>NZ_CP116239.1:0-4615000 GCF_028198105.1 Pseudomonas sp. TUM22785
GTGGAACTTTGGCAGCAGTGCGTCGAGCTACTGCGTGACGAGCTGCCCGCCCAGCAATTCAACACCTGGATCCGCCCGTTGCAGGTCGAGGCCGAGGGAGACGAGCTCCGTGTCTACGCGCCCAACCGTTTCGTGCTGGATTGGGTCAATGAAAAGTACATGGGCCGCCTTCTCGAACTGCTCGGCGAGCGCGGCAACGGGCTCGCCCCAGCCCTTTCCTTATTAATAGGCAGCAAACGCAGCATGCCGCCGCGTGTCGCGCCGCTGCCGATTACGGCTCCGCCCGTGATGACCGCACCCCCGGTTGCGCCTGTCGCTGCGCAGCGCGTGGAAACGGTGCAAGACTCCCGCGGCGGCTTCGATCCCCTGGCGTCGGTATCGGCGCCACAGGCTGTGCGCACCGAGCGTTCGGTCCAGGTCGAGGGTGCGCTCAAGCACACCAGTTACCTGAACCGCACCTTCACCTTCGAGAACTTCGTCGAGGGCAAATCCAACCAGCTGGCCCGCGCGGCTGCCTGGCAGGTGGCGGACAACCCCAAGCATGGCTACAACCCGCTGTTCCTTTATGGCGGTGTGGGCTTGGGTAAAACCCACCTGATGCACGCGGTGGGCAACCATCTGCTGAAGAAGAACCCCAATGCCAAGATCGTCTACCTGCACTCCGAGCGTTTCGTGGCGGACATGGTCAAGGCGTTGCAGCTGAACGCGATCAACGAGTTCAAGCGCTTCTACCGTTCGGTGGATGCCCTGCTGATCGACGACATCCAGTTCTTCGCCCGCAAGGAACGCTCCCAGGAAGAGTTCTTCCACACCTTCAACGCCCTTCTTGAAGGCGGCCAACAGGTGATCCTCACCAGCGACCGTTACCCGAAAGAGATCGAGGGCCTGGAAGAGCGCCTCAAGTCCCGCTTCGGCTGGGGCCTGACCGTTGCCGTCGAGCCGCCCGAGCTGGAGACTCGCGTCGCCATTCTGATGAAGAAGGCCGAGCAGGCGAAGGTCGACCTGCCCCACGATGCTGCGTTCTTCATCGCCCAGCGCATTCGCTCCAACGTGCGTGAGCTGGAAGGCGCGCTGAAGCGGGTGATTGCCCACGCCCACTTCATGGGGCGCGATATCACCATCGAGCTTATCCGTGAGTCGCTGAAGGACCTGCTGGCCCTGCAGGACAAGCTGGTCAGCATCGATAACATTCAGCGCACCGTGGTCGAGTACTACAAGATCAAGATCTCCGACATGCTTTCCAAGCGCCGCTCGCGCTCGGTAGCACGTCCGCGCCAGGTGGCCATGGCTCTTTCCAAGGAGCTGACCAACCACAGCCTTCCGGAGATCGGCGACGCCTTTGGCGGAAGAGACCACACCACAGTTCTGCACGCCTGTCGTAAGATTGCGGAACTCAGGGAATCCGACGCGGACATCCGCGAGGACTACAAGAACCTGCTGCGTACGCTCACCACTTGATAGCTCAAGCGCAGCCCATTGAGGCAAGGGACTAGACCATGCATTTCACCATTCAACGCGAAGCCCTGTTGAAACCCCTGCAACTGGTCGCCGGCGTCGTCGAGCGCCGCCAGACCTTGCCGGTTCTGTCCAACGTGCTCCTGGTTGTCGAAGGCCAGCAGCTGTCGCTGACCGGCACCGACCTCGAGGTCGAACTGGTTGGCCGCGTGGCTCTGGAAGAGACCGCCGAGCCTGGCGAGATCACCGTTCCGGCACGCAAGCTGATGGACATCTGCAAGAGCCTGCCGAGCGATGCGCTGATCGACATCCGCGTGGATGAGCAGAAGCTGCTGATCAAGGCCGGCCGCAGCAAGTTCACCCTGTCGACGCTGCCTGCCAATGACTTCCCCACCGTCGAGGAAGGCCCGGGTTCGCTGACCTTCAGCCTGGTGCAAAGCAAGCTGCGTCGCCTCATCGAACGCACCAGCTTCGCCATGGCCCAGCAGGATGTCCGCTATTACCTGAACGGCATGCTGCTGGAAGTCAGCGCCAACCTGCTGCGTGCCGTCGCTACCGATGGCCACCGCCTGGCCATGTGCTCCATGGAATCCGGTATCGAGCAGGCCGATCGTCACCAGGTGATCGTGCCGCGCAAAGGCATTCTCGAGTTGGCCCGTCTGCTCACCGAGCAGGACGGCGAAGTGAGCATTGTCCTCGGCCAGCACCACATCCGTGCCACCACCGGCGAGTTCACCTTCACCTCCAAGCTGGTGGACGGCAAGTTCCCGGATTACGAGCGCGTTCTGCCCCGTGGTGGCGACAAGCTGGTGGTCGGTGATCGCCAGGCCCTGCGTGAAGCGTTCAGCCGCACCGCAATTCTTTCCAACGAGAAGTACCGCGGTATCCGTCTGCAACTGGCTGCCAGCCTGCTGAAAATCCAGGCCAACAACCCGGAGCAGGAAGAGGCCGAGGAAGAAGTGGCCGTCGAGTACAACGGCAGCAATCTGGAAATCGGCTTCAACGTCAGCTACCTGCTGGACGTGCTGGGCGTGATGACCACTGATCAAGTGCGTCTGATCCTCTCCGATTCCAACAGCAGCGCCCTGCTCCAGGAAGCGGACAACGACGACTCCGCCTACGTCGTTATGCCGATGCGCCTGTAACCACTCGATGTCCCTCAGCCGCGTCACTGTCACCGCGGTGCGAAATCTGCACCCGGTGACACTCTCCCCCTCCCCCCGCATCAACATCATCCACGGCGCCAACGGCAGCGGTAAAACCAGCGTGCTCGAAGCCATCTATCTCCTCGGCCTCGCCCGCTCCTTCCGCAGTGCCAAGCTGCAACCGGTCATTCAGTACGAGCAGCCTACCTGCACGGTATTCGGTCAGGTCGAGTTGCTCGAAGGGCGTAGCAGCAGCCTGGGGATTTCACGCGATCGCCAAGGCGAGTTCCAGATCCGTATCGATGGGCAGAATGCGCGCAGTGCTGCGCAGCTCGCCGAAACGCTGCCGCTGCAGGTAATCAACCCGGACAGTTTCCGTTTGCTCGAAGGCGCCCCGAAGATAAGGAGACAGTTCCTCGATTGGGGAGTGTTCCACGTGGAACCTCGATTCCTCCCTGCTTGGCAGCGCCTGCAGAAGGCCCTGAGACAGCGGAACTCGTGGCTCCGGCATGGTACACTTGACGCCGTTTCGCAAGCGGCTTGGGACCGGGAACTGTGCTTGGCCAGCGATGAAATCGACGGTTATCGACGGGCCTATATTCAGGCCCTGAAGCCTGTTTTCGAACGCACCCTGGGTGAGTTGGTCGAGCTTGATGCGCTCAGCCTGAGCTACTACCGAGGCTGGGATAAAGATCGCCAGCTTTCCGAAGTACTCGCCTCTTCCCTCCTCCGGGACCAGCAAATGGGACACACCCAATCTGGCCCCCAACGAGCCGATTTGCGACTGCGCCTTGGAGCGCACAACGCGGCCGATATCCTTTCGCGTGGTCAGCAGAAGCTGGTCGTCTGTGCGCTACGAATCGCGCAGGGGCACCTGTTGAACCAGGCCAAGCACGGCCAATGTATCTATCTGGTGGACGACCTACCGTCTGAACTGGATGAGCAGCACCGGCGCGCACTGTGCCGCTTGCTGGACGATTTGGATTGCCAGGTGTTCATCACCTGTGTCGATCACGAACTAATGAGGGACGGCTGGCGAACGGATACGCCGGTAGCCATGTTCCACGTGGAACATGGTGGTATCACCCAGACCTTTGATCATCGGAGTGAAGCATGAGCGAGAACAATACGTACGACTCTTCCAGCATTAAGGTGCTGAAGGGACTGGACGCCGTACGCAAGCGCCCCGGCATGTACATCGGCGATACCGATGATGGTACCGGCCTGCACCACATGGTGTTCGAGGTCGTCGATAACTCCATCGACGAAGCGCTGGCGGGCTATTGCTCCGAGATCAGCATCACCATCCACACCG
Organism: Pseudomonas sp. TUM22785; assembly: GCF_028198105.1. Classification (NCBI taxonomy): domain Bacteria; kingdom Pseudomonadati; phylum Pseudomonadota; class Gammaproteobacteria; order Pseudomonadales; family Pseudomonadaceae; genus Pseudomonas; species Pseudomonas sp. TUM22785. Next base: position 3,916 of record NZ_CP116239.1, read on the forward strand.
ATGAGTCCATCACCGTTCGCGACAACGGCCGTGGCATTCCGGTGGACATCCACAAGGAAGAAGGCGTCTCCGCTGCCGAAGTCATCATGACTGTGCTTCACGCCGGCGGTAAGTTCGACGACAACACCTACAAGGTTTCCGGCGGTCTGCACGGTGTGGGTGTGTCGGTGGTCAACGCCCTCTCCGAAGAGCTGCGCCTTACCATTCGCCGCGCGGGTCAGGTCTGGGAACAGATCTACCACCACGGCGTGCCGCAGTTTCCCCTGCGCCCGGTCGGCGAGACCGATGGCACCGGCACCGAAGTGCACTTCAAGGCTTCCGGCCAGACCTTCAACAACATCCATTTCAGCTGGGACATCCTGGCCAAGCGCCTGCGTGAGCTCTCCTTCCTCAACTCCGGTGTGGGCATCGTCCTGCGTGACGAGCGCTCCGGCAAGGAAGAGCTGTTCAAGTACGAGGGTGGCCTGAAGGCGTTCGTCGATTATCTGAACACCAACAAGACCGTGGTGAACCAGATTTTTCACTTCAACATGCAGCGCGAAGAAGACGGCGTGGGCGTGGAAGTGGCCCTGCAGTGGAACGACAGCTTCAACGAGCACATCCTCTGCTTCACCAACAACATTCCCCAGCGCGACGGCGGCACCCACCTTGCCGGCTTCCGCTCGGCGCTGACGCGTAACCTGAACAACTACATCGAGCAGGAAGGCCTGGCGAAGAAATTCAAAATCGCCACCACCGGTGACGATGCCCGTGAAGGCCTCACCGCCATCATCTCGGTCAAGGTTCCGGACCCGAAATTCAGCTCCCAGACCAAGGACAAGCTGGTCTCCAGCGAAGTCAAAACTGCGGTCGAGCAGGAGATGGGCAAGTACTTCGCCGACTTCCTGCTGGAGAACCCCAACGAAGCCAAGGCCGTCGTCGGCAAGATGATCGACGCCGCCCGTGCCCGTGAAGCCGCGCGCAAGGCCCGTGAGATGACCCGCCGTAAAGGCGCCCTGGACATCGCCGGCCTGCCCGGCAAGCTTGCCGACTGCCAGGAGAAGGACCCTGCCCTCTCCGAACTCTACATAGTGGAGGGTGACTCCGCGGGCGGTTCTGCCAAGCAGGGCCGTAACCGCAGGACCCAGGCGATCCTGCCGCTCAAGGGCAAGATCCTCAACGTCGAGAAGGCTCGCTTCGACAAGATGCTGTCGTCGCAGGAAGTCGGCACCCTGATCACCGCGCTCGGCTGCGGTATCGGGCGTGAGGAATACAACATCGACAAACTGCGTTATCACAACATCATCATCATGACGGACGCCGACGTCGACGGCTCGCACATCCGTACCCTGCTGCTGACCTTCTTCTTCCGTCAGATGCCCGAGCTGATCGAGCGCGGCTACATCTACATCGCCCAGCCGCCGCTCTACAAGGTGAAGCGTGGCAAGCAGGAGCAGTACATCAAGGACGACGAGGCCATGGATGAATACATGACCCAGTCGGCCCTGGAAGACGCCAGCGTGCACGTCAACGAGAGCGCCCCCGGCCTCTCCGGCGAAGCCCTGGAGCGCCTGGTGAACGAGTACCGTGCGGTGATGCGCACCCTCAAGCGTCTTTCGCGCCTGTACCCGCAGGAGCTCACCGAGCACATGGTCTACCTGCCCCGCGTCAGCGTGGAGCAGCTGGCCGACCAGGCTGCCATGCAGAGCTGGCTGGAAGGCTTCCAGGCGCGCCTGAGCGCGTCCGAGAAGTCCGGGCTGACCTACTCCGCCAGCCTGCGTGAAGACCGCGAGCGTCACCTCTGGCTGCCCGAGGTGGAGCAGGTCGCCCATGGCCTGTCCCACTACATCACCTTCAACCGCGACTTCTTCGCCAGCAACGACTACAAGCTGGTAACCGCCCTGGGCGACCAGCTGAACAACCTGCTGGAAGACGATGCCTTCGTGCAGCGTGGCGAGCGCCGCAAGGCCATCACCAGCTTCAAGGAAGCCCTGAGCTGGCTGATGACCGAAAGCACCAAGCGCCACACCATCCAGCGATACAAAGGGCTGGGTGAGATGAACCCGGAGCAGCTGTGGGAAACCACCATGGACCCGAACGTGCGCCGCATGCTCAAGGTCACCATCGAGGACGCCATCGGCGCCGACCAGATCTTCAACACCCTGATGGGTGATGCGGTCGAACCCCGTCGTGACTTCATCGAAAGCAATGCCCTGGCGGTATCCAACCTCGACGTTTGAGTCGAGGACGGATCGCGAGGAAAAGCCCCGGCATGCCGGGGCTTTTTATTGGAATGGAGAACACGATGAGTGACGAAGAAAAACGAGCGCCGAGCGACGAGGAAATCTCCGCCTACATGATGCGCCTGGTGAGTTCCGGAAGGGTCAAGGCGACGGTGCTGGTGGTGCAGACGGAGAAGGAATTTCCCACGGCAGGCAGGGACAGGATCATCCGCTGCTTCAACGCGCTGGACTCCAAGTACCTCAAGGGATAGCACCAACGGAAAGAAGCTTATGCACTTTTTTCCAGTTTTCCCCAGCCTGGCTGAAAGCCTCTCAGATCAAGGCCTCCAGCGCTTCCAATGGCACAAAGCCGGCATTTCATGCACAGCTTATCCACAGATTCAGGCTTGGCTGGAAATGGGCTCTTGCAGCGGCTGCTGCAGGCCTTCGATTTCGCGCTGGGTTTGCTCGACCCAGGCGTGGGCGCGGTCGTTGAGTTCGGCGATGGCGCGGGGGCCGCTGCCCTCGGCGAACATCAGCGGGCCGATGACCACCTGGATGGTGCCGGGGCGCTTGCTCCAGCCTTCCTTGGGCCAGAAGCTGCCCGCGTTATGGGCGATGGGCAGCACCGGCATCCCGGCGTTCACCGCCAGCGCCGTGCCACCCCGGGAGAACTTGCCCATCTGCCCTACCGGCACGCGGGTGCCCTCGGGGAAGACCAGCACCCAGGCGCCCTGCTTGAGGCGCTCGTCGCCTTGCTTGGCCAGCTGCTTGAGCGCCGCCTTGGGGTTGTTACGGTCGATGGCGATGGGCTTGAGCAGCGCCATGGCCCAGCCGAAGAAGGGCACGAACAGCAGCTCGCGCTTCACCACCTGGCTCAGGGGCTCGAAGAAGCCGGAGAGGAAGAAGGTCTCCCAGGTGCTCTGGTGCTTGGCCAGGATGACGCAGGGCTCGGCGGGGATGTTGTCCAGCCCGTGCACTTCATAGCGCACACCGGCCACCGTCTTCGCCAGCCAGGTGGCGAAGCGGCACCAACGCCAGACGACGAAGCGGTAGCGGGCGCGGAACGGCAGGAAGGGGGCGATGAAGAAGCTCAGCGTGCCCCAGACGAAGGCGCTGGACGACAGCAGCAGGTAGAAGAAGAAGGTTCTGATTGCCTGCACTGTCGTCATGGTGTCCTTGGCCTTAGTTGAGAAGGTGCGCGGCGATGGCCGCCAGATCGTCGAATAAAAGCGTATTCCCGGGCAAACCCTTCGCCAGGGTGATCTCGCCCTTGCCGGTCCTAACCAGAACGGGCTGACAATCGACGGCCTGAGCCGCTTCCAGGTCACCACTGCTGTCGCCAACGAACCACACGCCGACCAGAGGTACGCCGTAGTGCGCGGCGATCTGCTTCAGCATGCCGGGCTTCGGTTTGCGGCAATCGCAGCCGTCATTCGGGCCGTGGGGGCAATGCACGATCAGCCCCACCTCCCCGCCCTGCTCCGCCACCAGCTTGCGCAGGCGCGCATGCATGGCATCGAGGGTTTCCAGGGGGTAGTAGCCGCGGGCGACGCCGGACTGGTTGGTGGCCACGGCCACGGTCCAGCCTGCGCGGGACAGCTGCGCGATGGCTTCGATCGAGCCCGGGATGGGGATCCATTCTTCAACGGACTTGATGTACGCGTCGGAGTCCTGATTGATGACACCGTCGCGATCGAGGATAAGTAATTTCATGGCTTCAGCTTGAAGCTAGAAGCCGGAAGCTGAAAGCGGAACCACTGCCGCTTCAGGCTTCCAGCTTCAGGCTCTCTTACCCCAATACCGAGATATCGGCGACGCCGAGGAACAGGCCGCGCAGCTTCGCCAGCAGGGCGTAGCGGTTGGCGCGGACGGCGGCGTCTTCGGCATTGACCAGCACTGCTTCGAAGAAGGCGTCGACCGGCTCGCGCAGGCTTGCCAGATGGGCCAGGGCCTCGCTGTAGCAGCGTGCGGCGGCCATGGGCTGTACCGCGCGCTCGGCGGCCGCTACGGCCTCGGCAAGGGCCTTCTCGGCGGCTTCCTGCAGCAGGGCTGCGTCGACGCTCTCAGGCACGGCGCTTTCGGCCTTGCCCAGCAGGTTGGAAACCCGCTTGTTGGCAGCGGCCAGGGCGGCAGCTTCCGGCAGCTTGCGGAAGGCCTGCACGGCCTGCACACGCTGGTCGAAGTCCAGGGCCGAGGTGGGCTGCAGTGCGCGCACCGAGAGGTACACGGCGACGTCCACGCCTTCGTCTTCATAGCGCGCGCGCAGGCGGTCGAAGATGAAGTCCTGCACCTGTGCGGACAAGCCTTCGGCCTTCACCTTGGCGCCGTACTGGGCGATGGCGAAGTCCACGGCGCCGGCGAGGTCCAGGTCGAGCTGCTTCTCGATGAGGATGCGCAGCACGCCCAAGGCCTGGCGACGCAAGGCGAAGGGGTCCTTGCTGCCGGTGGGCAGCATGCCGATGCCGAAGATCCCCACGAGGGTATCCAGCTTGTCGGCCACGGCCACGGCTGCACCGGTCAGGGTCTGCGGCAGTTCGGCACCGGCACCGCGCGGCATGTACTGCTCGTTCAGGGCCTGGGCGACGTCTTCCGCTTCACCGTCGTTCTTGGCGTAGTAGTAGCCGGCGATGCCTTGCATCTCCGGGAACTCGCCGACCATCTCGGTGGCCAGGTCGCACTTGGCGAGGATGCCGGCGCGGGCGGCTTTCACCGGGTCGGCGCCAACCTGCTCGGCGACGTAGGCGGCCAGGGAGGAAATGCGCTCGGCCTTCTCGAACACGGTGCCGAGCTGGGCCTGGAACACCACGTTCTTCAGGCGCTCGTTGAAGGTTTCCAGCTTCTGCTTCTTGTCCTGCTTGAAGAAGAACTCGGCGTCGGTCAGGCGCGGGCGCACTACTTTCTCGTTGCCCGAGACGATCTGCACCGGGTCCTTGCTCTCGACGTTGGCCACGGTGATGAAGCGCGGCAGCAGCTTGCCGTTGGCATCCAGCAGGCAGAAGTACTTCTGGTTGTCCTGCATGGTGGTGATCAGCGCTTCCTGCGGCACCTCGAGGAAGCGTTCCTCGAAGGAGCACACCAGCGGTACCGGCCACTCCACCAGCGCGGTGACTTCGTCCAGCAGGTCGGCGGGCACGACGGCACTGCCCTTCTGCTCGGCGGCCAGCTCGGCAACGCGGCGGGAGATGATCTCGCGGCGCTCGGCGAAGTCGGCCAGCACGTGGGCGGCGCGCAGGTCGTCCAGGTAGCTGGCGGGGCTGCCGATGCGGACGTGTTCAGGGTGGTGGAAGCGATGGCCACGGGTTTCGCGACCGGACTTCTGGGCGAGGATCTCGCAGTCGACCACCTCGTCGCCGAAGAGCATCACCAGCCACTGGGTGGGGCGCACGAACTCTTCACGACGTGCCGCCCAGCGCATGCGCTTGGGAATCGGCAGGGCGGCCAGGGAGGCTTCGACGATACCGGCCAGCAGGCCGGCGGCGGCCTGGCCGGGGATGGTCTGGCTGAACTTCAGCTTGGGGCCGCTCTTGTCGATCTGCTCGAGGACGACGCCGCACTTCTTGGCGAAGCCGAGGGCGGCCTGGGTCGGGTTGCCGGCGGCGTCGAAGGCGGCCTGCAGCGGCGGGCCGTCGAGGTTGACGCTGCGGTCGGGCTGCTGGGTGGCCAGCTGCTCGATCTGCACCGCCAGGCGGCGTGGGGCGGCATAGACACGGGCGACGCCATGGCTCAGGCCGGCGTTCTTGAGGCCGCCGAGGATGCCGGCGAGGAAGGCGTCACCGAGGGTCTTGAGGGCCTTGGGTGGCAGCTCTTCGGTGCCCAGTTCGACGAGGAAATCTTGTGCACTCATTCTGCCGCCTCCAGCTTGGCCAGTACTTCGTCACGCAGTTCGGGGGTGGCCATGGGGAAGCCCAGGCGCGCACGCGCCTGCAGGTAGCTCTGGGCCACGGCGCGGGCCAGGGTGCGCACACGCAGGATGTAACGCTGGCGCTCGGTCACCGAGATGGCGCGGCGGGCATCCAGCAGGTTGAAGGTGTGGGAAGCCTTGAGCACCATCTCGTAGGTCGGCAGCGGCAGCTGCAGCTCGATCAGGCGGTTGGCTTCGCTCTCGTAGAAGTCGAACAGCTCGAACAGCTTCGGCACGTTGGCGTGCTCGAAGTTGAAGGTGGATTGCTCCACCTCGTTCTGGTGGAACACGTCGCCGTAGGTGACCACGCCGAAGGGGCCGTCGGTCCACACCAGGTCATAGACCGAGTCCACGCCCTGCAGGTACATGGCCAGGCGTTCCAGGCCGTAGGTGATCTCGCCGGTCACCGGGTAGCACTCGATGCCACCGACCTGCTGGAAGTAGGTGAACTGGGTGACTTCCATGCCGTTCAGCCAGATTTCCCAACCCAGGCCCCAGGCGCCGAGGGTGGGGGATTCCCAGTTGTCCTCGACGAAGCGGATGTCGTGCACCAGCGGATCGATGCCGATGCGCTTGAGCGAACCCAGGTACAGCTCCTGGAAGTTCTCCGGGTTGGGCTTGAGGACCACCTGGAACTGGTAGTAGTGCTGCAGGCGGTTGGGGTTCTCGCCGTAGCGACCGTCAGTGGGGCGACGGCTGGGCTGCACGTAGGCGGCGTTCCAGGTTTCCGGGCCGATGGCCCGCAGGAAGGTAGCGGTGTGGAAGGTGCCGGCGCCAACTTCCATATCGTAGGGCTGCAGCACCACGCAACCCTGCTCCGCCCAGTACTGCTGGAGGACGAGGATCAGGTCTTGGAAGGTGCGCACGGCAGGCGTAGTCTGGCTCACGAAATTTACCTGTGCTGAGGCTGCGACAAAGCCGGGGAGTATACCCGATCGAATCCCGCCGAACCCAGCAGCCACAGGCGTCTCGCTGATTTCCCCGGAGGCGGCCCGCCTCTCCTTCCGGCCGTCGGTTTGCTGCTCTCGCATTACTGGTTTTTTATACAGCCTGGTGCGTATAGTGCGCCTTTCCCCGTTCCAGGAAGGACCCCCATGCCCCGCTGCTTCTGGTGCAACGACGACCCGCTCTACATCGACTACCACGACACCGAATGGGGCGTGCCCCAGCGTGACCCGCAGGGGCTCTTCGAGATGCTACTGCTGGAAGGCTTCCAGGCCGGGCTGTCGTGGATCACCGTGCTGAGGAAGCGCGAGCGCTACCGCCAGGTGATGTTCGGTTTCGACGCCCAGCGCCTGGCGCGCATGAGCGACGAGGAGATCGAGGAACGCATGCAGGACCCGGGCATCATCCGCAACCTCGCCAAGCTCAAGGCCGCACGGCAGAACGCCCAGGCCTGGCTGCGCCTGGAGGACCCGGTGAAGCTGCTCTGGTCCTTCGTCGGCGGGGTACCGCGCATCAATCACTTCACCGGGCGCGGCGAGGTGCCGGCGGTGACGCCCGAGGCCGAAGCCATGAGCAGGGCGCTCAAGAAGGCCGGCTTCACCTTCGTCGGCCCGACCATCTGCTATGCCTTCATGCAGGCCTGCGGCATGGTCATGGACCACACCACCGACTGCGATCGCTACTCGGCGCTGAAGGGCTGAAGTCTCCGTCGAGACCAATTGGTCATCGACGCTGGCGCGCGGCTGGTTAGAATACGCGCCTCGTCGATTGCTGGAGTTGCCCGTGGAGAAGTTCAAAGGCGCGCTGGTCGTGGGGTTCCTGCGGCTCTTCGCTCTCCTGCCCTGGGGCGTGGTCCAGCGCCTGGGCGCCGCCATCGGCTGGCTGATGTGGCGCTTGCCCAACCGCTCGCGCGAGGTGGTGCGCATCAACCTGTCCAAGTGCTTCCCCGAGTTGAACGCGGCCGAGCTGGACGAGCGCACCCGCCTGAGCCTGATGGACATCGGCCGCACCCTGACCGAGAGCGCCTGCGCCTGGATCTGGCCGGCGCAGAAATCCATCGGCCTGGTGCGCGAGGTGGAGGGCCTGAACGTGCTGCGCGAGGCGCTGGCCAGCGGCAAGGGCGTGGTGGGCATCACCAGCCACCTGGGCAACTGGGAAGTGCTCAACCACTTCTATTGCGACCAGTGCAAACCGATCATCTTCTACCGCCCGCCGAAGCTGAAGGCGGTGGACGAGCTGCTGCGCAAGCAGCGCGTGCAGTTGGGCAACCGTGTGGCCCCTTCCACCCGTGAAGGCATCCTCAGCGTCATCAAGGAAGTGCGCAAGGGCGGTGCCGTGGGCATTCCGGCCGACCCCGAGCCGAGCCTTTCCAGCGGCCTGTTCGTGCCCTTCCTGGGCACCACCGCGCTGACCAGCAAGTTCGTCCACGGCATGCTTTCCGGCGGCAAGGCCCGCGGGGTGTTCCTGCATGCGCTGCGCCTGCCCGATGGCTCCGGCTTCAAGGTGATCCTCGAGGCCGCGCCCGAGGCCATGTACAGCGAGGACGTCGAGACCTCGGTCGCCGCCATGAGCGCTGTGGTCGAGCGCTACGTGCGCACCTACCCGACCCAGTACATGTGGAGCATGAAGCGCTTCAAGAAGCGCCCCGAAGGGGAGAAACGCTGGTATTGAGGCGCCTTATGGCGCCTTTTTTCCGTCGCCGCTGTGATTTAGGCTATTAACGGCACACCAAGGCTGAGGATGGCGAACAGACGATGTCGAACCAGCGGCAGTACCCGCGCACTCCGATGAAGTGCCGGATCAAGATCAGTCACGAAAGCTTCGGCGAAATACTCGCCCAGACCCGCGACCTCTCCGATGGTGGTGTCTACGTGCGCCACCCCGATCTCGTCGCCCTGCCCCTGGGCACCATCGTCACCGGCCAGGTCCAGGACCTGCCCTTCGAGGCGCCGGTCTTGCAGATGGAGATCATGCGCGCGGATGTCGAAGGCGTCGGCCTGCGCTTCATCGATCGCTGATTCAGCCGTCGCCCTCGGCGCCCATCAGCACCAGGGATTCGCAGCCTTCACGGCGACAACCCCAGCGGTATTCCTCCCGGGTCGGCCCGTCACCGCGCCAGGTGGTGGCCGTGGCCGCCGCGTTGATGCGGAAGTTCCACACCTGGCCACGCCCGTCATGCACCCGGCCCTCGATGCTGCAGGGCAGCCAGGCGAACTGGTGATGCAGGACCACGCCATCGAGCAGCTCGCCAAGGGTGAAGAAACGCTCGACCTGGGCCTTCGACATCGACCAGCCCGCGCAGGCTTCGGCCGTGGCCCTGTCGGTGTTGGTCACGCCTTCGAACAGCGGGCGCGAGGCTTCGAGCAGGGTGTAGGGCCCATTGGGCTCGGCGGCGCCGGCCGGCAGCGCCAGGGTCGTGGCCAGTGCGCAGAGGACGAGGCGGCTCATGGCGGCGCTCAACGGGGCGCTGCCTGGCGGTCGAGACGCTTGAGGAACACCGTCATCTCCTTCTCCGCCTGCTTGTCGCCCTGGGCCTGGGCCGCTTGCAGTCCCTGGGTCCAGGCCTGACGTGCCCCCTCGTCGTCCCCTGCCTGTTGCAGGGCCTTGCCGAGCAGCTTCCAGGCCGCCGAGTACTTGGCGTCGAAGGCCACGCAGGCCTTCAGGTGCTCGGCGGCCCGGGCAGCGTCGCCCTGGTCGAGGTAGCCCTTGCCGAGGCCGAAGCGCAGCAGCGAGTTGTCGTTGCCCTTGGCGAGCATCTTCTCCAGTCCTTCGAGCATTGCGCCTCCCCCTTGTTCGTGCGGCTTTTTCTGTGCGCCTTTAGAAGAACGTCAGCCCGACCTGGAACAGGCGCTCGGCATCACGGATGTACTTCTTGTCGACGAGGAACAGGATCACGTGGTCGCCGGACTCGATCACCGTGTCGTCGTGGGCGATCAGCACCTCGTCGTTGCGGATGATGGCGCCGATGGTGGTGCCCGGCGGCAGGGCGATGTCCTCGATCATGCGGCCCACCACCTTGCTCGACTTGGCGTCGCCGTGGGCGATGGCCTCGATGGCTTCCGCCGCGCCCCGGCGCAGGGAGTGCACGCTGACGATGTCGCCGCGGCGCACGTGGGTCAGCAGGGTGCCGATGGTGGCCAGCTGCGGGCTGATGGCGATGTCGATATCGCCGCCCTGCACCAGGTCGACGTAGGCGGGGTTGTTGATGATGGTCATCACCTTGCGCGCGCCCAGGCGCTTGGCCAGCAGCGAGGACATGATGTTGGCCTCGTCGTCGTTGGTCAGCGCCAGGAAGATGTCGGCATCGTTGATGTTCTCTTCCACCAGCAGGTCGCGGTCCGAGGCGCTGCCCTGCAGAACCACGGTGCTGTCGAGGGTGTCGGAGAGGTAGCGGCAGCGGGCCGGGTTCATCTCGATGATCTTCACCTGGTAGCGGCTCTCGATGGCCTCCGCCAGGCGCTCGCCGATATGGCCGCCACCGGCGATGACCACCCGCTTGTAGCTGTCCTCGAGGCGGCGCATCTCGCTCATCACGGCGCGGATGTGCGCCTTGGCGGCGATGAAGAAGACCTCGTCGTCGGCCTCGATCACCGTATCGCCCTGGGGCGTGATCGGCCGGTTGCGGCGGAAGATCGCGGCGACGCGGGTGTCGACGTTGGGCATGTGCTGGCGCAACTGGCGCAGCTCCTGGCCCACCAGCGGGCCGCCGTAGTAGGCCTTGACGCCCACCAGCTGGGCCTTGCCTTCGGCGAAGTCGATCACCTGCAGCGCGCCGGGGTATTCGATCAGGCGCTTGATGTAGTTGGTCACCACCTGCTCGGGGCTGATCAGCACGTCCACCGGAATGGCTTCGTTGTCGAACAGGCCGGCGCGGGTCAGGTAGGCCGCTTCGCGCACGCGGGCGATCTTGGTCGGGGTATGGAACAGGGTGTAGGCGACCTGGCAGGCCACCATGTTCACCTCGTCGCTGTTGGTCACTGCCACCAGCATGTCGGCGTCGTCGGCACCGGCCTGGCGCAGCACGGTGGGGAAGGAGCCGCGCCCCTGCACGGTGCGGATGTCGAGGCGGTCGCCGAGGTCGCGCAGGCGCTCAGCGTCGGTGTCCACCACCGTGATGTCGTTGGCTTCGCCGGAGAGGTGCTCGGCGAGGGTGCCGCCGACCTGTCCCGCACCGAGGATGATGATCTTCACTGATCGCTCCGTTAGCCGCGCGGTGAGGCGGCGATCTTTATCAGCTTGGCATAGTAGAAGCCGTCGTGGCCGTCTTCCTGGGCCAGCAGTTGGCGCCCGTGGGGCTGCTTGAGGCCGAAGCTGCCGGCGATGTCCAGTTCGCGCGCGCCAGGGGTGCGGGCGAGGAAGGTGGCGATGTTATCGCTGTTTTCCATCGGCAGCGTGGAGCAGGTGGCGTAGACGAGCACGCCCCCCACTTCGAGCGTGGGCCACAGGGCGTCGAGCAGCTCGCCCTGCAGCTGCGCCAGGGCGGGGATGTCCTCGGCCTGGCGGGTCAGCTTGATGTCTGGGTGGCGGCGGATCACGCCGGTGGCCGAGCAGGGCGCGTCCAGGAGGATGCGCTGGAACGGCTTGCCGTCCCACCAGGCAGCGGTATCGCGACCATCGGCAGCGATCAGCGTGGCGTGCAGGCCGAGGCGCTGGAGGTTTTCGCGCACCCGTACCAGGCGGCTCTCTTCCAGGTCCACGGCCACCACGTCGGTCAGGCCGGGCTCGGCCTCCAGCAGGTGACAGGTCTTGCCGCCAGGGGCGCAGCAGGCGTCGAGCACGCGCTGGCCGGGGGCGAGTTCGAGCAGGTCGGCGGCCAGCTGCGCGGCTTCGTCCTGCACGCTGACGCGGCCGTCGGCGAAGCCGGGGAGGGTCTTCACGTCACGGGCTTCGAGCAGGCGGATGCCGTCGCGGCTGAACGCGCAGGGCTCGGCCTCGATGCCGGCCTGGCGCAGTTCGGCGAGGTAGGCGTCGCGCTCGCCGTGACGGCGGTTGACCCGCAGGATCAGCGGCGGGTGCGCGTTGTTGGCGGCGCAGATCGCTTCCCAGTGTTCGGGCCAGGCCGCCTTGAGCGCCTTCTGCAGCCAGCGTGGGTGGGCGGTGCGCACCATGGGGTCGCGCTCCAGCTCGGCGAAGATCGCCTCTCCGTCACGTTGGGCATTACGCAGCACGGCATTGAGCAGGCCCTTGGCCCAGGGCTTCTTCAGCTTCTCGGCGGCACCCACGGTTTCACCGATGGCGGCGTGGGCGGGGATGCGGCTGTAGAACAGCTGGTAGAGGCCGACCAGCAGCAACGCCTCCACATCCTTGTCGGCGCTCTTGAACGGCTTCTGCAGCAGGCGCTCGGCCAGGGCCGAGAGGCGGGGCTGCCAACGGGCGGCGCCGAAGGCGAGGTCCTGGGCGAGGCCACGGTCGCGCGGGTCGACCTTGTCCAGCTGTGCGGGCAGGCTGCCGCCCAGCGAGGCCTTGCCGGAGAGGACGGCGGTCAGCGCTCGGGCTGCGGCGAGACGCGGATTCATGCGCCGAGCACCAGGCCGGCGGCGAACTGCTCGCGGCGGCTGTTGAACAGGTCGGCGAAACTCAGTGGCTTGCCGCCGGGCAGTTGCAGGCGGGTCAAGCGCAGGGCACCACTGCCGCAGGCCACGGTCAGGCCGTCCTTGCTGGCGGCGAGGATCTGCCCCGGCTGGCCCTGGCCTTCGCCGAGCTGGGCCGCCAGTACCTTCAGCGGCTCGCCGCCGAGGGTGCTGTGGCAGATGGGCCAGGGGTTGAAGGCGCGCACCAGGCGCTCCAGCTCATCGGCCGGGCGGCTCCAGTCGATACGGGCTTCGTCCTTGTTGAGCTTGTGTGCGTAGGTGGCCAGGGCATCGTCCTGCACCTCGCCCACCAGGGTGCCGGCGGCGAGTTGCCCGATGGCCTGCACCACGGCTTGCGGGCCGAGGGCGGCGAGGCGGTCGTGGAGGCTGCCGCCGGTGTCGTCGGCGGTGATCGGGGTGACGACCTTGAGCAGCATCGGCCCGGTGTCCAGGCCCGCTTCCATCTGCATCACGGTGACGCCGCTCTCGGCATCGCCGGCCTGCACCGCACGCTGGATCGGCGCGGCGCCACGCCAGCGCGGCAGCAGCGAGGCATGGCTGTTGATGCAGCCGAGGCGCGGGGTGTCGAGCACCACCTGGGGCAGGATCAGGCCGTAGGCGACCACCACCATCAGGTCGGCACCGAGGGCCTTGAGCTCGGCCTGGGCATCGGCGTCACGCAGGGTCGGCGGCTGCATCACGGGGATGCCGTGCTGCAGGGCGAGTTGCTTGACCGGGCTCGGCATCAGCTTCTGGCCACGGCCTGCCGGGCGATCCGGCTGGGTGTAGACGGCGACGATACTGTGCGGCGTGTCGAGCAGGGCCTTGAGGTGCTCGGCGGCGAACTCCGGGGTGCCGGCGAAGACGAGGCGCAGTGCTTGGGTCATGCGGGGCTCACTTGGTCACTCTGAAAAAGAAAAAGGCTTGCCGGAGCAAGCCTTTGGGGTTCGGCGATCAAGCCTGCTGGCGGTGCTGCTTTTCCAGCTTCTTCTTGATCCGGTCACGCTTGAGCGTCGACAGGTAATCGACGAACAGCTTGCCGTTGAGGTGGTCGCACTCGTGCTGGATGCACACCGCGAGCAGCCCTTCGGCGATCAGCTCGTAGGGCTTGCCGTCGCGGTCCAGAGCCTTGATGCGCACCTTCTGCGGACGGTCGACGTTCTCGTAGAAGCCCGGCACCGACAGGCAGCCTTCCTGGTACTGGTCCATCTCGTCGGTCAGGGATTCGAACTCGGGGTTGATGAAGACCATGGGCTCGGACTTGTCTTCGGACAGGTCCATCACCACCACGCGCTTGTGCACGTTGACCTGGGTCGCGGCGAGGCCGATACCCGGTGCGTCGTACATGGTTTCGAACATGTCGTCGATCAACTGGCGCACAGCGTCGTCCACCACGTCCACCGGTTTAGCGATGGTACGCAGGCGTGGATCGGGAAATTCGAGGATGTTCAGGATCGCCATATGCGTTTGTGATGCACTTGTAGAATAAAGTCAAAATCCGCTGCTAAGATGATGAGCAGCATTGAAAAACGCCTGCAAAGCCCGGTTGGGGCGGCTTTCAGGCCGTTTCGCGTGAACGCACATAATAAAGGGATTCACCGCATGAGGAAATCACTACTCGCCCTGCTGCTCCTTGCTGCCAGTGGGTTGGCACAGGCTGCGGTGGAACTCAAGGAAGGCCACCCGGAGCACTACACGGTAGTGCGTGGGGATACCCTCTGGGATATCTCGGGCAAGTTCCTGCGCGAACCCTGGAAGTGGCCGGAAATCTGGCACGCCAACCCGCAGATCGAGAACCCGCACCTGATCTATCCGGGCGACAGCCTGAGCCTCGTCTATGTCGATGGCCAGCCTCGCCTGATGCTGGATCGTGGCGCGTCCCGCGGCACCATCAAGCTGTCGCCCCAGGTGCGCAGCACGCCGATGGCCGAAGCCATTCCGACCATCCCGCTGGAAGCCATCAACAGTTTCCTGCTGAGCAACCGCATCGTCGACACGCCCGACCAGTTCAACGGCGCGCCCTATATCGTCGCCGGCAACGCCGAGCGCGTGGTCAGCGGCGCCGGTGATCGCGTCTATGCACGCGGCAGCTTCGACGAGCAGAACCCCACCTATGGCATCTTCCGTCAGGGCAAGACCTACATCGACCCCGAGACCAAGGAATTCCTCGGCATCAACGCCGACGACATCGGTGGCGGTGACCTGGTGGCCCAGGAAGGCGACGTGGCGACCATGACCCTCACCCGTTCGACCCAGGAAGTCCGCCTGGGCGATCGCCTGTTCCCGACCGAACAGCGCTCGGTGAACTCCACCTTCATGCCCAGTGCTCCGAGCACCGACATCAAGGGTGTGATCCTCGACGTGCCCCGTGGCGTGAACCAGATCGGCCAGTTCGATGTGGTGACCATCAACAAGGGCAAGCGCGACGGCCTGGTGGAAGGCAACGTACTGGCGGTCTACAAGACCGGCGAGATCGTGCGTGACCGCGTCACCGGTGAATCGGTGAAGATCCCCGACGAGCGTGCCGGTCTGCTGATGGTGTTCCGCACCTATGACAAGCTCAGCTACGGCCTGATCCTGGCGGCCAGCCGACAGCTGGCGGTGATGGACAAGGTGCACAATCCCTAAGCAAACCAAGCCCCCGTCCTACGGGGGCTTGTTGTATACAGGGTGGCCAGCCGCCCTGCGCGGCGATGGTCAAGGACGATCCCCGTGCCGCCCGCCTCCCCCGCTGAAATCGAAGCCCGCCTGCGTCTCCACAGCCTTCCCGAACTCGGCCCCCAGCGTTTCCGCATCCTGATCGACGCCTTCGGCAGTGCCTCCGCTGCCCTCAGTGCCCCGGCCGCTGCCTGGCGCTCGCTGCGCCTGCCCGAGGCCTGCGCCGGCCCCCGCCGCAGTGAAGAGGTGCGCAACTGCGCCGCCCGGTCACTGGCCTGGCTGGAACAGGAAGGCAACCACCTGCTGATGTGGGACGACCCCCACTACCCCGCCCTGCTCGCCCAGCTCAACGATGCCCCGCCGCTGCTGTTCGTGCGCGGTGACCCTGCCCTGCTCGAACGCCCGCAACTGGCCATGGTCGGCAGCCGCCGTGCCTCCCGTGCCGGGCTGGATACCGCCCACGCCTTCGCCCGCAGCCTGGCCACCGGGGGCTTCTGCATCACCAGCGGCCTGGCCCTGGGCATCGACGGTGCCGCCCACCGGGGCGCGCTGGATGCCGGCGGGCACACGGTCGCCGTGCTCGGCACTGGGCTGGAGCGCATCTACCCGAGCCGGCACCAGGCGCTCGCGGCGGCGATAGTCGAAAGCGGCGGGGCGCTGGTTTCCGAGCTGCCGCTGGACTGCGCGCCCCAGGCCAGCAACTTCCCCCGGCGCAACCGCATCATCAGCGGGCTCTCGCTGGGTGTGCTGGTGGTGGAGGCGAGCCCGTCCAGCGGCTCGCTGATCACCGCGCGCCTGGCTGTCGAGCAGGGCCGTGAGGTCTACGCCATCCCCGGCTCCATCCACCATCCCGGTGCGCGCGGTTGCCACCAGTTGATCCGCGACGGCGCCGTGCTGGTGGAGACGGTCGGGCATGTGCTCGAAGCCCTGCGTGGCTGGCAGGTGTTCGCGCCGGAACCCCGTGCTGCGCTGCTGGACCACCCACTGCTCGACCTGCTGCGCGCCGCGCCCTACAGCAGCGAAGCCCTGGCCAGCGCCAGTGGCTGGGAGCTGCCCCGGGTGCTGGCCGCGCTCACCGACCTCGAAATCGATGGCTGCATCGCCCGTGAGGCGGGGCTCTGGGTGCACCGTCGTGGTTGAGGCCTGTACACTCGCGCCATCGTTTTTCGGGAGTGGGCAATGGTCAGCAACTGGCGGGTTCAGCAAGTGGCGCGGGTGGTACGGGGCGGCGGTGTGATCGCCTATCCCACGGAAGCCGTCTGGGGGCTCGGTTGCGACCCCTGGAACGAGGACGCCGTCTACCGCTTGCTGGCGCTCAAGGCGCGGCCGGTGGAGAAGGGGCTGATCCTGGTGGCCGATGACATCGAGCAGTTCGACTTCCTCCTCGACGAGCTGCCCGATGAATGGAAAGACACGCTGGCTGCTTCCTGGCCGGGTCCCAACACCTGGCTGGTGCCGCACCAGAACCTGCTGCCCGATTGGATCACCGGCAAGCACGACAGCGTCGCCCTGCGCGTCAGCGACCACCCGGTGGTGCGCGCCCTGTGCGCCCAGGTCGGGCCGCTGGTGTCCACCTCCGCCAACCCCGCTGGACGGCCTTCCGCCGTGTCGCGCCTGCGTGTGCAGCAGTACTTCCCCGGCGAGCTCGATGCCGTGCTGGTGGGCGCCCTGGGCGGGCGCCGCAACCCGAGCACCATCCGCGACCTGGTCACCGGGCGGGTCGTGCGCGCCTCCTGAATCAGGGCAGCAGCACGCTCGAACCGCTGGTGCGCCGGCCTGCCAGGTCGGCATGGGCGCGGGCGATGTCGGCCAGGGCATAGCGCTGGCCGATCTCCACCTTCAGCGCGCCGCTGGCGATCATCCCGAACAGCTCGTCGGCCATGGCCTGCAGGTTCGCCGACGTGTCGGCGTAACTGCCCAACGTCGGCCGGGTGACGTAGATCGAACCCTTCTGTGCCAGCACCCCGAGGTTGACCCCGCTCACCGCGCCCGAGGCGTTGCCGAAGCTCACCAGCAGCCCGCGCGGGGCCACGCAGTCCAGCGAGGTTTCCCAGGTGTCCTTGCCCACCGAGTCGTAGACCACCGGGCACTTGCGCCCCTCGGTCAGCTCCAGCACCCGTTGCACCACGTTCTCGCGGCTGCTGTCGATGCAGGCCCAGGCACCCAGGGCCTTGGCTCGCTCGGCCTTTTCCGCCGAACCGGCGACCCCGATCAGGCGCGCACCAATGGCCTTGGCCCACTGGCAGGCGATGGAGCCGACCCCGCCGGCGGCGGCATGGAACAGCACCGTCTCGCCGGCTTTCAGCGCGTGGGTCTGGCGCAACAGGTACTGCACCGTCAGGCCCTTGAGCATCACCGCTGCCGCCTGCTCGTAGCTGATGGCGTCCGGCAGCTTCACCAGATTGGCCGCCGGCAGCACGTGATACTCGCCATAGGCGCCCAGGGGCCCGGTACCGTAGCCGACCCGGTCGCCCACCTTCAGGTGCTCGACGCCCGTGCCCACGGCATCCACCTCGCCGGCGCCCTCGTTGCCCAGCCCGGAAGGCAGGGAGGCGGCCGGATACAGGCCACTGCGGAAATAGGTCTCGATGAAGTTGAGGCCGATGGCGTGGTTGCGCACCCGCACCTGGCCCGGTCCCGGTTCGGCGATGGGCGCCTCCACCAGTTCGAGCACCTCGGGACCGCCGTACTGGGAAAACTGCACGCGTCTGGCCATGGCCGACTCTCCTTCATCTGGGGAAAGCCCCAATCCAAGCCTTCCGCTTGATCGGCGTCAAGCCACTGCACGGCCCCTGCGGTGGTATGCTTGCGCCCTCTTTTTCCCCTGCAAGCCCCGCCAGCTGGCGCTCGCAAGCCGATTCAAGGTGCATTCGACGTGAGTAAACACATTGAGGCCGTGAAGGCCTACCTGCTCGATCTGCAAGACCGTATCTGTGCCGAACTGGCAACCGAGGACGGCGGCGCCGGCTTCTTCGAAGAGGCCTGGGAGCGCCCTGCCGGCGGTGGCGGCCGCACCCGCGTGCTGGAGAACGGCAAGCTGATCGAAAAGGGCGGGGTCAACTTCTCCCATGTGTTCGGCAGCAGCCTGCCGCCGTCGGCCAGCGCCCATCGCCCGGAACTCGCCGGCCGTGGCTTCCAGGCCCTGGGCGTGTCCCTGGTGATCCACCCGGAGAACCCGCACATCCCCACCTCCCACGCCAACGTGCGCTTCTTCATCGCCGAGAAGGAAGGTGAAGAGCCGGTCTGGTGGTTCGGCGGTGGCTTCGACCTCACCCCCTATTACGCCCACGAGGAAGACTGCGTGCTCTGGCACCAGGTGGCCCGTGACGCCTGCGCACCCTTCGGCGCGGACGTCTACCCGCGCTACAAGGAATGGTGCGACCGCTACTTCCACCTCAAGCACCGCAACGAACCGCGTGGCATCGGCGGCCTGTTCTTCGACGACCTGAACCAGTGGGACTTCGACACCAGCTTCGCCTTCATGCGCGCCATCGGCGACGCCTATATCCAGGCCTACCTGCCCATCGTGCGCAAGCGC
This sequence comes from Pseudomonas sp. TUM22785, assembly GCF_028198105.1. Taxonomy (NCBI): domain Bacteria; kingdom Pseudomonadati; phylum Pseudomonadota; class Gammaproteobacteria; order Pseudomonadales; family Pseudomonadaceae; genus Pseudomonas; species Pseudomonas sp. TUM22785. The sequence continues at coordinate 22,732 of NZ_CP116239.1, forward strand.
CGCCACACCCCCTTCACCGAGCAGCAGCGCGAGTTCCAGGCCTTCCGCCGTGGCCGCTACGTGGAGTTCAACCTGGTGTTCGACCGCGGCACCCTGTTCGGCCTGCAATCCGGTGGGCGTACCGAATCCATCCTCATGTCCCTGCCGCCCCAGGTGCGCTGGGGTTATGACTGGAAGCCGGAGCCGGGCAGCGAAGAGGCGCGCCTGACGGAGTACTTCCTCCAGGACCGCGACTGGCTGAAAATCCTGCCCTGACGCCATTGCGGCAGAGCCGGTTTTCGAACCGCTTCTGCCCTACCCCAAGGACTTCCCCATGGACCGCTACGCCGTCTTCGGCAATCCCATCGGCCACAGCAAGTCGCCGTTGATCCACCGCCTGTTCGCCGCGCAGACCGGCCAGGCCCTGGAGTACGAGGCGTTGCTGGCGCCCCTGGACGACTTCACCGGCTTTGCCCGCGCCTTCTTCGCGCAGGGCCTGGGTGGCAACGTCACCGTGCCCTTCAAGGAACAGGCCTTCCAGATGGCGGACAGCCTCAGCGAGCGCGCCCGCCGCGCCGGTGCGGTGAACACCCTCAAGCGCCTGGATGACGGCAACCTGCTGGGCGACAACACCGACGGCGCCGGCCTGGTGGGCGACCTGATGCGCAACGCCGGGCTCGAACTCGCCGGCACGCGCATCCTCCTGCTCGGTGCTGGTGGTGCCGTGCGCGGTGTGCTCGAACCCCTGCTGGCCCAGCGCCCGGCTGCGGTGGTGATCGCCAACCGCACGGTGGAGAAGGCCGAGCAGCTGGCCCATGAGTTCGCCGACCTGGGCCCGGTGCTGGCCAGTGGTTTCGATTGGCTGGAAGAGCCGGTGGACCTGATCGTCAACGGCACCTCCGCCAGCCTCGCCGGCGAGCTGCCGCCCATCTCGCCGAGCCTGATCGAGGCCGGCCACACGGTCTGCTACGACATGATGTACGGCGCGCAGATCACTGCCTTCAACCGCTGGGCCCAGGAGCAGGGCGCCGCGCGTACCCTCGACGGCCTGGGCATGCTGGTGGAGCAGGCGGCCGAAGCCTTCCTGCTCTGGCGCGGCGTGCGCCCGGAAACGGCGCCGGTCCTCGCCGAACTGCGTCGGCTGCTCGCCCAGGGCTGATTCGGTCGCCCCGGGCTACGGCTCGATCACCAGCCGGCTGTGCTCGTCTTCCAGCTTGCGCAGCTCGCGCTCCACATGGGGCCGGGCGCGACGCAGCACCAGGGTGCGGCCCTGCCCGTGCAGGCGACGGGCCTCGTTGTGCAGCAGGCTCACTCCGGCGAAATCGATGAAGTTGATGTGGTGCCCGTCCAGCACCAGGCGCTTGCCCCGGCTGCGCTGGATCAGCCGCTGCACATAGGGGCAGGCACCAAAGAAGATCGAGCCCTCGATGCGCAGCACCTCCTCCTCGGCATCGCCGGAATGCAGCACGCGCGGCTGCGAGGTGCGCTTGAGGTAGAAGAACAGCGACGCCAGCACCCCCGCGTAGATCGCCGTCTGCAGTTCCAGCACCAGGGTGGCCAAGGCCGTCAGGGCCATCACCACGAACTCCGCCCGGCTCACCCGCCATAGCTGGCGCATGCCCGGCAGGTCGATCAGGTTCCAGCAGATCAGCAGGATGCTCGCCGCCATCGCCGGCAACGGGATATGCGCGATCAGCCGCGCGCCCACCAGGGCGAACAGCGCTACCCACAGCGCCGAGCACACCCCTGCCAGCGGCGAGCGGGCGCCGGCCTGCAGGTTCAGCGCCGAGCGGGTGAAGGAGCCGCTGGAGAGGTAGCCGGAGAACCAGGCCCCGACCAGGTTGGACAGGCCCTGGCCCCGGGTCTCGCGGTTGGCGTCCAGCACCTGCTGCGACTGCGCGGCCAGGGCGCGGGCGATGGACAGGCTCATCACCAGGCCGAGCAGCCCGCAGGCTACCGCCGACGGCAGCAGGCGCAGGATGTCGTCGAGGTCGAAGCGCAGCGTGGTGAACGGCGGCAGGCTGCCCTCGAAGGGCGGCACCAAGGGCACGTCCGCCATGCTCCCAGGCAATGCCAGCACCAGCAGACTGCCGGCCACCAGGCCCAGCAACAGGGCCGGCAGGCGCGGGGCGAAGCGTCGCAGCAGCAATGTCACCACCAGGGTCGCCAGCGCCACCAGCACCGAATGCACATGCACTTCGCGCACGTGCCCGGCCAGCTCCAGCGCGCCCTGCAATGCTGTCGCGCGGCCTTCCAGGCTGGGCAGGCCGAGCAGGTTGGGGATCTGCCCCAGGGCGATGACCAGCGCCGCGCCGCAGGTGAAGCCGATCACCACCGACTGCGAGACGAAGTTGGCCAGGGCGCCGAAGCGCAAGACGCCGAGCAGCCACTGGAACAGCCCGGCGAGGAAGGTCAGCAGCAGCACCAGGGCGATGTAGTCGCCGCTGCCCGGCAGGGCCAGGGGGCTGACGCTGGCGAACAGCACCACGGAGATGGCCGCCGTCGGCCCGCCGATCAGGTGCCAGGACGAGCCCCAGAGGCAGGCGATGATCACCGGCACCACGGCGGCATAGAGGCCGTATTCGGCCGGCAGGCCGGCGATCAGGGCATAGGCGATGGATTGCGGCAGGGCGAGGATGGCGCCGGTGAGGCCCACCAGCGCGTCACGCCCGAGGCTGCGCCCGGTGGTCCGGGGCAGCCAGTCGAGGAAGGGGAAGAGGGTGGAAGGCTTCATCGTGGGACGGGCAGGGCCTCATCGGCAGGCGTGGGAGACGTGGCGCGAACTTTCAATCGCGATGGGCTGCGACCATACGCCACCTCGGGCGAAATGGGGCCGCTTCACGGCCCCCGCGAATCACAGCTTCGCCTTCACCGCCGCCAGCCCGTCGCCACCCTCGCGGGTGGTCACGCCCTGCAGCCAGCCCTCGACCACCTGCGGGTTGGCCTTGAGCCAGGCCTTCACCGCCTCGTCGTTGCTGGCGTTCTTGCTCAGCACCTCGTTCATCACCGCGTTCTCCATCTCCTGGGTGAACGCCAGGTTGGCCAGCAGCTTGCCGACGTTGGGGCACTGCTGGGCGTAGCCCTTGCGCGCCAGGGTGTTCACCGTGCCGCTCGCGCCGAAGTACTTCTCGCCGCCCTTGAGGTACTTCATGTCGTACTGCACGTTCATCGGGTGCGGGGTCCAGCCGAGGAACACCACGAAGTCCTTGCGCTTCACCGCGCGGCCCACCTGCACCAGCATCGCCTGCTCGCTGGACTCCACCAGCTTCCAGTCGCCCAGGCCGAATTCATCGCCCTTGATCATGTCCTGGATGGAGATGTTGGCCGGCGAGCCGGCGGCGATGCCGTAGAGGGTGTGCTTGAACCTGTCGGCGTGCTTGTCCAGGTCGGCGAAGGTCTTCACCCCCGCGTCATAGGCGTAGGTGGGCACCGCCAGGGTGTACTCGGTGCCGCCGAGGTTCTGCGCCACCTTGTCCACTTCGCCGGCGGCGACGAACTTGTCGTAGTTGCTCTGTTGGGCCGGCATCCAGTTGCCGAGGAAGACGTCCACCTGGCCCTTCTGCAGGCCGGCGAAGATGATCGGCACCGCCAGGGTCTGGGTCTCGGCCTTGTAGCCCAGACCGTCCAGCAGCAGGCGGGTGACGCCGTTGGTGACGGCGATGTCGCTCCAGCCCGGGTCGCCCAGCTTCACGGTGGCGCAACGGGCGTCCTCGGCCTGGGCGGTGGTGATCAGGGCGCTGGAAAGCAGCGCGGCGGCGAACAGGGTGGTGATGGTCTTCATGCCTTTTCCTTGTGAGTGAAGGTGTGGCCGGCCGTGGGTTCGTCCCCTCTGGTCAGGGCTGTGGATAACGTGCGCGGCGCTCCAGGTCGTCGAGGTCGATGTGGTTGCGCATGTATTGCTGGCTGGCGTCCACCCAGGGCTGGTGGTCCCAGCTGGTGAGCCGGCCCTGCTCCAGGGCGCCGGCGACGAAGCGGCGGCGCCGCTGGCTGGCGAGCGTCGCCTGGTGGATCGCGGGGATGTCCCAGCGCGCCCGGGCTTCGGCGAGGAAGGCCTCGAGCACCTCGCGGTGGCTCGCGGATGCGGCCAGGTTCTCCAGCTCGCGGGGGTCGCTTTCCAGGTTGAAGAGCAGCAGCGGGTCCTGCTCCGAATAGACGAATTTCCACGGGCCACGGCGGATCATCATCAGCGGGCTGGTGGTGCCTTCGGCCATGTATTCGCCGAACACCTCGTCATGCCCGCCCTCGCCCGCCAGGTGCGGCAGCAGCGAGCGGCCGTCCAGCGGCAACTGTGGGTCCAGGCTGCCGCCGGCCAGTTCCACGAGGGTCGGCAGCAGGTCCATGGTCGAGACCGACGCCTTCACCCGGCGCGGCGCGAAACGCTGCGGCGCATGCACCAGCATCGGCACACGCGCGGCCATTTCGAACCAGTGCATCTTGTACCAGAGGCCGCGCTCGCCAAGCATGTCGCCGTGGTCGCCGGAGAACATCAGGATGGTGTCCTCGGCCAGGCCACAGTCCTCCAGGGTCTTGAGCAGGGTGCCGATCTGCGCGTCGACGTAGCTGCAGGCGCCGAAGTAGGCGCGGCGGGCGTCGATGATTTTCTGCTCGGGCAGCGGCTTGTCCCACAGGTCGATGACCTTGAGCAGGCGCTGGGCGTGCGGGTCCTGCTCATGCTGGGCCAGCTGCACCGAGGGCAGCGGGATGTCGGCCTCGCGGTACAGGTCCCAGTACTCGCGCGGGATGGTGTAGGGGTCGTGGGGGTGGGTCATCGACACCGTCAGGCAGAAGGGCCGCCCGGCCTGTTCGCGCACGTGGTCGTAGAGGTACTGGCGCGCCTTGAACACCACCTCGTCGTCGAAATCCAGCTGGTTGGTGCGCACGCAGGGCCCGGCCTGCAGCACCGAGGACATGTTGTGGTACCAGCTCGGGCGCACGTCCGGCTCGTCCCAGTTCACCGCCCAGCCGTAGTCGGCGGGGTAAATGTCGCTGGTCAGGCGTTCCTCGTAGCCGTGCAGCTGGTCCGGGCCGCAGAAGTGCATCTTGCCGGACAGCGCGGTGCGGTAGCCCAGGCGGCGCAGGTGATGGGCGTAGGTGGGCACGTCGGCGGGGAAGTCGGCGGCGTTGTCGTAGGCGCCGATCTTCGACGGCAGCTGGCCGCTCACCAGGGTGAAGCGCGAGGGCGCGCAGAGCGGGCTGTTGCAGTAGGCCGAGTCGAACACCACGGCGCTTTCCGCCAAGCGCGAAAGATTGGGCATGTGCAGGGGCAGGCCACCGTGGAAGGGCATCAGCGGCGCGGCCATCTGGTCGGCCATGATGAAGAGGATGTTGGGGCGGTTCATGGGGCCTTCATCCATATGATCGGTTTATGCGAGAGTGCTGGCGTCGATCATGGAATCGCCACACCTTTCAGGTAAACCGCATGGGCGGACATGCCTCGGATAAGTAATCGTTATGGCAGACCTGCAACCCGAACTCTCCCTCGACCTGCTGCGCGTATTCGAAGCGGCGGCGCGCCACCTGAGCTTCACCGCCGCAGCGGTGGAGCTGGGCACCACCCAGCCGGCGGTGAGCCAGCAGATCCAGCGCCTGGAGAAGCAACTGGCGACCCGGTTGTTCGACCGCGTCTACCGCGGCATCGAACTGACCGACAGCGGGCGCCTGCTCTTCGTTCATGTGCAGGACGGCCTGCGCGCCATCAACCTCGGCCTGGAGGCGGTGGGCGCGCGGGCCCAGCACGAGGTGCTTCAGGTGGCCACCGACTTCGCCATCGCCGCCTACTGGCTGATGCCGCGCCTGCACCGCTTCCACGAGGCCCACCCGGAGATCGACGTCAGCCTGGTGACCAGCGACCGCACCATGAACATGCTGCGCTCGGAGATCGACGTCGCCATCGCCTTCGGTGACGGCCGCTTCAAGCACGGCGATGCGCTGCTGCTGTTCCGCGAGGAGGTGTTCCCCATCTGCAGCCCGCGCCTGCTCAAGGACCAGGCCGCCCCCCTGCCCGCCGCCGCCCTCGCCCAGTTGCCGCTGCTGCACCTCAAGCCCGAGGTGCGCACCCGCTGGTTCGACTGGGAGGCGCTGTTCCGCGAGCTGGGCATCGACCGGTCGCCGGCCTCCGGCTCGCTGCGTTTCGACAACTACACCCTGCTGGTGCAGGCCGCCATCGCCGGCCAGGGCGTGGCCATCGGCTGGCGCTACCTGGTGGACGACCTCATCGAGCAGGGCCTGCTGGCACGGGTGATCGAAGGCAGCCTCACCTCCGACTTCGGCTATTACGTGGTGCTGCCCGAGCGCAAGCGCCGGGCGCGGGTGGTGGCCTGCTTCGTCGACTGGTTGCAGCGCGAGCTGGCGGACGAAGACCCGGTGCAGCGTATCCGCAACCGCGAGGGCATTGCCGTCTGACGGGCGGAGTTGGGTTTGCAGGATTTTGAGACGCCAGTCCCATAAAGGGCGCGAGCTGTCATTCGGGTTGCACAAAGCGCGGCTATCACTTCTGGGGTCATTCACTTCCCCGAGCGCTGCCGATGAAACCCCTCGTCCACCTGGCTGCAGGTCTCTGCATCTGCGCCATGGCCGGCCAGGCCAACGCCTGGTCCCAGCCCACCCACAAGAACATCGTCAAGGATGCACTGGCCTACATGAACTCCCCCTATGCCACGGAGGAGATGCGCCGGGCCTACGGCTTCTACGTCAGCGCGGCCGGCAGTGAAGCCAAGGCGGGCGAAACCCTCGGCCAGGCCGCCTACGACGTGGACGACTTCAAGGACACGCGCCTGGGTGGCTGGTGGGTCGGCTACGAGCACGCGCCGTTGTGGGGCGCCGCGTCCGGCATCGTCAACTACACCTCCTACTGGCACTTCCTCAACCTCACCCGCGAGGGCGACGCCCACGGCAATCGTCACGGCGGCTACGACTACCGCTACCACAAGGTCGACGGCGGTATCTCCGATGTCGACTGGTACGCCATGGTCTACCTCTACAACCGCGAGCTGAAGCGGGCCGACTTCGACACCACCGAAGCCCACTACCGGCGTGGCAGCCGCTCCGACTGGCAGGAGCACTACGGCGACTTCCAGAACGCCGCCTTCCAGCCTGTGGATAACCTCGCCAGCTACTGGTTCGACCAGTTCCGCGCCGCGCCCTCATTGCAGACCATCGGCTACGCGCTGCACGCCACGGGCGACGTGGCCCAGCCCCACCACGTGTGGATCACCTCGGCCAACGGCCACTCCAGCTGGGAAGGCTGGGTCGACGACCACTACGCCAGCGAGCGCCTCAACGACCAGGCCGCGGTGGCCAACCTCATCGGCCGCTACGACGCCAGCCGCAGCGTCAGCGACCTGATGCTGCAGACCGGCCGCGTCGCCTACGCGCACCCCGAGCCGCTCTACGACACCAGCTATGCAACCCGCCTGCGCGTGGCCAAGGAGCTGATCCCCGAGTCCATCGCGCTCACCGTCAGCGTCCTGACCAAGGGAGCCAACAGCTTCAATGCACCCAAGGCACTCTGAAGGAACCCGGGTCCGGCTCGTGGCCGGCCTGGTGCTGGGGCTGTACCTGGGCGCGGCCCAGGCCATGCCCACCGCCAAGGACCTGCGCATCGACGGCGAGCTGCTGCCCGGGCGCAGCATCGCCCTGCTGCAGCAGGTGCTGTCGCGGGTGAAGTTCAACACCGACCCGGCGCAGCTGCGCCGTGGCCTGGTGGAGAACCACCTGCTGGCCCGCGACGTGGAAGGCCAGCTCAACGCCCAGAGCCGCGCCGACCTGGATGCCACGGTGGAGATCGAGGCCGGCAACCTGCTGGAGCAGTACTACGGCCGCGACGCCCGCCAGGACATGCGCCCCTTCCTGCGCCAGCCGCAGCCCCTGGATTCGCGGCGCCTGCGCGAGGTGCTGACGCCGTCCAGCAGCGTGCTGGTGGCCAACAGCCTGGTGCTCGGCCCGGTCCAGGAACAGGCGGCGGCCAAGGTGGAGCTGATCCGCTGGCAGTTCCCCGGCGAGCCCGAGCACAGCCTCGACCTGCTGGACCTCTACCGTGGCGACAACGTCCAGGGCCAGGTGGAGTTGCAGAAGGGCAACCTCGAATACCTGGCGCGCCAGGTGCAGGCCCGGGTGCAGCGTGATCACCTCTGGTACCGCCTGGGCCGCGACGGCTTCACCCCGGCCGAGCGCCAGGGCGTCAAAGCCCTGGTGCGGGACCGCCTGGTGCGCCACCGCTACCTGCACCAGATCGGCCTCTACAGCGACTTCCACCACGAGTCCGACGCCCTGCGCGCCCTCGCCGCCCAGGTCACCGATGCCGAGGCCCAGGCCTACTACCAGCGCAACCTGGCGCAGTACCGCAACGTCGCCCAGGTGCAGGCCGCGCACATCCGCCTGGCCGACCAGGCCGGCGCCGACCGCGTCTACGAGGAGCTGCAGAAGGGGCTGGATTTCGACGAAGCGGTGCGTCGCTACTCCCAGGCCGAGGACAAGACGCGCACGCCGCCAGGCGACCTGGGCTTGATCCGCCCCGCTGACGCGGACCTCGACCTGCTGCGCAAGACCGCGCTGATCCAGAAGGCCGACAGCCTGTCCCAGCCCATGCACATCGACGGCGCCTTCGAGATCGTCCGCGTGCGCAGCCGCGAGGACCGCCAACTGCCCCTGGACGACCGCAGCGTGCGTTTCGAAGTGAACCAGGCCGTGGCGCGGGAAAAGCTCGCCGCCCAGGTGGATGCGCAACTCGGTGCCCTGCTGGCCAGCGCCAAGGTGGAAGGCCTGTGAAGGGCTGGATCGCCGCCGCCCTGGTCTGTAGCGCGGGTGCCGTGGCTGTGGCGGGAATCATGGTGACCCTGGAGCCGACGCCCATGGCCGCCGCCGAAGCGGCGCCGGTGGTACGCCCCAAGGTGGCGGTCGTACCGTCGCCCCGTGAGCCGGTGCTCAGCCCCGTTCCGACACCTGCGCCCCGTCCCGCCGTGGCCCAGGTGGCCGCAGCGGTGCCGGAGGAACGCCCCCTGGACCAGCAGGACGCCATTCTCTTCATGCAGATGATGGAGCAGGAAGGCGACCCGCGCCGCCCCGAGCTGGGTGGCCTCAAGCCCCGCCAGGGGGCCACTGCCGCCGAGCTGGCCGACCCGCGCCAGTATGCCGCGCTGGAAGACCGGCAGGCCCGCGAGCTGGTGCAGGCCTACACCAGCGGCGTGCAGCAGATCCCCGAGATCCGCGCGCGCATCGAGGCGGCAGCCCAGAGCGGCGAGCGCACGGCCGCCGAGCTGGACGAAGCCCGCGCCGCCCTGCAGCAACTGGAAGCCCTGCAGAGCCGCTTGGAACGGCAGGCGCCGCAGCTGCTGCCCGGCGGCACTGTGCCGACACCGCCCAAACCCTGAGCCAGGGCGCGTGGGTTGCGGGTACCATGGCGCGTCGGTACCCGAGAGAGGTGAACATGCAGGCTGCCCCCCTACCCCGCATCAAGGGCTTCCACGCCCACGTCTACTACGACGCGGACAGCTTCGAACAGGCCCGCGAACTCTGCGAAGAGGCCGCGCGCCGCTTCCCCCTGAAGATGGGCCGCCTGCACCGCCAGCCCGTCGGCCCCCATCCGGACTGGAGCTGCCAACTGGCCTTCCGCCCCGAGCTGTTCGGCGAACTCATCCCTTGGCTCGCCCTCAACCGCGCCGGCCTCAATGTGCTGGTCCACCCCATCACCGGCAGCGACCTGCGCGACCATCGCGACTACCCGATGTGGATGGGCGCCGTGCGGCCGCTGGACCTCTCCGGCCTCAGCGACGGCGCCATCGAGTACGACCTCTAGCGACTCAGGCCGGGCGCAGGGCTGCCAGGACTTCGTCCGCCGCGCGCCGGCCGGCGCGGACCGCACCTTCCAGGTATCCGCACCAGACAGACGACGTTTCGCTGCCGGCCCAGTGCAGGTTGCCCAGGGGCGCGCGCAGGTGGTGGCCGTGGCGGCTCAGCAGGCCCGGCGGCAGCGGCGATACGCAGCCGGCGGTCCAGGGCTCGTGGTTCCAGTCCTGCTCCACGTAGGCCAGCGGTCGGCCCGCTTCCTCGCCGAACAGCCGCACCAGCTCCTTCAGCACCCGTGCCTGGCGCTTGCGGGCATCGTTCCCCGCCCGCGCCGGGTCGAGGAAGGCCAGCAGCACGCCCAGGCCCTGATGAGCGGGGCTGCTGTCGAAGGTCATCTGCACCAGAGCGCTGTCGATGAAGCCGGCACCGGAGAGCCCCGATTCTTTCCAGAACGGCCGCGCATAGCTCAAGTGCACCTTCATACCGCTGCCGCCGGTCCAGCCCTTCTGCAGGGCGGCGCGCCCCTTGGGCAGCGCCGGTGAGAAGCCGATGCGGGCCATGTCGGCGGGCATCATCGCCACGATCACCCGGCGGGCACGCAGGCGGCCCAGGGCGCAATCCAGGGTGACCGCCTCCTGGTCCCAGCCCTCGATGCGTCGCACCGGCGCGCCCAGCAGCACCGAGGGGCCGAGCTGCTGCGCCAGGTTCAGGGACAGCCGCTGCGCGCCGCCCTGCAGGCGGAACTGCTGGGCCTGGTCGTCCAGCGCGGCGAAGCCGCCGGCAGAGTGCAGGTAGAAGAGAAACCACAGCAGCGAGACCCGGTCCGGCGCGCTGTTCAGGGTGGTGGCGACCGTGGTGGACACCGCCTCGACGGCCTCGACATCGGCGCGCTCGGCCTTCAGCCACGCGGCGAGGCTCCAGCGGTCCCACTCATCGGCGCGGGCCGCGCTCCAGGGCGCTTCCAGGGGCACCTGCCCGGCCATGGCCTCCAGCCGTGCCTGCAGTGCGCGCACGGCGTCCCCTGGCGGCTCGTCGGCATCGAAGGTGTAGCGCTCGCCACCCAGCAGGGCGGCCATCTGCCCGCCGCGGTACTGGGGCACCAGGGGAATGCCCAGGTCGCTGGCCAGTTCCATCACCAGCGGCTGGTCGCCGCCCACCCACTGGCCACCGCCGTCCACTTCCAGGCCGTTGCCCATGGGCTGGTTGACGGTGCGCCCGCCCACCCGCTCGCGGGCCTCCAGCACCGCCACGCGCAGGCCGCTGCCGGCCAGGCGCCGCGCCGCCACCAGGCCGGAGAGGCCGGCACCGATGATCGCGACATCCAGCTCCAGCGCCGTGGGTTCGGGGACCGCCGCGCGCCCGCTGCGGGTAATCGCGGCGAGCAGGGCGGCGCCGCTGAGGCACAGCAGGTGCCGACGGGTGAGTGAGAGGGGTTCGAGCAGTCGGTAGCGCATGGTGTTCTCCACTTGGTAACCAAGTTGCCGGAGGCGAAAAAAGACCGCTTCCCGCGGTCGTCGGGTTCAGGCCGAGGTGGTGCGCACCGAGGCCAGGTAGAAGGGCACGGGGTCCTGGCGGGCCAGGAGCTGGCGGGCCAGGGTCAGGTAGAACCAGCGCAGCTCGGCGGGATCGCCGTCGATGGCGTCCTGGTCGTCGGTCCAGCGCTGCCAGAGGGCCATTTCCATCTGCAGGATGCGGTTGCGGCCGATGGCGGTGATGCGTCGCCAGAAGGCGTCTTCCAGGCGCTGCGCGTCGGCGGCATCGAGCGTGGCCGGGCAGGTGTCCACCTGTTGCAGCAGGTGTTCCCGCTCGGCATCCGTGGCATGGCGCGAGGCCGCCTCTAGCAGGCCGATGGCATAGAGCTGCTGGTACTCGGCCAGGTCCCGCAGCAGGCGGGTGGCGGCGTCGGATTGCAGCCGACCGGCGCAGCGCAGCAGCAGCTCGAAGATCCGTGCATCGGCCCGGGCCGGGTCCAGCACGCGGCTGGCACCGCCCTGGCGGACTTCCACCAGGCCGACGTCCTTCAACTTGTGCACGGCCTGGCGCACGGTGATGCGCGAGACGCCGTAGCGCTCGGCCAGCAGGCGCTCGGCTGGCAGCGATTCGCCGGGCGCCAGCTGGCCATCGAGTATCTCGATGAAAAGGCCTTCCAGCGCGGCGTCGGCGGCATGCCCCCTGGGGGCGGGTGTGATCGATTCGTCCATGGCGTGAAAATCTACTTGGTTACCAAGTTAAGTCAAGGCCCCGTGGCGAATCGACGCGCGCTGAGCCACGGCCTATGATCCGCCGCCTGTTTTCGGAGACCCGCCATGCGCTACTTGCTCGTCGTCACCCTGCTCTGGGCCTTTTCCTTCAGCCTCATAGGCGAGTACCTGGCCGGGCGGGTGGACAGCGATTTCGCCGTGCTGGCGCGGGTGCTGATCGCGGCGCTGGTGTTCCTGCCCTTCACCCGCTGGCGCGGGCTGCCGACAAGGCTGCTGGCGGGGTTCTGGCTGGCCGGGGCGCTGCAGTTCGGCATCACCTACCTGTGCCTGTACCGCAGCTTCGCCGTGCTCACGGTGCCGGAGGTGCTGCTGTTCACCGTGCTCACGCCCATCTACGTGACCCTGCTGGACGACGCCCTGTCCCGCCGCTTCAGCCCCTGGGCGCTGCTGGCGGCCCTGGTGGCGGTGGGCGGCGGGGTGATCATCCGCTTCGACCGCCTGGAGGGCGACTACCTGCTGGGCTTCATCCTGCTGCAGGTGGCCAACGCGACCTTCGCCGCCGGCCAGGTGCTCTGCCGCCGCCTGCTGGTGCGCCATCCGGTGGAGCAGCCGCTGCACCGCTTCTTCGGCCACTTCTTCCTCGGCGCATTGCTGCTGGCGCTGCCCTCCTTCCTGCTCTTCGGCAACCCCGAGCGACTGCCGCAAACGTCGGTCCAATGGGGCGTGCTGGTGTGGATGGGCCTCTTCGCCACGGCCCTGGGCATGTTCTGGTGGGTCAAGGGCAGCACCGCCGTCAGCGCCGGCACCCTGGCGGTGATGAACGAGCTTCACGTCCCCGCCGGCCTGGTGGTCAACCTGCTGATCTGGAACCGCGACGCCGACCTCCCCCGCCTCGCCCTGGGCGGCGCGGTCATCCTCGCTTCCCTGTGGATAAGTCGCCTGGGCCGGCGGCCTGTCGAGTTGCGGCTTTAGTAACAATGGTGGGCTGAAGCCCACCCTACCGAGAGCACCGGTTCCGGGCGTAGGGTGGGCTTCAGCCCACCACGATGCTTCAGCTATTCACCAAAGCCACCGGCATCCTCCCCAACCCCGGCCCAGTCTTCCGGTAGCAGCCCGTCTTTCACGTAGCGGTGGAAGCTCGAATAGGGCCAGTCCTTCACCTGTGTCACCAGCCCATGCCTGACCGGGTTGTGGTGGATGTAGTCGACGTGCCGTTCCAGGTCGGTCTGGTGCTCCCAGAAGCGCCGTTGCCAGATGCCTTTCTCCCGCCGGTTCGCCTCGCTTGCCGAGCGTGGGGACGGGGGCAGCGTCATGGAGAACTGGCTCTTGATCAGGCTCCAGCGGCGGGAGAAGTCAGCATCCCCGGGCGGCAGGGTCCAGATGGCGTGCAGATGGTCCGGCAGTACGCAGATGGCGACGGTGTCGAAGGGCATGCGTTGCAGGGCGAGGGAGTAGGCCCGGCGCAACGAAGGGATGGCATCGGTCAGCAGTGTGGCGCGGCGATCGGCCAGGGTGACCGTGAAAAAGAAGGTGCCACCGGGCACCAGGCTTCGGCGGTAGTTCGACATGGCAATCCGTTGCCTCGTGTTCGGGTCTTTTTTGGTGGGCTGAAGCCCACCCTACGAAGTCCGTGCGGGTGGGCTTGCTCCTCAGGCGCGGGCGCTGCGCACGCCTTCGGCCAGGGATTTGCAGAGGGTGAGGACGCCGTCGATGGCCTGTTCGGCGGTTTCGGCCTTGGCGATCTGGTCCACCAGGGCGGAGCCCACTACCACGCCGTCGGCGAGGCGGGCGATGTTGGCGGCGTGTTCGGCGGTGCGGATGCCGAAGCCGATGGCCACCGGCAGGTCGGTGTGGCGACGCAGGCGGGCCACGGCTTCCTGCACGTGCTCCAGGGTGGCGGAGCCGGCACCGGTGACGCCGGCCACCGAGACGTAATAGACGAAGCCGGAGCTGCCATCGAGCACCACGGGCAGGCGCTTGTCGTCGGTGGTCGGGGTGGTCAGGCGGATGAAGTCGATGCCGGCGGCCTGGGCCGGGTGGCACAGGTCTTCGTTATGTTCCGGCGGCAGGTCGACGACGATCAGGCCGTCCACGCCGGCTTCCTTGGCGTCACCGATGAAGCGCTCGACGCCGTAGTAGTGGATGGGGTTGAAGTAGCCCATCAGCACCACCGGGGTGTTCTGGTTGCCTTCACGGAACTCGCGGACCAGCTGCAGGGTTTTCGCCAGGTTCTGCTTGGCCGCCAGGGCACGGATGTTGGCCAGCTGGATCGACGGGCCGTCGGCCATCGGGTCGGTGAAGGGCATGCCCAGTTCGATCACGTCGGCGCCGGCTTCCGGCAGGCCCTTGAGGATCGCCAGGGAGGCGTCGTAACCCGGGTCGCCGGCGGTGAGGAAGGTCACCAGGGCGGCGCGGTTCTGCTGTTTCAGTTCGGCAAAGCGGGTCTGCAAGCGGCTCATGCCTTGGGCTCCTGTTGCATGTGGTGCATCACGGTCTGCATGTCCTTGTCGCCACGGCCGGAGAGGTTGACCACCATGATGTGGTCCTTCGGCAGGCCGGGTGCGCGCTTGAACACTTCGGCCAGGGCGTGGGAGCTCTCCAGGGCCGGGATGATGCCTTCGAGGCGGCAGCACTGGTGGAAGGCATCCAGGGCTTCGTCGTCGGTGATGGAGGTGTATTCGACGCGACCGATGTCATGCAGCCACGCGTGTTCCGGGCCGATGCCGGGGTAGTCGAGGCCGGCGGAGATGGAGTGGGCGTCGATGATCTGGCCGTCTTCGTCCTGCAGCAGGAAGGTGCGGTTGCCGTGCAGTACGCCGGGTACGCCGCCGTTGAGGCTGGCGGCGTGCTTGCCGGTCTCGATGCCGTGGCCGGCCGCCTCGACGCCGATGATCGCCACGCTGGTGTCATCGAGGAAGGGGTGGAACAGGCCCATGGCATTGGAGCCGCCGCCGATGCAGGCGACCAGCGAGTCGGGCAGGCGCCCTTCCTTCTCGGCCAACTGCTCGCGGGTCTCCTTGCCGATGACGGCCTGGAAGTCGCGGACCATGGCCGGGTACGGGTGCGGGCCGGCGACGGTGCCGATCAGGTAGAAGGTGTTGTGGACGTTGGTCACCCAGTCGCGCAGGGCTTCGTTCATCGCGTCCTTGAGGGTGCCGGTGCCGGCGGTGACCGGGATCACGGTGGCGCCCAGCAGCTTCATGCGGAAGACGTTGGCCTGCTGGCGGTCGATGTCGGTGGTGCCCATGAAGATCACGCATTCCATGCCGAAGCGCGCGGCCACGGTGGCGGTGGCCACGCCGTGCATGCCGGCGCCGGTCTCGGCGATGATGCGTTTCTTGCCCATGCGCTTGGCCAGGAGGATCTGGCCGATGCAGTTGTTGATCTTGTGCGCGCCGGTGTGGTTCAGCTCTTCGCGCTTGAGGTAGATCTTCGCGCCGCCGCAGTGCTCGGTCAGGCGTTCGGCGAAGTACAGCGGGCTCGGGCGGCCGACGTAGTCACGCTGGAAGTAGGCCAGCTCCTTGATGAATTCCGGGTCTTCCTTGGCGGCTTCGTATTCGCGGGCCAGGTCGTGGATCAGCGGCATCAGGGTTTCGGCGACGTATTGGCCGCCGAAGGAACCGAACAGGCCCTTGGCGTCTGGGCCGGTGCGCAGTGAAGTCATGGTGGAACTCCTGGGAGTGGTATCCGATGGCAGCCATTCTACCGCTGGCCGGAGCCGGGAAAAGCGATTAGATTGCGCTGACATGTCAGTAAAACTCACAGATGACCATGAGCCGCGACCTCCCTCCCCTCAATGCCCTGAAGGCCTTCGAAAGCGCCGCCCGCCTGCTCAGCGTAAGCCGAGCGGCAGAAGAGCTGCACGTCACCCACGGCGCGGTGAGCCGCCAGGTGCGGGCGCTGGAGGAACAGCTGGGCGTGGCGCTGCTGGCCAAGGATGGGCGCGGCATAAAACTCACGGATGCCGGCCAGCGTCTGGCCGAGGCGGCTGGGGATGCCTTCGAGCGCCTGCGTGGCGTCTGCGCCGACCTGCGCCGCCAGGAGGAGGACCGCCCCTTCGTCCTCGGTTGCCCCGGCAGCCTGCTGGCGCGCTGGTTCATTCCGCGCCTGGACCGGCTCAACCGTGAGCTGCCGGAGCTGCGCCTGCAGCTCTCCAGCAGCCAGGGCGAGCTGGACCCGCGCAGCCCGCAGCTGGACGCCACCCTGCTGTTCGCCGCGCCGCCCTGGCCGGCGGACATGCAGGTGTTCGAGCTGGCCGGGGAGCGCATCGGCCCGGTGCTGAGCCCCCGCTACGCCGGTTTCGCCGAGCTGGAGCAGGCGCCGCCCGAGCGCCTGTTGCGGCGCCCACTGTTGCACACCGCGTCGCGCCCCCAGGCCTGGCCGCAATGGGCCCGGGCGGAGGGACTGGACGCGGAAGGGTTGCAGCTGGGCCAGGGCTTCGAGCACCTGTACTACCTGCTGGAGGCGGCGGTGGCCGGCCTGGGCGTGGCCATCGCCCCGCAGCAGCTGGTGGCCGATGACCTGGCTGCCGGCCGCCTGGTGGCGCCCTGGGGCTTCGTCGAGACCCCGGCGCGGCTGGCCCTGTGGGTGCCGGCCGGGCGCCAG
Organism: Pseudomonas sp. TUM22785; assembly: GCF_028198105.1. Taxonomy (NCBI): domain Bacteria; kingdom Pseudomonadati; phylum Pseudomonadota; class Gammaproteobacteria; order Pseudomonadales; family Pseudomonadaceae; genus Pseudomonas; species Pseudomonas sp. TUM22785. The sequence goes on from NZ_CP116239.1 coordinate 39,300, forward strand.
GGCCCGCGTGCCGAACGCTTGGCGCAATGGCTGCGCCAGGCGCTGTAGCGCGGCCAGGGTCCTATAGCGACCAGCGCAGGGTCAGTGTGGCGTTGCGTGGTTCGCCGTACTGGTTGACCGCAAAGGCGGTGTTTGAGCCGATGCTCTGGTAGTACTTCTTGTCGAAGATGTTGTTCAGGTTCAGGCGCAGGTCGACCTGCTCAGAGGCTTTGTAGTTGGTCATCAGGTCCACCAGGGTGTAGCCCTTCTGTTCGATGCGGAAGGGTGTCTCCGCGCCATAGAAGTTGGTGTCCTGGTTGTAGACGGTGTTCTGCCGGTAGACGCCGCCACCGAGGGTCCAGCGGTGCAGTTCCCCAGGCAGTTGGTAGCTGGTGAAAGCCTTGAACATATGGCGCGGCAGCTCGGTGTCGAACAGCCGCCCCTGGTTGGTTTCGTCCTTGTGGTACTTGGCCTCGGCGTAGGTGTAGCCGGCGCCGATCTGCCAACCAGGAGCGAGGCTGCCGTTGATCTCCAGTTCGAGCCCCTCGCTGCGCACGACCCCCGCCGCTTCATAGCAGCTGGGCACCAGGTCCGAGCATTGGTTGCGATCCAGTGATTGGGCGCGGTTCTCCTGGTCGATGCGGAAGATCGCCGCGCTGGCATTGAGCCTGCCGTCGAAGTATTCGCCCTTGATGCCGACCTCGTGGTTCTTGCCCTCGATGGGCTTGAGGCCTTGTGCGCTGGCGGTGAGCTCCGACTGCGGCTTGAAGATGTCGGTGTAGCTGGCATACGCCGAGTGATGTGCGTCGAGGTCGAAGATCACGCCGGCATAGCGCGTCACATGGCGGGTGACTTCGTAGCCCGAGTGGGTGGTGCGGGTGCCGTTGCGGGTTGTGGCGTCGTAGTCGAACCAGTCGAGGCGGCCACCGACGATGAGCTTGAGGTCATCGCGCAGGTTGAGGCGTGAGGTGATATAGCCCCCCTTTTGCCGCGAACTGCGTTCCTGTTGCCAGTAGCTCATGTCCAGGTTGCGCTTGGGTACGCGGCTGGGGTTCCAGGCGAAGATGTCCATGTCCAGCTCGTCATCCAGGTAGTTGCCGTTGCCCTGGAAGATCAGCTCGCGCTGGCTGGCCCCGACGACCAGTTCATGGGTGCGACCGAAAGCCTGGAAGGGCCCGGAGGTATAAGCGTCGTAGCTGTTCTGCCGGTCCTTGTAGCGGTACTGGCCGACGTATTGGCCGAACTGGTCTTCGTCGACCCAGTAGATGCGCTCCACCTGGGTGCCGTGCATGGCCAAGTCCGACCAGGTGCGGCTGGCGGCCAGCAGCAGCTTCCAGTCGTTGTCGAAGCGCTGCTCCAGGCGGGTGAAGAGCGTGGTGTTGTCCTGGTCCCAGTACTCCCAGTCGTTACCCAGGTAGGTGGAGCGCGGCAGGTGCAGGTCACTGCCGTCCTTCGCCGTCGGCAGGCCGCCCCAGGAGCTGGTGTTGTTGCCGTTCTGGTCGGAGGCGCCGAGGGTCAGGGTGGCCCAGTCGCCCAGGTCCGCCTCGCCTATGGCGTAGAACACGGTGCGCTCGCTGTCGGCGACATCCTGAAAGCTCTGCTTGGTCTGGTACGAGGTGACCACCCGCCCGCGCAGCGTGCCGGATTCGTTGAGCGCATTCGATGCGTCTACTTCGCTGCGGTAGTTGTCCCAGCTGCCCGCACTGCCGGTGATGGTCAGGTACGGGCTTGCAGTCGGTCGCTTTCTCACCAGGTTGATGGCGGCCGAGGGGTTGCCGGCCCCCTGCATCATGCCGGTGGCGCCCCGTACCACTTCAACTCGGTCGTAGATCGCCATGTCCGGCGAAGAGTTCATGTCGCGGGTGAGGTAATGGGACAGCTCGCTGGAGAGGCCGTCGGTCATCAGGTTCTCGACCGCGAAGCCCCGCGCATAGAAGTTGGGTCGCTGCGGGCCGTTCCTCGTCATCGAGATTCCGGGGGTGCTCTTGAGCACGTCTTCCAGGGTCTTCATGCCCTGGTCGTCCATCCGCTGGCGGGTGATGACACTGACCGATTGCGGTGTCTCGCGGATCGACAAGGGCAGCTTGGTGGCGCTTTGCATCGCTCCCGTGGTGTAGGAGCCCGAACCTTCCGTGGTCTGCCCCAGCGTGCTGCTGGAAATCCTGGTGGCGTCCAGTTGCATTGCATTGTCCTGCTCGGCTTTCAGCAGCACATAGCGTTTCTCTCCCGCCTGCCTGAGCAGCAGATCACTGCCTTGCAGCAACTGCGCAAAGCCCTGCTCCAGTTCGTAGTCGCCATGCAGGCCGGGTGATTGCAGGCCGGCGGTTTCCTCGCTGCTGAAGCTGAGGGTTACGCCGCTGGCCGCGGCGAACTGGCTGAGTGCGGTGGCCAGGCTGCCGGCCGGGATGTCGTAGCCCAGCGGTTCGGCCCAGGCCGAAGGCAACGCCAGCAGGGAGCCGGAGAGGCTCAGCGACAGCGCAGCGTGGCGGATGCGGCGAGCAAGTAGGGAGGGGTGTGCGGGCATGTAAGCGTTCCTGTTCGGGGTGGCATGGGCCGGGTCTGATGCGTGCATGCAGGTGGAGCCGAAGCAGGAATGAAAATCTGTTGCCCCTGAGTCTGAAATTTTTCGGCCGTCAGCCGCCCCGGGGCGAACGGATGGTTCAGGTCGGCCTGGCCTCGACCCAGACCCAGTAACGCGTCAACTGGCGCACCCGTACCGGCAGGGAGTCCTGCAGGTTGGCCAGGGCGGCGTCGCTGTCGTCGAGGTTGAAGGCGCCGGACAGCCGCAGCTCGGCTACTTCGGGTGTGCAGCCGAGGTAGCCCTGGCGGTAGCGGGAGAGCTCGGCGAGCAGGTCCTGCAGGCGCCAGTCCACGGCCACCAGCATGCCCTGGGTCCAGGCGGAGGCATTGGCGGGCATCGCGCCGAGCACGCCCAGTGTGTCGGCACTGAAACTCAGGGCCTGGCCGGCGTCCACACGTACCGGCGGGCCCATGGCCAGGCGCGGGCGGGCCTCTACGGCATGGGCCTCGACCGTTACCTGGGTCAGGCCGTCACCCTGGCGCACGACGAAGCGGGTGCCGAGGGCGAGGAGGCGGCCTTCGTCCGTCTGCACGCTGAGCGGGCGCGAGTCCTTTGCGGTTTCCACGAGGATTTCGCCCTGGCGCAGGTGGATCAGGCGTTGCCCGGCATCGAAGCGGATATCGACGCGGGTGTTGGTGTTGAGGTCGAGGCGGCTGCCATCGGCCAGGGTCAAGCGGCGTCGCTCGCCGACTCGGGTGGCGTAGTCCGCGTGCCAGGGCGAGAGGCGGTAACCCTGCCAGCCGACCGCACCGACACCGAGCAGCATGACGAGCATCTTCAAGGCGGCGCGCCGCTGCTGGCGTGCCTGTTCCAGGGTCGTGGCAGCCAGCCCGGGCGGGGCTTCGCCGAGGCGCTGCTGCAACTGCTCGATGCGCTGCCAGGCCTGGGCGTGCCTGGAGTCGGCGGCCAGCCAGGCTTGCCAGGCGTCGCGGGTGGAGTCGCTGACCGTGCTCTCGTGCAGGCGCACATACCAGTCCACCGCCTGGGTGAGGATGGCCTTCATGCGTCATCCAGCAGCAGGTAGTGCATCAGCCCACGTGCCAGGTGCTTGCGCACCGTGCTGACCGAGACGCCCACGCGCTCGGCGGCTTTCTCGTAGCTCAGGCCGTCCAGTTGCACGGCGAGGAAGATGGCGCGGGTGCGCGCGCCGAGGCCGTCGAGCAGGCGGTCGATGGCCAGCAGGCTGTCGAGAATCAGCGCGCGTTCCTCGGCCGAGGGCTCATAGGCCTCGGGGCGCTGGGCCAGGGCTTCCAGGTAGGCCTGTTCCAGGGAACGGCGGCGGTAGAGGTCGATGACCAGGCCACGGGCGATGGTCGCCAGGTAGTGGCGTGGCTCGCGCAGGCCACCGGCGCTGCGGGCCAGGAGCACGCGGACGAAGGTGTCCTGGGCCAGGTCGGCGGCATCGGCGGAGTCGTTGAGGCGCTTGCGCAACCAGCCGCGCAGCCAGCCGTTGTGCTCGCGGTAGAGCGCGTCCAGCTGGGCGTGTGGGGCGGAATCGGGGATTGCGGTGGACACCAGGTCCCTCCCGGAAGCATCGCGATGCAAATAAGAATTTGTCGCAATTCTATGGGTGGGAGCGGGTGTTTGGGAATGGGCAGTTGAATGGGGGCCACAGCGGCCGGGTCGATGGCGGCAAGCGCGGGGCTTGCCGCCATCGGCTCGTGGGCGGGGCTAGAAGTCGCCGCGCAGGGTGAGCATGTAGCTGCGCGGGGTGCCGTAGGTGGTGCCACGGGTCCAGTAGCCGGTGGAGTCGAAGTAGGTGCGGTCGAAGAGGTTCTCGACGTCCACGCCGACGGTCCAGTTCGGGTCGATCTTGTAGGCGGCGCGCGCATCGTAGATCGCCCGGCCGCTGTTGGCGGTTTCGTTGTAGGCATCCTCGTAGCCCGACTGCGCCGATACGCCGGCGCCGATGCTGAGGCGGTTCCACTCCCCCGGCAGGCTGTAGTGGGTGTTGAGGCGCAGCAGGTGCTTGGGGGTCTGCGCGGAGATGGGGCCGCCGTTTTCCGAGCGGGTGGTGTTGAAGGTGTAGCCGGCCGCCACCTGCAGCCCCGGCAGCACCTCGCCGCTCGCCTCCGCCTCGAAGCCCTTGCTGCGGCTGATGCCGTCGCTGTTCACGTAGCAGCGGTTGGCGACGTCCTGCGGGCAGTTGCCGTCGTTGGCGTAGTCGCGGGCGGCGACGTCTTCCTGCTCGATGTAGAACAGCGCGAAGGACAGGTTCAGGCGCTTGTCGAACAGCTCGCCCTTGATGCCGGTCTCGTAGTTGGAGCCGATGGCCGGGTCGAGCATGCTGCCGCCTGCGGTGCGGTAGCCGGCCTGGGGCATGAAGATGTCGGCGTAGCTGGCGTACAGCGACCAGGCGTCGTCGAGGTCGTAGATGGCGCCGGCGAAGGGCGTGAATTCGTGCTTCTGCTCGTTGGTCGACAGCAGGTCGCCGCTCCAGGAGTCGGTCTTGTACCAGCTCAGGCGGCCGCCGAGGACCAGGCTCAGGTCCTCGGTCATGTGCAGGCGGGTGCTGAGGTAGGTGCCGTAGCGGGTTTCGATGGTGTCGTCCTTGGCGTCCCAGCCCTGGCGCGCCAGCTGGGGCACGTTGCCGTGGTTGGGGTTGAAGACGTCGAGGGGAATGGGGTTGGGCAGCGCGACGGTGGCGTCCTTGTCGTTCATCTTGCGCTTGGACCAGTTGGCGCCCAGGGTCACCTGGTGGGACAGGCCGAAGGCCTCGAACTCGCCGTCCAGGTGGCCGTCCACGGCGTTCGAGGTGGCGTCGAACTTGTGGTAGCTGATGTCGTTGACCATGGGGCCGGTGGGGCTGCCGTAGTCCAGGGTGTCGCCCGCGCCCCATTCGATGGCGCTGCGGTTGTAGCTGCTCTCGGAGTGGGACAGCGCCAGCTTGCCGGTCCAGTTGTCGTCGAAGCGGTGGCTGAGGTCGGCGAACACTTCGTCGGTGCGGCTCTGCAGCTTGGCCCAGTCCTGGCCGAGGAAGGTCGAGCGCTTGAGGTGCGGGTTGCTGCCGTCGGGGTTTATCGGCAGGCCCAGCACGCTGTAGCCGTCGATGCGCGAGGTCTGCCGGCGCAGGCCGAGGGCGACCGTGGTGGCGTCGTTGAGGTCGGCTTCGACGATGCCGTAGAGCAGCGGGCGCTTGGATTCGGTGACGTCGATGAAGTACCCGCGATCCTCATAGGAGGCGACCATGCGGCCGCGCAGGGTGCCTTCGTCGTTGAGCTTGCCGCTGGCGTCCAGGTCGAGGCGGTAGTTGTCCCAGGAGCCGGCGCGGGTGGTGATGGAGAAGCGCGGGTCCACCGTGGGGCGCTTGCGCACCAGGTTCGCCGCGCCACCCGGATTGCCCGCGCCCACCAGCAGCCCGGAGGCGCCGCGCAGCACTTCGACGCGGTCGAACATGGCCATGTCCGGGGTCATCCAGCCGGTGTAGGCGAAGGCCTGCCCGGGCACGCCGTCGACCATGTAGCTCTCGTCGGTGAGGTCGAAGCCGCGGGAGCTGAAGTGGTGGTTGCCGTAGCCACGGTTGGCGCGGGTGATGCCTGGGGTCTGGGCCATCACCTGGTCGAGGGAAACGAGGTTCTTGTCGTCCATCAGCTTGCGGGTGACCACGGTCACCGATTGCGGCGTGCGGCGCAGCGATTGGGCGCTCTTGCCGATGGTCACGGCGCCGGTGGTGTAGGAGCCGCTGCCTTCGGTGGTTTCACCCAGCAGGGTGCTGTTGATGTTGGTTGCGCCCAGTTCGAGGGTGTCGCCGCTGCTGGTCGCCACTTCCAGGGCGTAGTTGCCGCCGCTGTTGAGCGCGCGCAGGCCGGTGCCGGCCAGCAGCCGGGCCAGCCCTTCGTTCACCCCATAGTTGCCGTTCAGCCCGGGGCTGCGCTTGCCGGCGGTGAGCTTCGCGTCCACCGAGAGGAGGATGCCGGCCTCGCTGGCGAAGCGGTTCAGCGCCTGGTCGAGGTTGCCGGCGGGGATGGCGTAGGCGCGGGTCTGTTCGCTGGCGGCCTGGGCCAGGGGAGCGGTGGCGACCAGTGCCGGGCCGGCGACCAGCAGGCTGGCGAACAGGGCGTGGCGGATGGCGGCGCTGAGGCGGGAGCGATGGGAAGCGGGCAGATACGGCATTCTGGAACGTCCTCTTGAGAATGCTTCTTGATTGATTTCAAGAGGTATCCCGAGCGAGCCGGGGAAACCGACAACGCCGGGTGAAGTTTTTTTTCAGGGCTCAGGCGCGGGCGCGGACGGTGACCCAGTAGCGGGTCAGGCTGTGCACCTCGACGGGCAGCGATTGCTGCAGGGCGGCCAGCACGCGGTCGGTGTCGGCCAGGGGGAAGACGCCGGTGAGGACCAGGCCCGCCACTTCGGGGTCGCAGCGCAGCACACCGGGGCGGTGGCGCGACAGCTGGCCGATGAACTCGCCCAGGGCCATGCGCTCGGCGACCAGGCGGCCCTGGCTCCAGGCGATGGCATTGGCATCGGCGCTGCCGAGCTCGCCGAGCCGCCCGGCGGAGAACCACAGGCTCTGGCCGGCCTGCAGGCGCGTAGCGGCTGCGTGGCGCGGGCGCAGTTCCAACTGGCCGTCGTAGAGCTGCACGCGGCTGCCGCCGTCCTGCTCGTAGACCGTGAAGCGCGTGCCCAGGGCCTGGATCTCCCCGGCGGCGGTTTCCACGATCAGCGGTCGCCCGGCCGGGTCCTGGCCGCTGTCCAGCAGCAGTTCGCCGGCCAGCAGGCGGACGCGCCGCTCGGCGTCGCTGAAGAGGATGTCCACCGCGCTGCCGCTGTTGAGCATCAGCTGGCTGCCGTCCTCCAGGGTGCGTTCGAGGCGTTCGCCGGTGCCGCTGCGCAGGTCGGCCATGGCTTCGCGCCAGGGCAGGTGCGACTGGGCCGCGTAGCCGCTGCCGCCGGCCACCAGCAGCAGGCCGAGCAGCTTGAGGGTCTGCCGGCGGCGGGCGTCGGGCATGTCGCGCAGCACCGCGCGGGCGGTGTCGCCGGGTACGCCGGCGAGGGTGCCCTGCAGCTGTTGCAGGCGCTGCCAGGCGCGCTGGTGCTCGGGGTCGGCGTCCTGCCAGGCGACGAAGCGGCGCTGTTGCTCGCCGTCCAGTTCGCCACCCCACTGCAGCATCAGCCAGTGACTGGCCTGCTCGACGATGGCGGGGGCGATGGGCGCGTCGCGATGGGCTGTCATTCGGCGTAGAGCACGTGGTAGCAAGCCTGGATGGCGCGGATCATGTACTTCTGCACCGAGCTGACGCTGACCTGCAGGCGCTCGGCGATCTGTGGATAAGTCAGGCCCTCGAACTGCGAGAGCATGAAGGCTTCGCGCACCTTGGCCGGCATCGAGTCGAGCATGGCGTCGATCTGCAGCAGGGTCTCGATGACCATGGCGCGGGTCTCCAGGGAGGGGGTTTCCGGTTCCGGCAGCATGGCCAGGCTGTCGAGGTAGGCCTGTTCGATGCGCTGGCGCCGCCATTGGTCGATGACCAGGTTGCGGGCGATCTGCGCCAGGTAGCTGCGGCCCTCGCCGCTACCGGGCAGGCGCCGGGTCACCAGCAGGCGGAGAAAGGTGTCCTGGGCGATGTCGGCCGCCCGCTCACGGTCGCCCAGGCGCCGCCGCAACCAGCCTTGCAGCCAGCCGTGATGGTCCTTGTAGAGACGGTGCACATCCTGTTGCAGCGATGGCTCGGGGATGACAGTGGACACCCGATGCTCCCGTGATGCCTAAGTGCGGATAAGAATTGATCGCAATTCTAAGTGGAGCGGGTGCGCTTGGGAATACGCCATGGGTGCGGAGGCGGGGCCGCAGTATGGGCGGCCTTGTGGCGGCGCCCATCCTGCAGTGATGACGCGGGATCAGAACTCCGGGGTGTATTTGACCGTGAGCATGAGGTTGCGCGGGTCGCCGAAGTTGTTGGCGCCGTCGCCGGCGGCGAAGCCGGGCTGGTAGTAGCGCTTGTCGAAGAGGTTGTTGGCGTTGAGCGCCAGGTCGACCTCCGAGCTCAGCTCGTAGCCCAACCGCGCGTTCCACACGGTGAAGCCGGGCACTTCGAAGTCACGGGCGAAGCTGACGGTGTGGCTCTGGGTGTTGAAGCCGCCGCCGACGCTGAAGCGACGCAGGTTGCCCGGCAGACGGTAGTCGGTCCACACCCGCAGCATGTGCTTGGGCGTCCACTGGCTGTAGATGCTGCCTTTGTTGTCCGGGTCTTCGAGGAACTTGGTGGTGTTGTAGGTGTAGCCGGCGAACACCTGCAGGTCGGTCAGCAGCTCGCCGCTGATCTCCGCCTCGATGCCCTGGCTGCGCACCTGGCCCGATGCCCGGGAGCAGTACCAGCCGTCGCATTCGAAGCCGGAGTCGAGGTCCTGGGTGGCGCGGTTCTTCTGGTTGTAGCGGAACACCGCCAGGGAGGTGTTGAGGCGGCCGTCGAGCAGTTCGCCCTTGAGGCCGACCTCGTAGTTGGTGCCGACGATCGGCTCGAGGATCTTCTGATCGGCGGAGCGCTCGGTCTGCGGCTCGAACACGTCGGTGTAGCTGGCGTAGACCGCCCACTGCTCGCTGAGGTCGTAGATCAGCCCCAGGTAGGGGGTGACTTCGCCGGTGGCGGTGGTGCGGCTCGGGGTGCCGCCGGTGACGTTGTACTCGTAGTCGTACCCGCTCACGCGGGACCCCATCACCAGGGTCAGCGGCTCGGCCAGCTTGACCCGCCAGCTGCCGTACAGGCCCTTCTGGCGGACGTCGTAGCCGGCGTTGTAGGCGCGGCCGCCCGGCGAGGCGAGGATGTCGGCGACGGTGGGTTTCGGGCGGTGGTGGTCGATGGCGAAGATGTTGCCGCCGGGGACGAAGCGCCGGGCGTAGAAGTCGTCCGAGGTGTACTTGGAGTAGTTGCCGCCCAGGGTGACTTCGTGTTCCAGCGACAGCGCGTTGAAGCGCCCGGTGAGGTAGTTGTCCATGCCGATCTTGGTGGACTGGAAGTTGGTGATCCAGTCGGCGAAGTTCAGGCCGCTGCCATCGGCGGCGACGTCGCCGTGCATGCGCTGGTGGATCGAGTCGCTGTGTTCCTGCATGCGCAGCAGCGAGGACTTGAACGTCCAGTTGTCGTCGAAGCGGTGCTCAAGATCGAGATAGACCGTGGTCTGGTCGGTGTCGAGGTGGTTCCAGGTGGCACCGCTGTAGGTGGAGCGCGAGAAGCCGATGTCGCTGCCGTCCGGGTAGCGCGGCAGGCCGCGCATCATCGGCCGCGATTCGCCGTCGGTGTTGCTGACGCCGAAGCCGACCGTGGTGTCGGGGGTGAAGTCGTAGTCGAGGGCGGCGTAGAACGAGCGGGTCTCGTCCCAGACGTAGTCGGTGAAGGAGTGGCTGCGGTCTTCGTCCACCACCACGCGGCCGCGCAGGGTGCCTTCCGGGTTGAGCGGGCCGCCGGCGTCGAGCTGCAGGCCGTAGTGGTCCCAAGTGCCGGCCTTGCCGGTGATGGCGACGGTGGGGGCGTCCTGGCCGCGCTTGCGCACCAGGTTCACCGCGCCGCCTGGGCTGCCGGCGCCTTGTAGCAGGGCGGCGGCGCCACGGAGGATTTCCACGCGGTCGAAGAACACCAGGTCCTGGGTCGCCCAGTTGCCCAGCACGTAGAAGTTGCGCGGTACCGGCACGCCGTCGTACTGCCAGTCGTCGATCTGGAAGCCGCGCGAGGAGATGACCATGCCTGGGCCGATGCCCTGGGCGCCCACCAGGCCGGTGGTGCGGTTGACCGCTTCGCGCAGGTCGGTGATGCCCTGGTCGTCGAGCTGCTTGCGGGTGATGACGGTGACCGACTGGGGGATTTCCTTCAGCGTCCGCTCACCCTTGCCGATGCTGATGGCGCGGGCGGCATAGGAGCCGCTGCCTTCGCTGGTGGCGCTGAGGCCGGCGGCGTTGACGGTGGTGGCGCCCAGCTCCATGGCGCCGGTGCTGTCGGCCTTGTGCTGCACGCTGTAGTTGCCGCTTTCGGTGACCCGCAGTTCCAGGCCGCTGCCTTCGAGGGCGCGCTGCATGGCCTGGGTGGCGGTCATCGAGCCCCTGACGGCCGGCGCCAGCTTGCCCTTGACCAGTACCGGCTCCAGGGACACCACCTGGCCGCTCTGGCTGGCGATGGCGTTGAGCGTTTCCGCCAGGCTGGCGGCGGGCAGGTCGAAGGCCAGCACCTGTTGCTGGCTGGCGGGCTGGCTGTAGACGTAGCCGAGCGGGCCGGTGGCGGCGAGCGCGACGGCGATCGCAATGGCGCGGGGCCAGGGTTTGCGCACGGAGATTCTCCTGAATGTGTGGGCGTTGTCAGGAGATAGGTGGGACGAACGCAAAAAACCGGACACGAATGAGATGAATTTTCATTCGCTGCCTGTGCAGGCCGCTATCCATGGGCCTCGCGGCATTCAAACGGGCGCGCTGATCAAGGTCAGCCAGGGGCCGTAGGTGTCGACGCGGATCGGCAGGGTTTCGCCCAGGGCGGTGAGCGCGCGGTCGGGGTCGTCCAGGGGGAACACGCCCTGGACCTTGATCTGGCGGACCTCGGGGCTGACCCGGATCAGCCCGCGTCGGTAGGGGCGCAGGGCGTCGATCACCGCCTCCAGGGGCTCGTCCAGCACATTGAGGCGGCCTTGCAGCCAGCCCGCGCGGTTGCGCTGGTCGCCGCTGAGCAGTTCGATGTGGCGGGCATGCAGCAGCGCCGCCTGCCCTTCGCCGAGGCCGAGGGAGCCGCCCAGCAACTGCGACGCCTGGGCGCCGCGCTCCAGGGCCACCGCGCGGGTGCTTTCCGCGAGTTGCTCCACCAGCAGGCGCCCGCCCAGGGTGCGCACGTCGCCCTGGCGGGTACGCACCACCAGGGGCTGGGTGCTGCCCTGGGCCGCACTGATCACCAGCGCGCCCTGGCGCAGGTGCAGCAGGCGGGCGTTGGTGGAGAAATCGAGGTCGACGGCGCTGTCGGCGTTGAGCTCCAGCAGGCTGCCATCGGCCAGGGTGAAGCGGCGGCGCTCGCCGGTGCCGGTGCGCAGGTCGGCCATCAACGCCTGGCCGGCCTGGCTGCTGGCGCCGAGCCAGAGGCCGCCACCCAGCAGGCCGAGGCCGGCCAGGCCGCGCAGCAGGTTGCGTCGCGACAGTTCCGGTTGCAGCAGGGCTTCGCGGGCCTGGCCCGGGGCGCGCCGCTCGAAGCTGCGCAGGGTGTCGTAGTGGCCGCCGAGGCCGCCTTGCAGGCGGGCCCAGGCGTCCTGGTGGCTGCTGTCGCTGTTCAGCCAGGTTTCGAAACGGGCCTGCTGGCGGGCGTCGGGCGTGCCGGCGCGCAGCCGCACCATCCAGGCGATGGCTTCTTCGCCGGCGCGGTCGACAGGGGCCTGGCTCATGGCTGCACCCCGGTGAGGTAGCACTGGCGCAGGGCCTGGGTCATGTAGCGGCCGACGGTGCGCTCGGAGACGTCCAGGCGGCGGCCGATCTCGGCATAGCCGAGGCCGTCGAGCTGGCTCATGAGGAAGGCCTTCTTCACCGCTTGGGGCAGGCCGGCGAGGCTGCGGTCGACGGCGTGCAGGGCTTCCAGCAGCAGGTGGATCTCTTCCGGCGAGGGGGCCAGCTCCTCCGGCAGCAGCATCAGCCGCTCCAGGTAGGCCTGCTCCAGGCGCCGACGCCGGTGGCGGTCGAAGATCAGCCGCCGGGCGATGGTGGAGAGGTAGGCGCGGGGCTGCTCGATGGTGGCCGGGTCGACCTGGGCGACCAGCAGCTGGCAGAAGGTTTCGGCCGCCGTGTCTTCGGCGTCCGCGCGGTTGCGCAGCTGCCGCTGCACATGCTGCAGCAGCCAGCGGTGGTGGTCGCTGAAGAAGAAACCCAGTTTGCTGGACGCGGACACGGGAGGGGAACCGGATACAAATGAGAATGCGTCGTATCTTATACAAATGCCCGTGCAGGTCCACCTGAACCGTTGCGGGCCCGATGCAGCGGGCCGGGGGCCAAGCGTCCGGCGCACCGATACGCCGCCTTCTGCAGGGCTGCCGCAGCCCTCGTCATGCCTGCCCTCGGCGCCTCATCAAGGGCATTTTCCTGACCTTTCAGATGATAATTATTCTCGTAAAGGCTAAATAAGCCGCCCCCTCTTCGTCTCCAGTGCAACGGAATTTTTCACTCGACGACAAGGAGTCGGCAGCGATGTTCGTGCCATTCACCCGTTTCATGACGATCACATTGGGCCTCTGTGGCGCGGCGCTCAGCCCCGCCCTGCTGGCCGAAACCGAGCCTGCCCGGAGCCCCGATCCGCACGCTACGCCCCTGGAGCTGGAGGCCACCAGCGTCACCGCCGAGGGCCTCGGGGCGACCACCGAGAACACCGGGTCGTACACCACCGGCAGCATGAACACCGCCACGCGCTTGAACCTGTCGATCAAGGAAACCCCGCAGTCGGTGTCGGTGGTGACCCGCCAGCAGATGGATGACTTCAAGCTCGACACCCTGACCGAGGTACTGGGGCAAACCACCGGGGTGGTGGTGCAGCACCTGGACTCCGACCGGGCGATCTATTCGTCACGGGGCTATGGCATCGACAACTTCCAGGTCGACGGCATGCTCAACACCTTCAGCCGCATGAAGTCCGACTCGGACACCATCATCTATGACCGCATCGAGGTGGTGCGCGGCGCCACCGGCCTGACCACGGGCGCGGGTGATCCCTCGGCCACCGTCAACATGGTGCGCAAGCGCCCCACCCGCGAATGGGCGGCCAGGGCCGGCGCCAGCGGTGGCAGCTACGACAACTACTACAGCTATGTGGATGTCGGCGGCCCCCTGGCGTTCGAGGGGCGCCTGCGCGGGCGCGCGGTGCTGGCCTATCGCGACAGCCGGTCGTTCCGTGATCACTACGCGCAGCAACGGGAGGTGGGCTACGGCATCCTCGAGGCCGACCTGACCGAAAGCACCACCCTGGCCCTGGGCTTCGACTACCAGGACAAGCAGGTCCAGGGCACCTCCTGGGGCACGCTGCCCTACTGGAATGCCTCGGGTGGCAAGGCCAACCTGCCGCGCTCCACCAACATGGCGGCGCACTGGAGTTCCTGGCCCCTCGAGGACAAGACAAGCTTCGCGACCCTCGACCAGCAGCTGGGCGGCGACTGGCACCTCAAGGCGGCCTACACCCACCGCGACAGCGAGAGCGACGGCAAGGTCTACTACGGCGGTGGTGGTATCCCGGAGGCCGACCGCTCGGGCATGAGCGCCTGGACCAGCCACATGATCGGCACGCAGAAAATGCGCGTGTATGACCTCAACTTGGCGGGCCCCTACAGCCTGCTGGGGCGCGATCACGAACTGATGCTGGGCTATGGCGAAGCCGAGCGCCGCGACTGGTCGCCCTACACCATTGCCGGCCCGACCCCCCCGGGTTACACCGACATCGACGACTGGAAGTACATGGGCGGCATCGGCAAGTTCCCCGACACCGTGACCCACCTGCCCGGTTCCGACGGCAGCACCCGGCAGAAGGCCGGCTACCTAGCCACCCGCCTGAGCCTGCGCGATGACCTGCATGCGGTGCTGGGCAGCCGCTACGGCAGCTGGAAAAACCAGGCCCGCAGCTATGAGTACGATGCCAACGACCAGCTGACCGGCATTGAGGACACCCGCCAGCAGCACAACGACATGTGGACGCCCTATGCCGGCCTGCTTTACGACCTGACGCCCGAATACACGCTGTACGTCAGCTACACCGACATCTTCAAACCCCAGGAACTGCGTGACGCCAACCGCAAGTACCTGGAGCCGGTGGTGGGCGCCAACTACGAGCTGGGACTCAAGGGCAGCCTGCTGGAGGAGCGCCTGAACCTGGCCACGGCGGTGTTCTGGAGCAAGCAGGACAACGTCGGCGAGCTGGACAGCTCGGTGCCACCGGACCCGGTCACCGGCGAGGAGTTCTACAAGTCGGGCGGCAAGGGCGGCAAGGCCCAGGGGTTCGAGGTCGAGGTTTCGGGCGAGGTCCTGCCGGACTGGAACCTGACGGCCGGCTACTCCTACACCCACGCGCTGGATGGCGAGAAGCAGCGCAGCAATGGCGGCGAGCCGATGAACATGCTGCGCCTGTCGACGGCCTATCGCCTGCCGGGGCAATGGCGCGCGCTGACCGTCGGCGGCACCTTGAACTGGCAGAGCGAGATCTACGGCAACACCCGGCGCCCGGTGGGGCGCGACAGCGGCGGTGTGATCATCACCCAGACCACCCGTGTCCATCAGCAGGCCTACAGCGTGGCGGGGCTGATGTCGCGCTACGAGTTCGACAGGCACCTGTCGGTGTCGCTCAACGTGAGCAACCTGTTCGACAAGAAGTACTACGAGCGGGTTGGCTTCTATAACGGCGTTTACTGGGGCGAACCGCGCACCCTGACCCTGGGGCTGGACTGGACGCTCTGAGCCTTCGCCGCGCGGGTTGCTGAGGAGCAGGCAGGCACGAGGCCGGCTCCTTCAGACGGGGCCGGCCTCGTGGAAGCCGCCCTGGGCGGGCGGCTCGGGGTGGGCGACGGATCTAGCCGCGATGGCGCAGCATGTAGGTCGCCAGGGCCACGGCGCCTACGGCGCCCGCCGCGACGCCAGCGGTGGCCAGCGGGTGCTCACGGCCATACTCGCGGGTGGCGGCACCGGCCTTGGCCGTGCGCTCCCAGGCCTGGCCGGCCAGGTCACGGGAGCGGCTCAGGGTGCGCAGGGCGCCGTCCTGGATGGCACTGAGCGAGTGCTGCGACTCCGCTTCCACCACGTGCTTGATGCGCTCGATACCGCTGCGCAGTTGTTCGATTTCCTGCTCGATGCCCTGCAGGGTGGATTTCTTGCGCGAAGACATGAAGAAAGCCATGTCGTACCTCCTCTTTCGGGGTGGGGTCTTTCGGGTTGGGGTACTAGGTCCGACCCACGTATTGCCGAGGAGTGCAGCTAATCTGAACTTATTCGTGGGATTCCGGGCCTGAGATGGCAAGTGGCCCATTTCCGAAAGCAAGGAGAACAACCATGTCTGATCATCACACCTACAAGAAGATCGAGATCGTCGGCTCCTCCCGCACCAGCATCGACGAAGCCATCAACAACGCCCTGGCCGAGGCGGCGAAGTCCATCCGCAACCTCGACTGGTTCGAGGTGGTGGAGACCCGGGGTCACATCGAGAACGGCAAGGTCGGACACTACCAGGTCACCCTGAAGGTCGGATTCCGACTCAGCGATAGCTGAGCGTCTTACAGAAAAGGCCTGCCCCCTGGGCTAGGCTCACACAGGTTTGGCCATGTGGCGTCTCAACGAACAAGACCACAGGTGCCATCCGCTTGGGGACGTCTGGTCCCCTTGGCTCGCTCGAGCCTTTCTTTTCTACAACGAGGGAGCGTTACCGATGAAGAAACTGTTGTTGGCCGTTGGCCTGTTCACCCTTGCCGGTTCGGCTTTTGCCGCCGCCAAGCCCTGCGAAGAGCTGAAGTCCGAAATCGACGCGAAGATCAAGGCGAACGGAGCCACCTCCTACACCCTTGAGATCGTCGACAAGGGCAGCGCGACCGACAAGAAAGTGGTCGGCAGCTGCGAAGCGGGCAGCAAGGAAATCGTCTACCAGCGCAATTGATCGCGCGATGAGCAGTAAAGCCGGCGTTCGCGCCGGCTTTTTTATGGACGCCCGGCGGGCCCCATGGCTTACCCGGAGGTGCCCTGGTTACCGAAAAGTGCCTTCTGGTGGCTGCCGCCGGGTAGGCCTACAGTAGCTCGCCTGTGTCTTACGGAAGGCGTGAGTCTTCCCCCGAGCAAGGTCCCTTCGCTATGTCAGCCCTTTCTTCCCTGCCCCTTTCCGTCCTCGACTTGGCCCCCATCCGCGACGATGGCGGCCCCGCCGAAGCGCTGCACAACTCCCTGGCCCTGGCGCGCCATGTGGAGCAACTCGGTTTCTCGCGCTTCTGGGTGGCCGAGCACCACAACATGGAAGGTATCGCCAGCTCCGCCACTTCGGTGCTGCTGGGTTACCTGGCGGCCAATACCTCGACGCTGCGCCTCGGCTCCGGCGGGATCATGCTGCCCAACCATGCGCCGCTGGTGGTGGCCGAGCAGTTCGGCACCCTCGCCACGCTCTACCCGGGGCGCATCGAGCTGGGCCTCGGTCGGGCGCCGGGTGCCGATCACCTGACCGCACGGGCCCTGCGTCGCGAGCGCTCTGGCAGCGCCGATGATTTCCCCCAGGACGTGGAGGAGCTGGAGCTGCTGCTCGGCCCGCGCCTGGAAGGCCAGAAGGTCATCGCCATGCCGGGCATCGATACCCGGGTGCCGATCTGGTTGCTCGGCTCCAGCCTGTTCAGCGCCCAGCTGGCCGGGCAGAAGGGCCTGCCTTATGCCTTCGCCTCGCACTTCGCGCCGCGCTACATGCACGAGGCGATACGCGTGTACCGCAACCACTTCCGCCCCTCGGCGGTGCTCGATGCGCCCTACGTGATGCTCGGCGTGCCCCTGGTGACCGCGCCCACGGACGAAGAGGCGGACTTCCTCGCCACCACCGTCTACCAGCGGGTGCTGAGCCTGATGCGTGGCGAGAGCCTGGTGCTGCGCCCGCCGGTGGAGAGCATGGCCGGGCGCTGGTTGCCCCACGAGAAGGAGGCGGTCGGCAGCTTCCTGGCGATGGCCATGGTGGGCGGGCCGGAGAAGATCCGCGGCAAGCTGGAGGTGCTGCTGGAGCAGACCGGCGCCGACGAGCTGATCTTCACCTGCGACGTCTACCAGCACGAACACCGCCTGCGCGCCTTCGACATCCTCGCCGAGCTGCGCGGCTGAGTCAGATCGGCCCGCAGCCCAGGGTGTCGCCCCGCGCCACCATGTTGCGCTGGGCGTCGTACATCAGCACCTGCGGGCGCATGACGATGGGCCGGGCGTCGATGCGGTAGCGCTCGCCGGCGACGAAGCCGTCGTAACGGATGCGCACGTGGCAGGTGAGTTGGAAGGAACCGGAATCGCTATTGAGGCTGCCGCCGCTGGAGACCTCGAACTGATAGCGCATCTCCAGCTCGTGGCGACCGGGGCTGACCTGGTAGTAACGGCCGTCGGCGGTGCGCTTGCCGTCCAGGCGGTCGGCCATGAAGCTGGTGCCCGGCTCGCCGCGCAGGTCGATCCAGGCCTGGGCCGGGTCGGGTTGGGGCAGCGGGCTGGCGCAGGCGGTCAGGCTGGCCAGCAGGAGCGCGGCGGGTAGCTTGCGCATGGCGGAATCCTCGGGAGGGCGTGGCGTGCAGGATAAACCCGCCGCCCGTTTTCAGACATCGCCGCAGCGACTTTCCCGGGCTCGCGCCACTTCGCGGTTGTCTTCGGTATAGAGCCGCGCCCAGGGGCGGAAGCCGATGCCGCCGGCCTTGAGTTCGTAGCGCTGGCCGGCGCTGAACGCCGGGTAGTCCAGCTTCAGCAGGCAGGTGCGGGTCATGGCTTCGCGCTGGGGGCCGATGTCGTGGCCGTCGACATCGAAGCTGAAGCGCACTTCCAGTTCATGGCTGCCGGGGGTCACCTGGAAGTAGCGATCGTCCTCCAGGGGCTGGCGGTCCACGCTGGCCGCCTGCAGGGCGTGCTTGTCCGGCTGGTCGAGGTCGATCCAGGCCTGGTCGGGGTCGTGGCTCGGCATGATCAGCGAGCAGCCGCCGAGGTTGAGCAACAGGACAGTGGGAAGCAGGCGACGCATGCGGCAACTCCTTATGGCGTGCGGTGGGCCCATGCGCTAGCTTCACGCCATGCCGGCCACCATTCTTCTAGCCTCTCTCGACCGCGTCCGCACCCTGGCGGTTCCGTTGCTGCTCGCCCTGGCGCTGAACGGTTGCTCCAGCCTGGACTACTACGGGCAGCTGGCCAGCGGGCAGCTGCAGTTGCTGCACGTCCGGGAGCCGGTGGCGCGGGTGCTCGCCGACCCCAGCCGCGACGCCACCTTGCGCCAGCGCCTGGCGCTCTCGCAGCGGGCGCGGGTTTTCGCCAGCGCCGAACTGGCCCTGCCGGACAACGGCAGCTACCGCGTCTATGCAGATATCCACAGGCCCTTCGTGGTGTGGAATGTGTTCGCCACACCGGAGCTGTCCCTGGCGCCCGTCACCCATTGCTTCCCCATCGCCGGCTGCGTCGCCTATCGCGGCTATTACCAGCCGGGCCGCGCCCGTGGTGCTGCGGCGCTGATGCGCGAGGAGGGGCTGGATACCTGGATCGGCGGCGTCGAGGCCTATTCCACCCTGGGCTGGTTCGACGACCCCATCCTCAGCAGCATGGTGCGCTGGGACGAGGACCGGCTGGCGGCGGTGATCTTCCATGAGCTGGCACACCAGAAGCTGTACGTCGCCGACGACAGCGCCTTCAACGAATCCTTCGCCAGCTTCGTCGAGCGCGAGGGCTTGCGCCAGTGGCGTGCCAGCCAGGGCCTGTCGGCGGGTGGCGAGGAGGGCGTGCGCCAGCGCGAGCAGTTCACTGCTCTGGTGCTGGCCAGCCGCGAGCGCCTGGAGAGGCTCTACGCCAGCGACCGCCCGGATGCCGAGAAGCGCGCGGCCAAGCAGGCTGAGTTCGAGCGCCTGCGCCGTGATTACCGCCAGCTGCGCGACAGCCAGTGGCAGGGTGTCGGCCGCTACGACGGCTGGATCGAAAGCCCGCTGAACAACGCCAAGCTGCTGCCCTTCGGCCTCTACGACCGCTGGGTGCCGGCCTTCGCCGAGCTGTACCGGCGCAGTGCCGGCTGGACCGATTTCTACGAGCGGGTGGCGGCGCTGGCCGCGCTCGAGCCCACGCAACGCCAGGCGGCTGTGGCCGCGTTGATGCCGGAGAACTCGCCGGTGGCCGCATCGGTCGAATGAGCGTGGATTCGCCTGACAGAGGAGGTGTGCGATGAACAGATGGGGATTGGCCGTGCTGCTCGGCCTGCTGGGCAGCGCCGCCGTGGCGGCACCCAAGCCTTGCGAGGAACTCAAGCAGGAGATCGAGGTGAAGATCCAGGCCGCCGGGGTGACCGCCTACACGCTGGAGATCGTGCCGGCCGCCGAGGTGGAAGACCCGAACATGGTGGTCGGCACCTGCGAGAACGGCACGAAGAAGATCGTCTACCAGCGTAACGGGACCTGAGCCCTGCGTTGAATCCCCCGGGCTGAAGCCCGGGCTACCTGCCGAGAGCCCGAGTGCTAGCGCGCGAAGGCCTGGTGCATCTCCGCCAGGGTGGCGAAGTACCAGGCCGGGGCTTCCGCCATCAATTCCTCATGGCTGCCGAAACCGTAGCCGACGCCAATGGCCTGCAGGCCATTCTCCCGGGCGCCGATCAGGTCGTGCTTGCGGTCGCCGATCATCAGTGTCTCGGCCGGGTCCAGCCCTTCCTCGTCCAGCAGGTGGCGGATCAGCTCCACCTTGTTGGTGCGGGTGCCGTCCAGCTCGCTGCCGTAGATCACCTTGAAGTGCCTGGCGAAATCGAAGTGCCGGGCGATCTCGCGGGCGAACACCGCCGGCTTGCTGGTGGCGATGTACAGGGTGCGGCCCTGCTCGCCGAGCATCCTCAGCAGTTCGGCGACGCCGTCGAACACGCGGTTCTCGTAGAGGCCGGTGACCTGGAAGCGGTCGCGGTAGTGGTTCACCGCCTCCCAGGCACGGGGCTCGTCGAAGGCGTAGGTCTGCATGAAGCACTGCAGCAGCGGCGGGCCGATGAAGTGCTCCAGGCGCGCCAGGTCCGGCTCGTGGATGTCCAGCTTGCCCAGGGCGTACTGGATCGAACGGGTGATGCCCTCGCGCGGGTCGGTGAGGGTGCCATCGAGGTCGAAGAGGATGTTCTGCTGGTGCATGGCTTTAGGCGGGCTGGGCTCGGGGGTTGGCAGGATAGCGGGGTTGGCCGGCCGTGCCGAGCATCCGCTGGGCATGGTCGGCCGGCGGCGTCACTGGCCGTATCCCTCGGCGATATGCAGGTCCTTCAGCTTCACGTAGTTGGCGGCGCTGTAAGTGAAGAAGGCCTTTTCCTTGTCGCTCAGCGGGCGAGCCTGTTTCACCGGGCTGCCGACATAGAGGTAGCCGCTTTCCAGGCGCTTGCCCGGTGGTACCAGGCTGCCGGCGCCGATCACCACGTCGTCTTCCACCACGACGCCGTCCATGACGATGCTGCCCATGCCCACCAGGATGCGGTTGCCCAGGGTGCAGCCGTGCAGGGTGACCTTGTGTCCTATGGTCACATCGTCGCCGATGAGCAGGGGAAAGCCGTCCGGGTTGAAGGGACCGGCGTGGGTGATATGCAGGACACTGCCGTCCTGCACGCTGGTACGTGCCCCGATGCGGATACGGTGCATGTCGCCGCGAATCAGGGTGAAGGGCCAGACGGAGCTGTCATCGCCCAGTTCGACATCGCCGATGACCACGGCGGACCGGTCGACGAAAACCCGCTCGGCCAGCTGTGGAGCGGTGCCCCGGTAGGTTCTTATCGCGCTCATAGAAAGTCCTGTGGCTGCGTTGTGCGCCGATTGTAATTAAGATGAACGCCATCGACCCGGGTTAAACCTCGTGGCGCGTCGGTTGTCCCACTCATCAGGTGCACCCGGCGTAGGACCGTCAAAAATCTGGCAATGTGGCTGGCCGTCTCTGGAAAAGGAGAGAGTCCATGACTACCTTGCGTTTCAGATCCTCTGCGAACAGAACCAAAGCCGCAGCGGCCACGGTAACCCGTGAATCCCTCGAATCCCAGGTCGCCGCCTATCTGCGGCGTGGGGGGCAGATCCAGAAGATCGCCCGGGGGGTGAGCGGGATGCCATTGAACGGTTCCTGGCACTTGTCCAGGCGCAGGAAATGATTCAGGAGGGGGCCTTGTGCCCCCTCTCTCTTTCCCGGTATCTACGCTCCATCAACCTTTCCAGACGCAACAGGTGAATGCCGTGAGCTCCAGCAATCCCCTTCTTCAGGACTTCGACCTGCCGCCCTACTCCGCCATCCGCCCGGAGCATGTAGAGCCCGCCATCGACACCATCCTCGCTGACAGCCGTGCCGCCATCGATGCGCTGCTCGCCCGCCAGGAGGGCACGCCGACCTGGCAAGGCCTGGTGCTGGCGCTGGACGAACTGGGCGAACGCCTGGGCCGCGCCTGGAGCCCCGTGAGCCACCTCAACGCCGTGTGCAACAGCGCCGAGCTGCGCAGCGCCTATGAGGCCTGCCTGCCCAAGCTGTCCGAATACTGGACCGAGCTGGGCCAGAACCGCGAACTGTTCCAGGCCTACGAGGCCCTGGCCAGCAGCCCCGAGGCCGCCGGCTTCGACGTGGCGCAGAAGACCATCCTCGAACACGCCCTGCGCGACTTCCGCCTGTCCGGCATCGACCTGCCGAGCGACAAGCAGCAGCGCTATGGCGAAATCCAGATGAAGCTCTCCGAGCTCACCAGCCGCTTCTCCAACCAGCTGCTGGACGCCACCCAGGCCTGGACCAAACAGGTCAGCGACGAAGCCGCACTGGATGGCCTCACCGAATCCGCCCGCGCCCAGATGAAGCAGGCGGCCCAGGCCAAGGGCCTGGACGGCTGGCTGATCAGCCTGGAGTTCCCCAGCTATTACGCG
The DNA here is from genome assembly GCF_028198105.1 of Pseudomonas sp. TUM22785. Taxonomy (NCBI): domain Bacteria; kingdom Pseudomonadati; phylum Pseudomonadota; class Gammaproteobacteria; order Pseudomonadales; family Pseudomonadaceae; genus Pseudomonas; species Pseudomonas sp. TUM22785. Next base: position 61,372 of record NZ_CP116239.1, read on the forward strand.
GTGATGACCTACGCCAACGACCGCGCCCTGCGCGAAGAGGTCTACACCGCCTACTGCACCCGCGCCTCCGACCAGGGCCCGAATGCCGGTCAGAACGACAACGGCCCGGTGATGGAGCAGATCCTCGACCTGCGCCAGGAGCTGGCCGCCCTGCTCGGCTTCGGCAGCTACGCCGAACTGAGCCTGGCCACCAAGATGGCCGAGACCAGCGACCAGGTGCTGAGCTTCCTCCGCGACCTGGCCGTGCGCAGCAAACCCTTCGCCAAGCAGGACCTCGACGAGCTGCGCGCCTTCGCCGCCGAACAGGGCCTGGACGATCTGCAGAGCTGGGACACCGGCTACTACGCCGAGAAGCTGCGCGAGCAGCGCTACAGCATTTCCCAGGAAATCCTCCGCGCCTACTTCCCCATCGACAAGGTGCTCACCGGCCTCTTCGCCATTGTGCAGAAGCTCTACGGCATCGAGATCCGCGAACTGTCGGGCTTCGACACCTGGCACCCGGACGTGCGCCTGTTCGAGATCAGCGAGAACGGCCAGCACGTCGGCCGCTTCTTCTTCGACCTCTACGCTCGTGCCAACAAGCGTGGCGGCGCCTGGATGGATGGCGCCCGCGACAAGCGCCGCACGTCCGCCGGCACGCTGGTCAGCCCGGTGGCCAACCTGGTATGCAACTTCACCCCGGCCGTGGGCGACAAGCCCGCGCTGCTGACCCACGATGAAGTCACCACCCTGTTCCACGAATTCGGCCACGGCCTGCACCACCTGCTGACCCGCGTCGAGCACGCCGGTGCCTCCGGCATCAACGGCGTGGCCTGGGACGCGGTCGAGCTGCCCAGCCAGTTCATGGAGAACTGGTGCTGGGAGCCGGAAGGCCTGGCCCTGATCTCCGGCCACTACCAGAGTGGCGAGGCCTTGCCCCAGGACCTGCTGGACAAGATGCTCGCCGCGAAGAACTTCCAGTCCGGCCTGATGATGGTGCGCCAGCTGGAGTTCTCCCTGTTCGACTTCGAGCTGCACGCCACCCACGGCGATGGCCGCAGCGTGCTGGAGGTGCTCGAAGGCATCCGCGCCGAGGTCTCGGTGATGCGCCCGCCGGCCTTCAACCGCTTCGCCAACAGCTTCGCGCACATCTTCGCCGGCGGTTACGCGGCTGGTTACTACAGCTACAAGTGGGCCGAAGTGCTCTCCGCCGATGCCTTCTCCAAGTTCGAGGAAGAGGGCGTGTTCAACGCCGACACCGGCCGCGCCTTCCGCGAGGCCATCCTCGCCCGTGGCGGCTCCCAGGAGCCCATGGTGCTGTTCGTCGACTTCCGCGGCCGCGAGCCCTCCATCGACGCCCTGCTGCGCCACCTCGGCCTGTCCGCGGAGGCCGCATGAGCGAAGGTCCCGTGAACGTCACCAAGAAACGCTTCATCGCCGGCGCCGTGTGCCCGGCGTGCAGCGAGCAGGACCGCATCCAGATGTGGGACGAGGACGGCGTGCCGCACCGCCAGTGCGTAGCCTGCGGCTATGCCGACACCCTCAACGCCCAGGGCCAATCGGTGCCCAAGGAGCTGGGAACGCGGGTCAACAAGGCTGTGCCCAAGCCGGCCGACCCCAAGGTCCAGGGCGTGCAGTTCTTCCCCAATCCCAAGCTGAAGAAACCCAGCGAGTGAATTGAAGGCCAGGGAGGGCCGATGATCCGTCTGATGCTCTGTGGCCTGCTGGTATTGGCCAGCGGCCTTGTCGTCGCCAGCGAAATCACCCGCGAGCCTGCGGCACTGCCCGCGCGTTATGGCGCCGCGCTGCCTCACAGCGCGGCCGACCTGCAGGCCTGGGACCAAGACACTCGCCGTTTCCCACCCGTCGCCCATGCCCTGGACCAGATCGCCGATGGCAGCGAGCCCTGGTTACAGCGCTGGCGTTCGGCAATGGCCCAGGTCCGCCCGACGGAGGCCGTCGCGGTCGAGCGCCTGTGGCAATCGCACTTGCAGTTCAGCGAGCTGTCACCGGCGTTCTGCACCTTCGCCCGGCACAGCCTGCAAGGGCCGGACGACCTGATCCGCCGCATCGTCTCCGTACCTTTCGCGAAGGGCTGCGCCCAGGCATCGGACCGTCCCTTGCTGTTGCGCCCGGATACGCCGGCCCGCGCGGTGCTGGCGTTCTACGCCGGGCAGGAAGCGCCCGTGCCCGCTTTCGAGCCGCGCCTGGAGCAGGCCGTCACCGCGATGATCCCGAGCGCTGAAGCCTATGAGCTGCGCGCCGCAGCCTTCACCCTCGTGCACCTGAAACAGGCCGAGGCCAACCGTGCGTTGTTGCGCATCCATGGGCGGATCACCGACCAGGACAAGGCCGACCAGGTCGCACTGGCTTTCCTACGGAGCGACGACCCTCAGGGACGCGCACTGGCGCAGGCGGCCTGCCAGCGTCGCCTGCGCGATCCGATGTGCAGCCCCTCGCCGCACTACGGGGCAGAGGCTCAGGGCGAGGACGAGCCGCACGTCGACAGGGCTCTTGTCGCGCGTCGCATCGCCGAGCTGGCTACCCTCGGCTTCAGCCGGGTGCAGGCGCTCAAGGTGGATGAGCAGGCCAGTGCCGACCCGGAGTTCCTGCTGAGTGCCGCCGACTACCTGTACGGCTTCGACACCGAGACCGGGATGTTCCCCAACCAGCACGATTCGCTGTTGCGGCGCCTGGCGCGCCTGGCCGGGTCGACGCTGCAGGATGTGGTGTTCGAGGAGCGCTACCCGGCGGACGACCAGGGCCCCTACCGGCTGAGTGCCTATGCCGATGGCTCGGTCTATCGCCTGGAAGCGCAGAACTACGGCGACTGGTACGACGTCCAGGCCGTGCTGCAACTGCTGCAGCGAGTCGCCGATGACCGCCGGCTGGACGTGGCATTTGTGCCGCTGGCCAGTGGCGACCAGATGTCGCTGGTGCTGGCCGGCCCCAATGCTGCGGTGAGCGCGGCATTCGAGCGCGGCCTGTTGCAGCGGGCTGAACCGGAGCAGGCGATGGAAAGCGGCAAGGCATTCGAGGCGGAAGTCATCCAGGGGCTGCAGCGCCAGCAGCCTTGAGCGTGGCGCTTATGACAGTGTTAGATTCCGACACCCAGGGTGGATCTTCCCCTGCGTGTACAAGGGTTCAGAGAGGGCGTCATGTGGCACCTGGTATGCGGTGACAACGCGGTCGAAGGCGTCGCCTTCGTGCTTGGCGAGGAGGTGGCGCGGCAGTTCCTGCGGGTGCTGCGCGATGACCTCGCCGTCGGCCCGCTGAGCGGCATCGAACAGCCGCCCTGTACCCGCCGTGCCGCCTTCTGGCGCGCGGTATGGCCGGTTGCGGTGCAGCCGGTGCCGGACTTCGAAAGTGGCCTGGGCGAAGACGCCCAATGGCTCGCCGGCCTGGCCGGGCAGAGTCATGCGGTCACCGTCTGGCATGGCGACAGCGCCTCCGAGCAACTGCTGCTGGCCCGCATCGCGGCGGCCCTGGAGCACAGCGAGCTGCCCCTCTGGGAAGTGCCCTGCGGCAGCGGCGACAGCCGCGCGGTGGCCATGCGGGCGCCGGCCGAACTCGCCGAGCTGTACCTGCCGAAGCTGGTGGGGCCGGAGCGCCGCCAGCAACTGGCCAACCAGTGGCGTGGCGTACTGGCCGAGGGCGCGGGCATCCGCCGCTGGCGCGAGGGGGCCTTCCAGGGTGAAGACTTCAGCTTTATCGATGCCGACCTGCTGGAGCGCTGCACCCCTGAATGGCGCCCGCTGGGCCGGGTGATGGCCGATGTCATGGGCCATTGCGACGGCTTCTTCGCCACCGACTTCTTCCTCTTCTGGCGCGCTCGGGAACTGGCCGTCCAGGGCCGGGTCCAGATCGAGGGCGAACCCGGTGCCAATGGCTACGGCGGCCTGCAGGTGCGCCTGCCCGGTTGATTCCGGGCTGCACTCATTCCTTCGAGCCGGAGGCTTCATGCACGGACCCGACCCCCGCAACCCGCATCCCATGGCGGGCTTCCCCCAGGTCTGCTTCATCCGCAACACGGTGAACAACCCGCAGATCGAGATCGGCGAATACACCTATTACGACGACCCGGACGACTCGGAGAACTTCGAGCGCAACGTGCTCTATCTCTTCCCCTTCATCGGCGATCGCCTGGTGATCGGGCGCTTCTGCGCCATCGCGCGCGGGGTGAAGTTCATCATGAACGGCGCCAACCACAAGCTCTCCGGCTTCTCCACCTACCCCTTCCAGATCTTCGGCGGTGGCTGGGAGCGGCACATGCCGGAGCTGTCCGAGTTTCCCAACAAGGGCGACACCCTGATCGGCAACGACGTGTGGATCGGCTACGAGGCGCTGATCATGCCCGGGGTGAAGATCGGTGATGGCGCCATCATTTCCTCGCGCTCGGTGGTGACCCGCGACGTGGCGCCCTACAGCATCGTCGGCGGCAACCCGGCCGAACCGCTGAAGCGGCGCTTCCCCGATGAAGTGGTGGAACGCCTGCTCGCCCTGGCCTGGTGGGACTGGCCGGTGGAGAAGATCAGCCGGCACATGGCGGCGATCATGGCCGCCGATCTCGACGCCCTGGAGCGCTGCGCCCGGGAAGGCTGAGGCGAACTGCGTCACTTCCGCCGAGCGGGCACCTTGCCCCGGCGCGGGGCCGGGAGTAGTTTTCCCTGCTGTGCCCCGCTGCACAGGGAGCCGTCGCAGAGGGCGGCAATACAGCAAGGAGACCCCAGGTGCCCACCTTTACCCGCAACAAACTCCCGGTCGTCGGCAGCCTCGAACTGGTGGTCGGCAACGTGCTCAAGCTGAAGCTCAACGGCCTGGGGCCGGGCAAGAAGCACTACCGCATCAAGAGCGCCAACACCTGCCTGGAAGTGAAGCAGGACGCCAACGACCGCCAGAGCGAGCAGAGCATCACCATCAAGGCCCTGCGCGCCTGCCAGTCGGTGCGCGTCGAAGCCTTTTCCGCCGTCGATGACCTGCCCTCGGGCATCCACGTGGTCATCACCGTGCTGGAAGCGCTGACGCTGCCCGATGGCAAGACCGACGAAGGCTGCCTCGCGCGCCTGTTGCTGGCCGAGTCGGTGGTGCCGAAGAACGCGGGAGGCCTGGAGGAGGCGCTGTTCTCCATGCAGCTGATGCGCCAGGTGATCGAGAACCGCATGGCGTTCTCCGAACCGAAGCACTTCGGCAAGCCCGCCAACAAGACCATGACCGGCTTCATCACCGCCCGTGACCCGCTGCAGTTCGAGGGGTTCGGCAACTATCCGGCCATCGGCGCCAAGGAAGGCAAGATCGACAGCTACCTGCGGTTGGCCAACGATGGCAGCGACCTGCGTTTCTCCTTCGTCCGCCAGCATGTGCAGAACGCGCTGGACGTGGCGGCGGGCAAGAGCGTCGCCAAGCCCTACAAGCCGCCGGTCTATGGCTGGATGACCGAAGGCAGCGACCCGGGCGGCTACTTCATCAAGGCGGTGGACAAGGGTGGCCAGACCTTCTTCAGCCTCACCCAGGCCTTTATCGACAACCCCAACAACCCGGGTAAACCGAAGAAATGAACAGCTCACGCCTGGCCGGACTCTTCTCCGGCGCCCTGCTTTTCGTCACCCTCGGTGCCTGCGCGGCCGAGTCCTTCGGCCCGTCGATCTACACCGGCCAGGTGGCGCGTTTCGACATCGCCGAGGACAAGGCCTTCGCCGACCCCGAGCAGGACATGCGCTACCTGCTGGTGCAGGCCAAGCGCAACGACAGCGCCAACCACTTCTGCGTGGTCGGCTACCAGTGGCCGGATGGCAAGCGCAAGGCGGCGGTGCACTGGCAGGAAGGCCAGCGCATCGTCCTGTGGACCGGCAAATCCGGCGTGAGCGATGAATTCAAGTACGCCGACTCCATGGCCATGGCCAACAGCGTGGACCTGAAGGACGGCCTGGTGGACACCGACGAGCAGCGCTTCGGCAGCAGCTTCCTGCAACTGCGCTCCTCGGCCGAAGGCACCCTCGCCGACTGCAAGGCCCACGGCCACCAATACCTGATCGAGCCCTTTACCCCGCCGAGCGAGTCCGACGAGGACGAGTAGGGCTTTCCGACGAAAACCGGCTGGCGTAGGACGCTGTAAGAATACACTGTTCATGCATACAGTATTTTCCGGAGCGCCTCGCCATGTCCGTCACCCTCCCGCCCCGTGGCCGGGGAACCGGCAGCAACCCGTTCAACCGTTTCGCCCCGACTCTCTCGGTGGCCGAGGACGACGGCTGGTACCAGGAGGTGCCGCCGACCCGCGCCACCGAAGTGCGCATCGAGACGGCCAAGAGCATCATCGCCCGCAACCAGTCGCCCGACCTGCCCTTCGACCGCTCGATAAACCCCTATCGCGGCTGTGAACACGGCTGCATCTACTGCTATGCGCGGCCCAGCCACGCCTATTGGGACATGTCCCCGGGCATCGATTTCGAAACCCGGCTGATCGCCAAGACCAACGCCGCCGCCCTGCTGGAGCAACAGCTGAGCAAGCCCGGCTACCAGTGCGCGCCCATCGCCCTGGGCGCCAACACCGACCCCTACCAGCCCATCGAGCGCGAGCATCGCCTGACCCGGCAGATACTCGAAGTGCTGCTGCGCTATCGCCACCCGCTGACCATCGTCACCAAGGGCTCGCTGGTGCTGCGCGACCTCGACCTGCTGAGCCAACTGGCCGAGCAGCGCCTGGTCAAGGTGATGATCAGCCTCACCACCCTCGACGACGAACTCAAGCGCGTGCTCGAGCCCCGCGCCGCCGCGCCATCCGCGCGCCTGCGGGCGATCCGCGTGCTGCGTGAAAACCGTATTCCGGTGGGGGTGCTCTGCTCGCCGATGATCCCGATGATCAACGACAGCGAGCTGGAAAGCCTGCTGGAGGCCGCCCGCGACGCCGGTGCGCGCAGCGCCTCCTACATGCTGGTGCGCCTGCCCCGGGAGGTGGCGCCGCTGTTCGAGGAGTGGCTGCAGGCCCACTACCCGCAACGGGCTGCCCATGTGATGAGCATCATCCGCCAGTGCCGGGGCGGCGAGGTCTACGACAGCCGCTTCGGCAAGCGCTTCAGCGGTGAAGGCGCCTTCGCCCAGCTGCTGGCCCAGCGCTTTGCCGTCGCCATGCGCCGCCTGGGCCTGGAGAAACGTGGCGATGTGGCGCTGGACTGCTCGCGCTTCTGTCCGCCTGGGGGGCAGATGGCGTTGCTGTGAGCGAAAGGATGGGCGGAAGGGCTTTTGCGGGGCCGAAGTGTGACCGGAACACGCCGAACGGTGTCCTGTAGGGGGTCGGATAAATCCGACCATATCGGTAAAGTAATCCCACTTTCCCCTACAGAGTCCCAAGGCGAACGAGGTCGGCATGAGCGACGAGCACGATACCCCGCAAACCCAGGAAAGCGCTGAAGAAGCGCTACGCAACATCGTCGAAGGTTTCCAGCGTTTCCGCGACCAGGTCTACCCGGAGCAGGAAGAACTGTTCAAGCGCCTGGCCCATGAGCAGAAACCCCGCGCCATGTTCATCACCTGCGCCGACTCGCGCATCGTCCCGGAACTGATCACCCAGAGCTCCCCCGGCGATCTGTTCGTCACCCGCAACGTCGGCAACGTGGTACCGCCCTACGGGCAGATGAACGGTGGCGTTTCCACCGCCATCGAGTTCGCCGTCATGGCCCTCGGCGTGCACCACATCATCATCTGCGGCCACTCCGACTGCGGCGCCATGAAGGCGGTGCTCAACCCCGAGCAGCTGGAGCGCATGCCCACCGTCAAGGCCTGGCTGCGCCATGCCGAAGTGGCCCGCACCGTGGTCGCCGAGAACTGCGGCTGCGCCAACCACGAAACCCTCGGTGTGCTCACCGAGGAGAACGTGGTGGCCCAGCTCGACCACCTGCGCACCCACCCCTCGGTGGCGGCGCGCCTGGCCAGCGGCCAGCTGTTCATCCATGGCTGGGTCTACGACATCGAGACCGCCGCCATCCGCGCCTACGACGCCGAGAGCGGTCGCTTCCGCACCATCGGTGATGGCCCGCTGCCGATGGCCACGCCCCGCGCCCGCTACCTGTGAGCCCCCGGCGCCCCGGCTGCGGCCGGGGCGCCGCCCGTTCCCTTCCTTCCTCTCGTGGCTGCGCTTTCGCTGCGTCGAACTTCTGCACGGTCGTCCCATCACCAGTCCGGGCTGGCAGACTGCTATCGGCCATTCGTCTGTAAGGCTCATTCCAGAGCGGTTTCTTCAGTTTGAGTTAAGTCTGCACGCCTAAGGTTTTTCTCCATCCCGACCGCCCGGTCGGGTTGCAATCTGCCATCAAGCGGCAGGTCACGAGGGCCATCGGCCCGCTCGGAACGCAAACAGGAGAAACCATGAACCAGGACATCCGCAGCATCCCGCCCGCCCCCTCCGACGACATCGACGCCCAGGCCGCCTTCGACACCCTGGTGCAGGGCTGCCGGCGCTTTCGCGAGGAGACCTTCCCCCGGCAGCGCGCCCTCTTCCAGCAGCTGGCGCTGCGCCAGTCGCCGCGGGCCATGTTCATCACCTGCGCCGACTCGCGGGTGGCCCCGGAGCTGATCACCCACAGCGCGCCGGGCGATCTCTTCGTCACCCGCAACGTCGGCAACCTGGTGCCGCCCTACGGCCAGACGAACGGTGGCGTCTCCACCGCCATCGAGTACGCGGTCATGGCCCTGGGCGTGCAGCACCTCATCGTCTGCGGCCATTCCGACTGCGGCGCCATGAAGGCGGTGCTGGCCCCTGAATCCCTGAACGGCATGCCCACCGTCAGCGCCTGGCTGCGCCACGCCGAGGTGGCTCGCAGCCTGGTGGAACGCAACTGCGATTGCGTGGGCCACGATGCCCTCGGCGTGCTCACCGAGGAGAACGTGGTGGCCCAGCTCGACCACCTGCGCACCCACCCGGCGGTGGCCGCGCGCCTGGCCGCCGGCCAGCTGTTCATCCACGGCTGGGTCTACGACATCGAGACCGCCGCCATCCGCGCCTACGACGCCGAGGCCGGCCGCTTCCGGCCGCTGGAGCAAGGCCGCGCCGCCATGGCGACACCGCGCCCGCGCTACCTGGCGTCCTGACGCCCCCTTCCCATAGCCGTGGCGGCCGAGACCGCCGCGCGTCCCCCTTTCGTGCCGCAGGAGATCGCGACATGCGCCTTGCTTCCCTTCAATCCACGCTACCCCGGGACCTGCTGGCCTCGGTGGTGGTCTTCCTCGTCGCCCTGCCACTGTGCATGGGCATCGCCATCGCCTCCGGCATGCCGCCGGCCAAGGGCCTGATCACCGGCATCGTCGGCGGCCTGGTGGTCGGCTGGCTGGCGGGCTCGCCGTTGCAGGTCAGCGGCCCGGCGGCCGGCCTCGCCGTGCTGGTCTTCGAGCTGGTGCGCGAGCACGGCATGGCCATGCTCGGGCCCATCCTGGTGCTGGCCGGGCTGTTGCAGCTGTGCGCAGGCCGCCTGCGCCTGGGCTGCTGGTTCCGGGTCACCGCGCCGGCGGTGGTCTACGGCATGCTCGCCGGCATCGGCGCGCTCATCGTGATGTCGCAGGTGCATGTGATGTTCGATGCCAGGCCCCACGCCTCGGGTCTGGAGAACCTGCTGGCGTTCCCCGAGACGCTGATCAACGCGCTCGCCCAGGTCGGCCCCGGCGGCGGTCTGGCCGCCGCGGCGCTGGGCCTGGGCACCATCGCCTGCATGTGGGGCTGGGAGCGCTGGCGCCCGCAGTCGCTGCGTTTCCTGCCCGGCGCGCTGATCGGTGTCAGCCTGGCGACCTTGGCCAGCCTGGCCCTGGCGCTCGATGTGCAACGGGTGACGGTGCCGGCCACCCTGGGCGAAGCCATCGACTGGCTGCGACCGGCCGACCTGCTCGGCCTGGCCGACCCGCAGATCCTTTTGGCGGCGCTGGTGGTGGCCTTCGTCGCCAGTGCCGAGACGCTGCTTTCCGCCGCCGCCGTAGACCGCATGCACGCTGGGCCGCGCTCCGACCTGGACCGCGAGCTGTCGGCCCAGGGCGTGGGCAACCTGCTCTGTGGCGTACTCGGCGCGTTGCCCATGACCGGGGTGATCGTGCGCAGCTCGGCCAACGTCCAGGCCGGTGCCCGCACGCGCCTGTCGGCCGTGCTGCACGGTGCCTGGCTGCTGGCTTTCGTGGCGCTGTTGCCGGCGGTGCTGCAGAGCATCCCGGTGGCCGCCCTGGCCGGCGTGCTGGTGTTCACCGGCTTCAAGCTGGTGGATGCCAAGGCCATGCGCAGCCTCTCGCGCTACGGCCGCGCACCCTTGCTGATCTATGCCGCCACGGCACTGGGCATCGTCGCCTTCGACCTGCTCAGCGGCGTGCTCATCGGCTTCGCCCTGACCCTGGCCAAGCTGGCCTGGAAGGCTTCGCGCCTGAAAGTCGCCCTGGTGCAGGGTGCCCCCGGCGAGGCCGAGCTGCGCCTGGCCGGCGCCGCTACCTTCCTGCGGGTGCCGCAGTTGGCGCGGGTGCTGGAGGGGGTGGCGCCGGGCACGCGGCTGCAGGTGCCGCTGGATAACCTCAGCTACATCGACCATGCCTGCATGGAACTGCTGGAGGATTGGGGGCGCGCCGCGCAGCGCCAGGGTGGGGCCCTGCAGATCGAGCCCCGTGCCCTGAACCGGCGCCTGGAGGGACGGCTGCTCAGCCTGCGCGGCCGCGCCGTCTGAAGATCAGCTGGCGGCGCGTTGTGCCTGGTCCAGCTGCAGTTCGACGCCGAGCTGGCGCGAGAGGCAGGGCCAGCGCTTCCACGCCGCTTCCACCTTTGGGTCGTGCAGCCTGTCGCGGTAGTGCTGCACCGAGGCGCGCTCGAACACCGCCTCGTCGAGCATGCCGTCCACTGCATGGTGCACGGCTTCGTCCAGCTGGTTGGCGAAGGGTTCGCCGATCAGCCGGTGGGCGATGAGGTTGGCCACGGTGGTGTCCAGGGGGATCAGCGGCTCGCCCAGGTGGGCGATGTAGCGGTCGTTGACTTCCTCCACCAGGCGGTGGGCGAGGTAGGCCTCGTCGAGCAGGCCGTCCAGGCCCTCGTGGCCTTCCACCATGCTCGGCGGCTGCAGGAAGAACTGCTCGGCCACCTTCAGCACCGGCTTCACCTGGGCCTCGATACCGGCTTCGCGGGCGACATTGGCGGCGGCGTCGAGCACGTCCGGCACCTGTTCGATATAAGCGCTGACGAAGCGCGCCAGCACGCCCTGGGCGTCGTTGTCGGGCAGGCGGATGGCGGGGTGGAGGCGGTCCAGCTGGGTGGAGAGGATGCGCGCCAGGTGCCCGCTCCGGGCTTCCTGTTCGTGGGCTCGCTGGATGAGTTCGCGCAGGGCGAGGGTATTCATGACTGCTCCTGGATAGGACATGGATCGAAGGGAGGGGAAGACACAACTTAGCTCGCCTCGGCGGCCAGCTAAGACCCGATTGTCATAATGCCGCAATGCTTATGCATGGTCGCGATAACGGGCACCGCGCGCTCCCGCCAACCCCGCGCCAGCCGTGGCGTTTAGGACAAGGCTTGCGGCCCTTGCGCCAATTTTCCCATCGCGTTGCCAGCTTCAAGTCGGTGTCTATACTCCGACTCGAAAGGCGATACCTGATGACACCCGACTGTGCACCACGTGCTGAAGGTCGGCCGTTAAAGTCAGCCGTATTAACGACCGCTCCCTTAGCCGCTGGCCCAGCCGGCGGGATAACAAGAACGATAAGGGGAACCCGCAATGATGCGACATCCACGAGTCTGGATGGGACTCCTGCTGTGGTCGATTTTCAGCCAGGCGCAGGCCGCCTGGACCGTCAACATGACGCCCGGTGCCACCGAGGTCAGTCGTACCGTTTTCGATCTGCACATGACCATCTTCTGGATCTGCGTCGTTATTGGCGTGATCGTGTTCGGTGCCATGTTCTGGTCGATGATCATCCACCGTCGCTCTACCGGCCAGGAGCCGGCGCATTTCCATGAGAGCACCACGGTGGAGATCCTCTGGACGGTCGTGCCCTTCGTCATCCTGGTGCTGATGGCGATACCTGCCACCAAGACCCTGATCGACATCTACGACAGTTCCGAATCCGAGCTGGATATCCAGGTCACCGGCTACCAGTGGAAGTGGAACTACAAGTACCTGGGCCAGGACGTCGAATTCTTCAGCAACCTCGCCACCCCCGCCGAGCAGATCCACAACAAGGCGGAGAAGGACGAGCACTACCTGCTGGAGGTGGACGAGCCGCTGGTGATCCCGGTGGGCACCAAGGTGCGCTTCCTGATCACCGCCGCCGACGTCATCCACTCCTGGTGGGTACCGGCGCTGGCGGTCAAGCGTGACGCCATCCCCGGCTTCGTCAACGAAGCCTGGACGCGCATCGACAAGCCCGGCATCTACCGCGGCCAGTGCGCCGAGCTGTGTGGCAAGGACCACGGCTTCATGCCCATCGTGGTCGAGGCCAAGTCCAAGGAGGACTTCGCCAAGTGGCTCGCCGGCCGCAAGGAAGAGGTGGCCAAGCTCAAGGAGCTGACCGACAAGGAGTGGACGCTCGAAGAGCTCACCGCCCGTGGCGACAAGGTCTACCACACCACCTGCGCCGCCTGTCACCAGGCCGAGGGCCAGGGCATGCCGCCCATGTTCCCGGCGCTCAAGGGCTCGAAGATCGCCACCGGGCCGAAGGAAGACCACCTCAGCATCGTCTTCCACGGCAAACCCGGCACCGCGATGGCCGCCTTCGGCAAGCAGCTGTCGGAAGTCGATATCGCCGCCGTCATCACCTACGAACGCAACGCCTGGGGCAACGCCAAGGGCGACATGGTGACGCCGAAAGAAGTGCTTGCGCTCAAGCAAGCCGAGGAGAAATGACATGAGTGCAGTGATCGACCACGATCATGCCGGGCATGATCACCACCACGGCCCGGCCAAGGGCCTGATGCGCTGGGTGCTCACCACCAACCACAAGGACATCGGCACCATGTACCTGTGGTTCGCCTTCGCCATGTTCCTCCTCGGGGGTTCCATGGCGATGGTGATCCGCGCCGAGCTGTTCCAGCCCGGGCTGCAGATCGTCGAACCGGCCTTCTTCAACCAGATGACCACCATGCACGGCCTGATCATGGTCTTTGGCGCGGTGATGCCGGCCTTCGTCGGCCTGGCCAACTGGATGATCCCGCTGATGGTCGGCGCGCCGGACATGGCCCTGCCGCGCATGAACAACTTCAGCTTCTGGCTGTTGCCGGCCGCCTTCGGTCTGCTCATCAGCACCCTGTTCACCGCTGGCGGCGGGCCCAACTTCGGCTGGACCTTCTACGCGCCGCTGTCCACCACCTACGCGCCGGAGAGCGTCACCTACTTCATCTTCGCCATCCACCTGATGGGCATCAGCTCGATCATGGGCGCGATCAACGTGATCGCCACCATCCTCAACCTGCGCGCCCCGGGCATGACCCTGATGAAAATGCCGCTGTTCGTCTGGACCTGGCTGATCACCGCCTTCCTGCTTATCGCGGTGATGCCGGTGCTGGCGGGCTGCGTGACCATGATGCTGATGGACATCCACTTCGGCACCAGCTTCTTCAGCGCGGCCGGTGGCGGCGACCCGGTGCTGTTCCAGCACGTGTTCTGGTTCTTCGGCCACCCCGAGGTGTACATCATGATCCTGCCCGCCTTCGGCGCGGTCAGCTCGATCATCCCGGCCTTCGCGCGCAAGCCGCTGTTCGGCTACACCTCGATGGTCTACGCCACGGCCTCCATCGCCTTCCTCTCCTTCATCGTCTGGGCGCACCACATGTTCGTGGTCGGCATCCCGCTGACCGGCGAGCTGTTCTTCATGTACGCCACCATGCTGATCGCCGTGCCCACCGGGGTGAAGGTGTTCAACTGGGCCAGCACCATGTGGCAGGGCTCGATGACCTTCGAGACACCGATGCTGTTCGCGGTGGCCTTCGTCATCCTCTTCACCATCGGCGGCTTCTCCGGGCTGATGCTGGCCATCGCCCCGGCGGACTTCCAGTACCACGACACCTACTTCGTGGTGGCCCACTTCCACTACGTGCTGGTGCCCGGCGCCATCTTCGGCATCTTCGCCTCGGCCTACTACTGGCTGCCGAAGTGGACCGGCCACATGTACGACGAGACCCTCGGCAAGCTACATTTCTGGATGAGCTTCATCGGCATGAACATGGCGTTCTTCCCCATGCACTTCGTGGGGCTGGCCGGCATGCCGCGACGCATTCCGGACTACAACCTGCAGTTCGCCGACTTCAACATGATCTCCTCCATCGGCGCCTTCACCTTCGGTGCCACCCAGCTGCTCTTCCTGTTCATCGTCATCAAGTGCATCCGTGGCGGCAAACCCGCACCGGCCAAGCCCTGGGACGGTGCCGAAGGGCTGGAGTGGACCGTGCCCTCGCCGGCGCCGTACCACACCTTCAGCACCCCGCCGGAGGTGAAGTGAGATGAGCGGGGAACTGAACAATCGCCGCCTGATTCCACGCCTGCTGGTGCTGGTGGTGGCGATGTTCGGCTTCGGTTTCGCCCTGGTGCCGATCTACGACGTGATGTGCGTGGCCTTCGGCATCAACGGCAAGACCAATGCCTCCGCCTACGAAGGCAGCCAGGCGCTGGACGAGCAACGCCAGGTGCGGGTGCAGTTCCTCGCCACCAACTCGGCGGACATGACCTGGGAATTCCGCTCCAAGGCGGACGACCTGGTGGTGCACCCGGGGGCCAGCAACGAGATGCTGTTCATCGCCCACAACACGACGGACAAGCCCATGACCGCCCAGGCGGTGCCGAGCATCTCGCCGTCCAAGGCCGCCGCGTACTTCCACAAGACCGAATGCTTCTGCTTCACCCAGCAGGTCCTGCAACCGGGCGAGCGCATCGAAATGCCGGTGCGCTTCATCGTCGACCGCGACCTGCCGCCCGACGTGCACCACCTGACACTCGCTTACACGCTGTTCGATATCACGGCCCGCAAGCCCCCGGTCGCCAAGACCGGCAGCTGACGCGCCGACAAGGAGAACAACAACGATGGCAAGTCACGAGCAGTATTACGTTCCCGCCCAGAGCAAATGGCCGATCATCGCCACCATCGGCATGCTCGTCACCGTCTACGGCCTGGGCACCTGGTTCAACGACCTCAAGGCCGCCCGCCCGGATTCCAACGGCCCGCTGATCTTCTTCGTCGGCGCCCTGTGCCTGGCGTACATGCTGTTCGGCTGGTTCGGCGCGGTGATCAAGGAAAGCCGCGGCGGGCTTTACAGCCCGCAGATGGACCGCTCGTTCCGCTGGGGCATGAGCTGGTTCATCTTCTCCGAGGTGATGTTCTTCGCCGCCTTCTTCGGCGCGCTGTTCTACGTGCGCACCTGGGCCGGCCCCTGGCTCGGCGGCGAGGGCGACAAGGGCGTGGCCAACATGCTCTGGCCCAACTTCCAGTACACCTGGCCGCTGCTCAACACCCCCGACCCGAAACTCTTCCCCGGGCCCAAGGAGGTGATCGACCCCTGGCACCTGCCGCTGATCAACACCCTCCTGCTGGTGTCCTCCAGTTTCACCGTGACCTTCGCCCACCACGCGCTGAAGAAGGCCAACCGCAAGCTGCTGAAGATCTGGCTGGCGCTGACCATCCTCCTGGGCGTGGCCTTCCTCGCCTTGCAGGCCGAGGAATACATCCACGCCTACACCGAACTGGGCCTGACCCTCGGCTCGGGCATCTACGGCGCCACCTTCTTCATGCTCACCGGCTTCCACGGCGCCCACGTGACCATGGGCACGCTGATTCTCACGGTGATGCTGGTGCGCATCCTGCGCGGGCACTTCGACGCCGACCACCACTTCGGCTTCGAAGCCGCCAGCTGGTACTGGCACTTCGTCGACGTGGTCTGGGTGGGGCTATTCATCTTTGTGTATGTGCTTTGAGGACAGCTGCAAGGGGCAAGCGGCAAGCTTCAAGTGGTGGCTGGGCTCGCCCTTTCTTGCAGCTTGAAACTTGCAGCTTGCAGCTCCGACCTACCAGGTCGTATGCGACACCAGTTGGCCGCTGTAGAAGCCCCAGGCGACGAGGCCGAGGGTGAGGGCGGCAAGGACGACACGGACGGTAAGGGCGTTGACCACGCGTGAACCGCGACCCTCGTCCTTGACCAGGAAGAACAGGCCGCTGAACAGGCTGACCACGGTGGCCAGCAGCATGAAAACGATAAGCGCCTTGAGCATGGGCGAATCCGCGGTAAGGGGGACGTTGTGCAGTATAGCCAGAGCTTTCCAGGCTCCAGGCCACGTCGGTTGAGGGCCTTCCGCCCCGGCCTCGTGCCCACCCTCGTGGTGCTGGCGCTGTTGCCCCTGCTCGTCGGCCTGGGGGTCTGGCAGCTGTCCCGCGCGGAGGAGAAGCGCCAGTTGCTGGCGGGCTACGAAGCGCGTCGCAGTGCCGATCCCATCGCCATCACCGAACTCGAACGCCTGCCCGACCCGGCCTATGTGCGGGTGCGCCTGCAGGGCAGTTTCGATGACCAGCACAGCCTGTTGCTGGACAGCCGCATCCGCGCCGGCAAGCCCGGCGTCGAACTGCTGCAACCCTTCTACGACCAGGTCAGCGGGCTCTGGCTGCTGGTCAACCGGGGCTGGCTGCCCTGGCCGGACCGGCGCACCCCGCCGCAATTCGACACCCCGCACCAGCCCCTGGCCCTCGACGCCTGGGTCTATGTGCCGCCCGGCGCCGCCTTCGAGCTCAAACACGTGGAAAGCGCCGAGTGGCCGCAACTGATCAACCAGGTCGAGCCACGCGCCTTGTGGCAGAAGCTCGGCCGTGGCGGCCTGCCTTTCGAGCTGCGCATCGAACCCGGTCTCGCCGCCTACGAAGCCGACTGGCCGGTGGTGGCCATGGGGCCGGAAAAACACCTCGGTTACGCGGTGCAGTGGTTCGCCATGGCGGCGGCCCTCTGCGCGCTCTTCACCTATTTCGGTTTTCGCCAAGCACGGGAGTTAACGGATGAATCCAGCCCTCGCTCTGCCTGATACGCCGCCGCGCCGTACGCGCGGGCGCCTGCAGCTGCTGCTGATCCTCGCGGTGGTACTCGGCCCCATGGTGCTGGCCTCGGCCATGTACAAGCTGCGCTTCTGGGTGCCGGAGGGGCGCAGCTACCACGGCGCGCTGATCGGCAACGGCCAGACCCGCGCCGACCTCGGCGTGCAGGGCGCCGGGGAGCCTGCGCTGTGGCAGTTGCTGGTCACCGCCCCCCAGGCTTGCGAGGCCGACTGCCAGCAACTGGTCTACGTCGCCCGGCAGATCCACATCGGCCTGGGCCGCGAGGCCGAGCGCGGCAGCCACGCCTTCGCTGCCGGGCAGCCGCTGTCGGCGGACTACCAGCAGACCCTGGAGCGCGAATACCCGCGCCTGCAGCGCTACACGCTGGACCCGGCGGCCTATGGCAAGGCGGTGGAAAGCGACGTCACCGGCCCGCAGCTGTGGATCGTCGACCCCCACGGCAACCTGGTGCTGCGCTACGACGCGAAGATCAAGGGCAAGCAGATCCTCAACGACCTGCGGCACCTCATGAAGCTCTCGAATATAGGTTAGGGGCAGCGGCAAGCTTCAAGCGGCAAGCTGCAAGTTATGAAGCGAGCGGCAGCTGAGAACGGAGTTCTCCACATGCAACGATCTTTTCGTCCCGGTTTCTACCTCGCGGTGCTGGCCACTGCGCTGGCTGTGGTGGTGGTGCTGCTGGGCGCCTACACCCGGTTGACCCATGCCGGCCTCGGTTGCCCCGACTGGCCGGGCTGCTACGGCTTTATCAGCGTGCCCAAGACCGAAGCCCAGCTGGCCCACGCCGAGGTGCATTTCCCCGAGGCGCCGGTGGAGGCCGACAAGGGCTGGAACGAGATGATCCACCGCTACTTCGCCGGCACCCTGGGCCTGGCCATCCTCGGCCTTGCCGTGCATGCCCTGGTGCGGCGCGGGCGTGATGGGCAGCCGCACAAGCTGCCGCTGCTGCTGCTCGGCGTGGTCATCGCCCAGGCCGCCTTCGGCATGTGGACGGTGACCCTCAAGCTCTGGCCCCAGGTGGTCACCGCGCACCTGCTCGGCGGCTTCACCACCCTGGCGCTGCTGTTCCTCCTCAGCCTGCGCCTGTCCGGCGCCTTTGCCCCGTTGCAGCTGCCCGCGCGGCTGCGCTACCTGGCGACCTTCGGGTTGCTGCTGGTGATCGGGCAGGTCGCCCTCGGCGGCTGGGTCAGCTCCAACTACGCGGCGGTGGCCTGTGTCGACCTGCCCACCTGCCACGGCCAGTGGTGGCCGGAGATGGACTTCGCCAACGGCTTCCACCTCAGCCAGCACATCGGCCCCAATTACCTGGGCGGGCAGCTGGACAGCGACGCCCGCACCGCCATCCACATGACCCACCGCCTCGGCGCCCTGGTGGTGACCCTCACCCTGCTGGTGCTCGCCTGGCGCCTGCGTGCCGCCGGCCTCGGCCGTCTCGCTGTGCTGGTGCTCGGCGCCCTGGCGCTGCAGGTGGGGCTGGGCATCAGCAACGTGATCTTCCACCTGCCGCTGCCCGTGGCAGTGGCCCACAACGGCGGCGGTGCGCTGCTGCTGTTGACCCTGGTGCTGGTGAATTACCGCGTGCGTGCGCCGGCCCTGGCCACCGCCCCCGCAACCACGGCTCTCCGGCTGCACGCCGGCAAGCCTGCCTGAACACAAGAAGAAGGAGAGACGCCATGGCCACTCTGCTCAGCGAACGCGAGGCCCGGGTCCACGCCAGCTGGCGCGATTACCTGGAACTGACCAAGCCCAAGGTGCTGGTGCTGATGCTCATCACCTCCCTGGTGGGGATGTTCCTCGCCACCCGCGCGGGCGTGCCCTGGGAGGTGCTGATCTTCGGCAACCTCGGCATCGCCCTGTGCGCCGGGTCGGCGGCGGCGGTGAACCACGTGGTGGACCGGCGCATCGACTCGATCATGGCGCGCACCCTCAAGCGCCCGGTGGTCAACGGTCGCGTCTCGCCCGTCGCCGCGCTGGTGTTCGCCCTGCTCCTGGCGGTGGCCGGGCAGGTGATGCTGCTGCACTTCACCAACGAACTCACCGCCTGGCTGACCCTCGCCTCGCTGCTGGGCTACGCGGTGATCTACACCGGCTTCCTCAAGCGCGCCACGCCGCAGAACATTGTCATCGGCGGCCTCGCCGGCGCCGCCCCGCCGATGCTCGGCTGGGTCGCGGTCACCGGGCACCTGTCCGCCGAGCCGCTGCTGCTGGTGCTGATCATCTTCGCCTGGACCCCGCCGCACTTCTGGGCCCTGGCCATCCACCGCAAGGAGGAATACGCCAAGGCCGACATCCCCATGCTGCCGGTGACCCACGGCGAGCACTACACCAAGGTGCACATCCTGCTCTACACCCTGGTGATGTTCGCCGTGAGCCTGCTGCCCTACGCCATCCACATGAGCGGCCTGCTCTACCTGGTCTGCGCCATCGGCCTGGGCGGGCGCTTCCTGCAATGGGCCTGGGTGCTCTACCGCGACAGCCGACCGCACGCCGCGATCAAGACCTTCAAGTACTCTATCGCCTACCTGTTCCTGCTGTTCATCGCCCTGCTGGTGGACCACTACCTGCTGCTGAACATCTGACTCCAAAGGCTGTTACACCGCGGACCGTGCCATCGGCACGCTTCGCGGTTAGTCTTGCCGCCACCGAAATCCCCGAGTGAAGACCGCCCATGACCCGTGTGCAGAAAACCGTATTCGTCCTCATCGCCCTGGTGGCGCTGGTGCTCGGCCTGACCGTGCACAAGGTGCTCAACAACCAGCGTCAGGCCGACCCGACCCAACTGCTCGACGCCGGCATCGTACTGCTGCCGCAGAGCCGCACCCTGCCGTCCATCAGCCTCACCGACCAGGACGGCAAGCCGGTGGCGGTCAACGAACTCAAGGACAAATGGAGCCTGCTGTTCTTCGGCTACACCTTCTGCCCGGATATCTGCCCCACCACCCTGGCGCAGATGCGCGAGCTCAAGGGCCTGCTGCCGGAGGCGGCGCGCAACAACCTGCGCGTGGTGCTGGTCAGTGTCGACCCGAACCGCGACACCCCGCAGCAGCTCAAGCAGTACCTGGGCTACTTCGACCCGGCCTTCATCGGCTACACCGGCGAACTGGCCGCGATCCAGAAGCTGGCCAACGCCGTGAGCATCCCCTTCATCCCGGCTGACACCAGCAAGGAAAACTACACCGTCGACCACAGCGGCAACCTGGTGGTGATCGGCCCGGACGGCACCCAGCGCGGCTTCATCCGTGCGCCACTGAACAACCAGAAGCTCAAGGACCAGTTGCCCACCCTGCTGGCACCAGCCAGCTGAGAAACTCGTTTCTCAATTGCAACCGATTCTCAATAAAAATAAGATGGCGCTCCCTCACCCTCCGCCAGTCAGGGAGCGCGCTTGTCGGAGCCCGATCTCAAGAGCCTTTTCATCAAGCATGCGAAGGCCCTGCAAAGCCTGTTGACGCGCAAGGTGCGCGACCCGCAGCTGGCCGCCGACCTGGTCCAGGAGAGCTTCCTGCGCCTGGCCGAACAGCGTGGCAAGGAACGCATCGACAACAGCCCCGCGTACCTCTACCGCACCGCCCACAACCTGATGATCGATCACGCCCGGCAGCAGTCGCGGCGCAAGACCGAGTCGGTGCCCCACGAGGCGCTGGAAGAAATAGTCGAAGAACGCCCCGGCCTCGACGAAGAGGCCGCCGAGGCCCAGCACATGCACCGGCTGCGCGAAGCGGTGGCGGAACTGCCGCCGCGCACCCGTGAAATCTTCCGCCTCAACCGCCTCGAGGGCCTGACCCACGCCGAGGTCGCCCGGCAGCTGGATATCTCCGACAGCTCGGTGCAGAAGCACCTGTCCAAGGCCCTGGCGCATGTCATGCAACGCCTGCAAACCGGCGCTTCGAGCGAAAGATGACAAATGGTTTACCGAATATCGGCCCCTCAGACGTCAGCATTCATATAACGAGAACTCGAGAGACCGCCGTGATCAGCCACGACCTGCGCGAGCAGGACATCCGCGAGCAAGCCGCCGACTGGGCCATCCGCCTCAGCGCCGGGGCCCTGGACGCCGAACAGGCGCAGGCCCTGGCCCGCTGGCAGGCCGAGGACCCGCGCCATGGGCCGGCGCTGCAGTTCGCCCAGCGCACCTGGGCGGACCTCGCGCGCCTGGGCGAGATGCCCGCGCCCGCGTATGCGCCCGCCGTCCAGGCGCTGCCCCGGGCGCGGCCGCAGCAGCCGGCCCGCCGGCGTCCGCGCCTGCGCTGGGCGGCCAGCGCTGCCGCCGTGCTGCTGCTGGCCGGGCTCGGCGTCGAGCAGGGCAAACAACTGCTGCTGCCCCTGCTGGCCGACCATGCCACCGCCAAGGGCGAGATACGCCAGGTGCAGTTGCCGGACGGCAGCCGCGTGGAGCTGGATACCCGCAGCGCCATCGACCTGGCCTTCAGCGATACCGAACGCCGGGTGCGCCTGCTCGGCGGCGACGCCTACTTCACCGTGGCGCCCCTGGGGCCCAACGAGTCGCGGCCCTTCGTGGTCGAGAGCGCCGGGGGCACCACGCGTGCCCTGGGTACCCAGTTCCTGGTCAGCCAGGACGACGAGCAAGGCGCCTGGGTCGGCGTCACCGAACACAGTGTCGCCGTCGCCCTGGAGCGCGCGCCCGATCGTGGCCCCCGCGAGCAGGTGCTGAGGGAGGGCCAGAGCGCCCGCTATGACGCCCGTGGCGGCATCCAGCCCCTGGCCGCCCGCGACCTGCAACGCGCCACCAGTTGGCGACGTGGCGTGCTGGTGTTCGAGCGCGTGCCCCTGGAGCAGGTCGCCGAGCAGCTCAACCGTTACCGGCCCGGCCGCGTGCTGATCACCGATTCCGCCCTGGCCCGTCGCGAGGTCAGCGGCGTGTTCCGCCTCGACATCCTCGACGAGGCCCTGGACACCCTCACCCACGAACTCAAGGTCAGCCGTCTCGACCTGCCCGGCGTCACCTTCCTCTACTGACCTGGAAGCCCGTTCCGCGCGGCTTCCAGCGTTCCCCTGAAAAAAATCGCAAAAAAACCTTACTGAGTTTTCCCGACTGATTCGTCTTGGTGGTGAGAGTGATTTTCATTCACCAAACAATAAACACAGCCATAAGGAAAACCGATGAACGCATACAAGGGGCCGGGCCAGCGATTCCGTCGTGCGCTGCTCGCCTTGGGGGGAAGCTGGATGCTGGCCTGCGCTGGGGAGCTGCAGGCCGTCGAATCCGCTCCGGCGACGGCGCAGGCGCAACAGGCACGGGTCGCCTTCGACATTCCGGTGCAGCCGCTGAGCAGCGCGGTGCTGGCCTTCGCCGAACAGTCGGGCGTGCAGGTGATCTTCGACGCCGCCCTGCTGGAAGGGCTGCAGGGCAACGCGGTGCGTGGCCGCCTGGAAATCCGCGAGGGCCTGCAGGCGCTGCTGCGCGGCCACCCGGTGAGCTACAGCTTCAGCTCGCCGCGCCAGGTCAGCCTGACCCGCACCTACGCCGATGCCGGCAGCGTGATGCAACTGGGCACGACCCATGTGCAGAGCCAGGCCGATGCCAACGACTGGATGTACCGCACGCCGCGTTCGGTGGCAGTGATCGGCCGCGAGCAGATCGACCGCAACCCGCCGCGCCACGCCGCCGACATGCTCGAGGAAACCTCCGGCGTGTACAGCATCGTCAGCCAGCAGGACCCGGGCCTGTCGGTGAACATCCGTGGGCTGCAGGACTTCGGCCGGGTCAACATGTCGATCGACGGCGCCCGCCAGAACTTCCAGCAGAGCGGCCACCAGCAGCGCAACGGTGAAGTGCTGGTGGACACCGAGCTGCTGACCCAGGTGGACATCGAGAAGGGCCCGACCTCGGGCATGGGCGGCGCCGGGGTGATCGGCGGCATCGCCAACTTCCGCACCCTCAACGTCGAAGACGTGCTGCTGCCCGGCCATGACTATGGCGCGCGCCTGCGCGGCACCACCGGCCTGGGTGGCTACGACAACGGCACGAACTTCATCGGCAGCGCCGCCTTCGCCCTCGACGAAGACCTCTGGAGCCTGCTGGTGGCCCACAGCGAAAAGCACCTGGGCGAGTACGAGCCGGGCCAGCGCGGCAAGTCCGGCGCCGAGAACCAACTGGGCCTCGACGCCCAGCCGGGCAAGCCGACCTTCGTCAAGTTCACCAACCAGATGCAGCGTTCCGACCTGTTCAAGCTCGGCCTCAAGCTGGCGCCGGGCCAGACGCTGGGCTTCAGCTACCTGGAAAGCCGCGTCAGCTACGACAACGCCAGCATGGCCAACGCCCTGAGCACCGATACCTGGCGCAAGACCGGCGAGGACAAGCTGACCAACACGCTCTACAGCCTCGACTACAGCTACACCCCGGACAACCCGCTGATCGACCTGCAGGCCAAGCTCTACTACGGCACCACCCGTAACGAGCAAGACGTCTACAAGGGCAACCCGCCCGCCAACTACCCCACCGACTACTGCGACGTGCCGCGCTCGACCGCGACCTGGGAGCGCAACTGCGCCCCGGCGTATTCGATCACCCACCGCACCGACACCTGGGGTGCGCAACTGCAGAACACCTCGACCTTCGAGCTGGATGAGCGCTCGGTGGTCACCGCCAACTACGGCATGGAATATTTCGAGGACAAGACCAAGCCCGAAGCCGGCCTGGCCACCCCTCGCGTCGCCACCGACCCCATCGGCGACACCCTGGGCGTGACCCCCAAGGGCACCCGGGAAATGGCCAGCCTGTTCACCGGCCTGGGCTATCGCTACGACGACTGGCTGCAGATCAACGGCGGCCTGCGTTATGACCGTTACCACCTGGAAGGCGACACCCGCCTGACCGCCTACCGCGACTTCAACGGCCGCACCCAGTCGCCCCAGTACAGCGTGGACGAAGAGCGCGGCCACCTCTCGCCCACCTTCTCCATCGCGGTGAACCCGGGCCTCGACTGGCTGCAGCTGTTCGCCAACTACGGCAAGGGCTGGCGCCCGCCGGCCATCACCGAAACCCTGATGCACGGCACCCACATCGGTGACGCCGCCTCGAAGATGTACCCCAACCCCTTCCTCGAACCCGAGGAATCCCGGACCTGGGAAGCCGGCATCAACCTGTTCAAGGAAGGGCTGTTCATCCCCGGAGACAAGCTCACCGGCAAGGTCGCCTACTTCGACACCAAGGTCGACGACTACATGTTCATGAGCCTGGAGGTGGGCCTGCCCAATACGGCGGTCACCAACCTGGGCACCTCGGCCTTCGTCAACAGCCTCAACCCGGCGCGCTTCAAGGGCGTGGAGTACGAGCTCGAGTACGACGCCGAGCGCTGGTACACCGGCCTCACCTACACCCACATGATCGGCAGGAACGAGCTCTGCTACAAAGTCTGGTACATCGGCCCCTCCGCCGTCGCCACCGGCAAGGAGTGGCGCGACAACATGGTCACTTGCGGCTTCATGATGGGCAGCGCCGAACACATGCCCATGGACCGCGGCAGCTGGCACGGCGGCCTGCGCTTCTTCGACAAGAAACTGGATATGGGCCTGCGCGCCCGCTACAGCGAAGGCTTCTTCGAGACCTATGCCGAGCGCCGCGCCGCCGGTGAAGAAGACGTCTACCCGCTGATCTGGAAGAGCTACGTGGTCTGGGACTTCTACAGCGCCTACCGCGTCAGCGACAACCTGACCCTGCGCCTCTCCGTGGAGAACTTGCGTGACCGTGCCTACGTGGTGCCGATGGGTGATGCCCTGGCCGCCACCATGGGCCGTGGACGCACGGCGCAGGGCACTGTGGAAATCCGCTTCTGATCCTGATGCACGCCCCCGTGGCGGGCATCGACGAGCACGCCTTTCGGCCCCGAGCCGGCAGGCAGGCCCCGAGGCACCGGACGGCGCCGAGGGAAACCCCAAACGATGGAGACTCACCTGTGACTATCGCAATCAACTACGGAACCGCTACCAATGGCCGCACCTACTTCGCCGACTGGCGCGCGGACTTCATCAGCGGCAACCACCCGGACAACACCGGTGGTTTCTACCCGGGCTCGCTGAGCGGTACCCAGTACGCCCTGTCCAGCGGCGTTGAAGGCCACACCGCAGGCTTCATCGCCGGCGGCTCGCTGAACTACACCCTGTTCTCGCCGCCGGCCCACACCCTGTATGGCCAACTGGACAGCCTGGGCTTCGGTGATCAGATCGTTAAAGGCGGTTCCGGCTATGGCTTCAACACTGGCCCGGAACTGTCCATCACCGGCCTCAACCTGACCGGCACCCAGACCGCCAACAACATCGTGCACAAGGTCGTCTACGGCCTGATGCAGGGCACCACCACCGAGCTGGAAGCCGTGCTCAACGCCAACAACCTGTCGATCACCGGCAGCTCCGGCGCGGACACCGTCACCGGCTACAACGGCAACGACACCCTGACCGGTGGCGCGGGTGTGGATAACTTCTTCTTCGGCGTGAACGGCGCGGCCACCAGCTTCGGCAACGACACCGTCACCGACTACGTCAGCGGCGAGAAGATCCAGATCTCCAACTCGCTGTTCGCCAACTACAGCGCCTTCACCGCCGCCGGCGGCACCGTGGGCAGCGTGGGCGGCAACACCGTCATCGACACCAACGGTCACGGCACCATCACCCTCACCGGGGTGACCAGCTTCAGCACCAGCGATCTGCAATTCGTCGCCTGACGAAAGCAAAAAGCGGATGAAAGATCGCTCTTCCATCCGCTCCGTTACCACGTCGTCACAGCCCTCGCTTGCAGGCCGGCTGTGACGGCGCCGAATTCTGAAAGGCGCCCGGGGGCACGTCAATGCCCGCCGGGCGCATGTCGCAGGAGCTAAGTCGGTCATGGCCACACAACAGCAGGGCCCGCGCAACGAGATCCTCACCGCGCTGGGGCTGTTCCGGTCGAGTTTTCGCAGCGTCGGCATCTTCACCGCCGTCATCAACCTGCTGATGCTCGCCCCGGCGCTCTACATGCTGCAGGTCTACGACCGGGTGCTGGCTTCCGGCAACACCATGACCCTGGCCATGCTCACGCTGATGGTGCTCGGCCTCTTCGCCTTCATGGGGCTGCTGGAGTACGTGCGCAGCTTCGTGGTTATCCGCATCGGTGCACGCCTCGACATGCACCTCAACGAGCGGGTCTACAGCGCGGCCTTCGAGTCCAGCCTGAAGAGCGGCGACCAGGCCGCCGCCCAGGCGCTGAACGACCTCACCACCCTGCGCCAGTTCGTCACCGGGCCCTCATTGTTCGCCTTCTTCGACGCGCCCTGGTTCCCCGTCTACCTGGGGGTGATCTTCCTCTTCGACCCCTGGCTCGGGCTGTTCGCCCTGGTCGGTTCGCTGATCCTGGTGCTGCTGGCCTGGCTCAACGAGCGGGTGTCCGCCGAGCCCCTGGCCGCCGCCAGTCGCCTGTCGATCCGCTCCTCCCAGCAGGCCGGCAGCAGCCTGCGCAACGCCGAGGTGATCGAAGCCATGGGCATGCTCGCGGCCCTGCGCAGCCGCTGGTTCGCCGGCCACGGCGAGTTCCTCCGTCAGCAGAACCTGGCCAGCGAGCGCACGGCGATGATCGGCGCGCTGTCGAAGATCGCCCGCATCGCCCTGCAATCCCTGGTGCTCGGCCTCGGCGCCTGGCTGGCGGTGATCGGCCTGGTGACGCCGGGGATGATGATCGCCGGCTCCATCCTCATGGGCCGGGTGCTGGCGCCGCTGGATCAGCTGATCGGCGCGTGGAAGCAATGGAGCGCCGCGCGCCTGGCCTACCAGCGCCTGGTGGCGCTGCTCCAGGCCCACCCGCGCCGGCCCCAGGCGATGCCGCTGCCGGTGCCCGAGGGCAACCTGAGCGTGGAGCAGCTCAGCGCCGCTGCGCCGGGCAGCCGCATTCCCGCCCTGCTCAACCTGGGCTTCGCCCTGCCGGCCGGGGAAACCCTCGGTGTGCTCGGCCCGTCGGGCTCCGGCAAATCCAGCCTGGCGCGCCTGCTGGTGGGCGTCTGGGCACCCCAGGCGGGCAAGGTGCGCCTGGATGGCGCCGACCTGCAGCAATGGGACAAGGGCGCCCTCGGCCCTTACCTGGGCTACCTGCCCCAGGATGTACAACTGTTCGCCGGCAGCATCGCCGAGAACATCGCGCGCTTCGCCGAAGTGGACGCGGAGAAGGTGGTGGCCGCCGCGCGCCTGGCCGGCGTGCATGAACTGGTATTGCGCATGCCCCAGGGTTACGACACCCCGCTGGGTGACGGCGGCAACGGCCTCTCCGGCGGGCAGAAGCAGCGCATCGGCCTGGCCCGGGCGCTCTATGGCCTGCCGGCGCTGATCGTGCTCGACGAGCCCGACGCCAACCTCGACGAAGCCGGCGAGCAGGCGCTGCTGGCGGCCATCGCCGAACTGCGCCGCCGGCGGCGGACCCTGGTGATGGTCACCCACAAGCCCTCGCTGCTGGCCGGTGCCGACAAGCTGCTGGTGCTGCGGGGCGGGCAGATGCAGGCCTTCGGCCCGGCGGCGCGGGTCTGGCAGGACCTGCAAGGACGGCCCGCCACCCCGGCGGCCGCGCCCCTGCGCGCGGCCCCGAGCCTGAGCGTGAGCTACGCCAGCGGCCCCGCCGCTCCGGTGCAATCATGAGCCTGCATGCAGTGGAAAAGGCCCCCGAGCCGACCCTGGCGCCGGTGCTGCCCCTGGACGAGCGCCGCTTCACCCGCCTCGGCTGGTGGCTGGTGCTGCTGGGCTTCGGCGGCTTCATGGCCTGGGCCGCGCTGGCGCCCCTGGACAAGGGCGTGCCGGTCTCCGGCAGCGTGGTGGTCGCCGACAGCCGCAAGGCCGTGCAGCACCCCGGCGGCGGCGTGGTGGAGCGCATCCTGGTGCGCGACGGCGACACGGTGCAGGCCGGCCAGGTGCTGGTGCAGGTCAACGCCACCCAGGCGCGGGCGCAGCGGGAATCCTTGCATGCCCAGTACCTCGGGGCACGCGCCGCCGAGGCGCGGCTGACCGCTGAACGCGATGGGCTGGCAACCATCACCTTCGCCGACGACCTGCTGGCCAGCGAGAGCGAGCCCCGCGTCGCCGCCAGCCTGGCCCTGCAACGCCAGCTGCTCAGCAGCCGGCGCCAGGCGCTGCGCATGGAGCTTTCGGCCATCGATGAAAGCATCGCCGGCACCCAGGCCATCCTCCAGGGCCTGCGCGCCTCGATGGCGAGCAAGGAGGCCCAGCGCGACACCCTGGAAGAGCAGCTGCGCGGCCTGCGCGACCTGGCCCGCGACGGCTACATCGCCCGCAACCGCCTGCTGGAGAACGAGCGCCTGCTGGCGCAGATCAACGGCACCCTCTCCGAGGACCTGGGCAATATCGGCCGCCTGCAGCGCCAGGTGGCCGAGCTGCGCCTCAACGCCGGCCAGCGTCGCGAGGAATACCAGAAGGAAGTGCGTGGCCAGCTCGCCGAGGAGCAGGTACGCGCCGAGGACCTGGCCAACCGCCTGCGCGGCGCCGAGTTCGAGCTGGCCAACACCCAGGTACGCGCGCCCAGCGGCGGCGTGGTGGTGGGCCTGAGCGTGTTCACCGAGGGCGGGGTGATCAGCCCCGGGCAGAAGCTGATGGAGATCGTCCCCCAGGACGCGCCCCTGCTGGTGGACGCCCAGGTGCCGGTGGACCTGGTGGACACCCTGCAACCCGGCCTGCCGGTGGAGCTGATGTTCGTCGCTTTCAACCAGAGCCTGACCCCGCGGGTGGAAGGCCGGGTGACGCTGGTTTCCGCCGACCGTCTGCAGGACGAGAAGACCGGCATCCCCTACTACCGCATGCGTGTGCAGGTGAGCGACGAGGGCATGCACAAGCTGGCCGGCGTGCAGATCCGCCCCGGCATGCCGGTGGAAGCCTTCGTACGCACCGGCGAGCGCTCGCTGCTCAACTACCTGTTCAAGCCGCTGACCGACCGCGCCCACGTCGCGCTGACGGAGGAATGAGCCCGATGCGCCTGCTGTTCGCCCTCTTCCTGCTGTTGCCCGTGTTCCCCGCTAGCGCCCTGGAGCTGCGCGACGCCTATGCCCTGGCGTTGCGCAACGACCCGACCTTCCACGCCGCCCTCGCCGAGCGCGACGCCGGCCAGGAGGAACGCATCATCGGCCGCGCGGCGCTGCTGCCCAAGCTGTCCTACAGCTACAACAACGGCCGCAATGACTCGAAGGTGACCCAGTCCACCGTGATCGGCGACATCACCAACGAGCGGGACTACCGCAGCTATTCCTCCACCTTCACCCTGCAGCAGCCGCTGTTCGACTACGCCGCCTGGGCCGAGTACCGCCAGGGCGAGGCCAAGGCGCTGCTGGCCGACGAGCGCCTGCGCAGCCGCAGCCAGGAGCTGGCGGTGCGCTTGTTCAATGCCTACAGCGAGGCATTGTTCGCCAGCGAGCAGATCGCCCTCGCCCAGGCCCAGCGCCGCGCCTATGCCGAGCAGCTGCAGCTCAACCAGCGCCTGTTCGAGGCCGGCGAAGGCACCCGCACCGACCTGCTGGAAACCCGCGCCCGCTACGACCTGGCCCAGGCCCAGGAGATCGAGGCTGTGGATAACCTCGATGCGGCCCTGCGCGAGCTGCAGGCCATCGTTGGCGAGCCGCTGGACATCCAGGACCTGACGCCCCTGGCCGAGGGCTTCCACGTCCAGCCGCTGCAGCCGGCGCGCTTCGAGACCTGGCGCGACCTGGCCCTGGCCAGCAACCCCGAGCTGGCCTCCCAGCGCCACGCGCTGGCCGCCGCCAGCTACACGGTGGAGCGCAACCGCGCCGGCCACCTGCCCACCGTCAGCGCCTACGCCAGCACCAGCAAGACCAGCTCCAGCTCGGAGAGCACTTACAACCAGAAGTACGACACTGACAGCATCGGCATCCAGATCAGCCTGCCGCTGTTCGCCGGCGGCGCCGTCTCCGCCTCCACCCGCCAGGCCGCTGCCGAGATGGAGCGCGCCAGCCATGCCCTGGATGCGCAGACCGCCGAGACCCTCAACCAGCTGCGCAAGCAGTTCAATCTCTGCGTCAGCAGCGGTGCCAAGGTGCGTGCCTACGAGCTGGCGGTGGAATCGGCCAGCACCCTGATCGAGGCCACCAAACGCAGCGTGACGGGTGGCGAGCGGGTCAACCTCGATGTGCTCAACGCCGAGCAGCAGCTCTACAGCGCCCGTCGCGATCTGGCCCAGGCTCGCTACGGCTACCTGCGCGCCTGGTTGCAGCTGAAGTACCACGCCGGCCTGCTGGAGGCGGGTGACCTGGACGTGCTGGCCGGGTATTTCCAGGCCCGTGGCTGACCCCGGACCTGGTTCCATACCCGGATGTAGTCCGGGCTTCAGCCCGGGGAAAACCGTTCGGAATATTTTTTACTGAGTTTCATTCGCTGAAACGTCATCCAGTGCAAAGCCCGGCCGATCGACCGGGCAGGCCAACCCGAATCGAGACATCGTCATGACCGCTTCCCAGTCGCAACTCTCCCATCCCCTGCGTTCCCAGCGCCTCAACCAGCTCACCCACGAGCCCCACAGCCGCCTGGACGCCCTGGTGAAGAGCCACGACCCCTTCGGCAACCGCGAGAACTTCGCGCGCTTCGTCGCCGCCCAGTACCTGTTCCAGTACGACCTGGCCGCGCTCTATGCCGATGCCGAGCTGGGCCTGATCTTCGACAACCTCGCCGCTCGCGCCCGCCACGAGCAGGCGCGCCTCGACCTGGCCGACCTGGGCCAGGCCGTGCCCGAGGGTGACGAGAGCGTGCGTGGCGCCAAGCACCCGCTGGGTGCCGCCCTGGGCTGGCTGTTCGTTTCCGAGGGCTCCAAGCTCGGCGCCGCCTTCCTCTACAAGCGCGCCGAGGCGCTGCAGCTGTCCGACAGCTTCGGCGCCCGTCACCTGGGTGACCCGGAAGGCGGTCGCGCCCAGGGCTGGAAGAGCTTCGTCGCCACCCTCGACGGCATCGAACTGGACGCCGAGCAGGAGCGCCACGCAGAGGCCGCCGCCATCGCCGCCTTCAACCGCTTCGCCGATCACCTGGAACGCTGCTTTGCCTGAGGCCGTTGCGCGGGGGCCGCTGCGCTGGTTGTGGCAGGCCCTCGCCTACCTGTTCATCGGCCTGGCGCTGCTGGGCGTGGTGCTGCCGGGGCTGCCCACCACCGAGTTCGTGCTGCTGGCGGCCTGGGCGGCGGCCAAGGGTTCGCCGCGCCTCAGCGCCTGGCTGGAGAACCACCGCCTGCTCGGCCCCTCGCTGCGCAACTGGCGCAACGGCGGGGTCATCACCCGGCGCACCAAGGTCGTCGCCAGTACCAGCATGTGCCTGGGCCTGACGCTGATGGCCTGCACCGTGCCGCACCTGCCGTCGGTGGTCATGGCCGGCGTCGGCATGGCCATCGGCGCCGCGTGGATCTGGTCGCGCCCGGAGAGGCTGCCCGACGCAGGCTGAAGGCCCGCACCCTGGCGCCGTTTCGTAGGTCGGGTGAAACCCGACGACCGAGCACGGTGCACACGCGGGTTTCACCCGCCCTACGGTATTGATCGACGCCGTTCCGCGCCCACAAAAAAGCCCGCTCGATGAGCGGGCTTTTTCATGACCGGGAAGCGATCAGAACGCCGGAACCACGGCGCCTTTGTACTTCTCGAGGATGAACTGCTTCACCTCGGGGCTGTGCAGGGCCTTGGCCAGTTTCTGCATGTCGGCGCTGTCCTTGTTGTCCGGGCGGGACACCAGGATGTTCACGTAGGGCGAGTCGCTGCCTTCGATGGCCAGGGCGTCCTTGGTGGGGTTCAGCTTGGCTTCCAGGGCGTAGTTGGTGTTGATCAGGGCGAGGTCGACCTGGGTCAGCACGCGCGGCAGGGTGGCTGCTTCCAGCTCACGCACCTTGATGCCCTTGGGGTTCTCGGCGATGTCCTTGGGGGTGGCGGTGATGCTGGTGTTGTCCTTCAGCTTGATCACGCCGACCTTGTCCAGCAACAGCAGCGCACGGCCGCCGTTGGTGGCGTCGTTGGGGATGACCACCGCGGCGCCCTGGGGCAGCTCGTCGAGCTTCTTGATCTTGGTGGAGTAGGCACCGAAGGGCTCGATGTGCACGCCGGCGACGCTCACCAGCTGGGTGCCCTTGGCCTTGTTGAACTCATCCAGGTACGGCTGGTGCTGGAAGAAGTTGGCGTCCAGGCGCTTCTCGGCGACCTGCACGTTGGGCTGCACGTAGTCGGTGAAGACCTTGATCTTCAGGTCCACGCCTTCCTTGGCCAGCTGCGGCTTGATGAATTCGAGGATTTCCGCGTGGGGCACCGGGGTGGCGGCTACGGTCAGGGTGTCGGCCTGGGCGGAGAGGGCGGCGAAGGCGGCAGCGGCCACCAGCAGTTTTTTCATGGAACGCTCCTTATGAGAATGCGAGGGCCGGGTCGGGGTGGACGCCGGCCATCCTTTCACTTGCGCGAGAAATGCACCACCAGCTTGTCGCCGATGGTTTGCAGGATCTGGACGAGCACCAGCAACAGCACCACGGTGACCACCATCACGTCGGTCTGGAAGCGCTGGTAGCCGAAGCGGATGGCCAGGTCGCCCAGGCCGCCCGCACCCACCACGCCGGCCATCGCGGTGTAGGACACCAGGGTGATGGCGGTGACGGTGATGGCGGCGATGATGCCCGGGCGCGCTTCCGGCAGCAGGGCGTTGACCACGATCTGCCGGGTGGTGGCGCCCATGGACTGGGTGGCCTCGATGATGCCGCGGTCCACCTCGCGCAGGGCGGTTTCCACCAGGCGCGCGAAGAACGGCGTGGCGCCCACCACCAGCGGCGGGATGGCGCCGGCGACACCCAGGGAGGTGCCGGTGATGAACACGGTGAAGGGGATCATCACGATCAGCAGGATGATGAAGGGCAGCGAACGCAGCACGTTCACCACCAGCGACAGCAGGCTGTAGAGGGCGCGGTTCTCGAACAGCTGGCGCGGGCTGGTGAGGAACAGCAGCACGCCCAGGGGCAGGCCCAGCAGCACGGTGAACAGCAGGGAGCCGCCCAGCATCAGCAGGGTGTCCAGGCTGGCCAGCCAGATTTCGAACCAGTCGATGTTGGCGATGAGCTCGTTCATCAGCGCAGGACCTCCAGGTGCACGTCCGCTTCGCGGAAGCAGGTCAGCGCGGCCTCGATGTCGCCGCCGGTGAGGGCCAGGGTCAGCTGGCCGTAGGGGGTGTCCTTGATGCGGTCTATACGCCCCGCGAGGATGCTGTAGTCGACGCCGGTGCGGCGCGCGACCGTGCCCAGCAGCGGCGCGTAGGTGGCCTCGCCGCGGAAGGTCAGGCGCAGGATGCGGCCCTGGACGTGGGCGAAGTCGTCACGCTGCTCGCCTTCGTCCACCTGCTCGTCTTCCTGGACGAAGCGCTGGGTGGTGGGGTGCTGCGGGTGGAGGAACACATCCGCCACTGGGCCCTGCTCGACGATGACGCCGGCATCCATCACCGCGACGCGGTCGCAGACGCGACGGATCACGTCCATCTCGTGGGTGATGAGGACGATGGTCAGGTTCAGCTCGCGGTTGATCTCCGCCAGCAGCTGCAGGACCTGGCCAGTGGTCTGCGGGTCGAGGGCGCTGGTGGCCTCGTCGCAGAGCAGGATCTTCGGCTGGGTGGCCAGGGCGCGGGCGATGCCGACGCGCTGCTTCTGGCCGCCGGAAAGCTGGGCGGGGTACTTCTTCGCGTGATCGCTGAGGCCGACGCGGGCCAGCAGCTCGGCGACGCGGGCGTCGATCTCGCTGCGCGACAGCTCGCCGGCCAGCTTCAGCGGCAGGGCGACGTTGTCGGCGACGGTCTTGGAAGACAGCAGGTTGAAGTGCTGGAAGATCATGCCGACGCGCTGGCGGAAGCGGCGCAGGCCTTCGGCGTCGAGGGCGGTGACGTCTTCACCGGCGATGACGATGCGCCCGCCGCTGGGTTCTTCCAGGCGGTTGATCAGGCGCAGCAGGGTGCTCTTGCCGGCGCCGGAGTGGCCGATCAGGCCGAACACCTCGCCCTGCTCGACGCGCAGGTCGGTGGGCTGCAAGGCCGGAATCTCGCGGCCTTCGACGCGATACGCCTTGTGGACGTCATGGAATTCGATCACGGGGGAAACCTTGTGGGTTCTCGGGGGCCGGATGGGGCCTAAAAAGCCGAGTAGTTTACCTGTTCACGCATAGGCGCCGAAAATCTTTGTCGGCCTATGGCTATAGCCAGTTGGAATAAGAATGGAAGTGCGCGCGTCCCGCCATCGTCACGCCATGGCGGGGGTGAACGCGGGTTCCACCCGCCCTACGGATCGGCGTTGCGTGACGTAGGTCGGGTGGAGCCCGGCGCGCGCGGGCCGGGGCCTCAGCTCTTCGGGCTAAGCACCAGGTTCGGCACCTTGGCGGGGTCGACGCTGTGGTCCACGCGCAGCTTGTAGCTGGGGTCGAGCTTCTTCACCCGGGCGGAAAGCAGGGCCACGACCCAGGGGTACTGCTTGGCTTCGCGCACCTGCAGGCGCACGCCGCAGTCGAAGGCGACCACGTCGGCGGCGACGGCATCGAGCAGGCTGCGCAGGCGCTCGTTGTCGTCGTTGTCCAGCATCGGCAGCGCCACCTGGTTGGCCACGCGGCGCACAGGCTTGGCGGCTGCAGCCGGCTGGGCCACGGGTGCCGGGATGGCCACCAGCTTGGCGGCCTCGGCGGCCTGGCGCTCCAGGGCGAGGCGCTGCTGGCGGGCCTGCTCGGTACGGGCGGCGACTTCCTTGGCGGCGGCCTGCTCGGTGGCGGTGCGGGCCTGCTCGGCGCGGTCCAGCTCGCTGGCGCGGGCCTGGGCGATGGCGCCGTCGAGACCGGTGGTCAGCGCCGGGGCCTGGGGCATCAGGCTGCGGGCGTGGCTGAGGGCGGTGGTGGCGGTGTCCAGGTCGCCCTGCTGCAGCGCGGCCTGGCCTTTCTTCAGCCAGGCTTCGGTGAGCTGGCGCTGGTACTGCTCCAGGCGGGTGTCGCCGGCGGCGCGCTGCTGGAGGTCCTTGAGCTGGGTTTCGGCGTCGGCCAGTTGCCCGTTGTTCAGGCTCAGGTCCAGCTGACGGAAACTGGTGACCAGATCGTCGGTGGGCAGGCTGGCCACCTGCGGTTTGCTCTGGCACGCGGCTAACAGCAGGGAAATCGCGATAACGGGAAGGTATCGGGTTGCGAACAGCATCATTCCTGCAAGTCTCGTGTTGCTCAAAAAACGCGCAATTCTACACTGCGCGACCGGGCAGGACAAAAGTCGGGGCCACTTTTTTGCCATCTGCGTGCTATCAGACCAGGCGGCCCGCGCGCCGTTCGCCGTTCGTCCTGTATTTCTGCGGCGGCTTCCCTACCATGGTGAACGACAACAATTACACGCTCTGGCGAGGTTCCGATGCAGCCTGACAACAGCCCCTACGACTACCTGATCGTCGGCGCCGGCCCCGCCGGTTGCCTGCTGGCCAACCGGCTTTCGGCCGACGGGCGGCATCGGGTCTTGCTGCTGGAAGCCGGGGGCCGCGACAACCACCCGTGGATCCATATCCCGGTCGGCTACCTCTATTGCATCGGCAACCCGCGTACCGACTGGTGCTACCGCACCGAGGCCGAGCCGGGCCTCAACGGCCGCGCCCTGGGATACCCCCGTGGGCGGGTGCTGGGCGGCAGCTCGTCGATCAACGGGATGATCTACATGCGTGGCCAGGCGGCGGATTACGACCAATGGGCCGCCCTGGGCAACCCGGGCTGGGGCTGGAGCGACGTGCTGCCGCTGTTCAAGCATTGCGAGGACCACCACGGCGGCGCTTCCGAGCACCACGGCGCCGGCGGCGAATGGCGGGTGGAGCGCCAGCGCCTGTCCTGGGACCTGCTGGACGCCTTCCGCGCGGCGGCGGGCGAGACCGGCATCGCCGCGGTGGAGGACTTCAACACCGGCGACAACGAAGGCTGTGGTTACTTCCAGGTCAACCAGCGCTCCGGGGTGCGCTGGAACGCCTCCAAGGCCTACCTGCGCCCCGCGCGCCAGCGCCCCAACCTCACCGTGCTTACCGGCGTCGAGGCCGAGCGGGTGCTGCTGGAGGACGGCCGCGCCCGGGGCGTATTGGCCCGCTGGCAGGGCCAGGCCCGGGAGTTCCGTGCCCGTGAGGTGATCCTCAGCGCCGGGGCCATCGGCTCGCCCACCCTGCTGCAGCGCTCGGGGATCGGCCCGCGCCCGCTGCTGGAGGGGCTGGGCATCGCCGTGCGCCACGAGCTGCCGGGCGTCGGCGGCAACCTGCAGGACCACCTGCAGCTGCGGCTGATCTTCAAGGTCAGCGGCGTGCCGACGCTCAACCAGATGGCCGGCAGCCTCTGGGGCAAGGCCGGCATGGGCCTGCGCTACCTGCTGAGCCGCAGCGGCCCGCTGGCCATGGCGCCGAGCCAGCTGGGCGCCTTCGCCCGCAGCGGCCCGGAGCAGGACCGCGCCAACCTCGAATACCACGTGCAGCCGCTGTCCCTGGAGCGCTTCGGCGAGCCGCTGCACGCCTTCCCGGCCTTCACCGCCTCGGTGTGCAACCTGCGCCCGGCCAGCCGTGGGCGGGTGGATATCCGCGCCGCCGAAGCCAGTGCGGCGCCGTTGATCCAGCCGAACTACCTGAGCGAGGACGAGGACCTGCGCGTGGCCGCCGACGCCATCCGCCTGACCCGGCGCATCGCCGCTGCACCGGCGCTGGCGCGCTACCGGCCGGAGGAATACCTGCCGGGCCCGGCGCTGCAGAGCGAGGCGGAGTTGCGCCAGGCGGCCGGGGCCATCGGCACCACCATCTTCCACCCGGTGGGCACCTGCCGCATGGGCCAGGGCCGCGAGGCGGTGGTGGACGCGCGCCTGCGGGTGCACGGGGTGCCGGGGCTGCGGGTGGTGGATGCATCGGTCATGCCGACCATCGTCTCCGGCAACACCTGCTCGCCGACCCTGATGATCGCCGAGAAGGCGGCACGGATGATCCTGGAAGACGCGGCCACGGGCGCTGCGAAGGCGGCCGTGGCGCAGGCGGTGAGCGGCTAGGCGCGCTTGGGCAGGGCGAAGCTGAGGAGGAACAGCGCTGCCGCCGAGACGACGATGGAGGGGCCGGCGGGGGTGTCCTTGAACCAGGACAGCGCCAGGCCGGCGCACACCGCCACCAGGCCCAGCAGGCTGGCGCCGGCGGCCATCTGCTCGGGGGTGCGTGCGTGGCGCTGGGCGGCGGCGGCGGGAATGATCAGCAGCGAGGTGATCAGCAGCACGCCGACGATCTTCATGGCCACGGCTATGACCACGGCGATCAGCAGCATCAGTGCCAGGCGGATGGCCGCTACCGGCAGGCCTTCGACCCGGGCCAGTTCCTCGTGCACGGTGATGGCCAGCAGCGGCCGCCACAGCGGGATGAGAATCAGCATCACCAGGGCGCTGCCGCCGAGGATCCAGGCCAGGTCGGTGGGGCTCACCGCCAGCAGGTCGCCGAACAGGTAGCCCATCAGGTCGATGCGCACCTCGCTCATGAAGCTCAGGGCCACCAGGCCGAGGGACAGGGTGCTGTGGGCGAGGATGCCCAGCAGGGTGTCCGAGGCCAGCGGCTGGCGCTGTTGCAGGGTCACCAGCAGCACGGCCAGCAGCACGCAGCCGACGGTCACCGCCAAGGTGGGGCTGACATCCAGCATCAGCCCCAGGGCGACGCCCAGCAGCGCGGCGTGAGACAGGGTGTCGCCGAAGTAGGCCATGCGCCGCCAGACCACGAAGGAGCCGAGCGGGCCCGCCACTAGGGCCAGGGCGAGGCCGGCGAGAAGCGCGTTGACGAGGAAATCAGCCATGGTTGCAGTCGGGGCCGTGCTTGTGGACGGGCGTGAAGCGGGTGCCCTCGGGGAAGGTGGGGGTGGCCACGACCTCGCCATGCAGGTCGTGGGCATGGTCGTGATGGTGGTGGTACACGGCGAGGCTCTTGGCGTCCTGGCCGAACAGCTCGACGAAGGCCGGGTCGAAGCTGACCTGCTCGGGGTGGCCGGAGCAGCACACGTGGCGGTTCAGGCAGACCACCTGGTCGGTGGTGCTCATCACCAGGTGCAGGTCGTGGGAGACCATCAGCACGCCGCAGCCGAGGCGGTCGCGCAGGCGGGTGATGAGGCGGTAGAGCTCGGCCTGGCCGGCGACGTCGACGCCCTGCACCGGCTCGTCGAGCACCAGCAGCTCGGGCTGGCGCAGCAGCGCCCGGGCCAGCAGGACCCGTTGCAGCTCGCCGCCGGACACGCTCTGCAATGGGCTGTCGATGACGTGGGTGGCGCCCACTTCCTTGAGGGCGGCCAGGGCGGCGTCGCGGTCCACCCCCGGCACCAGGCGCAGGAAGCGCAGCACGGAAAGCGGCAGGGTCGCGTCCACCTGGAGCTTCTGCGGCATGTAGCCGATGCGCAGGCGCGGCTTGCGCCAGACGCTGCCGCGCTCGGGCTTGAGCAGGCCGAGCACGGTGCGCACCAGGGTGGTCTTGCCGGCACCGTTGGGGCCGATCAGGGTGACGATCTCGCCGGGCTTCAGGCTCAGGCCGACGTCCTGCAGCACCGCCTGGCCGGCGAAGCTGACGCCGACGCCGTCGAGGCGGATCAGCGCGTCGCTCATGCCGCCTCCCGGCAGGTGGCGCAGAGGCCGACGATCTCCACCGTCTGCCCTTCGACGCTGAAGCCCACGGCCTGGGCGCTGGCGACGATGGCATTGCTGATGGTCGGCTGTTCCAGCTCGATGGCGGTCTGGCATTCGCGGCAGATGAGGAACTGGCCCTGGTGGGCGTCGCCCGGGTGGTTGCAACCGACGAAGGCGTTGAGCGAGGCGATGCGGTGCACCAGGCCGTTTTCCAGGAGGAAATCCAGCGCCCGATAAACGGTAGGCGGCGCGGCGCGGCGGCCGTCTTCCTCGGTGAGCACCCCGAGGATGTCGTAGGCGCCCAGCGGCTTGTGGCTGGCCCAGACCAGCTCCAGCACGCGCTTGCGCAGGGCGGTCAGGCGCAGGCCGTCGCGAGCGCAGAGCACCTCGGCTTCGGCCAGGGCATCACGGACGCAATGGGAATGGTCGTGGGGCAGGCAGGCCAGGGGGGCTTTGGTCTTGATGGGCTTGAGCATGGGCGGCGACGTCCGGGCAAAGAGACGTTATTCTATTACGCTTTCGAGCCGGAGTCTGTTCCCGTGTCACGTCTGTTGCCTCTTCTTCTCCTCGCTTGCCTGGCCCTTCCGGCCCAGGCTGACGTGCGCCTGCTGGCCAGCATCAAGCCGCTGCAACTGATCGGCGCCGCCGTGCAGGACGGTGTCGGCACGCCCGAGGTGCTGCTGCCCCCGGGTGCCTCGCCGC
The DNA here is from genome assembly GCF_028198105.1 of Pseudomonas sp. TUM22785. Classification (NCBI taxonomy): domain Bacteria; kingdom Pseudomonadati; phylum Pseudomonadota; class Gammaproteobacteria; order Pseudomonadales; family Pseudomonadaceae; genus Pseudomonas; species Pseudomonas sp. TUM22785. Next base: position 100,687 of record NZ_CP116239.1, read on the forward strand.
ACCAGTACGCGCTGCGCCCATCCGACGTGCGGCGGGTGCGTGAAGTGGACCTGCTGTACTGGGTTGGCCCGGACCTGGAAGGCTTCCTCCCCCGCGTACTGGAAGGCCGCAGCAAGCCGGCGGTGGCGGTGCAGTCCCTGCCCGGCATGACCCTGCGCCACTTCGAAGCCATCGGCCACGACGAGCATGAGCACGGGGCCGAGGATGAACACGAGCATGACCACGACCACCGCCCCGGCTCCCTCGACGCCCACCTCTGGTTGCTGCCGGCCAACGCCCGGGTGATCGCCACGCGCATGGCCGCCGACCTGGCCGCCGCCGACCCGGCCAACGCCGCCCGCTACCAGGCCAACCTCAAGGCCTTCGACGAGCGCCTGGGCCAGCTCGACCAGCGCCTCAAGGCGCGCATGGCCGCCGTGTCGGGCAAGCCGTTCTTCGTCTTCCACGAGGCCTTCGACTATTTCGAAGCCGCCTACGGCCTGCGCCACACCGGGGTCTTCAGCGTCGCCGCCGAGGTGCAGCCCGGTGCCCGCCACGTCGCCGCCATGCGCGCCCGGCTGCAACAGGCCGGCCCCAGCTGCGTGTTCAACGAGCCGCCGGTGCGTCCGCGCCTGGCCGAAACCCTGACCGCCGGCCTGCCGGTGCGCCTGGCCGAACTGGACGCCCTGGGCATGCAGGCAACCCTGGATGCCGGTGGCTACGAGAAGCTGCTGGAGAACCTGGGCGACGGCCTGGCCGGTTGCCTGGAAGCGCTCTGAAGGTTCGGACGGAACGCCCGGCGAGGGGGCGTTCCGGCGACTAAGGTGTCATCGAGGATTTTGGCTCGGTGACACAAGATATTGATGCGCGTCATCGATCTGGCACTACATGTTGATAGGGTGAGCCGCTTCCAAGGGTTCATCCAGACGACAGGAGGTTCCGGCGAATGGCGAAGACAGGCACCACGATCCAGGCGCGCGAGGGCATCGCCCTGCAGGCCGCTTCGGAAGATATCTGGGACAGCAAATACCGTCTCAAGCACAAGGACGGCACCGCGGTCGACACCTCCCTCGACCACACCTGGCAGCGGGTCGCCAAGGCCCTGGCCGAGGTGGAGGGCAAGGACGCCGAACACTGGTACGAACGCTTTCTCTGGGCGCTGCGCAACGGTGCCATCCCCGCCGGGCGGATCATTTCCAACGCCGGCGCCCTGGGCCACAAACCGGCCACCTCCACCATCAACTGCACCGTCTCCGGGATCATTCACGATTCCATGGACGACATCCTGGCCAAGGTCCACGAGGCCGGGCTGACCCTCAAGGCCGGCTGCGGCATCGGCTACGAATTCAGCACCCTGCGCCCGCGTGGCGCCTACGTCTCCGGCGCCGGCGCCCATACCAGCGGGCCGCTGTCGTTCATGGATATCTACGACAAGATGTGCTTCACCGTGAGCTCGGCCGGCGGTCGCCGGGGCGCGCAGATGGGCACCTTCGACGTCAGCCACCCGGACGTGCGCGAGTTCATCCGGGTCAAGCGCGAGGACGGCCGCCTGCGCCAGTTCAACCTCAGCCTGCTGATCACCGACGGCTTCATGCAGGCGGTGGAGACCGACGACGACTGGCCCCTGGTATTCCCCGTGCACGCCAAGGAGCTGGGCGAGGTGGATCTGGGCGACCCCGAGCAGGTGGTCTGGCGCGAGTGGCCGGTGCACGAGGGCTACCAGGTGCGCGAGGACGGGCTGGTGGCCTGCCGCGTCTATGGCCGGCTCAAGGCCCGGCACCTGTGGGACATGATCATGGTCTCCACCTACGACTATGCCGAGCCGGGCTTCATCCTCATCGACCGGGTCAACGACCTGAACAACAACTGGTGGTGCGAGGCGATCCGCGCCACCAACCCCTGCGGCGAGCAGCCGTTGCCGCCCTATGGCTCCTGCCTGCTGGGCTCGATCAACCTGACCCGCTTCGTCGAGGCGCCGTTCAGCGAGGATGCGCGCTTCGATTGGGACCGCTTCCGCGAGGTGGTGAAGGTCTTCACCCGCATGCTCGACAACGTGGTGGAGATCAACGGCCTGCCGCTTGCGCAGCAGCGCGAGGAGATCACCAGCAAGCGCCGCCATGGCATGGGCTTCCTCGGCCTGGGCTCGGCGCTGGCCCTGCTGCGCCTGCGCTACGGCAGCCCGGAAGCCTGCGTGTTCACCGAGGAAGTGGCCCGCGAGATGGCCCTGGTGGGCTGGCAGCAGGCCCTGGAGCTGGCCCGGGAGAAAGGCCCGGCGCCGCTGCTGGCCAAGCGCTTCGCGGTGACCGCGGAGATGCTGCGCAAGCGCCCGGAGATGGCCGCGGACGGCCTCAAGGTGGGCGACGAGGTGCCCGGCAGCCTGCTGCACGCGCGCTATTCGCGCTACATGCAGCGCATCGCCGAGTACGCGCCGGAGCTGGTGGAGGAGCTGGCCCGGGTCGGCGCGCGCTTCACCCACCACAGCTCCATCGCGCCCACCGGCACCATCAGCCTGAGCCTGGCCAACAACGCCTCCAACGGCATCGAGCCGAGCTTCGCCCACGCCTATTCGCGCAACCTGATCCGCCCCGGGCGCAAGACCAAGGAGAAGATCGAGGTGTGCAGCTACGAGCTGCTGGCCTACCGCACCCTGGTCAACGCCCACGCCGTGCCGGGCGCCGAGGCTGCGGCGCAGAAGCTGCCGGACTACTTCGTCGCCGCCGACGACATCAGCCCGGCCGAGCACGTGGACATCCAGGCGGCCGCGCAGAAGTGGGTGGACTCGTCCATCTCCAAGACCGCCAACGTGCCCACCGACTACCCCTTCGAGGACTTCAAGGACATCTACCGCTACGCCTGGCGCCAGGGCCTCAAGGGCTGTACCACCTTCCGTTTCAACCCGGCGGCCTTCCAGGGCGTGCTGGTGAAGGACGCGGACCTGGAGAAGACCCGCTACCGCTTCGAACTCGAGGACGGCAGCGTGGTGGAGCTCAAGGGCAACGAGCAGGTGGAGTACGACGGCGAGCTGCACAGCGCTGCCAACCTCTTCGACGCCTTGAAAGAAGGCTATTACGGCAAGTACTGATTCGCGGAGGCAGTGATGAGCGTGAAGATCAGCCAGAAGATCAAGGGCTTCAAGGTGGTCGACGTCGAGGCCGAGCGCGTGCGCCTGGCCGCCGAGGAAGCCGCCGCCGTGGTGCAGATGGACGAGACCCTGCAGCGCCCGGAAACCCTGGTGGGTGCCACTTACAAGATCAAGTCGCCGCTGTTCGAGCATGCCCTGTACGTGACCATCAACGACGTGGTGCTCAACCCCGGCACGGCCTACGAGCAGCGCCGGCCTTTCGAGATATTCATCAACTCCAAGGGTATGGAGCACTTCCAGTGGATAGTCGCCCTCACCCGCATCATGTCGGCGGTGTTCCGCAAGGGCGGTGACTGCACCTTCCTGGTGGAGGAGCTCAAGGCGGTGTTCGACCCGCGTGGTGGCTATCTCAAGCGCGGCGGTATCTACATGCCCTCGTTGGTGGCGGAGATAGGCGCGGTGCTGGAGCGCCACTTGATCGCCATCGGCCTGATGGAAGGCCAGCAACTGGGTGAGGAGCAGAAACTCTACCTCGCCGAAAAACGCGCCGCCTACGAAGCCAGCCTGGGCACCAGCACCGCTGAACCCGGCGAAGGCTTCCCGCCTGGCTCCCAGCTCTGCGGCAAGTGCAACACCCAGGCCGTGGTGCAGATGGACGGCTGCGCCACCTGCCTCAACTGCGGGCACTCGAAATGTGGGTGAGCCGGATCAGGCGAAGCATGCTTCGCCCCGGCGAACGCCCGGCCATGGATGGCCGGGCCGGGGTCGAACTGAGGCAGCGGAGCACCGACAGGGACGTCCACAGCGGGCTTTACCTTCACTCGGTCAACGCATGCGTTGCGCCGGCGAACGCCCGGCCAAGGATGGCCGGGCCGGGGCTGAACCGGGGCAGCGGAGCATCGACAGGGACGTCCACAGCGGGCTTTACCTCTACTTGTTCAACGCATGTCCCGTGCCCTCCCTGGGCTAAAGCCCAGGCTACATCTGCCCTCTATCCTTGCCCTTCCGTGGCTTCTGAGTCGGACGTAGGTAGCTGCACCACTTCCGGCGAACCGGCACCATGGCGCTTTTCCAGGTTCAGGGAGAACCCGAATGATCCGCTTCACCCTTTCGGATGTAGAACATGGCGCCCCTTATCCACGCCTGCCGGCCGATACCGTCATGCGCACGCTGCTCAACCGGCCGGTGGAGGCGCTGGATTGCGCGGCCGCCGAGCTGCTGGAGGAGGACAACTGCAACGCCTTCGCCAAGGCGGCGTGCCGTGCCTTCTATGGGCATCACCCGCTGGTGATCCGCCCGGACGATATCTGGTTCTGCATCGCCCAGGGCTTCGCCAACCACATGGCCCTGCATGGCGAGCAGCTGCGGCCCGACCTGGTGAGCCACACGGGCAAGAAGACGCTGACGGTGTTCTGCCCCGACTACCCCTTCGCCGACAAAAGCCGCTGGGTCGAGCTGTTCGGTGACTTCTCCCGGCAGATCGCCGGTGAGATTCCGCAGTTCTCCGCCTTCATCGCCACCGCCTTTTCCACCACCGGGTCCATCGAGCAGGCGGCCTTCTCGCTGTGCTGGATGGATGCCTTCAGCGGCTATTTCGACTACGAGATGCTGGCCGGCTGCGGCATCCCCGAGATCGAACTGCAGGGCAGCGAGGATGACTGGCGCCTGATCATCGAGCGTTTGATCGCCCTGGAGGGTTACGGCCTGGGCCATTGGGTGGCGAGCCTGAAGCCGGTGCTGGAGGCGATCGCCCGCACCGCGGCCGGCGAGGTGGACCGCGCCTTCTGGGAGTCCTTCTTCCGCTATCGCAGCGGTTCGGGCCCGTCGGAGCTGACGGGCTGGATCCTTACGCTCTTCCCCTACATCGTCGACACGGCCACCGACGCGCTGCGACCGAACCCCTACCTGGGGGATTGGCAGGTGCGCTTCGAGCGAGCGGGCGTGATGGCGCTAAGCGGTGACTGGCTGGTGGCGGACCAGGCCCAGGGGCCGGGCCTGCAGGCCATCCCCAAGAGCCTGGTGAGCGCGGTGCTGCTGATCGACGAATTCACCACCGGCACGAAGCGCAATGCCCGGTTGGTGGGCGGCCTGTTCGGCGTGGCCCAGCGCGACGCGGACGGCGCGTTGTACCCGGCGTTCGGCTGGGCGGTGGTGGAAGAGCCCGCTAGCTAGAGCGCGAAAGGCAGCGGCAGGTGCACGTCCTGGCGGTGGGCCAGGCGGCGCTGGAATTCGGCGGGGTCGTGGATCAGCACGTCCTGGCCGGCGAAGGCGTTGGCGGCGATCAGGCGGGACAGCCAGAAGCGCACGCAGGCGATGCGCAGCAGCGCCGGCCAGAGTTCCGCTTCGGCGGCACTGAAGGGACGCAGCGCGGCATAGGCGCCGAGCAGGGCGCGGGCGCGGTGGGCGTCCAGGCGGCCTTCGTCGTCGGAGCACCAGTCGTTCAGGCAGATCGCCAGGTCGTAGAGCATCGGGCCCGAACAGGCGTTGTAGAAGTCGATCAGCCCGGCCAGGTGCGGGCCGTCGAACAGCACGTTGTCGCGGAACAGGTCGGCGTGCAGGTTGGCGCGGGGCAGGGCGACGATGCGCGGCTTGAGCTCGGCGATTTCCTTCAGGGCGTCACGCAATAACGGCAGTGCGGCATCGTCCAGTTGCAGGGCAAGGGATGGGCCTTCGGCAAGCATCCAGTCCAGGCCGCGGTCACTCTTGCGCTCGATGGGGTGCGCGCGGGTGGCCAGGTGCAGGCGGGCCAGCAGCGCGCCGACTTCGCTGCAGTGGTGCGCGTTGGCTTCGCGCACATGCTTGCCGGCGAGCCGGGGCTGCAGCAGGGCGGGCTTCCCGGCCAGCTCGCGCAGGGCCTGGCCATCGCCGGTGCGCAGGGCGTAGGGCACCGGCAGGCCGGCGTCGTGGAGCACGTCGAGCAGCTCGATGAAGAACGGCAGGTCGTGGCTGGGGCCGCGCTCCACCAGGGTCAGCACGTACTCACCCTGCTCCAGGCTGACGAAGAAGTTGCTGTTCTCCGAGCCTTCGGCGATGCCCTTGAAGTCCTTGAGCCGCCCCAGCCCGTAGGGGGCCAGGAAGGTTTCGAGTTCAGGGCGTTCGAGCGGGGTGAAAACGGACATTGGACTACCTTGTTACGGTCGGCGCAGCAGCCTTACCAGCTGAAGATTTCCCACTGCGGGATCAGCATGTCCGGGTTGTCCGACCGGATGAAGTTGCTGTCGCCGTCTGCGCGGACCAGGAAATAGGGTTTGCCACCCTTGGGGGTGACCTTGATGGCGTACAGGAAGCCGTTGACGCGGTATTCCTGGATGGTCTTGTCGCCGTCCTGGCGGATGGTCACGTCGGGCTCGGCAGAGGGGGCGTCGTCGGCGGCGAATACGCCGGCCGGTGCGACGACCAGCAGGCTGGCAAGCAACAGGCGGTTGATGGCGCGCATGGTGGTAACCTTGTCCCTTATCGTCAATGATCGGGCCATTCTACTGCGGGTCCGGCGAATAAAGGTTGAATTCACGCATGAGCCAAGCCCCTCTCGTCCTGGTGGACGGTTCCTCCTACCTGTACCGTGCCTTTCATGCCCTGCCTCCGCTGACCACCTCCGCCGGCCTGCCGACGGGTGCCGTCAAGGGCGTGCTGAACATGCTCAAGAGCCTGCGCAAGCAGTACCCGGACAGCCCCTTCGCGGTGGTCTTCGACGCCAAGGGCGGAACCTTCCGCGACGAGATGTTCGCCGAGTACAAGGCCAACCGGCCGTCGATGCCCGACGAGCTGCGGGTGCAGGTCGAACCGCTGCACGCCACCGTGCGCGCCCTGGGCCTGCCGCTGCTGTGCGTGGAGGGCGTGGAGGCCGACGACGTGATCGGCACCCTGGCCCGGCAGAGCGCGGCGCTGGGCCGTGCGGTGGTGATCTCCACCGGCGACAAGGACATGGCGCAGCTGGTCGACGGGCACATTACGCTGGTCAACACCATGACCGGTAGCGTGCTGGACATCGATGGCGTGAAAGAGAAATTCGGCGTCGGTCCTGAGCTGATCATCGATTACCTGGCCCTGATGGGCGACAAGGTCGACAACATCCCGGGCGTGCCCGGCGTCGGTGAAAAGACCGCCCTGGGCCTGCTGACCGGCGTCGGTGGCGGCCTGGACGTGCTCTACGCCAACCTCGACAAGGTGCCCGAGCTGGCGATCCGCGGCGCCAAGGGGCTGCCGGCCAAGCTCGAAGAGCACAAGGAGATGGCCTACCTCTCCTACAAGCTGGCGACCATCAAGTGCGACGTCGAGCTGAGCGTCGAGATCGAGGCGCTGCACCCCGGCGAGCCGGACGTGGAGGCTCTGACCGAGCTGTACCGCACCCTGGAATTCAAGACCGGCCTGGATGACCTGCAGCGCCAGGCCAAGGCCGCCGGCGAGACGCTGCCGCCGCCCGCAGCGCCGGCCGATGCGGTCGAGACCCGCTATGAAACCGTGCTGGAACAGGCGCAGTTCGATGCCTGGCTGAAGAAGCTGCAGGACGCGCCGCTGTTCGCCTTCGACACCGAAACCACCAGCCTCGACCCGCAGCAGGCGCAGGTGGTGGGCGTGTCCTTCGCCGTCAGCCCGCACGAGGCGGCCTATGTACCGCTGGTCCACTCCTATATGGGTGTGCCCGACCAGCTGGACCGCGACGCCGTGCTCAAGGCCCTCAAGCCGCTGCTGGAAGACCCGGCCAAGGGCAAGATCGGCCAGCATGCCAAGTACGACATGAACGTATTGGCCAACGCCTCGACGCCCATCCTCATGCAGGGCATCGCGTTCGACACCATGCTCGAATCCTATGTGCTGGACTCCACCGCCACCCGCCACGACATGGACAGCCTGGCACTGAAGTACCTCGGCCAAAGCACCATCCGCTTCGAGGACATCGCCGGCAAGGGCGCCAAGCAGCTGACCTTCGACCAGATCGCCATCGAGCAGGCCGGCCCCTACGCCGCCGAGGATGCCGACGTGACCCTGCGGCTTCACCAGACGCTGTGGCAGAAGCTGGAAGCCGTGCCTTCGCTGGCTTCGGTGTTCCGCGATATCGAGATGCCGCTGGTACCGGTGCTGGCGCGTATCGAGCGCAACGGTGCCTATGTCGACGCCAAGCTGCTCGGTCAGCAGAGCATTGAGCTGGGCGCGCGCATGGTGGAGCTGGAGCGCCAGGCCTATGAGCTGGCCGGCCAGGAGTTCAACCTCGGCTCGCCCAAGCAGCTCGGCGCCATCCTCTACGAGAAGCTGGGCCTGCCGGTGCTGTCCAAGACCGCCACCGGCCAGCCGTCCACCGCCGAGAACGTGCTGGCGGAGCTGGCCGAGCAGGACTTCGAGCTGCCCAAGGTGATCATGCAGTACCGCACCGTGAGCAAGCTCAAGAGCACCTACACCGACAAGCTGCCGGAGCAGATCAACCCGCGCACCGGGCGCATCCACACCTCCTACCACCAGGCGGTGGCGGCCACCGGGCGCCTGTCCTCCACTGACCCGAACCTGCAGAATATCCCGATCCGCACCGCCGAGGGCCGGCGCATCCGCCAGGCCTTCGTCGCGCCCAAGGGCTACAAGCTGTTGGCGGCGGACTACTCGCAGATCGAGCTGCGCATCATGGCCCACCTGGCCAAGGACGAAGGGCTGCTGGATGCCTTCCGCCATGACCGCGACGTGCACCGGGCGACGGCGGCGGAAGTCTTCGGCGTCGAGCTGGAGCAGGTCAGCAACGACCAGCGCCGCAGCGCCAAGGCGATCAACTTCGGCCTTATCTATGGCATGAGCGCCTTCGGCCTGGCCAAGCAGATCGGCGTCGACCGCAAGCAATCCCAGGCCTATATCGACCGCTACTTCGCCCGTTACCCCGGCGTGCTCGCCTACATGGAACGCACCCGCGAGCAGGCGGCCCAGCAGGGCTTCGTCGAGACGCTGTTCGGCCGTCGCCTGTACCTGCCGGAGATCAACTCGAAGAACCAGGCCATGCGCAAGGGCGCCGAACGCACCGCGATCAACGCGCCGATGCAGGGCACCGCGGCCGACATCATGAAGCGCGCCATGGTGGCTGTGGATAACTGGCTGACGGAGTCCGCCATCGATGCGCGGGTCATCCTCCAGGTCCACGACGAACTGGTGCTGGAAGTGCGCGAGGACCTGGTGGACCAGGTGCGCGACGCTATCCGCCCGCTGATGAGCGATGCGGCGCAGCTGGATGTACCGCTGCTGGTGGAAGTGGGCGTGGGCGACAACTGGGACGAGGCGCACTGAGCCGGCGCCATTCCTGGCATAGACCTCCTGCGCATAAAGCAGGAGGCTCTAATAACGAACGGTTTTCAGCGGGGCGGTGAACTTTATACCTGGGCACAGGGTCAGAGGATGGGAATGGCTGGTGAAGCCTTCGATGCTCCTTTTGCTGTGTTTAGTGTTGGCAGATATCTGAACCCCGCCCTAGCGGTTCAGACTTGAACCCCGAACTTCCCCCTCCCCATACGAAGCTCGGGGTTTTTTTTGCCTGCGATTCAGGCCTCCGGCTCGACCTGCTCGAATTCCTCGCCCAGTTGCAGCCAGTTGGCCAGCACCGCTTGCGCTTCCTCGATGCCCTGGCGCTTGGGTGCCGAGAACAGCTGGATGGTCACGCCCTCGCCCCAACCTTTGCGGATGTCCTGCTGAACCTTCAGCAGCGCGTTCTTCGCGGCGCCGAAGGCCAGCTTGTCGGCCTTGGTCAGGAGGATGTGCATGGGCATGTTGCCGGCGCTGGACCAGTCGAGCATCAGCCGGTCGAAGTCGGTCAGCGGATGGCGGATGTCCATCATCAGGATCAGTCCGGCCAGGCTTTCGCGGCTGCTCAGGTAGGCTTCCAGGTGGCGCTGCCAGTGCTGCTTGAGCGGGATCGGCACCTTGGCGTAGCCATAGCCGGGCAGGTCCACCAGGCGACGCTGGTCGTCCAGGGAGAAGAAGTTGAGCAACTGGGTGCGCCCCGGGGTTTTCGAGGTGCGTGCCAGGCTGGCGTGGGTGAGGGTATTCAGCGCGCTGGACTTGCCGGCGTTGGAACGCCCGGCGAACGCCACTTCCAGACCTTCGTCGGGAGGGCACTGATCCACCTTGGCGGCACTGATGAGAAAGCGGGCCTGTTGGCACAGACCGATGATCGGGTTCTTGAATGACATGAGGTGTCCACGGGTGCGACGCGGTGTCGCAGGGGGCTGTTTCGTTTCCGTTTGAGCATCGCCAGTATATAATGCCGCAGATTTAGTGTGCGCTTTATCCCCCAGGGTTCAGTGTTCACGGGACTGACCGTTGCGCGACAGAACGCATGGCAGGGCCCCTCTGATGAGGTTGATCATGAAGAAAGTGCTACTCGTCGCAAGCCTTGCGGCGCTGGCCTTTGGCGCGCAGGCTGCTCAGGATCCGGAAGCGGTTTACAACCGGACCTGCAGTGCCTGCCACAACGGTCAACTGCCTATGGCGCCGAAAAAAGGCGACAAGGCCGCCTGGGAGCCGCGTCTGGCCAAGGGCAACGATGCTCTGGTCAAGAGCGTCACCAATGGTTTGAACGCCATGCCTCCCCGAGGCTTGTGCATGGACTGCAGTGCCGAGGACTACCAAGCGGTCATCCAGTGGATGAGCCAATAATCAAGGTGGCCCGGCGCTAACTCTTTCACCCTTAGCCGTAATTGGATTAGCTGATGAACAAAGTACTCGTGAGTCTGCTGTTGACCCTGGGCATCACCGGTCTGGCCCACGCCGCTGGCGACGCCAAAGCCGGTCAGGCGAAAGCTGCCGTATGTGGTGCCTGCCATGGCCCGGACGGCAACAGCGCTGCCCCCAACTTCCCGAAACTGGCTGGCCAGGGCGAGCGCTATCTGCTCAAGCAGATGCACGACATCAAGTCCGGCAACCGCCAGGTCCTGGAAATGACCGGCCTGCTGACCAACCTGAGCGATCAGGACCTGGCCGACATCGCCGCCTACTTCGCCAGCCAGTCCGGCAGTGTCGGCGCCGCCGATCCCAAGCTGGTCGCGCGCGGTGAAGCGCTGTTCCGCGGCGGCAAACTGGAAGAAGGTATGCCCTCCTGCACCGGTTGCCACTCCCCGAACGGTGCCGGCAACGCCGCTGCCGGCTTCCCGCACCTGGGTGGCCAGCATGCCCAGTACGTGGCCAAGCAGCTGACCGACTTCCGCGAAGGCAACCGCACCAACGATGGCGACAACATGATCATGCGCGCCATCGCCGCGAAGCTGAGCAACAAGGACATCGAAGCCGTCTCCAGCTACATTCAGGGCCTGCACTAAGTCCGGCCCAGCGGTAGAAAACGGTAAATAAAAGGGTGGCCATGGCCACCCTTTTTCATTGGCGCCCCCGCTACAATTGCCGGAACCCGACGCAACGCGATCGGTCGAAGCAAGGCCCGCCGCAGAACCATATGACCCGCTTAGGAGTTGAGCATGCGTAACCTGATTCTTTCCGCCGTTCTTGCCAGTGCGAGCCTTTTCGGCATGACCGCACAGGCCGAGGATATCCAGGCCGGCAAACAGTACGTCGAACTGAGCAGCCCGGTCCCGATTTCCAAGCCCGGCAAGATCGAGGTGGTGGAACTGTTCTGGTACGGCTGCCCTCACTGCTACCAATTCGAACCCACCCTGAACGCCTGGACCGAGAAGCTGCCGGAGGACGTCAACTTCGTACGCATCCCCGCCATGTTCGGTGGCGTGTGGAACGTCCACGGCCAACTGTTCATTACCCTGGAAAGCATGGGCGTCGAGCACGCCGTGCACAAAGCCGTGTTCGAAGCTATCCATAAGGAAGGCAAGAAGCTCTCCACCCCCGACGAGATGGCCGAGTTCCTCGCTGGCCAGGGCGTCGACAAGGCGGCCTTCATCAAGGCCTACAACTCCTTCGGCGTGAAGAGCCAGATGGAGAAGGCCAAGAAGCTCGCCATGGCGTACCAGATCTCCGGCGTACCGACCCTGATCGTCAACGGCAAGTACCGCTTCGACATCGGCTCCTCGGGCGGTCTCGAGCAGGCCACCCAGGTGGCCGACTTCCTCATCGCCAAGGAGCGCGCCGCGAAGTAAGCGGCGCCCGGCAGAGCGAAGATGCTGCGCCGCTGGAGCAATGATCGAACCGCTGGCCTGCGGGCTCCGCAGGTCAATCCTCATTGTGGCTCCAGCGGCCTCCCAAAGGATGGCCGCCTTCGGCTGCTCAGCTTCAACATCCAGGTCGGCATCAGCACCGGCCGTTACCGCCACTACCTGACCCGCAGCTGGCAGCACCTGCTTCCCCACGCCGGCCGCGCCAGCAACCTGCAGCGCATCGGTGCCCTGCTCGGCGATTTCGACCTCGTGGCCCTGCAGGAAGTCGACGGTGGCAGCCTGCGTTCCGGCTACGTCAATCAGGTCGAGCACCTCGCCCACCTGGCCGATTTCCCTTTCTGGTACCAACAGCTCAACCGCAACCTCGGGCGCATCGCCCAGCACAGCAACGGCTTGCTCAGCCGCCTGCAGCCGACCCAGCTGGAAGACCACCCCCTGCCCGGCCCGCCTGGGCGCGGCGCCATCCTTATGCGCTTCGGCGAGGGCGAGGACGCACTGGTGGTGGTGATGATGCACCTGGCCCTGGGCACCAAGGCCCGCACCCGCCAGCTCGCCTACATCCGCGAGCTCATCGGTGGCTACCGCCACCAGGTGCTGATGGGCGACATGAACACCCATGCCAACGACCTGCTGCAGAACTCGCCCCTGCGTGACCTCGGGCTGCTCGCGCCACAGGTCGAGGCCACTTTCCCGAGCTGGCGCCCGCAGCGCTGCCTCGACCACATCCTGCTCAGCCCCAGCCTGACCCTGGAGCGCGTGCAGGTCCTCAGCCAACCCATCTCCGACCACCTGCCAGTGGCGGTGGACATCCGCCTGCCCACGTCCCTTACCGGGGATGCGTTGCCGGCCCTGGTGGACACTCCCGACGGATCACCTTCATGAGCGACGACGGCCAGCGCTGGAAAGAAAAGTACCTGCAGAGCCTCGAGCAGCAGGAGAAGCTGGAGCGTCGCTGGGACGCCCGCCTCGATCTCCTGCGCCGTGGCCTGGTGCGCAGCTCCCTCGCCGCCGAAGGCAGCGACAAGGCCGTCGACCAGTGCATGCAGGAGCTGCGCGAGATCATCCGTGGCGACCAGATAGACGCCGGCCTCTCCGCCCTGATCCCGCGCCTGGAAAAGGCCGTGCTGGATTCCGAGCAGCGTCGCCAGCAACGGATCGACCAGAACGTCGGCGCCCTCACCGGGCTGACCAACCAGCTGCTCAAGCTGGATGTGCCGCGTGACGTGCGCAAATCCCTCAAGCAGTTCGCCAAGCGCATCGACGAGCGCGCCAGCCAGGCGCGTGAGATGCCTGCCCTCCTCGGCGAGCTCAGCGGCCTGCAACAGCGTGCCCTCGACGAGATCGCCAACACCGACCCTGCCGCGCCCAAGCCCGGCCTGCTGCAGCGTCTGTTCGGCAGCCAGGGTGACGCCACCGAAGACGCCCAGCCCGCTGCCGCCGCGCTGCCGACAGGTGATGCCCTGGCTCCACCACCGGCCGTCCCGGCACCTGCCGCATTGCAGGCCGCGCCCCCGCTGGACGACGAGCCCGCACCGCCGGCCCAGGCGCTCGCTGCCGCCCCGGCTCCTGTCGTGCCAGCTCCCGACGTGCCGCCTACCGTTGAGCCGGCCCCCGTGGCTGCGGCTCCCGCTCCGGCGCCTGCCCCAGCTCCTGCCCAGGCCCCCGTACCTACCCCGGCAGCCGCCACCGAGCAGTCTGCCTCGGCCCAGGTGGTCGCCGAAGCGGCGCCGGTGGTTGCGCCCCTTGTGCCCGAGGTTGCTCCTGCCGCCCCGGTCGAGCCACTCGCTGCAGCCGCTCCGGCGCCTGTCACCGCGCTGGCCGATGGTGTCAGCCCAAGCCTGACGCCGCGCCTCGACAGCCTGCCATTGCCGGCGGCGCTGCTCACCGGCGAAGGCGACCCGGGCTACGCGCTGCCCACGCCGCCCGAACCCGGCTACAGCGCCGTCGCGCCCCACGTCGCCGCCAGCCTGCGCGGGCTGCTGGACGAGCTCGACCTGCCCGAGCGCCACAAGCCCCAGGGAGAAGCCCTTCGCGAGCGTCTGGTAGGTGGCCTGAACTGGTACGAACTGGTGCCCGTGCTGGACGACCTCGCCGTGCTGGTGCTGGCCGTCACCAACAGCGAGCACCGTGACTTCGCCATCTACCTCAAGCAGCTCAACGAGCGCCTGGTCGCCTTCGTCGCTTCCATTTCCGCCGCCCAGGAGGGTTACAGCGAGACCCTGGAAAGCGCGCGCGTGCTCGACGACCAATTGCGTGAGCAGGTCAGCGACCTGCAAAACAGTGTGCAGGACGCCACCGACCTGGACGACCTCAAGCGCGCCGTGGAAAAGCGCCTCGACGGCCTGCTCAGCACCATGAACGACTACCAGCGCCAGCGCGCTGCCCGCGAAGAAGAAGTCGGCGGGCGCCTCAAGGTGCTGGTGGATCGCGTCGCCACCATGGAACAGGAAGCCAGTTCCTTCCGCGACCACCTGGAAGAACAGCGGCAGAAAGCCCTCAGCGACCCGCTCACCGGCCTGCCCAACCGGGCCGCCTGGAGCGAGCGCCTGGAACTGGAAGTGGCGCGCTGGAAGCGCTATGGCGGCGAGCTGCTGCTGGCGGTGCTGGACATCGACCACTTCAAGCGCATCAACGACAACTACGGCCACCTGGCCGGCGACAAGGTGCTCAAGATCATCGCCGGCGAGATCGCCAAGCGCCTGCGCAAGACCGACTTCATCGCCCGCTTCGGTGGGGAGGAGTTCGTCCTGCTGCTCCCCGCCACGCCGCTGGAGGGTGGCCAGCAATTGCTCGACACCCTGCGCTCGGCCATCGAGCAATGCCCCTTTCACTTCAAGGGCGAGCCGGTGACCATCACGCTGTCGGGAGGGCTGGTGTCCTTCGTCGAGGGCGAGAAGGACGAGCAGGCGTTCGAACGCGCCGACCAGGCGCTCTACCGCGCCAAGCGCGAAGGTCGCAATCGTATCGAACTGGGCTGAGCCGCCTCAGGCGGCGTGGGTCAGGTAGGGCTTCCAGTCTTCCGGCACGTGCTCCAGGCGCGGGTAGTCCAGGGCGTCCAGCTGCAGGCGCGAGAGCTGGAAGGGTGTATGCCGCAACGCCTGGGGCAGCGCTCGCAGCTCTGGCAACCACAGGCTCACATAGGTCGCATCCGGGTCGTAATGCCGGGCCTGGCGCAGCGCGTTGAAGGCCTGGCTGCGCCGTGGATCGCTGGCCACGCCGGCCAGGTAGGCCCAGTTGCCCCAGTTGCTCGCCGGGTCGTAATCCAGCAGGTGTTCTTCGAACCAGGCGGCGCCATGGCGCCAGTCCTGCTCCAGGTCGTGCACCAGGTAGGCGGCCACCACCTGGCGGCCGCGGTTGGACATGAAGCCCGTGGCTGCCAGCTCGCGCATGCTGGCGTCCACCAGCGGCATGCCGGTGCGGCCCTGGCACCAGCGTTCGAAGCGTTCGTCCAGCTGCTGCGGTGCGCGCACCGTGGCCTTCAGGCCGCCGGCTTCGAACAGCGCGCGGCCATGGCGCAGCAGGGTCCAGCGGAAGTAGTCACGCCATAGCAATTGTTGCCACAGCTGGTGGGTGGAGGCGTTGGCGCCGTACTGCGCCTCGTGGCGGCGCAGCTCGGCGGCGACGCGGCGCGGCGAGAGGCTGCCGTTGGCCAGCCAGGGCGAGAACTTGGAGGAGTACTCGCTGCCCACCATGCCGTTGCGATTCTCCTGGTAGGTGCGGACGCCCTGGGTCGCCCACAGGTAATCGCGCAGTCGCGCCAGTGCCGCGACCTCGCCGCCGGAAAAGGGGAAGGCGCTGATGGGCAGGCCGACCGGCTCACCCAGACCCAGGCGGGTTGGCGTCGGCAGGGGTTCGAAGAGCGGCTCCACCGCTTCGGGCAGGGGCGGCAAGGCCGCCGGGGCCGAGCGTGGTTGATAGACGCTGGGGCGCTGCTCCACCTGCTCGCGGAACTGGCTGAACACCGCCGGCAGGTGCTCCACCGGGGTCGGCAGCTCCTCGCGGCGCAGCAGGCTGTTGCCGGCCAGCTCACGCAGCGGAATGTCGCCGAGTGCCTGACGCAGCTCCTCCACCAGGGTGCGTTCCTGGGGCGCCACCTCCTCCAGGGTCAGTACTTCGTTCAGGTCCAGGTGTTCCAGCAGCGCCGGGATCACCTGCGCGGCGTTGCCCTGCACCACCAGCAGGCGCGAGCCGCGCTGGCGCAGCTCGGCGTCCAGGGCGGTGAGGCTCTCCAGTTGGAAGCGCGCACGGTGCACGCCCATGCGGCGGATGCCGAGGTCGCCCGGGCGCAGCAGGGTCGGGTCGAAAACGAACAGCGGCAGGACGCAATCGGCCGCCAGCGCCGCTTGCACGGCGGGGTGATCATCGAGGCGCAGATCCTGTTTGAACCAGAGCAGAGTACGACGCATGACGTAAATCCTCGGCAGGCATTTCCCTATGCCAACTGATTCCGCTGGCTTCTAGACGTTATAGGCTTTTCGCCGGGCTTGAACAGTGCCGCCGGGAGGATGACCGGTGGCGTTGCTGCCGTCGGGCCGGGAGCTGCGTATAATCCGCCCCTTTTTTCGCGGGCCCTGCCTGCATTCACCTGTGGAGACATCGTCAATGCGTCTTTCCTTTTCCCGTATCGCCAGCTGGTTGGGTGGTTTTGCCCTGACCTTCGGCGCCGTTCAGGTCGCCGGCAACGAATTGCTGCACCTGCAGGACAGCAACCTGCAGTTCTCCACCCTGCCCTATTCCGCCGGCGAGAGCTTCCTCAGCTTCGCCACCGAGCGCCCGGCCTTCACCGCCGGCCTCTCGCCCAAGGCCCTGGCGGAGCTGCCCGGCCACACCCCGGCGCCCCTGCAGATGCGCCTCAGCGGTGCCCAGGCGGCCCCGGCGCCTGGCCAGGGCGGCAACCTGCTCGGCCCGGCCTTCGACCTGCAGGCCCCCGGCTTCGACTACCTGACCCTAAGCCTCTACGACCGCGACGACCAGGACGAACCCGGCCACAGCGTGCAGTTCAGCGGCGCCTGGGCCTATGCCTTCCGCCTCGGCGAGGCCAGCTGGATGCTCGATGGCGGCCTCGACTGGGCCGGTGCCGAAGGCGACCGCGAACAGGGCCTGAGCTTCAGCCCGCAGCTGAGCTTCGATGCCGGCGACTACTTCTTCGCCCAGGGTCGCCAGCTATTCCTCGGCATCCAGTACCTGCAGCAGAGCGGTGGCTACAGCGAGCTGGACGACGTGCGCGGCAACGCCTCCCGCGAGCAACGCGCGGTCAACGGCACGCTCAAGTACCACTTCTGACCCCGATCGGCACGGCGGCGAGACGTCGCCGCCAGCGCCCTTTACACTTCGTCCTTCAGTTGAGGAGCGCCCATGGAAATTCTCGGCATCGCCGTGCTGATCTTTCTGGTCACCGACCCATTCGGCAACATCGCCATCTTCCTCGCCGCCCTGAAGAACGTGGCGCCGGAGCGCCGGCTCAAGGTGGCCCTGCGTGAGCTGGTGTTCGCCCTCGGCCTGCTGCTGCTGTTCCTCACCTTCGGCGAAAACATCCTCAGTGGCCTCGGCCTGTCCCGCGAGGCGATCGCCATCGCCGGCGGCATCATTCTCTTCATCATCGCCCTGCGCCTGATCTTCCCGCGGCCCGAGGGCGTGCTCGGCGACCTGCCGGACGGCGAACCCATGCTGGTGCCCCTGGCCACCCCGGCAGTGGCCGGCCCCTCCGCGCTGGCGGTGCTGATGACCCTGCGCAACACCCACCAGGGCGAGCTCTGGGAGCTCTACATCGCCGTGCTGGTGGCCTGGGCCTGCACCGCCCTGATCCTGCTCCAGGCAGCCTTCCTGCAGCGCTTCCTCGGCCAGCGCGGGCTGATGGCGGTGGAGCGCCTGACCGGCATGTTGCTGATCATGCTCAGTGTCGACATGCTCCTGGACAACCTGCAAAGCGTGCTACACATCACCCCATGAAAACCCTAGCCCTCGGCCTGTTGCTGGCCCTGCTCGCCGGTTGCACCAGCGGCCCGCGCATCGATCGCAGCCAGACCTCGGTCAACCAGAACAGCCGCGTGCAATACGTCGTGCTGCACTACACCTCCACCGACCTGCCGCGCTCCCTGGCGCTGCTCACCCACGGCGAGGTCAGTGCGCACTACCTGATCGGCGCCCAGCCGCCGACCATTTACCAGTTGGTGGACGAGAACCGCCGCGCCTGGCACGCCGGACAGAGCGAGTGGCAGGGGCGCACCTGGTTGAATGCGAGCACCATCGGCATCGAACTGGTCAACGAGGGCTACGAGCAGACCCCCACCGGGCGCAACTGGCAGCCCTTCGACGACCAGCAGATCGACGCGCTCATCGTGCTGCTCAAGGACATCGTCAAACGCCACAACCTGCCCCTGGGCAGCATCATCGGCCACAGCGACATCGCCCCCCAGCGCAAGGTCGACCCGGGCCCACTGTTCCCCTGGAAACGCCTCGCCGAGGCCGGCCTGGTGCCCTGGCCGGAAGCCTCCGCCGTGGCGGCCGAGCAGGCGCGCTTCGCCCAGGCGCTGCCCACCGTCGGCTGGTTCCAGATGCAGCTGGCCCGCCAGGGTTATCCGGTGCCGCGCAACGGCCAGCTGGACGAGGCCACGCGCAATGTCATCGCCGCCTTCCAGATGAAGTACCGCCCCCACCTGTTCGACGGCCAGCCCGACGCCGAGACCGCCGCCCTGCTGCTGGTGCTCAACCGCATGCCGGGCGAGGCACTGCCGCTCCGTCCCGTTACGTTCTACTGACGCTCGAATCGCGCCTAGCACCGGTCGGTGGCTGGCGTGATGACGGTGGGCTTTACCTGAGTGATCTCGCTCGGACGCGACCCTCCTCATCGTGCAGCCCCCTTCGCCTGCTGGCGCCGCACCCTCTACCCGCCCCTGCCGCGACGAGGTGATGGGTTTCGCTTCGCTCTACCCATCCTCCAAATAGCGTTCAAGCCCGCCGCTAGAGCGGCAGCGCCAGGTAGAACTGCGCGCCTTCGCCGGGGCGCGAGTAGATGCCGATGCGGCCGCCGTGGAGCTGGACGATCTCCTTGCACAGCGCCAGGCCGAGGCCAACGCCGCCGCCGGTGTAGCTGCCCAGTTGCACGAAGGGCTCGAAGATGCGCGCCTGCTGGCTGTAGGGCACGCCTTCGCCGTTGTCCTCGACGCTGAGGATCACCCGCTCGCCATGGCGCCGCGACTGCAGGCGGATATGCCCGCCATTGGGCGTGTGGCGGATCGCGTTGCTCACCAGGTTGTCCAGCACCCGCTCCACCTGGGGGCGGTCGATGGGCACGCGGGGCAGCGGCTCCTGCAGGTCCAGCTCGATGCTGATGCCCTTGTTCTGCGCCGGCTCCTGGAAGCGCGTGCGCAGGGCGCCGAGCAGGTCGTCGATATCGCAGGGCGCCAGGGTCAGGGTCTGCATGCCGTTCTGATAGCGGGAGAAGTGCAGCAGGTCGTTGATCAGCCGCACCAGGCGCTGCATCTCCTCGTCCACCGTCAGCAGCAGGTCGGACTCGCGGGACTCCTCGGCGAAGACCAGGCGTTCGCGCAGCAGCCCGAAGGCCATCTGCATGCCGGTCACCGGGGTGCGCAGCTCGTGGGAGGCGCGCAGCACGAACTCGTTGCGCACCCGCTCGAAGGCGCGCTGCTCGGTGACATCGCGCAGCACCATCACCGCACCGAGGATGCGCTCCTCGTCCAGGCTCACCGGGGTCAGGCGCCAGCTCAGCAGGCGGCTCTCGCCCTCGACCTCGATGGCCAGGTCCGGCGGCACCTGCTCCAGAGGCTGGCCGCGCAGCACCTGCTGGGTAGGCGCCTCCATGGCCGGGTCGCCCAAGGCCTGGCTCAGGGGTTGGCCGAGCTGCTCGGTCTCCCAGGCCAGCTGGCGCTGGGCCACCGGGTTGGCGTGTTCGATGCGGCCCTGGCGGTCGAGGATCAGCAAGCCGTCGTCGATGCTGTCGAGCACCGCCTTCAGGCGGCGCTGCTCGGCCAGCAGCTTCTCGATATTGGTTTCCTTGAACAGCCGCAGGCCCTCGGCCATGAGGCCGAAGCGGCGGCTCAGGGAGGCCATCTCGCTGACCGTGGAAATCGGCAGGGTCACCTGGAAGTCACCCTGGCCGATGCGGTCGGCGGCGCGGGCCAGGGCCTCGATGGGCTGGCCGAAGCGCCGGGCGATGCCGTGGGCGGTGACGAAGCCGATCAGCAGTACGGCGATGCCCAGCAGGCCCAGCAGGGTGGCCACCAGGCCGGCGCGCTCGCGGGCCGACTGCTCGGCCTCGGCGGCGCTCTGCAAGGCGTGCTTCTGCAGCGCCAGCATGGCATTGCGGGTGTCGTTCAACGCCTGGCTGAAATCATCGTCGCGGCGGTCGGTGTTGCGTTCGCTGACCCGCAGGAACTCGCCGTAGCTGTCGGCGATGGCCTGGAAGCCCTGACGGGTCTGCTCGTCGCGGGCGTTCATCAGGCCCTGTTGCACCACGGCGAGGAAACGTTGCTGCGAGGTGAGCAGTGCCTGGATATCCGGCTGTTCGCGGGTCAGGTTCACCAACTGGTCGCCCAGGTGTGTGCGCAACTTTTCGCCCAGGTCGATGGTGGCGAAGTTGTAGGAGATCAGGCGTTCCTGGGAACGGGCCAGCTGCATGACGCTGGTCAGCCCCAGCAGCAGCCCCAGGAGGGCCACGGTGATCAGCGCCGAAATGCTGAGGAAAAGCCGCGTCCGCAGCTTCATCGGCAGCTTCATAGACCGTACTGCTTGCGTTTGCGATAGAGCGTCGAGGCGTCGATTCCGAGGGTCTTGGCGGCCTGGTCGAGGGTTTCGCTGGCCGCGAGCACGGCTGCGATATGGGCCTTCTCCAGGTCCTCCAGGCTCATGGAGGCTCCTACGCGCGGGGCGTTGTTGGACGGCGCTTCGCTCAGCCCCAGGTGGGCGATTTCCACCAGCTCCTGGCCGCAGATGATGCTGGCGCGCTCGATCACGTTGCGCAGCTCGCGCACGTTGCCGGGCCAGTGGTAGCCCAGCAGGGCACCCCGTGCCGCGTCGCTGAAACCGCGTGCCGGGCGCGCGTAGTCCTTGACGAAGCGGGCGAGGAAGCGCTCGGCCAGGCCGATCAGGTCCTCGGTGCGCTCGCGCAGGGGCGGCAGGTGCAGGGTGATGACGTTGAGGCGGTAGAGCAGGTCTTCGCGGAAGCGGCCCTCGCGGACCATTTCATCGAGGTTGAGGTTGGTGGCGGCGAGGATGCGCACATCGGCGCGGCGGGTCACCGCGTCGCCCACCCGCTCGTATTCCTTGTCCTGGATGAAGCGCAGCAATTTGGGTTGCAAGGTGAGGGGAAAGTCGCCGATCTCGTCGAGAAACAGCGTGCCGCCGTCGGCCTGGTTGACCCGACCCAGGGTGCTCTCGCTGGCCCCGGTGAAGGCGCCGCGGCTATGGCCGAACAGCTCGCTTTCCATCAGCTCCGCCGACAGCGACGGGCAGTTGATGGTCACGCAGGCCTTCTTCGCCCGCTTGCTCCAGCCGTGGATGGCCCGGGACAGCTCGCCCTTGCCGGTGCCGGACTCGCCGAGGATGAGGATGTTGGCGTCGGTGCCCGCCACCTGGCGAGCGGTTTCCAGCACCGCCATCATCGCCGGGCTCTGCGAATCCAGGCCGTCGCCCGGCTTGCGCACCTCGCCCTCCAGGGCCTCCAGGCGCGCGGTGAGCTGGCGCACTTCCAGCTGCTTGGCGGCTGAAAGGCGCAGCTGGTCGGGGCTGCAGGGTTTCACCAGGTAGTCGGCCGCGCCGGCCTGCATGGCGTCCACGGCGGTGTCCACGGCCGAGTGGGCGGTGACGATCACCACCCGCATCCAGGGGGCCTGCACGCGGATCTGCGCAAGCACATCCAGGCCGTTGTCATCGCCCAGGCGCAGGTCGAGGAAGCACAGGTCGAACACCTGGCG
Source organism: Pseudomonas sp. TUM22785 (assembly GCF_028198105.1). NCBI lineage: Bacteria > Pseudomonadati > Pseudomonadota > Gammaproteobacteria > Pseudomonadales > Pseudomonadaceae > Pseudomonas > Pseudomonas sp. TUM22785. The sequence continues at coordinate 122,766 of NZ_CP116239.1, forward strand.
CTGCAGGATGGCCTCGGTCTGTGCCGCACTGCTGGCGGTGGCCACGCTGTAACCCTCGTCTTCCAGGCAATAACGGAAGGTGCGCAGGATCGCCGACTCATCGTCGACCAGCAGGATGCGTCCCTTGGTTTCCGTTGCTGATGCCATTTTGTCGCTCCGCATTGTTCAGTCGTATCGCTTAGTCCAGGAATTATCGTGCAAGTTGCAAGGTCCTTTCATACATGTATTGCAGCCTGCACGCAGCGGGTATTTGCACGTCTACAATAACCAATTGATTTTAAAGGAATAAACGCCACGAAAAGGCCTGGCACAGGCCTTGCGATAACCCCTGCATCTGGAGGCGCCGAGCGCCGAAGTGGACGACAGGAGGTTTCCATGCCGCACTTGCACAGCCTGGCGCTCGCCATGGCCGGTAGCGCCTTGCTGGGGTTGGTCGCCCTGCCGGCGGCCGCCGGGGACGGCTTCAGCGAACAGATTCGCGAAGCCCGCCAGGAAGGCAGCATCTGGACCGCCTTCGCCTTCAACCATCACCTCGGCCCCTTCTCCCTCAACGTCGATGTCGAGCATGGCCTGGCCACGCTCACCGGCACCGTGGCGAATGAAGTCAACCGCGAGCTGGCCGAGCAGGTCGCCCTTGGCGTCGAGGGTATCGACGCTGTGGATAACCTCATCCGGGTCGACCCGGGCGTTCGACCCCGTTTGCTGTCCATTGCCGCCGCCGACAGCCACCTCGACGACGCCACCGTCACCGCCAAGGTGAAGTCCAAGCTGCTGTGGAACACCACCACCCAAGGTCTCGACATCGGTGTGGAGACCTGCGAAGGCCTGGTCACCCTCAGTGGTCGCTCCGCCAGCGCCGAGGCCCGTGAGATGGCCGGCAAGCTGGCCGCCAGCACCGAGGGCGTCGAGCGGGTGGACAACGCCATTCACCTCAGCGCCGACCCCGGCACCGCCCAGCGCGACGGTGAACAACGGGCCGAGGCCGGCAGCCTACTGGGCGACGCCTGGATCACCGGCAAGGTGAAGACCCGCTTCCTCTCCAGCGACAACCTCGCCGCCCTGGATATCTCCGTGGAAACCGACGACGGCGTGGTGCGCCTCGCCGGCAACGTGGCCACGGCGGCAGAAAAGGCGCTGGCGGTGGAAACGGCCAGAAATGTTCGCGGCGTGCTCGATGTGCACGCCGCATCCCTCAAGGTCGCCGGCTGAACGCGCGACCCGTACCCCCAAGGAGAAACGCCATGACCAATACCACTGCGCAACTCAACGAGCTGATCGAGATCACCCGTGACGGCGAGCGCTTCTACCAGCACGCCATCGACGAAGTGAAGGACCCGGCCCTGCAGGGCCTGTTCCGCGACATGGCCCAGGCCAAGACCCAGGTCATCCAGGCCCTGGCGGTCCGGGTCGCGGCCAACCACGAAGACCCGTCCACCGGCGGCACCTTCGTCGGCAAGTTGCGCCAGGTCTATGCGGACACCCGCGCCACGCTCTCCAGCGACGAGAAGGCCACCTATGTGAGCCAGCTGGAGGAAGCCGAGGACCGCATCCTCCACGCCTTCGAAGACGCCCTGGAAAGCGCCGAGCCCGAGGTGCGCGGCCTGCTCGCCCAGGAAATGCCCCGGGTCAAGGCCTGCCATGACCGCATGCGCAGCCTGAAGCTGGCGATGAAGTGAGCCCGGATCGGACAGGGATGTCCGGCCATGCAAAACGCACGACGCAGCGCTGGCGATCATGCAAGTTGCCAGCAGATCCAGTGATCAATCAATTCGTAAGTTATTGAATTTAAATGGATTTAACTGATTAGAAAAACTGGCATGCGCTCTGCAACCAATACATCAGGAAAAGCAAATCGCCAGCCGGCGATGACCGCAAGGACAGGCAGGGGCGCTTCGGTTCCCTTGATCGATCAACAGCCCAGGAGGTGTTACAGGATGAACCGTCGTCATGCGCGTCTCGCCCTTGCGGGCAAGGTACTGCTGGCCTCCCTCGCCGTGGTGTTGATCCTCCTGGCCGAACACCAGCTGCGCCAGAGCCTGCGCAGCCACGAGCAGCAGCCCCCGCTGCCGGCCCGCCTGGATATCGCGCCCACCCCGGCCGCTTTCCATGCCAACGGCATGCTCCACGACGGTTCGCTGCAGAGCGTTGCCCAGCAGCGCTGGAACGATCAACCGCAGCAACCCCGCTGGGTGTTCTGAGTACATAAAGGAGATACGAAGATGTGGACCATCGCCCTGTTCCTGACCGCCCTCCTGATCCTCCCCGTATTGATGCTCGGCAGTGCCCTGGCGGTTGGCCAGGCGCTGCAGGACAGCAACGACTTCAGCGATATCGATTTCATCAATCCACCGGCGGACGAGGCCCTCGCCTCGCAGCCGGCTCAGCACGACCCGGCCTGGTCGCCGGCGCACTGAGAACCCGACAAACCGAAGCAGGAGAAACCATCATGCTCAGCTGGGCACTTACCTTCCTCGTCATCGCCATCGTCGCTGCCGTTCTGGGCTTCGGTGGTATCGCCGGCACCGCAGCAGGTATCGCGAAGATTCTCTTCGTGCTTTTCCTGGTCCTGTTCGTGGTGTCCTTCATCTTCGGTCGCCGCAGGGGCTAGGGAGGCAGCATGCGCATCCTGCGTGATCTCTGCGCCGCCGCCGCGTTCGGCTTCGCCAGCACCCTGGTGCTGGCGGCCGATACCGACGCGCAGCACAGGCTCAACGAACTGCTGGGCACTGACCCGCAGTACCGCGAGACCTGGCAGGCGCTGGTCAAGGACGAAAGCCGTCTGCCCGAATGGGTAATGAACCTGAGCGGGACGGCACCGCCGATGAAGGCGGTTGACCAGGACGGCGATAAATACCTGGTTGGCGAGTTGTGCGAACCGCATGCCTGCGCCAGCCAACGACTGCTCGTCGCCTTCAGCTGGGACAAGGACGACGCCTACGCCCTGCTGGTGCAAGTGCCGGAAGGCCTGCCCCAGGACAAATCACCGAGCCGCCACGCCAGCAAGCGCTGGCTGGGCGAACCGGATGACGAGGTGAAGGCGATTCTCGAGGACCAGCTGAAAAGCGATCCGAACTGGTACTGAAGCCATTCAGACCACAGGCCCCGCAGGCGGGGCCATGACCATGGGGCCGGGTTGTTCCGCGTCGGCAGAGCGGCATGACCTAGGGGTAAAGGGGTTACCTCCGCGAACGCGGGCCGGGTCAGGCGAAGCCGCCACCGGGAAGCTGTGATCCAGCTTCTCGGTGGTAGCGTTAAAAGCAGCTGGAAGAGAAAAGCAGCTGGAAGCTGGAAGACAAAAGCCGGGAGCTGGAGTCTTCTTCAAGCTTCAAGCAGTGACTCAATAGCCCCAGCTCGGGCGGACCTTGTCGCTGACCAGCAGGCCGTTCACATAGAGGCTGAGCGCGTGGATGGCGCCATCCACTGTCTGGGTGCCGTTCGCTTTCGACGGGTCCAGCAGATAGACCTGCTGATTCCCCGGTGCCCAACCGCCGTTGCCGGTGTGCAGCGTCCCGGCGCACCCTGCGAGCAGGGTGAGCCCGGCGAAGAGGGCCAGCGTCCTGCCGGCCTTGGTTATCTTCTTTCCCGTCATTGGAGTCGTGTCGCCAACTTGGCTACGTGTGCGCCCTGGAATCTGGCGAGCGCGAGTTCCTTGTCGGTCGGCGTGCGTGAGCCGTCGGCGCCGGCGAGGGTGGCGGCGCCGTAGGGCGAGCCGCCGCGCACGTCGCTGATGTCGGTCAGCTCGGGTGCCGCGTAGGGCAGGCCGACGATGAGCATGCCGTGGTGGGCCAGGGTGTTCCAGAACGAGGTGATGGTGGTTTCCGAGCCGCCGCCGGTGCCGGTGGAGGTGAACACGCTGCCGAACTTGCCCACCAGGGCGCCTTTCACCCAGAGGCCGCCGGTTTGGTCGAGGAAGGTGCGCATCTGCCCGGCCATGTTGCCGAAGCGGGTCGGGGTGCCGAAGAGGATGGCGTCGTAGTCCGCCAGCTCCTGGGGGCTGGCCACTGCGGCGGGTTGGTCGAGCTTGGCGCCGGCGTTGCGGGCGATGTCCTCGGGGATGGTCTCGGCGACGCGCTTGAGGGTCACCTCCACGCCCGGCACGCTGCGCGCGCCCTCGGCCACCGCTTCGGCCAGGCGTTCGATATGGCCGTACATGGAGTAATAGAGCACCAGGACCTTCTTCATCGTCATCTCCCAGGACAGAGGTCGTCATCGACCGACCCGGTTCAGCCTAGATGGCTTTCATGACATTGCCGGGGTGGCTTCCTGGCGCGCGCCGTGCCGCCGCCGCTATCATCCGCCCATCGTTTTCGGGGGGATCGTTCATGCTCAACGGCCTTTGGCTCGGCTTCTTCGTGGTGGCCGCGACCGCGGCGCTGGTGCGCTGGCTCGGCGGTGACCCGGGTGTCTGGGCCGCCATGGTGGAAAGCCTGTTCGCCATGGCCAAGCTTTCGGTCGAGGTGATGATCCTGCTGTTCGGCACCCTGACCCTGTGGATGGGGCTGCTGCGCATCGCCGAAAAGGCCGGGTTGGTGGAGGTGCTGGCGCGCCTGCTGGGCCCGCTGTTCGCCCGGCTGATGCCCGAGGTGCCTCGGGGCCATCCCGCGCTGGGGCTGATCACCCTCAACTTCGCCGCCAACGGCCTGGGCCTGGACAACGCCGCCACCCCCATCGGGCTCAGGGCCATGCGCGCGCTGCAGGAACTCAACCCCAGCAGCACCACGGCGAGCAATGCGCAGATCCTCTTCCTGGTGCTCAACGCCTCGTCCCTGACCCTGTTGCCGGTGTCCATCTTCATGTACCGCGCGCAACAGGGGGCCGCCGACCCGACCCTGGTGTTCCTGCCCATCCTCCTGGCCACCAGCGCTTCCACCCTGGTGGGCCTGCTGACGGTGGCCTTCATGCAACGCCTGAAACTGTGGGACCCGGTGGTGCTCGCCTACCTGGTACCCGGCGCCCTGCTGCTGGGCGGCTTCATGGCGCTGCTGGCCGGCCTCTCCGCCACGGCGCTGGCGGCCCTGTCGTCGCTGCTGGGCAACCTGGTGCTGTTCGGCCTGATCATGCTGTTCCTGCTGGTGGGCGCGTTGAAGAAGGTGCCGGTGTACGAAACCTTCGTTGACGGCGCCAAGGACGGATTCGATGTTGCCAAGAGTCTGCTGCCCTACCTGGTGGCCATGCTCTGCGCCGTGGGCGTGCTGCGTGCCTCCGGCGCCCTGGACTTCGGCCTCGATGGCATCCGCGCGCTGGTGGAATGGTCCGGCCTCGACACCCGCTTCGTCGACGCCTTGCCCACCGCCCTGGTCAAGCCATTCTCCGGCAGCGCCGCCCGCGCCATGCTCATCGAAACCATGCAGACCCAGGGCGTGGACAGCTTCCCCGCCCTGGTGGCCGCCACTATGCAGGGCAGCACCGAAACCACCTTCTACGTGCTGGCGGTGTACTTCGGTGCCGTGGGCATCCAGCGCGCCCGCCACGCGGTGGGCTGCGCCCTGCTGGCCGACCTCGCCGGCGTCATCGCCTCGATCCTGGTGTGCTACTGGTTCTTCGGCTGACCCCGGCCCCGGGCTGAAGCCCGGGCTACCGCCGGCGCTGAACCGGTGGGAGCGAATTCATTCGCGATCGGGGGTGGCGGGTTGTACCCGCCCTACGGCCCGCGTCCAACCCTGTAGGGGCGAATATTGGCTCTGTCTGCGTTAAGTGTTGCTAGAAGATTTGAGCCCAGCTGATTGCCGAGCTCTGATGATGTTTCTGGTTTCGCCCCCCCGGGCGAGTCCCTTTTAACAATCGTCGGGATGCCGAACCACAAAAAAGGAACCAAAAGGGCTTGCCCCATCATCCGGCCCCGGCTTCGCCGGGGTTCCCTCACTCCATCGTTGCTCTGGGGGCCGGCGCGATGGGCCATCCATGGCCTGGCGCGCCTCTCGCGGCATCCATGCCGCTCGTCCCCCGGCGCAGCGACTGCGTTCGGCCTCCTGGAGGGGCGTTGGCGGCTGCTCCAACTTTCTTCGTCCAGCGCATCACCACAGGTGCGCACAGGCTTTCGTAGGATGGTGTAGAGCGAAGCGAAACCCATGCGGTGGAGGTGGCACAAACCCTCAAGCGCCCGGAAAGTACGGTGCTTGAGCGCCTGCATTAAAACCACAACAGCTAACGCCGACAGAGCCAATTCATTCGCCCGGCACCGCCCGGGCTCAGAACCCGTTGGCCTTGGCGAAATCCAGCTTCGGGTCGCGTACGTTGGTGACGTTCACCGCCGCGCCGGACCAGCCGCCCTCCATCTCCTCGGTCATGTGATAGCGCAGCAGGTTGTACTGGATGGCGGTGCCGCCCAGCTGCTGGTGGCCGATTCGCGAGATCACCGTTTCCAGCAGGCTGGAGATCAGGTACTGCAGCGGCGTATCGGAGGTCTTCAGGGCCAGGCCATAGTCGAAGCGCGCGTTTTCGTTGGCCCGGAAGTTCGCATAGAACGCCTGCTTGCCGAGGTCGGTGTTCATCGCCTGGTTGAACGACTGGCGGCAGGCCTCGAGGTCTTCCGCTCCCGCATGGGGCAGCTGCAGGAAGTTGCTGAGGTTCTTCAGGCTCACGCAGCCCTGGGTGGCGATCACCTCCGGCATCAGCGTGATATCCAGCTCACCGGCGCTGTTGGGCACGTTGTGCCAGCGGTTCAGGCTTCCGCGCAGGTCCTCCAGGCTGTTCTCGGTATAGCCGCGGTAGCCGTAGACGTAGGTCGGCGGCAGTACCAGGCCCATGAGCGAGTTGTACTGGGGGATGGAGAGCTCCGTGTGCGGCTTGCCGAAAACGCGGGTGCTGTAGTCGTCCAGCGAGGCCTTGAGCAACGACGGCCGCAGGTTGCGCACCGACCTGCCGTTTTCCAGGGCTTCGACCAGGGACTTGTCGTTGAGCTGCGACTTGACCTCCACCGTGGCGACCACGCCTTCGATCAGGTACACGTCCGCCGAGCCGAAGGTGCGCAGGGTGGGGAAGTCGTTGCGATAGATGATCAGGTCGATCTGCTTGGAGATGCCGCCTTCGTTGTCGACGATCTGCCCCGAGCCGATGCTGATGTTGCTCGGCAGGAAGCGCTTGAGGACATCGCGGATGAAACTCTCGCGTGCATCGCCGAGTACGGTCGGGTGATTGGCGATGCTGCTGCTGACGCTGAAGCTGGTTTCCAGCACCCGGGCGATGGACTTCGCCCAGTTGTTGATGATGGCCATGGTTCTTCCTTGAGGGGGTTGAGCGTCCGCAATCTACAGGCACTGAGCCCGTGGGAGAGTTCATTCGCGACGCTCTTGCATCGGCGCGTCGAGGTACCTGTAGGGGCGACTTCAGTCGCCAAGCGGTGCGTAGCACCGCCAAAGGCTTCGCGAGCAGAGCTCGCTCCTACGGTCATGGCTCCGCTGCGCCAAGGTCAATGCGGCTTGGGCGACAGCGGGTCGTCGGTGACCTCGAAGCGCAGGGTGCCGATCATCTGCCCGGCTTCGGTGACCACGCGCACCTGCCAACGGCCCACCGGGTTGGCGGGGAAGTTCTGCTTGTGGGTCCAGGCGCGGTAGCCCTTGTCGCGGCCGCCGTGGATGTCCAGGGCGATGCGGTCCACTTCCTTCCCCTCGAAACGCCACAGGTGGTAGATGCGCTCGTTCAGCCCGCGCGGCGCGTTGATCGCGGTGTAGGCGTAGAGGCCATCGCTGCGCAGCTCGGCGGCGGTGACGGTTTCCACGCCCTTGCCCGGGGTGCGCTGGTGGTCGTCCAGTTCCGGGGTCACCGCCACTTCAGTCAGCCACAGGGTGGCCGGCGGCACCATCACCCGGGTCAGCCAGCCGGTGGCGCCCAGGGCCAGGGTCAGGCCGACCAGGGCCAGGCCCCGCCACCAGCGTTGCACGCGGATGGTGCTGTAGAGGCTGAGGAAGGACAGCAGCACGGCGATGCCGAGGGACCACTCGAAGCTTTGCGCGGTGGTCAGGTGGAGGATGATCGGCAGTGCCGTGAGCAGCACCGCGAACAGGGTCAGGGTGTGGTAGGCGAGGAACAGCCAGCGGTGCGGCGCGAGGAAGCGGTTGTACAGCGGGTCGACGATGGAGATCACCGCCGCCACCGCCAGCAGCCCGGTGAACAGCGACTGGCCGCTGTTCCAGCTGGTGGTGATGAGGAAGAAGGGCAGCACGAAGAACAGGCTTTCCTGGTGGATCAGCTGGGTCAGGAAGCGCGTCAGCGGCGGTGGCAGCTCGATCTTGAACAGGCGCTCGATGCTGCTGCGGAACAGGTTCTCCAGCAGCAGCCAGACCCAGCTCACCAGCATGACGATGGCGATCACCTTGGCCAGGCGCGCGCCGCGATCCACCAGCAGGAAGCTGCCGACGCCCGAGCAGAAGCCGTAGAGCGCGATGAGCCGCGGGTGGCGCTGGATCAGCGCGATCAGGGCGAGCAGGCGGTTTTTCCAGATCGACATGGGCACGTCGGCGAAAGCTGCGGGGGCCGCAGGATACTGCCCGCCCGCCGGCCTGAGAAGGCGCCAGGCGCCGCAGCCGACGGCCAGTGTCTCAGGCGGGCGCGGCGCGCGTGCCCGGGCGCCGGCCGCGCCACAGCAGGACGGCGAGCAGGGCCAGGCCCAGCAGGGCCGGCAGCAGCCAGGCCAACTGGTCGTAGCCCAGCAGGGGCTGCTCGATGCGGATGTAGCCCGGTTCGTGGAACAGCTCACGGGCAATGGCGTTGACCTGCTGCAGGGTCACCGCACGCAGGGCGTCGGCCTCGTTGCCGAAGCGGCCCTCCTGGTAGTCACCCAGGGAGTTCCAGTAGTAGTCGGCCAGCGCCGAGTTGCCCTGTGCCGCCCAGGCCTGACGGCTGATGGCGAGGTTCTTCAGGCGCTCGAAGCTGTCGCGGTCCAGCCCCTGGTCGCGCAGGCGCGTGGTGAGTGTGCGCAGCACCTGCAGCGCCGGTTCCACGTCGCTGCGCTCCAGGTCGGCGTTGAGGCTGAGGAAGGTTTCGCCGCCGAAGGCGCGGCGCTCGGTCCAGGGCCCGTAGGAGAGGCCGTTCTGGATGCGCAGCTGCTGGTAGAGCTCCCAGTCCAGGTAGTCCTTGAGCAGCTCCCAGGCGGCGTAGTCGGCGCCGTCTACCTCCGGCTCGCGGTAGATCCAGTGCAGCGTGGCGCTCTGGCCCACCAGGCCGCGGCGCAGGGTGCGGCGCTCGGTGGCGTTGTCGTTGCTTTCCGGCAGGGCCGGGTGCTCGCGTACTTCCACCGGCGCCAGGGCGCCGAAGCGCCGCTCGATGAAGGCCGGCAGCAGGCGGTCGAGGTCGCCGACCACGATCAGGCTCATGTTGTTGGGGGCGTACCAGTCGCGACGCAAGGCCTCCAGGGCCTCGCGCTGCAGGTGCTCCACCTGGGGGCGCTCGGCGCAGGCCAGGCCCAGTTCGACGGCAAGCTGGTCGTGGGCTTCGCGGCCGAGGTCCTGGCGGTCCAGCAGGCGTTCCAGGTGCGAGTAGTGGCCGCCGCCCTCGCGCTGCACCACCTGCTTGGCGGTGGCGATGCGGGCGTCGGTCAGTTGGGTGTCGTCGAGCACCTGCAGCAGCAGGTCGAGTACCTTGCGCTGGTTCTGCGCCGGCGCCTCGATGACGAAGGCGGTGTCGCTGGCGCTGGTGAAGGCGTTCCATTCGCCGCCCAGGGCCTGCATGCGCGCTTCCAGGTCCGCCTCGCCGGCGCCGCCCAGGCCGCTGAAGAACAGGTGTTCCAGCAGGTGCGGCAGCTCCTTGTCCGGGCAGGCGAAGTCGTCGAAACCGACACCCACCACCAGGCGGATGGCGACATGGCCGCGCTCGGGGGTGGGCTTGAGGATCACCTGCAAGCCGTTCTGCAGGTCGTAGCCCTCGACCCGGTCGCGGTCGAACGCCTGTGCCGAGGCACCGAGCAAAAGCAGCAGGCAGAGCAGGTAGCGCATGGCGAGGGTCTGGCTGGGAGGAAGCGCCGAGCATAGCGGATCGCCCCCGCCCTTGCGCAATCACCCCAGGCCGCGGCGGCTGCTCCAGAACTGCAGGGCCAGCTGGCGCAGGTCGGCGGCCAGGCCGGCCACCTCGCCAGCGCTGCGCTGGCTGCACAGGCCGCTGTTGGCGTTGTCGTCGGCGGCGCGGCGGATGGTGGCCAGGCTGCGCTGGATCTCCTCGCTGGCGGCGCTCTGCTGCTCCACCGCGCTGGCGATCTGCAGGCTCATGCCGTTGATGGCGCCGACCTGCTGGTTGATCCGCTCCAGGGACTCGGCCGCGCGCTGGGCCTGGGCCAGGCTGCTCTCGGCCTGGGCGCAGCTGCGCTGCATGGCCGCGACGGCCTGCTCGGCGCCGCTCTGCAGGCTGTTGATCATCTGGTTGATCTGCGCGGTGGACTGCTGGGTGCGCCCGGCCAGGGCGCGTACCTCGTCGGCGACCACGGCGAAGCCACGCCCGGCGTCACCGGCGCGCGCGGCCTCGATGGCGGCGTTCAGGGCCAGCAGGTTGGTCTGCTCGGCGACGCCCTGGATCACGTCCAGCACCTGGCCGATCGCGCTGCTGTGGTCCTGCAGCTCGCGCACCACGCGGGTGGCGTTGCGCACGTCCTCGTCCAGCTCGGCGATGCGGGCGCGGGTGGCGCTCACCTCGTGCTGGCCGATGCGCGCGGCGTCGTCGGTCTGGTCGGCGGCGCAGGCGCTCTGCTGGGCGCTGCGCGCCACTTCCTGGACGCTGCCGGCCATCTGCCCGACGGCGGTGGCCACCTGGTCGGTCTCCTGCTGCTGGCGGTGGCTGCCGGCACTGCCGTGGGCGACGGCGGTGGCCAGCTCCTCGGCGTGCTCGGCGAGCTGGCGCGAGGATTCGGCGATGCGCCCGACCAGCGCGCCGGTTTCCATCTCCAGCATCTGCAGGCAGAAGCCGAGCTGGCCGAATTCGTCGCTGCGCTGGCCGTATACCGCCTGGCTCAGCGGGTTGTCGGCGATGGCCCGGGCGTGGCGCAGCAGTGCACGCAGGGGGCGCAGCTGGCGGTGCAGGAACAGGCCCGCGCAGCCCAGGGCGACGACCCAGGACGCGGGCCCGGCAAAGGCACCCCAAGGGGCCAGCGCCTGGTACAGGAACAGGCCCAGCGCACTGCCCAGAGCGGGCCCGGCGAGCAGGCGCAGGTGCAGCGGCAACTGCGGCGCGCGCAGGCGGAGGGGCGTACGGCCGGCCTGCAGTTGCGCGTAGAGCTGTTCGGCGCGGTGGATCTGTTCGGCGTTGGGGCTGGTGCGCACGGATTGGTATTCCAGCACCTGGCCGTCGTGCACCACCGGGGTGACGAAGGCGCTGACCCAGTAGTGGTCGCCGTTCTTGCAGCGGTTCTTCACCAGGCCCATCCAGCTGCGCCCGGCCTTGAGCGTCTGCCACAGGTGGGCGAAGGCAGCGGCGGGCATGTCCGGGTGGCGCACCAGGTTGTGGCTGTGGCCGATCAGCTCCGGGCGGCTGAAGCCGCTGACGTCGACGAAGTCCTGGTTGACGTGGGTGATCACGCCCTTGAGGTCGGTGGTGGAGAGGATGTTGGCGTCGGCGGCGAAGGCGATGGCGCGGCCGCTGACCGGCAGGTTGCGTTTCATGAGGTCGCTCTCGTGGTGGCTTCGGGCAGCAGGCACCAGTGCCCGTCGAAACATTCTTCGCCGTTGAACAGGCGTTCCAGGGCCTGGGGCGGGCGCGGCCGGCTGAACCAGTAGCCCTGGGCGTAGTGGCAATCCTCGGTGGCGAGGAAGTCCAGGTGTGCGGGGTGCTCGACGCCTTCGGCGATCACTTCCAGGCCGAGGCTGGCGCCCAGGCCGATGATGGCGCGGGAGATGGCGCGCAGCTCGGGGTCTTCGGGGGCGCCGTCGATGAAGCTGCGGTCGACCTTGAGGATGTGCAGCGGGAAGCGCTTGAGGTAGCCCAGGGACGAGTAGCCGGTGCCGAAGTCGTCCAGCGCCAGGCGCACGCCCTGGCAGGCCAGCTCGCGCAGGCAGGCGAGGGTGTCGGCGCCGTCCTGCATGAGCAGGCTTTCGGTGATCTCCAGCACCAGGCTGGACGGTGCCAGGCCGGATTCCTGGAGTATCGCCTTAAGCCGCCCGGCGAAGCCCGGCTGGTGCAGCTGGCGGCTGGAGAGGTTGACCGAGCAGCGCAGGTGCTGCTGGCCGTCCAGCTGCCAGGCGCGGGTCTGGCGGCAGGCCTCGCGCAGCACCCAGTCGCCGACGGCGATGATCTCGCCGGATTCCTCCAGCGCCGGGATGAATTGCGCCGGCTGCACCAGGCGGTCGCCCTGGCGCCAGCGCAGCAGGGCTTCGACGCCTACCAGCAGCGGCGGGCCCTGGTCGATGCGGCAGATGGGCTGGTAATGCAGCTCGAACTCGTCGCGTGCCAGGGCCTGGGCCAGGGCGCTTTCCAGGTCGAGGCGGTTCTTCGCCGCGGCCTGCAGCTCGCTGCTGTAGCGGGCGATCTGCGCCTTGCCGGCTTCCTTGGCGCGGTACAGGGCGAGGTCGGCAGCCTGCAGGGCGTCGATGGTCTGGCCCTCGGCCTGGAGGCCGGTGATGCCGATGCTGGCGCTGACCACCAGGGTGCGCTCGTCGAGGTGCAGGGGCTGGTGCAGGCTGTCGAGCATGCGCTGGGCGACCACTTCGGCATCGCCCAGGCAGGCGAGGTCGTCCAGCAGCACGACGAACTCGTCGCCGCCGAAGCGTGCCAGGTGGTCGCCTGGGCGCAGGCAACGCTCCAGGCGGTGGGCCACTTCCACCAGCACGCGGTCGCCGACGGCGTGGCCGAGGCTGTCGTTGATCAGTTTGAAGCGGTCGAGGTCGATGAACAGCAGCGCCGCCTGGCGCGCGCCGGGTTTGAGCTGGCGCTGCAGGGCGTGCTGCAGCAGTTCGTCGAGGCGCAGGCGGTTGGCCAGGCCGGTGAGCGGGTCGTGGCGCGCGGCATGGTTGAGCTGGTGCTCGGTGGCCTTGCGCTGGCTGATGTCGGTCTGCGAGCCGGCCATGCGCTGGCCCTCGGCGACGCCGCGCACCAGCACCCAGAGGTAGCTGCCGTCCTGCTGGCGCATGCGGTACTCGTGGCTGAGCCAGGGGCTGTCGCCCCGCAGGTGGGTGTCGATGGCCTGGCGTAGGGCCGGCAGGTCGTCGGGGTGGACGCGGGCGAACCAGCCGGCGCTGCTCTCGCCGAAGGCATCGCGTGAGCGGCCGAGCATGCTCGCCCAGCGCTCGGAGATGTACAGCCGGTCGTGCTCCAGGTCCCAGTCCCAGAGGCCGTCGTTGGCACCGCGCAGGGCCCGGGCGAAGCGCGCCTCGCTGTCCTCCAGGGCTTGGTGCTGGGCGGCACTGTAGGTGTCGATGGCCAGGGCGATGTCGAAGAACACCACTTTCATGAGGCTGCCCAGGGTGCGGGTGGTTTCGCTGTCGCCGAGCAGGCCGGTGAGCATCTGGTCGAGGTACAGGCGGTAGGCGCCCAGGTACCACTTCAGCTCGACGCCCACGCGCTGGTGCACCAGGCCGACCTTGAGCCGGTGCAGGACGTAGTCGCGGTCATAGGGGCCCTTCCACAGGCGCTGGTAGTAGTCCAGCTGGCTGGCCTTCAGGCGCGCCAGGGTCGCCGGGTCGCGGAGGATGCTGGCGGTCGGCTCGAAGTGGTCGAGGTGCGCGTAGAGGCGCTCGACGAACACCTCATGCAGGGCCTCGACCGCCTCAGCCTGGCGGTTCAGGCGCGCGGCGTCGAGCGCCTGCCAGTCCAGGTAGCGGCAGCGCTGGTCGATTTCGCGACGGCCGAGGCCGATCCTGCCGAGCATCCCTTTGAGTTGTGTTTCCAGCCCCATCCCTCGTCCCCCGTGAAAACCTGCAGGCAATAAAAAAGGCGCCACGGGTGGCAGTTCTGGGTGAACTGCCACGCGTGGCGCCTTGTCTTGCAGGCCCTTGCGTCCTGCCCGGCAAAGCCGGTTCCCGCCCTTGGCGGAACCTTGCAGCGCGAGGTTGTACACCAGTCAGGCCGGGCCCGACAACTCTTCCAGCGCCTGTTCCAGGCGCCGGCGCAAGCGTCCGAGTTCACGGGACTTGAAGGCGTGGCGGGTGCGGTCGAGCACCGTCACCGTCTCGTCGAGGAGCATGCGCAATCGGGTCGTCTCGCTGAGGGGGGCGTCCTTGAGCCATCGGCACAGGGGGGCCCGTTGGCATTGGCCGGTCTCGGTGAGCACTTCGCAGACGACGCCCATGGCGGGCAGCATCTCGCGCAGCAGGCAGGCGAGCGCAGGATCGGTGATGGCGGCGATCGGCGGATCGGAGCTGTCCATGGTCGGGGGCTATGGCTGATGGCAATTGGCTATGAACTCTAGCCATCGCCCGGTTGGCGGGCATTGACCGGCGTCAGTCTGTCGCGAATCGCCACGCCGCCTGGCGGGCTCGGCCACTGCCGGTGCGCCGTGGCTGCCGCTAAAGTGGCGGCCATAACAAGAACCACGGGCGCCTTGCCATGAACTACGACGCGAACCAGCAGCTCATCCTCGGGCTGGTGCTGGCGGTAATGATCTTCGGTGTTTCCCTGGAACTGCGCATCGGCCAGTTCCTCGCCGTGCTGCGCCAGCCGCAGCCGGTGCTCGCCGGCATGCTCGGGCAGTGCCTGATCCTGCCCTGGGCCACCCTGGCGGTGACCCTGCTGGTGGACCTGCATCCCGGGCTGGAGCTGGGCCTGCTGCTGGTGGCCTGCTGCCCGGGGGGCAACCTGTCCAACGTGATGACTCACCTGGCGCGCGGCAACACCGCGCTGTCGATGAGCATGACGGCGCTCTCCAGCCTGCTGGCGCTGGTGCTGCTGCCGCTCAACTTCGCCCTCACCAGCGGCCTCAACCCGGAAGCCTCCGCCTACCTGGCCGGGCGCCTCAGCGCCTTGCAGATGGACCGCGGCAGCATTCTCGTCAGCGTAGTCCTGCTGCTGGGCCTGCCGCTGCTGGCGGGCATGCTGGTGGGCAACCTGTGGCCGCGCCTGGCCGAGCGGGTGATGCCCTGGTTCAAGCGCTTCTCGCTGCTGGCCTTCGTGGTCTTCGTCGGCGGCGCGGTGGCCAGTAACTGGCGCCTGTTCGTCGACAACCTCGGCCTGGTGTTCTTCATCGTGGTGCTGCACAACGCCAGCGCCATCGTCCTCGGCTGGGGCATGGCGAAGCTCGCCCGCCAGCGCGGCGCTAACCTGCGGGCCATGGTCATCGAGATCAGCATGCACAACTCCGGCCTCGCCCTGGGGCTGATCTTCGCCCAGTTCGGCGGTGAGCCGAACATGGCCCTGGTGGCGGCCTTCTGGGGCACCTGGCACCTGGTCAGCGGCCTGCTGCTGGTGGCCTTCTGGCGCAACCGGCCATTGCCCGTCGCCGAGGAGGGCGTGCCATGCGCGTCCTGATCACCGGCGCCGCCGGCTACATCGGCCATCAGTTGCTGGAGGCGCTGGCCGCCCGCCACCCCGACTGGCGCCTGGTGGCTGCGGACATCCGCCCGCTGCCGGCGTCCGCCCGCGCGGCGAACGTCGAGGAGGTGCAGCTGGACATCGCCCAGCCCGAGGCGGTGGACGCTTGCATCGCCCATTGGCAGCCCCAGGCCATCGTCCACCTGGCCTCGGTGGTGACGCCGCCGCCGGGCATGAGCGAGGCGACCCTGCACGCCATCGACGTCGAAGGCACCCGCGCGGTGGTCACGGCCGCCGCCGCCCACGGCGTCGGGCAACTGGTGGTGACCAGCTCCGGCGCCGCCTACGGCTACTACCCGGAAAACGCCGAATGGATCGACGAAGCCGACCCACTGCGCGGCCATGACGCCTTCGCCTATGCCCGCCACAAGCGCGAGGTGGAAGAGCTGCTAGCCGAGGCACGCGAACGCCACCCGCAGCTGCGCCAGCTGGTGCTGCGCCCGGGCACCATCCTCGGCCGGCGGGTGGACAACCAGATCACCGCGCTCTTCGACAAACCTTCGGTGATGGGCGTGCGCGGCCATGACAGCCGCTTCGTGTTCATCTGGGACCAGGACGTGGTGGCGATCATCCTCCAGGGCCTGGAGCGCGGTGCCGAAGGCATCTACAACCTGGCCGGCGACGGTGCGCTGAGCATGGCCGAGATCGCCGCCATCCTCGGCAAGCCCTACCGGCCACTGCCGGCGACGCTGATCCTCGCCACCCTGGCGCTGCTCAAGCCCCTCGGCCTGACCCGCTACGGCCCCGAGCAACTGGACTTCCTGCGCTACCGCCCGGTGCTCGACAACCGCCGCCTGAAGGAGGAGTTCGGCTACCAGCCGCAGTACTCCAGCCGCGAAGCCTTCCTGGCGTTCCTCGATGCGCGGGGCGTGTTGCCGCGTACCTGACTCCGGCGGCGCGCAGCGCTCCCTAGGTCCTGGCCGAATCAGCCACCAGCTGCTGGCGATATTCCCCCGGCGTCTTGCCGGTCCACTGGCGGAAGGCGCGGAAGAACACGCTGGGTTCGGAATAGCCCAGCAGCACGGCGATCTCGGCGATGGGCAGGCTGCCCTCCTGCAGGTGGCGCTCGGCCAGTTGCAGGCGGGTGTCGCTGAGCAGTTGCTGGTAGCTGCTGCCCTCCTCGGCCAGGCGCCGTTGCAGGGTGCGCTCGCTGAGGCCGAGGCCGGAGGCGAGGGCGCCGCGGTCCGGCTCGCCATGGGCCAGCTGGGCGCTCAGCAGGGCCACCACGCGGGCCCGCAGGCCTTCGCTGGGCAGCCGCGCGAGCAGGGCTTCGGCGTGCTGGCGCAGCAGCGCCTGGAGGGGCGGGTTGGCCTGGCGCAGGGCGGCGCCGCGCAGTTTCAGCGGCAGCACCAGGGCGTAGTCGGTGGCGTCGAACTCCAGCGGGCAGGCGAAGCAGTCTTCATAGGCGGCCAGGCTTTCCGGCTGCGAATGGATGAAGCAGGCGCGCAGCAGGCGGAAGTCATCCAGCAGCGGTTGCATCAGGCGCATCCAGAAGGCCATCAGCGCCAGCACCCGCGCGCGGGTGGCGGGCAGCTGCGGGTGCAGCGGGCGGTAGAGGGTCCAGAGTTCGTCGCCACGGTTTTCCACCGCCAGGGTGCCGCCCTCGCCCACCAGGCGCTGGTAGCGCAGTTCGGCCTCCAGGGCGTCCCCCAGGGTCGGGCTGCTCTGCAGCAGGTAGCCGAGCACGCTGAATTGGCCGGGCGCCAGGGCCTGGCCCAGCACCAGGCCGGGCTCGGGATGGGCGAGGCGCGATTCGATGGCGCTCCACAGCGCCTCCTGGGCGGGAAAGGGGATGCGCGCGTCGGGGTCGCGCAGCTGGGCGTCGTCCAGGCCGCTGGCGGCCAGCAGCTCGGCGCGTGGCAGGCCAAGGCTTTCGGCGGCGTGGAGGATGGCCTGGGTCAGGCTGGCGCTGACCGAGGCCTGGTCGGGTGCTGCGGCGGTTGGGCTCATGGGGGGGATTCTGCCCAAGCCGCCGTGACTCAGGAAGAGCCCTGTTCAGCGATGGGAGCCGACATCCGGCTGATAGTCCACATCGTCCTCCACCAGCGGCTCGACGCCACCGTCCTCCAGGGCCACCGGCGGCGCGTCGGGGTTGTCCAGCACCGCATAGGAGATGGCGCAGAACAGCGAGTTGAGGCGCTTCATGTCGCTGATCAGGCCCAGGTGCAGGGCGCTGGTCTCGATGCTCTGCACCACCTGGTGGTGCAGGCGCTCGACGTGGGCGTGGGACAGGCGCCGCTCGAGGATGCGGAAGCGCTGCTTGGCACGACGCAGGCGCTTGGCGTTCTCCAGGTCACCGTTGAGGAACACCGACAGGCTCAGGCGCAGGTTGTTCACCAGTTGCTGGTGCAGCTCGGCGATGTCCGCCAGGCCGGCTTCGGAGAAGGAGCGCTGCTGCGAGGTCTTCTTGTGCTGCACGTCGCCGACCATGCGCTCGATCAGGTCGCCGGCCTGCTCCAGGTTGATGGTCAGCTCGATGATCTCGGCCCAGCGGCGGCTGTCGCGCTCGCTCAGGTCTTCCCGGGGCATGCGCGCCAGGTACAGCTTGATGGCGGTGTAGAGGGCGTCGATGTCGTCGTCCAGGCGGTGGATCTCCTTGCCCAGCAGGGCGTCGCCGCCGCGCATCAGCGTGAGCAGGTGGTGCAGCATCTGCTCGACGATATCGCCCAGGCGCAGGGTCTCGCGCACGGCGTTGGCCAGGGCCAGGCTGGGCGTGTCCAGGGCGCTCTTGTCCAGGTGGCGGGGTTTGGCCACGTCCGTGGCCTGCTCGCGGTCCGGCAGCAGCCAGTCGCAGAAGCGCGCCATGTAGGGCGTCAGCGGCAGCATCAGCAGGCAGCGCGCGCTGTTGTAGAGAACGTGGAAGGCGATCACCAGCTCGGCGGTGGAGAAGCTCCAGCTGTCCAGCCACTCCGCCGCCGGCCCCACCACCGGCAGCACCAGCAGGCAGCCCACCAGCTTGAACAGCAGGCTGCCGAGGGCCACCCGGCGGCCGGCAGCGTTCTGCGAGGTGGCGCTGATCATGGCGAGGATGCCGCTGCCGACGTTGGCGCCGATCACCAGGCACAGGGCGACCTTGAGCGGGATGACCTTGGCCGCGGCCAGGGTCGCGCTGAGCAGCACGGCGGCCAGGCTGGAGTAGGTGACCATGGCGAACAGCGCGCCGGTCAGGGCGTCCAGCATCACGTCGCCCGTGAGTGAGGAGAACAGCACCTTCACGCCCTTGGCGGTGGTGATGGGCTCGGCGGCGGCGACGATCAGCTGCAACGCGAGGATGATCAGCCCCAGGCCGATGGCCACGCGGCCGAGCTGGCCGATGCGGGTCTGCTTGCGCGAGAGGAAGAACACCACCCCGAAGAAGATCAGCAGCGGCGACAGCCACGACAGGTCGAAGGTCAGCACCCGCGCCATCAGTGCCGTACCGACGTCGGCGCCGAGCATGATCGCCAGGCCCGAGGACAGCCCCATCAGCCCCTGGGCGACGAAGGAGGTGACCAGCAGGGCGGTGGCGTTGCTGCTCTGCACCAGGGCGGTGACGCCGATGCCGGCGGCGAAGGCCAGGGGCGCGCGCTTCATGCTGTGGCTGAGCCAGCGGCGCAGGTCGCTGCCGAAGACCCGGAGGATGCCGGTGCGAACGATATTGGTGCCCCACACGAGCAAGGCCACGGCGGAGAGCAGGTTGAGCAGTGTCAGCATCGGTTCCCTCCTTAAGGTAACGACATGAGCCGCTCCTGGAGGTGGGGCGGCTATCTGGGGGTGGGGTTGTAACATGTTCGTCATATTCTGACTTGCCAGCCCGCGTCCCGTTCACCCGTGCCCGTCACCTTTTCTACCTGCAAGTTAAGTCGTAAAACCGCAGCCTTGCCTTGCCCATCGCAGGCGACAGGCCCTGTCGCCCGCTGCCTGTAGCCTCGTCGAACTGATAACCTGTACCGACCCGGCGGACGCGACCTTTCGATGCTTAACCTCTACCACGCCAATGACCTGGAAAGCCTCGGCGAGCTGGCCTGCAGCCTGCTCGTGCAGCCCCAGCGCGACCCGCTGGCGCCGTCCCGCGTGGTGGTGCCGAGCCAGGGCATGGGGCGCTGGCTGACGCTGCAACTGGCCCGGCGCCAGGGCATCGCCATGCAGCTCGATATCCAGCTGCCGGCGCGCTTCATCTGGGACCTCACCCGCCAGGCCCTCGGCGAACTGCCACCGCAATCGGCGTTTAACCCGGTGACCCTGACCTGGCGCCTCTACGACTGGCTGTGCGAGCCGGACAATCTCGAACGTACCCCGCGTCTCGCCCAGTACCTGGAGGGCGGCGACGAGCGCCGGCGCCTGACCCTGGCGGCGCGCATCGCCGACGTGCTCGACCAGTACCTGCTGTACCGCGACGACTGGTTGGCCGCCTGGGAGCGCGGCGAGCTGCTCGGCCTGGGCAACGACGAACAGTGGCAGGCGCTGCTCTGGCGCGAACTGACCGCCGACGGCCACCCGCACCGCGCGCGCCTGCTCGGCGACCTGCTGGCGCGGCTGCACGACGACGCGCCCATCGAGGGGCTGCCGGAGCGCCTCATCGTTTTCGGCATCAGCAGCCTGCCGCCGCACCACATGCGCGTGCTCGAAGGGTTGGCGCGGCATTGCGAAGTCATCCTCTTCGCCCTCAACCCCTGCCGTGAGGCCTGGGGCGATATCCGCGACATCCGCGAGCTGGCCGCCCTGCCGGAGCCCGGCATCGACGACTGGTACCTCGACGTCGGCCACCCGCTGCTGGCCAGCCTGGGCAAGCAGGGGCGCGACTTCTTCGACGCCCTGTTCACCCTCGGCGGCCAGGAAGTCGGCATCTATGCCGAGAACGAAGACCTGGCCGACGGCAGCCTGCTGCAGGCCATCCAGAACGACATCCTGCGGTTGCGCACCCGCCACGCCGACGAGCGCCTGGCCCTGCGCGAGGACGACCGCTCCCTGGAAGTGCACGTCTGCCACTCGCCCCTGCGCGAAGTGGAGGTGCTGCACGACCAGCTGCTGGCGCGCTTCGCCGCCAACCCCGGGCTGACCCCCGACCAGGTGGTGGTGCTGACCCCCGACATCGAGCGCTACGCCCCCTACATCGAAGCGGTGTTCGCCCCCCGCGAGGGCGTGCCGCGCATCCCCTTCAGCCTCGCCGACCGCAGCCTGCGCGCCGAGCTGCCGCTGGTGGAAGCCTTCCTCGCCCTGCTCGACCTGGCCCAGAGCCGCTTCGCCGCCGAGGAACTGCTCGGCTGGCTGGAGCAGCCGGCCCTGGCCGTGCGCGCCGGCATCGAGGCCGAGGACCTGCCGCTGGTGCGCGACTGGCTGCGTGAGGCCGGCGTGCGCTGGGGCCGTGATGGCCGCCACCGCGCCCGCCTGGGCCTGCCGGAAGAGGACGCCTTCAGCTGGCGCCAGGGCCT
The DNA here is from genome assembly GCF_028198105.1 of Pseudomonas sp. TUM22785. Classification (NCBI taxonomy): domain Bacteria; kingdom Pseudomonadati; phylum Pseudomonadota; class Gammaproteobacteria; order Pseudomonadales; family Pseudomonadaceae; genus Pseudomonas; species Pseudomonas sp. TUM22785. The sequence continues at coordinate 143,618 of NZ_CP116239.1, forward strand.
GGAGCGCCTGGTGCTGGGTTTCGCCGCGCCGCCGCGACTGGCCGGCGATGCTCCGCCCCTGCTCGGCGACAGCTGGCCGCTGGATGCGCTGGAAGGCGCCCGTGCCCAGCTGCTCGGGCGCCTGGCCGGTTTCATCCAGCGCCTCGGCCATCTCGCCGACGACCTGGCCCGCCCGCGCCCGCTGGCGGACTGGGCCGAGACCCTGCAGGGCCTGATCGACCAGCTGTTCGACGAACGCGAAGCCGGCGACACCCTGCTGTTGCTGTCCCAGGCCTGCGGCGACCTGCGCAAGCAGGCCGAGGCGGCGGGCATCGAACGGCCCATCGACATGAGCCTGGTGCGCCAGCAACTGGTGGCCGCGCTGGACGCCGGCAGCGGCGCCTCGGGCTTCCTCACCGGCGCGGTGACCTTCTGCACCATGGTGCCCATGCGTAGCCTGCCGTTCCGCCTGGTGTGCCTGCTGGGCCTGGACGATGGCGCCTTCCCCCGGCGCACCCCGGCCGCCGGCTTCGACCTGATCACCCGCAAGCCGCGCCGGGGTGACCGCGCGCGGCGCCTCGACGACCGCTACCTGTTGCTGGAAACCCTGCAATCGGCGCGCGATGGCCTCTACCTCAGCTACGTGGGCCGCGACCCGCGCGACAACGCGCACCTGCCGCCCTCGGTGCTGATCAGCGAACTGCTGGAAACCATCGACCTCACCGCCACCGCCGGCGAGACCAAGGCCAGCCAGCGGGTGCTCATCAGCCACCCGCTGCAGCCCTTCGCCTCCGGCAACTTCGCCGGCGGAAGCCATGCCGGCTTCTCCGCCCCCTGGTTCCGCGCGGCCCAGCGCCTGGCGGAGGTGCCCCGGGAGCCGGATGCACCCTTCGCCCTGCCCTTGCCGGAACCGGACGCCGACTGGCTGACCCTGGAGCCGGCGCAACTGATCCAGTGCTTCCGCCACCCGGCGCGCTTCCTCCTCGAACAGCGCCTGGGCCTGCGCCTGGCCGAAGCCGAGGAGGCCCTGGCCAGCGACGAGCCCTTCGCCCTGGAAGGCCCTGCCTGGCGCGGCCTGCGCCAGCTGGCCCTGGACGCGGTGGAGCGCGGCTGGTCGGAGCTGGACGAACGCCGCATCGCCCGCGCCGCCGGCTGGCTGCCCACCGGCGAGCTGGGCCATGCGCTCTGGGGCCAGCTGCGCGGCCCGGTGCGTGCCTTCGCCCCGCGCCTGTTCGAGGCGCGCCCGGACAGCGCGCCGCAGCCGCTGCTGGTGGACGTCAGCCTGGCCGGCGTGCGTATCCACGGCTGGCTGGATGGCGTCACCGAGGACGGCCTGTTCGGCTGGCGCCTCAACCGCCTCGGCGAATGGGAGCTGGCGCCCTTCTGGCTGCGCCACATGCTGCTCAACCTTTCGGCCACCCCCGGCATCGCCCGTGAAAGCCGCCTGCTCTCGCCCGCCGGTGACTGGCAGGCCGGCCCCCTGGCCAATGCCGCCGCCCTCCTCGAACCTTGGCTGCATGCCTACCGCGAAGCCCTGTGCGAACCCCTGCCGCTGCTGACCAAGGCCAGCCACGGCTTCGCCTCCGGCTGGCGCAAGCCCGGGCGCAAGGAGCCCCTCGACGCCGCCCGCAGCAAGGCGCGCATCGCCTGGGACGGCATCGACTTCGGTCCCGTGGGCGAATCCCGCGACCCCTGGTACGCCCTCGCCTTCCGCGACCGTGATCCGCTGGACGAACGCTTCGAACGCCTCGCCGAAACCCTCCTCGGCCCGGCGCTGGATGCCCTGGCGAACGACGAGGAGGACGACGCATGAGCCGTGTTGATAGCGATGCGTTTGTGCATATCCCTATGCAGGTCAGACGCGACATGTATAGGAATCGGCCCTTTTCTATACGTATGTGTATTGATATGCCGGAAAATCGCGACTTCCTATGCATGAAGGGAGTCGGTCGTCATGACTGATCTGCGCGGGTTGCACGAACTCGATCCGCTCCGTTTCGAGTCTCGGTCGATACTTCGCAAGCTGACCACGGCCAGCCGAGCGTTGGCCGAGCTCAAGGGTGTCGCCTCTTCCATTCCCCACCAAGGCATCCTCATCAATACGCTGGGCATGCAGGAAGCGAAGGACAGCTCGGCCATCGAGAACATCGTCACTACCCACGACGATCTTTTCCGGGACGATGCATTTCCGGATGCCTCCAACAGCCCTGCTGCCAAGGAGGTCCTGCGCTATCGACAGGCACTCCATGTCGGCTATGCGTCCGTGCGCGATACCGGGCTGCTGACGACCAACCAGATCATCGATATCCAGGCTGAGCTGGAGCGCAACAACGCAGGGCTGCGTCGCCTCCCGGGGACCACGCTGAAGGACGGACTGGGAAGAGTGGTCTATACGCCGCCGCAAGATGCCGAGCGTGTAATCGAATTGATGCGGGACTTGGAGCGTTTCATCAACGACGATGAGCTGTTCGACGCCGATCCGCTGGTGAAGATGGCACTTATCCATCACCAGTTCGAAAGCATCCATCCTTTCTACGATGGCAATGGCAGGGCAGGTCGCATCGTCAATGTGCTCTACCTGCTCAAGTGCAAAATGCTCGACATCCCGGTGCTCTACCTGAGCCGCTACATCGTTCGCCACAAGGCCGAGTACTACCGCTTGCTGCAGGCGGTGCGTGATGAGGAGCAATGGGAGGACTGGGTGCTGTTCATGCTGGCTGCCGTCGAGGAAACCGCGCGCCAGACAATCGGCACCATTGAGGCGATCAAGGTGGCATTGCTCGATTACAAGCATCGGATAAGGGCGCAGCACAGGTTCTACAGCCAGGACCTGATCAACAACCTGTTCACTCATCCGTACACCAAGATCGAGTTCGTCATGCGCGACCTTGGGGTCTCTCGCCTCACCGCCACTCGTTACCTGCAGGAACTCGCCGATAGCGGTTTCCTTGAGAAGCGCCGAATCGGCCGCTCCAACTACTACAGCAATCTGGCGCTCAACGCGGTACTCACCGGCGACGATCTGAGGGATGGAGCATGAGCCTCGACCTGCTCAACGACCCCTTCACCGGGCGCAGCCTGATCGAGGCCAGCGCCGGCACCGGCAAGACCTGGACCCTCACCGCGCTCTACGCGCGGCTGCTGCTGGAGCGCAAGCTGGGCGTGGGGCAGATCCTGGTGGTGACCTACACCACCGCAGCCACGGCCGAGCTGCGCGAACGCATCCGCGCGCGACTGGCGGCGTTGCTGGCCATGTACGAAGGCGCGCCGGCGCCCGACCCGGTGCTGGCCGGCCTGCATGCGCAGTACCCGGGCGAGGACGCCCACCGCCGCCTGCTGCTGGCGGTGCACGGCTTCGACGAGGCGGCGATCTTCACCATCCACGGTTTCTGCCAGCGCGCCTTGCAGGACGCGGCGTTCGAGGCCGGTGGCGATTTCGACAGTGAGCTGACGGCAGACGACCGCGAGGTGCTCGACGGCCTGCTCGCCGACCTCTGGCGTGCCGAGCTGGCAGCCGCCGAGCCGGCCTGGGCGCGCTTCCTCGCGCAGAAGCGCCTCACCCCGCAGGTCCTGCGCCAGCGCCTGCGTTCGCACCTGGGCAAGCCCTACCTGCGTATCGAACCTCGGGAAACCGAGCTGGGCGACCTGGGCGCGGCCGGCGAGGCCTGGAACCACGCCCGGGATACCTGGCTGCGCGATGCCCAGGCCTGCCTCGCCGACCTGGCGGCCTTCGACGGGCTCAACAAGCGCAGCTACGACGCCGCCAAGTTCGCCCTCTGGCAGGGTGAGCTGGACGCCTATTTCGCCGACCCGGCGGCGCTGTTCGCGGCGCCCACAGGCCTGGAAAAGCTCGGCCGTGAGGCGCTGCTAAAGGCCTGCAAGAAGGGCTTCGAGCTGCCCGAGCACGCCCTCTGCGCTGCGCTGCAGGGGCTGTTCGATGCATTGGAAGAGGCCAAGCCCGCCGGTGAGGCGCGGCTGATCGACCTGCAGGTGCGCCTGCTCGACACCCTCAACCGCGAGCTGCCGGCGCGCAAGGCGGCGCAGCGCATGCTGGCCTTCGACGACCTGCTCAACCGCCTCGACCAATCGCTGCAGGGCCCCGCCGGCGAAACGCTGGCCGCCGCCCTGCGCGAGCGCTACCCGGTGGCGCTGATCGACGAATTCCAGGACACCGACCCGGTGCAGTACGCCATCTTCCGCTGCATCTACCCGGGCGGCGAGCAAGGCGGCGACCTGTGCTTCGTCGGCGACCCCAAGCAGGCGATCTACGCCTTCCGTGGCGCCGATCTGGCCACCTACCTCAAGGCCCGTGACGAGGCGGCGCGGCAGTACAGCCTGAACACCAACCACCGCTCGGTGCCGGCGCTGATCGCTGCGCTCAATCAGGTGTTCGACCGACCCCTGCCCTTTGCCGAGCCGGGGCTGACCTACCCGCCTGTGGGCGCCAGCGACAAGGCCCGCGCCCAGCTGGTACTGCCTGAAGCGGGGGCGCCGCTGGAGCTGGTGTGGCTGGGCGACGAACCCTTGGGCAAGGGCGAGGCCGGTAACGCCGTGGCCATCGACACCGCCCGACGTATCGCCGCCCTGCTGGCCGCCAGTGGCCGGGGCGAGGCCTATTTCGACGAGGCCGGCGTGCGTGCGCCCCTGCGCGGCGGCGACATCGCCGTGCTGGTGGCCAGCCACCGACAGGCTGGCGATGTGGCCGAGCAGCTGGCCGCGCGCGGCGTGCCCAGCGTGCGCCGTGGGCGTGACAGCGTCTGGCACAGCGCCGAGGCCGAGGAGCTGGCCGCCGTGCTCGCCGCCTACGCCGAGCCCGGCCGCGAAGGCGTGCTGCGCTATGCCCTGGCCACCCGCCTGCTGGGCCGCGACGCCCAGGCCCTGGCGCGCTGCCAGGACGACGAGCACGCCTGGGACCAGGAGCGCGAGGACGCCGAGCGCTACCACCAGTTCTGGCAGCAGCAGGGCTTCATGCGCGCCTTCCGCGCCTGGCTCGACGAGCAGCGCGTGGCCGAACGGCTGATCGCCCTGCCCGATGGCGAACGCCGCCTGACCAACCTCCTGCACCTCGCCGAGCTGTTGCAGGCCGAGAGCCTCCAGCGCCCCGGCCTGGAACCGCTGCTGGCCTGGTTCAACGCCCAGCGCGCGGCGGAGAGCCACGGCGACGACGCCCTGCTGCGCCTGGAAAGCGATGCCGAGCGGGTGCAGATCGTCACCGTGCACACCAGCAAGGGCCTGGAATACCCGCTGGTGTTCTGCCCCTACCTCTGGGACGGCGCGCTGCTGCGCCGCGACGAAGACATCACCTGCCACGCCGAGGACGGCACCCCGTTGCTGGACCTGGGCGGCGCCGACTACGACGACAACCGCGAGCGCGCCCGCCGCGAGCGCTTCGCCGAGCGCCTGCGCCTGGCCTATGTGGCGCTGACCCGCGCCCGCGACCGCCTGTGGCTGCACTGGGGCCCGGTGGCCCTGCCCAAGGCGAAGAAGGACGGTGAGCTGCCCGAGGACGGCCTGCACAGCAGCGCCCTCGCCTGGCTGCTGCACGGCCGCGAGCTGCCCGGCGATGCCCTGCTCAGCGAGCTGGGCAGCCACCTCGCCGCGCTGGATGGCGCCGGCCTGCGCCGCGAGCTGCAGGGCCTGGCCGATGCCAGCGAAGGCACCATCGCCCTGGTGGCCTGCCGCGAGGCCGAGGCCAGCGCCCAGGGCGAGACCCGCGCTGCGCCGCCGGCCGCCCTGGCGCACCTGCAGCGAGGCCTGCACAGCGCCTGGCGGGTGGGCAGCTTCTCCGGCCTGGCCGCCGGCATGCACATGGAGGCGCCAGACCGCGACGCCTTCTTCGTGCCCCCGGCCACCGACCCGGGAGCCGGCTTCTACGGCTTCCCCCGGGGCGCCCGTGCCGGTACCTGCCTGCACGCCATCCTCGAGGACTGGGTGCGCGGCGAGGGCGAGCTGGAGGACCTGGTGCCGCTGCACCTGCTGGGCCACGGCCTGCCCGAGGACTGGGCGACGATCGCCATCGAGCAGCTGCGCAAGGTGCTCGACGCCGACCTCGACGGCCAGGGCCTGAGCCTGGCCGCCCTGGAGCCGAGCCGGCGCCTGCCGGAGCTGGGCTTCACCTTCCCCGTGGCGCAGCTGGATATCCAGGGCCTGCGCGCGGTGTTGGCCGACCCCGCCCACGGCCTGCCGGAGCCCATGCGCCTGGCCGCCGAGCGCCTGGAATTCGATCAATTGAACGGTTTCATGAAGGGCTTCATCGACCTGACCTTCGAGCACCAGGGGCGCTGGTACATCGCCGACTACAAGTCCAACTGGCTCGGCCCGGACGCCAGCTACTACGGCGGCGAACGCCTGGAGCAGGCCATCGCCGCCGAGCACTATCACCTGCAGTACCTGATCTACCTGGTGGCGCTGCGGCGCTTCCTGCGCCTGCGTCTGGATGGCTTCGCCAGCGAGGGGCTGGGCGGCGCCTACTACCTGTTCCTGCGTGGCATGCCGGAGGCCGGCGTGTACTTCCACCGCCCCGACGACGCGCTGCTCGACGCCCTGGACCGCCTGTTCGAGGAGGGCCGCCCATGAAGCTCGCCGAATGGCCCCTGGGCCCGCTGGAGCGTTTCTTCGCCGAGAGCCTGCTGCGCCTCGACCCGGATGCCGGCGAGGCGGTCACCGCCGCCGCCGCGCTGTGCTGCCAGGCCCTGGCCAATGGCGACGTGTGCCTGCCCCTGGCGCGCCTGGCCGGGCAGCGGGTGTTCGACGAAGGCGCCGCCGGCCTCGACCTGCCAGCCCTGCCCACCTGGCTGGCCGCCCTGCGTGCCTCCCCCCTGGTGGCGGAGCCCGGCGGTTACGCGCCATTGACCCTGGATGGCGAACGCCTCTACCTCAGCCGCTACCATGCCTACGAGACGCGCCTGGCCGCCAGCCTGCTGGCCATGGCCGGCGCCCGCCCGCCGGTGGACGAGGCGCGCCTGGCGGAATCCCTGGCGCGGCTGTTCGCCCGCAACACCCAGCAGCCGGACTGGCAGCGCCTGGCCGCCGCCCAGGCGGTACGGCGCAACCTGGCGGTGATCTCCGGCGGCCCCGGCACCGGCAAGACCACCACCGTGGTCCGCCTGCTCGCCGCGCTGCTGGAACAGCCCGGTGGCGAGCGCCTGGCCATCGGCCTCGCCGCGCCCACCGGCAAGGCCGCCGCGCGCATGGCCGAGGCCATCCGCAATGCCAAGGCCGAGCTGCCGGTGGACGACGCCATCAAGGCCCTGCTGCCCGAGGAGGCGCGCACCCTGCACCGCCTGCTGGGCAGCCGCGGCGACAGCCCGCAGGTGCGCCACCACGCCGACAACCCGCTGCCGCTGGACGTGCTGGTGGTGGACGAGGCCTCGATGGTGGACCTGGCGCTGATGGCCAAGCTGCTCGACGCCCTGCCGCCGGGTGCACGCCTGGTGCTGTTGGGCGACAAGGACCAGCTCTCGGCGGTGGAGGCTGGCGCGGTGTTCGCCGAGCTCTGCGAAGGCCGTGGCCTGGACGCCGCCGCCAGTGCCGACCTGGAGCGCATCACCGGCCAGCGCGTGCCGGTGGAGCAGCCGCGCTCGCGCCTCGGCGATGCCGTGGTGCTGCTGACCCACAGCCACCGCTTCGCGGGCGACAGTGGCATCGGCGAGCTGGCGCGGCGCATCAACGCGGGCGACGCGCGCGGCACCCTGGAGTTGCTGCGCGAGGCGCGGCCCGATCTCGGCTGGAACCCCGGCCCGTTGCAGGGCCCGTTGCTGGAACGCCTGGACGCCGGCTACGCGCCCTTCATCGTCGCTGCGCGCACCGGTGACGCGGAGGCCGCCTTCGCCGCCTTCGCCGACTTCCGCGCCCTCACCGCCCAGCGCGAGGGGCCTTGGGGGGTGAACGGCATCAACGAGGCGCTGGAGGCGCGCATCAAGCGGCGCCTGGGTATCGCCAGCCGCGAGCGCTGGTACCCGGGCCGCGCGGTGATGGTGCGGCAGAACGACTACGCCCTGGGCCTGTTCAACGGCGACATCGGCATTTGCCTGCCCACGCCCCATGGCTTGCGGGTGTTCTTCGAGGGGGAAGGCGGCCACCGGCCCTTCGCCCCGGCGCGCCTGCCCAGCCATGACAGCGCCTTCGCCATGACGGTGCACAAGAGCCAGGGCTCGGAGTTCCGCGAGGTGCTGCTGGCGCTGCCGGAACAGCCGAGCCCGCTGCTCAGCCGCTCGCTGTTCTACACCGGCATCACCCGCGCCAAGCAGCGGGTGGAGATCTGGGGCCTGCCGCAGCGCCTGGGCGAGGCGGTGAATACCCGCGCCGAGCGCGCGGCCGGGCTGGCCGCGCGCCTGGCCAGCGCGGAGCCGGCACCCGTCATGGCGCCGCCACCCGCCGCACCGCCCGCGCCTCCGGCGGGTGGGCAGCTGGACCTGTTCTAACGGCCTCCTTCACAGGGTGACGAAACGCTGCAGGCCGCCAGCGAAGCTGGCCTGGATGTAGCTGTACACCGCCCCCGCGCGCTTGTAGCCGCCATGGTTGGAGACCACCTTCTTGCAGTTGGCGACGAACACCGTGCTGGTGGCCACTTCGATGTAGGTCTTGTCTTCGGGGCCGTAGAGGCCCAGGGCCAGGTCCTGCTCGGAGGAGGCGTAGGCGAAGCGCAGCACCTCGTCCCGCGAGGAGTGGAAGATGTACACCCGCTCGCAGGAGGGGATGGCGTCGGCGAACTCCTCGTCGCTTTCGAAGCATTCGTTATCCACAGCCGGCGCGGTGCAGAAGTAGTTGCGCACGATGCGCCCGGGCGAGCCCTTGAGGGCCTTGAGGGTGACCCGCGCGCCGAGGCTGTGGGACATCACGTCCACGGCGGCGGCATCCCCGTAGAGGTTGTCCAGCAGGAAGCGGAACATCCGCGCCACGGCATTGGCGCGCTTCTTCGCCTGCCACCAGTCGAGCTTCTGGTCGCCGCCGGGCCAGGAGTAGCCGAGCACCATGTCGTAGGCGTCGGCGAGGTGGACCATGGCCTGTTGCTCGATCACCTGGTAGGAGTCGAACACCTCGAACTGCTCGTTGTTGTAGCCGTGCACCAGCAGGAGCAGGCGCTTGCCCTTTACCAGGTGCAGCAGGTCCTTGAAGTCCAGCACCGCCGTGACCGTGTCGTTGGCCAGGTCCACCTCGCGTATCAGGTGGCCGGTCTCGGAGAGCTGGTCCGGGTTGGAGAAGTCCTTGCGTGAACTGATGATGATCATGAGCGACTCCGCGTTCCTTGCGGCGAGGGGCCGGCCACGGCCCGGCGATGTGCGGCCGTGACCGGAACCCGTGAGACACCGCAGCGTTGATGAGGGGGATTCAGCACGGGAGGCCGACGGCATCGCACGCCAGCGCCGGGGTTCAGGGACCAGGCGCAAGCGAAACGGCGGGTGCAGGTGAACTCTAGATCAGGGAAGGGCGGTCGGGGGGAGGTTGAGGTGGGGGATCGATGGAGAGCGGTGGGCTGAAGCGGAGCGCCGCCCGGCCCATCCTACGCCGCACCTACGCCCATCCTGTGCCCAGGCGGGAACGAGAACGGGGCCCGTGGGCCCCGTTGTTCGTAGCGAGTGGTGGATCAGTCGATGCTGACCACCTTGGCGAGGACGATCTTCGGACCCTTCATCTTCTTGACGATGATGCGCAGCCCTTCGGTCTCCAGCACTTCCTCTTCCTCGGGGACGCGGTTGAGGGTTTCGTAGATCAGGCCGGCGAGGGTGTCTGCCTCGACGTGGTCGAGGTCGATGCCCAGCAGGCGCTCGACCTTGAACAGCGGGGTGTCGCCGCGCACCAGCAGCTTGCCGGGCTGGTAGGCGAGGATGCCGCGTTCGGTCTTGCGGTGTTCGTCCTGGATGTCGCCGACCAGCACTTCGAGCACGTCTTCCATGGTCAGGAAGCCGACCACCTTGCCGTCGGCCTCCTCGACCAGGGCGAAGTGCGCGCCACCCTGGCGGAACTGCTCCAGCAGGCGCGACAGCGGCATGTGCTTGGTGACGCGCTCCACCGGGCGGGTCAGCTCGGCCAGGTCGAAGGACTCGGGCAGGCTGTCCAGGGCGGAGAGGGCCAGGAGCAGGTCCTTGATGTGCAGCACGCCGATGAACTCGCCGCTCTGGGCGTTGTGCACCGGGTAGCGGCTGTACTTGTGGCGACGGATCACGCTGAGGATGTCGGCCAGCGGGGCGTCGTGCTCCAGGTAGATCAGGTCTTCACGGGAGTTGGCCCAGTCGACCACCTCCAGTTCGCCCATCTCCACGGCGGAGGCGAGCACGCGCATGTCCTGGTCGCTGGGGTCGCGGGCACGGCTGGAGTGGAGGATCAGCTTGAGCTCGTCGCGGCTGTAGTGGTGCTCGTGGTGCGGGCCGGGCTCGCCCTGGCCGGCGATGCGCAGGATGGCGTTGGCGCTGGCGTTGAGCAGCCAGATGGCCGGGTACATCAGCCAGTAGAAGAGGTACAGCGGCACCGCCGTCCACAGCGACAGCAGCTCGGGTTTGCGGATGGCCCAGGACTTGGGCGCCAGCTCGCCGACCACGATGTGCAGGTAGGAAATGATGAAGAAGGCGGTGAAGAAGGAGATGCCGTGGGCCAGCTTCTCCGACTCGATGCCGAAGGCGCTGAGCAGCGGGCCGAGCAGGTGGGCGAAGGCCGGTTCGCCGACCCAGCCGAGGCCGAGGGAGGCCAGGGTGATGCCCAGCTGGCAGGCCGAGAGGTAGGCGTCCAGCTGGTTGTGCACGGTGCGCAGGATGCTGCCGCGCCAGCCGTGCTTGTCGGCGATGGCTTCGACGCGGGTGGCGCGCAGCTTGACCATGGCGAACTCGGCGGCCACGAAGAAACCGTTGAGCACGACGAGGAACAGGGCGAACAGAACGAGGCCGAAGTCGGCGAAATAGGAAGACAGTGAACTAGCGGGGGACGGGTCCATTGGGGGCTTTGGTCAGCGAATGATCGGCTAAGGGTGAGGGCTGGGACCGCAGTTTGCAAGACGCCGGGCCCTGCCCGGGCCCGGTGCCGCGTTCAAGCGCGCGGCGCGACCTGGCTGGGCGGGAAATGGCAGGTGAAGGTGCTGCCGTGGTTGAGCACCGAGCTGATGTCGAGGCGGCCGCGGTGGCGGATCAGCACGTGCTTGACGATGGCCAGGCCCAGGCCGGTGCCGCCGGTGTTGCTGGCGCGGCTGGAGTCGACCCGGTAGAAGCGCTCGGTCAGGCGCGGCAGGTGCTTGCTCTCGATGCCGATGCCGGAGTCCTGCACCGCCAGGTGCGCGCCCAGTTCGTCGCCCCACCAGCGGATGCGTACGTCGCCGCCATCGGGGGTGTATTTGACGGCGTTGAACACCAGGTTGGAGAAGGCGCTGCGCAACTCGGCCTCGCTGCCGCGCAGCTGATAGCTGGCGTCGGCTTCGAGGGTGATCCTGTGCTGGCGGCTGCCGGACAGGGCGACGGCGTCGTTGCGGATGGTCTGCAGCAGGGTGTCGACGGCGATGGGCTGGTTGTCCGAGGGGTAGTCGGTGGCTTCCAGCTTGGCCAGCAGCAGCAGGTCGTTGAGCAGGTTCTGCATGCGCCCGGCCTGGGAGTTCATCTGCTGCAGGGCACGGGTCCAGCGGGGGTTCACGTCCTCGACGTTGTCCAGCAGGGTTTCCAGGTAGCCGGCGATCACCGTCAGCGGGGTGCGCAGCTCGTGGGAGACGTTGGCGACGAAGTCCTTGCGCATCTGTTCCAGCTGGTGGATGCGGGTGACGTCGCGCACCAGCATCAGGTGCTCGCGGTTGCCGTACTGGGTGATGTGGAATTGCAGGCGCAGGCGGTCGTTGACCGGCGACGGCAGGTCGAGGGACTCGCGGTAGTTTTCCTGCTCGAAGTATTCCTTGAAGCGCGGGTGGCGGATCAGGTTGGTCACCGGCTGGCCGCTGTCCTGGGGCGTCTTCAGGCCCAGCAGGTTTTCCGCGGCGCGGTTCCACCAGTCGAGGTTGCCCTCGCTGTCGAGCATGACCACGGCGTCCTTGAGGGCGGCGGTGGATTCCTGCACGCGGTCGATCACCGCTTGCAGGCGGCCGCGCACGCGCTGATCACGGCGCTGCAGGTGATAGATGCTGTCGAACACTTCGCCCCAGAGGCCGTAGCCATCCGGCGGCGGCTCGTCGGGTTTGTGTTCCTTGAGCCACTTGTGCAGGCGCAGGAGCTGGCTGAGGGTCCAGCCGAGGTAGCCACCGAGGCCAACGGCCAGAGCCCAGCCGTATTCGCCGGAGAGGGCTCCGGCGATCAGGCAGACGGCTAGCAGGAGGAGCAAACGGCGGATTACGGCGCGACGCCAGTCCTGGTTCAACGGGTGCGTCCTTGTGCGGGGTCAGCCTTTGGTGGAGAAACGATAGCCGGTGCCGCGTACCGTCTGCACCAGGTTTTCGTAGGCATCGCCCAGCGCCTTGCGCAGGCGGCGGATGTGCACGTCGACGGTGCGCTCCTCGACATAGACGTTGCCGCCCCAGACCTGGTCCAGCAGCTGGCCACGGGTGTAGGCGCGCTCCTGGTGGGTCATGAAGAACTGCAGCAGGCGGTACTCGGTGGGGCCCATCTCGGCGGGCTTGCCGTCGATGGTCACGCGGTGGCTGATGGGGTCCAGCAGCAGGCCGCGGATTTCGATCGGCGCTTCGCTGTCGGTGGGGCCGGCGCGGCGCAGCACGGCCTTGAGGCGGGCCACCAGCTCGCGGGGCGAGAAGGGCTTGGTGATGTAGTCGTCGGCGCCGACTTCCAGGCCCTGGATCTTGTTGTCCTCTTCGCCCTTGGCGGTGAGCATGATGATCGGGATGTCGCCGGTCAGCTCATCGCGCTTCAGGCGCCGGGCCAGCTCGATGCCGGAGGTGCCGGGAAGCATCCAGTCGAGGAGGATCAGGTCGGGTTTGCGGTCGACGATGATGGCGTGCGCCTGCTGGGTGTTCTCCGCTTCCAGGCAATCGTAGCCGGCCATTTCCAGGGCTACCGCGATCATTTCGCGGATGGGCGCTTCGTCGTCGACTATCAGGATGTTCTTGCCAACCATGTATCCGCCTCGGGTCGCTTGTTCAGCTGGTTTGCGCGCATTAGATAACGGAATTATTGCAGCTATATGACACCGGCATGTAGCGGGAAGGCCTCGCCCGTGCAGCGACGGGCGGCGCGATGGCCTCGACTATGCTCAACGGGCCACCGGCGCACAGCCGGAGCCGGCCTGACGCGGTGCCCTGCCAGGGCACCGGCTGCCTGCCCGCCGCACCCCGTCCCGGGCCGGTGGTTGCCGGGCCGAAGCGGACCCTTGCGAGGAGAAATGCGATGAGCAGAACTTATCCACAGGCGCTGGCCCTGCTGGCCGGGGCATTGCTGTCCTGGCCGCTGCTGGCGGCGGAGCCGGCGATGGAGAAGGATGGCGTGCTGGTGGATCACCAAGGCATGACGCTGTACACCTTCGACAAGGACGCCATGGGCATGTCCCACTGCAGCGGCGAATGCGCGAAGAACTGGCCGCCGCTGATGGCCGAGGCCGGTGCCAAGGCCGAGGGCAAGTGGAGCCTGGTCAAGCGCGATGACGGCACCAGCCAGTGGGCCTACGACGGCAAGCCGCTCTACACCTTCGTCATGGACAAGCAGGCCGGCGACAAGACCGGCGACGGCAAGATGCAGGTCTGGCACCTGGCCAAGCCCTGAGCCTGGCCCTGCACCCGCGCCCCGCGTTGCGCTGGTTCAGCGCAGCGCGTAGTCGGCCACCAGGCCGATGAAGATCGCCATCCCCGCCCAGTGGTTGTGCAGGAAGGCCTTGAAGCAGGCCTGCGGGTCCCGCGTGCGCGTGCTCCAGGATTCCCAGGCGAAGCAGGCGGCGGCGCCGAGCAGGCCGAGGTGGAACCACAGGCCCAGCTCGAAGCGGCTGCCGGCCAGGAGCAGGCACAGCAGCGCCAGGCCCTGGAGGGTGGCGATGATGATGCGGTCGGCGTCGCCGAAGAGGATGGCGGTGGATTTCACCCCGATCTTCAGGTCGTCCTCGCGGTCGGTCATCGCGTAGTAGGTGTCGTAGGCCACGGTCCACAGCAGGTTGGCGATGTACAGCAGCCAGGCCGCTGCCGGCAGCTCGCCGGTCTCGGCGGTGAAGGCCATGGGCATGCCCCAGGAGAAGGCCGCGCCGAGCACCACCTGGGGGTAGAAGGTGTAGCGCTTCATGAAGGGGTAGCAGGCGGCCAGGGCCAGGCCGCCGAAGGACAGCCAGATGGTGGTGGCGTTGGTCAGCAGCACCAGGCCGAAACTGAGGGCCACCAGCACGGCGAAGAACACCAGTGCCTCGCGCGGCTTGATCGCGCCGCTGGCCAGGGGCCGGGCCTTGGTGCGGTTGACGTGGCCGTCGAAGTTGCGGTCGGCGTAGTCGTTGATCACGCAGCCGGCGGCGCGCATCAGCACCACGCCGACGACGAATACCAGCACGTTCTTCAGGCTCGGACGGCCCTCACCGGCGACCCACAGCGCCCAGAGGGTGGGCCAGAGCAGCAGGTAGATGCCGATGGGCTTGTCCATGCGCGTCAGCTGGATGAAGTCCCAGGCGCGGGGGTGCAGGCGGTTGAGCGATTGCAGGAGCTTGAGGTACATCGGCGGTCTCCGCTGGGCGTGGGCGGATTATAGGGTTTCGATGCCGGCGTGCTGCCACAGGGTTGGCAGGAATATCTCGGCCACCAGCACCGCCAGCTCGCCACGGCGGAAGCAGGAGCGACGCCCCCACAGGCGCTCGGCGCGCACCTCGGCGGGCAGCCAGGCAGCGGGATAGCGGGTGACCTCGATGGTGCCGCGGGCGAAGGCGCGGTCGCTGAACAGCAGCTCGCCCAGGGAGCGGCTGCCCAGCTCGCCCAGGGCCAGGCCGGAGCCTTCCAGGGCGCTGCGGGCCGCGACGCTGCGGGCGAATACCCAGGCTTCGCCGTGCCCGCGCAGGTAGACCTCACGGACCCAGCCCTGGCTGCCGTCGGGCACGCCGAGGGCGATGCATTCGTCGTTGCGCAGCACCTGCCAGCCTTCCACCAGCGGGGTGACGCTGAAGGCGTCGGCCGAGAGGGCGGTGAGGCGGCGGGTCAGCGAGCCCTGGTCGAACAGCCAGTCACGCAGGCCGGCGGGGGGCGCGGGATGCAGTTGCGTGGCGCTGAGCCAGCGGGGCGGATGGGCGAGGGCGGCGTCTGGCACGATGGTCCTGGCGGTTTGGGCGGCGCGGGAGTCTAACACGGCGCCAGGGGCGTTTCGTGGGGCGGCGGGTTGCCGCAGGCGGGCTTCATCCCGTCGCCCGGCGTCTTGGCGCTGTGCCGCGTTTGGTATAGGTTGCGCGCCAAACCGTGAGTTCCGCCGAGGACGATAATGAAAAAGTGGCAATGCGTGGTCTGTGGTCTGATCTATGACGAATCCCAGGGCTGGCCGGATGACGGCATCGCGCCGGGCACCCGTTGGGAAGACGTGCCGGCCGACTGGCTGTGCCCCGACTGTGGCGTCGGCAAGCTGGACTTCGAGATGATCGAAATCGGCTGATCCCTCCCGGGCCCCCTCGTCCTGTGGCGGGCCCGTATCCCCTGCTTCCGGCCCGTGCGACCGAATAGGCGCTCCAGGCCCTCGCCCTGCTTGCCCACCGCGAAGCCCTCGGGTTCATCGCCGTCCATGGTGTCTCCTTGCTCACCGCCACCCGAGCCCAACCTCCGTCGGGCGGGCCGCGCCAAGCCTTGGCGAGGGGTTCGCAATTGGAGTAGGGTCTCAACGGTTTTTCCGCCGGGCGGAGGTGCTTATGCGCAAGTGGCAATGCGTGGTTTGCGGCTTCATCTACGACGAGGCCCAGGGCCTGCCGGACGAGGGCATCGCCCCGGGCACGCGCTGGGAAGACATCCCGCCGGACTGGGTCTGCCCCGATTGCGGCGTGGGCAAGGTCGACTTCGAGATGATCGAGATCGCCTGATCCGCGACAACCCCCGATATTCAGCGACGGCCCGTGGGCCGTCGCGTCGTTTTGCAGCTGAGGAGTGAGTGATGAGTGCACCCGTGGTGATAGTCGGGACCGGCCTGGCCGGCTACAACCTGGCCAAGGAATTCCGCAAGCTGGACGGCGAAACCCCGCTGTTGCTGATCAGCGCCGACGACGGCCGCTCCTACTCCAAGCCGATGCTGTCCACCGGCTTCGGCAAGAACAAGGACGCCGACGGCCTGGCCATGGCCGAAGCCGGTGCCATGGCCGACCAACTGAAGGCCGAGATCCGCACCCACACCCGCATCACCGGCATCGACGCGGGCCACCGTCGCCTGTGGATAGGCGAGGAAGCGGTGGAGTACCGCGACCTGGTGCTGGCCTGGGGCGCCGAGGTGATCCGCGTGCCGGTGGAAGGCGACGCCGAAGACGCGGTGTTCCCGATCAACGACCTCGAAGACTACGCCCGCTTCCGCGTGGCGGCGGCGGGCAAGAAGCGCGTGCTGATCCTCGGTGCCGGCCTGATCGGTTGCGAGTTCGCCAACGACCTGACCCTGGGTGGCTTCGAAGTGGAGCTCGTGGCCCCCTGCGAGCAGGTCATGCCCGGCCTGCTGCACCCGGCGGCCGCAGCGGCGGTACAGGCCGGCCTCGAAGGCCTGGGCACGCGCTTCCACCTGGGCCCGGTGCTGGCCAGCCTCAACCACGCCGGTGACGGCCTGGACGCGCACCTGTCCGATGGCACCCGCATCGCCTGTGATCTGGTGATCTCGGCGGTCGGCCTGCGCCCGCGCATCGCCCTGGCCGCCGCGGCCGGGCTGGATGTGAATCGCGGGGTGATGGTGGACCGCCACCTGAAGACCTCCCACGCCAACGTCTACGCCCTGGGCGATTGCGCCGAAGTGGATGGCATCAACCTGCTTTATGTGATGCCGCTGATGGCCTGTGCCCGTGCCCTGGCGCAGACCCTGGCGGGCAATGCCACGGCGGTGAGCTACGGGCCGATGCCGGTGACGGTGAAGACCCCGGCCTGCCCCCTGGTGGTATCGCCGCCGCCCCGTGGCACGGAGGGGGCCTGGAGCGTGGAGGGCTCTGGCGCCGACATCAAGGCGCTGTGCCGCGATGCCGGCGGCCGCCTGCTGGGCTACGCCCTGACCGGCGCGGCGGTGCAGGAGAAGCTGGCCCTGAACCGGGAACTGCCTCCCCTGCTGGCGTGAATCGCCGTCCTTCTGTCGGATTAGCCCTCGGGTTCGCGCCCAAAACTGTCGGACAACACTGGCGCGGCCCTTTGCAGCATGCCATCCTCCCTCTGGTCTGCCGCAGCGCAGAGCTGTTGCGGCGCCTTGGGCGCTGTTCTGGATGAACAGCACGGACACAAAAACAACAAACCGTCAAAGAGGCATCTATGCGTAAACCGGAACTCGCCGCCGCCATCGCCGAAAAGGCCGATCTCACCAAGGATCAGGCCAATCGTGTACTCAACGCCGTTCTCGAAGAAATCACCAGCGCGCTGAACCGCAAGGACAGTGTGACCCTGGTCGGTTTCGGCACCTTCCTGCAGCGCCATCGCGGTGCTCGCACTGGCAAGAACCCCCAGACCGGTCAACCGGTCAAGATCAAGGCCAGCAACACCGTTGCCTTCAAACCGGGCAAGTCCCTGAAGGACGCGGTCAACTAAGGCCATGGACGCCCGGGGCCGCCAGGCTCCGGGCGTGATCTGACAGCCCTTTCACCCATCCCAAGTCTGGCTGTAGTCCCGCTCGCAAACCGCTACAATGCGCCGCCGTTCCATTTTCAGCCGAGGCTCGTGCGCATGAAATTCCGTCTTCTCCTCTGGATGCTGGGCCGCCTGATGGCCAAGGCCAGCCGTGACAACGCCGCTTTTCAGGAGCAGCTCGCCGGCAAGGACCTGGTGTTCCAGTTGCACACCCTGGACGGCAAGGTCGCGCGGCATTTCATCGTCAAGGACCAGCGCGTGACCAGCAAGCGTGGCACCGCCGAGGCTCCGGCCTTCGCCATCGGCTTCAAGGATGGTGCCTACGGTTTCGCCACCATGAACGCCAAGAACAAGCAGCTGGCTTTCATGCAGGGCATCCAGAACAAGGACATCCAGATCCAGGGCAACCCTGCGCTGGTGATCTGGTTCCAGGGCCTGACCAAGTACCTGGTGCCGAAGAAGAAGGCCGCCGCCAAAAAGGCTGCCTGATCCGCATTCGGTCGCTGCGCTGCTGGTCGGCGCGCGGCCCTTTCGCTAGGCTGATCCGTATGCGCCCTTCTCTGGCGAGGGCGCTCGTCCTGACGGAATCCAGTCCATGCGCGCCCTTCTCGCTCTTCCGCTGCTGCTTGGCAGCCTCGCCGCCTTTGCGGCCCCGAAACCCGATGATCTGACCAAGGCCTTCGAACTGGCCGGCGTGCGCCTGCTCTGCGAGCAGAGCGGGCCGCTGTTGCAGCGCAGCGCACCGGAGCGTTACCTGAAGCAGCTGAACAAGGCCTTCGAGGCCGATGCCCTGTGCCGTGACCTGGCCAGCGCCATTGCGCCGAAGGTGAGTGCCGAGCAGCTCGCCCAGGTGGAGGCGGCCCTCGACAGCCCCCTGGCGCAACGCTTCACCGCCGCCGAGCGCGACGTGGGTGAAGGCCTGGCCGCCTACCGCACCCAACTGGCCGACAAGCCGCCCCGGGCCGACCGGCTGGGGCTGGTACGCCGGCTCGACAAGGCCGCACGCACCACCGACCTGGCGTCCTTGCTGCGCTATGAGGTGGGCAAGACCCTGGCCATGCTGACCCTGCGCCAGCGTGGCGAGAAGATCAGCGAGAAGGCCCTGGCCGAGCAGACCGCCAAGCAGGCCGAAGGCATCCGCGCCAGCAGCGAGCAGGCGGTGGAGTCCTTCATGCTCTATGCCTATCGGCAGATGCCCAGCGACCAGGTACAGGCTTACGCGGAGCTCTACGAGCGCCCGGCGGTCAAGCAGCTGCTGGCATTGAGCCTGGAGGCCTTCCCCGGTGTCTTCGCCAAGCGCCGGGCGTTGTTGAAGTAGTGCGGGACGGGCTGCGGGGTGCAGCCATGGAACTGAACCCATGAAAAAGGGGCCGCGAGGCCCCTTTTCTACAACCGCTTCACGCCACTCAGTGGGGCGTGAACTGGGAAGCCAGTTCGCGCAGTGCGGCTTCGGCTTCCAGCACCTTGCTCACCGATTCCTCGGCCTTGTCGCGGGAGAGGCCCAGGCGCTCGAACAGCTCGTCAGGGATTTCCTCCACCGGGCCGGTGCCGATGCCACGGGAGCGCAGCAGGCTGACCGCCAGGCACACCAGGTTCGGGTAGGCGGCATGGTCGCCGTCGTAGTGCGGGTCGTGCTGGAAGCGCAGGCTGGTGGCCAGTTCTTCGGGCATGTCCCAGAAGCGCATCAGCCAGCTGCCGATCTGCTCGCGGGTGATGCCCAGCAGGTGCTGCTCGACATAGCCGTGGGCCAGGTGCGGGTTGACCTCCAGGTGACGGCAGATCAGCGAGAAGTGCGGCGGGAAGACGTGGGCCAGCACCAGGTAGCCGAAGTTGTGCAGCAGGCCGCCGAGGTAGGTCAGGCCGGCTTCGGGACGCTGGGCGCGGGGAATGGCGCGGGTCAGGCCTTCGATCACTGCAGCGGTGTAGATCGCCTGGTGCCAGTAGGGCGTGGCGTGCTGCGGCTGCTCGCGCGGCAGGCTGAGGGTCTTGCCCAGGGCCAGGCCGAGGGCCAGGTTGATCACCAGGTCGAAGCCCAGCACGCGGACGATGGCGTCTTCCACCGAGCGGATCTTGCCGGGGGCCGCGTAGTAGGGCGACGCGGCCCAGCTCACCACCTGGGCGGCCAGGGCCGGGTCGGTTTCGACCACGCCGGTGATGTCGTCGACGGTGGCGTTGGGATCGACCCGCAGCTTGATGATCTTCTGCGCGGTTTCCGGCAGCGGCGGAATCTCGATGGTCTCCTCGAGGCGCTGCTGGATGCGGCGGGCGGTGAAGGCCTGGACCGCCTGGGTGATTTCGGCGCGGTCGTCGTCAGGGCGATCGAGGTTGAGGCGGATGCTGCTCAGCGGCACGCCGAAACGGGCGGCGCTGGCCTTGCTGAGCAGCTGGCGGAAGTCTTCGGCGGCCAGTTCCAGCAACACGCCGGCGTGCCCGGACTCGATCAGCAGCAGCGGCTCCTGCAGCAGGCGCTCGTCGTACAGGCAGGGCGAGCTGGTCAGCGGCGGCAGGGCCGGCAGGGTGTTGAGGTCGTGCTTGCCGAGCATGCGCTCGAAGCGCTCCGGCTTCACGGCCACCAGCTTGCGCCCGGTCAGTTCGGCGAGGCGGTTGAGGTCCAGCAACTGGTTGCGCGGGTAGAACACCAGCAGGGTGCCGACGGCGTCTTCCAGCAGAACTGCCTGTACGCGGCGGGCCGGCTCCAGGGAGGGCTCTTCGAGGCGTATCTGGTAGGGCAGGCCCAGCTTGTCCAGCAATTGCAGGATCACCGACGGGGCTTGGGGTTCTGTATCTGGAGCGAGAGCGACTTCGGTCATGGGTAGCATCCAGCGAAAAAACGACTGCCCGGAGTATAACGAGCGGCCTGGGTGACTGATGGGTCAGGCGACCAGCGCAGTGTGCGCTGCGTCACACTTGACCGTATTGCTGGCCGTGTCGCAACCAGCGCTCCAATAACGGACTCACATGCTGCGGCCAGCGTTCCATCAAGGCTTGCGCGGCGTCGCGCACCGCCGGCAGCAGGTCGGCGTCGCGCATCAGGTCGGCAACCTTGAACTGCAGCAGCCCGGTCTGCCGGGTGCCGAGCATTTCGCCGGGGCCGCGCAGTTCCAGGTCCTTCTCGGCGATGACGAAGCCATCGCTGGTTTCACGCATGATGCCCAGGCGCTCGCGTCCGAGCTGTGACAGCGGCGGGTGATAGAGCAGTACGCAGTGGCTGGCGGCGCTGCCCCGCCCGACACGCCCGCGCAACTGGTGCAGCTGGGCGAGGCCGAGGCGCTCGGGGTTCTCGATGATCATCAGGCTGGAGTTGGGCACGTCGACGCCCACCTCGATGACGGTGGTGGCCACCAGCAGTTGCAGCTTGCCTTCCTTGAACTCGTTCATCACTGCCGCTTTTTCCGGTGCCTTCATGCGGCCGTGGATCAGCCCCACGCGCAGCTCGCCGAGGGCGGAAGACAGCTCTTCGAAGGTGGTTTCCGCCGCCTGGCAGGTGAGCTCTTCGGATTCTTCGATCAGGGTGCAGACCCAGTAGGCCTGGCGGCCTTCCTGGCAGGCGGCGCGAACGCGTTCGATCACTTCGATGCGGCGGTTGTCGGCCACCAGCACGGTGTTCACCGGCGTACGCCCGGGGGGCAGCTCGTCGAGGATCGAGGTGTCGAGGTCGGCGTAGG
Source organism: Pseudomonas sp. TUM22785 (assembly GCF_028198105.1). Lineage (NCBI taxonomy): Bacteria > Pseudomonadati > Pseudomonadota > Gammaproteobacteria > Pseudomonadales > Pseudomonadaceae > Pseudomonas > Pseudomonas sp. TUM22785. The sequence goes on from NZ_CP116239.1 coordinate 164,921, forward strand.
CGCTCATGGCCAGCGTTCGCGGGATGGGCGTGGCGGTCATGATCAGCTGGTGCGGGCTGAGGCGGCCGTCGATGCCCTTCTTGCGCAGGGCCAGGCGCTGCTGCACGCCGAAGCGGTGCTGTTCGTCGATGATCACCAGGGCCAGGCGCTTGAACTGCACCTCGTCCTGGAACAGCGCATGGGTGCCGACCACCATGGGGGTGCCGGCGGCGATCTGCTCCAGCGCGGCGGCGCGGGCCTTGCCCTTGAGCTTGCCGGCGAGCCAGGCGACTTCGATGCCCAGCGGCTGCAGCCACTTGCTGAAGTTGAGGAAGTGCTGCTCGGCGAGGATCTCGGTGGGCGCCATCAGGGCGACCTGGTAGCCGGCCTCCAGGGCCTGCAGGGCGGCCAGGGCCGCGACTACCGTCTTGCCGGCGCCGACGTCGCCCTGCACCAGGCGCAGCATGGGTTCGGGCTGGGCGAGGTCGTAGGCGATTTCGGCGCCGACCCGTTGCTGGGCGCCGGTGGGCGTGAAGCCGAGATTCGCCAGGTAGCGCTGCGGCAGCTTCTTCGCAGGCGGCAGTTGCGGTGCCTGCTGGGCGCGCTGGGTTTCCCGCAGGCGCTGCAGGGAGAGCTGGTGGGTGAGCAGCTCTTCGAAGGCGAGGCGGTGCTGGGCCCAGTGCTGGCCTTCGGCGAGTTCGTCGAGGTCGGCGTCCGGCGGCGGCCGGTGCAGGTAGCGGATGGCTTCGTCCAGCGGGCCCAGGCGGTAGTCGCGGGCCAGCTCCTCCGGCAGCCAGTCCGGTAGGCTCTCTGGCCCCAGGCGCGCCAGGGCCAGCTGGCTGAGCTGGCGCAGGCGCTGCTGGGTCAGGCCTTCGGTGGTCGGGTAGATGGGCGTCAGGGTCTGCTCCACCGGGGCCGGTTCCTCGCCATTCAGCGCGCGGTACTCGGGGTGGTAGATCTCCAGGCCCGAGGCGCCGGGGCGGGCTTCGCCGTAGCAGCGCAGCTGGGTGCCGCGCTTGAGGCCTTCCTTCTGCGCATTGCTGAAGTGGTAGAAGCGCAGGCTGAGCGCGCCGGTGCCGTCGTGCAGGCGTACCAGCAGGCTGCGGCGCTTGCCCATGACCACGTCGGCGCCGGTGACGGTTCCTTCGACCACCGCGTCCTGGCCCGGGCGCAGGGCGCCGATGGGCACCACGCGGGTGCGGTCCTGGTAGCGCAGCGGGAGGTGGAAGAGGATGTCCTGAAGGTTTTCCAGGCCGACCTTGGCGAGCTTTTCCGCCAGGGCGTCACCGACGCCCTTGAGCACGGTGACGGGAACTTGCGCGAGCTCGGTCATGCCGGTTGCGGTTCGGCCTGTGCCTGCTCCGGACGTGCGACCGAGCAGAGGCGGATGGAGTCGGCCAGCACTTCGATGGCGCGCGGACGCGGGAAGCTGGCGCGCCAGGCGATGGCGACGGTGCGGAACGGCACCGGCGGCGTCAGCGGGCGGATCTCGATCACGCCGGGGGCGTAGTGGTGGCTGTCGACGGCGGAGAACGGCAGGATCGAGACGCCGAGGCCGGAGGCGACCATGTGGCGGATGGTTTCCAGGGAGCTGGATTCGACCGTCGTGTGCTTGGCGCTGTCCTCGCCGCCCTTGCGCAGGGTGGGGCAGGCTTCCAGCACCTGGTCGCGGAAGCAGTGGCCTTCGCCGAGCAGCAGCAGGCTCTTGTCGTTGAGCAGCTCGCTGTCGATGGTCTTCTTCGCCGTCCAGGGGTGGTTAGCCGGCAGCAGCACGTAGAAGGGTTCGTCGTAGAGCGGTTTGGTCAGTACATCGGCTTCGGCGAAAGGCAGCGCGATGATGATGGCATCCAGCTCGCCGGTGCGCAGCTTGTCGCGTAGCACGTGGGTGAAGTTTTCTTCGATGTACAGCGGCATCTGTGGTGCGACGCGGTGCAGCTGGGGAATCAGGTGCGGGAACAGGTAGGGGCCGACGGTGTAGATGGCGCCGACCTTGAGCGGTGCGGTGAGCTGGTTCTTGCCAGCCTGGGCCAGTTCGCGGATGCCCTGGGCCTGTTCGAGGACCTTTTGTGCCTGGGTGACGATGCCCTCGCCGACCGGGGTCAGGCGCACGGCGCTCTTGCTGCGCTCGAAGATCAGCACGCCCAGCTCGTCCTCGAGCTTCTTCACACCCACCGACAGGGTCGGCTGGCTGACGTGGCAGCGTTCCGCTGCACGGCCGAAGTGCTGTTCCTGGGCGAGGGTGACGATGTAGCGCAGTTCGGTGAGGGTCATAGTCTTATTCCATTGGAGTGGCCCAAGCATAGCGGCTGCTCTCAATGGAACCAACAGCAGCCGCCCCCTTTGCGGGGGCGGATTCACTCAGCGGCGACGGTCCAGCGAGTAGACGAAGGGCGCCGTCACTTCCAGCACGCCGTTGGTCAGCAGCTCCGGCGGTGGCGGCGGCAGCGGCTGGGCGCGGCGGATCATTTCCAGGGTGGCGCGATCGAGCGAGGCGCTGCCCGACTTGCCGGTGATGCTGTAGGCGGTGACCTTGCCTTCGCCATCCACGGTGAAGCGCAGGCGGTTGACGCCTTCGAAGTTCCGGCGACGGGCGTCTTCCGGGTACTTCTTGAAGCGGGCCAGGTGAGCCATCAGCTTGCTCTGCCAGGTTTCCTTGGCCTGGGAGGGCGCGCTGGCCATGCTCTGCTGCGGTGCGGCCGGCTTGTCGTCACTGGGGGCGGCGGTGGTCGGCGCGGAGACCGTTTCCTTGACCGACTCCTGCTCCTGGGGCTTCTGCTCGGGCTTGGGCTCCGGGGGCTTGGGTTTCGGCGGCTTCGGCTTGGGTTTCGGCTTGGGTGCGATGGCGATGGTCGGCTTGGGCGCCTCGGCCAGCTTGGGCAGCGGGTCCGGCTCCGGCTCGACGCGCGGGGGCGGCGGCGGAGTGGGCATCGGGGCTGGTGCGGGCAGCGGCTCCAGCTCGATCATCATGGCCGCCGGCGGCAGTTCGATGGGTTCGACTGTGGCATGCCAGAACAGCGCCCACCAGAACACCAAGGCATGGATGCCAAGTATCACGAGGAAGCTGGTGGACCACGAGAGGGTGCGTTTGACCTCGCTCATTTACTTCCCGACCGTCTCGAGTCCCACCAGGCCGATTTTCAGGTAACCGGCGCCACGCATGGCGTCCATCACTTCCATCAGCTTGCCGTAATCAACCGACTTGTCGCCGCGGACGAAGATGGTCTTGTCCTTGTCGGCGTTGGTCAGCTTGTCGAGTTCGGCGCCCAGTCTTTCCTGCGGGACCTGGATGTTGTCCAGGTACAGGCTCTGGTCTTCCTTGATGCTCAGGTAGATCGGCTTGTCCGGACGGGGCGCGGGTTTGGCGGTGGAGGCCGGCAGGTCGACCTTGATGTCGACCGTGGCCAGGGGCGCCGCAACCATGAAGATGATCAGCAGCACCAGCATGACGTCGATGAATGGGGTGACATTGATCTCGTGGGTTTCCTGGAGATCGTCACCGCCTTCGTTCAGATGCAGGCCCATTGGATCAGCTCACCTTGACCATGTGCGGGGCCTGGCTGCGGTCGGCAGGCAGGTGGTCGAGGTCGCGGCTGACCAGCAGCAGGACCTGGGCGGACGCGTCGGCCACCTGGGCCTTGTAGCCGGCGATGGAGCGAGCGAAGACGTTGTAGATGACGACCGCGGGGATGGCCGCGACCAGACCCATGGCAGTGGCCAGCAGGGCCTCGGCGATACCGGGGGCGACCACGGCGAGGTTGGTGGTCTGGGATTTGGCGATGCCGATGAAGCTGTTCATGATGCCCCACACGGTGCCGAACAGGCCGACGAAGGGTGCGGTGGAGCCGATGGTGGCAAGCACGCCGGTGCCTTGGCTCATCTGGCGGCCGCTGGCGGCGACCAGGCGCTCCAGGCGGAAGCTGACGCGTTCCTTGATGCCTTCCTTCTCGCGGGTATTGGCCGAAAGCTTCATTTCTTCCAGGGCGTCGTGCACCAGGACACGCGACAGGCTGCCTTCGCGGCTGGCGCTTTCGGCGGCTTCCGGCAGGTTGCGGGCGGCCTTCAGGTTGGCCAGCTCCTGGCGCAGGCGACGCTTGGCGCCCAGCAGTTCGATGCCTTTGGCGACCCAGACAGTCCAGGTGAGGATCGAGGCCAGTGCCAGGCCGATCATCACGCCCTTAACCACCATGTCGGCGTTCTGGTACATGCCCCAGGGCGACAGGTCGTGGCCCAGGCCGTTGTCGGCTTCCTCGCCAGCCAGCGCGCCGTCCAGGGCACCGCCACTCAACGCGGCGGCCAGGTCCTGGCCGAGCTTCTCGCCTTCGGTGAGGCGGTCCATGGTGGTGGTGATTTCCTCGGGGGAGGCGCCACGTTCCTGCATCTTCTGGCGGGTCGCTTCGCGGATCTGCTCCGGGGTGGCCTGCGGGCCGAGGGTTTCGATCGACTCACGCAGGGCGGTCAGGCCGATGGACTCGGGGGCGGCAACCGGTTCGCCAGCCACCGGCGTGGCGACGGGTGATGCAGCGGGGGCCTGGGCTTCGGCAGCGGCCGGTGCCGGGGTGGTCGGCTCCTCTGCGAACGCCGCGCCAGCCGGGAGCAGCATCAGGCTGATCATCAGTGCCGCAACGGGGCGGGAAAAGCGGGAGACGATGGTGGGCTGGGCGAGGGATGCAATAGGTTTCATGGCCGGACCTGACGAGAAAATTGCGGTTTCGTCCGTATTCGATGGAGAGGTCACGGACAAAAGGGCGAACATTATTGCAAGTAATTCTTGTTTATAAAAGTGACAATGTAACTTTATTACCTTTGTTCGGCCGGGCGGCAGGGGTTTGGCGATTGGTCCGCCGGCCCCTATGCTCTGCACTTTTCCCTGGAGTACGCCCCCTATGTCCGCTTCTCCCTCCTTGCTGATCGCCGGTTGCGGCGATGTTGGCAGCCGTCTCGCCCTGCGGATGCTCGAGGCTGGCTGGCCGGTCCATGGGCTGCGACGAAATGCCTCGGCGTTGCCCGATGGCGTGCTGCCGGTGGCCGGTGACCTGGAGGTGCCCGAGCGCCCTACCGCCTGGCCCGAGGGGCAGCTGGATTACCTGGTGTACTGCGCCGCCGCCACCCAGCACGATGAGGCCGGCTATCGCTCCGCCTACGTCGAGGGCCTGCGCCATGTGCTGGCCTGGCTGGAGCAGTCCGGCCAGCGCCCGCGCCGCCTGTTCTTCGTTTCCAGCAGCGGCGTGTACGCGCAGAAGGATGGCGAGTGGGTCGACGAGACCTCGCCGGCCGAGGCCGAGGGCTATTCCGGTCGCATCATGCTGGATGCTGAGCGCCTGGCCCGCGAGAGCGGCATTCCGGCCACTGTGGTGCGCCTGACCGGCATCTACGGTCCCGGCCGCGAGTGGCTGCTGAAGCAGGTGCGCATGGGTTACCGCGTGGTCAGCGAGCCGCCGCTGTTCGCCAACCGCATCCATGCCGAGGACGCCGCCGGCCTGCTGGCCTTCCTGCTCCAGGCCGATGCCCGTGGCGTCGAACTGGCCGAGGACTACCTGGGCGTCGACGACGCACCGGCACCGCTGCACGAAGTGGTGGGCTGGTTGCGCGAGACCCTGGGCGTCACCGAGTGGGCGGAGGAATCCACCGTACGCCGCTCCGGCAGCAAGCGTTGCAGCAATGCCCGCGCCCGCGCCCTCGGCTGGGAGCCGCTCTACCCCAGCTACCGCGAAGGCTATGCCGCCGTGCTGAAAGGCGCCTGAGGCTGGACGCCAACCGCATGCTCGCCCGCCCCTGGCTGCCAGGGGTGGAGCTGTTCCATGCGGATTTCTCCGGGCAGCCCTTCGGCCGCCACAGCCATGATGCCTTCGCCATCGGCGCCATTCTCGAAGGCGTGGGTGGCTATCAGTGCCGGGGTGCCCGCCATGCGCTGGCCGCTGGCACGCTGTCGCTGATGAACCCCGAGGAGCCCCATACCGGGCACGCCATCAGCGAGCGCCTGGTCTACCGCATGCTCTACATCGAAGAGTCCCGGTTGCCGGCGTTGCTGGGGCGCAAGCGCCTGCCTACCGGTTTCACCACGCTCAACCCAGGGGACGATGGCGCCGTGGCGGCGGGGCTGGCGCGCCTGGCCGAGGAGTTCGGGCGCAATGACCCATTGGCCCTGGAGAGCGAGCTGCTGGCGCTGCTGGAGCGGGTCTTCGTGCGCCATGGCGGGCTGCGTGCGGCAGCGCCGGCAAGCCGGGATGGCGGCATGACCGCCTTCCTGCGGGACTATCTGGAGGCCCACCATGCCGAGGCGGTGAGCCTGGAGCAGCTGGCGGCCCTGGTGCAGCGCCACCCGCGCCACCTGATCGAGGCCTTCCGCCGCGCCTATGGCGTGCCGCCCCATACCTACCTGCTGCAACGCCGGGTGCGCGAAGCCAAGCGCCTGCTGCTGGGTGACCAGTCACCGCTGGAGGTGGCGCTCGGCCTCGGTTTTTACGACCAGGCGCATTTCTCCGGCACCTTCAAGCGTTTCACCGGCGTGACGCCGGGGCAGTTCCGTCGCGCCGCGCGCACCTGAGTTTTCTCCAAGACCGGGCCGCCACCGGGCCACGACACTGGCGCCTCGTTCCCTGGAGGCCCCGTCGATGTTCGCCCTGTTCCTGCTGGTTGCCGGCACCCATTTCGCCGCGTTGCTTTCCCCGGGCCCGGATTTCTTCCTGCTGCTGCGTGCGGCGCTGACCCGTGGCCGCCGCCATGCCGATGGCTGTGCGGCGGGCATCGCCCTGGCCAATCTGGCGAGCATGCTGCTGGTGCTGCTGGCGTTGAGCTTTCTACCGGCCGATGGCAGCTGGCTGTGGCGAGCCCTGCAGTTGCTGGGCGGCGCCTATTTTCTCTGGCTCGGCGGGCAGGCCCTGATGGCGCACCGGCGCCTGCAATTGCCGGAAGGCGGCGAGGCCGGGCACGAGGGTTGCTGGCGGCAGGGGCTGCTGGAGGGGCTGGCGGCGAGCAGCCTGAATCCCAAGCTGCCGATCTTCTATGCAGGGCTGTTCGGCGTGTTGCGCAACTCGGCCATGCCCGCGTGGGGGCTGGGGCTGTCCATGTTGTGGATGACCCTGGTGGTGCTGGGCTGGGACATGGGGTTGGTGCGCCTGCTGGGGCACTCGCGCTGGCGGCTGTGGCTGCAACGCCGGGTGGCGCTGCTGGACAGGGCCTGCGGGGCCTTGCTGGCGGCGCTGGGCGCCTGGCTGGTGGCCAGCGCCTTCTGAGTCGGCTGGTTACTGGCGTTCCAGCAACCAGGCGCGCTTGCCGGGGGCGTACTCGGGCATCTCGTCGATCTGTGCGCGGTTGCCGGCTTCGAGGATCTCCAGGCGATTGCCGTCGTGGACGAAGATCCACGGGCTGCCCTGGGTGCCCAGTTGCAGCCAGATGCTGTCGTTTTCGCCACTCATGGCCGCACAATCACCGGCTAGACACAGGGCGAAGCGGTCGGCGCCGGGCAGGCCTTCGAGGCTGCCGTCGGGGTGGAACAGCACCAGGCCACCCTGGCCCATGCCTTCGAGAATCTTCCAGGTTCCACCGAGGTAGGCCTCGTAGAGGGCGTACTCGAAGCTGCTGCCTTCGGGGGCATCGGCTGCGGCGGGCTTGGCCGGGTGGACGAAGCGCTGCTCGGGCAGGTTCTCGCTGGATTTCTGCACCAGCTCCTTGCCGTCGAGGCCGAGTTGTTCGTGGAATTCATCGCCATAGAAGTCGACGCGCCAGTTCGCCTTGCCCTGGCTGACCAGGCGGCCTTCGCCCAGCTCGAAACCGTTGCTGTAGTTGGCGGTGCCGGCCTTGGCGTCGATCTGCCATTCCAGGTTGGGGCCGTAGGCGAGAAGGGATTCGCGCAGCTTGCCTTCCTTCGCCGCTTCATCGATGGCGGCCTGGTTGATCCAGATGCCGCTGGGATCGGAGGGGGCGCTGGAGCAGCCGGCGAGTGCGGCTGCGGCGATCAGCAGGGCGAGGGTCGAGCGCATGACGGGTTCCTTCATGAAACGGTGGAGCGGCGGGGCCGGAGCCCCGCACGGGTGATCGTTATTCGATCACCAGGATGGCGTCCATTTCCACCTGCGAGCCGCGCGGCAGGGCGGCGACGCCGATGGCGGCACGGGCGGGATAGGGCTGTTCGAAGTAGCGGCCCATCACTTCGTTGACCTTGGCGAAGTGCGACAGGTCGGTGAGGAAGATGTTGAGCTTGACGATGTCCTTGAAGGAGCCGCCTGCGGCTTCGGCCACGGCCTTCAGGTTCTCGAAGACCTGAACGGTCTGGGCTTCGAAGCCTTCCACCAGTTCCATGGTCTTGGGGTCGAGGGGGATCTGCCCGGACATGTAGACGGTGTTGCCGGCCTTGATCGCCTGGGAGTAGGTGCCGATGGCGGCAGGGGCCTTGTCGCTGTTGATCACGGTCTTGCTCATGCGGAACTCCTTGGTCCTGAGGGTTCTGCTACGCGCGCACCCGGGTGATGCGGATCACCCCCTTCAGCGCACGCAGCTTCTTGATCACGCGGGCCAGATGCACGCGGTCGTGCACGCTGACCACCAGCTGGACGACGCTGATGCGGCCGTCGCGCTCGTCCATGCTGATCTTCTCGATGTTGCCGTCGGCGGCGTTGACGCTGCTGGCCAGCAGGGCGATCAGGCCGCGCTGGTGTTCCAGCTCGACGCGCAGTTCGACGTTGAATTCGCCCGCGACATCCTTGGCCCAGGAGAGCTGGATGCACTTCTCCGGGTTATGGCGGATGTCGCCAATGTTCTTGCAGCTTTCCAGGTGCACGACCATGCCCTTGCCGGCGGACAGGTGGCCGACGATGGGGTCGCCGGGGATCGGCGTGCAGCACTTGGCGTAGCTGAGCACCAGGCCCTCGGTGCCGCGGATGGCCAGCGGGCCTTCGGCGCTGGGCAGCTGCTCGCCTTCGCTGGCCAGCATGCGCCGGGCGACCACATAGGCCATGCGGTTGCCCAGGCCGATGTCTTCCAGCAGGTCCTCGATGACGTCGAGGCGGTACTCGGCGAGCACCGCCTGCACCCGTTCCGGAGCGATGCGGTCGAGGCCGCTCTCGAAGCCGGCCAGCACCTTGTTCAGCAGGCGCTCGCCGAGGCTGATGGACTCGGAGCGACGCTGCAGCTTGAGGGCGTGGCGGATGTGGGTGCGGGCCTTGCCGGTGACCACGAAGTTGAGCCAGGCCGGGTTCGGGCGCGCGCCGGGGGCGGTGACGATCTCCACCGTCTCGCCGCTCTGCAGCGGTTCGGACAGCGGCGCCAGGCGACGGTTGATGCGGCAGGCGATGCAGGTGTTGCCGACGTCGGTGTGAACCGCGTAGGCGAAGTCGACGGCCGTGGAGCCTTTGGGCAGCTCCATGATGCGGCCCTTGGGGGTGAAGATGTAGACCTCGTCCGGGAACAGGTCGATCTTCACGCTCTCGATGAATTCCAGGGAGTTGCCAGCACGTTGCTGCAGCTCCAGCACGCCTTTCACCCACTGGCGGGCGCGGGCGTGGGTGCCCTTGGGCTGGTCGTCCTCGGCGGACTTGTACAGCCAGTGGGCGGCGATGCCGTTGTTGGCCATCTCTTCCATCTCGCGGGTGCGGATCTGGATCTCGATGGGCACGCCGTGCATGCCGAACAGCGTGGTGTGCAACGACTGGTAGCCGTTGGCCTTGGGAATCGCGATGTAGTCCTTGAAGCGGCCGGGCAGCGGCTTGTACAGGTTGTGCACGGCGCCGAGCACGCGGTAGCAGGTATCGACCTTGTCGACGATGATGCGGAACGCGTAGACGTCCATGATCTCGTTGAAGGCTCGACGCTTGCCGCGCATCTTCTTGTAGATGCTGTAGAGGTGCTTCTCGCGGCCGATCACTTCGCCTTCCATGCCTTCGCGGGCCAGGCAATGGGTCAGCGACTCCTCGATCTTGTTGACGATTTCCTTGCGGTTGCCACGGGCGCGCCGGACCGCGGCGCGGATGCGCTCGGAGCGCATCGGGTGCATCGCCTTGAAGCCCAGGTCCTCGAACTCGATGCGCATGCTGTGCATGCCCAGGCGGTTGGCGATGGGGGCGTAGATCTCGAGGGTTTCCTTGGCGATGCGCCGACGCTTCTCGCCGGACAGCACTTCCAGGGTGCGCATGTTGTGCAGGCGGTCGGCCAGCTTGACCAGGATCACGCGGATGTCGCGCGCCATGGCCATGGCCATCTTCTGGAAGTTCTCGGCCTGGGCCTCGGCCTTGGTCTCGAAGTTCATCTGGGTCAGCTTGCTGACCCCGTCCACCAGCTCGGCGACTGTGTCGCCGAATTGCGCGGTGAGCGCTTCCTTGGCGATGCCGGTGTCCTCGATCACGTCGTGCAGCATCGCGGCCATCAGGCTCTGATGGTCCATGTGCATGTCGGCGAGGATGTTGGCGACGGCGAGCGGGTGGGTGACGTAGGCCTCGCCGCTGCGGCGGCGCTGCCCGTCATGGGCTTGCTCGGCGTAGAAATACGCTCGGCGGACCAGGTTGACCTGGTCGTTGCCGAGGTAGGTCGAAAGGCGTTCGGCGAAGGCCTCTATGCTCGGCAAGGCGTTACTCCTTCCCGGCTGCTGCGGCCCTGCGCCGTACGACGTCGACCCGGCATGGACTTAGAGGGCCTCGTTGGCCTCGTCATCGAATGCAGCGAACAGCGGCTCGTCTTCGACGATGTCGTCCTGGGCGATCACGTCATAGTCCACAAGGCCGGCAGCGATTTCACGCAGGGCCACAACGGTGGGCTTGTCGTTTTCCCAGGCTACGCGGGGCTCTTTGCCGCCGGTAGCGAGCTGACGGGAACGCTTGGTCGCGAGCATGACCAGCTCGAAGCGGTTATCGACGTTGTCCAGGCAGTCTTCAACGGTAACGCGGGCCATGGTGTTCCTCGTAGCACTAGATTGGGATGCGGAAGCTTTTGCCCGAGTGGGCGAGCGGACTGGATAGTCTAAAAAATCACCAGCATTTATGGAAGCGCTGATTTAACAGCGCTTCCAGGCGGTCAGTCCAGCAACTGCGCCAGCAGCGTGCCGTGGGCCAGCTGTTGCTGCGGCTGCTGCAGGCGGTTGGCGCGGAAGATCGCCTTGAGGTCTTCCAGGGCCACGGTGAAGTCGTCGTTGATCACCAGATAGTCGTACTCGACGTAGTGGCTCATCTCGCTGACGGCCTCGCGCATGCGCCGGTCGATGATCTCGGCGCTGTCCTGGCCACGGTTGTCCAGGCGCTGGCGCAGGGCTTCCTGGCTCGGCGGGAGGATGAACACGGACTTGGCCTGGGGCATCAGGTGGCGCACCTGCTGGGCACCCTGCCAGTCGATCTCGAGGATCAGGTCGAAACCTTCGGCGAGGGTCTTCTGCAGCCAGCGCTGGGAGGTGCCGTAGAGGTTGCCGAAGACCTCGGCGTGCTCGAGAAAGTCACCGTGCTCGAGCATCTGCACGAACTGTTCGCGGCTGACGAAGTGGTAGTTGACGCTGTCTACCTCGCCCGGGCGCATGTCGCGGGTGGTGTGGGAGACCGAGACGCGGATCTGCGGCTCGGCGTCGATCAGGGCCTTGACCAGGCTGGTCTTGCCGGCGCCGGAGGGCGCGGAAACGATGTAGAGGGTGCCGGGAGTGACGCTCATTTGTCTGTCTCTTACTCGATGTTCTGCACTTGTTCGCGCATCTGCTCGATCAACACCTTGAGGTTGACCGCTGCTTGGGTGGAGCGCGAGTCGAAGGCCTTGGAGCCCAGGGTGTTGGCTTCGCGATTGAGTTCCTGCATCAGGAAGTCCAGGCGACGGCCCGCCGCACCGCCTGCCTTGAGCACGCGACGGACTTCGCTGACGTGGGTGCTGAGGCGATCCAGCTCCTCGGCGACGTCGCTTTTCTGTGCCAGCAGCACCAGTTCCTGCTCCAGGCGTTGCGGGTCCAGCTCGGCCTTCATCTCGCCGAAGCGGTCGAGGATCTTCTGGCGCTGGGTGGTGAGCATCTGCGGCACCAGCTTGCGCAGGGCTTCGACCTCTTCGAGGATGCCGTCTAGCCGCTCATTGAGCAGGCGAGCCAGGTCGGCACCTTCACGGGCGCGGCCGTTGCGCAGTTCGTCGAGGGCCTTGGCGAAGAGCTCCAGGGCGGCGGCATTCAGTGCTTGCGGGTCGGCCGCATCGGCCACCAGCACGCCGGGCCAGGCGAGGATTTCCATGGGGTTGAGCGGTGCCGGCTGCTTGACCAGTGCGGCGACGGCTTCGGCGGCTTCGACCAGCTGGGCGGCGCGTTCGCGATCGACCTGCAGGGATTTGCCGGCGTTCTCTTCGGCGAAGCGCAGGGTGCACTCCACCTTGCCGCGGGAGAGGCCCTGACGCAGGGCTTCGCGCACCGCGCCTTCGAGGTCGCGGAAGGATTCGGGCAGGCGCAGGTGGGGCTCGAGGTAGCGGTGGTTGACCGAGCGCAGTTCCCAGCTCAGGGTGCCGTGGGTGCCGGCCTGCTCGACGCGGGCAAAGGCGGTCATGCTGTGCACCATGGGGTTTCCTCTCGGTGATGGCAGGTTCGAAGAGGGCGATTGTAGCCCAGAGCGGCGGCCCTCCCAACGCGGCGATGTCCCAGTGGCCGGCAGCCCTCTATAATGCCCGGCAGTTTTCCCCCTGACAGGTATACCCAGATGAAACGTCCCAGTGGCCGAGTGGCTGACCAGCTGCGTTCGATCCGCATCACCCGCAACTACACCAAGCATGCCGAAGGCTCGGTGCTGGTCGAATTCGGGGATACCAAGGTGATCTGCACCGCCAGCGTCGAATCCGGTGTCCCGCGTTTCCTCAAGGGCCAGGGCCAGGGTTGGTTGACCGCCGAGTACGGCATGCTGCCGCGCGCCACCGGCGAGCGTAACCAGCGCGAGGCCAGCCGTGGCAAGCAGGGTGGTCGCACTCTGGAGATCCAGCGCCTGATCGGCCGTTCGCTGCGCGCTGCGCTGGACATGAGCAAGCTGGGCGAGAACACCATCTACCTGGATTGCGATGTGATCCAGGCCGACGGTGGCACCCGCACTGCCTCCATCACGGGTGCCATGGTGGCCCTGATGGATGCGCTGAAGGTTCTGAAGAAGCGTGGCGCGCTGAAGGGCGAGCCGCTGAAGCAGATGGTTGCCGCCGTGTCCGTTGGCATCTACCAGGGCGAGCCGGTCCTGGACCTCGACTACCTGGAAGACTCCGCGGCCGAGACCGACCTGAACGTGGTCATGACCGATGCCGGCGGTTTCATCGAGGTACAGGGCACCGCCGAAGGCGCGCCCTTCCAGCCGGAAGAGCTGAACGCCATGCTGGCCCTGGCCAAGAAAGGCGTCACCGAGCTGTTCGAGCTGCAGCGCGCCGCGCTGGTCGACTGATCACCCACCCGAGGAAACCCGCATGAATGAGCCAACCCAAGTTCCACAGCCCAACCAGGAAGTTAGGCAATGGGCGATGTTCTGCCATTTCGCCGCTTTCCTCGGTGTGGTGCTGCCCTTCGGCAACCTGCTGGGCCCGCTGATCCTCTGGCAGGTGAAGAAGGACGTCGATCCCTTCATCGACCAGCAGGGCAAGGAAGCGCTGAACTTCCAGATCACCGTCACCCTCGCCGGCCTGGTGTGCATGCTGCTGATGCTGGTGCTGATCGGTTTCGTGCTGCTGCCCCTGGTGGGTCTGGTTGCGCTGGTGCTGACCATCATCGGTGGCATCAAGGCCAACGAAGGCCAGGCCTATCGCTATCCCTTCACCTGGCGTCCGGTGAAGTAGGAGCGCGAGAAACGAAAAAGCCGGCATCAGCCGGCTTTTTTACGGGTGCGACGTCTCAGATGCTCAGCAGCCAGTCGTAGTCGACGATCAGCGGCGCGTGCTGGGAGAAGCGCGGCTGGCGCGGCAGGCGAGCGCTGCGCACGGAGCGACGCATGCCCGGCGTGAGGATGTGGTAGTCGAAACGCCAGCCGAGGTTGAGCATGTCGGCCTGTTCACTGTCGGGCCACCAGCTGTACTGGTCGCCTTCGCGGCTGACTTCGCGCAGCGCGTCCACGTAACCCATGGTGCCGAACACTTCGTCCATCCAGGCGCGTTCGGGCGCGAGGAAGCCGGGCAGCTGCTGGCAGTCGCGCCAGTTCTTCACGTCCAGCTTCTGATGGGCGAGGTAAAGCGAACCACAATAGATGTACTCGCGGCGCTTGCGGCGCTGCTTGTTCAGATAGTGGGTGAAGTCGTCCATGAACTTGAACTTGTGGTTCAGGTTCTCATCGCCGCCCTGGCCCGAAGGCAGCAGCAGGGTAGCGATACTCACTTTGTCGAAATCCGCCTGCAGGTAGCGCCCATAACGATCACAGGTCTCGAAACCGAGACCCCAGATCACTGCCTTGGGTTGCAAACGCGAATAAAGCGCCACGCCGCCTTGGCTTGGCACTTCAGCATCGCTGGCATAGAGGAAATAGCCGTCCAGTTGGAAGGCTGGGTCGTCCAGATCAAAGGCAGAGGCACGGGTGTCTTGCAGGCAGATCACGTCGGCATTCTGTGCTTGCAACCAACTGAGGAGTCCTCGTTCGGCTGCGGCATGAATACCATTCACGTTCACACTGATGATCCGCATAAATGGCCCCCAAAAACTCGTGCGTGTATGATACCCGAGCTCTTTCTATTTAGCTAAATCCGTGCCGTCCGGGGCTTTTACATGCAGGCGTATCAACGCGATTTCATTCGCTTCGCCATCGAACGCGGTGTGCTGCGTTTCGGTGAGTTCACTCTCAAATCCGGGCGTACCAGCCCTTATTTCTTCAATGCCGGCCTGTTCAATAGCGGGCTCGCGCTGTCCCAACTGGGCCGCTTCTATGCGGCGGCAGTGGTCGACAGCGGCATTCCCTTCGATGTGCTCTTCGGGCCCGCCTACAAGGGCATCCCGCTGGCTGCGGCCACGGCCGTGGCTCTGGCCGAACATCACGCGATCGATATCCCCTGGTGCTTCAACCGCAAGGAAGCCAAGGACCATGGCGAGGGCGGCACCCTGGTGGGCGCGCCGCTGGCCGGCCGCGTGCTGATCATCGATGACGTGATCACCGCCGGTACCGCCATCCGCGAAGTCATGCAGATCATCCAGGGCCAGCAGGCCCAGGCCGCCGGCGTGCTCATCGCGCTGAACCGCCAGGAGCGCGGCAAGGGCGAGCTGTCGGCGATCCAGGAAGTCGAGCGTGACTTCGGCATGCCGGTGGTGAGCATCGTTTCCCTGGAACAGGTGCTGGAATATCTCGCAGGTGATGCTGAACTGAAGAAGTATCTGCCGGCAGTGGAAAGCTACCGCGCGAACTACGGAATCTGATTCGCCAACAACGACAGGGTGTCTTCATGCCGAAATCGGGTGCAGTCCGTTTTGCCTTGCTCATGGGTGTGCTGATGCCTGCTCTGGCGCAAGCCGAGCTCTATCGCTACACCAATGACAAGGGCGTGATTGTGCTCGATCGCCTTGGCGTGCCCTCGCAGTACATCGACAAGGGCTATGAAGTCCTCAACGACCAGGGCCGGGTGACCAAGACGGTACCGCCGGCGCCCACCCTGGAAGAGCGCAAGCGCATGCAGGAAGAGAAGGCCCGTGCCGGCTCCGACGCCCAGTTGCTGCGCCTGTACACCAGCGTCGAAGACGTCGACCGTGCCCTGCAGCGCAAGCTGGCGGAGCTCGACGGGGTGATCAGCGTCGCCCGTGGCAACCAGCAGTCCCTGCGTACCCAGCAGGCCAACCTGCAGGCCCAGGCCGCCGACAACGAGCGTGCCGGCCGCCAGGTTCCCGAGCATCTGGTGGCGCAGATCAGCGACCTGCGTGCCGAGCAGCAGCGCCTGGAGCAGGACATCGCCCGCTACCAGCAGGATCGCAAGAACGCCCAGGCCGGCTTCGCCGCCGACCGCGCCCGCCTGGCCCAGCTGCTGCAGCGCTGAGCTTCATTCCTCGGCGGGGTGCCGCTCGAATGCCCTGACTTTCTCCCGCAGCCAGTCCGGCAGCCGCTTGCTGCTGCGGCTCGCATCATCCGCGTGGACATAAACGATCTCGCCGGCCGTCAGCGCCGCTTCGCCGCGCCAGATGCCGATATTGAAGGTGAGGCTCGAGCCACCCAGCCGCCCTACCCTTACGCCGATGGAAAGCTCATCGTCGAAGCGCGCCGGCGCCAGGTATTCCAGCAGCGTGCGCACGGCGAAGAAGTCGCCACCGTCCTGCGCCAAGTCCTCCGGGTAGCGCACGCCCAGGGCGCGGAAGTACTCGGTGATGCCGACGTCGGCGTAGGTCAGGTAGTGGCCGTTGAAGACGATGCCTTGCGGGTCCACTTCAGCCCAGCGCACGCGCAGCGGCATGAAGAAGGTGAAGTCGTTCAGGGAGGGGGGTGCGGCCATCTCGTGCTCCTTGCCGTGAGCAGTCAGCTTCTGCGCAAGGAGGCGGGCCGGCAAGAGCGGTATGGCTGGATCGCGGATGTGAATAAGCCGGATCGCTCCGGCTTATTCGGGTACCGCCTGGGCCTGCTGAAGACTCAGTGACGCTTGCGGTTGCTGATCAGGGTGCCGACGCCGCTGTCGGTGAAGATCTCCAGCAGCACCGCGTTGGGCACGCGGCCATCGATGATGTGCGCGCTGGTCACGCCACCC
This sequence comes from Pseudomonas sp. TUM22785, assembly GCF_028198105.1. Classification (NCBI taxonomy): domain Bacteria; kingdom Pseudomonadati; phylum Pseudomonadota; class Gammaproteobacteria; order Pseudomonadales; family Pseudomonadaceae; genus Pseudomonas; species Pseudomonas sp. TUM22785. The sequence goes on from NZ_CP116239.1 coordinate 181,511, forward strand.
TGCACCGCTTCGAGGGCGCAGCGGATCTTCGGCAGCATGCCGCCGTAGATGGTGCCGTCGGCGATCAGCTCGTTGACCTGCTCGGTGGAGAGCCCGGTGAGCACCTGGCCCTGCTTGTCCATCAGGCCGGCGATGTTGGTCAGCAACATCAGCTTCTCGGCTTTCAGCGCTTCCGCCACCTTGCCGGCCACCAGGTCGGCGTTGATGTTGTAGGACTCGCCTTCCGGGCCAACGCCGATGGGGGCGATGACCGGGATGAAGTTGCCCTTCACCAGCATGTTCAGCAGCTCGATATTGACCCCGGTGACCTCGCCCACGTGGCCGATGTCGATGATTTCCGGCTGGGTCATCTCCGGCGTCTTGCGGCTGACGGTGAGCTTCTTGGCGCGGATCAGCTCCGCGTCCTTGCCGGTCAGGCCGATGGCGCTGCCGCCATGGCGGTTGATCAGGTTGACGATGTCCTTGTTCACCTGGCCGCCGAGGACCATTTCCACGACGTCCATGGTCTGCGCGTCGGTGACGCGCATGCCGTCGATGAAGTGGCTCTCGATGGACAGGCGCTTGAGCAGATCGCCGATCTGCGGCCCGCCACCGTGCACGACCACCGGGTTGATGCCCACGGCCTTCATCAGGACCATGTCGCGGGCGAAGCCGGCTTTCAGCTCGTCGCTTTCCATGGCGTTGCCGCCGTATTTCACGACCAGGGTCTTGCCGACGAAGCGGCGAATGTACGGCAACGCTTCGGACAGGACCTGGGCGACTTGGGATGCGGCGTCACGGCTGAGGGTCATGCAGGGCTCCGGTGGATCAGAACGGCAGGTTGATATCGGGGGCTACGGTGTAGAGCTGGGCGCGGAACACTTCCTTGATGCGCTCGAGCTCCTCCTCGGTGTCCGCTTCGAAGCGCAGTACCAGCACCGGCGTGGTGTTGGAGGCGCGCACCAGGCCCCAGCCCTTGGGATAGTCGACGCGCACGCCGTCCAGGGTGGTGAGGTTGGCGTCGCCCCAGGTGCCGTCGCGCTGCAGGCGCTCGATCAGGCGGAACTTGCTCTCGTCGGTAACGGTGATGTTGATCTCCGGCGTCGAGATGTCGCTGGGGAAGGCGGAGAACACGTGCTCGGCGTCGCGCTTGTCCTGGCTGAGGATCTCCAGCAGACGGGCGGCACTGTAGATGCCGTCGTCGAAGCCGAACCAGCGCTCCTTGAAGAAGATGTGGCCGCTCATCTCGCCGGCCAGCAGTGCGCCGGTTTCCTTCATCTTTTTCTTGATCAGCGAATGGCCGGTCTTCCACATCACCGGGCGGCCGCCGTAGCCACTGATGAGGGCGGTCAGGCGGCGGGTGCATTTGACGTCGAAGATGATGTCGGCGCCCGGGTTGCGGGAAACCACGTCCTTGGCGAAGAGCATCAGCAGGCGGTCGGGGTAGATGATGGTGCCCTGGTTGGTCACCACGCCGACGCGGTCGCCGTCGCCGTCGAAGGCCAGGCCCAGGTCGGCCTTCTCTTCCTTCACCTTGGCGATCAGGTCGACCAGGTTCTCGGGCTTGCCCGGGTCCGGGTGGTGGTTGGGGAAGGTGCCGTCCACGTCGCAGTAGAGCGGGATGACGGTGCAGCCCAGGGCTTCGATCAGTTGCGGGGCGATCACGCCGGCCACGCCGTTGCCGCAGTCCACCACCACCTTCATGGGCTTGGCCATGGCGATGTCGTCGCGGATCTGCTTGAAGTAGCGGTCGAGGATTTCGACCTGCTCGACACTGCCGACGCCGCTGGCCAGGTCGTTTTCCTTGATGCGGGTGTGCAGCGCGGTGATCTGCTCGTTGGCCAGGGTCTCGCCGGCGACGACGATCTTGAAGCCGTTGTAGTCCGGCGGGTTGTGGCTGCCGGTGAGCATCACGCCGGATTTGCCGGCCAGCACGTTGGCGGCGTAGTAGAGCACCGGGGTCGGTACCATGCCGACGTCGGTGACCTGGCAGCCGCAGTCCAGCAGGCCCTGGATCAGTGCCTGCACCAGTTCGGGGCCGGACAGGCGGCCGTCACGGCCGACCGATACGGCGGGCTCGCCGCGGGCGAGGCTTTCGGAGCCAATGGCACGGCCTACCCAGTAGGCGGTTTCGGCGGTCAGGGTGTCGCCGACCACGCCACGGATGTCGTAGGCGCGGAAGATGCTGGCGGGCAGGTTGGGTGCGGCTTGCGGGGTGCTCATGACGGGGGCTTGCTCCAATCCCAGGAGGTCCTGGTCTTCGTCGAGGATGTCGATATCGAGGATGTCGGTATCTTGGAAAAGCGGATCGGCCAACACGGGTGGCTCGATCATCTTGGCCGGGGCAGGGGTAACCGCCTGGCCGGGTTGCCGATCGCCGTTAGCGCTGCCCGCCGCCGGCTCCGGCTTGCGCCGTGACTGCCGGGTGAGCGACTGGGCCAGGGCGTCAAGCGCCGACAGGCGCAGACTGAAGGCTTTGACGCTTTTGCCGCTGGAGAGTTCTTGCACCAGTTGGTTGAGCTGGATCACATCTGCATGCAGCTTGCGATTGAAGCCGCCACGCAGCAGGTACAGGCCAATCAGGGCGCCGGCCAGGGCCAGGAGCGCGGCCACCGCCAGCAGGAGGGGGGACATGCCCGAATCGCTCAGTTGCGGGCCGGGAATGAACGACAGCTTCCAGTTGGGGTTGCCGGTGTTCAGGGCGATGGGCACGCCTTCGGCCTGGGCGCCACGCAGGGTCAGGGTCTGGGCCGGGGCGTTGCCGAACTGCTGGGTGAACTGCAGCTGGCCGACACCGTCGGGCAGCGGTGCGAGGGCGCCGAGCAGGCGGTCGAGGTCGACCACCAGCAGCAGGGTGCCCTGGATCGGCGAACTGTCGGTCAGGCGCAGCGGTGCGGCGCTGTAGACCAGCCAGCGCTGGCCGACCCGGTAGGCTTCCGGCGCGGGCTTCTGGCCGGCTTCGACACGGCGCAGCATGTCCAGGGCGGCGAAGTTCATCGGTGCCGCGCGCTGGCTGTTCTGCTGGGCCTGGCCGGGCAGGTTGAGGTGGGCGTCGACCACGGCGTTCCAGTAGCCGAGGCCGCGCTCGGCCGCCTGCACCTGGGCGGTGTCGGCGCTGTTGAGCGCTTCGGCCAGCGCCGGGTTGCGGGCGGCGGCGGCGGTGTCGGCGACCAGTTGCGCCAGGGCCTGGCGCAGGGCGCTGGCCTGGCTTTCACCCCAGGCCTGGCTGAGCTGGTTGCGTTGGGTCTGCTGGGCGCCGTTGATCAGTGCGGCCCAGAGCAGCACGCCGGCGGCGGCCACGCCCAGTGCCGCAGCGATGGCGCCGGGCAGCAGGTCGCCCAGGCCCTTGTCACGGACAGGTTTGTTCTTTTCGGCAGGGCTGGCCAGGATCTCGGTGTCGGCATCCTTGGCGCTGCGCTTGAAGAGTTTCACTGAAGGTCTCCCCCGCGGATCATCCTGAAGTCGTTCCGGATCAGTGGCTGCCGGAGTGCCCGAAGCCGCCCGCGCCGCGCTGGCTCTCGTCGAACTCGTCGACCAGCTCGAAGTGCGCCTGCACGACTGGCACCAAGACTAGCTGAGCGATGCGCTCGCCGATGGCGATGGTGAAGGCGCTCTGGCCACGGTTCCAGCAGGAGACCATCAGCTCGCCCTGGTAGTCGGAGTCGATCAGGCCGACCAGGTTGCCCAGCACGATGCCGTGCTTGTGGCCCAGGCCCGAGCGCGGAAGGATCAGCGCGGCGAGGCCCGGGTCGGCGATGTAGATGGACAGGCCGGTGGGGATCAGCACGGTCTGGCCCGGTTCCAGGGTCAGGTCTTCCTTGAGCATGGCGCGCAGGTCGAGGCCGGCGGAGCCCGGCGTGGCGTACTGGGGCAGCGGGAAGTCGCGGCCGATGCGGGGGTCGAGGATCTTGGCTTGCAATGAGTGCATGGGGTCTCAGGCCTGGTTGAGGCGATCGGCGATGAAGGCGATCAGCTGGCGGGCGATCTTGCCCTTGCTGGTCTGGGCGAAGCTGTTCTGGTGCAGCGCGCGATCGATGATGGTGATCGCGTTTTCCTCGCTGTTGAAGCCGATGCTGGGGTTGGCCACATCGTTGGCGACGATCAGGTCGAGGTTCTTGTCCTTGAGCTTGCGCGAGGCGTACTCGAGCAGGTTCTCGGTCTCGGCGGCGAAGCCGACGCTGAAGGGGCGATCGGCGCGCCCGGCGAGGGTCGCGAGGATATCCGGGTTGCGCACCAGTTGCAGCAGCAGGCCTTCGCCGCTGGTGGGGTCCTTCTTCATTTTGTGCGCCGCGACCACTTCCGGGCGGTAGTCGGCCACGGCGGCCGCGGCGATCAGCAGGTCGCAGGGCATCGCCGCTTCGCAGGCCGCGAGCATGTCGCGGGCACTGACCACATCGATGCGGTTGACCCGGTCCGGCGTCGGCAGGTGCACGGGGCCGGTGATCAGGGTGACCTTGGCGCCCGCCTCCACCGCAGCTTCGGCGAGGGCGAAGCCCATCTTCCCGGAGCTGTGGTTGGTGATGTAGCGCACCGGGTCGATGTTTTCCTGGGTCGGGCCGGCGGTGATCAGCACGTGGCGGCCGGTCAGGGCCTTGTGCTGGAACAGGTCGGCGGCCAGCTGGGCGAGCTGGTCGGCTTCGAGCATGCGGCCGAGGCCGACGTCGCCACAGGCCTGGCTGCCGGATGCCGGCCCGAACAGGTGCAGGCCACGCTTGGCGAGGGCTTCGGCGTTGGCCTGGGTCGCCGGGTCGCGCCACATGGCCTGGTTCATCGCCGGGGCCAGGGCAACCGGTGCGTCGGTGGCCAGCACCAGGGTGGTCAGCAGGTCATCGGCCACGCCCTGGGTCAGGCGGGCCATGAGGTCGGCGGTGGCGGGGGCGATGAGCACCAGGTCGGCCCAGCGTGCCAGCTCGATATGGCCCATGGCCGCTTCGGCAGCGGTGTCGAGCAGGTCGAGGTGTACCGGGTGGCCGGAAAGGGCCTGGAGGGTCAGCGGGGTGATGAATTCGCGCCCGCCATGGGTCATCACGACCCGTACTTCCGCGCCCTGGTCGCGCAGGCGGCGAACCAGCTCCGCGCTCTTGTAGGCCGCAATGCCGCCGCCCACGCCCAGTACGATGCGTTTCCGATAGAGCCGCTGCATAGGCCTGCCTTATGGATGTTTAGATTGCGCAGCGGCGACGACGCCTCCCCAGGCCAATCGCCGCGCAAAAAAGGTGGATTAAGATAGCACAGCGACCGCATGGGAACAGCGGTGCGCTCAACCACGGAGGTGCCATGAGCATTCGTCACTGGCCTGCGGCGGAGCGGCCGCGGGAGAAGCTTCTAGAGCAGGGCGCGGCGGCCCTCACCGACGCCGAACTCCTCGCCATATTCCTGCGTATCGGGGTGGCCGGGCAGAGCGCGGTGGACCTCGCCCGCCATCTGCTCAATGACTTCGGTGGCCTGCGCCTGCTGCTGGAGGCGGACATCGATTCCTTCTGCAGCCGCCTCGGCCTCGGGCCGGCCAAATACGCCCAGCTGCAGGCCGTGCTGGAGATGTCGCGTCGGCACCTGGCCGAAGGGCTGCGCCGCAATTCGGTGTTGGAAAGTCCGCAGACGGTGCGCGATTACCTGAAGGCGCAGCTGCGCCATGAACCCCATGAGCTGTTCGGTTGCCTGTTCCTCGACTCGAAGCACCGGGTGCTGGCCTTCGAGGTGCTGTTCCATGGCTCCATCGACGGAGCCAGCGTCTATCCGCGCCAGGTGGTCAAGCGGGCCCTGGCGCACAACGCGGCCGCGCTGATCCTCACCCACAACCACCCTTCCGGGGTTGCCGAACCCAGCCAGGCGGATCGCCTGCTGACCCAGCGTCTGCAGGAGGCCCTGGCACTGGTCGAGGTGCGGGTGCTCGACCACTTCGTGGTGGGAGATGGCGAGCCGCTGTCGATGGCCGAGTACGGCTGGCTCTAGCGCGTGTCGTCGACCCGGCGCTGGATGGCGGCCAGCAAACGCCGGCGGATCAGTCCGCTGGCCGGGCGTATGGCCAGCCAGTAGGGCGTGAACAGCAGGCGGCTGCGCCGATCCGGGCAATAGACCCGGGTTTCGGTGTGCAGGGTCGTGCGGCCATCCGCGCCGGGGCTGCAGTGAAAGCTCAGAACCAGCTTGGCGACGCCGGGCTCGGCATAGGCGTCGAAGGCACTGGCGTCGCTGACCGGCTGCAAGCCGAAGTCGCTGCGCCAGAAGCGCCCGATGAGCCCATAGGCCAGGGCGCGATCGGCGTCCCGTTCCAGCAGGGTGAATTCGTGCAGGCCAAAGGTGGCGCGGCCCTTGAGGCTGTTGCGCCACCCAAGTGCGCCGGCCAGGCGTGCCGGCGCTTCGCGGATATACAGCAGGGTGCGCACCAGCGGGTCGTCATGCACGGCGAGTTCGCCGACCGCATCCAGTGCCTGGCGTGGCGTTGCCCGCAGTGGCAGCTGGTGCCGCTCGACGAACTGGAACTGCGGCAGGTAGCGCTGGCTCAGCTCCATCAGGGTTTCACGCTGACGTGGGAAAAGTCCTGGCGACCGAAGGGATTGGCCTGGTAGCCCTCGACGCCGGCGCGGGTCAGGGCGAAGGCGGTGGGATGGGCCAGCGGCAGCCACAGCGCCTGTTCCTGGATGATGCGCTGCGCCTTTATATAGAGGGTCGTGCGTTCGGCTTGGTCAGCGAGGCCCTTGCCGTCGCTGATCAGCTTGTCCAATTCGGCGTCGCAATAGCGTGCGAAGTTGAGCCCCGATTGCACCGAGGCGCAGGAAAACTGCGGGGTGAGGAAGTTGTCCGGGTCGCCGTTGTCGCCGGCCCAGCCCATGAACAGCAGATCATGCTCGCCGGCCTTGGCGCGGCGGATCAGCTCGCCCCATTCGATCACGCGGATCTCGGCCTGGATGCCCACCTTGCCCAGGTCCGCCTGCAGCAGCTGGGCGCCGAGGCTGGGGTTGGGGTTCAGCAGGCTGCCGGAAGGTCGGGTCCAGATCGTGGTCTTGAAACCATCCTTGAAGCCGGCCTCCGCGAGCAGCGCGCGTGCCTTCTCCGGGTCATGGGCGTAGCCGGGCAGGTCTTTGGCATAGCTCCAGGTATTGGGCGGATAGGGGGCGTTGGCGGCGCTCGCGCTGCCTTCGAACACGGCTTTGAGGTAGCTCTGCTTGTCGAAGGCCAGGTTGATGGCCTGGCGCACCTTGGTCTGGTCCAGCGGCGGGTGCTGGCTGTTGATGCCGATGAAGGCGGTCATGAAGGCCGATGTCTGCACCACCTTGAGCGCGGCGTCCTTGCTCGCCGCCTGGACATCCAGCGGCTTGGGCGACAGGGCGATCTGGCATTCACCGCGGCGCAGCTTCTGCAGGCGCACATTGGCGTCCGGGGTGATGGCGAAGATCAGGCCGTCCACCGCCGGCTTGCCGGCGAAATAGTCCGGGTTGGCGCTATAGCGCACCACGGCGTCCTTCTGGAAGCGCTTGAAGACGAAGGGGCCGGTGCCGATCGGCTGGGCGTTGAGCTTCTCCGGCGTGCCGGCCTTCATCAGTTGCTCGGCGTATTCGGCCGAATAGATGGAGGCGAAGCCCATGCTCAGGGTGGCGAGGAAGGTGGCGTCGGGCTTGTTCAGGGTGAAGCGCACCTGCAGTGGCGCGACCTTGTCGATGGACTTGATCAGTTGCGGCAGCTGCATCGACTGGGCGTGGGGGAAGCCGCTCTGGGCGACCTTGTGCCAGGGGTTGGCCGCATCGAGCATGCGCTGGAAGCTGAACAGCACGTCATCGACATCCAGCTCGCGGCCGGGCTTGAAGTACTCGGTGGCGTGGAAGCGTACACCGGGGCGCAGGGTGAAGGTGTAGGCCAGGCCGTCGGGGGAGACCTCCCAGCTCTGCGCCAGCCCGGGCACCAGCTCGCCACGCTGGGCATCGAACTCCACCAGGCGGTTCATCAGCACATCGGCGGATGCATTGGTGGTGGTCAGCGAGTTGTACTGCACCACGTCGAAGCCTTCGGGGCTGGCCTCGGTGCAGACGCTCAGGCTGGCCGCCTGGGCGAACAGCGGGGCGAGCAGCAGGGGAAGGGCGGCGAATCGCATGGGCAGGCTCCATTTGCGGTGGCCCTGGCCGGTGGCGGCGGGCGGAGGCCCTACGCTAGACCATGGCCAGGAGCGGGGCAATGCGCTTCTGGCGACGAGCGGTTATTTTCTGCGCGGCCCGCGTCGCTGCGGTTGCAGGCCCCTCGCGGTAGGGCACCGCTTTCGGCAAAGTGGTGCAGTCCTTGCTGCACTAGGGGGTTTCTGATATAAAGCAGCGCTCTTTTCTAGGGGCCCGGTCTTTCGCAGTCTGTGTGTGGCCGGTAAGACCCTGACGAGACGGGCGCTAAAACGCCCACAAGTGAGAGTTCAAGCGGCCAACCCATGCCGGGTTGGGCATGAGGTTTAGAGGGCTGAGGCATGTCTAGAGTCTGTCAAGTAACCGGTAAGGGTCCGGTTACCGGGAACAACGTTTCCCACGCTAACAACAAAACCCGTCGTCGTTTCCTGCCGAACCTGCAGCACCACCGCTTCTGGGTCGAGTCCGAGAAGCGCTTCGTGCGTCTGCGCGTTTCCGCCAAGGGCATGCGCATCATCGACAAGCGTGGTATCGACGTAGTCCTGTCCGAGCTGCGTGCTCGCGGCGAGAAGGTATAAGGAGCTAATCATGCGTGAACTGATCCGTTTGGTGTCCAGCGCCGGTACCGGCCACTTCTACACCACCGACAAGAACAAGCGCACTACTCCCGACAAGATCGAAATCAAGAAATTCGATCCGGTCGTGCGTAAGCACGTGATCTACAAGGAAGCCAAGATCAAGTAATTGATCCGGCCCTTGCCGAAGAAGCCCGCCTACATGGCGGGCTTTTTCATGCCCGCGATTTGTCGTCCGGCCTTTCCCGCGCCCATAAAAAAGCCCGCTTGCGCGGGCTCAAGGGGATTACGAGCTTCTGGAGGTGAAGCGGTGGATCATTTGGCCTGTTCGAAGATCACGTAGACCTTGCGGCAGGCCTCGAGCACTTCCCAGGTGCCGGAGAAGCCGGCGGGAATGACGAAGCGGTCACCGGCGCGAACGGTCTTGGCGTTGCCGTCGGCGTCACGCAGGACGGAAACGCCCTGGAGGATCTCGCAGTATTCGTGTTCGGTGTAGCTGACGGTCCAGTGGCCGACTGCGCCTTCCCAGATGCCCACGTTGAACTGCCCGCAGGGGCTGCCGTAGTGGTTGCGCACGCTCTGCTCCGGGTCGCCCTTGAGGACTTTCTCGGGGGCTGGGCGGTAGCGCTCGGCGGCGGCTGGGCTGTTGGCGAAGTCGACGATGGATTCGATGTTCATGGCGGTTCCGTTGCAGCTGGCGGGTGGTCCGCGCCCGGCGGACCTGTTTTTTATTCTGCCCGGTTGTCGGCAGCTTTCCCTCTCCCCTTGGGAAGCAAGGAAAACGCCAGGGCGATCCGATCCGCAGTCTATGTTTAATAAAACGAACATGACAAGGGCGTTTGCTGGAATTTTGTCAAAAATATTGAAAACCCAGGGCCCTCTGGTTTAGGGTTGCGATCAGGTTCGGCCGCATGCTGGCCTTGCAGAATTCTTGACAGTGCCGGAGCCAGGATCCGGCACTTTTCTACTAATAAGAGGAATGCCCCATGACCATCCTGACTCGTGCCGACTGGGAACAGCGCGCCAAGTCCCTGCAGATCGAAACCCGTGCCTTCGTCCATGGCGAGTACACCCACGCCGTCTCCGGCGCGACCTTCGACTGCATCAGCCCGGTGGATGGGCGCGTGCTGGGTCAGGTCGCCAGCTGTGACCTGGCCGATGCCGAGCTGGCGGTGAAGGACGCCCGCGCCGTCTTCGAGTCCGGTGTCTGGTCGCGCCTCGCGCCCACCGCGCGCAAGGAGGTGATGATCCGCTTCGCCGACCTGATCGACGCCCATGGCGAAGAGCTGGCGCTGCTGGAAACCCTGGACATGGGCAAGCCGATCAGCGACTCGCTGAACATCGACGTCTCCAGCGCTTCCCGCGCCATCCGCTGGAGCGGCGAGGCCATCGACAAGATCTACGACGAAGTCGCGGCCACCCCGCACAACGAGCTGGGCCTGGTGACCCGTGAGCCGGTCGGCGTGGTCGCCGCCATCGTGCCCTGGAACTTCCCCCTGCTGATGACCTGCTGGAAGCTCGGCCCGGCGCTGTCCACCGGCAACTCGGTGGTGCTCAAGCCGTCCGAGAAGTCGCCGCTGACCGCCATCCGCATCGCCCAGCTGGCCATCGAGGCCGGCATCCCCGCCGGCGTGTTCAACGTGCTGCCGGGTTTCGGCCACACCGTGGGCAAGGCCCTGGCCCTGCACATGGACGTCGACACCCTGGTGTTCACCGGCTCCACCAAGATCGCCAAGCAACTGATGATCTATGCCGGCGAATCCAACATGAAGCGCGTCTGGCTGGAAGCCGGCGGCAAGAGCCCGAACATCGTCTTCGCCGACGCGCCTGACCTGCAGGCCGCCGCCGAGGCCGCCGCGGGCGCCATCGCCTTCAACCAGGGCGAGGTCTGCACCGCTGGCTCGCGCCTGCTGGTGGAGCGTTCGATCAAGGACAAATTCGTGCCCATGGTGGTCGCGGCGATCAAGACCTGGAAGCCGGGCAACCCGCTGGACCCGGAAACCAACGTCGGTGCGCTGGTCGACACCACCCAGATGAACAACGTGCTGTCCTACATCCAGGCCGGCCATGACGACGGCGCCAAGCTGGTGGCCGGCGGCAAGCGCGTAATGGAAGAGACCGGCGGCACCTACGTCGAGCCGACCATCTTCGACGGCGTGGACAACGCCATGCGCATCGCCAAGGAAGAGATCTTCGGCCCGGTGCTTTCGGTCATCGCCTTCGACGACGTGGCGGATGCCATCGCCATCGCCAACGACACCGTCTACGGCCTGGCCGCTGCGGTCTGGACCAGCAACCTGTCCAAGGCCCACCTGACCGCCAAGGCGCTGCGTGCCGGCAGCGTCTGGGTCAACCAGTACGACGGTGGCGATATGACCGCGCCCTTCGGCGGCTTCAAGCAGTCGGGCAACGGCCGCGACAAGTCGCTGCACGCGTTCGACAAGTACACCGAGCTGAAATCCACCTGGATCAAGCTCTGAAAAAGGGCGGCATGACCGCCTGACAAGGTCCGCCTTCCTTCGGGAGGCCGGCTCCCCTGGAGCCACACCTGCGGCCGGGTTTCCTTCACAGGAGCCCGGCCGCTTTTGCTTTTCTGCCTGCCAGAATCCCCCGGGATGCTGGCCCATGGAACGGAGGACACCGCCATGCGTTGGGGGACCTACTTCGCCGTCTGCGGCGCGGTGATCAGCATCGGGCTCGCGCTGGGCGTGACCATGCCCCTGGTCTCGTTGCGCCTGGAAAGCTGGGGCTATGACGCCTTCGCCATCGGCGTGATGGCCGGCACCCCGGCGGTGGGCGTGCTGCTCGGCGCTTCCCTGGCCGGGCGCCTCGCCGCGCGCTTCGGCACCACTCCCCTGATGCAGCTGTGCCTGCTGGTCAGTGCCGTTTCGGTGGCGATGCTGGCGCTGGTGCAGAGCTACCCCATCTGGCTGGCCCTGCGCCTGTTCATCGGCGTGGCGCTGACGGTGGTGTTCATCCTCGGCGAGAGCTGGATCAACCAGTTGGCCGTGGAAAAGTGGCGCGGGCGCCTGGTGGCGCTCTACGGCACCGGCTACGCCCTGAGCCAGCTGTCCGGGCCGCTGCTGCTCAGCGTGCTGGGTACCGGCAACGACCTCGGCTTTTGGACAGGTACCGGCCTGCTGGTGGGCGGCTCGCTGTTGCTGCTGGGACGCACTGGTGCGCCCAGCGTGGACGCCCACAGCGCCTCGGGGCGCGGCCTGCTGACCTTCTGTGCACGGTTGCCGACCATTGCCTGGGCGGTGGTGCTGTTCGCCGCCTTCGAGGCGATGATGCTGACCCTGCTGCCCATCTACGGCCTGCGCCAGGGCTTCAACCAGGAAGTGGCGTTGCTGATGGCCAGCGTGGTGGTGGTCGGCGATGCCGCCTTGCAGCTGCCCATCGGCCTGCTGGCGGACCACATGTCGCGACGTACGCTGTTCCGCGGCTGCGGGCTGGCCCTGCTGCTGTCCAGCCTGAGTATTCCCCTGTTCCTGCACACGCCGCTGATCTGGCCGATCTGGGTGATATTCGGTGCCAGCGCGGGCGGGCTCTTCACCCTGGCGCTGATCCTTATCGGCGAGCGCTACCGGGATGACGAACTGGTCCGCGCCAACGCCCATGTCGCCCAGCTCTGGGGCATCGGCTGCCTGATCGGCCCGCTCGTCACCGGTGCCGCCAGCCAGTGGATCAGCGGCCATGCACTGCCGCTGATGATGGCCATAGGCGCAGCCGGTTTCGTCTGGCTGGCCTGGACCCGCGAGCTGTTCGACGACGAGGGTGGCGAGCCGGCCGTGACCGGCAACCCCTGATTCAGAGCATCCGCTCCAGGCCCACGCGCTCGGCGAACCAGGCGTTGAAATGCCGCCACAGGCTGCCCGGCTCGCGTCGCAGCACCTGCTGGCGGCCGCCCTCCTCCGTCACCCACTCCATGCCGCCATCCGGCCGCAGGCGCACCTGGTAGCTGCGCCCGGGGCTCATGCCCTCCAGGGCCAGGCGGCGCAGGTGTGCGCTCAGTTCCGGGCTGTCGATCAGCACACCGACCTCGGTGTTCCACAGCACCGAGCGCGGGTCGAAGTTGAAGGAGCCGATGAAGGCGTGGCGCTGGTCGAGGATCATCGCCTTGCTGTGCAGGCTGGAGTTGGAAGAGCCGCTGAAACTGTACTCGCCGCTGCCGGCGCCATCTCCGGCCTGGCGACGCAGCTCGAACAAGCGGACGCCATGCTCCAGCAGCCGCTGGCGATAGGGTGCGTAGCCGCCATGCACGGCGGGCACGTCGGTGGCCTCCAGGGCGTTGGTCAGCAGGCGGATATCGACGCCGGCGTCGGCCTTGCCGACGAGGTAGTCCATGCCCTCCCGGGCGGGCACGAAGTAGGCCGAGATCAGCACCAGGTCCTGCTTCACCCCGGCCAGCACCGGTTGCAACTGGTTGGCCAGCAGCAGATGTGGATCGGGCGTGCCGCTGGCCAGCACCTTGCTCGGCGCGTCCCACAGGGCGCTGGCCGGTGCCCAGATCAGTTCGCGCAGCCAGAGGTCGATGCGCGGGTCGTCACGGTAGGTATGCAGCCGGTCGTACAGGGTCTTCTGCTGTACTCGCGCTTCGGCCAGGTAGCCCCGCAGGCGCTGGCGCGCCTCGTCCAGCTCCTGGCGTTGCGGCTGGCGCCAGAGGAACTGCTGGATGGGCTTGCTCAGCGCGCTGTTCCAGTACTGGTCGAAGCTCTGCCCCAGCTGTTCCGCCACCGGGCCGATGGCCAGCAGGTCGATGTCGGTGAAGTGGAGGCTGGGCTCGGCGTCGAAGTACTCATCTCCCAGGTTGCGCCCGCCGACGATGGCCGCCGCGTTGTCGGCCAGCCACAGCTTGTTGTGCATGCGACGGTGCTGCTGGCCTAGGTCCAACGCCCGGCCGAGGGTCCGGGTGGCACCGGTGACGCGGCCAAGATGCAGGGGGTTGAACAGCCGCACCTGGATGTTCGGGTGCGCGGTCAGCAGCGCGATGCTGGCGTCGCGGCCGTCGCTGCTGGTGTCGTCGAGCAGCAGGCGCACACGCACGCCGCGGTCGGCAGCGCGTAGCAGTTCGTCGAACAGGGCGCGGGTGGAGAGGCCGTCATGGACGATGTAGTACTGCAGGTCGAGGCTGCTGCGGGACGAGCGGATCAGCTCGGCGCGGGCGCTGTACGCCTCGTTGCTGGCGGGCAGCAGGCGGAAGCCGGATTGCCCTGGGTGCGCTGCTGCCAGCGCTTGCAGGCGCTGGCCGAAGGGCGACTCGGCAGCGGCGATCGCCTGGCTGGGCGGTGCCGGGGGCGGGCTGGCGCAGCCGCCGAGTGCGGCCAGCAGGCAGATGAATAGCAGGGGGATGCGCACGTCGGCCTCCGACTCGCCGGGTCCTTGAGCTCAGACGCCAGCGCAGCCGGAAGATTCAGGCAGCCCGCGCGTAGCGCGGGCCGAGGGTCATTTGGCCAGGCTGTTGCCGACGCTTTCCTTGATCCGGTACCAGAGCATGCCGAGGGCCAGCAAGGGCGAGCGCAGCAGTTTGCCGCCGGGGAAGGTGATGTGCGGCACCTTGGCGAACACGTCGAAACCGTTGCTCTGCTCGCCGCTGATGGCTTCGGCCAGCAGCTTGCCCGCCAGGTGGGTGGCGTTGACCCCGTGGCCCGAGTACGCCTGGGCGAAGTAGACGTTGGGTTGGTCCGGCAGGCGGCCGATCTGCGGCAGGCGGTTGGCACCGATACCGATCATCCCGCCCCACTGGTAGTCGATGCGCACATCGGCCAGCTGGGGGAAGACGTCCAGCATCTTTGGCCGCATATAGGCGGCGATATCCGCGGGGTCGCGGCCGGAATAGTGGCAGGCGCCGCCGAACAGCAGGCGGTTGTCGGCGGAGAGGCGGTAATAGTCCAGGGCCACGCGCTGGTCGCACACCGCCATGTTCTGCGGCAGCAGCTGCCGGGTGAGCGCCTCGGGCAGTTGCTCGGTGGCAATCACGTAGCTGCCCGCCGGCAGCACCTTGCCGCCGAGTGTGGGGTTGAGGTCGTTGAGGTAGGCGTTGCAGCCGAGCACTAGGGTCTTCGCGCGGACCTGGCCCTGGGCGGTGTGCACCTTCACTTCCGGGCCGTAATTGATGCGCAGTACCGCCGAGTGCTCGAAGATGCGCACGCCCAGCGAGCTGGCGGCGGCGGCTTCGCCCAGGGCCAGGTTGAGCGGGTGCAGGTGGCCGGACCCCATGTCGATCAGGCCGCCGGCGTAGCGATCGGAGCCCACCACGCTGCGCATTTCGCCCGGTTGCAGCAGGCGCATTTCGTGGCGGTAGCCGAGGGTCTTCAGGTCTTCCAGGTCTTCGGCGAAGCCGGCAAGGTCACGGGCGGTGTTGGCCAGGTCGCAATAGCCCCAGGTCAGGTCGCAGTCGATGGCGAATTCTTCCACCCGTTGGCGCACCAGTTCCACCGCCTCCAGGCCCATCAGCTTGAGGGCGCGGACGCCGTCCTTGCCCACCACCGATTCGAAGTGCTCGACATCATGGCCGACCCCGCGGATCAGCTGGCCGCCGTTGCGCCCGCTGGCGCCCCAGCCGACCTTGTGCGCTTCCAGCAGCACCACCGAGAAGCCGCGTTTGGCCAGTTCGATAGCCGTGTTCAGCCCGGAGAAGCCACCGCCGACGACGCAGACGTCGGCCACCTCCTCGCCCGCCAGCGGCGGATGTTCGATACGACGGTTGGCGGTCGCGGCGTAGTAGGAGGGGGCGTGCTGGTCGCTGTGGACCGGATGGCGAACGCGGGCGTTCATGTGCGGAATCCTGATTATTGTGTTTGGAAAATTTGACGGAGGATAAGCACGAAGCACGCCAACCGCCAAGGGGCGCCCAGGAAAAATCCCTGTGCCTCGCAGGCAACTATCGGCAGGGGCGTCGGCGCCCCCGGCTTCACTCGGGAATGGGCAGGTTGAGGGATTCCTTGACCTCTTCCATCACGATGTAGGACTTCGACTCGCGCACGTGCGGCAGCTTCAACAGGATGTCGCCGAGCAGCTTGCGGTAGGAGGCCATTTCGTTGATCCGCGCCTTCACCAGGTAGTCGAAATCGCCGGAAACCAGGTGGCATTCGAGTACATGGGGCAGCTTCAGCACGGCGCGGCGGAAGTCCTCGAACGTATCGCCGGACTTGTAGTCTAGGCTGATCTCGACGAACACCAGCAGGCTCGCCTTGAGGTGCTGCGGGTTCAGCCGGGCGTTGTAGCCCATGATGATCCCCTCGCGCTCCAGGCGACGTACGCGTTCGGTGCAGGGAGTGGTGGACAGGCCGACCCGTTCGCCCAGCTCGGTGAAGGAGATACGTCCGTCTTCCTGGAGAATTCGTAAAATATTCCGGTCTATCTTGTCTAACTCACGACGCGATTGATGCTGGGTACGCATGGTGGATGCCCCTCCGCAAAAGCCGTATTGGCCAAGAATTATCGCCAAATATAGCTGGCTATATAGTGAATATCACTGGGGCGCTCTTCATATACTGCGCGGCATCTACGCTCAAAATAACAAACGCAGCGGTTACCCCGTTTGCGCTGGAGGCAGACATGCGAGTGATGGTGCTGGGCAGCGGTGTGATCGGTACGGCGAGTGCCTACTATCTGGCCCGGGAAGGCTTCGAAGTCGTGGTGGTCGATCGGCAGAGCGCCGTCGCCATGGAAACCTCCTTCGCCAACGCCGGCCAGGTCTCCCCCGGCTATGCCTCGCCCTGGGCCGCTCCCGGCGTGCCGCTGAAGGCCATCAAGTGGCTGCTGCAGAAGCACGCGCCCCTGGCCATCAAGGCCACTGGCGACATCGGCCAGTACCTGTGGATGGCGCAGATGCTGCGTAACTGCACCGCCGCCCGCTACGCGGTGAACAAGGAGCGCATGGTGCGCCTGTCCGAGTACAGCCGCGACTGCCTCGACGAACTCCGTGCCGAAACCGGCATCGCCTATGAAGGCCGCCAGCTCGGCACCACCCAGCTGTTCCGCACCCAGGCCCAGCTCGATGCCGCCGCCAAAGACATCGCCGTGCTGGAAAGCTCCGGCGTGCCCTATGAAGTGCTCGACCGTGCCGGCATCGCCCGTGCCGAGCCGGCCCTGGCCAAGGTCACCGAAAAGCTGGCCGGCGCCCTGCGCCTGCCCAACGACCAGACCGGCGACTGCCAGATGTTCACCACCCGCCTCGCCGAGATGGCCCGTGGCCTGGGCGTGGAATTCCGCTTCGGCCAGGACATCCAGCGCCTGGACTTCGCCGGTGATCGCATCAACGGCGTGTGGATCGACGGCAAGCTGGAGACCGCCGACCGCTACGTGCTGGCCCTCGGCAGCTACAGCCCGCAGCTGCTCAAACCGCTAGGCATCAAGGCGCCGGTGTACCCGCTCAAGGGTTACTCGTTGACCGTGCCCATCACCAACCCGGACATGGCGCCCGCCTCGACCATCCTCGACGAGACCTACAAGGTCGCCATCACCCGCTTCGACGACCGCATCCGCGTGGGCGGTATGGCCGAGATCGCCGGCTTCGACCTGTCGCTTAACCCGCGTCGCCGCGAAACCCTGGAAATGATCACCGCCGACCTCTACCCCCAGGGCGGCGACCTGACTCGCGCCGAGTTCTGGACCGGCCTGCGCCCGGCGACCCCGGACGGCACGCCGATCGTGGGCGCGACCCCGTTCCGCAACCTGTTCCTGAATACCGGACACGGTACCCTTGGCTGGACCATGGCCTGCGGTTCCGGCCGCCTGCTCGCCGACCTGATGGCGCGCAAGCGTCCGCAGATCAGCGCCGAAGGCCTGGACATCTTCCGTTATGGCAACACCAAGGAGAGCCAGAAACATGTCACTACAGCGCCTGCGCACTGAAGCCCGCTACAGCGAGATCGTCATCCACAACGGCACCGTCTACCTGGCGGGCCAGCTGGATGAAGCGCTTAACCCGGGCATCGAGCGCCAGACCCGCGAAACCCTGGATGCCGTCGACCGCATGCTCGCCGAAGCCGGCACCGACAAGAGCCGCATCCTCTCGGTGACCATCTACCTGAAGGACATCGACGCGGACTACGCCGGCATGAACGCCGTGTGGGACGCCTGGGTCGCCAAGGGCGCCGCCCCGGCCCGTGCCTGCGTCGAGGCGAAGATGTACTCGCCCGAGGTGCTGGTGGAAATGACCGTGGTCGCCGCCTTGCCCTGAACCCTTGCTCTGCCCGGCGTCCGCGCCGGGTTTTTCATATAACCAGAAGAAGCCTTTGCCATGCGTCCCGCCCGTGCCCTGATCGACCTCGAAGCGCTGCGCCACAACTACCGTCTCGCCCGCGAAACCACCGGTGCCAAGGCACTGGCCGTGGTCAAGGCGGATGCCTACGGGCATGGCGCGGTGCGGTGCGCCCAGGCGTTGCAGGCGGAAGCCGACGGTTTCGCCGTGGCCTGCATAGAGGAAGCACTGGAGCTGCGCGATGCCGGCATCGTCGGCCCCATCCTGCTGCTGGAGGGTTTCTTCGAAGCCGATGAGCTGTCGCTGATCGAGCGCTACGACCTCTGGTGCGTGGTGCATTCCACCTGGCAACTCGAGGCCATCGAGCGCGCCAGCCTGAGCCGCCCGTTGACGGTGTGGCTGAAGATGGATTCGGGCATGCACCGCGTGGGCCTGCACCCGGCGGAATACCGCGACGGTTACCAGCGCCTGATGGCCAGCGGCAAGGTCGGCAAGATCGTGCTCATGAGCCACTTCGCCCGTGCCGACGAACTGGACAGCGACAGCGCCGCCGAGCAGGTGGCGGTCTTCGAGCAGGCCCGTGCCGGCCTCGCCGCCGAGATCAGCCTGCGCAACTCGCCCGCCGTGCTCGGCTGGCCGCAGGTGCCGAGCGACTGGGTGCGCCCCGGCATCATGCTCTACGGCGCAACGCCCTTCGAGCAGGCCCATGAGCTGGCCTCGCGCCTGAAGCCGGTGATGACCCTGGAGTCCAAGGTCATCAGCGTGCGCGAACTGCCCGCCGGCCAACCGGTCGGCTACGGCGCGCGCTTCATCACCGAGCGCCCGACGCGCGTCGGCGTGGTCGCCATGGGTTATGCCGACGGCTATCCCCGCCATGCGCCCACCGGCACCCCGGTGGCCATCGACGGGCAGCTGTCGCGGCTGATTGGCCGAGTGTCCATGGACATGCTCACTGTCGACCTCACCGACCTGCCCCAGGCCGGGCTCGGCAGCCGGGTCGAGTTCTGGGGTGGCCAGGTCCTGGCCAGCGATGTCGCCATCCAGGCCGGCACCATTCCCTACCAGATCTTCTGCAACCTGCGCCGGGTGCCGTTGATCTACCGCTGAAGCGGCTCTGAAAGAGCCATCTACGCAGCTGATGATGGTTCAAATAATTGATTTTCCTCGGGGTTTTCCGGGGTGGTGAAAGTTTGCGCAGGATTTACGGCCGAAGTGTTGTAAATACTGAACGCTGGCCGCATCATACGGCCACCGTGACCACCCCCCTCAACAAGAATCCCAAGGAGGATCCCACCATTGGACGTCGGTGTTCGACTGCAATCCATCCGCAAGCTCAAAGGCCTCTCCCAGCGTGAACTCGCCAAACGTGCAGGCGTAACAAACAGCACGATTTCCATGATTGAAAAGAACAGCGTCAGCCCCTCCATCAGTTCGCTGAAGAAGGTGCTCGGGGGCATCCCCATGTCGCTGGTGGAATTCTTTTCCCTCGATCTGGAACAGGACAACCAGACCCAGGTGGTCTACCGGGCTTCCGAACTTACCGATATCTGCAGTGGTGCGATCACCATGAAGCTGGTGGGCAAGGCCCATCCGAGTCGCGCGATCGCCTTCCTCGACGAAACCTACCCGCCGGGCACCAACACCGGTGACGA
The DNA here is from genome assembly GCF_028198105.1 of Pseudomonas sp. TUM22785. Taxonomy (NCBI): domain Bacteria; kingdom Pseudomonadati; phylum Pseudomonadota; class Gammaproteobacteria; order Pseudomonadales; family Pseudomonadaceae; genus Pseudomonas; species Pseudomonas sp. TUM22785. The sequence goes on from NZ_CP116239.1 coordinate 201,027, forward strand.
GATGTATGCCCATGAGGGCGAAGAGGCCGGGATGCTGGTGGAGGGCCGTCTCGAGCTCACCGTCGGCAACGAGCTGTTCATCCTCGAACCGGGCGACAGCTACTACTTCGAAAGCAGCAAGCCGCACCGTTTCAGCAATCCCTTCGACGTTCCGGCCCGCCTGATCAGCGCGACCACGCCGGCCAACTTCTAGTCCGTTCCAACCTCCGGCGCGTGGCTTCGTGAGCCACTGCGCGGTCTTCACCCGAGCCGGTCATCGGACCGGCGCCGGCATGCTAGGTTTGCGCCCGCGTCGCCGGGCGGCGTGCTCATCCACTCAAGGCCGTGCCCAGCGCAACGGCGCATGACAAGGAAGGTCCCGTGGCTGCCTCGAACAAATGGTTGATGTCCTCGCTCGCCTATTACCTGGACTTCTTCACCGCTCCGTTATTCATCCTCATCGCCCTGTTCGTCGGCCCGATCCTGCCCTGGCAGCTGCTGGCCGGCCTGCTGCTCTGGTCGCTCATCGAGTACGGGGTGCATCGCTTTCTGTTCCACTCGCTGTATCGCCGTGAACACTGGACCCACCATCTCGACGTGCTGGCGTTCATCGGCATCTCCAGCTGGAAGACCAGTGCGGTCTATGCGCTGCTGCTGCCGTTGTGTGCCTACCTGGGTCTGGCTTCGCTGTTCGCCGGGCTGGTTGCCGGCTACTTTCTCTATATCTCGCTGCATTACGTGATGCACCGCCCCGGGCATTGGTTCTACCGTTTCATCCCTGGGCTGGTGTTCAACCATGACCTGCACCACCAGAAGGGCGTGGAGAAGAACTTCGGGGTTTCCTCGCCGCTCTGGGACCACGTCTTCGGCACCTATGTGCGTGCGGTCGAGAGGGCGAAGGTATCGGGCTGATCAGCCTCTGGTCGCAAGGCGCTCATGCTTTAGTCGTGCGACAAGTAGGGTTGTTTCAGCATGGCGGGCTAACCGTTATACTGGCGCCCGCCCGCGAAACCGTGGCCGCGGGCGTCACTAGCCAGGATGAGGGTGTAAGGGTGAACCTGATAAATAAGATGCTGGCAGCGCATGTTGCCGTATTGGCCCTTTGGGCTGTTAGCGCCCAGGCCGCGACCGATGACGCCATCGCCGAGCGTATCAAGCCGGTAGGCGAAGTCTGTGTCCAGGGCCAGGAGTGCAAGGGTGTGGAAGCTGTAGCAGCCTCCGCAGGCGGCGGCGCCAAGACGCCGGACGACATCATCGCCAAGCACTGTGGCGCCTGCCACACCGCCGGCGTTCTCGGCGCTCCGAAGATCGGCGACACCGCCGCCTGGAAAGAGCGTGCCGACCACCAGGGCGGCCTCGACGGCATCCTGGCCAAGGCCATCACCGGTATCAACGCAATGCCGCCGAAAGGCACCTGCGCCGACTGCACCGATGATGAGCTGAAAGCGACCATCAAGAAGATGTCCGGCCTGTAACAGGGACCCGGCATCAACGAAAAAGCCGCCCTCGGGCGGCTTTTTCGTGTCTGGCTGCTGCGGCTTATTGTCGCAGCGCCGGGCACTTAATCGATGAAGGTCACGGTGCCGTTGGCCAGGGATTGGACCCGCGCCAGGGACTCGACCCGGTAGCCTTCGCTTTCCAGCAGGGTGCGGCCTTCCTGGAACGACTTCTCGATGACGATGCCCATGCCGGCGATGCTCGCGCCTGCCTGGCCGATCAGGTCGATCAGGGCCTTGGCGGCGTGGCCGTTGGCGAGGAAGTCATCGATCACCAGCACGTGGTCGGATGCCGTCAGGTGCTTGGCGGAGATGGCGATGGTGCTCTCGGTCTGCTTGGTGAAGGAGAACACCTTGGAGATCAGCAGGTCGTTCTTCAGCGTCAGCGACTGGAACTTGCGGGCGAAGATCACCGGGATGCCCAGCTCAAGGCCGGCCATCACCGCGGGGGCGATACCCGAGGCTTCGATGGTGACGATCTTGGTGATGCCCTGGCCACGAAAGCGTTCGGCGAATTCATGGCCGATGTGCTTCATGAGCTGCGGGTCGATCTGGTGGTTGAGGAAGGCGTCTACCTTCAGCACCTGGTCGGAAAGCACGATGCCTTCGGAGAGGATCTTTTCTTTGAGAATGTTCACGGGAGGGGCTTCCTGCGAAGCTGCTGTCGCTGATGAAGCGCGGCATTCTACCTCGGCGCGGGGGCATCGCGCGATGCCCTTCTGACAGGTCGCGCCACGGCCCCCGGTTGCCTGTTGGCCAGCGGCCTCAGGGCTTCTTGAGCATGGCGCGGATGTCCGCCAGCGCCGTGTTGCCGCGCACCGCCTTGACCTCCACCGGCGTGTCTTCCATGCCTTCCCATTGCAGGTCTTCCTGGGGCAGTTCGTCGAGGAAGCGGCTCGGCGAGCAATCGATGATCTCGCCGTACTGCTTGCGCTTGGCGGCGAAGGTCATGGCCAGGTTCTGCCGGGCACGGGTGATGCCGACATAGGCCAGCCGGCGCTCCTCCTCGATGGTGTCGGCCTCGATGCTGGAGCGGTGCGGCAGGATGTCTTCCTCCACGCCCATGATGAACACGTAGGGGAATTCCAGGCCCTTGGACGCGTGCAGGGTCATCATCTGCACGCCGTCAGCGCCCTCCTCCTCTTCCTGCTGGCGCTCCAGCATGTCGCGTAGCACCAGCTTGGCGATGGCTTCCTCGATGGTCATCTCGCCTTCTTCGTCGCGCTCCAGGGTGTTCTTCAGGGCGTCGATGAGGAACCAGACGTTGCCCATGCGGAACTCGGCGACCTTGTCGCTGGAGGCGTTCTGGCGGATCCAGTTCTCGTAGTCGATGTCCATCACCATGCTGCGCAGGGCGGCGATGGGGTCGGTCTGCGCGCAGTCCTGGCGGACCTTGTCCATGAAGCGTTTGAAGCGCTGCAGGCGCTCGGTGTAGCGGCTGTCCAGGTGCTCGCCGAGGCCGATCTCGTCGGCGGCGGCGTACATCGAGATCTTGCGCTCGGTGGCGTAGTTGCCGAGCTTTTCCAGGGTGGTGGAGCCGATCTCGCGGCGCGGCACGTTGATCACCCGGAGGAAGGCGTTGTCGTCGTCCGGGTTCACCAGCAGGCGGAAGTAGGACATCAGGTCCTTCACTTCCTGGCGGCCGAAGAAGCTGGTGCCGCCCGACAACCGATAGGGGACCTGGTGGTGCTGCAGCTTCAGCTCCATCAGCTTGGCCTGGTGGTTGCCGCGGTAGAGGATGGCGAACTGGCTGTAGGGCCGCTCGGTCTTCAGGTGCAGCGTGAGGATCTCCATGGCGATGCGCTCGGCCTCGGCGTCCTCGTTGCGGCAGCGGATCACCCGGATCGGGTCGCCGACGCCCATCTCGCTCCACAGCTGCTTCTCGAACACGTGGGGGTTGTTGGCGATCAGCACGTTGGCGCACTTGAGGATGCGGCTGGTGGAGCGGTAGTTCTGCTCCAGCATCACCACCTTCAACGAGGGGAAGTCCTCCTTCAGCTGCATCAGGTTCTCCGGCCGCGCACCGCGCCAGGCGTAGATCGACTGGTCGTCGTCGCCCACCACTGTGAACTGCGCGCGGTGCTGCACCAGCATCTTCACCAGCAGGTACTGGCTGGCGTTGGTGTCCTGGTACTCGTCCACCAGCATGTAGCGCACGCGCTGCTGCCATTTTTCGAGGATGTCCGGGTTCTCCTGGAACAGCTTCACCGGCAGCAGGATCAGGTCGTCGAAGTCGACCGCGTTGTAGGCCTTGAGGGTGCGCTGGTAGTGCAGGTACACCACCGCCGCCGTCTGCTCCTTGGGGTTGCGCGCGTTGGCCAGCGCTTCCTCGGGCAGGATCAGGTCGTTCTTCCAGGAGCCGATGTAGTTCTTCACCTCGTCGGCGCCATCGTCCCCGGCGTACTCCTTCTGCATGATGTCCGTCAGCAGCGCCTTGATGTCAGTCTCGTCGAAGATCGAGAAGCCCGGCTTGTAGCCCAGCCGCGCGTGTTCCTTGCGGATGATGTTCAAGCCCAGGTTGTGGAAGGTGGACACCGTCAGCCCACGGCCTTCGGCGCCGTGCAGCAGGGTGCCGACGCGGGCCTTCATCTCGCGGGCGGCCTTGTTGGTGAAGGTCACGGCGACGATGTACTGGGCGCGGATGCCGCATTGCTGGACGAGGTAGGCGATCTTGCGGGTGATCACGCTGGTCTTGCCGGAGCCGGCACCGGCGAGCACCAGGAGCGGGCCGCCGACATAGTTCACGGCTTCCTGCTGCCGGGGATTGAGTCGGGACATGCGGGTCGATTTTTCGCGGGGGAATGGCCGCGCATTCTAACAGGCCGGCCCCGATCTGCCGATGCGCGCCGAACAGTGTGACGTAGCGCCCTTTGGTGAAGCTTGGCGCTTGGCTATTTCGAACCATCAAGTACGATTGTTCCGACACACACTGTTGATGGCTGTTCACATTTGGCGCAAAGTTCGCCAAGTCGCCTCAAAAGCACACCTAAAAGAACGACGTCGATCACGACGCGAATTGGGCCAATTGCCCACTGTTTTTGTGACCCCGGGGAGGTCATTTGTCCGCGCTTGCCGAGCCCATGCGCATGCTCCTGCTGGCGGAATCGCCTGGCTGGGCGGAATCCTTACGCGAGCTGCTCAGCTCGCTGGGCAGCCTTTCACCCCTGATCACCGCCCCCTCCTGGGAGGCCGCCAGCAGCCTGTTCGACGACAGCGAGGGCGGCTTGCTGCTCTGCACCCCGCAATTGCTGCCGGCCCCCGGCCGTTGCCACCTGCCCACCATCCTGCTGCTGGAACAGGAGCCCGATGAAGCGCCGGCCGGCGTCTGCGATTGGCTGGTGCGTGACCAACTGGGCCCCGACGTGCTGCGCCGCAGCCTGCGCTACATGCGCGAGCGCAGCGCCTTGCAGAACACCCTGCAAAGCCTCGCCGAGCAGGACCCGCTCACCGGCATCGCCAACCGCCAGGGCTTCCAGACCCTGCTGGCGGGGCGCCTGGCCGAATTCGCCGGGCGCGGCCTGGCCCTCGGCCACCTGGACCTGGACAATTTCCGCCACGCCAACGACGCCCTCGGCTACCAGGCCGGCGACCGCCTGATCCTCCAGGTGGTGGCGCGGCTCAAGGGCGAACTGGCTGCCGGCGACCAGCTGGCCCGCCTGGGCAGCGACGAGTTCGCCCTGCTGTTGGACACCCGCCGCGACCCGTCCCGTGCCGAGAAGGTCGCCGAACGCATCGCCGAAGCCCTCGGCGAGCCTTACTGGGTCGACGGCGAGAGCCTGCTCATCGGCTGCAGCCTGGGCATTGCCCATGCCCGCTCCGACGAAGGTGCCGACCCGCTGATGTGGCATGCACACATCGCCATGCAGCAGGCCAAGGCCGTGCAGGGTTGCACCTTCCATGTGTTCGACGAGCGTATCAACCGCAGTGCGCGCAGCCTCGCCGACCTGGAAAGCGAGTTGCGCCGCGCCCTGCGCCGCGACGAGCTGGAGCTGCACTACCAGCCGCGCCTGTGCCTGGAGACCGGCCGCATCGTCGGCCTCGAGGCTCTGGTGCGCTGGCGCCATGCCGAGCGTGGCCTGCTGTCGCCCAATGAATTCGTGCCCCTGGCCGAGGAAAGCGGGCTGATCGTCCCCCTCGGCTACTGGGTCATCTCCCGAGCCCTGCGCGACATGCAGTGGCTGCGCGGGCGCGGCCTGCCGGCCCTGCACATGGCGGTGAACCTGTCGTTCCGCCAGTTCCAGGACAGCCAGCTGCTGCCGACCCTGAACCGCCTCATCAGCGAGCGCGGGGTCGACGCCCAGTGGCTGGAGTTCGAGCTGACCGAGACGGCGGTGATGCGCCGCAGCGAACAGGTGCAGCAGACCATGCAGGCCCTGGGCAAGGTCGGCGTGCGCTTCTCCCTGGACGATTTCGGCACCGGCTTCTCGTCCTTCGTCCACCTCAACAGCCTGCCCATCACCCTGCTGAAGATCGACAAGAGCTTCGTCGGCGGCATGCAGGATCGCCCCGAGAACCGCCAGTTGGTACGCGCGATGATCAACCTCGCGCACAACCTCAACCTGGAGGTGGTGGCCGAAGGGGTGGAAACCGCCGAGCAACTGGCCCTGCTGCGCCAGTTCGGCTGTGACCAGGTGCAGGGCTACTGGATCAGCAAGCCGCTGCCCCTGGCCGACCTGGCGCGCTTCCTGGTATTCGGCGTGCGCCAACCGCTGTTCAGCAGCCAGCCCAACCTCTAGCGCACCCCGCTCAGCCCGCCTTGCAGGCGTCGCCGAGCGGTGCCTGCGGGCGCAACATGCGCAAGGTCTTCCACTCGAACCCCAGGGTCAGCCCGACTGCGGCGCAGGCCAGGCCCGATGCCAGGCCCCACCACACGCCCTGGGCGCCCATTCCCAGGGGGAAGGCCAGCAGCCAGGCCGTGGGCGCGCCCACCAGCCAATAGCAGCCGAGGCCGACGAGGAAGGTGGTCTTGGCGTCCTTGAGGCCGCGGATGGCGCCCATGGCGATGGTCTGGATGCCGTCGAACAGCTCGAACAGTGCGGCGATGGCCAGCAGGCTCACCGCCAGGGCGACCACCTCCTGGTACTCGCCGGCAGTGCGGTCGAGGAACAGGCCCACCACCCATTCCGGCGCCAGCCAGAACAGCGCGGCGAAGCTGAGCATGCAGCCGGCGCCCACGGCGATGCCCAGGCGCCCGGCGCGGCGTGCGTCTTCCAGGCGACCGGCGCCAAAGTGCTGGCCGATGCGGAAGGTCACCGCGTAGGAGATGCCCACCGGCACCATGAAGGCCACGTACACCGACATGATCGCGATCTGGTGCGCCGCCAGCGACAGGCTGCCCAGGGCGCCCATGCACAGCGCGGCGAAGGCGAAGAGGCCGGACTCCACCGCATAGGTGCCGCCGATGGGCAGGCCCAGGCGCAGCAGCTCGCGCAGGTCGTCCAGGCGCGGCTGGAACAGGCCCTGGCGCAGGGAATAGGCGGCGTAGGCCGGGTGGCGGGTGACGTGCCAGGCCAGCAGCAGCGCCATGACGTTCATCACCAGGGCGGTGACCAGGCCGATGCCGGCCAGGCCCAGCGACGGCAGGCCGAACCAGCCATGGATCAGCATGTAGTTGAGGGCGAAGTTGGCCAGCGCGCCGCCGATGCTGATGGCCATCACCGGGCCGGGGCGGCCGATGGCGCTGGTGAAGCCGCGCAGGGCCATGAAGCTCATGTAGCCGGGCAGGGCGAACACCAGGGTGGAGAGGAAGCGCATGCCGCCCTCGATGTTGTGGGCCTCCTGGCCGAACAGCGTCAGCAGCGGGCCTAGGTTCCACAACAGCAGCCCTGCGCCCAGGGCCAGGCCCCAGCCCAGCCACAGGCCGGCCTGGGTCAGGCGCGCGGCGCCGGCGATGTCCCCGGCGCCGTGGCGGATGGCGACCAGGTTGCCCACGGCGGCGATCACCCCGACGCAGAAGATAGACACGAATGAATAGCTCGCCGCGCCCAGGCCGCCGGCCGCCAGCTCCGCCGGGCCGAGCAGGCCCATCATCACCGTGTCGGTGAACACCATCAGCACGTTGGCCAACTGCGCCGCGATCAGCGGGCCGGCGAGGCGGAGGATGGCCAGGAGTTCAGAGCGGATCTGCTGTGGCATGAGTCTGGATCACTTGTCATGGCGGGCCCGAAAACGCATCGGGCCAGAGACGGTGGATTCTCCAGCGCTTGAATCCGCGCCACAAAGGGAAAAAAATGATGCCTTCCATGACTCTGACTCATGAATGGGCTCAACCATGACGCGTCGCCTGCCACCGCTTTACGCCCTGCGTGCCTTCGAAGCCGCGGCGCGCCATGCCTCCTTCACCCGTGCCGCCGAGGAGCTGGCCATCACCCAGAGCGCGGTGAGCCGGCATATCCGCACCCTGGAGGAGCATTTCGCCTGCCGCCTGTTCGAGCGCAAGGGGCGCAGCCTCCAGCTCACTGAGCCGGCGCGGATGATCCTGCCCGGCCTGCGCGAGGGCTTCGACTCCCTGGAGCGTGCCTGCGCCACGCTGCGGGTGGACGACAGCATCCTCTGCCTCAAGGCGCCCTCGACCTTGACCATGCGCTGGTTGCTGGCGCGGCTGTCGCGCTTCCGCCTGCAGAACCCGGACGTGGAGGTGCAGCTGACCAGCGCCTGGATGGATGTGGACAAGGTCGACTTCAACCACGAGCCCTTCGACTGCGCGGTGCTGCTGAGCAGCGGCGGCTTCAGCGATGAATGGGAGAGCGTCGAGCTGTTCGCCGAATGGCTGATCCCGGTCAGCGCGCCCTCGGCCGCCGCCGAGGGGCCTTGGGACCTGGCGCGACTGCGTGGCGCCGAGCTGCTGCACCCCACGCCGGATCGCCGCGACTGGCGGCGCTGGTTGCACGCCATGGGCCTGGAACAGGACGTGCCGCTCAAGGGCGGCCAGGTGTTCGACACCCTGGAGCTGGGCATAGTCGCGGCGACGCGGGGCTACGGCATCTCCATCGGCGACCTGGTGATGGTCGCCGAGGATGTGGAGGAAGGGCGCATCGGCCTGCCCTGGCCCAGCGCCGTACCCAGCGGCCAGAGTTACTACCTGGTGTGGCCGAAGGCACGCAGCGGCCAGGATCGCCTGCGTCGCCTGCGGGATTACCTGCTGGCCGAAGTAGCGGCGATGCGTTTGCCGCCGGTGAGCTTCAAGCGCTAGAGCGGCGTGGCCTGCGCTTACACAATTTTCCGGTGCTTTCGGCAGATGCGTCCTATACCTCAGTAAGGCGGTCAAGTATTCTCGCCGCCCGCCGAAGGAGCCCCAGAAGCTCCTCGTCAGCCCTGCCTGCAAAAAACTGGAGAAACCCCATGAACCCGCCCAGGTCTCGTATCGCCTGGCAGCTCGCCGCCGCCCTCGCCCTGATCCTCGTGTTGCTGATCAGTGGCAGCACGCTCTTCGCCCTGCGCTCCCTGGACCAGGCCAACCTGGCCACCCGCGAAGAGCACCTGGCCAGCGAGGCCCGCCTGCTCGCCGACCAGCTCAGCACCTTCCACGGCAGCCTGCGCGAAAGCACCCAGCGCCTCGCCAGTCTGTTCGAGCAGCGCTTCGCCAGCGGCCTCGCGCTGCACGCCGACGAGCGCGTGCCGGTCGCCGCACTGAGCCCGCCGGCCCTGTACCTCAACGGCCAGGTGCTGAACAACGATTTCACCCTGGTGGACGAGTTCCGCCACCTCACCGCCGGCGTGGCCACGGTGTTCGTCCGCGATGGCGCCGACTTCGTCCGCGTCACCACCTCGCTGAACAAGCAGGACGGCACCCGCGCCATCGGCACCGTGCTCGACCACGCCCACCCTGCCTACCAGCGCCTGCTGTCCGGGCAGAACTACGTGGGCCGCGCGCTGCTCTTCGACCGCTACTACATGACCCAGTACACGCCGGTGCGCGACAGCGGCGGCCAGGTCATCGCGGTGCTCTTCGTCGGCTTCGACTACACCGACGCGCAGAATGCCCAGTTCGCCAACCTGCAGCGCTTCCGCATCGGCAAGACCGGCTCCCTGGCGCTGATGGACGAGACCGGCAAGTGGCTGGTGACCCCGGCCGGCGTGCGCCGCCCGGAAGCCATCGGCGACACCCTCGCCGCGTTGGCCCGCGAGCCCGGCCATGGCCGTTTCTGGAGCGATGGCGAAGAGGATTTCTTCAGCGTTGCCGTGTCTTTCGCCGATGGCCCCTGGCAGGTGGTGGCGAGCATGCCCAAGGCGGAAATCCGCGAGGTGACCTGGAGCGTCGGCGGCCAGCTGGCCTTCGGCAGCCTGCTGGCCATGGTGCTGGCGGTAACCTCGGTGATCTGGCTGCTGCGCAAGCGCCTGCGTCCGCTGGGCGAACTGGTGGAACAGGCCCGGGCGCTGGGCGCGGGCGACCTTAGCGTGCGCCTGGATGTATCCAGCAACGATGAGATCGGCGAGCTGGCGCGCAGCTTCAACCAGATGGGCGAGGCGCTGTCGACCATGGTGGCGCACATCCGCAGCTCGGCGCAGCAGGTCGGCAGCCGCTCCCAGGTGCTGTCGGGTCTCTCCAGCGGTGCCTATGAAGGCATGGAGCAGCAGTCCGGCGAGATCAGCAGCATGGCCGGCGCGGTGGAGGAGTTCAGCGCCACCTCGCTGAACATCGCCGACAACATGCGTGCCACCGAGCGCATGGCCAGCGACAACGCCCAGCAGACCCGCATCGGCCAGAGCTCCATGGGCGAGGCCTCTGCGGCGCTGGAGCAGATATCCACAGCCCTCAACGGCACCGCCGAAGTGATCAACACCCTGGGCCAGCGCTCCCAGGAAATCGGCGGCATCGTCGGGGTCATCACCGCCATAGCCGACCAGACCAACCTGCTGGCACTCAACGCTGCCATCGAGGCGGCGCGTGCCGGCGAGCAGGGCCGGGGCTTCGCCGTGGTGGCCGACGAGGTGCGCAACCTCGCCGCCCGCACCCGCGAGGCGACCACCGAGATCTCCAGCATGATCGGCAGCATCCAGGATGAAACCGCCAGCGCCATCAGCACCATGGAGCACGGCAAGGCGCTGATGCAGGACGGCCTGGAGCGCAACGCCAAGGTCGCCGCCGCCCTGGCGCAGATCGCCCAGCAGAGCACCGCCGCCGGTGAGCAGTTCGCCGCCATCACCACCGCCACCCAGGAGCAGAGCAGCACCGCGACCCTGCTCAGCAGCAACCTGCAGAGCATCGCCCTGGCCAACAGCGAGCAGCGCGAAGTGGTCGCCAACCTGGCGCAGACCGCCCAGGAGCTGGACCGCCTGGCCGAGGAACTGCGCCAGGAAGTGGGGCGCTTCCGCTGAGTCCGGCCGTTCCGCTGCAATGAAAAAGGCGCCCCGATGGGCGCCTTTTCTTTGGGTCGCGTTCTGCCCGAGTGCTCTCTCGGTGGCTAAATTCTCTCTTGCTTGAACTGGCGCCGCCAAACCGCCAGCAACAATGTATCGATGGTCAGTTCGCTGAGCATCCATGGCTTCATCGACCATCCAAACACCTGACAGATCCTGCACCACCGCCAAGTACATCCAGCCTTCATAGGTACTTTGCTCGGCTCGCTAGCAGTGAACTGATGCCTCAAGCGATTGGGTAGTGCTGAAGGCGTACTTCAGCCAGACTCTTTGCAGAGTGCGCGGCGGCCTTTTTCAGGATGTCTCGCTCTTCGTACACCCGCTTGCATTCTTCGCGCAGACGGCGCAGCTCGGCTTGCTTATCACCCGCAAGCCGGGGCTTGCTGTAGCGCTGGATCCAGGCGTCCAGGCTATTCGCGGGCACGCTTGGTCACTTGCTGGACTGCTTCGGTTTTGAGTTCTTAAGAGTAACGCGGGTTGTTCGTCGCACCCCTGATGGGCCTTGGCATGAGGCTCGAAGGTGACTACGAAGCCAGGGGTGACTCAAAGCAAAACGGGCAGGATCCGGTTCAAGGGAGGCGTATACCCTGCCATTGCAGGTCGCGCGCTAAAAATTCCCACCTGTATGAAGTCTCTATAACTCATGTAGGTAGAGTGCCACAGGTGAAGCTCTCGCCTTGTAATATTGGAAAAGTTAAATAAATATCCAGTGAGGAAGCTAGCTGACACTTTATTAAATCAGTTAGCGCCAGTAGTTATTTTAATTTGCGGCGTCTCCAGTCTTGCGCCCAGACCTATCAGAAACGATGCGAAGCTAAAATTCATAGGAACTGAGCTTCTACCCACTGCAGCATTTCGCGGGTGGAACGAAAAGACAAGGACTCCCACGATGCCTCGTACCCTCGCCAGATCTGCAAGCACTAGCTCTATTTCTTGCCATTTGCAATGCACTCATGGCCAGGAGGACACGGTTCTCGAACTGTCAGTTGATTAGCTCTAATAAGGCTTTGCCCTGCTTTGCGAAGAGGGCTTGGTTGCCAATTATCACGAGCGATGGAGTTGCACTACTATGTTGGCGGAGTTGGGGCTTCACAATGTCGGTAATACCCGAATGCATCGGGTAATAAGCGCCAGTGCAAATGGTAATAAGATTTTTGCAAAATGCGAATTTATGAATCCAACAGGAAGCCATAAAGATAGAACATTTTTGCACATGGTTGCTGAACTTGAGTCCGCAGGAAAAATAGCTCCTGGAATGACCTTGGTCGACTGCTCCACAGGAAATGGGGGAGCTGCTCTGGCATGGGTTGGAAAGATGAAAGGGTACAACGTTGTAATTTTTATGCCTGAGGGAATGACCGAAGAGCGCAAGCGTCAAATTCGTGAGTTTGGTGCTGACATCATCGAGACAAACAGAAATGAGTTTCTCAATGGCTCGGTGCAGGCGGCAAGAGATTACGTAGCGGACAAGCCCTCCGATAAGTTTTATTTTTTGGATCAGGGCTCCAGTTTGCTAAATAAATCTGCATGGATCCAGTGTGGTAATGAAATCGCTGCTCAGCTAGAAGAGCAGAAAGAAATACCTGATTATTTTGTGTGTTCTATTGGGACTGGTGGGACCTTCTCTGGAATATCTGAGGTTCTAAAAGCTAAATACCCTAATATAAAAACTATAGGCATTGAGGTAGATAGGTCTGCGCCGCTTTACGCTAAAAAGAACAATTTGGAGTTTTGTCATAGGCCACACAATATGATGGGCCTTGGTGCAGGCGTGCTGTCTTGCAATACTAATGAGCAGGTCATCGATGAGGTGGTTGTCGTCGATGGGGCTTACTCGTGGAACCGAATGAAGAAATTCATCGAAGAAGAGCAGCTTGGTGTTGGGCCTACATGCGGAGCTAATCTGTATGTCTGTGAGCAGCTCTCTAGGGCGGTCACGGGTAAGACGATAGTTACCCTGTTCTTTGATTCTGCATGGAAGTATAAGAGTCGTTGGTCAGGGGTTTACCCGGAATACAATGGTGGCTAATCCATTTTTATTGAGCGCTAAGGAGAGACATATGCTTCTCAAGGACGTTTAAACATCTGCCAAAGTAGTAAGGTCAGGAAGCCATTTCACTACCGTCAACGAGTTCACGGATCAGTTGCCTGCACTTCGCCCCAAGGTCCTCTGGGAAGCGGCCTTAGCGGTGGTTAAGGCTGGCAATTTCACTGTGGATAAAATCGTGACAGAGGAGGATAAAGGTGCGCCATTGGCCACTTTGGTCTCTGTCATGACAAACACTCCGCTGGCTATTGCTCGCTGGTACCCCTATAGCTTAGGCACTCATAATGAGGTAAAGGTAAAAATTGATTCTGAGTACTTTCGCGGTGATTTGTACTTGAATGGTGTTCTCCCGGGCGACACAGTCGCAATTATTGATGACACTATAAGCACAGGCGGTGCTTTGATCGCTTTGATTAAAGCTATTCGTGAAGCTGGTGGAACTGTTGGTGAAGTCGTCTGCGTGGTAGAGAAGGTCGAAAACCGTGGAGTTGAGCGGGTTCTCAATGAGACCGGAATCGCCGTTAAAACGATAATGAAGATATCTGTAGCAGAGGCTGGTGTGGAGGTACTAGCCAATGAATGAGGTAGTTAGTAATTTTCGAGTTGTCAGTAGTGAGATCGACTCGGAACTCCAACGCCGTGCGGAGCAAGATAGGAAGGTGCAGTTAGTCGTAGTTTCAAAATTTCACGGTGTTGAGCGGATCCGCCCCTTGCTTGAAGATGGTCATCGCACCTTCGGTGAAAGCAGGTTGGAGGAGGCGCGGGAAAAGTGGTCAACCCTTGCTGCGGAATTTAATGACGTTAGCCTTCATTACATAGGAGCAATGCAGTCAAAGAAAATTAAAGATATCGTCAAAATTTTCGATGTGATTCAGTCTATAGATAAGCCAGAGACTGCAATGCGAGTCGCTAAAGAAATTGATCGGCAAAATAGAAGCGTGAGCTGTCTTATTCAAATAAATATCGGTCGGGAACCACAAAAATCCGGCGTGTCGCCGGAAGATTTTGAAAAATTATTCCGTCTGTCTACGGAGGAGTACTGCCTGAATATATCAGGGGTTATGTGTATTCCTCCCGCTGGAGTTGACGCGTCTCCATATTTCTTGCGTATGAAAAAAAATCAGAGATACCTATGGATTGCCTGAGCTTAGCATTGGCATGAGTGATGACTACGTGTGCGCAGTTTCGCATGGGGCAACTATGGTGCGGGTTGGAGCAAGAATTCTCGGGGCGAGAAATTAGCTCCTTGTACAAGCAAGCACATAGATGCATGGTGGGGTTATGCCGCAAAAAAATTACAAGACACCAATAATCGCCTATTTCTGCCTTGCTCTCTCAATGTGTATGGTCGGTAGTAATATCGGTATTGGTAAGATAGTTGTAGCAGAACTGCCGGTTTTTCTCTTCGCTGCGTTGCGCTTTCTAATTGCAACTCTCATTCTTGCCCCTGGTATGATCAGGCCCTCATTTCGACATGGGCTTAATTCGTCTAGCTGGGGTGGGCTTTTTATGCAGTCTTTCTTTGGCTGCTTTCTTTTTAGCCTCTTTATGCTCTATGGCGTGATCTACACTTCGGCGACAAGTGCCGGCATCATCACGAGCGCACTTCCGTCAGTCATAGCACTTTTAGCATGGCTATGGCTTCGTGAAAGAGTAGATGGCCGGGGTGCAACTGCTATCGCGCTTGCTGTGCTGGGCATCGCGTTGCTAAACGTGCACGACGCAAGCTCTTCTGAAAAGAGCAGCATGCTGGGTAATGTGCTGGTACTTTGTGCGGTTCTTGCTGAGGCGCTATTTGCGGTTTTCTCTCGTCGGCTTTCGTTATCTGTTCACCCGTGGGCTATGGCGTTTGGAGTTAACCTCATAGGTGCACTGCTTTTTCTTCCTCTCGCTATTCCCCAAGCAATTGCTTTTGACTGGAGCACGCCTAGTGTAGAGCTATGGTGTTGGGTTTTGCTGTACTCCATTACTGCTAGCGTGCTCTCCTTTCTTCTGTGGTACAGAGGTATCTCAGAGGTGCCAGCCAACGTAGCAGGCCTGTTCACTGGGGTTATGCCCGTCAGTGCAGCATTGATCGGCTTGCTAGTACTGGGGGAGTTGATGTCGACAGGTCACCTGATCGGCATGGGGCTGGTTCTGGCGTCAATTTTATTCGGCGCTAAGACGAGGCCAGATTCCTCGCGAGGTCACTCAGAAAGTGCGAGCGAGGTGTCCGAGTGAGCTGTTCCTGACGCTGGCGTTTACCTCCGGCCAGGGTTTAGAAGCTTCTAGTTGGGCTTTAGCTTCGGTAGTCATCCTTTGGAGCTTCTGCATCGGCAAGGTCTGCTCCCTGGCGTTGATGAGCGAAACCTCCCCCGAGTCCATTGACGACAATTTGGGCGGGTTTGCCCGCGAGCCCGACCATGGCCGCTTCTGGAATGACGGTGCGTAAGATTTCTTCAGCGTTGCCGTGCCCTCTGCCGACCGCCCAGGAGCTGGACCGCCTGGCCGAGGAACTGCGCCAGGAAGTGGGGCGCTTCCGCCGAGTCCGGCCGTTCCGCCGCAATGAAAAAGGCGCCCCGATGGGCGCCTTTTCTTTGGGTCGCGTTCTGCTCGGGCGCTCACTCGGTGGTCAGGCTCTCCAGCTCACGGCTGAGGCTGGCCCGGGATAGTTCGCCCATGTGGCTCTTCAGCATCCGCCCCTGGCCGTCGTAGAACAGTGTGGTCGGCAGGCCGTAGGAACCGGTCAGCGCGCCGAAGCGGTTGCCGCCGTCGATCAGCACGTCCTGCACCTCCAGGCCCTGCTCCTGCAGGAAGCGCTTCACGTGTTCGGCGTTCTCGCCCTGGTTGATCAGCACGAAGCGCAGGTCGGGGCGGGCCTGCTGGGCCGCTTGCAGGGCCGGCATCTCGCGGCGGCACGGCGGGCACCAAGTGGCCCAGAGGTTGATCACCAGCGGCCGACCATCCAGTTCACGGATATCCACAGGCTTGCCGTCGAGGTCGCTCAGCGCCACGTCCGGCAGTTGGCGGCCGCTCTCCAGGGCTGCCAGCAGCGCGCTGCCGCCGCCCCAGAGCGTGGCGCCCACCAGCAGGGCGATACCCAAGGGGCGGCGTACGGCTGGGTGGCGACGGACATGGAGAATGCCCACCAGTGCCGCCAGCGCCAGGCCGGGCAGGAGGAGGAAGCCGCCGTCGCGGATATCCAGCATGCGCCAGGGCTCGGTGCGGTACTCGGCGAAATAGAAAGCGACGAAGGTGAGACGCGCCGCCAGCACCCCGGCGACCAGCATGGCGAACAGGGCGCCTTCGGGGTTGGCGCCTCGTTTGCGCCCCAGCCACCAGCCACAGCCAAGAGCGACGAAGAAGCCCAGGTAGAAAAGCGCCTGGGAGGCGGAAAGGGCGACAGGGCCGATTTGCAGGCTGTTCATCGAGGTGGACCAGGTGGCTTGGCGGGTGGGGCCGCAGTATGCCATCGGCCCTGGCGTGGCCCGGCGGCGCAAGTGTTTCCCTGCTTTACGGGGCTCAGGGCTCAGGGCTCAGGGCTCGGTGGCCGGGCGGTACTGCAGTGCCTCGGCCAGGTGCTGGCGGGCAATGGTCGGGGTGCCGTCGAGATCGGCGAGGGTGCGGGCGACCTTGATGATGCGGTGTGCGGCGCGCAACGACAGGCCGAGGCGTTCGCAGGCGTTTTCCAGCCAGCGACGGTCCTCCACCACCAGCGGGCAGTGGCGACGCAGGCCCTGGAGGTCGAGAAACGCGTTGGCGCAGCCCTGGCGATCGAGCTGGCGCTGGCGGGCCTGGGCCACGGTTTTCGCGGCGCTGGCACTGTCCTGGCCACCGGGCTTGGGGTCGTCCAGGGAGGTGGCTTCGCGGGCGACGGTGAGGTGCAGGTCGATGCGGTCGAGCAGCGGGCCGGAGAGCTTGGCGCGGTAGCGCTGGATCTGTTCCGGGGTGCAACGGCACGGGTTGGTGACGTCACCCAGGTAGCCACAGGGGCAGGGGTTCATGGCGGCGACCAGTTGGAAGCGCGCCGGGAAGCGCACCCGGTCGTTGGCCCGGGCGATGACGATCTCTCCGTTCTCCAGGGGCTCGCGCAGGACTTCGAGGACCTTTCTGTCGAACTCCGGCAGCTCGTCGAGGAACAGCACGCCCTGGTGGGCCAGGGTGATTTCGCCAGGGCGGGGCTTGCTGCCGCCACCCACCAGGGCGGGCCCGGATGCACTGTGGTGCGGCTGGCGGAAGGGGCGTTGCGGCCAACTGTCCAGCGGGGTGTTGCTGGCCACCGAGTGGATGGCGGCGACTTCCAGTGCCTCCTGCTCCTGCAAGGGCGGCAGCAGGCCGGGCAGGCGGCTGGCGAGCAGCGTCTTGCCGGTGCCGGGTGGCCCGGAGAGCAGCAGGTTGTGGGCACCGGCGGCGGCCACCAGCAAGGCGCGCTTGGCGGCCACCTGGCCCTGTACTTCGGCAAGGTCCGGGTAGGCGTCGGCGCGGTTCGGCAGGCCGGCGGAGGCATAGGGTTCGAGGGGCGTTTGCCCGGTGAGGTGCGCGGCCAGTTCCAGCAGGTGGCCGACGGCGATCACCCGCAGGCCGCTGGCGAGGCTGGCTTCTTCGGCATTGTCCTTCGGCACCACCAGGGTGCGCCCTGCCGCGCGGGCGGCAAGGGCAGCGGGGAGGACGCCCTGGACCGGGCGCAGCGCGCCGGAGAGGGCCAGCTCACCGAGGCATTCCACCTCGGCCAGGCTGGCGACCGGCACCTGGCCGCTGGCGGCGAGGATGCCGAGGGCCACGGCCAGGTCGAAACGCCCGCCGTCCTTGGGCAGGTCGGCCGGTGCCAGGTTCAGGGTGATGCGCCGCAGCGGGAATTCGAAGCCGCTGGTGAGGATGGCGCTGCGCACGCGGTCCTTGCTTTCCTTGACCGCCGCTTCCGGCAGGCCGACCAGGGCCAGGGACGGCAGGCCGTTGGTGAGGTGCGCTTCCACGGTTACGGCAGGCGCTTCGACGCCTAGCTGAGCGCGGCTGTGAACGAGGGCCAGGGACATGATCGCTCCTTGATCGCGTCACCCGCCCGCCGGGTCACTCGTTCGGCGGAGGGGTGGGCGTGGCTTCCAGCTCGGCGACCTTGGCTTCCAGGGCCTCGAGGCGGGCGCGGGTACGGGCGAGGACGGCCATCTGGCTGTCGAATTCCTCGCGGCTTACCAGGTCGAGCTTGCTGAAGGCGCTCTGCAGCAGGGCTTTGAACTGGGTTTCGAATTCGGCGCGGGGCAGCGGGGTATCACCGCTGAACAAGCGGGAGGCGTGGGCGCCGAGGGCGTCTAGCAGGGCTTTGGGTGGCAGCATGATGGGCTTCCATAGTCAGGCGGCGGGCAGTCTACCACGCGGGGTGAATGGCCGATCCCGATGGGCGGCGCACAATTTTTGAGCAATGGTCATTCGTCAGATGCGCCATCTTGGTGCGCGATGCCGGGGCATCTTCCGGCGCCGAGGGGGCATACGGCCAGTATCTGCTTGAAAAACTGCGCTTTTGGTGGAGCTGGCAAGCTTTCTGCTTTAGGCCATACGACGCATGCACCGATGCAGTACCGGTGTGTCGGGCGAGGCGGGGGAGTGTTTCGCCGGAAGCGGTTGGTCTGCGTTCGAAGTGGCCGAGCCAGGGCGGTTCGACGCGTTACAAAGCCAGACACTGCGCTTAGACTTGAGCCGGGTTCGTTTTTCCTGGGGCAAGTCCACCAAATACGGGAGAGAGTTTCATGAAGCTAGTCACTGCCATCATCAAGCCGTTCAAACTCGATGACGTGCGCGAGTCGCTGTCCGAGATCGGCGTGCAGGGCATCACCGTTACTGAAGTCAAAGGCTTCGGTCGGCAGAAGGGTCATACCGAGCTGTACCGTGGCGCGGAATACGTGGTCGATTTCCTGCCCAAGGTGAAGATCGATGTCGCCATCGCCGACGATCAACTGGATCGTGTGATCGAGGCCATCACCAAGGCAGCCAACACCGGCAAGATCGGTGACGGCAAGATCTTCGTCGTCAATCTGGAACAGGCCATCCGCATCCGTACCGGCGAAACCGGCACAGACGCGATCTAAGCCTCCGAACCCCAACGCCCCAGGAGAAAACAACATGACTCTGCGTAAAGCCGCAGGGCTAGGAGCCCTTTTGTCCCTCGTTACCCCCGGCCTCGCCATGGCCGCTGACGAGGTCGTGCTGAACAGCGGTGATACCGCGTGGATGCTGACCGCTACCGCGCTGGTGCTGTTCATGACCATTCCCGGCCTGGCGCTGTTCTACGGCGGCATGGTGCGTTCCAAGAACATCCTCTCGGTGATGATGCAGTGCTTCGCCATCACCGGCCTGATCAGCATCCTCTGGGTCGTCTTCGGCTACAGCCTGGCCTTCGACACCACCGGGATGGAGCAGGGCGTCGTCAACTTCAACTCCTTCGTCGGTGGCTTCGGCAAGGCCTTCCTGTCCGGTCTGACCGTCGACAGCCTGACCGCTGCCTTCCCTGAAAGCGTGTTCATCACCTTCCAGATGACCTTCGCCATCATCACCCCGGCCCTGATCGTCGGTGCCTTCGCCGAGCGCATGAAGTTCTCCGCGATGCTGATCTTCATGGCCATCTGGTTCACCCTCGTCTATGCACCGATCGCCCACATGGTGTGGAGCGGCAACGGTGGCCTGATGTGGGACTGGGGCGTACTGGACTTCGCTGGCGGTACCGTGGTGCACATCAACGCCGGTGTCGCCGGCCTGGTGGCCTGCCTGGTACTGGGCAAGCGCAAGGGCTACCCGACCACTCCGATGGCCCCGCACAACCTGGGCTACACCCTGGTCGGCGCCGCCATGCTGTGGATCGGCTGGTTCGGCTTCAACGCCGGCTCCGCCGTTGCCGCCAACGGCACCGCCGGCATGGCCATGCTGGTCACCCAGATCGCCACGGCCGCCGCTGCCCTGGGCTGGATGTTCGCCGAGTGGCTGACCCACGGTAAGCCGAGCGCCCTGGGCATCGCTTCCGGCGTGGTCGCCGGCCTGGTCGCCATCACCCCGGCTGCCGGCACCGTCGGCCCGATGGGCGCCCTGATCATCGGCCTGGCCGCTGGCGTCCTGTGCTTCTTCAGCGCCACCAGCCTGAAGCGCAAGCTGGGCTACGACGACTCCCTGGACGCCTTCGGCGTACACGGCATCGGCGGCATCATCGGTGCCCTGCTGACCGGCGTGTTCGCGGCCCCGGCCCTGGGTGGCTTCGGCGCCGTCGAAGACATCGCCAGCCAGGTGTTCATCCAGTTCAAGGGCGTCGCCTTCACCGTGGTCTACACCGCCATCGTCACCTTCGTGATCCTCAAGGTACTGGACCTGGTGATGGGCCTGCGCGTCAGCGAAGAGGAAGAGACCGTAGGCCTCGACCTGGCTCAGCACAACGAGCGCGGCTACAACCTGTAAGCGCCATGGCCCGGCTCCGCGCCGGGCCCTGTCGAGGCGGCCATGGGCCGTCGTACCTGGGGCTCTGGCTCGCTCGAGGTCGCTGTCGCCGCAAGGCGTCTGCAGAAGATGCAACACGAGCCGCAAAGGGCGCCCGCAAGGCGCCCTTTGCTTTTTCTGGAGCCGCGCTAGAATGCGCGCCGACGAGTTCGAAGCGGGAGACGTGCATGTGGCAGCAGACCCTGATCAGCCTGCGCGCACGGCCACGCGGCTTTCATCTGGTGACCGATGAGCTGCTGGCGAATTTGCCGGAACTGCGACGCTGTCGCGTCGGTCTGTTGCACCTGTGGTTGCAGCACACATCGGCATCACTGACCGTCAATGAAAATGCCGACCCCTCGGTGAGGCGCGATTTCGAGCGATTCTTCAATCGCCTCGTGCCCCAGGGCGAGGGTGGCTACGAACATGACTATGAAGGCCCGGATGACCTTCCGGCGCATTTCAAGTCGAGCCTGCTGGGCTGCCAGCTGATGCTGCCGATACAGGAAGGGCGGCTCGCGCTGGGAACCTGGCAGGGGATTTACCTGGGCGAACACCGCGATCATGGCGGCGTGCGCCGGGTCGTCGCCACGCTCAACGGCGAGGCGATCTGATTTTTTTCCAGTGGCGTTAGCACGCTGGCGCGGCTGGGCTATAACTAACCTGCTTTGGCAAGACAAGAGGTAGAACATGAGCGACGAAGATCTGGAACAAGACGAGCTCGAGGCATCCGACGAGGATGAGGGCGAGGAGCTTGCGGCGGCCGAAGACAGCGATGACGGCGATAGCGAGAGTGACAGCGAATCCCCAGCGTCCGGCGGCAAGAGCAAGGGCAAGAAGGCGGCGGTAGAAGTCGAAGAACTACCCAGCATCGAAGCCAAGCAGAAGGAGCGCGATGCGCTCGCGCGGGCCATGGAAGATTTCCTGGCGCGCGGTGGCAAGGTGCAGGAAGTCGAGCCCAATGTGGTTGCCGACCCGCCCAAGAAGCCGGACAGCAAGTACGGCAGCCGCCCCATCTAAGGCTTGCCGTCACATGAAAAAGCCCGCTATCAGCGGGCTTTTTCATGGCTGGCGAACGCTCAGCCCGGGTTGTTCCAGCGGCCGAGCAGGGCCGGCAGCTCGGCCAGGTTGCGGATCTCCGCATCCGGCGCGCTTTCGCCATCCCAGGCCTTGCCCTGGGGGTTGAACCAGATGGCGCGCATGCCGGCGTTACGGGCGCCGTGGATGTCGTCGCTGGGGTGGTCGCCAATGTGCACCGCCTGCGCGGCTGCGACGCCTGCGCGTTTCAGCGCCTCCTCGAACGGGTGCGGGTCGGGTTTGCCGACGCCCAGCTCCTCGGCGCACAGGGCGAACTGGAAGTAGTCGGCCAGGCCCAGGCGGCGCACGTCGGCGTTGCCGTTGGTGATCACCGCCAGGCGATAGCGGTTGGCGAGTATCTCCAGGGTCGGGTGCACCTCGGGGAACAGGTCGATGCGGTGACGTGCGTCGAGGAAGACGTCGAAGCCCCGGGTGGCCAGGGTGCCCGCTTCGTCCCGGGGGTAGCCGGCCTCTTCCAGGGCATGGAACAGGATGCGCTGGCGCAGCTCACTGAGGCGGTGCTTGAGTGCCGGCTCGGCCGCCAGCAGGCGCGCGCGGATAGCCCACAGGTGCTCGATGGGCACCGGCCCGAGCTTCGGCGCCTGCAGGGCCAGCCACTCACGCAGGGCCGCTTCGGCGCCGTGCATCACGGTGGCGACGTCCCAGAGGGTGTCGTCGAGGTCGAAGGTGATCAGCTGGATGCTCATTCGTCGTTCGCCTTGTTGCGCTTGGCCCGTGGGTGGGCCTTGTCGTAGACCGCTGCCAGGTGCTGGAAATCCAGGTGGGTGTAGATCTGCGTGGTGGAGATGTCGGCGTGGCCGAGCAGCTCCTGCACCGCGCGCAGGTCCTGGGAGGATTCCAGCATGTGGCTGGCGAAGGAGTGGCGCAGCATGTGCGGGTGCAGGTGCTGGCCCAGTTCGCGGACCCCGGCGGCCCGCACCCGCAGCTGGATGGCGCGAGGCCCCAGGCGGCGGCCGGTGCGGCCGACGAATACCGCGCCGTCCTGTGGGTTGGCCAGGGCGCGCAGTGGCAGCCATTGCTCCAGTGCCTGCCGCGCCATGCGGCCCACCGGCAGTTCGCGCACCTTGTTGCCCTTGCCGTGCACGCGCACGCTGCCGTCGCTCAGGTCCAGGCCGTCTAGGTTTAGCCCCACCAGCTCCGACAGGCGCAGCCCTGAGGAATAGAAGAGTTCCAGGATGGCCTGGTCGCGGCGGGCGATGAAGTCATCTTCCACGGCGCCATCCAGCAGTTGCTGGGCGCGGTCGGCATCCAGGGTCTTGGGCAGGCGGCGCTCGCCTTTGGGGGCGCTAAGGCCGCTGGCCGGGTCGTGGCGGCAGACGCCTTCACGCACCAGGTAGCGGTAGAGCCCGCGTACCGCCGAGAGCAGGCGCGCCAAGCTGCGGCTTGACTGCCCCTGCTGGTGCAGGCGGGCGACCATGCTGCGCAGGGTGCGCGGGTCGAGGGCGGGCCAGTCGGCGATGGCGAAGGTCTCGCACAGGGCGACGACCTTGCCCAGGTCACGGCGGTAGCCGTCGAGGGTGTGGGGCGAGACCTGGCGTTCGCTGCGCAGGTGTTCGATGTAGCGGTCCAGATCGGCGTTCATCCGTCTACTCCTGCCGCTGTGCGTCGCCCGCCGCCTACCTCACGGAGCGCAGCGGGGAGGCGAAGAGGGGCAGCACGCGGGCCAGGACTTCGGCGATGTAGCCGAGGAACAGGGTGCCCAGCGAGCTCTTGTAGTGCTGCGGGTCGTGGCTGCCGATGGCGAGGACGCCATGCTGGCCCTGGTGGTTGAGGGACACCACGGCGGCGGAGCCGACCTTGGGGCCTTCGTCCTTGCCAAAGAGGAATTCCAGCTCGTGGGCGCGGAGCACCCCGCAGATGGTCTTGCCGGCCACCAGCAGGCCGCCGATGGCTTGCTGGGCCTCCACGCTGGTGACGCTGCGGCCGACCGGGAGGGTGCTGTCGCTGAACAGGATGAGGCTGACGAAGGGCACCTGGAACTCGTGGCGCAGGCTGTCTTCCACCGCGCTGACCACTTCTTCCAGGGTGCCGGCGTCGAGCAGGTCGAGCACCAGGCGACGGGTCTTGTCGAACAACCGGTCGTTGTCCCGGGCCACGTCCATCAGCTGCGACAGCCGATGGCGCATCTCGATGTTGCGCTCGCGCAGCAGCTTGACCTGGCGTTCCACCAGGGACACGGCTTCGCCCGGCTGGTGCGGGATGCGCAGTTCGGGAATCAGCTCTTCGTGGTCGACGAAGAACTCCGGGTGGTGCCGCAGGTAGGCGGCGACCGTTTCGGAGTCGAGGTGCTGAGGCGGTTCCTGGTGCTTGTCACTCATGCTCGCTGCTCGCTCATAGGCGGACCTGCCCTTCATACACGCGCACGGCGGGTCCGGTCATCATCACGGACTGGTCGGGGCCGGCCCATTCGATGGACAGCTTGCCACCCGGCAGCTCCAGTTGCACGGGCGAGTCCATCCAGCCCTGGCGGATGGCGGCCACGGCGGCGGCGCAGGCACCGGTACCGCAGGCCTGGGTTTCCCCGGCGCCACGCTCCCACACGCGCAGGCGCGCCTGGTTGCGGTCGATCACCTGGAGGAAGCCGACGTTGACCCGTTGCGGGAAGCGCGAGTGGTGTTCGATCTTCGGGCCCAGCTCGTGGACCGGCGCCTTGTCGATGTCCTCGACGCGCAGCACCGCATGGGGGTTGCCCATGGACAGGGCGGCCAGTTCGATCGGGCGGCCTTCGACCTCGACGCTGTAGTTCAGCGCCTCGCCTTCGGCGACGAAGGGAATCTGCTGGGGCGCCAGGCGTGGCGGGCCCATGTCGACGCGGACCTGGCCGTCGGCGCGGACGTCCAGCTCGATGATGCCGCTCTTGGTCTCGACGCGGATCTGCTTCTTCACCGTCAGGCGCTTGTCCAGCACGAAGCGGGCGAAGCAGCGCGCGCCGTTGCCGCACTGTTCGACCTCGGAGCCGTCGGAGTTGAAGATGCGGTAGCGGAAGTCGACGTCCGGGTTGGTCGGCGCTTCGACGATCAGCAACTGGTCGAAGCCGATGCCGGTGTTGCGATCGCCCCATTGCTTGGCGTGCTTGGGCTGAATGTGCGCGTGCTGGCTGACCAGGTCGAGGACCATGAAGTCGTTGCCCAGGCCGTGCATCTTGGTGAAACGCAGCAGCATGGGTTTACTCCGGTAGCAGGCTTTCGCCGGCGTAGAGTTCCTCGACGGTCTCGCGACGGCGGACCTCGTATGCCCGCTCGCCATCCACCAGCACCTCGGCGGCGCGGCCGCGGGTGTTGTAGTTGGAGCTCATGACGAAGCCGTAGGCACCAGCGGAACGCACCGCCAGCAGGTCACCTTCGGCCAGGGCCAGGTCGCGGTCCTTGGCGAGGAAGTCGCCGGTTTCGCAAATAGGGCCGACCAGGTCGTAACGGCGCTTCTCGCCTTCGCGGGGCTCCACCGGCACCACGTCCATCCACGCCTGGTACAGGGCCGGGCGGATCAGGTCGTTCATGGCCGCGTCGATGATCGCGAAGTCCTTGTGCTCGGTGTGCTTGAGGTACTCGACTTGGGTCAGCAGCACGCCGGCGTTGGCGACGATGTAGCGGCCCGGCTCGAAGACCAGCGCCAGCTTGCGCACGCCGATGCGCTCACGCACGGCCTTGATGTAGTCGCCGGCCAGCGGCGGCTCTTCATCCTTGTAGCGCACGCCGAGGCCGCCACCGAGGTCCAGGTGGCGGATGTGCACGCCCTGTTCGGCGAGGCGGTCGATCAGCGCCAGCAGGCGGTCGAGGGCATCGAGGAAGGGCGCCAGGGTGGTCAGCTGGGAGCCGATGTGGCAGTCGACGCCGACCACTTCCAGGTTCGGCAGCGAGGCGGCGTGCAGGTACACGGTTTCGGCAGCGGCGATGGCGATGCCGAACTTGTTTTCCTTGAGGCCGGTGGAAATGTACGGGTGGGTGCCGGCGTCGACGTCGGGGTTAACCCGCAGCGAGACCGGTGCCTTCATGTCCATTTCGGCGGCGACGACCTGCAGGCGCTCGAGCTCCTCGGTGGACTCGACGTTGAAGCAGTGCACGCCGACTTCCAGAGCGCGACGCATGTCGTCACGGCTCTTGCCGACGCCGGAGAAGACGATGCGGTCGGCCGCGCCGCCGGCGGCGAGCACACGCTCCAGCTCGCCGCTGGAGACGATGTCGAAGCCCGAGCCCAGGCGGGCCAGCAGGTTCAGCACGCCGAGGTTGGAGTTGGCCTTGACCGCGTAGCAGACCAGGTGCGGTACGCCTGCCAGGGCATCGGCGTAGGAGCGGTACTGGGCTTCGATGTGGCTGCGCGAGTAGACATAGGTGGGTGTGCCGAAGCGCGCGGCGATGGCGGACAATGCCACGCCCTCCGCGAAGAGCTCACCATCGCGGTAAGTGAAGGCGTCCATCAGCGCCCCCTTAGTGCGAATGTTCGGCGGAAGACGGCTTGGATTCGTCCGGCAGGTACAGCGGGCCCTTCTGGCCGCAACCGGCGAGCAGGCAGGCGACGGCGACGAGCGCGACGAGAGGGGTGAGCAGTCGCTTCATGGCGAAATCCTTGAAGAAAACGTGAATTGCCCGGGAGTATACCGACCGCCCGGCGCCTTGCCTATGCGCTGGAAAAGCCGCCGGACGTGGCTTTCGGCTAGCCAATCGAGCCTTCCGAAGCCTAGGATTGGCGCCCAAAAACGGAGGTCCGATGGAACCATCCACGCCCATGGCCAGCTCGGTTTCGGTGGCCTACCTGCAAGGCCTGGTCGACCACCTGGCACGCCAGGGAATCGAACCCGCCGAGCTGCTGGCGCACGTCCAGCTGACGCCCGCCATCCTCGGCCAGCGCGACCAGCGCATCGCCGCCAGTGCCTACCTGGAGCTGCTCGCCCAGGGCATCCGCCTGACCGGTGACACGCGCCTCGGCCTGCACCTGGGCGAAGCGGTGCGGCCCGGTTATTACGGTGTGCTCGGTTACCTGCTGATGAGCTGCGCGACCCTCGCCGATGCCTTGCACCGGCAGGCCCGCTATGCGGCGCTGGTGGGCAACCTGGGGCGGGTCGACCTGGCCGACGAGCCGGAGCGGCCCGGCCATGAACCGCTCGTCGTGCACAGCTGGGAGCCCTTGCTGCCCCAGCAGCGCGAGCAGGTGGCGGAGGAGTCCCTCGCCGGCTGGGTGACCTTCGGCCGCTGGATCAGTGGCCTGGACATCCCGCCCACCGAGGTGCGTTTCCAGCACCCGGCGCCGGCCGACCTCAGCGAGTACCAGCGGATCTTCCGTTGCCCGGTGCTGTTCGGCCAGGCCGACAATGCCCTGGTGTTCCCCCGCCGATTGCTGGCCACGCCGCTCGGCCAGTCCGATGCGCAGGTGCGGCAGATGCTCGATGCCTACGCCGACCGGCTGCTGGGCGAGATCAACCGGGGCAACAGCGTGCTCGACCGGGCCCGGGTGGTTCTCGCCGGCCAACTGTCGGAGCAGGGGCCGGACCTGGAGCGCCTGGCCGAGGCATTGGCGCTGAGTCCGCGTACACTGCAGCGTCGATTGCGCGAGGCTGGCCTATCGTTCAGCCAGTTGGTGGACGAGACGCGCCAGCAGCTGGTGCTGCATTATCTGCGCGACCCGGCGCTGGAACTCGCCGATATCGCCTTCCTTGTCGGCTTCAGCGAGCCCGGTTCGCTGGCCCGCGCGTTCCGCCGTTGGACCGGGCAGAGCCCCGGCGAATATCGGCGTCACCTGTCACCCTTTCCCTGAGGACCCCCCCAATGAGTTTGAGCGAAGCGCGTTTCCACGATCTGGTCGATGCCGCCCAGGAAGCCGTCGAAGACATCTTCGACAGCAGCGATCTGGACGTTGACCTGGAAAACAGCGCGGGCGTGCTGACCATCCGTTTCGAGAATGGCACCCAGGTCATCCTCAGCCGCCAGGAGCCCTTGCGCCAGCTGTGGGTGGCGGCCCGATCCGGTGGCTTCCATTTCGACTACGACCAGGCCAGCAGCCTGTGGATCTGCGACACCAGCGAAGAGCCTCTCGGCGAGCTGCTGGGCCGCGTAACCCGCGAGCAGGCGGGCGAAGACCTTGAGTTCGAAGAACTCTGAACCCCCTGCCCCTCCTTCCCCGGGCTCGCCCTGCATCCGCAGGTGCTGCCTGGATGACGCCGACGTCTGCGTCGGATGCGGTCGCACCCTGGGTGAGATCCTGGAATGGAACGAAGCAGGCGCGGATCGCCGCCGGCAGATCCTTGAGCAGGCCGCTCAGCGCGTGCGTTCCAGGCCGCGCTGACCGGTCGGTCTTGCCAACAGCGCATCCACTGACGTAGTGTCGGTCGGGCTGGTGCCGAATGCACCGGCCCACAATTCTGAAACCCCGCCTTCGGGCGGGGTTTCGCTTTTTCGAGCCAAGGATTCAGGAGTTCCGGATTTGCCATGAGCACTCAACCGTCAATCATCATCACCCGTCTCGACCTGCAGCGACTGGAGCGACTGCTCGATGAACTGGAGGATTTCGGTCCCGGTGCCCAGGCACTGGAGAGCGAGCTGGCGCGCGCCCAGGTGGTTGGTCATGACGAAGTGCCGCCGGGCGTGGTGACCATGAATACCCGCGTGCATTGCCGTGAAGAGGCCAGCGGCAAGGACTACCACCTGACCCTGGTCTATCCGAAGGACGCCGGTGGCGAAGGCACCGTCTCCATCCTCGCGCCCATCGGCAGCGCCCTGCTGGGCCTGTCCGTCGGCCAGCACATCGACTGGCCGGCGCCGGGTGGCAAGACCCTCAAGCTGCAACTGCTGGAAGTGGAGTACCAGCCCGAAGCGGCTGGCGAATACGACCGCTGATCCACGACCCTGACCGCCTCCCCGGCGGTCAGGCCTTGTTCAGGGCCTGGTTGAGCTGTTTCTCCAGCTCGGCCTTGTAGCGCAGGTAGTGCACCGTCTGCGCATGGCCCTCGCCGAGGACCCGCGACAGGTCCAGGTCGGTGATGTAGCAGGGGTAGCGTTCGGCCTCGCTGCGCTGGGCGAGGATGTGCCGGGCCACGGAGGCGAACAGCTCGCCGCCGTATTCCAGTTCCGAAAATTCCCGATGGTTGCAGTAGAGCGTGACATGGACGCGATCGGCGTCTGCCGGCTCGACGATCGCCTGCACGTCGTAGAACGGATGGCTCACCGGCGCCTGGGGCGCGGCGCGGCGTTCTACCTGCTGGGCACGCTGCGGCGGTGACGGCAACACTTCGTAATAGAGAATTTCCAGGTTGCTGGGTGGCGTCGGGCTGTCCAGCGGCAGCAACGCGTTGCGCCGGTAGAGCACCGACTGCAGGAAGCGTTGCAGCGGCGTGAGCAGGCTCTGCTGGTCGCGGAACGGCTGGCGCTGGCGCCAGAGCGCGTTGTGCTCGTCGAGCAGGGTCAGCTCGGCGCTGTCGCCCTCCTGACGGAAGAACACCTGGATGCAGTTCGGCCGGCCCAGCGGCAGGATCAGCGCCAGGTCCTCGCCTTCCAGGGCGTAGCGGTCGAGGAACAGCGGGCTGTAGGCCGGCAGGTCTTCGCCCAGGTGTTCCAGCAGCGTCGGCAGGTCGTCCAGGGCGGTGTGGCTGACCTGGCCGGGGAGCAGTTCGAGCACGTGGTATTGCTGGCGCACCTGCAACAGGTAGCGGGTGGTGTCCGGGCTGCCCAGGTGCGCCAGGGCGTCGCGGAACAGTTCCTCGATGCGCTGGGCGATGGCCTGGGCCCGGTTGCGGCAGAAGCAGCGCACGCGCAGGTTCGGCAACTGGTCCACGGGGGTGGCGTTGAGGAAGTCGCGCAGGCAATCCAGCGGCGCGAAGGGGCCGTCGTAGCGGGTCACCAGCAACTCGTTCCAGCTGTTCAGGGTGACCTGGTCGATGGTCAGCACCAGGTTGTCACGCACGCCGGAGTAGCCGAGGGAATCGGTGCGCTCGGTGGTCATGTGCACGTTCATCTGGCTGTGCTGCTTGAGCGGGTCGACACCGACGTTGATCAGCAGCAGCACTTCGCTGGGGGCGCTGGCGCGCAGCAGCGCCGCTTCGCCCACCGGCGGCAGTGGCAGCGGGATGCTTTGCTGCAGGCTGCTGATCAGGTTGGACAGCTCGAACTCGGTCAGGTCGCTGCTGCCGGGGTTCAGCGACAGCCGCGTACTGGGGTCGATCACGCCGTTGCGGTGGCACCAGGCGAGCAGCTCGATCAGCTCGCGGGCCCGCTTGATCGGCGCGAAGTCGCGCCATTCCTGGGCATTCAGGCTGCCGGGGAACAGCGCCCACTGGGTCTCGTTCGGTGCTTCCGGGCTGGGGTGCTGCACCAGGGTCAGGGTGTCTTCGGCCAGGTCCGGGGCGATGCCGGGGTTGATGAACTCCACCTTGCCGGCCTTGCGCTCGAAGGCGGCGTAGAGGCGCCGGCCAAGCACGCCGAGGTCGCGGCTGTTGAGGGAGCTGATCGCGTGCTGGCTGCGGCCGAACTCGGAGAGGAAGCGGTAGCTGTAGGTCAGCTCGTTGACCAGCGCGCGGCGCTCGGCGCCCACCTGGCGGACCTTCCACTGGCTGCGGCTGTCGAGCATGACCAGTTGGCGCGAATCCCATTGCCACTCCCGGGTCAGCCGCTCGAAGAGCAGGCGCTGCCAGCTCTTGCGGCGATTGCGCGGCGGTCGGCTGAGCTTCTTGTTGACCTTCAGGTACAGGCAGCGCCGGATCAGCTCCAGGCGCTCGCGGTCGCCGCGGGCGGTGAGGTATTCCTCCAGGCGGCGGTACACGACTATGTAGGGGTCGAGTTCATCGAGGTCCAGATGATTGGCGTAGACCGCCTGCTTGAAACGCAGCGACAGGCAATGCACCTGGGGATGCTCGCTGGCGTAGACCTCGGTGAGCAGCAGCTTGAGCACCGACTTGTAGGGCGACTCGATACCCTTGAACAGCTGCCACATGCCCGCACCGATGAACTCGCCTACAGGGATATGCGCCAGGTGCCCCAGGTCGAGCACTTCGTCGGCGCGGATGAAACGGCGCGACAGCAGTTTCTCGGTGTACTCGGCGTAGCGCCCTTCCTCATAGACCGGCACCAGCCACCACAGGGGCGTGCGCCCGGCCAGCCAGATGGCGGTGCGATAGAACTCGTCCAGCAACAGGTAGTGCTGGGTGGTGCCGCAATCGTCGGAGGTGAGCTGCGCCTCGCGGTCGCCGACCACGAAGCGCTTGGGGTCGATGAGGAAGAAGTGCGCCTCGGTGCCCAGGGTCGCCGCCCAGGCCTCCAGCAGCTCGCACTTGCGCCGCAGTTCGGCCACTTCGCTGGCGGAGAGGTCCGGTGCATGGCAGACCCACAGGTCCATGTCGCTCTGCTCGGCCTGCGCCACCGTGCCCAGGCTGCCCATGAGGAACAGGCCGTGGATGGGCATCGGCGGGTTGCCCCGGCGGGCCTTGTAGGCAAAGGAGCGGGTCAGCCGCTGGACTTCGGCCAGCTCGTTCTCATCCGGCTCGTAGTTGGCCAGGCCGGCCGGGGTCTGCCCCGAGACGTAGCCGGGCAGCAGCGGGTGGTTGACGTGGAACAGCAGCGGCAGCAGGCGCAGGACCAACTGCTGGCGCGTGGAAAGGCCCTGCATGGCGCGTTCCAGGCGACCGCTGTTGACCTTGAGGAAGCGCGCACGCAACTGCGCGAGGACCTTGCGGTCGATGCCGTCATCGATGTCGGGGCGGATTTCCTGGGTGCGCGTCATGGAGCTTCTGCCGGATGGATGGGCACAGCCTACCAGCCGGCGAAGCGGCCGGGCAGGGTTGTGCCCGGGTTATCGGCGCGGACGCGGTTCAGCTTGAGGTAACGGGTTCTGTGGTGAGGATGGTGAGCAGGCTTTGGGCGTGTTCGGCGGCATCCAGCCCCAGGCTGGTGAGGTAGCCGCCATCGGGCAGGGTGATCAGTTTTTTCTGGTGCAGGCGGGTGACCGCGCCTATGACCGCGGATGAGGCGGTGTTGTGCACCTTGAGTCCTTCCTGGGTGTTGTCCAGGTTGAACAGGGTCAGCAGTTCCAACTCGGCGATCAGCTCGGGGGTATACGACATGGTGACTCCTGGGCTTCTGGTGGGCCCGCCTTCGTGCGGGCGGGTGTGACGGATCAGTGTAGTCCGCCCGGCTCAGTCTGCCGGGTAGATCGGCTCGCCGTATTGCCAGCGGTCAAGGATTGCCTGGTAGCGGCCGTCTTCCTGGATGCGCTGCATGCCCTGGTCGAAGCGCTGCAGCAAGCGGTCGGCCCCCGGGGCCTGGCGCGAGAACGAGAGGAACAGCTCGGGCCGGTGCACGGTGCCCACGGCCTGGAAGGCGCCGACGAGCTCGGGGTATTCGCGCAGCAGCTCGGCGGTGGTGGCGCGATAGGCCACCACATAGTCGACACGCCCGTGCTGGAGCATGAGGAAGCCATTGATGTCCTTGCGCACCGGGACCCGCTCCAGGCCACGCAGGGCATCGAAGGGCGCGCCGTACTCGTAGCCGATGGTGACCGCCACCCGTGCGCCTTCCAGGCGCTGCAGGTCGTCCACCGGGGTGGCCTTGTCGACGCGGGACCAGAGCAGGATGTCATCGCGGAACAGCGGATGCCGGGGCAGCCGATAGGCCTCGGCGATGCGGGCGTCCGGTGCGGTATTGAAGCAGCCGGCCAGCTTGCCCTGGAGGGCCAGCTGCATGCAGCGGGAATAGGGATAGGGGACCAGCTCCACCGGCGTGTCGGCGGCAGCGAACGCGGCCTGGACGATCTCCACCGACATCCCCCGCACCGCACCGTCGCGGAAGGCGGTGAAGGGGTACCAATTGTCCTCGGCGCCGATCTGCAGCGTCTCGGCCAGGCTGGCTGCGGGCAGCAACAGCGCCAGGGCGAACAGCAAACGGCGGAGCGGTGGAGCGATGCGCAGCGGACTCGGGCTCATGGGGCTGGACCTCTACGGCGCTCGGGTGGTTGGCGCGATGCTAGTGCCTGTCGTAACGGCGGAACCCGGCGTGGATCAAGTTTCCTCTTCGTCGTCCGGCAGCTCGGGCAGCGCCCTCAGGGCGGCTTCGTACCAGGCCAGGTCGAAGGGTTGGTCCTGCTCCAGCCGGCTGATGGCCCGTGCCAGCACCAGTGCCATGAGCTGGACGCTCTCCTCGCGCTCGTAGCCCACCAGGGTCAGCTTGTTGAGGGTCGCCTGGGCCGCCGCCGGGTTGCCGGCCTCCAGCTGGTTCTCGATGGCCTGGATCAGGGTTTCCTCGGCGAAGGCTTCTTCGCTGTCGTCATGCTCGCTCATGGGGGTTCCTCGTTGTGCAGGCCCGCAGTTTGCCACGGCGTGCCGCTGCATTCACTGCCTTGATCCAGCTGGCGCTGGCCGGGTACCCGGGTCTATAACGACGGACGCCCACCCCGCACGGCCAGGAGGCCCCCGATGCTCAAGCTCCACGGATTTTCCGTCAGCAACTACTACAACATGGTCAAGTTGGCGCTGCTGACCAAAGGCATTCCCTTCGAAGAGGTGCTGGTCCACGGCAGCCAGGAGCCGGCCTTCCTCGCCATCAGCCCGCGCGGCAAGGTGCCGGTGCTGGAGACCGAGCAGGGTTTCATCAACGAGACCGGCGCCATCCTCGAATACCTGGAAGAACGCTTCCCCCAGCGCCCGCTGCTGCCGGCCGACCCCTACCAGCGTGGCGTGGTCCGTGCGCTGGTGCGCGAGATCGAGCTGTACATCGAGCTGCCGGCGCGCAGCTGTTATCCACAGGCGTTCTTCGGCATGCCGCTGCCAGAGGCGATCCGCGAGAAGGGCAAGGCCGAGCTGCTGGCCGGCGTCGCCGCCCTGGCGCGTCATGGCCGCTTCGCGCCCTATGTGGCGGGGGATGCGCTGAGCATCGCCGACCTGTACTTCCTCTACAGCATCGACCTGGCCGGCGAAGTGGCGCAGAAGCTGTTCGACACCGACCTGCTGGCCGAGCTGCCGAGCGCCCGCGCGCTGCTGGCGAAGCTGGGCGCCGAGCCGCACGTGCAGCGTATCGCCGCCGACAAGGCGCGGGAGATGCCGAGCTTCCTCGAGGCGGTCAAGGCCCGGGCACGGGGCTGAGGCTGCGTTTCAGCCGGGCAGTTGGTCCAGCCAGGCGTCGAGCTCCGCCCTAGAGCCGAGCCTGATGAAGCGGATGCCGGCGTTGGCCGGGTCCGCCCGCTCAGCGCCGAAGCGCTCGCGGTAGAGCGCATGGCGCGTCCAGGCCCAGAGGATGATCGAGCGCTCCGGGTCCAGGCTCAGCAGGTTGCGCAGGCTCTCGCGGTTGCCGTTCCAGAGCGCCTTGCGCAGCAGCAGGCGGCCCAGGGTGCGGGTGATGATCTGGCGCATCACCACCGGGCGCGGCAGGTCGAGCCAGATCACCGTGTCGGCGCGGGAAAGCGTCAGCGGGCGCACGGCCGAGTAGGCGCCTTCGACTATCCAGCGCGGCGCCTGCAGGGCCGTCTCGACCCGCTCGCGGAATTCGGCGCGGGGCAGAGGCTGCCAGCCGGGCTGGTGGAAGATGGCGTCGAGCTCGATGTGCGGGCAGCCCAGGCGCGCGGCCAGGTGCTGTGCCAGGCGCGTCTTGCCGGCGCCCGAGCAACCGACGATGGAAATGCGCTGGCCGACTTGCGTCGGCCAGTTATCGGGGGTGTGGTCCTGCATGGGCATCCCTGCCGGTCGCCGGGGCGACCCTGTAATCAGCGTGCGGCGAGCAGCGCCTTGCCACGGGTGACGGCGGCGCGGACCTGGTTCGGCGCGGTACCGCCGATGTGGTCGCGGGCGTTGACCGAGCCTTCCAGGGTCAGCACGGCGAAAACGTCGTCGTCGATCTGGTCGCTGAATGTGCGCAGCTCGTCGAGGCTCATCTCGGCCAGGTCCTTGCCGGACTCGACGCCGTACTTCACCGCATGGCCGACGATCTCGTGGCAGTCACGGAAGGGCAGGCCCTTGCGCACCAGGTAGTCGGCCAGGTCGGTGGCGGTGGAGAAGCCGCGGCGGGCCGCTTCACGCATCACCGCATGGCGCGGCTTGATCGCCGGGATCATGTCGGCGAAGGCGCGCAGGGAGTCCCGCAGGGTGTCGGCGGCGTCGAACAGCGGTTCCTTGTCTTCCTGGTTGTCCTTGTTATAGGCCAGCGGCTGGCCCTTCATCAGGGTCAGCAGGCCCATCAGCGCGCCGAACACGCGACCGGACTTGCCACGCACCAGCTCGGGTACGTCGGGGTTCTTCTTCTGCGGCATGATCGAGGAGCCGGTGCAGAAGCGGTCGGGCAGGTCGATGAACTGGAACTGGGCACTGGTCCAGAGCACGAGCTCTTCGGAGAAGCGCGACAGGTGCATCATCGCCAGGGAGGCGGCGGCGCAGAATTCGATGGCGAAGTCGCGGTCGGACACGCCGTCCAGGGAGTTGCCGCCGACGGCGTCGAAGCCCAGCAGGCGGCAGGTGACTTCGCGCTGGATCGGGTAGGTGGTGCCGGCCAGGGCAGCGCTGCCCAGGGGCATGCGGTTGACGCGCTTGCGGCAGTCCACCAGGCGCTCGTGGTCGCGGCTGAGCATTTCGAACCAGGCCAGCAGGTGGTGGCCGAAGGTCACCGGTTGCGCGGTCTGCAGGTGGGTGAAGCCGGGCATGATGGTGTCCGCTTCGCGCTCGGCCTGCTCCAGCAGGCCCTGCTGCAGGCGGGTGATCTCGCCGAGGATGATGTCGATCTCGTCGCGCAGCCAGAGGCGGATGTCGGTGGCCACCTGGTCGTTGCGCGAGCGGCCGGTGTGCAGCTTCTTGCCGGTGATGCCGATGCGGTCGGTCAGGCGTGCCTCGATGTTCATGTGCACGTCTTCCAGGTCGACGCGCCAGTCGAAGGTGCCGGCCTCGATCTCGGCCTGGATTTCCTTCAGGCCCTTCTCGATGGCGTCGCGCTCATCGCCGGTCAGCACCCCGGCTTCGGCCAGCATGGTGGCGTGGGCGATGGAGCCCATGATGTCGTGGCGATACAGGCGCTTGTCGAAGTCGACGGAGGCGGTGAAGCGGGCGACGAAGGCGTCGACGGGCTCGCTGAAGCGGCCACCCCAGGACTGGTTGGTCTTGTCGGTGCTCATGAGTGGGCTCGGTGTTGGCGGTGAAAGAAGGCCGATGGCCGAAAAATTACCGGCGATAATAACAGCGTTGCTCATAAAACCGGCGTGTCCCGTCCGACTGACCTGCCGGTCGGCGATTGTCGCCTGCTTCACAGTTTTTCATCGCCAACAGCATTTCAGTGCTTTATTTCGCCCGGCCGGAGCGCTCTGGCTTGCCGCCCGGCGGGCGCTTACGGAAACTGGCCGGATGCCTCCAGACAATCGCAACAAGGCGCGCGCCGCCGCGTCCATCGATGATTTCTTCCTGCCGGAGCTGTGCCTGCCCGAGGCGCTGCTGGGCCTCGTGCTGCTCGCCGAGCTGCTGGTGATGGTGCTGGTGCTG
This sequence comes from Pseudomonas sp. TUM22785, assembly GCF_028198105.1. NCBI lineage: Bacteria > Pseudomonadati > Pseudomonadota > Gammaproteobacteria > Pseudomonadales > Pseudomonadaceae > Pseudomonas > Pseudomonas sp. TUM22785. The sequence continues at coordinate 236,866 of NZ_CP116239.1, forward strand.
GCCGAGCCCATGCTGCCGAATTTCGACTGGATACGCCTGGCGCTGACGTCGCTCTTCGTGCAATGGATCGTGCTGCTTTCCGCCGCGCTGCTGTGCCAGCTGCGCCCCTTGCTGGCCCGTATCCGCGCGGCGCTGGCCGGGATCATCTGCTGCCTGATCGTGGTCGGGCTGACCCTGTCCTGCACCGCCGTGGCCGACTACTACGACCTGGGCGGGCCGTTGCCGCGCGCCGGCGAGGTCAACCTTTACCTGCGTCATGGGCTGATCAGCCTGATCATGTCGGCGCTGCTGCTGCGCTACTTCTTCCTGCAGAGCCAGTGGCGGCGGCAGCAGCAGGCCGAGCTGCGGGCGCGCATCGAATCGCTGCAGGCGCGCATCCGCCCGCACTTCCTGTTCAACAGCCTCAACAGCATCGCCAGCCTGGTGGTCATCGACCCCTACAAGGCCGAGCAGGCGGTGCTCGACCTTTCCGACCTGTTCCGCGCCAGCCTGGCCAAGCCCGGCACCCTGGTCAGCTGGGCCGAGGAGCTGGAGCTGTCGAAACGATATTTGTCGATCGAGCAATATCGTCTCGGAGAACGGCTACAGTTGGATTGGCAGGTTGATGATGTGCCCGATGATTTGCCGATTCCGCAACTGACCCTGCAACCCCTGTTGGAGAATGCCCTGATCTATGGCATTCAACCGCGTATAGAGGGTGGGCTGGTCAGGGTGGAAGCGGAGTACAGGGATGGTGTGTTCCTGCTCTGCGTGAGTAACCCCTTCGATGCGGGTGCGGAACCCCAGCCTTCACGCGGAACCCATCAGGCACTGACGAATATCGATGCTCGACTTACGGCACTTTTCGGCTCCAGAGCCAGTCTCAGCGTGGAGCGCCGTGACGGTCGCCACTTCACCTGTCTACGCTATCCTTGTGCGAGACTCACGCAGGAAGCCCGAGCAATATGAATGTCCTGATCGTCGATGACGAACCCCTTGCCCGAGAGCGTCTCAGCCGCCTGGTCTGCGACCTCGACGGATACCGAGTTCTGGAGCCCGCCGCCACCAACGGCGAAGAGGCTCTGACCCTGATCGACAGCCTGAAACCGGATGTCGTGCTGCTCGACATCCGCATGCCAGGGCTCGATGGCCTGCAGGTGGCCGCGCGGCTCTGTGAAAAGGAGGCACCGCCTGCGGTGATCTTCTGCACCGCCCATGACGAATTCGCCCTGGATGCCTTCCAGGTCAGCGCCGTGGGTTACCTGGTCAAGCCGGTGCGGCCGGAGTCCCTGGCCGAAGCCCTGAAGAAGGCCGAGCGCCCGAACCGGGTGCAACTGGCGGCGCTGACCCGTCCCGCTGCCGAAAGCGGCACCGGGCCCCGCTCCCACATCAGCGCGCGGACCCGCAAGGGCATCGAGCTGATCCCCTTGGACCAGGTGATCTACTTCATCGCCGACCACAAGTACGTGACCCTGCGTCACGAGCACGGCGAGGTGTTGCTGGATGAACCCCTGAAGGCGCTGGAAGACGAATTCGGCGACCGCTTCGTGCGCATCCACCGCAACGCCCTGGTCGCTCGCGAGCGCATCGAGCGTCTTCAGCGCACCCCGCTGGGGCACTTCCAGCTGTTCCTCAAGGGCCTCAACGGCGATGCCCTGACGGTGAGCCGCCGCCATGTCGCCGGCGTGCGCAAGCTGATGCACAACCTCTAGGACGGATAGCCGCAGGCGCCGGGTTTTCCACCCGCGCGCCGGCGGCTGTCTTGCCTGTTATCATTCCGGGCAGTCCTGCTTCCGGAAGTCATCATCCATGTCCCGCGAGATTCGCATCGCCACCCGCAAGAGTGCCCTGGCCCTGTGGCAGGCCGAGTTCGTCAAAGCCAGCCTGGAGAAGGCCCATCCCGGGCTCAAGGTCAGCCTGGTGCCCATGGTCAGCCGCGGCGACAAGCTGCTCGACGCGCCCCTGGCGAAAATCGGCGGCAAGGGCCTGTTCGTCAAGGAACTGGAAACCGCCCTGCTGGAGGACGAGGCCGATATCGCCGTGCACTCCATGAAGGACGTGCCCATGGACTTCCCCGATGGCCTTGGCCTGTTCTGCATCTGTGAGCGCGAAGACCCGCGCGACGCCTTCGTCTCCAACACCTTCGACAGCCTCGACGCGCTGCCCGCCGGTGCCGTGGTCGGCACCTCCAGCCTGCGTCGCCAGGCCCAGCTGCTGGCGCGCCGCCCGGACCTGAAGATCCAGTTTCTGCGGGGCAACGTGAACACCCGCCTGGCCAAGCTCGATGCCGGCGAATACGACGCCATTATCCTCGCTGCCGCCGGCCTGATCCGCCTCGGCTTCCAGGACCGCATCCGCTCCTCCATCAGCGTCGACGACAGCCTGCCGGCCGGTGGCCAGGGCGCGGTGGGCATCGAGTGCCGCACCGCCGACACTGAGATCCATGCCCTGCTGGCGCCGCTGCACCACCGCGATACCGCCCTGCGCGTCACCGCCGAGCGCGCCCTGAACAAGCGCCTCAATGGCGGCTGCCAGGTGCCCATCGCCTGCTACGCGATCCTCGAGGACGACCAGCTGTGGCTGCGCGGCCTGGTCGGCCAGCCCGACGGCGGCACCCTGCTGCGCGCCGAGTCCCGCGCGCTGGCCAGCGATGCCGAAAGCCTCGGCGTGCGCGTCGCCGAGGATCTGCTCGGCCAGGGCGCCGAAGCCATCCTCCAGGCTGTCTATGGTGAGGCCGGTCATCCGTGACCGGCTGGCGCCTGCTGCTGACGCGCCCCGCCGACGACAGCGCGGCATTGGGCGAGACCCTCGCCCAATGCGGCGTGCACAGCGCCAGCCTGCCGCTGCTGGACATCCAGCCGCTGGCTGAAACCCCCGAACAGCGCACCACCCTCCTCGGCCTCGACCGCTACGCTGCGGTCATCGTGGTCAGCAAGCCCGCTGCCCGCCTCGGCCTGGAACGTCTCGCCCAGCATTGGCCGCAGCCGCCTGCCGCCGTGCGCTGGTTCAGCGTCGGCGCCGCCACCGGCGAGCTGCTGGTAGCGGCCGGCCTCGGCACCCACTGGCCGGAAGGCGGCGATGACAGCGAGGCCCTGCTGGCGCTGCCAGCGTTCGCCGAGGCACTGGCCTCGCCGCGCAAGCGCGTGCTGATCATGCGGGGCGAGGGTGGCCGAGAATTCCTCGCCGAGCGTTTGCGCGGCCAAGGCGTTGCAGTGGACTATCTGGAACTCTACCGCCGCCGCCTGCCCGACTACCCGCCGCGCAGCCTGCAGCGGGTGATTCAAGCGGAACGCCTGAACGGGCTGGTGGTCAGCAGTGGGCAGGGTTTCGAGCACCTGAACACATTGGCCGGTGATGATTGGCCCGCCCTGGCCCGTCTACCCTTGTTCGTACCGAGCCCGCGCGTGGCCGAACTGGCCCGCGATGCGGGCGCGCAAATCGTTGTGGACTGCCGGGGCGCCAGCGCCTCGGCTTTGCTGGCGGCGCTGGAAAATCATCCGGCCCCGGCCCCCTGATGCAAAGGATGGATACGTGAGCGAAGCAGAACTGGCGAAAACCGAGCAGCAACCCCCGGCTTCCGAGCCCGTCATTCCTCCCACCGCCAAGCCGGTTTCCCGGGGTGGTGGCCTGGCCATCCTGGCGTTGCTGGTCGGCGCCGCCGGTGTTGCCGTCGCCGGCTGGAGCCTGTGGCAGATCCGCAGCCTCGAAGCCCGTGACCAGCAGCAGCTGAGCCTGGTCGAGGACGCCCGTGGCCAGGCCCAGTCGCTGCAGCAGCGCGAGAAGAAGCTCACCGAGCGCCTCGACCAGTTGCCCAGTGCCGAGGAACTGGATGAGCGCCGCCGCCTGCTGGGCAATCTGCAGGGCGACCAGCAGCGCCTCAGCCAGCGCCTGGAAACCGTGCTCGGTGCCAGCCGCAAGGACTGGCGCCTGGCCGAGGCCGAACACCTCTTGCGCCTGGCCAGCCTGCGCCTCTCCGCGCTGCAGGACATCACCAGCGCCAAGGCCCTGGTGGAAGCGGCCGATGACATCCTCCGCGACCAGGACGACCCCGCCGCCTTCGCCGCCCGCGAGCAACTCTCGCGCAGCCTCGAAGCGCTGCGCACCACGCCGCAGCCGGACCGCACCGGGCTGTTCCTGCAACTCGGCGCGCTGCGTGAGCAGGCGGCTCAGCTCAACCCCCTGGCCCCGGCCTTCGAAGACAAGGGCGGCGTGCTGCGCAACATGGCCGCCGAAGGCGATGGCGGCAGCTGGTGGGCCGAGTGGCTGGAGAAGCTCTCCCACTACTTCCGTATCCAGTTCGACGCCGATCAGAACATCAAGCCGCTGCTCGCCGGCCAGGGCCTGTCCCAGGTACGCCTGGCCCTGTCCCTCGCCCTCGAGCAGGCCCAGTGGGCTGCGCTGCATGGCCAGACCCAGGTCTATCGCCAGTCGCTGAAGCAGGCCCGCGAGGTGCTGGATTCGCAGTTCAACGCCGAGAACCCCGAAAGCCGTGCGCTGCTGGCGCGCATCGATGAACTCGCCACCCAGCCGGTGGAAGTGAAGACGCCCGACCTCGGCGCCTCCCTCGAAGCGCTCCAGGCCTATCTGCAACGCAGCCAGCGCCTCGCCGAGCCCAAGGCCGCCAAGGCCGCCGCCGAGCCCGAAGTCGATGCCTCCCAGGACCCTGAAGCCGCACCGCCGGTGGAGGGCCAGGGCCAATGAGACGCACCCTCCTGATCCTGTTGCTCCTGGCCGCCGCCGGCACCCTGATCGGCATGGCCGTCGTCCAACACCAGGGCTATGTCCTGTTCGCCTACAAGGGCTTCCGCTACGAATCCAGCCTCTGGGCTTTCCTCGCCCTGGTGGCCGTGGTCTGGCTGCTGCTGTGGCTGGTGCGCGCGCTGCTGACCCTGGTGTTCGTCTCCAGCGGCGTGGTCAACCCCTGGTCCCGGCGTAACGCCCGGCGCCGTGTGCGCCTGGCGTCCGAACAGGGCCTGCTGGACCTGGCCGAGGGCCGCTGGGCCCGCGCGCTGCGCCACCTGCGCCGTGCCGCCGAGGCCGATCCGCAACCCTTGATGTACTACCTCGGCGCCGCCCGGGCGGCCAACCGCATCGGCCAGTACGAGGAGAGCGACCAGATGCTCGAACGCGCCCTGGAGCGTCAGCCCCAGGCCGAGCTGGCTATCGCCCTGGCCCACGCCGAGCTGCAGCAGGAGCGCGGTGAAACCGACGCCGCGCTGGAAACGCTCAAGGTCATGCACGAGCGTCACCCGCGCCATCACCAGGTATTGCGCCAGCTGTTGCAGCTGCATCGCCAGCGTGGCGATTCGGCGGCCCTGGTGGGCCTGCTGCCGGAGCTGCGCAAGAACAAGGCGCTGCCTGAGTCCGAGCTCAACCAGCTGGAACTGAGTGTATGGAGTGATCGCCTGGTGCACGCCGGGCAGGCCGGTCTCAACGAGGGCGAGACCGCGCTCAATCCGTTGATCCAGGCCTGGCAGCATCTCTCGGCTGCGCAGCGTGCCGAGCCACGCCTGGTGCTGGCCTTCGCCAATCAGCTGCGCCAGCTGGGCGCCGAGCCCGAGGCCGAAGAGGCGGTACGCATCGCCCTCAAGCGGAGCTATGACGAATCCCTGGTGCGCTTCTACGGGCGCCTGCGTGGTGCCGATCCGGCCCGCCAGCTGCAGACCGCCGAGGCCTTCCTCAAGGACCATCCGACCGACCCGGCGCTGTTCCTCACCCTGGGCCGTTTGTGCCTGCAGAACAGCCTGTGGGGCAAGGCACGGGAGTATTTCGACACCGGCCTGAGCTTCTCCCGCGAGCCGGAACTCTGCGCCGAGCAGGCCCGCCTGCTGGCACAGATGGGCGAGATGGAACGCAGCAACCAGCTGTTCCAGGAAGGTCTGGTGCAGCACCTGCCGGCCCTGCCCCTCCCCGGCGAACGCGTCGCCTGATGCCGCGCCGCCGTCCTGGCGGCGCGTTTCTCACGAGCCCTGGTAGCTGATGCGGTAGATGGCTCCGGCCTGGTCGTCACTGACCAGCAACGAGCCATCCGGCGCTACCAGCACATCCGCCGGGCGCCCCCACACCTCGCCATTCTCCAGCCAGCCCTCGGCGAACACGCTCTGGCGCTTGAGGCTGCCGTCCTCGTTCAGCTCCACATGCTTGATGCGGTAGCCGATCTTCTCGCTGCGGTTCCACGAGCCGTGCTCGGCGATGAACAGGTTGTCGCGGTACTCGGCCGGGAACTGGCTGCCGGTGTAGAAGCGCAACCCCAGGGGTGCCACATGGGGGCCGAGCTTGGCCACCGGGGCGACGAATTCCTTGCACGGGCGCTTGCCGAACTCCGGGTCGGCGACGCTGCCGGCATGGCAGTACGGGAAGCCGAAATGCGGGTTGGGCCCGGTGATGCGGTTGAGCTCGCAGTCCGGGGTGTCGTCACCCAGCAGGTCGCGGCCGTTGTCGCTGAACCACAGCTCGCCGGTCTTCGGGTGCCAGTCGAAACCCACGGTGTTGCGGATGCCCCGGGCCACCAGCTCCAGGCCGCTGCCATCGGGGTTCATGCGGTGCAGCGCGGCGTAGGTGTCGGGGTCGCGCTCGCAGACGTTGCAGGGCGCGCCCACCGGCACGTAGAGCTTGCCGTCGGGGCCGAAGGCGATGAATTTCCAGCCGTGGTGGGTCTCGGCGGGGAAGGCCGGGCCCACCTGCTCGGGCTGGGGCGGCGCGTCCAGCTGCGACTCGATGTCGCGCAGGCGCAGGATGCGGCTGATCGCCGACACGTACAGGTCGCCCTCGTGGAAGGCCACGCCGACCGGCATCTTCAGGCCGCTGGCCAGGGTGCGGACCTTGCCGCTGCGGGTGTCCAGGGCATACACCTTGCCGGCGGCATTGCTGCCCACGAACAACGTGCCCTCGGCGCCCCAGGTCATTTCCCGGGCGCTGGGCACCTGGTCGCTGAGCACCTCGATACGGAACCCCGGAGGCAGGCGGATCTTCTCCAGGGGCGCTTGGGCAAGGGCGATGAGGGGCAGGAACAACAGCAGTGCCAGTAACCGACGCATGGCAGTCTTCTCCGGATGGGTACCCGCAGCAGACTAGCCGGTCGTCTTGAAAGGCCAAGGGGCTTCCTCTACCGTAGCGGCCTCTCATCACTCCTCGGAGCCGCCATGACCCTGGCCAGCCCGCGTTCCCTGTTCTTCGCCGCCTTCCTCGCCTGTGTCGCCGTCATGGGCGGTGCGCTCTACCTGGAGCACGCGATGGGCCTGGAGCCCTGCCCGCTGTGCATCGTGCAGCGGATCTTCATCATCCTCTTCGGCGTGGTCTGCCTGATCGCTGCGCTGCACGCCCCTCAGGCCCGTGGCCGTCGCGTCTACTCCGGGCTGGCGCTGCTGTTCGCCGCCGGTGGTGCCGCGACCGCTGGCCGCCAGGTGTGGTTGCAGGGCGTGCCCGCCGACCAGCTCCCGGCCTGCCTGCCGAGCCTGGAATACATGATGGATGCGCTGCCCTTCCAGGAAATCATCAAGCTGATGCTGCACGGCACCGCCGATTGCGCAGAAGTCACCTGGACCCTCTTCGGCATGAGCATTCCCGAGTGGAGCCTGCTGGCCTTCGCCGGCTGCATCCTCTTCTCGCTCTACCAGATGCTGCGCCGCAGCTGACCGCCTCCCGCGCCGCGCCCGGCTCCTGTCCGGGCGCGCGTCCTTGCCGCACCTCCCCGCCTCTGATGCAGAAGCCATGCCGGCTGCGGCGTGACGATTAAACGCTCGTATGAAATTTTCCCGACCAGGTGCCTTGCTGGCAAACAGTCACGGGCATAATCTGGCCCGCACGTGACGCCGGAAAGCTGCCGTTTCCGCGTCGCCTTCCCCGTTTTTGCACCGATCGACAAAAAACCGTCTCGGAGCAGACGAACAAGGCATTACCGAAAGGGAAGCGAGGACATCATGCTCGAGAGTTGCCAGAACGCTCAGGAACGTTGGGGTGGGGTGCACCAGTTGATCGATCGCTGGTTGCTGGAGCGCCAGGAACTGGTCCGGGTCTTCACCAGTGTCAACGACAGGCCACAAGCGCCTGCGGTGGAAGACCTGCAAGGATTCTGCGAAGTACTGGTCGACTACGTGTCGGCGGGCCACTTCGAGGTCTACGAACAGCTGCTCAACGAGGCCAAGGCCTTCGGTGATCAGCGCGGCCTGGATCTGGCCAAGCAGATCTACCCCCGCATCGAGGCCATCACCGAGGTCGCGCTGGGCTTCAACGATTGCTGCGATGGCAGCGACAGCCGCGAAGTCTGCCTGGCCACCGAACTCAAACGACTCGGCCCATTGCTGCACGAGCGCTTCGAACTGGAGGACTGCCTCATCGAAGTGCTGCACAACGCCCACCAGAACCAGGGCGCGCAGCTCGCGTGAGTCACCGGACCTCGAGCAATTCGAGGTCGAACACCAAGGGGGCGTAGGGCGGAATCAGATCCCCTGCGCCTTCTTCGCCATAGGCCTGGGATGATGGAATCACCAGGTGCCACTTGGCCCCCACCGGCATCTCCTGCAAGGCGCTTCGCCAACCGGCTATCACGCTGTCGAGGCGGAACCATTGGGGCTTTTCGCTCGCATCGAAAACGCTGCCGTCTGCCAGCTGCCCGCGGTAGTTGACCCGCACCTGCGAGTGCGCACCCGGCTTCGCTCCACTGCCGGCGCGCAACTCGGTCACCAGCACGCCGTCGGTCAGCTCGCGCACACCGTATTTGCCACGCTCCAGGGCGATGAAACGCTTCTCGGCGGCGATGGCTTTCTGGGGGGCTTGGCCGCTCTGTTCCATGCTCGCTTCATGGGCATCGAGCAGGTGCTCCATGCGCTGTGCATCCAGCTCCAGCTTCTCTCCGCGATAGGCCTGGGTAAGGCCCCGCAGCAAGGATTCGAGCTGCAGTTGCGGTGCTTCTTCGCGCAGCCGCTCGCCCAGTTTTACGCCCATGCTGTAGGCGAGATCCTTCTCTTCATCAGCGGCTTGGGCGGTGAGCGCAAGCAGGCACAGACACAGTGAAACGACAGCGCGCATCGGGCATTCTCCCAGGGTGAAATGCCGGCGAGTATGCCAGCCATGCAGTTTGGAATAACGGGGAACTAGCGACGGCTCAAACAGGCGACTAGTATGGGCGCAACCACGTCCGCCCGGAGGCGCACCATGTCGGCCAAGAAGAAGCCCGTAAGCACCCCGCTGCACCTGTTGCAGCAACTTTCCCACAGCCTGATCGAACACCTCGAAAACGCTTGCAGCCAAGCGTTGGTCGATGCCGAAAAACTGCTCACCAAACTGGAGAAGCAGCGCGGCAAGGCCCAGGAAAAACTCCACGGTGCACGGACCAAACTGCAGGACGCTGCCAAGGCCGGCAAGGCGAAAGCGCAGAACAAATCCAAGGAAGCCATCGCCGAGCTGGAAGGCTTGCTCGATGCGCTGAAGGCACGTCAGGCCGAAACCCGTGCCTACATCGCCGACCTCAAGCGTGATGCCCAGGAAAGCCTGAAGCTGGCCCAGGGCGTTGGCAAGGTGAAGGAAGCGGCCGCCAAGGCGCTGGTCACCCGTGAAGCCAAGGCCAAGGCCGCTGCTGCCAAACCGGTTGCCAAGCCTGCCGCCAAGCCGGCTGCCAAGGCCGCTCCGAAAGCGGCAGCCAAACCCGCTGCCAAGCCTGCTGCGAAAGCACCGGCCAAGGCGGCTGCCAGCAAGCCCGCCGCTGCCGCCAAATCGGCTGCCAAGCCCGCCGCCAAACCGGCTGCCGCCAAGGCCGCTCCGAAGGCTGCTGCCAAACCGGCTGCCAAGCCTGCCGCGAAAGCGCCGGCCAAAGCTGCCGCCAGCAAGCCTACCGCTGCCGCCAAGCCGGCTGCTAAACCGGCCGCCAAACCTGCTGCCAAGGCTCCGGCGAAAGCCGCTGCCAAACCCGCAGCCGCCAAGCCCGCCGCCGCCGCTAAACCGGCTGCCGCCAAGCCCGTCGCGGCCAAACCGGCTGCTGCGAAGCCGGCTGCCAAACCCGCTGCCAAGCCGGCACCCAAGGCCGCTGCCAAGCCTGCTGCGAAAGCGCCGGTCAAGGCGGCTGCCAAGCCCGCCGCCCCGGTGAACGCTCCGGCTGCCAAGCCTGCTGCACCGGCTCCGGCTGCCGCCCCCGCTGCTCCGGCGCCGTCGACCGCCAATGGCGCGGCCGCACCGACCACGCCGTCGGCTTAAGCCTCGATAGCCGCGGCGCGCAGCGATTGCAGCGCGTCGCGGTCTTCCCTCGCCGTTCCGGCGAGCACGTCCAGCCAGCTCCAATCCTGCCCATTGGCTTCCGGCCAGGGTGCAGCGATCTCTTCCAGACGCGCCAGCAGGCGTCGCTCTGCGTCCAGCTCCAAGCGCTTCACGCCGTCGCGCAGCTCGCACAATCCCGTATCCGTCGCCGCTGCTTCACGCCATGCCTGCCTGAGCCTGCGCAAGGGTTCCACCACATCCCGTTGCCAGGGGCCGGCGATGCCTTGCAGCTGTTCCGCGCAAACGGGGTCGTAGTGGACGCCGCGCCTTCCAAGCCAGGCTGCAGCCAGTAACAGGCACACATCGGCACCCTGTTCCTGCAGGCGCAGGCAGGCGTTTTCGACGCCGGGGCGGGCGTAGAGGTCGAGGGCGAAACTCCATAGATCGGGGGGCATGGCGCATACCGGGCGGTGGGGGAATGAAGCTGATAAACTCCGCCGCCATTATGATCCGACTCCAGAACCTCACACTACAGCGTGGTCCTCAGCGCCTGCTCGAAGGCGCCGAACTGACCCTGCACACCGGCCAGAAGGTCGGCCTCATCGGCGCCAACGGTGCCGGTAAATCCAGCCTCTTCGCCCTGCTGCGCGGCGAGCTCGGCCCTGACGCGGGCGACTGCTTCGTGCCGGCCGACTGGCGCATCGCGCACATGCGCCAGGAGGTGGACACTCTCGACCGCCTGGCGGTGGACTACGTCCTCGATGGCGACATGCACCTGCGTCGCGTGCAGGCCGAGCTGGCCGTGGCCGAGGCGGGCCATGACGGCACCGCCATCGCCCGCCTGCACATCGAACTGGACAGCGCCGACGGCTACACGGCCGATGCCCGCGCGCGCAAGCTGCTGGCCGGCCTCGGCTTCACCAGCGAGCAGATGGACCGCCGCGTCGGCGACTTCTCCGGCGGCTGGCGCATGCGCCTCAACCTGGCCCAGGCGCTGATGTGCCCGTCCGAACTGCTGCTGCTCGACGAGCCCACCAACCACCTCGACCTCGACGCCATCCTCTGGCTCGAAGAGTGGCTCAAGGGCTACCTGGGCACCCTGCTGCTGATTTCCCACGACCGCGACTTCCTCGATGCGGTGGTGGATAACGTCGCCCACCTCGAGCAACAGAAGCTGACCCTTTACCGGGGCGGTTACTCGGCCTTCGAGCGCACCCGTGCCGAGCGCCTGGCGCAGCAGCAACAGGCCTACGAGAAACAGCAGGCCCAGCGTGCGCACATGGAGAAGTACATCGCCCGCTTCAAGGCCCAGGCCACCAAGGCCCGCCAGGCCCAGAGCCGGATCAAGGCCCTGGAGCGCCTGGAGGAGCTGGCGCCCGCCCATGTGGATTCGCCCTTCGACTTCGTCTTCCGCGAGGCCGACAAGATCTCCAGCCCGCTGCTGGATGTCGCCGAAGGTCAGCTCGGCTATGGCGACAAGGTGGTGCTGCAGCAGGTCAAGCTGCAGCTTGTTCCCGGTGCGCGCATCGGCCTGCTCGGTCCCAACGGCGCGGGCAAGTCGACCCTGATCAAGACCCTTTCCGGTGAGCTGGCGCCTGTCGCCGGGCGCCTGTCCCGGGGCGAGAACCTCGCCATCGGTTACTTCGCCCAGCATCAGCTGGACTCCCTCGATCCCAAGGCCAGCCCGCTGCTGCACCTGCAGCGCCTGGCCCCGACCGAGCGCGAGCAGACCCTGCGCGACTTCCTCGGCGGCTTCGACTTCCGTGGCGACCGCTGCGACGAGCCGGTGCTGAATTTCTCCGGTGGCGAGAAGGCGCGCCTGGCCCTGGCGCTGATCGCCTGGCAGAAGCCCAACCTGCTGCTGCTCGACGAACCGACCAACCACCTGGACCTGGAAATGCGCCTGGCGCTGACCATGGCCCTGCAGGATTTCGCCGGCGCGGTGCTGGTGGTTTCCCACGATCGTCATTTGCTCAAGAGCACCACCGACGAATTCCTCCTGGTGGCGGACGGGCGCATCCAGCCCTTCGATGGCGACCTCGACGACTACGCCCGCTGGCTGGTGGACTACCGCGCCCGTCAGGCGCCGGTGAACAGCCAGGCCGGTGGCAGCGGTGCCGGCACCGACAAGCGTGCCCAGCGCCAGGCCGCTGCGGCGCTGCGCCAGCAACTGGCGCCGCACAAGCGCGAAGCCGAGAAGCTGGAGAAGGAACTGGGCACCCTGCACGAGAAACTCGCTGCCGTGGAAACCCGCCTGGGCGACGCCGGTGTCTACGAGGCCTCGCGCAAGGACGAGCTGCGCGACCTGCTCGCCGAGCAGGCGAAACTCAAGACCCGTGAGGCCGAGCTGGAAGAGAAATGGCTGGAGGCCCTCGAGCTTCTGGAAAACCTGCAGAGCCAGCTGGAGGCCAGTGACTGATGGAAGACCTGGTCCTGTTGACGGCCTGGAGCGAGCCGCTGATCCGTGCGGCGCAGGTGCTCCTGGTGCTGTTCCTCGCCTGGCTCGCGCAACGCGTTCTCACCCGGGGCATCACCCGCCTCGGCGCACGTTATCCACAGCTGCCCCAGGAGCTCCTGCTGCCCCTGCGCGGCCTGCTGCGCTGGCTGATCCTCGGCAGCGCCTTCATGCTGGTGCTGGAGCGCCTCGGCGTCTCGGCCGAAGTCCTGTGGGCGGCGCTGACCGGCTTCACCGCCGTCGCCGCAGTGGCGTTCTTCGCCATCTGGAGCGTGTTGTCCAACATGTTCTGCGCGGTGCTGATCTTCTCCCTCGGGCCGTTCCGCATGGGTGACGTGGTGGAGGTGGTGGAGAGCGCCGACAAGCCCGGTGTGAAGGGGCGCGTGGTGGCCATCAACCTCTTCTACACCACCCTGCAGGACCTCAGCGAGAACGCCGACGGCGCGCTGGTGCAGGTGCCCAACAGCCTGTTCTTCCAGAAGGCGGTACGCCGCTGGCGCTGAGGCGCCGGCCGGGGCTGTGCAGCGCTAAGCGCAGCGGGTAGTCTGCTGGCCCCCCTTCCGTATTTCCGAGGACCACGCCATGGCCATGCACACCTGGCTCGCATTCCTGGTCGCCTGCTGGGTGATCAGCCTTTCCCCTGGCGCCGGCGCCATCGCCTCCATGTCCTCGGGGCTGCAGTACGGCTTCCTGCGCGGCTACTGGAACGCCATCGGCCTGCAACTGGGCCTGGCCCTGCAGATCGCCATCGTCGCCGCCGGCGTCGGTGCCATCCTCGCCACCTCGGCCCTGGCCTTCAGCGCGATCAAGTGGTTCGGCGTCGTCTACCTCGTGTACCTGGCCGTGCGCCAATGGCGTGCGCTGCCCAGCGACCTGGCCGCCGACTCCGCCGAGCGCCCCCTGGGCCGGCCGCTGACCATGGTGCTGCGCGGCTTCCTGGTGAACGTCAGCAACCCCAAGGCGATCGTCTTCATGCTCGCCGTGCTGCCGCAGTTCATCGACCCGCACGCGCCGCTGGTGCAGCAGTACCTGGTGATGGGCGCGACCATGATCACCGTCGACCTGATCGTCATGGCCGGCTACACCGGGCTCGCCGCCAAGGTCCTGCGGGTGCTGCGCTCGCCGCGCCAGCAGCGCTCCATGAACCGTGGCTTCGCTGTGCTCTTCGTCGGCGCCGCCGCGCTGCTGGCCACGGTGCGCCGCGTCCCGGCGTGACCCAGTCGATGGCCTGAACGTGACCCGGCGCCGCGACAGCGCGGTGCATGGGCAATAGGCTGCCGGTCTTCCCACAAGGAGCATCGGCATGCCGCCATCCAACAGCCGGGACGGGGTCTACGGCGACTCGCCGGACCTCGCCATCGCACCCCTGCGTCACCCTCCGCTGGAGCAGGCCTTGAGCGCCGCCTGCAGCGAACTCGATATCCACGAAGCCTTTCTCGCCGCCCTGCGCGACCCCGCGCTCGGCCCGCAGCCGCGCTTGCTGCTGGGCGTTTCCGGCACCGATCTCGCCGGGCGCCGCCGCCTCGCTGCGCTGGTCGCCGAACTGCTGCCCGACGACCTCGAACTCGATCTCATCGAACTGGACGACGACAGCCTGTCCCGCGCGTTGCGCGAGCGCTGCGAGGCGTTCTACCAGCGCTGAGCCCAGGTTGCGGCAAAAGAAAAGCGGCCCGCAGGCCGCTTGGTTCAATGCAGTATCTTCGCCGGCTCATCCGGTGGCAGCGCGCCGTAGCGGCCCTTGCCGGTGACCGCTGCCGGGCCGACGCCGAGCTGTTCCTGCAGCTGTCGCGCGACGTCTTCGCCGAGGGCCTTCGACACCTCGCGCACCACGCGCCCGCGGTTGGGGGTGACGCGCCTGTCGTTGCCCTTCACCAGCTTCACGTCCTGGGCTTCGCCCATGGCGGTGAACGCCGCCTTCACCTCGTGGGTGCGGGTGTCGATGAGGCTGAAGTCGGCCACCAGGGTCAGGCCCAGCACCGTCGAGTAGCTGTCGGTGTTGTCGATGGCGTTGACGTCCTGGCGGAAGTCGGCGTCCGAGACCGAGCCGAACAATACATAGTCCGCGCCCTGGAACTGGCCCTGGGCGATGCGCCCGATCACGTCGTGCAGGCCTTCGTTGTCGCTGGCGAAGGGGCGGCCCTGGATCAACTGGAAGGTGCCGGACTTGAGGATCTCGCCCTTGATGTCGCCGGTGAATTTGCGCAGCTCGCCGCGTTCGATGTAGCTGTAGGTACCTTCTTCTTCCGCGTAGCTGCTGGAGGCGCTGCCGGAGAAGCCGCTCACCTGCGAGGCGCTCTGGGCGTTCACCGTGTGGATGTACTCGCGGACGCGTTCCTCGTAGGCGAGGTCGGTCACCGCCACCTTGGGGGCCGCCTGGCTGGCGAATGCCAGGCTGGCGACGAACAGGCCGATCAATGCGCGCATATCAACGCTCCGTGGTCTTGCGGATTTCTTTCTCGTCCATCCACTCGGCCAGGCCGCTTTCGACGTCGACCAGTTGCAGGCTGAATTTGTAGAAGACGTCCTTGTAGTCACTGCTGCGCTTGACGATTGAGCTGATGGAGCCCTCCAGGCGGTACTTGGCGGCGATCATGTTGCCGGTCTTGGCCACGGTGGAGTTCTTGTACAGCCCGCTCTGGTTCTGCAGCTTCAGCTGGTCGACCTGGCTCTGCATGTCGGTGTTGTCGCTGGCGAAGCGGGCGGTGCCGGTCTTCATCAGCTGGGTCTTGATCGAGGTGGTGATCTCGCGGGTATCGATGTACTCGCTGGTCTTGTTCTTCACGTCGTAGACCTGGACCACCGGGCGACCCTGGAGCACGCCGGACTGGGCCAGGGAGCGGGTCATGGATTCGGCGATCATCTGCAGGTCGGTGGAGCCGAACTCGTTGGTGATCAGTTCGACGGCCTTGCTGTCGCCGTAGCTGATGTTGCCGCCACCGAGCACCGGCGACGGGTTGTTGGAGCAGCCGGCGGCGGCCAGGGCCAGGGCGGCGATGCAAGTGGTGCGGACAAGGCGCATGGGAATACTCGCTTTCTCGTGATCAGTCGGGGGTGTTCATTTCCAGGCGGAAGTCGGTCGCCTTGGGCACCGGCGCGATGGCCGGCAGGTAGGTGGTCTGGGTGCCGTAGATGGGCAGGGCCTTCCAGCTTTCCTCGTCGGCGACGGGGAAACCGTCGCTGTCCAGCCAGGCGAAGCGGTAGTAGAGGGTGCGGTTATGGCTGGAGGTGTTGGTCAGCTTCACCTTGACGGTGAGGAAGCCGTTCTCGCGGGCGACCCGCATGGTGTCCACTTCGATGTCTTCCACATCGCCCATGGGCGCCACCTTGCTGGAGGCGGTTTCGCGGCTGGAGCAGCCGGCGAGCAGGGCCAGGGCGAGCCCGGCGACGAGCAGCTTGCGCATGTGTGTTCCTCAGGGAGTCTGGTTGCTGGCCAGGGTACGTGGGCCAGGTAGGGTCGGGGTGACGGCGCCTTGGGCGTAGACCTGGCCGGCCACCATCCGCAGCGGGACCACCTGGTGGGGCCGATCGATCTTCAGGGTGAATTCGCGCACGCCATAGGCGGTAGGCAGGGCCAGGCGGTGTTCGCCCATGGCCAGGCGCACCCGCGCGACGCTGATGCTGCCGGGCAGGGTGCGCCAGGTGCGTTCGTCGGCCCCTTCGCTGGCCACCGACATGATGCCCACGGCCAGGCTGGCCAGGGGGTTGCCGTTGTCGTTGAGCTGCTTCTGCAGGGCGCCCCGGGTCACCGCGCGGATGGTGGTGCGGAGGATGATGCCGGGCATGTCGTCGCGCAGGGCACGGTGCGACATGGCGCGCAGGCTGCTGAGTTCGGTGAGGGCGGCGGGCGCGCCATCCACCTCGATGAAGCCCGGTGTCAGGGTGCTGGTGTCGTCGCGCAGCAGCGGGAAGGACAGGGTGCTGATGATCATCCCGGAGTCCAGGGGCACCGGCAGCGGGATGCGCAGCGAGTCGCGGGCCGGCGCCAGGCCGCTCTGCAGCACCAGCAGCACGTCGCTGCCGGCGTCTGCGGCGGGCGTGGCGTCCAGGTCCAGCAGGGCCTGTTCCAGCAGCGGGGTGCCGGGGCGCAGTTCGGCGGCCTGGCGGTAGCCGGGAGCGGCCAGGCCCTTCTCGCCCAGGGCCTCGTAGACGAAGCCGGCGAGGTAGTGGCTGAAGGCGCTCTGGTAGCTGTTCTTCAGGTTGACCACCTCGGGGGCGTCGAGGGAGGCCACCGGGTAGCCGCGCAGGTCTTCGAAGCGGGTGCTGATGCCCTGGCGCTCGGCTTCCTCTTCGCTGTCGAGGTACTGCTGGTCGCGCAGTTCGGCGATCAGCGCTTCGCGTTCGTGGGTCTTACGGATCTCGGTGCGCGCGGCGTCGAAGTCGTTCAGCGCCAGGTCGTTGAGGGCCATCTGAGTGGTGAGCATCACCTTCTCGTAGTCGTAGCCCTGGTAGCGGCGGACCCGGTCGTTGGCCAGGTAGGCGCCGGCTTCGGCCAGGTAGCGGCCGGGGTCGGCCTTCATCGCCTCTTCCCACTGGAAGATGATGCCGTCGGCCTGGCGCCAGGCCTTCTGGCTGGCCGCCAGGTCACCCTTCGAGCGCAGCAGTTCGCCCTTCTCGAACCAGTAGAGAAGGTCCTTGTCGGCGCTGTCGTTGTTGGCTTCCAGCACGCCCAGTGCGGCATCGACTTCGCCGCGAGCGAGGTGCTGGCTGGTCTCGGTGAGTTCGTGTTCGTAGCTGCGGAAGGCCGAGCAGCCGGCAAGCTGCAGGGCGAAGCAGACCGCCAGGGCGGTAACGGCGCGGGATGCCATGTGTTCCTCGTCGAGTCCTTGATACTGCCAACCGTTTCCGGCTGATCCAGGCGTGCACTGGCATGTAGCGGCGTCCTGCCAATCCCCCGTGGGGCCTCCCTCGGGACCCGAAGGTGCGGGAAGGGCGGGCGATTATAGGGGGATTTCGGCGAAAATAGCTGGCGCAATGAGATCATTTTGACTTTGCCCAGGCTGCGGCATGGTGGCGCAGCGAGCGGGCCAGGATGGCGGCTGGCATACTGCGCGCCCGCCACTTTTCCGGAGCCCAAGCCCATGCGTGTGTGGATCGACGCCGACGCCTGCCCCCGTGCCGCCAAGGACCAGGTCATCAAGTTCGCCCTCAAGCGCAAGTTCGAGGTGGTGCTGGTGGCCGGGCAGAGCCAGGTGAAACCGGCCTTCGCCTGCGTGCGCCTGGTGGTGGTGCCGAGCGGGCCGGATGCGGCGGACGATCACCTGGTGGAGCAGGCCGAGCCCGGTGACCTGGTGATCTGCAGCGATGTGCCGCTGGCCGATCGCCTGGTGAAGAAGGGGGTGGCGGCGCTCGACCCCCGTGGCCGGGAGTTCGACGAGCGCAACATGGGTGAGCGGCTGGCGGTGCGCAACCTGTTCACCGACCTGCGCGACCAGGGGCAGATGGGCGGCGGCCAGGCGGCCTACAGCGAGAAGGACCGCCAGGCCTTCTCCAATTCGCTGGATCGGTTGCTCACTCGCCTCAGCCGGGGCTGAGGCCGGAATCCCTCAGCCGCAGAGGTAGGTGCCGGTGCCGACCGCCACCAGGGTGCCGTCGTCGGCGTGCAGTTCCGAACGCACCACCGCGACCTTGTTGCCCGAGCGCAGCAGCACCGCCGTGGCGGTGAAGGAGCGGCCCCGCCCCGGACGCAGGTAATCGATACGCAGGTCGATGGTGCCCAGCTTGGACAGGCGCTCCATGCGCTCACCCGTGGACAGGCCTTGATGCCGCTCGAAGGCGCCGATCAGCGCCATGGCGCCGCCGGTGACGTCCAGCAGCGAGGAGATGACCCCGCCGTGAAGGATGCCGTGGACGAAGTTGCCGATCAGTTCGTCTTTCATCGGCAGGTGCATGGTCACCTGCTCCTGCGACAGCTCGCCCAGCTGGATGCCGAGCACCTGGTTGAAGGGGATGCGTTCGAAGAAGCGTCGGACCGCCTGTTGCAGTTCCGGGGTCAGGACGAATTCGTTATCGCTCATGCTGCACCTGCATCTCGGTCGAAAAGGCGACGCTGACGCAGCGCGGGGCGCTTGAACAGGGGCGCGGCCCAAATGGCACGCGGATTGGCGGGAGCGGCTTGCAGAGGCGGGCGACCGGGGCCGCCCGCCTGCACCGTCAATGGTCGGCGTGGGTCAGTTCCAGCACGCGGTCGACCAGCTTGTAGATGCCCGAGGCGGCTTCGCTGATGGACTGGGCGAGCATGTAGGCGGGGGTGGTGACCAGCTTGCGCGGCTTGTCCTCGACTATCTCGCTGACCACGCACTCGACGTGTTCGGCGCCCATCTTCTGCAGCGCGCTGGCGGTGTCGGCGTCGTCGCCGATGGTGCAGATCACGCCTTCGCCGTAGATCTTCGCAGCCATGGCCGGGGCGATGCAGATCAGCCCCACCGGCTTGCCGGCGGCGGCGAAGCCCTGGGCGGCGGCCAGCACGTCGGGCTGCACGCTGCAGTCGGTGCCGTTGATGGCGAAGTCGGAGAGGTTCTTCGCCGCACCGAAACCGCCGGGGATGATCAGCGCATCGAAGTCCTCGGCCTTCAGCTCACGCACGTCCTTCACCGCGCCACGGGCGATGCGCGCGGATTCGGTGAGCACGTTGCGGCTCTCCGGCATCTCTTCGCCGGTGAGGTGGTTGATCACGTGGTGCTGGGCGATGTTGGGCGCGAAGCACTGCGCCTGTGCGCCCCGTTGGTCCAGGCGCAGCAGGGTGATCACGCTTTCGTGGATCTCCGCGCCGTCGTACACGCCACAGCCGGAAAGGATCACAGCAACTTTTTTGTTCATAGCGTTCTCCGCTTCACTGGGCCGCCTTCAGGGTCTCCTGGAGGAATGCCTGGGCATGCTGGTGGGCATCCTTGGCCAGCCTGGGTTGGTAGGTATTCAGGTCGCTGCGCTGATCGAAAACATGGTCGGCTCCGCCATATTGCACCAGTTGCAGTTGTTCGAAATCGAGCGCGTCCATAGCTGATAGACACTGAAGGTGGTCAGTGATTCTGTCCTTGCCACCGAGAAACATCAGCACCGGCAGGTCACGTCCCTTGCCCTGGCGCAGGTGCGCGGGGAACCCACAGTAAGGGTAGAAGGCGATGGCGCCGCGCACACCGTCCAGCGCCTGCTGGCCGATGCCGGGGAAACCGTGGCCGGCGGCGCCGTCGTAGGCCAGGGCGTCGAGGATGCTCCAGCCGCCGTGGGAGTAGCCGAGCAGGGCCATGCGCTGGTGGTCCAGCTGCGGCATGGCGCGGGCCAGGTCGAGGGCGGCGTAGACGTCCAGGGCGCGTTCGTTGCCCCACAGCCGCTTGCCGTCGCACACCGGGTGCCAGTCGTCGATGCCCCGGGCGGCCAGGCTGTCGACGAACAGCAGGGCAAAACCCTGGGGCAGCAGCCAGTCGCTGACGTTACGCACGAAGCCGGGGCTCTGCCCGCTGCAACCGTGGAACACCAGCACGGTGGGGAACGGGCCGTCACCCTCGGGGGTGAACAGGCTGACGTGGGGCGCCAGGCGGGTTTTCGCCGCCGCCAGGTCGTCGGCGGCCGGCAACAGCGCGGCGCGATAGGGATAGAGTCCCAGGAGGGCGGCTGCGGCGATCAGGATCAACAGGATGGAGAGCGTGCGTCTTGTGGTTATGCGCATGTGTCGTCATATGCCGGTTGGGCTGGCATGCGGCGCCAGGGGCTCCGGGGAGGCACGGGCGTAGCATCGAGCCTGGCAATCCTAGTCCCTTGATCGGCATAACGATACGGCTGACATCATGAATTACGTCCTCTACGCGGTCCCTTTCTTCTTCCTGCTGATCGGCATCGAGCTGTTGGCCGATCGCTGGCGCGGGGTGCGTACCTACCGCACCGCCGATGCCATCAACAGCCTCAGCGCCGGCGTGCTGTCCACCACCAGTGGGCTGCTGACCAAGGCGGTCGGGTTGCTCACCTACACCTATGCCTGGCAGCACCTGGCGCTGTTCGAGCTTCGCGCGGACAGCCTCTGGGTCTGGCTGTTCGCCTTCGTCTTCTACGACTTCTGCTACTACTGGAACCACCGCCTGGGCCATGAGCGCAACGTGCTCTGGGCCGCCCATTCGGTGCACCACCAGAGCGAGGAGTACAACCTCTCCACCGCCCTGCGCCAGACCAGCACCGGCTTCCTCTTCGGCTGGATCTTCTACCTGCCGATGGCGGTGGCCGGCGTGCCGCCGCTGGTGTTCCTGACCGTCGCCGCGCTGAACCTGCTCTATCAGTTCTGGGTGCACACCCGCCACGTGCCCAAGCTCGGCTGGTTCGAGTGGTTCTTCATCAGCCCGTCGAACCACCGCGTGCACCATGCGCAGAACGCGGTGTACATGGATCGCAACTACGGCGGCGTGTTCATCCTCTGGGACCGTCTGTTCGGCACCTTCCAGGAGGAGCTGGACGAGGAGCCGGTGGTGTTCGGCGTGACCACGCCACTGGCCAGCTGGAACCCGCTCTGGGCCAACCTGCAGTTCTACTCGGTGCTGTGGCAGGACGCGGTGCGCGCCGAGTCCTGGTGGGATCGCCTGCGCATCTGGTTCATGCGCACCGGCTGGCGCCCCGAGGACGTGGCGCGCAAATACCCCCAGGCGAAGCCGGACCTGAGCCGCTTCGCCAAGTTCGAGGTGCCGCTGTCAGGCGGTCGCACCCTGTATGCGGCGTTGCAGTTCGTCGGTTATGTGGTGGGCGGCAGCTACCTGCTGGGCGCGGGCGAAGGCATGCCTCTGGGTGCCGTGCTGCTGGGCTGGGGCTGGATGGCGTTCGGCCTGTTCGTCATTGGGGCCTGGCTGGAAAACCGCCCCTGGGCACTGCGCCTGGAGCTGGCGCGGCTGGCGCTGAACCTGCCGGTGCTCTGGCTGGCGGACGCCCTCGGCATGCTGCCGGCCAGCCCGTTGGCCTGGCTGGTGCTGGGTGTGTATGGTCTGGTCAGTGTGCTGGCGCTGGTCGCCCTGGGACGGCGGCAGGCAGCGCTGGCGGTCTGAAGCGGGGGTGTTTCCGGGCTGAGGCCCGGGTTACGGCTGCGGCGGTTGCTCGGCGTTCGCCTTGGCTTCGCGGCTGTTGCGCAGGCGGCGACGCAGCCAGAGCAGGCCGCCGATCACCACCAGCGCGCCAAGCACCATCAGCTCGTAGCGCTTGAGGTTGCCCAGCATGCCTTCGAGCACGGCGCCGAAGTGGAAGGCGGCGAAGCCCAGGGCCAGGGCCCAGACGATGGCGCCGATGCCGTTGAGGATCAGGTAGCGCAGCGGCGGGTAGCCCGACAGGCCGATGGCCACCGGCATCACGGTGCGCAGGCCGTAGACGAAGCGGAAGCTCAGCACCCAGATGTCGGGATGGCGGCGGATGTGCTCCAGGGCCTTGTCGCCCATGGCCTGCCAGCGCGGGCGCTTGGCCAGGATCTGGCGGCCCTTCTGGCGGCCGAGGTAGTACCACAGCTGGTCGCCGGCATAGCTGCCGAAGAACGCCGTCATCACCACCAGATTGATATCCATGTAGCCGCGGAACGCGAGAAAGCCGGCCAGGACCAGGATGGTCTCGCCCTCGAAGAAGGTGCCGAGGAAGAGGGCGAAATAGCCGAAGTCCTGGAGAAATTGTTGCAGCATCAGTTTGGCAGCGCGGCAAAAATGAACGCGAAGCCTAACCGGGTTGAACGCGCGGGAAAAGCTCTAAAGGGTGGCGAACCGCCAGTCGAGGGTCGACTGGTTCACGGCCAGCCCTAGTGGGGCCTCGGAAATTTCCTTTAACGCGACAGAGCGTCGCTGTCACGCATTGTTACCATTCGGTCATAATTGCCGCCTATAAATGTCGCACTGTGTCCTCCTTTGGACCCTGGAGTCTGTCGTGAGCTTTACCCCCGCCAATCGCCTGTTCCCCGCCACCCGCCTGCGCCGTAACCGCCGTGATGATTTCTCCCGCCGCCTGGTGCGTGAAAACACCCTGACCGTCGACGACCTGATCCTGCCGGTGTTCGTGCTGGACGGCGAGAACCGCCGCGAGGCGGTGCCGTCGATGCCGGGCGTCGAGCGCCTGTCCATCGACCTGCTGCTGGAAGCGGCGGCTGGCTGGGTGGCGCTGGGCATCCCCGCGCTGGCACTGTTCCCGGTGACCCCGCTGGAGAACAAATCCCTCGACGGCGCCGAGGCCTGGAACCCCGAAGGCATCGCCCAGCGCGCCATCCGCGCCCTGCGCGAGCGCTTCCCGGAGCTGGGCGTGATCAGCGACGTGGCCCTGGACCCCTTCACCACCCATGGCCAGGACGGCATCCTCGACGCCGACGGCTATGTGCAGAACGACATCACCGTGGACGCCCTGGTCAAGCAGGCGCTGTCCCACGCCGCCGCCGGTGCCCAGGTGGTGGCGCCCTCGGACATGATGGACGGCCGCATCCAGGCGATCCGCGAGGCCCTGGAGCTGGCCGACTTCCCCAACGTGCGGATCATGGCCTACTCGGCCAAGTACGCCAGCGCCTACTACGGCCCCTTCCGCGATGCGGTGGGCTCCGCCGCCAACCTCGGCAAGGCCAACAAGGCCAGCTACCAGATGGACCCGGCCAACGGCGACGAGGCCCTGCACGAAGTGGCGGCAGACCTCGCCGAAGGCGCCGACATGGTCATGGTCAAGCCGGGCATGCCCTACCTGGACATCGTCTGGCGCGTGAAGGAAGCCTTCCGCGTGCCGACCTTCGCCTACCAGGTCAGTGGCGAGTACGCCATGCACATGGCGGCCATCCAGAACGGCTGGCTGAGCGAGGCGGTCATACTCGAATCGCTGACCGCATTCAAACGTGCGGGCGCTGATGGCATCCTTACCTACTTCGCCGTGCGTGCCGCAGAAATGCTCAAAGCGGGAGCCTGACTCCCCAGCAGGAAACCAGATGAACACCGATGGTCTGAACCAAGCGTCGAACCCCGAACAAGAGCCCGTACCGGAGCAACCGGTCGCCGAGGCCCCCGCTCCGGCCCCCGTCGAAACGCCGCCGCCCGCCCCCGTGCCGGCGCCGGTGGTTCCGGGCCTGGATGACAGCAGCCTGTACATCCACCGGGAGCTGTCGCAGCTGCAGTTCAACATCCGTGTCCTGGAGCAGGCGCTCGACGAGTCCTACCCGCTGCTCGAGCGCCTGAAGTTCCTGCTGATCTTCTCCAGCAACCTGGACGAGTTCTTCGAGATCCGTGCCGCCGGGCTGAAGAAGCAGATCACCTTCGCCCGCGAGCAGGCCGGTGCCGACGGCCTGTTGCCGCACCAGGCCCTGGCGCGCATCAGCGAGCTGGTGCACGAGCAGGTGGCGCGCCAGTACAGCATCCTCAACGACGTGCTGCTGCCGGAGCTGGCCAAGCACCAGGTCAACTTCATCCGCCGCCGCTACTGGACGCCGAAGCTGAAGACCTGGGTGCGCCGTTACTTCCGCGACGAGATCGCGCCGATCATCAGCCCCATCGGCCTCGACCCGACGCACCCCTTCCCGCTGCTGGTGAACAAGAGCCTCAACTTCATCGTCGAGCTGGAGGGCGTCGATGCCTTCGGCCGCGACTCCGGCCTGGCGATCATCCCGGCGCCGCGCCTGCTGCCGCGGGTGATCCGCGTGCCGGAAGACATCAGCGGCCCCGGCGACAACTTCGTGTTCCTGTCGTCGATGATCCACGCCCACGCCGACGACCTGTTCCCAGGCATGAAGGTCAAGGGCTGCTACCAGTTCCGCCTGACCCGTAACGCCGACCTCTCGGTGGACACCGAGGACGTCGAGGACCTGGCCCGCGCCCTGCGCGGCGAGCTGTTCTCGCGCCGCTATGGCGATGCAGTGCGCCTGGAGGTGGCCGACACCTGCCCGAAACACCTGTCCGACTACCTGCTCAAGCAGTTCGGCCTGGCGGAGAGCGAGCTTTACCAGGTCAACGGTCCGGTCAACCTGACCCGCCTGTTCAGCATCACCGGCCTCGACAGCCACCCCGAGCTGCAGCACCCCACCTTCACCCCGGTGATCCCCAAGCTGCTGCAGAAGGCCGAGAACCTGTTCAACGTGGTGGGCAAGCAGGACATCCTGCTGCTGCACCCCTTCGAGTCCTTCACCCCGGTGATCGACTTCCTGCGCCAGGCGGCCAAGGACCCCAACGTCCTGGCCATCAAGCAGACCCTGTACCGCGCCGGTGCCAACTCGGAGATCGTCGACGCCCTGGTGGAAGCGGCGCGCAACGGCAAGGAGGTCACTGCGGTGATCGAGCTACGCGCGCGCTTCGACGAGGAATCCAACCTGCAGCTGGCCAGCCGCCTGCAGGCTGCCGGCGCCGTGGTGATCTACGGCGTGGTCGGCTTCAAGACCCACGCCAAGATGATGCTCATCCTGCGGCGCGAGGACGGCGAGCTGCGCCGCTACGCCCACCTGGGCACCGGCAACTACCACGCCGGCAACGCGCGCCTGTACACCGACTACAGCATGCTCACCGCCGACGACGCGCTCTGCGAGGACCTGCACAAGCTGTTCAACCAGCTCATCGGCATGGGCAAGACCCTGCGCATGAAGAAGCTGCTGCACGCGCCCTTCACCCTGAAGAAGTCGCTGCTGGACATGATCGCCAAGGAGGCCCAGCACGCCGCCGAGGGCAAGCCGGCGCACATCATGGCCAAGGTCAACTCGCTGACCGACCCGAAGATCATCCGCGCGTTGTACAAGGCCAGCCAGAGCGGCGTGAAGATCGACCTGGTGGTGCGTGGCATGTGCTGCCTGCGCCCGGGCATCCCCGGTGTTTCGCACAACATCCAGGTGCGTTCGATCATCGGCCGTTTTCTCGAGCACAGCCGCATCTACTACTTCCTCAACGAGGGCGACGAGCTGCTCTACCTCTCCAGCGCCGACTGGATGGAGCGCAACCTCGACATGCGCGTGGAGACCTGCTTCCCGGTGGAGGGCAAGAAGCTCATCACCCGGGTCAAGAAGGAGCTGGAAACCTACCTCGCCGACAACACCCACAGCTGGGCGCTGCAGGCCGACGGCCGTTACCTGCGCAACAGCCCCAGCGGCAACCAGAACCCGCGCAATGCGCAGGCCATCCTGCTGGACAAGCTGCTCAACCCGCCGATCAGCGCTCGCTGATCGGTCACGGGGCGGCGTGCTGCCG
The DNA here is from genome assembly GCF_028198105.1 of Pseudomonas sp. TUM22785. Taxonomy (NCBI): domain Bacteria; kingdom Pseudomonadati; phylum Pseudomonadota; class Gammaproteobacteria; order Pseudomonadales; family Pseudomonadaceae; genus Pseudomonas; species Pseudomonas sp. TUM22785. The sequence goes on from NZ_CP116239.1 coordinate 262,630, forward strand.
ACAATACCGCCGCAATGAAAACGGGGCCCTTGAGGCCCCGTTTTCATGTCCGCTCGCCGCGTTGTGCTTCAGCTCACCTGCAGGCTGAAGTCGATGCGCTTGAGCCATTCGGCTTCCTGCTCGAAGTCGGCCTGGGTCAGCGGGTTGGCCGCCAGCCAGTCGTCGGGGAACTGCACGGCGAGGCTCTGCGGGCCGACCTTCAGCTGCACCGCCGGGGTCTCGTGGCTGGTGCGGATGTGGTGGAAGAGAATGGCGAAGCGCAGCAGCACGCAAAGGCGGATCAGCTTGACGCCTTCGTCGCCGAACTCGGCGAACTTGTCCTTGGGGATGTTGCGGCGGTGGCCGCGAACCAGCAGCGCCAGCATCTGCTGGTCCTGGCGGGAGAAGCCCGGCAGGTCGGAATGCTCGATCAGGTAGGCTCCGTGCTTGTGGTACTGGTAGTGGGCGATGTCCATGCCGATCTCGTGGACGCGGGCGCCCCAGACCAGCAGGTCGCGGTGCCACTCGTCATCCAGCTGCCAGTCGTCCGCCACCTGCTCCAGGGCCTCCAGGGCCTTGGCTTCGACCCGGGCGGCCTGCTCGGTGTCGGCGTGGCAGCGCTCCATCAGCGCGCTGAGGGTGCGCTCGCGCACGTCCTCGTGGTGGTGGCGGCCCAGCAGGTCGTAGAGCACGCCTTCGCGCAGGGCGCCTTCGGAGTGGGTCATGTGCTTGAGTTCGAGGGCGTCGAAGATCGCCTCGAGAATCGCCAGCCCGGCCGGGAAGATGGCGCGGCGGTCGGGCTTGATGCCGTCGAGGTCGAGTTTCTCCACCTCGCCCAGCTTGAACAGTTTGCGCTTGAGCCAGGCCAGGCCTTCCGGGTTGACCTCGCCGCTGCCCATGCCCGCCGCCTGGATCGCCAGGCCGACGGCGCGGATGGTGCCCGAGGCGCCCACCGCCTGCTGCCAGCCGAGGCGGCGCAGGCTGTATTCGATGCCCATCAGCTCCAGGCGCGCTGCGGTGTAGGCCTGGGCATAGCGGGCGGGGGTGATCTTGCCGTCGCGGAAGTAACGCTGGGTGTAGCTGACGCAGCCCATCTGCAGGCTTTCGCGCAGTTGGGATTCGAAGCGCTGGCCGATGATGAATTCGGTACTGCCACCGCCGATATCGGCCACCAGGCGCTTGCCGGGGGTGTCGGCGATGCTGTGGGACACGCCCAGGTAGATGAGGCGCGCTTCCTCGCGGCCGGAGATCACTTCCACCGGGTGGCCGAGAATGGCCTCGGCGCGGCGGATGAAGTCCGCGCGGTTGCGGGCCTCGCGCAGGGCGTTGGTGCCAACGACGCGCACGGCGCCTTCGGGCAGGCTGTTGGTCATCTGGGCGAAGCGACGCAGGCAGTCGAGGCCGCGTTGCATGGCCTCCTCGCTGAGCATGCGCTCGTCATCCAGGCCGGCGGCGAGCTGCACCTTGTCGCCGAGACGCTCGAGGATGCGGATCTCCCCGTGATCGGCCTTGGCCAGGACCATGTGGAAGCTGTTGGAGCCCAGGTCGATGGCTGCGATCAGGGAAGGTGTTTCGGCGCGACGGGTCGAGGGCATGGTCTTGGTGTCTCGTTTCTGAACGGCGCCATCCTGCCACGATCGTCACGTTGCGCCAACGCGAGTCGTGGAACGCTCGTGCAAGGGAAAGGAAGGCGGCTGCGCAGAATGCCACGGTGAAGTTTCCGCTTCATGACGGCCGCCTCCTTACTATAGGCGGCGTGCAGGCATCGGCGCAGGGGCATTCGCGATGGCTGCCGAGCGAGGCGATAAATGGCCGCGGCGGATTGACGCGGAACCGGTTATCCATCAGTTTTCCCGGGTGCGTCCATAGAAAGGCTCAATTGCCAGCGGCTTTCGGTCCGGGAAAAGCCGGGCTATGATGGCCGCCAATTTCCGCATCCGAACCCACGGAGAACATCCATGAGCGAACTCATCTCCCACGTTAGCGACGCCAGCTTCGAGCAGGACGTGCTCAAGGCCGAAGGCGCTGTGCTGGTCGATTACTGGGCCGAGTGGTGTGGCCCGTGCAAGATGATCGCCCCCGTCCTCGACGAGATCGCCAAGGACTATCAGGGCAAGCTGAAGATTTGCAAACTGAACATCGACGAGAACCAGGACACCCCGCCGAAATACGGCGTACGCGGTATCCCGACCCTGATGCTGTTCAAGAACGGCAACGTCGAAGCGACCAAGGTCGGCGCCCTGTCGAAGTCCCAGCTGGCGGCCTTCCTCGACGCCAACATCTGAGCCTGGCCGGGCCTCCGGCGAGCTTTCGGACAGTTTCGAGAAACCCCGCACTTTGCGGGGTTTTTTGATGAATCGGCACTAGACTCCCCCGAATGCTGGTGTTAAATTCGGGTCCGCAACGCTATTCCGTTGCCCTTCGCAAGCCGCCGCCGACGCATTCCAACTCGAATAAGCACAGCGATCCTGTCGCATCTCTGCGGCGCGGCCTCTAAAGCTCAACGCTTTCCTTCCTATCATTTCTGATACTTACGTCATTCCTATGAATCTGACCGAACTCAAGCAAAAGCCGATTGCCGATCTGCTGGAAATGGCCGAACAGATGGGCCTCGAGAACATGGCCCGTTCGCGCAAGCAGGACGTGATCTTCGCCCTGCTGAAAAAGCACTCGAAAGGCGGCGAGGAAATCTCCGGTGACGGCGTGCTGGAGATTCTCCAGGACGGTTTTGGCTTCCTGCGCTCCGCAGACTCTTCCTACCTGGCCGGCCCGGACGACATCTACGTCTCGCCCAGCCAGATCCGCCGCTTCAACCTGCGTACCGGCGACACCATCATCGGCAAGATCCGCCCGCCGAAAGAAGGCGAGCGTTACTTCGCCCTGCTCAAGGTGGACTCGATCAACTTCGATCGTCCGGAAAACGCCAAGAACAAGATCCTGTTCGAGAACCTGACGCCCCTGTTCCCGAACGAGCGCCTGAAGATGGAGGCCGGCAACGGCTCCACCGAAGACCTCACCGGCCGCGTGATCGACCTCTGCGCGCCGATCGGCAAGGGCCAGCGCGGCCTGATCGTCGCCCCGCCGAAAGCGGGCAAGACCATCATGCTGCAGAACATCGCGGCCAACATCACCCGCAACAACCCCGAGTGCCACCTGATCGTCCTGCTGATCGACGAGCGCCCGGAAGAAGTGACCGAGATGCAGCGCACCGTGCGCGGCGAAGTGGTTGCCTCCACCTTCGACGAACCGCCGACCCGCCACGTGCAGGTCGCCGAGATGGTGATCGAGAAGGCCAAGCGCCTGGTCGAGCACAAGAAGGACGTGGTCATCCTGCTGGACTCCATCACCCGCCTGGCGCGTGCCTACAACACCGTGATCCCGAGCTCCGGCAAGGTGCTGACCGGTGGTGTCGACGCCCATGCCCTGGAGAAGCCCAAGCGCTTCTTCGGTGCCGCCCGTAACATCGAGGAAGGCGGTTCGCTGACCATCATCGCCACCGCGCTGGTCGAGACCGGCTCGAAGATGGACGAGGTGATCTACGAGGAGTTCAAGGGCACCGGCAACATGGAGCTGCCGCTGGACCGCCGCATCGCCGAGAAGCGCGTGTTCCCCGCCATCAACATCAACAAGTCCGGTACCCGCCGCGAAGAGCTGCTGACTGCCGACGACGAGCTGCAGCGCATGTGGATCCTGCGCAAGCTGCTGCACCCGATGGACGAGATCGCCGCCATCGAGTTCCTGCTCGACAAGCTCAAGGACACCAAGACCAACGACGAATTCTTCATGTCCATGAAGCGCAAGTAACGTTTGGTTCGCAGCAAAAAGGCCGGGGAAACCCGGCCTTTGCGTTTGCGCGATTCGCCCGGCCTTCTGAATAACCCAGTTCGGCGCTAAACTTTGCGCCCCGACCTGCACGCCCCATGCGAGGCTCAAGCATGCAGTATCGCGATCTGCGCGACTTTATCCGTGGCCTGGAAGAGCGCGGCGAGCTGAAACGCATCGCCGCCCCGGTGTCCCCGGTGCTGGAGATGACCGAAATCTGCGACCGCACCCTGCGCAAGCAAGGCCCGGCGCTACTCTTCGAGAAGCCCACCGGCTACGACATCCCCGTGCTCGGCAACCTGTTCGGCACGCCGCGCCGCGTGGCCCTCGGCATGGGCGCGGACGACGTCTCCGAACTGCGCGAGATCGGCAAGCTGCTGGCCTTCCTCAAGGAGCCCGAGCCGCCCAAGGGCCTCAAGGACGCCTGGTCCAAGCTGCCGATCTTCAAGAAGGTCATCAGCATGGCGCCCAAGGTGCTCAAGGATGCCCCCTGCCACGAGGTGATCGAGGAAGGCGACGACGTCGACCTCGGCAAGCTGCCCATCCAGCACTGCTGGCCGGGCGACGTGGCACCGCTGATCACCTGGGGCCTGACCATCACCCGTGGTCCCAACAAGGAACGGCAGAACCTCGGCATCTACCGCCAGCAGGTGATTGGCCGCAACAAGGTCATCATGCGCTGGCTCAGCCACCGTGGCGGTGCGCTGGACTACCGCGAGTGGTGCGAGAAGCACCCCGGCCAGCCCTACCCGGTCTGCGTCGCCCTCGGTGCCGACCCGGCCACCATCCTCGGCGCGGTCACCCCGGTGCCGGACACCCTTTCCGAATACGCCTTTGCCGGCCTGCTGCGCGGCCACCGCACCGAACTGGTCAAGGCCATCGGCTCAGACCTGCAGGTGCCGGCCAGCGCCGAGATCGTCCTCGAAGGGGTGATCCACCCCGGCGAGATGGCCGATGAAGGCCCTTACGGCGACCACACCGGCTACTACAACGAGGTGGACCGCTTCCCGGTGTTCACCGTCGAGCGCATCACCCGCCGCCGCGACCCGATCTACCACAGCACCTACACCGGCCGCCCGCCGGACGAGCCGGCCATCCTCGGCGTGGCGCTCAACGAAGTCTTCGTGCCGATCCTGCAGAAGCAGTTCCCCGAGATCACCGACTTCTACCTGCCCCCCGAAGGCTGCTCCTACCGCATGGCGGTGGTGACCATGAAGAAGCAGTACCCCGGCCACGCCAAGCGCGTGATGCTCGGCGTCTGGTCCTTCCTGCGGCAGTTCATGTACACCAAGTTCGTCATCGTCACCGACGACGACATCAACGCCCGCGACTGGAACGACGTGATCTGGGCCATCACCACGCGCATGGACCCCAAGCGCGACACAGTGATGATCGACAACACGCCCATCGACTACCTCGACTTCGCCTCGCCGGTTTCCGGCCTGGGCTCGAAGATGGGCCTGGACGCCACCCACAAATGGCCGGGCGAGACCACCCGCGAGTGGGGTCGTGTCATCGTCAAGGACGAGGCGGTGACCCGTCGCGTGGACGAACTCTGGTCCAGCCTGGGTATCGACTGATGCGGGTCACGCTGCAACCATCCGGCGCGGTGCTGGAGATCCAGGCCGGCGAGAACATCCTCGCCGGCGCCCGTCGTCTCGGCTACGAATGCCCGCAGAGCTGCCGTAACGGCAACTGCCACATCTGTGCCGCCCTGCTGGTGGAAGGCCGGGTGCGCCAGGCCGGCGCCGAACTCGACCACGGCGAACTCTTCACCTGCCTGGCCGAGCCCCTGGAAGATTGCGTGCTGCACTGGGATGGCGTGCTCGCCCCGGGCGAGCTGCCGCTGCGCAAGCTCAATTGCCAGGTCAGTGCCTGCATCGACGCCGGTGGCGACGTCTGGCGCGTGCGCCTGCGTGCCCCGGCCGGCAAGCCGCCGCGCTACCACGCCGGGCAATACCTGCTGGTGGAGCGCGAGGGCGGCGAATCCTCGGCCTTCTCCCTGGCCTCGGCGCCCAGCGAAGGGCGCGACATCGAACTGCACATCCTTGCTCGCGAGCCCAGTGCCCTGGCCCTGCTGGAGCAGCTGCAGCGCACCGGCATCGCCCGGGTCCAGCTGCCCTTCGGCGATACCCACCTTGCCGAGCTGCCCGACGGCCCGCTGGTGCTGATCGCTGCCGGCACCGGCATGGCGCAGATGCACAGCCTGATCGAGCACTGCCGCGCCACGGGTTTCCCCCACCCGGTTCACCTGTATTGGGGCGCGCGGCGGCCGGAGGACTTCTACGAACTGCCGCACTGGGCGGACTGGCAAAGCCTGGCCAACCTCACCCTGCACCAGGTGGTCAGCGACCAATGTGGCTGGCAAGGCCGTTGCGGAATGCTGCACGAAGCGGTGAGCGAGGACTTCCCCGACCTCAAGCCGCTGCACGTCTACGCCAGCGGCTCGCCCGCCATGGTCTACGGCACCCTCGACGCCCTGGTGGCGGCGGGGATGGACGCCCACCAGATGCGCGCCGACGTCTTCGCCTACGCCCCGCGCTGAGGGCTGTGCGCCAGTTCCGGTACGGCAGTGCATGATCCGCAGTTGAGCCACACCGCCCGCGCCTGCCCCCGATAACGAGAGGCAGCGCACGGCGGTCGATGGTGTCGTCCCTAGAATCCGCGACTTTTTTCGTGGACTTCATCGGACGAGCCCCATGGCGTTACCCCTTCCTCCCCTGCGTCTTCCCCGCCACCTGCTGGCCATCGCCCTCGGCACCTGCATCAGCGCACCCGCCTGGGCCACGCCCTTGCCGCCGGTCGAACTGCCCGGGGCCATCCAGAACGAATTCGTGCGCCTCTACCAGCTGCCGGACGACATGCTGCGCCTGCAGTTGGAGCCGGCCCTGGAGATCTTCCCCGAGTACCGCGAGCAGTTGATCCGCTACCTGGGCGAGGAAGCCGGCCCCGAGCGCCAGTCCCTGCTGGGCGATATCGCCCACGCCACGCCCAAGGAGCGCCTGGCCTGGTTCCGCACCACCCCGGCCAAGGTGACCCTGGCCGTCGCTGCGGTGGGCGCCGTCGCCGTGGCCCGCTCCGGTGGTGGCGGAGGTGGTGGTGGTTCCAGTGCCCCGGCCAGTCCGCCTGCCCAGCAGCCGGCACCGCAGCCGCCGACCCAGCCGGTACAGCCTCCGGTCCAACCGCCTGTGCAGCCTCCAGTTCAACCACCGGTCCAGCCACCCGTGCAGCCTCCGGTTCAACCGCCGATCCAGCCACCTGTGCAGCCTCCGGTCCAACCACCGGTTCAACCTCCCGTCCAGCCAGAGCCTCCGGTACAGCCGCCCGTGCAACCGCCGGTCAACCCGGTGGACCCGGCGCAGTTCCGCACCGCCGAGTTCCGCGCCACCTGGGGCCTGGGCAGCATCAAGGCCGAGCACGCCTATGCCCGGGGCGCCACCGGTGACGGCGTGACCGTGGCTGTGGTGGACACGGGCGTGGATGTGGACCACCCCGAGCTGCGCGACCGCATCGTCGCCGGTGGTGATGGGGTGCGTGCCGGCGGCCCGCGCATGACCGACGGCAATGGCCATGGCACCCACGTCGCCGGCACCATCGCGGCCGCCCGGGACGGCCAGGGCATGCATGGCGTGGCGCCGGACGCCCGCATCCTGCCGGTGAAGTTCCTCGACGACGGTGTGCAGGGCAACGAGACCCTGGGCACCCGCGACGCCTTGCGCCGGCAGGTGGACCTCGGCGCCCGCGTCTCCAACAACAGCTGGGGCGAGCGGACCAACGTCGCCAGCGGTGGCTACCGTTCGCGCACCCTGGCCGACCTCGACGAGAGCCAGCGCGCCTACTACCGCGACACCCTTGCGCCGCTCTACCGCGAGGCACAGCGCGCCGGCCTGGTGTTCGTCTTCGCCGCCGGCAACAACGCCACCGGCGACACCGGCCTGGCCGCGCAGCCGAGCCTCTATGCCGCCCTGCCGATCCTCGCGCCGGATCTCCAGGGCCAGTGGCTGGCGGTGGTCAACATCCAGGACAACGGCAGCATCTCCGACGGCTCCCACCGCTGTGGTGACGCCCGCGCCTGGTGCCTGGCGGCGCCGGGCAGCTGGGTCTACTCCAGCGTGCCGGGGGGCGGCTACGGCCATATGAGCGGCACCTCCATGGCCGCGCCGCATGTTTCCGGCGCCCTGGCGCTGCTGATGGACCTGTTCCCCACCCTCAGTTCCGCCCAGGTCACCCAGCGCGTGCTGGTGTCGGCGGACAAGACCGGCCGATACGCCGACCAGGACGTCTATGGCCAGGGCCTGCTCGACCTCGACGCGGCCAGCAGCCCCATCGGCGGCTTGATGATCAACACCGCCAGCGGCGAGGTGATCGCCCTCGACCGCGCCGGCCTGGCGGAAAGCCCGGCCCTCGGCAACGCCCTGCGCCAGTCCCTGGCCAAGGTCGACCTGGTGCTCAAGGACAGCCTCGACGCGCCCTTCCTCGCCAGCGGCGCCCTGCTCGGCGAGCAAGACGGCAACCGCCAGGCGCGCCTGGACACCGACGCCTATCGCCAGCGCCTGGAGGACGAGTACCGCATGACCGAGGTCAGCGATGGTCGCGGCCTCAACCTGCGTTTCAGCGAAGGCACCGAGGGCAGCGGCATGCAGTCCCTCGGCCAGGTGCAGGCCTTGCAGCAGCTGGACGACCTAGCCATCAGCGCCAGCCTCAACACCGACCCGTCCTGGAGCCAGGGCCTGACCCGCCTCGACCGGCGCCTGGGCCAGGACGGCACCACCCGCGCCTTCGCCAACCCCTACCTGAGCCTGGAGCAGCAGGCCAGCGGCGCCGGCCTGCACTGGCAGGCGTCCTCCAACTGGAGCGGCGGCGTGCAGGTGCAGATGGCCGAGGCCGAGCAGCGCTTCGTCGATCGCTCCGACCATGCCCGCCAGCACAGCGTGCTGGGTGAATGGCGCTACCAGGGCGAGCAGGGCATCGGTCTCAGCCTGCAGGGCGGCGTGCTGAACGAGCAGCAGCGCCTGCTCGGCAGCCAGGGCGAGCAGTGGCTGGGCAAGGGCAATACCCGCACCTGGTTCAACGGCCTCAACCTGAGCTTGACGCTGAACGAGCAGTGGCAGCTGTTCGGCCGCTACAACACCGGCCTCAGCCAGGTCTCCGGCGGGCGCTGGCTGGAGTCGGCCAACCTGCGCAGCGACAGCTTCAGCCTTGGACTGGTGGGCCAGCCGGATCGCCAGTGGCAAGTGGGCGCGCTGGTCTACCAGCCCCTGCGCGTACGCGGCGGCGACGCCTCCATGCAGCTGCCCACCGGCCTCAATGCCGACAATAGCGTGGCCTGGCGTTCCACCAGCCTGGCGCTGGACGCCGAAGGGCGGCACATGGAATACGAGATGTTCTTCCGCTACGAACTGCCGCGCTGGCCGATGACCTTCAAGGGCAGCCTGCTGCACGTGCGCGACTACCAGAACCAGCCGGGCAACAACGACTCCATGGTGCTGATCAACACCAACCTGCGTTATTGATCTACAGGTCCCGCCTCTTGCGTTGCTCGTAGGATGGGTAGAGCGAAGCGAAACCCATGCGGTAAGCCCGGGCAGGGTGCTCGCCGGGAAGGCCGCTTGATGGGTTTCGTACCTCTACCCATCCTACGGTCAACCGGCCGGGGATCACGCCAGCTCGGGGAATTCCGCGCGCAACTCGGCCGCCAGCCAGCCGAGGAACCACTGGATATCGGCACTGACCTCTTCGGTCGACAGCAGCGCCTGGTAGCTCTCCAGCGGCGCCTGCCGCTGCACGGGGCGTACGAGGAGGCCGGCAGCCAGCTCCTGGCTCACCAGCACCTCGTTGGCCAGGGCGATGCCGTGGCCCTTCTCGGCCATGCTCAGGGCGTGGTCGTTGCTCACGTAGAGCACATCGGAACTGACCCGTACCTTGCAACCTACCGCGGCGAACCAGGCATTCCACCATTCGCCGTCGTCCACGTGGATCAGCTTGTGCCGCGCCAGTTCGTCCGGTCCGGCGATGGGGCCGTGGGCGGCGAGGTAGTCCGGCGAGCACACCGGGAACACATTGGGTTGCAGCAGGGTGGCCTGGCACTGCGGGTACTGCCCGGGCATGCCGTAGACGATGCCCAGGTCGGCACCCTGGCCGTCCACTGCGGTGAAGGTGGGGTTGGGTTCGATGGCGATCTTCAGCCCCGGCCGCAGCTGGCGCAGCGACTCCATGCGCGGCATCAGCCAGCGCTTGGCGAAGGCCGGCACGGCGAGAATGCGCAACCAGCGCGGGGCGTCGCTGGCCGCCACCTCGGCGCCGGCCTCGGCGATCTGCCGCAGCGCCCGCGACACCTTGGCGTGGTAGCGCCGCCCGGCCTCGGTGAGCACCACGCCACGCGGCGTGCGCTCCAGCAGCTGCACGCCCAGCCAGTCCTCCAGCAAGCGCACATGACGGCCGATGGCCGGCTGGGTGACATGCAGCGCCCGTGACGCGGCGACGTAGCTGCCGAGGCGTGCGGCCGCTTCGAAGGCGCGCAGGGCGTTGAGCGGCGGCAGGCGTGGTTCGGCCATCACGTGCTCCTGGCTGTTAATTTTCTTAACAGCCAATGTAAGGAAATTGAAGTTTCCTGTCGCGGGTATTTGGCCGAGTATCCGGCCCAGGCAGCGCCATAACGACAACCCGCGCGCCCGCTCCACCCGCTCGCCACGAGCCCTCAGTCCTGCCCAGAACAACGAGAAGTCCCGCCAGCGGACAACACGCGGCGAGGACACGGAGGTAAGGCCATGAACGCCCTGCATGCAGTGCAGACCGCAGCGGTATCCATCCGCGCGGTACGCAAGGTCTACGGCGATCCGCAATCCGGGCCCGTCGCCCTCAAGCACGTCGACCTGGAAATCCGCGACAACGAGTTCTTCACCCTTCTCGGCCCATCCGGCTGCGGCAAGACCACCCTGCTGCGGATGATCGCCGGCTTCGAATACCCCAGCGCCGGCAGCATCCACCTCTACGGCGAAGACATCGCCGACCTGCCGCCCTATGAGCGCCCGGTCAACACGGTGTTCCAGCACTACGCGCTGTTCCCCCACATGACCATCGCCGAGAACCTCGCCTTCGGCCTCGAATCCCGGCCGCTGGGCAAGAGCATGAGCCGCGCGCAGGTCGCCGAGCGCGTGGCCGAGATGCTCGCCCTGGTGCAGATGGAGCGCTTCGCCGACCGTCGCCCGACGCAGCTTTCCGGCGGCCAGCAGCAACGTGTGGCCCTGGCCCGCGCCCTGGCGCCGCATCCCCGCGTCCTGCTGCTGGACGAGCCGCTCTCGGCCCTCGACCTCAAGCTGCGCCAGGCGATGCGCGAGGAGCTCAAGGCGATCCAGGCCAATACCGGCATCACCTTCATCTTCGTCACCCACGACCAGGAAGAGGCCCTGACCCTGTCCGACCGCATCGCGGTGTTCTCGGAGGGCCAGGTGCAGCAGGTGGGCACCCCGCAGGAAATCTACGAGCGCCCACGCAACCGCTTCGTCGCCGACTTCATCGGCGAAACCAATTTCCTCGATGCCCAGGTGCTCAGCCTCGATGGCACCCGGGCGTTGTGCCAGGGGCCGGGCGGGCAACCGTTCCAGGCCGAATCCGTCGACGGCGTGCTGCCGGGCAGCCGGGTCAGCCTGTCGATCCGCCCCGAGCGCGTGCACCTGGGCGGCGTCGATACCGCCGGCGCGCTGCCCTGCCGGGTGGAGGCGCAGGTGTACCTGGGCACCGACCTGCAGTACCGGGTGAGCCTCGACGACGGCACCCGGCTGACCGTGCGCATGCCCAACAGCCTGGAGCGCCACCAGCGCTTCGGCGTCGGTGAACGGGCCGCGCTGCAGTTCGAGAACGGCAGCGCCAGCGTTCTGCTGGACTGAGCCCGGAGGCAGACATGCATCGATCGACACGCTCCGGCGCTGCCCTGCACGAGCGCCGGCAATCCCTGCGCAACCTGCTCGGCGTCAGCCCGGCACTCCTGGCCATCGGCCTGTTCCTGATCGTCCCCATCCTGCTGGTGGTCGGTTATTCGCTGATGGAGGCCAACCCCTACGGCGGGGTCGAGCCGGTGTTCAGCACCGAGGCCTACCTGTCGCTGCTGTTCGAGCGGCAACTGGACGACAGCCTGGCCTTCGTCGACGCCTACCTGCTGATCGCCCTGCGCTCCATCGGCATCGCCGCGGCAACCACGCTGGTGACCCTGCTGATCGGCTTCCCGGTGGCGGTGTGGCTGGCCATGCAGCCGCCGCACAAGCGCGGCCTGCTGATCTTCCTCATCACCGTGCCGTTCTGGGCCAACCTGCTGATCCGCACCTACGCCTGGATCCTGCTGCTGCGCGAAACCGGCGTGGTCAACGGCACGCTGGTGGGCCTGGGGCTGATCGACCAGCCGCTGCAGTTGCTCTACACCGACGGCGCGGTGCTGCTGGGGCTGGTGTACACCTACGCGCCCTTCGTGGTGCTGCCCATCTACGCGACCCTGGAGAAGATGGACATGCGCCTGCTGGAAGCGGCCCAGGACCTCTACGCCGGCCGCTGGCGCACCCTGCGCAAGGTGGTGCTACCCATCGCCCGGCCGGGCATCCTCGCCGGCGCCATCCTCACCTTCGTGCCCTGCCTCGGCGCCATGGTGGCCCCGGAGCTGCTCGGTGGCGGCACGCGGATGATGCTCGGCAACCTGATCTTCCGGCAGTTCAGCGACGCCCGTAACTGGCCCTTCGGCTCCGCCCTGGCGCTGGTGCTGATGGCCGCGGTGATGCTGGTGCTGACCCTCTACGCACTGCGCGCCGAGCGCGTGCGCATCGCCCGGGGAGGTGTGTGATGAACCTGTTCAAGCGCCGCCTCGGCGTCCACCACTTCCCTGGTTTCGGCGGCTTCAGCCTGCTGTTCTATCTCTACCTCTACGCGCCGATCCTGGTGCTGGTGGTGCTGTCGTTCAACGCCAACCAGTCGGCCACGGTCTGGAGCGGCTTCAGCCTCGACTGGTACCGCGCCGCCTTCGCCAACCAGGCGCTGCGCCAGGCCGCCGGCAACAGCCTGCTGATCGCCCTGTGCGCCAGCCTGATCGCCACCGTGATCGCCACCCTGGCGGCCCTGGCCACCTCGCGCGGCGCACGCTTCAAGGGCCTGCGCCTGTCGATGGGCACCATCATGCTGCCGCTGGTGCTGCCCGAGATCGTGGTCGGCGTCGCCACCCTGGCGCTGTTCTCCACCCTTGGCCTGTCCCTGGGCTACGGCAACCTGATCATCGCCCACACGGTATTCTGCATCCCCTTCGCCTACCTGCCGATCCGCGCCCGCCTCAACGACATGGACCTGTCCCTGGAGCAGGCCGCCGCGGACCTCTACGCCGGGCCCTGGCGCACCCTGCGCAAGGTCACCCTGCCGCTGCTGATGCCGGGGATCTTCTCCGGGCTGATGCTGGCCTTCATCGTCTCGCTGGATAACTTCGTGATCTCGATGATGGTCTCCCAGGCCGGCACCACCACGCTGCCGATCTTCATCTTCGGCCTGCTGCGCATGGGCGTGACGCCCGACGTGAACGCCGTGTCGACGCTGATCCTCGGCGTCTCCGTGCTCTTCGTGACCCTGTCCTACCTGCTTGGCAGGCAAAGAACCTGACCCTGGAGAATTGACGCATGAAAAAGCTGATCGCTGTTCTGGGCACCTCGCTGGGCCTCGCCCTGGCCGCCAATGTGCAGGCCGCCGGCACGCTCAACGTCATCAGTTGGAGCGGCTACTTCTCGCCGCAGATCCTGGAGAAGTTCGAGAAGGAAAGCGGCATCAAGGTCACGGTGGACTCCTACGATTCCAACGAGACGCTGCTGGCCAAGCTCAAGCAGGGCGGCGCCGGCTACGACGTCGCCATCCCCTCCCACCAGTTCGTGCCGATCCTCATCCAGGAGCAGTTGCTGGAGCGCTTCGAGCCCGGCAAGGAGGCCTACTACCAGGGCTTCACCGCCAACCTGCAGAAGCCCGCCTGGGACCCGCAGGGTGCCTACGCCGCGCCCTTCATCTGGGGCACCACCAGCGTGGTGGTCAACCGCGAGCGCTACCAGGGCGAGGCGGACAGCTACGCACTGCTGTTCAAGCCGCCGGCGGAGCTGCAGGGGCGCATCAACATGTTCGACTCGGTCAGCGAGGTGATCGACACCGCCAGCCTCTACCTGGGCATCCCGCTGTGCAGCGAGGACCCCAAGCAGATGCAGCAGGTGCTGGCGCTGCTCAAGGAGCAGAAGCCCCATGTGCGCACCTACAGCTCCAAGGCCGGTGCCATCCGCGAGAGCCTGGCGGCCGGCGAGCTGGACATGTCGATGTTCTGGGGCGGTTCCTCGCTGCGCGCACGGGAGATGAAGCCGAGCCTCGAATACCTGTACCCGAAGGAAGGCGTGATGACCTGGGTAGATAATCTGGTGATCCCCAAGGGCGCGCGCAACCTCGATAACGCCAAGGCCTTCATCGCCTTCCTCAGCCAGCCGGAGAACGCCGCGCTGACGCAGAACTTCCTCAAGCACCAGAGCCCGGTGCAGGGCGTCGAGCCCTACCTCGAGCCGGGCCTCAAGGACGCGCCGGAGCTGCACATCCCCGACGGCACCAAGGTGGTGTTCAGCCAGACCTGCGGCGCTGGCGCCATCCGCCTGGCCGACCGCCTGTGGACCAACCTGATGCGTTGATGAACACCGCCCCCGCCGGTGCGGGGGCGCATAACCAGAACGAGACGGAACGAGAACACTGCCCATGAGTCATGCAACCCCGATCAGCGAACTGGTGCGGCTGCCGGCCGCCGAGCTGGCCGAGCGCATCCGCACGCGCGATGTGTCCTGCCGCGAGGTGATGCTGGATTACCTGGCCCATATCGAGCGCTTCAACCCGGCGGTCAATGCGCTGGTCAGCCTGCAGCCGGCGGACGCGCTGCTGGCCCAGGCCGACGAGCGCGACGCCGAGCTGGCGCGTGGCACCCACTGGGGCTGGATGCACGGGCTGCCCCACGCGGTGAAGGACCTCTCGGCAGTCAAGGGCATCACCACCACCTACGGCTCGCCGCTGTTCCGCGACCATGTGCCGGCGCGTGACGGCATCATGGCCGAGCGCCTGCGCGCCGCTGGGGCGATCTTCATCGGCAAGAGCAACACGCCGGAATTCGGCCTCGGCTCACAGAGCTACAACCCGCTGTTCGGCGCCACCGGTTGCGCCTTCGACCCGAGCCGCACGGCCGGCGGCAGCAGCGGCGGCGCGGCGGCGGCCCTGGCGCTGCACCTGGTGCCGGTGGCCGATGGCAGCGACATGATGGGCTCGCTGCGTAACCCGGCGGCCTTCAACAACATCATCGGCTTCCGCCCGTCCCAGGGCCGCGTGCCCTTCGACGACAGCGCCGACCTGTTCTTCGACCAGCTCGGCTACGAGGGGCCGATGGGCCGCAGCGTGCGCGACGTGGCCCTGCTGCTCTCGGTGCAGGCGGGCGGCGATGCCCGTGCGCCGCTGTCCATCCCCGGCGATGGCGCGGCCTTCGCCGGCTCGTTGCAGCGCGACTTCAAGGGCGCGCGGCTGGGCTGGCTGGGCGACCTCGACGGCCAGTTGCCGATGCAGCGTGGCGTGCTGGAGCTGTGCCGCACCGCCCTGAAGGACTTCGAGGCGCTGGGCTGCGTGGTGGAGGAGACGAGCCTCGGCTTCCCCCGCGAGCGGCTCTGGGACACCTGGCTGACCCTGCGCCACTGGCTGGTGGCCGGCGGCCTGGGGGCGGCCTACGACGACCCGGCGACGCGCGCGCAGCTCAAGCCGGAGGCCTGCTGGGAAGTGGAGAACGGCCTGCGCCTGACCGGCCAGCAGGTCTACCGCGCCTCGGCGGCCCGCAGCGACTGGTACCGCGCCATCAGCCGGCTGTTCGAGCGCTTCGACTACCTGCTGCTGCCCAGCGCCCAGGTGTTCCCCTTCGACAAGACGCAGCACTGGCCGCAGGCGATCGAAGGTGTGGCGATGGACACCTACCACCGCTGGATGGAGGTGGTGATCCCCGGCACCCTGTCAGGCTGCCCGGTGGCCAATGTGCAGGCGGGGTTCAACGGCGACGGCCTGCCCATGGGGCTGCAGATCATCGGCCCGCACCAGAAGGACATGGCGGTGCTGCAACTGGCCCACGCCTATGAGCAGGCCAGCGACTGGTTCCGTCGTCGTCCGGCAACGCTGCTGGCGGCCGGGTAAGGCAACCGGAAAGAAAAGGGCCCGCCCCCGTTTCGTGGCGGGGGCGGGCCCAGTACTGCTCGTTTGACTAGCGGACCTTCACGACCACCTTGCCGACGGCCTTGCGCTGGCCGAGGGCGTTGATGGCGTCGGCGGATTTCTCCAGCGGGAACACCTGGGAGACCAGCGGCTTGAGCTTGCCTTCGGCGTGCCAGGCGAACAGTTGCTGGAAGTTGGCCAGGTTGTCCTGGGGCTGGCGCTGGGCGAAGGAGCCCCAGAACACGCCCACCACTGCGGCACCCTTGAGCAGGGTGAGGTTCACCGGCAGCTCGGGGATGCGGCCGCTGGCGAAGCCGACCACCAGCAGGCGGCCGTTCCAGGCGATGGAGCGGATGGCTTCGTCGAACAGGTCGCCGCCCACCGGGTCGTAGATCACGTCCGCGCCCTGGCCACCGGTGAGTTCCTTGACCTTCTCCTTGAGGCTCGACTCGCTGTAGTTGATCAGCTCGTCGGCGCCGGCGGCCTTGGCCACTGCCAGCTTCTCGGCGCTGCTGGCCGCGGCGATCACCTTGGCACCCATGGCCTTGCCGATCTCCACCGCCGCCAGGCCGACGCCACCGGAGGCGCCGAGCACCAGCAGGGTCTCGCCCGGCTGCAGGTTGGCGCGCTGCTTGAGGGCGTGCATGGAGGTGCCGTAGGTCATGCCGAAGGCGGCGGCGGAATTGAAGTCGATGCCCTTGGGGATCGGCATCACGTTGTAGCCGGGTACCGCCACCTGCTCGGCGAAGCTGCCCCAGCCGGTCAGCGCCATGACCCGGTCACCGGGCTTGAGGTGGGTGATCTTCTCGCCGACGGCGGCAACGGTGCCGGCGGCCTCGCCACCCGGGGAGAAGGGGAACGGCGGCTTGAACTGGTACTTGCCTTCGATGATCAGCGTATCGGGGAAGTTGACCCCGGCGGCATGCACGTCGATCAGCACTTCGTTCTTCTTCGGCTCGGGGCTGGCAACCTCTTCGAGCACCAGGGTTTCGGCTGGGCCGAAGGCTTTGCACAGGACGGCTTTCATGGACGCTTCCTCAACGTGGATGCCGGCGCGAAGGGCGCGGCAGGTTGGCCTGATGGCTTGGCAGTGTAGGTAGCCCGCCCGGTGGGTCAACGAGCATGGCCTGGCCTGATAGCCGTGCATAAGCGTCGGGCTTGGGCCGGCGAGCAGGTCTGGCTATGCTAGTCGCACGCTTATTCAGGAATCACACCCGTGAAAACCACCCTCGCACTGTTGCTGGCCCTGCTCATCCCCTTCGCCGCCCTGGCCAACGAGGAGAAGGAAGAACCCAAGGAGGGCGAAGCCCCGAAGATCGCCTACGTCGGCCTGACGCCAGCGCTGGTGGGCAATTACGGGGCGGGCCCCAAGCTGAAGTACTACAAGGCCGATATATCCCTGCAGGTGGCGGGCGCGGACGCGGCCAAGTCTGTGGAGTACCACGAGCCGCTGATCCGCAATCAGCTGGTGATGCTGTTCTCCCAGCAGACCGACGACAGCCTGGCCACGCCGGACAGCAAGGAGAAGCTGCGCCAGGAAGCGCTCAAGCAGGTGCAGCAGGTGCTGCAGCAGGAAGAAGGCAAGCCCCTGGTGGACGACCTGCTGTTCAACAACCTGATCATCCAGCCCTGAGCTGACCGGGCCTGGGCTCGCGCTCAGCGCAGCGTGAGCACCGCCTGCCATTCCTCGTCGCGCACCGGCATCACCGAGAGGCGCGACCCCTTCTGCACCAGCGGCATCGCTTCCAGTGCCGCTTGCGCCTTCAGCGTCGCCAGCGGGATGACCCTGGGGAACGCCTCGACAAACTCGACGTCCAGGGCGCTCCAGGGGTTCTTCTCGGGGCTGGCCTTGGCGTCGAAGTAGTGGCTTTGCGGGTCCAGGGCCGTCGGGTCCGGGTAGGTGGCGCCGACGATGCGGGCGATCCCGGCGATGCCCGGTTCCGGGCAGCTGGAGTGGTAGAAGAAGAACAATTCGCCCTCCTGCATGGCACGCATGAAGTTGCGCGCCTGGTAATTGCGCACCCCATCCCAGCGTGCACGACCCAGTCGTTGCAGGTCATGGATCGACAGTTCGTCGGGTTCCGATTTCATCAACCAATAAGGCATGAACTTTGCTCCTGCCGTCCGGTCCTTGTCGCGGACGAAAAATCACCAACGGGCCGACGGTCGGCTGGCGTCATAAATTGCGTGTTCTCCATCGTTGCCGGAGAATGCCGCACTTTAAAGCGGATGCCGCCAGGCAGCCCATAATTAAAAGCACCCGCCGCAAGTCATCGCGGCACGTTTGCCTTGAAGGGGGAGGCAATCCGATGAAACGCAAACCCGATCTTCTCTGGGTACTGGTCATACTCTTCGGCCTGGGCGTGGTTACCACGGGTTACACCCAGAGCCTGTGGGAACAGCGCCAAGGCGCGCCGGTCAGCATCCAGCAGCCCTGATTTCCGAGGGCGCCGCAAGGAACGCGGCGCCGCTTCAGTTTCCGCGATACCAGTCCCCGTCCGTCACCGTCGCCTGCAGGCGCACATCCCAGCTGGCCAACGGCAAGCGATCCACCTTCTGGCATTCATGGGCCAGCCCCAGCAGCGTCGGCTTCTGCCAATTTTTGCGCCGCGCGCGGTATGCCAGGCTGCGGTCATAGAAACCGCCCCCCATCCCCAGGCGCCCGCCTTCCTCGTCGAAACCCACCAGCGGCAGCAGCACCAGGTCGAGTGTCCAGACCGGCCGTTGCTGCGACTGATTGGCGCGGGGCTCAAGGATGCGGAAGCGGTTGCGCACCAGGCGCTCGCCCGGGCGCAGGCGCTGGAACACCATGCGCGTCGGCGGCCAGGCCTTGAGCACCGGCAGGTAGGTGGCCTTGCCGCGCTTCTGGGCCTCGCGCAGCAGCGGGCGCGGGTCGATCTCGCCGTCGGCCGGCAGGTACAGCGCCACATGGCGCGCACGGCGAAACAGCGGATGCTGGGCCAGTTGGCGATAGAGGGCGCGGGCGGCGCGTTGCTGTTCGAGGGGGGAAAGCGTGCGACGTGTCTGCCTGAGAAGGCGCCGCAGGGCCGGGCGGGAAAGAGTGCCGGCGCTGATCATGAAGGGTACGACTCCCCGGTTATGCCGCTGTCGGTTTAGCCCTTGAACCCGAAAGTTCAAGGTGGAGGTTGCAGGAGGCGTTAAGGCTTTCCGTCAGGCGGACATGCACACCGGCCCCACTTACAACCCCCGTGGTTGTGCGTATCGGCTCAGGGACATCACCGACTGGCAAACACACCAGGGAGCTGCCGGCGAGTATACCCCAACAGAAGGCTCTGGCGTCAGGCTTCGTGTCCATCCGGATCAGCGGCGAGCGCATGATCGACACGCTCCAGCAGGTCACGCACGCGTTCGCGGGTCGAGGTGGCTTCCTGGTCGAGGCGTTCCTGCTTGTGCAGCAGTTCGTGGGTGATGTTGAGAGCCGCCATCACGGCGACGCGGTCGGCGCCGATGACCTTGCCGCTGGTGCGGATCTCGCGCATCTTGCCGTCCAGATAGCGGGCTGCGCTCTCCAGGTTGGCGCGCTCGTCCGAGGGACAGGCGATGCAATATTCCTTGTCCATGATGTGGACAGTGACGGTATTCGGCTGGGTCATGAATCCTGCTCCAGGGCTTTCAGGCGCGAAATCATCGCTTCGACCTTCTGCCGGGCCATTTCGTTCTTTTCGATCAGATGGGCGCGTTCTTCTTTCCAGGCTTTTTCAGCCGCCTGCAGTTGCCGGTTTTGCGACTTGAGCTGCTCAACGCGCTGGATCAGGAGCTCCAGCTTGGCGGTGAGGGCTTGCAGTTCCGCGTCTTCCATGGGCTCTCTACTTGGGCGATGAAGGGTCGGACTATATAGGAACGGCCCGATCCAGGGTCAAACCCGTCGGCGGCGGTCGATGGTCTTGGCGCGCGTGCCGATGCTAGGATACGAGGCCGTCATTCTAGTGATTGCGCCGTCTGGCGCCTAGCCACCCATGCCCAGTTCCAATTCCCCGTATTCCGCCTTCGCCACCCTGCTCGCCACCAGCGGTCAGCCCGTCTCTCCCGCCGAGCTTCACGGCCTCCTGCTGGGGCGCAGCTGCGCCGGCGCGGGCTTCGAAGCCGAGCCCTGGCTGGAGGATGCCGCCGAGCTGCTCGGCAGCGCCCCGCAGGACAACCTGCGCCAGGCCCTGATCGGCCTGCAGGAGATGGTCAAGGACGAACTCACCGGCAGCGAGATGGCTGTCGTGCTGCTGCTGCCCGACGACGAAACGCCGCTGGCCGATCGCGCCGCCGCCCTTGGCCAGTGGTGCCAGGGCTTCCTCGGCGGCTTCGGCCTGACCGCTCGCGAAGGCGCGCTGTCCGGCGAGGCGGTCGAAGTGCTTCAGGACCTCGCGTCCATCGCCCAGGTGCAAAGCGCCCTGGAAGATTCCGAGGACGGCGAGACCGACTACATGGAAGTGATGGAGTACCTGCGCGTGGCGCCCCTGCTGTTGTTCAGCGAGTGTGCCCGCAAGCCCGCGCCGGTGGCTCCAGCGCCGAAAACCTCTCTGCATTGAACCCGCGTCACGGGCGCATGGGCGCCCCTTGGTAAGGAGCGCGCATGACCCGTATCCCGAAGTCCGAATTCGCCCGTCGCCGCAAGGCGCTGATGGCGCAGATGGTGCCCAACAGCATCGCCATCCTGCCTGCGGCGCCGGTTCACATCCGCAACCGTGACGTCGAGCACGTGTACCGCCAGGACAGCGACTTCCAGTACCTCAGCGGCTTCCCCGAGCCCGAGGCGGTGCTGGTGCTGATCCCCGGGCGCGAGCACGGCGAGTACGTGCTCTTCTGCCGTGAGCGTGATCCCGAGCGCGAGCTCTGGGACGGCCTGCGTGCCGGCCAGGACGGCGCTATCGGCGAGTACGGTGCCGACGACGCCTTCCCCATCGGCGATATCGACGACATCCTCCCCGGCCTCATCGAAGGCCGCGAGCGCGTCTACTACTCCATCGGCACCAACCCCGAGTTCGACCAGCACCTGATGGAGTGGGTCAACGTGATCCGCTCCAAGGCGCGCCAGGGTGCGCAGCCGCCGAACGAATTCGTCGCCCTCGACCACCTGCTGCACGACATGCGCCTGTACAAGTCGGCCGCCGAGGTCAAGGTCATGCGCGAGGCCGGCGAGGTCTCCGCCCGTGCCCATGTGCGTGCCATGCAGGCCGCCCGTGCCGGCCTCTACGAATACAGCCTGGAAGCCGAGCTGGAATATGAGTTCCGCAAGGGCGGCGCGAAGATGCCGGCCTACGGCTCCATCGTCGCCGCCGGCAAGAACGCCTGCATCCTTCACTACCGCGAGAACGACGCGCAGTTGAAGGACGGCGACCTGGTGCTGATCGACGCCGCCTGCGAGCTGGACTGCTACGCCAGCGACATCACCCGCACCTTCCCCGTCAGCGGCCGCTTCAGCCCCGAGCAGAAGGCCATCTACGAGCTGGTGCTGGCCTCCCAGGAAGCCGCCTTCCTCGAGATCGCCCCCGGCAAGCACTGGAACGAAGCCCATGAAGCCACCGTGCGGGTGATCACCGCCGGGCTGGTGGAGCTCGGCCTGCTCCAGGGCGATGTCGCCGAGCTGATCGCCAGCGAAGCCTACAAACCCTTCTACATGCACCGTGCCGGCCACTGGCTGGGCATGGACGTGCACGACGTCGGCGAATACAAGGTCGGCGGCGAGTGGCGCGTGCTCGAACCCGGCATGGCCATGACCGTCGAGCCTGGCATCTACATCGCCGTGGACAACCAGAACGTGGCGAAGAAGTGGCGCGGCATCGGCGTGCGCATCGAGGACGACGTGGTGGTGACCAAGAAGGGCTGCGAGATCCTCACCGGTGGCGTACCCAAGACGGTCGCCGAAATCGAGGCCCTGATGGCCGCCGCACGTACCGAGGCCGCATGATGCAACGCACCCAACTGGCAATCATCGGCGGCGGCCTCGTAGGCGCCAGCCTGGCCCTGGCCCTGCAGGAAGGCGCCAAGGCGCGTGGCTGGAAGATCACCCTGATCGAACCCTTCGCCCCGGGCGACAGCTACCAGCCGAGCTATGACGCCCGCTCTTCCGCACTGTCCTTCGGTACCCGGCAGATCTACGAGCGCCTCGGCCTCTGGCAGGCCATCGCCCGCCGCGCCGAGCCGATCCTGCAGATCCACGTGTCCGATCGCGGCCGCTTCGGCGCCGCGCGCCTGGCGGCCATCGAGGAGGGCGTCCCGGCGCTCGGCTACGTGGTGGAGAACGCCTGGCTCGGCCAGTGCCTGTGGCAGGCGCTGGATGCCGATGTGGTGACCTGGCAATGCCCCGCCGAGGTGGTGCGCATGGAGCCCCTGGCGGACGGCTATCGCCTCAGCCTCAACGATGACACCCAGCTCGATTGCGACCTGGCGGTGCTGGCCGATGGCGGCCGCTCCGGCCTGCGCGAGCAGCTGGGCATCGGCGTCAAGCGCAACCCCTATGGGCAGACCGCGCTGATCGCCAACGTCAGCCCCATGGAGGCCCATCGTGGCCAGGCCTTCGAACGCTTCACCGACGAAGGCCCGATGGCCATGCTGCCGGTGGCGGACAACCGCTGCGCGCTGGTCTGGACCCGCCCCGGCGCGGACGCCGAGCGCCTGTCGCGCCTCGACGACCGTGCCTTCCTCGCCGAGCTGCAGGAAGCCTTCGGCTACCGCCTGGGCGCCTTCAACCAGGTGGGTGCGCGGCACCTCTACCCGCTGACCCTGGTGGAAGCCGAGGAGCAGGTGCGCGCCAACCTGGTGGTGCTGGGCAACGCCGCCCACAGCCTGCACCCCATCGCCGGGCAGGGCTACAACCTGTCCCTGCGCGACACCGTGGCCCTGGCCGAGACGCTGCTGGCCAGCGAAGCGCCCCTGGGCGACTTCGCCACCCTGCAGCGCTACCTCGACAGCCAGCGCCTGGACCAGGACCTCACCGTCGGCTTCTCCGACCAGGTGACCCGCCTGTTCTCCAACAAGGAGCCGTTGCTGGCCAGCGGGCGCAACCTGGGGCTGCTCGGGCTCGACCTGCTGCCGCCCGCCAAGCGCTGGTTCGCTCGCCAGGCCATGGGCCTGGGCACCCGCCCCATCTGAGCCGCGTCATGCACGACCGTTCAATGGCGCGCAAGGCGCGCTTCCTGCGCTGGGCGCTGAACATCTACCCGCCCTACCTCGGGGCGGGTGTTCGCGTGCGGCAGATCAGCGCAGACTTCCGTCTGGTACGAGTCAAACTGGCGCTGGGCTGGTACAACCGCAACTACGTCGGCACCCAGTTCGGCGGCTCGCTCTACAGCATGACCGACCCCTTCTTCATGTTGATGCTGATGAACCTGCTCGGGCGCGATTACATCGTCTGGGACAAGGCCGCCAGCATCGACTTCGTCTCCCCCGGCAAAGGCCCGGTCTACGCCGAGTTCCGGGTCGACGACGGGTTGCTGGAGCGCATCCGCCAGCACACCGCTGACGGTGACAAATACCTGCCCGAGCTGCACGTCGATGTGCATGACGGCGAAGGCACCCTGGTCGCCAGGGTGCACAAGACACTCTATGTGCGGCTCAAGCCGCGCGCGCGGCAAGCCGCCTAAGGAATGCACATGCAAGCGGATCTGATCATCGTCGGTGCCGGCATGGTGGGCAGTGCCCTCGGCCTGGCGCTCAAGGACAGCGGCCTGGAGATCATCCTGATCGACGGCAGCCCCCTGAGCATCAAGCCCTTCGACGCCGAGGCCGCCTTCGAGCCCCGGGTCAGCGCCCTGTCCGTCGCCAGCCAGCGCATCCTTCAGCGCCTCGGTGCCTGGGACGGCGTCGCCGCGCGCCGCGCCAGCCCCTATGGCGAGATGCAGGTCTGGGACGGTTCCGGCACCGGCAACATCCACTTCTCCGCCGCCAGCGTGCATGCCGAGGTGCTCGGCCACATCGTCGAGAACCGGGTGATCCAGGAGGCCCTGCTGGAGCCCCTGCACGACAGCGGCGTCGGCCTGCTGCCCAATGCCCGCCTGGAAAACCTGCGCCGCTCCGGCGATGACTGGCTGCTGACCCTGGTGGACGGCCGCGAACTGCGCGCCCCGCTGGTGATCGCCGCCGACGGCGCCAACTCCGCCGTGCGCCGCCTGGCCGGCTGCGCCACCCGCGAGTGGGATTACCTGCACCACGCCATCGTCACCAGCGTGCGTTGCGAGCAACCGCACCGCCGCACCGCCTGGCAACGCTTCACCGACGACGGCCCGCTGGCCTTCCTGCCCCTGGACCGCCAGGGCGACGAGCACTGGTGCTCCATCGTCTGGTCCACCACGCCCGAGCAGGCCACGCGCCTCATGGCGCTGGACGACGAAGCCTTCCGCGTCGAACTGGGCAAGGCCTTCGAGCATCGCCTCGGGCGCATCGAGGCCGCCGACCCGCGCCTGTGCATCCCGCTGCGCCAGCGCCATGCCAAGCGCTACGTGGAACCGGGCCTGGCACTGGTCGGCGACGCCGCCCACACCATCCACCCGTTGGCCGGGCAGGGCGTCAACCTCGGCTTCCTCGACGCCGCCGTGCTGGCCGAGGTGCTGCTGCACGCCCATGGCCGTGGCGAGCGCCTGGCCGATGAACGTGTGCTCAGCCGCTTCGAGCGCCGCCGCATGCCGCACAACCTGGGGATGATGGCGGCGATGGAAGGCTTCCAGCGTCTGTTCCAGGCCGACCCGCTGCCCCTGCGCTGGTTGCGCAACGCCGGGCTGGGCCTGGTGGACGGCCTGCCCGAGGCCAAGGCGCTGTTCGTGCGCCAGGCCCTGGGCCTGTCCGGCGACCTGCCGGAACTCGCCCGCGTCTGATCGCGGGCCGCGCTCGCGGCCCGGGCGAAACACCTCGTCATACAAAGCGGAGCCGGATGCCAACTGAGGTTGATTATCATCTGGCTCCTTTTTGGCTACCGCGAGGCATTCGCAAATGAAGGCGCGCAACTCCCTGCTCACGCTCCTGGCCATCGGCCTGGGTGCCACCTCCGTCCAGGCGGCCGATGAAGTGGTGGTCTACTCGTCACGCATCGACGAACTGATCAAGCCGGTGTTCGACGCCTACACCGCGAAGACCGGCGTCCCCATCAGGTTCATCACCGACAAGGAAGCCCCGCTGATGCAGCGCATCAAGGCCGAGGGCGAGAACGGCGTGGCCGACCTGCTGCTCACCGTGGACGGCGGCAACCTCTGGCAGGCCGAACAGATGGGCATCCTGCAGCCCTTCAGCTCCCCCGCCATCAAGGCCAACATCCCCGCGCAATACCGCTCCGGCAGCGACAGCTGGACCGGCCTCTCGCTGCGCGCGCGCACCATCGTCTACTCCACCGACCGGGTGAAACCGGAAGAGCTCTCCACCTACGAGGCCCTGGCCGACGCCAACTGGGAAGGCCGCCTGTGCCTGCGCTCCTCGAAGAAGGTCTACAACCAGTCGCTGACCGCCACCCTGATCGAGGCGCGCGGTGCCGCCGAGGCGGAGAAGGTGCTCAAGGGCTGGGTCAACAACCTGGCCACCGACCCCTTCGCCGACGACAACGCGGTGATCCAGGCGGTGGACGCCGGCCAGTGCGACGTCGGCATCGTCAACACCTACTACTACGGGCGCCTGCACCAGCAGAACCCGCAGCTGCGCGCCAAGCTGTTCTGGCCCAACCAGGCCGACCGTGGCGTGCACGTCAACCTCTCCGGCATCGGCCTGACCCGCCATGCGCCCCATCCCGAAGCGGCCAAGGCGCTGGTGGAGTGGATGACCACCCCCGAGGCGCAGAGCCTGTTCGCCGGGGTCAACCAGGAATTCCCCGCCAACCCGGCGGTGAAGCCTTCGGCCGAAGTGGCCGCCTGGGGGGCCTTCAAGGCTGATGACGTACCGGTGGAAGTCACCGGCAAGCGCCAGGCCGAAGCCATCCGCATGATGGACCGGGTCGGCTGGCACTGACCCCTCCACGGGGCGCTCACCCGGGCGCCCCGTGTCATCCCCCTTCCCGCTCTGCCCGAGAGTTCCGCTTGAAGCGTCCCGCCCAGCGCCGCTGGTACCCCGCCACTTTCGCCATCGCCGCCCTGGTGCTGTTGCCGCTCTGCGTGCTGGTGCTGTCCTGGCACGAAGTGGACCGCGAGATCTGGGCGCACCTGTGGGACACCCAGCTGCCGCGCCTCCTGGGCAACAGCCTGGTGCTGGTGTTCGGCGTCGGCCTCGGGGTGACGCTGCTGGGCGTCAGCCTGGCCTGGCTCACCAGCCTCTGCGAGTTTCCCGGCCGGCGCTGGCTGGACTGGGCGCTGATGCTGCCCTTCGCCATCCCCGCCTACGTCCTGGCCTTCGTCTTCATCGGCCTGTTCGACTTCGCCGGGCCGGTGCAGAGCCTGCTGCGCGAGTGGTTCGGCAGCGGCGTGCGCCTGCCCCGGGTGCGCTCCACCGGCGGCGTGATCACCGTGCTGGTGCTGGTGTTCTATCCCTACGTCTACCTGCTGGCGCGCAGCGCCTTCCTGGCCCAGGGGCGCGGGTTGATGGAAGCTGCACGCACCCTCGGGCTCAGCCCCTGGCAGGCGTTCTGGCGCGTGGCCCTGCCCATGGCGCGGCCAGCCATCGGTGCCGGGCTGGCCCTGGCAATCATGGAGACCCTGGCCGATTTCGGTGCCGTCTCGGTGTTCAACTTCGACACCTTCACCACCGCCATCTACAAGACCTGGTACGGCTTCTTCAGCCTTGGCACCGCAGCCCAGCTGGCCAGCCTGCTGCTGCTCGGCGTGTGCCTGGTGCTCTACGGCGAACGCCGCGCCCGGGGCGTGACCCGGCCGGCCAGCGAACGGCCCCGTGGCGCCGCCCTGTATCACCTGCGCGGCGTCCGCGCCTGGGCGGCCAGCGCCTGGTGCGGCCTGGTGTTCGCCTGCGCCTTCGTCATCCCCCTGCTGCAGCTGCTCGCCTGGTGCTGGCAGCGTGGCCGTTTCGACCTCGACGAGCGCTACCTGGGCCTGGTCCTCCACAGCCTCTACCTGGGCGCCATGGCCGCGCTGATCACGGTCTCGGTGGCCTTGCTGCTGGTATTCGCCCGGCGCCTGGAGCCGACCCGGCCGATCCGTGCCGCCGTGGGCCTGGCCAACCTGGGCTACGCGCTGCCGGGCTCGGTGCTGGCGGTGGCCATCATGCTCGCCTTCAGCTGGCTCGACCGCGAGTTGGTGGTGCCGCTTTCCGGCTGGCTCGGTGGTGCCGGCAAGCCGCTGTTGCTGGGCAGTCTGACGGCGCTGCTGCTGGCCTATCTGGTGCGCTTCATGGCGGTGGCCCACGGGCCACTGGAGGGTGCCCTGGCGCGCATCCGCCCGTCGCTGCCGGAGGCTTCGCGCAGCCTCGGCGTGGGTGGCCCACGGCTGTTCCTGTGGGTCTACCTGCCGCTGCTGGTGCCCGGCGCCCTGAGTGCGGCGCTGCTGGTGTTCGTCGACGTGCTCAAGGAAATGCCCGCCACCCTGCTGATGCGCCCCTTCGGCTGGGACACGCTGGCGGTGCGCATCTTCGAGATGACCAGCGAAGGCGAATGGGCCCGCGCCTCGCTGCCGGCCCTGAGCCTGGTGCTGGTCGGGCTGCTGCCGGTCATCGGCCTGATCCGCCGTTCCGCCCGGGGCTTCGGGCGCTGAAACATGACGTGACCGCTGGGTCAGCCGTCGGGTGTCCAGTCTTCCGCCTTGCGGCTACAATGCGCGCCATTCGTTGCGGCGCGTCTGCTTGAAAGGGCGTCACGACCTGCCGTCGAGGCCACGGAAAGCCAGGCCCGACAAGGGTTCCAGCGCCCGTCCGCATCTTCGCCAAGCCCGGAAGGAGAAACCCATGGGACAGCGTACCCCCCTCTACGATCTGCACCTGGCGTTGGGGGCCAAGATGGTCGATTTCGGCGGCTGGGACATGCCGCTGCACTACGGCTCGCAAGTCGATGAGCACCATCAGGTGCGGACCGATTGCGGCGTCTTCGATGTGTCCCACATGACGGTGGTGGACGTAGCCGGCAGCCAGGCCCAGGCCTATCTCCAGCGCCTGCTGAGCAACGACGTCGAGCGCCTCAAGACCCCCGGCAAAGCCCTCTACAGCGCGATGCTCAACGAGCGTGGCGGCGTGGTCGACGACCTCATCGTCTACCTCACCACCAGCGGCTACCGCCTGGTGGTCAACGCCGCCACCCGCGACAAGGACCTGGCCTGGATGCACCAGCAGGCCGACGGCTTCGACGTGCGCCTCGACGAGCGCAGCGAACTGGCCATGCTTGCCATCCAGGGCCCCGCCGCCCGCCACCGCACCGCCGAGCTGGTGAGCAGCGCCCGCGCCTCCCTGATCCACGAACTCAAGCCCTTCCAGGGCCTGCCCGAGGGCGACTGGTTCATCGCCCGCACCGGCTACACCGGCGAGGATGGCCTGGAAATCATGCTGCCCCGTGACCAGGCGGCCGGTTTCCTCAACGAGCTGGTGGGTGCCGGTATCGCGCCCATCGGCCTCGGCGCCCGCGACACCCTGCGCCTGGAAGCGGGCCTGAACCTCTACGGCCAGGACATGGACGAAGACAATTCGCCCCTGGCCTCGAACCTGGCCTGGACCATCGCCTGGGAGCCCGCCGGCCGCGACTTCATCGGCCGTGACGTGCTGGAGGCCCAGCGCGCCGGTGGTGCCCTGCCCAAGCTGGTGGGCCTGGTGCTGGAGGAGCGCGGCGTGCTGCGCGCCCACCAGGTGGTGCGGGTGGAAGGCGTGGGCGACGGTGAAATCACCAGCGGCAGCTTCTCGCCCACCCTGGGCAAGTCCATCGCCCTGGCCCGCCTGCCGGCGGGGACCTGCGAGCGCGCCGAAGTGGAAATTCGCGGTAAGTGGTACCCGGTTCGCGTCGTCCAGCCGAACTTTGTACGCAATGGCAAAGCCTTGATCTAAATTTTCCTGGCGGGCCGACCGCCGCCGTCCTTGAGGAGCCTGAACAATGAGCAATATCCCCGCCGATCTGCGTTACGCCCCCAGCCACGAGTGGGCCCGCCTGGAAGCCGATGGCAGCGTTACCGTGGGCATTTCCGACCATGCCCAGGAAGCCCTGGGCGACGTGGTCTTCGTCGAGCTGCCGGATGTCGGCAAGACCCTGGCTGCGGGCCAGGAAGCCGGCGTGGTCGAGTCGGTGAAAGCCGCTTCCGACATCTACTCGCCGGTTTCCGGTGAGGTGATCGCCGTCAACCAGCTGCTGACCGACTCCCCCGAAGAGGTCAACAACGACCCCTACGGCGCCTGGTTCTTCAAGCTCAAGCCGGCCAACACCGCCGAGCTGGACAAGCTGCTGGACGCCGCCGCCTACAAGGCGTCCGCCGACTCCGACGCCTGACGCTACAGCGGCTCGCCGCCCCGCCCGGGGTGGTGACCGATGCCCCTCCGGCCGGTCCTCCGACCAGCCGGCCGGCCATCCTGGAAATGCTTGCCTAAGCTTATTGGGCCATTTCCAGAGGCCGATCCCATGTCGCACATCCCCCCGTTGTCCCAGCTGCAACAGCCTGACGCCTTCCTCCGCCGCCACCTGGGCCCGGACCCGGCCGAACAGCAGGCCATGCTCGAAGCCCTCGGCCTCGCCGACCGCGATGAGCTCATCGTGCAGACGGTGCCACCGGCGATCCGCCTCAACCGCCCCCTGGAATTGCCCGCCGCCCTGGACGAAGAGGCTGCCCTGGCGAAACTGCGCGCCCATGCCCAGCGCAACGAGGTGTGGACCAGCCTGATCGGCATGGGCTACCACGGCACCCTGACCCCGGCGGTGATCCTCCGCAACGTGCTGGAGAACCCCGGCTGGTACACCGCCTACACGCCCTACCAGCCGGAGATCGCCCAGGGCCGCCTAGAAGCGTTGCTGAATTTCCAGCAGATGACCATCGACCTCACCGGCCTGGAGCTGGCCAGCGCCTCGCTGCTGGATGAAGCCACCGCCGCCGCCGAGGCCATGGCCCTGGCCAAGCGCGTGGCCAAGGCCAGGAGCAACCTGTTCTTCGCCGACCAGAACTGCCACCCGCAGACCCTCTCCGTGGTGCGCACCCGCGCCGAGGCCTTCGGTTTCGAGCTGGTGGTGGACGCGGTGGAGAACCTGCCCTCGCACCAGGTGTTTGGTGCCTTGCTGCAATACCCGGACACCCACGGCGAGATCCGCGACCTGCGCCCGCTGATCGAGCACCTGCACAGCCAGCAGGCGCTGGCCTGCGTGGCTGCCGACCTGCTCGGCCTGCTGCTGCTGACGCCCCCCGGCGAGCTGGGTGCCGACGTGGTGTTCGGCTCGGCCCAGCGTTTCGGCGTGCCCATGGGCTACGGCGGCCCCCACGCGGCCTTCTTCGCCACCCGCGACGAATTCAAGCGCGCCATGCCCGGGCGCATCATCGGCGTCTCCAAGGACGCCCGTGGCAACCTCGCCCTGCGCATGGCCCTGCAGACCCGCGAGCAGCACATCCGCCGCGAGAAGGCCAACTCCAACATCTGCACGGCCCAGGTGCTGCTGGCCAACATCGCCGGCTTCTACGCCGTCTACCACGGCCCCGAAGGGCTCAAGCGCATCGCCCAGCGCGTGCACCGGCTCACCGCCATCCTCGCCGAGGGGCTGGCACGCAAGGGCATGCAGCGGCTCAACCAGCACTACTTCGACACCCTCACCCTGGAGGTGGGCGGCAGCCAGACGGCGATCATCGAATCGGCTAAGGCGGCGCGCATCAACCTGCGCATCCTCGGTCGTGGCCGGCTCGGGCTGAGCCTGGACGAGACCAGCAGCGCCGCCACCGTCGAGCAGCTGTGGAGCGTCTTCCTTGGCGCCGACCACGGCCTGTCGGTGGACGAACTGGACGCCGGGGTGCTGGTGCCTGGAATTCCCGCCGAGCTGGCACGCAGCTCGGCCGTGCTGCAGCACCCGGTGTTCAACACCCACCACAGCGAGACCGAGATGCTGCGCTACCTCAAGCAGCTGGAGAACAAGGACCTGGCGCTCAACCAGTCGATGATCCCCCTCGGCTCCTGCACCATGAAGCTCAACGCCACCAGCGAGATGATCCCCATCACCTGGCCGGAGTTCGCCGCCATCCACCCCTTCGCGCCGCTGGAGCAGACCCAGGGCTACCAGGCGATGATCGCCGAGCTGGAGGAATGGCTACGGGCGATCACCGGCTTCGACGCCATCTGCATGCAGCCCAACTCCGGCGCCCAGGGCGAATACGCGGGGCTGCTGGCGATCCGCAAGTACCATGAGAGCCGGGGCGAGGCGCACCGCAATATCTGCCTGATCCCCGCCTCGGCCCACGGCACCAACCCGGCCTCGGCGCAGATGGCGAGCATGCGCGTGGTGATAGTCGAGTGCGACAAGGCCGGCAACGTCGACCTCGACGACCTCAAGGCCCGGGCGGCGGAGGCGGGGACGCAGCTGTCCTGCCTGATGGCCACCTACCCCTCGACCCACGGCGTGTACGAGGAGGGCATCCGCGAGATCTGCGAGGTGATCCATGCCCAGGGCGGGCAGGTCTACATGGACGGCGCCAACCTCAACGCCCAGGTCGGCCTGGCGCGCCCGGCGGACATCGGCGCCGACGTCTCGCACATGAACCTGCACAAGACCTTCTGCATCCCCCACGGTGGTGGTGGCCCGGGCATGGGGCCGATCGGCGTGCGCGCGCACCTGGCGCCCTTCGTCGCCAACCACCCGGTGATCGAGCTCAAGGGGCCGAACCCGGAGAATGGCGCGGTCAGCGCGGCGCCCTGGGGCAGCGCCAGCATCCTGCCCATCAGCTGGATGTACATCGCCATGATGGGCCCGCAGCTGGCGGATGCTACCGAGCTGGCCATCCTCAACGCCAACTACCTGGCCAAGCGCCTGGGGAGCGCCTACCCGGTGCTCTACACCGGGCGCAACGAGCGGGTCGCCCACGAATGCATCCTCGACCTGCGCCCGCTCAAGGCGGAAACCGGCATCAGCGAGGAGGACGTGGCCAAGCGCCTGATGGACTACGGCTTCCATGCACCGACCATGTCGTTCCCGGTGCCGGGCACCCTGATGGTCGAGCCCACGGAGAGCGAGTCCAAGCACGAGCTGGACCGCTTCATCGAAGCCATGCTCGGCATCCGCGCAGAGATCGCCAAGGTGCAGGCCGGCGAGTGGCCGGCCGAGGACAACCCGCTCAAGCGCGCGCCGCACACCCTGGCCGATGTGGTGGGCCTCTGGGAGCGGCCCTACAGCATCGAGCAGGCGGTGACGCCCACCGCCCACACCCGGGTGCACAAGTACTGGCCGACGGTGAACCGCGTCGACAACGTCTACGGCGACCGCAACCTGTTCTGTGCTTGCGTGCCCCTGGAGGACTACCGCGAGTAGTGCATCTCTTTTAGAGGTGCCCAGCAGTCACTCCTGGGCGCGGAGTTCACTCGGCCTTGAGCTGCAGGCGCCCGAGCAGGCCGATCAGCAGTACGTTGAAGACGATCAGCAGCAGGCTGCTGGCCAGGCCGACGACGCTGATCAGCTTGGACGGGAGGAAATCGAAGACGCTGAAGTCGATCAGGGAAAGCACGCGCTCGCTGAACCAGAACAGGTCGATGACGATCATCAGGATCAGCACGATCTTCAGCGTGGGGATGGGGTTACCCATGGGGGACGTCCTTGTAGGTGAGAAGAAGGGGGCCGGTAGCGGTGACGCCGGCAGGAAGGTTGTGCCCGAGCGCCGGACTTCCCGCAAGCCCGGCGTTCACTGGATGCGGCCTGGGTAGCGCTTTCGAACCCCGGACAAGAAAGGGCCCCCAACCTGGCCGGGCTGGGGGCCCTCGATGCATTCCATGCCGCGCTGCAAGCGCCCGCGCCTGCGGGTTTCCCTTTATTCGTTGGCGAGGATGGCGGTCGCCAGTTCCTCGTCGCTGGCCTGGATGCCGGGGTTGTCGGCACGCACCTGCTTCAGCGCTGCTTCCAGGAAGGGGCCACGGATGGCGCCGTCGCTGGCGACGAAGCTGCTGGCATCTTCGCGGGCGGCGACGATCAGCTTGTGGTCCTTGAAGGTCACGTAGGTGGAGGCGGTGGTGGCGCCGGAGGACAGCACGTTGCGCCAGAAGGTATCCGCCATGGCCGAGCCAGCAGGGATGGCGGCCAGGGCGATGACAGCGGCAGCTACTGTGGTACGCATGGGATGACTCCAGGTTGTTGTGGGGGACCTGCAACTGAGATTCCGGGCGGCCCCGGGGAGTTCCGTATACAGGCCAAGTGGCCGCCGACCGGTCATGGCAGCTGGCCAGTGGTTCGGCCCGGCGGCCGCTATTCCCGCTTCAGCGCCGGGTCGTCGGGGTTGAGCTGCTCCAGCTCGGCGAGCAGGGCCTGCACCTTCTGGATCTGCCCCGCTTCGCGCCAGTAGCCGATCAGCGCCAGGCGTGCCTCGCGGTTGACGGGGTTGCTCTCCAGTACCAGCTCCAGGCGGCGGCAGGCTTCCTCCAGCTTGCCGTCATCGTGCAGCGCGGCCGCCAGGGCGTGGCCGTAGCGGGCGTTGCCGGGCTCCAGGCGCACCGCTTCGCGGAACGCGGCGATGGCGGCCTGGCGCTCCCCCTTGCGCAGGGCCGCCAGCCCCTGGGCGTGGTGCAGCAGGGCTGCCTCGGGGTGTTCGCGCAGCGCCTCGGCCAGCACCTTCTGGCCCTCTTCCCAGCGGTAGTTGGCGTCGAGCCATTGCACCAGGG
The DNA here is from genome assembly GCF_028198105.1 of Pseudomonas sp. TUM22785. Lineage (NCBI taxonomy): Bacteria > Pseudomonadati > Pseudomonadota > Gammaproteobacteria > Pseudomonadales > Pseudomonadaceae > Pseudomonas > Pseudomonas sp. TUM22785. The sequence continues at coordinate 296,332 of NZ_CP116239.1, forward strand.
CGACCCGCGCGGGGAGGAAGTTGGGGTCGCGTTCGATGGCGGTGCGCAGGCGCCCTTCTACCTGGTCGGCGCGGCCGTTGCCCTGGTAGAGGGACGCCAGGTTGAGGTTGGCTTCGGCGCGCTCGGCCAGGCTCAGTTGTACCGCCTCGTATTCGGCGATGGCTTTGTCCCAGGCCTTCTCGTAGTTGCCCAGGCCGGTGCTGCCCATGCCCAGCAGGCCACGGGCGGCGATGATGCGCACGGCCCGCACCGGGTCGGTGAGCAAGGGCGCCAGCAGGTCGCGGCGCTGCTCGGGCGGCAACAGGGCGTTGACCGCGCGCACCGCCGCTTCGCGTACCTGGGGCGCGGCGTGGTTGAGGTCGTTGGCGGCCAGGTTCAGCGCGCGCTCGCTGGGGTAGCCGGGCAGCTCGGCGAGAAGGGTGGCGCGGCGGATGGCCGGCAGGTCGCCACGCTCCAGTTGCTGGAACAAGGCCCGCGAGGCGCCCGGGCGGCCGTTGCGTATCAGCGCCAGGCTCTCGTCGTAGCGGGGGGCCGGGTCCTTGCCCTGGGCGTACCAGTGTTCGAACTGCTCGGCCACGGCCTGGCCGGCGACATCCTTGTGGCAGCCCAGGCAGGCATCGGGGGTGCCCAGCTTCAGCGCGCGGCTCGGGTTGGGCAGGCTGAAGCCGTGGTCGTGGCGGTAGTCGTTGCCCAGCAGCGTCTTGCCCGGCATGTGGCAGTCCACGCACTGGGAGCCGGGTTGCCCGGCGGTATGGTGCAGGTGTTCGGGGGCCTCGTAGTCGCGTGCCTTCAGGCCCCTGTCGTCGATGCCGGCCACGGTGCTCTTGCCGCTGGGGTTGTGGCACTGGGTGCAGAGGCCGTTGCCCTCCACCCGCACGCCGCCGCTGTGGGGGTCGTGGCAGGTGCTGCAGCTGAGCCCGCGCGCGTACATGCGGCTCTGGGTGAAGGAGCCGTACTCGTAGACCTGCTCCTTGAATTTGCCGTCCAGCTCGTACAGCTCGCGGGTCAGCGCGCTGGGCAGGTAGTCGTCCATCAGGCGCTTGCCGAAGGCGTGGTCACCATCCAGGGGGACGCGGCGGGCGTGGCAGCGGGCGCAGGTTTCCACCTGCAGGCGGTTGCTGGTGCGGGCCAGGTCCAGAGTGAAGCCGGCCTGGGAGTGCAGGCCCTTGAAACGCGCCCATTCCAGGTGCAGGGAGGCCGGGCCGTGGCAGGCCTGGCAGCCGACGCCGGGGGCGGCCCAGTGGCTGGCGTAGGTACCGGTGGCGTCGTCATAGCCACGGACGTAGCCGGTGCTATGGCAGTCGATGCACTGGAAGTTGGCGTTCTGCGACGGCTTGCTCCAGTGCTGCGGGTTGCGGAAGTCGATGCCCTGGCCGGAGGCGAGGTGGAACCAGGCCTTCTTCTGCGTATCCCAGGCGATGCCGAAGGCCTGCAGGCGCCCGCCGGGGAGCTCCAGCAGATACTGCTGCAGCGGCTCCACGCCAAAGGCGTAGGCCACCTTGAAGTCCGCCGGCTGGCCGTCGGGGCCGGGGGTGTTGACCCAGAAGCCGTCGTCCTTGCGGAAGAAGCGCGTGCTTTCCCCTTCGGCCTCGAAGCGGGCGTCGTCGAAGTCCCCCTGCACCGAGCGCGGCGAGGCGTCCTGCATCGCCAGCTGATGGTGCGAGCCCTTCCAGGCCTTCGCCTGGGGCGCGTGGCAGGTGCCGCATTGCTGCTCGTCGACCATCTGCGCCGGCCCCTGGTCCGCCAGGCTCGGCCCCGGACCCCGCGTCGGCACGTAGGGCTTGCCGCCCTGCACCCACAGCCAGCCGCCCAGGCCCACCAGCAACAGCAGCGCGGCGAGCACGGGCAGGACGTAACTGGGGCGGCTGGGCGGACTCGCGGGGGAATCGGGGGCGTTCGGGTGTTTCGGCATGCAGACGTCCGCTGTGGTGCATGGACTCACGGAAGCACGCAGCTTCCGTGAATGCGCCCGAAGCTGTCAAACCAGCGCCGCTTGGCGCCCTGCCTTCCTTGCCGGCCAGGGCGACGCTCAGTGGCAGAGGCCCAGCAGGTGCGGCCGGTAGTGGCTGCCGGGTTCTGCGCTGATGGTGCAGAGGAAACTCAGCGTGGCCGGGGCATTCAGCCAGGTCATCTGCTCGAACAGGCGGGGTTCGGCGGTCACCTGCTGCACCAGGTAGCCCCGATGCTGGTCACGCTCATCCTCGTTCTCAGGCTGCCTGGCGATGACCGCATAACACTGGTCCTGCCCCTCGACGACGTGACGATAGATACCGAGGCATAGAACGGTGAGTTGAAACTGCATGTCGCATCTCCTTATTGCGCGAGGGTGCCTTCGGGCACCTGCCCATCCGGGCCGATAGCACGTGAAAAACCTCCCCCCGCCCTGCGCGTCCATGTGGGGGCCATTGGACCGAGCCGACGGCCTGCGCTCTTCCTGGCGCTTGGCCGTTCTGGCGGCCGGGCCACAAGTGGATCATGGCCGCGCGCTCGGGCGGAGGGAGGGAAACCCGGGGCATCCCGCGAGCCACCGTCGGAGCGGCGTCCGAACGCTGGCGCAGAGAAGTGCCCTGGGGGCGCATACTACTATATAGTAATTACGTCCTATAGCCTGTATTACATTGGGTTACTGGCCGCCGGCAATACGGCGCGTAATGTCGCGCCCATGAAGAAATGGAACCTGCTGGCCAAGGCCAGGATGAAAGATCTCGGTGTCACCCAGGAGCAACTGGCCGAACGCCTGCACGTGACCCAGGGCGCCGTGGCGCACTGGCTGGGAGGGCGGCGGGAGCCCGGGTTGACCCGTATCAACCAGATACTCGGCGCGCTGCACATGCCTCCGCTGAGCATTGGCGGGCAGGCTGTGCAATCGTCCACGGCGCCCGACGATGGCAGGCAGGACGCAGACGCCCCGGATGGCGTGGCCCCTATGACCATCAGAGAATCGGATTCATCCCGCTACGAGTACGAGATCGAGCTTCCGCTGCTGCGCGAGGCCGAGGGCGATCCGGACCCGGCCACCGCGCTGGAGGAATTGGACTACTCGGGAATTCGCTTCAGCCGACATGCCTTGAAGCAGCGCCAGATAGAACCTGAACAGGTGGCCTGCGTCATCGTCAGCGGCGACAGCATGGAACCCGTCTTTCCCGACGGCGCGGTCCTCGGCATCGACCGTGGGCGTTGCGAGGTGGTGGATGGCAAGGTCTATGCCCTGGTCGACGAGGGCATGCTGAGGATCAAGGTCCTGCACCGCCTTCCGGCCGGGCAGATCCGCTTGCGCAGCTACAAGCGCGAGGAATACCCCGACGAAGAGCGCCCCCTGGCCGGAATCCTGGTGATCGGGCAGGTGTTCTGGTCCTCGGTGCTCTGGTAACCCGCCCGCCCATCCCGCGCAACCGCTGCGCCTCCCCCTGCGCCCCGGCCTGCCTCAGCGGGCGTGATCCAGCAGCGCGTCATTGCGTTTCTTCAGCCCCGGGATACTGACCTGCAGTTGGTGCTTCACCCAGTTGCTGAAGGCCTGCACGGCAGGCCGTTCGGCTTTCAGTGGGTCGGCCACCAGGTAATAGCCGCGGTGGGAGTCGATGCTGGTTTCGAAGGGGCGCACCAGCAGGCCACGGGCCAGGGCGTCGCCGCTGAGCAGGTTGTCGCCGATGGCCACGCCCTGGGCGGCGATGCAGGCCGACTGCGCGCAGTGGGCATCGGAGAAGACGATGCCGGTGGAGGCGTCGATGTTCGAGGCGCCCGCCGTGGCCAGCCAAACCCGCCAGTCGGTGTGATCGTTCATGTGCAGCAAGGGCAGGGCACCCAGCTCCTGGGGGCTCTTGAGCCCGCCCTGGGCGTTGATCAGGCGCGGGCTGCACACCGGGAAGAAGCGCAGCGCGACGATCTGCTCCACCCACTGGTCCGGCCAGTCGCCGATGCCGTAGGCGATGAACAGGTCGGCACTGGTGTTGCTGGTGTCGTCTGGCGCCCGGGGCGAGATCACCTGCAACTGCACCTGGGGGTATTGGCGGTGGAAGGCGCCGATGTGGTGGCACAGCCAGTAGGTGGCGAAGCCCGGGTTGCAGCTCACGCAGAGCCGGCCGGAGACCTGCTGCTCGTCGAGCCCCAGGGCCGCCTCCTGAAGCGTGGAGAGCGCCCGGTGCACTTCCCGGGCGTAGCGCACGCCCTGGTAGGTGAGGCCGATGCCGCGGCCGATGCGCTCGGTCAGGGCGAAGCCGAGGCTCTGCTCCAGGCTGCTGACCTGGTGGCTGATGGCGCTGCGGGTGAGGCTCAGCTCGCGGGCGGCGGCGGAGACGCTGCCCAGCCGGGCGATGGCGTCCAGCGCGCGAATGGCGGTCATCGAGGGGAAGCGCATGGGGTCTCCTTCCGGGAGCGTGGCCAGGGGTCTGAATGTTGAGCTGAATTGAACAATACGGCAAAAACAATTCGATTGTTGTAGCGCGATATTCACCAATACTGGGGGCCATTCCGCCGCGCCTTTTTGGCCCGGCTTGCCCTCCGGCCCTGCGTCGGGAGCCCATACCCATAACAAGAGGTGCTCGCATGACCAGTTGCGCCCAGGCGCTCGTCCAGTTGCTCGAAGGCTATGGCGTGGAGACCGTTTTCGGCATCCCCGGCGTGCACACGGTGGAGCTCTATCGCGGCCTCGACGGCAGTCGCCTGCGTCATATCAGCCCGCGCCACGAACAGGGCGCCGGCTTCATGGCCGACGGTTACGCCCGTGCCAGCGGCAAGCCGGGGGTGTGCTTCATCATTACCGGCCCGGGCATGACCAACATCCTCACCGCCATGGGCCAGGCCTATGCCGACTCGGTGCCGATGCTGGTGATCTCCACCACCAGCCGCCGCGAGCACCAGCGCCTGGGCCACGGCTTCCTCCACGAGCTGCCGGACCAGCGCGCCATGGTCGCCGGCGTCTGTGCCTTCAGCCACACCCTGCAGCGCCCTGCGGAGCTGCCGGAAGTGCTGGCCCGGGCCTTCGCCCTGTTCCGCTGCGCCCGGCCCCGCCCGGTGCATATCGAAATCCCCCTGGATGTACTGGAGCTGCCCGCCGACGGCCTCGACCTGCGCCCCCGCGCGCTGCCCCAGGCCGCCGCCCCGGCCCCCGCTGCCGTGGCCGAAGCCGCTGCCCTGCTGCAGCAGGCGCGCAAGCCACTGATCCTCGCCGGCGGTGGCGCGCGCGGTGCCGGCGATGCCCTGCGCACCCTGGCGGAGCGCCTGCAGGCACCGGTGGCGCTGACCACCAATGCCCGTGGCCTGCTGGCGCCGACCCACCCGCTGCTGCTCGACGGCGTGCAGTCATCCGCCCATGGCCGCGCCCTGTTCGCCGAGGCGGATGTGGTGCTGGCGGTGGGCACCGAACTGGGCGAGACCGACTACGACTTCTTCGGCCTCGGGCCCTTCTCGCTCGCTGTGCCGGTGATCCGCCTGGACATCGACCCGCTGCAGATCCTCGGTGTGCAGCGGGCCGAAGTCGGCCTGCTGGGGGATGCCGCTCTCGGCCTGCGCGCGCTGCTGGAGGCGCTGCCCGAAACCCTGCGCGACAGCGCTTGGGCCCTTGCCGGCGTGCGCCGGGTGAATGCCGCCGAACGGGAGGGCTGGAGCCCCCGGCAGCGGGCCATGCAAGCGCTGCTCGATACCCTGCGTGACAGCCTGTCGGCACCGGTGCTGGTGGGGGACTCCACCCAGCCGGTGTACCAGGGCGCGCTGGGTTACCGGGCCCCGGTCCCCGGCAGCTGGTTCAACGCCGGCACCGGCTACGGCACCCTCGGCTACGCCCTGCCGGCGGCCATCGGCGCCAAGCTGGCGCTGCCTGCGCGCCCGGTGCTGGCCCTGGCCGGCGATGGTGGCGTGCAGTTCTCCAGCGCCGAGCTGATCGCCGCCCGCGAAGCGGGGATCGGGGTGCTGCTGGTGCTGTGGAACAACCACTGCTACGGCGAAATCCGCGACTACATGGTGGCCCGCGAGGTGCCGCCCCTGGGCGTCGACATCCTCGCCCCGGACTTCCCCGCCCTGGCCCGGGCCTGCCACGTGCAGCACCACGCGGTGCGCAGCCTGGATGGCCTGCGCGAGTTGCTCGGCAGCCTGGCCGACACCCGCGAACCGCACCTGATCGAGCTCGACGCCGCCGACTTCCTGCCGGCCTGAGCCCGTCGCCCTGACAACGAGGATTCCGCCCATGCCCCACAAGCAGTTCGCCCTGGACTGGGTCGAGCGCCACGGCCAGCAGCTGTCCGACTGGCACCAGGTGATCTGGCATTTCGCCGAGCCGGCCTTCCGCGAGTACAAGTCCTGCGCCTGGTACGTCGAGAAGCTGCGCGAGGAAGGCTTCACCGTGGAAGAAGGCAGCGGCGGCATGCCCACCGCCTTCTGCGCCACCTTCAGCAATGGCGAGGGCCCGCTGCTGGCGACCTACGCCGAGTACGACGCGGTGCCGGGCAACTGCCAGGCCGCCACCACCCGGCAGATGCCCAGGGACGGCCTGTCGCGCTTCGCCCCCGGCCACACCGACCCGCATTCGGCGCTGGGCATCAGCGCCCTGGGTGGGGTCCTGGCGGCCAAGGCGGCGATGCTGGCGTTCGGCATCCAGGGCACCCTCCGCTTCTTCGGCGAGCCGGCGGAAAAGCTGCGCGCCTCCAAGCCGGTGCACGCCGCCAAGGGCTATTACGACGACCTCGACGCGGCCATCAGCTTCCACCCCACCTACATGCTGCCGCTGAACAACACCACCACCTGGGACACCCACTGCGGCATCGCCTACGCCTACATCTACAGCTTCACCTGCGCTGACCCGCAGAACTGGATCGCCGCCGACAGCTACAGCCCGATCCCGCAGAACCACCTGGCCGCGCGGGCGCCGGGCGCCAACGACGCGCTGGTGCACTTCTACACCCTGAACGAGAGCCTGCGCCGCTCGACCCTGCCGTTCACCGGCCTGTGGAGCTACAACGAGGCGATCCTCACCGCCGGCCAGGCCACCGCCGACAACCTGCCGCCGCACCTGGCGCAGATCCAGTACCTGCTGCGCTGCGATTCCATCGAGCAGGCCGAGACCGTCGCCAAGGTGATGGACAACAACGCCGCCGCTGCCGCGCTGGCCACCGGCTGCCAGTGGAAGAAGACCTGGGTGTGCAAGTCCCGTGGCGGCCTGGCCAACCACGTGCTGGCCCAGGCCACCTACGACAACCTGGCCGCCATCGGCGCGCCGCGCTGGGGCGAGGAGGCCATAGCCGTGGGCCGCGAGATCCAGGCCAACCTGGGCCTGGAGCCCATGGACCGGCCCTTCCTCCCGGCCACCGAGGAACTGATCGAGCCCCAGGAATGCGAACGCCAGCTGCGCCTGCAGATGCCGGCCTGGCAGCAGCACCTGACCTCGGACGACTACCCCGAATACACCTGGCATTGCCCCACCGTGCGCCTGCTGGTGGCCCGGCCGATGCTCTCGGCCCCTGCGGGCTACGTCTACCCGGACTGGGTCGCCAATGCCCTGGGCGGCATCCGCGAAACCATCGACCCGATGGTCCAGGTGGCCGCCAGCACCATCGCCGCGACCCTGGTCGACCTGTTCACCCGGCCCGAGCTGCTGGCGGCGGCCAGGGCCGAGTTCGAGCAGCGCACCGGCGGCGGCATCGGTGGCGAGCAGTGGCAGGCGCCGCTGCTGCCGAAGGACTTCCAGGCACCCCATCGCTTCCGCTGGCCGGAGTACATCCGCACGGTGCGGGGCGAAGAGTGGTGGATTCCCGCACGGGACGACGAATGATGGGGAACAACGAGATGAACCCGATACCTGCCGCCGCCGTGGCGCCGACCTCACCCGTGGTCGCCATCGACGACCTGCACAAGAGCTACGCCGAGCACCATGTGCTCAAGGGCATTTCCCTGGAGGCCCGCGAGGGCGACGTGGTGTCGTTGATCGGCGCCAGCGGCTCGGGCAAGAGCACCCTGCTGCGCTGCATCAACCTGCTGGAGATCCCGGATGCCGGCAGCCTGCACATCAACGGCGAGAAAGTGGCGCTCAAGCGTGACCGCGCCGGCCACGGCCGCATCGGCGACCCGCGCCAGGTGGAGCGCCTGCGCACCCGCCTGAGCATGGTGTTCCAGAACTTCAACCTGTGGCCGCACCGCACGGTGCTGGAGAACGTCATCGAGGCGCCGGTGCATGTGCTCGGCGAGAAACGCCAGGACGCCATCGGCCACGCCGAGCACCTGCTGGAGCGGGTCGGCCTGGCGGAGAAGCGCGACGTCTACCCGGCCTTCCTCTCCGGCGGCCAGCAGCAACGCGTGGCCATCGCCCGGGCGCTGGCGGTACGGCCGCAGGTGCTGCTCTTCGACGAGCCGACCTCGGCCCTCGACCCCGAGCTGGTGGGCGATGTGCTGCGGGTGATCCGGGGCATCGCCGAGGAGGGCCGGACCATGATCCTGGTCACCCACGAGATGGCCTTCGCCCGGGACGTTTCGAGCCAGGTGGTGTTCCTCCACCAGGGCCGCATCGAGGAACAGGGCCCGCCTTCCCAGGTGCTGCTGGACCCGCGCAGCGAGCGCTGCCGGCAGTTCGTGATGGCCCAGGACAACCGCTGAACCCTTAGCCAATACAAAAAACACAACGAGGGACCCCCCATGAAAAACAGCCTTCTCGCTTTTTTACAGGCCGCCTTGCTGGCCAGCGTCGCAAGTGCCGCCGTGGCCCAGGAAAAGATCGTCTTCGGCATCGCCCTGGAGCCCTACCCACCCTTCTCCTTCAAGAGCGGCAAGGGTGAGTGGAGCGGCTTCGAGCCGGAGCTGATCCGGGCCGTGTGCGAACGCCTGCAGGCGCAGTGCCCGCTCAACGAGATGGCCTGGGACGGCCTCATCCCCGCGCTCAAGGCGCAGCAGGTGGATGTGGTGCTGAACTCGCTGTCGATCACCCCCGAGCGGCGCCAGGTGGTGGACTTCAGCGAGCCCTATTTCTTCACGCCCGCCCTCTGGGTCGCCGACAGCAGCCTGGACGTGCAGCCCACCCCCGAAGGCCTGAAGGGCCTGATCATTGGCGTGCAGGGCTCGACCACCCACTCCGCCTACGCCAAGCAGTACTTTGGCAAGGACTCCACCGTGCGCTACTACAACGACCAGGACGACATCCTCGCCGACCTGCGCAGCGGCCGCATCGACATCATGCTCGCCGACCAGTTGGCCGTGGAGCCGCTGCTCGACCTGCCGGACAACGCGATGCTCGCCAGCAAGGGCGTGGCGCCCCATGACCCGCTGTTCGGCGAGGGCGTGGGCGCTGCGGTGCGCAAGGGCAACGACGCCCTGCGCGAGCGCCTGAACCAGGCCCTGCAGGCACTGCGCGACGACGGCACCTACGACGCCATTCGCGGGCGCTACTTCAAGGCCGACATCTCGGCCCGGCAGTGATGCGCACTCGGTCCTTTTCCTCGCAGGTGCATTCATGACCGCTATCGAAATCCAACGGCTGCTGTTCGCCGAAGGCTGGCTGCAGGCCCTGGCCCAGGGCGCCGTGAAGACCCTGGGCATCTCGGTCGGGGCCTTTGTGCTCGGCCTGTCCCTGGGCCTGGTCGTCGCCCTGGTCAAGCTCTGGGGGCCGCGCTGGCTGGTGATCTGGGCCAACTGCTACACCACGCTGTACCGCGCGGTGCCCGAGCTGCTGCTGATCCTGCTGCTGTACTACGCCGGCTCCGACCTGCTCAACCTGCTGATGGCCTCCATGGGCCAGCCGCCGGTGGAGGTCAATGGCTTCCTCGCCGCCATCGTGGTGCTGGGCATCGTCCAGGGCGCCTATTCGGCGGAGATCATCCGTGGCGCCATCGAGGCCATCCCCGTTGGCCAGATCGAGGCCGGGCGGGCCTATGGCATGAAGCCCTTCATGGTGCTGCGCCGGGTGCTGGTGCCGAGCATGCTGCCCCACGTGGTCGCCGGCCTGTCCAACCTGTGGCTGGTGCTGGTCAAGGACAGCGCGCTGATCAGCGTGGTGGGCTACAGCGAGCTGTTGGGCGCCGGTCGCCAGGCCGCCGCCTCGACCAAGCACTACCTGATGTTCTACCTGGCGGTGGCGGCCTTCTATTACCTCATCACGCTGGTCTCCAGCCTGGTGTTCCGGCGCTTCGAGGCACGCTTCGAACGCTGGATGCCCCGGCTCGCCTAGGAGGGCTCATGGACTTCACCTGGTTGAATGGCTTTACCGGTGAGCTGACGCGCGGCGCGGTGCTGACCCTGCAGTTGCTGCTGATCTCGGCCTTCTTCGGCTTCCTGCTGGCGATGGCCGTGGCCCTGGCACGGCTGTCGCGCAACCCGCTGTTGTCGGGTGGTGCGCGCTTCTACACCAGCGTGCTGCGGGGCACGCCGCTGCTGGTGCAAATCTACATCCTCTACTACGGCGTCGGCAGCGTCTTCGCCACCTTCCCGCTGATCCGCCACAGCCTGCTCTGGCCCTACCTGCGCGAGGGCTTCTGGTATGTCGCCTTCGCCCTGACCCTGAGCGTCGGCGCCTATGTCGGCGAGGTGTTGCGCGGCGGCCTGCGCGCGGTGCCCCGGGGCGAGTTGGAGGCGGCGCGGGCCTATGGCATGCGGCCCTGGCAGGTGCTGCGCCGGGTGTGGATGCCCCGCGCGCTGCAGATGCTGCGCCCGACCCTGGCTGGCGAGAGCGTGATGTTGCTCAAGTCCACCGCCCTGGCGTCCACCGTGGCGGTCACCGATCTGCTCGGCGCGGCCAACCTGGTGCGCTCGCAGACCTTGCGCGTCTACGAGCCGTTGCTGGTGGTGGCGGTGGTCTACATCGTCCTGGCCTTCCTTATCGAACAGGCTTTCGCGCGCGTCGGCAGGACGCCGCAGCGCCAGGCCTGAACCCCTTTGCACGCCGGCGCGAGCCGGCGAGGAGCACTGCATGAACTACTCATCCCTGGTCCAGCGCATCAGTGGCGAAACCGTCAGCGCCTGGGATATCCACTACGCCGCCTGCGAAGCCCAGGAGCGGGGCGAGGGCGCCATCGTGCTGAGCATCGGCGACCCGGACTTCGCCACCGCCGAGCCGATCTGCGCCGCCGCCGTCGAGGCCCTGGGCCAGGGCGACACCCACTACAGCGCGGTGATCGGCCGCACGCCGCTGCGCGAGGCGATCGCCGCCAAGCAACGCACGCTGTTGGGCATCCCCGTGGAAGTGGACAACGTCGCCGTGGTCGCCGGGGCGCAAAACGGCCTCTACGCCACCTCCATGTGCCTGTTCGAGGGCGGTGACGAGGTGCTGGTGCCGGAACCGATGTACCTGACCTACGCCGCCAGCATCCAGGCGTCCGGCGCGCGCCTGGTGAGCATCGCGCAGCCGGCGGAGGGGGACTTCCGCCTTACCGTCGAGGCGCTGGAGGCGGTGCTTAGCGAACGCACCCGGGGCATCGCCCTGGCGACGCCGAACAACCCCACCGGCAACGTCTACACCCTGGAGGAGCTGGAGGCGGTGGCGGAGGTCGCCCGGCGCCATGATCTCTGGGTGCTGTCCGACGAGGTCTACGGCCAGCTCACCTACGACCGCCCGCACCGCAGCATCGCCACCCTGGAGGGCATGGCCGAGCGCACCGTGGTGCTCAACAGCCTGTCGAAATCCCACGCCATGACCGGCTGGCGCGTGGGCTGGGTGGTGGCCCCCAGCGAGCTGATCGGCCACCTCGACAACCTGATGCTGTGCATGATCTACGGCCTGCCGGGCTTCATCCAGGCCGCCGCGCTGAAGGCCCTGGAGCTGGACGAGGAGATCGTCGGTGCGGCCCGCACGCTGTATCGCCGCCGCCGCGACCTGGTGGCCAGCGCGCTGGCCGATGTGCCGCTGCTGCACTGCAAGGTGCCGGAGGCCGGCATGTTCATGCTGGTGGACGTGCGCGGCACCGGCCTCTCGGGGATGGACTTCGCCTGGCAGCTGTTCCGCGAGACCGGGGTCTCGGTGCTCGACGCCGAAGCCTTCGGCGCCAGCTGCCGGGGCTTCGTGCGGCTCTCGTTCACCGTCTCCGATGCCGAACTGGAAGAGGCCTGCCGACGCATCGCCGGCTTCATCGAGCGCCTGCAACGCCAGCGCTGACCCACCGCAACCCCTGACCGAACCAGGCTCACGGCGCATTTCTGCGCCGGGCCTGGCCACGCCCGAAAATCACAAGGTGCCGCCATGACTGACGCCGACAACTTCACCTCGACCCATTCGGCCACTGGCCATTTTGCCGACCTGATCCTCGATAACGGTCGCATCTGCACCCTGGACCCGGCGCAGCCCTGGGCCGAGGCGGTGGCCATCCGCGATGGCCGCCTGCTCGCCGTGGGCAGCCGCGCCGCCGTGCAGGCCTACAAGGGACCGGCCACCCGCGTGCATGACCTCGGCGGCGCCTTCTGCATGCCCGGCCTGCACGACATGCACACCCACCCGGACCTGGCCCTGGCGCCGCGCTACAGCGATGACCTGGACGTCGGCATCGAAGACCCGACGCCCGCGCAACTGGAGGCGGCGATCCATGCCTACGCCGATTCCCACCCCGGTGATGGCTGGATCCACGGCCAGTACTGGGTGCGCTACACCTTCCGCGAGGCGGGGCTGGTGCCCGGGCGGGCCTGGCTCGACCAGGTGATGCCGGACCGCCCGGTGGCGCTGCTGGACCGCATGTGGGGCACCATGATGGTCAACTCCAAGGCCTTGCAGCTGGCCGGCATCGATCGCCACACCCCCGACCCGCGCAACGGCTACCTGGAGCGCGATGAGCTCACCGGCGAACCCACCGGCCTGATGATCGATGGCGCCTACGCGATGATCCACGCCGCCATGCCGCCGACCCCGGTGGCGGTGCTGCGCCAGGCCTACCGCGATGGCGTGCATTTCCAGAGCACGCGGGGGGTGACGGCGAGCAAGTACGTGCACGTCTGCGAGCACCGCCTGCAGGCGCTGAAGGAACTGGATGACGCCGGTGAGCTGACGGTGCGCATCGAGGCGGCGATCAGCTGGCAGGACGATATCTTCCCGGTGCGTCGGCGCTGGGAGCTGCTCAGCGGCGAGCGTCACTACTACCGCAGCGCCCGCCTCAGCGCCAACGCGGTGAAGTTCCACTTCGACGGCACCGTGGAGCCGCGCTCGTCCTTCCTGCTCACGCCCTGGCCCAACGAAGCGGACTGGCGCGGCAAGCTCAACCTCACCCCCGAGCACATCACCGACATGCTGGTGGACATGGACAGCCGCGGCATCCGCGTGATCGCCCACTGCACCGGCGATGGTGCCTCCGATGTGTTCCTCGATGCGGTGGCCGAGGCGCGCCGACGCAACGGTTTCAGTGGCGTGCGCCACCAGTGCGCCCACAGCACGCTGCTGCACCCCGGTAACCTCAAGCGCTTCCAGGAGCTGCAGGTGATCGCCGAGTTCTCGCCCGCCGCCTGGTACCCGACGCCCTTCGCCACCGGTGCACGTTCGGGCTATGGGCAGGAGCGCCTCAAGCGCATCTACGACTTCAAGGGCGTGCTGGAGGCGGGCGGCACGGCGGTGTTCGGCACCGACTGGCCGGTGGCGTCCATCGACCCCTGGCTGGCGCTGGAAACCATGGTCACCCGGCAGAACCCCTGGAACGACGACCCGGCCTGCTTCGGCGAGCCGATCACCCTGCAGCAGGCGCTGCGCGTGGCCACCCGCAACGGTGCCATCGCCATGGGCCTGGAGGGCAGCACCGGCAGCCTGGAAGCGGGCAAGGCGGCGGACCTGATCGTGCTCGACCGCGACCTGTTCGCCCAGCCGCCGCGCAACTACATCCACCGCACTCGGGTGCAGCTGACCTTCGTCGAGGGGCAGCTGGTCTATGATCGCGAGGAGGCGCTGGCCGGGCTTGGCCTGAAGGCGGTGTGGAGCGGTGAGCCACCGGTGATCGAGGCACAGCCATGATGGACGAGCGCATCGCGGTCACGGTGGTGGCGGGCTTTCTCGGTGCCGGCAAGACCACCTTGCTCAATCGCATGGTGCAGCGCGCGGGGGGCAGCCGGCTGGCAGTGATCGTCAACGACTTCGGCGCGCTGAACATCGATGCGGCGCTGGTGGCCGAGGTCACCGATGCGGTGTACAGCCTGCAGAACGGTTGCATCTGCTGCACGGTGCAGGAGGACCTGCTGGCCCAGCTCGCCAGCCTGGCGCGGTTGCAGCCGCGCCTGCAGCGCATCGTCATCGAGTGCAGCGGCGTCTCCGACCCGCAACGCATCGTGCAGACCCTGGCTTATCCACAGCTGCGCAGCCTGCTGCGGCTGGACCTGGTCATCACCCTGGTGGACGCCACCCGGCACCTGGAGCTGGACGGCGAATACGCGCGGCTGGCCCGCGCCCAGGTGGCGGCAGCCGATGTGCTGCTGCTGAACAAGACCGACCTGGTGGATGCGGAGGAACTGGAGCGTCTGCGCGAAGCACTGCCGGCGCGGGCGTTGCTGCATGTCGGGGTGCAGGCCGATCTGCCGGATGCGCTGTGGCTGGACGCTGGCGCGCCGAGCCGTACGCCCGGCGCACTGACGCCGGTGGCGACGGCGGACCATGGGCAGTTGTTCGAGTCCTGGGTCTGGGAAGGCGAGGGGCGCTTCGAGGCCCAGCGCCTGAGGGCCTGGCTGGCGGGCCTGCCGGATGCGCTGTTCCGCCTCAAGGGCTGGGTGCGCCTGGAGGCTGGCGAGGGGCCGCTGTGGTTGCAGCAGGTGGGCCGGCGCAGCCAGTTCAGCCCGGTGAGCGGGACGGTGGACGACGGCATGCGCCTGGTGTTCATCGCCCGGCGTGGGTTCGCCGGGCGCGAGGCGCTGGAGAGCGGCTTGCGCGCCTGCCTACGCTGACGGGTATCAGTGCCCGTCGCGGAAATCGGCCCAGACCTGGTCACGGGTGGCGCCGAGCTTGTCGGGCAGGGATTCCAAGGCGAACAGGCGGCGCTTGGTTTCCTTGTCCGGGTAGAGGCCGGGCTGGTCACGCAGGCCGGCGGCGAGGAATTCGCGGGCGTCGGCATTGCCGTTGGGGTAGAGGGTTTCAGTGGTGATCTGCGCGGCGACCTTGGGCTGCATCATGAAGTCGATGAAGCGGTGGGCGAGGTCGGCGCGGTTGGCGCTGGTGGGGATGGCGAGGTTGTCGATGAACAGCACCGAGCCCTCGTCGGGCACCACGAAGCGCACCGGCTGGCCGGCGGCCGCGGCGTTGAGAGCGTCGCCGACCCAGGCCATGGCGACGCACAGCTGGCCCTTGTTGAGGTCTTCGATGTAGCGCTCGCTGTCGATGTAGCGCAGGTTCGGGCGCAGGCCGGTGAGCAGCTCGGCGGAGCGCTTGAGGCGGCTGGGGGCGGTGCGGGCGAGGGTGCGGCCCTGGTAGGTCATGAGGATGGACAGGGCCTCGTCCGGGGCGTCGAGCACGCTCATGCCGCAGCTGGCCAGGCGCTTGCTCTGCTCCGGCTCGAAAAGCACGCTCCAGCTCGGCGGCAGCGGGCCGCCATAGGCCTTCTCGGCCTGGGGCGTGTTCACCGCGAGGCCCACGGCGCCCCAGAGATAGGGCACGGCGTGCTGGTTGTTGGGGTCGACGGCGGCGAGCTTGCTCAGCAGCTGCTTGTCCAGGTGCTGGCGGTTGGGCAGGCGGCTGAAGTCCAGGGCCTGCAGGCGCCCGGCCTTGATAAGTTCGGGGAGGTTGTTGTGGGAGGGCACGACGATGTCGATGGCCTCGCCGCTTGCCATGATCTTCTGCAGCTCTTCGGCGCTGGAGAAGGTGTGGTAGTCCACGCGGATGCCGGTCTGCTGCTCGAAGTCCTTGAGCACCTGGGGGGCGATGTAGTCGTTCCAGTTGTAGACGCGGATGGTGTCTTCAGCGCTGGCCAGGGTCGGCAGCAGCGCGAACAGCAGCGGTGCGAGGAAGCGGGGCATGGAGTCCTCCCTGATGGTTGACGCCGCATTATTGCGGCGCAAATGTTTCAGCAGGTTGATGCATGTCAGCGGCTGGGCCTCTCTGGAACGGGCCTTTGCGCGGTTCTCACAGCGCCCTTCCGAGATCGCGGGTGGGAGGAAGGGATGAATCGCAGACAAAAAAACGCCGGCCCTGGGGCCGGCGTCTTTCGACTCGCTTACACGGTATGCAGGTACCAGTTGTATTCGAGGTCGGAGATGGAGTGTTCGAACTCCTCCAGCTCGCTTTCCTTGCACGCGACGAAGATGTCGATGTAATCCGGGCTGATGTACTTGGCCAGGATTTCGCTGTCGTCCAACTCGCGCAGGGCATCACGCAGGTTGTTCGGCAGGCTCTGCTCCAACTGCTCGTACGAGTTGCCTTCGATGGGGGCGCCGGGTTCGATCTGGTTGGTCAGGCCGTGGTGCACGCCCGCCAGGATCGACGCCATCATCAGGTACGGGTTGGCATCGGCACCGGCTACGCGGTGTTCGATACGCACCGCATCCGCGCTGCCGGTGGGCACGCGCAGGGCGACGGTACGGTTGTCCAGGCCCCAGCTCGGTGCGTTCGGCACGTAGAACTGCGCACCGAAGCGACGGTAGGAGTTCACGTTCGGGCAGAGGAAGGCCATGGAGGCGGGCAGGGTCTCGAGCACACCGCCGAGCGCATGGCGCAATGCGGCGTTCTGCTCGGGATCCTCGCTGGCGAAGATGTTCTTGCCATGCTTGTCCAGCAGCGAGATGTGGACGTGCAGACCGTTGCCGGCCTGGCCCGGGTAGGGCTTGGCCATGAAGGTGGTGTCCATCTCGTGGTCGTACGCGATGTTCTTCACCAGGCGCTTGAGCAGCACGGCGTAGTCGCAGGCCTTGATGGGGTCCGCCACGTGGTGGAGGTTGACCTCGAACTGGGCCGGGGCGCTTTCCTTGACGATGGCGTCGGCCGGGATGCCCTGGACCCTGGCGCCTTCGAGGATGTCCTGCAGGCAGTCGGCGTACTCGTCGAGATCGTCGATCAGGTAGACCTGGGTGGACTGCGGACGCTTGCCGGAGATCGGGGAGCGCGGCGGCTGCGGACGGCCGTTCACGTTCTCCTGGTCGATCAGGTAGAACTCGAGCTCGAACGCGGCGCAGATGGTCAGGCCGAGATCGTCGAACTTCGCGACGACCTGGCGCAGCACTTCGCGCGGGTCGGCGAAGAAGGGCTCGCCTTCCATCTCGTGCATGGTCATCAGCAGTTGCGCGGTGGGGCGCTTCTGCCAGGGCTCGTCGCACAGGGTGCCGGGGATCGGGTAGCAGATACGATCGGCGTCGCCGATGTCCAGGCCGAGGCCGGTGCTTTCAACGGTAGAGCCGTTGATATCGAGGGCGAATAAGGAAGCGGGGAGGTTGATGCCTTTTTCGTAAACTTTGTGGAGGCTGGCGCGTTCGATTCGCTTGCCTCGGACTACTCCATTCATATCTGCGATCAGGAGGTCGACGAACTGGACCTCAGGATGTTCCTTAAGGAACTCGTTCGCTTCTTGAAGCTGAACGGCACGCGGGGGTACCGACATGATGCAACACCTTTCTTGTTAAAAATATCAATCACACGTTCGCTAGGGTGAGAGTCAATCGGAATCCCCTAACGATGTCAATAGCGCCCCATTTTGCCCTAAAACAGGGCCATATGGCCAATTTTGGGGCGTTTGAGGGGCATCTGACCCCTCTCGGGGCCATGGCGCACGCGGCGCTCAGCGAGGTGTGTTCGATTTTTTACAGCCCTATTGTGTAAAAAAATGAACAACGCTAAGCTCGGTCGCAACCCATAACAGCAATAAAACGGGTGTCTCATGTCTCGCCTGCCGTTCATCGGCGTCACCGCCTGCACCAAGCAGATCGGTCTGCATCCCTACCATATAGCGGGTGACAAGTATCTTCGTGCGGTAGCCCTTGGCGCCGGCGGGGTTCCGCTGATTATTCCGGCTCTCGGCGAGCTCCTCGACACGACATCCCTTCTGGCCAGTCTAGACGGCTTGCTGTTCACCGGTTCACCTTCCAACGTCGAACCCCATCTTTATTCAGGCCCGGCCAGCGAGCCCGGCACCCTCCACGACCCGCAGCGCGATGGCACCACGCTTGCGCTGATGCGCGCCGCCGTGGCCGCCGGTGTGCCCGTGCTCGGCATCTGCCGGGGCTTCCAGGAAATGAACGTGGCCTTCGGCGGCACCCTGCACCAGAAGGTGCATGCGGTCGTAGGCCTCATGGATCACCGCGAGCCGGCCGATGAGCCGCTCGACGTGCAGTATGCAACCCGCCACCCCGTGCAGATCCAGCCGGGTGGCATCCTCGCGGGCATCGGCTTGCCCGCGGAGATTCTCGTAAATTCCATTCATGGCCAGGGCGTTGAACGTCTGGCGCCGGGCCTTCACGTAGAAGCGCTGGCGCCTGACGGGTTGGTCGAATCCTGCTCGGTCGTCGGCGCGAAGAGTTTCGCGCTCGGAGTACAGTGGCACCCCGAGTGGCAGGTTCGTTCCAATCCCGATTATCTCGCCATCTTCCAGGCCTTTGGTGAGGCTTGCAGGAAGAGGGCGGGGCAACGCTGAGCTCAGCTATACCAGTTGCAGCTCTCACACCCTGAGGTCTTTATGACTACCAAGTTGGACCAGCTCACAAGCTGGTTGAAAGAACGCAAAATCACCGAAGTTGAATGCTTGATCAGCGATCTTACCGGCATTGCCCGGGGCAAGATTTCGCCGACCAACAAGTTCCTCGACGAGAAGGGCATGCGCCTCCCCGAGAGTGTGCTGCTGCAGACCGTCACCGGCGACTATGTCGAGGACGACGTTTATTACGAGCTGCTGGACCCTGCCGACATCGACATGGTCTGCCGCCCGGACGAGAACGCCGTGTTCCTCGTGCCCTGGGCGCTGGAACCCACCGCGATGGTGATCCACGACACCTTCGACAAGATGGGCAACCCCATCGAGCTGTCGCCGCGCAACATCCTCAAGAAAGTGCTCAAGCTCTACGCCGACAAGGGCTGGCGCCCGATCGTCGCGCCGGAGATGGAGTTCTACCTGACCAAGCGCAGCGACGACCCCGACTACCCGCTGCAGGCGCCGATCGGTCGTTCCGGCCGTCCGGAAACCGGCCGCCAGTCCTTCTCCATCGACGCGGCGAACGAATTCGACCCGCTGTTCGAGGACATGTACGACTGGTGCGAAGCCCAGGACCTGGATCTGGACACCCTCATCCACGAGGAAGGCCCGGCGCAGATGGAGATCAACTTCCGTCACGGCGAAGCCCTGTCCCTGGCCGACCAGATCACCGTGTTCAAGCGCACCATGCGCGAGGCCGCGCTGAAACATAACGTCGCCGCCACCTTCATGGCCAAGCCGATCACCGACCAGCCGGGCAGTGCCATGCACCTGCACCAGAGCGTGGTGGACATCAAGACCGGCAAGAACATCTTCTCCAATGAAGATGGCTCCATGAGCGAGCTGTTCCTGCACCACATCGGTGGCCTGCAGAAGTTCATCCCCGAGCTGCTGCCGCTGTTCGCCCCGAACGTGAACTCCTTCCGCCGCTTCCTGCCCGACACCTCGGCGCCGGTGAACGTGGAATGGGGCGAGGAGAACCGCACCGTGGGCCTGCGCGTCCCGGATGCCACCCCGCAGAACCGCCGCGTGGAGAACCGCCTGGCCGGTGCCGATGCCAACCCCTACCTGGCGATCGCCGCCAGCCTGCTGTGCGGCTATATAGGCATGGTCGAGCAGATCAAGCCGAGCGCACAGGTGAAGGGCCGTGGTTACGAGCGTCGCAACCTGCGTCTGCCGCTGACCCTCGAAGACGCCCTCGAGCGCCTGGAGAACTGCAAGCCCCTGGAGAAATTCCTGGGTGCCAAGTTCATCAGCGCCTACGTCGCGGTGAAGCGCGCCGAGCACGAGAACTTCAAGCGGGTCATCAGCTCCTGGGAGCGTGAATTCCTGCTGCTTTCCGTCTGATCCAAACGGCGTGCCGCGTTCGTGGCGCGGCACGCCAACCCAGATTTGCATAGAGGTGTAGATAATGAAGAGCCAAGTGACCAACCCCCAGACCCTTGAGTGGCAGGCACTCAGTCGCGACCACCACCTGCCGCCGTTCACCGACTATCAGGCGTTGAATGCCAAGGGCGCGCGGATCATCACCAAAGCCGACGGCGTCTACATCTGGGACAGCGAGGGCAACAAGATCCTCGATGCCATGGCCGGCCTGTGGTGCGTCAACGTCGGCTACGGCCGCGAGGAACTGGTGCAGGCGGCCACCCGCCAGATGCGCGAGCTGCCCTTCTACAACCTGTTCTTCCAGACCGCCCACCCGCCCGTCATCGAACTGGCCAAGGCCATTTCCGAGCTGGCGCCCGAGGGCATGAACCACGTGTTCTTCACCGGTTCCGGTTCCGAAGCCAACGACACCGTGCTGCGCATGGTCCGCCACTACTGGGCGACCAAGGGCCAGCCGAAGAAGAAAGTGGTCATCGGCCGCTGGAACGGCTACCACGGCTCCACCGTCGCCGGCGTCAGCCTCGGCGGCATGAAGGCGCTGCACGAGCAGGGCGACCTGCCGATCCCGGGGATCACCCACATCGCCCAGCCCTACTGGTTCGGCGAGGGTGGCGACATGGCCCCCGAGGAGTTCGGCGTCTGGGCCGCCGAGCAGCTGGAGAAGAAGATTCTCGAAGTCGGCGAAGAGAACGTTGCCGCTTTCATCGCCGAACCCATCCAGGGCGCGGGTGGCGTGATCGTGCCGCCGGAAACCTACTGGCCGAAGATCCGCGAGATCCTCGCCCGCTACGACATCCTGTTCATCGCCGACGAAGTCATCTGCGGCTTCGGCCGTACCGGCGAGTGGTTCGGCAGCCAGTACTACGGCAACGCCCCGGACCTGATGCCCATCGCCAAGGGCCTGACCTCCGGCTACATCCCCATGGGCGGCGTGATCGTCCGTGACGAGGTGGTCGAGGTGCTCAACCAGGGCGGCGAGTTCTACCACGGCTTCACCTACTCCGGTCACCCGGTTGCCGCCGCGGTGGCGCTGGAAAACATCCGCATCCTCCGCGAAGAAAAGATCGTCGAGAAAGTGAAGGCGGAAACGGCACCGTATTTGCAACAACGCTGGCAGGAGCTGGCTGACCATCCCCTGGTTGGCGAAGCGCGTGGGGTCGGCATGGTTGGCGCCCTGGAACTGGTCAAGAACAAGAAGACCCGTGAGCGTTTCACCGATCTGGGCGTGGGCATGCAGTGCCGCGAGCACTGCTTCCGCAATGGCCTGATCATGCGCGCGGTCGGGGACACTATGATTGTGTCGCCGCCGCTGGTGATCAGTAAGGACGAGATCGACGAACTGGTGACCAAGGCCCGCAAGTGCCTCGACCTCACCGCGAGTGCAGTTCTGGGTTGAGCAATTGGGCGAGTTTGCAAACAATCGCATCCCGCGAGCTGTTGTAAGCGCGCCCCTGACCTTGCCAGACTGCGCCAGTGCGTTGGCCAGGCTCACCGGGCGGTGGCGACGCCGCTCGGACACTTAAACAACAAATGGAGCTACCCGCATGTTCAAAACCTTCGGCAAGACCTTGCTCGCCATGACGCTCGCTGGCGCTGTGGCTGGTGTGGCGCAGGCAGAAGACAAGGTGCTGCACGTCTATAACTGGTCTGACTACATCGCCCCGGACACCGTCGAGAAGTTCACCAAGGAAACCGGGATCAAGGTCGTCTACGACGTCTTCGACTCCAACGAGACCCTGGAAGCCAAGCTGCTGGCCGGCAAATCCGGTTACGACATCGTGGTGCCGTCCAACAACTTCCTGGCCAAGCAGATCAAGGCCAAGGTCTATCAGCCGCTGGACAAGTCCAAGCTGCCGAACTGGAAGAACCTGGACCCGAACCTGCTGAAGACCGTCGAAGTCTCCGACCCGGGCAACCAGTACGCCTTCCCCTACATGTGGGGCTCCATCGGCATCGGCTACAACGTCGACAAGGTCAAGGCCGTGCTCGGCGACAAGGCCCCGGTGGATTCCTGGGACCTGCTGTTCAAGCCCGAGAACATCGAGAAGCTGAAATCCTGCGGTGTTTCCTTCCTCGATTCGCCGACCGAAATCCTGCCGATCGCCCTGCACTACCTGGGCTACAGCCCGGTCAGCCAGGACCCCAAGCAGCTCAAGGAAGCCGAGGCGCTGTTCCTCAAGATCCGTCCGCACGTGACCTACTTCCACTCCTCCAAGTACATCTCCGACCTGGCCAACGGCAACCTCTGCGTGGCCGTGGGCTACTCGGGTGACGTGTACCAGGCCAAGTCCCGTGCCGACGAGGCCAAGGCTGGCGTGAAGGTCGCGTACAACATTCCGAAGGAAGGTGCCGGCACCTTCTTCGACATGGTCGCGATCCCTGCCGACGCCGCCAACCCGGACGCCGCCTACGCCTTCATGAACTTCCTGATGAAGCCGGAAATCATGGCCGAGATCACCAACTTCGTGCAGTTCCCGAACGGTAACGCCGCCGCCACCCCGCTGGTGGACGAGGCGATCCGCACCGACCCGGGCATCTACCCGAGCAAGGAGACCATGGCCAAGCTCTACGCCTTCCCGGACCTGCCGGCCAAGGTGCAACGCGTAATGACCCGTACCTGGACCACCATCAAGTCGGGCAAGTAAGCCGCCACCCACCCTCCGGCGCTCGCCGGAGGGTGAACCACCCCAAGAGGACCTCCTCATGCGCAATCGCCCCTGGCTGTACGGGTTGCTGGCCAGTTTCTTCGTCGTGTCCATGACACAGGCGCAGGAGCGTGTCGTGCACGTGTACAACTGGTCCGATTACATCGCACCGGACACCCTGGAGAACTTCCAGAAGGAAACCGGGATCAAGGTGGTCTACGACGTCTTCGACTCCAACGAAACCCTCGATGGCAAGCTCGCCACCGGGCAATCCGGCTACGACGTGGTGGTCCCCACCAACCACTTCCTGGCCAAGCAGATCAAGGCCGGCACCTACCAGAAGCTGGACAAGTCCAAGCTGCCGAACCTCTCCCACCTGGACCCTGCCGTGCTGAAGAACCTCGCGGGCGGCGATCCGGGCAACGAATACTCCGTGCCCTACATGTGGGGCACCAACGGCATCGGCCTCAACGCCACCAAGGTGCGCGCCATCCTCGGTGCCGATGCCAAGCTCGACTCGTGGTCGCTGCTGTTCGACCCCGAGGTGGTCAAGCAGCTCACCCAGTGCGGCGTCGCCCTGATCGATTCCGGCGATGAAGTCATGCCGCAGATGGTCAACTACCTCGGCGGCTCGCCCCACACCCACGAGCGTGCCGACTACGACAAGGCCACCGCCCAGCTGCTCAAGGTGCGCCCGTACATCACCTACTTCCACTCCTCCAAATCCATCGGCGACCTGGCCAACGGCGACATCTGCATCGCCTTCGGCTACTCCGGCGACATGCTCCAGGCCGCCAGCCGCGCCGAAGAGGCCGGGCGCAAGGACGAGATCATCTACGTCATCCCCAAGGAAGGCACCGCCATGTGGGCGGACATGCTGGCCATCCCCCGGGACGCCAAGCACGTGGAAGAAGCGCATATCTTCATCAACTACCTGATGCGCCCGGATGTGATCGCCAAGATCAGCGACTACGTTTCCTATGCCAATGCCAACAAGGATGCGACCGCGCTGGTGGATGCCAGCGTGCGCGAGAACCCCGGCGTCTACCCCTCGCCGGAAGTGATGGCCAAGCTCTACGTGGCCCGGGAGCGCCCGCGCGATGTCCAGCGCTGGCTGACCCGTGATTGGACCCGGATAAAAAGCGGTCGTTGAAGCGACAACCCGATAAGAAACTCCGCAGCGCGCCCCGGTGCGCCAGCGGCCCGGCATATCAAGAGGATTAAAGTGTGCGAGTTTCCTTCTGCAAAACCCTGATCACCGCCGCCGTGCTGACCCTGGCTTCACAGGCCCATGCCGAGCAGACGGTGCACATCTACAACTGGTCCGACTACATCGGCGAGACCACCCTGGCGGACTTCCAGAAAGAGACCGGCATCAAGCCCGTCTATGACGTCTTCGACTCCAACGAAACCCTCGAAGGCAAGCTCCTGGCCGGTCGCACCGGGTATGACGTGGTGGTCCCCTCCAACCACTTCCTCGGCAAGCAGATCAAGGCCGGCGCCTTCCAGAAACTGGACCGCAGCCAGCTGAAGAACTGGGACAACCTCGATCCCGCGCTGCTCAAACGCCTGGAAGCCAACGACCCCGGCAACCAGTACGCCGTCCCCTACCTCTGGGGCACCAACGGCATCGGCTACAACGCCGAGAAGGTCAAGGCCGTGCTCGGCGTCGACAAGATCGACTCCTGGTCGGTGATCTTCGAACCCGAGAACATCAAGAAGCTCAGCCAGTGCGGCGTGGCCTTCCTCGACTCGGCCGACGAAATGATTCCGGCCATGCTCAATTACCTGGGCCTGAACCCCAACAGCAAGAACCCGGACGACTACAAGAAAGCCGAGGCCAAGCTGATGGAGGTTCGTCCCTACATCACCTACTTCCACTCCTCCAAGTACATCGGTGACCTGGCCAACGGCGACATCTGCGTCGCGGCGGGCTTCTCCGGTGACATCTTCCAGGCCGCCGCGCGCGCCGAGGAAGCCGGCAAGGGCGTGGAAATCGCCTACGCGATCCCCAAAGAGGGCGGCAACCTGTGGTTCGACATGGTCGCCGTGCCGGCCGATGCCGCCAACGCCAAGGAAGCCCACGCCTTCATCGATTACCTGCTGCGCCCCGAAGTCATCGCCAAGGTCAGCGACTACGTGGGCTACGCCAACCCGAACACCAAGTCGGGCGAATTCATGAATCAGGAAGTGCGTGACGACGCGTCCGTGTACCCGCCACAAGCGGTGCTGGACAAGCTGTATGTCTCGGAGGAACTGCCTCCGAAGGTGCAACGGCTGATGACCCGGAGCTGGACCAAGGTCAAGTCGGGCAAGTGATCGGGGGCGAGCCGCGCGGCCTGGGGTTGCGCGGCTTCGCACCAGAGCGGGCGACGAGCGGGTCTGGACGCGCGTCTCGCGCCTAACGAGCGATACTCAACGCAACCGGCCATAATGGCCGGCTAGCAAGAATTGGGAGTGTGGTAATGGCAATAGCCTCCGGTGCCTACAAGAAAGCCCTCGAGGGCAACCAGCAACCCAAAGAGGTGCTGGTCAAGATCGACCGGGTGACCAAGCAGTTCGACGAGACCCTTGCGGTGGACGACGTCTCGCTGACCATCAACAAGGGCGAGATCTTCGCCCTGCTGGGTGGTTCCGGCTCGGGCAAGTCGACCCTGCTGCGCATGCTGGCGGGTTTCGAACGTCCCACTGAAGGTCGCATCTTCCTCGACGGCGTCGATATCACCGACATGCCGCCCTACGAGCGGCCGATCAACATGATGTTCCAGTCCTATGCGCTCTTCCCGCATATGACTGTTGCGCAGAACATCGCCTTCGGACTCAAACAAGACCGTCTCTCCAGCACCGAGATCGATGAGCGTGTCAGCGAGATGCTCAAGCTGGTGCAGATGACCCAGTACGCCAAGCGCAAGCCGCACCAGCTCTCCGGTGGCCAGCGTCAGCGCGTGGCCCTGGCCCGTTCGCTGGCCAAGCGTCCCAAGCTGCTGCTGCTCGACGAGCCCATGGGCGCCCTGGACAAGAAGCTGCGTTCGCAGATGCAGCTGGAACTGGTGGAGATCATCGAGCGCGTCGGCGTGACCTGCGTCATGGTGACCCACGACCAGGAAGAGGCCATGACCATGGCCCAGCGCATCGCCATCATGCACCTGGGCTGCATCGAGCAGATCGGCAGCCCGGTGGACATCTACGAGACCCCCATCAGCCGCCTGGTGTGCGAGTTCATCGGCAACGTCAACCTGTTCGACGGCGAAGTGGTGGAGGACCTCGAGGCCCACGCCCTGATCGCCTGCCCCGAGCTGGAGCGCCCGATCTACGTCGGCCACGGCGTGACCACCTCGGTGCAGGACAAGCGCATCACCTACGCCCTGCGCCCCGAGAAGCTGCTGGTCACCACCGAGCAGCCCACCTGCGAGTACAACTGGTCGCGCGGCAAGATCCACGACATCGCCTACCTCGGCGGTCACTCGGTGTTCTACGTCAAGCTGCCCGGCGGCTCCATCGTCCAGTCCTTCGTCGCCAACGCCGAGCGTCGCGGCGCGCGTCCGACCTGGGACGATGAAGTCTTCGTATGGTGGGAGGACGACAGCGGGGTGGTGCTGCGCTCATGAAAATCTCCAGACTGAAGAAGCGCCTGCCCACGGGCCGGCACGCGGTGATCGGGATTCCCTTCGTCTGGCTGTTCCTGTTCTTCCTGCTGCCCTTCGCCATCGTGCTGAAGATCAGCTTCGCGGAAGCGGACGTGGCGATCCCGCCCTATACCGAAATCTACACCTGGGCTGAAAACCAGCTGCAGATCGCTCTCAACCTCGGCAACTACTTCATGCTGAGCGAGGACGAACTCTACCTGGCCGCCTACCTGGGCTCCCTGAAGATGGCCTTCTTCAGCACCCTGCTGTGCCTCTTGATCGGCTACCCGATGGCCTACGCCATTGCCCGTGCCGGCAAGGAAGCCCAGACCGTGCTGCTGCTGCTGATCATGATGCCGACCTGGACCGCCATCCTCATCCGCGTCTACGCCTGGATGGGCATCCTCAGCAACAACGGCCTGCTCAACAGCTTCCTGATGGGCATCGGCTTGATCAGCGAGCCGCTGCAGATCCTCAACACCAACACCGCGGTCTACATCGGCGTGGTCTATTCCTACCTGCCGTTCATGATCCTGCCGCTGTTCGCCAACCTGGTGAAGCACGACCAGAGCCTGCTGGAAGCCGCATCGGACCTCGGTTCGAGCAACTTCAACAGCTTCTGGAAGATCACCGTGCCGCTGTCCAAGAACGGCATCATCGCCGGCAGCATGCTGGTGTTCATCCCGGTGGTGGGCGAGTTCGTCATCCCCGAACTGCTCGGCGGCCCGGAGACCCTGATGATCGGCAAGGTGCTGTGGCAGGAGTTCTTCAACAACCGCGACTGGCCGGTGGCGTCCGCGCTGGCAGTGGTGATGCTGGCGATCCTCATCGTCCCGATCATCCTGTTCAACCGTAACCAAGCCAAGGAACTGGAGGGCAAGGTATGAAGCGCTTCAGTTTCTCCAACGTGATGCTCTGGGTCGGCCTGCTGTTCATCTACCTGCCGATGCTCATCCTGGTCATCTACTCGTTCAACGCCTCCAAGCTGGTCACGGTCTGGGGCGGTTGGTCGGTGAAGTGGTACGTCGGCCTGCTGGACAACTCCCAGCTGATGAACTCGGTGATGCGCTCCCTGGAGATCGCCTGCTACACCGCCATCGCGGCGGTGGCGCTGGGCACCCTGGCGGCCTTCGTCCTGACCCGCATCCCGCGCTTCCGTGGCCGCACGCTGTTCGGCGGCCTGGTCACCGCGCCGCTGGTCATGCCCGAGGTCATCACCGGTCTGTCGCTGCTGCTGCTGTTCGTGGCCATGGCGCAACTGATCGGCTGGCCCCAGGAGCGTGGCATCGTCACCATCTGGATCGCCCACACCACCTTCTGCTCGGCCTACGTGGCCATCGTGGTGTCGGCGCGCCTGCGCGAGCTGGACCTGTCCATCGAGGAGGCCGCCATGGACCTCGGGGCGCGTCCGTGGAAGGTGTTCATCCTGATCACCATCCCGATGATCGCGCCGTCGCTGGCAGCGGGCGGCATGATGTCCTTCGCCCTGTCCCTGGACGACCTGGTGCTGGCGAGCTTCGTTTCCGGCCCCGGTTCCACCACCCTGCCGATGGAAGTGTTCTCCGCCGTGCGCCTGGGTGTGAAACCGGAGATCAACGCCGTGGCCAGCCTGATCCTGCTGACCGTGTCGCTGTTCACCTTCTTCGCCTGGTACTTCAGCCGCCAGGCCGAAGAGCGCCGCAAGCGCGCCATCCAGGAAGCCATGGAGTCCATGGCCGCCGAAGCCGCGTCCAGCAACAAGCGCGGTGGGGCCAGCCAACCGGCCTGAGCCTCGCGGTAACGGAAAAGGCCACCCTCGGGTGGCCTTTTCATTTCCGTTCGCCGCGCCAGCCGTAGCACGGGCTTCAGCCCGGGAACCACCGGCACGGCCTAGACCGCCGCCAGCGCTACATCCTCCACGGCTTCCGCCTCGGCCTGCCCGCCCTGCAGGATCATCTGCGCGGCCTTCTCGCCGATCATGATGCACGGCGCATTGGTGTTGCCGCTGACCAGGGTCGGCATGATCGAGGCATCGGCCACGCGCAGGCCCCTCACGCCGCGCACCCGCAGCTGCGGGTCCACCACGCTCATGGCGTCCACGCCCATCTTGCAGGTGCCCACCGGGTGGAACACCGTGGCGGCGTGCTCACGGATGTACGCCAGCAACTGCTCGTCGCTCTGCACCTCGGCGCCGGGCAGCATCTCCTGGCCACGCAGGCCATCGAAGGCGGCACCGGCGAGGATGCGCCGCGCCAGGCGGATGCCCTCCACCAGCACCCGGGCGTCCTGGGGGGCGGCGAGGAAGTTGTAGTCGATCTCGATCTCCCCCCGCGCCTTCACCCGCAGCTCGCCGATGCTGCCGGGGCGCAGCACGCAGGTGTGCACCGCGTAGCCGTGGCCCCACTCGAACAGGCGGCCGCGGTGGCTGCGGTAGCCCGGCACGAAGTGGAACTGCACGTCCGGCAGCGCGCCGGCCAGGGGCGTGCGGGCGAAACCGCCGGCCTCCACGTAGTTGGTGGTCAGCCAGCCCTTCCGCTGCGCCAGGTACTTGAAGGGCGACAGCAGCACGCTGGGCAGCGAGCCCCAGGAGAAGCCCAGGGTTAGCGGGCTCGGCGAGCGCACGGTGACCAGGCCGTCGAGGTGGTCCTGCAGGTTCTTGCCGACGCCGGGCAGGTCGTGATGCACCTCGATGCCGGCGGCCTCCAGCTCCGCCCTGGGGCCGATGCCGGACGCCAGGAGCACCTGCGGCGAGCCGATGGCACCGGCGGCGAGTATCACCTCGCGCGCGCACTCCAGGCGCTGCTCCACGCCGTCACGTTCGATCAGCACGCCCTTGGCGGCGCCGTCTTCGAGCAGCAGCGACAGCACCTTGCAGCCGGTCAGCACCTGCAGGTTCGGCCGCTCGCGCACCGGCGCGACGAAGGCGCGGTAGCTGGACAGCCGCCGTGCCTCCTTCTGCGTCAGGTTGTAGATGCCGACGCCTTCCAGCTGGCCGCCGTTGAAGTCGTCGTTGCGTTTCAGGCCGATGGCTTCCGCCGCCTTGATGAACAACGACGACAGCGGGTTGGGATCGCGGGGGCGGTCCACCAGCAACTCGCCCCGGGTGCCGTGGTAGGCCAGGTCCTGGCCCAGGCGGTTGCCCTCGGACTTCCTGAACAACGGCAGCACCTCGCGCCAGCTCCAGCCGTCGCAGCCGAGTTCGGCCCAGCGGTCGTAGTCGGAGGCGTCGCCACGGATGTAGATCATCGAGTTCATCGAGCTGGAGCCGCCCAGTGCCTTGCCCCGTGGGCAGTGCAGCTGGCGGCCGTTGAGGCGTGGCTGGGGCGCGGAGAAGAAGTTCCAGCTGAAGCGCCGGCTCTTGTACAGGGTGATGGTGCCGGCCGGCGTCTGCACGCGCGGGCTGGCGTCGCTGCCGCCGGCCTCGATCAGGCAGACGCGCACGCCGGGGTCGGCGCTGAGGCGGTTGGCCAGGACGCAGCCGGCCGATCCGGCGCCGACCACCAGGTAGTCGTAACGCTGGGGGGATGGAGTCGAAGCGGGCATGGGGCCCTCCTTGCGATGGTGCCGGGGCGGGCGCGCCGCCCCCGGACGGTCAGTGCATCTCTTCGAGGTCGTCGTGGAGCAGGCCGAGGATCTCGCGCTTCATCTCGATGAAGGCGCGGTCCATCACCATGTCCAGCTCGCGCGGGCGGGGGATGGGCACGTCGAGCTCGCGCTTGATGTGGCCGGGGCGGGCGCCCATGACGTAGATGCGGTCGCCCAGCAGGATGGCTTCGTCGATGTCGTGGGTGACGAACACCACGGTCTTCTTGCTGTGCTCCCACACCCGCAGCAACAGCTTCTGCATCTGCATGCGGGTCTGGCTGTCGAGGGCGCCGAAGGGCTCGTCCATCAGCAGGATCTGCGGGTCGTTGGCCAGTGCGCGGGCGATGGCCACGCGCTGCATCATGCCGCCGGAGAGCTGCTTGGGGTAATGCCCGGCGAAGGGCGCCAGGCCCACTTCGGCCAGGTAGAAGTCGACGATCTCCTGGCGTTCGCCCTTGGGCATGCCCTTGCGCTTGAGGCCGAACTCGATGTTCTCGCGCACGTTGAGCCAGGGGAACAGGGTGTAGCCCTGGAACACCATGCCGCGATCGGCGCCGGGCCCGTCGACCCGCTTGCCGCCGACGTAGATCGCCCCCGAGGTGGGTTCGGCCAGGCCGGCGGTGAGGTACAGCAGGCTCGACTTGCCGCAGCCGGAGGGGCCCACGAGCACGGCGAACTGCTGGTCCGGCACGCTCAGGGAGACGTTCTCCAGCGCGGCGAAGGTCTTGCCGCCCGGGCTCTGGTAGCGCAGGCAGACGTTCTCCACCCGCAGGCGTTCAGTGGGGGTTGCGGCCGCAGCGGGGGCGGCCAGGGTCTGATCGTGCATGGCTGCTACTGCGCCCATGAGGCCACCTTCAGTCGGAGGAGTCGGAACAGTTGATCGGTCACCAGCCCGAGCAGGCCGATGATGGCGATGGCGAGGAAGATCACGTCCACCTGGAAGCCGCGCATGGCCTTCAGGCTGATGTAGCCCAGGCCGCTGCTGGCGGCCACCAGCTCGGCCACCACCAAGTAGGTCCACGCCCAGCCCATGGTCACCCGCAGGGTGTCCAGCACGCCGGGCAGGGAGGCCGGGCCGAGCACATGGAGCACCACGTCGCGGCGGCTCGAACCCAGGGTGTAGGAGGCGTTGATCAGGTCCCGCGAGACGCCCTTGGAAACGTCCGCGATCATCACCAGCTGCTGGAAGAACACGCCGAAGATGATCACCGTCACCCGCTGCTCCAGGCCGATGCCGATCCACAGGATGAACAGCGGCACGAAGGAGGTCACCGGCAGGTAGCGGACGAAGTTCACCAGCGGCTCGAGGAAGGCCTGGACGATGCGGAAGCTGCCCATCAGCAGCCCCAGCGGCACCGCCACCAGGGACGACACCGCGAAGCCGATGAGCACCACCTCGACACTCGCCAGCACGTGCTTGCCGAGGGTGCCGTCGCCGGCCAGCCGCGCGGCCGCCTCCAGCACCGCGCCGGGGGTGGGCAGGAACATCGCCGGCACCACGCCGCCGTAGGAAAGCCCGGCCCAGAGGCCGAGCACCAGCAGCCAGCCGAGGCTGCCCGCACCGAGTATCAGCTTCGCCGGCAGCTCGACCTTGGGGGTCAGGCAGCGGTTCAGCCAGGAGTGTCGAGAAGGCATGGTCGGCTCCCTTACTGGCTGACGAAGCGGGTGTCGACGAGGTCGTCGTAGCTGACCTCGTAGCGCTTGCCCTGCAGGGCACTCCAGGTCTCGTTGGCCAGGCGGATCACGCCCTTGATGTCACCGGGCTTGCCGGGCACGCCAAGCAGCTTCTCGCTCATGGCCTGGTCGTAGAAGCGCACGCCCTTGGCGGCGTTGGCCAGCTCCACCGGGTCGGCCAGGTAGCCGCCGACGCCCTTGGCCATGATCTCGTGGGCCTTCTCGGGGTTGTCCTGGGTGAACTGCACGGCCTTGTACAGGCCCTTGACCAGCGCCTTCACGTCCTCGGGCTGCTTGTCGATCACATCGCAGGACAGCGCCACCACGTCGACGATCACGCCGGGGGTCGTGCTGCTGTCCACCAGCACCTTGCCTTCGCCCTTCTGGCGCACCAGCGACAGGTGCGGCTCCCAGGTCACGGCGGCGGGCACGCGACCGGCGATGAAGGCAGTGGCGGCGTCGTCGGCCGTCATGTTCTGGATATCCAGGTCGGCCATGGTCATGCCGTTGTGCTTGAGCAGGTAGGACAGCCAGAACTGCGAGACCGAGCCCTCGTTCACCGCCACCGACTGGCCCTTGAGGTCCTTCAGGCTGGTGACCTCCTTGCCCACCAGCACGCCGTCGCCGCCGTAGCTCTCGTCCAGGGCGGCGACCGCCTTGAAGCAGAAATCCTTGGAGCGGTACTTGAGCACCTCGTCGATGGTGGAGGCGGAGCCGGACAGCTTCCCGGAGGCCTGGGCGGCCATGTACATCGAGGCTTCCTCGATGGTGGTCAGCTCCAGGTCCAGGCCCAGCTCCTTGAAGTAGCCCAGGTCGCGGGCCAGGTACAGCGTGCCGTAGCCGACCCAGGTGGTATGGCCGATGGACAGGGTGCCCGCCTGGGCGCCGGCGGCGCCGACCGCCAGCACAGTGCAGGTGAGGGGAAGGGTGAAGCGACGTAGCAAGGACTTGATCATGGAACACTCCCGCATTAGTTGTTGGAATTGCTGGGCAGTACGGGCCATTGGCCGAATTCGTTCCGCGCCCCGGGCCTGCGTGGGCTCGGGGTCCTGTTCTGCTGCGGCCCCTTCCATGGGCCCTGTGTCGTTGGGTGCGTCTGATGCGGCGCATCGCCGTGGAGCGGGACCGGGTCATCGCGGCGCCGGCCCCTTTTGGCCGCCACCTGCTCTGGTCTCTCTTCGTAGGGTGGGCTTCAGCCCACCGCCACCTCCTGCACCGGGGCCTGGATATGGCCCCGGTTCATCTGCTGCATCGCTGGTGGGCTGAAGCGGAGCGCCGCCCGGCCCACCCTACGGTGCTACCTACGGTGCTACCTGGAGGTCAGCCGCGGCCGATCTCCTGGGCCGTGCGCTCCACCGCGCGGCGGGTCTTGTCGATCAGCTCGTCGATGTCCGCGCGGGTCGCCACCAGGGCGGGCGCCATGATCATCCGGCCCAGGGTGGAACGGATGATCACGCCCTCCTCGAAGCCCAGGGTGCGGCAGCGCCAGGCGATGTCGTTCTCGTTGTCGAAGCGCTTGCGCGTGGCCTTGTCCTCGACGAACTGCAGGGCCGCCACCAGGCCGGTGCCCTGGATCTCGCCGATCAGCGGGTGCTTGCCGAACACCTCGCGCAGGCATTGCTGCAGGTAGGGGCCGGTGTCGTTCTTCACCTGGGTGACCACGCCCTCGTCGCGCAGCGCCTTGAGGTTGGCGATGGCCACGGCGGCGGCCACCGGGTGCCCGGAGTAGGTCAGGCCGTGGGCGAACACGCCGCCCTGTTCCACCAGCACCTCGGCGATGCGCTTGCCCAGCACCAGGCCGCCCATGGGGATGTAGCCGGAGGTCAGGCCCTTGGCGATGGACAGGGTGTCGGGCTGGAAGCCGAAGTGCTGGTGGGCGAACCATTCGCCGGTGCGGCCGAAGCCACCGATCACCTCGTCTGCGCACAGCAGCACGTCGTACTGGCGGCAGATGCGCTGGATCTCCGGCCAGTAGCTCTCCGGCGGGAAGATCATCCCGCCCGCGCCCTGGAAGGGCTCGGCGATGAAGCCGGCGACGTTGTCGGCACCCAGTTCGAGGATCTTCTCCTCCAGCTGGCGGGCGCAGCGCAGGCCGAACTCGGCCGGGGTCAGGTCGCCGCCCTGGGCGAACCAGTAGGGCTCGTCGATGTGGGCGACATCGGGAATCAGCCCGCCCATCTCGTGCATGAACTTCATCCCGCCCAGGGCGGTGGCCGCCAGGGTGGAGCCGTGGTAGCCGTTCCAGCGGCCGATCATCACCTTCTTCTGCGGCTTGCCGAGGATCTGCCAGTAGCGGCGCACGGTGCGGATCAGCACCTCGTTGGCCTCGGAACCGGAGTTGGTGTAGATGGCGTGGCTGTAGTGGGCCGGCAGCAGGCTGAAGAGCAGCTCGGAGAGCTCCACCACCGCCGGGTGGGTGGTGTGGAAGAACATGTTGTAGTACGGCAACTGCTCCAGCTGGGCGCTGGCGGCGGCGGCCAGGTCCTTGCGGCCGTAGCCCAGGTTGGTGCACCACAGGCCGGACATGCCGTCGAGGTAGCGCTTGCCGTCGTTGTCCCACAGGTGCAGGCCTTCGCCGCGCACCATCACGCGCGGGCCTTCGGCGTTCAGCGCCTTCTGGTCGAGGAAGGCGTGGATGTGGTGCGCGGCATCGGCTGCCTGGTAGTCCTGGGTGCTGCGCTGCGGGGTGATGGGAGCGGTCATGGTCTTCTCCTGCTCGTCAAAGGGGGTCGGGGGAAAGGGCGGCGCGGATGATTGGCGCCGGCTCGGAAGGGGTCAGCGGCTCGGGCACGAACAGCGGCTTGCGCATCACCCGCTTGATCCAGGCGATGGCGATCACCGAGATCAGGCCGAGCACCACGCCGGCGGTGCCGAAGATCTTCGTGGTCATCTCCGGGGCCGGGGAGACGTGGTAGATGGCAAAGAGCATGCCGACGATGCCGAGCACCTGGGTCCAGGGGTAGAAGGGCGAACGGAACGGCCGGGCCATGTGCGGGTAGCGGCGGCGCAGGGCGATCACGTCGACGTGCACGATGATGTAGGCCAGCAGCCAGGCCAGCGCGGCGGCCAGCAGCAACAGGCTGATGGAGTCCGGGTCCTGGCCCAGCAGGAGGATCGGCAGGCCGGTGATGCCGGCGATGAACAGCACTGCCACCCAGGGCGTGCGGGTGCGTTGGCTGAGGCGCTTGAACTGCGGGAAGGCCTGGCCGTTCTGGGCCATGCCGTAAAGCATGCGTGGCAGGGCGGCGAGGGAGGAGTTCACGGTGCTGCAGGTGGCGGTCACCGCAGCGGCCACCAGGAACAGCTTGCCGGCCTCGCCGAATACGGTGGTGGCGAAGAGGAAGTGTGGCAGCGGGTCGGCTGCCAGTTGCTCGCGGGGGATGCACAGCAGCGCGCCCAGGCAGTAGAGGATGATGATGCCGAAGATCAGGGTCAGGCCGATGATCATCGAGCGCGGGATGTTGCGCTCCGGGCGACGGGTTTCCTCCACCAGCGGGCAGACGAACTCGGCGCCGACGAAGCCCCAGATGGCCATGGCCGCCAGGGTCAGCGCGCCGGCTTCCAGCGGGTTCCAGCCCTGGTCCAGGGGCGTGGCCAGGGTGGCCATGTCGCTGCTGATGGCGCCCAGGCCGAGGGCCAGCAGGGTCACCACCATCACCAGGGCCAGGGCGCTCTGCAGGCGGGCGAAGACGTCGATGCCCAGCAGGTTGAAGACGGTGAACAGGGTGAGCACGCCGTAGGCCACCAGCATCGGCGGCAGCGCGCCGGGGTAGACCTTGCCGATGATCAGGTCGAGGAGCAGCAGTTCCGCCGAGAGGGCGAACATGGCCACCACCATGTAGCCGGAGAAGGTGGCGAGGATGGCCGGGAAGTGGCCGATGGCGACCTCGGTGTAGCTGCTCAGGCTGCCGGCGCGGGGGATCATCAGCGACAGTTCGGAGAACGACAGGGCATAGGTCAGCGCCAGCAGGTAGGCGATGCCCAGGGGAATGATGAAGCCCAGCCCGGCCAGGCCGGCCCCTTGCAGCATCAGCACCATCACGCCCTGGGACACCACCAGGCCGACGGCCACCGCCACCAGCGGGCCCAGCCCGAGAACGCGGCGCAGGCCGCTGGTTTGTCCCGTGGCAGGGATGGAAACACTCGCACTCATGATGCTCTCCCGATCTTCTTGTTATCCGCCGGCGGCTCAGGGGCCGCCGGCTGGTGTGACGGGGTGCACCCGTCGTTCAGCCCCGCCCGCGCACGGCTTTCCCGGCGCGGACGGAACCATGGCTCAGCGCGCCGCCCAGGCGTTGAAGCGTTCCTCCAGCTCCTCGCCGTGGTTGACCCAGAATTCCGCATCCACCAGCTGGGCTTCGGCCAGGTTCGCCGGTGCGGTGGGCAGTTGCGCCTGGGTGGCGGCGGGCAGCTGCGCCAGGGCGTCCTTGTGCACCGGGCCGTAGGGGATCTGGCTGGAGAAGCTCTTCTGCGGCTCGGCCTGGCTGGCGAAGGCGATGAAACGTTCGGCCAGGGCCTTGTTCGGGCTGCCACGGACGATGGCCCAGTGGTCCGGGTCGTAGAGGTTGCCGTTCCACACGATGGCGAGCTTGGAGCCCTCCTTCTGCGCGGCGGCGATGCGGCCGTTGTAGGCGGCGGACATCACCACGTCGCCGGCCGCCAGCCACTGCGGCGGCTGGGCACCGGCCTCCCACCACTGGATGTTCGGCTTGATCTGGTCGAGCTTGGCGAAGGCGCGGCTGACGCCCTCCGGGGTCGCCAGCACGGTGTAGAGGTCCTCGCGCTTCACCCCGTCGGCCAGCAGCGCGGCTTCCAGGGTGTACTTGGCGCCCTTGCGCAGGCCGCGCTTGCCGGGGAAGCGCTGCACGTCCCAGAAATCGGCCCAGGAGGTGGGCGCCGTCGCCAGCTTGCCGGCGTCGTAGGCCAGCACCATGGACCACACGTAGCTGGCCACGCCGCACTCGCTGAGGGTGCCGGGGATGAAGTGCGCGGCATCGCCGAGCAGGGCCGGGTCGATGGGCTCGAACAGGCCCTCCTCGCAACCGCGCAGCAGTTCGGGGCTTTCCACTTCCACCACGTCCCAGCTGACCTGGCCGATGTCGACCATGGCCTTCACCTTGGACAGCTCGCCGTTGTATTCGCCGGCCACCACCTTGGCTGCGCCGCTTTGTTCGAAGGGGCGGAAATAGGCCGCGTCCTGAGCGGCCTTGGTGGCGCCGCCGAAGGAGATCACGGTGAGCGTCCCGGGCTGGGCCTGGGCCGCGCCGATCGTGGCCAGCAGGGCGAGGCCGAGGGTGGCGGGCAGGGTGGTACGCAAGGATCTGGACATGAGAACTCCCTCACTACTTTTCAGTTGTGTTCAGTTGTCGAGGCAGTTGTGGCCTGGTGGCCGGGTATCCGCGCGTGCACGGGCGCGGATGGTTTTCTTGTCATGGCGGCCGCGCGGCGAGGCGCGGCCGGGTCGTCGTCGCGACCTCAGCGCAGCTGGAACCAGGTGGTCTTCAGCTGGCTGTACTTGTCGAAGGAATGCAGCGAGAGGTCGCGGCCGAAGCCCGACTGCCTGCCGCCGCCGAAGGGCACGGTGACGTCCAGCGCGTCCACGGTGTTCACCGATACGGTGCCCGCCTTGAGTGCACGGGCGACGCGGTGGGCGCGGTGCAGGTCGTCGCTCCACAGCGAGGCGGCCAGGCCGTAGACGCTGTCGTTGGCGAGGCGGATGGCTTCCTCCTCGCTGTCGAAGGCACTGATGGCCAGCACCGGGCCGAAGACTTCCTCGCGGGCCAGGGTCATGTCGCCGCGCACGTCGGCGAAGACGGTGGGCTCGACGAAGTTGCTCGAGCCGTTGAAGGTCAGGCGCCGGCCACCGGCCAGCAGGCGTGCGCCCTCGCCCTGGGCGCCTTCGATGAAGCCCATGACACGGCCGGTCTGCGCGGCGTCGACGATGGCGCCGGCTCGGCTGGCGGGGTCCAGCGGGTCGCCGGGCATCCAGTCGCGGGCCTTGGCCAGCAGGCGTTCGATGAATTCGTCCTGGATGGAGCGCTGCACGTAGAGGCGCGAGTTGGCGGAGCACACCTCACCCTGGTTGAAGAAGATGCCGAAGGCGGCCTTCTCGGCAGCGAGGTCGAGGTCGCGGCAATCCTCGAACACCAGGTTCGGGCTCTTGCCGCCGCACTCCAGCCACACCTGCTTGAGGTTGGACTGGGCCGAATAGCCCATGAAGTACTTGCCCACCTGGGTGGAGCCGGTGAACACCAGGCAGTCCACGTCCGGGTGCAGGCCCAGGGCCTTGCCGGCGCTTTCGCCCAGGCCCGGCACCACGTTGAGCACGCCCTCGGGGATGCCGGCCTCCAGGGCCAGCTCGCCCAGGCGCAGGGCGGAGAAGGGCGACTGCTCGGCGGGCTTGAGCACCACGCTGTTGCCGGCGGCCAGGGCCGGGGCCAGCTTCCAGGCGGCCATGTCGAGGGGGAAGTTCCAGGGCACCACGGCGGCGACCACGCCCAGCGCTTCGCGGGTGATGGTGGCCAGGCTGCCGGGGGCGGTGGGCGCCACCTGGTCGTAGAGCTTGTCCAGGGCCTCGCCGTACCAGGCGAAGACGTTGGCGGCGCCGGGCACGTCGATGGTGTAGGCGTCCATCACCGGCTTGCCCATGTCGAGGGAGTCCAGCAGGGCCAGCTCCTCGCGGTGGGCCATCATCAGCTCGGCGAGGCGCAGCAGCACCTTCTTGCGCTCCACCGGCGCCATGCGTGCCCAGGGGCCCTGGTCGAAGGCGCGGCGCGCGCTGCGCACGGCCAGGTCCACCTCGGCCTCGCCGCAGGCGGCGACGCGGGCCAGCAGCTGGTTGGTCGCGGGGTTGATGGAGTCGAAGGTGGCGCCGGATGCGGCCGAGACCTGATGGCCGCCGATCAGTGCCTTGTCGATGAATGCCTGCCGGGCAGCTCGCTGCTGCCAGTAATCGAGATCGAACACGCTGCACTCCCACTCGACCGTCTTCGCGGTCTGGTTGTTATTCGTGACTGGGCTTGATGGTGCGACAGAGTTCGGCTTAGGAAAATTATTAAAAATATGCTCGGTGGATAAGAAAAAGCTCGGTAGCGGAAGCACTCATGCAGCGCCCTCTCGCCCTCGGCTCCAGCCTGGGGCGGGGGGCCTGCAGGGTGCGCCATCGGGGTGCGGAAACACCGGGAAAAAAGCGCCCGGACGGGTGAATTCATTGGTTCTGTCTGCGTTAAGTGTTGCTAGAGGATTTGAGCCCAGCTGATTGCCGAGCTCTGATGGTGTTTCTGGTTTCACCCCCCCCCCCCCGGGGCGAGTCCCTTTTTTCAATCGTCGGGATGCCGAACCACAAAAAAGGAACCAAAAACGCTTGCCCCATCATCCGGCCCCGGCTTCGCCGGGGTTCCCTCAATCCATCGTCGTTACTCGCTACGCTCGCCCTTCGGGCCGCACTGAAGTGCGTTCGCCGCAAGCGTCGTCTGGGGGCCGGCGCGAAGGGCCATCCATGGCCAGTCGCGCCTCTCGTGGCATCCATGCCACTCGTCCCCCTGCGCAACGACTGCGTTCGGCCTCCTGGAGGGGCGTTGGCGGCTGCTCCAACTTTCTTCGCCCAGCGCGTCACGACGTGGTGCGCACGGCTTTTCGTAGGGTGGGTAGAGCGGAGCGAAACCCACGCGGTGGAGGTGGCTGATTCATTCGCCCGCAACCTACAGGCTGCACTGTGGGAGCGGATTCATCCGCGATGGGCTCGCCGGTGGGCTGAAGCCCACCCTACGGTTGCGGGTGCGTGAAAGTTGGATCAGCCCGGGTTCTCCAGGTAGTCGGCCAGGCGCAGAAGCATGGCGTCGCAGGCGTGGAGCTGTTCGAGGCTGATGAATTCGTCGGGCTTGTGCCCCTGGTCCATGCTGCCGGGCCCGCATACCACGGTGGGGATGCCGGCCTGGTCGAACAGCCCGCCCTCGGTGCCGAAGGCGACGGTGCCGAATGCGCTGGAGCCGGCGAGCCGCGCCAGCAGCCGCGCGGCGTCGCTGTCGGGTGGGGTGGCGAGGCCGGGGTAGGCGCTCAGGGGCTGCAGCTGGATGCCGGTGTCGGCCTGCACCGCCTGCATCTGCGGCAGCAGCTCGCCTTCGGCGTAGCGCTGCAGCTCGTCCGCCACCTGCTGGGCATCGAAGCCGGGCAGGGCGCGCACCTCGAAGTCGAACTCGCATTCCGCCGGGACGATGTTCAGTGCCCGGCCGCCCTTGATCACCCCGGTCTGCACCGTGGAGAAGGGTGGGTCGAAGCGCGGGTCGTGGTGCTCGACATGGGCCAGCCGCGTGCCGATATCGCCCAGCTTGCCGATCAGCCGCGCGGCGTATTCGATGGCGTTGACCCCATA
Organism: Pseudomonas sp. TUM22785; assembly: GCF_028198105.1. Lineage (NCBI taxonomy): Bacteria > Pseudomonadati > Pseudomonadota > Gammaproteobacteria > Pseudomonadales > Pseudomonadaceae > Pseudomonas > Pseudomonas sp. TUM22785. The sequence continues at coordinate 336,131 of NZ_CP116239.1, forward strand.
GGGCGCATAGGCGGAATGGCAGGCGGCGCCGCGCACCTGGCAGCGCATGGCCAGCTTGCCCTTGTGACCGAGCACCGGCTTGAGCTCGGTGGGCTCGCCGATCAGGCACAGCAGCGGCTTGTGCGGGCGCTTTTCCAGCTCCGCTAGCATGGGCCGCACGCCGAGGCAGCCGATCTCCTCGTCATAGGAGAAGGCCAGGTGCAGCGGCAGCTTCAACGGGCGTTCGAGAAAGCGCGGCACCGCCGCCAGCACCGAGGCGATGAAGCCCTTCATGTCGGCGGTGCCGCGCCCGTACAGGCGGCCGTCGTGCTCGCTGAGGCGGAACGGCTCCACCGTCCAGGCCTGGCCGTCCACAGGCACCACGTCGGTGTGGCCGGACAGCACCACGCCGCCCCGGTCGCGGGGGCCGAGGGTGGCGAAGAGGTTGGCCTTGGTGCCTTCGGGGTTGTGGAACAGCTCGCTCTCTACCCCGTGCGCGGCCAGGTAGTCGCGGATGAAGGCGATCAGCTCCAGGTTGGAATCCCGGCTGACCGTGGCGAAGCCGATCAGCCGCTCCAGCAGGTCGCGGCTGTTCGTCTCATTCATCGCCGGGCACCCCGTAGCTGGGCGCTGCGGTGGGGTCCAGGGCGCGGGTTACGTAGTCCTGCATCTGCGGGCGGTAGGCCTGCCAGAGGCCGTCGAGCTGGCCGATGGGGTCTTCGTCGGCCCAGTCCACGCGCAGGTCGACGATGGGCCAGGTGAGGTCGTCCACCACCTTGAGCGCCGCCGAGTGCACCGGCCCGGCTTCGCCACCGGCGGCCATCGCCGCGTGCATGGCCGCCAGCAGGCGTTCGGCGAGCAGGCCCGGGGTCTGCTCGAAGGCGTGGACCATGGCGTCGATCACCTCGGTGCCGGAGAGCAGGTTGCCGGCCGCCACGCACTGCTCGCCGGCCACGGCGTTGTGCAGGCCGAGGGCCTCCTTGCCGCTGAACAGGGCGGTGCGCCCGGTGCCGTCGATCACCGTTACCTGGCGGTACTGGCTCCAGCCGTTGCTCCCGAGCGCCTTGCTCAGGGCCGCCTGCGGTTCCAGGTGCTGGTGCTCCAGCAGGTCGAGAATCTGCGGGCCCAGGGCCGGCAGGGTGATGTTCTGGGTGGCCACGGCGCCGACGCCGGCGCGCACCCAGGGGCAGCGCGCGCCGACGGCGATGCTGGAGGAGCTGATGGCGATACCCAGCTGCCCGGTTTCCGCGCAGCGGCCAACGATGGAGAAGGTCATGGTTCGCTCCTCAGCCCTTGGGCTGCCAGTCGTCCGGGATCACCGCGATCACATCGATCTCCATCAGCCACTGGGGCTGGCCCAGGGCCGAGACCACCAGGCCGGTGGAGATGGGGAACACGCCCTTCAGCCATTTGCCCACTTCCTGGTACACCGGCTCGCGGTAGCGCGGGTCGATCAGGTAGGTGGTGGTCTTGACGATGTGCGAGAGGTCGCTGCCGGCTTCCTCCAGCAGCTGCTTGAGGTTCTTCATGGCCTGCTCGGTCTGCGCGCGCGGGTCGCCCAGGCCCACCAGGTTGCCTTCGAAGTCGGTGCCGACCTGGCCGCGCACGTACACGGTGTTGCCGGCACGCACAGCCTGGCAGAGGTCGTTGTCCAGGGTCTGGTTGGGGTAGGTGTCCTTGGTGTTGAACATGCGGATGCGGGTATGGGTGGGCATCAGCTGACTCCCATGATGCTGGCTTTAGGGGTTTGCGGCTCGCGGTAGCCGTCCTGGCTGCTGCCGTTGAGGCCGGCATCTGCCTGGCGCTGCGAGGCGTCGCGGTAGTCGAGGTACTTGCGTTGCGTGGCGATGTGGCCAGCGATGTGCTTGGCGTCGTGCCACACGCCCCAGATGAAGGTGGAGCCACGGCGCGACAGCCAGGGCAGGCCGAGGAAGTACACCCCCGGCTCGCTGGAGACGCCGCGCTGGTGCTTGGGCTTGCCTTTGTCGTCGAAGGCGTTCACCTGCAGCCAGCTGAAGTCCACGGCGTAGCCGGTGGCCCAGATGATCGAGGTGATGCCGGCCTCGGCCAGGTCCAGTTCGAGGATCGGCCGGGTGATGCATTCCGGGTCCGGCAGCATGCGCCGTGCTTCCGGCTCTTCCGGCAGGTCGAGGCCGTTGCGGGCGATGTAGGCGTCGGCGGCGTCCAGCAGCGACAGGTAGTTTTCGTCGCCCCGGGCGATGTTCTCCGCCAGGTCCGCCTGGAAGCGCACCTTGCCGCCCGCGAAGGACTGGGTCAGGCCGACCAGGGTGATGCCTTGTTGGGCCAGGGCGCGGAAGTCCACGGTGTGGCCGCCGCGGGCACCGCTGACGGCGATGGTGACGTGCTCGCGACCCGGCTGCGCGGCTTCCGCGTCCCACAGGCCGAGCACCCCCAGCCACCAGCAGAAGTCGCGGTTGCGGTAGGAACGTGGCGGGCGGTCGTGGGCGCCCACCGAGAGGTAGACCTGGCGCCCGGCGCGCTGCAGCTCGTCGGCGATCTGCACGCCGGAGGAGCCGGCGCCCACCACCAGCACGGCGCCGGCGGGCAGCTGCTGCGGGTTGTAGTAGGCGGCCGAGTGGAGCTGGTGGATGCTGCCTTCCGCCGGTGCGATGGCGGGGATCACCGGGCGCTGGAAGGGGCCGGTGGCGGAGACCACGCGGTTGGCCTGGATCACGCCGATGGAGGTCTCGACGGTGAAACCGGGGCGGTCGGGGTTGCGCACCACCTTCTTCACCTCGACGCCGGTGCGGATCGGCGCGTTGATCTGCTGGGCATAGGCGACGAAGTAGTCCGCTACCTGCTCCTTGCCGGGGAAGTCGTCCGGGCCGACGTTGAATTCGCGCCCCGGAAAGCGGTCGTGCCAGGCCGGGCCGTTGGCCACCAGGGAATCCCAGCGGCCCGTGCGCCAGGCTTCGGCGATGCGCTTGCGCTCCAGCACCAGGTGCGGCACGCCGAGCTTGCCCAGGTGTTCGCTCATGGCCACGCCGGCCTGGCCCGCGCCAACCACGAGCGTATCGATTTCTATGGTTTCAACTGTCATGTCTCTGTCCTTCTGCAGGCGATTCGCGGTGGTCGGGTCGGTGCTGCGTGCACGCTGTTCAGTGCCGGAAGCGGGTTCGACGGTGACGCGGGCCGGGGGCGGGAGTAACGACGGGGCGCGGGTGGGGGCATGCTGCACGTCCTCGTCGACCGTCTGCGCGGTCCAGGCTTTGTGAGTCGAGTGCAGTGGATGGTGCGATAGAGCGGTGCCGAGGAAAATTATTAAAAATATGCTCGCTGGATAAGAAAAAGCTCGGCAGGGCAGACCCTTCCGCAGCGGCGCCTGGGGTATGTTTCACCGAGGGATTGCTCCCACCCATAAGAACCAGCCGCGCGGCCATGACCGAGGCGGCGAGCGACATGCCGAGGTGCCCCGTGGCGAACTACACCCTGCGACAACTCAAGTACTTCGTGACGACGGTGGAGTGCGGCAGCGTGGCCGAGGCCTCGCGCAAGCTGTACATCGCGCAGCCGTCCATCTCCACCGCCATCAAGGGGCTGGAGGAAAGCTTCGGCGTGCAGCTGTTCATCCGTCACCACGCCCAGGGTGTGTCGCTGACCCCCAGCGGCTCGCGCTTCTACCGCAAGGCCCAGGACCTGCTGCGCATGGCCTGGGAGTTCGAGCAGAACGCCCTGGCGGTGAACGACGTGGTGGCCGGGCAGATCGACATCGGCTGCTTCGAGACGGTGGCGCCGCTGTACCTGCCGGGGCTGATCGCGGGCTTCCGCGAGCGCTACCCGGGGGTGGAGATCCGCATCGGCGACGGCGAGCAGCAGGAGTTGGTGCAGGGGCTCACCGCCGGGCGCTTCGACCTGGCGATCCTCTACCAGCACGAACTCGACGCCACCATCGAGACCGACCCGCTGATGCCGCCGCAGCGGCCCTATGCGCTGCTGCCGGAGAACCACCGCTTCGCCCGCCAGGCCGAGGTTTCCCTGCGTGACCTGGTGCTGGAGCCGATGATCCTGCTGGACGTGCAGCCCAGCCGGACCTACTTCGTCAGCCTCTTCGAGGAGCTCGGCCTGACCCCGAATATCGGCTTCAGCTCGCCCTCCATCGAGATGGTGCGCGGCATGGTCGGCCAGGGTTTCGGCTTCTCGGTGCTGGTCACCCGGCCCCATTCCGAATGCACCTACGACGGCAAGAAGGTGGTGATGGTGGACATCGCCGAAGCCGTGACCGGCTCCGGCCTGGTGGCCGCCTGGCTCAAGCGCGCCCAGCTGACCAAGCCGGCGCAGATGTTCGTCGACTACTGCAAGGAACACCTGCCCGGCGGCAGCGCGCCGGTGCCCTCCCCGGGCTGAAGCCCGGGCTACCGGTTGACCATTGGTGGGAGCGAATTCATTCGCGAAAGCGGCGTCTTGCGGTTTGTAGGATGGGTAGAGCGAAGCGAAACCCATGCGGTTACGGGTCGCTCCGCATCGATGGGTTTCGTACCTCTACCCATCCTACGAAGAGCGCCGGTGCCTGGGGCTAGGCCTCAACCCGCCCCGCATCCTCCAGCAACGCCTTCAACCGCTCGCCGTCCAGCGCCGGGCAGATGCCTGCGGGCTTCTGCATCACCGCATCCTCGGCGGCGAGCATGGCGTTGAGGATGGCCTCGTCCGTGCTTTCCACCGCCGCCAGGTAGAGGGCGTCGATGTGCTCGTCGTTGAGGCATTCCAGGCTGAAGCGCCCACCGGGGGTGAGCTGGGGCAGGGCGCGCGGGTTGGCGACGCTGAAGGCGAGGAAGATGTCCCCTGAGTTGTTGCCCCCCGGGGTGCCGCCCAGGCCGACGCCGAGGCCGGCGCGCTGGGCCAGGCGGCGCAGCTGGTGGGGCAGCAGCGGGGCGTCGGTGGCGAGCACGACGATGATCGAGCCGCGCTCGCGGTCCAGCCCCCGGGGTTGTTCGCCCAGGGCCTTGCCCACCGGCACGCCGAGCACCTTGAGCCAGTCGCGCTGGCCGTGGTTGGCCTGCACCAGGGCGCCCAGGGTGTAGGCCTGGCCGTCGATCTCCAGCACCCGCGAGGCGGTGCCGGTGCCGCCCTTGAAGCCGTAGCAGATCATGCCGTTGCCGCCGCCGACGTTGCCCTCGGCGATGGCGCCGTCGCGGGCGTCGGCCAGGGCGGCCAGGGCATCGGCCTCGGTGACGTGCTGGCCGTTGATGTCGTTGATCACCCCGTCGTAGGTCTCGGCCACCACCGGCATCGCCCACAGGTGGTTGGCCTCCCAGGCGCCGGCGTAGTGGTCGATGGTCCAGCGTGCGGCGGCGTGGTGGACGATGCCGACGCTGTGGGAGTTGGTGATGCACAGCGGGCCGACGAAGTAGCCGCCGTGCTCGATCCAATGGGTGCCGGTCATCTCGCCGTTGCCGTTGAGGGCGTGGAAGCCGGCCCACACCGGCTGCGGTTCGGGCTCCAGGCCACGTGGGAGGATGGCGGTGACCCCGGTCTTGATGGGTTTGCCGTTGGCGGCGACGCCGTCGAGGGTGCGATAGCCGACGCGCACGCCGGGTACGTCGGTGATGGCGTTGTTGGGGCCGGGCCGGCCGGGGACGGCCAGCCCGAGTTCACGGGCGCGTGGTTTAGCCATGGGCATTCTCGGCAGGGGAAGTGGCGGGCTTGCGGTTGCGCAGGTAGAGCCCGAGGGAAGCGATGACCAGCGAGGCGATCAGCAGCAGGGTGGCGATGGCGTTGATCTCGGGCTTGATGCCGCGGCGGATCATTCCGTAGATGAAGACCGGCAAGGTGGTGGAGTCGACCCCGGAGATGAAGTAGGTGATCACCAGGTCGTCCATCGAGATGATGAAGGCCAGCAGCGCACCGCCGAGCACGCCGGGGAGGATCTGCGGCAGGGTGATGCGGCGGAAGGTGGTCCAGGGCGAGGCGCCGAGGTCGGCCGAGGCTTCTTCCAGGCGCGTGTCCATCCCCGCCAGGCGGGCGCTGACGATGAGGAACACGTAGCTGATGAGGAAGGTGCAGTGGCCGATGATGATCGACGTCTTGCCCAGGGGGATGCCGCTGTTGACGAAGAAGATCAGCAGGGCGATGCCGAGGACGATGTCCGGCATCAGCATCGGCAGGAACAGCAGCACCCGGTAGAAACCCTGCAGGCGGAAGCGGTAGCGCGCCAGGGCGAGGGCGGTGAGGGTGCCGAACAGGGTGGAGATCACCGTGGTGCTCAGGGCCACCGTGAGGCTGGTGCGCAGGGCGGCCACCAGTTGGTCGGTGGATTCCACGTAGAGCGCGTTCTCGTTCAGCGAGCTGGAGAAGCCGAACAGGGTGCGGTACCAGTCCAGGCTGGCGCCGCTCCAGATCATCATGTTCACCGGGTTGGCGTTGAACGAGTAGGCGACGATCAGGGCGATGGGCAGGTACAGGAAGGCGAAGAAGGCCAGGCTGTAGCCGCCGAGCAGGCCGCGCCCCAGGCGGGCGATGAGGGCATTCATACCAGCCCCTCCTTCACCTGGGCGCGTGACTGCCAGCGCACGTAGAGCAGCAGGAACACCAGCATCGCGGCCATGATCAGCATCGCCAGGGCGGCGCCGAAGGGCCAGTTGCGCGCGGCGAGGAACTGCTGCTCCACCAGGTTGCCGATCATCACCACCCGCGCGCCGCCCAGCAGCGAGGGCACGATGAAGTTACCCAGGCTGGGGATGAAGACGATGATCGAGCCGGCGGCGATGCCCGGCAGGGTCAGCGGGAAGACGATGCGCCAGAAACTCTGCCAGCGGCTGGCGCCGAGGTCGGCGGAGGCCTCCAGCAGCTTGCGGTCGAGCTTCTCCACGCTGGCGTAGATGGGCATGAACATGAAGGGGATGAAGATGTAGGTCATGCCGATCAGCACGGCGGTTTCGCTGTAGATCAGGTTCAGCGGCTGGTCGGCCAGGCCCAGGGCCTGCAGCGCCAGGTTGAGGAAGCCGGTGGGCCGCAGGATCAGCACCCAGGCGTAGAGCCGCACGATCAGGCTGGTGAAGAACGGCAGGGTGATGAGGAAGAGGAAGAAGTTGCGCCGCCGTTCCGGCTGCCGCGCCACCCAGAAGGCTGCCGGGTAGCAGACCGCGAGGGTGAGCACGACGGTCATCGCCGCCAGCTTGAACGAGCGCAGCAGGATCTCCAGGTAGACGATGTCGAACTCTTCGTTGCTGCCGTCGGCCCAGCCGAGGATGCGGCCGAAGTTGTCCGGGTAGAAGGACCATTCCACGCCGCCGTACATGCCCGGCTCCAGCAGGCTGTAGAGCGCCATGATGGCCATGGGCACGAGGAAGAAACCGACGATCACCAGGGTCGCCGGGCTGAGCAGGCCGACCAGGCGCAGGCGCGTGCGGGCCGCGAGGGAAAGCGAAGTCATGGGCGGTTCTCCTAGGCCAGCAGCAGGTGCGGGGCGTCGGTGGCGTACCACAGCTGCACCCGGGCACCGGCTTCGAGCGTGCCCATCAGCTCCCGCGAGGGTGCGCGCAGCACTGCCTTCACCGGGCTGCCGTGCTGGGTGCGCACGCTGAGTTCGAAGTCCTTGCCGATGAACACCTGTTGCAGCACGCGGCCCTCGAGGCAGGCATGGCGCGCCGGGTCGCCCGGACAGGTGAGGTGGAACTGCTCGGGGCGCAGCATGGCCTGGAGCTTCTGTCCCGGTGCCAGGTCGGCGCGGCGCAGGCGCAGGGTGTCGCCCTGGGCGGTGAGGAATTCCACGGCGTCGCCGTGGTGGCGGGTGACGCTGCCGTCGAACAGGTTGCTCTCGCCGATGAAACCGGCGACGAAGGCGTTGGCCGGGCGGTCGTAGATGTCTTCCGGGCTGCCCAGCTGCTGCACGTGGCCGCCGTTGAGCACGACGATGCGGTCGGACATGGTCAGCGCTTCTTCCTGGTCGTGGGTGACGAAGACGAAGGCGATGCCCAGCTCGCTCTGCAGGTTCTTCAGCTCGCGCTGCATGCTCTGGCGCAACTGGCGGTCGAGGGCCGAGAGCGGCTCGTCGAGCAGCAGCAGGGCGGGCTTGTTGACGATGGCGCGGGCCAGGGCGATGCGCTGCTGCTGGCCGCCGGAGAGCTGGCCGGGCTTGCGTTTCTCCAGCCCGGCCATGCCCACCAGCTCCAGGGCGTCGGCCACCTGGCGGTTGCGCTGGGCCTTGGCGACGCCACGGATGTCCAGCGCGTAGCCGACGTTGTCGCCGACGCTGAGGTGGGGGAACAGGGCGTAGTTCTGGAACACCGTGTGCACCGGGCGCAGGTGCGGGGGCACCTCGTTCATCAGTTGGCCCTGGATGCGCAGCTCGCCGCCGTCGAGAGCCTCGAAGCCGCTGATCACCCGCAGCAGGGTGGTCTTGCCGCAGCCGGAGGGGCCGAGCAGGGTGACGAATTCATTGCCGCCGACGCACAGGTCGACGCCATCGAGGGCGCGCACGGGGTGGCCCTCCGGGGCACGGTAATGCTTCACCGCAGCGGTGATCTGGACCACCGGTGCACTGTTGACGATGCAGGTCATGGAGAACTCCGGCGGACGCGGGCGCGTCCGCTCTCTTGCTGGCTCAGTTGGCGGTGCGCACGCGGGTCCAGGCGCGGTCGAATTTCTTCAGGTCCTTGCCCAGGTCATTGAAGATCTGCAGCTTGGCCATGACGTCGGCCGGCGGGTTGACCTGCGGGTTATCGCGCAGCTCGGCCGGCAGCAGTTTCAGGGCTTCGCGGTTGGGCGTGCCGTTCATCTGCTGGTGGGTGTTGAGGGCGGCGATCTCGGGGGTGAGGAAGAACTCCATGAAGCGCTTGGCGTTGGCCTTGTTCGGCGCGCTCTTGAGTACGCACATGTCTTCCTGGTACATCGTCGCGCCTTCCTTGGGGATAACGTAGGCGAGGTTTTTCGGGTCCTGCTTCACGTACATCATGGCGCCGACGAAGTAGTGTGCGGCGGCCACGTCGCCCGACTGCACCATGGGCACGCTGTCGTAGGTGAAGGCCGAGACCAGCGGCTTGCGCTCCAGCAGCCACTGCTCGGAGACCTTGAGGTCGGCGGCGTCCGTGGTGTTCACCGACTTGCCGTTGACGATCAGGCCGACGCCGAGGGTTTCGCGCATGTCGTCGAGCATGATGACCTTCTTGCCGGACTCGGCCAGGGCGAAGAAATCCGCCCAGGATTCGATCGGCCGATCCACCTTGGTCTTGTTGTAGAAGATGCCGACGGTGCCCCAGGCGTAGGGCAGGCACTGCTCGCCCTTGGGGTCGGACTTGGCGCGGAGGAAGGCCGGGTCGATGTTGGCGAAGGCCGGGCTGGCGCCGATGTCGGTCTTCTCCAGCAGGCCCAGCGCGGACAGGGTGTCGTGCATGTGCACCGAGGGGAATACGATGTCGTAGCCGGTGGCACCGGCCTGCAGCTTGGCGAGCATCTCCTCGTTGCTGCCATAGGTGTCCAGTGAGACCTTGACGCCGGTTTCGGCGGTGAAGCGCTTGAGGACTTCGGGGTTGATGTAGTCACCCCAGTTGTACAGGTGCAGTTCTTCGGCGGCTTGGCTGCTGCCGGCGGCCAGCAGCAGGGAGCCTGCGAGCAGGCGGGACGCGAGGCGTCGCAGGGGGTGGCGCGAGGTTGGAGCGGGCATGTTCCTGTTCTCCGTTCTGGGCCCTGCGCGGTTTGGCTCGGGCCTGGCTGGGGCAGCTCTTGCATGGCCTTGCGGCCGAAGTGAAAGCGGAAGAATCGGTGTTTTTATTTTTTGCCTCGCCGTGGAGCATAAAGTATGTTTCTTCCATTGATCAATACGTTGACATTAATCTTCCAATAATCGACAGGGAACCGGGCATGCTGGACAGCAAAGTGGAGCAGATTGACGGCAAGCTCACGCCGAACGAACGCACCCTGTGGGCCTATATCCAGGCGAACCTGGAGACCATCGCCTTCGAGAGCGGCGCCAGCCTGGCGGAGAAGAGCGGGGTCAGCCCCAACACCGTCAGCCGCTTCCTGCGGCGCCTCGGCTACAAGGGGCTGAAGAGCCTTAAGGAAGAGCTGCGCGACGACATCCGCGTGCAGTCGCTGCTCAACACCACGCTGATCGAGCGGGTGGAGAAGCAGCCGGACGACCTGCTCGCCCACCTCAACGAGGAGATCGATGCGCTGGTCAGCTTCGGCAGCCAGCTCAACAGCCAGCACTGGCAGGACATCGTCACCCGCGTGGCCGGCGCCGAGCGCGTGTTCGTCTGCGGCTTCCAGACCATCCGCGGCCTGGCCGAGGACTTCGCCAGCCGCCTGTCCCTGGTGCGTTCGGGGGTGGAGTTCCTCGACCTCTACCGCGGCGTGCTGGGCCAGTGGGTGGACAGCCGCGACGAGCGCTGCTGCGTGGTGCTGATCGATATCGCGCCCTATGCCGATGTCGGCATCGCCTTCGCCAACACCCTCAAGGAGGACACCGACCTGGTGGTGTTCACCGACGAATACGGCATCGCCCGGCACATCTCCACGCCCTGGATCGTCACCATGAAGACCAAGACGGGGCTGATCCTCGAATCCACCGGCGGCCTCACCAGTGCCCTCAACGTGCTGTTGCACTGCGTCGCCGCCCAGCGCAAGGGCGAGCTGAAGGAGCGCCTCGGCGCCTATCGCGCACGGGTGGAAAGCCTGCAGCTGTACCGCACCTGATCCCCCGGTTGCCCGAGCCGGGCACGGCTCACCCCGGCTGGCGCCCAGCCGGGTGTGGCTGCGCAAGTTGTCCGGAATTATCCCCTTTTGTCCGTTTATATCGTTCTGCCCCTTCGCCCCCGCTGACAGAATCAAAGGCGTCGAGGGCCTTTGCGCCATGCGAAAAAGCCCAATAAGAACAATCTCTTAGAGCTTGCGATAAGCATGTCCAGTGCGATTAGCATCGACCGTGTCTGCATGGAGTTCGGCGATCCGGGGCAGGGCGTCCGCGCCCTGGACGAGGTTTCCCTGGAAATCCGCGCCAACGAGTTCTTCACCCTTCTCGGCCCCTCCGGCTGCGGCAAGACCACCCTCCTGCGCCTGATCGCCGGCTTCGAGCAGCCCAGCTCCGGCGCCATCCGCCTGTACGGCGAGGAGATGCAGGGCCTGCCGCCCTTCCGCCGCCCGGTCAACACCGTGTTCCAGAGCTACGCGCTGTTCCCGCACATGACGGTGGCGCAGAACATCGGCTTCGGCCTGGAGATGCAGGGCCGCCCCAAGGCCGAGATCGAGGCGACGGTGCAGCGGATGCTGGAGCTGGTGAAGCTGCCGGACGTGGGCCGGCGCCGCGCCGACCAGCTCTCCGGCGGCCAGCAGCAGCGCATCGCCCTGGCCCGCGCCCTGGCCAGCCGGCCCAAGGTGCTGCTGCTGGACGAGTCCCTCTCGGCGCTGGACCAGAAGCTGCGCAAGGACATGCAGATCGAGCTCAAGCGCCTGCAGCACGAGACCGGCATCACCTTCATCTTCGTCACCCACGACCAGGAAGAAGCCCTGACCATGTCCGACCGCATCGCGGTGATGCACAAGGGGCGCATCCTCCAGGTCGGCAGCCCGACCGAGATCTACGAAGCACCGGTGGACCGCACCGTGGCCGACTTCATCGGCGAGACCAACTTCCTCGATGCCGAGGCGCTGGACAGCGGCGTGCGCCTGGCCGACGGGCAGGTGCTCGCCGCCCCCGGCGAGCGCCGTGGCCCGGTGACCCTGGCCATCCGCCCGGAGCGCATCGCCATCGACCTGGACGGCAACCTCGAAGGGGAGGTGGAGACGGTGGTCTACGTCGGTACCGACACCCTCTACCTGCTGCGCGTGGCCGGGCAGAGCGGCTTCCGCGTGCGCCGGCAGAACCGCGACGGCGCCGGTGGCTGCCTGGAGGCCGGCACCCGGGTGCGCCTGCAGGTGCCCGCCAGCGCGGTGCGGGTGCTGCCGCGATGAGCAGCCTGCGCGCCCAGGCCGAGGCCCGCCAGCTGCGCCGGCGCCTGCTGCTGGCCGCGCCGGCCATGTTCACCCTGGGCCTGTTCCTGCTGCTGCCCCTGGGCATCATGCTGCTGGTTTCGCTGCTGCAGTCGGGGGACTACGGCGGCGTGAAGTGGGGCCAGTACTCGCTGGAGGCCTACGTCAACTTCCTCTACGAGCGGGACCTGGACGACAGCCTGGTGTTCAACACCGATTACCTGCAGATCTTCCAGCGTTCCTTCTGGCTGTCGGTGATGACCACCGCCGGCTGCCTGCTGATCGGCTTCCCCACCGCGCTGTACCTGGCGCTGCAGAACGAGCGCAAGCGCAACCTGCTGCTGTTCCTGGTCACCGTGCCCTTCTGGACCAACCTGCTGGTGCGGGTCTACGCCTGGATCCTGTTGCTGCGCAACGGCGGCCTGGTGGACAGCGGCCTGCACGGGCTGGGGCTGACCGACAAGGCGCTGGGCATCCTCTACACCGACGGCGCGGTGATCATCGGCCTGCTCTACACCTTCCTGCCGTTCATGGTGCTGCCCATCTACACCAGCCTGGAGAAGCTCGACTGGCGCCTGGTGGAGGCGGCCTTCGACCTGGGCGCCAACCGCTTCCAGGCCTTGCGCCGGATCATCCTGCCGCTGGCGATGCCGGGGGTGATGGCCGGGGTGATCCTGGTGTTCATCCCCTCCCTGGGCAACTACATCATTCCCGAGCTGCTGGGGGGCGGTAAGTCGCTGATGATCGGCAACCTCATCCAGCTGCAGTTCGGCGCCTCGCACAACTGGCCGCTGGGCGCGGCGCTGTCCTTCGCCCTGCTCGGCTTCGTGCTGCTGGCGATGCTGCTCTACAGCCTGCGCTTCAAGCCGGGCACCGCCGGAGGCCACCCATGAACCTGCAAGGCCCGCTCTGGCGCTTCACCGGCGTACGCCCCACTGCCTGGCTGTTCTTCGCCTTCCTCTACGTGCCGATCCTGGTGCTGGTGGCGCTGAGCTTCAACGGCGGCCAGTCGGCGACCATCTGGGAGAGCTTCAGCCTCAAGTGGTACGCGGTGGTGGCCAACGACCCGGAGATCGTCCGCGCGGCGAAGAACTCGCTGCTGGTGGCCACCTTCGCCACCCTGATCGCCACCACCCTGGCCACCCTCGCCGCACTGGGCATGCGCGGCCGCGCCTTCCGTGGGCAGACCGCCATGAGCGGCGTGCTCGGCCTGCCGCTGCTGGTGCCGGAGATCGTCACCGCCGTGGCGACGTTGATGTTCTTCGCCTTCATCGGCCTGAAGCTGTCGCTGTTCACCATCCTCATCGCCCACGTGGTGTTCTGCATCCCCTTCGCCTACCTGCCGATCCGGGCGCGGCTGGAGGGCATGGACCCGCGCCTGGCCGAAGCCGCCGCCGACCTCTACGCCTCGCCCTGGAAGGCCTTCTGGAAGATCACCTTCCCCCTGCTGATGCCCGGCATTTTCTCGGGGGCAATGCTGGCGTTCATCATTTCCATGGATGACTTCGTCATCACCTACTTCGTCGCCGGGGCCGGCGCGACCACCCTGCCGGTGTACATCTTCAGCTCCATCAGGATGGGCATCTCGCCGAAGATCAATGCGATTTCCTCGATCATCCTGGTGATCTCCATAGCGTTCGTTGCGTTGTCCTACTACATCGGCCAGCGCAAGCGCTGAGCCCCAAGGAGCCCGTCATGACCCGCACCACACCGCTCGCGCTCTCCCTGTTGCTCGCCCTGGGGCTGTCCGGCACCGCCCAGGCCGCCGGCACCCTGCACCTGGCCAACTGGTCGGACTACTTCCCGCCGGAGCTGCTGAAGAAATTCGAGAAGGACACCGGCATCAAGGCCACCCTGGACGCCTACGACAGCAACGAGACGCTGCTGGCCAAGCTCAAGGCCGGCGGCGGCGCCTACGACGTGGTGGTGCCCTCGGACAGCTTCATCCAGATCATGGCCACCGACGGCCTGCTGCAGAAGTTCGACAAGGCCAAGCTGCCCAACCTGAAGAACCTCAAGGCCAACTTCCAGAACCTCGACTTCGACCCGGGCCACGACTACAGCGTGCCCTACCTCTGGGGCACCACCGGCTACAGCTACGACAGCAAGCAGGTGCCCGGCGGCAGCCTGGAGGAGAGCTGGAAGCCCTTCTTCGAACCGCCGGCCGAGCTCAAGGGCAAGGTGGTGGCGCTCAACTCCATCGAAGACCTGTACATCGCCGCGTCCCACTACCTGGCCATCGACCAGTGCACCGAGGACCCGAAGGACGCGAAGAAGATCCAGGACCTGCTGCTGGCGCAGAAACCGCTGCTGGCCATGTACAACAGCGACGGCACCATCGAGCGCATGGCCGCCGGCGAGGTGGCCATGCACATGCAGTGGAACGGCGCCTACCACCGCGCCCACGCCCAGCGCGACAGCCTGGTGTACGTCTACCCGAAGGAGGGCATCCACGTGTTCATCGACAACTTCGTGATCCCCAAGGACGCGGCCAACGTCGAGGAAGCCCACGCCTTCATCAACTGGATGATGCTGCCGGAGAACATCGCCGCGGCCTCCAACTTCGCCAAGTACAACAACGCCATCGAGGGCTCGGCCTCCTTCATGGAGAAGGAGCTGTTCGATGACCCGGCGATCAACACCCCGCAGGACAAGCTGGAGCGCCTGAAGACCTTCAAGCTCTGCTCGCCCAAGGCCCTGAGCCTGCGCAGCAAGGTATGGACCAAGCTGAAGAAATGACCGGCTTCCGGCCCGCCGCCGGGCGGGCCGGACCACCCCGAGCCCCCTGGCGCGTCGACGGGAGCGACGCGCCGGCCACCTGCGCCCTCCGGCGCCCATGCACAAGAACAAGAGAGTGAACCGCCATGCCCCGCATCACCTGCCTTAGCGCCATCCCCCGCAGCGGCCGCTTGCCCGCCAGCTGACCCGGGGCCGATACGGCCCGCCCCTCGACGCACGACGCGCCCGACGATCCACCCCTGAGCGCCTGCCTGGCAGGTGCCCGCGAGGTATTTCCATGAGCAAAGCCTTCGACGATTTCACCCACAGTGCCCAGGGCACCCACCTGCGGCGCATCCTCGGCCTGCCCGCCCTGGTGTTCTTCGGCCTGGTGTACATGGTGCCGCTGACGGTGTTCACCACCTATGGCGTGGTCACCGAGATCACTGGTGGGCGCACCGCGCTGGCCTACGTGGCCACCCTGGCGGCGATGATCTTCACCGCCTTCTCCTACAGCTTCATGGTGCGCAAGTACCCGGTGGCGGGTTCGGCGTATTCCTATGCCAGCCTGAGCTTCGGCCGGCGGTGGGCTTCCTGGCCGGCTGGTCGCTGCTGCTCGATTATCTGTTCCTGCCGATGATCAACTACCTGGTGATCGGCCTGTTCCTCAACATCGCCTTCCCCGCCGTGCCGGCCTGGGCCTTCGTGCTGGCGGCGGTGGCCCTGGTCACCCTGCTCAACCTGCGCGGCATCGGCTCGGTGTCGGGCATGAGCAACGCCATCGTCGGCGCGCAGCTGGTGTTCGTCGTGGTGTTCCTGGCGATGTCCGCGCGCAGCCTGGGCGGCGGCGAGGTGGACCTCATGGCGCCGCTGCTGGGCGATGGCACCCAGCCCGGCCTGGCGCCGCTGATGGCCGGCGCGGCGGTGCTGTGCCTGTCCTTCCTCGGCTTCGATGCGGTGTCCACCCTGGCCGAGGAGGCCCGCGACCCGCGCCGCGACATTCCCCGCGCCATCGTCGTGACCACCGTCACCGCCGGCCTGCTGTTCATCCTCCTGGCCCTGGTGAGCCAGCTGGTGTTCCCCGGCAGCGCCTTCAAGGACCCGGACGCAGCCGCCACCGAGGTGATGCTCAAGGCCGGCGGCAGCCTGCTCGAAGCTTTGTTCACCGCAGCCTACGTGGCCGGCGCCGCCGGTTCCGCCCTGGCGTCCCAGGCCTCGGTGTCGCGCATCCTGTTCAGCATGGGCCGCGACGGCATCCTCCCGCGCCGCGTGTTCGGCCGCCTCTCGCCGCGCTACCGCACGCCCGCCCTGTCGATCCTGCTGGTGTCCCTGGTTTCGCTGCTGGCCATCGTCATCGACCTCACCACCCTGGCCTCGATGATCAGCTTCGGCGCCCTGGTGGCCTTCTCGGTGGTGAACCTGGCGGTGATCCGCAGCCACCTGCTGGACGGCCAGCCCCACGGCCTCGGCGACAGGCTGCGCTACGGGCTGATGCCGCTGATCGGCTTCGGCCTGATCGCCTGGCTGTGGACCAGCCTCTCGGCGCTGACCCTGGGCATCGGCCTGGCCTGGTTCGCCGCCGGCTTCATCTACCTGGCCTGGCACACCGGCGGCTTCAGGCGGCCGGCACCCCAGGTGCAGTTCTCCGAACACTGATCGAATCGACCCTCCAACCAGCCTCCCAAGGAGCCGGACATGCTGACCCTCTACAGCGACGACCATCACCTGCACCACGGCAAGCACGAACTCATCGGCGGCCAGTTCACCCCCTGCTTCGAGAAGCCCAGCCGCGCCGACATGGTCCTGGACCGCGCCAAGGCCGTGCAGCTCGGCGCCATCCAGGCGCCGCAGGACTTCGGCCTGGCGCCGATCCTGCGGGTACACAGCGAAGGCTTCGTGCGCTTTTTGCAGAACGCCTGGGCCGACTGGCAGGCCAAGGGTCGCAGCCACGACATGCTGCCCATCGCCTGGCCGACCCGGCGCCTGCGCCAGGTGGAGCCCACCGACATCGACGGCCGCCTGGGCTACTACTCCTTCGACGCCGGTGCGCCCATCACCGCCGGCACCTGGCAGGCCATCATCAGCTCGGCCAATGTCGCCCTCAGCGGCCAGGCCGAACTGGCCAAGGGCGCGCGCGGGGTGTTCTCCCTGTGCCGCCCGCCGGGCCACCACGCCGCCGCCGACTACATGGGCGGCTACTGCTACCTGAACAACGCCGCCATCGCCGTGCAGGCCATGCTGGACAAGGGCGCCAAGCGCGTGGCGGTGCTCGATGTCGACTACCACCACGGCAACGGCACCCAGGACATCTTCTACGACCGTGCCGATGTGCTGTTCACCTCGATCCACGGCGACCCGCGCTTCGAGTACCCCTACTTCCTCGGCTTCGCCGACGAGAAGGGCGAGGGCGCGGGCAGGGGCTTCAACTTCAACTACCCGCTGGCCGAGGGCAGCGACTGGGCGGTGTGGAGCCAGGCCCTGGCCGACGCCTGCCGGCAGATCGCCGCCTTCGCCCCGGACGCGCTGGTGGTGTCCCTGGGTGTGGACACCTTCAAGGAGGACCCCATCTCGCAGTTCAAGCTCGACAGCCCGGACTACCTGCGCATGGGCGAGATCATCGGCCAGCTCGGCCTGCAGACCCTGTTCGTGATGGAGGGGGGTTATGCGGTGGAGGAGATCGGCATCAACGCGATCAATGTGCTGCAGGGGTTCGATGGGGTGGCGTGAGGGCGTCGCGGCTAGGGCCCCGGATGACCGCTTTCGTAGGATGGCGTAGAGCGAAGCGAAACCCATCATGCACAGGCACGTTGGGTCCTACCCGGCATGCGCCTCCTCTTTCGCAACAGCAAATCCCCAACGAAAAACGGCCCCGCAATGGGGCCGTTTGGAGGGCGGGGGTTGGATCAGTTGACCCGCTCGACGAACTCGACGTCGATCTCGCGGCCCATCAGGTCGCGGTCCACTTCACCGGTGAGCTTGACCTGGGCCTTGTCGTCGATGGCGTGGGGCGGCCAGTCTTCGTCGTCGATCTCGACCTTGATGGTGCCGGTGGCGTCCTTGAATTCGTAGATATCGCCCTTGATGCGTTTGACGATCTGGCCCTGGAGCACCACGGCGGCGTCGTCGGCGGCTTCCATGGCGGCGGCCACGGTGGTGACCTGGGGCGTGGAGCCGGGGCCGGTGTAGCTGGAGGCCAGGGCGGCGGTGGAGAACAGCGGGGCGATGAGCAGGGCGAGGTACTTGGCGTTCATGGGGTTGATCCCGTTCGATGTGGTTGACGGGATCAGGCTATGGCGCGGCGCTGAAGCCAGGCTTAAAACAGCCTTAAGCGAAGCTGAATGCCGTTAGCCACGCTCAGGAGCGTCGGCGTTGTCGGCCTTGCGGAACACGTAGAAGAGGTTGGGCTCGCTGACCATGTAGATGTCGCCGCGCTCGTCCATGGCCACGCCTTCGGCCCGGGGGATGCGCTTGGCCAGGCCATTGAGCCCACCCAGCAGGCTGATGAAGCTCACCGGCTCGCCGGTCTCGTCCAGCTCCAGCAGCAGGTTCGATTGCGCCGAGAGCACCAGCAGGTGGCCGGTGCGCGGGTCGACGCTGAGGGCCGAGAGGTTGCGCATGCCCAGGCCGTAGCCGGGGAGCGGGCGCAGGGCGCCTTCCAGGCGACGGCTGCCGTCGCTGTTCAAGCTGAACATCTCCGGCGTGCGTTCCTTGCCCAGCAGCAGGCGGCTTTGCGCCGGGTCCCAGGCGATGCCTTCGAAGCCCTTGTTGCCGGAATCCGGGAAGCCCAGGTCGAACTCGTCGCCCTGGGTCACGTCCAGCTCGCGGGTCAACGGGTCGAGGCGGAAGATCGACAGGCTGCGGCGGCGCTCGTCGGTCACCGCGACGTTGCCGTTCTCCAGCACCGCCACGCCTTCGGGGTTGGAGAAACCCTTGAGCGGAATGCGCCGCAGCACGTCGCCTTCGCGGGTCAGCTCCACCAGTTGCGGCACCTTGCCGGTGACGGTGAACAGGGTGCCGGTGACCGGGTTGTAGGCCAGGTCGGAGGTTTCGTCGTTCTCCAGACCCGCCAGGGGCTTGCCCTGCAGCACCGCCTTGTAGCCCGGCAGCCAGATGCTGGCGGCGCGCTCGCCCTTGCTCAGGTTGCGTTCGCTGAGCCAGAGGGAGGCGCGATCGTCGAGGTGCAGATAGCGGATGGAGGCGACGCAGGCCGCGAACAGGACCAGAAGGGTGCAGGTGCGGAGATTGGGGCGGGGAAAGGTCATGGCCATTGGCTACGGCTTCGGCTGGTGGCGGTAAGATCGTCTGCCACCGCCGAAGTTCCCTGGCGGCTTCAGATGACGCCGCTGTCGAACGAAGAATGACCGACCAGTTCCAGCACCAGGGCATCGCCCTTGTTCAGCGGGCCGACGCCCACCGGGGTGCCGGTCAGCACCACGTCGCCCGGCTGCAGGCTGAAGTGCTGGCTGATGGCCTGGAGCAGCGGCAGCACCGGGTTGAGCATGTCGCTGCTGTTGCCGTCCTGGCGCACTTCACCATTGATGGTCAGGCGGATGCCGATGTCGCTCAGCTCCTCGATGGCATCTCCCGGCACGAAGGGCGCCAGCACGCAGGCGCCGTCGAAGGCCTTGGCGACTTCCCAGGGCCAGCCCTTCTCCTTGAGCTTGGCCTGCACGTCGCGCAGGGTCAGGTCCAGGGCCGGGGCGAAGCCGGAGATGGCGTCACGGGCCTCTTCCAGGCTGGGGTTGCGCGACAGCGGCTTGCCGATCAGCACGGCGATCTCCGCTTCGTAATGCACCACGCCACGGTCCTCGGGAATGGAGAAGCCGCCTTCGATGGGCACCACGCTGGAGGCCGGCTTGATGAACAGCAGCGGCTCGGTGGGCACCGGGTTGTTCAGTTCCTTGGCGTGCTCGGCGTAGTTGCGGCCGATGCACACGACCTTGCCGAGGGGGAAATGGATGCGGGTGCCGTCGACGTACTGGTGCTGGTAACTCATTTACCGACTCCTTGAGAATACGGACCTGAAAGCGTCACGAGCGCAGTAGCTTTCAGTTGAAGATTTTGCCGGGGTTCATGATCCCGTTGGGATCAAACACCGCCTTGATGGCCTTCATCACAGCGATCTCGGGCTCCGAGCGGCTGTAGGTGAGGTAGTCGCGCTTGGTCATGCCCACGCCGTGTTCGGCGGAGATCGAGCCGTTGTACTTCTGCACGGTCTCGAACACCCACTTGTTGACGGTCGTGCACTTGGCGAAGAACTCGTCCTTGGACAGGGCGTCCGGCTTGAGGATGTTCAGGTGCAGGTTGCCGTCGCCGATGTGGCCGAACCAGACCACTTCGAAGTCCGGGTAGTTGGCTTCGACGATGGTGTCGATGTCCTTGAGGAAGGCCGGCACCTTGGAAACGGTCACCGAGATGTCGTTCTTGTAGGGCGTCCAGTGGGAGATGGTCTCGGAGATGTACTCGCGCAGCTTCCACAGGTTCTGCAGCTGTTGCTCGCTCTGGCTCATTACGCCGTCCAGCACCCAGCCCTTCTCCACGCAGTGCTCGAAGGTGGCCAGGGCATCGTTGGCCACTTCCTCGGTGGTGGCTTCGAACTCCAGCAGCGCATAGAAGGGGCATTCGGTCTCGAAGGCCGCCGGCACGTCGCCACGGGCCATGATCTTGGCCAGGGCCTTGTCGGAGAAGAATTCGAAGGCGGTGAGGTCCAGCTTGCTCTGGAAGGTGTGCAGCACCGGCATGATCGAATCGAAATCGGGGGTGCCGAGGACCATCGCGGTGAGGTTCTTCGGCGCGCGATCCAGGCGCATGGTGGCCTCGACCACGAAGCCCAGGGTGCCTTCGGCGCCGATGAACAGCTGGCGCAGGTCGTAGCCGGTGGCGTTCTTGATCAGGTCCTTGTTCAGCTCCAGCAGCTCGCCGGTGCCGGTGACGACCTTGAGGCCGGCGACCCAGTTACGGGTCATGCCGTAGCGAATAACCTTGATCCCACCGGCATTGGTGCCGATGTTGCCGCCAAGTTGGCTGGAACCTGCGGATGCGAAGTCCACCGGGTAGTACAGGCCCTTGTCCTCGGCGAAATTCTGCAGCTGCTCGGTGATCACACCCGGCTGGCACACGGCGGTGCGGTCGAATTCGTTGAATTCGAGGATCTGGTTCATGTAGTCGAAGGCCACGACCACCTCGCCATTGGCGGCGACGGCGGCAGCGGAGAGGCCGGTACGGCCGCCCGAGGGCACCAGGGCGACCTTGTGCTGGTTGGCCCAGCGGACGATGGCCTGCACCTGCTCGGTGGTCTTGGGGAAGACGATGGCGGTAGGCGCTGGCGCGAAGTGCTTGGTCCAGTCCTTGCCGTAGGCGTTCAGGGAATCAGCGTCGGTCAGCACCTTGCCAGGCTCAACCAGGGTCTTCAGCTCTTCGATCAGGGCAACATTGGTCATCAAGGGAACTCTCGAATCATTCATGGTCGCCCTGAGAACGTTTCAGGTCGCAACCGAGCAAGGAAAAAGGAGAACATGCTAGCATACGCACCCCGTGAATCATGCCTTACAGGCGTTTTGCGGGGTAGCTGCAGCACAGCCTTCTGAACTTTTCTACCGGGACAAATAGGTACGCAGATGAGCAAGACCTCCCTCGACAAGAGCAAGATCAAGTTCCTTCTCCTCGAAGGCGTCCACCAGAACGCCGTGGACACCCTGAAGGCCGCCGGCTACAGCAACATCGAGTACCTCAAGGGCGCGCTCTCGGACGACGAACTGAAGGAAAAGATCGCTGATGCCCATTTCATCGGCATCCGCTCCCGCACCCAGCTGACCGAGGAAGTGTTCGACTGCGCCAAGAAGCTCATCGCCGTGGGCTGCTTCTGCATCGGTACCAACCAGGTCGATCTGAACGCCGCCCGCGAACGCGGTATCGCCGTGTTCAACGCCCCCTATTCCAACACCCGCTCGGTCGCCGAGCTGGTTCTGGCCGAAGCCATCCTGCTGCTGCGCGGCATCCCGGAGAAGAACGCCTCCTGCCACCGTGGTGGCTGGATCAAGTCGGCGGCCAACTCCTTCGAGATCCGTGGCAAGAAGCTCGGCATCGTCGGTTACGGCTCCATCGGCACCCAGCTCTCGGTACTGGCCGAGGCCCTGGGCATGCAGGTGTTCTTCTACGACACCCTGACCAAGCTGCCGCTGGGCAACGCCACCCAGATCGGTAACCTGCACGAGCTGCTGGGCATGTCCGACATCGTCTCCCTGCACGTTCCCGAGCTGCCCTCCACCCAGTGGATGATCGGCGAGAAGGAAATCCGCGCCATCAAGAAGGGCGGCATCCTGATCAACGCCGCGCGCGGCACCGTGGTCGAGCTGGACCACCTGGCCGCCGCCATCAAGGACGAGCACCTGATCGGCGCCGCCATCGACGTGTTCCCGGTCGAGCCGAAGTCCAACGACGAAGAGTTCGAAAGCCCGCTGCGTGGCCTGGATCGCGTGATCCTGACCCCGCACATCGGTGGTTCCACCGCCGAGGCCCAGGCCAACATCGGCCTGGAAGTGGCCGAGAAGCTGGTCAAGTACAGCGACAACGGCACCTCCGTGTCCTCGGTCAACTTCCCCGAAGTGGCCCTGCCGTCGCACCCCGGCAAGCACCGCCTGCTGCACATCCACGCCAACGTTCCCGGCGTGATGAGCGAAATCAACAAGGTGTTCGCCGACAATGGCATCAACATCTCCGGCCAGTACCTGCAGACCAATGCCAAGGTCGGCTATGTGGTGATCGACGTCGACGCCGAGTACTCGGACCTGGCGCTGGAGAAGCTGCAGCACGTCAACGGCACCATTCGCAGCCGCGTCCTCTTCTAACCCAGGGCTGCTGCGCGTCGGCGATACGGCGTTGGGAACAGCCTCGAAGTGCTCATTCACAGATGTGAATTCCGCGCTTCTCGGCCATTCCCGCCTTGTCTCGCTCTAGCTCGCGAGCCTTGATGACGGAGCTGGACAGTAAAAAGGGAGGCCTTGGCCTCCCTTTTTCATGCCTGGGATTTCAGGTTCATCTGGCGATTCGTGCTGAGGCTCATGCTGTAGGGCGTGCCTTGCGCGTCGGCGATACGGCGTTGGGAGCGGACTCGAAGTGCTCATTCACAGATGTGAACGCCGCGCTTCTCGGCCATTCCCGCCTTGTCTCGCTCTAGCTCGCGAGCCCTGACGACGGAGCTGGACACTGAAAAGGGAGGCCTCGGCCTCCCTTTTTCATGCCTGCGATTTCACGATCATTTCACGGTGACGGTGATCTTCTCGGAGATGACCGGCGGGTCCAGCGGCACGTGGTTCTTGTCGCCCACCAGCAGCTGCAGGGTGTGCTTGCCCGGCGGCAGGGTGACCTGGGTTTCCGTCTGGCCCTTGCCGAAGTGCTTGAGGTTGTCGGTCATCGGCAGCGGCATGTTCATCGCCGGCTCCTTGTCGACATCGATCAGCAGGTGGTGGTGGCCGGTGGCGGGGGCATCGACCCCGGCGGGTGCGACACCCATGCCCTGCAAACCGAACTTGACGCTAAACGTCTTGTCCACAGTGGCGCCGTCGGCGGGCTCGATGAAATAGACCTTGGCGCCTTCGGGGGCCGGGGTGCGTGGCATCTCGGCGAACGACGCGGTGGAAACCACCGCCAGCAGGGCCGCAAGGCCCAGGGGAGCGTACGCAAGCTTCATGACTGACTCCTTGTTGGTAAGCAACACACAGACCCTGCATGGGGGGTTAGGTTCAGCGGCCGACGTTGCCGGTTGTGTCTACGCTGAACCCACCGTCCCGGGTCATCGATCAAGAAGAACCAGAGGTTTACCTGAAATGCGCCTGTTGCACTGCCTGCTCGCCCTCATTCCCCTGGTCGCCGCGCCGCTGGCCCGGGCCGACCTGATCGACGATGTCTGGGAGCGTGGCAGCCTGCGGATTGCCCTGGTTGACGACGCGCCGCCCTACAGCTTCCGCCAGGACGACAAGCTCACCGGCTACGAGGTGGAGCTTGGCCACGCCCTGGCCGATGAGCTCAACGTCAAGGCGGACTTCATCCCCGTGCCGCGCGACAAGCTGCTCGATGGCCTGCGCAGTGGCAGTGTAGACATCGTGCTCAGCCGCGAGGCCCAGGCCGCCCGTGATGATCAGCAACTGGAGTTCAGCGAGCCCTATGGCGTCGGTGGCGGCCAGCAGATCGCCGGTGGCACCGACAGCGGCGGGCTGACCCAGTCGCTGGCGCCCAGCCAGGCCCAGGACAAGAGCGCGGAGGGCAGCGAGAAGGGCCCGCAGGAGCAGGCGATCCCCTTCCTCAAGGAGAACCCGGCGTTCCGCAGTGCCCTCAACAATGCCCTGAACAAGCTCAAGAGCAGCGGGCGCCTGGACGAACTGTCGCGCAAATGGCTGGAGGGCCAGGCGCCTTCCCAGGCGGCGTCGGAGGGCGAGAAGCCGCAGCCATCGCCCCAGCCCGAATCCAAGCCCGAAGCAGACCCCGAGCAGCCCTAACCGGCTGCTGCGGCTTCCCGCGCCGCCAGCCAGGCGGCTGCGGCCTCAAGCTGCGTTTCATTGAACACCCGCACGCCTTCGGCGCGCAGCAGCGCCGCCGTCACGCCTTCGCCGGGCACGCGGGTGCCGCTGAAGGTGCCGTCATAGGCTTCCTCGTTGCCGCAGGAGGGGCTGCGTGCCTTGAGCACCGCAACGCCGATGCCATGGCGACGCACCAGCTCCAGGGCGATGCCCGCGCCGGCGACGAACTCGGCGGTGACGTCCTCGCCGCTATCGGTCAGCACCGCTACTCGCCCTTCCAGCACCTGCGTGCCCTGGCCGCCCGGAATCTCCGCCGGCGCCCTGGGCGTGGGCAGGCCGCCGGCGACTTCCGGGCAAACCGGCACGATGCGCCCCTCGTCCTGCCAGCGTTGCAGCAGGTCATAGGGGCCGTGGGCGCCGCCGTCGTATCGCACCCGTTGCCCCAGCAGGCAGCGGCTGACCAGAATCTTCTGCATGAATCACTCCTCGAAGGCTGCCAGCCTACTCCGCGTCGCTGCCAGGGTCACCGCGCGTAACACCCGTGAAGTTCCTCGCGCCGCACCAGTCTTTGGCTGGCCCATCCTTAGGCGGGAAGCGGCGAGGGGCACTGGCGCAGCGGCAAGGGGCTCCCCAGACTGCGGCGGCCAACCCGCGAAGGACAGCCGCCATGCCCATAACAAGAACGATCCCGCTCCTCGCCTGCACCGCCCTGCTGTTCTGCGCCTCCAGCCAGGCAGCCATGGAAACACTCGATAACCAGCAGCTTTCCGACGTCACCGGCCAGGCCGGCATCAGCATCCGCCTGGACGTGATGGCGCGCATCGACAAGCTCAGCTGGACCGACAGCGGCAACAGCGTCTCGCTGCGCAATATCCGCATCGACAACGGCTGCGACAGCCCCAGCGCCTGCCCCAATGGCGCCGGCGGCAGTTTCGCCCTGGGCCCGGCGCAGCTCGGCCTGACCTTGCCGATCTTCAACATCGACCAGCCGACCCTGATGGTCGATGTGGTGAAGAACGCCAGCGGCAAGGACCAGCTGGTCCTCACCCTGCCGGACCTGACCACCATCAACGACCAGCTGATCCAGTCGGGCCTGCCCGCGCAGCGCATCCGCATGCGGGTGAGCAGCGACATGTACGTGGGCGACAGCAGCCTGGGCAATATCGAGATTCGCGACATCGTCGACCTGCGCGGCACCATCAAGGTCTGGGGCCACTAAGGCCCCGGGCGGCTCAGAGCGGGCCGTCACCGCGGCGGCGGAACCAGCCGGTGAGGGAGAGGCGCTCGCGGCTGGCCGGCAGCACCTCGTGGGGCAGGTCGCCGGAGAGGAACACCACCAGGGTGCCGGCTTCGGGGAGTACGTCGTGGGTGGCGCCGTCGGCCAGGTACAGGCGCAGTTCGCCGCCTTCGCCGGGCTGCCAGTCGGGGTTGAGGTAGAGCACCACCGAGACCGCGCGGCGATCGTCGTCGCGGAAGCGGTCCAGGTGCTTCTGGTAGAACGCCCCCGGCGGATAGAGGGCGAAATGCGCCTCGAAATCCTCCAGCCCCAGGAACAGCTCGCGGTTCAGCCGCAGGCGCAGCTCGTCCATCAGTTCCAGGTAGTGGTCGCAGGGCGCGGCCTGGCCGGGTTCCAGCCAATCGATGCGGTCGCCACGGATGCCTTCGCGCACCTGCTGGCCATCGCCCCGGCCGATGCCCGCCGGGCTCAGCTCGCCGGCCGCCGCGCGGGCGCGGCATTCCCGCGCCAGGGCGGCGACCAGGTCGGCCGCGATGGCGCCGGGCTGCAACGACCAGCCGCGCTGGGCAACGTCGTCGCTGATGGGCTCGAAGGGGATGAACGCGTCGGGATTCGGCATGATCGGCGCATTCTAATCAGGCCGCAGAATGCCGCCTACAGCGTTCGGTTAAATTTATGACGAGGCCTTCTCAGCTCCTCGACAAGCCCGCCCGCCAGCACGGAGAATAGCCCCCGCGCCACCATGGCCGGAGCCCCAGCCGCCGTGCCCTCCGCCCATGCAGCCCGCACCCCGACCGAACCGAACCCGCAGCCCCGGGTCTAGAACAACACCGGATCGCGCCCTCCAGGAGTCACCATGCGCCTGCTTCTTGCCGTCACCTTCCTGCTCATCGGTCTGCCGGCGCTGGCCGACGACCACGCCAGCCTGTACCAGGCGGCGGGCTGGCCGGAACAGCGGGCGCACTTCAACGACGCCCTGTCGGCGGCCCAGCAGCGCTACCAGAAGACCCTGCCGCCGGCCGTGTACCAGGCCCTGGTGAACAACAGCAACCAGCGTTTCCAGGCCGAGGCCATCGACCAGCGTGCCCAGGCCGCCCTGCGTAACGCGCTGAGCGACCCGCGCCCGGCCCTGGGTTTCTTCCAGTCGCCGCTGGGGCGCAAGATCATCGCCGCCGAAGTGCTCGCCACCCGTCGCGACCAGCTGGCGAAGAACGCCAATGGCCTGCCGCGCATCGACGCCAGCGCCACCCGCCGCCTGCAGGTGCGCCACCTGGCCCAGGCGCTGCCGGCCAAGGAAGCCGGCGCCGAGGTCAGCCTGGCCCTGGCGGGCGTGGCGGCCGACAGCCTCAGCCAGATGCTCCCCGGCCTGCTCGGTGGCGGCCAGGCCCAGGGCCTGCTCGACAGCCAGCGCCAGCGGGTGATGGAGCAGATCAGCAACGATCTCGACAACACCCTGCTGTATGTCTATCGCGACCTGTCCGATCCGGAATTGGAAGAGTTCGTCACCTTCGCCGAGTCCGGCGAGGGCAAGGCCTATTATCAGGCCGCCCTGGCCGCCGTGCGTGCGGGCCTCGCCGTGGGCCAGGATGCCGCGAGCCTGGCGCCCGCGCAGCAGAGCTACTAGCCCGCCGCTGCGGGCCTGGCTCAGTACCCCAGGCGTTCCCGCAGGAAGGCGAAGTAACGCTCCCGATAGGCCGGTGCCTCGTTCACCAGGTGGTGCCCGGCCCCCTCCAGCATCAGCACCTCGGGCTGGGCGAACTTGTCGTCCAGCACCTTGAGGTTGTGCCGCCAGTCCACCGTCATGTCGCCATCGCCCTGGATCACCAGCGGGCGGCGCGTCGAGCGTGGCGCGGCCTCGATATGCGGCACCCAGCGCGACAGCGCGCCAACCCAGGCGGTGGGCAGGTTCTGCGGCTGCAGCGGGTCGTGGTGGTGGACGAAGTCGATGAACTCGGCATCGCTGGAGTTGACGCTGAAGCGCCTCGGGATGCTTTCGACGAAGGGCTTGAGCATGCGGTAGCTGAATTTCGACCAGCCCCAGGCGCGCGGGCGTACCAGGGGGGCGAACAGCAGGGTCTCGCCGATGCAGGCCTCGGGGGCGCCGGTCAGCAGGTAGTCGAGGATGATCGCGCCGCCGGTGCTCTGCCCGGCCAGGTGCCAGGGCTGCGGCAGGTCCAGCGTCCGCGCCTCGGCCAGCAGGCCGCGCAGGGTCGCCTGGTATTCGGCGAAGTCGAGGATGCTGGCGCGGGCGCCGCTGGACAGCCCATGCCCCGGCAGGTCGCAGGCGATCACCGCCAGGCCCAGCCCCAGCGCCCACTCGATCACGTGGCGGTACAGGCCCATGTGGTCGTAGTAGCCGTGCAGCAGCACCAGGGTCGCGCGCGGCTGCGCCGGCCACCAGGCCTGGGTGGCCAGGGTGTAGGACTCCACCTGCATCACCCCCAGGCGCGTCTGCACGCCGGGAATCCGCGCCGAGAAGTCCAGCCCGTAGAAGGCCCGGTAGAGGCCGGCCAACTGCAGGTCGGGTGCCGCTGCGGCCAAGGGTCGCAGGAGCGAGCGCAGTTGATCGGGCTGGAAGGCATCTGGCATCGGGGGTATCCATTCGAACGGGGCAGTGGCCGGGGGCCGGGCGGCCGGCGATAAAGGTTGCCGATATTCAGCTGCGGGGCGCGCCGTGGCAAGCTACGCGTCCTGCAAAAGGTCTCTCCCCATGCGCTCGCCTTCCCGTAGAACACTGTTCGCCAGCCTGCTCGTCATCGCCTGGATCATCGCCATGGTCGCCGCCTACCGCTGGTACGACGCGCGCTTCGTCCGCCCGTTCAGCGAGCGCACCACGCTGTTCTCCGGCGATGGCCTGCAATTGCCCGCTGAACTGGCCGGGCCGGGGCCGATCCGCCTGGTGCATTTCTTCGACCCCGCCTGCCCCTGCAACGTCGGCAACCAGCAGCACCTGGGCGAGCTGATCGAGCGCTTCGCCGACCGGGGCGTGGCCTTCTATGCCGTGCAGAAACCGGGGAGCAAGGGCCAGCTGCCGCAGAACCTGCAACGCATGACCCTGCTCGCCGAGCTGCCCGGTGCCGCGGCCATCCCAGCCACGCCCGCCGTCGGCATCTGGGACCGCGAAGGCCGCCTGGCCTACTTCGGCCCCTACAGCGAAGGGGCGGTGTGCAACTCGGCCAACAGCTTCATCGAACCCATCCTCGAGGCGCTGCAGGATGGCCGCCCGGTGGACGCCACCCACACCCTGGCGGTGGGTTGCTACTGCGACTGGGCGCCGGCGGGCTGAGCACTTAGCGCGGACGGTTGGAAGCGGCGGAAGATGGCCTCGGCCTCGCCGCTGTCACGCAGGGTCTGCAACTCCCGGTCGAGCGCCTGGCTCAACGACGCCCCCCGTGGCGAACCCTTGCTCACCAGCAGGTAGAAGGCCTTGCTCGCCGGCAGCTCGAGATGGCGCAGCGTTTCGTCGCCCTGGTAGGCCCCCAGGGACAGCCCGCCGTAGAGCGGTTCGATCTCGCTGGGGAAGAAGTCGCAGCGTTGCAGCTGCAGCAACCCCAGGTTCTGCTGCACGCTTTTCACCCGCAGGACGTCCTGGGTGATGCCATAGGGCGCGTAGTTGTAGCCGATGACCCCGCACACCCGGTAGTTGGCCAGGCTGGTGGCGTCGGTGACCGCCGGTGCCTCGGCGAAGCGCCGGGTGGAATAGAACAGGCCCAGGCGCGTGCGGTAGAGCGGCTCGCTGTAGTGGGCGAAGGTTGCGCGCTCCTCGGTGTAGCTGGCGTCCCAGGTCACCTCGCAGTGACCGGAGCGGGCGAAGTCGGCCAGCTCCTGCTGCACCCGCGCCCAGGGCAGGTAGTGCAGCTCATAGGGCAGGTCGAGGCGTTGCAGTGCCGTCAGCACCAGGGTGGTCGCCGAGCCGCTGAGGCGGGTGTGGTCGATTTTGCCGTCATGGCGCTCCCAGTAGGTATAGGGCGGCCACTCGTTGCCATCGCCGAGACAAATCTTCACGGGCTCCGCCGCTTCCACCCCGCAGCATCCTGCCAGCAGGCACCCCGCAATGATTCTGTTCATCGCACCTCCAGGCCCTCCCCAAGGCTAGATCAGCCGTGGCGAATCGCACGGGTTCAGGTGCCGGTCGTGCCCTGCAGCCGCTGCCGATAGGTTTCCGGCGTCATCTCGTGCCAGCGGCGGAAGGCCCGGTAGAAGGGCGACAGCTCGGCGAAGCCGCAGGCCCGTGCCACCTCGCGGATCGGCATGCCCCCGGCCAGCAGTTCCAGCGAGCGGGACTGGCGCACCGCATCGCGCGCCTTGCGCAGGCTGCTGCCCTGTTCGGCCAGGGCCCGCTGCAGGGCGCCGGGGGCCAGCCCCAGCTCCGCCGCGCAGGCGGCCAGGGAGCAGTCCGCCTGGCCCAGGCGCACGCCCAGCAGGTAGTGCAGGCGGTTGAGCAGCTGGTTTTCCGCCAGCTCGCCCAGCTGCGCCTCGGCGTGCTGCCAGAGCAGCGCATGCATCTGCGGGTTGGCGGTGCGCGAGGGGCGTCGCAACAGGCTGCTGGGGAACAGCAGCGCATCGTGCGGGCAGCCGAAGGTGGGTTGCAGCCCGAACAGGCGGCGGTGCTCCACCAGCCGGCGTGGCTGGGCATGGCGGAACTCCAGGGCGTCGACCTTGAACTCGTCGTCGGTGATCGACTTCATCAGCTTGATGAACAGCAGCGCCAGGCACTCCATCTGCTGGCGCAGCGGCGCGACGCCGGTGTAGTTGAGGTCGATCACCAGGCGCGCCTGCTCGCCTCGCACGTCCAGCTGGGCGACGAAACCGCCGGAGAGGATGTGCTGGAAGCGCACGAAGCTGTCCAGTGCCTCGCGCAGGTCGCGGCTGGCCAGCAGCAGGTAGCCGACCACGTCGAGCATGCGTGGTTTCATCTGCTCGCCCAGGTGCAGGCCGATGTCGCGGTCGCCGGTAATCACTTCGGCGGCCTCCCAGAACAGCGGTGCATCGTCGTGCTTGAGGCGCCCGTCGGCGGGCATGAACAGATGCCGGCGGTGCTGGAATACGCGGCGGTAGATATCGGCGGGGTCCAGCCCGAGATCGCCCAGCGCCTCGTAGAGCAGGCGGCGCAGGGTGGGGGAATGGGTCAGGGGCAGCGCGGTGGCGGAGTCGGCGTCGGGCGTGGGCATCGGGAGTTTCTCTGAATTGACCGAAGACTTTCAGCTCTGCGGTATTTGGTCAATGCCGAGTTCCATGGCGCTGAGGAAAATGCCAGGCACTAGAACAAGGAGAATCCCTTCATGAAACGCACCCTGACTGTCCTTGCCGTGGTGGTTGCCGCCGTGGCCGCCGGTGGCGCCTGGTACGCCCAGAGCAAGAAACCCCTGCGCGACGGCGAACTGGCCATCGCCCACCTGCAGGCCCCGGTCAGCGTCCGCTATGACGAGCGTGGCGTGCCCCACATCCAGGCCGCCAACGAGGCCGACATGTACCGCGCCCTGGGCTTCGTGCATGCCCAGGACCGCCTGTTCCAGATGGAAATGCTGCGCCGCCTGGCCCGTGGCGAGCTGGCCGAGGTGCTGGGTGCCCGCCTGGTGGACACCGACCGCCTGTTCCGCACCCTGGAGCTGCGCCAGCACGCCGCCGTCTACGCGAAGAAGATGGGCATGGACAGCCCCTCCGCCAAGGCGCTGGCCGCCTACCTGGATGGCATCAACCAGTACCAGGACAGCCGCCCGGCGCCGGTGGAGTTCGACCTGCTGGGCATCCCCAAGCGCCCCTTCACGGTGGAAGACACCCTCTCGGTCGCCGGCTACATGGCCTACAGCTTTGCCGCTGCCTTCCGCACCGAGCCGGTGCTGACCTATGTGCGTGACGAACTGGGCGCCGATTACCTCAAGGTCTTCGACCTCGACTGGCACCCCGAGGGCGTGGTCGGGCAGAAGCTCGCCGCCAGCGACTGGCAGGCCCTCAACGGCCTCGCCCGCCTCAGCCACCAGGCCCTGGTGGAAGCCGGCCTGCCGCAGTTCGAGGGCAGCAACGCCTGGGCCGTGTCCGGCAGCCGCACCGCCAGCGGCAAGCCCCTGCTGGCCGGCGACCCGCACATCCGCTTCGCCGTGCCGGCGGTGTGGTACGAGGCCCAGGCCTCCTACCCCGGCTTCGAGCTCTACGGTCACTACCAGGCGCTCAACCCCACCGCGTCCCTGGGGCACAACGGGCAGTTCGCCTGGAGCCTGACCATGTTCCAGAACGACGACCTCGACCTGGTCGCCGAGAAGGTCAACCCGGACAACCCCAACCAGGTCTGGTACCAGGGCCAGTGGGTCGACATGCAGAGCCGCGAGGAGACCATCCAGGTCAAGGACGCCGAGCCGGTGAAGCTGACCCTGCGCCGTTCGCCCCATGGCCCCATCGTCAACGACGCCCTCGGTGCCACCCCCGGCAAGACGCCCATCGCCATGTGGTGGGCCTTCCTCGAAACCGAGAACCCCATCCTCGACGCCTTCTACCAGCTGAACCGCGCCGACACCCTGGACAAGGCCCGCAGCGCTGCCGAGAAGATCCACGCCCCCGGCCTCAACGTGGTCTGGGCCAACGCCGCCGGCGACATCGGCTGGTGGGCCTCGGCCAAGCTGCCGCAGCGCCCGGACGGGGTTAACCCCGCCTTCATCCTCGACGGCAGCAGCGCCGAGGCGGACAAGCCCGGCTACCTGCCCTTCAGCGCCAACCCCCATGAGGAGAACCCGGAGCGCGGCTACATCGTCTCGGCCAACTTCCAGCCGCTGTCGCCCACCGGTGTCGCCATCCCCGGCTACTACAACCTGCCGGACCGCGGCCAGCGCCTGGACCAGTTGCTGGCGCAGAAGGACGTGAAGTGGGACCAGGACAACAGCCGCGCGCTGCAGCTGGAAACCGCCACCGGCTACGGCCCGCGCCTGCTCGCCCCGCTGCTGGGCGACCTGCGGGCCGCCGCGGCGGACGATGCCGAGCGTGCCCTGGTGGACCAGCTCGCCGCCTGGCAGGGTGACCACCCGCTGGACTCCACCGCCGCCACCGTCGCCGAACAGCTGGTCTACGAGCTGGCCCGCAGCGCCTTCCATGACGAGCTGGGCGATGCCTTCTTCGATAGCCTGCTGTCCACCCGCGTGCTCGACGTGGCCCTGCCGCGCCTGGCCGCCGACGCCGACTCGCCCTGGTGGGACGACCGCAGCACCGATGCCCGCGAAACCCGCGCCGACACCGTCAAGGCTGCCTGGCAGGCGAGCCTCGCCCACCTGAAGAAGACCCTCGGCGACGACAGCGCCAAATGGGCCTGGGGCCGCGCTCACACGCTCACCCACGGGCACCCGCTGGGCATGCAGAAGCCCCTGGACAAGCTGTTCAACGTCGGCCCCTTCGCCGCCCCCGGTGGCCACGAGGTGCCCAACAACCTGTCCAACCGTGTTGGCCCGGCACCCTGGGAAGTGGCCTATGGCCCCTCGACCCGCCGCCTGATCGACATGGCCGACCCGGCCCACGGCATCGGCATCAACCCGGTGGGGCAGAGCGGCGTGGTCTTCGACCGCCATTACGACGACCAGGCCAAGCGCTACGTCGAGGGCGAGTACGTGCCCATGCACATGAGCGAAGAGGATGTGAACGCCAACACCCAGGGCACGCTGAAGCTGGTACCCAGGCCCTGATGCAAACCGTGCCGGTCCTGGGGCCTGCACGGTGCAAGCGAACCACGGAGAAGGATTTCCCCATGTACAGACTGTTGCTGCTCCTGTTGCTGGCGGCGGGGCCCGCCCTGGCCGGCGAAACCGTCAACGACGTCACCGGCCTCAACCCCATCGAGGTGGAGCGGGTGCTGGCGCCCACCACCCTGGACGAGATCAGCCGCGCCGTGCGTGAACACGATGGCCCCATCGCCATTGGCGGCGGGCGCTTCAGCATGGGCGGGCAGACCGCCACCGAACGTGCGCTGCAACTGGACATGCGCAGCTTCAACCGGGTGCTCGCCTTCGATCCCCAGCAGAAGACCCTTCGCGTGCAGGCGGGCATCACCTGGCGGCAGGTGCTCGAGTACATCGACCCCCACGGCCTGTCGCCGCAGATCATGCAGTCCTACGCCAACTTCACCGTGGGCGGCTCCCTGAGCGTCAACGCCCATGGCCGCTATGTCGGCCAGGGGCCGCTGGTGCTGGCGGTGAAGTCCATCCTGCTGGTGCTGGCCGACGGCAGCATGGTGGAGGCCAGCCCCACGCAGAACAGCGAGCTTTTCTATGGCGCCATCGGTGGCTATGGCGGTATCGGCGTGATCGCCGAAGCGACCCTGGCGCTGACCGAGAACACCCGCCTGGCGCGCCGCACCGAGGTGATGCCGGTGGAGCAATACCGGCGCTTCTTCGCCGAGCAGGTGCGGGGCAACCCGGACATGGTCATGCACAACGGCATCCTCTACACCGACGACTACAGGACGGTGCGCGCGGTTTCCTACCTGCGCACCGATGCGCCGCTCACGGTGGAAGAACGGCTGGTGGATGCCGGGCGCAACTACAAGGTCATGCGCGCCGCGCTCGGTGCGGCCTCCAGCAAGAGCGGCGCCGTCTTGCGCGAGGCGGTGCTCGACCCGCTGAACTTCCGGGGCGAGCAGGTGCAGTGGCGCAACCACGAGGCCAGCCTCGATGTGCGCGAGCTGCAACCCATCTCCGGGGCCGACTACAGCTATGTGCTGCAGGAATACTTCGTGCCCGAGGCTCAGCTGGAGGTGTTCATCGCCCGGATGCGCGACGTGCTGCAGAAGCACGGGGTGAAGGTGGCGAACATCTCCATCCGCCATGCCAAGGCGGACCCGGGCACGCTGCTGGCCTGGTCCCGGGGGGACACCTTCGCCCTGGTGCTCTATTACCGCCAGGGCACCTCGGAGGAGGCGCGCGCGGCGGTGGGCACCTGGACGCGGGAGCTGATCGACGCGGCCCTGGCCAGCGACGGCACCTACTACCTGCCGTACCAGATCCACGCCACCCGCGAGCAGTTCCTCGCCGCCTACCCGCGGGCGCCGGAGTATTTCGCCCTCAAGCAGCGGGTGGACCCGACCGGCAAGTTCCGCAACAAGCTGTGGGACGCCTACTACCGCTGAAGCGCTCGGTTCAGCGCCGGTACTGGCTCGGCGGCTGGCCGCTCCAGCGCTGGAAGGCGTGGCGGAAGCTGGCGGTCTCGGCGTAGCCGAGCTGCTCGGCGATCAGGTAGATGGGCAGGTCGGTCTGCAGCAGCAACTGGCGCGCCTTGTCGTAGCGCACCTCGTCCAGCAGGCGCTGGTAGCTGGTGTTGAGGCGCTGCAGGTGGCGGCGCAGGGTGCGCTCGGAGCGGTGCAGGCTGCGGGCCACGCGATCCAGGTTGCTGGCCTCGCTCAGGTGCCCGGCCAGGTGCTCGCGGATCTGGTCGAGCACGTCGTGGCGGCTGGTCAGCTGGGCATCGAGCTTCTGGCACTGCTGCAGGCCGTGGTGGCAGGTCACCGGGTCGGCCAGGGGCAGGGGGCGGTCGAGCAGTGCGGCGTTGAAGCAGAGGGCCGTGCGCGAATCGCCGAAATCCACCGGACAGCCCAGCTTCTCCGTGTAGGCCGCCGCGTGCAGGGGCGGCCGGTAGGGCAGGCGTACCCGGCGCGGGCGCACGGCTTCGCCGAGCAGGTCCTGGATCACGGTGAGCAGCGAGGTCAGGCACAGCTCGCTGTTGAACACCATCAGCTCCGGCGCGTAGCGGTAGCCGGTGGCGACCAGGCGGGCCTCGGCGCCGTCCTCTTCCAGGGTAAGGGTGAAGTAGCTGCCCAGCAGCGAGGCGTTGGCCAGGGCGATGTTCAGTGCATCGCGCAGGGTGCGGCTGGCGAGCATGGTGTAGCCGAGGATGCCGTAGGCCGAGACGTGCATGCGCAGGCCCAGGGACAGGCCCAGCGCCGGGTCGCGGGTGCAGCTCAGGGCGTTGGCGAACACCCGCAGCTCCTGGGCGTGGCTGATGAGCTTGTCCGGGGTGTCGAGGTCGCTGCAGGCCACGCCGCTGCCGTCGAGCAGGCGCGGGCGCGGTACTTCCTCGGCCAGGCTCTCCACCGCCAGGGCGATGGTGTGCAGGGTGGTCATGACCCGTTCGGGTAGCAATGGCGCCGCCATGGTTCGTCCCCTTTGGTAACGGTGGGGTGCCGGGAGAATGCATGGGCCTGTGCATTAAGTTTCGATTCAGGCATCAGAATGGCGCACTCTTGTATTCTCGGCGCGCCCCTGAATCCCAGAGTTTGACCCGATGCGATCCTTCCTGACTCCCCGTTGGCTGGTTTCCGGCCTGTTGTTCTGTGTGCTGCTGGTGCTCGGCATCGCCGCACAGGAGTTCCGCCTGTTCGAGCGTGGCTGGTTCATAGTGCAAGAATGGCGCCACGCCTCGGAATGGCGCGAACGTTCGATCTGGCTGCCGGACTACCGGGTAACCCTCGAGGCGCAGCCCATCGAGGGGCTGGACGACGATGTCTCGGCCCTCACCTATGACCCGGACCGCCACAGCCTGCTGACGGTCACCAACCAGCGCCCGCAGATCATCGAAATGTCCCTGGACGGCCATATAGTCCGGCGCATCGACCTGCAGGGCTTCGGCGACCCGGAAGCCATCGAGTACGTCAGCAAGGGCGTCTACGTCATCACCGACGAGCGCCTACAACGCCTGGTCAAGGTGCGCCTGGAAGAGGACACCCAACAGCTGGACGCCAGCGAATCGCAGCAACTGTCCCTGGGCATCGGTCTGAACGGCAACAAGGGTTTCGAGGGCCTGGCCTACGACCCTGCCGGCCAGCGCCTGTTCGTGGCCAAGGAGCGCGACCCGGTGCGCATCTACGAGATCCACGGCTTCCCCCACAGCAACCCGGACAAGCCCTTCGCGGTGCACGTGGTGGACGACCCCGAGCGTGATGCCGGGCTCTTCGTCCGCGACCTCTCCAGCCTGCAATACGATGACCGCAGCGGCCACCTGCTGGCGCTGTCCGACGAGTCACGCTTGGTGCTGGAGATCAACGCCGACGGCAAGCCCATCAGCAGCCTGTCGCTGCTGCGCGGCATGCACGGCCTGAAACGCAGCGTGCCCCAGGCCGAGGGCGTGGCGATGGATAACGAGGGGAATCTGTACCTGGTCAGCGAGCCGAACCTGTTCTACAGGTTCAGCAAGCCGGCGGGGGAGTGAGCGGCCCGCGAACGGGGCCGCCCGAGGGTCAGGCCTTCAGCGTCTTCACGCCTTCCGCAGTGCCGAGCAGCAGCAGGTCGGCGGGGCGGGCGGCGAAGAGGCCGTTGGTGACCACGCCGACGATGGCGTTGATCTGCGCCTCCAGTGTCACCGGGTCGGTGATCGAGAGGTTGTACACATCGAGGATGATGTTGCCGTTGTCGGTGACCACGCCTTCGCGGTAGACCGGGTCGCCGCCCAGCTTCACCAGCTGGCGCGCCACGTGGCTGCGGGCCATGGGGATGACTTCCACCGGCAGCGGGAAGGCGCCGAGCACCTGCACCAGCTTGCTGCCGTCGGCGATGCAGATGAAGGTGCGTGCCACGGCGGCGACGATCTTCTCGCGGGTCAGGGCGGCACCGCCGCCCTTGATCAGGTTCAGGTGCGCGTCGCTCTCGTCGGCGCCGTCGACGTAGAACTCCAGGGCGTCCACCGCGTTCAGGTCATAGACCGGAATGCCGTGGCCCTTGAGGCGCTGGGCGGTGGCTTCGGAGCTGGCGACCGCGCCGTCGAAGGCCATCTTGTGCTGAGCCAGGGCGTCGATGAAGAAGTTGGCGGTCGAGCCGGTGCCGACGCCGACGACGCTCTTGCTGTCGAGCAGCGGGAGTATATGGTCGACTGCGGCCTGGGCGACTGCCTGCTTGAGCTGGTCCTGGGTCATGCTGGTGGTCCACGTATGAAAGGAAATGCGAGGGCGCGGATTATAGCCGTTCAGCGCGGCAAAACCCCGCATTCTCTGTGGTCGGGCGACGAAGCCCTGGGGTAGACTCGCCCATCCCCGCAAGCCCCGCCAGTGAAGCCGTGATGCTCGAAGACTACGTGAAGAAGACCCTCACCTCGCGCGTTTATGACGTGGCGGTGGAAACCCCCTTGCAACCCGCGCTGCGCCTGTCCGAACGCCTCGGCAACCAGGTGCTGCTCAAGCGCGAGGACCTGCAGCCGGTGTTCTCCTTCAAGATTCGCGGCGCCTATAACAAGCTGGCGCAGCTCAGCGCCGAGGAACTGGCGCGCGGCGTGGTCACCGCCTCGGCCGGCAACCACGCCCAGGGCCTGGCCCTGGCGGCCCGCGAGCTGGGCATCAAGGCGACCATCGTGATGCCGCGCACCACCCCCGAGCTCAAGGTCCAGGGCGTGCGCGCCCGGGGCGGCAAGGTGGTGCTGCACGGCGACGCCTTCCCCGAGGCGCTGGCCTATTCGCTGAAGCTGGTGGACGAGAAGGGCTTCGTCTACATCCACCCCTACGATGACCCGCACGTGATCGCCGGCCAGGGCACCGTGGCCATGGAGATCCTGCGCCAGCACCCGGGGCGCCTGGACGCCATCTTCGTGCCGGTGGGCGGCGGCGGCCTGATCGCCGGCATCGCCGCCTACGTGAAGTACCTGCGCCCCGAGGTGAAGGTGATCGGCGTCGAGCCGGACGACTCCAACTGCCTGCAGGCCGCCATGGCCGCTGGCGAGCGCGTGGTGCTGGGCCAGGTCGGGCTGTTCGCCGACGGCGTGGCCGTGGCGCAGATCGGCCAGCACACCTTCGACATCTGCCGCAAGCACGTGGACGAGGTGATCACCGTCAGCACCGACGAGATCTGCGCGGCGATCAAGGACATCTACGACGACACCCGCTCCATCACCGAGCCCGCCGGCGCCCTGGCCGTGGCCGGGATCAAGAAGTACGTGGAGCGCGAAGGCAGCAGCGGGCAGACCCTGGTGGCCATCGATTCCGGCGCCAACATCAACTTCGACCGCCTGCGCCATGTGGCCGAGCGTGCCGAACTGGGCGAGAAGCGCGAGGCGATCATCGCCGTGACCATCCCCGAGCGCCCGGGCAGCTTCAAGGCCTTCTGCGAGGCCATCGGCAAGCGCCAGATCACCGAATTCAACTACCGCTACAACACCGATGCCGAGGCGCACATCTTCGTCGGCGTGCAGACCCACCCGGAGAACGACCCGCGCGAGGTGCTGGTGCAGAGCCTGCGCGACCAGGGCTTCCCGGTGCTGGACCTGACCGACAACGAACTGGCCAAGCTGCACATCCGCCATATGGTCGGCGGCCACGCGGCGCGGGTGGAGGACGAGTCGGTCTTCCGCTTCGAATTCCCCGAGCGCCCCGGCGCGCTGTTCAACTTCCTCAACAAGCTGGGCGGGCGCTGGAACATCACCCTGTTCCACTACCGCAACCACGGCGCCGCCGACGGTCGCGTGGTGGCCGGGCTGCAGGTGCCGGCGGACGAGCGCCACCTGATCCCCGCGGCGCTGGAAGAGATCGGCTACCCCTATTGGGACGAGAGCGACAACCCGGCCTATCGGCTGTTCCTCGGTTGACGGCGGCGGCCGCCCGCGATGGCGGCCATCTACACTCTGCTCGTCGCCCGGATGGAGTGAAAAGGAATGGATGACTACCTGATGCTGCAGATACTTCACGGCTTGCTGACCTTCCTCCTGTTCGTCGTCGCCGGCGGCTTGCTGTGGTTCGTGCTGCGTGCCTGGCACGGCGGCCTGCGTGGCTGGGCACCGAGCCTGCGCCAGTCCGTGCTGTTCGGCGTGCCGGCGCTGCTGGCCCTGGGCGTGGCCCTGCCGATCACCGGCTGGTGGCTGCTGGCCCTGGCGGAGATTCCCTTCGGCCTGACCTGGGTGCTGGGCAGCGCCATCCTCTACCTGCTGGCCGGCATCGCCTGGCTGGCCTTCACCCGGCGCCTGCTGGTGCTGCATGCCGGGGATGCGCCCAGCGCGGCCCCGCGCAGCCGCTTCCTTGGTTTCAGCCTGGGCTACGGCGCGGTCGGCTTCCTGTTGCTGCTGATCATCCTCGTGCTGACCCTGGCCAAGCCGGCCTGAGCTTGGCCAGGCGTATCCTGCTGGTCGGTGCCAGCGGCTTTATCGGTCGTCACCTTCTGCGAGCCCTGTCTGCCGGCGGCCACAGCCTGGTCGCCACCTCCCGCTCGGGCACCGGGCCGCAGCTGCCCGGCGTCGTCTGGCAGCCGCTGGACCTGGAGCGCCTGGCTGAAAAGCCCGAGCTCTTCCCCTGGCCCGATGGCATCGACCTGGTGATCAACGCCGCCGGCGTGCTGGACAGCGACCTGGCGCGCCAGGCCCGTGTGCAGGCCGATGGCGCCTGTGCCCTGTTCGACCTTGCCGCCCGCCACGGCGCGGCGGTGCTGCAGCTTTCCGCCCTCGGGGCCGGGGACTGCGAGGTGCCCTTCCTCGCCAGCAAGGCACGGGCGGACGCTCACCTGCTGGCCCTGGGCAGTCCCGCCGTGGTGCTGCGACCCTCCCTGGTGCTGGGCGAAGGCGGGGCCAGCAGCGCCTGGCTGGAGCGACTCGCGCCCCTGCCGCTGGCGCCCCTGCTGGACACCCGCGCGCGAAGCATGCCGCTGCATGTGGACGACCTGGTCGGTGCGGTGCTGGCATTGCTGCGGCGCTGGCCGGAACAGCCGCAGGTGCTGGAGCTGGTCGGGCCCGAGGCGCTGACCCAGGGCGAGTTGCTCGACCGCCTGCGCGCGGGCCTGGGCTGGGGCCCGGCGCGCTACCTCCAGCTACCGGGAGCGCTGGCGGGCGTCGCCGCGCGCCTGCACCTGCTCGATCCGCAATTGCTGGAGCTGGCACAGCGGGACAACCTGGGCGACGCCGCGCCGCTGGAGCAGCTCGGCGGCTATCGCCCGGCGCGGCTCGACCAGCGCCTGGATTCGACCTGGCCGCAGAAGGCCCGTGCCGTGAACGGCTGGCTGCACCCCTCGATGATCATCGTCCTGGCCTTGATCTGGCTGGGCACCGCGCTGGTCTGCCTCGGCCCCGGTTTCGACTGGGGGCTGAGGATCATGGCGGAAATGGGCGTGCACGGCCTGCTGGCCAAGCTGGCAGTGGTCGGGGGCGCGCTGCTGGATGGGCTGCTGGGCATCGGCCTGCTGCTGCGGCGTTGGCGGCGCCACGCGCTGCTCGCGCAGCTGGGCCTGATGCTGGCCTATACGCTGCTGATCAGCCTGCTGCTTCCGCACTACTGGGCCGACCCTTATGCTGCGGTCGGCAAGAACCTCGTGCTCATGGTCGCCACCCTCTGGGTGCTGTGGCTGGAGCCCTCGCAACGGAAAACCGGATGAGCCTGTACCTGCTGCTGAAGACCTTGCACATCATGTCCTCCACCCTGCTGTTCGGCACCGGGCTGGGCTCGGCCTACTACGCCCTGCGCGCCTGGCGCAGCCAGCGGCTGGAGGTGATCGCCGTGACCTTCCGCCACCTGGTCACCGCCGATTGGCTGTTCATCGCCACCACCGCGGTGTTCCAGCCGTTCAGCGGCCTGGCCCTGGCCAAGCTGGCGGGCTGGCCGTTGAACCAGGTCTGGTTGCTGTGGAGCGTGGGCCTGTACGTGTTCGCCGGGCTCTGCTGGTTGCCGGTGGTGTGGCTGCAGATCCGCGTGCGCGACATGGCGCGCGATGCGCTGGCCGACGGCGGGGAGCTGCCGGCCAGGGCGCACCTTTATATGAAGGTCTGGTTCATCCTGGGCTGGCCGGCCTTCATCGCCTTCGTCGGCATCTTCTTCCTGATGGTGGCCAAGCCGCTCTCGCTCTGAGGCGGCTCAGCGCAGGGAGATCACCGGCCAGCCGCGACGCTCGGCCTCGGCGCGCAGCTTGGGGTCGGGGTCGACCGCCACCGGGCGGGTCACCCGCTCCAGCAGCGGCAGGTCGTTGAGCGAATCACTGTAGAAGCTGGCACCTTCCAGGCTCAGGCCGGTTTCGGCGAGCCAGCGCTCCAGGCGGGTGACCTTGCCGTCGCGGAAGCAGGGCACGTCGGTGGTGCGCCCGGTGTAGCGGCCGTTCTCCATCTCGCATTCGGTGGCCAGCAGGGTCTCGACCCCCAGGCGTGCGGCGATGGGGCCGGTGACGAAGCGGTTGGTGGCGGTGATGATCACCAGCTTGTCGCCTGCGGCGCGATGCTCGGCCAGCAGGGCCTCGCCCTTGGCCAGGATGATCGGCTCGACGCAATCACGCATGAACTCGCGGTGCCACTGCTCCAGCTGGGCCATCTCGGTGCGGCCGAGGATTTCCAGGCTGAAGTTCAGGTAGTCGGTGATGTTCA
Source organism: Pseudomonas sp. TUM22785 (assembly GCF_028198105.1). Classification (NCBI taxonomy): domain Bacteria; kingdom Pseudomonadati; phylum Pseudomonadota; class Gammaproteobacteria; order Pseudomonadales; family Pseudomonadaceae; genus Pseudomonas; species Pseudomonas sp. TUM22785. The sequence goes on from NZ_CP116239.1 coordinate 377,783, forward strand.
GGCGGCCGGCGAGGTAATCCTGGTAGAACTCGTCGTTGCGGCTCTTGTAGGCATCGCCGTCGAGAATGCCGCGTTCGCACAGGTAGTCGCCCCAGGCGTGATCGCTGTCGCCGCCGAGGAGGGTGTTGTCGAGATCGAAAAGGGCCAGGCGCACGTCTTTTACCTTGAATCGAAACTACGGAGGGCGGCCAGAATAACCACTTTTCCCCGGCCTGCCCATTGCGCTAAAAGCCCGCATTGCCGCGTTTACAGGCTTTATGGAACAATGCCGGAACATGCGTATGCGAGGTTGTTCGCCGTGATCGATCCCGATGGTTTTCGCCCCAATGTCGGCATCATTCTCGCCAATGAGGTCGGGCAGGTGCTGTGGGCTCGGCGTATCAATCAGGACGCCTGGCAGTTCCCCCAGGGGGGCATCAACCCCCGTGAGACGCCGGAAGAGGCGCTGTACCGCGAGCTGAACGAAGAGGTCGGGCTCGAGGAACGGGATGTGAAAATACTTGCATGCACCCGGGGCTGGTTGCGCTATCGTCTGCCGCAGCGTCTGGTGCGGACCCATAGCCAACCCCTGTGTATCGGGCAGAAGCAGAAGTGGTTCCTGCTGCGCCTGCAATCGGACGAGAACCGGGTTCGCATGGACCTGACCGGCAAGCCTGAGTTCGACGGCTGGCGCTGGGTCAGCTACTGGTACCCGCTGGGACAGGTCGTGACCTTCAAGCGAGAAGTCTACCGCCGTGCCCTCAAGGAATTAGCCCCGCGCCTGCTGGCGCAAGACTGACCCGGAGAAAGGCTACAAGGCCATGCTCAATACGCTGCGCAAGATCGTCCAGGAAGTGAACGCCGCCAAGGATCTGAAGGCGGCGTTGGCGATCATCGTGCTGCGGGTCAAGGAAGCCATGGGCAGCCAGGTCTGCTCCGTCTACCTGCTGGACCCCGAGTCCAACCGGTTCGTGCTGATGGCCACCGAGGGCCTGAACAAGCGCTCCATCGGCAAGGTCAGCATGGCCCCCAACGAGGGCCTGGTCGGTCTGGTCGGCACCCGCGAGGAGCCGCTCAACCTCGAACACGCCGCCGACCACCCCCGCTATCGCTATTTCGCCGAAACCGGCGAGGAACGCTACGCCTCCTTCCTCGGCGCACCGATCATCCACCACCGCCGGGTGATGGGCGTTCTGGTGGTGCAGCAGAAGGAGCGCCGCCAGTTCGACGAGGGCGAGGAAGCTTTCCTCGTCACCATGAGCGCCCAGCTCGCGGGCGTCATCGCCCATGCCGAGGCCACCGGTTCGATCCGTGGCCTGGGCCGCCAGGGCAAGGGCATCCAGGAAGCCAAGTTCGTCGGCGTGCCCGGTGCGCCGGGCGCTGCCGTGGGTACCGCCGTGGTGGTGCTGCCGCCGGCCGACCTGGAAGTGGTGCCCGACCGCGCCGTCGATGACATCGAGGCCGAGGTCGAACGCTTCAAGCAGGCCCTGGAAGCCGTGCGCGAAGACATGCGCCGCCTGTCCAGCAAGCTGGCCAGCCAGCTGCGCCCCGAGGAGCGGGCGCTGTTCGACGTCTACCTGATGATGCTCGACGACGCCTCCATCGGCCTGGAAGTAAAGAAGGTCATCCGCTCCGGCCAGTGGGCCCAGGGTGCCCTGCGCCAGGTGGTGATGGAGCACGTCAAGCGCTTCGAACTGATGGACGACGCCTACCTGCGCGAGCGCGCCTCCGACGTCAAGGACCTCGGTCGCCGCCTGCTCGCCTACCTGCAGGAAGAGCGCAAGCAGAACCTGGTGTACCAGGACAACACCATCCTGGTCAGTGAAGAACTGTCCCCGGCCATGCTCGGCGAAGTGCCCGAAGGCAAGCTGGTGGGACTGATTTCGGTACTCGGCTCCGGCAACTCCCACGTCGCCATCCTCGCTCGCGCCATGGGTGTGCCCACGGTCATGGGCGTGGTCGACCTGCCGTACTCGAAGGTCGACGGCATCGAGCTGATCGTCGACGGCTACCACGGTGAAGTCTTCACCAACCCCTCCGCCGAGCTGCGTAAGCAGTACAGCGAAGTGGTCGAGGAGGAGCGCCAGCTGGTCAAGGGCCTCGACGCCCTGCGCAGCCTGCCCTGCGAAACCCTGGACGGCCACCGCATGCCGCTGTGGGTCAACACCGGCCTGCTGGCCGACGTGACCCGCGCCCAGGAGCGCGGCGCCGAAGGCGTCGGCCTGTACCGCACCGAAGTGCCGTTCATGATCAACGAGCGCTTCCCCAGCGAAAAGGAGCAGCTCGCCATCTACCGCGAGCAGCTCGCCGCCTTCCATCCGCTGCCGGTGACCATGCGCACCCTGGACATCGGTGGCGACAAGGCGCTGTCGTATTTCCCGATCAAGGAAAGCAACCCCTTCCTCGGCTGGCGCGGCATCCGCGTCACCCTCGACCACCCGGAAATCTTCCTGGTGCAGGTGCGCGCCATGCTCAAGGCCAGCGAAGGCCTGAACAACCTGCGCATCCTCCTGCCGATGATCTCCGGCGTGCAGGAGCTGGAAGAATCCCTGCACCTGATCCACCGCGCCTGGGGCGAGGTGCGTGACGAGGGCGTCGACATTCCCATGCCCCCGGTGGGCGTGATGATCGAGATCCCCGCGGCCGTGTACCAGACCCGCGAGCTGGCGCGCCAGGTGGACTTCCTCTCGGTGGGCTCCAACGACCTCACCCAGTACCTGCTGGCGGTGGACCGCAACAACCCGCGCGTCGCCGACCTCTACGACTACTTGCACCCGGCGGTGCTGCAGGCGCTGGTCAAGGTGGTCAACGACGCCCACGCCGAAGGCAAGCCGGTGAGCATCTGCGGCGAGATGGCCGGTGATCCCGCCGCGGCCGTCCTGCTGCTGGCCATGGGCTTCGACAGCCTGTCGATGAACGCCACCAACCTGCCCAAGGTGAAGTGGCTGCTGCGCCAGGTCAGCATCAGCAAGGCGCGCGAGCTGCTGGAGCAGCTGATGGGCATCGACAACCCGCAGGTTATCCACAGCTCCCTGCACCTGGCCCTACGCAACCTGGGCCTGGGCCGCGTGATCAACCCGGCCGCGACCATCCAGGCCTGAGCCCCGGTTCCGGGGCTTGGCCACGCTGCATCTCGTTTTCCTTCCCATGGCAGCACCCGCGATCAACCCGCGCGGGTGCCTTGCTGTGCCGTGGGCATCCCCGGCGCACGGCAGGGGTCTGCCCTAGAGCACCATCTCCACCTGCCCCAGTTGCTCACCGTGGGGGCCGTAGCTGCGCTCCACCAGTTCGCGGCGGCCGTTGGCATGAACGATCAGCGCCGTGCTGGCGCGGGTGCCGTAGGTGCGGGTGGCGATGAACACCGGGGACAGCATGCGCTCGGTGTTCAGGCCCACGCCGGTATCGGGAAGGATCGCGTCCGGCGCCGCCTCGGGGTCGTGCATCAGGTTGAGCAGGGTGTCGGTGGTGACGCCTTGCAGGCACTCCGCCAGGGCCGCCTTGGCCCGCTCGACCTTTGGCCATGGCGTGTCGAGGTCGGCGTTGGACAGCCCGTAGATGCCGGCGGCCAGCGTTCTCGGCCCGCCGCTGCGGGGGTTGAGGAAGCACAGCTCGCGGCTGTCGCCCACCAGCAGGTTGAAGCCGGCGTAGTCGGCGGCGCGGCGCTGGGCGTCGGCGAGGAACTCGGCCGGGCCCAGCGTGCCGTTGAGGAACTGCACGCACAGCTCGCCACGGGAGCGCCCCACCGGGGGCAGGCGCGGGTCGCGGATATTGGTCAGGGCGGCGAAGCGGCCGTCGGGGCCGAGGCCCAGCCAGGTGCCGCCGGCTTCGAGGTCGCGGCCGGCGTAGAGGCCGGGGGCGTCTGGCCAGTGGGCCAGGGGTTGGGTGGGGCGGGCGTAGAACTCGTCACGGTTGGCAGCCAGTACCAGCGGGACTTCCTGTCCGGGTTGCCAGGCGAATGCGATGAGGCACATCTGGAGTCGTCTCCTTTTTGTTGTCGCGAGTCTAGCAGCCGCTCGGCGGCTCGCCATCGAGTCGTTGGAGCCTCGGGCGGGCTTCCGTTAACATGCCGCTTTGTTTTCGGGGGTGTCGATGGAATTCCTGCTCTACCTGGTACTCGGCGCCTGCGCCGGCGTGCTCGCCGGTCTGTTCGGCGTCGGTGGCGGCATGATCATCGTGCCGGTGCTGGTTTTCAGTTTCACTGCCCAGGGATTCGACCCCAGCATCCTGACCCACCTCGCCGTCGGTACCTCCCTGGCGACCATCATCTTCACCTCGATCAACGCCGTACGCGAGCACCATCGCAAGGGTGCGGTGCGTTGGCACATCTTCGCCTGGATGACCCTCGGCATCCTCCTCGGCGCGGCGCTGGGTTCGCTGACCGCCAAGGCGATCCAGGGGCCCATGCTGCAGAAGATCATCGGCTGCTTCGCCATTTTCGTTTCCCTGCAGATGGCCCTGGACCTCAAGCCCAAGGCCAGCCGCGACGTGCCCGGCAAGCCGGGGCTGACCGTCGCCGGTGCCTTCATCGGCTGGGCCTCGGCGATCTTCGGCATCGGCGGCGGCTCGCTGACCGTGCCCTTCCTCACCTGGCGCAGCGTGCCCATGCAGCAGGCGGTGGCCACGTCCTCCGCCTGTGGGCTGCCCATCGCCCTGGCCAGCGCCCTGTCGTTCATGGTGCTGGGCTGGAACGAGCCGCACCTGCCGCAGTGGAGCTTCGGTTTCGTCTATCTGCCCGCGCTGGCCGGCATCGCGCTGACCAGCATGTTCTTCGCCCGCTTCGGCGCCCGCCTGGCTCACCGCCTGTCGCCGCGTCTGCTCAAGCGCCTGTTCGCCCTGCTGCTGTTCTCGGTCGGGCTGAGTTTTCTGATCTAAGGAGTCGTGATGCTGGCTTATCCCCAGATCGATCCGGTGGCCCTGAGCCTCGGACCCCTGAAAATCCACTGGTACGGCCTGATGTACCTGATCGGCATCGGCGGTGCCTGGTGGCTGGCCTCGCGCCGCCTCAAGGCCTTCGACCCGACCTGGAGCCGCGAGAAGCTCTCCGACCTGGTGTTCTGGGTCGCCCTCGGCGTGATCGCCGGTGGCCGCCTCGGCTACGTGCTGTTCTATGACCTGTCGGCCTACCTCGCCAACCCGCTGCTGATCCTCGAGGTGTGGAAGGGCGGCATGTCGTTCCACGGCGGCCTGATCGGCGTGATGCTGGCGACCCTGTGGTTCGGCCGGCGCAACGGCAAGAGCTTCTTCCAGCTGATGGACTTCATCGCCCCGCTGGTGCCCATCGGCCTGGGCGCCGGGCGCATCGGCAACTTCATCAACTCCGAGCTCTGGGGCAAGGTCACCGACGTGCCCTGGGCGATGATCTTCCCCAATGGCGGCCCGCTGCCGCGTCACCCGTCGCAGCTGTACCAGTTCGCCCTCGAAGGCGTGGCGCTGTTCGCCATCCTCTGGTTCTACTCGCGCAAGCCGCGCCCGACCATGGCCGTCTCCGGCATGTTCGCGCTGTGCTACGGCATCTTCCGCTTCATCGTCGAGTTCGTCCGCGTACCGGATGCCCAGCTCGGTTACCTGGCCTTCGGCTGGCTGACCATGGGCCAGGTGCTCTGCGTGCCGATGATCCTCGGCGGCATCGGCTTGATCGTCTGGGCCTACCGTCGCCAGCCCGTCCAAGGAGTCGCCTCGTGAAACAGTACCTCGACCTGATGCGCCTGGTGCGCGAGACCGGCACCTTCAAGAGCGACCGCACCGGCACCGGCACCTACAGCGTGTTCGGCCACCAGATGCGCTTCAACCTGGCCGATGGCTTCCCCTTGGTGACCACCAAGAAGTGCCACCTGAAGTCCATCGTTCACGAGCTGCTGTGGTTCCTCCAGGGCGACACCAACATCCGTTACCTGAAGGAAAACGGCGTCTCCATCTGGGACGAATGGGCCGACGAGAACGGCGACCTGGGCCCGGTCTACGGCTACCAGTGGCGCAGCTGGCCGGCGCCCAATGGCGAGTCGATCGACCAGATCGGCAAGCTGATCGAGATGATCCGCAAGAACCCGGATTCGCGCCGCCTGATCGTCTCCGCCTGGAACCCGGCCCTGGTGGATCAGATGGCCCTGCCGCCCTGCCACGCGCTGTTCCAGTTCTACGTGGCCGACGGCAAGCTCAGCTGCCAGCTGTACCAGCGTTCGGCGGACATCTTCCTCGGCGTGCCCTTCAACATCGCCAGCTACGCCCTGCTGACGCTGATGGTGGCGCAGGTCTGCGGCCTGGAGCCCGGCGACTTCGTCTGGACCGGCGGCGACTGCCACCTCTATGCCAACCACATCGAGCAGACCGACCTGCAGCTCACCCGCGAGCCGCTGCCCCTGCCGACCATGAAGCTCAACCCCGAGGTGAAGGACCTGCTGGCCTTCAAGTTCGAGGACTTCGAGCTGGTGGGCTACCAGTCGCACCCGCACATCAAGGCGCCGGTCGCGGTCTGACCCGCTCGGGTTCCCACAGGCGCCCCCAGGACCCCCCTGTGGGCACCCGCCGGGTGGGAGCGGACTCATTCGCGAAATAGCTACTCCGATCCCCGGGCTGAAGCCCGGGCTACGCGCTGCGTGGCGACCGCTTTCGTAGAATGGGTAGAGCGACGCGAAACCCATCACGCGGAGCCTCAGGCATTCTTCGCCATGCCTGCCCAAATCACCCCAACTCCGCCGCCAGCGCCTTCACCTGCTCCTGCCGCTCCGCCTGTTCCAGCTCCGCGCCGGGGTTGAGCGACGACCATTCCGGGTGCGCCCGTGCCTTGCCTAATGCCGGGGGCAGCTTGCCCTGGCGCCATTGCTTCTCCTCCGGCGCCGTCATGCGGATGGCGTCGACGGCGGCGTGCCCGCGTGCGTCCAGGGCTTGCAGCAGCTGGCGCTGACGCAGGGCGAGCAGGCGCAGGATGGCGTCGTCCACGGTCAGCTCGCGCTGGCCACGGATCTTGCCCAGCAGGCGTTCGCCGTAGTGGCCGACGGTCTGCCAGGCGCCGCCGGCGATGGCGCCCAGGGCTGCTGCGGCGCCCAGGGTCAGGCCGCCCACCAGCAGGTCGACACCGGCCCCGGCGGCGGCACCGGCCGCCATGCCGCTGCCCAGGCGCACGCCGAGCTGCTTGAGGGTTTCGGGGTTGAACAGGTCATCGCCCCAGCGCCCGTCCAGCAGCGGCAGGTCACCGGCGGCGGCATCCTCCGGGCGGAAGGCGTGCAGGCGCAGCAGGGCATCGACGCAGGCTTGCTCGCGGGCACGCACCTGTTGGCGTAGGGCCTCGGTGGCCCGGGCCAGGCTGGCCTCGTCGGCGGGTACGCTGCGGCGGCAGGCGGCGACATCCAGCAGCAGCTCGGCGATCAGGCGTGCCCCGGCCCGCTGGCGCAGGCCGCGCTGGGCTTCGTGGTCTTCGATCAGTCGTTGCAACTGCGGCCGCGCCCGTTCCAGCAGCAGGGCCAGGCTTTCATAGAGGCGGCGCTCGCCATCCAGGGGCGGCGCCACGCTGTCGAAGCGCACCAGCGCGTGCAGGCCCAGGCGCGCCAGGGCTTCTCGCCATTCGGCTTCGCGGTGGTCGTTCACCGCGACGAAGTTCAGCACCGGCAGCAGCGGTCGGCCGCACATGGCCAGCACCGCCAGCTCGTCGCGGTACTTGGCCAGCACCGGCTCGCGGGCGTCGATCACATAGAGGCCGGCATCGGAGGCCAGCAGCTGGCGCAGCACCTTGGCCTCCTGCTCGAAGCGCTGGCGTGCCTCGCTGCCGTCGAGGAAGCGCGCCAGCCGCGCCGGGCCGTCCATGCGCTCGCCGGGGCGTTCCAGGCGTTCCAGGTAGTCGAGCAGGGCGATGGCGTCTTCCAGGCCGGGGGTGTCGTAGAGCTCCAGCAGCGGCTGGCCGTCCACCGACAGGCGCGCGCCCTCGACATGGCGGGTGGTGCTGGGGCGGTGGGACACCTCGCCGAAGCCGCGATCACGCAGCAGGGTGCGCAGCAGCGAGGTCTTGCCGACGTTGGTGTGGCCGACCACGGCCAGTTTCAGTGCGTCAGTCATGGCCCTTCTCCAGCCAGGCGAGGGGCGAGCTGTCGGCGTGTTCCAGCTCCAGGCGCGACAGGGCCTGGTGCCATTCGCCCAGGCGCAGGCTGTCCAGCGCCGCGCCCGGTGGGGCCGGCAGCAGCCAGATGCGCGTGGCGGCGGCGCAGCGCGCCAGTTCGCCGATCAGCGCCAGGGTGCCGCGGTCCGGCGAGCGGCGTGGGTCGCAGGCAATCGCCAGGCGTTGCGGCGGGAAGCGGGTGAGCTGCTCCAGCAGGCGCTGGCGCTGCTCGCGGCTGTCGAGGATGCCGGCATCGCCCACGCCGCGTGGCAGGGTCGGTGGCCAGGGACGGCTGTCGTCCAGTTCGATGGCCACCAGCAAGGCACCGCTGCCGCTGTCAGGGTGGGCCTGGGCGGCGTCGGCCGGGGCCAGGCCGGGGTCGGCGTCGAGCACGCCAAGGCGTTCGCTGGCCGGTTGCAGGCGCTCGCGCAGCAGGCCGTAGCCGGGCAGGGCGAGGTCCAGGTCGAGCCGTTCGCGGCCGCTGCGCCAGCGCCACAGGCACAGCAGCGTCAGTGCCAGGCGCGGCAGCAGGCCGTAGACCAGGCACACCCCCAGCAGCCAGCCGGACCAGGCCTGGCGCGCATCGGCGGCGGCCACCACGTCGCTGCTGGCGCGGATGGTGTCGGCGTCCGGCAGGGCGAAGCCGAGCAGGGCGGGCAGGGCGCCCAGGGCCTGGGTCAGGGCGACGAAGGTGTCGCTGCCGAGGATGGTGGTTTCCCAGACGAAGCCGTAGCGCCGGGTGGCCAGTAGCGCCAGCAGGCAGAGCAGTGCGGTGCCCAGGCTGAGGCTCCAGAGCCCGTTGACCAGTGCGCCCAGGCCCCAGCGGGCGAGACGGCGACGTTGCAGCAGCACCAGCAGCGCCGGGCCCAGTTGCGCGGCGGCGGCGTCCCGGGCGAGCTTGCCGCTGAGCCACCACCAGAGGCGGCCGAGGACGCTGGCTTGGCCGCCGAAGGCCAGGCCCAGCAGCCAGCCGAGCAGCATCAACAGGTGCAGGCCGAGCAGGCTGCCCAAGGCCCAGAACACATTGACCGGGCGCTGGCCGTCACCCAGTGCGGCCACTGCCATGGCGCTGCCGGCGGCGAGGGCCACCAGCAACAATGCGGCGAAGGCCAGGCGTGCGCCCTGCAACCAGTGCAGCAGGGCGGCCAGCTGGCCGTCGCGTTCGGCGAGCCACAGGGCGCGGGTCTGGATGCGCTGGGCGAGGTCGCCGCCAGCGGCATTGGCGCGGCGGTTGGCTTCGCCGTCTTCCAGCGGGCCGGCGTGTTCTTCGCGCAGGCGCACGGCCTCGGTCAGCCAGAGGCGTTGCAGGGGAGTGAGGTTCGGCGGTGGGCTCTCGGTCACGCGGGTTCTCTTCCGGTGGGACGAGGCAGAAGCATAACCGCTGAACGGCGGGAAGGTGGAACCCCGGCCGTCTGGGCCGGGGTGTCGCGGCGTGCGGGTCAGTGGGTGGCCCGCTGCTCCCTGACGCGCACGGCGATGTCCGGTTGGTCGATGAACAGGCCGTCGATACCGGCGTCGAGGAAGGCGTTGATCTCCGCCTCGACATCACCGCGCACCTGCGGGTCGCTGCCGTTGCGCAGGTTGGTGGGGAGGAAGGCGTTCTCCGCGCGGAAGGTGTAGGGGTGCACCTTGAGCCCGGCGGCGTGGGCGTCGGCGACGAAGCGCGTGGGCTGGCCCAGGTTGCCGGCGGCGTCGCGGGGGATCACGTAGGCCTTGTCCGGGCCGACGCCGGCGGCATAGCGGGCGACGGTCTTGAGGCCGGCGGCGCTGGCCATCTTGGCGTAGGTCAGGCCAGTGCCCAGCACCTGCTGGTCATAGGGCTGGCCGGCGCCGTAGAGCTGGATCAGGCGGATGCTGCTCTGCCGGGCGATGCGCTGCAGGTTGTCCACCTCGAAGGACTGGATGTACACCGCCGAGCGGCGGTCGGTGTAGCCGTTGCGCTGCAGGGTGCGCAGCAGCGGTTTCTCCATGGCCAGGCCGAGCTGCTGGAAGTGGGTGGGGTGCTTGGTCTCGATATACAGGCCGATGCGCCGCTGCTGGCTGAGCTGCAGGCTCTTCACCAGGTCGATGATCTCCTGCAGGGTGGGGATCTCGAAGGCACCGTCCAGCCGTGCGTTGCCCGGGCGCACCTGGGGGATGCGCTCGATGGCCTTGAGGGTCTTCAGCTCGGCCAGGGTGAAGTCTTCGCTGAACCAGCCGGTGAGCGCTACGCCGTCGATGTTCTGGGTGCGCTTGCGGTCGGCGAACTCGGGGTGCTTGCCGACGTCGGTGGTCAGCCCCAGTTCGTTGTCGTGGCGGGCCACCAGTTGGCCGTCGCGGGTCATCACCAGGTCCGGCTCGACGAAGTCGGCGCCTTGCAGGGCGGCCAGGGCGTAGGAGGCCAGGGTGTGCTCCGGCACGTAGCCGCTGGCGCCGCGATGGCCGACCACCAGCGGCGTGCCCTCGCCCTGGGCATGGCCCTTGGCGGCGCGGGGCTGCTGGGCGGCCCAGTCGATGGCGGATTGCACCGGGTCCGGCGCGGCGAATGAACAGAGGGGCAACGTCAGGCTGCAGACCGCCAGCCAATGCCGCAGGGTAGAAGTGGATGCCATGGGGCGTCTCCTTGCGGTGGGGGAAGCGCAAGCCTGCCGCAGGATAGATGACGGTTTGTGGTGCGCCGCGCGGCAAGTGTTGCGAGGCGTGACCGGCCCGACGGACAGAAAGAAAGGCCGGCTGGCCTGGCCGCTTCGCTCTGGTATTCTCGCCGCCATGAAAAAGACCCTGCCCCTCTCCCTGATCGCCGCCCTCGCGCAGAACCGCGTGATCGGCCGTGACAACCAACTGCCCTGGCACCTGCCGGCGGACCTCAAGCACTTCAAGGCCCTGACCCTGGGCAAGCCCATCATCATGGGCCGCAAGACCTGGGACTCCCTGGGCCGCCCGCTGCCGGGGCGCCTCAACCTGGTGGTCAGCCGCCAGGCCGGCCTGCAGCTGGAGGGCGCCGAGGTGTTCGCCAGCCTGGAAGAGGCCGTGGTGCGCGCCGAAGCCTGGGCCCGCGAGGAAGAGGCCGAGGAAGTGATGCTGATCGGCGGTGCCCAGCTCTACACCCAGGGCCTGGAGCACGGCGACCGCCTCTACCTGACCCGCGTCGAACTGGCCCCGGAAGGCGACGCCTTCTTCCCGGAAGTGTCGGATGCCGATTGGCACCTGGCTTCCAGCATCGAGCATGAGGCCGGCGATGCCACCCCCGCCTATGCCTTCCAGGTGTGGGAGCGGCGCTAAGGCCGCTTCAGCGCTCTTCTCCGCGCAATAGCTTGAGGAGCGCTTCGGCGTCCAGCCGGGCACTCATCTCGCCGCCTTCCAGCAGGCTGTCCGCCAGGGCGCGCTTCTTCTGGTGCAGGGCGACGATCTGTTCCTCGATGGTCTGTTCCGTCATCAACCGGTAGACGGTGACGGGCCGTTGCTGCCCCATACGGTGTGCCCGATCGCTGGCCTGGTCCTCTACGGCCGGGTTCCACCAGGGGTCGAGGTGGATCACGTAGTCGGCCGCCGTCAGATTGAGGCCAGTGCCCCCCGCCTTCAGGCTGATGAGGAAGAGTTCACCCTCTCCGGCCTGGAACGCATCGACCCGGGTACGACGATCCTTGGCCGGGGTTGAGCCATCCAGATACTGGTAGCCGATGCCGTTCTGCTCGACCCATGCCCGGACGATCTGCAGGTGATCGACGAACTGGCTGAACACCAGCGCGCGGTGCCCGTTGGCCAGCAGCTCCTCGGTGATCTCGGCGAAGGCCTGTAGCTTGCTGCCCTCCAGCGTGCTGCCCGGTACCGACAGTGAGGGGTGGCAGCAGAAGCGCCGCAGGCGGGTGATTTCCGCCAGTACCTGGACGGGGTTGGCGTTGCCGCTTGCCGAAGGCTCGAGATTGCTCAGCGCCTGCTGGCGCAAGGCTTCGTAGAGGTGGGCTTCTTCCGAGGACAGGGGCACGCGGTAGGTGATCTCGGTGCGCGGCGGCAGCTCCTCCAGCACCTGGCTTTTCAGGCGGCGCAGCAGGAAGGGCTGGATCAGTTTGCGCAAGGTGCGGCGGGCAGCACCGTCGCCCCGTTCGATGGGGATGGCGAAGCGCGCGTTGAAGCTCTCCTGGCCGCCGAGCAGGCCGGGGTTGATGAAGCGGAACAGGTTCCATAACTCGCCCAGGTGGTTTTCCAGCGGGGTGCCGGTGGCCACGGCGCGGAAGTCGGCCTGCAGGGCCATTGCAGCCTGGGAGCGCTTGGTCTGGGCATTCTTGATGGCTTGTGCCTCGTCCAGCACCGCGCTGGTCCAGCGCTGGGCCGCGAAGGCCTCGCTGTCCTGGTGCAGGAGGCCGTAGCTGACGATCACCAGATCGCAGGGGCCAAGCGCGTCCAGACGGCGATCTTCATGGTAGAGGCGGGTCTTCAGGCTGGGGGCGAAGCGGGCGCATTCGGCCTGCCAGTTCAGGGTGACCGTCGTGGGTGCGACCACCAGTTGTGGTCCCTGCCCGGCTCTCTCAAGCAACAGCGCGAGCAACTGCACCGTTTTGCCCAGGCCCATGTCGTCGGCCAGGCAGGCCCCTACGCCCCAGTGTGCGAGGCGGGACAGCCAGCAGAACCCCTCGTGCTGATAGTCGCGCAGCTGCGCGAGCAGGGTCCTGGGGGGCGTCGGCTGGTGGGCCCGCATGCTCGCGAGTCGCTCAAGGTAGCCTTGCCAGTGGTGATCGGCCTTGAAGTCGGCGACCTCCTCGGCCAGCGCTTCCAGCAGGGGGGCGCTGAGGGATGTGAGCTGCAGGCCTGTGTCGGAGGAACGCTCGGCCAGGTGCTGCAGTTCTTCCAACTGACGCCGCAGGCGCTCGTCCAGGACCAGCCAGTCGCGCTCGCCCAGGTGGACGAAACGGCCTGGCGAGGCCTGCTGCAGGTCGAGCAGGCGGCGCAGTTCCACGACCTTGCCATCGTCCAGCGTGAGCTGGCCCTGCAGGAGCAGCCAATCGCCCTGCTGCTTGAGCCCCAGGCGCATTTGCCCGAAGCCGACACGGCCCTTGTGGTGGATGTGCCCGCCTTCGGGCCAGACGCACTGTAAGCCTTGCCCTTCCAGCGCCTTTAATTCATCGAGTACCTGCAGCGCATCCTGTGGGTCGACCAGGCTCCACTCCATGCCATCGGTGTCGCCCTGGGCCAGTCCGGGGCAGCCGTCCAGCACCCGTTGCTGGGCCTTGCGCTCGGCGTCGAGGTCCCGCCGGGCCTGGATCGTCTGTCCGGACTGCTCGCCCAGGATGTTGGCGCTGCCCTGCCCGGGGCGCAGCCAACTGCCATCCGGCAGCGGGCGTACCAGCAGTTGCAGGCGCAGCCCCTGTTCCAGCGGCACCAGGTGTGCGTAGAGCGTGCCATCCGCCTCCACCGCAGGGATCTGCGCGGTCAGCTCCGGCAGGTCGGAGTGGATCGGTAGCAGCGGCGCGAGATTGCCGATGGCGTCCAGCAACTGTGGCTTGGCCGTCATCGGCATGACGAGGCCCGTGCTGATGATCGCGGCCACCTGGCGGATACCCGGGCTGATCGGATACACCACCACCCGGGTCGGCGTTTCCTCCTCGATCACCACGCGGTTGTGGGTATCCACCTCCCAGGGGCTGAGGCGCAGATGCAGGCGCCCGTCGTTGCCGACGTCCAGGTGCAGGGCGGGCTGGCCGAGGACCAGGTCGAGGCGCAGGTCGGGCTGCTCGGCGCGGTACAGGGCCGGGTGGCCGACCAGGGCAGGCAGCGCTTCGTGCACCGGCAACTCATAGCGTTCACGGCCGTAGTAGTCGGTCGTGATCTGGATATGGCCTATGGCCTGACGGTCCTGATCATTGAGGAAGTCCAGGCTGCCAAGCTCGGTCACCAGGCGCTGCAGGGCGACGGCTCGCCCCTTGCTCCACTGGCCCTTGGCGTTGAGCTTCTGCTCCCGTGGCTCGACCTGGTCGTAGTAGCCGCCCAGGCTGATCAACCAGGCCAGGCGAGTTGTTCTTGGCGAGGGCTTGCCTTGCCCATTGGGGGTCTTCAGTTGCAGCAGTGCCTGCAGGGCCAGTTGCCAGGATTCCTGGCGCTGATAAGACTCCACCAGGGGGCGTAGCCCCGCCTCCTGGTGGACCCAGGTGAGCTGGCGGATTTGTCCGAACTGCTTTTCCAACAGGGCATCGAACTCAGCCGCCAGCCACAGATAGCCCGCCTCGGTGAGGGACTGACGGTAGTCGCTCAGTGTCTGCCGCCATGTGGAGGTGTTGGATTCATCCAACCAGTAGAGCCCCAGCGCCAGCATCAGGCCGTCCAGGCCCTCGGGGGCGGCGGGACGGTAGATGCTGTGCTTGGGGGTTGTGCCTTGCAGGCGTTCGTGGAGCACCCGGAGCACCAGGTAGGCCTGGCCGCAATCTTCCTTCTCGTTCTGGACTAGCGCCTGCTTGAGGGCGGTGCGCCGGGACGGCTCATAGTTGCTGATCAGTGCGAGGCTGTAGAGACCATTCAACACCGGGTGCCACAACGGGTTGCGCTGGCCGGTCTGTTTGCGCAGATGGGCGCGCCAGGTTTCCAGATGACTCAGCGCTGCGGGCGTCTCTCCCTTGATGCAGTGGGTGATGACCTTCTCGAACATCACGAGCGTGGGCTGGCGGAGGTGAGCCAGGCTGGACCAGTGACCGCGCCAGAGGGCTTGCAGCAGGAGTTCCAGGGCCAGTTCGTCGTCGCGCTGCTGGCGGGCCAGAGCCAGGCCCTGCTCATAGGCTGTCGTGGCCGGGGCGAGGCGGAGATTGGTCTGCTGCAGATAGTGGGTCAGCAAGCAGCGCTGTATGGGGTCGGGTAGCAGCTGGAACAGTTGCTTGCCGGCTTCGTCGGTTTCCAGCAACTGGTGGGTCGGATGCATGTGCAGCATGCCGGACGAATAGGTGTGGTGCGGGTAACGGGTGAAGAGGCGCTTGAGTTCATCCGGGTTGCCGTCGAGCAGGGTGCACCACAGGGCTTGCAGAATGAACTCCGGTTTCGGGTCATACCAGATGTTAAGCGTTGCGAGGTGGTGTTGGGTCAGGCCGAGGCAGAGGGGCGCTTCCGGCGCATTGAACAGGTGCAACAGCACGTTGTTGCGCCGGGTGAGCTCAAGCCGGTTGGTCCGCCCGCGTGAGGTCTGCTCGCGCGTCAGCCAATGTGATCGTTCGAGGCTATCCAGCCAGGCGTCCACTTCATCGACCGAGAGGGCCCGGGATTCGGTGCGGGCGAAAGGGCACTGTTGCAGGTGCTTATGCAAAGCGGTCCGACCCCGGCCTTCGGGGCACAGCGCCAACTGGTAGAGAATCGCCCGGGCAGTGGCGGGCAGGTCCTCCAGGGGCACGGCAGGATTCATGGGCGTCGTATCGGTGGTGGGTGGGTGACGGCGTTATTCTGCATCAGTACGTGGCCTCAGGTACTCAGGGTTCGCAGCTCCGCCCGCACCCCATCGTCCCCTATCAACAGCAACCCCACCGATATCGGCAGCTTGAAGCGCCGAGGCCCGGCGCTGCCCGGGTTGATGTGGAGGATGCCGTCGCGGTGGGTGATCAGCGGCTTGTGGGAGTGGCCGGTGATGATGGCGTCGATGCCGCGCGTGGCGAGGTCGGCGGGGATGTCCGCCTGGTCGTGGACCAGATAGAGGCAGGTGCCGCCGGAGCGCAGGGTGGCGTCGTGAGGGATGCGTTGCGCCCAGTGCTCGGTGTCGTTGTTGCCGCGTACCACGGTCAGGGGTGCCAGGCGGCGCAAGGCGTCGAGGATCTCGGGCTTGCCGATGTCGCCGGCGTGGAGGATGTGGTCACAGCCTTGCAGGGCGGCCAGCGCCTGGGGCCGCAGGAGGCCGTGGGTGTCGGCGATCAGGCCGATGCGCAGGGTCATGGAAGGGGCCTCGTTGGAATGCGAGGCCCATTCTGCATCACTCGGCGGGGCGCGGGGATTCCGGCAGGAACCAGTTCAGCAGCAGCGCGCAGATGCCGCCGGTGGCGACACCGGATTCCAGCACGTTGCGCAGCGCCGCCGGCATGTGCGCGAGGAACTCCGGCACCTGCGATACACCCAGGCCCAGGGCCAGGGACACGGCGATGATCAGCAGTGCGCGGCGGTCCAGCTCGATGCCGGCGAGGATGTTGATGCCCGAGGCGGCCACCGCGCCGAACATCACCATGGCCGCGCCGCCGAGCACCGGCTCGGGCACCGCCTGGATCACGCCGGCCACCGCCGGGAACAGGCCGAGGATCACCAGCACCACGGCGATCCACAGGCCGACGTGGCGGCTGGCGATGCCGGTGAGCTGGATCACGCCGTTGTTCTGCGCGAACACCGAGCTGGGGAAGGTGTTGAACACGCCGGCCAGCAGCGAGTTGGCGCCGTTCACCAGTACGCCGCCCTTGATGCGCTGCATCCACAGCGGGCCTTCCACCGGCTGGCGCGAGACCTTGCTGGTGGCGGTGACGTCGCCGATGGCTTCCAGCGAGGTGACCAGGTAGATCACCAGCATCGGGATGAACAGGCTCCAGGAGAAGCCCAGGCCGAAGTGCAGCGGCATCGGCACCTGGAACAGCTCGGCCTGGTGCATGCCGGTGAAGTCCAGGCGGCCCAGGTAGCCGGCCAGGGCGTAGCCCACGGCCAGGGCGATGACGATGGCGCAGCTGCGCATCCACACCACGGGAATGCGGTTGAGCACCACGATGATCGCCAGCACGGTGCCGGACAGCAGCAGGTTCTCGCCATTGGCGAAGGTGCCGTTGGCCATGGCGCCGAAGCCGCCGCCCATGCTGATCAGGCCGACCTTGATCAGGGTCAGGCCGATCATCAGCACCACGATGCCGGTCACCAGCGGGGTGATCAGGCGTTTGACGAAGGGCAGGATGCGCGAGATGCCCATCTCCACGAAGGAGCCGGCGATCACCACGCCGAAGATGGCGGCCATCACCGCTTCCACCGGGGTGCCCTGCTTGACCATCAGCGCACCGCCGGCGATCAGCGGGCCGACGAAGTTGAAGCTGGTGCCCTGGACGATCAGCAGCCCGGCGCCGAAAGGGCCGAAGCGCTTGCACTGGACGAAGGTGGCGATGCCGGAGATCACCAGCGACATGGAGACGATCAGGTTGGTGTCGCGCGCCGAGACGCCGATGGCCTGGCAGATCAGCAGACCGGGGGTGACGATGGGCACGATGATCGCCAGCAGGTGCTGCAGTGCGGCGAGCAGCGCCACCAGCGGGCGCGGCTTGTCGTCGAGGCCGTAGACCAGCTCGTTGCGGGAGGTGGAAGTGGCCGGGTTTTCCAGTGAACTCATGGCGATGGTCCGCAAAAAAGCGGCGATTCTACCTGAATGGCCGGGGGCGCCGGTCAGATGTTTGGCGGGTGCTGGAGCGTATGGGTAGGAGCGAGCTTTGCTCGCGAAGTGCCTGCTTTGGAAGCGTTTGTGTAGGGGCGAATTCATTCGCCCGCTTCTGGCCGCGCATGGGGCCGCTACGCGGCCCTTGGCGACTGAAGTCGCCCCTACATGACAGGTGCACCCTAAGGAGCACTGATGGCGCGAATAATCAGGCTCGCGTCGACATTGATCGAGCGCTGACAGCGGTTCAGCGTGTCGATCATGCGTTGTAGCGTGGGTTGCAGGTCGATACCGAGTTCTGTGAGGGCATCGAGCTCGTCGAAGCTTTCCAGAACCTCTTTCAACTCTGCGCTGATGGGCAGGGTCGTGAGGGTGTTGCGGAATACGGGGCGGCCCAGGGACCAGATGCCGGTCTCGGCAGTCAGGGCGCCGCTCTTGATGCCTTCGAGAATTCCCCTCGCAAGCGAGGCGATGTAGAACTCGGCGGCACTCTCTTCGAATTCGAGCTTCAGGCTTTGCATGAAGTCTGGCGAGCTCCTATGAGCAGCGTGTAGGTCGGGTGCAACCCGACGTTTGCGGTGTCTGCGTGGGGCGGTGATGGGTTTCGCTGCGCTCTACGCCATCCTACGGTGTGTGCGGGTGAAGCTGCCGAGCTGACGGAGCATTCAATAAAAAGCCCGGCACATGGCCGGGCTTTTTCGTTCGCGGGTAGCGCTTACAGGTCTTCCAGCATCGCCTTGTTGCGCACGGCGCCCTTGTCGGCGCTGGTGGCGAGCAGGGCGTAGGCCTTGAGGGCGGTGGTCACCTTGCGGGTACGCGGGGCGGCGGGTTTCCAGCCTTTCTTGTCCTGCGCGGCGCGGCGGGTGGCCAGTTCTTCATCGGAAACCAGCAGGTTGATGCTGCGGTTGGGGATGTCGATCAGCACCTTGTCGCCGTCCTGCACCAGGCCGATGGCGCCACCGGCGGCGGCTTCCGGAGAAGCGTGGCCGATGGACAGGCCCGAGGTGCCGCCGGAGAAGCGGCCGTCGGTGAGCAGGGCGCATTGCTTGCCCAGGCCCTTGGACTTCAGGTAGCTGGTGGGGTACAGCATTTCCTGCATGCCCGGGCCGCCTTTCGGGCCTTCGTAGCGGATGATGACGATGTCGCCGGCCTTCACTTCGTCGGCGAGGATGCCCTTCACGGCGCTGTCCTGGCTTTCGAAGATCTTCGCGGTGCCTTCGAACACGTGGATGGATTCGTCCACGCCCGCGGTTTTCACCACGCAGCCGTCCAGGGCGATGTTGCCGTAGAGCACGGCCAGGCCGCCCTCCTGGGAGTAGGCGTGCTCGACGCTGCGGATGCAGCCTTCGGCGCGGTCGTCGTCCAGGGTGTCCCAACGGGTGCTCTGGCTGAAGGCGACCTGGGTCGGGATGCCGGCCGGGCCCGCCTTGAAGAAGGTGTGCACGGCTTCGTCAGCGGTCTGGGTGATGTCCCACTGGGCGATGGCGTCGCTCATGCTCGGGCTGTGCACGGTGGGCACATCGGTGTGCAGCAGGCCGCCACGGGCCAGCTCGCCGAGGATGCTGAAGATGCCGCCGGCGCGGTGCACGTCTTCCATGTGGTACTTCTGGATGTTCGGCGCCACCTTGCACAGCTGCGGCACCTTGCGCGACAGGCGATCGATGTCGCGCAGGTCGAAGGCGATTTCCGCCTCCTGGGCGGCGGCCAGCAGGTGCAGGATGGTGTTGGTGGAACCGCCCATGGCGATGTCCAGGGTCATGGCGTTCTCGAACGCCTTGAAGCTGGCGACGTTGCGCGGCAGCACGGACTCGTCGCCTTCGCCGTAGTAGCGCTGGCACAGCTCGACGGCCAGGCGGCCGGCACGCAGGAACAGCTGCTCGCGGTCCGAGTGGGTGGCCAGGGTGGAGCCGTTGCCCGGCAGGCCGAGGCCCAGGGCTTCGACCAGGCAGTTCATCGAGTTGGCGGTGAACATGCCGGAGCAGGAACCGCAGGTGGGGCAGGCGCTGCGCTCGTACTCGGCGACCTTCTCGTCGGAGCAGGAGTCGTCGGCGGCGACCACCATGGCGTCCACCAGGTCCAGGCCGTGGTTGGCGAGCTTGGTCTTGCCGGCTTCCATCGGGCCGCCGGAGACGAACACCACCGGGATGTTCAGGCGCAGGGCGGCCATCAGCATGCCGGGGGTGATCTTGTCGCAGTTGGAGATGCAGACGATGGCGTCGGCGCAGTGGGCGTTGACCATGTATTCCACGGAGTCGGCGATGATTTCGCGGCTCGGCAGGGAATAGAGCATGCCGTCATGGCCCATGGCGATGCCGTCGTCGACCGCGATGGTGTTGAATTCCTTGGCCACGCCACCGTTCTTTTCGATCTCGCGGGCGACCAGTTGGCCCAGGTCCTTCAGGTGCACGTGGCCGGGCACGAACTGGGTGAAGGAGTTGGCGATGGCGATGATCGGCTTCTTGAAGTCTTCGTCCTTCATCCCGGTGGCGCGCCAGAGGGCGCGGGCGCCGGCCATGTTGCGGCCGTGGGTGGAGGTCTTCGAGCGGTAATCAGGCATGTCTTCTGTCCTGCAGGCTGATCAGGTTATAGGTCGTATCGTGAGCGCGGTGGGTGCCGTTGGCAAACGGATGTGGTCGTTGCGTCCGGGGGTGGCGTGAGGGCATCGCGGGATCACCGCGCGCTCGGCCGGGGCTCACTGGCCCGCCTGAGGGTGTGGCAGGGAAGAGGGGATTCTAATCCCAGGTGCGCTCCGGGCGGAAGGCCGGGGGCCGAGCGGTCGGCGCGCACCTGGGTGACCGGGGGTCAGTCGACGCGGAAGTTCAGCTCATCGGCGAAGGGGAAGCCGGCGCCGCTGCCCTTCTCGAAGCGCAGCTCCACCTCCACCGAGGTAGCGCCGGCCGGCACCGTGCCATAGAGGTTGCGGGCCAGCGGCTGGCCGTTGCGCTCGGCGGCGGTCAGGGCGGGCGTGGCGAAGGCGGTGCCCGCTTCGACGAAGCCGGTCAGGCCCGGCCAGGTGGCGCCGTCCACGGGGCGCGGGTAGCCGCTCTCGGCCTTGTCGGTGATCAGGTTGTAGCGCACGTACTCGCCGCCGTTGAACAGGTAGGCGATGGAGCTGTTGCGCTTGACCGCCGCGTCCAGGCCCAGGGGCCACTGCTGCACGCCGGACCAGGTTGCGCCGGAGACGTCCAGCGGGTAGTTCTTGTCCGCCTTGTCGCCGGTGGTCAGGTTGTAGCGGATGTACTGGCTGCCCTTGAAGAAGTACAGCTTGGAGCCGCTGACCTCGAGCACGTCGTCGATGTCGCGGGCGCCGCCGCTGAAGCGTTCCAGGCCGGCCCAGTTACCGGCGATGGGCTTGGGATAACCGGGGTCGACGCGGTCGCTGGCGATGTCGAAGCGCACGTACTGGGTGCCCTTGAAGAAGTACGCCTTGCCGTTGCCGGCGTTGAAGCCGGCGTCGATATCCCGTGCGCCGCCCTCGAAGCCTTCGAAGCCGATCCAGTTGCCGGCGATGGGTTGTGGATAACCGGCGTCGACCTTGTCGTCGCGGTAGTTGTAGCGGTAGTAGCGGTCGCCGGCGAAGAAGTAGCCGGTGTCGTCGTTCCAGTACACCGAGCTGCGTTTCTCAGCGGTGTGGAAGCGCACCAGCACACGGGCGTCATGGCTGCTGCCGGCGCTGGCGCCGAGCAGGGCGTCGAGCTGGAAGGGACGGCCGGCGGCTTCCGGCGGCAGCTCGATGCGCTGGGTCAGGGAACCCTTGCCCTGGCCGACGAAGAGCTGGCCCTGGCCGGCGGGCAGTTCGCTGCGGGCGCCGTAGCGCATCACCGTCTGCAGGCCGCCCTTGGTCCAGCCGGCGATGTCCGGGTCGTAGGCCAGGTCGGTGTGGGCCGCGCCGTACTCGGCGCCGGGGTTGGCCAGTATGTTCTGGCCGAAGGCGAAGGTGCGGGCCACCGGGTGCAGGCGCGAGCGGCCGTCCAGGGCCAGGCCCTGGGTGGAGACGCCCAGGTGCTCGAACAGGGTGGGCACCACGTCCACCTGGCGCAGCGGGGTGGCCAGGCGGTTGCGGCCGAGGGCGGGAATGCCGGCGCCGCTGAGCACCACCGCCACCTTGCGGTGTTCGGGGCGGTTGGCGCCGTGGCCGGTGCTGCTGCCGCCGTGGTCGGTGCTGACCACGATCAGCCAGTTCTCCTGGGCGTAGGTGGGGCGCGACTTGATCGCCTGCAGCAGGCGGCCGAGGGCGGCGTCGGCCTGGCCCATGGCCTGGACGTATTGCGGGGTGTCGGAGTGGAAGCCGTGGCTGTGGCCGGCTTCGTCGACGCCGTAGTAGTAGGCGCTGAGCACGTCGAGGTCGGCGCGGTTGCGCAGCCAGTCCTCGGCCTGGGCGATCAGCACCGGGTCATTGGCTTCGGGGCCGTCGAACTTGAGGTCGGCCTGGGGCTTCATCTGCGCGTAGAGCGGCGACCAGTTGTAGGCATAGGCGGTCACCAGCTGGGGCTTGCGCTGTTCCAGCAGGGCGAGGAAGTGCGGGTACTGGGCGTAGTTCTGCCCGGTGAAGTTGTTGTCGCGCACGCCGTGCTTGTCGCGCTCGACACCCATGAACAGGGTCGACCAGCCGGGGCCGCTCATGGAGGTGTCCGGCGACCAGCCACCGTCGGTGTAGACGCCGCTGGCGATCAGTTGCTCGAGGTTGACCATGTTGCCGGCGGGAATGGCATCGGCCTTGAAGCCGTCGATACCGAAGAACAGCACCTTGTTGGTGCCGGCCTGGGCCTGCAAGGCGAGCAGCGAGGCGGTAGCGAGGGCCAGCAGGCGCCCCGCGCGTTTCATTGTTGTCATGACGCATCCTTGATTGTTGTGGTTGCAGCGATGCGATGCAGACGACGGGCTTGCCTCGCGGTGGTCTATACCAGCGTGGCCGAGTTGCGGGGGAATGACAGCGGGGCGGGAGGGGATGAAGTTTTGGTGAAAGGTTTGCGGCAGGCGGATGACGGGCGCCCCGGCACCAGGGCCGGGGCGCCGTCGGATCAGAAGCGGCAGGCCTGTATCAGGTCGTCGGCGCAGTGCAGGAGCGCGCCGTAGTGGCCGAGCTCAGGCAGCCAGTTCAGCGTGGTGCTGCGCAGGTGCTGCTGGAGCCCGCGGGCCATCCCGGGTGGTGCCCAGCGATCATCCTCGCCGTGCCAGAGCGTGACCGGCCCTTCGACGGCTGCCAGCTCATCGGCCCAGGGTTGGCAATAGAGCAGGAGATCTCTCAGGTAGGCTGCCGGACCGTCTGCAAAAGCGCTGGCCAGCAGCCGCTTCAGGTGCGGCCGCTGCTGCCGTGCGAAGCGGCGCTCTTGGGCGCCGATGCCTTGGAACAGCAGGCTGGTCAGTAGTCCGGGAAACTGCCGGGCGAGCGCGCCCTGGAAGCGCGCTATCCGCGCCAGGCGCTGGGGATGGCGCTGGGCGAGCTGGAAGGTGTGGCGGCCGGCACCCATGCCCTCCCAGCTTTGCGGCCATTCAAGCGGTGCGGCGGCGGATACCAGCAGGCATTGGCAGCTGGGGCCTAGCGCCCGAGCGACCCGCAGGGCGACATGTGCGCCGATGGAGAACCCCACGAGGGCTGCCGGCTGCCCGTCCGCCATGCGTACCGTCCATTCGGCCAGGGCCTGGAGATAGGCATCTCCTTCCAGGCCTGGCGCCAGGCTGGCGCGTTCGAGGGCGACAAGACGGATGCCATGGCGTTGTGCGGCGGCGTGCAGCCATTGCGCTTCCAGGGCACCGCCGGGGGTGCCGTGGAAGTAAAGCGCCAGGGGCCCTTCGGTGGCGCCGAAGGCCCGGACCTGCGGGGTGGTCATGCTCAGCTGTTGGGCAGCAGGCGGCAGGTGATGCTCTTGATGTAGCGGGTTTCCGGGATGGCCGGGTGCACCGGGTGGTCCGGGCCCTGGCCGCCGCGTTCCAGCAGCTGGATGTTGCGGTCCAGGTGGCGGGCGCTGCCGAGCAGGATGTTCTGCAGGTCGTCCTCGGGCAGGTGCATGGAGCAGGAGGCGCTGACCAGGATGCCGTCCTTGTTGAGCAGGCGCATGGCCTGTTCGTTGAGGCGGCGGTAGGCGGCTTCGCCGTTCTTCAGGTCCTTCTTGCGCTTGATGAAGGCGGGCGGGTCGGCCACCACCACGTCGAAGCGCTCTTCGGAGGCTTTCAGTTCCTTGAGGGCTTCGAAGACGTCGCCTTCGACACAGGTGACCTGCTCGGCCACGCCGTTTAGGGTGGCGTTGCGCTCGACGCCGTCGAGGGCGAAGCCGCTGGCATCGACGCAGAACACTTCACTGGCGCCGAAGGCCGCGGCCTGCACGCCCCAGCCGCCGATGTAGCTGAACAGGTCGAGCACGCGCTTGCCCTTGACGTAGGGCGCCAGGCGCGCGCGGTTCATGCGGTGGTCGTAGAACCAGCCGGTCTTCTGGCCTTCCAGTACCGGGGCTTCGAACTTCACGCCGTTCTCTTCCAGGGCGACCCACTCGGGCACCACGCCGAAGGCGGTGTCCACGTAGCGCTCCAGGCCTTCGGCGTCACGGGCGGCGGAGTCGTTCTTCCACAGCACGCCACGGGGCTTGAGCACCTGCACCAGGGCTTCGAGCACGGCGTCCTTGTTGCGCTCCATGGCGGCGGAGGCCAGTTGCACCACGATATGGTCGCCGAAACGGTCCACCACCAGGCCCGGAAGCAGGTCGGAGTCGCCGTAGACCAGGCGGTAGTAGGGCTTGTCGAACAGGCGCTCGCGCAGGCTCAGGGCCACGTTGATGCGGTGCACCAGCAGCGACTTGTCGAGGCTGTGCTTGACGTCGCGGGACACCAGGCGCGCGCAGATGAGGTTGTTCGGGCTCAGCGCGACCACGCCCAGGGCCTTGCCGCCAGCGGCTTCGAGGATGGCCTGGTCGCCGGGCTGGAAGGCGTTCAGCGGAGTGGCGACCACGTCGATCTCGTTGCTGTAGACCCACAGGTGGCCGGCGCGCAGGCGTCGATCGGCGTTGGCTTTGAGGCGCAGGCTGGGCAGGGACATGGGTCGCTCTCCGGAAAAAAGAGCGGGATTATAACCGAAGGCGCCCGCCGAACCTGCTACCGGCGGGCGTTCTCCGCACCACCCGCGAGTGCTTTTCCCGGTGCTGGCACAGCAGTGCCGACGCAGTCGCGAATCGGTCGCTTTCCGAGCCGACCGTTAGGCGAAAGTTCAGCTAAAACGCTGGCCAGTTCGCCGCTGCCTGGGGTTAGACTGTCAGCCTTATTTTCCGTCCCAGTCTCGCTGTCATGGCCCAAGAACTCTCTGCTGAACAGATCCGTCATTTCCTCCAGGGCATCAGCGTGCCGCCCCAGCCGCAGATCATGGTCGACCTGCAGATGGAGCAGGTCATGCCCAGCCCTGACCTGCGCACCATCGCCAAGCTCATCAGCCAGGACCCGGGCCTGTCGGGCGCGCTGCTGAAGATCGTCAACTCGCCGTTCTACGGGCTGACCAACCGCATCGCCTCGATCCAGCAGGCGGTCAACCTGCTGGGCTGCAACACGGTGATCAACCTGATCAACGCGCAGTCGATCAAGGGCGAGATGACCGACGAGACCATCGTCACCCTGAACCGCTTCTGGGACACCGCCCAGGACGTGGCCATGACCTGCCTGACCCTGGCCAAGCGCATCGGCCACCAGCAGGCCGATGAGGCCTATGCGCTGGGGTTGTTCCACAACTGCGGCATCCCGCTGATGCTCAAGCGCTTCCCCGACTACATGACGGTGCTGGAGGAGGCCTATGCCAGCGCCAGCGTCGAGCGCCGCATCGTCGACACCGAGAACCGCCTGCTCAACACCAACCATGCGGTGGTGGGCTACTTCACCGCGCGCTCCTGGCGCCTGCCGGAGCACCTCTGCGAGGCCATTGCCAACCACCACAACGCGCTGTCGATCTTCAGCGACGACTCCGGCCGCGATGCGCCGTTGAAGACGCTGCTGGCGATCCTGAAGATGGCCGAGCACGTCTGCGCCTCGCACCTGGTGCTGGGCAACCAGGCCGACGACCACGAGTGGAACAGCATCCGCGCGCTGGTGCTCGACTATGTCGGCCTGTCGGAGTACGACTTCGAGAACCTCAAGGAAAGCATCCGCGAACTGGGCGCCCACTGATCGCCTGCAGCGCTTCACGCCGAGACACCCATGCCTGAATTACCTGAAGTTGAAACCACGCGGCGGGGCATCGCGCCCTACCTCGAAGGCCAGCGCGTGAGCCGCGTGGTGGTGCGTGAGCGCCGCCTGCGCTGGCCCATCCCCGAAGACCTCGACGTGCGCCTCTCCGGCCAGCGTTTCGTGGTCGTCGAACGCCGCGCCAAGTACCTGCTGCTGCAGGCCGAGGCGGGCACGCTGATCAGCCACCTGGGGATGTCCGGCAACCTGCGCCTGGTGGAAACGGGTACGGCGGCGGCCAAGCACGAGCATGTGGATATCGAGCTGGAGTCGGGCCTTTCGCTGCGCTACACCGACCCGCGCCGCTTCGGTGCCATGCTCTGGAGCCAGGACCCGCACAACCATGAATTGCTGCGCAACCTGGGCCCCGAGCCGCTGACCGGGCTGTTCGATGGCGAGCGCCTGTACCAGCTGTCCCGCGGGCGCAGCATGGCGGTGAAGCCCTTCATCATGGATAACGCCGTGGTGGTGGGCGTGGGCAACATCTACGCCACCGAGGCGCTGTTCGCTGCCGGCATCGACCCGCGCCGCGAGGCGGGCACGGTGTCGCGGGCGCGCTACCTGAAGCTCGCCGAGGAGATCAAGCGCATCCTCGCCCACGCCATCGAGCGTGGCGGCACCACCCTGCGCGACTTCGTCGGCGGCGACGGCCAGCCGGGCTACTTCCAGCAGGAGCTGTTCGCCTATGGGCGCGGCGGCGAGTTCTGCAAGACCTGTGGCTCCACCCTGCGCGAGGTGAAGCTGGGGCAGCGGGCCAGCGTCTACTGCCCGCGCTGCCAGCGCTAAGCCGGCGAGGCCCTGTCGGCCTGCGGTCGCGAACGTCGAGAAATGCCGAGAACAATAAGAAGAGGTGAAGGATGTCCGGCAACTACCTGCCCCGCAACGCGGTTGCGGAGGCCATCGGCCATGGGGTCTTCCGGCTCATGGGCTGGCGCATCGAGGGGCAGTTGCCGCCCCTCGACAAGTTCGTGGTGATCGGCGCGCACCACACGTCCAACTGGGATTTCGTGCTGTTCATCGCCGCCAAGTTCATCCTCCGCCTGAATGCCCGCTGGTTCGGCAAGCACAGCATCTTCCGCTGGCCCTTCGCCGGGCTGATGCGGCGCTGGGGCGGCATTCCCATCCAGCGCCACCTCACGCTCAACCAGGTGGAGCAGGCCGTGCAGGCCTTCGGCGAGAACCGTGAATTCATCCTGGTGCTGTCGCCGGAGGGCACGCGCAAGCGGGTAGAGCGCTGGAAGATGGGCTTCTATCACATCGCCCGGGGCGCGGGCGTTCCGGTGGTGCCGGCGGCGCTGGATTACCGCAATCGGCGCATCGTCATCGGCGAGCCGTTCCACACCACCGGCGATGCCACGGCCGACCTGCGCCGGCTGCTGGCGTTCTACCTGCCGTACGAGCCGAAAAAACCCGACTACGCTTTTAACGGCGATTGAAGGCCGTCACGCTGAAAAGCGCACGAGCACTGTTATAGTTAGCCGCATTACTCCTCTAATAGCCGAAGGATTGCATCATGAACCTGTTCCGCACTTCCGCTGCTGTCTTGGCGCTGACCTCTGGCCTCATGGCGCTGCCGACGCAGGCTGAGGTTGTGCAGCAGAACTCCAGTGGCGACCCGATGTACACCGCCGATGCGCCGCCTGCGTACTCCATGGTCGGCGACCTGCTGATCGCCCGCCCGCTGCTGATCGGCGCCACCGTCGTCGGTGCCGGCCTGTTCGTGGTGAGCCTGCCCTTCAGCGCCCTGGGCGGCAATGTCGGCGCCGCCGGCAAGGCCCTGGTGGTCGATCCGGGCAAAGAAGCCTTCGTGCGTTGCCTGGGCTGCACCACCAGCGGTTACCAGAAAGACTGATCGCGCTATTCTCGGCTCCTCGAGCCGGAAACGGCCCCTTGCCCAGTGATGAGCAAGGGGCCGTTTGCATTTGGGGCGCCCTTTTTGGTGCCCGCCAGGGAAGGGGGATGACGTGAAAGGCTTTCCATTGATCGCGCTGGTGGCGCTGGCGGCGGCCGGGTTGGCCGGGAGCTTCTGGATGAGCGCGGGCTGGTTGCAGCTCTGCGCGGGGCTGGCGCTGTTCCTCTTTGGCATGCAGTGCCTGGAGGAAGGGCTGCGCGACCTGGCCGGCGGCAAGCTGGAGCAACTGCTGGGGCGCAGCACCGCGACGCCGTTCAAGGGCCTGATGTTCGGTGTGTGCGGCACTCTGCTGCTGCAATCCAGCACCCTGGTATCCCTGCTCACCATCGCCTTCATCAGCACCGGGCTGATCCAGCTGGCCGGTGGCATCGCCATTCTGTTCGGCGCCAACCTGGGCGCCACCAGCGGTATCTGGCTGCTGGCCATGGCCGGGCAGAACCTCAGCCTCTCGCCTTTGGCCCTGCCGCTGCTGGTGTTCGGCGTGCTTGCCGGCTTCGTCGGTCCGCGCAGCAAGGCCGCCGGGCGCATCGTGCTGGGCATTGCCTTCGTGTTCCTTGGCATCGACCAGATCAAGGACGGCTTTTCGACCTTTGACGATGGCTTCGACATGACCGGCCTGCAGGTCGATGGCCTGCTCGGCAGCCTGCTGTTCGTGGCGGTGGGGATGTTGGTGACCGTGGTGCTGCAGTCCAGCCACGCTGCCCTGATGCTGACCCTCGCGGCCCTGGCCAGCGGCCAGCTGGAGCTGGGCCAGAGCCTGGCGATCGCCATCGGCTCCAACGTCGGCAGTAGCGTCACTACGGCCTTCGTCGGCTCCCTCGGCGGTAACCGCAGCGGCCAGCGCCTGGCCTTGGCCCATGTGTTGTTCAACGTCGTCACCGGGGTGCTCGCCTTCATCCTGCTCGGGCCCTTGACCTGGCTGGTGCATGCCCTGGCGGAGCCGATGGGCCTGGGCGGCAACCCGCTGATCCAGCTGGCGATGTTCCACACCCTGTTCAACGCCTTTGGCGTGGCGCTGTTCTGGCCCTGGCAGGGGCGCCTGGCGACCCTGCTGGTGCGCTGGCTCCCCGAGCGCAGCGAGCCCCAGGTGCTGATCACCGAGCTGGCGGCCGGGCCGGCGGAACCGGAACGGGTGCGCGCGCGCTACCTCAGCGAGCGTGCCCTGGATTCCGCCGATGCAGCGGCCAGCGCGGTGGTGCAGGAGCTGCGCCACCTGGGGCGCCTGAGCCTGGAGGTGATCTGCCACGCGCTGTTCCTGCCGGTGGACCTGCTGAGCAAGGACCGCCCCGACGAGGCCGCCTTGCAGGCGCCGCCGGTGCGTCATCACCTGGATGCCGAGACGCTCTACCAGCGCCACATCAAGGGCGTGTACGGCGACCTGCTGAGCTTCATGGGGCGCCTGGAAGTGACGCTGGACGAGGCGCACCAGCAGTTCTGGGTCAGTTGCCAGGTGGCGGCGCTGCAACTGGTGGATGCGGTGAAGGATGCCAAGCACCTGCAGAAGAACCTCGGCCACTACCTGGAAGGCGGGCCGTCGGCTACGCGGGATGCCTACGTGGAGCTGCGCCGCCACCTGCTGGCGACCCTGCACCAGGTGCGCGAGCTGAGCCGCTCGGAGCTGCCGGACGAAGTCTGGTCACAGCACCTGCAATGGCTGGACGAGAAGGCGGCGGATTTCGATGGCGACTTCCGCAATCGCCTGTTCGCGGCGGTACGCAGCGGCCAGCTGGATGGTTTGCAGATGAGCTCGCTGATGAACGACCTGGGCTATGCCAGCCGCATCATCCAGAGCCTGCGCAACGTGTTGATGATCGGCCAGGGCCAGGGGATGTTCCGCAAGGACCTGGCGCAGGAAGACGAAGGGCTGATCGAGCTGTCCTGAGCCACTGCGTGGCTCAGCGCTGCTCTTGCAGGGGCTTGGCCAGGCCCACGCCGCGCGGGTCGCTGGCGGCTTCGACGCGGCCGCCGTCCTTGTCCCAGAACAGCACCTGCTGGTTGCCATAGCCGCGCTCGATGCGCTTGAGGCTGTAGCCGCGTGCTTGCAGGGCGGCGATCTCGGCGTCACTGAAGGTGCTCGGCTCGTGCTCGATGACGTCGGGCAGGTACTGGTGGTGATAGCGCGGCACCGCCGGCCAGCGGGCCACGGGCTGGCCATCGAGGTATTCCAGGATCGACAGCAGCACCATGCTGGGGATGCGGCTGCCGCCCGGGGTGCCGAAGGCGGTGAATTCCTTCGCACTCTCGATGAAGGTGGGGCTCATGCTCGACAGCGGGCGCTTGCCGGCGGCCACTGCGTTGGCCTGGCTGCCCGCCAGGCCGTAGGCGTTGGCACCGTGGGTATCGGCGGCGAAGTCGTCCATCTCGTCGTTGAGCAGCACGCCGGTGCCGGGGGCGACGAAGGCGGCGCCGAAGGGCAGGTTGACCGAGAGCGTGGCGGCGACGGCGTTGCCGTCCTTGTCGATCACCGCGAAGTGGGTGGTGTGGTCGCCTTCGCGCCAGGCGGGGGCGGGCGGCAGGCTGGCGCTCGGGGTGGCGCGCTGCGGGTCGATGCCGGCGGCCAGGTGCTTGAGGTAGGCCGGGGCGAGCAACTGGCTCACCGGGTTGGCGACGAAGTCGGGGTCGCCCAGCAGGCCGCGGTCACGGTAGGCGCGGCGCAGTACTTCCACCACATAGTGGGTGCGCTGCAGTTTGTCGCCCTCGCGCCAGGGCAGCTGCTGCAGCATCGCCAGGCTCTGGGCCAGGGCCACGCCACCGGCGGAGGGCGGCGGTGCGCCGATCAGCTCACGGCCATCGGCCAGGGCGTAGCGCAGCGGCTGGCGTTCCACCACCCGGTAGCTGTCCAGGTCCTGCTGGGTCCAGATGCCGCCGGCGGCGCGTACGCCCTTGACCAGCTTGTCGGCGGTCTCGCCGGCATAGAAGCCGGCCTTGCCGTAGCGGGCGATGCGTTCCAGGGTGCGCGCCAGGTCGGGCTGGCGCAGCAGGCTGAATTCGTCGGGCACCTCGCCCTTGTCGTCGAGGAAGATGCGCGCGGTCTCGGGGTCGTCGCGCATGGCGGCGATGCGGAAGCCGGCGCGCTCGATGTACACGCGGTCGACCGAGATGCCGTCACGGGCCAGGCGGATGGCCGGGGCCAGGGAGTCACCCAGGGGCAGGCGGCCGTGGTGCTGGGCCAGGTCCACCAGCGCGGCGGGCAGCCCGGGAATCGCGGCGGCCAGCGGGCCGTTGATGGAGAGCTGCGGCTGCACCTTGCCGTCGCGGACGTAGAGGTCGGGGTGGGCGGCCAGGGGCGCGCGTTCGCGGGCATCGAGGAACAGGTAGGTGGGTTGCTTGTCGCCGGCCTTGCGCAGGAGGAAGAAGCCGCCGCCACCGAGGCCGGAGCCGTGGGGCTCGGCCACTGCCAGGGCGGCGCTGATGGCCACTGCGGCGTCGAAGGCGTTGCCGCCCATGGCCAGGGTTTCCAGGCCAGCGACCGTGGCCGAGGGTTGCGCGCTGGCTACCGCAGCCTGCTGGGGAGGCGCCGCCCGTAGCGCGACGCTGAACAGCAGCAGCGCCGCGAGCAGGGCGGGGCGCCAGGCCGTGTCACGGAGCTGGCGGCCCATGGCGTCAGGCCTTGCCCGTGAGCTTGAGGTACTTGTCCATCAGCTGGTCGCGGGTTTCGACGCGGGCGTCGTCCAGGGGGATGCAGTCCACCGGGCAGACCTGCTGGCACTGGGGCTCGTCGTAGTGGCCGACGCACTCGGTGCACAGGTTCGGGTCGATGATGTAGATCTCTTCGCCCTGGGAGATGGCGCCGTTGGGGCACTCGGGTTCGCAGACGTCGCAGTTGATGCAGTCGTCGGTGATCTTGAGGGACATGGAACAACTCCTACCGTCGCCGTGCGGCGGCGGTGTTCAGCAGACAATGGCGGAATTGTGCCGGAATGGCGCGATCGGCGCACCTTTTGCGCGCGCCGACCGCCGTATCGCGGGGCTCAGCGCTTGAAGCGCTCGGCCAGGGCGTCGGCCACCGCGGGGTGGACGAACTTGGTGATGTCCCCGCCCAGGGCCGCTATTTCGCGCACCAGGGTGGAGGAGATGAAGGAGTACTTTTCCGACGGGGTGAGGAACATGCTCTCCACGTCCGGCGCCAGCTGGCGGTTCATGTTGGCCAGCTGGAACTCGTATTCGAAGTCGGAGACCGCGCGCAGGCCACGGAGGAAGACATTGGCCTTCTGCTCCTTGACGAAGTGCGCCAGCAGGGTGGAGAAGCCCACCACCTCGACGTTGGGCAGGTGCTTGGTGACTTCCCGGGCCAGCTCGACGCGTTGCTCCAGGGAGAACAGGGGGTTCTTCTTGGGGCTGGCGGCGACCGCGATGATCACGCTATCGAACAGGCGGGAGGCACGTTCGATCAGATCGCCGTGGCCTTTGGTGATCGGGTCGAAGGTACCCGGATACAACACTCGGTTCATCGCTACGTCCTGGCAGGGGTCCGTAAGGGAATCGGATGGTAGCGCAGCATGCTCCAGCGGCCAAGACGCCGGAGCATGCCGGTTTATCTCGCTCAGGCGCTCTTGAGGCGCTCGGCGAGTGCGCTGGAAAGCTGCGAGGTCAGGCCATAGACCGACAGCTGCGGGTTGGCGCCGATGCTGGTGGGGAACAGCGAGCCGTCGTGGATCGAGAGGTTGGTCAGCTGATGGTGCCGCCCGAGGCTGTCGGTGACCGCCTGCTTCGGGTCCTCGCCCATGGCGCAGCCGCCCATGACGTGGGCGCTGCCGAGGCGGGTGCGGTAGAGCTCCAGCGACAGGCCGTCGATCAGCGTGCGGGCCTCGGCGGCGGTTTTCACGTAGCCGGCGTCCGCGTGCAGCGGCAGCACGGCCTTCGCCCCGGCGGCGAACTGGATCTCGGCCATCACCTGGAAGGCGCGGCGCACGCCGTCCCAGGTGTAGTCGGTCATGCGGTAGTCGAGCACCGGGCTGCCGTCGCCGCGCAGCTCCACCGTGCCTTCGGCGCTGTCCGGGTGGAAGCCGTCGCGCAGCAGGGCGAGCATCACGTTGGTGTGGGGCAGCTGTTCCATGCGCAGGGCGTTGTCGATGCCGAAGCGGCCGAGCAGGGTGGCGGTGAGCGCGGGCTGCAGCGGCGGCACTTCGAGCTTGTAGGACATGCGCCCGGTGGTGCCGTCGTCCCATTGGTAATGGTCGGAGTAGATGGACTGCGGCGCGCCGTAGAAGGGGTTGATCACCTGGTCGAACTGCGCGGCGGAGAAATTCACCAGGTGCAGGAAGGTGCGCTTGCCGGTGCGGCCGTGGGGGTCGGGTGCGTCGGAGCGCAGCAGCAGGCCGGGGGTGTTGATGCCGCCGCCGGCCAGCACGTAGTGCCGCGCCTTGACGGTGATGGTGCGGCCGGTGGGCGCCACGCAGCGCTCGTCCATGCCCTGGCATTCGATGCCTGTGACCTTGTCGCCGTCGATCAGCAGGCGGTGGGCGCGGGCGAGGTAGAGCAACTCGCCGCCCTTCTCGAGGGTGGCGGGGATGGTGGTGACCAGCATCGACTGCTTGGCGTTGGTCGGGCAGCCCATGCCGCAATAGCCGAGGTTCCAGCAGCCCCGCACGTTGCGCGGGATGACCTTCCAGTGCAGGCCGAGCTTCTCGCAGCCGCTGCGCAGCACGTCGTTGTTGGGGTTCGGCGGGATGGCCCAGGGCGCGACGCCGAGACGCTGCTCCATCTTCTCGAACCAGGGCGCCATCTCGGCTGGGCTGTGGCCCTTGACGCCATGTTCCTTGGCCCAGTGTTCCAGGGTCGGATCGGGGGTGCGGAAGCTGGAGGTCCAGTTGATCAGGGTGGTGCCGCCCACGGCGCGGCCCTGGAGGACGGTCACCGCGCCATCCTTGGTCATGCGGCCGATGCCTTCCTGGTAGAGCGAGGGGTAGGCCTCGGCTTCCTGCATCTTGAAGTCGCTGCTGGTCTTCAGCGGGCCTTCCTCGATGATCAGCACCTTGTAGCCGGCGGCGCTGAGGATTTCGGCGGTGGTGCCGCCGCCCGCGCCGGAGCCGACGATGGCGACGTCGGCCTCCAGGGTCAGGTCCTGCTCGAGTCGCGAGCCATTGTGGGTTTTCCAGCCGCGGGCCATGCCTTCGGCGAACAGATCGGGTACGGGCATCAGTCAATCCTCGGTCTCGCCGACAGCGGCCGGTGATGGCCGGCGCCGGGTCGAGTGGTGTTTCTTGTCGTTGTGGTGGGCGCGGTCAGACGGTCGGCGGACCGGGGTAGCCGCAATGCGCCCAGGCTTCCTGCCTGCTGTACCAGGCCATCATCACCAGCTGCAGCAGGGAGGCGTGCCCCATCTTCAGCAGGCCGATGAAGCTGTTCTGCCAGCGGTGGAGGAAGTTGCTCACGTCCTCGGCGCTGGCGTTTTCCCAGCTGCCCCAGACGCCGGTGAGCGGCCCCCGAGTGATGGGCAGGGCAAGCACGTCGAAGAGCTGCACGGTGAGCTTGAGCATCTCCGGGGACAGCCGGTCCAGGGCGTAGTCCAGGCTCTGGATGGTGCCGGCCACGGCTTGCGGCATCTGTTCGGCGCTGACCGCGCCATCGAGCATCACCGGGATCAGGGCGCGCAGGAACGGCAGGTCGGAGTCCCGCAGGATCGCCAGGCCGTTGGCCGGGACGCTGGCGGAGCAGCCGGAAAGGGTGGCGGTGACGCCGGCCGTGGCGAGGAAGGCAGAGCCGAACAGGCCGACTTTGAGCAGGCTGCGCCGGGAAAGTCCCGGCGCGTTCAGGGTGGTCTCGGTCATTGTTGTTATGTACCCGTCTAATCCTTAGGGGGGCTTTAGCGCACGAAAAGCTTGTAGACCAGTTTCTGGATCGATTTGCCGTAGGGCGGGTAGATCATCCGGGCGGCGTTGAAGCGCTGCTTGATGAACACGCCCTTGGCCTTGCTGAAGGTGAGGAACCCTTCATGCCCGTGGTAGTGGCCCATGCCCGAGGGGCCGACGCCGCCGAAGGGCATGTCGTCCTGGGCCACGTGCAGCAGGGTGTCGTTGAGGCACACGCCGCCGGAGTGGGTTTCATGCAGCACGCGCTGCTGCTCGCGCTTGTCGTAACCGAAGTAGTAGAGCGCCAGCGGGCGGGGGCGCTGGTTGATGTAAGCGAAGGCCTGGTCGAGGCGCTCGTAGGGGACGATGGGCAGCAGCGGGCCGAAGATCTCGTCCTGCATCAGCTTCATGTCGTCCTTCACGTTGAGGACCACGGTGTGCGGCAGGCGCCGGCCCTGGGCTTCGGGGAACAGCGGGACCAGGCGCGCGCCCTTGGCTTCGGCGTCCTGCAGGTAGCCGTTGAGGCGCTGCACCTGGCGCTCGTTGATGATCGCGGTGTAGTCCGGGTTGTTCTGCAGCTGCGGGTAGAAGGATTTCACCGCGGCGCGATAGGCCTCGACGAAGCCCTCGACGCGGTCCTTGGGCACCAGCACGTAGTCGGGGGCGACGCAGGTCTGCCCGGCGTTCATGGTCTTGCCGAAGGCGATGCGCTCGGCGGCGTGGTCCAGGGGCACGTCCTGGGAGACGATGGCCGGCGACTTGCCGCCCAGCTCCAGGGTCACCGGGGTGAGGTTCTCGGCGGCGGCGCGCATCACATGGCGGCCGATGCTGGTGGCGCCGGTGAACAGCAGGTGGTCGAAGGGCAGCTTGGAGAAGGCGACGCCGACATCGGCCTCGCCCAGGCACACGGCGACCAGGTCCTCGGGGAAGATGCGCGCCATCAGCTCCTTGAACAGCTGGGAGGTGGCGGGGGTGGACTCGCTCATCTTCACCATCACCCGGTTGCCGGCGGCCAGCGCGCCCACCAGGGGGCCGAGGGCGAGGAACAGCGGGTAGTTCCAGGGGACGATGACGCCGACCACGCCCAGGGGCTGGTAGATGACCTTGGCGGAGGCCGGCTGGAAGGCCATGCCGACGGAGCGGCGCGAGGGCTTCATCCAGCGGCGCACGCGGTTCTTGGCGTAATGGATGCCGTGCAGGCTGGGCATGATCTCGGCCAGCAGGGTTTCGTCCGCCGAGCGGTTGCTGAAGTCCTGGCTGATGGCACGGATCAGCGCGTCCTGCTCGTTGAAGATCAGGTCACGCAGGGATTTGAGCCACTGGATGCGCTGGTCGGCGCTGGGCATCGGATTGTCGCCATAGGCGGCACGTTGGCGGGCGAACAGCTCTTCGAGCTGGTTGATCTGCTGCTGGGCCTGCTGCAGATAAGCTACGTCGGCGACCATGAGCGACACCTCTCTAGTTATTGTTGAGAACCGGTGCTGGATTTTTAGAGTAATTGCTCTAGTGTGTCAAATAGCATGCCGCGACATGGCCGGCCTGCCTACCAAACGAAAAGTTGGGCTGACCTCCAGACGGCCTGGGCACGGGGCGCGGAGACCACACAAACAGGGCGCGAAACGGCACGCGGAACGCTGCAGGAGTACTGTCTGTTCCGGGACTCTGTGTAGTTTTGTTACCCTCGCCGACTTCCGGCAGCAGTGAGACCGATCCGCGCATGGCCCCACGTATCAAGACCCGCGAGCGAATCGTGCAATCCAGCCTGGAGCTGTTCAACGCCCAGGGGGAGCGCAACGTCACCACCAACCACATCGCCGCGCACCTGGGGATGTCGCCGGGCAACCTCTATTACCACTTCCGTAACAAGCAGGTGATCATCGCCGAGCTGTTCGCCGAGTACGAATCACGGGTCGACGCCTTCCTGCGCCTGCCCCAGGACCGCGCCCTGACGGTGGAGGACAAGACCTTCTACCTGGAGGCGCTGCTGGCGGCGATGTGGCATTACCGCTTCCTGCACCGCGACCTCGAGCACCTGCTGGAGTCCGACGCCGAGCTGGCGGCGCGCTACCGGGTCTTCGCCCAGCGCTGCCTGGGGCATGCCCAGGCCATCTACCGGGGGTTCGTCGAGGTCGGCATCCTGCTGATGAACGACGCGCAGATCGAGGCCCTAGCCCTGAACAGCTGGATCATCATGACCTCCTGGGTGCGCTTCCTCTGCACCACGCGGGGCGACCCGGGCGACCTCAATGAAGAGATGCTGCGCCGTGGCATCTACCAGGTGCTGGCGCTGGAGGGGGGCTATATCGCCGCCGAGGCGCAGGAGGCGGTGGCGGCTCTCTACGAGAAGCTCTACGTGCCCCTCGACCTGGTGGTGCAGGGCTAGCGGGCCAGCCCCGCCAGCCACTGCGGGATGCGCCGTTCCAGGTAGTAGTCGGGCGTGCCCGGCGTACCGCCGATGAAGCCGACATGGCCCCCTTTCTCATGCAACTCCAGGCGCGTGCTGGCGGACAGCTCATGGGCCTCGGGGATGCTGTGGCGGAACACGAAGGGGTCGTCGGCGGCCTGGATCAGTAGTGCCGGCACGCGGATTTCACCGAGGAAGTAGCGGCTGGAGGCGCGGCGGTAGTAGTCGTCGGCGTCGGCGTAGCCGTGCAGGGGCGCGGTGATGCGGCCGTCGAAATCCCAGAAGGTGCGCATGCCGTCCAGCGGGCCGAGCTTCTCCAGCACCGAGAGGCGGTCGGCCTGGCCCTGGTGGGCGAACAGGCGCTGCTTGTCGCGCACGTAGGCGACCATCTCGCGCATGAAGTGGCGCTGGTAGACCCGCGAGAAACCGGCGCCGATGCGGTCGGCGCACTGGTCCAGACG
Organism: Pseudomonas sp. TUM22785; assembly: GCF_028198105.1. Lineage (NCBI taxonomy): Bacteria > Pseudomonadati > Pseudomonadota > Gammaproteobacteria > Pseudomonadales > Pseudomonadaceae > Pseudomonas > Pseudomonas sp. TUM22785. The sequence continues at coordinate 414,952 of NZ_CP116239.1, forward strand.
GAAGGGCACCGAGACCGCGACGGCACCGCTCAGGGTGCAGCCTTCGCCACTTTCACCCAGGTACTTGAGCAGCACGTTGCCGCCCAGGGAGTAGCCGACGGCGTACAGCGGTGCCAGCGGCCGCACGCGGCGCAGGTGTTCGACGGTGGCGGCGAGGTCTTCGCTGGCCCCGGAGTGGTAGCCCCGGGGCAGCAGGTTGGGCTCGCCCGAACAGCCGCGCCAGTTGATCGCCACGCTGGACCAGCCGCGCGCGGCGAGCTGCTGCTGCAGGCCGAGCACGTAGAGCGAACTGGACGAGCCGGTGAGGCCGTGGAGCACCAGCACCAGCGGCGCCTCGGCGTCGTGGGGGCCGTGCCAGTCGAGGTCGAGGAAGTCACCATCCTCCAGCCACAGGCGCTCGCGCCGGCGTTCCAGCTGCGGGGGCTTGCGGCAGAAGGGCGACCAGAGGGTCTGCAGGTGTGGGCCCGGCAGCCACCAGGCGGGGTTGAAGTCGCTCACGCCTGGCGATGCCACAGGGCGTAGTGCACGGTGCTGGCCTTCTTCTCCCGGTGCAGGCGCCAGTTGCCGGGCAGGCCCAGGCTGGACGGCGCGCTCTCGCTCTCGGTGTAGATCCAGGCGTCGGCGGCCAGCCAGCCGTTCTCCTCCAGCAGCGCGCAGGCCGGCTGCAGCAGGTTGAGGTTGAAGGGCGGGTCGAGGAACACCAGGTCGTAGGGGCGTGGCGTCTGGGTGGCCAGGTAGCGCAAGGCGTCGGCCTGCAGCAGTTGGCCGGCACCGCAACCGAGGGTGTCCAGGGTGGTGCGCAGGGCAGCGACCGAGTCGGGGTTGAGGTCCAGGGCCAGGGCTTCCTGGGCGCCGCGGGACAGCGCCTCCAGGTACAGCGCGCCGCTGCCGGTGAAGGGGTCGAGCACCCGCGCACCTTCCACATAGGGGGCGAGCCAGTTGAACAGGGTTTCGCGCACCCGGTCCGGCGTCGGACGCAGGCCCGGGCCGTCGGGGAAGGCGAAGCGGCGCGAACGCCACTCGCCACCGATGATGCGTAACTGGCCCTGGCCCCCGTGGGGGGCTGGGGCTTTCTTCGGCGAACGTGCGGCCATCAGTGCTCCGGGATGCCAAAGCTGGGTTTGAAACGCTTCTCGGTCGGTGCCGGCAGTTCCTTCTGGGGAACGGTCGGGCCGGCGGTGACGATGACGAAGCTGTCCGGGTTCAGGTGCTTGTCCATGGCGGCCTTGACCTGTTCGACATCGAGCCCCTGCACCTGTTTCATGAAGTCTTCCAGGTAGGTCAGCGGCAGGCCGTAGAAGCCGATGGCGCCGAGCTGGCCGACGATGTCGGCGTTGCTCGCGGTGGACAGCGGGAAGCTGCCGGCCAGTTCGCGCTTGGCGTCGTCCAGTTCCTTCTGCGTCGGGCCCTTGGCCAGGTAATCGCGGACGATGTCCTTGACCAGCTTGAGGGTGCCGTCGCTCAGCTCGGCGCGGGTTTGCAGGCCGATCATGAAGGGGCCGGCGACCTGCATGGCGGTGAAGCCGGAGCTGACGCCGTAGGTCAGGCCGCGCTTCTCGCGCACCTCTTCCATCAGCCGGGTGCCGAAGCCGCCGCCGCCGAGGATCTGGTTGCCCAGGTAGAGCGCGGCGTAGTCGGGCTCGTTACGGTCGATGCCGAGCTGGGCCAGCATCAGGTGGGTCTGCGCCGAGGGGAACTCGATGTGCGTGGTGCCCGGCTTGGGCGTTTCGGGCGTGGCCACCTTGGCCAGCTTCGGTCCTTTCGGCAGGGCTTCGGACACACGCTTGGCGATGGCTTCGGCTTCCGCGCGGGAGAGGTCGCCGACCAAGGCGATCACCACGTTGCCGGCGGCGTAGGCTTTCTTGTGGAAGGCCTGCAGCTGGGCGATGCCGATGCCGGGGATGGACTTCTCGTCACCCTCGCTGGAGTGGGCGTAGGGGTGCTTGCCGTAGAGCTTGTCGAACAGCGCCAGGCCCGCGAGCTTGCCAGGGTTCTGCTTCTGGTACTCGAAGCCGGCGAGCATCTGGTTCTTGATCCGCGCGAGGGAGTCCTCGGGGAAGGTCGGCGCGCCGATGACCTGGGTGAACAGCTCCAGGGCCGGGTCACGCAGTTTCGGGTCGGTCAGGCTGCGCAGGCCGGCCACGGCCATGTCGCGGTAGGCACCATTGCTGAAGTCGGCGCCGAGGCCTTCGAAGCCCTCGGCGATGGCGGTGACGTCCTTGCCCTTCACGCCTTCGTTGAGCATGGCGTTGGTCAGGGTGGCGAGGCCGGGGGTGTCGCCGTCCTGGCTGCTGCCGGCGGCGAAGGTCAGGCGCAGGTCGAACATCGGCAACTCGGGGGCGGCGACGAAGAGCACCTTGGCGCCTTCGGCGGTTTCCCAGGTCTGGATGTCCAGGTCACGGCGGGCCGGGGCCTTGCCGTCCAGCTCGGCGATGGATTCGAGCTTCGGCGGCTCATCGGCCTCGGCGGCCAGGGCCGGCGGGGTGCGGTCGACGACGATGAACAGCAGGACGCCCAGCAGGGCGATCAGGGCCAGGCCGAGCAGGCCGTATCGCAGGCCGTATCGCAGGCCGTTGCGCTCACTCATGGCTAGCCTCCTCGGGCAGGACGTGGGCGACGCTGAGGCGGTCGCGGGTGAAGAAGGTCTTGGCGGCGGCCTGGATGTCGGCCGGGGTGACGGCTTCCAGGGCGGCGAGGTCCTGGTCGATTAGTTTCCAGGACAGGCCGACGGTTTCCAGCTGGCCGATGGTGGTTGCCTGGCTGGTGATGGAGTCGCGCTCGTAAACCAGCCCGGCGATCACCTGGGCCCGTACGCGCTTGAGTTCCTCGTCGCTCGGCGGGTTGTTCTTCAGGTCGTCCAGCTCCTTCCACAGGCCGGCTTCGGTCTGCTCCAGGGTCTTGCCCTTCTGCACGTTGGGCATGGCGCTGAGCATGAACAGGCTGTCGCCGCGCGGGTAGCCGTCGTAGTTGGCGGAGGCGCCGCTCACCAGCTCCTCGCCACGCTCCAGGCGGCTGGGCAGGCGGGCGCTGTAGCCGCCGTCGAGCAGCGCGGAGATCAGGCGCAGGGCATGCACCTGGCGCGGCTCCTTGGCGGTGGCGAGACCGGGAACGTTGAAGCCCATGATCAGGCTCGGCAGTTGGGTCTTCACGTGCAGGACGATGCGGCGCTCGCCGGGGGCGGCCAGCTCCAGGGGCTTCTTGGAGGGCGGCACGGCGCGGCTGGGGATGCCACCGAACCAGCGCTGGGCCAGGGCCTTGACCTCTTCGCCCTTGACGTCGCCGACCACCACCAGGGTGGCGTTGTTGGGCACGTACCAGGATTCGTACCAGTGGCGCAGCTCCTCGACCTTCATGCGGTCCAGGTCGGCCATCCAGCCGATGGTGGGGGTGTGGTAGCCGCTGGCGGGATAGGCCATGGCCTTGAAGCGTTCGAAGGCCTTGGCGGTGGGGCGGTCGTCGGTGCGCAGGCGGCGCTCCTCCTTGATCACCTCGATCTCGCGCTCGAACTCTTCCGGCGGCAGGCGCAGGCTGGCCATGCGGTCGGCTTCCAGTTCGAAGGCGACGCTCAGGCGGTCACGGGCCAGGACCTGGTAATAGGCGGTGTAGTCGTCGCTGGTGAAGGCGTTTTCCTCGGCGCCGAGGTCGCGCAGCACCAGGGAAGCCTCGCCCGGGCCGAGCTTGCGGCTGCCCTTGAACATCATGTGTTCGAGGGCGTGGGAGAGGCCGGTCTGGCCGGGCGTCTCGTAGCTGGAGCCGACCTTGTACCAGAGCTGGGAAACTACCACCGGGGCTCTGTGGTCTTCTCTGACGACAATTTTCAGGCCGTTTTCGAGGGTGTATTCATGGGTGGGTTGAGCTTCTGCGGCATGAACAGCCATCGGCAGACAAAGGGCGCCGAACAGCAGGCCGGCGGCGTGGCGGGCAATCGCTTTCATCGATGATTTTGACCTTTCGGACGGCCCCGGCGGACGTACCGCCTGCGGGCGAAGAGGTGCTAGGATACTCCATCCCTTTCCGGCACGGCGACGCTACCGGGCCAGGCCCAGAGCGGCCGCTCCTTGAGATACAAGCTACCCATGTTTGGTTCCAACGACGACAAGAAGACGCCGGCCGAGGCCGCTGAGAAAAAATCCCTGTTCGGCTGGCTGCGCAAGAAACCGCAGGAAGCGGCCCCCGTGCCGCCCGCAGAACCCACCCAGCCTGAGCTGCCCGCTGCCGAGGCGCAGCCGGTTGCGCCTGCACCGGTGGTCGAGCCCGTTGCCGAGGTCGCACCGGTCGCTGCCCCAGCGTCAGAGCCGCAGCCCCAGCCGACACCCGCTGCGCCGCAAGCGCCGGTTGACGTGGCGCCGGCTCCCGCCGAGCCTGCTGCACCTGCACCTGCACCTGCACCTGCACCTGCACCTGCACCTGCACCCGCACCCGCACCTGCGGCGCCGGTCGAGGCGGTCGCCAGCGCACCCGCACCCATCGTCGAAGCGCCCGCTCCGGCACCGGTGGTCGAAGTGCCTGTTCCTGCTGCGGTTGCCGAACCCACTCCTGAGCTCATTCCTGAGCCCGTAGTCGAAGCCCCCGTCGCCGCGCCGGCTCAGCCGCAACCGGTGACCGAGGCCGCCAAGGCCGGCTTCTTCGCCCGCCTCAAGCAGGGCCTGTCGAAGACCAGCGCCAGCCTGGGCGAAGGCATGGCCAGCCTGTTCCTCGGGCGCAAGGCCATCGATGACGACCTGCTGGATGAGATCGAGACCCGCCTGCTCACCGCCGACGTCGGCGTCGAGGCCACCACCGCCATCGTCCAGAGCCTGACCCAGAAGGTCGCGCGCAAGCAGCTGGCCGACAGCGATGCCCTGTACAAAGCCCTGCAGGACGAACTCGCCGCGCTGCTCAAGCCGGTGGAGCAGCCCCTGCGGATCGATGCCGAGAAGCGCCCCTACGTGATCCTCGTGGTCGGCGTGAACGGCGTCGGCAAGACCACCACCATCGGCAAGCTGGCCAAGAAGCTGCAGCTGGAGGGCAAGAAGGTCATGCTCGCTGCGGGCGACACCTTCCGTGCCGCTGCCGTGGAGCAGCTGCAGGTCTGGGGTGAGCGCAACAATATCTCCGTGATCGCCCAGCACACCGGTGCCGATTCCGCCTCCGTGATCTTCGATGCCGTGCAGGCCGCCAAGGCCCGTGGCATCGACGTGCTGATCGCCGACACCGCCGGCCGCCTGCACACCAAGGACAACCTGATGGAGGAGCTGAAGAAGGTGCGCCGCGTGATCGGCAAGCTGGACGAAAGCGCTCCCCACGAGGTGCTGCTGGTGCTGGACGCCGGCACCGGCCAGAACGCCATCAACCAGGCCAAGCAGTTCCACCAGGCGGTCAACCTCTCCGGCCTGGCGCTGACCAAGCTCGACGGCACCGCCAAGGGCGGGGTGATCTTCGCCCTGGCCAAGCAGTTCGCCTTGCCGATCCGCTATATCGGCGTTGGCGAGGGCATCGACGACCTGCGCGACTTCGAAGCCGAGTCCTTCGTGCGTGCGCTGTTCGCGGAGCGGGAGCGCGCATGATCCGTTTCGAGCAGGTGGGCAAGCGCTATCCCAATGGCCACGTCGGCCTGCATGAACTGAGCTTCCGCGTGCGTCGCGGCGAGTTCCTCTTCGTCACCGGCCACTCCGGCGCCGGCAAGAGCACCCTGCTGCGCCTGCTGCTGGCCATGGAACGCCCGACCACCGGCAAGCTGCTACTGGCCGGCCAGGACCTGTCGCAGATCACCACCTCGCAGATCCCCTTCCTGCGCCGGCAGATCGGCGTGGTGTTCCAGAACCACCAGTTGTTGTTCGACCGCACCGTGTTCGACAACGTCGCCCTGCCGCTGCAGATCCTCGGCCTGGCCAAGCCCGAGATCGCCAAGCGCGTCGGCGTGGCGCTGGAGCGGGTGTCCCTGGCCGACAAGGCCGAGTTGTACCCGGCCGACCTTTCCACGGGCCAGCAGCAACGCGTCGGCATCGCCCGCGCGGTGGTGCATCGCCCGGCCCTGCTGCTGGCGGACGAACCCACCGGCAACCTCGACCCGCGCCTGGCGGCCGAGATCATGGGCGTCTTCGAGGACATCAACCGCTTGGGCACCACGGTTCTGATCGCCAGCCACGACCTGGCACTGATCGCGCGCATGCGTCACCGCATGCTCACCCTGCAACGTGGCCGCCTGATCGGCGACGGGGAGGCCGGCTGATGAGTGCCACCCGCATGCCGCCGCCCAAACCCGCCGAGCGCGTGGGCGCCACCGCCAAGCCGACCGAACCGCAGAAAGACGGCGAGGAAGGCCCGGATTTCAGTGCCTTACTGCACGCCTGGCTGGAAGCGCACCGCGCCAGCCTGGTGGACAGCCTGCGCCGCCTGGGCCGCCAGCCCATCGGCAGTTTCTTTACCAGCCTGGTGATGGCCATCGCCCTGAGCCTGCCCATGGGCCTGTCTTTGCTGCTCAACAATGTCGAGCGCCTGGGTGGCTCCTGGCAGCGCGCCGCACAGATCTCGCTGTTCCTGCAGATGGACGCCGGCGAAGCCGACGGCCAGAGGCTGCGCGAAGAAATCACCGGTATGGCGGATGTCGCCGAGGTCGAATGGATCAGCCGTGAACAGGCGCTGGACGAGTTCCAGCAGCAGTCCGGTCTGGGCCAGGCGCTCAAGGAGCTGCCGGAGAACCCACTGCCCGGGGTGATCCTGGTGACGCCCAAGGAAGTCGATAAGACCACCCTCGAAGCCCTGCGCCTGCGCCTGGCCGAGCTGCCCAAGGTGCAGCAGGCCCAGCTCGACCTGGTCTGGGTGGAGCGCCTGTCGGCGATCCTCAAGCTGGGCGAGCGTTTCGTCTTCGGTCTGACCCTGCTGCTGGTGTCGGCGCTGCTGCTGGTGATCGGCAACACCATCCGCCTGCACATCGAGAACCGCCGCACCGAGATCGAAGTCATCAAGCTGGTCGGTGGAACCGATGCCTACGTGCGGCGTCCCTTCCTTTATATGGGCGCGCTCTATGGCATCGGCGCCGGGCTGCTGTCCTGGCTGGTGCTGGCCTTCGGCCTGAATTGGCTGAACGATGCAGTGGTCCGCCTGGCCGGCCTGTACGGCAGCGACTTCGCCCTGGGCGGCGTGCCATTAGCCGATGGTCTATCCCTGCTTCTGGGGGCCGTGCTGCTGGGATACATTGGCGCCTGGCTGGCCGTGGCGCGTCATCTCAGCGAATTGGCGCCGCGCTAGAAACCCCTTGTAAAAGGCTGCCCATGGATGGGGTGTAACGAAACTTTTACGCCCCCTTGCAGTCATAAAAGCCAGTGCTAAACTGCGCGAGCTTAGTGAATCGGAGGATTCGCATGACCACTTCCCTGCAACCTGTCTATGCCCTGGCTCCCGGTGCGAACCTGGATGCCTATGTGCATGCGGTCAACGGCATTCCGCTGCTGACCCCCGAGCAGGAGCGCGAATTGGCCGAACGCCTCTTCTACCAACAGGATCTGGAAGCGGCGCGGCAAATGGTGTTGGCGCACCTGCGCTTCGTTGTACATATCGCCAAGAGCTATTCCGGCTATGGTCTGGCACAGGCCGACCTGATCCAGGAAGGCAACGTCGGCCTGATGAAGGCCGTGAAACGCTTCAACCCGGAAATGGGCGTTCGTCTGGTGTCCTTCGCGGTGCACTGGATCAAGGCTGAGATCCACGAGTTCATCCTGCGCAACTGGCGCATCGTCAAGGTCGCCACCACCAAGGCGCAGCGCAAGCTGTTCTTCAACCTGCGCAGCCAGAAGAAGCGTCTGGCCTGGCTGAACAATGACGAAGTCCATGCCGTGGCCGAGAGCCTGGGTGTGGAACCGCGTGAAGTGCGGGAGATGGAAAGCAGGCTGACCGGCCATGACATGGCGTTCGACCCGGCGGCGGATGCCGACGACGATGCCGCCTACCAGTCGCCGGCCCATTACCTGGAAGACCATCGCTACGACCCGGCTCGCCAGCTGGAGGAAGCGGACTGGAGCGACAGCTCCACCGCCAGCCTGCACGAAGCGCTGGAAGGCCTGGACGAGCGCAGCCGTGACATCCTCCAGCAGCGTTGGCTGGCCGAGGACAAGGCGACGCTGCATGACCTGGCCGCCAAGTACAACGTCTCCGCCGAGCGTATCCGCCAGTTGGAGAAGAATGCGATGAACAAGCTCAAGGGCTTCATCCAGGCGTAAGCCAGCGACCCATCCGAAGCCGCCCTCACGGGCGGCTTTTTTCTGCCCGGAGCAAACCATGCCGATGCCCGCCTTCCGCCCGAAACACTGGCTGCTGTTCACCGCCGTGGCGCTGCTGTTCTTCTCCCTGGCGCTGTGGTTGCAGCGCAGCACCGGCCCGGCGGAGCCCCTGGGTTGGGTCGCGGCCTGGCAGCAACCGCTGCTGGAGCCCATGGCCGAGGGCAACCTGACCCTGGGCGCCCTGAACGGCCAGGCTCCGGGTGAGCTGTGGCTGCAGTCGGCCAGTACCGGGCCGCGCCTGCTGTTCCGCAGTACGGGGGCGGGTGCCGATGCCTGCAACCTGGAAGCCGAGCTGGCGCTGGATGAGGGCGAGCGGGAAAGCCTGCTCAAGGCGCTGGGCGATGGCGGCAACCAGGGCGAACAGCCCCTGAGCCCGAAGCTGCTGGAGCAGCTGGCCGGCCATCGCATCGCCGCCCTGGAGCTACGCCCGCAGCAGCCTCCGGCGGCGGAGCGCCTCGCCGCCAGCATCGGCCAGCCGCGCCTGCGCCTGCAGTTGGGGGAGGGGGAAGCCTGGGTCTATCCGACCGAGGGGCTGACCGCCCATGTGCTGGACGAACAGCTGCATCTGGTCCGCGTGGTGCCCCGCAGCGCGATGAAACACTGACTCAGATCGGCGTGGCCGGCTTGAGCTGCTCCAGGTAGTGAGTGCCGCCCAGCTGGGCCATCTGCCGGCGGATCCAGCCGGCACGGCGGGCGACGTAGCCCCCCGGGCGGCCGGCATTCCATTCGCGGGGGTTGGGCAGCACGGCGGCCAGCAGGCTCGACTGCTGGCGTGACAGGTAGGGTGCGGCGATGCCGAAGTGGTGCTTGGCCGCGGCTTCGGCGCCGAACACGCCGTTGCCCCATTCCGCGCTGTTGAGATAGACCTCGAGAATCCGCTGCTTCGACCAGAGCAGTTCGATCAGCCCGGTGAACCAGGCTTCCAGGCCCTTGCGCAGCCAGCTGCGGCCGGACCAGAGGAAGACGTTCTTGGCCACCTGCTGGCTCAGGGTGCTAGCGCCGCGCAGCGAGCCGCCGCGTTCGTTATGGGCCAGGGCGGCGCGGATGGCCGGGACGTCGAAGCCCCAGTGCTCGGCGAACTTCTGGTCCTCGGCGGCGATCACCGCGATCTTCAGGTCGTCCGGCAGTTCCTTCCAGGGGCGCCAGGTGCGCTGCAGGTCGATGGGCTGGCCGTCGACCCAGGACTCGATCTTGCGCTCCACCATCAGCATGGTTCCCGGTGGCGGCACCCAGCGGAAAACCAGCACCAGCAGCACCGAGCCGGCGGCGAACCAGAGCAGCAGTTTGAACAGGCGACGGCTGAGGGATCGGAACATGCGTGGGCTGGCCGGGGACTGGTTTGCGCGCCATTATAGCGGGCGCTTCCTACTTGTCTGGAGTCTTCGATGGCCCGATTGTTCCTGCTGTTTTCCGCCTTCGCCGGGTTCACTGGCGTCGCCCTCGGCGCTTTCGCCGCCCATGGCCTCAAGGCCCGCCTCAGCCCCGAGCACCTGGCGGTATTCCAGACCGGTACCCATTACCAGCTGATCCACGCCCTTGCACTGTTCGGCGTCGGGCTGCTGTCTCTGCACCTGCCGGGGCGCCTGGTCAACGCAGCCGGCGGGCTGTTCGCCCTCGGCATCCTGCTGTTCTCCGGCAGCCTCTATGTGCTCACCCTCACCGGTGTCAGCAAGCTCGGCATCATCACGCCCTTCGGCGGCGTGGCCTTCCTCGGCGGCTGGCTGTGCCTGGGTCTGGCGGCTTGGCAACTGTCGGCACGCTGATCGTCCCAAGTCTGACCCTGGCGTCAAAAATGAGGACGAATGGCGCCATTCAGCCTTGGTCATCGGCATGGATCGGGCTAGAATGCCGACCCCTCAAGTTGTGACCGCATCGTCATGCACATTCAGTTGAACGGCGAACCCTTCGAGCTGCCCGACGGCCAGACCGTCGCGGACCTGATCGTGCGCCTGGACCTGACTGGCCGCCGCGTCGCGGTCGAACTCAACCTCGATATCGTGCCGCGCAGCCAGCATGCCGCCACCGCGCTCAGCGAAGGCGACCAGGTCGAAGTGGTACACGCCATCGGTGGCGGCTAGGCCGCCCGCTAGGAGTCCTCATGAGCCAAACGCCGATCGACAAGCCTTTCACCCTGGCGGGTCGTACCTATGAGTCGCGCCTGCTGGTCGGCACCGGCAAGTACAAGGACCTCGACGAGACCCGCCGCGCCATCGAAGCCTCGGGCGCCGAGATCGTCACCGTGGCGGTGCGCCGCACCAACATCGGCCAGAACCCCGGCGAGCCCAACCTGCTCGACGTGATCCCGCCGAGCCGCTACACCATCCTGCCGAACACCGCCGGTTGCTATGACGCCGTGGAAGCCGTGCGCACCTGCCGCCTGGCCCGTGAGCTGCTCGACGGCCACAACCTGGTGAAGCTGGAAGTGCTGGCTGACCAGAAGACCCTCTTCCCCAACGTGATCGAAACCCTCAAGGCCGCCGAAGTGCTGGTCAAGGAAGGCTTCGACGTGATGGTCTACACCAGCGATGACCCCATCATCGCCCGCCAGCTGGCCGAGATCGGCTGCATCGCGGTGATGCCCCTGGCCGGCCTGATCGGCTCGGGCCTGGGCATCTGCAACCCCTACAACCTGCGCATCATCCTCGAGGAAGCCAAGGTTCCCGTGCTGGTGGATGCCGGTGTGGGCACCGCCTCCGATGCCACCATCGCCATGGAACTGGGGTGCGAGGCCGTGTTGATGAACACCGCCATCGCCCATGCCCAGGACCCGGTGATGATGGGCGAGGCCATGAAGCACGCCATCGTCGCCGGCCGCCTCGCCTACCTGGCAGGGCGCATGCCGCGCAAGCTCTACGCCAGCGCCTCGTCGCCGCTGGATGGTCTGATCCGCTGAGATAAACCATGACTGAACAGCAGGACTCGCCGGCAGAAGCCGGCGAAGTGCGTCACCGCACCATCAAGAGTTTCGTGATGCGCGCCGGGCGCATGACCGAAGGCCAGCAACGCGGGCTCGACCAGGGCTGGCCGAAATTCGGCCTCGAGTTGGCCGACGGCCCCCGTGATTTCGATGCCCTGTTCGGCCGTACTGCGCCGCGCACCTTCGAGATCGGTTTCGGCATGGGCCACGCCACCCTGGAGATGGCCGCCGCCGCGCCGGAGCAGGACTTCATCGGCGTCGAGGTGCATCGCCCCGGCGTCGGCGCGCTGCTCAACGGCGCCATGACCCAGAACCTGAACAACATCCGCGTCTACAGCTGCGACGCCCTGGAAGTGCTGCGCGACTGCGTGGCCGACGCCAGCCTCGAGCGTGTGCTGCTGTTCTTCCCGGATCCCTGGCACAAGTCGCGCCACCACAAGCGCCGTATCGTCCAGCCGGCATTCGCCGAGCTGGTGCGCAGCAAGCTGCGGATCGGTGGCGTGCTGCACATGGCCACCGATTGGGAGCACTATGCTGAACACATGCTGGAGGTGATGAACGTCGCCCCCGGCTACCGCAATCTGGCGGAGGATGGGCGTTATGTGCCACGCCCCGAAGAGCGCCCGATCACCAAGTTCGAACGTCGTGGCGAGCGTCTCGGCCATGGCGTGTGGGACCTGAAGTTCCAACGCGTCGACTGATCCACCCTTCGCGGCCCTGGCCGCGAATGCCACGGACGAGCACAACCATAGACCGGGACCACCCGGCGCCAGGACGGCACCCTCACCTGATCCGACGGAAATAAAGAGCCCCGCCTATAGTGGTGGTGGCACAAGAACAATAGCGGCGCGACCCGAGCGCGCCGCGAGGAGAAGGCTGTGTTGAGAAAGTTTGCAATTCTGCTTCTGGCCTCCTGTGCCCTGCAGGCGCAGGCCAAGGTCGGTGCTGACGATGCTGCGCGCCTGGGCGGGGAGCTCACGCCGCTGGGCGGCGAGCGTGCGGGCAATGCCGAGGGTTCGATTCCGGCCTGGGACGGCGGCCTGGCGACTCCGCCGGCCAGCTACCAGCCCGGCATGCACCACCCCGATCCCTTCGCTGGCGAAGCGCCCAAGTACATCATCACCAGCAAGAACGCCGGCCAGTATGCGGCGCAGATGCCGGCAGGCCTCAAGGCGCTGGTGGAGACCTACCCGGATTACTCCGTGCGCGTCTTCCCCACCCACCGCAGCGCCGCCGCCCCGCAGCGCATCTATGAGGCGACCCGTGCCAATGCCGTCAACGGCGAGCTGATCGCCGGCGGCAACGGCGTACAGGGCGTAGCGGCGGGCATTCCGTTCCCGATCCCCTCCAGCGGCCTGGAAGTCATCTGGAACCACATCCTGCGTTACCGTGGCGACCAGATCCATTTCGTCACCAACCAGGCGGCGGTACTGGCCAACGGCAGCTACAACCTGCAGAAGCTGGATCGCAACATCTACTTCGTCTACGGCCGTGATGGCGTAGAGCCGAAGGACCTGGAAAACACCATCTTCTACTACAAGTACGCGGTCGTGGCCCCGGCCAAGCTGGCCGGTTCCGCGCTGGTGGTGCAGGAGACCCTCGACCAGGTGCTGTCGATCCGCAAGGCCTGGCGCTTCAACCGTGGCGAACGCCGCGTGCGCCGCCTGCCGATGCTGGCCTATGACACCCTGCAGCCGGATACCAACGGCATGGCCACCGCCGACGTCGTTGACTCCTACAACGGTGCGCCGGAACGCTACGAGTGGAAGCTGGTGGGCAAGCAGGAGACCCTGGTCCCCTACAACAGCTATGCCGTGCACCAGAAAGGCATCCCCTACGATCAGATCCTCAAGACCAAGTTCGTCAACCCGGACCTGCTGCGCTACGAGCTGCACCGCACCTGGGTGGTCGAGGCGAACCTGCGCAAGGGCTTCTCCCACCCGTACGCCAAGCGCCGCTTCTACATCGACGAGGACAGCTGGCAGATCCTTGCGGTGGACCTGTACGACAAGGACGGTCAGTTGATCGGCCTGCAGGAAAGCCACCCGATCAGCTACTACGATGTACCGATGTTCGGCAGCACCCTGGAAACCATCTACGACTTCAAGGGCGGCCGCTACTTCGCCGATGGCCTCGACAACAACGAGCCCATGTACGACTTCAACGCCCCGCTGGGCCCGCGCGACTTCACGCCGCAGGCGCTGCGCCGCGAAGGCAACTGATATTCCGGCCTGCCTGGCCACTCCAGCCGCCCTTCGGGGCGGCTTTTTATTGGGCGCGGGAAAAGCGTCGGCCGGGTGGCATGTGCGTCGAGGTGATGGGTTTCGCTTCGCTCTACCCATCCTACGATGCGGGTAGGGGTGGGCCCTTTCTAGTTGATCATTTCCGCGCCGAGGATGGTCTGCTCCGGCAGGGCCGGCGGTGCGGGGCTGATCTGCATGTACTTGATGCTTTCGCGGGGGATGAGCAGCAGGTCGCCGTCCACCTCGATGCTGACGAAGGCCGATTCCATCTGCTTGCGCAGGCCGCGCGCGACCTCCACCGGGTCGCTGGACTGCTGGGGAAAGCGCAGCGCCAGGCGCTGGCCGTCCTGGAAGTGCATGTAGAGGTGCTTGATCGGCTTCATGGCGTGCTCCTTGTCGATGACGTGGCGGCCAGTGGCCGCCGGAGCGGGCCTGGGCCTCAGTTGCGGTCGGCGAGGACGCCGATCAGGAAGAAGACTAGTAGCAGGACGGGGGCCAGGGTGTAGTTGTTGAAGTAGCCCAGGCCCTTGGCCAGCCAGGGGGTGAGGAAGATCATCGCCAGGCCGTAGCCCAGGGCGCAGAGGGCGACGAACAGCAGGGTGCGGAAAAGGAAGTTGAGGCCGCCGATGCGCTGCTGGACCCAGGCGTTGATGCCGGGGCCGAGCAAGACCAGCAGGGTTGCCATGATCGCCAGGGAGATGTCGTAGAGGTGGCTGCGGCTCCAGCGGGAGAGGGTCGCGACCAGGTCCAGAAGCAGGTCCATCCGTTGTCCTTAGCCCTCAGGGCAGGAAGTGTTGCAGCAGGTCGTTGAGGAACAGCTGGCCTTCCCGGGTCGCCACCAGGCGCGCTGGGTCGGTATCGAGCAGGCCGCGGGCCTGGGCCTCGCTGCGCGCCTCGGCGAGGCCGGAAAGCGGCATGCCGGTGCGCGAGGTGAACAGCTCGGCCTGCACGCCATCGGTGAGGCGCAGCACGTTCATGAGGAACTCGAAGGGCAGCTCGCCCGCATCCAGCACCCGCTCGCCGGCCTGGAAGGGTTTGGCCGCATCCAGGTAATCCTTGGGCAGGCGGGTCTTCCAGGTGCGCACGATGTGCCCGGCCGGGTCGCTGAGCTTGGCATGGGCGCCGGCACCGATGCCGAGGAAGTCGCCGAAGGTCCAGTAGTTGAGGTTGTGCCGCGCACGCCGGCCTTCGCGGGCATAGGCGGAGACCTCGTACTGGGCGTAACCGTGCTCGGCCAGCAGTGCCTGCCCGGCTTCCTGGATGTCCCAGAGGATGTCGTCCTCGGGCAGCTCCGGCGGCTGGGTCCAGAACACCGTGTTCGGCTCCATGGTCAGCTGGTACCAGGACAGGTGCGTCGGTCCCTGGTCGATGGCGATGCGCAGGTCACCCAGGGCGTCTTCGATGGACTGGTCCGGCAAGCCGTGCATCAGGTCCAGGTTGAAATTGTCGAAGCCGGCCTGGCGGGCCATGTCGGCGGCGCGGATCGCTTCGCTACCGTCATGGATGCGTCCCAGGGCCTTGAGCTTGGCTTCCTGGAAACTCTGCACGCCGATGGACAGGCGGTTGATGCCCAGCTGCCGGTAGGCGGAGAACTTGGCCTGCTCGAAGGTGCCCGGGTTGGCTTCCAGGGTGATCTCGATGTCACGGGCGAAGGGCACGCGCCGCTCGACGCCTTCCAGCAAGCGGCCGAGGGCCTTGGCGCTGAACAGGCTGGGGGTGCCGCCACCGAAGAAGATCGAGGTCAGCTCGCGGCCATGGACGTGGTGCAGGTCGGCGTCCAGGTCCGCCAGCAAGGCATCGACATAGGCCTCTTCGGGCAGCTCGGGGCCGGCAGCATGGGAGTTGAAGTCGCAGTACGGGCATTTGCGCACGCACCACGGAATGTGGATGTAGGCCGCCAGAGGCGGCAGCTGGAAGCTTGAAGCTGCAAGCGGCAAGTTCGGAGCTTCTTTGCTTGTGGCTTGCAGCTCGTGGCTTGCAGCTTCCTTCTTCATATCCCCAACCGCTGCTTCAGCAGGGCCATGGCGCGGGCGCGATGGCTGAAGCGGTTCTTCTCGGCGGGCGGCATCTCGGCGCTGGAGCAGTCACCTTCCGGCACCCAGAACAGCGGGTCGTAGCCGAAGCCGTGCTCGCCACGGGCCTCGAAGAGGATGCGGCCGCGCCAGGCGCCTTCGCAGAGGATCGGCAGCGGGTCGTCGGCGTGGCGCATCAGCGCCAGGGAGCAGATGAACTGCGCGCCGCGCTGGGCTTCCGGCACGTCCTTGAGGGCGGCCAGCAGCTTGGCGTTGTTGGCTGCGTCACCCTGGCCGTCGGCATAGCGCGCCGAGTAGATGCCGGGGGCGCCGCCGAGGAAGTCCACCGCCAGGCCGGAGTCGTCGGCCAGGGCCGGCAGGCCGGACACGCGGGCGGCGTTGCGGGCCTTGAGGATGGCGTTCTCGACGAAGGTCAGGCCGGTTTCCTCGGGTTCGACGTCGCTGAACTCGCCGATCGAGCGCACACGCACGCTGTCGCCGAGCATGGCCTGGAGTTCCTTGAGCTTGCCGGCGTTGTGGCTGGCCAGCACCAGTTCTTTGAAGGGCATCATTCGTCTGGGAAGAATTCCTGGTCGAAGTTGAAGGTATTCGGCGCGTTGTCGCCCTGCTGCACCGTCAGGGTGAAGTTGAGCATTTCGCGCTGGCTGAAGGGGAACTGCGCCAGGTAGTAGATGGCGCCGCCTTCGTTGACCTGCTTGAAGGCCAGCGGGGTGACCTTGCCGAGCAGGTCCTTCACCTGGCCGCTGACCTGGGCGGTGCTGGCCTTGCCGGCCTTGAGCACGGCGACGTTGACCACGCCCTGGGTCTTGCTGCGCACCAGGCCGACGGCGGCGGCGACGTCCGGCTGCAGGAAGCCGGAGTTGAACGCGCTGTAGTGCACGTCGAGGTCACCGAAGGTCTGCTTGCGTTCGGCCACGGCCGGCAGGGCCAGGCACAGGGCGAAGAGGAAAAGGGTCAGGCGGCGCATGGTGGGGGTCCTCTGGTTCAGTTCGCGATACGGCTTTCCAGCACGCTGGGGCCGCTGACGCGATAGATGCCGATCTCTCCTAGAAGATTAGGCCATACGCGGCTACCCAGGTTGTGGCGGTGCTCGTGGTCGACCGCCAGGCGGTCGAGCACCTTCATCTTCATCTCCCGGCACAGGGCTTCGAAGTCCTTGAAGGTGCAGAAGTGGATGTTCGGCGTGTTGTACCAGGTGTAGGGCAGGAACTCGGACACCGGCATGCGGCCGTTGCGCGCGAGGTACCAGCGGCAGCGCCAGTGGCCGAAGTTGGGGAAGGTGATGATGCACTGGCGGCCGACGCGCAGCATCTCTTCGAGGATGCGGTCGGGGTAGTGCACGGCCTGCAGCGCCTGGGTCATCACCACCACGTCGAAGCTGTTGCTGGCGAAGTTGCCCAGACCCTTGTCCAGGTCCTGCTCGATGACGTTGACGCCCTTGCTGACGCATTGGGCGATGTTGTCCGGGTCGATCTCCAGGCCGTAGCCGGTGACCTGCTTGTTGTCACGCAGCCAGGCCAGCAGTTCGCCGTCGCCGCAACCGAGGTCGAGCACGCGGCTGCCGGCGGGGATCCAGTCCTGGATGATTTCGAGGTCGGCGCGCACGGTGGCTCCCTTAGACGGCGATGCGGTTCATGTAACCGCTGAAGGCTTGCAGGTAACGCGGGATCGGCATCAGGAAGGCGTCGTGGCCCTGGGGCGCGTCGATTTCCAGGTAGCAGACGTTCTTCCGCGCGGCGGTGAGGGCGTCGACGATCTCCCGCGAGCGGGCCGGGGAGAAGCGCCAGTCGGTGGTGAAGGACATCACGCAGAAGTCCGCCGTGGCACCGGCCAGGGTCTTGGCCAGGTCGCCGTTGTGGGCGGCCGCCGGGTCGTAGTAATCCAGCGCCTTGGTCATCAGCAGGTAGGTGTTGGCGTCGAAGCGGCCGGAGAACTCCTCGCCCTGGTAGCGCAGGTAGCTCTCCACCTGGAACTCGACGCTGTGGAAGTCGTAGTTGAGCTTCTCGCTCTTCAGGCCGCGGCCGAATTTCTCGCCCATGGCGTCATCGGACAGGTAGGTGATGTGGCCGACCATGCGCGCCAGCATCAGGCCGCGCTTGGGGATCACGCCCTGGTTCTGGAAGTGGCCGCCGTGGAATTCCGGGTCGGTGAGGATGGCCTGGCGTGCCACTTCGTTGAAGGCGATGTTCTGGGCCGAGAGCTTGGGCGCCGAGGCGATGGCCAGGCAGTGGCGCACGCGCTCGGGGTAGCTGATGGTCCACTGCAGCGCCTGCATGCCGCCGAGGCTGCCGCCGACCACCGCGGCCCATTGGCTGATGCCCAGGACATCGGCCAGGCGGGCCTGGCTGTGCACCCAGTCTTCCACCGTCATCACCGGGAAGTCGGCGCCGAAGGGCTTGCCGGTGGCCGGGTTGATGCTGGAGGGGCCGGTGGAACCGTTGCAGCCGCCGAGGTTGTTGAGGCTGACGACGAAGAAGCGGCGGGTGTCGATGGCCTTGCCGGGGCCGATGCAGCTGTCCCACCAGCCGGGCTTGCGGTCTTCCATGCTGTGGAAGCCGGCGGCGTGGTGGTGGCCGGACAGGGCGTGGCAGATCAGCACGGCGTTGCTGTGGTCGGCGTTCAGCTCGCCGTAGGTCTCATAGACCAGGTCGTACTCGGCCAGGCTGCGGCCGCAGGCCAACGGCAGCGGCTCGCTGAAGTGCTGCACCTGGGGCGTGATCAGGCCGACGGAATCTTCGGGGATGACGGTGGGCATCGCGGCCGCTGCTCTTTATCTGGGAAGGGCGCCAGTCTAAAGAGCACCGTCCCCCCCGGCAACAGGCGGAACGGTGGCCAAACCCTTGAATGGAAAGGCTCAGGCTTCGTGTTGCTGACGCACCAGCCCGGGCAGGCTGACCACCTTGCCCTGGCGCTGGATGGGCGCCGGGCGACGCAGCACGCGGAGCATGTCGTTGGCCTGGGCCAGCTGCTTTTCCAGCTCGTCGGTGTAGCGCGACAGCTGCAGCACGCGCTGACGCGCCTGCTGGGTGTCCTGGGCCAGGGCCTTGAGGCGCAGCATGTGGGTTTCCAGCAGCTGCTTGTGCTCCAGGGTGTTCTGCATCAGCGGCATCAGCGCTTCGTTGGCCCACTGTGCGGCATCCTGGCGCAGGCGCTGGTGCATGCCGATCACCTCCTGCACCAGGGTGGCGAAGAAGCGGCGGGTCAGCAGGCGCTGCTCGGTGAGCAGGGTCTTCAGGTGCAGGCGGAACTGGTCGGCCTTGCCCCGCAGCTGGCGCAGCTCGCGCTGGTAGCGGGTGACATCGAACTGCGGGGCGTCGACGCCCTGCAGCGGGTTTTCCTCGTTGTGCCGGCGGTAGACGGCCGAGACCATCTTGTTGGCCGTGTCCGCCTCGTGTTCGAGGCTGTGCAGGTCCGCTTCCACCGAGCGGAAGAAGTGCAGGATGGCCTGGTTGATGCCCACCGTGGTCCAGCTGCTGGTGAGGTTGCGGCGCACCCGGGCCAGGTGTTCTTCCAGGCGTTCGGGGCGGGCGGCGGCGCGGAGCATGTCGCCCTGGCGCTTGAGCAGGCGCTGGTTGGTCTTCAGGCCGAGGAGCCGGCGATGGTGGCGGGCGTGGTCTTCCTTGGTGCGAGCGGTCAGCTCGAAGAGCATCTGGCCGTTGTCCTGCTGGTGGTTGCTGAGCAGTTCCTGCTGCTCGCGCACCTTCTCCAGGCGCAGGTTGAGCACGTGCTGGCTGTTCTGCAGCAGGGCCAGCACCTGGTTGACCACGCGGGTCTGCAGCAGGCGTTCCTTCTGCGCGACGATGCGCTCGCAGAGCAGGGTCTCGAGGTTGGCCATCTGGCTGCGTTCCAGCAGCTCGTGGTCCTTGCGCACCTTGGCCAGCAGGGCCTGCTTGGCCGACAGCGGCAGCACGTCTTCGCGGCGGATGCCGAGCTGGCGGGCGGTGGATTCCTGGATCTGGCGGATGGCGTTCTGCACGAAGGTCTCGCCGGCGAGGTCGTCCCAGAGCACGTCGACCTTGTTCAGTACGGCGAACAGGCTGGTCTGGGTGTCTTCGTCGAGCTGGCGGATGTGCTGCTGCCAGATGTCCATGTCGCTGGCGGTGACGCCGGTGTCGGCGGCCAGCAGGAAGATGATCGCCTGGGCGCTGGGCAGCATCGACAGGGTCAGTTCCGGCTCGCTACCCAGGGCGTTCAGGCCCGGGGTGTCGAGGATGCGCAGGCCCTGGCGCAGCAGCGGGTGGTCGAAGTTGACCATGGCGTGGCGCCAGGCCGGCACCAACACCATGCCGGGGCGGCCGGCGGATTCCAGGGTGTCGGGGTGGAAGCCGAGCTGGATGGCCTGCTCCACCGGCATCGGCTTGGTCTTGGCCACCTGGGTGAAGGCCTGGACCATGTTGTCCGGGTCGCTGATATCCAGCGGGATGTTCACCCAGTGCCGGGGGATGCGCTTGAACTGCGCGACGCTGGCCGAGGCGGTGCGCGTTTCGATCGGCAGCAGGCGGATGTAGGAACGCTCCGAGCGCGGGTCGAAGAACAGCTCGGTGGGGCACATGGTGGTGCGGCCGGCGTGGGACGGCAGCATGCGCTGGCCGAACTCGGAGAAGAACAGGCTGTTGATCAGCTCGGTCTTGCCCCGTGAGAACTCGCCGACGAAAGCCAGGGTGATGTGGTCGGTGCGCAGCAGGCGCAGGGTGCGCTCGAGCTTGTCCTGCACCGCATTGGAATTGAGGCGGTTGTGTTCCAGCCAGCTGCGATAGCGGGTGATCTCGCGCATCAGCTCGCGTTTCCAGGCGACGTAGGCATCGACCTGTTGACTGAGACGTTCCATGCTCATCCTGGCTCTCCTTCCGGTAGCGCGTCCTGCGTACAGAAATGTGGGAACTCGACATCGATGCGACGGCGACCTGGCGGCTGCCGTTTGCCCTGGCCGGGCGGGCCCGCCGCCTGTGGTGGCGCGAGCGGAGGAATGGCTCGCATTATCCGGGGCCCAACGGCGCCGTCAATCGGCCCGCTCGGCGGTCCCGCCTTAAGGTCTGTCAGGGCGACCGAGCGGTCAGTCCGGGGAGCTCCGGGAGCTTCTGCGGGGCGCGGATGCGCACGCGTTTCTGCCGGTTCAGCTCGCCGCTCTCCAGGCTCACCAGGCTCTTGGCGACGCCGAAGGCCTGGCCGAGGAAGGCCAGCAGGTGCGCATTGGCCTTGCCTTCCACCGGGGGCGCGGTGAGGCGGATCTTCAGGCGCTCGCCATGCAGCCCGGCGAACTCGTCGCGGCTCGCCTTGGGCTGCAGGTGGACGTCGAGAATCAGGTCCTCGCCGTCCCAGCGGAAGAAGCTCATTACATGAAGGGGCTGAGGATCTTCGGCATCCCGGTCATCACCGCCAGGTTGCCGATCACCAGCATGTCGATCAGGCGCAGGGCGATGAAGGCGAAGATCGGCGAGATATCCAGGCCGCCGAGGTTGGGCAGCAGCTTGCGGAAGGGCGCCAGCAGCGGCTCGCAGATCTGGTTCACCAGCTGGGCGCCGGGGTTGTAGCTGTTGGGGGCGACCCAGGAGAGGATCACGCTGATGATCATGGCGAAGAAGAACACCTTGATGAACAGCGAGGTCACGGCGATCAGCGCCCACACCAGCAGTTGCAGCAGGTAGCCACCGACGCCGTAGCCCATGAGGACCAGGGTGACGATCATCAGCAGCAGCTGGATGAGGATGGCCAGCACCAGGGACGCCACGTCCAGTCCGGCGAAGCCGGGGATGATCTTGCGCAGCGGGTTCAGCAGCGGCTTGGTGGCGCGCACGATGAACTGGCTGAGCGGGTTGTAGAAGTCGGCGCGCACCAGCTGCAGGATGAAACGCAGCAGCACGATCAGCAGGTAGAGGCTGCCAAGGGTCTGGATGACGTAGATGGCGGCGGTGGAAAGTCCGGTCATTAGGCGTTCCTTGTGGGCGTTGGGACCCCGGGCGCGAGGTCGGGGCTCGCTACGGGGCGCTTGGCGCGGTCGGCGGGCGACGGCGTTGCGTGGAGATAATGTAGGGAATTCATGGCGCGCGGTCGCGGAAATCTGTTGCGGGCTGTATGCACGGTGGTTTCCTCAGCGCCTGGCCATCAGGTCCGGGCCCTGGCAGGCCGGGTCGGCGGCATCGCTCACCGACAGCAGGGTGAAGCCACCGGGCTCCTGGCGGATCGCCAGGTAGCGATGGGTGCCGCCTTCCAGAGGCTGTTCGCTGGTCAGCTCCAGTTCCACCTGGAAACGCTCCGGCGCGGCCTGGCAGCCGCGCACGGCGCCGTAGTTCAGGGTCACGTCGCGGCGGGCTTCGAGGGCCAGCAGGTGCTCGCGGGCGAGCAGGGATTCGCTGGCGTTGTCCGGCTCGCTCCATTCGCGGGCGGTGTCGGCGCCGACCTGCAGCCACTCGTCGACGAAGTCGCGGCCGCTCTTGGCGGCGGGCTGCACGCGGTGCAGCGCCTCGCCATCCAGGCGGTACCGCAGGATGCCGGGACGGGTGAGGATGTCCACATCCAGCATGCCGACTTCGGTGCGCAGCTCGAAACCGTCCGGGCTGGGCTTGAGGCGGGTTTCCACTTCGTCACGCACATAGCCGTGCTCGACATGGTCGAGTACGCGCTGGGGCTGGTCGCCTTGGCGTGGCTGCACGATGTCGATGCTCAGGCGGCTCCAGCGCGAGGTGCACCAAGGGGTGCCATGGGCAATCACCAACTGTCCACCGGGCAGGCGCAGGTGGCGGAAGAAGTCGCCGTTGGCGCCGGATATCTCGCTGTAGCCGTTGCTGCGCCAGTCCAGGCTGCGCACCCAGTGGCCGTTCTCGCGGCTGTAGCCGAGCAGCAGGTTGTCGTCGCCACAGGGGATGTCGAAGCCGGCGTTGACCAACAGCATGGGATCGGGGGTGTCCTCGCGGCGCACCACCAGGCGGAGGCTGTCGTCGCCGTCTTCGCGGGTGCCATTGCTCGGCGCCAGGTGCGCGGCCAGCGTCGCCTGCAGCGCGTCGGCAGCGACGGCTTCGTCGCTGCACGCCAGCTGTGCGTCGATGGCGGCGGCGAGGCTTTCCTTATAGGCATCCAGCGCTGCCACCAGAGGCGGGGCGAGGCTGTCGTCCATCTCGCCGGTGCGTTCGTCGAGGCGACGCTGCAACTCCTGCTGCGCGCTGGCCACCGCGTGCTCCAGGGTCACCGGAGCAGGGCATTCGGCCGCCCGGGCAGCGCTGCCGGCGAGGATGAGGGCAAGCAGGGTGGCGCCCGCAGCGAAGCGCTCCAGCGAGGAGCGCGGGCAACGCGTCGGCGACGGGCGCATGGCGGTCACTGGCCCAGCTGTTCCGCCAGTTCGGCGGAGCGGTTGTCGGCGGCTTGCAGCGCCTGCTCCACCAGGGACTCGAAGGCGTTGCCCTGGAAGGACTTGATGGCCGCTTCGGTGGTGCCGTTGGGCGAGGTCACACGACGGCGCAGCTCGTCCGGGCCGACATCGCTGGCCACTGCCATGCGCGCCGCACCGAGGGCGGTCTGCAGGGTCAGGCGGGCGGCGACGTCCGGGGCCAGGCCGAGCTTCTCGCCGGCGGCGGTCATGGCCTCCATGAGCAGGAAGAAGTAGGCCGGACCGCTGCCGGAAACGGCGGTCACGGCGTCGATCTGCTTTTCCTCGTCCAGCCACAGGGCGATGCCCACGGCGCTGAGCAGCTGCTCGGCCTGCTGGCGCTGCTCGGCGCTGACCGCCGCGGTGGCGTACAGGCCGCTGGCGCCTTCGCCCAGCAGCGCCGGGGTGTTGGGCATGCAGCGCACGATGGAGTCGACGCCCAGCCAGCGCGCGAGGCTGGCGCTGGGGATGCCGGCGGCGATGGAAACGATCAGCTGGCCGGCGGACAGGCTCGGCGCCAGCGCCTCGCACACGGCCTTCATCACCTGGGGCTTGGTGGCCAGCACCACCACGTCGGCGTCACGCACCGCCTCGGCGTTGCTTTCCACCACCTCGATGCCGTGCTCGGCGGCCACCTTGGCGCGCTGCTCGGCGCCGGGGTCGCTGGCGCGGATGTGGCTGGCCGGTACGCCCTGGGCGCGCAGGCCGCCGATCAGGCTGGCGGCCATGTTGCCGGCGCCGATGAACGCGATGCGGGTAGTGCTCATGAATGCTTCCTTCTTATTGCTGTGCGGGCTGGCCGTAGTCGCGGGCGCCGAACAGGGCCGTACCGATGCGGACCCAGGTGGCGCCCTCGGCGATGGCCGCTTCGAGATCGTGGCTCATGCCCATGGACAGGGTGTCCAGCGGCAGGTTCAGTGAATGGGACAGTTGCTGGAGGCGGGCGAAGGCAGCGTGCTGCTCGGCGCGGTCCTCGGTGGGTTCGGGAATGGCCATCAGCCCGCGCAGGTGCAGGTTGGGCAGGGCCGCCACGGCAGCGGCCAGGGCCGGCAGCTCCTCAGGGGCGCAGCCGGACTTGCTCGCCTCGCCGCTGACGTTCACCTGCAGGCAGATGTTCAGCGGCGGCAGGTGGGTGGGGCGCTGGGCGGAGAGGCGTTCGGCGATCTTCAGGCGGTCCACCGAGTGCACCCAGTGGAAGTGTTCGGCGATGGGCTTGGTCTTGTTCGACTGGATGGGGCCGATGAAATGCCAGGTCAGCGGCAGGTCGGCCAGTTCCTGCTGCTTGGCCAGGGCCTCCTGCAGGTAGTTCTCGCCGAAGTCGACCACGCCACAGGCATGGGCCTCGCGGATCGCGGCCGCCGGTTTGGTCTTGCTCACGGCCAGCAGGCCGATGGCGGAAAAATCACGCTCCGAGGCTTGCGCCGCCTCACGGATACGCGCGCGAACCTTTGCAATATTCTCTGCTATCGTGGACATTACCTGCGCTCTACAGCCCGGCCTGAGTGGGTCTGCGGCATTCTAACCGCTTGGAATTGGGGAGTCCCATGGATATTACTGAGCTGCTTGCCTTCAGCGCGAAGCAGGGCGCGTCGGACCTGCATCTCTCTGCTGGCCTGCCGCCGATGATCCGCGTCGACGGTGACGTGCGCCGCATCAACCTGCCGGCCATGGACCACAAGCAGGTGCACGCGCTGATCTACGACATCATGAACGACAAGCAGCGCAAGGACTACGAGGAGTTCCTCGAGACCGACTTCTCCTTCGAAGTGCCCGGCGTAGCGCGTTTCCGGGTCAACGCCTTCAACCAGAACCGTGGCGCCGGCGCCGTGTTCCGTACCATTCCCTCGAAGGTACTGAGCATGGAAGACCTGGGCATGGGCGATATCTTCAAGAAGATCTCCGACGTGCCGCGCGGCCTGGTGCTGGTGACCGGCCCCACCGGCTCGGGCAAGTCCACCACCCTGGCGGCGATGCTCGACTACCTCAACGGCACCAAGTACCACCACATCCTCACGGTCGAAGACCCCATTGAATTCGTTCACGAATCGAAGAAGTGCCTGATCAACCAGCGCGAAGTGCACCGCGACACCCTCGGCTTCAACGAAGCCCTGCGCTCGGCACTGCGGGAAGACCCGGACATCATCCTGGTGGGTGAGATGCGCGACCTGGAGACCATCCGCCTGGCGCTGACCGCCGCGGAAACCGGTCACCTGGTGTTCGGCACCCTGCACACCACCTCCGCCGCCAAGACCATCGACCGCGTGGTCGACGTGTTCCCGGCCGAGGAAAAGTCCATGGTCCGTTCGATGCTCTCCGAATCCCTGCAGTCGGTCATTTCCCAGACCCTGCTGAAGAAGATCGGCGGCGGTCGCGTGGCGGCCCACGAGATCATGATCGGCACCCCGGCCATCCGTAACCTGATCCGCGAGGACAAGGTGGCGCAGATGTATTCCGCCATCCAGACCGGCGGCGGCCTCGGCATGCAGACCCTGGACAGCTGCCTCAAGGGGCTGGTGGCCAAGGGCCTGGTGAGCCGCGAAAGCGCGCGCGAAAAGGCCAAGAGCCCGGAAAACTTCTAACCAGCGGCGGGTGCCCCGGTCGGGGTGCCCGTTTCGCCGTAGCGCGGCGCCATGCCGCGACGGCAACCCCGGTCATCGGGGCTTTCGGCGTCGCCCCAGGCGACCGGCACGTTCACTGCGAGAAAGACCATGGAATTCGAGAAACTGTTGCGCCTGATGGTCGAGAAGGGCGGCTCCGACCTGTTCATCACCGCCGGCGTCCCCCCGTCGATGAAGGTCAACGGCAAGATCATGCCCGTGACCAAGAACGCCATGTCCCCGGAGCAGACCCGTGAAACCGTTCTCGCGGTGATGAACGAGCAGCAGCGCCGTGACTTCGCCGAGAACCACGAGTGCAACTTCGCCATCAGCGCCCGGGGCATCGGCCGTTTCCGCGTCAGTGCCTTCTACCAGCGCAACCTGGTGGGCATGGTGCTGCGCCGCATCGAGACCAACATCCCCACCCTGGATGACCTCAAGCTGCCGGAAATCCTCAAGAAGCTGGCACTGACCAAGCGCGGCCTGGTGCTCTTCGTCGGCGCCACCGGTACCGGCAAGTCCACTTCCCTGGCGGCGATGATCGGCTACCGCAACAAGAACAGCAGCGGCCACATCATCTCCATCGAGGACCCGATCGAGTACATCCACCAGCACCAGAGCTGCATCGTCACCCAGCGTGAAGTGGGCATCGACACCGAGTCCTTCGAGGTGGCGCTGAAGAACACCCTGCGCCAGGCGCCGGACGTGATCCTCATCGGTGAGGTGCGGACCCGCGAAACCATGGACCATGCCGTGGCCTTCGCCGAAACCGGCCACCTGTGCCTGGCCACCCTGCACGCCAACAACGCCAACCAGGCGCTGGACCGGATCATCAACTTCTTCCCTGCCGACCGTCAGCAGCAGGTGTGGATGGACCTGTCCCTCAACCTCAAGGCCATCGTCGCTCAGCAACTGGTGCCGACCCCGGACGGCAAGGGTCGCCGCGCGGTGATCGAGGTGCTGATCAACACCCCGCTGGCCGCCGACCTGATCCGCAAGGGCGAGGTCCACGAGCTCAAGCCGCTGATGAAGCGCTCCACCGAACAGGGCATGCAGACCTTCGACCAGGCGCTGTACACCCTCTACTCCCAGGGCGAGATCACCTACGAAGACGCGCTGCTCTACGCTGACTCGGCGAACGACCTGCGCCTGATGATCAAGCTCGGTTCCGAAACCGACGGCGACCACCTCACGAGCATGAGCGGTGGCCTGTCGCTGGAAGTGTCCGAGGAAGACCCGGGCCGTCGCTTCCGCTGACCGCCCCTTCGCCCTGCTGCGCCTGCCGCAGGGCGTCCACCAGCTCCCGGTAGAGCTGCTCGCCGCTGTCGCGGTTGCGCAGCACCGCCGCCGGGTGCGGTGCCACTGAAATCCACCGGCCTTCATGACGCAGCGGCTTGCCGAGGTAATCGGCCAGGCGGATGCGCTGTGGGTCATGCAGGCCCAGCAGCGAAGCCAGCGCGGTGCGCCCCAGGGCCACCACCCATTGCGGCTGGCGCTCCTCCAGTTCACGGGCCAGCCAGGGGTGGCAGGCGCGGATCTCCGCCGGCTTGGGCGTGGCGTGCCAGCGCGTCGCCGCGCGGCCCAGTGCGCCGCCCCGGGGCTCCCACTTGAAGTGTTTCACCGCGTTGGTCAGGTAGACCGCCTGGCGTGACAGCCCGGCTTCTGCCAGGGCGCGCTGCAGCACCTGCCCGGCGGGGCCGAGGAAGGGGCGCCCGGCCAGGTCCTCCTGGTCACCCGGCTGTTCGCCCACCAGCATGATCCGGGCCTGCGCCGGACCTTCGCCCGGCACGGCGCAGGTCGCGTTGCGCCAGATATCGCAGCGCCGGCACTGGTCCAGGCGGGTGTCGGGTGCCCGTTCCGGTTGCGCGGCGTCGCTGGCGATCAGCACCTCCTTGCCCTGGCGGGCGCCCACCTCCGGCGCCTGGGCCAGGCGCTGCCGGCCGGTGCGGGCGTCGGCCACCAGTTCGGGGATCAGCGCGCCTTCCGCCAGGTGCTTCCAGAAGCGTGCCGGCATATGGCTGCGCATCACCTCGGGGTTCAGGCGGGACGGGTTGAAGGTGCTGCGGTAATAGGCCGTCCACAGGGATTCGCTCGGGTCGTGGTGACCTTCGATGGCCTCGCGCAGGCCAGGCGGGCAGGGCGACTGGTAGGCCAGGTGCTCGCCGTCGAAGTGGGCGAGCCCTTCCGGCGTGCCGATCAGCCAGCTGTGGCGGCCCATGCGCGGCACGAAGTGCTCGGCGCCCAGGTCCAGCACGTCGTGGGCGGGTTCGTGCCAGGCCAGGTAATCCGGGGCGCCTTGCCCCTTGTCGCCAGGGCGGAAGCGCAGGAAGGCGTGCATGTGGTGGGCTTCGCGGCGCACCGCCTTGATCCGCCGCTGCAGTTCGGAACCGTCGCGGTCGCCGGCGAGCATGGCGCTGCGGTCCCCCTGGGCCACGCGCCACAGTACCTGGTAGAGCAAGGCCCAGCGGTCGTGGGCGCGGAAGCGTGCGGCGTCGGCCAACAGCGCCGGCAGCTCCCGGGGGATGGGCACGCTGGTGGCGCCGGCGGGAGAGGGCGCTGCGTCGTCGCCATCGAACAGCCCGGGCGTCCAGTCCACGGCCTGGGGCTCGATGCCCGCCAGCAGCAGCTGCCGGGCCTGGTCACGCCAGCCGGCGAAGCTGCCGTCGAAGCGGATGGCGCGCATCACCAG
The DNA here is from genome assembly GCF_028198105.1 of Pseudomonas sp. TUM22785. Lineage (NCBI taxonomy): Bacteria > Pseudomonadati > Pseudomonadota > Gammaproteobacteria > Pseudomonadales > Pseudomonadaceae > Pseudomonas > Pseudomonas sp. TUM22785. The sequence goes on from NZ_CP116239.1 coordinate 443,049, forward strand.
AGGGCCATCTGCTGGACCGGGGCATCCCCCAGGCGCTGGCGCAGCACGGTGGATTCCAGGGTGGCGTCACGGGGGCGGTAGTCCTGGGTGACGATGAAGGGCTTGGCCTTTTCCATCGCGCAGCGCAGGCGCGCCACGTCGGCGTAGCGGATACGTCGCTGGCGGCGCAGCTCCACCAGGCGGTTGGCGCTGAGCACGCCGATGCCGGGCACGCGGGCGATCATCGCCGGCTCGGCGCGGTTCAGGTCGAGGGGGAATTGCGCGCGGTTGGCCAGGGCCCAGGCCAGCTTGGGGTCGATGTCCAAGGGCAGGTTGCCGGGAGTGGCGATCAGCTCGCTCACCGCGAAGCCGTAGCCGCGCAGGAGGAAGTCGGCCTGGTACAGGCGGTGTTCGCGCAGCAGCGGCGGCGCTTCGAAGGGCACGGTCTTCGGGCTCTGCGGGATGGGGCTGAAGGCGGAGTAGTAGACGCGCTTGAGGCGATAGGCGCCGTACAGCGTCTGCGCGGTGTCGAGGATGGTGCGGTCGTCGGTGTCGTCGGCGCCGACGATCATCTGCGTGCTCTGCCCGGCGGGGGCGAAGGCCGGCGCGCGTTTCTCCGCGCTGGCCTCTTCCACGCCCAGGCGGATGCGGCCCATGGCGCGGCGGATCGGCGCGCCGCGCTTCTCCGGGGCCAGGCGGGTGAGGCCGTCCTCGGTGGGCAGCTCGATGTTGACGCTGAGGCGGTCGGCGTAGCGCCCGGCTTCGGCGATCAGCTCCGGCGCCGCGTCGGGGATGGTCTTCAGGTGGATGTAGCCGCGGAACTGGTGCTCCTCGCGCAGCAGGCGGGCCACGCGGATCAACTGCTCCATGGTGTAGTCGGAGGAGCGGATGATGCCGGAGCTGAGGAACAGCCCGCTGATGCAGTTGCGCCGGTAGAAATCCAGGGTCAGGGTCACCACCTCCTCGGGGGTGAAGCGCGCCCGGGGCACGTCGCTGGAGCGGCGGTTGACGCAGTACTGGCAGTCGTAGAGGCAGAAGTTGGTCAGCAGGATCTTCAGCAGTGCCACACAGCGGCCATCGGGTGTGAAGCTGTGGCAGATGCCCATGCCGTTGGTGGCGCCGACACCGGCCTTGCCCGCCGAGCTGCGTTTGGGGGCGGCGCTGCTGGCGCAGGAAACGTCATACTTGGCGGCGTCGGCCAGCACGGTTAGTTTGTCGATGAGTTCCATGGAAAGGGCTGCGAATGGCTGTATGTGCATACAGTATTTGTCGCCCCTGAAGCCTGCGCAAGTCCGTCGTCGACGGATGGTCGCGATCTGAAGGAGTACGCATGCAACGCCCTGACACCCACAACATGCTGATCGGCTACCTGCTGTGGATATTCGGTTTCCTCGGCGCCCACCGCTTCTACTACGGCAAGCCGGTGAGTGGCACCCTCTGGTTCTTCACCTTCGGCCTGTTCTTCATCGGCTGGATCATCGACCTGTTCCTCATCCCGTCCATGGACCGCGGCCTCGCTGCGCTTCAACGCCGGCTCCCATGACTACACCGTCGCCTGGATCCTGCTCACCTTCCTCGGCGTCTTCGGCGTGCACCGCATGTACCAGGGCAAGTGGATCACCGGCATCCTCTACCTGTTCACCGGCGGCTTCTTCCTGCTGGGCGTGCTCTACGACTTCTGGACCCTGAACACCCAGGTCTCGGTGCTCAACGCCCGCGGCTGAGCCTGCGGCCAGGCATGAAAAAGCCCGCCATCTGGCGGGCTTTTTCGTTACCGGGCGGCTCAGGCCTGATAGGTGATGTGCCCGTCCATCAGGGTGTAGCGCACCTTGCCGGGCAGGTCCTGGCCGAGGAAGGGGCTGTTGCGCCCCTTGGACAGCCATTGCTCGCCGGCGCGGGTGCGGGCTTGCGGGTCGAACAGCACCAGGTCGGCCGGGGCGCCCACAGCGAGGCGACCCACCGGCAGGCGCAGGGCGCGGGCCGGGCCGGCGGTGAGGCGGGCGAGCAGGGTCGGCAGGTCGAGCAGGCCGTCTTCCACCAGGCTCAGGGCCAACGGCAGCAACAGCTCGACGCTGCTGATACCCGGCTCGGTGGCGGCGAAGGGGGCCAGCTTGGCGTCCGCTTCGTGGGGCTGGTGGTGGCTGGCGATGGCGCCGATCACGCCACTCTTCACCGCTTCACGCAGGCCGTCGCGGTCGGCGCGGGTGCGCAGAGGCGGTTGCACGTGGTAGAGGCTGGAGAAGTCGATCAGCGCCTCGTCGGTGAGCAGCAGTTGGTACAGCGCCACGTCGGCGGTCACCGGCAGGCCACGGGCCTGCGCTTCGGCGATCATCTGTGCGCCCCGGGCACTGGTGAGCTGGCTGAAGTGCGCGCGCACGCCGCTCTGCTCCACCAGCAGCAGGTCACGGGCCAGGGCCACGGTCTCCGCGCTCTCGGGAATGCCGGCCAGGCCGAGGAAGCCGGCGGTGGCGCCCTCGTGGGCCATGCCGCCGTCCGCGAGCGAAGCGTCCTGGGCGTGGAAGATCAGCGTCAGGTTGAAGGTGGCCGCGTATTCCATGGCGCGGCGCAGGGTGCGGTTGCTGTCGAAACTGGCCAGGCCGTTGGAGAAGGCGACGCAGCCGGTGTCGCGCAGGGCGACCAGCTCGGCCAGTTGCTCGCCGGCCAGGCCCTTGCTCAGGGCGCCGACGGGGAAGACCTTGGTGTGGCCGGCTTCGCGGGCGCGGTCGAGGATCAGCTCGGCCACGGCCGGGGTGTCCAGCACCGGGCGGGTCAGCGGCGGGCAGCACAGGCTGGTGACGCCACCGGCGGCGGCGGCGCGGGTTTCGCTGTCGATGCTGCCCTTGCGGCTGTAGCCCGGCTCGCGCAGGGCGGCGTTGAGGTCCACCAGGCCGGGCGCGGCCACCAGGCCCTTGGCGTCGATGCTGTGTTCGGCTTCGTAGCCGGCGGGCGCCTGGCCGATGGCGGCCACCTTGCCGGCTTCCAGGTACAGGTCGGTGACCTGGTCGGTGCCGCTGGCGGGGTCGATAAGGCGGGCGCCGATGATGTGGGTACGCATCAGTTCTGCACCTCGGCTTCCTGGTTGATCTGGCGTTGGGTGTTCTGGCCGCTCATGGCCATGGACAGCACGGCCATGCGGATGGCGATGCCGTAGGTGACCTGGTTGAGGATCACCGAGTGGGCGCCGTCGGCCACCGCCGATTCGATCTCCACGCCACGGTTGATCGGGCCAGGGTGCATGACGATGGCATCGGGCTTGGCCAGCGCCAGGCGCTGGGTGCTGAGGCCGTAGAGGCGGTAGAACTCGCCTTCGCTGGGCAGCAGGCCGCCCTGCATGCGCTCGCGCTGCAGGCGCAGCATGATCACCACGTCGACGTCCTTGAGGCCTTCGGCCAGGTCGGTGTAGACGCTGACGCCGTACTGCTCGATGCCGATGGGCAGCAGGGTCTTGGGCGCGATCACGCGGATGTCCGGGCAGCCCAGCGCCTTCAGCGCGAGCATGTTCGAGCGCGCCACGCGGGAGTGCAGGATGTCGCCGACGATGGCCACCGAGAGGTTCTCGAAACCACCCTTGTGGCGGCGGATGGTGAGCATGTCGAGCATGCCCTGGGTCGGGTGCGCGTGGCGCCCGTCACCGCCGTTGATGATGGCCACGTCCGGGCATACGTGCTCGGCGATGAAGTGGGCGGCGCCGGAGTCGGCGTGGCGCACCACGAACATGTCGGCGGCCATGGCCTCCAGGTTGCGCAGGGTGTCGAACAGCGTCTCGCCCTTGCTGGTGGAGGAGGTGGAGACGTTGAGGGTGATCACGTCCGCGGACAGCCGCTGGGCCGCCAGTTCGAAGGTGGTACGGGTGCGCGTGGAGTTCTCGAAGAACACGTTGCACACGGTCTTGCCGCGCAGCAGCGGGACCTTCTTCACGGCGCGGGCGCCGACTTCGAGGAAGGAGTCGGCGGTGTCGAGGATTTCCGTCAGCAGCTCGCGGGGCAGGCCGTCGAGCGAGAGGAAGTGGCGCAGCTGGCCCTGATCGTTGAGCTGCAGCGGGCGCTTGGCGTCTGTCGGCATGGGGCAGGCCCTGGGGGTCGGGAGTTTCAGGAAGCGGGGGTGAGGACCTGGCGCTCGAGGGCGAGCGGCGCGGGGCCGAGCAATTTTACCCGTTCATCGGCGGCGAGCGACAGGGTGGCGCCGACCACGTCGGGGCGGATCGGCAGCTCGCGGGCGTTGAGGTCCAGCAGGCTGACCAGGGTCACGCTGGCCGGGCGGCCGTAGTCGAACAGCTCGTTCATGGCTGCGCGCACGGTGCGGCCGCTCATCAGCACGTCGTCGATGAGGATCAGGTGCTGGCCTTCGATCTCGAACGGCAGCTCGGAGGGGCGCACCTGCGGGTGCAGGCCGTTCTGGGTGAAGTCGTCGCGGTAGAAGGAAACGTCCAGGGTGCCCAGGGGCTCTTCGCTGCCCAGCTCCGCCAGCAGGGCCTGGGCGACCCAGACACCGCCGGTGCGGATGCCGATGAAACGGGGGTTGGCGATGCCGCGCGCGGCCAGGTGGGCGTTCAGCGCGCTGGCCATCTGCGGCAGCAGTTCGGCCGGGTTGGGCAGGGTCATGTGCGTTCCTCGCTATTCGTGTCCGGGGTGTTCCGCCAGCCAGCCTTCCAGCAGGAGGGCGGCAGCCAGGGCGTCGACGGGGTTGTCGCGGTAACCACCGCGCTGGCCCTGGGCGAGCCGCTGGCCCTTGGCTTCGAAGGTGGTCAGGCGTTCGTCATGGGTGAAGACCGGCAGGTTGAAGCGACCGTTGAGGCGCCGCGCGAACTTCTCCGCACGCTCGCTCATGTCGCTGGGGGTGCCGTCCATGTTCAGGGGCAGGCCGACGACGATGGCGTCCGGCTGCCATTCCTTGAGCAGGGCCTCGACCTTCTGCCAGTCCGGTACGCCGTTTTGTGCCTTGAGCACGCAGAGTTCGCGGGCCTGGCCGGTGACGGCCTGGCCGACGGCGACGCCGATCTGCTTGGTGCCGTAGTCGAAGCCCAGCAGCAGGCGCAGTGGCTTGGCGGCCATCAGGCGTGCCCGGCCTGGGTGGTGAGCAGGTTGAGGTTGATCCCGAGGCGCGCGGCGGCAGCGGCGAGGCGCTGGTCGGCGGCGGTGTCGAAGAGGATGGCCGGGTCGGCCGGGCAGGTGAGCCAGGCGTTGTCCACCAGCTCGGCTTCCAACTGGCCGGCATCCCAGCCTGCATAGCCGAGGGTGATCAGGCTTTTTTCCGGGCCCTGGCCTTCGGCGATGGCGAAGAGCACGTCCTGGGAAGTGGAAAGCGCCAGGTCGCCCAGCTCTAGGGTGGCCTGGAAGGTCAGGCCGCTGGGGTGGAGGACGAAGCCGCGGTCGGTCTGCACCGGGCCGCCGGCGTAGATCGGCAGGGTCTGGCAGCGGGCGGGTGGGTCGATCTCCGGGCGCAGCTGCTCGAGCACATCGCTGAGGTTGAGGCCGTTGGGGCGGTTGATCACCAGGCCCATGGCGCCCTGCTCGTTGTGTTCGACGAGGTAGGTGACGGTCTGGGCGAAATTGGGATCGTCCATGTGCGGCATGGCGATCAGGAAGTGGTGCTTGAGGTAGGTGGGCGCGGTGCTTTTCATGGGCGCTAGTTTCGACCTTCGCGCCGCAAGCTTCAAGCGCGGTTGCGCCGCACCCGCCCGGTCAGTTGCTCGACAGGCGGTCGCCGCGCTCGAAACGCCAGGTGCGGATGATTTCCAGGCGGTCGATGTCGGCCAGGTCGCCGGTGAAGGGGGCGAAGGGGGCGGCGAGGCGGACGATGCGCATGGCGGCCTGGTCCAGCACCGGTTGGCCGGAGGATTCCAGGAGCTGCACTTCATAGAGGGTGCCGTCACGGTTGATCGACACCAGCAGGCGCAGGCTGCCGTAGAGGCGCTGGCGGCGGGCTTCCTCGGGGTAGTTGAGGTTGCCGACGCGCTCGATCTTCTTGCGCCAGTCGTCCTTGTACCAGGCGCCCTTGTCGCGCATGGTCGAGGCGGCGTTGAGGCGGTGGATGCGCGGGCGCTTGGCGTAGAGCTGGCGCTCCTGGGATAGCTCGGCCTCCAGGCTGGCGATCTCCGAGGACAGCTGGGTGCTGTCGAACACCGGTGCCGGGCGGGCTTCGGGTTCGGGCTTGGCTTCCTCGTGCTTGACCGTGGTCTTCTGCACCTTGGGCGCGGTGGTGGCGACGGCGGCCTTGGGGGCTTCCTGGCGCGCAGCCTGCTGCGGCGCGGCCGGCGGCGTGACCTTCTTGATCTCCTGGTCCTGGAACGGCGCCTGCTCGGTGGTCTTGGGCTTGTCCTTGTGTTCCAGGGTGCCGCTGCCCTGCTGGTTCATCTGCGCCAGGTAGTCGGCCTTCTCGGGCTTCTTGTCGCTCTTGAAGCTGGCGAGGGTGACTTCCAGGGTCTTACTGATCTGGCTGGGGTCGGCAAAGGTGAAGCCGACCCCGAGGATGAAGGCAACGTGCAGCACGGCCGCGAGGAACAGGGTGAAACCCAGCCGGTCCGCCGGGCGTACGCCGGAGGAGGGGAAGTCGGAAAAATCAGCGGCTGCGTTCATCGCACATCGGGTCTGCTCAGGATGGCGCGCAGTCTGCCGAACTGGGGCGGCAGGCTGCAAGTTGCATGTCCAAAGCTGTTAGCTGCATCAAGCTTGGGGCTTGCGCCCGTTCTCGGCGAGCTTGGTCTGGATGGCGTCCATGAGGCGATCACCGATGCGCGTGTCATAGGCGGCGTCGATCTCGCGGATGCAGGTCGGGCTGGTGACGTTGATTTCGGTGAGGCTGTCGCCGATCACGTCCAGGCCGACGAACAGCAGGCCGCGCTCGCGCAGGGCCGGGCCGACGGTGGCGGCGATCTCGCGGTCGCGCTCGGACAGCGGTCGCGCCTCGCCACGGCCGCCGGCCGCCAGGTTGCCCCGGGTCTCGCCAGCGGCGGGAATGCGCGCCAGGCAGTAGGGTACCGGTTCACCGTCTATCATCAGAATGCGCTTGTCGCCGTCCTTGATCGCGGGCAGGTAACGCTGGGCCATGATCTGCTCGGCGCCGTGACGGGTCAGGGTCTCGAGAATGACGGAAAGGTTCGGATCGCCCTCGCGGTGGCGAAAAATCATCGATCCGCCCATGCCATCAAGGGGTTTGAGAATGATGTCACGCTGCTCTTTCGCAAACTCGCGCAGAATATCAGCCCTGCGACTGACCAGTGTCGGTGGGGTCAGTTGAGGGAACAGGGTGGCGAAGTACTTCTCGTTGCAGTCGCGAAGGCTCTGCGGGCGGTTAACCACCAGCACGCCGGCGCGTTCGGCCTGTTCCAGCAGGTAGGTCGAATAGACGAACTCGTTGTCGAAGGGCGGATCCTTGCGCATCAGGATCACATCCAGCTCGGCCAGCGGGGCGTCGCTCTCGTCTTCCAGCTCGTACCAGCGTTGAGGATCGGCGAACACTTTCAGCGGCCGCATGCGGGCGCGGGCTTCGCCGGCCTTCTGGTACAGGTCCTGCTGCTCCATATAGTAGAGGGACCATCCGCGGGCCTGGGCTGCCAGCAGCATGGCCAGGGAGCTGTCCTTCTTGAAGGAGATGTGCGCAATGGGGTCCATGACGATCCCGAGGCGAACGCTCATGGGTGTGTTCTCCGCGACTGTTTAATAGAGAAGGGCACTGGAGAATTCCGGGCCCGGTAACGAGGCGCTCAGGTTGGCGCTGGAGGTTGTCGCGGTCAAGGGAAACCTCGCCGCATGGACTAGGATTCCCGGAGGCTGGCGCTTTGTAGCTTGCGTCCGGAGAGTGTGCTAAAAAGGCCCGACGATTGGGTCGTAGCCCGTCGCTGACAGGGCCTCAGGCGCACTGAACTAAGCAAAATAACGACTCACCGAGGCGATGGTAGGGCGAACATGGAACAGCATTCCGAGGGTTTGAAGGTCATGGTGATCGACGATTCGAAAACGATTCGTCGCACCGCTGAAACTCTGCTGAAGAAGGTGGGTTGCGAGGTCATTACGGCCGTCGACGGCTTCGACGCATTGGCCAAGATCGCCGATACTCACCCCAATATCATTTTCGTCGACATCATGATGCCGCGGCTCGATGGCTATCAGACCTGCGCCCTGATCAAAAACAACAGTGCTTTCAAATCCACCCCGGTGATCATGCTGTCCTCGAAGGACGGCCTGTTCGATAAGGCCAAGGGTCGCATCGTTGGTTCCGATCAATACCTCACCAAGCCTTTCAGCAAGGAAGAGTTGCTCGGCGCGATCAAGACTCACGTGCCTGATTTCACCCCGGTGGAACAAGCCTCCTGAAGTCCGGCCTCCCATGGCCGGTGATGCCTTTCCGTTTTGGGGACAAACATGGCTCGTATTCTGATTGTTGATGACTCGCCGACCGAGATGTACAAACTGACCGCCATGCTCGAGAAGCACGGCCACCAGGTACTCAAGGCCGAGAATGGCGCCGATGGCGTTGCCCTGGCTCGCCAGGAAAAACCCGACGCCGTGCTGATGGACATCGTCATGCCCGGCCTGAACGGCTTCCAGGCAACGCGTCAGCTGACCAAGGACGCCGAGACCAGCCACATTCCGGTGATCATCGTCACCACCAAGGACCAGGAAACCGACAAGGTCTGGGGCAAGCGTCAGGGCGCGAAAGACTACCTGACCAAGCCGATCGACGAAGACACCCTGCTGAAAACCCTCAACGCAGTACTGGCCGGCTGATGCCGGAACAGTCCGTCGATAACTAGAAGAAAGAAGGCCCTGGCCGGCATGTCGGACGCGCAGACCCCTTTCCAGCTTCTCCTTGAGATCGACCAGCGCTGCCGTGCGCTGGCGGCGGGCCTCCCTGCGCAGCAGGAAACCGTACAGACCTGGAGCGGCATCGGCTTCCGCATGGGCGAGCGTCTGTTCGTGGCGCCCATGGGCGAGGTTGGCGAGGTGCTTCACGAGCCGCGGCACACGCTGCTGCCGGGCGTGAAGTCCTGGGTCAAGGGCGTGGCCAACGTACGTGGCCGGCTGTTGCCGATCATGGACCTGTGCGGGTTCTTCGGTGGTGAACTGTCGCCCCTGCGCAAGCAGCGCCGGGTGCTGGTGGTGGACCACCAGGAAATCTTCGCCGGGCTGATCGTCGACGAGGTCTACGGCATGCAGCATTTCCCGGTGGATTCGTTCTCCGAGGAACTGCCTCCCCTGGAGGCGGCGATCCAGCCGTTCATCCACGGTGTGTTCCAGCGCGAGCAACCCTGGCTGGTTTTCAGCCCTCACGTGCTGGCGCAGCACCAGGTGTTCCTCGACGTGGCGGTATAGCTTTATCCGCATCAGGCCTCAGGGCCGGGTGCGGCGGGCCGTTTCCGGGAGGGGCGGTTCAGCGTGGCGGGGCGATTCCCCGGCACGCACGCGGCGCCGGTGGTGCCGTTGATTCAAGGTTGGGCCGGTTCATGCCGGCCCTTTGGCGTTACATGGAAATCGTTGTGTTGTTGGTCCAGGCGGGGGCCCGATAATGAAAAAACTTAACGCAGGCAATCTACTTGCGGGAACGCGCAGTAGTACGTTGATCGCAGGGCTGTTCGTGGTCCTGATCGTGTCCATCGTGCTGTTGTTCGCCAACTTCGCATACCTGAACACCCAGGCGAACTACGACAAGGAATACCTCAGCCACTCCGGTGAGCTGCGCGTACTGTCCCAGCGTATCGCCAAGAACGCCACCGAAGCGGCGGCGGGCAAGGCCGAGGCCTTCGCCCTGTTGAAAGACGCCCGTAACGACTTCGAGAAGCGCTGGAACATCCTTGTCAATGGCGACGAGAACACCGGTCTGCCGCCCGCTCCGGAAGGCGTGAAGGCCGAGATGGACGCCGTGCAGGCCGACTGGAACAGCCTGCGGCAGAACTCCGACGCCATCCTTGCCAGCGAACAGACCGTTCTCTCCCTGCACCAGGTAGCCGCGACCCTGGCGGAAACCATTCCGCAGCTGCAGGTCGAGTACGAGGAAGTGGTCGACATCCTGTTGGAAAGCGGCGCGCCCGCCGACCAGGTCTCGGTAGCCCAGCGCCAGTCGCTGCTGGCCGAACGTATCCTCGGCTCGGTGAACAAGGTACTGGCCGGTGACGAAGACTCCGTACAGGCCGCCGACATGTTCGGCCGCGACGCCAGCCTCTTCGGCCGTGTACTGAACGCGATGCTGGAAGGCAACGCGGCGATGGAAATCTCCAAGGTGACCGACAACGAAGCCCTGGAGCGCCTGCAAGAGATTTCCGAGCTGTTCGAATTCGTTTCCGGTTCCGTGGACGAGATTCTCGAAACCTCGCCCGAACTGTTCCAGGTCCGTGAATCCGCCAACACCATCTTCACCGGTTCGCAGACCCTGCTGGACAAAGCCTCCACCCTGGCCGGCGGCTTCGAGAAGCAGGCCGAAGGCCGTAGCTTCAACACCCTCGCCGGTTACCTGCTGGGCGCCCTGGCCCTGGGGTCGATCATCCTGATCGGCCTGGTCATGGTTCAGACCACCCGCAGCCGACTGGCCGAGACCGCCGAGAAGAACGAACGTAACCAGGCGGCGATTCTGCGACTGCTCGACGAAATCGCCGACCTTGCGGACGGTGACTTGACAGTGGCCGCGACCGTAACCGAGGACTTCACCGGTGCGATCGCGGACTCCATCAACTACTCGATCGACCAGCTCCGCGACCTCGTAGAGACCATCAACCTGACAGCCGTGCAGGTAGCGGCGGCGGCCCAGGAAACCCAGGCCACTGCAATGCACCTCGCCGAAGCGTCCGAGCACCAGGCGCAGGAAATCGCCGGCGCCTCGGCGGCCATCAACGAGATGGCGGTGTCGATTGACCAGGTATCAGCGAACGCCTCGGAATCCTCCGCGGTAGCGGAACGTTCCGTAGCCATCGCCAACAAGGGCAACGAAGTGGTGCACAACACCATCACCGGCATGGATAACATCCGTGAGCAGATCCAGGACACCTCGAAGCGGATCAAACGCCTCGGTGAATCGTCCCAGGAGATCGGTGACATCGTTAGCCTGATTAACGACATTGCCGACCAGACCAACATCCTCGCACTGAACGCCGCGATCCAGGCGTCCATGGCCGGTGACGCGGGCCGCGGCTTCGCCGTGGTAGCGGACGAGGTCCAGCGACTCGCGGAACGCTCCTCCGCCGCGACCAAGCAGATCGAGGCCCTGGTAAAAACCATTCAGACCGACACCAACGAAGCGGTTATCTCCATGGAACAGACCACCTCCGAGGTGGTACGTGGTGCGCGTCTGGCGCAGGACGCCGGTGTGGCACTGGAAGAGATCGAGAAGGTATCCAAGACCCTCGCGGCCCTTATCCAGAACATCTCCAACGCCGCTCGTCAGCAAGCGTCCTCGGCGGGCCACATCTCCAACACCATGAACGTGATCCAGGAGATCACCTCGCAGACCTCCGCAGGTACCACTGCTACCGCCAAGAGCATTGGTAACCTGGCCAAGATGGCCAGCGAGATGCGCAAATCGGTATCCGGCTTCAACCTGCCGGACGCTCCGGAACAGGCCTGACCAAGGGAGATGCCGCGGCTTGACGCCGCGGCGCAGCGGCCATGAGCGAGAGGCACGACAGCATGCAGCCAAGCGGCGTGTGGGCCTTGAAACCCCTGGCCGACATGACGCCCGCGCAGTTCCACGACTGGCAGTCGCTGCTCGAGGAACGCACGGGTGTGGTGATCAACGAACAGCGTCGCGCCTTCCTGCAGACCAATCTCACTGCACGGATGCGCGAACTGGGCGTTGACGACTACAGCATCTACTACCGCCAGGTCACAGACGGCCCGCGTGGTGCTGTGGAATGGTCCACGCTGCTGGACCGCCTCACCGTTCAGGAAACCCGGTTCTTTCGCCATCGCCCCTCCTTCGACCTGCTCGACGCCTACTTGCGTGAGCGGGTCGCTGCGGGCCTGGACAGCCCTTTGGCGCTCTGGAGCGTCGGCTGTTCCAGCGGCGAGGAGCCTTATTCGCTGGCGATTGCCGCCGCCGAGGCGCTGCAGGACAGCGACCGGCCGGAATTCTTCGGTGTGACCGGTACCGACATCAGCCTCAGCGCCCTGAACAAGGCGCGGGAAGGGGTGTACGGGGCACGCCGCCTGGAACAGCTGGATGCTGACCAGGGCGAACGTTATTTCCAGGTCATGGACGATGGCCGCTTCAAAGTTGTTGAGAGCCTGGCCGCGCGCGTTTGCTGCGCCCGGCTCAATGTGCTGGAACTGGCGAAGGCGCCAATGTCCGGCATGGACGTAATCTTCTGTCAGAACCTGTTGATCTATTTTCGCCGCTGGCGTCGCCGTGAAATCCTCAACCGCCTGGCCGAGCGCCTGGCGCCGGGAGGCCTGATGGTGGTGGGCGTGGGCGAAGTAGTGGGTTGGCACCATCCGGACCTGGTTCCGGTGGCCAACGATCAGGTTCTGGCATTCACCCGGAAGGGATAGCAGACGGCTATGAGTGATCGGCACGATTATGTCGCCCTTGAGTGGGTCAAGGGCGAGATCGCGGAAACCCTGAAGCAGGCGCGACAGGCTCTGGAGGCGTTCGTCGAGAACACCCAGGACCCGACGCGCATGCGTTTCTGCCTGACCTACGTGCACCAGGTCCACGGCACCCTGCAGATGGTCGAATTCTACGGCGCGGCTTTGCTCGCCGAAGAAATGGAACAGCTTGCCCAGGCGCTGATGGAAGGTCGCGTGACCAACCAGGGCGAAGCCCTGGAAGTGCTGATGCAGGCCATCCTGCAGCTGCCGGTCTACCTCGACCGCATCCAGAGTGCGCGCCGCGACCTGCCCATGGTGGTGCTGCCGCTGCTCAACGACCTGCGCGCGGCGCGGGGCGAGAAACTGCTGTCGGAAACCAGCCTGTTCTCCCCGGACCTCTCCAGCCGCCTGCCCGCGCTGTCCATGGACGCCCTGGCGCAGATGCGCACCGCCGAACTGCCGGTGCTGCTGCGCAAGCTGCGGCAGATGCTGCAGCTGGCCCTGGTGGGGATCATCCGCAACCAGGACCTGGCCACCAACCTCGGCTACATGGCGCGCGTCTTCGCCCGCCTCGAATCCCTGTGCAAGGAAGCGCCCCTCGGCACGCTCTGGCCCATCGCCTCCGGCATGGTCGAAGGCCTGGCCAATGGCAGCGTGGTCAACGGCACCTCCGTGCGCACCCTGCTGCGGCAGATCGACAAGGAACTCAAGCGCCTGCTTGACCAGGGCGCCGACGGCATCAACCAGCCGGCTCCCGAGGAGCTAGTCAAGAACCTGCTGTTCTACATCGCCAAGGCCCCTGCCCAGTCGCCGCGTATCCGCGCCCTGAAGGAACAGTACCGCCTCGACGAAGCGCTGCCCGACACCGACGTGGTGGACGAGGAGCGTGCCCGCCTCGCCGGCCCCGACCGCGACGCCATGCGCTCGGTGGTCACCGCCCTCTGCGAGGAGCTGGTACGGGTCAAGGACAGCCTGGACATCTTCGTGCGCAGCGATCGCCGCGGCGTCGCCGAGCTGGATTCCCTGCTGGCCCCCCTCAAGCAGATCGCCGACACCCTCGCCGTGCTGGGCTTCGGCCAGCCGCGTCGGGTCATCCTCGACCAGATCGACGTGGTCCACAGCCTGTCCCTCGGCCAGCGCGAACCCAATGACGCCGTGCTGATGGACGTCGCCGGTGCGCTGCTCTATGTCGAAGCCACCCTCAATGGCATGGTCGGCCCGGCCGATGACCGCCGCGCCGAAGAAAGCCACCTGCCCACCACCGACGTGGCGCAGATCCACCAGTTGGTGATCAAGGAAGCGCGCAATGGCCTGGAACAGGCCAAGGACGCGATCATCGAGTTCATCGCCTCGCAGTGGAACCACGAGCACCTGGCTCGCGTCCCCGAGCTGCTGACCCAGGTCCGTGGTGGCCTGGCGATGATCCCGCTGAGCCGTGCCGCGACCCTGCTGGAAGCCTGCAACCGCTACATCCAGGAGCAGCTCCTGGCGCGCAAGGCCGTGCCCAACTGGCAGAGCCTGGACACCCTCGCCGACGCCATCACCAGCGTCGAGTACTACCTCGAACGTCTCTCCGAAGACCACGCGACCCAGGGCGACCTGATTCTCGACGTGGCCGAGGAAAGCCTGGAGGCGCTGGGCTACCCGCTGAAGGAAAAGCCCTCGATCCTCGACCGCATCGAGCCGGAAGAAGAACCGCTGCCTCTGGCCGACCCGCTGCAGGAAATCGAAGTGCTGGCCGCCGAGGAATCGGAGCTGGTCGAGCCGCTGGACCTGGAGCCCTTGAGCGAGGGTGACGACCTGCTGGTCGCCGCCGAATTCGCCGAGCCGGTCGCCGCCGAGAGCACCGAGGAAACACCGCCGGCCGCCCTCGACGCACTGCCGGAACTCGAACCGCTGCCCGAGCTTGAACCCCTTGCCGAGCTGGAACCGGCCATCGACGCCGAGCCCGAGCGGGTTGCTGAACCCGTCGCCAGCTTCGACGAACTGCCGGACCTCGACCCGCTGCCCGAACTGGACGCGCTGACCGAGCCCGCCGCCCTGGGCGAACTGGACGCCCTGCCGGCCCTGGACGAGCTGAGCCTCGAAGCGCCCGCTGCCGACAGCGCCGAGCTGCTGGTCTCCGACGACAACTGGAACCTCGGCGAGCTGCCGACCGAAGCGCCCGAAGTCATCGACTTCAGCCTCGATGTGCCGCTGGAGCTGCATGCCGCCCAGGAACCCCAGGACAACCTGGAGCCCCTGCAGAGCTTCGATCTGGACGACCTGGAGCCGCTGCCGGACGCCACGCCGCTGGAAAGCCTCGAACCGCTCGAAGGCGAAGTCCTCAGCCTGGAACCGCTGCCCGAGTCCACGATGAGCTGGGACGACATGGAGCTCACCGGCCTCGACCTCCCCGAGGTCGAGCTGCCCACTGCCCCCATCGAGCCACAGGCACCTGTTGTCGAAGAGCACAAGCCGCTGTCCATGGCCGATGTCATGGCCGCGCCCACCCAGGCCATCAACCCGCCTGCCGGCGACGTGCCGCCCAGCCTGCTGCCGCCGCCTGCCGACGAAGAGCCGGTGGATGACGAGTTGCTGGAAGTCTTCATCGAAGAGGCCGGCGAAGTCCTGGAGACCATCGGTGACTTCCTGCCCCAGTGGCTGGCCGACACCGACAACAAGGAAGCCCTGACCGAAATCCGCCGCGCCTTCCACACCCTCAAGGGCAGTGGTCGCATGGTGCGCGCGCTGGTCATCGGCGAACTCTCCTGGTCCATCGAGAACCTGCTCAACCGCGTGCTGGATCGAAGCATCCAGCCCGACGAAGACGTCCGTGGCGTAATCCAGGACGTGGTCGCCCTGCTGCCGCAACTGGTCGACGAATTCGCCGCCAAGGCCCAGCGCCAGCGCGACGATGTCGACCACCTGGCCGCCGAGGCACACGCCCTGGCGAAGGGGCAGCGACTCCCAAAATCTGAAGCCCCGGACTCAGCACAGGCAGTCGAGCCCGAGGGCGAGCCGGAAGCACCGGTCGTCGCGGAGCCAACCGTCATCGCGGACGCCCCCGTCGCCGTCGAAAGCGACGAAGAGCCGCTCGACCCGCAGTTGCTGGAGATCTTCCGCAACGAGGCCGAGACGCACCTCGACAGCCTGGTGGGCTTCCTCGCCGACTGCGCCCAGTCCCTGCCGCAGCCGGTCACCGACAGCCTCCAGCGTGCCCTGCACACCCTCAAGGGCAGTGCGCACATGGCGGGCATCCTGCCGATCGCCGAGATCGCCACGCCCCTGGAAAAGCTGGCCAAGGAATACAAGACCAACCTGGTGCAGATGGACCTGGCCGAGGCCGAGCTGCTGCGCGACGCCGAACACCTGTTCCGCGCCGGGCTGGAGCAACTGGAAACCACGCCGCTGGCGGGGATCCCCGGCACCGCCGAGTTCCTCGAGCGTGTGCAGCAGCTGCATCAGGATCGTCTCGGCGCCGCCGAAGCCGCGCGCCTGGGTGAGCGGGGCGAGGCGGTACGCGACCCGCAGTTGATCTCCATATTCCTCGCTGAAGGCATGGACATCCTGCTGGATGCCGAAGACCTGCTGCGCCGCTGGCGCGAGCACCCGTCCGAGCGCCAGGAACTGGGTGCCCTGCTGGAAGAACTGAACACCCTCGGCCGCGGTGCCGAGATGGCCGAGCTGCCGCAGATCGAAGAGCTCTGCGAAGCCCTGCTCGACACCTACGGTTCCGTGGAAGAAGGCAGCCTCGCCGTCAGCGAGCGCTTCTTCGCCGAAGCCGAGCGTGCCCACGAAGCGCTGATCGGCATGATGGACCAGGTGGCTGCGGCCCTTCAGGTCACGCCCCAGCCCGAGCGCGTGCAGGCCCTGCGCGAGCTGCTGCAGGAAGCGGTCGACCCCGCTGCCCTGGCGCTGCTCGATCCCAAGCTGACCACCGGGCTGACCATCGAGGAACTCGATGAGACGGACCTGGAAGGCCTGATCGACTGGAACGCCACCGACGCCGAGCTGCCGCCCCTGGCGGAGCTGATGGAAGAGCCTGCGCAGTTCGACGAGGTGACCCTGCCCGAGCTGACCGCTGCCGGCCTGGAGGAGGACCTGTCCTCGCCGATCGTCGAGCCGGAGCCGGTGGTCGAGGCCCCTGCGGCCCACACGCCCAGCGTCTATGAATCCCTCGACGAGGAAATGGTCGCCATCTTCCTCGAAGAGGCGGTGGATATCCTGGAAAGCGCCGGGCAATCCCTCGACCGTTGGTTGGGCGAACCCGACAACCATGGCTCGCTGCTGTCGCTGCAGCGTGACCTGCACACCCTCAAGGGTGGTGCGCGCATGGCCGAGATCGCCCCCATCGGTGATCTCGCCCATGAACTCGAATCCCTTTACGAAGGCCTGGTGGATCGCCGCTTCAGCTACTCGCCGGCCCTCGGCGGCCTGCTGCAGCAGAGCCACGACAGCCTCGCCGTGCTGCTCGACCAGCTGCAGGCACGCATGCCGCTGAACGACCCGCAGGCGCTGATCCATGCCATCCGCACCTTTCGCCAGAACGGTGGGCTGAGCCTTTCCGCAGCAGCGGTTGCGCTACCGCTCGACGACATCGAAGACCTCGCCGAGGTCGAAGCGATCGAGCCAGCTGACGACGCCCCAAGCGCCGAGCTTGGTGAGAGCATCGTCATCGACGAAGAACAGCCGCCCCTGGCGTTGATCGACGAAGCCGACCCGCTGGACACCCAGGCGGCCATCGACGCCATCGACGCGGTGGTGGAGGAGCTGCCGGCGGAAGCCGTGGCCGAGCTGCTGCCCGATGCCCCTGCGGACGTCGACCCCGAATTGCACGTGCTGCACGCCGAACCGGTGAGCGACGACGAGCCCGAGCTCGACCAGTGGCTGGTTGACGAGGCCCAGGAAAGCGCGCCGGCCGAAGCCGAAGCCGAAGCCGAAGCCGAGCTTGAAGCCGAGCTTGAAGCTGAGCCCGTGATCGAGCTGCACGCCGAGCCGGAAGTGCTGGACCTGTCTGAGGTCGAAGTGCCTGCTGCCATCGAGCCCGAGCCCGAGCCCGAGCCCGAGCCCGCACCGGTGATCGAAGCACCCCGCGCCGTCGAGCCCGTCTCCAGTGCCTTCGATGATCGCGATCCGGAACTGGTGGAAATCTTCCTCGAGGAAGGTTTCGACATCATCGACAGCGCCGGCGCTTCGCTGCAGCGCTGGATGGACGACGTCAACAACATCCTCGAAGTCGAAGCCCTGCAACGTGACCTGCACACCCTCAAGGGTGGTGCGCGCATGGCCGAGATCCGCGAGATCGGCGACCTCGCCCACGAACTCGAATTCCTTTATGAAGGCCTCTGCGGCGGGCGCCTGCGCGCCAGCCCGGGCCTGTTCGCCCTGCTCCAGGCCTGCCATGACCGCCTCGCCGAGATGCTCGAAGCGGTGCGTGACAAGCGTGGCGTGCCCAGCGGCGATGCCCTGATCGACGCCATCAAGCGCT
Source organism: Pseudomonas sp. TUM22785 (assembly GCF_028198105.1). Classification (NCBI taxonomy): domain Bacteria; kingdom Pseudomonadati; phylum Pseudomonadota; class Gammaproteobacteria; order Pseudomonadales; family Pseudomonadaceae; genus Pseudomonas; species Pseudomonas sp. TUM22785. Next base: position 461,013 of record NZ_CP116239.1, read on the forward strand.
TCCGGGCCAACCCGGACGAGCAGCTGAGCATGCCCTCCAGCGTGCACCTGCAGCCCGCCGCCGACGTGGTCGAGGACGATGCCAGCGAAAGCGACGACATCCTCGACATCTTCCTCGAAGAGGCCGATGACCTGCTCGAAGCCATGGAGCGCACCATCGGTCGTTGGGAAGAGCAGCGCGAGGACGGTGCCCAGATCGACGAACTGCTGCGCCTGCTGCACACCCTCAAGGGTGGTGCGCGCCTGGCCGGGCAGAAACGCTTGGGCGACCTCAGCCACGACCTTGAACAGCACCTGACCGAAGCGCAACAGCAAGGCGCGCCCTGGCCGGACAGCCTGTTCCTCGATGTGCAATCCGGTTTCGAGGGCCTGCAGGCCGAGCTCGACCAGCTGCGCGAGCGCCTGAACGCGGTGCTTGCCGAAGAGGCCCAGGAACCGGAAGCCCCCGAGCCGACCCCGGTCGCGCAGGCCCCCGTGCCCACCCTGGCCGCGCCCATTGTCGCTGCCAGCGCCGTGCCGCAGGTGGTGGCCGAGAACAAGGTCCTGCCCTTCGTCCGCAAGGCCCAGGAAGCCGCACTGGACGCCGCCTCCCGCCGTGCACCCCAGGAGCTGGTCAAGGTACCGGCAGACCTGCTCGAAGGCCTGGTCAACCTGGCCGGTGAAACCTCGATCTTCCGTGGCCGTGTCGAACAGCAGGTGAGCGACTTCAGCTTCACCCTGAGCGAGATGGAAGCCACCATCGAACGGGTCCGCGACCAGCTGCGCCGCCTCGACACCGAGACCCAGGCGCAGATCCTCAGCCGCTACCAGGCCGAGGCCGAGCGTGCCGGCTACGAGGACTTCGACCCGCTGGAGATGGACCGCCACTCGCAGCTGCAGCAGCTGTCCCGTGCGCTGTTCGAGTCCGCGTCCGACTTGCTGGACCTCAAGGAAACCCTGGCGGCGCGTAACCGCGACGCCGAAACCCTGCTGCTGCAACAGGCACGGGTCAACACCGAGCTGCAGGAAGGCCTGATGCGTACGCGCATGGTGCCCTTCGACCGCCTGGTGCCGCGTCTGCGCCGGATCGTCCGCCAGGTGGCGAGCGAACTGGGCAAGCAGGTGGAATTCGTCGTCGGCAACGCCGAAGGCGAGATGGACCGTACCGTCCTCGAACGCATCGTCGCGCCGCTGGAGCACATGCTGCGCAACGCCGTGGACCATGGCATCGAATCCGTCGACGCACGCCGCGCCGCCGGCAAGTCGGAAACCGGCACCATCCGCCTGACCCTGGGCCGCGAGGGTGGCGATATCGTCCTCGCCCTGGCCGACGACGGCGGTGGCATCCGTCTCGACGCCGTGCGCCGCAAGGCCATCGAGCGCGGGATGATGGACGCCGATTCCGACCTCTCCGACTACGAGGTGCTGCAGTTCATCCTCGAAGCCGGCTTCTCCACCGCCGAGAAGGTCACGCAGATCTCCGGCCGTGGCGTGGGCATGGACGTGGTGCACTCCGAGGTGAAACAGCTCGGCGGCTCCATGAGCATCGACTCGACGCCGGGCGAGGGCACCCGCTTCCTCATCCGCCTGCCGTTCACCGTATCGGTGAACCGCGCGCTGATGGTGCTCTCCGGCGAAGACCTCTACGCCATCCCGCTGAACACCATCGAAGGTATCGTGCGGGTCTCCCCGTACGAGCTGGAGGCTTACTACCAGCCCGATGCCCCGCGCTTCGAGTACGCCGGCCAGGCCTACGAACTGAAGTACCTGGGCGACCTGCTGAACAACGGCCAGCAACCCAAGCTGGTGGGCCAGAGCCTGCCGCTGCCGGTGATCCTGGTGCGCTCCACCGAGCACGCCGTGGCGGTCCAGGTGGACTCCCTGGCAGGCTCCCGCGAGATCGTGGTGAAGAGCCTCGGCCCGCAGTTCTCCGGGGTGCACGGCATCTCCGGCGCCACCATCCTCGGTGACGGCCGCGTGGTGGTGATCCTTGACCTGCTGGCGACCATCCGCGCCATGCACGCACACCTGGTGCAGATGCTGCCGCGCTCCGCCACCCAGGCGGCGCTGCCGGCGGAACTCGATCACGACCGTCCGCCGCTGGTGATGGTGGTGGACGACTCGGTCACCGTGCGCAAGGTCACCAGCCGCCTGCTGGAACGCAACGGCATGAACGTGCTCACCGCCAAGGATGGGGTGGACGCGATCTCGCAACTGCAGGAACACCGCCCGGACATCATGCTGCTGGACATCGAGATGCCGCGCATGGACGGTTTCGAAGTGGCCACCCTGGTGCGCCACGATGAGCGACTGAAAGACCTGCCGATCATCATGATCACCTCGCGTACCGGTGAGAAACACCGTGAGCGGGCCATGACCATCGGCGTCAACGACTACCTGGGCAAGCCGTACCAGGAGTCCCTGCTGCTTGAAACCATCCAGCGACTGGTCAAGGGAAATGACTGAGAAAACCTCTGCGCGTATCGCCGTCATCGCCGACACCTCGCTGCAGCGCCATGTGCTGCAGCAGGCGCTGGCGGGCAACGGTTACCAGGTGGTGCTCAACAGCGATCCGGCACGGCTGGATGAGGAAACCCTGAGCGCCTGCGAAGTGGACCTGTGGTTGGTGGACCTGGCGCAGTCGGACGACTCGCCCCTGGTCGACAACCTGATGGAACGCGCCAGCGCACCGGTGCTGTTCGGCGAGGGCCATGCCCCCGAGCGCCACTCGGAGAATTACCCGCGCTGGGAGCGTCGCCTGTTCGGCAAGCTCAAGCGCCTGGTGGGCGACCCGGCCGTGGCCGTCGGTCCCAGCCTCGAAGCCCTGCTCAGCGATGCGCAGCGCCCGGCGCGCCTGGACCTGCCCCGCGCCCTGGCCGACACGCCGCTGGTAGCCGGTGAGCCGGCACGCCAGGTGTGGCTGCTGGCGGCGTCCCTCGGTGGCCCGGCTGCGGTGAAGGCCTTCCTTGATGCCTTGCCCGGCGGCCTGCCCGTTGGCTTCATCTATGCCCAGCACATCGACCCGACCTTCGAAACGGCGCTGCCCCAGGCCGTCGGCCGTCACAGCCAGTGGCCGGTCAACCTGGCCCGCCCCGGTGATGCGGTGCGTGCCGGTGAAGTGGTGGTGGTGCCCATCAGCCATGAACTCAGCTTTGCCGAAGACGGCGCCATGCTGGTGGGCGAACGCCCGTGGCCGGAGCCCTACAGCCCGTCCATCGACCAGGTGATGCTCAACCTCGCCCAGCACTACGGTGCCCAGTGCGGGGTCATTGCCTTCAGCGGCATGGGCAGCGACGGCAGTGCAGCCGCCGCCTATGTACGCCGCCAGGGCGCGCCGATCTGGACCCAGCGTGGCGACAGCTGCGCCTGCGCCAGCATGCCCGACAGCCTGCGCGAGGGTGGCTACAGCACCTTCAGCGCCGATCCCCGCGAGCTGGCCCAGGCGCTGGTGAACCACCTGGCGGAGCAGTGCGCCTGAGGCCCGAGGGCCCAGGGCGACAACGCCGGGAATGAAGAATCGTTGAAGGAAGAACCATGAGCCAAGCCGTCACCAACCCGAACAGCGCCAACAGCCTCACCGGCCTGCTGGTGCCGCTGTCCGACCGCACCCTGCTGGTGCCCAACGTGGCGGTGGCCGAGCTGATCCCCTATCGCGCGCCGCAGGTATCGGCGGGCATGCCGGCCTGGTTCCTCGGCCAGGTGGCCTGGCGTGACCTGCGCTTGCCGCTGCTGTCCTTCGAAGCCGCCTCCGACGGCCAGCCCCAGACCGGCGCCGGCGCCCGCGTGGTGGTGCTCAACGCCCTGGGCGGCCGTGGTCACGTCAAGTTCATCGCCCTGCTGGTGCAGGGCATCCCGCGCTCGCTCAAGGTCGACTCAGACCTCCCCCGCGCCGCCGTCCCCCTCGCTCCCCTGGAGCTGGACGCCGTACAACTGGGCAACGACATCGCGCGCATCCCCGACCTCATTGCACTCGAGCAGATGCTCGAGGATGCGGGGATTATCTAGCCGGAAGCCGGAAGCCGGAAGCCGGAAGCCGGAAGCCGGAAGCCGGAAGCCGGAAGCCGGAAGCCGGAAGCGGTGCCTTGGCTTTTGCTTCCAGCTTCAAGCTAAAAACGCTTCCAGCTAAAAGTCACCCCATAACTGCTGCGCCACGCTGAGCGCCACCACCGGCGCTGTCTCCGTCCTCAACACCCTGGGTCCCAGGCGTGCCGAATGGAAGCCGGCGGTTTGCGCCTGGGCGACTTCGGCGTCGCTGAGGCCGCCTTCGGGGCCGATGAGGAAGGCCAGGGTGCCGGGCTTGGCGTGGCTGGCCAGGGGTTCGGCCACCGGGTGCAGCACCAGCTTGAGGTCGGCGTCGACCTGCTTCAGCCAGTCGGCGAGGCTGACGGGGGCGTGGATCACCGGCAGCACCGAGCGGCCGCATTGCTCGCAGGCGCTGATCGCCACCTGGCGCCAGTGGGCCAGGCGCTTGTCGGCGCGCTCATCTTTAAGCCGCACTTCGCAGCGCTCGCTGACGATGGGGGTGATCTCGGCGGCGCCCAGTTCGGTGGCTTTCTGGATCGCCCAGTCCATGCGCTCGCCCCGCGACAGCCCCTGGCCCAGGTGCACCCGCAACGGCGACTCGGCCTGGCCGGCGAAGGCCTCACGCAGCTCGACGCGCACATTCTTCTTGCCCACCTCCACCAGCTCGCCGAGGTACTCCTGGCCGGAGCCGTCGAACAGCTGCACGGCATCGCCCACGGCCAGGCGCAGCACGCGACCGATGTAATGGGCCTGGGTTTCCGGCAGCTCGTGCTGGCCGATGGAAAGGGGGGCGTCGATGAAGAAGCGGGAAAGGCGCATGGGAGCTGGAAGCCTGAAGCTGAAAGCCTGAAGTCTACCCGTGCGGCGCTTCCAGCTTCCAGCTTCCGGCTGCTCCTCTAGCCCGGATCCCTGTGATTGGGATGCAGGTCGCTGGCGACGCTGACGCTCACCGAGTCGCGGGTGGCGATGTCGATGCCTTCGCTGGCCACTTCGGCGAGGAAGTCGATCTGCTCCGGGGTGATCACGTAGGGCGGCAGGAAGTACACCACGTTGCCCAGCGGGCGCAGCAGCGCGCCGCGTTCCAGAGCGTGCTGGAAGACCTTGAGGCCACGGCGCTCCTGCCAGGGGTAGGGCGCGCGGCTGGCCTTGTCCTGGACCATCTCGATGGCCAGCACCATGCCGGTCTGGCGCACTTCGGCGACATGGGGGTGATCCACCAGGTGGGCGGTGGATTGCGCCATGCGCACCGACAGAGCGCGGTTGGCCTCGATCACCTTGTCCTGCTCGAAGATGTCCAGGGTCGCCAGGGCGGCAGCGCAGGCCAGCGGGTTGCCGGTGTAGGTGTGCGAGTGGAGGAAGGCGCGCAGGGTCTGGTAGTCGTCGTAGAAGCCCTGGTAGACGGCCTCGCTGGTGAGTACCGCGGCCATGGGCAGGTAGCCGCCGGTGAGGGCCTTGGACAGGCAGAGGAAGTCCGGTGCGATGCCGGCCTGTTCGCAGGCGAACATCGTGCCGGTGCGGCCGAAGCCGACGGCGATCTCGTCGTGGATCAGGTGCACGCCGTAGCGGTCGCAGGCCTCGCGCAGCAGCTTGAGGTACACCGGGTGGTACATGCGCATGCCGCCGGCACCCTGGATCAGCGGCTCGACGATGACGGCGGCGACCTCCCCGTGGTGCTCGGCGAGGGTGCGCTCCATGTGGGCGAACATGGTGCGCGAGTGTTCTTCCCAGCACATGCCTTCGGGGCGCAGGTAGCAGTCGGGGCTGGGCACCTTGAGGGTGTCCATCAGCAGGGATTTGTAGGTCTCGGTGAACAGCGCCACGTCGCCCACCGACATCGCCGCGATGGTCTCGCCGTGGTAGCTGTTGGTCAGGGTGATGAAGCGCGTCTTGCCCTCGCGGCCCTGGTTGCGCCAGAAGTGGTAGCTCATCTTCAGCGCCACCTCGATGCCCGAGGAGCCGTTGTCGGCGTAGAACACGCGGTCCAGCCCCGCGGGCGTGAGCTTCACCAGGCGCTCGGAGAGTTCGATCACCGGCTGGTGGCTGAAGCCCGCGAGGATCACGTGTTCGAGCTGGTCGACCTGGTCCTTGATGCGCTGGTTGATGCGCGGGTTGGCGTGGCCGAAGACGTTGACCCACCAGGAGCTGACGGCATCCAGGTAGCGCTTGCCTTCGAAATCCTCCAGCCAGACGCCTTCGCCACGGCGGATGGGCACCACCGGCAGGCGTTCGTGGTCTTTCATCTGGGTGCAGGGATGCCAGAGCACGTCGAGGTCGCGCTTCATCCAGTCGGCGTTGAGGCCCATGGGGTGGTCTCCGGAAAGGGTCGGGGAAGACTATGCAATAGGGGTGAGATGGACAAGCGCGCCGCGCCGGCACAATGGCCGGCGCCGACGGGCATCTCTGGTGGCTGCCGGGTGCCTGGCGTATCCTGCGCGCCATTCAAGAAATACGACCGTTCCTCGGGGGAATCCAATGTCTGCTGCCTGGCTGCGCACCTGTGCGTTTGTTGTGTTGGGAGTGCTCAGTGCCGTTGCGCAGGGCAAGGAAAAGCAACCGGCCGCCATCGTGGTCGGCGGTGGCATGGCCGGCCTCACGGCGGCCTATGAGCTGCAGCAGCAAGGCTGGCAGGTGACCCTGCTGGAGGCCAAGCCGAGCATCGGCGGGCGCTCCGGCCTGGCCAGCACCGAGTGGATCGGCTCCGACAAGCTGCAGCCGACCCTGAATGCCTACCTCAAGGGGTTCAAGCTGGCGACCGTGGCCGCGCCCGAGTACGTGCGCACCCCGGGCTACCTGATCGCCGGGCGCTACTTCAACGAGGCGGACCTGCTCAAGGAAGCGCCCAGCACTGTCGAGGGGCTGAAGCGCTTCGACAAGAGCCTGGATGATCTCGCCGCCTCCATCGAGGATCCGCTGCAGCCGCTGGTCAACCACACCCTGCAGACCCTGGACTCCATCAGCGTGGCGCGCTGGCTCGACAAGCTGGCGCTGCCGCCCACCTCCCGCGCCCTGGTGGACCAGCGCATCCGTTCGCGCTACGACGAGCCCTCGCGCCTGTCGCTGCTCTACCTCGCCCAGCAGGGCCGGGTCTATCGCGGCCTGCCGGAAGGCGACCTGCGCGCTGCCCGCCTGCCGGGTGGCAGTGCGGCCCTGGCCCAGGCCTTCGCCAAGAAGATCAAGACCATCAAGACCAATGCGCGGGTCTCCGCCATCGTCCAGGACAAGGACAGCGTCACCGTGAAAGTGGGCGGCGCCGGCTACAGCGCCGACTACGTGGTGCTCGCCGTGCCGCTGCCGGCGCTGGACAAAATCAGCCTCACCCCGTCGCTGTCTGCCCTGCAGCTGCGCTCGCTGAAGGACATCAACTACGGTTGGCGCGACCAGATGCTGCTCAAGTTCAAGAAGCCCGTGTGGGGCAAGTCGCGCCTCTCCGGTGAGGTCTATAGCGACCAGGGCCTGGGCATGATGTGGGTCGAGCCCGCGCTCAAGGGCGGTGCCAACCTGCTGGTGAATATCTCCGGCGACAACGCGCGCCTGCTGCAGGCCTTCGGTGACCGGCAGATGGTCGACCAGGTGCTGATCCGCTTCGACAAGCTGTTCCCCGGCGCCCGCGAGCAGTTCACCGGCTACGAGCTGCGCCGCTACGGCAAGGACTCCCTGGTGGGCGGCGCCTACCTGGCCTATGGCCCGGGCGAAATCAGCCTCTACTGGCGCATGTGGGAGAAGCCCCTGGGCCGGGTGATCTTCGCCGGCGAGCACACCGACGCGCTCTACCCGGGCACCTTGGAAGGCGCCCTGCGCAGTGGCCAGCGCGCCGCCAGCCAGGCCCGTGACCTGTTCGCCGGCAAGAGCCTGGAACCGGTCGAGCAGGTTGCTGCCGCCGCCCCGGCTCCGGCCAAGGCCGATGCCAAGGAAGAAAAGAAGGGCTTCTTCTCCCGCCTGTTCAACTGATGGCGCCACGGGCGCAATGCCCGTGACCTCCAGTCGCCTCCGGGGTGCCGTTCGTGCACCTCGGACAGAACTTAAAGCCCCTTCCCACGCCTAATTCCCGCTCGGGCCAATTCGTCCTACCTATCGTATTGCCCGATATTTCAAAGCGACATTTTCTACTTTTCTTCGATATTTTTGCCGCTAGGCTTGGCCCATCCGTTTTTCAAGGAAACCTCCTGATGCAGTGGCGCAATACTCCCAACCGCTTCGGCCTCGTCAGCATCGTCCTGCACTGGGGCGTTGCCCTGGTCGTCTTCGGCCTGTTCGGGCTGGGGCTGTGGATGGTCGGCCTCGACTACTACAGCGGCTGGTACAAGACCGCCCCTGACATCCACAAGGGCATCGGCATCCTGCTGTTCCTAGTCATGCTCGCTCGCGTGCTCTGGCGCTTCGTCAGCCCGCCGCCGCCGGCCCTGCCCAACCACGGCCAGCTCACCCGCCTGGGCTCCAAACTGGGTCACCTGGCGCTCTACCTGGGCCTGTTCGCCATCATGGTTTCCGGTTACCTGATTTCCACCGCCGACGGTCGCGGCATTGCCGTGTTCGGCCTGTTCGAAGTGCCGGCGACCCTGACCAGCATTCCCGACCAGGAAGACGTCGCCGGCGTCATTCACGAATACCTCGCCTGGGGCCTGGTGATCTTCGCGGGCGTCCATGCGCTCGCTGCGCTCAAGCACCACTTCATCGATCGCGACGCCACCCTGACCCGCATGTTCGGGCGCGCCGCCAAATAAGCTGCACCCTCACAAGGAGAAATACCGATGCTGAAGAAATCCCTCGCCGCGCTGACCCTCGGTGCCGCCCTGTTCGCCGGCCAGGCCATGGCCGCCGACTACGCCATCGACAAAGAAGGCCAGCACGCCTTCGTCAACTTCAAGATCAGCCACCTGGGCTACAGCTGGCTGTACGGCACCTTCAAGGACTTCGACGGCTCCTTCAGCTTCGACGCCAAGGCGCCGGAAGCGAGCAAGATCAAGGTCACCCTGCAGACCGCCAGTGTCGACACCAACCACGCCGAGCGCGACAAGCACATCAAGAGCGGCGACTTCCTCAATGTGAGCAAGAACCCGACCGCCACCTTCGAGTCCACTGGCGTGAAATCCACCGGCAACGGCACCGCCGACGTAACCGGCAACCTGACCCTGAACGGCGTGACAAAGCCGGTCGTGGTCAAGGCCAAGTTCATCGGTGAAGGCGACGACCCGTGGGGCGGCTACCGTGCCGGCTTCGAAGGCACCACCACCCTGAAGCTGAAGGACTTCGACATCCAGAAGGACCTCGGCCCGGCTTCCCAGGAAGTCGAGCTGATCATCTCCTTCGAGGGTGTGCGCAAGTAAGATTGCGCGGATGACGAAGAACGCCGGCTGATGCCGGCGTTTTTCATTTCCGGCACAACGCAGTGCCGTGTCGGAACTGGGTGCCTCTTCCCGGGCTACGATGCGGTGCTCCGAGGCACAAATGAAAACGCCGGCCCTGGGGCCGGCGTTTTTCATGGCGTTGCAGCTCAGCGGTTGCGGGTCAGCAGCGCCGGCTTCTCGCCACGGGGGCGGTTGCTGTTGGACAGTTGGTCCAACTGCTCCGCGGTGGGGAAGCGATCACCCTTGGATTCCTTGTGGATGATCTTCGGCTGCGGCTTGCGCGGTTCCTGCACGGCAGGCTCCTCGCGGCCGCGGGAGGCGCGGGGCTCGTCACGGCGGGCCTGGCCACCGTTGCTGCGACCCTGGCCACCACCGCTACGGCGCTGACCGTTGCCAGCACCCTGGCCGCCACCGCCGCCACCGCTGCGGCTCTTGCCCTGGCCCTGGCCTTGACCCTGGCCACGTGCACCGGCGCCTTGGCCCTGACCCTGGCTTCTGCCCTGGTTCTGGCCTTGACCCTGGCCCTGACCGCCACGGCGGTTGCGGCTCTGGGTCTTGTCCGGGTAGGGGCTGACGTAATCGGCGCGGTTGCCGAAGTTGTCCACGTCGTCGTCGAGGAACTCTTCCGGGTCGCGATCACGCGCGGGCTGCGGCGGACGCTGTGGGCGAGCCTGCTGCTGGTTGTTGTTGGCGGAGGCGGTGGCTTGGGCGTTCTCGCCGTCCTTGCCTTTGCCCTTGCCGCGACGGTTGCGGCTCTTACGCGGCTTGCCTTCGCCATCGGCGGCGGCCGGGGTGGCCGCTTCGCGCTTCGGACGGTCGGCGCGGGGCTGGCGGGCCGGCTGCGGCGGGCGTACTTCGGGGCGCTCGGCCTCGACGGCGGAGGCGTCGAAGCCCTGCATGTCGCCATCGGGAATGCGCTGCTTGGTCAGGCGCTCGATGGCCTTGAGCAGCTTCTCTTCGTCCGGGGCGACCAGGGAGATGGCTTCGCCGCTACGACCGGCACGACCGGTACGGCCGATGCGGTGCACGTAGTCTTCCTCGACGTTGGGCAGCTCGTAGTTGACCACGTGGGGCAACTGGTCGATGTCCAGGCCGCGGGCGGCGATGTCGGTGGCGACCAGGATGCGCACGCTGTTGGCCTTGAAGTCGGCCAGGGCCTTGGTGCGCGCGTTCTGGCTCTTGTTGCCGTGGATCGCGGCGGCCGGCAGGCCATGCTTGTCGAGGTATTCGGCAAGGCGGTTGGCGCCGTGCTTGGTGCGGGTGAACACCAGGACCTGTTCCCAGGCGCCGACGGTGACCAGGTGGGCCAGCAGCGCGCGCTTGTGGTTGGCCGGGAGGCGGAACACCCGCTGCTCGATGCGCTCGACCGTGGTGTTCGGCGGCGTCACTTCGATGCGTTCGGGGTTGTGCAGCAGCTTGCCGGCGAGGTCGGTGATGTCTTTGGAGAAGGTCGCCGAGAACAGCAGGTTCTGGCGTTTCGCCGGGAGGCGGGCGAGGACCTTCTTCACATCGTGGATGAAGCCCATGTCGAGCATGCGGTCGGCTTCGTCGAGTACCAGGATCTCCACGTGGGAGAGGTCGATGCTGCCCTGGCCTATCAGGTCCAGCAGGCGACCGGGGCAGGCGACCAGGACGTCGACGCCCTTGGACATGGCCTGGACCTGCGGGTTCATGCCGACACCGCCGAAGATGCAGGCGCTGGCCAGCGGCAGGTCACGGGCATAGACCTTGAAGCTGTCGTGGACCTGGGCGGCGAGCTCGCGGGTCGGGGTCAGGACCAGGACGCGGGCCTGGCGTGGGCCATGGCGATGCGACTTGTCCGGGTGACCATTGGGGAACAGGCGCTCGAGAACCGGGAGGGCGAAGCCGCCGGTCTTGCCAGTGCCAGTCTGTGCCGCAACCATCAGATCGCGACCTTGCAACACGGCGGGAATGGCCCGCTGTTGCACCGGAGTGGGCTGGTTATAGCCGGCTGCTTCCACAGCGCCGACTAAAGCCTCGGAGAGACCGAGGGAGGCAAAGGACATGGGAAATCCTGTCTAGTTAGGGCTTGGCCCGGGGGAGTGTCTGCCTGGCTAGAAAATCGCAGCGGGGAGGCGCGATTCCCGTCCGGTCCTGCTGGCTTGGGGGGCCAACATCCGGGCGTATACCTGGCGGGAGCCGGGAGTATAACAGAGCATTTCCGGCGTGCAGCCTATCGACTGCTCAACGGTGTGCTGCGATCCAGGCCGTCGGCCCAGGCCTGTTCGCGTACCGGGTAGCGCGCCTGCAGCGTGGCGTAGGCCGGCTCCCGCTTGAAGCGGCGCAGTTCCTCGGCGAAGCGCTGGGCCAACTCGCCCAGTTCGGGGGTGCGGCGGAAGGCCAGGTAGAGCGGGTCTTCGCCCACCGGACGGGGGTGGTGGGCGACCTGTTCGGCGAGCCCCAGGTGCTGCGCCAGCCACAGCCCGGCGCGGCGGTCGTTGACCACCAGGTCGACGCGGTCGCGCACCAGCTTGCCGAGGTTGGCTTCGTGACTCGGCGCCGGCTCGCGGGTGAACAGCTCGGAGGTGCGGAAGTCGCTGTCGCTGTACCAGTAGCCCGGTGAGGTGCCGACCTTCAGGCCCTGGAGGTCGGTCAGGCGGTTGAAGGGATAGGCGCGGGCGCGGTCATAGAAGAGCACGAACTCGGCGCTGGACAGCGGCTCGTCGGCGAAATGCAGGCGGGGACGGCGCTCTTCGGTCATGAAGATATCCAGCACGGCGTCGGCCTGGCCGTTCTCCATCTCGATCAGGCAGCGCTTCCAGGGCATGAAGTCCCAGTGCACCTCCACGCCCAGGCGCTTGAACACCTCGACGCTGGCGTCATAGTCCAGGCCGCGTGCCTGGCCGTTCTCCACGAAGACATAGGGCGCCCAGGGATCGGTGACGATGCGCAGCGGCCCCGCGTGGGCGAAGGCGCCGAGGCAGGTGAACAGCAACAGGACGAAGAGGCGGCGGGATGCTGGCATAGGGCCAGAATACGCGGGGGCCCCCACGCTGGGAAGTGACCCGGCGTGCCGTTCGGCTGGTCAGGGATTGAGCAGGAACACCACGTAGCCGCGGAACCAGGGGCTGTCTTCCAGGTAGTCCGGTGGCTCCCACTCGCCGTTCTGCACCAGGCCGATGCGATAGGGCAGTTGCAGCTTCGCGACCCGTGGCAGGTAGCGGGCGTTGTCGGGAATGCTGTGGCGCCCCTGGTAGGTCTGCACCACCACCTCGTCGAGCACCTTGCCCAGGCGGTTGAGCACCGCCGGGTCGCCGTTGCTGCCCCAGTCCAGCAGCCCGGTGATGCCGAGGCGGTATTGCCGGGGCAGGCGCTGGCGCAGCTGTTCGAGGAAGTCGGCGTAGCCGTCCAGGTGCAGGGTGCGGGCATCGAAATCGATCTGCACGCCGACCACCGGGTTGCCCGCGCGGCGCCAGCGTTCCAGCTGGGCGAGCAGGGTGGCGTAGATGGGCTCGGTCCAGCGCAGGGTATGGGCGCGGTAGACCACCCAGACTTCACCCTTGGACAGGCGCGGCACTGCCATGCCCTGGGCGATGAAGCGCGCCTGCGGGTCACCGGGCTGGCGTGGCCCGTCGATCTGGCCCTGGAGGATGTACAGTGTGCGGGCTTCGGCCAGCACCGCCTGGGAGCGCACGCCGCTCCAGACCCAGAAGGCGTCGTAGTCGGCAGCATCCACCCGCTCCCCGGCGATACCGGGGAGGCTCGCCAGGGCCAGCAGCAGGGCCAGTGCCCTGGCGATCACGCGTCGCTTACCAGTAGTACTTGAGCTTCTGCGCCCAGGGGTTGCCCGGGTAGTCCTTCTTCAGGTCCTGGAACCACTGCTTGCGCTGGGCCTTGTCGATGTCCTGGCCGTCGCAGGTGTTGTAGCCGGCGGGGGCGAAGCAGTTCACCGCGCGGAACAGCGCGTAGGCCATCTCGTCGGCGCTGGCGTGAGGGTCGTCGATGGTCCGCTGGTAGCCGACCAGGCGCGACCAGGGCTGGCCGGGGAAGTCGGTGGTCGAGCCGCCCAGTTCGTCTGCCGGTGGCTGGCTGTTGAGGCTGAAACCGTCCAGGCCGTTGGTACGGACGAAGTCGCCCAGGCAGTTCAGGGCCAGGCCATCACCGTCGTTTTCCTCCAGCCGTTCGGCCACCTTGGCCAGCGGCGGGCAGGCGTACTCGCCGGGAGCGGACTGGCCGGCCCAGGCGAAGCGTCCCACTGCCCAGGTATCGCCTTCTTCCACCTTGGGCGCCGGGTTCGGCAGTAGGGCGAGGTCTTGCCGGAAGTGGGCGTAGTCGCTGAACAGCAGCTCCTTGTAGAGCAGGGTGAACAGGGCGTTGTCACGTTCGGCGGCGGGGGCGGCGCTGTCCTTGGCCTGCTGGCGCAGCAGGTCGGCGGAGGCGAGGTTGCGTAGGACGATCTCGCGGATGGGCGCGGTGCGGATTGGCGAGTCGGCGGCGAAGATCTCGGCCACCTTGCCGTTGCGCGAGAGGTTCAGGGCCAGGGCCAGTTCCAACTGGCCGCGTTGCAGCGCGGAAGGCTGGCGGGCCAGCAGCTGCTGCCAGAGCTCGCGTGCCGCATCGGGCTTGCCGGTGGCTTCCAGCGCCAGGCCGCGCAGGGTTTCCTGGCTGAACACCAGCAGGCCCATGGGGGCCTGGGTGTCGCCGGCGGGCAGGGCGGCCAGGGCCTTGGCGGCATCGCCACCGCGGTAGAAGTGCCAGGAGGCGACGAGGTAGTCGTGCAGGCCGGGTTGGCTGGCGAAGCGTTGTTTCTGTGCCTGCAGCTGTTCCAGGGTGATGGTCGGGCTGAGGTCGCTGCCGGGTTTGCGCAGGCGTATCAGGTCCATCACCGCGAGCAGGGTCGGGTCCTGGACATCGTCGGGCTTGAGCGCCGGCAGCAGCTTGACGTCGAGCTCCTCGATCAGTGCGCGGCCGCTCATGTTGCGCTGGTCGCTGTCCTCGTCCTGGGCGAACTGCCAGGCGTACTCGGCGGCGAACTTGCGCGGGTCGTCCAGCAGCCAGTAGACCTTGCGCAGCAGGCCACGGGCGGAGGCGCGGTAAAGCCCTTCCGGGTACGCCTGCAGGTAGGCCTTGAGGCCTGACTCGGCGCTGGTCATGGCGTTGCGGTCGATCTTCGCCAGGTCGGGAATGCCGTACTCGTCGAAGGCGTCCTGCTGGGCCTGGTTCAGCGCGACGCGCGCCTGCATGTACAGGGCGGTTTCCTTGAGCCAGGGCTGGTCGCTGGAGGCGAGGCCGGCGAACTGCTGGCCGGCACCGGCGAAGTCGCCGCGGTAGAAGGCGTCGGCACCGGTCAGGTAGGCGCCGAAGGCCTGGGCCACCGGGGAGGTGAGGGCGCCAGCGGCGGGCAGCACGTCCTCGGGTTGCGGGTCGCCTTCACCACAGATGGTCATCAGGTTGACCCGGGCATCGGCCAGGGCCTTGCGCTCGGTGGCTGAGAGCGCCTCGGTGCCGGCCAGCTGGTCGACGAAGGCCTGGGTGCTGTCGAGGTCGTTGGTGCGGCAGCGGTTGCCCTCACCTTCGGCGAAGTAGTGTTCGGCCAGGCCGTTCTCTTCCAGTTGCACGCCTACCTGCTCGAGAGCCAGGGTGAGGTTCTCCTTGCGCGGGTCCTTCTGCTCGGCCTCGGTGTTCTCGGCATTGCTCTCTTCGCCTTCGCCGTTGCCCTCGCTGGCGGCTGCCTCGGCATTGGCCGGGTCGAGCATCTCCAGGGTGAAGGGCACCTGGGCGTAGCCGTCCTCGTAGCCGCTGGTGGACTTCAGCGTTTCCGGCAGGCGCAGGCGGCCGGCATCGGCCAGCAGCAGCTGCAGGTTGGCGCGGCTGTCGTTGCCGGGGCTGAGGAAGGGCAGGTTGCTGCAACCCAGCAGGCGGTCGCCGGCGATGGCCCAGGTGGGGCTGCAGACGAAGTCGAAGCTGGCGAAGGCGCTGGGGCTGGCGAAGCCGATGAGCAGGGCGAGCGGAGCGAGGCGTGGCGTGATCGTCATGGTCTCTTCCTTGAGTGAAGGGGCCGGCGCATCCTGCCGCCGGCCCTTCGCCTCAACGTGGCAGTTTGAGGTTGTTCCAGATGGCCAGGCTGGGTTCGGCCTGGTTCAGGGTGTAGAAGTGCAGACCCGGGGCGCCGCCCTGGAGCAGGCGTTCGCACATCTCGGTCACCACCTGCTCGCCGAAGGCCTGGATGCTGTCCAGGTCGTCGCCGTAGGCTTCCAGCTGCTTGCGGATCCAGCGCGGGATCTCGGCGCCGCAGGCGTCGGAGAAGCGTGCCAGCTTGCTGTAGTTGGTGATCGGCATGATGCCCGGGACGATCGGCAGGTCAACGCCCAGCTTGCGTACGCGGTCGACGAAGTAGAAGTAGCAGTCGGCGCTGAAGAAGTACTGGGTGATGGCGCTGTTGGCACCGGCCTTGGCCTTGCGGGCGAAGTTGGCCAGGTCGTCCTCGAAGTTGCGCGCCTGCGGATGGATTTCCGGGTAGGCGGCGATTTCGATGTGGAAGTGGTCGCCGGTCTCGGCGCGGATGAACTCCACCAGCTCGTTGGCGTGGCGCAGCTCGCCGCTGGCCATGCCCATGCCGGACGGCAGGTCGCCACGCAGCGCGACGATGCGCTTGATGCCGGCGGCCTGGTACTGCTCGAGCAGGCTGCGCAGGTCGGCCTTGCTGTCGCCGACGCAGGAGAGGTGCGGCGCGGTCGGCACCTTCACGTCGCCATCGAGTTGCAGCACGGTGTTGAGGGTCCGGTCACGGGTCGAGCCGCCGGCACCGTAGGTGCAGGAGAAGAAGTCCGGCTTGTAGGCAGCCAGCTGACGCGCGTTGTTCAGCAGTTTTTCATGCCCGGCTTCGGTCTTGGTGGGGAAGAACTCGAAGCTGTAGCGGCGTTCTTGAGACATGGAGAAGGGTTCCTTCTCAGCTGCAAGCCGTAAGCTTCAAGCTGCAAGCGAGACGTGCCCGCTTGCAGCTTGCGGCTTGAAGCTTGCCGCTGCTGGTTAGTAGCGATAGCTGTCCGGCTTGAACGGGCCTTCGACGGTGACGCCGATGTAGTCGGCCTGCTGCTTGGTCAGCTGGGTGACGACGCCACCGAAGCCCTTGACCATTTCCAGGGCCACTTCCTCGTCCAGTTTCTTCGGCAGTACTTCGACGGTCAGGCGCTCGGCTTTCTTCTCGGCGGAGAGGTCGGCGTACTTCTGCTCGAACAGGAAGATCTGCGCCAGTACCTGGTTGGCGAAGGAGCCGTCCATGATGCGGCTGGGGTGGCCGGTGGCGTTGCCCAGGTTCACCAGGCGGCCTTCGGCCAGCAGGATCAGGTAGTCGTCGTTGGCCGGGTCGAAGGAACCGGCGCCGGTGCGGTGGATCTTGTGCACCTGCGGCTTGACCTCTTCCCAGGCCCAGTTCTTGCGCATGAAGGCGGTGTCGATCTCGTTGTCGAAGTGGCCGATGTTGCAGACCACGGCGCGCTTCTTCAGGGCCTTGAGCATGCCGGCGTCGCAGACGTTGACGTTGCCGGTGGTGGTGACGATCAGGTCGATCTTGCCCAGCAGGGCGGCGTCGACGCTGGCTTCGGTGCCGTCATTGAGGCCGTTCTTGTAGGGGGAGACCAGCTCGAAGCCGTCCATGCAGGCCTGCATGGCGCAGATCGGGTCGACTTCGGACACCTTGACGATCATGCCTTCCTGGCGCAGGGACTGGGCGGAGCCCTTGCCCACGTCGCCGTAGCCGATCACCAGGGCCTGCTTGCCCGACAGCAGGTGGTCGGTGCCGCGCTTGATGGCGTCGTTGAGGCTGTGACGGCAGCCGTACTTGTTGTCGTTCTTGCTCTTGGTCACGGCGTCGTTGACGTTGATCGCCGGTACTTTCAGGGTGCCGGCCTTGAGCATGTCCAGCAGGCGGTGCACGCCGGTGGTGGTCTCTTCGGTGACACCGTGGATGCGCTCGAGCATCTGCGGGTATTTCTTGTGCAGGATCTCGGTCAGGTCACCGCCGTCGTCCAGCACCATGTTGGCGTCCCAGGGCTGGCCGTCCTTGAGGATGGTCTGCTCGATGCACCACTCGTACTCCTGCTCGGTCTCGCCTTTCCAGGCGAATACCGGGGTCCCGGCGGCGGCGATGGCGGCAGCGGCCTGGTCCTGGGTGGAGAAGATGTTGCAGGAGGACCAGCGCACTTCGGCGCCCAGGGCGGTCAGCGTCTCGATCAGCACGCCGGTCTGGATGGTCATGTGGATGCAGCCGAGGATCTTCGCGCCTTTCAGCGGTTGGCTGGCGGCGTACTTGCGGCGCAGGCCCATCAGGGCGGGCATTTCGGATTCGGCGATGATCAGTTCGCGACGGCCCCAGGCAGCGAGGGAAATGTCGGCGACTTTGTAATCGTTGAAATCGGCAGGCGTGATAACAGCGCTCATGCGAACTCTCCATTCGTTGTGTGCGAATGGGCGCCGTTGATGCGTTTGGGTAACGCCCCATCCGAGCCTGACAAACCCTTTCTGGAACAGGTCTGCTGCAGCGCCCCTCGGACAGGTGGCGGGCGCGGCCATGAAGCCGCGTGAAACCGGAGGATTATAGCCGTGTGAGGCGATCTGCCCAAGGCTTTCCGTCGCGCGGCGAGCACGCTATCGACGCGATTGATTCCGCTGCCGGGACAGCGCAATGGGGCTCTGCCATCATCCTTCGCGTCAACGAAGCGAGGAGAACGACAGATGAATTTCCATACGCGCAAATGGGTCAAGCCCGAGGACCTGAACCCCAACGGCACCCTCTTCGGCGGCAGCCTGCTGAAGTGGATCGACGAGGAGGCGGCGATCTACGCCATCATCCAGCTCGGCAGCCAGCGCGTGGTGACCAAGCTGATGTCGGAGATCAACTTCGTCAGCTCGGCGCGCCAGAGCGACATCATCGAACTGGGCATCACCGCCACCGAATTCGGCCGCACCTCCCTGACCATGCGCTGCGAAGTGCGCAACAAGATCACCCGCAAGAGCATCCTCACCATCGACCGCATGGTCTTCGTCAACCTCGGCGAGGACGGCAAGCCCGCCCCCCACGGCAAGACCGAGATCAGCTACATCCGCGATCAGTTCAAGGATTGATGGCTACCAGCGCCCGGAGGCTCCGCCGCCGCCGCTGGAACCGCCGCCCCCGCTGAAGCCTCCGCCGGAGCTGCTGGACGAGCTGCTGGACGAGCTGCTCGAGTCGCTGCTCGACGAGTAGCCGGACGAGCTGCTCGAGCCGCTGCTGACCTTCCAGGTGGACAGCGGCGCGAGGATGAAAATGAACACGAACAGGCTGATGAAGCCCGCCGTGAGGGTGAAGAACAGCAGCAGGTCGAGCGCCGTGCCGGTTGTCAGGCAGTAGATCAAGGTGGCGACGGTCACCAGGCCGATGCAGGAAAAGTAGCGACGGCCACTGTGTTGACGTGCCCAGGGTCTGGGGATGCGTTTCACCAGTGCCGGCACGATGAAGAACTGAGCGAAGAACAGGCACAGGCTGAACAGGTTGATGGTGTCCGGCTGGGGCTCCCGTGCACTGGGCTCCGGCAGCGGTTCGCCACGCACCAGGCCCGAGAGGGCGTCGGTGCCGGCCTGGATGCCGCCGAAGAAATCGCCCTCGCGGAAGGCCGGGGTGATGCGCTCGCGGATGATGCGCGCGGCCTGTACATCGGTCACCGCGCCTTCCAGGCCGTAGCCCACCTCGATGCGCAACGCGCGGTCGTCCTTGGCCACCAGCAGCAGGATGCCGTCGTCCACGCCCTTGCGCCCCAGCTTCCATTGCTCGAACGCGCGCGTGGCATAGGCCTCGATGCTGTCCGCGCCGGTGCTGGCGACGATCAGCACGGCGACCTGTGCACCTTTCTCCGCCTCCAGGGCCGCGAGCTGTGCGTCGAGGGCTGCGCTCTGGCTGGCGTCCAGCGTGGCGGTGAGGTCGGTGACCCGCTGCTTGAGGGCGGGTACCGGTTGGTCGGCGTTGGCGCAGAGGCAGGCCAGCGACAGCAGCAGGGCAACCAGGCGGGCGCGCATGGTCAGCCCTCCCGGTGCGGAGCGGTGTTGAAGTCCACCTTGGGTGCCACCGACACCTCGGCCTCGTTGGCGACGCTGAAATTGGCCTTGGGCTGGTAACCGAAGGCCATGGCGGTGAGGTTGCCGGGGAACTGGCGGACCAGCACGTTATAGGCCTGCACGGCCTTGACGTAGCGCGAGCGCGCCACGGTGATGCGGTTCTCGGTGCCTTCGAGCTGCGCCAGCAGGTCCTGGAACAGGCTGTCCGCCTTCAGCTGCGGGTAGTTCTCGCTGACCGCCAGCAGGCGCGACAGCGCGGAACTGAGCTGGCCCTGGGCGTTCTGGAAGTTCTTCACCGCCTGCTCGTCCGTGAGCTGGCCAGCGTCGAGCCGAACGCTGCCGACCTGGGCGCGGGCCTCGGCCACCTGGGCGAGCACGGCCTGTTCGTGGGCGGCGTAACCCTTCACCGTGCTGACCAGGTTGGGGATCAGGTCGGCGCGGCGCTGGTACTGGTTGACCACCTCGGACCAGTCGGCCTTGACCTGTTCGTCGGCACTTTGCATGGCGTTATAGCCGCAGCCGCTGAGCAGCAGGGTGGTGAGCAGGAGGATGGCAAGGCGGGGCATGGGCTTTTCTCGTCCTTGAAAAAGGGGTGATTAGAACAGGCGACCTCGTCGACGGACAGTCGTGGCCATTGGCCGATGTGCCGATCGGCACGTTTTTATCGGCCATGGACGACGAACGGTACCTGGCGCAGCCTCGGGGCTTTCCCTGTCCCCTTGGAGCCTTCAATGACCCTAGCCTACTGGTGCGTGCTGGTCGCGCTGTTTCTGCCCTACCTGTCCACTGCCGCGGCGAAGTTCACCGGAGGGGATTTCGGCCCCCGGCAGAACCATGACCCGCGCACCTTCCTCGCGGGCCTGGAGGGCTGGCGCAAGCGCGCCAACAACGCCCAGCTGAATGCCTTCGAAGTCACCCCGGCATTCGGCATCGCCGTGGTCATCGGCCACCTCGCCGGCGGTGCCCAGCAAGGCACCCTGGATACCCTGGCCATGGCCTTCGTCGCCAGTCGCATCGCTTATTTCGTCTGCTACCTGGCCGACTGGGCGGCGCTGCGCTCGCTGGTCTGGTTCGCCGGCATGGGGCTGATCGCCAGCTTCTTCTTCGTCTCCGCCTGAGGCGGGTGCTGGGCTCAGCGCTGCAGTTCCGCCTCGGTGGCGCTGAGTTCCCGGCGCGCTTCGGCCAGCTTGGCCTCGCGCTTGGCGATCTTCCCGGCATCGCCCTTGGCCTGGGCTTCGCGCAGGTCGGCTTCGCGCTCCTGCACCTCGGCGCGGCGCTTGGTGATGTCGTCCTCGCGCTGCTGGCGCAGGCCGGCGTCGGTGCAGTGGGCCTTCACTTCGTCCAGGGCTTTCTGCAGGCCGGCGACCTGTGCATCGTTGCCGTGGGTGCGGGCCTGTTCGATGCGTGATTCGATGGCCTGGCGCTTGGCCGCGCAGCCGGTGAGTGGGCTTTCTGCGGCAGCGGCGTTGCCTGCCAGCGCGAGGCCGGCAGTGGCTAGAAGCAGGGTGGGCAGGTGCATGGAATCGCCTCGCTCGGGTGGTTTCGGTTGGTTGTCATTGTGGTTGCGGATGGGCACTCGCGCCCGGCTTATCAGCCTTGCAATGATCTGCGACAAACTGTCGCCACCCTTGGTATTTGCCAGGCATCTACCGATACTGTGCGCCCCGCCCGCCGTAGTACCCCGTGATTCGCCATGAAAAGAACGACTGTCCTGATCCTGCTATCCGCCTGCCTGACGCTCGCCGCTTGCGGCGGTGTCGACCCCAATTCGCCCCTGGGCAAACGCCAGGCGATCTTCAAGCAGATGCTGCACACCAGTGAAGACATGGGCGGCATGCTGCGTGGCCGTGTCGACTTCAACGAGCAGAAATTCGCCGAGAACGCGGTGAAGCTCGACCAGCTGTCCCACCAGCCTTGGCAGCACTTCCCCAAGGTGCGTGATGAAGGCGACAGCGACGCCCGTGACGAAGTCTGGCAGCGCCAGGAGCGTTTCCAGACCCTGGCCCGCGAACTGGAAGCCGCCACCGGCCAGCTCGCTGCCGCCAGCGCGGCCCGCCCGCTGAATCCGGACGCCATGGCGCCGTTGGTGCAGAAGGCCGAGGACGCCTGCGAGGCGTGCCACAAGGAATTCCGCGCCTACTGAGGCGGAGCGAAGCCCTCGACGCCCGCCGCTGCCAGGCGCTCGCGCAGGGCCTGCACCTCCGGGTGGCGGAAGAAGGCCTCCAGCTGCTGTGCGCGGGCCGGTCCCAGGCCCGGGGTGGCTTGCCACTCGGCCTGGGTGCGGCGCGCCAATCGCTCCCAGCCACCCTCCAGGCGTGCATCGCCGCTGGGGGGCAGGCCCAACGCCTTGAGCCAGCGCTGGAAACCCTGGCGTTTCGCCGTGGCGCTCGCCTGGCTGAAGCGCGAGGCGTTGCGCTGGGCAAACCCGGGGATGCCCTGCAACTCCTCTTCCTCCAGTTCCAGCCAATCCAGCAGGCCTTCCAGCTTGCCGGCTGTCAGCAGACGCTCCCAGGTTCCCGGGCCGACGCCGCGCATGGCCAGGCCGCCGCGGCCGGACAGCCATTCCAGCCGGGCGAGGAATTGCGCCTGGCAACCCGGTGTCGGCCGCCAGCAGCTGAGTGCGTGCAGGGCCGTCTGGTCCGGCACCTCCAGCGCCACGCGTTCGCTGGCGCGCAGCACCACCGACTCCAGGCGTGGAATGGTCAGCCCGGCCAGGGCGATGGCGACCTGGTCGCCGGGGCGGATATCCAGTTCACGCCAATGCTCCAGTGAACCCAGGCTGACGCGCTGGATGCGCCGATCATCCAGGGTCACCGCTGACAGCAGCAGGCGTGGGGTAACGCGGCCGGTGCGGCCGACGAGGAACTCCACCCGCCGTACCTCGGCCAGGGCCTGGGCGAAGGGGTATTTCCAGGCGATGGCCCAGTGCGGAGGTCGCGCCTGCCAGGTGTGTGCGGCAGGCGCCACGCCCTGGCGGATCACCACGCCGTCGCTGGCGAAGGGCAGGGCGCTGCGGTACCAGCGTTCGCGCCATTGGGCCACCTGCTCGGCGTCCCGTACCGGCAGGGTGTGGCGCTGGGTATCGGTGAAGCCCAAGCGCGCCAGGCCGTCCAGGCGCTGCAGCATGCCCTCCGGCCCACCGGGCCAGTCCCAGATGAACAGGCCGATGCCCCGGGCCTCCTCCGCGCCCAGGTTGTGCCTGGCCATGAGCCCGGCAACCGTGCCGCGTGCGCCTCGGCTGCCGGCCTGGGCCTGGATGTGCCCGGGGAGCTGCCAGTAGAGCTCGCCTTGCAACAACAGGTCGCTGGAGGTGGCGAGGCGCTCGGGAATGGCGGGGATGCGCCGGGCGTTGGCGGTCCAGTCCTCGCCGCGCTCGCCGTCGCCCCGGCTGATGGCCTGCTGCAGGCGCCCGGCCCGGTAGACCAGGGTGACCGCCACGCCGTCCACCTTGGGCTGCACCCACAGGTCGTTGCGGGTGCGCATCCAGTCCTGCAGGGCTTTGGCATCTGCAAGCTTGTCGAGGCCGGTCTGGGCCACGGGGTGTAGGTGCTTGCCGTCGACGGAGCTCAGGGGCTGCGTGTCTTCCACGACGGCAGCGGGGAAGCACTGGCGCAGTTCGGCGAAGCGCGCACGCACCTGGTCGTAGATTTCGTCGGGGATGGGTGACAGGCGGTCGCGGTGGTAGCTGTGTTCCCAGCCGGTCAATTGTTTGTGCAGGGCAAGCAGTTCGCGCTCGGCGCGGGCATCGCTCCAGACTGGGCAATCAGCGAGGGCGAAGACGGGCAGGCAAAGGATCAGGGTGAGCAGGCGGGTGGGCAGGGGAGTGGGCATGTGGGCCTCCGTGCGGGTGGGACGGGCTCCATGCCCGAAAGGAGGTAGCAGAACATCCTTGGCGGCTTCGCTTTGGGCGAGTGCCTGGGCGGCAGGCGGGGGTGTGTTGAGCCACGGAAGGCGGCAGGGCGCCTGGATGGGAACAAAACTGGCGGGACTGGAGCCGGCTACCGTGATGGGCGGCGGCATAGGGCGGGGCGCTAAAGCGGCGGATCCGAGCGGTGGGCGTTGCGTCGGGGAAGGTGGGCGTGGGGCGCTGGCTGACAGGAAGGGCCGACTCGCGCCGGCCCCCGCGACTCAGCCTTTCTGGGCTTCGTCGAGTTTCTCGCAGCCTTCGGACAGTTGCTTCTCGGCCTTGTCGGCCACCGAGCCGAGCAGGCTGGAACCCAGGCCGCTTTGTTCTTTCTTGGCCTCATCCAGCTTGGCCTGTGCTTCCGCGCTCTTTTCCTCGCAGCCCTTGCTGAGCTTGTCGCCCAGGGGGTTGCCCAGGTCGACGGCCTGCGCCTGGGCGGCGAACAGGGCTGCGAACAGGGCGGCGGGAAGAATGGACGTGATGCGCATGGGTATCTCCTTGGGCTCCAGCGCCAATGCTTGCTCGCCCCGGGCGCTTGAGTCATCCGTGAGGGAGGGGCGAGAGGGCGCGGATTCTAGCAACAGAGCAGCGAAATGAAAGCTGCATTGCTTCACGGCTCTGGGTGCAGATGGGGTCGAAGGTGAGTGAAACCCTGGATTGAAGTCCGGGCTACGCAGACAGGGCGCGCGCTGGTAGGATCGCCGCTCTTTCTCACAGGGAGTGGCAAATGGCTACGGTAGGCTTTTTCATCGCGTTGGCGGGTTGGATCTGGTCAGTGGCGCGCGGCATCCAGGTTTCCATGCTGTGCGCAGTCTTCAACTTCATCTTCCCGCCGATCTCGCAGGTCATCTTCGCGGCCAACGAGCCGGTGCAGCGTTCTCCGCTGCTGGTCCTGGCAGCCGGCCTGGGTCTCATGTACCTCGGGGGCGGCCTGAAGATTTCCTGATTTTCGCCAGTGCCGGTACAGCAAAGAAAAAGCCCCGCAAATGCGGGGCTTTTTCATGTCGCGAAGCCTTACAGGCCGGCGGCGGCACGCAGGGCGTCGACCTTGTCGGTCTTCTCCCAGGTGAAGGTGCTGAAGCTGTCGTTGCCGACGGTCTTCTGCTCCGGGGTGCGGCCGAAGTGGCCGTAGGCCGCGGTTTCGCGGTACATCGGATGCAGCAGGTCGAGCATCTTGGTGATGGCGTAGGGACGCAGGTCGAACACTTCGCGCACCAGCTGGATGATCTTCTCTTCGGCGATCTTGTGGGTGCCGAAGGTGTTGATCGAGATGGAGGTGGGCAGTGCCACGCCGATGGCGTAGGAGACCTGGATCTCGCAGCGCTCGGCCAGGCCGGCCGCAACGATGTTCTTGGCGACGTAGCGGCCGGCGTAGGCAGCGGAGCGGTCGACCTTGGACGGGTCCTTGCCGGAGAAGGCGCCGCCACCGTGACGGGCCATGCCGCCGTAGGAGTCGACGATGATCTTGCGACCGGTCAGGCCGCAGTCGCCCACCGGGCCGCCGATCACGAAGTTGCCGGTCGGGTTGATGTGGAACTGGGTGTCCTTGTGCAGCAGCTCGGCGGGCAGGGCGTGCTTGATGATCAGCTCCATCACCGCTTCGCGCAGGTCGGACAGCGAGACTTCCGGGTTGTGCTGGGTGGACAGCACCACGGCGTCGATGCCGACCACTTTGCCGTTCGCGTACTGGCAAGTGACCTGGGACTTGGCGTCCGGACGCAGCCACGGCAGCAGGCCGGACTTGCGGGCTTCGGCCTGGCGCTCGACCAAGGCGTGGGAGAAGCGGATCGGGGCCGGCATCAGCACGTCGGTTTCGTTGCTGGCGTAGCCGAACATCAGGCCCTGGTCACCGGCGCCCTGGTCTTCCGGCTTGGCGCGGTCGACGCCCTGGTTGATGTCCGGGGACTGCTTGCCAATGATGTTCATCACGCCGCAGGTGGCGCCGTCGAAGCCGACGTCGGAGCTGGTGTAGCCGATGTCGCAGATGACGTCGCGGACGATCTGCTCGAGGTCGACCCAGGCGCTGGTGGTGACTTCACCGGCGACGATGGCAACACCGGTCTTGACCAGGGTTTCCACAGCCACGCGGGCGTGCTTGTCCTGCTCGATGATGGCGTCGAGGACGGCATCGGAAATCTGGTCGGCAATCTTGTCCGGATGGCCTTCAGAGACGGATTCGGAGGTAAAGAGGGAGTATTCGCTCATCTAACGGTTCCTTTAATACCGGTGGGTGAGGTCGCTTCTCGAAGCCGGCTTGGCGAAGTGCCGCACCTGAATCTGAAAGCCGTTTCTTAAACCAATGTAGAGGCTCTCGCCGGGCGTCAGCCCCGCGGCGCCGGCCCACTGGGCCAGGTCGTCCTGTTCGAAGCCGAGCCAGAGGTCGCCGCAGGCCTCCCTGGCCCAGCTCTGGTTGTGGCTGCACAACTCGGTGATCAGCAGGCTGCCCCCCGGAAGGAGGTGGTGAGCCAGCTGCTTCAGGGCCTCGGCCGGGGCGGCGAAATGGTGCAGGACCATGTTCAGCACCACGCAGTCGGCGGCCTCGTGTTCGTCATCCAGGGCGTCGGCGAGCTTGAGCTCGACGTTGCCCAATCCTTCGGTGGCGCAACGGCTGCGCGCCAGTTCCAGCATCGCCGGGCTGTTGTCCAGCGCGGTGACGCGGGCAAAGCGTCGGGCCAGGTCGGGAAGGAAGCCCCCGTCGCCCGGGCCCACTTCCAGGGCGCAGGCGCTGGCCGGCAGGTTCAGTGCATCCAGCAGGGCCAGCACGCTGTCGCGGTACTGCGGCAGGCCGGCGATCAGGTCCTGCTGGGCCTGGAATTTCTCCGCCGAGCGGGCGAAGAACTCGCGGCTCACCGCCTCGCGCTGGGCATGCACCTCGGCGATCCGCGCCAGTACGTCCAGGGGCAGCTGCAGGCTGTCCACCTCGTCCAGCAGCGCCCCGTGCAGGGTGCCGCCGAAGCGCTCGCCCCGGGCGATGGCGCGGCGGTAGAAGATTGCGTTGCCTTCGCGGCGCGTGGCCACCAGCCCTGCCTGGGACAGCACCTTGAGGTGATGGCTCATGCCGGACTGGCCGGTGGCGAAGATCTGCGCCAGCTCCAGCACCCCGAACGAGTCGTTGGCCAGGGCGCGCAGCACGTTCAGGCGCAGGGGGTCGCCCCCGGCCTTGCACAGTGCGGCCAGCTCATCGCAGTCGTCGTGGCGGATCTGGGGTACGCGCAGGTTCATAGGGAGCGCAGTCTAGTCCCCGCTCCAACCGCTCGCAACGGCAATATCAAAAAGTTTTGATATTGCCGATAGGTGGTTATTTTTTGTCCAGGATCGCCGCCAGGAACGCCGCTGGTGCGGGGCTCAGGGTGCGGGTCGGGTGCCACAGCAGGTGCAGTTCGCGCTCGATGCGCAGGTCTTCCACCTCAAGGGCGACCAGGCGACCGGCAGCGAGGTCGTCGTCGATGACCCGCTGGGACAGCCAGGCGATGCCCTGGCCGTCGCGCACCAGGCGCTTCAGCGCTTCGGTGCTGGCGATGGCCATGCACGCCCGCACCTCCAGGCCTTGTTGGGCATAGGCCTGCTCGATGCTGGCGCGGGTGCCCGAGCCCTCCTCGCGCAGGTACAACGCCTGGCCGGCCAGCTCGGCCGCGGCCAGGCGGCCTCGGTCCGCCAGGGCGTGGGTGGGGCAGCAGACCGGGAGCAGGCGATCGCGTTCCAGCAGCTGGAAAGCATGGGTGGTGCGATCGAAGTCGCCCTCGACGAAGCCCAGGGCGATGCGTTCGTCGGCCAGCGCCTGGGTGATCTCGCGGGTGTTGCTGACCTGCAGATCCACGCGGATTTCCGGGTGCCGGGCATGGAAGCGGGCGATCAGGTCGGGCAACAGATAGCTGCCCAGGGTGGCGCTGGCGCCCAGGCGTAGTTCGCCGTCGTCGAGGCCGGCGAAGCTGCGCAGGTCCGCCTCGGCGGCCTGTTCCAAGGCGAAGATGCGTTGCGCATAGCGGTGCAGGCGCAGGCCGCCTTCGGTCAGGGTCACGCCGCGGGGCTGACGGTCGAAGAGGGTGATCCCAAGGCGGGCTTCCAGTTCACGCACTTCACGGGTGACCGCCGGCTGGCTGATGTGCAGGCGCTCGGCACCGCCGCTGATGCTGCCGCTCTCGGCCACGGCGAGGAAAACCTTGAGGTGATGGAGATTCATAAATAAAAGGCATTCCGTGCATATCAAGGATGTATTTTTCGTATAGCACATGGCGGATTTACCGTGGAGACATCTTCTGCAACGGGACCACCCGACCGGAGCCACCATGCCTCGCCCAATGACCCGCCTCACCGACCCTCGCGCCCTGGTGCGCCATTTCATCCCCGGCTGGTTCGCCGTGACCATGGGCACCGGTGTGCTGGCCCTGGTGCTGGGCACGCTGCCCTGGCAGGTGCCGCTGCTGCACCGCCTCGGCGAGGCGCTGTGGTTGTTCAATGCCCTGCTGTTCGCCACCTGTGCCGGGCTGTTCCTGGCGCGCCTGCTGCTGCACCCGGACACCATCGAGCCGATGCTGGCGCACCCGGTGCAGTCGATGTTCCTCGGCGCCATTCCCATGGGCCTGGCCACCTTGGTCAACGGCCTGGTGCTCTATGGTGGCCCGCACTGGGGCGCCACCGCCTATGCCGTGGCCCATGGCCTCTGGTGGCTGGACGTGGCGCTGGCCCTGGGCGCGGCGCTGCTGGTGCCCTACCTGATGTTCACCCGCCAGGAGCATGCGCTGGAGAAGCTCACCGCCGTCTGGCTGCTGCCCATCGTCGCGCCCGAGGTGGCTGCCGCCAGCGCGGGCGTCATCGCCCCGCACCTGGACGCCGCCGACGCGCGCCTGCTGCTGGTGATGGGCTACTTGCTGTGGGGGCTGTCGATGACCCTGGCCTTCTCGCTGATCACCCTGGTGCTGCTGCGCCTGGCCCTGCACAAGCTGCCGGACACCGATTTCGCCGCCACCAGCTGGCTGCCTTTGGGCCCCCTGGCCACCGGCTGCCTGGGCCTGCTGGCACTGGGGCATGCGGCGCCGGGTGCCCTCTCCGGTTCGCCCTTGCAGGGCCTGGCTGACCTGCTGCCGGGCATCGGCCTGGTGGGCGGGCTGGCGCTCTGGGGCGCAGGGTTCTGGTGGTGGGTGACGGCCTGCTTGTTCACCCGCCGCTACATCCGCCAGCGCATGGCCTTCAACCTGGGCTGGTGGGGCTTCACCTTCCCGCTGGGCGTGTTCGCCCTGGCCACCTTCGAGCTGCAGCGGCAGACCGGCCTGGTGTTCTTCGGCGCCGTCGGTGCCCTGCTGGCGCTGCAACTGGCCGCCGTCTGGCTGCTGGTGATGCGTCGCACCCTGGCCGGTGCCTGGCATGGCGAGCTGTTCCGCGCCCCCTGCCTGTGCCCGCTGACGGGCCCGGCGCGGGGCTGAAAGGACAAGGAGGCGCATCTTCGACCATCTGTCATTGCCCGATGCCTGCCCGCTGGGCGAAAATAGCCGCCTTTTTTCGTTCAGCGTCTTTTCAGACCCGCAGGAGATCAGCGATGCCCAGCCGTCGTGAGCGTGCCAATGCCATTCGTGCCCTCAGCATGGATGCGGTGCAGAAAGCCAACAGCGGCCACCCCGGCGCCCCCATGGGCATGGCCGATATCGCCGAAGTGCTGTGGCGGGATTACCTGCAGCACAACCCGAACAACCCGCAGTGGGCCGACCGCGACCGTTTCGTGCTGTCCAACGGCCACGGCTCGATGCTGATCTACTCGCTGCTGCACCTCAGCGGCTATGACGTCACCGTCGACGACCTGAAGAACTTCCGCCAGCTGCACAGCCGCACCCCGGGCCACCCGGAATACGGCTACACCGCCGGCGTCGAGACCACCACCGGCCCGCTGGGCCAGGGCATCGCCAACGCCGTGGGCTTCGCCCTCGCCGAGAAGGTGCTGGGTGCGCAGTTCAACCGCGAAGGCCACGAGATCGTCAACCACTTCACCTACGCCTTCCTCGGCGACGGCTGCATGATGGAAGGCATCTCCCACGAGGTCTGCTCCCTGGCCGGCACCCTGGGCCTGGGCAAGCTGATCGCCTTCTACGACGACAACGGCATCTCCATCGATGGCGAAGTCCATGGCTGGTTCACCGACGACACCCCGAAGCGTTTCGAAGCCTACGGCTGGCAGGTGATCCGCAATGTCGACGGCCATGACGCCGACGAGATCCGCACCGCCATCGAGACCGCTCGCAAGAGCGCGCAGCCGACCCTGATCTGCTGCAAGACCATCATCGGCTTCGGCTCGCCCAACAAGCAGGGCAAGGAAGAGTGCCACGGCGCTGCCCTGGGCAACGACGAGATCGCCCTGACCCGCGCCAACCTGGGCTGGAACCACGCGCCCTTCGAAATCCCGGCCGACATCTACGCCGAGTGGAGCGCCAAGGAAGCCGGCGCCGCCCGTGAAGCCGCCTGGAACGAGCGCTTCGCCGCCTACGCCGCCGCCCACCCCGAGCTGGCCGCTGAATTCCAGCGCCGCGTGAAGGGCGAGCTGCCCGCCGACTTCGCCACCCAGGCTGCCGCCTACATCGCCGAAGTCGCCACCAAGGGCGAGACCATCGCCAGCCGCAAGGCCAGCCAGAACGCCCTGAACGCCTTCGGCCCGCTGCTGCCCGAGTTCCTCGGCGGCTCCGCTGACCTGGCCGGCTCCAACCTGACCCTGTGGAAAGGCTGCAAGGGCGTTTCCGCCGAAGACGCCGCCGGCAACTACATGTTCTACGGCGTGCGTGAGTTCGGCATGAGCGCCATCATGAACGGCGTTGCCCTGCACGGCGGTTTCATCCCCTACGGCGCGACCTTCCTGATCTTCATGGAATACGCCCGCAACGCCGTGCGCATGTCCGCCCTGATGAAGCAGCGCGTGCTCTACGTCTTCACCCACGACTCCATCGGCCTGGGCGAAGACGGCCCGACCCACCAGCCGATCGAGCAGCTGACCAGCCTGCGCAGCACCCCGAACCTGGACACCTGGCGCCCCGCCGACGCGGTGGAATCCGCCGTGGCCTGGAAGGCTGCCATCGAACGCAAGGACGGCCCGAGCGCGCTGATCTTCTCCCGCCAGAACCTGCCCCACCAGGCACGCGATGCGGCACAGCTGGCCAACGTCGCCCGTGGCGGCTACGTGCTCAAGGACTGCGACGGCGAGCCGGAGCTGATCCTCATCGCCACCGGCTCGGAAGTCGGCCTGGCCGTGCAGGCCTTCGACCAACTGACCGCCGCTGGCCGCAAGGTCCGCGTCGTCTCCATGCCGTCCACCAGCCTGTTCGACCAGCAGGACGCCGCCTACAAGCAGTCCGTGCTGCCGCTGGAAGTCGGTGCGCGCATCGCCATCGAAGCCGCCCACGCCGACTACTGGTACAAGTACGTGGGCCTGGAAGGCCGCGTGATCGGCATGACCAGCTTCGGCGAATCCGCCCCGGCCCCGGCCCTGTTCGAGCACTTCGGCTTCACCGTCGAGAACGTCGTCGCCACTGCCGAAGAACTGTTGGAGGACTGAGCCGGAAGCCGAGAGCCGGAAGCTGGAAGCTGGAGTGCCCCGTGTGCTCTTCTTCCGGCTTCAAGCTTCCGGCTTCAAGCTCTTCGCGATCAGATGCCCAGCACTCCCTTCCGCGTTGCCCTGAACGGCTACGGCCGTATCGGTCGTTGCGTCCTGCGTGCCCTGCATGAGCGCGGCGGGCGTGATGGCTTCGAGATCGTCGCCCTCAATGACCTGGCCGACCAGGCCAGCATCGAGTACCTGACGCGCTTCGACTCCACCCACGGCCGCTTCCCAGGTGACGTGAAGGTCGATGGCGACTGCCTGCACATCAACGGCGACTGCGTGAAGGTGCTGCGCAACCCATCGCCCGAGGGGATCGACTGGGCGGCGCTGGGCGTCGACCTGGTGCTCGAGTGCTCCGGCCAGTACACCAACCGTGCCCAGGCCGAGCGCTTCCTGCGGGCCGGCGCGCCCCGGGTGCTGTTCTCCCAGCCCATGGCCAGCGAGGCGGATATCGACGCCACCATCGTCTATGGCGTCAACCAGGACAGCCTGGTCGGCACCGAGACCCTGGTCTCCAACGCCTCCTGCACCACCAACTGCGGTGTGCCCCTGCTGAAACTTCTCGATGAGTCGGTGGGTCTGGAGTACGTCTCCATCACCACCATTCACTCCGCGATGAACGACCAGCCCGTAATCGACGCCTATCACCACGAAGACCTGCGCCGCACGCGTTCGGCCTTCCAGTCGGTGATCCCGGTCTCCACCGGCCTGGCCCGGGGGATCGAGCGCCTGCTGCCGGAACTGACCGGGCGCATCCAGGCCAAGGCCATCCGCGTGCCGACGGTGAACGTGTCCTGCCTCGACATCACCCTGCAGACCGCACGGGACACCAGTGCCGCCGAGATCAACCGCGTGCTGCGCGAGGCCGCCGAAAGCGGCCCGCTCAAGGGCCTGCTGGCCTACACCGAGCTGCCCCACGCCAGCTGTGATTTCAACCACGACCCCCATTCCGCCATCGTCGACGGCAGCCAGACCCGCGTGTCCGGCCCGCGCCTGGTCAACCTGCTGGCCTGGTTCGACAACGAATGGGGCTTCGCCAACCGCATGCTCGACACCGCAGGCCACTACCTGCGGGTTTCCGCTGCTTCCACAACATCCAGCCCCGTGAAGGACTGACCCCCATGACCGTGTTGAAAATGACCGACCTCGACCTCCAGGGTAAGCGCGTACTGATTCGCGAAGACCTCAACGTCCCGGTGAAGGACGGTGTCGTGAAGAGCGATGCGCGCATCCTCGCCTCCCTGCCGACCATCAAGCTGGCACTGGAGAAGGGCGCGGCGGTAATGGTCTGCTCGCACCTGGGTCGTCCCACCGAAGGCGAGTTCTCCGCAGAGAACAGCCTCGCGCCGGTGGCCGAGTACCTGGCCAAGGCCCTGGGCCGTGACGTGCCCCTGGTGGCCGACTACCTGGACGGCGTCGATGTCGCCCCCGGCCAGGTGGTGCTGTTCGAGAACGTGCGCTTCAACAAGGGCGAGAAGAAAAGCGCCGACGAGCTGGCGCAGAAGTACGCCGCCCTGTGCGACGTCTTCGTGATGGACGCCTTCGGCACCGCCCACCGCGCCGAGGGCTCGACCCACGGCGTGGCCAAGTTCGCCAAGGTCGCCGCTGCCGGCCCGCTGCTGGCCGCCGAACTGGAAGCCCTGGGCCTGGCCCTGGGCAACCCGGCCCGCCCGATGGCTGCCATCGTCGCCGGCTCCAAGGTCTCCACCAAGCTCGACGTGCTCAACTCGCTGAGCCAGATCTGCGACCAGTTGATCGTCGGTGGCGGCATCGCCAACACCTTCCTCGCCGCTGCCGGCTACAAGGTGGGCAAGTCCCTGCACGAAGCCGACCTGCTGGAAACCGCCCGCGCCATCGCCGCCAAGGTCAGCGTGCCGCTGCCGGTTGACGTGGTGGTGGCCAAGGAATTCGCCGAGACCGCCGAGGCCACCGTCAAGGCCATCGCCGACGTCGCCGATGACGACATGATCCTCGACATCGGCCCGCAGACCGCCGCCCAGTTCGCCGAGCTGCTGAAGTCGTCGAAGACCATCCTCTGGAACGGCCCGGTGGGCGTGTTCGAGTTCGACCAGTTCGGCAACGGCACCCAGGTACTGGCCCAGGCCATCGCCGAGAGCCCGGCCTTCTCCATCGCTGGCGGTGGCGACACCCTGGCCGCCATCGACAAGTACGGCGTGGGCGAGCGCATCTCCTATATTTCCACTGGCGGTGGTGCGTTCCTCGAGTTCGTCGAGGGCAAGGTGCTGCCGGCCGTTGAAGTGCTGGAACAACGCGCCAAGGCCTGAATCAGGGCCTGAAATAGCGGCTAAACCATGGCGGTGGCCCGTGGTCCCTTGAACAGGACCCGAGAAAAGGAGTTGCCGCCATGCGTACCAACCTGATCCTGCTGTCGTTGTTCGCGATGCTCGCCGGCTGTGCGGGCGGTGCTTCCGCGCCGTCCACCTGCGAGGTGATGAGCCCGCCCCAGGTCATCCTGCCGCAATCCCAGGACGACCAGCGTGTGGAGGCCCAGAGCAGCGGAGACCCCACCGTCAACGGCAGCCAGGAGCAGCACTGTCCATGACCCGTTGCGGGTGAACGGCCTTCTGGCCAAGGGAGTGAAAGGATGAAAGGCATGTTCGCCCTCGCGGCGCTGTTGGCGCTGGGCGGCTGTGCGGGCGCCCAGGCGCCGGCCGACGAGTGGACCCGCTGGGTCTGCGACAGCCAGGCCGAGGTGCTGTGGCGCTTCGCCGATGCCAACCAGGAGCAGGTGGACCTGCGCCTGGGCGGTGGCGATATCGTCTACCGCCTGACGCAAGAACCTTCGGGGTCCGGCGTGCTCTATAGCGACAGCCGCCTGGCCTTCCACACCAAGGGTGACGAAGGGCTGGTCTACTGGGTCGCCACCGATGACCTGATCGGCCGCGGCTGCAAGGCGCCCTGAATCGGCGCCGATGATTTCACCGGGCCGGCTTCAGCGCCGGCCGGCTTTTACGGGAGGACGTTCGCCGTCCTTCATGGAACTTGAACATGGCCTGCCCCTGCGGCAGGCTTCGCATTTCGAATGCCCACCCACTCGGGAGACTGAAACACCATGGCACTCATCAGCATGCGCCAGATGCTGGACCACGCCGCCGAATTCGGCTACGGCGTCCCGGCCTTCAACGTCAACAACCTGGAACAGATGCGCGCCATCATGGAAGCGGCCGACAAGACCGATTCCCCGGTGATCGTCCAGGCCTCCGCCGGTGCCCGCAAATACGCCGGCGCGCCCTTCCTGCGCCACCTGATCCTCGCGGCCATCGAAGAATTCCCGCACATCCCGGTGTGCATGCACCAGGACCACGGCACCAGCCCGGACGTGTGCCAGCGCTCCATCCAGCTGGGCTTTTCCTCGGTGATGATGGACGGCTCCCTGCGTGAAGACGGCAAGACCCCGGCCGACTACGACTACAACGTCCGCGTGACTCAGCAGACCGTAGCCTTCGCCCACGCCTGCGGCGTGTCCGTGGAAGGCGAACTGGGTTGCCTGGGCAGCCTGGAAACCGGCATGGCCGGCGAAGAAGACGGCGTCGGCGCCGAGGGCGTGCTGGATCACAGCCAGCTGCTGACCGATCCGGAAGAAGCCGCGGACTTCGTCAAGAAGACCCAGGTCGATGCCCTGGCCATCGCCATCGGCACCAGCCACGGCGCCTACAAGTTCACCAAGCCGCCGACCGGCGACGTGCTCTCCATCGAGCGCATCAAGGAAATCCACAAGCGCATCCCCAACACCCACCTGGTGATGCATGGCTCCTCCTCGGTGCCGCAAGAGTGGCTGAAAGTGATCAACGAGTTCGGCGGCGACATCAAGGAAACCTACGGCGTGCCGGTCGAGGAAATCGTCGAAGGCATCAAGCACGGCGTGCGCAAGGTCAACATCGACACCGACCTGCGCCTGGCTTCCACCGGTGCCATCCGCCGCATGATGGCCGAGCAGCCGAGCGAGTTCGACCCGCGCAAGTTCTTCGCCAAGACCATCGTCGCCATGCGTGACATCTGCATCGCCCGCTACGAAGCCTTCGGCACCGCCGGTAACGCCTCGAAGATCAAGCCGATCTCCCTGGAAGGCATGTACCAGCGCTACGCCAAGGGTGAGCTGACCGCCAAGGTCAACTGAGTCTCCCCTTCGCTGTAAACGGAAAGCCCCGCATTCGCGGGGCTTTCTGCTTTTCGGGGCCTGGAACCCACATGCTGTTTCCTTACTGGGCGGTGGTCGCCAGGGCCCGGTGTTCCAGCTTCAGGTTGTAGAAGGTGGCGCTGCCGGCTTCGCTGGCGTCGCCGACGTTGTCCTGGGCATAGACCCCGGCCTTGAAGTACAGCGGCTTGGGCGCCCAGCTGGAAGCCAGTTGCTGGGTGAACAGGGTGCTGTTGACCAGGATGCTCAGCTGCCCGGTGGGCGACATGTTGATGACGTAGGTGAAACGCTGGTTGAGCTTCACGCCGCTGAGCAGGGTGACCACTGCGCCGTCCTCGTCGGTGGGGGTGTTGCGCACCTTGGCGACGATGTTGCCGGTGCCGGTCTTGGTCTTGAACTGGTACTCCAGCTTGAGCAGGGGGCTGGTGCTGCCGTAGGCGTGGATCTGGCCGATGACGATCTTGCCCGTGGACGGGACCTGGCCGACCGCCAGGTTGGCGCTCATGTAGTTGTCGGCGGCGCCATAGGTCCAGTTGCGCAGCTTGCCGTCGGCGTAGGTCTCGCGCAGCTCGCTGCGCGGGTAGACGGCATTGGAGGTGGCGCTGCCGTTCACCGGGGTCCAGAAGAACAGGGTGCCGTTGGCCGCCTTGAAGTAGTTGTCCTGATAGCCACCCATCAGGGCGGGGGTTTCGATGGTCACCGAAGGGCTACCGACGGGGATGGTGAGGTTCCAGGTTCCGAGATCGATCATTTTGACTGAGTTCTCTAAGAGAACTTTCAGTCGGGTGCTATCTCATCCACGAGACGTAATCACTTACTGCGGCATCCGGCCAACTGCACACGAACTAAAAGTGAAAGCTAGGGAGTGGCAGGGGGCTGCCGTGTCCGTCCGAAGGCATTTACGCCGTCTCGCGGAACGCTTTATAGGGTTGCGCAAGCCCCTTGTTAATCACCGATCGTCGCCGTCGGGCCTGTCAAAAAGCCGTCTGGAACGGGCTTTGCCATCAAGGTGCAATCGCAAAAACTAACCGGATGGTTCATGTCCGGAATGCCGCCTTCAGGTGGAATGCGGCTTGCGCCGAATCATTGGCGTCATTTTTTTGTAAGCGCAGCGGCAGCCTCGTTTCGCTGGGGCCGGGCAGGGGCTTCGAGGGCATCCGATGAACGGTCGCCGGGCGCCTGCCGCTGCGCTGACAGGCTGCGTCGCATAGTGTCACCGGCGGTAGAATGTCGGCTTTCTTTCTGCCGCTTCGATCTGCCATGAACCCGCTTCGCTACATCCAGTCCTACCCCGCCCATTTGCAGGACCAGGTGCGCCTGATGGTCGAGCAGCGCCGCCTGGGCGACTACCTCGCCAAGCGCTACCCGGAGCGGCATGAGGTGCAGAGCGACAAGGCGCTCTACGGCTACACCAATGCCCTGCGCCAGGAGCACCTGCGCAACGCGCCGGCCATCGACAAGGTGATCTACGACAACAAGCTGGATATCGTGCAGAAGGCCCTCGGGCTGCACACCGCGATCTCCCGCGTGCAGGGCGGCAAGCTCAAGGCGAAGAAGGAGATCCGCGTGGCCTCGTTGTTCAAGGAGGCGGCGCCTGAGTTCCTGCGGATGATCGTGGTGCACGAGCTGGCGCACCTGCGCGAGCGCGACCACAACAAGGCCTTCTACCAGTTGTGTGAACACATGCTGCCGGGTTACCACCAGCTGGAGTTCGATCTGCGGCTCTACCTGATCTGGCGCGAGCTGGGCGAGGGGAATTGAGAGAGTAAGGAGGGAGGGGGTCATGCCCAACCCCAGCTGTGGAGGGCTGCAGGATAAGCGCAGTCCTGAGGCGGGCATGACGGGACCGACTATAGCCCCGGCTCCAGGGTGCATCTGTAGGCGGTGTCCCAAAGGCCCTGGCGAATGCTCCGGTCGGCCCTCCGCAGCCCCGCTTTGCCGGCTCACCTGGCGCAGAAAAAGCCTGCTAGGCTCAAGCCCCATTCCTGTCGTCGAGTATTCGCGGGCATGAGCCGCTACCTACGGATGCTGTGTCCAGTGCTGCTGTGCCTGGTGGTCGTGCCGTTCGCGTCGGCCCGCGAATGGCTGGCCGTGGGAGCCGAGTTCCCGCGCCTGTTCGGGCCGACCCTGGATGGCCGTTTCATCGGCCTCGGCCCTGATGTGTTGCGCGAGGTGGCGCAGCGCATGGGCGACACGGTGCGCTTCGAGGTCTACCCCTGGGCGCGGGCGCAGAAGATGGTGGCGCAGGGGCGCGCGGACATCCTGATCGGCCCCTACCGCACGCCGGAGCGCGAGCAGCGTTTCCTCTTCAGCCAGCACGCCTTCTATCGCGATCGCATCGTGTTCTATGCCCGTGATGGCGTGGATGTCGATTGGAAGGGGGACTACGCCACGCTGGCCGGCCGGCGTGTCGGCATCATCCGTGGCTGGACCTACGGCCCCCACTTCGACGAAGGCCGCGAGGCGATGGACCTGCACAGCATCGAGAGCGTCGACAACGCCCTGCGCATGCTGGTGCTGGGGCGCATCGACCTGCTGGCCAGCAACGAGCGCAACACCCGACCGCGCATCGAAGCCCTGGAGCGCGGCACCGTGCACCAGTTGCTCCCGATCATCGACATCCAGGATGGCTACTTCGCCTTCCCGCAGAGCGAGGACCACGCTGCCCTGCGTGCCGATTTCGACCGCGCCTTCGCCAGCCTGATCAGCGACGGCCGGCTGGATGAAATGGCGACCCGGCACGGCGTCACCATCCCCTGAGGCGGTTCAGGGGTGGGTGCGGATGAACTGCTCGTCGATATCGCGTTTCAGGCGTTGCACCAGGTGCAGCGCCTCGGCCTTGCCGCAGGTGGCGGAGAAGGGGATGCCGGCGGTCTCGAGGATGGTCTTGCGGGTGCGTTGGTCGT
Organism: Pseudomonas sp. TUM22785; assembly: GCF_028198105.1. Classification (NCBI taxonomy): domain Bacteria; kingdom Pseudomonadati; phylum Pseudomonadota; class Gammaproteobacteria; order Pseudomonadales; family Pseudomonadaceae; genus Pseudomonas; species Pseudomonas sp. TUM22785. Next base: position 498,951 of record NZ_CP116239.1, read on the forward strand.
AGATCAGCACGTGCAGGCTGCGGTCGCTGTCCATGTGGCCGGAAAAGCCCAGGGGAAGTAGCTGCGTGCGCATGAAGTTCAGGGTCTTGGACAGTCGTTCGGTTTCCACGGAAGGGCCTCTGCGCATCGGAATGGGGAGCGGGATGGTGTTCGCCACTTGAGTGGAGCCTGGCGGCCCGGGTTCGGTTCCCCGCGCCCGCATGTCGCTCGTCGGCAGAGCGTCGCGGCACTGTTTGCCGACCTTGGCGATGGCTACACTGGCACAAGGCCATGTGGGGACTGTCGTGAGTACTGAAGAGTCGGGTTATTCGATCTATAGGCGTCTGGTTTCACAGTTGATGAGCGGTGAAGAGCAGCTCCCCAGCCTCCCCATGATCACCCTGGAAATTCGCCGCGTGCTGGCCAATCCGGATGCCAGCACCGCTACCCTGGCGCGGGTCATCAACAAGGACCCCGCCCTCAGCGCCACCCTGGTCAAGCACGCGGCGAGCACGCGCCTGCGCACCGCGCCGCCGCCCAAGACCCTGGATGATGTGATCCGCACCCTTGGCATGTTGGAGGTGGACCGCATCACCATGGTCCACAGCATCAAGAGCCTGTTCACCCTGCACAGCGCCGCGCACAAGAAGCTCTTCGTCGACACCTGGGGCCGCCTGGCCCGGCGCGGCAGCATCAGCGCCGTGCTCGCGCGGCTGATCGGCCACGCCTCGTCCGACCATGTGCTGCTGGCCAGCGTGCTCAGCGACATTGGCGCCCTGGCCATCCTCTCGGCGTTCAAGGATGCCCAGCAGATCCCATCCCCCGAGCTCTACACCCGCCTCTGCCGGGAATACGGCAAATCCCTCGGGGTGATCGTGCTGAAGAAGTGGTCGGTGGATGAAAGTTACATCTCCGTGGTGCGCAACCTGGGCGCCTGGGACGAGTCCTCCGGTCCGGGCGTCGAACTGGCCGACCTGATCAACCTTGGCCTGTTCCACGCCCTGCGTGATGCCGGCCCTACCGCTCTGCTGCCACCGCTGGTGGATCTTGTCGCCTATCGTAAGTTGCAGGCCCCCCTGAATGCCCTGGACCCCAGCGGCAATGGCCTGGCCCTCGTGGCCAGCCAGCGCGCCGAGATCCAGCGGGTGGAGTCGCTGCTTCAGTAGTCGCACCGTTCTGGTGCAATGCCTTCCCGTCGCAGGGCCGCTGCGGGGTTCCGCTGGCCGGAGTGCCTCGCCATGCGTCGTGCAGCACCCCGGGGTGCTGCCGGCGACAAAGGGGTAACCCCCAGGTTCGGCTTTTGCATGGGGCTTGTTTTCGGCCTCCTGGCCGATCCGGGTCCAATGAGGTGTCGTCATGACAGCATTACTCACGCCGGGCGTGCGTCTGCTCGAAGGGTTCAGCTTCGCGCGGAAATTCCAGCTGCTCTTCCTTCTGTTCATCCTGCCCCTGGGCTATGCCCTGTGGGTGATCACCACCTCCTACCTGGACCGCCTCGGCCTGGTGGAGGGCGAGCTCAGTGGCATGCGGGTGATCGCCACGCTGGCCGATGCCCAGCATGAGGTCGGCACCCAGCGTCTGCTGCTGGCCCGCTGGAAGGGCACCGAGGATGCCGCCAAGTCCCTGCTCGAGCAGCGCAGCGGCCGCCTGCAGGAAGCCCTGGCCAAGGTCGATGCACAGCTGAAGACGGAGCAGCTCGGCGAGCAGAGCCGCAAGCTGTTCGAGGAAGCCCGTTCGCGCAGCGAGCGCATCAGCTTCCAGGCCCTGGCGCCGCTGGCGCTGCCGGATGCACTGGAGCGTTTCCAGGACGTACTGCAGAGCCTGCAATCCTTGCGTGAGCAGGTGGCCACCGAGACCGGGCTGATCCTCGATCCGGGCATGGACACCTACCTGATGATGGAGCAGCTCACCTACGTGCAGCCGCGCGCCCAGGAGCTGCTCGGCAGTTTCGCCGCCAACGCCCATGGCGCGGTGGTGTCGCAGCACTTCACCCTGCAGAGCCGGGTCGCCGTGCGTGACCTGCGCCGTGCCCTGGATGACACCGAGCGGCAACTGCGCAAGGCCCAGGACGCCATCGCCCAGGCATCCGACGTCAATGCTGCGCTGGATGCCCCGTTCCGTCAGGCCGACCAGGCCATGAACGACTTCCTCGCCCGGGTCGACAAGGGCATGTTCGAGGCCAACCCCTTCACCCTTGGCACCGCCGAGTTCATCCAGCAGGTGGAGCGCCTCGACGGCCAACTGGTGGCCCTGCAACAGGCATTGACCGAGCGCTTCCAGGCGCGCCTGGGGGATTTCCGCACCCAGGCCCTGCGCAGCATGGTCCAGGTGATCGGTGGCTTCAGCCTGCTTACCCTGCTGGCCCTGTACATGCTGCTGTGCCTCAATGCGGCCATTCGCCGGGGTACCGCCGCCATCACCGAAGCCGCCGAAGGCCTGCGTGCCGGTGACCTGCGCGTGGCCGCCACCGTGCATGGCAGCGACGACCTGGCGCAGATCGCCGAAGCCCTGAACGCCGCGCTGGCGCAGCTGCGCAGTTCGCTGGAGGGCGTGAACCTCGAGAGCGGCCAACTGGGTGGCACCGTGCAGCAACTCAATGCCCAGGCCCAGGACACCCTCACCTCGGTGGAGCAGCAGCAGGGCCAGGTCAGCCAGATCGCCGCCGCCGCGCACCAGTTGGCGGCCACCGCCCAGAGCGTGGCCGAGAGTTGCGAGGGCGCCGCCCAGGATGCCCAGCAGACCCGCGAGATCGCCATGCAGAGCAACCAGCGCAGCGCCCGCACCGGGGCCAGCATGCGCGAGCTGAGCACGCGCCTGGGGGACACCGTCTCCTCGTTGCAGCAACTGCGCGACCAGGCCCAGCAGATCAACCGCGTGGTGGATGTGATCAAGGGCATCGCCGAGCAGACCAACCTGCTGGCGCTCAACGCCGCCATCGAAGCCGCGCGCGCGGGCGAGCAGGGCCGTGGTTTTGCCGTGGTCGCCGACGAGGTGCGCAGCCTGTCCCAGCGCACCCAGGACTCGACCAAGGAGATCGGCGACACCGTCGCCAGCCTGCAAGGGGTGGTCGGCCAGGCCGTGGCGTTGATGGAGGCCGCGTTCAAGCAGGCCGAGGGTGATGTGGGCAGTGTGCTGAGCATGGGCGACGACCTCTCCGGCATCGCCGATGCGGTACAGCGGGTCAGTGATCGCCTGGCGCAGATCGCCACCGCCGCCGAAGAACAGGCCGCCACGGCGGACGAGGTCAGCGGCAATATCCAGCAGGTGGACCAGGCTGCCAGCCTGTTGCTGCATGGTGCCCAGTCGGTGCAGGCCGCCGCCGAGCAACTGCATCGCGGCAGCCAGGCGCTGAACCAGAACACCGCGCGCTTCCGCCTGTCCTGATCGCCGGACAACCGGCCGCCTGCGGGCGGCCGGCCTTCCTCACAGCTTCCAGAACGGCTTCAGCGCCTCTTCCAGGGCCTGTTCGCGGGTCAGCCCGATATCGCGCAGCGCCTGCTCGTCCAGGTCCAGCAGCGCCTTGCGGGTGTGCAGGCGGCGCCAGAAGCGATGCCAGCGGCCGTCTTCGGCGAAGCTGGCATTGGCGCGGGCGCACAGGTGCTCCAGCTCCAGTTCTTTCCCGTGGAGGCTCAGCCGCGTATCGCTCAGGCCGTTCATGTCGTTCTCCTCATGCTGGGGTGCAGGTGTATGGAGAACATGATGAATGGGCGACGAAAAGCATTACAGATTCAAGCTGTGGATATTTTTTTCATACAGATTGCGCGGCTGCGCGTCTGAATCCACAATTTACCCGTCATCTGTACCGGTCTGTGCGCAACCCGCCCTGCGCAAGGGGAACTGTCATGAAGCTCTACACCCAGCTCGCCGAAACCCTCGCCGAGCGCATCGAGCAGGGCTACTACCGCCCTGGCGACCGCCTGCCCTCGGTGCGCGCCCTGAGCCAGGAGCACGGCGTCAGCCTCAGTACCGTGCAGCAGGCCTACCGCCTGCTGGAGGATGGCGGCCTCGCCGTGCCACGGCCGAAGTCCGGTTACTTCGTACCGCCCCGCCGCGAGGCCCCGGCGCTGCCGGCCATGACCCGCGCAGCGCAGCGCCCGGTGGACGTGTCGCAGTGGAGCGACGTGCTGGAGCTGGTCAAGCGCGGTGCCCGCGACGGCCTGGTGCAACTGGGCCGCGGCATGCCCGACGTCTCCAGCCCCACCTTGCGGCCGCTGCTGCGCAGCCTCGCGCAGGTCGCCCGGCGCCCGGACCTGGGGGGCCTCTACTACGACGCCATCCAGGGCTCGCTGCCGCTGCGCGAGCAGGTTTCGCGGCTGCTGGTGGATGCGGGCTGCCAGATTCCCGCGAGTGACCTGATCATCACCACCGGCTGCCACGAGGCGCTGTCCGCCTCCATCCGCGCCATCTGCCAGCCGGGCGACATAGTCGCGGTGGATTCGCCCAGCTTCCACGGCGCCATGCAGGCGCTGAAGGGCTTCGGCATGAAGGCCCTGGAACTGCCCACCGACCCGATCAACGGCATCAGTCTGGAGGCCCTGGAAATGGCCCTGGAGCAGTGGCCGATCAAGCTCATCCAGCTCACCCCCAACTGCAACAACCCCCTCGGCTACATCATGCCGGAGGCCCGTAAGCGCGCCCTGCTGACCCTGGCCCAACGCTACGACGTGGCGATCATCGAAGACGACGTCTACGGCGACCTGGCCTATCGCTACCCGCGCCCGCGCACCATCAAGTCCTTCGACGAGGATGGCCGCGTGCTGCTGTGCAGCTCCTTCTCCAAGACCGTGGCGCCGGGCATCCGCATCGGCTGGATCGCCCCCGGCCGCTACTTCGACCGGCTGCTGCACATGAAGTACATCTCCACCGGCGCCACCGCCACCCAGCCGCAGATCGCCCTGGCCGAATTCCTCGCCAGCGGCGCCTACGAGCCGCACGTGCGGCGCATGCGCAGCCAGTACCAGCACGGCCGCGACCAGATGATCGACTGGGTGATGAAGTACTTCCCCGAAGGCACCCGCGCCAGCCGGCCCCAGGGCGGCTTCATGCTTTGGGTGGAGCTGGACGAGGGCTTCGACACCCTGCGCCTGAACCGCGCCCTGCTCGACAAGGGCGTACAGATCGCCTCCGGCAGCCTGTTCTCCGCCTCCGGCAAGTACCGCAGCTGCCTGCGCATGAACTACTCGCGCAAGCCCGACGCCGAGCAGGAAGCCGCCGTACGCAAGGTGGGCGAGACGGTGAAGGCGTTGATGGCGGAGATGGCGGCGGAGACGGCCGTGGGAGCGAATTCATTCGCGATGCTTTGAACTCGGCGGTCTTCGGCTACCCATAGACCGGCGTTTTCCTAGGCACGCTCGCGCGGCCATGCTTGCCACCGCTGGTTAGAGTCCCTGCTTCCCATGGAAGGAGGGCAGGCTCATGGGCAGTCGCGATCTGCGCAAAGGGCGCGTTTCCGAACTCGGCAGGGTTTATCTCATCACTGCGACCACGGCCGAGCGGCGCCCGCTCTTCGCCGACTTTGCACGTGCCCGGTTGTTGGTCGACGAGCTGAGGCGCCTGGAGCAGAACAACCTGGCGCAGTCACTGGCCTGGGTGGTGATGCCCGATCATTTCCACTGGCTGATGCGGCTCAGCGGGCCAATGCCTTTGTCATCAGTGGTCAAGGCGCTGAAGGGCCGCACTGCAAGACGCCTGGGTCCGTTGCCGGACGCTGGAGGGAAGGTCTGGCAGCCGGGGTTCCATGACCGGGCGCTGAGGCACGAGGATGAATTGCTGCCGATTGCGCGCTATGTGGTCGCCAACCCGCTGAGGGCAGGGCTGGTGCAGCGCCTGGGTGATTACCCGCATTGGGACGCGGTGTGGCTGTGAGCGGGTGGCAGTCCTGCGGCCTGCTTCGCGAATGAATTCGCTCCCACGGGGCACCGTGTTTTCTGTGGGAGATTCTATGTCAACCAGCCGTAGCGTCCCGGTGTCGGTACGGCTGTTGGCTGGTCATCAGGGCAAAGGCGATTCTGGCCAGTTTCCGGGCGAGGATCGTTAGGGCCTCGGTCTTCTTCAAACCCCGCTGCAAATAAGCTTGATAGCGTTCCTTCCAGGCGGCTGTGCGACTGGCGGCCATGGCGGCGTTATGCAGTAGCCGTCGTATCTCCGGATCCCCCTGCTTGGTCAGCTTGCGCCGGCCGATGTAGCGCCCCGATTCCCTGACCCGGACATCCAGCCCGAGAAAGGCGATGAACGCATCGCTACTGCGGAAGGTGCCCCGCAGGAAGGCCAGGTTCAGCGCGGCAGCGGTGATCGGGCCAACCCCTTCGATCTCCTGGCAACGTTGTGCCTGCGCGCTCAAACCGGCCTCTTTCAGCGTGGATTGCAGCGCTGCGTTAAGCGTCCGCTCCAGGTCTTTCATCTGCTGCAGGACGGGCTTCAATGCCTCCGCCAATTGGCGATCCTGGGCGAAGCTCAGGCGCAGAGCCGTCGTTACTCGCACCAGGGTGGCGCGACGGTGCAACAGGGCCTGCAGCTTGCGGTACAGGCGGCTCGGCGGCGCCCAGGGGTGCAACTGCTTCTGTTCATGAGCCAGGTAGCGGGCCAGCAGACGGGCATCGCTCAGGTCGTTCTTGACCCGGCCACCGATGCCTTTGCGGTAGTTGCTCAGGCGGTAACCATCGATCACGTAGACCCTGTGGCCACGTTTGTGCGCCAGCGTGGCGACGGCAACGTGGTAGGTGTTGGTGGCTTCGATGGCCAGGCTGCAACCTGCAGGCAGGCTCTTGAGCCAGGTGGCGATAGCGTGCGGCTCATTGATGAGCTCTCTGGCCTGCTCCAGATCTGCTCGATACAGACTCAGACTGTCTTTAGCGACATCGATACCGATTACGGTGCTCTGCATTGTCATGACGAACTCCCAGGGCCAAGATGGAATGACCTGTCGGGGGCTCACGATGGCGCAGGCTTGCAGATATGGTCGGTCTCGGGGGCGGACCTGAGCCGATGGATTCCTTATCGGCGCTTGCAGTGAGGTGAGGGGCGGGAGAAATCTCCCACGGTCTGGCTTGCAGAAGCGATTTCGCTCCCTCCGCCCCCCGACAGGTTCCACCCTAGGACATACAAGCGAATTCATTCGCGATTGTCCGAGCGCAGGGTTCCTTGGGCGGCAGGGGCCCTCACTCCACCTTCTTCCCGCTCGCCAGGTGCGCGGCCAGGGTGCGCAGGGCGCCGAGCTGGCGGCAGATCAGGCTGAGCTCGGTCTGCACCAGGCGGGCGCGTTCGTCCATGTCCTCGGGCAGTTGCTCCAGTTCCTTGGCCAGGGCTTCTTCCGGGTCGCTGTGGATGGTCACCGGCTTGCGCGCGGCGAGGTCGGTGGCGATTTCTTCCAGGGCGGTGGCGATGCGTTCGGCAGCGTCGCCCAGCAGGTTGCCTTCCAGGGCCATGGGCTCGCTGGAGCGGTGGGCACCGAGGGCGGAGAGGTAGCTGAGCAGGGTGTGGGAGAGCACCAGGAAGCGGAAGCCGATGTCCGCTTCCTTACGGAAGTGCCCCGGCTCCATGAGCATGTTGGCCAGGGTCGTGGACAGCGCCGCGTCGGCGTTGTGGGCGTTGCGCCGGGCCAGGCGGTAGGCCAGGTCGTCGCGCTTGCCGCCGCTGTACTGCTGCACCAGTTGGCGCAGGTAGCGGGCGTTGCAGGCCAGGGTGTTGGCGACCACGCGGTGCAGGCCGCGGCCCTGCCAGTCGGGGAGGATGAAGATCACCGCCAGGGCGGCGATCAGGCTGCCCAGCAGGGTATCCACCAGGCGCGGCACGAACAGGCCGTAGCTGTCGCCGATCTGGTTGAAGCAGAACAGCACCATCAGGGTGATCGCCGCCGTCGCCAGGGTGTAGCGGGTGGCGCGGTTGGCGAAGAAGATCACCCCGGCGACCACGGCGAACAGCGATTGCACCAGGGCGCTGGGGAACAGGTCGAACAGCGCCCAGCCCAGGGCCAGGCCGATGACGGTGCCGATGATCCGCTGCACCAGCTTGCGCCGGGTGGCGCCGAAGTTGGGCTGGCAGACGAATACGGTGGTGAGCAGGATCCAGTAGCCCTGGCTGGGGTGGATCAGGTGCAGCACGCCGTAGCCGGTGGACAGGGCGATGGCCATGCGCAGGGCGTGGCGGAACACCAGGGAGGTGGGGGTGAAGTTCTGTTTGAGGCGCTCCCAGACGTCCTTCAGGCCCTTGGGCGATCGGTCCAGCAGGCTGCTGTCCTGGGCTTCGGCGAGGGCGTCGGGGTTGCTGGCGTCGGTCAGCAGGCGGTCGAGGGTGGAGAGGTTGCCGGCCAGGGCGTTGAGCGAGCGCAACAGGCCGCGCCAGGCCGGGTTGCTCTGGATGCGCAGGTGCTCCAGGGAGCGGTGCAGGTCGTCCAGGGCCTGGGTGCCGTCGTTGTAGTCGAAGGGCTGGCGCATCTGGATGGCCTGGCCCAGGGCCTGGCAGGCACCGCCCTGCTGGCGCAGCAGGCGCTGGCAGCGGAACAGCACGTCGCTGTGGAAGAAGGCCTCGGCCAGCTGGTTGTAGGGGTAGTGCGAGGAGCTGGCGCGCTCGTGGATGTCCTGGGCGAGGAAGTACAGCTTCAGGTAGCGGCTCACCTTGGGGCCGGGGCGGCCATTGCCGACGCGGTGCAGGATGATTTCCTTGGCCGCGTTCAGCGCCGCCACCACCTTGCCGTTCTGCTGCGCCAGTTCCAGGCGCTTGGCTTCCACGTCCAGCTCGCGCAGCGGCTCGAAGAGGTTGGCCTTGAGCTTGAGGTAGCGCCCCAGCTCGCGGTACAGCCGGGCCAGGCTCTGCTGCACCGGCTGGTGGGTGAACAGCGCCTGCCAGATCACCGAGAGCAGCCCGTACCAGGCCGCGCCGCCCACCAGCAGCGCCGGCTCGCGCCACAGGTCATGGCCGATGCCGTCACGCTGGTCGACGCCGATCATGCTGTAGATCGACAGGATCAGCGTCGCCGAGGCGATGGTGGCGTAGCGCTCGCCCAGGGCGCCGAGCATGGTCAGGCCGAAGGCCGCCAGCGCCAGGGCGGAGACGAACAGCCAGGGGTAGGGGAACAGCAGTTCCACCGAGAAGGAGGCGACGCTGAAGCAGCCCAGGGTCACCAGCAGGGCGTTGAGGCGGCCCTGCCAGCTGTCATCGGTTTCGGCCAGGGCGCTGGCGATGATGCCGAGGAACAGCGGGATCAGCAGGTCCATGCGGTCCTGCTGCCAGCAGAGCGCCATGCTCCCGGTGAGGGCGACGAACACCCGCAGGCTGTAGCTGAACTTGTCCTGGGCCCAGAGGCGGCGCAGGGAATGACGGAGCGAGGTCGATGACATGGCGGCCTTGTGGGCGTGCGTTCCAGGGGCTCGGCCCGCGCGGGTGTGCGGGGGCCGATCGGCAAGAGGTTACCGCTTGGATGCCGCCCGGGCGAGGCGGGTTACACCCGCTGGCGGGAATGCACAGGTGTTGCCGCCCTCAGGCATGCCCCGGGCTCAGACGAACTGCGCGGCGGCGTGGGCCGAGGCCCAGGCCCACTGGAAGTTGAAGCCGCCGAGGTGGCCGGTGATGTCCAGCACTTCGCCGATGAAGTACAGCCCGGGGGACTTCTGCGATTCCATGGTCTTGGACGACACCTCGTGGGTGCTGACCCCGCCCAGGGTGACTTCGGCGGTGCGGTAGCCCTCGGTGCCCGATGGCGTGAGCTGCCAGTCGGTGAGGGCTTCGGCGATGGCCTGCAACTCGGCCAGGCTGTACTGCTTCATCGGCCGCGAGGCGAACCATCGCTCCGCCAGCAGGGTGGCGAACTTGCGGGTGAAGAGTTCACCCAGCAGGGTCTTCAGCTCGGCATTGGGGCGTTCGCCCTGCTGCTGCACCAGCCAGGCGGGCACGTCGAGATGGGGCAGCAGGTTGATCGAGATCGCCTCGCCGGGGTTCCAGTAGGAGGAGATCTGCAGGATGGCGGGGCCACTGAGGCCGCGGTGGGTGAACAGGATGTTCTCGCGGAAGCTGGCGCCGTTGCAGCTCACCAGGGCGTCCACCGAGGTGCCGGAGAGTTCGGTGCACATCGCCTTGAGCTGGTCGGTGATGGTGAAGGGCACCAGGCCGGCGCGGGTCGGCAGTACCTCGTGGCCGAACTGGCGGGCCACCTGGTAGCCGAAGCCGGTGGCGCCCAGGGTGGGAATCGACAGGCCGCCGGTGGCGATCACCAGGGATTGGCAGCGCACCGGACCGATGGCGGTCTGCAGCGCGTAGCCGGCCTCGTCGCGGGCGATGGCGCTGACGGCGGTGTCCAGGCGCAGGTCGACGCCGTGCTCGTCGCACTCGGCCAGGAGCATGGCGAGGATGTCGCTGGCCTTGTGGTCGCAGAACAGCTGGCCGAGCTTCTTCTCGTGGTAGGCGACACCGTGCTTGTTGACCAGCTCGAGGAAGTCCCACTGGGTGTAGCGGGCCAGGGCCGACTTGCAGAAGTGGGCGTTGGCGGAGAGGAAGTTGGCCGGCTCGGTGTAGAGGTTGGTGAAGTTGCAGCGGCCGCCGCCGGACATGAGGATCTTCTTGCCGGCCTTGTTCGCGTGATCGAGCAGCAGCACCTTGCGACCGCGCGCGGCGGCCTTGGAGGCGCACAACAAACCGGCGGCGCCGGCCCCGATAATCACCACATCAGTCACGAACAAGAAACCACCCTCAGAAGTCGAATCGGCCAAGGCGCGCGCCGGTGGCGAAGTCTACCCTATGGAGGTGCCGCGACCAGCGCTCTCCGCTGGCTGGCAAGGGAAATGCGTGCAGTCCGGTGATTCCGACCGTCCCAGCCCCAGTGGAAGCCATGGATGAAAAAGATCTGCAGTTGTTTGCTGTTGCTCGTTCTGCTTTGCACGGGGGCTGCACGCGCCGAGCACCTGCGGCTGGTGGCCAACACCTGGCCGCCGTTCACCGACGCCAACCTGCCCCAGGGTGGCCTGGCGGTGGACCTGGTGGTGACCGCGCTGCAACGCGCCGGGCACACCTCCGAGTATGTGGAGGTGCCCTGGGCACGTGCCCTGCGCGGGCTGGAGGTGGGCGACTACGACGTGGTGGTCAACGCCTGGTACGACCAGGCCCGCGCTGTCTACGGCCTGTATTCGAAGCCCTACCTGGTCAACCGCGTGCGCTTCCTTCGTCATCGCGGCGCGAAGGTGAATTTCGAGACCCTGGCCGACCTGCGCCCCTACAGCATCGCCGTCGTGCGGGGCTATGCCTACTCCGCCGAGTTCGACCATGACTCGACCCTGGACCGGGTGCCGGTGATGGGCTTCGAGATGGGCGCGCGCATGCTCGCCGCCGGGCGCGTGCAACTGACCCTGGAGGACGAACTGGTGGCGCGCTATCACCTCAATCGCGAACTCAAGGAGTTGAAGGGGCAACTGGAGTTCCTGCCACGGCCGCTGAGCGAGAACGACCTTGCGATCCTGGTACGGCGCAGCCACCCACGGCACCGCCAGCTGGTGGCGGATTTCGATCGGGCGATGCAGGCGATGCGCGACGACGGGACCTACCAGCGCATCTTCGAGCGCCACGGCTTCTAGCGGTTGGCGATTGTCCGCCCACGGCCTTCGTGCTTGGCCTGGTAGAGGCGCTGGTCGGCTTCGTGGAGCAGGCTTTCCAGGTCTTCCGGCGGTCCCTGGTAGATGCCGGCGCTGAATGACAGCGGCGGTGCATCGGCGGCGTACTTGAGGCGGGCGCAGTTGCGTCGCAACTGGTCGAGGGTGGCCTTGAGGGTGGTCGCGTCGCTCTTGCTGACCACGGCGAACTCTTCACCGCCGAGGCGGCCCAGCAGGGCGTCGGGCAGGGCATGGGCCAGCACCCGGGAGAACATCACCAGGGCTGTGTCGCCGCTGGCGTGGCCGAACTTGTCGTTGATCAGCTTGAAGAAGTCCAGGTCGAGCATCGCCACGCTCAGCTCCTGGCCGGCGCGCTGGGCCTGCTGGAACAGCTGCAGGCCCTGTTCGTAGAAGGCGCGGCGGTTGTAGAGGTTGGTCAGCGAGTCGAACAGCGCCGCCTGCTTCAGTGCGCGCATCAGGTCGCGGCGCTCCAGGGTCGACATCACCCGGCAATTGAGCTCCTCGGTGCAGAAGGGCTTGCGCAGGAAGTCGTCGGCGCCGTGCTTGATGAACATGGCGCTGAGCGAGCCTTTCTGGTCTGCCGAGAGGCCGAGGATGATCAGCTCGGTGCGGTGCAGCTTCTGTCGCAGCATCTTCACCAGGTCGAAGCCGCTGATGCCGGGCATGCCGTGGTCCACCAGCAGCAGGTCGATGTCCGGCTGCTCCTGGAGAATGTGCAGGGCCTCGTCGCCGTCGCGGGCCTCGATGATCTGGTAGAGGTGCGGGGTCAGCACCCGGCGTACGAAGTTGCGGGTGGCCTCGGAGTCCTCGGCGACGAGGATCTTCACCCCGCAGTTGCGCACCAGGCGGTGCAGCAGGCGGAAGACGTATTCGTAGGAGTGCTGGCTTTCCTTGAGCACGTAGTCGACCACGCCCTTGAGCAAGAGCTCGTCGCGGCGCTGCTCCTTGTAGGAGCCGGAGAGGACGACGCAGGGCAGTTCGTAGCGCAGCACCAGGTCGACGATCTCGCCGTCGGGCGCGTCAGGCAGGTTGAGGTCGACGATGGCGGCGAAGAACAAGGCGGCGGAGGTTTCCAGCAGCACCTCGGCCTCGGCGCAGGAGGCGCAGAACACGGGCTGCAGGTCCGGCTCCTGGCGGAACAGGTGTTCGAGGATCTTCAGGACCAGCGGGCTGTCTTCGACGACCAGAATATTGCGCACGACCTACTCCATTGCTGCGTGGCGGGGGTCTCCCGCCAACGCTGTCATACAGGGCGAACCTTTCCGGGGCGTTACTAGAGGGCGCGCACCTTGAACGAGCGGCCCTTGATCTTGCCGTCACTCAGGCGTTTCAAGGCCTGTTTGACGATGTTCCTGTCCACGGCCACGAAAGCCTGGAAATCGAAGATGGCTATCTTGCCAACCTGTGCACCCGGAATGCCAGCTTCACCTGTCAGCGCGCCGAGGATGTCGCCAGGGCGCACCTTCTCTTTGCGTCCACCGTTGATACACAGCGTAGCCATTGGCGGCAGCAGCGGGTCACGGTTCTTCAATACCAGTTCATCCAGGCGCTGCCAGTTCAGCGGGGCCTTCTGCAGGTCCTCGATGGCCTGGGCGCGGCTGGCCTCGGCGGGCGCCACCAGGCTCAGGGCCAGGCCCTTCTCGCCGGCACGGCCACTGCGGCCGACGCGGTGCACATGGATTTCCGGGTCGCGGGACAGCTCGACGTTGATCACCGCTTCCAGGCCGGCGATGTCCAGGCCGCGTGCGGCGACGTCGGTGGCCACCAGCACGCTGCAGCTGCGGTTGGCGAACATGGTCAGCACCTGGTCGCGGTCGCGCTGTTCGAGTTCGCCGTGCAGGGTCTGTGCCGAGATGCGGTTGGCCTGCAGGTGTTCCACCAGTTCCTGGCACTGCTGGCGGGTGTGGCAGAAGGCGACGCTGGACTGCGGGCGATGGTGCAGCAGCAGGTGGACCACGGCGTCCATGCGCTGGTTGGGGTCGATCTCGTAGAAGCGCTGCTCGATCTGGCTGTCGTCGTGCAGGGCCTCGACCTTCACCTGCTGCGGGTTGCGCAGGAAGCGCCCGGCCAGTTCGGCGATGCCCTTGGGGTAGGTGGCGGAGAACAGCAGGGTCTGCCGCTTGGCCGGAGTCTGCTCGATGATGTCGGCGATGCTGTCGTAGAAGCCCATGTCGAGCATGCGGTCGGCTTCGTCCAGCACCAGGGTGTTGAGCCCGTCGAGCTTCAGGGTGCCCTTGCGCAGGTGTTCCTGGATGCGCCCCGGGGTGCCGACGATGATGTGCGCGCCGTGCTCCAGGGAGCCGATCTGCGGGCCGAAGGGCACGCCGCCGCAGAGGGTCAGCACCTTGATGTTGTCGGCAGCACGGGCCAGGCGGCGGATTTCCTTGGCCACCTGGTCGGCCAGTTCGCGGGTCGGGCACAGCACCAGGGCCTGGCAGCCGAAGAAGCGCGGGTTGAGCGGGTCGAGCAGGCCGATGCCGAAGGCGGCGGTCTTGCCGCTGCCGGTCTTGGCCTGGGCGATCAGGTCCTGGCCCTTGAGGATCACCGGCAGGCCCAGGGCCTGGATGGGCGTCATCTCGTGGTAGCCGAGGGCGTCGAGGTTGGCCAGCATGGCGGCGGACAGGGGCAGGGCGGAAAAGGCGTTGGTGGTCACGGGCGGGGCCTGGCAATCGGATAGGCGCGCAGTTTAGCAGGATGGCGCCGGGCCACCTTGCCGTCCCGGTGTCGCAGCGGCGTATCAGTGGTCGATATCGCCGGGTACCCGACGCACGGCGCGACCGCTGTCCGGCGGCAACTGGAAGAAGATCGCCGCCGCCAGCAGGGTGAGGGTGCCGACGCACAGGTAGGTGGCCTGGAAGGCCGCCAGCACCGAGGGCGCGTCGGGCTTGCCGAAGCCGCCGAGCAAGGCGGCGGCCACCGCCACGCCGAGGCTCATGGACAGCTGCATGACCACCGAGAGCAGGCTGTTGCCGCTGCTGGCCTGGTGGTCGTCGAGGTCGAGCAGGGTGACGGTGTTCATCGCGGTGAACTGCATGGAGTTCACCGCGCCCAGGGCGGCCAGGTGCAGGAGCAGCAGCGGGTAGGGCGTGTCGGCGTCGATCAGCGCCAGGCTGGCGATCATGCCGCCGAGCAGCAGGGTGTTGCCCAGCAACAGGCGGCGGTAGCCGAGGCGGTCGAGCAGTGGCTTGGCCAGGGGCTTGGCGATCATCGCCGAGAGCGCCAGCGGGATCATGGTCATCCCCGCCTGGGCCGGCGGAAAGCCCAGCGCCACCTGCAGCAACAGGGGCGTGAGGAAGGGCAGGGCGCCGCTGCCCAGGCGCGAGAACAGGTTGCCGAGGATGCCGGCGGCGAAGGTGCGGGTGCGGAACAGCGAGGGGGCGAACAGCGGCTGTTCCACCTGCACCGCGTGCAGCCAATAGGCGGCCAGGCAGGCGAGGCCGCCGAGCAGCAGGAGCATCACCCGCACATGGGGCAGGTGCAGTTCGCCCAGGCCCTCCAGGGCGATGGTGATCAGCACCATGGCGGTGCCGAACAGCAGAAAACCGTAGACGTCCAGGCGCACCGGGCCGCTGGAGCGCAGGTCGGGCATGAAGCGCCAGGCGGCCCAGCCGCCGATCAGGCCGACGGGCAGGTTGATGAGGAAGATCCAGTGCCAGGTGGCGTATTCCACCAGCCAGCCGCCGAGGGTGGGGCCGATCAGCGGGCCGAACAGGCCGGGCAGGGTGATGAAGCTCATGATCCGCACCAGCTCGGTACGTGGGTAGGCGCGCAGCACCACCAGGCGCCCCACCGGCATCATCAGCGCACCGCCCAGGCCTTGCACCACGCGGGCGGCGACCAGCTGCGGCAAGGTGGCGGAGAGGGCGCAGAACAACGAGCCCAGGCTGAACAGGACGATGGCGCCGAAGAATATCCGGCGGGTGCCGAAGCGGTCGGCGATCCAGCCGGAAGCGGGAATCAACAGGGCCACCGTGAGCATGTAGGCGATGATCACCGACTGCATGCGCAGCGGGTCTTCGGCCAGGTCGCGGGCCATGGCCGGCAGGGCGGTGTTGAGGATGGTGCCGTCCAGGGCCTGCATGAAGAAGGCAACGGCCACCAGCCAGGGCAGCAGGCGGGCGGTGCGGGCGTCGAGGCTGGGCAGATCGGCCATGGGATTCCTTGGGCGTGCGACCTTGCGGACTTTAGGCGCCGCCGGCCGGGCTGTCATCCCGCCGCGAGCGGCGACGGCTGCTAGGCTTGGTTCACTCCCCCCTCGCGTTTGCTGCGGAATGGCCCCTATGCGGATCTGCTGTGCGCTGCTGCTTTCCCTGTTGGTCCTGGCGCCCTGCCATGGGGCGCAGTGGTTCCCGGTACCGGTGATCGCCGACGGGCAGGCCCGCGACTATGTCCCCCTCGACCATGCCAGCCGGCCCTGGCGCATCTGCACCCTGCTGCCCCATGGCATCGACCGCTATTGGTGGGGCGTCGCCTGGGGGCTGGACGAGGAAGCCCGGCGCCAGGGCGTGCAGCTGGGCATCTACGAAGCCGGCGGCTACCAGTTCCCGGCCATGCAGCGCGCCCAGCTGGCCCGCTGCATCCAGCTCGGTGCCGACGCCTTCGTCATCGGCGCCATCGAGGCCCGTGGCCTGTGCCACGAGATCGAGCAGTTGAAAAGACACGGCACGCCGGTGATCGACCTGGTGAACGGCATCGACTGCGATGGCGTGACCGCGCACGCGCGGGTGGATTTCGCCGATATGGCGCGCGAGGCCCTGGGCTACATCAGTGAGCGGGTGGGGGGCGGGCCGATCAACCTCGGCTGGCTGCCGGGCCCCAGGGACGCGGGCTGGGTGCTGGACGCCGAGCGCGGCTTGCGCACGGCCATGGACGGCACGTCGGTGCGCCTGGCCGATGGCGGCTACGGGCCGGTGGACCGCTCGACCCAGGCGGCGCTGGTGCGCGGGCTGCTGGGGCGTGAGTCACGCCTGGACTACCTGCTGGCCAATGCCGAAGCGGCCGCCTTCGCCGCGCAACTGGTCAAGGGGTCGCCGTCGCGCTTCCAGACCCAGGTGGTCTCGCTGTATGCCACCGAGCGGGTGGTGGAAGACATTCGCCAGGGGCTGGTGCTGGCGGCACCGACGGATTCGCCGGTGATCCAGGCGCGCATCGCCATCGACCTGGCGGTGCGGGCGCTGGAGGGCAAGGGTGAGGCGCGCTGGGTCAGCCCGCGCATCCAGATGCTGGACCGGCAAAGCCTGGAGCACTTCGACATCAGCCGGCTGATGCCGCCGGACGGGCACTGGATGATCCGTCAGGAGCTGCCGGAGTAGGGCGGGGCTCCCGGGCCGGAGCCCGGGTTGCGGGAATGAAGGGGCGGTACTGGCCGCCCCTGGGGTTCAGCCGGCCTTGCGCTGCGGCTGGGTGCGTACCGGGGCGTCGCCGGCGACGTAGTAGCTGGCGGTGCTGCGGGGCAGCGGCTGGCGGCCACGGATCCGGTCGGCGATCTTCTCGGCGATCATGATGGTGGTGGCGTTGAGGTTGCCGGTGATGATCTCCGGCATGATCGACGCATCCACCACGCGCAGCCCTTGCATGCCGTGCACGCGGCCCTGGCCGTCGACCACCGCCATCTCGTCGCTGCCCATCTTGCAGGAGCAGGAAGGGTGGAACGCGGTTTCGGCGTGGTTGCGGATGAAGTCGTCCAACTCGGCGTCGGTCTGCACCTGGGCACCGGGGCTCAGCTCGCGGCCGCGGTACTTGTCCAGGGCCGGCTGCGCCATGATCTCGCGGGTGATGCGGATGCCGTCGCGGAACTCCTGCCAGTCCTGCTCGGACGCCATGTAGTTGAACAGGATGCTCGGGTGCTGGCGCGGGTCGCGGGACTTGAGGCGGATGCGGCCGCGGCTAGGCGAGCGCATGGAGCCCATGTGCGCCTGGAAGCCGTGCTCCTGCACGCCCTTGCTGCCGTTGTAGTTAATCGCCACCGGCAGGAAGTGGTACTGGATGTTGGGCCAGGCGAATTCGGGGCGGGTGCGGATGAAGCCGCCGGCCTCGAACTGGTTGCTGGCGCCCAGGCCTTTGCCGCGGAACAGCCAGTTGGCGCCGATGGCGGGCTGGTTCCACCACTTGGTGGCCGGGTAGATGGACACCGGCTCCTTGCAGGCGTACTGCAGGTAAAGCTCGAGGTGGTCCTGCAGGTTCTCGCCGACGCCGGGCAGGTCGTGCACCAGGGGGATCTCGAACTCGCGCAGCAGGGCGCTCGGGCCGACGCCGGAGCGCTGGAGGATCTG
Organism: Pseudomonas sp. TUM22785; assembly: GCF_028198105.1. Classification (NCBI taxonomy): domain Bacteria; kingdom Pseudomonadati; phylum Pseudomonadota; class Gammaproteobacteria; order Pseudomonadales; family Pseudomonadaceae; genus Pseudomonas; species Pseudomonas sp. TUM22785. Next base: position 516,796 of record NZ_CP116239.1, read on the forward strand.
CGGCGAGGCGATGGCACCGGCGCACAGCAGCACTTCGCGGCGGGCGTTGACGATGATCGGCTCGTTGCCGTCGCCGTGCAGGTAGGCGACGCCGCTGGCGCGCTTGCCGGTGAAGAGGATGCGGTCGGTGGTGGCGTGGGTGACGATGGTCAGGTTGGGCCGGCCACGGGCCTGGTCCAGGTAGCCGCGACCGGTGGCGGCGCGACGGCCTTCCGGGGTCACGGTGCGGTCCATCGGGCCGAAGCCTTCCTGCTGGTAGCCGTTGAGGTCTTCGGTACGCGGGAAGCCGGCCTGTACGCCGGCCTCGACCATGGCGTGGAACAGCGGGTTGTTGCCGTTCTTGGGCGTGGTGACGCTCACCGGGCCGTCGCCGCCGTGGTAATCGTTGGGGCCGATGTCGCGGGTCTCGGCCTTGCGGAAGTAGGGCAGGCAGTCGAGGTAGGTCCAGTCTTCCAGGCCGGGCGCCTTGGCCCAGTTGTCGAAGTCTAGGGCGTTGCCGCGGATGTAGCACATGCCGTTGATCAGCGAGGAGCCGCCCAGGCCCTTGCCGCGCCCGCATTCCATGCGGCGGTTGTTCATGTGCGGCTCGGGGTCGGTCTCGTAGGCCCAGTTGTAGCGGCGGCCCTGCAGCGGATAGGCGAGGGCGGCGGGCATCTGGGTGCGGAAGTCCAGGCGGTAGTCGGGGCCGCCGGCTTCGAGCAGCAGGACGCTGGTGCCGGCGTCCTCGGTCAGGCGGGTGGCCAGTACGTTACCGGCTGAGCCGGCACCGATGATGATGTAGTCGAATTCTTGAGACATGAGGCTCTCTCTTTAAATGGCTGGGGGCTGGAAGCCAGGGCGCTCGAGGCTCCTGGCTTCCCGCTTCGGGTTGCCGTTTAGAAGACGGAGAAGTAGTCGCCGAGCTCGACCTGCACCGACTTGATGCGGGTGTAGTGGGCGAGGGTGGTGAGGCCGTTCTCGCGGCCGACGCCGGACTGCTTGTAGCCGCCGACGGGCATCTCGGCGGGCGACTCGCCCCAGGTGTTGATCCAGCAGATGCCGGCTTCCAGCTTGTGGATAACCCGGTGGGCGCGGGCCAGGTCGCGGGTGACGATGCCGGCGGCCAGGCCATAGTCGGTGTCGTTGGCGCGGCGGATGGCTTCTTCTTCGGTGTCGTAGACGAGGATGCTCATCACCGGGCCGAAGATTTCCTCGCGGACGATGGTCATCTCGTCCGTGCAGTCGGTGAACACGGTCGGGGCCACGTAGGCGCCCTTGGCGTAGTCGCCGTCGGTGACGCGCTCGCCGCCGATCAGCAGGCGCGCGCCTTCCTTGCGGCCGGACTCGATGTAGCCGAGCACGCTTTCCATGTGCGGGAAGCTGGTGAGCGGGCCGAAGTTGGTGTTCTCGTCCTGCGGGCTGCCCAGGCGGATGCGCTTGACGCGCTCGACCACCTTGGCCTCGAAGCGGGCCTGCAGCACGCGCGGGATGAACACGCGGGTGCCGTTGGTGCAGACCTGGCCGGAGCTGAAGAAGTTGGCCATGACGGCGATGTCGGCGGCGCGGTCGAGGTCGGCGTCCTCGAAGATGATCAGCGGCGACTTGCCGCCCAGTTCCATGGTCACTTCCTTGAGGGAGGAGCTGGAGGCGCTGGCCATTACCTTCTTGCCGGTGGCGGTGCCGCCGGTGAAGGAGATCTTCTCGATCTGCGGGTGCTCGGTCAGCCACTGGCCAACTTCGCGACCGCTGCCGGTGAGAACGTTGAACACGCCGTCCGGCACGCCGGCTTCGGTGTAGATCTCGGCCAGCTTGAGGGCGGTCAGCGGGGTCACTTCGCTGGGCTTGAAGATCATCGCGTTGCCGGCGGCCAGGGCCGGGGCGGATTTCCACATGGCGATCTGGATCGGGTAGTTCCAGGCGCCGATGCCGGCGACCACGCCCAGGGGTTCGCGGCGGGTGTATACGAAGCTGGTTTCGCGCAGGGGGATCTGCTCGCCCTCGATGGCGGGCACGAGGCCTGCGTAGTACTCGATCACGTCGGCGCCGGTGACGATGTCCACGGCGCGGGTCTCGGCCAGGGGCTTGCCGGTGTCCAGGGTCTCCAGGGCGGCCAGCTCGTCGTTGCGCTCGCGGAGAATCTCCACGGCGCGGCGCAGGATGCGCGAGCGCTGCATGGCGGTCATCGCCGCCCACACCTTCTGCCCTTCGATGGCGCTGGCGACGGCGCGCTCGACGTCTTCCTTGCCGGCGCGCTGGACGTTGGCGAGGACCTCACCGTTGGCCGGGTTGATGCTCTCGAAGGTGGCGCCGCTGGTGGAGTCGACGTAGCGACCGCCGATGTAGAGCTTCTGGTCTTCGAATCGGGCCATGGGGTTCGTCCTCTCAGGTCTCGTTTGCGCAAGGCGGGCCGCGCTCGGGGCGGGCCCTTTGTCGGAATCCCGGGCACGGCGAAGGTGCCCGGAAGCGTGAAAACGAGCCTACTTTATTTTTATTGAACGTTCAAACAACAAAGAATAAGCTGCGCTCCATGAACGGGGCTGCGGCAGTTCGCCGCACCTCTTCAGGCCGCATTGCAGAGGCTTCGCCGGGTTACATGAGCGGGTCGGCAGGGCGGCGCGGGTCTGTCGTTGCGCCGTCAGGCGCGTGCTTTCACTGCCCTGGAGCTCTTCTCCACATGAGTACCGCTTCCCTTGCGCTGCATCCCGAGTCGCGTGCGCGGCTCAACCCCGTGGTGTTCTTCGGTTCCACCGCGTTGATCCTGATCCTCACCGTCGCCTTGATCCTCTTCCCCGAAGGGGCCGGGCTCTGGCTGAACAAGGCGCAGAGCTGGCTCTCGCGCAGCTTTGGCTGGTACTACATGCTGGCCATCGGGGCCTACCTGTTCTTCGTGCTCTACGTGGCCTTCTCCCGCTATGGCAACCTGCGCCTGGGGGCGGACGGCGACCGGCCGGACTTCAGCTACGGCGCCTGGGCGGGGATGCTGTTCTCCTCGGGCATCGGCATCTCGCTGCTGTATTTCGCCGCCTCCGAGCCCATCGACCACCTGTACAACCCGCCGGAAGGCGAGGCGGGCACCGAGCACGCGGCGCGCCAGGCGTTGCAGCTGACCTTCCTCCACTGGGGCGTGCACGGCTGGGCCATCTACGCGCTGGTGGGCCTTGCCGTGGGCTACTTCGCCTACCGCCACAAGCAGCCGCTGGCGCTGCGCTCGGCGCTCTACCCGCTGTTTGGCGAGCGCCTGATGAAGGGCTCGGTGGGCAACGCGGTGGATTGCTTCGGCATCTTCGTTACCCTGCTGGGCCTGGTGACCAACCTCGGCATCGGCTCGCTGCAGGTCTCCTCGGGCCTGGAGTACCTGTTCGGCTATCCCCACAGCCAGGGCGCGCTGCTGACGGTGATCCTGGTGATGAGCGCGGTGGCGACCCTGGCCGCGGTGTCGGGGATCGAGAAAGGCATCCGCCGCCTGTCGAACCTCAACATCATCCTGTTCAGCGGCCTGCTGCTGTTCGTGCTGCTGGCCGGCGACACCCTGCACCTGCTCAACGGCCTGGTGCAGAACCTCGGCGACTACCTCAACGGCCTGGTGCTGAAGACCTTCGACCTTTACGTCTACACCGGCCAGTCCGGCAAGAGCGAGGCGTGGATGGGCCTGTGGACCCTGTTCTACTGGGCCTGGTGGATTTCCTGGGCGCCCTTCGTCGGCATGTTTATCGCCCGCATCTCCCGCGGCCGCACGGTGCGCGAGCTGGTCTGCGGCGTGCTGCTGATCCCTCTGGGCTTCACCCTGGCGTGGCTGTCGATCTTCGGCAACAGCGCCCTGGACCTGGTGATGGACCAGAACGCGGCCGAGCTGGGCAAGGCGGCGCTGGAGCAGCCGGCGATGTCCATCTACCTGCTGCTGGAGCACTACCCCTGGGCCAAGGCGGTGATCGGCCTGTCGATCTGCGTGGGCTTCGTGCTGTTCCTGACCCCGGCGGATTCCGGCTCGGTGATGCTCGCCAACCTGTCGCGCAAGGGGGGCGAGCTGGACGAGGACGCGCCCAACTGGCTGCGCATCTTCTGGTCGGTGCTGATCACCCTGGTGACCATCGGCCTGCTATTCGCCGGCAACTTCACCGCCATGCAGACGGTGGTGGTGCTGGCCGGCCTGCCGTTCTCGGTGGTGCTGCTGCTCTACATGTTCGCCCTGCTCAAGGCCATGCGCACCGACTTGGAGGCGCAGGAGATGAACCGGCACTCACCGGTGATCGCGCCCGGCCCCGTCTGACCGGCCCGCAATGAGCAACGCCCCGGGGGGAAACCCCGGGGCGTTTTCGTTTATGGCGGATGGCTCCGTCCGTAGGGCGGGTGAAACCCGCGAAAGCCCTGTGCCGCCGATGTCGGGTTGCACCCGACCTACATGCCCCGCCATGGCCAATGTAGGGGCGATTTCAATGGCTCTGTCTGCGTTAAGTGTTGCTAGAGGATTTGAGTCCAGCTGATTGCCGAGCTCTGGTGAAATTTCTGGTTTCGCCCACCCGGGCGAGTCCCTTTTCTCAGTCGTCGGGATGCCGAACCACTTAAAAGGAACCAAAAGCGCTCGCCCCTGCATACGGGTCTGGCTTCGCCAGACTCCCCTCGCTCCATCATCGTTACTCGCTACGCTCGCACTTCGGGCCGCACTGAAGTGCGTTCGCCGCAAGCGTCGTCTGGGGCCGGCGCGATGGGCCATCCATGGCCTGGCGCGCCTCTCGCGGCATCCATGCCGCTCGTCCCCCGGCGCAACGACTGCGTTCGGCCTCCTGGAGGGGCGTTGGCGGCTGCTCCAACTTTCTTCGCTCGAACCCTCACATTGATGTGCGCAGTAACCCAGCGCACGTTCGTAGGATGGCGTAGAGCGAAGCGAAACCCATGCGGTGGAGGTGGCACGAATCCTTGGGCGCCCGGAAAGTGCCGTGCTTGAGCGCCTGCATTAAAACCACAAAGCTAACGCCGACAGCGCCATTTCAATCGCCAAGCGGCGCGTCGCGCCGCCATTACGCGCGTCAGCCGGTCGCCTTGGCCAGCTGCAGGTCGAGGTAGTCGTAGGCGATCTGCAGCGCCTGCCGGGCGTTGAAGGTGGTGCCGGTGAGGGCGCTGCGCAGCCACAGGCCGTCGATCAGCGCGGCCAGGCCACGGGCGGCGGCGCGGGCGGGTTCCTGGGGCAGCACGCGGCGGAATTCGCAGCACAGGTTGGAGTAGAGGCGGTGGTCGTTGACCCGTTGCAGGCGGCGCAGGGCGGGCTGGTGCATGCTGGTGGCCCAGAACGCCAGCCAGGTCTTCATGGCCGGGCCGTTGACCTGGCTGTCGTCGAAGTTGCCGTCGATGATGGCGCGCAGGTGCGCCCGTGCGGAGTCGTCGCCCAGGGCCGCGCGACGTTCGCGCACGGCCGTGCTCAGGGCCTGCATCAGGTGGCGCATGGTGGCTTCGAGCAGGCCGTTCTTGTCCTTGAAATAGTGGCTGATAATGCCGTTGGAGACACCGGCGAGGCGGGCGATGTAGGCGATGCTGGCATCGCCCATGCCGACCTGGTCGACGGCTTCGAGGGTCGCGTTGATCAGTTGCGAACGGCGGATCGGCTGCATTCCGACCTTGGGCATCAGGCACTCCAGACGACGAATTCGGACGAAGGAAAGCGCGCAGTCTAGGGCGTATCAAATTGATCGATCAATCAAGAAGGTCGCTTCAAGGATGACCCGTCGGTCAAAGGCATGCGCCGTGAAGCGTTGGAAAAGGCGGGAGGCATAACGAAAAACGGCGATGCGCACCGGGGGCACGCATCGCCGTCGAGAGGTTGCCAGCGCTTACTTAAGCCATTCGGCCACGCGCTCGGGGTTCTTGGCGATCCAGGCCTTGGCGGCCTCTTCGGGCTTGGCGCCCTCGCGGATGGCCAGCATCACGGCGCCCACTTCCTCGCCGTTCCAGGAGAATTTCTTGAGGAAAGCGGTGGCTTCCGGCGCCTTGGCTTCCAGGCCCGGGTTGACCACGGTGTCGACGTGTTCGTCGTCGCCGAAGACCTTCTTCGGGTCTTCGAGGAAGCGCAGTTTCCACTTGGCGAACATCCAGTGCGGAATCCAGCCGGTGACGACGATGGGCTTCTGCGCCTTCTCGGCGCGGGTCAGGGCGGTGGCCATGGCCGGGCCGGAGCTGGGCATCAGCTTGATGTCGAGGTTGTACTGCTTGATGGCGTCTTCGGTGCGGCGCATCACGCCAGCGCCGGCGTCGATGCCGGTGATCTTGCCGTCGAAGTCCTTGCTGTATTTGTTCAGGTCTTCGATGGATTTGGCTTGCACGTAGTCGGGCACGATCAGGCCGATCTTGGCGCCCTTGTAGTTGGAGCCGAGGACCACGACCTTGTCTTTCAGCTTCTCGAAGTATTCGCCGTGGGTGGCGGGCAGCCAGGCGGAGAGGGTGCCATCCAGGTCGCCGCGGGCGATGCCCTGCCACATGATGGCGGGCTCCACCGGCTTGAGCTCGACGCCGTAGCCGAGTTTCTCCTTGAGTATCTCGCCGGCGACGTGGGTGGCCGCGACGCTGTCGTCCCAGCCGTTGACGTAACCGATCTTCAGGGTGGGTTTGTCAGCGGCGTGGGCGCCGAGGCCAATGGCCAGGGCGGCGATGCCGATGGATTGCAGACACAGGGACTTCAGCTTTCGCATACGTAATGCTCCATCAGGTGGGATTGGCAGCTAGCTACGTTGGATGCCACGGGCCCGTTCTCGGGCGGGCTGGGTGGCGCTGCACGCCACGGCCCGACGGGGCCGTGGCGGCAGGAGACGGGAAGCGGAAAATCAGAGGCCGACGTGTTTCTTGACGGCGGCGGCGCCGTCCTGGCCATCGAGGGTGGTGACGCCGGCCAGCCACTTGTCGAGGATCGCCGGGTTGGCCTTGATCCAGTCCTTGGCGACCACGACCGGGTCTTCCTTCTTGAGGACGCGGTCCATCAGCTGGCTTTCGATCTCGACGCTGAACTGCAGGTTGTTCAGCAGCTTGCCGACGTTGCCGCAGCGCGCCTCGTAATCCGGCGGTACCACGGTGTAGACCTTGGCGGCGCCGAAGTCCGGGCCGAACACGTCATCGCCACCGGCGAGGTAGGTGAGGTCGAACTGGGTGTTCATCGGGTGCGGGGCCCAGCCGAGGAAGACCACCGGCTCCTTCTTCTTCACCGCGCGCTGCACCTGGACCAGCATGCCGGCCTCGCTGGACTCGACCATGCGGAAGCCGCCGAGACCGAACTGGTCGCCCTTGATCATCTTGTCGATCAGCAGGTTGCCGTCGTTGCCCGGCTCGATGCCGTAGATCTTGCCGCCCAGCTGGTCCTTGAACTTGGCGATGTCCTGGAAGCTCTTCAGGCCCGCTTCGGCGGCGTAGGTGGGCACGGCCAGGGTGTACTTGGCGCCTTCGAGGTTGGCGGTCGGCAGCACCTTCACGCCGTTGCCCTTGGTGAAAGGCTCGATCACGGCGTCCATGGAGGGCGCCCAGTAGCCGAGGAACACGTCGATCTGCTTGTTCTTCACGCCGGTGAAGGCGATCGGTACCGAAGCCATGATCTTGCGCGGGGTATAGCCCAGGCCCTCGGTGAGGACCATGGCGACGCCGGTGGTGGCGGAGATGTCGGCCCAGCCGATCTCGGCGAAACGCACCTGTTTGCAGCTCTCCGGGTCCTGTGCCCACGCGCCTTGCACCAGCGCGCAGGCCAGCAAACCGGCACCCGCGATCTTCTTCATGTTCATCATCTGCAACTCCCTGCTACTGGAAAGTGATGGCTTCTGTTTTCTAGGTATACGTTATTGCCGTTGCAGCCTGGCCCGCGCGCTCAGCCAGCCGAACAGACGGCCGCGGGAAGCGGTTTGCGGGGTGCCGAAGCTTTCGGTGATGCGGTCGAGGATGATCGCCAGCAGCACCACGGCCATGCCGCTTTCGAAGCCCAGGCCGATGTCCAGGCGCTGGATACTGGCGAGCACGTCGTTGCCCAGGCCGCCAGCGCCCACCATCGAGGCGATGATCACCATCGACAGCGCCATCATGATGGTCTGGTTGACCCCGGCCATGATCGACGGCATCGCGTTCGGCAGCTGCACCTTGTATAGCAGCTGCCAGCTGGTGCAGCCGAAGGATTGCCCGGCCTCGACTATTTCCTTGTTCACCTGGCGGATGCCGAGGCTGGTGAGGCGCACCGCCGGCGGCATGGCGAAGATCACCGTGGCGATGATCCCGGGCACGCGGCCGAGGCCGAAGAGCATGGCGGCGGGGATCAGGTAGACGAACGCCGGCATGGTCTGCATGAAGTCGAGGATGGGACGGATGATGTAGGCGACCCGTTCGCTCTTCGCCGCCCAGATGCCCAGGGGCACGCCCAGCAACAGGCTGATCAGGGTGGAGGAGAAGGTCAGCCCGAGGGTGACCACCGTCTGTTCCCAGAAGCCGGTGAGCACGATGAGCACGAAGGCGGCGGCGGTGAACAGGGCGAACTTGACGCCGATGCGCCACAGCCCGAGGCCGACGAAGACGGCGATCACCAGCCAGGCCGGTGGCCACATGAGGAAGCGTTCGATCAGCTCGGAGAAGCCGCTGACCACCGCGCCGATGTTCTCGAAGGCGCCGCTGTAGTTGTCCAGCAGGTGCTGGACGACGTCGTTGACCCAGCTGCCCAGATCCAGTTTCTCGCTCATGGTCATTCTCCCTGCAGACGGCTAAGCAGGCGGCCCTTGCTGATGGCGCCGCAGTAATGGCCGTCCTGATCGACGACAGGGATGGGGCCTTCGTTGTCCACCAGGCGTTCGATCACCTGTTCCAGCGGAAGGTCCTCGGGTACCGGCACGATGTGCTTGAGCAGTTCAGGCTCCAGGCACTTGTTCTGGCCTTCTTCCACCAGCAGGGCGATCTTCTCCAGGCTGATGGAGCCGCGGAACTTGTTGTCCTCGTCGACGATGAAGGCGTAGTGCTTGTCCAGCGCCTGCAGCTCCTGGCACACCTGCTGGGCGTTGGGTGCCTTGCCGTTGTGCACGTAGAGCGGGACGCTATCGGCCTTGAGCTGGCCGGCGGTGAGGTAGCGGCTGGTGTCGACGGTGTCGAAGAAGTTGCGCACGTAGTCGTTGGCGGGCTTCTCGATCAGCTCCTGCGGGGTGCCGACCTGGACCAGCTTGCCGCCTTCCATGATGCCGATGCGGGTGCCGATGCGCATGGCCTCCTCGATATCGTGGGAGACGAAGATGATGGTGCGGCGGTGGGTCTTCTGCAGCGCCAGGAGGACGTCCTGCATCTCGCGGCGCTTGAGCGGGTCGAGGGCCGAGAAGGCCTCGTCCATGATGATCATCGAGGGGTCGACCGCCAGGGCGCGGGCCAGGCCTACGCGCTGCTGCATGCCGCCGGACAGCTCGTGAGGGTACTTCTGCGCGAAGGGCGCCAGGCCCACCTGCTCCAGCACTTCCATGGCGCGCTGCTCGCGTTCCTTCTTGCCCTTGCCGGCCACTTCGAGGCCGAAGGCGGCGTTGTCCAGCACGGTGCGCGAAGGCATCAGGGCGAAGGACTGGAAGACCATGCTCATGTCGCGGCGACGCAGGTCGATCAGTTGCGCCTTGGGCAGCTTGGCGACGTTCTGGCCGTCGATGAACACGTCACCGGCGGTGGGCTCGATCAGCCGGTTGATCAGGCGGATGAGCGTGGACTTGCCCGAACCGGAGAGGCCCATGAGCACGAATATCTCGCCTTCCTCGACGCTGAACGACACGTCGCTGACGCCGATCACCGCGCCACGTTCGGCGAGGATCCTTTCCTTGCTCCAGCCTTGCTTGAGCAAGTCGATGGCTTCTTGTGGCTGTTGGCCGAAAACCTTGTAGAGGTTCTGGACAACGATTTTTCCAGACTGCATGGGATGGTTCCCCTTCAGTAGACATCCAGATCAGCTACACGGGACCGGACGGGCGCCACGGGGACGCGCCGACAGGCGATGCCGACTGTTATTGCCTGTGTGGGTTTACTGGTTCCAGGGCTTGGCAGGAGAATCGCGCGACCGGCGGAGCGGGCTAGGCACTGCACGGATTCGAGGATTCGCCATGACACCTGGGGTGTATGGACGAGCGTTCGATTCCTTGAGTTCCTAACCATCATTCCGCTGTTTTGCAAACCGCTTTCCAAACCCTCTGGCAGTGCTACGAAACCCTGTCCTTGGGTCGATCAACACCTCGTCCTGAGGTGTGCGTACATCCGAAATTTCTTGTAGGGCGGGCGCCTTAGACATTGGCTCCGCCGTTTTCTGTTCTTCGGTCCAGGGCTGAGGGCCCAGGTCTGTCAGTTCAGGCTTGAAAGGACAGCGACGAAATCGGCTGAGTCAACGATATAGCCTCGGTAGCCGGGCAATTGTCGGTTTACGACCCTGACGTGTTGGGCGACGACACAAGGCCGGTTGCCGAAAAAAACCATAACAGAAATTTTTCACCTGTTGGGGATGCTGAAACCCGCGCAGGGCGCGGGTTTCAGGGGTTGACACGGCCTCAGGCAAGAGCTGCCGGGGGCTACAGCGGATTCGAGAAAAAGCGAAATTCATGGCGCTGCGGCGAGCCCGAGGGCGGCATTCGCCATTTTCCCGTCGCGGGTGGTGACGCCCACCAGCCACTTCTCCAATTGCTCCGGATGCGCCTTCAGCCAGGCCTTGGCTTCGCGCCGGCGGTTGGTGCTCTGGTTGAGGATGGCCCCCATCAGGTGGTTCTCCATATCCAGGCTGAACTCCAGGTTGCCCAGCAGGCGCCCGAGGTTGGGGCATTCCTTGGCCAGACCGGCGCGGGTGTTGGTGTAGACAGTGGCGCCGCCGAAGTCGGGGCCGAAGTAATCGTCGCCGCCAGCCAGGTAATGCATCTGGAACTGGTTGTTCATCGGGTGCGGCTCCCAGCCGAGGAACACCACCCATTGCTTGAGGTGTTCGGCGCGCTTCACCTGGGCCAGCATGCCACTCTCGCTGGACTCCACCAGCTTGAAGTCGGCGAGGCCGAACGCCTTGTCGTCGATCATCTTCTGGATCAACTTGTTCCCATCGTTGCCAGGCTCGATGCCGTAGAGCTTGCCGCCCAGTTCCTTCTTGAACTTTGCCAGGTCGGCGAAGCTTTTCAGGCCGCCGTCATAGGCGGCCTGGTTGACCGCCAGGGTGTACTTGGCGCCCTTGAGGTTGGCACCGAGGGTGTCCACGCTGCCGTTCTCTCGGTAGGGCGCGATGTCGTTTTCCATGCTCGGCATCCAGTTGCCGAGGAACACGTCGATCTTCTTTTCCGACAGCGCCTTGTAGGTGTCGGGCACCGAGAGCCGCTTGACCTGGGTGCTGTAGCCGAGCTCGGCGAGCACGTAGCGGGTGACGGCGGTGGTGACGGTGATATCGGTCCATCCGACATCGGCGAAACGGACGGTCTTGCAGGATTCCGGTTCAACGGCGGCCTGTGCCAGCAGCGGGGTGCAGAGCGCTACGGCCAGGAACCGGGGGATCAATGGGTTCATGGGGACTTCCACAGCAGAGTCGAGGGGATGGCGATCGCCTGTCCGCGCGGCGAACGGACTGCTGCTGGCCGGTGCGGGTGCGCCCGGATCATGTGACGAAGTCGTGCGGGCTTCTACGAAGCAGGTCGCAAGCAGGAAGGTGCTGTCGCTTTTTCATCCACGACGCCGCGGCGTATTTGGACACGAGCGGGTCGGTGTGGGACGCCGGCTCGCGGTGGAAATGCAGATGATGTCGGCCACGCCCCATCACCCGTCGCGGAGACCATCGTGGCTATCAGCGTGTTCGACCTGTTCAAGATCGGTATCGGTCCCTCCAGTTCCCATACCGTCGGCCCCATGCGCGCTGCGGTGCTCTTCGTCGGCGCTCTGCGTGAGCGCCAGCTGCTGGAGCGGGTGACGCGCCTGGAGGTGAACCTCTACGGCTCGCTTTCCGCTACCGGCATCGGCCATGGCACCGACCGTGCCGTGATCATGGGCCTGATGGGCGAGTGGCCGGACCGCATCGACCCCAAGCAGATTGCCCCGCGTATCGCCGAGCTGCTCGCCAGCGGCACCTTGCCGCTGGATGGTCGCCTGCCGGTGCCCTTCGACTGGCAGCGTGACATGCGCCTGCTCGACGAGAACCTGCCCTACCACCCCAACGCCATGACCCTGGTGGCCTTCGGTGAGAGCGGCGAGCTGCACCGCGACACCTACTATTCCGTCGGCGGAGGTTTCGTCGTCGACGCCGAGCAGGCCGCCGCCGGCCAGCTCGACCAGGATCACACCCGGCTGCCCTACGACTTCTCCAGCGCCGAGGAGCTGTTGCAGCTGTGCAAGCGCCATGGCTTGCGGGTTTCCGAACTGATGCTGGCCAACGAGAAGGCCTGGCGCAGCGAGGCGGATATCCGCGCCGGGCTGCTGCGCCTGTGGGACGCCATGCGCGAATGCGTGGACAACGGCCTGAGCCAGGAAGGCATCCTGCCCGGCGGCCTCAATGTGCGTCGCCGCGCCGCCAGGCTGCACCGCAGCCTGCAGGAACTGGGCAAACCCAACGTCATCGGCTCGACCATGAGCGCCATGGAGTGGGTCAACCTCTTCGCCCTGGCGGTGAACGAGGAGAATGCCGCCGGCGGGCGCATGGTCACCGCGCCCACCAATGGCGCGGCGGGCATCATCCCGGCGGTGCTGCACTACTACATGAAGTTCAACCCCGAGGCCTCCGACGGCGACGTGGTGGACTACCTGCTGGGCGCCGCCGCCGTGGGCATCCTGTGCAAGAAGAACGCGTCCATCTCCGGCGCCGAGGTGGGCTGCCAGGGCGAGGTCGGCTCGGCCTGCGCCATGGCCGCCGCCGGCCTGGCCGAAGTGCTCGGTGCTACCCCGGAACAGCTGGAGAACGCCGCCGAGATCGGCCTGGAGCACAATCTCGGGCTCACCTGCGACCCGGTGGGCGGGCTGGTGCAGGTGCCCTGCATCGAGCGCAATGCCATCGCAGCGGTGAAGGCCATCAACGCGGCACAGATGGCCTTGCGCGGCGACGGCGAGCACTTCATCTCCCTCGACCAGGTGATCCGCACCATGCGCGATACCGGCGCGGACATGCACGACAAGTACAAGGAAACCTCGCGCGGCGGCCTGGCCGTCAGCGCCATCGAATGCTGACCCGCTTTCGCTCCCCGGCGCGTCGCCTTGCCAGCTTTTGGTGCGACGCTCCGGGCCGCTGCCAGCGCTCCGCGTGACCATTCGGTCACCCGCGCTGCCGTCCGTCTGTTACGCCCGGTATTCCTGGATGTAGCGGGGTGACAACGGCACCACCAGCGGGTGCTACCTAATGCCCCAGGCCCCAGGAGTCACGCGGCCTGGCGGTCGTTAACAGAATATTTCTGTCGCTCTCGCCTAGCCCCGCTGGCATGGGGTTTGGATGCGCTTATGCATTTTTATTGAACGGCTGAACAATTTAGGCATGACCTTTGCCTCGTATCAGGGGCAACCGTCTGGGTCAGTCGCCGTACCAGAACCATAAGAAGAGAACCTCGCAACGAAGGTTCACAGCGTGTTTAGCGTGAGGGTTTTCAGATGTCACAGTCCAACCAGGGCTCCCAGCCCCAGAACCGCGCACCCCAATCCATCGGCTTCCTGCTGCTGGACAACTTCACCCTGATCTCCCTGGCCTCGGCAGTGGAACCGCTGCGCATGGCCAACCAGCTGTCCGGCAAGGAGCTCTACCGCTGGTTCACCCTGACCCAGACGGGCCTGCCGGTAAGCGCCAGCGATGGCTTGCAGATCACTCCCGATGCGGGCCTGGAGAACGCCCCGGCACTGGATGCGGTGATCGTCTGCGGCGGCGTCGATATCCAGCACAGCGTTACCCGTGAACACCTGCAGTGGCTGCAATCCCAGGCGCGCCAGGGCCGCCAACTCGGCGCCGTGTGCACCGGCAGCTGGGCGCTGGCCAAGGCCGGCCTGCTCGATGGCTACGACTGCAGCGTGCACTGGGAATGCCTGGCGGCGATGCAGGAGGCCTTCCCCCGCGCCGCCATCACCACCCGCCTGTTCTCCATCGACCGCAACCGCAACACCTCCTCCGGCGGCACCGCGCCGATGGACATGATGTTGCACCTGATCGCCCGCGAGCACGGCCGCGAACTGGCGGCGGCGATATCCGAGATGTTCATCTACGAGCGCATCCGCAACGAGCAGGACCACCAGCGCGTGCCGCTCAAGCACATGCTCGGCACCAACCAGCCGAAGCTGCAGGAAATCGTCGCGCTGATGGAGGCCAACCTCGAGGAGCCCATCGACCTGGACGAACTGGCCTGCTACGTCGACGTGTCCCGCCGCCAGCTGGAGCGCCTGTTCCAGAAGTACCTGCACTGCTCGCCGTCGCGCTACTACCTGAAGCTGCGCCTGATCCGCGCGCGCCAGCTGCTCAAGCAGACGGCGATGTCGATCATCGAAGTGGCCTCGGTGTGCGGCTTCGTCTCTACGCCGCACTTCTCCAAGTGCTACCGCGAGTACTTCGGCATCCCGCCGCGTGACGAGCGCGCCAACCAGAACGCCAACGTGGTCGCCCTGGTGCCCATGCCCGAGGACCTGATGCGGCCTTCGTCCTCCACCGCCATGGCGGCCCTCACCCGCGCCCAGGGTGAGTCCACCTTCGCCAGCGTGCGGTTGTAAAGCACTCCCCGGGGCCGCTTTGCGGCCCCGGTCATTTCAATCTCACCGCCGTGCCGCGGTTCTTCGCGGTTGAAACCGCTCCCACAACGACGCCAATGCATTGTTGCGGGCTCCATTCCTGTGGGAGATTCTATGTCAACCAGCCGTAGCGTCCCGGTGTCGGTACGGCTGTTGGCTGGTCATCAGGGCAAAGGCGATTCTGGCCAGTTTCCGGGCGAGGATCGTTAGGGCCTCGGTCTTCTTCAAACCCCGCTGCAAATAAGCTTGATAGCGTTCCTTCCAGGCGGCTGTGCGACTGGCGGCCATGGCGGCGTTATGCAGTAGCCGTCGTATCTCCGGATCCCCTGCTTGGTCAGCTTGCGCCGGCCGATGTAGCGCCCCGACTCCCTGACCCGGACATCCAGCCCGAGGAAGGCGATGAATGCATCGCTACTGCGGAAGGTACCCCGCAGGAAGGCCAGGTTCAGCGCAGCAGCGGTGATCGGGCCAACCCCTTCGATCTCCTGGCAACGTTGTGCCTGCGCGCTCAAACTGGCCTCTTTCAGCGTGGATTGCAGCGCCCTGTTGAGTGTCCGCTCCAGGTCTTTCATCTGCTGCAGGACGGGCTTCAATGCCTCCGCCAGTTGGCGATCCTGGGCGAAGCTCAGGCGCAGAGCCGTCGTTACTCGCACCAGGGTGGCGCGACGGTGCAACAGGGCCTGCAGCTTGCGGTACAGGCGGCTCGGCGGCGCCCAGGGGTGCAACTGCTTCTGCTCATGGGCCAGGTAGCGGGCCAGCAGGCGGGCATCGCTCAGGTCGTTCTTGACCCGGCCACCGATGCCTTTGCGGTAGTTGCTCAGGCGGTAACCATCGATCACGTAGACCCTGTGGCCACGTTTGTGCGCCAGCGTGGCGACGGCAACGTGGTAGGTGTTGGTGGCTTCGATGGCCAGGCTGCAACCTGCAGGCAGGCTCTTGAGCCAGGTGGCGATAGCGTGCGGCTCATTGATGAGCTCTCTGGCCTGCTCCAGATCTGCTCGATACAGACTCAGACTGTCTTTAGCGACATCGATACCGATTACGGTGCTCTGCATTGTCATGACGAACTCCCAGGGCCAAGATGGAATGACCTGTCGGGGGCTCACGATGGCGCAGGCTTGCAGATATGGTCGGTCTCGGGGGCGGACCTGAGCCGATGGATTCCTTATCGGCGCTTGCAGTGAGGTGAGGGGCGGGAGAAATCTCCCACGGTCTGGCTTGCAGAAGCGATTTCGCTCCCTCCGCCCCCCGACAGGTTCCACCCTAGGACATACAAGCGAATTCATTCGCGATGCTTTTCGAGCAGCCCGGCCAGCGCCAGGGTCATGTCTGTGCCCGAGAGTGATGGGTTTCGCTTCGCTCTACGCCATCCTACGGGGCTGTGTGCACGGGCATGAAAAAGGGCGCCATCGGCGCCCTTTTTGGTGGCGGGTGGATCAGCGCGGTACTAGCGCCGGCAGCAGGGTACGGGAGATGGCCTCGCGCACGTTGGGCAGCAGGGTGGCGCGGCCTCCCAGCAGTTCCTCCACCAGGCGCCGCAGGGCCACGGCGCGTTCGGGGCTGAGGCCGCTTACGGCGTGTTCGCAGGCCTGTTCGGCGCTCACCCCCGAGGGAATGGCCAGCCCCAGCGCCACCAGGCGCTCGCGGAAATCTTCCTGGTCGATCAGATCGGCATGCATCATGGCCTGTCTCCTCCGGTCATCGGGCTGCGCGTCAGCGCAGCACTCCTTCTTCCATCAACAGCTTGAAGATAGCCTCGGCACCCTCGTCTGGCGACAGGTCCTTGAGCACCTTGCCGCCCCCGCCTGAAGCCTTGGCCGTGGCCGCCTTCATGCGCTCGGCGCCGGTCTTGGCCTTGATCACCTTGAGGCGCTTGGGCCTGGGCCGGGCCGGCTGCAAGCGTGCCTCGGCCAGCAGCACGTCTTCAACCACCTCGACGTCGCAGGCCTTGAGCGTGCCGCGTCGCGCCGGGCCGAAGGCACTCTGGCGTCCCACCGGGGCGGCGTTGTCGACGCTGGCGAGAAACGGCAGGCGCACCCGCAGGCGGCGCCGTTGGCCACGGGGCAGGGCTTGCAGCACCTGGGCCACGCCGTTCTCCACCTTCTCCACTTCGGCCAGGCCCACCACCAGCGGCCAGCCGAGCCGCTCGGCCAGCAGGAAGGGCAGCATGCCCGAGCCTTCGCCGGTTTCCGCCTGGCTGCCGGTGAGCACCAGTTGCGCGCCGGCATCGGCGAGGTAATCGGCCAGGGCGGGTAGCGCATCGGCCTGGGCGGGTTGTTCGAGCACGGCGATCTGCGCCAGGCCCATGCCCAGGTAGGCGCGCAGGGCCTCCTCGCGAGGGTTGCCGGCGTGCAGCACCTGCAGGCGTTCGCCACCCAGGCGCAGGCCGAGTTCCACGGCCCGCGCGTCCTGTTCCGCACGCCGTGGGCGGCCGGAGGTGGGGTGAGCGCCGACCGAGACCAGGGCGACGATGTTCAGTGCGTCATGCGGCATCGCGTGCACCTCCCTGACGGTGTGCGGTGATCCGTTCGATCAGTGCGGCGAGGATGGCGCCGGAGTCGCCGATCACCGAGAGATCGGCGCGTTTGATCATGTCGCAGCCCGGGTCCATGTTCACCGCGATCACCTTGTCGCAGGCGCCTATGCCCTGCAGGTGCTGGATGGCGCCGGAAATGCCCACGGCCATATACACCCGCGCGGTGACCCAGGTGCCGGTCGCACCGACCTGGCGGTTGCGCGGCATGTGGCCGTCGTCCACCGCGACGCGGGAGGCACCCTCGGTGGCGCCCAGTACCTTGGCCGCTTCGTGGAACTGCGCCCAGTCCTTCACGCCGTTGCCGCCGGACAGGATGAATTCGGCCTCGGCCATGGGAATCTGCGCCGGGTCCACGGCCACTGCGCCGAGGTCCTCGATGCGCGGCAGGCTGCGGGCGATGCTGGCCTGCAGCTCGATGGGGCTGGCTTCGTGGCGGGTCTCGCTGACCGGCTCGGCGCACTCGGCGGCGGCCAGGATCAGCCGCGGCGTGGCGCGCACCAGGTCCTCGCGACCGGCACCGGCGCGACCGCTGCAGTGCTCGCCATCCACCTGCCAGACGCGGGTGGCGGGGCGCTCGCCGAGCTTGGCGGCCAGGCGCCGACCCAGTTCGCCACCGCCGCTGCGGCTGTCGGGCAGCAGCCAGTGGCGGGGGGCGAGCTGGCTTTCCACCGCGCTCAGGGCCAGTACCCGCGCTTCCGGCGCGTAGCCGTCGAAGGCCTCGCCCTGGATGCGCAGGATGCGGTCGATGCCGGCGCTGTCGAAGGCGGTTTCCTTGTCGTCGCCGAACAGCACCGCGACCACCGCGCCGTCCGGGCCTGCGAGCTTGCTGGCCAGGCCGAGCAGGTCCTTGTCGTGGCTGCCGAGTCGGCCGCCGACCATGTCCGGCACCACGGCGATGTAGAACGCCGGTTGCGCCACCACATGCAGCGGCAGTTGCACCGCCTCGCTGGCACCGCTGCGCTTGCCGATGGTGCCCTGCTGGGCGCCGCTGCGGTCTATGCGCTTGATGCCGGCGGGGCCGATGAAGCCGGCGGCGATGGCGTGGGGGTTCTTGCGGATGACGCCGTTGGGCCCCATCCAGCGGGTCTGGCCCTGCTGCTGCATTGCGGCATGCAGGGGGTGCAGGCGATTGCGGGCGATACGCTCGGCACGCGGGTCGCGGCGGATGATGTCGCTCATCGTTGTATCTCCGTGCGGGAGGGGCGCAGGTGGGCAAGGTGTTGCATCAATGCACCTCCGCCACTGCTTCGCGTTTCGCCGCTGCCGGCTTCTTCGCTTCTGCCGGGGCCTCGACCAGCACCTCGGCCACCAGCTCGGCGATGTCCTTGATCTCCGGGCGCGGCGCGACCACGCCTTCGAGCATCGCGGTGCATTGCGGGCAACCCACGGCCACCACCTCGGCGCCGGTCTCCTTGATGTCGACCATGCGCATGTCGGGGATGCGTTGCTTGCCGGGGATGTCGGTGATCGGTGCGCCGCCGCCGCCGCCACAGCAACGGGAGCGGAAGCCGGAGCGGGCCATTTCCTTCACCTCGATGCCGATGGCCTTGAGCACTGCGCGTGGGGCTTCGTACTCGCCGTTGTAGCGGCCCAGGTAGCAGGGGTCGTGGTAGGTCACGGCACCGGCCTTGCTCTGGCCGAGGTTCAGCGCGCCGCCCTGTACCAGTTCGTCGATGAAGGTGCTGTGGTGCAGCACCTGGTAGTGACCGCCGAGGGCGCCGTATTCGTTCTTCAGCACGTGGAAGCTGTGGGGGTCGCAGCTGACGATGCGCGTGAAGCGGTACTGCGAAAGCGTGGCGATGTTGCGCCGGGCCAGCTGCTGGAAGGTGGCTTCGTCGCCCAGGCGCCGGGCCACGTCGCCGCTGTCGCGCTCTTCCAGGCCGAGCACCGCGAAGTCGACGTCGGCGGCCTTGAGGATCTTCACGAAGGCCCGCAGGGTGCGCTGGTTGCGCATGTCGAAGGCGCCGTCGCCGACCCAGAACAGCACGTCGGCCTGTTTCTTCTCGCTCATCAGCGGCAGGTTCAGGTCCGCCGCCCAGTTGAGCCGCCCGCCGGGGGCGAAGCCGCCGGGGTTGTCGGTGGCGATGAGGTTTTCCAGCACCTCGGCGCCCTTGTTCGGGGTGGCGCCCTTTTCCAGGGTGAGGTGGCGGCGCATGTCGACGATGGCGTCGACGTGCTCGATCATCATCGGGCACTCCTCGACGCAGGCGCGGCAGGTGGTGCAGGACCAGAGCGTTTCGGCGTCCACCAGGGCTTTGCCCTGCAGGGCGACGATGGGCTGGTGCGGGCCGCCGCTGTGTTCGCCCAGGGGCTTGCCTGGGTAGGGGCTGCCGGCGAAGTTGGCGTCATTGCCGCCGGCCAGGCCGATGACCATGTCCTGGATCAGCTTCTTCGGGTTCAGCGGCTGGCCGGCGGCGAAGGCCGGGCACATGGCCTCGCACTTGCCGCACTGCACGCAGGCGTCGAAGCCGAGCAGCTGGTTCCAGGTGAAGTCGGTGGGCTTTTCCACGCCCAGGGGCGCGCTCGGGTCGGCCAGGTCCAGGGCTTTGAGGCCGGTGGAACGGCCGCCGCCGAAGCGTTCGGCGCGGCGGTGCCAGGCCAGGTGCAGGGCACCGGCGAAGGCGTGCTTCATCGGCCCGCCCCAGGTCATGCCGAAGAACAGCTCGGACACGCTCCAGGCCACGCCCACGGCGAGGATGGCCGCGAGGAACCAGCCGCCGAAGCCGGCCGGCAGGATGCCGGCCACCGGCAGGGTGGCGATGAAGAAGCTCGCGGCGAACATCAGCAGGCTCTTGGGCAGGCGCATCCAGGGGCCTTTCGACAGCCGCGAGGGCGGGTCGAGGCGGCGCTTGGCGACGAACAGCGCGCCGACGAACATCAGCGCCGTGGCACCCAGCAGGGCGAAGCCGAGGATGCGGCTGTGCAGCCCGAAGCCATGCACGAGGATCGCCAGCAGCGCCGCCAGGACGAAGCCGCCGGCCGTGGCCACGTGGGTCTTGGACATGTACGTGTCGCGCTCGACCACGTGGTGCAGGTCCACCAGGTAGCGGCGCGGCATGGCCAGCAGGCCACCCAGCCAGTCGACCTTCGCCGGCCGGCCCCGGCGCCACATGAGGAAGCGCTTGGCGGCGCCGAGTACGGCCAGTGCCAGGGCGGTGAAAAGAAGGATCGGAAGCAATGTGCTCAACATGGATAACCACCTTGGCCGCAGCGGCAAGCGACAAGCTTCAAGCTGCAAGCAAGAGCCGAGTCCCGCTCCGGCTCCTGCTTGCGGCTTACCCCTTGCCGCTTGTGGCTGCTTTTAAAAGTCCTTGCACAACCGCAGGGCGTCGTAGATCGCCGCGTGCACGTTGCGCGGTGCGCCGCAGTCGCCGATGCGGAACAGCAGGTAGCCGTCGCCGGTTTCGGCCAGGCAGGGCTGCGGGCGGATCTCGAACAGTGCGTCGACGTCGATCTGGCCCTTGTTGCGCGAGCCCTGCTTGAGCGCGTAGTACAGGCTCTCGTCGGGGCGCACGCCGTTTTCGATGACGACCTGGTCGACTACGCGTTCCTCGCGGGCGCCGGTGTATTCGTTCTCCAACAGCGCCACCAGCTTGTCGCCCTCGCGGTAGACCTTCTCCAGCACCAGGTCGCCGGTCATGATCACTTCCTTGGGGTACATGCTGCGGTAGTAGGTGGGGAAGGTGGTGCCGCCCATGGCGACGCCGGGCTTGGTGTCGTCGGTGACGATCTCGACCTGGGAGCCCTTCTCGGAAAGATAGTCCGCCGCCGACATGCCGCCGAATTCGCAGATGGTGTCGTAGACCAGCACGTTGCGGCCGGGCGCGACCTTGCCGTCGAGGATGTCCCAGGCGCTGACCACCAGGCCTTCCGCTGCGCCCCAGTGTTCGTTCTGCTCGATGAAGGGATGGCCGCCGTTGGCCAGGACGACGATGTCCGGGCGCAGATCGAGGATGGTATCCACATCGGCACCGGTGCCCAGGCGCAGGTCGACGCCGAGGCGGGCGATCTCCAGCTGGTACCAGCGGGTGATGCCGGCGATCTGGTCGCGCTGCGGTGCCTTGGCGGCGATGCTGATCTGCCCGCCGAGCTGGTCCTTCTTCTCGAACAGGGTCACGTCGTGGCCGCGTTCGGCGGCGACGCGTGCCGCTTCCATGCCGGCCGGGCCGCCCCCGACGATGACCACCTTGCGCTTCTTGCCGGTGGTCTTCTCGATGATGTGCGGCAGGCCCATGTACTCACGGGTGGTGGCGGCGTTCTGGATGCACAGCACGTCCAGGCCCTGGTACTGGCGGTCGATGCAGTAGTTGGCGCCGACGCACTGCTTGATCTGGTCCACCTGGCCCATCTTGATCTTGGCGATCAGGTGCGGGTCGGCGATGTGGGCGCGGGTCATGCCGACCATGTCGACGTAGCCGCCTTCGAGGATGCGCGTGGCCTGGTTCGGGTCCTTGATGTTCTGCGCGTGCAGCACCGGGACGTTGACCACTTCCTTGATGCCGGCCGCCAGGTGCAGGAAGGGCTCCGGCGGGAAGCTCATGTTGGGGATGACGTTGGCCAGGGTGTTGTGGGTGTCGGCGCCGGAGCCGACCACGCCGATGAAGTCGAGCATGCCGGTGTCGCAGTAGTACTTGGCGATCTGCTTCATGTCCTCGTGGGACAGGCCGTCCGGGTGGAATTCGTCACCGGAGATGCGCAGGCCCACGCAGAAGTCGGGGCCGACTTCCTCGCGCACCGCCTTGAGCACTTCCAGGCCGAACTTCATGCGGCCTTCGAAGGTGCCACCCCATTCGTCGGTACGCTTGTTGACGCGCGGGCTCCAGAACTGGTCGATCATGTGCTGGTGCACGGCGGAGAGCTCGACGCCGTCCAGGCCGCCGGCCTTGGCGCGGCGCGCAGCCTGGGCGAAGTCGCCGATGACGCGCCAGATCTCTTCGATCTCGATGGTCTTGCAGGTGGCGCGGTGCACGGGCTCACGGATACCGGAAGGCGACATCAGGGTCGGCCAGTTGAAGCCGTCCCAGCGCGAACGCCGGCCCATGTGGGTTATCTGGATCATGATCTTGGCGCCGTGCTTGTGCATGGCGTCGGCGAGGTTCTGGAAGTGCGGGATGATGCGGTCGGTGGAGAGGTTCACCGAACTCCACCATTGCTGCGGGCTGTCGCTGGACACCACCGACGAGCCGCCGCAGATGGCCAGGCCGATGCCGCCCTTGGCCTTCTCCTCGTAGTACTTCAC
This sequence comes from Pseudomonas sp. TUM22785, assembly GCF_028198105.1. NCBI lineage: Bacteria > Pseudomonadati > Pseudomonadota > Gammaproteobacteria > Pseudomonadales > Pseudomonadaceae > Pseudomonas > Pseudomonas sp. TUM22785. Next base: position 539,229 of record NZ_CP116239.1, read on the forward strand.
GTAGCGCTCGGTGGTCATGCCGCCATCGGTGGCGATGACCTCGGCGTGGGCGGTACTGAGCACGCGGTTGCGGATGGTCAGTTTGCCGATCTGGATCGGCTGGAACATTGCTTCGAACGCCATGATGCCGTGCCTCGCCTCAGAGGGGTTTGACGATGAACAGGCCATCGTCGTGGCCTGCTTCCGAGCCGCTGTAGACCTGCTCGGCGACGGTGCGGATGCTGCTGCCGCGCGCGGCCAGGATCTGGTCCATGGCCCCGGCGAACCAGCCGGTGAACATGTAGTCGACCTTGCGCCCGACCTTGCCGTACACGTAGACGAAGGCGGAGTGCTCGAGCTTGACGCTGGCGGTGCCCTTGTCGAGGTCGATGTCCTGGATCTTGAACAGGCCCCAGCCGCGCTGGGAAAGGCGCTTCATGTAGTGCTCGAACACCGCGACGCCTTCCAGGCCGTGGCATTCGGCTTCTTTCTCGCACCAGTGCCAGGCGGACTTGTAGCCGGCCTTGTAGAGGATCTCGGCGTAGCGCGCAGGGCCCAGCTCGGACTCGATGCCCATGTGGTTGTTGACGAAGAAGTGGCGCGGCACATAGAGCATCGGCAGGGCGTCGGTGGTCCAGACGCCGGTCTCGCTGTCGACTTCGATGGGCAGTTCAGGGGCGTGTTTGGCCATGTGGATAACTCCGAATTCAGGTCAGGTATCGGGCGGATGGCGCTTCAGTCATCCGCCGCAGAGATGAGCCACCGCGCGGTGGGCTGGTGGATGAAAAGAGCGTCATCCACCCTACGTTCGTGTTCGGTTCGGGCCGGCGTCATTCGCCCCAGACGTCCTTGAGGACATTCACCCAGTTCTCGCCCATGATCTTGCGCACCACGCGTTCGCTGTGGCCGCGCCCCAGCAGGGTTTCGGTGAGGTTGGGGAATTCGCCCACGGTGCGGATGCCCAGCGGGTTGATGATCTTGCCGAAGTTGGTCAGGCGGCGGGCGTAGCCCTTGTCGTGGGTCAGGTATTCGAAGAAGTCCTGGCCGTGGCCCTGGGTGAAGTCGGTGCCGATGCCGATGGCGTCCTCGCCGACGATGTTCATCACGTACTTGATGGCTTCGGCGTAGTCGTCGATGGTGGAGTCGATGCCCTTGGCCAGGAACGGCGCGAACATGGTCACGCCGACGAAGCCGCCGTGGTCGGCGATGAACTTCAGCTCTTCATCGGACTTGTTGCGCGGGTGTTGCTTGAGGCCCGACGGCAGGCAGTGGGAGTAGCAGACCGGCTTCTTCGATTCGAGGATGACTTCCTCGGAGGTCTTGGAGCCGACGTGGGAGAGGTCGCACATGACGCCGACGCGGTTCATCTCGGCGACGATCTCGCGACCGAAGCCGGAGAGCCCTCCATCGCGCTCGTAGCAGCCGGTGCCCACGAGGTTCTGGGTGTTGTAGCACATCTGCACGATGCCCACGCCGAGCTGCTTGAACACCTCCACGTAGCCGATCTGGTCCTCGAACGCGTGGGCGTTCTGGAAGCCGAAGAGGATGCCGGTCTTGCCCTGTTCCTTGGCCTTGCGGATATCGGCCGTGGTACGCACGGGCATCACCAGGTCGCTGTTCTCGCGGATCAGTTTCTGGCTGGCGGCGATGTTGTTGACCGTGGCCTGGAAGCCCTCCCAAACGGAAACGGTGCAGTTGGCCGCAGTCAGGCCGCCCTTGCGCATGTCCTCGAAGAGTTCGCGGTTCCACTTGGCGATGATCAGGCCATCGATGACGATGCTGTCGGCGTGCAGTTCGGCTGGGCTCATCAGGCTGTCCCCTTTGATTCTTGGTGCGCCGAATCTTCTGCCGGCGCTTTGAACCGAGCATATCGCCGGGGCTTTCGGCGCTATCGCGCAAAAGCGACGGGGGGATTGCCGAAAGCGTCAATGCGGGGTCGTGGATGGACAAGCCGGGTGGCAGCGGGGCTGGCCGATGCGCTTGGATGCGATGGGGAGTGCGAGGTGAACGGCGCCGATCTGCGCTCAGATGCGCTGATCCGTCGTTGATCGTGTCGGGCGTTGCGTGCGCGTGCCGGGTGGCGTCGCTTCGCTGGCCGGGTGTTCGTGGCGGTCCTGGCTGGGACAGGCGGCGAAGCGGTTGCGGTAGCAGCGGGAGAAATAGGACGAGGATTCGAAGCCGCAGGCGAGGCCGATCTCCAGCACGCCCATGTCGGTCTGGCGCAGCAGCTGGCGGGCCTTCTCTAGGCGCAGGGCCAGGTAGAAGCCGGACGGCGTGTCGTCCAGGTGCAGGCGGAACAGGCGCTCCAGCTGGCGCGGGGTCACGCCCACCAGGGCGGCCAGTTCGGCGGAGCCCAGGGGCTGCTCGCTGTGGCGCTCCATCTCGCCGATCACCTGTACCAGCTTGCGGTTGTGCACGCCGTAGCGGCGGGTGATCTGCATGCGCTGGTGATCCTGGCGGGTGCGGATGCGACCGAGGACGAACTGCTCGGAGACCTCCACCGCCAGTTCGTCGCCGTGGTCGCGGCCGATCAGGGTGAGCATCAGGTCGAGGGTGGCGGTGCCGCCGGCGCTGGTGATGCGACGGCCATCGATTTCGAACAGCTCCTGGGTCGGCAAAAGGCCGGGGTAGCGTTCCTGGAAGGCGTCGATGGCTTCCCAGTGCAGGGTCAGGCGCTGGCGGGCGAAGAGGCCGGCCTCGGCGAGTACGAAGCTGCCGGTGTCGATGCCGCCGAGGGTGGCGCCGTCGAGGTCGGCGCGCTTGAGCCAGTGGGCCAGGCGCGGGGTGAAGCTGGCCAGGGGTTCGAAGCCGGCCACCACGAACAGGCTGTCGCTGGCGCCGGGACGCTCCAGCCCCGCATCGACGTTGAGGGACATGCCGTTGCTGCCTTCCACCGCGCCGCCGTCCACACTCAGCAGGCGCCAGCGGTAGAGTTCGCCACGGAAGCGGTTGGCCACGCGCAGGGGCTCGATGGCGGACATCAGGCCCATCATGGAAAAACCGGGCAGCAGGAGGAACCACAGGGTCTGGGGCATCGGGGCGACCTGTCGGGGCGTTGTCACACTAAAAGGCAGGACGGCGGACAAGGCAATGCAGGAGGTCGTTCCCGTTCAACATTCGGTCGTTTTAGTTCGATTTGGCCGGTTTGGCGTTGCGTAATCTGGCTGCCACGGGTGCAACAGGGCCCGCGAACGGCGGGGCGCCAAGAGCCCCGGCACAACAACAGACGGGCCGCGTGGCCCGATAACCGTATGGCTGTAGGGGAGCATTCGATGAAAGGTCTCAACGCACTCGCGGGTTGCTGTCTTCTCACCCTGTTCAGTTCCACCCTGCTGGCGGCGGACGACGCCAGTTGCCAGAAGATCCGCATCGGCGCGGTCGGCTGGACCGACGTGGTCGCCACCACCGCCGTGGCCTCCGAGCTGCTGGCCGGCCTCGGCTACGAAACCACCCAGACCCAGGCGTCGCAGCAGATCATCTTCGCCGGCATCCAGAAGAAGCAGGTGGATGTGTTCCTCGGCTACTGGAAGCCGATCATGGACGACAACATCCAGCCCTTCCTCGACAGCGCCTCGGTGAAGGTGGCGCCCAAGCCGTCCCTGGAGGATGCCGTGGCCGTGCTCGCGGTGCCCACCTACACGGCGGAAGAAGGGCTGAAGACCTTCGCCGACATCGCCCGCTACAAGGACCAGCTGGACGGCAAGATCTACGGCATCGAATCCGGTTCCGGGGCCAACATGGCGATCAAGAAGATGATCGACGAGAACCAGTTCGGCCTCGGCGGCTTCAAGCTGGTGGAGTCCAGCGAGGCGGCCATGCTCACCGCCGTGTCGCGGGCGGTGAAGAACCACAAGCCGGTGGTGTTCTTCGGCTGGAAGCCGCACCCGATGAACATCCAGATGCCGATCACCTACCTCACCGGCAGCCATGACGTGTTCGGCCCCAACGACGGCGCCGCCACCGTCTCCACCGTCACCGCGCCGGACTTCGCCCAGCGCTGCCCCAACGCCGACCGCCTGCTCACCAACCTGCGCTTCACCAGCGAGCAGGAGAGCCGCCTGATGCAGCCGATCATGGAGCGCGAGGCGCCGGCCAAGGTCGCCCGCGAATGGATCAAGGCCAACCCTGAAGTGGTCAAGGCTTGGCTCGCCGGGGTGACCACCTTCGACGGCAAGAACGGCGCCGAGACGGCCATCGCCTCGCTCAAGTAGCTCCTGCAGCTTCGCTGCCGTTACCAACGCTTCGCTTCCTCCCGTGCGCGGTTCGCCGCGCACGGCACCCGATCGCCTCCAAGAAAGGATGTTGCAACCGTGAACCATGAAGTCATCGTCACCTGTGCGGTAACCGGCGCCGGCGATACCATCGGCAAGCACCCGGCCATCCCGGTCACGCCGAAGGAGATCGCCGCCGCCGCCATCGAAGCGGCCAAGGCCGGCGCCACGGTCGCCCACTGCCACGTGCGCGACCCGCGCACCGGCAAGCCCAGCCGCGACGTGGCGCTCTACCGCGAGCTGGTGGAGCGCATCCGCGAAAGCGACACCGACGTGATCATCAACCTCACCGCCGGCATGGGCGGCGACCTGGAGATCGGCAAGGGCGAGCAGCCCCTGGAGTTCGGCGCCGGCACCGACCTGGTGGGCCCGCTGGAGCGGCTCAAGCATGTGGAAGAGCTGCTGCCGGAGATCTGCACCCTGGACTGCGGCACGCTCAACTTCGGCGATGGCGACTTCATCTACGTCTCCACCCCCGCGCAACTGCGCGCCGGCGCCAAGCGCATCACCGAGCTGGGGGTGAAGGCCGAGCTGGAAATCTTCGACACCGGGCACCTGTGGTTCGCCAAGCAGATGCTCAAGGAAGGCCTGCTGGACGACCCGCTGTTCCAGATCTGCCTGGGCATCCCCTGGGGCGCCCCGGCGGACACCACCACCATGAAAGCCATGGCCGATAACCTGCCGGCGGGCGCCACCTGGGCCGGCTTCGGCATCGGCCGTTCGCAGATGCCCATGGTCGCCCAGGCCATGCTGCTGGGCGGCAACGTGCGCGTCGGCCTGGAGGACAACATCTGGCTCGACCGTGGCGTGCACGCCAGCAACGGCCAGCTGGTGGAGCGGGCGGTGGAAATCATCGAGCGCCTTGGTGGCCGTGCCCTGAGCCCGGCCGAGGGCCGCGAGAAGATGAACCTCAAGCGCCGCGGCTGACGTTTCTCCCCTAGCCCGGGCTTCAGCCCGGGAACCCCCCATATCGGACACAGGACCAGGAGCCACCATGGCCTTCATCACCCACATCAAGACCTTCGCCGCCCTCGGCAGCGGCGTCATCGGCAGCGGCTGGGTCGCCCGCGCCCTGGCCCACGGCCTCGACGTCGTCGCCTGGGACCCGGCGCCCGGTGCCGAAGCCGCCCTGCGCACCCGCATCGCCAACGCCTGGCCGGCGCTGCAGAAGCAGGGCCTGGCGCCGGGCGCCTCCCAGGAGCGCCTGCGCTTCGTCGAGACGGTCGAGGAGTGCGTGCGCGACGCCGACTTCATCCAGGAAAGCGCGCCCGAGCGGCTCGACCTGAAGCTCGACCTGCACGCCCGCATCAGCGCGGCGGCGCGCCCGGAGGCGATCATCGGCTCCAGCACCTCGGGCCTGCTGCCCAGCGAGTTCTACGCCGACGCCGTGCACCCGGAACGTTGCGTGGTGGGCCACCCGTTCAACCCGGTCTACCTGCTGCCGCTGGTGGAAGTGGTGGGCGGCGAGAAGACCGCGCCGGAGGCCGTGCAGGCGGCGATAAAAATCTACACCGCGCTGGGCATGCGCCCCCTGCACGTGCGCAAGGAAGTGCCCGGCTTCATCGCCGACCGCCTGCTGGAAGCGCTGTGGCGCGAGGCGTTGCACCTGGTCAACGACGGCGTTGCCAGCACTGGCGAGATCGACGATGCGATCCGCTTTGGTGCGGGGCTGCGCTGGTCCTTCATGGGCACCTTCCTCACTTACACCCTGGCGGGTGGCAATGCCGGCATGCGCCACTTCATGGCGCAGTTCGGCCCGGCGCTGCAGCTGCCCTGGACCTACCTGCCGGCCCCGGAGCTGACCGAGACGCTGATCGACAGCGTGGTGGAAGGCACCAGCGAGCAGCAGGGCTCGCGCAGCATCGCCGAGCTGGAGCGCTATCGTGATGACTGCCTGCTGGCGGTACTCGACGCGGTGAAGGCGACCAAGGAGAAGCACGGCTTCGCCTTCGCCGACTGACGCCCCACGGACCTCCCGCTACTTCGAAGCGGCCCTCTCCCTGGGAGAGGGCCATCGCCAGGAATCGCCATGAGCCAAGCCCTCACCACCTACCGCACCGCCATTCCCGCCGAATGGGTGGACTACAACGGCCACCTGCGCGACGCGTTCTACCTGCTGATCTTCAGCTACGCCACCGATGCGCTGATGGACCATATCGGCCTGGACGAGGCGGGGCGTGCGAGCAGCGGTCACACCCTCTACACGCTGGAGTGCCACCTCAACTTTCTCGCCGAGGTGAAGCTCGGTGCCGGGGTGGAGGTGTGCACCCAGGTGCTCGCCCACGACGCCAAGCGCCTGCACATCCATCACGGGCTGTACCCCGAGGGCGGCGATGATTTGCTGGCGGCCAGTGAGCAGATGCTGATGAACGTGGACAGTGCGAGTGCGCGCTCGACGCCGTTCGCCAGCACGGTCGCCGAGAGGGTCGGCGGGCTGGCGGCGGCGCATCGGCAGCTGCCGCCACCCGTGCATGTGGCACGGGTGATCGGCCTGCCGCCCGCGCGAGCGGCGGGGTGAGCGGTCAGGGCGTGGGCAGGGCGTAGCGGCGGGCGAAGTCGATCAGGTCGACCAGGTTACGGGTCTTGAGTTTGTCCATCAGGCGCGACTTGTAGGTGCTCACCGTCTTGTGGCTGATGAACAGCTGCTCGGCGATTTCCTTGTTGTTCTTGCCATTGGCCAGGTTCTGCAGCACCGCCAGTTCACGGTCGGAGAGGCTGTCCAGCAACTGGGTGTCTTCGCCGGCCTGGGACGGCACCGGCAGGTGCACGGTGCTGGGGAACAGGCTGTAGCCGGAGAGCACCGACTTGGTCGCGGCGATCAGGCTGACCGCCTGCTCCTGCTTGGACAGATAGCCCGTGGCGCCGGCCTGCAGGCAGCGGTTGGCGTAGAGCGCGGCGGGCAGCGAAGTCAGTACCAGCAGCTTGAGGTTGACGTCCATGGCGGCGAGGCGGGTCAGCACTTCCATGCCGTCGAGCTTGGGGATGGCGATGTCGAGGATGACCAGGTCCGGCTTGAGCGAGCGGGCCAGGCTCAGCCCTTCCACACCGTTCTCGGTCTCGCCGACCATGTCGTAGCCCTCGCGCTCCAGCAGCACGCGGGTGGCGAAGCGGATCATCGGTTGGTTGTCGATAAGCAGAATCTTACTCATCTATTCAGTACTCCTTAGCGAGTTTCCCAATGGTCTACGGCGCGCACGCAAAGCCGTTCGATTAAAGGGCAAGTTTTCGTGGTGAGTGTTTGCGCAATTGCCGGTGGGCGCAGCGCAAACAAGTTACCCAAGGCGGATCAATAACCGCTGTAGGTCGATCCGACGCTATGGGATATTTCTTCGGAAGTTATGTTGAAGTCTTTCAGACAATTCCTAATATTCCTGACGTGATCCCAGTGGGTCACGCCAGCGGCCACGGGTCTTTTGGCCGTGGCGCCTGGGGAGTTGGCTGAATACGTGAGGCGGGAAGTATATTCGCGGTGAAGGCCGGGTCCGGGTGTTTGGGAAGTTTCCTACAGCCTATGTAGGCAGTTTTAAATGCACTCAGACGATTAACGACCTGCCGCTCTTCAACTAATGTTCCTTTCATCCAACGCCTAGAAACAGGTCGGCCCGGTGTTCCGTCATATTTCACTCCGCGTACTTGTGCAGTACTTCTGCCTGAACCTCTGGCTGTTGCCGCTCGCCCTGTCGGCACGGGCCGCCTCCCAGGAAACCATCCCCCTGCGCCTGGCCAGCCAGCTGCGGGTGGACCAGCAGGAACTCACCCTTGGCGAAAGCGATTGGCACTGGCTGCGGCAGAAGCGCGAGCTGGTGCTGGGGGTGGCGGGCGACATCGAGGCGCCCTTGGCGATGCTGCAGCGCGATGGCAGTTTCGAGGGCATGACGGCGGATGTGGTGGCGCTGGTCGGCCAGATGCTCGGCATGCGCGTCGTCCTGCGCAGGCTGCCCGACCAGGCCGCCGTGGCCCGGGCGCTGGAGGAGGGCGAGATCGATATGGCCAGCGCATCCAGTCACGGCCTGCATGGGGCTGCCGTGGCGCGCAGCCAGCCGTTCGCCATCGAGCACGCCGCGCTGTTCCGCCGCCAGGAGGATGGCCGCGAATTCCCAGCCGACATGGCCGGGCTGACCATCGCCACCACCACCGAATACCTCACCGATCCCGCGTTGCGCCAGGGCTTCCCCGGCGCGCACCTGGTGGCGGCGGGCTCGGTGGATGAGGCACTGGCCGCGGTGGCCTTCGGCAAGGCCGATCTGTACCTGGGCGACGTGCTGACCGCTTACTACCGGATCAACCGGGGTTTCTATGGTCTGGTGCGCTTCGAGCGCTTCGCCGAGCTCCAGGCCGATGGCGTGGCCTTCATCGTTCGCCCTGGGGACCCGCAATTGCTTCGCGGCTTGGATGCGGCCCTGCGCGCTCTGGGCCGCTCGCGCCTGGAGGGCATCGCCAAGCGCTGGGTGGGCAGCGGCGTGATGCCGGCGCTGGAGCCGTTGCCGCTGACGGCGGAGGAGCGGCGCTGGGTGGAGCGCCATCCGCGCGTGCGCCTGGTGATCGACGACGACATGGCGCCGATGGCGTTTTTCGATGCCCAGGGCCAGTTCCGCGGCATCGCCGCCGACCTGCTGGAGATGGTGTCCCTGCGCACCGGCCTGCAGTTCGAGGCGGTCAGTCGCCGGGGCAGCCTTGCCGACCAGATGGAGAGCTTGCGCCAGGGGCGTTTCGATCTGGCCATTCTCACCCAGGGACGCGAACGTGAAAGCGCGCTGCGCTTCACCCGGCCGGTGGTCACCAATCCCTTCGTACTGGTGGCGAGAAGGGCGCAAGACGGCCTTGCCGAGCCGCTCGACGGCCTCGATGGCAAGCGCCTGGCCATCGCCGCTGGGCATGTGGCGACCGAGGAGGCCCGCGGCATCTACCCAGGCGCGGAGCTGCTGGCGGCGGCCTCGTCGCTGGATGCCATGAACCTGGTCTACAGCGGCGACGCCGATGCGGCGCTGGTGTCGTTACCCACTGCCCGCTATTACGTGGTGCGGCTGTTCCGCAATCGGCTGGCGGTGTCGTCCCTGGTGCCCATCGACCCGGCCACCGCGAACTTTGCGATGCGCCGCGGCGATGTCGAGTTGCAGTCGATCCTCGACAAGGCACTCGGCAGCCTGGCGCCGGATGAGCTGAATGCCGCCGCCAATCGTTGGCGCGGCAGCCCGGCCATGAGCGCGCAGACCTGGCGCGACTACAACCAGCTGATCCTGCAGATCGTCATCGGTGCCCTGGTGTTGCTGGGGCTGGTGCTCGCCTGGGGGCTGCGCCTGCGTCGTGAGGTGCGCAAGCGGCGGGCAGCGGAGCGGCAGCTCAACGACGAGTTGCGCTTCATCGAAACCCTGATCGACAGCATGCCGCCCCCTGTCTATGTGCGTGACACGGCTGGCCGGATGCTGTCCTGCAACCGCAGCTACCTGCAGACCCTTGGCCTGGAGCGGGAGCAGGTGCTGGGCTGCACGGTGGCGGAGCTGCCACTGACCTTCGAGGCCGCGCCGCTCTTCCACGAGAGCTACCTCCAGGCTATGGAGGGCGGGGGTCTGATCCAGGGCACGCACGAACTGGAGCTGGGTGGTCGGCGGCTGTGGATCGAGCATTGGATCCAGCCCTTCCAGGACTCCACCGGCGCGATAAAGGGTGTGATTGGCGGCTGGCTGGACATTACCGAGCACCATCACCTGGTCCGCGAGCTAGAGGCTGCGAAGCGCCAGGCCGACGACGCCAGCCGCGCCAAGACGGCATTCCTCGCCACCATGAGCCACGAGATCCGCACGCCGATGAACGCGGTGATCGGCATCCTCGAGCTGGCCCTGAAACGCGCCGAGAGCGGGCCCATCGACCCGGCCGGCATCCAGGTCGCCTACGGCTCCGCCAGGAGCCTGCTGACGCTGATCGGCGACATCCTCGATATCGCGCGCATCGAGTCGGGGCGGCTCAGCCTTGCGCCCGGGCGCGCCAACCTGCGCGAACTGGTCGAGTCGGTGGCCCGGGTGTTCGATGGCCTGGCGCGCCAGAAGCGCCTGGAGCTGGCGCTGGAGATCGACGGCAGCATCCAGGGTGATGTGCTGGTGGATGGGCAGCGTTTCAAGCAGATCCTGTCCAACCTCGTGAGCAACGCCATCAAGTTCACCACCCATGGGCGGGTCAGCGTTCGCGTTGACGGAGATACCTCGGAGGCGGGGATGCTCAGGGTCAGCCTGAGCATCGAGGACAGCGGCATCGGCATCTCGCCAGCGGACCAGGCGCGCCTGTTCCGGCCCTTCTCCCGCATCGAGCGGGCAGGCCAGCCGGTGGACGGTACCGGGCTGGGCCTGGTCATCTGCCGCTCGCTCTGCGAAATGATGGGCGGGCGTCTGAGCCTCGACAGCGTCCCGGGGCGCGGTACTCGGGTGGATGTGAGCTTGCGCCTGCACCGCCTGGACCCCGTACCGCCAATGGAGCCGGCGCCGGTCGCTGCAGTGGTGGCCTCACGGCGGTTGCGCGTACTGGTGGTGGACGATCACCCGGTGAACCGGCAGATCCTGCAGCAGCAATTGGTCTTCCTCGGCCATGAGGTGGAGGAAGCGGGCGATGGCGAAGATGCCTTGCAGCGCTGGCGCGAAGGGCACTTCGATACCGTGGCCACCGACTGCCACATGCCGCGCATGAGCGGTGCCGAGCTGGCGGCTGCCATACGCCTGGAGGAACGCGAGCGGGGCCTGGCGGCGGTGTGCATCATCGGGCTGACCGCCGACGCCCAGCCCGAGGAGATCGAGCGGGGCCTGGCCGCCGGCATGGATGAATGCCTGATCAAACCCATCGGCCTGGATGCCCTGCAGCGGGCGCTTGGGGTCCTTGCCCGGGAGCGCCAGCAGGGCGCGGAACCGTTGGATGAGGGGGCGTTGTTCGACCTGGCCCCCCTGCAGCCACTCACCGGGGGCGATGAAGCGCTGGTGAGAAACCTGCTGGGTGAGTTGCTGGCGACCAACCGCAAGGATCTCGTGGCCCTGGCCCCGTTGCTGGAGGCGGGCGATGCCGAGGGGCTTGCCGAGCTGGCTCACCGGCTGATCGGCGCGGCGCGGGTCGTCAAGGCGGCGGGGGTGATAGCGGCCTGCCGGCAATTGATGGCGGCCACTGCCGATGCGCCGCCCGATGGGGCTCGGCTGCGGCAGGCGGGCGATGCGCTTGCGCGGGCGCTGACAGAGCTGGAGAGCGGGCTGCGCGAGCACCTGCAGGAGGCTTGAGCTGCGCTGCAGCGCGGTTCATCGTTGCGCGATATGGCGCTTCAAGGCGGCGCCGTCCATGGGGCGGGCGAAGAGAAACCCTTGCGCCAGGGAGCAGCCCAGTTCCAGCAGGCGCGTCTTCTGCTCCTTGCTTTCTACCCCTTCCACCACCAGGGAAATGTCCATCGTGCTAGCCAGGGCTACAGCGCTTCTGACCACCGCGGCGCAACGTGGGTGGCTCTGCAGCTTGCGCACGAACGAAGAGTCGAGCTTGATCTGGCTGAAGGGCAGTTCGCACAAGCGGTCGAGCGAGGAGTAGCCAGCGCCGAAGTCATCCATGGCCAGGCCGCAGCCCATCAGGCGCAACCTGACGAGGTTTTCAAGGCTGGCAGCGGGTGCCCGCAGCAGGCCCGTTTCGGTCACTTCGAAGTTCAACCCATCGGCGGGCAGGCCACTTTCCTGCAGGCGGCGGGCGATACGTTCGACCATTTTCTGGTCGCTCAACTGGCTGGGCTGGATGTTGAACGCCAACTCGATGCGCTGCCCCACGATGGCCAGGTCACGCTGTAGTGTCAGGCCCTGCTCGAAGAGCTGCCAGAACAGGCGGTCGATGAGGCCATTGCTTTCGACCTGGGCCAGGAAGTGCGCCGGGCTGAGGACGCCGTATTGCGGGTGGCGCCAGCGGGCGAGCAGCTCCGCACCTTGCAGTGCACCACTGCGCATATCGAACTTTGGCTGGAACCAGGCTTCGAACTCGCCGCGCTCGAAGCCGTCGAGCAAGTCGCTCAGGGAGGGGATCTCAACCACCTCCGGTTTACCGGGTGGCAGTTCTACGGCGGGATCGAAGGCGCGCAGCAACTGGTTGGCGCGACCGATATCGAAGGGCTTGCCAAGGTCGCCGAGGAACTCCAGACCCAGGCAGCGGATCATCGAGATGGTGGCCTGGCGCAGCACCGGCTCCACCGCGCTGCTCAGTACTACAGCGCGTGCCAGGCCCCGTTGGCTGGCGTGGCGCAGGAAGGCCAGGCCGTCCATGCCGGCCATGCGCAGGTCGCAAAGCACGATATCGACGCCACCGCGTTCCTGAAGCATGGCCAGTGCTTCGGTGCCGTCCCCGGCGCCGCAGATGTCCTTCAGGCCGAGCTTTTTCAAGGCGGCCATGGCCAACAGACGCTGGAAGGGTTCGTCTTCCAGAACCAGAATGCTTATGTTCTTCATCGGTTTTACTCGGCAGAATCGCGTGGCCGATTACGTTACTTAGGGGGGCGGTCGCCGAGCTAGGCGAACCTTCCCCTTGGCTTGTAGGAAAGTTCATCAACGCCAGCGCGCAGCCCCACCTGCCGTGCCTTGGCGTTGTGCCCGTGTCCCTCGGAAGATATCGACATGAGAAGTGCCCTGATAGTCGACGATCATCCCGTCATCCGCCTCGCCGTGCGCATGCTGCTGGAACGCAATGGCATCCAGGTACTTGCGGAGACGGACAACGGTGTCGATGCGCTGCAACTGATTCGCCAGCACGAGCCCGACATCGTCATCCTCGATATCGGCATTCCGCGCCTGGACGGGCTCAAGGTGATCGCCCGCATCCGCGCCCTGGAGCTCGACAGCCATGTGCTGGTGCTCACGTCGCAACCCGCCGAGAGCTTCTGCCAGCGCTGCATGCAGGCGGGCGCCAAGGGATTCGTCAGCAAGGAAGAGGACCTGCAGAACCTCGTCATCGCGATCAACTCGATCAGCGCGGGGTTTTCCTTCTACCCGGCCGATGCGTTGCAGGCGGGCCAGACCGCCCTTACCAGCGAGGCCGAGCTGGTCGCACGTCTGTCCAACCAAGAGCTGATGGTGCTGCAGTACCTGGCGTCGGGTCTCTCCAACAAGCAGATCGGCGACCTGATGCTGCTCAGCAACAAGACCGTCAGTACCTACAAGAGTCGCATCCAGCAGAAGCTCAACCTCGGCTCGTTGCTGGAGCTGATCGAATTCGCCCGGCGTAACGACCTGGCCAACAGCACCGCTTCCTAGCCGGGGTCCTTCCCTGGTGAAGGGCTTCCCCTGCGTACTCCCGCGCTCTGACTTTGCGCGTCCGCTGATTCGACCCCTGCCTCATTTTTGCAGTTGACGGCTTTTTCCTGGCTTTTTAAGGACTTTTCCTACGGTTTTCCCTGGTGCTCGAAGCCGGATGGCGGGTGTGTCGCTCGATATCATCCTCCCCCGGGAAAAGGCACGCCGCCACTGCGGCCTTCGTTCCCGCCTTCCCCGCCACGAATCAGGACCAATCGCCACCCGCCCGGCCCGCCCCGGGCGGCGGCCATTCAGGAAAAACCGATGCATCCCACTGCAAGGATCACCCGATTGATCGCCGCACTCTTCATCGCCACCTTCCTGCCGAGCGTGCAGGCCGGCATGGTGGTGAACGGCACCCGTTTCATCTATCCCGCCAAGCAGCAGGAAATCAGCGTACGGGTGAGCAACGACGGTACGGAGCCTTCCCTGGTGCAGGCCTGGATCGATCGCGGCGACCCGTCGAGCAAGCCGGACCAGGCCGATGCGCCTTTTCTGCTCACGCCGCCGATCTTCCGCCTCGATCCGGGCAAGGGGCAGAGCCTGCGCCTGGCGTTCACGGGCGAGGCACTGCCCACTGACCGCGAGACGGTGTTCTGGCTCAACCTCCTGGATGTCCCGCCACAACCCACGGCGGACAGCGGCAACTCCATGCAGTTCGCCATCCGCACCCGCCTGAAACTCTTCTATCGGCCGTCCGGCTTGCCGGGTAGCGCGTCCGGAGCGGCCCAGCAGATCAGCTGGCGGCTGGTGCAGAACGGCGCGGAAAGCGTGCTGCGAGCGAGCAACCCCAGCGCCTTCCATGTGTCGTTCAGCGACGTCTCGCTGAATGTCGGCGGGCGGGCGCACGAGGCCGGCGATGGGATGGTGCCGCCGCTCGGGAGCCGCGACTTCCCCCTGCCGGGTGCGGTGCAGCGGGGATCGGCCGCCACGGTGGTGACGAAGTGGATCAACGACTACGGCTCATCCATTGGGCACGAGGCGAGGCTGGAGCCGTGAGCCGGCGGCTCGTGCGCGCAAGGCGCTGATGCCGCTCGATCGTTCGCGCGCCATTCATCGATGCGCCAGGTACGACTATGAAAGCTCTTTCAGACAGGTATCCGGGATCGGCCACGCGCGGCACCCGCAGGGTGCGTCTCGCGCGCCGTAGTGGACGGCTCAAGGTCACGGCCGTGGTCCTTGCCGCCTCCCTGGCGCTCAGCGACTGGAGCCAGGTGGACGCGGACGAAGGCGTTTCCCCGGCCCGTTATGCCGTCTTCAACCCGGCGTTCTTCGGTAGCGGTGCGGAAGAGGCCGTCGACCTGTCACGCTTCGCCAACGCAAACGTCCTGCCTCCCGGCACCTATCTCCTGGATATCTACGTCAACCAGGCCTGGAAGGGGCGGCACGAGTTGCGGGTGCTCAGCGAGGGCGAGGGCGCTGCGGTCATCCAGCGCTACTGCTTCAAGCCCGAGCACGTCGGCACCTTCGGCATCGAGCTGGCGAACCTGCCGGACCCCCAGGCCGCACGGCAGTCGATTATGGACAACGAGGCTTGTGTCGAACTCGATCGCCTGGTGCCTCAGGCGCAGGTCGAGGTTGATCTGTCCGAGCTGCGCGCCCAACTGAGCATCCCGCAGGCGTACCTGGGGCGACAGGCACGCGGGCACGTGGACCCCCGTGACTGGGATGCCGGCGTCACGGCCGGATTCATCGGCTACAACGCCAGCGGCTACCGCAGCCACAGCGGTGGCGTCGGTTCGAACCAGCTGTCCCTGGGGCTCAACAACGGTCTCAATATCGGTGAGTGGCGCCTGCGCTCCAACGGCTACTACAACCGCTCCAGCCAGGATGGCGGCCCTACCCGCAGCCACTACAGCAACGCCAGCACCTATGCCCAGCGCGACCTCACCGGTCTGCGCTCGCAACTCACGGTCGGTGACTACTACACGCCCGGCGAGCTGTTCGAGAGCGTGCCTTTCAGAGGTGTGCAGATCAGTTCCGACGACCGCATGCTCCCCGACTCCCAGCGCGGTTTCGCCCCCGTGATCCGGGGCGTTGCGGAAACCAACGCCAAGGTCACCGTGCGCCAGGGGCAATCGGTGCTTTACGAGGCGACGGTGGCACCCGGGCCCTTCAGCATCGACGACCTCTACGACTCGGGTTACTCCGGTGACATCGAGGTGACGGTGACCGAGGCCGACGGCCGCCAGCGTTCCTTCGTCGTGCCCTATGCCTCGGTGGCGCAGTTGCTGCGCCCCGGTGTATCCCGTTTCAGCGTGACTGCCGGCGAGTACCGGGACCGCAGCCTGGACGCATCGCCGAAGTTCGTCATGGGTACCTACCAGCGCGGAGTGACCAACGCCTTCACCGGCTACCTGGGCAGCATCGTGGCCGAGAAGTACATGGCCGCCCAGGGTGGTGTCGCGATCAGTACCGGGCTGGGGGCCGTCGCGTTCGATGTCACCCGCTCGCATGTCGCCGAGCGTCCCGTCGCCGACTCCGCCCCCAGGAGCGGCCAGAGCTACCGGGTCACCTACAGCAAGCTGCTGGACAGCACCCAGACCAACTTCACCCTGGCTGCCTACCGCTTCTCCAGCGAGGGATATCTCGAGTTCGGCGACTACGCGCAGTCCGTCGGCAACCCCGATAGCCGCCTCTACCGCCAGCGCAGCCGATTGCAGGCCAACATCAGTCAGCCCCTGGGGTCGAACTTCGGCAGCCTTTACCTGAGCGGTTCGGCACAGAACTACTGGAACGCCGGACAGCGTAGCGACATGACCTTCCAGGCCGGCTACTCCAACGGCTTCAACTGGGGAACCATGAGCACCTCGGCCGGCAGGACGCGCATGGGCTCGGGATACGAGAACCAGTACCTGCTGTCCTTCAGCGTGCCCCTGGGGCGCGATGTGCGCTCGCCCTTCCTCAGTAGCTCGGTCAGCCAGTCCGGGAAGCGCAGCAACACCCAGGCCAGCCTCAGCGGCGTCGCGGGCGAGCGCTCGCAGATGAACTACAGCCTCTACGGCTCGCGCAGCAGCGACCAGGGCGACCGGTCGAGCAACGCCGGCGGCAGCGTCCACTACTTCGCACCGGCGGCGTCGCTCAACGCCAGCTACAGCGAAGGCACCGGTTACCGCCAGCAGAGCGTCGGCATTGGTGGCAGCCTGGTGGCCCACCCGGGTGGGATCAACTTCACCCAGAGCCAGAGCGAAACCTTTGCCGTCGTCGAGGCCAAGGGGGCGGAAGGGGCCTATGTCAGCAACGACATGAACGCCCGTGTCGGCAGCAACGGTTACGCGGTGGTCGGCGGCCTCGCCCCCTATCGCCACAACCAGGTGGCGATCGACCCGATCGGCACCCTGCGCAACGTCGAGTTGCAGATCACCGAGCAGGCGGTGGCCCCGCGCCATGGTGCCGTGGTGATGCTCAGCTACCCGACCATCACCGGCGTGCCGGTGTTGCTGCGCATCCTTCGCGAGGACGGCCAGATCGCGCCGCTGGGCTCCGACGTCATCGATGCCCAGGGCGTTTCCCTGGCCATGGTGGGGCAGGGGGGGCGGGCATTCCTGCGCGGGCTGCCTCGTGAGGGTGTGCTGATCGTCCGTTGGGGCGAAGGGCCGGACAAGGCCTGTCGAGTCGACTACCAACTGCCGGAACAGGATCCGGACGACCCCAGCTACCAGCAGGTCGAGGTGCGCTGCGTTGCGCTCGGCGGGCGGACGGAGATCGCGTTTGCCGAATGATTCCGCCGGCCGTGCGGCTCGCCATGCATGTACGCGGGCGCTCGGACCGGTGCTGATGCGTCCGTGGTCGGCACGCGATCCAGGGTTCCGAGTCAGCGGACTCGCCGCTCGATCGCAGGCTCGCCAGCCTTCATCGCGCCTCCTGGACCATCCACCGCGCGGTCTTGACCGATGTGCAAGCAGGCTTGCCCCAGCAGGTCGATGGCCGCGGACTCCGGCTGTCGCGCCAGCAACTTGCTGATCGATCGAGCGAATCCTTCCCGCCTTGCCGCCATGCACGACCCCGTGCGATGGCGGCTCGCAGTGCCGCGTACCGGATCGGCGTTCGCGGTGTGCTCGGCATACGGCCTCAGTTGTAGATCACCGTGATGATCCCGGCGTCGCCCGTGCGGGAGGCGATGCTGGTCATGCTCACCGAGCTGGTTTCACCCAGGCCTGCGCAATGGCCGCGCCCGCTGGGCTCTGATCGGCCGATGGGGCTGAGGCCGCTGCGGCGTCCTACATGTTCGAGCCAGGTGCTTGTAGGGGTATCGCAAAGGTCCTTGCAGATGCTTCCCACGAAAGTGATCTGTCCTAGGGCCGGTGACGCGTTTTCCGCGTGGGCCAGGCCGGCGACGCAGATGAGGGCGAGGAGGGGAATATTCAGTAGTCGTTTCATCTCAGCACTCCTTACAGGCTGAACTGAGTAAAAATCAGATGGCTCCTACGATCCACACTTTGGCGATCCGGATTTTTTGTAGGTCCTAACTGTAGGAACCTGATGGTTTCGCATTATCCCGGTCCTTTGGCGTCAGGCTGTGAACCCGGTCCGGTTCGGTGGTAAGTCGGACTAATCCGACCTACAAACTTCCTCGTGACACGTGGGATACTCCTCCATCCGCCTCGCAGAAATTTCCGTCGGGCTTCCGGTCTTTCTGCGCATCCACGCCTCGTTTACCGCCTGCTTTTCGCGGGTGTCTTCACCCGAAGTACGGACCGGATCCTCCTGCCGCGGCGAATAGACCGGGAATCTTCCCCGGAAAGCCCTGTTCCAACGTTCTGCGTGAGGCAGATATCGCCAAGGGCGCCTAACGTTAGATACAGGCGCGCTCTCGTGTGGGGGCCGGCCATGTCTGGCGCCCTTCTTGCTTTGGTTACGAGGGTTTTCGTGACCGTTCCGGTCTTTCAACGCAGTGGCAGGGGGTGAGCAGATGGGCAGGGCAATCAAAGAACGGGCGACCGTCATCTGCCGCCTGGAAGACAAGATCCTCTTCGTGCGCAAACCCAAGTCGAAGTGGACGTTGCCAGGCGGCCGGATCGAGGCGGATGAAGCGCCTGGGCAGGCGGCGTTCCGCGAACTGGTGGAGGAGACCGGGCTCGCGGTCGAGACCCTCGACTACATTGCGCCCCTGGAGCTGTACACGACCCTTCACTACGTTTTCGAAGCGCCGATGCCGGAGTCCCAGCAGCCCACGCCGCTGAACGAGATCGCCGACTGCCGCTGGTTCTCAGTCGAAGACCTGGGCAAGCGCAGCATCAACAAGGCAATCCGACGCCTGCTCAAGACCTGCCAGCGCCCAGGCGCATAGGCTCACGCCATTCGGGAAGGCCCCTCGAACCCTGCTCCGTGTCGGTTTCCCGGGCTGAGGCCTGGGCCGTCGGGGTCTGTTGGCCTGGCGTCGGGCGCGGGAGGCCTGTGCAAAAAAGCCCCCACCAGGGCCGACGTCCTGACGGGGGCGAGGGGTGTCCCTTGCGGGACCTCAGTGTGTTGCCTCTCAGCGCCGGCCTTTGCGGCAGGCCAGGGCTGCGTAGAGGGTGAGCAGCAGGATGAACCCGAGGCTCAGGCTCATGGCCCTATTCGCCGACCTGGCGCAGGCGGGTAGCCGGGACGTCGCCCAGGTTGTTGAGCATCCGCTCGCTGTACCAGTCGAGGAAGTTGATCACGCCGAACTCGTAGGTCTTGGAGTAGGGGCCCGGCTGGTAGGCGGTGGAGTTGATGCCGCGCTGGTTTTCCTCGGCGAGGCGGCGGTCCTGGTCGTTGGTCGCGTCCCAGACTTCGCGCAGGCGCGCCACGTCGTAGTCCACGCCTTCCACCGCGTCCTTGTGCACCAGCCACTTGGTGGTGACCACGGTTTCCTGGGCGCTGATGGGCCACACGGTGAAGACGATCATGTGATCGCCCATGCAGTGGTTCCAGGAATGCGGCAGGTGGAGGATGCGCATGGAGCCCAGGTCCGGGTTCTGGATGCGGCCCATGAGTTTCTTGCTGCCCTGCTTGCCGTCCATGGTCATGGACACGGTGCCCTGCAGCAGCGGCATGCGCACGATGCGGTTGCGCAGGCCGAAGCTGGCGTGGGCATAGGGGATTTTCTCGGCATCCCAGGCAGTGGTACAGGCCGCCACCTGGTCCTTGAACGCCTGGCTGGCGCGGGGGTCGGTGACGTCGTCCCACTCCAGCAGGGTGTTGAGCAGTTCGGGGTGCGAGCCGTTGCAGTGGTAGCACTCGCGGTTGTTCTCGAGCACCAGCTTCCAGTTGGCCTTCTCCCGCAGCGTGGTCTGCACCGCGACCTTGGTGTTCTCCATGTCGTAAGGCTCCATGTAATGGGCCAGGGTGGAGAGGAAGTCGTCGATGGCCGGCGGGTTCTCGGCCAGGGAGATGAAGATGTAGCCGCCGGCGGTCTTCACCTTCACCGGCTTGAGGCTGTAGTCCTTGAGGTCGAAGTCGGCACCCATCTCGGTGCCGGCGAACAGCAGGCGCCCGTCCAGCTCATAGGTCCACTGGTGGTAGGGGCAGACCAGCTTGGCGACCTTGCCCTTTTCGCTGACACACAGGCGCGAGCCACGGTGGCGGCAGACGTTGTGGAAGGCATGCACCTGCCCTTCGGCGCCGCGCAGCACGATGACCGGGTTATCGCCGATCTGCAGGGTCAGGTAGTTGCCCTTGGCGGGGATCTCGCAGGTCATCCCGGCGATCAGCCACTCCTTGTGGAAGATCTCCTGCATGTCGATCTGGAACAGGCGCTCGTCGTTGTAGAAGGGTTGCGGCAGCGAGAAGCTGTGGTCGCGCTCGCGCAGCATCTCTGCGGTCGCCTTGCGCGCCGGTTCCAGCGGGTCGCCCAGACTCAGGGTGGAAGTGATATCCATCGTTGACTCCTCAATGGCGGGGCGCCCTGGGCGGCCGCCGCGAAATATGGCTTTCGGTCATGACGCAAGGCGGCTTCACCTCCCCTTCCGACGCTGCCGATAGCGCGCTGATAGAGGGGGGAATGTCGCTCGATTGCTTGTGTTCGGCTGGGGCTGAGTGTGGCGTCGGGGCCTGACCCGACCTTATCCATGGGCGACACGGCCACATCCGTTTCCGACTCCGCAGCCCTTGGTGCTGCTGGCAGGTCGCGATGAGCATGTGAATGTCGCAGCTAGGTAAGTGGGCGTTTTTTCGCTTACGCAGAATCCGCTTCATATGGGGCCGACGTCCGGCCGCGCGGAGATGCGTATGAGCAGCAACAGCTTCCTGAATCCGGTGACGACACAGACCTGGGCCAACGGCCGTCATCTGGTGCGCTGCGTAAAGGTCGTCCAGGAGACCTGGGACGTGCGCACCTTCTGCTTCATGGCCGACCAGCCCATGGTGTTCTTCTTCAAGCCGGGGCAGTTCGTGACCCTGGAGCTGGAGATCGACGGCCTGCCGATCATGCGCTCCTACACCATCTCCAGCTCGCCCTCGGTGCCCTACAGCTTCTCCATCACCATCAAGCGTGTGCCGGGCGGCAAGGTCTCCAACTGGCTGCACGACAACCTCAAGGAAGGCGACGTCATCCCGGTGCACGGCCCGGTGGGCCTGTTCAATGCCATCGACTTCCCCGCCGACAAGGTGCTCTACCTGTCCGGCGGCGTCGGCATCACCCCGGTGATGTCCATGGCACGCTGGTTCTTCGACACCAGTGCCAACGTCGACATGGTCTTCGTCCACAGCGCGCGCACGCCGAAGGACATCATCTACCACCGCGAGCTGCGCCACATGGCCTCGCGCATCAACAACTTCAAGCTGCACCTGGTCTGCGAGAAGTACGACATCGGCGAAACCTGGTCCGGCTACCGCGGCTACCTCAGCCAGCCGATGCTGCAGCTGATCGCCCCCGACTTCATGGAGCGCGAGATCTTCTGCTGCGGCCCTACGCCCTACATGAGCGCGATCAAGCGACTGCTGGAAGCCAATGGTTTCGACATGCGGCGCTACCACGAGGAAGCCTTCGGCCCCACGCCGCCGGAAATCCGCGAGGAAGTGAAGGAGCTGGCGGCCGAAGCAGCGGACGCGCCGCCCGTACCCGCAGCCGATCTGCATCAGGTGGACTTCACCAGCACCGGCAAGAGCATTCGCGTGGCGCCCGGTGAAACCGTGCACGCGGCGGCGGCCAAGCTCGGGCTGCATATTCCCAAGGCCTGCGGCATGGGCATCTGCGGCACTTGCAAGGTGATGAAGACCGCCGGTGAGGTGGAGATGGAGCACAACGGCGGCATCACCGACGAAGACGTCGCCGAGGGCTACATCCTGTCCTGCTGCAGCGTGCCCAAGGGCGACGTGGCCATCGACTACTGAGCAGAAAACGTACGATCCTCGCCAGGCCCCACCCTGCGGGGCTCCTGGCGCTCGGTGAACAGCTTGTCCACAGGCTGGTACAGCGAATCTGTGGGTTGTTCAGCTGGATGAAGGCCCCGCCCGGCAAGGGCTGCAGCGACTCTTCGAGGTGCACGGCGTGCTGGTTACGGATTGATCTAACGCCTGTATCCACCGCAGCCCGTGGCCTGCAAGGAGTTATGCACAGGCTGGTCACAGCTCCTTGCACAGCAGCTGTGCACAAGGTTGCTCCCAACCCCCTGAAATCGTTCGATAAATAGGCTGAAGTACGCATGCCTTGCGGGCTGGCGCCTGTAGCGAACGCCGCACAGCTTGTCCACAGAGGCATCCACTGCAGCAGGGGACAACCTGTTCTGCTCACTGCCTGCTGGGCACCGCTCGCAGAAACCCGGCTCCAGGCAACATGGGGCTTTCAGGGCTGATTAGAAAACGATCGATGGTCTGTAGGTCACGTGGTTATTGGCCTGCAGCATTCTATCCACAGCTTGCGTACAGAGTGCCGCACAGAAACTGTGTGCCGAATTTACATAACTGATTGAATTTGCTCACGAAGTGAGCGATTGCCCAGGGGCGCCGTACCGCCAGTGCCGTGGCGGTCGCTCTACAGCTTGTCCACAGGGTGATGCACCGGAATCGAGGATAAGCGCGCAGCGGGGGATATCTCCCCCGTGCTGTGCCTGGAGGTTCGCGCCGCCGGGGGAGGGGCGTCGGCCCGGAGATTCCGGGCCGGAGAGGATCAGGTATTGGCCATGGCCGCGCGGATATCGGCAGCGAGCTCGCGCACGCGCTCCTTCTCGGTGTCCCAGGAGCACATGAAGCGAGCGCCGCCGGCACCGATGAAGGTGTAGAAGCGCCAGTTGCGGGCGCGCAGGTAGTCCAGCGCCGGTTCCGACATCTGCAGGAACACGCCGTTGGCTTCCACCGGGAACATCAGGCTGACGCCCGGCACGTCCGCCACCAGCTCGGCCAGCAACTGGGCGCAGCTGTTGGCGTGGTTGGCGTAATGCAGCCAGGCGTCGTCCTGCAGCAGGCCTACCCAGGGGGCGGAGAGGAAGCGCATCTTCGAGGCCAGCTGGCCGGCCTGCTTGCAGCGGTAGTCGAAATCCTCGGCCAGTTCATGGTTGAAGAAGAGGATGGCCTCGCCCACCGCCATGCCGTTCTTGGTGCCGCCGAAGCACAGCACATCGACGCCGGCCTTCCAGGTCAGGTCCGCCGGGGAGCAGCCGAGGAAGGCGCAGGCATTGGAGAAGCGCGCGCCGTCCATGTGCAGGCGCAGGCCCAGTTCCTTGCACACGTCGCTGATGGCGCGAATCTCTTCCGGGCGGTAGAGAGTGCCTACTTCGGTGGCCTGGGTGAGGGTGACCACGCGCGGCTTTGGGTAGTGGATGTCCTGGCGCTTGAGGGCGATCTCGCGGACCGCCTCCGGGGTCATCTTGCCCTGCTCGGTGCGGGCCAGCAGCAGCTTGGACCCGTTGGAGAAGAACTCCGGCGCGCCGCACTCGTCGGTCTCGACGTGGGCGGTCTCGGAACAGATCACGCTGTGGTAGCTCTGGCACATCGAGGCCAGGGCCAGGGAGTTGGCGGCGGTGCCGTTGAAGGCGAAGAACACTTCGCAGTCGGTCTCGAATAGGCGGCGGAAATGGTCGGCGGCGCGGGCCGTCCACTGGTCGTCGCCGTAGGCGCGGTCGTGGCCGTGGTTGGCCTCGGCCATGGCGGCCCAGACTTCGGGGCAGATGCCCGAGTAGTTGTCGCTGGCGAATTGCTGGGTCTGGTCGGTCATCTCGGGTCCTTGGTCCGGTCGCCGCATGCCCCGGGCGGGGAGGGCGTATGGGAGCTAACTTTACGCCAGGATGGACGACGGAATATGGCTTCAGGCGACATCCTTTTTAGACCAGGCGCTGTTCCCGCTGCGGCCGTGCCCGCGCTGGGAGGAACTCACCGGGGCCTTTGCCGCTCACAACATAACCGTGCCTGCACGGGGACGGACCTTGCCATCAATGAGGAGTGACACCGATGCGCTATCCCTACCTGCTTGCTCTCGCCGCGCCGCTGTTGGTCAGCCTGTCGGCCAATGCCGCCGAATGGGCACCGGGCGAACGCGACCACTTCGTCAAGGAGTGCGCGGCGGGAGCCCAGGCCCAGGTCAGCCCGGACAAGCTGCAGAAGTACTGCGGTTGTGCGGCCGACAAGGTCAGTGCCGAGTTCAGCCAGGCCGAGCTGAACGAGCTGAAAGCCCAGAAGACGCCCCTGCCGAAAGCCACCCACGAGCGGCTGCTGAGCGTCACCAACCAGTGCCTCACCCAGCTGAACTGATCCGCCGGGCCCTCGGGGCCTGATCAGAAAAGAGCCAGGCGGCGCCATCCGGCGCCGTGCCTGGTGCCGCGCGTTCGCCGCACAGCTTATCCACAGGGTGGTCCACGGTCTTTGTGGGCGGATTGCTGCGTGGCGTAGCCCGGGCTTCAGCCCGGGAACGAGGCCGCGATCAGCTGAATACCGGGCGGAAGAAGCTGCGCTCGTAGCTGAGGATGCAGCGGGTTTCCTCGGCGTAGCCAAAGGCCGCGATGCATTCGGCGTCGGCCATGGAGCGGATGCGGTAGTCCTCGTAGAGCGCCAGGCTGGGGAAGCTGAACATCGCCAGGGCGACATTGTTGGCGCCTTCGGAAGGCAGGAAGTAGCCGTGGTGGGTGCCGCCGAACTTCTCCACCAGGGGAATCCAAAGTTTTCCGTAGTGTTCGAATTCGGCCAGTTTGTACGGATCGATGATGTAGCGCAGGTAGCAGGTGATCATGGAATCGCTCGTCCAGGCGCATGCGGAATGCTGCGGGGGCGTCGAAATTATCCACTGCCAGCGGGCCTGTCCAGGCATGTCGCTGTGGGCAATTCCGCCTGTGCCGGGCTGGTCGGTTCGCGTACAGCCGGCCAGGAGCACTGCCGTTGCTGGTCCTGGCGCATCCATTCACAGCTTGTCCACAGATCGTTGCACAGCTTCTGTGTGTAACGCTTTCGCTAACTGACTGATATCGCTCAAAAAACCGTCACTTCCCTGCAGGGCCCGACGCACCTGGCCGCTAGCCGGGGGTGTACAGCTTATCCACAGCTTGGTCCACGGAAACTGTGGGTGATCGACGCCCGTTGCGCGGATGTTCGATTGCGACCCTTTGCATGTCGCAAACGCATTCTCCCGTGGCGTCCGTAGGCATCTGGCAAGGCAGGCCGAGTCATACCATCGCTGCAAACGGGGAAACCCCCGTACCCAACGACAGGCGCCAACCGATGGCGCGGCAGGAGATCAGCGATGTTCAGCAAGCACGACCAGATCCAGGGCTACGACGACGAACTCTTCAGTGCGATGCAGGAAGAAGAACAGCGCCAGGAAGACCACATCGAGCTGATCGCCTCCGAGAACTACACCAGCCAGCGGGTGATGGAAGCCCAGGGCAGCGGCCTGACCAACAAGTACGCCGAGGGCTACCCGGGCAAGCGCTACTACGGTGGCTGCGAGTACGTCGACAAGGTGGAGCAGCTGGCCATCGACCGCGCCAAGGAGCTGTTCGGCGCCGACTACGCCAACGTCCAGCCGCACTCCGGTTCCTCCGCCAACTCCGCCGTCTACTTGGCCCTGCTCAATGCCGGCGACACCATCCTCGGCATGAGCCTGGCCCATGGCGGCCACCTGACCCACGGCGCCAAGGTGTCGTCCTCCGGCAAGCTGTACAACGCCGTGCAGTACGGCCTCGACACCCGCACCGGGCTGATCGACTACGACGAAGTCGAGCGCCTGGCCGTGGAACACAAGCCGAAGATGATCGTCGCCGGCTTCTCCGCCTATTCGAAGACCCTCGACTTCCCGCGCTTCCGCGCCATCGCCGACAAGGTCGGGGCGCTGCTGTTCGTCGACATGGCCCACGTCGCCGGCCTGGTCGCCGCCGGTCTCTACCCCAGCCCGCTGCCCTACGCCGACGTGGTCACCACCACCACCCACAAGACCCTGCGCGGCCCGCGCGGCGGCCTGATCCTCGCCCGCAAGAACGAGGAGATCGAGAAGAAGCTCAACTCCGCCGTATTCCCCGGTGCCCAGGGTGGCCCGCTGATGCACGTGATCGCCGGCAAGGCGGTGTGCTTCAAGGAAGCGCTGGAACCCGGCTTCAAGACCTACCAGGCGCAGGTGATCAAGAACGCCCAGGCGATGGCCGGGGTGTTCATCGAGCGCGGCTTCGACGTGGTCTCCGGCGGCACCGACAACCACCTGTTCCTGGTCAGCCTGATCAAGCAGGGCCTGACCGGCAAGGACGCCGACGCCGCCCTGGGCCGCGCCGGCATCACCGTGAACAAGAACGCCGTGCCCAACGACCCGCAATCGCCCTTCGTCACCTCCGGCGTGCGCATCGGCACCCCGGCCATCACCACCCGTGGCTTCAAGGAAGAGCAGAGCGTCGCGCTGGCCGGCTGGATCTGCGACATCCTCGACCACCTCGGTGACGCCGATGTCGAGGCCCAGGTCGCCAGGCAGGTGGCTGGCCTGTGCGCCGATTTCCCCGTGTACCGCTGATCCAGGAGCACGCGCATGCAACGTTATTCCGGCTTCGGCCTGTTCAAGCATTCCCTGAGCCACCACGAGAACTGGCAGCGCATGTGGCGCAACCCCACGCCCAAGCCGGTCTATGACGTGATCGTGGTCGGCGGCGGCGGTCATGGCCTGGCCACGGCCTACTACCTGGCTAAGGAATTCGGCGTGAAGAACGTCGCAGTGGTCGAGAAGGGCTGGCTGGGCGGCGGCAACACCGCGCGCAACACCACCATCGTCCGCTCCAACTACCTGTGGGACGAGTCGGCGCACCTCTACGAGCATGCGATGAAGCTCTGGGAGAACCTCTCCCAGGACCTCAACTACAACGTCATGTATTCCGCCCGTGGCGTCTACAACCTCTGCCACACCCTGCAGGACCTGCGCGACTCCGAGCGCCGCGTGAGCGCCAACCGCCTCAACGGCATCGATGGCGAGCTGCTGGACGCCAGGCAGGTGGCCGAGGAGATTCCCTACCTCGACTGCAGCAAGAACACCCGCTACCCGGTCCTCGGCTCCACCGTGCAGCGCCGTGGCGGCGTGGCCCGCCATGACGCCGTGGCCTGGGGCTATGCCCGCGCCGCCGACGCCCTGGGCGTCGACCTGCTGCAGAACACCGAGGTGATCGGCTTCCGCAAGCAGGATGGCGTGGTGATCGGTGTCGAGACCAACCGCGGCTTCATCGGCGCCAAGCGTGTCGGCGTGGTCACCGCCGGCAACTCCGGGCACATGGCCAAGCTCGCCGGCTTCCGCCTGCCGCTGGAATCCCACCCGCTGCAGGCGCTGGTGTCCGAACCGATCAAGCCGGTCATCCACAGCGTGATCATGTCCAACGCCGTGCACGGCTACATCAGCCAGTCCGACAAGGGCGACCTGGTGATCGGTGCCGGCATCGACGGCTACAACGGCTACGGCCAGCGCGGCTCCTACCCGACCATCGAACACACCCTGCAGGCCATCGTCGAGATGTTCCCGGTGCTCTCCCGCGTGCGCATGAACCGCCAGTGGGGCGGCATCGTCGACACCACCCCCGACGCCTGCCCGATCATCGCCAAGACGCCGGTGCAGAACCTGTTCTTCAACTGCGGCTGGGGCACCGGCGGCTTCAAGGCCACCCCCGGTTCCGGCCACGTGTTCGCGGCGAGCCTGGCCAAGGGCGAGATGCACCCGCTGGCCAAGCCCTTCTCCATCGAACGTTTCCACAACGGCGCACTGATCGACGAGCACGGCGCCGCTGCCGTGGCTCACTAAGGAGACCCGCCATGCTGCACATCTTCTGCCCCCACTGTGGCGAGTTGCGCTCCGAAGAGGAATTCCACGCCAAGGGCCAGGCGCACATCCCGCGCCCGCTGGACCCCAACGCCTGCACCGACGAGGAGTGGGGCGACTACATCTTCTTCCGCGACAACCCGCGCGGCATCCAACACGAGCTGTGGGTGCACGCGGCCGGCTGCCGCAAGTACTTCAACGTCACCCGCCACACCGTGACCTACGAAATCCTCGAGACCTACAAGGTCGGTGAACGCCCCGCCGTCACCGAAGCCGGGCCCCAGGAGAAGAAAGCCGTGGACCAAGGAGTAACGGCATGAGCCAGCCCAACCGTCTTTCCAAGGGTGGCCGCATCGACCGCGCCCAGCCCCTGACCTTCACCTTCAACGGGCAGAGCTACCAGGGCTACGCCGGCGACAGCCTGGCCGCCGCGCTGCTGGCCAACGGCGTCGACATCGTCGGCCGCAGCTTCAAGTATTCCCGCCCCCGCGGCATCGTCGCCGCCGGTGCCGAAGAGCCCAACGCCATCCTGCAGATCGGCTCCAGCCCCGCCACCCAGGTGCCCAACGTGCGCGCCACCCAGCAGGCTCTCTACGCCGGGCTGGTGGCCGGAAGCACCAACGGCTGGCCGAGTGTCAACACCGACCTGATGGGCATCCTCGGCAAGGTCGGCGGGCAGATGATGCCGCCCGGGTTCTACTACAAGACCTTCATGTACCCGCAGAACCTCTGGCTGACCTACGAGAAGTACATCCGCAAGGCCGCCGGCCTCGGCCGCGCGCCGACCGAGAACGATCCGGACATCTACGACCACATGAACCAGCACTGCGACGTGCTGGTGGTGGGCGCCGGCCCCGCCGGCCTTGCCGCTGCACTGGCCGCCGGCCGCAGTGGCGCGCGGGTGATCCTCGCTGATGAACAGGAAGAGTTCGGCGGCAGCCTTCTGGACACCCGCGAAACCCTGGACGGCAAGCCCGCCGCCGAGTGGGTGGCCCAGGTCATCGCCGAGCTGGAAAAACTGCCGGAAGTGACCCTGCTGCCCCGCGCCACGGTCAACGGCTACCACGACCACAACTTCCTCACCATCCACCAGCGCCTCACCGACCACCTCGGCGAGACCGCGCCCATGGGCCAGGCCCGCCATCGCGTGCACCGCGTCCGTGCCAAGCGCGTGGTGCTGGCCGCCGGCGCCCACGAGCGCCCGCTGGTGTACGCCAACAATGACGTGCCGGGCAACATGCTCGCCGGCGCCGTCTCCACCTACGTGCGCCGCTACGGCGTGGCACCCGGCAAGGAGCTGGTGCTGTCCACCAACAACGATTACGCCTACCGCCTGGTGCTGGACTGGCTCGACGCCGGCCAGAAGGTGGTGGCCGTGGCCGACGCCCGCAGCAACCCGCGCGGCGCCTGGGTCGAAGAGGCCCGTGCCCGTGGCGTGCGCATCCTCACCGGCAGCGCCGTGGTCGAGGCCCGTGGCGGCAAGCGCGTCAGCGGTGCGCGCATCTGCGCCATCGACACCCGTGCGCACAAGGTCACCAGCCCCGGTGAAGTGGTGGACTGCGACCTGATCGCCACCTCCGGCGGCTACAGCCCGGTGGTGCACCTGGCTTCGCACCTGGGTGGCAAGCCCACCTGGCGTGAAGACATCCTGGCCTTCGTACCGGGCGAGGGCGGCTTCCAGAAACGTATCTGCGCCGGCGCCGTCAATGGCGTGTTCGCCCTCGGCGACACCCTGGCCGACGGCTTCGAGGCCGGTGCCAAGGCCGCTGCCGAAGCGGGCTTCAAGGAAGTCAGCCGCAGCCTGCCGAAGGCCGAGAAGCGCCATGAGGAAGCCACCCTGGCGCTGTTCCAGGTGCCCCACGACAAATCCACCGCCCGTGCGCCGAAGCAGTTCGTCGACCTGCAGAACGACGTCACCTCCGCCGGTATCGAGCTGGCCACCCGCGAGGGCTTCGAGTCGGTCGAGCACGTCAAGCGCTACACCGCGCTGGGCTTCGGCACCGACCAGGGCAAGCTGGGCAACATCAATGGCCTGGCCATCGCCGCCCGTTCGCTGGGCATCAGCATCCCGGAAATGGGCACCACCATGTTCCGCCCGAACTACACCCCCGTGGCTTTCGGCGCCGTCGCCGGCCGCCACTGCGGGCACCTGTTCGAGCCCAAGCGCTACACCGCCATGCAGCGCTGGCACCTGGCCAATGGCGCCGAGTTCGAGGACGTCGGCCAGTGGAAGCGCCCCTGGTACTTCCCGAAGAACGGCGAGGACCTGCACGCCGCCGTGGCCCGCGAGTGCAAGGCCGTGCGTGACAGCGTGGGTATCCTCGATGCCTCCACCCTGGGCAAGATCGACATCCAGGGCCCGGACGCCCGCGAGTTCCTCAACCGCGTCTACACCAACGCCTGGACCAAGCTGGACGTGGGCAAGGCCCGCTACGGCCTGATGTGCAAGGAAGACGGCATGGTGATGGACGACGGCGTGACCGCCTGCCTCGCCGACAACCACTTCCTGATGACCACCACCACCGGCGGCGCCGCGCGCATCTTCGAGTGGCTGGAGATCTACCACCAGACCGAATGGCCGGAGCTCAAGGTGTACTTCACCTCGGTCACCGACCACTGGGCCACCATGACCCTGTCCGGCCCCAACAGCCGCAAGCTGCTGGCCGAGGTCACCGACATCGACCTGGACAAGGACGCCTTCCCCTTCATGAGCTGGAAGGAAGGCCTGGTCGGCGGCGTGCCGGCGCGGGTGTTCCGCATCTCCTTCACCGGCGAGCTGTCCTACGAGATCAACGTCCAGGCCGACTACGCCGCTGGCGTCTGGGAAAAGCTCATCGCGGCCGGCAAGCAATACAACCTGACCCCCTACGGCACCGAGACCATGCACGTGCTGCGGGCCGAGAAGGGTTTCATCATCGTCGGCCAGGACACCGACGGCTCGGTCACCCCGGACGACCTCGACATGGGCTGGGCCGTCGGCCGCAACAAGCCCTTCTCCTGGATCGGCTGGCGCGGCATGAACCGCGAGGACTGCGTGCGCGAAGATCGCAAGCAGCTGGTAGGCCTCAAACCCCTGGACCCGAACAAGGTTCTGCCGGAAGGCTCGCAGCTGGTGTTCGACCCGAAACAGTCGATCCCCATGACCATGGTCGGCCACGTCACCTCCAGCTATATGAGCGCGGCCATGGGCTATTCCTTCGCCCTCGCCGTGGTGCGCGGCGGTCTCAAGCGCATGGGCGAGAAGGTCTTCGCCCCGCTGGCGGACGGCAGCGTGATCGAGGCGGAGATCGTCAGCTCGGTGTTCTACGACCCGAAAGGGGAGCGCCAGAATGTGTAAGCAGCAGGCCGAGACCATGGAATTCGACGGTGCCGGCGTGCACCAGGCAGGTGAGAAATGAGCGCAGTGAACGTGTACAAGCAGCGTCCGGATGAACTGGCCGGCGAATCGCCGCTGTTCCACGCCGGGCTCGATGAGCTGGCCGGCAAGGGCGCCCTGGGCAAGTCCGGCGCCGCCGGCGTGACCCTGCGCGAGAAGCAGCTGCTGGGCCACCTGGTGCTGCGTGGCGATGCCCGCGACCCGGCTTTCGCCGGTGGCGTGCACAAGGCCCTGGGCCTGGAACTGCCGGTGGCGCTGACCCTGGTGGCCAGCGGCGAGACCTCGCTGCAGTGGCTGTCGCCGGACGAGTGGCTGCTGATCCTGCCCCGTGGCGAGGAGTTCGCCGCCGAGCAGCGCCTGCGCGCTGCCCTGGAAGGGCTGCATCACGCGGTGATCAACGTCAGCGGCGGGCAGACCCTGCTGGAGCTGAGCGGGCCGAAGGTGCGCGAGGTGCTGATGAAGTCCACGCCCTACGACGTGCACCCGAGCAACTTCCCGGTGGGCAAGGCGGTGGGCACCACCTTCGCCAAGTCGCAACTGGTGATCCGCCACACCGGCGAGGACACCTGGGAACTGCTGATCCGCCGCAGCTTCTCCGACTACTTCTGGCTCTGGCTGCAGGACGCCAGCGCCGAGTACGGGCTGGCGATCAAGGCTTGAGATGTAGGGTGGACGACGCTCTTTTCGTCCACCGCAGGACAGCCAGGGTGGGTGAAGCGTCATCCACCTTGCGCCTGCATCCGTAGGTTGGTGCCGAGCGCAGCGAGGCCCAACGTGGCCCGTACCAACCTGCCGCCGTACCCGAGGAGATCGACATGAGCCGCACCCCCGATACCTGGATCCTCACCGCCCATTGCCCCAGCGTGCTGGGCACCGTGGACGCGGTGACGCGCTTCCTCTACGAACAGCGCTGCTACGTCACCGAGCACCACTCCTTCGACGACCGGCTCTCCGCGCGCTTCTTCATCCGCATCGAGTTCCGCCAGCCCGACGGCTTCGAGGAGCAGGCCTTCCGTGCCGCCCTGGCCGAGCACGTGGCGCCCTTCGACATGCAGATCGAGCTGACCCCGCCCAGCTACCGCGCCAAGGTGGTGCTGATGGTCAGCAAGGCCGACCACTGTCTCAACGACCTGCTCTACCGCCAGCGCATCGGCCAGCTGGCCATGGACGTGGTCGCGGTGGTGTCCAACCACCCGGACCTGGAACCCCTGGCCCGCTGGCACGGGATTCCCTACCACCACTTCCCCCTCGACCCCAACGACAAGCCCGCCCAGGAGCGGCGCGTGTTGCAGGTGATCGAGGACACCGGCGCCGAATTGGTGGTCCTCGCCCGCTACATGCAGGTGCTGTCCCCCGAGCTGTGCCGGCGCCTGGACGGCTGGGCGATCAACATCCACCACTCGCTGCTGCCCGGCTTCAAGGGCGCCAAGCCCTACCACCAGGCGTACCAGAAGGGCGTCAAGCTGGTGGGGGCCACCGCCCACTACATCAACAACGACCTCGACGAGGGGCCGATCATCGCCCAAGGCGTGGAGCCGGTGGACCACGCCCACTACCCCGAGGACCTGATCGCCAAGGGCCGCGATATCGAATGCCTGACCCTGGCCAAGGCCGTGGGCCTGCACATCGAGCGCCGGGTGTTCCTCAACGCCAACCGCACCGTGGTGCTCTGACCTGAACAGACGTAGCCCGGGCTTCAGCCCGGGAGCGCGCCAGACCCCGGACTGAGGTCCGGCTACAGCTTTTGGCAGCCGCCCTGCCAGGTCCACCCGGCGGCTCCGGCAACAGACACACGCTCCAGTACAAGGCCGCGTGGCCCCAGGCCGCGCCTTTGTATCCACAACAACAAAGGAGATTCATGCATGTCTGGTAATCGTGGTGTTGTTTATCTCGGCGCGGGCAAGGTCGAGGTGCAGAAGATCGACTATCCCAAGATGCAGGACCCGCGCGGTCGCAAGATCGAGCACGGGGTCATCCTGCGCGTGGTATCCACCAACATCTGTGGCTCGGACCAGCACATGGTGCGCGGCCGTACCACCGCCCAGGTCGGCCTGGTGCTCGGCCACGAGATCACCGGCGAGGTGATCGAGAAGGGCAGCGACGTCGAGAACCTGAAGATCGGTGACCTGGTTTCCGTGCCCTTCAACGTCGCCTGCGGTCGCTGCCGCTCCTGCAAGGAACAGCACACCGGCGTCTGCCTCACCGTCAACCCGGCCCGTGCCGGCGGCGCTTACGGCTATGTCGACATGGGTGACTGGACCGGTGGCCAGGCCGAGTACGTGCTGGTGCCCTACGCCGACTTCAACCTGCTGAAACTGCCGGACCGCGACAAGGCCATGGAGAAGATCCGCGACCTGACCTGCCTCTCCGACATCCTGCCCACCGGCTACCACGGCGCGGTCACCGCTGGCGTCGGCCCGGGCTCCACCGTGTACATCGCCGGTGCCGGCCCCGTCGGCCTCGCCGCTGCCGCCTCCGCGCGCTTGCTGGGCGCCGCGGTGGTGATAGTCGGCGACGTCAACCCGGTGCGCCTGGCCCACGCCAAGGCCCAGGGCTTCGAGATCGCGGACCTGTCCAAGGACACCCCGCTGCACGAGCAGATCGCCGCCCTGCTGGGCGAGCCGGAAGTGGACTGCGCCGTCGACGCCGTGGGCTTCGAAGCGCGCGGCCACGGCCATGCCGGTGCCCAGCACGAAGCGCCGGCCACGGTGCTCAACTCGCTGATGGGGGTGGTGCGGGTCGCCGGCAAGATCGGCATCCCCGGCCTCTACGTCACCGAAGACCCGGGCGCGGTGGACGCGGCCGCCAAGATCGGCAGCCTGAGCATCCGCTTCGGCCTCGGCTGGGCCAAGTCCCACAGCTTCCACACCGGCCAGACCCCGGTGATGAAGTACAACCGCCAGCTCATGCAGGCCATCATGTGGGACCGCATCAACATCGCCGAAGTGGTCGGTGTACAGGTCATCGGCCTGGATGAGGCGCCCCGTGGCTACGGCGAGTTCGACGCCGGCGTGCCGAAGAAATTCGTCATCGACCCGCACAAGCTGTTCAGCGCCGCCTGACCCACCCGCAAACCCCCGGTACCGCGTCTGCTACGTTGCGGTACCTGTTTCGAGGAGCCCTTGGGCTCCTCTTTTTTATGGGTGAAGGCATGTCGGGTTTCACCCGTCCTACTACGGCCCGGAGCTTGCTGTAGGACGTAGGATGGGTAGAGCGAAGCGAAACCCATCACCTCGGAGCGATGGGTTTCGCGGGGCTCTACCCATCCTACGGACTGCTCCGTAGCCCGGGCACCCTAGCTAACGCACCAGGTGCAGGAACTGCAGGTGCCGTTCGTACTGGTCGAGCATGTCGTTGATGATCTGCTCGCGGCTGTAGCCCACCAGGTCGTAGTCCTGGCTGCCTTCGGCCAGGTGCACCTCGGCGCGGTAGTAGCGGCGGTTGCGCAGGTTGCGCGCGTCCAGCCCGGCGACGGCGAAGGAGGGCGTGAAGTAGCCGCGCATTACCACCCGGTAGAGGAAGGGCGTTTCCTCGCCGTGGCCGACCTCCAGGCTGAGGCTGGCGTTGGCCGGGTCCAGCTCGGTCTCCACCCGCAGCGATTTTTCGCGGAACTGCTCCGCCACCGCTTCCATGGCCGGGCGCACCTCCTGCTCCATGAAGCGGTACACCTCGTCCCGCGAGGGGAAGTGCACGGCCTGGCTGAGGCGCTGGCGCCAGCCGCCCTTGCGTGGCCGCTGGTCCAGCGGCGCCAGGGAATGCAGGCGCGCGCGCTGGCGCTGGGATTCCAGGTAGAAGGCCTTGTGCAGGCCCCACATCATCAGCAGCAGGATCAGCGAGAAGGGCAGGGAGGTGAGCACCACCGCCGACTTCAGCGCGTCGATGCTGCCGGCGAACAGCAGCCCGCTGGTGATCAGCGCGGTCATCGCGCCCCAGAACACCCGCAGCCACTTGGGCCCGTCCTCGCCTTCCTCGCCACCGCGTGCGGAGAGGGTCGAGAGCACCACGGTGCCGGAGTCGGCAGAGGTGACGAAGAACACGAAGCTGACGAACACCGTCACGGCGATCACCGTGCGGCTCCAGGGGTAGGTTTCCAGCAGGCGGTAGATGACCATCGACGGGTCTTCGATGGCGCCGACCGCCAGTTCGGTCATGCCGTGGTTGAGCACCAGCTCCAGGGCGCTGTTGCCGAAGATCGACATCCACGCCAGGGTGAAGCCGAGGGGGATGAACAGCACGCCGAAAACGAATTCGCGGATGGTGCGCCCGCGCGAGATGCGCGCGATGAACAGGCCGACGAAGGGCGCCCAGGCGATCCACCAGGCCCAGTAGAACACCGTCCAGTCGCCCAGCCAGCCGGAGGGGCTGTTCCACGCGTAGAGGTCGAAACTCTTGGCCGGCACGGCGCTGAGGTAGTCGCCGACGTTCTGCACCAGCATGTTCAGCAGGTGCTGGGTGGGCCCGGCGAAGAGCACGAACAGCAACAGCGAACAGGCCAGCAGCATGTTGACGTCGGACATCACCCGCACGCCCTTTTCCACGCCGCTCACCGCCACCAGCACCGCGGCGCCCATCATCAGGGCGATCAGCAGCACCTGCACCCACTGGTTGTGGGGGATGCCGAACAGGTAGTCGAGGCCGGCGTTCAGGTGCAGCACGCCGAAGCCCATGTCCGCGCCCAGGCCGAACACCGTGGCGATGATGCCGAAGGCGTCCACCGTGTAGCCGATGGGGCCGTTGATGCGCTTGCCGATCAGCGGGTAGAGCGCCGAGCGCAGGGCCAGCGGCAGGTTGTGGCGGTAGGCGAAGTAGGCCAGGGCCATGGCCACCAGGGCGAACACGCCCCAGCCGTGCAGGCCCCAGTGCAGGAACAGCAGCTGCATCGCCTGGCGCGCCGCCTCGGGCCCGCCGGCTTCGCCCTGGGGCGGCTGCAGCAGGTGGGTCAGCGGCTCGGAGACGCAGAAGAAGAACAGGGTGATGCTGATGCCGGCGGCGAACAGCATGCCGGCCCAGGACAGGTAGCTGAATTCCGGCTCGTCGTGGTCGGCGCCGAGCTTGATCTTGCCGTAGCCGGACAGCGCGGTGACCACCACGAACACCAGGTACAGGGTCATGGCCAGCAGGTAGTACCAGCCCACGCTGTTGGCGGCCCAGGCCTGGGCCTGCAGCAACCAGGCGCCGGCCTGCTCGGTGAAGATCGCGACCACCAGGCCGAAGATCAGGACGAAGCCCGCCGATCCCAGCAGGACGGGCGTGTTCATGCGCAGCGGCAGGCTACCGGGGGGATTGGGCACGCTCATGATCGGGCGGCCTCTTGGCGGAAGGGGGAGGGGGTCGACAAGAAATACTCCTTTGACGCAGGTTCAGGCACGCGCCTGATGAGAAACGGAAGAGGGCGTCGAGGTTCCTTTTAAATTGATCGAGCGTTCAATATAAACACGGCAAGCGTCTTTTCGGCCAATTCCCACACCCTGCCGCGCAGGGCTTCGCCGCCCCCTGAGCCAGAGCTCAAGGGGGCTGCGCCGTTTCGTCGGAAAATGCTGAGGGAGGGCGCGGGTGGCGGGCTCAGCCCTGCAGTTCATCGCGCAGCTGTTCGATGCGCGCGTCCTTCTCGGCCCAGAGGCGGGTCACCCAGTCCTGGATGTGCTGGCGGAATTGCGGGTCGTTCTCATAGTCGCCCTGCCACAGCGAGGGGTCGATGTCGCGGGTCTGGATGTCGACGATCACCTTGGGCACCTGGCCGGACACCAGCGCCCAGAAGCCGGGCACCTGCTTGCCGGGGTAGATCAGGGTGACGTCGAGCATGGCGTCGAGCTGTTCGCCCAGGGCGGCGAGCACGAAGGCCACGCCGCCGGCCTTGGGCTTGAGCAGGTGGCGGTAGGGCGAGCCCTGCTGCGCCTGCTTGGCCGGGGTGAAGCGCGTGCCTTCGAGGTAGTTCACCACCGTCACCGGCAAGCGCTTGAACTTCTCGCAGGCGGCCTTGGTGATCTCCAGGTCCTTGCCCTTCATCTCCGGGTGCTTGTCGAGGAAGGCCTTGGAGTAGCGCTTCATGAAGGGGTAATCCAGCGCCCAGAAGGCCAGGCCGATGAAGGGCACCCAGATCAGCTCCTTCTTGAGGAAGAACTTGAAGTAGGGCGTCTTGCGGTTGAAGGCCTGCACCAGGGCGGGGATGTCCACCCAGGACTGGTGGTTGGACACCACCAGGTAGGAGGTATCGCTGCGCAGGCCGTCGCCGCCGCGGATGTCCCAGACGGTGGGGGTGAGCAGGGCGAAGATGCGCTTGTCGTTCTCGGCCCAGGCTTCGGCGATCCACATCACCGCGCGGGAGCAGGCGTCCTTGAGGGCCTGCCCGGGCAGGATCAGTTTCAGCAGCGCGATCAGCAGCATGGGGCCGATCAGCACCAGGGTGTTGATCAGGATGAGCAGGATGGTGGTGATACCGGTCAGCAGCGCCCGCATAGGTCCTTGGCTCCTTGGCCTGTGGGTGGCGTTGCCATGATACGCAGTGGGCTTCGCTTGCCAAGACGTGACGGGGTGCGAAAGTCCATC
This sequence comes from Pseudomonas sp. TUM22785, assembly GCF_028198105.1. NCBI lineage: Bacteria > Pseudomonadati > Pseudomonadota > Gammaproteobacteria > Pseudomonadales > Pseudomonadaceae > Pseudomonas > Pseudomonas sp. TUM22785. Next base: position 576,858 of record NZ_CP116239.1, read on the forward strand.
GCGGGTAGCTGTCCTGGCAGCTGGCCGTCAGGCATGATGGAGCTGCATTCGCGTATGTCCATCGAGTAGTTATCGTGCTCAAGAAGATCGCCGTGTCCGACCTGCGCCTGGGCATGTACGTCCAGGAATTATGCGGTTCATGGATGGACCACCCCTTCTGGAAGAGCAGCTTCCTGCTGAAATCCGAAAAGGACCTCGCCCGCATCCTCGACAGTGCCGTCACCGAGGTGTGGATAGACGCGTCCAAAGGCCTGGACATCGATTCGGGCTCCGCCAATGGCGGCAGCACCGCCGAGCAGGTGCAGCAGGAAGCCGAAGCGCGCCTGCTGGAGGCCGCCAAGGCGCCGCCGGTGGTGGTCAGCCCGGCGAGCATGGAGGAAGAACTGTCCCGCGCGGTGCAGCTCTGTGCCCGCTCCCGCGAGGCGGTGATGGAGATGTTCAGCGACGCCCGCCTCGGCCACGCCATCGAGCTGGGCCACGCCGCCGAGCTGGTGGAATCCATCACCAACTCGGTACTGCGCCACCCCAATGCGTTGATCAGCCTGGCGCGGCTCAAGCGTTCCGACGAATACACCTACATGCACTCGGTGGCCGTCTGCGCGCTGATGATCGCCCTGGCGCGCCAACTGCAGCTCAGCGAAGCCCTGGTGCGCGAGGCGGGCCTGGCCGGCCTGCTCCACGACATCGGCAAGATGGCCGTGCCGCTGGAGTTGCTGAACAAGCCCGGCGCCCTCACCGACGCCGAGTTCGCCACGGTGCGCCACCATCCGGAGGCCGGCGCGCGCATGCTTATCGACAGCCGTCAGGTCAGCGCATTGGTGCTGGACGTCTGCCTGCACCACCACGAGAAATTTGACGGCAGCGGCTACCCGCACCGCCTCGGCGGCGAGCAGATCAGCCTGCTGGCGCGCATGGGCGCGGTGTGCGACGTGTACGACGCCATCACCTCCGACCGCCCCTACAAGAAGGGCTGGGCGCCGGCCGAGGCCCTGCACAAGATGGCCGAATGGACCAAGGGGCACTTCGATCCCCAGGTGTTCCAGGCCTTCGTCAAGACCGTGGGCATCTACCCCACCGGTTCCCTGGTGCGTCTGGAAAGCGGTCGCCTCGGCGTGGTGATCGACCAGAATGCCCGCTCCCTGCTGCTGCCGCGGGTCAAGGTGTTCTTCTCGGCGCGCTCCAAGGTGCCGATCCCCCAGGAGATCATCGATCTGGCGACCCTCGATGGGCGCGACCGCATCATCGGTCGCGAAGCCCCGGAGGACTGGGGCTTCCGCAACCTCGACGCTCTCTGGGGCGGCGAACGCCTGCCACCCGCCAAGGCGAAGTGACGCGAACGAATGGGCGGCCATCCAGTCCTACTCCCTGCACCCTGATCCCGAGGACAACCCGTTGAAACGCTTCCTAGCCCTGCTGACCCTGGTCACCCTGCCGGCTTTCGCCGCCGAGGACCCCGAGCTCTATGGTCGCTACGAATACATCCGCCTGCCGGAGATCGGCCAGACCCTCAAGGCCAAGATGGACACCGGCGCCCTGACCGCCTCGCTGTCGGCCAAGGACATCGAGCGCTTCAAGCGTGACGGCGAGGACTGGGTACGCTTCCGTCTGGCCACCAAGGACGCCGACGACACCCTCTACGAGCACCGCCTGGCGCGCATCAGCAAGATCAAGACGCGCTCCGAGGAAGCCGGCGACGACGAGGACGACGAGCGTGAAAAGGCCGATCCGACCCATCGCCCGGTGATCGAGATGGAAATGTGCCTGGGCGACACCAAGCGCACCGTCGAGGTGAATCTCACCGACCGCAGCAGCTTCAACTACCCGCTGCTGATCGGCGCCAAGGCCCTGCGCGAGTTCCGCGCCGCCATCTACCCCGGGCGCAAGTTCACCGCCGGCAAGCCCCAGTGCTGAGCCACGGCTGAGCCGAGGGCCTCGGCGGGATTGACGCCGCTCGAGGCCTGCGGCACCGTGCCGGCTATTTCCCCGCCTGCACGGACGCCATGCCCACTATCCTGATTGTCGAAGACGAAGCGGCCATCGCCGACACCCTGGTCTATGCCCTGCAGGCTGACGGTTTCGAGGTCACCTGGCTGAGCCTGGCCAGCGAGGCGCTGGAACTGCTGGCCCGTGACCCGTTCGACCTGGTCATCCTCGATGTCGGCCTGCCCGATATCAGCGGCTTCGAAGCCTGCAAGCGGTTGCGGCGCTTCTCCGAGGTGCCGGTGATCTTCCTTACCGCCCGGGATGCCGAGATCGACCGCGTGGTGGGCCTGGAAATCGGTGCCGACGACTACGTGGTCAAGCCCTTCAGCCCCCGCGAGGTGGCCGCTCGGGTGCGCGCCATCCTCAAGCGCACCGCGCCCCGGGAGGCCGCGCGGGCCAGCGTGCCCGCCCCGGCGGCCGAAGGCGCCTTCGTGGTGGATGCGGAGCGTGTGCGCATTCATTACCTGGGCCAGTTGCTCAGCCTCACCCGCCACGAATTCCGCCTGCTGCAGACGCTGCTGGCCCAGCCCGAGCGGGTGTTCAGCCGCGAGCAGTTGCTGGATTCGGTGGGCGTCGCCAGCGATGCCGGCTACGAGCGCAGCATCGACAGCCACATCAAGAGCCTGCGCGCCAAGTTGCGCCAGGTGAACGCCGAGGCCGAGCCGATCCAGACTCACCGCGGGCTCGGCTACAGCTACGACCCCAACGCCTGACCGGAGCCCCGCCATGCCGCTCGGCGTCCGCATCTTCCTGGTGTACTTCCTCTTCGTCGGCCTGGCCGGCTACTTCGTGCTGAGCACGGTGATGGACGAGATCCGCCCCGGCGTGCGCCAGTCCACCGAAGAGACCCTGGTGGACACCGCCAACCTGCTGGCCGAGATCCTCCGCGATCCGGTGCGCGACGGCACCCTGGGCCAGAGCAATCTGCCCGAGCTGCTCAAGGCCTATGGCAAGCGCCAGCCCGGCGCCGAGATCTGGGGTGTGCGCAAGACCGAGGTGAACCACCGCATCTACGTCACCGACGGCACCGGCAAGGTGCTGCTGGACTCCAGCGGCCTGGCCGTGGGCCAGGACTACTCCGGCTGGAACGACGTGCTGCTGACCCTGCGCGGCCAGTACGGCGCCCGCTCCACCCGTGAAGACCCCAGCGACCCGGACTCCTCGGTGATGTACGTGGCGGCGCCGATCCGCGACAACGGTCGGATCATCGGTGTGGTCTCGGTGGCCAAGCCCAACCGCTCGCTGCAGCCCTACATCTACCGCTCGCAGATGCGCCTGGCCTGGCTCGGTGCCGGGCTCATCGGGCTCGGCCTGCTGATCGGCGGGCTGCTGTCCTGGTGGCTCAGCGGCTCCCTGCGGCGCCTCACCCGCTATGCCCAGGCCGTGAGCGAAGGCCAGCGCGCCGAGTTGCCCACCCTGCGCGGTGGCGAGCTGGCGCAACTGGCCCGAGCCGTGGAGCGCATGCGCACCGAGCTGGAAGGCAAGGCCTACGTCGAGCGCTATGTGCACACCCTGACCCATGAGCTGAAGAGCCCGCTGGCGGCGATCCGGGGTGCGGCCGAGCTGCTGGAGGGCGAGATGCCCCCGGCGCAGCGCCAGCGCTTCGTGGCCAATATCAGCGGCGAGAGCGCGCGCCTGCAGCACCTGATCGAGCGGCTGCTGTACCTGGCTCAGGTCGAGCAGCGCCAGGGCTTGGAGGAGCGCGTGCCGGTGCCGCTGGCGCCCCTGGTGGAAGACCTGTTGCAGGCCCAGGCGGCACGCATCGAGGCCGCCGGACTCCGCATCGAGAATGCGGTGAACATCGGTCTTGAGGCATCGGGCGAACGCTTCCTGCTGCGCCAGGCGCTGGCCAACCTGCTGGACAACGCCCTGGACTTCACCCCGGCGGGTGGCCTGATCCGCATCGCCGCGAGCCGCGACGGCCATGAGCTGGACCTGCGGCTGTACAACCAGGGCGAGGCCATTCCCGACTACGCCCTGCCGCGCCTCACCGAGCGCTTCTATTCCCTGCCGCGCCCCGGCAGCGGCCGCAAGAGCACCGGCCTGGGGCTCAACTTCGTCCAGGAAGTGGCGCAGCTGCACGGCGGCAGCCTGCAGGTCTGCAACTTCGACGGCGGTGTGGAAGTGCGCCTGCGCCTGCCGGTGGCCTGATTTCGCGCAGGCACCATCCTGGTGCATCCGCCTGCCTGGCTCTCCAGGTGCTCGGGTGGCCGGACTCCGCGTGATCCACCTCAGTGCGGAGCAATCACTCCGCCGTGGCCGGTGCGCTCTTGGCGTACTTCGCGGTCACACCCTTCCAGAACGCCGGGAAGCTTTCGCTGAAGCGGGCGAACGCGGCCTTCTCGGCGCGGCTCTTCGACTCGGTCACCGCGTCCTCGGTGGACCAGGTGCTGGAGCGCTGTTCTTCCTGGGCGGTGGCCTCGGTGGAGCCGTAGATGTAGCCGCTGCGCACATCCACCAGGATGCCGGCGACGGTGGCGGTGACATGCGCCTGGTGGTTGGGCAGGAAGCCCAGCGAAACGGCGGTCAGCGGACCCAGCGGGGTGCTGTCGACATAGAAGGTGGTGTCCACGGTGTAGACCAGCAGCAGGTCCGAACGCATGCGCGCGGCGGGCAGGCGCAGGTCCTTCAGGCTCTTCATGTCGCTGGGAACCAGCAGGCGGCTCAGGGGCGCTGTCTGGCTGATCAGCGGCTGTTCGGCGATGCGCGCCAGATCGGCGTCGGACTCGATGTCGCGGGTTTGCACCACCTCGAACCCGTCCCGATAGGTACTCGTGACACGGACGATGCTCAACTGCGCCGGGAAGGGGCTGGCAGGTTTCTTGCTGAACAGCTCTTCGATATCGGCGTCGTCGATGCCGGCCAGGGGAACGCCATGGCTGGGCGTGACATAGCTCTTGCTGGAGCAACCGCCGAGCATGAGCAGCGAGAGGGCGGTGAGGGCAAAAAGGGTCTTGCGGGGGAGCATGGGAACGTCCTTTTCCAAAGGGCCGGAAGGCCCGACTGGCGGCGATTCTGCCGCTTCTTGCGAGTGCCCACAATTGACTATTCTCAAACCGTCGCCGTGCATGGAACGCGGTGCACATAACAACGAGAAACCGGGAGCAGCCAATGAAGAGCGTCGCCGAAATACTGCGGGGCAAGCCCCACACGACCATCTACCGGGTCGACCCCACCACCACCGTGCTGGAGGCGGCCGAACTGATGGCCGAGAAGGGCATCGGCGCGGTGCTGGTAATGGAGCGTGACGAGTTGGTGGGCATCGTCACCGAGCGCGACTACGTGCGTCGCGTGGCCGCCAAGGACCGCTCCTCCTATGGCACCGAGGTGCAGGAGATCATGACCTCCAACCTCTTCGTGGTCGGCCCGAAGGACAGCAACCAGTTCTGCATGCAACTGATGACCGAGAAGAACCTGCGCCACCTGCCCGTGCTGGATGACGGCAAGGTGATCGGGCTGCTGTCCATCCGCGACCTGGTACGCGACATCACCGCCGAGCAGGAAAGCCTGATCCACCACCTGGAGGACTACATCCGCGGGTCGTGCTGATCGCTTGATGTAGACGCCGGACCCTTGTGTGCGAATTCATTCGCGAATGTGGCCTGTAGGGTGGATGACGCTTCACCCATCCACCGGGCGGTGTTCCGTCTCGCGCATTACGCATTATCGGGCACCTCGTAGGGTGGGCCGGGCGGCGTTCTGCGAGTGAAGCGAAACCCATGGGGCAACGCCCGACTCCGCTGATGGGTTTCGCTTCGCTCTACCCATCCTACGATCCCCGCATGAGCGATCCCCACTCTCCACCCAATTCCCACACAAACTCCACACTTCCCCCATCGCCCCACCTTGGGAGGGCTCCAGACTTTCCCCATCGAGAACACATGAGGAGAGTCCGAGATGACCCGTACCCTGGGTTTCAAGCTGGGCGCCATCGCCCTGCTGATCCTGTTGCTGCTGATTCCGCTGCTGATGATCGACGGCCTGATCGACGAGCGGCAGCAGGCCCGTGACGGCGTGCTGGCGAACATCGCCCAGAGCTCCAGCTACAGCCAGCAGGTGACGGGGCCGATCCTGGTGGTGCCCTATCGCCGCGTGATCCGCGAGTGGAAGACCAACGAGAAGACCGGCCAGCGCTACCTCGATGAGAGCGAGGAGCACAGCCGCCTGTTCTTCCTGCCGGAGCGCCTGCGCCTGGTCGGCGACGTGGATACCGAGCTGCGTGCCCGGGGCATCTACCAGGCACGGTTGTACAAGAGCGATAGCCGCGTCAGCGGGCAGTTCGTGCTGCCGGCCAACTACGGCATCGATGACGGCCTGGCCGACTACCGCTTCGAGGCGCCTTTCCTGGCGGTAGGCATCAGCGACATCCGTGGCATCAGCAACGCGCTGAAGCTGGAACTCAACGGCCGCAGCTTCGACTTCCAGCCTGGCAGCGGCGACCCGGTACTGGCCGGTGGCGTGCATGTGCCGCTCCCCAGCTTGCAGGCGGGCGAGGTGCAGAACCTCGACTTCGCCTTCGACCTCAAGCTGCAGGGCACCGAGTCGCTGAGCATCACCCCGGTGGGGCGCGACAGCCAGGTTGAGCTGAAGTCCGGCTGGCCGCACCCGAGCTTCGTCGGCGAGTTCCTGCCCGCCGAGCGCGAGGTGCGTGACGACGGCTTCAGTGCACGCTGGCAGACCAGCTTCTTCGCCACCGACATGGAAGCGGCCCTGGCCAACTGTGCCTACGCCGAACGTTGCGAGGCCTTCAACAGCAAGGTGTTCGGTGTCAGCTTCGTCGACCCGGTGGACCAGTACCTGAAGACCGATCGCGCCATCAAGTACGCCCTGCTGTTCATCTGCCTGACCTTCGCCGGCTTCTTCCTCATGGAAGTGCTCAAGCGCTTGGCGGTGCACCCGGTGCAGTACGCCCTGGTGGGCCTGGCCCTGGCGTTCTTCTACCTGCTGCTGCTGTCGCTCTCCGAGCACCTGGAGTTCGCCCTGGCCTACGGCCTCTCCGCGGCGGCCTGCGTGCTGCTGGTGGGCTTCTACGTCAGCCACGTGTTGCACAGCTGGGCCCGTGGCGCGGGCTTCACCGCCGGGCTGGCGGCGCTCTACGGGATGCTCTACGGCCTGCTCAGCGCCGAGGACTACGCGCTGCTGATGGGCTCGCTGCTGGTGTTCGGCCTGCTGGCCTGCGTGATGGTGCTGACCCGCAAGCTCGACTGGTACGGCGTCGGTGCCGTCAAACCCGCCCAGGTCCAGGGCTGATAACCCCGGGCGCGGCCATCGCCGCGCCCCTTCAGGAGAAAGAAAAGATGCGCGCAATGGTGCAATTCACAGCCTGCTTCGCCCTTGGCCTGGTTATTTCGGTACTGATCCTCGGCGGCCTGATGTTCGCCGGCAATTTCGGTTTCATCGACCTCTGGCTGATCACCGGCAAGCCGGTGGCCAACCTGGCGCTGATGGTGCTGCCCGAGTCCTTCTGGCACGCGCTGACCGGCGTCATCGACCCCCGCAACAACCCATCGGTGAACTCCTTCCTGCAGCTGTGCGTGGCGCTCTCCCAGGGCGCCTTGCTGCTGGCAGCCGGGTTCTTCCGCCTGTGGTACTGGCACCGTGATGAAGAGGAGGAAACCCGCGATGCGCGGTGAACTGCATGAAGAACGCGTGATCAGCCGCCGCCTGGCCTCACGCATCGCCGAGTTGTTCCCCGGTTACCGGGCGGAAAGGCAGGGTGTGGTGATCGGTTTCGAGCCCTGGCCGGGGCGGGCAGAGGCTCCCCGGCAACCGCAGCGACTGGCTCGCTGATGACCGCAGGCCACGGATGGCGAGGTCTGTAGGCGTTCTAGGAGGTAGAAACGGAGCAATGTAAGCATTTTGTAAATAAAAAGATGTAAATGACTACAAAGATCAAATGGAAATGAATATCATCCGCACCCGATTCTTTTGCCCCCTATTCGGATGCGGACCTGCCCCATGTCGACCCCTGCCAAACTACCTGCCCTTACGCCCTTGGCCCTGAGCCTGGCTTCCCTGCTGTTGTCGCCGCTGGCCATGGCCGCCACCGAGCTGCCCGCCATCGAAGTGGATGGCAAGCGCACCCAGGATTCGCGGGTCAGGGACGTCTCCACCGCCACGCGCACTGCCACCCCCGTGCGCTACGTGCCCCAGGCGATCGACACGGTGCGCACCGAAGATGCCTTGAACTACGGCACCCGCACCCTCGCCCAGGCCCTGGCCGGCCTGCCCAACGTCAGCGACGCCAGCGACACCCGCTTCGACGGCTTGCGCATCCGCGGCTTCGACGCCAGCAACGACTTCTACCTGGACGGCATCCGCGACGACAGCCAGTACACCCGCGACCTGCACAACATCGAGCGCATCGAGGTGCTCAAGGGGCCGGCGGCGGTGCTCTACGGCCGTGGCAGCCAGGGTGGCCTGGTCAACCGCATCAGCAAGCAGCCTCAGGCCGGGCTGGCCTCGACCCTGGAGGCGCAACTGGGCAGCCAGGACTTCCGCAGCCTCTACGCCGACCTCAGCGCCGACGCCAACGAGAACATCGCCCTGCGCCTGAACATGGGCGAGCAGGATGCCAACAGCTTCCGCAAGGGCATCGACTCCAGCCGCCAGCTGTTCGCGCCGTCCATGAGCTGGCAGCTCAGCCCCGACCTCAACTGGCTGGTGCAATACGAGTACAGCCGCCACCGCCGCACCCCGGATCGCGGCATCCCCGGCCTCAACGGCCACCCGGCGGACGTCAGCCGCGACACCGTCTACAGCGACCTGCAGCGCGACTACATCGACGACAAGGCGCAGTCCCTGCGCTCGCGCCTGACCTACGACATCAACGCCGACTGGCAACTGCGCCAGACCCTCGGCGTGTTCAAGCTCGACAGCGATTTCGACAACACCTACGTCACCAGCGTCAACGCCGCCGCCCGCACCGTGGGCCGCGCCCGCTGGCAGCAGGACCTGACCACCCGCAACATCTTCAACAACGTGGAGTTGGAAGGCGTGTTCCACACAGCCGGCCTGGAGCACCGCCTGCTCACCGGCCTGGAGCTGGGCAACCAGCACCGCGACCCGAAGCTCTATACCAACGCCACCGGCGCCGCCAACGCCGCGCCCGCGCTGGACATCTTCAACCCCGACACCACCCGCCAGCAGACCGGGCGCATGGTCGCCAGCAGCGATGCCCAGCACCGCATCGACAGCCGCGCCCTGTACATCCAGGACCAGGTGACCCTGAACGAGCAGTGGCAGGTGCTGTTCGGCCTGCGCTACGACCACTTCGACGTGGACAGCCAGAACCGCCTCACCCGTCGCAGCGAACAGCAGGTGGACGACAGCTTCAGCCCCCGCGTGGGCGTGGTCTGGACGCCGCTGCGCGACCATTCCTTCTACGCCTCCTACAGCAAGACCTACTCGCCGGTGGGCGGCGGCCTGATCGGCGTCACCGCCGGCGCGACCACCAACACCAACGACACCGGCCCGGAACACACCCGCCAGTACGAGGTGGGTGTTAAGAGCGACTGGCTGGAGGACAACCTCAGCACCACCCTGGCCGTCTACGAGATCGAGCTGTACAACCGCCGCACCTCCGACCCGCTGAACCCGGGCAACTTCCTGCTCTCCGGCCTGCAGCGCTCCCGCGGCGTCGAGCTGACCGCCAGCGGCCGCCTCTACAGCCACTGGTACCTGCGCGGCGGCATCGGCCTGCAGGACGCGGAGATCGTCAAGGACAACAACGGCCTTGAAGGCAAGCGCATCGGCGACGTGGCCGAGCGCAACGGCAGCCTGTTCCTCAGCTGGAAGCCGGAACAGGGCCTGTACGGTGAAACCGGCCTGACCCTGGTGGGCGACCGCTACGCCGACAACGCCAACACCGTGGCGCTGCCCGGCTACGGCCGCTGGGACGCCCTGCTTGGCTACCGCCTGGAGCAGTGGGACCTGAAGGCCGCACTGACCAACATCGCCGACAAGACCTACTACGCCACCGCCACCAGCGCCGTGCAGATCATGCCCGGCGACCCCCGCACCCTGATGACCAGCGCGAGCTACAGGTTCTGATCGCCGTAGGATGGCGTAGAGCGAAGCGAAACCCATCGATTCCCGGCACGGAGATACTTTGGGTGCCGGGCCTTCAGCATGGGTTTCGCGGTGCTCTACCCATCCTACGATTCAGCGGCCGAGGCGGGGCTGGGTCTTGCACCGTTGGGCCTCGCTGCACTCGGCGCCAACCTACGGCGGGTGACCCCGGGGAGGCTGGGGCCGAGTACGAACCTGGCCCGTAGGATGACCCTGCCTGGGTTGAGCCTTGTACCTGCTCAATCCCTGATCATCACCAGCCGGTCGAGGCCCGATTCCGCGCCCCAGACTTCGCCGATGCGGCCGGAGAGCTGCAGCACGCGGGCGTTGGCCTGGTCGCTGGGGAAGGCGGTGAAGCGCTGGCTGAAGGGGTTGAAGCGGAGGATGGCGTTGCTGCTGAAATCGCTGATCCAGATGCGGTCCTGCTCGTCGACGAACATGGCATGGGCGTCGGCCTTGCCGCCGGGCAGGTCCCAGCTGTTCCAGGCATTGGCCAGCGGGTCGTAACGGCTGAGCTTGCCGCTGCCGCTCTCGCTGACCCAGAGGGTGCCCTTGGAATCGCTCCAGATGCGTTGCGGGCCCTGCTGCGCCTCGGGTGAGGCGATCACCTCGGCATGGCCGGAGCCGGCGTCGATGCGGGCGATGTGCTTGCCGTCGAGGCTGGCGTACCAGATCTCGCCATTGGGCGTGGTGGTGATGCCGTAGGGCCCGGCGCCGCCGGGGGCGGGCCAGACCTTGATCTCGCCGTTCTTCGGGTCGAGCCGGCCGTAATAGCCGTTCTGCCCGGTGAACCAGAGCAGCCCGGCCCTATCGAAGGTGGCGCTGTTGAGGCCGGCGTCGGCGGCGCTGCCCGGCAAGGGGTAGTGCTTGGCGCTGAGGCGGTCCGGGTCCACTTTCACCAGGGCATTGAGGCCGGCATCGGTGACCCAGGCTGCGCCATCCTGGCCGACCACCACGCCACGGGGGCTGGAGCCGGCGCCGAGGGCGATCTGCTGGCTCTGTCCGGTCATGGGGTCGAGCAGCCCGAGCAGGCCGAGCTTCTGCGCGGTGTACCAGACGCGGCCGTCGGTGGCGGGGGCCACGTCGCGCGGGCCGCTGCCCGGTGGCAGGGGGAAGTACTTCACCTCGGCGGCGAGCACGGTCGTGCTGAGCAGGGCGGCGAACAGGACCGCAGCGGCGGTGCGGAGCATGGCGACCTCCAGGTCTGGGATACAGACGTATGGACGCCGTCACGCTCCAAGGGTTCGCCGGAATTTGCCGGCGGCCCGATCAGCGCCGCTGCAGGAAGGGGCGGATGCCGAGAAAGGCGGGGATGCCCAGGCCGACCCAGGCCAGGGCGTCCCAGAGGCCGTCGCCGAGCAGGGCGCCGACCAGGCCGATGGCGGTGAGCGCCGCCAGCAGCGCGGGCACGGCGAAGATGCGCTTCAGGTTCATGCCGTCGCTTCCCCACGCTGCCGCGCCGGCGCCCGTCGGCGCACCCACCAGAGGTAGAGCCCGCTGCCGAGGACGATGATGGTCAGCACGTCCAGGGTCGCCCACAGCAGCTGCATGGGCAGGCCGCCGTAGTCGCCGAAGTGCAGCGGCTGGGACATGGCCAGGGCGTCCATGTACCAGGGGCGCTCGCCGATGGCGGTGACGGCCAGGGTGCGCGCGTCGATCAGCACCGGCGTCCACAGGTGCGAGGTGAGGTGGCTGCTGCCCTTCATGAACACCGAGTAGTGGTGCTCGCTGGAGAAGCGCGTGCCGGGGAAGGCGATGAAGTCCGGCGCCATGCCAGGCGTCGCCTGGGCGGCGATCTCCAGCAGGCGCGTGGCCGGGGCGCGCTCGGTGAGCGGCGGGGCGTCGCGGTAGGGCTCGACCATGGCGGCCAGGCTCTCGTTGCGCCAGGCGGCGATCACCAGGTCGGCGCAGGCGCTGATCACCCCGGTAACGCCGACCACCAGGGCCCAGGTCAGGGTGACGATGCCGATCAGGTTGTGCAGGTCCAGCCAGCGGGTGCGGGTGGAGCGGTCGCGGCGCACGGTGCCGAATTCCAGGCGGCGCATGAAGGGCGCATAGAGCACCGCGCCGGAGACGATCGCCACCACGAACAGCAGGCCCATGAAGGCCAGCAGCAGCTTGCCCGGCAGCCCGGCGAACAGGTCCACGTGCAGGCGCAGCATGGTCATCATGAAGCCGCCGTTGGCCGAGGGCATGGCCACTGGCTCGCCGCTGCGGGCATCGAGCATGAAGGTGTGCGAGGAATTGGGTTCGGTGCCGGCGGTGGCGGCGGTGATGGCCACCACGCCGTTGGGCTCGTCGTCTTCCCAGCCCAGGTACTGCACCACCTCGCCCTGGCGATGGGCCTCGGCGGCCTGCACCAGTTGCTGCAGGTCGAGGCGCGGCGAGTCCGCCGGCATCTCGCGCAGCACCGGGGCATCGCCCAGCAGGTGGTCGATCTCGTGGTGGAAGATCAGCGGCAGGCCGGTCAGTGCCAGGAGCAGCAGGAAGGCCGTGCAGATCAGGCTGGTCCAGGTGTGGACGAAGGACCAGCGGCGGATGGTGGTTGATTTCATCGGCTTCTCCAGCGGCTCTTTCCCCTTCTCGCGGGGGTTACGCGGGCCGCCCAGGTGGACCCTGCACAAGGCTTTGATCTTCTGTGCCGGGCCTATCAATGACGAAGGCCAGCAGCGCCGGCCTTCGTGGTCACGGGTGGATCAGAACTCCAGCTGAGCGGAGAAGGTCAGGGTGCGCGGGTCACCCAGGTAGGAGCTGTTCAGCCAGTATTCCTTGTTGGCCAGGTTGCTGACGTTGGCACGCAGGGTCAGGGTGTTGTCGGCCACCGGCATGCGGTAACGGGCACCGGCGTCGAAGGTGGTGAAGGACGGCAGGCTGTAGTGGTTGGCTTCGTCTGCATACTGTTTGCCGGTGTAGTAGGCGCCGCCGGTCAGGGCAAAGCCCGGCAGGTCGTTCACGTCGTACTCGGCGTAGAGCTTGGCCAGTTGCGAAGCGACGTTGGTGGGCTTCTGCCCTTCGTTGGCCGCCACGCTGCTTTTCTTCACTTCCGGGTCAAGCAGCGTAATGCCGCCTACCAGGGTCAGTTCGGGCAGCACCTTGCCAGTGACGCCGAACTCCAGACCGTTGTTTTCCTGACGACCGTCCTGAACGTAGAAGTTGGCAGCGTTGGTGTAGGCGTTGGGTTTGTCGATGTTGAACAGCGCGAGGGTGAACAGAGCCTCGCCCCATTGGGCCTTGGCGCCGATCTCATACTGCTCGCTGACTTCCGGGCTCATGGCCGCGCCGGAGTTGATGGTGCCATTGGGGGCGATACCGCCGGCCTGCAGACCTTCGATGTAAGTGGCATAGGTGGTGAGCCAGGTGGTTGGCTTGTAGATCAGCGAGACGTTGGGCGAGGTCTTGGACTCGTCATAGGTGGTCTGCTGGCGTGGGAAGAACGCCGGCATGGCAGTTGCCCAGACGAAGTTGTCATTGAAGGTCTCGATCTGGGTGTGGGTGACGCCAAGGATCGCTGACCACTGCTCGTTGAAGGTGATTACATCGCCAATCAGGTAGTTGTTGGACTCGGTACGGGAAGCCAGCAGTTGGTCACCGTGGCCGATGGAGTAGCTGGGTTTGCTGACCTGGGGAGTCGAGCTGAACGGCGACGCGCCGCATGCCACGTCCTGGTACTGAGGCCCCATGCCGGCTACACCGCAGAAGGTTCCCGAGGTGTAGGGGATGTGGTCGGTGTAGTTGCGCACGCGGACGATGTTGCCCTGGTAACCGAGGGTGGCCTTGTGGCCGATGGAACCGGTGTTGAAGGCTGCATCCAGGAACAGGTTGCCGGAGGTCTCTTCGGTTTCCTCCGGAGCGAATGCATAGAGCGGCTGGGTGTAGGCACCAGCGCTGTATACGGTCGGGCCGGTGTAGACGTATTCCTGGGTGTACTGGCTGTAGCCCAGCGCGCCACGCAGGGTGAAGACATCATCCAGGCGCCAGTTGAAGCGGGAGCCCACGCGATCGTGCTCGCTGTCGGAGAACGCCCAGCGCTGGCTGTACAGCTTGTCGTTGTCGAGGTCCTTGGCGTCAGGGCGGAACGATTGGTTGCCGAAATACCAATAGCTGCTCAGGCCACGCACTTCGTTCTTCTTGTGGGAGGCGTCGAACTGGATCAGCAGGTCGTCGCTGACGTTCCAGTCCAGTGCCAGGCTGATCATCTGGCGGCGGCGTTTCTGCAGGTCGATGGCGGTCTCGCCGTCTTGGGTCAGGACGTTGACGCGGTAGGCGAATACGCCCTGGTCATCGATGGGGCCGCCGAAGTCGCCGTGCAGGTAGTAGTTTTCGCCACCGGCATTACCCAGGGTCACGCTGTTGTAGCGCTCGTAGGTGGGACGCTTGATCACGTAGTTGACCAGGCCACCGGGGTTCGCCGGGCCATAGAGGAAGCCGCTGAGGCCGGTGAGGATCTCGATCTGCTCCATTTCCTCGACGAAGTTGCCGGAGTCAAAGCCGGTGGAATAGCGCAGGCCATCGTTGGCGATGCTCAGGTTGCCGGCGGAGCTGAAGCCACGAATGGCCACGGCGCTGGCGTAGCCGGCGTTCTTCGGCGAGTAGAGCTGGGTGAAGGGGTTGCGCTTGAAGACGTCGTCGGTGGAGGTCGTCTGGGTGTTCTGCAGCATCTCCTTGGAGACGACGCTGATGGAGTAAGGGGTGTCCTGCAGGCGCATGCCGCCCAGGGCGCCGACGTTCTTCACGTTCTCGGTGCGGTAGCCGGCTGCGGCGCTACCGTCCTGTGCCGCGGCGCGGGCGTTGACGTTGACGTCGGGCAGGGCCATGCCGGTTTCCGCCAGGGGCTCCAGGCTGAAGGTGCCCGCCGGGCTTTTCACCAGTTGCAGGCCGCTGCCGCTGAGGGCGGCGCGCAGGGCGCCTTCGGCATTGTATTCGCCCTGTACCGGCTGCGAGGTCTTGCCGCTGGTCAGGCTCGGGTCGATGCTCAGGACGATGCCGGCTTCGCTGGCGATGCGGCTCAGGGTGCTGGCCATGGGGGCGGCGGGCAGCCTGTACTGCTGGGTTTCGGCGACGGCATGGGCGGACAGGCTGCCCAGGACGATGGCGGCAGCGAGCAGGCTGGGGCGGAAGGCAAGCGTCATTGCGAACGACTCCTGATAGGAAATAAGTCTCAATGACCTGTTGCCGGATCAGGATAGAAAAGTGATAGGGGCACTGCGAAATTTTTTTAACCTCTGCCGGATGTCGGCTCTCCCGGGCTCAAGCCCGGGCTACCAGGGGGCGCTGGATGAGGCGCTATTTCTCGGCGGGCACCACGCGGGTCCACCAGCCGGTGTGGCGCTCGATGCGCACGGGCAGGCTGGGGGGCAGGGCGTCCAGGGCGAGGTCGCCGTTGCGCAGGGGGAAGCTGCCGCTGATGCGCAGGTCGGCGATTTCCGGGGCGACGCCCAGGTAGCCGCTGCGGTATTCGCCCAACTGCTCCAGCAGGTCGGCGAGGCGGGCGTTTTCCACCACCAGCATGCCGTGCACCCAGGCATCGGCGCCCACGGCGGCGGGCTGGCTGGCCTCCAGTTGGGTGCGGCGCATGAGCACCTGCTGGCCTTCCTTGATGATGCGTTCGCCGTCGGCCTGTGCCGGGTGGGCGGCGACCGCCGATTGCAGGACCACCAGGCGCGTGCCGTCTTTCCCGGCGCGTACCAGGAAGCGGGTGCCGAGGGCGCGCAGGTCACCGTTCTCGGTGCCGACCACGAAGGGGCGCGGGTCGCCGTGGGCGGTTTCGACGAGGATCTCGCCGCTGCGCAGGCGGATGCGGCGCTGGGCCGGGTCGAACTCGATGTCCAGGGCGCTGCGGCTGTTGAGGCGCACGTGGGTGCTGTCGGGCAGCCGCAGGTCGCGCTGCTCGCCGCTGGCGGTGATTTCGTCGGCCAGCCAGTCGCTCAGTGGGCGCTGCTGGTTGGCCAGGCCCAGGGCCAGGGCGCCGACCAGCACCAGGCCGAGCAGGCCGCCGTTGCGGCGCATGCTGCGCGGCGAGCGCAGCAGGGCACGGCGGGCCGGGGCGCTGCCGGCGGCGATGAATTGCTGGTCGAGCCCGGCCAGTTGCGCCCAGGCGCGGGCGTGCTCGGCATTGGCGGCGTGCCAGTGGAGAAACTCCGCCTGCTCGCCGGCACTGGCGTCGCCCGAGCCCAGGCACAGCTGCCAGTGGATGGCTTCGTCGAGCACCTGTGAGGAAACCGGGGCGCGGTTCACGTCGGCTCACCGTAGAGCGCGATGTAGCACTGGCGCAGGCCCTGGGCGAGGTACTGGCGCACGCGTGGCACGGAGACGCCCAGGCGCTCGGCGATTTCGGCGTGGCCCAGGCCGTCGACACGGTTATAGAGGAAGGCGGCGCGGGCCTTGCTGGAGAGCGTGCCCAGCAGGCGGTCGATCTCGCGCAGGGCTTCGAGGATCAGCGCCTGTTCTTCCAGGTCCGGGTGCACGGCTTCGGGCACCAGGGCCAACTCGTCGAGGTAGGCGCGCTCCAGGGCGCTGCGGCGGAAGTGGTCCACC
The DNA here is from genome assembly GCF_028198105.1 of Pseudomonas sp. TUM22785. Lineage (NCBI taxonomy): Bacteria > Pseudomonadati > Pseudomonadota > Gammaproteobacteria > Pseudomonadales > Pseudomonadaceae > Pseudomonas > Pseudomonas sp. TUM22785. The sequence goes on from NZ_CP116239.1 coordinate 593,445, forward strand.
AGCAGGCCACGGGCAATGGTGGTGAGCAGGGCGCGGGGTTCGCGCACCTGGTGCAGGTCGGGCTTGCCGAGGATGCGCACGAAGGCGTCCTGGCTGAGGTCTTCTGCCCGGTGGGGGCAGCTGAGGCTGCGCCGCAGCCAGCCGAGCAGCCAGTCACGATGGTCGCGATAGAGCGCGCCCGCCAGAGCATGGTTCGTGGTTTCCCCAAGCGACACTGCAACCTCCGCCGCTCGAAGCTGGCTGGTAGGAAATGGAGCGAGAATGATTCGCAATTATGCCTATGCCGGCATCCGGCCGCAATCGCAGGCCGTCGGTCGGCGACGACCGTTCGCGGTGGGCTCAGAGGCCGTGTTGCTGCTGCCGGCGTTGCCAGCGGGTGAGGGCGGCGGCGAGGGCGGCGGGGCTGCCGAGGCCTTGCTGGCGGGCGCGGCTGAAGAGGATCAGGGCCATTTCGGCGGTGGCCAAGGCGTCGGCGCTGGCGTGGTGGCGCTGCTGCACCTGCAGGCCGAAATACTCGGCCCACTGGTCCAGCCCGCCGTTGCGGATGCCGGCGTCGGGGCACAGCAGGGGGGCCAGTTCGGCGACGTCGAGGAAAGGGTGCTGTAGGCGGTGGCCGAGGTCACGCCGGAGGGCGCGGGCGAGCATGCGCTGGTCGAAGGGGGCGTGGAAGGCCAGCAGCGGGCTGTCGCCGAGGTATTCCATGAAGGCCAGCAGGGCTTCGGCGGGCTCCACGCCCTCGGCCGACTCGCTGGGGGCGATGCCGTGGATCAGCACGCTGGGGGTGACGCGGTCGGTTTCGCGGTACAGGGTGGCTTCGAACTGGTGGCCGAGGTCGATGGCGCCGTTCTCGATGCTCACCGCACCAATGGACAGCACCAGGTCGCGGCTCATGTTCAGGCCGCTGGTTTCCAGGTCGAGCACCACGAAGCGCTGTTCGTGCAGGGGGCCGTCGCCCAGCCCGAGCGGGGCGGGCAGCTGTTCCCGCCGGCGCTGCTGGGCATCGCTCAACGGCGGGCGGTGGCGCCGGGTGAGCCAGGCGAGGGCGTTCATAGCTGGTAGCGCAGCGCGAGGCTGGCCTGCAGGCGCTGGGCCTGGCGGAAGGATTCGCGGAGGATGCGCCGGTCCAGGTGGTTGAGGCTGTCCGGGTCGAGCCGGTTGGAGAAGGGCAGCCCCTGGCGGGCCTGTTGCTGGTGCTGCTGCATGCGGGTCTGCTGGATGAAGTGGTAGGCCTCCTCGAAGGCGGCGCCGTCCTGGGCGTCGATCACCTCGTGGGCGACCAGTTGGCGCAGGCGTTCGAGGGTGTTGCAGCTGTCGATGCCGTGGGCCAGGGCGAGCAGGCGCGCGCCGTCGACGAAGGGGGTGAGGCCCTGGACCTTGAGGTCGAGGGTGTCTTTCTCGGCGCCTTTGCGGGCCACCACGAAATCGCGGAAGCGGCCCACGGGCGGGCGCTGGCGCAGGGCGTTGTCGGCCATCAGGCGCTGGAACAGACGGTTGTCGGCGACCTGGGCGAGCACCTCGCGGCGCAGTTGCTCGCAGCTCTCGCGGTCGCCCCAGACGGTGCGCAGGTCGAAGTAGATGCTCGAGCCCAGCAGGCTTTCCGGCGTGGCTTCGCGGATGAAACCGGCGAAGCGGCGGCTCCATTCCTGGCGCGACAGGCACAGCTCGGGGTTGCCGGCCATGATGCGCCCCCGGCACAGCTCGAAGCCGCACTTGGCCAGGTCCTGGTTGATGCGCTCGGCCAGGGGCAGCAGGCGCCCACGGATGGCGGCGGCTTCGGCGGCGTCGCGGGCCTCGAAGAGGATGCCGTTGTCCTGGTCGGTGTGCAGGGTCTGCTCGCGACGGCCTTCGCTGCCGAAGCACAGCCAGGTGAAGGGCAGGCCGGGGTCGCCGAGGGCTTCGATGGCCAGCTCGATGACCCGGCACACGGTGTGGTCGTTGAGCAGGGTGATGATGTGGGTGATCTGGGTGGAGCTGGCGCCGTGGGCGAGCATGCTGTCCACCAGGCGCTGGATGTCGCTGCGCAGGGCGGCGAGGGTTTCCACCCGGCCGGCGTGGCGGATGGTGCGCGCCAGGTGCACCAGGTCGACGCGCTGCAGGGAGAACAGGTCGCGCTCGGAGACCACGCCGCGCAGGCGACCGTCCTCCACCACGCAGACGTGGGCGATGTGGCGCTCGGTCATGGCGATGGCGGCGTCGAACGCACTGGCGTCCGGCGGCAGGTGGAAGGGCTGCTGGGTCATCAGCTCGGCGATGCTCTGGCCCAGGTCGGCGCAGGCGTCGGCTATCACCCGGCGCAGGTCGCGCAGGGTGAAGATGCCCTGGGGCCGCTGCTGCTCGTCGACGACGACGATGCTGCCCACCTGGTTCTCGTGCATCAGCCGCACGGCGTCGCGCAGGGGCATCTGCGGCGGGCAGGCGATGGGCTGGCGCACGGCGAGGTCGATCAGGCGGGTGTCGAGGGAGTACTGGGCGCCGAGGGTTTCCACCGCGCGCAGCTGCACCTGCTGGTTGACCTGGTCGAGCAGGCTGCTGACGCCGCGCAGGGCGAAGTCGCGGAAGGGGCCGGAGAGGGCGAACAGGCGCACGAAGGCGGGCTTGGCCAGGAGCAGGCAGAAGGTGTCTTCACCGGCCAAGTGCTCGGTGCGGGTGGCGCGCTCGCCGAGCAGGGCGGCGAGGGGGAAGCACTCGCCGCCGGCGATCTCGAAGGTGGTTTCGGTGCCGCGCTTGGCCGAATGCGGGCGCTCGCCGACGACCCGGCCCTGCTTGACGATATAGAAGTGCTCTACCGGCCCGTCGCTGGGCTTGATGATGGATTCCCCACGCCCGTAGAAACGCAGCAGGCAGTTCTCCACCAGGTAGGCCAGGTGGGCGCTTTCCATCTGGTTGAAGGGGGGGAATTTCTGCAGGAATTCCATGGTGCCATGGACGTTCTGCATCACCGCCAGCTTGCCCGCCTGGGCGAAGGCGTCCGTCGTGCTCATGCTGTGGGTTCCACGGCTCTCTTGTTGTGGGGTGCATGGTCGGTGGCTGCAGCGGTGCTGCACATTGGACGTAAGTATAGAGAGGCCGCCGGCGCCTCCCGGCCGCTCGGTCGCCAGGGGCGGGGCTGTCTGGACCGGGGTTTTGCGTGCGTGCCGTCGCGTTGGTCGTTTTTCGTACCGTTCGGCGGGGGTGCAGGAACTCTTATGTTCATCCGCTATCACACAGGCGTAATCCCGCGCATTCCGGTTTTGTGTGGAGCAGCGCGCCTGCAACGGCCGCTACGAGGTGAAGTCCATGAACTACGGTGACTTGCTGAGCCAGGAGGAGATGAAGGCCCTCGATGAGCTCGTGCGCGTGCCCAACGCCCAGCCCAGCGTCCTGCTGGTGGACGGCGACGAGGCGGCGCGTGACGCCCTGGCCGAGAGGCTGCTGGCCCAGGGCATCGTCTGCACCACCGCCGGCAGCGCCGAGCAGGCACTGGCGCTGCTGCTGGCGCGACCCTCCATCGACCTGCTGGTGACCGAGCTGCACCTGCCCTGCGGCGGCGGCCTGGAGCTGGTCCGCGAGGTTCGTCAATCGGCACGTGCCGACCTGCCGGTGATCATCACCAGCGGTGACGCCGATGTGCAGGACGCCATCGAGGCCATGCGCCTGAAGGTGCTCGATTTCCTGCTCAAGCCCGTGGATATCAGCCGCCTGGTTACGCTGGTGCGCAACGAGCTGGGTGCTCCGCCGGCGAAGAGCCCGCCGGTGAGGGCGAGGCAAGGCAAGGCCGAAATCCTCGCGCTGAAAAGCGCCTGAAGCCGCCGCGAGGCGGCTTTTCATTTCCTCCCTCCGTTCATCAAGGTGCTGGTTGGCCTGGCATTCGCCGGCCTGATGCAGGCCTGCGCCTGCTTGTGGGTGATCGCTTTCTGAGAAAAATAGTTAGACCGGTCTATATAAAAAGGCCGGCCATTTTCTTCAGGAGGACGTGTCATGAGTGAGAATCCGCGTTTGCTGGAAAGACTCGAGGCGGTGATCCGCGCCACCCCCTTCGCTGCGCTGATGGGCGCGCGCGTCAATGCGCTGGGCGATGGCGTCGTCGAGTTGGAAGTCGACGTGAAGCCGGAGGTGATGCACCAGCACCATGGCTTCGTGCATGGCGCAGTGGTCGGCTTCATGGCCGACAGCGCCTGCGCCTGGGCGGCGGCCTCGGTGGCGGGGGACGTGGTGACCTCGGAGTACAAACTCAACCTGCTGGCGCCGGCGGTGGGTGAGCGGTTGCTGGCCCGGGGACGGGTGCTGAAGGCGTCGAGCCGGTCCCTGGCCACCTTCGCCGAGGTCTTCGCGATCAGGAATGGCGAAGAGAAGCTGGTGGCGGTGGCCCTGGCCAGCGTGGCCAAGGTCGGTGGCGAGGGCGGACGCTGATGGACGACGCGATCCCTCCCGGTTTCGAGCCGCTGTTCCGCAGCAGCCCCTTCCTCGATCTGCTGGGCCCGCTGTATTCCCGGCGCGACGAGGAGGGCGGCCTGGTCATCGCTGCGCGCATCCAGCAGAAGCACTGCAACCTGCGGGGCACCGCCCATGGTGGTTTGCTCTGCACCCTGGCGGATGTCGCGCTGGGCTACTCCACGGCCTTCTCACAGGAGCCGCCCCTGGCGATGGCCACGGTGAACCTGAGCCTGGACTTCTGCGGGGCGGCACGCCTGGGTGACTTGGTGGAGGTGCGCACGGCGATCCACAAGATCGGCCAGCGCCTGGCCTTCGCCAGTGCCGACCTGAGCAGCAGCGGGCACCCCGTGGCCCGCGCCAGCGCTGTGTTTCATATTCCCTGAAGCTCGGGCATGCTTTGCGCGCGCCGGGGGACCGGCGCGCGTCACTGTCCTGGAGAGGTTCCCTTGCCGAAGAAATCCAACGCTGCCGATCGCGTCGTGCGCGCCACCGCTTCACTGCTGGCGAGCAAGGGCTATTTCGGCACCCCCCTGGGCGACATCATCGCGCGCTCGGAAACGCCCAAGGGGTCGCTCTATCACTACTTCCCCGATGGCAAGCCGGAGATCGTCGGCGCGGCTATCGACTTCGTCGCCAGCGAGGTGCGAGCGCATCTCGAACAGGCCGCGAGCCGGGCACCCCATGCGCGCAACGCCTTGCTAGGCTTTACCGCCACACTGCGCGGTTGGCTGGAGGCGTCGGGCTACGCCGAGTCCTGCCCCATCTTCGCCACCACCTTGAGTATCGACGATGAGCTGAACGGCGTTCACCAGCGTTGCGGCGCTGCGCTGGCTGGCTGGCACGGCGTGTTCGAGCAGGCGCTGGGCGCGGACGGTGTGCCGGCGGCCGTTGCCGAGAGCCGCGCCTGGTTGCTGATCGCCGCCCTGGAAGGCGCGCTGGGCGTGGCCCGGGTGCAGCGCTCGCTGCGGCCGCTGCAATTGATCGAGGCGGAACTGCTGCCCTTGTTGCCTGGCTGAAGGGCTTTTCACAGGCATGAAAAAACCGCCCCGAGGGGCGGTTTTTTGTGGAGCCCGGCTTACAGGCCGTTCTTCGCCTTGAACTCGCGGCGACGACGGTGCAGGACCGGCTCGGTGTAGCCGTTGGGCTGCTTGGTGCCTTCGACCACCAGTTCGACTGCGGCCTGGAAGGCTACGTTGTCGTCGAAGTTGGGGGCCAGCGGGCGGTACAGCGGGTCGTTGGCGTTCTGACGGTCAACCACCGGAGCCATGCGCTTGAGGCTAGCGAGGATCTGCTCCTCGGTGACCACGTTGTGGCGCAGCCAGTTGGCCAGCAGTTGGCTGGAGATACGCAGGGTGGCGCGGTCTTCCATCAGGCCGACATCGTTGATGTCCGGCACCTTGGAGCAGCCGACGCCCTGGTCGATCCAGCGCACTACATAGCCGAGGATGCCCTGGGCGTTGTTGTCCAGTTCGTTCTGGATCTCGTCGGCGCTCCAGTTGGTGTTGGGCGCCAGCGGGATGGTCAGGATGTCGTCCACCGAGGCGGGCGTGCGCTTGGCCAGCTCGGCCTGACGGGCGAACACGTCGACCTTGTGGTAGTGCAGGGCGTGCAGGGTGGCGGCGGTCGGCGACGGCACCCAGGCGGTGTTGGCACCGGCCAGCGGGTGGCCGATCTTCTGCTCGAGCATGCCGGCCATCAGGTCGGGCATGGCCCACATGCCCTTGCCGATCTGGGCGCGGCCTTGCAGGCCGGTGGCCAGGCCGATGTCGACGTTGTTGTTTTCGTAGGCGCCGATCCACTTCTCGCTCTTCATGGCGGCCTTGCGCACGACGGCGCCAGCTTCCATGGAGGTGTGGATTTCGTCACCGGTACGGTCGAGGAAGCCGGTGTTGATGAAGACCACGCGCTCGCTGGCGGCCTTGATGCACGCCTTGAGGTTGATGGTGGTGCGGCGCTCTTCGTCCATGATGCCCACCTTCAGGGTGTTGCGCGGCATGCCGAGCACATCTTCGACGCGGCTGAAGATTTCAGCGGCGAAGGCGACTTCTTCCGGACCGTGCATCTTCGGCTTGACGATGTAGACCGAGCCGGTGCGGGTGTTCTTGCGGCTGGTGTTGCCGTTGAGGTTGTGCAGGGCGATCAGGCTGGTGAACAGCGCGTCCTGGATGCCTTCCGGGATCTCGTTGCCAGCGGCGTCGAGAATGGCCGGGTTGGTCATCAGGTGGCCGACGTTGCGCACGAACAGCAGGCTGCGGCCGTGCAGGGTCAGCTCGGCACCGTCGGCCTTGGTGTAGACGCGGTCGGGGTTCATGGTGCGGGTGAAGGTCTCGCCGCCCTTGGACACGCTCTCGGCCAGGTCGCCTTTCATCAGGCCCAGCCAGTTGCGGTAGACCACGGTCTTGTCGTCGGCGTCGACGGCGGCAACGGAGTCTTCGCAATCCATGATGGTGGTCAGGGCGGCTTCCATCAGCACGTCCTTGACGCCAGCGGCATCGGTCTTGCCGATGGGGCTGTTGGCGTCGATCTGGATTTCGAAGTGCAGGCCGTTGTGCTTCAGCAGCAGGGCTTGCGGGGCTGCGGCATCACCCTGGAAGGCGATGAACTGGGCAGCGTCCTTGAGGCCGGTGGCGGTGCCGTCCTTCAGGGTCACGGCGAAGGCGCCGTCCTTGATGGCGTAGGCGGTGGCGTCGACGTGGGAGCCGTCGTGCAGCGGGGCGGCTTCGTCGAGGAAGGCGCGGGCGAAGGCGATGACCTTGTCACCACGGACCTTGTTGTAGCCCTTGCCCTTCTCGGCGCCGTTTTCTTCGCTGATCACGTCGGTGCCGTAGAGCGCGTCGTACAGCGAACCCCAGCGGGCGTTGGCGGCGTTCAGCGCGAAGCGGGCATTCATCACCGGTACGACCAGCTGCGGGCCGGCCATGCGGGCGATTTCTTCGTCAACGTTGGTGGTGGTGGCATGGAAGTCGGCCGGCTCGGGGAGCAGGTAGCCGATTTCCTGAAGGAAAGTCTTGTAGGCCACGGCATCGTGGGCCTGGCCGGCGCGGGCCTGGTGCCAGGCATCGATCTGCGCCTGGAGTTCGTCGCGCTTGGCGAGCAGGGCTTTGTTCTTGGGCGCCAGGTCATTGATGACCGCTTCGGCTCCGGCCCAGAACTTCTCGGCGCTGAGGCCGGTTCCGGGGATGGCTTCGTGATTCACGAAGTCGAACAGGACTCTGGCGACCTGCAGGCCACCGACTTGAACGCGCTCAGTCATTGCTTGCCTCACTCTGCTCAATATCCGCTTCGGACCATGCTCCAGTGCTTGTAGTCCGAGCCGCGGCATACTACATGAACCCGCCGTAAAAATCATGGGCGTGCGTCGCTATGCGACCGGAAAACGCCTTACAGTCACAGCGGGGGCAGAATGTTCTCAAAAAACTGGGTGATTGTTCCAGATAAATCTTAAAAACGTACACGATTTCTGAAAAACCGTGCCTGCGACCCAGCGCCGCAGGCTGTGAAGGTAGATTTCGGGACTACATCCAGCTCTTTTCTATACTCCTCCCACTACAAAAAACGGAGTTCCACCATGGCTGTGCATGCCGTAACCGCTGCCGATATCGATGAGCTCGCCGAACTCTTCTCCGGCTACCTGGATTTCTACGAAGTGCCGCGCCCCCTGGGCGAGGTGCGCGACTTTCTTGGTGACCGCCTGGCGCGCGGCGATTCGGTGCTGTTCATCGCGCGTAGCCTGGAGGGCAGGGCGCAAGGGTTCGTGCAGCTCTACCCCTTCATGTCGTCCCTGGCCCTGGCGCCGGCCTGGTTGCTCAGCGACCTGTACGTCGCTCCCGATGCCCGCCGGCAAGGGGTGGGCGAAGAGCTGATGAACGCGGCGCGTGCCCATGGCGAGGCCACCGGTGCCTGCGGCCTGCAGCTGGAGACGGCGAAGACCAACCTGGCCGGCCAGGCGCTGTACGAGCGCCTGGGCTACGTGCGCGACCAGGTGTACCTGACCTATTGGCTGAGCCTCGCCTGAGGCGGCCCCACTGAGATAAGGAGTAGAGCGTGGACCATCTGGTACTGACGGTAATCGCCCCGGATCAGCCCGGGTTGGTGGAACGGGTCGCCCAGTGCATCGCCGCCCATGGCGGCAACTGGCTGGAAAGCCGCATGTCGCGCATGGCCGGGCAGTTCGCCGGCATCCTGCGGGTGGCGGTGCCAGCCGAGGGTTATGACGAACTGGTGGAAGGGCTGCAGGGCCTGGCCGCCCACGGCATCCGGGTGATGCTGGCGGAAAGCGGCATCGAGCCCTCCTGCACCTGGAAGCCGATCCTGCTGGACCTGGTGGGGAACGATCGTCCCGGCATCGTCCGCGACATCACCCGGTTGCTGTCCGAGGAGGGGGTGAACCTGGAGCGCCTGGTGACCGAGGTGAAGCCGGCGCCCATGAGCAGCGAGCCGCTGTTCCATGCCGAAGCGCTACTGGCGGTGCCGCTGACGCTTTCGCTGGATGTGCTGCAGAGGCGCCTGGAGACCCTGGCCGACGACCTGATGGTGGAACTCAACCTGCAGCCCCAGGCGTCCTGAGCCGCTATCCCCGGAAAACCTGGGCAAGCCTGTGGATAACCTGGGGAGCGTAACGGCTGCCCAAAGCGGGGCGGGCTTTTCCGCTACCTGGGTGAAAAACGAGCTAAATCAGCGGCTTGTGCACAAAGGGCGGGGATGGAGCTGTGGATAACCTTGGGAGAAACGGCTACAGGCCTCGCGTTGCATGGCCTGTAGCCGATCGTTCGTTTTCTGCTCAGCCGACGTTGCGACGCAGGGTGAACCAGGCGTCGACGCTGTAGACGAGCAGGCCGGCCCAGATGAAGCAGAAGGCGATGAGCTTGCTCGGGTCGAAGTGCTCGCCATAGAGGAAGATGGCCTGCAGCATCACCAAGGTCGGCGCCAGGTACTGGAGGAAGCCCAGGGTGGTGTAGGGCAGGTGGCGAGCGGCGGCGTTGAAGCACACCAGCGGCACCAGGGTGATGGGGCCGGCGGCCATCAGCCAGAAGGCTTCGGGCGTGCTCCAGAACGCCACCTGGCTGGTCTGTGCCGCCGGGTGCAGGGCCAGCCAGCCCAGTGCGATGGGCAGCAGCAGCCAGGTCTCCACCACCAGCCCGGGCAGCGCCGCTACCGGCGCCTGCTTGCGGATCAGCCCGTAGAAGCCGAAGGTCAGCGCCAGGGTCAGCGACACCCAGGGCAGGCTGCCCACTTGCCAGATTTGCTGCGCCACGCCCGCGGTCGCCAGGCCCACGGCGAGCCATTGCAGGCGACGCAGGCGCTCGCCGAGCAGCAGCATTCCCAGCAGCACGTTCACCAGCGGGTTGATGTAGTAGCCCAGGCTGGCTTCGAGCATGCGCCCGTTGTTCACCGCCCAGACGTAGACCAGCCAGTTGGAGGCGATCAGCACGCCGCTGGCGGCGAGGATGCCGAAGCGTTTCGGGTTGGCCCGCAGTTCACGCAGCCAGCCGGGGTGCTTCCACACCAGCAGCAGGAGGGCGCCGAACACGGCGGACCAGACCGCGCGATGGACGATGATCTCAAGGGCGGGGACGGCCTGGATGGCTTTGAAGTAGATGGGGAACAGGCCCCAGATGATGTAGGCGGTCAGGCCGAGGATGTACCCGCGACGCGGGTTGGCGGTGGCCATGCAAGGTCCTTGCTTAGGTCGCTAACGAAAGGTCCGACATTCTAGAGGCCGCCTGGCCGACTTGTCTGTGTGTTCAGGATCTTCCGGCAGGCCACCGTCGAAACGGGCGTAAGAAATACGTTACGCCGCGTTCCGCTCTCGTTCGCAGGGGACTAGAACAGCCGCAACGGCTCTTCGTCCATCGCCGCCAGCTGCTCGCGCAGGATCAGCACCTGGTCGCCCCAATAACGCTCGCTGCCGAACCAGGGGAAGCTCATGGGGAAGGCCGGGTCGTCCCAGCGCCGTGCCAGCCAGGCGCTGTAGTGCATCAGGCGCAGGGCCCGGAGGGCTTCGATGAGGGGCAGCTCGCGGGGGTCGAAATCGTGGAATTCCTGGTAGCCGTCCACCAGCTCGGAGAGCTGCGTCAGGCGCTCGTGGCGCTCGCCGGCGAGCATCATCCACAGGTCTTGCACTGCCGGGCCCATGCGGCAGTCGTCGAGGTCGACCATGTGGAAGGTTTCATCACGGCACAGCAGGTTGCCGGGGTGGCAGTCGCCATGCAGGCGGATGGCGTTGTAGCGCACCTCGCCGAAGCGCTGGTCGAGGCGCTTGAGCAGGTCGCGGGCGACGGACTCATAGGCCGGGAGCAGGCTCTTGGGCACGAAGCCGCCCTCCAGCAGGGTGTGCAGCGAGTCATGGCCGAAGGCCTGGACGGTCTGGGTCTCGCGGTGCTCGAAGGGGCGCACGGCACCCACCGCATGCAGGCGGCCGAGCAACTGGCCGAGGCGGTAGAGCTGGTCCATGTTGCCGGGCTCGGGGGCGCGGCCGCCGCGACGGGGGAACAGGGCGAAGCGGAAGCCGGCGTGTTCGAACAGGGTCTCGCCATCCCGGGAGAGCGGGGCCACCACCGGGACTTCATGTTCGGCGAGCTCGGCGCTGAAGGCGTGCTCTTCGCGGATCGCGGCGTCGGTCCAGCGTTGCGGGCGATAGAACTTGGCGATCAGCGGCTGCTCGTCCTCGATGCCGACCTGGTAGACGCGGTTCTCGTAGCTGTTCAGGGCCAGCACGCGGGCGTCACTGAGGTAGCCCAGGCTCTCCACTGCATCGAGCACCAGGTCGGGGGTCAGTTCGGCGAAGGGATGGGACATGGGTGGCTCCGATGGATTGGGCAGCAAGTCTAGCGCCAATGGCACCAGCGGGGCGGCCTATCTATAAGGAGCGCATCTCAGAGCGGGGTGCCGAGCAGAACCTGGCTGGGGGAGAACTGGGCGCGGGCCATGCTGCCGGGCTGCAGGCCATCGGCCTTGAGTTGCTGGGCTTCGGCCAGGGCGCACAGGGTCTGGCCGCTGGCCAGGGTGATGCGCACTTCGCTGGGGCCTTCGTCATCGGGCAGGATCGCTTCGATGCGGCCTTCCAGGGCGTTCATCTGCGGGTCGGGCGTAGCGCCCAGGGACTGTACGCTGAGCCAGCCGGCCTTCATCAGGGCGATCACGCCGCCGCCTGGGGCGAGCTCCAGTTTTTCGCTGCTGTCATGGGTGATCTGCGCGCGCATGCTCGCACCACCGGGGAGTTCGATCTCCACCACGTCGTTGCGACCCTGGGCGTGCAGCGCAACGACCTTGCCGCTGAGCTGGTTGCGGGCGCTGGTGCGCAGCATCAGGCGGCCGAGGCGCTCGAGGTCCTGCTCGCTTTCGGCGCTTTCCAGCAGACGCGCCTGCAGGCTTTCCATGCGCTTGAACAGGGCCAGCAGGCGCACGCCCTCGGCTGACAGGCGTGCACCACCGCCGCCCTTGCCGCCGACGCTGCGCTCGACCAGGGGCTTCTCGGAAAGGTTGTTGAGTTCGTCGATGGCGTCCCACGCGGCCTTGTAGCTCAGCCCTGCGGCCTTGGCGGCGCGGGTGATCGAGCCCTGCACGCCGATCTGCTCCAGCAGGGCCATGCGCTGCGGGCGGCGGGTCAGTTGCTGGGTCAGGGGCGTGAGCTGGCTCATGGCGGATAACTGCTGGTGACTATGGCGCAGCAGGCTGAGTGAGTCCGACGCTTCAGTCAAGCACTCAGGGTCTGCTGCCGGGTTTGGGCGTGCGGGCCAGGCAATAGATGTCGACCCGCGCGGCGCCGGCGCGTTTCAGCAGCTGGGCGAGGTATTGCGCGGTGGTGCCGGTGGTCAGGACGTCGTCCACCAGGGCCAGGTGCAGCCCGCTCGGCGTGGCGTGCCTGGCGAGCTGGAAGGCGCCGCGCAGGTTGCGCTTGCGGGTGGCGGCGTCCAGGCCTTGCTGGGCGGGGGTGTCGAGGGCGCGGAGTAGCCAGTCGTCGTGCACGGGCAGGCGCAGTTGACGGCCAAGCCAGTGGGCGAGCATCTGCGCCTGGTTGAAGCCGCGCTGGCGTTGGCGCCGGGCGGCCAGCGGCACGGCGAGCAGGGCATCGGGGCGGGGTTCACCTGCGGCCTGGGTCCGTTGCAGGTGGTTGGCCAGAAGCTCCGCCAACAGGCGCCCCAGCGGCCATTGGGCCTGGTGCTTGAAGCGGGTGATGAGGCTATCTACCGGGAAGTCATAGCGCCAGGCGATATGGGCGGCATCGAAGGCGGGTGGGCGCTTCAGGCATTCGCCACACACCAGGCCGTGGGCGGGGAGGGGCAGGGCGCAGACGCTGCAGCAGCCGTCCAGCCAGGGGAGGTCGCCTTCGCAGCCGGGGCAGATGGGCAAGGTGCCGCCGCTCGCCCACGCGCCGCATAGCGCGCAGGTCGGGGACGGGGTGGCGAGGTGGCGCAGCAGGTGGACGATCCTGTCCATGGCGCCACTCCGTGGGCGAGATCAGTGGATCAGCCAGCTCATGACGACCAGGCCGAGGAAGATGAGGATCAGGCCGCTGATGATGCCCTTTCGCAGCAGTGCGCGTACGCCGCTGAACAGCAGGAGCAGGCCGAGAATGAGTACGACGAAGCTGAAGATCGACACATCCATGCCGATGGCCCGCGCGAGGCCGTGGAGAAAGTCGTCCATGGCCGCCCAGACGCCGCCGAGGACGCTGGAAAGGAGGTCGACGATGAAGCGGATCACCTTGCCGATCGCCTCGCCCAGCCAACTGAAGAAACCGTCGTTACCCATGCTCATTCCTTATGCGTTCAGGACCGTCAGGGTCTTTGATCCAAACGGCAGCCAAGGGTTCTTTGTGGCTAATAAATAACCAGATGTAAACCTGTGTCGAGTTTTTGGTTGACAGCGTCATACCCCAAAATCAAGATGCCCATCAGCCTGAATTCCCGCGCCCGCCGTCGGGATTTCCCCTTACAAGAGGCGCGATCCACGCGTCGAAGGAAGCTCCCATGAGTGCAACCGCAGCCATCTCTACACGCCACGACTGGTCCCTCGCCGAAGTGCGGGCGCTGTTCGAGCAACCCTTCAATGACCTGCTGTTCCAGGCGCAGACCGTGCATCGCAGCCACTTCGACCCGAATCGCGTGCAGGTTTCCACCCTGCTGTCGATCAAGACCGGCGCCTGCCCCGAAGACTGCAAGTATTGCCCCCAGTCCGGCCACTACAACACCGGCCTGGACAAGGAAAAGCTGATGGAGGTGCAGAAGGTCCTGCAGGCCGCCGCCGAGGCCAAGGCCATCGGCTCCACGCGCTTCTGCATGGGCGCCGCCTGGAAGCACCCCTCCGCCAAGGACATGCCCTACGTGCTGGAGATGGTGAAGGGCGTGAAGAAGCTCGGCCTCGAGACCTGCATGACCCTTGGCCGCCTCGACCAGGAGCAGACCCAGGCGCTGGCCGATGCCGGGCTGGACTACTACAACCACAACCTCGATACCTCGCCGGAGTTCTACGGCAACATCATCACCACCCGCACCTACAGCGAGCGCCTGCAGACCCTGGCCTATGTGCGTGAAGCGGGGATGAAGATCTGTTCCGGCGGCATCCTCGGCATGGGCGAGTCGGTGGACGACCGCGCCGGCCTGCTGATCCAGCTGGCCAACCTGCCGGAGCACCCGGAGTCGGTGCCGATCAACATGCTGGTCAAGGTCAAGGGCACGCCGCTTGCCGAAGAGAAGGACGTCGACCCGTTCGACTTCATCCGCACCCTGGCCGTGGCGCGCATCATGATGCCGAAGTCCCATGTACGCCTCTCCGCAGGCCGCGAGCAGATGAACGAGCAGATGCAGGCCCTGGCCTTCATGGCCGGCGCCAACTCCATCTTCTACGGCGAAAAACTGCTGACCACCGCCAACCCCCAGGCGGACAAGGACATGCAGCTCTTCGCCCGTCTCGGCATCAAGCCGGAAGAGCGCGAAGAACACGCCGACGAAGTGCACCAGGCCGCCATCGAACAGGCGCTGGTGGAGCAGAGAGACTCCAAGCTCTTCTATAACGCTGCTGTTTAAAGACGGCGAGCTGGAAGCCGGAAGCCGGAAGCTTGAAGCGGGTGGCTCGGGCTTTCAGCTTCTAGCTTCCCGCTTCGAGCTTTCTATGCCCTTCAATCTCGCTTCCCGACTCGCCGAGCGCCGCGCCGCTGACCTTTACCGCCAGCGCCCCCTGCTGGAAAGCCCCCAGGGGCCCGAGGTGGTGGTGGATGGCCGGGCGATGCTCGCCTTCTGTTCCAACGACTACCTGGGCCTGGCCAACCACCCCGAGGTGATTGCCGCGTTGCGTGCCGGTGCCGAGCGCTGGGGCGCCGGTGGGGGGGCCTCGCACCTGGTGATCGGCCACAGCGGACCGCACCACGAACTGGAGCTGGCCCTGGCCGAGTTCACCGGTCGGCCGCGCGCGCTGCTGTTCTCCACCGGCTACATGGCCAACCTGGGCGCCGTCACCGCGCTGGTGGGCAAGGGCGACAGCGTGCTGGAGGATCGCCTCAACCACGCCTCGCTGCTGGACGCGGGCCTGCTCTCCGGGGCACGTTTTTCCCGCTACCTGCACAACGATGTGGGCAGCCTGGCTTCGCGCCTGGAGAAGGCGGAAGGCAACACCCTGGTGGTCACCGACGGTGTGTTCAGCATGGACGGCGACCTCGCCGACCTGCCTGCGCTCTGCGCCAAGGCCAGGGAGAAGGGCGCCTGGGTGATGGTCGACGACGCCCACGGCTTCGGCCCCCTGGGCGCCACGGGCGGCGGCATCGTCGAGCACTTCGGCCTCGGTCTGGACGACGTGCCCGTGCTGGTGGGCACCCTGGGCAAGGCCTTCGGCACCGCTGGTGCCTTCGTTGCCGGCAGCGAGGAGCTGATCGAGACGCTGGTGCAGTTCGCCCGCCCCTACATCTACACCACCAGCCAGCCGCCCGCCGTGGCCTGCGCGACCCTCAAGAGCCTTGAGCTGCTGCAGAAGGAGAGCTGGCGTCGCGAGCACCTGAACCGGCTGATCCAGCGCTTCCGCGAGGGCGCCGCCGAGATCGGCCTGACGCTGATGGACAGCCCGACGCCGATCCAGCCGATCCTCGTCGGTGACAGCGCCCGCGCCATGAGACTCGCGGCCCTGCTGCGCGAGCGCGGCATCCTCGTCGGCGCCATCCGCCCGCCCACGGTGCCGGCCGGCAGCGCGCGCCTGCGGGTGACCTTCAGCGCCTCCCACAGCGAGGCCCAGCTGGAACTGTTGCTCCTGGCGTTGTCCGAAAGCTGGAACATTCTGGCTAAGGAAGGAAGAACCGATGCGTGATCGACTGATCCTGCTGCCCGGCTGGGCGCTGGGCCCGGCGGCCCTGGAGCCGCTGCGCGATGCCCTGTCCGAGCGTGCGCCGCACCTGAATATCGAGATCGAAGCGCTGCCCGATCTGGCGGAGCCGGAAGCCTGGCTAGACGAACTCGATGCGCGCCTGCCGAGCGACTGCTGGCTGGCCGGCTGGTCCCTGGGCGGTATGCTGGCGGCGCAATTGGCGGCACGGCGCGATGGGGCATGCCGCGGGCTTATCGGTCTTGCGAGCAACCTGTGTTTCCGTGCTCGTGACGATTGGCAGAGCGCCATGCCCGGCGAGGTCTTCGCTGCCTTCCACGAAGCCTTCGGCCTTGACCCTGCACTGACCCTCAAGCGCTTCCGCATGCTGGTGAGCCAGGGCGCCAAGGACCCGCGCACCCTGGCGCGGCAACTGCAGGTCACCCAGCCGTCGACGCCGTTCGAGGTGCTGGAGGCCGGCCTGCAACTGCTGGCTGGGCTGGATACCCGTGGCGCCCTGCGTGCCTACAGCGGCCCTCAGTTGCACCTGTTCGCCGGCCGCGATGCGCTGGTGCCCGCAGCCGCCTGCCAGGCGTTGCTGGATTGGTTACCGGATGTGGAAGCGTCGATCATCCGCGAGGCCAGCCACGGCCTGCCGGTGGAGTGCCCGGATGCGGTCGCCGAGGCGATGCTGGCGTTCATGTTCGAAGGTGAAGATGTCTGAATCCGTTGCCCTGCCTCTGCCCTGTGCTCCCCAGGACGGCTCGCCCCTGCCGGACAAGCGCCAGGTAGCGGCCTCTTTCTCCCGCGCAGCGGCCAGCTATGACAGCGTTGCCGAGCTGCAACGCGCCGTCGGCGGTGCCCTGCTCGACAGCCTGCCCGAGCACTTTGCTCCTGAGCGCTGGCTCGACCTGGGCTGCGGCACCGGGTACTTCTCGCGCCTACTGGCGCAGCGCTTCCCGGCTTCGTCTGGCCTGGCGATGGATATCGCCGAAGGCATGCTGCAGCACGCGCAACCCCTAGGGGGCGCGCGGTATTTCGCGGCGGGCGACGCCGAGCGCCTGCCGCTGGCAGATGGTTGCCTGGACCTGGTGTTCAGCAGCCTGGCGGTGCAGTGGTGCGGCGATTTCGCCGCCGTGCTGGCCGAGGCGCGACGGGTGTTGCGCCCGGGTGGACTGCTGGTGTTCAGCAGTCTCTGTGTCGGCACCCTGCAGGAGCTGCGCGACAGTTGGCAGGAGGTGGACGGCTTTGTCCACGTCAACCGCTTCCGCGAGTTCCAGCGCTACCAGGCGCTTTGCGGCGCAAGCGGGATGAATCCGCTGCAGCTCGAACGTCGCCCGCGGACCCTGCATTTCCCCGACCTGCGCAGCCTGACCCATGAGCTCAAGGCGCTGGGTGCGCACAATCTCAACCCTGGTCGTCCCGGTGGCCTGACCGGCCGGGCGCGTATGCTCGCCCTGATCGACGCCTACGAGCGTCGCCGCGATGACGCCGGCCTGCCCATTACCTATCAGGTCGTCCACGGCCTGCTGCGCAAGGATTCCTGAATGGCCGCTGCCTTCTTCATCGCCGGTACCGACACCGAGATCGGCAAGACCACGGTGGCGGCCGGCCTGCTGCATGCCGCGCGCCGGGCCGGGCTGTCCACGGCGGCGAGCAAGCCGGTGGCGTCCGGTTGCCTGGCTACCGCCGAGGGCCTGCGCAACGAAGACGCCCTGGCACTGCTGGGCGAGTGCTCGCTGCCGCTGGCCTACGAGGAGATCAACCCGCTGGCCTTCGAGCCCGCCATCGCCCCGCACCTGGCTGCCCGCGAAGCGGGTGTCGAGCTGAACCTGGCCGCGCTCTCGGTCCCGGTGCGGCGGATTCTCGACAAAGGCGCCGACTTCACCCTGGTGGAAGGGGCGGGTGGCTGGCGAGTGCCCCTGGCGGACCGGGCCAACCTGTCCGACCTGCCGATTGCCCTGGGCCTGCCGGTGATCCTCGTGGTCGGCGTACGCCTGGGCTGCATCAACCACGCACTGCTCAGCGCCGAGGCGATCCTGCGGGATGGACTGCCGCTCGCCGGCTGGGTGGCCAACCTGGTGGACCCGAACACCTCACGCCTGGAAGAGAACCTGGCCACCCTGACAGAGCGCCTTCCGGCCGCTTGCCTGGGCCGCATCCCGCGTCTGGAGTCGCCGACACCCGCCGCCGTTGCGGCCTGGCTGGACCTCGCCCCGCTTGGGCTATAAGCGATCCGAAGTTGATAGCCTTTTGTTTGTACGTTTTTTAGGCGTTTTCTGCTTCAATTAGGTCGTTAATCTCTTGTTTCGGGGTTGGTGATGGAAATCTCCGGTAGTGCCTTCAGCGCAGGATTGAGTGCTCTGCAGTCTGGCCAGCGTCGTATCGACCAGGCTGGTGCGGATATCGCAGGCTCGTCCGTGCAGCGCAACCAGCAGGCCCCCAGCGCCCGCGTGCAGGAATTCAACGGTGCCGACCAGGCGAGCAACCTGGTGGACCTCAACGTCGGCAAGTTCCAGGCGGAAGCCGGGGCGCAGGTGATCAAGACCGCTGACGATGTACTCGGAACCCTGATCGACACCCGCGCCTGACCAAGGGCATCCCGACTGCGTTAGCGGCCGGTGGTCTGGCGCGGGCAGGGAGGGCCCCATGCGGATCGGCAGTGCTGCATATCTCCCCTCGCCCACACTGGCGTCGCCGTCTTTGCGCGGTTCGCTTAGCGGCGCTGCCACTGAATCCTCCTCTTCTCTTCGCTCTTCATCGGCCACCGATGATCGGTCTCTTTCCACGGGCACCCGCGCCGATGTGCGTGACGGCGAGGGTGCGGCCTCTGCACGCGCAACACGGCAGCAGGAACAGCAGGACCTGCAGGAAATCGCCGAACTGGCTGCGCGGGACCGCGAGGTGCGCGCCCATGAGCAGGCCCATGCCGCGGTAGGCGCTGCCTATGCCGGCTCCCCCAGCTACAGCTTCAAGCGCGGCCCCGACGGCCAGTCCTACGCCACGGGCGGCGAAGTCGGCATTGACGTGAGCGCAGTGGCGGGTGACCCCGCCGCTACCCTGCGCAAGATGGCGGTGGTGCAGCGCGCGGCGCTGGCCCCGGCCGATCCATCGGCCCAGGATCGCCGCGTCGCCGCCGAAGCCGCTGCCCAGGCCGGGCAGGCGCTGGTCGAACTCGCCCAGCAGCGCCGCGAGGAAGCCTCCGAGGAGGCCGCGAGCAAAGCCGCCGCCCGTGCCAAATCGGAGGACGAGTCGTCTTCTTCGGCCTCTCCTGCGGCCAATCAGGATCTGGGTATCTACCTTCAGGTCGCCAGCCCCAGCGCCCTCGGCCCCCTGCTCGATACCCGCGCTTGAGCGCCGATGGGCGGATGCTTGACAAGGGATTGGCGTAAACGTATGTTTCAAACACCTGTTTGATTGTCGGGCGGCTTCCGTGCAGCCCACAGCGACTACCGTGATGTTGTAAGCGACCGATGTGCCGGTCACCTTAACTAGGAACCCACCGTAGAGGTTTACTGCTATGCCTGATTACAAGGCCCCCTTGCGTGATATCCGTTTCGTACGTGACGAGCTGCTCGGCTACGAAGCGCACTATCAGAGCCTGCCTGGCTGCCAGGACGCCACCCCGGACATGGTTGACGCCATTCTCGAGGAAGGTGCGAAGTTCTGTGAGCAGGTGATCGCTCCGCTGAACCGCGTGGGTGACATCGAGGGTTGCACCTGGAGCGAGTCCGGCGTGAAGACCCCGACCGGCTTCAAGGAAGCCTACAAGCAGTTCGTCGAAGGCGGCTGGCCGAGCCTGGCCCATGACGTCGACCACGGCGGCCAAGGCCTGCCCGAGTCGCTCGGCCTGGCCATCAGCGAAATGGTCGGCGAAGCCAACTGGTCCTGGGGCATGTACCCCGGCCTGTCCCACGGCGCGATGAACACCCTGTCCGCCCACGGCACCGACGACCAGAAACACACCTACCTGACCAAGCTGGTATCCGGCGAGTGGACCGGCACCATGTGCCTGACCGAACCGCACTGCGGTACCGACCTGGGCATGCTGCGCACCAAGGCCGAGCCCCAGGCCGATGGTTCCTACAAAGTCACCGGCACCAAGATCTTCATCTCCGCCGGTGAGCACGACATGGCCGACAACATCGTCCATATCGTTCTGGCCCGCCTGCCCGATGCACCGGCCGGCACCAAAGGCATCTCCCTGTTCATCGTGCCGAAGTTCATGCCGACTGCCGAAGGCGGCGTGGGCGAGCGCAACGCCGTTGCGTGCGGTTCCCTCGAACACAAGATGGGCATCCACGGCAACGCCACCTGCGTGATGAACTTCGACGGCGCTACCGGTTTCCTGATCGGCCCGGCGAACAAAGGCCTGAACTGCATGTTCACCTTCATGAACACCGCTCGCCTGGGTACCGCGCTGCAAGGCCTGGCCCACGCCGAAATCGGTTTCCAGGGTGGCCTGAAATACGCTCGCGAGCGTCTGCAGATGCGTGCTCTGACCGGCCCGAAAGCGCCCGAGAAGCCCGCTGACCCGATCATCGTCCACCCGGACGTGCGTCGCATGCTGCTGACCATGAAAGCCTTCGCCGAAGGCAACCGCGCGATGGTGTACTTCACCGCCAAGCAGGTCGACATCGTCAAATACAGCCAGAACGAGGAAGAGAAGAAAGCCGCCGACGCGCTGCTGGCCTTCCTGACCCCGATCGCCAAGGCGTTCATGACCGAAGTCGGCTTCGAGTCGGCCAACCACGGCGTACAGATCTATGGCGGCCACGGCTTCATCGCCGAGTGGGGCATGGAGCAGAACGTTCGCGACAGCCGCATCTCCATGCTGTACGAAGGCACCACCGGCATCCAGGCTCTGGACCTGCTGGGCCGCAAGATCCTCATGACCCAGGGCGAAGCGCTGAAGGGCTTTACCAAGATCGTGCACAAGTTCTGCCAGGCCAACGAAGGCAACGAAGCCGTCAAGGAATTCGTCGAGCCGCTGGCCAAGCTGAACAAGGAGTGGGGCGACATCACCATGAAGGTCGGCATGGCTGCGATGAAAGATCGCGAAGAAGTCGGCGCCGCCTCCGTGGACTACCTGATGTACTCCGGTTACGCCTGCCTGGCTTACTTCTGGGCCGACATGGCTCGCCTGGCTGCCGAGAAGATCGCTGCCGGTGAAGGCGACGCCGCCTTCTACAAGGCCAAGCTGCAGACCGCGCGTTTCTACTTCAAGCGCATCCTGCCGCGTACCCGTACCCATGTTGAAACCATGCTGTCCGGCGCCAACAACCTGATGGACCTGGCCGAAGAAGACTTCGCCCTCGGTTACTAAGGCTTAGCGCTGTATGAAGAAGCCCGCCGCAAGGCGGGCTTTTTCATGGGCGTGTGAATGTGCCCGCAACCTCGGCCAAGAGGGCGCGAATAGGGGCGTTTCGTCGCGCAGACGGATGCGTGGCCCCTGCAGAAATGCAATCATATGGCCAGCTCGCCCACCCCCTTCGATACCTGTCTGGATCAGCATCAGTGCGGTCTCTCTCGTCCTTTCGCGTCAGTCATTTCGTCCCGCCCCTGGCCCTGATCCTGGCCGGCGGCGTGATGGGCTCGCTGACGGTCATGACCGAGTTCTTCGTCTCGCTGTTCAACGTGCTGCCCACGCTCCTGCTGCTGCTCGGCGGTTCGTTCTGCGCCGCCTACGGCCGCTTGCGCCAGCTGTTCCTGCTGCTGATCCTCTACCTTGCCTATTACCTGCTCGACACCCAGGTCGACTACTACCAGACCGAGCGTGTCGTGCGTGAAGACGCGGCCCTGGTGTTCCACCTCTGCAGCCTGCTGCTGCCCCTGCTGTTCGGCCTGTTCGGTTGCTGGCAGGAGCGCACCCACCTGCTGCAGGACTTCGTCGCCCGCGCTGCGGTGATGCTCGCCGTGGTCGGCGTCGCCGTCGCGCTTGGTCGCAGCTACCCCGAGTCCGTGCTGCCGGCGCTCACCGCCGTGCATTGGCCGTTGCTGCATGGCACCTGGATGAGCCTGATCCAGCTTTCCTACTTCGCCTTCGTCGGCGCGTTGATCGCCCTGGCGGTCATCTATGTGCGCCAGCCCAGGCCGCAACATGCCGCCCAGCTCCTGGCGCTGCTGGGCATCTGGTGGATGCTGCCCAAGGTCTTCGTCCTGCCCCATGCGCTGCACGCCATGAGCAGCCTGGCGATGCTCGCGCTCACCGCCTCGGTGGCCCACGAGGCCTACCAGATGGCCTTCCGTGACGAGCTCACCGGGCTGCCCGGCCGCCGCGCCCTCAACGAGCGCCTGCAGCGCCTGGGGCGCAACTATGTGCTGGCGATGACCGACGTCGACCACTTCAAGAAATTCAACGACACCTACGGCCACGATGTCGGCGACCAGGTGCTGCGCATGGTCGCCAGCCGCCTGAAGAAGGTCACCGGCGGCGGCAAGGCGTATCGCTATGGCGGCGAGGAATTCACCATCGTCTTCACCGGCAAGACCATGGAGGAATGCCAGCCGCACCTGGAGGCGATACGCGAAGCCATCGAGAACTACAGCATGCAGCTGCGCGACAAGGACAGCCGCCCCAAGAGCGACGAGCAGGGCCGCAGCAAGCGCAGCGGCGCCGCCGGGCAGAGCGTCTCGGTCACCATCAGCATCGGCGTCGCCGAACGCGATGCCGAGCAGCGCACCCCCGAGGAAGTCATCAAGGTGGCCGACCAGGCGCTCTACAGCGCCAAGAGCGCCGGGCGCAACCGCGTGTTCCTCCATGGGCAGAACCGCCGTGGCGCGGTGCGGGTGCGCAAGGCCGACGCCTAGCGCAGCGGGTTATGGCGCTGCATTCAGCGCCGGCAGCTTCGTTGTCCGGGGCCCGGGCGCGCAGTAGGGTCGGATGATTGGCGCCGACCCTGGCGCTCGCCCAAGGAGAACCTGCCATGCCCGAGTACAAGGCCCCCCTGCGCGACATGCGCTTTTTGATCGACGAAGTCTTCGATTTCCCGGCGACCTACGCCGCCATCGGTGCCAGCGACGCCACCCCGGACATGGTCTCGGCGATCCTCGAGGAGGGCGCCAAGTTCTGCGAGCAGGTGCTCTCGCCCATCAACCGCTCCGGCGACGAGGAAGAGTGCCAGTGGAAGGATGGCGTGGTGACCACGCCCAAGGGCTTCAAGGAAGCCTTCGCCCAGTACGTCGAGGGGGGCTGGAACGGCCTGGCCGCCGACCCGGCCTACGGCGGCCAGGGTCTGCCCCATTCCCTCGGCCTGATCATCAGCGAAATGGTCGCCTCCAGTAACCAGTCCTGGGCCATGTACCCCGGCCTCACCCACGGCGCCATGTCGGCCATCCACGCCCACGGCACCGAAGAGCAGAAGCAGACCTACCTCACCCGCATGACCGAAGGCCGCTGGACCGGCACCATGTGCCTCACCGAGCCCCACTGCGGCACCGACCTGGGCATCATCAAGACCCGCGCCGTGCCCCAGGCCGACGGCAGCTACGCGGTCAGCGGCACCAAGATCTTCATCTCCGCCGGCGAGCACGACATGAGCGAGAACATCGTCCACCTCGTCCTCGCCAAGCTGCCCGATGCGCCCGCCGGCACCAAGGGCATCTCCCTGTTCATCGTGCCCAAGTTCATGCCGGCCGCCGATGGCGCCGTCGGTGCGCGCAACGCCGTCTCCTGCGGGTCCATCGAACACAAGATGGGCATCAAGGCCTCCGCCACCTGCGTGATGAACTTCGACTCCGCCACCGGCTACCTGATCGGCGAGGCCAACAAGGGCCTCAACTGCATGTTCACCATGATGAACCACGCCCGCCTGGGCACCGGCATGCAGGGCCTCTGCCTCGGCGAGGCCAGCTACCAGGGCGCCGTGCGCTACGCCAACGACCGCCTGCAGATGCGCGCACTGACCGGGCCGAAAGCCCCGGAAAAGGCCGCCGACCCGATCATCGTGCACCCCGACGTGCGCCGCATGCTGCTGACCATGAAGGCGTTCAACGAAGGCAACCGCGCGCTCTCCTACTTCACCGCGCAACTGCTGGATATTGCCCACGGCAGCCAGGACGCCGAGCAGCGTCAGGAAGCCGATGACCTGCTGGCCTTCCTCACCCCCATCTGCAAGGCCTTCATGACCGAGACCGGCCTCGAAGCCACCAACCTCGGCATGCAGGTGTTCGGCGGCCACGGCTACATCCGCGAGTGGGGCATGGAGCAACTGGTGCGCGACTGCCGCATCGCCCCTATCTATGAGGGCACCAACGGTATTCAGGCCCTCGACCTCCTCGGCCGCAAGGTGCTCGGCAGCCAGGGCAAGCTGCTGCGCGGCTTTACCAAGCGCGTGCACAAGTTCTGCCTGGCCCAGGCCGAGCACCCGCAGTTCAAGGCACAGGCCGCCGAACTGGCTCGGCTCAACCAGCAGTGGGGCGAGCTGACCCAGAAGGTCGGCATGGCTGCGATGAAGAACCCGGACGAAGTGGGCGCTGCCTCCGTCGACTACCTGATGTACTCCGGCTACATCGTGCTCGCCTGGTTCTGGCTGCAGATGGCCGTGGTCGCCCAGGCCAAGCTCGACGCCGGTACCAGCGAGGCGGCTTACTACCAGACCAAGCTCGCCACCTTCGACTTCTACTTCAAGCGCCTGCTGCCTCGCACCACCGCCCATCAGGCCGGGGTCGAGGCGGGCAGCGACTGCCTGATGGCCCTGCCGGCCGACCAGTTCGCGCTCTAAGCGTCTAATCTCGGTGTATTCAGGGGCCCGCCATGTGCGGGCCCTTTTCATCCGGGTTGCGAATTGTGACTTATCGATAACATATGGTCACGCAACGACCCTATGTGTCTCAAAAGTTGTTCGGGTACACTGCCGCCCTGTTCCGTGAAACCGGCCCTTCCGGCCGCCTGTAGAGTTCCTGCGAGGTTTTGCACATGGCTGACTACAAAGCGCCCCTGCGCGATATGCGCTTCGTCCTCAACGAGGTTTTCGAGGTTGCCAAGCTCTGGGCTGAGCTGCCCGCCCTGGCCGAGACCGTCGATGCCGAAACCGCATCCGCGATCCTCGAAGAGGCCGGCAAGGTCACCGGCGGCACCATCGCCCCGCTGAACCGTTCCGGCGACGAAGAAGGCTGCCAGTGGAGCGACGGCGCGGTCACCACGCCTGCCGGTTTCCCCGAGGCCTACAAGACCTACGCCGAAGGCGGCTGGGTCGGTGTCGGTGGTGATCCGGTCTACGGCGGCATGGGCATGCCCAAGGCGATCTCCGCCCAGGTCGAGGAAATGGTCAACTCGGCCAACCTCTCCTTCGGCCTCTACCCGATGCTCACCGCCGGTGCCTGCCTGTCGATCAACGCGCACGCCAGCGAAGAGCTCAAGGAAAAGTACCTGCCGAACATGTACGCGGGCGTCTGGGCGGGCTCCATGTGCCTGACCGAACCCCACGCCGGCACCGACCTGGGCATCATCCGCACCAAGGCCGAACCCCAGGCCGACGGCAGCTACAAGGTCACCGGTACCAAGATCTTCATCACCGGCGGCGAGCACGACCTCACCGAGAACATCATCCACCTGGTCTTGGCCAAGCTGCCCGACGCGCCCGCCGGCCCGAAAGGCATCTCGCTGTTCCTGGTGCCCAAGTTCATGGTCAATGCCGACGGCTCCCTGGGTGAGAAGAACACCCTGTCCTGCGGCTCCATCGAGCACAAGATGGGCATCAAGGCCTCCGCTACCTGCGTGATGAACTTCGACGGCGCCACCGGCTGGATCGTCGACGCCCCGAACAAGGGCCTGGCCGCCATGTTCACCATGATGAACTACGAGCGTCTGGGTGTTGGCATCCAGGGCCTGGCTTCCGGTGAGCGTTCCTACCAGAGCGCCGTCGAATACGCCCGCGACCGCATCCAGAGCCGTGCGCCGACCGGCCCGGTCGCCAAGGACAAGGCCGCCGACCCGATCATCGTGCACCCCGACGTGCGTCGCATGCTGCTGACCATGAAGGCGGCCAACGAAGGCGGTCGTGCCTTCTCCACCTACGTCGCCATGCAGCTGGACACCGCCAAGTTCAGCGAAGACCCCGTCGTGCGCAAACGCGCCGAAGAAATGGTCGCCCTGCTCACCCCCGTGGCCAAGGCCTTCCTCACCGACCTCGGCCTGGAAACCACCGTCCACGGCCAGCAGGTGTTCGGCGGCCACGGCTTCATCCGCGAATGGGGCCAGGAGCAGCTGGTGCGTGACGTGCGCATCACCCAGATCTACGAAGGCACCAACGGCATCCAGGCGCTGGACCTCGTCGGCCGCAAGATCGTCGGCAGCGGCGGCGCGTTCTACAAGCACTTCTCCGACGAGATCAAGGCCTTCACCGGCAGCGCCTCCGCTGACCTGGCCGAGTTCGTCGAGCCTCTGAACGCCGCGGTCGCCAACCTCGACGACCTCACCGCCTGGCTGCTGGAAAGCGCCAAGTCCAACCCCAACGAGATCGGCGCCGCGTCGGTCGAGTACCTGCACGCCTTCGGCTACACCGCCTATGCCTACATGTGGGCACTGATGGCCAAGGCCTCGCTGGGCAAGGAAGGCCAGGACGAGTTCTACGCCAGCAAGCTGGGCACCGCGCGTTTCTACTTCGCCCGCCTGCTGCCGCGCATCCACTCCCTGACCGCCTCGGTGAAAGCCGGCAGCGAGTCGCTGTACCTGCTGGACGCCGCCCAGTTCTAAGCGGCCCCCGCAAACGAAAAAGCCCCGCCGATGCGGGGCTTTTTCATTTGAACGTGGGAAACCGCGTCTTCAGGACGTGGTCATGAGTCATCGGCTCTGTGCCTGTGACGGTTCGAGCTGAGGACTGACAGGATGAGCTCGTGCCGCAGGGTGTGCCGTGTGCGCACCGCCGCTTGGTGCTTCCGGCCAGTCCCAGGTGCGCGCAGCACACCCTACGTCCGGAGTCAGCGGCGGCTGCATGTTCCGAGGTCTGGTTAAGGGAGCCAAAAGCAAAACCACGTTCTAGGAGCGCGGCTGTTTACTCCAGGGTTTGGCGCGGTCGCGCCGGCAAGCGGAACTCATCCGCCAGGCAGCCCACTTCAATCCGCAATCAGCTTGTCCACCAGGCCCGGGTCGTCGATGAAGCGATTGCGCGTGCCCTGGAGGCGGGCGATCTGCTCGTTGCGTGCGCGCTCCTCGGCGTCCACCGGGTCCAGGCGGTGCCATTCCTTGAACATCTGCACCTGGCCGACGATGGGCAGGCCGTACTCGATGTGCATGTAGAAGATCGCCCGGGCCACGTTGCCCTTGGCGGCATCGCGGGGCTCCACCAGCTGGAAGCTGGCCTTGAGGTCGCAGTCGGCGCCGAACTTGCTCGGCACATCGCCCACCATGCCGAACAGCGCGTTGCGCCGCGCCAGCTCGACCCGCGCCAGCTCCGGGTAGAGGTTGTGCAGGTCGGCGAGCATGAAGGGGTACTGCGGGTTGGCGGTCTTGCACTGGCCATCGGTGACGCAGCGCAACGCGCTCTTGATCTGCTTGATGGGGTAGACGGGGCTCGCCGCCAGGAGCCCGCTCTCGCCGTTGAAGGCCTTGCCGCAATAGAGCGTGGTGCCCGCGCCAGGGTAGAGCTGCTGCCAGAAGGCCTGGGTCACGGCCGCCTTCGGGTCGGGGAGCCGTGTCTGGCCGCCGGCCAGGGCGGAAAGGGGGATGCAGGGAGCGAGGCAGAAAAGCGCAATCGTTACTACGCGCATGGTCATGACCCTGTAAGACCGCCGGAAAAGGCTGGCTACTTCGTTCTTGTAGGACAATGCGGAGTCTATCAAGCGACTATTCTGAAGACAAAACCTACCGATCGCTTGCTCGGCAGCGGTAGCACCTCTGCAATGGGGGTTTTATCGAACTGATGGCATTTTGTGATCAGATCGCCAATCCACTGATTTGTAAGTTAATGCTTACATTGCCTGAAGGTTTTAGCTGCTTCCGCCTACATGGTTACAAGACTAATCTTTGCTCCATAGGGACGTAGCGCAGGAAGCGCACTGAATAACAGGGACTACGCCGGATTTCCGCCAGGATGGTGGGTAGATCAGGGATGTCAGGGATACAAGTCTGCAAAAACCTCGCTTCGGCGGGGTTTTTCTTTTTCTGGCCCAGGTTTCACGCAGTCGGCGTCACCAGCTTCTCCAGCAGCGCCTGCAGCAGCTCCAGCGTCGCCTGCTGGCGCTGGGCATCGCGGAACACCAGTCCCACCTTCAACGGCACCCGCGGTTCGCTCAAGGGTTTCCACAACAGCGCCTGGTTGGCGTGCAGCTGCCGCGCCCGGCCGGGCAGCACCGTGGCCAGGCGGGTGTGCGGCAGGCTGTCGAGGATGCCGGCCATATGGTTCAGCTCCGCCTGCACCTGGGGGCGCCGGCCGATCAGCGCCAACTGCTCCTGCCAGATCTGCCGCACGCGGAACTCCTCGCCCAGCAACAGCATCGGCAGCTCGGCCGCCTGGGCCAGGGACACCTTGCGGAACTCCTTCAGCGGGTGCTCCTCGGGGATCACCAACTGCAGCTCGTCCTCGTACAGCAGCTGGCTGTGCAGCCCGGGCTGGCGCGGCGGCAGGAAGCCGATGCCGATATCCAGGTTGCCGGTCAGCAGCCGCCGCTCGATATCCAGCCCCGACAATTCGTAGATCTGCACCACCAGGTGCGGCTGGGCCTCACGCAGGCGTTCCAGCAGCAGCGGCACCAGGCTCGCGTTGACCGTCTGCAGTACGCCGATGGCCAGGCTGCGGGGTGATTGGCCACGGAAATTTCGCAATGCCTCCCGCGCCCGTTCCATGCCGTCCAGCAGGGGCAGCGCATGGTTGTACAGCGTGTGCGCGGCCAGGGTCGGCAGCAGGCGCTTGCCGGTGCGCTGGAACAGGCTGACATCCAGCCCCTGTTCCAACTGGCGGACCTGCTGCGACAGCGCGGGCTGGGAGATGCTCAGGCGCTCGGCGGCGCGGCCCACATGGCCTTCCTCATAGAGCGCGACGAAGTAGCGAAGCTGACGAAAATCCATAAGCCTTTCTTATCAATAAAGCTGAAAAAACGAAATGTCATGCGCAGCGGCAACGCCCTAGTCTAGCCAGCATAAATGCTGGTTCAAGCGCTGGAGCGGGTGATGCAGGGCGTAGAAGTAAAAGCGATTTTCATAGGTAAAGCCGAAGATATCGGCGGTGGCCTCAGCAGCGCAATCGACAAGCGCGAAGTGGACCACCGCCTCTGGCTCTGGCCCCAGGGGCTGGGCAGCGACGAGCAGGGCGACCCGCGCTTCCACGGCGGCCCCGAACGCGCGCTGCACCACTACCCGGCCGAGCATTACCGCTTCTGGCGCAAGCACTACCGTCACCTCGCCTGGAAGGCACCGTCCTTCGGCGAAAACATCTCCACCTACGGCCTGACCGAAGAGCAGGTGTGCATCGGCGACGTGTTCCGCTGGGGCCAGGCGCTGGTGCAGGTCAGCCAGCCGCGCTCGCCCTGCTACCGCCTGAGCCGCCGCTGGGGCATCGAGGAGCTGCCGCGCTTCGTCCAGGACACGGGCCGCTGCGGCTGGTTCTACCGGGTGCTGCGCCCCGGCTTCGTCAGCCGGGAAGACCGCCTCGAACTGCAGGAGCGCCGTTATCCCGAGCTCAGCGTCGCCCAGGCGGTACGCGCCTATTTCCACTCACCGCTGGAGCACGAAGGGCTGCGGCAGTTGCAGCAGTGCGAAGCCCTCAGTGGCCGCTGGCGCGACGGGGCCGCCCGCCGCCTGGACAGTGGCCAGGTCGAGGACTGGAGCGCACGCCTGCACGGCTTGCCGCTGGAGGGGATGCGCGCATGAGCGACTACCAGATCACCCTGGAGCGGAACGGCGTGCTGTTCGCCAACCTGGAGGTCAGCCAGGCGCGCTACGTCGAAATGACCGCCCTGCTGCGCGAGCGCTTCCCCTCCGCCGAAGGCTTCGCTTTGCGCATCCGCCGGCGCCGCGAACTGCGCCGCATCCTCGAACAAGGCCCGGAGGGCTTGCGCCTGCTGGGCATCGAATACCGCCACGAAGAGGTGCCCGAACATGCGTGACCCCCTGGCCGGCCTGCGCCTGATGCGCACCGTCGAGCGCCCCTCCCAGGTCTTCGTGCGGGGCCAGGGCTCCTGGCTGTGGGATGCCGACGGCCGCGCCTACCTCGACTTCACCCAGGGCTGGGCGGTCAACAGCCTCGGCCACAGCCCAGGCGTGGTGGTCGAGGCGCTCAAGCGCCAGGCGGAAGCGCTGATCAACCCCGGCCCGGCCTTCTACAACCGCGGCATGCTCAAGCTCGCCTCGCGCCTGTGCCAGGCCAGTGGCAGCGACCAGGTCTACTTCCTCAACAGCGGTGCCGAAGCCAACGAAGGGGCGATCAAGCTGGCGCGCAAATGGGGCCAGCTGCACCGGGGCGGCGCCTACGGCATCGTCACCGCCTGCAACAGCTTCCACGGCCGCACCCTCGCCACCATGTCCGCCTCCGGCAAGCCGGCCTTCCAGGCCCTGTTCGAGCCCAAGGTGCCCGGCTTCACCAAGGTGCCGTTCAACGATCTCGACGCCCTGCGCGCGGCCGTCGACGACAGCACGGTGGCGGTGATGCTGGAGCCGGTGCAGGGCGAGGCCGGGGTCATCCCCGCCACCCTCGAATACCTGCAGGGCGCCGAGCGCCTGTGCCGCGAGCGCGGCGTGCTGCTGATCCTCGACGAAGTGCAGACCGGCGTCGGCCGTTGTGGCGCCTTGCTGGCCGAAGACCTCTACGGCGTGCGCGCCGACATCATCACCCTCGGCAAGGGCCTGGGTGGCGGCGTGCCCCTGGCGGCGCTGCTGGCCCGTGGCAACGCCTGTTGCTTCGAACCGGGCGAGCAGGGCGGCACCTACCATGGCAACGCGCTGATGACCGCCGCCGGCCTCGCCGTGCTCAACACCGTGCTGGAGCCGGGCTTCCTCGAACAGGTGCGCGAGGTCGCCCAGCACCTGCGCGAAGGCCTGGCCCGTGTCGCCCGTCGTCATGGGCACGGCCCCTTGCGCGGCCATGGCCTGCTCATCGGCATGCCGCTGATCGAGCAGCGCGCCGATGCCGTGGTCCGCGCCGCGCTGGGGGAAGGCCTGCTGATCAACGGCCTGGCCAGCGACTGCCTGCGCTTCTCCCCGGCGCTCACGGTCAGCCACGCCAACGTCGATGAAATGCTCAAGCGCCTCAACCGCGCCTTCGCCCTGGCCAAGGGCAAACACAAGGAGCCCGCCTGATATGCGCGTCGCCATCCTCCAGCACGTGCCCTTCGAGGGCATCGGCCGTATCGCCCAATGGCTCGACCTGCGCTCGGCCCAGGTGCGGGTGCACGACCTCTATGCCGGCTGCGCGCTGCCGCAGCTGGATGACTTCGAACTGCTGATCGTCATGGGCGGCCCGATGAGTGTCCACGATGAAGCCGTGCTGCCCTGGCTGGCCGGCGAGAAGGCGCTGATCCGCGCGGCGCTCGAGGGTGGCAAGCGGGTGCTGGGCATCTGCCTGGGCGCCCAGTTGCTGGCCGAAGCCCTGGGGGCGCAGGTGCGCCCGGGCGAGGCCGAGATCGGCTGGTGGCCCATGGAGAAGCACGCCCTGGCCGAACACTCGCCCCTGGGCCGCATGCTGCCGCAGCGCCTGATGGCCATGCATTGGCACGGCGAGACCTTCGACCTGCCGGCCGGCTCCATCCCGCTCTATGGCTCGGCCGCCTGCGCCAACCAGGGTTTCGTCTGGCAGGAGCGCGCCATCGGCCTGCAATGCCACCTGGAAAGCACCCCCGAGAGCATCCACGCGCTGCTCGAAGCCTGCCCCGAGGACCTGGCGCTCGCCGGCTCGGTGGAAAGCGCCGCAGCCATCCGTGACGGCTACCCCCACTGCAGCGCCCTCGCGCCGACGCTGTTTCGCCTGCTCGACTACCTCACCGGTCCCCACGCCGTGCTGACCTGACCCTTTCCCCTCGAGTCTGTTTTCTCAACCGCCCGGTGGCCCTGCCCTTTGCCCCGGGCGGTCTTTCATTCAGGGCAATGAAAGGCTTCGCGAACAGAGCTCGCTCCCACGGAGTGCTGTCCCCGGAAATCGTGGATGGGGCTGTGGATAAGCTGTGTGTACACGGCTGCGCGCCTTGCACTGCAAAGCGCTTCGTCGGGTGATCGATTTCCGAGCAAACGGGGTCGCCATGGTTCCGCTGGGCCTCGCTGCGCTCGGCGCCAACCTACGGGCGGTGCGGCCTTGTAGGTCGGGTGCAACCCGACGGCCCGAGCAACGAAGCCCTGCGGGTTTCACCCGCCCTACCTGTCCCCGGAAACCGTGGATGGGGCTGTGGATAAGGTGTGTGTACATGGCTGCGCGCCTTGCACTGCGCAACGTTTCGTTGGGTGGCTGTTTTCCGAGCAGGTGCGTGTTGCGATCAGGGCCGGTACAGCTCCGGCCGGCGGTCGTGCAGGTAGGTGATGGCGGCGCGGGAGGTTTCCAGGGCTTCGTGGGCGATATCGGCCAGCAGCAGGGTTTCGTCGCGGCCGGCGCGGGCGGTCTGTTCGCCGTCGGGGCCGTTGAGGCTGGAGAGGCCGCAGTAGCGGATGGCACCCTCGGCGCCGCAGTAGTTGGCGTAGGCCAGGTAGCACTGGCTTTCGTAGGCGCGGGTGCGCACCAGCACGTCGCAGACGAAGTCGTACGGCACCATGTTGGCGGTGGGCACCAGCACCAGGTCGGCACCGGCCTGGGCCAGGCGCCGCACGTTCTCGGGGAATTCCACGTCGTAGCAGATCAGCACGCCGAGCTTCCAGCCTTCCAGCTCGATGATCGGGCAGGGCGCCTCGCCAGGGCTGAACATGCCCCGGTCCAGCTCGCCGAACAGGTGGGTCTTGCGGTAGTTGCCCAGGCGCTCGCCCCGCGCGTCGATCAGTTGCGCCGAGTTGAACAGGGCGCCGTCCGCGCCCCGTTCCGGGTAGCCGTAAAGAATGGCGATACCCTGCTCGCGGGCGATGGCGGCGATGCGCTGTGCCCAGGGGCCATCGCTGGGCTGGGCCAGTTCCTGCGCCGCCTCGCGGCCAATGTTGTAGCCGCTCAGGTACATCTCCGGGCCCACCAGCAGGCGGGCGCCGCGCCGCGCCGCCTCGGCCGCCTGGCGGTGCAGGCGCGCGAGGTTGGCCTCCGGGTCCAGCGGCAGGGGCGGGCACTGGTAGAGGGCGATGCGCATGGCGTCTCTCCTGGTCATTCCGGCAGGGCGATCGGGCCGAGTTCGGCGAACACATCGCCCGGGCCGGGGTTGGCGGCGTGGGTGGCGCCGCCGTAGTGCTTCATGATCCCCCACACGGCGTTGAGCGAGGTCTGCACCGCGCCCTCCACCCAGGCCGGGGTCCAGGACACGTCGTCACCGGCGATGAACATGCCCTTGTGCTCGGCGGGCATGTCGTCCTGCATGAAGTGCGCGTACATGCGCTGGTTGTAGCGGTAGTGGCCCGGCAGCGCGCCCTTGAAGGCGCCGAGGAAGTGCGGGTCGGCCTCCCAAGAAACGGTGATCGGGTCGCCGATGATGTGGCTGGCGATGTCCACATCCGGGTAGATCTTCTTCAGCGCGTCCAGCGCCAGCTTCACCCGCTTCTCGATGGGTTGCGGCAGCATCTTCAGCGCGTCGCTCATCCAGGAGTAGGAGAGGCAGATCACCCCCGGCTTGTCGTCGCCGTTGTCGAACAGGTAGGTGCCGCGGGTGAGGCGGTCGGTGAGCGTCATGCTCAGGGTGTCGCGGCCGGTGACCGGATCCTTGTCCTTCCAGAAGGGGCGGTCGACCATCACGAAGGTCTTCGACGACTGCATGTAGCGGGTGCGGTCCAGGGCCATCCACATCTTCTGCGAGAACAGCGATTCCTCGCATTCGATCTGGGTGGTCAGCAGCCAGCTCTGGCAGGTGGTCAGCACCGCCGCGTAGTGGCGGGTGTCGCCCCAGGCGTCGGTCACCGCCAACTGGCCGTCGGCGGCGCGGGCGATGCGCTTCACCCCCGGGCGCGGCGCGCCATTGTGCAGCGACGCCAGGCTGGTGCCCGCCGGCCAGTGGGCCATGCGCTCCGGCACGTGGCGCCAGATGCCCAGCGGCACCTGCTGCACACCGCCCACCACCAGGTGCTGGTGGTCGTCGCAGTTGGTCATCACCACGCGGAAGATCTCCAGCATGGAGTTGGGGAAGTCCGAGTCCCAGCCGCCGGTGCCGAAGCCCACCTGGCCGAACACCTCGCGGTGGTGGAACGACAGCTTGGCGAAGGCCTTGGAGGTGGCGACGAAGTCGTAGAAGGTGCGGTCGTCCCAGAGCGGCACCAAGCTGTTCCACAGCGCTTTCAGGCGTTTGGTGTCGCGGTCGCGGATGGCCTGCTGGATCTCGCTGAACTGCGCGCCGTCCTCCAGGGCGTCGGCCCAGGCGTCGGCCACCTCGCGGAACAGCGCCGGCAGGTCGGCCATCTTCTCGGCGTAGTAGGTCTTGCCTTCGAGGTCGATCACCGTGCTGCCGGAAGCCGGCGTCAGCGGGTTGGGGAAGGGGCGGGTCTCAAGGCCGAGCTTGTCGACGTAGTGGTAGAAGGCCGTGGACGACACCGGGAAGCGCATGCCGCCCAGCTCCGCGATGATCCCCTCGGTGCCTTCGAAGCTCTGCGAGCGCAGGCGGCCACCCATTTTCGAGGCCTCGTAGACCACGGGCTTGAGGCCCAGCTTCATCAGCTCGTAGGCCGCCACCAGCCCGGCGATGCCGGCGCCGACGATGGCCACTTCCTCGCCCTGGCGCTCGGTGGGGATGCTGCCCAGGCCGGCGGGGTGCTCGATCCAGTCATCGAAGGCGAAGGGGAAGTCGGGGCCGAAGATGGTGATCGGCTTCTTGCCGTCGGCGGGGTGTCGATTGGTGGTGTGCATGGCGACCTGAAGAATGAGGAGGCTGTCTGGGCAGCGTTGACGTCATTCTAGGGAGGCTGTTTTTCGTCCATAAGACGTTTTATGTCGTCACTAAGTGAGTTTTTATAGCT
This sequence comes from Pseudomonas sp. TUM22785, assembly GCF_028198105.1. Classification (NCBI taxonomy): domain Bacteria; kingdom Pseudomonadati; phylum Pseudomonadota; class Gammaproteobacteria; order Pseudomonadales; family Pseudomonadaceae; genus Pseudomonas; species Pseudomonas sp. TUM22785. The sequence goes on from NZ_CP116239.1 coordinate 628,141, forward strand.
AAACGACGATCATTTATTGCGATATGACGAAGAGCTGTCCTGCCCACTCCGTCAGTCAGAAATATTCCACTTCACGTAGAGACAAGTCTTCCAACAGGGCGGGACGCGCGCGGGCCGGTCCTGGGTATCGATCGGCGATCATCCGAGCATTCGCATGGAAACACTCGGAGATGCCTCATGCACGCTTGGCTCGTTCGTACATTCATCTTCTGCTGCTCGGTAATGGGGGGCATGCAGATGGCGTGGGCCTTCCCCGCGACTTGCGTCAGATCGGCCGAAGCGCCGCCGACCATGGCGCCCCTGCCAGCGGAACTGGTGGTGCCACGCGACGCGCTGGTGGGCAGCGTGCTGTTCGATACCCAGCGCTGGATCCAGGGCGGCAAGGCGGACGTCACCTGCGGCGGGTTCCTGCAGCACGGCGACCTCTGGCTGCGCCGGGGCTTTACCAGTGGGGCGAGCGTTGCGGGGCATGCGAACGTCTACCCCAGCGGGGTGCCGGGTATCGGTATCCGCGTGGCCTGGTCGCGAAACTCGACGACGCTGCCGGCGCAGATGAGCGGCGGCGAGTTCATGAACTCGCCGCGCAAGACGGATGCGCTGGCCTGGGGGCGCTACACCCCCGCGAGCAACTGGTGGATCCAATTGGTGAAGACCGGGCCGATTTCCAGTGGCACCTACAGCATCCCGGCAGTGGAAGTGCACTACCATGACGAGCGCACCAACTCCCTGCGCTTCCCCGCCATCTCCATCGCCTTCCAGGCGCGCAGTTGCCGGCTGGTCGATGGCCGGGACCGCACCCGCATGCTGCACAAGACCTGGCTGAAGGACTTCTCCGGCATTGGCAGCACCGCCTGGCCGCTCGACATCACCATCAACCTGGATTGCGATCCCGGCCTCAACATCGCCTACCGCATCGACGGGGACACACACGACGAATCGACCCTCAAGAACAGCACGGATGCGGAGATGGCAAAAGGCGTGGGGGTGCAGCTGACGGATACCCAGCACGTCCCGCTGCGCACCGGCCATGAATACCCCCTCGGGCAAAGCGGAGCGGCTGGGAAGGTGATGCGAATTCCGTTGATGGCCCGCTACCGCCAGGTCGCGGAGAAGGTCACTCCCGGCCCTGTGGTCGCCATGGCCACGCTTACCCTGTTCTACCGCTGATCGTTCAGGCCGGGCCGGGCAAGGGCTGGCCCCGGTCGATCTTGCAACTGAGGATGATCGAGGTGGTGGTGCGTTCCACGCCCTCGACATTGCCGATCTCGTCCAGCAGCAGGTCGAGCCGCTCCGGTGACTCGGCCCGCAGCCAGGCCACGTAGTCGAATTCCCCGCTCACGGTGCACAGCAACTGCACCTCGGCCATGCCGGTCAGCCGGCGCAGCACGTCCTTGCCGCTGCGTGGCCGCACGGTGATGCCCACGTAGGCCTGCAGGCCGCCTTCGGATACCCGCGGGCCCAGGCGCACGCCGTAGCCGCTGATGACGCCGGATCGCTCCAGGCGCGCCAGGCGCGAGTTCACCGTGGTGCGCGCGATGCCCAGGCGGCGGGCGAGGGTGGCGACGCTTTCCCGGGCGTTGATCTGCAGGGCGGCGATCAACTGACGGTCGGTTTCGTCGAGAAAGGCGGGTGCATCTGGCATGGCGAGGCTTCGGGTGGGTCAGGGAGTGACAAGGCTACCCGAATGCCGGTGGAAGTCACGGTGTGCCGGTGAAGCGGCGGGCGGAGTCATGCCATCCGGCGATCAGGGGTGATGGCCTACAGCTAGGTGCGGATTGACCGAGGCTTTTCCCTACGTGCCGCCACAGTTGCTGTCGTTAGGATTTTCGCCCGTATTCTCTGTGGGCGTTTCCATGAACCCTCTCATCTGCAGCAGGCTGGCCGGCGCTCTGGCGCTCTTCATTTCCGGGTTGGCCTGGGGGGCCAGTTGCAGCGGCTCGGGCCAGAAGACCGTCTATCCGCTCCCCACGACCCTCTCCCAGCAGCGCGACGCCCCGATCGGAACCGTGCTCTTCGACACCAATGGCTGGATCGGCACGGGCATCGCCACTGCCAACTGCGTCGGGCCCGGCATCGCCGTGCAGGACCATGGTTTCGTCGAAGGGGCCACCCCGAGCAGCATCGCCTACGTCTACGAAACCGGGGTGCCTGGCGTCGGCATCAAGGTGGCCTGGAGCAACAATGCCAACCGTCCCCCCGCCACCATGAACGGCGGGGCCTTCATGGGCTTCCCGCGTACCGTGACGCAGATCTCCAACACCAACTACGTGCCCGCCCAGCGCTGGTGGATCCAACTGATCAAGACCGGGCCCATCGAGACGGGCACGCTCAAGCTCAACCCGATCCGGGTCTACTACCACAACCTGCTGACCAACGAGCTGACCTTCCCGCCCACGCAGATCGTGTTCAACAAAAGGGGCTGTCGCCTGGCCAGCGCCGACACCACGGTGAAGTTGCCGATCGCCAACCTGCATCATTTCAATGGGGTCGGCAGCGCGGCCCGGGAGAAGGCCTTCAGCCTGAATCTCGATTGCGACCCTGATATCCGCATCTCCTACCGTGTGGACGGGCTGCATGAAGCCGGCTCGGTGCTCAAGAACGTGATAGGCCCGAACATGGCCCAGGGCATCGGCGTGCAACTGCTCAAGGGCAATGGCGGGGCGCCCCTGGCGCTGGGCGCCAGGAACGAGCACCTGAATACCGGCGCAACTGGCGGCCCCAGCATGATTTCGCTGGTCGCGCGCTATTACCAGCTCGAGCCCACGGTCAGGCCGGGGCAGGTGCTGACCACCGCCACCCTCACCCTGTTCTACGAGTAGCGCGGTTCAGGCCCCGAAGAGCTGGCGCAGCGCGCTGGGGGAGAGCCCCGTCCAGCGCCTGAGCGAGCGGCGGAAGTTGGTGCTGTCGTGGAAGTGCAGGTACGCCGCCACCTCGTCGTTGCCGTAGCCCTTGATGCGGTAGAGGTAGAGCGCCACGTGCTTGCGCACCAGGTCGCGCTGCTCCTGGTAATGCGTGCCGTGCTTGGCCAGCTTGCGCTTGAAGGTGGCCGGGCTCATGGCGAAGGCCAGGGCCGCGTCCTCCAGCACCGGCGCCTCGCGCACCCGCTCCAGCAGCCAGCCGTAGAGCCGGTCCAGCAGGCTGGCGCGATGACCCAGCGCCGCCAGGTGGCGCGCGCATTCCTGGCGTGCGACCTGGCCGGCGGTCTGCGACGCCTCCGGCAGCGCCCGGGTCAGCCAGGCGCGCGGCACCTGCATGGCATCCACGTGCTGGTCGAAGCGCACCTCTTCCCCCAGGTGCACCCAGTACTGCTCGATGCAGCGCGGCTGGCCATGGGCGAAGTGGTAGCGCCACGGCAGCCGCTCCCCGCCCAGGCGCCGGCACAGCGCTGCCACTGCTGCCATGCTCGCCTCCAGCAGGAAGCGGCGGTGTTCCCCCGCCCCGCAGGCGTCCACCCAGTAAAGCCAGGCGTCCTGCTCGTCCAGCACCAGCCGGGGCGCCAGCAACGGCGTCAACAGCGCCCGCTGGCGGATCAGCTGCCCCAGCGCATCCTGCAGGTGCTCGGCATGCAGCAGGGTGTGGCTGGCGGCGCCGTAGTGGCCGGGCAAAAGCCGCTGGCCGAAGAGAAAGGCCGTGTCGTCGGCGGCCAGCAGGCGCCGGGCATTGCCGATCAGCCCGAGGAACTGCTGCGGGCTGACGAGCTGCCCGCCGGCGAGGATGTCCTCGTAGAACAAACCCGTCCCCCGCAGCAGGCGGTGGCTGTCGATCCCCCGCGAGAGCGCCAGGTCGATCAGCACCGCCGGCTGGCCATGGGCCGGGATGAAGCGGCTGTCGCACTCGTACCAGTCACCCCTGATGGTCATCGCGCACCTCAGGCACTGTGGGCCAGGCGCGGCGAGCGGGCCTTCGCCAGGGCCAGGTTGAGCCGTTGCAGCAGCGCCTCGGGGCTCTCGTCCAGGGCCATCGCCACCGCTGTGCTGGCGCGCAGTTGCAGGCGCTCGCCGTGCTGGCGGGTGCGGTGGGCGAAGTGCGCCACCGCCTCGCCCAGCTCCGTGGCCAACTGGTGCGCCTGGCGCTCGCCGGTGTTCGGCAGCAGCACCACGAAGCGGTCGCCGGCCAGGCGGCAGAGCAGGTCCTGGCGGCGCAGGTTGAGCAGCAGCAACTGCGTCAGGGCCAGCAGCAGGTGGTCGCCCTCGGCGTGGCCGAAGCGGTCGTTGACCTTGCTGAAGTCATCGATGTCGAGGATCACCAGCGACAGCGGCTGGCCGTTCGCGGCGGCTTCGCCCATACCCAGCTCCAATTGGCGGCGCAGGTAGTCGGCGTCGCCCAGCGGGGTGAGCGTGTCGAACTGGCGGTGCTCGCGGAACAGCCGCTCGCGCTTCTCCATCTGCGCGCTGATGGCCAACTGCTCGCGGTGCCAGTGGTAGATGCCCAGGGTCAGCAGCACCAGGCCGATGGGCATCGGCACCGACTCCAGCCAGTGGTCCCAGTGCACCGTGTCGGGCATGCGGATGAACTCGTCGAGGCTGTCGATCCACCAGGAAAAGAACACCCCGGCCAGCCCCAGCACCAGCAGGTTGGTGACCCGCCCGGCGGGCCGGCTTTTCAGCACCAGGCCGATCCACACCAGCGCCAGCAGCGCCGAGCCGCCTTCGCCGAGGATGTCCAGCCACACCCACTCCGACGTCGCCTTCAGGTCGCCCACCGCCAGGTGCAGCAGCAACCCGGCATTGGCAGCCAGGAACAGCGCGGTGAGCTTGAGGCGGTGCAGCTTCAGCAGGGAGGTCATGGGCAGGTCCGCAGGGTTAGACCGGGCCAGCAGAGCAGATGATTGTGACGGCGAAGTTGCAGCGCCGACGGGCACCGGGAGGGTCGGATCGGCTCAGGGGACGTGGGCAGATTTTCAGGTGCCCGGGGTGCATTTCGTAGGGGCGAATTCATTCGCCAGGCAGCCCGCAGGGCTGCCCCGTGTGGCCTGGACGCTGTGTCGCCCCTGCGGGGCGATGGGCGAATGAATTCGCCCCTACCGTGGCGCTGGCGGGTCCTATCAGCTCAAAACCCCGGGGTTACCCCCGCAAAACCCCGTCATTCCTGCCTTGCGCCCGTTCGTTGTCACAGAAGCTTCATCCGTGCTGCCTAGCGTCCGCTCCCAAGTTGCCGGGCCATTTGCTCGGCCTGGATTCCATCCTGGGGAGAGCATTCATGTACAAGCGCAGCACCGCCGCCCGGCTTGCGGGCTTCACCTTCAGCGCACTGACCCTGGCCGTGGCCAGCGTTGCCTGGGCCGCCGACGAGGGCGCTGCCGGCGCCACCGAGCACGTCGAAGTGGTCGGCCAGGCTGCCAGCATCGACAAGGCCCTGAAGGAACAGCGCGCCTCCGACAGCGTGGAAAGCGTGGTGCATGCCGACGGCGTCGCCCAGTTGCCGGACCAGAACGCCGCCGAAGCGGTGCAGCGCCTGCCTGGCGTTTCGGTGGAGCGCGACCAGGGCGAAGGCCGCTTCGTCAGCGTGCGCGGCCTGGGCCCGGACCTGAACAGCGTCACCATCAACGGCACCCTGGTGCCGGCCCCGGAAAGCGACCGCCGCGCGGTGGCCCTGGACGTGCTGCCCGCCGAGCTGGTGCAGTCGCTCACCGTGATCAAGACCCTCACCCCGGACATGGACGCCAACTCCCTCGGCGGCACCGTCGACGTGGAAAGCCTTTCCGCCTTCGACCACGAGGGGCTGTTCTACACCGGCAGCACCGAAGCCAGCTACGACGAGAACACCGACAAGACCAGCCCCAAGTTCTCCGGCGCCATCAGCGACCGCTTCAGCCTCGGCGACGGCATCGACAACTTCGGCGTGGCCGCCGCCCTGAGCTGGCAGGAGCGCAAGTTCGGCTCCGACAACGTCGAGACCGGCGGCGCCTGGGACTTCGAAGACGGCGCCCGCCTGGAGGAACTGGAGCAGCGCGACTACGCCATCACCCGCGAGCGTGCCGGCGGCGGCCTCAACTTCGACTACAAGCCCGACGACAGCTCCAGCTACTACCTGCGCACCCTCTACAGCCGCTACAAGGACAGCGAGACGCGCAACGCCGCCGGCATCGAGTTCGATGACGCGCGCCTGCCGGGCGAAACCGGGGATGGCGAGGGCTACCGCGAGCTGAAGGACCGCGAGGAAACCCAGGAGATCCAGTCCTACGTCTTCGGCGGCGAACGCATGATGGGCCTCTGGACCCTGAGCGGGCAGGCTGGCTACAGCCAATCCAGCGAAGACAGCCCCGGCCACATCGCCGGTGCCACCTTCGAAGGCACCCGCGACTTCACCGGCACCGGCTTCGACGACAGCAAGAAGCCGCGCCTGAACGTCGAGAACGGATTCTACGACCCGGCCAACTTCGCTCTCGACCAGGTCGACTGGGAGAAGCAGAACACCGAAGACACCGAGAAGAACATCCGCCTCGACCTGGCCCGCGACTACGACCTCTCCGGCTACGCCGCCCAGGCCAAGTTCGGCGGCAAGCTCAGCCGCCGCGACAAGACCAACGACCTGGAAGCCTGGACCTACGAGGACCTGGATAACTTCTTCACCGACGAACAGCTCAACCTCGGCCAGTTCCAGAAGGGCAACGTGCACTACGCCCTCGACCGCTTCGGCCCCGGCATCAGCGCCAGCGCCATCAAGGGCCTGCTCGGCCAGCTCAACGCCGCCGACTTCTACAACGAGGAAGAGTCGCGGGTGAACGACTTCGACATGAGCGAAGACATCAACGCCGCCTACCTCATGAACACCCTGGACGTGGACGACTGGCGTTTCATCGCCGGCATGCGCTACGAGGGCACCGAGTTCGAAGCCAAGGGCACCGGCATCCGCGATGGCGACTACGAGAGCATCGAGCGCAAGCGCGACTACCACCACTGGCTGCCCGGCCTGCACGCGCGCTACCAGATCGACAAGGACACCCAGCTGCGCGCCGCCTGGACCAAGTCCGTGGTGCGCCCGACCTTCGGCCAACTGGCCCCAGGCTTCGTCATCGACGGCGACGAAGCCAGCTTCGGCAACCCCGACCTGTCGCCCCTGGAGTCGACCAACTACGACTTCGGCATCGAGCACTACCTGGGCCGCGCCGGGGTGGTTTCGGCCTTCGTCTTCTACAAGGACATCCAGAACTTCGTCTACAACACCGACCTGGCCGGCACCGGCGACTGGGCGACCTTCGACGAAGCCAACACCTTCGCCAACGGCGACAGCGCCAAGCTCTACGGCCTGGAACTGGCCTACTCGCAGAAATTCGACTGGCTGCCCGCCCCCTGGAACGGCCTGCTGCTGGGCGCCAACGCCACCTTCAGCCGCTCCGACGCCAGCATCGAGGGTTTCGACCAGGCCAGCGGCCGCACCCTCAAGCGCGACATCGACCTGCCCAACCAGTCCGACACCGTCGGCAACCTGATGCTGGGCTGGGAGAACGACAAGCTCAGCCTGCGCCTCTCGGCCAACTACAAGTCCGACTACCTCTACGAAGTGGCCCCGGTGGGCGACCGCCAGCACGACCTGCACGTGGATGCGCAGACCTTCGTCGACTTCAGCGCCCGCTACTTCCTGACGAAGGAGCTGCAGCTGTCCTTCGAGGCGCAGAACCTCACCGACGAGAGCTACTACGTCTACACCGGCAGCCGCAGCTACAACGCCCAGTACGAGGAATACGGCCCGACCTACACCCTCGGCCTGACCTTCACCCACTTCTGATCGCCGCGCCCTCCCACCGGGGAGGGCGCTCCCCCGCATCGCCTGGAACCGCCCGATGACCCACACCCACACCCGCAATCCCCTGCTGCTCGCGGCCCTGCTCGGCCTGGCCGCCTGCCAGCCGCAGCCGGCCGCCGAAGCCCAGGCCCCGCAACTGGCCCTCAGCCCCTGGGGCGCCTCGGCCAAGGTCAAGGCCGAAGACCTGCGCCAGCTGCCCGGCTCCGCCATGCGCCTGGCCGCCAGCGAGCGTAATGGCCTGCTCCTGCTGGACGGCGAAGGCCAGGAGCTGGCGCGCCTGCCCGGCTCCTTCTCCAGCCTCGACCTGCGCAGCGCCGGCCCCAAGGGCCTGATCGCCGCCAGCCTCGACAACGCCACCCAGCAGGCCACCCTGGTGGGCCTGGATACCGACACCCATCGCTGGGGCCGCACGCTGCAACTGCCGGCCCGTGACTACGCCGTCGCCGGGCTCTGCCTGTACCGCGACGACGCCCGCAACCTCTACCTGTTCCTGGTGGGCGAAGACGGCCGTGGCGAGCAGTGGCTGGTGGGCGCCGGCGAGCGCCTCAACGCCGAAGCCCGTCACGTGCGCGGCCTGGCCCTGCCGCCGGCCGCCGAGTACTGCCAGGTGGACGACGCCGCCAACCGTCTGTTCGTCAACGAAGAGAACGTCGGCCTCTGGGCCTACCCGGCCCACCCGGAAGCCGACAGCGCCCGCGTGCCGGTGGACCTGGTCGCCCCCTTCGGCGGCCTGGCGAAAAGCGCCGGCGCCATGGCGGTGGTCCCCGGCGGCCTGCTGGCGCTGGACCCTGCCGCCGCCCGCTTGCACCTCTACCAGCAGCAGGGCGAGGCCTGGAACGCGGTGGCCAGCCTGCCGCTGGCCGGCCTGGAAGAGCCCGAGCGCATCGCCGTCGCCACCAGCGCCCAGGGCACCAACCTGCTGGTGCAGGACGACGCCAGCGGTCGCCTGTACCAGGGCCGCCTGGACTGGCAGGCGCAGCCCGTGGCCTTGCCGCCCGTGCTGCCCAGCGTCGCCGCCCTGCGCCAGAGCGAGCCGGTGGGCCGCCAGGGCGACGCGGCGGACGACCCGGCCATCTGGGTCAACCCCAACGACCCGGCCGCCAGCCGCGTGCTCGGCACCAACAAGAAGCAGGGCCTGCTGGTCTACGGCCTCGACGGCCAACTGCTGCAGGAGCTGCCGGTGGGCCGCCTGAACAACGTCGACGTGCGCCCCGGCTTTGCCCTCGGCGGCCAGCGGGTCGACCTGGCGGTGGCCAGCAACCGCGACACCAACAGCCTCAGCCTGTTCGCCATCGACCGCGCCACGGGCGAGGTGAAGCCGGCTGGCGAGGTGCGCACCCCGCTCAAGGAGATCTACGGCATCTGCCTGTTCCAGCCGGCCTCCGGCGAGCTCTATGCCTTCGCCAACGGCAAGGACGGGCGCTTCCTGCAGTACCGCCTGGACGGCGCCAGCGGTGAAGCGAGCGGGCAACTGGTGCGCGAATTCCGCGTCGAGAGCCAGCCCGAGGGTTGCGTCGCCGACGACCAGCGCCAGCGCCTGTTCATTGGCGAGGAAGACGTCGGCGTCTGGGCCCTGGACGCCCGCGCCGAAGCCCCCGCCGAGCTCAAGTCGGTGATGCAGGTGGGCGAGACGCTGCACGCCGACGTCGAGGGCTTGGGCCTCTACCAGAGCGACGCCCACGACTACTTGGTGATCTCCAGCCAGGGCAACGACAGCTACGTGGTGCTCGACGCCGAGCCGCCCTTCGCCCTGCGCGGTGCCTTCCGCGTCGGCCTCAACGCCGCGGCCGGCATCGATGGCGCCTCGGAGACCGATGGCCTGGAAGTCACCTCCGCCAACCTCGGCGGCCCCTGGAACCAGGGAATGCTGGTGGTGCAGGACGGCCGCAAGCGCATGCCCGAGCAGACCCAGAACTTCAAGTTCGTGCCCTGGGCCGAAGTGGCCCGGACCCTGGGCCTGCACTGAGCTGTCATCAACCCGTCATCGCCGCGTAATCGAATAGGGCCCTGCGGGGCCCGGCAACACGAGGAACCAACCATGCACGCAACACTGGAACAGATGACCGTCTGGGGCCTGATCAGCGACGCCAGCCTGCTGGTGAAAGGGGTGATGGCGATCCTGCTGTTCGCCTCCCTGTTCAGCTGGTACCTGATCGTCCAGCGCGGCGCCCTGCTGGCGCGCATCGAGCGCCAGGCCAAGGCCTTCCAGGCGCGCTTCCGTGGCACCGCCGACCTCACCCAGCTGCAGCGCCGCGACGAGGCGGACGAGGACGCCGCCCTGGAGCGCATCTTCCACGCCGGCTACCAGGAATTCGCCCAGCTGCGCCGCGAGCCGGGCATCGCCCCGGAGATGGTGGTGGACGGCGTCGAGCGCGCCCTCTATGTCGCCATCGCCGAGCAGGAAGAGCGCCTGGAGAAGGGCCTCACCTTCCTCGCCACCGTCGGTTCGGTCAGCCCCTACATCGGCCTGTTCGGCACCGTGTGGGGGATCATGAATTCCTTCATCGGCCTGTCCCAGGTGCAGCAGGCGACCCTCTCCACCGTCGCCCCGGGCATCGCCGAAGCGCTGATCGCCACCGCCATCGGCCTGTTCGCCGCCATCCCCGCAGTGATCGCCTATAACCGCTTCTCGGCCCGCGCCCAGGGCCTGGTGGCGCGCTACTACGCCTTCGGCAACGAACTGCAGGGCCGCCTGCAACGTCGCCTGGCCGGCGCCAACCCCGTCGCCGCCGCGGCCTGAGGTGCAGCATGCTCGTCCGTCCCCAGCGCAAGCACGGCCCCAAGGCCGAAATGAACGTGGTGCCCTACATCGACGTGATGCTGGTGCTGCTGGTGATCTTCATGGTCACCGCGCCGATGCTCACCCAGGGCGTGAAGATCGAATTGCCCAAGGTGGCCAGCGAGGCGCTGCCCCGTGACAGCCAGCAGCGCATCCTCACCCTCTCCGTGAAGGCCGACGGCGGCTACTACTGGAACCTGGGCACGGAGCTGGACACCGAAAGCCAGACCGACAGCGCCGTGGCCCTGGAGGAGATGACCGCCAAGGTGGGCGCGTTGATCGCCGAGCGCGGCGACACCCAGGTGTACATCCGCGCCGACCAGGACGCCGGCTACGGCAAGGTGGTGGCAGCCATGGCCGCGCTGCAGCAGGGCGGGGTGGCCAACCTGGGGCTTATCACCGAGGCGCCGCAATGAGCGTGATGGTCATGAGCGATGCGCCTCTTTCCCGCCTGTCGCTGCCCAGTGCCCGCGCCTGGCGCAACGCCTTCGCCGCCGGCTGCGCCCTGGCTCTGCACCTGGGCGTGCTGGCGCTGCTGATGGCCGGCTGGGCCCCCGAGCGTCCCGCCGAGCCGGCCCAGCGGGTGCTCACCACCCAACTGATCAGCCTGCCTGCGCCAGCCCCCGAACCGGCTCCCGCGCCGGTGCAGCCGGTTGTTGCCGTAGCCGCCCCGGTGGAGCCGCTGCCGGCGCCCGTCGAGCCGGTGCCGCCGCAGGTGGACCCGCGAATCGAGCAGCGCAAGCTGGAGCAGGCCGCCCTGGCCCGCAAGCGCGTGGAAGAACAGAAGCGCCAGGAGCAGGTGCAGCAGGAAACCCGGCGCCGCGAGCAGCAGCGCCTGGAAGCCGAGCGCGTCGCCGCGGCTGCCGAACAACAGCGCCAGTTCGATCTTGCCCGCCAGGCGGAACAGCAGCGCCAGGCCGCCGAGCGTGCCCGCCAGGCCGAAGCCGCCGCCAACAGCCGCCAGTACCTGCCCATCGCCAAGGAGGCGCCGGACTATCCCCAGCGCGCCCTCGACAAGGGCATCCAGGGTGACTGCACGGTGGAGTACCGGGTCAACCCGCAAGGCCGCGTCGAGGACCCGCAGGTGGTGGGCGACTGTCACCCCCTGTTCATCCGCCCGTCATTGGTCGCGGCGCAGACTTTCCGCTACCAGCCGCGCCTCGAAAACGGCCAGCCCGTGGCCGTGCCAGGCGTGCGCAACACCTTCCACTACCGCATCGAACGCTGAGCGCGGAGCGCCGGCGCATAACCAGAAGAGAACCGTGATGACCCAGGATTTCGACGCCTTCCACGCCGCACTCGCCGCCCATGACGACGTGGCCATCAACCCCAGCGGCAACCGCAGCCTGGACCAGATGGTGGACGCCGGCCGCCGCAACGTCCTCAAGGGCGGCCTGGCCATGGCCGCCCTGGGCTTCTTCGGCGGCGGCATCAGCGCCTGCCGCGCGGTGGCCGACGACGGCCTGCTGGGCTTCAAGGGCGTGCCCCAGCAGTTCGATGCCAAGTTCGACAAGGTGATAGTCGCCGACGGCTACAGCGCCACGCCGTTCTTCTCCTGGGGCGATGCGGTGCTGGCCGATGCGCCGGCCTTCAAGGGCGACGCCAGCGAAACCTGGGAAGACCAGCTCAAGCAGGCCGGCGACAACCACGACGGCATGCACTTCTTCCCCTTCCCGGATGCACCCAACGACCACGGCCTGCTGGTGATCAACCACGAGTACATCAACCCCACGCTGCACAGCGCCGGCATCGTCTTCGTCGAGGGCAAGCGCAAGGCGGAGGACGTGAAGAAGGAGCAGGCGGCCCATGGCGTCAGCGTCATCGAGGTGAAGAAGGACGGCGACGGCCACTGGCAGCGGGTCGCCGGCTCGCGCTACAACCGCCGCATCTCCACCCTCACGCCCATGCAGCTCAGCGGCCCGCTGGCCGGCCACGCCGCCATGAAGACCGCCTCCGACCCCAGCGGCCTGGAGGTGATCGGCACCCTCAATAACTGCTCCATGGGCGTGACCCCCTGGGGCACCTACCTCGCCTGCGAGGAGAACTGGCACAACTACTTCATCAACCGCGACCCGGCCGACTATGCCCAGCGCGTGTCCCACAAGCGCTACGGCATCGCCAAGGAAGGGGTGAGCAAGAACTACGGCTGGGAGACCGCCGACGCCCGCTTCGACGCCACGCCCTACCGCGACCAGCCCCACGACGGCCATGTGCAGGAACCCAACCGCTTCGGCTGGGTGGTGGAGATCGACCCCTTCGACCCCACCAGCAAGCCGAAGAAGCGCACCGCCGTCGGCCGCTTCTGCCGCGAGTGCTCCACCCTGTCTCTCGGCAAGGACGGGCGCATGGCCTACTACTACGGCGACGACACCAAGGGCGAGTACATCTACAAGTTCGTGCCCAGCGGCCGCTTCGACGCTGCCAACCCCAAGGCCGCCCGCGACCTTCTGGATGAGGGCACCCTCTACGTCGCCCGCTTCGACGATGGCGGCAAGGGCCAGTGGCTGGCCCTGGTGCACGGCCAGAACGGCCTCACCGCCGAGAACGGCTTCGCCAGCCAGGCCGAGGTACTGCTCAACGCCCGCGCCGCCGGCGACATACTCGGCGCAACGCCCATGGACCGCCCCGAGTGGGTGGCCGCCCACCCGGAGACCCGCGAGGTCTACGTCACCCTCACCAACAACGACGACCGCGGCAGCAAGAAGCCGGTGAACGCCGCCAACCCGCGCCCGCACAACCTGCACGGGCAGATCCTGCGCTGGAACGAGGCGGGCGGCGATCCCACCGCGACTTCGTTCCAGTGGGAGATCTTCCTCCTCGCCGGCGAACCCCTGGGTGCCAAGGACGACAAGGGCCAGGCGGTGCCGGCCAACCTCATCGGCACCATCAACGGCGACGCCTTCTCCTCCCCGGACGGCCTGGCCTTCGACCCCGCCGGCCGCCTGTGGATCGAGACCGATTTCGACGACATCGAGCCGGCCATGGCCCGCATCGGCTGCAACCAGCTGCTCTGCGCCGATCCCAAGACCCGCGAGGTGCGTCGCTTCCTGGTCGGCCCGCGTGGCTGCGAACTCACCGGCATCACCTTCACCCCGGACGGACGCAGCATGTGGGTGAACATCCAGCACCCCGGCATCAGCTACCCCGCCAGCGACGGCAAGAGCCGCCCACGCTCCACCACCGTGCTCATCACCAAGAACGACGGCGGCGTGATCGGCAGTTGATGCACGCGATGATGGACCGCTCTTCGTAGGTTGGCGCCGAGCGCAGCGAGGCCCAACGATGCGGACTCGACTCCGCGCGTTGGGCTTCGTGCCTCAGCCCAACCTACGGGGTGCATGACGCCGCTCTCGTAGGTCGGGTGAAACCCGACGCTCCGCTATGGCTTCGGCGGCCGCCTGTGCACGCCGGCCAGCACCTTGTCGGCGAAGGCGGCGGGGCCGCGTACTTCGAGGTAATGCACCTGCTCGCCATCGGGGATGAAGAACACCTGGTAGGGCTTGCCGTCCTGGCTGGTGCGCCAGGCGAAGAGCTCGATGCCGTCGATGCGGTAGGGCGTGAGGCTGGCCTTGTCGCCGCACAGGTTCATGGCCTGGCGCATGGCGAACACCCATTCGCGGGCCTCGGGCGTGGCGGCGCTGTCATCGCCGAACAGCAGGCGCACCTGTTGCGCCGGGGTGCCCAGGCCGGCATTGCCCAGCTCCTGCTGCGTCATCGGATGGTGGGCGAGGCTGTGGCCGTCGGGGTAGCGGGCGATCAGCAGATCACCGCTGTGCAGCAGCAGCTCGGGCTGCTCCACCAGGCCCAGTTGCAGCTTCTCCTTGCCCGCCAGCACCAGCGGCAGGCCCGGCGCCTTGGTGACGGCCAGCTCCTGACGGGCGGCAGGACGGTAGTCGCAGCCCTGGGCCAGGGCGTTCGAGCCAATCACCAGCAGGGCCAGCGGCAGCAGGCGTTTCATCGTCGTCATCCATGCGTCTGTGAGGCGGCGAGCTTAGCAGCGCAGCGGAACCCCGGGTGCGCCACCGTTCTCGTGCTCAAGCCGAGTGGTACAGGGCGGCCAGTTCATCGGCGAAGGCTTCGAAGGCGGCCCGCACCGGCTGGCTCGGCTACCCATCGGATGCGACATTCAGTCGCGCCTTCAGCGTTTCAACGGCATGGCGCCAGGGGGGCGAGGCGGCGCCTGGCGACCAGCGGTATGGCCTGAAACCCGCACAAGGATTGATACAGGGAGGGTTGGCGCTGGTGGCGCCGTGCCATACTTTCGCCAAGTCGGCTTTGTATGGGCGATCCCCTGGAAGCTGTTTACCTGAGGGTGCGGGAGGTGAGGTCAGGGATGGATAAGGTCCAGCTGTTGCTCAGCCACTACGCCGAGAGCCGTTACACGCGGCAGCTCAACAAAGGCTTTGGATGGCTGCGTTTCGAGCCCGAACTGGAGGCGGAGTACCGCATCTCCAATTACCGGGCCTTTCGCAACACGCGCATCGGGGCCATTTCGATCCTGCTGCTGGCGCTGCTGTTTTTTCTCGGTGTCGATGTCTTCTACGCCCTGCGCCATTACGACGCGACGCTGACCCCGGCGATCTTCGCCATGCGCCTGGTGGCCCTGGCCGGGATCATGCTCTCGGCCACCATGGTGCTGCAGGGCAACGACCGCAGTGCCGGGGCCTTCTGGGTGCCCTGCGCGATATTCGTCATCAGCGCCACGACCCTGGCCAGCACCATCCTCTACATGCAGGTGCTGGACGACGTGGGCATGCCCTTCAACATCGACGGCATGATCCTGGTGCTGATCGCCATCTTTTTTCCCGTGGGCTACAGCTACTGGGGGTCGGTGGTGTGCGCGGTGATCACCTTCATCGCCATGCTGGTGCTGATCCCGCTCTACCTGCCGGAAGGCTACCTCGACGACTTCGTCGCGCTGTCCATCTACCCGCTGGTCGCCATGTGCTTCACCGGCATGTCGCGCTACTTCCAGGAGTCGGCCACGCGGCGCCAGTTCCTCACCCGCGCGGCGCTCAAGGAGCTGGCCGACAGCGACAGCCTGACCGGCCTGTGCAACCGGCGCATGTTCGAGATCCTGCTGGATCGTTCCCTGCGTGAAAGCCAGCGCGAGCGCCATTGCCTGGGGCTGATGCTGGTGGATGTGGATTTCTTCAAACGCTACAACGACCTCTACGGCCACCCGGCCGGGGATGCGGTGCTCAAGGCGGTGGCCGAGGCCCTGCAGAGCACGCCCCGGCGCTCCCTGGACTTCGCCGCGCGGCTTGGTGGCGAGGAGTTCGCCCTGGTGTTCTGCGACCTGGTGCCGGTGTTCGCCGAGCGGGTGGCGGAAGAGGTGCGCCGGCGCATCGAGGGGTTGGCCATTCCCCATGAGGGCTCCAGTATCGGCCCGGTGCTGACCGTCAGCGTCGGCATGGCCCTGAGCCAGCCCGGCGACACGCGCGACAGCCTCTACAAACGGGCGGACGAGGCGCTCTACACCTCGAAAGGGGAGGGCCGCAACCGCGCGACCCTGGCCGCCGAAGTGGGCTGAGCCCCCTCGGGTGATGTTTTTTTCATCCTTCCTTCACCGCGTTTTCACTCCTTCCCGGTCACTCTCGCCTCGCGCTGGGCAGACCGGGTCCGTGTCCGCGCAGAGGGTTGCATCCATCAGGCAGCCACATCCGTGCGGGCCCCGGGAGTCGTGATGAATAAATTGCCCCAGATCACCCTGGCCTTCTGGATCATGAAGATCTGCGCCACCACCCTGGGCGAGACCGCCGGGGACCTGCTGTCGATGACCCTGGACGTTGGCTACGCCATCAGCTCGCTGATCCTCATCAGCGCCTTCTTCGCCACCCTGCTCACGCAGCTGGCGAGCAAGCGCTACAACCCGCTGGTGTACTGGGCGGTGATCCTCTCCACCAGCACCGCCGGCACCACCATGTCGGACTTCATGGACCGCACCCTGGGCCTGGGCTATGCCACCGGCTCGGCGATCCTG
The DNA here is from genome assembly GCF_028198105.1 of Pseudomonas sp. TUM22785. Classification (NCBI taxonomy): domain Bacteria; kingdom Pseudomonadati; phylum Pseudomonadota; class Gammaproteobacteria; order Pseudomonadales; family Pseudomonadaceae; genus Pseudomonas; species Pseudomonas sp. TUM22785. The sequence goes on from NZ_CP116239.1 coordinate 644,649, forward strand.
GTGGGCATCCTGCTGTGCATCTTCGCGCTGTGGCGGGTCACCGAGGGGTCGCTGTCGGTGGACCGCATCCGTTCGCGGCGCGGCGAGCTGTTCTACTGGGGCGCGATCCTCTTCTCCAACACCCTGGGCACGGCGCTGGGCGACTTCCTCGCCGATGACTCCGGGCTCGGCTTCGCCGGTGGCGCCTTGCTGATCGGCGGTGCCCTGGCGCTGGTGGTGGCGGCCCATTACTTCACGCGCATCTCCACCGTGCTGCTGTTCTGGCTGGCCTTCGTGCTCACCCGGCCCTTCGGTGCGACCCTGGGCGACGTGCTGACCAAGACCCACGAGAAGGGCGGGCTGGACTTCGGCACCGTCGGCTCCTCCCTGGTGCTCGGTGGCGTGCTGCTGGTGCTGGTGGTGTACGCGACCTGGGTGCAGCGCCAGCGCGCCGCCTACGCGGGGCTGACGCTGGTGCGCACGCCTCAGCGATAGGCCGAGGCGGCGAGGGCGCGGGCGAGGCTCATGTCGTCGGCGCGCGCCGTCGCCGGTTGTCGGTGCAGTTCCTGCAGGGCGCGCTCCAGCTGCGCGCCACGGATGCGCCCATCGCTGGCGACGAAGGCCATCGCATCATCCCGCGCCTGGGCCTGGATGCCCGGCTGGCGCTCTTCCTGGCTGAGGTTGCTGGTCGTGGCCGGCGCGAAGGTGATGGCCGCGCTGCTGCTGAGCAGCCAGGAGCCGGAGCCTTCGTCGGCCAGCGCGGCGGCTGGCAGGGCCAGCAGCGCGAGGCAGAGCGGGAGTGTCGGGCGCATGGTTCGTCCTTGAGGCTCGGGGTCAGGGCAGGGTCTTCAGGGCCGCGCAGCTGGCTTCGTAGCGCTGGCCACAGGCGGCCTGGTAGAGGCGCCGGGCCTGGTCCGGGTCACGTGGCACGCCCTGTTCGCCCTTGAGGTAGAGGCTGCCGAGCACATGCTGGGCCATCGGGTTGCCGGTGGCGGCGGACTGGTTGAGGTACTGCAGCATCGCTTGCTGGTTGGCGTAGGCCGGGTCGTTACGCCCGGTGTAGAGGTAGGCGAGGCTCACCGCCGCCATGGCGTGGCCCTTGTCGGCGGCACGCTTCCACCAGAACTCCGCCTGCTTGAGGTCGGCGGGCTTGGCCACGAAGAAGTGGCTGCCCAGCTGGAACTGCGCTTCCAGGTCGCCGCGCTCGGCGTTGGTGCGCAGCAGTTCCAGGGGCGTGGGCTGGTCCTGCACCTGGTTGGGCAGGCGCTGCGGCGGCGCCTCGGGCTTGGGCTGGTCATGGCTACAGCCGGCCAGCAGGGCCAGGGCGCAGAGCGCTGCCAGGTGTATCGCTTTCATCCATTCACTCCTGCCGCCGCCAGGTTTTGCGGCGTGCTTCATACGGTAGTCAGACGGCGTATCCGACAACAGCTTTTGCCAGGGGTGCAACGCCATCCTGTGAGCCGGTCGCGATCGTCGGCATTTCGTCGCTTGGCTTTGTGAAAATCAGATGCTAGATTTTCATGAAATTTATCAATTCAAATTTCATGAGGCCTCGCATGTTCAAGCAATCCGCCCAGCATGTCGGCACCTTCTACGCCGCCACCTACCCCGGTTCCATTCCGCTGCGTCCGCGCCTGCAGGGCAGCCTGGACAGCGAGGTGCTGATCATCGGCGCCGGCTTCAGCGGCCTGCACACCGCGTTGCGCCTGGCCCTGGCCGGCAAGCGCGTGGTGCTGCTGGAAGCCAGCCGGGTGGCCTGGGCCGCGTCCGGGCGCAATGGCGGGCAGGCGTTGCTGGGCTGGTCCTGCGATATGCCGCCGCTGGAGAAGGCCCTGGGGCAGGAGCGCACCCGCCGCCTCTGGGACAGCATGCGCTGGGCCGCAGGCGAGATGCGCGAGCTGCCGCAGCGCCACGGCTTCGATGTCGACTACCGCGTCGGCAGCCTGTGGACGGCGGTGCTGGAGCGCCGCGTCGAACTGCTGCGCGAGGCCCAGCGCGACGCCGAGCAGAAGTGGGGCTACGACGCCATGCGCCTGATCGAGCGTGACGAGCTGCCGGAGTGGATCGCCAGCCCGCGCTACAAGGCCGCGCTCTATGACCCGGAAGCGGCCCACCTCAACCCGCTGAAGCTGGCCCAGGGCCTGGCTGCCGCCATCGAAGCCGCCGGCGGGCACATCTTCGAACAGAGCCAGGTGCTGGAATACCGCGAGACGCCGGCCGGCTACGTGGCGCGCACCCCCGAAGGCGAGGTGCGTGGCGATGTGCTGGTGCTGGCCTGCAACGCCTATGTCGATGGCCTCGACCGCCAGCTGTCCTCGCGCCTGCTGCCGGTGGGCTCCTACCAGGTGGCCACCGCGCCCCTGGACCCGGAGCTGGCGCGCTCGCTGCTGCCGAGAAACAGCTGCGTGATCGACAACCAGTTCGTGCCCGACTACTTCCGCCTCACCCCCGACCACCGCCTGCTGTTCGGCGGCGGCTGCACCTACCTGGGCGGCCTGCCCAAGGATGTGCCTGCCGCCACCCGGCCCTACCTGGAGCGCGTGTTCCCGCAGCTCAAGGGCGTGCAGATCGACTACGGCTGGGGCGGGCACATCGACGTCACCATGAAGCGCACCCCCGACATCGGCCGCCAGGGCCAGCGTTACTGGCTGCAGGGCTTCTCCGGCCACGGCATCCTGCCGACCCTCGCCGGCGCCCGCGCGGTGGCCGACGCCATCCTCGGCGACGAGCAGCTGCTCGCGCTCTACCAGGGCCTCGACAACCCGCGCTTCCCCGGCGGCTCGCTGCTGGCCGCGCCGCTGGAAGCCGCCGGCAAAGCCTGGTATCGCTTGCGCGACCTGGCCTGACGCCGGCACCGAAGGAGATTCGACATGGACATGCAAGACGAGATCGAAGGCCTCGCGATCCTCATCCGCGACCTGCGCAAGCACAAGAACCTGACCCTGGGCGAGCTGGCCGCGCGCATCGACCGCTCGGTGGGCTTCCTCTCCCAGGTGGAGCGCGGCCTGTCGCGCCCGACCGTGGCCGACCTCACCGCCATCAGCGAGGCGCTGGGCGTGCCCACCACCTACTTCTACAGCCTCAGCAAGCCCCGCGAGGTGCGCTGGGTGACCCGTCCCGGCGAGCGCCGCACGCTCTACTACGCCGGCGGCATCACTGATGTGCTGGCTTCGCCGAACATGTCGGCCGGCTTCTCCATGCTCGAAAGCCACCTGGAGCCCGGTGCTACCAGCGGCGAAGGCCACCTGGACGACAGCTCCGAGCAGGGCGGCTTCGTGCTCGAAGGCGAACTGAGCATCTGGCTCGACGACGCCGAGGAACCGGTGGTGCTGCACCCCAACGACAGCTTCCAGCTGCCGGCCCACGCGCAGTTCCGCTACGCCAACCTTTCCGATAGGCCCACCCGAGTCTTATGGGTATTCACCTAGAGCCGGCTTATGGCCGGCTGCGCGTCGGCGATGCGGCGTTGAAAGCGATCTCAGAATGCTCATTTACCGCTCGTAGACTCCGCTTCTTCGATCGCTTTCGCCTTGCCTCGCTCTAGCTCGCTCAGCCCTAAACCGACTCTTATCTCTTGCAGGACCACAGCGATGACAACAACAAACCCGCATCCCGACCTGCTCGCCGAAGTGCGGGCCTTCCGTGCCCGGTACCCGGAAATCCGCTACGTGGACCTGATCTGCCTGGACATCCCCGGGCACTTCTATGGCAAGCGCTACCCGGTGGAGATGCTGGAGAAGGTCGCCGGCGGCAGCCCGTTGAAGCTGCCGCAGAACTGCGTGCTGCTGGGCACCCAGGGCGGGCTGTACCCCATCGGTGACTACTGCTTCGCCGACGGTGACCCGGATGCGCCGCGACGCCTGGTGCCCGGCACGTTGAAGCCGGTGTGCTGGGAGCGCCAGCCCCTGGGGCAGATGCTGATCACCTCCGACGGCACCTCGGCGCCCATCGAGTTCGAGCCGCGCGAGGTGCTGGCCCGTGTGCTGCAGCGCCTGGCCCGTCGCGGCATCCGCCCGGTGGTGGCTTTCGAGCTGGAGTTCTACCTGTTCGACCGGAAGCTCAAGGACGGCCTGCCGCAGTTCCCTCGTGACGCCCTGTGCGACGACGAGGACGACCAGCCCAACATGCACATCGAGCGGCTGTCGCGCTTCTCCACCGTGCTCCACGAGATGGTCGAGGCGGCCAACCAGCAGGGCGTGGCGGCCAACGTCATCACCGCCGAGCTGGGCCCGGGGCAGTTCGAGATCAACTTCGGCCACTGCGACGACGGCCTGCAGGCCGCCGACTGGGCCGCCCTGTTCTGCCGCAGCACCCGGGGCGTGGCGCTGAAGCACGGCCACCGCGCCAGCTTCATGAGCAAGCCCTACCTGGACGCGCCGGGCAGCGGCATGCACGTGCACGTCAGCCTCTATGACGACGCGGGCAACAACCTGCTCGACGCCGACGGCCAGCGCCCCCTGCGCCATGCCGTGGCCGGCTGCCTGGAGCTGCTGCCGCACTGCATGCCGATCTTCGCCGCCAACCACAACGCCTTCCGCCGCTACGGCGCCATGGTCAACGCCGCCAGCCGCGCCAGCTGGGGCTTCGAAGACCGCGATGCGTGCATCCGCATCCCCGAATCCGACGGCCGCAACCTGCGTATCGAACACCGCCTGGCCGGCGCCGACGCCAACCCCTACCTGGTGCTGGCGGCCATCCTCACCGGCATGGAACACGGCCTCGACGCCGCCCGTGAACCCATCGCGCCACTCAACGAGGACCGCTCCAGCGGCATCGACTTCCCCACCGACATGCCCGCCGCCGTCACTGCCATGCGCCAGAGCGCCGCCGTCAATGCAGGCCTGGGCAGCGAGTTCGTGATGGTCTATTGCGAGAACAAGCGCCAGGAGTACCTCGACTTCATCAACGAAGTCAGCGCGCGGGAATATCGGTGGTACATGTAGCGGCGGGGCCGCAGCGGCAAGCAGCAAGCTTCAAGCGGCAAGTCAGTGGCATCGAGGCCCGGGAGCTGATCGGGGCGTAGGGTGGATGGCGCTTTTTCCATCCACCAGCGGTGTTCCCGGCGGCACCGAGCCGGGGCAGCGCTGCGCACTGCTTGGCGAATGAATTCGCCCCTACAAGGCGCCGAAGGCGGCCAACAGGTCTTCGACGAACGCCTGCTGCGCTTCGCTCGGCTCCCGGCCGCGGTGGTGGGTGAGGCGGAATTCCACGTCGAAGCCCAGGCGCTCGGGGAGCAGGGCGCGCAGTTGCCCGCGTGCCTCCCAGGGCGCGGCGATGTGGCGGGGCAGGTAGCCGATGTGGGCGCCGGAGAGGATCAGCGCCAGGGTGCCTTCCACCTGCTCGGTCACCGCGCTGCTGGCGGCGGACTGGAAGGGCTCGGCCTCGCCGATGAAGCGGTAGGGGTGCAGCACCCGGTCGCAGTGGCGCAGGTCGTCTTCGGTGATGCGCTTGCGCTCGAACAGCGGGTGCCCGGCGCCGCAGAACAGCAGTTGCTCCTCGACGAACAGCGGCTGGTGCGCCAGCGCCTGCTGGTTGCCGGAGAAGTAGCCGATGGCCAGGTGCAGCTGGTCCTGCAGCAAGCGCCGCTCCAGTTCGGCGGGCATGGCGCTGAGCAGCTCGATGCGCACCGCCTGGTTACGCGCGCGGAAGCGGCGGATGGCGTCGGCCAGGCGCAGCATCACCGTGTCGTCGAGGGATTCGGAGAGGCCGATGCGCAGCTCGCCCAGGAGCATGTCGGCCATGCCCCGCGCCTCGCCCTTGAAGGTCTCGATGGCGCCGAACAGCCGCCGCGTGGCCGTCAGCACCTGCTCGCCCTTGGGCGTGAGGCGGAAGCCGGCCTTGCCGCGCTCGCACAGGCGGAAACCCAGGCGTGTTTCCAGCTTGGCCATCTGCGTGCTGATGGTGGATTGGCCCACCCCCAGCGCGCCCTGGGCGGCGCTGAAGCCGCCGCTTTCCACCACGGTGACGAACAGCCTGAGCAGTTGCAGGTCCAGGTCCTGGAGTTGGGCGAGCATGGGAATCTCCAAACATCGATGGCGAGCGATGCCAAAGTAGAACACTTCATATTTATCCGAAGCAAAGCCCGGCGCAGGATTGCCCCATCACCGCTCCGGGAGCTTTCGCCATGCGCCTTTCCCTGTTGTTCGCCCTGCTCGCCGCCTGTGTCCTGCCCGCCCATGGGCAGGACCGGGAGCTGAACCTCTACAGCTGGTCCGCCTACATCCCGCCCCAGGCGCTGGAGCGCTTCAAGGCCGAGACCGGCATCCAAGTGAAGTACGACATCTTCGACAGCGCCGAGGCCCTCGACGCCAAGCTGATGACCGGCGGCAGCGGCTATGACGTGGTGTTCCCCGCCAGCAGCGGCCTGGCGCGGGCGATCAAGGCCAATGCGGTGCAGCCGGTGCAGCACGAGCAGCTGCACCACTACGCCAACCTCGACCCCCAGCTGCTGGCCAAGCTCGCCAGCGTCGACCCCGGCAACCGCTTCGGCGTGCCCTACACCTGGGGCACCATCGGCCTGGGGCTGAACCGCGATGCGGTGCAGAAACGCATCCCCGACGCGCCGCTCAACAGCCTCGACCTGCTGTTCAAGCCCGAGTACGCCAGCCGCCTGAAGGACTGCGGCATCGCCGTGATCGACTCGCCCCAGGAGGTCATAAGCGTCGCCCTGCACTACCTCGGCAAGGACCCGTACAGCACCGCCAAGGCCGACCTCGCGGCGGTCCATGAACTGCTCACCGCGTTGCAGCCGAACCTGCGCTACGTCGGCGCCGGCAAGCACATCAACGACCTGGCCAAGGGCGAAATCTGCCTGGCGCTGACCTACAACGGCGACGCCGCCATCGCCGCCGAGCAGGCCCGCGAGGCGAAGATGCCCTTCGAGGTGGTCTACCGCATCCCCCGCGAGGGCACGCTGATCTGGTTCGACACCCTGGCCATCCCCGCCGACGCGCCGCACCCCCAGGCGGCCCACGCCTTCATCGACTGGATGCTGCGCCCCGAGGCCATCGCCGAGCTGACCAACAGCCAGTTCTTCGCCAACGCCAACCAGGCCGCGACGCCCTTGCTGGACCCGGCGGTGGCCAACGACCCGGACATCTACCCGCCCCAGGCCGTGCGCGACCGCCTGTTCGGCGAGCGGGAACTGACCCTCAAGCAGCAGCGCGAGCGCACCCGCCTCTGGACGCGCTTCCGCACCCAGTACTGAAACCGCGCAGACGCACACCCCACCACCGATGGAGCCGATGACATGGAACACGCCTTCGACAACGACCAGGCCATCACCCGGCCGAGCCTGCTGGGCACGGCCGCCGAAGCCACCTACGCCGGCATCACCAGCTTCATGCGCCGGCGCTACAGCCGCGACCTCACCGGCGTCGACCTGGTGGTGAGCGGGGTGCCCTTCGACACCGCCACCACCAACCGCCCCGGCAGCCGCTTCGGGCCCCGCGCCATCCGCGCCGCCTCGGTGCAGATGGCCTGGGCGCGGCATTTTCCCTGGGAGTTCGACCCCTTCGACCACCTGGCGGTGATCGACTACGGCGACTGCGCCTTCGACCACGGCACGCCGCAGCACACGCCGGAGGCGATCCAGGCCCACGCCGCGCACATCCTCGACGCCGGCGCGGCGATGCTCACCCTGGGCGGCGACCACTTCATCAGCTACCCGCTGCTCAAGGCCCATGCGGCCAAGCACGGGCCGCTGTCGCTGATCCACTTCGACGCCCACAGCGACACCTGGCCGGACGAAGAGGGCCAGCGCATCGACCACGGCACCATGTTCTTCCACGCCGCCCGCGAGGGCCTGGTGGACCCGGCGCGCTCGGTGCAGATCGGCCTGCGCACCACCAACGACGACGTGATGGGCTTCCAGGTGCTGGACGCCCGCGAAGTGCACCGCCACACGCCCGAGCAGATCGCCGAGCGCATTCGCGCGCGGGTGGGGGACAACCCGGTGTACCTGACCTTCGACATCGACTGCCTCGACCCGGCCTTCGCCCCCGGCACAGGCACCCCCGTGTGCGGCGGGCTTTCCAGCCACCAGGCGCTGGAAATCCTCCGTGGCCTGCGCGGCATCAACCTGGTGGGCATGGACGTGGTGGAAGTGGCGCCGCCCTACGACAACGCCGAAGTCACCGCCCTGGCCGGCGCCACCCTGGCGATGGAAATGATCTGCCTGTACGCCGCGCGGCATAAGTTGGGAGAGCGGTAGGCGCGGCGCTGTGGGGAGCGAATTCATTCGCGAGCCGGTGCACGGACATCGCTGCTGAAGCCGCCCCCACAGGGTGGTCACCTGTAGCCCGGACTTCAGTCCGGGGAGGGGCGGTGGTACCTGGGGTAGGCGTTCGCGAGCAGAGCTCGCTCCTATGGAGGCGGTGCCAGCCGGGGGGATTCCCGGGCTGAAGCCCGGGCTACGGAGCGCTCTTGCTCGGTGGGAGCGAATTCATTCGCGAACGAGGTGAAGCACGAGCATCGCGGCTGAAGCCGCTCCCACAGGGTGGGCTACGGGATGCACCTGAAAAAAGCCACGGGCCCAAGGGTGGGCCCGTGGTTTCACGCACAACCGTCGATCATTGCTCGCAGGCCCAGGCGCGCCTCGCCGAACAGGCGCACGTCCATCAGCTTCGGGGCGCGGACGATGGGGCGGAAGTCCATGCGCTCGATGATGTCGCGCTCGATGTCGATGCCCGGCGCGACCTCGATCAGCTCCAGGCCCTCGGTGGTCAGGCGGAACACGCAGCGCTCGGTGACGTAGAGCACCGGCTTGGCGGATTCGGCGGCGAGGCGGCCGGCGAAGGTGCGGTGCTCCACCTCGCGCACGAACTTGCGCAGCTCGCCGTCCTTCACGATGCGCAGGGCGCCGTTCTCGATGCGGATGTCCTGCGGGCCGGCGCTGAAGGTGCCGACGAAGACGACCGCCTTGGCGTTCTGGCTGATGTTGATGAAGCCCCCGGCACCGGCCAGGCGCGTGCCGAACTTCGACACGTTGAGGTTGCCCGCCGCATCCGCCTGGGCCAGGCCGAGGAAGGCGAGGTCCAGGCCGCCGCCGTCGTAGAAGTCGAACTGGTAGGGCTGGTCGATCAGCGCGCTGTGGTTGCAGGCCGCGCCGAAGTCCAACCCCGAGGCGGGCACGCCGCCGATCACGCCGGGCTCGGCGGTGAGGGTGAGCAGGTCGATCACCCCTTCTTCCGCCGCCACCGCGGCCACGCCTTCGGGCATGCCGATGCCGAGGTTGACCACCGCCCCGGGTTTCAGCTCCAGCGCGGCACGGCGGGCGATGAGCTTGCGCAGGTCCAGCGGCATGGGCGGCAGGCTGCCCTCGGGCACCCGCACCTCGGCGGCGAAGGCCGGGTTGTAGGCGGTGGCGAAGGTCTGCTGGTGGTTCTCCGGGGCGGCGACCACCACGCAGTCGACGAGGATGCCGGGGATCTTCACCTGGCGCGGGTTGAGCGAGCCACGGGCGACCACCCGTTCCACCTGGGCGATCACCAGCCCGCCGGAATTGCGCGCGGCCATGGCGATGGCCAGGCTCTCGATGGTCAGCGCCTCGCGCTCCATCGTCAGGTTGCCGTCCTCGTCGGCGCTGGTGGCGCGGACCACCCCGACGTGGATGGGGAAGGCCTTGTAGAAGAGGTAGTCCTCGCCGTCGAGGGGCATGCGCCGCACCAGCTCCTCGGTGGTGCGGGCATTCAGCTTGCCGCCGCCGTGCTCGGGGTCGACGAAGGTGCCGAGGCCCACCCGCGACAGCTGCCCCGGCTTGCCGGCGGCGATGTCGCGGAACAACTGGGAGATCACCCCCTGGGGCAGGTTGTAGGCCTCGATGCGGTTCTCCACCGCCAGCTTCTGCAACCCCGGCACCAGCCCCCAGTGGCCGCCGATGACGCGGCGCACCAGCCCTTCATGGGCCAGGTGGTTGAGGCCCCGGCCCTTGCCGTCGCCCTGGCCGGCGGCATAGACCAGCGTCAGGTCGCGCGGCGCCTGCTCGGCCTGGAAGCGTTGCTCCAGGGCAATGGCGATGGCCTCGGCGAAACCGATGCCGACGAAGCCGCCGGTGGCCAGGTGGGCGTTGTCGGGGATACGCGCCACCGCCTCGGCGGCGCTCATCACTTTGCTCATGTCGTACCTCGAGCGTGGAAAGGGGGGCTGCCTGCTTCTACTCATCAGAAGCTGCCGAACAGGCTGCCGAGGGTGATCACCACCACCAGGGCGGCGAGGGGGAAGATCACCGTGTTCATGAAGATGAATTTGTAGGAATCGCGGTGGGTCAGCTTGCAGATGGCCAGCAGCGAGATCACCGCGCCGTTGTGGGGCAGGGTGTCCATGCAGCCGGAGGCCATGGCGGCGACCCGGTGCAGCAGCTCGGGACTGATGCCGGCGGCGTTGGCCATCTCCAGGTACTGCGCGCCGAGGGTCTTGAGGGCGATGGACATGCCGCCGGAAGCGGAGCCGGTGATGCCGGCGAGGATGTTCACCGCCACCGCCTCGGACACCAGCGGGTTGCCCGGCACGCTCAGCACCAGGTCGCGGATCACCACGAAGCCGGCGAGGGAGGCGATCACCGTGCCGTAGCCCACCTCGGAGGCGGTGTTGAGGATCGGCAGCATGGAGCCGAAGGTGCCGTCGTTGAGGCTCTGCTTCAGGTCCACCCAGCGCCGCCAGTGCAGGCCGATGAGCAGCAGCACGGCGGCGCCTAGGGCGACGATGATCGACCAGATGCCGATCACCGACTTGGCGTCCTGCAGGCCGCCGAATTCGGGCTTGGCCAGGTAGCTGGTGTCGAGGTTGGGTAGCACCTGCTTGGCCATCAGGAAGTTCAGCGCGATCACCAGCAGGATCGGCAGCAACGCCAGCCAGAAGCCGGTCACCGGCAGGCCGCTCTGCTCGGTGGGGTCGTCCTTGTGGCTGCCGTAGCCTTCGCCGGCGGCCATCAGCGTGCGGGCCTGGGCGGCGAGCCACCAGCTGCCGAGGCCGAGCATGATCAGCCCGCCGATCAGCCCGAGGATGGGCGCGGCGAAGGCGTCGGTGCCGAAGAAGGGACTGGGGATGGCGTTCTGGATCGCCGGGGTGCCGGGCAGGGCGGTCATGGTGAAGGTGAAGGCGCCCAGGGCGATGGCGCCGGGCAGCAGGCGCTTGGGAATGCCCGCCTCGCGGAACAGCGCGGTGCCGATGGGGTACACGGCGAAGGCCACCACGAACAGCGACACGCCGCCGTAGGTCAGCAGCCCGCAGGCCAGCACGATGGCGAGGATGGCCCGCTCGCGCCCCAGCCGGGTGACGATGCCCTGGGCAATGGCGCGGGCGGAGCCGGAGTCATCCATCAACTTGCCGAAGATGGCGCCGAGCAAAAACAGCGGGAAGAACTGGATCAGGTAGCCGCCCAGGGACTTCATGAACACCTGGGTGTAGGTGGGCAGCATCAACGCCGCATCACCGGCGAACAGCACCGCCAGCAGCGCCATCAGCGGCGCGAGGATCAGCACGTTGTAGCCGCGATAGGCCAGGAACATCAGCAGTGCGAGGGACAGCAGGATTCCGAGGGTACCCATGGGATTTCCTTCTTGTTGTTGTTTTGAACCGCCGCAGCGGCCGGGCCTGGGTCGGCCCTTTGCCGGTATAGAGCGAAAGCTGTGCCAAGTGGGCTGAAAAGCCCTGGGGAAGGCGCTGGTAGTGGGATTGGGGAAATTAGCGGGGAGACGAGGACGCGCTTGAAGTGTCCACTCCCTTGGACGGTGTCTTTTTTATTGGACGCCAATTTCGAGTCTTGTCCAAAAATATGGACACTCCATGACCCGCCGCGAGGTCCCCGGGCTGTAGGGTGGATGGCGCTTTTCCATCCACCAACGCGCCCGCCCCCAATCACCGTGGCCGCAGGGAATGCACGCCCTGCCCGGCGACCAACCCCGCACCGCGTGGATCGATGAAGCGCGATCCACCCTACGCCGGCCTGGGGATTTTGTAGGGTGGATGGCGCTTTTCCATCCACCACCGCGCCCACCCCCAACACCGTGGCCGCAGGGAATGCACGCCCTGCCCGGCAATCGACCCCGCCCCGCGTGGATCGATGAAGCGCGATCCACCCTACGCCGCCTGGGCGTTCCGTGGGGTGGATGCCGCTTCTCCATCCACCGACGTACCGACCCGTAGCCCGGGCTTCAGCCCGGGTAAGCCGCCCGGCTACAACCCGTGCGCCTGGAGCTTGTTGTAGAGGCTGGCGCGGGCGATGCCGAGGCGTTCGGCGGCCTGGGTGCGGTTGCCGTCGCAGGCGGCGAGGGCGGTGAGGATGGCCGCGCGTTCCGCCTCGGCGAGGCTGTCCGCCAGCGGGCGCACGGCGGGAGATGCGGGCTCGTCAGCCGCTGCGGGCGCGGGGGTGGGGGTGGGGACGGCCGGTTGTGGGTCCACCAGCAGGCTGCGTAGGTCACGCGCCTCCAGCGGGCGGTTGCCATCGCCCAGCAGCTGCGCCCGTTCCAGCAGGTTGCGCAGCTCGCGCACGTTGCCCGGCCAGGGCTGGGCGCAGAGCAGGTCGAGGGCGCCCTGCTGCAGTTCCAGCGGCGGCTGGCCGGAGCGGGTGGCGATGTCGTCGAGCAGGTAGTCCACCAGCGCCGGCAGGTCTTCCCGGCGCTCGCGCAGGGGCGGCACGCGCAGGGCGAGGACGTTGAGGCGGTAGTAGAGGTCTTCGCGGAATTCGCCAGCGGCCACCTTGGCCTCCAGGTCCACATGGGTGGCGGCGATCACCCGCACGTTCAGGGTCTTCACCTGGTTGGAGCCCAGCGGCTCCACCTCCTGCTCCTGCAGCACACGCAGCAGCTTGGCCTGCAGCGGCAGGGGCAAATCGCCGATCTCGTCGAGGAACAGCGTGCCGCCGTCGGCCAGCTCGAACTTGCCGGCCCGCGCGCGGCGGTCGGCCCCGGTGAAGGCGCCCGGCGCGGTGCCGAACAGCTCCGCCTCCACCAGGGATTCCGGGATGGCCGCCACGTTCACCGCCACGAAGGGCCCGCTGGCCCGCAGCGACAGGTTGTGGATGCCCTGGGCGAGCAGCTCCTTGCCGGTGCCGGTCTCGCCGCGCAGCAGCACGGTGGCGTCCAGCTGGGCGGCGCGGCGGGCCTGGCGCTTCACCTCGCTGGCGGCGGCGCTGGTGCCGATGAAGCCGGCGATGGTGTAGCGCGCACGGCGGGCGCGGGCCAGCTCGTGCTGGGCGGCGGCCAGCTGGGTCTGCAACTGGTTGTACTTGGCCATGACCGGCTGCAGGTGGCGGGCGCGGTCGAACAGCACGAAGCCGAGGGCGCCGACCAGAGTGCCGTCCTCGTCGCGCAGGGGGATGCGGGTGACCACGAAGTGCTCGTCGCCGAAGGCCATCAGGTCGAGCATGCTCGGCAGCCCGTTGCCCACCACCTCGCGCAGGCGGCTGGCCGGCAGCACCTCCTCCACCTCCTTGCCGAGCACGCTGCGCGGGTCGGCGATGCCGATCTTCTGCGCGTACTTGTCGTTGATCCAGACAATCCGCGCCTGGCGGTTCACCGCGATGGTGCCCTCGCACTGGGCGTTGAGGTGGTCGAACAGCAGGGGCATCGCCACGGCGCGGAAACGCTCGGGCGAGACGCCGATGATCAGGCCGTGTTCGTCGAGGTCGTCGCGGGAGATGGCCATGGGCGGTGAGGTCCGGAGGGGCGGGAGCGACGGATTATGGGCGGGGCGCCGAAACATCGGCAAGGAACCCTTTGCGCTCGCCGGCAGTCGATCAGGAGGTAGACGAATTTCCCTACAAGGAGCTTTTGCATGGACCTGATCCGCATCCTCATCGCCATCATCCTGCCGCCGCTGGGCGTGTTCCTGCAGGTGGGGTTCGGCGGCGCCTTCTGGCTGAACATCCTCCTCACCCTGCTGGGCTACATCCCCGGCATCGTGCATGCGGTGTATATCATCGCCAAGCGCTAGTGGGCTGGTGAAAAACTAGCTGCGTTGCCGCTGCTGCGCTTCTCGGCGGACGGCTCAATGGAACGGGGACGCCATGCGTCCCCGACTCCGTTCTATTGCAGCGTGGCCCGTTCGCCGCCGTCGAACAGCTCCGCCACATCCTTCACCCGCACCCATTGGCGGCCCTGCCACTCCATGACGCTGAACTCCCTGCCCTGCCAGGTCACCCGGCGCTGGCGGGGCAGGTGCGGCGTGGCCTGGGAGCGCAGCGCGGGAATCACCTCGCCGGTGATCCACTGGCGCAGGCCACGGTGTTCGGGGTGATAGAAGTTGACCTTGAGCAGCTCGCACACGGCGCTCTCGCTGATCAGCAACAGGGTTTCCACCGCGCCCTGGTGGTTCTCCACGCGCTCGTTGCGCCACTGGTCCGGGTCCAGCTTGCGGGTCAGCTTGTCGTCGATATGGCGATTGGTGAGCGGGCCGAGGTCGCCGGCGACGACCCAGGCCTGGTCATCGATCAGCAGCGCGCGAAACGCGCGGTGATGGCGGTGGAAGACGCTGGGAACGAAATAGTCGTGGGACATGATGAGACTCCTTCCTTGCAGGGGAGCCGCCACCTGATCCAGGGCGCATAAGGGTGGCGGACCGTACGAGGTGTGGAATACCGGTCATGAACCAATACCGGCAGGCGTTAGCCCCCTCGCACGGTCCGCCATAGATGGCCAGACTCTCCGAAAACTGCTTTCTCTCGATGAGCCTGCTTATGGCGGTGTAGCGAAGTTCATGAATTCGGGATTCCACTCCCGGCCATGCCGAGGCATGACGGTGGGAGACGCTACAGAGCGCCTTTGTAGGACGGCAATGGCGAGGGTGGGTAGGAATCTTCGGAGAGACACGATGCAGTGATAAGGCCTGCCTCGCAAGAATGAAAAAGCCGCTCAATGCGCGGCTTGGTCACGGGGGGCGGTGATGGCCCATATGGACTCGGATCGTGGAGCAAAGATTATGAGTTGCCCAGAAAGGCTGCAAGCGCGTAGAAATCGGGCACAGCTTGGCGCAGGCACCGTTAGATGGTGCAAGGCACGTAAAAGCAGCGAGTGTGCCAGTAAACCTTGATTGGACGGTACTGTGTATTTTTATGAGTCAGGGCTATTTGCGCCGTTTCGATCATCGTTGGAGCGAGAGCCGCAGTTGCACGGAATCAAATTTACACTTGACTGAATATCAGTGATTTTTGACTTAGGGAAGTGCAATTGTAAATACGCATCAGAATTCCGCCGAGTATTTTTTGTAAAGTATTGCGCATAGCTGGGCTAGGATATTAATGAGAGCTGGCTCGGCTTCGCGGGGTATTTCTTGATGATCTAAAGAATCTAGTTGATGGACGTACTGATTTCGTATGGAGTAGATTCTTTTAGATAGAGCTGTTGCTGCGACCTCCGCCCATTTCTCCGGGGTTTCTGGGGCTCCGTCAGCGATTTCGTGACCAGCTAACGGGAAAGGAGGCAGGGCGGAAAGTAAGCATTTGTTGATCACTGATATATCTAGATTTTCAGGGCCGGCATCAATTATAAGTAACTTAAGTGAGTCTTGCTCAGCTCGCCTCCAAGCAAGTTTATCTCGGAAGAGTCGAGCCAGCTCAACGCCTTTCATAGTTAGGCCTAAGTCGGCTTTTAGACGTAGGCATCGCGGTAGTGAATATAGCCACTCTAAACATCGGTAAAGGTCTATAAAGGCGTGTTTGAAATGAGCCGCTGTCATGGCAACGCGTGCATTGTCTATTGGGAAGTGCCACAAGTTTTCGTTATATATTTCTTCAATGTGCTGAATGGCCTTTGCTGGTATGTGCGAAGGGGTATTGCTTTTCCAACACGATGAAATCAAGTAAGAAAACCAGAAGACTGATCTTCCCGCTAGTGGTGAATTAGTATTCACGCGGTGGACGGAAAATGATTCGTAGAACGGGTAAAAATCAGAAACGGGAGTGCCTTTGTATTCCGGTTCGCGCTCTTGCCACTTAATGGAGTTTTCTGCTTCGAGTTTTCTACGAAAATCAAGCAGAATGATGTTGTGAGCTCTCAAAAGCATAAAAAATGTTTCTTGGTTTTCATTGTCTTGAGTACAGCTCATAGACTCAAGTGCTCTGCAAAATTCTTCGTCCTGTATCTCAAGCTCATGTGAAGATACTGAAAGCCATAATGTTTTAGAGTGTATAGCCACGTCTTCAGGAAGCGCGCCCTCGTAGCTTCCTGAATAGATCATAGATTCTTTGTCCAGTCTAATGCAGCTGACTACGTTACCCGCGCGCTCCCAGAGTGTTGACTCGAAAAGGCTCACCGTTACGTTGGCGAAGTTGTCGATCTCTATTAATTTAAGAGAATTGAAGAAATCGAAGTTAGACGGTGGGCAGAGGCTAAATCTTCCATGGGCATCAGAGCCAAAAATGTCTCTCTGAAGAGCTTCAGCTGCGGTTTTTCCAAGAAGTTTTGACATCAGTAGCCGGCCCGCCAGCAGGGAACCATATTGGGTAGGCTGTCACCATGTTTTATTGCTGAAAGGAATGCCCGATGGAAAACCTCCCGCTCAAAATCACCTACGCCGCCTGTTTTTCCCAAAAGCCTAATGCTAAGGATGTCTAGCTGCAAAAAAGCTCCAACTTCAGTGGGGGGTAAGTTATTTAGTTTGTCGGTTAATGATGAGATTGATTTAATGAGTAGTGTTGTATTTTCTTCATGTTTTTGGAAATCAAACTCGAATCCGGGTTCGCCATAAATCCACACCGCTGCTGCGCTAATAAATCCAATGATTGCAGCTCGAACTTTGAATATGTCTCTGCCTTCTGCAAATCGATTGTCATTGCCGTCAGCTTGATCTGTATTTGTATAGCGTGCAAAAGTTTTGTCTAGGTTAACTAGTAAGCGTAGAACTTCTATAAATCGTTTCAGGTTTGCTTCTTCAGCTGCTGATTCCGTGGCATCTATTCGGGCAAAGTCTTCGGCAACTCTTTCCTTGATATCGACGTTAGGTTTTCTAGAGGTAAATGCAAAATAGCCTTCAATAATTATGCTGCTTTGGTATTGCCCCCCGGTGCTTCTTCTGTTCCTGTCATCTATTTTGAATACTGATATGTCGGTTACGCGGGATTCAATTTCTTTTAGTAAGAAGGTGTAGACGGTTTCTAGCTGTCGCTTGATGTCCCATGGTACTTGTCCGGTGTTAAGTACAAGCATGCGATATATCAAGCTGTTAGCATTTTGGCCAATCCATAACTCGAGTCGAACAGGCTGTGAAATTATTTTTTCTTGGTCTTTTTCTAATGCTTCAAGTAGTGCAGTGGTGCGTTGCATTCCATCGATAATTGCTATTTGTGCAGGCTCAACTGCTTCAATTTGAGATGTAAGATTAATTATGTCTCCAGCTTCGGCAAGTCCTTTAAGTTTTGCCATTTCTGCCGCGTCATTTGGTACTACACCAATTACAATCGGTGGTAGTACGGCTCCGTGCAGAAGATCATCGATCATTCTGCCTCTGATTTTTATCGCGGTCTTTGTTTTTAAAGGAAGTCGCTGGCCGTCTAAGCCGCCGCGGTTATCGTAGGTCTTTTTGATGAACTCAAGATAGTCGCCTACTGTTGTTATTAGCGTCACTGAAAGGCAGTTGGAGCGATCGTCGCTCAACAATGCTTGGTTAGGTAGAACGTGCATGTTTCAGAGTTCTCCGCATGAGTTTTTCATATTTTTGGATTCATCCTAATATTCTTGAGCGTGTCTCCATTTCAGGATGAAAAGTCGACGCTCATGATAATAGTAGGCAGTCTAGGATTTCCATTATTCCCCTGTGCCTTAAAAATTTTGCACCATCCGGCACTTCGGAAACCCCGAACATCCCCAAAACTTCTGCCCCGCCTTCTGCCCCGACTTCACCGTTCTGATCACCAGCGCATTGCCGCACTTGGGGCATTGCCGCTCGGCCGTCGGGTCATTGCGGCGCTGTAGGTTCTGCACATGCTCGCGGTGGGTGGCGAGGGTGGGCGCGCGGCGGCCGGTTTGCAGGGCGCGGACCAGGGTGGCGACCTGGGCGTCGCTGAAGACCGGCTGCTGGAATGACTTGATGTAGCGGATGAAGCCGATGCCCTGGGTGACGTTGGCGGGCATGGCTGTCTTGAAGGTGCTGCCGCCGACGAAGGTGATGACCGAGTGCAGGTGCTCGGGGGCGATGCCTAGGGTGGCTTCCAGAGCCTTGAGGTGTTTGTAGTTCTGCCGCAGCGGGTTCTGGAACTTGTAGCTGTGCTTGTAGAGCTTCTGCGTCCACTGGGCCTGTTGTTCGCCGCCGAAGATCCAGCCGCTCATGTTCTTGGTCTCCAGCACGAAGATGCCGTAGCGGGAGAGGAAGACGTGGTCGATCTGGGTGGTGCCGTCGGGGGTGGCGAGGATGACGTTGTGCAGGCGCTGGTAGGTCTGCCTGTCCAGTTGCCAGTGGGCGAAGAGCCGGACGAGGAGTTCGCCGACATAGCCTTTGCCGAGGGGGGATTTGAGCAGGCCGATGAGGATCATCAGCGGGATGAACCAGGCGAGGGTGGTCCAGACCTGGGCGATGAGCGGTGTGAAGTCCATTTCCGTCACTCATGAGTCGTGAGTGGTCGGATAGTAGCGAAAAAAACCGTGCTGGCACTATGGAATTGCGTGCCGGCCGGGGGCTCCTTTGGTGGAAGTTGGCCGGTGGCCCTCAACACAAAGCCGCGCATTGCGCGGCTTTGTGTTGAGGGCGCTGTGTACCGGCCGTGAGGGGCCTGCCTAGTTGGTCTCCATGCCAACGGGAAGCCGGATGCCGCCGGCATCGACCTGCAGCAGGTCGGCGGCCGGTTCCTCGGCGACCACCCTGTGTTTCTCGGCGGGGACCATCAGCGACCAGGCCACGTCGTAGCGGGGGCCCGGGTTGGCGGAGGTGTCGGGGCCAGGTGTGGGGGCCACCGGCTCGATGGTGCCGACGGCGCCGCTCGCCTGGGCGATCTGGTAGCCGTAGACGGGTTTGCCGCCGTTCTCGGCGCTGGTGATGCCCAGGCCGCTGGAGGTCACCGTCTTGCCGGTGCCGACGCCGGGGGTGTCGTAGTGGCCGGTGGTCGGTGTGTGGAGCGCCACGGTGTCGCCGTCGATGGCGCCGGATACCGCGTAGTTGCCGGCAGCCAGGGTGGCGGCGGTGGTGCCGTCGTAGGGTTTGGTGACGTTGCCGACGAGCTCGGCGGTGAGGGTGGGTGCCAGGCTGTAGAGGAAGCCGTTGCCGGCGCCCGCGACGGTGCTGCTGCCGTAGCTGGCGTTGTATTGCTTGAAGTCGTAGGCCAGGCCGCCACGGGTGTCGCCGGTGGGGTTCGCCGACCAGACCAGCCAGCGCCCGTTGGGCGTGGTCAGTGCATTGGCGCCTGCGTTGTTGGTGAAGGCCTGGCCGGCCAGTTCGATGGCGGTGCCGGTGGCCTGGGAGGTGATGCCGGCGTTGAGGGTCAGGCGGTTGCCGGCCACCAGCTTGAGGGCGCCGTCCACGGCGATGGCGCTGTTGACGGTGATGTCGTTGCTGGCCTGGAGGGTCAGGGTGCTGCCGGCGACGGCGGCCTTGGCGATGGCGCCCGGGCTCACCATCTGGTCGCCGGCGCTGTTGTTCAGGGTGTCGGCGAGGTCGGCGCCGCGCTGCACCAGCCACAGGCTGCCGGCGCCGCTCTGGCCATCGATGGTGGCCTGTGGCGAGCGCACCAGGAAGTCGTTGCCGGCCAGCAGGTGGATGCCGCTGGAGCTGATCTGGTCGCCGGCCTGCAGGCCGACCAGGCCACTGCTGGTGGAGGTGTAGCCCACCAGGCCGGTGCTGCCGCTGCCGATCACGACGGCGCCCAGGTTGGGCGTGGAGCCGGAGTTCCAGTTGTAGTAGGGCACCACGTAGTCGTGGTTGGGCAGTACGTAGAGCCCCTCGTGGGTCAGGCGAGTGAGGCCGGAGCCATAGAAGGTGTTGCTGGCGTTGGTGAGGCCGACCAGGGGCGCGTCGCTGTCGATCAGGGTGATGGAGCCGGCGAGGGCGCCGCCGTCCGGGTTCTTGGCGGAGAAGCCGTAGATCAGGAAGTGGCCGTTGCCCAGGTCGAGCACGCGGCCCCCGGCGCCCAGCGAGGCCAGGCGGTAGCCGCCGACCAGGGCGTTGGCCGATGAGATGGTGCCGAAGAAGCTGCCGTCGTTGCTGCCCACTATGACGTAGCCCTGGCGGTTGCCCCAGAACGCGTTGTTGAGGACGAACTTGCCGTTGCTCAACAGGGTGATGCCCGGGTCGTAGGTGTCGACCATCGCGTTGCTGCTGTCGAACGTGCCGGTGCTGGCGGCGCTGCCGTCGCGCCACGCCACGCTCCCCGACCCGTCGTGCCAATGGGCGTTGCGGATCAGGTAGTTGCCGCCTGCCAGGGGGACGATGCCGCCACTGCCGACCAGGTCGTTGTCGAGGTCGCCCACCATGGAGTTGGCGGCCGACACGGCGCCGACCGTGCTGCCGTTGCCGTTGGCCCAGGTGACCGCGCCGACCAGGCTGAGGCCGTTGAGGGCGTCGTTCCAGTGCTGGCTGGTGACCACGTAGTGGCCGTTGGTGAGGGCGGTGGCGGAGAGGCCGACATGGTCGTAGGCCGTGGTGCCCACCAGGGAGTTGCCGGCATTGATGAGGCCGACGGTGCCAGTGGTGCCGTTGCCCCAGGTGGAGGCGCCCACTTCGGGGTTGTTGCCGTCGCTCCAGTTGGGGCTGTTGACCACGTAGTGGCCGCTGGTGAGGGCGGTGGAGGATTGGCCCACGTGGTCGTAGGCCCTGCTGCCCACCAGGGAGTTGGCGGCGCTGATGGCGCCCACCGTGCCGCCATTGCCGTTGCCCCAGGTGGCAGCGCCCACCTCGGCGTTGAGGCCGTCGCTCCAGTAGGGGTTGTTCACTACGTAGTTGCCGTTGGCGAGGACGGTGACGCCGAGGGTGCCGACCCGGTCGTTGGCAGTGCTGCCGATCAGGGAGTTGCCGGCGCCGATAACGCCGGCGGTGGGGCCGGTGCCGCTCATCCAGGTGGCGGCGCCGGCGCTGCCGTTCCAGTAGCCGCTGGTGACCACCACGTTGCCGTTGCCCAGCTCGGCGTAGCTGGGCTTGTCGCCGTAAGGGTGGTTGGAGACGTAGCCGACCCGGTCCGCCGCGTAGCTGCCGATCAGGGAGTTGCTCGCGTCCACCACGCCGGTGGTGGCGGTGGAGCCGCTCATCCAGGTGACGGCGCCGGTGTCGATCTGCGG
The DNA here is from genome assembly GCF_028198105.1 of Pseudomonas sp. TUM22785. Lineage (NCBI taxonomy): Bacteria > Pseudomonadati > Pseudomonadota > Gammaproteobacteria > Pseudomonadales > Pseudomonadaceae > Pseudomonas > Pseudomonas sp. TUM22785. The sequence continues at coordinate 665,822 of NZ_CP116239.1, forward strand.
GGTGAGGTGCCAGTGCTTGCTGAAGACCAGGACGTTGCCGTTGCCGAGGCTGACGATGCCGCTGTTGAGGTTGGCGTCGGTGCCGAGGAAGTCGTTGGTGTTGCTGCCGACCATGGAGTTGGCGGCGCCGATGACGCCGGCCGTGGGGCCGGTGCCGCTCATCCAGCTGACGGCACCGGCATCGACGGCGGCGCCGTTGTCCCAGAGGCTGCTCCAGGTGATCGCGTTGCCCTGGCTCAGGGCCCGGACGTTGGTGCCGATGTAGTCGTCGGCGCTGCTGCCGACCAGCGAGTTGGCGGCGCTGACCACGCCCGTCAGCGCCTGGTTGGCGTAGCCGTAGGTGACGGCGCCGGCGTTGGTCGCGCTGCCGTTGTTCCAGAACCTGGAGCCGATGATGTAGTTGCCGTTGGTGAGCGTGGTGAGCGAATGGCCCACGCGGTCATTGGTGGTGCTGCCGGTGAGGGAGTTGGCGCTGGTGACGAACCCGGAAAGCCCGGTGGTGCCGTTGAACCAGGTCACCGCGCCGACATTGGCCAGGGCGCCGTTGTCCCAGTCGGGGCTGCCCACCGCGACGTTGCTGCCGGCCAGCGCGGCGATGCCGCCGGAGCCGATGCCGTCGCCGGCGCTGTTGCCGTAGAGGGCGGAGATCAGCCCCCCGGTCTTGCCGTTGTAGAGGAAGGCCGCGCCGGTGCTGAGGTTGCCGAAGTAGGCGCCGGGTGTGCTGACGACGATGTTGCCGTTGGCCAGCTGGTTGATGTTGCCGCCGCCGTGCTGGACCCCGGCCTGGGGGTTGGGGTCGGCGAGGTCGATGTAGAACTGGTCGCCGACCGTGTCGGTGATGACCAGGTTGGTGGGGTCGAACAGCACCTCGCCGCCCTGCCCGGCGTTGACCTGCCCGCCATAGTTGAGGGTGCCCTTGCTCGACACCTCGATGAAGCCCCGCTCGCCGGTGGCGGCCTGGCCACGGAAGTCGGTGCGCGCGTCGGACCAGACGACGATGTCGCCGTCGGCGCCCTTGGCGCTCAGTTGGGTGTAGGGGTTGATGCGGGTGGTGTGGGCGTTGGCCACGTCCGGGTTGGCGCCGTGGGCGTCGCCGCCGATGCGGATGGAGCCGCCCTTGGCGGTGCCGTCGGCCTTCACGCTGGCGGCGGCCAGGTTCACCGTCTGCCCGGTGACGGTGATGTCGCCGCCGCGCTGGCCATTGGCGCTCAAGCTGCCGGAGATGAACGACGAGTCGCCGCCGTTGACGCGGATGGAGCCGCCCTGGGTCGAGCCGTTGGCGGTGATCTGGCCCTGGGTGGTCTGCAGGGCGCCGTGGGCGGCGTCCACCGTCACCGCGCCGCCATTGCCGTCGGCATGGATGGCGCCGGCCTGGATGATGCCCTGGCCGGCCAGGCTGATGCGGCCACCGGTTGCGCCGCTGGCGTCCAGGGTGCCGGTATTGACCAGCCTGTCGCCTTCCAGGCGGATGACGCCATCGTGCTGGCTCACCGAGCCGGCCTCGACGATCCCTTCGTTGTTCACGACGCCATTCAGCAGGCCCTCGGCCGCCTTGGCGGTGAGGATCACCTGGCCGCCGTCGGCCTGGATCAGCTGCTTGTTCTGGGCCAGGGCCTGGAGGGTGCCCTTGTCCACTTCCAGGCTGACCAGCTGGTCGCCGGCGAAGTCCAGGGTGACCTTGTCCCCGGCTGCCAGGGCGACGCTGCCGAGCCTGGCCTGGACCGTGCCCTCGTTGCTGACCTGGGCACCGAGCAGGGCCACGTAGCCGCCGTTGGCAGTGAGGCTGCCCTGGTTGGTGACGCGGCCGCCCTTGCCTTCGAAGGCGAAGTTGCCGGCGGCAAGGTTCTGGTCCGACAGGTCCAGGGTCGAGGCCACCAGACCGCCGACGTTCACCTGCGCGCCCGGGGCGAAGAGGATGCCGTTGGGGTTGATCAGGAACACCTGGCCGTTGGCCTGCAGGGTGCCGTAGAGGCTGGAGGGGTCGCTGCCCACCACGCGGTTGAGGGCGATGGCGCTGCTGTTGGGCTGGACGAAGCTGACCTTCTCGCCCTGGGCGATGTTGAAGCTGTTCCAGTTGATCGCGAGGTTCTGCGACGACTGGGTGACCGTCATGCTGCCCTCGGCGCTGGCGATGCTGCCTTGCCCCAGGCTGACCTGGCCGTCGGTGGGCAGGGCGAGGGCGTGGCCGCTGGCGCCGGCGAGGAGGACGGCGAGCAGGGTCCGGGCGCGGGCGCGCTTGCCCTGGCCGGTGGCGTTCTCGGGGGCCGGCACGTAGGTGCCGTGGGCAGCGTTCCAGAGCAGTCGGTAGACGTGGTTCATGCTGTCGGCCTTGAAAGTCGTGTTCAGAAGTACTTGGTGGTCTGCAGCCAGAGACGCGGGCTGCGGTCGTCATCGGAGGTCGGTTGGCTGCCCGTGCGCCAGGCGGCGAAGGCTTGCAGGTTGATGGCGGCGGGCAGTGCCAGGCTGACGCCCACGCCGGCCCCGGAGAGCGTGCGGCGGTTGTCGGCGGTGCCGGCCACGGGGCGATGGCTGATGCGCCCGCCGCCGGCGTCGTAGAAGCCGAAGAGCTGCCAGGCGGGGGCGGGGGCGTAGTGCAGTTCCAGGTTCGCCAGCCAGGCATCGTCGGCGGCGGCCTCGCCCTGGGGGTAGGCGCGCACGGCGTAGGCGCCGCCCAGGCTGAGCTTTTCCGAGGAGTCGAGGTTCTTGGCGGCGCGCTGGCCGGAGGCGCGCAGCTGGAGGCTGAAGCGGTCGGTGAGCCGTTGCAGGCGGGTGAGCTGGAAGGCGAGCTTGGCGTAGTGGCCGCGGGTGTCCAGCCCGGCGTCGTCGAGGGCGTCGCTGGCCGCGTCCAGTTCGAGGTTGCCGGCCACGAGGCTTGCGCTGTACTGCATGGCGCCGCCGCCGAGCAGGCTGTCCTGGTGGCTGCCGCTCAGGCCCAGGCTCCACACGTCCAGGGTCTTGTCGAGGGTGGTGTCGGTGGCGTCGACCTGGTCTTCGAGCCGCTTGTGCTCGTAGCTCAGTTGGCCGTCGAGCCGGGCCTGGCGGCTGCGCAGCAGGGGCTGCAGGGCATAGACCGAGCCGATGCTGGCCTTGCCGTGGGCGTCCAGCGATTCGAAGTCCTCGCCCAGTTCGTAGCGCATCTCCGACCAGGCCACGCCGACCTGGGTGGCCTGCGGGCCGACGGGCAACTGGTAGGCGAGGCGGCCGTAGTTCATCCCGGCGCCGGAGGTCAGGCCGCGCAGGCTGAGGGTGTCGCCGAGGCCGGTGGGGCTGTTGATGGCGAGGTTGCCGCCGAGCCGTTCGCTGCCGGTGTAGCGGTTGTCGAAGTTGTCCGCCTCCAGGCTGCCGGCCACCCTGGGGCCGGCCCCGAGCGAGACGTCCAGGTCGGTGAGGCCGACGGAGGCGCCCGGCTTGAGGGTGGAGTGCACCTCGGCGCCGGGCAGTTCGTTGAGCAGCAGCAGGGACCGTTCCAGGGAGGCGGCCTGCACCGTGTCGCCCGGGTGCAGGTCGTCGAGCTGGCGCTGTGCGGTGGCGTCGTTGAGCAGGGAGCGGTTGTCGAGCTGGACCTTGCCCAGGCGGCCTTCGAGAACGGCGATGGTGAGCAGCCCGTCCTTAATGTCCTGGGCGGGCAGGTAGGCGCGGGCCAGCAGGTAGCCCTGCTCGCGATAGTGGGCGGTGAGGCGCTCGGCCAGGCCCTGCAGTTGGGCCAGGCTCAGTTCGCGGTCGGTGCTGTCGGCGAGCAGCGCCAGCAGGTGCGCCTCGCTGAATTCGCGGGCGCCGGTGATCCGGAATGCCTTGACGCGGACCTTGACGTCGCTGGGCAGCGACAGGGCCGGGCGGGCCGGTGCCGGTTCGGGCAGGACGCCATCGGTGGGCGGCGGCAAGGTGAGCGGGGCCTTGATGTTTTCCAGGATCTGCCCGGCATCGGGAGCCTGGGCGGCCAGGGCCGTCTGCGCAAGGAACAGGGCGAATGCGACTGCTCCGCTGCATGCCGTGTGTTTCATGGATCTTTTGCCTCGCCTGTGATGTCGCTTTGCCAGAAAGGCATGTTCCCATGGCCGCCGAGGGGGCACTTTGCCGGCAGCGGGGGAGACTTTGCCGGCAGACAATTTTTCCGCTCGCGGCGTGGGAAGACGGGCCCGTTCTGGGCTCTAATACCCGCTCCAGCAGCCCTACAGACCCCACCGGCATGCGCATTTCCAGCAACCCGAAGATCCTGCTCATCGACGACTCGGTGGCCGACCTGCGCGTGCTGACGGAGTTTCTGTCGGCCCGGGGCCTGGACATCGTGGTGGCGTTCGACGGCAAGGACGGCTATCGCAAGGCCCAGTTGCTGCGCCCCGACCTGATCCTGCTGGATGTGCACATGCCCGGCAGTGACGGCTTCGCCACCTGCCGGTTGCTCAAGGCCAACCCGGATACCAGCGCCATCCCGGTGATTTTCCTGACGGCGGCCAACCAGCCGCAGGAGCGCCTGACGGGCCTGACGCTGGGGGCCGTGGACTACATCGCCAAGCCGCTGATCGATGAGGCGGAGGTGGTGGCGCGGGTGCAGATTCACCTGGAGCTCGCCCGTCGCCTGCGCGCGGCGGCGCCGGCCGCCCCAGCGGCGAATCCGGATACCCGGCCGGAGGCGGTGCTGGTGAAGGTGGCCACCGAGCACCTGCGCCGGGACCTGCGCCAGCCGCCCTCGCCGGAGGTGCTGGCGCGCCTGTGCGGCACCAACGAGACCCGCCTCAACGAGGCCTTCCACAAGATCGTCGGCATGCCCATCTATGCCTGGCTGCGCGAGGAGCGCCTGACCCAGGCCCAGGGCTTGCTGGGCCGCACCGAGACGCCCATCGCCGATATCGGCGACCACCTGGGCTACACCAATGCCGCCAGTTTCTCCAAGGCCGTGCGGGAGCGCTTCGGTTGCTCGCCGCGCGAGTTGCGCAGCCGCCTGCGGGATGAGGCCGGCCAGCGTGCACCGCTGCAGCAAGGCGCCGCTGACGATGCCTGCTGAAGCCCGCCTGAGGCGCGCCTGGCAGGCGCTCTGCCTGTGCGGCCTGCTGCTGATGGCCGGTGGCGCGCGGGCCGAGGTGCTGGACGTGCACGAAGAGGCGGCCTCCCAGTTGCTGGAGCGCTTCGAGCTGCGCATCGACGAAGACGGCAGCCTGGATATCGCCACGGTCGCCGCCGCGCCCGAGCGCTTCGTCGAGGTCGCCGCGCAGGCGCTGCCCCAGGGCTTCGATCCCCGGCCACGCTGGTTGCGCTTCAGCCTGCGAAACCCGGGCCCGGCACCCATCGAGCGCTGGCTGGAGGTCGGCCATGCCCGGCTGGAGTCGGTGCAGCTCTTCACCCAGGACGGCGACAGCCAGTGGCAGGTGCAGGCCAGCGGCCTGGCGGTGCCCATGGCGTTGCGCCCGCTGCCGGGGCCGACGGCGCTGTTCCCCATTGCCTTGCAGCCGGGGGAGACCCGCGTCCTCTATCTGCGCGTGGAGTCGCGCTCCGCCCAGTACCTGGGGATGCGCGTGTGGGAGCCGATGGCCTATCGCGACCGGCAGTCGCGCTTCGAGAACCTGCGTTCGATGGGCCAGGGCGGCATCGTCCTGGCGGGGTTGCTGTCCCTGCTGATCTTCATCCAGCTGCGGGACATGCCCTATCTCTACTTCGGGCTGGAGATGCTGTTGATCAGCGCGTTCGAGGCGATCATCGGGGGGCTGGCGCAGCAATACGCCTGGCCGGGCTCCTGGCCGTTCCCGATCGTGCTGGTCCCGCTGCTGGGGGCGGCGATCATGATCATGCACTGCCAGTTCGTGCGCACCTTCCTCGATCTCCGGCGGCTGGGGCGCGGCTGGGACCGCTTGCTGCTGGGCGTCATCGGGGTGGTGGTCGTGGCGGCGCTGGGGGCCAGCCTGCACCACTACATCTTCTGGCTGCAGGTGCTGTCCCTCGCATCGCTGGTGGCGCTGGCCGCCGGGATCATCACCTCCTACCTGGCCTGGCGGGGTGGCAACGCGTCGGCGGGGCTGACGCTGATTTCGTTCGGGGCCTTCGGTGCCTCGGTGGTGATCCGCGAGGCGGGCCTGTACCTGGGGCTGGACCCAACCGGCCCGCTGCTGGCGAGCGCCTGGCCGCTGGCGGTGCTGGTGATGGCGCCGCTGATTCTCATCGCCATCACCAAGCGTACCCAGCAGCTGTCCGCCGCCCTGGCGGTGGAGCGCGAAGCCAACCGCGCCAAGACCACCTTCCTCGCCCACATGAGCCATGAGCTGCGCACGCCGCTCAATACCATCATCGGTTTCGCCCAGTTGCTGCAGCGGGGCTCGCGTCGCCTGGGGCCGGAGGAGGGCGCGCGGGCCATCGAAAGCAGCGGGCGCCATCTGCTGCACCTGATCGACGAGCTGCTGGATGCGGCGCGCGCGGAGATCGGCCAACTGGAGGTGACGGCGACGCCGCTGGCGTTCCGGCCCTGGCTGGCGGAGATGGTGGAGGTCGCCAGGTTGCAGGCCGAGGCGGCGGGCAACGGTTTCTCCCTGGAGGAACATGGGGTGGTGCCCGAATACGTTTCCATCGACAGCCGGCGCCTGCGCCAGGTGCTCGACAACCTGTTCAGCAACGCGAACCGGCACACCCGGGACGGGCGCATCGCCCTGCGATACCGGGGGGAGAGGCTGGATGGGCAGGTTCGGCTGTTCTTCGAGGTGGAGGACAGCGGCGGCGGTATCGCTGCGGGCGACCTGGCGAGGATCTTCGAGCCCTTCGTCCGGGGGGCGAACCAGCATGCGGAGGGTTCCCGCGCGGGGGTTGGCCTGGGGCTGGCCATCGCCCGGCAACTGGTGCACTGCATGGGCGGCGAGTTGAGCGTGGCCAGCACGCCCGGCCAGGGCAGTGCGTTCCGCTTCCATGTGGTGGGCGAGTTGCTGACGGAGTTGCCGGCGGAGCCGGCTACCGTGGAGGTCGACGCCCCCCGGCCCCTGGGCGACCAGGTGGTGATGCTGGTGGAGGACGATCCGGACCTGCGCCTGCTGCTGGCCGAGCAGTTGGGCCGGCATCAGTTACGGGTGGTCATCGCCGTGGATGGCCGCGATGCAGCCCTCCAGTGGCGCGACGACATCGCCCTGGTGATCACCGATCAGTTCATGGACGGCGGTGATGGCTGGTCGGTCCTGCGGATGGTGGCCGAGCGTTCCCCGGCGACGCCGGTGGTGCTGCTTTCCGCAGCCGCGCCGCTGGCGCCGGAGGGTTTCGCCGCGCACCTGAGCTTCGCGGCCTGCCTGAGAAAGCCGATCAGCGAAACCGAGCTGGCGGCGCTGTTGGTCAGGTTCCTGGGGTTACAGGACCTGGCCTCGCCGGGCAGCGAGCCGCCGGCATCCGATGTGGCGGCACGCCCGGACGCGGCGCGTTTGGCGAACCTGGCGAACCTGGTGGAAACCGGGCAGGTGACGCTTATCGAGAAGTGGGCCCATGACCTGGCGGCAGAGCAGCCGCTGTGCATCGGTTTTGCCGATGCCGTGCTCCAGGCCGCATTGACCCTGGATTTCCCTCGGCTGGCCGAGCTGGTGGGGGCGGGCGAGGGCTGAGCGAGCGATCACCTCGCGCCGGGAGCGGGCCGCTGCACCGAGTGGCTCGCCTCGGAACAGGCTCCGCTGAAATGCAAAAAAGCCGCGCAATGCGCGGCTTTTTCATGGGGTATTGGTGGTGGGCCCACACGGACTTGAACCGTGGACCAAAGGATTATGAGTCCTCTGCTCTAACCAACTGAGCTATAGGCCCCCAGAAGGCCGGCGGATTATACCGGCGCCTTTTCCTGAGCGCCAACAGGTTGACAGGGATCGAGGAATTGCCGGGCGAAAACGTCGGCGGGGAGGGGGCGGCTGACGACGTAGCCCTGGATCTGTTCGCAGCCTTCGGCGGTGAGGAAGGCTTCTTGAGCGTGGGTTTCGACGCCTTCGGCGATGACGGTGAGTTGCATGCTGCGGCCGAGGGCGATGATGGCGCGGGCGATGGCGGCGTCTTCGAGGTCGTCTGGCAGGCCGCGGACGAAGGATTTGTCGATCTTGATGATGTCCAGCGGCAGGCGCTTGAGGTAGCTGAGGGAGGAGTAGCCGGTGCCGAAGTCGTCGATGGCCAGTTGCACGCCGAGCGCCTTGAGGGCGTGGAGCACGGCGAGGGCTTCTTCGGCCTGGCTCATGATGAAGCCTTCGGTGATTTCCAGCTGCAGGTGGCAGGGGATGACGCCTGTGTCCTGCAGCAGGCGGTCGATGCGCTCGACCAGTTGCGGCTGGCGCAGCTGGGCGCCGGCGAGGTTGACGGAGAGCGGGCCGAAGGGGGCGTGGCGGTCCTGCCATTCGCGCATCTGCCGGCAGGCTTCGGCGAGGACCCAGTCGCCCAGGGGGAGGATGAGGCCGTTCTCTTCGGCGAGGGGGATGAAGCGCTCGGGGGAGATTTCGCCGAACAGGGGATGGTGCCAGCGGATCAGGGCTTCGGCGCCGATCAGGCGGCGGTTCTGCAGGCACAGCTTGGGTTGGTAGTAGAGGCTGAGTTCGCCGCGTTCGAGGGCGCGACGCAGTTCGTTCTCCAGGGCCATGCGTTCGTTGGCCTGGAAGGTGAGATCGCGGGTGTAGAACTCGATGCGGTTGCGGCCCTTGGATTTGGCGCGGTACATGGCGGCGTCGGCGTTCTTGACGACGGTCGCGACGTCGCTGCCGTGTTCGGGGTAGAGGCTGATGCCGATGCTGGCGCTGGTGAAGAACTCGTGTTCGTCGGCCTCGAAAGGGGCGCTGAAGCAGGCGAGCACTTTGCTGGCGATGTGCTCGGCGTCAGCGGCGGTGTGCAGGCCGGGCAGCAGGATGATGAATTCGTCGCCGCCGAGGCGGGCGACGGTGTCGATGTCGCGCAGCTGGTCCTTGAGGCGGGCGGCGATGCTTTTGAGCAGGAGGTCGCCGACCGGGTGGCCGAGGCTGTCGTTGATGTGCTTGAAGCGGTCGAGGTCGATGAAGAGTACGGCGCCTCGCTGGGCGTCGGTGGTGGCGTCGAGCAGGGCGGCCTGCAGGCGGCTTTCGAAGAGGATGCGGTTGGGCAGCCCGGTGAGGGGGTCGTGGTGGGCCTGGTAGTCGAGGCGGGCCTGGGCGTGCTTGAGGGTGGAGATGTCGGCGAAGACGCCGACGAAGTGGGTGATCTGCTCGCCGCGGTTGCGCACGGCGCTGATGGTCAGCCATTCGGGATAGGGTTCGCCGTTCTTGCGGCGGTTCCAGATTTCGCCCTGCCAGTGGCCGTCGGCGGCGAGCTGGTGCCACATGGCGGCGTAGAAGGCGCTGTCGTGCTGGCCGGAGGCGAGCAGGCGCGGTGATTGGCCGAGGGCTTCGGCTTCGCTGTAGCCGGTGATTTCGGTGAAGGCGCGGTTGACGGCGGTGATGCGCTGTTCGGTGTCGGTGATCATCACGCCTTCGGCGGTACTTTCGAAGACGGTGGCGGCCTGCAGGAGCTTTTCCTGCATCTGCTGGCGCTCGGTGATGTCGCGGGCGATGGTGAGGACGCAGGCTTCGCCGTTGATGGGGATGGGTTGGGCGGTGAGTTCGCAGAGGCGGATGCTGCCGCCCTTGGTGCGTATCGGGGCGGTGAAGCTGCGCAGGCTGCCCTGGTCGCGGATGGCGTGGACCATATGCTGGCGGTCTTCGGGGTTGGCCCAGATGCCGAGTTCGAGGGTGGAGCGGTCGGCGGCTTCGCGGGCGGTGTAGCCGGTGATGCGGGTGAAGCCTTCGTTGGCTTCGATGAGCCTGCCGTCGGCCAGGCGGGTGATGAGCAGGCCGTCGGGGGAGGCGTGGAAGGCGCGGGCGAATTTCTCTTCGGAGATCTTCAGTTGCTGCTGGGTTTCCTTGACGAGGGTGATGTCGCGCACGACGACGATGAGGGCGGGGATGCCGTCGAGGTCGGTGGGTTGCGCGGAGATGAGGCCGGTGAAGCTTTCGCCGTTCTGCCGGCGGAAGGTCATTTCCAGGTTGTGCAGGCTTTCGCTCTGCAGGCGCTGGAGGAGGCCGGGGCCCATGTCGGGGGTGCCCCAGATGCCCAGTTCGGTGGCGGTGCGGCCGATGGCCTGGGCGGCGCTGACGCCGGTCTGTTGTTCGAAGGTGCGGTTGACGTCAAGCAGGCGGCCGTCCTGGCGGCGGGCGAGGGCGATGACGTCGGGGCAGTTGTGGAACACGGAGGCGAATTTCTGCTGGGAGAGGCGCAGGGCGTGTTCGGTGTCCTTGGCTTCGGTGATGTCGATCATCAGGCCGCGGATGATCTGGCTGTCGCCCTGGGGGTCGAGGGTGACGATGTCGCGGATCCACAGGACGCGGCCGTCGGCGGCGAGCATGCGGTAGTCGAAGCTGTGGTCGCGCCCGGCGGCGACTTCTTCGTTGCAGAAGTATTCGGCGCGCTGGGCGTCTTCGGGGTGGAGGGTGCGCTGCCAGAAGCCGGGCTCGAGCCAGTCCGCCAGGGGGTAGCCGAGCAGGCGTTCGGCGTGGGGCGAGACGTAGGTGAAGCGGTGTTCGTCGAGGCGCATTTCCCAGGCGATGGCGTTGAGGCTTTCGACCAGGCCGCGGTAGTGCTGCTCGCTGGTGCGCAGTTCGTCTTCGAGCAGGGCGCGGCGTGACATTTCGCCGCTGAGGCGGCGGTTGATGCGCAGGACGAAGACCAGGGCCAGGCCGATCAGTAGCAGGGCGGGGAGGCCGTAGGCGATGAGGGTGGTCCAGACCGGGCGACGGTCGATGACGCCACCGACCCAGCGGTCCTGGATGGCTTCGACCTGGGCGGTGCTGATGTCGGCGAAGACCTTGTCGAGGATGCCGACCAGGGGGGTGTCGCCACGCGGCGTGGCCATGGCGAGCTGGTAGCGGTAGGGCGTCTCGCCGCTGATGTAGAGGCCTTCGAGCCTGAGCTGGCGCAGGCTCCAGACGCTGGAGGCGAGGTCGCCGACGAAGGCGTCGGCCTGGCCGGTGGCCAGCGCCTGGAGGCTGGCGGCGACGCTGGGCAGGGGCAGGAGGTTGAGGTCGGGATTGCCGCTGCGCAGCAGTTCGTGAGGGGCGTAGTCCTCGACCACGGCGATCTTGAGGCCGTAGAGCTCGCCGAGCGATTTGGGCTGTGGGCCGCCGTCGCGGGCGAGGATGACGATGGGGAAGTCGAGGTAGGGGCGGGTGAAACTGAGGTATTGCTGGCGTTCGGGGGTGGACATGACGCCGGGCAGCAGGTCGAGCTGGCCATTGCGGGCCTGCTCCAGCACTTCACCCCAGTTGCGAGGTTCCACCGGCTCGAGGCGGACGCCCAGGCGTTCCTGGATCAGCTTGACGTAGTCGGCGGCGAGGCCCTGGTGGCGGCCCTGGCTGTCGCGGAATTCGAAGGGGGGCCAGGAGGCGTCGATGCCCATGCGCAGGACGGGGTGGTCCTGCAGCCATGCCTGTTCTTCCTGGGTGAAGGTGAGCGCTCCGGACGGGGCTGCCCAGAACGCCAGACACAGCAGGAGAATGGCAGGCAGACGCGCCATGACGGTCCCGTTCCACGAAGTGATAGGCGGAAGTGTAGACGCGGCAGCTGGCGCTTTGGTAGCAGAAAGAAAAACCCCCGGACTGGCCGGGGGTTGTTCGATCACTCGTCGAGGAAGGAGCGCAGATGCTCGCTTCGCGACGGGTGGCGCAGCTTGCGCAGCGCCTTGGCTTCGATCTGGCGGATCCGCTCGCGGGTCACATCGAACTGCTTGCCGACTTCCTCGAGGGTGTGGTCGGTGTTCATGTCGATGCCGAAGCGCATGCGCAGGACCTTGGCTTCACGGGCGGTGAGGCCGGCCAGTACTTCGCGGGTGGCTTCCTTGAGGCTTTCGACCGTGGCCACGTCGATCGGGGACTGCATGGTGCTGTCCTCGATGAAGTCGCCCAGGTGGGAATCCTCGTCGTCGCCGATCGGGGTTTCCATGGAGATCGGTTCTTTGGCGATCTTCAGTACCTTGCGGATCTTGTCCTCGGGCATTTCCATGCGCTCGCCAAGCTCTTCCGGGGTGGGCTCGCGGCCCATTTCCTGGAGCATCTGGCGGGAGATGCGGTTGAGCTTGTTGATGGTCTCGATCATGTGCACCGGAATACGGATGGTGCGGGCCTGGTCGGCGATCGAGCGAGTGATCGCCTGACGGATCCACCAGGTGGCATAGGTCGAGAACTTGTAGCCGCGCCGGTATTCGAACTTGTCCACCGCCTTCATCAGGCCGATGTTGCCTTCCTGGATCAGGTCGAGGAACTGCAGGCCGCGGTTGGTGTACTTTTTGGCGATGGAGATCACGAGGCGCAGGTTGGCCTCGACCATTTCCTTCTTCGCCCGGCGAGCTTTCGCTTCACCGATGGACATGCGGCGGTTGACGTCCTTGATCTCGGAAATCTTGAGGTCGACTTCCTTCTCGAGGTCGATCAGCTTCTGCTGATTGCGCTTGACGTCGTCGACCAGCTTGCTCAGAGCTTCGGCGTACTTGGCCTTGCCTTTGGTCAGGCCTTCGACCCAGGTCAGGTCGACTTCGTTGCCGGGGAACAGGCGCAGGAAGTCGGCACGCGGCATGCGGGCATCACGCACGCAGAGCTGCATGATGGCGCGCTCCTGGGCGCGGACACGGTCAAGGGCGTCACGAACGCGGTCTACCAGGGCATCGAACTGTTTGGGTACCAGTTTGATGGGCATGAACAGCTCGGCGAGGCCTTGCAGTTCATCGATGGCCTGTTTGCTGGAACGACCATGCTTCTTCAGCGCCTTACGGGCCTTTTCCAGCTGGTCGGAGACTGCTGTGAAGCGGCGCAGGGCCTCTTCCGGGTCGGGACCGCCGTCGCCTTCTTCCTCGGCGTCGTCGCTCTCACCTTCCTCTTCTTCGTCTTCGTCCTTTTCCTTCGCGGCGCTTTCTTCCTTCGGGACGACAGGCTCGACTTCCTCGGCCGGCACGCTGCCGTCGTCGGGATCGATGTAGCCAGCGAGGACGTCGGAGAGACGGCCACCTTCGGTAGTGACGCGATGGTACTCGGAGAGAATGCTGTCGACGGTACCGGGGAAGTGGGCGATCGCGCTCATTACTTCGCGAATGCCTTCCTCGATGCGCTTGGCGATCTCGATCTCGCCTTCGCGAGTCAGCAGTTCCACCGTGCCCATTTCACGCATGTACATGCGCACCGGGTCGGTGGTTCGGCCAATGTCGGTCTCGACGGCTGCGAGTGCGGCGGCGGCTTCTTCGGCTGCAGCCTCGTCGGTGTCGGCTTCGGCCAACAACAGGGCGTCCGCATCCGGAGCACTCTCGAATACGTTGATCCCCATGTCATTGATCATGCGGATGATGTCTTCCACCTGTTCCGGATCGGAAATATCCTCCGGCAGATGGTCATTGACCTCCGCGTAAGTCAGGTAACCCTGCTCACGACCACGGGCGATCAACTCTTTGAGGCGAGACTGCTGTTGCGCTTTTCCGGACATAACACCCTATCCACTTAAGGTCTTGGCGGGCTAAAAACAAGCCGAGGATTATACCTGACCAGAGGCCTCAAGCGCCAGTTGGGCTGGTGGAGGCTGGAGATGGACTGCGGCTGAGGAGGTCGCGCAGCTGGTCTTTCTCCTCTGCGCTGAGTTCGCTCTGCCTTGCTTTGCGTAGCAGTTGTTCGAGGCTGCGCTCGCGTTGGCGGGCCGACAACCTAGTTATAGTGTCGAAAAACTGTTGTTCAAGGTTGTCGCTCGAAATCAACCATTCCTTCTCCGCCAGTGCCTGCAGCAGTCGGCCCTGTTCGGTGCCGTGCCAGCGGGCGATGAGTTGCAGCGAGCGCAGCTTGGGGTTCTTCTGCAGGGCTTCGAGGAGCGACACCATCAAGCGAGCGTAAGTGTCGTCTTCTGCAGCGAAATGGCTGGCATTCTCGACGTTCTGCGCAAGGTTTGGATGGTGAAGCAGTGTCCTGAGTGCCGTCAGGGTTGGCGACTCGACCTTGATTTCAGTGCGCGGGGGGCGCCTGAATTCGCCTTGGCCGCCTTTCTTGTCCCAGGGCTTTCCGCCCTTTTTCCAGTCGCCTTTCCACTCGCCTTTCTTGCGCTCGGGCTTCTGCCATTCGCCCTGTTGCTGCCGGGCGGGTGGCTCGAAGTAGTGCTCCTGGCCGGCATCGCCATAGTTCTCGTAGCTGGCAGGGGCGCCGTAGTGGTAGTCGTCGGGGTAGTGCGACGCTTCGCCGCTGTGCGACGGTGCATCGTGGCTTAGCTGGCCGATGGCCTCACCGTTCAGGCCGGTGATTTCCGACAGGCGCTGACGCATCAGCGTACGCAGGTTGGCGCCGGGCACTTTGTCGATCAGTGGCGCGGCCAAGGTAACCAGGTGCGCCTTGCCTTCCAGGGAGCTGGGATCGGCTTCGTCCCTCAGTTGCTGGAAGAAGTAATCGGCCAGGGGCTGCGCGTGCTGGGTTATGCGGGCGCGGAAGGCATCGGTACCCTCGGCGCGTACCAGGCTGTCCGGGTCTTCGCCTTCGGGGAGGAACAGGAAGCGTGCGCGCCGGCCGTCCTCCAGGGACGGTAGCGTGGCTTCCAGTGCTCGCCAGGCGGCCTTGCGTCCGGCCTGGTCGCCGTCGAAGCAGAACAGGATGCTGGGCACCAGGCGGAACAGGCGCTTGATGTGCTCCTCGCTGGTGGCGGTGCCGAGGGTGGCGACGGCGTTGCGCAGGCCTTGCTGGGCCAGGGCGATAACGTCCATGTAGCCTTCGACGACCATCACCTCGTCGAGGTTGCGGTTGTTCTTGCGGGCTTCGTAGAGACCGTAGAGTTCCTGGCCCTTGTGGAAGACCGGTGTTTCCGGCGAGTTCAGGTACTTGGGTTTGTCATCGCCCAGTACGCGACCGCCGAAGGCGATGACCCGGCCCCGGCTGTCGCGGATGGGGAACATCACGCGGTCACGGAAGCGGTCGTAGCGCTTGCCGCTATCGGCGTTCTCAATCAGCAGGCCGGCATCGATCATGGCCTTCTGCTGCAAGGCGTCGCTGGCCAGGTGCTTGAACAGGTTGTCCCACCCCGGTGGGGCGAAGCCGAGGCCGAAGTCGCGGGCTATTTCACCGGACAGGCCGCGTCCTTTCAGGTAGTCGACGGCGGCCTTGCGTGTCGGGTGGCTCTTCAGGGCTTGGCGGTAGTAATCCGAGGCAGCTGTGAGCAGGGCGTAGAGCGGCGAGTCGGTGGCTTGGCGTGGTCGATTGTTGCGCCCGCTTTCTTCGCGCGGTACGTCCATGCCGGCACGTTTGGCCAGCTCCTCGACAGCCTCGGGGAAGTCGAGGTTGTCGTGGTCCATGATGAAGCCGAGGGCGTTGCCGCCGGCGCCACAGCCGAAGCAGTAGTAGAACTGCTTGTCGGGGCTGACGCTGAAAGAGGGCGTCTTTTCGTTATGGAATGGGCAACGGGCGCTGTAGTTTTTGCCGGCCTTCTTCAGCTGGATGCGCGAACTCACCACCTCGACTATGTCGGTGCGGTTCAGCAGATCGTCGATGAAGCCTTGGGGGATCAGGCCGGCCATAGGGTGCTCAGGACGCTGGGAGGGTCAAAGCATAGGCCCCCATCGCCGGTTGGCGATAGCGGCATTACCGGTGCTGCAAATGCAAAAAACTCCGGCGTTCGCCAGGGCGAAGCGGAGTGTCGCATGCGGTGCCTGAATGCACTCGCCCGGCCGGAGCCGGGCGATGCTGAAAGCGTGCGGCGAAGCCTGTTAACTCAGTACAGGCGCTCGCGGCGGCGCTGCTCGCGCTGCACTTTCTTGGCGTGACGCTTCACTGCAGCAGCAGCTTTACGCTTGCGCTCTGCGGTGGGCTTCTCGTAGAACTCGCGGCTGCGGACTTCAGCCAGTACACCGGCTTTTTCGCAGGAGCGCTTGAAGCGACGCAGGGCTACGTCGAAGGGTTCGTTCTCTTTAACTTTGACGGCTGGCATCCAGGTCGTACCTTCACTAATTACCGTGGGTGAACGCGCTCCTGGCTAAGACTGCGGGAGAACGTCGGTTTTCAAGGGTTGCGGATGTTAACGCCTTGCGCCCTGGAATGCAAAGCCTTCAGTCGAAAACCGCTGGCCGGGGCGGAGGGCGGCGATTATGATGCGCGCCTTCTTTATTAGCTAGGCCTGGAAGGCAGGTTCCCAATGCTAGTGCTGGGTCTGGAAACCTCTTGCGACGAGACCGGTGTCGCTCTCTACGACAGCGAGCGCGGCCTGTTGGCCGATGCGCTGTTCAGTCAGATCGACCTCCATCGCGTGTACGGCGGCGTGGTGCCCGAGCTGGCGTCCCGCGATCACGTCAAGCGCATGCTGCCGCTGTTGCGCGAAGTGCTCGATGGCGCCGGTTGCAAGCCGGCCGATATCGATGGCATCGCCTACACCTCCGGCCCCGGCCTGGTCGGCGCGCTGCTGGTGGGTGCCTCCTGCGCCCAGGCCCTGGCGTTCGCCTGGGGCGTGCCTGCGCTGGGTGTGCACCATATGGAAGGCCATCTGCT
Source organism: Pseudomonas sp. TUM22785 (assembly GCF_028198105.1). Lineage (NCBI taxonomy): Bacteria > Pseudomonadati > Pseudomonadota > Gammaproteobacteria > Pseudomonadales > Pseudomonadaceae > Pseudomonas > Pseudomonas sp. TUM22785. Next base: position 682,303 of record NZ_CP116239.1, read on the forward strand.
GGCGCCGATGCTGGAAGAGCAGCCGCCGGAGTTTCCGTTCGTCGCCTTACTGGTTTCCGGCGGCCATACCCAGCTGGTTCGCGTCGATGGCATCGGCCGTTACGCTTTGCTCGGTGAGTCGGTGGACGACGCTGCGGGCGAAGCCTTCGACAAGACCGCCAAGCTCATCGGCCTGGGCTATCCGGGTGGCCCCGAGATCGCCCGCCTGGCCGAAAGCGGTGTGCCCGGACGCTTCACCTTCCCGCGCCCGATGACTGATCGCCCTGGCCTGGATTTCAGCTTCAGCGGCCTCAAGACCTTCGCCCTCAACACCTGGCAGCAGTGCCGCAATGCTGGGGACGACGGTGAGCAAACCCGTTGCGACATCGCTCTGGCGTTCCAGCAGGCGGTGGTCGAGACTCTCGTCATCAAGTGCCGCCGGGCCCTGAAGCAGACCGGCTTGAAGCGACTGGTGATCGCCGGTGGGGTGAGTGCCAACCAGGCGCTGCGCCAATCGCTGGAGGCGATGCTGGGCGAATTCCACGGCAACGTCTTTTATGCGCGCCCGCGGTTTTGCACCGACAACGGCGCGATGATCGCCTATGCCGGTTGCCAGCGCCTGAAGGCCGGGCAGCAGGAAGGTCCGGCCATTGCCGTGCAGGCGCGCTGGCCGATGGAAAGCCTGCCGTCGATCTAGCGTCGCATGGCGTCTTGTAGCCTCAGGCTTGTAGCTTGAGGCTGTCTTCAGTTTCAGAAATGTCGTTCGCGTCCTGCGAAAAGGTCGCGTAGATTGCCGCGGTGTCGCCAGACGATCAGGCAGCAGAGCACGGCCATTGGCAGCAGGGCTCCGGGTTTCTGCCAGGCCAGTAATGGCAGGGTCAGCGGCGTTGCGATCAGCGCGGCGAGCGAGCTGGTGCGGGTGAGGAAGAAGGTCAGCGCCCAGGCCCCGACAGCCAGCAAGGCGGCCGGCGGGTAGAGCCCGAGCAGCATGCCGGCGGCGGTGGCGACGCCCTTGCCGCCGCGAAAGCGGAAGTACAGCGGGTAGAGATGCCCGAGCACGGCGGCGAGGCCGATCCAGGCCTGTTTCTGGATGCCGAGCCCGATCAGGTAGGCGACCAGTACGGGCAGAAGGCCTTTGAGCAAGTCGCCGAGCAGGGTGAGGATCGCGAGCTTCTTGCCCGCCACGCGCAGCATGTTGGTGGCGCCCGGATTGCCTGAGCCCTGGTCGCGTGGGTCGGCGAAGCCGAACAACCGGCTTAGCAGGATGGCGAAGGACAGCGAGCCGAGCAGGTAGGCGAGAATCGCCAGCAGCCAGAACATTGGTATCCATTCCAGGGCGAGGGAGCCCTGATTCTAACGGGGCAGAAGTTACGTGGACACGGTTTTCATCGAGGGTCTTGAAGTCGATACCGTCATTGGTGCGTACGACTGGGAGCGGAGCATTCGCCAGTGCCTGCGCCTGGACCTGCAAATGGCCTGGGACAACCGCCCGGCCGCCGCCGATGATGAGCTGGCCCATGCCCTGGACTACGCTTCTGTCTCCCAGCGCATCCAGGCGTTCGCTGGCGAATCGCAGTTCCTTCTCGTGGAAACCTTCGCCGAGCGATTGGTCGCTGTGCTCATGGCGGAATTCAACATTCCCTGGGTGCGGCTCAAGCTGCACAAGCCCGGTGCGGTGCCCGCTGCCAGCAGCGTTGGCGTGGAGATTGAACGCGGATGCCGCTGACACCGGTTCTGCTGGGCCTGGGCAGCAATATCGGGCGTGAAGAACACCTGCGGGCCGGCCTCGATGCACTGGCCGGTTTCCTTCATGAGATCCATTGCTCGCCGGTGTTCGAAAGCCAGCCGGTGGGCATCAAGAGCGGACCCTTCTACAACCTGGTGGTGGCGGCGACGACCGACCTGCCCCTGATGGAGCTGGACCGCCGCCTCAAATTCATCGAAGCCGACAACGGCCGCTATGCGCCAGATCGCAAGGGTTTGCCGCTGGACATCGATGTGCTGCTTTACGGCGACCTGGTCGGCAGTTTCGATGGCCTGGCCTTGCCGCGTGCAGAGGTGTTGAAGAACGCGTTCGTGCTCTGGCCCTTGGCACTGGTAGCGCCTGAGCGCCTGCACCCGGGTGAGGGGCGCAGCTTCGCGGAGCTTTGGGCAACGTCGCAGATTCAGCAGCAGCTGTGGCCGGTGCCTTTCGAATGGCAGGGGCGCCAGTTGACGCCCGCCGATCTGCTTCAGGCCTTCCCCGCGCCTTCCTTGTAAGCCTTCAGTGCCTTCAGGCGCTCGAGCCTGAGCGCTTCGCCCAGTTCGGCCCCCTTGTAGCCCTTTTCCAGCAATGGCTGGACCGCGACTGCACGCGCGGCTTCGGCGGCGCCTCGCAGGTAGTCGGCCTGGGGGTATTCGCGCTGCTCCAGGCCGTGCCGGCCGCGGGCGTCCATCTCGCAGGCCGCGATGAATTCCTCGAAGCGCTGCGGGCGGCGGTAGACATCGAAACGGGCGAGTAGCTCTGCCAGGGTCGAGGCGCGCAGTTCGGTGGCGCGGTGGGCGTGGGTGTGGAATTCGCCCACCAGCATCGCCAGCTCCTGGCAGTCCCGGGGCGCCTTGCAGCGCTCGTTGACCTGTTGGATCAGCTTGAGGCCGCGCTGTTCGTGGGCGATGTGCCGGGGCCACTCCTCTTCTGGCGTCTCGCCCTTGCCCAGGTCGTGCAGCAGGCAGGCCCAGCGCACGGTGAGGGGTTGGTCGTGTTCCGCGCACTGCTGCAGCACCGCCAGCACGTGCAGCCCTGAGTCCACCTCCGGGTGATGATGCTCGGGCTGGGGCACGCCGAACAGGGCGTCCAGTTCCGGCATCCACGCCTGCAGTGCACCGCAGTCGCGCAGCACCTGGATGAACACGTCCGGGCGCGGCTCCATCAGGGCGCGGGAGATTTCCTTCCAGCTGCGCTCCGCAGTCAGGGCGTCCAGCTCGCCGGATTCGGCGATTTCCCGCATCAGTGCGATGGTTTCCGTCGCGACGCTGAAGCCAAGTGGCGCATAGCGGGCGGCGAAGCGGGCCACACGCAGCACGCGCAACGGGTCTTCGGCGAAGGCGGGGGAGACGTGGCGGAGGATGCGTTGCTCAAGGTCGCGCTGGCCGCCATAGGGGTCGACCAGCGTGCCGTGTTCGTCTTCGGCGATGGCGTTGACGGTGAGGTCGCGGCGGATCAGGTCCTCTTCGAGGCTGACGTCCGGGTTGGCGAAGAAGGTGAAGCCGCCGTAGCCGCGCCCGCTTTTGCGTTCGGTACGTGCCAACGCGTATTCCTCGCCGCTCTGCGGGTGGAGGAACACGGGAAAGTCCGCGCCGACCGGCTTGAAGCCCTGTTCGAGCATTTCTTCGGCGGTTGCGCCGACCACGACCCAGTCCACTTCCGTAACCGGGCGACCCAACAAGCGGTCACGAACCGCGCCGCCCACCTTGTATATCTGCATGCTCACCTCCGAGGGTGCGGAGGATAGCAGCCCGCTCGCTGGCTGCGATGGGGATTTGCCGGGTCAGGGCTTCCACTGCGCTTTGCAGCAGCTCGGCGCTGTCCCAGGCGGGGCTCAGGCCGGTGCTGGCGATGCCTTCCCAGAGCACCTGGCCATCGAGGTCGGTGATGCGCAGGCGCAGGGTGCCGGTTTCATCACGCAGGCGGTGGATGGCCTGGTAGGGGCCGAGTGGGCTGGGCGGCGCCTGGTCGACCTTGAACTCCAGCGGTGCGTCCTGCAGTGCCAGCCAGTAGTAGATGCGCAGCTCGGGCGTCTGGCTTTCGTGATAGCCCCGGGTCGCCAGGCCTTGGCGGAGCAATGGGTCGAGCCGAGCGTAGTGCTCACGGTAGGGGGCTTGGCCGAGCAGCGCCTGTTCCGGAGGAACCAATTGGAAGCTGTGGCGAGCGGTCAGACCGCCGCCGTCCGGGTGCACCACCTGGATGCTGGGGATATGGGTGGAGCAGGTGGCCAGGACCAGGCACAACAGCAGGACAAGGAACAGGCGCATCGACGCTCTCCATGGGCGATGACCGCATGCTCGGGGGGAGCCCGGCATGCGGTCAACCGATCAAATGGGCGGGATGACCAGGTCCAGGCGCGGGTATTCGCCGTCTTCGCTGCGCTCACCCTTGGGCGGTACGTGGTGGGTGCCGGTGATCTGCTCGCCGTTCATGGTTTCCAGGTGGATGTCGAAGCCCCAGAGGCGGTGCAGGTGTCGCAGCACCTCCTCGGTGGATTCGCCCAGGGGTTTGCGGTCGTGTTGCTGGTGGCGCAGGGTCAGGGAGCGGTCGCCTCGACGGTCGACGTTCCAGATCTGCACGTTGGGTTCGCGGTTGCCGAGGTTGTACTGGGCGGCGAGGGTTTCGCGGATCTGCCGGTAGCCTGGCTCGTCATGGATAGCAGGGACCAGCAGCTCGTCCTTCTGGTCGTCATCAAGGATGCTGAACAGCTTGAAGTCGCGGATCACCTTGGGCGAGAGGTATTGGAGGATGAAGCTCTCGTCCTTGAAGCTCTTCATGGCGAATTTGATGGTGGAGAGCCAGTCGCCGCCGGCGATGTCGGGGAACCAGCGTTTGTCTTCCTCGGTGGGCTCCTCGCACATGCGGCGGATGTCGCGGTACATGGCGAAGCCCAGGGCGTAGGGGTTGATGCCACTGTAGTAAGGGCTGTCGAAGCCGGGCTGGAATACGACGCTGGTGTGGGACTGGAGGAACTCGAGCATGAAGCCTTCGGTGACCAGGCCTTCGTCGTAGAGGTCGTTCATCAGGGTGTAGTGCCAGAAGGTCGCCCAGCCTTCGTTCATCACCTGGGTCTGGCGCTGGGGATAGAAGTACTGGGCGATCTTGCGCACGATGCGCACGATCTCGCGCTGCCAGGGCTCCAGCAGCGGTGCGTGCTTTTCGATGAAGTAGAGAATGTTTTCCTGGGGTTCCGACGGGAAGCGCCGGTTGTCCTTGTCACCGCCCTTGCCCGCGCCCTTGGGAATGGTGCGCCAGAGGTCGTTGATCTGCTTCTGCAGGTGTTCCTCGCGCTCCTTTTGCCGGCGCCGTTCTTCTTCGGCGGAGATCGGATAGGGTCGCTTGTAGCGGTCGACGCCGTAGTTCATCAGGGCGTGGCAGGAGTCCAGCAGGTCTTCCACCGCGTCGATGCCGTGGCGCTCCTCGCATTGCATGATGTACTGCTTGGCGAACACTAGGTAGTCGATGATCGAGCTGGCGTCGGTCCAGGTGCGGAACAGGTAGTTGCCCTTGAAGAAGCTGTTGTGGCCGTAGCAGGCATGGGCGATCACCAGCGCCTGCATGGTGATGGTGTTTTCTTCCATCAGGTAGGCGATGCAGGGGTCGGAGTTGATGACGATTTCGTAAGCCAGACCCATCTGCCCGCGGGAGTAGCCTTTCTCGGTGGCCAGGAAGTGCTTGCCGTAGGACCAATGGTGGTAGCCCAGCGGCATGCCCACCGAGGCGTAGGCGTCCATCATCTGCTCGGCCGTGATGACTTCGATCTGGTTGGGATAGGTGTCCAGGGCATAGCGCTCGGCCAGTCGGCTGATCTCGCGGTCGTAGGTGCGGATCAGGTCGAAGGTCCACTCCGACCCGGTGGAGATGGGTTGCCTTTTCTTCTCTGTGGCAGTCATGTCACGGCCCTCAGGTAACCAGTCGGCGCTGGAAGAGTTCGCGGAACACGGGGTAGATATCGCCAGGGGAGACGATTTGCTGCTGGGCGAAGGTGTCGGCGAAGGTGTCGCAGACCTGCTCGTATTCGAACCACAGCGCCTGGTGCTCGCGCGGGGTGATCTCGACGTAGGTGTAGTACTGCACGAAGGGCATGATCTGCTTGATCAGGATGTCCCGGCAGATGGGCGAGTCGTCGTTCCAGTTGTCGCCGTCCGAGGCCTGTGCTGCATAGATGTTCCATTCGTTGACGGGGTAGCGCTCGGCCATGATCTCCTGCATCAGCTTGAGGGCGCTGGAGACGATGGTGCCGCCCGTTTCGCGGGAGTAGAAGAACTCCTCTTCGTCGACCTCGCGGGCGCTGGTGTGGTGACGGATGAACACCACTTCGATCTTGTCGTAGTTCCGCTTGAGGAACAGGTACAGGAGGATGAAGAAGCGCTTGGCGATGTCCTTGGTCGCCTGGGTCATGGAGCCGGAGACGTCCATCAGGCAGAACATCACGGCCTTGGAGCTGGGATTGGGCTGCTTGACCAGCAGGTTGTACTTGAGGTCGAAGGTGTCGAGGAACGGCACCCGTTCGATTCGTGCGCGCAGCTTGAGGATCTCCGCTTCCAGTTCCTGGATGTCGCCGAAGTTGTCCGGCTCCTCACGCTTGAGCCTGGCAAGTTCTTCCCGCGCGACCCGCAGCTTGGCGCGGCTAGAGCCGGAAAGGGCAATGCGACGGGCATGGGCCGAGCGCAGGGTGCGGATGATATTGATGCGTGAGGGGTTGCCCTCGTTGCTGATGCCGGCGCGTACGGTCTTGAAGGTGTCGGAGCCGGTGAGATGGCGTTTGACCAGGTTGGGCAGCTCCAGGTCTTCGAACATGAAGTCGAGGAATTCTTCCTGGGTGATCTGGAAGACGAACTCGTCCATGCCTTCGCCGGAGTTGCTGGCCTTGCCACTGCCGCGTCCGCCGCCACCGCCTTGCGGTCGAGGGATGCGTTCGCCTGTTGTGAATTCCTTGTTACCCGGGTGAACGATGGTCTGCCGGCCGCCACGGCCGTGATGCAGCACGGGCTCGTCGATGTCGCGGCCGGGAATGCTGATCTGCTCACCATGCTCCATGTCGGTGATGGAACGGCGGCTGACGGCTTCCTCCACCGCCTTCTTGATGTGGTCGCGGTACCGCCTGAGGAAGCGCTGGCGGTTCACCGTGCTCTTGTTCTTGCCATTCAGGCGTCGGTCGATCACGTAGCTCATGGGTGCCCCTCCGGGGCAGCTTCAAGCCGCAGGCCGCAAGCCGCAGGTAGAAGCGCAGAGCATCGGCCCCCGCTCCTTCTTGCCGCTTGAAGCCTGCAGCTTGTGGCTGCAGTTACTGCGACTTGCGTACCCGCAGGTACCACTCGGACAGCAGGCGAACCTGTTTCTCGGTGTAGCCGCGCTCGACCATGCGTTTGACGAAATCGTTGTGCTTCTGCTGCTCGTCCTTGCTGCCCTTGGCGTTGAAGCTGATGACCGGCAGCAGGTCCTCGGTGTTGGAGAACATTTTCTTCTCGATCACCACCCGCAGCTTCTCGTAGCTGAGCCAGGTGGGGTTCTTGCCGTTGTTGTTGGCCCGGGCGCGCAGCACGAAGTTGACGATCTCGTTGCGGAAGTCTTTCGGGTTGCTGATGCCGGCGGGTTTCTCGATCTTCTCCAGTTCTTCGTTGAGGGCGACGCGGTTGAGGATCTCGCCGGTTTCCGGGTCCCGGTATTCCTGATCCTGGATCCAGAAGTCGGCGTAGAGCACATAGCGATCGAAGATGTTCTGGCCATACTCGCTGTAGGACTCGAGGTAGGCGGTCTGGATTTCCTTGCCGATGAACTCGATGTAGCGCGGTGCCAGGTATTCCTTGATAAAGCGCAGGTAGCGCTCACGCACCTCGGCGGGGAATTGTTCCTGCTCGATCTGCTGTTCCAGCACGTAGAGCAGGTGAACCGGGTTGGCGGCGACCTCGTGCGGATCGAAGTTGAACACCTTGGAGAGGATCTTGAAGGCGAAGCGGGTGGAGAGGCCGTTCATGCCCTCGTCGACGCCGGCGGCGTCGCGGTATTCCTGGATCGACTTGGCCTTGGGATCGGTGTCCTTGAGGTTCTCGCCGTCGTAGACGCGCATCTTCGAGTAGATATTGGAGTTCTCCGGCTCTTTGAGACGCGAGAGGGCGGAGAACTGCGCGAGCATCTTCAGGGTGTCGGGTGCGCAGTGGGCGTTGGCCAGGGAGCTGTTGGCCAGCAGCTTGTCGTAGATCTTGATTTCATCGTTGACGCGCAGGCAGTAGGGCACCTTGACGATGTAGATCCGGTCGATGAATGCCTCGTTGTTCTTGTTGTTGCGGAAGCTGTGCCATTCCGATTCGTTGGAGTGAGCCAGGAGGATGCCCTGGAAGGGGATCGCCCCGAGGCCCTCGGTGCTGTTGTAGTTGCCTTCCTGGGTGGCGGTCAGCAGCGGGTGCAGCACCTTGATCGGCGCCTTGAACATCTCGACGAACTCCATCAGGCCCTGGTTGGCCCGGCACAGAGCGCCCGAGTAGCTGTAGGCGTCGGCGTCGTTCTGCGGGAATTCCTCCAGCTTGCGGATATCCACCTTGCCCACCAGGGCAGAGATGTCCTGGTTGTTCTCGTCACCGGGCTCGGTCTTGGCTACGGCGATCTGGTTGAGGATGGAGGGGTAGAGCTTGACCACGCGGAACTGGCTGATATCGCCGCCGAACTCGGCGAGGCGCTTGGTGGCCCAGGGCGACATGATGGTTGAGAGGTAGCGCCGGGGAATGCCGTAGTCCTCTTCGAGGATGGCGCCGTCTTCGGTGGCATTGAACAGCCCGAGGGGCGACTCGAACACAGGAGAGCCCTTGATGGCATAGAAGGGCACTTTCTCGATCAGCTGCTTGAGCTTCTCGGCCAGGGAGGATTTGCCGCCGCCCACCGGACCCAGGAGGTAGAGGATCTGCTTCTTCTCTTCCAGGCCCTGGGCGCCGTGGCGGAAGAAGGCGACGATCTGGTCGATGCAGTCTTCCATGCCGTGGAAGTCGGCGAAGGCCGGGTAACGGCGAATCACCTTGTTGGAGAAGATCCGTGACAGCCTCGAGTCGGTGGAGGTGTCCAACAGCTCCGGCTCACCGATGGCCATCAGCATCCGTTCGGCTGCGGTGGCATAGGCGCTGCGGTCCTGCTTGCACAGGTCGAGATATTCCTGAAGGGAATATTCCTCCTGGCGGGTCGCCTCGAAGCGTTGTTGGAAGTGGCTGAAAATGCTCATTGCGTCACCTCGCTGGATACTGGGAGCCGGCGGGATCGGATATGCGGGTGCGGGCAGTCAGCCGACGAGTCAGCCGATGAGAAACCCCCAGAACACCTAATGGTCGCTGCCGATGGCCCGGAACCGGTGTGCCGGCTCTCCCCTTTTGGATGGCCTGACCTAAGAGTAGTTCGGAATCCGGGAGGTCAAGGATGACGGAAGGATAACAAGAGATTGCCGTTCGTCAGGTCGCGGCGCGAGGCCAGTGATGGCGCGGGATTGCGCCATCGAGAAAAATTTTACTCGGCGCTGCCCTGGGCGACCTCGCCGGGGTAGGTGGCGCGCCAGAGCTCGAAGCCACCGTCCAGGCTGTAGACGTCGGAGAAGCCCTGGCCCACGAGGTAGGCGGCGGCCCCCAGGCTGGAGTTGCCGTGGTAGCAGGTGACGATCAGGGGCTTGTCGAGGTCGGCCTTGGCGATGAAGTCGGCGAGGGAGTAGTTGTCCAGATGCTGCGAGCCGGTGATGTGGCCATTTGCGTAGCTCTGCGGGTCACGGATGTCGACCACCTGGGCACCGTGTTCGCGCAGTGCCTGGGCCCGCTCCGGCGGGATGCGTTGGAATTCGCTCATGCTGTGTTCTCCTCGCAGCTGCAACGGATGCGTTCGCCGCTGTCGACGTTCAGAAGGGTCATGGCCCCGCCCCAGACACAGCCGGTATCGAGGGCGAAGAGGCCGGGTTCGTCGCACTTGCCTTCCAGAGCCGCCCAATGGCCGAAGATGATCTTCTGACCACGGGTCTTGCGTTCGGCGTGGCTGAACCAGGGTGCGTAGCCAGGGGGGGCGGTGTCGATGCCCTCTTTGCTCTTGAGGTCCAGGGTGCCGTCGGCCTTGCAGAAGCGCATGCGGGTGAAGCAGTTGGTGATGACGCGCAGGCGGGCAATGCCTTGCAGGTCTCCATCCCATTTCGCCGGTTCGTTGCCGTACATGCCGTCAAGGAAGAGTGGCAGACGGACATCGTCCCGCAGAACTTCCTCCACCTCGGCCGCGCGTTTCAGCGCCTTGGCCAGCGTCCAGTTGGGCGGGATGCCGGCGTGGACCATGGCGATGTCGCGCTGCTCGTCATAGTGCATCAGCTTTTGCTGGCGCAGCCATTCAAGCAGGTCGGCGGCATCGGGTGCTTCGATGATCTCGCGCAGGGTGTCCGATTTCTTCAGGCGTTCGGCATTGTGGGCCGCTGCCAGCAGGTGCAGATCATGGTTGCCCAACACGCAGACCAGGCTATCGCGCATGGCGTAGAGGAAACGCAGGGTTTCCAGCGATTTCGGGCCACGGTTGACCAGGTCGCCCACCAGCCACAGGCGATCGCGAGCGGTGTCGAACGCCACGCGTTCCAGCAGGCATTTCAGTGGGTCGAGGCAGCCCTGGAGGTCGCCGACTGCGTACACCGTCATGGGGGCTCCTGTCAGTGCAGCGCGCCGGGAACGGCCAGGCGGAAGGGGGCGATCTCGGCGTCGAAGCGTTTTCCGTCCTCGGCCACCATCTGGTAGCTGCCCTGCATGGTGCCGACGCGGGTCGCCATCACCGTGCCGCTGCTGTAGACGTGGCTCGCGCCCGGCTCGATCAGTGGTTGCTGGCCGACGACGCCGGCGCCGCGCACTTCCTGCACGTGACCATCACCGTCGGTGATCACCCAGTGACGGGACATCAGCTTCGCCGGCAGCTCGCCATCGTTGCGGATGGTCACGGTGTAGGAGAAGGCGAAGCGGTTCTGCTCGGGCTGCGACTGTTCCGGGAGGAAGCGAGTGGTGACGCTGACAGCGACCTGGTAACGGGAATCGGACACGGGACTGTTCTCTGGAGCCGGAATGGAAGTCTAGGGCGTCAGGCGCCGGTTGTCTGTTCGGCCAGTTTGTCGGCCAGGCGCACGAAGGCCGCCAGGTCGAGCTGTTCGGGTCGCAAGCCGCCGTCGACGCCGGCGGCTTCGATGGCATGGCTATCGAGCAGGCCCTTGAGTGTATTGCGCAGGGTCTTGCGCCGCTGGTTGAAGGCTTCGCGCACGATGCGCTCCAGCAGGCGATGATCCTTGGCCGGGTGCGGCAGGACTTCATGGGGTACCAGGCGCACGATCGCCGAATCCACCTTGGGTGGCGGGTTGAAGGCGCCGGGGCCGACGTTGAACAGGTGCTCCACGCGGCAGTGGTACTGGACCATGATCGACAGCCGCCCCCAGTCGCCGCCACCCGGCTCGGCGGCCAGGCGCTCCACCACTTCCTTCTGCAGCATGAAGTGCATGTCGCGGATCAGGTGCGCGTTGCTCAGCAGGTGGAAGATCAGCGGGGTGGAGATGTTGTAGGGCAGGTTGCCCACCACCCGCAGGCTGTGGGGCTCTGCGTTGAGCTGGTTGAAGTCGAACTTCAGGGCGTCGCCCTGGTTCAGCTTGAAGCGTGGCTCGTGCCCGAACTTGCTTTGCAGGATCGGGATCAGGTCCAGGTCCAGCTCGATGACGTCCAGTTGCGCACCGCTGCCCAGCAACCCTTCGGTCAAGGCGCCCTGGCCCGGGCCGATTTCCAGCAGGCGCTCGCCTTCCTTGGCATGGATGCCACGGAGGATGCGATGGATGACGCCTGCATCGTGCAGGAAGTTCTGGCCGAAGCGCTTGCGCGCGCGGTGTTGGTATTCGGACATTGCGGGCTCCAGGTGGAGCAGCTTGAAGCCGGTAGCTTGAAGCTGGAAACGGGGAAAGGCGCGGAGTTTACAGCATTGCGCCGATCAGGCCGAAATGTGCTGCTGATCGGCGCGCTGTGGCTCAGCCTCGGCTGGCGGCCATCTCGTAGGCCGTCTCCAGGGCCACCTGCAGGCTGCCCCCATCGATGCGCCCGGTTCCGGCCAGGTCCAGGGCGGTGCCGTGGTCCACCGACGTGCGGATGATGGGCAGGCCGAGGGTGACGTTGACCGCAGCACCGAACCCCTTGTACTTGAGCACCGGCAGGCCCTGGTCGTGATACATCGCCAGCACCGCGTCGCAGTGCTCCAGGTGCTTGGGGGTGAACAGGGTATCGGCGGGGAGCGGGCCGATCAGGTTCAGGCCTTCATTGCACAGGCGCTCCAGGCAGGGCTCGATGACCTCGATCTCCTCGCGCCCCAGGTGGCCACTTTCGCCCGCGTGGGGGTTGAGACCGCACACCAGGATGCGCGGGTTGGGCAGGCCGAATTTTTCGACCAGGTCGGCATGGAGGATGCGGACCACCCGTTCCAAGCGTTCGGCGGTGATGGCGGCGGCAACATCCTTCAGCGGCAGGTGCGTGGTCACCAGGGCGACGCGCAGCCCTCGGGTAGCGAGCATCATCACCACCTGCGCGGTATGGGTGAGTTCGGCAAGGAACTCCGTGTGCCCGGAGAAGGCGATGCCGGCCTCGTTGATCACGCCCTTGTGCACGGGCGCGGTGATCATCCCGGCGAAATGGCCATCCAGGCAGCCCTTGCCCGCGCGAGTCAGGGTTTCCAGCACGTAGCCGGCATTGGCCCGTTCGAGCACGCCGGGCTGGACGGGGGCTTGCAGGGGGGTGTCCCAGACGTAGAGTGCGCCTGCTGGTGTCGGCTCTTCAGGCCAGGCCGCGGGCGAGACGGGCGTGACACGGATGTCGAGGCCAAGCTGGCTGGAGCGTTCTTCCAGCAGCGCTTGGCTGGCAATGGCGATCAGGGGGTAAGGCTGGCGCTCACGGGACAGGAGCAGGCAGAGGTCCGGGCCGATGCCGGCGGGTTCACCAGGGGTGAGGGCGAAGCGGGGAAGGGGCATTGCGGGCTCTCCGGCTGTGGCGCGTGGCGGCGATTGTACCGCCAGCGCGCCACCCTGCGTGGCAGGGCGCCGAAGAATCAGAGCTTGGTTTCGACGTACGCCTCGTCGCGGATCTGGCGCAGCCAGGCTTGCAGCTCTTCGTCGTACTTGCGGTTACGCAGGACGTTGATGGCTTGCTGCTCGCGCATCTGGTCGGCGCTGTCGGTGGCGCGACGGCCCAGGACTTCCAGCACGTGCCAGCCATAGGGGCTCTTGAACGGGCGGGACAGCTGGCCGGCCGGGGTCTTGGCCATGACTTCGCGGAACTCGGGAACCAGCGCGTTGGGGTCGATCCAGTTCAGGTCGCCGCCATTGAGGGCAGAGCCCGGATCCTCGGAGAAACTCTTCGCCAGGTCGGCGAAGTCTTCACCGGACTTGATGCGCTCATAGAGACGCTCGGCCAGGCGCTCGGTGTCGGCTTCGCTGCGAATCTCGCTCGGCTTGAGCAGGATGTGGCGAACATGCACCTCGTCGCGAACCTGGGTGCTGCCGCCACGCTTGTCCAGCAGCTTGAGGATGATGAAGCCACCCGGTGTACGCACAGGCTCGGTGACTTCACCGGGTGCCAGGGCGCTGATCATGCCGTCGAAGGGCGGCGGCAGCTGGGCTGCCTTGCGCCAGCCGATTTCGCCGCCTTCCAGAGCGGTTTCGCCTGCGGAGCGCGAAATCGCCAGTTGGGCGAAGTCGGCGCCTTGCTGCAGTTGCTGGTAGAGCTCCTTGGCCTGGCGGTCGGCAGCCTGGATGGTTTCGGGCGAGGAGCCGTCCGCAACCGGGATCAGGATGTTGGCCAGGTGGAACTCTTCGGAGAGCTGCATCTTGCCCAGGTCGGAGGCGAGGAAGTTCTGCACTTCCTGGTCGGTGACCTGGATGCGCTCCGCCACGCGACGCTGGCGAACACGGCTGATGACCATCTCGCGACGGACCTGGTCGCGGGCGTCCTCATAGGAGAGTCCGTCCTGGGCCAGGGCGGCACGGAACTGCTCGACGCTCATGCCATTGCGCTGAGCGATGGCTTCGATGGCCTGGTTCAGTTCCTCATCGGTGATGCGGATGCCGGAACGGTCGCCGATCTGCAACTGGATGTTCTCGATGATCAGGCGTTCCAGCACCTGCTGGCCCAGCACGTGCTCGGGGGGCAGCGCCGAGCCGCGTTTGGCGATGGTCTGCTGCACCTCATGGACGCGTTGGTCGAGCTGGCTCTGCATGATCACGTCGTTGTCGACGATGGCCACGACACGGTCGATCGACTGGACCTCGGCATGCACGGCACCACCGAGGAACAGGGCGCCCAACAGCAGCGGGCGGAGACAATCAGAAAGCTTGGTCTTCACGTTCACGGTAACCTTGGATGCCATTGTCGAGGAAACTTTCAACCTTGTTGCCGATCACGCCGCCGAGGCCCTTGAACACGATCTGCAGGAATATGCCGCGATCGCCTTGTTCGTTGAGTTCGGGCGAAAGGGTGCTCTCGTCGTAGTCGACCCAATAACGGTTGATCAGGCGGAGTTTCCAGCAGCAGCTGTCGTACTCGAAGCCACCGAAGGCCTCCAGGGTGCGGCTGCGGTTGTAGTCGTACTGCCAGCGCGCGATGGCGTTCCACTGCGGGACGATCGGCCAGATGACGGACGCATCGTGCTGCTCGATCTTGTAGTAGTCCTTGATCACGCGGCCGGTCACGTTGTCGATGTAGTCGCCGCCTTCCTGCCACTGGCCGGTGGTCTGGTTGTAGACCACGGCGTCGTTGCGGTAGCGGTAACCGAAGTTGACCACCTTGTTGACGTCGTCTTCCGGCTGGTAGTGGAACATCATGCTGCCGGAGCGGGTACGGCCGGCGTCTGGATCCCAGTTGAAATCGGAGGACAGGCGCCAGTCGCGGTTGAAGCGGTACAGGTATTCCAGTGCATAGGGCGAAACACTGGCCTGGGCCGACTTGCGATCGCGGTAGTCGATGCCGGGCAGTTGCACCTTGCGGTCTTCGAAGTAGAAGGCCTGACCGATGCTGAAGCGCTGACGCTCGAAACCGTTGGGCTGGATCCAGCGGTTGGTCAGGCCCAGGGATATCTGATTGGCATCGCCCACACGGTCGCGACCGGAGAAGCGGTTCTCACGGAACAGCGAGGAGTAGCTGAAGGCACTCTCGCCGCTGTCAAAGACCGGGATGTTGTCCTGCTTTTCCTCGGGAACGTAGAGATAGAACAGGCGCGGTTCCAAGGTTTGCTTGTACTGTTTGCCGAACAGCTCGGTGTTGCGGTCGAAGTACAGGCCGCTGTCGACGCTGAAGATCGGCACGCTACGATCAGGAGAGGCCTCGAAGTACGTGCCAGCCGCTGCCATGTCTCGGCGCCCTTTCGAGTCCAGGTCGAGGTCATATTGGGTGTAGAGGTACTTGACCGAAGGCTTGAGGAAGCCGTAAGTCCAGTCCAGCGGCAGACTGACGCCGGGCTCCACATGGGTGCGGTTGCCATTGGCGCGTGCGAGACCAGGAATCAGTTCGTCGTACCAGGCGGTATTGGAGTTGCCGTCTTCGTCCGTAAAGTTGCCTTTGCGCAGATCACGCTCGAAGCGCACGAACTCGGTGGAGTAGGAGAACTTCAGGCCACCGGCATCGACCGGCAGCACGCCATCCAGGGTGATCTGGGGCAGGCGGTCGTAAGGAGTGATCTCGGTGACCGTGGCCATTTCATAAGCATGGGCATTGAGCCTGGCGGT
Source organism: Pseudomonas sp. TUM22785 (assembly GCF_028198105.1). NCBI lineage: Bacteria > Pseudomonadati > Pseudomonadota > Gammaproteobacteria > Pseudomonadales > Pseudomonadaceae > Pseudomonas > Pseudomonas sp. TUM22785. The sequence continues at coordinate 697,758 of NZ_CP116239.1, forward strand.
GTAGCTGTCGCCACGCCAGGTGACGGCGCCCTGCTGGTTGACGTAGGTCGATTGCTCGATGCCCAGCTCGGTCTGCAGGTCCTGGAAGTAGTAGGGGTCGCTGATGTCGGTGTAGTCCACCTCGGTCATCAGGCGTTCGTCCAGGCCACCCTTGTGTTGCCAGTTGTACAGCCAGCGCTTGTCCTTGTACTCGGACTGCAGCTTGCGATCGTCGTCCTCGTCGTTCAGGTACGCACCACCGAACTGGCCTTCGCTGCCCTTGGTCAGGTAGCGGAACTCGCCTTCCATCAGCAGGCCGCGTTTGGCCATGTAGCGCGGATAGAGGGTGGCGTCGTAGTTGGGCGCGAGGTTGAAGTAGTAGGGCGTCAGCAGGGAGAAACCGGTATCGCTGCTGGTACCGATGCTCGGCGGCAGGAAGCCGGACTGGCGACGGTCGTCGATGGGGAAATAGATGTAGGGGGTATAGAACACCGGAATGTCCTTGACCCGCAGCGTCACGTTGGTCGCGGTGCCGAAGCCCGTGGCCTGGTTCAGCTTGATGTTGTTGCCTTTCAGGTGCCAGGCGTTGTCGCCCGGCTCGCAACGGGTGTAGGTGCCGTCCTTCAAGCGGATGATCGCGTCTTCCTGGCGCTTGGCGTACAGGGCGCTACCGCGGGTGTGCGATTTGTGCAGCACGTACTCGGCGTTGTCGATCTGCGCTTCGCCGTTGTCCAGTTGCAGTTCGGCCCTGTCGCCGACCACCAGGGCGCCGTTGTCGCGCAGCTTGACGTTGCCCACCAGCTCGCCACGATTTTCGGCTTGCAGCAGGTTCGCCTCGTCGGCTTCCACCTGCATGCTGCCCTGGCGCAGGACCACGTCACCGGCGAGGGTCGCGACCTGCTTTTCCTGCTCGTAGCGCGAGGCCTTGGCGGAAACGTAGGTGGGCGCGTCTTCCGGCGGGGTCTTGTCGTTCATGCCGGGGCGGCGTGGCTCGACATAGGCACCTGCGCAGTACGGGCCGGCTTCGGCCAGTTGCGCTGCGGTCAGCTTGTCGCGCGGAACCCAATCCAGATGGCTGAAGTCAGCACTACGGGAGGCGAGTGCCTTGCCACCGGCTTCGGTGACCAGCGTCGTCCTGGCTTCGGCCGATTCGGACGTGCCGCTCGTGGCTGCCGCGCCAGCGACGCCAACCCTGGAGCTCACGGCGCTTTCGCTGTGAACTGGGCGCGGAGGCAGGCTCTCTGCCGTCGCCTTGGGCGCACAGGCCCAACTGCCGGAGGCGGCTGCCTGGCAGTCGAACTGCTCGGCGGCGACTACGAACTGAGTGGCCACAGGCTGCATTGCCAGCAGGCTGCCGGTGACCAGCAGGGGGAATTTTTTACGAAACGCGGGGGATTTTACTGCCATCTTGTTAGTCCGGGCTTCCTGCGCGCCATCGGCCCGCGGGGGCCGCACGCCTCTCGATGGGCTGAAAAAGATGCTGGATAATAAAGCATGACCCGCGCAACGGCTAGCGCCGTCGGAGACCCTTGTAATGCCCCATGAAGATGTACGCCTTCAACAACTTAGCGCCTGGCTGGACCAGCGACTGCCCGCCTTGTTCCATGCCGAAGGCTGGGGCGAGGTGCCACCCGCCAATCTGCTGCCGGCCAGCAGTGACGCGAGTTTCCGCCGTTATTTCCGTTGGCAGGCGGAAGGCCGCAGCCTGATCCTGATGGATGCTCCGCCGCCCCAGGAAGACTGTCGCCCCTTCGTCAAAGTGGCCGAAATGCTCGCCGAAGCCGGTGTGCATGTGCCGCGGATTCTTGCGGCGGACCTGGAGCAGGGCTTCCTCTTGCTCGATGATCTGGGCCGCCAGACCTACCTCGAGGTGATCGACGCCGATAACGCCGATGCCTTGTTCGAGGATGCATTCCGGGCATTGCTGGCCCTGCAGGGGCGCAGCTTCGACGTGCCGATGCCGGTCTATGACGACGCCCTGCTGCGCCGCGAATTGCAGCTGTTCCCCGACTGGTACCTGCAGCGCCACCTGGGCATCGAGCTGTCCGGCGAGCGCCTGGCTGCCTGGCAACGTGTCTGTGACCTGCTGATCACCAGCGCCCTCGAGCAGCCCCGTGTGCTGGTGCACCGCGACTACATGCCGCGCAACCTGATGCTCAGTACGCCCAACCCGGGTGTGCTGGATTTCCAGGATGCGGTCTACGGCCCGGTCACCTACGACGTCACCAGCCTGTTCAAGGACGCCTTCCTCAGTTGGCCCGAAGCACGCGTGCGTGCCTGGCTGGAGCGCTACTGGAACCTCGCCCGTGAGGCCGGTATCCCGGTACAGCCGCAACTGGACGACTTCCTCCGTGCCAGCGACCTGATGGGCGTGCAGCGTCACCTCAAGGTCATCGGCATCTTCGCGCGCATCTGCCATCGTGATGGCAAGCCCAAGTACCTGGGTGATGTCCCGCGCTTCTTCTCCTATATAGAGGCGGTGATCGAGCGGCGCCCCGAGCTGGCCGATCTCAAGGCACTGTTCGACTCCCTGCCGCAGGCCGAGGCGGTGACCCCATGAGGGCGATGATCCTCGCGGCGGGCAAGGGCGAGCGCATGCGCCCGTTGACGCTGCACACCCCCAAGCCGCTGGTGCGTGCCGCCGGCACCCCGTTGATCGAGTTCCACATCCGCGCTTTGGCGGCGGCCGGCTTCCGCGAACTGGTGATCAACCACGCCTGGCTCGGCCAGCAGATCGAGGATCACCTGGGTAGTGGCGAGCGTTTCGGCGTGTCCATCCGCTACTCGCCGGAAGGCGAACCCCTGGAAACCGGTGGCGGCATTCACCGCGCGCTACCGCTGCTGGGGGACGAGCCTTTCCTTGTGGTCAACGGTGATATCTGGACCGACTACGATTTCGCCGCCCTGAAGGATTTTCCGTTGCAAGGGCTCGCTCATCTGGTGCTGGTGGATAACCCCGCTCACCACCCGGGTGGCGATTTTATCCTCGACCAGGGCGTGGTCCGTGACGGTGTGCCCGGTCAGCCAGGCCTGACCTACAGCGGCATCGCCGTGTTGCACCCCGCGCTTTTCGAAGGGAGCAGTGCCGGAGCCTTCAAGCTGGCGCCGTTGCTGCGCCAGGCCATGGGCGAGGGACGCGTCAGTGGCGAGCATTTCACCGGTCGTTGGGTGGATGTCGGCACCCACGAGCGCCTGGCGGAAGTCGAGCGCCTGATCGCGGCGGAGCGCTGAGATGTTCTGGCCCGTCACGTTGCTCGGCGCCATCGTCGGCATGTTCATCGCCAGCATTCCCGGCGCATTGCTGGGTGGCCTGCTTGGCCAGGTGGTGGATCGCCGGCTGAAGCTGGATTCCTGGGCCAGCCTGCGGGCGCGCTTGCGCCGTGGCATGGCTGTGGAGCAGGAGGACCTGCTTTTCGTATTGCTCGGCCGCCTGGCCAAGAGCGAGGGGCGGGTCGTGGACCTGCATATCCAGCAGGCCCGTGCCGAGATGCGCCGCCTTGGGCTGGACGAGGCCGGGCAGCGCCGGGCGATCGTCGCCTTTACCAGGGGCAAGTCCGAGCCGGTCGACCTGTACCTGCCCCTGCGCGGGTTGCGTTATCAGCGTGCCGAGGGCGAGGCGTTGCTGCGCAGTTGCTGGCAGATGGCGGCAGCGGATGGTCGGGTCGGCAAGCACGAGCGGGAGCTGATCCTGCTCTGGGGCAAATGGCTGGATTGGCCGGCAGAGCAGGTGGAAGCCCTGTGCGCCGGCTTCGATATTCCTGGCGGTGCGCCTGTGCGTCGTGGCAGTGCCTACCAGGATGCCCTGGCGCTACTGGGGGTGAACGCCAACAGTGAACCGGCGGCGATCAAGCGCGCCTACCGGCGTTTGATCAGCCGCAACCACCCGGACAAGCTGGCCGGCGCCGGGGCCAGCCCGCAGCGTGTGCGCGAGGCCACCGAGAAAACCCGTGAATTGCACAACGCCTACAGCCTGATCCGCGAGCGCCACGGCTTCCGCTAGATACCCGGCGACTGCGGGATGATGGGCGCCGGTGCGGCCGCGGGTGCCTTTTTCCCTGGTGCCTGCAGGTGCGACTCGAGCCAGCCGCGCACCCGCCGGAACAGTTGCTCCTGGTCGGCGTTCCGGTCCGGCAACGTCTTCAGACCCACTTGCACATAGGCCGGGTGCTTGTCGCGCTTGCTCGCCTGCAGGCGCTTGAGGGCGGCGGCGCTGTCCAGTGGCCGGTCCTTGTAGAAGAAATCACCGATGGATTGCGTGAGCTTGGGTGCCGAGTCCTCCAGGGCCGGGCCGTAGCCGGGCGGTACCTCGGCATCCACCAGTATCAAGTTGTCGATGCTGGCGGACGGCGCGTCGCTCAAGGCCTGCACGGCCCAGTAGGCGCCACTGCCGTGGCCGAGCAGGACGATGGTCTTCGGGCCCCGCTGGTTGGCGAAGGCGATGGCCGCCTGGATGCGCGCGGCGATCCGCGTGGCCTGGGCCTTACGCTCTTCCTCGGCGCTGAGTACCGGCTGCGCTGGGTCGGTGGAGGGCTCGGCGCTGCCCGCCTGCTCGGGCGTCGGGGGCGGGGTAGCCGGGTCGGCCTTCTCGGTTTTCGCATCGCCGTCGGCGGGTGGTTCGGCCTGCTCCACCGGGCGCGGTGGCGGCTCGTTGCCCTTGGGGTCGGGCAGGGTGAGGCTGAGGCTGTGCCAGCCGACATCCGGCAGTTTGTTGCGCAGCGGCGCGATCGCCCGGGGCCAGTCGGCGCTCTCGCCATCACCGGGCAGCAGGATCACCACGCCATTGGGCTCGGCCACATTGGCTGGCTTCCACAGGGCCAGGAAGGCATCGTCGCCGGCCTTAAGCTGTTGCTGTTCCTTCTGGGGCAACTGGCGCTCCAGGGCACTGGCGTCTTCCTGGCTGCGTTCTTCCAGGGGCGCGCGTTCCACCGGCGTTTCCGTGGCGGCGTTCTCGTCCTTCTTTTTTTCGGCCGGCGGGTCTTCGCCGTGGGCGATCGTCGGCAGCAGCAGCGCGAGGCAAAGGGCGGCGAGTGTCGGGCGAGGGGCTCGGAGCATCAGAGGATTCCACGGAGTGGCCATAGGCACGCAGCCTAATGGCTAGGCCGGTATTTGTCAGGCGCACCTTCGCCTCGGCAGGGATGCTGGAGTAAGGTACGTCGGCTTCGTTCTCGGGCAGCCTGGCTGTGCGGAGTTTCCTGTGATTCGTTCGTTGTGTCTCTTGCTTCTCACCTGCTGCCTGGCGGCTTCCCTGGGCGCTGCTCCCGCATCCACGCCGGTCGCACTGGAGCCGCCGCTGCGCGAGTGGCTGGATCAGCACGAGCAACTGCGTGCCGGCGTGGTGCTGCAGGCGCCTTATGCACAGCTGGACCGCCGTCTGCAGCAGCTCTCCGGCGTCAACGTGGAGCTGCTCGATTGGGTCGCTGCCGCACTCGGCGTGCGCCTGGTCTGGCGCACCTTCGCCGATAACGCCGAGTTGGAGAATGCCCTGCGCACCGGGCAGATCGACCTCGCGCCCGGCCTCAGCCAAACCCCTGCCGGCCTGCGCCTGTGGCTGTTCTCCGACCCCTATATGCGCGTGCCGCAGCTGGTGGTGGGGGAGCGCGGTAACGGCGGCGCCGTGGATATCGAGAAGCTCGGCGGTGATGAGCCCGTGGCGGTGCGTGCACCCAGCGCGGTGGCGGACTACCTGCGCGCCACCTACTCCAATGTCGCCGTGCAGGGCGTGGGCAGTGAGCGCCAGGCCCTGCGTGCGGTGCTGGAGCAGCAGGTGAAGTTCGCGGTGATAGACGAGGCGCAGCTCAGCCGGCTGTCTCGCGAGCAGGAGTTCTCCGGCCTTGCGGTGGTGGGCGACATCGGTTTTCCCCAGTTGCTGCGAGTGGCGACCCGGCGCGACTGGCCGCAGCTCTCCACGGCGGTGGACGCCGCCCTGCGTACCATTCCGCCCAAGGACCTGGACCAGTTGCACGAGCGCTGGCTGCAGCCCAAGTACCCGCGCATGGGCGAGTCGCCCGGTTTCTGGCAGAACCTCAGCCTGCTGCTCGGCCTGCTGTTCCTCAGCGCGGCGGCGATCATCTACTGGCTGCGCCGCCAGCAGCGCATCCTGGAGAAGCGTTTGCTGGAAGCGCGGCATGCCATCCGGCTGCGCGAGACGGCGGAGGAGGCGCTGCGCCTGACTCAGTTCTCCATCGACAACAGCACCGTCGGCATCCTTTGGGTCAACTGGGACAGCCATGTGCGCTATGCCAACCGCGCCGTGGAACAGATGCTCGGCTACGAGGCCGGCGGCCTCACCGATCGCCCCCTGGCGCATATCCAGCCGCAGCTGGACATGGACCGCTGGCTCAACCTCTGGCGCCGCGCGCGCAATCACGATGAAAGTGCGCAGACCTTCGAGACCGCCTGCCTGCGCGCCGATGGCAGCGAGATGCCGGCGGACGTTTCCCTGAGCTTCCTGCGCTTCGGCACCTCCGAGTACCTGGTGGTGTTCCTCACCGACGTCACCGAGCGTCGCCGTGCCCATGCCGCCCTTGAGGAGAGCGAGGCGCGCCTCAAGGGCATCGCCTCCAACGTGCCGGGCCTGGTGTTCCGCCTGGAGCGCCTGCGTGCCGGCGAGGACGCCGAATTCGCCTTCATCGGCGCCGGCAGCGAGGCCCTGGTGGGCTATAGCGCCGGTGAGTTGCTGGACACCGGGCGTGGCATCCGTGGCCTGGTGCACCCGGACGATGTCGACGGCTACTGGACCAGCCAGATGGCGGCGCTGGCGGCTGACCGCGACTGGCACTGGCAGGGCCGCGTCCTCACCCGCGAAGGCCAGCAGCGCTGGGCCGACATCAAGGCCAGTGCGCGTCTTTTCGAGGACGGTCGCGCCACCTGGGACGGCGTGGTCTGGGACATCACCGCCAACAAGCAGATCGAACTCGAACTGGCCGCATCCCGTGCCCAACTGCGGGACCTGTCGGCGCACCTGGAAAGCGTGCGCGAGGAGGAGAAGGCGCGCATCGCCCGCGAAGTGCACGACGAACTGGGCCAGGTGCTCACCGTGCTCAAGCTGGAAACCTCCATGTGCGAGCTGGCCTATGGCGAGCTGGACCCCGGCCTGGGCGAGCGCCTGAACAGCATGAAGCGCCTCATCGCCCAGCTCTTCCAGCTGGTGCGCGATGTGGCCACGGCCTTGCGCCCGCCCATCCTCGACGCCGGCATCGGTTCGGCCATCGAGTGGCAGGCACGGCGCTTCGAGGCGCGCACCGGCATCCCTTGCCTGGTACGGGTGCCGGAGGTGCTGCCGCAGCTGTCGGACGCCAAGGCCATCGGCCTGTTCCGTATCCTCCAGGAGGCACTGACCAACGTCATGCGCCACGCCCAGGCCCATAGCGTGGACGTGGCGCTGGAGCTGGAAGACGGTGGCCTGCAACTGATCGTCAGCGACGATGGCGCGGGCTTCGACCCCGCTGCCTGCCGACCGGGCGTATCCTTCGGCCTCGTCGGCATGCGCGAGCGGGTGTTGATGCTGGGCGGCGACCTGTCGATCGACAGCCAGCCGGGAGAAGGCGCCACGCTGGTGGTGCGCATCGCTTTGGACAAGGAGAAGAGCAGGTGATCCGAGTACTGGTGGCCGAAGACCACACCATCGTCCGCGAGGGCATCAAGCAGTTGATCGGCCTGGCCAAGGACCTGTGCGTGGTGGGTGAGGCGGGCAATGGCGAGCAGTTGCTCGACACCCTGCGGCAGACGCCTTGCGAGGTGGTGCTGCTGGATATCTCCATGCCCGGCGTCAACGGCCTGGAGGCCATTCCGCGTATCCGTGCCCTGACCAACCCGCCGGCGGTGCTGGTGCTGTCGATGCACGACGAGGTGCAGATGGCGGCGCGCGCGCTGAAGATCGGTGCTGCCGGCTACGCCACCAAGGACAGCGACCCGGCGCTGCTGCTCACCGCCATCCGCAAGGTTGCGTCCGGTGGCCGCTACATCGACCCCGAGCTGGCCGACCGCATGGTCTTCGAAGTGGGCCTGACCGATTCGCGCCCGCCCCACGCGCTGTTGTCCGAGCGCGAGTTCTCGGTGTTCGAGCGCCTGGTGAAGGGGGAGGGCGTCAACGAGATCGCCCAGCACCTGGCAGTCAGCGGCAAGACCGTGAGCACCCACAAGGCGCGCCTGATGCAGAAGCTCGGCGCCCATTCGGTGGCCGATCTGGTCAAGTACGCGGTGGAGCACAAGCTGGTCTGAATACCTGATCGACCCGCTGGGAATTGTAGGGCTCGCCCTACACGCGATCCTCCGCCGCCCTTATAGCAATCTCTCATAGCGCCCGATTTGCGTGGCTTGCCGGCTTCTCTAGTCTCTGGGGACGGCATAAACAAAAATCACAAAGGTGCGGTGATGGCCTCCATTCCGGCGAACGATGTACTGGTCAGCTTCCGTGGCGTGCAAAAGAGCTACGACGGCGAGTCGCTCATCGTCAAAGACCTCAATCTGGATATTCGCAAAGGCGAGTTCCTGACCCTGCTGGGCCCCTCCGGCTCCGGCAAGACCACCAGCCTGATGATGCTCGCCGGGTTCGAGACCCCGACCAATGGCGAGATCCTCCTGGCCGGGCGTTCGATCAACAACGTGCCGCCGCACAAGCGCGACATCGGCATGGTGTTCCAGAACTACGCGCTGTTCCCGCACATGACGGTGGCCGAGAACCTGGCCTTCCCGCTCACCGTGCGCGGCATGAACAAGACCGACATCAGCGAGCGCGTGAAGCGCGCGCTGTCCATGGTCCAGCTCGATGCCTTCCGCAACCGCTATCCGGCCCAGCTCTCCGGCGGCCAGCAGCAGCGCGTGGCCCTGGCCCGCGCCCTGGTGTTCGAGCCGCAACTGGTGCTGATGGACGAGCCGCTGGGCGCGCTCGACAAACAGCTACGCGAGCACATGCAGATGGAGATCAAGCACATCCACCAGCGCCTGGGCGTGACGGTGGTGTACGTGACCCACGACCAGGGCGAGGCGCTGACCATGTCCGACCGCGTGGCGGTGTTCCACCAGGGCGAGATCCAGCAGATCGCCCCGCCCCGTGAGCTCTACGAAGCCCCCAGCAACACCTTCGTGGCCAACTTCATCGGTGAGAACAACCGCCTCAACGGCCAGCTGGTCAGCCGTGATGGCGAGCGCTGCGTGGTCAGCCTGGCCCGCGGCGAGAAGGTCGAGGCGCTGGCGGTCAACGTCGGCCAGCCGGGCGAGCCGGTGACCCTGTCGATCCGCCCCGAACGGATACGCCTGAACGGTGGCAGCGAACACTGCGCGAACCGTTTCTCCGGCCGTGTCGAGGAGTTCGTCTACCTGGGCGACCACGTGCGTATCCGCATGGAGGTGTGTGGCAAGCCCGACTTCTTCGTCAAGCAACCCATTGCCGAGCTCGACCCCGCATTGGCGGTAGGCGACGTGGTGTCCCTCGGTTGGCAAGTGGAGCACGTGCGCGCACTGGACCCGCTGATAGCGGACTGACGACGCGGCGGCACCCCGGCATTACCCACCCAGCACTATGGAGAAAACAACAATGTCCAAATCCTTGAAGCTCACTGCCCTTGCGTTGGGGCTGGCATGCGCCGCACAGGCCATGGCAGCCGACCTGACCGTCGTTTCATTCGGCGGCGCGAACAAGAATGCCCAGGTGAAGGCGTTCTACGAACCCTTCCAGGCGTCCACCAGCAACAAGATCATCGCCGGCGAGTACAACGGCGAGATGGCCAAGGTGAAAGCCATGGTCGATACCGGCAGCGTTTCCTGGAACCTGGTAGAAGTCGAATCCCCCGAGCTGGCTCGTGGCTGTGACGAGGGCCTGTTCGAGGAGCTGGACCCGGCGCAGTTCGGCAAGGCCGAGGACTTCGTTCCCGGCGCCGTCCAACCCTGCGGCGTGGGCTTCTTCGTCTGGTCCACCGTGCTCGCCTACAACGCCGACAAGCTGAAGAGCGCCCCCACCAGCTGGGCCGACTTCTGGGACACCGGCAAATTCCCGGGCAAGCGCGGTCTGCGCAAGGGCGCCAAGTACACCCTGGAGTTCGCCCTGATGGCCGACGGCGTCGCGCCCAAGGACGTCTACACCGTGCTCGCCACCCAGTCAGGCCAGGACCGCGCCTTCAAGAAGCTCGACCAGATCAAGCCGAGCATCCAGTGGTGGGAAGCCGGCGCCCAGCCGCCGCAGTTCCTCGCCTCCGGTGACGTGGTCATGAGCTCCGCCTACAACGGCCGCATCGCTGCGGTGCAGAAGGAGAGCAACCTCAAGGTGGTATGGACCGGCGGCATCTACGACTTCGACGCCTGGGCCATCCCGAAGGGCGCCAAGGATCAGGAAGCCGCGCTGAAGTTCATCGCCTTCTCGGTCAAGCCCGAGCAGCAGAAGATCTACTCCGAGAACATCGCCTACGGTCCGGCCAACAAGCAGGCGGTACCGCTGCTGGACAAGGGCCTGCTCAAGGACATGCCGACCACGCCTGAGAACATCAAGGACCAGGTCGCCATGAACGTGACCTTCTGGGCCGACTACGGCGAGCAGTTGGAACAGCGCTTCAACTCCTGGGCTGCCAAGTAACCGGCCACCCAGCACATCCCCTCCTCCTCGCGGGGGAGGGGAGTACCCAGAGATCCACCGGAGTTCGCCATGGCCACCCTCGTTGCCGGCCCGACCCTCAAGCAACGCCTCGCGCGTGCCGAGCGGGTCAACCGCCTGAAGTCCCAGGCCCTGATCCTGCCGCTGCTGCTGTTCCTCCTGCTGACCTTCCTGGTCCCCATCGGCACCCTGCTCTACAAGAGCGTGAGCAACCCCGAGGTGGTCGGCGCGCTGCCGCGTACCGTCGAGGCAATCTCCGCCTGGGACGGCAAGGCGCTGCCCGATGAGCCGGCCTACAAGGCCCTGGCCGAAGACCTGGCCGCTGCGCGCAAGAACCAGACCGTCGGCGATCTTTCCAAGCGCCTGAACATGGAGCTGGCCGGCTATCGCAGCCTGATGGCCAAGACCGCTCGCGCACTGCCGTTCAAGGAGACCCCCGCTTCCTACAAGGACGCGATGGAGGGCCTCGACGAGCGCTGGGGCGACCCGGCCTACTGGCAGGCGATCCGCCGCAACGCCTCCAGCCTGACCCCCTATTACCTGCTGGCGGCCGTCGACCATCGCATCGACGACCTCGGCGAAGTCGCCCCGGCGACGCCGGACCAGGCCATCTACCTGGACATCTTCACCCGCACCTTCTGGATGGGCGCGGTGATCACCCTCATCTGCCTGGTGCTGGCCTATCCGTTGGCTTACCTGCTGGCCAACCTGCCGACGCGCAAGAGCAACCTGCTGATGATCCTGGTGCTGCTGCCGTTCTGGACCTCGATCCTGGTGCGCGTGGCGGCCTGGATCGTGCTGCTGCAGTCCGGCGGCCTGATCAACGGGGCGCTGCTCAAGCTCGGGCTGATCGACCAGCCGCTGCAACTGGTGTTCAACCGCACCGGCGTCTACGTGGCGATGGTGCACATCATGCTGCCGTTCATGATCCTGCCGATCTACAGCGTGATGAAGGGCATCTCGCCCACCTACATGCGTGCGGCGATCTCCCTCGGCTGCCACCCCTTCGCCAGCTTCTGGCGGGTGTATTTCCCGCAGACCGTGGCGGGTGTCGGCGCGGGCTGCCTGCTGGTGTTCATCCTGTCCATCGGCTACTACATCACCCCGGCGCTGCTGGGCAGCCCGAACGACCAGATGGTCAGCTACTTCGTCGCCTTCTTCACCAACACCACCATCAACTGGGGCATGGCCACCGCCCTGGGCGGCATGCTGCTGCTCGCCACCATGGTGCTCTACGTCGTCTACAGCTGGCTGGTGGGCGCCGGCCGCCTGCGCCTGGGTTGAGGAGAGAAGAAATGCTGAGTCCCTACATGTCTCCGGTCGAGCGCCTGTGGTTCTACACCCTGCGCATTCTCTGCGGCCTGGTGCTGCTGTTCCTGATCCTGCCGGTGCTGGTGATCATCCCGCTGTCGTTCAACTCGGGCACCTTCCTGGTCTATCCGCTGCAGGGCTTCTCCCTGCGCTGGTACGCGGACTTCTTCGGCTCGGCCGAGTGGATGCGCGCGCTGACCAACAGCATCATCGTCGCCCCGGCCGCGACCTTGCTGGCGATGGTCTTCGGCACCCTGGCCTCCATCGGCCTGACCCGGGGCGAGTTCCGCGGCAAGGCGCTGGTGATGAGCCTGCTGATCTCGCCGATGGTGGTGCCGGTGGTGATCATCGGTGTCGCCAGCTACCTGTTCTTCGCCCCTCTGGGCCTCGGCAACAGCTACCTGTCGCTGATCTTGGTGCACGCGGTGCTCGGCGTGCCCTTCGTCATCATCACCGTGTCGGCCACCCTGCAGGGCTTCAACCACAACCTGGTGCGCGCCGCCGCCAGCCTGGGTGCGCCGCCGCTGACCGCGTTCTTCCGCGTGACCCTGCCGCTGATCGCCCCGGGGGTGATCTCGGGGGCGCTGTTCGCCTTCGCCACCTCCTTCGACGAAGTGGTGGTGACCCTGTTCCTCGCCGGCCCCGAGCAGGCGACCCTGCCGAGGCAGATGTTCAGCGGCATCCGCGAGAACCTCAGCCCCACCATCGCGGCGGCGGCGACCCTGCTGATCGGCTTCTCCGTGGTGCTGTTGCTGGTGCTGGAGTGGCTGCGCGGTCGCAGCGAAAAACTGCGTACGTCGATGCCCGAGTAACGGCGCGACAGGTCGGAAACGGGGAGCCAAGGCTCCCCGTTTGCATTGTGGCGGGGCATCGCTGATGTATGACAAAGCCTTGGAGGCGGACTCAGGCTACAATCCGCGCCACCGTGATTCTGCTCCGAGGTCTGTCATGCAACCCTTCGCCATCGCCCCGTCGATCCTTTCCGCCGATTTCGCCCGCCTGGGCGAGGAAGTCGACAACGTGCTCGCCGCTGGCGCCGATATCGTCCACTTCGACGTGATGGACAACCACTACGTGCCCAACCTGACCATCGGCCCGATGGTCTGCTCGGCGCTGCGCAAGTACGGCGTCACCGCGCCCATCGACGTGCACCTGATGGTCTCGCCGGTGGATCGCATCATCGGCGACTTCATCGAGGCCGGTGCCACCTACATCACCTTCCACCCGGAAGCCTCCCTGCACGTCGACCGTTCCCTGCAACTGATCCGCGACGGCGGCTGCAAGGCCGGCCTGGTGTTCAACCCGGCAGCGGGCCTGGACGCGCTGAAGTACGTGATGGACAAGGTCGACATGATCCTGCTAATGAGCGTGAACCCCGGCTTCGGCGGGCAGAAGTTCATCCCCGGGACCCTCGACAAGCTGCGTGAGGCGCGCGCGCTGATCGACGCCTCTGGCCGCGATATCCGCCTGGAGATCGACGGTGGCGTAAACGTGAAGAACATCCGCGAGATCGCCGCTGCGGGTGCTGACACCTTCGTCGCCGGCTCGGCCATCTTCAACACGCCGGACTACGCCGAAGTCATTGCCGCCATGCGCGCCGAGCTGGCCCAGGCCTGATGAGCGCCCTGCAGCGGCTGTTCGACGGGCGCCTGCCGCGCCTGGTGATGTTCGACCTGGATGGCACCCTGGTGGATTCGGTGCCCGACCTCGCTGCCGCCATCGACCGCATGCTCGTCACCCTCGGCCGCCCGGCCGCGGGTATCGAGCAGGTGCGCGAATGGGTCGGTAACGGTGCCCGGGTGCTGGTACGCCGCGCCCTGGCCGGTGGCCTCGATCATGCCGCCGTGCATGACGAGGACGCCGAGAAGGCGCTGGAGATCTTCATGGAGGCCTACGCCGACAGCCATTCGCTGACGGTGGTCTACCCGGGCGTCGCCGAGACCCTCAAGTGGCTGAAGAAGAAGGGCGTCGAGCTGGCGCTGATCACCAACAAGCCGGAGCGCTTCGTCGCCCCCTTGCTGGACGAGATGAAGCTCGGGCGCTACTTCCCGCTGATCATCGCCGGCGACACCCTGCCCCAGCAGAAGCCCGACCCGGCGGCACTGCTCCATGTGATGCACATGACCGGCACCAGCCGCACCGAGTCGCTGTTCATCGGTGACTCGCGCAATGACGTGCTGGCAGCCAAGGCGGCCGGCGTGCAGTGCGTGGCGTTGAGCTACGGCTACAACCACGGACGGCCCATCAGCGAAGAGGAGCCGGCCCTGGTGGTGGACGACCTGCGTGAGCTGCTGCCTGGCGGTTGCGCGGCAAACGGCGCTGCGCTAATGTCGCCCGACTCCCCAGATCATCTGCCTCACAGAGATAGAAACGTGCTGGTTCCCTGCAAGCGTTGGCTCGAACGAGCCGGAATGAAGATCATCAAGGCCGCGGCCCGTTGGCGCTGGCGCGCCTGATTTGATTCTGGCCGGATACTCCGGCGCGTTTGCACACCGACGTTTTTTCTCCAGGAGCCTCCGGGCTCCTCGCCCACGAGGCTGATCATGACCCGCGATGAATTCCTGCGTTTGGCCGCTGAAGGCTACAACCGCATCCCGCTCGCGTTCGAAACCCTGGCGGATTTCGACACCCCCCTTTCCCTCTACCTGAAGCTGGCCGACACGCCCTTCTCCTACCTGCTCGAATCGGTACAGGGCGGCGAGAAGTGGGGCCGCTACTCGATCATCGGGCTGGAAAGCCGCACCGTCCTGCGTGCCCATGGCCACCAGGTCAGCGTGAGCGTCGACGGCCAGGTCGTGGAAAGCCAGGAGAGCGAAGACCCGCTGGGCTTCGTCGAAAGCTTCAAGGATCGCTACAAGGTGGCGCCCATCGCCGGGCTGCCGCGCTTCAATGGCGGGCTGGTGGGTTACTTCGGCTACGACTGCGTGCGCTACGTCGAGAAGCGCCTGGCCAACTGCCCGAACCCCGATCCGCTGGGCACCCCGGACATCCTGCTGATGGTTTCGGACGCCGTGGTGGTGTTCGACAACCTGGCCGGCAAGCTGCACGCCATCGTGCTGGTCGACCCGAGCGCCCCCGACGCCTTCGAGCAGGGCCAGGCGGCCCTCGCCGAGCTGCGCCAGAAGCTGCGCCTGCCGATCACCCCGCGCCTGGGCGTGGACCCGGCGCTGCAGTTCTCCGAAGACCTGCCCTACCGCTCCAGCTCCACCCGTGAGGAGTACGAGCAGGCGGTACGCGAGATCAAGGAGTTCATCCTCGCCGGCGACTGCATGCAGGTGGTGATCTCCCAGCGCATGACCATCGATTTCAAGGCTGCGCCCATCGACCTGTACCGGGCGCTGCGCTGCTTCAACCCGACGCCTTACATGTACTTCTTCAACTTCGGCGACTTCCATGTGGTGGGCAGCTCGCCGGAGGTGCTGGTGCGGGTCGAGGATGGCCTGGTCACCGTGCGCCCCATCGCCGGCACCCGCCCGCGTGGCGCCACCGAGGAAGCCGACCTGGCGCTGGAGGAGGACCTGCTCTCCGACGCCAAGGAACTCGCCGAGCACCTGATGCTCATCGACCTGGGCCGCAACGATGTCGGCCGCGTCTCGTCCACCGGCTCGGTGAAGGTCACCGAGAAGATGGTGATCGAGCGCTACTCCAACGTGATGCACATCGTCTCCAACGTCACCGGGCAGCTGAAGGACGGCGTCTCGGCGATGGACGCGCTGCGCGCCATCCTGCCGGCCGGCACCCTCTCCGGGGCGCCGAAGATCCGCGCGATGGAGATCATCGACCAGCTCGAACCGGTCAAGCGTGGCGTCTACGGCGGCGCCGTGGGCTACCTGGCCTGGAACGGCAATATGGACACCGCCATCGCGATTCGCACGGCGGTCATCAAGGACGGCCAACTGCACGTGCAGGCAGGCGCGGGAATCGTCGCCGACTCGGTCCCGGCACTGGAATGGGAGGAGACGCTGAACAAGCGCCGCGCCATGTTCCGTGCCGTGGCTCTCGCCGAACAGACCGCCAAGACCGACGCCTGAGGATTGCTCCATGTTGCTGATGATCGATAATTACGACTCTTTTACCTACAACGTGGTGCAGTACCTGGGCGAACTGGGTGCTGATGTCCATGTGATCCGCAACGACGAACTCTCCGTCGCCGAGATCGAAGCCCTGAACCCCGAGCGCATCGTGGTTTCCCCCGGCCCCTGCACGCCCACCGAGGCGGGCGTATCGCTGGAGGTGATCACCCACTTCGCCGGCAAGCTGCCGATCCTCGGCGTGTGCCTGGGCCACCAGAGCATCGGCCAGGCCTTCGGTGGCGACGTGGTGCGTGCGCGCCAGGCCATGCATGGCAAGACCAGCCCGGTGTTCCACGAGGACCTGGGCGTGTTCGAAGGGCTGAACAACCCGCTGACCGTGACCCGCTACCACTCCCTGGTGGTGAAGCGCGAGACGCTGCCAGAGTGCTTGGAGATCACCGCCTGGACCCAGCATGCCGACGGCGCCGTGGACGAGATCATGGGCCTGCGCCACAAGACGCTGAACATCGAGGGTGTGCAATTCCATCCGGAATCCATACTCACCGAGCAGGGCCACGAGCTGCTGGCCAATTTCCTCAAGCAACAAGGCGGGGTGCGCTGAGATGGATATCAAGGAAGCCCTCAACCGCGTGGTCAACCAGCTGGACCTGACCACCGAGGAAATGCAGGACGTGATGCGTCTGATCATGACCGGGCAGTGCACCGACGCGCAGATCGGCGCTTTCCTCATGGGCATGCGCATGAAGAGCGAGACCATCGACGAGATCGTCGGTGCGGTCTCGGTGATGCGCGAGCTGGCCAGCCGTGTCGAACTGGGCTCCCTGGCCCGGGTGGTCGACGTGGTCGGCACCGGTGGCGACGGCGCCAACATCTTCAACGTCTCCTCGGCGGCGAGCTTCGTGGTCGCCGCCGCAGGGGGCAAGGTCGCCAAGCACGGCAACCGCGCGGTGTCCGGCAAGACCGGCAGCGCCGACGTGCTGGAGGCGGCCGGCATCTACCTGGACCTGAAGCCCGAACAGGTGGCGCGCTGCATCGAGCACGTCGGCGTCGGCTTCATGTTCGCCCAGGTCCATCACAAGGCGATGAAGTACGCCGCCGGCCCGCGTCGCGAGCTGGGGCTGCGCACCCTGTTCAACATGCTCGGCCCGCTTACGAATCCGGCCGGTGTGAAGCACCAGGTGGTCGGCGTATTCAGCCAGGCGCTGTGCCGCCCGTTGGCCGAGGTGCTCAAGCGCCTGGGCAGCGAACACATCCTGGTGGTGCATTCGAAGGATGGCCTGGACGAGATCAGCCTCGCGGCTCCGACCCATGTCGCCGAACTCAAGGACGGGGTGGTCACCGAGTACCAGGTGCAGCCCGAGGACTTTGGGATCAAGAGCCAGAGCCTGATCGGCCTCGCCGTGGACAGCCCGCAGCAGTCGCTGGAACTGATCCGCGACGCCCTGGGCCGTCGCAAGACCGAGAACGGCCAGAAGGCTGCCGAGATGATCGTGCTCAACGCCGGTGCCGCGCTTTATGCGGCGGACCACGCGAGCACCTTCAAAGAGGGCGTGCAGCTCGCCCATGACGCACTGCACACCGGCCTCGCCCGCGAGAAGCTGGAAGAACTGGCCTCCTTTACCGCGGTGTTCCGAGTGGAGAATGAAGCGTGAGCATCCCTACCGTTCTTGAAAAGATCCTGGCCCGCAAGGCCGAGGAAGTCGCCGAGCGTCGCCTGCGCGTGCCGCTGGCGGAAGTCGAGGCGCTGGCCCGTGCCGCCGATGCACCCCGTGGTTTTGCCCGTGCGTTGCTGGAGCAGGCTGCACGCAAGCAGCCGGCGGTGATCGCCGAGATCAAGAAGGCCTCCCCGAGCAAGGGCGTCATCCGCGAGAATTTCGTGCCGGCGCAGATCGCCCGCAGCTACCAGGACGGCGGCGCTACCTGCCTCTCGGTGCTGACCGATGTCGATTTCTTCCAGGGCGCCGACGCCTACCTGCAGGAGGCCCGCGCGGCCTGCTCGTTGCCGGTGATCCGCAAGGATTTCCTCATCGACCCCTACCAGGTGGTCGAGGCGCGTGCGCTGGGTGCCGACTGCGTGCTGCTGATCGTCTCCGCGCTGTCCGATGCGCAGATGGCCGAGCTGGCGAAGACCGCCAAGGATGTGGGGCTCGATGTACTGGTGGAGGTGCACGATGGCGATGAGCTGGAGCGTGCGCTGAACACCCTGGATACGCCGCTGGTGGGTATCAACAACCGCAACCTGCACACCTTCGAGGTGAGCCTGGATATCACCCTGGACCTGTTGCCGATGATCCCGCGTGATCGTCTGGTGATCACCGAGAGCGGCATCCTCAACCGTGCGGACGTGGAACTGATGGAAGTCAGCGAGGTGTTCGGCTTCCTGGTGGGCGAGGCGTTCATGCGTGCCGAGGAACCGGGCACGGAACTACGCCGGCTGTTCTTCCCCGAGCGTGGCGGGGTGAGCCGGGCGATCGATCCTGATTGACTGGAAGTGCACATGGAAAAGCCGGCGTCCTGCCGGCTTTTTCATGTGCGCGTCTTAGCGGGTACCGAATACCACCATGGTCTTGCCTTTCACGTGTACCAGGCCCTGTTCCTCCAGGCTCTTGAGTACGCGACCGACCATTTCACGTGAGCAACCGACGATGCGACCGATCTCCTGACGGGTGATCTTGATCTGCATGCCATCCGGGTGCGTCATGGCGTCGGGTTGCTTGCACAGGTCCAGCAGGGTGCGAGCGACACGACCGGTGACGTCGAGGAATGCCAGGTCGCCAACCTTGCGCGTGGTGTTGCGCAGGCGGTCCGCCATCTGGCTGCCCAGGGCGTAGAGAATCTCCGGATCCTGTTGGGTCAGCTCGCGGAACTTGGCGTAGCTGAGCTCAGCCACTTCGCATTCCGTCTTGGCCCGTACCCAGGCACTGCGTTCCTTCTCGGTACCTTCCTTTTCGAACAACCCCATCTCACCGAAGAAGTCCCCGGAGTTGAGATAGGCGATGATCATTTCGCGGCCGTCGTCATCCTCGATGAGGATGGTGACCGAGCCTTTGATGATGAAGAAGAGCGTCTCGCAGCGGTCGCCCGCATAGATGATGGTGCTCTTTGCCGTATAACGGCGGCGATGACAGTGCGCTAGCAGCTTGTCGAGGTTCTTGATCTTTGGTGTGAGGGTAATAGCTACCATGCC
The DNA here is from genome assembly GCF_028198105.1 of Pseudomonas sp. TUM22785. Taxonomy (NCBI): domain Bacteria; kingdom Pseudomonadati; phylum Pseudomonadota; class Gammaproteobacteria; order Pseudomonadales; family Pseudomonadaceae; genus Pseudomonas; species Pseudomonas sp. TUM22785. The sequence continues at coordinate 716,854 of NZ_CP116239.1, forward strand.
CGAGTCCCGAAATTTTAAAGGTAAGCCTTTGTCCAACAGGCACTTTCTTATTAGTTATCTGGCTAAGTGTGCCAGTTATCCGGCGTCAGCTTAACAGACGGTTCGTGACCGGTGATCCGAAATTGAGACGCAGGTAACAACTGGCGGGGAACTAAACGACCAACGTATGTGACACGCGGCCATTCTAGGCGCTGTGATAAGCTGGCGACCCTTTTTTCAGCCTGGAGTCTGGCGATGAAAGCGCGTATCCAGTGGGCGGGAGAAGCCCTGTTCGTCGGCGAGTCCGGCAGTGGTCATGCCGTAGTGATGGACGGCCCGCCGGAGAGTGGTGGCCGCAATCTCGGCGTGCGCCCGATGGAGATGCTGCTCATCGGCCTGGGTGGCTGCACTAACTTCGACGTGGTGAGCATCCTCAAGAAATCCCGCCAGCCGGTGGAGAGCTGCGAGGCCTTCCTCGAAGCCGAGCGCGCCGACGAGGACCCCAAGGTCTTCACCAAGATCCACGTGCACTTCGTGGTCAAGGGCCGCGGCCTGAAGGAGGCGCAGGTCAAGCGCGCCGTCGAGCTCTCGGCCGAGAAGTACTGCTCCGCGTCGATCATGCTCGGCCGCGCCGGTGTCGAGATCACCCACGATTACGAAATCGTCGAACTCGGCTGACCCATCGACACCCAATCATCACATTCGGGGCGCAGACTCTGGCAGGTGACGCCCGTCATCTGCATAATGCGCCCCCTCGTTTTTCCGGGGTAATCCGCCCCAGAACCGATAACCACAATCGCCATCGCGAAGAGGTGTAAACCGTCCTACGCAGAAGTCACTGTGCGCTTCTGACGGGCATGCTCAACCACGCGGCAGGGCCGCAATGAACAGAGAGTTCCCAACGGTGAAAAGCAAACTCAAGCTCCACGGGTTCAATAACCTGACGAAGACCTTGAGCTTCAACATCTATGACATCTGCTATGCAGAGACCCCCGAGGACCAGCAGGCCTACGTCGAGTACATCAATGAAGAGTACGACGCCGAACGCCTGACCCAGATCCTCACCGACGTGGTCGACATCATAGGTGCGAACATCCTCAACATTGCCCGCCAGGATTACGATCCCCAGGGCGCCAGCGTGACCATCCTCATTTCCGAGCAGCCGGTGACCCCCACCGACAGCCAGATCGAGGAATCCCCCGGTCCGTTGCCCGAGACCATCCTGGCCCACCTGGACAAGAGCCACATCACCGTTCACACCTACCCGGAGATCCATCCGGTGTCGGGGATCGCGACCTTCCGCGTGGACATCGACGTTTCCACCTGCGGTGTGATTTCGCCCCTGAAGGCGCTCAATTACCTGATCCACCAGTTCGACTCGGACATCGTCACCGTCGACTATCGCGTGCGTGGTTTCACCCGCGATGTGGAAGGCAAGAAGCACTTCATCGACCACGAGATCAACTCGATCCAGAACTACCTCTCCGACGATACCCGGGACGCGTACCAGATGACGGACGTGAACGTGTACCAGGAGAACCTGTTCCACACCAAGATGCTGTTGAAGAACTTCGACCTGGACAACTACCTGTTCGGCGACGCGACCTCCAACCTGACCGCTGAGCAGCGCAAGCAGGTCGAAGAGCGTGTTCGGCACGAGATGCTGGAAATCTTCTACGCGCGCAATATGCCGCGCTGACGCGCGGGGGCTGCCAGCTCGAAGCTGCAAGCCGCACGTGAAAAGCACAAAGGGCGCCTCGGCGCCCTTTGTCGTTCTTGCGGTTTGCTTGCCGCTTGAAACTTGCAGCTTGCCGCTGCGTTAGACCCTATAGGTGCTCTTGGTCATGACCTTGGAGAGCAGGGTCATGCCGAACTTCACCGGTGCCGGGAAGCGCAGGCCGCCGGCGTCCAGCGCGGTGGTGGCGTGCTGCTCCTCGTCGGTGCGCATCTGCTCGAGGATGGCGCGGGACTTGGCGTCATCGGCAGGAATCTGCTGCAGGTGGTCGTCCAGGTGCTTGCAGACCTGGTCTTCGGTGGCGGCGACGAAGCCGAGGCTGACCTTGTCGCTGATCAGGCCGGCGACGGCACCAACGCCGAACGACAGGCCATAGAACAGCGGGTTGAGCACGCTGGGGCGGCCGCCCAGCTCACGGATGCGCTGCTCGCACCAGGCCAGGTGGTCGATTTCCTCTTCGGCGGCATGCTCCATGGCCTTGCGCACTTCCGGCAGCTTGGCGGTCAGCGCCTGCCCCTGGTACAGCGCCTGGGCGCAGACCTCGCCGGTGTGGTTGATGCGCATCAGGCCAGTGACATGGCGGCTGTCCGCCTCGCTCATGGGCGCCTCGTCCTGCAGGTTCGCCGGGTTGGGGCGATAGGGCTGGCCCTTGAACGGCAGCAGGGTCTTGAGCGCGGCATCGGCCTGGAGCAGGAAGCGGTCAACGGGGGAGTACTGGCGTTCGGTGGCCATGGGGCACCTCCGGTAGGCAAGAATGCCGGGCAGTTTAACCCATCGGGCCTGCCCGGGTTTGACTGGGATCAGTCCAGTTCGCGCAGTACCCGGAAGCCCAGTGCGTAGTCATCGTGCCCTGGCTGCTTGAGATCGCGCAGGCTGGTGCGCAGGTACGCCGGCCCGCTGTTCCAGGCACCGCCACGGACCACGCGGGGGCTGCGATCCAGCAAGGCCGCGGCTTGCGCCTCGCTGCCGTCGAAGGGGGCGGCGAAGCGCGAGGCGGTCCATTCCCAGACGTTGCCGGCGGTGTCGTGCAGGCCGAAGGCGTTGGCCGGGTACTGGCCGACCTGCGCCGTTTTGCCGCGGATCGAATTGGGGGTGCCGCAGCCCCGGCAATGGGCCCGTGGCGCGCTCTCGCTGCTGTCCAACTCATCGCCCCACCCGTAGTAGCCTGTACCACCGGCCCGTGCGGCGTATTCCCATTCCGCCTCGGTGGGCAGCCGGTAGCGCTGCCCGGTGACGCTGCTCAGCCAGTCGCAATAGGCGCGGGCATCGAACCAGCTCACATGGATCACCGGGCGCTGCCCGGAGAGGCCCCAGCCTTCGTTGTCGGGCATCGGCTTGCCGGTGGCGCTGGCGTAGCGCTGCCAGTCATCGAAGGTCAGCTCGAAGCGGCCGATGGCGAAGGGCTTGTCGATGGTCACGCGGTGGGTGGGGCGCTCGTTGTCGTTACCGCGCCCGGTGGCATCGCCCATGAGGAACTCGCCGGCAGGGACGATCACCAGTTCCGGGCCCTGGGCGCCGTCCGGCAGGCTGTCGCGCAGGCGCTCGCCGGCCTGTTGGGCCAGGGCGGCGAGTGGTAGCAGCGAGAGGGCGAGGAGTAGCGTGCGGCGCATCAGCCCGGCGGCCAGTGCAGCTGGCGCTGCCCGAGCACGTGCATATGGATGTGATAGACGGTCTGGCCGCCCAGTTCGTTGCAGTTCATCACCACGCGGAAGCCTTCGTCACAGCCCTGCTCCTTGGCCAGGCGCTGGGCGGTGTGGACGATATGCCCGGTCAGCGCCTTGTCGTCCTCGGTGAGGTCGTTGAGGGTGCTGATGTGCTTTTTCGGGATCACCAGGAAGTGCACCGGGGCTTGTGGCGCGATGTCGTGGAAGGCGATCACGTGATCGTCTTCATAGAGCTTGCGTGCAGGAATATCCCCGGCGACGATTTTGCAGAACAGACAGTCCACGGACATTCTCCGGCCTGTTATAAGAAGCCCCCGAGTTTAGCGGCGCGTGATTATCCCGGCCAGCCCGCCTGGCCGCACAAGGAGCCTGTGTGAAGAACGACATCCACGATCTGGGGCTGGTGCTGGACTCCAAGGTCAAGCTCATCGTCATCGAGTCCTGGGACGAGCAGCGCGTGCTGGAAACCCTGACCACCCTGGCGGTGAAGCGCGGGCTGGGCCTGTTCACCTGGGCGGTGACCGAGGGCCTGCAGCGCCTTGGTTTTGGTGGCGACCCCGTGGGTGAAGGCGCCAGTAGCGATGCCGAAGCGGCGCTGCGGCTGATCAAGGCTGACCCGCAGCCCAATCTCTACGTGATGTGCGACCTGCATCCCTTCTTCGACGACAACCCCAAGTTGGTGCGCCTGCTCAAGGAAGTCGCCATGGCTGAGGCGATCCACAAGCCGACCCTGGTGCTGGTTTCCCACGCAATGAAGCTGCCGGCCGAGGTACAGCGCTACAGCGCCCGCTTCAGCCTGGCGCTGCCGAACGAGGATGAGCTGTTGGCCATCGTTCGCGAGGAGGCCACGCGCTGGAGCGAGCGCAACCGTGGCGCCCGGGTGCGCACCGACAACCGCACCCTGCAGCAGGTGGTGAAGAACCTGCGTGGCCTCAGTCACGGTGAGGCGCGCTCGCTGGCGCGCAATGTGATCTGCGACGACGGCGCCATCACTCAGGAAGATCTGCCGGAGCTGAACAAGACCAAGTTCCAGCTGCTGGACCTTGAAGGCGTGCTCAGCTTCGAATACGACACCGCGCGCTTCGCCGATGTCGGCGGCCTGGCCAACCTCAAGCGCTGGCTGGGTGAGCGCCAGAGCGCGTTCATGGAGGCCAAGCCGGCGTCCATGCCCAAGGGCATGTTGCTGGTGGGCGTGCAGGGCGGCGGCAAGAGCCTGGCGGCCAAGGCGGTGGCAGGGCTCTGGGGGCTGCCGTTGCTGCGCCTGGACTTCGCCTGCCTGTACAACAAGTTCTTCGGCGAGACCGAGCGCAACCTGCGTGATGCGCTCAAGCTGGCCGAACAGATGGCGCCCTGCGTGCTGTGGATGGATGAGCTGGAGAAGGGGCTGGCCAGCGGCGACCAGGACGGCGGCGTGAGCCAGCGCGTGCTGGGTACGTTGCTGACCTGGATGTCGGAGCGCAAGGCGCCGGTGTTCATGGTGGCCACCGCCAACGCCATCCACCGTTTGCCGCCGGAGCTGGTGCGCAAGGGGCGTTTCGACGAGCTGTTCTTCGTTGATCTGCCGGGTAGCGAGGTGCGGGCAGAAATCTTCCGCATCCACCTGTCCCGTCGCGATATCGACCCGGCGCAGTTCGATCTACCGATCCTGGCGGCGTCCAGCGATGGTTTCTCCGGTGCCGAGATCGAGCAGGCCGTGGTGGGAATGCTTTATGCCGCGCAAGCCGCCCAGGCCGGCGTGAGCCAGGCGCTGCTGTTGCAGCAGTTGCTGGGTACGGCACCGCTGTCGGTGGTGATGGCCGAGGAGCAGGCCAAGCTGCGCGCCTGGGCCGACGGGCGCTGCGTGAAGGCTGACTGAAACGGCGGGACAGAAGAAAGGCGCCTCGCGGCGCCTTTTTCTATTTCGGCAGATAGGCCTTGTTGATCCGCCCGGCCAGGCGCCGGACCAGCCAGCGCGGCGACAGGCGTGGGCTCATCGCCAGCAGGCGGTTGCGCCAGCCGGGGATGATGATGGCGCGGTTCTTCTCCAGCGCTTTCACTGTGATCAGCGCCACTTCTTCGGCGCTCATCATCAGCTTGCTGCCTTCCAGTTTCTCGCCGGCCATCCGTGCGCCGCGGAAGAAGGCGGTGCGGGTAGGGCCGGGGCAAAGCACCGAGACGCCGACGCCATGGACCTTCAGCTCTTCGCGCAGCCCTTCGGAGAAGTGCAGTACGTAGGCCTTGCTGGCGTAGTAGTTGCTCATCCAGGGGCCGGGCTGGAAGCCGGCTACCGACGCGACGTTGAGAATCTGCCCGGTACCACGGCTGGCCATGGCGCCGCCGATCTCGTGGCAGAGGCGGGCGAGGGCGAGGACGTTGAGTTCGATCAGTTCCTGTTCGCGGCTCCAGTCCTGTTCGACATAGAGGCCGGAGGTGCCGATGCCGGCGTTGTTCACCAACAGGTCGATTTCCCGCTCACCCTGGTTGAGCTCGTGGAGCAGGCCTGAAAGCTGCAGCGGTTCGGCGAGGTCACAGGTGCGGTAGAGCACTTCGACGCCGAAGCGCTGGGTCAGCTCGTAGGCGATGCTTTCCAGCGCGTCACGTTGCCGGGCCACCAGGATCAGGTGGCGACCCCGCCGGGCCAGGGCTTCCGCCAGGGCCAGGCCGAGGCCGCTGGAGGCGCCGGTAATCAGGGCAAAACGAGGCATCGGGAATCTCCGTGTCGGGGCCGGGTTGGACAACGTCAGCCCCGGGAGGTTGCTCAGTTGGACTCGTTCTCTTCCTGTTCGGCGGCCGCGTCGCCCTCGTCCATCGACTCGTCCGGCTCTGCATAGGGTGCGGCTTCGTCGGTCGGTTCGGCATAGTCGGCGCTATCGCCATCGGCCGGCATCTCGTAGCTGCTCATCTCGGAGCGCTCCACGTAGTCCTGGTAGGCCGGGATGCTGATGGCGGCGAGGATGCCGAAGACCACCGGGATGATCAGCCACATCCAGGCCAGAACCTTGACGGCAGTGGTGTTCGGCGGCGGCGGTGCACCGAAGCGGTTGGCGCCGGTGGTGCCGGGGATGAACAGCAGCAGCAGGGGGAAGACGCTGCCGACAATGGGCACGAAGTTCAGCAGGTAGAGCCAGCCCGACCAGCCGATGTCGTGCAGGCGCTGGACGTTGATCTGCACGCTGACGACGATGGCCGCGATACCCAGCACGGTGGCGATGAGGCCGCCGACGACCGGGTGGATGGCGAAGCCGATGCCGGCGCCGATGCCAAGCACGACCAGCAGCGCGATCATGAACACGAAGGACCAGGCCAGGTAGCGCACGCGGCCGATACGGCCGGTGATGCCGAAGGGGCGCAGCTCGCAGTACTGGGGCAGCGCCTCGCCGACCTGGGCCTGCGGGGTGGCGTAAGGCGAGGCGCCCGGTGTCACGGCCGACGATGCGACGGCGGGAGCGGCTTCAGCCAGTTGCGCCTGACGGGCGAGGAATTTCTCGATGATGATGCCGCACGCCTGGCACTCGCCGGACTTGGCCTGCTCGTGGCCGCACTTGGGGCAGGTCATGGTGCCGGTGTCCTGCTCGCTTTCTACTGCGGCGAGGGTTTCCGAGTTCGGGTGGTCTTCGGTTTCCACCAGGCTGAAGCCGGCGGCGAGGTCCTGTTCCTTGCGTACCTGGGCACCGGCCCGCTGCAAGGCGGCCAGGTATTTGTCTGCTTCGACTTCTTCGAGGTCACGCTTCAGCGCCACGGGGCGCCCGCCGAACAGGCTGTCGATCTTGCTGGCATCGCTCTTGAACAGCTTGGCCAGGTTCTCCTTGACAGTTTCCAATGCCGCACCGGGCATCAGTTCTCCTTCGAAGACGATCTTGTAGCGGGCATCGGACATGCGGGCATCCTTGTCAGCGGCTGGTTAGGGATGGCACAGCGTAATGGTGGCGCACCCTGCGGCACAAGCGGGCTGCCGCACAAAAAACAGAGCTGGTCAGGCGGCTGGCTGCGGCTTCCAGGTGCCGACGAGGCGGCCGTGACGGAGCAGGCGCAGTTGGCCGAAGCCGCTGAACAGTCCTTCGGACAGAAGAGGCCGCAGGAACACCCAGTCGTCCACGCCGAGCCCGGTCGTTGCCGAGCCGATCAGGCGCTCTTGGTTGGGGCTGCGCCCGTAGATGCCGTCATAGGCCAGGCCTGCGGGGGATGCGGGTTCGGCGGGCCAGCCTCCGCCATAGAGGTAGTAGGCGTTCTGCCGGTTGGGGTTCCAGGCTTCGAGCATGCCCTGGGCCTGTTGCAGGTAGGGGATGGGGCCGCGTTGAACCTTGAGTACCGGCGTGGCGATCCACATCGCGCTCTGGTGGCTGGCCAGGAGGGGCGTGTCGAACTCGGCGGGTTTGAGCAGGGCCGAGCCGACGGCGACTTCGTTCAGCGGTGTCGGTCCCTTGGCGTGCAGGGGATAGGTGAGACTGCCGGCGCCATTGAGCAGGGGTTGCCTGGGCCAGATGGCGGGGAAAGCGCGTGCGGCATCGATGAAGGCCGCGTATCGCTCGTTGGCGGCAGTAAAGGCTTGCTGGCTGTCGGTCCAGAGCGGTGCGTGGGCGACCTGGGCGTCGTAGCCCATCAGCCCGCGCAGTTGCAGCAGCGTGCTGTTGTCGGCGAGCAGTCGCAGCGTCTGTGCCAGGTTGGCAGCGTCGGGGTGGCCGCCGCGTTGCAGGCCGATATCGATCTCCAGGGCGATGCTCATGGGCTTCTTCAGGGCCTTGGCGAGCTCGAGGTACTGCACGAGGCGCTGCGGGCTGTCGATCAGCCAGGTGAGCTGGCGTGCAGGGTCGAAGTCCAGGCCATTGGGCAACTGCTGGTAGAAGGCGAGGGCGGCCGCTACCGGCAGCGGCTTGCCCAGCAGCAGGTCGGCGTCGGGGAAGGCCTGTGCCAACTGGTTGGCCTGGGGCTGGTGGAAGACCATGAAGCGGCGCGTAGTCAGGCGTTTGGCGAGGTAGTCCAGCAGGCCATTGGAAGCCAGGGACTTGGCCACCAGGCGCAGGGGCAGTTTGCCCAGGCGCTGGGCGAGCAGGTCGGCATTGGCGTCGAGGCGGTCGAGGTCGATGACCAACTGCGGCACGCCGCCGCCTTCCTGCTTCAGCAGGCGCTGTAGGTCGGCGAAGTAGGGGGTGTGGGGGCGCCCCTGGTCACCAGGGCGAACAGCCCAGAGCCCGAGCGCCCCGAGTGCGCCCAGGCCGAGCAGGTGGCGGCGTTTCAACGGGGCCAGCGCTGGCCGAGGTGGCTGGCCCTCTGGAGGGCGGCGCGGTACTCGTTATCCAGGCGCTTCACCAGTTCTTCCACCGTCGGCAGGTCGCTGATGTCGCCCACGCCCTGGCCGGCGGACCAGACGGTCTTCCAGGCCTTGGCCTCGTCACTGATGGGCTTGAGCTTTTCGCCGTAGTTGACGTCGGCCCTGTCGGTAAGGCGCTTGAGGTCATAGCCGGCGGCTTCGAGACTTTGGCGCATGAAGCTGGCCGGTACGCCGGAGACGGCGGGCGTGTGGACGATATCGGCGGCCTTGGCGTCGAGGATCATCTGCTTGTAGGGCGTGTCGGCGTTGCTTTGGCGGGTGGCGATGAAGCGGGTGCCGAGGTAGGCGAGGTCGGCACCGAGCATCTGTGCGGCGAGTATCTCGTGGCCGTGGTTGAGGCAGCCGGCCAGCAGCAGGGTCTTGTCGAAGAACTGGCGGATCTCGGACACCAGGGCGAATGGGCTCCAGGTGCCGGCATGGCCACCGGCGCCGGCTGCCACCGCGATCAGCCCATCGACACCGGCTTCGGCAGCCTTTTCGGCATGGCGGCGGGTGGTGACGTCATGGAATACCAGGCCACCGTAGCTGTGCACCGCGTCGACCACTTCCTTCACCGCCCCCAGGCTGGTGATGACGATGGGTACCTGCTTTTCGACGCAGATGGCCAGGTCCGCCTGCAGCCTGGGGTTGCTGTGATGGACGATGAGGTTGACCGCATAGGGCGCGGCGTCTGCCGCCAGGCCCGCCTCGACCTCGTCGAGCCAGGCGCGGAAGCCGGCACTGTCACGCTGGTTGAGGGCGGGGAAGCTGCCGACGATGCCCGCATTGCTGCAGGCCAGGACCAGTTCCGGGGTCGAAACCAGGAACATGGGCGCCGCGACGACGGGCAGGCGCAGGCGTTGTTCAAGCAGGGCGGGCAGTGACATCGGGCACTCCTCTTTATCGGTCATTCGTGAGTCAGAAAGGTTTGATCACCACCAGGATGACGATGGCGAGCAGGAACAGGACCGGGACTTCGTTGAACCAGCGGTAGAACACATGGCTGCGGCCGTTCTCGCCGCGGGCGAAGCGCTTGAGCATGGCGCCGCAGACGTGGTGGTAGCCGATCAGTAGGAACACCAGGGTGAGCTTGGCGTGTAGCCAGCCCTGTTTGAACCAGGCCGGGTTGAGGTAGAGCATGCCGGCGCCGAGCAGCAGGGTGAGGACCATGGAGGGCTGCATGATGCCGCGATAGAGCTTGCGCTCCATGATGCTGAAGCGTTCGCGGCTGAGCGCGTCTTCGGCCGAGGCGTGATAGACGAACAGGCGTGGCAGGTAGAAGAGACCGGCGAACCAGCATACGACGGCGATGATGTGGAAGGCCTTGAGCCAGAGATAGAGCATTGGATGTTCCCTGATGTGAGGTGGGTCCGATAGTAGAGGCTCCGGCGGTCACGCGTCACCTCGACGGTTGGCCCTTGGCCGATGCGGCTTTATCATCGGCGGCTTTCCAGTGGGTAGGGTGCGGTCGATGTTCAAGCTAGCTACGAGGGGTGGCGTTCTGCCTCTCCGGTCGCACCGCGCCGGGCGTCACTGATGTCGCGCTGGGAGGTCCGCATCAGCGACCCGCGCCGTGAGCGGCTGGTGCGCTGGTTGGTACTGGTCCTGTTGCTGGCGCTGCCGGTGGCGTTCTTCGCCGGTGGCTGGTTGCGAGCCGAGGGCATGGCGGATGCCGTGGCGGAGCGCGACAGCCTGCGCGCGCAACTGGATGAGCGCACCCGTGCACTCGAACAGTTGCAACAGCGCCAGGCGGTACTGGTAAGCGGCGAGCGACTGGGGCTCCAGGCCAACGAACAGAGCCGCCAGACCATCAAGATGATGGAAGAGCAGGTTTTCAAACTGCAGCAGGAACTGGCGTTCTACCGGGGCGTGCTGGCGCCGGACAGCCGCCGTGAGGGATTGCGCATCCGCGCTTTCGAGTTGCATGGCACGGACCAGCCACAGCGCTTCCGTTTCCGGCTGATGCTCAGCCGGGTCGGCAAGGATGACCAGCCGATCAAGGGGACGCTGCGTGTGCGAGTGATCGGTCGTCAGGACGGCAAGGAGGCGAGCCTAGAGCTGGCGACGCTTTCCCGCGAGATGACGCAGCAGGATGTTGTGTTTTCCTTCAAGCACTTCCAGGCGATTCCCGAAGCGGGACGTTTCGCCGAGCTGGAGCTGCCGGAAGGCTTCAGTCCCCGTCAGGTAAAGGTGCGCGCGCAAGTGGACGGCCAGCAGAAACCGCTGGAGCGCACATTCGAGTGGATTGACGAGGAGTCATGACGAGCATGTTCAACAAACAGAAACCCAAGGCTGATCTGCAGCGTTTCAGCGGCAAGACCAGCATCATCGCCATCGGCGCGGAACTGGAGGGCGATCTGAGCTTCCAGGGCGCGGTGCAGGTGGACGGTCGCCTCAAGGGCAACCTCAATGCCAGCGAAGGGCTGGTCAGGGTCAGCGTCGAAGGCCTGGTGGAGGGCGAGATCCGCGCGCCTCACGTGATCATCGACGGGGAAGTGGTCGGTGATGTATTCGCTTCCGAGCACCTGGAACTGGGTGCCAAGGCACGGGTACGCGGCAACCTCTACTACGGGCTCATGGAGATGGCCATGGGGGCGCAGATAGAAGGGCGCCTCGGGCATATCAAGGAAGCGCAGCGCCTGTTGGAGGCGCCGGCCGGTCCGGAAAGCCAGGACGCTTAATAGTTGACCAGTTTTCTAGGGTAAGCGGATAATGCGTGGCCACAGCGCAGTAAGGCGGCGTCAAGCCGGGAGAGTTACAGCATGAGTGTCGAATCCTTCACCCCCACAGCCCTGATGTTTACGCATGGAGCGGCAAACAAGGTGAAGAACCTGATCGATGAGGAAGGCAATCCGCGGCTCAAGCTGCGCGTCTTCGTCACGGGCGGTGGCTGTTCGGGCTTCCAATACGGTTTCACGTTCGATGAAGACGTGGCTGACGATGACACCATTGTCGAGCGCGATGGTGTGAGCCTGGTGGTTGACCCCATGAGCTTCCAGTACCTGGCCGGTGCGGAAGTGGATTACCAGGAAGGTCTCGAAGGCTCGCGCTTCGTGATCAAGAACCCGAATGCCGCCACTACCTGCGGCTGCGGTTCGTCCTTCTCGATCTGATCATCCTTCGCTGATACCGAAACGCCGTGCTTATGCACGGCGTTTTCGTTTGTGCCGTTTGGTCAGGCGGGGTAGATGGCGCCGAGGATGCGCAGGCCTTTGGCGCCGGTCACGCTCGGGCGGTTGGCAGGGATGCCTTCGAGGCAGCAATGGGCCAGCCAGGCGAACGCCATGGCCTCGACCCAGTCAGCCGGTACGCCTCGGCTGTCGGTGCTGCTGACCTGAGTGCCGGGCAGTAGCTCGGCGAGGCGTTGCATCAAGGTGCCATTGTGGGCGCCGCCGCCGCAGACCAGCAGATCGCGGGTTTCCGCTTGGGATGCCTTGAGTGCGTCTGCCATGGTGCGGGCGCTGAGCTCGAGAAGGGTGGCTTGCACATCCTCCGCCTTGAAGGCCGGGAGCTTGGCCAACTGCGCCTGCAGCCAGGGCAGGTTGAACAGTTCCCTGCCGGTGCTCTTGGGGCCGCGCGTGCTGAAGAACTCATCCTTCAGCAGTGTGCTCAGCAACTGCGGCTGGACCTGGCCACTGGCTGCCCAGGCGCCATCACGATCGTAGTCCTGGCCGAGGTTGAGCTGGATCCAGGCATCCATGAGTACGTTGCCGGGTCCGCAATCGAAACCACGCACCTGCTGGTTGGGTTCGATCAGGCTGAGGTTGCTGAACCCACCGATGTTGAGCACGGCGTGGTTGCCTCTGTCATTGTCGAAGAGCGCCTCGTGGAAGGCTGGCACCAGGGGCGCACCCTGGCCGCCGGCAGCAACGTCGCGGCGCCGGAAGTCACCGACCACCGTGATGCCGGTGAGCTCGGCCAGCAGGGCGCAGTTGCCGATCTGGATCGTGAAGCCCCGTGCCGGTTCGTGGCGCACGGTCTGGCCGTGGCTGCCGATCGCACGGATATCTGCGGCTGTGAGGCCTTTTTCACGAAGCAGATGGGCGATCCCCGAAGCGGCCAGCTCCACCCAGCGTTGTTCGGCCAAGGCCGCGCGTGCGAGTTCGTCTTCGCCTGGTGAACATAGCGAGAGCAACTCCTGGCGGAGTGTGTCGGGCATGGGGATGTAGTGCGAGGCGATCAGGCGGGTGTGTTCACCTTGGTCGATCAGGGCGATGTCCAGCCCATCCAGGCTGGTTCCGGACATCACTCCGAGGTAGCGCGGCATCGAATCAGCGCTTGTTCTGCGCGAGCATGGTGGCCTTTTCCTGGTCCATGCGTGCCATCAGCGGCTTGCTCATCTGCAGGAAGCGCTTCTTCTCTGCAGCGGCGAGCGGGTCAGCCATGGGCAGCTTCACGCCGAGCGGGTCGACGTGTTGGCCGTTCACCTGGAACTCATAGTGCAGGTGCGGGCCGGTGGAAAGACCCGTGGTACCGATGTAGCCGATGATCTGACCTTGCTTGACGGTGCCGCCGGTCTTGATGCCTTTGGCGAAACCCTGCATGTGGCCATAGAGCGTCCGGTACTTGCCGCTGTGCTGGATGATCACTGCGTTGCCGTAGCCACCGCGACGCCCGGCCAGGAAGATCTTGCCGTCACCGGTTGCCTTGATCGGCGTGCCGCGAGGCGCTGCATAGTCGACGCCCTTGTGCGCGCGGATCTTGTTCAGGATCGGATGGCGACGGCCGAGCGAGAAGCGCGAGCTGATGCGGGCGAAGTCCACCGGGGTACGGATGAAGGCCTTGCGCATGCTGGTGCCGTCATCGCGGAAGTAGCTGGCAATGCCCTGGTTGTTGGTGAAGCGCACGGCACTGTAGGTCTTGCCGCGGTTGGTGAAGCGAGCGGCGAGGATGTTGCCGGTGCCCACCTGCTTGCCGTTCACCGACTTCTCTTCATAGATGACTTCGAATTCGTCGCCTTCACGGATGTCGAGGGCGAAGTCGATGTCGTAATCGAAGATATTGGCCAGGTCCATGGTCAGGTTGTGAGACATGCCGGCGCGCTTGGCCGATAGGAACAGGGAGCTATCGATGACGCCATGGGCATAGGCGGTATGGATGTCCGGCTTGGCCAGGTCTCGCTTGAAGTCATAGCCCTTGTCAGTCTTGGACAGGGTGACGGTCTCGAGGTCGCTGAGCTTGGAGTGCAGGCTCTGCAGTTCACCCTCGGGGCTCAGGCGGAATTCGAAGGCCTGGCCGATCTTCAGGCGACTGAGGTCTTTGGCGTCCTTGCTGCTGTTGAGCACATCGTGCAGTACGGTGGCGGACAGGCCGACCTTGCTGAACAGCGTCGACAGGGTATCGCCGTTGCCTACGGTGACCGTATGCAAGCCGGGATCTTTCGGAGGTTCGCTGGAGGCAAGCTCGCTTTGGGTCTGTTCGTCCTTGTTCGCGTCTTTGTCGGCGCTGTTCTGGTTGTCTGCAGGGCGCTCGATGTTAGCGAATGGCGAGCTGCCCTCTTCCCCTATGACTGCGTCTGATCGGAGGTCGTCCTTTTCCTGGATGAGGGCTTCTGAGCCGTTCTCCATTTCCAGGTTGATGTAGGTCTTCTTCGCCTCGACCTCGCGAGACGGGAACACCAGCAAAGCCAGGCTGAGCAGCGCAGCTACACCGCTTGCGGCCAGCAAATGGCTTTTCGGGTAGCGCGGCGCTTTAGGAACAATATGCGTCATGGCGAGTGGTGTTTTTAGAATGTGAACTAACTGCCTAAAATATAACCAAAATCCGGTGTAGGCAACCTCAAGATCCTGCCTTCCGCCGGTTGGTACCGCCCCGGGCGCAAAACTTGTAATTAGTCAGCGATCTTGTATGTTTGGTTCCCTTTCGGTTTCTCTATTGTTTACGGGGCTGTCATGAAGTCGGTTGAAGAGCAGCTGGCGCTTATCAAGCGCGGCGCGGAAGAGGTTCTGGTCGAGTCCGAGCTGGTTGAAAAGCTCAAGCGGGGGCAGCCCCTTCGTATCAAGGCGGGGTTCGATCCGACCGCGCCCGATCTGCACCTCGGCCATACCGTCCTTATTAATAAGCTGCGTCAGTTCCAGGAGCTGGGCCATCAGGTCATCTTCCTTATAGGTGACTTCACCGGGATGATTGGTGACCCCAGCGGCAAAAGCGCCACTCGCCCGCCTTTGACCCGCGAGCAGGTCCTGGACAACGCCGAGACCTACAAGACCCAGGTCTTTAAGATTCTCGACCCAGCCAAGACCGAGGTGGCGTTCAACTCCACCTGGATGGATCAGTTGAGCCCGGCGGACTTCATTCGCCTGTCTTCGCAGTACACCGTCGCTCGCATGCTGGAGCGCGATGACTTCGACAAGCGCTACACCACCAATCAGCCCATCGCTATCCATGAGTTCCTCTATCCGCTGGTTCAAGGGTACGACTCGGTGGCCTTGCGTGCGGACGTGGAGCTTGGGGGGACTGACCAGAAGTTCAACCTGCTGATGGGGCGTGAACTGCAGCGTGCTTATGGGCAGGAGTCTCAGTGCATCGTCACCATGCCGCTGCTCGAGGGCTTGGATGGCGTGAAGAAGATGTCCAAGTCCCTGGGTAACTATGTGGGTATCCAGGAAGCGCCGGGCGTTATGTACAGCAAGCTCGTTTCCATTCCTGATGTGCTCATGTGGCGTTACTTCGAGCTGCTCAGCTTCCGCTCCATGGAGGAGATCGAGCAGTTCCGTCGTGATGTTGAACGGGGCGCCAATCCGCGTGACATCAAGATCAAGTTGGCCGAAGAGATCGTCGCTCGTTTCCATGGTGAGGAAGCTGCGGCTTCTGCTCATCGTTCTGCGGGGAACCGTATGAAGGAAGGCGAGCTGCCGGAAGACCTGCCGGAGATCGAGCTGCTATCTATAGAGGACATGCCCATTGCGTCCGTCCTTAATAAGGCAGGGCTGGTGAAGAACGCTGCTGTCGCTCGTGATCTGCTCGGTTCGGGTGGTGTGCGTGTTGATGGCGTCGTTGTGGATCGTGGCTTCATCTTCAAGCTCGGCGCCGTGCACGTCTGCCAGGCTGGCAAGAAGGCGTTTGCGCGCATCTCGTTGAAGGCTGAATGATTTTTTCATTTAAGTGTTGACGTGCCGTTTCTGATCCCTATAATGCGCACCACTTACACAGCAGAAGCCAAGAAAAACCTCTTGTAAATCAAAAGGTTAAGTAATGGTAGAGTGGTTTGATCTAGGTCGAATCGATGCAGTGGAAGGGTGGTGCCAGGTTGGGTTTTGGTGTCGCCAGCCTCTTCCGGATGAGTTCGAAAGAAGCTGAAAAAGAGGTGTTGACAGCGAGTTGAAACGCTGTAGAATTCGCCTCCCGCTGACGTGAAGCGAAAGATTCACGGAAAGCGCAAGTCGTTGAGTAGAAAGAAAAAATTCTTCGAAAAACAGCTTGACAGATAGAAAGGCTGCTGTAGAATGCGCGGCCTCGGTTGAGGCGAAAGACTTAATCGAAATTGCTCTTTAACAATTTGAATCAAGCAATTCGTGTGGGTGCTTGTGATGTAAGACTGGTAGTCGACTGATTATCAGCAACACAAGTAACACTCGTGAATTCGAGAGTTTATTTGCGATTGCTGAGCCAAGTTTAGGGTTTTCTCAAAACCCAAGCAGTATTGAACTGAAGAGTTTGATCATGGCTCAGATTGAACGCTGGCGGCAGGCCTAACACATGCAAGTCGAGCGGATGAGTGGAGCTTGCTCCATGATTCAGCGGCGGACGGGTGAGTAATGCCTAGGAATCTGCCTGGTAGTGGGGGACAACGTTTCGAAAGGAACGCTAATACCGCATACGTCCTACGGGAGAAAGCAGGGGACCTTCGGGCCTTGCGCTATCAGATGAGCCTAGGTCGGATTAGCTAGTTGGTGAGGTAAAGGCTCACCAAGGCGACGATCCGTAACTGGTCTGAGAGGATGATCAGTCACACTGGAACTGAGACACGGTCCAGACTCCTACGGGAGGCAGCAGTGGGGAATATTGGACAATGGGCGAAAGCCTGATCCAGCCATGCCGCGTGTGTGAAGAAGGTCTTCGGATTGTAAAGCACTTTAAGTTGGGAGGAAGGGCAGTAAGTTAATACCTTGCTGTTTTGACGTTACCGACAGAATAAGCACCGGCTAACTTCGTGCCAGCAGCCGCGGTAATACGAAGGGTGCAAGCGTTAATCGGAATTACTGGGCGTAAAGCGCGCGTAGGTGGTTCAGCAAGTTGGATGTGAAAGCCCCGGGCTCAACCTGGGAACTGCATCCAAAACTACTGAGCTAGAGTACGGTAGAGGGTGGTGGAATTTCCTGTGTAGCGGTGAAATGCGTAGATATAGGAAGGAACACCAGTGGCGAAGGCGACCACCTGGACTGATACTGACACTGAGGTGCGAAAGCGTGGGGAGCAAACAGGATTAGATACCCTGGTAGTCCACGCCGTAAACGATGTCGACTAGCCGTTGGGATCCTTGAGATCTTAGTGGCGAAGCTAACGCGATAAGTCGACCGCCTGGGGAGTACGGCCGCAAGGTTAAAACTCAAATGAATTGACGGGGGCCCGCACAAGCGGTGGAGCATGTGGTTTAATTCGAAGCAACGCGAAGAACCTTACCTGGCCTTGACATGCTGAGAACTTTCCAGAGATGGATTGGTGCCTTCGGGAACTCAGACACAGGTGCTGCATGGCTGTCGTCAGCTCGTGTCGTGAGATGTTGGGTTAAGTCCCGTAACGAGCGCAACCCTTGTCCTTAGTTACCAGCACGTTATGGTGGGCACTCTAAGGAGACTGCCGGTGACAAACCGGAGGAAGGTGGGGATGACGTCAAGTCATCATGGCCCTTACGGCCAGGGCTACACACGTGCTACAATGGTCGGTACAAAGGGTTGCCAAACCGCGAGGTGGAGCTAATCCCATAAAACCGATCGTAGTCCGGATCGCAGTCTGCAACTCGACTGCGTGAAGTCGGAATCGCTAGTAATCGTGAATCAGAATGTCACGGTGAATACGTTCCCGGGCCTTGTACACACCGCCCGTCACACCATGGGAGTGGGTTGCTCCAGAAGTAGCTAGTCTAACCGCAAGGGGGACGGTTACCACGGAGTGATTCATGACTGGGGTGAAGTCGTAACAAGGTAGCCGTAGGGGAACCTGCGGCTGGATCACCTCCTTAATCGAAGACATCAGCTTCTTCATAAGCTCCCACACGAATTGCTTGATTCACTTGCGAAAAGCGATTGGGTTGTTAGACCCGAGAGTAAGACGATTGGGTCTGTAGCTCAGTTGGTTAGAGCGCACCCCTGATAAGGGTGAGGTCGGCAGTTCGAATCTGCCCAGACCCACCAATTGTCATGGGCGTGGCAGGTCTTCGAGGGGCCATAGCTCAGCTGGGAGAGCGCCTGCTTTGCACGCAGGAGGTCAGGAGTTCGATCCTCCTTGGCTCCACCATCCACTCTAATAATCGCTGAAAGCTCAGAAATGAGTGCCTTGAGAATGGCATTGATTTCTGGTCTTTGCGCCAGAACTGTTCTTTAAAAATTTGGGTATGTGATAGAAGTAGACTGAATAATCTCTTTCACTGGTGATTATTCAAGTCAAGGTAAAATTTGCGAGTTCAAGCGCGAATTTTCGGCGAATGTCGTCTTCACGTTAGAGACAATAACCAGATTGCTTGGGGTTATATGGTCAAGTGAAGAAGCGCATACGGTGGATGCCTTGGCAGTCAGAGGCGATGAAAGACGTGGTAGCCTGCGATAAGCTTCGGGGAGTCGGCAAACAGACTTTGATCCGGAGATCTCTGAATGGGGGAACCCAGCCATCATAAGATGGTTATCTTGTACTGAATACATAGGTGCAAGAGGCGAACCAGGGGAACTGAAACATCTAAGTACCCTGAGGAAAAGAAATCAACCGAGATTCCCTTAGTAGTGGCGAGCGAACGGGGACTAGCCCTTAAGTGGCTTTGAGATTAGCGGAACGCTCTGGAAAGTGCGGCCATAGTGGGTGATAGCCCTGTACGCGAAAATCTCTTAGTCATGAAATCGAGTAGGACGGGGCACGAGAAACCTTGTCTGAATATGGGGGGACCATCCTCCAAGGCTAAATACTACTGACTGACCGATAGTGAACCAGTACCGTGAGGGAAAGGCGAAAAGAACCCCGGAGAGGGGAGTGAAATAGAACCTGAAACCGTATGCGTACAAGCAGTGGGAGCCCACTTTGTTGGGTGACTGCGTACCTTTTGTATAATGGGTCAGCGACTTATTTTCAGTGGCGAGCTTAACCGAATAGGGGAGGCGTAGCGAAAGCGAGTCTTAATAGGGCGTCTAGTCGCTGGGAATAGACCCGAAACCGGGCGATCTATCCATGGGCAGGTTGAAGGTTAGGTAACACTGACTGGAGGACCGAACCGACTACCGTTGAAAAGTTAGCGGATGACCTGTGGATCGGAGTGAAAGGCTAATCAAGCTCGGAGATAGCTGGTTCTCCTCGAAAGCTATTTAGGTAGCGCCTCATGTATCACTGTAGGGGGTAGAGCACTGTTTCGGCTAGGGGGTCATCCCGACTTACCAAACCGATGCAAACTCCGAATACCTACAAGTGCCGAGCATGGGAGACACACGGCGGGTGCTAACGTCCGTCGTGAAAAGGGAAACAACCCAGACCGTCAGCTAAGGTCCCAAAGTTATGGTTAAGTGGGAAACGATGTGGGAAGGCTTAGACAGCTAGGAGGTTGGCTTAGAAGCAGCCACCCTTTAAAGAAAGCGTAATAGCTCACTAGTCGAGTCGGCCTGCGCGGAAGATGTAACGGGGCTCAAACCATACACCGAAGCTACGGGTATCACGTAAGTGATGCGGTAGAGGAGCGTTCTGTAAGCCTGTGAAGGTGAGTTGAGAAGCTTGCTGGAGGTATCAGAAGTGCGAATGCTGACATGAGTAACGACAATGCGAGTGAAAAACTCGCACGCCGAAAGACCAAGGGTTCCTGCGCAACGTTAATCGACGCAGGGTTAGTCGGTCCCTAAGGCGAGGCTGAAGAGCGTAGTCGATGGGAAACAGGTTAATATTCCTGTACTTCTAGTTACTGCGATGGAGGGACGGAGAAGGCTAGGCCAGCTTGGCGTTGGTTGTCCAAGTTTAAGGTGGTAGGCAGAGTGCTTAGGTAAATCCGGGCGCTTAATGCCGAGAACTGATGACGAGTCGTCTTTTAGACGATGAAGTGGTTGATGCCATGCTTCCAGGAAAAGCTTCTAAGCTTCAGGTAACTAGGAACCGTACCCCAAACCGACACAGGTGGTTGGGTAGAGAATACCAAGGCGCTTGAGAGAACTCGGGTGAAGGAACTAGGCAAAATGGCACCGTAACTTCGGGAGAAGGTGCGCCGGTGAGGGTGAAGGACTTGCTCCGTAAGCCCATGCCGGTCGAAGATACCAGGCCGCTGCGACTGTTTATTAAAAACACAGCACTCTGCAAACACGAAAGTGGACGTATAGGGTGTGACGCCTGCCCGGTGCCGGAAGGTTAATTGATGGGGTTAGCGCAAGCGAAGCTCTTGATCGAAGCCCCGGTAAACGGCGGCCGTAACTATAACGGTCCTAAGGTAGCGAAATTCCTTGTCGGGTAAGTTCCGACCTGCACGAATGGCGTAACGATGGCGGCGCTGTCTCCACCCGAGACTCAGTGAAATTGAAATCGCTGTGAAGATGCAGTGTATCCGCGGCTAGACGGAAAGACCCCGTGAACCTTTACTGTAGCTTTGCACTGGACTTTGAGCCTGCTTGTGTAGGATAGGTGGGAGGCTTTGAAGCGTGGACGCCAGTCTGCGTGGAGCCATCCTTGAAATACCACCCTGGCATGCTTGAGGTTCTAACTCTGGTCCGTTATCCGGATCGAGGACAGTGTATGGTGGGCAGTTTGACTGGGGCGGTCTCCTCCTAAAGAGTAACGGAGGAGTACGAAGGTGCGCTCAGACCGGTCGGAAATCGGTCGTAGAGTATAAAGGCAAAAGCGCGCTTGACTGCGAGACAGACACGTCGAGCAGGTACGAAAGTAGGTCTTAGTGATCCGGTGGTTCTGTATGGAAGGGCCATCGCTCAACGGATAAAAGGTACTCCGGGGATAACAGGCTGATACCGCCCAAGAGTTCATATCGACGGCGGTGTTTGGCACCTCGATGTCGGCTCATCACATCCTGGGGCTGAAGCCGGTCCCAAGGGTATGGCTGTTCGCCATTTAAAGTGGTACGCGAGCTGGGTTTAGAACGTCGTGAGACAGTTCGGTCCCTATCTGCCGTGGACGTTTGAGATTTGAGAGGGGCTGCTCCTAGTACGAGAGGACCGGAGTGGACGAACCTCTGGTGTTCCGGTTGTCACGCCAGTGGCATTGCCGGGTAGCTACGTTCGGAAGAGATAACCGCTGAAAGCATCTAAGCGGGAAACTCGCCTCAAGATGAGATCTCACTGGAGCCTTGAGCTCCCTGAAGGGCCGTCGAAGACTACGACGTTGATAGGTTGGGTGTGTAAGCGCTGTGAGGCGTTGAGCTAACCAATACTAATTGCCCGTGAGGCTTGACCATATAACACCCAAACAATCTGACGATTGTTGTTATAAGGTGAAGTCGACTTAGCCGAAAATTGGCCAGAACTTGCAAAGCCTTATCACATACCCATTCGGGGTCGCGTCCTAGACGATACCCCAACCGAATTGCTTGACGACCATAGAGCGTTGGAACCACCTGATCCCATCCCGAACTCAGTAGTGAAACGATGCATCGCCGATGGTAGTGTGGAGTTTCTCCATGTGAGAGTAGGTCATCGTCAAGCACCTATACCAAACCCCCGATCTTCGCAAGAAGGTCGGGGGTTTGACTTTGCGCCACGGAAAAGTTGGTTCAGCGTGGCGTCCTGGACGCAGTCTTAGGGCTATATCGTTTCATCTCGATCGGCTCCTTTTCTATGCAATCCCTACCTGCATGGCTATGATGCCTGCCTCATTCTGAGGCGGTGCGCGCATGCTTACCTTGTTGAAACTTCTACAGGATGGCCAGTTCCATTCCGGTGAGGCCTTGGGGCGTGTACTCGGCATAAGTCGCAGTGCTATCTGGAAGCAGCTGCAGCAACTCGAACTCGATTACGACCTGCCGATTCATAAGCTCCGTGGCAAAGGGTATCGGCTGGCATCACCGCTCAGCCTTCTTGATCCTCTCAAGCTGAACGAGGCTGTCCCTGGTTGGACTAAAACCGTTGTGGAGACCATCGATTCCACGAATGCAGAAGTCATGCGACGGATTGCCGCTGGAGAAGAACCTCCCTTTGCTGTTCTGGCGGAGCATCAGAGTGGCGGTCGCGGCAGGAGAGGGCGGCAGTGGGTCAGTCCTTATGGCCAGAACCTTTACTGCAGTGTCGGGTTGCGGATCGAGGGTGGGGCGCGTCAGCTGGAGGGGCTCAGCCTTGTAGTGGGGCTTGCCGTCCTTCGAGCGCTACGTGCGAAAGGATTTTCGGGGGCTGGGCTTAAATGGCCTAACGATATTCTGGTCGCTAATCGCAAGATCGCGGGAATACTCCTTGAACTCATAGGCGATCCTGCGGATATCTGCAGTGTCATCATCGGCATTGGCATTAACGTCAACATGCGCAGTCCTGATGTGCAGATAGATCAGCCCTGGACCTCGATGCTCCTTGAGGGAGGAGAGCTGGTCGATCGGAGCGAGCTGGCTGTGAGTGTCCTGGAGCAATTGGACCTTTGCCTGGCGCAGAGTGCCTATGGCGGATTCAAGACGCTGCGCGCTGAGTGGGAGGCTGATCATCTTTGGCAAGGGCGCAGCGCCTCTCTGGTGGCTGGACAGCGTCGTATCGATGGCGTGGTGTTAGGTGTAGACGATAGCGGCGCCCTACGTATGGATGTAGAGGGTGTTGAAAATGTCTTTAGTGGTGGAGAGCTCAGTTTGAGGCTGCGTGATGATTCTTGAGCTTGATTGCGGTAACAGCTTCATCAAATGGCGCGTGATATCTAATCCCGAGGCGCGCGTTGTGGCGGGAGGCGTAGTCGGCTCTGATGAAGAGTTGCTGCAGGTGCTGTCTTCATCTCCAGGGGTGGAGCTAAGTCGCTGCCGTCTAGTAAGTGTCCGTAGTGATGAAGAGACCCAGCAATTGACGGGCAAGCTTCAGCGGGCGTTCTCCATAGACTCGGTTTGTGCGGAGTCGGCGCAGGAGATGGCAGGGGTCCGTAATGGCTATGACGAATTCCAGCGTCTCGGCCTCGATCGCTGGCTTGCCGTGCTAGGCGCCTATCACTTGTCCGGGCGTGCCTGTTTGGTGCTGGATCTCGGCACTGCGGTAACTTCTGACTTCGTTACTGCGGAAGGCAGTCATCTAGGTGGCTTCATTTGTCCTGGCATGCCGCTCATGCGCAATCAGTTGCGCACACACACTCGCCGCATCCGGTATGGCGATGATGCTGCCGAACGGGCTTTGCAGAAGATGATGCCTGGACGCTCCACGGTTGAGGCCGTTGAGCGGGGCTGCCTGCTGATGCTGCAGGGGTTCGTGCAGACGCAGGTCGAGCAGGCCGAGGAGTGGTTGGGTGGGGCTTACGAGCTGTATCTAACAGGTGGAGACGCATTTATGGTCAAGGACGCGTTTCCCCAGGCAAAAGTTCTTCCGGATTTGGTGTTTGTTGGTTTGGCGATTGCCTGCCCGCTCTCTTGAGGTTAGTCATGCGCTGGATGTTTCTACTGCTCCTGGTTCTTAACCTTTTCTACTATGTCTGGCATCAGCAGCAGGCCCCTCTTCGCGCAAAGGAGGTGGAGACACTCTCCCTCTATAAGGGCGGGCAGCAAGACATTCGCTTGTTGAGTGAGTCGAAGGATGCAAGGCCTCGGCGCGAAGAGCTTCCTGGCTCTCCTGCTTCTGCTCCGGAGACCGCATGCCTTTTCTTGGGAAGTTTCGAGCAAGAAGCTCAGGCCAAAGAGGTTGAGCAGCGGCTCATTGCGCTGGATATCCAGAGCAAGGTGCAAGAGGTCGATGCGGCGGCAGGGGTCGATTATTGGGTATATCTCGCTCCCCTTGCTTCCCGGCAGGCCTCTTTGCGCCAGCTGAAGGAGCTCCAGGCTCGGAAAATTGATAGCTATATAATCAGCCAGGGTGACCTGCAGAATGGGATTTCGCTCGGAATTTTCCCGCGAATGGATTCCGCCGAGAGCGTAATGGCTCGTTTGAAGGATGCAGGGTACGAGCCTGCAATGCGCGAATTGTCGCGCTCGCATCGAGATTTCTGGGTCAGGATCGCCCCGGAAAGCAGGCGCCTTGCGGATGACGCGTTGCTCGGTGAGCTGGCTCGGGACTTCGGTGGATTGCAGCATAAAATAATGCCGTGCGAAAACGTTGCATCCTCTAGATAGTTTGAATAGAATGGCGCCCGCTTCGCAGGCAGGCTGAAAAAGTGGAACTGCGAAGCTGCTGTCAGAATTAGCTAACCTCAAGATTTAAATGAGAAAAAGCTTGACAGTAGGGTGGCAGAAGTTGAAAATGCCGCCTCCCAAATGGAGGGATTCCCGAGCGGCCAAAGGGATCAGACTGTAAATCTGACGTCATAGACTTCGAAGGTTCGAATCCTTCTCCCTCCACCAGATTCAAGCGTGAGCGACAGGCTCCGCGGGTATAGTTCAGTGGTAGAACCTCAGCCTTCCAAGCTGATGATGCGGGTTCGATTCCCGCTACCCGCTCCAAGTTTGGCGTTTGTGCAATGTGTTTGGCTCATGTAGCTCAGCTGGTAGAGCACACCCTTGGTAAGGGTGAGGTCAGCGGTTCGATTCCGCTCATGAGCTCCATCTCAACAAAGGCAGATATGTGAATATCTGCCTTTGTTTTAATGGTGGCGTGACTCGCTCAATTCTTTGATGGGAGACGTTCTCGATGGCTAAAGAAAAATTCGAACGTAACAAACCGCACGTCAACGTTGGCACCATTGGTCACGTTGACCATGGCAAAACCACTCTGACCGCTGCTCTGACCAAAGTCTGCTCCGAGACCTGGGGTGGTTCTGCTCGTGCGTTCGACCAGATCGACAACGCGCCGGAAGAGAAAGCTCGCGGTATCACCATCAACACCTCCCACGTTGAGTACGATTCCGCTGTTCGCCACTACGCTCACGTTGACTGCCCTGGTCACGCTGACTATGTGAAGAACATGATCACCGGTGCTGCCCAGATGGACGGCGCGATCTTGGTTTGCTCCGCTGCTGACGGCCCCATGCCGCAGACTCGCGAGCACATCCTGCTGTCCCGTCAGGTAGGCGTTCCCTACATCGTCGTGTTCCTGAACAAGGCCGACATGGTTGACGACGCCGAGCTGCTGGAACTGGTCGAAATGGAAGTTCGCGATCTGCTGAACACCTACGACTTCCCGGGCGACGACACTCCGATCGTTATCGGTTCCGCGCTGATGGCGCTGGAAGGCAAAGACGACAACGAAATCGGCGTTTCCGCTGTTCGTAAGCTGGTAGAGACCCTGGACTCCTATATTCCGGAGCCGGTTCGTGCTATCGATCAGCCGTTCCTGATGCCGATCGAAGACGTGTTCTCCATCTCCGGCCGCGGTACCGTGGTTACCGGTCGTGTTGAGCGCGGCATCGTCAAGGTCCAGGAAGAAGTGGAAATTGTTGGTATCCGTGATACCTCCAAGACCATCTGCACCGGCGTTGAAATGTTCCGCAAGCTGCTCGACGAGGGTCGTGCTGGTGAGAACGTTGGTATCCTGCTGCGCGGCACCAAGCGTGACGACGTAGAGCGTGGTCAGGTTCTGGCCAAGCCGGGCACCATCAAGCCGCACACCAAGTTCGAGTGCGAAGTGTACGTACTGTCCAAAGAAGAAGGTGGTCGTCACACCCCGTTCTTCAAGGGCTACCGTCCGCAGTTCTACTTCCGCACCACCGACGTTACCGGTAACTGCGAGCTGCCGGAAGGCGTGGAAATGGTAATGCCGGGCGACAACATCAAGATGGTTGTCACCCTGATCGCACCGATCGCCATGGAAGACGGTCTGCGTTTCGCGATTCGCGAAGGCGGCCGTACCGTTGGCGCCGGCGTGGTTGCCAAGATCTTCGAGTAATCGATTGATCTAACTCCGTCAGGCCGGCATAATGGTCGGCCTGACTTCGTTACAGGCCAGTAGCTCAATTGGCAGAGCGGCGGTCTCCAAAACCGCAGGTTGGGGGTTCGATTCCCTCCTGGCCTGCCAAATTTCCAAGAAGGAAGTTTGGCAAATATTCACAAGGTCCTAGCTGATGAATGCCAAGGCTGAAGCCAAAGAAACACGCTTCGACGTTCTGAAGTGGATCGTTGTGGCTGCAATTGTCGTGGTGGGTGTGGTTGGTAATCAGTATTTCTCTGCTGAACCGATCATCTATCGCGTTCTCGTTTTGCTGGTTCTTGGTGCGGGTGCTGCATTTGTAGCGCTGCAGACTGCCAAGGGGCAAGCATTCTTTGTTTTGGCTAAAGAGGCCCGTGCGGAGATCCGCAAGGTCGTCTGGCCGACTCGTCAGGAAACCACGCAGACCACGTTGATTGTCGTGGCTGTTGTTCTGGTAATGGCGCTGCTGCTGTGGGGGCTTGATTCCCTGCTCGGTTGGCTCGTTTCGATGATTGTAGGTTAAGGGTGCGCCGTGGCTAAGCGTTGGTACGTTGTGCATGCCTACTCCGGTTATGAAAAGCACGTAATGCGGTCGCTGGTCGAGCGCGTGAAGCTTGCCGGCATGGAAGATGGTTTTGGTGAGATTCTCGTCCCTACTGAAGAAGTGGTGGAGATGCGGAATGGCCAGAAGCGCAAAAGTGAGCGCAAATTCTTCCCTGGTTATGTGTTGGTCCAGATGGAAATGAACGAGGGTACTTGGCACTTGGTCAAGGATACGCCTCGCGTTATGGGCTTCATTGGCGGTACTGCCGACAAGCCTGCTCCGATTACTGATAAAGAAGCTGAGGCTATCCTGCGTCGCGTTGCGGACAGCGGTGACAAGCCCAAGCCCAAGACGTTGTTCGAGCCGGGCGAAACGGTTCGCGTCATTGATGGTCCGTTCGCGGACTTCAATGGTGTCGTCGAGGAAGTCAACTACGAGAAGAGCCGGATTCACGTTGCCGTGCTCATCTTCGGTCGCTCTACTCCGGTAGAGCTGGAGTTCAGCCAGGTCGAGAAGGCATAGCTGAAATAGGCATCCCATACCCCGCAGCCAATGGTTGCGGGGTTTTTTCGTCACTGGGATAAACGCGAAAGCAAACGGGGAGCCTCAAGGCGTTCGAACCCGCAATTGGAGTTATAGATGGCTAAGAAGATTCAGGCTTACATCAAGCTGCAAGTGAAGGCTGCTCAAGCCAACCCGTCCCCGCCGGTCGGCCCGGCTCTGGGTCAGCACGGCGTGAACATCATGGAATTCTGCAAGGCGTTCAACGCCAAGACCCAGGGTATGGAGCCCGGTCTGCCGACTCCCGTGATCATCACTGTCTACAGCGACCGCAGCTTCACTTTCGAAACCAAAAGCACCCCGGCTTCCGTGCTGCTGAAGAAAGCGGCTGGCATCACCAGCGGCTCTCCGCGCCCGAATAGCCAGAAAGTTGGCACTGTTACCCGTGCTCAGCTGGAAGATATCGCCAAGGCAAAACAGGCTGATCTGACTGCAGCTGACCTGGATGCGGCCGTGCGTACCATCGCCGGCTCCGCTCGTAGCATGGGCCTGAACGTGGAGGGTGTGTAAATGGCTAAGCTGACCAAGCGCCAGAAGGCTATCGCTGAAAAAATCGAAGCCGGCAAGCAATACGGTTTCGAAGACGCCGCCAAACTGCTGGCTGAGCTGTCGACCATCAAGTTCAAAGAGTCCGTTGATATCTCTATCAACCTGGGCGTTGATCCGCGTAAATCCGACCAGGTCGTCCGTGGTGCTACCGTTCTTCCGAACGGCACCGGCAAAAGCGTTCGCGTTGCCGTGTTCACCCAGGGTCCGGGCGCTGAAGCCGCTCTGGCTGCCGGCGCTGATCGCGTAGGCATGGACGAACTGGCTGCTGAAATGAAAGGCGGCGACCTGAGCTACGACGTCGTCATCGCTTCCCCGGACGCCATGCGTGTCGTTGGCCAGCTGGGCCAGATCCTCGGCCCGCGCGGCCTGATGCCGAACCCGAAAGTTGGTACCGTTACCCCCGACGTAGCCACTGCCGTGAAGAACGCCAAGGCTGGTCAGGTGCGTTTCCGTACCGACAAGAACGGCATCATCCACGCTTCCGTTGGCAAGATCGACTTCGAGCCGGTCAAGCTGAAGCAGAACGTCGAAGCCCTGCTGGTTGACCTGAAGCGCCTGAAGCCGTCCACCTCCAAAGGTGTTTACGTTCAGCGCGTGACCCTGAGCACCACCATGGGCCCAGGTCTGCAGATCGATCAGGCTTCCCTGGAAGCCTAAGAAATAAAGTCGCAGCGAGTTCGCTCGCTGCGCAGGTATTGGGGTCCCTGCCTGGCGGGGGCTATCCAAGACCGTAGGCGGTGAAAGCCTCAAACCGGGAAGCGATTCCCGAGCCTACGCAGATGGTGCTCCCGATTCGTTTACCGAATCAGACACCAAAACGCCGTCCGGCCTCGGCTGGACGAACCGGTAACATCCAGGAGTGAACCCGTGGCAATTAAACTCGAAGACAAGAAGGCCATCGTCGCTGAAGTCAACGAGGCTGCCAAAGCTGCCCTCTCCGCTGTCGTGGCTGATGCCCGTGGCGTGACTGTGGGAGCCATGACCGGACTCCGTAAAGAGGCCCGCGAGGCTGGTGTGTACGTAAAAGTCGTGCGTAACACCCTGGCTCGTCGCGCCGTTGAAGGTACTTCTTTCGAAGTCCTCGGCGACGTGTTCAAAGGCCCGACCCTGATCGCGTTCTCCAACGAACATCCGGGCGCTGCCGCTCGTATCTTCAAGGAATTCTCGAAGGGTCAGGACAAGTTCGAGATCAAGGCTGCCGCGTTCGAAGGCAAGCTGATTGCAGCTAACCAGATCGACGTACTGGCAACCCTGCCGACCTACGACGAGGCCGTATCGCAGCTGATGAGCGTGATTCAAGGCGCTACCAGCAAGCTGGCTCGTACTCTAGCGGCAATTCGCGACCAGAAGGAAAGCGCTGCTGCCTGATCCAGGCGCACTGCTTCTTCTACGTAAACTCGTTTAATCCGATGGCCACCAAAGGCCGTCCATCAATACAGGAATTAGAGTCATGGCTCTGACCAACGAAGACATCATCAACGCC
This sequence comes from Pseudomonas sp. TUM22785, assembly GCF_028198105.1. NCBI lineage: Bacteria > Pseudomonadati > Pseudomonadota > Gammaproteobacteria > Pseudomonadales > Pseudomonadaceae > Pseudomonas > Pseudomonas sp. TUM22785. Next base: position 745,791 of record NZ_CP116239.1, read on the forward strand.
GTATCCGAAATGTCCGTGATGCAAGTTGTTGAACTGATCAAGGCGATGGAAGAGAAGTTCGGTGTGACCGCTGCTGCCGCCGTTGCTGCTGGCCCGGCTGTTGCTGCTGCTGCTGCTGAAGAGCAAACCGAGTTCAACATCGTTCTGACCGAAGCCGGCGACAAGAAAGTGAACGTCATCAAAGTCGTTCGCGAACTGACCGGTCTGGGTCTGAAAGAAGCCAAAGCAGTTGTTGACGGCGCCCCGGGCGTGGTCAAAGAAGGCGCTTCGAAAGAAGAAGCCGAAGCTGCCAAAAAGGCTCTGGAAGAAGCTGGCGCCAAAGTCGAGCTCAAGTAAGCGACGACTTTGCGTCTACAGCCCGAGCGACTCGCGCGAGGCTGATGGCTGGTGGCTTATGCCACCGGCCTTTTTCCGTTCTAGATGGTTGGCGCATGCCCCGTTCTGGACGTGAAAAACCACCCGAGAGGTGGCGCAAACCAAGGGGTTTGCACGATTTTCTGGCTACTCCCGTCGGGGGAGCCAAACAAGCAGGTGACCAAGCTGGGGAACGCTGATGGCTTACTCATACACTGAGAAAAAACGTATCCGCAAAGACTTTAGCAAGTTGCCGGACGTCATGGATGTACCCTACCTCCTGGCCATCCAGCTGGATTCGTACCGCGAATTCCTGCAGGCAGGCGCGAGCAAGGACCAGTTTCGTGATATCGGCCTGCACGCGGCCTTCAAGTCTGTATTCCCGATTATCAGCTATTCCGGTAACGCCGCTCTGGAATACGTCGGCTATCGCCTGGGCGAGCCGGCTTTCGATGTCAAGGAATGCGTGCTGCGCGGCGTAACTTTCGCCGTGCCGCTGCGAGTGAAAGTCCGTCTGATCATCTTCGACAAAGAGTCGTCGAACAAAGCGATCAAGGACATCAAGGAGCAGGAAGTCTACATGGGGGAAATCCCCCTGATGACCGAGAACGGTACCTTCATCATCAACGGTACCGAACGCGTCATCGTCTCCCAGCTGCACCGTTCGCCGGGCGTGTTCTTCGACCACGACCGCGGCAAGACCCACAGCTCGGGCAAGCTGCTGTACTCCGCTCGTATCATCCCTTACCGCGGCTCCTGGCTGGACTTCGAGTTCGACCCGAAGGACTGCGTGTTCGTGCGTATCGACCGTCGCCGCAAGCTGCCGGCTTCGGTACTGCTGCGCGCGCTCGGCTACAGCACCGAAGAAGTGCTCGACGCCTTCTATGCGACCAACGTTTTCCACGTCAGGGGTGAAAACCTTAACCTGGAGCTCGTTCCTCAGCGTCTGCGTGGCGAGATCGCCGTGTTCGACATCAAGGACGAGAGCGGCAAGGTCATCGTCGAGCAGGGCCGCCGTATCACTGCGCGCCACATCAACCAGCTGGAAAAGGCCGGTATCAAGGAGCTGGAAGTCCCCCTGGACTACCTCCTGGGCCGCACTACCGCCAAGGTAATCGTGCATCCGGCTACTGGCGAAATCATCGCCGAGTGCAACACCGAGCTGACCACCGACATCCTGGTGAAAGTCGCCAAGGCGCAGGTCGTCCGCATCGAGACCCTGTACACCAACGACATCGACTGCGGTCCGTTCATCTCCGATACGCTGAAGATCGACTCCACCGGCAACCAACTGGAAGCCCTGGTAGAGATCTACCGCATGATGCGTCCCGGTGAGCCGCCGACCAAGGAAGCTGCCGAGACCCTGTTCAACAACCTGTTCTTCAGCGCCGAGCGTTACGACCTGTCCGCCGTTGGCCGCATGAAGTTCAACCGTCGTATCGGTCGTACCGAGATCGAAGGTTCGGGCGTGTTGAGCAAGGAAGATATCGTCGAAGTCCTCAAGACTCTGGTCGACATCCGTAACGGCAAAGGCATCGTCGACGACATCGACCACCTGGGTAACCGCCGTGTGCGTTGCGTTGGCGAAATGGCCGAAAACCAGTTCCGCGTTGGTCTGGTGCGCGTAGAGCGCGCGGTGAAAGAGCGTCTGTCGATGGCCGAAAGCGAAGGCCTGATGCCGCAGGACCTGATCAACGCCAAGCCAGTGGCTGCCGCGATCAAGGAGTTCTTCGGTTCCAGCCAGCTTTCCCAGTTCATGGACCAGAACAACCCGCTCTCCGAGATCACCCACAAGCGCCGCGTCTCCGCACTCGGCCCAGGTGGTCTGACCCGCGAGCGCGCTGGCTTCGAAGTCCGCGACGTACACCCGACCCACTACGGTCGCGTGTGCCCGATCGAGACCCCTGAAGGTCCGAACATCGGTCTGATCAACTCCCTGGCAACCTATGCCCGCACCAACCAGTACGGCTTCCTGGAAAGCCCGTATCGCGTTGTGAAAGGCACCCAGGTGACCGACGAGATCGTCTTCCTCTCCGCTATCGAAGAGGCCGACCACGTCATCGCCCAGGCGTCGGCAACGATGAACGAGAAAGGTCAGCTGGTCGACGAGCTGGTTGCCGTACGTCACCTGAACGAATTCACCGTCAAGGCGCCGGAAGACGTCACCCTGATGGACGTATCGCCGAAGCAGGTCGTATCCGTCGCTGCCTCGCTGATTCCGTTCCTCGAGCACGACGACGCCAACCGTGCACTCATGGGCTCGAACATGCAGCGTCAGGCCGTGCCGACCCTGCGTGCCGACAAGCCTTTGGTCGGTACCGGCATGGAGCGCAACGTTGCCCGTGACTCCGGTGTCTGCGTCGTGGCGCGTCGCGGTGGCGTAATCGACTCCGTCGATGCCAGCCGTATCGTTGTTCGCGTCAATGATGACGAAGTCGAAACCGGTGAAGCCGGCGTCGACATCTACAACCTGACCAAATACACCCGTTCTAACCAGAACACCTGCATCAACCAGCGTCCGCTGGTGCAGAAGGGTGATCAGGTTTCGCGCAGCGACATCCTCGCCGACGGCCCGTCCACCGACATGGGTGAGCTGGCTCTCGGTCAGAACATGCGCGTCGCGTTCATGCCCTGGAACGGTTTCAACTTCGAAGACTCCATCTGCCTCTCCGAGCGTGTGGTCCAGGAAGATCGCTTCACCACCATCCACATCCAGGAACTGACCTGTGTGGCGCGTGACACGAAGCTCGGCCCAGAAGAAATCACTGCCGACATCCCGAACGTGGGTGAAGCGGCACTGAACAAGCTGGACGAAGCGGGCATCGTGTACGTAGGTGCCGAAGTTGGCGCTGGCGACATTTTGGTTGGCAAGGTCACTCCGAAAGGCGAGACCCAGCTGACTCCGGAAGAGAAGCTGCTGCGTGCGATCTTCGGTGAGAAGGCTTCCGACGTTAAGGACACCTCCCTGCGTGTGCCGACCGGCACCAAGGGCACTGTCATCGACGTTCAGGTCTTCACCCGTGACGGTGTTGAGCGTGACAGCCGCGCACTGGCCATCGAGAAGATGCAGCTCGACGAGATCCGCAAGGACCTCAACGAAGAGTTCCGTATTGTCGAAGGTGCAACCTTCGAGCGCCTGCGTTCCGCCCTGGTTGGTGCCAAGGCTGAAGGTGGTGCTGGCCTGAAGAAAGGCGCCGAGATCGATCACGGCTTCCTCGACGGCCTCGAGCACGGCCAGTGGTTCAAGCTGCGCATGTCCGATGACGCGCTGAACGAGCAGCTGGAGAAGGCTCAGGCCTACCTCTCCGACCGCCGTCAGCTGCTCGACGACAAGTTCGAAGACAAGAAGCGCAAGCTGCAGCAGGGCGATGACCTGGCTCCGGGCGTGCTGAAGATCGTCAAGGTCTACCTGGCCATCAAGCGTCGCATCCAGCCGGGCGACAAGATGGCGGGCCGCCACGGTAACAAGGGTGTGGTCTCCGTGATCATGCCGGTCGAAGACATGCCGCACGATGCCAATGGCACTCCGGTGGACATCGTCCTCAACCCGCTGGGCGTACCGTCGCGTATGAACGTGGGCCAGATCCTTGAAACCCACCTCGGCCTCGCGGCCAAGGGCCTGGGCGAGAAGATCAACCGCATGCTCGAAGAGCAGCGCAAGGTCGCCGAACTGCGCAAGTTCCTCCACGAGATCTACAACGAGATCGGTGGCCGTCAGGAAAATCTGGACGAACTGGGCGACCAGGAAATCCTCGACCTGGCGAAGAACCTGCGTGCCGGCGTGCCCATGGCGACCCCGGTGTTCGACGGTGCCAAGGAACGCGAGATCAAGGCCATGCTGAAGCTGGCCGATCTGCCGGAAAGCGGCCAGATGCGCCTGTTCGACGGTCGTACCGGTAACATGTTCGAGCGCCCGACCACCGTCGGCTACATGTACATGCTCAAACTGAACCACCTGGTCGACGACAAGATGCACGCACGTTCCACCGGCTCCTACAGCCTGGTTACCCAGCAGCCGCTGGGTGGTAAGGCGCAGTTCGGTGGCCAGCGTTTCGGGGAGATGGAGGTCTGGGCGCTGGAAGCCTATGGCGCCGCCTACACCCTGCAGGAAATGCTGACCGTGAAGTCGGACGACGTGAACGGCCGTACCAAGATGTACAAAAACATCGTGGACGGGGATCACCGCATGGAGGCCGGCATGCCCGAGTCCTTCAACGTGTTGATCAAAGAGATCCGCTCGCTCGGCATCGACATCGAACTGGAAACCGAATAACACGAGACGCCCACACGCTGCGGCTGGTCAAGGCCGGTCGCAGCGGGTCCGTGAGGAGGAAAGGCCTTGAAAGACTTGCTGAATCTGTTGAAAAACCAGGGTCAAATCGAAGAGTTCGATGCCATCCGTATTGGCCTGGCCTCGCCCGAGATGATCCGCTCCTGGTCCTTCGGTGAAGTGAAGAAGCCGGAGACCATCAACTACCGTACCTTCAAGCCGGAGCGCGATGGCCTGTTCTGCGCCAAGATCTTCGGCCCGGTGAAGGACTACGAGTGTCTGTGCGGTAAGTACAAGCGCCTGAAGCACCGCGGTGTGATCTGCGAGAAGTGCGGCGTCGAAGTCGCCCTGGCCAAGGTGCGCCGCGAGCGCATGGGCCACATCGAGCTGGCTTCGCCAGTCGCCCATATCTGGTTCCTGAAGTCCCTGCCGTCCCGTATCGGCCTGCTGCTGGACATGACCCTGCGTGACATCGAGCGCGTGCTCTATTTCGAGAGCTACGTGGTAATCGATCCGGGCATGACCACTCTCGAGAAGGGCCAGCTGCTGAACGACGAGCAGTACTTCGAATCCCTCGAAGAGTTCGGTGACGACTTCGACGCCCGCATGGGGGCCGAGGCTGTTCGCGAGCTGCTGAACGCCATCGACCTGGAGCACGAGATCGGTCGCCTGCGTGAAGAGATTCCGCAGACCAACTCGGAAACCAAGATCAAGAAGCTGTCCAAGCGCCTGAAGCTGATGGAAGCCTTCCAGGGCTCCGGCAACCATCCCGAGTGGATGGTGCTGACCGTCCTGCCGGTGCTGCCGCCGGACCTGCGTCCGCTGGTTCCGCTGGATGGCGGTCGTTTCGCGACTTCGGACCTGAACGATCTGTACCGTCGCGTCATCAACCGTAACAACCGCCTGAAGCGCCTGCTCGACCTGGCTGCTCCGGACATCATCGTGCGCAACGAAAAGCGCATGCTGCAGGAGGCTGTCGACGCCCTGCTGGACAACGGCCGTCGTGGCCGTGCCATCACCGGCTCGAACAAGCGCCCGCTGAAATCCCTGGCCGACATGATCAAGGGTAAGCAAGGTCGCTTCCGTCAGAACCTGCTCGGTAAGCGCGTGGACTACTCCGGTCGTTCCGTGATCACCGTGGGCCCGACCCTGCGCCTGCACCAGTGCGGCCTGCCGAAGAAGATGGCCCTCGAGCTGTTCAAGCCGTTCATTTTCGGCAAGCTCGAAGCCCGTGGCATGGCCACCACCATCAAGGCGGCCAAGAAAATGGTCGAGCGCGAACTGCCCGAGGTCTGGGACGTTCTCGCCGAAGTCATCCGCGAACACCCCGTGCTGCTCAACCGCGCGCCGACCCTCCACCGTCTGGGTATCCAGGCGTTCGAGCCAGTGCTCATCGAAGGCAAGGCGATCCAGCTGCACCCGCTGGTCTGCGCGGCGTACAACGCCGACTTCGACGGTGACCAGATGGCCGTTCACGTCCCGCTGACCCTAGAGGCCCAGCTGGAAGCGCGCGCGCTGATGATGTCCACCAACAACATCCTGTCCCCCGCCAACGGTGAGCCGATCATCGTGCCGTCCCAGGACGTGGTACTGGGTCTGTACTACATGACCCGTGAAGCGGTGAACGCCAAGGGTGAAGGTCGCGTATTCGCTGACCTGCAGGAAGTCGACCGCGTATTCCGCGCTGGCGAAGCGTCCCTGCACGCCCGCGTGAAGGTCCGTATCAACGAGACCGTGAACGACCGTGACGGCTCCGTCACCAAGAACACCCGCATCGTCGACACCACTGTCGGCCGCGCGCTGCTGTTCCAGGTGGTTCCGGCCGGCCTGTCGTTCGACGTGGTCAACCAGCCGATGAAGAAGAAGGCGATCTCCAAGCTGATCAACCAGTGCTACCGCGTGGTTGGCCTGAAGGACACCGTCATCTTCGCCGACCAGCTGATGTACACCGGTTTTGCCTACTCCACCATTTCCGGCGTCTCGATCGGTGTGAACGACTTCGTCATCCCGGATGAGAAGGCTCGCATCATCGACGCGGCCACCGAGGAAGTGAAAGAGATCGAATCCCAGTACGCCTCCGGCCTGGTTACCCAGGGCGAGAAGTACAACAAGGTGATCGACCTCTGGTCGAAGGCGAACGACGAAGTGTCCAAGGCGATGATGGCCAACCTCTCGAAAGAGAAAGTGGTCGATCGCGAAGGCAAGGAAGTCGATCAGGAGTCCTTCAACTCCATGTACATGATGGCTGACTCCGGTGCGCGGGGCTCCGCGGCCCAGATCCGTCAGCTCGCCGGTATGCGTGGCCTGATGGCCAAGCCGGACGGCTCCATCATCGAAACCCCCATCACCGCGAACTTCCGTGAAGGCCTGAACGTACTCCAGTACTTCATCTCCACTCACGGTGCTCGTAAAGGTCTGGCGGACACCGCACTGAAGACCGCGAACTCCGGTTACCTGACCCGTCGCCTCGTCGACGTGGCCCAGGACTTGGTAGTGACCGAGATCGACTGCGGCACCGAACAGGGCCTGCTGATGACTCCGCATATCGAAGGCGGCGACGTGGTCGAGCCTCTGGGCGAGCGCGTACTGGGTCGAGTGATCGCCCGTGACGTGTTCAAGCCGGGTTCGGACGAAGTCATCGTCCCGGCCGGTACCCTGGTCGACGAACAGTGGGTTGAGTTCATCGAGCGTGCCAGCATCGACGAAGTGATCGTGCGTTCGCCGATCAGCTGTGAAACCCGCTACGGCATCTGCGCCAAGTGCTACGGTCGCGACCTGGCTCGTGGTCACCAGGTGAACATCGGTGAAGCGGTCGGCGTAATTGCCGCCCAGTCCATCGGTGAGCCGGGTACCCAGCTGACCATGCGTACCTTCCACATCGGTGGTGCGGCCAGCCGTACTTCCGCAGCCGACAACGTCCAGGTCAAGAACGGCGGTACCATCCGCCTGCACAACCTGAAGCACGTCGAGAACCTCAACGGTCACCTGGTTGCCGTTTCCCGTTCCGGCGAGCTGGCCATTGCCGATGATTTCGGTCGCGAGCGTGAGCGCTATAAGCTGCCCTATGGTGCTGTCATCAGCGTCAAGGAAGGTGACAAGGTCGATCCGGGCGCCATCGTCGCCAAGTGGGACCCGCACACCCACCCCATCGTGACCGAAATGAAGGGTACCGTTACCTTCGTCGGCATGGAGGAGGGCATCACCATCAAGCGTCAGACCGACGAACTGACCGGTCTGACCAACATCGAAGTCCTGGATCCGAAAGATCGTCCGGCGGCTGGCAAGGACATCCGTCCGGCCGTGAAGCTGGTCGACGCCAATGGCAAGGAGCTGCTGCTGCCGGGTACCGACGTACCTGCCCAGTACTTCCTGCCGGCGAACGCCCTGGTAGGCGTTGCTGACGGTGCTCAAGTGGGCGTGGGTGACGTTATCGCCCGTATCCCGCAAGAGACTTCGAAGACCCGTGACATCACCGGTGGTCTGCCGCGTGTTGCCGACCTGTTCGAAGCGCGTCGTCCGAAAGAGCCGTCGATCCTGGCGGAAATCAGCGGCACGATCTCCTTCGGTAAAGAGACCAAGGGCAAGCGTCGCCTGGTCATCACTCCGACCGACGGTTCCGATCCGTACGAAGAGCTGATTCCGAAGTGGCGCCACCTGAACGTGTTCGAAGGCGAACAGGTAAACCGCGGCGAAGTAATCTCGGACGGCCCGAGCAACCCGCACGACATCCTGCGTCTGCTGGGTGTCAGCGCTCTGGCCAAGTACATCGTCAACGAGATCCAGGACGTGTATCGCCTGCAGGGCGTGAAGATCAACGACAAGCACATCGAGACCATCCTGCGTCAGATGCTGCGTAAGGTCGAGATCGCCGAGTCGGGTGACTCCAGCTTCATCAAGGGCGACCAGATGGAACTGACCCAGGTACTGGAAGAGAACGAACGTCTGGCGACCGAAGATCGCTTCATCGCCAAGTTCGAGCGCGTCCTGCTGGGTATCACCAAGGCATCGCTGTCGACCGAGTCGTTCATCTCCGCAGCGTCCTTCCAGGAAACCACCCGCGTCCTCACCGAGGCGGCGGTTACTGGCAAGCGCGACTACCTGCGTGGCCTGAAGGAGAACGTTGTAGTGGGTCGTCTGATCCCGGCCGGTACCGGCCTGGCCTACCACAGCGAGCGCAAGCGTCAACGCGAAGCCGGCAAGCCGGTCCGTGTCAGCGCGAGCGAAGTGGAAGCGGCGCTGACCGAAGCGCTGAACTCCAGCGGCAATTGAGTGCAAGGCCCTGGGCGACCCGTGTCGCCCGGGGCTTTGTCTTGACTGGGGGGATTAGTCTCTTTAGACTCATGCACCCCTAAATTTGGCAGGGCAAGCGCCCTGCCATTTTGCTTTAGGGCAATAGCGTCGAAAGACAACAGTGGAGCTTATAGATGGCAACTATCAACCAGCTGGTACGTCAGCCGCGCAAGCGTATCGTCGAAAAATCCGACGTTCCTGCGCTGCAGAACTGCCCGCAACGTCGTGGCGTGTGCACCCGCGTGTACACCACTACGCCGAAAAAACCGAACTCCGCACTCCGTAAGGTTTGCCGTGTTCGTCTGACCAACGGTTTTGAAGTCACCTCCTACATCGGCGGTGAAGGTCACAACCTGCAAGAGCACAGCGTAGTGCTGATCCGTGGCGGTCGTGTAAAAGACCTTCCCGGTGTTCGCTACCACACCGTTCGCGGTTCTCTGGACACCACCGGTGTCAAAGACCGTAAGCAGGGCCGTTCGAAGTACGGTACCAAGCGTCCGAAGTAATTCGGTTCGCTCACTGATTTTCAATTTTATTGAGTCGATAAGAGTAAGGTCGGACGTAATCGAATGGTTATGGTTCCGGGCTAACCTGAAGACCGTTTGAGGGCTTATCAATGCCAAGACGTCGTGTAGCAGCCAAGCGTGAGATCCTGGACGATCCGAAATACGGAAGCCAGATCCTCGCCAAGTTCATGAACCACGTGATGGAAAGCGGCAAGAAGGCCGTAGCCGAGCGCATCGTTTACGGTGCTCTGGATACCGTCAAAACCCGCAAGAACACCGATCCCCTGGAGATCTTCGAGAAAGCTCTCGACGCCATCGCTCCGCTGGTCGAAGTGAAGTCCCGCCGTGTAGGCGGTGCTACTTACCAGGTTCCGGTCGAAGTTCGCCCGTCCCGTCGCAATGCACTGGCCATGCGCTGGCTCGTTGACTCTGCCCGCAAGCGTGGCGAGAAGTCCATGGCCCTGCGTCTCGCTGGCGAGCTGCTGGATGCCTTTGAAGGCAAAGGCGCTGCTGTCAAGAAGCGTGAAGACGTACACCGTATGGCTGAGGCCAACAAAGCGTTCTCGCACTACCGCTTCTAATAACGGCATCTATTCTTCTGCGAGGGCTTTATGGCTCGTAATACAGCAATCAACCGCTACCGGAACATTGGTATCTGTGCCCACGTTGACGCGGGCAAGACCACCACTACCGAGCGGATCCTGTTCTACACCGGTCTCAGCCACAAGATGGGTGAAGTACACGACGGCGCTGCTACCACCGACTGGATGGTGCAGGAGCAGGAGCGTGGTATCACCATCACTTCCGCTGCGATCACTACCTTCTGGGAAGGTTCGCGCGGTCAGTACGACAAGTATCGCGTAAACGTCATCGACACCCCCGGCCACGTAGACTTCACCATTGAAGTTGAGCGCTCTCTGCGTGTACTGGACGGTGCTGTCGTGGTGTTCTGCGGCACTTCCGGTGTTGAGCCTCAGTCCGAAACCGTATGGCGTCAGGCCAACAAGTACGGTGTTCCGCGTATCGTTTACGTGAACAAGATGGACCGCGCCGGCGCCAACTTCCTGCGCGTCGTCGGTCAGATCAAGAACCGTCTGGGTCACACCCCGGTTCCGGTTCAGCTGGCCATCGGTGCAGAAGATGACTTCCAAGGGCAGGTCGACCTGCTGAAGATGAAGGCCATCTACTGGAACGAAGACGACAAGGGCACCTCCTACCGCGAGGAAGAGATTCCTGCGGATCTGGTTGAGCTGGCTAACGAGTGGCGCAACAACATGGTCGAGGCTGCTGCCGAGGCCAACGAAGAGCTGATGAACAAGTACCTGGAAGAGGGTGAGCTGTCGATCGAAGAGATCAAGGCCGGCCTGCGTCAGCGTACTATCGCCTGCGAAATCGTTCCTGCTGTCTGCGGCTCCTCCTTCAAGAACAAGGGCGTGCCCCTGGTTCTCGATGCCGTCATCGACTTCCTGCCTGCTCCGACCGAGATTCCGGCGATCAAGGGTATCCATCCTGATCTGGCCGACACTCCGAAGGAAGATGTGACCGCAGAACAGTACGACGAGCGTCATGCTGATGACGCTGCTCCGTTCTCGGCGCTGGCGTTCAAGATCGCTACTGACCCGTTCGTTGGTACTCTGACCTTCGTTCGCGTTTATTCGGGCGTTCTGGAGTCCGGCCAGTCGGTCGTCAACTCCGTGAAAGGCAAGAAAGAGCGCGTTGGTCGGATGGTGCAGATGCACGCCAACCAGCGTGACGAGATCAAAGAAGTGCGCGCTGGCGACATCGCCGCTCTGATCGGCATGAAGGACGTCACCACCGGTGACACCCTGTGCGATATCGAGAAGCCGATCATCCTCGAGCGTATGGACTTCCCGGAGCCTGTTATTTCGGTGGCTGTTGAGCCGAAGACCAAGGCTGACCAGGAGAAGATGGGTATCGCCCTCGGCAAACTGGCCCAGGAAGACCCGTCGTTCCGCGTCAAGACCGACGAAGAAACCGGCCAGACCATCATCTCCGGTATGGGTGAGCTGCACCTGGACATCCTCGTCGATCGCATGAAGCGCGAGTTCGGCGTCGAGGCCAACATCGGCAAGCCGCAGGTTTCCTACCGTGAAACCATCACCAAGGACAACGTCGAGATCGAAGGCAAGTTCGTTCGTCAGTCCGGTGGTCGCGGTCAGTTCGGTCACTGCTGGATCCGTTTCTCGGCTGCCGATGTGGACGAGAAAGGCAACATCACCGAAGGTCTGGTGTTCACCAACGAAGTCGTGGGCGGTGTGGTTCCGAAGGAATACATCCCGGCGATCCAGAAGGGTATCGAAGAGCAGATGAAGAACGGCGTCGTTGCCGGCTATCCGCTCATCGGCCTGAAGGCTTCCGTGTTCGATGGTTCGTACCACGACGTCGACTCCAACGAGATGGCGTTCAAGATCGCTGCCTCCATGGCGACCAAGCAACTGGCCCAGAAGGGCGGCGGTAAAGTGCTTGAGCCGATCATGCGGGTAGAGGTGGTAACTCCTGAAGACTACATGGGTGACGTGATGGGTGACCTGAACCGTCGTCGCGGTCTGATTCAGGGGATGGAAGACAGCGTTTCCGGTAAGGTAATTCGTGCCGAGGTTCCGCTGGGTGAGATGTTCGGTTATGCGACCGACGTACGTTCCATGTCCCAGGGTCGCGCGAGCTACTCCATGGAATTCTCCAAATACGCCGAAGCTCCGTCGAATGTCGTCGAAGCCCTGGTTAAAAAACAAGGTTGATTCAGCCCTTTAAGTAAGAGGTTTACTGTCGTGGCTAAAGAAAAATTTGAACGTAACAAACCGCACGTCAACGTTGGCACCATTGGTCACGTTGACCATGGCAAAACCACTCTGACCGCTGCTCTGACCAAAGTCTGCTCCGAGACCTGGGGTGGTTCTGCTCGTGCGTTCGACCAGATCGACAACGCGCCGGAAGAGAAAGCTCGCGGTATCACCATCAACACCTCCCACGTTGAGTACGATTCCGCTGTTCGCCACTACGCTCACGTTGACTGCCCTGGTCACGCTGACTATGTGAAGAACATGATCACCGGTGCTGCCCAGATGGACGGCGCGATCCTGGTTTGCTCCGCTGCTGACGGCCCCATGCCGCAGACTCGCGAGCACATCCTGCTGTCCCGTCAGGTAGGCGTTCCCTACATCGTCGTGTTCCTGAACAAGGCCGACATGGTTGACGACGCCGAGCTGCTGGAACTGGTCGAAATGGAAGTTCGCGATCTGCTGAACACCTACGACTTCCCGGGCGACGACACTCCGATCGTTATCGGTTCCGCGCTGATGGCGCTGGAAGGCAAAGACGACAACGAAATCGGCGTTTCCGCTGTTCGTAAGCTGGTAGAGACCCTGGACTCCTACATTCCGGAGCCGGTTCGTGCTATCGATCAGCCGTTCCTGATGCCGATCGAAGACGTGTTCTCCATCTCCGGCCGCGGTACCGTGGTTACCGGTCGTGTTGAGCGCGGCATCGTCAAGGTCCAGGAAGAAGTGGAAATTGTTGGTATCCGTGATACCTCCAAGACCATCTGCACCGGCGTTGAAATGTTCCGCAAGCTGCTCGACGAGGGTCGTGCTGGTGAGAACGTTGGTATCCTGCTGCGCGGCACCAAGCGTGACGACGTAGAGCGTGGTCAGGTTCTGGCCAAGCCGGGCACCATCAAGCCGCACACCAAGTTCGAGTGCGAAGTGTACGTACTGTCCAAAGAAGAAGGTGGTCGTCACACCCCGTTCTTCAAGGGCTACCGTCCGCAGTTCTACTTCCGCACCACCGACGTTACCGGTAACTGCGAGCTGCCGGAAGGCGTGGAAATGGTAATGCCGGGCGACAACATCAAGATGGTTGTCACCCTGATCGCACCGATCGCCATGGAAGACGGTCTGCGTTTCGCGATTCGCGAAGGCGGCCGTACCGTTGGCGCCGGCGTGGTTGCCAAGATCTTCGAGTAATCGAAGATCTTGTTGAGGAAAGGGGCCCTTCGGGGCCCCTTTTCTTTTGGTTGGTCAAAAGTTGACACCTTTCCGGAGCATCCGTACAATCACGCCTCCTTTTAACGGGCGTAGTCCGTCCGTTGGGGAAGCAGAGATAGAGTCTGAGGTCAAAATGCAAAACCAACAAATCCGTATTCGGTTGAAGGCTTTTGACCATCGCCTGATCGATCAATCCACCCAGGAAATCGTGGAAACCGCGAAACGTACTGGTGCTCAGGTGCGTGGTCCGATTCCTCTGCCTACTCGCAAAGAGCGGTACACCGTTCTGATTTCTCCGCACGTCAACAAAGACGCGCGCGATCAGTACGAAATTCGTACCCACAAGCGTGTTCTGGACATCGTCCAGCCGACGGATAAAACCGTCGATGCGCTGATGAAGCTCGACCTTGCGGCAGGCGTGGAAGTGCAGATCAGCCTCGGCTAATAACCTTCGGGTTCTTAGTCGTGTAACGCTCTGAAATGGGCGGCCATAGCGGGTGAAAGCCCCGTACACTCATGAGGTTTACAACATGACTATTGGTGTAGTCGGTCGTAAGTGCGGCATGACCCGCATTTTCACCGAAGAAGGTGTCTCCATTCCGGTTACGGTCATTGAGATCGAGCCGAATCGTGTCACCCAGTTCAAAACTGAAGAAAGCGATGGCTATCGTGCAGTGCAAGTCACTGTCGGTGAGCGTCGTGCTTCGCGCGTGACCGCCGCTCAGGCTGGTCATTTCGCCAAGGCAAACGTTGCCGCTGGCCGCAGTGTCTGGGAATTCCGTCTCGAAGACGGCGAATACCAGGCTGGCGATCAGATCACTGCCGAAGTTTTCCAGGCTGGTCAGCTGGTCGACGTTACCGGTCAGTCGAAAGGTAAAGGCTACGCCGGTACCATCAAGCGCTGGAATTTCCGTGGTCAAGACAATACCCACGGTAACTCCGTTTCCCACCGCGCCCCGGGCTCCATTGGCCAGTGCCAGACTCCTGGTCGTGTCTTCAAGGGCAAGAAAATGTCCGGTCATCTGGGCGCTGAGCGCGTGACCGTGCAGTCCCTGGAAGTTGTGCGTGTCGATGCAGAGCGTAATCTGCTGCTGGTTAAGGGTGCCGTTCCCGGCGCTACCGGCGGTGATGTCGTTGTGCGTCCGGCTGCCAAGGCTCGCGGTTAAGAGGGGAAGCTGAGATGCAATTGAATGTAAATGGCGCTCAAGCTATCGAAGTTGATGAGCGCACTTTTGGCGGCGAGTTCAACGAGACCCTGGTTCACCAGGCTGTCGTCGCCTACATGGCTGGTGGTCGTCAGGGCACTCGTGCTCAGAAGACCCGTTCCGAAGTGTCCGGTGGCGGCAAGAAGCCATGGCGTCAGAAGGGCACCGGTCGTGCTCGTGCTGGCACCATCCGCAGCCCCATCTGGCGTTCCGGTGGTACCACTTTTGCTGCCAAGCCGCAGGACCACTCCCAGAAGCTCAACAAGAAGATGTATCGCGCAGCTCTGCGCTCCATCCTCTCCGAGCTGGTTCGTCAGGACCGTCTGATCGTGGTTGCCGACTTCGCAGTTGAAGCGCCGAAAACCAAGGATCTGCTGGGCAAGCTGAATGGCCTGGGTCTGACTGACGTCCTCATCGTTTCCGATGATGTCGATCAGAACCTGTACCTGGCTGCTCGCAACCTGCCGCATGTTGATGTTCGTGACGTGCAAGGTTCCGACCCGGTAAGCCTGATCGCCTACGACAAGGTGTTGATCACCGTGTCCGCCGTGAAGAAATTCGAGGAGCTGCTGGGATGAACCAGGAACGCGTATTCAAAGTGCTGGTTGGTCCGCACATCTCCGAGAAGGCTACCGTCCTGGCGGATGGCAAAAGCCAATTCGTTTTCAAGGTTGCCACTGATGCAACCAAGCTGGAAATCAAGAAGGCCGTAGAAAGCCTGTTCAGCGTGAAGGTAGAAGCTGTCCGCACTGTCAACGTACAGGGCAAGACCAAGCGTACCGCTCGCGGCCTGGGCAAGCGCAACGACTGGAAAAAGGCGTACATCGCCCTCCAGCCGGGCCAAGATCTCGATTTCGCCAGCAGCGCTGAGTAAAGGGGTGCATCATGGCAATCGTTAAATGCAAACCGACTTCCGCAGGCCGCCGTTTCGTGGTCAAGGTTGTCAACCAAGAGCTGCACAAGGGCGCCCCCTACGCACCGCTGGTTGAGAAAAAGTCGAAGTCCGGTGGTCGTAACAACAACGGCCGCATCACCACTCGCCACATCGGCGGTGGTCACAAGCAGCACTATCGTCTGGTCGACTTCCGTCGCAACAAGGATGGCATTCCTGCCACCGTTGAGCGCATCGAATACGATCCGAACCGTACTGCTCACATCGCTCTGCTGAAGTATGCCGACGGCGAACGTCGCTACATCATCGCGCCGAAAGGCGTGAGCGCTGGCGACCAGCTGATCTCTGGTGCTCACGCGCCGATCAAGCCGGGCAACAGCCTGCAGCTGCGTAACATCCCGGTTGGTAGCACCGTTCACGGTGTTGAGCTGAAGCCGGGTAAAGGTGCTCAGATCGCTCGTTCCGCTGGTGCTTCGGCTCAGCTGGTCGCTCGTGAAGGTGCCTATGTAACCCTGCGTCTTCGCTCCGGCGAAATGCGCAAAGTACTGGCTGAGTGCCGTGCGACCCTGGGCGAAGTCTCGAACTCCGAGCACAGCCTGCGTTCGCTGGGTAAAGCTGGTGCCAAGCGCTGGCGTGGCGTTCGCCCGACCGTTCGTGGTGTTGCCATGAACCCGGTCGACCACCCGCATGGTGGTGGTGAAGGTCGTACCTCTGGTGGTCGTCATCCGGTGTCTCCGTGGGGCTTCCCGACCAAGGGCGCGAAGACCCGTGCGAACAAACGCACCGACAATATGATTGTCCGTCGCCGTAAATAATCGAGGATACGACAGTGCCGCGTTCTCTGAAAAAAGGTCCTTTTATCGATCTTCACCTACTGAAGAAGATCGAAGTAGCGGTAGAAAAGAACGATCGCAAGCCGGTGAAAACCTGGTCGCGCCGTTCCATCGTTCTGCCGCAGATGGTTGGTCTGACCATCGCTGTACACAATGGCCGTCAACATGTACCCGTTCTCGTGAACGAAGACATGGTCGGTCACAAACTGGGCGAGTTCGCCGCTACCCGCACCTATCGCGGGCATGCAGCTGACAAGAAAGCCAAGCGTTAAGGGGTAAGGAACGATGGAAGTAGCCGCTAAGCTGTCGGGCGCTCGAATCTCCGCCCAGAAAGCCCGCTTGGTCGCCGACCAGATCCGCGGGAAGAAGGTGGGCGAAGCGCTCAACCTGTTGACCTTCAGCAGCAAAAAAGCCGCTGAGATCATGAAGAAAGTGCTCGAATCGGCCGTGGCCAACGCCGAGCACAACGAAGGCGCAGACGTGGACGATCTCAAAGTCTCCACCGTTTTCGTCAACGAAGGGCGTTCGCTGAAGCGCATCATGCCGCGTGCCAAAGGCCGCGCTGATCGCATCGTCAAGCGGTCTTGCCATATCACTGTCAAGGTTGCGGACAAGTAACGGAGTCGATCAGATGGGTCAGAAAGTACATCCCACTGGCATTCGCCTGGGAATCGTCAAGGAGCACACCTCCGTTTGGTACGCAGATAAGCGCACTTATGCCGACTATCTGTTTGCCGACCTGAAGGTTCGTGAGTACCTCCAAGACAAACTAAAAAGCGCGTCCGTAAGCCGTATCGATATTCATCGCCCGGCTCAAACCGCACGCATCACCATCCACACCGCTCGTCCCGGCATCGTGATCGGCAAGAAAGGTGAAGATGTTGAGAAGCTGCGTCAGGACCTGACCAAGCAAATGGGTGTGCCCGTGCACATCAACATCGAAGAGATCCGCAAGCCGGAGCTCGACGGTATGCTGGTTGCGCAGAGCGTAGCTCAGCAGCTGGAGCGTCGCGTTATGTTCCGTCGCGCCATGAAGCGCGCTGTACAGAACGCCATGCGCATTGGTGCCAAGGGCATCAAGATCCAGGTAAGCGGTCGTCTTGGCGGTGCTGAAATCGCTCGTACCGAATGGTACCGCGAAGGTCGTGTGCCCCTGCACACCCTGCGTGCCGACATCGACTATGCAACCTACGAAGCGCACACCACCTACGGTGTGATCGGTGTGAAGGTTTGGATCTTCAAAGGCGAGGTCATCGGTGGCCGCCAGGAAGAGCTCAAGCCCCAAGCGCCCGCTCCTCGTAAAAAAGCTGCTAAGTAAGGAGTACGCAAAATGCTGCAACCTAAGCGTACAAAATTCCGCAAGCAGATGACTGGTCACAACCGTGGCCTGGCTCAGCGCGGTAGCAAGGTCAGCTTCGGCGAATTCGCCCTGAAAGCTGTCGCTCGTGGTCGTCTCACTGCTCGTCAGATCGAGTCCGCACGTCGTGCGCTCACCCGTCACGTTAAACGTGGCGGCAAGATCTGGATCCGTGTGTTCCCCGACAAGCCCATCTCCAAAAAGCCTCTCGAGGTTCGTATGGGTAAAGGGAAGGGCGCCGTCGAGTACTGGGTAGCCCAGATTCAACCGGGCAAAGTCCTGTACGAGATCGAGGGTGTTTCCGAAGAGCTGGCGCGTGAGGCATTCGCCCTGGCTGCTGCAAAGCTGCCGCTCGCCACCTCCTTTGTTAAGCGGACGGTGATGTGATGAAAGCGAATGAACTTCGTGAAAAATCCGTACAGCAGCTGAACGAGCAACTGCTCGGCCTGCTGCGCGACCAGTTCAACCTGCGTATGCAGAAAGCAACTGGCCAGTTGGGGCAGTCTCACCTGCTCTCGCAAGTGAAGCGCGACATCGCTCGCGTCAAGACTGTGCTGAACCAGCAGGCAGGTAAGTAATCATGGCTGAAGCTCAGAAAACTGTCCGTACGCTGACCGGTCGTGTCGTCAGCGACAAGATGGACAAAACCATCACCGTCCTGATCGAGCGCCGCGTAAAGCACCCGATCTACGGTAAATACGTGAAGCGCTCGACCAAGCTGCATGCTCACGACGAAACCAACCAGTGCCGTATCGGCGACAAGGTCACCATCCGCGAGACCCGTCCGCTGGCCAAGACCAAGTCCTGGGCACTGGTGGAAGTCGTAGAACGTGCCGTGGAAGTCTAAGGACTAAGGGTCGGAGAAAGATATGATTCAGACTCAATCCATGCTCGACGTCGCTGACAACAGCGGTGCTCGTCGCGTTATGTGCATCAAGGTCCTGGGTGGTTCGCACCGTCGTTATGCCGGTATCGGCGACATCATCAAGGTCACCGTCAAGGAAGCGATTCCGCGCGGCAAAGTGAAGAAAGGCCAGGTAATGACCGCTGTTGTGGTCCGTACCAAGCACGGCGTACGCCGTCCTGACGGCTCGATCATTCGCTTCGATGGCAACGCTGCTGTTCTGCTGAACAACAAGCAAGAGCCCATCGGTACCCGTATCTTCGGGCCCGTGACCCGTGAACTTCGTTCCGAGAAGTTCATGAAGATCGTCTCGCTCGCCCCCGAAGTGCTGTAAGGAGAAGCCGTCATGCAAAAGATTCGTCGTGACGACGAGATCATCGTCATCGCCGGCAAAGACAAGGGCAAGCGTGGCAAGGTGCTCAAGGTTCTCACTGACGACCGTCTGGTCGTTGGTGGGATCAACCTGGTGAAGCGCCACACCAAGCCGAACCCCATGTCCGGTGTACAGGGCGGTATCGTCGAGAAGGAGGCGCCTCTGCACGTCTCCAACGTCGCCATCTTCAATGCTGAAACCAACAAGGCTGATCGCGTTGGTTTCAAAGTAGAAGACGGTAAGAAAATTCGTGTCTTCAAGTCGACCCAAAAAGCGGTTGATGCTTGAGCACTGCTAGGTAGAAGACCATGGCACGACTAAAAGAGATTTATCGGAAAGAAATCGCGCCCAAGCTGAAAGAAGAGCTTCAGCTTTCCAACGTGATGGAAGTTCCGCGCATTACCAAGATCACCCTGAACATGGGTCTGGGCGAAGCGATCGGCGACAAGAAAGTCATCGAACACGCTGTAGCTGATCTTGAGAAGATCACCGGTCAGAAGGTCATTGTGACCTACGCCAAGAAATCCGTTGCGGGCTTCAAAGTCCGTGAAGGTTGGCCGATCGGTGTCAAGGTAACCCTGCGCCGCGATCGTATGTACGAGTTCCTGGATCGTCTGCTGGCCATCTCCCTGCCGCGCGTGCGTGACTTCCGCGGCCTGAATGCCAAGTCCTTCGACGGTCGTGGCAACTACAGCATGGGCGTGAAAGAGCAGATCATCTTCCCGGAAATCGATTACGACAAAATCGATGCACTGCGCGGTCTGGACATTACCCTGACCACCACTGCCCGTAACGATGATGAAGGTCGTGCCCTGCTGCGCGCCTTCAACTTCCCGTTCCGCAACTGATTGGAGTAGGAACATGGCCAAACAGAGCATGAAGAACCGTGAGCTGAAGCGTCAGCAAACGGTTGCGAAGTTCGCTAAGAAGCGCGCTGAGCTGAAAGCTACCATTGCCAACCCGAACTCCACTCCGGAAGCTCGTTGGGAAGCCCAGGTAGCTCTGCAGAAACAGCCCCGTGATGCAAGCGCCTCGCGCCTGCGTAACCGCTGCCGCATCACCGGTCGTCCGCACGGCGTTTACCGCAAGTTCGGCCTCGGCCGTAACAAGCTGCGTGAAGCCGCCATGCGTGGTGACGTTCCCGGTCTGGTCAAAGCCAGCTGGTAACGTTGCTCTGGATGTCGGGACGCAAGTCCCGGCCTCCGCTGAGTGGTATCAATCAAGCCCCTTTTGGGGCTTGATTCGTTTTTGATCAATCTCTAGAATATTCGGCTCGCCGGAGTCAGGCCTTGTTTGCCTGTCCTTTGTCGCGATTCTAGTCGCAAGGCTATTTCTTTTGTATTTAGGAGCAACTAGCCCATGAGTATGCAGGACCCGTTAGCGGACATGCTAACTCGTATCCGTAATGCCCAGATGGCTGAAAAGTCTGTCGTAAGCATGCCGTCCTCCAAACTGAAGGTGGCGGTGGCCAGCGTTCTCAAGAACGAAGGCTACATCACGGGATACCAGATCAGCAGTGACATCAAGCCTCTGCTGTCTATCGAGCTGAAGTACTTCGAAGGCCGTCCGGTCATCGAGGAACTCAAGCGCGTAAGTCGTCCTGGCCTGCGCCAGTACAAATCCGTCGATCAGCTGCCGAAAGTTCGTGGCGGCCTGGGCGTATCGATCGTTTCCACCAACAAAGGTGTGATGACTGATCGTGCTGCTCGCGCTGCTGGCGTTGGTGGCGAAGTGCTTTGCACTGTGTTCTAAGGGGGGATAAGCATGTCTCGCGTTGCTAAGAACCCCGTCAAGCTGCCCGCTGGCGTCGAAATCAAGATCGCCGGTCAGCAGCTTTCGGTGAAGGGTGCCAAGGGCGCTCTCGAACTGAACGTGCATCCGTCCGTGGAAGTTCTGCAGGAGGCTGGTGAGCTGCGTTTCGCTGCTCGCAACGGCGACCAACAGAACAGGGCCATGGCCGGTACCACCCGTGCGCTGGTCAACAACATGGTAGTCGGCGTCAGCCAAGGCTTCGAGCGCAAGCTCCAGCTGGTGGGCGTTGGTTACAAGGCGCAAGCCAAAGGTCAAGTGCTGTCCCTGGCTTTAGGCTTCTCGCACCCGGTGGATTACGAACTGCCGCAAGGCGTTACCGCCGAAACCCCCAGCCAGACCGATATCCTGATCAAAGGTATCGACAAGCAGCTGGTTGGTCAGGTGGCGGCCGAGATTCGCGACTTCCGTCCGCCGGAGCCTTACAAAGGCAAAGGTGTGCGTTACGCCGACGAAGTCGTCCGTCGTAAAGAAGCTAAGAAGAAGTAGGGCATAGCAAATGAGCGTAAAGAAAGAAACTCGTCTGCGTCGCGCTCGCAAGGCACGCCTGAAAATGCGCGAGCTGGAAACCGTACGCCTCTGCGTGTATCGCTCTTCCCAGCACATCTACGCCCAGGTCATTTCGGCCGACGGCGCCAAGGTTCTGGCCACCGCCTCGACCCTGGACAAAGAACTGCGTGACGGCGCCACCGGCAACGTCGACGCGGCCAAGAAGGTTGGTCAGCTGGTTGCCGAGCGTGCGAAAGCAGCTGGTGTCACTCAGGTGGCGTTCGATCGTTCTGGCTTCAAGTACCACGGCCGCGTCAAGGCGCTGGCTGATGCTGCTCGTGAAGGCGGGCTGGAGTTCTAAGTTATGGCAAATAACGAGCAAAAGCGCGACGAAGGCTACATCGAGAAGCTGGTTCAGGTTAATCGCGTTGCCAAGACCGTTAAAGGCGGCCGTATCTTCACCTTCACCGCGCTGACCGTGGTAGGTGATGGTAAAGGTCGTGTTGGCTTCGGTCGCGGTAAGTCCCGCGAAGTGCCGGCCGCTATCCAGAAAGCGATGGAAGCAGCTCGCCGCAACATGATCCAGGTAGACCTGAACGGCACCACCCTGCAGTACCCCGTCAAGTCCGCTCATGGCGCCTCCAAGGTGTACATGCAGCCGGCTTCCGAAGGTACCGGTATCATCGCTGGCGGCGCCATGCGCGCTGTCCTGGAAGTGGCTGGTGTGCAGAACGTTCTGGCCAAATGCTACGGCTCGACCAATCCGGTGAACGTGGTTTACGCCACCTTCAAGGGTCTGAAGAACATGCAGTCCCCGGAGTCCGTTGCAGCCAAGCGTGGTAAGAGCGTCGAGGAGATTCTCTAATCATGGCAACTGTCAAAGTAACGCTGATCAAGAGCGTTAGCGGCCGTCTGGCTAACCATAAAGCTTGCGTCAAGGGCCTCGGCCTGCGTCGCATTGGTCACACCGTTGAAGTTCAGGACACCCCTGAAAATCGCGGCATGATCAACAAGGCTTACTACCTTCTGCGCGTCGAGGGTTAATCCATGAAACTGAACGATCTGCGTTCCGCGCCGGGTGCCCGTCGCGAGAAGCACCGTCCGGGCCGTGGTATCGGCAGCGGTTTGGGCAAGACTGGTGGCCGTGGTCACAAAGGTCAGACCTCCCGCTCCGGTGGCACCATCGCTCCGGGCTTCGAAGGCGGTCAACAGCCGCTGCACCGCCGTCTGCCGAAGTTCGGCTTCGTTTCCCTGAAAGCCATGGATCGCGCAGAAGTGCGTACTTCCGAACTGGCCAAGGTTGAAGGCGATGTCGTATCCCTGCAGTCGCTGAAGGATGCCAACGTGATTAACCAGAACGTACAGCGTGTGAAAATCATGCTGTCGGGCGACGTTACTCGCGCAGTCACCCTGAAAGGTATCGCCGCCACCAAGGGTGCGCGTGCGGCTATCGAAGCAGCTGGCGGTAAGTTCGAGGACTAAATGGCTAAGCAAGGTGCTCTCTCCGCGCTCAGCAATGGCGGGTTATCCGAGCTCTGGGCTCGACTGCGTTTCCTGTTCCTGGCGATCATCGTCTACCGGATTGGCGCGCACATTCCAGTGCCCGGGATAAACCCTGACCGGCTGGCCGAGCTGTTCCGGCAGAACGAGGGGACCATTCTTAGCCTGTTCAACATGTTTTCCGGCGGCGCGCTGGAGCGCATGAGCATTTTTGCACTGGGGATCATGCCGTACATCTCGGCGTCGATCATCATGCAGCTCATGACCGCTATCAGCCCGCAGCTGGAGCAGTTGAAGAAGGAAGGTGAAGCTGGCCGTCGCAAGATCAGCCAGTACACCCGCTACGGCACTGTAGTCCTGGCACTGGTGCAGGCAGTCGGCATGTCCGTCGGCCTCGCCAGTCAGGGCGTCGCTTTCTCGACTGATTTCGGCTTCTACTTCGTGGCTGTCACCACCTTCGTGGCTGGTGCGATGTTCATGATGTGGCTTGGCGAGCAGATCACCGAGCGCGGTGTCGGCAACGGTATCTCGATGCTGATTTTTGCAGGCATCGTGGCCGGTCTTCCGAGAGCGATAGGGCAGTCTTTCGAGTCTGCACGTCAGGGCGATATCAACATTTTTGCCCTCGTCGCCATCGGTTTGCTGGCGGTAGCGATCATCGGTTTCGTGGTGTTCATTGAGCGTGGTCAGCGTCGCATTGCGGTGCACTACGCCAAGCGTCAGCAGGGCCGCAAGGTCTTCGCTGCGCAGACCAGCCACCTGCCGCTGAAGGTGAACATGGCGGGCGTAATCCCGGCCATTTTCGCCAGCAGCATCCTGCTGTTCCCGGCTTCGCTGGGAGCCTGGTTCGGTCAGTCCGAAAAAATGGGCTGGCTCCAGGACCTGTCGCAGGCGATCGCCCCCGGTCAGCCGTTGAACATTCTGCTGTTTAGTGCAGGGATCGTTTTCTTCTGCTTCTTCTACACAGCGCTGATGTTCAACCCGAAAGACGTGGCGGAGAACCTGAAGAAGTCCGGTGCCTTTATTCCGGGTATCCGTCCGGGTGAGCAGTCTGCACGCTATATCGATGGCGTACTGACCCGCTTGACCATGTTCGGTGCTCTGTACATGACGGCTGTTTGCCTGCTTCCCCAGTTCCTTGTGGTTGCAGCCAACGTTCCGTTCTACCTTGGCGGGACCTCGTTGCTGATCGTTGTCGTGGTTGTTATGGACTTTATGGCCCAAGTACAATCCCACCTCGTTTCGCACCAGTACGAATCCCTGATGAAGAAAGCCAACCTGAAGGGCTACGGCGGCGGAATGCTCCGCTGACCCGGTTCCGTAAGGTTCTAGGAGTTACTGATGAAAGTTCGTGCATCGGTGAAAAAGCTGTGCCGTAACTGCAAGATCGTTCGCCGCGAAGGTGTTGTTCGCGTGATCTGCAGCGCGGAACCGCGTCACAAACAGCGCCAAGGCTGAGTGTGATTCACGCGTTATGAGCCCGGCAGCTAGTGCGCTGCCGGGTTGATTATTCGTTTCTACAGCGTTAATATCGCGCGCCCTATTTCTTGGCTTCCGGGGCGTAGGTAGCTGTCAACTGGAGTTTCACTGAATGGCCCGTATTGCAGGCGTCAACATTCCAGATAACAAGCACACTGTTATCTCGCTGACCTACATCTACGGTGTTGGTCGCACCACTGCACAGAGCATCTGTGCAACCACCGGCGTAAATCCGGCGGTAAAGATCAAGGATCTCTCCGACGAGCAGATCGAACAGCTGCGTGGCGAAGTCGCGAAGCTCACCACTGAAGGTGACCTGCGTCGCGAAATCAACATGAACATCAAGCGTCTGATGGACCTGGGTTGCTACCGCGGCCTGCGTCACCGTCGTGGCCTGCCTGTTCATGGCCAACGTACCAAGACCAACGCGCGTACCCGTAAGGGCCCGCGTAAGCCGATCCGCAAGTAATTGCGCCCGCGAATCGACAGGAACTAAGTCATGGCTAAGCCTGCTGCTCGTCCCCGTAAGAAAGTCAAAAAGACAGTGGTTGATGGGATCGCCCACATCCACGCGTCTTTCAACAACACCATCGTGACCATCACTGACCGTCAAGGTAACGCCCTGTCCTGGGCCACCTCCGGTGGTTCTGGTTTCCGCGGCTCCCGTAAAAGCACTCCGTTCGCTGCCCAGGTAGCTGCTGAGCGTGCTGGTCAAGCTGCCCTCGAATACGGCCTCAAGAACCTCGACGTTAACGTCAAGGGTCCGGGTCCGGGTCGCGAATCCGCCGTGCGTGCTCTGAACGCCTGCGGCTACAAGATTGCCAGCATCACCGACGTGACGCCGATCCCGCATAACGGGTGCCGTCCGCCGAAGAAGCGTCGCGTGTAATAGGAGACAGTGAGAAATGGCTCGTTACATTGGTCCCAAATGCAAACTGTCCCGTCGTGAAGGTACTGACCTCTTCCTGAAGAGTGGTGCCCGCGCGCTCGAATCCAAGTGCAACATCGAATCGGCTCCTGGCCAGCACGGCGCTCGCCGTGGTCGCCTGTCCGACTACGGTACTCAGCTGCGCGAGAAGCAGAAAGTACGTCG
The DNA here is from genome assembly GCF_028198105.1 of Pseudomonas sp. TUM22785. Taxonomy (NCBI): domain Bacteria; kingdom Pseudomonadati; phylum Pseudomonadota; class Gammaproteobacteria; order Pseudomonadales; family Pseudomonadaceae; genus Pseudomonas; species Pseudomonas sp. TUM22785. The sequence goes on from NZ_CP116239.1 coordinate 771,149, forward strand.
TATCTACGGTGTTCTGGAGCGTCAGTTCAGCGGTTACTACAAGGAAGCTGCCAGCCGTAAGGGCGCTACCGGTGAGAACCTGCTGCAACTTCTCGAGTGCCGTCTGGACAACGTCGTATACCGCATGGGCTTTGGTGCTACCCGCTCCGAATCCCGTCAGTTGGTATCGCACAAAGCCATCAGCGTGAATGGTCAGACCGTCAACGTACCGTCTTTCCAAGTCAAAGCCGGTGACGTGGTAGCAATTCGCGAGAAGTCGAAGAATCAGCTGCGTATCGTTCAAGCCCTTGAACTGTGCGCCCAACGCGGTCGCGTTGAGTGGGTTGAAGTCGACAGCGAGAAGAAGTCCGGCGTGTTCAAAAGCGTTCCGGCACGTGCTGATCTGTCCGCCGACATCAACGAAAACCTGATTGTCGAGCTCTACTCCAAGTAAGGGCTAGAAAATAGGTGCATCCATGCAGAGTTCGGTAAATGAGTTCCTGACCCCCCGCCACATTGATGTGCAGGTGGTCAGTCCGACCCGCGCCAAGATCACGCTCGAGCCTCTCGAGCGCGGTTTCGGCCATACCCTGGGCAACGCGCTGCGTCGCATCCTGTTGTCCTCCATGCCTGGCTGTGCAGTAGTCGAGGCCGAAATCGACGGCGTACTCCATGAGTACAGTGCCATCGAAGGTGTTCAGGAAGATGTCATCGAAATCCTGCTCAACCTGAAAGGTCTGGCTGTCAAGCTGCACGGTCGTGACGAAGTAACGCTGAACCTGGTCAAGAAGGGTTCGGGCGTGGTCACTGCTGCCGATATTCAGCTGGATCATGATGTCGAGATCGTCAATGGCGACCACGTGATCGCTAACCTGGCGGAAAACGGCGCACTGAACATGAAGCTCAAAGTGGCTCGTGGTCGCGGCTATGAGCCGGCTGACGCGCGCCAGAGCGATGAAGACGAGAGCCGCAGCATTGGTCGCTTGCAGCTCGACTCTTCGTTCAGCCCGGTCCGTCGTGTTGCTTACGTGGTGGAAAACGCCCGTGTCGAGCAGCGTACCAACCTGGACAAGCTGGTCATTGATCTGGAAACCAACGGTACCCTGGATCCTGAAGAGGCCATCCGTCGTGCCGCTACCATCCTGCAACAGCAGCTGGCAGCGTTCGTCGACCTCAAAGGTGATAGCGAGCCCGTAGTAGTCGAGCAGGAAGACGAGATCGATCCGATCCTGCTGCGCCCGGTTGATGATCTTGAGCTGACCGTACGTTCGGCCAACTGCCTCAAGGCGGAGAACATTTACTACATCGGTGATCTGATTCAGCGCACCGAAGTGGAACTGTTGAAGACTCCGAACCTGGGCAAGAAGTCCCTGACCGAGATCAAGGACGTCCTGGCCTCCCGTGGTCTGTCCCTCGGTATGCGCCTCGACAACTGGCCGCCGGCAAGTCTTAAGAAGGACGACAAGGCGACTGCCTGATCGTCGTAATCACCGAACGTGAGTTTGGTAAGGAATTGAACCATGCGTCATCGTAAAAGTGGCCGTCACCTCAGCCGCACCAGCGCACACCGCAAGGCCATGTTCCAGAACATGGCGGTTTCGCTGTTCGAGCACGAACTGATCAAAACCACCCTGCCGAAAGCCAAGGAACTGCGCCGCGTTGCCGAGCCGCTGATCACCCTGGCCAAAGAAGACAGCGTTGCCAACCGTCGTCTGGCCTTCGACCGCACTCGTTCGAAAGCCATCGTTGGCAAACTGTTCAACGATCTGGGCAAGCGCTACGCCAACCGTCAGGGCGGCTACCTGCGCATCCTGAAGTGCGGTTTCCGCGCTGGCGACAACGCTCCGATGGCCTACGTTGAGCTGATCGACCGTCCGGTCGGCGGCGCAGCAGTAGAAGCTGCCGAGTAAGTCGTACGCTACAAGAGAAAACCGGGCCTAGTGCCCGGTTTTTTCGTTTCAGTCCTATGGTTTTCTTCTCTTCGCATCCTGCCTGGAAGTGCTTCGGAGCCTCGTTGGAAATAATCAATTCGGGCCTACACGTCGAAAGATAATATCTATCGATCGCTTTCCCTTAATGCATTGGCTCTGCATCGCCGGTTGCTTCATCCTGTTCCTCGTTGGCTAGTAACTATCCGTGAGGAAGCAAGATGATGGACAAGAAGACGTACCTGACCAGCGCCTCTGGCGCCCCTGTCGCCGACAACCAGAATTCCCGTTCTGCCGGCCCCCGAGGCCCGCTGCTGCTCGACGATTTCCACCTGATCGAGAAGCTCGCCCACTTCAACCGCGAGAACATCCCCGAGCGTCGCGTTCACGCCAAGGGATCGGGTGCTTACGGCACCTTCACCGTCACTCGCGACATCACCCGCTACACCAGCGCCAAGCTGTTCGACGCCGTCGGCAAGCAGACGCCAACCTTCCTGCGTTTCTCCACCGTGGGTGGCGAGCGCGGCTCGGCAGACACCGAACGCGACCCCCGCGGCTTCGCCCTGAAGTTCTATACCGAGGAAGGCAACTGGGACATCGTCGGCAACAACACCCCGGTGTTCTTCATCCGCGATCCGCTGAAATTCCCTGACTTCATCCACACCCAGAAGCGCCTGCCGCAAAGCAACCTGAAGAGCGCGCAGATGATGTGGGACTTCTGGTCGCACTCGCCCGAGGCGCTGCACCAGATCACCATCCTGTTCTCCGACCGCGGCATCCCGGATGGCTACCGTCACATGCACGGCTTCGGCAGCCACACCTACAGCCTGGTCAACGCCCAGGGCGAGCGCCACTGGGTCAAATGGCACTACAAGACCAAGCAGGGCATCAAGAACCTGGCGCCGGCCGAAGCCGCCCGCCTGGCCGGTACCGACCCGGATTACGCCCAGCGCGACCTGTTCAACGCCATCGAGCGCGGTGAGTTTCCCAAGTGGAGCGTGTGCATCCAGATCATGAGCGAGGCCCAGGCCGAAGCGCACCACGAGAACCCCTTCGATGTGACCAAGACCTGGTCGCAGAAGGAGTTCCCGCTGATCGAGGTGGGTGAGCTCGAGCTCAACCGCAACCCGCTCAACTACTTTGCAGAGGTCGAGCAGGCCACCTTCGGGCCGAGCAACATGATTCCGGGCGTCGGCCTGTCGCCGGACCGTATGCTGCAGGGCCGCGTATTCGCCTACGCCGATGCGCACCGCTACCGCGTGGGCACCAACCACCAGCAACTGCCGGTGAACGCGCCGCGCTCGCCAGTGAACAGCTACCAGCGCGATGGCTCCATGGCGTTCGGCAGCAATGGTGGCGCTGCGCCCAACTACGAGCCCAACAGCTACGCGAATGCCCCCAAGCAGGCACCGCAGTACGCCGAGCCGCCGCTGCAGTTGAGTGGTGCCGCGGCCCGTCACGATCATCGTGATGACAGCGACTACTACAGCCATGCCGGCGCGCTGTTCCGCCTGATGAGCGCCGAGCAAAAGGCGTTGCTGATCAGCAACATCGCCGGCGCCATGGCCGGTGTCACCGAGGATGTGGTGCAGCGCCAGCTGCAGTACTTCTTCAAGGCCGACCCGGCCTACGGCGAAGGCATCGCCAAGGCGCTTGGCGTCCAGCTCGGCTAACCCTTCACCGGACATGAAAAAGCCCCTGTCACCTCGCGGTGGCAGGGGCTTTTCATTGTGCGCTGGACTCAGGCGCGATCACGCTCCAGCAGCGGCTTGAGGAAGTGCCCGGTGTGGGACTGCTTCATCTTCGCCACGTCTTCCGGCGTACCGGTGGCGATGATCTGGCCACCTTTGGAGCCGCCCTCGGGACCCAGGTCCACCAGCCAGTCGGCGGTCTTGATCACATCCAAGTTGTGCTCGATGACCACCACGGTGTTGCCGTGGTCACGCAGGCGGTGCAGCACATCGAGCAACTGCTGGATATCCGCAAAGTGCAGGCCCGTGGTCGGCTCGTCGAGGATGTACAGCGTCTTGCCGGTGTCGCGCTTGGACAGCTCACGGGACAGCTTCACCCGCTGTGCCTCGCCGCCGGACAGGGTGGTCGCCGACTGCCCGAGGCGGATGTAGGACAGGCCCACGTCCATCAGCGTCTGCAACTTGCGCGCGATGGCCGGCACGGCATCGAAGAACTCCCGCGCTTCTTCGATGGTCATGTCCAGCACCTCGGTGATGCTCTTGCCCTTGTAGCGCACCTCCAGGGTCTCGCGGTTGTAGCGCTTGCCCTTGCACACGTCGCAGGGCACGTAGATATCCGGCAGGAAGTGCATCTCCACCTTGATCACGCCATCGCCCTGGCAGGCCTCGCAGCGGCCGCCCTTGACGTTGAAGGAGAAGCGCCCCGGCCCGTAGCCACGGGAGCGCGACTCCGCCACGCCGGAGAACAGCTCGCGGATCGGCGTGAACAGCCCGGTATAGGTCGCCGGGTTGGAGCGCGGTGTGCGGCCGATGGGGCTCTGGTCGATGTCCACCACCTTGTCCAGGTGTTGCAGTCCGTCGAAGCTGTCGTGGGGGGCTGCTTCCAGCGTGGTCGCGCCATTCAGTGCCGTGGCGGTGATGGGGAACAGGGTATTGTTGATCAGCGTCGACTTGCCCGAGCCCGACACGCCGGTGATGCAGGTCAGCAACCCGACCGGTATCTCCAGGTTGACGTTCTGCAGGTTGTTGCCGCGGGCACCCTTGAGCAGCAGCGACTTCTTCTTGTCGCGCGGGGTGCGCTTGGCCGGCACGGCGATCTTCACCCGGCCGGAGAGGTACTTGCCGGTCAGCGAGTCGGGGTGCGACATCACCTCGTCCGGGGTGCCTTCGGCGACCACGCGGCCACCGTGCACGCCCGCGCCCGGGCCGATGTCCACCACATAGTCGGCGAGGCGGATGGCATCCTCGTCGTGCTCGACCACGATCACCGTATTACCGATGTTGCGCAGGTGGGTGAGGGTGGCCAGCAGACGCTCGTTGTCCCGCTGGTGCAGGCCGATCGAGGGCTCGTCGAGGATGTACATCACGCCCACCAGGCCCGCGCCGATCTGGCTGGCCAGGCGGATGCGCTGCGCCTCGCCACCGGAAAGGGTGTCGGCGCTGCGGTCCAGGGTCAGGTAATCGAGGCCGACGTTGACCAGGAACTGCAAGCGCTCGCGGATCTCCTTGAGAATCTTGTCGGCGATCTCGCCCTTGCGGCCGGGCAGTCTCAGCTCGCCGAAGTAGTCGGCGGCATCGCCCACCGGCAGGCCGGTGACCGCCGGCAGGGTTTTCTCGCCCACCCACACATGGCGCGCTTCGCGGCGCAGGCGAGTGCCCCGGCAGTCCGGGCAGGGCTGGGTGCTGAGGAACTTGGCCAGTTCCTCGCGAACGGTGTTCGATTCGGTCTCGCGATAGCGACGCTCCAGGTTGGGGATGATCCCCTCGAACGGGTGCGAACGCTTGACGATATCGCCACGGTCATTGAGGTAGCGGAAGTCCACGTCCTCGCGGCCGCTGCCGAAGAGGATCGCCTTCTGGTCCTCGGCCGGCAGCTCGTCGAAGGGCTTCTCCAGGCTGAAGCCGTAGTGCGCGGCCAGGGAGCCGAGCATCTGGAAGTAATAGACGTTGCGCCGGTCCCAGCCGCGAATCGCGCCCTCGGCCAGGGTCAGCTCGCCGTTGACCAGGCGCTTGGCGTCGAAGAACTGCTTCACCCCCAGGCCGTCGCAGGTGGGGCAGGCGCCGGCGGGGTTGTTGAAGGAGAACAGCTTGGGCTCGAGCTCGCTGATGGAGTGGCCGCAATGGGGGCAGGCGAAGCGCGCGGAGAAGATGGTCTCATCGCCCTGCTCGTCGTCCATCGGCGCCACCAGGGCGATGCCGTCGGCCAGGTTGATCGCCGTCTCGAAGGATTCCGCCAGGCGCTGCTGCAGGTCGGCGCGGACCTTGAAGCGGTCCACCACCACATCGATGGAGTGCTTCTTCTGCTTGTCCAGCTTGGGCAGCTCGTCCATCTCGTAGATGCGGCCGTTGACCCGTGCCCGCACGAAGCCCTGGGCGCGCAGCTCGTCGAATACCGCCAGGTGCTCGCCCTTGCGCTCGCGGATCACCGGTGCCAGCAGCATCAGCTTGCGGCCTTCGGGCATCGCCAGCACCTGGTCGACCATCTGGCTCACGGTCTGCGCTTCCAGTGGCACGTCATGGTCCGGGCAGCGTGGCGTACCGGCGCGGGCATAGAGCAGGCGCAGGTAGTCGTAGATCTCGGTGATGGTGCCCACGGTGGAGCGCGGGTTGTGCGACGTGGACTTCTGCTCGATGGAGATGGCCGGCGACAGCCCTTCGATGGTGTCGACATCCGGCTTTTCCATCATCGACAGGAACTGCCGGGCATAGGCCGACAGCGACTCCACGTAGCGGCGCTGGCCCTCGGCGTAGAGGGTGTCGAAGGCCAGGGAGGATTTGCCGGAACCGGACAGGCCGGTGATCACGATCAGCTTGTCGCGCGGCAGGGTGAGATCGACGTTCTTCAGGTTATGGGTACGGGCCCCACGGATCAGGATCTTGTCCACTGCTGCCTCGTTTGGCGTGCGGGAAACCGGCGATTATACGGGGCGTGCCTAGCCTGCGGCAAAGGCGCGCGACTGTGCTGTAGACCACCGGGACTGTTAGAATGCGCGACATTTTTTGGCGCCGGCACAGGCCGGGCACCCAGGGTCGGGTGCGTGCGCCGCCGAGGGGCACGACGCATTTCCCCGTATCCGTTTCCCATGAGGAATCTATGCACGACTCCCATTCCGAACGCATGAGCGGCCGCGAGACCCGAGCGGCCAGCGGCCTCGCCCTGGTGTTCGCCTTCCGCATGCTCGGCATGTTCATGGTGCTGCCGGTCCTGGCCACCTACGGGCAGGACCTGGCCGGCGCGACCCCCGCGCTGATCGGCCTGGCCATCGGCGCCTACGGCCTCACCCAGGCCGTGCTGCAGATCCCCTTCGGCATCGTTTCCGACCGTATCGGCCGCCTGCCCGTCATCTATATCGGCCTGCTGATCTTCGCCGCCGGCGCAGTGCTCGCCGCCAACGCCGACTCCATCTGGGGTGTGATCGCCGGCCGCGTGCTGCAGGGCGCCGGGGCCATCTCCGCCGCCGTGATGGCGCTGCTCTCCGACCTCACCCGCGAGCAGCACCGCACCAAGGCCATGGCCATGATCGGCATGAGCATCGGCGTCTCCTTCGCCGTCGCCATGGTGGTCGGCCCGCTGGTCACCCGTGCCTTCGGCCTCTCCGGGCTTTTTTGGGTGACCGCCGTGATGGCGCTGGTGGGCATCGCCATCATCGCCCTGGTGGTGCCGCGCGCCGACCACCCGCTGCAGCACCGCGAGTCCGGGGTCGCCCGCCAGGCGCTGCTGCCCACCCTCAAGCACCCCGACCTGCTGCGCCTGGACTTCGGCATCCTCGCCCTGCACGCCGTGCTCATGGCCAGCTTCGTCGCGCTGCCGCTGGCGCTGGTGGAGAAGGCCGGCCTGCCCAAGGAGCAGCACTGGTGGGTCTACCTCACTGCGTTGCTGGTGGGCTTCTTCGGCATGGTGCCCTTCATCATCTACGCCGAGAAAAAGCGCCGGATGAAGCGCGTGCTGCTTGGGGCCGTCAGCGTGCTCCTGGCCTGCGAACTGTACTTCTGGGCCTTCGGCGACACCCTCCAGGCGCTGGTCATCGGCACCATCGTCTTCTTCACCGCCTTCAACCTGCTGGAAGCCTCGTTGCCGTCGCTGATCAGCAAGGTCGCCCCGGCCGGCGGCAAGGGCACCGCGATGGGCGTCTACTCCACCAGCCAGTTCCTCGGCGCGGCCCTTGGCGGCATCCTGGGGGGCTGGTTGTTCCAGCATGGCGGGCTGTCGGTGGTATTCATCGGCTGCGCCGTTGTCTGTGCGATTTGGCTCGCCATTGCTGTTACTATGCGCGAGCCTCCGTATGTCACCAGCCTGCGCCTGCCCTTGTCGGCAGCGGCCCTCGGCGATGCCGGGCTGGTGGCGCGATTGCTGGCATTGCCCGGAGTGGCGGATGCCGTGGTGGTCGCCGAAGAAGGCGCCATCTACATCAAGTTGGATACCGAACAATTGGACCGCACGTCCCTGGAGCGCCTGATCAACGCGGCGCCCGAACGTGCTGAAGCCTAGGAGAACGTTATGGCCCGTGGGGTTAACAAAGTCATTCTGGTTGGCAACGTCGGTGGTGATCCCGAAGTTCGCTACATGCCCAACGGCAATGCCGTGACCAACGTCACCCTGGCCACCAGCGAAAGCTGGAAGGACAAGCAGACCGGCCAGCAGCAGGAACGTACCGAGTGGCACCGCGTGGTGTTCTTCGGCCGTCTCGCCGAAATCGCCGGCGAGTACCTGCGCAAGGGCTCGCAGGTCTACGTCGAAGGCACCCTGCGCACCCGCGAGTGGGAAAAGGACGGCGTCAAGCGCTACACCACCGAGATCGTGGTCGACATCAACGGCCAGATGCAGCTGCTTGGCGGCCGTCCCGGCAACGATGGCGATTCCGCCCCGCGTGCCCCGCGCCCGCAGCGTGAGCCGCAACAGTCCGCCCCGCGTGAGCAACAACAGCGCCCGGCTCCGCAGCCCGCCGCCCAACCGGCGCCGGACTACGACAGCTTCGACGACGACATTCCGTTCTGATTCGAGCCGTTCGGCACAGACAAAGGCGCAGCCCCCCGGCTGCGCCTTTTTCGTTTCGGGAGGAGGAAAACGGCACCCGACGCCTCGGTTGTCCACAGCCGGTTTTCGGCTGTCGGATCAGCCTGTAGCCCGCGTGGGGCGGGACTTTGTGAATGCAACATCACATTCGGGCCGGGCTCTGGACGCTGGCAAACCGCCTCTATAGGCTTGCCCACCATTCCATCGACCGCCCCCCGGAACCCACCATGAAACTCAACGGACTGACCGCCGTTCTGCTTCTGGCCGGCCTGCCCCTGTGCAGCATCGCCAGCCCCTACCAGACCCTCGCCCGTGACGCGGAAAGCAGTGCCCGCTGGGGCCTGCTCGGCAGTGCCGCCGAGCAGTACCGCGCCATCCTCGCCGACCCGAGCCTGAGTGCCAGCCACCCCCGCGCGCGCCTGGCCCTGGCCAAGGTCCATGCCGACGCCCTCGACTACCCGGCCGCCAAGGCCGAGCTGGCGCGGCTCAAGCAGGACGCCCCCGACTCCGCGGAGGCCAAGGAAGGCGCCAAGCTGGCCAAGCGCATCGCCAGGAAACTCAAGACCCACACCTTCGGCGGCCGCGTCGCCGTGGCCCGGGTGCATGACACCGACACCGCCAACGCCAGCGCGGGCATGACCCAGGCCCCCTCGTTCGATGACGAGGACGACGAAGACATGGACGACATGGCCTTCGAGGACGACGACAGCCTCGACGACCTGCTCGACGACATCGACCTGGACGAGGACGACCTGGCCGACGACGGCGAGGAGGACGACGACACCGCGCCCACCCCGGTCGCCAAGCCCAAGTCCACCGTCCACGACAACCGCTGGCAGGCCGCCGGCAGCCTGCGCTACGGCTACGGCTTCGACGACCGTGGCAGCCGCTGGAACCTCGGCGCCAACATCGCCCAGGCCCGCCAGGACGACCGCGACGAACTCAACCGGCAGACCTGGGCGGTCTCCACCGGCCCCACCTTCGTCATCCCGGCCTGGCGCCTGAAGATCAACGCCGCCGTCACTTACCTGCAGCTGTACAAGGACCACCAGTACGACCTCTCCAGCACCATCTGGTCACTGGGCGCCAGCCACAAGCTGAATCGCGTGCTGGAGCTGTACACCCGTTACAACTACGAGAACCGTGGCCTGGAAAACGACAGCCCGCTGGACATCGACGTCGACACCTTCAAGGTCGGCACCCGCTTCAAGCCCACCGGCAAGGACAGCTTCGAGCTCAGCTACTCGCCCAAGGTGGAAGACAACGACACGCGCAACAAGGACAAGGAGCAGCAAGGCTGGAAGGTCAGCTACGCCCGCAAGCTGCCCTGGGACAGCTTCGCCAGCGTCGCCTACAGCCGCCGCCACACCGACTTCGAGCACGACCCCTCCGGCAAGGAAGAGGACGAGACCAAGCACGTCGTCACCCTCGGTCACAAGCTCACCAAGGACCTGGTGATGACCCTCAGCTACGAGCACAAGGACAAGGACTCCAACCTGCCCGGTCGTGACAAGAACAACGAAAGCACGGCCCTCGGCCTGAGCTATAAGTTCTGACCGAAAGCGGCTCGCCGCCCCTCGCGGGCGCGGGCCGCACTGGCGCGCCGGGCCTGCCGCTTGCGCCACCAGATGACCACGCCGGTGACGCTCAGCCCGGCGATGGCCAGCCCCAGCAGCGCGATCACGATGCGCCCCGGCAACCCCGCGATGCGCCCGCCGTGGATCGGTGCCTGCAGCCGGTAGAAGCGTTCACCCGGAGTGCCGCGCCCGGCGATTTCCTCCCCGATCAGTCGACCGTCGGTGCCATGGAAGAACAGCCAGGACTTGTCCAGCGGGTTGGCCTCGCGGCCCCCGAAACCGGCGCCGAAGAAGTTGTACTCGAAGCTGTAGTACAGCTCGCCGATCTCCCCCTCGATGCCCAGCCGCTCACCTTCCGCTTGCGCCAGCCGGTAGATGCGCTGGTAATCCATCTGTGTCTCGCCCAGCTGTTCGCGGGGCATCTGGCTGCGCCGCTGGTAGGTGCTCGGCGGCGCGTCCGAGAACAGCGACACCACCGGCTTGAACACCGGCTCCGGCAGGTTCATCGCCACGCTGCTCACCGCCACCGGCAGGAGCAGCAGCCACAGCCAGAGCCCACCGGCCCGGTGTAGGTCGAGGTTGCGCCGGTAGCGGCCGGCGCCGCGCTTGAGCGTCCAGGCCGTCCACCATTTCTTCAGGAAGGGGCGGCCACGGGGCAGCGTCAGCCAGGCGCCGGCGAAGCAGTCGATCACCCAGAGGATCGCCACCAGCCCCATCAGGATCAGCCCCCAGTTGCCCGGCAGCGCCAGGTTGTAGTGGAACTCCAGCATGAAGGGGATGAAGTTCTGCGCCTGCAGGCAGCAGGCACCCCACTGGCGCATGCCCAGCTCGGCGCCGCTCACCGGGTCCAGGTAGATCACCCGGTGGTGCAGGTCGTAGGGCACACCGGTGACTGGGTCGGTACGCGGCACCGCGGCCATCAGCGCGGCATGGCCGGCCTCGTCCGGGTACTCCATGTACCAGACCTGCAGGCGCGGTTCGGCGCCCTCGATGCGCTGCACCAGTTCGCCGGGGGACAGCAGCGGCCCCTGCGCGGGGGCGTGGTAGAAGGCCGGGTTCAGCCATTCGTCGATCTCGTGCTGGAAGGCCAGCAGGCTGCCGGTGAGCCCGGCGAGGGCGAGGAACAGCGCGGTGGCCAGGCCGAGGTAGCGGTGCAGCAGGACGAGAAGAGGGCGCACGGATGCTCTCCTGTGGATAAGTCGATCACGTAAACGCACGAGCCCGCCCCGGTGCCGGGGCGGGCTCGTTCAAGCACCGGTCAGAACTGGTAGCTGAGGGTGGCGGTGACGTTGCGCTGCTCGCCGAAGTAGCAGAATTCCAGGCTGTAGCAGGAGGCGATGTAGTCCTCGTCCAGCAGGTTGTTGGCGTTCAGGCTGAGGTCCATGCCCTTGAGCCCCACCTTGCCCAGGTCATAGCCCACCAGCGCATCGATCAGGGTGTAGGAGGGCACGTGCAGGGTGTTGGCCCTGTCCGCCCAGCTCTGGCCGACGTAGCGCGCACCGAGGCCGGTGCGCAGGCCGTCCAGGGCGCCGGCGTCGAAGCTGTACTCGCCCCAGATGGAGGCCATGTGGCGCGGCGCCTGGTTCGGCGTGTTGCCCTGGGTGCCGTCCAGCGACTTGGAGTAGGTGATGTCGGTGAAGGTGTAGCTGGCCAGCACCTTGAGGTTCTTGGTCACCTGGGTGTTGGCTTCCAGTTCCAGGCCCTGGGAGCGCACCTCGCCCACGGGGGTGTACCAATCCTGCTGCGGCAGCTTGGAGGCGACGTTCTGCTGGACGATGTGGAACAGCGAGGCGGTGTACAGGCTGTCGCTGCCCACCGGCTGGAACTTCACCCCGGCCTCCCACTGCGTGCCCTCGGTGGGCTCCAGCGGCTTGCCGGCCTGATCCGAATAGGCGTTGGGGTTGAAGGATTCGGAATAGCTGATGTACGGCGCCACGCCGTTGTCGAACAGGTACAGCGCGCCGAGGCGGCCGGTGAACTTGCTGCGGCGCTCGTCCGACTTGCTGCCGGCGGTCACGTTCTTGTCCGAGACCTCCACCCAGTCCTCGCGCAGGCCGATGGAGAAGCGCCACTGGTTCAGGTCGATCAGGTCCTGCAGGTAGAGGCCGGTCTGCTCCAGGCGGCGGTCGTGCTCCACCTGGCCGTAGCCCACCAGCGCATCGTTGCCATACACCGGGTTGAAGGCGTCGATCGGGGCGAGGGCGGCGGAGCCCCATTCCACGTTGGTCTTGCGGTTCTGGTAGTCCAGGCCCATCAGCAGGGTGTGACGCAGGGCGCCGGTGTCGAATTCGGCCTGGACCATGTTGTCGACGATGTAGGCCTTCAGGTCCTCGGTGGCATCGGTGTAGTAGCGGTTCAGCTCGGTGGGCGAGGCCCAGCCATAGGCGTACGCCTGCTGCATGCTCACGTCGGAGCTGAGGTAGCGGAAGCTCTGGCGCGCGGTCCAGACGTCGTCGAAGCGATGCTCCAGCTGATAGCCGAACATGCGCTGGGTGCGGTCGAAGGCTTCCAGGCTCGGCTCGCCGTCGAAGAAGTCGCGGCCGATGCGCTGGCCACTGCGCTGGTACAGGGTGCCTTCGGCCGGCACGCCGCCGTGGTAGCCGCCGTTCGGGTCGTGTTGCAGGTAACTCTGCAGGGTCAGGCTGGTGTCTTCGCTGAAGTCGATGGAGAGGGTCGGCGCGATGGCGTAGCGCTCTTCCTTGATGTGGTCGAACTGGGTGTCCGACCCCTCGCCCAGGCCCACCACGCGATAGGCGATGCGCTTGTCCTCGTCCAGCGGGCCGCTGAAGTCGAAGCCCGCGCCCTTCTGGCCCATGTTGCCCACGGTGGCCTGCACCTGGTGGTAGTCCTCGTAGAGCGGCTTCTTGCTGGTCAGCGCCACCAGGCCGCCCGGCAGGCTGCGGCCGTAGAGCACGGACGACGGGCCCTTGAGCACGTCGATGCGTTCGAGGAAGTACGGATCCACCTGCAGCGAGCTGAAGGTGCCGCTGTCGCCCATGGTCTTCAGGCCGTCGAGGTAGACGTTGTCCACGCTGTTGTCGGCGAAGCCGCGCATCACGATGTAGTCGTAGCGGTTCGAGGCGCCCACCTGGCCGGTGAAGATGCCGGGGGTGTAGCGCACCGCCTGCTGCACGGTCTTCGAGCCCTGGTCCTCGATCTGCTCGTGAGTCACCACCGAGACGGTCTGCGAGGTTTCCAGCAGCGCCTTGCTGGTCTTGGTGGCGATCTGGCTGTGGGTGGCCAGGTAGCCCTCTTCGCTGCCCAGCGCGTTACCCAGGGCGAACACCTGGGTGGAGGGCACCTCCAGCGCGCCCTGGGTCTTCACCTCGCGCAGCACGTAGCTGCCATCGCCCAGGCTCTCGGCCTGCAGCGGCGTGTCGCCCAGCAGCTGGCCCAGCGCGCCTTCCACCGACCAGGTGCCGCTCAGACCGGGGGACTGCAGGCCACGGGTCTGCTCCGGGGTGGCGGAGAGGTTGATCCCGGCCTCGCGGGCGAAGCGGTTGAGCACCTCGCCAAGCGGCCCGGCAGGGATGGCGTAGCTGCGGCTGGCGGCGCTCGTGGCTTCCTCGGCGAAGGCCGGGGTGCCCAGCAGCGGGGCGGCCAGCGCGGCGGAAAGCAGGGCGCCGCGTACGGCAAGGGCGAGGCGGGAGGCGCGAGGTGCGGTCATGAAGGCTTCCGTGAAAGGCAAAGGTTAATGGGATTCATTCCCTTTGCCGGACGTTGCGGAAAAACCCGCCAAAAAAGATTTCAGGCCCTGGCCTGTACCGTCACCCACCAGCGGGTGCGGTAGTGCACCTCCACCGGCAGCGTGCGGCTCAGCAGCTCCAGCAGCTTGTCGGTGTCGTCCAGGCGGTACACGCCTGAGAGGCGCAGGTCGGCGATGGCATCGCTGCAGGCCAGGCGGCCGTTTCGGTAGCGCGAGACTTCGGCGAGGAAGTCGGCCAGGCGCATGCCACGGGTGACGATCAGCCCATCGGCCCAGGCGGCTGCGTCCATGTCCGCTGCTTCCAGCGGGCGCGCGGCGTATTCGTTGACATCGAAGCGTTGCCCGGCGCGAGCCACCAGGGCGCCGGTGCCGGCCAATGGGGCGATGCTCACCGCCCCTTCGGCGACGCTCAGGCGGGTGGCGGCCTGCTCCTGACGCACCACGAAGCGGCCGCCCAGGCTCTCCAGCAGGCCGTGGCGGGTGCGCACGCGCAGGGGGCGGGGGATGCCCGTCGTGGCGTCAGAGCCGCTGTCGACGAGGATCTCGCCACGGTCCAGCAGCAGCAGGCGCTGGTGCTCATCGAAGCGCACATCCACTGCGCTGTCGGTGTTCAGGTGCAGTTGCGTGCCATCGGCCAGCGCCACGTGGCGGCGTTCACCAACGGCGGTGCCGTAATCGGCGGTCAGGCGCGACCAGGGCGTCAGGTCGCGGGCCAGCCACAGCGCGGAACCGCTGACCATGGCTGCCGACAGCAGCTTCAGGGCCTGGCGGCGACGCAGGCGTTGGGCCGAGGTTTCCAGGGTCTCCATCACCGTGTCGGCGCCGGGCACGGCTTTCAGCGAGCTGGACAGTTCGTCGTCCAGCACCTGCACGCGCTGCCAGGCCTGTTCGTGGTCCTGGTGAGCGGCACGCCAGTGTTCACAGGCGCGCTGCAGCTCGGCATCACCGCTGGCCGAGCGCAAGCGCACCAGCCAGTGGATGGCCTGGCGCACCACCTGCGCATCGGTTTGGGATGAGGCGCTCATTCGGCGAAGCGCAGCTGGTAGCAATGGAACAGGGCGTCGGCGACATGGCGCTCCACCGAACGCAGGGAGATGCCCATGCGCTCGGCCACCTGCACATGGGTCAGCCCCTCGCACTGAGCCAGCAGGAAAGCGGTGCGCACCTTCGGCTTCAGGCCATCGAGCAGGCGCGCGATGCGTTCCAGCAACTCGAGTATCTGCTCGCGCTCCTCCAGGCTCGGCGTCTGCGCCTCCGGCAGGTGGGCGAGGGATTCCAGGTAGGCCCGCTCCAGTTCCTCGCGGCGCCAGTGGTCGATCACCAGCCCCCGCGCGACGGTACGCAGGAAGGCGCGCGGCGTGGCGATCTCCAACTGCTCACGGCGGGCGAGCAGGCGCAGGAAGGTGTCCTGGGCCAGGTCGGCGGCATCGGCGGCGTTGCCAAGGCGGCCGCGCAGCCAGTTCTTCAGCCAGCCGTGATGGTCGCTGTAGAGGCGTTGCACACTGAGATGGGGAGACGACATGGGGTCACCGAAGAATCGGTAGCAAATGAAAATTAATCGCATTTTCTTGATGCGCGAAGGGATTTGCAACGTTGGCGTGCAGGAAAAGGGCGGCCGGTCATGTCGAACCGTCCGCCCTTGCTTCGCGTCCTGCCAGGTGCGGGTGCCGCCTCAGCGATACCAGCGCGGGGTGTACACCCAGTCCTGGCCGTCGGGGCGGGGAATGCGCCGGGTCAGTGACGAACCGATGATCACCAGGGTGCGCATGTCCACCTGTTCCGGGCGCAGCTCGCCGAGGCTGGTAAGCGTCAGCGCCTCGGCCGGGCGGCCGATGTCGCGACCCAGGACGACAACTGTTTCCGGGCGGCGGTGGCGGGCGACGATTTCCAGCGCGCGGGCCAGCTGCCAGGGGCGGGCCTTGGAAATGGGGTTGTAGAAGGCCATGGCCAGGTCGGCGGCGCCGGCGTGGTCGAGGCGCTGCTCGATCACCTCCCAGGGCTTGAGGTTGTCCGAGAGTGAGATCAGGCAGAAGTCGTGGCCCAGGGGCGCACCGGCCTTGGCGGCAGTGGCCAGGGCGGCGGAGACGCCGGGGAACACCTGCAGCTCCACGCGTTGCCAGTGCGGGTCGCGGTTGTCGTCCAGGGCTTCGAGCACGGCGGCGGCCATGGCGAACACGCCCGGATCTCCCGAGGACACCACCACCACCCGGCGCCCGCTGGCGGCCAGCTCGAAGGCGTGGCGGGCGCGTTGCAGCTCCTCGCGGTTGTCGGTGCAGTGCAGCACCTGCTCGGGGCGGAAGGGGCCGGCCATGCGGATGTAGGTCTCGTAGCCCAGCAGGTCCTCGGCCTCGTCCAGGGCGCGGCGCGTGGCCGGGACCATGAACTCGGCGGCGCCCGGGCCCAGGCCCACCACCGTCAGGCGGCCACGGCGCTGGCCGATGCGCTCCACATCCAGCGGCCGCTCCGCGCGGTACAGGCGGACGCCGGAGAGGTGCGGGTGCAGGGGCGGCAGTGCCTGTTCGTTGACCACGAAGCGCAATGGCACGCCGAGTTCGTCGGCGCAGGCGGCCAGCGTGGCGTCGGTCATGCGCTCGGGGTCGGCCAGCAGGCAGGCGAGGGCGCCGCTGGCCAGCCCGGCGGTTGCCAGGGCCTGGCGCACGGCGTCGGCGTCCGCTGCCCCGTCGATGCGCGCCGCCACCACGCGGGGGTGGATCAGCAGCTCGTCAGCGGCATCGGGACGTTGCTCGGCGGTGATGTGGATAACCCGCTGCGCCTGCTCCGCCAGGGGCAGGTTGGCGCTCTCCAGCCAGGGCGCCTCGCCCTCGACGCGGACGGGCTCGCCACCCAGCAGGTCGGAGACGAAGCGCTTGCCCTGCTCGATATCGGCCAGGGCATAGCCGGCTGGCGGTTCCAGCAGGCAGGTGCCGAAACGCAGTTCGCCGCTGGTGGTGATGGCCGGGGCCACCTCCAGTTGCGCGGCGATCTCGCGGGCCATGCGGTTGACCCCGCCGAGCCCGCCCAGCAGCGGCACCACGGCGCTGCCGTCCTCGGCCACGGCCAGCACCGGCGGCTCGGCGCCTTTGCTGGCCAGTTGCGAGGCGAGGCTGCGGATAAGGATGCCGGCGGCACACAGGGCGATGATCGGCCTGTCGTCGCGGTAGAGCCCGCGCAGGGTCTCGCCGAACTCGGCGTAGGGTTCGTCGGCGCCTGCCACGCGCCCGGCCAGGCCGAGCACGCGGGCCTGTGGATAAAGCGCCTGGATGCGCCGGGCGACGGGCAGGCCGCCCTGGCCGAGCAGCAGGATGGCCGGGGCCTTGCGCGCGTCCATCACCCTCTCCACTTCTGGCCGGGGACCAGGATCATCGAGAAGTAGGGCGAGGCCATCGGGTCCACCTCGTGCAGCGGCAGGATGCGCTGGTTGCCCATGGTGGCGCGCTCCACGTAATGGGCACGGCCGTCCAGGCCCAGCTCGCCGAGCACCCGGCGCACCTTGTCGAAATTGCGCCCGAGCTTCATCACCACCGCCGCCTCGGCGTCCGCCAGGCGCGCCTTCAGCTCCGCTTCCGGCAGCACGCCGGAGAGCACCGAAAGGCTCTGGTTGCGGTACACCAGCGGCACTCCGAGCACCGCGGCGCTGCCCAGCATGGAGCACACGCCCGGCACCACTTCGGCCTCGTAGCGCTCGGCCAGGCGGTCGTGCAGGTACATGTAGGAGCCGTAGAAGAACGGGTCGCCCTCGCAGATCACCGCCACGTCGCGGCCGGCGTCCAGGTGCTGGGCCACCTGCTGGGCGGCGGTGTCGTAGAAGTCGCTGATCACATCCTCGTAGGAAAGCGGCGGCTCCAATTTCTCGGTGGTCACCGGGTAGACCAGGGGCATGCGCAGCTGCGACTCCACCAGGTGCTGCTCGATGATGCCGAAGGCATTGCCGCCCTGGCCCAGGTTGGCCTTCGCCTTGGCCACGAAGTAGCCGACCACGGGGGCCGACTGCAGCAGGCGCAGGGCCTTGAGGGTGATGAGTTCGGGGTCGCCGGGGCCCACGCCCAGGCCGATCAGCCGGCCCTTGCCGGAATGTTCCTGCGCACCCATCACTCCACCTCCGTGGCCAGGGCGTTGATCGCCGCCGCCGCCATGGCGCTGCCGCCACGACGACCGCGCACGATCACGTAGGGCACGCCACGGCTGTCGGCGGCGAGCATGTCCTTGGATTCCGCCGCGCCGACGAAGCCCACCGGGAAGCCGAGGATCAGCGCCGGTTTCGGTGCGCCGGCATCGAGCATCTCCAGCAGGTAGAAGAGCGCGGTGGGTGCGTTGCCGATCACCACCACGCTGCCTTCCAGGTGTTCGCGCCAATGCTCCAGGGCCACGGCCGAACGGGTGTTGCCCAGTTCGCGGGCCAGCTCCGGCACACCGGCGTCATTGAGGGTGCAGATGACCTTGTTGTCCGCCGGCAGGCGCGCGCGGGTCACGCCCTCGGCCACCATGCGTGCATCGCAGAGAATCGGCGCGCCAGCGGCGATGGCGGCGCGGCCGGCGGCTCCGGCACCGGGGGAGAAGCGCAGGTCCTGCACCACGTCGACCATGCCGCAGGCGTGGATCACGCGCACGGCGAGCTTCTCCAGGTCCGGCGGGATGGCGGTGAGGTCCGCCTCGGCGCGGATGATGGAGAAGGAGTGGCGATAGATCTCCTGACCATCGCGGATGTAATCGATCATTCGGTGGAGCTCCAGCTGTCAGGCGTGGCGGCCAGCCAGGCGGCCGCCGCGTGTATGTCTAGGTCGCGCGCCAGCGGGCGGCCGAAGCCACCGGCGCCGTCGTCGCGTCGATAGAGGTCGTAGTGGCCGTCGCCCGTGGCCAGCAGGGTCAGCGGCGCCACGTTGGCGGCGGCGCAGGAGCGCGGGCAGCCGCAAAGGTGCACCTGGGCACCGTCGGGCAGCACGGCGGCCAGGGTCAGGGCGTCGTCCTTGGTGTCGGCCAGGCCCTTGGCGCAACCGGCGGAACCGGTGCAGGCCTGGATGCGCGCCAGGGGCGCGTCGATATCGGTGCACAGGCCCAGAGCCGCGAGCTCGGCCAGCAGCGGGGCGGTTTCCTGTCCCGGCACGTTGGGCAGCAGCACGGATTGCCAGGGGGTCATGTGCAGGCTGCCGTCGCCGTGGCGCTGGGCCAGTTCGGCGAGGGTCAGCAATTGGCTGGCCTGCAGGCGCCCCAAGGGCGGGATGGCGCCCACCAGGTACAGGCCGGCCTGCAGTTGCGGCAGCACGCCGACGGGGCGCAGGTCGCTGGCAGGGCGGCGCCAGTTGCCGGCGTCGTGGAGCGGGAAGGGCAGTCGCTGGCGCAGTTCGGCCAGCAAGCGCTCGGCGCCGAGGCTGCCGAGCAGGTCGCGCATACGGGCCTGCTGCGGCGTGGCCAATTCGAGGAACAGGTCCAGCAGCGCCTCCACCAGGGCCGGCACCCGGGCGCCGGGTACCGCCGCCAGGGCGGGGGCGTCGCCGGTTTCGCGGGGCGGGCAGCCGGCCAGGCCGAAGGCGAACAGGCCGTCCTTGCCGGGCTCCATGGCGGCCAGCCAGATGTCGTTGGGGTGGTCGAGCATCGCCAGGGCTTCGCCGCCGTCCAGCAGCAGGGCGAACTTGGGCGAAAGCACGTGGAAGCGCGGGTTGTCTTCCAGCAGGGCCAGCAGGCGAGTGGCCAGGGGGCGGATGTCCTGCAGCGCCTGCGGGTCGAGCCCGGCGGCGGGGCTGACCATCAGGTTGCGCACATCGTCCGCGCCCGGCGTGGCGGCGCCCAGGCCGATGGCCAGCAGCTCGGTGATCAGCGCCTGTTCGTTGCCCGGGGTCACGCCACGGATCTGCAGGTTGGCGCGGTTGGTGGCTTCCAGCACGCCGCCGGAATGGCCATGGGCGGCGATCGACAGGGCTTCGGCCGTGCCGGCCTGCAGGCGACCGCAGGGCAGCTTGATGCGGCAGATGCCGCCATCCTTCGCCGGGACGATACGCAGCAACCCCGGGCAGGCCGAGGGGCGGACGGATGGAGCGCTGGAGGGAGCCTGTTTCACCGTGGTCACCGGGTCAGTTGCCGCGGCGACCGTGTTCCCCGCACGGGGAACCCTGGCACCGAGACACCCCGCTCGATGCGTGCACACGCGACTGGTGTCACCGGCAGGTCTCCTGGCTGGCAGGTCAGTGTCCGTCGCGGCCTTCCCGGTTTCCCAGTGGCACGGATCGCGAGAACTCGCTGCATACAGTTGCGGGGGCAGCCACGGCTTGGACCGTGTTCCCTCTTAGGCCGGGCGCAGTGGGCGCTCCGGCAACCGGTGAAGGGCGCTATTATGCCCGCTTTGCGCGGCTGTGGGATGCGGCTGGTTGTCGGATGCCCAACGGACGCGGCACGGTCGGATACGAGGAAAAACGCATGCAGCCCTGGCTGACGCTGGTGGGGATAGGCGAGGACGGCTACGCCGGCCTGGGCAAGGCCGCGCGCCATGCGCTGCTGGCCGCCGAGGAGGTGGTGGGCGCCCCGCGCCAGCTGGAATTGCTGCCCCATTGCATCCGCGCCCGACGCAGTGCCTGGCCCAGCCCCTTCTCCCTGGAGCCGCTGCTGCAACGCCGTGGCGCGCCGGTCTGCGTGCTGGCCAGCGGTGACCCGATGCTGTTCGGCGTCGGCGCCAGCCTGGCGCGGCAACTGCCCGCCGACGAGCTGCGTGTGCTACCCGCGCCCTCGTCCACCTCCCTGGCCGCCGCGCGCCTGGGGTGGGCGCTGCAGGACACCAGCCTGGTCTCCCTGGTGGCGCGGCCCCTCGCTGCACTCAACCTGCACCTGCATGACGGCGCCCGCCTGCTGGTGCTGAGCAACGACGGCGCAAGCCCCGCTGCTATCGCTGGCCTGCTGAACGAACGCGGCTTCGGCCCCAGCGCCATGACCGTGCTGGAGCACCTGGGTGGCCCGGCCGAGCGGCGCATCGACGGCATTGCCGGCGAGTGGCCGGCCATGGAGGTCGCCGCCCTCAACCTGGTGGCCATCGACTGCCGCGCCGGCGAGCAGGCCCGGCGCCTGCCGCTCACCTGCGGCCTGCCCGACGACGCCTATCGCCACGACGGCCAGCTGACCAAGCGCGACGTTCGCGCCATCACCCTCGCGCGCCTGGCGCCACAACCGGGGCAATTGCTCTGGGACGTGGGCGCCGGCAGCGGCTCCATCGGCATCGAATGGATGCGCGCCCATCCCACCTGCCGCGCCATCGCCGTCGAAGCTGACGAGGGCCGCCAGGCGCACATCCGCCACAACCGCGACGCCCTCGGCGTGCCCGGCCTGCACCTGGTGGCCGGCCAGGCCCCCACCGCCCTCGACGGCCTGCCTGCGCCCGATGCGGTGTTCATCGGCGGCGGCGTCACCGAACCCGGCGTGCTGGAGCGGTGCTGGAGCCAGCTCAAGCCCGGCGGCCGCCTGGTGGCCAATGCCGTGACCCTGCAGAGCGAGGCGGTGCTGGTGGCCTTCCGCGAAGCCCATGGCGGCGAGCTGACCCGCATCGCCATCGCCCAGGCCCAGCCCCTGGGCGGCTTCGACACCTGGCGCTCGGCACTGCCCATCACCCTGCTCGAGGTGCTCAAGGATGCCTAGGTTGGCGCCGAGCGCCGCCGAGTCCTGCCCTGCACGACCCCGCCATGCGTGACGAAACCCCCGAACAGCCCGCGCCCCTGCGCAGCGGCTACACCACCGGCAGTTGTGCCACCGCCACCAGCCTGGCGGCGGCGCGCCTGTTGCTGGGCGGCGCGGCGAGCGACGCGGTGGAGATCGTCCTGCCCAAGGGCCAGCAGGTGCTCATGCGCCTGGAGTTCTGTCGCCTGATCGATGGCGGCGCCGAGGCGGGCACTCTGAAGGATGCCGGCGATGACCCGGACGTGACCCACGGCGCGCTGATCTACGCCCAGGTGCGCCTGGCCGCCGAGCCGGGGGTGCGCTTCCATGCCGGGCCCGGCGTCGGCACCGTCACCAAACCGGGCCTGACCCAGGCGGTGGGCGAGCCGGCGATCAACCCGGTGCCACGGCGGATGATGACCGAGCACCTCACGCGCCTGGCCCAGGAGCGCGGTCACGCCGGCGGCTTCGAGGTCACCGTCTGCGTGCAGGGCGGCGCCGAGCTGGCGCTGAAAACCATGAACCCGCGCCTGGGTATCCTCGGTGGCCTGTCGATCCTCGGCACCACCGGCATCGTCCGGCCCTTCTCCTGCTCGGCCTACATCGCCTCCATCCACCAGGGCATCGACGTCGCCCGCGCCAACGGCTTCACCCACCTGGCCGCCTGCACCGGCAACGCCAGCGAGGACGCCATGCGCCACCGCTATGGTTTCGACGACACCGCGCTGATCGAGATGGGCGACTTCGCCGGCGCCGTGCTCAAGCACCTGCGCAAGGCACCGGTGGAAAAGCTCAGCCTGTGCGGTGGCTTCGGCAAGATCAGCAAGCTCGCCGCCGGCCACATGGACCTGCACAGCCGCCACTCCAGCATCGACCTGCCGCTGCTCGCCGAATGGGCCGCCGGCCTGGGCGCCGATGCCGAGCTGCAGGGCGCCATGCGCGGGGCCAACACCAGCCAGCAGGCACTGGCGCTGGCCCACGCCGCCGGGGTGCCCCTGGGCGATACGGTCTGCGCCCACGCCCTGGCCTTCGCCCGTCGTACCGTACCCGCCGGCGTCAGCCTGGAAGTCTTCGCCATCGACCGCCAGGGCAACCTGGTGGGCCAGGCCCTGGAGCACCCATGAAACGCATCCTGCTGCTGGGCGGGGTCACCGAGGCCCTGGCCCTGGCCCGGCGCCTGGGCCCCGAACACGTCTACAGCCTCGCCGGCCTCGGCAAGGTGCCGGCCGACCTGAGCTGCCAGGTGCGCGTCGGCGGCTACGGCGGTGCCGAAGGGCTGGCGCGCTACATCGAGGACAACGGCATCGGCCTGCTGCTCGATGCCACCCATCCCTATGCCGCACAGATCAGCCACAACGCCGCCCGCGCTGCCGAGCTTGCTGGCGTGCCCTGCTGGGCATTGCGTCGCCCCGGCTGGCGCGCCGGCGAGGGCGACGACTGGCGCGAGGTTGCTGATTGGGCCGAGCTGCTCGACGCCCTGGCCACCTTCCAGCGCCCCTTCTTCACCCTTGGCCGCGAACCCCTGGAGCACCTGGGTGAAATCCCCGCCCACCAGCACTGGACGGTGCGCTGCCTGCAAAGCCAGGCGCCCGGTGAACGCTTCGAGGTGATCGGTGCCCGTGGCCCGTTCGTTCTGGATGAGGAGCGTGCGTTGTTCGAGCGGCTGCGCAGCGACGTGCTGATCAGCAAGAACAGCGGCAGCCAGTCCACTGAACCCAAGCTGCAGGTGGCCCGCGAGCGTGGCCTGCCGGTGCTGATCCTCAAGCGCCCCGAGCTGCCCCCCGTCACCCGTGAATTCGACTCGCTCGACGGCCTCTGGCAGGCCCTCGTCCCCTACCTGGAAACACCATGACCGCCACTCCCTACGCCCGCGTGCTGTTCGCCGGGCCCGACCTCTACACCGGCTCCTTCGCCGAGCTGTTCCGCCGCCAGCTGAGTGCCCTGCGCGGTGAGGCGGCACTCGCCGATATCGTTGACACCGGCACCGGCCTCGATGCACTGCTGCATGCCGTGCAGGCCAGCCCGCGCCCGCTGCTGGTGATCGACCTCGACCCGCAATCAACCGCTCAACACCTCGACTGGCTGCGCAGCGAACTGGGTCGCCTCGACGCCCCCGAGCAACTCTTCGTCGCCAGCCTGCTGGGCCAATACGACAGCGACCCGGCCGGCGCCGCCGTCGCCCTGGTCGAGCGCCGCGAACTGCACCTGGCCTGCGTCGGCGTACCGGAGCTGCCGGGCAGCCACGCCTGGTCCTGCATCCCGCCCCACGCTCGCCGCCTGCTGCTGTGCAACGGCCCGCGCTGCACCCGCCGTGGTGCGCTGCCTCTGTGGAAGAAATTGCGGGAAACCCTCAAGGCCGCCGGCAAGCTGGAGTGCGAAGGCGGCGTGCACATCACCCGCACCCAATGCCAGTTCCCCTGCGACCTCGGCCCCACCGCCAGCCTCTACCCGGAAGGCGAGTGGTACCGCATCCGCGATGAGGCGGAGGTGCTGCGCTGGGTGCAGGAACGAATAGTCGAAGAACGGGCAGTGCCGGAGATGCTGACCAGTGTTTAAGGGACGCCTGACGCTCGATTTTGCTTTGCGGGTTTGTGTGCGCATAAGATGTGCGCATTAACCGTGAGGGTTCGAAAATGCCTGCTCTCTACAACGCCCAAGCGCCGAAGAAGGCCGCCAACCTCAGCATCAACAGTGATCTGCTGAGCAAGGCCCGCTCTTTGGATATCAATCTTTCCTCGACCCTGGAACAGGCCTTGGTGGAGGCCTTGAAAACCCGTCAGCGCGAAGTCTGGCTCGAAGAGAATCGCGAGGCCATTGCCGCTTACAACCAGCATGTCGAGGAGCATGGTGTTTTCAGTGATGGTCTGAGGCGCTTCTGATGCCCCAGTTCGCTGTCCATCTCAATACGAATCCAGCCACTCGAGCGAAAATCCCTTATCTGCTGGATGTGCAGAGCGATCTGATCGACGGCCTCGCAACTCGTCTAATAGTGCCTCTGTACATCGATGACATCCTGGATGGCCGAGCGGTTGGAACCCTGATGCCGAAGTTCGAGGTGGAAGGAACAACAGTGGTGATGTTCACCCCTGAATTGGCAGGTGTGCCACGTAATGTTCTTGGCGCTCAGGTGGCGGACTTGTCAGGTCATCGTTTCGAAATCATCGCAGCCTTGGATCTGTTGATCACTGGTATCTGACTTCGCCCCTTCACCGCGCGAAACGCCCCGCCGTGAGCGGCGCCGAGAGCATCAGCGCGCCGAGGATCATGAAGGCCGTGACCAGGCCCAGGCCCTGGGCGACGAAGCCCACCAGCGCAGGCCCGGCGAGTACGCCGGCGTAGCCGACGGTGGTCACGGCGGCCACCGCGAGGTTGGGCGGCATGGCGCTCTGGCGGCCGGCGGCGGTGAACAGCACCGGCACAATATTGGCCGCGCCCAGCCCGACCAGCAGGAAACCCGCCAGCGCCAGAGCGGTGTGCGGGGCCAGCAGCATCAGCGCGAAGCCGGCCGTGGCCAGCAGGCCGCCGCCCACCAGCACGCGGTACTCCCCCAGGCGGGCGATCACCCGGTCGCCCGTCAGCCGGCCGCTGAGCATCGCCAGGGAGAACAGTGCGTAGCCGATCCCGGCCTGGGCCGGGTCGAACTGGCGGGTTTCCACCAGCAGGATGGCGCCCCAATCCAGCAGCGCGCCTTCGGCCAGGAACATGGCGAAGGTCAGCGCCCCCAGCAGCAGAACGATCCCGCGCGGCAGCACGAACAGTGGCCCTTCGCTGCCCGAACGGGTGCGCAACAGGCGCGGTGCCGCGAGGGCGAGCCCGAGGATGACCACCAGCAGGGCGACGAGAATCGCCGGCAGCGGTGCCAGCCCGGCGGCCAGCAGCCCGGTCATGCCGAGGGAACCGACGAAGCCGCCGAGGCTGAACAGGCCGTGGAAGCCCGACATCAAGGGAACCGGTGCGTCGTTCGCCACCTCCACGGCGTGGATGTTCATCGCCACGTCCATGGCCCCCAGGGAGGCGCCGAACAAGGCCAGGGCCAGGGCCAGCACCAGGCTGGAGTCGGCACCGGCCAGCAGCGGCATGGCGCAGCACAGGCCCAGCCCGCCCACCAGGATCACCGGACGGGCGCCGATCCGCCCGGCCAGCACGCCGGCCACCGGCATGGACAGCATCGAGCCAGCCCCCAGGCACAGCAGCAACAGCCCCAGCACCGCCTCCTCGATACCCAGGCGCGCCTTGGCGTAAGGCACCAGCGGCGCCCAGCAGGCCATGCCGAAGCCGGAGACGAAGAACGCCAGGCGCGTGGCGAGACGGGTGGCTGGGCTGTCGGCGCAGGGCACTGCTTGGTTCATCGGGCATTCCGCAAAGAAAAGGGCGGACCTTAACACGCACCCGGGGCGGGCGACGTTCGACCATCTGGTTGATGGACGATCCAGGGCGCGGGTGGTTCAGGTCCGACGCGGACGTAGGTTGGCGCCGAGCGCAGCGAGGCCCAACGTTGCGAGGCCGGTATGTGCAACTTCAGTTCATTGGGCATCCGCGAGGTTGGCTCGCATTTGGGGACACCTTCAGCTCTGCCCGGTGGACCGGTAAAGCGTGGTCCACCCGAAGTCGCATGCCATTCACGGGGTCCCCCGCGGGTAGGGTGGACATCGCTCTTTATGTCCACCAAGCGGTGCCTATTCCGAGCGCATCCGGCTCAGTCCGACAGCACCCGGTATTCCGCACCCAGTTCCTCGGCCAATTGGCGGGCGCGGCCGAGGCGGATGGGGCCGCCTTCGATATCCACCAGCAGCGTGTCGCAGCCCAGCGGCTCCAGGGCGGGCCAGTCCTTGAGGCGGCCATCGGTGAGGATCAGCACGCGCTGGTGCTCCGCGGGCTTCTGTCGTTGGCGGCGCTGCAGCCAGTCACGGGCCAGGTGCAGGGCCTCGATCAGCGGGGTGCCGCCGCCGGCGCCGAGGCCGTCGAGCCATTGATGCAGTGGCGCCGAGGCCTTGCTGCCCTGCCACAGCCAGTGGGGTTCGCGGCCGGTGGCGTGGAGCAGGGCGAGGCGGGCGCGCTGGCGGTAGGCGGATTCGAACAGCCCGGCCAGCAGGCCCTTGGCGCGTGACAGGGCGCCGTGGCGGCGGGTGGAGGCGGAGGCGTCCACCAGCAGCAGCCAGAGTGCATCGGGGCGCTGGCCTCGGGGGCGGCGCACCAGGTCGTCGGCCTTGCGCGGGCGGCCGCGCAGCAGGGTCGGCAGCCACTGGATGGCACCGTCGCGCCCGCCACGGGCCGCGCCGCTGCGGCCGTTGGCGAGTGTCCCGGGGCCTGGTCTGGCATCCGCGCCCATGACCCGGCGCGGGCGGATGCTCAGGGCTTTTTTGGCCAGCCCGGCAGCTCGCGTCGGGTGTCGGTGGGCACGGGTTGCGCGGGCAGCTCGCCCCACTGGCCTTCGGCGCCGGCGGCATCGCTGGGCGCCGGCGCGGAGGCGGGCGATTGTGCCGGCGGGGCCGAGGGTGGCGTTGCGTGGCGACGGCGATGGGCCAGGGCGAAGTGCTCGACGGCGTCGATATCCTCTGCCTCGATACGTGGCGCGCCACGCCAGGCGGCATGGGCGCGGGCGGCGCGCAGCCACACCAGGTCGGCGCGCAGGCCGTCGACGCCGGCTGCGAAGCAGCGTTGGGCGATCTGGTCCAGGGCGCTGTCATCCAGGGGGATGGCGGCGAGGCGTTCGCGGGCGTCCTGGCAACGGCGCGCGAGGGCCTGCTGCGGGGTGTCCCACTGGGCGATGAAACCCTGCGGGTCGGCGTCGAAGGCCAGGCGGCGGCGCACGATCTCGGCGCGCTCGGCCGGTTGCGGTTGGCCGTCGAGGGTGACCTTGAGGCCGAAGCGGTCCAGCAGTTGCGGGCGCAGCTCGCCTTCCTCGGGGTTCATGGTGCCGATCAGCACGAAGCGCGCGGCGTGGCGGTGGGACAGGCCGTCGCGCTCCACCAGGTTGACGCCGCTGGCGGCGACATCCAGCAGCAGGTCCACCAGGTGGTCGGGCAGCAGGTTCACCTCGTCGACATAGAGCACGCCGCCGTGGGCCTTGGCCAGCACGCCGGGGGAGAACTGCGCACGGCCTTCGCCCAGGGCCGCGTCGAGGTCGAGGGTGCCGACGATACGTTCCTCGCTGGCGCCCAGGGGCAGGGTGACGAAGATGCCTTGCGGCAGCAGGTCGGCGATGCCCCGGGCCAGGGTGGACTTGGCCATGCCGCGCGGGCCTTCGATCAGCACACCGCCGATGGCCGGGTCGATGGCTGCCAGGTACAGCGCGAGCTTCAGCTCGTCGGCGGCGACCACGGCGCTCAAGGGGAAGTGGGGGAGCTCGGACATGACGGGTTCCTGAAAACGCATCGCGGCATGGTAGCGAAAGGCCGAACGCGCCGATAGAAAACAGTGATTGAACGGCGGCCGGCGATGCAGTAATTTGGCCAGCATTCGCTTTGGAGATCGTCATGCCGCACCTCGCTTCCACTCCGCTCACCGCTTGCCAGGCCCAGCGCCCGGCACGTGCGCGCGTGGCTGCTGCGGCCAGCTATTTCTATGGGTATTGGTTTAGCCACGGGCTGGCCTGATACCTGATCAGGCGGCCCACTCCAGCAGGGTCGCCAACCAAAGCTCCACAAAACCCCCGGTCGGCAACCCGCCCGGGGGTTTTTGTTTTTCCAGGGCCCACAAGGCCAAACGCACGTAATCCGAGGATCGCACCATGATCAGCTACCGCACCTACGCCACCTATTACCGCAACTCCGACTGGCGATTTAGCCGCTTCGCCGCCGCACTCACACCCCTGAATCGAACACCCAGTTAGAGCGCCGCGCGCGGACCGAACCGCGCCGGCCGAGGATGCCCGTCATGAATTCCTTTTCCGTATCGCCCATCGCCGCCCAGCCCCTCCACGCCCTGCCGCTGGAAAGCCTGGCGTCCCCCTCGCGCAGCACCCAACCGCTGCCCACCCCCGCCGAACTGCGCCAGCGCCTGCCGCTGCACGATGCCCTGGCCCGCCAGGTCCGTGCCCAGCGCGATGCCGTGCGCGCGGTGCTGGATGGCGACGACCCGCGCCTGCTGGTGGTGGTCGGCCCCTGTTCCATCCACGATCCCGAATCCGCCCTCGACTACGCCCGCCGCCTTGCCGCGCTGGCGCCGGAGGTGAGCGACCAGTTGCTGCTGGTGATGCGCGCCTACGTCGAGAAACCGCGCACCACGGTGGGCTGGAAGGGGCTGGTGTACGACCCGCACCTGGATGGCAGTGGCGATATGGCGGCCGGCCTGGCGCTCAGCCGCCGGCTGATGCTGCAGATGATCGAGCTGGGGCTGCCGGTGGCCACGGAATTGCTGCAACCCCTGGCCGCCGGCTACTTCGATGACCTGCTGGGCTGGGCCGCCATCGGTGCGCGCACCAGCGAATCCCAGGTGCATCGCGAGATGGTCAGCGGCCTCGACCTGCCGGTGGGCTTCAAGAACGGCACCGACGGCAGCCTCGGCATCGCCACTGACGCCATGCGCTCGGCGGCCCATGCACACCAGCACTTCGGCATCGACGACCAGGGCCGCCCGGCGCTGGTGCAGACCGCCGGCAACGCCGATACGCACCTGGTGCTTCGCGGCGGCCACCAGGGCCCGAACCATGACGCAGCCAGCGTCGCGGTCGCACGGGCGGGGCTGGAGAAGCTCGGCATCGCGCCGCGCATCATGGTCGATTGCAGCCATGCCAACAGCGGCAAGGACCCGCTGCGTCAGCCGGCGGTGCTGGCGGACGTGATCGACCAGCGCCTGGCCGGCCAGGACGCCCTGCGCGGGGTGATGATCGAGAGCCACCTGTTCGACGGCGCGCAGTCGCTTTCCTGCGACCTGAGCTACGGCGTGTCCATCACCGATGGCTGCCTGGGCTGGGACGGCACCGAGCGCATCCTGCGGGAGGCGGCGGCGCGGTTGCGCGGGTAATCATCGGTGGGCGGGGCGTTGCCCCGCCTGGCGACTGAAGTCGCCCCTACAGGTGCCTCGACGCACCGATGGAAAAGCATCGCGAATGAATTCGCTCCCACCGGGCATCAGGCCGGGGGCTACTGCTCCTCGATATCCAGCAGCAGGTTCTCGATGGCCTCGCGGTAGTCGCCGGGGTGTTCCCAGAGGCCGCGTTGCTGGGCTTCCACCAGGCGCTCGGCAATGTCGCGCAGGGCGTCGGGGTTGTGCTGCTGGATGAAGTCGCGGGTGTCGGCGTCCATCAGGTAGGCGTCGGCCAGCAGCTGGTACTGGTGGTCGTCGATCAACTCGCTGGTGGCGTCGAAGGCGAACAGGTAGTCCACGGTCGCCGCCAGCTCGAAGGCGCCCTTGTAGCCGTGGCGCTTCATGCCGGCGATCCACTTGGGGTTGGCGGCGCGCGAGCGCACCACGCGGCCGAGTTCCTCCTTCAGCGAGCGGATGCGTGGCAGGTCCGGCTGGCTGTGGTCGCCGTGGTAGCTGGCCACTTTCTCGCCGCGCAGGGTCTCGGCGGCGGCGAGCATGCCGCCCTGGAACTGGTAGTAATCATTGGAGTCGAGGATGTCGTGCTCGCGGTTGTCCTGGTTCTGCAGCACCGCCTGCAGCCGCTCCAGGCGTTGGGCGAAGCGCGCCCGCGCGGGCGTGCCGGCATCCTGGGCGCCGTAGGCGTAGCCGCCCCAGTTCAAATACACCTCGGCCAGTTCGGCTCGGTCCTGCCATTGGCGCTCCTCGATGGCGCCTTGCACGCCGGCGCCATAGGCCCCGGGCTGGGCGCCGAAGATGCGCCAGCCGGCCTGCAACCGCGCGTCGTCCGCGGCCAGCCCTTCGGTGGCGAGGCGGGCGCTTTCCAGTTTCACCCGCGCGGCCAGGGGGTTCATGTCCTCGGGTTCGTCCAGTTCGGCTACGGCCTGCACGGCGGCATCGAACAGGCGGATGAGGTTGGCGAAGGCATCGCGGAAGAAGCCCGATACCCGCAGCGTCACGTCCACTCGGGGGCGGTCGAGCAGCGACAGCGGCAGGATCTCGAAGTCTTCCACGCGCTGGCTGCCGGCCTGCCACACCGGACGCACGCCCATCAGCGCCAGGGCCTGGGCGATGTCGTCGCCGCCGGTGCGCATGGTGGCGGTGCCCCAGACGGAAAGGCCGAGCTGGCGCAGGTGGTCGCCCTCGTCCTGCAGGTGGCGTTCCAGCAGCAGGCTGGCGGACTGGAAGCCCAGGCGCCAGGCGGTGGGCGTGGGCAGGTTGCGCACGTCCAGGGTGAAGAAGTTGCGCCCGGTGGGCAGGGTGTCGAGGCGCCCGCGACTGGGGGCGCCGCTGGGGCCGGGCAGCACGAAGCGGCCTTCCAGGGCGGCCAGCACGCCGCCGATTTCGGCGGGGCCGCAGGCGTCCAGGGTCGGGGCGACGACCTGGCGCAGGCTGTGGATAACCAGGTCGCTGGCGGGGCCCACTGGCGGATGATCGGTCGCCCGGATCATCTCCAGGGCCAGCAGCTCCAGGCGCTCGCGGGTGTCGCCGTTGCTGCGCCAGGGATCGATGCTGACCCGCTCCAGCAGCGCCGGGCGCGGGCCTTCCCAGGCTTCGGCCCAGTTGCAGTCCAGTGGGTCGCGGCCCAGTTGCAGGTCGGTGGCGAGCGCACGCAGCAGGCTGGCGTTGGCGCCCTTGCCGTCCCCCCGGGGGATGCGCACCAGGGACAGCAGGGTGTCGTCGCGCAGGCCGCCGACGGGGGATTCGCCGAACACGTGGAGGCCGTCGCGGATCTGCGACTCCTTGAGGTCGCAGAGGTAGGCGTCCAGCTGCGGCAGCCAGCTTTCCGGGTCGTCGCTGATGCTCAGCTCCAGCTCGCGGTCCAGCGCGGTGGCCTTCACCAGTTCGAGGATCTCGCCGCGCAGTTGCACGGCGCGGCGCGGGTCCAGCAGCGAGGCGTCGTAGTACTCGTCGGCCAGGCGCTCCAGGTCGCGCAACGGGCCGTAGTTCTCGGCGCGGGTCAGCGGCGGCATCAGGTGGTCGATGATCACCGCCTGGGCGCGGCGCTTGGCCTGGGCGCCTTCGCCGGGGTCGTTGACGATGAAGGGGTAGATGTTCGGCAGCGGGCCCATCACCGCGTCCGGCCAGCACTCGGCGGAGAGGCCGACGCCCTTGCCCGGCAGCCATTCCAGGTTGCCGTGCTTGCCGACGTGCACCAGCGCGTCGGCGCCGAACACCTCGCGCAGCCAGAAGTAGAAGGCCAGGTAGCCGTGGGGCGGCACCAGCGCGGCGTCGTGGTAGATGGCTGCCGGGTCCAGCTGGTAGCCACGCGCCGGCTGGATGCCGACGAAGGCCAGGCCGAAGCGCAGGCCGGCGATCATCATGCGCCCGGCGCGGAACATCGGGTCCTGCTGCGGTTCGCCCCAGCGCTCCGTTACCGCCCGCTGGTTGGCTTCGGGCAGGCGGGCGAAGCAGGCCAGGTAGGCGTCCAGCGCCAGGCTCTGGGCGCAGGGGCGCGCGTCGAGGCTGTCGAGGTCATTGCTGACGCCGCCCAGCAGGCTGTGGATAAGTGCCGTGCCGTTCTCCGGCAGGCCGGCCAGGGGGTAACCCTCGGCCTCCAGGGCGCGGAGGATGTTCAGCGCGGCGGCCGGGGTGTCCAGGCCCACGCCGTTGCCGATGCGGCCGTCGCGGGTGGGGTAGTTGGCGAGGATCAGCGCCACGCGCTTGTCGGGGTTGGCCTTGCGCCGCAGCAGCAGCCAGCGGCGCGCCAGTTCGGCGACGAAATCCATGCGTTCGAGGTGGGGCAGGTAGCACACCACGTCGCTCTGGCTGCGCTCGCTGCGCCAGGCCAGGCCCTTGAAGCTGATGGGGCGGGTGATGATGCGCCCGTCCAGCTCCGGCAGGGCGATGTGCATGGCCAGGTCGCGCGGGCCGAGGCCTTGCGGGTTCTCTTCCCAGAGCGGTTGGTTGTCCAGCGAGCAGATGGCCTGCAACACCGGCACGTCGCGGCGGAAGGGACGCTGGCCGGGTGAGTCGGGGTTGGATTGGGCGAAGCCGGTGGTGTTGATGATCAGCTCGGCGTCGGCGGCGTCCAGCCAGTCCTCGACCACGGCCAGGCATTCGGCCTCCTTGAGGCTGGCGACGGCGATGGGCAGCGGGTTGATGCCGACGGCGGCGAGGCGCTCGCAGAAGGCGTCGATGAAGGCGGTGTTCGCCGCCTGCAGGTGGGTGCGATAGAACAGCAGGGCCGCCACCGGCTGGCCCTCCCGCCAGTCGGCGCGCCAATGGTCGAGATGAGCGGGGCGCTGGTGCGGGTGATGCACGGCAACGCGGGGCAGGGCGCTGGGTGCCTGCCAGGGGTAGTCGCGGCCCAGGCAGCGGCTGGCGAGGCTGGCGAACAGCTGGCGGGCGTTATCCAGGCCGCCTTGGCGCAGGTACTGCCAGCAGCGCTCGGCGTCTTCTTCCGGGACGTTGCACAGGCGGGCCAGCTCCGGGTCGGGGCGGTCGTCGCCGGGCACCAGGATCAGCTGTGTGCCGCGCTCGGCCAGGGCCACCAGTTGCTCGATGCCGTAGCGCCAGTAGCCGACGCCGCCATGCACGGAGATAAGGATGACCTTGGCGTGCTGCAGCACCTCGTCGACGTAAAGGTCCACCGAGGCGTGGTTCTGCAGCTGCATGGGGTTGGCCAGGCGCAGGCTGGGGTAGTCCGCCGGCAGCTCGCGGGCGGCCTCGGCCAGCAGCGCCAGGTGCGAATCACCGCTGCAGAGGATCACCAGCTCGGCGGGCGTCTGGGCCAGGTGGGCGATGCCGTCGTCGGGGACGAAGCCGCCAGGTTGGGTGCGCAGCAGGTGCATGGCTCGGGCCTTGGCTCTGTGGAGCGGCCCTCTCCCGGGGGAGAGGAGCCGGTTCGGCGGTTACGCCAGGGCGGTGCGCAGTTCGTTGGCTATGGTGGCCTGGTCCAGCTCCTGGCCGATCACCACCAGGCGGGTGGCGCGGGGTTCGTCGGCCAGCCACTTGCGGTCGAAGTGCTTGTCGAAGCGCTTGCCGACGCCCTGTACCAGCAGGCGCATGGGCTTGCCGGGGATGGCGGCGAAGCCCTTGATGCGCAGCACGTCGTGGCGCTCCACCAGTTGGCCGAGGGCGGCCAGCAGGGCGGCTTCCTCCACTTCCGGCAGGTCGACGTGGAAGGAGTCGAACTCGTCGTGGTCGTGGTCCTCGTGCCCTTCGTGGTCGTGGTGGGTGGCGCGGCTGTCGATGTGCGCCTCGGCCTCGGCGTTCAGGCCCAGCAGCACGGAGAGCGGCAGCTTGCCGGCGCTGGCTTCGACGATCTTCACCGCCGGCGGCAGCTCCTCGGCCACCTCGGCGCGCACGGCGGCCAGGGCGTCGGCATCGAGCAGGTCGGCCTTGTTGAGGATCACTAGGTCGGCGCTGGCTAACTGGTCTTCGAAGAGTTCGTGCAGGGGCGACTCGTGGTCGAGGTTCGGGTCCTGCTTGCGCTGCTCGTCCACCTGCTCGGGGTGGGCGGCGAAGGTGCCGGCGGCCACGGCTGGGCTGTCGACCACGGTGATCACCGCGTCCACGGTGCAGGCACTGCGGATCTCCGGCCACTGGAAGGCTTGCACCAGGGGCTTGGGCAGGGCCAGGCCGGAGGTCTCGATGAGGATTTGGTCGAGGTCGCCACGGCGTGCCACCAGCTCGCGCATCACCGGGAAGAACTCTTCCTGCACGGTGCAGCACAGGCAGCCGTTGGCCAGCTCGAAGACGCGGCCCACGGCCTCTTCCTCGCTGCAGCCGATGGAGCATTGCTTGAGGATTTCGCCGTCGATGCCCAGCTCGCCGAACTCGTTGACGATCACCGCGATGCGGCGGCCCTCGGCGTTGTCGAGCATGTGGCGGAGCAGGGTGGTCTTACCGGCACCGAGGAAGCCGGTGACGATGGTGACGGGGAGTTTGGCCAGGGTTTTCATGCGCGGCAGCCCTTCGCTGGGAGTCGATCGGATCGGCGGGCGCGCGGGACGAGGGCACGGAGGGCCCGATTCGCCACCGGATCACCCCGCCCGGTTGTATGGAAATTCGCCGAGGCAGGTCTCCTGGCTCACAGCCTGGCGCGGTGCGCCGTCCCTCCGCCTTCCCGCCCGGTGGGCAGTGGCTGTGGATGGGACCTCAGCTGTTCACAGTTGCGGGGGCAGCCACGGCTTGGCCGTGTTCCCTCTTAGCCGCGGCGCACGGCCGCGGAACCTCGAAGGGCCGAAGGCTACGCAGGGCGGGGGCGGCGGTCAATCGCGGCGGTTGACGGCCAGTCGGACTCGTGATGTTCTTGTGCGGTTTTTTCAGGTGTCTCGCGCCGTCGCGCGCGAGGTGAAACGGGAAGTCGGTGTGCTCCAGGGCGAGTCCGACGCTGCCCCCGCAACGGTAAGCGCACGTAGGGATCTGTAGGCCACTGTGTCCGGCGGACATGGGAAGGCAAACCCGACCAGCCATGGCTGGCGTCGCAAGCCCGGAGACCGGCCTGATCACTTTTTTGGCAACCCGCGGTGGGCGGGCGCACGCCGGAAATGCGGTCCCCGCGCGGCCGCTTTCTTCGCACGCGTTCCTCTTGCCGACTCACCCGCATCGCAGAGGAAGCACCATGTCCAGCAGCACACTGAGCCATTCGGCCGCCGCCGTCCCCCTGTCCAAACGCCTGGCCATCGCCATCGGTGCCAGCCTCCTGGGCCTGTCGCTGGTGTACTTCGCCGGCTTCTCGCACATCGAGGCGGTGCACAACGCGGCCCACGATACCCGCCACAGCTCCGCCTTCCCCTGCCACTGAGAGGCGCGACCGTGATCAAGCGCATCGCCCAGACCGCCGGGTTCGCCGGCCTCTTCGCCGCCATCGTGCTGACCCTGCTGCAAAGCCTGTGGGTCACCCCGCTGATTCTCCATGCGGAAACCTTCGAGAACTCGGCACCGGCCGAGCAGACCGAACACGCCCACGAGCACGCCGCTGGCGCGCCCGCCCATGAACACGACGCCGAAGCCTGGGCTCCCGCCGACGGCTGGCAGCGCACCCTGTCCACCGGTGGCGCCAACCTGGTGGTGGCCGTCGGCTTCGCCCTGCTGCTGGCCGCGCTGTTCAGCCTGCGCGGCCCGACCCGCGCCTGGCAGGGCCTGCTCTGGGGCCTGGCCGGTTTCGCCACCTTCGCCCTGGCGCCGTCCCTCGGCCTGCCGCCGGAGCTGCCGGGTACCGCAGCCGCCGACCTGGCCCAGCGCCAGGTCTGGTGGATCGGCACCGCTGCCTCCACCGCTGCTGGCCTGGCGCTGATCGCCTTCGGCCGCAACTGGGTCCTGCGCATCGTCGGCCTGGTACTGCTGGTGATCCCCCATGTGGTCGGTGCACCGCAGCCTGAAGTGCATGCGAGCTTGGCGCCGGAAGCGCTGGAGCACGAGTTCATCGCCGCCTCGCTGGTGACCAACGCGCTGTTCTGGGGCGCCCTGGGTTGGGCCGCTGCCTGGCTGTACCAGCGCTCCGCGAGCCAAGACCTGGCGTGAGCCGGGCTTCGCTGCCGATCGACCCCGCGCAGGGCCCAGCCCTTCGCGGGGTTTTGTTTTGTGAGGCCGGTCGATGACCCTGGTGGCCGGCCTCGGCTGCCGGCGCGGCTGCTCGGAGCAGGAGCTGCGCGCGTTGCTCGACGCTGCCCTGGCCGAGCAGGGACTCGTACCTGGCCATCTCAGCGCCCTGGCCAGTGTCGACAGCAAGGCCGATGAGCCGGGGTTGCAGGCCCTGGCGCTGACCCTTCGCTTGCCCCTGGCGCTGCTGCCGGCGGCGCAGCTGGCGGCCTGCGAGGGGCGCTTGTCCGGCCTGTCGGCCATCGCCCTGCGGGAAACCGGCAGCCCCGGCATCGCCGAAGCCGCCGCGCTGGTACAGGCCCAGGCCCTGGCCGGCCGCCCGGCGCGGTTGCTGGTGGAGAAACGCCGCAGTGCCAACGCCACCTGTGCGCTGGCCTGCACCCTTGAGGATGTGGATAACCCATGACGGTCTATTTCATCGGCGCCGGCCCCGGCGATCCGGAGCTCATCACGGTCAAGGGCCAGCGGTTGATCCGCAGTTGCCCGGTGATCCTCTACGCCGGTTCCCTGGTGCCGGAAGCGGTGCTGGATGGGCATAGCGCCGAGCGGGTGGTGAACACCGCCGAGCTGCACCTGGAGGCGATAGTCGCCCTGTTGGCCGAGGCCCACGGGCGTGGCCAGGACGTGGCCCGGGTGCATTCCGGCGACCCCTCGCTGTATGGCGCCATCGGCGAGCAGATCCGCCACCTGCGCGCGCTGGGCATTCCCTATGAGGTGGTGCCCGGCGTCACCGCCACCGCCGCCTGCGCCGCGTTGCTCGGCACCGAGCTGACCCTGCCGGATATTTCCCAGACGCTGATCCTCACTCGCTTCGCCACCCGCACTCGGATGCCCGAGGGCGAATCGCTGGCGGAGCTGGCGCAGCACCGCGCGACCCTGGCCATCCACCTGGGCGTCAGCCACCTGCCGCGCATCGTCGAAGAACTGCTGCCGCACTATGGCGCCGATTGCCCCGTGGCCGTGGTGCACCGCGCCAGCTGGCCCGACCAGGACTGGGTGACCGGCACCCTGGCGGACATCGAGGCACGGGTGGCGCAGAAGGATTTCCGCCGCACCGCGCTGATCCTCGTGGGGCGGGTGCTGGCTGCCGAA
The DNA here is from genome assembly GCF_028198105.1 of Pseudomonas sp. TUM22785. Classification (NCBI taxonomy): domain Bacteria; kingdom Pseudomonadati; phylum Pseudomonadota; class Gammaproteobacteria; order Pseudomonadales; family Pseudomonadaceae; genus Pseudomonas; species Pseudomonas sp. TUM22785. The sequence continues at coordinate 808,342 of NZ_CP116239.1, forward strand.
GGTTTCACCGATTCCTCGCTCTACCACCCCGACCACGCCCACCTCTACCGCCCAACGGAGCCTCCGCAGAGCTGAAGTGGCATGCCGCATGGCGCGCCACTAGTGACGCAGCGCCGGGAAATAAGCAGAATGCGTCTTTCCCGGTCGGAAACGGCCGCTGGCTTGCGTGCCCGATGTCCCCGTCACGGCGATCCTCCTGGTCACAGGGAGGGCGCTATCGCGGGACGACGGCTGATCGTTAACACCCACTGGCTTTAAGCGACCTTCTGTCTATGCGTATGCGCTTGATGCTCCTGGGCGGTGGCAATGCCCTTGGCCAGGCGCTTATCCGCCTGGGGGCCGAGGATGATGTAGGGTTCCTCGCCCCACGCCCGCCCGACCAGGGCTGGGATGCCGCCAGCCTGACCCAGCTGCTCGATGACACCCGCCCCGATGCGGTGATCAACCTCGCCTACTACTTCGACTGGTTCCAGGCCGAAGAGGCCAGCGCGGGCCGCTTCGCCGCGCAGGAACGCGCGGTGGAACGCCTGGCCGAGCTCTGCCAGCACCACGGCATCGTCCTGTTGCAGCCTTCCAGCTACCGAGTCTTCGACGGCGCCCGGGCCACCGCCTACAACGAGAAGGACGAGACCATCCCCCTCAGCCTGCGCGGGCAGTCCCTGTGGCGCATCGAGCAGAGCGTGCGCGCGGTGTGCCCCAAGCACGTGCTGCTGCGTTTCGGCTGGCTGCTGGATGACAGCAACGAAGGCATCCTCGGGCGTTTCCTCGCCCGTGCCGAGCGGGACGATGAGCTGATGCTGGCCGACGACCGCCGTGGCAACCCCACGCCGGTGGACGATGCCGCGCGGGTGATGCTCGCGGTGCTCAAGCAGCTGGACTGCGCGGCGCCGCTCTGGGGCACCTACCACTACGGTGGCCACGAGGCGACCACCACCCTGGCGCTTGGCCAGGCGGTGCTGGCCGAAGCCCGCAACCTGCACACGCTGAAGGTGCAGGAAATCACTCCCCAGGCCCACGCCGCCCGTCCCGATGCGGCGGACGAGCCGCAGCACGCGGTGCTGGCCTGCAAGAAAATCCTCCATACATTCGGCATCAAGCCCCGCGCCTGGCGCGCGGCGTTGCCCGCTCTCCTGGATCGTTACTACCGCCATGGCTGATTCCCCCATCCTCGTTACCGGCGGCGCCGGCTTCATCGGCTCCAACCTGGTGGACGCGCTGCTGGCGCGCGGGCATTCCGTGCGCATCCTCGACGACCTGTCCACCGGCAAGCGCGACAACCTGCCGTTGCACGACTCCCGCGTCGAACTCATCGAAGGCAACGTCGCCGACGCTGCGCTGGTAAGCCGTGCCGTGGCCGGCTGCAAGGCGGTGGCGCACTTGGCCGCGGTGGCCTCGGTGCCGGCTTCGGTGGACGACCCGGTGGCTACCCATCAGGCCAACTTCATCGGCACGCTCAATGTGTGCGAAGCCATGCGCGAGCACGGCGTGAAGCGCGTGGTGTTCGCCTCCAGCGCCTCGGTCTACGGCCAGAACGGCGAAGGCCAGGCCATCGACGAGAACACCCCGACCGCGCCGCTGACCCCTTACGCGGTGGACAAGCTGGCCAGCGAGCAGTACCTGGATTTCTACCGTCGCCAGCACGGCCTGGAGCCGGCGGTGTTCCGCTTCTTCAACATCTTCGGCCCGCGCCAGGACCCGTCCTCACCCTATTCCGGGGTGATCAGCATCTTCACCGAGCGCGCCCTGGCCGGTACGCCGATCACTATCTTCGGTGACGGCGAGCAGACCCGTGACTTCGTCTATGTCGGCGACCTGGTGCAGGTGCTGGTGCAGGCCCTGGAAAACCCCGGCGTCGAAGCCGGCCCGGTGAACGTCGGCCTGCAGCGTTCCACCAGCCTCAAGGACCTGCTCGCCGCCATCGGCAGCGTGGTAGGCGAACTGCCGGCCATCAGCTACGCCGAAGCGCGCTCTGGTGACATCCGCCACTCCCTGGCGGACAACGGTCGCCTGCTGGAGCGCTTCGCCTTCCCCGAGCCGACGCCCCTGGCGGTCGGCCTGGCTCACTTGCTGGGCCGCTGAGCCGAATGGAAAAGGCGCCCGCGAGGCGCCTTTTTTGGCTCTGTCTGCGTTAGCTGTTGTGGTTTTAAAGCAAGGGCTCAAGCACGGTGTCTTCCGGACGCCCTCCACCGCATGGGTTTCGCTTCGCTCTACGCCATCCTACGAAAGCTGCCGCCACTACGTGCGCGCTGGGGGCGCACATCGATGTGATGCGTTTGGCGAAGAAAGCTGGAGCAGCCGCCAGACCCGTATGGAGGGCCAAGTTTTTTGGTTCCTTTTCACCGGGCTGGCGTTCCAGCGATTGGAAAAGGGACTCGCCCGGGTGGGCGAAACCAGAAGTACCAGCAAAACTCAGCAATCAGCTGGGCTCAAATCCTCTAGCAACACTTAACGCAAAAAGCCTTTTTTCATCCCACCAGATGGGCCGGTGATGCCAACGAAAAAGGCGCCCGAAGGCGCCTTTGTTCAGTGCGGTTGGGCTTAGAACTTGTAGCCCAGGCCGACCATGTAGACCCACGGGTCGACATCCACGTCCACTTTGGCGCGTACGCCCAGGGCGGTGTTGTCGACGTAGGCGCGGGTGTCGATGTCGATGTAGCGCACCTGGGCGTTGACCATGATGCTGTCGGTCAGCATGTAGTCGGCGCCGACCTGCCAGGCCAGGCCCCAGGAGTTCTTCACGCGGAAGTTGTCGAAGCCGGCTGCGGTTGCGCCGCTGCCCACGTGCTCGTCATAGATCCAGGTGTAGTTGATGCCGGCGCCCACGTAAGGCTGGAAGGCCGACTGGGATTCCAGCGGGTAGTACACGACGCTCAGGGTCGGCGGCAGGTGCTTCAGCGAGCCCAGGCTGCCGTTGGCGGCGTCGAGGGCGGTGCCCTTGAGCTTCACTTCGTGCTCGAAGGGGGTGGCGGCCAGCAGTTCCAGGCCGAAGTGGTCGGTCAGCATGTAGGCGAAGTTCAGGCCCAGCTGGGTGTCGCTGTCCATGGTCGCCTTGCCGCCCAGGTCGGCGCCGGCCAGGGGGCCGCGGTCTACCTTGACGCTGGAGCTGTCGGCTTTCGGGTTGACGGTGATGGCACCGGCACGAACGAGGATGTCACCCGCCTGGTGAGCCTGGGCCAGAGGGGCGGCCACAGCGAGGGCGAGAAGGGAGGCGGCTAGGAACGGCGTTTTCATTTATTGGCTCCGAGGTCATGAGCTTGTGTTGGCTGGGCTCAGTTTCGGGGAGCGCGAACCACGGCACCTTGATCTAGCTCAATGCCGTGGTGAGTTCGTTAGCAGGCTTGCTTATCAGCTCTCGGGGATCTCGTAGGGGTAGATCTTGCTGGCTTCCATCTGGTAGCCGGCCTCGGCCAGTTCGCTAGTGCTGGATTTCACCTGCAACGGCCCTTCGATCCAGAACGGCTGGTAGAGCGCGTCCATCAGCACGCCGAGTTCGCTGGTGACGTGGACGATCTGGTTCGACGGCGGTGGCGGCACGTGGATGCAGGCACCGAAGTAGGGGACCAGCAGGAAGTCGGTCACCCGGCCTTCTTCGGTCACGTCCAGCGGCACGATATAACCGGGCAGTTTCACTTCCAGGCCATCCAGCGTCGGCACCACCGGAGCGGTCGGCGACTGCTGGGTGGCGGCCGGGCCCGCCTCGGCGGCCAGGGAGTCGGCCAGTTGCGAAAGGTCGTGGATGGGCGCGGGGGGCGGTGGCGGCGGAGCGTCGGCGGGGATCAGCTCGGACCAGGTCAGTTCACGGACCTCACCGGCCCAGAGGCCGGTGGCGGTCAGCAGGATCAGGGCCGGAAGGGCCAGCAGGGCGCGTTTCATCATGGGCTCACAGGCGAATGGACAGGCCGTCGGCCAGGGATTGCCGATAGGCGCGCCAAGCCGGCACGGCGCCCATCAGCAGGGCGGCGGCCAGGATACCGCCCAGCAGCGTCCACTCATAGCGGCTTGGCAATGCCAGCGGCAGGTAGAGGCCGTAGTTGGCCTGCACGTAGCCCTGGGCGAGGGCGATGCCGAGGTAAAGCACCACCAGGCCGAGCACTGCACCGGCCAGGGCCAGGGCGAAGGCTTCCAGCACCAGCAGGCTGGCGATATGCCAGGGCCGCGCGCCCACCGAGCGCAGGATGGCCATCTCGCGGCGGCGCTCGTTGAGGCTGGTGAGGATGGCGGTGAGCATGCCGATCAGCCCGGTGAGCACCACGAACAGCGAGACCACGAAGAGTGCCTTCTCGGCCGTGCCCATCAGGCTCCAGAGTTCCTGCAGGGCGACGCCGGGGAGGATCGCCAGCAGCGGCTCGCCACGGAATTCGTTGATCTCCCGTTGCACGGCGAAGGTGGCGATCTTGCTGTTGAGGCCAAGCAGGAAGGCGGTGATGGCCTTGGGTTGCAGGTCCAGGGCGCGGGCCTGCTCGGCGCTGACCTTGCCGGCACCGCGGGCGGGCACGCCGTTCTGCCAGTCGACGTGCAGCGCCTCCATCCCCGCCAGGGAGATGTGCAGGGTGCGGTCCACCGGCGTGCCGGTGCGTTCGAGGACGCCGACCACGGTGAAGGGTTTGTCGTCGTGCTGCACCAGGCTGACGGTGCTGACGCCGTGGGACAGCACCACCTTGTCGCCCAGCTTGTATTTCAGGGCTTCGGCCACTTCGGCGCCGAGTACCACGTCGAACATGTCGGCGAAGGGTTTGCCTTCGGCCAGCTTCAGCGGCTGGGCGCGGCCGTAGCGGTAGTGTTCGAAATAGGCTTCGCTGGTGCCCATCACCCGGTAGCCCTTGTGGGAGTCACCCAGGGAGATGGGGATGGCCCACTTCACCTTGGGGTTGTGGGCGAGGGTTTCGAAGCTGTCCCAGCGGATGTTGTTGGTGGCGTTGCCGATGCGGAATACCGAATACAGCAGCAGGTTCACCGAACCGGAGCGGGCGCCGACGATCAGGTCGGTGCCGCTGATGGTGCTGGCGAAGCTGGCACGGGCCTCGGTGCGCACCCGCTCGACCGCCAGCAGCAGGCAGACGGAAAGGGCGATGGCGAAGACCGTGAGCAGGGCGGTGAAGCGGCGGTTGGCGAGGCTCGCCAGGGCCAGGCGGAACAGATACATCTCAGGCCTCCTGCGGGCGCGCAGCGCGGTTCAGTTCCAGCAGCGACAGGCTGCGATCGAAGAGCGGTGCCAGGCTCTGGTCGTGGCTGACGAACAGCAGGCTGGCCCCGGCCTCGCGGCATTCGCCGAAGAGCAGCTGGAGGAAGCTTTCCCGGGCGTCGGCATCCAGGGCCGAGGTGGGTTCGTCGGCGATCACCAGTTCCGGCTGGCCGATCAGTGCGCGGGCGGCGGCGACGCGCTGCTGCTGGCCGATGGACAGGGCATCGGCGCGGCGTTCCAGCAGGCTGGCGGCTAGGCCCAGGTGGCCGAGCAGGGTGGCGGCGGCTTGGGCCACGCTGCCGTGGCGCTGCTGGGCGCGCTGGGCCCGCAGGCGCGAGAAGTGGCAGGGCAGCTCGACGTTCTCGCGCACGGAGAGGAAGGGCAGCAGGTTGAACTGCTGGAAGATGTAGCCGGTATGGTCGACGCGGAAGCGGTCGCGCGCGCCAGAGGCCATCTTGCCCAGGTCGCGGCCCAGCAGGTTGACGCTGCCACGGCCGGGGGTCTGCACGCCGCCGAGCAGGCCCAGCAGGGTGGTCTTGCCGCTGCCGCTGGGGCCTTTGAGGAAGAGGGTCTCCCCGCTTTGCAGGGCGAAGGCGGGGATGTCGAGCAACTCGGCGTGGCCCGGCCAGGCGAAGCCCAGGTCGGTGATTTCGATCAGTGTCTGGCTCATGGGGTGCCGGCCGGGTTGCCCCGGCCGGTTCATCGGGTTCAGAAGCTCAGGGAAGGGCTGGCAGGGGTCAGTTCGGCGCCTTGCTGGCCCTGCGGGCCGATCAGTTGTACCTGAATTTTCTGGGTGGCGGGGAAGCGCGTGAACAGCGCCTTGAGGTCCAGGGTCTTGAGGTTTTCGGGCTTGGCGCATTCCAGCTGGTAGTGGGCGTGGATCTCGCTGTGCTCGTGGTGGTGCTCGTGGCCTTCCGCTTCATCGTGGTCGGCGTCTTCGTGTTCATGCTCGTGTTCCGGGGCATTGCCGAACAGCGGGCTTTCCAGCTCCTGGCCAGCCACCTTGCAACCGGCGACCAGGGGGATGGCGAACAGGTCCAGGGGCTTTTCCAGCTGGGCGCGGGCGGCGGCGACCTTGGCCTTGTCGGCGTCGCTGTTGGCGGCGTGCTCGAAGCCCACCAGGTTCATGGCCGGGCTTTCCAGCTCCAGCTCCAGGCTGTTGCCGTCCAGGGCGATGTTCATCCGCGCCACGCCGTGCTCGTGGGCACCGAGGCTGCCGTGTTCCTCGTGTTCGTGGTCATGGGCCTGGGCGGCGGCCAGGGGCAGCAGGGCGAAGGGCAGGGCGAGCAGCAGGCGGCGCATGGGGCACTCCGGGGTGGGGCTGAAATGAGGTGTTACGTTATAACAACTTTGCGTTGGCCATGCCAGTGCTGCTTGGCGCCTCGTGGAGGGGCGTGGGAGCATTGCCCGATTCAAACCCGGGGAACTGGACATGCTGCGAATTCGTGGACGGATCGGCGATTGGCCGGTCGACCTGACGGTGGAGATGGACGAGGAGGACTGGCAGCGCCTGGGCGGGCAATTGCAGGTCAGCGTCGAGGCGCCGTCGGCTCCTGCCCCTGTCGCCACGCCTGCCGCGCCGAAGCGCAACGACGCTCTGTGGGATGCCGCGCTGGGCCTGTTGCAGGGCGCCGGGCGCATCGAAGGACCGCGCCTGCTGGTGGAGCTGGAAGCCCTGGCCGGCGGTGCCGCTGCCGGTAAGCGCCTGCTGGTGCGGCTGCGCCACAGCGAGCAGGTGCAGCTGGAGATGGGCGGCGACGCGCCCGTCTATATCTGGAAGGGGTAAGCGCCGTCGGTTGGCGCCCAGCGCAGCGAGGCCCAACGTGATGGATGTGGGCTTCGCTGCGTTGGGCTTCGTACCTCGGCCCAACCTACGTCGGTCGAGCGATCAGTAGATCGCCTGGTACAGCTTGCGGCGGTAGGTGGTGACCAGCGGGTGGTCGTTGCCCAGCAGGTCGAACACCTGCAGCAGGGTCTTGTGGGCGATGCCTTCGGCGTAGCTGCGGTTGCGCACGAACAGCTTGAGCAGGCCGTCCAGTGCCGGCTCGTACTGCTGGCGGGCCAGTTGCTGGATGCTCAGCTGGTAGCTGGCCTCGTCGTCCTCGGCGTTCTGTGCCAGGCGCGATTTCAGGTCGGCGGCTTCCGGCAGGTCGGCGGCCTGGCGCAGGAAGGTCAGCTGCGCGCGGGCACCGGCCAGGGCCTGCTTGTGCTCGTCGCTCTTCACCGCATCCAGTACCGCCTGGGCTTCGCCCAGCTCACCGCGCTCGGCCAGGCAGCGCGCGTAGAGGATCAGCGCGGCGGCGTTGCTGTTGTCTTCGGTCAGTACCTGCTTGAGCAGGGCCTCGGCATCGCCGATACGGCCTTCGGTGAACAGCGCCTGGGCGGTTTCCAGCGGATCGGCGGCGGCCGGTGCGGGCTGCTGCACATGGGGTTCGAGCATGGCGCGGATCTGCGATTCCGGTTGCGCGCCGGCGAAGCCGTCCACCGGCTGGCCGTCCTTGAACAGCACCACGGTGGGCAGGCTGCGGATGCCGAAGCGCATGACGATGTCCTGCTCGATGTCGCAGTTGACCTTGGCCAGCAGCAGCTCGCCCCGGTACGACTCGGCGATCTGCGCCAGCAGCGGCATCAGCGCCTTGCAGGGCGCGCACCACTCGGCCCAGAAGTCCACCAGGACCGGCTTGTGGAAGGAGTTCTGGATCACCGCCTGGTCGAAGTCGGCGGCGGTGGTATCGAAGATATAGGGCGTGTCGCTCATCGGGGTTCTCGAGTGCGCAAGGGATGGGCGAATGATACGGCTGCCGCTTGCAGCCGCCTACCGGGGCTCGTCGTTATCTCACTGCGTGATACAGGCTCACGTGGCGGAATTCCTCGGGTTCGGCCAGGTCCGGCCAGGTGCAGGCTTCGAGCATGGCCAGGCGGTTGTAGTGCGGGTGGGCGAAGTCGCGGACGCGGGAGTCGGCCACCAGGGCTTCGCGGCCACGGCTGAGGAAATGGTCGAGCAAGGGCAGGTTGGCGCGGTCGTAGAGCACGTCGGCGACCACGATCAGGTCGAAGCGGTCCGCTTCGGCGAAGAAGTCCTCGGAGTAGCCCAGCTCCACGCCATTGAGGGCCGCGTTGGCGCGGCAGGATTCCAGGGCCAGCGGGTCGAGGTCGCAGGCCACCACCTCCGCCGCACCGGCCTTGGCCGCGGCGATGGCGGCGACACCGGAGCCCGCGCCGAAGTCCAGCACGCGCTTGCCGGCCACCCAGTCGGGGCGCTCGGCGAACCAGCGCGCCAGGGCCAGGCCGCTGGCCCAGCAGAAGCACCAGTAGGGCGGCTCTTCGAGGATGCGCCGGGTTTCCTCAGGGTTGAAGGCACGGTCCATGTTGGCGCCGTCGATCAGCCACAGGCGCAGGTCGGTGCCCGGCAGCGTCTCGGCACTGAGGCGGGCGTCGCCGAGCAGGTCGCCGAGGGCGCGCTGCAGGCCTTCGGGGGGCGTCATGGTGCGCGCTCCAGCTGCAACGGGCCGAGGGCCTGGCTCTCGGCCTGGAGGATGCGCTGCGGTGCCAGGCGCTGCACCAACTGGCCGGACTGGCTGACCCGGGCGCGCAGCTCGACGCGCCGGCCCAGGGGGAACACCTCGGGGTTGAAGGTCAGCTTGAAGGGCAGGGCCTGGCCGGTGCCGGAGAGGCGCAGGCTGGCCAGCAGCTGCTGCGGGCGGTCACGGTCGTCGATCACCAGCAGGGCCATTTCCACTTCGCTGCCGGCCGGGGCGCCGAGCAATTGGCCCCTGAGCTCGCGCAGGTGGGCGGGCGTGGGTTCTTCAGCCTGCAGGCGAGGCGCGGCCGGCTTGGAGGCGGGCGTGGGCGCGACGGGCGGCTCGCTGGAGCAGGCGACCAGCAGGGCAGCGAGGGAAAGGACGGAAAGGGCACGCATGGATGACTCCTGGCCTTTGTTGCGGAGGGCTCTGGGCGGCCTTATAACGCAAAGCCCGCGGCTTGTCTTGCGGGGGAGATGCGCTACCATGTGGCCTTCTTTTTCCGCAGTTGTCGCCCACCATGCACTGTCCCTTCTGTGGCGCCCATGACACCAAGGTGATCGATTCGCGACTGGTCGCCGAAGGCGATCAGGTCCGTCGCCGCCGTGAATGCCTGGCGTGCGAGGAACGCTTCACCACCTTCGAGACCGCCGAACTGGTCATGCCTCGGCTGATCAAGCAGGACGGCAGCCGCCAGCCCTTCGACGAGGAAAAGCTCCGCGCCGGCATGCAGCGCGCGCTGGAGAAGCGCCCGGTGAGCATCGAGCGCCTCGAAGAGGCCATCGCCCATATCAAGCACAAGCTGCGCGCCACCGGCGAGCGCGAGGTGAAGTCCCGCGTGCTCGGCGAGCTGGTGATGCTGGAGCTGCAGAAGCTCGACGAAGTCGCCTATATCCGTTTCGCTTCGGTCTACCGCCGATTCCAGGACCTCAACGAGTTCCGCGAGGAAATCGAGCGCCTGGCCCGTGAGCCCTCGAAAGACTAAGGCATGACCCAGAACGATCAGGCCTTCATGGCCCGCGCACTCGAGCTGGCCCGCAAGGGCCTGTATTCCACCCATCCGAACCCCCGCGTCGGCTGTGTGATCGTCCAGGGCGGGCGCATCGTCGGCGAAGGCTGGCATGCCCGCGCCGGCGAGCCCCATGCCGAAGTCCACGCCCTGCGCCAGGCCGGCGACAAGGCCCGTGGCGCCACCGCCTACGTCACCCTCGAACCCTGCAGCCACCATGGCCGCACGCCGCCCTGCGCCGATGCATTGGTCAATGCCGGCGTGGCGCGGGTGGTGGCGGCGATGCAGGACCCCAACCCCGAAGTTTCCGGTCGCGGCCTGCTGCGCCTGATGCAGGCCGGCATCGCCGTGCAGAGCGGCGTGCTGGAAGCCGAAGCCCGTGCGCTGAATGCCGGCTTCATCAAGCGCATGGAACAGGGCCTGCCCTTCGTCCGCGTCAAGCTGGCGATGAGCCTGGACGGCCGCACGGCCATGGCCAGTGGCGAAAGCCAGTGGATCACCGGGCCGGATGCCCGCGCCGCCGTGCAGCGCCTGCGTGCCCGCGCCAGCGTGGTGCTGACCGGGGCCGACACCGTGCTCGCCGATGGCGCGCGCCTCACCGTGCGCCCGGACGAGCTGGGCCTGAATGCCGAGCTCACTGCCCTGGCGCTGGATCGCCCGCCGCTGCGCGTGTTGGTGGATGGCCGCCTGCGCGTGCCGCTGTCCGCCCCCTTCTTCCAGGCCGGGCCGGCACTGGTGGCCACCTGCGCTGCCGCCGCCGCGCGCGACCGCTTCCAGGACGATGGCCACGAGCTGCTGGCGGTGCCGGGCAGCAATGGCCACGTCGACCTCAAGCGCCTGCTGGCCGAGCTGGCCTCGCGCGGCGCCAATGAAGTGCTGGTGGAAGCCGGCCCCCGCCTGGCCGGCGCCTTCGCCCGTGCCGGGCTGGTGGACGAGTACCAGATCTTCATGGCCGGGCGCATCCTCGGCTCCAGCGCCCGCCCGCTGCTGGACTGGCCCCTGGCACGGATGGCCGAGGCGCCGCAGCTGAAGATCGTCGAGATGCGCGCGGTCGGGGATGACTGGCGGATCATTGCGGTGCCTTTGTGAAGGCAGCGGCAAGCCTCAAGCTTCAAGCCTCAAGTTAGAAGCTAGAAGCTAGAAGCTAGAAGCTAGAAGCTAGAAGCTAGAAGCTAGAAGCCGGCACACTTGCAGCTTGCAGCTTGCAGCTTGCAGCTTGCAGCTTTCCCCTTTCCCCTCCTTGTGTTAAAAAACCGCCTCGGCCACGCCAGTGGCCGAATCGTTCTCAGGGCGGGGTGAAAGTCCCCACCGGCGGTAATTGCGCGTTGCGCATAGCCCGCGAGCGCTTGCTTAGTCGCAAGGTCAGCAGACCCGGTGTGATTCCGGGGCCGACGGTCATAGTCCGGATGAAGAGAGAACGGGATTGCCTGCCTGGGCGTGTTTCTGCGCGCCTGCGAAGTCCCTTTCGATCCAACGTGCCCTGTTTTTTCATAAACAGGAGTTCAACGATGTCCCATACCTTTCTCCCGGCGCTCGCAGCATCGTCTGCGTGGATGACCGCGAGCGCATCCCGGGTGCCTATAATGCGCTCCCGGGCCTTGCGCACCGGCCATCCTGTTGCAGTGGAGGTCCCATGTTCACCGGCATAATCGAAGCGATCGGCAGCATCCGCGCCATCACCCCCAAGGGCGGTGACGTGCGCGTCTACGTGGCCACCGGCAAGCTCGACCTGGGCGATGTGAAGCTCGGCGACAGCATCGCCGTCAACGGCGTCTGCCTCACCGCGGTGGAACTGCCCGGCGACGGCTTCTGGGCCGACGTCAGCCGCGAAACCCTGGCCCGTACCGCCTTCATCGACCTGAAGACCGGCAGCAAGGTCAACCTGGAAAAGGCCCTGACCCCCACCAGCCGCCTCGGCGGGCACCTGGTCAGCGGTCATGTCGACGGCGTGGGCGAGATAGTGGCGCGGGAAGACAATGCCCGTGCCGTGCAATTCAGGATCCGCGCACCGCGTGAACTGGCGAAGTACATAGCCCTGAAGGGGTCGATCACCGTCGACGGCACGAGCCTGACGGTGAACGCGGTCAATGGCGCCGAATTCGAGCTGACCATCGTCCCGCACACCCTGGATGAAACCATCATGGCCGACTACCGGCCGGGCAGGCAGGTCAACCTCGAGGTCGATCTGCTGGCGCGTTACCTGGAGCGCCTGCTGCTGGGTGACAAGGCCGCCGAGCCCGCCGCCTCCGGCCTGACCGAAAGCTTCCTCGCCGAACACGGCTACCTCAAACACTGAATTCAAAAGGAGGGCCCATGGCTCTCAATAGCGTTGACGAACTGATCGAAGACATCCGCCAGGGCAAGATGGTCATCCTCATGGATGACGAAGACCGCGAGAACGAAGGCGACCTGATCATGGCCTCCGAGTGCGTGCAGGCCGAGCACATCAACTTCATGGCGCGCTTTGCCCGTGGCCTGATCTGCATGCCCATGACCCGCGAGCGCTGCGAGACCCTCAAGCTGCCGCTGATGGCCCCGCGCAACGGCTCCGGCTTCGGCACCAAGTTCACCGTCTCCATCGAGGCCGCCGAAGGCGTCACCACCGGCATCTCCGCCGCCGACCGCGCACGCACCGTGCAGGCTGCTGCCGCCAAGGGCGCCAAGGCCGACGACATCGTCAGCCCCGGCCACATCTTCCCGCTGATGGCCCAGCCCGGTGGCGTGCTGGCCCGCGCCGGCCACACCGAAGCGGCCTGCGACCTGGCGCGCATGGCCGGCTTCGAGCCGTCCGGGGTGATCTGCGAAGTGATGAACGACGACGGCACCATGTCCCGTCGCCCCGAACTGGAGGCCTTCGCCGCCGAGCACGGGATCAAGATCGGCACCATCGCCGACCTCATCCACTACCGGCTGATCCACGAACGCACCGTCGAGCGCATCGCCGAACAGCCGCTGGACAGCGAGCTGGGCCAGTTCAACCTGGTTACCTACCGCGACGCCGTCGAGGGCGACGTGCACATGGCGCTGACCCTGGGCACCATCAGCCCGGAAGAGGCGACCCTGGTGCGCGTGCACAACATGGACCCCCTGCGCGACCTGTTCATGGTCAACCAGGAAGGCCGCTGGAGCCTGCGCGCGGCGATGAAGGAAGTGGCCAAGGCCGGCAGCGGCGTCGTGCTGCTGCTGGGCAACCCGCTGACCGGCCCGCAGTTGCTGGCGCACCTGGAGCGCCAGCTGGGCAGCGATGCCAAGGTCACCAACCCCGCCACCTACAGCACCGTCGGCGCCGGCTCGCAGATTCTTCGCGATCTCGGTGTGCGCAAGATGCGCCTCATGAGTTCGCCGATGAAGTTCAATGCGATATCCGGTTTCGACCTGGAAGTTGTAGAATACCTGCCCGCTGAATGACCCGTAGGGCGCGCCACATGCCGTGAACGCGCCCTCGCTCTTTAATGAACGAGAACCCGCCATGACCCTGAAGACCATCGAAGGTACCTTCATCGCCCCCAAAGGCCGCTTCGCCCTGGTGGTCGGCCGCTTCAACAGCTTCGTCGTAGAAAGCCTGGTGAGCGGCGCCGTAGACGCCCTGGTACGCCACGGCGTGAATGAAAGCGACATCACCATCATCCGTGCCCCGGGTGCTTTCGAAATCCCGCTGGTGGCGCAGAAAGTCGCCCAGCGCGGCGAGTACGCAGCGATCATCGCCCTCGGCGCCGTGATCCGTGGTGGCACCCCGCACTTCGAATACGTCGCCGGTGAGTGCACCAAGGGCCTGGCCCAGGTGTCCATGGAGTTCGGCGTACCGGTTGCCTTCGGCGTGCTGACGGTCGACTCCATCGAGCAGGCCATCGAACGCTCCGGCACCAAGGCCGGCAACAAGGGCGCCGAAGCTGCCCTGTCCGCCCTCGAAATGGTCAGCCTGCTGGCGGCCTTGGAGGCCAAGTGAGTTTCAACAGCGACATCGACAACCCGGACGAAGCCAACAAGCCCGTCGCCAAGGGCAAGACCGCTGCGCGCCGCCAGGCCCGCAGCCTGGCCGTCCAGGCCCTGTACCAGTGGCACATCGCCGGCCAGACGCTCAATGAAATCGAGGCGCAGTTCCGCGTCGACAACGATTTCTCGGCGGTCGACGGTGCCTACTTCCACGAGATCCTCCACGGCGTACCGCGCCAGGTGACCGAGATCGACGAGGCCTTCACGCCTTGCCTGGATCGGCCCCTGGCGGAAGTCGACCCGGTCGAACTCGCGGTGCTGCGCCTCTCCACCTACGAGCTGCGCAACCGCGTCGACGTGCCCTACCGTGTGGTGATCAACGAAGGCATCGAGCTGGCCAAGGTCTTCGGCGCTACCGACGGACACAAGTTCGTCAACGGCGTGCTGGACAAGCTGGCACCGCTGCTGCGTGCCGCCGAGGTCCGTGGCGCCAAGCGCTGACCGAGGAATGGGTGAGTTCGAGCTGATCCGCCGTTACTTCGTCGCCGCTGCCTGTGCAGCGGCTGGCGAGGGCATCGCGCTGGGTATCGGCGACGACTGCGCCCTGCTGCAACTTCCCGCCGGCGAGCAGCTGGCGGTCTCCACCGATACCCTGGTCGCCGGGGTGCACTTCCCCCTGGACTGCGACCCCTTCCTGCTCGGCCAGCGCGCCCTGGCGGTTTCCGTCAGCGACCTGGCCGCCATGGGCGCCACGCCCGTCGGTTTCACCCTCGCCCTGACCCTGCCGGCCGCCGATGCGGATTGGCTGCAGGGGCTCGCCCGTGGCCTCGATGCCATGGCCCGCGACTGCGCCATCGCCCTGATCGGCGGCGACACCACCCGTGGCCCGCTGAGCCTGACCGTCACCGTGTTCGGCCGCGTGCCCGCCGGCCAGGCCCTCACCCGCGCCGGCGCCCGCCCGGGCGACCTGCTCTGCGTCGGCGGCAGCCTGGGTGACGGTGCCGGCGCCTTGCCCCTGGTGCTCGGCGAGCGTGATGACCACAGCCATGAAGCCCGTGCGCTGCTCGCCCATTACTGGTCGCCGCCGCCGCAGCTCGGCCTCGGCATCGCCCTGCGCGGCAAGGCCAGCGCGGCGCTGGATATTTCCGATGGCCTGCTCGCCGATTGCGGGCACATCGCCGCCGCCTCCGCTGTCGCACTGATGGTGGAGCGCGAGCGCCTGCCGCTGTCCGCAGGCCTGCGTGCGCTCTACCCGCGCGAGCCGGCCCTGAACCATGCACTGGCCGGTGGCGACGACTACCGCCTGGCCTTCACCCTGCCGCCGCAGCACCTGGCCGCCCTGCAGGCCGCCTGGCCCGAGGTGGCCGTGATCGGTCGCGTCGAAGCGGGCCAGGGCGTGCACCTGCTCGACGCCGATGGCGGGGATATCCGGCCGCCGGCACGGGGCTTTCAACATTTCGGGAGTCAAGGTGACTGATCATCCGCAGCAAGAGCCGGTGCCACCGGCCCCGCCCTCGGTCTGGCGCAACCCCTGGCATTTCCTCGCCTTCGGCTTCGGTTCCGGGACCCTGCCCAAGGCCCCCGGCACCTGGGGTTCGCTGGTGGCGCTGCCGTTCATCCCGCTCTGGCAGATGCTGCCCGACTGGGGCTACTGGCTGATGCTCGGGCTGACCATGCTGTTCGGCTTCTGGCTGTGCGGCAAGGTCGCCGATGACCTGCGCGTGCACGACCACGAAGGCATCGTCTGGGACGAGATGGTCGGCATGTGGATCACCCTCTGGCTGGTGCCCGAAGGGTGGCAGTGGCTGCTGCTAGGCTTCCTGGTATTCCGGTTCATGGACATCCTCAAGCCCTGGCCGATCCGCTGGATCGACCGGCACGTCCACGGCGGCGTCGGCATCATGCTCGACGACGTGCTGGCCGGCGTTTTCGCCTGGCTGGCGATGCAATTGATCGTCTGGGGCGTGGGCTAGCCGCCAGACCTGGACTCGGCAGGGAGCGGAAGGGGAGTGATGATGCGCGGCTGGTTGGTCGGACTGCTGGCAATGATGCTGGCGCCCTGGGCGCTGGCAGCGGACGCATCCCCTGGCAACAAGCCCGAGGCGAGCGCGACGGAAGTCGTGATCGCCGCCGAAACCTGGGCCGCACACACCGACGCCGACGGCAGCGGCCTCGGCTGGGACATCCTGCGCAAGGTCTTCGAACCGGTCGGCGTGCACCTGCGCACGCGCTCGGTGCCCTACACCCGCTCCATCGGCCTGGTGAAGCGCGGCGAGGCCGACGCCTGGGTCGGCTCCTACCGTGACGAAGTGCCCTGGGCCATCTACCCCCACTGGAACTACGACGCCGACCGTATCAGCGCCCTGGCCCTGAAGGGGACACCGGTGCCCACCCTGGCCAACCTCGGCGAACACCGCCTGGTGTGGATGCGCGGCTACGGCTACGAGCGCTACCTGCCGAACCTGGCGCATTTCCAGGAGATCGAGCGGCGCGGCGGCATCCTCTCGATGCTCGACCTCGACCATGCCGACTACTACATCGACGCCCGCACCGAGGTCGACGACGTCCTGCGGCAGAGCCCCAACCCGGAAAACTACCGCATCACCTACCTCACCCAGCTCAAGCTCTATGTCGCCTTCGGTGACACGGCACGCGGACGCGAATTCGCGGAGCTGTTCGACGAACGCATGGCGCGCCTGGTGGAAAATGGCGAACTGCGCCCGGTCTTCGCCCACTGGGGGCAGCCGTACCCCTTCGACCCGGAACCGGAGAGCCACCATGCGTCGCCTTGAACTGTTCTGCGCCAGCCTGCTGCTGGCCTGCTGTGGTGCCCTCCATGCCGAACCCCAGGTGCAGGTGGTTGGCCTGTTCCCCAATGCCGCGGTGCTCAGCGTCGACGGCCAGCGCAAGCTGGTGAAGGTTGGCCAGACCGGCCCCGGCGGCGTCGAGGTGGTCAGTGCCAGCAGCCGGGGCGCGGTGCTGCGCATCGGCGGTATCGAGCGCACCTACGAGCTTTCCCGCGAATACAACCAGGCCGGCGCCAGCGCCCCGCAGAAGACCCAGATGAGCATCGCCCGCGGCAACAATGGCCACTTCATGGTGGCCGGTGCCATCGAGGGCCACCCGGTGCAGTTCATGGTCGACACCGGTGCCTCCACCGTCGCCATGAGCGAGAACCAGGCGCGCATCCTCGGCATCGACTACCGGGTGACCGGCAAGCCGATGACCGCCAGCACCGCCTCCGGCACCGTGCGGGCCTGGCGGGTGGTCTTCGACCGGGTCAAGGTCGGCCCGCTGGAAGTGCTCGGCGTCGAAGGCGCGGTGGTCGAGGGCGATGCCCCGGTCGACGTGCTGCTGGGCATGAGCTTCCTCAACCGCGTGCGCTGGCGCGAGGACCAGGGCGTGCTGCTGCTGGAGTCGAAGATCTGAGGCTCGATCGTCCAAGCGTTTCGATCCTTATCCCCAACTATTCAGTCTGACCGGCCGGTTAATGCTGCTGATACAATGCCGGCCTTTCGAAATCCCAGGAGATCCGTGGTGTCCGTCGTCTTCGTCGCCGCCTCCCAACTGCCCACGCCCTTCGGCCTCTTCACCATGCATGGCTTCCTCGACCAGGCCAGCGGCAAGGAACACGTTGCCCTGACCATGGGCGAATTCGCCGATGGCGCCCCGGTGCTCGGCCGTCTGCATTCCGAATGCCTGACCGGCGACGCCCTGTTCAGCCTGCGCTGCGACTGCGGCTTCCAGCTCGAGGCCGCCCTGCGCGCCATCGCCGAGGAAGGCCGTGGCGTGCTGCTGTACCTGCGCCAGGAAGGCCGTGGCATCGGCCTGCTGAACAAGATCCGTGCCTATGAGCTGCAGGACGGCGGCGCCGACACGGTCGAGGCCAACGAGCGCCTGGGCTTCGGTGCCGACCAGCGCGACTACGCCATCTGCCTGCCGATGCTCGACCACCTGGGCATCTCCGGCATCAAGCTGATGACCAACAACCCGCGCAAGGTGAAGGCCCTCGAAGGCTTCGGCATCCGCGTCGCCGAACGCGTGCCGCTGCAGACCGGCCTCAACCCGCACAACAAGAAGTACCTGGCGACCAAGGCCGGCAAGCTCGGCCACATGCTCGGCAGCCTGCACCAGGGTGAAGTCGAGCTATGACCCGCAACCAGGTGCGCCGCAAGCTGGGCCTCGAATGGTGGGCCTACCTCGCCATCGCCCTGGCCCCGCTGTTCGTGCTCAACCTGCTGTTCGGCTCCGGCGAACCGGTGTTCGCCGCCCTGGAGATGCCGCTGTTCCTGGCGGCGCTGATCTCCATGTTCATCAGCCTGCCGCTGTTCCGTGGCTACAAGCGCGCCCTGATCGCCACCGAGGAAGCCCTCGACAGCGAAGAAGAACCCGCCGCCTGGATCGCCCTGGCCCGCGCCCGCCGCGTGGCCTTCCTCGGGGCCGGCCTGCCGGCCTGGATCGGCGCCGTCGCCGTGTTCGCCGGCCTTAACGCCGTGGCCCTGGTGCTGCTGGCCCTGGGCAGCGTGGTGATCTTCAGCCTCTACCGCATCCCGCGCCAACTGGGCTGATGCGCAGCCTGCTGGGCGCTTTGCTGCTGTGCCTGGCGCTGCCCGCCATGGCGCAGCTGCGCGTGGTCAGCCTCGCCCCTTCCCTTACCGAACTCATGCTCGACCTGGATGCCGCCGACCTGCTGGTGGGCGTGCTCGATGGTGGCGAGCGCCCGGCCGCTCTGGCGGGGCTGCCCAGTGTCGGCCGCTACGGCCAGCTGGAAATCGAAAGCCTGTTGGCGCTGAAGCCCGACCTGGTGCTGCTGTGGCCCGACAGCGTGGGCGCTGCCGGGCGTGAACAGCTCAGGCGTACCCCCATCGAGCAGTTGCGGGTGGAGCCCCGGCAACTGGATGACCTGGCCGGGGTGTTCGCCGAAGTGGGCCAGCGCGTGGGGCGCGCCGAACAGGGCCGTGCCCTGAGCCAGCGCTTCGCTGCGGGGCTGGCGGAGTTGCGTGGGAAATACCGCCGCGAGGTGCCGCTGGCGGTGTTCTACCAGGTGTGGGACAAGCCGCTCTACACCCTGGGCGGGCAGCAGATCGTCAGCGACGCCCTGCGCATCTGCGGCGCCGAGAACGTCTTCGCCGACCAGCGCCTGCCGGCGCCCCAGGTCAGCATCGAATCCATCCTGCAGCGCCAGCCCCGGGTCATCCTCGTCAGCGAACCGGCCCAGGCCGACGCCTGGCGAGCCTGGCCGCAGATCCCCGCGGTCGCCGCCGGCCAGGTGTGGCCAGTGCCCGACCGCGGCCTGGAACGCCCCAGCTTCCAGATGCTCGACGCCACCCGCAAGCTCTGCGAGCGCCTCGCCAGCGCTCGTTGAGCGCCGCCCGACGTATCCTACGAAAGACGCCATCCGCAGCGAGCACCCAGCGGGCTGTAGGGTGGATGACGCTTCACCCATCCACCATGGGCAGGCAGGGATCTATGGACCTGGCACCGAGGCTGATCGGTACCTCGATGGTGGATGAAAAGAGCGTCATCCACCCTACGCATCACCTATCTCATTCGCGATGCCGGCTCCGTGCCGGGCATCGATGGGTTTCGCTGCGCTCTACGCCATCCTACGAAAGCCGCCATCCGCAGCGAGCACCCAGCGGGCTGTAGGGTGGATGACGCTTCACCCATCCACCATTGGGCAGGGCAGGGGTCCATGGACCTGGCACCGAGGCTGATCGGCACCTCGATGGTGGATGAAAAGAGCGTCATCCACCCTTGCATCACCTGGCTTCAAAAGGAGCATCAACGCCCCGCCGACATGGCCACCGCCGCCGCTGCGGTGCGGGTTTCGACGCCCAGCTTTACGTAGACGTGCTCCAGGTGCTTGTTCACCGTGCGCGGGCTGAGGCCGAGGATGTCGCCGATGTCGCGGTTGGTCTTGCCGCAGGCCACCCAGTGCAGCACCTCCATTTCCCGGCCGGTGAGCTGGAAGCGCGAGGCCAGCGCCTCCTGGGTCTGCTCGTCGTCCAGCGCCGGGCGTGGCGCCGGGGCGTTGCGCACGGCCTGCAGGGCGCGGGCGGTGCGCAGGTGGGCGGCGACGCGGGCGAGCACCTCGTCGGGCTTGATCGGCTTGGTCACATAGTCGATGCCGCCGGCGGCGAAGCCTTCCACCACATGCTCGCTCTCGGTCAGCGCGGTCATGAACAGCACCGGGATGTCCGCCGTCTCGCCACTGGCCTTGAGCCGTCGGCAGGTCTCGAAGCCGTCCATGCCCGGCATCATCGCGTCCAACAGGATCACGTCCGGCTGGCTGCGCTGGGCGCGCTCCAGGGCGCTGGTGCCGTCCAGCGCCACCAGCACCCTGTAGCCGGCGGCGTCGAGGGCATCGCTGAGCAGGGCGAGGTTGTCCGGGGTGTCGTCGACGATCAGCACCACGGCGCTGTCACGGCTCGAGCTGTGCATGGGCTCCTCCTGTCTGGTCGCGCGCCAGGTCGACGCGGGGGGTGGGGCTGCCGGCCGCTTTCAGCAGCGTATTGAATTCGTTGAGTTGGAAGCGCCGCGCGCGTTGTCGCAGGCCGGCGAGGACGGCGGTGCACCCGGGCTCCTCGCGCTCGATGGCATCCAGGCGCTCGAGGATGCCCTTGACGTAGCCCATCTCGCTCAGCTCGCGCAGCGCCTCCAGGGCGGCGGGCGAGGGCCGCGCGCCGTCCGCTTCGGTACAGGGGGCCACGGGCGGACGCTTGAGCCATTCCAGGCCCAGGTGCTCCTTGATCTTCTCCAGCAGGGCCGGGGTGTGCACCGGCTTGGCCAGGTAGTCGTTGCAGCCGGCCGCCACGCTGCGCTCGCGGTCGTCAGCGAAGGCGTTGGCGGAGATGACGATGATCGGCGCCCGCGACTGCACGTGGCGGCGGATCAGGCGGCTGGTCTCCCAGCCGTCCATGTGCGGCATCGACAGGTCCATGAGGATCAGGTCCGGGTGCAGCAGGGCCACCTGGCGCACCGCCTCCTGGCCATCGGCGGCCTGGACGATCTCGAAGCCCAGCGGTCCCAGCATGCCGGCCAGCACCCGGCGGTGCTCGATATGGTCGTCCACCAGCAGCACGCGGCGGCGCGCGCCCTGGTAGCCGATGATGTCGTGCTCGACGTGCACCACCGCCTGGGGCACGCGCACCTCGGACAGGAACAGGCGCACCTGGAACGAGGTGCCCTGGCCCGGCCGGCTGTGCACGCGGATGTCGCCGCCCATCAGCGCGATGAGCATGCGGGTGATGGTCAGGCCGAGTCCGACGCCGTTGTCCTGGCGCAGCGGGTCGCCCCGTTCGAAGGGCTGGAAGATGCGCTCGATCTGGTCCGGCGCGATGCCGATGCCGGTGTCGATGATCTCGAAGGTGGCGGTTTCGCGCAGGTAGCTGACCCGCAGCCGCACCTCGCCGCTCTCGGTGAAGCGCACCGCGTTGCCCAGCAGGTTGATGAGGATCTGGCGGATGCGCTTCTCGTCGCCGCGCACCACCACCGGCAGGCGACCGCCGGGCTCGTAGCGGAAGGCCAGGCCCTTCTCCTCGGCCTGCGGGCTGAACATGTGCTGCAACTGCTGGAGGAATTCGGGGAAGGGGATTTCGCTGGGCTCCAGTTGCAGCTTGCCGGCCTCGATCTTGGCCACGTCCAGCAGCCCGTCGATCAGCGACAGCAGGTGCGAGCCGCTGCGGAAGATGGTCGCCAGGGCCTCCTTGTGCGGCTCGGGGGTGAGGCCGTCGCGCTGCAGGATCTGGGTGTAGCCGAGGATGCTGTTGAGCGGCGTGCGCAACTCGTGGGACAGCCCGGTGACGTAGCGGCTCTTCGCCGCGTTGGCCGCCTCCGAGGCTTCCTTGGCCTTCTGCAGCGCCTCGTCGGTCTTGCGGTGGGCCTCGATCTCCTGCATCAGCAGGGTGGTCTGGCGGTTCGACTCCTCCAGCGCCACGTGGCGACTCTCGCGGGTCAGCACCACCCACCAGGCGAGTATCGCGGCGAACAGCGAGAGGGTCAGGAAGGCCTTGAGGAACGCCTGGTAGAGCGTCTGCGCGGCGTCCGCCGGGGCCTGTTCGAGGCCCTGGGAAACCTGGCTGTAGATCAGCGCCAGGGCGCAGAACAACAGGATCACGATCACCGCCAGCACTCCCAGGTAGTGGGCCAGGCGCGTGTGCAGGCGCGGCACCGAGGCGTTGGGCAGCAGCCGGCGCACCAGGTCGTCGAACTGTTCCGAGAGCCGCGCCCGGGGCTTGCAGGCATCGCCGCAGCGGGCGTCCAGCGAGCAGCACAGGGAGCAGATGGGCGCGCCGTAGGCTGGGCAGAAGGCGGTGTCCTCGCGCTCGAAATCGTTGCTGCACAGGGTGCAGGTGACCTTCTCGCGTAGCGGATGGAGCAGCGCCGGGTCGCTTTCCCGGGCGATGTAGTAGCGCCCGCCGGTGAACCAGGCCAGCAGCGGCGCCACCGCCATCGCCGAGACCAGCGCCACCATGGGCGAGGCCGCCTGGGCGAGGCTGCCGAGCAGCCCGGCATGGGCCAGCACCGAGAGCAGCGAGGCGATCAGCATGGCGCCGACCCCCACCGGGTTGATGTCGTAGAGGTGCGCGCGCTTGAACTCGATGTGCCGCGGCGACAGGCCCAGCGGCTTGTTGATCACCAGGTCCGCCACCAGGGCGCCGATCCAGGCGATGGCGATGTTGGCGTAGAGCCCCAGCACCTGCTCGATGGCCTCGAACACGCCCAGCTCCATCAGCATCAGCGCGATGGCCACGTTGAACACCAGCCAGACCACGCGGCCGGGGTGGCTGTGGGTGATGCGGGCGAAGAAGTTCGACCAGGCCAGGGAGCCGGCGTAGGCGTTGGTGACGTTGATCTTCACCTGGCTGACGATGACGAACAGCACCATGGCGCCGAGCGCCCATTGCGGCGAGGCGAACACGTAGTTGAAGGCCACCAGGTACATCTGCGTCGGTTCGGCGGCGCGCTCCAGGGGGATCTCGTGCTGCAGGGCGAGGAAGGCGAGGAAGGCGCCGCCGAGCATCTTCAGTGCGCCGGGGATGATCCAGCCGGGGCCGGCCAGGAGCATTGCCGCCCACCAGCGCTTGCGGTTGGCGCGGGTCTTCTGCGGCAGGAAGCGCAGGTAGTCCACCTGCTCGCCGATCTGCGTCACCAGCGCCAGGGCCACGGTGCAGGCGGCGCCGAAGTGCAGCGGGTTGAAGGTGCCGGCCTCGCCGTCGCGCCCGGCGAAGCTGGCCAGGTCGCCGAGCGCCCCGGGGTTCCTGGCGATGACGAAGACGTAGGGCAGCAACAGCAGCAGCAGCCACACCGGCTGGGTCCACATCTGCAGGCGGTTGATCAGGGTGATGCCGAAGGCCACCAGGGGAATGATGATCACCGAGCAGATGACGTAGGCCAGCGCCAGCGGGATGCCGAAGTACAGCTCCAGGGCCAGCGCCATGATCGCCGCCTCCAGGGCGAAGAACAGGAAGGTGAAGCTGGCGTAGATCAGCGAGGTGATGGTGGAGCCGATGTAGCCGAAGCCGGCGCCACGGGTGAGCAGGTCCATGTCCACGCCGTAGCGTGCGGCGTAGTAGCTGATGGGCAGGCCGGTGAGGAAAATCACCAGGCTCACCGCCAGCACCGCCCACAGGGTGTTGGTGAAGCCGTAGCTGATGGCCAGGGCGCCGCCTATGGCTTCCAGGGCGAGGAAGGACACGGCGCCGAGGGCGGTGTTGGCGATGCGCAGCTCCGACCATTTGCGGAACGAGCGCGGCGTATAGCGCAGCGCGTAGTCCTCCAGCGTCTCGTCGGCGACCCAGCTGTTGTAGTCGCGGCGGATCTTGGCGATGCGTTGCGTACCGGTCTGTTGCACGGCGGCGCTCCTGGGCGGCGGTGGGCGTGTGCAGCAACTTCCATGCCCCGCCCCGGCCCCGGGTGCGCACCGCTCTGGCACGGCCTTCCCGGCTTGGCTGCGTCATCGCGCGCACGTCCTTGCGCCTGTCTGCGAGCGCAGCATGCCCCAAGCTGGCGCACCGGCCACTACGTCAGATGACGTATGCCGCTACGTCAATGTGCGTATACCCCCGCCCCCTGCCCGAACGCATCCTTGCCCCGAACCGAGGCCGGTACCCGCAAGGCGAGCCGACCACGCCAACCACAGAGGAGCAGGACCATGGATTCAAGCTTGATGACGGGTGCGAAACGCTTTCTTCCGCGCCGGCTGGCGCTGGGCGCCGCCGCGCTGTCGCTGATGGCCGCAGCGGTATTCGGTCAGCTGGCGGTGGCCGCCGACGCCAACACCACCGGCCTGGCGGTGACCGACACCGAAGTGACCGTGGGCCAGCTGCACTCGGCCACCGGCACCATGGCCATCTCCGAGACCGGCTCGATCCAGGCCGAGCGCCTGGCCATCGAGCAGATCAACGCTTCCGGCGGCATCCTCGGCCGGCAGATCAAGATCATCCAGGAAGACGGCGCCTCCGACTGGCCGACCTTCGCCGAGAAGGCCAAGAAGC
Source organism: Pseudomonas sp. TUM22785 (assembly GCF_028198105.1). Taxonomy (NCBI): domain Bacteria; kingdom Pseudomonadati; phylum Pseudomonadota; class Gammaproteobacteria; order Pseudomonadales; family Pseudomonadaceae; genus Pseudomonas; species Pseudomonas sp. TUM22785. Next base: position 832,486 of record NZ_CP116239.1, read on the forward strand.
TGCTGGTCAACGACAAGGTCGCCACCGTCTTCGGCTGCTGGACCTCGGCTTCGCGCAAGGCCGTGCTGCCGGTGTTCGAGAAGGAAAACGGCCTGCTTTACTACCCGACCTTCTACGAGGGCCTGGAGCAGTCGAAGAACGTCATCTACACCGGCCAGGAGGCGACCCAGCAGATCCTCGCGGGCCTGGACTGGGTGGCCAAGGAGAAGGGCGCCAAGACCTTCTACCTGATCGGCTCGGATTACATCTGGCCGCGCACCTCGATGAAGATCGCCCGCAAGCACATCGAGAACGTGCTCGGCGGCAAGGTGGTGGGCGAGGAGTACTACCCGCTGGGCAACACCCAGTTCGGCTCGCTGATCAACAAGGTCAAGCTGAAGAAGCCCGACGTGGTCTTCGCCGCCGTGGTCGGGGGCTCCAACGTCGCCTTCTACAAGCAGATGAAGGCCGCCGGCGTCACCGCCGCCAAGCAGACCCTGCTGACGCTCTCGGTGACCGAGGATGAACTGCTCGGCATCGGCGGCGAGAACATGGCCGGCTTCTACGCCTCCATGAAGTACTTCCAGAGCCTGGACAACCCCAACAACAAGGCCTTCGTCGAAGCCTTCAAGGCCAAGTACGGCAAGGACGCGGTGATCGGCGACGTGACCCAGGCCGCCTACCTCGGCCCGTGGCTGTGGAAGGCCGCCGTGGAGAAGGCCGGCAGCTTCGACGTCGACAAGGTGGTCGCCGCCTCCCCGGGCATCGAGCTGACCACCGCGCCGGAAGGCTACGTGAAGGTCCACGACAACCATCACCTGTGGAGCAAGACCCGCATCGGCGAGGTCCAGGCAGACGGTCAGTTCAAGGTGGTCTACGAGTCCGGCCTGATCGAACCCAATCCCTTCCCCAAGGGGTATCAGTGAGTAGGGAGCGGCAAGCGGCAAGTTTCAAGCTGCAAGAGGCAAGCGAGAAGCGAGAAGCGAGAAGCAGCTTGAAGCTTGAAGCCTGAAGTGGGGTCGGGGTTTGTCTGACCCCCGTTCCACCCTGAATCCAAACCCCGGCGGGCGGCGAGGCTGTCGCCCGCTTCCGGAGAACCTTATGGAATGGCTATCTGAGTTCGGCGCCATTGCGGCCATGCAGGGCTTCAACGGGCTGTCGGTGTTCTGCGTCCTGCTGCTGATGGCCCTGGGGCTGGCGATCATCTTCGGCCAGATGGGCGTGATCAACATGGCCCACGGCGAGTTCCTCACCATCGGTGCCTACACCACCTACCTGCTGTCGGCACTGACCACCCACTACGCGCCGGCGATGCAGCCCTATTACTTCTTCTTCGCCATCGTGCTGTCGTTCTTCATCGCCGGGGCCATCGGCTGGCTGGTGGAGTGGGCAATGATCAGCAAGCTCTACCAGCGCCCGCTGGACACCCTGCTGGCCACCTGGGGCCTGTCCCTGGTGATGCAGCAGGCGTTCCGCTCGATCTTCGGCGCGCGCGAGGTCAGCGCCACCCTGCCGGAATGGCTGATGGGCTCGTTCAACCCCACCGAGAGCATCGACATCCCGCGCAACGGCCTGTTCGTCATGGGCCTCACGGTGCTGCTCACCGCCACGATCTTCCTCATGCTCTACCGCTCGCGCTGGGGCCTGCAGGTGCGCGCCACCATGCTCAACCGGGTGATGAGCCGCGCGGTGGGCATCAACACCAAGCGGGTCGACCGCATGACCTTCGCCCTCGGCTGCGGTGTCGCCGGGGTGGCCGGCGCGGCCTTCACCACCATCGGCTCCACCGGGCCGACGGCGGGCTCGCTGTACATCGTCGACACCTTCCTGGTGGTGGTCTTCGGCGGCGCGCAGAGCCTGTTCGGCACCATCGCCTCGGCCTTCACCATCGCCCAGACGCAGTCCATCTCCGAGTTCTTCATGAGCGGCTCGATGGCCAAGGTGCTGACCCTGTCGGCGGTGATCCTGATCCTGATGCTGCGCCCCCAGGGGCTCTTCTCCATCAAAGTCCGTAAATGAGGGGCGGCAGATGAACGCAATCGACAACGTCCTCGGCGGGCGGCAGGGCACCATCGGCCTGCTGATCCTCGCCGCACTTATCCTCGTGGTGTTCCCGCTGGCGCTGGACGCCTTCCGCCTGAGCATGGTCGGCAAGTACCTCACCTACGCCTTCGTCGCCGTCGGCCTGGTGCTGTGCTGGGGCTACGGCGGCATCCTCAGTCTCGGCCAGGGGGTATTCTTCGGCCTCGGCGGCTACTGCATGGCGATGTTCCTCAAGCTGGAGGCCTCCGACCCGGAGAGCACCAGGATCCAGTCCACCCCCGGCATCCCGGACTTCATGGACTGGAACCAGATCACCGAGCTGCCGCTGCTCTGGCAGCCCTTCCACAGCTTCGGCTTCACCCTCGTCGCGGTGCTGGCGGTGCCCATGCTGCTGGCGGCGGTGATCGGCCTGGCGATGTTCAAGCGGCGCGTGGGCGACGTGTACTTCTCCATCGTCACCCAGGCCATCGCCATGATCCTCACGGTGCTGATCATCGGCCAGCAGGGGCTCACCGGCGGGGTCAACGGCATCACCGACCTGAAGACCCTGATGGGCTGGGACATCCGCACCGACGGCGCCAAGCTCATCCTCTACTTCGTCAGCGCCTTCCTGCTACTGGGCTGCATCGTCATCGGCAAGTTCATCCTCGCCTCCAAGCTCGGCCGCCTGCTCATGGCCATGCGCGACAAAGAGGAACGGGTGCGCTTCTCCGGCTACGACGTGGCCAGCTTCAAGATCTTCGTGTTCTGCGTGGCCGCCGGCTTCTCGGCCATAGGCGGGGCCATGTTCGCCCTGCAGGTGGGCTTCATGTCGCCGAGCTTCGTCGGCATCGTGCCGTCCATCGAAATGGTCATCTTCGCCGCCGTCGGCGGGCGCATGTCGCTGCTCGGCGCGGTGTACGGCGCGCTGCTGGTGAACTACGGCAAGACCTACTTCTCCGAGAGCTTCCCCGAGCTGTGGCTGTACCTGATGGGCGGCCTGTTCATCGCCGTGGTCATGTACTTCCCCAACGGCCTCGCCGGGCTCTGGCAGAGCCATGGCCGCCCGCGCCTGGAGCGCCTGCTGGCCACCCGCGCCAAGGCACCCGCCGCAACTGTGACGACGCCCGCCGCGAGCCCGAGCCCGGCCCCGAGCACCCCCCGTGAACTGGAGCGCACACCATGAGCCCGAGCGGATTCGAAAGCCCGAAACCGGTGCTGGCCATCGAGGGCCTGACGGTGTCCTTCGACGGCTTCAAGGCGGTCAACGACCTCAACCTCTACCTGGACCGCAACGAGGTGCGGGTGGTGATCGGCCCCAACGGCGCCGGCAAGACCACGGTGCTCGACCTGATCTGCGGCAAGACCCGCGCCACCGCCGGCAGCATCCAGTTCGACGGCCGCGAGCTGACCCGCATGCGCGAGTACGACATCGTCCGCGCCGGCGTCGGGCGCAAGTTCCAGAACCCCTCCATCTACGAGAACCTGACGGTGTTCGAGAACCTGGAGATGTCCTACCCGGCCGGGCGCAAGGTGCTCGGTGCGCTGTTCTTCAAGCGCAGTGCCGAGGTCATCGCCCGCGTCGAGGCGGTGGCCGGGGAAATCTTCCTCAGTGAGCACCTGCACCGCCAGGCCGACCTGCTCTCCCACGGCCAGAAGCAGTGGCTGGAGATCGGCATGCTGCTGATGCAGGACCCGGAGCTGCTGATGCTCGACGAGCCGGTGGCGGGCATGAGCGTCAGCGAGCGCGCGCAGACCGCCGAGCTGCTCAAGCGCATCAGCCAGGGGCGTTCGGTGCTGGTCATCGAGCACGACATGGAGTTCGTCAAGAGCATCGCCCACAAGGTCACCGTGCTGCACCAGGGCAAGGTCCTGGCAGAAGGCAGCATGGAGGCGGTGCAGAGCAACCCGAAGGTGATCGAGGTGTACCTGGGGCATTGAGCCCCGGGCCAGCCATCAATGGAGTCCAGCATGTTCCAGATCAGCAAGCTCACCTCGGGCTACGGCCAGAGCCAGATCCTCCACGACCTCGACCTGAACGTGGCCAGGCAGGAAATCGTCGCCGTCATGGGGCGCAACGGCATGGGCAAGACCACCCTGTTCAAGAGCCTGATGGGCATCCTCCCGCAATGGGGCGGTGAGGTGCGAGTCGATGGCCAGGACGTGTCGGCCCTGGAGACCCACCAGCGCGTCGAACGCGGCATCGCCTACGTGCCCCAGGGGCGGATGATCTTCTCCCACATGACGGTGCTGGAAAACATCCAGACCGGCCTGCCGGCCTCGGCCAACGGCCAGGTTCCGGACGATCTCTACGCGCTGTTCCCGGTGCTCCACGACATGCGCTCGCGCAAGGGCGGCAACCTCTCCGGCGGCCAGCAGCAACAGCTGGCCATCGCCCGCGCCCTGGCCACCAACCCCAAGGTGCTGCTGCTGGACGAACCCACCGAGGGCATCCAGCCGTCGATCATCAAGGACATCGCCCGCAGCCTGAAGGAGATCCGCACCCTGCGCGACCTGACCATCGTCGTCTCCGAGCAGGTGCTGTCCTTCACCCTGGAGATCGCCGACCGCTTCCTGGTGATCGAGAAGGGCCGCTTCGTGATCGAGGAAACCCGCGACCGGGTCGACGAAGCCACCATCAGCCGCTACCTGTCGGTGTAGCCCGCAGCCGGGCCGTGGCCCGGAATCCCCGCCAAGCCGTCCCCGTGCCCGCGCACGGGCGACGGCTTTCGCGCGCCCGCCCGGCCGCTTCCCACCTACGTAATTCGACGTATTCCCGATCCCGGCCAGGCGGCCAAGACTAGCTCCCAGCGCGGCCCAGACCGCCCGTCCAACACTTGGTCCCAAGGAGCACCGTCATGACCGAAACGCTGATCAAGGTCGACCTCAACCAGGCCGCCACCGAGAACGAACAGATCCACAACCGCTGGCACCCCGACATTCCCATGGCCTGCTGGGTCAACCCGGGGGATGACTTCATCCTCGAGACCTACGACTGGACCGCCGGCGCGATCAAGAACAACGACGACGCCTCGGACGTGCGCGACGTCGACCTCTCCACCGTGCACTACCTCTCCGGCCCGGTGGGGGTGAAGGGCGCCGAGCCGGGCGACCTGCTGGTGGTGGACCTGCTGGACATCGGCGCCAAGCCGGATTCCCTGTGGGGTTTCAACGGCTTCTTCTCGCGGCAGAACGGCGGCGGCTTCCTCACCGATCACTTCCCCCTGGCGCAGAAGGCCATCTGGGACTTCCACGGCCTGTTCACCAGCTCCCGGCACATCCCCGGCGTGCAGTTCGCCGGGCTGATCCACCCCGGGCTGATCGGCTGCCTGCCGGACCACAAGATGCTCGCCGACTGGAACAGCCGCGAGCAGGCGCTGATCGACACCAACCCGACCCGCGTGCCGCCCCTGGCCAACCCGCCGATGGCGCCCACCGCGCACATGGGCAAGCTGCGCGGCGAGGCCCGCGACAAGGCGGCCATGACCGGCGCGCGCACCGTGCCGCCGCGCGAGCATGGCGGCAACTGCGACATCAAGGACCTGTCCCGCGGCTCGAAGATCTTCTTCCCGGTCTACGTCGACGGCGCCGGCCTCTCGGTGGGCGACCTGCACTTCAGCCAGGGCGACGGCGAGATCACCTTCTGCGGCGCCATCGAGATGGCCGGCTGGGTGCACATGAAGGTCGAGCTGATCAAGGGCGGCATGGCCAAGTACGGCATCAAAAACCCGGTGTTCAAGCCCAGCCCCATCGTGCCCAACTACAAGAACTACCTGATCTTCGAAGGCATCTCGGTGGACGAGTCCGGCAAGCAGCACTACCTGGACGTCAACATCGCCTACAAGCAGGCCTGCCTCAACGCCATCAACTACCTGACCAAGTTCGGCTACTCGCCGGCCCAGGGCTACGCGCTGCTTGGTTCGGCGCCTGTGCAGGGGCACATCAGCGGGGTGGTGGACATCCCCAACGCCTGCGCCACGCTCTGGCTGCCGACGGAAATCTTCGACTTCGACATCAACCCCAACGCCTCCGGCCCGACCCGCTTCCTCGACGGCAGCGTCGACCTGCCCATCGCGCCGGACAAGTGAGTTCACCGCCCCGGCGGGAGGTTGCTCTGGACGGCGTACCTCCCGCCGGGACGGCGGACATCGAACGAAGACGAGGACCCCAACATGCCCATCTACGAATACGACTGCGCCACCTGCGGCGACTTCACCGCCCTGCGGCCCATGGCCGAGCGCGAGGCCCCCTGCGCCTGCCCGGTGTGCGACGAGCCGGCGCCGAGGGTCATCCTCTCCGCACCCGGCCTGGCCACCCTGGCCGGCAGCCAGCGCCGCGCCATCGCCGCCAACGAGCGCAGCGCCAACGCGCCGCAGACGGTCGAGGAGTACCGCGAGAACCGCAAGCACCCGAAAGGCTGCGGTTGCTGCACGCCGAACAAGCCCCTGGCGCCGACCAAGGCCAACCCCCACGCGCTGAAGACCAAGCCCGGTGCGCGGCCCTGGATGATCAGCCACTGAACGGAAGGAGAAGCCCATGCGTCACGGTGATATTTCCAGCAGCCCGGATACCGTCGGCGTCGCCGTCGTCAACTACAAGATGCCGCGCCTGCACAGCAGGGCCGAGGTGCTCGACAACGCCCGGCGCATCGCCGAGATGATCAAGGGCATGAAGCTCGGCCTGCCCGGCATGGATCTGGTGGTGTTCCCCGAGTACAGCACCATGGGGATCATGTATGACCACGACGAGATGATGGCCACCGCCGCCAGCATCCCCGGCGAGGAGACGGCGATCTTCTCCGCCGCCTGCCGCGAGGCCGGGACCTGGGGCATCTTTTCCCTCACCGGCGAACGCCACGAGGAGCACCCGCACAAGGCGCCCTACAACACCCTGGTGCTGATCGACGATCGTGGCGAGATCGTGCAGAAGTACCGCAAGTGCATCCCCTGGTGCCCCATCGAGGGCTGGTACCCGGGCGATCGCACCTACGTCAGCGAAGGGCCCAAGGGTCTGAAGATCAGCCTGATCATCTGCGACGACGGCAACTACCCCGAGATCTGGCGCGACTGCGCGATGAAGGGCGCCGAGCTGATCGTGCGCTGCCAGGGCTACATGTACCCGGCCAAGGAACAGCAGGTGCTGATGGCCAAGACCATGGCCTGGGCCAACAATTGCTACGTGGCGGTGGCCAACGCCGCCGGCTTCGATGGCGTCTACAGCTACTTCGGCCACTCGGCGATCATCGGCTTCGACGGCCGCACCCTGGGCGAATGCGGCGAGGAGGAGATGGGCATCCAGTACGCCCAGCTGTCGGTCTCGCAGATCCGCGATGCGCGGGCCAACGACCAGTCGCAGAACCACCTGTTCAAGCTGCTGCACCGGGGCTACACCGGCGTCTACAACTCCGGCGATGGCGACCGTGGCGTGGCCGATTGCCCCTTCGAGTTCTACCGCACCTGGGTGCTGGATGCGGAGAAGGCCCGCGACGATGTGGAAGCGCTCACCCGCCGCACCCTCGGTGTCGCCGACTGCCCGGTGGGCGAGCTGCCCCATGGTGGGCGCGAGCAGGTCGCGGGCTAGCGCGACGGCGCTCCGTGAGCGGGGCGGCCCGCCGCCCGTGATTCCCTGAACCGAGGAGCCCGGATGCCCTTCGTCAACGACCTGATCGAGCACAACCGCGAGCACCTGGGGCGCGGCGAGGTGCCGGCGGCGCGCTTGCAGTCGCGCTTTCTCTTCGAGCCCGACACCGTCATGGCCCTGCTGCGCACCCGCATCGTCGGCCAGGACGCCGCGCTGGAGGCGGTGGAGGCCCTGCTCAAGGTGGTCAAGGCGGACATCGGCGACCGCGAGCGGCCCCTGGCGGTGAACCTGTTCATGGGCCCCACCGGCGTCGGCAAGACCGAGCTGGTGCGCCTGCTGGCGCTGGCCATCCATGGCCGCGCCGACGCCTTCTGCCGCATCGACATGCAGACCCTGGCCCAGGAACACTACGTCGCTGCGCTCACCGGTGCGCCGCCGGGCTACGTGGGCAGCAAGGAGGGCGCCACGCTGTTCGACGCCGAGGCCATCCAGGGCAGCTTCGGCCGCCCCGGCATCGTGCTCTTCGACGAACTGGAGAAAGCCGGCAAGGAGGTGGTGCGCAGCCTGCTCGGGGTGCTGGAGAACGGCCAGCTGATCTTGAGCGCCGGCAGCCGCCGCATCGACTTCCGCAACAGCCTGATCTTCCTCACCAGCAATATCGGCGCCCAGGAGGCCTGGCAGTTCCGTGAGCGCTATTCGCGTGGCTGGCGGCGCCTGTTCGGAGTCTCCCCACGGGACGAGGCGCGGGTGCTGGAGGCGGCCTTGCACCGCCACTTCGACCCGGAGTTCCTCAACCGGCTGGACCGCGTCGTCTGCTTCGAGCGCATCGGCGAGGACCACCTGGAGGCCTTGCTCGACATCGAACTGGCGCGCCTCAACCAGCGCCTGGCACGCCAGGGGCGCACGCTGGTGCTGCAAGAGGGCGCCCGCGAGCTGCTCTGCCTCGGCCATGACCCGCGCTACGGCGCCCGTGACCTGGGGCGGCGCGTGCGGGTGCTGCTGGAACCGGCCCTGGCTGAGTGCCTGCTGGCGTCCCCCGGCGCGACTCGCCTGGTGGCTGCGCGCCGGCAGGGCAGCCTGCGGGTGCGCGCGGGCGAGGCAACCTGACTAGAACTGCGGCGACCACTTGAGGGTCATCACCACCTTGCGGCCTTCGTCCTGGTAGCCGCCGTACTGCTCGATGGTCGGGTCGGCGACGTTCACCGTGTTGCTGCTGGTGGGCGTGCCATCGCCGAAGGGGTAGGACGACGAGGGGTTGGAGCTGGAGACGTAGCGCTGCTCGGTGATCTGGCGGTTGCCGATGTTCTCGACCCGGGTCTCCACCTTCAGGCCCTTGAGGAAGCTCCAGCCGGCACGGATATCGATGCGTCCGTAGCCGGGGGTCTTCTCGGTGTTCTCGGCGTCCACGTAGCGGCTGGAAACCCCCGTCCAGCTGAAGCCGAAGTTGTAGTCCCCGAACTTCTTGTCCACATCCAGCACCAGGGTGCGCCGTGAGCGGCCGGGCAGGGTATGACCGGTGTCCCGGTCGCGCGGGTCCACCAGGCCCAGGTTGAGGTGGGTGTTCCAGCCCATGAAGTCGCGGGATGCGCTGAGGTCCATGCCGTTGATGCGGGCCTTGCCGACGTTGCGCATCTCGTTGACGAAGAAGGGGTTGAAGTCCAGGACCGGGGAGATCAGGTCCTCGATGTCGGTGCGGTAGACGCCGAAGCTCCAGTCGGTGTCGTAGTGCGAACCGCGCAACTGGGCTTCCCAGGTCTTCGAGTGCTCGGGGTCGAGGTCCGGGTTGCCGGTGGGCTGGAAGGGCGCCGGCAGGTACAGCTCGACCATGTTGGGCACGCGGAAGCCCTCGGCGTAGCTCAGCACCAGCTGGGTGGACATCGGCAGGTCGAAGTCCAGGGCGGCCCCCAGGCTGTTCTCGCTGCCGTACTGGTCGCTGCTGTCGTGGCGCAGGCCGAGTTCGGTACCGAAGGGCGCGGCGCGATAGCGGTGCTGGGCGAACCAGGCCTGGTTGCGGCGCTCCATCTCGTTGAGCGTGCGATTGGCGGTCAGGCGCTCCTCGTACCACTCGGCGCCCAGCAGCACCTGCTGGTGCTCGTCCAGGCGCAAGGTGTTCTGCCACTCCACCGAGTCGCGATAGGTGGCGAATTCCTGATGGGTGGTGAAGAAGTTGCGCACCGTGTCCAGCTGGCTCCTGTTCTCCGCGTGGCCCAGTTGCAGGCGGCTGGTCCAGCGCGGGTCGAGGTTCGCCTCCAGAAACGCCGAGGTGCTGTTGAGGGTGAACTCGTCGGTGGGCTGGCCGGGGTACCAGAGGGCGTTCTCGTCGAGGTCGCTCTTGCCGCGCTGGTCCAGCAGGTTGAGGCCGGCACGCCACTGTTCGGTGAGGCGGTGTTCCAGGCTCAGGTTGAAGCCCCGGTTGCGGTAGGTGTCGTCGTCGGTGTTGGCGCCATCGATGTCGTCGGTGCGGTCGCTGTGCAGCTCCAGCAGGCTGGCGCCCAGGTCGAAGCGGGTCCGCTCGTCGCCGCCGGAGAGGCCCAGGCTGTGCTCGTTCTCGTCGCTGTCGCCGAGGCTGAAGTCGAAGCGCGGCTCCAGGCCGGCGCCCTCGCCACGGCGGGTGAACACCTGGATGACGCCGCCCATGGCATCCGACCCGTAGAGGCTGGAACGGGCGCCGCGGGTGACCTCCACGCGTTCAACCTGCTCCAGGTTCAGGTATTCGAGGCGTGACAGGCCATCGGAGAGCGAGCCGATGCGCACGCCGTCGATCAGCACCAGCGTCTGGTTGGCATTGGTGCCGCGCAGGTAGAGGCTGGTGCGGCTACCACGGCCGCCCTGCTGGGCGACCGACATGCCGGGTACACGGGTGAGCAGGTCCGGCACGCTCTTGACCTTCAGCCGGGAGATGTCCTTGCGGGTGAAGATGCTGGTGGCGGCGGTGGCCTGGGAACGGGGCTCCAGCGCGTTGCCCGAAGTGGCCACCACATAGGGGCTCTTCAGCGCGTCGAGGCTGTCCAGGGGGATTTCTTCGGCTGCCGCGAGGCAGGGGGCCATGGCGATGGCCAGGGCCAGACGGGAACGCATAATCGATGACTCCTCAAAAGATCCATGACTTTCGAGAAGGGCGGGACAAGAACGACTGCGCGACCGGTGATCGCCTGTGCTTGACGGTGCAGCCCCTCCGCAACACACGTCGTACGACGAGAACCGTTTCCACGTGCCGCCCCGCACCGCGCCGACGACTCTCTGGTCGTTCGACGACATCCTGCACGTGAGGCCGGGAGCCGGAACCGCCTGTTGCGGGCTCCCCGTGGCGGGCTGGGCTGGTCGCTCTGCGGCGGCCTGGCTCCGGGCCCGGGTGTCTCGGGTGAACAAGCGCCGCGCCCGCTGGCACGGCGATCAGTAAAGGGCAGTCTAGCCGGCGCTGCGCTCCAGCAAGGCCAGGCGTTCGCGGATCGAGGCTTCGATGCCGCTGGCGTCCAGGCCGCACTCGGCGAGCATCTGTGCCGGTTTGGCATGCTCGACGTAGTAGTCCGGCAGCCCCAGGTGCAGCACGGGCAGCAGGATGTTTTCACGGGCGAGGAACTCGCTCACCGCCGAGCCGGCACCCCCCATGATGCTGTTTTCCTCGACCGTCACCAGCAGTTGGTGGCTGCCGGCCAGTTCACGCACCAGGGCCTCGTCCAGCGGCTTGACGAAGCGCATGTCGACCACGGTGGCGCCCAGCGTTTCGCCCACCTGCAGGGCTTCGGCCAGTTGCACGCCAAAGGCGAGGATGGCGACGCGGGCACCCTGGCGGCGAACCACGGCCTTGCCGATCTCCACTGGCACCAGCTCCTTGTCGATGCTGGCGTTGGGGCCGCTGCCGCGCGGGTAGCGCACCGCTGCCGGGCCGGGGAACAGGTGGCCGGTGGTCAGCAGCAGGCGCAGTTCGTTCTCGTCGCTCGGGGTCATCACCAGCATGCCGGGGATGCAGCGCAGGTAGGAGAGGTCGAAGCTGCCCGCATGGGTGGGGCCGTCTTCGCCCACCAGGCCGGCGCGGTCGATGGCGAACAGCACGTCGAGGTTCTGCACCGCGACGTCGTGGATCAGCTGGTCGTAGCCGCGCTGGAGGAAGGTCGAGTAGATCGCCACCACCGGCTTGGCGCCGTCGCAGGCCATGCCGGCCGCCAGGGTCACGGCGTGCTGTTCGGCGATGGCGACATCGAAGTAGCGATCGGGGAAGCGCTCGCTGAAGGCCACCAGGTCGGAACCTTCCTTCATCGCCGGGGTGATGCCCACCAGGCGCGGGTCCTGCGACGCCATGTCGCAAAGCCACTGGCCGAAGACGCTGGAGTACTTGGGCCCGGACGCCTTCTTCGGCGCTGCCGGAGCGTTGATCGGCTCCAGCTTGGTGATGGCGTGGTAGCCGATGGGGTCGACTTCCGCCGGGGCGAAACCCTTGCCCTTCTTGGTCACCACGTGGAGGAACTGCGGGCCCTTGAGGTCACGCATGTTGCGCAGGGTGGCGACCAGGGTGGGCAGGTCGTGGCCGTCGATGGGGCCGATGTAGTTCCAGCCGAGTTCTTCGAACAGGGTGCCGGGAACCAGCATGCCCTTGGCGTATTCCTCGGTGCGACGGGCGATCTCCCAGGCGCCGGGCAGGCGCGAGAGCACCTTCTTGCTGCCTTCGCGCATGCTCGCGTAGGTGCGGCTGGAGAGGATCTTGGCCAGGTAGTTGGACAGGCCACCGACGTTGCGCGAGATCGACATGTCGTTGTCGTTGAGGATCACCAGCATGTCGGTCTGCACGTCGGAGGCGTGGTTCAGTGCCTCGAAGGCCATGCCGGCGGTCAGTGCGCCGTCGCCGATCACCGCGATGGACTTGCGCTCCGAGCCCTGCATGCGGGCGGCGATGGCCATGCCCAGGGCCGCGCTGATGGAGGTGCTGGAGTGGCCGACGCCGAAGGTGTCGTACTCGCTCTCGGCGCGGCGGGGGAAGGCGGCGACGCCGTCCTTCTGGCGCAGGCTGCCCATCTGCTCGCGGCGCCCGGTGAGGATCTTGTGCGGGTAGGCCTGGTGGCCCACGTCCCACACCAGTCGGTCGTCGGGCGTATCGAAGACGTAGTGCAGGGCGATGGTCAGTTCGACCACGCCGAGCCCGGCGCCGAAGTGCCCGCCGGTCTGGCCAACGGTATAGAGCAGGTACTGGCGCAGTTCGTCGGCCAGGGTTTCCAGCTCCGCTTCACCCAGCCGGCGCAGCTCGTCCGGCGTCGCCGCGCGGTCGAGCAGGGGCGTGAGCGGGCGCTCGCGGGGAATCTCATGGAACGTCGTGGGCATCAGGCTAGTCGTTATGGGTGCAAAAAGATGCGGCAGTTTACCTGATGCCGCTTTGCCTGCCCAAGACATGGTGTCGGATGCCGTTGCGGTCCGGCAGGGTCACCCACCAGAAGGCCAGCGCCAGCAGGCTGAGAGCCGCGCCGAGCAGGCACACGGCGGCCCAGCCGGCCCAGGCATAGAGCTGCGTGGCGGCGAAAGCGCCCAGGGCACTGCCGGCGGCATAGAACAGCATGTAGAGGCTGATCAGCCGGCTGTGGGCGGGGTTGCCGCTGCTCAGCACCAGGCTCTGGTTGAGCACGTGCAGGGCCTGGCCGGCGGCGTCCAGCAGGAGGATGCCCAGCAGCAGCGCCCACAGCGATTGCCCGGTGAAGGCCAGCGGCAGCCAGGCCAGGGTCATCACCAGCAGTGCCAGGCCACTGGCCTTCTGCGCCTGGCCCCGGTCGGCCCAGGTGCCGGCTCGCGTCGCTGCCAGCGCTCCGGCTGCGCCGACCAGGCCGAAGGCACCGATGGCGCTGTGGCTCAGCGCCAGGGGCGGTTCGCTGAGGGGCATCACCAGCGCCGCCCAGAACAGGTTGAACACGCAGAACAGCAGCAGCGCGAGCACGCCGCGCACCTGCAGCACGCGGTCCTCGCGCAGCAGGCTGAACATCGACCCGAGCAACGCCGGGTAGCGCATCCGCGAGTGGGGCCGGGTCTCCGGCAGGCGCCACCAGAGCAGGGGCAGCAGCACCGTCATCAACCCGGCCGAGAGCAGGTAGACCGCGCGCCAGCCGCCCAGGTCGGCCATCAGCCCCGCCAGGCTGCGGGCCAGCAACAGGCCCACCACCACGCCGCCCTGGGCGGCCCCCACCACCCGGCCGCGCTCCCCGTCACTGGCCAGGCTGGCGGCGAAGGCCAGCAGGCCCTGGGTCATCGCGGTGCCCAGCAGGCCGAGGCCGAGCATGCCCAGCAGCACCAGGGCCGGCTGGCGGGCGAGGGCGACCAGCAGCAGCGAGCCCACCAGCAGGAGCAATTGCCCAGCCATCAGCCGGCGCCGTTCCAGCAGGTCCCCCAGGGGCACCAGCACCAGCAGGGCCAGGGCGCTGCCCACCTGGGTGAGGGTGATCACCCCACCGACAGCGGCACGGCCGATGCCCAGGTCAGCGGCGATCGCATCCAGCAGCGGGTGGGCGTAATAGACGTTGGCGACGCTCAGGCCGCAGGCCACGGCCAGCAGCCAGACCAGTGCCGGCGGCATCGGGGAATGAGTGGGCATGCCGAAAGTCCTTGTTGTGGTTTCAAAATGAAACCATTTGAAGGCTATCGATACAGGTTTTAAACTGCAACCACTTTTCGCGAGCTGGAGGTGGTGCATGAAAGACCCGCAAGCCGAGGAGCACTGCCCGGTGGCCCGGGCGCTGGACGTGATCGGGGACCGCTGGTCGCTGATGATCGTGCGCGACCTGTTCGACGGCCTGCAGCGTTTCGGCGAACTGCAGAAAAGCCTCGGCGTGGCCAAGAACATCCTCAGCGACCGCCTGCGCAAGCTGGTGGTCGAAGGTGTCCTTCGTGTGGAGCCGGCCGCCGACGGCAGCGCCTACCAGGCCTATGCGCTCACGCCCCGGGGCCATGACCTGTTCACCCTGGTCGTCAGCCTGCGCCAGTGGGGCGAAGCCCACTGCTTCGCCCCCGACGAGGTGCATTCCGAACTGCTCGACACCGCCGACCAGCCCCTGGCGCGCCTGGAAGTCCGCGACGCCAATGGCCGCCCCATCAGCGCCGCCGACACCCGCGTGCGCAAGGTCGACGTCGCGGCGGGTTGACCGAGCAGCAGGACGTGGGAATTCATTCGCGATCGGGGGCAGCACCGGCGCCACGTCTGTGCATTGCAACGATGGGTTTCGCTTCGCTCTACACCATCCTACGGGGTCGGTTCACGGGCTTGGCATCGGAGCCGATCCATACCGCTCGTAGAAGGGGGCGGGCGGCGCTCCGCGAGATTCGTAGGATGGGTAGAGCCGTGCGAAACCCATGCTGGGGGGCGGCACCCTGCCCGGGCGTTTCAGAGCCCTCGGTAACGCGGCACCTTGTCCCACTGCATCCACAGCTCACCTTGCCAATCCAGCAGCACCAGCCGGCGGGATTGCCAGTCCAGCATCACGCGCCGTGGCTGGTGACGGCAGCCCGTGTACTGGTCGCGCAGGGTGGGGACCACGTCGCGGGCGAGCCACTCTTCCAGGTGCTGCAACTCGGGGTGGCCGAAGCGGATCATGGCCTGGTAGAGGCCGCCTTCACTGACGAGATGGACCTCTTCCTCGCTGCCGGTGGCATAGGCGAAACGGGCGCTGCGAATCTGATAGGGGCGCAGGCGGCGGTGCAGCGCCTGGGGATGGTGCAACCCCAGCAGGCGGGCGAAATCGTAGGCGCAGAACCAGGGCTGGTCGTCGATCATCACGCCGCGCAATGGGCGGTTGTGGCGGTAGAAAAAGATCGGGGTGTATGCGTCGTGCATGGCGTTACTCCGTTTGCTGGTAGGTCCGCCACCCCTCGTCGCTAAACAAAGGGTGGCGGATCGCGCGGGGTTAGCGAACCGGGCAAACGGAGCCGGCAGACCACGAAGGTCTCCCCACGCGATCCGCCATTAGATGATGCAGTCCTGAAAACTGCATGCGAGCCGGTTCCCGCTGGAAACGTACGCCGTTTCCCGCAAGCCCCGTAGGCGGCATCGCGCCGTTTGCTTCAGGTCGCTAAACCTGGTCGCGGATTGACTGCGACCGAGCGAACTTAGGGAGTGGGCTGGAGGCGAACAAGGGGTTGCGGCGGGTTTGGGAAATTTCCTCGGCAAGTTTGCTTGTGAAGCTGAAACGGCTGACTCGCTCAGCAGTGCCCGATAGCAGAGAATTGTGTTTCTTTATTTGGTGGTTACTATAACCACCAGTCTGCCAAGGACTGGATGTGAACAGCCGACAACTCATTGAGCTGATCGAGGTCGATGGTTGGTTTCTGGTAAGGACCAGAGGTAGTCATCACCACTTCAAACACCCGAGCAAGCCAGGACTCGTAACCATCCCCCATCCGAAGAAGGACCTGCTTGCTGCCACGGTGGCAAGCATCCTCAAGCAGGCGGGGCTCAAATGAACTTGCCTACTCCCTGTCGAAGAGGCCAAACAATGCTTTACCCGATTGCAATTCTGCCCGGCGATGACGCGCACGCCTGGGGTGTCGAAGTACCGGACCTGCCCGGCTGCTTCTCGGCAGGTGATGACCTGGACGAGGCGATGGCCATGGCGCGCGAGGCTATCGAGGGGCATCTGGAGTTGCTTGCGGAGGACGGCGCGCCAATTCCCGTGGCGCGCAAGGTGACCTTCCATGCGGAGGATCCCCGTTATGCCGGCTGCACCTGGGCGTTGGTGGATATCGATGTGGTCCGCTACATGGGCAAGGCCGAGAAGCTCAACATCACACTGCCCGGCTACCTGCTCAATCGCATCGACGAGTACGTGCGCACTCACCCGGAACAGAAAAGCCGCTCGGGCTTCCTCGCTGCCGCAGCAATGCGAGCACTGCAGGAGGCCTGAAGCCCCCGCCTCTGCCCACAGTTTCTGTGGAACAGCCTGTGGATATCTTCTGGGTGGATCGCTGCGGAGCAGGCGGGGCGGTGGTTCGGCGTGGTCGCTCGAAAATTCGTCAGGCCTGGGCGGTGTGCTGCCGGGCGAAGTCGATGATGGCCTGGATGGCTGCCCGCGCCTGGGGGCTGTTGTGCCAGCAGGTGGAGCCCATCATCCGGGAAATCTGCAGGGTGAGGTCGGCGGCTTCGCAGTGGGCCAGTTGCTCCAGGGTGTGGAAGCCGATCTGTTCCAGGCGGCCGACCACGGTCGGGCCCACGCCTTTGAGCGCGACCAGTTGGGCGCGGGTTTCCGGGGTGAAGCCCTGTAGTTGGGTCATGGCGATTTCCTTCGCTTCATTCCGTTGCGGTGGTTGTGGTGGGCTCTTCCATCTCGGCCATGCGCTGGCGCAGTGCGGCCAGGTCGCGGGTGGGGATGACGAAGGTGTAGGCCCAGATATCGCCCAGGCGCCGGGCGTTGCAGGACCAGATGACGGCAATGGCGGCCGGCAGCGAGCCGAGGATGAAGGGGTTGGTTTCCACCAGGCGGAAGGCGCTGCGGACGAGTACCTGCATCAGTTGCGGCGGCTCGCCGTTGGGGGCGATGACCCGGATCCGGCAGATCCATTTCCCTGGGGTGAAGCCACGCAGCAGCCACTCGCACAGCGGGAAGTACAGGAGCACCGGCAGCACGATCGCGAGCACGTGACGTGTCTGTTCGTAGAGGAGAGCGACCAGGCTGATGATCAGTGCCTTGTCGATGATGAAGGCGAGGCTGCGCAGGGCGAGCATGCGTGTGCGGGAAACGTCCATGTTGCTTGGAGCCGGTGGTGGAAAGGGGCGGGCAGGATAAACCAATCCCGCTGGGGAGGTCGGGCGTCGGTCACGGCAGCGGCGCCCATTTCCCGGGCTGAAGCCCGGGCTACGGGTATGGAGCGCCCGTGCACTGCCCACAATTTCTGTGGGGCAAGCTGTGGATAAGTTTTGGATGGATGGCTGCAGGGCAAGCCGCCCGTAGCATTCAGGCGGCTGGTGGTTTTTCCGCCATCACGGATAGTCGCGGCACCAGGTTTCGCCGTACTCGGCCAGCATGGCCTGTTCCAGCACCTTGGCGTCGGCGGCTTCGGCGAAGCGGAACAGCACCCAGGCAAGGCTGCGCACGAGCTGGTCGCGGGTCTTGTAGTTGGGGATGTCGTGCATGGCGTCGGTGGCGTGCTTGAGCCAGGCGAACAGCTCGCGCTGGTCGGCCTCGTCGGCGCCGAGCAGGTAGATGAAGAGCATGCCGACCAGGGGCAGGCTGAGGTCGAAGTTGTCGCGGTTGAAGGTCAGGCGGGCGAAGGGAACCGCGCGCAGCACGCGGGCGATTTCGCCGTGCAGCCAGGCGTCGCCTCCGAACTCGGCCTTGAGCTTCTGCTTTTTCGCCAGCATGCCGGGCTGGTGGGCGAAGCGGCCGACCTGGGCCAGTAGCGCGAGGCGGCGGGCATGGGCGTCGAGGGTCATCTCGCCGTCGAACAGCAGGACCATTTCCCAGCGGTTGAGGCGGCAGCGCGGGTAACCGTGTTCGGCCAGCACCTGGGCGGCATCTTCTGCGGCACGGGCGAGCAGGCCGAGCTGGAGTTCGCTGGTGGTCGGCGGTGTGCCGCCATTGAGCAGCAGGTAGTAATAAAAGGTCTGCAGGGTGGCGTCATCGAGCTCCTTCGGCGGCTTCTTCACCAGCGGGGTGATGCTGGGGTGGTGGCTGCAGTAGTAGCTGTTGGAACTGTTGGCTTCGGCGAAGTCGGCTGCGCCGGAGGCGATGAACTGCTGGATGATTTCCGTCTTGCTGGACATGGCTCGTTACCTGATGGGCGGCGCCACCGAGCATAGAAGGCCGGGCAGGATTTTTCTGAGCAGCGGGTGGCTTTCCTGAGGGAGCTCGCCGGTTTGCGAGGGTGTTCGCCAGGTATCACCGGAACGGCTCGGCGGCGCTGGTTTTTACCGTTGGGCTGTGCCCAAATGCCTGCCGGTATTCCCCTCAATACGGCTCCCTTCCATGCGCAAGGCCGATCGCCTGTTCCAGGTCGTCAACCTGATCCGCACCCACCAGCCCATCACCGCCCAGCGCCTGGCGGAACGGCTGGGAGTTTCCACGCGCACCATCTATCGCTACGTGGACGACCTGTCCCTGAGCGGCATCCCGATCTACGGCGAGGCCGGCGTGGGGTATGCGCTGGACGAGCATTTCGAGCTGCCGCCCCTGGCACTCAACCGCGACGAGCTGGACGCCCTGCTGCTGGGCGTGGAGCTACTGTCGCGCACCGTGGGCGACGAGATGGCCGATGCCGCGCGCTCGCTGCTGAGCAAGATCCAGGCGGTGGTGCCCGAGCACGCCCTCGACCCGCAGAGCGCACCGGTTCGGGCATTCGTCAGCCCCTTCACCCCGGAGCAACTGCGCCATTGGGACAGCCTGCGGCGTGCCATCGGCGAACAGGCGGCGGTGCGTATCGACTACCTGAGCCTGGACGACCGCGCTTCGCAGCGGGTGATCTTCCCACTCGGGTTGTTCTACTGGGTGGGCAAGTGGACGGTGGGTGCCTGGTGTGTGCTGCGTGGCGAGTACCGTGACTTCCGTGTCGACCGCATCCGCAACCTGGCGCGTCTGGCCGATGCACCGCCGGCGCCCGAGGGGCTGAGCCTGGCCAGCTACATGCGCCACCGCAGTTGCGAGGCGCAGTTGCAAGAGGCGCAGGCCACTGACAGAACGTTGTCAGCAGAGGAGGCATAGGCTGGGCAGTCTCAACCAACGGAAGGGCGATCGCCATGCAAGATTCTTCGGTATTGGAACTGGTGCTGTTCAAGACTAAACCCGGCCGCGAAGAGCGCATCGCCGAAATCCGTGCCGGTGTGCGCGAGGCGCTGAAGACCTGCGACGGCTTCATCGGCTTCCGCAGCTTCATCTCGGTGGAAGGCAGCCATGTGTTCGCCGACCTCGCCGAGTGGTCCTCCCATGAAAGCGCCCTCAGCGCGGCCCGTGCCTTCAACGGCGCCGACCCGCGCTTCCAGCCCTACATGCGGGAGATCAAGGAGGTGATCTTCATGGGGCATTTCAGCCCGGGCGAGTGACCTGGTGTTAAGACAGTGGTTACCGCAGGCATGAAAAAGCCCGGCATATGCCGGGCTTTTTGCTGCCTGAGAAGGGCTCAGACCTTGCGCACGAATTCCGACTTCAGCTTCATCGCGCCGATGCCGTCGATCTTGCAGTCGATGTCGTGGTCGCCATCCACCAGGCGGATGCCCTTGACCTTGGTGCCGACCTTCACCACCAGGGACGAGCCCTTGACCTTGAGGTCCTTGATCACGGTGATGGTGTCGCCGTCCTGCAGGACGTTGCCGACGGAGTCCTTGATCACCTTGCCTTCATCGGCCGGCGCGTCGGCGGCGTTGGCGGACCATTCGTGGGCGCACTCCGGGCAGACCAGGTTCTGGCCGTCTTCATAGGTGTATTCGGAGTTGCATTGGGGGCAGGGGGGCAGGGTGCTCACGGCGTATCTCGCAATCGGGTGAAAAAAAGACCGCAGATTATATAAGGTTTTAGTGGTCGCTGTCGGGGGTGGCGTAATGATGGCCCTTGTATCGGACTGCTTACCGGCTTGACCAAGGCTAAATATTTCCCGGCTGCCGCCTTGCTAGCCTGCCGCAGGTAAACCCATGCCCAGGACGTACAAGGCGTGGAACCAGTCCGATGGCGATGGAGTGCCTGCCGTTCCTGCGGGGGGAATCGATGTTTCAACGTGTCCTGTGGAAGCTCATGCCGAAGTCGCAGCGGGCCTTCCTGCTGGGGCGGATGGCGGTGGTCGACCGCGCCGCCGTCAACCGCTCCATGTCGGGCAACCTGCGCTACCCGGAGCCCTTCCGGCGCCAGGGCTGCCTATTCATCCACGTGCCCAAGTGCGCTGGCTCCAGCGTGGGCGATGCGCTGTTCGGCGGCTGGCGCGCCGGGCACCTGCCGCTGTACTGGTACGAGCAGCAGTTCCCTACCGAATACGCCACGGCCTTCAAGTTCAGCTTCGTCCGCGACCCACTGGAGCGTGCCTTCTCGGCCTACGTCTACCTGCGTGGCAACGAACTGCGTCCGCGCCACCAGGCGGCCAAGCGGTTGGTCAGCAGTTACCAGGGCTTCGATGACTTCGTCGCCCGCTGGCTGCATGTGGATAACGTGCGGCGGCAGATCCACTTCGCCCCGCAGACCGACTTCCTGATGGATTCCCTCGGCCACCTGGCGCTGGATTTCATCGGCTATCAGGAACACCTGGAGCGCGATTTCACGGCGCTCTGCGAGCTGCTAGGCTGCAATCGGACGCTGCCTCACTCCAATCCCTCGCTACGGCGCGAGGCGCTGCCGGTGAAGGACATCTGCACGGCGCGCACGCGGGAGATCGTGCGCCAGGTTTACCAACGTGACTACGAGTTGCTCGGCTATGCATAAGCACGCACCTTCCGCCCTGTTGCCCTGGATCCGCCCCTACAACCTCGCCCTGCCGCGCTCGGCACGGGCGGCGATCAAGCACCAGAGGCCCTGCTGCATCTGGCTGACGGGGCTTTCCGGCTCCGGCAAATCCACCCTGGCCAACGCCCTGGAAGTGGAGCTGAACGCACGTAACCTGCACACCTTCGTGCTCGACGGCGACAACCTGCGCAACGGCCTGTGCCGTGACCTGGGCATGGACGATGCGGCGCGCCGGGAGAACGTGCGGCGCATCGCCGAGGTGGCGCGGCTGATGGTGGATGCGGGGCTGGTGGTGATAGTCGCCGCCATCTCGCCGTTCCGCGCCGACCGCGAGGCGGCACGGGCGCTGTTCAGCGTCGACGAATTCCATTGCGTCTACGTCAGCACGAGCTTCGAGACCTGCGCCCGCCGCGACCCCAAGGGCCTCTACCAGGCGGCGATGCAGGGCCGCATCAGCAATTTCACCGGCCTCGACAGCCCCTACGAAGCCCCCACCGACGCCGACTGCGAGATCGACACCGACGAGGTGGACGTGATCGAAGCGACCTCGTGGTTGATGGCGCTGGTGCTGGGGGAGTAGCCCCTCCCAGGCGACAGCCTTTTGGAGGGTGGATGACGCTCTTTTCATCCACCAGGCGAGGCCGCAGGCGGCACCCAGCGGGGCCTGCTTTGGCGACTGAAGTCGCCCCTACAGCAGAGCGCGCCGTTGCCGTTTGTGTGTTCCTTACCGTTGGTCAATACACCGTCGCCGGCTCCGGCAGGCTGAGCAGGCCGGCTTCGTTGAAGCGCACGGTGTTCCAGAAGCCGCCGCCGAGCTTGCCGCGCACGGTGTAGGGGACGCCGGGTTGGCGGCCGGTGTTGTGGCTGTTGGCCAAGCCCCAGGCCTGGCGCATGGCGGAGAAGGCAGAGACGGTCACGGGGACGCTCACCAGGGCTTCGCTGAAGCGCGGGATTTCGCCGGCCTGGTCGCTGACGCCGCTGGCCAGGGGCTGGTTGTTGATGTCGAGATCGAGGGCGATGCCGTTGTAGCGGATGGCGGTGTCGTTGGGGTTCTGCACCCGCAGCTTGACCATGAAGCGCATTTCCAAGCCTTGGCCGGGCACCGGCTCCATGCCCACCAGGTCGATGCGCACCGGGTCGCGCGGGGCCAGGGTGCTGCAGGCAGAGAGGCCCAGCATCAACAGCAGGCAGCTGGCGAGGTGCAAGGTGGAGCGGATGATTGGGGTCATGGCGTACGTCCGATTTGTGCAGGTGGTGCACCGCTAGAGACCGGCGAAGACGCCGTTCATTCCGCGTTCTCCGACGAAAGTAGCCCACGGGACGGCGTCGCGAAGGGGCGTTCGGCCAGGTATTTCCGGCCCTTAAGCGGAGCGGCGGCGTCTATCCCAGGGGCTGCTGCCGTCCGTCGGAAGGCACGCGCCAGGCGCGTTGCCTGAACTCAATGACCGCTATGGCCGTCCATTGCCCTTGTATGGGGATGAAAATAGCGAGCAGGCAGATGATCCGTTCTCTGGGGTTGAGGAATGTCGGGTGGCGCACCATCGTGGTCCGCACCGTGACCGAGTTCATCGATGACGAGCTGCCGACCTATGCCTCGGCGCTGGCCTTCCAGATGTTCTTCTCGCTGTTCCCCTTCCTGTTGCTGCTGATCGCGGTGATCGGCTTCCTCGAGTTGCCTGAGTTCTTCGACTGGCTGCAGGCCCAGGCGACGCTGGTGCTGCCGGGGGCGGCGATGGACCTGGTGCTGCCGGCCATCGAGCAGTTGCAGACGCAGAAGCCGGGGTTGTTTTCCATCGGTGCGGTGGTGGCGCTGTGGTCGTCGTCATCGGCCATCCGCTCGAGCATGGATGCGATGAACCGCGCCTATGACGTGGAGGAAGGGCGCCCGACCTGGAAGCGCATCCCGCTGTCGGTGCTCTACACCGTGGGCGTGGCGGCTTTCCTGCTGGCAGCGGCAGGGCTGATGGTCACCGGACCGCAGGTGATGAACTGGCTGGCCGGGCAACTGGGCATCGAGGATGTGGTTGTGCTGCTGTGGAACTGGCTGCGCATCCCGGTGGCGGTGCTGCTGCTGATGATGGTGGTGGCGTCGGTCTACTACCTGCTGCCGGATGTGAAGCAGGAGTTCCGCTTCATCACGCCCGGCTCGGTGCTGGCGGTGCTGGTGTGGCTGGTGGCGTCCATGGGCTTCAGCTACTACGCGAAGAACTTCGCCACCTACAACGCCATGTACGGCAGCATCGGCGCCATCATCATCCTGCTGCTCTACCTGTACATCTCGGCGGCGGTGCTGCTGTTTGGCGCCGAGCTCAACGCGGTGATCGAGCACCACTCACGCGAGGGCAAGAAGCCCGGCGAGAAGAAGGCCGACGAGGGTGCCGTTGTGCAGTTGCCCGAGTAGCGGTGCGCCGGTTCAGCCGCGCAGCAGGCCTTCCAGGCGCTCGCGCAGCCGGGGCTCTTCCTCTTCGCTGATGCCCAGCAGGAAGTAGTGGCGCAGCACGGCGATGGCTTCGTCCGCGCTTTCCAGCAGGCGCTGGTTCACCTGGCCGTCGGCACTGCGGCGGTTGAAGGTGCCGTTGCGCAGGGTGAAGCGCTCCGTGCCCTGGGTGCGGGCGGCCACCAGCATCTGGCGGAAGATGCTGTCCGGGTGGGTCGAGGTGTACCAGTTGCGGGGCACGTAATCGACCCAGTGCTGGGGCTGCAGGTCGAAGCGGTAGACCGGCACCCAGGCATCGCCCAGGAAGGTTTCCAGCTGATGGTCATCGTGCCCGGCGTCGGGCGGGAGCAGGCGGAAGGGCAGCTCGCCGAGGTCCTCATGGCCCTGCAGGGACAGCGAGCGGGTGGGGTTGGCGGAGCCGAAGCCGACATCGGCGATGACCGGGCCGCCGTCCAGGTCCACCCTCAGCAGCAAGTGCGAGGTGATGGTCAGCGGCGCATCGTCCGGCAACCCCCAGCGCACCCGCGCCGCCAGCGGGGTGACGCGAAAGCCCAGGGCCAGCAACAGGCGCCCGAACAGGCCGTTGATCTCGAAGCAGTAACCGCCACGGCTGCGCTCCACCACCTTGGCGAACACCGCCTCGGCGTCGATGGAGATGGGGCGGTCGAGCAGGACGTCGACGTTCTCGAAAGCGACCCGGTCCAGGTGGGCCTTGATCAGGCGGTCGAGGGTGGCGCGGTCGGTGAGGGTGGGGGCCGGCTGGTCGATGTGGGCCAGGTAGGCGCGGGTCTGCTCAGGGCTCAGGGCGTGCATGAAGCGGCTCCATGGATGACGGGAGGAGGCTAGCAGAGCTTTGGCGGGCTGGCTGCTGTTCTGCTTTTGCAACGCCTCCTGTAAAAAATAAGGAACTGATGGGTTGGCGCTGGCGAAGAAATGATCGGTGCATCAACGGGTTGTCTGACAATCCGAAGGCGCGCCTGTCGTTTTTTGTAGTCATCTGGCTTGTAACTGTTTGACATATTTGACGGCTTTGGCAGACTGCTCGCCCGTTGCGGCAGGAGGTCGCGGTTGCCGTGCAGGGCTCCTGAAGCCATGACGGATGATCCCGCCCGGTTGTGACGCGCCTAAAACAAAAATTCTGTCAGTCGCGGCGACCCTGGGTGGACACAGGTCCGGCAGGCCAGACGACGGGCGAGCCACTGGAACTCACACATGCTGATCTGGTTTGTTGCGGTCTACCTGCTGATCACCGTCGGTGTTGGCTTCTACGCCTCCACTCGCGTCAAGAACTCCAAGGATTTCGCGGCAGGCGGCCGCAGCATGTCCTTCCCGCTGGTGGCGGCCATGGTGTTCGCCACCTGGTTCGGCTCCGAAGCGGTGCTGGGCATCCCCGCCACCTTCATCGAGGAAGGCTTCGCCGGGATCATCGAAGACCCGTTCGGCTCCTTCGGCTGCCTGATGCTGGTGGGCCTGGTGTTCGCCCGCCCGCTGTACCGCATGAACCTGCTGACCATCGGCGACTTCTTCAAGAAGCGCTTCGGGCCCAATGTCGAGCTGATCACCAGCCTGGTGATCATTGGCTCCTACCTGGGCTGGGTGGCAGCGCAGCTCACCGCGCTGGGCGTGGTGTTCAACGTGCTCTCCGACGGCTCCATCACCACCACCCAGGGCATGCTCATCGGCACCGGCATCGTGCTGCTGTACACCCTGTTTGGCGGCATGTGGTCGGTGGCGCTGACCGACTTCATGCAGATGATCATCATCGTCGCCGGCCTGCTGTACCTGACCTGGCTGATCGGCGACATGGCCGGTGGCGCCGAGGTGGTGATCAGCCACGCTGCCAGCGAGGGCAAGTTCGCCTTCATGCACGGCTTCGAACCCCGTGACATCGTCGCCTTCCTCGGCGCGGCGGTGACCATGATGTTCGGCTCCATCCCGCAGCAGGACGTGTACGCCCGGGTGATGTCGGCCAAGACCGAGAACATCGCCGCACGAGCTTCCATGGCCGGCGCCTGCTTCTACCTGGGCTTCTGCATGCTGCCGATCTTCCTCACCTATGCGGCCTCGATGATCGACCCGGCGATGGTGCAGAAGTGGCTGGCGGAAGATGCGCAGATGATCCTCCCGCACCTGATCATGGAGCGCACCCCGCTGTTCGCCCAGGTGATGTTCTTCGGCGCGTTGCTCTCGGCCATCATGTCCACCGCCTCGGGCACCCTGCTGGCGCCTTCGGTGACCTTCACCGAGAACGTGCTCAAGCGCTTCCTGCCGGATATGGACGACCGCCAGTTCCTGCTCGCCATGCGCCTGAGCGTGCTGGGCATGACGGTGGCCACTTCGCTGTTCGCCCTGTATTCGGACGCGAGCATCTACGAGATGGTCGGCAATGCCTACAAGGTGACCCTGGTCGCCGCCGTGGTGCCGCTGTTCGCCGGGCTGTTCTGGAAGCGCGCCACCACCCAGGGCGCGCTGACCGCCATCGGCTTCGGCCTGGCCTCCTGGGTGTTCCTGGAGATGAATTACCAGGAAACCGACTTCTGGCCGCCGCAACTGGCGGGCCTGCTGTTCAGCGTGCTGGGCATGCTGCTGGGCTCCCTGCTGCCGCAGCTGAGCCGCCCGCGCGGTGAAAGCGTCGACGCCATGATGGCGCCCGCCGGCAACTGACCCATCCCGGGCCCTCCTGTTCTGGAGGGCCCGCCCTTCTTCCCCGTGCCGGTCCCGGCACACCCCGTACGGAAGCTGTGATGCAGTCGTGGTTTCTGACTGCTCGAACAGGTTCCGAACTGGTGCATCCCTTCCTGGCTGTCCTCCCGCATGACCGGCCCCGGGCGCTGGCAGCTGCCCGAGGGGCGAGGCCTGGCGGTGGATTTCTTCCTTTAGTTGACCTATGCGTCAATTTGGATGTGCGCTCACCATAATGGTGAGAAAAATATTATTACGATGAAAATCAGTGGCTTGTGATTAATTCAGGGCCGCTTGCCAGCGTCGCACTCCTTGCTCTAGGTTTCACGAACCTGTCATTAGAGACAGGTTATCGTCTCCCCCGGTGACTGACCGGCTCGGTAGTGCTCCCCTGTGCTGCCGGGCCGCCAGTGCACCACCGTGCAGCCCACCGCACGGTGCGCCCGCCCTGGGCGCCTCGCCGTAGATCAATCGCAACAGACATCGCCTGGTTTCGTTTTTTCCACCCGAGCGCTTCCCGCCGTGGGAGGCCCGCACCTGCAAGGAAGAAAAAGCAATGAAACGTATCGCCCTCCTGCTGTCGCTTTGCTGCGTCCCTTTCACCTCGGCCTTCGCCGCCACCGTCACCCTGAGCAAGGGCGGCTACAACCTCACCTACGATTGCGACAACCACACCGCCTTGCGCTACGAGTACGTGCTGACCACCGACACCGGTTCGGCGGCGAGGCCTTCGTCCTTCTACCTGGATCCGGACCTGCCCAGCGGTTGTGCCGGCCAGACCAGCTCTTCGTCCTACGCCAGCGTGGTATCGGGTTGGGACCGTGGCCACCTGGTGACCTCCAACCACATGGACTACAACGCCACCTACATCAAGCGCGCCAACTACATGAGCAACATCGTGCCGCAGGTGGCCAGCTTCAATCAGGGCATCTGGGTGGCGGCCGAGAATGTCGCTGAGTGCTACCGCGACCTGGCCACCGTCTATGTGTATGGCGGGGTGGTCTACAACGACACCTCCAACGACTACTTCCTGTCGTCCCACGGCATCCGCACGCCGGATTACTTCTGGAAGACCATCGTCACCACCGATACCGCCACCGGGCAGACCAAGGCCATCAGCTGGTACATCCCCAACCAGGCCGGCCTGGGCAGCCTGAACAGCTACATCAAGAGCATCTCCGAGCTGGAAAGCCTGATCGGTACCAGCGCCGTGGGCATCAGCGTGCCGGCCAGCGTCAAGGCGCAGAAACCCACCAGCACCTGGGCGACGCCGAGTGGCTGTGATTTGAGCTGATCATCGATTGCGTAGGGTGGGGCGGGGGGCTGGGCTTTTCTTCCAGCTTCCAGCTTCCAGCTTCCAGCTTCCAGCTATCCAAGCCCCTCGAATGCCCAGGCTGGGCCGCCCACTCCCCGCCACTCCAGACTTTTCTTGCCGCTTGCAACGTGAAGCTTGCCGCTGCTTCTAAGTCGCCAGACCGATGCCACGGAGTATGACGGCGGTGACGGTCTGCACGGCGCGTTCGAACTGCTGGTCGTTCAACGGCTGGTGATTGTTGAGCACCATCACCTGGTGGTCGAAGTCGGCGTAGTGCTGGGTCGAGGCCCAGATCATGTACAGCAGGCTGGAGGGTTCGACCGGAAGGATGCGCTTGCTCTCGACCCACTGGCGGATCTTTTCTTCCTTGAGCTTGGCCCAGTCGTAGAGGGGGCCGTCGAGGGCTTCCTTGAGCTGCGGGGCGCCGTGGATGACTTCGGCGGCCCAGACCTTGGAGCCATGGGGGCGGGTGCGCGAGCGGTTCATCTTGGCGCGGATGTAGCTGGTCAGCGCGACGCTGGGGTCGTCGAACATCTCGAAGCAGGTGCCGTCTTGCTCCCACTCTTCCAGCAGGCTTTGCAGCACGGCGCGGTAGAGGTCTTCCTTGGTCGCGAAGTAGTAATGCAGGTTGGACTTGGGCAGGCCGACTTCCTGGGCGATGTCCTGCATGGAGGTGGCGGCGAAGCCTCGCTCGGCGAAGACCTTTTCGGCGGCCAGGAGGATCTTCTCGGTGTTCTTGATGCGGATGCCGATCTTGCGGTTACTGCTCATCGATCCCTCGGGCTGCACGGACTGAAGCCGGGCAAACATATCACCGAACCCGGCGCGGGCACGAGCCCGACGCGCGAGGTGCCCCGCCGCCGTGGAGGCGGCGGGGCGGGGCTGGATCAGAAGTGCACTTTGACCAGCAGGCTGGCGGTGTTCTGGTCGGTGCCGCCGAGGATGTCGTCGCCGAGGAAGCTGTCATCGTCGATGCCGTACTTGTTGCTCCAGTAGTCGTACTCGACGCCCACGTAGAGCTGCTTGGCGCCCAGGTTCATGGCCTTGCCCAGGTCGTACTTGATCTGCGGGTTGAAGTGCAGGTTGGCGTGCAGGTCGTTCGGGCGGCTGCTGGTGGCGTCCTTGTTGTTCCAGACCCAGTCCATGAAGCCGTCGATGAGGATGTCGGAGTCGCCCACCGGCAGGGTGTACGACCACACCGGGGTGACCTGCCACTGGCCGGACGGGTTGTTGGTGATGCCGTCGGGCTTGCGGTAGTAGAAGTTCAGCTGGAAGTAGTCGAAGCCGGGGATGGCCAGGTCGAAGCCCGGGCCCACCAGGTAGTTCTGGTTGCGGTTCTCGCCGCGCTCGTAGGTGGCGGCCAGCAGCACGTCGGTCACCGGGCCGAAGGCGATCTTCTGGTCGAACAGCTTGCCGAAGGACAGGCGCGGGGAGATTTCACCGTAGTAGGTGTTGTTGCCCGCGTTGGCGTCGGCCTTGCCGTTGTAGTTGATCTGGTCGGCGAAGATGAACAGGTCGCCCCAGGTCCAGCCACTGGCGTGCTCGAAGGTGAAGGTCTGCTGGATTTCCGGGTTGACCTTGAAATCCTTGCCATAGAGGTAGGTGACGCTGTTGTTCTGCCACAGCAGGGGGCCGTCGGCCAGGGCTTGGCCGCAGGCCAGCAGGCCACCGGCGAGCGCGAGAGCGGAGAGGGTACGGTTCATTCGGGTTGGGCTCCTGGTGCTTGGTTATCTTTCTATCTGCGTAGAAGTTGTCTGATTGGTCAGGCTTGGCTGCCAGAGCAAGAAAGGAGCCAGTTTTCTCCGACACCTTCCCCGGGCGCGGGATTATCTGGATAAACCCCGATGTTTCAAGCGGTTGTTTCGTGACCAACGGGTTTTTCCGACTTGCGGGAGGCTTGCCCGTGCACGGTTATGGGCGCGCATACCTGACCGATCGAACAGTCCTGCATCAACTTGGGGCGGCTGCGGGCGACGGGGGACGGAGCGTTCGGCGCCTGCTGCGGTTTTTCCCCGGCCCATAAAAAAGCCCCCATCAAGCTTGATGGGGGCCTCGCGCAGCAAGGGTGGCCCAATCCATGGGCCTGGACACGCGAATCAGGATTGCGGGTTGGCCGGTGCCGCCTGGGCGCTGCCGGTGCGCTCGTTCCAGCCACCGCCGAGGGCCTTGTACAGGTTGACCTCGCTGGTGAGCTGGTTGAGGCGGTCACTGATCAACTGCTGGCGCGCGCTGAACAGCTGGCGCTGGGCGTCGAGCAGGGTCAGGTAACTGTCCACGCCGGTGCGGTAGCGGCGCTCGGCCAGGCGGTAGTAGTCCTCGGAGGTGCGCACCAGGTTGCGCTGGGCGGTGAGCTGCTCCTCGAAGGTGGTACGGGCGGCGAGGCCGTCGGCGACTTCCTGGAAGGCGGTCTGGATGGCTTTCTCGTACTGCGCCACCTGGATGTCCTTCTGCACCTCGGCGTAGTCGAGGTTCGCCTTGAGGCGGCCGGCGGTGAAGATCGGCAGGTTGATCTGCGGCTGGAACAGCCAGCTGCCGGAGCCACCGTCGAACAGGCCGGAGAGCTCGGCGCTCTTGGTCCCGGCATTGGCGGTGAGGCTGATGCTGGGGAAGAACGCAGCGCGCGCGGCACCGATGCTGGCGTTGGCGGCCTTGAGCTGGTGCTCGGCCTGGAGCACGTCCGGGCGGCGTTGCAGCAGCTCGGAGGGCAGGCCGGCGGGCACTTCGGCCAGTTGGTCGTCGCCCAGCACCTCGCCTTGCGGCAGGTCACCGGGTACGCCCCTGCCCAGCAGCAGCGCCAGGGCGTTGCGGTCCTGGGCCACCAGGCGGCTGTACTGCGCCAGGGTGACCTGGGCGCTTTCCACGGCGGTGCGCGCCTGGCTCAGGGCCAGGGCATCGGCGACGCCGACGTCGAAGCTGCGCTGGGTGAGGGCGAAGCTTTCCTGGTAGGTCTTCAGGGTGTCGCGGGTCAGCTTGAGCAGCGACTGGTCGGCCTGCAGGGTCAGGTAGGCGTTGGCGACGCTGGCCACCAGGCTGATCTGCGTGCTGCGACGGGCTTCCTCGCTGGCGAAGTACTGCTCCAGGGTCTGCTCGTTGAGGCTGCGCAGGCGGCCGAAGAAGTCGATTTCCCAGGCGCTGACGCCCACCGTGGCCGAGTACTGGCCGCTGGTGGTGGCGCGGCCGCTGCTGGACAGGTCCGCCGGCAGGCGCTGGCGGGTGCCGCTGCCGTCGGCCGAGATGCTGGGGAACAGCTCGGAGCGCTGGATACGGTACTGCGCGCGGTAGGCGTCGATGTTCAACGCGGCGACGCGCAGGTCGCGGTTGTTGGCCAGGGCGGTTTCCACCAGGCGTTGCAGCGCCTGGTCCTTGAAGAACTCGCGCCAGCCCAGGTCCACCACAGCGGTGGTGGTCTGCGCGCCGCTGGCGTTGGCGGTGTAGGCCTCGCCCAGGGGCCAGGCGCCGTCCACCGGCGCCTCGGGGCGCTGGTAGTCGGGGATCAGCGAGCAGCCGCCGAGCAGGACGCTGGCGACCGCGAGGGACAGCAGGGACTGCCTCATTCGGCGGCCTCCTTGGTCAGTTCGTCTTTGCTGCGCTTGTCCTTGAACAGCGAGCAGACCAGTACGTAGAACAGCGGGACCCAGAAGATCGCCAGCACCGTTGCCGTAAGCATGCCGCCGATCACGCCGGTACCGATGGCGTGCTGGCTGCCCGAACCGGCGCCGCTGGAGATGGCCATGGGCACCACGCCGAGGATGAACGCCAGCGAGGTCATGATGATCGGACGCAGGCGCATGCGGCACGCCTCGATGGCGGCGTCGAACAGGCTCATGCCCTGCTCGTGCAGCTCCTTGGCGAACTCGACGATGAGGATCGCGTTCTTCGCCGAGAGGCCGATGGTCGTGAGCAGCCCTACCTGGAAGAACACGTCGTTGGAGAGCCCGCGCATGCTGGTGAACAGCAGCGCACCGAGGATGCCCAGGGGCACCACCAGCATCACCGAGAAGGGGATCGACCAGCTCTCGTACAGGGCCGCCAGGCAGAGGAACACCACCAGCAGCGACAGCGCGTAGAGCGCAGGTGCCTGGGCACCGGAGAGGCGTTCCTCGTAGGACAGGCCGGTCCAGGAGTAACCGACGCCGGCCGGCAGTTGCTTGATGATTTCCTCGACCGCCGCCATCGCTTCGCCCGAGCTGTGGCCAGGCGCCGCTTCACCGAGGATCTCGATGGCCGGTACGCCGTTGTAGCGGGCCAGTTTCGGCGCGCCGTAGACCCACTCGCCGGAGGCGAAGGCGCTGAACGGCACCATTTCGTTCTGGTCGTTGCGCACGTACCACTTGCCGAGGTCGTCGGGGTTCATCCGCGCCTCCGGTACGCCCTGCAGGTAGACCTTCTTCACACGGCCACGGTCGATGAAGTCGTTGACGTAGCTGGCACCCCAGGCGATGGACACGGTGTTGTTGATGTCCGCCAGGGAGACGCCATGGGCACGCGCCTTCTCGTCGTCGATCTGCAACTGGTACTGCGGCTCGTCGTACAGGCCGTTGGCGCGCACGCGGGTCAGCACCGGATTGTTGTTGGCCAGTTCGAGGAACTTGTCCCGGGCGGCGTTGAGCTGCTCGTGGCCGACGCCTGCGCGGTCCTGGAGGAAGAAGTTGAAGCCGGTGGCGTTACCCAGTTCCAGCACCGCCGGCGGGGCGAAGGCGAAGACCATCGCGTCGCGGAAGCTGAAGAAGTGCTGCTGGGCGCGCTGGGCCAGGGAGAACACGCTGTGCTCGGCGCCGGGGCGCTCTTCCCATGGCTTGAGCATGATGAAGGCCATGCCCGAGCTCTGGCCGCGACCGGCGAAGTTGAAGCCGGTGACGGTGAACACGGATTTGACGGTGTCCTTCTCCTTGTCCAGCAGGTACTCGCGCATCTGGTCGACCACCACCTGGGTGCGCTCGGCGCTGGCGCCGGCCGGGGTCTGCACCTGGGCGAAGAGCACGCCCTGGTCTTCCTCGGGGAGGAAGGCGGTGGGGATGCGGGTGAACAGCCAGGCCATGATCGCGACGATCACCAGGTACATCAGGATGTACGGCGTCTTGCGCTTGAGGATGGCGCGCACGCCCCGCTCGTAGCCGTTCACGCTGCGGTCGAAGGTGCGGTTGAACCAGCCGAAGAAGCCGCGCTTGGGGGCGTGGTGACCCTTGGCGATGGGCTTGAGCATGGTGGCGCAGAGGGCCGGGGTGAAGACCAGGGCCACCAGCACCGACAGCGCCATGGCGGAGACGATGGTGATGGAGAACTGGCGGTAGATCACGCCCGTGGAGCCGCCGAAGAAGGCCATCGGCAGGAACACCGCCGAGAGCACCAGGGCGATGCCCACCAGTGCGCCCTGGATCTGGCCCATGGACTTGCGCGTGGCTTCCAGCGGCGACAGGCCTTCCTCGGCCATCACCCGCTCGACGTTCTCCACCACGACGATGGCGTCGTCCACCAGCAAGCCGATGGCCAGCACCATGGCGAACATGGTCAGGGTGTTGATGGTGAAGCCGAACATCGCCAGCACGCCGAAGGTGCCGAGCAGCACCACTGGCACCGCGAGGGTGGGGATGATGGTGGCGCGGAAGTTCTGCAGGAACAGGAACATCACCAGGAACACCAGCACGATGGCTTCGCCCAGGGTGTGCACCACGCCTTCGATGGAGGCCGAGACCACCGGGGTGGTGTCGTAGGGGAACACCACTTCCATGCCGGCGGGGAAGAAGGGCTTCAGCTGGTCGATGGTTTCGCGGATCGCCTTGGCGGTGTCCAGCGCGTTGGCGCCGGTAGCCAGCTTGATCGCCATGCCCGAGGCCGCCTTGCCGTTGAACTGCGCGCTGATGGCGTAGTTCTCGCCGCCCAGCTCGACGCGGGCGACGTCGCGCAGGCGCACCTGGGAGCCGTCACGGTTGACCTTGAGCAGGATGGCGCCGAACTGCTCGGGCGTCTGCAGGCGGGTCTTGCCGATGATGGTGGCGTTGAGCTGGGTGCCGGGGGAGGCGGGCAGACCGCCGAGCTGGCCGGAGGACACCTGCACGTTCTGCGCCTGGATGGCGCTCTTCACGTCCACCGGGGTCAGCTGGTAGTTGTTCAGGCGCGAGGGGTCGAGCCAGATGCGCATGGCGTACTGCGAGCCGAACACCTGGAAGTCGCCCACGCCCTTGGTGCGCGAGATCGGGTCCTGCATGTTGGAGACGATGTAGTTGGACAGGTCGTTCTTGTCCATGGAACCGTCCACCGACACCACGCCGATCACCAGCAGGAAGTTCTTCACTGCCTTGGTCACGCGGATGCCTTGCTGCTGCACTTCCTGCGGCAGCAGCGGGGTCGCCAGCTGCAGCTTGTTCTGCACCTGCACCTGGGCGATGTCAGGGTTGGTGCCCTGCTCGAAGGTGGCGGTGATGGTCATGCTGCCGTCGGAGTTGCTCTCCGAGGAGATGTAGCGCAGGCCGTCGATGCCGTTGAGCTGCTGCTCGATCACCTGCACCACGGTGTCCTGCACCGTCTGCGCCGAGGCGCCGGGGTAGGACACCTGGATGCCGACGGCGGGCGCGGCGATGCTCGGGTACTGGTTGATCGGGAGCTTGAGGATGGCCAGGCCGCCCGCGAGCATGATCACCAGCGCGATCACCCAGGCGAAGATCGGCCGGTCGATGAAGAACTTCGACATGGAAGACGCTCCTTATTGGCTTTTCGCCAGGTCGGGATCCACCGACTTCGATTCGGCGACGTTGGTCGCGGGGGCGGTCTTCACTTCGGCGCCGGGGCGGACGAACTGCAGGCCTTCGGTGATCAGCTTGTCACCCGGGTTGAGGCCCTTGGTCACCAGCCAGCGATCGCCGACGGTACGGTCCGCTTCCAGCTGGCGCAGCTCCACCTTGTTCTCGGCGTTGACCACCAGCGCGGTGGCCTGGCCCTTGAGGTCACGGGTCACGCCTTGCTGCGGCGCGAGGATGGCCTGCTGGTTCACGCCCGAGCTCAGCTGCGCGTGCACGAACATGCCGGGCAGCAGGTCGTGGTCGGGGTTGGGGAACACGGCGCGCAGGGTTACCGAGCCGGTGCCTTCGTCCACCGACACCTCGGAGAACTCCAGGGTGCCTTCGTGGCCGTACTCGCTGCCATCTTCCAGCATCAGCTTGACCTTGGCGGCGTTGTCGCCGGCCTTCTGCAGCTGGCCGCTCTCCAGGTCGCGGCGCAGGCGCAGCAGGTCCTTGGTCGGCTGGGTGACGTCGACGTAGATCGGGTCGAGCTGCTGGATGGTCGCCATGGCGGAGGCCTGGCCGTTGTTCACCAGGGCGCCCTCGGTGACGCTGGAGCGACCGATGCGGCCGGAGATCGGTGCCAGCACCTTGGTGTAGCGCAGGTCGATGCGGGCTTTCTCCAGGGCGGCTTCGGCTTGCAGGCGCGCGGCCTGGGCTTCGT
Source organism: Pseudomonas sp. TUM22785 (assembly GCF_028198105.1). NCBI lineage: Bacteria > Pseudomonadati > Pseudomonadota > Gammaproteobacteria > Pseudomonadales > Pseudomonadaceae > Pseudomonas > Pseudomonas sp. TUM22785. The sequence goes on from NZ_CP116239.1 coordinate 867,323, forward strand.
CATAGGCCTGGCGGCTGACGGCCTGGTCGGTCACCAGATCCTTGTAGCGGTCGGCCAGGGAGCGGCTGGAGGCGAGGGTCGCCTCGGCGCTCTTGAAGGTCGCCTGGTACACGGATTGGTCGATCTGGTAGAGCTGCTGGCCGGCCTTCACTTCCGAGCCTTCCTTGAACAGGCGCTTCTGGATGATGCCGTCCACTTGCGGGCGAACTTCGGCAATGCGGAACGCGGTGGTGCGGCCCGGCAGCTCGGCGGTGAGCGTGAAGGGCTCGGATTTCAGGGTGACGATGCCCACTTGAGGTGTCTGCGCGGGCGGCGGCGCGGAGGCCTCCTTGCAGCCGGCGAGTGTGAGCGTAGCCAGAGCGACGGCGGAAACCATAGCTGCGAAGGCTGGCTTCTTCTGCATCTGAAAAGACCTCGTTCGATACGTTTGCCCGGGCGGGCGGTACCCATGCAGGGAGCGTGGGTGGATTGTTTAGTCAGCTAACGAATATACTTACGTACGTGAACGTTTGTAAACGAATCTTCTCATCTCTCTGTCAGATAATGTGTCGAGGGTGAGGCGTTCTTTCGCTGCTGTCCCCACTCTCAGAGTCACCTGCATGGCCAGACGAACCAAAGAAGAAGCCGAAGCGACCCGTGTCCAGACCCTGGATGCCGCCGAACAGGTGTTCTACGACAAGGGCGTCTCACGTACCTCCCTGGCGGATATCGCCGCCCGGGCGGGTGTCTCCCGCGGGGCCATCTACTGGCACTTCCAGAACAAGGTCGACGTCTTCCAGGCCATGCACGAACGCTTGCGCACCCCGCTGGAGGAGCTGGCCCGCGCCAGCGAGAGCGAGGACGAGCCCGACCCCTTGGGCCGCATGCGCCAACTGCTGGTGCGCCTGCTCAAGCGGGTGGAGCTGGACCCGCGCAGCCGGCGCATCAGCGAGATACTCCAGCACAAATGCGAGTTCACCGACGAGCTGGGCGACCTGCGGCAGAAGATGCAGAGTTTCAGCCTGGAATGTGACCAACGCATTGCCCGCGCCCTGGCCAATGCCGTGGCCAGGGGACAGCTCCCCGAGGGGCTCGACTGCACCCGCGCCGCAGTCACGCTGCACGCGTACATCGACGGCCTCCAGGCCCACTGGCTGTTGGCGCCCGGGCGCTTCCCCCTGGCCGAACAGGCCGAGCAACTGGTGGACGCACTGCTGGACATGCTGCGCGGCAGCGTCGCGCTGCGCGGCTGAGAAGGGTCTGACAGACCCGGGGTTCATGGCTTTCGCGCCCCGGGAGCCGCGTCCCAAAGGCGGGTGGATCTGTGCTAGGCCCGGGCGCCGGTCAGGCGCGCCTGGATGAAGTCGAGAAAACACTGGATGCGCAGGGCCAGCTGCGAGTTGCGGTAGTACACCGCATGGATCGGCTGGCGGTAGTCGCTCATGTGCTCGGCCAGCACCGCCACCAGGCGGCCCTCGGCCAGGTCCTGGTCGGTCATGAAACTGGCCAGGCAGGTGATGCCCTGGCCGGCCAGGGCCAGCTGGCGCAGGGTCTCACCGCTGGAGGCACGCAGGTTCGGCTGCACCGAAAGCTGGTTGCCGCAGACATGGCGCACCGGCCACTGGTTGAGGCTTTCCGGTTGGGTGAAGCCCAGCAGGCGATGGGCCTTGAGGGCCTCCACACTGTCGGGCATGCCGTGGCGCTCCAGGTAATCCGGGCTCGCTACCAAGTGCAGGCGGCTGGCGCCCAGGGGCCGCGCGTGCAGTGTGGAGTCGCTCAGCGGGCCGATGCGGATGGCCAGGTCGGTGCGGTGCTCCAGCAGGTCGATGATCTGGTCGTTGGTGTTTAGCTCCAGCTGGATGTCCGGGTACAGCGCGCGGAACTCGCCGATATGCGGCACCACCGCATGCAGCATGAACGGCGAGGCGGCGTTGATGCGCAGGCGCCCGGCGGGCTTCTGCTGGCGCAGGGCCAGGCGTTCTTCCAGGGCCTCCATCTGCTGGAGGATCTCCTTGGCGCTGTCGAAAAAGAAGCGCCCTTCCTCGGTCAGCTCCATGCGCCGCGTGGTGCGGTTCAGCAGGGTGGTGGCCAGCTTCTCTTCCAGGCGCGACAGGGTGCGGCTCACCGCTGACGGCGTCAGCCCCAGGTGCTCGGCGGCGGCGCTGATGGAGCCGCACTCGACGACGCTGACGAAATGCTGGAGCTCATCGGAGGTGGCTTTCATGTCGGCCTCATTCGTGATCGGCAAGCAAGGCCGAAGGGCGGATAGCGCTTTTTTCTGCGGGGAATTGTAGGCCTCTCTGGGGACTTATTCATTGCCCATGCGGTGCTAGCCGCCCCACGGAGCAAGAGGCTCCTGTCTATGGAGAGAGAGGTGAGCCCCAGCGATGTTGGGCCGACGACATGGATTTCGCGTTGCTAGCGGATAGGCGCCTGCTCCATGGCGAAGCCGGCCCATGTCCACCCGCAAAAAGGGCCGCATCGCGGCCCTTTTCCTTTACTTCACCAGCCGTGCATCCAGGCTGTTCTGCGCCAGGCGCTGGGCCTGATCCTGGCTCATGCCCAGGTGTTCGTGCAGGGCGTAGAAGTTTTCGGTGACGTAGCCGCCGAAGTAGGCCGGGTCATCGGAGTTCACCGTCACCTTCACACCGCGCTCGAGCATGTCGAGGATGTTGTGCTGGCTCATGTGGTCGAACACGCACAGCTTGGTGTTGGACAGCGGGCACACGGTCAGCGGGATCTGCTCGTCGATGATGCGTTGCATCAGGCGCTCGTCCTCGATGGCGCGCACGCCGTGGTCGATGCGCTCGATCTTCAGCAGGTCGAGGGCCTCCCAGATGTATTCCGGCGGGCCTTCCTCGCCGGCATGGGCGACGGTGAGGAAGCCTTCGCCACGGGCACGGTCGAACACGCGCTGGAACTTGCTCGGCGGGTGACCCATCTCGGAGCTGTCCAGGCCCACGGCGACGAAGGCGTCGCGGAAGGGCAGCGCCTGGTCGAGGGTTTTCTGCGCCTCGTCTTCGGAGAGGTGGCGGAGGAAGCTGAGGATCAGCCCGCTGCTGATGCCGAGCTGCTTGCGGCCGTCGTCCAGGGCATGGCGGATGCCATTGAGCGCCACTTCGAAGGGGATGCCGCGATCGGTGTGGGTCTGCGGGTCGAAGAAGGGTTCCGTGTGGATGACGTTCTGCGCCTTGCAGCGTTGCAGGTAGGCCCAGGTCAGGTCGTAGAAGTCCTGCTCGGTGCGCAGTACATCGGCGCCGGCGTAGTAGAGGTCGAGGAATTCCTGCAGGTTGCCGAAGTCGTAGGCGCGGCGCAGGGTTTCGACGTCATGCCAGGGCAGGGTGACCTTGTTGCGTTCGGCCAGGGCGAACAGCAACTCGGGCTCGAGCGAACCTTCCAGGTGCAGGTGCAGTTCGGCTTTGGGCAAGGCATTGAGCCAGTCGTACATGGTGGTTTCTCGTTATCAGGCAAGGTCGCCTGCAAGTTTAACTTCCCGGACAGGATTTCGCCGAGCAGCCGCCCGAACGGTGTTGCCCCAGGGGCCACCCGGCGGCCCCTGGCGAACGGCACTCGCCCACGCGCTCAGGCGGTTTCTTCGCGGCGATAGGCGTAGGTGTCGGCGAAGCGTGAAAGCAGGTACTCGGCGCTGGTCACCGCCGGGTACTTCGGCGGGTTTTCGGCGCTGGAGCAGTTGGGCAGGCAGCTGATTTCCGTATCCGGGTGCGGTTCGGCGAAGAAGGGCATGGAGTAGCGGTGCACACCCAGGGGGCTGATGACCCGGTGCGGGGTGGACTTGTACCGGTCGTTGCTCCAGCGCGCCATCATGTCGCCGATGTTGACCACGAAGCTGCCGGCGATCGGCGGCGCGTCGATCCACTGGCCGCGCACATCCTGCACCTGCAGGCCGCCGGCGTCGTCCTGGTAGAGCAGGGTGACGCAGCCGTAGTCGGTGTGCGCGCCGGCGCCCTGTTGCTCGGCGGAGCTGGCGGTATGGCGCGGCGGGTAGTGGATCATGCGGAACACGCTGATGGGCTCGGCGAAGCGCTGGTCGAAGAAGTCGCGGTCGATGCCCAGGGCCTGGGCGATGGCCCGCAGCAGGGTCTGCGCCAGGGCCTGCATGTCGGCGTAGTGCTGCTCCATCAGCGGCGCCCAGCCGGCCTGTTCGGGGTGGCGGTTGGGGCCGCGCAGGGGCTTGCCGGCCAGCACCTCGGGGTGGTTCGCGTCCATGTGGAAACCCATGTCGAAGGTCTCCTTCAGGTCGCTCGGCTTGCTCGGGTCGAGCTGCTCGGTGGCGATGGCGCCGTAGCCGCGATGGTGCGCCGTGCGGGTGATGTCGATCTTCAGCTTCTCCGCCTCGGGCTGGGCGAAGAAGGCCTTGGCCGCCGCCAGCAGTGCCTCGATGCGCGCGGGGGCGATGCCGTGGCCGGTGATGTAGAAGAAGCCCCAGTCGCGGCAGGCGGCGTCGATGCGCGCCGCGACCTGCTGCCAGGCCTGGTGGTCATCACCGTAGAGCGCGGCGATGTCGATGATGGGGAGCTGGTTCATCGGTGATCCTTGGATCCTGTGGGAGAACACCCTCTCCCCGGTGGGGGGAGAGGGGCTGCGCTTACTTCGGCAGTTCCGCCTTGATGCCTTCGACGTAGTAGTTCATGCCGGCCAGGTCGGCGTTGGTGGCGGTCACGCCGTCGGCCAGCTTGATGGCGCCGCTCTGGTCCTTGATCGGGCCGGTGAAGGGGTGGAACTCGCCGCTCTTGATGCTGGCGATGATCTTCTCCGCCTCGGCCTTCACGTCGGCCGGCACCAGGTCGCTGATGGGCAGCTGGATGGTGTCCTCGGCCAGGCCGCCCCAGTAGTCCTGGGATTTCCAGGTGCCGGCCATCACGCCTTCGGCGGCCTGGATGTAGTGCGGCCCCCAGTTGTTGACGATGGAGGTGAGCACGGCCTTCGGGCCGAAGTGGGCCATGTCCGAGGCGTAGCCCACGGAGTACACGCCACGGCGCTCGGCGGCCTGGATCGGCGCCGGGCTGTCGGTGTGCTGGAAGACCACGTCCACGCCCTGGTCGATCAGCGCGTTGGCGGCGTCGGCTTCCTTGCCCGGGTCGAACCAGGAGTTGACCCAGACCACCTTGATCTCGGCCTGCGGGTCGTACTTGTTCAGGGCCAGCTGGATGGCGTTGATGTCGCGGATCACTTCCGGGATGGGGAAGGAGGCGATGTAACCGATCTTGTGGCTCTTGGTCATCTTCGCCGCCAGGTAGCCGCCGACGTAGCGGCCCTCGTAGGAGCGCGACAGGTAGGTGCCGAGGTTCTTGTCCTGCTTGTAGCCGGTGGCGTGCTCGAAGGTGACCTTGGGGAACTGCTTGGCCACCTTGGCGGTGGGGTTCATGTAGCCGAAGGAGGTGGTGAAGATCAGGTCGTAGCCGCCCTTGGCCATGTTGCGGATGACCCGCTCGGCATCGGCGCCCTCGGCGACGTTCTCGACGAAGCTGGTCTCGACCTTGTCGCCCAGCTTGGCCACCAGCGCCTTGCGGCCTTCCTCGTGCTGGTAGGTCCAGCCGTGGTCGCCGATGGGGCCGACATAGACGAAGCCGACCTTCAGCGGGTCGGCGGCGGAAGCGCCGAGGGTGGCACTGAAACCGATGGCGGCGACGAGCGTGCGCAGCAGGTTCTTCTTGGAATCGAACATGGGGGATGGGGCTCCTGGTCTGTTGTTCTTTGCTGTGCCCTGTGGGCTGACCAGGCGATTGCAAAAAATTGACCAACTGGACAAGCCGCGCGCAAAGCCGCGTGCCAGGCCCCTCGCTGCAGGCGTTGCGCACCATCCGCGAGCGCGGATGGTGCACGGCGAGCGCTGCCCGCCGCCTGCTGGTGCGTCACCAGGGAATGGTCTGGCCCTGGTAGTCGATGTAGTGATGGCCACCGCGACCGGCGAAGGCTTCGATCTGCTGCACCAGGCCCTGGACGCTGGTGGCGACGTCGATCTCGGCTGACTCGCCGCCCATGTCGGTCTTCACCCAGCCCGGGTGCAGGCTCAGCACCGTGGGCGACGCGTCGCCCCATTCGGCCACCAGGCTGCGGGTCAGGGTGTTCAGCGCGGCCTTGCTGGCGCGGTACAGCGCCAGGCCGCCGGCGTCGTTGCCGGCCACGCTGCCCAGTATCGAACTCATGAAGGCCAGGGTGCCGCCGGGCAGCAGGTTGTCGCGCAGGCGCTGGGCCAGGCGGATGGGCGCCACGGCGTTGGTGAGGAACAGCTGGGCGATCTCGGCCTCGGTGGCCTGCACCGCGGACTGGTGCGCCGGGCCGTAGACCCCGGCGTTGACCAGGATGAGGTCGAAGGTGCGGCCGTCCAGCTCACCGGCCAGGGTCTCCAGGCCGGCGACGCTGTCCAGGTCCAGGGTTTTCACCTCGACGCCCTCCAGCGCGGCCAGGTCGCCGGCGCCCTGAGGGTTGCGCACGGTGGCGGTGACCTGCCAGCCGGCGGCCTGCAGTTGCTTGACCAGGCCCAGGCCGATGCCCCGGGAGGCGCCGATGATCAATGCGGTTTGTGTGCTGCTCATGTGCGGTCCTCTGCATGTGAAGACCGGCAAGAGTAGCCGTTTATTGAGTGCGTGTGCCTGGGCTTCCCGGACTGAAGTCCGGGCTACGCTTCGCACGGCCCAACCCTGTAGCCCGGGCTTCAGCCCGGGAGTGTTGTCAGGTCAGTGCCCACCCTTCCACGGCTGGCCCAGGGACACGGGGGCGAACAGGCGGGTGCGCACGGCATCGCGGGAGAGCAGCACCAGCACCAGGATGGTCGCCACATAGGGCAGCATCGCCAGCAGGTTGGCCGGGATGGCCAGGCCGACGCCCTGGGCCACCAGGTGGAGGATGCTGGCCAGGCCGAAGAGGTAGGCGCCGAGCAGCACGCGGAACACCCGCCAGCTGGCGAACACCACCAGGGCGAGGGCGATCCAGCCGCGCCCGGCGGTCATGTTCTCCGCCCACATCGGCGTGTACGCCAGGGACAGGTAGGCCCCGGCCATGCCCGCCATGGCCCCGCCGAAAAGCACCGCCAGGGTGCGCACGCGCAGCACCGGCAGGCCCATGGCGCTGGCCGCGTCGGGGTTCTCGCCCACGGCCTGGAGCACCAGGCCGATGCGGCTCTTGAGCAGCGCCCAGGCGATGAACGCGAACAGCGCGAAGGACAGGTAGACCATCAGGTCCTGGCTGAACAGCATCTTGCCCAGCAGCGGAATGCCGCTGAGCAGCGGGATGGCCACCGGCTCGAAACCGGACAGCGGCTTGCCCACCCAGGCGGCGCCGACAAAGGACGACAGGCCGATGCCGAAGATGGTCAGCGCCAGGCCCGTGGCCACCTGGTTGGCGTTGCAGCCCAGGGCCACCAGGGCGAACAGGGCGGACAGCAGCATGCCGGCGGCCATCGCCAGCAGCACGCCGAGCCACAGGTTGCCGGTGCTGATGGCGGCGATGAAGCCCACCACCGCACCGAACAGCATCATCCCTTCCTGGCCGAGGTTGAGCACGCCGCTCTTCTCGCACACCAGCTCGCCCAGGGCGACCAGCAGCAGCGGCGTGCCGCAGCGGACCATGGCGTAGAGGATGTTGGTCAGCAGATCTAGATCCATGGGGAAACCTCGGTTTTGTAGCGGGAAGCTGGAAGCTCGAAGCTGGAAGAAAAGGCGCCGTTCATGTCTGTTGCACCGTCTTCAAGCTTCCGGCTCTCGGCTTCCAGCTCAACGCAAAGCGTGGCCGGTACAGAATCAGCACGTCGCAGGTGAGCAGGAGGAACAGCACCAGTTTTGTAGCGAGAAGCTTGAAGCTGGAAGCTGGATGAAAAAGCGTCGTTCATGTCGATTGCACCGTCTTCAAGCTTCCGGCTCTCGGCTTCCAGCTCAACGCAAATCGTGGCCGGTACAGAATCAGCACGTCGCAGGTGAGCAGGAGGGACAGCACTGGTTTTGTAGCGGGAAGCCGGAAGCTCGAAGCTGGAAGAAAAAGCGTCGTTCATGTCGGCTGCACCGTCTTCAAGCTTCCGGCTTTCGGCTTCCAGCTCCACGCCAAGCGTGGCCGATACAGAATCAGCACGTCGCAGGCGAGCAGGAAGAACAGCATCATTCCCTGGAACAGCTGGGTGATGGATTGCGGCAGGTTGAGGGCCATCTGCGCGTTCTCGCCGCCGAGGAACAGCAGTGCCATCAGCAGCCCGGCGACGAGGATGCCGAAGGGGTTGAGGCGGCCGAGGAAGGCCACGGTGATGGCCGCGTAGCCGTAGCCCGGCGACACCTGCGGCACCAGTTGGCCGATGGGGCCGGTGACCTCGCCGACGCCGGCCAGGCCCGCCAGGCCGCCGCTGACCAACAGCGCCAGCCACACCAGGCGCTTCTCGCGGAAGCCGACGAAGCCGGCGGCGCGCTTGTCCAGGCCCAGCACCTTGATCTGGAAGCCGAGGAAGCTCTTGTGCAGCAGCACCCACACCGCCACCAGGGCGAACAGGGCGAAGTACAGGCCGATGTGCAGGCGCAGGTCCTCGACCACCGGCGGCAGGCGCGAGGCATCGCCGAACATGGCCGACTCGGGGAAGTTGAAGCCTGCCGGGTCCTTCAGCGGGCCGTGCACCGCATAGAGCAGCAGGTTCAGGGCCACGTAGTTGAGCATGATGGTGGTGAGGATCTCGTTGGCGTTGAAGCGCGTGCGCAACCAGGCCGCCAGGCCACCCCAGGCGGCACCGGCGAGCATGCCGGCGGCCAGCACCAGGGCCAGGGCCCAGCGGCTTTCCCAGTCGATGATGTGCACCGCCACGGCGCTGCCGGCCAGGGCGCCCAGCAGCAGCTGGCCTTCGGCGCCGATGTTCCAGATGCGCGCCTGGTAGGCCACCGCCAGGCCCAGGGCGCAGAGCAGGATGGGCAGCGCCTTCACCAGCAGCTCGGAGATTCCGTAGAGGTCGCTGATGGGCGCCACCAGCAGGGCGTGCAGGGTTTCCAGCGGGTCATGGCCGAGGGCGACGAACAGCGCCGAGCCACAGGCCAGGGTCAGCAGGCCGGCCAGCACCGGGGACAGCAGGAGCATCGCGCGCGACTGCTGCGTGCGGGGTTCCAGGGATAGCAACATGAAAGGCTCCGGGCGCTCAGGCGGCTTGGGTCGAATCGAACTGGCCGGCCATCCAGCGGCCGACCTCCTGCGGGCTGGTGGCGACCACGGGCTTGAGCGCCGACAGCTCGCCGCTGCACAGGGCGCCGATGCGGTCGCTGATCTGGAACAGCTCGTCGAGGTCTTCGGAGATCACCAGGATCGCCGCGCCGGCATCGCGCAGGGCGATCAGCGCGCGGTGGATGGCGGCGGCGGCCCCTACGTCCACGCCCCAGGTGGGGTGGGCGGCCACCAGCAGCTTGGGTTGCTGGAGGATCTCGCGGCCGAGGATGAACTTCTGCAGGTTGCCGCCGGAAAGGCTGCGGGCGGCGGTGTGGGCGTCCGGGGTCTTCACCGCGAAGCGCTGGATGATCTCGTTGGCGAAGGCCAGCACCTGGCCGCGGCGGATCATGCCCCGGCTCAGCAGCCCGCGCTGGAAGCCGGTGAGCAGGGCGTTGTCGGCCAGGCTCATGTCCGGCACCGCGCCATGGCCCAGGCGCTCGGCAGGGACGAAGGCCAGGCCGCGGGCGCGGCGGGCGTCCGGCGGCAACTGGCCCACCGGCTGGCCGGCGAAGCGGATGGCACCGGCCTGGGCGGCGGGCAGGCGGCGCTCGCCGGAGAGCAGGGCGAGCAGCTCGTCCTGGCCATTTCCGGCGACCCCGGCGATGCCGACGATCTCGCCGCTGCGCACATCGAGGCCGAGGTGCTTCAGCGACATGCCGAACGGGTCCGGGTTGTACCAGTCGAGCCCCTGCAAACTGAGGAAGGGCGCGCCGCCGCTGGCCTTGGGGTAGCTGGCGGCCAGGCCTTCGGCATCACCCACCATCAGCCGTGCCAATTCCAGGTCGCTGCATTCGGCCGGCACGCAGTGGCCGGACACGCGGCCGCCCCGCAGCACCGTGGCGCTCTGGCAGAGGGCGCGCACTTCGCCCAGCTTGTGGCTGATGAAGAGGATGCTGCAGCCCTCGGCAGCCAGGCGGCGCAGGGTGACGAACAGCTCGTCGGCCTCCTGCGGGGTGAGCACCGAGGTGGGCTCGTCGAGAATCAACAGGCGAATGTCCTGCATCAGGCAGCGGACGATCTCCACCCGCTGGCGCTCGCCGATGGACAGCGCGTGCACCAGGCGCCCGGGCTCCAGGGCCATGCCATAGCGCTGGGACACCTCGCGGATGCGCGGCTCCAGTTGTTTGGGTGTGCCGGCCTCGCGGCCCAGGGCCAGGGCGATGTTCTCGGCCACGGTGAGGGTTTCGAACAGGGAGAAGTGCTGGAACACCATGCCGATGCCCAGGGCGCGGGCCTGGGCCGGGTCGCGCACGCGCAGCGCCTCGCCCTGCCAGCGGATCTCGCCGGCATCCGGCTGTACCACGCCGTAGATGATCTTCATCAGCGTGCTCTTGCCGGCGCCGTTCTCGCCTAGCAGGGCGTGGATCTCGCCGGGCTCGATGCGCAGATCGACGCGGTCGTTGGCCAGGCAGCCGGGGTAGCGCTTGGTGATGCCGAGCATCTCCAGGCGCGGTGGGGGAGTGGGGCTGTTCATCGTGGTCTTTCCCGGAAAGAGAGCTGGCCAGACAAAGCAAAAAGCTGGCCACCGGGTCAGGAAGGCCCGTGCGGGCTCGCGTGGCTGGGCGAAGCGGGGAAAACGCAGCCGTCGATGGGCATTGCCGGGGCATTTTCCTGCACGCTTTCGGGGCGCCGTGGCTCCCGATGGCGCAGCGGCTATTGGACGAATTTCGACCACCGCCCCGCAGCGCCCGTGGGCACTGGCGCGGAGAAGTTGTTCCCAAGGTTATCCACAGGAATGTCCACGGCCCGTGTGGACAATGGCGGTGCACCGCGCCGGTATCCCGGCGCCCGGGTTTCTGGCAGGTGAAAATAAAGCTAGACCCTTCAGGTGCTTACACGGTAGACACGGGGCCCCGCGCGCACTGGTCACGAAACGAGCAGCCCCGGCGAAGCGGCGGCCGGCGGCGCCCCGAGCAATTGCTCAAAAGGTTATCCACAGGCTTGTCCACGCTTTATGTGGGTGGTTCCAAGGCGGATTCCGGACACCCCCGTAGGTTGGCGCCAAGCGCAGCGCGGCCCAACGTTGTGGGGATAAGGGAAGTGGCGGTGTGGATGGCTGAGACACCGCACGGTGGACCGGTGAAGCGGGGTCCACCCTACGAAGTCTCGTGCCTCAGGGAAGCCGGTAGCCCGGGCTTCAGCCCGGGAGCAGGGGGTAGTCGTGTCGCGGGGGAGGGCCCGGCACCGGGTGGCGCCGGGCGGCGGGTCAGAAGCTGAATTCCATGTTCAGGGTCGGGGTGGAGGTGCGGCTGCCACGGCCGCCGTCGACGCCGAACTTGTTGTGCCAGTACTCGTAGCCAACGCCGAACCAGAGGTTGGGCTTGATGTTCTTGCCCGGGCGCGCGGCGACCATCAGCGAGGTGCGCATCAGCGTCTCGGCGGCGGTGTCCTTGTTGTTGTAGTCCTCGCCCTTCTCGCCCACGTGGTTGATATAGCCCTGGAACTTGGCGGCGTGGTCGCCGACCTGGAAGGGGCGCAGCCAGGTGAGGTTGAGGTTGTAGGTGCCGTCGAAGGTCATCTCCTCGTGGCGCGCGCCGGGGATGCCGGTCTGGTTGCGCTCGCGGTAGTAGAGCAGGCTCAGGTCGAGCACGCCGACGGTGTTGAACTTGAGGGTCGGGCCGAACACGATGGCGCTCTTGTTGGAGGAGGCGCGGTTGTTGTTGCGGTTGACGTCGAAGCCGGCGGTGAAGGCGTAGTCCTTGATCAGGCCGTCGCCCTGTTTCTGGTCGAACACCCGCGAAGCGAACAGCTGGTGGCGGTACACCGCGTAGACCTCGCTGCCACCGTGGTCGGTGCCCTTGCGCGGGTCGCGGTTGTCGGAGAGGAAGACGTCGAGGTTGAAGAAGTTGCTGCCGTACTGGTACCCGCTGGCGTGGGTGAAGCTGTAGATGCGCTTGGCGAATTTGTTCGGGTTGTTCGGGTTGGTGAACTGCTGGCCGTAGCGGAAGCCGACGCTGTTGTTCATCCATTCCAGTGCGGCCGCTTCGCCGGCCGAGAAGAGGGCGAGAGCGACCGTGGCTCCCTGCAGTGCTTTTTTCATTGTTATGGGCTCCTGTTCCTGAGTTCTCGATGCCTTGGCTCGGGCATCGAGGGGCGCAGTATCAGCACATCCGGATTGATCACCAAAGAACAGAATGTAGAGCATCCCGATGCCGATTCGGCATCACGCGGTTGACTCAAAAGTCAGTATTTTCAGGGCTTTAGCGGGATTGTGTACAAACCGCAAAAGCCGATGGCTCTAGCGCGCGGGCTGCAGCAGGGCGCCCCGTCCAGAGCCTCGACAGGGACAGTCATGAAAAAGATAGACGGGAATGCGGCCTACGGCCGGTTGCCGGGGGCACTGCGGGGTGGTGGCCGCTCTTCGCGCTCACGCAGGGTGATTTCCTCGGTCAGCTGGCGTGCCAGTGCATCCACCGCCACGGGCAGGTAGCGGCCGCCGCGCACGTAGAGGCCGAGGTCGTTGAAGATGCCGCCGTTGTCGGTCAGCGGCAGGTGCACCAGGTCGCCGGCCTCGAGGTCGGCCTCGATGCCGATGCGGGTCTGGAAGGCCACGCCCATGCCGCGTTTCACCAGTTGCCGGGCCAGCTCCACCGAGCTGCTTTCCAGCGCCGGCTTGCCGGGCAGGTTGAGGCGTTTCTGCAGCGGGCCGAGCAGGTGGTGGATGGACAGTTCCTGCTTGGCCAGGATCAGCCCGTGCTCGGCGCAGGTGGCGAAGCTCACCTCGTGCAGCGAGGCCAGCGCATGCCCGCGCGGCACGATGGCGCCGAGACGGAAGTGGCCGACGCTGAGCTGTTGCAGCTCGGCGCTGCGGGGCAGGAAGAAGGCCAGGCCGAGGTCGGCGGCGCCACTCAGCACCGCCTCGGGGATGGCCTGGGAGCCCATGGCGGTGACGCCGATGGTGACCCGTGGGTAGCGCTCGTGCATGGCCTTGAGCACCCGGGGCAGCAGGTCGATGGTCACCCCTTCGACGGTGGCGATCTCCACGTGGCCGGTGCGCAGGCCCTGCATGGCATCCAGCTCCGAGCGCACCCGCTCGACGTCCTGCAGCACCACGGTGATGTGGCGGGTGAGGATCTCCCCGGCCGGGGTCAGGCGCAGGCCGGCGGGCAGGCGGTCGAACAGCGGCGCGCCGATCTCGTCCTCCAGCTTGAGGATCTGCCGGTTCACCGCCGAGGAGGCGACGTTGAGCCGGCGCGCCGCCTCGCGGATGGAGTTGCAGCGGCGCACCATGTCGAAATAGTGGATGGCCGGCGAGTGGATGCGCAGCTTGCCGGTCATGGCGTGTCGTCCTCGATGGCGGCGAGCTGGCTGCGCCCACGGCTGATGTCGCCGAGCAGGCGTTGCAGCGGTTCCCGCTGGGCCTCCGGCAGGGCCAGGTGCAGCCAGGCGCCTTCGGCGTCGTAGTCCTCGCCTTCGAGCTGCGCCTGGAGGTCGGCCAGGCGTGCCTTGAACAGCGCCAGTTCGGCGAACGCCAGGTGGCAGCGGAAGCGCGACAGGCGCAGCAATGGCAGGCGCTCGCCGCCTTGCAGGCACTTGGCGGCGCTGCCGCCGTAGGCGCGGGCGAGGCCGCCGGTGCCGAGCTGGATGCCGCCGTACCAACGGATCACCACTACCGCGACCTGGTCCATGTCCTGGCCCTCGATGGCCGCGAGCATGGGGCGCCCGGCGGTGCCGCCGGGTTCGCCGTCGTCGCTGAAACGGTATTGGTTACCCACCTTCCAGGCCCAGCAGTTGTGCGAGGCGGCGGGGTCGCTGGCGCCGGCGATGAAGGCTTGCGCCTCGGCCGCGCTGGTGACCGGCGCGGCGAGGGCGATGAAGCGGCTCTTGCGGATTTCCTCGCGGTATTCGCAGGGCGCGGCAAGGGTGAAGGGCATCAGCTGGCGGGTGTCGGCGGGGTCAGGCCGCAGCCCTTGAGGATGATGTGGGTGAGGCTCTGCGCGGCCACTTCGAAGTCGTCCTTGGTCAGGCGCTTGCGCCCGCTGACGCGGCAGATCTGCGAGCCGAAGTCGGCGTAGTGCTGGGTGCTGCCCCAGAGCAGGAAGATCAGGTGCGTGGGGTCGATCGGGTCCAGCTTGCCGGCGGCGATCCAGGCTTCGAACACCCCCGCGCGGCCCTTGAACCAGTCGCGGTAGTCCTGATCGAAATACTTCTCCAGGCAGGCACCGCCGCTGATCACTTCCATGGCGAAGATCTTCGAGGCCAGGGGGAAGCGCCGCGAGAATTCCAGCTTGGCGCGGATGTAGCGGGCCAGCGCCTCGGCGGGGTCGTCGTCCACGGTCAGGGTGTTGAAGGTGCTGTCCCACAGTTCGAGGATGTTGCTTAGCACCGCCACGTACAACCCCAGCTTGTTGCTGAAGTAGTAGTGCAGGTTGGCCTTGGGCAGCCCGGCACGCACGGCGATGGTGTTCATGCTGGTGCCTTTGAAACCGTGCTTGGCGAACTCTTCCTCGGCAGCAGCGAGAATGGTCTCTTCGTTCTTCTGGCGGATGCGGCCGGCAGGCTTGCCGGTGGAGCTGGGGCTATGGGCGGGGACCAGGACAGTCATAGGTCATCCAGAGGGGTCAGGAAGCGGGCGAATGCACTGATAACCCAAGCGCGGGGCGGTCGACAAGCCAAAACTGTTGCGGCGGTCAGGTTATCCACAGGTTTTGTCGGGCCTGCACCATGATGGGTCGGTTTTTTCGTGCCGTGCACCGCGCCAGGCACCGCCCCGGGCCTGGCGCGGCGTGGTTCAGGCGCGTTCGGCGGCACCATCCGTCCGGTTGGCGCGTTTCTCTTCCGGTAGCACCAGGCTCAGGACGATGGCGGTGATGCCGCCGCAGGTGATGGCCGAGTCGAACAGGTTCTGCACCAGCTGCGGCATCTGGTGCAGCAGGGTCGGCTGCGCAGCGATGCCCAGGCCGACGCCGAAGGAACCGGCGATCACCAGCAGGCTGCGGCGGTCCAGCGGCGCCTGGGCGAGGATGCGGATGCCCGCCGCCGCCACGCTGCCGAACATCACCAGGGTGGCGCCGCCCAATACCGGCTTGGGGATCTGCTGCAGCACCGCGCCGATCAGCGGGAACAGGCCGAGCACGAACAGCACGGCGCCGATGTACAGGCCGACATGGCGGCTGGCGACGCCGGTGAGCTGAATCACCCCGTTGTTCTGGGCGAAGGTGGTGTTGGGGAAGGCGCTGAAGGTGGCCGCCAGCATGCAGCTGACGCCATCGCCGAGCACGCCGCCCTTGAGCCGCGCCTCGTATTCCGGGCCCTTGAACGGCTTGCGCGAGATCATGCAGTTGGCGGTCAGGTCGCCCACGGTCTCGATGGTGCTGATGAGGTAGATCAGCGCCACCGGAATGAAGGCTGTCCAGTCGAAGCTGAAGCCGAACCTGAAGGGCAGCGGCACGCTCACCAGGGGCAGGTCGGGCAGCGCCTGGGGCACCAGCTTGCCGCTGAAGAAGGCGGCCACGCTGCCCACGGCCAGGCCGATGAGGATGGACGACAGGCGCACCCAGGGGTTGCTCGAGCGGTTCAGCAGGATGATGGTCGCCAGCACCAGGCCGCCCAGGGCCAGGTTGCCCGGCGCGCCGAAGTCCGGGGCCTTGAAGCCGCCGCCGATATCGGTGATGCCGACCTTGATCAGGCTGACGCCGATCAGGGTGATGACGATGCCGGTGACCAGCGGGGTGATGACCCGGCGCAGGTGGCCGATGAAGCGGCTGAGCACGATCTGCACGAAGGCGCCGAAGAAGCACACGCCGAAGATCATCGCCAGGATGTCCTCCGGGCTGCCGCCACGGCTCTTCACCAGGAAGCCCGCCGACAGCACCGCACCGAGGAAGGCGAAGCTGGTGCCTTGCAGGCAGATCATCCCCGCGCCGATGCCGAATGGGCGCCGCGCCTGGAGGAAGGTGCCGACGCCGGAGACCATCAGCGCCATGCTGATCAGGTAGGGCAGGTGCGCCCCCAACCCCAGCGCGCCACCGATCACCAGCGGCGGGGTGATGATGCCGACGAAGCTGGCCAGCACATGCTGCAGCGCGGCGCAGAACGCCAGCAGCGGTTTCGGCTTGTCGTCCAGGCCGTAGATGAGTTCGGAGTTGCGTTCTTCTTCAGCGTGCATGCTGGCCTCGGCAGGTTGGGGCGGCGAACCGGAGCGGCTCGCCGGGGCAGATGCCGGGCTATTGCAAAAAATTGACCAGGTGCGCAGGTTTTTTCGCTTTCCACCCTGCAAGACCCAGGGTTGGCGGGCGCTACGGGATAGGCGTATGGGCTGCGCTAGGTATGACCGAAGGGTTTCTCCTGCACCAAATCGGGGTCGCCCGCTTCATTGCTGGGCGTTCGGTGACGCTCATTCTCTCCTACGATTCAGTCCAGAGCGCGGCTTCGTAGGGTGGACCACGCTTCACCGGTCCACCAGGCGGAGTGGAAGGGGAGCTCAAGCGCTCCGCCAGCCCGTCATCCCCCGCGAACACGCCTTAGCCCGTTGCCGCCAATGCCTCCAGGAAACTCTCCAGCACCAGGTGCGGGCGGCGGCCCTTGCGGGTCACGGTGGCGAGGCTGAGGTCGTAGAAGCGCTTGCTGGGCTTGAGCGCGCGCAGGCGGCCCTGCTGCACCCAGAAGGTGGCGTAGTGGTCCGGCAAATAGCCGATGTAGCGCCCGGTGAGAATAAGGAAGGCCATGCCCTCGCGGTCGGAGGCGCTCGCGGTGCAATGCAGCGCCTGGTAGTGGGCCTGGATATCGGCCGGCAGGCGGAAGGTGGGGGCAATGGCCTCCTGCTCGTTGAGGCGGGCATCGCTGAGCTGGGCATCGTCGGCGTAGAACAGCGGATGGCCCACGGCGCAGTACAGCAGCGAGCGCTCGTCGTACAGCGGCTGGTACTCCAGGCCCGACAGCGCCACCGTCTGCGGCACCACGCCCACGTGCACGCGGCCGTCGAGCACGCCCTGTTCCACCTCGCTGGGCGGGGTCATGCGGATGTTGATCACCACGTCCGGCCCGCGCTCCTTCAGGCGCGACAGGGCATGGGTGATGCGCATGTGCGGCAGGGTCACCAGGTTGTCGGTGAGGCCGATGTTCAACTCGCCGCGCAGGTGCAGGTGCAGGCCGTTGACCTCGGTACGGAAGCTCTCCAGGGCGCTGAGCAGTTGCAGCGACGACTGGTACACCTCGCGCCCCTCCTCGGTCAGGGCGAAGCCGGCGCGGCCGCGCTGGCACAGGCGCAGGCCGAGGCGCTGCTCCAGGTCGCTCATCTGCTGGCTGATGGCCGAGCGACCGATGCCCAGCACGCTCTCGGCGGCGGAGAAGCCACCGCACTCGACGACGCTGCGGAAGATGCGCAGCAGGCGGATATCGAAGTCGCTGACCTGGGCCAGTGCTTCCGGGCGACGGGTGCTCATCAGTTTAGTAGTCCGTGACCTGAAGATATGAAAAGTTGAATTTTCATGACTTTATGCCCGTGGCAATGTCGACTGCAAGAACCACCGGGTTCTCCCCCACAACCCACGCCCCATCGCGAGGCAGACAAGAATGAACATGCCGCAGACCGCCACCCCCTCCCTGGCCAGCCAACTGAAGCTGGACGCCCACTGGATGCCGTTCTCCGCCAACCGCAACTTCCAGCGTGACCCGCGTCTGATCGTGGCCGCCGAAGGCAGCTGGCTGATCGACGACCAGGGCCGTCGCATCTACGACAGCCTGTCGGGCCTGTGGACCTGCGGCGCCGGTCACTCGCGCAAGGAAATCCAGGAAGCCGTGGCCAAGCAGCTCGGCACCCTCGACTACTCCCCGGGCTTCCAGTACGGCCACCCGCTGTCGTTCAAGCTGGCCGAGAAGATCGTCGAGATGATGCCCGGCGAGCTGAACCACGTGTTCTTCACCGGCTCGGGCTCCGAGTGCGCCGACACCGCGGTGAAGATGGCCCGCGCCTACTGGCGCCTGAAAGGCCAGGCCACCAAGACCAAGCTGATCGGCCGCGCCCGTGGCTACCACGGCGTGAACATCGCCGGCACCAGCCTTGGCGGCATCAACGGCAACCGCAAGATGTACGGCCAGCTGATGGACGTCGACCACCTTCCGCACACCCTGCAACCGGGCCTGGCCTTCACCAAGGGCATGGCCGAGACCGGCGGCGTGGAACTGGCCAACGAGCTGCTGAAGCTGATCGAACTGCATGACGCGTCGAACATCGCCGCCGTGATCGTCGAGCCCATGGCCGGCTCCGCTGGCGCCCTGGTGCCGCCGGTGGGCTACCTGCAGCGCCTGCGCGAAATCTGCGACGCCAACAACATCCTGCTGATCTTCGACGAAGTCATCACCGCCTTCGGCCGCATGGGCAAGAACACCGGCGCCGAGTTCTTCGGCGTGACCCCGGACATCATGAACGTGGCCAAGCAGATCACCAACGGCGCCATCCCCATGGGCGCAGTGATCGCCAGCCGCGAGATCTACCAGACCTTCATGAACCAGGCGACGCCCGAATACGCCGTCGAATTCACCCACGGCTACACCTACTCCGCCCACCCGGTCGCCTGCGCCGCCGGCCTCGCCGCCCTGGAGCTGCTGGAGAAGGAAAACCTCATCCAGCAGGCCGCCGACCTGGCCCCGCACTTCGAGAAGGCCATCCACGGCCTGAAGGGCGCCAAGCACGTGGTCGACATCCGCAACTGCGGCCTCGCCGGTGCCCTGCAACTGGCCCCCCGTGACGGCGACGCCATCGTCCGCCCGTTCGAAGCCGGCATGGCCCTGTGGAAGGCTGGCTTCTACGTTCGCTTCGGTGGCGACACCCTGCAGTTCGGGCCGACCTTCAACGCCAAGCCGGAAGAACTCGACCGCGTGTTCGACGCCGTCGGCCAGGCCCTGCAAGGCATCAACTGATGAGCGCACGCCCCCAGGCCGTGCCCACCGTGCAGGTGGACAACGCCGAAGTCATCGTCACCGAGTGGCGCTTTGCCCCCGGTGCCGAGACCGGTCGCCACCTGCACGGCCACGATTACGTGGTAGTGCCCATGACCGGCGGCACCCTGCTGCTGGAAACCCCGGAGGGCGAGAAACGCGCGCCCCTGGTGGCCGGGCAGAGCTACTTCCGCAAGGCCGGCGTCGAGCACAATGTGATCAACGCCAGCGACCACGAAATCGTCTTCATCGAAACCGAAATCAAATGACGTCCACCCTCTCCCCGTGAGGAGAGGGCGGGTGCGCAGCCGCTGCCCGCGCCCCAGGACCACCCCGACAAAGCCCTACAAGAGAGATGACCATGAGCACCATCCAGCACCTGATCCACGGTGAGCTCGTTACCGGCGAAGGCCGCACGGCCGACGTGTACAACCCGGCCACCGGCGAATCCACCCGCAAGGTCGCCCTGGCCAGCCGCGCCACCGTGCAACAGGCCATCGACTCGGCCAAGGCCGCCTTCCCGGCCTGGCGCAACACCCCGCCGGCCAAGCGCGCCCAGGTGATGTTCCGCTTCAAGCAGCTGCTGGAGCAGAACGAAGCGGAAATCTCCCGCCTGATCAGCGAAGAACACGGCAAGACCATCGAAGACGCCGCCGGTGAACTGAAGCGCGGTATCGAGAACGTCGAATACGCCAGTGCCGCCCCGGAAATCCTCAAGGGCGAATACACCCGCAACGTCGGCCCGAACATCGACGCCTGGAGCGACTTCCAGCCGCTGGGCGTGGTCGCCGGCATCACCCCGTTCAACTTCCCCGCCATGGTGCCGCTGTGGATGTACCCGCTGGCCATCGCCTGCGGCAACTGCTTCATCCTCAAGCCCTCCGAGCGCGACCCGAGCTCCACCCTGCTCATCGCCGAACTGCTGCACCAGGCCGGCCTGCCCAAGGGCGTGCTGAACGTGGTGCACGGCGACAAGGAAGCCGTGGACGCCCTGATCGAAGCGCCGGAAGTGAAGGCCATCAGCTTCGTCGGTTCGACCCCCATCGCCGAATACATCTATGCCGAAGGCACCAAGCGCGGCAAGCGCGTCCAGGCCCTGGGCGGTGCCAAGAACCACGCCGTGCTGATGCCCGACGCCGACCTCGACAACGCCGTCAGCGCGCTGATGGGCGCTGCCTATGGCTCCTGCGGCGAGCGCTGCATGGCCATCTCCGTGGCCGTGTGCGTGGGCGACCAGATCGCTGACGCGCTGGTGCAGAAGATCGTCCCGCAGATCAAGGGCCTGAAGATCGGCGCCGGCACCAACTGCGGCCTCGACATGGGGCCGCTGGTCACCGCCGCCGCCCGCGACAAGGTGGTCGGCTACATCGACGACGGCGTCGCCGCCGGTGCCGAACTGGTGGTGGACGGCCGCGGCTACCGCGTCGCCGGCCATGAAGACGGCTACTTCGTCGGTGGCACCCTGTTCGACCGCGTCACCGCCGACATGCGCATCTACCAGGAAGAAATCTTCGGCCCGGTGCTGTGCATCGTCCGCGTCGGCAGCCTGGAAGAAGCCATGCAACTGATCAACGACCACGAATACGGCAACGGCACCTGCATCTTCACCCGTGACGGCGAAGCCGCCCGCCTGTTCTGCGACGAAATCGAAGTGGGCATGGTCGGCGTCAACGTGCCGCTGCCGGTACCGGTCAGCTACCACAGCTTCGGTGGCTGGAAGCGCTCCCTGTTCGGCGACCTGCACGCCTACGGCCCGGACGGCGTCCGCTTCTACACCCGCCGCAAGGCCATCACCCAGCGCTGGCCGCAACGCGCCAGCCACGAGGCCGCGCAGTTCGCGTTCCCGAGCAACAACTCCTGAGTGATCGGGTGAGATAAGAAAAAGGCCAGTCGAGAGACTGGCCTTTTTTGTTTCCCTTCCAATGCGGCATGTGCCTGCTCATTGGGTGATGGGTTTCGCCAAGCTTTACCCATCCTACGAAGATGAATTGGCGCCGCCGTAGGATGGTTAGAGCACCGCGAAACCCATGCTGCCGGCCCGGCACCGGAGCCAGGTCTGTGCCCGGAATTGATGGGTTTCGCTTCGCTCTACGCCATCCTACGGAGGTGCTTCGGTGTCTAGGTGTCTTTGTAGGATGGGTAGAGCACCGCGAAACCCATGCTGCCGGCCCGGCACCGGGGCTAGATCTGTGCGTGGAATTGATGGGTTTCGCTTCGCTCTACGCCATCCTACGAAGATGTATTGATGGTCGATGCCTGCGTTTCACCACTCCCCCACGCTGCCTTCCATTTCGTCTTCAGCGCCCGCCCAGTTTGCCGGCAGGATGCCCGCCTTCACCTATTGATGAAACGACGACCAAGGCCAATCGGCCACCCGCTCGACGTGCCCGTGCTTGCGTGGGTTGTGGTGGATGTAATCCACATGGCGGGCGAAGTCTTTGTCGTCACGGATGCGGTGCTCCCAGAACCGCCGTTGCCAGATGCCGCGCTCGCCCTTGTACTTGCGGCTGTCGGAGTGCGGCTCGCCATAGGGCAGTGCCCGGGAGAAGCCACTCTTGATCAGACGCCAGCGCAGGGCGTAGTTGGCATCACCGGGTGGCAGTGTGCACAGCGCATGCAGGTGATCCGGGAGGATGACTATGGCATCGATGCGCCACGGGTGGCGCTTCATGCCGGCGCGAAAGCTGGCACGCAGCAGATCGATGTGATCGGTGAGCAGGCTGCTGCTGCGGTCGGCCAGGTTGAGGGTGAAGAACCAGGTAGCGCCTGGTGTGTGGTCGCGGCGGTAGTTGGTCATTGGCGGGCGTCCTTGCCTGAGGATGGACGTGCCCATCCTAAGAACGCCTTGTTCTCTCAGTGGCTGGTGGGCGTGACCGATTCGTCCTGAAACCTTGTGGCTGATGGGTTTCGCTTCGCTCTACGCCATCCTACGGAGGTGCCTAGGTGCCTCGGTGTCTTTGTAGGATGGGTAGAGCTCCGCGAAACCCATGCTGCCGGTCCGGCACCGGAGCCAGGTCTGTGCCCGGAATTGATGGGTTTCGCTTCGCTCTACGCCATCCTACGAAGGTACCTCTACGCTGCCGAGGAATAGCCTGGTACTCGCTAGAGCCCCAGGTAGCGCGGCACCTTCTCCCACTGCATCCACAATTCGCCCTGCCATTCCAGCAACAGCAGCCGTTCGCTCTGCCAGCCGATCCATACGCGGCGGGGTGCGTGGGTGGGGGCGTCTTGCTGGTCGCGCAGGGTGGGGATCACCTCGCGGGTGAGCCATTCATCCAACTGCTGGCATTCGGGGTGGCCGAAGCGGATGAGCGCCTTGTAGAGGCCGGCTTCGTTCATCACGTCGATCGTCTCTTCGCTACCGCTGCTGCGGTGCAGGCGGATGCGGCGGGTTTCGTGTGGCTTGAGGCGGCGATGCAGGGCCTGTGGATGGTGCAGGCCCAGCAGGCGGGCGAAGTCGTAGGTGGAGAACCAGGGCTGGTTGTCGATCATCACACCGCGCAGGGGGCGGTCGTGGCGGAGGAAGGTGGTGGGGATGTAGGCGTCATGCATCGTGTAGCTCCCGTGGTCGGTTAAGGAGCTGCCACCTACGTCGTCATCGAAAGGGTGGCAGACCGCAACGGGGTTGACGAACCGGACCACGACCGGCAGACCGCTAAGGGTCTCCCCGCGCGGTCTGCCATGGAGGGCGTGCAGTTTAAAAAACTGCGCGCTGCACAGGTGCCACGGGAAACGTCCGTTGTTTCCCGCCGGCACCGTAGGCAAAACACGCATGTGGTTCAGGTCGTCAAACCCGATCGCGGGATTGACCGCGACCGGGTGAACGTAGGGAGCGGGGCGGGGGCGAACAAGGGGTTGCGGTGGGTTTGGGAAATTTCCGCGTGATGCTTGGGCGTTGGGCACTGCATGCCCTTTCGCGGATGAATCCGCTCCCACGGAGGGCTGTGCCGTGCGCACCGCCGCAGGGTGTTTCCGGCGAGCCCTTGGGTCGGTTCATGGGCTCGGCATCGGAGTCGATCCGTGCCCCGTTGGTGGATGGAAAGAGCGCCATCCACCCTACGTACAGCCCAGCCCGGTGCAGAACTGTGCGAATTCATTCGCGATGGGTTGGCTCGGCCTACCAGGTATCCACGAACGGGCGCTTGCGGCCTTCCCGTGGGGTGGGTTTCGGCGCGGTGTTGAGGCCGCGTAGGAGCCAGGCGCGGGTTTCTTCCGGGTCGATGACGGCGTCGATCTCGAGGAAGCTGGCCATGTTGATCGCCTTGCCGTTCTGGTAGGCCTTGGCGACCATCTTGTCGAACAGCTTCTGCCGCTCTTCGAGGTTTTCCACAGCCGCGAGCTCCTTGGCGAAGCCCAGGCGCACGGCGCCCTCCAGGCCCATGGCGCCGAACTCGCCGCTGGGCCAGGCGATGGTGAACATCGAGGAGTGGAAGCTGCCGGCGGCCATGGCCTGGGCGCCCAGGCCGTAGCCCTTGCGCAGCACCACGGTGAAGAAGGGCACCGAGAGGCTGGCGGCGGCGACGAACATGCGCGAGACGTGGCGCACCGTGGCGTGTTTCTCAGACTCCGGGCCGACCATGAAGCCGGGGGTGTCGCAGAGCGAGACCATGGGGATGTCGAAGGCATCGCACAGCTGCATGAAGCGCGCGGCCTTGTCGCCGGCCTGGGCGTCGATGGCGCCGCCCAGGTGCATGGGGTTGTTGGCCAGGAGGCCGAAGGGCTTGCCTTCGATGCGGATGAAGGCGGTGATCATCCCCGGGGCGAACTGGCGGCGCAGCTCCAGCACCGAGCCCTCGTCGGCCAGCTGGCCGATCACCGCGCGGATGTCGTAGACGCGCAGGCGGTTCTCGGGGATCGCATGGCGCAGCTCGCGCTGGTCGGCGCATTGCCAATCGCTGACCGTGCCCTGGAAGTAGGAGAGGTAGCGCTTGGCGACGTCCACCGCTTCGGCTTCGTCTTCCACCAGCACGTCGATCACGCCGTTGGGGCCCTGCACCGAGGTGGGGCCGACCTCCTCGGCCTTGAAGCTGCCCAGGCCGCCGCCTTCGATCATCGCCGGGCCGGCCATGCCGATGCTGGCGTTGCGGGTGGCGATGATCACGTCGCAGCAGCCGAGCAGCGCGGCGTTGCCGGCGAAGCAGCGGCCGGAGACGACGCCCACCACCGGCACCAGGCCGGAGAGCCGCGCCATGGCGACGAAGGTGTGGCAATCCAGCCCGGCCACGCCGACGAAGTCGGTGTCCCCCGGCCGGCCGCCACCGCCTTCGGCGAACAGCACCAGCGGCACGCGCCACTGTTCGGCGAGGCCGAGCATGCGGTCGGTCTTCTTGTGGTTCATCACGCCCTGGGTGCCGGCGAACACGGTGTAGTCGTAGGAGATGGCCATGCAGCGCGCGGCCTCGTTGCCGAACTGTGCGGCGTTGACCGTACCGAGCCCGGCCACCAGGCCGTCGGCCGGGCTTTGCTGGATCAGCTCTTCCAGCGAACGGCGGCGGCGCTGGGCAGCCAGGGCCAGGGCGCCGTATTCGATGAAGCTGCCGGCGTCGAGCAGGTCGTCGAGGTTCTCGCGGGTGGTGCGCTGGCCGGTCTTGCGGCGGCGCGCCACGGCGTCGGGGCGGCGCTCGTCGCGGGTGATGGCATGGCGTTCGAGCACCTCGGCGAGGTCGGCGCGGATGTGCGCCAGGTCGATGCTTTCTTCGCTGGCCACGGCATCGCCGCTCACCTCTGCCGGTTCCAGGTAGAGCAGCGCGGCGCCTTCGAACAGGGCGTCGCCGGGGGCCACCGGCAGGGCGCGGACGATGCCGCTGTGGCTGGCCTTGACCACGAACTCCATCTTCATCGCTTCCAGCACCGCCACGGCCTGGCCGACGGCGATGGCGTCGCCCTCGGCCACGTCCAGGCTCACCAGCACGCCCTGGCTGGGGGCGTTCAGGGCGATGCAGCCGGCCGGTACGTCGGCCACGGCGTTGTGCGCGGCCTGGCCGCTGGTACCACTGACGAACAGGTGCGGGTGGGCGGCCTGTTGCGGGGCCAGCAGCTCGGCGATGTGCTGCTCGATGAAGCGGGTGCTGACGCGGTTGTCCGCCAGCTCCGGGCGGCGCAGCAGGTTCTGCAGGAAATGGATGTTGCTCGCCACGCCCTCCAGGCGGAATTCGCAGAGGGCGCGGTAGGCACGGCGCAGGGCGCTGGGGAAGTCCTCGCCCTGGACGATGACCTTGGCCAGCAGGGAGTCGTAGCTGGGGCTGGTGGCGTAGCCGGCGTACCCGTAGCCGTCGACGCGGATGCCGGCGCCGCTGGGCGGTTCGTAGGCGCTGATGACGCCGCCGGCCGGGCGCGCACTGCCGTCGGCCTGCATGGTTTCCAGGTTGACCCGCAGCTGCACGGCAAAGCCCCGTGGCGCGGCGGGCTGTGCCAGGCCCAGCTCGGCGAGGCGGGCGCCGGCGGCGATGCGCAGCTGCGCCTGCACCAGGTCGACGCCGGTGACGGCCTCGGTGATGCAGTGTTCCACCTGGATGCGCGGGTTGGCCTCCATGAACACGAAGTCGCCGCGCGCGTCGTCTACGAGGAATTCGAAGGTGCCGATGCCACGGTAGGAAACCGCGCCGGCCAGGGTCAGGGCGGCGTCGAGGATGCGCTGGCGCAGCGCCAGGTCGAGCCCCGGTGCGGGGGCGATTTCGATGACCTTCTGGTTGCGTCGCTGCAGGCTGCAGTCGCGCTCCCACAGGTGGCTGACCGCTTCACCGTCGCCGACCACCTGCACCTCGATGTGCCGGGCCTGTTCGATCAGCCGCTCGACGTAGAGGGCGTCGCTGCCGAAGGCGCCGCGTGCTTCCGATTGGCAGCGGGCGTAGGCCTCCTCCAGCTCGGCCGCCTCGCGCACCGGGCGCATGCCGCGGCCACCGCCGCCGGCCAGGGCCTTGAGCATGATGGGGCCGCTGTCGAGAAAGGCGCGGGCCTCTTCCAGGCTGGTGGCGCGGTTGCTGCCGGCGGCCAGGGGTACGCCGCAGCGCTCCGCCAGTTCACGGGCACGGGCCTTGTCGCCGAAGGTGTCGAGGGCGTCGGCTGCCGGGCCGATGAAGCGCACGCCGGCCCCTTCGCAGAGGCGGGCGAAGGCGGCGTTCTCGCTGAGGAAGCCGTAGCCCGGGTGCACGGCGTCGCAGCCGTTGGCCAGGGCGGCGTCGAGCAGCTGCTGCATGTCGAGGTAGGCGGCCGCGCCACGGCCCTTGAGCGCCACGGCCTGGTCGGCCTTGCGCAGGTGCAGGGAGGCGGCGTCGTCCTCGGCGAACACCGCGACGCTGGGGATGCCCAGCTCGGCGGCGGCACGGGCGATGCGGATGGCGATCTCGCCACGGTTGGCGATCAGCAGGCGGGTGATGGCTCGGTTCACAGCAATGCTTCCAGTTCGTTCTTCTTGACCTTGCCGGTGGCGGTCATCGGCATGGAGTCGACCAGACGGATGTCCGGCACCTTGTAGATGGCCATGGAGGCCTCGCACCACTCCAGCAGGCTGGCGCCGGTTTCGTCGCTGCCCGGCTTGAGCACGACGAAGGCGACGGGTTGCTGGCCGCGCTCCGGGTGCGGGCGGCCGAGCACGGCGCTGGCGAGGATGGCCGGGTGCTGGCCGAGCAGGGCTTCCAGCTCGCTGGGGAACACGCTCATGCCGTTGACCTTGAGCATTTCCTTGCGTCGGCCGAGGTAGCGGATGAAACCCTGCTCGCTGATCACGCCGAGATCGCCGGTGTGCAGCCAGCCGCCGCGCAAGGCTTCGGCGCTGGCCTCGGGGCGCTGCCAGTAGCCCTTGAGCAGGGAGGGCGAGCGCAGGCACAGCTCGCCTTCGCTGCCCAGGGGCAGCAGCTCGCCGGTGTCGAAGTCGCAGACCTTGAACTCGGTGCCCGGCACCGGCAGGCCGACGAAGGTGGGCTGGGCGCGCAGGTCGAAGTCGTCGTCCTGCAGGCCGGCGGTGAAGGTGTCGCAGGTGTGGGTTTCGGTCATGCCGAAGCTGAATTCGAACAGGGTGCAGCCGGTGAGCTCGCGCCAGCGGCGGCGGTAGTCGAGGGTGAGCTTCTTGACGAAGGAGATGGCGCCGACCTGGCGCAGGGAGGCGAAGTCGAATTCGCCCACGCGGGGGTGGTCCAGCACCTCGGCGGCGCTGTCCACCAGCAGGCCGCAGTGGCTGACGCGGTAGTGCTGCACGGCGGCCATGAAGGCCGGGGCGTCCCAGCGCGCCAGCAGCACCAGGGTGCAGCCGGCGAACACCGGGAACAGCAGGCCGGCGTTTTCCCCGGCGATCCAGAACTCGGGGAGGAAGTTGAGGGTGATGCTGTGTTCGTCCATGCCCAGCGCGGTGGGCACGAAGCTGGCGCAGGTGTAGAGCATGTCGCGGTGGCTGTGGATGCAACCCTTGGGCAGGCCGGTGGTGCCGCCGGTGTAGTTCAGTGCGGCGATGTCATCCAGCTGCGGGCAGTGCGCAGGCGTGGGCGCGGTGCAGGCGGCGAGGGCGGGGTAGAAGTCGATGACGTCGTCGCCCGTGACCTTCGGGGCGAACAGCAGGTCCGGCGCCGGAATCGTCGGCGTGGCCGGGCGCAGCTCGCTGAGGCTGGTGGCGATCACCTGGCGCAGGGCGGTTTCGCCACGCACCTGGCGCACCACCGGCAGCAACTGGTCGAAGCACAGCAGCACCTCGGCGCCGCTGTCGTTGAGCTGGTAGCTCAGCTCCAGGCCCTTGGACAGCGGGCTGACCGGGGCATGCACGGCGCCGCACTTGAGGATGCCCCAGAAGGCGATGTGCAGCTGCGGGCAGTTGGGCATGAACACCGCGACGCGGTCCCCCGGGCGCACGCCGAGTTCCACCAGCAGCGCGGCGCAGCGGTCGCTGAGGCGGTCCAGTTCCGCATAGTCGAGGGTGTGGCCGTAGAAGTGCAGGGCGGTCTTGCCCGGCTGGTGCCGTGCCCATTCGCGCAGGTACTCGGTCAGCGGCCGTTCGCCGAGGGGGTACTGCGGCTCGCGCGGGGTGCCGGTGGGCCAGGCGTCGTGCTGGAGCTGGCGCAGGGTGGCCAGGTACTGGTCTTGGTTCATCGGGGCCTCGCGCTGGTCTTGTCGTTGTGTCGCGGGATGGCCTTCATCCTAGACAGTCGCGCCCGTTGCAGGACCGATGTTCGCCCTGACGAATACCCCTCTCTCAGGGTGGCTGATGGAGCTTGCGCGTGTCGTGAGGGCTTTTGTCCTGATCGGACCTTGCCGCCAGGCGCGGGCTGCAGTATCTGTGGCGACCTTCCCCTGCCCTCAAGGACGACCATGAACGAATTGCTGCACAGCCTGGACTGGGTGCTGCCCTTGCGCAGCGACGCGCTGACGCCGCTGATGCGCTTCTTCACCCTGCTGGGGTACGAGAAGTTCATCCTCTTCTTCCTGCCCCTGGGCTACTGGGCCTGGCACCGCACGGTGTTCTTCCGCTTGCTGGTGCTGGTGGCGATCACCGCGCTGCTCAACGCCTGGCTCAAGGATTACTGGCAGGACCCGCGCCCGGACATCGCCCTGCGCATGGACCACGAGGTGGGCGAGAGCTTCGGCCTGCCCAGCGGGCACGCGCAGATCTCGGTGGTGATCTGGTTCTGGCTGGCCCTGGAAGTGCGCCGCCTGTGGTTCTGGCTGCTGGCCTGCACCCTGGTGACGGGCATCCTCTTCAGCCGCCTGTACCTGGGCGCCCATGATGTCGAGGACCTGATCGGCGGCTCGCTGCTGGGGGCCGCGACCCTGGGCTGCTTCGCCCTGGCGCAGCGCTGGCAAGGTTGGCGCGAGGCCCCGGCTCTGGTGCTGCTGATGCTGATCATCGCGGCCACCGCCCTGGCCTACTTCACCTGGCATGGCCAGCCGCCGAGCTACGTGCCGCTGCTGGCGGGGCTGATGATCGCGGTGCTGTACGGCTATCGCCACCTGGACTTCTCCATGGAGGTGGCGACCTGGCGGCGGGTGCTGGCGGCGACCATCGGCGCGCTGTCGTTCATTGGCCTGCAGTGGGGGCTCAAGCACATCGGCTTTGCCTTCTCCCTCGATGGCCAGGCCTGGCAGGCGTTCCGTGGCTTGGTGATGGGCGGCTTCGTCGCCGCACTGATGCCCTGGCTGCTGATTCGCCTTGGGCTGCTCAAGGCGCGCCGCGACGAGCCGGCCCTGGCGCTGGCCCAGCCCGTCTGAGGGGCGGGCCGGCAGCCCGCGGTCAGGCCGACTGGTTGGCCGGCGCCGGGTAGTGGGTGCTGCTCTCGGTGTGCCGCGGCACCACCGCCAGCACGGCGGCGTCGCGCCCCTGTAGGCGGTGCCAGAGGCCCCGGGGCACGACCAGGATGGAGCCGGCGCGGATCGTTTCCTGTAACAGGCCGATGGCGGCGAGCAGGGTGATGTCCAGCTCGCCCTCCAGCACCTGCAGCAGCTTGTCACCGTCGGGGTGGCGCTCCCAGGGCATCTCGCCGCTGAGGCGGCCCAGGTGGATGGCGCCCGCGCCGGGGTGGAAGGGCGTCAACTGGGTGAGCGGCTGGAGCTGCGGCTCCAGGGCCATGATCCGGCCGTTGCGGATGCCGTCGAGTGCGCTGTGGATATCGATCGCCTTCATGTGTGCCTCCAGGCTGGTTGACCAAGGTCGGGCAGGGCCTGGACGACGTTAACAGCGGGGCGGGTAGGGCGTGGCTGAAGCTCGGGTAGGACCGCAGCGAACGGCCCCGGCGCGTGCGCACCGGGGCCCTGTTGCGCATGCGCCCTAGAACAACGCCAGGCTGTAGCTGAGGAAGACCCGGTTCTGGTCGACGTCGGTGCTGGCCTGGCTGCGCAGGCTGGCGTTGCGCCAGGTGATGCCCAGGCCCTTGGCCGGCCCGGCCTGCACCACGTAGGCCAGGGTGAAGTCCCGTTCCCACTCTTGCAAATGCCCGCGTTCGGAGCGGATGCCGCTGCCCTTGAGGTAGGCGACGTTGCTGGTCAGCCCCGGCAGCCCCCAGGTGCCGAAGTCCACCCCGTACTGGGCCAGCCAGGTGCGCTCGCCGGCGCGGGCGAAGCTGTTCAGCTGGCGGTCGGTGATGAGGTAGACGTCGCTGCCGTTGCCCTGGTTGGGCTGGATGAAGTGGCTGTCGCCGCTCAGGCGCTGGTAGCCGGCGCCGAGGCTGTGGGCGCCGAGGCTCCAGTTGAACAGGGCGCTCCAGGCGCGGTTGTCCACCTTGCCGCGATGGGCGCCGCTCTCGCCGTTGCCGGGGCCGTAGTAGCCGGCGGCGGTGTAGCCCTCGGCGCGGCCGCTGTGGCTGGCGTTATGGCCCGTGGCGCGGGTGTCGAAGTGGCGCAGGTCGGTCTTCAGCGTACCCAGGGGCAGCACCTGCTCGTGGTTGAGGCCGAGGAAGTGCTGGCGATAGAAGTCCTCCAGCTGGCCCAGGTAGTACTGCACCTGCAACTGCTGGCTGACCTGGTAGTCCAGGCCGAGGAAGTCGAAGGCGTCGCTGTGGCGGGCCGGCGCCGCGCTGACGGCGTTGCCGGGCTTGCGCGGGCTGTTGGCGCCGTTGATGGAGAGGTCGTCGCGGTGGCTCTGGGCGCGCCCCTTGGCCTGGCGCAGGCGGCCGGCCAGCAGGGTGAGGTCGTCGAACTCGCGCACCGTCAGCTGGGCGCCTTCGAAGGTCTGCGGCAGCAGGCGCCCGTCGTTGGCCTTGATCACCGGCAGGCGCGGGATCAGGGTGCCGAACCGCGCCTCGCTGGCGCCGACCCGCAGCTTGGCGGTGAGCCCGAGGCTGCTGTATTCGTCGCGGGCGCGGCCGTCGTGCTCCAGGGGGAACAGGGCGCTGGGGGTGCGGGTCTGGTCGGCCTTGCCGGCGCGGCCACCGCCGTCCAGGCGGATGCCGAGCAGGCCGATGGCGTCGAGGCCGACGCCCACCGTGCCTTGGGTGTAGCCGGACTGGTAGTCCAGGCGCAGGCCCTGGCCCCATTCCTCGGTCTGGCCGGCGTGGCCGTCGCGGTTGTCCTGGTTGAAGTAGAAGTTGCGCAGCGCCAGGGTGGCGTGGCTGTCGTCGATGAAACCGTCCGCCTCGGCCAGGCCCATGGCGAGGGCCAGCGACAGGGCGAGGGGGATGCGGGGATGGATGGCGGTCATGGCGTGTCCTCCTTGTGACCTTGGGTGGTTCAGGCCTGGTGCAGGCGCTCCAGGGCCTGGCGGTGCAGCTGGGGATCGCCGGCGGCCAGCACGCTGCTGCCGGAGCCAAGGCCGAGCGGGCGGCCCTGCCAGTCGCTGATCACCCCGCCGGCGCCTTCGATGACCGGCACCAGGGCGCAGTAGTCCACCGGCGCCATGCCGCCGCCGTCGGCCACCAGGTCGATGCGCCCCCGGGCGAGGTTGGCGTAGGCGCTGCAGGCGGCACCGTAGAGGCGCCAGCGGGTGGCGTCGCGCAGCCGGGCGAAGGCCGCCAGGTGTTCGGCCGGCAGGCTTTCCGGGTTGCTGCTGGCCAGCAGCGCGCGGGCCAGCTCGGTGCAGGGGCGGGTGCGCACTGGCTGGCCGTTGAGCCGGGTGGGCTGGCCTTCCACGCCGACCCAGCGCAGGCCGGCGATGGGCAGGTCGACCACCCCCAGCACCGGGCGCCCGTCGCGGCACAGGGCGATCAACGTGCCGTACACCGGCACCCCGGCGATGAAAGCCTTGGTGCCGTCGATGGGGTCGAGCACCCAGCTGTATTCGGCGTCGCGCTGGTGGTCGGGGTATTCCTCGCCCACCACGCCGAACTCGGGCGTGTGGTGGGCGATGGCCTCGCGCAGTTCCTGCTCGATGGCGCGGTCGATGGCAGTGACGGGGCTGGCGTCGTCCTTGTCCTCGAAGGGCTGGCCGTCCTCCTGGGCGGCCTGCCAATGGGCCTGCAGGCGGGCGCGGGCGAGGTCGGCGAGGTGTTCGGCTGTGGCGCGGTGGTGGCTGGCGGTCATGTCCGGCTCCGGTGTCAGAGGGCTTTGTCGAGGCCTTTCCAGGCGCTGAGGAAGGCGTCGCGGCCGGCGATGGCGGCCTGCTCGTCGGTGGGGAAGACGGCGATGTCCTTCAGCTCCGGCAGCTCGACATGGGCGCTGACCTCGATGTCGCTGCGGCTCGGCCGGCGGTAGGCCTGCTCCAGCAGGGCGACCTGGGTGTCGCGGCTCAGCAGCAGGTCGTAGAGGCGCTTGCCGGCCTCGGGGTTGGGGCCGTTCTTCACCAGCACCAGGGCCTCTTCGGTGACGAAGGTGCCGTCGGCCGGGTAGACCAGGCGGATCTCCCGCTGGCCGCCGGCGACATAGGCGTAGGCGTTGCCCTCGAAGGTCAGGCCGACGGCGTATTCGCCCTGGGCCACCTGGTTGAGCACGGCGCTGGAGTTGCGCGAGACCACCAGGTTGGCGGCCAGGCGGCGGAAGTCGTCCTCGCCCAGCAGCTGGCGCAGGCCCCAGAGCGCGGTGTAGGCGGTGGAGGTGGCGGTGGGGTCGCCGACGATGATCCGCCCCTTCCAGGCCGGGTCCAGCAGGTCGCGCCACTGGGTGGGCTCCTTGAGCCCGCCGAGCTGCTTGCGGTTCACCATCATCACCACCACCTGGATGTTGGCGGTGCTCCACAGCTGCTGCGGGTGCTGCTGTGCCTCGGGGATGGCCTGGGCCTGGGGCGAGCGGTAGGGCGCGTAGAGCGCGGTGAAGGCGCCCAGGGTGTTGGGCTGGGAACTCCAGAACACGTCGGCCCGAGCCGCCTGGCCCTCGGCCTCGATGCGCTTGAGCAGGGCGGCGCTGGAGCCGTTGACCACGCCGATCTTCAGGCCCGGGTCGAGGCGCTGGCCGCTGTCCAGCAGGGCCTGCACCGCCGAGTCGTTGTTGGTGGTGTAGAGCACCGCCTGCTCGCGGGCGAGGGCGGGTTGCAGCAGGTTGAGGGCGAGGGCGGCCAGCAGGGCGGGCAGCCGGTGCTTCCAGGTGGCGTTCATGGCGACTCCTTGGTGCGGTTCAGAAAACCTTGATGCGGAACACCCGGGTGGCGATGACCACCGGGACGAGGGTGAGCAGGACCAGCACCAGCCCGTAGGCCGCCGCCTGGCCCTGGAGGCCGGTTTCCACCAGGCGGAAGACCTGGATGGTGATGGTCTCGCGGCCGGCCGAGTACACCACCAGCGAGGCGCTCAGCTCGGCGACGATGGTGGTCCAGGTGAGCACCGCCGCAGCGGCGACGGCAGGCGCCATCAGCGGCAGCACCACCTTGAAGAAGGAGCGCAGCGGCGGCACGCCGAGGCTGATGGAGGCCTCCTCGATGGAGTCGGGGATGTTGTAGAGGGTGGCCGAGGCGCTGCGCACGCCGAAGGGGAAGCGGCGGATGACGAAGGCCACCACGATGATCGCCGCCGTGCCGCTGAGGGCCAGCGGGCCGCTGTTGAAGGTCATCACCAGACCGATGCCGAGCACCGTGCCGGACATGGCCAGGGGCAGCATGGCGAGGTAGTCGATGGCCGGGGTGAGCAGGTTCTTCTTCTTGATCACCAGGTAGCTGATGACCACGCTGAGCAGGATGCCCACCAGGGTCGCCAGGGCGCCGTAGGCCAGGGTGTTGAGGATGGGTTCCGGGCTGCGCAGCAGGACCCGTTCCAGGTTCTCCAGGGAGAACTGGCCCCAGTGCATCACCGGCCCCCGCGAGCGGGTGAAGGCGCTGGCCAGCACCGTCAGCAGCGGCAGCGAGGAGAGCAGGATGAACAGCGCCGTGGCCGCGCCCAGCAGCGCGCCACGTACCCCACGCAGGCGCTGGGCCGGGGCGCTGCGGCCCTGGACGATCTCGTAGCGCTTGCGCCCCACCAGCCAGCGCTGGAGGAACAGCACCCCGGCGACGATGGCGATGGACAGGGTGGCCAGGGCGCTCTGCAGGCCGGCGTTGGTGCCCATCTCGGAGACGAAGCTCAGGTAGGTGAGCACCGAGAGCAACTGCACCTTGCCGCCCAGCAGGGTGGCGATGGCGAAGTTGCCCACCACCAGGGTGAACACCAGCAGGCCGGAGGCCAGCACGGCGGGCAGCACCACCGGCAGCATCACCTGCAGGCGCGCCTTGGCCGGCGGCACGCCGAGGCTCTGGGCGGCTTCCTCCAGCTGGGCGTCGAAGCCGCGGATGGCGGCCAGGGTGCCGAGGTAGATGTAGGTGTAGTAGACCAGGCTCATCACCAGCACCAGGCCGGGCCAGCCGTAGAAGCTGGGCAGGGCGAGGCCGAGGTGGTCCTCCAGGGCGCGGGTGAGCAGGCCGTTGTTGCCGAGGATCATCAGCCAGGTCTGGCTGACGATCACCTCCGGGACCACCAGGGTGCACACCGGCAGCACCGCCACCAGCGCCTTGCCGGGGAAGTCGAAGCGCGCGGTGACGTAGGCCAGGGACACCCCGAGCACGCTGGCGCAGCCGGTCACCAGGGCGCCCAGCAGCAGGGTGTTGCCGAGGGCGCGCAGGTAGCGCGGGTCGTCCAGCAACTGGGCCCAGCCGCTGCCGCCGGCACCGGCCACGCTGCCGTGCAGCAGGTTGGCCAGGGGCCAGAGCAGGAACACCAGCAGCAGCCCCAGGGCGAACAGGGCGAGGAGCAACCAGGGGGAGGGCAGGCGCCGGTTCATTGGGCCACCACCCGGAGCTGTGCGGGGTCGAACTCCAGGCTCACCGGCTGGCCCTCGTGGAAGCCGTCGCCGTCGGTGCCGAAGCGGTCGACGTTGAGCTGCTGGGCGTCGGCCAGCTCGATGCGGTAGCTGGTGCGGTTGCCCAGGTACTGCTTGCGCCGCACCTGGCCGGCCAGGCAGTTGCCGAGGGCCTGCCCGGCGGGGCGCAGGCGGATGCTTTCCGGTCGCGCCACCAGGTGCACCTCGGGCTCGGGCAGCGCCGTCTCGGCACGTGCCTGCAGGGGCTGGCCGGCCACCAGTACGCGGATGCCGTCGTCGCCTGCCTGCTCCAGCACCCGCGCGGCCAGCAGGTTGGCCGAGCCGATGAAGTCGGCGGCGTAGGTGCTGGCGGGGGACTGGTAGATGGCCTGGGGGCTGCCCAGTTGCTCGATGCGGCCCTTGCGCATCAGGGCGATGCAGTCGGAGAGGGCCAGGGCCTCTTCCTGGTCGTGGGTGACGAAGACGGTGGTGATGCCGATCTCCCGCTGCAGGTCGGCGATGGCGGCGCGGATCTGCAAGCGCAGCTGGGCGTCGAGGTTGGACAGCGGCTCGTCCATCAGCAGCACCTCGGGCTCGATGGCCAGGGCGCGGGCCAGGGCCACCCGCTGCCGCTGGCCGCCTGAGAGAGCGGCGGGGTGGCGCTCGGCGAAGCCGCTCATGCCGACCCGCTCCAGGTATTCGCCCACCTTGCGGCGCACGGTCGCCGCGTCGGCCCGGCGGGCGCGCAGGCCGTATGCGACGTTGTCGAACACGGTCTTGTCGGGGAACAGGGCGTAGTCCTGGAAGACCATGCCGATGCCCCGGCGGTGGGCGGGGACCTGGGTCATGTCGACATCGCCGAAGGCCAGGCGCCCGCCGCTGGGGCGGATGAAGCCGGCGATCACCCGCAGCAGGGTGGTCTTGCCGCAGCCGCTGGGGCCGAGCAGGGTGAAGAAGCTGCCGTCGGGAATGTGCAGGTCAAGGCCGTCGATCACCCTGATCCCGCTGCCGTAGCTGACCTCCAGCTGGCTGATGCTGATGGATGACATCGCATTTCTCCGTTCGCGTGTTTGTTCTTGTTGGCGCGGGGGCGGTGCCTGGACGGCCCGCCCCGGGGCGTTCGTGCACCCCGTGGATGGGCCTACTGTGAACGGGGCGCGGGCGGGTGGCTTGATCGATTCGCCCGGTTGCGGTGCGCGGTTCGGCACAGCCGGCCGACCGGCCTCAGGCGCGGCAGCGGTCGCGGTACTGGCTCGGGGAGAGCCCGGTGAGGGCCTTGAACTGGCGGCTGAAGGCGCTGTGGTCGGCATAGCCGCAGCGGTAGGCGATCTCGGTGATGGGCAGCTCGCCGGCCAGCAACTGGGTGGCGGCGCCCAGGCGCGCCTTGTGGATCATCTGCCGGGGGCTGAGCTGGAAGATGCGCTTGCACAGCCGGCCGAGCTGGGAGGCGGAGAGCCCGGCGATGGCGGTGAGTTCATCGAGGCTGATGGGCTCGGCGAAGTGCTCGCGGATGTGGGCGTCCACCGCTGCCAGGCGTTGGAAGGCGGGGTGGCTGGACTGTGGCGCCTGCAGGTCGTAGGAGATACCGGCCACGCCGATGACCCGCTGCGCCGGGTCGCGCAGGGCCAGCTTGTGGGTCAGGCACCAGCCGGGCTTGCGGCCGGGGTAGAGGTGCAGCTCCAGCTGGTCGCTGAGCTGGTCGCCGGCCTCCAGCACCTGGCGGTCCTGCTCGGTGTAGAGGTGGCCGAAGCGGCGCGGGAACACGTCTTCGGCGGTGCGCCCCAGCAGCGGCGCCTTGTCCTTGAAGCCGCAACGCTGGGCGAGGGTCTGGTTGACCAGCACGTAGCGGGCGTCCAGGTCCTTGACGAAGAACACCACGTCCGGCATCGCGTCCAGCAGCGGTGCGACCTGTTCCAGGCTGCGCAGCAGAGCGGGGAGATCCGGGGTGATGGGGAGCTGATCGAGCTGCATCGTTCACGCCGAAGAGTCGTTGGCCATGGGCTTCGGACGCTGAACCTAGCCTGCGCCCTTCTGCGGGCACCAGATGAGGAGCGCCCCCGGAAGGGCGCGCTTTTGCGTATTCGATGGACGGAAGGTGACGGGTTGGCGTGGCGGTATTTCCCGCCGGGCGTGGAACGCGGGTCAGCTGCGCCGTTCGACGATGTAGCGGGCCAGGTCGCGCAGCGGTTCGGCGGCCTCGCTGAAGGGGCGCAGGGTGTGCAGGGCCATGTCGCGCAGTTCCAGGGCGTAGGCCTTGGCGTCGTCGAGGCCGAGCAGGGCGGGGTAGGTGGGCTTGTCGCTGGCCTGGTCCTTGCCCTGGGTCTTGCCGAGGGTGACGGTGTCGCTCTCGACGTCGAGGATGTCGTCCTGCACCTGGAAGGCCAGGCCGATGGCCTGGGCATAGGCCTGCAAGGACTTCATCGATGAATCGTCGGCATTGCCACTGGCCAGGGCGCCAAGGCGCACGCTGGCTTCGATCAGGGCGCCGGTCTTGTGCCGGTGCATCACTTCCAGGGCCTTCTGGTCGAGCCGCAGGCCCACCGAGCCGAGGTCGATGGCCTGGCCGCCAACCATGCCGGCGGGGCCGGCGGCGCGGGCCAGGGTACCGACCATGGCCAGGCGCGCATCGCTGTTCTGCGGGTTGAGGCGACGGTCCGCCAGCACTTCGAAGGCCAGGGTCTGCAGGCCGTCGCCGGCGAGGATGGCGCAGGCTTCGTCGAAGGCCTTGTGGGTGGTGGGCTTGCCCCGGCGCAGGTCGTCGTCGTCCATGGCCGGCAGGTCGTCGTGGACCAGGGAATAGGCGTGGATCAGCTCCACCGCACAGGCAGCGCCGTCGGCACGGTCGAGATCGCCACCCAGGGCTTCGCAGGCCGCATACACCAGCAGCGGGCGCACGCGCTTGCCGCCATTGGTGACGCTGTAGCGCATGGCCTCGTACAGGCGTTGCAGTTCAGGGCGGGGGGCGTCGAACAGGGTTTCCAGGGCGGCGTCGACGCGCGCCTGGCAGCGGGACTGGTAGGCCGCGATCATGCCTGCTCGTCCGCGTCGAAGGGGGCCTCTTCCAGCTCGCCGTCGCGCTCCAGGAGGATCTGCACCTTCTGCTCGGCCTGGCTCAGCGCACCCTGGCATTCGCGGGTCAGGCGGATGCCCTGCTCGAAGGCGCCGAGCGAGTCTTCCAGCGACAGCTCGCCGCTTTCCAGGCGCTCGACCAACGCTTGCAGGTCGGCGAGGGACTGTTCGAAATCGGGGGTGGCTTTCTTGCGGGCCATGGCGGGCATCTCAGGGCAGTTCGGAACGGGCGGACACTAGCAGAGCCGCGCCCTTGCGGGCAAATGAACGGGAGGGTTTTCAGGGCTTTTCCGTCGCTCCGGCAGGCGGCGGAACCCTGTTCGTTGAGCGTGGCAAACACGCCTGTGAGGATGAACCCTACGCCGTAATGAAGTAGTAAGCCGTCATTCCCGCCCCCACGGCGATCACCAGCCAGCGTAACCAGCGGCTCGGCAGGCGCCTGGCCAGCGCGCCGCCGGCATAGCCGCCGCAACTGGCGGCGCCGAGCAGCACCGCCAGCTCCGCCCAGCTGACCCGCCCCGCTGCCACGAAGGTGACCACCGCGACGCTGTAGATGGTGCTGGAGAGCAGGTTCTTCAGCGCATTGGCGCGCAGCAGCGGGTGCCCTTCGATGGAGAAGGCCGCCAACTGCAGGATGCCCATGCCCGCGCCGAAGTAGCCGCCATAGACCGCCACCAGCGCATGGGCGATGCCGCCCGCGACGCCGTGGCGGGGCAGGGCGCCGGCTTCGCGCTGGCGGTTGACCCGCCGGCTCAGCCAGGGGCTGGCGGCGAACAGCAGGGTGGCGGCTAGCAGCAGCCAGGGGATCAGCCGGCGGAACACCTCGTCGCCCCCGGCCAGCAGCAACAGGCCGCCGCCCAGGCCACCCAGCAGGGAGATCGCCACCAGCGGCAGCAGCCAGCGGCCCAGCGGGCGCAGCTGGTCACGTGCCGCCCAACTCGCGGCGAGGCTGGCGGGCCACAGGGCCACGGCATTGGTGGCGTTGGCGGTCACCGGCGGCAGGCCGGCAGCCAGCAGGGCAGGGAAGGAGAAGAAGGTGCCGCCGCCCGCGAGGGCGTTCATGCCGCCGGCAGCGAAGCCGGCGAGCAGCAGCAAGAGGATATCGGCGAGGGTCATGGCAACGGCGCAAAAGGGCGGAGCTTACGCAGCGGGCGCCGTCGAGGCAAAGGTGGGGGCCGTCATGCGCCGGCCGGCCCCGGGCCGCTCGCCCTTGGGGCGAGGCGTATCGCGCGGGGGCTCAGCTGTTGAAGCAGGCGTCGGATTGCTTGGTGTAGCTCACGGCGTGGGTCGTGCCCTGGGAGTCGATGTAGGTCATCTTCGCCTCCACCAGTTCGCAGGTGAGCGGGTGGGGCTCGTCGATGGACACGACCTTGGCCACGTCCAGGTGCATGCCGTAGACGAAGGGTTCGACCTGGGTCGACTCGCTGGCGTGGGCGCCGCTGGCGATGGTCACGAACAGCAGCGCCGTGGCGCCGCAGGCAAGGGCTTTCATGGTGTTTTCCTCTTCGGGTGGTTCATGGCCACCATGAGAAACCATGGCACGCCGGGGAAAAAGCGAGGTGCCGAAGAAGGGCTTTTTCGGATGGCGTAACAATCCGCTCCGATCCTTCGCCGCAGGCCGGGAATTGAGACCGGTGAAATTGTTTCGGCCGGGGGCGTTGCCGTATGCTCGGCCGATTCTCTCCAGGGCTCATCTGCCCTTGCCAGTGGCCCCTGTGTGGGCACTGCGGCGGCGCCATGCCGCCGGGACGGCTCAACTTATCCAAACGGAACTTGAATGCAGACTTCACCCCCCGCGCACCTGCCCGCCAGGCCCGTATCCATCCTCGGTTCCGGGCACGCCTTGCCCGAACGCATCGTCACCAGCACCGAGCTGGATACCCGCCTTAACCTGCGCGCCGGCAGCGTGGCGCGTATCAGCGGGGTCATCCAGCGGCACGTCGCGAGCCCCCGGGAGACCGCTGCCAGCCTCGGTGCCCTGGCGGCCCGCCGCGCCCTCGCCGCCGCCGGCCTGGAGCCGCAGCAGGTGGACCTGGTCGCCTGCGCCAGCGGCACCATGGACCAGGGCATGCCCAGCAACGCCGCGCTGCTGCACCTGGAACTGGGGCTGGGGCAGTCGGGCATCCCGGCGCTGGATGTCAACGCCAGCTGCCTGGGCTTTCTCGCCGCCGTCGACACCCTGTCGTGGCCGCTGAGTGCGGGGCGTTATCGACGCATCCTGCTGGTCTGCTCGGACATCGCCTCCTGCGGGCTGGACTGGCAGCAGGTGGAGGTCTGCGGGATCTTCGGCGACGGTGCCGCTGCGGTGGTGCTGGGCCTTGGCGATGGCGGGCCGAAGATCATCGCCTCCAGCCTGCGCACCTATTCCGAAGGCGCGCACCTGTGCGAAATACCCGGTGGCGGCTCGCGCTATCACCCGCGCCGCATCGATGTGCCCTTCGAGCCGCTGACCAGCTTCGCCA
Organism: Pseudomonas sp. TUM22785; assembly: GCF_028198105.1. Lineage (NCBI taxonomy): Bacteria > Pseudomonadati > Pseudomonadota > Gammaproteobacteria > Pseudomonadales > Pseudomonadaceae > Pseudomonas > Pseudomonas sp. TUM22785. Next base: position 907,510 of record NZ_CP116239.1, read on the forward strand.
TGCACGGCAAAGGCGTGTTCCGCCTGGCGGCCAAGCACCTGCCCGCCATGAAGGACGAGCTGCTGAGCCAGGCCGGGCTGAGCCAGGCGCAGATCGATTGGGTCATCCCCCACCAGGCCAGCCACCGCGCCATGCAGCACGCGGCGCGGCGCCTGGGCTTCAAACGCGACAAGGTCATCGACATCTTCGCCATGCACGGCAACCAGGTCGCCGCCTCGCTGCCCACGGCGCTGGATATCGCCATCCGCGACGGCCGCATCCAGCGCGGGCAACGCTTGCTGCTGATCGGCACCGGCGCGGGCCTGTCCCTCGGCGGCATGATCCTGGAGTACTGATGAAGATTCTGGTTACCGGTGGCAGCGGCTTCGTCGGCCGCCATATCGCCTGGCGCCTGGCGGCCGAAGGCTGCGAGGTGGTCTTCACGGGGCGCAACGCCACGGCAGCGGCCGAGGTCATCCAGCACAGCCCCGGCCCCCTGCGCTGGGTGCCAGTGGAGCACGGCTCCCCGACGGCGGCCGCGACCTTGCGGGAGGCCAGCCAGGGCTGCGCGGCCATCGTCCATTGCGCGGCGCTGTCCTCGCCCTGGGGCTCGGTCCAGGCGTTCGCGGATGCCAACGTGGCGTCCACCGAGGAGGTGCTCCAGGCCTGCGAGGCCAATGGCGTGAAGCGCCTGGTGCACATCTCCACGCCGAGCCTGTACTTCGCCTTCCGCGATCGCCTCGGCGTGCGCGAGGACGAGGCCCTGCCGCCACCGGTCAACGAATATGCCCGCAGCAAGGGCCTGGCCGAGGAGCGGGTGCGCGCGGCCGGCCTGCCCGAGGCGGTGCTGCTGCGCCCGCGCGCGGTGTTCGGCCCCTGGGACGGCACCCTGATGCCGCGCCTGCTGCGGGTCATGCAGCGTGGGCCGATCCCGCTGATGCGCGGCGGGCGCGCGCAGCTGGACCTGACCTGCGTCGACAACCTGGTCCAGGCGATCTGGCTGGGCCTCAACCAGCCGTTGCCCAGGGCCCTGTGCACCTACAACGTCAGCAACGGCACGCCGCTAGCCTTCGAAGACCTGCTGCACAAGGTCGCCGCCGCCTTCCAGCTGGAGCTGCGTACCCGCCGGCTGCCCTGGCGGTTGGTGGACCTCATTGCCCGGGGCCTGGAAGCCAGCGCGCGCCTGCGCGACAGTGGCGAGCCGCTGATCACCCGCTACGGAGCCGGTGTGCTCGCCTTCAGCCAGACCCTGGACCTCCAGGCCCTCCACGACGAGCTGGGCTACCGCCCGGTGATCACCCAGGACGAAGGCATCCGCCAGCACGCGCAGTGGTGGCTGGCCCAACCAGGAGTACGCCCATGAGCCGCACCGTCAGTCTCAACATCCTGCGCGCCGGTTGGTGCCGGCACCTGGAGTGCATGGCGGACCGCGGCGGGCGCTGGGCGAAAACCGAGTTCCCGGCGCTCTGCGGGTTGATCCGCCACCCCGAGGAGGGCTGGCTGCTGTACGACACCGGTTACTCCGAGCACTTCTTCCAGGCCACCCAGGCATTGCCCGAGCGCCTGTTCCGCCAGGCGGTTCCCGTGGAGCTGCCGGTGCAGGAACGGCTGCACGCGCAATTGCAGGCCCTGGGCATCACCCCGGACGACATCCGCACGGTGATCATTTCGCACTTCCACAGCGACCATATCGCCGGGCTGCGGGACTTCCCCCAGGCCTCGTTCATCGCGCTCGACGCTGACCGCCGGCATATCGAAAGCCTGCGTGGCCGGCGCTGGCGCGCGACCCTGGGCGGCCACCTGCCGACGCTGCTGCCCGACGACTTCGGCAGCCGCGTACGCCTGGCCGATGAGTGTCGCCGCTGTGATCTGCCGGAGTGGATGCAGCCCTTCGACCAGGGCTTCGACCTGCTGGGCGATGGCAGCCTGGTGGGCGTGCCGCTGCCGGGGCATAGCGAGGGCCAGCTCGGCTTGTTCATCCCCGATGCCCAGGGGCGCCCGGTGTTCCTGGTGGCGGACGCCTGTTGGTCGGTGCCCGCCTGCCGCGCGGGCCGGTTGCCGGCACCACCGGCGCTGTGGTTCGCCGGCCACGACGCCGGGCAGTACCGCCAGACCTATGCCGGCCTGGGGGCGTTGATCCGCAACGAGCCCGCCGTCGCCGTGCTGCCTTCCCACTGCACCCAGGCCTGGGAGGCGTTCGAGGATGAGCGCTGAGCGGGCCCTCGGCGCCCTGCGCAGCATCGCGAGTTTCATCCACAGCCGTTACCGCCTGCGCTTCACCCGACGCGAGCAGCTGGAGGCCTGGCAGGCCAGGCAGCTGCGGCACTTCCTGCGGGACGTGCTGCCCCGTGCCGGGCGCTTCCAGGGGCGGGCCATCACCGACCTGGCCAGCCTGCCGCTGATGGACAAGGCCACGTTGATGGGGGATTTCGCCGGCTTCAACAGCCGTGGCCTGAGCCTGGAGGAGGTGTTGCCGATCGCGCGGCAGGCGGAGGCGTCGCGGGACTTCAGCCCGACCCTGGGCGACATCACCGTCGGCCTGTCGAGCGGCACCTCGGGCAACCAGGGGGTGTTCCTGGTCAGCAGCGAAGAGCGCCAGCGCTGGGCCGGCATCCTGCTGGCGAAGACCTTGCCCCGGCACCTGTTGCCGCGCCTGCTGGCGCCCTGGCGCCCGGCCTTGCGCATCGCCTTCTACCTGCGGGCCAACAGCCGCCTGTACACCACGCTTTCCAGCCGGCGGATCGACTTCGGCTTCTATGACCTGACCCTGGGGCTGGAGCCGTCGCTGGCGCGCCTCGCGGACCATGCCCCCGATGTGCTGGTGGCCCCGGCCACCGTGCTGCGCGGGCTGGCCGAGGCGGCGCTCGCCGGGCGCCTGAGCATCCGCCCGAGCCATATCCTCTCGGTTGCCGAGGTGCTCGAGGCGGAGGATGCAGAAGCCGTGCGCACCGCATTCGGCGTGGCCCCGCAGCAGATCTACCAGGCCAGCGAAGGCTTCCTCGGCTACACCTGCGAGCGCGGCACCCTGCACCTCAACGAGTGCCACCTGCATATCGAGCCGGAGTGGCTGGATGCCGGGCGCACGCGCTTTCAACCGATCATCACCGACTTCTCCCGGCGCACGCAGATGATCGTGCGCTACCGCCTCAACGATGTGCTGCGGGTGGCCGAGGCGCCGTGCGCCTGCGGGCGCGTCGAGCGGGCCATCGCCGCCATCGAGGGGCGCGCCGACGACATCCTCTGGCTGCCCGACCTGCCGGGCCGGCAGTTGCTCGCGCTCTACCCCGATGTGCTGCGCCGCACCCTGCTGATGCACGGGGCGGCCTTGCAGGAATACGAAATCCATCAGCGTGGGCTGGCGTGGCAGGTCAACCTGCGCGCCGCCGGCGACCACGACGACGCCTGCCTGGCGCTCGGCGACAGCATCCGCGCGCTGTGCGCCCAGTTGGGCATGCGCCCGCCGGCGCTGGGGTTCGGGCACTGGCAACCTGCGCCACCCGAGGCCAAGCGCCGCCGATTGAAACTCCTGGAACTGCCCGAGGGCCTGCCATGCACGTACTGATTCTCGGCGCCCGCGCGCCGGCCTGCCTGGAGTGGGCGCGTGCCTTCGACGAGGCCGGCTGGACGGTCAGCGTCGGCGATTCGCTGAGCCTGCCGCTCAGCCGCTTCAGCCGTTCGGCGCAGCATTTCGTGCGCCTGCCGGAGCCCCGGCAAAACCCGGCGGCCTGGGTCGAAGCGCTGGCGGCGGTGATCCAGGCGCAGGGCATCGACCTGTTGCTGCCGACCTGCGAGGAGGTGTTCTACCTCTCCCACGGCCTGGCAAGGCTGGCACCGCTGTGCCGAGTGCTGACCAGTGACTTCGCCCTGCTGCACCGCCTGCACCACAAGGGGCGCTTCGCCGCCATGACCGAGGGCTGGGCGCTGAGTGCGCCCGAAACCCACCTGCTGGCCGACAGCCAGGCCCTGCAACGCTTCGCCGGCGAGGCCGCGCAGTGGGTGTTCAAGCCGGCCTACTCGCGTTTCGCCTCGCAGACCCTGATCCGCCCCAGCGCAGTACAACTGGGCAAGGTCCAGCCGACGGCTGCGGCGCCCTGGGTGGCACAGCGCTTCATCGAGGGGCGCGAGCTCTGCAGCTTCAGCCTGCTGGTGGACGGCGAGTTGCGCGCCCACGGCTGCTATCACCCGCGCTACCGGGTGGGCCGGGGCTCGGGCATCTACTTCCAGCCCGAGCTGCCGCAACCGATCCGCGAGTTTCTCGAGCGCTTTGGCCGGGAAACTGGCTACACCGGCCAGGTGGGGTTCGACTTCATCGAAGACCGCGCCGGGCGTTTCCATGTACTGGAATGCAACCCCCGGGCAACCAGCGGCGTGCACCTGTTCGACGACCAGCGCCGGCAGCTGGTGGCCAGCCTGGGGGCTGCCTCCGGACAACTGCTGGAAGCCACGCCCGCACCGCGCATGGTCGCCCTGGCGGTGCTGTTGCTGGCGGCGCCGCAACGGGCCTTCAGCGCACCCTTCTGGCAGGACTACGCCGCCGCCCGCGATGTGGTGGTCCAGCAGGGGGACTACTGGCCCCTGACCACGCAATTGCTGGGGCTGTCGGAAATCATCGCCCGCGCCCTGACCCGGCGTTGCGGCCTGCTGGCCGCCTCCACGGCGGACATCGAATGGAACGGCCAGCCCCTGGGCGAGGCGCCGCGATGAGGCTGCTGCCTGCCGAACAGCTCCTGGCCGAGCCCGCCGGCGACGGTGACAGCCTGGCGCGCAGCTATGTAAAGGCCTGCGCCAGCGCGCGCCTGGTGGGCAATGTGACCACGCGCCTGGCGCTGCTCGACACCGGCACCCAGCAGTTCCCCGTCAGCATCACCGACGGTGGCGAGCCGGAAGGCAATTGCTATGTGGTGTCCCCGCGCACCGCCTACAGCGGCTACGCCCGTGAAGAGATCAAGCGCCTCGGCAAGCCCTGGCTGACCTGGCCGCTCACCCTGCTGACCCTGGGGGTCGACCGCCTGCTGCGCCTGGCCAAGGTGGACAGGCTGGCGCAGGTGAACAACTGGCTGCTGTCTACCAACCTCTACCCGGCCGGCTGGGACCTCGATGAATTGCCGGCGCTCACGGCATTGTTGAAGGCGGAGTTTCCCGACAGCGGCTTCGGTTTCCGCTCGCTCAACGACGCCAGCAACCGCGCGCTGCGCGAGCGGCTGGAGGGCCTCGGCTACCTGAGCATTCCCAGCCGCCAGGTCTACCTGTTCGATGGCCGTGCCGGAGGCGAAGCCGCGTTCCTCAAGCATCACAACACCCGCCTGGACGCCACCTTGCTGCGCCGCAGCCCCTATGACGTGGTGGATGGCGCGGCGCTGAGCGAAGCCGATTTCCAGCGCATCGAGTACCTCTACAACCTGCTGTACCTGGACAAGTACTGCCGGCTCAACCCCCATTACCGCGCCGCCTGGCTGCAACGTGGCCAGGAGCAGGGCTGGCTCGACATACGCGCCCTGCGCGGCCCCGACGGGCGGATCGACGGGGCGCTGGGCTGGTTCGCCAACGCGACGCTGATCAGCGCCCCGATCGTCGGCTACGACACCGCGCTGCCCCAGCGGGCCGGGCTCTATCGGCAACTGACGCGCCTCTGCCTGCAAGAGGCCGTGGAGCGCCGGGTGGTGCTGAACTTCAGTTCCGGTGCCGCCGGGTTCAAGCGCCTGCGCGGCGGGCAGGCGGAGATCGAGTACAGCCTGATCCACGTCGCCCACCTGCCCTGGTACCGGCGCCTGGTGTGGACCCTGCTCAGCCGCCTGCTGCATGGCATCGCCGTGCCGATGATGAAGAAGCTCAAGCTATGACTGCATCCGCCCGATGGTGGCCGGTGGCGCTCAGCCACGAACTCGGCAAGCAGCCCCTGGCCTGCCAGCTGCACGACCTGCCACTGGTGCTGTTCCGCGCGGAGGACGGCACGCCCGCCGCCTTGCCGGACCGCTGCCCGCACCGCTTCGCGCCACTGAGCGCGGGCAAGGTCCGTGACGGCCAGATCGAATGCCCGTATCACGGCTGGCGCTTCGCCGCCGACGGGCGCTGCACCCGCGTGCCCGGCACCGAGCTGGAGCGCTGCGACAAGCCGCTGCTCGACAGCCTGCCCAGTTGCGAGGCCCATGGGCTGGTGTGGGTCAGCCTCGCAGGCGACCGGCCGGCCATCCCGCCTGTCGCGCCGGCCGAACAGCGGCAGGCTCTGGACACCTTCTGGATCACCGACGAGGTGGAATGCTCGCTGCTGGAGGCGGCGGAGAACTTCCTCGACGGCTTCCACACCCACTTCGTCCATGCCGGCTGGATTCGCCACGACCGGCAACGGCAGAGGATCAGCGCCCGGGTCCGCCCGCTGGCCGACGGCGTCGAGGCCCTCTACAGCGAGGAGGGCACACAATCCGGGTTGATCTCGCGGCTGTTCGAAGGCGAACGCGGCATCAGCATGGGGCGCTTCCGCCTGCCCGGGCTGGCGGAAATCGAATACCGCGACCGCAAGGGCGGCCTCAACCTGCTGGTCAGCGCCTGGCTCGTGCCTGTCGGCAACGGCCGGCTGCGCCTGTTCGCCCGCATCGCCACCGCGCACGGTTGGTTGCCCGCCGCGCTCAAGCGCCTGGTGCTGCGGCGCTTGTTCGGGGTGATCCTGCGGCAGGACCGGCAGATACTCGAACAGGTCAGCGCCAACCAGCGGCGTTTCGAGCACCTGCCAGTGAAGCAGCTGGATGGCAGGCAGGACCTGCTTGGGCCGAGCATTCGGCTGCTGATCGAGGGCGATGAGCCGCTCGATTTCGAGGAGAGGCGGGTGGAGATCCGGCTCTAGGCGATGGGAAGTTTCTCCATCAGGCTGCCGGCAGGACACCGCGTCACGTGGGCGGAGGCGCGTCTAGAGTTGAATGGCAGAGGAAAAGCCGGGCTGGACGACATGGGAGCGGTCAGGGCGCTCCGGGTCGTAGGCGATCTCGAGTTTCGTACCCACGGGGTAGCGACGGGCTGCGTCTTCTGCGGAGCTTTCTCGCGAAAACGGAGTGCTCAGGTCGACGGCGGAATGGTGCGTTCCGTTCGCTTCATAGCGGTATAGCAGCGTGGCCGTGTACTCGTACCGATCTCTTCGGTTCTTCGAGCTGGTCACCTTCATGCCGGTGACTATCGCCTGCGTTCTGGGCCAGCTTTGCTCGATCTCCGTCTTCGCCTTGACGTAGTAGATGGAGGCAGCTGCAACGAGCAGAAATCCAATGATCTTCCAGGCGTCGGACATGACTCTTCCTTCCTTGGGGAGCGATGACTTGCCTGATTCTCATTGAGCAGGCAATAAAAAAGCCGGCTTGTGGCCGGTGTATTATTGTTGTATCTCATTGATTTTATAAGATTTTATATTTATAAATTACTTTGACCCACACTTTGACCCACACTCTGGTGGGTCGCTGCCCTGGGGCGATGATTTCAGATGGCTCTTGGGCTCATCTCTCTATGCTTGAATACGGCGGCGTCGATGGCCTCTTGGATTACACGCAGGTGTTCCTCTGCAAGAGGCGTTGCAGCGGCTTCTTCCTCGGGGGATAGCGCAGGGAGTGTTTCCTTTAGGTAGGCCTCCCACTGCGCAAGCTGTTTTATGCAATGGCGCAGCTGCTTCCAGGTTTCATCAATGCGGATCTTGGCTAACTCTTGTTCAAGCTTGCGTGCGTTGCGTATGGCTTTCATTGCCTGAGATTCGTGCCTGGCTTCCTCTTTGTTAATGGAAACCTGTTTAGAGGCTACCTCGATCAGGCTTTCAATCACGCCTGTTTCAGTAATTTTGTGTCTTTTTGCCAAGGTCTTGAGCTTTGCCTTGGTTGCTTTGGGGAGGGTGAAGGAGCACGTCTGCCGGCCACCCTCTGTCGCTCGATAGCGCCGTTGCCGGATGGCATTTCTCAGTCGCTGAATGAGCTTTACGCCTTCGGCCTCTTTTTCTAGGGCATGGATCGATCTGACAAGCGAGCTGAAAATCGTCGCGGCCATCAGGCTGAGCTTGTCCTTGAGTCGATCAGGGCAGTGTTTGGACAGATAGTTCGCGGCCCACTGCCACTCTTCATGATCATCCTCATTGAGCCAGCTCGGCTTGCCTTCAGTCCTCGCCATCCACCTCTCTCCTCTTACTGAGCTCCACCACCATGCCGTGGGCGCTCGCTATGCCAAGCCTGTTAACAGAAAAGATAACTGATGTGTTAGCTGATGTGAATTATGAGGTGTTAACTGATTTGTTAATTAGCATGTTAAATGCATCGTTAACGGTCTTGTTAACTGAATTAACTGTTCTGATAAAATAGGGTATAAAATCTCAATTTCTATTTTTGGATTAAGATTTTTACGGCCATGATAGCTCTATCAGATATAGAAGCAGATGCAGAGGCACGGTTTTTTTTGCAGGCTTTTGTTTGTCGGAATGACGTCAGTCTGGACGTGCCTTACAAGATCAAGCCTGTAGCGAAGCAACTCTGTCTGACGGAAAGGTTTGTCTGGGATGCTTCGCAAGAGCTGGTCAGGGCTGGGCTTCTGAAGAAGTGCAAGCAGGACGGCAGGGTTGGGCGTCCTGATGTCAGCTACGTAGCCTCAGAAAACTTGCTTAGAGTGCTCGTCAAGGCAGACCCAGAATTCACTCATCGCGAGCTGATGCTTCGTCTTTTTCTTGAACCGGAGATTCACGCAGTTAGGGACGGTGAAACGACGGCATCGACAGGGCATGAGGAAAAGCCACCCCGTACTGCGACACGCAAAGACGGTCGGCCTGCAGCTCCTGGTGCCAAGGGGCGGTTGGGGGCTGCTACCCGGGTTTTATTAGCGGCCCTTCTCAGTGAGGCTGACGAGTGCGGTGTAGTGGCCGGGCTTGGAGGGCCTAGGCTCAGGGCTATGACTGGTCTCGACACCTTATCGATCAAGCATCAATTGAAGCGTCTTTTGAGCTTGGGGTTCGTTAGGAGCTATATGCCGGGGTTGTCGCATGGGGTCTTCGTTGGCTCAAAGGTAACGAGCATCTACTACCTAAACCTGGATCACCCGCAGCTTCGTTTGAGACAGAGGGAACGGGGGGTAGTGGTATACGTAACGCATGGGCCGGGCAGATACGACATACTCGGCGCGGCAATGCCGACGACAGAGGCGCTAAATGCGCTGAAGCCAAAGCAAGGACAAAAGCCTTATGTGCTGGATCTGCTCTATCACAAGCTGGCAAGCCATACGTCGTATCTGCTGACGGCTATTTGGTCAGATCCAGAATGCGACCTGGGTGATGCGAAAGCGGAAATTTCCAAAAGGATTGCTGAAGAGCTGGGCGGTCCGTTGACCGTTAATTCTGATCGGACTGCGTACGCTGGTTGGGGAGGCTTGAGGGAAAGTTTCCAGGCCGAGGCTTGCCGGTGGGCGGAAAGCATCCACAAGGGGTTGCGCCGTATGAAAGTCTGGCCAGGATACAAGCCCCACCTGGTTCGGCTCATTCCAGCTCCGGTGAGAAAGGATGGCCTCAGCATTGTGTCGCTGGTTGTTCATCCCGCACCGAGAGATAACAACATATGCCTTTGGGTATGGGACGTACGCGGTGGGAGGGTTGACTCGTATATCCGTGAGGATGCGCTGGACTCGGCCCTTCGCTATGACGTAAGGCTTTTGACCAGGGCCCCCTAGGCGAGCAACAGGCAGGTCATTTTATACGGCCCTCGCAGATCCTCTGGGACATACAGAGGAGCCCTGCTGATGCGAATTTTCCGCTTACAAGACGTGATCACTGCTACTGGCCTGTCTAGGTCGACCCTGTACAAGTACATCTCGGAAGGCACCTTCCCGAAACCGGTATCGTTGGGCGACCGATGCGTCGGCTGGGTCGATAGCGAGGTGCACGACTGGATCCTGGCCAGGATTGAGGAGCGTGACCAGGCTGAGGGTGCTGCTACGCGCCCGATTGGCCACCTGAGTATGGCCGGCTAGAACCGCTCCTGCGCCATGATCAGCTTCGGCTGGTCATGGCGCTTATGCCGTCGTTCAGTCACTGGCTGTGCGGCCTCGCATGGCAAGTCGTGGCGGTGTCGCTCCCGCCGCCCCGACAGCCTCTTCGATATCTGGCTCAGGCCTCTTCAGCTTGATTTATTTCCGAAATCCGAACTCGGCAAAAATTGCCGCTATGGCGGGACGATTGAGGTGGCTTTGCCCGAGCAGCTCGGCGAAGGAAATTGCGGTGCGGGTATTATGCTTTTACTAGCTATTACCCCCCGAAGGGTTCACGCCTAACCGAGTAGCAACCTTCACTGACCTACACAGGGAGTCGGACACTGATCCACCATCTGAGAGGCCAACACTACAGCGTGTCCAGAGAGACCAACCAACGGATCAGGCGAGCAAGGTAGCGGTTAAAAAGTACACAGTAGACAAAAGGTTATGAAACTCCACCAACGAGAGGTCATAACCATGCTCAACGATACCGACACCATCCAACGCTACCCGCTTCGTCATCCAGCCAATACCAATCTGCATCTTCACTACGACGACACCTTTGAGGGCTTCCGCTTGATGCGTGACAAGGGGCCTTTCATTCGTGAGCACCTGTCCGATCTCAAGCGCACCATAGACCTGGCATTAGCTGAGTATCCGAGGGTCTTAGCCTTCAGAGTTGACCTCCACTTGCCTCAAGGCGTCCTGCTACCTGACTACGCTTATACGAACCAGGTCATCAGCCGATTCTTCGAATCGTTTACGAAGAAGATCCAGTACCACCAGGAACGAGTGGCTGATCGTGGCTATTCGCGTGGCTGCAAAGTACGGTACGTCTGGTCGAGAGAAATAGGTCAGGCAGGCCGGCAGCATTATCACCTGCTGATCCTGTTGAACCGCGATGCCTATTACACCCTGGGGCTGCTGCGCTCAGACAGGGTCAACATGATCAGCCGGATAGAAGAGTCATGGGCCAGTGCACTGCGGTTGTCGAAGCATGAGGTCGACGGGCTGGTACATATCCCCGACAATCCAACGTATCGGATAGATCGGCATCCCCGTATGCGGAAGGTTGCATGGTCAGAACACAAGATTCTTGTTGATGAGCTACCGGATCTGTTCCACCGGGCCAGCTACCTGTGTAAGAAAGCGACCAAGTCCTACGGGGATCGTCAGCGAGGATTCGGTACCAGTCGAGGGTAGTGGCTAGTTCGCCTTTGCGACCATTAACTCAGACCAGCGAGTGGTGTAGGCGGGGGATAGCAGTTTTCTTCGCATAGCCCACTCGACTGGCTTGGCGATGCGTCCTGGCTGCAGCGTTCCACGTCCTCAGCAGTTTTTGATAGCTTCCATGGGGCACAGGATCATTTTCACATGCCAATGCTCGTTCCTTTATCATCCATGCACTTTGCATGGATGGTGGGCCTAAAGGCCCCCTGTGCCGCCTTGGCAGCAGTGATCGGAACAGCCCTATATGAACGCCGTAGAAATCGAACAAGCCATCACCGACCTGGCCAGCCAGCCGTTTGACCGGGTCGAGTTCCCTTATGCCTTCCTGCAGGCTTTCGGTAACAAGGAAACCACCCTCAAGCGCCTGCGTTCGGGTGCAACCAATAAGTCCGATCTGGGCGGCGTACTGCAGACCAGCAATATCCATTTGGCTGTGTGTGAGCCAGGCAAGGTCACCGAAACCCTGGCGGCACTGAAGGCCAGCCCCGCGACGGCCCGTGCCAAGGCTAAATATGTGCTCGCTACCGATGGCGAGACGCTGGAAGCTGAGGAGCTGGAAAGCGGCGAGACGGTCGCCTGCGACTACCCGCAGTTTCCTCTTGTGTCAGCTCACCGCTCGTTACCTATCTGGATGGCGAATGCAATCTGCGCTCAGTCGAGTTGCACCTGCACCCACCCTGTCAAGTTGGGCTAGCGGTTAGCTGTAGCCTACTTACCGCCAGACCGGCATTATCTGGGATGGGGCAATTCGATGTGAAAGCCCGTGAGGCTAGCCGCTGAGGTGCACCAGATGCGGCCTTTGTGAGCCTCAATGATGGATCGGGTGATTGCAAGCCCGAGCCCGGCGTTGCTCGGGCTGCCCTCCCGCCGAGCGGGGTCAACCCGGTAAAAACGGTCGAAGAGCTTCTCTAGATGCTCTGAGCTGATTGTGTCCCCTGGGTTCTCGATACTGAAGGTAGTGGAGTCCTCTGTCTCGCGGATCAGAACCGAAATTGTCTGTCCCGCCGGCGTGTAGCGCAGCGCATTGGACAGCAAGTTGGATAGCGCGCGATCAAGCATCAGCCGATCTCCCAGCACTTGGCCTTTGCCTGTGAGCGATAGCTCAATGCCGCGCTCTTCGGCCAGAAGGTGGTAGTAGTCAAACAGCTTGAAGACTACGTCAGCCAGTTCGATCCTGGCCTGCTCGGGGATGATCAGGCCATTATCAGCCTTGGCCAAGAACAGCATGTCATCAATCATCCGAGACATGCGCTTCAAGTCCTCCAGGTTGGAGTACAGATTCTCCTCATAGGCATTGATATCGCGTTTTTTACTCAGCACGACCTCGGTGTGGGTCATCAGATTGCTGACTGGAGTTCGTAGCTCGTGGGCAATGTCGGCCGAAAAATTGGAGAGCCTAACGAAGGCATCCTCTAGCCGAGCCAACATCGCATTGAAGGAGAGAACCAGTTGCTGAAGTTCCCGCGGCACTGGTTCGAGAGGGATTCGCTCCTGTAACGAGCGAGCGGACATCCCGGAGGCCACATGAGTGACTTGCCGCAGAGGCCTAAGGCCGCTGCGAGCAACCACCCAGCCGAGTGCGGCACTGAACAGGGCGCTGATGACCAATCCAATCCAAAACCATCGTTGCAGCGTGTCGAAAAAGTGTGTGTGATTGGTGACGTCAAGAATCAGCAACGCAGTGAGCGGCTCAGCCTGATCGGCTACCGAGATTTGCTCCGTCATGCCACGGTACATGTGTTGGCCGTTCTGCCACTCCCACATGCTCTGCTCATTTGCACGTCTGAAACGCTCAGGTACTTCGACTGCTCTGGGGTCGGAAAACAGTACAGAACCGTCACTGGCCAGGATAGTGGCGGCCAGATCCTGATGGGCTCCCAGCAAAGCTCGCAACTGCGGTAATTCTTCCGAAAGGCTCGCTTCACCGCGAGCATTGTTGAGGATATGTTTGGCGGATTCGAGTTTCTCCACCAGGGCCTGCCGATCCAGCATCTTGAAGTGGTGCTGGCTGAGCATATTGAAACTCAGCCCTGCTACCGTCAGGACTGCAATTACCGCGGACATGAACATCAGGCTCATGCGTGCGGTCAGCGAAAGGTGCTTCATATTCACTCCGGAGCATCCATCATGTATCCCATGCCGCGGGCGGTATGAATCAGCTTGAGATCGAAATCGTCATCGATTTTTGCGCGTAGCCGGCGTACCGCAACCTCAATGACATTGGTGTCGCTGTCGAAATTCATGTCCCAAACCTGAGAGGCAATCAGCGACTTCGGGAGCACCTCGCCGCGCCGGCGCAGTAGCAGTTCCAGCAGTGAAAACTCCTTCGCGGTCAGGTCAATTCTTTTCCCGCCACGGATCGCACGCCGCTTCATCAGATCGACTTCCAGATCGGCAATTTTCATGGTGGTCTGCGTCGGCGAACCATTACCTCTGCGCAACAGCGTTCTGACCCTGGCCAGAAGCTCTGAGAAAGCAAATGGCTTGATCAGGTAGTCGTCCGCACCCAGCTCCAACCCTTTTACGCGGTCTTCCACACCATCGCGTGCCGTCAAGAACAGTACGGGGACGTCTTTTCCTGCTGCGCGCAACATGCGCAGCACTTCCCAACCGTCCAGCCCAGGCATCATTACATCCAGAATTAGCAGGTCATAGGCTTCGCTAAGTGCATGCTGAAGGGCATCTGTACCGGTCATAACCCGGTCGACATTGAACCCAGCCTCGGTGAGACCTTGCTGGAGGTACGTACCGGTTTTGGGTTCGTCTTCAGCTACCAGTAGTTTCATGTGTGCAGACTCCAAAAGTCGGGTGGCCTGAGTTTGCAGGCAAACCGCGGCCCCAACCAGAAGCTTACGAAAATGTAATTCTGACTTCAGCTCACTGACAGGGTGGCTTGTCTAGGGTGCAAGCATGAGTACTAGGTTGTGCTCTCGGCCCTCGACAGACCAAAAGCAGAGGTGCCGGCCATAGTTTGCACTGATGGAGACTGCCCATGAAATCGCTGAAACCTTTGCTTCTGGTTGGTTCGCTACTGCTGTCTTCCATGGCTTGGGCCGAAGGGGGCAGCGACCGTGTATTCGAGCGCATCCAGCAGATGCGCGACAAAGCAGAAGCCGTGCTGATCCAGGCGGAGAAGGCCCCGGTCGGCGAGCGGCATGTGCACATGAAGGAGCATATGAACATGCTCGAAGACATCATGAGCCAGCTGCACAACGAACATCCCGCGCCAAACATGTCTGCCGAAGAGCATCTGGCCTGGATGGAAAAGCATGACAAGCTGGTAGACGACGTGCTGGCTCAAATGATCCGCGAGCACAAGCTAATGATGGCCGACAAAGAGTGCCATCGATAAGGATTTTCCCATCTTCCAGGCCTTCCGTGATTGCTCCTTTGGCCTAGCGGCGCCTTTATGGCGCCGTGCTTTTTCCCAGCTGACGCAATTGTAGTTTTGGGGTCAGCGGCCTGGCAGCAAGCGGGGAATAGCATGAGATTTCCAGCACCCATCTCGAGGTCTCACCATGAAACGCTTACCCCTTAAACTGCTGATCAGCACTCTGTTCATCAGCACCACCTTTCCGGCATTTGCCGAGGTCGGCGGCAGTAGCAATGGCATTGGGCAGCAGGCCCAGGCGACGCCAGCGACTCGTACCATCTTGGTAAAGATGGACGACATCAACTACAGCCAGAAAACGATCGATGTGAAGCCAGGTGAAACCGTGCGCTTCGTTCTGAAGAACGAGGGCGCGTTGATGCACGAGTTCAACATCGGGCAGGCAGCGTCCCAGCTGGAGCACCAGCGCAAGATGGCGTCCTTGTTCAAGGACGGCACACTGACCCCGACCGGCATGGCCGAGCGCATTGTCTGGCATGAGCGTTATGGCATGGGAGACTCCAACCCTCCAGGCTATCCGGAAGTCATCAAAGCCAAGCATGACGACCCGAACGCGGTTCTCGTCGAGCCCGGCACAACCAAAGAGTTCGTGTGGACCTTCCCTAAGGCGGGCAGTTTGAGCTTCGCCTGTACATTGCCTGGGCATTACCAGGCGGGGATGGTCGGTGAGTTTGCTCTGCGTTAGTCCGGCATCGGTGCTACCCGTTGGCCGCGAGCTGGGTAGCACCGATCTGACGAACCTTACTGCGATGTAGTTTTCACGTCAGCGTACCGCCAGCTGCACCTCATTAGCATCGGGACTCATCCCTCCTCAACACCTCAGAGGCACACCATGAAACTCAGACCCGCTTTCATAATCACCACCCTTGGCTTGCTGCTCAGTGCTGCCAATGCGCTGGCCAGCCCGGGCCACAAGAAAGACAGTATTGGGCAACCGGGAGACGGTCAGGCAGTAGATCGCACCATCGAAGTCCGGATGGGGGACATCTTCTTCGAACCCAAAGCAATGGAGATCAAAGCAGGCGAGACAGTTCGCTTCGTCCTGAAAAATGACGGTGCACTGCTACACGAATTCAATCTTGGCAAAGCGGCATCCCATGCCGCGCACCAGAAAGAGATGGCCGCGATGTTTCAGAACGGCACGCTGTCCCCTACAGGTGCACATGACATGAGCAATATGGGCCATGCCATGGGCGGCATGAAGATGGTCGGTATGGAACACGATGACCCCAACAGTGTTCTTGTCGAACCTGGAGCACGCGAAGAGTTGATCTGGACCTTCTCCGCCGCCACCGAACTGGAGTTCGCCTGCAATATTCCAGGACATTATCAGTCGGGAATGGTCGGTAAGGTGACCGTACGCTGACGTTTATTGATACTCGCCAACTCCGTCCAGTCTGAGACACCTATAGTGATCCGGCCGCCATTGAAACGAGGCTATTGTCATGGACCATACCCATCACACCAGTACCACTGAGCCGCCTTTTTGGAAGAGCAAGATTGGCATTGCGCTGATCATGCTGGCCGTAATCGGCATCTTCTATGTAGCGCGTGAGCATTACGGTCATCTTTCGCAGGCCCTGCCGTACCTCATCCTGCTGCTATGCCCGCTGATGCATCTGTTTGGCCACAATCACGGCGGGCACTCCCACTCCAGCAGCACCGCTGTTTCCAAGGACGAAGAAAGGACATAGATCGCATGCAAAAGACCTCCTGCCATCATGACCAGGATCATTCACATAACTCGCACGCCCACTCCGAGAGCCAGCGCGACCCGGTGTGTGGCATGGAGGTCAAACCTGATGGCCCTTATCGCGGGAGCTTTGAAGGGAAGGCCTATCATTTCTGCAGTGCGAAGTGCCTAGAGAAATTCCAAGCAGATCCTCATCAGTACATGAGCCATCAGTCTCATGGGGAGCATCACCAGCACGCGACTCCAGCACCCACATCGACACCTGTAGGTGCTGAATACACCTGCCCGATGCATCCAGAAATCCGTCAACCGGCTCCCGGAAACTGCCCGATCTGCGGGATGACGCTGGAACCTGTCATCCCGGAGCTGGAAGAGGAGGAAAATCCAGAGCTGAAGGACTTCTCGCTGCGGTTCTGGTGGACCCTACCGTTGACCGTCATCGTGACCGTATTGGCGATGGCCGGCCATTCCTTGCAACTGTTTCATGGCACGACCCAGAACTGGGTCGAGCTGGCTCTGGCGACGCCCGTGACGCTATGGGGTGGCTGGGTATTCTTCACCCGCGGCATTGACTCCATCCGCCACCGCAGCCCCAACATGTGGACCCTGATCGGTTTGGGAACGGCCGCTGCCTACCTCTACAGCGTGGCCGCTACCTTGGTTCCGCAGTGGTTTCCGGCGGCTTTTGCCCAGGACGGACGTATCGGCGTCTATTTTGAAGCAGCCGCGGTGATTATCTCACTCACGCTGTTGGGCCAAATGCTCGAACTCAAGGCCCGCTCGCAGACTTCGGCAGCCATCAAGTCACTGCTGAGGCTGGCACCAAAGACTGCGCGTCGCATCAAGCCCGATGGCCAGGAAGAAGATATTCCGCTGACACATGTCCATCAGGGCGACCACCTACGTGTCCGGCCGGGAGAGAAAGTCCCGGTGGACGGTACGGTTCTAGAGGGGGAGAGCGCCGTCGACGAGTCGATGCTTACCGGAGAACCGTTACCCGTGACCAAGCGGGTAGGGGATGCCCTTATCGGTGCCACCCTGAACACCCACGGCAGCCTGGTGATGGAGGCGCAGAAGGTCGGTGCCGAGACCATGCTGTCGCAGATCGTTCAGATGGTGGCCAGAGCCCAACGTTCCAAGGCCCCCATGCAGCGTATGGCTGATGCGGTGGCAGGGTATTTCGTGGTCGGGGTGATCCTGATCGCGATTCTGACCTTCTTCGGCTGGGGGCTATTAGGGCCGGAATCAGGCTGGGTATTTGGCCTGATCAATGCGGTGGCGGTGCTAATCATTGCGTGTCCCTGCGCTCTGGGTCTGGCAACCCCGATGTCCGTCATGGTTGCGACTGGCAAGGCCGCTAGCAGCGGTGTGTTGTTCCGCGATGCCAGCGCCATCGAAAATCTATGCAAGATCGACACGCTCATCGTCGACAAGACTGGAACCCTGACTGAGGGGCGTCCCGTATTTCATAGTGCGGAAGGGACAGGCGGTTACGACTCCAATGAAGTGCTGCGCCTGGCTGCTAGTCTCGACCAGGGTAGTGAGCACCCGCTGGCTCATGCCATCGTCGATCATGCGCGCGGTCAGGGCATTGCACTGGTCAAACCGGACACTTTCGAATCTGGCTCGGGTATTGGTGTGCGCGGCCAGGTCGATGACCATCAGCTGCAGCTCGGCAACACCGCACTGATGGACGAGGCGGGCGTCGATATTACCCCGCTGCGCAATCGCGCCGAGCAACTGCGTCTGGAAGGCATCAGCATCATCTATTTGGCCGTTGATGGTCGCCTGGCGGGACTCCTGGCCGTTTCCGATCCGATCAAGCCTACTTCTCAACAGGCTGTCTCCAAGCTTCAAAGCGAAGACGTAAAGGTCATCATGGCCACTGGTGATGGCCTCACCACAGCAAGAGCCGTGGCGAAGCAGCTCGGAATCGAGGAAGTGCATGGTGAGGTCAAACCGCAGGATAAGGAGAAACTGGTCGCCGATTTGCAGGGCTATGGCCGTCGTGTCGCCATGGCGGGTGACGGCATCAACGATGCGCCCGCCCTGGCCAGGTCTGACGTAGGTATCGCCATGGGCACCGGTACCGATGTGGCGATGAACAGCGCCCAAGTGACGCTGGTCAAGGGAGATCTGATGGGCATCCTGCGAGCGCGCACCCTGTCAGTGGCAACCGTGAAAAATATGAGGCAGAACCTCGCCTTTGCGTTCCTCTACAACGCGATGGGAATCCCGCTAGCAGCGGGGCTGCTGTACCCGCTGACGGGGCATCTTCTGTCGCCCTTGATTGCTGCGCTGGCGATGAGTGTCAGCTCGGCGTCGGTGGTCTTCAATGCTCTGAGGTTGAAATCAACGGACATCGGATAGGCTTCCATACCACCGACCAGGTGATTATTCAGAAGCGCATCTGACCGGAAAATGCCGTACGGTAGTTTCCGGTCCGACCTATCTGTCGCAACACATACGGGCTTGACCTTGCCATCGTGTCAAGGTCGATGCTGTCCGTGCGGTAACTTGAGCCGCGGACGAAATGAGGTGAAAGACATGTTTAGTCTGAGTGTTGCGGGGATGGGCTGTGGCAGTTGCGTGAGCAAAATCACGAAGGCCATTCAAGCTCTGGATCAGGATGCACGAGTAGAAGTGGATCGAGCGGCCGGCAAGGTCACCGTTGAGAGCACAGAAAGTGCCGAATCGATCCGCGAACTCATCCAGGAGCTTGGCTATTCGGCCCAGGTCAGCGCTTGAGCGCTGACCTGCTATCCCACTAAATCTCCAGTTCTGAGAGCTCTTTTAGCCCTGGGATACTGGTGACCTCGTTGGTCATACCTTCTGAACCATCTCGGCCGCGAAGCCAGTTTGAGTGATCGCCTGGCTCGCGCATTTCCAGCGTGTCATAGGAGTACCGCTTGCGCTTGAACAGGCTTTTCAATGCAGCGAACTCGTGGCTTTTTTCGTCTTCTATGCCGACGACTTCTCCTGCAAGCCGCTCCCAGTGACCAACGCCGTCGGCCAGCATTGCCTGATAGGTCTCCGGGTCAAGCAAGGCTTGCTGTTTGAAATGAATGATGCGGTGAGTCATAGAAGCGCTCGGAGTGGCCAAAGAGAGAGCGCTAGCCTAAAGGTTCCGGGTCATTCGTGTAATAGCTGGCCGCGCTTTAGCAAACCGTCGTTGACCCACAACTTCAACCAGGTCGCGGCTTGCAAGGGAGCTTGCTCGCCATGCGTGGCGCTCAACGACTCGCAGAGTTCAGCGAACGATCCGCCCTCGATGAGAAACTGCAATGCCGAAGCCTCCGCTGGCTCCAGGCTCCGGTACTGGCAGACGAGTTCATGACGCCAAACAAGACAGGCTAGGTTCGTTGGCAGGCGGGTAACATCAGGCAGCAAGCTGCCGGACTTGGCGGCTTTCCACAACTCCAGCGTGTTGTACTGCAGCTGCAACCACCGGGCAGATGCAGTCAGGGAAACCCTGAGTGAAATCCAGTCTTCAGCCGAAAAATCACTCATGGTCTCCAGCGAAAGCGCTTCGACATCCTGAGCGTCGAAGGCCAGTGTAAAGGCCCATTCCAGTTCCGCGAGTTCGCGCATCGGCGATAGTTGGGGTTCTTCGACGTAGCTGCTAATGAACTCGGGCAGCTTCTCGCCCAGCCAGCGAATGCTGAAATGTCGTGGTGGCCAGGCGGCCAAGTACGCCAGTGCGAGCTGCTCGAATGATTCGTTGCCGATCCAGTGAAGCAGGGCAGGGAAGTCTTCTCGCAAGACCGCAAGCAGGCGCGAACGGTAAGCGTTGTGGTAGATCTGCAGGCCTTCGAGAGCACTCAGCGCTGTGCTACCTCGGATCTGCTCCAAAAGCTCGTTGGAGGGCAGGGCACTGTCACCTGTCAGGTAAGTTTCAAATGCAGTCTGTAGGGCGATCAGGCTCAAGGGGTGGCCCCCGATATCACAGATTTGGCGATAGCACGGGCATGTGCTAATTCGGACAACAGCTCTTCCAGCGGCGGAAACTGGTCATCCCGCTCGATCAAGGTCGATGTCGGGCCCAAGTAGCTCAAAGTCTTGCTGTAGAGAGACCAAACCGGATCAGCGATGGGCTGGTCATGGGTGTCGATGAGGTACTGCCCGTAATCGCTGTGCCCGGCCAGGTGAATTTGCCGAATCCGCTCGTGCGGCAATTCCATGATGAACTGCCAAGGGTCGAAACCCTGGTTGCGCGAACTGACGTAGACGTTGTTCACGTCGAGAAGCAGCTCGCACCCGGTCAGGTAACTGAGCTCCGAGAGGAACTGAGACTCGCTCATGCTGGATGTTGTCCACTGCACGTAGGAGGAAACGTTCTCCAGCACGATGGGACGTTCCAAAACATCCTGCACCAAGCGCACCCGGGCCGCGACATGCAGCAGGCTCTCCTGGGTAAACGGCAGCGGTAGCAGATCGTGAAGTTGATGGGCGTTGCCTCGACTCCAGCACAGGTGATCAGACACCCACTGAGGCTGCACCCGATCCGCCAGCTGCTTGAGCTGTCGTAGGTAGTCTATGTCCAAGGCATGTGAGCCGCCAATCGAAAGAGATACTCCGTGCATCACCAGGGGGTAGTGCTCGCCGATCGCATCAAGGAAGTAGAGAGCCTTGCCGCCCTCCACCAGGTAATTCTCGGAAATGATCTCGAACCAGTCGACCGCAGGCCGTTCCTCCAGGATCTGCCGGTAATACTCGTTACGAAGGCCAAGACCGAAACCCAGAGTTTTGCGCTTACTCATTCGAGACTCCAGCAGGGGAGTGGCATGCACTCCCCTGAACCGCCTTATTCGCTGGTTTTGCCACCGGCTTCGTCACATTTGGTCTGGGTCATCAACTTGAACCCTTGGCCTTTGCATTCGCCTTGGCCTTTGCAGTCGTTTTTCGCGGTCATGCAGTCGTTCTGCCCTTTGCAACCATTGATCCCGAAGCACTTCACTTCTGCTGCTTTGGTTTCCTGAGCAGCCTGGACGGGCAGGGTGGAGAACAGGCTGGCGGCCACCAGAGCCAAGGCGGCACCGGTAGCTACGTTGGATTTGTTCGACATAGTGGCTATCTCTCTTGATTGTTTGATGGTCGCGATCCGTCGGTGCGAATGAACGAGTTAGCTCAGGCATTGCTACCGATCAGGCCCATGGAATCCGCAAGGCTGCGCGGGCAGGAAGACAGTACCGAGCCTTCAGGAGGGCCTACAAGAAAGAAATAGCAAACTGACAGAACTGTAATGTTCGGATCAGGTTGCTGACAGGGCGTCGTGGTTAACGTAGCTGCGAGCTTAACGCTCGTCCCCACTAGTTACAGGGGCTTCTAAACTTCTGAGGATTAACGAAATGAAATCGATCAAAACCCTGTTTGTAGTTGCTGCCCTGAGTGTTTCCAGCCTGGCGATGGCCGAAGGCGGTGCTGATCGCACGTTTGCACGCATGGAGCAGGCACGCCAGACGTCTCTGGAGGCCTACCGGGTGGCCCAGCAGCAGAAAGTTGAGGCTCCTGTAGCCAGCAGTCCAACCGAGCAAGCAGAGCACACCAACTGCTGAAGTCATCTACCTTACAGAAATGTAATCACCCGGATGGTTGAGATATGGCAGTTTCATACTGCTTGGTGTCAGGGGGAACTTGCGCAGCACGCAAAGCTTGAAGATCAAATCTCCCGACACTGGAGCAGTCAATGAACCCGAGACCGGGTGCATATCACCGGCTCATCTGACGGATTGGACATAACGGCATGCAAAGCAAAACCACAAGACGTACTTTCGTCAAAGGCCTCGCCGCCGCCGGTATTCTCGGCGGCATGGGCATGTGGCGCACGCCGGTCTGGGCGGTGAACAGCCCCGGCCAGCCCAACGTACTGACTGGTAACGAATTCGACCTATTCATCGGTGAAACCCCGGTGAACATCACCGGCGCAGCGCGCACGGCCATGACCATCAACGGCTCGCTCCCTGGGCCGATTCTTCGTTGGCGCGAAGGCGATACCGTCACATTGCGCGTGCGCAACCGCCTCAAGGAGGACACCTCCATCCATTGGCACGGCATCATCCTGCCGGCGAACATGGATGGTGTTCCTGGCCTGAGCTTCCATGGCATCGCCCCTGACGGCATGTATGAGTACAAGTTCAAGGTCAACCAGAACGGTACCTACTGGTATCACAGTCACTCGGGGCTGCAGGAGCAGGTCGGCGTATACGGCGCGCTGGTCATCGATGCCAAGGAGCCCGAGCCCTTCAGTTACGACCGTGATTACGTCGTGTTGCTGAGCGACTGGACGGATGAAAATCCAACGCGGGTACTGGCCAAGCTCAAGAAACAGTCGGACTACTACAACCAGCACAAACGCACCGTTGGTGACTTCATCGATGACGTAAGCGAGATGGGTTGGTCCGCCGCCTTAGCCGACCGTAAGATGTGGGCCGAAATGAAGATGAGCCCGACTGATCTCGCCGACGTCAGTGGCTACACCTACACCTACCTGATGAACGGCCAGGCACCTGATGGCAACTGGACCGGCATATTCAAACCGGGCGAGAAGATTCGTCTGCGTTTCATCAATGCCTCGGCCATGACGTACTTCGATGTGCGCATCCCAGGCCTGAAGATGACTGTGGTTGCGGCCGATGGTCTGCACGTCAAACCGGTCAGCGTCGACGAGTTCCGTATCGCCGTGGCCGAGACCTACGACGTGATCATCGAACCAGACAGCGAACAGGCCTATACCGTGTTTGCCCAATCCATGGACCGCACTGGCTATGCGCGCGGCACCCTTGCGGTACAGGAAGGGTTGAGTGCACCGGTACCAAGCCCTGACCCGCGCCCACTGATTGCCATGGGTGACATGGGCATGGACCACGGCAGCATGGGCGGCATGGATCATGGGAGCATGGCCGGGATGGATCACGGCAGTATGTCGGGCATGGATCATGGGAGCATGCAGGGTGGCATGGCCGGCATGGATCACAGCCAGATGGCTGGAATGGATCATTCGGGCATGGCAGGCATGGCAGGCATGGCAGGTGCCATGCAGGCACACCCAGCCTCAGAGACCAACAACCCGCTGGTCGATATGCAAACCATGACACCAACGCATAAGTTGGACGACCCAGGTATTGGTTTGCGAGACAACGGCCGACGCGTCCTCACGTACTCTGACCTGCGCAGCACCTTCCCTGATCCGGACGGGCGTGAGCCAAGTCGCACCATCGAGCTGCACCTCACCGGGCATATGGAGAAATTCTCCTGGTCCTTCGATGGAATCAAGTTCTCTGACGCCGAGCCTCTGCGCCTCAAGTACGGCGAGCGTGTTCGCATCACGCTGGTCAACGACACCATGATGACTCACCCGATCCATCTTCATGGCATGTGGAGTGATCTGGAGGATGCGAACGGCAATTTCCTGGTGCGTAAACACACCATCGACATGCCGCCAGGTTCCAAGCGCAGCTATCGGGTGACCGCCGATGCGTTGGGGCGTTGGGCCTATCACTGCCACCTGTTGCTCCACATGGAAACGGGCATGTTCCGTGAAGTCCGTGTGGATGAGTAAAGGAGATTTCTGATGAGTACTTTTATGAAGCGTAATGCCCTGTTTGGCAGCGCAGCGATGTTCAGTCTTTTGGCTGTTCTGCACGCGCCGACGTCATTGGCAGGTGAGGGGCACAGCGAGCACGAACAACATGCTGCCGAGTCGGCTGCGCCCGACGCCAGTGACAAGCCAGCAGATCAATCGAAAGGCAAGGCCGCTGGCCATCAGATGGATCATGGCGCCATGGATCATGAGGGTATGAACCATGACGATATGGGGCACGAGAAGATGATGGATAAGCATGGCGGCACCGAAGCCGAAGCAGGTTCGAACCATGACCACTAGGTTTTCACGCCCGTCCCTCATAGCGCTGGCCGTGTCGCTGAGTGCACTCAGCGGCGGCGTTACCCAGGCTGCGGAAGAAATGGATCATTCGGCAATGGGGCACGGCTCCATGTCGATGGACCACAGCCAGATGGGCCACGGTTCCGCCAAAGCGCCGATGGAGGGCATGGATCACAGCAAGATGGACCATGGTGCCATGCAGGGTGCTTCGGGCAGCATGGATCATAGCCAGATGGGCCACGGCCAGAGCCAAGAGAAGGCCCAGGCTATGGATCACAGCAAGATGGGGCATGGCGCCATGCAAGGACAGATGGAGGGCATGGATCATTCAAAGATGAACCATGGCTCCGCTGAAGCCCCGAGAACCACCAGCCGTACGCCGATTCCCGTTCTGACGGATGCTGATCGCCAAGCGGCTTTCCCGCCATTACCTGGCCACAAGGTTCACGACAGCGCCATCAACAGTTTTTTCCTGCTCGATCAGCTCGAATACCAGGACGCAGATGAGGGCAGCACCCTGGCCTGGGATGCGTCGGGCTGGGTAGGCGGTGATATCAACCGGGTCTGGTTCCGCTCCGAAGGCGAGCGTACCAACGGCGTGACCGAGGATGCTGAATTACAGCTGCTGTACGGCCGCTCGATCGGCCCTTGGTGGGATGTCGTCGCGGGCGTTCGCCAGGACTTCAAACCGGAGTCGCCGCAGACTTGGGCCGCCTTCGGTATCCAGGGCATGGCGCTTTACGCCTTTGAGGCCGAAGCCACGGCCTTCGTCGGCGAGAATGGCCAAACTGCTGCCCGACTGGAGGGCGAGTACGACATTCTGCTGACCAACCGGCTGATTCTCCAGCCAACTGCCGAAATGAACTTCTACGGCAAGAACGATCCTGAGCGAGGTGTGGGGTCTGGGTTGGCAAATACCGAGCTCGGCTTGCGTCTGCGTTACGAGATTGTCAGGCAGTTTGCCCCCTATATCGGGGTTTCCTGGAGCCGCTCCTATGGCAACACGGCAGACATGGTGCGCGACGAGGGCGGTGATGTAGACGAGGCGCGTTTTGTCGCCGGTATCCGGATGTGGTTTTGAGAACCTGGCATGAAAAGAACAATTAAAACTTTGGTGGCGGCCGGCGTGGTCGGTAGCACAGCTGTCCTGGCCGGCGCCTACTTTGGCGTGGTCAACGTGGGGGCCGACGATCCCCATTTTCCTGCAGTGCATGCGTTTCTCACGATGGCCCGTGACCGCTCTATCGAAGTCCGTTCGCGGGACATCGAGGTTCCCAACCTGGATGATCAAGCTCTTATTCGCGCCGGTGCGGGCAACTACAACTCCATGTGTATCGGCTGTCATTTGGCGCCAGGTGTGGCGGAGACCGAGCTAAGCCAATCGCTTTATCCTGCGCCCCCCAACCTCGCCAAGATCGGTGTCGATGGCAATCCGTCAGCAGCGTTCTGGGTGATCAAGCATGGCATCAAGGCAACGGGTATGCCTGCGTGGGGCAAGAGCATGGGAGACGAGTACATCTGGGGCATGGTTGCCTTCCTCAACCAACTGCCGACGATGGATGCCAAGCAATACCAAACACTCGTCGCATCCAGTGGCGGCCATCAGCACGGTGGTGGGGAAACGCAGATGCATAACCATGAAGGACAGCACGGCGACAACAAGCCTGGCCATCATGACAATAGTGGCGGTGGCGATGACCATCATGGATCAGGTGATGCTGGAGAGCCTGGTCATCACGATGCCGCGGCTACGGATAGCGAGGGTGGCTCCGCACCTAAGGCAGGTCACCATTCGGATATGAGTGGCGATGACCACCATGCTGGAGATGAGGCGTCGTCCAACGGAGGTGATCATCACGCCGAGCAGGCTCCGAACGCCTCGCCCAAGACCCACACCCACGCCGATGGCAAAGAGCACGTACATGAAAGCTAAATATCTGGCCTTACTGGCCGCCCTCTCCGTCACGTCTGCGGTTCAAGCAGCTGATGCCCTGACGATTGATGTCCATCGTGATGCCAATTGCGGATGTTGCAAGAAGTGGATTTCACACCTCGAAGCGAATGGCTTCAAAGTCGTCGACCATGTTGAAAGCAACATGACAGCAGTGAAGCAAAGACTGGGCGTCGCGCCACGGTTAGCGTCTTGCCACACCGCGGTGATTGACGGCAAGTTCGTCGAAGGTCATGTGCCGGCGGCTCAGGTCATCGAACTCACCAAGCGCGATGATCTGCTGGGCATCGCTGTTCCCGGGATGCCGGCGGGCTCCCCCGGCATGGAAGTCGATGGCGTACAGCATGCCTACCAGGTCATTGGCTTGACCAAGACGGGTTCTGATCAGGTCGTTGCAGAATATCCCGCCCAGTAGTACTGCCTGCCAGCACGGCCGCTTGTGTGTAGTGGCCGACTCATTTTCATACGTCCTTTAACCTAAGTAAAAAAGGCGCCCTAGGGCGCCAAGGGCTGTCTCCAAACCAAAGGAGCACTACGAGGGGACAGCAGGACCAAGGAGCGAGCGGGGCAATCAACCCGCTCGCTTGCCAGGGTTAGAGAACTTCCAGCGGCTACTCGACAATCAGGCGGAACTCATCCAAATCCGACTCGAAGTCGGTGGCGCGAGTCGTGGCTTGTCGAATGCGAAAGGACATGTCCTTCAACGACCCAGACTGCACAACGTACTTGGCCTCGATGTCCCGCTCCCAGCGCTTCTGGTTGGTCAACGGATCGCCGTTGTCATCACGGCGCATATAGACTTCGTTGGCGTTGCTGTAGTCGACATCCCAGCCCTGGGCATATCGAGTCATGAAGCTCAATCCAGGCACACCGAAAGGCTCCATATCCAGGTCATAGCGCACTTGCCATGACTTCTCCTTCGGCGAGTTGAAGTCGCTGTACTGGATTGAGTTGTCGAGGTAGATGGAGTCCGATTGGCGCAAGTAGTCGAAGTCATCATCGCCATTGTTGCGCTGGAGACCCACCAGCACTGTATGAGCGCCGAATTGGATGCCGACCTTGCCGCTCCAGATGTTGTTATCGAAGCTCCCGAGGAGCTGCCTCCCTTCATCGACCGCCTTGTAGTAGTTCAGCCCGCCGATCAAGGCGACATCGTCCGCAAGCGGGTAGCTCAGCGTGGTGCCCGCGTAATATTGATTCCAGGCATCCTTGAGGCGGCTGGTGTAGAGACTAAAGCCGACGTTGTCATTAAGCGTGTAATCACCACCGAAATAGGCGATCCATGGCGAGTCCACTTCGCCCGCGTAGAAGGTAGCGAAGCCGTCGCGCATGCTGCTGGTATTGGGTTGGCTCATCGAGTGGAGGCGACCGCCCTGAAGCGACAGTCCTTCCACGCTGCTGTTGACCACGGTGACACCTCGGAAACTCTCCGGTAAAAGCCGTGCATCACCGTATTGGACGACCGGGCTGACGGGAAAGACGTCGCCTACCTTGATCTCGGTATCCATGAACCGAGTTTTCACCGCGCCCCCCAGTTTGGAGTAGTTGTCCTCAGCCTGCCCGAGGCTGTTGTAAGGCATCACGTCGACTGAGCCGCCTGCTCCAGAACGGCCGTCGCCGGTGTCAAGCTTGAGCCCTAGCATGGCAAAGGCATCGACACCAAAGCCTATGGTGCCCTCGGTGAAACCAGACTCGAATCTGCCTATCACGCCATGCGCCCACTCTTCCGAATAGCCATTACCCGAGCTGCTGGACTGGCCTTTACGGAAATCGCGGTTGAAGTAGAGATTTCGATTGAGAATGGTCAGGCTGCTGCCTTCGATAAATCCCTCGCCTTTCTCGCCGGCGGCCATTGCAGCTTGCCCGGTACTGATGCTCAGAGCGAGTAGAGAAAGTCCTAACAGGGTTCTGTTATTCATAAATGCTCCTGATGTTATTGGCAGTTGTCATTGTGTGGTCTCATATATGTGCCAAGCGCGCCGGGCATAACCAGGCGCGCCTTGGCCATATTTCCACATGCCAAATAACGTCAGGGTGACTTGAAAATTACTTTTCAATCAGCGCGATGTCATTTATTAGTTTTGGTTCCGGCAACCTGTTCCGACTGCACGGTATTCAAGAATATTCAGATCGCCGTTGGAGTCCTCGTAGGTCATCTGGGCTGGCATCACATTGCAGCTAGAGTCCGTTGAGGTAATGGCCACGACCCTGGCGATATCGAGCTTCATGCCGTAGCGGTAATGAATAACTTCAGGCGGATTCTTTCCGTTAGCGGCAGCATACTCTTGCATGGCCTGCTCATTGGCCTGAATCATCCGACCATAAACACGATCAGCGCCGCCTTCTGCCAGAGCGGCAGAGGAAACAACCATAACGGCAAGGGCTGCAATAACTTTGAGGCTTTTCATATTTAATCACTCCTTCAAGGTGGTGATTAAAATATATCCGCTCAACCTGTCATAAAAATGAAGTCAAAGTTACATCGCCGTAATGCTTCCTGCCGCGTTACCCGGGCGAGTCAGCTTGGCGCGTGGCTTGCCCGGGTTTGTAAAGCTATATCTCCTGTGGTGCGCGAACCTTCTGTGTACGCTGCCTTCGCATCAGCCAGTAGGCGGCCGGCAAAACCAGCATGGACATCAGCGGCGCGGTAATCATGCCGCCGACCATGGGCGCGGCGATGCGCTTCATCACTTCGGAACCGGCACCGCCGCCCCAGAGGATCGGCAGCAGGCCGGCGATGATCACGGCCACCGTCATCACCTTAGGCCTCACGCGCAGCACCGCGCCCTCACGAATGGCCTCAAGCAGGGCCGGATCACCGCTGCGTCCAGAGTCCAGCCGAGCATGCCAGGCGTTCCTCAGATACAAGAGCATGATCACCCCGAACTCGGCTGAGACGCCGGCCAGGGCAATGAAGCCGACCCCAGTGGCCACCGACAAGTTGAAGCCGAACCAATAGAGCAGCCAGATGCCCCCCGACAGGGCGAAGGGCAGGGTGGCCATGATCAGCAGGGCCTCGCTGAAGCGGCTGAAGGTCAGGTAGAGCAGCACGAAGATAATCAACAAGGTCGCCGGCACCACCCAGGACAACCGCGCATTGGCGCGCTCCAGGTACTCGAACTGACCGGAGTAAGAAACGGTCATGCCAGCGTCGAGTTTTACCCGCTCAGCTACGCGTTGCTGCAGCTCACGCACGGTCGATGCCAGGTCGCGCCCACGGACATCGACATAGACCCAGCCGGACAGGCGCCCGTTCTCGCTGCGCAGCATCGGTGGCCCTTCGGTCAGGCTAACCTGGGCGACGGTGCCCAAGGTGATCTGCTGGCCGGCAGGGGTGAGGATCGGCATACGCCTTAGCGCCTGGGGACTGTCCCGCCACTCCTTGGGATAGCGCAGGTTAATCGGAAAGCGGGCCAATCCTTCGACCGTCTCGCCGATATTGCTGCCGCCAATGGCACCCGATACCACCGCTTGTACGTCGGCAATGCTCAGGCCGTAGCGTGCCGCGGCCAGGCGATCGATCTGGATATCCACATAGCGTCCGCCGGTGAGGCGCTCTGCCAGCGCTGAGCTCACCCCAGGTACATCTTTGGCCACCACCTCGATATCGCGAGTAATGCGCTCGATATCGACCAGGGAGGTTCCGGAGACCTTCACGCCGATGGGGCTCTTGATCCCCGTGGCCAGCATGTCGATGCGGTTGCGAATTGGCGGCACCCAGATGTTGGACAGCCCTGGGACTTTCACCGCACGATCCAGCTCCTCAATCAGCTTCTCCGGCGTCATACCCGCGCGCCATTGCTCGCGCGGCTTGAACTGCACGGTGGTCTCGAACATTTCCAGCGGCGCCGGATCGGTGGCTGTCTCCGCTCGCCCGGCTTTGCCGAATACCCGGGCCACCTCCGGCACCGTGAGGATCATGCGGTTGGTTTGCTGCAGCAGCTGGGTTGCCTTGCTCGCCGGCAAGCCGGGCAGGGCCGAAGGCATGTACAACAGGTCGCCTTCGTCCATGGGCGGCAGGAACTCTCCTCCGAGTCTGCTGAGGGGCCACAGACTGGACACAAAGACCAGCACGGCCAGCGCCAAGGTCACCTTGGGCCAGGCCAGCACCCACTCCAGCACCGGCCGGTATGCGCCGATCAGCCAGCGGTTCAAGGGGTTTTGCTGTTCGCTGGGGATATGCCCACGAATCCAGTAGCCCATCAGCACCGGTACCAGGGTGACCGAGAGGCCGGCGGCGGCGGCCATGGCATAGGTCTTGGTGAAGGCCAGAGGGCCGAACAGGCGCCCTTCCTGGGCCTCCAGGGTAAATACCGGGAGGAACGATAGGGTGATGATCAGCAGGCTGAAGAAGAGTGCCGGTCCGACTTCGGCTGCGGCTTCGCCGATCACTCGCCAGTGCGCCTCGCCTTGGAGCGGCTCATTGGGGTGCCGAGCCTTCCAGGCCTCGATGTGCTTGTGCGCGTTCTCGATCATCACCACGGCGGCATCGACCATGGCGCCGATGGCGATGGCGATCCCGCCGAGCGACATGATGTTGGCATTGACGCCCTGGTAGCGCATGACGATGAAGGCCATCAGGATGCCCAGGGGCAGGGTGATGATCGCCACCAGCGACGAACGCAGGTGCCAGAGAAAGATCAGGCAAACCAAGGCAACCACCACGAACTCTTCCAGCAGCTTGTAGCTGAGGTTGTCGATGGCACGGTCGATCAGTTGCGAACGGTCATAGGTAGTGACCACTTCGACGCCGGTGGGCAGGCTGGCTTTCAGGCTGTCCAGCTTGGTCTTCACGGCAGCGATGGTGTCCCGGGCATTCTTGCCGGAGCGCAGGATGACCACGCCACCGACCACTTCACCCTGGCCGTCCAATTCGGCGATACCGCGACGCATCTCTGGCCCCAGTTGAATGGTGGCCACCTGGCCTAGCAGCACCGGAATTCCGCTTGCCGAAGCCCGCAGCGGCACATTGCGAAAATCATCCAGGCTCTCCAAATAGCCCGAGGCCCGCACCATGTACTCGCGCTCCGCCAGCTCCAAGATGGCGCCGCCGGTTTCCTGGTTAGCGCTCTTCAGCGCCGCTTCGACCTCCTGCTGAGTTACCCCATAAGCCACCAGCTTCTGCGGATCGAGCAGCACTTGGTATTGCTTGACCATGCCGCCGAGGGTGGCCACTTCGGCTACGTTGGGCAGGCTCTTGAGTTCGTACTTGAGGAACCAGTCCTGCAGTGCCCGCAGCTGGGCAAGATCATGCTGGCCGCTGCGGTCGACCAAGGCGTACTGGTAGATCCAGCCCACGCCGGTGGCATCCGGCCCAAGGGTGGTGGTAACACCCTCGGGCAGGCGTTCCTGCGCCTGGTTGAGGTACTCCAGCACCCGCGAGCGCGCCCAGTAGAGGTCGGTGTCGTCCTCGAACAGCACGTAGACGAAGGAGTCGCCGAAGAACGAGTAGCCGCGCACCGTCTTCGCCCCCGGTACCGAGAGCATGGTTGTGGCCAGTGGGTAGGTCACCTGGTTCTCGACGATCTGCGGTGCCTGTCCGGGAAAGCTGGTTCTGATGATGACCTGGGTGTCAGATAGGTCCGGCAGTGCATCCAACGGCGTGTTGCGCAGCGACCAGAGGCCCAGGGCGGTGATGAACAGGGTGGCCAGCAGTACCAGGAAGCGGTTGCCGATCGACCAATGGATCAGGCGCGCGATCATGGCTGGTCTCCTTCCTTGCGGAGCTGCTCGATCAGCAGGCCGGAGTTTGTCTGACGTGCGGCGATGCGTACGTGATCTCCTGGCTTAAGTCCCACAGCTACTTCGGAGCTGACCAGAGGAAAAGCCATGGTCATACCTGGCATATTCAGGCTCTCGAAGGGGCCATGCTCCAGGGTGACTTGTTTCCCGTCCAGTGCGCGAATAACGCCGTGAGACACATGCAGCCCCTCCGTGCTGTCCTGTTCTGCATTGCCGGCCAGGATGCCCTGCAGGCTGGCTTCCGAATCGATGAGGAACTGGCCGGAGGTAACGACCGCCTGACCTTCCTCAAGACCGGAAAACACCTCCAGACGCCCATCGGCCTCGCGGCCCAAGGTGATTTCCTGGGGACGGTAGCGTCCGTCGCCTTCGGCCAGCATCACCAATGCACGCTTCCCGGTGCGAATCACGGCTTCACTCGGCACAAGAAGCGTGGATTGTTCGACGGCACTGTTCAGGCGTACGGCGGCGAACATGCCGGGGCGCAACTTACCGGCAGGGTTGGGTAGCTCGCTGCGTACCGTGAGCGTGCGCGTTTGCGGATCGGCACTCGGCAGCAAGGCTATGACGCGGCCCAGCAGCGGTCGATCAGGAAAGGCCGTCAGGTTGGCGCGGATCTCGTCCCCGACCTGGATACTTCCGGCCATGGCCTCGGGTATCGCCGCATCGAGCCAGACACTGGACAGCCCGTTGATCAACGCCAGATCCTGCCCGGCTTCAACGGTCATCCCGGCGCGTACCTGCAAGGCTTGGAGCTCGCCGCTGATAGGTGTGGTGAGGGTTTGCACTGCCCGCGGTTTGCCGCTGCGGCGAACCTGCTCTATCAACGCTTGTGGCATGCCGAGCAGGCGGAGGCGCTCTTGGGCCGCAGTGATCAAGCGGGCGTCACCGGTACGCAGTACCGCGAGGAACTCCAACTGCGCGGCGGACCACTCGGGAATCAGCAGGTCGACCAGGGGTGTTCCAGCTGGCAGTACATCGCCAGGGGCACGCCCGTAAACCCGCTCGACGAATCCGCCAGCGCGGGCCTGGAGGTTCGCTACCTCTCGCTGGTTATAGGCCAGGGAGCCGACCACCTCGATATCCGAGGGCAGTACACCGCGGATCACCGTCGAGGTCCGCATTCCGAGGTTCTGCACGGCTTGAGCGGGGACGCTCAGGACAGACGGATCTTGCTCGGATCCTGCGTATTTAGGGACAAGCTCCATATCCATGAAAGGTGACTTGCCCGGTTTATCGAAGCGCTGCTCAGGCTGCATCGGGTCGTACCAATAGAGCACCTTGCGCTCGTCCGTCGGTGCGGAGCTAGGCAGTAGCTCGTGTTTGGCTTGCCGCTGGGCCAGCCAGTAGCCACCGCCCGCCGCGCCAATGCCCACGGTCAGCACGGCGACCGCAAAACCAAATGTCGATATCTTCATTTCAGGCCCTCCACATAGGCGTAGTACAGGCTTGCGGAGAGCTGGCTCAACTTGCGCTGTTGTTCAATCTGCCGCAGTTGCGCATCAATCAGGTCGCGCTGGGCAGTAATAACGGATGTGAGCTGGCTGTTACCGGCTTGGTAGGCGGCCAGTTCGAGATCGGCACGTTTGCTTGCAAGCGGGATCAAGGTTTTTTCGGTGCGTGACAAGGTCCTGCGCAGTTGCTCAAGCTCGGCAATACCGCCTTCCAGCTCAGCCTGATGGGCGCGCAGTAATGCTTCCTGCTCGGCTTCCATCTGCGACACGCTTTGTTGTCTGGCGTTGATCTTGGGCCCCTGACGTGTGCCTACGAACAACGGCAGGTCGAAGGTAAATTGCACCATCACCATATCGCCGAACTGGTTGTCGCGATTGTTGTAGGCAAACTCAACACCCCAGTCGGGGGTCTTCTCGGCGATGGCCTCGTTCAGCTCGGCGCTAGCCTCGCCGACTCGGGCGGAGGCAGCGCGCAACTCAGGGTGTGAGGCAATGCGTTGCTGCAGGTGCGGTGCCACCAGGTTCAGACTGGGAACACCTCCTTGCAAAGGCTGGTCAGCCTCGTTGCCTATCCAGCGGCGCAGCTTGGCACGAGCTACTGCCACATCGCGATTCAGTTCATCTCGCCGATCTTGTAACGCCAAAGCTTCCTGGTCGGCCTGCAACAGCTCGCCAGGCTGAGCACTACCGCCGGCAATCAGCGATTGCACGGTCGAGCGGAGCATCTCGATCTGACGGTCCAGTTGATCGAAGAGGCCAACACTGCGTTCGGCGTAGTACACATCCAGCCAGCTCACTGCCGTCTGGCGCTTGATCTCCAACTGCATGGCACGCTGCTCGGCCTCGGCTCGGCCTACTGAAGCCTCGGCCAACTGGCGCCGAGCCTGACGCTTGTCACTGTTGGGGACTTCCTGCATGAACCCAATGCGGCGCATGGTCATGGAGTCACGATTAAGCGTGTAACGGTCAGGGCCTTCGATCGGCAGGTTGTCGATGCCTAGAATCAGCTTGGGATCGGGCAGGGCGTCTGCGGGCTCGACAGCCTGCTGTGCCGATGCCACCTGCGCCTGGCGCGCGAGGTTCTCAGGGGCACTCTGCTCGGCCAGAGCTTGGGCTCGTTCGAAAGTTAGGGGCTGCGCCTGCGCGGCAAGCCAGGGAGCTGCCCAGAATGCGGCAGCCAACACACCGAGAAAGCCACGGCGTGGAAAAAGGAAAGCGGACATGCTTTCGCCTCCAATGCGATTGATCGAAGTCGCGACTACGAAACGTGACCGCGACGATGCGCCTGACTGTAAGGCGCGGGATGATCACTGCATTAGACGAAACGAGGAGGGCGCCAGAGTCCTGCGGGCTCTCGCTTAATCACCGACTGGGTCAGCAATATCTCGGGGCGTGAGGGGAGAGGGGATATGCTCTTGATCACGGTGGTCTGGAGAAGTCCTCCGGTCTTGCATTCCTGGCCGGGTTTGCAAGGGGACTTCTTGGCCACCCCATCAGACTTGTCCATTTGCTCGCAGCACGGAGCATCGGCCATTGCATGGCCCTGATGATCGGCGCTCTGCATCGGGCAAGGTTGTGCCGGCATGCTGAAAGCCACACCGCCGAAGGTCGGCAGCACGAGGCTAGCAATCATTAGCAGGATCAATCCAATCCGACGCACAGCAATTCACCAGGCGGGGCAATAGGCCGACGATAGCAGATTGCCCCCGAGCCATGAATGCTCCTTTTGACGATAACAGCACTTCGTTGATTTGGATCAAATAGAGTGGCTGGTCTCACAGGGCGAGCTGATTTTGTAGCGGGTGAGATTTCAATCGAGCAAGCGATAGAGTTCAGGCCAAAGAGGATTCTATAATCACTCTATAATTAACTACATGGATCAGCGTATTATTTTTGGATAATTTGGATAATTTAATTCCGAAATTGTATTGATTGTTAAAAGCTCTGTAATTGCTTTGTTTTATCTATAGCGCCCTTCGTGTTTGCTGGGCTTTCTGCTTATTTATTTTGCGGCGGGAGTATTATTATTTTATTGATAACTATTAAGCTTATCTAGCATGGTGCGGGTGTTAAGGGTGGAGGGTGTAGGGTGTATTAAATATTTAATAATGGCATATGTGTTATGAGTCAAATTAACTGGAGTCATAACCATGGTCAACGATATCGCTACAACCCAGCACTCCCCACTACGTCATCCCGATAATACCAATCTTCATTTGCACTACGGGGAGACCTTTGAAGGTTTTCCTATCCAGGCAGAAGTAGGCCCCTTTGCTCTGGAATACCTTTATGATCTCAAACATACCATCGACTTAGCCATGGCTGAGTACCCTAGAGTACTTGCCTTCAGAGTAGATCTTTATGTGCCTAATGCTATCGAGCTACCCGAGTACGCCTATACGAACAAGGTCATAAGCAAGTTCTTCGAATCGTTTACGAAGAAGATCCAGTACCACCAGGAGCGCGTGGCTGAGCGTGGTTACTCGCGTGGTTGCAAAGTACGATACGTCTGGTCGAAAGAGATCGGTCAGAGAGGTCGT
Source organism: Pseudomonas sp. TUM22785 (assembly GCF_028198105.1). Taxonomy (NCBI): domain Bacteria; kingdom Pseudomonadati; phylum Pseudomonadota; class Gammaproteobacteria; order Pseudomonadales; family Pseudomonadaceae; genus Pseudomonas; species Pseudomonas sp. TUM22785. The sequence continues at coordinate 943,344 of NZ_CP116239.1, forward strand.
CGCCATTACCACCTACTGATTCTTTTGAACCGTGATGCCTATTACAGGCTAGGCCGGATAGGTTCTGAACGGATTAACATGTTCAGACGGATTGAAGAGTCTTGGGCCAGTGTACTTGGATTATCAGCTGATCAGGTTAGGGGGCTGGTCCATAGGCCAAAGAATCCTGAGTACTTTATCAATCGAGAAATTCGTCGAGACGAGTTCGATGAGCTGCCTGAGCTGTTCAAACGAGCCAGCTACCTGTGTAAGAAAGCGACCAAGTCCTACGGCGATCGTCAGCGGAGTTTCGAGACCAGTCGGGGGTAGGGAGCAGTCCGCGCAAGCCGCATGGGCTCACAGCTCAATGGGAGGCTTCAGGGCAATCAGTTCTCCCAGATGGCGGCGGTTCAAAATTGGACGCCTCGTGCCATTTGGAAGATTGCCCATGGGGATGCCTTGCTATGCTATGCACCTTAAGACCAAAATAAAGACCTAAAAAAGGAGCTATGGTATGCAGAGTGTTTTGGCTGACGTTGCAGTGAGCGTTTCTGAGCTGAAGAAAAACCCCACCGGTGTTATGGCTGGTGCTGGTGGCATGCCGGTCGCCGTTCTCAATCATAACCGCGTGATGGGGTACATGGTGCCAGCCGAGCTGTACGAGCAGATGCTGGACCGTCTGGACGATCTGGATCTGATCGATGTCGTTAATGCACGCTCCGGTGAGAAGGGGGTGCCGGTGAACCTGGATGACCTATAAGCTCGAGTTCCTGCCCTCAGCGCTGAAGGAATGGGAGAAGCTGGGTCATACAGTGCGTGAGCAGGCAAAGAAAAAACTGCGTGAGCGGCTGGAAGCACCAAAGGTACAGGCTGATGCCCTCAGGGATCTGCCTGGGCACTACAAGATCAAGCTCCGAACAGCAGGCTATCGTTTGGTGTATCGGGTCGAAGATGATCGGGTGGTTGTGATTGTGGTCGCAGTGGGCAAGCGTGAACGAAGTGCAGCTTACAAGGCAGCAGGTAAGCGTTAGCTACCAGGGCAAAAGAAGAAGTGAGAGCCATTGCAGGCAGTCTTTCGACTACCCACGCTGGCTCACCGTTCAAGGGTTCATTCTTACTTTCTGCTTCCGGTAGATCCAGCACGCCAACACCACGGCAATCAGCAATGGTGGAAAGCGCACCATCAGAATCATCAGCAGCAATATCGCCAGACAACCGGCCAAGATCCCGGCAAACATGAATGCCGAGGCAACAGTCCGTAGCAGCAGTTTCATTGGCACCTCCTTACAGGTAGCCGCGCTCAGCCAACGACACACAATCCTCCTGGCCTACCACAACGTGATCGAGCGTTCTGACTCCGACCAGATTCAGTGCGTCCTGCAGTTTCGTGGTGAGATTGCGATCCGCCTGGCTGGGCTCGGGATCACCTGAGGGGTGGTTGTGTACCAGGATGATTGCCGCTGCGTTGTGTTCCAAGGCGATCTTCACGATTTCCCGTGGGTAGACGCTGGCTCCATCCAGGGTTCCGCGAAACACTTCCTCGAACGCAATCACCCGGTGTCGGCTGTCGAGCATGAGCAGTGCAAAAACCTCGTGCTCATAATCAGCCAGCAGCGTCTGCAGGTGACTGAACGCCTCCTTAGGCGAGGTCAGTGCACGTCCCTTGCGCAGGCGCAGGCTGGCCAGTTGCCTGGCCATCAGCAGGATGTCGTTTTCCGTCACCGGGGACTCGACCAAGTAGGTGCCGGCCGTGTCACTGGCTTTCAGCTTGTGCAGGTGCATGGCGGCCTCCTTGGTCTTGGTCTGTGGGTGGGGTGTGACGAGCAGCCTGTGCATCGAGCTTTTCAGCCAGGCTGGGTTTGGTGGGGTTGAGTTGGGAAATTGTTGCTGCAGCAGGAGCTTCACCCTCGGGGTAGAACTCTTCCACGATGGCGCTGGCATCCTCCTCGCTGTCCTCGAAGGCTCCGTTGCCGAAGCCGCGTCGTGCAGCCTCATCCAACGCTGCTTGATTGAAGCCGGCAGCTTGCCGCCGCGAATCGAGTTCACTGGCGGACACCAGTGCTTCAGACATGTCCATGCCACCACGTACCGTCAGATCGGCGTAGAAGATCGGCGTGCCATGGCTCTGGCGAGTCGACTTACCACGTAGACGTAGTTCCAGTGGCAGGCAGGCCAGGCGGTTGCCCGAGATGGCCTGGAAGTAATGCAGGCGAGCGGCGAGGGTGCGGATGCTGTTGAAGCCGGTGGTGCGGAACACGAAGCTGCCCAGCGGATCCTCATCACCAATGACCACATTCAGTCGGCCGTAGGGCTTACAGGCACCGCCTTTGGCCAGTGGGCAGGCATCCGGTGACGGGCAGGGCAGTGACTGCATGCCGTCCTGAGTGACCCGCTTGCAGGTTTCACCATTGCCCACGCAGATTGGGCGTCCGGACTGTCGGTCGAACAGCGTGTAGTCAGCTCGGAAATTCAGCTCCGGTTCGTTGAACAGAAGCCGTACCGGAATGCTGCGCAGCTTGTCGTCCTTGCCCTGGCGCAGCTCGTCATTGAGCGGGTGCAGCAGCCAGCCGTCCTTGCCTTGCACTTGGGAAGTGATGGTGAACTGGTCATCTTTCTCCGGCAGACGCTTGCCGTTCTTCTCGATGACCTTGCCGATGGAAATCCGCCCGAGTACCGGCGGAGTGATAGCCAGACCTTTGAGCATGGTGAGTCTCCTGGAAGTGAAAAAAGGCCAGCCACGCAGCGCTAACTGCATGGACTGGCCAAGGGGAGGGATGGAGTAGTTGGGTTTCAGCCCACCAGGAAGCGTCGTGCACCTGGTTTCAGCAGTGGGTACTTGGCTTGCAGGTAGGGCTTGTCCTTGAGCAATTGAGCGACATCGAGACCGATACTGTCTTTGGCCTTGCGCCAGCTGACATAGCCACTGGAGAACTCCGCCCGGCTGGCATCGCCCATGGCCTGCTGCAGCATCTGCTTCAGTTCAGACTCGCGCTTTTCCTTGTCGGCAATCGACTGACGCACGGCTTTCAGCTCGATGTAAGCCGCTGAAAGACCAGCATGCTGGCTGAAGTCGACGACCTGGCCGTTGTCCTCCGGGTAGAGGTAGCGCAGCGCAGACTCAGCTGAAGCCGTGCCATCGGCCGGCGGTGGGGTGTCGGTTTCCACGTAGTGCCAGAACTGGCGCTCCAGCTCGATCAGGCGAGCAATCATCTGCTCGTCCCGTTCGATACGGTGGATCTCCAGCGTTTGGCCACCCAGCAGTACCGCTACATCCGCCGCCTGCTTACCGGTGACGGCGAGCTGGTGCATCACCTGCAGCTGCACATACTCAGGCACGCCCTCTTTCCAGAGTCGTGCCCCATTTATGCCTGCTGTCTTGCATTCGAGGATCTGCACGTCGTCCGCCCCGATTACCTCGCGGTCGATGTTGGCCAGCATCCAGGGCAACTCCGGATCAGGATGCTGCAGCACGGCGTTGATGCGCCGTACCTTGTTCTTAGTGCGCTTGCTGTAGTGCCAGGCCACGATGGGCTCCAGCACGTTGCCCCAGTACATCGGGCTTTCCTCATCCTGAGGATCAGCCTTGGGCATGCCAGCATCACGCCCGGTCTTTTCCATCCACAGCTCCAGTTGCGACTTGTAGGGGTTGAGTCCTACGGCTGCAGCTGCATCCGAGCTGCCAATACCTTGCTTACGGATCTGCAGCCAGTCCTCGCGTGGCAGTTCCTTGGTGCTGACCAGGCGCAGAGCTGGGCGGGATTTGCTGGTGCTGCGATTCAATGAAGTGGCTTTCATAGCGTTCACCTTGCAGAAATAGAAACGCCCGACCTGCAACGAAGCGGGTCGGGCGTTATGGGGTGGAGTAGGTAAAAAGGTCAGGCGACCAGTTGCAGGGCAGTATCCAGAGCGCGTTGCTTGATCTGGGCACCTTGGCCGAACCAGGCAGAGTCGAGGCGGTATTCCGTGCTGCGTGCCCGGCGTTCGTGATCGACGTACTCGGTCACGGCATTGAGCAAGCCCCAGGCGGTGCCGCGTGCCGAGTCCAGCTGGCTGCCGCGACCACGACCTTCGTACAGCTCCTGCACTTTGCGCAGAGCGCGTTCGTTGGGCAGTTGCTCCGGCAGTGCGCCAGTCGGGCTTGTGTCGCACATCACGTTCATAAAGAAGCCCAGTGCCTCATGCCACTGCACCTTGCGTTCAGCCAGGTGGCGCATGCGGTACATGAAGTCATCCCATTGCGAGACGGCGATACCGAGCTGCTTCTTCACCAGATCGCCATCGAAGCGTGTGCTGTGCGGCACCTTGATCGCACGGCTGGTGCCGTCCAGGGCGATGGTCAGGGTGTTGTTGCAAACTACGCGGATGGTGGTGGGCGTTGCTGTGGTGGCCAGGGTGCCGTCGCAGGAAGTGGCCAACAGCAGGTAGCCATTCACCTGGTCGTTACCTTTGATCGCTGCACCCTGGCCAGTTCGCGCCAGCGCCCAGAACTTGCGACCGCCCTTGAGCACGCCAGCGGTTTCCAGCTCGTAGCCGGAGACCTCGGTCAGATCGCGGTAGAACTCCAGCACCTCACGAGGCTGGACGGTGTGGTAGCGCTGCGAGACCACCGACAGCGGTGCCTTGGTGTCCGAACGGTAGAGCACCTTCTGCTCGGGGAATGAGTGGATCGCGCCCAGGTGGCCGATGGCGTCCGACTTGAAATGCACGGGGCTTTCCAGGATCTGCCAATCCATGCCGGCTTCGCGTTGCCAGACCTCGATAGGCTGTTTCTGCGGCAGGTTGTTGCCTAAGCCGTGCCACGGGGTAGCGCCAACATAGGCCATTTGTTCGATTTGATGAGCCATGACGAATTTCCTTTGGGTGCAGGCCGGCATAAAGCGCCGCGCAGAGCGCAGCACCGGCAATCAGTGATGGATAAGTAAGAGGAGAGCAGTTGCCGGATCAGGCCGGCAGATTGAAGCGATGACCGCAGAGCAGGCAGAGGTTGTGAGCCAGGACATGGCGGTCGAGCGACTCGCCGAGCTGAGCGCCAATCGCACAGCCGCCGACGCTTCCGGCCAGGCCGCCGAGAATGGCGCCGGATACCGAACCAAGTGTGATACCGACAGGGCCGGCGATTACGCCGAGCGCTGCGCCGGCCTTGCCGCCTGCCAGAGCAGCACTGATGCCTCGTGCGAGACCACCGACAGCGCCGATGGCCGCGCCAGCTTTCATGGCGTGATGGAAAGAAGCGACTTTGGGGGAGTGACAGCGGGGGCACTGCAATGACATGGGGCGAACCTCCTTGGTGCTGATGTCATTGCGGTAATGTGTTGCTGAGATTTTTTTGAATCGAATGGCTGCTTTTCAGCAGCGCTAACTGAGTGCGAACTGGCTGGAGTCGGCCAGAAGCAGCCATTGCCTTGGTTTCTTCATAGCTCGGCGAAGCTCTTTGAGGCCTGAAACGAATGGTTACATACGCACATTCGAATTAACGCATATTGTAACTTTTCTGAAATGGTCGCCTTAATAAATTATGGCTCTCCCCACTCAATAGGTAGTGCCATGAAGAACCTCACCCTCTCAGCCCTGCTCCTCTCGTCCCTGTTCACCGGCTCCATTATGGCCAGCGAATTCGATAAGCCTGGTTTTGTTACCGAGGTTGAGGATGGTCGTCTCTGGGTTTTCCGCGAAGACTCTCAGGAACTGAAGGACTTCAAAGCCACTGGCGAGCCAGCCAAGCAGTTCACCGATATCGGTTCCGGCCCGAATGGCATGACGGTCAAAGCGGCTGACGAGAAAACCCTCAAGGATTACCTTGAGGTCATCAAGAAGTAAGCGCTTTCAAGCAGAAGGCCCGCAGAATGCGGGCCTTTTCATTGGTGCAGATTACTTGCTGAGAGCGAGTAAACGCTCAACCCCAACCGGCTCCTCCGCCATGAGCGGGATGACCGCATAGCGTTGCGCGTGCTCGGTCGCGACATGCTCAATATCCTTCAGCTCATTGACCGCCCGCTTATGTAATAGCGGTGATTCTGTCCTTGCGGCTGCCACGCTATTGTTGATCACCCATGCCCAAGGCTCAATGCCGGCACGACGCAGATCAGCTTGCAGGCTCGCGGCCTCCAGCACGGGAGTGGTTTCAGCCAGGGTCACCAGCAGCACTTTGGTTTGCTTAGGATCCTGGAGTTGCATCATCGGCGTGGAAAAACGCATGTTGCTGCCCGACATCTGCCGAGCAATGTCGCGGTGATAAGCCCCGGTGGCATCCAGTAACAGCAAGGTATGGCCGGTCGGGGCCGTATCCATCACCACGAACTTTTTGCCGGCTTCACGGATGATTCGCGAGAAGGCCTGGAATACAGCGATCTCCTCGGTACAGGGTGAACGCAGATCCTCGGCCAGCAGCGCCCGAGCCTGCTCATCCAGGCCCGCGCCCTTGGTTTGCATGACGTGATCACGATAGCGCTGTGTCTCGGCATGCGGGTCAATGCGGCTCAGCGTCAGGTGCTCAAGCGTGCCATCCAGTGTCTCGGCAAGGTGCGCGGCAGGATCAGAAGTAGTCAGGTGCACGGGCAGCCCACGTCGAGCCAATTCGACGGCAACCGCTGCGGCCAAAGTCGTTTTACCGACACCACCTTTGCCCATCACCATGATCAGGCCATGACCATCGGCGGCGATCTCGTCGATCAGGGACTTGAGTCGTGGAGCGTTCAATTCAATCGGCGCACTGGCCGGTGCCTGCGTGCTGTCAGCAGAACCCTCAACCAAAAGTTGTCGCAGGGCATCCAATCCCACCAGGTTGAATGCTTTCAACGGCAACAGGTCGAGCTGCAGTGTTCGCAGCGCTGGCGGCATGGCAGCGACTGCGGCCTGTTCACGTTTATAGACGGCGGCGGCCAGTACATCCTTCTGCGCCTCACTCGCCGGCAGCACGCCGTTGATCACCAGGTACTGCTCTTGCAGCCCGATGGCTGCCAACTCCTCGCGTGTGCGGGCAGCCTCGCGCAGGGTGGCGGCCTGCGCCCTGGCAACCAGAACCAGACGGGTCTTGGCTGGATCAGAGAGTGCCTCTACCGCCTCGCGATACTGATCACGTTGTTTGTCCAAACCGGCCAGCGGGCCAAGACACGATGCATCACCTTGCCCCGCCTCCAGAAATCCACTCCAGGCACCCGGCAGTTGCAGCAGTCGAATCGTGTGCCCGGTCGGGGCGGTATCGAAAATGATGTGATCGAAGCGGGCCTTCAGTTCATCGTTGACCAGCAGTGAGGTGAATTCGTCGAAGGCTGCGATCTCGGTCGTGCAGGCTCCCGATAATTGCTCCTCCATGCCTTTGACCACATCAGCAGGCATGACACCCCTCGCCGGGCCCACAATCCGATCCCGATAGGCTTGAGCTGCGCCCTGTGGGTCGATCTCCAGGGCCGCCAGGTTTTCCACGGCGGGTACAGCGGTGATCTGATTGCCGATCTCCAGACCGAATACCTGCCCGACATTGGAGGCCGGATCGGTACTGACCAGCAGCACGCGCTTGCCCTGACGGGTCAGTTCCAGGGCTGTCGCGCAGGCAATGGAGGTCTTTCCGACCCCGCCCTTACCGGTGAAGAACAGGAAGCGTGGTGCATTGTCGATAAAGCGCATGCTGACCCCCTAGCGATTGTTGAGGCTGCTCTCGTACCAGTTGCGTGTGCTGTTGACCATGCGTACCAGCCATAGCATCACGGGCACTTCGATCAGTACGCCGACCACGGTTGCCAGGGCGGCACCCGAGTTGAATCCGTACAAGACAATGGCCACGGCTACGGCCAGCTCGAAGAAGTTGGAGGCGCCGATCATGGTGGCCGGGCCCGCTATGTCGTGGCGCACTTTCAGTGTATGGCAGAGCCAGTAACCCAGTGCCGCGATGAACAGTGTCTGCACCAACAGAGGAATCGCGATGATGCCGATGATCAGGGGTTGCTCGACGATGGACTCACCCTGGAAGGAGAACAACAGAACCAGAGTGGCCAGCAGAGCGATGATGGAAAATGGCGAAATCTTCGCCAGCACATTCTCGAAATAGGCTTCGCCGCGCTTCATCAGTTGAGCCCGCAGAAACTGGGCGATGGCCAGCGGGATGACGATGTACATCACCACGGAAAGCAGCAGGGTGTCCCAAGGCACCGGGATCGAAGAAACGCCCAGCAACAGCGCCACGATAGGCGCAAAGGCAAACACCATGACCAGATCGTTCAGTGCCACCTGGGTCAGGGTGAAGTTGGCATTACCCTTACACAGGTTGCTCCAGACAAACACCATCGCCGTGCAGGGCGCCGCACCGAGCAGGATCAAGCCGGCCATGTAGCTATCCAGCTCTTCGGCGGGCAGCCAGGGCGCAAACACCTGCTTGATGAAGAACCAGCCAATCAGCGCCATGGAAAACGGCTTGACCGCCCAGTTAACGAACAGGGTGACGAACATGCCGTTCTTCTGCTGGCGCACTTCGCTGATGGCGCTGAAGTCGATCTTCATCAGCATCGGAATGATCATCACCCAGATCAGCAGGCCAACCGGGATATTGACCTTCGCCACCTCCAGGGCGCCGACGGCCTGAGCCGCTTGCGGCACAACCAAGCCAAGCACGGTGCCCACCACGATGCACAGGAACACCCACAGGGTCAGGTAGCGCTCAAAAACTCCCAGTGGAGCCCCAGAGGCCTGCTTCATCGCGACTTCACACGCATTTGTCATCTTTGCTGCCTATCCTCGTTCCCTTGGCGCGCAACGCGCCGAATATTCATTTTACTGCATATTCGAAAAATAATATATTTGCTCATGTGCATCTTTGATAGGGATCAACATGAGCCAGAAAAAGCGCGTCCTGTTCCTCTGCGTCGCGAACTCCTCACGCTCGCAGATGGCCGAAGCCCTGCTGCGCCACACCGACTCAGAACATTTTGAAGTCTACAGCGCAGGCTCCGCCCCCACTGAAGTCGACACCCGAGCCCGCAACGCATTGGAGCAGCTTGGTGTTCCCACTGATGGGCTTTACAGCAAGTCCATCGAACAGGTCGCTGGCGAGCCTTTCGACTACGTGATCACCCTGTGTGACAAGTCCGCCCTGGAGTGCCAGGCCCTGCCAGGGGCTGGTGAGTACATCGCCTGGAATTTTGAAGACCCGGCAACCAGCTCGCAGAAAGATGCCTATCGCAAGACCCTGCATGAGATTCATGAACGGATAAAGATGTTCGTGCTGATCAAAAGCAAACCGGCTAAAGAAGCTTCCACTCTGCATGCCATGTCGCCAACCGAAGTCTTCAAATGTCTGGCCGAGGAAACGCGGGCGCGAATCGCCTTGCTGGTGACCCTGGAACAGGAACTCTGTGTCTGTGAACTGACCTCGGCACTGGAAGAGGCGCAACCCAAGATATCTCGTCACCTGGCCCTGCTGCGCGGCTGTGGCCTGCTGGAGGATCGGCGTAATGGCCAGTGGGTGTACTACCGCCTGCACCCGCAGCTGCCGGAATGGGTGACCGATATCCTCAAACAGGCCCTGGACAACAATGCCGAGTGGTTACGCCAGGATGTGCAACGCCTCTGGCAAATGCGAGATCGCCCTGGGCGCAAGCCGGCCTGCGATTGAATACCAGCCATTGAGGATGACCATGAAAGTTTTATTTCTCTGCACCGCCAATAGCTGCCGCAGCATCCTGTCGGAGGCTATCTTCAATGCGATGGCTCCCAAGGGCATGCGGGCCTTTAGCGCAGGCAGCTACCCCAAGGGGGAGGTCAATCCGTTGGCTTTGCAGGCACTGCTTGATGCTGGATTCGATGTTGAAGGCCTGTACAGCAAATCAACCGATGCCCATCAGGCTCTCGCCCCTGACATCGTCATTACCGTCTGCGACAAGGCAGCCGGAGAGGCCTGCCCAGTTTTCTTTGGCCCGGCGTCTCGTTGTCACTGGGGACTGAGTGACCCATCCGACGTTAACGGATCTGAGGCGGAAATAAACGCAGCGTTTGCAGCCACCATCCAGCAGATCCAGAAGCGAGTGAGCGCATTTATCGCGCTGCCCTTTGCTCAACTCGACAGCGATGCGCTCAAGGCCGAGCTGAACAGGATCGGCTCGTTGTAGCCCAAGAGGTAAGAACCCATGATCGACAACCTGCCCAACGTCGCCGAGGAGCTGTTTGCCCGCTCTATCCCGACAAACCTGGGCCTCGCCGAAGGCGAGCACAAGCCGCGCATTCTGCTGCTCTATGGCTCCAATCGTGAGCGCTCCTACAGCCGTCTGCTGACCCAGGAAGCGGCGCGCTTGCTGGAAGCCTTCGGCGCGGAAACCCGAATATTCGATCCTTCCGGCCTGCCCATGCCGGACGATGCCGACAGCAGCCATCCCAAGGTCAAGGAACTCATCGACCTGGTGCTCTGGTCTGAAGGTCAGGTGTGGTGTTCACCCGAGCGCCACGGCGCTATGACCGGCGTATTCAAGTCGCAGATCGACTGGATACCGCTGACCATGGGTGCCATCCGTCCCAGTCAGGGCAAGACCCTGGCCGTGATGCAGGTCTGTGGAGGCTCGCAATCCTTCAATGCGGTTAACCAGATGCGTGTGCTGGGGCGCTGGATGCGCATGTTCACCATCCCCAACCAGTCTTCAGTGCCCAAGGCCTACCTCGAATTCGACGAGGCCGGGCGCATGAAACCTTCCAGCTATTACGACCGCGTTGTGGACGTCATGGAGGAACTGGTCAAGTTCACCCTGCTGCTGCGCGGCCACAGCGACTATTTGGTCGACCGTTACTCGGAACGTAAAGAGTCCGCTGAAGAACTCTCCAAGCGCGTCAACCAGCGCGCCATCTGACTACCAGGAAACCCTCTCAATGAATCACCCCTACGACCGGCTCAGCATTCCCGGTATCCAAGGCAAACTCATCTTCACGCCCTGTCCCGGCACCAAAGACAGCAGCCTTGTCGACTCGCTGGCCACGCTGAAACAGGCCGGTGCCTCTGCCGTGATCAGCCTGATGCCGGCAAGCGAACTGGCCTCCAACGGGGCCGAGGACATCGGCAAGCAATGCCAGGCGCAGGACATGGCCTGGTTCCACCTGCCGGTGGCGGATGAGCAAGTACCGCTCGAAGATTTCGGCCAGGGCTGGAAAGCCTGCAAACAGAGCATCCTTGAGCGGCTCAATGCGGGCCAGGACATCGCCATCCACTGCAAGGGCGGCTCGGGACGCACCGGGCTGATTGCGGCGCGGATCATGATCGAGGCCGGCATTCCCCGCGCCGATGCCATTGCCCTGGTGCAAGCCCTGCGTCCCAAGGCTATTCAACACCCTGCCCACATCAACTGGATCACCCAGTTCGATGCTGCCCACTAACTCCAGTAGATGAGTCGAAAAACATGGCTATCAAAATTGGTATCAACGGTTTCGGTCGCATCGGTCGTTTGGCGCTGCGCGCCTCCTGGGACTGGCCCGAGTTCGAATTTGTCCGCATCAATGATCCGGCAGGCGATGCCGCCACCCATGCGCACCTGATCAACTTCGACTCGGTGCACGGTCGCTGGCACCACGAAGCCGGCAGCGAAGGCGATTGCGTGGTGATCGGCGGCAAGCGCATCCAGGTCACCGCCAACAAGGCGATTGCCGACACCGACTGGTCGGACTGCGATCTGGTGATCGAGGCCAGCGGCAAGATGAAGACCGTGGCGGTATTGCAGGCTTACCTGGATCAGGGCGTGAAGCGGGTCGTGGTCTGCGCGCCCGTGAAGGAGAAAGGCGCACTGAACGTGGTGATGGGTGTCAACCAGCAGCTGTTCAATCCAGCCGAGCACCGCATCGTCACCGCTGCCTCCTGTACCACCAATTGCCTGGCTCCGGTGGTCAAGGTGATTCACGAGAACCTCGGCATCCGCCATGGCTCGATCACTACCATTCATGACCTGACCAACACCCAGAGCATCCTCGACACCCCGCACAAGGATCTGCGCCGTGCACGCGCTAGCGGCATGAGCCTGATCCCGACCAGCACCGGTTCGGCCACCGCCATCGCCGAGATTTTCCCCGAGCTGCGCGGCAAGCTGAACGGCCATGCCGTGCGCGTGCCGCTGGCCAACGCCTCGCTGACCGACTGCGTGTTCGAAGTCGAACGGGCCACCACGGTGGAGGAAGTCAACCAACTGCTGAAGGCTGCTGCCGACAGCCAGCTGAAAGGCATCCTCGGCTACGAGGAACGCCCGCTGGTCTCCATCGATTACCGCACTGACCCGCGCTCCTCAATCATCGATGCGCTGTCGACCATGGTCATCAACGGCACTCAGGTGAAGCTGTATGCCTGGTACGACAACGAATGGGGCTATGCCAACCGCACCGTGGAGCTGGCCAAACTGGTCGGCCTGGCCGTTTAACCAAGTAGGGATGCAAGCATGAAGGCGTTGTCAGCCCTGGCCCCGGAGGTCAAACAGTACCTGCTGGTGACCGGCAATTACTGGGCATTCACCCTCACCGATGGCGCCTTGCGCATGTTGGTGGTGTTGCACTTCCACAGCCTGGGCTACAGCCCCTTGCAGATTGCCGCGCTGTTTCTGTTTTACGAGATCTTCGGCGTAGTCACCAACCTGGTCGGCGGCTACCTCGGCGCCCGATTGGGCCTTAATCGCACCATGAATATCGGCCTGGCGATGCAGGTGGTCGCACTACTGATGCTCACCGTGCCCGCCGCCTGGCTAACCGTGCCTTGGGTCATGGGCGCACAGGCGCTGTCGGGGATCGCCAAAGACCTCAACAAGATGTCGGCCAAGAGTTCCATCAAACTCCTGGTGCCCGATGCCCAGCAGGGCACGCTGTACAAGTGGGTGGCAATCCTCACCGGCTCGAAGAATGCGCTCAAGGGCGTGGGTTTCTTCCTCGGCGGCGCCCTGCTGGCCGTGCTGGGTTTTGCCGGCGCGGTATTGACCATGGCCGGCGTGCTGGCGGTGATCTGGATCGCCAGTCTGTTCCTGTTGAAGAAGGATCTGGGCAAGGCCAAAGCCAAGCCCAAGTTCAAGGACATCCTTTCCAAAAGCCGGGCGATCAACATCCTCTCCGCCGCGCGCCTGTTCCTCTTTGGCGCCCGCGATGTCTGGTTTGTGGTTGCCTTGCCGGTTTACCTGAGCACGGTTTTCGGCTGGGACTTCTGGATGGTGGGTGGCTTTTTGGCCAGCTGGATCATCGGCTACGGCATCGTGCAGTCCTTCGCTCCGGCCCTGACCGGCAAGCGCAGCGGGCATGTGCCCGATGGCCGTGCGGCGTTTCTCTGGGCGGCGCTGCTAGCCGGCATTCCGGTTGCGATTGCTCTGGGCCTGGATAGCGATTTACCCAAGCAGGCGGTACTGGTAGGTGGTCTACTGATCTTCGGTGCCGTGTTTGCCATCAACTCGTCGCTGCACAGCTACCTGATCGTCAGCTACGCCAAGGAAGACGGCGTGTCACTGGATGTCGGTTTCTACTACATGTCCAACGCGCTTGGCCGGCTGGTCGGGACGCTGTTGTCCGGCTGGGTCTTCCAGCAATACGGCCTGGAAGCCTGCCTGTGGGTCTCCAGCGCCTTTGTCGTGTTGGCCGCGCTGATATCCATCGGTCTGCCCAGGCATCAGCAGTTGGTGAGCTAAGCCAATACCCTATCCGGAGCACGCGCCATGTGTGAGTTGCTGGGAATGTCTAGTCGGTATCCCGCGAGACTGACCTCGTCACTGATGAGTCTGGCAGCACACGCAGGGGGTGCCAGCAGGAACAGCGATGGCTGGGGCATTGCGCTCTACGATGAGCGCGACGTGGCAGTTTTTAGAGAAACTGGCCGGGCTAGCGAGAGCCCGCTAGTACAGTTCCTGCTGGCTGGAGGGCCCTGCACGACACTGGCACTCGGGCATATTCGACATGCAACCCAAGGTGCCAGGACGCTGGCTAACACTGCACCCTTTACCCGAGAGTTAGCGGGTCGAATGCACGTATTTGCACACAATGGCATGCATGCTTGACCCTGTAGCTACTACATGGTTTGTAATCCGCAGGCTCAAGTTCAATAGGAGATATGGATAGTGAGCTCTTGTGAAAAGTCCTGTGGTTGCGGTTCTACTGCGGAAGCCATTGAAGCAGCGGCCATATCTTCGAGTGAAGGAAGCTGGGTCAGCAGTTTTTCTGTGCCCAAAATGGATTGCCCTTCCGAAGAGCGGATGATTCGGCTCGCACTCAATGGCTTGCCTGAACTTCACTCGTTGTCCTTTGATTTAGCCGGCAGGCAAGTACGCGCATTTCATGATGGGTCGGTTGATCAGATTGCCAGCAAGCTGGAGTCACTTGGCCTGGGCGCAACACTGCTAGGCACTCAACCAGCCAGCCAGGAGTCCGTCTCGGCCAACAGTGCTAGTGAAGAGCTAACTGCTTCGAAAGAGGCCTGTACGCTGAAAATCCTGCTCGGCATCAATGGCGCGATGTTTGTCACCGAGATGACCGCTGGTTTAATCGCTCAGTCGGCTGGCCTGGTTGCCGACTCTTTGGACATGTTTGCTGATGCTGCCGTTTATGGATTGGCTCTATACGCGGTCGGCCGCAGCGCGCAGTTGCAAGTGCGCGCAGCCCATCTGGCGGGCTTCCTTCAAATCGTATTGGCTCTGGGTGTACTCGGAGAAGTGATTCGGCGCTTCTTCTACGGTAGTGAGCCTGAGTCGATGCTGATGTTGGGGGTAGGTCTAGTCGCACTGGTGGCAAACGTCAGCTGCCTTTTGCTGATCTATGGCCACCGCGAAGGTGGTGCTCACATGAAAGCGAGCTGGATCTTTTCAGCAAACGACGTGCTCGCGAACATCGGTGTAATCACTGCAGGGGCATTGGTTGCCTGGACAGGCTCACCCTACCCAGATCTGGTCATTGGCACTGTAGTAGGACTGTTCGTGCTGAACGGTGCGCGCCGCATACTGGCCTTGAAGGCCTGATCAACAGGATCGTCTGCCGTAGCGCCCGCTAGGCATAAGGAAATTACGATGAGCCTTCAACCTTCCTCCGGCAGCTGGAATCTGCTGCTGCTCGCCTGGTTAGTAGCTTTGGTGTCGACTCTCTCCGCGCTGTTCATCGGCGAGGTAATGGGTCAGGCACCTTGCGTGCTGTGCTGGTTCCAGCGTGCCTTTATGTTCCCTCTGGCGGTGGTTCTGGCTATCGCCTGCTACCGCTCAGACTTCGCCATTTGGCGTTATGCCTTGCCGCTGGCCGCTATTGGCGCGGTGTTGGCCTTCGCCCACACGCTGCTCTACGCCGGACTGATTCCCCAGCCGATTCAGCCTTGCACGGCTACCGGCCCGTCCTGCTCAGGAGCCGAGATGACCATATTCGGCGGCGTGCCGTTGCCAGTGCTGGCTCTGCTCGCATTCATCCTGATCACCGTTCTACTCATCATCATCCGCCGGAGAACCATCTAATGAACCGCCGCCCCCTGGTCCTGATCATCAGTGTGGTGATCCTAGCTGTCTTCGCTGCCGCCGCTTACCTGTACGCGCCATCCAAATCGTCCCAGACATCGCAGCAGCCCCAGGCAACCGCGCCAGCACAAGCCGCAACGGAAGCCACCTCAGACAGCAGCAACCTGGTCCGTTTCCACTCGCCGGTGTTCGGCCCAGCTAAAGCCCCGGTGACCATTGTCGAGTTCTTCGATCCGTCTTGTGAGGCATGCCGGGCCTTCTACCCGCATGTGAAGAAAATCCTCGCCGAGAACCCCGCCGAAGTGCGCTTGGTGCTGCGCTATGTGCTGTTCCACCAAGTATCCGAGGAGGTGGCGCGCCTGCTGGAGGCCTCGCGTAAACAGAACCTGTATCCGCAGGTGTTGGAAGCGGTACTAGAAGCCCAGCCGGGCTGGCACGACGACCCCAAGGCCCAAGAGGCCTGGGTCGTCGCCGAACGAGTCGGTCTGGATGTGGAGAAGGCTCGTGCGGACATGAATAGTCCTGGTGTCGACGCCGTACTGAAGCAGGATATGCAAGATGTTAAGGCCGTGGGCGTTCAGGGCACGCCGACTTTCTTCGTCAATGGCCAGCCGTTGGATGAGTTCGGCCTAGAGCCGCTGCGCCAGCTGGTGAGCAGCGAAGTCGCCAAGGTAAGGAAGTGACACGATGGGCGTGTTAGAAAACCGAATTCCGCCGCCCTTGGTTGCAACCATCATTGGAGTGCTGATGGGGGCTTCCTATCGCTACCTGCCAGGCTTTGAGCTGACGCTTGGCTGGCGCCTAGCCGCCGCTCTGCCGGTGCTGTTACTCGGGCTCGGCGTATGTCTTGCTGGTGTATTGTCATTTCATCGTGCTCGCACCACGGTCAACCCGCTACGTCCGGAGAGCGCCTCCGCTCTGGTCGATGGTGGCATCTACCAGTACACCCGCAACCCAATGTATCTGGGCTTTGCCACCGCCCTGGTGGCTTGGTCGCTGCTGCTGGCCTCGCCACTCACACTGCTCGGTGTGGTCGTCTTCGTGCTGTACATGAACCGCTTCCAGATTGTTCCCGAGGAACGGGCACTAACGATGCTGTTCGGTGTGGATTTCGCCCGTTACTGCTCGCAGGTGAGGCGCTGGCTCTAAATCATCGAATGTCTGCTTCTGGCTGTGGCTCAACCTCCGAGCGCAACTTGGAGTAATCGTCGCCTCGATCGACGAGAGGTAAAGCGCTCGCCCTTAGGATCATTGATCGGCAAGAGCGATGCAGAGCCTCCACTATCTAGTACATCACGCTCGACTGACTCCAAGACCTCCCGACTAACCCCAGAACCAATGCGAATACTCACGCACGCCACGTCTTCGGCGTCAGACTGCATCACCATTACCGAGTTTCAGCCCGCTGGCTCCCGCAGAGCTTCCTAGCATCTGGAGCGAGGGCACTTACTGGGTAATTGAAAGATGTGCTAACGCGGCAGCCGACGCAGCGGGCGAGTGAGACCGAGCAGTTGCTACCGCATGAGGTCCTGCCCACCTCACGCAAGGTGAGGTGGGCAGACGCTTAGTGATGGGAGTCGGGCGGTTCCCGTGGAACAAGCGTTAGGGCTTAGCGAGGCGGAGTGCCCATGTGCTGCTGATGCTGCATCATCTGATCCATCATCATCTGTTGCATACCCATGTATCTGTCCATCATGTATTGATGTTGCCTCATCTGTTCAGGCGACATCTGGGAGTAGTGGCTGCCCATTTGGCCCCAGCCCATCATGTGGCCGCCCCCCATCATTTGCCCACCCATCTTGCCGCCTCCGCAGCAATCCATCATTCCGTCGCCCCACATCCCGTTCATCATTTGCATTCCATGCTGCATCATGACTTGGTGCTGTTGCATCAATTTCTGGCGCTGCGCAGGATCGGCCGCCTTCTGGATTAGGCTCATCTGCTCCTGCATGTTCTTCAGGTTTTCCTGCGCCTTCGCCATCTCCTGGTCAAATTGCTCGATGCTCATAGACTGCTGAGTCGGCTTGGCGGCGTTAGCGTCCTGCTGCGCAAAAGCTAAGGCTGGGAAAAGTACAGCCGCCAAAGCGAGGGCGGCGAGTTTGGATGCTTTCATAATTCAGATCCTTGTACGGGATAGTGGGCAGGGAGTGGATTGCCACTAATCAATATAGGCCTCGATTCAGGGCGCAAACTGATGTAAGTCAAAGGGTGACCTGACGCCTCAACACACGCAATGATGAGGGGCGTGCATGGCCGCTTTTGGCCGGTTTCTGTCTGTTGTTACCGGCTGCTTGGGGCTTGCTGTGGGTCACTTCTTGCTCGTGCAGAACTTGGCCCATTCCGCCATCAGTGCCCTGCGCTTCTCCAGAAGGTCGGAGCGCGAATAGGCCGCCTCGGTCTGGTCGCGTTCATCATGGGCAAGCGCAAGCTCGCATACCTCTCGCGGGTAGTTGGTGCATTCGTTTGCCCAGTCCCGGAAGGTCGATCGAAAGCCATGTCTCGTGATGTCTGCATACCCCAGCTTGTGCAGCAGGTTGCGTATGGCGTTGCCATGCATGACACCATTCTTCCCTTGCCCAGGGAAAAGATATATTGAATGAGTCGTATTCATGATATTCAGCATCTCGACTACCGGGGGCGATAGAGGAATGACGAAAGGTTTTCGCATCTTCATGCGCTCAGCCGGCAGTGCCCAAGTGCCAGTTTCGAGGTCAAACTCAGACCATTGAGCATGTTGGATCATGTGGTAACGAGCACCGGTTAGAATCAGTAATCTGGTTGCGATGGCGTCACGTGTATCGATGTTGGCCAGGGTGGATATCAGCTTCGGAGTGTCTTTCCACTGCAGTGCTGGGAAGTGCTGGCGCTGTCTGGCCTTCTTCTTCTCTGCCTTGCTCAGCAAATTGTCCAGGTGTCCGCGCCAGCGGGCAGGATTGTCCCCCTCGCGTAAGCGCCGAGCCTTGGCTGCATCTAGTATTTGCTCGATCTGGCCCCTGATTTCATCAGCAGTCCGGGTCTTGGTTACCCAGATGGGTTGCAATGCAGCAAGCACATGCTCGGTGCTGATGATGTCAGCCGACAACTTGCCCATGGTCGGGAAGGCGTAGAGCTCCAGTTTGCGCAGCCAGCCTTTCCGCCACTTCTCAGACCAACTACCGCCGTGTGCTTGTTGGTATTCGCGAGCGAGATCTTCGAACGTCGTGCGACGTGCTGCAGCCTGGCGTTCGGCTTCGCGCTTGGCTTCCTTTGCCGCATCGCGGGTTGCCAGTGGGTCGCTTCCGGACGCTAGAAGCTTGCGTTGATCGGCGGCTAACTGCCGGGCTTGGCTGAGTGTGACGGCCGGAAAGGGGCCTAGCCCCATTTCGCGGCTGCGGCCATCCAGCTTGTAGCGAAAGATCCAG
The DNA here is from genome assembly GCF_028198105.1 of Pseudomonas sp. TUM22785. NCBI lineage: Bacteria > Pseudomonadati > Pseudomonadota > Gammaproteobacteria > Pseudomonadales > Pseudomonadaceae > Pseudomonas > Pseudomonas sp. TUM22785. Next base: position 962,140 of record NZ_CP116239.1, read on the forward strand.
CTGGTTCCGCCGCTCTTGGATACCTGGAAGTACAGGCCATCGCCATCATTGGTTTTTCCTGGCGTTGCAGCCTTGGCTATCGACTCCACGGTCTTGCTGGTCAGCTTGCCCATTACTCGCTCCTACTCCAACCCACACCCCTCGACCCACACTTTGACCCACACCTTGGTCGCGGATTTTATGGATGGTTACTGGATGTCTTAGGACGAATGCTAAGCTGCAGGGCCTGTATTTGCTAGTGCTGTAGGATCTTGTCGGATTTCTTCGGGCAATAAAAAAGCCGGCTTGTGGCCGGCTTTCCATGAGAGGTCGGGGCTTACTTTTGGTAAGCCGCAACCGCTTTGACGATTTCGGCGCGGGCAGCGTCAGCATTGCCCCAGCCTTCGACCTTGACCCATTTGCCTTTCTCGAGATCCTTGTAGTTCTCGAAGAAGTGCTTGATCTGTTCCAGCAGCAGGGCCGGCAGGTCGGTGTATTCCTTGATGTCCACGTACAGCTGGGACAGCTTGTCGTGGGGGACGGCGATCAGCTTGGCGTCGCCGCCGGCTTCGTCGGTCATGTGCAGGACGCCGACCGGACGGGCGCGGATCACGGCGCCGGGGGCGACGGGATACGGGGTCACGACCAGCACGTCCAGCGGGTCGCCGTCGTCAGCCAGGGTGTTGGGGATGTAGCCGTAGTTGGCCGGGTAGAACATCGGGGTGGCCATGAAACGGTCGACGAACAGGCAATCGCTGTCCTTGTCGATTTCGTATTTGATCGGCGCGTGGTTGGCCGGGATTTCGATAGCGACGTAGATGTCGTTCGGCAGGTCTTTGCCAGCCGGGATCTTGCTGTAGCTCATGGTCGACTCCCTGGGAATGGGCCAAAAAAAGTGGGCGGATTATATGCACATTCATTGGGCGGCGCCACGCCGTCGTGCTCATCCGTTGGTCGTGTTCCGATAGTCCGGGTGCTCGTCGATCAGGCGTGCCAGGCGCGTGGCCGGGTCTTGCCGATAGAAGGCCGCGAGCTGGGTGTAGACGGCGGGGTAGGCGGCCTGCAGCAGGTCGGGGGCGCTGAAGAAGTACTCGCTGGTGACGGCGAAGAATTCCGCCGGGTCTTCCGCCGCGTAGGGGTCGATGGGCAGCTCGGCGTCTTCGTTTTCGTCGAGGCGGGCGTTCATTTCATCGTAGGCGGCCTGCATGGCCTCGGCCCAGTCGGATTGGCGCATGTCGCGGTGCAGCGGTGGCAGGCCGTTGGCGTCGCCGTTGAGCATGTCCAGCTTGTGTGCCAGTTCGTGGATCACCAGGTTGTAGCCCTCCCAGCCGCCGCTGGCCTGCACGCCGGGCCAGGCGAGCACCACCGGGCCGCGGAGCCAGGCTTCGCCGCTGTGCTCGGCGTCCCATTCATGGACGACGCCGGCGCTGTCGCGGTGGCGCTGGGGGCTGACGAAATCGTCGGGGTAGATCACCAGTTCGTGGAAGCCCTGGTACCAGCCCAGTTCTCCCAGGTGCAGCAGCGGCAGCTGGGCCTGGGCCGCGAGGATCAGGCGGTCACGCGGGGCGAGCTGGACGTCGCCCAGGAGGCTCAGGTGCTTGTCGTGGAGGAACAGCACGCTGCGTTCGCGCAGGCGCTGGTCTTCTTCGGCGCTGATGCCGTCGAGTATCGGCAACGCCTGGCGCACCTCGGCCCAGAGCGTGTCAGCGACCGGGTTGCGCGCCAGCGTGCGGCGCCGGCGCCAGTTGCGCAGGGACCACATGGGCTCAGCCCGGGCGCTCGGTGCTGTCGCTGGCGTCGGCCGGGCGCAGGTGGCGATGCACCACGCCGATGAACATGGGCACCAGGGACAGCAGGATGATGACGACCACGCCCACGGACAGGTTCTGCTTGATGAAGGGCACGTTGCCGAAGAAGTAGCCGAGGGTCACCAGGCCGCCGACCCAGAGGATGGTGCCGACGACGCTGAAGGCCAGGAAGCGCCCGTAGGGCATGCGGCCGACGCCGGCGACGAAGGGGGCGAAGGTGCGCACGATGGGCAGGAAGCGCGCCAGGGTCACGGTCTTGCCGCCGTGGCGGTCGTAGAACTCGTGGGTGCGCTGCAGGTAGTCGCGGCGGAAGATCTTCGAGTTGGGCTTGTTGAACAGCCGCTCGCCGGTCGTTCGCCCGATCATGTAGTTGGTGCTGTCGCCCATGATCGCCGCGAGCATCAGCAGGGCGCCGAGCACGATGGGGTCCATGGCGCCATTGGCGCAGATGGCGCCGGCGATGAACAGCAGGGAATCACCGGGCAGGAAGGGCATCACCACCAGGCCCGTCTCGCAGAAGATGACCAGGAAAAGGATGGCGTAGATCCAGGTGCCGTAGTTGCTGACCAACAGGTTCAGGTATTCGTCGAGATGGAGGATCAGGTCGAGCAGGTTGAAATCCATGGGGCGCCTTGTCGATTCTGCGGCGGCGGCTCTGCTGCCGGGCGAGCGGCATTATAGGGGCAAGCGATGTGGCAACGGCGAGCATCCGTCGCCACCTGTTCCAGCATGAAGGTTGCAACTGTTTCCATTGTTTTCCGCTGGATAGGCCCACAGGGCCGCTGCACCGGGTGGTGCGGGTTACGGTGCCGCTGGTGATCGGCTGGTGGCGGAGCCTGGGCGCCTGAGGGGCGCCCGGCGGGTGGATCAGTCTTCGTGGATCGGCAGGATGTAGTTGACGAACTCGCTGTCCTCGCGGAAGCCGATGGACTCGTAGACCTTCTTCGCCACCTCGTTGCCGGCGCTGGTGGAGACGCGCATGCGCACGGCGTTGGTTTCCTTGGCCATCTTCTTCGCGGTCTGCAGCAGGCGGTCGGCCACCAGCTGGCGACGGGCGTCCTCGGCGACATAGATGTCGTTGAGGATCCACACGCGCTTCAGCGACAGGGACGAGAAGCTCGGGTAGAGCTGGCAGAAACCGAGGATCTTGGTGTCGTCGTCATCGGCCAGGGCCAGGTAGATCACCGACTCCTTGCGGCGCAGGCGCTTCTCGAGGAATTTGCGGGAGGAATCGGGGAAGGGCAGTTCGCCGTAGAACTCGCGGTATTTGACGAACAGCGGGTTCAGCAGGTCCAGGTGCTCCAGGGTGGCTTGGACGATGCGCATGAGTAGGCCTCGGCGTAGGTGGTTGGGGCTGGTAAGAATGCAGGTGCTATGCCAGCACCCGGTCGATGCTGCCTGAAAATTCCTGGAAAGCGCAATCCAAGCGAGCGTTTGAATCGCAGCCCGTCGCACGTTGAGCAAAAACGCAGCCGTGCCGGTCCAACCCTGCATCGTCGATCTGCAAGGGAGAGGACAGGTGCCCAACTGCTCGCTGGAACAGGCCGTGGATGAAGTGCTGCGCCGGATCGAGGGGCCCATCCGCCTCGGCATCCCCCTGGGGCTGGGCAAGCCCAACCGCTTCGTCAACGCGCTGTACCAGCGGGTCAAGGCACTGCCCGAACGCCAGCTGACCCTCTATACCGCGCTGTCCCTGGCCAAGCCGCAACCGGCCAGCGAGCTGGAACAGCGTTTCTCCGGCCCCTTCCTGCGCCGCCTGTATGGCGACTACCTCGAACTCGACTATCTCAGTGACCTGCGCTGTGGCGAGCTGCCGGCGCATATTCGCGTGGAGGAGTTCTACCTGCAGCCGGCCAGCCAGCTGGATAACCCCCAGGCCCAGCAAAGCTACGTCAGCCTCAACTACAGCCAGGTGGCCCGGGACCTCGACCGCAAGGGCCTGAACCTGGTGGCGCAGATGGTCGCCGCGCGGCCGCAGAACCCGGGGCGCTTCAGCCTCAGTTGCAACCCCGATATCACCCTCGACCTGCTGCCGCGCCTGCGCCGTCGCCGCGCGGCGGGGGAAACCATCCTCACCGTCGCCCAGGTGCACGAGGCCCTGCCCTATATGCCGGGCGATGCGGAGATCGACGCCGACGAATTCGACCTGGTGCTGGACGCCCCCGAGCGCAGCACCCTGTTCTCCACCCCCAACATGCCGGTAAGCCTGCAGGACCATGCCATCGGCCTGCACGCCAGCGCCCTGGTGCGCGACGGCGGCACGCTGCAGGTGGGCATCGGCGCCATGGCCGATGGCCTGGCCGCCGCGCTGGTGGCGCGCCAGGGGGACAACGCTGGCTACCGCGCGGTGCTCGACGCCCTGGAGGTGCCCCAGCGCTGGGGTGCACTGGTGGAGGCCGAAGGCGGCCTGGCGCCCTTTGCCCAGGGGCTCTACGCCAACAGCGAGATGTTCCTGCTCGGCCTGCTGGTGCTGCTGGAAGCGGGCGTGCTGTGTCGCCCGGTGTACCCCGATGTGCGCCTGCAACGCCTGGCCAACGCCGGGGTGCTGGACCCCCACGGTGCCGTGACCGACCTCGATGCACTGCTGGATGAGCTGCCGCGCGTGCTGGATGGCGACAGCCTCGCCTGGCTGCAGCGCCATGGCCTGCTCGGCGAGACCGTGCGCCTCGATGGTGGCCAGCTGCTGCTGGGTGATGGGCGCCGGCTCAGCCCTGATATGGAGAACGCCGCCACCCGCGCGGCCCTGGTCGAGCAGCTCGGCCAGGTGCGCGGCGGGGTGCTGATCCATGGCGGCTTCTTCCTCGGCCCCGAAGCCTTCTACCAGCGCCTGCGCGAGCTGGGCGACGGGCCGCTGTCACGCATCGCCATGACCGCCATCAGCTACGTCAACCGCCTGCACGGCGACGAAGAGCTCAAGCGCCTGCAGCGCCGCGACGCGCGCTTCGTCAACAGTTGCTTCACCATCACCCTGCTGGGCGCCAGTGCCGCCGACCAACTGGAGGACGGCCGCGTGCTCAGCGGCGTTGGCGGGCAGTACGACTTCGTCGCCCAGGCCCACGAGCTGGAGGGCGCCCGCTCGATCCTGATGCTGCGCAGCTGGCGTGAGTCAGGCGGCGAGGCCAGCTCCAACATCGTCTGGGAATACGGCCACGCCACCATTCCCCGGCACCTGCGCGATCTGGTGGTGACCGAGTACGGCATCGCCGACCTGCGCGGCAAGAACGACGCCGAGGTGATCGAAGCGCTGCTGCGCATCGCCGACTCGCGCTTCCAGGACGGCCTGATCGCCGAGGCGCAGAAGGCCGGCAAGCTGCCCGCTGACTTCACCCTCGACCCGCTCTACCGGCAGAACACCCCCTGGCGCCTGCTGGCGCTGCAGGCCGAGCATCCCCGGTTGTTCGCCGAATACCCGCTGGGCTGCGACTTCACGCCGGAGGAACAAGACCTGTTGCGCGCCCTGCGCTGGTTGAAGAGCAAGCTCAAGCTCAGCGAGATCCTCGAGCTGGGCATGGCCACCCTGTTCGACCTGCCGGAGCCCGCCGACTACACCCGCCACCTGCAGCGCATGGACCTGCACGCGCCCAGCGGCCTGCGCGAGCAGCTCTACCAGAAGCTGGTGCTGGCCGGGCTCAAGGCCACCGCGCCGGGCTGAACCTCAGCCGTCGAGCCGCGTGCCCACGCCGAACAGCCACACCCCCACCAGCGCCTCGCCCTGTTGCTCCAGGCGCAGCGGCGCGGTGCCGCCGGGCATGCGCACCTGCACCTCGCCGGCCGCCACCAGCCCGGCCTTCCAGGCGGCACTGGCCACGGCGCAGGCGCTGCTGCCGGAGGATTCGGTCGCCCCTTCGCCGCGCTCGAACACCCGCGCCTCGATGGCGCCGTCCGCCGCCCGCGCCGCCCATTGCAGGTTGACCCCGGCGGGGCAGGGGTTGCCGCCGCCGATGGGCGCGGCGTAGGCGATGCGCTCCAGTGCCGCGTGGGGCACGGCGGCGCGCAGCCAGGGCATGGTCGGCAGCGTGGCGGGATCGTCCAGCAGGGTCACGCAATGAGGGTTGCCGATACGCACGAACTGGCTGCGCTGCCATTCGGGATTCACCTGCGCCAGGGCGTCGACACGGCTCAGCGGGTGGCCGTGGAAGTCGGCGGCGGCCACATGCTCGCCATCGGCACCCACCGCCTCGGGGCCGAACCCCGGTGCGCCCATCTGCAACCAGAAGCCTGAGTGCCCATCGCGTTCGGCGGGCTCGATGGGCGTGACCACCGGCGAGCTGCCGCCGGGCTTGTCGTGGTGCACCTGCAGGACGAAGGCCTGGCTGGGCAAGACCTGGCCGTCGTCGAGCAGGGACTGGGCGAAAAGGGTCATGCCGTTGCCGCTGCGTTCGGTCAGGCTGCCGTCGGTGTTGACGATCAGCAGGTCCCAGGGCGAGGCGTCACCGAAGGGACCCACCAGCAGCCCGTCCGAGCGATGGCCCTTGGCGCCTTGTGGTCGCTCGCCTTCGGGCCAGGTGCAGAGGGCCTCGATGGCGGCGACGCTCCACTGCGCGCGCTGCCGCGCCGCGTCGGCGGCTTGCTGTGGCACGGCGATGCCGAGCTGGCGCAGCGCTTCGGGTGTGGTGACGACATAGCGGTTGCCGCGGGCATCGTAGAGGCGGGTCATCGGGGTTCTCGCTGCGGATTGGAGGTGCGACTGTAGCGGTTGTGACGCCGTTCCGGCCAAGCGGATTGCAGCGATCTATCCGACATCGGCTGCGGCAATCCACCACAAGGGCCGGCTTTCTCGCCGTGAAATTTCGGTGCTAGAGTCGCCGCCCATGAAAACCGCCCGCCACGACCGCTCGTTGATCGCCTGGATGCTCTACGCCTGCGTCCTGTTCAACCTGCTCGCCTGCGGTATTCACCACGGCCAGGCATTGGGCCTGGAACTCAGCGGGCTCGGTGGCGCCTTCTGCTCGGCCACCGGCAGCGACGGGCCTTCCGTCGACGGTGATCTGTCCGGCTCCCTGGCGCAGCTTTCAAACCTGGGTTTCAGCTGCCCGATGGGTAGCGCCGTCACCCTCGGCATCCTCTTCTTCCTCGGTCTGTTCTGGCTCCAGCGTCGCCGCGAGCTTCCGCGCCCGCCCCGGGACCGCCACACATGCACGCCCCCCCGTTACTGCTGGCCCTCGGCCAATCCCCGCGCCTCTCCCTGCCTCTGAAATCACAACCCCGCGCCTGCGGCCGTCCTGCTGACGCCGCCGACCCGAGCTGCCCGTCGCCCGAGCGTGACGGCGCCAACGATTTCAGATCATGGAAAGCATCCACATGCACCAGCCTGTCCCCTGCCGCTCCAGCCGTTTCAGCTTCCAGCCCGATGCCGCGCGCCTGCGCTGGCGCCACGCCTTCGCCCTGGCCGCCGGCCTGGCCTTCGCCGCGGGCGCCGTCGCCCATGAACATGACCACGAGCAGCACGTGGCGCCCGTCGCGCCCGCTGCCGAGCCGATCGAGGTCAGCGCCACCGTCATCACCGCGGTGCAGCAGAGCTCGCCGCTGACCATCGTCACTGACCCGAAGGAGGCCCGGCAGCCGGTGCCGGCCAGCGACGGCGCCGACTACCTGAAGACCATTCCCGGCTTCTCCGCCATCCGCAACGGCGGCACCAACGGCGACCCGGTGCTGCGCGGCATGTTCGGCTCGCGCCTCAACCTGCGCACCAACGGCGGCCTGATGCTCGGTGCCTGCCCGGGGCGCATGGACGCCCCCAGCTCCTACATCTCGCCGGAGACCTTCGACAAACTCACCGTGATCAAGGGCCCGCAGACCGTGCTCTGGGGCCCGGGTGCCTCGGCCGGCACTGTGTTGTTCGAGCGTGAGCCGGAGCGTTTCGGCGAACTCGGCAGCCGCCTCCATGCCAGCCTGCTGGCCGGCTCCAACGGCCGCTTCGACCGCGTGCTGGACGGCGCCGTGGGCAACGAACTCGGCTACCTGCGCGCCACCGGCAACCATTCCCAGTCCGACGACTACGAGGACGGCAACGGCGACACCGTGCCCTCGCGCTGGGACAAGTGGAACGGCGACGTGGCCCTCGGCTGGACCCCGGACGCCGACACCCTGGTCGAGCTCTCCGCCGGGCGTGGCAACGGCGAGTCCCGCTACGCCGGGCGCGGCATGGACGGCAGCCAGTTCCTGCGCGAAAGCCTCGGCCTGCGCTTCGAGCGCAGCAACCTCGGCGGCGTGCTCGACAAGCTGGAGGCGCAGGTCTACTACAACTACGCCGACCACGTGATGGACAACTTCCGCCTGCGCAACCCCGACCCGACCAGCTCGATGCCCATGCCGATGGCCTCCCAGGTGGACCGCCGCACCCTCGGTGCGCGCATGGCCGCCACCTTCAAGTGGAGCGAGGTGGAGCTGGTGGCCGGCCTCGATGCCATGCGCAGCGAGCACCGCAAGCGTGCCTCGCGCTACTCGATGATGAGCGGCACCTTCACCGACGCCGACCAGTTCCCCCGCACCCGTGATGCGCTGATGCACAGCTACGGCGCCTTCGGCGAGCTGACCTGGTACGTGGAGGAGGGCGACCGCGTGGTGGCCGGCGCGCGCCTGGACCGCTCCGACGCCAAGGACTACCGCCGCACCCTGGGCATGATGGGCATGGCCAACCCGACCTTCGGCGACACCCGCGCCGACACCCTGCCCAGCGGCTTCGCGCGCTACGAGCACGACCTGGACAGCGCCACCACCCTCTATGCCGGCCTCGGCCATGTGCAGCGCTTCCCCGACTACTGGGAGCTGTACTCGCCCAACCAGGGCCCGGCCGGCTCGCGCAACGCCTTCGATGGGGTCAAGCCGGAGAAGACCACCCAGCTGGACTTCGGCGTGCAGTACAGCGAGGGCGACCTGGAGGCCTGGGCGTCCGGCTACGTCGGCCAGGTGCGCGACTACATCCTCTTCACCTACACCCCGGGGATGATGGGCGACACCTCGCGGGCCGATAACATCGACGCGCGCATCATGGGCGGCGAACTGGGCGCGGCCTACCGCCTGGACGAGAACTGGAAGACCGACGGCACCCTGGCCTACGCCTGGGGCAAGAACAGTTCCGACGGCCGTGCGCTGCCGCAGATGCCGCCGCTGGAAGCGCGCCTGAGCCTGGCCTACGAGCAGGGCGCCTGGAGCGCCGGTGCCCTGTGGCGCGTGGTGGCCGCGCAGAACCGCGTGGCCGAAGGGCAGGGCAACGTCGTCGGGCAGGACTTCGGCAGCAGCGGCGGCTTCGCGGTGTTCTCCCTCAATGGCGCTTACCGCCTGACCCGCGACATCAAGGTCAGCGCCGGGGTCGACAACCTCTTCGACAAGGCCTACGCCGAGCACCTCAACCTCGCCGGTGACGCCGGCTTTGGCTTCCCCGCCGAGCCCGAGGCGATCAAGGAGCCCGGCCGCACCCTGTGGACCAAGGTGGACTTCAGCTTCTGATAGGCTGAAAACGCCCCCGCGCCCAGCGCGGGGGAACACCTTCGGAGCTCTCCATGACGCGCACCCTGCTGGTAACCCTCGCCCTCGTCGCCGGGCTGTACCTGGCCATCTGCCTCATGCTCTTCCTGTTCCAGCGCAACCTCCTCTACTTTCCCCAGCCCCGCGCGGTGCAGGCGCCGGAGAACACCCTGGAGCTGGCGGTACCGGGAGGGCGGCTGGTGGTCACGGTGCGGCCACGGCCCGGCGCGCAGGCGCTGCTGTACTTCGGTGGCAATGGCGAGGATGTGTCGCTGAACCTGGAACAGCTGGCCGAGGCCTTCCCCGACCGCGCGCTCTACCTGATGCATTACCCGGGTTATGGCGGCAGTTCCGGCGAGCCGTCGGAGGCTCTGATCCTGCGGGATGCCGAATTGCTCTATGACCACATCCGCGACCGCCACGAGCAGGTGGCGCTGGTGGGGCGCAGCCTGGGCTCGGGCGTTGCCGTGCAATTGGCGAGCAAGCGGCCGGTGAGCCGGCTGGTGCTGATCACCCCCTACGACAGCATCGAGAACGTCGCCGCCGGGCGTTTCCCCTGGGCGCCAGTGCGCGGGTTGCTACGGGATCGCTACCGCTCGGCGGATGTCGTCGGCGCCCTGCGCGTGCCGACGCTGCTGATGCTGGCCAGCGATGACCAGGTCATCCCCCGTGACAGCAGCGAGCGCCTGGCGGCGGCCTTCGCCCCCGGCGTGGCACGGCTGGAGGTGCTGGACGGCGCGGGCCACAACGACATATCCCTGCACCCGCGCTACCTGCCGCTGCTGACCGAGGCCCTGCGCTGAGGCTCAGGCGTAGATGCTGATGCCGCCCTTGGCCTGCAGCCAGTCGCGGTAGGTCTCCAGCGAGCTGGTCTGCTTGTCGCCGTTCACGCCGACGAAGGAGAAGGCACCTTCCAGGCCCTTGTCGAGCAGCTTCTGCACCTGGGTCAGCATCTTGGCGGCGTCGTCGCGGTCCAGGGTGGAAACGTCCGGCAGCTGTATCTGTGCGCCATTGCCGCCATTTAGCCCGGCCCTGGTCGCGGCGCTGGCGTTGCTCAGCACGTTGCTGGTGTTGCCGGCCATGGCGTTCATCAGCCCGCCGCGCCCCTGGGCTACCAGGTTGGCGGCGAACTGGCGCAGTTCGGCGATGGGGTCCGTCGGCTTGTCGGTGGCCTTGCCGTCGGTGCCGGTGGTGGTGCCGGTGGTGGAACCGCTGGTGCCGGTGGTGGACGGCTTGGTGGCGCTGGCGAGGTAGGTCGCCAGCGGCGAGCTGTTGGAGATGATGGTCATGGCCTTTCCCTGGATGCAGAGGATGCGCCGCTTTGGTGCAGGGATCGGGCCATATTCGTGAAAGCCCCGCTGCAGAAGGCTTCCGGCCTTTTACTCGGGAATGTGCGCGGCGCCGCATTGCCGGCGCGGGGCAAGGCCTTGCCGCCGGTTGGCCAGGGGCCAGCAACTGACGGCGCCGGGGCAAAGCCCTTATCATCGCGCCCTGTTATTCGCTTTCCCGGACCCTTTGGATGCTGTCTGCCGTCAAGCGCTACAAGTCGCTGCTCTCCGGAGCGCTGGCGCGTTATTTCCCCCGTACCACCGCCTACCTGCGCGAAGAGCGCGAGGCTGCGCAGGCCATGGCCGCCCAGGCGCAGAAGAAACCCCGTGGGCGCAGCCGCAAGGGCGCCACCAGCACGCCCAAGGGCCGTTCGAGTGGCAAGAAATCCGCCCCCAAGGAACCGGGCGGGGTCGCTGCGCCGGCGGCTGAGCTCCAGGACGACGGCATCTACGGCGGCCCCCTGCGGCAAAGCGCCGGTGTCGCCGAGGCCATGCGCGAGAAGGTCGCCGCCGCCGTGGCCGCTGGCGTGGTGGCTGCGCCTTCGGACGAGCAGTGGGCGATGATCCTCGGCCGCGCGCCGGTCACCCGCATCTTCGCCGGGGCTGGTTCCGGCAAGTCCACCACCCTGGTGCTGCGCGTGGTGTTCATGCTCTGCCACCTGGGCATCGAGCCCGGCAAGCTCACCGTCATCTCCTTTACCAACGCCTCCTGTGCGCAGCTGCGCGACCAGCTGCAGCGGGTGCTCGGCTTCTGGGAATTCGCTTTCGACGCCACCCAGGCGCGGCAGTGCGTGCGCACCTTCCATTCGGCCATGGGCGTGCTGGCCAAGGCGGCCCTGGGCAACCCCGCCTGGTTCGAGCAGCTGGACGACCGCGACCCCAGCGCCGAGCCGGACAACCCCCTCGCCGCCGGCCGCCTGCGCCCGGCCCAGCAACGCCTGCTGGAGGAGGCCTACCAGGCCTGCTACGCCGCCGATGCCGGGTTCCGCCAGCGGGTGCACCGCCTGCTGGGGCTGGCCGAACCGGTGGAGGAGGAGGGCGCCACCATCGGCCAGGCACCCCGTGATGCGTTGCGCCTGGCCGGCGAGCTGACTGCGCTGCCGCTGCCGGAAGCCTTCCATGCCCAGGCCGGGTTCATCGAAAGCATCGGCCTGCGCATCGACCGGTTGCAGCCGGCCACGCTCAACTGCCCGCCCCAGGAGCGCTTGTTCATCGAAGCCCTGCAGCCCTTCTGGGCGCGCTTCCAGGCGCTGTTGCGCGAGCGCGGCGCGATGACCTTCAACGATGCCTTCGCCGAGCTCACCCAGCGCCTGCCGGCCGGCAGCCTCGACGCCGCGCTGCTGGAGCCGCTGACGCACCTGCTGATCGACGAGTTCCAGGACATCTCCCCGCAGATCGTCCAGTGGCTGCAGGCCGTGCACCGCCAGCTGGCACGCTCGCGCCGGGCGCCGAGTCTGATGGCCATCGGCGACGACTGGCAGTCCATCTATGGCTGGCGCGGTAGCTCGCCTGAGCTGTTCATGGATTTCGACCGCCACTTCCCCGGCAAGGGCAAGGCGAAGAAGAGCAAGGTGCTCTTGCTGGAAACCAACTACCGCTCCATCGAAACGGTGGTACGCGACGGCGAGGCGGTACTCGGGGGCGTCGCCTTCAAGCAGGAGAAGACCAGCCGCGCGGTGAAGGTTGCCCAGCCGGAGGACGGCGTGCGCCTGGTGCAGGGCTTCGACCTGGCCGCCGGGCTGCCGAACCTGGTCGCCGACATCCAGGCCCAGTGCCGCCATGTCGAGGAGCGTGGCAGCGGCGAGCGCACCGCCGTGCTCCTGCTCGGCCGTCGCAACGAAGCCCTGCGCAGCATCCAGGCGCAACTGGACCCGGCGCTGCCGGTGAAGGCCTACAGCATCCACCGCGCCAAGGGCCTGCAGGCGGAAGTGGCGGTGATCGTCGACGACTGCCTGCCCACGGAGGCGCACCCCCTGCGCAACGCCCTGTATGCCCGCTGCGGATTCTTCCGCAACAGCTACGACCAGGCCATGCGTGACGAGAGCCTGCGCCTGGCCTATGTCGCCATCACCCGGGGCGTCAGCCGCGTTATCTGGTACTGCCGCAAGGCCCAGGGCGCCACCGCCGTATTGGCCGGGCGCGGCCGTTGAGTCGTTGAGCCCGTAGGGGCGAGCTCTGCGAAAGCTCCTGCAGGGGCGACGTCAGTCGCCAAGTGGCGCGCAGCGCCGCCGCCCTTATGGGAGCGAATTCATTCGCGATCGGAGCCCCGGACTGAAGTCCGGGCTACGGGCTCGCGAAGCGCCTGGCGACGTGGCCCGTCACCGCTCCCTTGGTGGATGAAAAGAGCGTCATCCACCCTACACGGCGGTCTTGCCCGTGCGGTGGCGAGAGCCTTTGTAGGGGCGACTTTAGTCGCCAAGTGGCGCGCAGCGCCGCCGCCCTTGTGGAATTCATTCGCGAAAGGGCGGCCTTGAAACCGCCGCTGCGTCGCCTCAGAACAAGGCTTCGGTGTCGCGGATGAGCACGGCGTGGTGGCCGTCTTCGTCTTCGAAGATTTCGTAGAGGAAGTACATCTCGATGGCGCCCTCGGGGGTGTTCACGGCCACCTGGTCGCCGGCTTCGGCGGTGAAGTAGGCGCGGCTGGCGGGGGCGGCGATGCATTCGATCAGGGCACTGAAGAACTGCACGGGGTCGCTGTCGTCGTAGTATTCCTCGCGCTCGCTGTCGCTCCATTCGGCGGGGGGCTGGAAGACGCCGGTGATCAGTACGCGGGCATCGCCGAGGTCTTCCTCATCGGCGTCGGCATCGTCGGGGTCGGCGCGATAGAGCGTGGCTTCGAGGGCGTCGGGGCTGCCCAGCACGGCCTGGCGAGAGGTGAAGCGGCGCTGCGGGTCGAGGGCGACGGCCTGGCAGATCTGGACCCAGGTGGGGTCGCTGGCGAGTTCTTGGGTGGACACGGCGGTCTCCGCTGGGGGCTGAAAGCCGGCAGTTTCCGGGACGCGAGCGACGCTGGCAATGGGCGGCGGACGGAGCGGGGCGGTTCAGGCCTGGCCGTCGCTGGGGCCGATCAGTTGCGCGACCGTGGCGATCACGGCGTTGATGTCGAAGGGCTTGTCGAAGACGGCGGCGAACAGGTCGCTGCGGTCGCGGCCGACGCTGCCTTGGGCGCCGCTCATGAGGATGATCGGCAGATCGGGGGATTGCGTGCGCGCGCGGATCGCCTGGGCGAACTCCAGGCCGTCCATGATCGGCATCATGAAGTCGGTGATGACCAGGGACGGGCGCTCGCGATCGAGAACTTCCAGTCCCCTGCGGCCGTTGCCGGCCTTGACCACCATGTAGCCTTCGTCCTCCAGCGCAAAGGCCAGGATATCTGCAATCAGATACTCGTCATCGACTACCAGGATCGTTGTCATTAGGCACTGACCAGTTGGCGTGTTTCAGTTGCCGGGATTGGGCGTTGCCGCCCCCGACATGACTGCCGTCGCATGCTTGAAGGCCTTGTCGAGGTTGATTCCATGGTCGTGGATAACGACCTCCAGCAGGGAGGGGTCGTAACGGCTGTCCCTCATCTTGAGAATGGACAGCAGGCGTTTCAGTTCAGAGTTCATTTCCACGTAGCGCATCAGCACCAGGTTGTCGACGATGCTCGACAGCTCCGGCGCCGGGGCGTTGATGTCGGCACTGTACAGGTCGCGCATCTCCCAGGTGGCGAGGACGGTGACGCCGAGGGCGCGCAGCTCGTTCATCAGGGCGCTGAAGAACTCCACCAGGCGCGACTGGTTGCTGGCGACGCGGGCCATGCCGCCGAGGCTGTCGATGTGCACGCGCTTGATGCCTTTCTCGACCACGGTCTTGATCAGCCGAGCGCCGAGGCCGTCGAGCAGGCCTTCGGTGGTGGGTTGCCACTTCAGGTGCAGGGCGCCGCTGTCTTCCAGGGGCTGCAGGTCGATGCCGATGCTGCGTGCCTTGATGCGCAGGCGCTCTGGGGACTCGTAGAAGCCGAAGTGCAGGCCGGGCTCCTCGGGGGTGGACTGGGCGAGGAAGCTGATGCCGAGGCTGGTCTTGCCGACGCCGGCCGGGCCCATTACCAGGGTGGCCGAGGAGCGCGCCAGGCCACCGTCGATCAGCGCATCGAGGCCGCCGATGCCGCTGGAGATGCGCTGCAGGTCGGCGCTGTCGGGGCGCGTGGGGCGGCTGTAGAGGGTTTCCAGGCGCGGGTAGACGACCAGGCCGTCGTCGGTGATCTCGCACTCGTGCAGGCCGGACAGCGCACCGCTGCCACGGGTCTTGCGCAGCTGGATGCGGCGCACCGAGCGGGCACCGAACAGCTCTTCGCCCAGCTCGATGACGCCATCGACCATGGTGTGCTCGGGGCTGCCGTCGTCGAGGCGGGCGCTGGTGAGAAAGAGCACGGTGCAGCCGGCGAAGGCGGCGTGGCCCTGCAGCTCACCGATGAATTTCTTGGTGTCCAGCGGCGTATCCGCCTTGGAGCGGGCATTGAGCAGGCCGTCGACGATCAGCACCGTGGCCTTCTGCCGGCTGATCTCGCGGCGCAGCAGCTTGACCACCTCGTCCAGGCCTTCGTTCTCCAGCGTGTCGAAGGCGCTGACGAACTGGATCTGCGCGCCGATCTGCGAGGCGTCGAAGAAGCTCAGGGTGGAGAGGAACTGGAACAGTCGCTCATGGGTTTCGGCCAGCAGCGTGGCGACCAGTACGCGCCCGCCGTCGCGCACGTGGTTGAAGGCGATCTGGTTGGCGAGGATGGTCTTGCCCGATCCGGGACGGCCCTGGACGATGTAGGACGCGCCGGCAACCAAGCCACCCTTCAACAGGGCATCCAGCCCTTCGATGCCGCTTTGAAGGCGTTTTAGCTGTTCCAAGTTCTGGCCTGCCTCATCTGGATGTTCGCTTGTAGAGGGCCGACGTGCCTGCTCGGGAGCCTGGCTGGCCGGCACTGCGCATTGCGTCCGGTCATGGGCGGGTCGGCCTTGATCCCGGCGATTCTACGCTGCCGGCTCACTATCAGCGATAGAGTCGTGCCTTCTGAAGTAGTTCCTGTGCGCGGCGGCACCTTTCAGGGGGCCTGGTAGAGCAGCGCCGGCAGGCAGAGGGTCATGGTGGTGCCGCGCCCCGGTTCGCTGTCCACGCGGATGGTGCCGCCGTGCTGGCGCACGAAGCCGTAGGCCTGGCTCAGGCCCAGGCCGGTGCCCTTGCCCAGCCCCTTGGTGGTGAAGAAGGGCTCGAAGATGCGCGGCAGCACCTCCGGCGGGATGCCGCTGCCGCTGTCGCGCACCGAGATGATCAGGAATTCGCCGGTCAGCTCGTCCCACTCGCCCGTCAGGGTGCGGTTCTCCGCGCGCAGCACGATGCTGCCGTCCTGCTCCATGGCGTCGCGGGCATTGAAGATGAGGTTGAGCAGGGTCATCTCCAGCTGGCTCGGGTCCACCAGGATGGGATGCAGCGGCGGGCACAGCTGCAGCTCCAGGGTCATGCCCTTGGGCAGCGCCTGGCTGAAGAACATCTGCGCCGAATGCAGGGTGTTTTCCAGCTGCACCACTTGCTGCTGCTGGTCGCGCTGGCGGGCGAAGGAGAGCAGGTGCTGGGTCAGGTGGCTGCCACGCAGGCCGGCCTCGTGGATGCTGCCGAGCAGTTCCTTGATGCGCTTGGGGTCCTGGGTGCGACCGGCCAGCGCCGAGGCGCCGATGATCACCGTGAGCAGGTTGTTGAAGTCGTGGGCCATGCCGCCGGTGAGCTGGCCCAGGGCTTCCAGCTTCTGCGCCTGGAACAGCTGCGCGCGCAGGCCTTGCAGGTGCAGCTCGGACTCGTGGCGTTCGGTCATGTCGCGGGTGATCTTGGCCAGGCCGATGATCCGTCCGTCGTGGTCGCGCACCACATCCATCACCGCCAGGGCCCAGAAGCGCGTGCCGTCGCGGCGCACCCGCCAGCCTTCGTCCTGGGAACGCCCGGTATTGAGTGCGGTGGCGATCAGGTGGGCGGGGCGGTTGGCTGCGCGGTCTTCCTCGGTGAAGAACATCGACAGGTGCTGGCCGATGGCTTCCTCGGCGCTGTAGCCCTTGATCCGCTCCGCGCCGGCGTTCCAGCTGATGATCTCGCCCTCGGGCGAGAGCATGTACAGGGCGTAGTCGACCACGGCGTTGACCAGCAGCTCGTAGCCTTGCTCGTTCAGCCTGTGGATGGGCTTGGGGGTGTTCGGGTCCATTGGCACCTGCTTGGGCGGGGAACCGGGTAGGGGCTGGCAGTGTACGTCTTCCCGGACGGCGCGCGCACCGTCCGGTAGCGGTGCCGAGATCACCCCGGAATCTTCAGTCCACGGGCCACCGCTGGGCGGGCGAGGAAGGCCTCCAGCACGCGGGTGACGTTGGCGAAACCGTCGATGCCCACCAGCTCGCCGGCCTCGTAGAAGCCGATTAGGTTGCGCACCCAGGGGAAGGTGGCGATGTCGGCGATACCGTAGTCGTCCTGGATCCAGTCACGCCCTTGCAGGCGACGGTCGAGCACGCCGAGCAGGCGCTTGGACTCGGCGACGTAGCGGTCGCGCGGGCGCTTGTCCTCATAGTCCTTGCCGGCAAATTTATTGAAGAAGCCGAGCTGGCCGAACATCGGGCCGATGCCGCCCATCTGGAACATCAGCCACTGGATGGCCTCGTAGCGCCCGGCGGCGTCGTCGGGAATCAGGCGCCCGCTCTTCTCTGCCAGGTACAGCAGGATGGCGCCGGACTCGAACAGCGCCAGGGGCTGCCCACCGGGGCCGTCCGGGTCGAGGATGGCGGGAATCTTGTTGTTGGGGTTGAGGGAGAGGAACTCGGGGGACAGCTGGTCATTGGTGTCGAAACTGACCTTGTGCGCCTCGTAGGGCAGGCCGACTTCCTCGAGCATGATCGACACCTTCACCCCGTTGGGCGTGGGCAGCGAGTAGAGCTGTAGGCGGTCGGGATGCTGGGCGGGCCATTTGTGGGTGATGGGGAAGGAGGAAAGGTCGGTCATGGGGAGTCCTGTCGAATGGCTGCGGGACGAGCAGACAGCATGGCTGGGTCGCGGCGCTTGTCCAGTGGCGACAGCCATGACCCGGCGGGATCGCGGGCCGCATCACGGATGCCTGGGGTTTCCATCTCGACCACTGGCGTCGCGTGCCGTTCAGTCACCCGGCTCGACCCGTAGGGTGGCGTAGAGCGCAGCGAAACCCATCATCCAGGCTGTCCAGGAAGAGGCCCGCCGAGACCGGGGAGCGGCAGGGCCCGGCTCCCGGTCCATCGCGAATGAATCCGCTCCCACAGGGTGGGCGAGGCGCTTCAACCACCCAGCAGGAAGTTGCCCCGTGCAGGCTGGCCGGCGCCGTCGAGCATCGGCACCTGGGAGTCGTCCTTGAGGTTGACCCCGGAGAGCTGACGGCGGCTGGCTTCGCGCATCAGGTAGAGGAGGCGGTGGGCGGCGAGGCCGTAGGAGAGGCCTTCCAGGCGCACGTTGGAGATGCAGTTGCGGCTGGCGTCGGTGAGGCCGACCCGGGGCGCCCAGGTGAAGTACAGGCCGAGGCTGTCCGGGGAGCTGAGGCCGGGGCGTTCGCCGATGAGGATCACCACCATCTTCGCCTTGAGCAGTTCGGCCACTTCGTCCGCCACCGCCACACGGCCTTGTTCCACCAGGGCGATGGGCGCGGTGCTCCAGCCGTCTTCCGCCGCCTGTTCCTCGAAGCGTTGCAGGAAGGGCAGGGCGTGGCGCTGCACGGCCAGGGAGGACAGGCCGTCGGCGATCACCAGGGCCAGGTCGTAGCCGTCGGGATTGGCTTCGGCGTGCTGGCGCAGGCGCTGGACCGACTCCTCGTCCAGGCGTCGGCCCAGGTCCGGGCGCTGCAGGTAGGTGTGGCGGTCCGCCGCTGCGCTGTGCAGCAGCAGGCTGTCGCGATCACGCGTGGCCAACTCGGCAGCCAGGGCCGCGCGGTCGAAGGGCAGGTGCACGGCGTCGCGGGCCTGGGCGTGGGCGAACTGGAAGTCCAGCTGGGCTTCGGTGGGCAGGCTGGTGCCGGCACGGCCGAGGGCGATGCGCGCGGGGGTGAGGTTGCGCAGTTCGCGCCAGGGGTTGTCGAGGGCGGGGCGTTTGTCGTCGCTCATCGGGCTTCCTCAGGTGAGCTGCGCCAGGGCCTGGCGGAAGGCGGGCGGCACCTGTTCGCCCAGTCGCACACGGCCGCCCTGCTGGCTGGCGATGCCCATGCGCTCGAGCCAGGCCTCGAATTCGGGGGCCGGGCGCAGGCCCAGGCTCTGGCGGGCGTAGAGGGCGTCGTGGAAGGAGGTGGTCTGGTAGTTGAGCATCACGTCGTCGGAGCCGGGGATGCCCATGATGAAGTTGATGCCGGCGACGCCGAGCAGGGTCAGCAGCATGTCCATGTCGTCCTGGTCGGCTTCGGCGTGGTTGGTGTAGCAGATGTCGCAACCCATGGGCACGCCGAGGAGCTTGCCGCAGAAGTGGTCCTCCAGCCCGGCGCGGATGATCTGCTTGCCGTTGTAGAGGTATTCGGGGCCGATGAAGCCGACCACGGTATTGACCAGGAAGGGGTCGAAGTGGCGGGCGACGGCATAGGCGCGGGTTTCGCAGGTCTGCTGATCGACGCCGTGGTGGGCATTGGCGGAGAGCGCGCTGCCCTGGCCGGTCTCGAAGTACATGAGGTTGTTGCCCAGGCTGCCGCGTTTCAGCGAGAGGCCGGCCTCGTGGCCTTCGCGGAGGATTTCCAGGCTGATGCCGAAGCTGGCGTTGGCCGCCTCGGTGCCGGCGATGGACTGGAACACCAGGTCCAGCGGTACGCCACGGTTGATCGCCTCGATGGAGGTGGTGACGTGGGTGAGCACGCAGGCCTGAGTGGGGATTTCGTAGCGCTGGATGATGGCGTCGAGCATCTCCAGCATGGCGCAGATGGACGACAGGCTGTCGGTGGCCGGGTTGATGCCGAGCATGGCGTCGCCGTTGCCGTAGAGCAGGCCGTCGAGAATGCTCGCGGCGATGCCGGCGGGCTCGTCGGTGGGGTGGTTGGGCTGCAGCCGAGTGGACATGCGCCCGCGCAGGCCCATGGTGTTGCGGAAGCGGGTGACGACGCGGATCTTCTGCGCCACCAGCACCAGGTCCTGCACGCGCATGATCTTCGACACGGCCGCGGCCATCTCCGGCGTCAGCCCGGGTGCCAGGGCGCGCAGTGAGGTCTCGTCGGCCATATCGCCCAGCAGCCAGTCGCGCAGCCCGCCGACCGTGAGGTGGCTGACCGGGTCGAAGGCGGCGCGGTCGTGGCCGTCGATGATCAGGCGGGTGACTTCGTCCTCCTCGTAGGGGATCAGCGCCTCGTCGAGGAAGTGCTTGAGCGGGATGTCGGCCAGGGCCATCTGCGCGGCCACGCGTTCGCCGTCGCTGCTGGCGGCGACGCCGGCGAGGAAGTCACCGGAGCGCGCCGGGCTGGCCTTGGCCATGACCTCCTTGAGGCTGTCGAAGCGCCAGGTCTGGCCGCCGACGCTATGGGAAAAAACTGCCATGTCGATCGTCCTGTCTGTGCCGGCCCCGCCATTGCGTCGGGGCCGGCCTGGGGCTCAGATGCGGGTCAGCATCGCGTCGGCGGGGGCGCTGGCGCGGTGGTGGGCGGTGAACTGGAACCAGACGAAACCCACGGCCATGATGCCGAGGAAGATCACCCCGATCAGGGTGTTGAACCAGGCCATGGCCACCAGGCAGACAACCGCCAGCAGCAGGGCAATGGCCGGCACCACCGGGTAGCCCGGGGCGCGGAAGGTGCGCTCCAGGTTGGGTTCGCTGGCGCGCAGCTTGAACAGCGCGAGCATGCTGATGATGTACATGACGATGGCGCCGAACACGCTCATGGTGATCATCGCGGCGGTCAGGCTCATGCCCTGCAGGTTGATCAGGCCGTCGCTGTAGATGGCGGCGATGCCGATCACGCCGCCGGCGATGATGGCGCGGTGCGGAGTCTGGAAGCGCGACAGCTTGGCCAGGCCGCGTGGCAGGTAGCCGGCGCGGGCCAGGGCGAAGAACTGCCGCGAGTAGCCGAGGATGATGCCGTGGAAGCTGGCCACCAGGCCGAACAGGCCGATCCACACCAGCATGTGCATCCAGCCGGAGTTCTCACCGACCACGGCCTTCATGGCCTGGGGCAGCGGGTCGTTGATGCCCGACAGCTGGCGCCAGTCGCCGACGCCGCCGGCCATGATCATCACGCCGATGGCGAGGAACACCAGGGTGAGGATGCCGGCCACGTAGGCGCGCGGGATGGTGCGTTTCGGGTCCTTGGCTTCCTCGGCGGCCATGGCCGCGCCTTCGATGGCGAGGAAGAACCAGATGGCGAAGGGGATGGCGGCGAAGATGCCGGAGATCGAGGCGCTGCTGAAGGTGTCCGAGCCGGCCCAGCCGTTGAGCACGAAGTTGCTGAAGCTGAAGCCCGGCGCCACCACGCCCATGAACACCAGCAGTTCGGCCACGGCCAGCACCGTGACCACCAGCTCAAAGGTGGCGGCGATGCTGACGCCGAGGATGTTCAGGGTCATGAACACGAAGTAGGCACCCACCGCCGCGTGCTTGGGATCGAGTTCGGGGAACTGCACGTTGAGGTAGGCGCCGATGGCCATGGCGATGGCCGGTGGGGCGAAGACGAATTCGATCAGCGTGGCGATGCCGGCGATCAGGCCGCCGCGCTCACCGAAGGCGCGGCTGCTGTAGGCGAAGGGGCCGCCGGCGTGGGGGATGGCGGTGGTCAGTTCGGTGAAGCTGAAGATGAAGCAGGTGTACATGGTCGCCACCAGCAGCGTGGTGACCAGGAAGCCGAGGGTGCCGGCGGCGCCCCAGCCGTAGCTCCAGCCGAAATACTCGCCGGAAATCACCAGGCCGACGGCGATGCCCCAGAGGTGCAGGGTGCCGAGGGTGGGTTTGAGTTGGTTAGTGGTTGTCATGCGCGTCTCCGGATGTTGCCTTGAAGGAAGTGGGGCGACGGATCGGAGAGGCGGGAGGCGGCGCGTGGCCCGAGCGGGCACGGACCACCGACTGCGGGCAGCAGCGAGGCGTGATGCACATGGTGTTCACCGTTTCTTGTTGTTGTAGTCGGATGGAGCCGGGGTGGAGCGGACCGGGCGCTGCCTGATCGGCGCCCGGTCCTGGTTTTTCACTTACAAGGGGTCTCTCCTGGCCTGGACCTGCGAGGCTCGCGGCAGGCCAGGAGAGCCTTTTCTAGAAGAAGCCGAGAGGGTTGATGTCGTAGCTCACCAGCAGGTTCTTGGTCTGCTGGTAGTGGTCGAGCATCATCTTGTGGGTCTCGCGGCCGACGCCGGACTTCTTGTAACCACCGAACGCGGCGTGGGCCGGGTACAGGTGGTAGCAGTTGGTCCACACGCGGCCAGCCTTGATGCCACGGCCCATGCGGTAGGCGCGGTTGATGTCGCGGGTCCACAGGCCGGCGCCCAGGCCGAACTCGGTGTCGTTGGCGATGGCCAGGGCTTCCGCTTCGTCCTTGAAGGTGGTGACGCCCACCACCGGGCCGAAGATCTCCTCCTGGAACACGCGCATCTTGTTGTTGCCCTTCAGCAGCGTCGGCTGGATGTAGTAGCCGGTGGACAGGTTGCCTTCGAGCTTCTCGACGCCGCCGCCGGTGAGGATTTCAGCGCCTTCCTGCTGGGCGATATCGAGGTAGCTGAGGATCTTGTCGTACTGCTGCTCGGAGGCCTGGGCGCCGACCATGGTGTCGGTGTCCAGCGGGTCGCCACGCTTGATGGCCTTCACCTTCTTCATCACCTCGGCCATGAATGCCGGGTAGATGGATTCCTGTACCAGGGCGCGGGACGGGCAGGTGCACACTTCGCCCTGGTTGAAGAAGGCCAGCACCAGGCCTTCGGCGGCCTTCTCGATGAAGGCCGGCTCGGCCTGCATGATGTCCTCGAAGTAGATGTTCGGGCTCTTGCCGCCCAGCTCCACGGTGGAGGGGATGATGTTGGTGGCGGCGCACTTGAGGATGTGCGAGCCCACCGGGGTGGAACCGGTGAAGGCGATCTTGGCGATGCGCTTGCTGGTGGCCAGCGCTTCACCCGCTTCCTTGCCGAAGCCTTGCACCACGTTGAGCACGCCGGGCGGCAGCAGGTCGCCGATCAGCTCCAGCAGCACGCTGATGCCCAGCGGGGTCTGTTCGGCGGGCTTGAGCACCACGCAGTTGCCGGCGGCCAGGGCCGGGGCCAGCTTCCAGGCAGCCATCAGCAGCGGGAAGTTCCACGGGATGATCTGCCCCACCACGCCCAGGGGTTCGTGGATGTGGTAGGCGACGGTGTTCTCGTTGATCTCGGCGGCGCCGCCTTCCTGGGCGCGGATGCAGCCGGCGAAGTAGCGGAAGTGGTCGGCGGCCAGGGGGATGTCGGCGTTGAGGGTTTCGCGCACGGCCTTGCCGTTGTCCCAGGTTTCGGTGACGGCGAGCAGTTCGAGGTTGGCTTCGATGCGGTCGGCGATCTTCAGCAGCACCAGGGAGCGGTCCTGCACCGAGGTCTTGCCCCAGGCATCGGCGGCGGCGTGGGCGGCGTCCAGCGCCTTGTCGATGTCGGCGGCGTCGGAGCGGGGGAATTCGGCGATGGGCTGGCCATTCACCGGCGAAGTGTTGGTGAAGTACTGGCCGTTGACCGGCGGGACGAACTCGCCACCGATGTAGTTGCCGTAGCGGGCCTTGAAGGAAACGATGGCGCCGGGGGTACCGGGTTGGGCGTAACGCATGGTCTATCTCCTGGCTCTTGTGCTTATTGGGGAGTTGGCGCCGAAGCGCTTTGAGCAGCATAGAGCAAGGGCCGGGCCAGGCCGGTGAAAGCCCCGTGGGAGAAGGCTCCAGGCGTTGTGGGGAACGGCCGGTGGGCGAGGGCTGTCGCATGCCTGGTACGTCCCGGGTGACAGAGTGTCACGCATCCGGTACAGCGCTCGACCGGTGGGTCACCCGGCGATTGCAAAGCCGCTTGTGCTGGTGGATGCTGCGGCGATGCGGGTGCCCATCGGGGCACGGGCTGCCTCCCGCAAGCCCGCAATGGAGAACGACAAGAATGCACGACCACCTGAGCCGCCACGCTCGGCAAGTGCTGACCGTGGCGCAAGGCAAGGCCCAGTCCAGCGGGCCCGCCGCCGACCCTTCCATCGCCCGCTCCTGGCTGCGCTGCCTGGAGGATTACCACCTCGACCCGGCCCTGCCCATGGCGCCGACCGTGCTCGAACATGCGCGCATGCTCGAGTGCCGCGAAGGCATGCAGCAGGTGCTGGAGATCGCCAGCGGCGAGATGAGCAGCCTTTATCACCAGCTTTCCGGTGCCGGCCATGCGGTGCTGCTCACCGATGCCCGGGGTGTGATCCTCAATTGCGTGACCGCCGGGGCCGAGCGCCAGGCCTTCGAGCGCGCCGGCCTTTGGCTGGGCGCCGACTGGAGCGAAGCCCGCGAGGGCACCAACGGCATCGGCACCTGCGTGATCGAGCGCCAGGCGCTGACCATCCACCAGGACGAGCACTTCCGCAGCCGTCACACCGGCCTCACCTGCTCCGCCAGTCCGGTGTTCGACCCCCAGGGCGACCTGTTGGCGGTGCTCGATGTGTCTTCCGCGCGCCACGACGTGTCGCGCCAGAGCCAGTTCCACACCATGGCGCTGGTCAACCTCTCGGCGAAGATGATCGAGAGCTGCTACTTCCTGCGCCGCTTCGAGGGCGAGTGGCTGCTGCGCTTCCACCTGCAGGCCGAGTACGTCGGCCTGTTCAGCGAGGGGCTGATGGCCTTCGACGGCGAAGGGCGCATCCGCGCGGTGAACCAGAGCGCCATCAACCTGCTGGACAGCGCCCGCGAGCGCCTGCTGGGGCAGAGCGTGGAAGCCTTCTTCGACTGCCGGCTGGACGACCTGCTCGGCCGCGCCCAACCACAACCCAATGCCAGCTGGCCGCTGCGTGCGCGCAATGGCCGTGCCCTCTATGCCGTGTTGCGGGGCCAGCCGCGTGCCGTCGCCCGTGCGTTACCGGTGGCACCGAAATCCGCCGTGCCCGGCCTGTGCCTGGGCGACCCGGCGCTGGCCGCCGACTTCCGCCGTGCGCTGAAGGTGTACGAGCGCGACGTGCCCGTGCTGGTCAATGGCGAGACCGGCTCCGGCAAGGAGGCCTTCGCCAAGGCCGTGCACCTGGCCAGTTCCCGCGCTGCGCGGCCCTTCGTGGCGCTCAACTGCGCGGCCATCCCTGAATCCCTGATCGAGAGCGAGCTGTTCGGCTATCGCGGCGGCAGTTTCACCGGTGCGCGCAAGGAAGGCATGCGCGGCAAGCTGCAACAGGCCGATGGCGGCACCTTGTTCCTCGACGAGATCGGCGACATGCCCCTGGCCCTGCAGACCCGTCTGCTGCGGGTGCTGGAGGAGCGCCAGGTGGTGCCCATCGGCGGCGAGGCCCAGGCCGTGGACGTGCGCATCATCAGCGCCACCCACCGTGAGCTGGGAGCTCGCGTGGCCGATGGCAGTTTCCGCGAAGACCTCTACTACCGCCTCAACGGCCTGGTGATCGACCTGCCGCCCCTGCGCGAGCGCAGCGACCGCCCCGAGCTGCTCGACCACCTGCTGCACGAAGAAGCCCGTGGCCAGGCCATCCGCCTGGAGCAGGACGCCCGCCAGGCGCTGCTCGACTACGCCTGGCCCGGCAACGTGCGCCAGCTGCGCAACGTGCTGCGCACCCTGGCGGCGCTGTGCGAGGACGGCCGCATCCGCTACGCCGACCTGCCGGCGGACCTGCGCCGTGCACCTGCCCCGGCCCCCACCACCGACTGCGTGGTGCACCCGCTGGAAGACGCCGAACGCAGCGCCCTGCTCGCCGCCCTGGAAAGCCAGCGCTGGCACATGACCCGCACCGCCGAGCAGCTCGGCATCAGCCGCAACACCCTGTACCGCAAGCTGCGCAAGCATTCGATCGAAACGCGCAGTTTGTAGCCAGGCTCGGATGTAGCCCGGGCTTCAGCCCGGGAATCTCCGTCGGGTTCAGGCCTGTTGATGATGGGTTTCGCTGCGCTCTACGCCATCCTACGGGTGGGGCTTGCGCTTGGTTCAGGCACTGAGATGACCGGGGAGTAGGGTGGATGGCGCTCTTTCCATCCACCAGGCGGTGCTACCTGTGGCACCGAGCAGGGGCAGCCCTGCGGGCTGCTTGGCGACTGAAGTTGCCTCTACGGTGATGGGTTTCCCTGCGCTCTACGCCATCCTACGGTGGGGCTTACGCTTGGCTCAGGCACTGAGCGGACCGGGGCGTAGGGTGGATGGCGCTCTTTTCATCCACCAGGCGGTGCTACCTGTGGCACCGAGCAGGGGCAGCCCTGCGGGCTGCTTGGCGACTGAAGTTGCCTCTACAGGGTGCCCCCTACGGTTCACTCAATTGCCCTGCGGCATTTCCCCGCGCTTGAGCCGGGCGTTGATGGCGTCGATCACCTGCGGCAGGTCGGCGATGGTGTCGATCAGGTAGTGCGGGCGGGCGCCTTCGAATTGCTGGACGATGCGTGCGCGCTCCTGCTCCAGCTTGGCGGCGGGCAGGGCCTTGAACTGCTCCCAGGTCAGGCCCAGGGCGTTGCCGGAGCAGGTGAGGGCGACCGTCCACATACCGGCGCTGCGGCCTTCTAGGATGCCCGGCCAGGTGTCGTCCACCTTCACGCAGGCGGCCACGTCGCTGATGCCCAGGGCGATGACGTTGGCCAGTGCCTGGGCCGGGTGCGGGCGGCCGTTGGGGACTTCGTCGGTGGCGACCACATGGTCGGCGACGTAGCCGTTCTTCTCCGCCAGTTCCACCACCTTGGCCATCACCGCTGCCGGGTAGCCGGAGCAGGAGCCGATCTTCAGCCCCTTGCCGCGCAGGCTGGCGATGGCCTCCAGGGCGCCGGGGATAAGCGCCGAGTGCAGGGCGATCTTCTCGATCTGCAGGGGCATGAAGCGTTCATAGATCGCAGTGACGTCGTCGTCCGTGGGCTGGCGGCCAAAGGCGGCGCGGTAGCGCTCGGCGATGGCGGGGAGGTCGCACAGGGTGCGGATGTGATCCCACTTGCCCATACCCATCGGGCCGCGCGCTTCCTCCAGGCTCACGGCGACGCCGAACTCGGCGAAGGCCTCGACGAAGATCTGCGTCGGCGCGAAGGAGCCGAAGTCGACAACGGTGCCGGCCCAGTCGAGGATCGCGGCTTGCAGCTGGGTGGGTTGCTGGTAGTTCATGGGTGTCTCCTTGGGAGTGAAGTCAGGAACGGGCGCCGAGGGGCTGGCCGTCGTTGCCGGGTGGGGGGATGAGTCCGTCGAGAACCTTCAGGGTCTTGGGCCGGCTGTTCCAGAACGGCACCAGCATCAGGCTGGCGAGCAGGGCCGCGACGGTGAAGCCGATGAACACGGTGGTGGTGTCGAAGTAACCGGGCAGCAGGCCGCCGAGGATGGCGCCGACCGAGCCGCAGCCGTTGACGAAGCCGGCGGCGGTGCCGGCCGCTTCAGTGGTGCCGAAGTCGATGGCGGCGGAGCTGCTGATCATCGAGTCGGGGCCGTAGAGGGTCAGGCCCAGCATGAACAGCAGGCCGACCACCAGGTACAGGCTGCCGCTCTGCATGGCCGGCACGAACAGGCCCAGGCACAGGGTCAGCGCCACCAGGCTGATGACGCAGGCGGGCATGCGCCGCGCGCCGAACCAGCGGTCGGAGGCGATGCCGATGAGGATCGGCCCCACCAGCCCGGCCACTTCGAAGGCTGTGGGCACGATGGCCGAGGCGACCTTGCCCACGGCGGGCATGCGCTCGTAGACCATCATCGGGCCCCACAGCAGGATCGCGTAGCGCGCCGGCTTGAGCAGGAAATAGGCGAGGCCGAGGACCAGCACCGTGCGGTTGCCCATGATCTTGCGCAGCGATGCCCAGTGGCCGTCGCGCTCGATCTTCAGCTCGCGGGAGGTCTTCACTTCCACCTCGACCGGCTCCAGGCCGACGTCCTCGGGGCGGTTGCGCTGCAGCAGCCAGAACAGCACCGCCACCACCAGCACCACCACGGCGCTGGAGACGAAGGCCGCGCGCCAGTCGCCGAACACCTGGTACGCCCACCAGCCGGCGAAGGGCGTGGAGACCAGGCCACCGAAGGCGTAGCAGGTGCTCCAGTAGCCCAGCACCCGGCCGCGCTCGCGGGTGGCGAAGAAGCAGCCGATGTTCTTGCACAGCCCGCTCCAGCCGGTGGACTGCGCCAGGCCCTGGACCACCATGCAGGTGGCGAAGATCGGCAGGGTGGCGAAGGTGCCCATGGCCAGCGCGGCGAGCGCCGAGACCAGCAGCCCGCCGAAGACGATCACCCGCGGGCCGAAGCGGTCGGCGAAGATGCCCCAGGTGAACTGGCCGATGGCATAGGCGGCGAGGTACAGGGCATCGAGGTTGGCCATGACCGATTTTTCGAGTTCGAAATCCGCGTCCTCGGTGATGCCGAGCTTGGCCACCGAGAAGGCCTTGCGGGTGAAGTAGAAGGCGGCGTAGGCCAGCCAGGTGATGAGGAAGATCTGTACACGCCAGCGCTGGATGGATTGCCATCCGCGCCCTTGGACACCGAGTTGGTTGTTCATGGTTCTGACCCCTATGGGTTTGCCGACAGTGCGAGAGGGAGGCTGTTGTTGTTCTTGGGTACTTCCTGGCTGTCTAAACGCCGGGCCTGGTCAGAAGGGCAGAGGCCGTGCGTCAGGCATGGTGCTGATCGTCTCGGGTGGGCGGGCTCCTCGCCGGCGCGGTCGCCGGCCGATGGAAAAGGGGCCACCCGTATCGGGGCACGGGCGGCCAAGGGGCGGATCAGGCCGCCGTTTTCTCGAGGGTCACGCCCATTGCCTGCAGGGACTCGGCGATGGCGCGCAGCAACTGGCGCACGATGGGCTCGTCGATCTGGCCGATGCAGCCGATGCGGAAGCTCTCGGCCTGGGTCAGCTTGCCGGGGTAGATGACGAACTGGCGGGCCTTGAGCTCGTCGTAGAAGCGCTTGAACTCGAAGGCCGGGTGCTCGGGGCTGAAGAAGGTGGTGATGATCGGCGACAGCCAGCGGTCCTCCAGCAGCGTCTCGAATCCCAGCTCGCGCATGCCGTTCACCAGCACGTCGCGGTTGCGCGTGTAGCGCGCCAGGCGGCCCTGCACGCCACCCTCGGCGGCGTGCTGTTCAAGTGCCGCGTGGAAGGCAACCACGCTGTGGGTGGGCGGGGTGAAGCGCCACTGGCCGGTGCGCTCCATGTAGCGCCACTGCTCCAGCAGGTCGAGGCTCAGGGAGTGGGCGCGGCCGGCGGATTCCTCCAGCAGGTCTCGGCGGATGATCACGAAGCCGAAGCCGGGGATGCCCTCGATGCACTTGTTGGCCGAGGACACCAGGACATCGAAGGACACCTCGTCCACCGTCAGCGGCACCGCGCCGAAGGAGCTCATGGCGTCGACGATCAGGCGCTTGCCATGGGCCTTCACCACAGCCGCCAGCTCACGCAGGGGGTTGAGGATGCCGGAGCTGGTCTCGCAGTGGACCAGGAACACGGTGGTCACCTCGGGGTGGTCGCGGAGCAGGGCGTCCACCTCCTCGGGTAGCGGCGGCAGGTAGTCGCCCTTGTCCAGCGCGATATGGGCGCGGCCCAGGTAATCGAGGGTCTTGGCGGCGCGCTGGCCGTAGGCGCCGTTCATCAGGATCAGCGCCTTGCCGTCGCGGGGGATGGCGGTGGCGAGGGCGGCTTCCACCGAGAAGGTGCCGCTGCCTTGCAAGGGCACGCAGGCGTAGCTGTCGTCGGTCACCCCGGCCATGGCCAGTAGCTGCTGGCGGATCTCGGCGGTGACGCGGTTGAAGTCGGCATCCCACGAGCCCCAGTCACGCAGCATGGCTTCCTTGGTGGCACGCGAGGTGGTCAGCGGGCCGGGGGTCAGCAGGTAGGGCTCGCCCTGGACCGGCGCGGCGAGGGGCGTATGCGATGCGGGGAATTCGGCTTTGCTCATGATCGTCTCCAGCGGTGGTCGGGGCTGGCGCTGATCAAAGCAATTGGCTAGAAATAAATGAAATCGATTTATGGTATTTCACAAACAAGCTGAGCTTATTAGTAGGGGCTGTGATGTCGGTTTCCCAGGCGCAACTCAAGGCCTTCCACGCCGTGGCGGTGCACGGCAACTTCACCCGCGCGGCGGAGCAGTTGTTCCTCAGCCAGCCGGCGGTCTCCGACCAGGTGCGCAAGCTGGAGGAGCGCTTCGGCGTGCTGCTGTTCAACCGCAACAAGCGCTCGGTGCAGCTCACCGAACTGGGTGAGCGCCTGCTGGCCATCACCCAGCGCCTGTTCGCCGCCGAAAACGAGGCCGAGGAACTGCTCACCCGCTCCCGCGCCCTGCAAAGCGGCAGCCTCACCCTGGCAGTGGACGCGCCCATGCACCTGCTGCCCTACATCGCCCGCTTCTGCGAGCGCTACCCCGGCATCCGCGTGCGCCTGGTGACCGGCAACAGCGACGAATCCCTGCGCCGGCTGATCGACTACCAGGCCGACTTCGCCGTGCTTGGCCGCCCGGTGGACGACGACCGCCTGATCGCCCATGTGCTCAGCAGCGGCCCGCTGGTGGCCTTCGTCGCCGAAGGCCACCCCTGGGCACGACGCGACGCCATCCACCTCGCCGACCTGCACCGCGCCCCGCTGGTGCTGCGCGAACAGGGCTCCATGACCCGGCAGATGCTGGAAGACGAAATGCGCCGCCTCGACCTCGACACCCACCCCGCCATCGAAGTGGAAGGTCGCGAAGCGGTGTTCGAGATGGTCGTCGCCGGCCTCGGCGTCGGCATCGTCTCCGCCGCCGAACTCGGCTCCAGTCGCGGCGTGCACGTACTGCCCATCCTCGACTTCGAACCGCGCATGACCGAGACGCTGGTGTGCTTGAAGGAGCAGGGGGCGAGGCGGGTGATCGGGGCGTTTTTGGAGGTGGTGGGAATCCAGGACGCTAGGTCCTGATTCCTTGCTTGGCTATTGATCCGCCATTCGTGAGCCGCATCACGCGGCCCGCTTTCCTTGCTCCCCTGTCCCGGTTCATCCTTCGCTTGTGGCGTAGTGCCATGATTTTCTGCCGCTTCTCGCCTGGGCAAACCCGAGGGGTGGCAGCCATGGAAGACCTGCAAAAGGAGTTGCGGCGGGATGCGTGTGCTGTTCATTCACCAGAATTTCCCTGGCCAGTTCCGTCATCTCGCCGCCCATCTGGCGAAGCGGGAGGATGTCGAGGTCCTGGCCATCGGCCGCGAGCAGGCGCCTGGGCTGCCGGGGGTGCGGTTGTTACGCTACAAGCCCCATCGCAAGGCGAGTGCGCAGACGCACCCTTATGTGCGCACCTTCGAGGATGGCGTGCTTCATGGGCAGCAGGTGCTACGCCTGCTTCTGGACCTGAAGGGCAAGGGTTACCGACCGGATGTGGTGGTCGCCCATCCGGGGTGGGGTGAAAGCCTGTATGTGAAGGAGGCCTTCCCCTCGGCGCGGTTGATCCACTTCTGCGAGTACTACTACCAGGCCCGTGGCGCCGATGCCGGTTTCGACCCGGAATTCCCGCTTGATACCAACGGCGCTGCGAGCATCCGCAGCCGCAATGCGCTGCACCTGCTCAACCTGGAGAACTGCGACCTCGCCATCACCCCGACCCAGTGGCAGCGCAGCGTGCACCCCGCGGCCTATCGCGACGCCATGCAGGTGATCCATGAAGGCATCGATATCGCCGGCCTGGGCCCTGATCCCGAGGCCAGCCTGGAGTTGCCC
This sequence comes from Pseudomonas sp. TUM22785, assembly GCF_028198105.1. NCBI lineage: Bacteria > Pseudomonadati > Pseudomonadota > Gammaproteobacteria > Pseudomonadales > Pseudomonadaceae > Pseudomonas > Pseudomonas sp. TUM22785. The sequence goes on from NZ_CP116239.1 coordinate 993,497, forward strand.
GATGGCCGGGTGCTGAAGGCCGGGCAGCCGACCCTCACCTACGTGGCACGTAACCTGGAGCCCTACCGGGGCTTCCACAGCTTCATGCGGGCCTTGCCGCGCATCCTTGAGGCGCACCCGACCTGCCAGGTGCTGGTGGTCGGTGGCGACGAGGTGAGTTACGGCAGCCGCCCCAAGGGCGCTGCCAACTGGCGCAGCAAGCTGCTGGCGGAGAACCCCATCGACCTGCAGCGCGTGCACTTCCTCGGCAAGGTGCCCTATGCCACCTACAAGCGAGTGCTGCAGGTTTCCGCCGCGCATATCTACCTGACCTACCCCTTCGTCCTGTCCTGGTCCCTGCTGGAGGCCATGGCCAGCGGCTGCCTGATCATCGGCTCGGATACCGCGCCGGTGCGCGAGGTGATCGAGGACGGCCGCAACGGGCTGCTGGTGGACTTCTTCGATGGTGAGCGGGTCGCCGAGAAGGCCTTGCAGGCCCTGGCCGAGCCCGAGCGCTTCCAGGCCTTGAGGCGGCAGGCGGTGGTTACCGCACGGGGATATTCGACTGACAGCGGCATCGCCCGCTACCTCCAGGTGCTGGGCCTCGACTCGGTGATGCAGCCTGCCTGATTGCGACAGCCCCCCGTTCATTTATCCACACCTGCGGATACCTCTTCGGACTACCGAAGGGGCGCGGGTGGTGGCGGTTCGATCGTGTGATCCATCAAAGGAGAGGGTATGGATTTTCAAGGCACAAACGGCAACGACACCCTGGTTGGCGGCGATACGGACGACCAGTTCTATGGCGCTGAGGGGGATGACCTGCTGGTCAGTGGCGCTGGCGTGGATACGCTAGCCGGCGGCCTGGGCAACGACACCCTGCGGGGCGGCTCGGGAGCCGATATCTACCGCTTCGGCCGAGGCAGCGGTCGCGATGTGATCGAGGACGGCGGTGGCGATGGTTTCGTCAATCGCCTCGAGTTCGAGGTGGGCATCCTGCCGGAGGATGTCAGTTGCAGGCGCGTCGGCGTGGACCTGGTGCTGAGCCTCGTCGACTCGAACGATCAGGTCATCCTGCGCAACTACTTCTCCAGCGTCGGCCTGCCGGAGATCGCGGAAATCTTCTTTGCCAATGGTGCCCGCTGGTCGCCTTATGACGTGAGGACGCGCGTGGAGAACGCCCCCCAGGGCCAGTTCCTGCAGGGAACTCCGGGCGCTGATTTCCTCCAGGGGACTGGCCAGGCCGACACCCTGGAAGGCGGCGCCGGCAACGACATGCTGAACGGCCTTGGCGGTGATGATCTGCTGCTGGGTGGCGAGGGCGATGACACGCTGGTGGGCGGGCAGGGGTTCGACACCCTGATCGGCGGCCAGGGTAACGACACCTATCGCCTGGCGGGCAGTTGGGGCCAGGTGCTGATCAATGAGCAGGCCATGGAGAGCGGTGTCGATGTGATCGAGATCCTCGACGTGTCATCGCAAGACGTGCGGCTCAGCCGAGTTGGCAATGACCTGATCCTGCTCCGCCAGGGAAGCAGCGACAGGATCACCATCAGCAACTATTTCAATGCCGATGCCCTTGCACCCTACGCCATCGATGAGATCCGTTTCTCCGACCAGATGTGGCGGCCGTTGCAGGTCCTGCAGATGCTCAACGCCGGCACGCCCGGCAACGACACCCTGACGGGAACGGCCGTCCCCGACACCCTTTCCGGTGGCTTGGGCGATGACCAGTTGTTCGGCCTGGGTGACAACGACCAACTGGACGGTGGCGCGGGCGACGACAGCCTCTTCGGCGGTGCGGGTGACGATCTGTTGCTCGGCGGTGATGGCGACGACTGGCTGGACGGCGGGGAGGGCTACAACCAGCTTATTGGCGGCATGGGCAATGACACCTATGTGGTGGACAGCCAAGGCTACGCCGCTATCACCGAGAACATCGGTGGCGGGATCGACACCGTGCGCAGCAGCATGACCCATACGCTGGGTTACGGCCTGGAAAACCTGGTCCTGACCGGCAGCGCCCGCATCGACGGCTATGGCAACCAGCTGGACAACGACATCACCGGTAACTCCGGCGATAACCGCCTCAAGGGCGAAGCCGGAAACGACCGGCTGTATGGCCTGGATGGCAAGGACACCCTGGAGGGCGGTGCCGGCAACGACAGCCTCTACGGCGGGGCGGGCGACGATACCCTGCTCGGCGACGACGGCGATGATTGGCTGGATGCCGGAAGCGGGGCCGATCTGCTCATCGGCGGTGCGGGGAACGACACCTACGTCATCAGCCAGATCGAGCAACGGATCAGCGAGATGGCCGGGGGTGGCGTGGATACGGTGCGCAGCAGCATCAACTACGGCCTTGTCGGTGCACTCGAGAACCTGGTTCTGACCGGCACGGCGGACCTGAACGGCTTCGGCAACGAGCTGAACAACGAACTGACCGGCAATGCGGGCAACAACATCCTCGAAGGCCGAGCGGGTGATGACCGCCTTGACGGGGGCGCTGGCGACGATCAGCTCAGCGGCGGTTATGGCAACGACACTTACCTGTTCTCCCGTGGCTGGGGTCGGGACACCATTTTCGACAATGGTGACGGCCGCGATGTGATCCTGTTCGGCGCGGATGTCCTGCCGAGCGATATCCAGGCGGTGCATCTGGGCGACGACCTGATGCTCACCCTGAAGGGGGCGTCGGACTCCATCCTGGTCAAGGGCTACTTCCTCAATAACGGGGCGAGCGTCAACTCGATCGAAGAAATCCGCTTCGCCAACGGCGTGGTCTGGACCTTCGGGCAGGTGCGCAGCCTGGTACTCCAGGGGGGCGATGGCGATGACCTGCTCAATGGCTTCAGTACTGCCGATACGTTGAACGGCGGAGCGGGTAACGACACGCTCTTCGGCGCGGAGGGCAACGACCTGCTGATCGGCGGTGCCGGCAACGATGTGCTGAATGGCGGCACCGGCTCCGACACCCTGCGTGGCGGGCTGGGCGACGACACCTATGTGATCGACTCCCTCGGCGATGTGATCCAGGAGAACCCCAACGAGGGCATCGACACCCTGGAGTCCAGCGTCAGCATCAGCTCGACGCTGAGTGCCAATATCGAGAACCTGCGCCTGACCGGCAGCGGCAACCTGACCGGCTTCGGCAACGGCGCGAACAACCTGATCACCGGCAACCAGGGCGCCAACTACCTGATGGGCAACGCCGGCAACGACACCCTCAGCGGGGAGGGCGGCAACGACACCCTCGAAGGGGGCGTCGGCAACGATGTGTACCGTTTCGCCAGGGGCTGGGGTTCGGACACGGTGCAGAACTTCGAGTCCGGCTCCAATGGCCTGGACGTCATCGAGTTCGCTGCCGATATCCTGCCGAGCGATATCCAGGTGTCCCGCAGCGGGGCCAACCTGGTGCTGAGCCTGGGCGGCAGCGGCGACCGCATCAATGTCATCAACTACTTCCTGAGCGATGGCGCCACCTCCAATGCGGTGGATGAAATCCGCTTCGCCAATGGCGCCCGCTGGACCCTGACGACCATCAAGGCGCTGGTACTGCAGGGCACCAGCGGCAATGACACGCTGACGGGCTACGCCACTGCCGACAGCATCAGTGGCGGTGCCGGCAATGACAGCATCCTCGGGGGTGATGGCAACGACACCTTGGACGGCGGCAGCGGCGATGATGTGCTCGAAGGGGGCACCGGCAACGATCGGCTGGTCGGGGGCGCGGGCAACGACACCCTGAACGGCGGTGCTGGCAACGACGTCTTCGTGGTCGATTCCGCAGGCGATGTGGTGATCGACAGCAGCGGCACCGACACGGTGGAGGCCAGTGTTTCCTTCACCCTGGGGGCGGGCATCGAGAAGCTGACGCTCACCGGCAGCGCCAACCTCCAGGGCATCGGGAACAGCCTGGACAACACCCTGACTGGCAACACCGGCAACAACCTGTTGCAGGGCGGCGCCGGCAACGATGCGCTGAATGGCGGCGCGGGCAACGACCAGTTGCAGGGTGGCGAGGGCGACGACCTCTACAGCTTCGCCCGTGGCTGGGGCCAGGATGTGATCGACGATACCGAGGGTGCCCTCGACGCTATCGAGTTCGCCACGGGCATCGCTCCCGGTGATATCACCGTCAGCCACGATGGCGACGACCTGTTGCTGAACCTGTGGGGCAGCGCCGATAGCATCCGTGTGGTGGGCTACTTCGGTGCGACTGGAGCCGTGGAGCAGATCCGCTTCGCCGACGGCACCCAGTGGCTGCCGGACCAGCTCCGCTCGCGGGTGCTGCAGGGGGACTCCACTGATGATCGTCTGGTCGGTTTTGCCAGCAACGACGTTCTCGACGGCAAGGGGGGCAACGACAGCCTGTTCGGTCTGGCCGGCGACGACACGCTTTACGGCGGTGCCGGCAACGACCTGCTCGACGGCGGCGATGGCAACGACCTGCTCGATGGCTACACCGGCGTCGATACCCTGATCGGTGGCGCGGGTGATGACCGCTACTGGGTGGATGCGGGCGACAGCGTGATCGAAGGCGTGGACGGCGGCATCGACACGGTCGAGTCGCGGGTTTCCTGGACCCTGGGCGACAACGTCGAGAACCTGGTCCTCAGTGGCCCGGCGATCGAAGGCATCGGCAATGCGCTGAACAACGATATCCGTGGCGGCGACGGCAACAACCTGCTGCGCGGGGAGGCGGGCGACGACCGCCTGAACGGCGGGCAGGGCAAGGACACCCTGATCGGCGGGACGGGCAACGACACCTATGTGTTCAACAACTACTGGGGGCAGGACGTCATCCACAACCAGGACGACGGCATCGACAAGCACGACGTCATCGAGTTCGCCGACTTCAACCCCGAGCACATCCGCTTCCGTCGTGTCGACGACGACCTGGTGTTCGAGCGCAACAACACCCTGGACAGCCTGACCGTCGTCGGCTTCTTCGCTGGTGATGGCAAGGGGCCGGCCTCCATCGAGGAGGTTCGTTTCGGCAATGGCGATATCTGGACCGGCGACTTCATCCGCAACAGCCTGCTGCACGGTTCCTATGGCAACGACACGGTGCAGGGCTACTCCACGGACGACGCCCTCTTCGGCGATGACGGCCAGGACGAGCTGCGTGGCTTTGCCGGTAACGACACCCTCGATGGCGGAGCCGGCAACGACACGCTGTTCGGTGGCGCCGGAAATGACTCGCTGCTTGGCGGCCTGGGCGGCGACCGCATGGAAGGCGGTGCCGGCGACGACACCTACCAGGTGGACTCGCTGAGTGACCTGGTGATCGAGAGCGCGGGCGGGGGGATCGACACCGTTGAATCCAGCCTGACCCTGACCCTGGGCGCCAATGTCGAGAACCTCACCCTCACCGGCACCGCTGCCATCAACGGCACCGGCAACGATCTGGACAACCTCATCATCGGCAACGATGCGAACAACGCGCTGTACGGTGGCATCGGCAACAACTGCCTGTTCGGCAGGGGCGGTGATGACCTGCTAGTGACGGGCTCCGGGCAGGACTACCTCGATGGCGGTGACGGCAACGACACCCTGAACGGCAACCTCGGCAACGACACGCTGTTCGGCGGGGCCGGCAATGACGTCCTCAATGGCGGCGATGGCGATGACCGCCTGTACGGCGGCGAGGGCAACGACAGCCTCTATGGCGGCCGTGGCAACGACACCTTCGTGATCGACTCGCCCGGTGACAGCGTCTTCGAGTACCTCAACGAGGGCATCGATACGGTCGAGGCCTCCATCAGCCACAGCCTGGCCTTCGGTGTGGAGAACCTGACCCTGACCGGTGAGGCCGCTATAGACGGGACCGGCAACACCCTGGACAACCAGCTGCGGGGCAACGCGGCGGCCAACCGGCTGTCCGGCGGCGCGGGCAATGACACGCTGATGGGGGGGGCCGGCAACGACACCCTGTCCGGTGGTGCCGGCTCGGATACCTATGTCTTCGGCCTGGGCGACGGCCAGGATGTCATCCAGAACAACGACAGCGTGGCGGGTAGCCTGGACCTGTTGCAGTTCGGCAGCGGCATCTCGGTCGAGCAACTCTGGTTCCGCCAGAACGGCAACGACCTGGATGTCAGCCTGGTGGGCGGCACCGAGCGGGTGAGCATCGAGAACTGGTACGGCGGAAGCGCCTACCACCTCGACCAGTTCAAGTCGGCCGACGGCAAGACCCTGCTGGACAGCCAGGTGCAAGGGCTGGTGGATGCGATGGCCGCCTTCGGCGTGCCGGCGGGGGCCGAGGGCAACCTCACCGCCGCCCAGCGCGACGAGCTGAACCTGGTGATCGCCACCCACTGGCAGTGACCGCCTGAACGCGTGACAAGGAGCCCCGCCATTCGGCGGGGCTTTTTCGTTGCGGGGCGGCGAATGAAATCACCTTCCAGCGCTCTACATATGCCGCAGGGCCAGGCTCCGGGCGGGGCCGCTGTGCTAACCTGCGGCATGTTTTTTTCGGGCTCCGGCAGCCCGTTTCCAGAGGTATTCCATGCATATCCATATCCTCGGCATCTGCGGCACCTTCATGGGTTCGCTGGCGGTGCTGGCCAAGGAACTCGGCCACCGCGTCACCGGCTCCGACGCCAACGTCTACCCGCCCATGAGCACCCAGCTGGAGGCCCAGGGCATCGAGCTGATGCAGGGCTACGACCCCGCGCACCTGGACCCGGCGCCGGACCTGGTGGTGGTGGGCAATGCGCTGTCGCGGGGCAACCCGGCGGTGGAGCATGTGCTGAACAAGGGGCTGCCCTATGTCTCCGGCCCGCAGTGGCTGGCGGACCACGTGCTGCAGGGCCGCTGGGTGATGGCGGTGGCCGGTACCCACGGCAAGACCACCACCACCAGCATGCTGGCCTGGGTGCTGGAGCATGCGGGCATGAGCCCGGGCTTCCTCATCGGTGGCGTGCCGCAGAACTTCGGCATCTCGGCGCGCCTGGGCGGCACGCCGTTCTTCGTGGTGGAGGCGGACGAGTACGACAGCGCCTTCTTCGACAAGCGCTCGAAGTTCGTTCACTACCGCCCGCGCACGGCGATCCTCAATAACCTGGAATTCGACCACGCCGACATCTTCCCGGACCTGCCCGCCATCGAGCGGCAGTTCCACCACCTTGTGCGCACCATCCCCGGCGAGGGGCTGATCATCCACCCCACCACCGAACCGGCCCTGGTACGGGTGCTGGAAATGGGCTGCTGGACGCCGGTACAGACCACCGGTGAAGGCGGCCAGTGGCAGGTGCGCCTGCTCAGCGAGGATGGCTCGCGCTTCGAGGTGCAGTTCGACGGCAAGGTGCAGGGCACCGTGGAATGGACCCTGACCGGCCAGCACAACGTGGCCAACGCCCTGGCGACCCTTGCCGCCGCGCGCCATGTGGGCGTGGTGCCGGAACTGGGCATCGCCGCCCTGAGCGCCTTCCGCAACGTCAAGCGGCGCATGGAGAAGGTCGCCGAAGTGAACGGCGTGACCATTTACGACGACTTCGCCCACCACCCCACCGCCATCGCCACCACCCTCGACGGCCTGCGCAAGCGCGTGGGCGAGGCGTCGGTGATCGCCATCATCGAGCCGCGTTCCAACTCCATGAAGCTCGGCGCTCATCGCGACGGCCTGCCGGAGAGCGTGGCCCAGGCCGACCAGGTGATCTGGTACGCGCCGCCGAACCTGGGCTGGGACCTGGCCGCCACGGCCGCCGCCTGCCCGGTGCCGGCGGTGGTCTGCGATTCGCTGGAGGCGATCATCGAGCGGGTGAAGGGCCAGGCGCGCCCGGGCACCGAGGTGGTGATCATGAGCAACGGCGGTTTTGGCGGCCTGCACGGCAAGCTGGCCAAGGCGCTGGAAGGCTGAGGACGACGACATGAGCGGACCCGAACGCGTCACCCTGGCGATGACCGGCGCTTCCGGTGCCCAGTACGGCCTGCGCCTGCTGGACTGCCTGGTGCAGGAAGACCGCGAGGTGCACTTCCTCATTTCCAAGGCCGCGCAGCTGGTGATGGCCACCGAGACCGAGGTCACCCTGCCACCCAAGCCGCAGTCGATGCAGGCCTTCCTCAGCGAATACACCGGCGCCGCGCCGGGGCAGATCCGCGTCTACGGCAAGGAAGACTGGATGGCCCCGGCGGCCTCCGGTTCCGGTGCACCGGGGGCGATGGTGGTGGTGCCTTGCTCCACCGGCACGCTGTCGGCCATCGCCACCGGTGCCTGCAACAACCTGATCGAGCGCGCCGCGGACGTGGCGTTGAAGGAGCGGCGCAAGCTGATCCTGGTGCCCCGCGAGGCGCCGTACTCCAGCATCCACCTGGAGAACATGCTCAAACTCTCCAACCTCGGCGCAATCATCCTGCCGGCCTCGCCGGGTTTCTATCACCAGCCGCAGACCATCGATGACCTGGTGGACTTCGTGGTGGCGCGCATCCTCAACCTGCTGGAAATCCCCCAGGACATGCTGCCGCGCTGGGGCGAGCACCATCTGCAGAGCAGCGATGACTGAACCGCGCCGCGCCCGCCTGGGCTTGCTCATCGGCCTGGTGCTGGTGTTCCAGGGCTGCGCCGCCGTGCGTACCCTGGACGCGGCCAAGCCCGGCGCGCCCATCATCTACTCCGGCACCCGGCTGGATTGGTATTCCCTCAATGGCGGTTGCTGCCCCAAGGACCGCTTCGGCGCTGAAGCGCCAGGCTGGGCGGCGCTCGACTTGCCGTTCAGCGCCGTGCTGGAGACGCTGTTGCTGCCCTTCGCGGTGGCGGCGGAGCTGGGCGTTGGGCTGGGTGTGACCGGGGGGAATTGAGGCGCTCCGTAGGGTTGCGTGGTGATGGGTTTCGTACCTCTACCCATCCTACGGATGATTCCTTCTGATCGGCCGACGTCAGGCCGGGTCCTGGCAGACATCCACCCATTGCGCGGCGACCAGTTCGGCCATGTGTTGCGGGGCGATGCGTACGGCGCTGTGGATGGCGCCGGCGGCGGGGACCACTTCATCGAAAGCCTGCAACGACAGGTCGCAATAGACCGGCAGCGGGGTGGCCAGGCCGAAGGGGCAGACGCCGCCGACGGGGTGGCTGGTCAGCGCCTGCACGGTTTCGGCGTCGAGCATCTTGGCCTTGGCGCCGAAGGCTTCCTTGAACTTGCGGTTGTCGATGCGCGCATCGCCGCGCGCCACCACCAGCAGGTGCTGCTCGCCGACGCGGAAGGCCAGGGTCTTGGCGATGCGGCCCGGCTCGACGCCGTGGGCCTCGGCAGCCAGGGCGACGGTGGCGGTGCTGGTTTCCAATTCGATGATGGCGAGTTCGGGGGCCTTCTCGGCGAGGAAGGCGCGTACGGATTCGAGGCTCATTCGGGGCTCCTTGATTTCTGTCCGGCTGGCTCAGGCGGCCAGCTGGTGCACGGCGGCGAGGCTGTCGTCGAGGCCGTAGCGGCCCTTGCCGTCGCGGGTGACGCGGCCCATGGCGACGCTCGGGTCGTGGGTGAAGAGCAGGCGGCCATTGCGCTCCAGCAGGCTGGCGAGCAGGGCTTCCTTCTCTTCTATCAGGCCTTCGGGGAAGCGGTCGTAGCCCATGGTGATGGGCAGGTGCACCCAGGGTGCGCCGGGGATCAGGTCGCCGCTGAACACCACCGGACCGTCGGGCATGGCGATCTCCGGCAGCAGTTGGCCGGGCGTATGGCCGTCGCTCCAGTGCAGGCGCCAGTCCGGGCCGAGGATCTCGGCGCCGGGCTGCTCGTCGATCAGCACTAGGCGGCCGCTGGCTTCCAGCAGTTCGAGCATTTCCGGGATGTAGGAGGCGCGGTCGCGCGGGTGCGGGTTGCAGGCGCGCTGCCACTGGCGGCGGCCGGTGACGAAGCGGGCGTTGGGGAACAGCAGGCGCATGGGCTGGTCCTGTTCCCAGGCGGCGAGCAGGCCGCCGGCATGGTCGAAGTGCAGGTGGGTGAGCAGCACGATATCGATGTCGGCATCGGACAGGCCCGCCTCGGCGAGGCTGTCGAGCAGCACGTGGTGCGCCTCCTGCACGCCGAAGCGGTGCTTGAGCTCGGGCGGGAAGAAGGCACCGATACCGGTTTCGATGAGGATGTTGCGCTCGTCTTCCTGCACCAGCAGGGCGCGGCAGCCGAGGTCGATGCGGTTTTGCGCGTCCGGCTGCATCCAGCGCTCCCAGAGGGCGCGCGGGGCGTTGCCGAACATGGCGCCGCCGTCGAGTTTCTGGCTGTTGCCGGTGAGCGAGGTGAGGGTACGCATGGGGCGGTTCCGGGCTGGCTTTCAAGCGCCCAAGGCTAACCCGGTTGCGGGGGCGCCGGTCAATCCGCCCAGCCGCGATAGACGAAGGTCATGGGGCGCGGGCCCTGCAGGTAGCCGGTGTGCAGCTCGCGGATGGCGAAGCCGCCGGCCTCGATCAGGCGCGGGATGTCGCGGTTGAGGTGGCAGCCGCCGGCGAAGGGTTTCCACAACGGCGTGAGGCGATGCTGCCAGCGCACCACCGGGGCGTCCGGTGCCAGGCCGTGTTCGGCGAACAGCAGGCGCCCGCCGGGCTTGAGCACGCGGCGCATTTCCTTCAGCGCCGCCGGTGCATCGGGGATGGTGCAGAGGGTGAAGGTGCAGACGATGCTATCGAAGCTGGCGTCGCTGGCCTGGATCTCGCCCAGTTCCAGGGCGATGGTTTCCACCGGGATGGTGATGGCGTCGGCACGCTGGCGAGCCAGGGCCTGCATCTGCGCGGCGGGGTCGACGCCGATCACCACCTGCACCTTGGCCGGGTCATAGAAGCCGAGGTTGAGGCCCGTGCCGATACCGATCTCCAGCACCCGGCCTTCGGCCTGGGGCACGATCTTCGAGCGGGTCTTCATCACTTCGCCCATGCCGCAGGCGTAGTCGATCAGGCGGGGCAGGACGTGGCGATCGTAGAAACCCATGGCGGGCAGTCCATTGCGGTTGACGAGGCATTCACGTTAGCAGGGCGCATCCCCGCGCGGCGCGGGGATTTCGGCCAATGGCGGGAGGATTCCCGCCCGGGCTTAGCGGCCCAGGCGGCGCAGTTCGTCCGATTCGATGATGCGCGTGCCCTGGTCGGTTTCCAGGGCCAGGCGCCACAGGGCTCGGGCCAGGGTGCAGGCGCCGATGCCACGGTACTTGCCCGGCAGCCAGCGCATGAGCGGGGCGGCCAGGCGTTCGCCGAGGCGGAATTCGCTGCGCGGGCCGAGCAGCAGGGACGGGCGTACCAGGGTCAGCTGTGGCCAGTCCTGGGCCTTGAGCGCTGCCTCCATCTCGCCCTTGGTGCGGTTGTAGAACACCGAGGAACTGGCGTCCGCGCCCAGGGCGCTGATCACCAGGTAGTGGCGGGCGCCGAGTTCGCGGGCGCGGGCGCCGACGGCGAGCACCAGGTCGAGGTCGATGGCGCGGAAGGCTTCCTGGGAGCCGGCCTGGCGGATGGTGCTGCCGAGGCAGCAGAAGGCGGTGTCCACCGGCCCCTGGAGTTGCGGCAGCAGGTCGGCGATATCGCCCACCGGGTTGTCCAGGCGCTTGTGCTCGGCGAGGGGGCGACGGGTCGGCGCGAGCACCCGCTCCACCGTGGGTTCGTTGAGCAGTCGGTCGAGCAGGTGTTCACCGGTCAAGCCCGTGGCGCCGGCGAGCAGGATGTGCTGGGGCGTCAGATGCATGCTGTTTCTCCGCTGTTACAGCTTCAGCTTAGTGGCTGGCGGCGGTTTTGCCGTCGGCCGTTGCAGGTTGCGCGGCGAGGGCCTCTTGGGCTTGCGCGGCGCGCAACTTTCGCCAATGGGCGAGCACCGGTTTTGGTGCCCAGATCTGCGGTTCGGAGGGTTCGAAACCGTCGGCCTTCTCCCATTCGGCAACCTCGGTGCGGGCGAGTTCGAAAGCACGTTCCAGGTCGTCGGTCTGGTTCAGGGCGTCGGCCAGCAGGGCGCGGCCGAAGTAGGTGAATTCGTTGTCGTCGGAGCAACCGAAGGACACCCGGTCGGCGCGGGCGGCGGTCATCACCAGGGTCTTGTCGTCCTTGAGCGCGGGGATGAAACCGCCGGAGTAGCAGGCGGAGATCACCACCACCTTGTGGCGCTCCTTCAGCGGCGCCAGCACCGTGGCCAGCTCGCTGGCGGGCAGGTCGCCGAGCTGCAGGCCGGGCTGCTCGAGGGCCAGCTGGTGGTCGGCGGAGCCGTGGCTGGTGAGGTAGATGAACACCAGGTCTTCCGGCCCGCTGCGCTGGGCGATGCCCTGGATGGCGCGGGCCAGGCTCTCGCGGGTGGCCAGGGGGCGGTCGGCCATGTGGTCGCGGTGGTTGATCAGGGTGATGTGGCCGTGGGCGCCGAAGCGCTGGTCGAGCAGCGTGGCGACGTAGTCGGCCTCGCGCAGGAATACGCTCTGGCGGCCATCGCCCCCCAGGCTCAGGGAGTACAGCTCCACCGCCGGGGTGGAGGCGGGCAGGGCGTCGATGGCGGCGTCGAGCAGGCGGCCTTGTTCCAGCAGGCCGACCTCCAGGGGGTTGGGCAGCGCCTTGCCGGTTTCATCGTTGATGCGCCGGCCACCGCGCCAGGTGCCTTTCTCCTGGCCGCCGTCGGCCAGGGTCAGGGTGCCCTTGCCGGCATAGCGCCCAGCGGCGAAACCGCCTTCGTAGCGGCTGCCATCGGCGAGGCTGAGGCTGCCTTCGCCCTGGTAGCGCCAGTTGCGGAAAGCGCCGGTGTACAGCTCGCCGTCCGCGCCCTTGTATTCGCCCCTGCCGGTGAGGCTGCCGCCCTTGAACTGGCCGCTCCAGACCGAGCCTTCGGCGTTCTGGTAGCGGCCCTTGCCGTCGAACAGACCGCCTTTGAAGCCACCGCTGTAGAAGCCGCCGTCGGCGCCCTGGTAGTCGCCTTCGCCATCGAGTTGGCCGGCCTTGAACGGGCCGGAATAGCGCGAGCCATCGGCGTCGGTGCGCACGCCCCGGCCGGTCTGTTCGCCGCGTTTGAACTGGCCCTGGTAGCTGCTGCCGTCGGGCAGGGTGAGCTTGCCCTGGCCGTGGTAGCGATCGTCGCGGAAGGTGCCGCTGTAGACCATGCCTTCGCGGCTGAGCGTGCCTTCGCCGTTGAATTGGTTGGCCTTGAAGCCGCCCTCGTAGAGCGTGCCGTCGCCATAGGTCATGTGGCCGTTGCCGTCGAACAGGCCGTTGCTGAAATCGCCCTGGTACTCGACGCCGTTGGGGCCGTGCCAGGTGCCGCGCCCATTGGGCTGGCCATCCTTGAAGGTGCCTTCGAACCAGGTGCCGTTGCTGTAGTCCAGGCGCCCCGGGCCCTGCAGCAGGCCATCGACCACCGCGCCACGGTAGCGCGAGCCGTCGGGCAGGCGAGCGTCCGGCGGGGTGAGGGGTTCTCCGTCTCCGCAGGCCACGAGGAGCAGGGCGAGCGCGAGGGGCAGCAGCGGTTTCATCGACAGTCCCTTGAAGGTGGATACGGCTGGTGCAAGTGTGGCGTAAAAAAGCCCGCTATTGCGGGCTTTTCTTTTCAGTCAGGCAGGGGCTCAGGTCCACTGGGTGATCTTGTTGCCCTGTTTGTCGGTGAAGGCGCCGACGATGATCATGATGAAGTCGATCAGGGTCCAGATGCCCAGGCCGCCGAGGGTGAGGATCTGCAGGATGGCGGTGCCGATCTTGCCGGCGTAGAAGCGGTGCGCGCCGAAGGTGCCGAGGAAGAAGCACAGCAGGAAGGCGGGGAGAATGCGTTTTTCGGTCATGGAACTGTCCTTGTTGAGAAGGCGGGTGCCGATTGGCGATGGGGATTCTAACGAATGCGGCGCGGCGAAGGCCAATGGCGGGGGAAGTGCCGGCGAGGGCCGCCGGCACGATGCTTCAGACGAAGCAGAGGCTGAGGGACTCGGCGATGTAGGCAGGCTTGGCCTGGCCTTCGATCTCCAGGGTGGCGCGGGCCTTGATCAGCCACTGGCCGGGGTTCTTCTCGGTGACGTCCATGATGGTGAGCGCCAGGCGGACGCGGGAGTCCACCTTCACCGGCTGGATGAAGCGCACGCTGTCCAGGCCGTAGTTGATGCCCATCTTCATGCCTTCGGGCAGTACCAGCAGCCCTTCGGTGAGAGCCGGGATCAGCGACAGGGTGAGGAAACCGTGGGCGATGGTGGTGCCGAAGGGGGTGTGCTTGGCCTTCTCCGGGTCAACATGGATGAACTGGTGGTCGCCGGTGCACTCGGCGAACTGGTCGATGCGACCCTGGTCGATGGTCAGCCACTCGGAGTGGCCCAGGTCCTTGCCTATGTAGTTCTTCAGTTCGGATACAGGTACGAACGGCATGCTTCATCCTCCGTGGACGTGGTTTGTTGTTCTTCTTGCTGGGTCTTTGGCCGACCCTGGATTCATCGCCGTCTAGATCAGCATGGCCGGATGCCAGGGGTCAAGCTGGCATGCCCCCTGCGAATGGCGGGTTATAGCGAGGGGGGCGAGCGGGCCTATAATGGCGCGATCCTGGCAACGGGCCCTCTGCAACGGGCCTTGCGCGCGGTTCGCCGTTTGCTTCCTCGACCTATCCGGAGATTTTCATGCTTTTGCGCGGCCTGACCTGGCTGGTGCTGTTCCAGTTGCTCGGCACCGGGATCAACGCCCTTTTCCTGCAAATGCTGCCCGGCCCCATCATCGGCCTGGTGCTGCTGTTCCTGTTCCTCGTCGCCCGGGGCGAAGTGGGTGAGCCGCTGTCGGTGGCCTCCAGCAGCCTGCTGCGCTACCTGCCGTTGCTGCTGGTGCCGCCGGCGGTGGGGGTGATGGTCTATGCCCAGGCGATCTGGGCGGACTTCTGGGCGGTGGTCGGCGCGCTGGCGCTGTCGGTGTTCTTCTCGATGCTGTTCGTGGGCTGGCTGATGCAGCGCCTGATCGACCGCAAGGCCCGCCAGGAGGGTCGCCCATGAGCATCGACTGGCACGGCGCCTGGCAGGCCATCGCCCACCATCCGCTGTTCGGCGTCGGCCTGACGCTGGCGGCCTACCAGCTGTCCATCTTCCTCTACGAGAAGACCCGGCTGATGTTCCTGCAGCCGGTGCTGGTGTCCATGGCCGTGGTGATCGCGGTGCTGGTGCCCCTGGGCATCGGCTACGAGGAGTACCGCCAGAGCACCACGCTGCTGACCTTGCTGCTGGGCCCGGCCACCGTGGCCCTGGCGGTGCCGCTGTTCCTCAACCTCAAGCGCATCCGCCAGTTGTTCTGGCCGACGCTGATCACCCTGTTCATCGGCGGCCTGGTTGCTACGGTTATGGGCGTGGGCCTGGCCTGGGCCTTCGGTGCCGAGCACATGATGCTGATGACCATGGCGCCGAAGTCGGTGACTTCGCCCATCGCCATGCTGGTGGCCGAGCAGATCGGCGGCGTGGCGGCGCTGGCAGCGGTGTTCGTGCTGATCACCGGCGTCATCGGCGCCACCCTCGGCCCGGAGTTGCTGCGCCGCATCGGCGTGCGTCACCCGGCGGCCCAGGGCATGGCGCTGGGCATCACCGCCCACGCCGTGGGCACCGCCCGGGCGTTACAGGAAGGCGAGGAGTGTGGCGCCTTCGCGGCGCTGGCGATGAGTTTGATGGGTGTGGCCACCGCGGTGCTGTTGCCGCTGGCCGTTGCGATGGTCGTTTGAGGTCGTGTCGATGAATCTGCCGCTGTTTCCGCTCAATACCGTGCTCTTCCCCGGCTGCTCGCTCGACCTGCAGCTGTTCGAGGCGCGCTACCTGGACATGATCGGCCGCTGCATGAAGCAGGGCACCGGCTTCGGCGTGGTCTGCATCCTCGAGGGCGAGGAGGTGGGCGACGCGGCCAGCCGTTTCTCCGGCATGGGCTGCGAGGCGGTGATCCGCGACTTCAAGCAGTTGCCCAACAGCCTGCTGGGGATCCGCGTGGAAGGCGTGCGGCGTTTCAAGGTGACCCGCGCCGAGGTGCTGCCCGACCAGTTGACGGTCGCCGATATCGAGTGGCTGGACGAGGCCGAGGAGCGCCCGCTGCAGCCCGAGCACGCCGACCTCGCCGCGCTGCTCAACGCCTTGGCCGAGCACCCGCTGGTGCAGGGGCTGGGCATGGGCGGCCTGGCCAATGGGCAGCAGGAGCTGGCCAACCAGCTGGCCTACCTGCTGCCGTTCTCGCTCAAGGAAAAGCTCGAACTGCTGGCGCTGGGCGACCCCGAGCAGCGCCTGGGTCACCTGCAGGGGCTGCTCAACAAGCTGCAGGGCGACATGATCGCCTGAGGCTCCCGCTTCTCCCTTCCCGGGCTGAAGCCCGGGCTACCGGCTCCCGATCACTTGTAGCGGTACATGGCGAAGGCTTCGGGCAGGGCCCAGGTGGCTACGCCGCCGAGCAGGGCGATGCAGGCCGGGAGCACCAGCCACCAGACCCGCGCGCTCATCGCCGGCATCGGCTCGTCACGCTGCAGGATGGCCAGCCAGGCCGCACAGATGCAGCCGGCCAGCAGGGCGCCGGCAAGGATGTCGGTGGGCCAGTGCACCCCCAGGTAGACCCGTGACAGGGCGATGGCCAGCGCCGGCAGGCAGGCCAGCAACAGCCAGGTCAGGCGCATGCGTGCGGGCTGCGAGCGGCCGGCCAGCACGCCCAGCACCAGGAAGAAGGCGAAGGCTGCCGAACTGTGGCCGCTGGGGAAACTGAAGGTGCTCAGGGGCTCGGCCAGTACCTCCGGCCGGGCGCGGGCGAACAGCTGCTTCAGGCCGCCATTGGCCAGCGCCGTGCACACCAGGGTGGCGCCAGCGAACACCGCGTGGCGCCATTTCCGGGCGACCAGTAGCAGCGAGGTGAGCAGGGCGCCGGCGAACAGCTGGGTGCGGAAATCGCCGAGGCGGGTGACCAGCACCATGACGCTGTCGAGGGTGTCGTTGCGCTGCTCCTGCACCAGCGCCATCAGGCCCTGGTCGAAGTCGTGCAGGTAGGACCAGCCGAAGAACAGCCCCGCCAGCAGCGCCAGGCTGAGGCCGGCGGCCAGGGGCGTCGCCCAGCGCTTCTCGCGCAGGCTGCCCTGGAGGATCAGCGCCAGCATCGCCAGCACGGCGACCACCACCACGCCGGCCTCCTTCCAGAACCCCTCCGGCAAGGGCAGGCGGAAGGCCGCGCCCGTGGCCCAGCCGGGCAGCAGGTAGGCCACCGACCAGCCGGCCGCAGCGAGCATGCTCACCGCGATGAAGCGCGGCAGCGGCATGTCGAGCATGCCGGCGACCATGGGCAGCATCGGCCGCAGCGGGCCGATGTAGCGACCCACCAGCAGGCTGGCGACGCCGTAGCGGTTGAAGTAGTTCTCCGCCCCGGCCAGCCATTCCGGGTGGTGGCGCAGGCCCGGCAGGCGGCGGATGTTCTGGTGGAAGCGCCGGCCCAGCCCATAGGAAATGGCATCCCCCAGCAGGCCGCCGAAGTAGCCCAGCAGCAGGGTTTCCCAAAGCCCCAGTGCACCGCTGCCGGCCATCACGGCGACGGCGAACAGCAGCACGGTGCCGGGCACGATGATGCCGGCGATGGCCAGGCATTCGACGCAGGCGATGATGAAGATGGCCAGGCCCAGCCACTGCGGGTGGGCGCCGAGCCAGGTGGTGAGGGCGTCGAGCCATTCGCTCATGGGGTCGTTCCTTCGATCAGGTGATAGTGCTGCCCTTCGACCTGCCCACGGCGCAAAGGGTTGCGTGTGCAGTGCCGTGCATAACCGGCGTCGACGAAGCGGTAGAGCAGGTGCTCGTCGCGGCCGTGGGGAATGCCCAGGCGGGTGGTCTGGATGATCTGTGTCGGCCGCTCGCCAACGTCTTCGACGAACAGTCGGGCGGGGTCGAAACGCTGCGCATCCCATTCCTTCACCCGCAGGCCCATGGCCTTGCACAGCAGGGTCTGGCCGGCGCAGAGGCGTTCGGGCGGGCGCGGGATACCGTTGGCGTCGGGGTTGTTGAGCTGCATGGCGGTCAGTGCTTCGGGGCCGGAGATCGCGTCCACCCAGGGGTGGCCGGACTTGATCAGCACGGCGTTGCCGGGCCCCTGGGCGCTGAAATTGAGCGAGTCGCCGCCGCGCGCGTAGTACATATAGATGTGGCCGCCATCGAGGAACAGCGCCCGGCGCTTCTCGGTGTAGCCGAGGGAGGCGTGGCTGCCCTTCTCGGCGCAGTAATAGGCCTCGGTCTCGATGATGCGCGCCGACAGCCAGTGCTTGCCGACCCGGTGGCGGATGACCTTGCCGAGCAGTTCACGGGCCAGCAGTTGTGCGTCGCGGTCGAAGAAGGCATCGCCCAGGGCACGGTCTTGCGGCCAGGGCAAACTTAGGGTGGGAACGGTGGGCATGGGCTGTCTTGGCTATCCGCAGCGGCTTAGGCTGGCGATTATACGTAAGCCTCGACGGCCGGCAGCTGAACGGCTGGATGGGAAACACCGAGAAAAACAATAAAGAGTCCTGCCATGTCCAGAACCGCCCGGGCCGACAGCGCCCACATCACGCCCAGCGCGCACTACACCGGTTATGTCTGGTACCGCCATCACCTGGCCGACCCAGCGTTCGCCACCTCCCTCGGGCGCTGGGTGCACGGCCTGCTCAGCCCCATCACCTGGGGCGCGCGGGTGGGCTTCGGCCTGGATATCGAGAACTTCCTGCTGCAACGCCACCTGCTGATCGACGCCCGGCTCGACGCTGCCATCGCCACTGGCACGACCCAGGTGGTGGAGATCGCCTGCGGGCTGTCGCCCCGGGGTCGGCGCTTCTGCGAGCGCTACCCGGAGCTGCGCTACCTGGAGGCCGACCTGCCGCCCATGGCCGCGCGCAAGCGCCTGCTGCTGCACGGCGAGGGCTGGCTCAACAGCCGCCACCAGGTGCGCGCCGTGGACATCCTCGCGGGCGAGGGCGGGCAGGGGCTGGATGCATTGTTCGCCGGGCTGGACCGCCACCGGCCGGTGGTGGTGATCACCGAGGGGTTGGTCAATTACTTCGAGCTGCCGGTGATCGAGGGCTTCTGGCAGCGCCTGGCCGACCAGTTGCGCGCCTTCCCCTCAGCCTCCTACCTCACCGACCTCTACCCGGACCTGCGCGAGCACCCGCGCTACCGCCAGGTGCGCTGGGGCGTCGACCTGGTCGGCCGCTTCACCCGCGGCAACTACCCGCTGCACTACCGCGACGGCGCGGCCATCGTCGACGGCTTCAACCGCTGTGGTTTCCCCCGGGTGCAGGTGCTGGACCCACAGGTGCATGGCGCCGACCTGGGCTTGAGCATGGGGCGGTGGCCCACCCTGGTCCGCGTCGTCGAAGCTTCCATATGAAACGACCTGCGTTGCCATCGCGGCGTTAAAAACAGGCTCGAGGTGCTCATTTACAGCACGTAAACTCCCGCCCTTTCGCCTGTTTTTGCCTTGCGCTGGCTGCCTCGCCTACGTTTCAGGGCTTGAGTGGCAAAGGGCAAGGGGCAAGGGGCAAGGGGCAAGGGGCAAGCGGCAAGCGGCAAGCCACAAGTGACAAGCCAGAAGCCAAAGCCAAAAGCTTCAAGAAAACTCCTGGCTTCCAGCTTCCAGCTTCCAGCTTCCAGCTTCCAGCTCCCATCTTTCAGGCCGCTGCCGCCGCCATTTGCCAGGGTCCGACCTGGGCGGCGAGGGCGGCGCTGGCCTGGGCGTCGACATGGGTGAACACCAGCGACAGCGTGTCGCCCTGGCGGCGCAGGGGCAGCAGTTCCAGCGCTGGCAGGTCGCCGGCGCGCAGGCTCCAGCCACGGGTGGGCAGCGTGGTCGGCAGGTCGCCGTGCAGCAGGCCGCCGAAGAAGCCCAACTCGCTCACTTCCACGCTTAGCTCCCCCAGTTCCGGGTGGAACAGGCGGCCGTTGCGGTCGAGCGGGGCGAGGCGGGGTTCCTGGCGTTTCTCCAGGTTGCCGAGCATGCCCCGCGCCAGGCGCGTGGCACCGGGGGCCTGCTGCGGCAGCGGGTTGCCCTTGAAGAAGGGCACGTAGAGGCGCGAGCAGGCGTCGCGGCGTTCGAACTGGGCCAGGTGGTCGCCGTTCTCGATCAGTGCGCAGTCGGCATCGTCGCAGGCGGCGGCGAACAGCGCGTGTTCCCAGGGCTGGGTGAAGTGGTCGTATTCGCCGGCCAGCACCAGGGTCGGGCAGCGCGGGTGCTGGGCGAAGCCGCCGAAATCCAGCAGGCGCCGGCTGTTCTGCCGATAGCGCTCCTGCTCCACCGGCGACAGGCGTTGCAGCTGGCGCAGCATGGCCTTGCGGAAGCCCGGGGTGATGCCGGTGGCATCCAGGCGCAGCGGGTTGATCAGGCCGATCAGCACGCCCTGGGCGAAGGCCGCAAGGTTGCCTTCGGCGAGCATCAGCAGGCCTTCCTCCAGCAACGCGCGGGCGCCGTCGCGGCCGAAGGCGGTGATGCCGGCCAGCAGCAACCGCTCGCAGCGTTGCGGGTGGCGGCTGGCGAACAGCGCCGCCAGGGCCGAACCGTAGGACAGGCCGATGGGCATCAGCGGGGGCAGCGCCAGTTCCTCGACGAAGTCGGCGATCAGGTCGGCCAGTTGCTCCAGCCCCAGCTCGGGGGCCAGTTGCAGGTTGCCGCCCTGGCCGGGGAGGTCGAGGAGGATGACCGGGTGCTCGCCGAGCAGCTCCTCCACCTCGGCGGCGAAGGAGCGGAAGCTCTGGAAGGCGCCGCCTAGCATGAGCACCGGCGTTCGTGGGTCGTCTGCGTGGTGGGACCAGGCCTGGTAATGCAGGCACCAGGGGCCGATGTGGAGCCTCTCGGGGGGCGAGGCGAGCAGGTCTGCGCTGTATCCGGTGCGATAGAGCATGGCGATTCTCCGGCGCTCGGGCGCCTTGTTGTTGTTCTCGCCGCGAGTCGGGGCGCGGGGCACGACCTCAAGGTAAACATCGGTGACGATTTTGTTTACCCAACCTTCGGGCGGCAAAAAGCCAGTATTTTTCCGTGGGTGTCACCGTATCCCCTGCAACCGCGGGGGCTGGCGCTTGCGAGTGGGAGCCGGGGAGGGCGCGGAACGGGCTGTTTACCATCCGCCCGGCGCCGCTGGGCGTGGCGGGGCGCGCGGGCTATAATCGCCCACTTTTCCCAACTGCCAGACCGCCGAGACCATGACCGAGTCCGTTCTCGATTACATGACCCGCCTGGGCCGCGCCGCGCGCGCCGCCTCGCGCGTGGCCGCCCGTGCCAGCACCGCGCAGAAGAACCGCGCCCTGCTGGCCGCCGCCGATGCCCTGGACGCCGCCCGTGGCGAGCTGTCCGCCGCCAATGAGCAGGACCTGGCCAACGGCCGGGCCAATGGTCTGGAGCCAGCCATGCTGGATCGCCTGGCGCTGACTCCGGCACGCATCGACGACATGATCGAGGGCCTGCGCCAGGTGGCCACCCTGCCGGACCCCATCGGCGAGATCCGCGACATGCGCTACCTGCCTTCGGGCATCCAGGTGGGCAAGATGCGCGTGCCCCTGGGCGTGATCGGCATCATCTACGAGTCGCGCCCGAACGTGACCATCGATGCGGCCAGCCTGTGCCTGAAGTCCGGCAACGCCACCATCCTGCGGGGCGGTTCCGAAGCCATTCATTCCAACCAGGCCATCGCCCTGTGCATCCAGAAGGGCCTGGCCGACGCCGGCCTGCCGGCCGAGCTGGTGCAGGTGGTCGAGACCACCGACCGCGCTGCCGTGGGCGCGCTGATCAGCATGCCGGAGTTCGTCGACGTCATCGTGCCGCGCGGCGGCAAGGGCCTGATCGAGCGCGTCAGCCGTGATGCCAAGGTGCCGGTGATCAAGCACCTGGACGGCATCTGCCACGTCTATATCGACATCGCTGCGGACCTGGACAAGGCGATTCGCGTCGCCGACAACGCCAAGACCCAGCGCTACGCGCCCTGCAACACCATGGAAACGCTGCTGGTGCATGCCGGCATCGCCGAGCGCGTGCTGCCGCCGCTGGCCGCCATCTACCGCGACAAGCAGGTGGAGCTGCGTGGCGACGCCGCCACCCGCGCGCTGCTGGGCAGCGATGTGCTGGAGGCGACCGAGGAAGACTGGCGCACCGAATACAATGCGCCGATTCTGTCGATCCGCATCGTCGCCGGGCTGGATGAGGCCATCGAGCACATCAACGCCTACGGCTCGCAGCACACCGACGCGATCATCACCGAGAACTTCAGCGACGCCCGTCGTTTCCTCACCGAAGTGGATTCCGCCTCGGTGATGGTCAATGCCTCGACGCGCTTCGCCGACGGGTTCGAATACGGCCTGGGCGCGGAGATCGGTATTTCCACCGACAAGCTGCACGCCCGTGGCCCGGTCGGCCTGGAAGGCCTGACCAGCGAGAAGTACGTGGTCTTCGGTGACGGTCACGTGCGCACCTGATGGGCAAACGCATCGGTCTGTTCGGCGGTACCTTCGATCCTGTGCACATCGGCCACTTGCGTGGTGCGCTGGAGGTCGCCGAACTGATGGGGTTCGACGAGTTGCGTCTGATTCCTAGCGCCAGGCCGCCGCACCGCGAGACGCCGCAGGTTTCTGCGACCGATCGCCTGGAAATGGTCCAGCGTGCGGTGGCCGACCTGCCGCCGTTGCGGGTGGATGACCGCGAACTGAAGCGCGACCGACCGTCCTGGACCATCGACACCCTGGAGTCCGTGCAGGCCGAACTGGGCACGGACGACTCGCTTTACCTGCTGCTGGGCTGGGACGCCTTCTGCGGCCTGCCGAGCTGGCACCGCTGGGAGGAGTTGCTGGAGCACTGCCACATCCTGGTGTTGCAGCGGCCGGATGCCGACAGCGAACCACCGGAAGCACTGCGCGACCTGCTGGCGGCGCGCAGTGTCGCCGACCCCCTGGCCCTGGCCGGGCGCGGTGGGCAGATTTCCTTTGTATGGCAGGCACCGCTGGCGGTGTCCGCCACGCAGATCCGCCAATTGCTGGCCACCGGGCGTTCGGTACGATTCCTCGTCCCCGATGCGGTGCTGGCCTATATCCATGAGCACGGCCTGTACCGTGCGACGAGCTGAATGATCGAGGTAGTTGAACCGATGCAAAACGAAGAACTGGTCAAGGTCGCTCTTGCGGCCCTGGAAGACATGAAGGCCCAGGACATCACCACCATCGATGTACGCGGCAAGACCAGCGTTACCGACTTCATGGTGATCGCCAGCGGTACCTCCAGCCGCCACGTCAAGTCGATCGCCGACAACGTGCTGGAGAAGGTCAAGGAACAAGGCGTGAGGCCCCTGGGCAGCGAAGGCCTGGACAGCGGCGAATGGGCCCTGCTGGACCTGGGCGATGTGGTCGTCCACGTGATGCAGGTCGCCACCCGTCAGTTCTATGACCTCGAGCGCCTGTGGCAGGGTGCCGAGCAGAGCCGCGCCCAGCATCCCCAGGAATAACGGAGCGTCGCCTTGCGTCTGCGTCTGATCGCCGTTGGCTCGCGCATGCCCCGCTGGGTGGAGGAGGGTTGGCACGAGTACGCCAAGCGCCTGCCGTCCGAACTCGCCCTCGAACTGGTGGAGATCCCCCTGACCACGCGCGGCAAGAACGCCGACGTGGCGCGGATGATCCGCCAGGAAGGCGAGGCGATGCTGGCCAAGGTGCAACCCGGGGAACGCATCGTCACCCTGGAAGTCGAAGGCCGCGCCTGGAGCACCGAGCAACTGGCGGTGGAGCTGGACCGCTGGCGTCTCGACTCACGCACCGTGAACCTCATGGTCGGTGGCCCGGAAGGGCTGGCCCCCGAGGTTTGCGCGCGCAGTGAGCAACGCTGGTCGTTGTCGCCGCTGACCCTGCCGCACCCGTTGGTGCGGATCCTGGTCGGCGAGCAGATCTACCGTGCCTGGACCGTGCTGTCCGGCCACCCCTATCACAAGTAAGCCGTACCGATGCCGCAGCCGATCCGCCTGAAAGACCACGAGAAGGATGCCCGCCTGGTGCGGCGTCGCGTCGTCGTCGGCGCTGTGGCGGTGCTGCTGCTGACCTGCGTGCTGATCGCCCGCCTTTATTACCTGCAGGTGATCCAGTACGAGTACCACTCGACGCTTTCCGAGAACAACCGCGTCCACGTCCAGCCGATACCGCCGACCCGTGGCCTGATCTACGACCGCAACGGCCTGATCATCGCCGACAACCGGCCGAGCTTCAGCCTCACGGTGACCCGCGAGCGCGCCGGCGATTGGGAGCAGACCCTGGACGTGATAGTCGAGGCGCTGCAGTTGAGCGCCGATGACCGGGCGCTGTTCGAGAGGCGCATGAAGCAGGGGCGTCGCCCCTTTGAGCCGGTGCCCATCCTCTTCGAACTCTCGGAAGAGCAGATCGCCCGCGTGGCGGTGAACCAGTTCCGCCTGCCGGGCGTGGAAGTGGTGGCGCAACTGGTGCGGCACTACCCCCAGGGCGCGCACTTCGCCCATTCGGTGGGCTATGTCGGGCGCATCAACGAAAAAGAGCTCAAGGAGCTCGACCCGATCAACTACAGCGGCACCCACCATATCGGCAAGACCGGTATCGAGCGCTTCTATGAGGACACGCTGCACGGCGAGGTGGGTTACGAGGAAGTCGAGACCAACGCCCGTGGCCGCGTGCTGCGGGTGCTAAAGCGTACCGACCCTAAACCGGGCAAGGACCTGGTGCTGACCATCGACACGCGCCTGCAGGAGGCGGCCGAGGCGGCCCTCGCTGGGCGTCGCGGTGCCATCGTGGCAATCGAGCCCTCCAGCGGCGATGTGCTGGCGATGGTCAGCCAGCCGAGCTTCGATCCCAACCCCTTCGTCACCGGCATCAGCTTCAAGCAGTACGCCGAGCTGCGCGACTCCATCGACCGGCCGCTGTACAACCGCGTGCTGCGCGGCCTTTACCCGCCGGGCTCGACGGTGAAGCCGATGGTGGCCGTTTCGGGCCTGGACGCTGGCGTGGTCACCCCGGATTCGCGGGTGTTCGACCCCGGCTTCTACCAACTGCCCAACTACGACCACAAGTACCGCAACTGGAACCGCAGCGGCGACGGCTGGGTGAACCTGGAGACCGCGATCATGCGCTCCAATGACACCTACTTCTACGACCTCGCCCATAAGATGGGCATCGACCGCCTGCACACCTATATGAGCCGCTTCGGCTTCGGCCAGAAGGTCGCCCTGGACATGTTCGAGGAAACCACCGGGCTGATGCCGTCCCGCGACTGGAAGCGCGCCCGCTACCGCCAGGCCTGGTACCCGGGCGAGACGCTGATCCTCGGCATCGGCCAGGGCTACATGCAGGCCACGCCCCTGCAGCTGGCCCAGGCCACCTCGCTGATGGCCAGCCGCGGCAAGTGGATCCGCCCGCACCTGGCCAAGACCATCGAAGGCAAGCCGCCGGAAGACCCGAACCCGATGCCGGACATCGCGCTGCGCGATCCCAAGTTCTGGGACTATGGCCGTATCGGCATGGAGCAGGTGGTGCACGGCGCCCGTGGCACCGCGCGCAAGGTCGGCGACGCCTCGGTCTATCGCATCGCCGGCAAGTCCGGTACCGCGCAGGTGGTGGCGATCAAGCAGGGCGAGAAGTACGACCGCTCGAAGGTCCAGGAACGCCATCGCGACCACGCGCTGTTCATCGGCTTCGCTCCTGCCGACAACCCGAAGATCGCCGTGGCGGTGATGGTGGAGAACGGCGAGTCCGGCTCCGGTGTCGCTGCGCCCGTGGTGAAGCAGGTGATGGATGCCTGGCTGCTGGGCCCCGATGGGCAGCTCAAGCCCGAGTTCCAGTCGCCGCAGGCGCCCCTCACCGCCGAGAAGAGCCCGAGCCGATGAACAGCAACTTCGACCGCACCCTGTCCAACGAGGACGTGATGCGCCGCCGCGCCAGCCTGCTGCAGCGTCTGCACATCGATGGCCAGTTGCTCCTGCTTCTGTTGCTGCTGGCCGCCGGCAGCCTGTTCGTCCTTTATTCGGCCAGCGGCAAGCACTGGGACCTGCTGATGAAGCAGGCGTCTTCCTTCGGCCTCGGCCTGGTGGCGATGGTGGTGATCGCCCAGTTCGAACCCCGCTTCCTCGCCCGCTGGGTACCCCTTGGCTATGTCGGTGGCGTGGCGCTGCTGATAGTGGTGGACATCATGGGCCACAACGCCATGGGCGCGACGCGCTGGATCAACATCCCCGGGGTGATCCGCTTCCAGCCCGCCGAGTTCATGAAGATCCTGATGCCGGCGACCATCGCCTGGTACCTGTCCAAACGCACTTTGCCACCCAAGCTCAAGCACGTTGTGGTGAGCCTGGCGCTGATCGTGGTGCCCTTCATCCTGGTGGTGCGCCAGCCGGACCTCGGCACCGCGCTGCTGATCCTCGCCTCGGGCGCCTTCGTGCTGTTCATGGCCGGGCTGCAGTGGCGCTGGATACTCGGCGCGGTCACGGCGGTGGTGCCGATCGCGGTGGGGATGTGGTTCTTCGTCATGCACGACTACCAGAAACAGCGGGTGCTGACCTTTCTCGACCCGGAGAGCGACCCGCTCGGCACCGGCTGGAACATCATCCAGTCGAAGGCGGCGATCGGTTCGGGTGGGGTGTTCGGCAAGGGCTGGCTGCTGGGCACCCAGTCGCACCTGGATTTTTTGCCCGAAAGCCACACGGACTTTATCATTGCCGTCCTCGGCGAAGAGTTCGGCCTGGTCGGCGTGTGCATCCTGCTGCTGGTCTACATGCTGCTGATCGGTCGCGGCCTGGTCATCACCGCCCAGGCGCAGACCCTGTTCGGCAAGCTGCTGGCGGGCAGCCTGACCATGACCTTCTTCGTTTATGTGTTCGTCAACATCGGCATGGTCAGCGGCCTGCTGCCGGTGGTTGGAGTGCCTCTTCCCTTCATCAGCTATGGCGGAACTTCGCTGGTTACGCTGCTGTCAGGGTTTGGGGTTTTGATGGCCA
Source organism: Pseudomonas sp. TUM22785 (assembly GCF_028198105.1). Lineage (NCBI taxonomy): Bacteria > Pseudomonadati > Pseudomonadota > Gammaproteobacteria > Pseudomonadales > Pseudomonadaceae > Pseudomonas > Pseudomonas sp. TUM22785. The sequence goes on from NZ_CP116239.1 coordinate 1,020,319, forward strand.
TCCATACCCATCGCAAGTGGATCGCCCAGGTTTGATACGAGTGAATAATTTGAAAATACTGCGCAACTGGATGATGCGAGGGGCCCTGGGAGTGGGCTTCTGCGGCGTGCTGGGTGCAGCCGCCCCCGCATTGGCGGGCGACTATGAAGGAAGCCCCCAGGTCGCCGAGTTCGTTGCGGAGATGACCCGCGACTATGGTTTCGCCGGGGAGCAACTGGTCAGCCTGTTCCGGGAGGTCGAGCGCAAGCAGGCGATCCTCGATGCCATCTCGCGGCCGGCCGAACGGGTCAAGCCGTGGAAGGAATACCGGCCGATCTTCATCACCGATGCCCGCATCCAGAAAGGCGTGGATTTCTGGAACAAGCACGCCGACGCCTTGGCCCGTGCCGAGAAAGAGTACGGCGTGCCCGCCCAGGTGATAGTCGCCATCATCGGCGTCGAGACCTTCTATGGCGGCAACACCGGCAGCTACCGGGTGATCGATGCGCTGTCCACTCTGGGCTTCGACTACCCGCCGCGTGCCGACTTCTTCCGCAAGCAGCTCAAGGAGTTCCTCCTGCTGGCGCGCGAAGAGCAGGTCGACCCGCTCACCCTCAAAGGCTCCTACGCCGGCGCCATGGGCCTGCCGCAGTTCATGCCGGGCAGCTTCCGCGCCTACGCGGTGGACTTCGACGGTGATGGCCACATCGATATCTGGAACAACCCGGTGGATGCCATCGGCAGCGTGGCCAGCTACTTCAAGCGCCATGGCTGGGTAGCCGGCGAGCCGGTAGTGAGCCGCGCCCAGGTGCGTGGCGAGAATGCCGAACAGGGCCTCACCGAAGGCCTAGACCCGGTGAAGAATGTCGGCGAACTGCGCGCCCTGGGCTGGGCAAGCGGTGACGCCTTGCGCGATGATCTCCCCGTCACGGCCTTCCGACTGGATGGCGTCGACGGCATGGAGTATTGGATGGGCCTGCCCAACTTCTACGTGATCACCCGCTACAATCGCAGCGTGATGTATTCCATGGCGGTGCATCAGCTTTCAGAATCCTTGGTCAATGCACGGGGCGGGCGTTAACAGATGCAGCCAATGCCTATGAGAATCGCTGCTTACGGTGTCCTGGCGCTGATGCTCGCCAGTTGCTCCAGCAGCCGTACCCCGCAGCCGGTACAGCAGGGCGGAAATATTTCCGGCCCCGGCGACTATTCGCGCCCTCATCGTGACGGCGCTCCCTGGTGGGACGTGGACGTATCGCGGATTCCCGATGCCGTGCCCATGCCGCACTACGGCTCGTACAAGGCCAACCCCTATACGGTGCTCGGCAAGACCTACTACCCGATGAGCGATGCGCGCCGCTACCAGGCCACCGGCACCGCCTCCTGGTACGGCACCAAGTTCCACGGCCAGGCCACTGCCAACGGCGAGGCCTACGACCTCTACGGCATGACCGCCGCGCACAAGACCCTGCCGCTGCCGAGCTACGTCAAGGTGACCAACCTGGACAACGGCCGCACCGTGATCCTGCGGGTCAACGACCGTGGCCCGTTTTACTCCGACCGCATCATCGACCTGTCCTTCGCTGCCGCGAAGAAGCTCGGCTATGCCGAGAGCGGCACCGCGCGGGTCAAGGTGGAAGGTATCGATCCCAACGAGTGGTGGGCTGCCCAGGGCCGCCCGGTGCCCATGGTGCTGGCACAGCCGCAGCAGGTGGCCAAGGCGCAGCCGGCGCCGAGCGTCGCGCAGGTTGCCTCCGCCCCCGTTGAGCAGTACACCCCGCCGCCCGCGCAGCACGCAGCCGCCGTGCTGCCCGTGCAGATCGACGCAAAAAAAAACGGTTCACTCGGAGCATCTGGCCTGTATCTCCAGGTGGGCGCCTTCGCCAATCCGGACGCTGCGGAGCTCCTCAAGGACAAGCTGAGCGGGATGGTGAGTGCCCCGGTATTCATCAGCTCGGTCGTGCGCAATCAGCAGATCCTGCACCGGGTACGCCTGGGGCCGATCGACACGCAGGGTGAAGCACAGCAATTGCAGGACAGCGTACGCCTGGCCAACCTCGGCCAGCCGACCCTGGTGAAGCCGGACTGACGGCTTCGTTCTTTGCCCGCAAGGGCCTGTTAGACCATTAGCAACTTCAGAGAGACGGATGAACATCATCAGCTTTGCGAAACGCCTTCTACTGCCAGCAGCCCTGCTCATCGCCGCGCCGGTCGCCCTGGCCGCCGAGCAGATCGTCCCATCGCCGCCGCAACTGGCTGCCAAGGCCTATGTGCTGATGGATGCCGCCAGTGGCCAGGTCCTGGTCGAGAACGCCGGTGACGAGCGCCTGCCGCCCGCCAGCCTGACCAAGCTGATGACCGCGTACATCGCCACCCTGGAAATCCGCAAGGGCCAGATCGGCGAGAACGACCCGGTGACCATCAGCGAGCACGCCTGGCGCACCGGCGGTTCGCGCATGTTCGTGCAGGTGAACACCCAGGTGTCCCTGAGCGACCTGCTGCACGGCATCATCATCCAGTCCGGCAACGACGCCAGCGTCGCGGTGGCCGAGCACATCGCCGGCAGCGAAGACGCTTTCGCCGACATGATGAACACCACCGCCGAGAAACTCGGCATGACCGGCAGCCATTTCATGAACGCCACCGGCCTGCCCAACCCGGAGCACTACTCCACCGCGCACGACATGGCTCGCCTGGCCCGCGCGATCATCTACGAGGACCCGGCGCACTACGCCATCTACTCGCAGAAGGAGTTCTTCTGGAACAACATCAAGCAGCCCAACCGCAACCTGCTGCTGTGGCGCGACAAGACCGTCGACGGCCTGAAGACCGGCCACACCGAGGAAGCCGGCTTCTGCCTGGTTGCCTCCGCCGTGCGTGACAACCAGCGTCTGATCGCCGTGGTGTTCGGCACCAACAGCGAGCAGGCCCGTGCCGCCGAGACCCAGAAGCTGCTGACCTACGGTTTCCGCTTCTTCGAGACCAAGACCTTCTATCAGAAGGGTGCCGAGCTGGCGAAAGCCCAGGTATGGAAGGGCGCTTCCCGCGAAGTGAAGGCCGGCCTGGCCAGCGACCTGACCATGACCCTGCCGAAAGGCCAGCTGCAGAAGCTGCAGGCTGCCATGACCCTGTCCCCGCAGCTGGTCGCGCCCATCAAGCAGGGCGACGTGATCGGCAAGGTCGAGGTCAAGCTGGACGACAAGGTGGTGCACAGCGCCGACCTGGTCGCCCTGGAGGCCGTCGAGGAAGGTGGCTTCTTCCGCCGCGTGTGGGATAGCATCCGCCTGTTCTTCTACGGCCTGTTCAACTAAGCCGCACCCACCGACCTACTGAGCCGACGCCTCGCCCCCCACCCGGGTGGCGGGGCGTCCGCATCGCGGGCCACGAGTCCGCCGCCGCCATGACCGACGAAACCGACGTACAAGCCCCGAAAATCGAATTCCCCTGCGAGCGCTACCCGATCAAGGTGATCGGTGATGCCGGCGAGGGCTTCTCCGACCTGGTCGTCGAGATCATCCAGCGCCACGCGCCGGACCTCGACGTCACCACCCTGGTGGCACGCGACAGCCGCAATGGCCGCTTCCTCTCCGTGCAGGTGCTGATCACCGCCACCAGCGTCGACCAGTTGCAGGCGATTCACGTCGACCTGCGCGCTACCGGTCGCGTGCACATGGTGCTCTAGTGGCGCCTGAGCTCATCGTGCGTCACCTGGGGTTGGCGGATTACCTGCCGACCCTGGAGGCGATGCGTCGCCTGACCGCCGAGCGCGACGGCAGCACCCCCGATGAAATCTGGCTGCTGCAGCACCCGCGCGTCTTCACCCAGGGGCAGGCCGGCAAGGCCGAGCACCTGCTGGCACCTGGGGATATCCCGGTGGTCCAGGTGGATCGCGGTGGCCAGGTCACCTACCACGGCCCCGGCCAGCTGGTGGGCTACCTGATGCTCGACCTGCGCCGTCTGGGCCTGGGTGTGCGCGAACTGGTCACGGCCATGGAGCAGAGCCTGGTCGATGTGCTGGCCGGCTACGGCATCGAGGCCGCGCCCAAGGCGGATGCCCCCGGCGTCTATGTCGCGGGCGACAAGATCGCCTCGCTGGGGCTGCGGGTCAGCCGTGGCTGCTCCTTCCATGGCCTGGCACTCAACGTGGACATGGACATGTCGCCCTTCCAGCGCATCAATCCCTGCGGCTACGCCGGGCTGAAGATGGTGCAGCTCCGTGAGCTGCTCGATTCGCCGCCGTCGTTCGACGAGGTGGCGCAGCGGCTGGAGCGCGTCCTGCGCGACCGGCTCTACCCGCGCTAGGCAGATACGAAAAAGGCGCCCAGTGGGCGCCTTTTTCGAAGTCCTGATTTCCCTTCATCGCACTCCACCCCGGTTTTCCGGGGCGGTCTTGCCGTGCCCGCTCAACCCAGGTTGAGGGTGGGGATGAGGTTGGTATCCAGGGGCTGGCCCGGTACCGGAACCGGTGCGGCGAGGCCCAGGTTGTTCTTCTCGAACACCCGGTCGGCGCGGTAGCTGGAGCGCACCAGCGGGCCGGCGGCGACTTCCATGAAGCCCTTCTCCAGGCCGATGTCGCGGAAGCGGTTGAATTCTTCCGGGCTGACCCAGCGCTGCACCTTCAGGTGGTTGCGGGTGGGTTGCAGGTACTGGCCGAGGGTGAGGATGTCGACGCCGATGGCGCGCATGTCATCCATGGCTTCGATCACTTCTTCGTCGGTCTCGCCCAGGCCCAGCATCAGGCTGGTCTTGGTCAGCAGGCTGGGGCGATGGCGCTTGGCATGCTCCAGCACGCGCAGGGTCTTCTCGTAACCGGCGCGGGGGTCACGCACTTCGTAGGTCAGGCGCTTCACCGTCTCGACGTTCTGCGCGAATACTTCGAGGCCGGAGTCCGCCACACGCTCGATGGCTTGCAGGTCACCGTTGAAGTCGGGGGTGAGGGCTTCCACCACTACGTTCGGGGTGCGCTCCTTGATGGCGCGCACGCAGGCTGCGTAGTGGGCCGCGCCGCCGTCGTCGAGGTCGTCGCGGTCGACGGAGGTCAGCACGATGTAGCGCAGCGCCATCAGCTCCACCGACTTGGCGGTGTTCTGCGGCTCTTCCTTGTCCAGCCAGCCATTGGGGTTGCCGGTGTCCACGGCGCAGAAGCGGCAGGCGCGGGTGCACACCGAGCCCATCAGCATGATGGTGGCGGTGCCGTTGGACCAGCACTCGCCCATGTTCGGGCAGTGGGACTCCTGGCACACGGTGCTCAGGCGGTGTTCGCCGACATTGCGCTTGACCGCGTCGAAGCGGCTGCCACCGGGCGCCTTGACCCGCAGCCACTTGGGCTTGGGCTCGAATACCTGCGGCTCGGCCGAAGAACGGCGCTTCTGGCCATCCTTGATCGCGGTGATGCCCTCGGCGTTACGGAATTTTTCGCCACTGGCGACGGGTTTTGGCGAGGCTGTATCGGACATCTGAACTGGCTCCGCTAGAGGCTCAGCTGGCTGCCACGGGGGCAAAAAAAGGGGGTGGCGCAGTTTATCACAAAGGTGGATACAGGCTGGCAGCCACCCGGAGACAAATGACCAGACGGTCAGCCTCGGCCACCGGCCTTCCCGCAGGAGAGGCCGGTGGCCGGGCGAAAGCGGGGCTCAGCGTACCTTGCGCAGTTCGCCGAGCAGTTCCTGGTTGGGGTAGCCATCGGCTGGCCAGCCCAGGCGCTGCTGGTAACCACGGATCGCCTTGCGGGTGTTGGCGCCGATGATGCCGTCGGCGGCGCCCGGGCTGTAGCCGTTGCTGGCCAGGGCTTCCTGCAGCTCGATGCGCTCGGTGCGGCTCAGAGGCTTGTCACCCTTGGGCCAGGTGCCGGCGATCAGCCCCTGGCCGTCGAAGCGCTGGGACAGCAGACCGATGGCCAGGGCGTAGGACGAGGAGTTGTTGTACTTGAGGATGACGCGGAAGTTGTCCAGCACCAGGAAGGCCGGGCCGCGATAACCGGCCGGCAGCAGCAGGTAGCCCCGCTCCTGCGCGAGCGAGGCGTGCAGGGGGGATTTGACCCCGAGGGCCTGCCACTCGGCCACTGTCTTGCGGATCTCGGTGTCGGCCTGGGCGTAGTCGAAGCCGGCGGGCAGCCGCACTTCGGCGCCCCAGGGCTTGCCCTTCTGCCAGCCGGAGGCCTGCAGGTAGTGGGCGGTGGAGGCCAGGGCGTCGGCGGTGGAGTTCCAGATATCGCGGCGACCGTCGCCGTCGAAGTCCACGGCGTGGGTGTTGTAGGTGGTGGGGATGAACTGGGTCTGCCCCATGGCGCCGGCCCAGGAGCCACGCATGCCGCCGGGCTTGATGTCGCCGTGCTGGATGATCTGCAGCGCGGCGATCAGTTGGGCGTGGGCGAAGGCCGGGCGGCGGCCTTCGTAGGCCAGGGTGGCGAGGGAGCGGATCACCGATTTGTCGCCCATGAACTGGCCGAAGCTGCTTTCCATGCCCCAGACGGCGACCAGGGTCTGGCGGTCGACGGCGTAGCGTTGCTCGATGGCGTCCAGTATCCGGGCGTGTTCCGCCAGCAGGGCCTGGCCCTTGCGGACGCGGTAGGGCGACATGGCGCCTTCCAGGTATTCCCAGACCGGGCGGGTGAACTCGGGCTGGCTCTGGTCGGCCTTGACTACGGCGGGGTCCGGTTCGATGCCCTGGAAGGCCTGGTCGAAAATTGTGGCGCGGATGCCGGCCGCCAGTGCTTCCTGGCGGAAACGGTCACGCCATTGTTCGAAGGTCTCGTCGGGCAGGACGTCGGGCGCGAGCTGCTGCACGGTGGTTTGTGCGGAGGTGGAGGCGGGCTGGACGGGCGCGCTGGCCAGGGGGGCGGCGTTGTTCGGGGTGTCGGCGCAGGCGCTGAGGACTGCGAGGGTGGTAGCCACTGCCAGGCTGCGGAGGATCAGGCCGGGTACGGGGGCGAGGAGCATGGGGCGGTCTCGACAGCTGTAAAAACAAGCCGCGACCTTAACACGGATGGCCCTTTTCAGGCGGCCAGAAGCGAAGAAGCCTCCCAGTTACGGGAGGCTTCGCGGCGGTAGCTGCCTTTGCCTTTTGCCGGCTGTTCCTGGCGGCTGCGGAACAGGGGCTGGGCGATGATGCTTTTCGCCTTGTTGGGTTTCTTGCGCTGCTTGGCCATGGCCGACTCTCCACTGGACGCCTGCGGGGTTGCAGGCGCGCGCATCTTGCGCCCGAGTGCGGGCGATGTCCAGTGTCAGGCGGCGGGGATGGGCAGGCGCTGGCCGGCGAGGCTGAGCGCGAGGTGCGCGAGTCCGATCCAGGGGTCGCCTGCGGCCTGGCCCTTGATCTGCGCATCGATGCGCTGGGCATCGCTGAGCAGCTGGTTCCAGCGCGAGGCAGGGTGGCGTTGCAGGGCACGACTGACCAGCGGGCGGCGTTTGTCCCAGACCGGCGGGCGGGCGGAGGCGAAGGCCTTTTCCAGCGGTACGCCCTGGCTGTACTGCTGGGCGATACCGGCCAGCTGGCGCAGCTCGCGGGCCAGGGCCCAGAGGATCACCGGGGTTTCCACGCCCTCGCCACGCAGGCCTTCGAGGGTGCGCAGGGTGTGGGCGGCTTCGCCATTGAGTGCGGCATCGATCAGCCCGAAGACGTCGAAGCGGGCGCTGTCGGCAACGGCGGCCTGCACGGTGGCGGCGTCGATCTGACCGCCTTCGGCGAGCAGCTTGAGCTTTTCGATTTCCTGGGCGGCGGCCAGCAGGTTGCCTTCCACGCGGGCGGCGATCAGGTCCACCGCTTCCTGGTTGGCGGCGAGGCCGGCCTGGGCCAGGCGCTGGCGTATCCATTGCGGCAGCTGGTGGGCGTCCACCGGCCAGATCTGCAGGAACTGGGCGTTGGGGCCGTCGATCAGCGCCTTGGCCCATTTGGTCTTCTGGGTGCTGCCGTCCAGCTTGGGCAGGCTCACCAGCAGCAGGGTGTCTTCCGGCGGGCGCGAGAGGTATTCGAGCAGGGCGGCGGCGCCTTTGTCCCCGGGTTTGCCATTGGGGATGCGCAGTTCGAGCAGGCGCCTGTCGGCGAACAGCGAGAGGCTGGCACCGGCCTCATGCAGTTGGCCCCAGTCGAAGCTGGTCTCGACGTTGAAGACCTGGCGCTCGTTGAAGTCGCGCTCGCGGCAGGCCATGCGGATGGCGTCGCAGGCTTCCTGGCACAGCAGCGGTTCATCGCCGCTGACGACGTAGACAGGGGCGAGGGTGCCTTGCAGGTGCTTGCTGAGTTGGGCGGCGTTGAGCTTCATGGGCGGGAAATGACCGGGGCCGCAGTAGCGGCCCCGTACACCTTACTGGATGGGCAGTTGCAGCGGAGACTGCTGCGGCTTGGCCTCGTCGGCGCGACGCTCGGCTTCCAGGGCTTCGGCTTCCGCCTTGGCCTTGGCTTCGGCTTCTGCCTGCAGCTGGTCCAGACGCTCGGGGGTGATCAGCTGCAGGCGCATGGCCAGTTGCTGCACCACTTCGCGGCGCATTTCCTCACGCAGCTGGGTGGACTCCTGGGAGGAGCCGATCAGGTTGTTGCTGTCGTGGGTGTAGTAGCGCTGCACGTCCATGCGATCGCTGAGCAGCAGCAGGTCGTTGTTGCCGCGGATCTCGTAGTCGACGGTGTAGCTCATCTCGTACTCGGCGCTGCGCGCGGAGCCGGTGTAGGTGGCGGTGCGCTGGTCTTCCTTCTCGCGGGAAAGGACCAGGGTGTAGGGCGCGCCGGCGTGGACGTTGACGTTGCTGTTCTCCAGCAGCTCGCGTACCTGCTTCACGGTCTCGCCGTAGGTGTTGCGGCCGGTGACGTCGATTTCCTTCAGGGCGAACCGGGTGTCGCCGGTACCGCGCAGCTGAAAGCCGCAGGCACTGAGCATCACGGCCAGACCCACGACCAGCAGATTCCGTTTCTTCATCTTTGTTTTCCCCTTGGCGAACGTACCGGGGCCGCGCTCCACACGCGGCCCCGGGCTCAATCAGTTGGCGACTATGTTGACCAGCTTGCCCGGCACCACGATGACCTTGCGGATCGTCAGGCCCTCGGTGAAGCGCAGCACGTTCTCGTTTTCCCGCGCGGTGGCCTCGACGGCCTCGCGGCTGGCGTCGGCCGGTACTTCGATCTGGCCGCGCAGCTTGCCGTTGACCTGAACCACCAGTTGCAGGGTGTCCTGCACCAGGGCGCTTTCGTCGACCTTCGGCCAGGTGGCATCGATGATCGCGTCGGCGTGGCCCAGTTCGCGCCACAGCTCATGGCTGATGTGCGGGGTGATGGGGGCCAGCAGCAGGGCGACGGTCTCCAGGCCTTCCTGCAGCAGGGCGCGGTCCTGGGCGGTTTCCTGGGCGGCTTTCTCCAGCACGTTCATCAGGGTCATCACGGCGGCGATGGCGGTGTTGAACTTGTGGTGCTGGCCGACATCCTGGCTGGCCTGCTTGATGGCCAGGTGGATGGCACGGCGTACTTCTTTCTGCGTGTCGCTCAGGGCGGCGGCGTCGAGGCTGCCCGGCAGGCCGGCGTTGACGTGGGCCTGGCCCAGGCGCCAGACGCGGCGCAGGAAGCGGCTCGCACCTTCGACACCGGAGTCGGACCATTCCAGGCTCATGTCCGGCGGCGAGGCGAACATCATGAACAGGCGGCAGGTGTCGGCACCGTAGGCGTCGATCATGGCTTGCGGGTCCACGCCGTTGTTCTTCGACTTGGACATCTTCTCGGTGCCGCCGATTTCCACCGGCAGGCCGTCGGTCTTCAGGCGGGCGCCGATGACCTTGGCCTTGGCGTCACGCTCGACTTCGACGTCGGCCGGGTTGAACCAGTCCTTGCCGCCGTTCTCGGTGGTGCGGTAGTAGGTGTCGGCGATCACCATGCCCTGGGTGAGCAGGTTCTTGAACGGCTCGTTGGAGCTGACCAGGCCTTCGTCACGCATCAGCTTGTGGAAGAAGCGCGCGTAGAGCAGGTGCAGGATGGCGTGTTCGATACCGCCGATGTACTGGTCAACCGGCAGCCAGTGGTTGGCGGCGGCCGGGTCGACCATGCCTTTGTCGTAATGGGGCGAGGCGTAGCGGGCGAAGTACCAGGAGCTTTCCACGAAGGTGTCCATGGTGTCGGTTTCGCGCTTGGCCGCGGTGCCGCATTTCGGGCAGCTGCACTCATAGAACTCGGGCATCTTGGCCAGCGGCGAACCGGCGCCGTCCGGCACCACGTCCTCGGGCAGGACGACGGGCAGCTGGTCCTCGGGGACCGGCACGTCGCCGCAGCTCGGGCAATGGATGATCGGGATCGGGCAGCCCCAGTAGCGCTGGCGGCTGATACCCCAGTCGCGCAGGCGGAACTGGGTGCGCGCCTGGCCGAGGGATTTCTTCTGCAGGGCAACTTCGATGGCGTCGAAGGCACCCGGGAAGTCCAGGCCGTCGAACTCGCCGGAGTTGATCAGCTGGCCATGCTCGCCATAGGCGGGCTGCCAGGGCGCCGGGGTTTCGTCGCCGGCGCTGGTGCGCACCACGGCTTTCACCGGCAGGGCGTACTTGGCGGCGAATTCGAAGTCGCGCTCGTCGTGGGCGGGCACGGCCATCACCGCGCCTTCGCCGTAGTTCATCAGGACGTAGTTGGCGACCCACACCGGCAGCTTCTCGCCGGTCAGCGGGTGCTCGACGAACAGGCCGGTCGGCAGGCCTTTCTTTTCCTGGGTGGCGATGTCGGCTTCGGCAACGCCGCCACGCTTGCACTCATCGATGAAGGCCTGCAACTCGGCAGCCTTGTCGGCCGGCAGCTTCTGCAGGGCGATGGCGGCCAGCGGGTGCTCGGCGGCCACGGCCACGTAGGTGGCCCCCATCAGGGTGTCCGGGCGGGTGGTGAAGACCTTCATTACCCCGGCCTGGCCGATGCTGGCCGCGTCGTAGGGGAAGCTCACTTCCATGCCACGGGACTTGCCGATCCAGTTGCGCTGCATGGTCTTGACCTGCTCGGGCCAGCCATCCAGGTCGTCCAGGCTGCTCAGCAGCTCATCGGCGTAGGCGGTGATCTTGAAGTAGTACATCGGGATTTCGCGCTTTTCGATCAGCGCGCCCGAACGCCAGCCACGACCGTCGATGACCTGCTCGTTGGCCAGTACGGTCTGGTCCACCGGGTCCCAGTTGACGGTGCCGTTCTTGCGGTAGATGACGCCTTTCTCGAACAGGCGGGTGAACAGCCACTGTTCCCAGCGGTAGTAATCCGGCTTGCAGGTGGTGACCTCGCGGGACCAGTCGATCGCCAGGCCCAGGCTTTTCAGCTGGGTCTTCATGTAGTCGATGTTTTCGTAGGTCCACTTGGCAGGGGCGACGTTGTTCTTCATCGCGGCGTTTTCCGCCGGCATGCCGAAGGCGTCCCAACCCATGGGCTGCAGGACGTTCTTGCCCTGCATGCGCTGATAGCGGGCGATCACGTCGCCGATGGTGTAGTTGCGCACGTGCCCCATGTGTAGCTTGCCGCTCGGGTAGGGGAACATCGACAGGCAATAGAAGGTGTCCTTGCCGGGCTGTTCGCTGACTACAAAGGATTTCTGCGAATCCCAGTGGGATTGCGCGGCGGCTTCGATTTCGCGGGGCTGGTAGTTTTCGTGCATGGCTACTTGCGCTGAGAAAAGGGCATTCAGATCCGCTGCTGTCCCGGATTCGGTAGGCCTGATCTGAAAAGGAAATTCGAGCGCCGTAGCATACATGACCCCCCTCGGCTGAGGGAAACCCTGATTGTCCGCCGCCCGGGCGCGGCCCACCGTTTGTCGCGGCAGCCTGCCGGTTCGGCACCTGGCGCTAAGCTATTCATTAGCTTTGTAAAAGTCGGATGCGGTAACGAGGTGGTGGTAGATGGGCGATTTGCGGCGGGCGGAATCGGCGGGCGGGCTCTACGAGCGATTGCTGCATCGCCTGGCGCTCGCCCTGGATGAAGCCGACACCGCCGTCCGCCTGCGTGATGAGCACCCCCGCGAGCTGGAGCTCAAGGGACTGACCCCCGCCGAGCTCGAACTGATCCGCGCCTACCTCGACAACGACCTGCACTGGCTGCGTGGATGGCACGCGGCCGCCGAAGAGCTGGCGTTGATCGAGCAGCAGCCGGCCAAATCCAAGCTCACTCGCACCGCCGCCAAGGCGCCCACGCCCTCGCCACGTGTCGCCAAACCCCTGTTCAAGCGGCGCCAGCAACTGGTTTGCGCACTTTGCGGCGCGGCTGCCAGCTGGCAGCGTGGCCAGGGTGTGCAGGCCTGCCCCACCTGCGGTTCGCAGCTTTTCCGTACCGGTAATCCCCGTTAGGCTTCGCGCACCTTTGGAGGTGCTCGATGCCCATTCGCTATTTCTTCAAACAATTGCTGCTGCCGCCTGGTGGCCTGTTGCTGCTTCTGCTGGCCGGCTGGTGGCTGCGTCGACGCAGCCCGCGCCTGGCGCTGTGCTGCTTCGTGCTGGGCTTCGGCGGCTTGTGGGCGATGAGCCTGCCGGTGGTGGTCGAGTGGTCGGCACGGGCACTGGAGACCGAAGCGCCCTTGACCCGGGATGAGTGGAGCGGCCTGGCCGGGCGTGCCCAGGCCATCGTTGTGCTCGGTGCCGGGCGCATGCGTGGCGACCCCGCCTGGGGCGAAGACCAGCCCAGCCTCCTGGCCATGGAGCGGGTGCGCTATGCAGCGTTCCTGGCCAAGGCCAGCGGTCTGCCGGTGCTGACCTCCGGCGGCCTGCACTACGGCACCCCGCCCAGCGAGGCGGCGATCATGGCCAGGACCCTGGAGCAGGAGCTCGGCGTGCCCGTGCGCTGGCAGGAAGGGACCAGCCGCACCACCTGGGAAAATGCCGTGGAAAGCGCGCGCATCCTCAAGGCCGAGGGTATCGACAAGGTCGTATTGGTGACCCAGGCCTTCCATATGCAACGGGCGCGCTGGTGCTTCGAGCAGGTGGGGCTGGAGGTGGTGACGGCGCCCATGGGCGCCTACGGGGTGCCGGTCTCGCAACCCTTCGGCGGCTGGCTGCCGGAAGCGCCGGCGGTGTGGAGGAGCGGCATGCTGCTCAACGAGTGGATCGGGCTGATCGCCTATCCGCTGGTCTATCGCTGATCCTCCGTGCGTCCCGGGCTGAAGCCCGGGCTACGGTGGCGCCGGGGCGCGGGGTCAGACGGTCTTGGCGATGCGGCTGGCCAGCAGGGCCCAGCCGAACAGCAGGCCGCAGAGGATCACCAGCGGCCAGGCACGCCATTTCAGGTAGGGCGTCAGCTCCTGCATCGGCACCACTTCGCCATACAGGGTGGCCTTCTGGAACTGCGGGATGCTTTCGGTGATCTGGCCGAAGGGGTCGATCAGCGCGGTGACGCCGTTGTTAGTGGCGCGGATCATCCAGCGGCCGGCTTCCAGGGCGCGCATCTGCGCCATCTGCAGGTGTTGCAGCGGGCCGATGGAAGTGCCGAACCAGGTGTCGTTACTCACCGTCAGCAGCAGTTCGCTGTTGGCCGACAGGCCGGCGGCGAACTCCGGGTAGACCACTTCGTAGCAGATGAACGGGGCGATGCGGTACCCCTTGGCCAGCAGCGGCTGCTGGTCGGCCGGGCCCCGGGCGAAGTCCGACATGGGCAGGTCGAAGAAGGCGATCAGGCCGCGCAGCACGTCCTGCAGGGGGACGTACTCGCCGAAGGGCACCAGCTTCTGCTTGAGGTAGGTGCCTTCACCTTCACCGACCACGGTGATGCCGTTGTAGTAACGCTTTTCACCGCGCTCATTGAGCTGGCGGATCGGCACCCCGGTGATCAGGGTGGCCTGGCGATCATGGGCGAATCGGTTCATCACCGAGAGGAAGCCGTCGGCGTATTCCTTGAGCACCGGCACGGCGGTTTCCGGCCAGATGATCAGGTCGGCCTTCTCGGCGCTGAAGGTCATGTCGCGGTACAGCGCCAGCTGCGCGTTGAGCTGTTCCGGGTCCCACTTCATGTTCTGTTCGACGTTGCCCTGCAGCGCGGCGACCTTCAGCGGCTCGCCGGCGGGTTTGGTCCAGGCATGGCCTTTCAGGGCCTGGCCGGCGATCCAGGGGGCGACCAGCAGCACCAGGCCGGCAGCGAGGAAGCCTGGGCGTGTGCGCAGGCGCACCAGGTTGACCAGCAGGGCGGCGGTCAGCGCGAGGACGAAGGACACCAGCCACATGCCGCCCACCGGGGCGAGCCCGGCCAGGGGCGCGTCGAGCTGGCTGTAGCCGGCGTAGAGCCAGGGGAAGCCGGTGAGGAACCAGCCGCGGAAGGCCTCCTGGGCCAGCCACAGGGCGGCGAAGGCCAGGGCGTCGGCCAGGGGCGCTTCGCTGCGGCGGAACCAGCGCGCCCAGACGATGGCGGGCAGGGCGAAGAACAGCGCGACGCCGGCGCTGAAGCCGCCGGTGAGGAAGGCCGCCAGCGGCACCGAGGCGGCGCCGTAGTCATGGATGCTGACGTAGATCCAGCTGGTACCGGCAATGAACAGGCCGAAGCCGTAGCACCAGCCGCGGATGAAGGCGGCCTTGGGCGCCAGGTCGCGCAGGCCGAGGTAGAACAGCGCCAGGGACAGCAGCGAGAGTGGCCAGATATCGAAGGGCGCGAGGGCGAGCGGGGTGAGCGCGCCGGCCGCCAGGGCCAGCAGGTTGCCCGGCCAGCCGGGGCGGGTGATCCAGTTCATGCACAGTCCTTGGGCTTGGTGGCGCGGTCGCGCCCGGGGAGTTCGTCGCGGCGCAGTCTAGCCGGGCCGCGCCCACGCCGTGAAGCGGGGCGCGGCCTGGTCTCAGCGGGACAGCGGGCTGAGGCGCAGCAGGTGCAGGCGGCGGCTGTCGGCGTTGAGCACGCGGAAGCGGAAGTCGCCGATCTGGGTGACTTCGTTGCGCTTGGGCAGGTGGCCGAAGGCGCCCATCACCAGGCCGCCGACGGTGTCGAATTCGTCTTCGGAGAAATCGGTTTCGAAGAATTCGTTGAAGGTGTCCACCGGGGTCAGTGCCTTGACGATGAAGTCGCCGCTGGGCAGCGGCTTGATGTAGCTGTCTTCCTCGACATCGTGCTCGTCCTCGATGTCGCCGACGATCTGCTCCAGCACGTCCTCGATGGTCACCAGGCCGGCGACGCCGCCGTATTCGTCGATGACCACGGCCATGTGGTTGTGGTTGGCGCGGAATTCCTTGAGCAGGACGTTGAGGCGCTTGGACTCGGGGACGAAGGTCGCCGGGCGCAGCATGTCCTTGATGGCGAAGGGGCGCTCCGGGTCCTGGAGGATCAGCGGCAGCAGGTCCTTGGCCAGGAGGATGCCCATCACGTCATCCAGGCCTTCGCCGATCACCGGGTAGCGCGAGTGCGCGGCGTCGATGATCGCCGGAAGGAATTCCTTCGGGCTCTGGTTGGCCTTGATGCTGATCATCTGCGAGCGCGGCACCATGATGTCGCGTACCTGCAGGTCGGCGACCTGAATTGCACCTTCGACGATCGACAGGGCTTCGCTGTCCAGCAGCTTGTTCTGGTGCGCTTCACGGAGGAGCTCCAGCAGCTCCTGGCGGTTCTTCGGCTCATGGGCAAAGGCCTGGGTCAGCTTTTCCAGCCAGGACCTGTGCCCGTTGCTCGATCGATCTTCGCTCATATGTCCTTGCTCGGTGCCTTCTTATTCGTCATCGCGGTAGGGATCGGGGTGGCCCAGTTCAGCCAGCAATTCCCGTTCCAGCGCTTCCATTTCTTCGGCTTCTTCATCTTCGATGTGGTCGTAACCGAGAAGATGCAGGCAGCCATGAATCACCAGGTGCGCCCAGTGGGCGTCCAGGGCCTTGCCCTGTTCAGCGGCCTCGCGGGCCACCACCGGGGCGCAGATCACCAGGTCGCCGAGCAGCGGGATATCCAGCAACTCGTCGGGCACGTCGGCGGGGAAGGACAGTACGTTGGTGGCGTAGTCCTTGTGCCGCCAGGTGTTGTTCAGCTCGCGGCCCTCGGGCTCGTCTACCAGGCGGATGGTCAGCTCCGAGTCGGCACTGCGCTGGCGCAGGGCCAGTTCGCACCAGCGGCGGAAGTCGGCTTCGCCGGGCAGCCCGGGGGCTTCACTGGCCAGTTGCAGGTCGAGTTCAAGCATCGGCGTCGATCGCACCCGGGTCGTTGTCGGCAGGCTTGGTCTTGGGCTGGTTGCGGTTGTCGTAGCGGTCATAGGCTTCGACGATGCGCTGCACCAGCGGGTGGCGGACCACGTCCTGGGACTTGAAGTGGGTGAAGGCGATGCCCGGTACGTCACGCAGCACATCGATCACGTGGGTCAGGCCGGAGCGGGTGCCGCGCGGCAGGTCGACTTGGGTGATGTCGCCGGTGATCACGGCCGTGGAGCCGAAACCGATACGGGTGAGGAACATCTTCATCTGCTCGAGGGTGGTGTTCTGACTCTCGTCGAGAATGATGAAGCTGTTGTTAAGGGTGCGGCCGCGCATGTAGGCGAGCGGGGCGACCTCGATGACCTGTTTCTCGATCAGCTTGGCCACCTGCTCGAAGCCGAGCATCTCGTACAGGGCGTCGTAGAGCGGGCGCAGGTAGGGGTCGATCTTCTGCGACAGGTCGCCGGGCAGGAAGCCGAGCTTCTCGCCGGCCTCGACCGCCGGGCGCACCAGCAGGATGCGGCGGACCTGTTCACGCTCCAGGGCGTCCACGGCGCAGGCGACGGCGAGGTAGGTCTTGCCGGTGCCGGCCGGGCCGATGCCGAAGTTGATGTCGTGGTCGAGGATCGATTTGACGTAGCGCTGCTGGTTGGCGCCGCGCGGGCGGATCATGCCCTTGCGGGTGCGCAGGGCGACGCTGGTGTCGACCTTGGCGGGGCTGGCCAGCTGCTCCATGCCGGTTTCCTGGAGGAACAGGTGGACCATGTCCGGCGATAGCTCGCTGGCTTCGGTTTCACGGTAGAGGCGGCGCAGGAGGTTTTCCGTGGCCTGGGTACGCTGGGCGTCGCCAACCAGTTCGAACTGGTTGCCGCGGTTGCGTATCTCGATGGCCATGCGCTGTTCGATCAGCCGCAGGTGCTCGTCGAATTGGCCGCAAAGGTTGGCGAAGCGACGGGCTTCAAAGGGTTCCAGGGTGAAGCGGTGCAAATCCAGGGGTGCGTTCAATGTCGTCTGTATGTGGCCGCCGAACGGCAGGGATAGGAAAGGAAGAATAAACCCAGGTGCCCGACTGTGAAAGCTCGGGCATCTCGGAATTCAGTGCAGGGTCTCGTTGATCAGGGTGCCGCGCAGGGAGTGGGGCAGGGCGTCGTCGATGTGGACGTCGACGAACTGGCCGATCAGCCGCGGGTTGGCACTGCGGAAGTTGACGATGCGGTTGTTCTCGGTGCGGCCCTGGAGCATGCCCGGGTCCTTCTTGGAAAAATCGCTGACCAGGATGCGCTGGGTGCTGCCGACCATCCGTCGGCTGATCTCGAAGCCCTGCTGGTGGATGCGGCCCTGGAGGATCATCAGGCGCTGCTTCTTGACCTCGTCCGGAGTGTCGTCCACCAGGTCGGCAGCGGGGGTGCCGGGGCGCGAGCTATAGATGAAGGAGAAGGAGAAGTCGAAGCCGACGTCTTCCACCAGCTTCATGGTGGCTTCGAAGTCCTTCTCGGTCTCGCCGGGGAAGCCGACGATGAAGTCGGAGCTGATGCAGATATCCGGCACCGCCGCCTTCAGCTTGCGCACGCGCGACTTGTATTCCAGCGCAGTGTGGTTGCGCTTCATCGCCGCGAGCACGCGGTCGGAGCCCGCCTGCACCGGCAGGTGGACGAACTTCACCAGCTCGGGCACCTCGGCGTGGGCCAGGATCAGCGCATCGGAGAATTCCAGCGGGTGAGAGGTGGTGTAGCGCAGGCGGTCGATGCCATCGACGGCAGCGACCACGCGGATCAGCTCGGCGAAGTCGGCGATGCGGCCGTCATGGGTGGTACCCCGGTAGCCGTTGACGTTCTGCCCGAGCAGGGTGATTTCGCGCACGCCGTTGTCGGCGAGGTGGATGACCTCGGCGAGCACGTCGTCGAAGGGGCGGCTGACTTCCTCGCCACGGGTATAGGGCACGACGCAGAAGGTGCAGTACTTGCTGCAGCCTTCCATCACCGAGACGAAGGCGCTGGGGCCGTCGACGCGGGGTTCGGGCAGGCGGTCGAACTTCTCGATCTCGGGGAAGCTGATGTCCACCTGGGGCACGCGGGTGCTGCGTGCCGCGTCGATCATTTCCGGCAGGCGGTGCAGGGTCTGCGGGCCGAAGACCACGTCGACATAAGGGGCACGATCACGGATCGCCGCCCCTTCCTGGCTGGCCACGCAACCACCGACGCCGATCACCAGCTGCGGGTTCTGCTGCTTCAGGTCACGCCAGCGGCCCAGTTGCGAGAACACCTTGTCCTGCGCCTTTTCGCGGATGGAGCAGGTGTTGAGCAGGATGACATCGGCGTCTTCGGCGCGCTCGGTCACTTCCAGCGCCTGGTGTTCGCCCAGCAGGTCGACCATGCGCGAGGAGTCGTACTCGTTCATCTGGCAACCGTGGGTCTCGATGTAAAGCTTCTTGGCCATGCACGTTCGTCGGGTGGTTCGAAGAACCGCGCATTATAGTCGGCAGGCGCCTGGCTTCCTAGCGTCCACCGTCCGGAGCCGTGCTATGCTTCGCGCCCCTCGAACTTCCCCCTCCTGCCGCCTCCTCCATGACCAAGCGCGACCCGATCTACAAGGTGATCTTCCTCAACCAGGGCCAGGTGTACGAGATGTACGCCAAGCAGATCTACCAGAGCGATCTGTGGGGCTTCCTGGAGGTGGAGGAATTCGTCTTCGGCGAGCGCACCCAGGTGGTGGTCGACCCCAGCGAAGAAAAGCTCAAGGCCCAGTTCGAAGGCGTGGTACGCAGCTTCGTGCCCATGCACGCCATCATCCGCATCGACGAGGTCGAGCGCCTCGGCACCCCGAAGATCAGCGAAGCCAAGGTCACCGGCAACGTCATGCCGTTCCCCATGCCGATGCCGGATAAGAGCAGCTGAAAGCCTGAAGCCTGAAGCCTGAAGCTGGAAGGGTCGTGTGTAGGGTGGGTCGGGCGGCGTTCCGCGAGCGTAGCGAAACCCATGTGGAGCGGTTTTCGGCATGACTCCGAGCGGTGGACCGATAAAGCGTGGTCCACCCTACGTCCAGGTTGCGAAAGCAAGAAAGCCTGGAGTTGACGACCATCGTCGATCCCCCAGGCTCTTCCAGCTTCCAGCTTCCAGCTGCTCCTAAGGCAACGGCGAAAAAGGCGAGCCGCCGTCGGCGGTCTGCAGTTCGATCAGGTAGTTGCGGAAGATCTGCCCCAGCACCTGGGTGGCGATCTCGAGTTCGTCGGCGCGCATCTGGCCGGAAACCATGTCGGCGGTGTCCATCGCCTCGTCCGAGCCGTTCACCGCAGCCATCTTCAGCACGATATAGGCCTGCACGTTGCTGGCCGGCACGCCTTCGCCACGGAAGAACATGTTGCCGAGGCGGAACTGCGCCTGGGCGTTGCCTTTCAGGGAGGCTTGCTCGAACCAGTTGAGCGCCTGGTGCAGGTCGCGGGGGGTGCGCTTGCCGTCGTAGTAGAACTCGCCCAGCTCGTACTGCGCCTCGGTGTCGCCGGCCTTGGCGGCCTGCTGGCAGTTGGAGAGGGCTTCCTGCTGGTCTTCGGGTTGCGTATTCAGGCTGCAGCGCCCGGTGGCCGAGATCAGCAGGGAGTTACCGCCGGCTTCGGCCAGCAGTGGAGAGAGGAGCAACAGGCTGCCCAGGGTCAGGATGCGGCCGGTGCGGTTCATGAAATCACAGCGCCTCGAAAAGCAGTGCGGGCGACGGGCCCGGCCGGCGAAACGCGCCGACCGTCACATTATGAAATAAGCAAGGCGCTTCTTACAAAGTCTTTGCGCGGATTTCCTTGCATCCGGGCGCTGGCCCGTAGGCGCGGCATCCCGGATGCAACGTCCGCGTAAAGCCGGTCAGGCCTTTTTCAGCTCGGCGAACGCGCGCTCGGCGGCGTCCAGGGTGATGGCCAGCTCGGCATTGCCGTGGGCGATGGAGGTGAAGCCGGCCTCGAAAGCGCTGGGCGCCAGGTACACGCCACCCTGCAGCATCAGGTGGAAGAAGCGCTTGAAGCGCTCGGCGTCGCTGGCCATCACGTCGTCGAAGGTGACGATGTCGTCGGCGCCGCTGAAGTAGAGGCCGAACATGCCGCCCGCCTGGGTGGTGACGAAGGGAATGCCGGCGGCATCGGCGCGCTGTTGCAGGCCATCGAGCATGCGGCTGGTGTAGTCGCTCAGCTCGGCGTGGAAGCCGGGGCGGCTGATCAGCTTCAGGGTGGTCAGGCCGGCGGCCATGGCCAGCGGGTTACCCGAGAGGGTGCCGGCCTGGTAGACCGGGCCCAGCGGGGCGATCTGCGACATGATTTCGCGCTTGCCGCCGAAGCAGCCCACGGGCATGCCACCACCGACGATCTTGCCGAAGGTGGACAGGTCCGGCGTCACGCCGTAGTAGCCCTGGGCACCGCCGAGGGCGACGCGGAAGCCGGTCATCACCTCGTCGAAGATCAGCACCACGCCGTGCTGGTCGCACAGGCGGCGCAGGCCTTCGAGGAAGCCCGGGGCCGGGGGGACGCAGTTCATGTTGCCGGCCACCGGCTCGACGATGATGCAGGCCACGTCCTGGGCCACTTCGCCGAGCATCTTCTCGACGGCGTCGATGTCGTTGAAGGGCAGCGTCAGGGTGTGCTTGGCGAAGGCTGCGGGCACGCCGGCGGAGCTCGGCACGCCCTGGGTCAGCAGGCCGGAGCCGGCCTTCACCAGCAGGCTGTCGGAGTGGCCGTGGTAGCAGCCTTCGAACTTGATGATGCTGTCGCGGCCGGTGTAGCCACGGGCCAGGCGGATGGCGCTCATGGTCGCCTCGGTGCCGGAGCTGACCATGCGCACCATCTCCATGGACGGCACCAGGGAGCAGACCAGGTCGGCCATCTCGGTTTCCATGGCGGTCGGGGCGCCGTAGGAGAGACCGTGCTCCAGCTGGCGGCGCACGGCGTCGAGCACGTCGGGGTGGCTGTGGCCGAGGATCATCGGGCCCCAGGAGCCGACGTAGTCCACGTAGCGCTTGTCGTCCTCGTCCGTTACGTAGGCGCCTGCAGCGTGCTTGAAGAACAGTGGCGTGCCGCCAACGCTCTTGAAGGCGCGGACCGGCGAGTTGACGCCACCGGGGATGTGTTTCTGGGCGTTGGCGAACAGGGTTTCGGAACGGGACATGTCAGGCTCTCTCTGAAAACGGGTGTACGGGGCTCAGGCCGGATCGAACAGGGCACTGAAGGCGCGCGCGCGGCGCTCCACTTCGGCGGGGCTGTCGGCGGCGAACAGGGCGTGGATCACGGCGATCAGGTCGGCGCCACGGGCGATCAGCTCGGGGGCGTTGTCCTGGGTCACGCCGCCAATGGCCACCAGCGGCAGGGCGAAGCGGCGTTTGGCTTCGTCCAGCAGCTCGGGCGTGGCGGCAGGGGCGCCGGGCTTGGTGTTGGAGTTGAAGAAGCGACCGAAGGCGATGTAGCTGGCGCCTTCGCGCACCGCGGCCGCGGCGAATTCCAGGTTGGCGTGGCAGGTGCCGCCGATGATGGCGTTGCGGCCGAGCAGGGCGCGGGCGGCGGCGAGGGAGCCGTCGCCCTGGCCGAGGTGCACGCCGACGCTCAGGCGCGCGGCCAGTTCGGCATCGTCATTGATGATCAACTGCGCACCGTGGCGCGCGCACAGCTCGCGCAGGGCGTCGGCTTCGCGCAGGCGGCGGGCGTCGTCACCGGATTTGTCGCGGTACTGCAGCAGTCGGGCGCCGCCCTTGAGCGCCGCCTCGACGTAGGGCAGCAAGCGGCCGTCAGCGAGCAGGGCGCTGTCGGTGATGGCATAGAGACCGCGCAGCTTCATGAGCAGAAGTCCAGGGGCAGGCGGCGCGGCACGAACTGGCCCTGGCCGGGCTGCTCGGCGTCACGCAGGGTGCGCCAGGTGTAATCGAGGGCGGTTTCCACTGCGCTGACCAGGTCCTGGCCGAGGGCCAGGCGGCCGGCGAGGGTGCTGGCCAGGGTGCAGCCGGAGCCGTGATAGCTGCCCGGCAGGCGCTGGCAGGTGAAGGTGTGCTGGCTGCCATCGCGGGAATAAAGGCGGTTGTGCACTTCGGTCTCGTCGCCATGGCCGCCGGTGATCAGCAGGTGGCGGACGAACGGCAACAGCTTCTCGGCGCACTGGTCGGCGGTGCCTTCGGGCAGTTCGGCGAGGATGCGTGCTTCCGGCAGGTTGGGGGTGGCCAGGGTGGCGACCGGCAGCAGGCGCTCGCGCATGGCGAAGCCGACTTCGTCCTTGCCCAGGGCGCCACCGCCGCCCGCGCGCAGCACCGGGTCGCAGACCAGCGGCACGCCCGGCAGGGACTGCATGATTTCCAGGACCGTCTCGACCATTTCCACCGAGCCAAGCATGCCCAGCTTGACGGCGGAGACCGGCAGGTCTGCGATCACCGCATGGGCCTGGGCCAGCACCCACTCGCGGTCGAGCACGCGGAAGTCGGAAACGTTGACGGTGTCCTGCACGGTGAGGGCGGTCACGGCAGGGGCGGCATGGCAACCCTGGGCGATCAGGGCTTCGATGTCCGCCTGGAGACCGGCGCCGCCACTGGGGTCGTGGCCGGAAAGACAGAGGACGATGGGGCGGGAGATGGGCTTTTTCATGGTGCGCGAGCTTATCACTTTTCCCGCGCCCGGAGCCCGGCCGGCCCGTACGCATTGTCGGACAAAAGGCCTCTGCGACAACCTGCCCCAGGTTGGGGCAGGAACACGCCGCCGCGTGTTTCCGTGGAATGCCTTGAAAGTACCGTTCTAGAGCGGCTGGTGGCTTATGGCAATGTGCCTCTTCGTGCGGCCTTGGGCTGTGCTAAAGTGAGCGAATTCGAACAACCAGGCCCCGTGTGGCGCGTCAGCAGGGGAAGAAGGGACTTCCCGACGCGCACAACAGGCCTTTGCGGGGCTTCATGCGGCGCGTCCTTCTGCTTCTTCTCCTTCTGGTTTCCACGTCCGTGCTGGCGGTCGAATTCGACGAGCAGACGCGCCAACTGCCCCTCGGGCGGCACATGGACGTATTCGAAGACGTACGCGGCGACGCCAGCCTGGCCGATATCACCTCGCCCGCCCTGGAAAGCAGCTTCCGCCGTCACGACAAACCCGTGCTCAACGCCGGCTACTCGCGCTCGGTGTTCTGGCTGCGGGTGGACCTCGACTACCGCCCGCGCACGCTGGGCGGCCAGCAGCCCTGGTTGCTGGAGCTCGCCTACCCGCCGCTGGATCACCTCGAGCTCTACCTGCCCGACGGCCTGGGCGGCTACCGCCTGGCCCAGCGCACCGGCGACGCCTTGCCCTTCTCCAGCCGCGAGATCAAGCAGAACAACTACCTGTTCAGCCTCAACCTGCAGCCCAACCAGCCCCAGCGCCTCTACCTGAGGCTGCAGAGCCAGGGCTCGATCCAGGCGCCGCTGGCCCTGTGGTCGCCGCAGGCCTACCTGGAAGAGCAGCCCGGGCGCATCTACGTGCTCGGCATCATCTACGGCGTGCTGCTGGTGATGCTGATCTACAACCTGTTCATCTTCCTCAGCGTCCGCGACACCAGCTACCTCTACTACATCCTCTATATCGCCTCGTTCGGGCTCTACCAGATCTCGGTGAACGGCGCCGGCATCGAATTTTTCTGGCCCGACAGCCCCTGGTGGGCCAACGCCGCAACGCCCTTCCTGATCGGCTCGGCCTCGCTGTTCGGCAGCCAGTTCGCCCGCAGCTTCCTGCACACCGCCGAACACAGCCCGTGGATGGACCGCACCCTGCTCGGGCTGATGGCCATGGGCGGCCTGGTGATGGTGCTGTCGCTGGCCGCCAGTTACGGCGTGGCCCTGCGCCTGGCCACCTCCCTGGCGCTGATCTTCACGGTGGTGATCTTCACCGCCGGTATCCTCGCCTGGCTGCGCGGCATGCGGGTAGCGCGCTACTTCATCTTCGCCTGGACCACCTTCCTCATCGGCGGCGCCATCAACACCCTGATGGTGCTGGGCTACCTGCCCAACGTCTTCCTCACCATGTACGCCAGCCAGATCGGTTCCGCGCTGGAGGTCGGGCTGCTGTCCCTGGCCCTGGCCGACCGCATCAACGCCATGAAGGAAGAGCGCACGCGCATCCTCCAGGAAGCCGGGCGCAAGTTGGAGACGCTCAACCAGGAACTGGCCAACAGCAACCGCCTGAAGGACGAATTCCTCGCCACTGTCACCCACGAGCTGCGCACTCCGATGAACGGCGTGATCGGCTCCCTGGAGCTGATGCAGACGGTCAAGCTCGACGTCGAGCTGGAGCAGTACCAGAAGACCGCCGCCAGCTCGGCGCGGGACATGATGCGCCTGGTCAACGACATCCTCGCCATGACCGAACTCCAGGCCGGCAAGCTCTACCCCCGGCGCGAACCCTTCAGCCTGCGTGGCCTGTTCGACAGCCTGCGTGCCCAGTACGCCCCGCGTGCCGAAGACAAGGGCCTGCGCTTCTCCCTGGAGCTGGATGAAAGCCTGCCCGACATCCTCGAAGGCGACGCCGGCAAGCTCTCCCAGTCCCTCGGCTACCTGCTGGACAACGCCATCAAGTTCACCCCACGGGGCAGCGTCACCCTGCGTGTGTTGCGCCTGGAGTCCAGCGGCGACGACCTGGGCCTGCGCGTGGAAGTGGAAGACACCGGCATCGGCTTCCAGACCCCGGCGGATGGCTCGCTCTACCGCCGCTTCCGTCAGATCGACGGCTCCATGACCCGCGAATACGGCGGCCTGGGTATCGGCCTGGCCCTGGCGCGGCAGCTGGTGGAGCTGCTGGGTGGCGACCTCACCCATGAATCCGAGCCCGGCCAGGGCAGCTGCTTCCGTCTCGACGTGCAGCTGACCCGGCCCGCCCAGCCGCAGTTGCCGGCCACGCCCCCGCGCCGCGCCGCCGGCCAGGCCCAGCGTCGGCCCGAGCAATGCACCGTGCTGGTGGTGGAGGACAACGCCATCAACCAGTTGGTGACCCGCGGCATGCTGCTCAAGCTCGGCTACCGCGTGCGCACCGCCGACAACGGCGCCGAGGCCCTGGAGCTGCTGCGCCGCGAACCGGTGGACGGCGTCCTGCTGGATTGCCAGATGCCGGTGATGGACGGCTTCGCCACCTGCCGTGCCCTGCGCGGCATGCCCACCTATGCCGACCTGCCAGTGCTGGCGATCACCGCCCACAGCCACAGTGGCGACCGCGAGCGCTGCCTGGCGGCGGGCATGAGCGACTACCTGGCCAAGCCGGTCAAGTTCGAAGAGCTGCGCACCCTGCTGCACGACTGGCTGCTCTGCCGGCCGGTGGAAACCAGCGCCTGAACAGTCCCGGCAGGCGGCGTTTTTCCCCTTTTCGACGGCGTTAATCCCGCTTTCTGCAAAATCTGAATCCTGATTCACTGAAAAAAGATGAATCAGGATTCAGACCATGTCCTACCGAGTCACCGCCACCCGAATCGACCGTGACCAGGAACTGCGCCGGCGTATTCTCGATTGCGCGCTGGCCCGCGTGGCCGAGGGCGGTTTCGCCGCACTCACCATGCAGGCTCTGGCCGAGGACGCCGGCGTCGCCACCGGCAGCCTGTACCGGCACTTCCGCAACAAGGGTGAGCTCGCGGCCGAAGTCTTCGCCCGTGCCAGCCAGGTGGAAGTGGACACCCTGGCCCAGTTGCTGCGCGGCCCAGGCACCCCCACCTGGCGCCTGGCCGAAGGCTTGAACCAGTTCGCCGCCCGCGCCTGGAGCAGCCGCCGGCTGGCCTTCGCCTTGATCGCCGAGCCGGTGGACCAGGAAGTGGACGAGCAGCGCCTGCTCTATCGTGAGTCCTACGCCGAGCTGTTCATCGAGTTGCTGGAGGAAGGGCGCGCCAGCGGCGAATTCGACCTCCTCTCCACGCCCCTCACCGCTGCCTGCCTGGTGGGGGCCATCGCCGAAGCCCTGGTCGGCCCCTTGTCGCCGCCCGCCCGCGCCGCCCGTGAGCCCGGGCAATCCCAGGCCGACCTCGAACTGGTCAGCCGCAACCTCGTTTTCTTCTGCCTGCGCGCCGTTGGCGCCGCCATCCCTGCCTAGGAGAA
This sequence comes from Pseudomonas sp. TUM22785, assembly GCF_028198105.1. Lineage (NCBI taxonomy): Bacteria > Pseudomonadati > Pseudomonadota > Gammaproteobacteria > Pseudomonadales > Pseudomonadaceae > Pseudomonas > Pseudomonas sp. TUM22785. The sequence goes on from NZ_CP116239.1 coordinate 1,046,406, forward strand.
CCGCCATGAACCTGCACCAGTTCGCCGAGACCCATGACGTGCTCAACCAGGTGCCGTCCCTGGACGGCGCCAACCTCTACCGCGTCGACCTGCCCCTGCAGGAATGGACCCGCCGCTACGACGGCGGCTGGGCCGAGGCGCAGCTCGACCGCTACGGTGCTGCGGCCGGCGGCGCGTTGATGGCGGCGGGTTTCCTCGCCAACGAGAACAAGCCGGTATTCAAGAGCCATGACCGCTACGGCAACCGCATCGACCTGGTGGAGTTCCACCCCGCCTACCACGAGCTGATGGCCTCGGCCATCGCCGCCGGCATCCCCTCGCTGCCCTGGACCGACCCGCGTCCCGGCGCCCAGGTGGCGCGCGCGGCCCTCAACTACCTGCACAACCAGCCCGAGGCCGGCAACGCCTGCCCGCTGACCATGACCTACGCCAGCGTCCCGGCCCTCAAGCTGCAGCCGGATATCGCCGAAAAGTGGCTGCCGAAGATCCTCTCCACCCAGTACGACCCGCGCAACCTGCCCATGGAGCAGAAGAGCGGCGTCACCATCGGCATGGCCATGACCGAGAAGCAGGGCGGCACCGACGTGCGCGCCAACACCACCCGCGCCCACCCCGTCGGCATCCCCGGCCCGGGCCAGGCCTACGAGCTGGTCGGCCACAAGTGGTTCTGCTCGGCGCCCATGTGCGACGCCTTCCTCACCCTGGCCTACACCGACAAGGGCCTGTCCTGCTTCCTGCTGCCGCGCCACCGCCCGGACGGCACCCGCAACCAGTTCTACATCCAGCGCCTGAAGAACAAGCTGGGCAACTGGGCCAACGCCTCCAGCGAGGTGGAATACCGTGGCGCTCTGGCCTGGATGATCGGCGAGGAAGGGCGCGGCGTGCCCACCATCATCGAAATGGTCTCCCTGACCCGCTTCGACTGCATGATCGGTTCCAGCTCGCTGATGCGTCAGGCGCTGACCCAGGCCGCGCACCACTGCGCCCACCGCAAGGTCGGCGGGCGCGTGCTGGCCGACCAGCCGCTGATGCAGAACGTACTGGCCGACCTGGCCCTGGAAAGCGAAGCCGCGCTGGCCCTGACCATGCGCATGGGCCGCGCCCTGGACCACGCCCACGATGAGCAGGAAGACAAGTTCGCCCGCCTGGTCACCGCCGTGGGCAAGTACTGGATCTGCAAGCGCGCCCCCGCGATGATCAACGAGGCCCAGGAATGCATGGGCGGCGCCGGCTACGTCGAGGAAACCATCCTCCCGCGCCTCTACCGCGAAGCGCCGGTCAACTCCATCTGGGAAGGCTCCGGCAACGTCCAGTGCCTGGACGTGCTGCGCGCCCTGTCCAAGGAGCCCGGCGTGCTCGACGCCCTGTTCGCCGAACTGGGCGACGGCCACGGCGACGCCCGCCTGGCCGCCCACATCGGCAACCTCAAGGCTGCCTTCCATGACACCGCCGACATCCAGTACCGCGCCCGCCAGCTCACCGAAGACGTCGCCGTGGGGCTGCAGGCCAAGCTGCTGCTGGAAGCCGGCAACGCCACCGTCTCCGACGCCTTCATCGCCAGCCGCCTCGGCCACGGCGGTCGCGTCTACGGCACCCTGCCGCGCGGCGTGGATGTCGAAGCGCTGGTGGCGCGCAGCACGCCGCATCTGGTGTAACGCTCGGCGTGTGGCGTCGTAGGTCGGGTGAAGCCCGGCGATCTTTCTGGCCAGCGGTTCAGCGCCGCTGCCAGATCATCTTCCCGCCCGTGCCCTCGGTGACCAGGTAGGGGTCGCTGAAGCGGTAGCGGGCGGCGGGCTGGTAGTCGGCGGCGCCTTGCTGGCGTACCAGCAGCACGCCGTTGTCGCTGCGCCATTGGCCGCTGTATTGCAACTGGCCGGGGCTGTCGTAACTCCAGTCGCCGCCACCGCCGGCGGAGCGGGTCCATTGCGCCACGCTGCCGTCGGCGCCGAGGCGCAGGGTCATCACGGTGTTGAAGGAGGCGAAGCCGGTGCCGCCGCTGCTGTTGATGATCTTCTCGTGCACCCAGTTGCCCACCAGGGACGGGTCCAGGCCGCCGCCCGTACTTTGTGGCTGTGCCTGTGCGTTCGCCTGGTCGGCGCGCAGGAACAGTGCCTGGCGCTCCAGTACCTGGCCGTTACGCGGGTCGCGGGCGGCGATGCGGGTGGCGAGCTGGGCGTCGGCGTAGCGGGCGGCGAGGGTGGCGACCACCTGGCCGGATTGCGGCACGCTGATTTCCGCTCGCAGCACCTGGCCGTCGAAGCTGCCCTTGAGGTCGAGGCGCAGGCTGCCGTTCTCCACGTACTGGCCGCTCACTGCCTGGCCGTCCTGGCGCAGCACCAGCTCGGTGGGTTGGCCGTCGAGGTTGGCCTGGTAGCGGCCGTCGAGTTCGCCGGCCAGCAGGGAGCAGCAGTAGAGGGCGGGTAGCAGGCAGAAAAGGCGGGCCATGGCGGAGGACTCGTCGTTGGGGTCACCCAAGCCTAGTCGCAGGCCGTGCAGGCTGCCATTGCCGGGACAATCGTCGCGCAATGCACCGAAGGCTCTATGCCGCGGGCCCGGACAGCGGCAAGATAGAACCTGTTCGCACAGACAGGATGCCGATCGTGACCCAGGATACCCCCGAGTTTCTCATCGCCAGCACCGCCGAAGAGGCGGTCGACCGTCTGGCCGAGCTGCATGGCCGCGCCACCTCTGCGCTGAGCCAGGCCCTCAAGCTCTACCTCAAGGAACGGGCCGAGCCGGACGCCGCCCAGCGCGCGCAGTTCCGCTACCCGGAGTTGCGCATCACCTATCGCTGCCAGGGCGAGGTGCCGTCCACCGTCCGCGCCTACGCCAAGATGCAGGTGCCGGGCACCTACAGCGTCACCGTCACCCACCCTGCGGCCTTCCGCAAATACCTGCTGGAGCAGCTGCGCCCGCTGATGAGCGACTTCACCGTGCAGGTGGAAGTGGGCGTGAGCCAGCAGAACATCCCCTATCCCTATGTGGTCGAGCAGGGCGATGAGCTGGCCGGCACCGACGTGACTGCCGCCGCCCTGGCGCGGGTGTTCCCCAGCACCGACCTGTCCGCCGCCACCGATGGTGTCGCCGACGGGCTCTATGACTGGGAGCAGGCCGACCCGCTGCCCCTGGCGCTGTTCGACGCGGCGCGGGTGGATTTCTCCCTGCGCCGCCTGGTGCACTACACCGGCAGCGACTGGCGCCATGTGCAGCCCTGGATCCTGCTCACCAACTACCACCGCTACGTCGACCAGTTCATCCAGCACGGCCTCACCCAGCTGCGCGAAGACCCGCGCTTCGTGCGCATGGTCCTGCCCGGCAACGTGCTGGTGGAGCGGGACATGAACGAGGAGACCATGCAGGCGGTGATCGACAGCGTGGTCTGGCACCGCTACCAGATGCCGGCCTATCACCTGATCGCTGCCGACGGCCATGGCGTCACCCTGGTCAACATCGGCGTCGGCCCGTCCAACGCCAAGAACATCACCGACCACCTGGCGGTGCTGCGCCCCCACTGCTGGCTGATGATCGGCCACTGCGGCGGGCTGCGGCAGTCGCAGACCATCGGTGACTACGTGCTGGCCCACGCCTACATGCGCCGCGACGGCATCCTTGATCGAGTGTTGCCGCCGCATATCCCGCTGCCGGCCCTGGCCGAAGTGCAGCAGGCCCTGCAGGACGCAGCAGCGCTGGTCACCGGCGAACACGGTGAAGACCTCAAGCGGCGCCTGCGCACCGGCACCGTGCTCACCTACGACGACCGCAACTGGGAGCTGCGCTGGGCCCAGGAGCGCCCGCTGATCAACCTGTCGCGGGCGGTGGCGGTGGACATGGAAAGCGGCACCATCGCCGCCCAGGGTTATCGCCTGCGGGTGCCCTACGGCACGCTGCTGTGTGTCTCCGACAAGCCGCTGCACAGCGAGATCAAGCTGCCGGGCTCGGCCAGCGCCTTCTACCAGCGCGCCGTCAGCCAGCACCTGCGCATCGGCATCGCCGCGCTGGACCTGCTGCGCACTCAGCTCAACTCGCTGCACTCGCGCAAGCTGCGCAGCTTCGACGAGCCGCCGTTCCGCTGATCGTTCGTTGAATAGGAAAAGGGCCGCATGATGCGGCCCTTTGTCTTGTGGGGCTGAACGATCGTACGTCCTTTGGTGAGCTGCTCGGCAGCCGTGCACTCGGGTTTCGATTTAAGCTGCGGCCTTCAAGGACGAGCGAGGTGACATCGATGGAGCAGGCCCGCCACTTACTCACGGCATTCTGGGAACCGTTCAGCTTCCTGAACCTTTTCGCCTGGATCAGCGGCGCACTGCTGTTAGGCACGATCGCCGGCCTGGTGCTGGCCATCCAGTTGCACCGCGGCGGTTGGCTGGCCCGCAGCAAGCGCTGGCATCACTGGACGCTCAAGCTGTATTTCCTGCTGCTGCCGCTGGCCGGAGGTGTGCTGGGATTCCAGGGCGGGATGCTGTACAGCGGACAGCAACAGATCAACCGGCACCTGGACAGCTACGCGCCGGCCGTGCAGCGGCTGGCCGATGACACCTGGCAGGACTTCCAGGCTTATGTCCAAGCCCAGGACGAGCAGCGACTGCAGGCCTTGCGCGGCGCCAGCGTGCAAGCGGCACTCAATCAACTGGCGCTGGATTACCTGCGCGGCGAGCGGCAGCAGGAGGCCGACGCGCGAGCCGAGGCGTCGCTGGCCGAGCGCGTGGCCTTCGACCTGCTCGATCGTCTGCGAGCGAGCCTGCTTGGCAAGGCCTTGGGCGAGGTGGCGGTGAGCGAGGCGGCGAGCTACAGCGGGCTCAACAAGAAGGTGCTGGCCGGGGTGCTCGATGCGCGGGTGGAGCAACTGTTCCAGGCCGAGTTCCTGCTGGACCTGCTGAAGCGCCAGGTCGGCCATGTGTTCAAGCCGTTTTACATCGCGCTGCTGCTGCAGCTCGGCCTGCTCCTGGTTTTAATCGCCGGGGAGTGGGGTGTTTCACGCTGGCTCCGCCAGATCCCGTCCGCCGCCCTGGCGGAGCCGGTCGCACTGGGGGCTCCGTAACAAACGGGCCGCGTGATGCGGCCCGTTTGTTACGGGCGGTGGCTCAGTTGCCGCTGGCCTCGGCGAGGCCGGTTGCGGCGTCGCCGTCCAGGGCGGGCACCTGCCACTGGTAGCCCGGCGTCGGCACGCGGAAGTTGTCGGCCTCGACGTTCCAGTCCGCCAGCGCCTTGGCCAGGTCCTTGGGCGGGGTGTACTGGCCTTCGTCAGTGAGGTTGAAGGTGCCGAAGTGGATGGCCAGGCTGTTGCGCGAATCCAGCTGCTTGTGGGCCTGCACGGCATCGTCCGGGTTCATGTGGTTGTCGCGCATGAACCAGCGTGGCGCATAGGCGCCGATGGGCAGGGCGGCGAAGCGCATGGGCCCGAAGCGCTCGTGGATCAGGCGGAACTCCGGCCCCAGCCCGGTATCGCCGGGGAACAGCAGCGGGCCGTCCGGCGAGGTGACCACGAAGCCCATCCACAGGGTCCGGTTGGTGTCGCCGCGGGTGCGCGCCGACCAGTGCTGCACCGGCACCGAGTGCAGGGTGAGTTCGTCGTTCAGCGGCAGCTCCTGCCACCAGTCCAGCTCCACCACGCGGGCGAAACCGGTCTCGCGGATCAGCGGGCCGTTGCCCAGCCCGGTGGCCACGGTGGCCAGGGGGAAGCGCTCGGCCAGGCCACGCAGGCTTTCCAGGTCCAGGTGGTCGTAATGGTTGTGGCTGACCAGGATCAGGTCGATGGGCGGTAGCTGGTTGAGGCTCAGGCCCGGCTGCTGATGGCGGCGCGGGCCGATGAAGCTGAAGGGGCTGACGCGCTGGGACCACACAGGGTCGGTGACGATGTTCAGGCCGCGGTGCTGGATCAGCACGGTGGCGTGGTTGATGTAGGTGATGCGCAGCTCGTCGCCCTGCACCCGCTCGACGACCTCGGGGGCGGCGACGGCGGGCTCTTCCACCCAGGGCGCCTGCTTCTCGCGGTTGAACTGCCACTTCAGCACCGACCACAGGTCCTTGTGCGGCTTGGGTTCGATGTTGTGGAAACGCTGGCCGTCGAAGTGGTCCGAGGTCGGCCCCTGGTAGGGCGTGCCCGCACAGCCGGCCAGGGTCATCAGGCTGATCAGCCAGGTGGGGCGTAACGCACGGGGCATGGTGGTCCTCGCTCTTGCGGTGGTGGGGCGCTCAACCTAGCATGCGCTTCCGATACCCTGTCCACTGCCGCTCGTAACCAGCCATGTCGTCCCGCCCGCCGCGCTCTCCACGTCCTTCTTCCCGTCGCCCCCAGCCCGCCGCTCCCCGCCGCGTGGCCAAGGCGCCGCCGGCCGAACCGCGCCTGGTGCTGTTCAACAAGCCGTTCGACGTGCTCACCCAGTTCAGCGATGGGGAAGGGCGCGCCACCCTCAAGGATTTCATCGACATCCCCGGCATCTACCCCGCCGGGCGTCTCGACCGTGACAGCGAGGGCCTGCTGCTGCTGACCAATGACGGCCGCTTGCAGTCGCGCATCGCCGATCCCAAGCACAAGCTGGCCAAGACCTACTGGGTGCAGGTGGAAGGGGAGCCCAACGAAGAACAGCTGCAGCGCCTGCGTGACGGCGTCGAACTCAACGACGGCCCGACCCTGCCGGCCGAGGCGCGCCTGCTGGAGGCGCCGCAACTGTGGGAACGCGACCCGCCCGTGCGCTTCCGCAAGAGCGTACCCACGGCCTGGCTGGAACTGGTGATCCGCGAGGGGCGCAACCGCCAGGTGCGGCGCATGACGGCCGCCGTCGGCCTGCCGACCCTGCGCCTGGTGCGCGTGCGCATCGGCCCCTTCGCCCTGGACGGGCTGGGGCTCGGTCAGTGGAAGGACGTGCCGGCGCGTCTGGACTGAGCGCCGGCGGCTGGATCAGGAACTGATCAGTAGAAGGACTTGATCACTTCGATGCCCTTGTTCAGCACCTCGCGCCAGGCGCTGCGTACCTCGGTGCTGTGATCCTTGTCGTGCTCGGCGATGGTCAGCAGCAGCGACTCCACCCACAGGTCGTACATCTCGGGGCGGATGTCGAAGCCCTCGCGGGAGTGGGTGGCGCCGAGTGCGCGCAACTTGGTGTCGGGCATGCCGCGGGCGAACATCACCAGGTTGAGGATGCCCTGGCGCAGCAGTGCCTTCTGCGCCGGCATATCGGTCTCGGTGAACTTGGCGCGGATCTGCGGCGAGCTGTCGAGAAAGCGGCGATAGAAGGCATCGAAGAAATCGGGGTTGGCACAGCAGCGTCCATAGCTCTGCATGACGCGATCAGTGGCGTTCATGTTGTCTCCAGGCAGAAAAAACGAAGCCGCCCACGCAGGCGACCTTGCCTGTGCGGGGAGCGCGGGGGAGGTTTTTTACATGCCTTCGAGGCCGCCGATCACCAGGGACTTGATGACGAAGCCGAGCACACCGAGACCCAGGGCGAGGAACAGGATGAAGGTGCCGAAGCGACCGGCCTTGGACTTCTTGGCGAGGTCCCAGACGATGAACGCCATGAACAGCACGAGACCGGCGATCATCGCGGTCATCATCCACTCTTCGAATTTCTCGGGGCTCATTCTCAACCTCTAGCAGCGAAACGAATCAGACCCGGCGCGGGAATGCGCCGGGCAGTGATGCCGTGAGGGCGGGGGCTGCGGTTGTTGTTCTGCGAGCCTGGGGCTCTTATTGGCGAAACCACGCGGGGCACAGCAAAGGCGCGGCGATTATACGCCGCGCTCCGGTGCTCGCCAGTACCACCTACGTATTAGCCGCGCAGGTGGGTCAGCGGCAGCTCCGTGGTGCTCAGCACCTGGTTGAGCACGAAGCTCGAACGCACGCTGGTAACGCCTTCGATGCGGGTCAGCTGGCCCAGCAGGAACTGCTGGTAATGGTCCATGTCCGGCACCACCACCTTGAGCTGGTAGTCCGCCTCCATGCCGGTCACCAGGCAGCACTCCAGCACCTCCGGGCACTGGCCGATCACCGACTGGAAGTGCTCGAAGCGCTCCGGGGTGTGGCGGTCCATGCCTATCAGCACATAGGCGGTCAGGCTCAGCCCCAGCTTCTTGCGGTCGAGCAGGGCCACCTGGCGCACGATGTAGCCGTCGTCCTCCAGCTGCTTCACCCGCCGCGAGCAGGGCGAGGGCGACAGGCCGATGCGCTCGGCCAGCTCCTGGTTGGAGATGCGCGCATCGCGCTGCAGTTCGGCGAGGATCTTCAGGTCGTAGCGGTCGAGTTTTTCCATCTGTGCACCCGGATTCCATGTGGATTGCCAGGAATGATGCGTGATTAGTGAAAAATTGCGCAAGTGGCAATCTGCAGAGCAATCTTTGCAATCATCTGTCGTGCCCGGCAGCTTAAGATTCTTCTCAGTTTCACGGCCCGGACAGCATGTCCACCCGACCCGCCCAATCAGGCGCGTCGGCGCCGCCGAACCCACCGGTTCGAGTCGGCCCCCGGGTCCGCGCTGCCCAATCAGGCAGGCGATGAAAGCGGCGACACAATTGCCAGCACAGGACAGATTCCCCAAAGGGGGGCCCGAAATAGGGGCCCCCCTTTTTTATTGCCCGCGAGAAACCTGATGCACAGGCTCAATCCGTAGGATGGGTCGGGCGGCGTTCCACGAGCTCGGCGAAACCCATCGAGACCGAGCGCGGATCAGCACGGGTACTTGCGAGAGGCCTTAGACGAGGCCGGCCAGGCGCAGCAGCCACCAGGCCAGCACTGCCAGCTGCACGAAGAAGCCGGCGAAGCGCAGCCAGACGAACAGCGCGCTGGTGCTGATCAGGTGGACGACGCTTTGGAAGATGCGCGCGCCCAGCAGCACCAGGGCCAGCGGGTCGGTGATGGCGGTTTGCGCGGTGGCCAGGGCGAACAGCAGTACCGCCGCCTGCATCGGCAGGTTTTCCAGGCAGTTGGCGTGGGCGCGCACCAGGCGCTGGCCGAGTGCGCCGGGCGTGTTGCTGCCATCGGGGGCGAAGGCGTTGACCTTCATCCGCCCGCCGAGCACCAGCAGGCCGCGCTGATTTACCAGTAAAAAGACCAGCAGCAGGCTCCAGGCGACCAGGCCGAGCAAGGCGATGGCAGTGGGGGATTGCGACATGGGAAAGGCTCCTCGAATTGTTGTTGTGGGATGACGCGCGGCGAATATAGAGCAAAAGCTCTAAATCTGCGAAGCCAACCAACAATGGGGAGGAATACCGGGAGGGCAGTCTTAGTTGCGGGCGGCCTGGACCACCTCGATGGGGTCGGCGTGTACCAGCACCTCGGCCCGTGGGTAGGCCGCGATGATCGCCTGTTCCACCCGCTCGCACAGCGCATGGGCCTGGGACAGCGGCAGCTCGCCCGGCAGCTCCAGGTGCAGTTGCACATACCAGTGGCTGCCGGAAATGCGCGTGCGCAGGTCGTGGGCGCCCAGCACGCCGGGCACCGCGCAGGCAAGCTGGTGCATGCGCTCGCCCACTTCTGCGGAGACTTCCTCGTCCATCAGCACTGCCACCGATTCCCGGGCGATGCTGATGGCGCTCCAGAGGATGTAGGCGGCAATGCCCAGGCCGAAGAGGCCGTCCACCCGGTCCCAGCCCTGGCTGGCCAGCGCCAGGGCGATGAGGATGCTGGTGTTGAGCAGCAGGTCCGAGCGGTAGTGCAGGGAATCGGCCCGCACCGCGGTGGAGTGGGTGACCTGCACCACATGGCGCTGGAAGGCCAGCAGGGCGAGGGTCAGCACCAGGGACAGCACCATCACCGCCATGCCCAGGCCCTGGCTGCCCAAGGGCTCCGGCTGGCGCAGGTGCTCGACCGCCTGCACGCCCACCAGCACGGCGCTGGCGGCGATGAACATGGCCTGGGCCAGCCCGGCGAGGGATTCCGCCTTGCCGTGGCCGAAGCGGTGGTCATCGTCCGCCGGCTTCAGGGCGAAACGCACGGCCAGCAGGTTGAGCAGGGAGGCGGCGCTGTCCAGCAGCGAGTCGGTCAGGCCCGCCAGCAGGCTGACCGAGCCGCTCAGCCACCAGGCGACTGCCTTGGCCAGCACCAGGGTCAGGGCGACACTCAGCGAGGCGCTGGTGGCCAGGCGCAACAGGCGCGCGTGCTGCGCTGAAGTGCTCATGAACGGCTGGGCTGGTAGTAGATGAAATCCAGCGGCGGGCTTTCCAGGCCAATTGCCGTCATCGCCGCGGTCACCTGGCCCCGGTGGTGGGTGCCATGGTTCACCAGGTGGGTGATGATTTCCCCATGGGGGCGGCGGAAGGGCTCGCCCTTCATGTTCTGGTATTCCAGGGGCGCGGCCAGGGCGTCGTCGTCCTGCCCGGCCAGCCAGGCGCGCCACAGGCCGATGCCTTCGGCCAGCACTGCGGCCAGGGCAGCGCGGTCCGGCGCGGCCTCGGCGTCCAGTCGTTCGAAGGGGCGGGGCAGGTGCAGCAGGCGGGAGAACCAGATGCGGTCCACCACGGCTAGGTGGTTCAGGGTGCCGTGGATGGAGCCGAAGAACAGGCCGCGATCGGCCCGGTAGCGGGTTTCGTCGAGGGGCGCGAGGCTCGCCAGCAATTGCCGGTAGGCCCAGCCGTGGTAGGCCAGGAGTCTGTCGAAATGGCCGGCGAGCGCACGCATCAGGCGGCCGGTTTCAGGCCATAGGCGGCCAGTTGCTCGAGGCTGCCGCTGTGCTGGATCAGGCGCGGGTCGTCCAGCGGCAGGTTGCGGCCGGTTTCACGCTCGATGATCGCCTTGAGGCGGGCGTTGTCGATCTTGCCGTCGGTGCCGATGGCGTCTTTCAGCAGCGCCGGGTCGACCTGGGCGGTCTCGTTGTCCGGCAGGTAGATGGCACCGGTGGCGAAGTCGACGCCGAAGGCGATCAGGCCGGGGATCACATAGAAGAGGATGCCGACGGCGTTGAGGGCGGCGACCACGGGGTCGATCTTGCCTTCGATCTGGCCACGGCGGTCAGGGAAGAACAGCGTGCCGCAAGCGGTCAGCTGGGTCAGCAGGGCGGCGGCGACGGCGCCACCGATCAAACGGGAAGACATGCGCATATGCGGCTCCAGGCGAGAAAATGGCGTCACTATACCAAGGCGTTCATTGCAAAACGCACGGCAGTGTTGAGACCACACGAAAGGGCTGGCAGTTCGCCGCTATAATCGCCACCCCGCGTTGGAGCCCCCATGAATCCGCTACCCATCGATGCCGTCCTGCCCGCCCTGCGCGAGGCCCTTGCGCAGCGCCATGAAGCGGTGCTCGAAGCGCCCCCCGGCGCCGGCAAGACCACCCGCGTGCCCCTGGCGCTGCTGGGCGAACCCTGGCTCGCCGGGCAGTCCATCCTCATGCTCGAACCCCGCCGGCTGGCTGCCCGGGCCGCCGCCGAGCGCCTGGCCGACGAGCTGGGCGAGAAGGTCGGCGAGACCGTGGGCTACCGCATCCGCCTGGAGTCGAAGGTCGGCCCGCGCACGCGCATCGAAGTGGTCACCGAAGGCATCCTCGCCCGCCGCCTGCAGGACGACCCGGCGCTGGAAGGCGTCGGCCTGGTGATCTTCGACGAATTCCATGAGCGCAGCCTCGACGCCGACCTGGCCCTGGCGCTGACCCTCAACGGCCGCGCGCTGCTGCGTGACGAGCCGCCGCTGAAGGTGCTGCTGATGTCCGCCACCCTGGAGGGCGAGCGCCTTTCCAGCCTGCTGGACGCGGCGCCCGTGGTGCGCAGCGAGGGGCGCATGTTCCCTGTGGATATCCACTGGGGGCGGCCCTTCCAGGCTGGCGAATACATCGAGCCGCGGGTGCTGCAGACGGTGCTCCTGGCCCTGGCCGACCAGCCGGGCAGCATCCTCGTGTTCCTCCCCGGCCAGGCCGAGATCCGCCGCGTCGCCGAGCAGCTCGGCGAACAGCTGCAGGGGCGCAGCGACGTCCTGCTCTGCCCGCTGCACGGCGAGCTCGACCTGGCCGCCCAGCGCGCCGCCATCGAGCCCGCGCCGGCCGGCACGCGCAAGGTGGTGCTGGCCACCAACATTGCCGAAACCAGCCTGACCATCGACGGCGTGCGCGTGGTGGTGGACGCCGGCCTGGAGCGGGTGCCCTGTTTCGACCCGGCCAGCGGCATGACCCGCCTCGACACCCAGCGCATCTCCCGCGCCTCCGCCACCCAGCGTGCCGGCCGCGCCGGGCGCCTGGAGCCGGGCGCCTGCTACCGCCTCTGGTCCGAGGCCCAGCACCAGCAGCTGGCCGCCCACGGCAGTGCCGAAATCCTCCAGGCCGATCTCGCCGGCCTGGCCCTGCAACTGGCGCGCTGGGGCGTGGAGCCCGGCGAACTGGCCTGGCTCGACCCACCGCCCGCCGCCGCCCACGGCCAGGCCCGTGACCTGCTGCGCCGCCTGGGCGCCCTGGCCCCGCGCGAAAGCGGCGGCCTGGCGCTCACCGCCCACGGCCAGGCCATGGCCGAGCTGCCGGCGCACCCGCGCATCGCCCACCTGTTGCTGCGTGGGCAGGCGCTGGGGCTCGGCAGCCTGGCTTGCGACCTCGCTGCGCTGCTCGGCGAGCGCGACATCCTCCGGGGTGGCGGCGCCGACCTGCACAGCCGCATCGCCCTGCTCACTGGCGAGACAGGCGCCGCCCGTGGCGCCAAGGGCGGCGTGCAGCGTGCCCGCCAACTGGCCCGGCAGTTCCGCTCCTACCTGCGTGGTGCCGCCAGCGAAGCCGTGGCCGACCCGGACCACCCGCGCTGGCTCGGCTGCCTGCTGGCCTTCGCCTACCCCGACCGCATCGCCCAGCAACGCCGCCCCGGTGGCGCCGAATACCGCCTGGCCAACGGCCGTGCCGCGCTGTTCGCCGAACCCGATGCGCTGATGAAGGAGCCCTGGCTGGTGATCGCCGACCTGGGCAGCCGCCAGGGCCAGCGCGAGGAGCGCATCTACCTCGCCACCGACCTCGACCCGACGCTGTTCGAAGGCCCCCTCGCCGAACAGGTCAGCGCCCAGGAACTGCTGGACTGGGACGAGCGCGAAGGCGTGCTGCGTGCCGAACGCCAGCGGCGCATCGGCGAGCTGGTGCTGGACCGCGAACCCCTGGCCAGCCTGGACGAAGCCGCGCGCACCCGCGCCCTGGTGGGGCTGGTGCGGCGCAAGGGCCTGGAGTTGTTGAACTGGACGCCGGACCTGCGTCAGTGGCAGGCCCGCGTGGCGCTGCTGCGGCGCCTCGACCTGGCCCGACAGGGCAGCAGCGATTGGCCGGACCTGTCCGATGCCGCGCTGCTCGATTCCCTGGAGGACTGGCTCGCGCCCTGGCTGGGCAAGGTCAGCCGCCTTAGCCACTTCTCCGCCCTGGAGCTGCCTGGCATCCTCGCCGGCCTGCTGCCCTGGCCGCTGCCCCAGCGCCTCGACGAGCTGGCGCCGCGCGCGATCACCGTGCCGTCCGGCTCGGCCATCCGCCTCGACTACAGCGAAGACACCCCGGTGCTGGCGGTGCGCCTGCAGGAGCTGTTCGGCCTGGCCGACACGCCGCGCATCGCCGAGGGCCGCCAGGTGGTCAAGCTGCACCTGCTGTCTCCCGCGCGCCGCCCGGTACAGGTCACCCAGGACCTGGCCAGCTTCTGGGCCAACACCTATATCGAGGTGAAGAAGGACCTCAAGGGCCGCTACCCGAAGCACTACTGGCCGGACGACCCGCTGATCGCCGAGCCCACCGCCCGGGCCAAGCCGCGCAAGTGAGGGGGCGGCTTACCAGCTGAGGAGGAACATCGCCTTGGCCAGGAAGATCACCCCCAGCATGTGCACCAGCACGCTGATGTGGATGCGCCGCGAACGCTGCGGCGTCATCTGCCCACGGCGCATCAGCAGCACCACCAGCAGGAAGTGCCCGAGGATGCTCAGCGCCAGGATGATCTTCAGCGTCAGCAAGGTGCCGAAGCTGCTGGACAGCGGTGCATGCAGCGCCGCGCGATAGTGCATGGCCAGCCCCAGCCCGGCACCGAACAGTGCCAGCACCACCCAGTGCATCACCTTGCGTGCGCGTTGCCCCAGGGCCTTGGAGAAGCGCTCGCGGGGTTCCTGCTCCAGCACCGGGGTGGCACGGCTGAGAATCATCACCTCGAAGAACACCCCGCCGATGAAAAAGGCAGCGGCGGTCAGGTGGATGAACTTGAGCAGCAGGTAATGCATGGCGGGCTCCCGAACGGCGGATGGCGGCGGGCACTAAGCCCGTTGCCGATCATGCCGCGTACCGCCAAGCGCGCCCTGACCTGGGTCAGCTGTGTGTGAAGCGGCCGGAACGCCCCATCCTGCGAAGAGCATGAAGCCCCGCCGTAGGGTGTGCCGCGCGCACCGAGAAGATGAGGCGTACCTGACACATCGAATGAGCCATGAAAGGTGAGGCAGCTAAAAACGCCTCGCCCCAGTCAACATCTCAATGCACCGGCGGCAGCAGGAAGCGTGCGATCAGGGGCAGGTGGTCGGAGATGCGCAGGGTATCGAGCTGGCGCACGCGTGCGTCGATGCGGGTCAGGCGGGGGCTGTGGAACACATAGTCGACGGTGCGGTCCGGCCCCGTCACGCGCGGGTCGTTGGGGAACTGGGTGAACCAGCGTTGGCGCTCGGCGCCGTCGGTTTCCTCGGCGGCGGGCACCCTCGGGTAGGCCTTCAGCGCGTCCAGCTCGCTGTCCGGGGCGAAGCGGCTGCGTTGCACCGCGTCCAGATGCGGGTACTGGCCCGGCGGCAACTGGTTGAAGTCGCCGCCCAGCACCCAGGGCGTGCGCTCCCGTTCCAGTTCGTCGAGCAGGCTGCGGGTCATCGCCAACTGGCGCTGTGCGGTGTCCTGGCCTGGCACCCAGGGGTCCAGGTGGGTGTTGATCGCCGCCAGGCGCCCGCCCTCGCGCACCGGCAGGTAGCTCACCAGCAGCGCCGGCTTGCGTTCGAAGGGGCGCTGCAGCAGGTCGCCTTCGGCGAGGGGCAATTGCAGGCGTTCGGCGCTGTCCATGCGCAGGCGGCTGAGGGTTGCCAGCTTCATGCCGACGCTGCCGAGGATGTGTGGCTGCGGCACGAAGGCGGCCTTCCGGTAGAAGGCCTGGGTGCTGCAGGGATAGACGTCGGCGAGGCGCTCGCGCAGCAGGGCCAGCTGGTCCTGGTAGTCGGTGGCGCGGGCGCCTTCGTCCAGCTCCTGGAGGAACACCAGGTCCGGTTGTTCGTCGCGCAGCACGCGCACCACCTCGTCCAGGCTGTAGGCCACGTCGGCGGCGGTCGGGCGTTCGTCCGGGCCTTCGCGGTCAGGCAGGTCGTAGTAGAAGACGTAGCGCTTGCCGGCCAGGTACTGCAGGTTCCAGGTCATCACCTTCAAGGCCTGGCCGGGCTGCAGCAGCGGCGCCTTGGTCACGCAGCTCACCCGTTCCTCCTCACGCGCGGCGGGGTGCCAGGTCAGGCTGTAGACCAGCGCAGCCAGGGCGACGGCGAGGATCAGCAGGCAAAGCAGGAGGCGGCGCAGTAAGGGGGGCATCGGCTGGGAGCTGGGCTTGGCTGGAACCGGGAATTGCCGAGCATACCCGAGCAGGCGGCCTGGCCAAAACCCATGGCCAAGCGAAGCGGCCAGGACGCGTGAGCGACGCTATTCTTGTCTTGTCGCGATGGATCGCAGAGCAGTCCGGTAAAGCCGGTTTGCGCATTCCTCGGGTTGCCCTACCATTCCCGGCCCCGTAGGCAAGGGTCTTGCAGGATCAACCCGACAGTCCCGACTTCCAGGAGCAGGCATGCATCGCCAGATAGTGGTCAGTCCCGCCGAGCCGCCGGCCCTTCGCTGGGGTGGCCCGTGGCTGTTCGTGGTGCTGGGGGGGTTGCTCGGCGCCACGGCGGCGCTGGCCGAGGAGCGCGCGCCGTTGCGGGTGATGACCGATTATTGGCCGCCCTTCCGCATGGAAGGCGAGCGCGGTGCCCTGCATGGCCTGGACATCGACCTGCTGGCCGAACTGGAGCGTCGCACCGGGCTGCGCTTCGATGTGCAGCGCGCGCCTTGGGCCCGTGGCCTGGCCGCCTTGCAGAGCGGCTCGGCGGACCTGATGACGGGCCTGGCGCGCACCCCCGAGCGGGAGCGCTACATCGACTACCTGCCCATCCCCTATTACGCCTGCGCGCCGCGCCTGTATGGCACGCCGGAGCTGGCGGCGAGCATCACCCGCTACGAACAGCTGCGTGGCCCCACCATCGGCTACGTGCTGGAGTCGGTGTATTTCCAGCCCTTCGATTCCGATGCCGGCCTGCACAAATCAGGAGTCAACAACGAGCAGCAATTGCTGGAGATGCTCATGCGCGGGCGCCTGCAACTGGTGATCGGCACCGACTGCCAGGTGGACTACGAGCTGCGCGACCCGCGCCTGGCCGGGCGCATCGTCAAGACCGGCTACCAGCCGCAGACCCGCACCGAGCTGTTCATCGGCTTCACCCAGCAGCATCCGCTCACCGACGAAAAGAAGCGGATCGCCACCGCCCTGCAGCAGATGCTCGACGAGGGCTGGGTGGCCGAGGCCGCCAAGCGCTACCAGCCCGCCACTCAGTGAGCGTGGGGTTCGACCACCACTTCGTAGTCCAGGCTGGTGTCCCAGAACGCCGCCTCGATCTTGTGCCCGTCCGGGTCCCGCACGAAGCAGCCGAAGTAGGGCGCGCCATATTCCGCGCGGGGCCCCGGCTCGCCATCGGAACTGCCGCCGCCGGCCAGGGCCGCCTGGTAGAAGGCCTGCACTGCGTCCTTGTCCGCTGCGAAGAAACCGATGTGGGTGCCGTTGCCGGTACTGGCGGGCTTGCCGTCGATGGGCTTCTGCACCCAGAACTCCGGGTACTCGCGGCCATAGGCCACGGCGCCGGGGTGCTCCAGTACGCGGCGGCAGCCGAGGGTCGGCAGCACCTTGTCGTAGAAGGCGAGGGCGCGGTCGAAGTCGTTGGTGCCGAGCGAGATATGGGAAAGGATGCTGGGGTTTTCGGCCATGGAATGAATCTCCCTGTGCAATGGCCCGGACAAGACTAGCCGGCTTTCAGTGTTCCGCTGCCGGCTCCCCCAGCAGGCTGAACAGGCGGAAGATCAGCACGCTGGTGAACAGTTGCAGGAAGCCGTCCAGGCAGTCGACGAAGATGCTGGCGATGGTGTCCGGGCGTTCGCCCAGCTCGCCATAGGCCCACCATTCGAAGAGCCATACCGGCCCCATCGCCAGGAGGATGCAGCAGAGGATGGTGAGGAAGTGCCCGTCGCTCATGCGGAAGCTCTGCTTCATGGCATCCATCGGCGACATGCCGTCCAGCACCAGCAGGTACTCGGCGAACGCCAGCCGGCTCATGACCCACAGCCCCGGCAGGATCAGCAGCGAGGCGCCTAGCATGATCAGCAGCGTGCTGAAGGCCGCCAGCACCGCGAAGGACGGCCAGCGCAGCAGCGCCAGGCCCCATATCTGTTTCTTCTTCAGGCTCACCCGGCTGCTGCGGCTGTCGAGGAAAACGATCAGCGCGCCGGTGTAGAGGGGGTAGAACACCAGGCGGATGAGCAGGTCGGAGGCTGCCGAAGGCGTCTCGCCCATCCAGGTGGAGGCCAGTTGCAGGGCCAGTGCCTCCAGCAGGATCACCGGCAGGCAGAGCGAGGCGATCATGCCGAAGTGACGGCTGAAGAAATACCAGGAGTCGCGCAGCAGCAGCAGGGGGTTCATCGACGGCGCCATAGGAATGCAGGGCAATGAGGCAACTCTAGTCGATGCCTCGCACCATCTCCAAGGCGCCGCACGCGCTAGAGGGCGGCCTGCGTCGATCCGCCTCGCCACCTGAGGCGCGCCAGCCAGAGCGCCGCCCCCAGCAGGCTGAGCTCCAGCAGGAACGACCAATGCAGGATGAAGTTCAGCCACCAGGGCTGGTAGCGCGGCGTCACGGTGGCCAGGGAGAAGGCCTGGTCGACCCAGGGCGCCAGCCACCAGATATCGCCCACCACGCTGTCCAGCAGCAGGTGCACGCAACCGTTGAGCGTGAACAGCACGAGCAGCGTCGGCACCCACGTTTGCTGCGCCAGCCGCTGCCAGGCGAGGGCCAGCGCCAGGGCGCCGAACCACACCACAGGCCAGTGGCTCCAGTAGCTGTGGTGGTGATGCTGGCGGCCATCCACCAGGTGGAAATAGAGCATGTCCAGGTCCGGGGCGAAGGCCCCGAGCAGCGCCACCGCCAGCCACAGGCGCGGGCTGCAGGCGGCGGGGCGGAAGCGACGTTCCAGCAGGGCGCCGATCAGGTAGCCCGTGGGCAGGTGGGCGACGATCACGAAACCAGTCCGGCCAGCAGGGCCTCGCTGTTCAGCACCTCGGCGTACTCGCCGGCGAGGTTGGCCATGGCCATGTCGTGCACTTCCTCGGCGCTGCGCGGGCGGCCGGCCCAGTCGGCCTTGGCGAAGGTGTAGCAGGCGTCGGCCACCACAGTGGTAGCGAAGCCCAGGTTGCTGGCGCTGCGCGCGGTGGCCTCCACCGAGTTCTCGCTGGCGACCCCGGTGATCACCACACGGTGGATGCCGCGCACATGCAGCCAGCGCTCCAGGGCGCTGTGGGTAAAGGCATCGGTGACGTTCTTCTCCAGCACCTGCTCGCCGGGTGCCGGCGCCAGCTCCGGCTGGAACAGCGCGCCGTCCTGCCCCGGGGCGAACACCGAGCCCGGCTCGCGGGACATGTGGCGCACGTGCACCAGCGGCCAGCCGTGCTCGCGCCAGTGGGCGAGCAGGGCGGCGATGCGTGCTTCGGCCTGGGGGTTGTTGCGTTGCGTGGTGACGCGGGCGATGCCTTGCTGCATATCGATGATGATCAGGGCGGGAGGCGCGTGGAGAGGGTCGTTCAGCGGCATATCGGGTGTCCTTTCCTCGGTGCTGGCATACTGTGCGCCGACTCTAGCAGACCGTTGAAAAACTGACTGCGCTGCCTCGTTTACGTTTTTTTGCAGCTTTAAACTCACGCCCGCCACCCGAGGAAAACCGGTGAAGAAGATCGCAGTGTTCGCCGATGTCCAGAACCTCTACTACACGGTGCGCCAGGCCTATGGTTGCCATTTCAACTACACCGCGCTGTGGAAGGACATCGCCGCCCGTGGCGAGATCGTCGAAGCCTATGCCTACGCCATCGACCGGGGCGACGCCCGCCAGCAGCAGTTCCAGCAGATCCTGCGCAACCTCGGCTTCACCGTGAAGCTCAAGCCCTTCATCCAGCGTGCCGACGGCTCGGCCAAGGGCGACTGGGACGTGGGCATCACCATCGACATCCTCGACGCCGCCGCGCGGGTGGACGAGATCGTCCTGGCCTCCGGCGATGGCGACTTCGACCTGCTGCTGGACCGCGTTCGCGACCATGGTGTCGAAGCCGTCGCCTATGGCGTGCCCGGTCTCACCGCTCAATCGCTGGTGCGTGCCGCCAGCCGTTACGTACCCATCGAGGGCGGCCTGCTGCTCAAGTGACAGCGCGCCGCCCCCGCGAAACACTGGAAACCCCGTGGACCCCATAGCCGTCATCGACTTCGAAACCACCGGCGTCACGCCGGGGGACAACTGCCGCGCCACCGAGATAGGCGTGGTCATCCTCGACCAGGGCCGCATCGTCGACCGCTACCAGAGCCTGATGAACGCCGGCGTCTGGGTGCCGCCCTTCATCGAGAGCCTCACCGGCATCAGCAACGCCATGGTCCGTGCTGCACCGCCGGCGGCCCAGGTGATAGGCGAGGTGGCGGATTTCGTCGGCGACATCCCGTTGCTGGCGCACAACGCCTCCTTCGACCAGAAGTTCTGGGACGCCGAGCTGGCGCGCCTCGGTCGCCGTCGCCGGCAGGCCTTCGCCTGCTCCCTGCTGTTGTCGCGTCGCCTGCTGCCGGAGGCGCCCAACCACAAGCTCGGCACCCTCAACAGCTGGGCGCGCCTGCCCCACACCGGCCAGGCCCACCGGGCGCTGGCCGATGCCGAGATGGCGGCCAACCTCACCCTCTTCATCGCCGAGCGCCTGCGTGACCGCCACGGCGTGCAACGGATCTCCCACGAGCTGTTCTGCAGCCTGCAGAAAGTCCCCGCCGCCAAGATCCTCGATGCGCTGAAGCGGTTGTAGATGCGCTCGGCGCCGCACTCGGCGAGGTGCTTTGCGTAGGGTGGATGACGCTCCTTTCATCCACCAGGCGATGTCGAGTCCCGCACCGCCTGGTGGGAGCGAATTCATTCGCGATGGAGTGCCCGGCCACCCTTAGCTCAGTACCGGCGGCGGGGCTTTCGCGGCTGAAGCCGCTCCCACAGGATTGCCCGCAGCGAGGCCGGATAGGGCTGCGTTGGGCCTCGCTGCGCTCGGCACCAACCTACGAAGCGTATCCCCGTGGGAGCGAATTCATTCGCGATGGGCTACCCGCCACTCACACCTTGCGCAACGCCTCCACCTTGCCGGTGTGCACCTGCAGTTCCGCCGGGATGCGCCGTTCGAAGGGGGTGGAGAGGATCAGCGAGGTCTTGCTGGCGCCGTACTGGCTGAGGCGGTCGATCAGGTCCTGCAGCTCCGGCATGGTGGCCACGGCGGCTTTCATCAATACGCAGGCGTCGCCGGTGATGCGGTGGCAGAGGGAGATCTGCGGGATCTTCTCCAGGGCCTCCAGGGCGCGCTTGGAGTCGTGGTCGGCGAGGCGCAATTCGATCACGCACTCGATAGGCAGGCCGATCTTCGCCGGGTCCACGGCGGCGTGGTAGCCGGTGATCACCCCGCTGGCCTCCAGCTTGGCCACGCGGTCGGCCACGGCCGGGGGCGAGAGGTTGACCCGGCGCGCCAGGTCGGCGAACGAGGCGCGTCCGTTCTCCATCAGCGCCGAGAGCAGCAGGCGATCATACTTGTCCATCGTTGGTCTCCACGCGCTGTGTTTAGGAAAAAAGGCAAACAGCGTTTATTGGCGTTGATTCGAAAGTTAAGGGGCCATTGAAGCAGGTTTCATCGCTTATTTTCCCCATATGGCCTTGCATAGAATAAACACTCTGCCAACCGGATCGTCGAGCCCCCCATGCCTGCGCAACGTTTTCCCCTCCTGCTGATCGGCGCCTTCATAGCCCTCTACATCATCTGGGGGTCCACCTACCTGGCGATCCGCATCGGCGTCGAATCCTGGCCGCCGCTGCTCATGGCCGGCGTGCGTTTCGTCATCGCCGGCAGCCTGATGTTCGCCTGGCTGCGCTGGCGCGGTGCGCCCATGCCCACACTGCGTGAATGGAAGGCCGGTGCGGTGATCGGCGTGCTGCTGCTCAGCTGCGGCAATGGCGGCGTCACCCTCGCCGAGCACCTGGGCGTGGCCTCCGGCGTCGCCGCCCTGGCGGTGGCCACGGTGCCGCTGTTCGCCCTGGTGTTCGGGCTTATCTGGGGCCAGCGCACCACGCGCCTGGAATGGGCCGGCATCGTCCTCGGGCTGATCGGCATCGCCTTGCTCAACCTCGGTTCCAACCTCCAGGCCAGCCCCCTGGGCGCCGCGCTGATCCTCTTTGCCGCCGCCAGCTGGTCCTTCGGCTCCATGTGGAGCAAGCACCTGCCGCTGCCCGCCGGCCCCATGGCCAGCGCGGTGGAAATGCTCGCCGGCGGCGCCGCGCTGCTGCTGGGCAGTGCGCTGAGCGGCGAACGCATGGAAACCCTGCCCACCCCCGCCGGCTGGGCGGCCCTGGCCTACCTGGTGGTGTTCGGCTCGATCATCGCCTTCAGCTCCTACCTCTACCTGCTGAAGAACGTGCGCCCGGCGGCGGCCACCAGCTACGCCTACGTCAATCCGGCGGTGGCGGTGCTGCTCGGCGTGCTCTTCGCCGGCGAACACATCGGCGGCGAGGAAGGCCTGGCGATGCTGGTGATCATCAGCGCCGTGGTGCTGATCGGCCTGCCGCAGTGGCGCAAGACCAAGGAGCCGGTGCTGCAGCAGACGAGCTGACGGGAGGCCGGAATCCGGCCAAGGAACGCAGGTAGTTTTCCAACGGCCTGATAGAATTGCGCCTTTCCGTTCCCTGGCTGTTACCTCCATGACCTTCGCTTCCCTTGGCCTGATCGACCCCCTGCTGCGCGCGCTCGACACGCTCGGCTACCAGACCCCATCGCCGGTGCAGGCCGAGGCGATCCCCGCCGTACTCAAGGGCCGCGACCTGATGGCCGCCGCGCAGACCGGCACCGGCAAGACCGCCGGTTTCGCCCTGCCGCTGCTGCAGCGCCTGACCCTGGAAGGCCCGCAGGTGGCCGCCAACTCGGTGCGCGCCCTGGTGCTGGTGCCCACCCGCGAGCTGGCCGAGCAGGTTCACGAGAGCTTCCGCGTCTACGGGCAGAACCTGCCGCTGCGCACCTATGCGGTGTATGGCGGGGTCAGCATCAACCCGCAGATGATGAAGCTGCGCAAGGGCATCGACGTGCTGGTGGCCACCCCCGGCCGCCTGCTCGACCTGTACCGGCAGAACGCGGTCAAGTTCAACCAGGTGCAGGCGCTGGTGCTGGACGAGGCCGACCGCATGCTCGACCTCGGCTTCTCCCGCGAGCTGGACGATGTCTTCTCCGCGCTGCCGCGCCGCCGCCAGACCCTGCTGTTCTCCGCCACCTTCTCCGACGCCATCCGCCAGATGGCCCGCGAGCTGCTGCGCGACCCGCTGTCCATCGAGGTCAGCCCGCGCAACGCCGCCGCCCGCAGCGTCAAACAGTGGGTGACCACCGTGGACAAGAAGCGCAAGTCCGAGCTGTTCCTGCACCTGCTGCAGGAGCGCCGCTGGGGCCAGGTGCTGGTCTTCGTCAAAACCCGCAAGGGGGTCGATGAACTGGTGGGCGAGCTGCAACGCACCGGCGTGTCCGCCGACGCCATCCACGGCGACAAGCCGCAGCCCTCGCGCCTGCGTGCCCTGGAGCGCTTCAAGGCCGGCGAGGTGCAGATCCTCGTCGCCACCGATGTCGCCGCCCGTGGCCTGGACATCGACGACCTGCCCCTGGTGGTCAACTTCGACCTGCCCATCGTCGCCGAGGACTATGTGCACCGCATCGGCCGCACGGGCCGTGCCGGCGCCACCGGCGAGGCCATCTCCCTGGTCTGCGCCGACGAGGTGCAGCTGCTCTCGGCCATCGAAGTGCTGATCAAGCAGACCCTGCAGCGCCGCGACGAGCCCGGCTTCGTCCCCGATCACCGGGTACCGCAGACCGACGCCACCGGCGCCATCCTGAAAAAGCCCAAGAAGCCGAAGAAACCCAAGGAGCCCCAAGCCGGCGCAAAGGGTGGCAAGCCGTCGCGCCTGGGCAACTGGATCGACAGCGAGGCGCCGAAGGCCAAGGCCGTGCGCAAGGGCCCGGGGTTCGGCAAGGCGAAGAAGGGCTGACTGCTACCGCCCGGTGTAGCGTCGGGTGACGCAACGCGGGGCGCGGCGAACCATCGAGGTGCACTGCGCAGGCCGTTGAGCGAGGCGGCGCGCAGCCTGGCGCGGGATTGGCCAGAGTTCGGGATATTGGCGCAAATCGTGCATTTCTGTGCGAAATGATGAACGCCTAGTGCGTTCAAAGCGCCGTCCCACGTCAGACGATTCCATGATGCGCCCCAAGGAACTCAAGCACTGGACCACCGGTGTCGCCCACCTGCTGTCACAGCCCGCCGGCCGTGCGCGCCTGCTCGGCCTCGCCCAGTGGCTGCAGCAGATCTGCCACGTCGACCACTTCGTGCTCTTCGTCTACGAGGGCAACCACCGGCCGCTGGCGCTGTTCGATACCTTCCCGGCGGACAAGCGCCACGTCTACGTCGAGGATTACCAGGTCGGCCCCTACCTGCTCGATCCCTTCTACCTCGCCTGCACCCGCAACCAGGCCCCCGGCCTGTGGCGCCTGCGTCAGTTCGCCCCGGACCACTTCTACCTGGGCGAGTACTACGTCACCTACTACCAGCAGACCGGCCTCACCGAGGAGATCGCCTTCTTCATCGACCTGGCCGACGGCGCCAAGGCGGTGCTCTCGCTGATGCGCAGCGCCTGCAGCCCGGCCTACAGCCGCGACGAGATGCAAC
Source organism: Pseudomonas sp. TUM22785 (assembly GCF_028198105.1). Taxonomy (NCBI): domain Bacteria; kingdom Pseudomonadati; phylum Pseudomonadota; class Gammaproteobacteria; order Pseudomonadales; family Pseudomonadaceae; genus Pseudomonas; species Pseudomonas sp. TUM22785. The sequence continues at coordinate 1,070,391 of NZ_CP116239.1, forward strand.
TGCTCGACTGCGCCCAGGCGGTGGTCGAGCAGGTGGTGGGGGAGGCCTGGGAACAGCGCCGCGCCCACCAGCCACGCCCGGCCCAGGACCTGGACTACAAGATCCGCGAAACCTTCGAGCAGTTCGGCGCCCACCTGCTCACCGCCCGCGAACAGGAAGTGGTGCAGATGCTCCTGCGCGGGCACTCCAGCGCCTCGGTGGCGGAGCACCTGGCCATCAGCCCCGGCACGGTGAAGATCCACCGCAAGAACATCTACGCCAAGCTCGGTATCGGCAGCCAATCGGAGTTGCTCGGGCTTTTGGTGCGCGACCTTGCCGGCCAGCGCGAGGTGGTCAGCGAAGCAGTATTGCGTGCGGCGATCTGAGGCATTTCGCTTATCGCCAAGTGGAATTTAGCGGCGCTGATCAATAACCATCCATCATGCTGGAAGCCGCGCGGCGCTTGGCCCCGGGCCGCCTGTCCACGAGTTATCCACAATCCGTTCCACAGATAATGTGAGCAGAAAACCGCACCCCCTGCGGCATTTCGGCCTGTGCGGCAAGCCTTTTTATGCAGAAAAAAAGCTTGCCTTCGCGGGGCCTGGGTGGCAGGCGCATTTCGTCGCCGCTGCGACCTGAAATCGCAGTTTTGCACCGCTGTTCATTTTTTGTACATATTCTCAAGGTGCCCGTATCCAGTGGGCTGCAGAAGGTTATAGACGAGTTATCCACAGCTTCATCCACCGTTTCTGTGGGCACTCGAACCCTTGCCCGACAGGGTTCGATCTGCTAGCCACCGACGCACTCCGGGGTAGAGCGATTGATCGTTTTTTGAGCAGTTGGCGGTGGCCCCTGCCGGGAGTGGTGCGCACGCGCCCATCCACCCTCTGTCCACAAAGTTATCCACAGCTTCTGTGCATAGCTGCGGTAACTGACAGGGCGCTGGTTGTGGCCGGCCAGCCCTATCCCCGGAGGGATATATACAGCCCGAAACGGCGGTTGCTAGCGTGGCTCCACAAGCAGGAACACCTGGAAAAGGGGCTGGTCGTGAGCGATGCAGAGGCTGTCTTCGATATCGAATTCCGCAACGTGGAAAAGAGCTACGGCTCGGTGCGCGCGGTCAGCGGGCTGAACTTCAAGGTCCGTCGCGGCGCCTTCCACTCCTTCCTCGGCAGCTCGGGCTGCGGCAAGACCACCACCCTGCGCATGATCGCCGGCTTCGAGCAGCCCAGCGCCGGCGAAGTCTGGCTCGGCGGCCGCCCGGTGGCGGGCATCCCGGCGCACCAGCGGCCGGTGAACATGGTGTTCCAGAGCTACGCGCTGTTCCCCCACCTCACGGTGACGGAAAACATCGCCTACGGCCTGCGCTACCTCAACCCGCGGCCGGATCGCGACGAACAGCGCCGCCGCGCCGACGAAGCCCTGGAGATGGTGCGCCTCGGCGGCTTCGGCCAGCGCAAGCCCCACGAACTCTCCGGCGGCCAGCAGCAGCGCGTGGCCCTGGCCCGTGCCCTGGTCAACAAGCCCACGGTGCTGCTGCTGGACGAACCCCTGGCGGCGCTGGACCGCAAGCTGCGCAAGGAGATGCAGTCCGAACTGCTGCGCCTGCAGCGCGAGGTCGGCATCACCTTCGTGCTGGTCACCCATGACCAGGAAGAAGCGCTGTCCATGAGCGACAGCATCAGCGTCATGCAGGACGGCGGCATCATCCAGACCGCCACCCCCGAGCAGCTCTACGAAACCCCCGCCAGCCGTTACGTGGCGGACTTCATCGGCGAATCCAACCTGTTCACCGGCACCGTGCGCCAGGTGGACGGCGACCGTGTGCTGCTGGACATGCCCCAGGGCCTGCAACTGGCCAGCCCGGCCACGCCCACCGGCCCGCGCCTGGCCGCCAGCGACCCCGGCTGCATCGCCGTGCGCCCGGAGCAGATCGCCATCGGCAACGCCGCCGACGCCCTGGCCCGGGAGATCAGCCTGGCCGGCGAAGTGGTGGACCGCATCTACCTGGGCAACCTCACCGAATACCGCGTGCGCACCGAGCCCTTCGGCATCGTCTGCGTGCGGGTGCCGGGCCACACGGGGCGCGACAAGGCGGCCTTCGAGCACGGCGCGCCGGTGCGCATCGGCTGGGACCAGGCCGCCGGCCTGGCCATGGCGCTCTAGGTTTCAACCCCCCCTGCAAGGCATCGCGGGGGCTTCTGCAGTGAATAAAAACCACAGACGAACTGGCGGGGTAGCAGGCAATGGACCGTAAAGACTTCATCAAACAGATGCGCAGCTGGCAGAACGGCTCCATCACCCGACGCGAATTCCTCGGCCGCACTGGCCTCGGACTGGCCGCTGCGGTGGTCGCCACCCACATGCCCGGCCTGCTCACCAGCAAGGCCTATGGCGCCGACAAGGCCATCGGCGACCGCGTGGTGCTGGCCACCTGGCCGAACTACCACAACGCCGAGAACTTCGCCGCCTTCGCCGAGAAGACCGGCGCCCACGTGCAGATGAACGTGTTCGGCTCCAACGAGGAGATGCTCGCCAAGCTCCAGGCTGGCGGCAGCGGCTGGGACCTCTTCGTGCCCACCAACTACACCATCAGCACCTACGTCGAGCTGGGCCTGATCGAGCCGCTGGACCTGGCGCGCCTGCCCAACTTCGATGCCGCCAGCTACGAGAAGCGCTTCATGGAGCAGGGCATCGTCGACGGCAAGCTCTACGCCGTGCCGAAGAACTGGGGCACCACCGGCTTCGTCTACGACAGCGACAAGATCAAATCCAAACCCAGCAGCTGGAAGGAGTTCTGGGAACTGGCCAAGGGCGACGCCTCCGGCCGGGTGATGGTCCACGACTACCAGCTCACCGCCATCGGCAATGCGCTGAAGTCCTTCGGCTACAGCTTCAACTCGCTGGACCCGAAGGAGCTGGCCGACGCCGAGAAGCTGCTGCTGGAGGTCAAGCCGCACCTGTTCGCCATCAACTCCGACTACCAGCCCTCGATGCGCAACGGCGACGCCTGGATGTCCATGTGCTGGACCGGCGACGGCTCGCAGCTGCACCGCGACCTGCCCAACATGCAGTTCACCCTGGGCAAGGAAGGCGGCGAGCTGTGGAGCGATTTCTTCGCCATTCCCAAGGGCGCCGAGCGCCCGGATGCCGCCTACGCGCTGATCAACTTCCTCCTCGACCCGCAGGTGAACAAGCTGGAAGTGGAGGCCCACGGCTACCCCAGCGGCGACAAGCGCGTGGATGCGCTGCTGCCCAAGGCGATGCTCGACGACCCGATCATGTACCCGGCCGCCGAGCTGCTCAGCGCCCTGGAGTTCGGCGCCGCCGCCACCCTCACCAGCCCGGAGCGTGCCGAACTGATGGCGCGTTTCAAGGCTGCCTGACCGTCGCTGCCGTCGCAGGGGCGAGCTCCACCCGTGAATCGCGACGCCGCATTCGCGAGCAGAGCTCGCTCCCAGGTCGCCTCCATGAATCGTAGGGACTCTTCCATGAACGTCGCTCTCAGCGCTCCCGCAGCGGTCGATGCGGGCCAGGCCGCGCCGGTCGAAAGCCGCAGCCTCGGCCGCCGCGTCACGCTGCTCCTGCTGCTGCCTTCCACCCTGTGGTTCCTGCTGATGCTGCTGATGCCGCTGGTGATCATCCTGGTCTTCAGCCTCGGCGAGCGCAGCCCGGTTGGGGGCTATGCCGCCGCGCTGACCCTGGACAACTACCTCAACCTCGGCTCGCGGGCCAAGGCCTTCGCCAACACCCTGTTCCTCGCCCCGCTGGGCACCCTGGTGTGCCTGCTGGCGGCCTACCCGCTGGCCTACTTCCTGGCGGTGAAGGTGCAGCGCAACCGTTCGCTGCTGCTGACCCTGGTGATCGTGCCGTTCTGGACCAGCTTCCTGATCCGCACCTACGCCTGGATCTTCATCCTCGGCGGCAAGGGCATCCCCGCGCTGCTGGCCAGCGTCGGCCTGGAGGACGTGCGCCTGATCAACACCCCCACGGCGGTGCTGATCGGCATCGTCTACGGCTACCTGCCGCTGATGGTGTTCCCCATCTACGTCAGCCTGGAGAAGCTCGACAAGCGCCTGCTGGAAGCCTCTTCCGACCTCGGTGCCAGCGCCTTCGAAACCTTCCGCCGGGTCACCCTGCCGCTCTCCGCGCCGGGGGTGATCACCGGCGCCATGCTGGTGTTCATCCTGCTCATGGGCGAGTTCCTCATCCCCGCCATCCTCGGCGGCGGCAAGGTGTTCTTCGTCGGCAACGCCCTGGTCGACCTGTTCCTGCAATCGCGCAACTGGCCCTTCGGCAGCGCGGTGGCCATGACCCTGGTGGCGATGATGCTGGTGATCATCTTCCTCTACCTCAAGCTCGTGGCGCGCTACGGCAAGCGCTCCACCGACGGGATGCTCTGACATGTGGCTGCGCAGCTATTCCACCTCGCTGTACCTGTTCCTCTACGCGCCCATCGCGCTGATCATCCTGTTCAGCTTCAACGCCGGGCGCAGCGGGCTGTCCTTCGAATGCTGCTCGGTGCAGTGGTTCGGCCGCGCCTTCGGCAACCCCTTCATCATGGAAGCCCTGGGCAACAGCGCGCTGATCGCCCTGTGCTCGGCGCTGATCGCCACCCTGTTCGGCACCCTCGCGGTGTTCGGCCTGCAACGGGTGGGGCGGCGCGTGCGGATGTTCTTCGACGCCCTGACCTACTGCGCGATCATCATCCCCGGCATCGTCATCGGCATCGCCACGCTGATCGCCTTCATCAGCCTGTTCGAGGTGCTCAACCCGCTGCTGGATGTGATTCTCGGCGCCGGCCTGCCGCGCCTGCGCATGGGCTTCGTCACGGTGGTCGCCGCCCATTCGCTGTTCACCATGGCGCTGGTGATGGTCATCGTCCGCACCCGCGTCGAGTCCCTGGACAAGGCCCTGCTGGAAGCCTCCGCCGACCTCTACGCGCCGCCGCTGGAGACCTTCCGCCGCGTGGTGCTGCCGCAGATCGCCCCGGCGATCATGGCCGGCTTTCTCCTGGCGTTCACCTTCAGCTTCGACGATTTCATCATCGCCTTCTTCGTTGCCGGCTCGGAAACCACGCTGCCGATCTACATCTTCTCGTCCATCCGCCGGGGCATCACCCCGGAGATCAACGCCATCTCGACCGTGATCATCTGCGCCTCCCTGGCGCTGCTGTTCACCTCCCGCTACCTGCAGAACCGCCGTACCGGCGCCTGACGACCACCTGGAGAACACCATGCGTGACCAGCTGTATATCAACGGGCAATGGGTCCGCCCGGACCTGGGTGGCCATTTCGACGTGATCGACCCGAGCAGCGGCGACCTGATCCAGCGCGTGCCGGCGGCCACCGAGGAAGACATCGACCACGCCGTGCGCGCCGCGCGCCAGGCTTTCAACCGTGGCTGGGGGCAGACCACCGGCGCCGAGCGCGCCGGCTGGCTGGAGGCCCTGGCCAGCGAGCTGGAAGGCCGCCAGGACGCCCTCGCGGTGCTGGAGGTGCGCGACAACGGCAAGCCGCTGCCCGAGGCGCAATGGGACATCGCCGACGCCATCGGCTGCTTCCGCTACTACGCCGAACTGGCGCGGGAGCTGGACGGCCGCCAGGACGAGGCGCTGGAGCTGCCGGATGCGCGCTTCAGTTGCCGCATCCGCCACGAGCCGGTGGGCGTGGCCGGGCAGATCATCCCCTGGAACTACCCGCTGCTGATGGCCGCCTGGAAGGTCGCCCCGGCCCTGGCCGCCGGCGCCACCTGCGTGCTCAAGCCCTCGGAGCTGACCCCGCTCACCGCCCTGGAGCTGGCCAGTGCGGCGGACCGCATCGGCCTGCCCTCGGGCGTGCTCAACGTGGTCACCGGCCTCGGCGGCGACGCCGGCGGGCCCCTCAGCCAGCACCCGGGCGTAGACAAGCTGGCCTTCACCGGCAGCGTGCCCACGGGGGCGAAAATCATGTCGGCGGCGGCGGCCGATATCAAGAACATCAGCCTGGAGCTGGGCGGCAAGTCGGCCTTCATCGTCTTCGACGACGCGGATATCGAAGCGGCGGTGGAATGGATCATGTTCGGCATCTTCTGGAACCAGGGCCAGGTGTGCAGCGCCACCTCGCGGCTGCTGGTGCAGGAGGGTATCGCCCCGCGCCTGCTCGAACGCCTGGTCGCCGAGGCGCGACGCATCACCATCGGCCCGGGCCTGGAACGCGGCGTGCTGCTGGGCCCGCTGGTCAGCGCCGGGCAGTACCAGAAGGTCATGGGCATGATCGAGCAGGGCACCCGCGAAGCGACCCTGATCAGCGGCGGCAAGCGCCCCACACACCTGTCCCACGGCTACTTCCTCGAGCCGACCATCTTCGACGAGCCGGCGGACAACGCCAGCATCTGGCGCGACGAAATCTTCGGCCCGGTGCTCTGCGTCAAGCGCTTCAAGACCGAAGCCGACGCCCTGCGCCTGGCCAACGACAGCCGCTTCGGCCTCGCCGCCGCGGTGATGAGCGCCGACCTCGACCGCGCCGCCCGGGTGGCCAACGGCCTGCGCGCCGGTATCGTCTGGGTCAACTGCTCGCAGCCCACCTTCACCCAGGCGCCCTGGGGCGGCATGAAACACAGCGGCATCGGCCGCGAGCTCGGCCGCTGGGGGCTGGACAACTACCTGGAGGTCAAGCAGGTCACCGAGTACCGCAGCCAGGAGCCCTGGGGGTGGTACCTCAAGTGATGCGAGGGGCCCCGTAGGATGGTGTAGAGCGAAGCGAAACCCATGCTGTGGTGTGCATGGCTGGATCGCCCATCGCGAATGAACTCGCTCCTACAAAAGCAGCAGGCCCCCGCCGCACAAGCGTGACCGCTGCGTAGGGTGGAGGTCGTTCTTTACCTCCACCAGGCGGAGTCGGGCCCCGGCACGGCATCATGCCTGAGGCTTCGCATCGATGGGTTTCGCGGAGCTCTACCCATCCTACGACGACGCCCCACGCGGAGTCAGGATCGGCACCTCGTCACGCGGAAACTCCGAGCAGGTCGAGGAGAAACGGTGGGTTGAAGCGGAGCGCCGCCCGGCCCACCCGCCCTGTGTCTGTGCATGACCGGATCGGTTGATCGCGAATGAATTCGCTCCCACAGGGCGGCGGATGGGCTTGACCCATGCGTAGGGTGGAGGTCGCTTTTTACCTCCACCAGGCGGAGTCGAGCCCCTGTACAGCGTCATGCCTGAGGCTCCACATCGATGGGGTTCGCGGAGCTCTACCCATCCTACGAGGCCTCCACGCAGGGTTCGCCGTGTGCACAACGAACGGATCGGTGGGCGTTACGCCGGGCCGCCGTCGCCGGCGCGGAGGGCGGCGACCTGCTTCTTGTAGCGCGCCACCTCGGTGACGTCGTAGATCACCACGCAGAGGTGCTCGACGCTGCCGCTGGCGCCCATCAGCGGCAGCAGGGTGACGTTCTGGTACATGAGGTCCTCCTCCCCGGTGATCGGCTGGTAGTTCTTGAAGCGCACCAGGTAGGGCCGCTGCTCCCACAGGCTGAAGGCGCGGGTGCCGAGTTGCACCACGCTGTCCACCTTGCGTCGCAGCCAGGTCTCGTCGATCTCGTCGAACAGCTCGAACAGCACCTTGCCGTGGACCTCGTCCGGGCCCATGCCGGAGTGGTTCTCCATGAAGCTGTTCCACACCTCCACCTTGTACTGGCGGTCGAGAACGATCACGCCGACGTCGATGCACTGCACGATGTCGAGCAGCCAGTGAACCTCTTTGATATCGATCTGTGCCGGCATGGTCAGTCCATCAGGTAGCGGATCTTGTGGGTCAGGCGCGGGATCGAGTCCTCGGTGAACAGCAGCAGCAGGTCGAAGTGCACGTTGTGGCCCTCGACGCTGTAGCTGATCTCCACCGCCAGGGTCTTCTTCCAGCGGGTGCGGTTGAGGTGGATCAGCCGCTCGATGGATGCATGCTGGCCGAGCAGCTGCGGGTGGCCCTGGGAGAAGCGCACGTCGATCTGCTCGGCGATGCCGGCCAGGCAGGCACCGATGATGATGCTGGCCAGGTCCAGCAGCATCTCCGAGGTTTCCTTGTCGTCGGCCGGGTGCCAGCCCAGCAGGTTGGCCATGTCGGCGATTTCGGAGTCGTGGAACAGCAGCAGCGCCTCGCCGGCGATGGCGTCGCCGATGAAGCCCTGGCACAGCGCGCTGAGCCGCTCGCCGCTCTGGGCGTCGGCCAGGGTCATGTGCAGCTCGCTGACCTCGAAGATGTTCACCTGGGGCACCGGCAGCTGCACGAACACGTTCAGCACCTTGGCCAGCAGCGCGGCGGCGCGGCCCATGGCGACGTTGCTCACCTCGCGCAGGGCATCGCGGAAGTTGACCTTGAGGACCAGGTCCTCGCGGGAGGGCACCGGCTCGGCGGGCACGCCCGGTGCCGGCACCTTGAGCAGGCCCAGGCGCACCAGCACGGCGCGCAGCTCGGCGGGGTCGGCGGGCTTCTTGAGGAAGGCCAGGGCGCCCAGTTCCAGCACCCGGCGCTGGGCCTCTTCCTGGATGTCGCCAGAGACCACCACCACCTGGGCCACCAGGCCCTCGGCCTGCAGCTGGGCCAGCACCTGGTAGCCATCCATCACCGGCATGGTCAGGTCCAGCAGCACCACTTGGCCCAAACCCTGGCGAATGGCGGCCATGGCTTCTTCACCCTGGGTGGCCTGGGTGATGGTCACCGGCCAATCCTGGGGCAGCGCGCGGATCAGTTGCTTGCGCGCCATCATCGAGTCATCGCAGACGAGGAGGGGAATCACTTAGCGGCACCGCCGTCACTTCAGGTCAGAGCAAGCATAGACGCTGGCCCGGGGCTCGCCGGCACGGGCGCCGGCGGGATTGCGCTCAGATGTTCTGGCCGATACGCCAGAGCACGCCGCTGGGGTCGAAAAGAATGAAGTCGCGGATGCGCCAGGGCTGGTCCTCGGGCGGGATGGCCCGCACGCCGTAGCGCTCGATCACGCCGCTGGTCTGCACGTGCTGCCACCAGGCCTCAACGTCCTTCACCAGTAGGTGCATCATCAGGTTCTCGGCCAGAGCCTGCTCGTAGAAGTTCTGCAGCAGGAAGGCGCAGTCGCCATGGCTGAAATAGGCGATCTCCTCGGAGACGCCGCCGGGCTTGAACCCCAGGTCCAGGTAAAAGGCCTTGCTCTGTTCGTAGTCCTTCGCGGGGACGAAGGCCTTCATTTCAACGGTTTCCAGCGTGCTCATGGGCTATCCCTGTGGTCGGTGAACAGGCCGTCGCGGTCAGGTGGGCGCCTCTGCGGGCGCCTGCAGCCGCATCCTAAACCCAGGAATACCCGCTCCGGTAGCCCGTCAGGAGCACGAAGGTCGCGTCTCCGCATGATCGATGCAGGGGCGACTTCAGTCGCCAAGCGGCGCGCAGCGCCGCCGCCCTGGTAGGAGCGAATTCATTCGCGATGGGGTGATCAGGCCATGCACGGCACAGCATGGGTTTCGCTTCGCTCTACGCCATCCTACGGTCCGCGACCCCCCTCAAATCCCCCGGGTCATGAACCGATGGGCGGCGATGCCGGGGATAGGGGAGGGGCGCTCGTGCTCGACCACGAAGCCCAGACGTTCGTAGAGCGCCTGGGCGCGGGGGTTGGCGGCGGAAACGTCGAGGGCCGCGCGTTGCAGGCCGTCATGGCGGCCCAGGTGCAGCAGGTGGTCGATCAACCGCTGGCCGATGCCCTGGCCGGTGAGGCCCTCTGCCACGCCCAGGTGGGCGAGGTAGCAGGTGGCGGCGGGTGGCGGCTGGATGATGCGCTCCAGCTGCAGGCCGCGGCGGATCACCGCGGCGGCGCCGAAGCCGTAGAAGCCGACGATCTGCCCCAGCGCCGCCAGGCTGTTGCGCAGGTTGGCTTCGCCGCTGAAGGCGGTGCCAGTGGCGACGATGCGGCCATCCTGCTCGCCCACCCAATGCAGGCGGTAGCCGAACTCGCCCGCCTCCCGCGCCAGGGTCCAGCGCAGGAAGTCCACCGCGCTGCGCCCGCCACGGGCGAAGGCGTGGTCGAAGGCGGCGGGGCCGGAGCGGTACACCAGCGGGGCGATGGCCGGGGCATCGGCCGGTGTCGCGGGGCGGAAGGTCAGGGCCATGGCGGGGGCTCGGAAGGGCAGGGGAATGCGAAAATTAGCACTTTCGTGCCACGTTTCGCGAGTGCCCCGCCGAGCCGCCCACCGCGCCGCCCTGAGCCCCGGGCAGCGCGGCTTTCCGGCCTCAGTCGCCCTGCAGCAGCTGCTGCACGCCGTCCAGGGCTTCGCGGCGCAGGCGCTCGATATCGAGCCCCGGGATCACCCCGTCATCCACCACCAGGCGCCCGCCCACCAGGCTGTAGCGCACCGCCATCGGCTCGCCGGCCAGCACCGGCGCCAGGGCCGGGTCGTGGAAGCCGAAGAAGCGCGGGTGGTCGAGGCCGTAGAGCACCAGGTCGGCGGCCTGGCCCACTTCCAGGGTGCCCACCGCGCCCAGGCCCAGCACCGTGGCGCCGCCGGCGGTGCCCCAGTGGATGACGTCCTCGGCCAGGGTGGCCGAGGCGCCCTGGTTGGCGCGATGGATCAGCCAGGCGGTGTTGGCCTCGCCCACCATGCTCCCGGACTCGTTGGAGGCGACGCCGTCCACCCCCAGGGAGATGGGCACGCCGGCTGCCGCCATCTGCGGCACCGGGGCGATGCCGCTGCCCAGGCGCGCGTTGCTCACCGGGCAGTGGGAGATGCCGGTGCCGGTCTGCGCCAGCATGCGGATCTCCGAGGGCTGGGCGTGGACCATATGGGCGAACCACACGTCTGGCCCCAGCCACTCGTGCTCGGCGACGAACTCCACCGGCAGGCAGTTGTACTTCTCGCGGCAGAAGTTCACGTAGTTCTGCGTCTCCGACAGGTGCGTGTGCAGGCGCAGGCCCATGCGCCGGGCGCTCTGCGCCAGCTCGCGGAGCAGCGTCGGCGGCAGCGAGAAGGTCGGCGTGGTGGGGGCGACCACCACCCGGCGCAGGGCGTCCGGGGTGTTCTGGTGGTAGCGCGCCTTGAGCCGCTCGATGTCGCCGAGCATCTGTTCCAGGCTCTCCGGCTGCAGCGCCGTCTTGGAGAAGCCCGGGTGGGCGTTGGCCGATTCCAATGCGCCGCCCCGGCAGAGCACGAAGCGCATGCCGAATTCTTCGGCGATGTCGAACAGCGCGTCGCCGCTCTCGGTGCTGCCATGGGCGTGGTAGAGGTAATGGTGGTCGGCGCAGGTGGTGACGCCCGACAGCAGCAGCTCTGCCATGCCCAGGCGCGCGGCGATGCGCACCAGCTCGGTGGTGAAGCGCGACAGGCGCGGGTAGGGCACGCTGGCCAGCCAGCCTTGCAGGTCCTGGTTGAGGCCGGCGGGTACGGCCTTGAGCAGGTTCTGCGCCAGGTGGTGGTGGGTGTTCACCCAGCCCGGGTAGACCAGGCAGTGGCGCGCGTCGATCACCCGCTCGCCGGCCCCCGGCTGCAGGTCGTTGGCCATCTCGGCGATGCGCCCGTTGCGGATGCGGATGTCGACGCCACCGGCGCGGGCGCGGTCGCCGCGCAGGCCGGTCATCACCGACTGGGGATTCTTGATCAGGATGTCGTTCATGGAAGGTTCCCGTGGTTGCGCTCAGAGCACGTCGTGGAGGGTCTTGCCGTTCGCGGTGTCCGGCACGCCGACGCCATTGAGGGCGGCGTTGAGGCCCACCGACACCAGGCAGGCGATCACCACGCTGCTGTGCAGGAAGGGCTGGCTCCACTCGGGCAGTTGATGGAACAGGGCGGGGGAAAGCACCGGCACCAGCGCGGCGGCGATGGTGAAGCCGACGATCAGCACGTTGTAGCGGTTGCGCTCGTAGTCGACCTTGGCCAGGGTCTGGATGCCGGCGGCGGCGACCACGCCGAACATGGCCACGGCAGCGCCCCCCAGGGCGGCGGTGGGCATCGAGGCGATGACGGCGCCGGCCTTGGGGATCAGCGCCACGGCGCACATCATCAGCCCGCTGACGGCCACCACCCAGCGGCTGCGCACGCCGGTGAGGATCACCAGGCCGACGTTCTCCATGAAGGCGATGAAGGGGAAGCCGGCGAACATCCCGGCGATGGCGCTGGATAGGCCGTTGGCGCGCAGCCCGGCGACCACCTGGCGGTCCTCCACCGGGCGCTCGACGATGTCGCCGATGGCCACGAACAGGCCCATGGACTCGACCATCTGCACGATCATCACCACCACCATCGTGGCGATGGGGATCAGCGCGAAGGTGGGCACGCCGAAGTGGAAGGGCACCGGCACCGTCAGCCAGGGCGCCTCTTCCACGCCGTGGAAGTTGCCCATGCCCAGCCCATAGGCCAGGCCGCCCCCCACCAGCATGCCGATCAGCACCGACATGTTGCGCAGCAGCGGGCTGCCGTAGCGGGTCACCAGCAGGATCACCGCCAGCACCACCACCGTCACCAGCAGGAAGCCGGGAGCGCCGAAGTCGCTGTGGTTGCGCCCGCCGCCGGCCCATTCGTAGGCGATGGGGAACAGCTGCAGGCCGATCACCGTGACGATGCAGCCGGTGACCACCGGCGGGAACAGCCGTCGCAGGCGCCCCACCCAGGGCGCCACCAGCATGGTGAAGAGGCCGGCGCCGATCACCGCGCCGCAGATGCCGGCGACGCCGATGTCGGGGTTGCTGCCGATGGCGATCACCGGCCCCACGCTGCTGAAGGCAGCGCCCTGGAGGATCGGCAGGCGCACGCCGAACTTCCAGAAGCCCAGGGTCTGCATCAGGGTGGCGATGCCGCAGCAGAACAGCGTGGTGCTGATCAGCAGCACGGTGTCCGGCTGGGACATCTTCAGGGCGCTGGCGACGATCAGGGGGACGGCGATGGCGCCGATGTACGAGACGGCCATGTGTTGCAGGCCGAGGGTGAGCATCTGACGGAGCGGCAGAATCTGGTCTACCGGGTGCACGGCTGAATTCATGGTGTAAGTCCTCTGGCGAATTGTTCTTGTTGCTGAGGGAACCCGTTCAGTGTGCCCAGGGCCGTCGCCCGGCTCACGGGCGTAGCGGCAGCCCGGAGCGTGGTCAGCCTGCGAGGCAGGCGGCGAACCCCTGGTTGAGGGCGGCGCGATCGAGGTCGCGGCCGATGAACACGATCTTGCTGGTGCGCGGCTCGTTGCCCCAGGGCGTGGAGGCGCGGAACTCCACCAGGCTGTGCACGCCCTGCAGCACGTAGCGCTGGTCCTCGCCCTGCACGGCGAGCACGCCCTTCATGCGGTAGAGGGTGTCGGCCTGGCGCTGGCGCAGGTCGGTGATCCAGCGGTGGAAGGCCATCAGGTCGATGTCCTGGGTCACGGCGATGCCCACCGAGCTGACGCTGGGGTCGTGCTCGTGGTCGGTGTCCGCAGCAGGCTCGTGGTGGTCATGGTCATGGTCATGGTCGTGATGCTCCGCGCCGATCTCCATCAGCTTGCGGGTGGCCTCGAAGGCGCCGACGCCGAGGATGCTGTCCAGGTCGATGCGGGCGTAGCTGGAGGTCACCAGCTCGGCGGTGGCGTTGAGGCTGCGCACCTTGCCTTGCAGGTCGGCCAGTTCCTCGCCGTTCACCAGGTCCACCTTGTTGATGATGATGCGGTCGGCACAGACGATCTGGTCCACCGCCTGGTTGTCCACGCCGTCGAGCTGCAGGTCCTCCAGGTGCTGGGCGACGTGCTTGGCGTCCACCAGGGTGACGATGGCGTCCAGCTCCACCTCGGCGGCGATCGGGTCGTCGATGAAGAAGCTCTGCGCCACCGGGTAGGGGTCGGCCAGGCCGCTGGTCTCGATGAGGATGCGGTCCAGGCGCACCGGGCGCGCCACCAGCTCGCGGATGATGCGCACCAGGTCCTCGCGGACCTCGGCGGTGCAGCACACGCAGCCGTTGACCATCTCGTAGATCTCCTCGCTCTCGGAGCTGAGCACCAGGTCGCCGTCGATGCCGACTTCGCCGAACTCGTTTTCGATCACGGCGATCTTGTGGCCGTGGTTCTCCTTGAGGATGTAGTTGAGCAGGGTGGTTTTGCCGGCCCCGAGGAAGCCGGTGAGGATGGTCACCGGGATCTTGCGGTTGGGCGTCGGGGCGTTGAATGGACTGTTCATGCGAGCTCCTTCGGGGTTGCGGAATGGCCGCCGTCGGCGCCGGCTTGCGGGGCGGGTTCGCCCCAGCGCAGCGCGGTGCCGGCGTCGAGGCCGAACAGGTCGAGCACCCGGCCGAGGCTGTGGTCGACCATCTGTGAAAGCGATTGCGGGCGGGCGTAGAAGGCCGGCACCGGCGGGGCGATGATCCCGCCCATCTCGGTGACCGCCGTCATGTTGCGCAGGTGCGCCAGGGTCAATGGCGTTTCCCGCGCCATCAGCACCAGCGGCCGGCGTTCCTTGAGGGTCACGTCGGCGGCGCGGGTCAGCAGGCTGGAGGAAGCGCCGCTGGCGATCTCCGCCAGGGTGCGCATGGAGCAGGGCGCCACCACCATGCCCAGGCAGCGGAACGAGCCGCTGGCGATGCCGGCGGCCACGTCGTCGGCGCGGTGGTGGTGGCTGGCGCGGGCGATGACGTCGGCCAGCTTGTAGTCGGTCTCGTGGGCCATGGTCAGCTGCGCCGCGCGGCTCAGCACCAGGTGGCTCTCGATCCCCAGCTGCTCCAGCAGCTCCAGCAGGCGCACGCCGTAGACGAAGCCCGAGGCGCCGCTGATGCCCACCACCAGGCGACGGGGAGCCGTCATGACGCGCTCCCCGGCAGGTAGCCCTTCAGCAGCTGGCGCATGCGCCCCTGGATGCGCGGGTCGAGCTGCGCGCGGATGCCGTCGAAGCCGCTGCTGCGGGTGGCGTCCAGGCCCATGCGCGAGGTGGTGCCGTTGGCCGAGGAGGACGGGTCCAGCGGGCTGCCCGGCAGGCCGTCGATGGTGAACAGGTCCTGGTGCGGCTGGAAGTGCGTGGCCAGCGCCCAGAGCACCTGGCTGTCGTCGCTGATGTCGATGTCGCTGTCCACCGCGATCACCGTCTTCAGGTACGGGTCCCAGCCGAGCAGGGCGAGCATGATCTGCCGCGCCTCGCCGTCGCGGCTCTGGTCCAGCGCCACGTAGCAATGGAAGTGGGTGCCGGAGTTGGGGTAGTGCACGGCGGTCACCGCCGGGAAGCGCGCCTTGAGCTTCTCGCTCATCTCCGCCTCGCGGGGCAGCCGCGCCAGGGTCAGGTGCTCGGCGTAGCGCCCGCCCACCACGTCCACCAGCCAGGCGTCGCTGCGGCGCAACAGGGTGTCGACGCGCAGCACGTTGTTGGTGGAACGGTCGGAGGAGTAGCCGCTGAACTCGCCGAACGGGCCTTCCTCGGCATAGGCGGTGGGGTCGATGGCGCCCTCCAGCACGAACTCGGCGTGGGCCGGCACGCCGATGCCGTAGCGCGGCGTCTTCACCAGTTCCAGGGGCGCGCCGAACAGGCCGCCGGCCACCGCGCGCTCGTCGGCGCCATAGGGCAGGCGCGCGGCGGCGGCCAGCATGAACAGCGGGTGGGCGCCGACCACCATGGCCACCGGCAGCTCCTCGCCGCGTTCGCGGGCGGCCTGCAGCATGCGCCACAGGTGGCCGCGGGAATGCAGGCTGGTGGCCAGGGCCTGGCGGGCATGGCGCATGGAGCGGTGGTAGCTCATGTTGGCCACGCCCGTGACCGGGTCCTGGGCGACGATGATGGCGTTGGTGATGTAGGGCCCGCGGTCGCTGTCGAAGTGCTTGAGCATCGGCAGCAGTGCCAGGTCCAGGGCCTCGCCCTCGATCACCTCGTCGAGCACCGGGCCGGTGGCCAGGTAGACCGGCGGAACGGGGGCGTTGGCGCGGGCCTGGAACACCTCGTGGAGCTTCGCCGGGGTGGTGCCGAAGAGCCGGGCGATGCGGGTTCGCGAGGCGAACAGGTTGGTCACCACCGGCACGCCGAGGCTGCCCACCCGCTCGCAGATCAGCAGCGGGTGCTGGCCCCGGGCGGCCAGGGCGTCGACCAGGGCGGTGACGTCCTGGTCGGCGGAAAGGGGTTCCTTGATGGTCAGCACGTCGTCGGCGAAGCGCTCGCGGTAGGCCTCGATGAACGCGTGGAAATCCTGGGTCGTGGCAAAGCTCGGCAGGGTCATGGTGCACCTCTCGAAAAGCAGGCGGTCCCGGGGCGCGGGGTGTCCGAGTCCCTGCACGCGGCCGGCCGATGGCCGACCGCGTGCGGTCCCCGGGACGCCTGTAAGTACCGCAGTGGAAACCCTAGAGGTAGGTGGTGGTCAGGCGGATCTCCGCCTCCGCCAGGTCCTTGGGCGGCGGCGTCGGGTCGATGCCCACCAGGCGCGCGATGTTGTTGCCCAGGTAGTCCTCGAGGTGGTCCTCGTCGATGCCCAGCCCCTGCGGGGCGGGCGAGCAGAGCACCTCCAGCTCGCGCAGCCACATGCCCGGTTCGTTCGGCGGCGAGTCGGTGCCGAAGACGATCTTGTGGCGCGGCAGCTCTTTGGCGAACTCGACGATGCGCGACTGGAAGCACCAGCCCGACTCGCAGTACACGTTGGGCGTGTCCATCGCCATCCAGAAGGCCTCGAAGGAGTAGTTGCCGCCGGTCTGGATGCCGAAGTGGCCGATGATGAAGTTCACCATCGGGAACTCGCGGATGATCGGGTAGAACATGGTCGGGATGGTGTAGGGCCCGTCACCGGTGTGGATCAGCACCACGATGTTGTACTTGGCGCAGACCTTCATCGCCGGGCGCAGCCAGTCCAGGGCGCGGTCCGGGCGGTAGCCGTGCATGTTGGCGTGCAGCTTGAGCATCTTGAAACCGTATTCCTTGACGTGGAATTCCAGCTCCGCCGCACCGTTTTCCGGGCCCCAGCGCGGGTTGAAGGTGAAGTTGCCGATGAAGCGGTCGGGGTAGTTCACGCACAGCTCGGCGATGTACGACATGTAGTCGCGCACGCCCTCGCGGCCACGGCGGTTGCCGTCGCGGTAGCCGGTGTTGCCCGGCGGCGGCTGGATGAAGCCCATGTCGATGCGGCGCGGCTTGCCGTTGATCATGTAGGGGCCGTCCATCAGCTTGAGCATGCGCTCGCCGGTGAAGGGCGTGCCGGTGTGGCGCCAGGCCTCGTCGACCAGGTTGGTGGGGTGCAGGTGGGTGTCGATGATCATCGCATCAGCTCCTGGCCAGTTGCGTGGTGACGGGGCTCTTCAGCAGCGCCTCGGCTTCGGCGAGGCTGCGCGGCGGCGGGGTCGGCTCCAGGCCGATCATCCGGGCGGTGTTGTTGCCGAGGTATTCCTCGAGGGTGTCCTCGTCCAGGTCCAGCCCCTGGGGCGGCTCCATGCACAGCACCTCCAGCAGGCGCAGCCACATGCCCGGCTCGTTGGGCGGGGTGTCGGTGCCGAAGAGGATCTTGTGGGTCGGCAGGACCTTGGCGAACTCGACGATGCGCGATTGCAGGCACCAGCCGGACTCGCAGTAGACGTTGGGCAGCTCCATGGCCCACTGCATGGGCTCGAACACGTAGACGCCACCGGTCTGCACGCCGAAGTGCGCCATGATGAAGTCGACGTTGGGGAACTCCTTGATCATCGGCACCCACTCGGAAGGGATGCTGTAGGGGCCGTCACCGGTGTGCAGCTTCACCGGCACGCCCAGCTCGGCGCATTTCTCGAAGGCCGGGCGGACCCAGTCCAGGGCGCGGTCCGGGCGGTAGGCATGCATGTTGGCCTGCATCTGGACCATCTTGAAGCCGTGCTCGGTGACGTAGCGTTCGATGGCCTCGACGCCGTTCTGCACGCCGCAGCGGGGGTTGTAGACGAAGCAGCCGATGAAGCGGTCCGGGTAGGTCTGGACCATCTTCAGGGTGTAGGCCATGTAGGCGTCGATGGATTCGCGGCCCGACAGCTCGCCGTCGGTCCAGGTGTAGATGGTGTTGCCCTGGGGCGGCTGGATGAAGGCCTTGTCGATGCGGCGCGGTTTGCCGTTGACCAGATAGGGGCCATCCATCATCTCCAGCAGGCGCTCGCCGGTGAAGGGGTCACCGTCGTGCCTCCAGGCGAGGTCCACCAGATCGGTGGGGTAGCAACTGATATCGATGATCACAGTTCGATCTCCTGATAGTGCGGGGAAGGAAGACCTTCCGGTTCGCAACAGATCGACCTGTGCAATGGCCATTGCTAGGTGCCTCGCAGCACCTTCCCGCGCCTCTTGCAGGGCGCACAGGACCTGAGCTGTCGCTTGGTCCGCAGTATTGGGAGGGGCCTCGAAGCGCGACCAATACTATTTGGCCGCTGGGTTGATATGCGCTGGATATCGGCCCCGCAAGAGGATGATTTGCAAGGGGTTATCCACAGCGCCGCCCCTGCGTTGGGCACGAATTCACCGCGCAAGTGGCCTCTGTAGGATGGGTAGAGCTCCGCGAAACCCATCAATGCTGCGCGCCAGGTATAACGACGTGCCCGGTCCGACTCCGCCTGGTGGATGAAAAAGCGCCATCCACCCTACACAGCGGTCATGTCCGTGCAGCGCCGCCGCTTTTCCGGTGGGAGCGAATTCATTCGCGATCGGGCTTCCAGGTGCTCACTCGATCGCCGCGAACGTCCTCGCCGCCATGTCGCGGATGGCGGCGATCATCGGCGCAACCTTCTCGCCACCGCCGTGGGGCCAGAGGGCGTAGAGGTTGTAGTGCGCGGGAATGCTGGTGCGGGTCAGGCGCACCAGGCGGCCTTCGCGCAGGGCATCGGCGGCCAGCAGGCCGCGCACCAGCCCCACGCCGGTGCCGGCCTCGGCGGCGGCCAGCAGGTTGGCGACGTTGTCGAACACCATCACCGCCGCAGGCTCGGTGGGCTCCAGGCCGGCGGCGTCGAGCCAGGGGATCCACGAGCGCCGCGAGTAGCCCAGCAGCGGCAGCTTCAGCACCTCGGCCGGCTCGATGGGGGCCACCAGGCCATGGCGTTGCAGCAGCGCCGGGGAGACGACGGGGGTGACGCGGTCGTCGCAGAGGGGCGCGAACTCGCAGTCCTGCCACTCGCCGTAGCCGTAACGCAGGCTCAGGTCGACGCGCTCGAACGCCTGGCGCTCCAGGCGCGGCATGGACAGGAAGAGGATCTCGCGGCCGGGGAACAGCTCCAGCAGCGCCGGCAGGCGGGCGTTGAGCCAGCTCTGCGCCAGCTCGGCATCCACATCCAGGGTCAGGCGCCGGGGCAGTTCGCGGTGGCTCACCGAGGACAGTGCCTTGTCGATCTGCATCAGGCCGTCGGTGAGCATCCCGGCGAACAGCTGGCCGGCATCGGTGAGGCTGCTGCGGCCCTTCTCGCGAAGGAACAGCGGCTGCCCGACGAATTCTTCCAGCGTGCGGATCTGCTGGCTCACGGCGCTGTGGCTGAGGTCCAGGTCGCGGGCGGCCTGGGAGAAGCTGCCGGTACGGGCGGCCTGGAGAAACGCGCTCATCGACTGCAGCGACGGGTATCGCTTGTACATGGCTGTAAGTCCTGCTTACACGGGTTGGCGGAAATCGTCGCTGGCTGGCGCCGCAGCTCCCACCCACTATGGGGCGGCACGACTACACGCGAATTCTCGCCTCAGTTCAAGGAGCGCCCGGCATGATCGAGATCGTGGTGAACGGTACAGGCCATCAGTTGGAAGACACGCTGGCGTCCACGCCCTTGCTCTGGGTCCTGCGCGACCGCCTGTACCTGACCGGCACCAAGTTCGGTTGCGGCGGTGGTTTCTGCGGCGCCTGCACGGTGCACCTGGACGGCACGCCGATCCGCTCCTGCCAGTTCCCCCTGGCGGCTGCGGCGGGGCATGCGATCACTACCATCGAAGGGCTGTCCGCCGAGGGCGACCACCCGCTGCAACTCGCCTGGGTCGAGGAGGACGTGCCCCAGTGCGGCTACTGCCAATCCGGCCAGTTGATGTCGGCGGCGGCATTGCTGGCCTCCGGCACCGCCATCGACGATGACACCATCCGTTCAGCCATGGCCGGCAACATCTGCCGCTGCGGCACCTACCCGCGCATCGCCAAGGCCATCAAGCGTGCCGCCGCAGCACAGGGGGACGCCACATGAGCCTGGCCCGGCCGCTGGCGCGGCGCACCTTCCTCAAGCATTCGGCGACCCTGGCCTCGGGCCTGGCCATCGGCTTCCACCTGGGCGGCGCCCAGGCCGGGCGCGAACTCGGCACGGCCGCCGGGGCCACGGCGCCCTTCGAGCCCAACGCCTGGGTGCGGGTGCTGGCCGACGGCACGGTGAGGATCGTGGTGCACAAGCACGACTCCGGCACCGGCACCCACACCGCGCTGGCCGCCTGCGTCGCCGAGGAACTGGACCTGGACCCGCTGGAGGTGCAGGTGATCACCCCCGAGAACCCCTTCTTCGAGGCCTACCGGCACCCGCTGTGGAAAGTGTTTTCCACCGGCGGCAGCACCAGCGTTTCCCTGGAATACGGGCGTCTGCGTGAGGCCGGCGCCACCGCGCGCACCCTGCTGGTAGAGGCTGCGGCGCTGCGCTGGGGCGTGGCGCCCAGTGATTGCACCACCCGGGACGGGCAGGTGCTGCATGCCGCCAGCGGCCGCCGCGCGGGCTACGGCGAGCTGGCCGACGCCGCCGCACAATTGCCGGCGCCCAAAGAGGTGAAGCTCAAGGACCCGGCGCAGTTCCGCTACATCGGCAAGCTGCGCCACAAACGCCACGCGGCGGACAAGGTGCGCGGGCGCTTCGAGTACGGCATCGACGCCCGGGTGCCGGGCATGTGGGTGGCGGTGGTGCAGCGCAGCCCGGTGGTCAACGGCCGGGTGGCGAGGATCGACGACAGCGCGGCGCTGAAGGTGCCCGGCGTGCACCGGGTCATCCGCATCCCCGCGCAGGACAAGGTGCTCGGCGGCAACCAGGAAGGCGTGGCGGTGCTCGCCGCCGACTACTGGGCCGCCAAGCTGGGGCGCGCCGCGCTGGTGGTGGAGTGGCAGGGCGGCCTGGATGATTTCGACAGCGAGCAGCTGGCGGCAACCCAGGCCAAGGCGCTGGAAACCGCCGGCGCCACGCCGGTGCCGACGCTGCAGGCCGGTGACGCCGCTGCGGCCCTGGGCGGTGCCGGGCGGGTGATCAAGGCCGACTACCGCATGCCCGGCAAGATGCAGAACCCCCTGGAGCCGGTGTGCATCATCGCCTGGCTCGACGCAGGCGGGATCACCTTCAAGGGCGGCGTGCAGGTGCCGTCCTTCGCCATGGAGGCGGCCGAGGTGATCTGCGGCCTGCCACCGGAAAAAGTGCACATCGACGAGATGGTCTCCGGCGGCAGCTTCGGCGCTCGGGAGGCCAAGTACTGGCTGTTCGAGGTCGCCTACCTGGCCGCCCAGGCCAAGGTGCCGGTGAAGCTGATGAACAGCCGTGAGGACGAGATGCGCGCCCTCTACGGCCACCCCGCCACCCTGCACCGCCTGGAAGGGGCCCTGGATGGCGAGGGCGCCCTGCAGGCCCTTAGGCTGCGCGCGGTGTCCCCGGCCTCGCCGGAGATGTGGGAGCCGGGCTACTTCGAGCGCCCGGACCACATGGACTACAGCACCACCGAGGCCATCTCCGCCTTCGACTTCGCCTACCGCGCGCCGCACCTGGACCTGGCCTGGCTGCGCCACGAAAGTGGCGTGCCCAGCGGCTGGTACCGCTCGGTGAGCTTCATCCCCAACGTCTTCGCGGTGGAGAGCTTCATGGACGAGCTGGCCCAGGCCGGCGGCCGCGATCCGCTGGATTTCCGCCTGGCGCACATGCACGAACGGCCGCGCCATGTGGAGGTGCTGCGCACCGCGGCGAAGCGCGCCGGCTGGGGCCACGCGGCGGAGGCGGACTCGGCCCTGGGCATCGCCACCAACCAGGGCTACGGCAGCTTCATCGCGGTGATCGCCCAGGTGGCCCGGCGCAACGGCACGGTGCAGGTGGAGCGCCTCACCTGCGTGGTGGATTGCGGCCTGGCGGTGTCCCCCGGCGGGGTGGAGGAACAGCTCCAGGGCGGGCTGATGTGGGGGCTCGGCCATGCGCTGTTCGACCGCCTCGACATCCGCCAGGGCCAGGTGGTGCAGAGCAACTTCCACGACTACCGGGTGGCGCGCATGTCGGACATGCCGGCGCTGGACATCCAGGTGCTCGAAGGCGCGCGGGACACGCCCGGCGGCATCGGCGAGCTGGCCAGCCCGGCGGTGGCGCCGGCCATCGCCAACGCGGTGTTCCGGCTCACCGGCAAGCGCCTGCGAGACACGCCGCTGGCGCTGGATGGCCTGGGCTGAACGGGGTGAACTGAACGGCTTGCGGAGGCTGCATGGACTTACGACTGCTGCGCTATTTCTCGGTGCTCGCCGATGAACTGCACTTCGGCCGTGCGGCCACCCGGCTGCACATGTCGCAACCGCCCCTGAGCCAGCAGATACGCCTGCTGGAGGAAGCCCTGGGCACGCGCCTGTTCGAGCGCAGCCACCACCGGGTGGAACTGACCGAAGCCGGCCGCACCCTCAAGCAGCAGGTGCCGCTGGTGTTCGAGCAGCTGAACCGCGCGCTCGACCTCACCCGCCAGACCGCCCGTGGCCAACTGGGCGAACTGGAGATCGGCATGATCAGCTCGGTGATGGTCGGCGTGCTGCCCAAGGCGTTGCACCGCTTCCGCACCCGCTACCCGGACGTGCGCTGGCGCCTGCACGAGATGACCCCGGCGGCGCAGCTGGTGGCGCTGAAGGAGCACCGCATCGACGTCTGCGTGTTCCGCGTCGGCCATGACGACCCCGGCCTGCGCAACGAGCTGCTGCTTTACGAACCCCTGCGCGCGGTGCTGCCGGCGGAGCACCCGCTGGCCCAGCGCGCGACCTTGGCGCCCGTCGACCTGGCGGGGGAGTTCTTCGTGACCCTGGAGCTGAACCAGTCGAGCTTCGCCAACTTCCTCGTGCAGTGCTGCGTGCAGGTGGGCTTCAGCCCGCTGATCCTGCAGCAGGTGATCGAGGTGCAGACGCTGCTCGGGCTGGTCCAGGCGGGGTTCGGCGTGGCGCTGCTCCCGGCGTCGCTGGAGCAGCTGGCGCCGGCCGGGGTGGTGTTCCGCCGCCTGCAGCCGCCCCTGCCGGAGGTGCCGCTATACGCCATCTACCGGGCGGGGGATGACTCGGCGGTGCTGCAGCGCTTCCTTGAAACCCTGCGCGAACAGAGCGCCACCGAGCGGCCGTTGCCGGCCTGACGTCTAACGGGCCAGCCACTCCAGCATGCCCAGCCCGGCGCGGCGGCCGCTGGCGAAGCAGGCGGTGAGCAGGTAGCCGCCGGTTGGGGCTTCCCAGTCGAGCATCTCGCCGGCGCAGAACAGGCCGGGCAGGGCCTTGAGCATCAGCTTGTCATCGAGGGCTTCGAAGGGCACGCCGCCGGCGGAGCTGATGGCCTCGTCCAGCGGGCGCGGGCGCACCAGGGTGATGGGCAATGCCTTGATGGCGGCGGCCAGGCGCGCCGGGGCGGTGAACACCTCGGCTGGGGTGAGCTCGCGCAGCAGCCCGGCCTTGACCCCGTCGATGCCCAGCTGGCTGTGCAGGTGCTTGGCCATGGAGCGCGCGCCGCGCGGCTTGGCCAGGGCCTTGATGACCTTCTCCAGCGGGTGGTTGGGCAGCAGGTCCAGGTGCACCGTGGCACTGCCATCGCGGGCGATGCGCTGGCGGATGCGTGCCGACAGCGCATAGACCAGGCTGCCCTCGATGCCGCCGGCGGTGAGCACGAATTCGCCCGGGCGGGGCGGCTCGTCGTCCAGGCGCAGGGCCACGGTCTTCAGCGGCGCACCGGCGAACTTGTCCTTGAGCAGTTGGCTCCAGCCTTCCACCTCGAAGCCGCAGTTGGCCGGTTGCAGCGGGGCGATGGCGACGCCACGGCCTTCCAGCAGCGGCACCCAGGCGCCGTCGGAACCCAGGCGCGCCCAGCTGCCGCCGCCCAGGGCGAGCAGGGTGGCGCGGGCTGCGACGCTGCGTTCGCCCTCCGCCGTGGCGATGCGCAGGTCGCCCTGTGCGTCCCAGCCCAGCCAGCGATGGCGGGTGTGGATGGCCACGCCCGCTTCGCGCAGGCGCTTGAGCCAGGCGCGCAGCAGCGGCGCGGCCTTCATGTCGGTGGGAAACACGCGGCCGGAGGTGCCGACGAAGGTGTCGATGCCCAGGCCGTGGATCCACGCGCGCAGCTCCTCGGCGCCGAAGCCGTGCAGCAGCGCGGCCACATCGTCGCGGCGTTCGGCATAGCGGGAGAGGAAGGCGTCGCTGGGCTCGGAGTGGGTGATGTTCATCCCGCCGACACCGGCCAGGAGGAACTTGCGGCCCACCGAGGGCATGGCGTCGTAGAGGTCGACCCGCACGCCGGCGAGCGCCAGCGTTTCGGCGGCCATCAGGCCGGCGGGGCCGCCACCGATGATGGCGACGGGGAGGGAATTCTGGGTCATGGCGGGCTTGGCGAGGTTGGGCTGGCGCGCATTCTAGCGCAGGCCTCGCCAGCGGGCATGGGCGCCGCACGGGGCGGCGCCCGGCGGGCTCACTGCTGCTGGCGCAGTTGCGGCTCGGCCTGCGGTTGTTGCTGGTGTTGCTGCTCGATACGGGCCTGGGCGGCCTTGGCCTTCTGTACGTACTGCTGGTAGGCGGGGATGGCGATGGCGGCGAGGGTGCCGATCACGAACAGCAGCGCGAAGCCGCCCGCCAGGCCGATCAGCCAGGCACTGCCCTTGGTTCGGCCGTACTTGGCGTTCCAGGTCTGGTCGCTGGTGCAGAAGAACACGATGGCCTCGATCAGCGAGATCAGGCTGGGGATGCCGGTGCCGATGAACAGCAGGTAGAACAGCCCCCACCACTGGCCCAGGTAGAAACGGTGGAAGCCGAGGCCGCCGAGGAATAGCGCGAGGAAGCCCGCGACGATCTTGCTCTTGGAGTTCAGGTTCTGGTCGGCGTTGCAGCGCGGGCAGGTCTGCGCTGTCGGGGTGATGGAGGAACCGCAGTTGCGGCAGAACACGCTTTCCGCTTCGAGGTTGGCGCTGGGTGCCTGGTAGGCATGGACTTCCATGGAGACATCCTTGTGGGGGAAAGCGGCGACTCTAGCAGT
Organism: Pseudomonas sp. TUM22785; assembly: GCF_028198105.1. NCBI lineage: Bacteria > Pseudomonadati > Pseudomonadota > Gammaproteobacteria > Pseudomonadales > Pseudomonadaceae > Pseudomonas > Pseudomonas sp. TUM22785. The sequence goes on from NZ_CP116239.1 coordinate 1,095,452, forward strand.
GGCACGAAACGACTGCTAGCAGGTGGCCATGATTCTGTGAGGGCGGCGGGGATTGGGGCCTGTGGGGGTGTTTGGGGAGGGGGGGGGAGTGTTGGGGGAGTTTTTGGGTGGGGGGTGGGCTTTGGTGTATTCGGTGGGCTGAAGCGGAGCGCCGCCCGGCCCACCCTACGGCTCGCTCTACGCCGCGCTCTACGGCCATCCTGTGCCCCGTCTTACGCCGGCGTTGTGGCGGGTTAGGCGAGGCCCTGGCTGTGCCAGACGCGGGCGGCGCTGTGGTGGAGGATGCCGTGGCGGCGGGCGAGGGCTTGGCGGTCCTTGCTGTAGCCGCCGCCGATGACGCCGACCACGGGGATGTCGCGGCCCAGGCAGTGGCGCATCACCGCTTCGTCGCGGGCGGCGACGCCGGCATCGGTGAGCTTCAGGTAGCCCAGGGCATCGTCCTGGTGCACGTCCACGCCGGCGTCGTAGAGCACCAGGTCGGGCTGGTAGAGCGGCAGCAGGTAGTTCAGCGCGTCGTCCACCACCCTGAGGTAGTCGGCGTCGCCCATGCCCATCGGCAGGGGGATGTCCCAGTCGCTCTCGGCCTTGCGCACGGGGAAGTTCTTCTCGCAGTGCAGGGACACGGTGATGGTCTCGGGTGTGTCGGCGAGGATGCGCGCGGTGCCGTCGCCCTGGTGCACGTCGCAGTCGAAGATCAGCACGCGTCCGACCCGGCCGGCCGCTAGCAGGTAGCGGCTGATCACCGCCAGGTCGTTGAAGATGCAGAAGCCCGCCGGGAAGTCGTAATGGGCGTGGTGGGTGCCGCCAGCCAGGTGGCAGGCGAGGCCGTGCTCCAGGGCCAGCTCGGCGGCCAGCACCGAGCCGCCGACGGCGCGGATGGTGCGCCGGGCCAGGGCCTCGCTCCAGGGCAGGCCGAGGCGGCGCTGGTCCTCGTGGGCCAGCTCGCCCTGCAGGTAGCGGGCGATGTAGTCGGGGCAGTGGGCGAGGGCGAGGATGTCGGCCGGGCACAGCTCGGGGCGCAGCAGCTGCTCGTCGCGGACCAGCCCGCTGTCCACCAGGTGGTCGCGCAGCAGGCGGAACTTCTCCATGGGGAAGCGGTGCCCGTCGGGGAAGGGCGGGCTGTAGTCGTCGTGGTAGACCAGCGGCAAAGGCATAATGCGGAGCTATTTTTCATCGGCCGGGGCGCAAGAGTACCCCGCTGGCTGTCCATGCCGTAAGCACCACCACGCTTGGAGGAACCGACCATGCCCATCGAAACGCAAAGCCCGCGCCTGTTGCTGCGCGCCTGGCGCGACGACGACCTCGATCCCTTGGCCGCGCTCTGCGCCGACCCCGAGGTGATGCGCTACTTCCCCGGCACCCAGAGCCGCGAGGAGGCCGCCGCGCTGATCCAGCGCGCCCGCGCCCACGCCGCCGAACACGGCTTCGGCCTCTGGGCCCTGGAGCGCAAGGACAACGGCGAATTCATCGGCTTCACCGGGCTGGGCAAGGTCGGCTTCGAGGCGCCCTTCACCCCGGCCACCGAGATCGGCTGGCGCCTGGCCCGCGCCCACTGGGGCCAGGGTTACGCCAGCGAGGCGGCGCGCGCAGCCCTGGCCTGCGCCTTCGACACCCTGCAGCTGGCCCAGGTGGTGGCCTTCACCACCCCGGCCAACAGGGCCTCCAGCGCGGTGATGGAACGCATCGGCATGACCCGTGACGAGGCCGGCGACTTCGAGCACCCGAAGGTGGAAGTCGGTCACCCGCTGCGCCGCCACATCCTCTACCGTATCCACCGCCAGGCTTGGCTGGAGCGGCCATGAGCGATGAGGTTCGCGCCTACCACGCCCTGAGCAAGCACCGCCCGGATGCCTGGGCCCCCGGCCCCGGGCGCCTGGAGTGGTCGACCCAGCCGGCGCCGTTCCGCCGCTACGCGGGCGCTCGCTGCATCGCCCTGCCGCGCCGGCCGCTGGAGGAAACGCCGCGCTACGACCAGCCCTTCGCCGGGCCCGTCAGCGCCCCCGCGCCCTTCGATGCCGCCAGCATCGGCCAACTGCTCTACGACAGCCTGGCCCTCTCGGCCTGGAAGGAGGACGGCGGCAACCGCTGGGCGCTGCGGGTCAACCCGTCCTCCGGCAACCTGCACCCCACCGAGGCCTACCTGCTGGCACCAGCCGGCAGCCTGGACGGCCCGGCGCTGCTGGCCCACTACGCACCGGACCTGCACGGCCTGGAGGTGCGCGCCGAGTTGCCCGCTGCCCTGGCGCTGCCGGCAGGCGGCTTGCTGCTGGGGCTTTCCAGCATTCACTGGCGCGAGGCCTGGAAGTACGGCGAGCGTGCCTACCGCTACTGCCAGCACGACCTCGGCCACGCCCTGGCGGCCATTGCCATCGCCGCCTCCGCCCTGGGCTGGCGGGTGCGCCTGCTGGGCCAGGTGCCCGATGCCCGCCTGGACGCCCTGCTGGGGCTGGACCGGCCCGGCTTCGAGGAGGCCGAACGGGCCGATGCGCTGCTGTGGATAAGTGCGCCGGACGCGCCGCTGCCCCGGCTGCCGGGCACCTTGCTCGACGGCCTGGCCGCGCTGGAGCTGGACGGTGTGCCCAATCGCCTGTCCCGCGAGCAGCGCCACTGGCCGGAGCTGGAACGGGTGCTGCAGCTGTGCCGCGCCCCGGCGCAGGCCGACAGCGACGACGCCTTCACCCCCGGCCGGCAGAGCGACGACAACCCTGGCCTGCCGTTGCGCCCGCTGTTGCACCGGCGCCGCAGCGCCCAGGCTATGGACGGGCGCACCGGCATCCACGCCGAGCTGCTGCTGGCCTGGCTGCGCCGGCTGATGCCGGAAAACTCGCCGGTGCCCCTGGCCCTGGCGGGGGCACCGCAGGTGGACCTGCTGCTGTTCGTGCACCGCGTGCAGGGCCTGGAGCCCGGCCTCTACTGGCTGGCCCGTGGCGCCGCGGCGGACGCCGAGCTGGCGCAGGGGCTGCGGGAGGATTTCCTCTGGCGGCGGGTGCCCGGCGAACTGCCGCTGTACCGCCTGCTGGAAGGTGATGCACGGGGTCTGGCGGGCTTTCTTTCCTGCGGGCAGGACATCGCCGCCGACGGCTGCGTCGCCCTGGCCATGCTGGCGCGCTTCGACCAGGCCCTGGAACAGGGCGCCTGGCGCTACCCGAGGCTGTTCTGGGAATGCGGCCTGCTCGGCCAGCTGCTGTACCTGGAAGCCGAAGCGGCGGGGCTTTCCGGCACCGGCATCGGCTGTTATTTCGACGATGCGGTGCATGAACTGCTCGGACTTGCCGACAGCCGCTGGCAAAGTCTTTACCATTTCACCCTTGGCCGCGCCCGCTGGGATGAGCGCCTGACGACGTCACCGGCCTATCCTGAATGAACTCGACCCCGACCCTGAACGGGGCAGCCGCCTTGCAGAGGAGATACCCCACATGACCCAGGTGCTGGATGATCTGGTCGCCTTGCTGAGCCTCGAATCCATCGAGGAGAACCTCTTCCGTGGCACCAGCCAGGACCTGGGCTTCCGCCAGCTGTTCGGCGGCCAGGTGCTCGGTCAGTCGCTGTCGGCGGCCAGCCAGACGATGGAAGAGGAGCGCCACGTGCACTCCATGCACGGCTACTTCCTGCGCCCGGGCGACGCCACCCTGCCGGTGGTCTACACCGTGGACCGGGTGCGCGACGGTGGCAGCTTCAGCACCCGGCGGGTGACGGCGATCCAGAAGGGCCAGCCGATCTTCACCTGCAGCGCCTCGTTCCAGGCCGACGAGAACGGCTTCGAGCACCAGATCACCATGCCCCAGGTGCCCGGGCCGGAGAACCTGCCCTCGGAGCTGGAGCTCACCCGGCAGAACGCCCACCTGATTTCCGAGCGCATGCGCGACAAGTTCCTCTGCGACAAGCCCATCGAAATCCGCCCGGTCACCGCCAACAACCCCTACGACCCCAAGCCCGGCGAGCCGATCAAGTACGTCTGGTTCCGCGCCGACGGCAACCTCCCGGACATCCGCGCCCTGCACAAATACGTGTTGGCCTATGCCTCGGACTTCGGCCTGCTGACCACCGCCATGCTGCCCCACGGGGTTTCGGTGTGGCAGAAGTTCATGCAGGTGGCCAGCCTCGACCACTCGCTGTGGTTCCACCGCGACCTGCGCGCGGACGACTGGCTGCTGTACTCCATGGACAGCCCCTGGTCCGGCAACGCCCGCGGCTTCTCCCGCGGCAGCATCTTCAATCGCGCCGGCCAGCTGGTGGCCTCGGTGGCCCAGGAAGGGCTGACCCGCGTGCGCGAAGACTGGAAATAACCCCCGCGCCCACCCCGTAGGAGCGAGCTCTGCTCGCGAAGCGCTCCGCCGAGTGGGCCACGGCGTATGGCCCGACTCCGTTGGTGGACATAAAAAGCGATGTCCACCCGCCCGAAATGCCCCGGTGCCCCACGACGACCGGGCCCGGGTAGGGTGGATGACGCTCTTTTCATCCACCAATCGGTGTTCCCGGCCTGCACCCTGGGCGAGTTTTGCACCGCATGGGTTTCCCTGCGCTCTACCCATCCTACGTGTGCCTTGCAGGTGCTTCGTAGGATGGGTAGAGCCGTGCGAAACCCATCACCTCGGTATCCCCAGGCGTCCCCACGGCCAGCCTCAGGACAACTGCTGCTTCAACGCATCGCTCTGGCCGAGGACGCGGGGCATGTCTTCGTAGCGGATCCACCATTGGCCTTGCCATTCCATGAGGTTGACCTGGTGGTGGCCCTGCCATTTCAGCAGGCGGCGACGGGGCTGGTGGTCGGGCGTGCGTTGGCCGTCGAGGAGGGCGGGGAGCACTTCCTGGGTGATCCACTGGCGCAAGCTGCGGTTTTCCGGGTGGTAGAAGTTCACCAGCAGCAGGCTGTGCAGGCCGCTTTCGTTCACCAGCAGCTCGTCGGTGAATTGCCCGGCCTCGTGGCGCAGGGTTTCCTGGCGCCACTGGTCGGCGTCGAGCTTGGCGGTGAGGCGCATGTCCAGGCGGCTGTTGGTGAGGCGGGCGAGGTCGCGGCAGCAGAACCAGGGCAGGCCGTCGATCAGCACGACGTTGAGGGGGCGGCGGTAGCGGATGAAGCGCGTGGCGATGCGGTAGTCAGTCATGGCGCGCCTCCGGGGTGGAGGGGCGGCAGGTGATGCGCTGTTGCGACTGGATGGCTCGCATGTTCCAGAACTCCTGTGCTGGACGTGGAGCCGCCACCGAGGGGAAGGGTGGCGGACCGTGCAGGGCTAGAGACCCCGGCAAACACGCAAACCGGATGGGCATACGCCCGTCCCGCACGGTCCGCCATAGACGGCCAGGAAGCCGGAACCCGAGGGGACCGTCTTTCTGCTATGGCGTGTGATGCGTGTGTTGGATTTCGGGGTCTCTAATCCCGGTCATGACCAAGGCCACGACGGGGCGAGAAGCTACTGAGCGGTCCTGTAGGACGGCAATGCAGTTGTCGCGTAGGGAACGGCCTTCAAGCTACCGCAAGTCGTTGGTTAATCCCGCTGTAAGACCCTGAGTGAAATATTTCCAACGGGTCGATGTTATTAGGCGATTTGCTGTAGGAGAATCCTCACAAATCTTTATTGCCAATCGCAATTTAAACCCGCTCGAAAAGTGCTAATGCGTTTAAAAACACATACTGGCTATTTGCTCTTTGTTGCGTAAGTAAAACGCTATTTATACTTCCTCTTATTTCCTACAAAGCCCTGAAAGCCCCGCCAATACATAGGTTTGAAGCCCTGTAGGCCCTGTGATGGCACATTGCGCCAGCGTGCTGGCACCTTCAGCTTTTTGAACGCCGCCGAATTTCTACTACGGTCCCATTCACTGGTACGCAAGTGCTCGTGGAGTCTTGGGTGTTGTAGGAGTTTTCATAATGAACCGCGCTCAGTTTTTGATTTCGTCCCTCGTACTTCTGCCTCTCTCTTCTACGCTCGAGGCCGCCGGGACGGTCCAGGGACAGTTGGGTGTGCAGCTCGTGATTGGCGCCGGTTGCACCGTGAACAACGGCAGTAACAACGGCAGTGCGAACACATTCGGCAGCATCGCCTTCGGTACCTACCCGAGCTTGAACAGCATCATCGAAGCCCAGTCCGTGGGGGCTTCGGCGGGCAGTTCGTTCGGCGTGACCTGCACCATCGGCACCAACTATTCGGTGGCGCTGGATTCGGGCCTGCATGCCACCGGCAACCAGCGCAACATGAGTGCCGGCGCCACCGATGTGATCGCCTACAACCTCTACAAGGAGGCGGCGCGCACCACGCTCTGGGGCAACGGCAGCAACGGCGGCACGGCCCTGGCCGCCACCGGCACCGGCGCCAACCAGGAGCTGGTGGTGTATGGCCGCGTACCGCCGCAGACGACACCCGCCACCGGCACCTACACCGATACCGTCCAGGTGACCATCACCTGGTAAGCGTTGTGACCGGGCCCGGCGCCCGCAATGACCACTGCGACACGGAAGTAAGACTCACAGCCAGGAACCGCCATGGTCTGCCATTGCGACAGCAAGTGGATGTGGCTGGTGCTGATGGTTTCGACGACGGTCTGTCCGTCGATCCATGCCGCCAGCAAGAGCGCCACCATCGGAATAGCCGCTGAAGTCCTGCCGGCCTGCAGCGCCGGCAGCACGGTACCGGCGACCCTCGGCCAGTTCGGCACCCTGGATTTTGGCACCCACTTCAACCTCGCCGCGCAGGTCACTGTGGTCGGCACGGCGGGAGCCGGTGCACTGCGGGTCAACTGCCTGACCAGCACCCCCTATCGCGTACTGATCAGCGCCGGCGGCAGCGGCAACGTCAATGCCCGCCGCATGACCGGGCCCTCGGCAGCCCAGGTCAGCTACAACCTCTACACCTCCGCCACCTACGACACCGTGTGGGACAACAGCATCGGCGTCACCGGCACCGGCAACGGCCAGGACCAGCTGCTGCCGGTGTACGGCCGCGTGCCGGTACAGGCCGCGCCGCTGTCGGGCACCTACACCGACACCGTCACCGTGACGGTGAGCTGGTGATGGTGCGCCGGCCCCTGGTCGCCAGCCTGGCCCTGCTGCCGGGCCTGGGCTGCTTCGCCGACACGGGCCTCAACGAGCTGCAGATCACCCAGCTGTTCGAGATCAAGGCGGCGGTGACCGCCGGCTGCATCCTGGGCAGCGGCAGCAGCGACGTGACCACCTACGGCAGCATCAACTTCGGCCAGGTCAGCACCCTGCCCAGCGACGTGACGCGGGTCAGCACGGTGGGCAACGGCTCCATCCAGTTGCAGTGCACACCCGGCACCTCGCTGAGCATCGCCCTCAACGCCGGGCTCAACACCGCCAGCGTCACCGGCGGCCGCTACATGATCAAGGGCGCCGAGACCCTGCGTTACCAGCTGTACAAGGACGCCGGCTACAGCGCCGTCTGGGGGGATGGCAGCAACGGCGCCACGGCCATGAGCCTGACCTACAGCGCCACCAGCGGCACCCAGTCCTACCCGGTGTATGCGCGGCTGTTCGCGGTGGCGACCATGCCCAGCGCCGGGATCTACACCGACACGGTGACCGTCACCGTGACCTATTGAGAAGGGGAAGCCCATGCACCGAACCGCCCTAGGACATGGCCTGCGCACCGGCGTCATCGCCGCCTTGCTGGGGCTGGGCCTGACGGCGGCGAACACGGCCATGGCGGCGAGCTCGGTGCTGATCTGGCCGATCAACCCGACCATCGAGGCCGAACAGAAGGCCGCCGCGCTGTGGCTGGAGAACCGTGGCCAGCAACCCGTCGACCTGCAGGTGCGGGTGATGGCCTGGCGCCAGGGCAACTTCGACGACCAGCTCGACGCCCAGCGCACCATCATCGGCAGCCCGCCGGTGGTGACCATCGCCCCAGGCAAGCGACAGATGATCCGCCTGATCGCCACCCAGCCGGCGCCGGCCGGCACCGAGCAGGCCTACCGGGTGCTGGTGGACGAGATGCTGCGCCCGGATGCCCAGGTGGACCCGCAACTGGGGGTGAAATTCCAGATGCGCTATTCGGTGCCGCTGTTCGTGTTCGGCGGTGGCGCGGGGCCGGAGCCGGTGAGCGGCGCCAAGCCCCGCGAGGGGGTGCAGATCCTCCAGCCCAGGCTCAGCTACCAGGTGCGCCAGGAAGGAGGCCGGCGCTACCTGTTCCTCAGCAACCAGGGGCCGGCCCATGCCCGGCTGTCCAAGGTATCGCTGCGCCAGGGGGGCGCCAGCACACTGATCGCCGATGGCCTGCTGGGCTACGTGCTGCCCGGCGCGCAGATGCGCTGGCAACTGCCGGAGCGGGCGCCGAGCGGCAATTTCGTGCTGGAGGCGCGGATCAACGAGCAGGCCGAGCCCCAGCCGATACCGGCCCATTGAACAGCGGCCGGGCGACTGCCGAAGGATGGCGCATATTGGGGGCAACGGGCGCAACACAACGGCATGGGCATGGCGCCTGTGGGGCGGGCTGCTGCTCGTTCTGCTGCTGGGCGGAGCGCCCTGGGCGGCCGAGCCCAACCCGCCGCCCGCCGAGGCCGCCGCAGCTGCGCCCGTCGACTCCAGCCCAGGGCCGGGCCCGGGCGAGCCGGCGGCCACCGACCCTGGCGCGGCGCCGGGGGAGTACACCCTCTACCTGGAGCTGGTGGTCAACGAGATGCCTACCGACAAGGTGGTGCCGGTGATCGTCCGTGCTGGCCACTACTGGGTCGAGGCCGAGGACCTGCGTGGTGCTGGCGTGCGCCTGCCCGAGGGCGCCAGCGGGCCCCAGGCGCTGGATGCCATCGAAGGCCTGGGCAGCGAGTACGACCAGGAGCTGCAACGCCTGAAGCTGACGCTGCCCAGCGAGTGGCTGCCGCGCCAGGAGGTGGGTGATACCAGCGTGTATGCGCGCACCCCGGCCCGCGCCGACTTCGGCGCGCTGTTCAACTACGACCTCTACTACACCGACAGCGATGCCGGGCAGCGCTACGCCAGCACCTGGCTGGAGCAGCGCCTGTTCGGCAGCCGCGGCACCCTGGGCAACACGGGCGTGTACCGCAAGAGCTTCGGCGACAGCGAGGGCGAGGGGGACGGCTACGTGCGCTACGACACCCTGTGGACCCTCAACGACCAGGAGAGCCTGCGCACCTTGCAGGTGGGCGACCTGGTCACCGGGGCGCTGACCTGGAACAGCGCGGTGCGGGTGGGCGGCGTGCAGATGTCGCGTAACTTCGGCCTGCGCCCGGACCTGGTCACCTACCCCCTGCCGCGCTTCAGCGGCGATGCCGCGGTGCCGAGCACGGTGGACCTGTTCATCAACAATGCGCGGGTCAGCAGCGACGACCTGCAGCCCGGCCCCTTCACCGTGAGCAACGTGCCCTACATCAGCGGCGCGGGCACCGCCACGGTGGTGACCACCGACGCCCTGGGGCGCCAGGTGTCCACCGACGTGCCCTTCTACGTGACCAACACGCTATTGCAGAAGGGCCTGTACGACTACTCCCTGGGTGTGGGCAAGCTGCGCGAAGACTACGGCGTGAAGAGCTTCGCCTATGGCAGCACAGTGAGCAGCGGCACCTTCCGCTACGGCATCAGCGACGCCTTCACCCTGGAGAGCCACGCCGAGCTGGGCGAGGAACTGCGCCTGGGCGGGCTCGGCGGCACCTTCGGCCTGGGCAACTGGGGCACCCTCGGCACCTCGTTTTCCCAGAGCACCTATGAAGGCCTGCGCGGCCATCAGGCCAGCCTCGGCTACAGCTATTACTCGCCGCTGTTCGGCTTCGCCTTCCAGCGTGTGCAGCGCAGCTCGGGCTTCGTCGACGTCAGCCAGGTCAGCGCCCTGGAGCTGGGCCGCGAGGAGCTGGGCCTGGCGCGGCGCACCGACCAGGTGACCTTCTCGGTGAGCCCGGAGGAGATCGGCAGCCTCGGCATCGGCTACTTCGCCAGCGAGACCCGCAGCGGCGAGCGCACCCGCGTGCTGAACTTCTCCTGGTCGCGCAGCCTGTGGGCCAACAGCAGCCTGTACGTGTCGATGAACCGCGAGTTGGGCACCTCGGGCTATTCGGCGCTGGTGCAGCTGATCATGCCGTTCGACATGCTTTCCACCTTCAGCGCCAGCGTCGAGCGCGACACCAACGGCAAGTACCGCGAGCGGGTCAACTACGGGCGCACCGCACCGAGCCAGGGCGGCGTCGGCTACAACCTCAGCTACGCCGCCGGTGGCGGCCGCTACACGCAGGCCGACGTCACCTGGCGCACGCCCTATACGCAGATGCAGCTGGGCGTGTACGACAACGATGGCGAGCGCACCCAGTGGGGCGATATCAGCGGCTCGCTGGTGTGGATGGACGGCGGGGTGTTCCCCAGCAACCGCATCAACGACGCCTTCGTGCTGGTCAGCACCTCGGGCTTCGCCGACGTGCCGGTGAACTTCGAGCACCAGCTGCTGGGCCACACCGACAGCCGCGGTCACCTGCTGGTGCCCTGGGTGCCGTCCTACTACCGCGCCAATTACGAGATCGACCCCCTGGGCCTGCCGGGCAACGTGCGTATCCCGGATATCTCCCAGGAGATTGCCGTGCACCAAGGCAGCGGCGCCCTGCTGGAGTTCCCCATGGCGCGGGTGGTGGCGGCGAGCATCCTGCTGATCGACGTGCGTGGCGAGGTGCTGCCGCGCGGCGCCATCGCCCGGGTCGAGGGGCGCGACCTGGAGGCCTATGTGGGCTGGGACGGGCTGGTGTATTTCGAGGGGCTGGAGCTGCGTAACGCGCTGCGCGTGGAGCTGCCCGACGGCAGCCACTGTGCGGTGACGGTGGAGCTGAAGAGCCTGGACGAGGAACTGGCGCAGATCGGCCCGCTGACCTGTCGTTGACCTGCACAAACGAGGAACGAGTCATGGATGCGAAGCGCAATATCCTCTCCCTCCTGCTGCTGGCGCTGCTCTGGCTCGGCGCGGGGCGCGCCTGGGCGGCCTGCACCACGGTGAACCCGGCGGTGAGCCTGGGCAGTGTCAGCTCCTTTGCGATGAACGCGTCCGCCCAGGGCAACCTCGGCGGCGCTGGGCTGACCTGTGCCTCCTTCCTCTCGCTGCTGGCGGCCAACTACGTGCAGGTCACCCTGCAGTCCGCCGCGCCGGTGCTCAGCGACGGCCAGGGCAACAGCATTCCGCTGAAGGTGTTCGTCAGCAACGGCGGCGCCGAGATCACCCCCGGCTCCACGGTGCAGCTGAGCAGCCTCGCGGTGCTGGCGCTGCTGACCAACGCCACCACCGGCATCAACCTGTACTTCCAGGCCCAGGCCGCCAACGTGCCCGCCGGCACCTACACCGCTTCGGTGGTGTTCACCTGGCGCTACGCCATCTGCGAATCCGGCGCGCTGAACCTGTGCAGCTGGCAACGCAGCCCGGGCGTCACCCAGAATTGCCCGGCGGGCCTCTGCGGCGCGCCCACCAACTGGGGGACCGGGGTGACCGCCACCAGCACCGTGACCATCGTAGTCACCAAGGCCTGCACCCTGAACAGCTACCAGAACGTCGACCTCGGCAGCCAGGCGCTGGTCAGCCAGTTCGCCTCGGTGACCCGCGCCATCACCCTGACCTGCACCAGCGACGAGGGTTACCTGGTCAGCTTCGACAACGGCCAGAACTACCAGGCGCCCTGGCGACGCATGGCCAGCGGCGCCAACCGCCTGGGCTACAACATCTACTTCCCCAATACGACGACGGTGTGGACCACCACGCAGAACCTGTCGCAGAAAGGCACGGGATTGCTGCAGACGGTGAACTTCCAGGTGACCGTCGACCCCACGCAGGCCAACGTGCCGGTGGGCACCTACATCGACAACGTGACCCTGATCATCAACTACTGACGGGACGGTGTACCCTGGCGCGCTGTTTCCCGAACCGTCCGGAGTAGAGACATGGGCCTGGCGCAGTTCCGCCATTGGGTGTTCGACATGGATGGCACCCTGACGATTGCCGTTCACGATTTCGCCGCGATCCGCCGCGAGCTGGCGATTCCCCCGGAGGATGACATCCTCCATCACCTCGCCGCGCTGCCGGCGGAAGAGGCCCGGGCCAAGCACGCCTGGCTGCTGGAGCACGAGCGCGAGCTGGCGCTGAATGCACGCCCGGCGGCCGGTGCCGTGGAGCTGGTGCGCCACCTGCACGCATGCGGCGTGCGCCTGGGCATCCTCACCCGCAACGCCCGCGAGCTGGCGCTGCTGACGCTGCAGGCCATCGGCGTGGACGATTGCTTCGCCCCGGCCGACATCCTCGGCCGCGACGAGGCGCCACCCAAGCCGCACCCGGGTGGCTTGCTGCACCTTGCCGAGCGCTGGGCCGTGGCGCCGGACGAGATGGTGATGGTGGGCGACTACCGCTTCGACCTCGACTGCGGCCGCGCCGCCGGCAGCGCCACGGTGCTGGTCAACCTGCCGGAAAACCCCTGGCCCGAACTTACCGATTGGTACGCCGAGGATTGCGCGCAGCTGTTGCTGTTGGCGCGGTAATCGGGTGCGTGCCAAGACCGCAACCGCATGGGTTTCGCTTCGCTCTACCCATCCTACGGGGGAGTGCTTCGTAGGATGGGAAGAGCCGTGCGAAACCCATCAAAGGCCCCACACGGAGCGGGTGGCTACAGGTCCCGTGCGGTGAAGGTGTCGCAGCGGTTGATGTCGCCGCGTTCGAAGCCGGTCTTGAACCAGCGCACCCGCTGGGCCGAGGTGCCGTGGGTGAAGGAGTCGGGCACCACCTGGCCGCGTGCCTGTTTCTGCAGGCGGTCGTCGCCGATGGCGTTGGCGGCGTTGAGGGCTTCTTCCAGGTCACCCGGCTCCAGCCAGTCCAGGCGTTTCTGCGCGTGGAAGGCCCAGACACCGGCGAGGCAGTCGGCCTGGAGTTCCTGGCGCACCAGTAGGCCGTTGGCGCCTTCCATCTTCTGGCCGCGCTGGCGCGCGGCATTGACCTTGGCGGAGACGCCGAGCAGCGTCTGCACGTGGTGGCCCACCTCGTGGGCGATGACATAGGCCTGGGCGAAGTCGCCGGCGGCGGAGAAGCGCTGGGCCATTTCGCGGAAGAAGTCCAGGTCCAGGTACACCTGGCGATCGCCGGGGCAGTAGAAGGGGCCGACCGCCGAGGAGGCGAAGCCGCAGGCCGATTGCACGCCGCCGTTGAACAGCACCAGTTTCGGGTCCTGATACTGGCGGCCGCCCTGCTGGAAGATGGCCTGCCAGGTGTCTTCGGTATCGCCGAGCACAGCGCGCACGAACTCCGCTTCCTGGTCGTCCCCCGGTGGCGCGCCGCTATGAGGGGGCGCGGTGGAGAGGCTGGCCTGGCCGGCGAGCTGGCCGAGGATGGTCAGCGGGTCTTCACCCATGAGCAGGCCGACCACCACCACCAGGGCGATGCCGCCCAGCCCGATGCTCTTGCCGCCGCCGAGGCGCATGCCGCCACTGCCGCTGCCGCGCGCATCCACCACGTTGTCGCTGCGTCTCGCCCGTTGCCAGCGCATGTGCCGATCCTTGTTCTTGTCGAGGCATTGAGTGTCGTAGCTGGCGGCGGGGTGCGCCAGCCCGGTCGTCAGCCGAGGCGGCCCGGCTCCGGCAGCAGACGCGCATGGGCCAGCAGTTGCACGGCGCCGCCGACCTGCACGCGGCCCTCACCGGTGACCTGTACATCCAGCCGGCTGGGGCGGCCGAGGAAACGCCCCTGGTTGAGGGCGAAGCCCTGCTCGCGGCGCTCCAGGCCCCGCTGTACCAGCCAGGCGGCGACCGGGCCGGCGGCGCTGCCGGTGGCGATGTCTTCGACCACGCCGAGGGGGTCCCAGGTGCGGCCTTCGCGGGCGTCGACGTCGAGGAGGAAGACGAAGGCCGCGCCTATGGCCGCCAGGTCGTCATCCAGCGGACGTTGCTGGCGGGCATTGGCCAGCCCGGCGCCGGTCACCGGCAGCAGCAGGTAGGGCAGGCCGGTGCTGACCACCTGCGGCGGGTGGCGGCTGTCCCATTCGCTGCTGAACGCGGCGGCGAAGCCCTGGGCGGCGCGGGCGTCCAGCTCGACGCCGAACTCGGCGATGCCCTGGTCCATCTCCGCGTAGAAGCCCTGGCCCTGGCGGCGGGTGGCCAGGGTGACGCGCTTGTCGCGCAGCTGCAGGGCCCATTCGGCGTGCTCGCCCGGGGCGTGCAGGTGGTGCAGCAGGGCGGCGGCGCCGAGGATCGGGTGGCCGGCGAAGGGCAGCTCCTCTTCCACGGTGAACACCCGCGCGGCGAACTCCCCGGGCTGGGCGCTCGGTTCGAGGAAGATCGACTCGAACTGGCGCAGCTCCTGGGTCAGTCCCTGCATGGCAGCGGGCGACAGGCCCCGGGCGTCGGGGAACACCGCCAGGCCGTTGCCGGCCAGCACGCGTTCTGCGAATACATCGACCTGCCAGTAATCCATTGCTGTTCCTCGTAAACGCGCGCGGCCGCCCAGGGGCGGCCGCGTTGTGGGGGTAGGGGAGCGCTAGTGTGCCGGATACTCGGCCAGCACGCTCTGCTGACCTTGCGCCGATACGCCGATCACCTGGTAAGCGTCCTGCATGCCGTCCATCTCCATGCCCGGCGAGCCCATGGGCATGCCCGGCACGGCGGCGCCGATCAGGTCCTTGCGCTCGCGCAGCTTGAGCACGTCGCTGGCCGGCACATGGCCCTCGACGAACTTGCCGTCGACCACGCCGGTGTGGCACGAGCCCAGGCCGTGAGGCACGCCGAGGCGGGTCTTGACCGAGGCCATGTCGCGCTCGACGTGGTCGTTGACCTGGATGCCGTTGTCCCGCAGGTGGCTGATCCAGGCCTTGCAGCAGCCACAGTTGGGGTCGCGGTAGACGTCCATGGAAACGGTCTCCGCCGCCTGGGCGAAGAGGGGTGCGAAGAGCAGGGAGGCGAGAAGGGCGCGGCGCATGGGAAAGCTCCTGAGCGTGGAATGGGCGACAGCTTATGCCTGTCGCCGCTGCGCTGCGCGCCTCGGCTGTTACGGGATGTACGCCGGTTGATATGGGTCAGTTTTCCCCGTTTCCGGGGACGCGTGCGTTGCCCTCGTAGGATGGGTAGAGCGGAGCGAAACCCATCAATGGGGCGCGCCAGGGAAAACGGCGTGCCGCTCCCGACCCCGCCTGGTAGAGGTAAAAAACGACCTCCACCCTACGCAGCGGTCATGTCCTTGGTGGGCGGGATGTTTCAAGGCGCCGGCCGCGCGGGGAAGTCCTTCAGCAGCTCGGCCACGGCCTGGTCGAAGCCTTGCTGGGTGAGCTTGGGGTCGTGCAGCTGGCGGCTGATCTGCGCTTCGAACAGCACCCGCTCGTCGAAGCCGTCGAGGATGCGCAGGGCGAGGCGGGCGCGTTCGTCCTGGGTCAGCTCGGTCTGGTTGTAGAGGGCGCCGCCTGGGGTGACCACCGGTCGCATGGTCACGCCTGGCTCCGGCGCCAGGCCCAGGGCGTAGATGATGGTCAGGTCGCTGCCGTGCTCCTGGTAGCGGTAGCCCTTGGCTTCCAGGGCCTTGTGCAGGGCGTTGTCGAAGCGTTCTTCCAGGTCCTGGCGGTGCCCCGGGGCACGCACCGGCTGGATGCTGAAGGTCATGTAGTGGCTGGTGCGCGCGGCCGGGGCGACGGTGACGCCGTCGTCGGGGGGCGCGGCGCAGGCGCCCAGCAGCATGGCGAGCAGCGGCAGGCTGAGGCGGGGCGGCAGCATGGGTGACTCCTTGGAATGGTCCTGGCTAGAGCCTAGCCGTGGCCTTGGTCCGGCGGCCCCGACCTTGCGATGGGTTGGGCGAACGAAACCCGCTGCGATGGGTCTTTTGCAGATCGCTGCCGATCGGGAGGAGAAAGGCGATGCTACTTGCCCGGCTGATTCTGGTGGTCCAGATCCTGGTGTTCGCGGGTTTCGGCCTGGCCTACTGGTTCCGCCCCTACGAGATGGCCAACCTCAGCGGCATGCTGCTGATGGAAACCACCTCGGTAAGCAACGTGCGTGTCTACTACGGCGGCCTGCAGATCGGCCTGGCGCTGTTCCTGCTCTGGGCCCTGCGCGGCCGCGAGCTGATGCGCGCGGCGCTGATGATGCTGTTGCTGGTGCAGTCCGCCCTGGCCCTGGCGCGCATCGGTTCCCTATGGCTGGACGACGGCACCCTGCAGAACTTCGACATCAGCTCCCTGGCCTACAAGGTGGCCACCGCGCTGCTGGCCGGCGTGGCCCTGGTGCAGCTGGCGCGCTACCAGGAACCGGTGGCGGACACCGCGCTGATCGGCGACCTGGACGACGAGGTCAGCGAGCCGCTGCGCCGGGGCGGCATCCGCGAAGGGTTGGTGGAACGCATCGACGAAGCGGCACCGCTGCCGCCGGAAAGGCCCTGATACAGAGCCGTCGCACACGGGGCGACGGCCTGCCGGGCAGGCTTGGGAAACTTGCCTATCCTTTGGTTTTCAAGCCGATGACGGAGGCGGTCCCATGGATATAGAAGCCCTATTTTCCAACCTGCACACCTTGCCCAGCATTCCCAAGGTGGCGCAGGACCTGATCCAGCAATTCGATAGCCCGACCTCCAGCCTGGATGGCGTGGCGCGCAATATCGCCCTCGACCCGGTGATCGCCGCCAAGGTGCTGCGCCTGGCCAACTCCGCGCGCTTTCGCGGGGCGCGGGAGTCCACCAGCATCGAGGATGCGGCCATGCGCCTGGGCTTCAACACCCTGCGCACCCTGGTGATGGCTTCGGCCGTGACCGGCGCCTTCAAGGCCTCGCCCAATTTCGACCTCAAGGGCTTCTGGCTGCACAGCTTCCAGGTGGCGAGCATCAGCCGCCTGCTGGCCAAGCAGAAGGGCGTGGACCCGGACACGGCGTTCACCTGCGGGATGATGCATGACATCGGCGAACTGCTGATCCAGACCGGCGCCCCCGAGTTCGCCGAGAAGCTCAACAGCGGCAAGGGCGGGGCCACGGGGCGTGCCGCCAGCGAAACGCTGCAACTGGGGTTCGGCTACCCGGAAGTGGGGGCAGAGCTGGCGCGGCGCTGGCAGCTGCCGGCGGTGATCCAGCAGGCCATCGCCTACCAGGCGCGCCCGATGCAGGCGCCGGCCGATGCCTTGCTGCCGCGCATCCTCGCCCAGGCGGTGCTGGTCAGCGAGGCGCTGCAGGCACATGGCGGCGCCACCGAGGAGGCGCGGCAATCCCTGGAAGGCCCGCTGGTGGAAGGCGTGGACCTGGACGCGCTGTTCGCGGCGTTGCCGGCGGTGCTGGAGGCGGACAAGGCCTTCGCCGAACTGCTCACCTGAAACCGACGCTTGACTTGGCGCAGCGGCAGGAATAATTTCCAGACCCATGAAATCGACCTCCCTGATGCTGCGCCAACAGATTATTACCGCCATTACATACTTGGCGGGTTGACCAGTACCTACAAAGAAACCCGCCCTCGAGGCGGGTTTCTTCTTTCTGTCTCCTGGGCCCCAAGCGAACCGCAGGAGACGCCATGCAACCTTCCCCCCTCGTCCAGGCCGTGCAACAGGCGGACCAGCTGATCAATGCCGGGCGCTTCGATGCGCTGATGGATTTCTACACCGACGACGCCGTGCTGGTGGTGCGCCCGGGCCTCAACGTCCAGGGCCGCGACGGCATCCGCCGCGCCTTCGATGCCATCGCCGCGCATTTCCAGCACAGCCTCTGGGTCAGCCAGCGCGACCTGCAGGTGGTGGAGACCGGCGACACCGCCCTGGTGATGGGCCGTGCGCGCATCCAGTGGCGCTCCAGCGACGGCTTCCTGTCGTTCCTCGAACGCAAGGCCACCTACGTGTTCCGCCGCCAGGCCGACGACAGCTGGCGCTGCGCCGTGGATAACTCCTATGGCACCGACCTGCTCGATGCCGTCACCGGGGAGGCCGTGGCATGACCGACTCACTGCTCAAGGGCTATGTGCAGAAGATCCTCCGCGCGCCGGTGTACGACGTCGCCATCCAGACGCCCCTGCAACCGGCGCCGCGCCTGTCTCAGCGCCTCGGCAACGCCGTGCTGCTCAAGCGCGAGGACCTGCAGCCGGTGTTCTCCTTCAAGATCCGCGGCGCCTACAACCGCGTGTCCCAGCTCAGCGCCGAGCAGCGTGCGCGCGGGGTGATCGCCGCCTCCGCCGGCAACCACGCCCAGGGCCTGGCCCTGGCGGCGCGCCAGCTGGGCATCGAGGCGACCATCGTCATGCCGCGCACCACGCCGGAGCTCAAGGTCCAGGGCGTGCTGGCCCGGGGCGGCAAGGCGGTGCTCCACGGCGACGCCTTCCCCGAGGCCCTGGCCCATGCGTTGCGCCTGGCCGAGGAGCAGGGCCTGACCTTCGTGCCGCCCTACGACGACCCCGACGTGATCGCCGGCCAGGGCACCGTGGCCATGGAGATCCTGCGCCAGCAGCCGGGCGAGCTGGATGCCATCTTCGTGCCGGTGGGCGGTGGTTCGCTGATCGCCGGCATCGCCGCCTATGTGAAGTACCTGCGTCCCGAGGTGAAGGTCATCGGCGTCGAGCCGGAGGATTCCAACTGTCTGCAGGCCGCCATGGCCGCTGGCGAGCGCGTGGTGCTGGAGCAGGTGGGGCTGTTCGCCGACGGCGTGGCCGTGGCGCAGATCGGCGCGCACAACTTCGAGGTCTGCCGCCAGTACGTGGACGAGGTGCTCACCGTCAGCGCCGACGAAATCTGCGCGGCGATCAAGGACATCTACGACGACACCCGCTCCATCACCGAGCCGGCCGGCGCCTTGGCCGTGGCCGGGATCAAGAAGTACGTGGCCCGCGAGCGCTGCGAGGGCCGCACCCTGGTGGCCATCGATTCGGGCGCCAACGTCAACTTCGACCGCCTGCGCCACGTGGCCGAGCGCGCCGAGCTGGGCGAGCAGCGCGAAGCGATCATCGCCGTGACCATTCCCGAGCGCCCGGGCAGCTTTCGCGCCTTCTGCGAAGCCCTGGGGCGGCGGCAGATCACCGAATTCAACTACCGCTTCCACAGCGAGGCCGAGGCGCACATCTTCGTCGGCGTGCAGACCCACCCGGAGAACGACCCGCGCGACGCACTGGTGAGCGGCCTGCAGGCCCAGGGCTTCCCGGTGCTGGACCTGACCGACAACGAGCTGGCCAAGCTGCACATCCGCCACATGGTCGGCGGCCGCGCCGACGGCGCCCTGCACGAGCGCCTGCTGCGCTTCGAATTCCCCGAGCGGCCCGGCGCGCTGCTGAACTTCCTCAACCAGCTGGGCGGGCGCTGGAACATCAGCCTGTTCCACTACCGCAACCACGGCGCCGCCGACGGCCGCGTACTGGCCGGCCTGCAGGTGCCCGACCACGAGCTGCACCTGCTGCCCGGGGCGCTGGACGCCATCGGCTACCCCTGGTGGGACGAAAGCGACAACCCGGCCTACCGCCTGTTCGTGGGGTGATGGGCGTGATGAATCGCCACTTTGTGGGGGGCGACATGCACTTTTCGTAGGATGGGTAGAGTTCCACCAAACCCATCGATGCTGAGCCTCACTCAGGCATGGGTGTCGTGCCTTTGCAGCATGGGTTTCGCTCCGCTCGCGGAACGCCGTCCGACCCATCCTACGGAGGTATGCGGGTGGCTTTGGAGCGGCTTCCTGTAGGGGCGACTTCAGTCGCCAAGCGGCGCGCAGCGCCGCCGGCTTGGTGGGAGCGAATTCATTCGCGATTGAGAGGGCGGCGCGCGCCGGGTTTCACCCGACCTACATGTCGCTCAACCATCGTGCTCACGTGCGACACCGCCTTGGTGGAGGTAAAAAGCGACCTCCACCCTACGCAGCGGTCATGTCCGCGCGGTGGCAGGCTTTTTGTGCGAATTCATTCGCTATCGGGGTACCAGGCGGTGACCCCGGCCGGGATCAGCGACGCACCAGCAACACACCCGATTCCATATGGTGGGTGTAGGGGAACTGGTCGAACAGGGCGCAGCGCTCGATGCGGTGGGTGTCGTGCAACTGGGCGATGTTGGCGGCCAGGGTCTCCGGGTTGCAAGAGATGTAGAGGATGCGTTCGAAGCGGCGGGTGAGCTCGCAGGTGTCCGGGTCCATGCCGGCGCGGGGCGGGTCGACGAACACGGTGCCGAACTCGTAGGCCTTGAGGTCGATGCCGGCGAGGCGGCGGAAGGGGCGCACTTCGTTGAGGGCTTCGGTCAGTTCCTCGGCGGAGAGACGCACCAGGGTGACGTTGTCCACGCCGTTGTCGGCGAGGTTGGCCAGGGCGGCGTTGACCGAGGTCTTACTGATCTCGGTGGCCAGCGCCTTGCGCGCGCGGGTGGCCAGGGGCAGGGTGAAGTTGCCGTTGCCGCAGTAGAGCTCCAGCAGGTCGTCGCTGCGCTCGCCCATGGCTTCGAAGGCCCAGGCCAGCATCTTCTGGCACACCTCGCCGTTGGGCTGGGTGAAGGCGCCTTCGGGCTGGCGGTAGCGGAAGGCGCGGCCGGCGACGGTCAGCTCTTCTTCCACGTAGTCGCGACCGATGACGATGCGCTTGCCCTTGGAGCGGCCCACCAGGCTCACGCCCAGGTCGGCGGCGAGCTTCTCGGCCTCGGCCTTCCAGGCATCGTCCAGGGGGCGGTGGTAGCAGAGGGTGATCAGCGCGTCGCCGGACAGGGTGGTGAGGAACTCCACCTGGAACAGCTTGAACGACAGCACCTGGCTCGCCTGCCAGCCGGCCTTCAGGCGCGGCATCAGCTCGTTGATGCGGCGGCTGGCGATGGGGAAGTCCTCGATCAGCACGGGGGTGAACTTGTCCCCGGCTTCGAACATGGCGTAGTGACGGGTCTCACTGCCGGTCTCGCGCCACAGGCGGAACTCGGCGCGCAGGCGGTAATGCTCGCGGGGCGAGTCGAAGACGTCCGGTTGCGGTGCGTCGAAGGGCGCCAGCAGTGCCTTCAGGCGCTCGGCCTTGTCGGCGAGCTGCGCGGCGTAGCCTGTGGGATCGAACTGCGGGCGGCTCATCAGTGGAAGAACCCCATCTTGATCACGAACAGCACGGCGAGGATCACCAGCGCCGGGCTCAGCTCGCTGTAGCGGCCGGCCAGGGTCTTGATGGCGGCCCAGGCGATGAAGCCGAAGGCGATGCCGTCGGCGATGGAGTAGGTGAAGGGCATGGCCAGGGCGGTGATCAGCACCGGGGCGGCGGTGGTCAGGTCGTTCCAGTCGATCTCGGCCAGGCCCGAGGCCATCAGCACGGCGACGAAGAACAGCGCCGGCGCGGTGGCGAAGGCGGGCACGCTGCCGGCCAGGGGCGAGAGGAACAGGGCCAGGAGGAACAGCACGGCGACCACGACGGCGGTGAGGCCGGTGCGGCCACCGGCGCTGACGCCGGCGGCGGATTCGATGTAGCTGGTGGTGGTCGAGGTGCCCAGCAGCGACCCGCCCATGGCGGCGGTGGAGTCGGCGATCAGGGCGCGGCCCATCTTCGGCATGTGGCCGTCGGCGCGCATCAGGCCGGCTTTCTTGGCCACGGCGATGAGGGTGCCGGAGTTGTCGAACAGGTCGACGAAGAGGAAGGCGAAGATCACGCTGACCAGGCCGATTTCCAGCGCGCCCTTGATGTCCAGCTGCAGGAAGGTGGGCGCCAGGGACGGCGGCATGGAGACAATGCCACCGAACTTGGACACGCCCAGGCCGATGCCGGCGAGGGTGACGGCGAGGATGCCGATCAGCACGGCGCCGGTCACCTTGCGGGCTTCCAGGGCGATGATCAGGAAGAAGCCGAGCACGGCGAGGATCGGCTCCGGCTTGGTCAGGTCGCCCAGGGTGACCATGGTCACCGGGTGGGCGGCGACGATGCCGGCCTTCTGCAGGGCGATCAGCGCCAGGAACAGGCCGATGCCGGCGGCGATGGCCGAGCGCAGCTCCAGGGGGATGCTGTTGATGATCCATTCACGGATGCGGAAGATCGACAGCACGAAGAACATGCACGCCGAGATGAACACCGCGCCCAGGGCCACCTGCCAGGTGTGGCCCATGTGCAGCACCACGGTGTAGGTGAAGAAGGCGTTCAGGCCCATGCCGGGGGCGAGGGCGATGGGGTAGTTGGCGATCAGGCCCATGACGGTGGAGCCGATGGCGGCGGCCAGGCAGGTGGCGACGAACACCGCGCCTTTGTCCATGCCGGTTTCACCGAGGATGGCCGGGTTGACGAAGAGGATGTAGGCCATCGTCAGGAAGGTGGTCAGGCCCGCCAGGACCTCGGTGCGTACGTTGGTGTCGTGCGCTTTGAGTTGGAACAGTTTTTCCAGCATTTTCGCTCCCCGTGACGTCTTCGCGTCTGTTGGCCCGGACTGGATAGCAGTCAAGCACAGCGCCTGCGGTTGGGCGCCGTTTCTGCCAGCCCGGCAAAAAAGGCGCGCATCATACCAGCTCCCCTGGGGGCGGTGAATTTATGACCAGACGGGCAGCTCGGGTTTCGTCAACAGTCCGCCCGGGCAGAAACCCTGAACCTCGGCGAAGACCGGCCAGTCCACCAGAAAGATGCGGGTATCCACACCCGCGCACCGCCCTTCGGGGCCGGACGAGACGAGCCTGAGGTCAACATGAGTTCCCTACCCAGCCTGCGCCGTGGCCAAACCGCCGTCGGCCATCCGATCCAACTGGTCATCAACGGCGAACCCCATCGGCTGCAGGTGGAGCCCTGGACCACCCTGCTCGACCTGCTGCGCGAGCGCCTCGACCTGGTGGGCACCAAGAAGGGCTGCGACCACGGCCAGTGCGGCGCTTGCACCGTGCTGCGCAATGGCGTGCGGATCAATGCCTGCCTGGCCCTGGCGGTGATGCAGGACGGCGCCGAGATCACCACGGTGGAAGGCCTGGAGCGGGGCGGCGAGCTGCACCCCATGCAGGCCGCGTTCATCCGCCACGACGCCTTCCAGTGCGGCTACTGCACACCGGGGCAGCTGTGCTCGGCGGTGGCCCTGGCCAGCGAGAACCACGCCCACGACCGCGACGGCATCCGCGAGCAGATGAGCGGCAACCTGTGCCGCTGCGGCGCCTACGCCAACATTCTCGACGCCATCGAGGAGGCGCTGCCCGCCTGCCAGGGCGCCGCCAAGGGGGACGCCGCATGATGCCCTTCAGCTACGAGCGCCCCGAGGAACTGGACCAGGCCCTGAAGCTGGCCGGCCCCCATGCGCGCTTCATCGCCGGGGGCACCAACCTGGTGGACCTGATGAAGGAGAATGTCGAGCGCCCCGAACGGCTGATCGACATCACCGCGCTGCCGCTGCACGGCGTACTGGTCGGCGAGGACGGCGGGCTGCGCATCGGCGCCCTGGTGAGCAACGCCGACCTGGCCTGGCACCCGCGCGTGCAGAGCCATTTCCCATTGCTGGCCGAGGCGCTGCTGGCCGGGGCTTCGCCGCAGTTGCGCAACATGGCCACGGTCGGCGGCAACCTGCTGCAGCGTACCCGCTGCCAGTACTTCTATGACGTGGCCACGCCCTGCAACAAGCGCGAGCCCGGCAGCGGCTGCCCGGCGCGGGCGGGGCTCAACCGCAACCACGCAATACTCGGCGCCAGCGAACACTGCGTGGCCACCCACCCTTCCGACCTGTGTGTGGCCCTGGCGGCGCTGGAGGCCAAGGTGCACGTCGCCGGCCCCGGCGGCACCCGGGTGATCGCCTTCGCCGACTTCCACCGCCTGCCCGGCGACGAACCGCAGCGCGACAACCTGTTGGCGGCAGACGAGCTGATCACCGAGGTCGAGCTGCCGCCGTCGCCCTTCGCCCGCCACAGCGCCTACCTGAAGATCCGCGACCGCGCTTCCTACGCCTTCGCCCTGGTTTCGGTGGCGGC
Source organism: Pseudomonas sp. TUM22785 (assembly GCF_028198105.1). Lineage (NCBI taxonomy): Bacteria > Pseudomonadati > Pseudomonadota > Gammaproteobacteria > Pseudomonadales > Pseudomonadaceae > Pseudomonas > Pseudomonas sp. TUM22785. The sequence continues at coordinate 1,119,229 of NZ_CP116239.1, forward strand.
GGCGCTGCGCGTGGAGCAGGGCACCGTGGCCGAGGCGCGCATCGCCCTGGGCGGTGTGGCGCACAAACCCTGGCGCCTGCCGGACGCCGAGGCGGCACTGGTGGGGCGCCCGTGCACACCGGCGGCCTTCCGTGTCGCCGCCGACCTGCTGCTGCAGGGGGCCGAGGGCCTGGGGCGCAACACCTTCAAGGTGGAGCTGGCGCGCCGCGCGGTGGTCCGCGCCCTGGCCGACGCCGCTAAGGGAGGGCCCCGGGCATGAGTGCATCGCCACTGGGCAAGGCCCATGACCGGGTGGACGGCCGTGACAAGGTCACCGGTCGCGCCCGCTACGCTGCCGACTTCGCCGTGCCCGGCCTGTTGCATGGCTGGGTGGTCAACGCCGGCATCCCCCGTGGGCGCATCCTCGCCATCGACAGCCGCGCGGCCGAGGCGGTGCCCGGTGTGCAACTGGTGCTGACCCACGCCAACCGCCTGCCCATCGCCAGCTATGACGAACCCTACGAGGACGCCGACGCCGCCGACGGCTCGCCGTTCCGCCCGCTGTACAACGACCGCATCCTCTATAGCAGCCAGCCGGTGGCACTGGTGGTGGCCGAGACCCTGGAGCAGGCACGCCACGCCGCGCGCCTGGTGACGGTGGAATACCAGGCCGAGCCGCACCAGACCGACCTGCTGGCCGCCCTCGACGACGCCCACCTGGCCCCGGCGTCGCTGCCCGAGCCCCGGGGCGATTGCGCCGGCGCCCTGGCCGGCGCGGCCCTGCGCATCGACGTGAGCTACAGCTCGCCCATCGAGCAGCACAACCCCATGGAGCCCCACGCCGCCACGGTGGTCATGCAGCCTGACGGCGCGCTGCTGGTCTACGACAAGACCCAGGGCACGCAGAACAGCCAGCAGTACATCGAGCGGGTGTTCGGCCTGGAGCCGGGTCAGGTGCGGGTGATGGCGCCATTCGTCGGCGGCGCTTTCGGCTCGGCCCTGCGCCCGCAGTACCAGCTGGTGCTGGCGGTGATGGCGGCGCTCAAGCTGCAGCGCTCGGTACGGGTGACCCTGACCCGGCAGCAGATGTTCAGCTTCGGCTACCGCCCGCGCACCCTGCAGCGCCTGAGCCTGGGTGCCGCCGCCAATGGCGAGCTGCGCGCCCTGCGCCACGAAGCGGTGGGGCAGACCTCGCGCTTCGAGGACTTCACCGAGCACGTGGTGGAGTGGTCCGGGATGCTTTACCAGTGCGACAACGTCGAACTGGGCTACCGCGTGGCGCCGCTGGACGTCTACACGCCGCTGGACATGCGCGCCCCCGGCGCCACCCTCGGGGTCTTCGCCCTGGAGTGCGCCATGGACGAGATGGCCGCTGCCGTGGCCATCGACCCACTGCAGCTGCGCCTGACCAACTATGCCGAGCGCAACCAGAACGAGGGCAAGCCCTTCTCCAGCAAGGCCCTGCGCGAGTGCTACGCCCAGGGCGCCGAGCGCTTCGGCTGGGCGGCGCGTGACCCGCAGCCGCGCAGCATGCGCGAGGGCCACGAGCTACTCGGCTGGGGCATGGCCACCGGCGTGTGGGAGGCCATGCAGAGCCCGGCCAGCGCCCGCGCGGTGATCGATGGCGACGGCCACTTGCACCTGAGCAGCGCCACCACCGATATCGGCACCGGCACCTACACGGTGATGACCCAGATCGCCGCCGCCAGCCTGGGGCTGGACATGGCGCGGGTGACCTTCAGCCTGGGCGACTCGCACTTGCCGAAGGCGCCGCTGCAGGGCGGTTCCTTCACCGTCTCCTCGGTGGGCAGCGCGGTGCAGCAGGCCTGCGTGGCGCTGCAGGACCGGCTGCTGAAGACCGCCGTGGCGCTGGAGAACTCACCCTTCGAGGGGCTGACGCGGGAGCAGGTGGAGTTCGTCGACGGCGAACTGCGGGTCATCGGCGCGCCGGAGCTGGCGCTGGGTTATGGCGAGATCGTCCGTGCCGCTGGCGGCGCGGCCCTGGAAGCCCGGGTGGACGCCAAGCCGGACGACAAGCGCGACGCCTATTCCACGGCCAGCCACTCGGCGGTCTTCGTCGAGGTGCGGGTGGACGAGGCGCTGGGCGTGGTGCGGGTCAGCCGGGTGGTCAGTGCCATCGCCGCCGGTCGCGTGGTCAACCCGAAGATGGCGCGCAGCCAGATTCTCGGCGGCGTGGTCTGGGGCATCGGCATGGCCCTGCAGGAGGAGACCCAGACCGACCATGCGCTGGGCCGGCACATGAACCACAACCTGGCCGAGTACCACATCCCGGTGCACGCGGATATCGGTGAGATCGAGGTGATCTTCGTCGAGGAAGAGGACGAGGTGGTCAACGCCCTGGGCTCCAAGGGCGTCGGCGAGATCGGCATAGTCGGGGTCGCGGCGGCGGTGGCCAACGCCATCTGGCACGCCACCGGCAAGCGCATCCGCGACCTGCCGATCACCCCCGACAAACTGCTCTGATCAATCGCAGCCGTGCAGGCGGTCGCGGTTGGCCAGGGTGGGGAAGAGCCTTATCCACAGGCCGGTGATGAGCAGGGTGCCGACCCCGCCCATGACCACCGCCGGCACGGTGCCGAACCAGGCGGCGGTGACCCCGGACTCGAACTCGCCCAACTGGTTGGAGGCGCCGATGAACAGGCCGTTGACGGCGCTGACCCTACCGCGCATCTCGTCCGGCGTGTGCAACTGCACGAAAGCGCCACGGATGACCATACTGATCATGTCCGCCGCGCCCAGCACCGCCAGCACCGCGAGGGAGAACCAGAACGAGGTGGACAGGCCGAAGGCGATGGTGGCGACGCCGAACACGCCCACGGCGGTGAACATGATGCGCCCCACCTGGCGTTCGATGGGGAAGCGCGCGAGCCAGAACGACATGGCCAGCGCGCCCACCGCCGGTGCCGAGCGCAGCAGGCCGAGGCCCCAGGGCCCGGTGAGCAGGATGTCCTTGGCGAACACCGGCAGCAGCGCGGTAGCGCCGCCGAGGAGCACGGCGAACAGATCGAGGGAGATGGCGCCGAGGATGTCGCGGCGGCTGCGGATGAAGCGGATGCCGGCCAGCAGCGAGTCCATGGAGGCGCGCTCCTTGCGCAGCACCTGCTGGCGGCTGGACAGGCTCAGCATCAGGCAGCAGGCGATGGCGTAGAGCACCGCCACCGGGCCATACACCCAGAGGCTGCCGAAGGCGTAGAGCAGGCCGCCCACCGCCGGCGCGACGATGGTCGCCGCCTGCATCGCCGAGGCCGCCGCGGCCACGGCGCGTGGGAACAGCTCCGTCGGGACGATGTTGGGCAGCAGCGCCTGGGTCGCCGGCATCTCGAAGGAGCGTGCCGCGCCGAGGGCGAAGGCGAGGAGGAAGATCATCTCGCGGCTGATGTTGTCGGTGGCGCTGCCCAGTACCAGCGCGACGGCGATCAGCCCCTGGACCGTCTGGCACAGCGCGGCCACGTGGCGGCGGTCGTAGCGGTCGGCCACGTGCCCGGTATGCAGCATGAACAGCACGCGCGGGAGGAATTCCGCCAGGCCCACCAGGCCCAGGTCGAGCACGTTGCCGGTGAGTTCGTAGATGTGCCAGCCGATGGCCACGGTGAGCATCTGGAAGCCGCTGGCGGTGCACACGCGAGCGAACCAGAACGCCATGAACGGGCGGTGGTGACGCAGCAAGAGGGCCTGGGACATAGGTCGGGAAAATGCTTAGGAGGCTATCGGATGCGCAGATTAGCACCTTGCCCCGGCGCCGAAAATCGGCGCGACGCCCCGGCACCCGAGGCGTGCACCTTCGTGCCAGGAATTTATTCTGACCGAGCGGCCAATTTTTTCTTGTCTGCCGATTCGGTTCCATTAGAATCTGACCTTCGAGTCAAAAATCATCTCGACCATTCTCATCGACCCCGAGCCTCGGGGCCGACGGATTACTACGCACAGGAAACAGGGGCCGGCACAGATCGCGCCCCAAGGATCGGGTATGTCCAACCGTGAGTTATCCCGACGCGCCTTCTTGCAGGGCAGTGTCATCGCAGGTATCGGCATCACGCTGGCACCACTGGGCAGCAAGGCCTTTGCTGCATTGTTCGAGGACAAGGTCACCGCCTCGCCGCAGCCCTGGTACACGCCCGGCGGCCAGGCACGAGCGCGCATCGACGGCGTCTCCAAGGCCTGCGGGGCCAAGGTCTTCGCCCGTGACATTCGCGCCAAGGACATGCCCGGCTGGCCCCAGCGCCAGGGCCATGCGCTGCTGATCAAGGCGACCCGCGCCGACCAGCTCTACGCCGGACTCGACCTGTCCATGCTCGGCGACGAGCTGCAGCCCGATCGCCTGGTCACCGCGGCGGACCTCGCCCGTGACGGCATCGGCTTCCCCGAAGGCCACAACCTCGATCCCTTCCTGCCGGAAGGCCAGGTGCCGATGTTCATCGGCCACCCGGTGGCGATGGCCATCTGGACCGACTTCGACCGCTACCGCCGGGCCAAGAACATCCTCAAGTTCAACGAGAAGGTGGTGCGCTACGGCGCCAAGGCCGAGCTGTACCAGACCGACCCTTACGGCAGCTTCCGCTTCGTGCGGGTGGGCGGCGAGACGGCGTTCGAGCCGGACGTGTTCTCCAGCCTCAAGGACAGCATGCTGTTCCCCATCATCCGCCAGCGCAAACCGGTGTGGAGCCAGCAGGCCAAGATCAACGGCGACCTGACCCAGCAGGGCCTCTATTACGCCGAACGCATGGAGCAGCAGCTCAAGGCGCCGCCGGAAGACTGGCTGGTGTTCGACGAGCGCTTCACCACCCAGTCCATCGAACCGGCGGCCCTGGAAGCCGACAACGGCAACGGCTGGTATGACGCCGAGAGCGGCACCCTGCACTTCGTGGTCGCCACCCAGTGCCCCTTCGAGGTGGCCGAACAGACCGCGCACATGCTGGCGCCGTCGCGCTTCAAGGTGACCAAGCTCAACCTGCACCCGGGCTACACCGTGGGCTACGGCTCCAAGGACAACAACATCTTCGTCTTCTACGCCGCGCTCGCCGCGATGTACGGCGAAGGCGTGCCGGTGCGCCTGGCCAACGACCGCTACGAGCAGTTCCAGAGCGGCATCAAGCGCCACCCCTTCGACATGCATTACCAACTGGCGGTGAACAAGCAGGACCACAGCTTCCAGATCTTCCGCGCGCACATGGACGTCGACGGCGGCGGCCGCGCCAACTACAGCTCCTCGGTAGCGGCGGTCGGCGCCACGGCGGCGCAGTCCATCTACTACCTGCCGCAGAGCGACCTGGCCGCCACCGCGTACCATTCGCGCGGCGTCGAGGCCGGCTCCATGCGCGGCTACGGCACCCTGCAGACCATGGCCGCCACCGAGATGATGGTGGACGAGGTGGCCGGCCGCCTGGGCCTGGACGCCATCGAGCTGCGCAAGAAGAACGTCTTCAAGACCGGCATGAAGAACACCCAGGGTGCGATTCCCGCCGGTGCGCTGCGCCTCGACGAGATTCTCGAGAAGGCCGCCCAGCACGAAATCTGGCGCACCCGCGCGGAGCGCAAGCAGCGCTTCGACGCCGAAGACCCGGACAACCTCTACGGCGTCGGTTTCGCCATGTGCCAGAAGGACTTCGGCACTGGCTCCGAGGCGCCCCTGGCGAGCCTGGAGATCACCGCCGACGGTCGCGTGCTGCTGCGCCACGTGGCCATCGACATGGGCACCGGCATGGCCACCTCCCAGGCGCTGCTGGCCGCCGACCACCTGGGCCAGCCGGCCCATGAGATCAAGACCGGCGAGACCGACTGGCACGAGCTGGGCCTGGTCACCAGCGGCAACCCCTACATCATCAGCCAGGCCGACCAGGACGCCGCGCTGAAGAACCCGCGCTGGGTGGGCAAGCTGGCGTCGCCGTCCTCGGCCACCAACTCCGCCTACTACTCCGGCCACGCCACCCGCGAGGCCGCGCGAATCCTCTTCAACTTCGGCCTGTGGCCGGCGGCGCTGAGTATCTGGGGCCGTGGCGAGTACAACGGCTCGCTCAACCCCTACGTGGTGCGCCGCGAAGACGCCCACTGGAAGGATGGCGCCCTGAGCGCCGGCGGCATGCCGCCGATCCCCTTCGAGCTGCTGGCGAAGAAGGCCCATGACCTGGGCCTGGTCACCGGTGCCAGCGTGCACGGCTTCAACCGCTGGAAGTGGGCCTCGGCCGAGTTCGAGATCAACGGCGTGCGCGAGAGCCTGCCGCTGGACGCGGTGGCGGTGAAGTACGGCGCCGGTGCCGACGCCGGCAAGCGCGCCCTGATGACCCGCAACGGCTACCACCTGCTGGACCGCGTCTCGGTCAGCTACCCGGAAACCCAGCTCAACAACGCCATGGTCACCTACTACAGCCCGGTGGCCACCCTGGTGGAGATCAAGGTCAACAAAGGCAGCGGCCAGGCCACCGTGATCAACCACCATTCCTGGATGGAGTGCGGCCGGGTGATCGTCCCCGAGCTGGTGCTCGGCCAGCTGGAAGGCGGTATCGCCATGGGCATCGGCCACGCGCTGCTGGAGGAAATGCCGCTCTACGAAGGAGGCCCGGGCGAGGGCACCTGGAACTTCAACCGCTACCAGCTGCCCCGGGCGAAGGACGTCGCCGTGTGGTCGCAGACGGCGGAGATCCTGCCGCCGCTGTCGCCCAGCGACCCGGCCAAGGGCATCGCCGAAGTGGTGATGATCCCCGTGGTCGGCGCCATCGTGAACGCCGTGGCCCACGCCACCGGCAAGCGCCTGCGCGACCTTCCCCTGACTCCGGCCCGCATCAAGGAGGCCCTCCATGGCTAACCGCGCGCTCAGCATGAACATCAACGGCCAGGCCGTCGGCCCCATCGAGGTGGCTGACGACCTGATGATGATCGACTTCCTCCACGAGTACCTGAACCTCACCGGCTCGCGCCTGGGCTGCGGCCAGGGCGTGTGCCACGCCTGCGTGGCCATCCTCGACAAGCCCGACGGCACCAGCGAGGAGATCCGCACCTGCATCACCGGTGCGCATTTCTTCGCCGGCAAGAATGTGCGCACCATCGAAGGCCACGCCAAGCGCGACGCCAAGGGCGAGGTGAGCGAGCTCAACCCGATTCAGCAGAAGTTCGTCGACCAGTTCGCCTTCCAGTGCAGCTACTGCACCCCGGGCTACGTCAACGCCGCCACCGTGCTGGTGGAGAAGCTGCAGCGCCAGCCGGTGAAACGCAGCGAGCTGGAGGGCGAGATCGACAGCGCCCTGGGCAAGCACATCTGCCGTTGCACCGGTTACGTCCGCTACTACAACGCCGCGCGCGATGTGGTCGAGGAACTGGGTCTGGTGAAGGAAGGCTGATGATGAAAGCACTGCTGATCGCCGCCGGGCTGCTCCTGCCCCTGGCCGCCACCGCCGCGCCCGAAGCGCCCGCCGACAAGGCCCTGATCGAGCGCGGCCGCTACATCTCCCGCGCCGCCGACTGCGTGGCCTGCCACAGCATCGAGGGCAGCGCCCCCTATGCCGGCGGCCTGCCCCTGGAGTCGCCGTTCGGCACCATCTATGGCACCAACATCAGCCCGGACAAGGAGCACGGCATCGGCAACTACACCGCCGATGACCTCTACCGCGCGCTGACCCAGGGCGAGAAGCCCGATGGCAGCAAGCTCTACCCGGCGATGCCCTACACCTCCTACCACCTCATCACCCGGGAGGACTCCGATGCCCTCTACGCCTACCTGATGAGCCGCGAGCCGATCCCCAAGGCGAGCCCGCAGACCAGCCTGACCTTCCCGTTCAACCTGCGCTTCGGCCTGGCCTTCTGGAACATGCTCTACAAGAACCGCGTGCAGATGCAGCCGGCGGAGGGCAAGAGCGAGCAGTGGCAGCGCGGCCAGTACCTGGTGGAAGCCCTCGGCCACTGCGGCGAATGCCACACCCCGCGCAACGCGCTCGGTGCCCTGCAGCAGGACCAGCGCATGGAAGGCGGCGTGCTCCTGGGCTACCTGGCGCCGAGCCTGAAGGCCGACGCCCTGGCCGCCCGTGGCTGGACCACCGACGACCTGGCGACCTTCCTCAAGCACGGCATCAGCGCCCAGGGCTCGGTGTTCAACGAGATGTACCCGGTGCTGCACCACAGCCTGCAATACCTGCCGGAGGTGGATCACCAGGCCATGGCGGTGTTCCTCATGGGTGACCAGCCGCCAGCGCCGGCGACCATCGCCACCCGCCCGCTGGCCGAGCTCACCGCCAGCGGCAAGGCCGGTCGCCAGGAGTACCTGAACCTCTGCGCCGGCTGCCATGGCGCTGAGGGGCAGGGCATCCCCCACGTGGCGGTGGCCATGGCCGGCAACACCACCCTGCGCCAGGAGGATTCGCGCAACCTGCTGCGGGTGATCGACGACGGCATCCGCGAGCAGCAGTTCACCGGCTTCGAACGCATGCAGCCGATGCCCGGTTTCCTGCATGATCTTGATGACGCGCGGATGCGCGATCTGCTCAACTACCTGCGCCAGACCTGGGGAGGATCGCCCGGGGACATCGGTATGGAGAGCGTCTCCCAACTGCGAAGCGAAAAGGTTCACTGACCATGCAACACCTCGACCTCATCGTCGTGCGCAAGGCCCTCGAATGGTCCAGGGCCGGCCAGCGTGTCTGGCTCTGTACCGTGCTTTCCACCTACGGCTCGGCGCCCCGTGCGCCGGGCTCGCTGCTGGCCGCCAACGAGGCGGGGCAGTGGGTGGGGTCGTTGTCCGGTGGTTGCGTCGAGGATGACTTCCTCGAACGTGTCGCCGAAGGCGCATTCCCCGAGCCGCTGGCGCTGGTGCGCTACGGCGACGGCAGCGATGAGCGTTCGAAGATCAGCCTGCCCTGCGGCGGGGTGCTGGACGTGCTGGTGGAGAACCTGCCGGCCGATTGCGAGGTGCAGGCGCACCTGCGCGAGCTGGAAAGCGCCCTGGCCGGCCAGCGCCGGCTGCTGCGGGAGATCCGCATCGACGGCGGCACCCGCACCCTGCTGGAGGACCGCGAGCAGGGCGCCCGGGTGGAGCGTAACGAACAGGTGATCCGCCTGCGCGTCGGTGCTGCCCAGCGCCTGCTGCTGGCGGGCTATTCCTCGGTGGCCCAGGTGTGTGCCGAATTCGCCCAGCCGCTGGGCTTCGAGGTGGTGCTCTGCGACCCCCGCGAGGAGGTGCTCGAGGGCGTCGAGCTGCCGGGCGTCGAGGTGCGCCGCGAGCTGCCCTCCGAAGTGATCCGCAACGGTGGTTGCCACGCCGACACCGCCGTTGTGGCCCTGACCCACGACCCGCGCATCGACGACCTGGCGATGATCGAGGCGGTGCGCACCGAAGCCTTCTACATCGGCGTGATGGGCTCGATGGCCACCAGCACCAAGCGCCGGGAGCGCCTGCGTCGCGTGGGCGGCCTGAGCGAAATCGAGATCGACCGCATCATCGCCCCCATCGGCCTGAACCTGGGCAGCAAGACCCCGGCGGAGATCGCCCTGGCGGTGCTTGCCGACATCCTGCGGGTGCGCAATGCGATACCGCGCGAGCGGGTTTGATCCACGCTTCCTGATGTTGGGGCGAATTCATTCGCCCAGCAGCCGACGGGCTGCTTCACCCAGGTCATTGGCACGAGGACCGCTGCGCGGTCCCGGGCGAATAAATTCGCCCCTACAGGAGTTCCTACATGCCCCCCGTCATCGCCCTAATCCTCGCCGCTGGCCGTGGCACCCGCTTCGGCAGCGACAAGCGTCAGGCGCGCCTGGCCGATGGCCGCACCCTGCTGGCGGCCAGCGTGGCGCGGGCGCGGGCGGTGTTCGATGAGGTGCATGTGGTGCTGCGCCCGGAGGACGACCCGGCGGCGCTGGGCCTGCCCGACGATTGTCCGGTGATCCGCTGCGCGGACGCCGACCTGGGCATGGGCCACAGCCTGGCGGCCGGCGTGCGCGGGTTATCCACAGCCCGGGGCAGGGCCGTGGCGGTGATGCTGGGGGACATGCCCTGGCTGGCCGAGGCGACGCTGCGCCAGTTGGTGGCCCAGGCCGATGCGCAGCACATCCTGTTCCCGCTGCACCACGGCCTGCGCGGCCATCCGGTGATCTTCGGGCGCGACTTCTGGCCCGAGCTGCAACACCTCCAGGGCGACGAAGGCGCCCGTTCCGTGCTCGCCGCCCACCGCGAGGCCTGGCGGGTATTGGAGGTGGACGACCCCGGCGTGGTGCTGGACGTGGACACGCCCCAGGCCCTTGATTCGGGGCACGTACCACGGCCGTAGGCGTGCACCGACTGCCAGGGGGTGTAGGGTGGATGACGCTTCATCCATCCACCAGGTGGGTTACGGGCTGCTCAGGACTGTCCGGTGACCTTGTAGCGGAGCCCCGGTCCGGCTCCGTGTTTGTCCAGGGTTATCCACTCGCTGCGGCAACCTGCCGCGTGGCAATCGACCACAGCATTTTTCTTCAAGCGAAGCGCTACTCTTTAGCTGCTGATTGATCTGCGTCAATGCCCGACCTTTGGGTTTGCGCTTGCGGCCGATTGGGCCGCCATCTCCCTGAAACTCCACATAAAAAGAACGAATTCCCATGAGCAGCGCTCCAATTGCCGGAGTGACCTGCCCAGGGCCGTGCCCGTGAAACCAGCTATGAGGACGCCGTAATGTTCGGATTGGAGGCTCTTGATCTCGCCCGAATCCAGTTCGCCTTCACCATTTCCTTCCACATCATCTTTCCGGCCATCACCATTGGCCTGGCGAGTTACCTGGCGGTATTGGAAGGCTTGTGGCTGAAGACCAACCGGGAGGTCTATCGCGACCTCTATCACTTCTGGTCGAAGATTTTCGCCGTCAACTTCGGCATGGGCGTGGTGTCCGGCCTGGTGATGGCCTATCAGTTCGGCACCAACTGGAGCGCCTTCTCCGACTTCGCCGGCTCGGTCACCGGGCCGCTGCTGACCTACGAGGTGCTCACCGCATTCTTCCTCGAGGCCGGCTTCCTCGGCGTGATGCTGTTCGGCTGGAACCGCGTCGGGCCGGGCCTGCACTTCTTCTCCACGGTGATGGTGGCCATCGGCACGCTGATCTCCACCTTCTGGATCCTCGCCTCCAACAGCTGGATGCAGACGCCCCAGGGCTTCGAGATCATCGATGGCCGGGTGATCCCCACCGACTGGTTCGCGGTGATCTTCAACCCGTCCTTCCCCTATCGCCTGGCGCACATGGCCACCGCGGCCTTCCTCGCCACGGCCTTCTTCGTCGGCTCCTCGGCGGCCTGGCACCTGCTGCGCGGGCGTGACAACCCGGCGATCCGCCAGATGCTCTCCATGGCCATGTGGATGGCCCTGCTGGTGGCGCCGATCCAGGCGTTCATCGGTGACCTGCACGGCCTCAACACCCTCAAGCACCAGCCGGCGAAGATCGCCGCGATGGAAGGGCACTGGGACAACAGCAGTGGCGAGGCGACCCCGCTGATCCTCTTCGGCTGGCCGGACATGGAGCGCGAGGAAACCCGCTTCAAGGTGGAGATTCCCTACCTCGGCAGCCTGATCCTCACCCACAGCCTGGACAAGCAGGTGCCGGCGCTGAAGGACTTCCCCAAGGAAGACCGGCCCAACTCCACCATCGTCTTCTGGTCGTTCCGCATCATGGTCGCCCTGGGCCTGCTGATGATCCTGGCCGGCGTCTGGAGCCTGTGGTTGCGCTGGCGCGGCGGGCTGTTCACTTCGCGGCCGTTCCTCTACCTGTGCCTGTGGATGGGGCCGTCCGGGTTGATCGCCATCCTCGCCGGCTGGTTCACCACCGAGATCGGCCGCCAGCCCTGGGTCGTGTATGGGCTGATGCGCACCGCCGACGCCTCGTCGAACCACAGCTTCGCGCAGATGAGCCTCACCCTGATCATGTTCGTGGTGGTGTACTTCGCCGTGTTCGGCGCCGGCTTCAGCTACCTGCTGCGCCTGGTGCGCAAAGGGCCGAAGACCGATGAAGGCAAGGAGCAGGGCATCGGTGGCCCTGGCCAGAAACGCACGCCGGCACGGCCGATCTCGGCCGCCGACGAGAACATGGACGACGATGACGCCAGTGGCGACGACCTGGGCGCGAGGAATTGAACATGGGCATCGACCTTTCTCTGATCTGGGCAATCATCATCGTCTTCGGCGTGATGATGTACGTGGTGATGGACGGCTTCGACCTGGGCATCGGCATCCTCTTCCCTTTCGTCAAGGACGACTCCGAGCGCGACGTGATGATGAACACCGTGGCGCCGGTGTGGGACGGTAACGAGACCTGGCTGGTGCTGGGCGGGGCAGGGCTGTTCGCGGCCTTCCCGCTGGCCTACTCGGTGGTGCTCAGCGCCCTCTACCTGCCGCTGATGTTCATGCTCATCGGCTTGGTGTTCCGGGGCGTGGCCTTCGAGTTCCGCTTCAAGGCCAAGGAGCACAAGCGCCACATCTGGGACAAGGCCTTCATCGGCGGCTCCCTGGCGGCGACCTTCTTCCAGGGCGTGGCCCTGGGGGCCTTCATCGAAGGCATCCCGGTGGAGAACCGCCAGTTCGCCGGCGGTGGCCTGGACTGGCTGGCACCCTTCCCGATCTTCAGCGGCCTGGGGCTGGTGGCGGCCTATGCGCTGCTCGGCTGCACCTGGCTGATCATGAAGACCGAAGGCCGCCTGCAGGAGCAGATGCACGACATGGCCCGGCCGCTGGCCCTGGTGCTGCTGGCGGTGATCGGCATCGTCAGCATCTGGACCCCGCTGTCCCATGGCGAGATCGCCCAGCGCTGGTTCAGCCTGCCCAACCTGTTCTGGTTCCTGCCGGTGCCGCTGCTGGTGCTGGTGACCTTCTTCTACCTGCTGCGATCGGTGGCGAACTACGACAACATCAAGCCCTTCGTGCTGACCCTGATCCTCATCTTCCTCGGCTACAGCGGCCTGGGCATCAGCCTGTGGCCGAACATCGTGCCGGGCTCGCTGAGCATCTGGCAGGCCGCCGCGCCGCCGCAGAGCCAGGGTTTCGCGCTGGTGGGGGCGCTGTTCATCATCCCCTTCATCCTCGTGTACACCGCCTGGAGCTACTACGTGTTCCGCGGCAAGGTCACCCCGGACCAGGGCTACCACTAGTGGACAGGAGAGCGACCATGGCTGTGGATAACCCCGAGAAGAAGCCCCTGTGGCAACGCCTGGGCTGGCTGCTGGCGATCTGGACCGGCAGCGTCCTGGCGCTGGGCGCCGTGTCCTACCTGCTGCGGCTGTTCATGAATGCGGCGGGGCTGAGCACGCCCTGAGCCGGGACAAGATGCCGGCTCGGCTCCGATGGTGGACCCGCGATCCTTATGACTGCGCTGTCGGGGTGCACCCGACCTACGGTTGAGCGACTCCCTGCGGTACCAGGGAGCGCAGGACGGTAGGGTGGATGTCGCTTTTTACATCCACCAGCGATGCCCGGTCTGGCTCCGATGGTGGACCGGTGAAGCGGGGTCCACCCTACGCGACGGTCAGCTCGTGCAGGGCGGGTGGAACCCGCGATCCTTATGACGACGATGTCGGGTTGCACCCGACCTACGGTTAAGCGACTCCCCGCGGTACCAGGGAGCGCAGGACGGTAGGGTGGATGTCGCTTTTTACATCCACCAGCGATGCCCGGTCTGGCTCCGATGGTGGACCGGTGAAGCGGGGTCCACCCTACGCGACGGTCGGCTCGTGCAGGGCGGGTGGAACCCGCGACTCCCCGCAGCACCAGGGAGCGCAGGACGGTAGGGTGGATGTCGCTTTTTACATCCACCAGCGATGCCCGGTCTGGCTCCGATGGTGGACCGGTGAAGCGGGGTCCACCCGCAACGGTCGGCTCGTGTAGGGCGGGTGGAACCCGCGAATCCCGACGGCGGGTGCCCGATTGAATCGCGCCCCTACTTGGTGGCCTTGAGGATCACGAACTTGGGTGTGGCGGCGACCTGTTCGACGCCGCGGTACAGGCGCTTGAGCTTGGCGTGGTAGCCCAGGTGGCGGTTGCCGACTATCCACAGCTCTCCGCCGGTGACCAGTGCATCGCGTGCCTGGACGAACATGCGCCAGGCGAGGAAGTCGCCCACCACCTGCTGCTGGTGGAAGGGTGGGTTGCACAGCACCAGGTCCAGCGAAGCCGCCGGTTGTTCGGCGAGGCCGTCGCCGGGGCGGATGTCCACCGGGCGCTCGCCCAGGGCGATGCGCCAGTTATCCACAGCCGATTGCACGGCCATGTACGACTCGTCCACCAATGTCAGTTGCGCTGCCGGGTTGGCCAGGGCGTAGGCGATGCCGAGCACGCCGTTGCCGCAGCCCAGGTCCGCCACGCGAGTGGCGTCCAGGCGCTTGGGCAGGTGCGGGAGGAAGGCGCGGGTGCCGATGTCCAGGCCCTCGCGGCAGAACACGTTGGCGTGGTTGAGCAGCTCGATGCGCGGCTTTTCCAGCAGGTAGCGGGTGGGGTAGGGCGAGCGGGCGCGCGGTCGGTCCGCCTGTGTGGCCACCAGCAGGCGGGCCTTTTTCACCGCCAGCGAGGCCTGCATCGGGCCGATGTATTTCTCCAGCAGGTCGCCGGCGGCGTGGGGCAGGTGCTTGACCATGCCGGCGGCCACCACCGTGGCGCCGGGCGCCAACTGGCCTTGCAGGCGGATCAGCTGTTCTTCCATCAGGGCCAGGGTCTTGGGCACGCGGATCAGCACCCGGTCGAATGGCCCCTCGACTATTTCATTTGCCGGCACGAAGCGCAGCGCGTCGGCGGCCAGGCCGTTACGCGCGAGGTTGCGCTGCAGGCCGAGGAAGCCCAGGTGCGAGTCGCCGCTGCTGGTGACCCGCACATGGGGCGCGAGGCTGGTGGCCAGGGCGCCGAAGCTGTCGTTGAGCACCAGCACCCGGGTGGCGGCGTCGGGCGCCTGCTCATGCAGGTGGGCGAGCAGGTATTCGTCGGCGGCGTCGAACGCCTGCAGCGGGTCGTTCGGCTGGTCGGGAACACGGACCAGGTCGAGCTGGCCGAAGGGGGTGAGCAGTTGGGGCATCGGGAACTCTGGACTCGGATGAAGGCGAAGATTCTGCTGGAAGTGAGAGCTGGTTTGGATTAGCGGTGCTTGTTTATTGATCAGTTTTGACTAACAATCCACGCCGCTGATTTCGGCCCGCCATCCCATGGCGATTCTCTCCGCCGGAACAGCTCCAATAATAACCAGGCATCTGGCATTTCTCTGCCCTGAACGACCTGGTACGCCGTAAAAACGGTGCGTACCCGCTGGTTGGGAGCGGGCGTTCCACCGAAAAAACCTTATTCCAGACGGAGCCGACGCGCATGGCGCGGGCTTCGCCGTTGCCATTTGCACAGGTGTATACATGTACAAGTCTCTGTTCGGGGCGCTCTTCGCTTCGCTCATGGTCCTTTCCAGCTCCGCACTGGCCGAGGAGCCGATCCTCATCAAGTTCTCCCACGTGGTGGCCGAGGACACGCCCAAGGGCAAGGGCGCGCTGCTGTTCAAGAAGCTGGTGGAGGAGCGCCTGCCCGGCAAGGTGAAGGTCGAGGTCTACCCGAACTCCAGCCTGTACGGCGACGCCGACGAGATCCAGGCGCTGCAGAAGGGCGAGGTGCAGATGCTGGCGCCCTCGCTGTCCAAGTTCGAGGCCTATACCAAGCAGCTGCAGGTGTTCGACCTGCCCTTCCTGTTCGACGACCTCGAAGCCGTTAAGCGCTTCCAGAAGCGTGACAAGAGCCGTGAGCTGCTGCGCTCCATGTCCAAGCAGGGCATCTATGGCCTGGGCTACTGGAACAACGGCATGAAGGTGCTGACTTCCAACCGCGAGCTGCGCAAGCCTGAAGACGCCAAGGGCCTGGCCTTCCGTATCCAGCCGTCCTCCGTGCTCGACGCACAGTTCGGCCTGCTCGGCGCCAAGACCGTGAAAATGCCCTTCGCCGATGCCTTCAAGGCCCTGCAGGCGGGCACCATCCAGGGCACCGAAGGCCCCTGGTCGAACATCGCCAGCCAGAAGGTCGACACCGTTCAGCCGTTCATCATGGAAACCAACCATGGCTCGCTGAACTACATGCTGATCACCAGCCACAAGTTCTGGATCAGCATTCCCTACGAGACCCGCACCGAGCTGGAAGCCATCATCGAGGAAGTCACCTTCGCGGTGAACAAGGATGCCGAGGCGATGAACCTGAAGGACCGCGAGCGCGTCATCGCCGCCGGCAAGACCAAGGTCGTCACCCTCACCCCCGAGGAGCGCGATGCCTGGCGCCAGGCCCTGATGCCGCTGTGGAAAACCTACGAAGCGGAGATCGGCGCCGACGTGCTGCGCGCCGCCCAGACCGTCAACCGCAAGCACTGATCGGTCTATAGCCACAACGCGCGCGGGTGTTTCCCGCGCGCGCTTTGCGGGACACTGGCAGGGTTCCAGCGACAAGGAGCCCGCAATGAGCGCCAGCGAAGAGAAGTTCACCCGCCAGACCCTGCTCGACGTCCAGACCCTGACGCCGAGCCTGTTCACCCTGCGCACCACCCGTGACCCCGGCTTCCGCTTCCGCGCCGGCCAGTTCGCCCGCCTGGGCGTGACCAAGGCCGATGGCAGCACCGTGTGGCGCGCCTATTCCATGGTGTCTGCGCCCCATGACGAGCACCTGGAGTTCTTCTCCATCGTGGTGCCCGGCGGCGAGTTCACCAGCGAGCTGAGCCGCCTCGCCGAGGGCGACACCCTGCTGATCGACAAGCAGGCCTTCGGCTTCCTTACCCTTGATCGCTTCATCGACGGCCGTGACCTCTGGCTGCTGGCCACCGGCACCGGTGTCGCGCCCTTCCTGTCGATCCTCCAGGACCTGGAAGTGTGGCAGCGCTTCGAGCGCATCCTGCTGGTGTACAGCGCACGGTACGAAAGCGAGCTGGCCTACCAGCCGTTGATCGCCGGGCTCAAGGAGCTGGAGCACCTGGAAGGCGTCGCCGACAAGCTGACCTACATCCCCGTGGTCACCCGCGAGCAGGTACCGGGTGCGCTGAACGGGCGCATCACCACGCTGATCGAGAACGGTGAGCTGGAGCGCGCCGCCGGCCTGGCGCTGACCCCCGAGCATTCGCGGGTGATGCTCTGCGGCAACCCGCAGATGATCGAAGACACCCGCGCGGTGCTGAAGGCCCGCGACATGAACCTGGCCCTGACCCGCAAGCCCGGGCAGGTGGCGGTGGAGAATTATTGGTAGAAGACGTTGACCCAGCGAGCGTTCGTAGGATGGCGTAGAGCGAAGCGAAACCCATCGATGCGAGGTAAGGCATGGGTTCGGTGCCGGCCTACCAGCATGGGTTTCGCACGGCTCGCGGAGCGCCGCCCGACCCATCCTACGACACAGGGTTTCGCACGGTTCACGGAGCGCCGCCTTACCCCTCACATCTCCACATCCCCTCGATTCGCACAGCCGCCGTCGCAACGGCCGGGGCAGCTGCAGCCGGTGCTGCTGCGCCCGGTGGCGCGTTCCATGCGCCGGGCCACGGGGTCGTCGTCGGCGAAGGGCAGCATGGTGGCTTCGTCGATCTGCCGCTGGCTCTTGCCACCCAGGCTGAACTGGGTGGCGACGTAGAAGAACACCAGGGTGCCCAGGGACAGCAGGCCGTAGAAGGTATCCGTGTCCATGCCCGTCTCCTCAGGCCGTGGCGCCGAGCGCGTGCCGTTCGGCCTGGGGCGCCTTCAGGGTGCGCCAGGTGTTATAGGCCATCAGCAGCATGCCGCTGAGGAAGAACACCCCGCCGATGAAGCGCACCAGGAAGCCCGAGTGGCTGGCCTCCAGGGATTCGACGAAGGAGTAGGTGAGGGTGCCGTCGTCGTTGATGGCGCGCCACATCAGGCCCTGGGTGATGCCGTTGACCCACATCGAGGCGATGTAGAGCACGGTGCCGATGGTGGCCAGCCAGAAGTGCGTGTTGATCAGGCCGACGCTGTACATGCGCTCGCGACCGAAGATCTTCGGGATCAGGTGGTAGAGCGAGCCGAAGGTGATCATCGCCACCCAGCCGAGGGCGCCGGCGTGCACGTGGCCGATGGTCCAGTCGGTGTAGTGGGAGAGGGCGTTGACCGTTTTGATCGCCATCATCGGCCCCTCGAAGGTGGACATGCCGTAGAAGGCCAGCGAGACGATGAGGAAGCGCAGGATCGGGTCGTCGCGCAACTTATGCCAGGCACCGGAGAGGGTCATCATGCCGTTGATCATGCCGCCCCAGCTGGGCGCCAGGAGGATGATCGACATCGCCATGCCCAGGCTCTGGGCCCAGTCCGGCAGGGCGGTGTAGTGCAGGTGGTGCGGGCCGGCCCAGATGTACAGGGTGATCAGCGCCCAGAAGTGAACGATGGACAGGCGGTAGGAGTAGACCGGGCGCCCGGCCTGCTTGGGGATGAAGTAATACATCATCCCGAGGAAGCCGGTGGTGAGGAAGAAGCCCACCGCGTTGTGCCCGTACCACCACTGCACCATGGCATCGGTGGCGCCGCTGTACAGCGGGTAGGACTTGAACCAGCTCACCGGGATGGCCATGTGGTTGACCACGTGGAGCATGGTGGTGACCAGGATGAAGGCGCCGAAGAACCAGTTGCCCACATAGATGTGCGGGGTGCTGCGCTTCATCACCGTGCCGAAGAACACCACCGCGTAGGCGACCCAGACGATGCCCATCCACACGGCGCCGGTGAATTCCACCTCGGCGTATTCCTTGGTGGTGGTCAGGCCCTGGGGCAGGGTGACCAGCAGGCAGACGATCAGCGCCTGCCAGCCCCAGAAGGTGAAGGCCGCCAGGCCGTCGCCGAACAGTCGCGCCTGGCAGGTGCGCTGCACGGTGTAGTAGCTGGTGGCGAACAGCGCGCTGCCGCCGAAGGCGAAGATCACCAGGTTGGTGTGCAGCGGGCGCAGGCGGCCGAAGCTGGTCCAGGGCAGGTCGAGATTGAGCTGCGGCCAGACCAGCTGGGCGGCGATGAACACGCCCAGGCCCATGCCGACCACGCCCCAGACGACGGTCATGATCGCGAACTGACGAACCACCCGGTAGTTGTAGGTGGGCTCCTGTGTTGCAGTGCTCATGGCGAAACCTTTCGATTGCAAGGAAGGGGGTGCCAGTACGGGGGCTGGCAGGGTCGTCACTCTAGGAAGGCGAGCCAAAACAAAACAGGCTCAGATCATTGAGGTTTTTGGGTATCAGATCAGGGCCGATCGGATGGCTGACAGATGGAGAAAGGCCGCCAGGCGATGCTCATCTGATCCGGTTTTAGATCGCACATCTGCGGCTGTTTCTGCTGCGCGGGTCCGTCCATAGTTGCACCTCGTTGTTCCGCCCCCGGTGCAGGGGCGGATGCCTGACCCGAGGAGCCTTGCATGTATCGATACGACGACTACGACCACGCGCTCGTGCGTGAGCGCGTGGCGCAGTTCCGCGACCAGGTGGCGCGGCGCATGAGCGATGAGCTGAGCGAGGAGGAGTTCCTCCCGCTACGCCTGCAGAACGGCCTGTACATGCAGAAGCACGCCTACATGCTGCGCGTGGCCATCCCCTACGGCACCCTGGCCTCGGGCCAGCTGCGCACCCTGGCCGGCATCGCCCGCGACCACGACCGCGGCTACGGCCACTTCACCACGCGGCAGAACATCCAGTTCAACTGGATCGAGCTGGCCGAGGTGCCGGACATCCTCGAACGCCTGGCGGAGGTGGAGATGCACGCCATCCAGACCTCCGGCAACTGCGTGCGCAACATCACCACCGAAGCCTTCGCCGGGGTGGCCGCCGACGAGCTGCTGGACCCGCGCCCGCTGGCGGAAATCCTCCGCCAGTGGTCCACCATCAACCCCGAGTTCCTCTTCCTGCCGCGCAAGTTCAAGATCGCCATCTCCGCCTCCGGGGAAGACCGCGCGGCCATCCAGATGCACGACATCGGCCTCTACCTGTACCGCGACGCGGCGGGCGAGATGTGCCTGCGGGTGCTGGTGGGGGGCGGTCTGGGGCGCACGCCGATCCTCGGGTTGCAGATCCGCGATGGCCTGCCCTGGCAGCACCTGCTGTCGTACGTCGAGGCCATCCTGCGGGTGTACAACCGCCACGGCCGGCGCGACAACAAGTACAAGGCGCGGATCAAGATCCTGGTCAAGGCGCTGGGTATCGAGGCCTTCTCCCGCGAAGTGGAGGCTGAGTGGGAGCACCTGCGCGACGGCCCGGCCCAGCTCACCGCCGATGAGTACCAGCGGGTGGCCGCGGCCTTCGATGCGCCGGTGTACGAAACCCTCGACGACGTCGACCTGAATTTCGGCAGCCAACTGGCCAGCGACCCGGCCTTCGCCCGCTGGTGCTCGCGCAACCTGCAGCCGCACAAGGTGCCCGGCTACGCCGCCGTGGTGCTCTCCACCAAGCCCGGGGTCGACGCGCCGCCGGGTGACGTCACCGCCGCGCAGATGGAGGCCGTGGCCGACTGGGCAGACGCGTTCGGCTTCGGCGAGATACGCATCGCCCATGAACAGAACCTGGTGCTGCCCGATGTGCGCAAGCGCGACCTGCACGCGCTCTGGTCGCGGGCGGTGGCCGTTGGCCTGGCCACGCCGAACATCGGTCTGCTGACCGACATCATCGCTTGCCCTGGCGGCGACTACTGCGCCCTGGCCAACGCCAAGTCGATCCCCATCGCCCAGGCCATCCAGCAGCGTTTCGAAGACCTCGACTACCTGCACGACCTGGGCGAGCTGAGCCTGAACATCTCCGGCTGCATGAACGCCTGCGGCCACCACCACATCGGCAACATCGGCATCCTCGGTGTGGATAAGGGCGGCAGCGAGTGGTACCAGATCACCCTCGGCGGCGCCCAGGGCATGGCCGCTGCGCTGGGCAAGGTGATCGGTCCCTCGTTCAGCGCCGCCGAGGTCCCGGAGGTGATCGAGCGCATCGTCGCCACCTATGTGGATTACCGCGAGCTGGAGGAGCGCTTTGTCGACACCGTCGGGCGCATCGGCATCGAGCCTTTCAAGGAACGGGTCTACGTGCGTGAGCAGGTGCCGGCATGAACAACCTCATCCGCCTGCTCGACGATGAACCGCAGTTGATCGCGGACGACCCCTGGACCCTGGTGCGCGAGGCGGGCGAGGCGCTGCCCGACGGGCGGCTGATCCTGCCGCTGGCACTGTGGCGCGAGCGTGATGGCCGGGACGGCCTGCTGCTGCAACCGGACGACGAGGTGGAGGCACTGGGGCCGCTGCTGACCGATGCGCTGCCGCTGATCGCCGTGGACTTCCCCAGCTTCCGCGACGGCCGCGGCTACAGCCAGGCCTACCTGCTGCGCAGCCGCCTGGGCTGGCACGGCGAGCTGCGTGCGGTGGGCGATGTGCTGCGCGACCAGCTCTCGCACATGCGCCAGTGCGGCTTCGATGCCTTCGCCGTGCGCGAGGACAAATCCGTCGTCGATGCGCTCAAGGGGCTGGCCGGGGTCAGCGTGCTCTATGGGCGTTCGGTGATCGAGCCGCGGCCCCTGTTCCGGCGGCGCTAAGCAAGTTCGTACACGATTAGTAAAAATTCCCCGATTAAACGGCGTGCATTCATGTCCTAGGATGCTCGTCCGTTTTTTTGATCCGGAACCCAATGGACAGCGACAGTTGTAAACCACCCCCGAGTACCCAGGGCGTGGCCCCTTCCTCCCCCGGCGCCAGCGCGCGCCAGACCCGAGCGTGGCAGCGTGCCGCGCGATCTTCCCGCATGCCGAACCGCCTGCAGCGCCCCGTTAGCGCCGATGCAGCCTTCGCGCGTGCCCGTCTTTCGCCCGGGAGTGCCTGAGCATGGAATGGATAGCCGACCCCACAGCCTGGCTGGGCCTGCTGACGCTGATCGTGCTGGAGATCGTCCTCGGCATCGACAACCTGGTGTTCATCGCCATCCTCGCCGACAAGCTGCCCCCCGAGCAGCGTGACCGCGCACGCCTGATCGGCCTGTCGCTGGCGTTGATCATGCGCCTGGGCCTGCTGGCCAGCATCTCCTGGCTGGTGACCCTGACCGAACCGCTGTTCGAGGTGTTCGGCCAGGCCTTCTCCGGCCGTGACCTGATCATGTTGTTCGGTGGTGTGTTCCTGTTGTTCAAGGCCACCATGGAGCTGCACGAGCGCATCGAGGGCCATACCCACCACCAGAGCGGCAGCCGCACCTACGCCATGTTCTGGCCAGTGGTGGCGCAGATCGTCGTGCTGGACGCGGTGTTCTCCCTGGACGCGGTGATCACCGCCGTCGGCATGGTCGAGCACCTGGAAGTGATGATGATCGCCGTGATCATCTCCATCGGCCTGATGATCGTCGCCAGCAAGCCGCTGACCGCCTTCGTCAACGCCCACCCCACGGTGATCATGCTGTGCCTGGGCTTCCTGATGATGATCGGCTTCAGCCTCACCGCCGAAGGCCTGGGCTTCCACATTCCCAAGGGCTACCTGTATGCGGCCATCGGTTTCTCGATCCTCATCGAGATGGCCAACCAGACGGTGCGCTGGCGACGCAAGCGCAAGCTGCAGGGCAGCCGTGGCCTGCGTGAGCGCACCGCCCATGCGGTGCTGCGCCTGCTCGGCGGCCGTGGCGTGGATGCCGGCGAAGTGGGCGATGACATCGCCGACATGCTCAAGGACGGCGAGGGCGACACCGCGGTGTTCGACCGCCGCGAGCGGGTGATGATCAGCGGCGTGCTGCACCTGGCCGAGCGCTCGATCCGCACCGTGATGACCGACCGCGCACGGGTCAACCGCATCGACCTGGGCGAGACCCGCGAGCAGATCCACCAGGCCCTGCTGCAGGCGCCCCACTCGCGCCTGGTGGTGATCCGCGATGGCGCGGTGGACGAGCCCCTGGGCTACCTGCACAAGAAGGAGCTGTTCAAGGAACTGCTGCGCGGCGAGGAGCCGGACCTGGAATCCCTGCTGCGCGCGCCGGTCAACCTGCCCGAGAGCGTGTCGGTGCTGGGGGCCCTGGAGCAGATGCGCGAGGCCTCCACCCACATCGCCTTCGTGGTCAACGAGTTCGGCGGCTTCGAGGGCCTGGTGACCATGACCGACATCCTCGAGTCCATCGCCGGCCAGCTGCCCGACGCCAGTGAGAGCGAAGGCCCGGACATCGAGCCGAGCGCGGGGGGCTACAAGGTCAGCGGTGCGGTGAACCTCGCCGTGTTGCGTGAGCGCCTGGGCTTCCGCGCCCGTCCCACGGACGACTACCAGACCCTGGCGGGCCTGGCCATGAGCCTGCTGGACCGCCTGCCCATGGTGGGCGACCGCCTCGAGGTAGAAGGTTGGGAGCTGCAGGTGACCGAGGTGCGTGAGCGCCGGGTCAACCGCCTGCTGCTGAGGCCGGTCGAGGAGACGGGCTGAGTCTGAAACGTAAACGGCGCCATCGGGCGCCGTTTTCATGTTTGCGAAGACAATCCGGTCAGGGCTGCTTGTCCTGCTGCTGCGATTTGAGCAGGTCGCGGATTTCGGTCAGCAGCACTTCCTCCGGGGTGGGGACCGGCGGGGCGGAGGGGGCTACGGCTTCTTCGCGCTTGAGTTTGTTGATGGCCTTCACGCCCATGAAGATGGCGAAGGCGACGATGACGAAGTCGAGCACCGTCTGGATGAACTTGCCGTAGCTCAGCACCACCGCTGGGATATCGCCCTGGGCGGCCTTGAGGGTGATGGCCAGGTCAGTGAAGTCGACGCCGCCGATCAGCAGGCCGATGGGGGGCATGACCACGTCGCCGACGAAGGACGAGACGATCTTGCCGAAGGCCGCACCGACGATGATGCCCACCGCCATGTCGACCACGTTGCCTTTCACCGCGAAGGCTTTGAATTCGTTCAATAGGCTCATGTACCGCTCCCTTGGGTCTGGTTATGGGCTGAAAGTGTAACCGAGTGTTCTGACCCTGCCATCTCAGCGATGTTGCGGTTCCACGTGCCGGTACAGGCTGCAGAAATCGGCGTGGACGCGGCTGTCCACCGGTTTTTCCACCCTCACGCCGGTGGCGGGGTAGCGGTTCAGCAATACCTTCGGCCGCACCGGGCGCGGGTAGAAACCGCCGCCGCAGTTGGGGCAGACGTTCTCCAGGCGCTCGGCACAGGCGGCGCAGAAGGTGCACTCGAAGGAGCAGATGCGTGCATCGGCGCTCGATGGCGGCAGGGGGCGGGAACAGGCTTCACAGCTAGGGCGCAGCTCCAGCATCGGGGGTTCTCCTCGGTCAGGCGGACCATCCTAGTGCTTCCAGGGGCCGGCGCACAGCCACGACTGTTCACTGAAAACCTCCCGGTGGTGCATCGGCCGGCGACATCGCGGCTGCTTGGTCTAGCCTCAAGGGAGTTTTCGCCAGTGAGGAGCCCGACCATGCCGCTCGAACATCACCCCCTGGACCGCGAGTTCCCCGAACATCGCGACACGATGCGCGAAATGCTCCAGCACAACGTGCATTTTTCCCGTCTGGCGCAGGAGTACCAGCGCCTCGACGCCCGCATCTATGAAGTGGAGGACGGCAAGCACGCCCTCGATGACCTCGCCCTGCACAGCCTGAAAATGCAGCGGGTGGCCCTGAAGGACGAGATCGCCCAGCTGCTGAAGAGCCATTGAGGCGTTGATCGGCGTCAAAACGGCGGGGAGGCGCGCTGGGTAGTCTGGCGCCCATTTCCCCTTCCGGAGCCGTCGCCATGACCGTCTACGACACCCTTCCCAATGCCGCCCCCGAGCGTGACCGCAAGGCCCTGTACGAGGCGCGCCGCGCCGAAGAGCGCACGGCGCGCCTGCGCGAGCAGTACGAGCTGCTGGAGAAGCGCATCGGCCGCATCGAGCAGGGCAGCGAGCCGCTGGACGGTTCCAGCCTCCAGGCCCTGCGCATGCGCCGCGATGGCCTGCTGCAGAATCTGCAGGCGCTCAAGGCGCCGGAGCGCAAGGAAGGCTGCTGCGGCTGCGGGCGCGCCTGCAAGGGTTGATCCGCTATCATGCGGGCTTTCGTCTGACGGAGTCCGCTGATGGCCAAGGCCAAGCGCATGTACGGCTGCACCGAGTGCGGCTCGACCTTCCCCAAATGGGCCGGCCAGTGCGGCGATTGCGGGGCCTGGAACACCCTGGTTGAAACCGTCATCGACGGCGCCGCGCCCCCCAGCGGGCGCGCCGGCTGGGCCGGTGGCCAGGCGCAGATCAAGACCCTGGCCGAAGTCAGCGTCGAGGAAATGCCGCGCTTTTCCACCGCCTCCGCCGAGCTCGACCGCGTACTCGGTGGTGGCCTGGTGGACGGCTCGGTGGTGCTGATCGGCGGCGACCCCGGCATCGGCAAGTCCACCATTCTGTTGCAGACCCTGTGCAACATCGCCTCGCGCTTCCCCGCGCTCTATGTCACCGGTGAGGAATCCCAGCAGCAGGTCGCCATGCGCGCCCGCCGCCTCGGGCTGCCGGAAGACAAGCTCAAGGTGATGACCGAGACCTGCATCGAAAGCATCATCGCCACCGCCCGGGTGGAGAAGCCCAAGGTGATGGTGATCGACTCCATCCAGACCATCTTCACCGAGCAATTGCAGTCCGCCCCTGGCGGCGTGGCCCAGGTGCGCGAGAGCGCGGCGCTGCTGGTGCGCTATGCCAAGCAGAGCGGCACGGCGATCTTCCTCGTCGGCCACGTGACCAAGGAAGGCGCCCTGGCGGGCCCGCGCGTGCTGGAGCACATGGTCGACACCGTGCTGTATTTCGAGGGCGAGTCCGATGGCCGCCTGCGCCTGCTGCGGGCGGTGAAGAACCGCTTCGGCGCGGTCAACGAACTGGGCGTGTTCGGCATGACCGACAAGGGCCTGAAGGAGGTTTCCAACCCGTCGGCGATCTTCCTCACCCGTGCCCAGGAAGCGGTGCCCGGCAGCGTGGTCATGGCTACCTGGGAAGGTTCGCGGCCGATGCTGGTGGAGGTGCAGGCCCTGGTGGACACCAGCCACCTGGCCAACCCGCGCCGGGTCACCCTGGGCCTGGACCAGAACCGCCTGGCCATGCTGCTGGCGGTATTGCACCGCCACGGCGGCATTCCCACCCACGACCAGGATGTGTTTCTCAACGTGGTGGGCGGGGTCAAGGTGCTGGAGACGGCGTCCGACCTGGCGCTGATCGCGGCGATCATGTCGAGCCTGCGCAACCGCCCGCTGGAGCATGACCTGTTGGTGTTCGGCGAGGTGGGCCTGTCGGGCGAGGTGCGCCCGGTACCGAGCGGCCAGGAGCGCCTGAAGGAGGCGGGCAAGCACGGCTTCAAGCGCGCCATCGTGCCCAAGGGCAACGCCCCGAAGGAGGCGCCCCCGGGGCTGCGGGTGATTGCGGTGACGCGCCTGGAACAGGCGCTGGATGCCCTGTTCGAGTGACCCCTACTTCTCTACCAGGGCGGCGAGGTCACGTTCCAGCAGGTCCTCGTCGCCGAGGTTGAGTTCCACCAGGCGGCGCAGGTGGGCGATGGAATCCAGGTCGATGTGCTGGCAGACGAAGCCCAGCTGGTCCTTCTGGACGCGGGTCAGCACGACTTCCATGCGCACCTGGGTGTCGCCGCTGAGGCGGACGGTGGCGAGGAATGGCTGGTCCGGATCGCCGTTCCAGTTGCTCGGGCGTTCCACCAGCAGGCCCTTCAGGGAAATGTCCTGCAGCTCGACGTTCCAGCGACGCTCGTCCTGGGCGATCTCTGTGGCGGCATCGAACGCGATGCGGTGGAAGCGTCGGCGCTCGTTGTCTGTGTCACTCATGGCGTGGCTCCTGCTCAATTCACACAACTATAGACAAGGCTCGGGGCTGCCGCTCATCGGGAACGGCGGCGCCACAGCCAGGTTCCGGCGGCACCCAGCAACAGCGCGGCGCCGGCGACGAGGCCGTACCTGATGGAGTAGAACCCGTCGCGCACGGCCTGTTCACGTTCTTCCCACAGGCGGCCGTGGGCGCTCTGGAAGTCCGGCTCCTCGCAGTTCATGCCGAAGTTGCCCGCCCATTCCACGAAGGGGCCGTGCTCGACGTAGCGCCGGTAGATGGCCTGGGTACGGCCGAGGTCGGTGTACTGGATCCAGCCGCTGCCCTTGCACAGCACGGCGGCGAAGGCCTGGCTGGTATGGGGCAGGTCGTCGGCGGCGCGCTCGGTGAGGTCGGCGGCGACCCAGCGGTAGTGGTAGCGCACATTGGGCTGGGCCAGGTTGGCGTTCTGCCGCTGCACTTCGTCCGCGGAAAGCAGCCCGCCGGCCTGCAGCGGGTTCACCTGGGTGAAGGCGAAGTTGCCGCCCAGAACGTGGAAGTCCGGGGACATCTCGTAGCCCAGCAGCTCCATGCCCTGCCGGCGGGCCAGGCGGGCGGCGGTGTAGTAGGCCTCGGCGCGGCCGATGCCGGTCCAGCGGCTTTGCGCCTGTTCGCGGGCCTGGCCGTATTCAAGGGCGGCGGCGCGCAGCTCGTCGCTCTCGAAATAGGCCGGGGCTTCGTCGTAGCGGCCTTCGCGCAGCAGGCGGCGGCCCAGCAGCTCGCGCAGGGAGGCGGCCACCGGTTGCGGGCGATAGGCGTCGCGGTCTTCCTGGGTTTGGGGGGGCGGCGCGACGACCTTGGCGTCCACGTAGCCCTTCAGCTCGTCGAGGGTGAGCACCCGCTCGGCCACGGCGGCGGCATCCATCCAGTAGATCTCGCCGCTGCGGTAGAGGTTGTCGAAAGCCTCCAGGTAGTCGCCGCGCTGCAGCGCGAGGATGGCGCTCTCGCCTTCCACCCGGCAGCGCGGCGTGATGGTTTCCCACTCCCAGCCGGCGGTGCGTCGGGCGCCCCATTTCTCGTCCTCGGGGAAGGCCTTGGCGGCCCGGGCGTAGGCTTCGGCGGCGCGCGGGGTGTCGCCGGCACGCAGGGCCAGCTTGGCCCGCAACCACCAGGCGAGGCCGCTGTCCCCGGCCTTGGCCAGGAAGCGTCCGGCATCGTCGTAGCGGCCGACGCGGTAGGCGAGCGCGGCGAGGCGGTCGGCGTTGGGCAGTTCGGCGGCGTCGAGGGCCATCAGCAATTCGGCCAGGTGCTGCTCGCCGTTGGGCTGTTCGTCGTAGAACCAGCCGATCCGGGTGAGCAGGCGCACCGTCAGCAGTTGTTGCACCTCGGGCACCGCCAGCAGCGGCACCAGTTGCTCGTCGGGCATGCGCGCCAGCTCCCCGCTCAGTTGGCGCAGGGAGCTGTAGCCGGTGTTGGAGTGCAGCGTCGCCTGGTTGGCGTAGAGGCGGATGGCCTCGCCCCAGTCGCCGGCCTCCTTGGCCAGCAGGGCTTCCTCGCCGAGGCTGGCGGCGGCCAGCTCCAGCGGGTCGTCGAAGCCCTCGATGGCCAGTGTGCGGGTGAGGCGGAAGGCCTCCCTGGCGGCTTCGGCATTGGCGTGCAGGCGCTGGGTGATTTCCTCGTCGCTGAGCACTTCGTCGCTGGCGGACAGGGCCCGGCTGCTGGCGGCCAGGGTGCGGCCCATGGAGTAGGCGGCCCAGGTGCTGCGGGTCCGGCGCTCGGCGTCCGGCAGCGCGAGGACGCGGCGGAAGTAGTCGACGGCCAGCGCAGGGTCGCCCTGGAAGGCTACGGCACCGGCGGTGTAGAGGCGGATTTCGGCGGGCAGGTCCTGGCCTTCCGCTTCGGCCCGCTGGGCGTCATCGAGGCCGCGCAGGGCCTGCACGCGCTGCCACATCGCTTCGCCCAGCTCGCTTTTCTCGCGCTCGTCACGCTGCTGCAGGTAGGCGCCGTTGTCCTCCTCCCAGCGCGGTACCAGGCTGGCCTCGGTGACCTGCTTGAGCCCGGGGATGGGCGGTGCCAGGCGGCTGATCTCGAAGGCGAAGTTGCCTTCGGGCAGTTCGGCCAGGCTGTTGGCGCGGTCGTCCAGCAGGCGCATGGAGAAGTCCGGGCCGCAGGCCAGGGCGCTGCCGAGCGGCAGGGCGAGGGCGATGGCCAGGGCGAGACGGGCAGGGCGACGCTCAGGGGCGTACATGGATTCCTCCTTGATCGAGTTCGGAGCAGCGGGCCCAGCCCAGCGCACGGCGCTGGCCGGCGGCGAGTTCGGCGGCGGCCTGGCGCTCCAGCACCAGGCCCGTGTCGCTGCGTTGCATGCGGTAGCCGGGCAGGGCGTCGAAGGCCTGGCAGTCCCGGGCGGCGATGTCCAGCCGCTGCGGCAGCGGGCCGGGGGCATTGCCGGTATTGGTGAGGCTGAGTTCGCGCAGGTCATCGCCCCGTGGGCGTTCCACCTGGACGGCCAGTGCCGCCGCCAGGGGCTCGCCCCGGGCCACGGCGCGCAGGGTCGCCAGGGGCCAGGCGCGGCGATCGCCCGGTAGGGGCAGACGGAACCAGATGAGCCCGGCGAGGTGGGCGGGGCGTTCATCCCGCAGGCGTTGTACCAGGGCGGCGACCTGCTGCGGGTCGGCGCTGAGTTCGCGGCGTTCGCCGGCCAGGTTCAGCGGCGCTTCGCTTTCCACCTGGGCGCCGCTGGCACTGCTGATGAGGCCGGCACCGTAGGCGGGCAAGGCGAGCAGGAAAGGACGCTCGCTGCGTTCGGCCCAACGCTGGGCCCAGGCGAACGCCTTGTCGGCATCGAACAGCCCCTGCTCCGGAGCGCTGACGCCGTGGACCTGCAGCACGCTGCCGTCCACTTGGGCCAGCAGTGCGTCAAGCTCCGGGCTGGACAGCCAGGCGGGCAGGGCGGTGATGCCCAGGCGCAGGCCCGGTGGCAGGGCCTGGCGCAGCTCGGCGAGGAAGCGGGTGTAGCCGGGCAGGCGCGCGCTGGCGCAATCGTGGTCGATCTCCAGCGCCTGGGGGGTGAGGCCGGCGGCCTGCCAGTCGGCGAGCAGCGCGGTGATTTCCTCCCGTGCCCGTTGTGCGTCCAGTTGCGGCAGCTGGCCGTCGAGGCGTACCACCGCCACCAATGGCCGGCCATCGGCGCGCAGCAGCGGGGCGTCGACGCGGATGCGCGACCAGCCGGCACCGGGGTGGGCCTGCAGGGCGAGCACGCGCAGGGTGGAGAAGTCGGCGTGGCTGGCGGCGAGCGCTTCGGCGTGGACGGGCAACCATTGGCGCTGCCAGACGTAGAGTTGCTGGTCGAAGGGCAGGGACGCCTCTTCGCGGCAGCCGCCGGTCAATGCGAGTAGGAAGAAGAGGGCCGCGATCCAGCGGCGGGGGAGGCCGTACATGGTCTTCATCGTGACGTGGCCCGGGCGCGAGGCCCGTTCGCGGCGGATTAGACGCCCAATCCGCAAGGCCGGCAAGGGCTGCCCGCCAACTTCGTCACATCCCCGCAAGCGGCATGGTCATTGGGCGCACGGCAGGGCCGCCTGGTTTGACAGTTCGCCAAGTGTCGCCAAAGCTGCTTAGGCGGATTTACCCCTATTGATGATTGTGGAGTGCAGCTAATGGACAACCGACTGCTGGTCAAAGGCGTGATTGTGGGACTTCTGAGCGTGGGTAGCGTGGCGGCACATGCCGATGCTGCCGGTGGTAACGGCTGCGGCTGGGGCAACATGCTGTTCGAAGGTCAGCGCGGCTTCGCACCGCACTTCCTGGCCACTACCACCAACGGCACCTCGGGCAACGCCACCTTCGGCATGACCTCCGGTACCAACGGCTGCGATGTCGGCGCCAAGATCGGCTACGGCGGCCGCTCGATGCTGGCCATGAACGGCATGCTCGACAACATCGCCGAAGACATGGCCCAAGGCCAGGGCGAAGCGCTGGACGCCTACGCCACCCTGCTGGGCGTGGAACAGGGCGACCGCGCCCACTTCGCCAAGATCGCCCAGGAGAACTTCTCCACCATCTTCTCTGCCCCGGACGTGACCGGCGAGCAGGTGCTGGCCAACACCCTGGAAGTGATGAGCCGCGACCAGCAACTGGCGCGCTACGCCAAACAGCCGGCCTGATCGGCCGCAGTAACGAAGAAGCCGGGCGATGCCCGGCTTTTTCATGCCCGGTGATCAGGCGGCTTGGCCGAAATGTCGGGTTGCACCCGACCTACCCAGGCATCGGACCCAGCGCGCAGATAGACCTGTCTGGACACAGGTGGGCGTAGGGTGGGCCGGGCGGCGCTCCGCTTCAGCCCACCGCTTTCCCTGTCCTCCACTCCGCCTGGTGGAGGTAAAAAGCGACCTCCATCCCACTCAGCGGTCATGCCCATGCACGGGGGCTGGCAGGGCACGCTCCATGCCCCGGATAGACCCCGTCCAACCACCCCGGCGACAGTGGCCGAAGGCTCTAGACCAAGGTCTGACTTCAGTTTCGCCGGGGAGCGGCTAAGCTTGTGCGGCAGCTTGTCTGTCTATCCATTCGGAGTTCCCTATGAACAATAACAATAGCGTCACGCGCCACCTGCCCTGGGCAGTGCTGGCGGTGGTCGGCGCATGTGCCTTGGGTGTGGTCGCACTACGCCGCGGCGAGGCGATCAACGCCTTGTGGATCGTGGTCGCAGCCGTTGCCCTTTACCTTGTCGCTTACCGCTACTACAGCCTGTTCATCGCCACCAAGGTGATGCAGCTGGACCCGACCCGCGCGACCCCCGCGCTGCTCAACAACGACGGCCTGGACTACGTCCCGACCAACAAGCACATCCTCTTCGGTCACCACTTCGCCGCCATCGCCGGCGCCGGTCCGCTGGTGGGCCCGGTACTTGCGGCGCAGATGGGCTATCTGCCCGGCACGCTCTGGCTGATTGCCGGCGTGGTGCTCGCCGGTGCGGTGCAGGACTTCATGGTCCTGTTCATCTCCACCCGTCGCAACGGCCGCTCCCTGGGCGAGCTGGTGCGTGAGGAGATGGGCCAGATACCCGGCACCATCGCGCTGTTCGGCGCCTTCCTGATCATGATCATCATCCTCGCGGTGCTCTCGCTGATCGTGGTCAAGGCCCTGGCCGAGAGCCCCTGGGGCATGTTCACGGTGATGGCGACCATCCCCATCGCGATGTTCATGGGCATCTACATGCGCTACATCCGCCCGGGCCGTATCGGCGAGATTTCGCTGGTGGGCGTGGTGCTGTTGCTGCTGTCGATCTGGCTCGGTGGCCAGGTGGCCGCCGACCCGGTCTGGGGCCCGGCCTTCACCTTCACCGGCGTGCAGATCACCTGGATGCTGATCGGCTACGGTTTCGTCGCCGCCGTGCTGCCCGTGTGGCTGGTGCTGGCGCCCCGTGACTACCTGTCGACCTTCCTCAAGATCGGCACCATCATCGCCCTGGCCATCGGCATCCTGGTGACCATGCCCGAGCTGAAAATGCCGGCGCTGACCCAGTTCGTCGACGGCACCGGCCCGGTGTGGAAGGGCGGCCTGTTCCCCTTCCTGTTCATTACCATCGCCTGTGGCGCGGTTTCCGGCTTCCATGCGCTGATCAGCTCCGGCACCACGCCCAAGCTGCTGGCCAACGAATCCCATGCCCGTTACATCGGCTACGGCGGCATGCTGATGGAATCCTTCGTCGCCATCATGGCCATGGTCGCCGCCTCGGTGATCGAGCCGGGCGTGTACTTCGCCATGAACAGCCCGCCGGCCGTAGTCGGCACCGACGTCGCCAGCGTGGCGGCCACCGTCAGCAGCTGGGGCTTCACCATCACCCCCGAGGTGCTCGAAGCCACTGCCCGTGACATCGGCGAGCACACCATCCTGGCCCGTGCCGGCGGTGCGCCGACCCTCGCCGTGGGTATCGCGCAGATCCTCCACCAGGTGTTGCCGGGCGAGAACACCATGGCGTTCTGGTACCACTTCGCGATCCTCTTCGAGGCGCTGTTCATCCTCACCGCGGTGGACGCCGGTACCCGTGCCGGGCGCTTCATGCTGCAGGATCTGCTGGGCAACTTCGTGCCGGCGCTGAAGCGCACCGAGTCCTGGACCGCCAACGTCATCGCCACCGCCGGCTGCGTGGCCATGTGGGGCTGGCTGCTGTACCAGGGCGTGATCGACCCATTGGGCGGCATCAACACCCTGTGGCCGCTGTTCGGCATCTCCAACCAGATGCTCGCCGGTATCGCCCTGATGCTCGGCTGCGTGGTGCTGATCAAGATGAAGCGCCAGCGCTACGTCTGGGTCACTCTGGTGCCGGCCACCTGGTTGCTGATCTGCACCACCACCGCGGGCCTGATCAAGCTGCTCGACCCGAACCCGGCGGTGGGCTTCCTGGCCCTGGCCAAGAAGTACAGCGACGCCGCCGACGCCGGCCAGATCCTGGCCCCGGCCAAGGACATGGCGCAGATGCAGCACGTGATCTTCAACGCCTACACCAACTCGACCCTGACCGTGCTCTTCCTCTTCGTGGTCCTCAGCATCCTGTTCTACGCCATCAAGGTGGGACGCAGGGCCTGGGCCAAGCCGGAGCGCACCGACAAGGAATCGCCCTTCCAGCCGATCCCGGATGCCTGAGGAGTGAACGCGCATGTTCAATGACCTGAGCCGCATGGGTAAGTACCTGGGGCAGGCCGCGCGCATGCTGGTCGGCATGCCCGACTACGACAACTACGTCGAGCACATGCGGGGCAAGCACCCGGACAAGCCGGTGATGAGCTACGAGGAGTTCTTCCGCGAGCGCCAGGAGGCGCGCTACGGTGGCGGCAAAGGGCGGCCCATCCGCTGCTGCTGAACCTACCCCGCCAAGCTACTGCGCTTGGCATCTTGGGTGCGGGCAGTGCTCGGAATCCTCATGTACTGGAGTACATTGCGGTTCCTGTGCGCTGGTCGCCCCCAACCTGCCTGCGCTCGCGACGCTTGGCGAGGCAGGTTGAGGTACAACAGCGCCACGACTCGTCGTGGCGCTGTTCTTTCTGTTCAGCGAACCGCTGAAATCCCCATGACCCATTTCCCGGATGGGTCTCCGCCACATCGAGGAATGCCCTGATGTCCGCACACCTCCCCATCCCCGTCACCGTGCTCAGCGGCTTTCTCGGCGCCGGCAAGACCACGCTGCTCAAGCACATCCTCAAGGCCGGGCACGGCCTGAAGATCGCGGTGATCGAAAACGAATTCAGCGAGACGCCCATCGACGGCCAACTGCTCGGCAGCGAGCCGGTGCAGGTGATGACCCTGGCCAACGGCTGCGTCTGCTGCTCCATCCACGTCGAGCTGGAGAAGGCCCTGTACCTGTTGCTGGAGCGCCTGGACGCCGGCGAGCTGGCCTTCGACCGCCTGGTGATCGAGTGCACCGGCCTGGCCGACCCGGCACCCGTGGCGCAGACCTTCTTCGCCGACGAGGAGCTCTGCGAGCGCTACGTGCTGGACGGCATCATCACCCTGGTGGACGCCGCCAACGCCGAGCGCCACCTGGCCGAGACCATCGCCCAGGCCCAGGTCGGTTTCGCCGATCGCATCCTGGTGAGCAAGCGCGACCTGGTGGACAACGCCCACTTCGAGGCCCTCAGCCAGCGGCTGTCACGGATCAACCGCCGCGCGCCGATCCGTGTGGTCGACCACGGCCGCATCGACCTGGCCGAGCTGCTCGACGTGCGCGGCTTCAACCTCAACGCCGACATCGGCTCCGGCCTGAGCCTGCGCCCGCTGACCCCGGCCGGCTCCACCGACCGAATTTCCACCCTGGTGCTGAAGAGCGACAAGGCGCTGGACCTCGACAAGCTCAGCACCTTCATGGAAGGCCTGCTGGAAGAGCACGGCAATGCACTGCTGCGCTACAAGGGCGTGCTGGATATCGCCGGCGAGGACCGGCGCATGGTGTTCCAGGGGGTGCTGCGCCTCTACGGCTTCGACTGGGACAGCGAGTGGGCGGAGGGCGAGTCGCGCGAGAGCGTGATCGTGTTCATTGGCGATGGCTTGCCGGAGGAGCGCATCCGCGCCGGTTTCGCCGAGGTGCAGGCCTGAAAGGGTGACTCGCAGGGTTGGAATGCAGACGAAAAGTAAATAGAATCACTCGCATTTGATTCCATTTACCCTCCGGCGTGCCACCCATGAACGATGCAGTCGCGGCACCCGAACCCTGTCTCAATACCCTCTATCGCGAACACCGCAGCTGGCTGGAAAGCTGGCTGCGGCGGCGCCTGGGCAACGCCTGGGATGCTGCGGACCTGACCCAGGACACCTTCGTCCGCGTGCTCGCCGCCCACCAGGACAAACCGCTGCCGCGCCTGCAGGAGCCACGGGCCTACCTGCTCACCGTCGGCAAGCGCCTGCTGATCAACCACCACCAGCGCCGCAGCCTGGAACGCGCCTACCTGGACGCCCTGGCCAGCCTGCCGGAGGCGCAGGCGCCTTCGCCCGAACAGCGCTGGCTGCTGCTGGAAACCCTGCAGGCGCTGGACGAACTGCTCGACGGCCTGCCGCTGGCGGTGCGCCGCGCCTTCCTCTGGTCGCAGCTCGAAGGCCTCGACTACGCCAGCATCGCCCTGCGCCTGGACGTATCCGAACGCACGGTGAAGCGCTACATGGCCAAGGCCTACGAGCACTGCCTGCTGGTGGACCTGTGAGTGCCCAGCCCTCGGCCCACGCCCGCCAGGTGGCGCGGGAAGCGGCGCACTGGCTGACGCTGCTGGAGTCCGGCGGCGCCCGCGAGGCCGACCATGCCGAGTTGCAACGCTGGCGCGCCCGCAGCAGCGACCACGAACAGGCCTGGCAGAAGGCCCAGGCCCTGCGCCAGCGCTTCGCCCAATTGCCCGGCGCCCTGGCGTTGGCCAGCCTCGACCGTCCGGACCTGGGGCGGCGTACCACTCTCAAGCGCATGCTCGCTCTCGGCGCTCTGGCACCCGCCGGCTGGCTCGCCTGGCGGCAGATGCCCATCGCCAACTGGAGCGCCGACCTGCGCACCGCCACCGGCGAGCGGCGGTCGCTGGAGCTGCCCGACGGCACGCGCCTGCAGCTCAACACCGCCAGCGCGGTGAACCTGGATTTCACCGACGGTCGCCACCAACTCGCCCTGGTCGACGGCGAAATCGCCCTGGACGGCGCCAGCGAGTTGCAGGTACAGACCCGCGACGGTCGCCTGCAGGCGTCGGGCGCGCGCTTCTGCGTGCGCCAGTTCGACCACGGCTGCCTGGTATCGGTGGCGCGCGGCACGGTACGGCTGGAGCCTGTCCAGGGCATGCCGGTCACCCTGCAGGCGGGCCAGCGTGCCGGCCTGGGCGCTTCCGCTGTGGGCCGGGTGGAAGCCTTCGAT
This sequence comes from Pseudomonas sp. TUM22785, assembly GCF_028198105.1. Taxonomy (NCBI): domain Bacteria; kingdom Pseudomonadati; phylum Pseudomonadota; class Gammaproteobacteria; order Pseudomonadales; family Pseudomonadaceae; genus Pseudomonas; species Pseudomonas sp. TUM22785. The sequence goes on from NZ_CP116239.1 coordinate 1,155,274, forward strand.
ACCCGCCAGCCCGACTGGCAGCAGGGTGTGCTGATCGTCGAGAACCGTGGCCTGGGTGCAGTGCTGCGCGAGCTGGATCGCTACCGACCCGGCGTGCTGCGCTGGGACCCGGCGCTGGAAACCCTCGCCGTGACCGGCACCTTCCGCCTGGAAGACACCGACAAGGCCCTGGCCCTGCTGGCCGCAAGCCTGCCCATAGAGGTGCACTACCGCACCCGCTACTGGGTGTCGCTGGTGCCACGGCAATCACCTGCATGAGGGCTGTCCCTTTTTTTCGGCTCGCCTGTCATCACTGGCAATAGAACGAAAAAGAGAGCCTTTCGATGTCTGCAGTCCTTTCCTTCCGTCCCTGCGCGATGCCTCTGCTTCTGGCCCTGGGCTGTGCCGGCCTGTCTGCCGCCAGCTGGGCCGACGACGGTGCGCGCCGCAGCTACCAGATCCCCGCCGGCAGCCTGGGCGCAGCGCTGACCCGTTTCGCCGGCGAGGCGGGCGTCAGCCTGTCCGTCGACCCGTCCCTGGTCTCCGGGCGCAGCAGCGCCGGGCTGAACGGCGACTTCGGCGTGGAAGAAGGCTTCGCCCGCCTGCTCCAGGGCTCCGGCCTGATGCTGCAACCGGCTGGCGAGGGCAGCTACACCCTGCTGCCGGTGCCCGAGGAGGGGAGCCGCGTGCAGCAGTTGCAACCGATCGCCATCACCGGGCAGGGCGGCGGCGCCAGCGCCGACCACTACGCCGGCGGCCAGGTCTCCCGGCGGGGCGGGCTGGGCATGCTGGGTGACCGCGACTTCATGGAGACGCCCTTCAACCTCACCTCCTACACCCGCGAGGCGGTGAAGAACCAGCAGGCCCGTACCCTGGCCGACGTGGTCGCCAGCGACCCTTCGGTGCGCACCACCAACCCGTCGGCGGGGCGCTTCGAGCAGTTCTCCATCCGTGGCTACAGCCTCTACAACAGCGATGTCGCCTACGGCGGCCTCTACGGCGTGCTGCCCACCTACTCCATCGACATGGAGATGGCCGAGCGGGTCGACATCCTCAAGGGCCCCGGAGCCTTGCTCGGCGGCCTGGCGCCCAATGGCAGCGTTGGCGGCAGCGTCAACATCGAGCCCAAGCGCGCGGGCGACGAGCCGACCACCGAGTTCACCGCCATGCACGCCTCCTCCGGCCAACTGGGCGGGCATGTGGACATCGGCCGGCGCTTCGGCGACGACCAGCGCTTCGGCCTGCGCTTCAACGGCGTCAAGCAGTCCGGCGACACCGAGTGGGACCACCAGAGCCTGGAGCGTGATTCCGCCGTGCTCGGGCTGGACCTGCGTACCGAGCGCGTGCGCCTGTCCCTCGACCTGGGCCGCCAGGAACGCGACGTCGACGGGCCGATGGAGCGCGTCGGCCTCAACGCCGGGGTCAAGGTGCCGGACGCCGAGGACATCCACCACAACTTCGCCCAGCCCTGGACCTACTCCCGTGCCAAGGACACCTTCGGCGCCCTGCGCGGCGAGTACGATCTGAGCGAGTCGCTGATGGTCTATGCCGCCGCCGGCGCGCGCCGGGGCGACTACGACTTCCTCCGCCACGCGGTGCAGCTGACCAACGACGCCGGGCGCTTCGTGGTCAGCCCGCGCGCCTTCCAGCGCGAGGAGGAGGTACGCACCGCCACGGTCGGCCTGCGCAACTGGTTTTCCACGGGCTCGGTGGGGCACACCCTCAATCTCAGCCTCAACCGCTTCGACATGACCTTCGACAACAGCGGTGCGCGCTACGCCAACGGCGTGAGCAACCTGTTCGACCCGACGACCCTGCCGGTGCCGATCACGCCCACGGCCGCCGACAACCCGACCCACACCGAGAGCGTGCTCTCCAGCCTGGCGCTGGCCGACACCCTCGGCTTCGCCGACGACCAGGTGCTGCTGACCCTCGGTGCGCGTCTGCAGCGGGTGGAGGTGGACAGTTCCGAACCCGGCGAGCCCGACCAGCGCTACGACGAACGCGCCACCTCGCCGGCCCTGGGCGTGGTCTGGCGCACCACCGAGTCCCTGTCGCTCTACGCCAACTACATGGAAGGCCTGACCCAAGGGCAGACCGCGCCGGAGACCGCCAACAATGCCGGCCAGGTGTTCGCGCCCTACCGCAGCAAGCAGGTGGAGGCCGGCATCAAGTACGACATGGGCAACCTGACCAGCACCCTCAGCGTCTTCCGCATCGAGAAACCGGCCTACTACACCGAGAACGGCTTCCTGCGGCCCGACGGCGAGCAGCGCAACCAGGGCGTGGAGCTGAACCTGTTCGGCGAACCGCTGGAGGGCGTGCGCATCCTCGGTGGCGCCATGCTGCTGGACGCCGAGCTGACCCGCACCGCCAATGGCACCAACGACGGCAACCGCGCGGTCGGGGCGCCGATCCTCAACGCCAACCTGGGCTTCGAATGGGACCTGCCCCAGGTCCAGGGGCTGACCCTGACCGCACGAGCCATCCACACCGGCGCCCAGTACCTCGACCAGGCCAACACGCAGAAGGCCGACGCCTGGCAGCGCTACGACCTGGGCGCGCGCTATGCCTTCAGCGTCGGCGAGACGGACGTCACCCTGCGCGCCAGCGTGGAGAACGTCATGGACAAGGCCTACTGGGCCTCGGCCAACGTCCCCGACGGCACCGCCACCGGCCTCACCCTCTCCACCCCGCGCACCTGGCTGGTGTCGGCGACCCTGGGGTTCTGATGGCCGCCTTCCCGGGCTGAAGCCCGGGCTACGGCCGGTATTCGTAGAGCGTAGGGTGGGCTTCAGCCCACCATCGGAGCTGCCGGCAACCCCCCTGGTGGATGGAAAAAGCGCTATCCACCGGCCCCGGCAGGCCCGTGCCTGTAGGGGTGAATTCATTCGCCAGGGGCCGCCGGCACGTTGTGTCCGGCAGGTGGGGTGGACCACGCTTCACCGGTCCACCGCAGCGGAGCCCGGTTCGGCTCCGCTGGTGGATGAAAAGAGCGCCATCCACCCTACCCCCCGACGTACCACGTGCCTGCAGGGGCGGACTCATTCGCCAAAGGCCGCCGACACGTTGTGTCCGGCAGGTGGGGTGGACCACGCTTCACCGGTCCACCGCAGCGGAGCCCGGTTCGGCTCCGCTGGTGGATGAAAAGAGCGCCATCCACCCTACACCCCGACGTACCACGTGCCTGTAGGGGCGGACTCATTCGCCAAGGGCCGCGCAGCGGCCCCATGGCCTGTGCGACAGGCATAAAAAAGCCCGGCATGAGCCGGGCTTTTTCGTCAGCGCTGACGTTTAGTTGCCGTAGACCGGCAGCTTGGCGCAGATGGCCTTGACCTGTTCGCGAACGCGGTCGACCACGGACTCGTCGCCCATGTTCTCGAGGATGTCGCAAATCCAGGTGGCCAGCTCGCGGCACTCGACTTCCTTGAAGCCGCGGGTGGTGACGGCCGGGGTGCCGATGCGCAGGCCGGAGGTGACGAAGGGCGAGCGCGGGTCGTTGGGTACCGAGTTCTTGTTCACGGTGATGAAGGCGCGACCCAGGGCGGCGTCGGCGTCCTTACCGGTGATGTCCTGCTTGATCAGGGACAGCAGGAACAGGTGGTTCTGGGTACCGCCGGAGACCACGTCGAAGCCGCGGTCGATGAACACCTGGGCCATGGCCTGGGCGTTTTTCACCACTTGCTGCTGGTAGGTCTTGAACTCGGGCTGCAGGGCTTCCTTGAAGCACACGGCCTTGGCGGCGATGACGTGCTCCAGCGGGCCACCCTGGGCGCCGGGGAAGACGGCGGAGTTCAGCTTCTTCTCGATCTCTTCGTTCTTGCGAGCGAGGATCAGGCCGCCGCGCGGGCCGCGCAGGGTCTTGTGGGTGGTGGTGGTGACCACGTCGGCGAAGGGCACCGGGTTCGGGTACACGCCAGCGGCGACCAGGCCGGCCACGTGGGCCATGTCGACGAACAGGTAGGCACCTACCTTGTCGGCGATGGCGCGGAAGCGCGGGAAGTCGAGGATCTGCGAATAGGCGGAGAAGCCTGCGACGATCATCTTCGGCTTGTGCTCGACGGCCAGGCGCTCGACTTCGTCGTAGTCGATCAGGCCGGCGTCGGTGATGCCGTACTGCACGGCGTTGTACAGCTTGCCGGAGGAGGAGACGGAAGCGCCGTGGGTCAGGTGACCGCCGTGGGCCAGGCTCATGCCGAGGATGGTGTCACCGGCCGACAGCAGGGCCAGGTAGACAGCGGCGTTGGCCTGGGAACCGGCATGGGGCTGGACGTTGGCGTAGTCGGCGCCGAACAGTTCCTTGGCGCGGTCGATGGCCAGTTGCTCGACAACGTCGACGTACTCGCAACCGCCGTAGTAGCGCTTGCCCGGGTAACCCTCGGCGTACTTGTTGGTCAGTACCGAACCCTGGGCTTCCATCACCGCCGGGCTGGTGTAGTTCTCGGAGGCGATGAGTTCGATGTGCTCTTCCTGGCGCTGGGCTTCCTGCTCCATCGCGGCGAAGAGGTCTGCATCGTAGCGGGCGAGGGTCAAATCACGGCTGAACATGGCGGTCCTCTCAGGGATCGGTACGTGGAAAGGCGCGCATTCTAACTCATAGGTCGTTGGCTGACACATGAAGGTCGGTCATACGACAGACAAGTGGCATTCACGCGGAATCACTGTCGTCTTCCTGCAATTGGGCGAGCTTCTGGCGCAGGGTCTCGCGCTCATGGTCGAACAGCAGTGGCAGCTGCTGCCAGCTCTCGTAGAGCGGCTCCAGCCAGCAGCAGTAGCCGTCGTCGGGGCGCTGGCTTTCCAGGTGTTCGAAGCAAGTGTGGATGTCCAGCGCGTGGGCTGGCTGGTCGTGGGCGATGGCCGCCAGCACGCGGATGGCCGCCACCGTGGTCCAGTCACTGGGCCCGAACAGGGCGCAGAGCAGCAGTTCGCGGCGCCGCGAGCCTTCCCAGCCGCCGTCGAGATGGGCCAGCACCTGGGCGGCGGCGCTTTGCACGCGGGTGAGCCAGAGCAGCGCGGGAATCGAGCGGTCGGGCACCGCCGGCGGGTGCACCAGGGTTGCCAGCACCTGCAGCGGCTCGTCACCTGTGAGGCCGGCGGCCACATGGCTGGCCTGGGCCCAGTTGGCGCGGGCATAGGGCTTGGCGGCGAGCGCGGCGATCAGCGCGCTGACCTTTTCGCCCGGCGGCGGCAGGGCCGGCTGCGCCTGGTCGCCCTCGTAGCGCCAGAGCCGGTGGGCGACCGGGCCCAGAGGCTGGCGCGGGTCGGGCTGGGCGATGGATTCGGCGGTTACCTCCACCTTGCAACCGGCCAGGCCATGGGCGGCGAGTTCCAGGGTGATGGCGAGGACGTTGCTCGGCGCCTCCAGGGAGCTGGTGCGCAGGGTGATGCTGTCGCCGGGCGAGCCGTTGTAGCTGCCATCGAGCAGGCTGTCGCGGATCTTGCGCAGGACGTTGGCGCTGGCGTCGTTGGGTTGGGGTGGGGCGCCGCTGGCGAGGAACCACAGCTGGTAGGCGCGCTCGTTATCGGCCTTGGCGGCGTCGATCACCCGCTGCAGCAGGGCGTCGTCGCCCGTGGCGCGCCACTGGCAGTAGTCCCGCGAGGGGGCGGCCCAGGCATGTTCCGGGTGCAGCGCCAGGGCCTGGTCGTACCAGTTGATCGCCTGGGCCCAGCCCTGGTTCTCCAGCCAGGTGTCGCCGGCCTCCAGGTAGGTGCTGAGTTCTTCCGGTTGCTGCTGCATGGCCTGGCTGAAGGCCAGGTCGGCCTCCGCCGGGCGGCCTTGTTGGCGTAGTACCAGGCCACATGCGGTCGCCTGGTGCCAGTCCTGCTGTTGCTCCGGGCCGGCCAGTTCCAGGGCCTGGTCGAACAGGGCGGCGCGGCGTAGCAGGCCGATGTGCAGCATGGCCCATTGGGCGACGAAATCGTCCGAAGGCCGGATGCGACGGGCCAGTGCAGCCCAGCGGCGGGTATTGGCGAGGTCGTGGGCGGTGGCTTCGCGGGCTTCCGGGGTGCGCTGGATGACGCGGCCGTAGAGGCGCATCTGCAGGTCGGCATCCAGCTGCTCCAGGGCGCCGGCCGGCTCCAGCCAGCCGAGGGCCCAGGCGTCGAGGTAGTCGCTTTCGGGGGCGGCGTCGATGACGTGCAGGAGTAGGTCCACCGCGTCGGCGACCCGCCCTTCGCGGGCCATGATCCAGCAGCGCAGGGCCTCGGTGGCGGCGTAGCGCTGATCGCTCGGCGGCAGCAGCACGGCTTCAGCCGGGGTACCGGCGGTTTGCAGGTAGCGTTCGGCCAGGGCCAGCCATTCGGGGTTGCCCGGGGCGAACTTCAGCAGCTCGGCCAGGTGCTCGGCGCCATGGGCGAGGTTGCCCTGTTCCAGCTCGGCCTCGGTGATGAAGCGCTCGAACTCGGCAGTGCCCTGGCGCAGCTCGATGCTGGTTTGTTCGGGGGCGGCCTGCGTCTCGGCGGTCGGGGCGGCTGGGGTGGTCTGGCGGGTATCGGCGTTGCGGGTAAAGCGTTTCCACCAGGACATGGCGGGCTCCTTGTCTCGTCGTCGCCGGTCAATGGCGGGCTGGTCGGGCGGGGCGCTGGGCCGTGATGGCGCGATCTTACGGCAAGGCCCCCGGCGTGGGCCTGTCGGGGATCACGAAACCGGTTTCGCGGCGAGGGTGGAGCGGTGTTCGGCATGACCTCGAAGGGTGGACCGGTGAAGCGTGGTCCACCCTACGCCCGGGCTGCGGAGACAAATAAGCTCAGGTGTTGACGCTCTCCACCGATCCCTCAGGCTATTCCAGCTTCCAGCTTCCAGCTTCCAGCTTCCAGCTTCCAGCTTCCAGCTCGCTGTCAGCGCTCAGGCAGCAACAGAAAATCGGTCACCACCGCCACCAGCCGGCCGTCGGCGTCGTAGCCGAAGTAGCTGGGGTAGGCGCCGTCGCCGTAGCCGCTGGAGAAGAGCGCCACATTGCCGGCGTCGGTCGGCAGCAGGTACCAGCTGCGGGTGTGCTGGTAGGTCTTGTCCAGTTCGGCGAACAGGCGCTTGTCGAAGGCCTCGCCCTCCTGGTCTCGGCGGGCCTCGTAGCTGCGCAGGGCAGCGGCGTCCATGAAGCCGCCGGTGCCGCTGTCCACCCCGTAGCCGAAGAACTCGTCCGGGGCCAGGGTGTTCGGGTCCTGGCCTTTCACCAGGGCCATCTCCCAGCGGGTCGCCGGGCCGGGGGCGAAGACGATGCGGGCGAAGGCCACGCGTTCGTCATCGCCGATTCGCGCGATGGCCAGCTGCAACGGATAGCGGCCCTTGGGCACGGCCTGGGTGAAGGGGCCGTCGCAACTCACCAGCGGGTCGCAGGCCACCAGTTGCCCGGTGGGCAGCTCCAGCTCGCCGATGGCCTGTGTATGGAGGCGGTAGTCCTGGCCCTCCACCTGCACCTGGTAGCCCTCGGTGAAGGCGGCATCGAAGAGCGGGTGGTCCATCGGGGCGGCGGCCTCGGCGTGGAGCGCGGGCAGGGCCAGCAGCAGGGCAAGCCTGGCGAAGTGTCGGTTCATGGTCGGTGGTTCTCCCTCTGTGCAGCAGCGGTGGAGAAGATCCCACGCCCTGGCGCCCGCGTGTGCGGACTGGTGCGCAGAATACCTGCGGCGCAGCCAGACGAGTGCGTCCTGCTCGACGGGCTTGCCGCTCCGACCGCTCAAGCGCGGTAATCTACGCGCCGTTTCGGCCTGGCATTCCCGGGCCCCGTCTATGCCGCCTCGGGCGTGCCTTATTGCACAAGGATCGAAGATGGAACCGGTATTCGTTACGCAGCGCCTGGCTGCACTGTTTGAGTCCCATGGCGTCGAGTTCGTCGTGCACGACGACTGGGTCGCCCCTGCTGGCCGGCTGCCGGCCATCCGCGCCACCTGGTACCCCGGCGAGCAGACCGGGCGGCTGAACGTGGATGTGCTGCTGGAAGACGACAACCGCCAGTTCCAGGAAGCCTTCGTCGGCCTGGGCGAGGGCGAGTCGGGTTTGCAGGACGCCTGGCAGAACTTCTGCCGCAACAGCTTCCACGTGCTGCTCTCGGCGTTGTGGGGCCATGTCGACGAGGAGCAGGTAATGGTGGAGACCTGGCAGGTGGGCGAGCAGCGCTTCGAGGCGCACCTGGGCAACCTCGGCCTGCGGGGCGCTGATGGCAAGGTGCCGGAGCTGCCCGCCGAGCTGTTCCCAAGTATCGAGGCGCAGATCCGCGCCCAGCCGCTGGACGCGCGCATCCACTGGTTCCGCCACTTCTTCTGCGCCTTCAGCAACCAGCGCACGGTGGAGGCGCTGTTCGACAACGACGCCTGGCAGGCCGGCATGGACAGCCTCTCGCGCCTCGGCTGGCAGGATTCGCAGGCCTACTACAGCGTGCGGCACTTCCTGGTGGTCAAGCCGGTTTCGGATTGATGCCGCATGCTTGGAGTCGCGCTGTAAAACAAAAGCCCCGCATCTAGCGGGGCTTTTGTTTGAGGTGACGTATCAACGGTTGTTGTAGCCGTCTTCGCTCGGGTCGTAGGTGATCTGGTAGACGTTGAAGTTGGCGCCGCCCGCGCCCACGCCGGTGTAGGTGAGGCGGCCCTGGCCCTTGTACAGCTCTTCCATGCGCATGGCGTCGCTGCCGAAGTAGAAGGGGATGAACATCTTGCCGGTCATGTGGTTGTAGCTGTCGGTGGGTTGGCCGATCAGGTCATGCACCTGTTTCATGGACATGCCGGGCTGCACCTTGGCAAAGGGGCTGCCTGCCGGGATCTGGCCGACGATCTGTTGTTGCGGGGCACGCGGCGAAGAGCCGCAGGCGGCCAGCAGGCCCATGGCGGCGATGAGGCCGATTTGCAGGAATTGGGTACGCATTGAACTTCTCCAGGGTGGTGACGGTAATTCGGTGGGCCGCTCAGCCCTTGTAGCCTTTCTCGACCAATTCCTTGGTCACTTCCTCGGCACCCTGCACGCACTCTTCGTGAGAGCTGTCGATGAACCTCAGGAAATGCCAGGTACCGTTCTTCTTCATCACGAAGGCTTGCATGTCACCGGTTTCCTGGCCGTCGGCCCTGACGGAGTTGACGGTCTGGCAAGCGGCAATGCCGTTGACTTCGGTGTACTCGCCGAATTTGTAGACGTCCTTCACCAGCAGGTTGTCGATCACCTCCTTCTGGACCTCGGATTCGGCGGAGTTGCAGCCGCCGAGCACGGCGGCGAGCCCCAGTGCGACAGCACAGCGGAGCAGGTTGGCAGGGGTGGGGCGGTGTTTCGCGGCGCGAGAAACGGTCATGACGCAATCATCCTTGTGCGGGGTTCTTGTTGGGGGCGTGGAGCGCCTGACTACCAGTGACGAGCGGCCGGAATGGCAGGGGCCGGGACCACCACTCCGGGACGCTGATTGCCGGCCACGAAAAAAAGCCACGACTTGGCGGCAGGGTCAGCGGCGTTCAGGGGGGCTTTGCAGATACTGGCGAGGGTGTCTAGGAGTCGCTTCGTACTTGCAATCCTTTGCAACACTTAAATGGCGAAGCGAAATCTGGCAGGGCTGTAGGAAATATTCAACTTCATTCGTATGACAACCAGACGCCCGTCACAGCGGCTGGTAAGGCGGTCGAGGCCGGTTTGGTGCGCCGCTCAACTGAGCATGAACAGCGCAGCACCGCCGAACTGGGCCTCGAACTGCTCGGGGCTCATGGGGCGGCCGAAGAGGTAGCCCTGCACTTCGTCGCAGCCGTGTTCGCGGAGGAACTCCAGCTGGGCGTGGGTCTCGACGCCTTCGGCGATCACCGCGAGGTTGAGGCTGTGGGACATGGCGATGATGGCGCGGGCGATCTGCGCATCGCGTTCGCCGTCGGGCAGGCCGTCGACGAAGCTGCGGTCGATCTTCAGCACATCGATGGGGAACTGCTTGAGGTAGTTGAGCGAGGAGTAGCCGGTGCCGAAGTCGTCCACCGCGATGCACAGGCCCAGGCGCTTGAGGCTGGCGAGAATCTGCATCGCTTCGCTGACATCGCGCATGAGGATGGATTCGGTCAGCTCCAGCTCCAGGCAGGCGGGCGGCAGGCCGCTGTCGGCGAGGATTCCGGAGATGCGTTCCACCAACTGGCCGTCGGCGAACTGGCGCGCGGAGATGTTCACCGAGATCTTCGGCAGGCGCATCTTCTGCTGGTGCCAGTGCTTGAGCTGGCGGCAGGCTTCGCGCACCACCCAGTCGCCGACGTCCACCACCAGGCCGAGTTCTTCGAGCACCGGGATGAAGTCGTTGGGCGGCACCAGGCCGCGTTTGGGGTGCTGCCAGCGCAGCAGCGCCTCGACGCCGGTGAGGCGCTTGCCGTCGCCGGAGAACTGCGGCTGGTAATAGAGGATGAATTCGCGCTGCTCCAGGGCGTGGCGCAGGTCGCCCTCCAGCTCCAGGCGCTCCAGGGCGCGGGCGTTCATTTCGGCCTGGTAGAACTGGAAGTTGTTCTTGCCGCGTTCCTTGGCGTGGTACATCGCGGTGTCGGCGTTCTTCATCAGCTGGCTCAGCTCGCGGCCGTCCTGGGGGCTGAGGGCGATGCCGATGCTGGCGGTGACGAAGAACTCGCGGCCTTCCAGCACGAAGGGCCGTGCCAGGCTGGCGAGTATCTGCTCGGCCACGCTGATGGCGCGGTTCAGCGCGCCTTCGCGGGTGGCGCGAGGTTGCAGCAGCAGGGTGAATTCGTCGCCACCCATGCGCGCCACGGTGTCGTCGTCGTCGACGCAGGCCGCCAGGCGGATGGCCACGTCCTTGAGCATGCGGTCGCCGGCGGCATGGCCGAGGGAGTCGTTGATCGGCTTGAAGCGGTCGAGGTCGAGGAACATCAGCACCACCCACTCCTGGTGCCGCTCGGCGTGCTGCAGAGCGGTGTGCAGGCGGTCCTGGAACAGCGTGCGGTTGGGCAGGTGGGTGAGGGCGTCGTAGTAGGCGAGGCGGTGGATGCGCTGCTCGCTGGCCTTGCGCTCGCTGATGTCGCTGAAGAAGCATACGTAGCTGACCAGGTCGCCTTCCTCGTCGTGCACCGCGGTGATGCCGATCCACGAGGGGTAGGCATCGCCCTGGCGGCGCTTGAGCCAGACCTCGCCCTCCCAGCTGCCGCGCTGGTTGAGCTGGCCGAGGATGTAGTTGAGCTGGGTGGCCTGCTGGCGGTCGGCGGTGAGCACCGAGGGCAGCTGGTCGAGCACTTCGGCCGAGGAATAGCCGGTGATGCGGCTGAAGGCTTCGTTGACCTGGACGATATAGCCCGCCGGGTCGGTGACCAGGATGGCCGAGGTGGAGTGCTCGAACACCGTCGCCGCCATGCGCAGGTCTTTTTCGGCGCGGCGTTGCTGGCTGATGTCGCGGCCGACGCCGAGCAGCCCTTCGAACTGCCCGTGTTCGTCCCACATCAGCATGATGCGCAGTTCCACGGGAATCTTGCGGCCATCGGCGCGCAGGCAGTCGAAGAGGAACAGCTGGGCCGGCAGGCGGGCGCGCAGTTCGGCCAGGCGCTGGGGGTTGCCCAGGGCGTTGCTGACCTGGTCCAGCAGCACGTAGAGCGGGGCCATCTGCCGTGGGTCGGCGACGGCGGTGTTGAAGCCGTTGGCGACCACCGATTCGGCGCTGAGGCCGAGCACCGGCTGCACCGAGGGGCTGACGTAGTTGAGCTGCAGCTGGCGGTCGCTGGTGAAGATCACGTCGCTGATGCTTTCTGCCAGCAGGCGGTAGCGCCGCTCGCTGTCGCGCATCAGTTCGCTGGCTTCGATCTGCTCGGTGATGTCCTTGGCCACGCCTATCAGGCGGCTGACCCGGCCCTGCTCGTCGCGGGTCAGGGATTGCTCGCGGATGTCGAACCAGTGCCAGTTGCCGTCGCGATGGCGCCAGCGCAACTGGCATTGCAGCAGCAGGCCGTCGCCGACTACCTGTTGCAGGTTGCGCATGCGCCAGTACTGTTCCTCGTCGTCCGGGTGCAGCACCTGCTCCCAGAAGCGCTCGCCCATCTCCTTGAGCTCGCTGCGGCTGTAGCCGAGCTGCTGGCCGAGGCGGTTGTTGCTGAGCATGACCTTGCGGTTACCGATGTCGTGCACGTAGAGGGTGTCCGGCACGGCCAGCACCACGTCGGACCAGAAGCGCTCGCGCTCGATCAGCGACAGCTCGATGCGTTTGCGGCTGGTGATGTCGCTGATGCTCAGGGTGACGGCGTGCAGGTCCTGGATCATTTCCGGCAGGCGCAGCACCACCCACAGGTGGCGCTCGGTGCCCTGGGGCGTGACGAGGCGGGTTTCCAGCTCGATCTGCGATTGGCTGCCGAGCACGGCGCCGATCAGCTGGACGCGGATGCCGCCATCGCGCAACGGGCCGTGGCCGACCAACTGCTGCCAGGCCTGCTCGGTGCTGGCGACGCCCAGCAGGCGCAGGGCGAACTGGTTGACCTCGGTGATGCGCAGGCGCTGCTGCAGCTCCATGTGCTGCTCGGGGTGCGCGGTGATCCACTGGCCGAGGGCCTGGGTGTCGCGCAGGCCCAGCTGGAACAGGTATTCGCGCAGGCCGGAAAGGTCCAGCACGCAGAGCGCGACGCCGGTGCCTTCGAAGATGTCCTGGTAGCGCCGACGGGTTTCCTGCAGCACGCGCAGGGCCTGCTGCTCTTCGGTGACGTCGCGCAGCACCCAGACGTAGCCGATCAGCTTGGCGCCATCGTTGAGGTCGTTGCGGGTCACGGCGAACAGGCGCTGCTCGCCGTCGACGCCGGCGGGCACCAGGTCCGGGCCGAGGTCGTTGGGGAAGGTGGTGGCGTGCAGCAGCAGCGGGTCCAGCCCTGGCAGCAGGGCCAGCAGGTGGTACTCCTGGGATTCTTCGCTGCTCATGCCGAACAACGCCTCGGCGCGGGCGTTGAGGTAGCACACCACGCCGTCGGTCCAGGTCACCACCACGCGCTCTTCGATCACCCCCAGGGCGCTGGCCGCCTGGCGCAGGGAGCGCCGCGAGGCGTCGTTGATCTCGCGCAGGTTGCGCTGTTCGCGCTGCAGGACGAACAGGGCGATGGTGGCCAGGGTGGCGCAGATCAGGAACAGCGCGAAGCGGCCGATGAGCCCGGGCAGCAACTGGGCCTGCACCTGGCGTTCGTCGTAGAGCGCGCGCAGCTGCCAGTCACTGTGGGCGAGGGGGGCGAGGAACAGCGTCTGCGACTCTTCCTCGGCGGTCACCGGCATGACGATGGGGCTGTCCTTGTCGAGCTTGCCGCTGTGCAGCAGCACGCGGGCGCTGAAGCGGTCCTCCAGCAGCCAGCCGGACTGGGCGCGCTCCTGCTCGCGGATCCAGTTGTGCAGCGCACGCGGCGCCAGGCGCAGCAGCCAGGCGTTGTTGGCCTGCACGTCCCGCAGGATCAGGTACAGCTGGCCGCCGGCCTGGGCGCTGAAGGCGAAGTGCACGGGCTGGCCGGCGGAGCGCTGGTAGAGGCTGGCGACGAACAGGGCGTCGTCGGCGCCTTCCGCGCTGTCGGCGGCGATGCCGCCACGGGGGGTGAGCCAGGCGATGCTGCGCATGGCCGGGTAGATGCGCCGCAGGTTGTCCAGCAGCTCGGGGTCGATGGACGGCTGGCGGGCGCTCTGGGAGAGGAAGGCGAGGCCGGCCTGGGCCTTGAACTCCATGCTGCCTTCCAGGTGGCTGGACATTTCCCGCGCCAGCTCCTGGCTGCGTTGTCGCTGGCTGTCCTGGAGCTGGTGGTACTCCTGTTGCAGCTGCCAGAGGAGCAGGCCGAGCATCGACAGCACGAGGATCACGAGCAGGCCCTTCACCGAGCGATGCATCGGCGGGCCGTACGGCTCTCCGGGCGCACGCGGGGTAGTGGAAGGGCGAAGCTTGGGCACTGGGCGAAATCCTGCGGTGACGACGAAAAAGGCAGGGTGGTGCTTGCCGACTGACTGTAGTCCGGCTGATGCAAGCCGGCTAGCATGCCTTGAAGTGAGGCGAAGTGCCAGCATGGCCGACGAGCGTCGTTTGCCCTGTTTCGCCCATTCCGGTAGCTTTGCCGCACGCGCGCGGGAGCGCCTGCGCCCCGCTCTATACCCCTGATCACAGAACCAAGGTCACCCATGGCTCAATACGTCTTCACCATGCATCGGCTGAGCAAGGTTGTTCCGCCGAAGCGGGAAATCCTTAAAAACATCTCCCTGTCGTTCTTCCCCGGCGCCAAGATCGGTGTGCTGGGCCTCAACGGCTCGGGTAAATCGACTCTGCTGAAGATCATGGCCGGCGTGGACACCGAGTTCGACGGCGAAGCGCGCCCGATGCCCGAGCTGAACATCGGCTACCTGCCCCAGGAGCCGCAGCTGGACCCGAACAAGAGCGTGCGCGAAGTGGTCGAGGAAGCGGTCAGCGTGGTGAAGGACGCCCAGGCTCGCCTGGACGAGGTCTACGCCGCCTACGCCGACCCGGACGCCGACTTCGACAAGCTGGCCGCCGAGCAGGCCAAGCTCGAAGCCATCCTCCAGGCCAGCGATGGCCACAACCTGGAGCGCCAGCTGGAAGTCGCCGCCGATGCGCTGCGCCTGCCGGCCTGGGACGCCCGCGTCGAGCACCTGTCCGGTGGTGAGAAGCGCCGCGTGGCCCTGTGCCGCCTGCTGCTGTCCGCCCCCGACATGCTGCTGCTGGACGAACCGACCAACCACCTGGACGCCGACTCCGTCGCCTGGCTGGAGCACTTCCTCCACGACTTCCCGGGCACCGTGGTAGCCATTACCCACGACCGTTACTTCCTCGATAACGTCGCCGGCTGGATCCTCGAACTCGACCGTGGCGCGGGCATCCCCTACGAGGGCAACTACTCCGGTTGGCTGGAGACCAAGTCGGCCCGTCTGGCCCAGGAATCCAAGCAGCAGTCGGCCCATGAAAAGGCCATGAAGGAAGAACTGGAGTGGGTGCGCAAAGGCGCCAAGGCCCGCCAGTCGAAATCCAAGGCCCGCCTGCAGCGCTTCGAGGAAATGCAATCCCAGGAATTCCAGAAGCGCAGCGAGACCAACGAGATCTACATCCCGGCCGGTCCGCGCCTGGGCGACAAGGTCATCGAGTTCAAGAACGTCACCAAGGGCTACGGCGACCGCGTGCTGATCGACAACCTGTCGTTCTCCATGCCCAAGGGCGCCATCGTCGGCGTGATCGGCGGTAACGGTGCCGGTAAGTCGACCCTGTTCCGCATGCTCATGGGCAAGGAGCAGCCGGACTCGGGCAGCATCGAGATCGGCGAGACCGTGCAACTGGCCTGCGTGGACCAGAGCCGCGACGACCTGGATGGCAGCAAGACCGTGTTCCAGCAGATTTCCGACGGCTCCGACCAGATCCGCATCGGCAACTACGAGATCCCGTCGCGCACCTACGTCGGTCGCTTCAACTTCAAGGGCGGCGACCAGCAGAAGTTCGTCAAGGACCTGTCCGGTGGTGAGCGTGGCCGCCTGCACCTGGCCCTGACCCTGAAGGAGGGTGGCAACGTCCTCCTGCTCGACGAACCGTCCAACGACCTCGACGTTGAAACCCTGCGCTCCCTGGAAGAAGCCCTGCTTGACTTCCCCGGCGCCGCCATCGTGATTTCCCACGATCGGTGGTTCCTGGACCGCGTCGCCACCCACATCCTGGCGTACGAAGACGACTCGCAAGCGGTGTTCTTCGAAGGCAACTACACCGAGTACGAAGCCGACCGCAAGAAACGCCTGGGCGATGCCGCTGCCCAGCCGCACCGCGTGCGTCACAAGAAGCTGGCCCAGTGACCTGAGGTCATCCCCCGGTTGACGCCGGGTGGGCCGCAAAAGAAAACGGAGCCGAAAGGCTCCGTTTTCGTTTCCGCTCCCGGCTTACTTCACCTTACGGGCCAGGTCGTCCAGGCTGCGTTGCAACTGGTCGGTCTTGCGTGCCTGCTCATCCAGCCCGCGCTGGATGCCGGAGATGTCGTTGGCCGAGCCGCTGTCGCGCTTGAGGTCGTCCACCTGGCGCCTCAGGGCGCTGATGGTGTCGGCCTGATCGCTGCTCAGCTGATTCAGCTTGTTGATGTGCTTCTGCATCTCCTTGAGATCGCCGACGCTGATGTTGCTCTCCGTCAGTTGGCCCCCGTGGGAGGTGCTATCTACAGCGGCGAGGTTGTCATAGCTGCTGGCCGAGCCTGCCATCTCGACACCTGCTCGGGCCTGGCCGATGCCGGCGAGCAGCAGGGCGGTGAGCGTGGTGGCGGCGAGGAGGGAAGGACGCATGCGCGAGCGGTACATGGATGAACTCCTGGGAGTGAGTGCCGAAATGGCACATCGCTATGACTGGCGCGAATGTGCCGAGTTCTCCCGTGGAAATGGGTGGATACAAAGGCCAGGCGGCAGCGCCCCGCTCGCTCGGTGCTCGCGCGAATGCGCTATTTGAGAGCCTGGATTGCGCCGACAAGGTGCAGGCTTTGCTCGACGAAATCCCCGTTTCAGAGGGGTTTATTCCCTTCGATTACGGCGTCTTTTATAGATTTGCACCAAAAAGATTCAATAAGGCGTCATTTTGCACTTCTGTAGGGCGCGTTTTCCTTGTTAGAGTCAGCGCCCTTTTGATCAGAACGAGCAGGCCAGGACGCCATGACCGAATCCGTCGACAACTATCTTGCCCGCCTGAAACGGCGTGACCCCGACCAGCCCGAATTCCACCAGGCCGTGGAAGAGGTGCTGCGCAGCCTGTGGCCCTTCCTCGAAGCCAACCCGCATTACCTGCAGGCCGGCATTCTCGAGCGCCTGGTGGAGCCGGAGCGCGCGGTGCTGTTCCGGGTGCCCTGGGTCGATGACGCCGGCCGCGTACGGGTCAACCGTGGCTTCCGCGTGCAGATGAGCAGCGCCATCGGCCCGTACAAGGGCGGCCTGCGCTTCCACCCCTCGGTGAACCTCGGCGTGCTCAAGTTCCTGGCCTTCGAGCAGGTGTTCAAGAACTCCCTGACCTCGCTGCCCATGGGCGGCGGCAAGGGCGGCTCGGACTTCGACCCCAAGGGCAAGAGCGATGCCGAAGTCATGCGCTTCTGCCAGTCGTTTATGAGCGAGCTGTACCGTCACATCGGCGCCGACCTCGACGTGCCCGCCGGTGACATGGGCGTCGGTGCCCGCGAGATCGGCTTCCTGTTCGGCCAGTACAAGCGCCTGTCCAACGAGTTCACTTCGGTGCTCACCGGCAAGGGCCTGTCCTACGGCGGCAGCCTGATCCGCCCGGAAGCCACCGGCTACGGCTGCGTGTACTTCGCCCAGGAAATGCTCAAGGGCCGCGAGAGCGGCTTCGACGGCCAGCGCGTGGCCATCTCTGGCTCCGGCAACGTCGCCCAGTACGCGGCGCAGAAGGTCATGGAGCTGGGCGGCAAGGTGATCTCGTTGTCCGATTCCGAAGGCACCCTGTTCGCCGAAGGCGGCCTGACCCAGGAGCAGTGGGAAGCGGTGATGGAGCTGAAGAACGTGCGCCGTGGCCGCCTCAGCGAGCTGCCGGCGCCTGGCCTGCGCTTCCTCGCCGGCCAGCGCCCCTGGAGCCTGGCTTGCGACATCGCGCTGCCCTGCGCGACCCAGAACGAGCTGGACGCCAACGACGCCCGCACCCTGCTGGCCAACGGCTGCATCTGCGTCGCCGAAGGCGCCAACATGCCCTCGACCCTGGAGGCTGTGGATATCTTCGTCGAGGCCGGCATCCTCTACGCCCCGGGCAAGGCCTCCAACGCTGGCGGCGTCGCCACCAGCGGCCTGGAGATGAGCCAGAACGCCATGCGCCTGCACTGGAGCGCCGGTGAGGTGGACCAGCGCCTGCACGGCATCATGCAGAACATCCACCATGCCTGCGTCGCCCACGGCGAAGAGCACGGCCGGATCAACTACGTGAAGGGCGCCAACATCGCCGGCTTCGTCAAGGTGGCCGACGCCATGCTGGCGCAAGGCGTGGTCTGAGTCGCGACATCCCCTGGTGGGAGCGGATTCATCCGCGACGAAAAAGGGCAGCCGAATGGCTGCCCTTTTCGTTTGCGCGACGGTTGTGCCCGGCCGCTCAATGGCCGGTCAGGGCGCGGTCCATGGCGCGGCGCTTGTCGCGCTCCCAGTCCTCGTCGCGGTCCTTGGAGATCTGCTCGTGGAACTCGCGCAGCTCTTCGCTGCGCACCTGTTCCTTGCACTGCTCGAAACCGTCGCCCCAGCCTTCGGCGTAGGTGCGCTCCTTGAGGTAGCGCGGCACGTCCTTGCGGAAGGCGCCGGTTATCACGCCGGCCGCCTGGCGGCCACTGCTGCAGCCGTCGCGGAAGCCGTCGGCGAAGGCCGGTGGGTAGCCTTCGGCGATCAGGTGTTGGTGGGTGCTCTCGCAGCCGGCCAGCAGGGCGCAGCCGAGTAGGAGGGGGATGGCAAGGGCGGCGCGGAATGACGCCATGTTCGACTCCCGTACGCCCGTTACCCGGGCGTACATGTGCTGATTTCATTGCGGCGGCCACCCCGGGAGGGGCGGCCTGGCGCAAGTATCGGCGGGAGGATGTCGTGGTTTCGTCAAACCGCCGTGATGGCGATGTCGTGGAAATCCTGCCGCTTACTCTGTATCTGACAGCGGACGGGCAGGAATTGCTGGATCACCTCGATATTGCTCACCAGGTGGTCGCTGAGCACCAGGGTGCTGAAGCTGCCGCCGCCGGCCAGGGCCATGGGCAGCAGCAGCTGGTCCGACAGGTGCTCGCCCACCGCGGTGCCAGAAGCCAGCCAGGCACGGGCCTCGTCCACCGCCAGGTCGGCGACCCGCTCCGCACCCAGGCGGGGCTGGCCGAAGGCGCTGAACACCTCGGTCAGGGTCGCGCAGCCGATCTCCAGCAGCAGGGCATTGCCCGGCCCCTGGTCATTGTCGATGAACTGCAGGTGCAGCTCGTCCTCACTCCAGCCCAGACGCTTGCCCACCCGTTGCAGCTCGCGTTCGCCGACATGGCCGGGAACCCCGGCGACCAGCGCGCGTGCCTGGCGCTTCAACACCACGCCCGGTGCCTCCAGGTGCAGCGGCTGCAGTTCGCCGGGTGCCATGCGCAACCGCACCACGCCGCCACCGGCCATCATGAAGCCGTGGCGCAGCAGCTCCAGCTCCACCTCGGCGCCCATGCGGCGCAACAGCGGCAGCCAGGCGCACTGGAGAAAGTCCACCGGCGGCGCCAGCGGGTTGTGGGTGCCGCCGCTGACCTCCAGGGTGCTCGGCCCGTCGGCGAACAGCAGCGCCGGCAGCAGGGTCTGCAGCACCAGGGTGCAGCTGCCCCCGCTGCCGATGGCGAAACGGTAGTCGCCGCCGCGTATCGGCCCGGGCGTGAAGCACAGCGTCTGCGAGCCCAGCTCAGCGCCCTCGACCACTGCCCCGGACACCTGCGCTGCCGCCAGCACCGCCGTCAGGTGCTGGCGCAACAGGCCCGGCCGACTGCGCTTCGCACGGATATTGCGGATGCGGAACGCGCGCCCGCTGATCATCGACAGGCTCAGCGCGCTGCGCATTATCTGGCCGCCACCGATGGCGCCGTCGAGTTCGAGAAAATCCTTGTTCATGTCTTCAGTGTTCCGATCAATTGCTTCCGCTAAGGGCGCTTTCACAGCAGCCGTATCAGGGCCGTCAGTTCTTCTTCGGGTATCAGTTGCCTGTCGCGCAGGCCTTCCAGGCGGGCCTTGAGTTGCGCGGCAGACGCCCAGTATCTGTTCGGTCGCCAGCGCTGACGCCAGGACTGGAACGCCTGTAGCCAGAGCTCGCGCTGGGCTTCAGCAGCGCTGCACAGGCCATCCAGCAGGCTTTCCGATTGGGCGCCGGCAGGCCGCATCAGGATGAGGCGCAGGCTGCCCGGTATGTCCTCCACGGCACGACGGGCGATCTCTGCCTGCAGTGCCGGCTCGAATGCCGGGTGGCGCAGGCGCTTCAAGGCCAGGAGTGCCGCCACGATCACGCCCGGTGCGGCGTCGTCCAGCAGGACGAGGCTTGCCTCGCTTGCTTGTTCAGGGGCGAGCTCCATCAGCACCTGCAGGCCCTTGCGGCGTACGGAGAGCAGTGGCGTGGCGAGCGCCTGGTGGGCCAGCGGAACGGCTTCCTCCATGCGCAGTTCAGCGGCCTGGCCGAGCACGCCGTGCCAGTGGGCCCTGTCCTTCGGCAGCTGCTCCAGGGCACGTCGCACCACGGCCGGGGCGTCGACGCCATGGCGAGGCGCAGCCCAGCGCGCCAGGTCGCGAACGGCGGGCGAGCTGTCCAGCAGGGCCGTTTCCAGCCAGTTGTGCAGTTCTGCTGCGTCGGGTTCGCCCTTGAGCAGCGCATACAGGGCCTTGGCGCGCAGGCGGCCGCTGCGGTCCATCAAGGCTCGGCGCCAGAGCGGGCCGGCCAGGTTGGACGGCGCCTTGCCCAGCGCGTCCATGGCTTGGGTGCGCAGCGTTGGATCGGGGTGTGCCAGGGCGGTCCCGAGCAGTTCGGCGTCGAGAGTGCCCTCAGCCATCAGGGTGCTGAAGACGAAGCGTGCTTCCCGTCCGCTCAGGCCTGGTAGCGCCTGAAGCAAGGTCGGGCGCAGCGCGGGCTCTCGCAGGCGTTCCTGGATGCTGGCCAGGGCCACGCCGTGGTCGGCGCGCATCTTGCGCTGCAGGTCCAGCAGCAGGTCGAGGTTGGCCAGCAGGCTCTCGGCAGACGCTGCGACCAGGCGCTGTTCCAGGGCACCCCGTGCCAGCTCGCGCAGGCTCGCCACCGAGTCGTTCAGGCAGACGAGGCAATAGGCCAAAGCGGATTCGTTGCCCCGCTCGAGGTGGCGGCGCAGCACGCCCTCGCGAATGAAACCGTTGTGCTGCCGAGGCAACTCGCGGGCGCTGAGGGTGACGCCGTTGGCCAGGGCGGTTTCGGCTTCGTCCAGCCGGTATCGCAGCCAGTCGGTGTATTCGCCGCCAGCCTGTTTCACGCGTAGCTGGTCCCGCCAATGGGCGAGCCATTGCGTTGTGTTCATTGGAGCTCTCCTTGGATGGGGGATCAGGCCCCATCCCTGTCCCGCCGGCTTATGGCGTCGGGGCGGGTGTATTCAATAGCGGTGCCAGTGGCACGCTCTGTGGGCGCAGGGTCGCTGCGCAGTGGTGCAGGCGGGTGGTTTCCGCCTGGGCCTGGGAGGCGCTTTCCGCCACCTGCATCAGGGCGTAGCGGTTAGCGCCCGGGGTGCCGGTGTCGATGACTGCATAGGACCCCAGGCACTCGGGCTGCCGGGTGCGGGAGGCATGGGCGGCGGTGGCGCTGGCGTGGCGCTCGGCGATCACCGCGAGCAGCGACGCTGGCGGCGGAGTGGCCGCTTCGGCCAGGGCCGAGTGGTCGCCATTCCACTTCAGGTTGCGGGTTTCCAGGCGGTCTGGCGCGTTGTCCTCCGTGGCGTGGTAGCGCACCAGCAGCACCGGACTCTCACCGGTGGCGGCCAACACCCAGCTCTGGTTGGGTCCCGGGGCCTCGTCGTGGGACCAGGCCAGGCGCGGGCCCTGGGCCGTCGCCAGGTAGAGGGCGTGGCGGCGCTTGGGATGCTCGAAGCCGGCCATCTGGGTGACCAGCAGTGCCGGCGCGCCATCCGCCAGCGGCAGCGGGCGGGCGGAGGCGCTGACCTGCCCTTCCTCCTCACCGGTTATCCACACCCCGGGTTGGCCCGAAGCGCTCGCCAGGGGCGTACCGGTGCCGTACAGGGGATCGGGCTCCGCTGGCTGGGCCGGTGCAGCCGTCGCCGACCAGGTCAGCGCCGCCGGGGCGCCGACCGGCTGGCCGCCACGCAACAGGCGCAGCTCGAAGGGGCAGGCCGTCTGGGTGCAGGCGGGCAGCGACAGTTCGAAGGCCGTTGTTGCGTCCAGGGCGACGGTTTCCAGCCGCTGGCGCTCCTGGGCGGCCAGGCTGCTGGCCAGGCCGAGGAGCGCCGGCAGGGTGATAAGCAGTTTGAAATCCATTTCCCGTGTTCTCCCTTTACTCGTTGGCGTCAGGCGGCGTGGGTCCGCACGCAGTGGCGCATGAATTCATCCAGCAGGGCGTCATCGCCCTCGCCCCGTGGCAGCTGTGGCGCTTCACCGGCGCAGGCCAGCTGGGCTTCGATGAAGGCGTGCAGCACCTCGCGGCGAGGGCCGTAGGTGGCTTCGGTCCCCGCACGCTTGAGTTGCAGCAGCGCGTGTATTTCCTCCAGCAGTGCAGCGTCATCCAGGGTCACCAGCAGGTCCTCGAAGGGCATCGGCGGGCGGCCGCGGCCTTGGTCGAGCCAGCGTACCGCCAGGAGCGGGCGCAGGACGTAGAGGTACTTCTTGAAACGCACGGTCTCGTCTTGCAGATAGCCCCGGAAGTTCTTCTTGGCCATGGACAGGTAGTGGTGACGCACGGCTCGGGGCGACCAGAAGGCTTCGGCCAGTTCGCGCAGGCGTGCACTGGCGGCTTCGTCCTGGCGGTACACCAGGGGCGAGTCGAGCCATTCCAGCAGCGTGGGGTTGGAGTGGCGCAGCAGGCGCAGGGCCTTGCGCAGTTCCCAGCCGCTGACGTCCAGCTCGTCGTCCAGCGGGCGCTCGATCACGTCGCGCGGCTCACTCACCTGCAGGTACCAGTCGGGTTGCTCGACATAGACGAAGCGCACGTCGTAGTCGCTGTCGCTGGAGGCGAAGCCCCAGGCGCGGCTGCCGGATTCGCAGGCGTAGAGCACGGTGACCTTGCGCTCGCGTTCGACCCGTTGCAGTTCCTCCAGCACCCGCTCGCGCATGGCGGCGGGGAGGGGATGGCGGTGGTCGCTGGTCATTTCGTTGGTTCCTTTACTGCTTCAATCGGTGGCGCTGGCGGCCAGCGCGCTGAGTGTTCGTCGTCTCGGGTTGTACAGGGTGAGGCACCAGATGCCCCACCATTCCTTGCCGTCATCGAAGTAGCTGCTCCAGGCGCTGCGCTGGGGTTCGTCGTCGGCGTTGCCGACCCAGTCCAGCACCTGCAGCCCTTCGCCGGCATGCAGCCGCAGGACCTCGCG
This sequence comes from Pseudomonas sp. TUM22785, assembly GCF_028198105.1. Classification (NCBI taxonomy): domain Bacteria; kingdom Pseudomonadati; phylum Pseudomonadota; class Gammaproteobacteria; order Pseudomonadales; family Pseudomonadaceae; genus Pseudomonas; species Pseudomonas sp. TUM22785. The sequence continues at coordinate 1,178,203 of NZ_CP116239.1, forward strand.
CCATTCGCGGAAGTCCTCCACCTGCAGCGTGCTGCCGTAGGGCGGGCCGACCAGGGCCCGGTACAGCGGCCCATCGTCCCGCGCCAGGTCCTCGATGCGCGCGGCATCCAGGGCCTGCGGGCGCGCCCGATCCAGGTCGGGGATCAGCTCCGGCCAGGGTTTATTGGCGTACTGCGGGTGTTCTTCCAGCAGCTTGCGGCGCCATGCATGGGAGCGTTCGCGAATGCCTTCGAACAGCACCCGCAGCGCATCCTTGTGCTCGGCCTCGCCGGGGCGGGCGGTGACATCCAGGCCCAGCACGACGAAGTCGAAGACGCTGCCGGCTTCGTCGAGGCGGGCCTGGAGTTCCGTCACCCGGCGGTTCTCCAGTTTCTGCAACATGATTTCCTCTTCACAGTGTCTTGAAAAACGTCGGCGAGGCAGTCAGCGCAAGGCAAAAGCAGGCGAAAAAGTGGAGTTTACGAGCCGTAAATGAGCATTTTGATCGGACTCGCGCACGAGCCTGCTTTTAACGCAGCGATGGCAACGCAGGTAGTTTTTACCCCTTTACGCACACCACCTGGCGCAGGGTGTGCACCACTTCCACCAGCTCGCGCTGGGCATGCATCACGGCGTCGATATCCTTGTAGGCCATGGGGATCTCGTCGATTACGTCTTCGTCCTTGCGGCATTCCACATGGGCGGTGGCGCGGATCTGGTCTTCCACGGTGAACAGTTTCTTCGCCTTGGTACGGCTCATGGTGCGACCGGCACCGTGGCTGCAGGAGCAGAACGCCTCCTCGTTACCCAGGCCGCGCACGATGAAGCTGCGCGCGCCCATGGAGCCCGGGATGATCCCCAGCTGGCCCTTCTGCGCCGATACCGCACCCTTGCGGGTTACCAGGACCTCCTGGCCGAAGTGCTGCTCCTTCTGCACGTAGTTGTGGTGGCAGTTCACCGCCTCCAGGTTGGCCTCGAAGGGCTTGGTGATCACCTGGCGTGCTGCAGCGATCACGGCATGCATCATCATCGCGCGGTTCTGCTTGGCGAAGTCCTGGGCCCAGCTCACGGCTTCCACGTAGTCGTCGAAGTGCTCGCTGCCTTCTTCGAAGTAGGCCAGGTCGCGGTCCGGCAGGTTGGCGATGTGCTGGCGCATATCGGCCTGGGCCAGTTCGATGAACAGGTTGCCGATGGCGTTACCTACGCCGCGCGATCCGCTGTGGAGCATGAACCAGACGCGCTGTGCTTCGTCCAGGCAGACCTCGATGAAGTGGTTACCGGTTCCTAGGGTTCCCAGGTGCTTGCGGTTGTTGGTCTTCTCCAGGCGCGGGTACTTATCGGTGATCACCTTGAAGCGCCCGGCCAGGGCCGACCAGGCGTGGTCCGCCAGCTCCGGCACGTCTTCCCAGGCGCCTTTGTCTCGGCCACCGCGGGAAACGCTACGCCCGTGGGGCACGGCTCTTTCGATGGCGCTTCGCAGGCCGGCCAGGTTATCCGGCAGGTCGGAGGCGGTCAGCGAGGTGCGCGCGGCGATCATTCCGCAACCGATGTCCACGCCCACGGCGGCCGGGATGATGGCGCCGACGGTGGGGATCACGCTGCCGATGGTCGACCCCTTACCCAGGTGCACGTCCGGCATCACGGCCAGGTGCTTGAAGATGAAGGGCATCTGCGCGGTGTTCATCAGTTGCTTGCGCGCGTCGTCCTCCACCGGTACGCCCTGGGTCCAGAGCTTGATCGGTTTGCCGTTGGCGACTTCCAGCAGGTTGTAGTGCTTTTCCATGTTCTCGTTCCTTTCAATTTCAAAACGGCGACAACTGAGGTGAAACGTGCATCGCGCTCTATCCGTTGAGCTACGGCCCCGAAGAGCCGGCGGGAGTCGAACCCGCAACCACGACGTCCTGTAGTTCCACCGGCATTCGCCGGGTCGATCCTTTGGCCATTCGATGGCCCTGGTGCAGCGACGAGGCGACGCGGACATGAGACTGCTCTACCTACTGAGCTACCCGTTGCCGGGGCGGGGTTCGAACCCGCGACCAATGTAATGTCCGCTGCATTCGCTGCCGGCCCATGCGGGCCGTGGTGAAACAGGTGCGACGACAAAAGGTGGTGAAACGTTTTCGTGTTCTACCGTTGAACTACGGCCCCGCAGTATTGGAGCCGACGGGATTCGAACCCGCATCTCGACCGTGGAAGGGTGTAGTTCCACCGGCATTCGTCGCAAAACTCAAGGTGGCACGACAAGGGAAGGCGACTGTTCCGCGTTGCCGCGGGCCGGAATCGAACCGGCTCAACCGATGTACAGCCACCTGCATTCGTGCCGCGCGCTACGGTGACAAAGGTGTGCAGGGACATCGGTGATGTAGTCCCGGCTGCATTCGCCGTCTCGCGCTTCAACTCGTTGCGGGCCCCGCCCCATTGCGGGGCCCTTCATCTTTTCGCTACAGCTCGGTCGCCTCGATCAGCTCGACCCAGTGCCGCGCGCCGTATGCGCCGCTGGCGAACTGGGCGACCACATCGAATACCGCATCGCCGAAACCGCCGACGTTGAGGATGTCCGCCCGCTCCTGCGCCTGGGTGGTGCCGTAGGGCTGGATGTCGATGCAGACCATCTTCGCCTTCGGGTTCAGCCGCTTCAGCTGCTGCCACTGGAGCATGGTTTCGGTGGCGCCGCGACGCTTGGCGTCGATCCAGGATTCGTTGTCAGAAACCAGGATCAGCGTATCCACCTTGGCCTTCTCCTTCACCAGCTGCGCCAGCGGTGCCGAGCAGTTGGTACCACCGCCGCCGATCGAGGCCAGCTTCTGCGCGTTGCTCATCACGCTGTCACGCGGGTTGAGTCGCACGTTCACCACGTGGTTCTCGAACGGCATCACTCGCGCCATCGGCTGCTTGCGCAGTACCGCTGCGGCCATCAGCGCCGCCACGTCGATGCAGCGCACGGTGCTGGTGGCGCCCGGGCGGTAGCCGGTGGCCGGGCTCTGCATGGAGCCGGATACGTCCGGGCACACCACCACGTTGCCCCGCAGCGCCGGCACATTGGCCAGCGACATTTCCAGTGCGTCCTGCAGCGCCTCGCGCACCGGCTCCGGTACTTCGCTGCCGGCCATCTTGTAGGCAGTCAGCAACTGGTACGGGTAGACCCGTGCCTTGGCCACCGCTTCCCGGTCCGCCAGCCGCGCGGCAACCGTGTAGGCCGCGCCGCGCAACTGGAACACACCGTGGCGTGCCAGGGTGTTGAGGTTCATCCGCAGTGCCTGCCAGCCCATTCGCTGTGCCTGTACCAGCCACTGTTCAGCGCTCAGCTGACGGTCACCCAGCAATTGGAAGGGCACGTCCGGCAGCTCGTCGCTGGCGCCGCAGCGGTAAGCCAGCAGGGCACGGGTCAGCGGCGGCAGCGCGTCGGCATCCGCCGGCTTGCCGAGTACCCAGGCGAAGAAGGCTTCACGCCAGGCTTCGCTCGGTTTCGGGTGAACCATCTTCAGCACGTCCGCCAGGGAAGGTTGGTTGCCGATCGCGGCTTGCAGCAGTTGTCGCTCGCTGGCGGTGTTCAGCCACTCCTGTACCAGTCGCTTGGGTTGTGAACCGAGCGATTTACGGCCGGTCACACCGCTGCGCAGGATCTGCACGAAGTTGCGCAGCATCTTGCCGTTATCCACCACCTGGCCGAAAACTGCCGGCAGCAGGGAGGAGCGTTGCGCCGCCAGAGCGGCCACCAGCAGGGCCGGCATGTCCTTCATGTGGCCGGCACGACGGGCGTACACGGCGGTCTTGGCCACGAAGGCCGCGTCCAGTTGAGCCACCAGGGCCAGGACCTCGGCCAGTTGCTCGGGAGCGTCGGCGTAGAAGGTCTGGTTCAGGCAACCGGTCATCGCCAGTTGCGCCAGCTTGTGCTTCGGCTGCAGGGCGTAGGCGCCGGCCTGGCTGTGGTTCAGTGCATCCACCTGCGGCAGGCCTGCTGCCTGGGTGTTGAAGAGTGCGGTGTTGGCCATAGTGGCTTCTCGCTCTGTTGTCCTTTCGTTGACAGGGATATAGCGAGCGGCGTGCCAGTTCCGTTTTCGTGGCTCGAATTAATTTTTAACTCATTGATTTATAAGGATTTAATTTCTATTTCCGCTGAATCCAATGATCTCCATGGCGGCAGTCGTCATGAATATTCATATTCATGGATATACGAATTTATCTTTTTGGATAAAATCGCCGGCACTGACGCGCCCTCGACAAGGACATGCCATGCGCTTTTCACTTTTTCTCGTCTTCAGCCTGTTTGCCGGCCTGGCCCAGGCGGTGCCGCTGCCCGAGGTGCACGAGGGCGACATCATCTTCCACCAGTCGCGCTCGGCGCAGAGCCTGGCGGTGCAGCAGGCCACCCACTCGCGCTACAGCCACATGGGGCTGGTGCTGGCGCGCAACGGCACGCTGCAGGTGTTCGAGGCGGGGGCGAAGGTGCAGTACGTGCCGCTGCAGCACTGGATCGCCCGGGGCGAGGGTGGGCACTACGTGATCAAGCGGCTGGCCCGTGCCGATGAGCTGCTGACCCCTGACGTGCTGGTGCAGATGCGCCAGTTGGCGGAGGGCATGCGCGGGCGTCGCTATGACCTGGCCTTCGAGTGGAATGACCAGCGCCTGTATTGCTCGGAGCTGGTATGGAAGCTCTACGAGCGCAGCCTAGGCCTGCGCCTGGGCGAGTTGCAGCGCATCCGCGACTTCGACCTGAGCTCGCCGGTGGTGAAGGCGAAGATGCGCGAGCGCTACGGCCAGAACATCCCGCTGGACGAGACCGTGGTATCACCGGTGGCGATCTTCGAGTCGCCCCTGCTGATCACCGTGGCGGAGCACTGAGCATGGCGCGCAAGACCGTCGCCATCGGCTTTATCGGCGCCACCCTGGATCGCATGGGCAAGGGCGCCGAGCGCTGGAACAAGTGGCGCCCCAGCGTCGGCCTGTGCCAGCAGCCGGACCTGCTGCTGGACCGCCTGGAACTGATCCACGGCAGCGATGCCCGCGACCTGGGGCTGGCCCAGCGCATCAAGGGCGATGTGGAGCAGGTGTCGCCGCAGACCGAGGTGGTGCTGCACGAGATGCCGCTGCACAACCCCTGGGACTTCGAGGAGGTGTATTCGGCGCTGCACGACTTCGCCAGCGCCTACCGCTTCGATACCGAGCACGAGGACTACCTGGTGCACATCACCACCGGGACCCACGTAGCGCAGATCTGCTGGTTCCTGCTCACCGAGGCGCGCTACCTGCCGGCGCGCCTGGTGCAGACCTCGCCGGCCCGCCGTCGCGACGAGGACCGCCATGCCATCGGCACCCACTCGCTGATCGACCTCGACCTGTCGCGCTACGACCATATCGCCTCGCGCTTCCAGCGCGAGATGCTGGAGAGCCTGGCGCTGCTGAAATCCGGCATCGCCACGCGCAACGCGGCGTTCAACCGCAGCATCGAGCAGATCGAGCGGGTGGCGCTGCGTTCCCGCGCGCCCATGCTGCTGGTGGGGCCGACCGGGGCGGGCAAGTCGTTCCTGGCGCGGCGCATCTTCGAGCTGAAGGATGCGCGCCACCAGATCAAGGGCCGCTTCGTCGAGGTGAACTGCGCGACCCTGCGCGGCGACGGCGCGATGTCGGCGCTGTTCGGCCATATCAAGGGCGCCTTCACCGGCGCTCAGAACGCCCGCGATGGCCTGCTGCGCGCGGCGGACGGCGGCATGCTGTTCCTCGACGAGATCGGCGAGTTGGGCCTCGACGAGCAGGCCATGCTGCTCAAGGCCATCGAGGAGAAACGCTTCTTCCCCATGGGCTCGGACCGTGAGGTGGAAAGCGATTTCCTGCTGATCGCCGGCACCCACCGCGACCTGCGCACGCGGGTGGCCGAGGGGCTGTTCCGCGAAGACCTCTATGCCCGTATCAACCTCTGGACCTTCGAACTGCCGGGCCTGGCCGGGCGCCGCGAGGACATCGAGCCGAACATCGATTTCGAACTGGAGCGCCATGCCCGCGAGCAGGGGCGCATGGTGCGTTTCAACGTCGAGGCGCGGCGCCGCTACCTGGCCTTCGCCTGTTCGGGGGAGGCGCGCTGGGCGGGTAATTTCCGCGAGCTGTCGGCCTCGATCACGCGCATGGCGACCCTGGCTGACAGCGGCCGCATCGACGAAGCGCTGGTGCAGGAGGAGATCGACCGCCTGCGCTACGCCTGGGGCGCCCAGGGGCAGGCGGATGATGGCCTGGCGGCGCTGCTCGGCGAGCGGCTGGTGGAGCTGGACCGCTTCGATCGCCTGCAGCTGGCAGCGGTGGTCGCGGTGTGCCGCGAGGCGAGCAGCCTGTCCGAGGCGGGGCGGCTGCTCTATGACGTCTCGCGTCAGGCCAAGGCGCAGCCCAATGATGCCGACCGGCTGCGCAAGTACCTGGCGCGGTTCGGCCTGGAGTGGAAGGACCTGGCCGCCGGCTGAGGTGGCTTGATCGTCGTGCCGGCCTCGACTCCGCTTGGTGGAGGTAAAAGGCGACCTCCACGCAGCGGTCATGCCCATTCGGTGGGGGCGCCCGTGTAGGGGCGACTTCAGTCGCCCTCCTTGTGGGAGCGAGTTCATTCGCGATGGGCTCCCCTAGGCTCTGCGTTGCCGCGTTTCTAGGTAACGGCCCGCTCCGGTTTCCTTTGTGCTCGGCTATCCTGTGCGCCTTTCGAACAGGCCGAGCAAGGACCGCCCCATGAACCTCCCTCACTCCGTCGAGCACCTGCGCGAGCGCTGCGCGGCGGGAGAATCCTTCGATTACCTGTACTTCTGGGGCCACAGCAGCGCCCCCGGCGCGCCGCTGGGCAAGGCCTGTTTCAGCCAGTGGTTCAAGTCGCCCTTCACCCTGGATGGCGTGCGCTATGCCACCGCCGAGCACTGGATGATGGCTGGCAAGGCGCGCCTGTTCGGGGATGAGCAGGCGCTGGAGCGCATCCTCGCCGCCCGTACGCCGGCCGATGCCAAGGCGCTCGGTCGCGAGGTCCGTGGTTTCGATGACGCCCGCTGGCGTACCCACAGCTTCGACCTGGTGGTAGAGGGCAATCTCGGCAAGTTCGAGCAGAACCCCGACATGCAACGGGTACTGCTGGTCACCGGCACCAAGGTTTTGGTGGAGGCCAGCCCGGTGGACCCGGTCTGGGGCATCGGCCTGGCCGAGGCGGACGCGGCGGCGCGTGAGCCCGCTACCTGGCGTGGCCTCAACCTGCTGGGCTTCGCCCTGATGCAGGTGCGCGAGCAGCTGGGAGGGCAGGCCTGATGTTCACCGACGACGAACTGCAACGCCTGCGCCGGCACGGGCTGGCGCCCTTCGCCGGGCGCATCATCCACGAGGCCCGGCCGCCGATCACCGATACCGAGTTGGCCGAGGTGGAGCAGCGCCTGGGTCGCCCGCTGCCGCCGACCCTGGTGCGGCTGTGGCGTGTCGCCTTTGGTGGCCGCCTCGATTACGACGTCCAGGTGGACTACCAGGGCCACCTGCATCCCTTCTCCCTGAGTGAGCTGTTCTTCCCCGGCAGTGACGGTTACCACGACCTGTGGGGCTGGGTCGAGCACGAGGAGGAGGGCGCTCGGGAGTTCGCCGAGGACGAGGGCCGTGAGTGGGATGGGCGCCTGACGTTCCTGCCCGTGGGCGGCTTCGAGTACCTGGAGCGCGTCTATGTCCGCATCGAGCCGGGTGACAATTTCGGTGCTGTCTATGCCTGGAGCAAAGGGCTGCCGCCGGCCTGGCCCATGCGCCTGCACGAGGATTCGTTCGCCCGGGTGGCGGACGACCTGGAGGGGCTGTTCGCCCAACTGGTGTATTACAGCGACCCCTTTGCCGAGGGCGCCGACGGCACCGGCCTGGAGCTGGACGAGGCGTTGGACCCGCTGGCCGCCGAGGATGCCGGGTTGGCGCAGCGGCTGCGGGCGGGGATGAGCGCCCAGGTGCAGGACTGGCGCGGTGCGCTGGAGGACGGCCGGCTACTGGCCGAGCCGGCCTTGCAGCGCCTTGCCCTGGAACACGCGGTGGAGGCCGGTGACGAAGCACTGCTGACGTGCCTGGCCGATGCGGGCGTGGACCTTGGGCAGCTGATCCGCGGTGGGGCGAATGCACCGGTGTACGCCCGCCTGCTCAAGCGCGAGGCCGTGGTGGCCTGGTTCGCTGGACGCGGCATCGCCGAGCGCTACCTCGATCAGTAGTGGTACCAGCGCAGCTGCAGCATCACTTCGTTGTCATTGCCGCCGAGCTGGCTGAAGGAGCGCTCGGCGGAGAGGCGCAGGCCCAGGTCCGGGCTCAGCTCCCATTGCTGGTTGAGTGACAGGCGCCGGCGCACCTCGCCGTTGTGGAAGTAGTCGCCGGCCGCTTCCAGGCTGAGGGTGCCCAGGGGATTGCGCCAGAGCAGCCCGGTATCGAAGCCGCCGGCCCCGGCGACGAAGGCGCCGAAATCCGGGTTGTGCTCCACCCGGGCGGTGGCCAGGGCGTAGTAGAGGGCGTCGTCCCCCAGCTGCCAGCTGCCGCCCACGCCGCCGTTGAGGTGGCTCACCAGGGTTTCGTCACCGTCCTTGCCGGGCACCCGTTCCAGGCCGCCGGCCACCTGCCAGGACCAGGGCTGCAGCAACTGGGTGCGCGGGGTCAGCGAGCGGATGGTGGCGAAGTCCAGTTGCTGCAGCTGCCAGTGGTTCTGCTCGTACTGGCGCAGCTTGAGCTGGAGGATTTCGATCTGCGCACCGAGGGGGAAGCCGGCGAGGTTGTCGTTGAGGTCGTGGTAGGCCATGCGCAGGCCGTACTCGGCGTAGGCGCGGTCTTCACGGCTGCCGACGCCCAGTTGCCAGGTGCGCGACTCGTGGCCTTCCTCGGGCAGCGCCGGGCGTTCGGCCTGCAGTGGGGGCGGCGGGTTCTGGTTGATCGCCCGCAGCAGCTGGAAGCTGCGCTGCGCACGGGCGCCGCTGCGTTCCTTGCCGGTGGAGCGGTAGCGCTCGAGGCGGAAGGCGGCGTCCTGGATCAGCGCGCGGCGCGGGGCGGGCAGGGCGCGGAAGGCCGGGTCGTCCAGCAGGCTCTCGTCGTCGGCCAGGCGCAGGACCCAATCCTGCTCGTCGCTGTCCAGCGGCGCGGCGCGGGCCATCAGTTCCTTTTCCCGCGAGGGGCGGTAGTCGATCTGTTCCACCAGCCCGGCGTCCTTGATGGCGCGCACGGTGTCGGTGGGGATGGCGGTGAGCGGGAACTGCTCGGTGAGCTCGATGCCGGGGCGGGCGATCTCCAGCAGCTCCAGCAGTCGGTAGGAGCAGTTCTCGTCGAAGAAGAAGTAGTCGAAGCGCACCTGGCGCAGCTCCCACACGTGCTCGACCATGCGCCCGGTTTCCTCGGCGGTGAGATTGAGTCGGTACTCCCACAGGTCGCGGTTTTCCAGGCGGCTGTATTCCTTGAGCTTGTCGCGGTAGGGCACCAGGGCGAAGAGGCCGGGGTAGCCGCCCATCAGGCCCTTCCAGGCGTAGAGGATGCTGTTGTCCGCGCCTTCGATGAAGGCACCGAAGTTGAGCGCGTAGCTGAGCAGGGCAGAGTTGTTCTCCTGCACGTCGGGCTGGTCGATGCGCAGCAGGGTGTGGCCGAACATGGACGAGGGGCTGTTGAGGTAGGCCGCAGGGAAGATCAGCACCGTGCTGTGGGGGTTGATGTCGCGGTACCAGTTGGCGAATTCGCTGCAGGCCGGCGCCGGCAGCCCGGTCAGCTGCAGGCGTTCGCGCAGCCAGCGGGTGCGCGCCGGATAGAGGCATTGCGGGTGGCGATCGCCGAGGCTGGCGTCCTGGTAGAGGGCGTCCACCGTGGCGGCGAGTTCGGCGGCGGGGTCGCTGTCGCCGTTTTCGGCGAGGAAGAAGCGTTCGTCGTCGACGTAGCTGCGCCAGCCGCCGAGCTTGCCGGTTTCGTAATGGCCGAGGGCGATCCAGTAGGGGTCTTGCGCCAGGCGCTGCAGGGTTTGCTGGGGAATGGCGGGGGCCGCCATCAGGTGTGTACAGGTGCAGAGCGCCAGGAGGGAGAAGATCCGTTTCAACTGCACTGCTCGCTTTCGCCTGGGGAGGGGATGGGCGAGCTTTGGCGATGCCCGGGGTGGGTGTCAAGCAAGGCCAGAATGCACGATTGCGCAAGCCTTCCGATGCATTTGCGAAGCGCCTCGCGCCGCGCTCCGCTGAGGTCGGAACGCCTTGCAACGCGGACGAAGGCGGCGCCAGAATGCGGCCATTGCTTCCGCGTCACCCATAAGGATTTCCGATGCCCGATCCCCTCGCCGCTTCCCTGCGCCTGGCGCCCGATGCGCTCACCCGCCCCTTCGATCCCCAGCAGTTCGCCTTCGCCACCACCGACGATCTCGAACCTTTCCGCGGCGTGCTCGGCCAGGAGCGCGCGGTGGAAGCCCTGCAGTTCGGCGTCGCCATGCCGCGCCCGGGTTACAACGTTTATGTAATGGGCGAGCCGGGTACCGGTCGTTTCTCCTTCGTGCAGCGCTACCTCAAGGCTGAAGGCAAGCGCCTGGAAACGCCGATGGACTGGGTCTACGTCAACAACTTCGAGGAGCCGCGCGAGCCGCGCGCCGTGCAGTTGCCACCGGGTGAGGCGAACGCCTTCATCACCGACATCGGCCAGCTTGTGGATAACCTGCTGGCGACCTTCCCGGCGGTGTTCGAGACGCCCACGTTCCAGCAGAAGAAGAGCGCGATCGACCGCGCCTTCAACCAGCGTTACGACCGTGCCCTGGATGTGATCGAGCGCCTGGCGCTGGAGAGGGACGTGGCGCTCTACCGCGACAGCGCCAATATCGCCTTCACCCCGATGAAGGATGGCAAGGCGCTGGACGAGGCCGAGTTCGCCCAACTGCCCGAAGCCGAGCGCGAACGCTTCCACGAGGATATCTCCAGCCTGGAGGAGCGCCTCAACGAGGAGCTGGCCAGCCTGCCGCAGTGGAAGCGCGAGTCCAGCAACCAACTGCGCCAGCTCAACGACGAGACCATCACCCAGGCCCTGCAGCCGCTGCTGTGCGTGCTCTCCGAGAAGTACGCGGAGAACGCTGGCGTGGTCGCCTACCTGCAGGCCATGCAGGTGAACCTGCTGAAGACCGTGGTCGACCAGATGCTCGACGACAAGCCGGACCTGCAGCGCCGCGAGATGCTCGAGGAGCAGTACTGCCCGAGCCTGGTGGTGGGCCATCCGGCCAGCGGCGGCGCGCCGGTGGTGTTCGAGTCGCACCCGACCTACGACAACCTGTTCGGCCGCATCGAGTACGGCACCGACCAGGGCGCCCTCTATACCAGCTACCGGCAGTTGCGCCCCGGTGCCCTGCACCGCGCCAACGGCGGCTTCCTGGTGCTGGAGGCGGAGAAGCTGCTGAGCGAGCCCTTCGTCTGGGATGCGCTCAAGCGCGCCCTGCACTCGCGCCAACTGAAGATGGAATCGCCCCTGGCCGAGCTGGGCCGCCTGGCCACGGTGACCCTGACGCCCCAGGTGATCCCGCTGCAGCTGAAGGTGGTGATCATCGGTTCGCGCCAGCTGTATTACACGCTGCAGGACCTGGATCCGGACTTCCAGGAGATGTTCCGCGTGCTGGTGGACTTCGACGAGGAGATCCCGCTGTCGGAAGAGACCCTCGAACAGTTCGCCCAACTGCTCAAGACCCGTACCTCGGAGGAGGGCATGGCGCCGCTGAGCGCTGCCGCGGTGGCGCGCCTGGCCACCTACAGCGCGCGCCTGGCGGAGAACCAGAAGCGCCTCTCGGCGAAGATCGGCGACCTGTTCCAGCTGCTCAGCGAGGCGGACTTCGTGCGCCAGTTGGCCGGCGAGAAGGTGACCGATGCCGAGCACATCGAGCGTGCGTTGAAATCCAAGGCGACCCGCACCGGGCGCGTTTCGGCGCGCATCCTCGATGACATGCTGGCGGGCATCATCCTCATCGACACCGATGGCGCGGCGGTGGGCAAGTGCAATGGCCTCACCGTGCTGGAGGTGGGCGATTCGGCCTTTGGCGTGCCCGCGCGGATTTCCGCCACGGTGTACCCGGGCGGCTCGGGTATCGTCGACATCGAGCGCGAGGTCAACCTCGGGCAGCCCATCCACTCCAAGGGCGTGATGATCCTCACCGGTTACCTGGGCAGTCGTTATGCACAGGAGTTCCCGCTGGAGATTTCCGCGAGCATCGCCCTGGAGCAGTCCTACGGCTACGTCGACGGCGACAGCGCGTCCCTGGGCGAGGTCTGCACCCTGATCTCGGCTCTGTCGCGCACGCCGTTGAAACAGTGCTTCGCCATCACCGGCTCGATCAACCAGTTCGGCGAGGTGCAGGCGGTCGGCGGGGTCAACGAGAAGATCGAGGGCTTCTTCCGCCTCTGCGAGGCGCGTGGCCTGACGGGCGAACAGGGCGTGATCATCCCCCAGGCCAACGTCGCCACCCTGATGCTCGACGAGCGCGTGTTGCAGGCGGTGCGTGCCGGACGCTTCCATGTCTACGCGGTGCGCCAGGCCGACGAGGCGCTGAGCCTGCTGGTGGGCGAGGCGGCGGGCAGCCCGGACGACAAGGGCCGTTTCCCCAAGGGCAGCGTCAACGCCCGGGTGGTGGAGCGCCTGCGCGAGATCGCCGAGATGGGCATGGAGGAGGAAGAGAAACCCGATGCGGCCAAGGAAGCCGTCGCTGCGCTGGAGAAAGCGCCGGCGCCGGCCAAGCCGCCGCGCAAGGGACCGAAGAAGGAGCCCGGCAAGAAGACCCCGCCCGAGGACAAGATCCAGGGGCCGGCCTGACCAGGCGATGACCGGTCACGGCGCTTGCGTGCGTCGTGGCTGGTCAGTCATTGAGCGATAAGGGCCGGCCCAGCGCGGCTGCCGGTCCGACAGACTTTTCACCACTCCATCCACAGGCTTATCCACAGCTGGCGTGGATAAGGTTTCCTCACTTCCTCACGGTTGCATGCGGGTGTAGGCTGGCCGCAGGTCTACGCGAGGAACGCCGTTATGTCCCGCAACCTCTGCCTTACCCGTCAATGCCTGGGGTTGGTTACGCGCATCGAGTGCGTGATCCTGCCACTGGCTGGAGAGAAGGGACTCTGGACGCTTATCTGCGCGGCCGGCATCTCCGGGGCGCAGCCCTCCGCGCTAAAGGCGCAGGGCCCATTCCACGGGCCTTTCGTCGCTGAATCGGTACTGTCTGCGATTGCCTCTTGCCTGGCCGAGCTGGGCTACTGCGAATGCGCGGACCCGATGATCTGGCGTATCCATGTGCAGGGTGAGTTGCGCCGGCTGAACGGCGAGCGGCGTCACAGCCTGGGCAGCTTCCTGTTCAGCCCGGAGACCTGACGGCCGCTTCGTTGAGCAGCTTTTGCGCAGCGCCCGACAAGCCCCGACCACGCCTGCTCCGGGCCATCGTTCCCAAGACTGTTCACAGGGTTATCCACAGCTGTTGGGGATATTTCGGGGCATTACTTGCCTGTTTTTCTGTAGGAATGTGCTCGTTATACTCGCCGCCAGTTTTGATTCTGGATGCGAGGCTTCATGGAACGCTTATTGGAAAACACGATGTACGCGGCGCGCTGGCTGCTGGCGCCCATCTACTTCGGCCTGTCCCTGGCGCTGTTGGCGCTGTCGCTGAAGTTCTTCCAGGAGGTCTATCACGTCCTCCCGCATGTTTTCGAGAAAACCGAAGCCGAACTGATCCTGGTGCTGCTGTCGCTGATCGACATGTCGCTGGTGGGCGGCTTGCTGGTGATGGTGATGATCTCGGGCTACGAGAACTTCGTCTCCCAGCTGGATATCGATGAAGGCAAGGAGAAGCTCAGCTGGCTGGGCAAGATGGATTCCGGCTCGCTGAAGATGAAGGTGGCGGCGTCCATCGTGGCGATATCGTCGATCCACCTGCTGCGAGTGTTCATGGATGCGCAGAACATCGATAACGCCAAGATCATGTGGTACGTGATCCTGCACATGACCTTCGTGATCTCGGCGTTCGCCATGGGTTACCTGGACAAGATGACCAAGCACGATCACTGATCGCCTTCCTGCGCCACCATGACCGCCCGTCAGCGTCCTGCTCGCGGGCGGTCGTGTTTCTGCCCGGCGGTTTTGATCCTGTACAGAAACTGTATTTAACTTTTTCCTGTACAGACCGCGAGGTGACGCCATGAACCTGCAGACCCTTTCCAGCGAAGCCCGTGCCGGGCATATCGAGGGGCTCGACCTCATCTCCATGGAAGGGGGCATCTACCTGTTGCAGGCGCATATCGATGGGCGCTGCCACACCCTGGACGATGGCCGCGGCCATGCGATGCAACTGCGCTCGGTGGAGCATGCGCGGGGGCTGTTGCACGAGCTGCCGCGCCTGCCTTTCTATCTGGTGCATGCGTCGGTGCACGACGAAATGTGCGGCATCGCCCCCGATGGGCGCAGCGCGTTGCGGGTGCCGCTGTCGATGGGTTCCAGCCGCTGAACGGGCGAGGTGCGATGCGGGGATAGGGCGCGGAAGGGGGGCTGTGCTAGTCTGGCCGACCTTTTTTCCAGAGCGGAGCCCCGGCCATGTCCGAACTCGAATTTTCCACCGATGAAACCCGTGTCAGCTATGGCATCGGCCGCCAGCTGGGCGACCAGATCCGTGACAATCCCCCGCCCGGCGTGAGCATCGACGCCGTTGTCGCCGGCCTACGCGACGCCTTCGCCGGCATCGAGAGCCGTGTGGATGGCAATGCCCTGTCCGCCGCCTTCAAGGTGATCCGCGAGCGTATGCAGGCTGAAGCCCAGGAGAAAGCCGATGCCGCCGCTGGCGAAGGCCGTGCCTACCTGGTGGAGAACGCCAAGCGTGAAGGCGTGACCCAGCTGCCGTCCGGCCTGCAGTATGAAGTGCTGGTCGCGGGCGAGGGCGCCAAGCCTTCCGCCGAAGACACCGTGCGCACCCACTACCACGGCACCCTGATCGACGGCACCGTGTTCGACAGCTCCTACAACCGTGGCGAGCCGGCTGAGTTCCCGGTGGGTGGCGTGATCGCCGGTTGGGTCGAGGCCCTGCAACTGATGAACGCCGGCAGCAAGTGGCGCCTGCACGTGCCCAGCGAGCTGGCCTATGGCGCCCAGGGTGTTGGCAGCATCCCGCCCCACAGCGTGCTGGTGTTCGACGTGGAGCTGCTGGAAATCCTCTGAGCCTTCTCAGGGTGATTGCCGGGCGCGTCGTCCCTGACGGCCCGGGAACCGGCGGAGGCGCCTTTGCCTCCGCTCGCACGGCTGGCGGCCCGGGGCGCCGGCCATGCGGATGACGCGTCCTGCGTCATCTGAACCCCTCTCAGTGCAGCTGGATTTCGTTGTGCGGACGCAGTGCCCGCGCATAGCAGAAGAGGAACAGGCTGCGCACCAGCTCCTTGAGTATCAGGGGCTCGCTGGACGTCAGGCCGGCGAGGTCGAGATCCCCCTGGTCCCGTAGTTCGTCGAGGGCCTCCTCTTCGAGGATGGCGCACACTTCGCCGGTTTCACGGTGGAGGATGCGCAGGTAGGGGTGCGGGCGATCCAGCCAGGCATCGATCAGGTAGGTCATGGCTCATCTCCTTGAAAAGCAGTAAGATGAGAATAATTCCTATTATCAAAATAGCAAGCGCGATTTGCAGCCTTTCGTCGTCTGCTTGATCCAGGTCACGCTGGATGGTGCGCCCGAGTCTGCTCCCGCGTCCCATATCCACTGCGTTGTGAGCTGGTTCGGAAGGAGTTGGCGATGGCGCAATAAAAAGCCCGTCACGAGGACGGGCTTTTGCTGGTGCGGGTGTGGATCAGTGCGTGCGGGCCACGGCGAAGCGAGTGAGCTCGATCAGGGCGTCGCGGTATTCGTTGTCCGGCAGCACCTCCAGGCAGGCGATGGCGCGCTCGGCGTAGTCGCGGGCGAGGCGGGCGGTGTAGTCCAGCGCGCCGGCGGCTTCGACGGCTGCGCGGACGCCTTCCAGGTCCTGGCTGCCGCCCTGCTGGATGGCCTGGCGGACCACGGCGGCCTGCTCGGCGGTGCCGTCACGCATGGTGGCGATCAGCGGCAGGGTAGGCTTGCCCTCGGCCAGGTCGTCGCCGACGTTCTTGCCCAGGGTGGCGGCGTCGCCGCGGTAGTCGAGCAGGTCGTCCACCAGCTGGAAGGCGATGCCCAGGTAGTCACCGAAGGTGCGCAGGGCTTCGACCTGTTCGGCTGGGGCCTGGGCCAGCGCGGCGGCGCTGTGGGTGGAGGCTTCGAAGAGCATCGCGGTCTTGCCGCGGATGACTTCCATATAGGTTTCTTCGGTGGTGCTGGCGTCGCGGATCTTCGACAGCTGCAGCACTTCGCCCTCGGCGATCACGCGGGTGGCCTGGGAGATGATGCGCATCACCGGCATCGAGCCCAGTTCCACCATCATTTCGAAGGAGCGCGCATAGAGGAAGTCGCCCACCAGCACGCTCGGCGCGTTGCCCCACAGTGCATTGGCGGTGGAACGGCCGCGGCGCAGGCCGGAGGCATCGACCACGTCGTCGTGCAGCAGGGTGGAGGTGTGCAGGAATTCGATGGTGGCGGCGAGCAGGCGCAGTTGCTCACCGCCAAAGCCCAGGGCGTTGCCGCTGAGCAGGACCAGGAGCGGGCGCAGGCGCTTGCCGCCGGCGGACACGATGTAGTCGCCGATCTTTTCCACCAGGGGAACGCGGGAGGTGAGTTGCCGACGGATGATGTCGTCGACTGCGGTAAAATCGTCCGCCACCACGCGGTAGAAGGCCTGGGGTTGCATCGGCGAGGGGTGCTCCTTTGAGGTTGCGCGGCATGCTAGGGGGCAGGGTGGGGGCTGTCAAGGCGAGTACCAGCGGTGCTTGCGCGGTAATCATGGCTTGCGTACAATCGCGGCCCCTGAACTTCCTTGGGCATTTTCCTGCCTTACGCAATTGCACGGGTTCCAGTTCCGGCCCCATGCAGCCATGCCGACCCCTACTTATTTCTATAAAGCGTCGGGTGAGCAGGTTTAACGGAGAAAATCCATGTACGCAGTTATCGTTACCGGCGGCAAGCAATACAAAGTCGCTGAAGGTGAATTCCTCAAGATCGAGAAGCTCGAGATCGCCACCGGCGAATCCGTGACCTTCGATCGCGTTCTGCTGATCGGCAATGGCGACGACGTGAAAATCGGCGCTCCGGTCGTTGATGGCGCCAAAGTAGTCGCTGAAGTGGTCGCTCAAGGCCGTCACGACAAAGTGCGCATCATCAAGTTCCGCCGTCGTAAGCACCACATGAAGCGCCAGGGCCACCGCCAGTGGTTCACTGAAATCAAAATCACCGGCATCCAGGCCTAATTTCCTTTTTTGGAGGATTTGACTCATGGCACACAAAAAAGCTGGCGGTTCTACCCGCAACGGCCGCGACTCAGAAAGTAAACGCCTTGGCGTGAAACTGTACGGCGGCCAGGTCATCAAGGCCGGCAACATCATCGTGCGTCAGCGCGGCACCAAGTTCCACGCCGGTTACGGCGTTGGCCTGGGCAAAGACCACACCCTGTTCGCGAAAGTGGACGGCGTGGTCAAGTTCGAGGTCAAAGGCGCTTTCGGTCGCAAGTACGTGAGCGTCGTCGCGGCCTAATCGCGACTCCGCTGCAAAAGCCCTGTCTCGCGACGGGGCTTTTTTGTTTCTGATAGATGGAAACTCCGATTTGCGCGGGCTTCCCTGTATCCTTGTGTTCTTTTTTCTTTCAACCCGTCCCGCGTGGCGGGAGGCGTCCTGATGAAATTCGTCGATGAAGTATCGATCTTTGTAAAAGCGGGTGACGGCGGCAACGGCCTGATGAGTTTCCGTCGCGAAAAATTCATTGAGAAGGGCGGCCCCAACGGCGGCGATGGCGGTGACGGCGGCTCCGTGTTCATGGAAGCTGACCCGAACCTGAACACCCTGGTCGACTATCGCTACACCCGTCGTTTCGATGCCCAGCGTGGCGAGAACGGCGGCAGCAAGGACTGCACCGGGCGCAAGGGTGAGGATCTGGTCCTGCCCGTTCCGGTCGGGACCACCATTATCGATGCCGGCACCCAGGAAATCATTGGCGACCTGACCAAGCCCGGTCAGCGGCTGATGGTCGCCCAGGGCGGCTGGCATGGCCTGGGCAACGCCCGTTTCAAGTCGAGCACCAACCGTGCGCCGCGCCAGACCACCAACGGCAAGCCGGGCGATTCCCGTGACCTCAAGCTGGAGCTGAAGGTGCTGGCCGACGTCGGCCTGCTGGGCCTGCCGAACGCGGGCAAGAGCACCTTCATCCGTGCCGTTTCCGCGGCCAAGCCGAAGGTTGCCGATTACCCCTTCACCACCCTGGTGCCGAACCTGGGCGTGGTCAGCGTGGGGCGCTACAAGAGCTTCGTCGTGGCCGACATTCCTGGCCTGATCGAAGGCGCCGCCGAAGGTGCGGGTCTGGGTATCCGCTTCCTCAAGCACCTGGCGCGTACCCGCCTGCTGCTGCATATCGTCGATATGGCGCCGCTGGACGAGAGCGATCCGGCTGAAGCCGCTGCCACCATCATCGAGGAACTGGGTCGATTCAGTCCCGCGCTCACCGAGCGTGACCGTTGGCTGGTACTGAACAAGGCCGACCAGCTTCTCGACGAGGATCGCGAGGCTCGCCTGAGGGCGGTGATCGAGCGCCTGGGGTGGGAGGGTCCGGTCCATGTGATCTCCGCACTGGAGCGCGAGGGCACCGAGGCGCTGTCCCAGGAGATCATGCGCTACCTCGACGAGCGCACCCTGCGCATGAGTGAGGAGCCCGAGTACGCCGAGGAGCTCGCGGAGCTGGATCAGCGCATCGAGGACGAGGCGCGTGCCCGCCTGCAGGCGTTGGACGATCAGCGCGCCCTGCGCCGTGCTGGCCTGAAGAGCGCTGGTGCGGAAGATGACGACGATGACTTCGATGATGACGAAGACGACGGCGACGGTCCGGAAATCTTCTACGTTCCCTGATGAGTGCGCCGCTCGGCGCAAATGATCGCCATAGGCTGTGCGCCATGGGCCGCACGGCTTTCTAGCTAAGGTTGGAAGATATGCGGGACAAGGTGACGGGCGCGCAGCGCTGGGTGGTCAAGATCGGCAGTGCGCTGCTGACGGCGGATGGTCGTGGTCTCGACCGTGATGCCATGGCGGTCTGGGTCGAGCAGATGGTGGCCCTACGCAATGCCGGGGTCGAGCTGGTGCTGGTTTCCTCTGGCGCTGTGGCGGCGGGCATGAGTCGCCTGGGCTGGAATGCCCGGCCGAAAGCCATGCATGAATTGCAGGCTGCGGCTGCGGTGGGGCAGATGGGGTTGGTGCAGGCCTGGGAGTCGAGTTTCGGCGAGCATGGCCGGCACACCGCGCAGATTCTCCTGACCCATGACGACCTCTCCGATCGCAAGCGCTACCTCAATGCGCGCAGCACCCTGCGCACCCTGGTCGAGCTCGGCACCATTCCGGTGATCAACGAGAACGATACGGTGGTGACCGACGAAATCCGTTTCGGCGACAACGACACCCTCGCGGCCCTGGTGGCCAACCTGGTCGAGGCCGACCTGCTGGTGATCCTCACCGATCGCGACGGCATGTTCGATGCCGATCCGCGCCACAATCCCGATGCCCAGCTGATTTTCGAGGCCCGTGCCGATGACCCGGCGCTGGACGCCGTGGCGGGCGGCACCGGTGGTGCGCTGGGTCGTGGCGGCATGCAGACCAAGCTGCGTGCGGCGCGCCTGGCGGCTCGTTCCGGTGCGCATACGGTGATCGTCGGTGGGCGTATCGAGCGGGTGCTGGATCGCCTCAAGGCGGGCGAGCGCCTGGGCACCCTGCTGGCGCCCGAGCGCGGCATGCTGGCGGCGCGCAAGCAGTGGCTGGCCGGCCATCTGCAGACTCGCGGCAACCTGGTGCTGGACGCGGGTGCGGTGAAGGCCCTACGTGACGATCGCAAGAGCTTGCTGCCGGTGGGCGTGAAGGCCGTGCAGGGCAGCTTCCGTCGTGGCGAGATGGTGGTCTGTGTCGGGCCGGATGGGCGCGAGGTGGCGCGCGGCCTGGTCAACTACAGTGCCCTGGAGGCGCAGAAGATCATCGGGCAGTCCTCCGAACAGGTGGAGAAGCTGCTGGGTTATGTCGATGAGCCCGAGCTGGTGCATCGGGACAATCTGGTTCTGGTCTGAAGGAGCGTTCGGATGCGCATGATCAAGGGGTTGTCGGCATTGGCGCTGTGCGTGCCTTTGCTGGCTGCGGCGGAGGAGATCGGTTCGGTCTCGACCGTGTTCAAGTGGGTGGGGCCGAACGACAAGATCGTCGTCGAGGCTTTCGATGACCCCAAGGTGGAGGGCGTGACCTGCTACCTGTCGCGCGCCAAGACCGGCGGAGTGAGGGGTGGGCTCGGCCTGGCGGAGGATCGTGCCGAGGCTTCCATTGCGTGCCGCCAGGTTGGGGCGATTCACTTCAAGGGCGAATTGAAGGATGGCGAGGAGGTCTTCAAGGAGCGCACCTCGCTGGTGTTCAAGACCATGCAGGTGGTGCGTTTCTTCGACCAGAAGCGCAATACGCTGGTGTATCTGGTGTACAGCGATCGGATAATCGAGGGCAGCCCGCAGAATGCGGTTACGGCGATTCCGATCCTGCCCTGGGTCGAGTCGCGCTGAAGATCAAAAGCCCGGTTCGCCGGGCTTTTTTGTGCCTGGTGCTTGGCTTTACTTTTCTACGGGCAATAAAAAACCGGCCCTGAGGCCGGTCTTTCATCAGAAGCAAAGCTTAGGCAGCAGCCTGGCCGAGCGCCTTGATGTGGGCGTTCAGGCGGCTCTTGTGACGAGCAGCTTTGTTCTTGTGGATGATGCCCTTGTCGGCCATACGGTCGATTACCGGAACGGCCAGGGTGTAGGCGTTCTGGGCCTTGGGCAGGTCCTTGGCATCGATCGCCTTGACGACGTTCTTGATGTAGGTACGGACCATGGAGCGCAGGCTGGCGTTATGGCTACGACGCTTCTCAGCCTGTTTTGCGCGTTTTTTGGCAGAAGGTGTATTGGCCACCGTCAAGCTCCTCGAAAACTGGGGGGATACAAACAAATAAGGCCGCGAATCATGCCGATGCGATGAAGCAATGTCAAGGGCAGGTACGGCTTCCCTACAAAGGGGCGACGAGCGTACCTCAGATCGGCGGGCAGCGTGATTTATTTCTGCACCGGCTCTACACTCGCGGCCTCCGAAAACCAGCGCGTTGGCCTGGTTGCGGCCCCGCCCGCCGGGCGCAAACCCTTCATGCTCACCCCGGAATGCAAGCAGCCTGACCTTATGAACCTGCTCAAATCGCTGGCGGCCGTCAGTTCCATCACCATGCTTTCTCGGGTCCTCGGCTTCGTTCGCGACACCATCGTGGCGCGCATCTTCGGTGCCGGCGTGGCGACCGACGCCTTCTTCGTTGCCTTCAAGCTGCCCAACCTGTTGCGGCGGATCTTCGCGGAGGGCGCGTTCTCCCAGGCCTTCGTGCCGATCCTGGCGGAGTACAAGAGCCAGCAGGGAGAGGAGGCCACCCGCACCTTCCTGGCGTATGTATCCGGTTTGCTGACGCTGGTGCTGGCGATTGTCACGGCCATCGGCATACTCGCCGCGCCCTGGGTGATCTGGGCTACGGCGCCGGGCTTCACCGATACGCCGGAAAAATTCGAGCTGACCACCTCGCTGCTGCGGGTGACTTTCCCCTACATCTTCCTTATCTCTCTCTCGTCCCTGGCCGGGGCTGTGCTCAATACCTGGAACCGTTTCGCCGTGCCGGCCTTCGTGCCGACACTGCTGAACGTGGCGATGATCATCTTCGCGCTGTTCCTGACACCTTATTTCGACCCGCCGGTGATGGCCCTGGGCTGGGCGACCCTGGCCGGCGGCCTGGCGCAGTTGCTGTACCAGCTGCCGCACCTGAAGCGCATCGGCATGCTCGTGCTGCCGCGCCTGAACCTGCGGGACAGCGGCGTATGGCGGGTGATGAAGCAGATGGGGCCGGCGATCTTCGGTGTTTCGGTGAGCCAGATCTCGCTGATCATCAACACCATTTTCGCGTCCTTCCTGGCGGCCGGCTCGGTGTCGTGGATGTACTACGCCGACCGCCTGATGGAGCTGCCGTCCGGTGTGCTGGGCGTGGCCCTGGGCACCATTCTGCTGCCGTCGCTGGCCAAGACCTATGCCAGCGATGATCGCCAGGCCTATTCGCAGCTGCTGGATTGGGGGCTGCGCCTGTGCTTCTTGCTGGTGCTGCCTTGCGCACTGGCGTTGGCGCTGATCGCCGAGCCGCTGACGGTGTCGCTGTTCCAGTACGGCAAGTTCAGCGCCCATGATGCGGAGATGACCCAGCGTGCACTGATCGCTTACTCGGCGGGGCTGCTTGGGATCATTCTGGTCAAGGTGCTAGCGCCTGGCTTCTACGCCCGGCAGAACCTGCGCACGCCGGTGCGTATCGCCCTGTTCACCCTGGTTGCGACGCAACTGATGAACCTCGTCTTCATCGGCCCGCTACAGCACGCGGGGCTGGCATTGGCCATTGGCCTGGCCGCTTGCCTCAATGCCGCGCTGCTGTTCTGGCAATTGCGCCGGCAGAAGCTGTTCGAGCCACAGCCCGGTTGGCCGATGTTCCTGACCAAGCTGCTGGTGGCGGTGGCCTTGATGGCGGCGGTGCTGGTGGGCGGCATGTGGCTGCTACCGGCTTGGGACCAGGGCGACATGCTGCTGCGCCTGTTACGCCTGGGTGGGTTGGTCACGGCAGGGGCGCTGAGCTATTTCGCTACGTTGGCGTTGCTCGGCTTCCGCCTGCGACACTTCGCCCGACGTGCGATCTGAGCTTCCTGGGGCCGCCTGATCGGGCATCGGCGCGGCCCGTCAGCGGCGCCTGTTGTCTGGCTGCGGGTGTGCGTATAATTCGGCCACTTTGTGAACAAGACGTGTGCTATGCAGCTGGTCCGAGGCCTCCATAACCTGCGGCCCCAACTTGGGGGTTGCGTTGCCACCATCGGCAATTTCGACGGCGTACACCGTGGTCATCAAGCCATTCTCAAACGCTTGCGCGAGCGCGCAGCCGAGTTGGGCGTGCCCAGCTGCGTGGTGATTTTCGAGCCGCAACCCCGCGAGTTCTTCGGCCCCGATACCGCCCCCGTGCGGCTGACCCGCCTGCGCGACAAGCTGGAGTTGCTGGCTGCCGAAGGTGTGGACCGCGTGCTGTGCCTGGCCTTCAACCGCCGGCTGCGCGAACTCAGCGCCGCCGAGTTCGTGCATGCGGTGCTGGTCGAGGGGCTTGGGGTCAAGCATCTGGAAGTGGGCGATGACTTCCGCTTCGGCTGTGATCGCGCCGGCGACTTCGCATTCCTGCAGATGGCCGGTGCGGCCGAAGGCTTCAGCGTGGAAGCTGCCGCCACCGTCGAGCTGGATGACGTACGGGTGAGCAGTACGCGCGTGCGCCAGGCCCTGGCCGCTGCCGATTTCGCCCTGGCCGAGCGCCTGCTGGGCCGGCCTTTTTCCATCACGGGGCGGGTGCTGCACGGGCAGAAGCTGGCGCGCCAACTGGGTACGCCCACGGCCAACGTGCAGCTCAAGCGTCGGCGCGTTCCCCTTTCCGGGGTCTTTCTGGTCAGCGTCGAACTGGACGGCCAGCGCCGCCCCGGCGTTGCCAACATCGGCGTGCGTCCCACCGTGAAGGGGGATGGCAAGGCCCACCTGGAAGTGCATCTGCTGGATTACTCCGCCGATCTGTATGACCGGCGCATCAGCGTGACCTTCCACCACAAGCTGCGTGAAGAGCAGCGTTTCGCCTCCCTCGAGGCGTTGAAGTCGGCGATCGACGCGGACGTCGCCGCAGCCCGTGCCTACTGGCAAGGCATCCCAATTCAATGATGAGCCTGGACTGACATGACCGATTACAAAGCGACCCTCAACCTGCCGGAAACGGCATTTCCGATGAAGGCCGGTCTTCCCCAGCGTGAGCCGGAGACCCTGCAGCGCTGGGACTCCATTGGGCTCTATCAGAAGCTGCGCCAGATCGGTGAGGGCCGCCCGAAGTTCGTCCTGCACGATGGCCCGCCCTATGCCAACGGCAGCATCCACATCGGTCACGCGGTCAACAAGATCCTCAAGGACATCATTCTCCGTTCCAAGACCCTGGCGGGCTTCGATGCCCCCTATGTACCGGGCTGGGACTGCCACGGCCTGCCGATCGAGCACAAGGTTGAGACCACCCACGGCAAGAACCTCCCTGCCGACAAGACCCGTGAACTCTGCCGTGCCTATGCCGCCGAGCAGATCGAAGGGCAGAAGGCCGATTTCATCCGCCTGGGTGTATTGGGCGAATGGGACAACCCCTACAAGACCATGGCCTTCGCCAACGAGGCCGGTGAGATCCGCGCCCTGGCCGAGATGGTCAAGCAGGGCTTCGTGTTCAAGGGTCTGAAGCCGGTCAACTGGTGCTTCGATTGCGGTTCCGCCCTGGCCGAGGCCGAGGTGGAGTACCAGGACAAGAAGTCCGACGCCATCGATGTCGCCTTCCTGGTCGAAGACGCCGACAAGCTGGCCGCGGCATTCGGCCTGTCGAGCCTGGCCAAGCCGGCCGCCATCGTCATCTGGACCACCACCCCCTGGACCATCCCGGCCAACCAGGCGCTGAACGTCCACCCCGAGTTCAACTACGCCCTGGTCGATACCGGCGCGCGCCTGCTGTTGCTGGCCGAAGAACTGGTGGAATCCTGCCTGGCACGCTTCGGCCTCGAAGGCCAGGTGATCGCCACCGCCAAGGGCGAAGCACTGGAAAACATCCGTTTCCGCCATCCGTTCTACGAGCGCCTGTCGCCGGTCTACCTGGCCGAGTACGTCGAGCTGGGTGCCGGCACCGGTGTGGTCCACTCCGCTCCGGCCTATGGCGAGGACGACTTCCGCTCCTGCAAGCACTACGGCATGAGCAACGACGACATCCTCAGCCCGGTGCAGAGCAATGGCGTCTACGTCCAGGACCTGCCCTTCTTCGGCGGCCAGTTCATCTGGAAGGCCAACCCGGCCATCGTCGCCAAGCTGGAAGAGGTTGGTGCGCTGCTCAAACACGAGAGCATCAACCACAGCTACATGCACTGCTGGCGCCACAAGACCCCGCTGATCTACCGCGCCACCGCGCAGTGGTTCGTCGGCATGGACAAGCAGCCCAACGAAGGCGCCACCCTGCGCGAGCGCGCGCTGGCCGGCATCGAGCAGACCGAGTTCGTACCCGCCTGGGGCCAGGCGCGCCTGCACAACATGATCGCCGGCCGCCCGGACTGGTGCATCTCGCGCCAGCGCAACTGGGGCGTGCCGATCCCGTTCTTCCTGCACAAGGCCACCGGTGAGCTGCACCCGCGCACCGTCGAGCTGATGGAGGAAGTGGCCAAGCGCGTCGAACAGGAAGGCATCGAAGCCTGGTTCAAGCTGGACGCCGCCGAGCTGCTGGGCGATGAGGCCCCGCAATACGACAAGATCAGCGACACCCTGGACGTGTGGTTCGACTCCGGCACCACCCACTGGCACGTGCTGCGCGGCTCGCACCCGCTGGGCCACGCCAGCGGCCCGCGCGCCGACCTGTACCTGGAGGGCTCGGACCAGCACCGCGGCTGGTTCCATTCGTCCCTGCTGACCGGTTGCGCCATCGACAATCACCCGCCGTACCGCGCGCTGCTGACCCACGGCTTCACCGTCGACGAGTCCGGCCGCAAGATGTCCAAGTCCCTGGGCAACACCGTGGTGCCGCAGACGGTGATCGACACCCTGGGTGCCGACATCCTGCGCCTGTGGGTAGCGTCCACCGACTACTCCGGCGAGATCGCCGTTTCCCAGCAGATCCTGCAGCGCAGCGCCGATGCCTACCGCCGCATCCGCAACACCACGCGCTTCATGCTTTCCAACCTCTCGGGCTTCGACCCGGCGCAGCACCTGGTGCCGGTGGAGGACATGCTGGCCCTGGATCGCTGGGCCGTGGACCGTACCCTGCAGCTGCAACGCGAGCTGGAAGAAGCCTACGGCGAGTACCGCTTCTGGAACGTCTACTCCCGCGTGCACAACTTCTGCGTGCAGGAGCTGGGCGGCTTCTACCTCGACATCATCAAGGACCGCCAGTACACCACCCAGGCCGACAGCCTGGCGCGTCGCTCCTGCCAGTCCGCGCTGTTCCACATCGTCGAGGCGCTGGTGCGCTGGGTTGCGCCGATCCTGGCCTTCACCGCCGAGGAGGTCTGGCAGTTCATGCCGGGCGAGCGTGGCGAGTCGGTGATGCTCAACACCTGGTACCAGGGCCTGAGCGAGCTGCCGGAAGGCTTCGAGATGAGCAACGCCTTCTGGGAAGACGTGGTCGCGATCAAGGCTTCGGTGAACAAGGAGCTGGAGAACCTGCGTACCGCCAAGGCCATCGGCGGCAGCCTGCAGGCCGAGGTCACCGTCTTCGCCGAGGAGTCCCTGGCCGCCAAGCTGGCCAAGCTGGGCAACGAACTGCGCTTCGTGCTGATCACCTCCACCGCCGACGTGCAGCCCCTGGCCGCCGCACCGGCCGATGCAGTGGAAACCGAGGTGCCGGGCCTGAAACTGAAGATCCTCAAGTCCGTCCACGCCAAGTGCGGTCGTTGCTGGCACCACCGCGCGGATGTCGGCGTGAACGCCGCGCACCCCGAGCTGTGTGGTCGTTGCGTCGAGAACATCGAAGGCGCTGGTGAGGTTCGCCACTATGCCTGAGGCCCGTTTTGGCCGTCTCGGCTGGCTGCTGCTGAGCGTCCTGGTGTTCGTGCTGGACCAGGGTTCCAAGTGGGTGGTGCTGGACGTGATTCCGTTCCGCGAGCGGATCACCGTCATCCCCGGTTGGTTCGATTGGATTCACGTCTACAACACCGGTGCCGCCTTCAGTTTCCTCGCCGACAGCTCCGGCTGGCAGCGCTGGTTCTTCGCCCTGATCGCCCTGGTGGTCAGCGGCGTACTGGTGGTCTGGCTCAAGCGCCTGAAGGCCGACGAAACCTGGCTGGCCATTGCGCTGGCCATGGTCCTCGGTGGCGCATTGGGCAACCTCTATGACCGCGTGGTGCTTGGCCACGTGGTCGACTTCATCCTGGTGCATTGGCAGGATCGCTGGTACTTCCCCGCGTTCAACCTGGCCGATACCGCCATCACCCTGGGCGCCATCATGCTGGCGCTGGATATGTTCAAGTCGAAGAAGTCCGGAGAACCCGCTCATGACTGAGTCTCTCGCCACTGAGTCGCGCATCGGTCCGGATGCCCGGGTCACCCTGCATTTCGCCATCAAGTTGGAGAACGGTGATGTCGTCGACAGCACCTTCGACCGCCAGCCGGCCACCTTCAAGGTCGGCGATGGCAACCTGCTGCCGGGTTTCGAGGGCGCGTTGTTCGGTCTCAAGGCCGGTGACAAGCGGGTGCTGCCGATCGAGCCGGAGCAGGGTTTCGGCCAGCCGAACTCGCAGAACGTGCAGGTCATGCCGCGCAGCCAGTTCCAGGACATGGAACTCTCCGAAGGCCTGCTGATCATCTTCAATGATGCCGCCAACACCGAGTTGCCTGGCGTGGTGAAGCGCTTCGACGACAGCCATGTGACCATCGACTTCAACCACCCGCTGTCCGGCAAGTCGCTGCGCTTCGAGGTGGAGATTCTGGCAGTCGAGCCGGCGTGATTTCAGCTCCCGCAGGGGAGGGCGGCCGCAAGGCCAAGAGGTAGACAGCATGCAAATCAAACTCGCCAACCCCCGCGGCTTCTGCGCCGGCGTCGATCGCGCCATCGAGATCGTCAACCGCGCGCTGGAAGTGTTCGGCCCGCCGATCTACGTGCGTCACGAAGTGGTGCACAACAAGTTCGTGGTCGAGGATCTGCGCGCCCGCGGTGCGGTGTTCGTCGAGGAACTGGACCAGGTGCCGGACAATGTCATCGTCATCTTCAGCGCCCACGGCGTCTCCCAGGCCGTACGCCAGGAAGCCGACCGCCGTGGCCTGAAGGTCTTCGACGCCACCTGCCCGCTGGTGACCAAGGTGCACATGGAAGTCGCCCGCTACAGCCGTGACGGCCGCGAATGCGTGCTTATCGGCCATGCCGGGCACCCGGAAGTTGAAGGCACCATGGGCCAGTACGACTGTAGCAACGGCGGTGCCATCTACCTGGTGGAAAACGAAGCCGACGTCGAGAGCCTGGTGGTGCGCAACCCCGAGGCGCTGTCCTTCGTCACCCAGACCACGCTGTCCATGGACGACACCAGCCGCGTCATCGACGCCCTGCGCAGCAAGTTCCCCAGCATCGGCGGACCGCGCAAGGACGACATCTGCTACGCCACCCAGAACCGCCAGGATGCGGTCAAGCAGCTCGCCGACGAGAGCGATGTGGTCCTGGTGGTCGGCAGCCCCAACAGCTCCAACTCCAACCGCCTGCGCGAACTCGCCGAACGCATCGGCACCCCGGCCTACCTGATCGACGGGGCCGAGGACATGAAGCAGGAGTGGTTCGAAGGCATCACCCGCGTCGGTATCACTGCCGGTGCCTCTGCGCCGGAAGTGCTGGTGCAGGGTGTGATCGAACAGCTGCGCGCCTGGGGCGCCGAGGTTGCGGTCGAGCTGGATGGGCGGCCGGAGAATGTCACCTTCTCGATGCCGAAGGAGTTGCGCGTCGTTGAGGTGAAATAAATGTGACGAACAATAAAGAGCCCGGCGATGCCGGGCTTTTTATTGTTCGTCAATACACGGGCGCGTCCAGGGCTACCAGCACGATTCTACTTTTCCCGTTCCGGATATCCCTTTTTCTCCCCGGCTGTTGAGCGTGAGGTTCTTGCACTCCGTGTCCTTTGTTTGCGGTCCGGCCGGTGCCGCCGTAAGAGTCACGCAACGTGCAATTACATCAGCTGCTGCCGTACCGCATGCAGCTGCGGTGATCGTGTAACGCTTCTCATCACTTGGAACCGGCGTAGCTGCATAGCCGAGCCCCGTAGGGGGGCTCGCCGATGCGTCACCATTCAAGGCGGCGATGTAGCTCTGGTTCTGCGAGTAGAAGCGTTCCTGCGCTTGCATGATCTCCATCAGTTTGGCCATCCCATCCGCCCTGCCTGAGCGGATGGTATAGCTCTGATAGCTTGGATAGGCGATGCCGGCAAGGATCGCAACTATCACCATCACCACCATTAGTTCAATTAGCGTGACGCCCCTTTGCTTAATCAATTTTCTCTCCAGTATTTGGCACTGATCGGAGGCGCATTACAGAACTGGCCACCTTCAACGCATTCAAGTTTGGGACATTCGGTGCCAATACAAACGGTATTGTTGTCCGAACCGTCCGATCCACTGTCCCCGACGATGACCGTCGGACTCGGCGGGATGCCGCTGCGGCCCAGGTCGAAACTGCGGGTAGGCGTAGCGACACCATTGACCTGCTTGGTAAACACGGCACTCGCATCTATCAGGTTGAGTGCAAAGAAGCGGCCACGTCCAACGTCAGGACCGCAGGTAGTCACCGCGGAACCTCTCGGGCTGAAGGTGCTGAACAGCACCGCGCCATTGAACGAAACCGAACTGGACAGGACTTTCTCGCCTTTTGGAAGGCGCAGGAACCAGCCCTTGCTCGCGTTCAATTGCTCGAGGTTAGGCGTATAGCTGTCACCTGGGGTCAGTTGACCGTAGAGCTCGTTTATCTGCTGTCTCAGGGTTGGCAGTTGATCACTCGCGTTGGTCAGGGCCACATCGATCAGATACTGGTAGGCATCGAAAATGGTCATGCCGTTGCCGTACTTGGCCCGTGCAGCCGTCAGCTGTGCATTCGTCAGCGTGGGGCTGTTGCTATAAGGGGTAGCCGCCAGTGCATCCAGCTCCGCCTGAAGAGAGCTCACCTTCCCAGCCAGCGTCACACGTTGCGCCTCTAGCGTATTGATCAGAGTGGTGTTGTTGGTCTGGTTGGTTGCCTGGTTGCTTAGCTGCGCCTGCTTGGTTGCCTCGTCGCGAGCCTGCAGAGCAGCCTCGTCCTGGCCTGTGCCTGTGCCTGTTTCGGCGAGCAGGTTGGTGATCGCATCATGCAGCGCAGGAGGCGGCGAGCTTTGACTCTCCTTGACTGCCGTGATGAGTTGCTTGAGCCGGTCGCTCTGGTTCTGCTGTTCGCGTTTGGTGTAGGCCGCATTAGCTGTGTAGTTGCTTCGCAGAGTGGCCAGTTCAGCTTCCAGGCCCTGCACGACGCCGGGCTGCGGGTCGACTTGGGCTGCGATGATCTGCTGTTCCTTGGCCAGAATCTGGCTGTTCAGCGAATCCAGTGTGGACTGGGTGGCAAGCACGCTGTTGTAGGCAGCGACCAGGCGTGCACGTTCGCTGGTGTCCACATTGCCCTGGACCAGTTCATTCAGCAGGGACTGCATGGCCCCGATCTGGGTCTGGTAGGCACTTTGCTTGGTGCTTTCCGGGGCATGTTCGGCGATGTAGGGGTCGGCGTCGAAGATCGCATCAATCTGCTTCTGACGGTTGTTGGCCTCTGTTGCCGTGTCGACCATTTCGGTCTGCTTGCTGGTGAAGTTGATACCCGCCTTGTAGTTCTTGAAGTTTGTCTGTGCCGCGCTGGCTGCATTGTTGAGCGAGTTGATCGCGGCTTCTTTGGTCGCGATGGAGGCCAGAATTTCTGCCGCTCCGGCTTCAGTCAGGTTGATGCTGGATACGTCCGTAAGGTCGGATTCCGTCAGCGTGGTGTAGGCCGTCGGCGGTGCGGAAACGCTGGTGTCGCGAATCACATAGAAGCGATCGACAGTGTTTTCGTTAAGCGGGTGGGCGCGATAGCCTGAGCCCAGTGAAATGGTGAAGTAGCTTCTGCCGCCTCGCTCGCGAACCAGTGCCACGTCCGGGGTATTGAAGAAGCGCCGGTTGTTGAGCGCGTTGGTCCCGCCGAAGCTCGCAATACGACCGCCAGTCGCCAGCGTCGATGCACCAGTGTTGGCGTTGTTCAGATCGACCCGGAAGACCTGACCGCGAGTGTCGGCTGCATAGATGATGTCGGCGAAGCCGTCACCATTTCTGTCGATGATGGCCGGGTCAGCCGGAATGCTGTTGGTCATGGAGGTGATGTTGAGCGTGCTCCCTGTATTGCCAGCACTCCACAGCAACTGCCCGGTATCTGCATCCACGATGAAGATGCGGTTACCGATGGTGTCATCGATCGGGGTGTTAGGGTTGTCGTTGTCCTGGTTGACGTCATAGCCGCCAGTAAAGATCAGCACCTGCTTGTCGGTACCGTTCAGTTTGATTTTGGCGAGCTTCGGTGTGGACCAGCTCTGCCCGAGTTTCTCGAAGCCGGAAGTTTCGCCACCCTTGATCGTCCATTTCAGCTTCGGCGCGGTGATGGACGTGACATCCAGGGCGTAATAGTTGCGACCACCCCGACCCATGCCTGCATAGAGATAGGCCTTGGTGATGTCGCGGGTGCGAGTGCTGGCGTTCAGGTCCGAGTATTCGGTCCACAGATTGAACTGGCCATCCATGCCATATTTCTTGGTGCCGAGACCTTCGGCATTCTTGTAGTAGTACCCCAGGTTCGGCAGCAGCTCCTTCGGAATGAAGGCAAACTTCTCTTCTCCTGTTGACGGGTCTACCGCATGGATAAAGCCCTCGTTGGTACCAAAGAACATATACAGCTGTTCAGGTGAGGCCTCATAGGTGGCGTCGCTGGTTGGCTTCTGGGAGTTGGCTACCCTGACGAGGTCCTCGTCCGTCTTGTAGGCCACTAGCTTGGGCTCGTTGTGCAAAACGTCGCCGACCTGCTTCCTCGCTGTTTTCGGGGAAGTCGTGCTATCGGGATCGAATCCGCGGCCCCATTCTATGAATTTGGTCCTTTCGGCGGTGGAGCTAGCCCCTAGCAGTGCGCTGGTGAGTGCGGTTGTATCCGAGAAGGTGGGAAGCGCCGCGCTGTCGGTTACGCCAGCGCTGGCGGTCGGACTCCTGTCTGCAGCCGTCCAGGTGAAAACACTGCGGCTGGTGGGGGCGGGCAGTCTTGCGGCAACCCCGCCTTTTTCTACGTCGCGGCCATCAGCGGCAGTCGACCAGAAGCTGCGCGATGTTTCCGAGAAGAAGCCAGTCGTGGAGTCGACGGCTGCCGCTCCCGACGCATCCAGAATGATGCTGTCGCCCGTGCTGTTCTTGCCGAGTTTGTAGCGTTTGACGTTCCCGACCCACCGAG
Organism: Pseudomonas sp. TUM22785; assembly: GCF_028198105.1. NCBI lineage: Bacteria > Pseudomonadati > Pseudomonadota > Gammaproteobacteria > Pseudomonadales > Pseudomonadaceae > Pseudomonas > Pseudomonas sp. TUM22785. The sequence continues at coordinate 1,210,326 of NZ_CP116239.1, forward strand.
CGCCTTCCGCCGGGCGGAACAGCGCATAGTAGAGATCGTTGCGGAAACCGAGGTTGTTGTAGGCGCTCACAGCCACGCTGGGCGTGGCGAAGGTCGTGTTTTCGGCCAGGATCTCGACGATGATGGATTTCATCGCCTCAGTGAGACCCGACACGTTGTCGGTGGTCTGGTAGCTGCCTTTGCCCGCTGCTGCAGTATTGCTCAATAGCGTCTGGTCGGTTGCAAAGCCGATGGTGTAAGTACTGGCGATCTGCTTGCCGCTGTAGGAGCTGGAGAGATCCTGATTGGCGAGAAATTGCGCGAGGTGTGGTAGGCACACGCCATGGCCATTACCGCAGCTCGTGCTAGCCCAGGGAGCGGTGTTCTTGCCGGCAACGAGCTTGCGAACATCAGCGTTGGAGTCGACATCTTCAGTAGGCTCGCCGTCCGTCAGATAGATGATGCTGGTTTTCTGGCAGCTATGGGTGATCGGCGAAATATATTTGCCGTTGGCCATCGACGAAGCGACGCTGGTTTTCTTTCCCCAGACCGGTGTTCCTCCAGTTAGATAGAGATAGGCCTCATAGTAGGTTTCCAACAGGGGGGTCCAGTCATCTGCACCGATGTTGTTGACGGTTTGCTTGAACCCGTCAGCCGTGCTGTTGTTAAGGATCGAGATGGGGCTGATGACCTTACCGCCGCCGCTGGTGTTGAAACGCATGAAACCGATGTTTACGTCACCGTTGCCTTTCAGTTGGTCGATCAGGTTATTGGTGACAGACTGGACAACTTGGATACGCGTCTTGTTGGTCGACTTGACTTTTGTGTCCATCGACCCGGAGGAGTCAATGATGAACAAGATGTTCGGGCGTACGCGTTGGTCCGCGGGGAGGTCGCGCGTTACATAGATTTCAATATCTTCCGCCAGCGCACTTTGCAGCGAGAACAGCGTGTAAAAGAACGCGCCGGCGAAAAGCAGAGGTTTGCGTGTGCGTTTCATTGGCTGTCCTCTGTCGGCTCGATGATATTGATTTTTATGGCTCGTTCAGGATTCTCTTCCGTGAACTTGATATGGCCTTTCCAGTCGACCTTGTTCTTCAGGACGGCGATATCGGCCAGTTTTCCTTGGAGGCGAAACTCAGTGTCTCGGTAGAACGACATCTTGATTGGGTCGCAGGTTGTACAGCGATAGACCAGCATGGTGCCCAGGCGAGTATCCGTTGGTTGCCAGTTCACGATGAGACGCTCGGCCTCTACGGTTTCGAACGAGTAGTTGTCAGGGATGGTCTCGTCAGCGTGGGCGGACGTCATTACAAGGGTGATGAAGAACAGTAGATATTTCATGGGGTCTCACTTGTTCGTGCGAAACACGATACCTTGGACTTGGTCGGAAGACGCTCCGCCGTTGAGGGCAGCCTTGGTGTTTATTTCGTAGTAAGTGCAGGAGAATTTCTCCAGGCTATAACCACCTTCGCAGGGACTGTCAGACAGATAGCGGACCGAGTTTGCAGCGAACGAACCGCGGATATCCGAGATAACGGCTGTTAGGTTGACGGGCACACGGCTGCTTTTTGGCAGCGCCAGCTCGAGCAGGCGTTCTTGAGTCAGGCCATGAGCATTCGCGTTCTTGGCATTGAGCAGTGGCACTCTCTTGGCGACGCTGCCGCTGAAATCCTTCATCTGTGCACGGATTTCGCTCTGGGTCAGTTGATAGGCGTCGGTGCGGAACTGCGTATTGCTGGCCATGCGCTCTTCCATCGTGGCAAAGCGCATGGCGGTGATGCCAGCAATCGTCAGTACGAGCAGGAAGATTAGAGCGACAATCAAGCTGGCGCCTTTCTCGTGCTGGTTATGCCCAGGGATAGTCAACATCGTCGCCTCAGTTGGTGTTCTTGAGAAGAATGGTGGTGGTGAAGATCTGCCGGCCAAGTCGGGCTTCTGCGTTCGAAAATGACACTGGAGTGGCGTCAAGAAGTGCAAACTTTCGTGCAGGCGGGGTCGGATTTACCGGCGTGACGGAGTTGGCCAGGACGGCCAGTCTTATTGCCCTGACTTGATCCCACTTGTTCAAGCTGGTGACTCTGTCCGCCGATATGTACTGATCAACGCTGTCGGCTTTTCCCGCTGTGTTGACCCCGTAAAGAACCTGGAGTCGATCAATCCCCTCTACCAGCGGCTTATTGCTGCTGATGGCGGTCGTGGTTCCAATGTAATAGGAGCTGCAAACGAGGGATCCGTTGAGTGTCTTGAATACGTTTACCAATACTTTGTCGCCGTCAACCGATGCGCCCGCGCAGTCGTAGTGCAGGCCGGTACCTTCGTCTCTCGGGGGTTGGAAGGCTATCGCCAGAGTATCGGAATCTGCCCCGCTGCCGTTCAGGCTGCATGCATCTCCGCAGTTCTTGCCTTGCACGGGAAGAGGGGGGGAGATTAACTCCGTGGGATTGGTGTAACCACCGAGCCGCGCGTTCCTTGCAATGAACTCGAGCGCGAAGCGGCCGTTCTCTTGCAGGTGCGACATGGCATCGTTAGTGGCATAGGTTTGTTTGGTCGACAGAAAAACCTGAATGACGCCCGTCAGCAGGATCAGACTCAGGACCAAGGCGACCATGAGTTCGATGATACTCAGGCCGCGCTGATTGAGTAGGGTTACTGGCTTCATCTCCGAAGTTCCTTGAGCTCTGCCGAGAGTACTTTTTCCGACCTGGTTTCCTTGCCTTGTTCCTGGGGAGCGTTTGACTTGCTTAACCAGGACGATTTCAGACTCAGGACATTCGAGGCGTTGGTAATGGTCATGACCGAAGCGGTGGACGCCGGGGAAATGAAGTCGCGGCTGTTGAAGCGGGCGTCGATGGTATTGAATGTCGAGATCGCCGCGTAGCTGCAACTGGCTTCCCAACTGTCGAATTTAGCCATCTGGGTCGCTGTACAACTCGTGGCGTTGACCTTGGCGTTGGTGCTGGGGGAGAAGTAGTCGGAGCAGATGGTGGCCGGCAATTGGGCGCAGTTCACTGCGGCAGCATAATCGGCAGCTGAGCCGGCCGGGTTGGCGCGAATGCGCTCGGCCAGATCCTGCAGCACCGAGGTGGCTTGTGAGCGCTGGGCACTGTCCGAAGTGCCCTGTAGGGCATTGAGTTGCAGTGCGGCCAGGCCGAGCAGGCCTACGGTAAAGATCACAAGGGTAACCAGCACCTCGATCAATGAGGTCCCCAATTGTTTAACTGAAAAGCTTCTCATCCGGGATTCCTGCATTCAGTTGCATGTGGCTGATTTGATGATCTTCACGATTTCTGCACGTCCTTGCGGGTTCACCCGCACGCAGCGAGCGTCTTCACCTGTGGCGTTGAGTCGGTTAGAGGAAACCTTGATTGCCGGCGTGCCCGTCGCAGCTCCACGGGTTCCGTCGCGCAGAAAGGTGATACGTGGAGGAGAGGCCAGATTGGCACTGGTGACGGTTACCGCTTCAGCAGCAGCAAATTTACGGACAACTGCGCTGTCGGAGCAGTCACTGATGCTGGTGGGGCCTACGCACCAGCCGTCGCTCCAGCCAGAGTTGGAGCTGGTCATCGGCACGACGGATACGCTTGCGTTGATCTTCACCGCTTCCGATCTTGCCAGGGCCAGGGCGAGGGTGAGGTCCGAGGCCTGCCCGCTGACCCGCTGCCTAAGAACGAACCCCCCCATTGCTGGCGCGGCGAGGGATGTGACTATCGCCAAGAGCAAAATGGTCACCATCAGTTCTATCAGGGTAAATCCTTTACTGTTCTGCATCACGGGCCTCTAGGCGCACTATTGAGTGCAGTTTCTTGTAACGACACGGGCGAAACAATTTTGGCTGGATGGCAGGCGTGAAACGAAGCGTGAACGGTACATGACGTCCCGCAGCAGGATCGGCTCAGCTATCACGAGGGCATTGAGCAGGAATGCGGCTTGACCGTATTCGCCCCTGAAGACTGATGACGGTTTTCAAGTGATGGGCATTGGGTTTGCGATGACAGAGCGTGAAGGTGCCGTTGCTCACGAATGTCATGCCGTATGAGCTGAAGTGAAGTGAACTGCGAGGCCTCATTCCGCGCCACTGGATTTCCAGGCTGCTGGGTATGTCAAGCCTCATCAGAATGTCGGTGTCGTCCTTGAGCATGCGGCGCCCCTTTTCGTCGATGAAGCTAGTCAGCGTGCCGTACTCGAGGGTCGAGCATTTTCCCGTGTGATCGGTGGTGCAGATGCTTACTCGGGTTTTGTTGAGGAGAGCATGATGACGAGCATGCTGTATGAGTCTGGTTAAGTCCTGTTGAAACGAATTGAGCTCCTGGCGTGCCTTGAATGCAGCCATAGGAGGTATCGCCAGGCTGAAGAGCACGCTCAGTAGCAGCAGTGTTATCAGCAATTCCAGCAGGCTGAAGCCATCTGACCTGTTGTAGTTCTTCCTCATCTCCATGACTATCCGCTCCCTGTGAACTCGAACGCGCCACCATCAACAGCGGTGCAATGGCTTGGGTTAGGAGGGCAATGGTGACAAGTCTGTGTGTGGTCGGTGCGGGGGCGGTTGGTTTGTTGAGTGCTCTACAGTTGGCAGAGCATGTGGACCGTCTGGTTTTGATTGAGCGCAAAAGTGTTGGGCGAGAGGCCTCCTGGGCCGGAGGGGGCATAGTTTCACCTCTATATCCGTGGCGTTACAGCTCAGCGGTTACGGCACTGTCGCATTGGTCTCAGAGCTATTATCCGCAGTTGGTTCGGCAATTGCTCTTGCGCACTGGGGTTGATCCTGAGCTGCATTCGACGGGGCTCTATTGGCTCGATCTGGACGATGAGGCGCAGGCTTTAGCGTGGGCCGCAGAGCGCAATCGCCCGGTTTCCCGCGTGGCGATCAGCTCGGTCAAGGCTGCGGTCCCGCCATTGGCCGAGGGCTACTCCACCGCCATCCACATGGCCGATGTCGCCAACGTCCGTAATCCTCGCCTCACCCGTGCCCTGCGCGAAGCCCTGCTTCAATTGCCCAACGTCACGCTTCGTGAAGACTGCGCTGTGGACGGTTTCATCCAGGAAGGCGGGTGTGTTGTCGGGGTTCGTACGGCTCAAGGCGAGATTCGCGCTGATCGCGTTGTGCTCTGCGCGGGGGCCTGGAGCGGGGAGTTGCTGGCGACGCTGGGGCTCGACCTGCCGGTGGAGCCGGTGAAGGGGCAGATGATCCTGTTCAAGTGCGCAGAGGACTTCCTGCCAAGCATGGTGCTGGCCAAGGGGCGTTATGCGATTCCGCGACGTGATGGCCACATCCTGGTGGGCAGTACGCTGGAGCACGAGGGATTCGACAAGACGCCGACCGAGTCGGCGCTGGAGAGCCTGAGGGCATCGGCGATCGAGATGCTGCCAGCCCTGGCGGATGCCGAGGTGGTGGGGCATTGGGCGGGGCTACGTCCGGGCTCGCCGGATGGCATTCCCTTTATAGGCCCGGTCCCGGGGTTCGATGGGCTCTGGTTGAACTGCGGCCATTACCGCAACGGCCTGGTGTTGGCGCCTGCGTCCTGTCGGCTGCTGACCGACCTGATGCTCGGGCGTGAGCCCATCGTCGACCCGGCGCCCTACGCGCCATCGGCGCGCTTGAAGCCGCTGGCCTGATCGGCCTGGGGATCAGTCGATCCCCAGTTTCTTCAGGCGGTAGCGCATCGAGCGGAAGGTCAGGCCCAGGCGTTGGGCTGCGGCGGTGCGGTTCCAGCGGGTTTCCTCGAGCGCCTGCATGATCAGCTTGCGCTCCACCTCTTCCAGGTAGTCCTCGAGATTGTCGATCTGCGCGAGGTCGGCTTCGCCGTTTTCGGAAGCCGCCGGTGCATCCGTCAGGCGCAGGTCTTCAGGCTGGATCTGGTCGTTCTCACACAGCGTGTAGGCCCGCTCCAGCATGTTTTCCAGCTCGCGGACGTTGCCGGGGAAGCGGTAGCTCTTGAGCTTCTCCATCGCATCGCGGGTGATGCTGGCCGCAGCGCTGCTGTCCGCTGCCAGGCGCTTGAGCATGACGTCGGCCAGTTGCGGGATGTCCTCGCGGCGCTCGCGCAGCGGAGGGACGCTGAGTTCGATGACGTTCAGGCGGTAATAGAGGTCCTGGCGGAAGCGTCCTGCAGCCACTTCTGCGGCCAGGTCCTTGTGGGTGGCGCTGAGGATGCGCACGTCCACTACCACTTCCTGCTGTCCGCCGATGGTGCGGACGGCTTTTTCCTGGATGGCGCGCAGCAGTTTCACCTGCATGGGCAGGGGCAGGTCGGCCACTTCATCGAGGAACAGGGTGCCACCGTGGGCAGCCTGGAACAGGCCGATCTTGTCTTCGATGGCGCCGGTGAAGCTGCCTTTCTTGTGGCCGAAGAACTCGCTTTCCATCAGCTCCGACGGGATGGCGCCGCAGTTGACCGGCACGAAGGGGTCTTCATGGCGCGGGCCCTGCTCGTGGATCATGCGGGCCACCAGCTCCTTGCCGCTGCCGGATTCGCCGCTGATGTACACAGGGGCCTGGCTGCGGGCGAGCTTCTGGATCTGGTTGCGCAGTGACTTCATCGGCGGGGAGTCGCCGAGCAGGCGGTTGTCCATCGGCGTTTCGCCGTTGCTGCTGGTGCGCAGGCGCAAGGCGGCGGCTACCAGTTCGCGGAGCCGGCCGAGGTCCACCGGCTTGGTGAGGAAGTCAAAGGCGCCGGCCTTCAGGGCGTTGACGGCCGTATCCAGGCTGCCGTACGCGGTGATCATGGCAACGGGCACCTGAGGGTGGCGTTGCTGGATGTGCTGAACGAGGTCGAGGCCGGTGCCGTCGGGCAGGCGCATGTCGGTGAGGCACAGGTCGAAGGGTTCGGCGGCCAGGAGCTCGCGGGCCTCTTTCACATTGCGGGCGCTGCGGGTGTCCAGCTTCATCCGGCCGAGGGTGATCTCCAGCAGTTCGCGGATATCGGGCTCGTCATCGACGATGAGTGCTTTCTGTCTGGTCATGGTCAGCTCAATTTGCGCGGGTGGGCAAAGGTTATGCGAAAGCAGCTGCCTCCGGTTTCGCGGGGCCTGTAGTCGAGACGGGCCTGGTTGCTCTCGCACAGCTCCCGTGAGATGTACAGGCCAAGCCCGGTGCCCTTGTTTTCGGTGGTGTAGAAGGGCTCGAAGATGTGCTGCACCTGCTCGGCGGGTACGCCGGCGCCGTCATCCATCACTTCCAGAACGGGCAGGTCGCTTTCCGGGTCGCGGAACAGCTTCAGCCAGACCTGTCCTACCTTGTTCTTCTGTGAACTGTAGCGCAGGCCGTTCTGTACCAGGTTGGTCAGTACCTGGGTGAGTTGGTGCGGGTCCATGCGGGTCTGGATGGTGCCGCTGTTGGTCTCGATGTGCAGCGTCTGGCCCGGGCCGGATGCGTTGCGGAATTCGCTGGCGAAGCGGTGCAGCCAGTACTTCAGGTCGAGCAATTGCGGCTCCGCTTGGCGGCGGCGGGAGAGCTGCAGGACGTTCTCGATCACCAGGTTCATACGCCGAGACTGGTCCTGGATGATCTGCGCCAGGCGCTGGTCGGGACCGGACAGCTCCTCGGACTCCTGCAGCAACTGCGCCGCGTGGCTGATGGCGCCCAGTGGGTTGCGTATCTCGTGGGCGATGCCGGCGGTCAGACGACCCAGGGAGGCGAGCTTGAGTTGCTGGGCCTGTTGGGCGATCTGCGAGATGTCGTCGAGGAAGATCAGGGTGTCCCGCTGCTCGCCCCGCTGCAGGGAGACGAAGCTCGGTTGCAGCACCGGGCCTTCGGCCACCGCCTGCAGGCTCTGGGGACGCAGCGTGGGGTTGTCCAGCCACTGCTGCAGGCGTTTCACCAGCTCCGGGCTTTGCGGGTCGAGGACCTTGCCGGCCAGGTCCTCGCGGCCCAGCAGCGTCAGTGCACCCTGGTTGGCCAGGATTACGCGGTGCTGGGGGTCGAGCACCAGGATGCCGGTGCGCATGCGCTGAAGGATCAGGGCGTTGAGCGCTTCCAGGTTGGCGACGTCGGCGGCACGTTTTTCGGCCAGGGTCTCGCTCAGTTGCAGGCGCTTGCTGATGCCCTGGACGAAGAGGGCGGCGGCGAAGCACAAGGCACCCAGGGCGCCGGCCTGCACGTACTGGCTGGCGGCTTCCGGGCGGCTGAGGCTGAGGTAGAAGGTCAGGTAGATCATGCCGATGGCGGCAACGGCGGCGATCAGCAAGCCGACCCGGCCGCGCAGCAGGATGTTGGCGATCGCCACCGCAACTATCACCAGGTTGCCGATACCGCTCGGCGTGCCGCCCGCCGCATAGAATAGGCAGGACAGCAGGATCACGTCCACCAGCGCCAGGCTGAAGACCTGCAGCATGTGTTTCGGGTGGCGGACCATCAGCGCGATGAGGATGTTCAGCAGCAGGTAGAACCAGCACGCATTGCGGAACAGCTGGGCGCGGGCCAGGTCGAGCAGTTCGCTGTCCAGCTCGCTGGAGATCAGGCCTACCAGTGCCAGGCCGATGAGCAGGCGGTAGATGTTGTAGAGGCGGAAGATGCGGCGTGCCGGCTGGCTGCCCAGCGCGGGGGCTTCAGCGCTCACCGCTGGAGGTGTCCTGTTCCAGGTGCGCGCGGCTGCAGTACCAGCGCTCGCCGTTGGCCAGCGCGTTGGCCTGGGGCACGTGCACGCCGCACTGGGTGCAGCGCACCATCGGGCTGGCGGTTTCGTCCACGGGCTTCTGCGGGCGCGGCGCCGGTGGCGTCTTCATGCGGCGCCAGACCCAGACGGCGGCGAAGATCACAACAATCCAGAACAGCAGGCGGACCATCCCAGTCGAGCTCACTTGTCGTTGAAAGGAGCGCAGTTTAGCCAAGCCGATGGTCGGCGCCCAGCGGGGAGGGTGCGAGCTGTGCATCAGGTCCCCTGGCCAGGCGCAAAAACAGGGACGAGCACGTTTCGTGCGGATAAAAAAAGAGGCCCGCAGGCCTCTTCTTTACATCGCGGTCGTTCTCAGTCGAAAACGCCAAAGGTCATGTAGCTGAACCAGGAGCGGTCGCCGCTGCTGTTGGCTTCGGCTTCGTGCTGTTCTTCCTGCACTTCCTGCTGGTTCTCGGGCTTGAGCTCGTCCGGGATTTCTTCCTGGGCGTCTTCGTACTGTTTGATCACGTCCTGGTTGGCGCGGGTTTCGCCCGGCGGCAGCGGCGGCTCGCTCTCAATCAGGCCGAGGGTGGCCTTGGCCAGCCAGGAGCGGTTATCTGCTTCTTCTTCGCGGGGTACGAACTGGCCGTCGACCAGGTTCGGGTGGTCCGGGTAGTTGAGCTTCAGGGTTTCCAGGCTGGTGGCTGCGAGGTCGTTCAGGCTCAGGCGCTGGTAAGCCTCGACCATCACGGCCAGGCCATCGCCGACGGCAGGGGTTTCCTGGAAGTTTTCCACCACGTAGCGGCCGCGGTTGGCGGCGGCGACATAGGCCTGACGCGTCAGGTAGTAGTGGGCGACGTGGATCTCGTACGCGGCCAGCAGATTGCGCAGGTAGATCATGCGCTGCTTGGCGTCCGGCGCGTAGCGGCTGTGCGGGTAGCGGGTGGTCAGCTGGGCGAACTCGTTATAGGAGTCGCGGGCAGCGCCCGGGTCGCGCTTGGTCATGTCCAGCGGCAGGAAGCGGGCGAGCAGGCCACGGTCCTGGTCGAAGGAGGCCAGGCCCTTCAGGTAATAGGCGTAGTCGACGTTGGCATGCTGCGGGTGCAGGCGAATGAAGCGCTCGGCGGCGGACTTGGAGGCTTCGGGCTCGACGTTCTTGTAGTAGGCGTAGATCAGTTCCAGCTGGGCTTGCTCGGCATAACGACCGAACGGATAGCGGGACTCGAGGGCCTTGAGCTTGGATACGGCGCTGGTATAGCTCTTGTTGTCCAGATCGGCCTGAGCCTGCTGGTACAGCTCGGACTCGCTCAGGTTCTCGTCTACCACCTCTTTGGAGGAGCAGGCGGCGGTTAGGGCGAGAATAGCGATCAGCAGCAGGTGTTTCACTTGCATAGCGGCTTGCGTCCCTGTGACGGCTGGCTGTCTTGGGCGGAGCCGTCCTGTTATGATGGGCGCCCTGGGCTCCCCCAGGACAAAGACGCCGTATTTAACCACAAGCGCGTGGCCGAAACCAAAGGCTGCGCCCCCGCCGTTTCCGAGCATGTCCCCAATTATCAAGCAGGTCATCCAACTCAGCGCCGAGGTGCCGTCCGAACTGGGCGGGCAACGCCTCGATCAGGTCGCTGCACAGCTCTTCGACGAGCATTCGCGTTCGCGCCTGGCCGCCTGGATCAAGGACGGCCTGCTCACGGTCGACGGCCAGGTGCTGCGCCCGCGTGACACTGTTTATAGCGGTGCCGTGCTGGAGCTCAACGCCGAGCAGGAATGCCAGGGTGAGTGGGTCGCCCAGGACATCGCGCTGAACATCGTCTACGAGGACGACCAGTTGCTGGTGCTGGACAAGCCCGCCGGGCTGGTGGTCCACCCCGCTGCCGGGCATGCCGATGGCACCCTGCTCAATGCCCTGCTGCACCATGTGCCGGACCTGGCCAACGTGCCCCGTGCCGGCATCGTGCATCGCCTGGACAAGGACACCACCGGCCTGATGGTGGTAGCCAAGACCCTGGAAGCCCACACCAAGCTGGTGGCTCAGCTCCAGGCCCGCACCGTCAGTCGCATCTACGAGGCCGTGGTGGTCGGCGTGATCACCGCCGGCGGCAAGGTCGATGCCCCCATCGGTCGTAGCTCCCAGCAGCGCCAGCGCATGGGCGTGGTGGCTGGCGGCAAACCGGCGGTCAGTCATTACCGTGTGCTGGAGCGCTTCCGTTCGCACACCCATGCCCGGGTCAAGCTGGAAACCGGGCGCACGCACCAGATCCGCGTGCACATGTCCTATGTGAATTTCCCGCTGGTGGGTGACCCCGTCTACGGCGGCCGCTTCCGTATTCCTCCGGCCGCCAGCCAGACGCTGGTCCAGACCCTCAAGGACTTCCCCCGCCAGGCCTTGCATGCCCGCTTCCTCGAGCTGGACCACCCGGTGACCGGCGCGCGCATGAAGTGGGAGTCGCCGCTGCCCGACGATATGGTCTGGCTGCTCACCCTGCTGCGCCAGGACCACGAGTCCTTCAACTGATGAATGACTGGCTGACGCCCGACTGGCCTGCACCCGAGCGGGTTCGCGCCTGCGTCACCACCCGTGCCGGGGGCTTCAGCGAGGCCCCCTTCGACAGCTTCAATCTGGGCGATCACGTCGATGACGCTCCCGCTGCCGTTGCCCGCAATCGCCAGCGCCTGGTCGAGACGCTCGGCTGCCAGCCCGCCTGGCTCAGCCAGGTGCACGGCGTGCGCGTGGTCGAGGCCGATCCGACCTGTGTCGAGACGGCCGATGCCAGCTGGAGCTCGACGCCCGGCATCGCCAGCCTGGTGATGACCGCCGATTGCCTGCCTGCCCTGTTCTGCGATCGCGCCGGCACCCGTGTCGCGGCGGCCCACGCCGGTTGGCGCGGGCTGGCCAATGGCGTGCTCGAAGCGACCCTGGATGCCCTGGACCGCCCGGCGGACCAGGTGCTGGTCTGGCTCGGCCCGGCCATTGGCGTCGATGCCTTCGAGGTCGGGCCGGAAGTGCGCGACGCCTTCGTCGCCCAGCACCCGCAAACCGAGTCGGCCTTCCGCCCGAGCCACAACGAAGGCCGGTTGATCGCCGATATCTATGCCCTGGCGCGCATCCGTCTCGCTGCACGGGGCGTCACCGCTGTCTTTGGCGGCGGCTTCTGTACCGTCACCGATCCGCGTTTCTTCTCCTACCGCCGCGCCTCGCGCACCGGGCGATTCGCCAGCCTCGTCTGGCTCGTCGACTGACTTTTCCTCCTGCGGATCGCCGCGCCGACCGTCGTCGACTGACCCCCGTCAAGTCGCGATGGCTTGAATCGCCCAGAATCGTCCTTATCTAGACTTCATCTCGGCGGGCTTCTCGTCTCCGGAGCCTTCATCGCTCCAGCCCGCTCTTTAAAGGAAGGACTGCCCTATGCGAATCGACCGTTTGACCAGCAAGCTGCAACTGGCGCTCTCCGATGCCCAGTCCCAGGCCGTGGGCCACGATCACCCGGCCATCGAACCCTTTCACCTGATCCTCGCCCTGCTCGACCAGCAGGGCGGCTCCATCAAGCCCCTGCTCATGCAGGTGGGCTTCGACATCGCCGCCCTGCGCAGCGCCCTGACCAAGGAACTGGACGGGCTGCCGAAGATCCAGAACCCCACCGGCGACGTGAACCTGTCCCAGGACCTGGCGCGCCTGCTCAACCAGGCCGACCGCCTGTCCCAGCAGAAGGGTGACCAGTTCATCTCCAGCGAGCTGGTGCTGCTCGCCGCCATGGACGAGAACACCAAGCTCGGCAAATTGCTGCTCGGCCAGGGCGTCACCCGCAAGGCGCTGGAGAACGCCATCGCCAACCTGCGTGGCGGCCAGGCGGTCAACGACCCCAACGTCGAGGAATCCCGCCAGGCGCTGGACAAGTACACCGTCGACCTGACCAAGCGCGCCGAAGACGGCAAGCTCGACCCGGTGATCGGCCGTGACGACGAAATCCGTCGCACCATCCAGGTCCTGCAGCGCCGTACCAAGAACAACCCGGTGCTGATCGGCGAGCCCGGCGTCGGCAAGACCGCCATCGCCGAAGGCCTGGCCCAGCGCATCGTCAACGGCGAAGTACCGGATGGCCTCAAGGACAAACGCCTGCTGTCCCTGGACATGGGCGCGCTGATCGCCGGCGCCAAGTTCCGCGGCGAGTTCGAGGAGCGCCTCAAGGCGGTGCTCAACGAGCTGTCCAAGCAGGAAGGCCGGATCATCCTGTTCATCGACGAGCTGCACACCATGGTCGGTGCCGGCAAGGCCGAAGGCGCGATGGATGCCGGTAACATGCTCAAGCCCGCGCTGTCACGCGGCGAGCTGCATTGCGTCGGCGCCACCACCCTGGACGAATACCGCCAGTACATCGAGAAGGACGCCGCCCTCGAGCGCCGCTTCCAGAAGGTGCTGGTGGACGAGCCCAACGAGGAAGACACCATCGCCATCCTCCGTGGCCTCAAGGAGCGCTACGAGGTGCACCACGGTGTGACCATCACCGACGGCGCCATCGTCGCCGCCGCCAAGCTGTCGCACCGCTACATCACCGACCGCCAGCTGCCGGACAAGGCCATCGACCTGATCGACGAAGCCGCCAGCCGCATCCGCATGGAGATCGACTCCAAGCCGGAGGCGCTGGACCGCCTCGAGCGCCGCCTGATCCAGCTGAAGATCGAGCAGGAGGCCCTGAAGAAAGAGGACGACGACGCCGCCCTCAAGCGCCTCGAAAAGCTCAAGGACGACATCGCCCGCCTGGAGCGCGAATACGCCGACCTGGAAGAGATCTGGAAGTCCGAGAAAGCCGAAGTGCAGGGCTCGGCGCAGATCCAGCAGCGCATCGAGCAAGCCCGCCTGGACATGGAGGCCGCCCGTCGCAAGGGCGACCTGCAGCGCATGGCCGAGCTGCAGTACGGCATCATCCCCGACCTCGAGCGCAGCCTGCAGATGGTCGACCAGCACGGCAAGACCGAGAACCAGCTGCTGCGCAACAAGGTCACCGACGAGGAAATCGCCGAGGTCGTTTCCAAATGGACCGGCATCCCCGTCTCGAAGATGCTCGAAGGCGAGCGCGAGAAGCTGCTGAACATGGAGGCCATGCTGCACAAGCGCCTGATCGGCCAGGACGAAGCCGTGGTCGCCGTGGCCAACGCCGTGCGCCGCTCCCGTGCGGGCTTGTCCGACCCGAACCGGCCCAGCGGCTCGTTCCTGTTCCTCGGCCCGACCGGTGTCGGCAAGACCGAGTTGTGCAAATCCCTGGCCGAGTTCCTCTTCGACACCGAGGAGGCGCTGGTACGCATCGACATGTCCGAGTTCATGGAGAAGCACTCCGTGGCACGGCTGATCGGCGCGCCGCCGGGCTATGTCGGCTATGAAGAGGGCGGCTACCTGACCGAGGCCGTGCGTCGCAAGCCGTACTCGGTGGTGTTGCTGGACGAAGTCGAGAAGGCCCACCCGGACGTGTTCAACGTCCTCCTGCAGGTGCTGGAGGACGGTCGCCTCACCGACAGCCACGGCCGTACCGTGGACTTCCGCAACACGGTGGTGGTGATGACCTCCAACCTCGGTTCCGCGCAGATCCAGGAACTGGTAGGAGATCGCGAAGCCCAGCGCGCGGCGGTGATGGATGCGGTGAGCAACCACTTCCGCCCCGAGTTCATCAACCGTATCGACGAGGTGGTGGTGTTCGAACCGCTGGCCCGCGAGCAGATCGCCGGAATCGCCGAGATCCAGCTGCAGCGCCTGCGCAAGCGCCTGGCTGAGCGGGAGCTGAACCTGGAGCTGTCCAGCGAGGTGATGGACAAGCTGATCGCCGTCGGCTACGACCCGGTCTATGGTGCGCGCCCGCTCAAGCGCGCCATCCAGCGCTGGATCGAGAACCCCCTGGCGCAACTGATCCTGGCTGGCAAGTTCGCCCCGGGCATCGCCATCAGCGGCAAGGTGGAAGGCGAGGACATCGTCTTCGTCTGATGCCGTCCAGCCGGAAAGAAAAAGCCCCGCATTGCGGGGCTTTTTAGTGTGCGCGGCCTCAGATGTGCCGGAGCAGCACATCCAGGGACGCGGCCTGGTCTTCGGCAAGGTCGATGATGTGGAAGCCGGCCCAGCTGTGCTGGCCGTCCGCACCCGGGCGGCTCCACAGGCAGTCGGCGCCCAGGCGCACTTCGCTGACGCCCTCCACCGGCGTGGCCGAGACGATGCGGCATTCCCACACCGAGTCGGTGGCCAGCGGCGACTCGCTGAACAGCATGAAGCCATCGGCGGAGAGGTCCACCACCCGGCCCAGGCGCTGGGCGGAGTGCAGGTCGTAAACCTCCAACTGGAGTTCCGTGGCGTGGCGGCTGCTATGTCGACGGTCTTCCATGGGGGCTCCTTAGCTCGGCTCGGCATTGCGGCCGGTGAAACGTTGCAGGACGCGGTAGATGGCGCCCAGGGCGCGGTCCACCAGCGGTGCGTTGTGTTCCGGGGCGATGATGCGTGCCAGCCCCTGTTCCATCTCGCTGGCCAGCAGCGTGATGGGCTTGATGGCGACGCGCTGGCCGCTGTGGTCGACGAACATGTAGTTGCGCGTGGTCGGGCTGTACCAGGACAGCTTGAGCTTGCGCCCCTGGCCCTCCTCGACGAACTCGAACCAGGTGTTGAACTCCAGGCTCTCCAGCTCCTTGACCAGCAACTGGGCGCGCGGCGACAGGCCCGACGGGCGTGCCGGCGCCAGCAGCCCGGCGTCTTCGCCGAGCATTTCGCTGAGCGGGCTCTTGGGCAGGTCGGGGTTGATCTGCGCTGCCAGCTGCGGCTGCTTGCCCTGCACGGCGTGCTGGCACGCCACCAGGTCCTGCAGCAGGCGGCGGATACCGTCCTCGTGGTAGCCACCGAGCAGTTCCAGGCCCTTGCGCAGGTCCTCCAGCAGGGCCACGCGCAGGCCTTGCAGGCGCTCGCGGCCGTTGGCATCCAGCGGTGTGCCACTCCAGGCCAGTTGCTCTGCCACTTCCCGCGAGCGTCGCCATTCCTCGCCACGGTCGCCGTGGCGCAGCAGCACGAAGACCAGCACGTCGCTCCAGGTCTGTTCGAGGAAGTTGCGGATGATGCTCGGCGGTTCGCGCCCGGCCAGCACCTTGGCGATGGCGTCCACCGCCTGCTGGCGCGCGCTGAGCAGCTTGTCGCGGCCCTTGGCCGCCTCGACCGCGCGGCGTTCGCGCAGCTCGACCTTGTGTCGCAGGGTGGCGACGTATTCGTTGAACTCGTCCAGCAGGCTGTCGAACAGCTGCAGGTCGCCGATGAAGCCGTGGATGATCCGCTCCACCACCCATTGCATCTTCGACAGCAGCCCGCGCTCCTCGCCTTCGCCGCCATAGAGCACGCCGGCCTGGGCCATGGTGTTGAGCAGGCGCCGGGCGGGGTGGTGATGCTGGGTGAACAGCGCCTTGTCCTGCAGCGCCACCTTCAGATAGGGCGTGTGCAGGTGGGAAAGGGCGGTCTTGCAGCTGTCCGGCAGGTTGTCGTCGTCGAGGATGAAGTCGAAGAGCATGCCCACCAGGTCGATGACGTCGGCTTCCTGGTCGGAAAGCTTCTGCTGCCCCGGCAGGCTGCTGTGGGTTTCCAGTTGCTGTTGCAGGTCGGCCTTGAGCCCGTCCACCCGCTGCGGCTGTTGCAGGCGCGCGGCGAGTTCATGGGCCGACTGCTGCTGCAGGCGGTTGAGCGCTTCCAGCAGTTCCGCTGCGCTGTAGGTGCGTGTGGCACCCCGCGGGGCGTAGCTGGCGATGCTCGGGGTGCCGCCGAGCAGCGGTGTATCGAGGTTGCGCTGGCGGTGTTCCTCCAGCAGCGCGGCCAGGCCGCTGAACAGGGCACCCGGGTCCAGGGGCGGCGGCGCGCCGAGGTCGGCAGGGGGAGGTGGCAGCGTGGTGGCCGGCGTGGGTTGCTCGTTGCGGGCGGCCGGTGCGGGCTGGCCGTTCACCGCTGCGCTGCGCGCCGGGCTGGGGGCCCGTTGCGCGGTGTATTTGAGGTTGGGCAGCACGCCGGCTTCTATAAGGCGCTTGTTGAGCGCGTCGTAGAGCGTCTCCAGGCCCTGCATCACATGCTGGTCGAAGAGCATGTAGAGGATGGTCTTGATGCGCAGCGGGAAGGGCGTCGGCTCCAGGGCTTCGCGGAAGGCCTGGGCGATGGCCTGGGGACCGAAGGGGTTGCTGTCCTCGCCTATCTTCTTGCCGTTGTTGAGCAGCGCCAGGCGCTGGTCGAGGGCGAACAGCGACTGCGCGCAGCGTGCCTTGACCCGGCTGACCATATTGGTGACCAGCAAGCTCTCTTCATAGGCCTCGTTCTGCACCAGCTCCAGGCGGTCGGCATCCATCTCGGCCGCCGTCTGTTCCGGTTTGAGGGTGCCATCGAGGAAATCGGCGAACTGCTGGGCGATGCGCTGGTGATAGGCGCGTTCGATCTGCGGCCGCTGCTTGCGCACGTCGCGCATGCTGTCGAAGAACAGCGTCTGCACCTGGTTGTTCTCGGCCTTTTCGGCGCATTCGAACAAGGTGTCGTCGACCTGGGCGAAAACGCCGGTCAGGTGTTCCGCCAGCCGGTTCATCACCAGCTTGCGGCAGCTCTGCACCAACTCGCCGAAGCGTGGCTGGATACCACGGCTGGCAAGGATGGTTTGCGGGCGGGAGGAAGGGGGAGGGGTGTCCTGGGTGCTCATGGACTGTCCTGCCGGGGCCGTTTGGCCGGCGCGTCCTGTAGGTGATCTTGAATAGGCACAGATATAGCAGTCGGCCAGACAACTGCAAAGCATTGTATAAATTCGCTTTTCAGGGGTTGACAGCTCGTTCTGGAAACGTAAAATGGCGCGCCTCAGATGCAGCGAACCACGGTTCAAAGCGGATGAGATTGGAAAGTTAGAAGTTCCGCGATAGCTCAGTCGGTAGAGCAAATGACTGTTAATCATTGGGTCCCTGGTTCGAGTCCAGGTCGCGGAGCCAACTTCCAAACGGGGTATAGCGCAGTCCGGTAGCGCGCCTGCTTTGGGAGCAGGATGTCGGGAGTTCGAATCTCTCTACCCCGACCACTCCTTTTTATGGGTCGTTAGCTCAGTCGGTAGAGCAGTTGGCTTTTAACCAATTGGTCGTAGGTTCGAATCCTACACGACCCACCATATCCAGGAATGTCAGGTAGCCATCAGGTTGCCAGGCTTCCTCAAGAAGCCCACCTCTCGAGGTGGGCTTTTTCGTTTCCGGCCTTCCATTCCTGCATCTACGCACTGGCGCCAGACCTCCAGAGTCCCGTGTTCGGGCGGTCGATCGGCTGCTGCGGCGAGTTGCCGCAGGTCCGTACATTCTTTTTGGGTCTGACACCCGACCTCACGGGACTGGTTTTCTCCCGCCTGCCCGTGCCGCTTCGTTGTTTTTCGCCTGTCTACGGCCGGTCTGTCTGCGGACCTGTCGCGTCTGCCTGTGCTTCATCCCCCTCAGTGAATACCCCATCGCTCACATGGTCTTTCCTCGTACCTGCCCCTGGGAAAGACTCCGCTCCACGCAAAAGCAGGCGGAGACGAACCGTTCGTCCCCTTCGGCTCTTTGCACGCTTGCCCAGACGCACTACCGCGCCGGGTGCACGAGAACGGTTCCAGCGGGAGAGGAACTCCCGATTGTGGTTGCGCGATGCAGATGCTGTACGCAGCTGATTCTGGATGCCTCTACATGACCAAGTTGAATGGAATGGCTCGCAGCCTGGAGGGAACATGAGCAACGCAAGCGCAGGGGTGAAAGGCAAGGAGGTCCCGGTGATCCGTGAAGACGCCGCCGACCAGGCCTTCGAGACCCCCGAAACGGTATCCAAGCGAACGTCGGTGCGGCTCACCAACATCCGCAGCAACGGCGAAAGCAAACGCACCGCCAATGACAGCCAGCTGGTCTGGTTCGACAGCGCCCAGTTGGCGACCCGCCGCCCCGACGATGGCATCTTCGTCCGCGTCATCAACTCGCTCTACACCGGCATCGTCCTTTATATGGACAACCTCGCCGAACTGCTCCCCGCCGTCCCCTCGCGGATGCACGTGGTGCTGCGACTGCGTAATGCGGCCGAGCTCAAGGCCTTCCGCGAAGGCCCGCAGTTCGAGGACTTCAAGAAGGGCGTCGCCGCCCGCAACCGCTCCGTCGCCTACAACGACGCCGACGTCCTGGCCGAACTGAGCCGCGACGGCCTGCTCACCTGCTATACCAGCTACGTCGATGATCGCGAAAGTCTGCTGGCCGCCATCGACCTGGGGCTGCGCAGCAACTACCTGTGGATCCTCTTCCGCGACCCCACCAACATCCCGCTGGAGCTGGTGATCGCCTCGCTGCAATCCACCTCCACCGTGCTGATGAAGGAGATCAAGGCGCCCACCGACGTGGATGACGCCATCGTCTCCTACGGGGTGATGGAATACGGCGCCGAAGGGGTGATCTTCTCGCCCCGCGACCACGGCGTGATGAGCGAATTCCTCGCCCGCATGTCCCAGGCGCAGAGCGCCGCCAACCTCAATATCCAGGTCGGCACCGTGATCGAAAGCCGCCCGGTGGGCATGGGCTACCGCGCCTGCATCGACGCTTCCACCCTGTTCGAACCCGACGAGGGCATGCTGGTCGGCAGCACCTCCCAGGGCGGGCTGCTGTGCTGCCCCGAGGTCTACTTCCTGCCCTACATGGAGCTGCGGCCGTTCCGCGTCAACGCCGGCGCCGTGCACTGCTACGTGTTCAACACCGAGAACCGCACCGACTACATGAGCGAGCTGAAGGCCGGCTCGCCGATCATGATCGTCAACTCCAAGGGCCGCGTGCGCCGCGCCGCCGTGGGTCGCATGAAGATCGAGCAGCGCCCGCTGCGCCTGATCGAGGTCGAGTTCCCCGGCAAGGAGCGGGTCAACATCCTCATGCAGGACGACTGGCACGTACGCATCTTCTCCGACGCCGCCAAGCCGCTGAACATCTCCGAGCTCAAGCCCGGCGACAAGGTCCTCGGCTACGTCACCGAGCCCGGCCGCCACGTGGGCATCAAGATCAACGAATCGATCATCGAGAAATAGGGGCGCGCCATGAGCTACGTCAGCAGAGTACTGAGGGAGCGGCGTTTGCTGTTCCCGGCCTCGCGGCGCGGATTGATCGTGCCCATCGACCACGGCCTGACCCTCGGGCCCATCGCCGGCATGACCCACACCGCCGACTTCGAGAAATGGATCGCCAGCGACCACATCAGCGCGGTCATCGGCCACAAGGGCCTGATCGAGCGGCTGATCCTGCGGGACATGCTGCACCCCTCCACCGGGGTCATCCTCCACCTCAACGGCATGGCCAGCATCGCCCCCGAGCCCGACACCAAGATCATGGTGTCGAGCATCGACACGGCGCTGGAGCTGGGCGCAGACGCGGTGTCGATCCAGATCAACTTCACCGAGGACAACTTCCAGCACAACGTCGCCCTGCTCGGCGCCATGACCGACGCCGCCCACAGCGCCGGCTTCCCCATCCTCACCATGCTCTACGACAAGGTCCGCGGGCTCTCCGCCAGTGATCGGCAGAAGCGCCTCAGCCACCTGGTACGGGTGGTGGCCGAACTCGGCTCCGACGCGGTGAAGCTGGCCATGCCCGAATCCGCCAGCGACTGCACCGAACTGGTGGAAACCCACTGCCGCGACATCCGCATCTTCTTCGCCGGCGGCGAACGCACGGAAGACGAACGCCTGCTCGGCCTCACCCGCTCCATCCTCGCCAGTGGCGCGGCGGGGCTCTGCGTCGGGCGCAACGTCTTCCAGCACCCACGCCCCCTCGAACTGCTGCGGCGCCTCGCCGACTGCATCAAGGGCGAAACGGAATACCTCAGTCGCGCCGTTTGAACGGAACTCAACCCCCACGCGATCGCCACAAGCGATCAACCCCGGGAGACAGGTCAATGGAATACCTCGACGACAACGCGGCGCCCATCGGTGCCCGCAACGAATACGTGCTCTCGCCGCTCTGGAAGGACCTCTTCCCCGAGGGGCTGCTGGGCCGGCTCAACGCCAACCCCTTCCTCGTGGCCTGCCGCAACGGCGCGGTCAGCCTCGACCAGCTGCGCCACTTCCTCATCCAGCACCACTATTACTCGCAGTACTTCACCCGCTACCTCTGCGCGCTGATGGGCGGCATCGCCGACCAGGGCGAATTCAAGTCGCTGTCCTGCAACCTCACCGAGGAACTCTCCGGCGGCGACAGCGTGGACATCTCCCACGCCGAGCTGTACCGCCGCTCCATGGACCTGATGTCGGCACCGCCGCGCAGCCGCCCCTTGCTGCCCGGTACCCGCCAGCTCATCGACGGCATGTTCCGCCACTGCCGCAGCAGCGACCCCATCGACGGCCTGGCCGCCCTGTGCCTCGGCGCCGAGGCCATAGTCCCGCTGATCTACGGCCCGGTGCTCGACGCCCTGCGCAGCCACAACGCGCCCCGCGAGGCCGAGCACTTCTTCGTGCTGCACATCGAGGAGGACGAGGACCACGCCATCGTCATGCGCGAGATCATCGACCGCATGCTCGTTGAGCGGCCCTACCTGCGTGCCCGGGTCATCGCCATCGGCGAGGAGATGGTGCACCTGCGCATGGCCATGCTCACCGAACTGGCCCAGGGCCCCAGCAGCCAGCCCCTCGGCGCCGCCAGCACCCTGATGAGCGCCGACGCCCTGCAAACGCTGCGCGCCGACGCCTCCCTCGGCAGCGGCAACTTCCTCGACCGTTGCCTGGCGCTGAGCACCACTCCCGACGAGCCGTTCCTGTTCCTCGACAAGCCCCTGACCCTGCCGCGCGGCACGCCGGTCGGCGCCCTGTCGCTCAATGACCTGCAGCACCACCGCATGGCCCTGGCCGCCTGGTACCTGGAGCAGGGCGTGAAGCCCGGCGACGTGGTTGCGGTCACGGTCGAAGACGGCCTTGCGCCGCTGCTGCACTACCTGGCGCTGACCAGCCTGGGCGCAGCCATCTCGCTGATGAACCCGGCCATGCCGGCCGAGTTCGGCATCGCCTACATGGACGAGAACGGCTTCGAGCGCCTGGTGACCGACGCCGTCACCCTGATCACCAGCGACTTCGCCCGGCAATGGCGCGAAGCCGGCCGCCCGGTACTCGACGTCACCCGCGCCGCCCTCGACCCGGCGCCGCGCATGCCCGCCTGGTGGCCGCTGGAGCCGCAGGACTCCACCCTGGTGATGCTCAGCCACACCTCCGGTACCACCGGCCTGCCCAAGGCGGTGCGCTTCGAGCACCGGCAGTTCTTCATGGGCAAGCGGGCCCGCATCGGGCGCTTCGCCGAAGGCCCGGACGAGCGCTTCCTCAGCGCCCTGCCGCAGTCCCACTCGGCGGCCATCAGCCACCTGGAAACCGCCATCCTCCACGGCATCCCCACCTTCGTCCTCGGCACCCAGCAGGGCGAGGCGCTGCGCGAAGCCATCCAGCGCTTTGCGCCGACCACGGTGGCGGCCTTCCCGCGCAGCTATGTGCTGCTGGTCGAAGGCGGCATCGGCCATGACGAGTTCCCCACCGTGCGCCGCTGGTTCGCCATGGGCGACGCCTCGCACCAGAGCCATATCCGCCAGGTACTCGAAGGCGCGCCGCAATCGCGCTTCATCGACGCCTTCGGCAGCTCCGAGCTGGGCATGGCGCTGTTCCGCAGCGAATCGACCCTCGATGCCGTCGCCGCCCAGCGCTGCATCGGCCGCCCGGTGGACATCGCCGTGGCCAAGGTGCTCGACCCGCACAGCGGCGACGAAGTGAAGCCCGGCGAAGTCGGCCTGCTCGCCGTGCGCTCGCCCACCGTCACCTCCGGCTACTGGAAGCAGCCGCAGAAGACCGTCGACGCCTGGCGCGGCGGCTACTTCCTCACCGGTGACATCGCCTTCTGCAAGGACGGCGAGTTTTTCCAGATCGACCGCGCGGTGGACGTCATCGAGTCGCCCGCCGGCGCCCTGCACACCCTCCAGCTGGAGGAAGCGGCGCAGCAGGTGGAAAGCGTCTGCGACGTCACCGTGGTCGGTGTCGACCCGGCCCGCAGCGGCGGTGTCGGCCTGGTCGCCCTGGTGCTGCCCGACCGCTATGCGGGCGACCCGGCCACCATCGCCTCCCGTGTGCTGCGCACCCTGCACGAGGCCTGCGCCCAGCGCGGCGTGATCGTCGCCGAGGGCTTCATCGCCGTCGCCGTGGTCAGTGACCTGGCGTTCCTGCCGGTCGGCGCCACCGGCAAGGTGCTCAAGCGTCACCTGCGTGGCGTGGCCCAGGCACTGCTGGCCGGGGAGGGTGGGCAACAGGTGCTGCACCTGCTGCGCCCGGCCCTCGCCGATCGCCAACTCGCCGCTGCCGGGCACGGGCTCTGAGCCCCTCGCCGGTTATCCACAGAAGGAATCTCAGCATGACTCAAGCAATCCAGGAGGCCGGCGCACTGGCGTCGGTCCGCCAGCGCCTCGCGGCCGCCGAGGCCGATGGGCAGACCGAATACGAATGCATGGGCCGCGATTTCGTGGTGCATGAGGGGGTGTTCCCGCCGACCCACTTCCAGTCCACCGGCATCTTCACCCGCTACCTGCCCTACCCCCGGGGCGGGCGCCTGCTGGAGATCGGCTGCGGCGCCGGCGTCACCGCCGTCACCGCCGCCCTTGAAGGCTGCCGCGAAGTGGTGGCCAGCGACATCAGCGAGGCGGCCGTGCGCAACACCCGCGCCAATGCGGCGCGGCATGGCGTCACCGGGGTGATGTCGGTCCGCCAGGGTGACCTGTTCAAGGTGCTGGAGGCGGGCGAGCGTTTCGACGTCATCTTCTGGAACTCCAACTTCGTCTTCGTCGAGGCCGAACACGTCTTCGACAAGGCCATCATGCTCGCCTTCTGCGACCCGGGTTACGCCGCCCACAAGCGCTTCCTCGACGAGGCCCCCGAGCATCTGGCCGAAGGCGGCATGCTGCTCATGGGCTTCAGCAGCCAGGGCGATGGCGGTGCGCTGGAGGCGATGCTCGCCGAGCACGGCTACGGATCGCGCCGGGTCGCCTCGGTGACCGGCCAGGGCGCGGGCGCACCGCGCTACGACATCCTCCAGCTCCTGCCGGGTGCGCACGCACCCGCAGGCGCCTGACCGGCAGCGACGGAGCCTCATCGTGAGCACAGGCCAGAAGACCCAGCACGCCGCCGTGGCCATCGTCGGCGGCGGCCCCGTGGGGATGATGCTCGCGCTGTTCCTGGACCACCACGGCGTGCCCGTGGTGCTGTTCAACAGCGAGCGCAACACCCGCTGGCACCCCAAGGGGAACACCCACAACTCGCGCACCATGGAGCACTACCGGCGCCTGGGCCTGGCGGAGGCCATCCGCCGCCTCGGCCTGCCCCTGGACCACCCGCGCGACGTCGCCTACTTCACCCGCCTCAACGCCTGGGAACTGGCGCGCCTGGACATGCCGTCCGAGCGCGAACGCATGGCGGCGGCGCGCAGCGCCGAGGACACCGACCAGGTGCCCGAGCCGCTGCTGCGGGCCAACCAGATGTACGTCGAGCGCTTCCTGCTCGAACACATCCGCACCCGCCCCAACATCCAGCTGCGCTTCGGCTGGCGGGTCAGCGGCTTCGAGCAGGACGCCGACGGCGTGCGCCTGATCGCCGTGGAAAGCGCCAGCGGCGAAGCCATCGAGCACTGGACCGCCGACTACCTGGTGGGCTGCGACGGTGGCCAGAGCTTCGTCCGCCGCACCCTCGGCATCGGCTACCTGGGGCCGGACGGCTCCAGCGGCGGCTTCCTCAGCGGGCGCATGTTCTCCAGCCATGTGCGCATCCCTGCGCTGCACCGCGACATCCTCGCCGGGCGCAAGGCCTGGATGTACAACGTGGTGGCGCCCGATGCGCGCATGCTGCTGATCAGCCTGGACGGCGAGGACGAGTTCCTGCTCATGACCCAGGCGCGCTCCCATGACGAGATGCCCCAGGACGACCGGGTCATCGCCGCCATCCGCCAGGGCATCGGCGCCGAGGTCGGCGTCGAGGTGCTGGCCCACGCCGTCTGGCACGGCGGCTTGGCCCTGGTGGCCGAGCGCTTTTCCGATCGCCGGGTGTTCCTCGCCGGCGACGCCACCCACCTGTTCTCGCCCACCGGCGGCTTCGGCATGAACACCGGCATCGACGGCGCCGCCAACCTCGCCTGGAAGCTGGCCGCCGCGGTGCAGGGCTGGGCCGGTGAAGGGCTGCTGGCTTCCTACGAGGCGGAGCGGCGCCCGGTCACCCTGCGCAACACCGAGGCCGCGCGCCAGCTCACCCAGCGGGTGGGCAAGGTGGAAGTGCCCGCCGCCGTCGAGGCGCGGGGCACCGAGGGCGAGCGCGCCCGTGCCCGACTCGGTGTTTCGTTGCGTGGCTTCCGTGGCCAGTTCACTTCCATCGGTGTGGAGCTGGGCGCGCGCTACGACGGCTCGCCCATCGTCTGGCAGCAAGGCCAGCCGCCCGAGGACGACCCCCTGCATTACCGGCCCAGCACTGTGCCCGGCGGGCGCTTGCCGCACCTGTGGCTGCCGGCAGGCGAGGGTTCGCGACGCTCGGTATTCGACCTGCTCAGCAGTGGCTTCACCCTGCTGCGCAACGGCCCCGATGCGCCGTCGGTGGAGCGCCTGCGCGATGCCGCCGCCGCCCGTGGCATTCCGCTGACGGTGGTGGAACTGCCGGCCAGCGCCCGTGACTGCTACCGCTGCGGATTGCTGCTGGTGCGCCCCGACCAGCACATCGGCTGGCGCGGCGATGCGGTGCCGGAAGACGCCGGCGCGGTACTGGAAAAACTCGTGGGCCACGGCTGTGCCGTGAGCCCGAAGGATGGCCAGGCGCTGGGTAGCGTCCTGGGTGCGGTTGGCTAGATCAACGACCGGGTCACTGACCCGCAAGGAGGATGTATGAGCTCACTGGAAGCCGGCTTCGACACCGGCGAGATGCTGGAACAGGACCTGCAGTCGGACTACGCCGAGGATGCCGAGGAGAACGCGGCGGCCTTCGCCCTGATCGAGGACGACCCCAACCCGCAAGTGGTCAACGGCGAGCCGGAAGGCGCCTCGATCCGCTTCGTGAAGACCGGCGAGACCACCCGTGGCCGCTACCTGATGGCCAAGGTGGAAATCCCCCCGGGCTCGGGCCCGCCGCTGCACGTGCACACCCGCACGGACGAGTGGTTCTACGCCCCCGACGGCGGCGTGGTGATGCTCATGGGCACCCGCACCTACACCGACATGGACAACCCGCCGGACGTCTCCGGGCGCGACACCATCCGCATGATCCCCATGAAGAAGGGCGCCATGGTCTTCGGCCGGCGCAACCACATCCATGGCTTCCTCAACATCTCCGACAAGACCGTGATGATGTGGCTGGTGTGGACGCCGGATACACCCGAAGTGACCCTCAAGGATTACTTCGAATCCATCGCCCGGCCGATCCTCCCGGGCGTCCGTGGCGCACGCAACAACCCCATCGTGCAGCTCAAGGCGGTTAGCGAGGCGCGCGACTACGGAATGATGTTCAGCACCGATTTCTGGCAGTACGCCGAGAAGGTGGAGGAGGGCGAGGCGCCCTTCGGCAAGAACCTGGACGGCCTGATCAGGCTGTTCGAATCCGCCAAGCAGGCGTGAAACACGGGACAACCCAACAAGGAACGAGGTGACACATGAGTATTCTGGCGAACAAGACCGCGATCGTGACCGGGGCCAGCTCCGGCATCGGCTTCGAGGCCGCGAAGCTCTTCGCGAAAGAGGGCGCCAAGGTGGTGGCCGTGGCCCGTCGGGGCGAGGCCCTGGAGCGGCTGGTGGACGAGATCACCGCTGCTGGCGGCGTGGCCGTCGCCCTGGCCGGTGACATCAAGGACGAGCAGTGCGTGCGTGAGTCGGTGGCCCTGGCGGTGAGCCGTTTCGGCGGCCTCGACATCGCCTTCAACAACGCCGGCTCCATGGGCGCCCTGGGCGCGGTGACCGATATCTCCCTCGAAGGCTGGCACGACACGATCGACACCAACCTGACCAGCGCCTTCCTCTGTGCGCGCCACCAGATCCCCGAGCTGCTCAAGCGCCCCGGCGCCTCGCTGATCTTCACCTCGTCCTTCGTCGGCCACAGCGTCGGTTTCCCGGGCATGGCCGCCTACGCGGCGAGCAAGGCCGGGCTGGTGGGCCTGACCCGCACCCTGGCGGCCGAGTACGGCGGCCAGGGCCTGCGCGTCAACGTGCTGCTGCCCGGTGGCACCGACACCGAGATGGGCCGCGCCGCGGCTTCCACCCCGGAGCAGAAGGCCTTCGTCGAGAGCATCCACGCGCTCAAGCGCATGGCGCGCCCGGAGGAGATCGCCCAGTCGGCGCTGTACCTGGCCTCCGATGCCTCCAGTTTCGTCACCGGCACGACCCTGTTCGTGGAAGGCGGCGTGACCATCACCCGCACGTGAACCGGCGGGGGCTTCGCGCCCCCGCCCCAGGAAGCCGACCTCGTTCAGGAACGAACATGAAGAAGCACAACGACTCCCCGTCGCTCGACGCCATCCGGGAGGGCGCAGCCGGCTTCGGCGCCTCCGGCCGTCGCGATTTCCTCACCCGCCTGCTGGCCCTCGGCGCGGGCGCCGGTGCCGCCGGCATGGGCCTGCTGCCCGCCGCCGCCCTGGCCGGCGAGCGCGATGGCCGCCCGGCCCAGCGCCTGGACTACGACTACGTGATAGTCGGCGCTGGTTCCTCCGGTTGCCTGCTGGCCGATCGCCTGTCCGCCACCGGCGCCTCGGTGCTGCTGATCGAGGCCGGCAGCCACCGCATCGACCAACCCAAGGTCCGCGAAGTGGCCCTGTGGCTGCAGAACATCGGCAGCGACACCGACTGGGCCCGCCAGAGCACCGCCCAGGCGCAGCTGGACAACCGCCAGCAGGCCCTGGCGGCCGGCAAGGTGGTGGGTGGCTCCGGCAGCATCAACGCGATGATCTGGCTGCGCGGCGACCCCCGCGACCTGGCCCAGTGGCAACGCCATGTCGGCGGCCCCTGGACTGCCGAGGCGCTGCTCCGCGCCTATGACGACATGGCACGCCCGGTGGGCAGCCCCGGCAGCGGCCCCTCGCGCATCCGCGTCGGCCGCTACGCCGACCCGCACCCGCTCACCGCCGCCTACCTGGCCGCCAGCGGCGACACCGGGCTGCGCACCATCGAACTGAATGCCGGCCGCCCGCTCAATGGCGCCGGGGTCACCGAGGTCAACGCCACCGCCGACGGCTACCGGGTCGGCCCGGCCCAGGCCTTCCTGGTGCCGGCCCTGGCCCGCGCCAACCTCAGCGTGCTGGCCGATGCGCTGATCACCAACCTGATCATCCAGGGCAACCGCTGCCGGGGCGTGCGTGCGCTGGTGGACAACGCCCTGGTGCAGATCCGCGCCAACCGCGAAACCATCCTCTGCGCCGGCACCTGCGAGTCGCCCAAGCTGCTGATGCTCTCCGGCATCGGCCCGCTGGACGAGCTGCGCGCCCAGGGCATCCCGGTGCGCCAGCACCTGCCGGCGGTAGGGCGCAACCTGCAGGACCACCTGCTGCTGAGCCTGCAGTACCGCTCTCGGGTGTTCGTGCCGCCGCAGCTCTCCAACGGCGTGTCGACCATGTCGTACTACAGCAACGGCCCGGCGCACCTCGCCCCGGACGTGCAGGTGGCCGGCATGCAGTACCCCTTCGGCCCGCTGCAGGCGCCGGCCGGTGGTTCCTACACGCTGATCCCCTTCCTCGCCAAGCCGCGCAGCCGTGGTCGCGCGCGCCTGGCCGGCACGGACCCGCGCCAGAACATGCTGCTGGACCCGGGCTACCTCGCCGAGCGCGTCGACCGCGACAACATGGTCTTTGCCCTCGAGCGCGGCCTGGCCCTGGGCGCGAGCCGTGCGCTGGCCGGCTTCAACGGTGGCCTCTACCCGGTCGACCCGCTGCGCACCTACGCCGAGAAGCTCGCCTTCATCGCCCGCAACGCCGGCCCCGGCCTGCACTACACCGGCACCTGCTCCGCCGGCCGTGACCCGGCCAGCAGCGTGGTGGACTCGCGCTTTCGGGTCTGGGGCGTGGACGGGTTGCGGGTGGTGGACGCCTCGGTGATCCCCGAGATGCCGGCGGTGAACATCCACGCCTCGGTGCTCTCGGTCGCCCAGCTCGCCGCGAAGGTATTGGTGGAGGAGCGCCGCTCGCACCCCCACCACGCCACGGCCTGAACCGACGCCCGCGCCCCTGGTGGCGCGGGCCTTCCCAACCCGAACCCGAGGCAACGCCATGAAGACCCTGTTGGCCGAGAAGGCCGAGCTGATCGACAAGAGCGTCGACGCCATGAACACCCACCTGGTGGCGACGGAGCGGCCTCTGCGCGAGAAGGTCGCGCTGACCTGCCGCGTGCTCTTCACCCACGGGCACGACTCTGGTCTCGCCGGGCAGATCACCGCGCGCACCGGGGTTCCGGGGCGCTACCTGACCCAGCGCCTGGGGCTGGGCTTCGACGAGATCACCCCGGCCAACCTGCTGGAGGTGGACGAGGACCTGGTGGTGATGGCCGGCGACGGCATGGCCAACCCGGCCAACCGCTTCCATTCCTGGATCTACCGCGCGCGCCCGGACGTGAACTGCATCGTCCACACCCACCCCATGCATGCCAGCGCGCTGTCGCTGCTGGAGCGCCCGCTGAAGGTGGCGCACATGGACAGCTGCATGCTCTACGACGAGGTGTCCTTCCTCGCGCGCTGGCCGGGTGTGCCGGTGGGCAACGAGGAGGGCGAGCTGATCGCCTCGGTGTTGCAGCACCGCCGCGCCGCCCTGCTGGCCCACCACGGCCTGGTGATCGCCGCCCGCAGTGTCGAGGAAGCCTGCGTGCTCGCCGTGCAGGTGGAACGCACCGCGCGCATGCAGCTGCTGGCCGAGGCGGCGGGGGAAATCTGTGACATCGACCCGGCCCTGGCCCGTGAGGCCCGTGACTGGATCCTCCAGCCCACGCGCAGCCGCGCCACCTTCGACTACTTCGCCCGCCGCGCCCTGCGCGAGCTGCCCTTCTGACCCTTCACTTTCTTCACGAGGTTTCCGCCATGCAGCCATCCCTGCTTTCCAAGAACGCCCTGGTCACCGGGGCCTCCCGTGGCATCGGCAAGGCCACCGCCCTGGCCCTCGGCGCCGCCGGCGCCTATGTGCTGGTGCACTGCAACCGTGGGGTCAACGAGGCCCACGGCGTGGTCACCGAGATCCGTGATCGGGGCGGCCGCGCCGATGTGCTGGTGGCCGATCTCGCCAGCGCCGAAGGGCCGCGCATCCTCGCCGCCGAGGTGGGTGAGCGCGTGCGCCGCCTGGACGTGCTGGTGGCCAGCGCCGGCATCGCCCAGACCGCGACGCTGGAGGAGACCCGCATCGAGGACTTCGATCGGCTGTTCGCGGTCAACGTGCGCGCGCCGTTCTTCCTGGTCCAGCAGCTGCTGCCGCTGCTGGGCGAGGGCAGCAGCCTGGTGCTGATCTCCTCCCTGGGCGCGCGCTCGGCGGTGGGGGACATCCCCGCCTACGCCGCCACCAAGGGCGCGCTGGACACCTTGGTACTGCACTTCGCCCAGGCGCTCGGCGGGCGCGGCATCCGCGTCAACGGCCTGGCCCCGGGGGTGGTGGACACCGAGATGTCCAGCTTCGTGCGCAGCGACGAGGGGCGCGACTTCGTGCTCGGTATCCAGGCCCTGCAGCGCATCGCGCAGCCGGAGGATATCGCCGACGCGGCGTTGTTCCTGGCCTCCGACGCCTCGCGCTGGATCACCGGGGACATCCTCAGCGTCGACGGCGGCACCAAGCTGTAACCACGGGCCGCCAGGGGTAGACACCATGAACATGAAGACCGAACTGCCCGCCACCGGGCTCGCTGCCCACGGCGGCACGTCGAGGAACCTCGAACTCGACCGGCTGCGCGCCATCGCCGTGCTGCTGACCTTCTACGTCCACCTGTACCAGGTGTTCTACCCCTGGACCTTCACCATGCACTACCCCAAGCCCGAGTCGGTGCTCGACCTGTTCGGCAACGCCTGGGCCGGGGTCGACCTGTTCTTCGTGATCTCCGGCTACATCATCTCGCGCACCCTGCTGGAACAGCTGGACGGGTTGCGCAGTGGCGTGCAGCGGGCGGCCTGCATCCGCGCCTTCTATGTGCGCCGGGTGTTCCGCATCCTGCCGGTGGCCTGGCTGGTGGTGGCGCTGGTGATGCTGTTCAGCCTGTTCCTCAACCAGGGCCAGTACTTCGCCCCGCCGGTGTACAACGCCCAGGCGGCGCTGGGCATCTTCACCTACACCTTCAACTTCTGGCTGCCGGACAACAAGATCGCCGGCGGCGTGCCGCTGGCGCCTTACTGGAGCCTGTCGGTGGAGGAGCAGTTCTACCTGTTCTACCCGCTGTTCCTGCTGCTGCTGAAAAGCACCCGTGCGCGGGTGATGGCTCTGGTGGGCGGCTTGCTGCTGGTCAGCCTGGTGCTGCGGCCCTTCAGCCTCTCCGACCCGATGAAGGTGTTCTTCTTCACCCAGACCCGCTGCGACGGACTGATCTATGGCTGCCTGCTGTACCTGGCCACCACCCAGAGCTGGTTCGAGGCCATCCGCGTACGTGCCGGCCGCCATCGTTACGCTGGGGCGCTGGTGGTGACGCTGCTGGCGCTGGTGCTGGGCAGCGTCACCGCCATCGGCTTCGGCAACACCCTGGCGGTGCCGGTGGTCTGCGCGCTGTCCCTGGCGCTGGTGTTCATGGCCGCCTGCGAGGGCAACCTGATCGTCTTCCCGCAGCCGCTGCAGTGGGTGCTGGACTACCTCGGCAAGCGCTCCTACACCTTCTACCTGGTGCACATCCCGATGTTCTACCTGACCCTGGAGCTGATGTTCCGCTACACCCGCAGCGAGGGCATCGCCATCACCGACGCGCTCTGGCCGCAGTACACGGTGCTGATGCTGGTGCTGGTGTTCGGCGCCACCGAACTGATCCACCGCACCGTGGAGAAACCCATGATCGCCCTCGGCAAGCGCATCACCGAACGCTCCCGCCTGCCCGCCGAACCGGCCCCACAAGCCCTGGCCCCCACGCCGGCCCCGTAGGTCGCCGGCGCGGCGCCGGGTTGGGTAGGGTGGATGACGCTTCACCCATCCACCGGGCGGGGGCGGGTTTCAATGCAACGCTTCGGGCATAACGGCGTGCCCTGTTCGACCCCGCCTGGTGGAGGTAAAGAGCGACCTCCACCCTACACAGCGGTCACCTCCACGCGGGGCTCGGAGGACCTTTGTAGGGGCGACTTCAGTCGCCCAGCGGCGCGCAGCGCCGCCCTCCTGTAGGCGCGAATTCATTCGCGATCAGGCGTCATCCTGGGCACCCAGCTCCCCCGCCTTCCACATCCTGTACCGCTCCGCCATGCACACCGCGCAGGGCCGGTAGCCGGCGCTGAGCGCCGTGGCTTCGTCGAGAAAGAACACCCGCTGTGCCCGGTAGCCACCCCGGGCCAGGGCCTGCAGGGCGCTGCGGCAGTCGAGGCGGCCGTAGAGCTTGTTGCGGCGGTGGCCGCCGAGGGTGCCGGGGTGGTTGCTGGCGAAGGGGCGGCCGTCGGCGCCGATCAGGGTCCAGGTTCTGTCCGGCATGGCTCAGTGCCTGGCGGGGAAGTCCAGCTCCAGGCTCAGGCGCTGGCCGCTGCGCACCCGGCTGGTGCCGTGCTTGAGGCCGGCACCGTAGAGTTGGCCGAGGCTGTTGCGCACCGGGCGGCGACCGGTGCTGAAGAGCACCGCGTCGCCCTGGCGCAGGGGCAGCACCGTGGCGCGCGACTGCATGCGTGGGCGCTGTTCGGTGACGACGAATTCGCCACCGCTGAAGTCCTGCCCCGGGCAGGACAGCAGGATGGCGATGCGCAGTGGCAGGGCCGTGCCGTTGTCCTGGCGCAGGTTCAGGTAGTCGCCGGCTTCCAGCCGGCACAGCTGTGCATCGACTGTGATGCCCTGGAGTGGGTAGCGGTGCGCTTCACCCAGGGCTTCGTTCCAGCGATTGGCCAGGCTGGCGAGCTCGGGAGGGTACGCGTCCGCGAACGACGTGCCGGGCGTGGCGATCCACTCGCCACGGCCGGGCTCCGGGGGCGCTAGGCCGGCGCCTTGGGCTTCCGCCAGCCTGCGCCAGTGCTGCACCGCGCCTGCATCCAGCAGGCCGGGCAGCAGGGCGTAGCCGTCGTCTTCCAGGCTGCGGGTGAGCGCCGGCCAGTCCAGCGTCATGGCTGGGCCACGGCCTGCTTGCTGCGAGGGGCTGCGCTGGCACTGGCGGCCTTGGCCGGCTTGGCTTCGCGCAACAGCAGTTCGCGTTTGCGGTCGATGCCCCAGCGGTAGCCGGAGAGATCGCCATTGCGCCGCACCACGCGGTGGCAGGGGATGGCCACCGCGATGTGGTTGGCACCGCAGGCCTGGGCCACCGCACGCACCGCCTTGGGCGCGCCGATGCGTTCGGCGATGTCGGTGTAGCTGACGGTGGTGCCTGGCGGGATGTCCCGCAGGGCTTTCCACACCCGCTCCTGGAACGCCGTACCGCGCACGTCCAGGGGCAGGTTGAGGCCCAGGGAGGGCGCTTCGATGAAACCGACCACCTGGGCCACCAGGCGTTCGAAGTCGGCGTCGCCACCCACCAGCTGGGCCTTGGGGAACTGGTCCTGCAGGTCACGCACCAGTTCGTCCGGGTCGTCGCCCAGAAGGATGGCGCAGACCCCGCGCTGGCTCTGGGCGACGAGGATGGCCCCCAGCGAGCACTGGGCCACGGCGAAGTGGATCGAGGCGCCGGCACCGCCATCGCGGTATTCGCTGGCGCGCATGCCGAGCAGCTGGTCCGAGGTTTCGTAGAAGCGGCTGTTGGAGTTGAAGCCGGCGCCGTAGATGGCGTCGGTCACCGAGGTGCCGACATCGCTGAGCTCCTGGCGCAGGCGGCGCGCGCGGTAGGCCGAGACATAGGCCTTGGGGGTCAGCCCGGTTTCGGTCTTGAACACCCGGTGGAAGTGCGAGGGGCTCATGCCCGAGCGCTGCGCCAGCTGGTTGAGGTTCAGCGGCGTGTCGGCGGCCTCGATGGCACGGCAGGCCTCGGCTATCAATGAGGTGCGTCGGGCCGCGGTGCTGGTGCGGTCGCCGGCCAGGCTGCGGCTGGCGCGATAGCCGGCGGCTTCGGCGGCGGCCGGGTTATCGAAGAACTCGACGTTCTTGCGGTTGGGCAGACGGGTCGAGGAGCTGGGGCGGCAGTAGACGCCGGTGGTCTTCACCGCGTAGACGAACTGGTCGTCGGCGGCGCTGTCGCGGGCGATGACGGCTGCCCAGCGTTGATCGTCCGTGAGGTAGAGAGCGGTTTCGTGCGGGTTCCTGCTCATGGTGGCTATCCAGAAGTACCGTTGACTATTGCAGGTTAAAACCGAATTCAAACGCAAGAACTCCGGTTCTTGCGTTCGAATCCACCGTGGCTCCGCCGAGGCGTTCCGATGCGGGCGGAGGGGGCGCTGGAGGGTATAGATGATGAGCCTCTCCAGCGTCCAGCGCTGCGCGTTCGGTCAGAACAGCGCGGCGGTCTGCGGCTCGGCGGCGAGAGGGCGCAGGGCCTTCTCGTGCTCCAGCAGCCAGCGCTTGCGCTCCAGGCCCCAGGCGTAGCCGCGCAGTTCGCCGTTGGCGGCGATCACCCGATGGCAGGGAATGACCAGGGCAACGGGGTTGGCGGCATTGGCGGCGCCAACGTCGATGGCGGCGCGCGGGTCTTCCAGGCCCAGCTCGCGGGCCAGCTGGCCATAGCTGCGGGTGGTGCCGGCCGGAATGCGCCGCAGGGCCGCCCAGACCTGAAGCTGGAAGGGCGTGCCGGTGGGCTCGATGACGAGGTCGTCGAGGGCATCACCGTCGCCTTCGAAATAGCGGCGCAGGGCTGTGGCTATCTCCTTGGGGGCGGGGATTTCCGGGAGGTCCCTGGGGCTGGGGCGGTCCTTCAGCGAGCGGGTGAGCTGGCGCTTGTAGTCGGCGAAGCCGAGGGCGCAGATGCGGCGTTGTTCATCGGTCACCAGCAGCAGCTCGCGCAGGGGCGAGCTCAGGCGGCTCATCATCAATGTCATGGCAATCTCCTTATCGCAGTCGAGTGACGCTGTGGGGGCGCAGCAGGAAGACTTCCCCGCTGTCCAGGTGCAGCTCGGTCCGGCCCGAATCGTCCGTGTGCCAGCGGGCCTGCCTGGCATCCACCAGTGCCTGGAAGGCACTGATCACCCGCAGGCGCGCGGCCGGGTCACCGGTCGTCGTTCCAACCGCCAGCGTGCCGGCTTCGAACGACGGCAGGGTGCCGCTCTCCCAGGGGTGAAGTGGCATGGTCAGCCCACCCTGTGGGGGCTGTGCGTGAAGGGTGTGTTCATCGTCGTGGCCTCAGCTGGCGTCGTGGAAGATCAGCCCCAGGGTGCGGCGCTGGCCGCTTCTGACGAGGCTGACGCCGTGGCGCGTGGCGGCGCGGCGGAAGCCACCGCGTTTACCGGGCACGGGGCGCAGGTCCACTGGGAACAGCACCGCGTCGCCCTTGCCCAGGGGCACCACTTCCGCCCGTTGCTGGCCGGCGATGTTCTCGGTGAGCACGAATTCGCCGCCGCTGAAGTCCGCATCCGGCGCCGACAGCAGGATCGCCAGCTGCAACGGGAACACGTGCTCGCCGTACAGGTCCTGGTGCAGGCGGTTGTAGCAGCCCGGCCCGTACTGCAGCAGCAGGGGCGTGGGGCGGCGCTGCCCGGCGCGGTGGCAACGGGCGAGGAAAGTGTCGAACCGCGCGGGGTAGCGGGTGTCGATGCCCAGGCGCTGGTTCCAGCGGTTGGCGATGGCCGCCAGCGGCGGGTAGAGGCGGTGGCGCAGGCGCCCGAGCAGGGTGGGCAGTGGGTAGGCGAAGTACTTGTACTCACCCCGGCCAAAGCCCTGGCGCTCCATGACGATGCGCGAGCGGAAGCCTTCGTCGCGGCTGTAAAGCGAAGCGAGCTGGGCGCAGGCGGCGTCGTCCAGCAGGCGCGGGATCAGGGCACAGCCATGGGCCTCCAGCTCGGCTTCGAGGGCTTGCCAGTCGAGGCGCTCGAGGCGTTCCAGCGCAGCATCGGGCATGGGGTGTTCGAGGGTGGCGAGCGCGGTCATGGCGTGGAGAAATCCCCGGCGCTGAAGGACAGGCCCACCCGCGCCAGCCGCGAGACGGGGGCGAGGGGGTGGAGTTCGGAGAACAGGCAGGTTTCCGGTTCTTCCTGCTGGTTGCACACCTGCTCGATGCGTTCGAGGAAGCGCGCCAGGTGCGGCGAGGGCTCGCTGTCCGGGCGCAGCAGGTAGGTGGTGAGCACCGAGTCGGGCACCGACAGCGCGCGGGTGACGATCTCGCTGCCGGGCAGGTAGCTCTGCTCGGTGCCACAGATCAGGGCGACCCCGTAGCCGGCCGACACCAGGGCCTGCATGGTTTCGCGGGAGATGTATTGCTCGACGATGTTCAGCGAGGCCTCCTCGGCTTCGCTGAGGTTGGCCTTGAGCATGCGGCTGATCTGCTGGTGCTGGCCTTCGTGGACTTCGGGGTGGCTGAGGATTAGCGGGTGGCGCGCCAACTCCTTGAGCGGGATCTTGCGGTGCGACAGCAGCGGGTGGCGGGCGGGCAGGGCGGCGACCAGGGGGTCGCTCCAGATCGGCCGTACGCACAGGCCATCGATGGCGTTGTCGGTGCGCGCGAAGCCGACGTCGTAGCTGTGGTCGAGCATGCCCTTCACCTGTTGGGCGTGGCTCACCTCGAACAGGCGTATCTCCATTTCCGGCTCTTCCTGGCGGCAGCGCGCCAGCAGGTCGGCGAGTTTTTGCGGGGCGATGCCGTCGGAAACCGCGACCCGCAGCGTGCCGCGAAAGCCCATGGCGACGCCGCGCATGTCCATCCGTGCCTGCTCCAGGGCGGCGAAGATGCGTTTGGTGTTCTCTAGAAAGACGGTGCCGGCCCAGGTCAGTTGAACGCCCCGCGGGTTGCGTTCGAAGAGCAGGGTGTTGAGGTCCGACTCCAGCTCCTTGATGGCCCGCGACAGGGGCGATTGCTCGATGTGCAGGCGCGCCGCGGCGCGGGTGAAGTTCAACTCCTCGGCCACGGCGAGGAAATAGCGAAGATGACGTAGTTCCATGTATGAGTCTCTCCTGTCTGTCATCGACCCTGGTTCCGGGCCGTGCCCGGGTTGCTGCGTTCCTCCAGCCCTTACTGCGTAGTGGTCCTGGTGCGCGAGTGGCCCCGGTGGCGCCTATCCGATGGCGCAAACGCCCTGGCCAGACGCGTTGCGGGGCTCAATATCGGCGTGAAGAGACCGTCCCGCACTCCGTTTCTTGCGGTCGAATCTGCAGGGCGGGAAAGGGCGACGGACGGTGGGGCGGAAAGGGGCTTGGAGCGGCGGGGAGAGGCGAGGGAAGGCCGGCATCGCGAGGATGCCGGCCGGGTGGATCAGTGGAGCTTCAGGCGTGGGTCGGTGCTGCGGCCGATGCGGTCGCTGAGCATCAGCAGCAGGGTGCGGAAGCTGCCGTAGAGCGCCATCTGGTGCATGCGGTAGAGCGAGATGTAGAACATTCGCGCCAGCCAGCCTTCGAGCTTGACGCTGCCCATCAGGTTGCCCATGAGGTTGCCGACGGCGCTGAAGCTGGACAGGGAGATCAGCGAACCGTAGTCCTTGTAGCGGTACTCGGGCAGCTCCTGCTGGCCGGCGATGCGCAGCTTCAGCGACTTCACCAGCAGCGAGGCCTGCTGGTGGGCGGCCTGGGCGCGCGGAGGCACGCTGCGGTCGCTGCCGTCGCCCAGGGGGCAGGCGGCACAGTCGCCGAAGGCGAAGATGGCGTCGTCACGGGTGGTTTGCAGGGTGGGTTTGACCACCAGCTGGTTGATGCGGTTGCTTTCCAGGCCGTCCAGGTCCTTGAGGAAGGCGGGCGCGCGGATGCCGGCGGCCCAGACCTTGAGGCTGGCGGGGATCACCTCGCCCTGGGCGGTGCGCAGGCCTTCGGCAGTGACCTCGCTGACCGCGGCACCGGTCATCACGGTGACGCCGAGCTGTTCCAGGGTCTTGTGCACCGGCGCGCTGATGCGCTCGGGCAGCGCCGGCAGGACGCGCGGGCCGGCTTCGATCAGGGTGATGCGCATGTTCTCCGGCTGGATGCTGTCCAGGCCGTAGGCGGCCAGTTCGTGGGCGGCGTGGTGCAGCTCGGCCGCCAGTTCCACACCGGTGGCACCGGCGCCGACGATGGCGACGCTGATCTGGTCGCTGTTGCCTTCACGGGCGTGAGCGCGCAGGTAGTGGCTGAGCAGCTGGCGGTGGAAGCGTTCGGCCTGCTCGCGGGTGTCGAGGAAGATGCAGTGACGGGACGCGCCTTCGGTGCCGAAGTCGTTGGTGGTGCTGCCAACGGCGATCACCAGGCTGTCGTAGGGCACTTCACGGGCGGGCACCAGTTCACGGCCGTCCTCGTCGAGGGTGGCGGCGAGCTGGATGGCCTTGCGCGTGCGGTCCAGCCCGCTCATGCGGCCGAGCTGGAACTCGAAGTGGTTCCATTTACCCTGGGCGACGTAGTTCAGCTCGTTCTCCGTGGAGTTCAAGGAGCCGGCGGCCACTTCGTGCAGCAGGGGTTTCCAGATGTGCGTCAGGTTGGCATCGGCCAGGATGACCTTGGCCTGGCCTTTCTTGCCCAGGGTTCTACCCAGACGGGTGGCGAGCTCCAGCCCGCCGGCGCCGCCGCCGACGATAACGATACGATGGGTCATGGGAACATCTCACAAGGCTATAAGAATTCTTATGGTTGGCGCCGGGCGAGCGGGGGAGGCTGCTCATAGCACGAGGCGCGCGAGGAGGCGGCTGAGGATGCCGAGCCCGACCACCATCACCAGCAGAATCATCAGCAGGCGCCAGGGCTTGAACGGCTCGCGTTCCACCTGGTGCTGGGGGAGATTCAGGTACTGGTCGACCTTCTGCTGGTCTTCGGGTGTCAGGCGGCTGCTCATGGTAAGCCTCGACGGGGGAATGAGCTCATTCTAGCTGCGTGTTTCGAGAAGGCTCAATCGACGGCGCGAATAATTCGACTGCCGCGTCACAGTCCGATGCCGGCGTCGAAGATCACCGTTCGACCCAGGTTGGCGCGTAAAAATTCCGGGGCATCCGGGTGGGCGAAGAGCACGCGGGCGTAGGTGGAGCCGACGATGGACAGCGAGCGCCAGCCCTGGCGGAGGAATTCGGTGGGCGGCGGGAAGGGGCTGTTGAAATCGGGCACCGAGCGCTTGAGGTTGACGAAGGCCACCAGGTCCAGCTCGTTCAGCTCGAGGCCGCGCTCGGTGTAGTTGTGGGCCTTCTTGCGCAGCGTTGGCGCCAGGCGGGCCTGCAGCTCGGCGGTGGCGATGCGCTTGGGCCGGGCTTCGCGGCGCACCAGTTGGGCGAGGGAGAAGGCGCTGCGGCGGCGCTCCAGCTCGGCGCGCCATTCATCATTGAGCCGCCGGCCTTCATCGAGGACGAAGAACACCTCGAAGGCGGCATCGCGGAACTGCACATCCGGCGGCTCGCCTCCGGTGCTGAAGTCTTCCAGCCGATGGGGCACGTTAAGAGCCTGCAGCAGGCGCTGGCAGACCCAGCGCTCGCGCTCCCATTTGCGTGCGTTGGAGAGGAAGTCGTTGGCCTGTTCCGCCTGACGGGTGAGCAGGCGCAGGTAGTCGGATTCGTCCATGAGCGGAGCTTAGCCTCGCCGCGCCTCGCTGTGGTAGCCCGACGCGGCATACGGGCACGGCGCCCTGTGGCGGGCCTTGGTATAAACTCCGGACCTTGCCCTGGAACCTGCCCATGCCATTGCGCCCCGCCACACCTGCCGACCACTCCCGATTGCTGGCCCTCTGGAGCCGGACGCCGGGCATCCGCCTGCGCCCGGAGGACGAGTACGCACCCTTCTGCGCCTATCTCGCACGAAACCCCGGGCTGAGCCTGCTGGTCGAAGCCGGGGGCGAGGTGGTCGCCTGCCTGATGGCCGGACACGACGGCCGACGCGGCTACCTGCAGCACCTGGTGGTCGACGAGGCCTTTCGCGGGCGCGGGCTGGCCCGGCGGATGCTCGATGAGGTGCTGGCACGGCTGGCAGAGCAGGGCATCGGCAAATCCCATGTCTTCGTCCTGCGTGATGCACCGCAGGCGCTGGCCTTCTGGCAGGCGCAGGAAGGCTGGGGCGAACGTGGGGATATCCAGGTTTTTTCCACAAGGGGAGCGAGTGAATGAAAGCGGTTTTCGTGGTGTTGCTGATGGCGTGGATGGGGTTTGCCCAGGCGCAGGAGGAGGGTTCACGGCTCGCGCCCTGGACGCTGCTGGACCAGTACGACCAGCCTTACACCCTCGATGACGGGCTGCGGCTGTTGCTGGTGGCCCGCGACATGGACGGCGCGAAGCTGGTGAAGGCGGCGTTGGAGGGGCAACCCAAGGGCTACCTGGAGGCGCGCAAGGCCGTGTTCCTCGCCGATGTGAGCCGCATGCCGGCGGTGATCGCCAAGCTCTTCGCGGTGCCGGCGATGCGGGATTACAACTACCGGGTGATGCTGGACCGTGAGTCCCGCGTGGCGCCCCGTTATCCGGCCGAGGCGGGCAGCGTGCTGCTGTTGCGCCTGGAAGGTGGCGTAGTGCGTGAAACCCTGACCTTCACCGATGCTGCGGCGCTGCGCACCGTTCTCGAGTCCTCCGCAGAGTGATCGCATCCCAGCTGCTCTCCACCACCAGCCTGGGCCTGGGCTGGGCGATCTACCTGCCGGCCATCGCCTGGGCGATCTGGCGTGCGCCCTGGGTGGAGCTGTTCAGCGATACGCGGCGCCAGCACCTGCTGTTCGGCACCGTGCTGGCGCTGTTCCTGCTGTGGCTGGTACGGCGGGATTTCGATTCGGGCGTCTCCTACCACTTCATCGGCATGACGGCGGTGACGCTACTGCTGGATTGGCCGCTGGCGGTGCTCGGCGGCCTGGTGGCACAGCTTGGCCTGCTGGCGCTGGGGCGCCAGGACTTCGCCGCGCTGGGCCTCAACGGCGTGCTGCTGGTGCTGCTGCCGGTGCTGGTGACCGAGTGCTGCGCCCTCTGGGTGGAGCGCTATCAACCGCGCAACCTGTTCGTCTACATCTTCTGCTGCGGCTTCTTCCCCGCCGCACTGGCGGCGCTGCTGTGCACGCTGGTGGGGCTGGGCGTGCTCTGGCTGGACGGCATCTTCCCGATGCCGCCCTGGCTGGAGGATTTCGTCGGCTACCTCTGGCTGGTGATGTTCCCCGAAGCCTTTATCAACGGCACCGCGGTGACGGCGCTGGTGGTGTTCTACCCGGACTGGCTGGAGACCTTCAACCGCTCGCGCTACCTGCAGGCGCCCTGGAAGGACGACGAGCCGAAGTGATGGTCGGGAATTCACCGCGGGCATGACGCCTGGCGGCTTGATCCCGGTCAATTAACCACAGCCTCCCGCGCACCGATCATGGCGCCTTCACAGACGATGAGCGGGAGATGACCATGCACAAATGGGCGCGCGAGATGCTGGATCGGGAGCTTGCCGTGGCCAGTGGTGCGGGGATGAGCGAGGCGCTGGCGTTGCGGGCGCTGCTCAGCGAGGTGGTGGAGCGCAGCAAGGCGGTGCGGCCCATCGATGATCTGGCCCAGGAGCTGTGCTTCCTGGCCGACAACCTCGATGACGACCGCGATTACGCCTTCATGCGCCCCTGAGGCTCAGTGACCCCGTTCAGGCAGGTCGCTGGTGAAGAGTTCGTCTTCCTGGACGTCGCCGGGGATCGCATGTTCCTCGGCGGCCCAGGCTCCCAGGTCGATCAGCTTGCAGCGCTCGCTGCAGAAGGGCCGGCTGGGGCTTTGCGGGCCCCATTCGACGGGGGCGCCACAGGTGGGGCATTCGACTGTCATGGGCTGGCTCATGCTTGGCCTCCGCGCAGGGTCAGGTAGAAAGCGTGCAGGCGCTCGACTTCGCGCTGCAGCCATTCGAGGTCACGGTCATTGACCAGGACGTCATCCGCCGCTTCCAGGCGCTTTTCACGGCTGGCTTGGGCCTTGAGGATGGCGCCGACCTGTTCTTCGGACACCTTGTCCCGGGCCATGGTGCGCTGGATCTGCACCGCTTCCGGGGCATCGACCACCAGCACGCGCTGGGTCATGCGGTGCTGACCGGACTCGATCAGCAGCGGCGAGACGAGGATGGCGTAGGGCGACTGGGCGCTGGCCAGGTCGCGGACGATTTCCTCGCCTATCAGCGGGTGCAGCAGGTTTTCCAGCCAGCGGCGCTCCTCCGGGTGTTCGAAGATGCGTTGGCGCAAGGTGGCACGATCGAGCTGGCCGTCGGCCTGCAGTACATCGCTGCCGAAGTGCTCGGTGATCAGTGCGAGGGCAGGGCGGCCGGGCTCGACCACCCAGCGCGCCGCATGATCGGCGTCCACCAGGTGCACGCCGAGGTTGCCGAAGTGGGTGGCGACAGCGCTCTTGCCGCTGCCGATGCCGCCCGTAAGGCCAAGGATCCAGGGTTTGTTCATCAGAAACCGGCGAAGTGGAGATAGGTCCCGGTTATTTGATCACCCCAGAGCAATGCAATCCAGCCGGCAATCGCCAGGTAAGGGCCGAAGGGGATGGGCGTGCCGCTGTCGGCATCGCGCAGCTTGAGAATGATGATCCCCAGCACCGCGCCCACCAGGGACGACAGCAGGATGGTCAGCGGCAACACCTGCCAGCCGCCCCAGGCACCGAGCATCGCCAGCAACTTGAAGTCGCCGTAGCCCATGCCTTCCTTGCCGGTCACCAGCTTGAACACCCAATACACCGACCACAGGCTGAGATAACCCGCAACCGCGCCCCAGAGCGCATCGCTGGGCGTGGCGAACATTCCCTGGTTGTTGAGGATCAGGCCAAGCCACAGCAGCGGCAGTACCAGGGAATCCGGCAGCAGCTGGTGGTCGACGTCGATCATGCTCATCGCCAGTAGCCCCCAGGTCAGCACCAGGAACGCCCCAGCCTGCCAGGTGAAGCCGAAATGCCAGGCGACATAAGCCGACAGCAGGCCACACGCCAGTTCCACCAGCGGGTAGCGCTTCTTGATCGGTGCCTTGCACGACGAGCACTTGCCACCCAAGGCCAGCCAACTGACCACGGGAATGTTCTCCCAGGCCTGGATCTCATGCTGGCAATGTGGGCAGCGCGAGTTCGGCAGGATCAGGTTGAAGGTATCGCCCTTGGGCTCCGCCGGCAGCTCCAACGCCTCCCGCGCCTGCACCTTCCAGTCACGGAACATCATCACCGGCAGGCGGTAGATGACGACGTTAAGGAAGCTGCCGACGAGAAGGCCGAGGAGGAAGATGCAGAAAACAAAGGCCGGCAAATTGCCGGCCATAAATTCAACGAGGGACATGTATCAGACCACGGAACCGAGTTGGAAGATGGGCAGGTACATGGCGATGATCAAACCGCCCACCAGGACACCGAGGACCGCCATGATCATGGGCTCCATCAGGGCCGTGAGACCGTCTACGGCGTTGTCTACTTCCTGCTCATAATATGTTGCGACCTTGTCCAGCATCAGGTCCAGAGAGCCTGACTCCTCACCGATAGCCGTCATCTGAATAGCCATGCTCGGGAATACGCCAGTGGTACGCATGGAGAAGTTCAGTTGCATGCCGGACGAGACGTCTTGCTTGATTCTGGCAACGGCATTCTTGAATACGATATTGCCAGTAGCGCCAGCCACTGAATCAAGGGCATCCACCAGCGGAACGCCTGCGGCGAATGTGGTAGCGAGTGTTCGGGCGAAACGTGCAACTACGGCCTTGTAGAGGATGTCACCCACAATGGGAAGCTTGAGGACGAACCGATCCAGCCAGTTGCGAAATTCTTCTGAACGCTGGTGAGCTTGCTTGAGTCCGAAAAATATACCTATGAACGCGAATAGTATTATGTACCACCACTCTTGCAGGGCCTCGGATAGACCTATGACCATTAGAGTAAAGGCAGGAAGCTCGGCACCGAAGTTTGCGAAAACAGACTGGAACTGCGGAACGACTTTGATAAGCAAAATGGCAGAGACTATAACCGCAACCAACACTACAGCGATTGGGTAGTTCATCGCCTTCTTGATCTTGGACTTCAGCGCCTCGGTCTTTTCCTTATAGGTGGCCACTCGATCAAGCAGCGTTTCGAGTGCGCCCGACTGTTCGCCCGAATCCACCAAGTTGCAGTAAAGGTCATCGAAATAAAGAGGTCTCTTGCGCAGGGAAGCGGCGAAGCTATTACCCGCTGCGACATCCTGCTTGACGTCGTCGACCAGCTTGCGCATGTTCTGGTTGTCGAACCCCTCGCCAATGATGTCGAAAGACTGCAAGAGAGGAACACCGGACTTCATCATGGTGGCCATCTGGCGAGTGAAAAGTGCGATATCCAAGGGCTTGATCTTTTTTCCCGAGCCAAAGAGCGATACTGCCTTCTTTCGCACTTTGAGCGGGTTGATGCCTTGCTTGCGCAGTTGGGCTTTGATCAGCGAGGGGTTGATACCGCTGAGCTCACCGGTGACCTTGGTGCCTTTCTTATCGGTGCCTTCCCATTTGAAGACACTCGTTTTTACTGCTTTTTCCGCCATGGATTAGTCCTTGGTCACGCGGTTGACTTCCTCGAGGCTGGTGACGCCTTGCATTGCCTTCAGTAGGCCCGAGGTGCGCAGATCGTTGAAGCCATCTTTGCGCATCTGCGCGGCGATATCGATGGAGTTGCCTTCCTCCATGATAATGCGTTGCAGAGAGGACGTGTTTTTAACTACTTCATAAATACCGACCCTGCCCTTGTAGCCACCCTTGCAGTTTTCGCAGCCAGTGGGGGCGAAGATCTTGAATGTGCCGATCTTGTCCTCGGGGAACCCTTCTTTCAGTAGCGTGTCGTGAGGGACTTCCACCTCTTTCTTGCAGCTGTTGCACAGCTTGCGGGCAAGGCGCTGGGCGATGATCAGGTTGACGGAGGTGGCGATGTTGAACGCTGGCACCCCCATGTTGCGCAGTCGGGTAAGGGTCTCTGCAGCACTGTTGGTGTGCAGGGTCGACATGACCATGTGGCCGGTCTGGGCGGCCTTGATGGCGATCTCGGCGGTTTCCAGGTCGCGGATCTCGCCGACCATGATCACATCAGGGTCCTGACGCAAGAACGCCCGCAGCGCCTGGGCGA
Organism: Pseudomonas sp. TUM22785; assembly: GCF_028198105.1. NCBI lineage: Bacteria > Pseudomonadati > Pseudomonadota > Gammaproteobacteria > Pseudomonadales > Pseudomonadaceae > Pseudomonas > Pseudomonas sp. TUM22785. The sequence continues at coordinate 1,255,081 of NZ_CP116239.1, forward strand.
AATCCATGCCCTGCTTGGGATTGACGTTGACCTGGTTGATCCCCTCCAGGTTGATTTCCACCGGGTCTTCTGCCGTGGAAATGTTGATATCGACCGTATTCAGGATGTTGAGGCCGGTATAGAGCGACACCGTCTTGCCCGAACCGGTCGGCCCTGTTACCAGGATCATGCCCTGGGGTTGCTTCAGTGCGCTCAGGTAAAGCTCCTTCTGGCGCTCTTCATACCCCAATGCATCAATACCCATCTGGGCGCTCGAAGGGTCCAGGATCCGCATGACAATCTTCTCGCCCCATAGGGTGGGAAGCGAGTTGACACGAAAGTCGATGGACTTGGTCTTGGATATCTTCATCTTGATCCGGCCGTCCTGGGGCTTGCGGCGTTCGGAGATGTCGAGTGCGGCCATGACTTTCAGGCGGGCCGAAATTCGGCTGGCAAGCTGGATGGGCGGGCGGGCCACCTCATGGAGGATGCCGTCGGTACGCAGGCGTACCCGGTAGCTTTTTTCATAAGGCTCGAAATGGAGGTCGGATGAGCCTCCCTTGATGGCATCCAGCAGCATCTTGTTGACGAAGCGCACCACGGGGGCGTCGTCGGCGTCCGTTCCGCCATCGGAGCTGGGCTTGTCATCATCGACGGCTTCAACATCCAGCCCATCGAGATCGACGTCGGCCAGGTCTTCCATACCGGAAGCGTCGCCCTCAAAGAACTTGTCGAGTGCGGCGCCAAGCTTGTCATCTTCGACGAGTATCGCTTCGGTGGTCAGGCCGGTGCTGAACTGTATGTCAGTAGTCGCTTGGTGGTTCGTTGGGTCGGAGACCGCAATGAACAGCTTGTTGCCACGTCGCCAGAGGGGCAGGGCGCGGTGCTGGCGCAGGAGCTTCTCTGCCACAAGGTCTTTCGGCTGAGAGTCCTTGTCGATGCTTGCCAGGTCCATGAAGGCAATGCCGAACTGCTCCGCAGCCAGCTCGGCCAGGTCGCGACTCTTCAGGAGCTTGTTCTGAGCGAGGTAGGTGACGAGGGAGATTTTATTGCGTTGGGCCTGGATAAATGCGCTTTGCGCAGCTTTTTCGTCCAGCAGGTTGGCGTGTACCAACTGCCGAGCCAAGCCTGAAAGTGTGGGCGATTCGCTCATGGTGAAGTCTTCGTAAAAATGAAAGGTTTATAGCCTAGATGGAGGGGCCTGCCAAATTGAAACCTGAGGCATGACGCTTTTTGTCAGTTAGTTGCCGATAAAGTCTGTGGCCCTGTGTCGTGATTGCACTGGCATGCTGCCTCTGGTGCCTTTTCAGAGTTGGCACGGCAAATGCTTTCTCTGGTTTCAGGTCACTCGACCTTCGAACATTCTTGGAGAAACATATGAAGGCTCAAAAAGGCTTTACCCTTATCGAACTGATGATCGTTGTTGCGATCATCGGTATTCTGGCTGCTGTCGCTCTGCCGGCTTATCAGGACTACACCGCTCGTGCCAAGGTTTCTGAAGTCGTGCTGGCTGCTTCTAGCTGCCGTGCTGCTATCTCGGAAGCTTCGCAAACCGGCTTGTCCTCTGCGCCTTCGCAACCCAATGGCTTCGGTTGCGGTGAGGGCGGCACTAGCGCCTCCCCGATCTCCCAATATGTTGAGTCGATTAGCACCAGCACCGGTGGTATTATCACTGTCAAGGCTCGCAATATCGCTCAGCTGGGGACTACCAAGGTAGAAGTCCAGCTGCAACCCTTCACTGATGCACAAGGTTCTGCTGCTGCTGTTGCCAACAACTTCTCTGGTGCCAACCTTGCGCCGATCCGTGCTTGGAAGTGCGTTGCGCCTGCCAACACCGGTATCGAAGCCAAGTACCTGCCGGCCAGCTGCCGCTAATCTGGAGTGACTAGGGCGTTGAGCTTTAGTGCTCTTCGTCTAGTCATCAATAACGCCCCGCATCTGTGGGGCGTTATTTTTTGTATTTTTTCACTGGGTAGGTTTCATGGTGTCCGTTTCATTTTGGCGGAAGCTATCGTTGACGGCTGCTGCGCTACTTTTTCTACTGGCGTGGCTATTACCCAATCACTACGCGCCATGGGTGGCTGCGTATCAGGATCTTCTGAGTTTCAGTGCTCTTATTTTTCTGCTTCTTGCGTGCTTGAGTAAGGGGGGCGTTGCCATAGCGCCCTCTCTCGGCTTTTTCTTTGTGCTCCCGCTCATCCCCTTGGTTCAGCTCTCGTCAGGAGTGGTGTTTTTCTCAGGAGATGCCTGGATTGCTTCGGCCTATTTATTTGGTTTTGCGATGGCATTGGTCGCGGGCTACAACTTGAGTAAACAGCCCGAAGTTCAAAAGGTGTTCTTTTTCCGGATTATTGCAGCTGTATTGATTTTTGGTGCTGTTGTCTCTGTCTGGATTGCTTTGCGCCAATGGCTAATGCTGGCTGGTAATATTTGGACTGCCGACCTTGAACTGGGGCGGCGTCCTTACGCCAATCTTGCTCAGCCCAATAACTTGGCTACATTGCTGTGCTTGGGGCTTGCCGGCACCCTCTATTTTTATGAGAAGTACTTGCTGGGGCGCTTAGGGGCTTCGCTTTTGGCAGCATATCTGCTTTTCGGTGTCGCGCTTACTCAATCTCGAACGCCTTGGGTGGGGGCTCTAGCGGTTGTTGTGTTCTGGGCGTGGGTTGGAGTTCGTGTTCCGAGGCGTCTTCCTGTATTGAAATTGTTGGGTTGGGTTGCGCTTTATGTCTTTCTCGTGATTTCACTTCCTTCTCTTGCGAAGGCGCTGCTGATTTCTGATGAACTAGTAATTCGGATGGGCGCCTCTGAGCGCATAGAGATGTGGCGGCAAATCTGTCTTGCCATAGTGAATGGGCCGTTGTGGGGCTATGGCTGGAATCAGGTGAGTGTGGCGCAGATAGGTGTTTCTTTGGAATATGTTGTACCTATGCCTACCGAGCACAGTCATAATCTCCTGCTTGATCTGCTTGTTTGGAATGGGCCCATCTTGGGTGCCGTGATCATTTTTTATGTGTTGATCTGGCTATGTCGACTTTACTGGCGGGCTCGCAGTTCTGAAAGCTTGTTCGCTTTGGTTGCGACAGGTCTGATTCTGGTACATGGGATGCTGGAGTACCCGCTGGAATATGCATTCTTCCTGTTGCCTGCAGGGGTTTTTCTAGGTATCGCAGTGGCTGAGGGGCGGCAGGGCGTGCCGGTATTCGCTCTGCCGCGCTGGATGTTTGGATTGATTGTATTCGCAGGTGCGGGCCTGCTTGGTTGGGTGGGGCGGGAATACCTGATCTTGGAAGGCAGCTATCGGCAGATGCGGTTTGAGAGGGCTCGCCTCGCAGATGCCACTTCAGTGAAGTCGACGCCTGAAGTGATGGTGATCAGCCAATTGCGCGAGTACATGCGCTTTGCCCGGACACAGCCGGATGCCAGCATGACCGCAGAAAGCATCGAGTGGATGCGTCGTGTCGCCTATCGCTATCCATATCCTTCAAGCCTGTTTCGCTATGCATTAGCGCTTGGGCTCAATGGACAGCCAGTTGCGGCGCGTGAACAACTTCGTGTCATCAAAGCGCTGCACGGTGATGGGTATGCGCAAGAGGGGGTGCAAGTGCTTCGTACGATGTCCGTGCATCATCCGGAGTTGAGCGCTGTTATAAGGGAGCCGCTTTAAAAAGGGGGCAAATCGTAGCACCTGCAAGCTTCTTTACTTGAGCTATTACCTGTTTGCCCTTAATTTATGCTCGCCGCCGGTGTAGCTCAGTAGGTAGAGCAGCGCACTCGTAACGCGAAGGTCGCAGGTTCGATTCCTGTCTCCGGCACCAGCTCAAACAAAAAGCCCCGCTTCTGCGGGGCTTTTTGTTGGGCGCTATATAAAGGAAAGGGTCAGATGCTCAGGCGCATCGACAGGTCGACGGCCCTGACGTCTTTGGTCAGGGTGCCGATGGAGATGTAGTCGACGCCGGTCTCGGCGATGGTGCGCAGGGTGGTGTCGTTGATGCCGCCGGAGGCTTCGAGCTTGGCGCGGCCAGCGGTGAGGGTGACGGCGGTGCGCATGTCGTCGAGGCTGAGTTCGTCGAGCATGACGATGTCGGCGCCGGCGGCCAGTGCCTGGTTCAGTTCGTCGAGGCTTTCCACTTCGATCTCCACCGGCTTGCCGGGGGCGATGCGGTGGGCGGCGGTGATGGCTTCGGCGATGCCGCCGCAGGCGGCGATGTGGTTTTCCTTGATGAGGAAGGCGTCGTACAGGCCGATGCGGTGGTTGTGGCCGCCGCCGCAGGTAACGGCGTACTTCTGCGCCAGGCGCAGGCCGGGGAGGGTTTTGCGGGTGTCCAGCAGCTTCACCTGGGTGCCCTGTACCAGCTCCACGTAGTGGGCCACGCGGGTGGCGACGCCGGAGAGGCACTGGAGGAAGTTCAGCGCGCTGCGCTCGCCGCTGAGCAGGGCGCGGGCGGGGCCTTCGAGGTGGAACAGCGGCTGGTTCGGCTGCACCTTGTCGCCATCGGCCACCTGCCAGTGCACCGCCACCCGTGGGTCGATCTGACGGAACACCGCATCGACCCACGCGGTCCCAGCAATGACCGCCGCTTCGCGGGTGATGATGGTGGCGTGCGCGAGGCGCTCTTCGGGGATGAGCTGGGCGGTGATGTCGCCGCTGCCGATGTCTTCGGTCAGTGCCCGGCGGACGTTGGCTTCGATCTCCGCGCTCAGGTCGGCGAGTTTCAAATTGGGCATGGGAGGCTCCGCTGCAGAATGGCGCGATTATAGAGGCAGGCGACCGCTGGTACAGCGCCGGTGGCAACTGTCTTGGGCTTTCTGCTAGATATTCAGGGGATGGGACGGTCTGTCAGAGGTCGTCCCACAAAGGGTTGGGACATCTGTGACGTATTTCATGTCTGGAGGAAATCTCCCCTTGGTTGCGACGAGAGTATCCCTATAATGATTCTGACTTTCTCTATTTGACGCCAGAAGCTTGACGTTAGGGATAACTCCCCGTTTATAGCTGTGCAACCAGCGAAGCCCACTAGATCGGACGCTGGTTGCGGGAGATTCACTATGCAGACCGACGCGAACGTGGTGCCCCTGAACAAGGGCGCCTCCGAGCAATCGCCAACTTCGCCGGTAGGAAGGCTGCCCGTGGCACTTATCCAGGTGCGCGACAAGGCTGCACAACAGCTGAAGCAAGCGCTGCAGGCGCTGTTCGACAACGCGGACGACACCCTCTTCCAGATGGCCGACCGTGCGACCAGCAACGCCGAGCAGAACGCCTTCTTCGAGGCAATGCGCGACTTGCGCCTCAAGCGCAAGAGCATCGAGCGCGGCTTCCTGCAAAAAGTGTTCGAGACCTTCGCCAACCTCAACCAGTACGAGATCGGTAAGGCGCCGGTGCTGGATGCGGTGTCGTTCGAGAGTCTGAGCCTGGTGCAGAACGACGAGCTGGAAGAGTCCGTCGCCCTGGATGCCATGGTCGCCAAGGTGATGAGCCGGGACGGCGTCGCCCTCGGCCACTTGACCACTCGCCTCAATACCCTGGTCACCAAGAAGATCGAGGACAAGAGCAACCCGCTCGGCCCGCGTGCCCTGTGTGAAGCCTTCCTCGACGCCTGCCGCAGCCTGGGCGTGGAGATCAAGGTCAAGCTGATCATCTTCAAGCTGTTCGAGAAGTACGTTCTCAGCGACCTCGACCAGCTCTATGCCGAATCCAACCTGGCACTGATCACCGCCGGTGTGCTCCCCGAACTCAAGTCCGCGCCGCCGGCCCGTCGTCCCCAGGGGCGTACCCCGGGTGCCGCTCGCTCTGCTCAGGCCGCCGCAGGCGGCGAGGCAATGGGCGATGGCGCCTACGCCGACGAGGGCGTGCAGGAAGTCTTCGGCGCACTGCAGGAATTGCTCTCCCAGGTCCGTGGCTCCGGCGGCGGTGTGGGAATGGGCATGAGCGGCCAGCGTCGCGAGATGCCCGCCGATGCGGTGCCTATCACCAGCAACGACCTGATGCGCCTGCTCTCGCACCTGCAACAGCACCTGCCCGTGCAGAACGCCGGCGATGTCGACCTGCGCTTCCAGCTCGACAACCTGCTCACCCGCGCCAGCGCCAAGAGTGGCAAGTCCCGTGTCGTGGGCCAGGTGGATGACGACGTCATCAACCTGGTGTCGATGCTTTTCGAGTTCATCCTCGACGACCGCTCCCTGCCGGATTCGCTCAAGGCCCTGATCGGCCGCCTGCAGATCCCGATGCTCAAGGTCGCGGTGCTGGACAAGACCTTCTTCAGCCGCGGCAGCCACCCGGCGCGCCGCCTGCTCAACGAAATCGCCTCGGCGGCCATGGGCTGGAACGAGCAGGACGATGTCCAGCGTGATGCCCTCTACCAGCGCATCGAACAGGTCGTGCTGCGTCTGCTGAATGACTTCGTCGACGACCCGACCATCTTCTCCGACCTGCTGTCCGACTTCCTCGCCTACACCGGCGACGAGCGCCGCCGCAGCGACCTGCTGGAACAGCGCACCCGCGACGCCGAGGAAGGCCGCGCCAAGGCCGAGCTGGCCCGCCAGCAGGTCGAGCAGGCCCTGAACGAGCGCCTGCTGGGCCGCACCCTGCCCGAAGTGGTGGTGCGCCTGCTGCAGGAAGCCTGGAGCAAGGTCATGCTGCTGACCTGCCTCAAGCACGGCGTCGACTCCGAGGAATGGCAGGCCACCCTGTCGACCATGGACGACCTGATCTGGAGCGTGGAGTCCCACGAGGCGCCCGAGGCGCGTATGCGTCTGCTGGAGCTGGTACCGGGGCTGCTCAAGGCTCTGCGCGAGGGGCTCACCAGCGCCGCCTTCGATCCCTTCTCCACCAGTGAATTCTTCAGCCAACTGGAAACCCTGCACGTGCAGGCCTTCCAGCGCTTCAAGCGCGTCGAGCCGGAGCCGGTCAGCGTGCCGGCGGCGACCGAAGGCGAGGGCGAGAGCCTGACCGCGGAAGTCGTAATGCCTCTGCTCGACCTGCCCGCCGACCTGGAAGTGGGTATGCCCGCCGAAGCGCCGGCCATGGTGGAGGTAGTCGAGGAAATCGTCCTGCTCGCCCCCGGCGAAACCCGCGCGCCCGAGCCTGATGCCGCCCTGCCGGATGACGACGAGGCGCTTGGCCACGTCGACAATCTGCGCGTCGGCAGCTGGGTCGAGTTCCAGGAAGACGAAGAGCACAAGGTGCGTTGCAAGCTGGCGGCGATCATCAAGCCCACCGGCAAGTACATCTTCGTCAACCGCACCGGCATGAAGGTGCTGGAGAAGACCCGTATGGGCCTGGCCGTGGAGTTCCGTCGCCAAGCCATCCGCCTGCTGGACGATGCCCTGCTGTTCGACCGCGCGCTGGAATCGGTCATCGGTAACCTGCGCCGCCTCAAGGGCGCCTGAGTCATCGCTCCCCCCCCCCACGACGCCCGGCTTGCCGGGCGTCGTCGTTTCCGGGCCTTGGCCCTGGGCGCGGCCTGCTCTAGAGTGTCCGCCAACCAAGGAGCCCTTCATGCAGCCGGACCCCGCGACAGGTTGGTGCCAAGGCGCCCGCCACTGCCCCTCGCCGAATTTCAATGCCCGCCCGGAGGGGGAAATCTCCCTGCTGGTGATCCACAACATCAGCCTGCCGCCCGGGCAATTCGGCACCGGCAAGGTCCAGCAGTTCTTCCAGAACCGCCTGGACGCCGACGAGCATCCCTATTTCGCCGATATCGCCGCCATGCAGGTCTCGGCGCATTTCCTCATCGAGCGCGACGGTGCCGTCACCCAGTTCGTCTCCTGCCTGGAGCGCGCCTGGCACGCCGGCAAGTCCTTCTTCGACGGACGTGAGAACTGCAATGACTTCTCCCTCGGCATCGAGCTGGAAGGCACCGATGACAAGGCCTATTCCGATGCCCAGTACGCCGTGCTCGGCCGGCTTGCGCGCGGTCTGTTGCGTGCCTACCCCGGCATCACTCCGGCGCGCATCCAGGGGCACAGCGACATCGCCCCCGGGCGCAAGACCGATCCCGGCCCCGCATTCGATTGGGCGCGATTCCGCGCCAGCCTGCTCGACAAGGAGGTACACCCATGAGTTTCCTGGTTCTCCTGCTGGTGCTGTGGGTGGAGAAGTTCTCCAGCCTGCGCCAGCGCATCCAGCAGGACGGGCCCTGGCTCCGCCAACTGGCCCGTCTCTCCGCCAACCCGCGCCTGGCTGGCCGCCCCTGGGCGGTGCTCGGCCTGCTGGTGGTGTTGCCGCTGGTGCTCCTGGCCCTGGTGCTGATGGCCCTGCAACCGCTCGCCTACGGTTGGCTGGCCTTGCCGTTGCACCTGCTGGTGGTGATCTACGCCCTCGGGCGCGGTGACGTCCAGGCGGACCTCGGCTCCTTCCGCGATGCCTGGCGCCGGGGTGACGTCCAGGGCGCCTACCATGTCGCCGAGCGTGACCTGGGCCTCGAGGTGGAAGAGGGCGAAGACCTGCTGCTGCGGGTCCAGGGCCACCTCGTGTGGCAGGCCTATCAAAGCTTCTTCGCGGTGATCTTCTGGTACTTCCTGCTCGGCCCGGTCGCGGCCCTGGCCTATCGCCTCCTGGCGCTGGCCGCCGACCACGCCGAAGAGCCCGCCCTGCGTGAGCGGGCCGCGCAGATGCGCCACGCCTTCGACTGGCTGCCGGTGCGGGTACTGGCCGCGAGCTTCTCGCTGGTGGGTAATTTCGTCGCGGTCAGTCGGGTGCTGCTGCACGAGCTGTTGAACTGGGATATCGCCGCCGAGCGCTTCGTGGTCATCGCCGGGCGTGCTGCCGGTGAGTTGCCGGACGACACCGCCGGCGAGGCGGGTGTGGCCAGCCTGGATGCGCTCTGGCACCTGCTGGTACGTGCCGCCGTGCTCTGGTACGCGGGCTTCGCGGTCTGGACCCTGCTGTTCTGATGGATGGCCGGCGGTGCAATACCGCCGGTCCGCCGCTACCGTTTCTGCTCCTGCTCAGAGGTCTTTCTTAACCTTAAGTTACAGAAACTTCCGCCGATATCAGGTACACAGTTCTTGAACCTCGCCGGCTTTTTCGTGACATGCGTCACGATTATTGTTCGGCATTGGTAGTCCTTATCTGTCATCCACAGGTCGGACGATCTGGGACGGCCGCACTGCCAGATGCGATCCTTGGCCGCCCCCGAGGCGACCCATAAGAATAATTAGGAAACAGGAGACGTCTTGTGAAGACCGTGTTGTATCCGGCCATCGCGCTGATGAATCGCCTCAGCTTCGGCATGAAATTCAGTCTGATCAGCGTGTTGTTCTTCCTGCCGATGCTGGTCACCAACTTCTACCTGGTGCGCGAGTCCTACGAGCAGTTCGTCAGTACCCGCTCCGAGCTGGAAAGCCTCGACCTGCTGGGTACCAGCCAGGGCATCCGTCGCAACCTGGAAAACCTCAACGACCTGGTGCTGATCAACTCGCTGATCGGCCAGTCCGGCCAGGCCGGCGACCTCGACACGCGCATCGGCAAGCTGGAAAAGGACCTGACGGGTGCCCTGGAGAACCTCGCCCCCGTCACGTCCGAGCCGGAGCAGGTCACCGAGTTCAACAACAAGCGCGAAGAGATGCTCAAGGGCCTGCAGGCCGCCGAGACGGAAACCTCCCTGCAGAGCAAGAGCGCGATGATCGAGAAGCAGCTGGGCAATGCCCAGGTGTTCATCAAGCTGGTCGCCAGTCAGGCCGGCCTCAGCCAGGACAGCCAGCGTGACGTGCGCCAGGTGGCTGAGCTGGTCACCGGCGTTACGCCGACCGTCACCGCCGCCATCAGCAAGGGCCGCGCCATCGGCGCCTATTCCCTGGGCCAGGGCTTCCTCAACTCCGCCGCCAGCACCAAGCTGGATGACCTGCTGCTGGAGCTGGAGAAGATCGGCTCCGAGTACGGCCTCAAGGTCCAGGACGCGCTCAACGGCAACCCCCGTGCCCAGGCCGCCCTGGGCGACCTGGCCAACGCCAGCCGTGAAACCCTCAAGCAGAGCGCCACGCTGTTCGAGGACCAGGTGATCATGGCCGACACCCTCGACACGCCCTGGCCGCAGTTCTATGACCAAGTCACTGCGCAGATGGACAAGACCTACCAGCTCAATGACGCCGCCCTCGGCCTGCTCAAGAGCGAGCTGGAGAAGCGCCTCGGCGAGAAGCGCGCGCAGACCGTGCTGCTGGTGGTCGCGCTGGTGGTGGTGTTCCTCGCCATCGTCTACCTCTACAGCGGTTTCTACGTTTCCACCCGCACCACCCTCAAGAGCCTGGGCAGGGTGATGGACCAGGTTGCCGCCGGCGACATGACCGTCAATTTCCGCGCCCAGAGCAAGGACGAGCTCGGCGAACTGGGCCAGGTGTTCAACGGCACCGTGGCGAAGATCCACGACCTGATCGAACTGGTCGGCCAGACCGTCACCGAGGTCGAGCGCCAGGCCAGCCGCGTGCAGAGCGTGTCCGAAGAGAGCAACCAGGCCGTCGCCGGCCAGCGCAGCCAGATCGAGCAGGTGGCGACGGCGATGAACGAAATGTCCGCCACCGCCCAGGAGGTCGCCCGCAGCGCCGCCGCTGCGGTGAACAGCGCCCATAGCGTGAACGAGGAAACCGTCAGCGGCCGTGCCCTGGTGGAGTCCCAGCTGGGCAGCATCGAGCGCCTGGCCCAGGAGATCGAGCAGTCGGTCAACGTGATCAACCAGCTCGCCTCCGACAGCGCTTCCATCAGCCGTGTGCTGGAGGTGATCAAGGGCATCGCCGAACAGACCAACCTGCTGGCCCTCAACGCTGCCATCGAGGCTGCCCGCGCCGGTGAGCAGGGCCGCGGCTTCGCGGTGGTGGCCGACGAGGTGCGCACCCTGGCCAAGCGCACCCAGCAGTCCACCGAAGAGATCGAGCAGATGATCGTCCGTCTCCAGGGCGGTGTCGGTGCGGCGGTCAAGGCGATGAACACCAGCCACCAGATGGCCGACGGCACCGTCAATCAGTCCGGCCGCGTGCAGCAGGCTCTGGAGAACATCCTCGGTGCGGTGGGCATGATCGTCGACCAGAACCAGCAGATCGCCGCCGCCGCCGAGCAGCAGACTGCCGTGGCCCACGACATAGACCAGAACATCGTCGAGATCAACAGCGCCGGCGAGCGCACAGCCGAAGGCGCCAGCCAGACCGAGCAGGCCAGCCGCCAGCTCTCCGACCAGGTAGCGCAGCTCAAACAGCTGATCGGCGCGTTCCGCGTCTGATCCAGTGCGCCACGCAAAAGCCCGCCGATTGGCGGGCTTTTTCGTTTATTGGCGGCGCCGCCGGTGGGCTGAAGCCCACCCTACATCTGGCCTGTGGAGCTTCGTAGCCCGGGCTTCAGCCCGGGAGGGGTGGCCAGCCGAACAGCTCGCAGGCATTGCGGCTGCTGGTGGCGGCAAGCTCGCTCGGGGTGAGGCCCAGCAGCTCGGCGAGGTTGGCGCAGATGTCCGGCAGGTACTCGGGGCTGTTGCGCTGGTGCGGGTGCATGGAGGGGGCCATGTCCGGGGAGTCGGTCTCCAGCACGATGGCGTCCAGCGGCAGTTGCGGCACCACCTTGCGCAGGCGGTTGGCCTGGGGCCAGGTAGGCGCACCGCCCAGGCCGAGGCGGAAGCCCAGCTTCAGGTACTCGCGGGCTTCCTCGACGCTGCCGGCGAAGGCATGGACGATGCCGGCGCGCTGCAGGCGGAAGCGCTTGAGGGTGTCGATCACCGCCGCGTGGCTCTTGCGCACATGCAACAGCACCGGCAGTTGCGCATCGGCGGCGATGGCGAGCTGGGCCTCGAACAGCGCCTGCTGCGCGTCGCGGTCGAGCGCTTCGAGGTAATAGTCCAGGCCGATCTCGCCCACCGCGCAAAGCTTGGGGTGCCCGGCATGGGTCAGCAGCGTATCGCGCAGCTCGTCCAGGTGGCGCGGCTGGTGCTCGCCCAAGTAGATGGGGTGCAGGCCGAAGGCGGCGTAGAGGTCGCCCTCGGTGGTGGCCAGTTCCCAGATGCGCTGCCAGTTGCCACGGGTCACGCCCATCAGCACCTGGCGCTGCACCCCCAGCGCGCGGGCACGGGCCAGCACTTCGGCGCGGTCGGCGTCGAACTCGGGGAAATCCAGATGGGTGTGGGTGTCGATCAGCATCGGGGCGGCGGTCGCATCAGGGGATGGGTGTCAGCCTAGCCCAGGGGCGCCGCCGGGAAGCGGCGCCCCTGTCGTGCATCCGATCGATAAAGCGCGATCAGTGGTGTTCGCGGGTGGCGCGGAACTTGATGTCCGGCCAGCGCTCTTCCATCAGCGCCAGGTTGACGCGGGTCGGGGCCAGGTAGGTGAGGTGGCCACCGCCGTCCACGGAGAGGTTCTCGAAGGCCTTGTCCTTGAACTCCTTGAGCTTCTTCTCGTCCTTGCATTCGATCCAGCGTGCCGACCAGACGTTGATCTGCTCATAGGCGCACTCGACCTTGTATTCCTCCTTCAGGCGGCTGGCGACGACGTCGAACTGCAGCACGCCGACCGCGCCGAGGATGATGTCGTTGTTGCGCTCGGGGAAGAACACCTGGGTGGCGCCTTCCTCGGCCAGTTCCTGCAGGCCCTGGCGCAGCTGCTTGGATTTCAGCGGGTCCTTCAGGCGCACGCGGCGGAACAGCTCGGGTGCGAAGTGGGGGATGCCGGTGAAGCCCAGGGCCTCGCCTTCGGTGAAGGTGTCGCCGATCTGGATGGTGCCGTGGTTATGCAGGCCGATGATGTCGCCGGCGAAGGCTTCCTCGAGCTGCTCGCGCTCGCTGGAGAAGAAGGTCAGCGCGTCGCCGACGCGCACGTCCTTGCCCAGGCGTACATGGCGCATCTTCATGCCTTGGCTGTACTTGCCCGAGCAGATGCGCATGAAGGCGATACGGTCGCGGTGCTTGGGGTCCATGTTTGCCTGGATCTTGAACACGAAGCCGCTGAACTTCTCTTCCTGCGGCTCCACGCTGCGCTCGTTGGCTGCGCGCGGCAGTGGCTTGGGCGCCCAGTCGACCACGGCGTCGAGCACGTGATCGACACCGAAGTTGCCCAGCGCGGTGCCGAAGAACACCGGGGTCAGCTGGCCGCTGATGAACTCGTCCTGGTCGAAGGGATGGCAGGCACCCTGGACCAGCTCCAGCTGATCGACGAAACGGTCGTACTCGTCGCCCAGGTGGGCACGGGCCTCGTCGGAGTCCAGCTTCTCGATGATCTTCACCGCGGTGCGCTCGTGGCCGTGGCCCGGGGTGTAGACGATGATGTAGTCGTCGGCCAGGTGGTAGACGCCCTTGAAGTCCTTGTAGCAGCCGATGGGCCAGGTGATGGGCGCGGCCTTGATCTTCAGCACCGCCTCGATCTCGTCGAGCAACTCGATGGGGTCGCGGATATCGCGGTCGAGCTTGTTGATGAAGCTGACGATGGGCGTATCGCGCAGGCGGCACACGTCCATCAGCGCGATGGTGCGCGGCTCTACGCCTTTACCGCCGTCGAGGACCATCAGCGCCGAGTCCACCGCAGTCAGGGTGCGGTAGGTGTCTTCGGAGAAGTCTTCGTGGCCGGGGGTGTCGAGCAGGTTGATGATGTGCTCGCGGTAGGGGAACTGCATCACCGAGGTGGTGATGGAGATGCCGCGCTGCTTCTCCATTTCCATCCAGTCGGAGGTGGCGTGGCGGTCGGACTTGCGCGACTTCACCGTACCGGCGACCTCGATCGCCTTGCCCATCAGCAACAGCTTCTCGGTGATGGTGGTCTTACCGGCGTCAGGGTGGGAAATGATGGCGAAGGTGCGGCGTTTGGCGACTTCGGCGGCCTGGATGGTCATGGATATGTGCCTGGCTGGAAACGGTTGCGGGCCATGTGCGGCCCGAAAAGCGCGGAATTATAGCGGGAAACGACCGGGGGATCAGTCCGCATGTCGCAGGCGGCGGTGATGGTGTTGCCGGCACCCAATCGGGCGATGGGGATGAACCCTCGAGGGGATCATCGGTCTGTCAGAAAAGAGGGCCATGATCGCCAGGTCCGGGCGCGTACCGATGCGCTGCAAGGGCCGTCGCCAGCGGTTTTGTGCAGCATTTCATAACGTTTTGTTTTGAATACAGAACAGTCAACAGGTAACGCGACAAAGGGATGTGAAAAAGCGGCATTTTTTGATTGATCTGCGCCCCCCATGGTCCTAAAGTTCGCGCCCGAACGTCCATGCTGGAAACGATCCATCCGGCTCAAGTACTGACGACGAGAGGTTGGCGGCCACAAGGCTGCAAATCCTCGGCGACATGCCTTGGGAAGTAGGCGAACCAAAGTGGGGAAACGGATTAGACGTTCAGGCTTTTCGCACCAAGCCCATCCCTTGCAACTTTTGTGTTTTTTGCCCAATGGAGCCCCAGTATGTCGATCAAGGTCGAAGACTATTTCGCACCCGCCACTTTCCAGCGCATGAAAGCGTTCGCTGATCAACACGAGACCCCTTTCGTGGTGATCGACAAGCAGACCATCGCCGATGCCTACGACCAACTGGTCGGCTGCTTCCCCTTCGCCAAGATCTACTACGCGGTGAAGGCCAACCCGGCGACTGAAATCACCGAACTGCTGCGTGACAAGGGCTCCAACTTCGACATCGCCTCCATCTACGAGCTGGACAAGGTGATGAAGACCGGCGTCGGCCCGGAGCGCATCAGCTACGGCAACACCATCAAGAAAGCCCGGGACATCCGCTACTTCTACGAGAAGGGCGTGCGCCTGTTCGCCACCGACTCCGAAGCCGACCTGCGCAACATCGCCAAGGCCGCCCCGGGCTCGAAGATCTACGTGCGCATCCTCACCGAGGGTTCCACCTCCGCCGACTGGCCGCTGTCGCGCAAGTTCGGCTGCAACCCCGACATGGCGCTGGACCTGCTGATCCTCGCCAAGCAGCTGGGCCTGGAGCCCTACGGCCTGTCCTTCCACGTGGGCAGCCAGCAGCGCGACATCGACGTCTGGGACGCCGCCATCGCCAAGGTCAAGGTGATCTTCGAGCGCCTCAAGGAAGAAGACGGCATCACCCTGAAGATGATCAACATGGGCGGCGGCTTCCCGGCCAACTACATCCAGCGCACCAACGCCCTGGAAACCTACGCCGAGGAAATCACCCGCTTCCTCAAGGAAGACTTCGGCGACGAGCTGCCGGAAATCATCCTCGAGCCGGGCCGCTCGCTGATCGCCAACGCCGGCATCCTGGTCAGCGAAGTGGTGCTGGTGGCGCGCAAGTCCCGCACCGCGGTGGAGCGTTGGGTCTACACCGACGTGGGCAAGTTCTCCGGCCTGATCGAAACCATGGACGAGTCCATCAAGTTCCCCATCTGGACCGAGAAGAAAGGCGAGATGGAGGAAGTGGTCATCGCCGGTCCGACCTGCGACAGCGCCGACATCATGTACGAGAACTACAAGTACGGCCTGCCCCTGAACCTGGCCAGCGGCGACCGCCTCTACTGGCTCTCCACCGGTGCGTACACCACCAGCTACAGCGCGGTGGAATTCAACGGCTTCCCGCCGCTGAAGGCCTTCTACCTGTAAGCGCCGCGTGACCGAAGAAGCCTGCCTCGCGGCAGGCTTTTTTATGCCCGCAAGATAATCCGGGGCGGCGTCTTGTCGCGGTTGCCTCGCTGCATCCCGCCCTTACCATGTGCAGCCGCGCTTCCCCAGGTGACCCATGACGTTTCTGCCCCCGCTGCAACAGATACCCGCCAGCATCGCCGCCGTTTCCGACTACGAACCCTTCGCCCGTGAGCGCATGACGCCCCAGGCCTGGGCCTATATGGCCGGTGGCGCCGCAGACGAGCTCACCCTGGGCGAGAACCGCGCGGCCTTCCAGCGTGCGCGCCTGCTCAACCAGGTGCTGCAGGACCTGGGCGGCGGCCACACGCGCCTGCAGCTGTGCGGGCTGGAACTGGACTACCCGATCCTCCTGGCGCCGGTTGCCTTCCAGCAGCTGGCACACCCGGATGGCGAACTGGCCAGCGTGCTCGGCGCGTCCGCGATGAAGGCCGCCATGGTGGTCAGCACCCAGGCGGGCATCAGCCTGGAATCGATTGCCGAGGCGGCGCAGACGCCACTGTGGTTCCAGCTCTACATCCAGCCGGACCGCGAGTTCACCTTGGCCCTGGTGCACCGCGCCGAGGCGGCCGGCTACCGGGCGCTGGTGGTCACGGTGGATGCGCCGGTCAGTGGCCTGCGCAACCGCGAGCAGCGTGCGGGCTTCGTGCTCCCCGAGGGCATCGAGGCGGTCAACCTCAAGGGCATGGGGGCATTGCCGCCTGCCGTCGCCCAACCCGGCGAGAGCCCCCTGTTCGGCAGCCCGCTGCTGGAGCAGGCGGTGACCTGGCGCGACCTCACCTGGCTGCAGGCCCATACGCGCCTGCCGGTGCTACTCAAGGGCGTGATGAACCCCCGGGACGCGGCGCGGGCCGTGGAGCAGGGCGTGGCCGGCATTGTCGTCTCCAACCACGGCGGCCGCACCCTGGACGGCATGCCGGCGACGCTGGACATGCTCCCGGCCGTGGCCCAGGCGGTGCAGGGGCGGGTGCCGGTGCTGCTGGATGGCGGCATCCGGCGCGGCACCGATGTGTTCAAGGCGCTGGCGCTGGGTGCCAGCGCGGTGATGATCGGCCGGCCCTATATCCAAGGCCTGGCGGCCGCCGGGGCGGCGGGTGTCGCCCATGTGCTGCACCTGCTGCGCACCGAACTGGAAGTGACCATGGCGCTGACGGGGTGCCGCACCCTGGCGGATATCCACCGTGAACTTCTCGTGCTGCCCCCCGCAGGACGCTGAGGACGGGGGCGGGCTGCGGCCACAAAGTAAATAGAAAGTAAAAGGCGCAGCTCGCACTGTTGGTGAAATTTATTCTCAAATAGAATCGCATCCCATCTGAGTATCCATGGCCCCCGTCACTCCGGCTGACGGGGCGCTGCCTGCTTCCAATAAGGGGTCACCGTGTTCAAGAAAGTCCTTTTCCAGCTGCACTGGTTCCTCGGCATCAGTGCCGGCCTGGTGTTGTGCCTCATGGGCATCACCGGTGCCGCCTACAGCTTCCAGGACGAAATCCTCGACTGGCTCAACGCCGACACCCTGCGTATCGAGGTGAATGACAGCGGTGTGCTGCCGCCCGCCGAACTGGTGCGCAAGATCGAAGCCGCCGAGGGCAAGCAGGTTACCGGGCTCTGGGTGGAAACCCAGTCCGGCGGGCCGGCGCGGGTGTTCTTCATGCCGCCGCCCGGCGAGCGGCGTGGCCCCATGCGCTGGTTCGACCCCTACACCGGTGAGCTGCTCGGTGAGCCTGTCGGCCAGCCCTTCTTCGGCCTGATGCTGCAACTGCACCGCTTCCTCGCCATGGGCGAGACCGGCAAGCAGATCACCGCTGCCAGCACCCTGGCACTGATCTTCTTCTGCCTCTCCGGCCTCTACCTGCGCTGGCCGCGCCAGGCCAGCAGCTGGCGTACCTGGCTGACCCTGGACTGGGCGCGCAAGGGCCGCAGCTTCAACTGGGACCTGCACGCGGTGGCCGGCACCTGGTGCCTGGCGCTCTACCTCCTGGCTGCACTGACCGGCCTGTTCTGGTCCTACGAGTGGTACCGCGCCGGCCTGCAGCGCCTGCTGGCCGATGCGCCACCCGTCGAACAGCAGCAGGCCAAGCCTGGCGAACGTCGTGGTGAAGGCCGTGGCGAGCGCCGCGAAGGGGGCCGCCCGGGCATGCAGCAAGCGCCGTCGGGCCCGCCGCTGGTGGTGGACTATGACGCCGTCTGGGCCAGCATCCGCGAGGCCGCCGGCCCCGGCATGACCGCCTACAACCTGCGCCTGCCCCCGGTGGGTGGCCAGCCGGCCACGGTGTTCTACCTCCTGGGGGATTCCAGCCATCCCCGTGCCACCAACCAGATCACCCTCGACCCGGCCACCGGCAAGGTCGCCCGCGTCGAGCGCTACGCCGAGAAGAGCTTCAAGGCGCAGCTGCTCACCAGCATCTACGCCCTGCACGTGGGCGAGTACTTCGGCCTGCCCGGGCGCATCCTGATGATGCTGGCGAGCCTCGCCATGCCCCTGTTCTTCATCACCGGCTGGCTGCTCTACCTCGACCGCCGACGCAAGAAGCGCGCGATCAAGGCCGCTCGCGGTGGTCTCGGCAACGGCGGTGACGGCGAGCCCTGGCTGATCGGCTTCGCCAGCCAGAGCGGTTTCGCCGAGCAGCTCGCCTGGCAGAGCGCCGGCCAGCTCCAGGCCGCCGGCTACCCGGTGCGCGTGCAGCAGTTGGGCGAACTGGATGCCGGGCAACTGGCCGAGGCGCGCAACGCCCTGTTCGTGGTCAGCACCTTTGGTGATGGCGAAGCACCGGACGCCGCCCGCGGCTTCGAGCGCAAGGTGCTGGGCCAGGCCTCGCAACTGGCCGACCTGCGCTTCGCCGTGCTCGCCCTGGGCGACCGCCAGTACCAGCACTTCTGTGGCTTCGCCCACCGCTTGCAGGCCTGGCTCCAGGGCCAGGGCGCCAACACCCTGTTCGACACGGTGGAGGTGGACAACGGCGACGCCGGCGCACTGCAGAGCTGGCAGCAGCAACTGGCCAGCCTGTCCGGCTCCAGCCTGGTGCCGGCATGGACCGAGCAGCCTTTCGAAACCTGGACCCTGGCCGGGCGCGAACACCTCAACCCCGGCAGCCAGGGCGAATCCACCTGGCTGCTGCGCCTGGGCGCCCCGGCGGGCAGCCAGATCCGCTGGCAGGCTGGCGACCTGGTGGAGATCCTTCCGCGCCTGGCCGACTCGCGCATCCAGGGCTGGCTCGACCGGCATGGCCTCGACGGCGAGGCCCAGGTGACGGTGGATGGCATCGCCCAGCCCCTGCGCCAGGCCCTGGGCGCGCGCCTGCTGCCGGATTCCTTCGAGCACCTGGTGGGCCTGCACCCGCAGGCGCTGCTGGATGCGCTGATCGTGCTCTCGGTGCGCCAGTACTCCATCGCCTCCCTGGAGAGCGACGGTGCCCTGGAGCTGATCGTGCGCCAGGAGCAGCATGCCGATGGCACCCTGGGCATCGCCTCCGGCTGGCTCACCCATTACCTGCCGACCGGCGCCAGCCTGCCGCTGCGCCTGCGTCGCAACGCCCGCTTCCACCGCCTGGAGGGCGAGCGACCGGCCATCTTCATCGGCAACGGCACCGGCCTCGCCGGCCTGCGGGCGCTGCTCAAGGCCAACATCGCCGCCGGCCACGGCCGCAACTGGCTGCTGTTCGGCGAGCGCAACCAGGCCCACGACTACTACTGCCGCGACGAGATCGAAGGCTGGCTGGCCAGCGGCGAGCTGGAGCGGCTCGACCTGGCCTTCTCCCGCGACCAGGCGCACAAGGTCTATGTGCAGGACCGCCTGCGCGAAGCTGGCGCCGAAGTACGCGCCTGGGTCGAGGCGGGTGCGGTGTTCTACATCTGCGGCAGCCTGCAGGGCATGGCCGACGGCGTCGACCGTGTGCTCCGCGAACTGCTGGGCGACGAGGCCCTGGATGCCCTCGCCGCCGAAGGCCGCTACCGCCGCGACGTGTATTGATCGGTTCATGGGCTGTGCTTCAGACCCGGGTGGGCTTCCCGGGCTGAAGCCCGGGCTGCGGTCGCTGATCCACCTGTGGATAACCCCATCTCGCACAGCCCGCCCGCTGTCGCCATAATCAGGCGATGAAAAATCGAATCCTGCTGAACTGCGACATGGGCGAGAGCTTCGGCGTCTGGACCATGGGCGACGACGAACACGCCATGCCGCTGGTGGACCAGGCCAACCTGGCCTGCGGCTTCCACGCCTCCGATCCCATGACCATGCAACGCACCGTCGACCTGGCGGTGCAGCACGGCGTGAGCATCGGCGCGCACCCGGCCTACCCGGACCTGATCGGTTTCGGCCGCCGGCAGATGGCCCTGTCGGTGGAAGAGGTCCGCGCCCTGGTGCTCTACCAGATCGGTGCGCTGGACGCCTTCTGCCGGGCCGCCGGTACCCAGGTCGCCTACGTCAAACCCCATGGCGCGCTGTACAACGAGCTAGTGCGCAACGATGCCCTGCTGGAGGCGGTGCTGGACGCCTGCGCCAGCTACCGCCAGGGCCTGCCGCTGATGGTCCTGGCCCTGGCCGACAACCGCCGTGAAATGCGCCTGGCGGACGAGGCAGCCGTGCCGCTGATGTTCGAGGCCTTCGCCGACCGTGCCTACCTGGCCGACGGCCAGTTGGCGCCGCGTCGGCTGGAGGGTGCGGTGCACCACGAGCCGGAGCGCATCATCGGGCAGGCCGTGGCCATCGCCCGGGGCGAGCCCTTCGCCGATATTGACGGCAAGCCCCTGCAACTGGTGGCCGACAGCCTCTGCGTGCACGGCGATAACCCGCAATCCCTGGCGGTGCTGCGCCGGCTGCGAGCCTACCTGGACGCCTCGTGATTCGTATCGAACCGGTCGGCGCCGAGGCGTTGCTGCTGGTGCTGGCGGATGAGCCGGACAGCTGCCTGCCGCAACGCATCGCCCAGCTCGCCGCCGCTCTGCGTCAGCACTTCGGCCACCGGCTCCGCGAGCTGGTGCCGGGTTGGACCACCCTCCTGCTGCACTACGACCTGCTGCACACCGACCACCTCCGGCTGGCCGCCGAGCTGGCGCCGTTGCTAGAGCAGTGGCAGCGGTCGGCTACGGTCGAGCAGGCCGGGCGCCTGCACGAGCTGCCCGTCTGGTACGGCGGCGAGGACCTGGCCACGGTGGCCGCTGCCTGTGGGCTCAGCCCCGCGCAGGTGATCGAGTTGCACGCCGGGGTGGAATACCGCGTCGGTGCCATCGGCTTCGCCCCGGGGTTCGCCTACCTGGGTGAGCTGGATACGCGCCTCGCCCTGCCACGGCGCGGTACGCCGCGCACGCGGGTGCCGGCGGGCAGCCTGGCCATCGCCGAGCGGCAGACGGCGATTTATCCACAGGCCTCGCCGGGCGGCTGGCACCTGCTGGGCCTGTGCTCGACGGCGCTGTTCGACCCGACGCGTGAGCCGCCGTGCCCGCTGGCGCTGGGGGACCGTGTGCGCTTCGTGCCCATCGATGAACGGACCTATCGCCGCGAGCGGGGCGAGCCATGAACGGCCTGCGGGTGATCAAGGCCGGGCCCCTGAGCCTGCTGCAGGACGGCGGGCGCAGCGGCTGGCAGCACCTGGGGGTGTCCCCGTGCGGGCCCATGGACCGTCACGCCGCCTTCTGGGCCAATCGCCTGCTGGGCAATGCGCCGGGCGCCCCGCTGGTCGAGATCGCCCTGGGCGGTGTCGAGCTGGAAAGCCTGGGCGATGGCTGGGTGGCGCTCTGTGGCGCGGACCTGCCCATTACCCTGGATGGCGAGGCGCGGCCCAACTGGTCACGCTTCCCGCTGCGCGCCGGGCAGCGCCTCAAGCTGGGCTTCGCCCGCAACGGCCAGCGGGCCTATCTCGCCATCACCGGTGGCTTTCGCGTCGAGCCGGTGCTGGGCAGCGTCGCCTGCCAGGTGCGTGAAGGCCTCGGTGGGCTGAACGGCCAAGGGGCGAAGTTGGCCGACGGCGATCTGTTGCCAGGCGGGGAAGGGCGTTTCGAACGGGGCGCCAGCGTGCCCTGGCCCTGGCAGCCGGACTACCGCGCCGAGCGGCCGCTGCGGGTGATGCTCGGCGGCGATGCCGGGCAGTTCGCTGATGACCAACTACAGGCCTTTTTCCAGCGACCCTGGCAGCTCAGCCCGCAATCGGATCGCATGGGCGCGCGCCTGCAGGGCGAGGCGATCCGTGCGCCGCAGCGGCAATGGTCCCTGGGCGTGGTACGCGGCACCGTGCAGGTCCCGCCGGATGGCCAACCGATCATCCTCCAGGCCGACCACCAGACCATGGGCGGCTACCCCATCCTCGGCTGGCTGCACCCCCGGGACTGCGACCGCCTGGCCCAGTGCGCGGCGCACCAGAGGCTGCGTTTCCAGGCTGTGGATATCTCGGCGGTACAGGCCGAGGTGCGCGAATTCCGTCGCTTCTTCGGCGCCCGTTCGTAGGGCGGGTGAAACCCGCGTGTGTTCTGGCCGGGTTGCCCCCGACCTTCAAGAGCCGTGTCGTTCCGTAGCCCGTGCTTCAGCGCGGGAAAGGTGCTGCTGGTGTTCCCGGACTGAAGTCCGGGCTACGGGTGGTGCTGGGGCGTAGGGCGGGTGAAACCCGCGTGACAGGGGATGTATGTGTCGGGTTTCACCCGACCTACGGGCATCGCGAATGAATTCGCTCCTACAGAGCGGTTATCGCGGGCCGGCGCACCCCATCGGGCGATGGGGTTCGTGGGGCGGGTTACGGGGCGATGGTTTCGGCGTGGTGGCAGGCGACCTGGCGAGCGTCCAGCGCGCGCAGTTCGGGGACTTCCACCTGGCAGCGCTCGGTGGCGTAGGGGCAGCGCTTGTGGAAGGCGCAGCCGCTGGGCGGGTCGAGGGGGTTGGGCAGTTCGCCGACGATCTTGATCTTCGGCTTGGCCGGGTCCGGGTGGATGGTCGGCGTGGCCGAGAGCAGCGCGCGGGTGTAGGGGTGCAGCGGGCGCTCGTAGATGAGCTCCGCCGGTCCGATCTCCGCCGGGCGGCCGAGGTACATCACCAGCACGTCGTCCGCCACGTGCTGCACCACCGAGAGGTTGTGGGAGATGAACACGTAGCCGGTGTTGAAGCGCTCCTGCAGGTCCATGAACAGGTTGAGCACCTGGGCCTGGATGGAAACGTCCAGCGCCGAGGTGGGCTCATCCGCCACCAGCACCTTGGGGTTGAGCATCATGGCGCGGGCCAGGGCGATGCGCTGGCGCTGGCCGCCGGAGAACATGTGCGGGTAGCGCTGGTAGTGCTCGGGGCGCAGGCCCACCTGCTGCATCATCGCCTGCACCTGCTCGCGGCGCTCGGCGCGGGACAGCGAGGTGTTGATCAGCAGCGGCTCGGCCAGCTGGTCGCCGATCTTCTGCCGCGGGTTGAGGGATGCATAGGGGTTCTGGAACACCATCTGCACGTCGCGGCGCATCTGCTTGCGCTGCAGGCCGTTGGCGCGGGTGACTTCCTGCCCGCCGATCTGCAGGGAGCCGGAGCTGGGGATCTCGATCAGGGTCAGGGCGCGGGCCAGGGTGGACTTGCCGCAGCCGGATTCGCCGACCACGGCGAGGGTCTTGCCGGCCTGCAGTTCGAAGGACACGCCATTGAGGGCGCGCACCGTGGCCGTGCCTTTGAACAGGCCACGGGAGATGTCGTAGTGACGGGTCAGGTCACGGGCGGTCAGTACGGCAGTCATCAGGCCACCTCGCCGAGATTCAGGGGGAAGAAGCAGCGCACCGCGCCATGTTCGTGCGGGTCCAGGCCGGGGCGGCGCTCGCGGCAGCTGGCCTGGGCGTAGGGGCAGCGCGGCGACAGCAGGCAGCCGTGGGGCCGGTCGTAGCGGCCGGGGACGATGCCGGGCAGGGTCGCCAGGCGGCGCTGGCCCTGGCTGTGCTCGGGAATCGCCTTGAGCAGTGCTTCGGTGTAGGGGTGGGTGGGCTCGTCGAACAGGCGCGGTACTTCGCCTATCTCCACCGCCTGGCCGGCGTACATCACGCAGACGCGGTCGGCGGTCTCGGCGACCACCGCCAGGTCGTGGGTGATCAGCACCAGGGCCATGTCGTGGTCGCGCTGCAGGTCCAGCAGCAGGTCCATGATCTGCGCCTGGATGGTCACGTCGAGGGCGGTGGTGGGTTCGTCGGCGATCAGCAGCTTGGGTTCGGCGGCGATGGCCATGGCGATGGCCACACGCTGGCTCATGCCTCCGGAGAGCTGGTGCGGGTAAGCGTCGAGGCGGCTGGCGGCGCCGGGTATCTCCACCCGCTCCAGCAGTTCCAGGGCGCGCTGGCGGGCGGCGCGGCCCTTGAGGCCGAGGTGCTGCTGCAGCACTTCCTCGATCTGGAAGCCTACGGTGTAGCTGGGGTTGAGGGCGGTCATCGGGTCCTGGAAGACCATGGCCAGGTCCTTGCCGACGATGTGGCGGCGCTGCTTGCCCTTGAGGCGCAGCATGTCGGTGCCGTCGAACTGCATGCTGTCGGCGGTGACCTTGCCGGGGGCGTCGATCAGGCCCATCAGCGCCATCATGGTCACCGACTTGCCGGAGCCGGACTCGCCGACGATGGCCAGCACCTCGCCCTTGTTCACGGAGAGGTCGAGGCCGTCGACCACCGGTACCGCATTGGCGTCGCCGAAGCGCACGCCGAGGTTCTTGATATCCAGAAGGCTCATGGTGGGCTCCTCAGACGGCATTCTTGAGTTTCGGGTCCAGCGCGTCGCGCAGGCCGTCGCCCATCAGGTTGATCGCCAGCACGCTGAGCAGGATGGTCAGGCCGGGCAGCGAGACCACCCACCAGGCGCGCTCGATGTAGTCGCGGGCGGAGGCCAGCATGGTTCCCCATTCCGGGGTCGGCGGTTGTACGCCGAGGCCGAGGAAGCCGAGGGCCGCGGCATCGAGGATGGCGGAGGAGAAGCTCAGGGTCGCCTGGACGATCAGCGGCGCCATGCAGTTGGGCAGCACGGTGATGAACATCAGGCGGAAGATGCCGGCACCGGCCAGGCGCGAGGCGGTGACGTAGTCGCGGTTGCGCTCGACCATCACTGCGGCGCGGGTCAGGCGCACGTAGGAAGGCAGCGAGACGATGGCGATGGCGATCACGGTGTTGATTAGCCCTGGGCCGAGGATGGCGACGATGGCCACCGCCAGCAGCAGCGAGGGCAGGGCCAGCATGATGTCCATCAGGCGCATGATCAGCATGCCCAGCAGCGGGGCGAAGCCGGCGATCAGGCCCAGAAGGATGCCGGGCAGCAGCGACATCACCACCGAGGCGAGGCCGATCAGCAGCGACAGGCGCGCGCCGTGGATCAGCCGCGAGAGCAGGTCGCGGCCCAGCTCGTCGGTGCCGAGCACGAACTGCCACTGGCCGCCTTCGAGCCAGGCCGGCGGGGTCAGCAGGGCGTCGCGGAACTGCTCGCTGGGGTCATAGGGCGCGATCCAGGGCGCGAACAGCGCGCAGATCACGATGATCACCATAAAGGCGAGGCCGCCGACGGCGCCCTTGTTGTGGGAGAAGGCCCGCCAGAATTCCTTCATCGGCGAGGGGTAGAGGATGGCCGGTTCGACCGTGTTCTGAGCGATGGTCATGACGGGGCCTCAGCGCTGGTGGCGAATGCGTGGGTTGGCGAAGCCGTAGAGCACATCCACGACGAAGTTCACCAGTATTACCAGGCAGGCGATCAGCAGGATGCCGTTCTGCACCACCGGGTAATCGCGGGCGCCGATCGATTCGATCAGCCATTTGCCGATGCCCGGCCAGGAGAAGATGGTTTCGGTGAGCACGGCACCGGCCAGCAGCGTGCCGACCTGCAGGCCGAATACCGTGAGCACCGGGATCAGCGCGTTGCGCAGGCCGTGGACGAAGACCACGCGGGCCGGCGACAGGCCCTTGGCGCGGGCGGTGCGCACGTAGTCCTCGCGCAGCACCTCGAGCATGGCCGAGCGGGTCATGCGGGCGATCACCGCCAGGGGGATGGTGCCGAGCACGATGGCCGGCAGGATCAGGTGGCGCAGGGCGTCGAGGAAGGCGCCTTCCTCGTCTGAGAGCAGCGTGTCGATGAGCATGAAGCCGGTGACCGGCTCGATGTCGTAGAGCAGGTCGATGCGCCCGGAGACCGGCGTCCAGCCCAGCCAGACGGAGAAGAACATGATCAGCAGCAGGCCCCACCAGAAGATCGGCATGGAATAGCCCGCCAGCGAGATGCCCATCACCCCGTGGTCGAACAGCGAGCCGCGCTTGAGCGCTGCGATCACCCCGGCCAGCAGGCCCAGGGTGCCGGCGAACAGCAGGGCGGCCAGGGCCAGCTCCAGGGTCGCGGGGAACAGGGTGAGGAATTCGTGCCAGACGCTTTCGCGGGTGCGCAGGGACTCGCCCAGATCACCCTTGGCGAGCTTGCCGATGTAATCGAAGTACTGCTCGCGCAGGGGTTTGTCGAGGCCGAGGCGGGTCATCGCCTGGGCATGCATTTCGGGGTCGACCCGGCGTTCGCCCATCATCACTTCGACCGGGTCGCCCGGGATCAGGCGGATCAGCGCGAAGGTGAGCAGGGTGATGCCGAAGAAGGTGGGGATCAGAAGCCCCAGTCGGCGGGCGATGAAACTTAGCATCTCGGTGGTTGACTCCTCAGGTATCACGCCCGCTTCCGCTTGTGACGGTGGGCGGGCGCCGTTCTTGTTGTTGGGAGCGTCGCGGCTGTGGGTTGGACCGCCGCGACGCTGCCGTTACTTCACCCGGGTGGTGGCGAAGTTGTTGTTGCTCAAGGGGCTGATCACGTAGCCGTCGATATTGCTGCGGCGCACATTGAACAGCTTAGGGTGTGCCAGGGGAATCCATGGGGCCTGGTTGTGAAATACCTCCAGGGCCTGTTCATAGAGCTTCGCCCGTTCCGCCGGCTCGCTCACGGTGCGGGCCTTCTGCATCAGGGTTTCGAAGTCCTGGTCGCACCAGCGCGCCTGGTTTTCCCCCGACTTGGCCGCCGCGCACGACAGGTTGGGGCTGAGGAAGTTGTCCGGGTCGCCGTTATCGCCGGCCCAGCCCAGCAGCACCATGTCGTGCTCGCCGCCCTTGGAGCGCTTGAGCAGCTCGCCCCACTCCAGCGAACGGATGGTCATCTGGATGCCGGCCTTGGCCAGATCCGCTTGCATCATCTGTGCCGCCAGCGCGGGGTTGGGGATGGTAGGCGAGGTGCCGTTGCGGATGAAGAGGGTGATCTTCAGGTCCTTCACCCCGGCTTCGGCGAGCAGCGCGCGGGCCTTCTGCGGGTCGTGGGGCCAATCCTGTATCTGGTGGTTGTAGCCCAGCAGCGTCGGCGGGTAGGGGTTGACCGCGGCGCTGGCGGCGCCCGGGCCGAACACCGCGCCGAGCAGGGCCTGCTTATCGATGGAGAGGTTGATGGCCTGGCGCACGCGGGCGTCGTCCAGCGGCTTGTGCTCGGTGTTGATGGCCACATAGGTGGTCAGCAGCGCGTCGATCTCGTCCACCGCCAGGCGCGGGTCGTTGCGGATGCCGGCCACGTCCTCGGGTTTCGGGTAGAGCGCCAGCTGGCACTCGCCGGCGCGCACCTTCTGCAGGCGCACGTTGGGGTCGAGGGTGATGGCGAAGATCAGGTTGTCGATCCCGGGCTTGCCGCGGAAGTAGTCCGGGTTGGCCTTGTAGCGCACCTGGGCGTCCTTGGCGTAGCGGTTGAAGACGAAGGGGCCGGTGCCGACGGGCAACTGGTTGAGCTGGTTGGTCTTGCCCGCCGCCAGCAACTGGTCGCCGTACTCGGCCGAGTAGATGGAGGCGAAGGGCATGGCCATGTCGGCGAGGAAGGGTGCTTCCGGGTGGGTGAGGGTGAAGCGCACGGTGAGCGCGTCGACCTTCTCCACGGACTTGATCAGCTCGCGCATGCCCATGGCGTCGAAGTAGGCGTAGCCGCGCTGCGCCGACTCATGCCAGGGGTGCTTGGGGTCGAGGGCGCGCTGGAAGGTCCAGACCACGTCGTCGGCGTTGAACGGCCGGCTGGGGGTGAACCAGTCGGTGGCGTGGAATTTCACGTCCGGGCGCAGGCGGAAGGTGTAGACCAAGCCGTCGTCGCTGATTTCCCAACTGGTGGCTAGGCCGGGGATCAGCTCGGTGGTGCCGGGCTTGAAGCCGAGCAGGCGGCTGAACACAGTCTCGGCGGTGGCGTCGGCGGTCACCGCGCCGGTGTATTGCACGATGTCGAAGCCCTCGGGCGCGGCTTCGGTGCAGACCACCAGGTTCTGGGCCTGGGCGCTGGCGGCGGCGAGGGCGGCCAGCAGGGGCAGGTAACGCATCTTCATGTCGGGTCCTCCAGGCGCCGGCGCGGGGCCGGCGCCGCATCCATGTCAGAGCAGGTCGAAGGGGAAGGTGCTGACGATACGCAGCTCGTTCACGCTGCCATCGATCTGCTGCTTGCTCGCCTTGTGGGACATGTAGGTGACCTTGAAGGTGCTGTCCTTGATGGTCCCGCTCTGCACCTTGTAGGCCGCCATCAGGCCGTATTCGCGGTGGCGCTCGTCGTCCATGGCGCGCACTTCCGCGTAGTTGCCGTAGGCGCCGTTGCGGTCACCGTCGTAGTGGGTGCCGTCGATGCCCCAGCCCTTGGCGTACCAGGCGGTGGTGGAGAAACCGGGGATGCCGAAGTAGCTCCAGTCGGTTTCGTAGCGGATCTGCGCGGACTTCTCGTTGGGGCTGTTGTAGTCCGAGAGCAGAGAGTTGGCCAGGTAGATGGCGGCGGTTTCGTGGATGTAGTCGAAGTACTCGTTGCCGTCGACCTGCTGCCAGGCGAGCGTCAGCGCGTGGGCCTGGTGGGCCAGGGTGAAGGCCAGGCTGAAGGTGTCGTTGTCGATGTAGCCGGCCTTGCGGTCGCCGGTGTCGCGGGTGCGGTAGCCGTTGAAGGCGGTGCGCAGGGACAGGGTCTCGCGGTCGCCCAGGTCGTGGGCCACGCTCAGGTAGTACTGGTCCCAGACGTCTTCGAAGCGGCCGGCGTAGACGGCGACCTCGAGGTTATCCAGCGGCTTGTAGTTGCCGCCGAGGTAATGCATGTGCTCGCCCGTGACCTCGCGGGTGCCGTATTCGGTGGTGAAGGCTTCGTCGCCGGCGCCGGTACGCGGGCTGGCGCGGCGGAAGCTGCCGGCCTGCAGGGCGAGGCCGTCGAACTCCTCGCTGGTCACCGCGTAGCCGGTGAAGCTGGAGGGCAGGGCGCGGTTGTCGATGTAGCTGAGCACCGGGGTGTCCACCAGGAAGCGGCCGGCCTTGAACTCGGTGTTGGAGGCGCGCAGGCGCACGTTGGCGACACCGAGCTTGGACCATTCCTCCTGGCCGTGGCCGTTGCTGTCGGCCAGGGTGCGGTTGCCGCCACCGCCGATGCGGCCCTTGCCGCGCTCGAGGTTGATGGCGTTGAAGGCGGCCACGTCCAGGCCGAAGCCGATGGTGCCTTCGGTGTAGCCGGAGCTGTATTTCAGCTGGGTGCCCTGTACCCAGGCGCGGCGGCTGTGGGTGCGCTGCGGGCCGTCATCCTTGGGGATGGTGAAGCCGAAGCCGTCCTTCATCTGCTCGCGGGCAGCGAAGTTGCGGGTGCTCAGGCTCAGGCTCTGGCCTTCGATGAAGCCGGTGGCGCCAGCCTGGCCCTTCACCGGTTTTTCCACGGCGGGGATGTTCTGCACCTGGGCGGCGTAGCTGGGGTTCTCGGGCACCGGGGGGACCTTTTCCTCTTCGGCGGCGAAGAGGTGTGCGCTGGCAGCCATCAGTGCCAGTCCCAGGGTTGCTCGTTGGAAGGGGGTGGATTTCATCACGTGTGCTCCTTTTTTGTTATCGCTTCTTCATCGAAACAAGGAACGCTCATGCGGACTGCCGCCGACGCCGGGCAAGCCGGTGCCGACGCGCGCAAGCGCAGCATCCTTGCGAACTCGTTGGGGCAGGTATGAAAGGGTCCTCCTCCGATCTGGCGTCGGATGGAGATGGGGTTCACGGAGTGGCCCGGAACGGGCCGCGAAAGCCGGCGGGCGTGGGGCCCGCCGGGTTCGTCAGGTGCGGTCAGGGCGCATTGGAGACGCCGTAGAAGGAGTTGGTGGAGAAGGGGCTGATCTTGAAGCCCTGCACGCTCTTGCTCATGGGCTGGTAGACGGTGGAGTGGGCGATCGGGGTGATCGGCACTTCACGTTGCAGCAGCTGCTGGGCCTGCTTGTAGAGCTCGGTGCGCTGGGCCTGGTCGGTGACGTTCTTGGCCTGCTTCACCAGCTTGTCGTAGTCCTTGTCGCACCACTTGGAGAAGTTGTTGCCGTTGATCGAGTCGCAGCCATAGAGGGTGCCGAGCCAGTTGTCCGGGTCACCGTTGTCGCCGGTCCAGCCGATCAGCATGGCGTCGTGCTCGCCAGCGTGGGCACGCTTGATGTACTCGCCCCACTCGTAGCTGACGATGCGTGCCTTGATGCCGACCTTGGCCCAGTCGGCCTGGAGCATCTCGGCCATCAGCCGCGCGTTGGGGTTGTAGGGGCGCTGCACGGGCATGGCCCAGAGGGTGATCTCGGTGCCTTCCTTGACGCCGGCGGCCTTGAGCAGCTCGCGGGCTTTCTCGGGGTTGTACTCGCTGCCCTTGATGGTCTCGTCGTAGGACCACTGGGTCGGCGGCATGGCGTTGACCGCCAGTTGGCCGGCGCCTTGGTACACGGCCTGGATGATCGCCGGCTTGTTCACCGCGATGTCCAGTGCGCGACGCACCTCGACCTTGTCGAAAGGCGCGTGGGTGACGTTGTAGGCGATGTAGCCGAGGTTGAAACCGGGGTTCGACGGCACCTGCAGCTTGGCGTTCTGCTTCAGCGACTCGAGGTCGGCGGGGCGCGGGTTGAGGGTGATCTGGCACTCGCCGGCCTTGAGCTTCTGCGCGCGGACCGAGGCGTCGGTGTTGATGGAGAAGATCAGGTTGTCGATCTTCACCTCGCCCGGTTGCCAGTAGTCCTTGTTGCCGGCGAAGCGGATCTGCGCGTCCTTCTGGTAGCGCTTGAACACGAAGGGACCGGTGCCGATGGGCTTCTGGTTCAGCTCGGCGGCCTTGCCGGCCTTGAGCAACTGGTCGGCGTATTCGGCCGAGTGCACCACGGCGAAAGGCATCGCCAGGTTCTGGATGAAGGCCGCGTCCACGGTGTTGAGGGTGAAGCGTACGGTGTGCGCGTCGACCTTCTCGACCTTGGCGATGTTCTTGTCCAGGCCCATGTCGGTGAAGTAGGGGAACTCGCTGGGGTATGCCTTACGGAACGGGTGTTCCTTGTCGATCATGCGCTGGAAGGTGAAGAGCACGTCGTCGGCGTTGAATTCGCGGCTGGGCTTGAAGTAGTCGGTGCTGTGGAACTTCACGCCGGGGCGCAGGTGGAAGGTGTAGCTGAGGTTGTCCGGGGAGATGTCCCACTTTTCTGCGAGGGCAGGGACGGCCTGGGTGCTGCCTCGTTCGAACTGCACCAGGCGGTTGAACAGGGTTTCGGAAGCCGCGTCGAAATCGGTGCCGGTGGTGTACTGGCCGGGGTCGAAGCCCGCTGGGCTGCCCTCGGAGCAGAACACCAGGTTGCTGGCGGCGGAAACGAATGGGGAACCGAGAAGCAGGCCTGCGGCGAGCAGGGCCTGGATGGGGGTGTTCTTGCGCATGCAAACCTCAATTTGTTCTTTTTCTGAGGGCGTCATGTGCGTGGCGGCCTTTTGGACCGAGCACATGCATCGGTACACCCCGCTGCATTCCGGGTCCCTGGTCGGGTGAGCCGGCCCTTTGCAGCGGTAAGCGGCGTTGCCATGGGTCCATCCCCGGCAAACAGCCGAGGCCGAAATTAAGTCATGCTGAAATTCCGGTCAATAGAAATTAAGCGCGACTAACATTGGCGCGTCACAGTCCTGTGCATGGGCGTTGCGGGAGCCCTGTGGAAAGGGCTCAGGAAGCGCTGTGGTCGTCGAACAGCGGCATGGTGGTGATGGTCAGGACCTCGGCCATTTCGCTGCCGGCGTTGGCCAGGCAATGGGCCTTGCCCGCATCGAAGTGCACCGAATCGCCGGCGCTGAGAGGATATTGCCGACCCTCGATGGTGTAGATGATCTGCCCGGAAAGTACATAGGCGAACTCCGAGCCTTCGTGGGCGATGAGCTCCGACTGGTAACCCACCGGCATGTTCATCTTCACTGCGTTGAGCAGGTTGCCGGGAAACGAGGTGGACAGGCGCTCGTAGGCCAGCGGCTGGCCCTCGATGGTGTAGCGCACGCGCTCGCCCTGGTGGGAATCGGGCTGTGGCTGGGGCGGCTGATCGAAGAGGACGTTGAGCGGAACGTTGAGGGATTTGGCGATGCTCGCCAGGGACGAGATCGACACACCGGTGAGATTGCGCTCCGCCTGGGAGAGGAAACTGGCGGTGAGGCCGGACTCGCTCGCGACCTCGTTCAGGGTCTTCTTGGCGGCGCGTCTGTAACGGCGCAAGCGTTCTCCGATGCGATCTACGGACATGGCGAGGGCTCTTGTTGGAAGGCGGCCAGTATAACGGCACGGGGCCTGCGTGAAAGCGCCGCAGGGGGCGGATGTTTTTTAAGTGGGACTGAAAATTTGTTTTGACCTCTATTTAAGTCTCACTTAAATTTCGCCGCAATTGTCGGACAAAGAGGTTTCAGCGATGACCAGGGGTGTAGGCGGAAGTACGCCGGAGCAGGCGCTCGCCGGATTGCGTGACATGACCGCCGGGAGCAGCCCCATCGGGCTGGCCGAATACCAGGCCCGGATCGAGCGTGCCCAGGCCTTGATGCAGGCGCAGGGCATCGCCGCCCTGTACCTCAACGCGGGCAGCAACCTGCGTTATTTCACCGGTGTGCAATGGCACCCGAGCGAACGCCTGGTGGGCGCGCTGCTGCCGGCCAGCGGCCAGCTGGAATACATCGCCCCGGCCTTCGAGGAAGGCACGGTGCGCGATTTCCAGGTGGTCCCGGGAGCGATCCGCACCTGGCAGGAACACGAGAACCCCTATCGCCTGCTGCTGGACATGCTCGCCGACCTGAACCTGGCCGCCGATGCCCGGGTGGCGCTGTGCCCGAGCCTGCCCTTCTTCATGTTCGACGGCATCCGCCGTGAAGGCAGCGCCTACGACTTCATCGACGGCGCCCGGGTGACCGGCCACTGCCGCCAGCGCAAGTCCGCCGCCGAGATCGCCCTGATGCAACGGGCCAAGGACATGACCCTGGAAGTGCACAAGGCCGCCGCCAGCATCCTCCGCGCCGGCATCAGCACCACCGAGGTCGAGGAATTCATCCACCAGGCCCACCGCAAGGTCGGCGCCCCCGGCTCCTACTTCTGCATCGTGCTGTTCGGCCCCGCCAGCGCCTTCCCCCACGGCGTGCGCGAGCCGCAGGTGCTCAAGGACGGCGACATGGTGCTGGTCGACACCGGCTGCAAGCTTCACGGCTACATCTCGGACATCACCCGCAGCTACGTCTTCGGCACCCCGAGCGAACGCCAGCGCTCCTTCTGGGACTTCGAAAAGGCCGCGCAACTGCAAGCCTTCGAAGCCGCCCGCCTCGGCGCCCCCTGCGAATCGGTGGACGCCGCCGCACGCCGCTCCCTGGAAGCCAACGGCTTCGGCCCGGACTACCAACTCCCTGGCCTGCCACACCGCACCGGCCACGGCATCGGCCTGGACATCCACGAAGGTCCCTACCTGGTGCGCGGCGACGCCACGCCCCTGGAGCCGGGGATGTGCTTCTCCAACGAGCCGATGATCTGCGTGCCCGGCGAATTCGGCATCCGTTTGGAAGACCACTTCTACATGGCCGAAGACGGCCCGCGCTGGTTCACCCAGCCCAGCCACTCCATCGACGACCCGTTCGGGTTGGAATGATCCAGAAGAGCCCGCCGACAAGGCGGGCTCTTTCTTTCTGGTCGTGCCGAGTCGTAGCCCGGGCTTCAGCCCGGGAGTGCCTGCGCATGCGCTGTCGGGTTGCCCCCGACCTACAGCTGCAAAGGGCTTCGCGAGCAGAGCTCGCTCCTACGGGGTGCCCGGCTTCGCCTTCAGCCGCGTGGTCGCGAAGTTATTCGACCCCAGCGGACTCATGCGGAAGCCTTCCACTTCCGGGGTGAGGACGTTGAACAGCCTGGGGTGGGCGAGGGGGATCCAGGGGGCTTGCTCGTGGAAGATCGCCAGGGCCTGGCGGTAGAGCTGGGCGCGTGTTTCCCGGTCGTTTTCTGCGCGGGCCTGGCGGATCAGTTCGTCGAACTTCGTGTCGCACCAGCCGGCCTGGTTCTCCCCTGATTTGGCGGCGGCGCAGGAGAGGTTGGGGGTGAGGAAGTTGTCCGGGTCGCCGTTGTCGCCGACCCAGCCCATGAACACCAGGTCGTGCTCGCCGTTCTTGGCGCGCTTGATCAGTTCACCCCATTCGAAGACGCGGATGTCCGCCTGGATGCCGACGGCGGCCAGGTCGGCCTGGAGCATCTGCGCGCCGATGCCGGGGTTGGGGTTGGTGGGGCCGCCGCCGGGGCGGGTCCAGATGGACAGCTTGAGGCCCTTGCCGTGGCCGGCTTCGGCCAGCAGCTGGCGGGCGCGTTCGGGGTCGTGGGGCCAGGGGTCGAGGTCGCTGTTGTAGCCCAGCAGGGTGGCGGGGTAGGGGTTGACCGCGGCGCTGGCGGCACCTTCGCCGTATTGGGCGCGGATGTAGGACTTCTTGTCGAAGGCGAGGTTGATCGCCTGGCGCACGCGCATGTCGTCCAGCGGTGGATGGCGGGTGTTGAGGGCGACGTAGGCGACCATCAGCGCGTCCTGCTCCACCAGTTTCACGCCGGGGGCGCCGCGCAGGGCGGGCACGTCGGTGGGCTTGGGGTAGAGGGCCACCTGGCAGGCGCCGGCGCGCAGCTGCTGGATGCGCACGTTCGGGTCGGGGGTGATGGCTAGCAGCAGGCGGTCGCTGGGGGGCTTGCCGTTCCAGTAGTCGGGGTTGGCGAAGAAACGCACCTGGGCGTCCTTGGCGTAGCGCTGGAAGACGAAGGGCCCGGTGCCCACCGGCTGGCTGTTGAGGGCGTCGGGGGTGCCGGCGGCCAGGAGCTTGGCGGCGTATTCGGCGGAGTAGATGGAGGTGAAGCCCATGGCCAGGTCGGCGAGGAAGGGCGCCTCGGGGTGGCGCAGGACGAAGCGCACGCGGTGGTCGTCGAGCTTCTCGATGCGCTCGATCAGCTGGGCGAAGGCCATGGATTCGGCGTAGGGGAAGCCCCGTGGCGAGAGGCCGTGCCAGGGGTGCTTGGGGTCGAGCTGGCGCTGGAAGCTCCAGAGCACGTCGTCGGCATTGAATTCGCGGCTGGGGGTGAACCAGGGCGTGGTGTGGAACTTCACCCCGCGGCGCAGCTGGAAGTCGTAGGTGAGGCCGTCCGCGCTGATGTCCCAGCGCTCGGCGAGGCCGGGCTGCAGGCGGGTGCTGCCGGGGGCGAACTGCACCAGGCGGTCGAACAGCGTTTCGGCAGCGGCATCACCCGTGGTGGCGGCGGTGTACTGGACGATGTCGAAGCCTTCGGGGCTGGCTTCCGTGCACACCACCAGGGAGCTGGCGGCGTTGCAGGCGAGGGGCAGGAGCAGGGCGAGGGACGACAGGCATCGGCGCATGGTGCTTCCCTTCGGGGGTGGAGGGGCGGGGCCGGGCGGCCCCGCCGACAGGGCCTACTTCTCGACGCTGACGCCATAGAAGGAGTTGAGGCCGAAGGGGCTGATGCGGAAGTCCTTGACCGTCTTGCTCATGGGTTGGTTGACGGTGGAGTGGGCGATCGGGGTGATCGGCACTTCGCGCTTGAGGATCTGCTGGGCTTCCTTGTAGAGGGCGGTGCGCTTGTCCTTGTCGGTGACCGCCTTGCCTTCCTTGATCAGCTTGTCGTAGCCCTTGTCGCACCAGCGCGAGTAGTTGTTGCCGCCGATGGCGTCGCAGCCGTAGAGCACGCCGAGCCAGTTGTCCGGGTCACCGTTGTCGCCGGTCCAGCCGATCAGCAGGGCGTCGTGCTCGCCGGCCTTGGCGCGCTTGTTGTACTCGCCCCACTCGTAGGAAACGATCTTGGCCTTGATGCCGATCTTGGCCCAATCGGCCTGGAGCATCTCTGCCATCAGCTTGGCGTTGGGGTTGTAGGGGCGCTGCACGGGCATGGCCCAGAGGGTGATCTCGGTGCCTTCGGCGACGCCGGCGGCCTTGAGCAGGGCCTTGGCCTTCTCGGGGTCGTAGGCCGGGTCCTTGATGCTGTCGTCATAGGACCACTGGGTCGGCGGCATGCCGTTGGTGGCGAGCTGGCCGGAGCCCTGGTAGACGGCCTTGATGATGGCCGGCTTGTTCACCGCCATGTCCAGCGCCTGGCGCACTTCGAGCTTGTCGAAGGGTTTGTGCTCCATGTTGTAGGCGATGTAGCCGACGTTGAAACCGGCCTGCTGGGGCACGTCGAGCTTGGGGTCCTTGCGCATGGCGTCGAGGTCGGCCGGGCGCGGGTAGGCGGTGATCTGGCATTCGCCGGCCTTGAGCTTCTGGTAGCGCACCGAAGCGTCGGAGTTGATGGCGAAGATCAGGTTGTCGATCTTCACGTCCTCGGGCTTCCAGTAGTCCTTGTTGCCCTTGTAGCGGATCTGCGCGTCCTTCTGGTAGCGGCTGAAGACGAAGGGGCCGGTGCCGATGGGCTTCTGGTTGAGGTCGGCGGCCTTGCCGGCCTTGAGCAACTGGTCGGCGTATTCGGCCGAGTGGATGGAGGCGAAGCTCATGGCCATG
Organism: Pseudomonas sp. TUM22785; assembly: GCF_028198105.1. NCBI lineage: Bacteria > Pseudomonadati > Pseudomonadota > Gammaproteobacteria > Pseudomonadales > Pseudomonadaceae > Pseudomonas > Pseudomonas sp. TUM22785. Next base: position 1,291,351 of record NZ_CP116239.1, read on the forward strand.
TTCTGGATGAAGGCCGCGTCCACGGTGTTGAGGGTGAAGCGCACGGTGTGCGCGTCGAGCTTCTCCAGCTTGGCGATGTTGGCGTCCATGCCCATGTCGGTGAAGTAGGGGAACTCGGTGGGGTACGCCTTGCGGAAGGGGTGGTCCTTGTCGAGCATGCGCTGGAAGGTGAAGAGCACGTCGTCGGCGTCGAATTCGCGGGTCGGCTTGAAGTAGTCGGTGCTGTGGAACTTCACGCCGGCGCGCAGGTGGAAGGTGTAGGTCAGGCCGTCATCGGAGATGTCCCACTTCTCCGCCAGGCCGGGTTCGACTGCGGTGCCGCCGCGCTCGAACTGGGTGAGGCGGTTGAACACCGCTTCGGCGCCGGCGTCGAAGTCGGTGCCGGTGGTGTACTGGCCGGGGTCGAAGCCCGCCGGGCTGCCTTCGGAACAGAAAACCAGGTTGCTGGCGGCGCTGGCGAACGGTGCGGCGGCGATCAGGCCGGCGGCGAGCAGCGCTTGGATGACGGCGTTTTTACGCATTTTGACCTCATGTCTTGTTGTGGTTGTCATCGTGAGGGGCCCCTTCGTGAGGGACCTTGCAAGAACCTATGCACGGCACATGCCTGAGGCAAGCCGAGGGCAGGGGAGAGTGTAGAAGCTGTGACGAAGGTGTAAGGCGGTGTCGCAAATATGCAAAAGCGGTGGCGCGTGGATGACCCGTTGATAAAAGGGAGCCGCGCCGTTGCAGCGCGGCTCCCGCCCGTTATCAGGGCATCTGCACCTCGATGACGCCGTCGGCATTGACGGTCACGCGACTGGTGCCGGCTTCGACTTCCGGTGCCGGGGCGCTGTCGTACATCGACGACTTGGCGGCCATGGCGCGCATCATCACCGGCTGCGGCTGGAAGCCGGCGCTGTTCAGGTTGAGGCTGACCAGCTTGTAGCCGCTGCCGCCGAGGGCCTCGGTGGCCAGCTGGGCGCGGGCCTTGAAAGCGTCCACGGCCTGCTTGATCAGGGCGTCTTCGTTCTTCTTGCGGGTCGGGTCGGCGATGCTGAAGTCCATGCCGCCCATCTTCAGGCTGCCCATCAGGTCGGCGCTGAGCTGGGAGAGGGTGGCGAAGTCCGGGCTTTCCAGGCGCAGTTCGGCGCGCTCGCGCCAGCCGGTGATCTTCTGACCCTTGTCGTCGTAGACCGGGTAGCTGTTGCGGCTGCCCAGGCTCACCGATACGCCATTGGTGGCACGGGCCTTCTCCACCGCCGCGTTGATGGTGCGGGTGATTTCGGCGGCGAGCTTGGCCGGGTCGGCGCTCTGGGATTCGCTGTAGAGGGTGACGTGCATCAGGTCGTGGGCCACTTCCTGGCTGACCTCGGCGCGCAGCGCCACCTGGTTGTAGCGGGCGTCTTCGGCCTGGGCGGTGAGGCTGCCGAAGGTCGCGGCGCACAGGGTGATGGCGGCGGCGAGGCGGGTGATGGCTTGCATAACGGCTCCTTGTGAGAGGCAGTGGGTGCACGGATTGTGCAGCAGTCACGGGGTTAGACGCAGGTCTGCTGCGAACGGGGTTAAGACCTGGAAGATTTTTTTGCGTTCCGGTCGGGCCCACCCAGTGGGCGACCCGTCGTCGGCCGACGAAAGGCGCACGACGATGCGGCGAGTTGACGCATATCAGCGGAGCGCGTGGCGCCTTGGTTATACTCCGCCGACGCCCTGGAGTACCCATGCTCGCACCCTTGCAATTGTTATCCGCCAGCCGGCAGAACCTGCTGCGCCTGACCTTCATCCGCATCCTCGTGCTGGCCGCCCAGGCCGGTTCGGTGGGGCTCGCCTACAAGGCCCAGCTGCTGCAACTGCCCTGGCTGGAGCTGTCGGTGACCCTCGGTGTTTCCCTGGTCCTGTGCCTGAGCACCGCCCTGCGCCTGCGTGGGCCCTGGCCGGTCACCGAGCTGGAATACTCGGTGCAGCTGGCCTGCGACCTGGTTATCCACAGCGTGCTGCTCTATTACTCGGGCGGTTCGACCAACCCCTTCGTCTCCTATTACCTGGTGCCGCTGACCATCGCTGCCGCCACGCTGCCCTGGCTCTACACCCTGGTGCTGGCGGGCATGGCGCTGGCTGCCTACACCTTGCTGCTGGTGTGGTTCCACCCGCTGGAGATGCCGGTGGCCCAGCGCGAGACGCTGCTGATCTACGGCATGTGGCTGAGCTTCGCCCTGGCCGCCGCGATGATCACCTTCTTCGCTGCGCGGATGACCGAGGAGCTGCGCCGCCAGGACCAGCTGCAGTCGGTGCGCCGCGAAGAGGGCATGCGTGACCAGCAACTGCTGGCCGTGGCCACCCAGGCCGCCGGTGCCGCCCATGAACTGGGCACGCCGCTGGCGACCATGAGCGTGCTGCTCAAGGAACTGCGTCGGGAGTATGGCGACAAGCCCTCCCTGCAGGAGGACCTGGCCCTGCTGCAGGAGCAGGTGCGCCTGTGCAAGGACACCCTGCAACAGCTGGTGCGCGCCGCCGAGGCGGATCGACGCCAGGCGGTGGTGGAGCAATCGGCCGTGGAGTGGCTGGAGGTCACCCTCAACCGCTGGCACCTGATGCGCCCTGAAGCCACCTATCGCTACCAGTGCCTGGGCATCGGCCTGCCACCGCGGCTGATGCCGCCGGCCGACCTGACCCAGGCCCTGCTCAACCTGTTGAACAACGCCGCCGATGCCTGCCCGGACAAGCTCGACATCCGCCTCAACTGGGATCCCCAGTGGGTGGTGCTGAGCATCCGCGACCAGGGCGCCGGCGTGCCCCTGGCCATCGCCGAGCAGCTCGGCCGGCCCTTCTTCACCACCAAGGGCAAGGGCTTCGGCCTCGGCCTGTTCCTCAGCCAGGCCAGCGTTACCCGCGCCGGCGGAACCGTGAAACTGTACAACCATGAAGATGGCGGTACGCTCACCGAGTTGCGCCTGCCACGAGGCTACGGCGTTGCCTGAGCTGAACCCGCGAGGAGTTGAAATGAGCGATGAACCCCTGATCGAAGGCGAAGAGCAGCCCCACCTCCTGCTGGTGGACGACGACACCACCTTCACCCGCGTCATGGCTCGTGCCATGAGCCGCCGCGGCCTGCGGGTCTCGGTCGCCGGCTCGGCCGAAGAGGGCCTGGTCGTGGCCAAGGACGACCTGCCCGATTACGCGGTGCTCGACCTGAAGATGGACGGCGACTCCGGCCTGGTGCTGCTGCCCAAGCTGCTGGAGCTGGACCCGGAGATGCGCGTGGTGATCCTCACTGGTTATTCGAGCATCGCCACCGCCGTGGAAGCCATCAAGCGTGGCGCCACCAACTACCTGTGCAAGCCGGCCGACGCCGATGACGTGCTCACCGCGCTGCTGTCCCAGCATGCCGACCTGGACACCCTGGTGCCGGAAAACCCCATGTCGGTGGACCGCCTGCAGTGGGAGCACATCCAGCGCGTGCTGGCCGAGCACGACGGCAATATCTCCGCCACCGCCCGCGCCCTCGGCATGCACCGCCGCACCTTGCAGCGCAAGCTGCAGAAGCGCCCGGTCCGCCGCTGACGCCGGCGCCGAATAAAACCTCGGCGCCTTGTTGGGGATGTGTAGGGTGGGCTTCAGCCCACCGCTTCTCCTTTACTTGCTAAATCATCGATACCGGAGCCCCGGGCACACTCCTGTGCCGACCCTGGCCCCGTCTGGTGGAGGTAAAAGGCGACCTCCACGCCGGAGCCGTCCTGGCAGCGCGGGTTCGCAGGGGCCTTGTAGGGGCGACTTCAGTCGCCAAGCGGCGCGCAGCGCCGCCCTCGGTTTTTCTCCCCCTGAAAGCTTCACGAAAGCCACTTCCCGCCCCGACTTGGTTATCCTTAGCCGCCTAACTATCCCCGCGCGCCAGGCCTTTCCATGTTCGCCGTCGTCCAGCAAATCATCGGCATCACCGCGCCGGTCTTTTCCATGCTTTTCCTCGGCGTTCTGCTGCGTCGCCTGCGCTGGATCGATGCGCCCTTCATCGATACCGCGTCCTCGCTGGTGTTCCGCGGCACCATGCCGACCATGCTGTTCCTCGCCATCGTCCAGGCCGACCTGCGCACGGCGCTGCAGCCACGGCTGATCGGCTATTTCGTCCTGGCGACGCTGGTGTGCTTCGGCCTGGCCTGGCTCTGGGCGATCTGGCGGGTGCCGAAGGCGGACCGCGGCGTCTACACCCAGGGCGCCTTCCGTGGCAACAACGGCATCATCGGCCTGGCCCTGGCCACCAGCATGTACGGCGACTACGGGCTCTCGGTGGGCGGGGTGCTCGGGGGCGTGGTGATCCTCTGCTACAACACCCTGTCTTCGGTGGTGCTGGCCATCTACGCGCCCAACGCCAAGACCGACCCCTGGAGCCTGTTCAAGAGCATCCTCTGCAACCCGCTGATCATCGGCGTGCTGGCGGCCATCCCGGTGGCCTACCTGCAACTGCCGCTGCCGGCCTGGGTGGTCACCTCCGGCGAGTATTTCGCGCAGATGACCCTGCCCCTGGCGCTGATCTGCATCGGCGGCACCCTGTCTTTGGCTTCCCTGCGCGCGAGCGGACCGATGGCGCTGAGCGCCAGCCTGATGAAGATGGTCTGGCTGCCCCTGGTGGCCACGCTCGGCGCCTGGGCCTGCGGCTTCCGCAATGCCGAGCTGGCGATCCTCTTCCTGTATTTCGCCAGCCCCACGGCGGCGGCCAGCTTCGTCATGGCACGTGCGGTGAACGGCAACCACGAGCTGGCGGCGGCGATCATCGTGGTCACCACCCTGGCGGCGGTGGTCACCACCAACATCGGCCTGCTGACCTTGCAGCTGATGGGGATGATCTAGCTTTCCGAGGTTAGATGTTTCAAATTGTGAGGAACTTCCGACTCCTCATCGCCCCGGATTGCGCGGCTCCTCGTCAGGCTCTAGCATCACCGCCTTTGCGCCGTTAAAGGATTAAACATGCGCGCCCCCCTCCTGCTCTGCCTGACGCTCCTGGCCTCCCTGGCCCAGGCTGCCGAACCGTCTGCGACGCTGGAGGGGCCGACTGCCGGCTGGCGCTACGCCGGGCTGCTGGACCGCAGCGAGAACCCCGCCGTCGCCTACCCCACGCCGCCCATCGACCGTGGCGGCCAGCGCAACCGCACCCTGATCGAGGGCCGCCTGGCCAACATCGGCCAGGTGCGCCAGCCGCACCGCCTGGTGGTCAACGGCAATCCGCTGCCTCTCTACACCGACGACCAGGGCCGCTTCGTCCGCCCCTATGCCTTCGGCGCCGGCTCCAACGGCGTGGAAGTGGTGTCCGGCGACGGCAAAACCCTCCGCCGCGTGCAGTTCTACGAAGCCAACACCCATCGCACCCCGGCGCGCCTGCGCGTGGTGCTCGGCTGGGACGACCCCAAGGCCGAGCTCGACCTGCACATCGTCACACCCGACGGTCAGCACGCCTTCTGGGCGGACCCGGTGATGAGCAACGGCGGCGGCCTGGACACCGACAGCGTCGATGGCCCGGGCCCCGAGATGTTCACCATGACCGCGCCGCTGCACGGCACCTACCTGGTGTACGTGAACTACTGGGGCAACCTGGGCGCCGGCGGCTACAACTTCGATGCCGGCAGCAACCAGAACGAGGTGATCACCTCGCAGATCAGCCTGGTGTTCAACGAGAACACCGTGAACGAGAAGCGCGAGACCTTCATCGTCCCGCTGCGCGCCATCGGCGAGCTGCTGCTCGTCAAATCCTTCAATTTCTGATGTCCCGACGCTTGGATGAACTGGGGTTATTCGACATGAGCCAGACCACCACACCCGAACCGGCCCGCCGCCCGGCCCTGGCACGCCACCCGCGCGTGCTCGCCGCCGGCCTGCTGCTGCCGCTGGCCGCCTTCGGCCTGCTGGGCGGGTGCTCCAAGGAACCGCCGCGCGAGCTGGCCGAGAAGAGCGCCCTGGGCCTCGACCTCAAGCGCCCCGACGCGCTGATCGAGAGCGTCTCGCTGAGCCGCCTGCCCAAGGACATCCTCGCCGTGCCGCTGCTGCGCGACACCCTGACCGAGGACTTCGTCTTCTACTACCAGGACAACGCCGACCGCCTCGGGCTGTCCGGCAGCCTGCGCCGGATCATCTACGAGCGTGACCTCAAGCTGCAGGACACGCTGCTGGACGAGCTGCTCGACCAGCCCGCCGAAGTCGCCCTGTGGCGCGGCGCCGACGGCAAGCTCAAGCACGTGCTGCTGACCATCGAGCGCGGTGGCCTGGCGCGGGTGCTGGAGCCCCTGGCCCACATCGCCCTCGACGACAGCCAACTGAGCCAGGCCGGCGAACTGCGCGTGGACGGTGATGCCGTACCGCTCTACCGCCTGAGCTACCTGGGCGACCGCTCCGTGCTGTTGGCCAGCCACGGCGACAAGCTGCTGGTGCTGTCCAGCCCCGGCATGCTGATGGACGAGGCCGGCCAACTGGCCAAGGACGCCACCGAGTCGGTGGAATCCCTGCTCGACGGCGAGAACCCCTTCCCCGAGCGCTTCGGTCTGGATGCCCGTGGCACCGAGCAACAGCGCATCGCCCTGTCCGGCGAGTACGTCGCCTTCGGCTACCAGCGCTTCTTCCCGTCCTTCGCCGGGCTGCGTTTCGAGATGGACGACAAGGGCTGGCACAGCTACGTCGCCCTCAACGAGATCGATGACCAGCCGGCCTTCGACTTCACCCCCATCTGGAAGGCCATGCCCATGGGCGCCAGTGCCTGCGTGGCCCTGCCGGTGGCCCCGGGTGTGCCCGGCAAACTGCTGGACCGCGTCGGCGCCGGCAAGGACGTCGCCGCCGAGCTGGAGAAACGCCTGAACGGCGCGGCCGGCCTGTGCTGGTACGCCGAGTCGCGCCTGCACTCGCCGCTGTTGGTTACCCAACTGGGCGAGGCGGCCACCCCTGAATTGGATACCGCCATCGAGGGCCTGTTCGGCTCGGTGATCGGCGCCTACGAGCCCTATGTCGAAGGCGGTCGTTTCCCGGTGGACGACCAGACCAATGGCCAGACCCGCCGCTGGACCCGCGACGTCGGCTCCAACTTCGGCCAGTACCCCGCCAGCGAGAACGCCAACCCGGACGCCCTGGGCTCCAGCGGCTTCTTCCGCGTGAGCCTGGCGCGCCATGGCGACACCCTGCTGTTCTCCCTCGACGACAAGCTGGTGACCAAGGGCCTGGATACCCTCGACAAGCGCTTCCCGCCGTTGGCCGAGACCCTGCCCAAGGACGCCCTGGTGCCGGCCTTCATGGCCCCGGATGGCCTGTCCAAGCTGCTCGAGCGCGAAACCCTCGACAGCCTGCCGAGCAACTACGAGCCGGTGTTCCGCAACGCCGCCGAAACCCACCTGCTGCCCAAGCTGCGGGCCCTCGGTGGCCATGGCAAGTACGCCCTGGCGCTGCCTGAGGGCACCAAGGCCGGTTCCGACTGGCAATGGCTGCCGCTGGAATGGCGCCCGCTGTGACCCGCACCCTGGCCCGCCTGCCGCTGGGCTTCGCCGCGCTGTTGATGGCGTGGAGCCTGGCCCTTCGCGCCGACGACGTTCCCGCCCTGGACGCCGAGCAGTCCCAGGTGTTCCGCGCCTGGTTCGTGCGCATCGCCCAGGAGCAGCTGCGCCAGGGGCCGAGCCCGCGCTGGCACCAGCAGGACTGCGCCGGCCTGGTGCGCTTCGCCGCCAACGAGGCGCTCAAGCCCCATGACGGCAAGTGGCTGCGTGCCAATGGTCTGTCCAACCGCTACCTGCCGCCGGAGCTGGACCTCAGCGAAGGCCAGCGCCGCCTGGCGCAGACCTGGCAGCAGGGTGGCGGCAAGGTCGGGCCCTATGTGAATGCCATCAAGCTGATCCAGTACAACAGCCGGTTCGCCGGCCGCGACCTCAACCAGGCGCGGCCCGGCGACCTGATCTTCTTCGACCAGGGCGACGAGCAGCACCTGATGATCTGGATGGGCCGCGACATCGCGTACCACACCGGAACCACCACGCCGACCGATAACGGCATGCGCTCTGTGAGCCTGCAACAACTCATGACATGGAAGGACACCCGATGGATCCCCGACGAATCCAACCCCAACTTTATCGGCATCTATCGGCTGCACTTCCTCTCCCGATGACTGCCGCCCGCCTGCTGCGCCGCGCCGCCTCCCTGTCGGCGGCGGCCCTGCTCGCCCTGGCCTTGCCCTTCGGCAGCGCCCAGGCCGAGGACGAGGTGCCGTCCAGCGGCTACACGCCGCTCGCGGGTGAATCCTTCTTCCTGCTCTCCGACAGCAGCTTCGCCGCCGACGAGGTGGCCAAGGTGCGCCTCGAAGCGCCGGGCCGCGACTACCGCCGCTACCGCATGGAAGGCTACGGCGGCGTCGACGTGCGGGTGTACCGCATCGACAACCCGCTGGACTTCCTCAAGCGCCAGAAAAACCTGCACCGTGTGGTCGCCGAGGGCGACTTCAAGGGCGAGGGCCTGTCCAACACCCTCGGCTACCTGTGGGACAACTGGTACCGCAAGTCGCGGCGGGTGATGCAGCGCGCCTTCTCCTACGAGTCGCGCAAGCAGGTCACCGAGGAAGCCCCCGAGCTGAAGATGGGCGATGCCATTCGCACCCCCACCGAGTTCACCCCGCAGGTGCAGTACGCCCCCATGAAGGGCCTGCCCCTGGTCGCGCAGTTCCGCTACCCGCTGTGGGAAGCCAAGCCCATCGAGCCGCCGAAGGGCGTCGAGCTGGCCGGCTCCTCCAGCCAGTTCACCAGCACCCAGCCGGGCAACGTCTACATCCCCCTGGGCAAGCTCAAGCCGGGCCTTTACCTGGCCGAAGCCATCGTCGGCAAGTACCGCGCCACCACAGTGGTGTTCGTCTCCAACACCGTCGCCGTGAGCAAGATCACCGGCGGCGAGCTGCTGGTATGGACCGCGCGCAAGCATGAAGGCACCCCGGTCGCCGGAGCCAAGGTGCTGTGGACCGATGGCCTGGGCGTGATGACCAGCGGCAGCACCGATGCCGAAGGCCTGCTGCGCCTCGGCCATGCCAGCCCGGAGCGTTCCTACGTGCTGGGCGAGGACGCCGAAGGCGGCGTGTTCGTTTCCGAGAACTTCTATTACGACAGCGAGATCTACGACACCAAGCTCTACGCCTTCACCGACCGCCCGCTGTACCGTCCGGGTGATTGGGTGGAAGTGAAGATCGTCGGCCGCGAGTTCAAGAACGCCCGTGACTCGGTGGCGCCCGGCGCCGCACCGGTCAAGCTGGCCGTGCTGGACGCCAACGGCACCCAGCTGCAGACCCTGGACCTGAAGCTGGAATCCAGCTCCGGCACCGCCGGCCGCTTCCAGCTGCCGCAGAACGCCGTGGCCGGTGGCTACGAGCTGCGCTTCAACTACCGCGACCAGGTCTACAGCAGCGCCTTCCGCGTCGCCGACTACATCAAGCCGCACTTCGAGGTGTCGCTGGACCTGGCCAAGCCCGACTTCCGCACCGGCGAACCGATCAAGGGCGCCCTGGTGCTGCTCTACCCGGACGGCAAGCCGGTGGTCAACGCCAATGTGCAGCTGAGCCTGCGCGCCCAGCAGCTGTCGATGATCGACAACGAACTGCAGTACCTCGGCCAGTTCCCCGTTGAGCTGACCAGCAGCGAGCTGTCCACCGACGCCAAGGGCCGTGCCGAGTTCGACCTGCCGGCCGCGGAGAAGCCCAGCCGCTACCTGCTCACCGTGTTCGCCAGCGATGGCGCCGCGTACCGGGTCAAGAGCAGCAAGGAAATCCTCATCGAGCGTGGCGCCGCCCGTTACGTCCTGAGCGCCCCGCAGCGCTTCAGCAGCACCGGCGAGTCGGTGCGCTTCACTTACCGCAGCGAACGTCCCACCGAGCTGAAACCGGCGCGTTACGACTGGGTGCGCCTGGAAGACCAGAGCAGCCACAGCGGCAGCCTGTCCGCCGGTGACGAGGGCTTCGACCTCAAGTTCGAGCGCCCTGGCACCTACAGCATCACCCTCAAGGACGAACACGACCTGATCCTCGGCGCCACCGGCCACTCGGTGAGCGGCGAGGGCGTCAAGTCCGTGGCCGGCACCATCGAGATCGTGCTGGACAAGGCCGAGTACCAGGCCGGTGACGAGGCCCTGGCCCTGATCACCTTCCCCGAGCCGGTGAGCGATGCGCTGCTGACCCTGGAGCGCGACAAGGTCGAGGCCACCGCGCTGCTGTCCAAGGGCGCCAGCTGGCTGAAGCTGGAGCGCCTGTCCGACACCCAGTACCGCGCGCGCATTCCGGTGGGCGAGACCTTCTCGCCGAACATCACCTTCTCCGCGCTCTACACCCGTGGCGGCGACTACAGCTTCCAGAACGCCGGCATCAAGGTGGCGACGCCGCAGATCGACATCCAGATCGTCGCCGACAAGGAGACTGCGCGCCCCGGCGACATGGTCACCGTCGAGCTGACCACCCGCTACGCCGGCAAGCCGACCGCCTCGCGCCTCACCGTCAGCGTGGTGGACGAGATGATCTACGCGCTGCAGCCGGAGATCGCCCCGGGCATCGACCAGTTCTTCTACCACCCGCGCCGCAACAACGTGCGCACCAACGCCAGCCTCTCGTTCATCGCCTACGACCTGGCCTTGCCCGGCACGCCCAGCGCCCCGGGCCGCGCCAACCGCAGCGACCGTGGCGTCAAGGTGCTGGAGCGTCCGCGCCGCGAGGAAGTGGACACCGCCTCCTGGCAGCCTGACCTGGTCACCGACGCCGACGGCAAGGCCCGCTTCAGCTTCCGCATGCCCGACTCGCTGACCCGCTGGCGCATCACCGCCCGCGCCGTCAACGCCGATGGCCAGGTCGGCCAGAAGCGCCAGTTCGTGCGTTCCGAGAAGCCGCTGTACCTGAAGTGGAGCGGCCCGGCCACCTACCGTGGCGGCGACAAGCCGGCCCTCGGCCTGTTCGCCTTCAACCAGGGCGAGGCCGCGACCAAGGCCGAGCTGGTGACCCGCTACAACGGCCAGGAACAGCGCACCCCGGTGGAACTGGCAAAAGGCATCAACTACCTGCCCCTGGCCGAGACCGCCCTGGTGAATGGTGACTTCCACGCCGAACTGGTGCAGGACGGCCAGGCCGTCGACGCCCTGGACGTCGCCCTGCATCTGGCCGCCAGCGGCTGGCAGAGCGCCCAGGCGAAGACCGTCGTCGCCTACGCCGGCAAGACCGAACTGGGCCTGCCGGCTGACGCCAGCGCCATCCGCCTGCGTCTCGACGACAGTGGCCGCTCCCTGTTCAAGGGCGCGCTCGATGACCTGCTCGGCTATCCCTACGGCGGCGTCGAGCAGACCGCCAGCCGCCTGCTGCCGCTGGCCCTGGCCTACCCGACCCTGGCCCAGGGCGAGCCGCGCGTGCGCGACCGCCTGCGCCTGATCATGCAGAACAGCCGCCTGCGCCTGGTGCAGATGGCCGGCCCCGAAGCGTCCTTCACCTGGTGGGGCGACGAGGCGGATGCCGATGCCTTCCTCACCGCCTATGCCTACTACGCCGACTGGTACGCCAGCCGCGCCCTGGAGGTGCAACTGCCGGTGGAACACTGGCAGCGCGTGCTGGACGTCTACGCCGCCCAGGCGCCGACCACGCCGTTGCTGCAACGTGCGCTGATCCTCGGCTTCGCCCGTGAGATGCAGCTGCCGGTCAACACCCTGATGGAAGGCCTGATGGCCGACCTGGCCGCCGCCGGGGAGGGCAGCGACCAGGCCCTGTCGGACGACGGCAGCCAGAGCCTGGTGATGACTGCGCCTGATTCGGCCCTGGGCCTTGCCGCTGCTCGGGTGCTCACCGTCGGCCTGGCGCGCCAGGTCCAGGTCCAGGTGCCGGACGCGCTGGCCGCCCAGGTTGGCGCTGCCCGCGAACGCCTGGCCGCCAGCCAGCAGCCCTTTGGCGAGGCCATCGGCCTGTACGTCAACGGTGCCGACCGCGAACGCGCCGCCTCGCTGCTCAAGCGCCTGGCACCCGGCCAGGCCACCCTGGAACGCGCCCTGGCGCTGACCTGGCTGCAGCGTTCCCTCGGCCAGGACAGCGAAGACATCGTCCTCAAGCCCCAGGGCGACTGGCACGCGGCCGAAGGCACCAGTGGCGAAGGCTACTGGCTGTGGCAAGGCCAGGGCGTGCCGAGCGAGCTGGAACTGCCGGCCGACCTGCCGCACCCGGTGGACGTGCGCCTGGACTTCAACAGCGCCCAGGCCACCCCGGTGAAGCTGGACGTGGAGATTTCCCGCCGCCTGCTGCGCCTGGTTCCCAGCGATGAGGCCTTCAACTTCACCGCCGAGGAGGTGAAGCCGGAAGACATCTCCAGCGACGACCTCTACCTGGACACCATCGTGCTCACCAGCAAGGGCGAACGCGCGCTGCGCTACGGCATGCTGGAAGTGCCGCTGCCGCCGGGCGCCGATGTCGAGCGCACCACCTGGGGCATCAAGATCTCCGGCCTGGGTGGCGAAGAAGCCGAAACCCTGGAGCGCGCGCGCAACGAGCCGGGCCAACTGCTCTACGCGGTGCCGGTGGACAGCCTGCAAGGCAGCGTGGTGCTGCAACACCTGGTGCGCTTCTCGCAGAAAGGTTCCTTCGAACTGCCGCCGGCCCGCTACCAGCGCCTCTACGCTCCCCAGGAGCAGGCGCTGGAGAGCGAACCTGCGCTCGGACGGATCAAGGTTGACTAGGACGCGACACCTGGCCGGGGCCCTGCTGATGCTGGCGGCCCCGTTGCTTCACGCGGGCGAGGCGCCTTTGAACCTCGCCTGGCGTGGGCCCCAGGGCAATGAACTGCTGCAGCTGGACCGCAGCCGGGTGCTCACGCGCGGGCCGCTGCCCGCCGAGCACCAGACGCCCATGGGCAGCCTGTGGAAACTGTTCGTCTACGCCTACCTCGTGGATAACGCGCGCCCCGACCCCGGCTACCAATGCAAGGGCCAGGACCGCGACGAGGTCTATTGCTGCAACCCCGGCGAGCGCATCGACCGGGACCAGGCGCTGGTGAAGTCCTGCGGCCTGTACTTCTCATCCCCCGAACTGCACCTCGACCCTGCCGACTGGTCGCGCTACTGGCATGAGCGCCAGGGCGCCGGCTGGCTGCAGCGGCTGGACCAGCTGCAGCCCCAGGCCCGGGTGCCGGTGGGCGAGCTGCTGGACGAGCTGGCCCACCTGCCGGCCCAGGCCCAGGCGCGCCAGGTGCTGCTCGACGTGCCCCTGTCGGCCCCCGATTCCGCCGCCCTGGGCGCCCTGGGTGGGCGCCTGCGGGCCAAGACCTGGAGCTGGCTGGCCGATGGTGATGCCCAGGCACGCCAGGGCGGTTTCGCCGGCTGGCTGGCCGATGGCACGCCGATCTGGGCCGGTGGCCCGGGTACCAGTCAGCGGGTGCTCAAGGATTACGCCGAGATACTCGGGCAGACACTGCCCACGACCTGGCCAGCGGAAACCGGCGCCTGCGTCGAAGTCGATCTGTTCACCCGCTACCCGGTGCGCCAGGTACGCCGCGAGGGGCAGGCCGCCGCCGTGGCGCCGGGCATGCTACGCGGGCGCTATGAGGTGGAGTTCGCCAATGGCAACCGCCTGGGTATCGAAAGCGACGGCGAGCTGTTCCTCGAAGGCCAGGGCGATGCCCAGACGCTCACCGCCCACCTGCAACGCGAGGACTACGTGGCCCGCGTGCTGCAACGCGAAGCCTCGGCGCAGCCGGCGGAGGCGGCCAAGGCCCTGGCCGTGGCCATCCGCAGCTACCTGCAACAGAACGCCGGCCGCCGTGGCGAGTGCCTGACCATCGACGACAGCAGCGCCAACCAGCGTGTGGCGCCGCGCCCGGCCACCGCCGAGGCCCGCGCCATCGCCGCCTGGACCGCCGACCTGGTGCTGGCCGGCAGCCCGGTGACCTATCACAGCGACAAGCCGGCGCCCGATCGCCTGGCCTGGCAACAGGCGGTGCAGCAGGCCGGCGATGGCTTGCGCTACGACGCCATCCTCGCCCGTGCCTTTCCCCGTGCCAGCCTCAGCCGTTGGGACAAGCCCGTGGCCGCCTGCCAGGCGCTGCCCAATGCCGAGGAGTGGCTGCGCACGCAGCGCCGCGGCTGGCGCGCCACCCTGGACGCCGAGCCCGGCTATGACGAGATCCAGCAATTCGCCGTGTGCCGCCTGGCCTCCGGCAAGCCCCATGTCGACCGCGAGCGGCGGCGCATCTTCGTGCGCGGCCTGTTCTCCCTGCAGGACCGCCTCGACCTGACCCACGAATACCTGCACCTGGCCTTCGAAGCCCACCCCAACGGCCAGGACGAAGACTACGTCGAACGCCTCGCCCGCCACCTGTTACTGGAATGACCCCCATGCGCCTGCGCCCCGGATACCTCGCCCCCTTGCTTCTCAGCCTGATCCCCCTGGCCGCCAGTGCCGAGGTGCGCCTCGACACGCCCCGTGGCGGTTGGCGCGAAGGCAGCGGCAACGGCGAGCACTTCATGCAGCAGGTGAACTACCCGGCGTCCTCGGTGAACGTCGCCGAGGACCAGGCCGACACCGCGCGCATCAAGGGCGCCATCACGGGCCTGGCCAAGGCTCCGCAGGGCCCGGGCCGGCTGGTGGTCAACGGCATCGACATGCCGCTGAAGATCAACGAGGACGGCGGCTTCGACCGCCCCTTCGTGTTCCCGGGGGGCAGTAACAGCGTTGAGGTGCGCAGCCCCGACGGCCAGCAGAAGCGCCGCGTGCAGTTCTATAGCCTCGGTCGCGGCGGGGCCTCGGCGCGCCTGCGGGTGGTGCTGTCCTGGGACAGCGACAACACCGACCTCGACCTGCACCTGGTGACCCCGGATGGTGGCCATGTGTGGTACGGCGAGCGCTCCCTGGCCAACGGCGCGGCCCTGGACGTGGACGTGACCACCGGCTACGGCCCGGAAATGATCGCCACGCCGACCCCGCTCAAGGGCCAGTACCTGGTCTACGTGAACTACTACGGTGGTGGTTACCGCAGCGAAGAGGACGGAAGCAGCTCGCCGGGCCAGGCGCTGACCATCGGCCAGATCACCGTGATCAGCGAAGAGGGCACGGCCAACGAGAAGCAGCAGAGCTTCCTCGTGCCCATGCGCCAGCCGGGTGAGCTGACCCTGGTGAAGAGCTTCAGTTATCCCTGATCGCTAGGCATGGCGGCGCTGCGCGCCGCTTGGCGAATGAATTGGCTCTGTCTGCGTTAAGTGTTGCTAGCTTCTAGACTTGTCGTTACGGCATCTCTTTCAGGAGGTCTGCCATGCGTGCGACAGAGTTTCGGAGCTGGCTATCTCGCCTGACTCAGCTCAACCAAACCCAGCGGGATCAGCTTCAAACGCAGCTGTCCTGCCCCCAGGGCATGCTGGCGGAGGCGCTGGAGCCTCCCGAGCATTGCCCCCACTGCCAAGCCACTGCCTTACGCCCATGGGGATCCAGTCACGGCTTGGCCCGCTACCGATGCCGAACCTGCAGGCGCACGTGCAATGCGCTGACGGGCACGCCATTGGCTCGACTGCGTCATCGGGAGTGTTGGGGGCGCTATGCCGAAGCCATGGTGAAAAGCCTGACGGTGCGCAAAGCCGCTGAACATTGCGAGGTTCACAAGAACACCGCATTCCGCTGGAGGCACCGTTTCTTGCGCTTGATCGCCGAGCATCGAGCACAGCATGAATCAGGGATTGTCGAGGCCGACGAGACCTTCTTCCTGGAGTCATTCAAAGGTCAGCGCAAACTGTCACGTCAGGCCCGCAAGCGCGGGGGCAGAGCACGGCGCAAAGGATTCACGGCCGAGCAGATCCCGGTCCTGGTGGTACGTGATCGGAGTGGGCAGCACGCCGACTTCCAGTTGAAACAACTCAATGCCGCGCACGTAGGTGAAGTGCTACGGCCGTTGCTCGATCCCGACGCGGTGCTGTGCACGGACAGCGCCGCGATCTACCAGAGCTTCGCCAAGGCAGAGGGCATTACCCACCATCGCGTGAACCTGCGCCAGAAGCGCCGCACCGATGGCGCCTTTCACATCCAGAACGTCAACGCCTATCACGGCCGCTTGAAGCTCTGGATGAAGCGTTTCAACGGTGTCGCGACCAAGTACCTGGAGAACTACCTGGGCTGGCGACGCCTGCTCGAGCGTTATGGAAATGATCTCAACCCGTTGATTTGTATGAAGGAGTCGCTCGGCGGCTATCCAGTGCAACAGCTAACGCAGACATAGCCAATGAATTCGCCCCTACATTTGCCCGCATCGCTCGAACGTGATCGTTGCGTAGGGAGGGCTTCAGCCCACCGAAACCCAACGAGCGCACTCTTCCAAACCAAGCGAAGAAGGTTGGGCAGCGACCAAGGTTCCTTCAAGAAGGCTTCAGCAGGCCTCGATGATCAGCCTGGTACCGGAGAGGCGGTGGGCTGAAGCGGTGCGCTGCCCGGCCCACCCTACGAAGAGCATGGCTCTGTCTGCGTTAGCTGTTGTGGTTTTAATGCAAGCGCTCAAGCACGGCCCTTTCCGGGCGCAAAAAAGGTTTGTGCAACCTCCGCCGCATGGGTTTCGCTCCGCTCTACCCATCCTACGAAAGTTCGTGCGCACCACGTGGTGATGCGTTGGGCGAAGAAAGTTGGAGCAGCCGCCAAACGCCCCTTCCCAGGAGGCCGAGCGAATCGTCGTGAAACGAAGCGAAGCGGAGTAACAGCCGAAGGCTGGCCCGAAGGGTGAGCGAAGCGAATCAAGGGGTTGAGCGACATGGATGTCGCGAGAGCCGCGATGGGCCAGGGATGGCCCTTCGCGGCGTGCCCCTGGACGCCGCTTGCGGCGAACGCACTTCAGTGCGGCCCGAAGGGCGAGCGTAGCGAGTAACGATGATGGAGCGAGGGGAGTCTGGCGAAGCCAGACCCGTATGCAGGGGCGAGTTTTTTGGTTCCTTTTCACCGGGCTGGCGTTCCAGCGATTGGAAAAGGGACTCGCCCGGGGGGGGGCGAAACCAAAAGCCGCACCGGAACTCAGCAATCAGCTGGGCTCAATTCTTCTAGCAACACTTAACGCCGCCCGAGTTGGCCCTCTTCGCGAATGAATCTCCCACAGTCCCGCGCAGCGACGTCGAGCCGCGCATCGTTGGGCCTCGCTGCGCTCGGCGCCAACCTACAGGCGCTAATCAGGCCTTCTGCTCGGCCTGCCAGGTGTCGATGATTTCCTGGGCGGCGCGGAAGGCGTCGATGGCGGCGGGGACGCCGGCGTAGACGGCGCAGTGCAGCAGCGCTTCGCGGATTTCTTCCACGGTGCAGCCGTTGTTCAGCGCGCCGCGCACGTGGCCCTTTAGCTCCTGGGGGCATTTCAGGGCGGTGAGGGCGGCGAGGGTGATCAGGCTGCGGGTCTTGCGGTCCAGGCCTTCACGGTTCCAGACGCCGCCCCAGGCGTGTTCGTTGACGAACTCCTGCAGCGGCTGGGTGAATTCGGTGGCATTGCCCAGGGCGCGGTCGACGAAGGCGTCGCCCATGACTTCGCGGCGGACCTGGACGCCGGGTTTGCGTGTTTCACTCATAGCGGTTTCCTGCTTGGGTTCATCTGAGGCTTTCGACGCGCACCGGCACCACGCCCGAGCGGATCATGCCCAGCTCTTCGGCGGCCTTTTTCGAGACGTCGATGATCCGCGTGCGGGCATAGGGGCCGCGATCGTTGATGCGCAGTACCACGCTGCGGTCGTTGTTGAGGTTGGTGACCTTGACCCGGGTGCCGAAGGGCAAGGTGCGGTGGGCGGCGGTCAGGGCGTTCTGGTCGAAGCGTTCGCCGCTGGCGGTCTTCTGGCCGTGGTGGCGGGCGCCATAGAAGGAGGCGCGGCCCTCGGCGCGGTAGTCGCCCGGGGTTTCGCTGTCGCGTTCGAAGGGGATGTAGGAGCAGCCGGTCAACAGGCCGGAGAAAGCGAGAAGGCAGAGCAGTCGCTGCATGGCGTCACCTGATGGAGGCGAAACGTTCTTGTGCCCTGTCACTGTCCGGCGGGCCCCGTGCGGGGCCCACCGGTTCAGCAGGCTCAGCTTTCGAGCTTCTTCTTCAGCAGTTCGTTCACTTGGGCCGGGTTGGCCTTGCCCTTGGCCGCTTTCATGGCCTGGCCGACGAAGAAGCCGAACATCTTGCCGCGCTTGGCTTCGTCGCTGGCGCGGTACTGCTCGACCTGTTCGGCGTTGGCGGCGAGCACCTCGTCGAGCAGCGTTTCCACGGCGCCGCTGTCGGTGTTCTGCACCAGGTCGCGGGCCTTGATGATGGCGTCGGGGGAGCCTTCACCTTCGGCCATGGCGGCGAACACGGTCTTCGCGGCCTTGCCGTTGATGGTGCCGTCCTTCAGGCGCAGGATCATGGTGCCCAAGTACTCGGCGGACACCGGCGATTGCTCGATCTCCAGGGCGTCCTTGTTGAGCAGGCTGGAGAGCTCGCCCATCACCCAGTTGGCGGCCAGCTTGGCGTCGCCACAGGTGCTTTGCACGGCTTCGAAGTAGTCGGCCATCTCGCGGCTGGCGGAGAGCACGCTGGCGTCGTAGGCGGAGAGGCCGAACTGGCTCTCGAAACGCTCGCGTTTCTGCACCGGCAGTTCCGGCAGTTGGGCGCGCACTTCGTCGAGGAAGCTCTTCTCGATCACCACCGGCAGCAGGTCCGGGCAGGGGAAGTAACGGTAGTCGTTGGCTTCTTCCTTGCTGCGCATGGAGCGGGTTTCGTTGGCCGCCACGTCGTAGAGCACGGTTTCCTGGACGATCTTGCGGCCGGATTCCAGCTCGTCGATCTGCCAGGCGATCTCGGTGTTGATGGCGCGCTCGATGAACTTGAACGAGTTGACGTTCTTGATCTCGCGGCGGGTGCCGAACTCGACCTGGCCCTTGGGGCGGACCGAGACGTTGCAGTCGCAGCGCAGCGAGCCTTCGGCCATGTTGCCGTCGCAGATGCCGAGGTAGCGGACCAGGGCGTGAATGGCCTTGGCGTAGGCCACGGCTTCCTTGGCGCTGCGCATCTCCGGTTCGGAGACGATTTCCAGCAGCGGGGTGCCGGCACGGTTGAGGTCGATGCCGGTCATGCCGTGGAAGTCTTCGTGCAGGCTCTTGCCGGCGTCCTCTTCGAGGTGCGCGCGGGTGATGCCGATGCGGCGGGTGGTGCCGTCGTCCAGGGTGATGTCCAGGTGGCCCTTGCCGACGATGGGCAGGTCCATCTGGCTGGTCTGGTAGCCCTTGGGCAGGTCCGGGTAGAAGTAGTTCTTGCGGGCGAAGACGTTGCGCTCGCCGATCTCGGCGTCGATGGCCAGGCCGAATTTCACGGCCATGCGTACGGCTTCGGCATTGAGCACCGGCAGGACGCCGGGCATGCCGAGGTCAACCAGGCTGGCCTGGGTGTTGGGCTCGGCGCCGAAGGTGGTGGCGCTGGCGGAGAAGATCTTCGATTGGGTGCTGAGCTGTGCGTGGATTTCCAGCCCGATCACGGTTTCCCATTGCATGTGTGTCGTCCTCAGAATCCGGCCGGGGCCTGTTTGTGCCAGTCGGTGACCTGCTGGTACTGGTGGGCCACGTTGAGCAGGCGTCCTTCCTGGAAGTAGGGTGCGAGCAGTTGCACGCCTACCGGCAGGCCGTCGACGAAGCCGGCGGGCATGGACAGGCCGGGCAGGCCGGCGAGGTTGGCGGTGATGGTGTAGATGTCTTCGAGGTACTGGGCGACCGGGTCGTTGTTCTTCTCGCCGAGTTTCCAGGCCGGGTTGGGCGTGGTCGGGCCGAGGATCAGGTCGACGCCCTCGAAGGCTTTGACGAAGTCGTTCTTGATCAGGCGACGGATCTTCTGCGCCTTCAGGTAGTAGGCGTCGTAGTAGCCGGCGGACAGCGCGTAGGTGCCGACCATGATGCGGCGCTTCACTTCGCTGCCGAAGCCTTCCTCGCGGGAGCGCTTGTACAGGTCGGTGAGGTCCTTGGGCGCATCGCAGCGGTAGCCGAAGCGCACGCCGTCGAAGCGCGAGAGGTTGGAGCTGGCCTCGGCCGGGGCGATCACGTAGTAGGCGGGGATGGCGTGCTGCATGTTGGGCAGCGAGACGTCCTTGACGGTGGCGCCGAGCTTCTTCAGCTCTTCGACCACGGCCATCACGGCGGCGCCGATGCGCGCGTCGAGGCCGCTGCCGAAGTATTCCTTGGGCAGGCCGATGCGCAGGCCGGCCAGTGGCTGGGCCAGAGCGGCGAGGTAGTCGTCCACCGGGGCATCGACGCTGGTGCTGTCCTTGGGATCGAAGCCGGCCATGGCGCCCAGGAGCAGGGCGCAGTCCTCGGCGGTGCGGGCCAGCGGGCCGGCCTGATCGAGGCTGGAGGCGTAGGCGATCATGCCCCAGCGCGACACGCGGCCGTAGGTGGGCTTGATGCCGGTGAGGTTGGTGAAGGCCGCGGGCTGGCGGATCGAGCCGCCGGTGTCGGTACCGGTGGTGCCGGGCACCAGGCGCGCGGCGACGGCCGCGGCGGAACCGCCGGAGGAGCCGCCGGGCACGCGGTCGAGCGCCCAGGGGTTCTTCACCGCGCCGTAGTAGCTGGATTCGCTGGCGGAGCCCATGGCGAACTCGTCCATGTTCAGCTTGCCGAGGCTGACGGTGCCGGCGGCCTTGAGCTTCTCGACCACGGTGGCGTCATAGGGGGCGGTGAAGTTGTCGAGCATCTTCGAGCCGCAGCTGGTGCGTACGCCCTGGGTGCAGAACAGGTCCTTGTGGGCGATGGGCGCGCCGAGCAGGGCGCCGTTCTCGCCGGCGGCACGACGGGCGTCGGCGGCACGGGCCTGTTCCAGCGCCTGGTCGGCGGTGACGGTGACGAAGCTGTTGAGTTGCGGGTCGAGGGCCTGGATGCGCGCCAGCAGGGCGCCGCTCAGTTCCTCGGAGGAGAATTCCTTGGCGGCCAGCGCACGGGCGATCTCGGCCAGGGTCAAGTGATGCATGCTGTAACCCTTTTCCTTAGTCGATGACTTTAGGCACGAGGTAGAGGCCGTTCTCGACGGCCGGCGCGATGGCCTGGTAGGCGTCGCGGTGGTTCTCCTCGGTCACTTCGTCCGCGCGCAGGCGCTGGGTGGCTTCGAGGGGGTGGGCCAACGGCTCGATGCCGTCGGTGTCCACGGCCTGCATCGCGTCGATCAGGCCGAGGATGTTGTTGAGGGTCTCGGTGGTACGCGGGATATCGCCGTCGTTCAGGCCCAGGCGGGCGAGATGGGCGATCTTTTCCACGTCGGAGCGTTCAAGCGCCATCGGGTTCTCCAACTGAGGTGCGGTCAGCGCAGTGCTTGGGACCGTGCGGGAAGGGCGCCGGGAACGGCACCGCGAACGGGCGGTCAAAGGCCGCGATGATGGGCCCAGAGGCCCGGAAAAACCGGCAATTTAACATATCGGCGCCTTGCCCAAAATCCCTGTCGTTGTTAGAGTTTGCCGCACTTTTTTACCCACGCGTTGCCTAGGGTCCCTCTCCCATGTTCAAGAAACTGCGTGGCATGTTTTCCAGCGATCTTTCGATCGACCTGGGCACTGCCAATACCCTGATTTATGTGCGCGAGCGCGGCATCGTCCTGAACGAGCCGTCCGTGGTCGCCATTCGTAACCACGGCAACCAGAAGAGCGTCGTGGCCGTCGGTACCGAGGCCAAGCGCATGCTCGGTCGTACCCCCGGCAACATTTCCGCCATCCGCCCGATGAAAGACGGCGTGATCGCCGACTTCAGCGTCTGCGAGAAGATGCTGCAGTACTTCATCAACAAGGTGCACGAGAACAGCTTCCTGCAGCCCAGCCCCCGTGTGCTGATCTGCGTTCCCTGCAAGTCCACCCAGGTCGAGCGTCGCGCCATCCGCGAATCCGCTCTGGGCGCCGGCGCCCGTGAAGTCTTCCTGATCGAAGAACCCATGGCCGCGGCCATCGGTGCCGGCCTGCCGGTCGAAGAGGCCCGTGGCTCCATGGTCGTCGACATCGGCGGTGGCACCACCGAGATCGCCCTGATCTCCCTCAACGGCGTGGTCTACGCCGAATCCGTACGGGTTGGCGGCGACCGTTTCGACGAGTCCATCGTTACCTACGTGCGCCGCAACTACGGCAGCCTGATCGGTGAATCCACCGCTGAGCGCATCAAGCAGGAAATCGGCACCGCCTTCCCGGGTGGCGAAGTCCGCGAGATCGACGTCCGTGGTCGCAACCTGGCCGAAGGCGTACCACGCAGCTTCACCCTGAACTCCAACGAGGTTCTGGAAGCGCTGCAGGAATCCCTGGCGACCATCGTCCAGGCGGTCAAGAGCGCCCTGGAACAATCCCCGCCGGAGCTGGCTTCCGACATCGCCGAGCGCGGCCTGGTGCTGACCGGTGGTGGCGCGCTGCTGCGCGATCTCGACAAGCTCCTGTCCCAGGAAACCGGCCTGCCGGTGATCGTCGCCGAGGACCCGCTGACCTGCGTGGCCCGTGGTGGTGGTCGCGCCCTGGAAATGATGGATCGTCACGCAATGGACCTGCTCTCCACCGAGTAAGGTTGGAGAGCCATTGCACCTGAGGAGCGGGTCATAAAACCGCTATTCGCCAAGGGACCTTCGCTCGGCGTGCGCCTGTTGGCGTTCGCCGTGCTTTCTGCCGCCTTGATGGTGGTCGATGCCCGCTTCGACACGTTGAAACCAGCACGCAGCCAGATGGGCCTCGTGCTGACGCCCTTCTATTGGCTGGCGGATTTGCCGGTGCGCCTCTGGGATGGCGTCAGCGACCAGTTCACCAGCCGCAGCACCCTGATCGCCGAGAACGAGAAGCTCAAGGCCGAAGGCCTGCTGATGCAGCGTCGCCTGCAGAAGCTGGCGGCCCTGACCGAGCAGAACGTGCGCCTGCGCGAGCTGCTCAACTCCTCCGCCCTGGTGGACGACAAGGTTCTGGTGGGCGAGCTGATCGGCGTCGATCCCAACCCCTTCACCCACCGCATCCTGGTGGACAAGGGCGAGAAGGACGGCGTGTTCCTCGGCCAGCCGGTGCTCGACGCCCGTGGCCTGATGGGCCAGGTGGTGGAGGTGATGCCCTACACCGCCCGCGTCCTGCTGCTCACCGATACCACCCACAGCATTCCGGTTCAGGTGAACCGCAACGGCCTGCGCGCCATCGCCAGCGGCACCGGTAACCCGGAACGCCTGGAGCTGCGCCATGTGGCCGATACCGCGGATATCAAGGAAGGCGACCTGCTGGTGAGTTCCGGCCTTGGCCAGCGCTTCCCCGCCGGCTACCCGGTGGCGACGGTCAAGGAAGTCATCCACGACTCCGGCCAGCCTTTCGCCATCGTTCGTGCCGTGCCCACCGCTGCGCTGAACCGCAGCCGCTATCTGCTGCTGGTGTTCACCGATACCCGCAGCCCCGAACAACGCGCCAACGATTCGGCCGAAGCCCAGGAAGCGGCCGATCGCGAAGCCACTGGCAAGCCCGCTGCGACGCCCGCGCCCGCCGGTGCGGCCGCCCCAGGCGCCGCCGCCACGCCTGCCGCCCCGACTCCTGCCGGCGCGGCCTCCTCGACGCCGGCTACACCGCCCGCCCACCGGGAGAACCGCTGATGGTCAGCGCCCGTTCGAACAATGGCTGGGTGATCTGGTTCAGCCTGTTGCTGGCCCTGCTGCTCAGCGTTGCGCCCATGCCCACCTTCATGGAAGTGGGGCGCCCGCTGTGGCCCGCCCTGCTGCTCACCTACTGGACGCTGGCCCTGCCGCACCGCGTAGGCGTGACCACCGCCTGGCTGGTCGGCGTTGCCGAAGACGTGCTCTACGGCACCCTGCTGGGGCAGAACGCGCTGATCCTGTCCCTGATCACATTCCTCGTACTGACCCTGCATCAGCGCTTGCGCATGTTCCCCATGTGGCAGCAGAGTCTGGTGCTGATGGTGGTCTTCGGCCTCGCCCAACTGGTGCAGCTGTGGCTCAACGCCCTGACCGGCAACCGCCCGCCGACCTTGTTGTTCCTCTTGCCCGCCCTGGTCAGCGCCTTGCTCTGGCCCTGGATTTTCGCCGCCTTGCGCGGCCTGAGCCGCCGCCTCAACGTCAAATGACCAGGCCGCGGCCATGCCGCGCGCCTTCTCGACATGGAGAAGTCCCAGCATGGCCACGCTCCACCTGGCATCCGGCTCGCCCCGCCGTCGCGAATTGCTCGCCCAGATCGGCGTTCCCTTCCGGCTTCTTTCCGCTTCCATCGATGAATCCGTGCGCCCCGGCGAACCTGCCCCGGCCTACGTCGAGCGCCTGGCCCGGGAAAAGGCCGCCGCCGGCCTGGCCGCCCTGGGCGATGCCGCCGGGGATGCCTGCGTGCTGGGTGCCGATACGTCGGTGGTGCTCGATGGCCGCATCCTCGGCAAGCCCCAGGACCGCGACGACTTCCTGGCGATGCTGGCGGGCCTTTCCGGCCGCGAGCACGAGGTGTTGACCGCATTGGCGGTGGCCCAGCCCGGGCGTTGCATCTCGCGCCTTGTGACCAGTCGGGTGCGCTTCCGCGTCATCCCCCAGGCCGAGCGCGAGGCCTATTGGGCCAGCGGCGAGCCGACGGACAAGGCAGGTGGCTACGCGATTCAGGGACTGGGTGCGGTGTTCGTCGAGAACATTCAGGGGAGTTATTCCGCCGTGGTGGGTCTACCGTTGCTGGAAACGGCAGACGTGCTGGGCGAATTCGGCATTTCTTGTTGGCAGCGCGTCGGGTAGGTTCTCAGCATGAGCGAAGAGATTCTGATCAATATCACGCCGATGGAATCGCGCGTGGCGGTGGTGGAAAACGGCGTGCTGCAGGAGGTGCATGTAGAGCGCACCCAGCGTCGTGGCATCGTCGGCAACATCTACAAGGGCAAGGTGGTGCGGGTGCTGCCGGGCATGCAGGCGGCCTTCGTCGACATCGGCCTGGATCGCGCCGCATTCATCCATGCCTCGGAAATTTCCAACCGCGAGGGCAGTGCGGTGGAGAACATCACCGCCCTGGTCCACGAGGGTCAGGCCCTGGTGGTGCAGGTGACCAAGGACCCCATCGGCAGCAAGGGCGCGCGCCTGACCACGCAGCTGTCGATCCCCTCGCGCTACCTGGTTTACATGCCGCGTACCGCCCATGTGGGCATCTCGCTGAAGATCGAAGACGAAGCCGAGCGCGAACGCCTCAAGCAGGTGGTGGCCGATTGCGTCGCCGCCGAAGGCATCGTGGAAACCGGTGGTTTCATCCTGCGTACCGCCGCCGATGGTGCGCGGTCCGAGGAGATCCTCGTCGACATCCGTTACCTGCGCCGGCTGTGGGAGCAGATTTCCTCGCAGATGCAGAGCGCCCCCGCGCCTTCGGTGATCTACGAAGACCTGAGCCTGGCCCTGCGCACCCTGCGTGATCTGGTCCACCCGCGCATCGAGAAGATCCGCATCGACTCCCGCGAGACCTTCCAGAAGGTCACCCAGTTCGTCGACGAGCTGATGCCGGAGATCGCCGACCGCCTGGAGCACTACCCCGGCGAGCGCCCGATCTTCGACCTCTACGGCGTCGAGGACGAGATCCAGAAGGCCCTGGAGCGCAAGGTGCTGCTGAAGTCCGGCGGCTACCTGATCATCGACCCCACCGAGGCGATGACCACCATCGACGTGAACACCGGCGCCTTCGTCGGCCACCGCACGCTCGAAGAGACCATCTTCAAGACCAACCTCGAAGCGGCCACCGCCATCGCCCGCCAGCTGCGCCTGCGCAACCTGGGCGGCATCATCATCATCGACTTCATCGACATGGAGGACGAGGAGCATCAGCGCCAGGTCCTGCGGACGCTGGAGAAGCAGCTGGAGCGGGACCACGCCAAGACCAACATCATCGGCATCACCGAGCTCGGCCTGGTGCAGATGACCCGCAAGCGCACCCGCGAAAGCCTGATGCAGAACCTCTGCGAGCCGTGCCCGAGCTGCCAGGGCCGCGGCATGCTGAAGACCGCCGAAACCATCTGCTACGAAATCTTCCGCGAAATCCTCCGCGAAGCCCGTGCCTACCAGGCCGAGGGCTACCTGGTGCTGGCCAACCAGAAAGTGGTGGACCGCCTGCTGGACGAGGAGTCGGGCAACGTAGCCGACCTCGAAGCCTTCATCGGGCGCACCATCAAGTTCCAGGTCGAGGGGATGTATTCCCAGGAGCAGTACGATGTCGTGCTGCTCTGAGGGCCTGAACTGATATGGCGCGTCCGGGCCTGTCGTTGGTCACCTTCCTGCGTACCCTGTTGGCGCTCTGCGCACTGGGCCTGGTGCTGGCTGCGCTCTATGTGAGCCTCGGGCGGCAACTGGTGCCGCTGGTGGCCGAGTACCGTGCCGAAGTCCAGGAGAAGGCTCGCGAGGCCCTGGGCGAACCCTTGCTGATCGGCAGCCTCGAAGGCCGCTGGCAAGGCATGGGCCCGGTGCTGGTGGCCCACGATGTGATGCTGGGAGAGGGCGATGCGGTTCTGCGCCTGGACCAGGTGCGCGTGGTGCCCGACCTGCTTGGCAGCCTGCTGGCCCGTGCACCGCGCATCGCCAGCCTGGAAGTCGAGGGCTTGCAGTTGCAGGTGCAGCAGGACGAAACCGGCAAGTGGACCCTGGCCGGCATGCCCGCCCGTGACGACCAGCAGCCGTTCAACCCGCGCAAGCTGATCGACGGCCTCGGGGTGGTCAAACGCATTTCCCTGCTCAACAGCCAGGTCACCCTGGAGCCCTGGAAGCAGAAGCCGGTCACCTTCACCTACGTCCAGACATCCCTGGGTGGCAATGCCTCGCGGCAACGCCTGGACGGCCAGCTGACCCTGCCGGACGGCCAGCCACTGAGCCTGCGCCTGCGTACCCGGCTCAACCCCGACGTGGTGCTGGACAGCGACGCCGAGCTCTACCTCAGCCTGCCCCAGAGCGACTGGGCGCGCTGGCTGCCGAAGAGCCTGACCCGTGACTGGCGCATCGAACAGTTCAAGGGTGGTGGCGAACTCTGGGTCGACTGGAAGCGCGGTGCCCTGCAAGGCGCCGTGGCCCGTGTGCACGTCGGCGAACTGCGTGGCAGCTATGCCCAGCGCAAGCTGGTGGCCCTGCAGGACCTGGCGGTGGACGCCTACTTCAACCGCAACGACAAGGGCATGAGCCTGTTGCTGGACTCCCTGGCGGTGAGCGTCGGCGAGCAGCGCTACAGCAATGCCCACATCAAGCTCGAACAGGTGCTGGACAATGGCCAGGGCGAAACCGAGTGGAAGCTCGCCGCCGACCGCCTCGACCTGCAGCCCCTGGTGCCGCTGGTGGAGGGCCTGGTGCCGCTGCCGGACCTGGCCGCCGAGCTGGTCAGCGGCCTCAAGCCCCGGGGTGCCTTGCGCAACCTGCAGATGGTTTATCGGCCCCAGGTGGAGGGCGCCCGGCATATCGGTTTCAGCAGCAACCTGGAGCGCATCTCCTTCAACGCCGTGCACGGCGCGCCGGCAGCCGAGAACGTCAGCGGCAGCATCACCGGCGACCTGGCCGGCGGTGAGCTGCGGATGGATTCCGACGACTTCGCCCTGCACCTTGATCACCTGTTCCCCAAGCCCTGGCGCTACCACGAGGCCCATGCGCGGCTGACCTGGAAGCTGGATGACCAGGGCTTCACCCTGATCAGCCCCTACCTGCAGGTGACCGGTGATGAAGGCAAGGTCGCCGGCGACTTCCTCATCCGCCTGCTGCACGACCCGGCGCAGGAGGATTACATGGACCTGCGCGTCGGCCTGCACGAGGGCGATGCGCGCTACACCGAGAAGTACCTGCCGACCCTGTCCAGCGGCCTCAGCCCGGCCCTGGCCGAATGGCTGAAGACCGCGATCAAGGGGGGCGTGGTGGACGAGGGCTTCTTCCAGTACCAGGGCTCGCTGCAGCACGACTCGCCGCCGGAATCCCGCTCCATCAGCCTGTTCTTCAAGGTTCACGATGCCGAGCTGGCCTATCAGCCCGGCTGGCCGGCGCTGCGCGAGGCCCGTGGCGACGTGTTCGTCGAAGACAGCGGCGTGCGCGTGCGCGTACCCAGCGGGCGCATCCTCGACAGCCGCGTCAGCGATGCCCGCGCCGATGTGCCCCATGTGGAACACGGCCAGGTGCCGCACCTGCGGGTCAAGGCACAGCTGGACAGCAGCTTCACCGACGGCCTGAAGATCATGCAGGAGGCACCCACACCGGCCGCTGAAGTGATGGCCGGCTGGCAGGGCGACGGCAGCCTGGATGGCAACCTGGACCTGGACATCCCCCTGGAGAAAGCCGGTGGCGAACCCCGGGTCATCGTCGAACTCACCACCCGTGATGCCCGGTTGAAGTTCGCCAAGCCGAGCCTGGAGCTCAGTGCCCTGGCGGGCACCTTCCGCTTCGACACCGCCAGCGGCCTCAGCGCCCAGCAGATCCGGGGCAAGGCCTTCGGTCGCGAGGTCACCGCCAAGGCCATCGCCGAGGGGCGCAATGGCAAGGGTCGTACGCGTATCCAGGCCAGCGGCCAGGCGGCGGTGAAGGACGTTGCCGCCTGGCTGGGCGTGACCCGGCCGCTGCCGATTTCCGGTGACATCCCCTACAAGCTCGACCTGGCGCTGGACGGCAAGGACAGCCAGCTGCGCATCGATTCCAGCCTCAAGGGGGCGGCCATCGACCTGCCGGCACCCTTCGGCAAGGCGGCGGGCGAGGTGCGTGACAGCCAATGGCGCATGACCCTGGACGGCCCCGAGCGGCGCTACTGGTTCGACTATGGCGGCCTGGCCAACCTGGCGGTCGCGGCACCGGCCACGGACTTTTCCCAGGCACGCGGCGAGCTGCTGCTGGGCTCGGGCAGCGCGAGCATGCCGTCGAACCGTGGCATTCGCGTACGCGGCACCCTGGACACGCTGGACCTGGCCGCCTGGCAGGCGGTGCGTGATCGCTATGCCGCCAAGGACGCCGGTGATGCTGTGGGCCTGTTGCAAGGCGCCGACCTGCGCATCGGCCACTTCGATGGCATGGGCATGAGCCTCGAGGACTTCCGGGTCGGCCTGGCCCGTGGTGACGCCCTGTGGAAGGTTGACCTCGACAGTGACCTGTTGCAGGGCAGCGTCAGCCTGCCCGATGCCAAGGGTGCGCCCATCGTGCTCGACCTGGCCCGCGTGCGCCTGCCCAAACCGCCGGAGAACGACGAGGCGGCGGAAGCCAGCCCCGACCCGCTGAAGGATGTCGACCCCCATGCCGTCCCGGCGCTGGATGTGCGCATCGCCCAGGTGCAGCTTGGCGACGAGCCCCTGGGCGCCTGGGCGTTCAAGGCCCGGCCGACGGCCCAGGGCACCCTGTTCAGTGACCTTGACCTCAACCTCAAGGGGCTGAAGATCACCGGCTCCACCGGGTGGGAAGGCGCCGCCGGTGCCAGCTCCAGCTGGTACAAAGGCCGCCTCGAAGGCAAGAACCTCGCCGATGTATTGCTGGCCTGGAAGTTCGCGCCCACCGCCACCAGCGAGCGCTTCCGCCTGGATGCCGACGGCCGCTGGCCGGGCTCGCCGGCCTGGGTGAGCCTCAAGCGCTTCTCCGGCACCCTCGATGCCAGCCTGCGCAAGGGGCAGTTCGTCGAGGTGGAGGGCAGCGCCCAGGCCCTGCGCGTGTTCGGCCTGCTCAACTTCAACTCCATCGGCCGCCGCCTGCGCCTGGACTTCTCCGACCTGCTCGGCAAGGGCCTGGCCTACGACCGGGTCAAGGGCCTGCTGGTGGGCAGCGAGGGGGTCTTCGTCACCCGTGAGCCCATTGTTCTCGAAGGCCCTTCCAGCGGCCTGGAGCTGAAAGGCACCCTGGACATGGCCCACGACGCCATCGATGCCAAGCTGCTGGTGACCCTGCCGGTGACCAACAACCTGCCGCTGGCCGCCTTGATCGTCGGGGCGCCGGCCATTGGTGGTGCGCTGTTCGTGGTGGACAAGCTGCTGGGTGACAAGGTGGCGCGCTTCGCCAGCGTGCAGTACGAGGTGAAAGGGCCGCTGACGGAGCCGAAGATCAGTTTCGACAAGCCGTTCGAGAAGCCCAATTGATTCCGTCGGCCACGCGCTGGAGTAGCATGCGGCGATGCCCGCTGTGGAGAATGTCATGACCTTCGCGGTGATCCAGATGGTCAGCCAGGACGATGTCCTGGCCAATCTCGCGACCGCCCGTCGCCTGCTCGAGTCCGCTGCCGAGGGCGGCGCGCGCCTCGCCGTACTACCCGAGAACTTCGCCGCCATGGGGCGTCGCGACTATGCCGCCATCGGCCGTGCCGAGGCGCTTGGTGAAGGCCCGATCCTGCCCTGGTTGAAACAGGTGGCTCGTGACCTCAGGTTATGGGTGGTGGCCGGCACCGTGCCGTTGCCGCCGGACGATGCGCCGGATGCCAAGCCCAATGCCTGTTCGCTGCTGGTGGACGAGCGAGGCGAGCGGGTGGCGCGCTACGACAAGATCCACCTGTTCGATGTCGACGTGGCCGATGCCCGGGGCCGCTACCGCGAATCGGACGACTATGCCTTCGGCGAGCGTGTGGTGCTCGCCGATACACCGGTGGGCCGGTTGGGCCTGACGGTTTGCTATGACCTGCGCTTCCCCGAGCTGTATGGGGCATTGCGCGAGGCCGGCGCTGAGCTGATCACCGCGCCATCGGCCTTCACCGCGGTGACCGGTGCGGCGCATTGGCAGGTGCTGGTGCGGGCGCGGGCCATCGAGACCCAGTGCTATGTGCTGGCGGCGGGGCAGGGTGGCGTTCATCCGGGGCCGCGCGAGACTTTCGGCCATTCGGCTATCGTCGATCCATGGGGTCGGGTGATTGCCGAACAGGCCAGCGGCGAGGCGGTGTTGATCGCCCGCCGCGATACGGACGAACAGCTGGCGGTGCGCCAGCGCATGCCGGTGACGGCACACAGAAGATTCTTGACGCCGGCCGCACCCGGGCCGGCGAGAACGGAGAAGTTATGAGCCAATTGTTGTTATCCGTCAGTGACCAGCTGCTGGCACCCGGCGGCCTCACCATCGAGCAGTTGCCGGGCGTGCTGGGCGAAGTCGCCGGCCCGGGCATCGATGCCGCCGACCTGTACTTCCACGGCCAGGTTTCCGAGTCCTGGGTGCTGGAGGACGGCATCGTCAAGGACGGCAGCTTCCACCTCGACCAGGGCGTGGGCGTGCGCGCGCAGTCCGGCGAGAAGACCGGCTTCGCCTACAGCAACGCCATCACCGCCGATGCACTGGGCCAGGCGGCCCGTGCCGCGCGCTCCATCGCCCGTGCCGGGCAGCAGGGCCGCGTGCAGGCCTTCGCCAGCCCGGACGTCGCCCGGCTCTACGCACCGGACAGCCCGCTGGACGTGATCGACCGCGCCGAGAAGGTCGAGCTGCTCAAGCGCATCGACGTCGCCACCCGTGCGCTGGACCCACGCATCAAGCAGGTCACCGTGAGCCTGGCGGGTGTCTGGGAACACATCTTGGTCGCCGCCAGCGATGGCAGCCTGGGTGCCGACGTGCGCCCGCTGGTGCGTTTCAACGTCAGCGTCATCGTCGAACAGAACGGTCGCCGCGAGCGCGGTGGCCACGGCGGTGGCGGGCGTACCGACTACCGTTATTTCCTCCAGGAAGACCGCGCCATGGGCTATGCCCGCGAGGCGCTGCGCCAGGCGCTGGTGAACCTGGAAGCCATTCCGGCGCCGGCGGGTACCTTGCCGGTGGTGATGGGCGCGGGCTGGTCCGGCGTGCTGCTGCACGAGGCGGTAGGCCACGGCCTGGAAGGCGACTTCAACCGCAAGGGCAGCTCGGCCTACAGCGGGCGGATCGGCGAGAAGGTCGCCTCCAGCCTCTGCACCATCGTCGACGACGGCACCCTGGCGGGCCGCCGCGGCTCGCTGAGCCTGGACGACGAAGGCACCCCGACCCAATGCACCACGCTGATCGAGAACGGTGTGCTCAAGGGCTACATGCAGGACAAGCTCAACGCCCGCCTGATGGGCGTGGCGCCCACCGGCAACGGCCGTCGCGAGTCCTACGCGCACCTGCCGATGCCGCGCATGACCAACACCTACATGCTGGCGGGGGAGAGCGACCCGGAAGAGATCATCGCCTCGGTGGAGCGCGGCATCTACTGCGCCAACCTCGGCGGCGGCCAGGTGGACATCACCAGCGGCAAGTTCGTGTTCTCCACCAGCGAGGCCTACCTGATCGAAAACGGCAAGATCACTGCGCCGGTCAAGGGCGCGACCCTGATCGGCAACGGCCCCGAGGCGATGAGCCGGGTTTCCATGGTCGGCAACGACCTGGCGCTGGACAGCGGCGTGGGCACTTGCGGCAAGGATGGGCAATCGGTGCCCGTCGGCGTGGGTCAGCCGACACTGAAGATCGATGCGATCACGGTGGGGGGTACGGGAGCTTGAGGAGGGGCGTTGGGCGCTCGAAGCCGTGTGACTTCCGGCTTCGAGCTTCCAGCGGCCTTTAACGCAGCCCGCGCTGGGTTTCGTCCAGGTCGCGGATGTATTTGAAGACCTTGCGCGCCGCGGCCGGCGGTTTGTTACGGGCCGCCTCGTGCTGGGCATGACGGATCAGGCTGCGCAGGTGCTGGCGGTCGGTTTCCGGGTATTCGACGACGAAGGATTCCAGGGTGCTGTCGTCCCCGCCGATGAGGCGATCACGCCAGCGCTCCAGGTTGTGGAAGCGCTCGTTGTACTGGCGGGTGGAGGCGTCGAGCTGGTCGACCAGGGTGACGATGGCCTCGATGTCCTGCTCGCGCATGAGCTTGCCGATGTACTGCAGGTGGCGTTTGCGGGCGATGTGGGCCTTGTGCCTAGGCGCTTCGAGCAGGGCCTTCTGCAGCGCGTCGGTCAGCGGCAGCTTGGCGAGGACATCGGGTTTGAGCGTGGTCAGACGTTCACCGAGGTCCTGCAGGGCGTGAAGCTCTTTCTTGACCTGGGTTTTGCTCTTCTCTCCGGAGAAGTCGTCGTCGAGGTATTCAGACATGGGGGCGATCCAGTGGGAAACGCCGCCATGATAACCAGTCGGACGGGGATTGTCCGGCCCGGCTGGCGCCGCAATGGTGCGGTCCGTGGGGTGGTGCGCCGGGTGCGCTCGCCCCGTCGAAAAGGTTTTGTGAACTGGAGTGGCTATGAGTGAAGTAGAAGTGGTCGGCCCGCAGGCCTTGCCCGAGTTGCAGGCACGGGTCGAACGCATCCTCGCCGAAGCCGGTCGCCAGGGTGCGACGGCCTGTGAGGTCGCGGTTTCGGTGGAGCAGGGGTTGTCGACCACGGTGCGCCAGCGCGAAGTGGAAACCGTCGAGTTCAATCGTGATCAGGGCTTCGGCATCACCCTGTATGTGGGGCAGCGCAAGGGTTCGGCCAGCACCTCGGCCACCGGCGATGACGCCATCCGCGAGACGGTGGCCGCTGCGCTGGCCATCGCCAAGCACGCCTCCGAGGACGAGTGCGCCGGCCTGGCCGATCGCGGCCTGATGGCCCGTGACCTGCCGGACCTCGATCTCTACCACCCCTGGGCCATCACCCCCGAACAGGCGGTGGAGCAGGCGCTGGTGTGCGAGGCGGCGGCCTTCGATGCCGACCCGCGCATCAGCAACGCCGATGGCACCACCCTCAGCACCCACCAGGGCTGTCGCGTCTACGGCAACAGCCATGGCTTCATCGGCGGCTACGCCAGCAGCCGGCACAGCCTGAGCTGCGTGATGATCGCCGGTGGCGAAGGGCAGATGCAGCGCGACTACTGGTACGACGTGAACCGCATCGGCACCCAGCTGACCGATGCGCAGGTCATCGGCCGCCGCGCGGCGGAACGCACGGTCAGCCGCCTGGGCGCGCGCCCGGTGCCTACCTGCGAGGTGCCGGTGCTGTTCGCCGCGGAATTGGCCACCGGGCTGTTCAGCAGCTTCCTGTCGGCCATCTCCGGCGGCAACCTCTATCGCAAGTCGTCCTTCCTCGAAGGTGCACTGGGCGAGCGCCTGTTCCCCGAGTGGCTGAGCATCGACGAGCGCCCGCTGATTCCGCGCGCCATGGCCAGCGCCTCCTTCGACAACGATGGCCTGGCGACCTACGCCAAGCCGTTCGTGGAGAAGGGCGAACTGGTCTCCTACATCCTCGGCACCTACTCGGGGCGCAAGCTGGGCCTGCCCAGCACCGCCAACGCCGGGGGCGTGCACAACCTCTTCGTCACCCACGGCCAGGAAGACCAGAAGGCGCTGTTGCGCCGCATGGACCGCGGGCTGTTGGTGACCGAACTGATGGGCCACGGCCTGAACATGGTCACCGGCGACTACTCCCGTGGTGCGGCCGGTTACTGGGTGGAGAACGGCGAAATCCAGTTCCCGGTCCAGGAAGTCACCATCGCCGGCAACATGAAGGACATGTTCCGCCAGATCCTCGCCGTTGGCAGCGACCTGGAAGTGCGCGGCAACATCCGCACCGGCTCGGTGCTGATCGAGCGCATGACGGTGGCGGGCAGCTGATCGCCCGGTCAGCCGTCGTCATGAAGAACGCGCCCGGGTGGCGCGTTTTTTTATGGGTGTTTTTCCCGAACCGATGGCCCGCCACGCTCGACGACGCGACTTTCATGCGCTCCGGAGATCGGCGCTGTTGAATGTTTTTGCGGCCTATCTGCCAGCCGTTACCGCATGGATTGCATCCGCTGACGTGAGGCGGGGCCGCCTCTGACGCACTTTCACTTTGCAAGTGCTAGTAATGTTTATTATTCTCAAGTGCGAATGATTACTATTTGAGAATTCGCAGTGCGGCCCCGTCTCGACGAACCCCAGGCATGCTCCGATTGGCGCTGGCTTGGCCAGCGTATCCGCTGCGCCCTGGCGCCGGACGACCCGCGCCTGCTGACGCGCTTCCTCAACGATGGCCACGAGTTGGTCGTGCACCACGACCTGCCGGCCTGGCGCATTTTCGAAGGCAGCTTCCAGCTGCTGCTGGACAGCGCCACCGACCGCGCCTTGCCCTGGCACTGGCGCTGCTTGTGCCTCGACCACGCCTATCTACCCCTGCAGTCCTTGCGCCCGCTGGCACGCGATCCGTTGCGACGCCAGCGCCTGCTCGGGCTGCAGCGGCGCCTGGCGACCCTGCGCCTGGCGCCATCCCTGAGCTACATCGAACCGGAAGAAGGAAATACAGCGTGACTGATACCCGAATCGAACGCGACAGCATGGGCGAACTGGCAGTCCCGGCCAAGGCGCTGTACGGCGCGCAGACCCAGCGGGCGGTGAACAACTTCCCGGTCTCCGGCCAGCGCATGCCGGCAGCTTTCATTCGTGCACTGATCCTCGCCAAGGCTGCCGCCGCGCGGGCCAACGTCGACCTGGAGCAGATCAGCCCGGCCATGGGCGACGCCATCGTCAGCGCCTGCCAGGAGCTGCTGGCGGGCGACTTCATGACCCACTTCCCGGTGGACGTGTTCCAGACCGGCTCCGGCACCAGCTCGAACATGAACGCCAACGAGGTGATCGCCACCCTGGCTAGCCGCCTGCTGGCGGAGAAGGTCAACCCCAACGACCACGTCAACTGTGGGCAGAGCAGCAACGACATCATCCCGTCGAGCATCCATGCCAGCGCGGCCATCGAGGTGAGCGAGCAACTGCTGCCCGCCCTCGGCCACCTGCTCAAGGTGCTCTGCGAGAAGTCCCTGGAAGTACGCCCCTATGTGAAGACCGGCCGCACCCACCTGATGGACGCCATGCCGGTGCGCATGAGCCAGGTGCTGGACGGCTGGGCCCAGCAGGTGCAGAGCAATATCGAGCACCTGCGTGCGCTGATGCCGAGCCTGCAGCAACTGGCCCAGGGCGGCACCGCTGTCGGCACCGGCATCAACGCCCACCCACGCTTCGCCGAGCGTTTCTGCGTCGAGCTGAACCTGCTCACCGGTTTGCAGTTCACCCCAGGCAACAACTTCTTCGCCCTGATCGGCTCCCAGGACACCGCCGTGGCCCTGTCCGGCCAGCTGAAAACGGTGGCGGTGACCCTGATGAAGATCGCCAACGACCTGCGCTGGATGAACTCCGGCCCGCTGGCCGGCCTGGCCGAGATCGAGCTGGAGGCCCTGCAGCCGGGCTCCTCGATCATGCCGGGCAAGGTCAACCCGGTGATCCCCGAGGCCACGGCGATGGTCGCCGCCCAGGTGATCGGCAATGACGCGGCCATCACCGTTGCCGGCCAGTCGGGCAACTTCGAGCTGAACGTGATGCTGCCGGTGATCGCCCACAACCTGTTGAACAGCGTCCAGCTGCTGTCGAGCAGCAGCCTGCTGCTGGCCGACCGCGCGGTGGCGAGCTTCAAGGTCAACCAGCCGAAGCTGAACGAAGCGCTGTCGCGCAACCCGATTCTGGTCACCGCGCTGAACCCCATCATCGGCTACCTCAAGGCCGCCGAGATCGCCAAGCAGGCGTACCGCGAAGGGCGCCCGGTGATCGATGTGGCCGAGGAAAACACCGAGCTGAGCCGCGCGGAGCTGGAGAAGCTGCTCGACCCGGAAAAACTCACCGAGGGCGGCCTCTAGCCGCGACACCGGGTGCCGCCACGGCGGCACCCTTCGCCCACCCGGAGGTGGCCGATGGAGTACTGGAAACGAACCATCGAGGCTGGCAACCGCAGCTTCCACAGCGGTGACTGGATCGAGGCGCGGGAGCTTTACCTGCAGGCCCTGGCCCAGGCGCAGATGCTGCTGGAGCGGTGGCCGGATGCGGACCAGGCGGTGGCCGCGTTCGTGGTCTCCCACCACAACCTGGCCGACCTGCACCTGATGCTCGGCCAGCCGGAGGAGACGGCGGAGAACCTCTGCACCTGCCATGAGCGCCTGCTGCAGGTGCTGCGTGACACCAGCCTGCCCGAGGCGCTGCGCGACGTTGCCCTGCGCCATAGCCGCTGCACCTACAGCAGTCTGTTGCAGTTCATCCAGGAGCACGGCGCCTATCCCCGTACCGATCGCCTGCTCGGCATCGTGCCTGGCCATTCTTCGCGAGCCCTGCCGAGCACCTCCGGCAGCCGCTACTACCATTGAACAAGGAACCGACCATGACCTACAGCCTGCCCGTCCTCACCTACGCCTACGATGCCCTGGAACCGCATATCGATGCGCAGACCATGGAAATCCACCACAGCAAGCACCACCAGACCTACATCAACAACCTCAATGCAGCCCTGGAGGGCAACCCCCTCGGCCAGCTGCCGGTGGAGTCGTTGCTGCAGCGCCTGGCGGAGGTGCCCGAGCAACTGCGCGGCGCGGTGATCAACAACGGCGGCGGGCACGCCAACCATTCGCTGTTCTGGACCGTGATGTCGCCCACCGGTGGCGGTGAGCCCCATGGCACCGTGCGTGCGGCCATCGAGGCGGAGCTGGGTGGCTTCGCGGCCTTCAAGGAGGCCTTCACCAAGGCGGCGCTGACCCGCTTCGGCAGCGGCTGGGCCTGGCTCAGCGTGACGCCGGGCAAGCGCCTGGTGGTGGAGAGCAGCGGTAACCAGGACAGCCCGCTGATGAATGGCAACGTGCCGATCCTCGGGCTGGACGTGTGGGAGCATGCCTATTACCTGCGCTACCAGAACCGTCGTCCCGAATACATCGGCGCTTTCTACAATGTCATCGACTGGGCCGAAGTGGACCGTCGATACCGAGAGGCGATGGCCTGATGCCTGAGCCCGACCTGCACAGCCTGGGCGCCGACGGGCGCCTGCACCCGTCCAGCCGGGGTCCCATGTCTTCTCTATTACCCAGCGGGCTTTCCCTGCGCCAGGTTCTTGGCCTCTGCGTGATGCTCGTCGGCTGCCTGCTGTTGTCCTGGCAGGCGGTACTGGCTGCCGAGCGTGCGCTGGAGCCCCATCTCTGGCATGCGCTGAAGTCGGGCACGCTGTGTGCGTTGGGCACGGCCGTCGGCACCTTGCCGGTGCTGTTCATGCGCAGCATCTCGGCACGCACCTCCGACACCCTGCTGGGCTTCGGTGCCGGTGTGATGCTGGCGGCGACGGTGTTCTCGCTGTTGATCCCCGGACTGGATGCGGCCGGCCAGTTGGGCTTTTCCAAATGGTCGGCAGGCTTCCTGATGAGCCTCGGCCTGCTGCTGGGGGCCAGTGCGCTGTTCGGCCTTGGCAGGCTGCTGCCGGAGCGGCAGCTCGAGGTCGATACCCGTACCGACCGCCTGGTGCTGGCACCGCGCATTCTGCTGTTCGTCATTGCCATCGTTCTGCACAACATCCCGGAAGGCATGGCGGTGGGCGTGGCGGCGGGCGCCGGGTTGGCGGGCGCGGACAGCCTGGCATTGGGCATCGCACTGCAGGACCTGCCGGAGGGGTTGATCATTTCCCTGGTGTTGGCGGGGGCGGGCATGTCCCGGGGCAAGGCGATGCTGATCGGCGCGGCGTCCGGGCTGGTGGAGCCGGTGTTCGCGTTGCTTTGTGCGTGGCTGGTGCAGGTGTCGGCGTTGCTGTTGCCCTGGGGCCTGGCCCTGGCGGCGGGGGCGATGCTCTTCGCGGTGACCCACGAAATCATCCCGGAATGCCATCGCAAGGGGCACGAGACCGCAGCGAGCCTGGGGTTGGCCGCAGGCTTCTGCCTGATGATGGTGCTGGATACGGCGCTGGCCTGATCGGCCGGTGCTCATGTCGCGACGCAGGGAAGGCGTCGCGTGGGTGGTTCGGTGTTTCAGCTCTTTCGGGCCCGGTATCTGTACCGGGCTTTCCGTCACTCGCCTTCGTCGAAGCGGTTGTTGATCAACTCGATCAGTGCGTTGAGCGCATCGTCGTCCTGCTCGCCTTCGGTGTGCAGGTGGATGTTGGTGCCCTTGCCGGCGGCGAGCATCATCACGGCCATGATGCTTTTGCCGTCCACCAGGCTTTCCGGGGTGCGGCCTACGCGAATCTGGCAGGGGTAGCGCCCGGCGACACCGACGAACTTGGCCGCGGCGCGGGCATGCAGCCCCAGTTTGTTGATGATGGTGATTTCGCAGGCTGGCATCGCGGCGGGGATCCTTTAACTGAGGTCGCGGTGGCGAACCTGGACGTTCTTCAGGTTGGGTTTGAGCGCCTGGCCGAGGCGCTCGGCGAGGTACACGGAACGGTGGTGGCCGCCGGTGCAGCCGATGGCGACGGTGACATAGGCGCGGTTGCTGGCGGCGAAGCGCGGCAGCCATTTGTTCAGGTAGCCGAGGATGTCCTGGTACATCTCCTCGACATCCGGCTGCGCGGCCAGGTATTCGGCGACATTGGCGTCCAGGCCGGAGTTATCACGCAGCTCGGGCTTCCAGTAGGGGTTGGGCAGGCAGCGCACGTCGAACACCAGGTCCGCATCCACCGGCATGCCGCGCTTGAAGCCGAAGGATTCGACTAGGAAGGCGGTTCCCGGCTCGGGCTTGTTCAGCAGGCGCAACTTGATGCTGTCGCGCAGCTGGTACAGGTTGAGGTGGGTGGTGTCGATCTTCAGGTCGGCGAGGTCGGCGATGGGGGCGAGCAACGAGGCTTCGTCGAGGATGGCCTCGGCAAGGGAGCGGTCTTCGTTGGTCAGCGGGTGGCGCCGGCGGGTTTCCGAGAAGCGCTTGAGCAGCGTTTCGTCATCCGCGTCCAGGTACAGCACATCGCAGTGGATGTGGCGGGCGCGGGCCTCTTCGAGGAGTTCGGGAAAACGCTTTAGCTGGCTGGGCAGGTTGCGCGCGTCGATGGAGACGGCGACCTGGGGGTGCAGCAACTCGGTCTGCAGCAGCGCGCGCTCGGCCAGTTCAGGGAGCAGGCCGGCGGGCAGGTTGTCGATGCAGTAGAAGCCATTGTCCTCGAGAACGTCGAGGGCGGTGCTCTTGCCTGAGCCTGAACGGCCGCTGACGATGATCAGGCGCATGGCAAGGTCCTAGCGTCCGTTCTGGACGTCCACTACCACCTGGTACAGGCTGTCGCTGCTCTGCGTCTGGCGCAGGCGGTCACGCACCTCGGTGCGGTCCAGCATGCTGGCGATCTGGCGGAGCAGTTCCAGGTGTTCATCGGTGGCGGCTTCGGGGACCAGGAGTACGAACAGCAGGTCCACCGGGGCGCCGTCGATGGCGTCGAAGTCCACGGGGGCGTCCAGGCGCAGCACGGCGCTGATGGGCGCGGTGCAGCCGGGAAGCCGGCAATGGGGGATGGCGATACCGTTGCCGAATCCTGTCGAGCCGAGTTTCTCCCGGGCGACCAGGCTTTCGAAGATATCTTGCGAGTCGAGGTCGGGAAGTTCGCGAGCAACCAGGTTGGCGATCTGTTCCAGGACACGTTTTTTGCTGCCGCCCGGCACGTTCACGAGGGAACGGCCGGGGGTCAGGATTTGCTCAAGTCGGATCATAGGAAGGGGAATGTCAGCGGGCGGTGGCGCCCTGCTGGCGGTTCAGCTGCTTTTCCTTGTGTTTGATCAGTTGACGGTCGAGTTTGTCGGTGAGCAGGTCGATGGCCGCGTACATGTCTTCATGCTCCGCATTGGCTACGACCTCACCACCGGCGATGTGCAGGGTGGCTTCGATCTTCTGCTTCAGTTTCTCCACCTGCATGATCACCTGCACATTGGTGATTTTGTCGAAGTGGCGCTCCAGTTTGTCGAACTTCTCGACAACGTAGTCGCGCAGGGCGTCGGTCACATCCAGTTGATGTCCACTGATGTTGACTTGCATACCGCTTTCTCCTTATTGCCCGTGTGTAAGAGACAGGCTAACGGGCCTGCCACCGGAACACTTTGGCGTGGATCAATCCGCGTCACATCAGCCGCTTGCGTTCGCTGGAAGGCGCTATCCCGAGGGATTCCCGGTACTTGGCGACTGTGCGGCGGGCCACTTGGATACCCTGTGCTTCCAGTAAACCAGCGATCTTGCTGTCGCTCAACGGCTTTTTGGCATTTTCCGCAGCGACCAGTTTTTTGATGATCGCGCGGATGGCGGTAGACGAGCATTCACCGCCTTCGGAGGTGCTGACGTGGCTGGAGAAGAAGTATTTCAGTTCGTATATGCCACGCGGGGTGTGCATGAATTTCTGGGTGGTGACGCGTGAGATGGTTGACTCGTGCATGCCCACCGCCTCGGCGATGTCGTGCAGGACGAGGGGCTTCATCGCCTCGTCGCCGTACTCGAGGAAACCGCGCTGGTGCTCGACGATCTGGGTGGCGACCTTCATCAGCGTTTCGTTGCGGCTCTGCAGGCTCTTGATGAACCAGCGGGCTTCCTGCAACTGATTGCGCATGAAGGTGTTGTCGGCGCTGGAGTCGGCACGACGGACGAAACCGGCGTAATGCGGGTTGACGCGCAGGCGCGGGACGGCTTCCTGGTTCAGTTCCACCAGCCAGCGTTCATTGTGCTTGCGCACGATGACATCCGGCACGACGTACTCGGGTTCGCTGGCTTCGATCTGCGAGCCGGGGCGGGGGTTGAGGCCCTGGATCAGCTCGATCACCTGGCGCAGTTCGTCTTCCTTGAGCTTCATGCGGCGCATGAGCTGGCTGTAGTCGCGGCTGCCGAGAACATCGAGATAGTCGCCTGCCAGGCGCTGCGCCTCGCTCAACCATGGGGTCTTGGCGGGCAGTTGGCGCAGTTGCAGGAGCAGGCACTCGCGCAGGTCGCGGGCGCCGACGCCGGCGGGCTCGAATTGCTGGATGCGGTGCAGGACGACTTCCACCTCGTCGAGTTCGATCTCGAGCTCGGGGTCGAAGGCTTCCACGACTTCCTCAAGGGTTTCCTCCAGGTAGCCGTCATTGTTGATGCAGTCGATCAGGGTGACGCCGATCAGGCGATCGGTATCGGACATGGGGGCCAGGTTCAGCTGCCACAGCAGGTGGCTTTGCAGGCTCTCGCCCACCGAGGTGCGGGACGTGAAGTCCCACTCGTCGTCATCGGAGCTGGGGAGGCTGCTGGCGCTGGTCTGGTAGACGTCTTCCCAGGCGGTGTCGACGGGCAGTTCGCTGGGGATGCGTTCGTGCCATTCGCCGTCTTCGAGGCTTTCGCTCTCCGAAGTGGGGACGCTGGATTCCTGGAAGCTGGATTCCTGGCTGGCGGAGTTGGGCAGTTGCTCGCTTTCTGCCATGGGGTCGGAGTTGTCGAAGTCTTCTCCTTCCTCCTGGCGCTCGAGCATGGGATTGGACTCCAGGGCCTCCTGGATTTCCTGCTGCAGATCCAGGGTGGACAGTTGGAGTAGGCGAATGGCCTGTTGCAGCTGCGGGGTCATCGTCAGCTGCTGGCCCATCTTCAGGACTAGCGATG
Source organism: Pseudomonas sp. TUM22785 (assembly GCF_028198105.1). NCBI lineage: Bacteria > Pseudomonadati > Pseudomonadota > Gammaproteobacteria > Pseudomonadales > Pseudomonadaceae > Pseudomonas > Pseudomonas sp. TUM22785. The sequence continues at coordinate 1,333,465 of NZ_CP116239.1, forward strand.
GTTTCATGGCAGAGGGCTTAGCACCTTATTCGCCGGCGCACATGCGCCATCCACTACAGGGCGCCGAAGCGCCACCAGGAAGCAAATTATATGCCTGACCTTGAATGATTTTTCTACTGCCCGCAACATTTTGCGCGCAGGGCTGGTCCGTCAGAGGCGGAATTCGTGCCCCAGGTAGACTTCCTTGACCAGTTGGTTGGCCAGGATCTCTTCTGCACTGCCTTCGGCGATGAGCTGGCCATCATTCACGATGTAGGCGGTTTCGCAGATATCCAGCGTCTCGCGGACATTGTGGTCGGTGATCAGTACGCCGATCCCCTTGGCCTTGAGGTGATGGATGATCTGTTTGATGTCGCCCACGGAAATCGGGTCGACACCGGCAAAGGGTTCGTCGAGCAGGATGAACTTGGGGGCAGTGGCCAGGGCGCGGGCGATTTCCACGCGACGACGCTCGCCACCGGACAGGCTCATGCCGATGCTGTCGCGGATGTGGCTGATGTGGAACTCCTGCAGCAGGCTTTCCAGCTCGCGATGGCGGCCGGCGCGGTCGAGCTCCTTGCGGGTCTCGAGAATGGCCATGATGTTGTCGGCCACGCTGAGCTTGCGGAAGATCGAGGCTTCCTGGGGCAGGTAGCCGATACCGGCCCGGGCACGGCCGTGCATGGGCTGGTGGGTGACGTCCTGCTGATCGATCAGCACGCGTCCCTGATCGGCTTTCACCAGCCCCACGATCATGTAGAAGCAGGTGGTCTTGCCGGCACCGTTGGGGCCGAGCAGGCCGACGATCTGGCCGCTGTCGATGGACAGGCTGACGTCACGGACGACCTGGCGGCTCTTGTAGCTCTTCGCCAGGTGCTGGGCTTTGAGGGTCGCCATTACTCTGCTTGTCCCGCTTGCTGCTCTTTCTTCTTCGGCTGGATGACCATGTCGATGCGCGGGCGCGGAGTGCCGACGTTGGTGCCCGTGGCGCGGCCTGCGTTGACGATCTGGCGCTGGGTGTCGTAGACGATCTTCTCGCCTTCGAAGGTGTTGCCTTCCTGGATCACCTTGGCCTGGTCGATCAGCACGATGCGCTCGTTGGCAGCGAAGTACTGGATGGTCATGCCGTAGGCCTTGACGATCTGCTTGTCCACCGCAGGCTTCTGCTCGTAGTAGGCAGGCTTGCCCACCGAGGTGAAGACTTCCAGCTCGCCCTGGGCGTTCTGGGTGATGGTCACGGTGTCGCCGGTGATCTTCAGGGTGCCCTGAGTGATGACCACGTCGCCGCGATAGACCGCCACGCCCTGCTTGTCATCGAGTTCGGCGCTGTCCGCCTGGACGCGGATCGGCTGATCGCGGTCGCTGGGCAGCGCCCAGGCGCTGGCACTTCCGAGTGCGGCACCCAGGCTGAGCAGTAGGGGGAGGGTTTTAACGAACCTCATGCTGGCCTCTTACGTTGGACTGCAGGATCATCCTGCTGTCATTCAAGTACGCTTTCATTCCTTGTGCCGTGGTAACCCCGTTGGCGGCGTCGATTCTAACGGCTTGCTGGGTTTCCGCATATTCCCTGTCCGGGAACACGGTCAGGCGGCTGGTGGTGAGAATGGTTGGTCGGCCCTTGGCGTCGGTGCGCTCCACGCGGACCTTGTCGATCAGCTCCACCTGTTCACCTTCTGGGCCGACTTCGCCTCGCTCGCTCTGTACGTGCCACGGGAACTCGGTGCCGCGGTAGAGCTGCAGGTCGGGATTGGTCAGCAGGGTGGTGTCGCTCGATTTGACGTGTTCGAGCTTGGCAGCGGTCATCTCGTAGTGACGCTTGCCGTCTTCCTGATATTGCACGCTGGTGGCATTGACCACATAGAAGTCGATGGCGTTCTCGTCTGCAGGTGCAGTGGCCTGGCGCTCCATGAAGCTTTCCGGGCGGATGTTCCAGTAGCCCAGGGCGATCAGCAGGGCGGCGACCGGAATCAGGATCAGGGCGAGGCGGAAGTTCTTCGACATGGGCGGACCTAGAGGTAGGCGGCCTGTGCAGCGTCGAGGCTGCCCTGGGCTCGCATGATCAGTTCGCAGAACTCGCGGGCGGCACCTTCGCCGCCACGTGCCTGGGTGGTGCCGTGGGCGTGCTGGCGGACGAAGCTGTCAGCGCTCGCCACCGCCATGCCCAGGCCGACCCGGCGTATCACCGGCAGGTCGGGCAGGTCGTCGCCGAGGTAGGCCACCTGTGCGTATTCGAGGCCCAGCTCCGCCAGCAGTTCATCGAGTACCACCATCTTGTCCTCGCGGCCCTGATAGAGGTGCTGGATGCCCAGGTTGCGGGCGCGTCGCTCGACCACGGGAGTGCTGCGCCCGGAGATGATCGCGGTGCGTACCCCGGAGTTGATCAGCATCTTGATGCCGTGGCCGTCCAGGGTATTGAAGGTCTTGAATTCGCTGCCGTCGACCAGGAAGTAAAGCTTACCGTCGGTGAGAACGCCGTCGACGTCGAAGACCGCCAGGCGGATGGCCTTGGCGCGCTGTAGCAGATCGTCGCTCATTCAGATCACTCCGGCGCGGGTCAGGTCGTGGATGTGCAGGGCACCGATGGGGGTGTCGCTGTCGTCCACCACCACCAGCACGTTGATCTTGTGGTCGTCCATGATCTTCAGCGCCTCGGCGGCGAGCATGTCGGGGCGCACGGTCTTGCCGTGGACCGTCATGACTTCGTCGATGCTGGCCTGGCGGACGTCCACGCCCTTGTCCAGGGTGCGGCGCAGGTCGCCGTCGGTGAAGATCCCGGCCAGCTTGCCGTCGCTCTCCAGTACCGCGGTCATGCCGAGGCCCTTGCGGGTCATCTCCAGCAGGGCGTCGCGCAGGGAGGTGCCGCGTTCGACGCGGGGCAGCCTGTCGCCGCCGTGCATGATGTTTTCCACCTTCAGCAGCAGGCGACGGCCCAAGGCGCCACCGGGATGGGAGAAGGCGAAGTCCTCGGCGGTGAAGCCGCGGGCTTCCAGCAGCGCGATTGCCAGGGCGTCGCCCAGGACCAGCGATGCGGTGGTGGAGGAGGTCGGCGCCAGGTTCAGCGGGCACGCCTCATGCTCGACGCGGGCGTCGAGGTTGGCCTCGGCGGCCTTGGCCAGCGGCGACTGCGGGTTGCCGGTCATGCTGATCAGGGTGATGCCCAGGCGCTTGATCAGCGGCAGCAGGGTGACGATCTCGGCGGTGGAGCCGGAGTTCGACAGGGCCAGCACGACGTCGTCGGGCGTGATCATGCCCATGTCGCCATGGCTGGCTTCGGCCGGGTGGACGAAGAACGCAGGCGTACCGGTGCTGGCCAGGGTGGCGGCGACTTTCTTGCCGATATGGCCGGACTTGCCCATGCCCACCACCACGACGCGGCCCTTGCAGGCGAGGATCAGCTCGCAGGCGCGGACGAAGTCGTCGTCGATCCTGCCGAGCAGGGTGTCGATGGCTTCACGTTCCAGGCGGATGGTGCGGTGTGCGGATTGGATCAGATCGCTGGACTGGCTCATGTGGAGAGTGCAGTTGCCGAGGAAAAGGCGGGGATTATACCGGCAAAGAGTCGTTCGCTCACCCTCCATCGCATCCCGCCGAGGAGAAACCTGTCGCAGCCCTGAACAATGGCTGGCGCGGCCTTGGGTGGCATAGTGCTGCGATGCTATAGTTCGCCGCCTGTTCGGCCACCCCTCAGGCATCGTGTCCCGGCCGCTGGAGACGACGTCTTCTGCAGGGATGGCCGCATCGCAAGGAGTACAGATGAGCGCTGATAACGCTTACGCCGTGGAGTTGAAGGGCGTCACCTTCAAGCGCGGCACACGCAGTATTTTTCAGAATGTCGATATCCGCATCCCGCGCGGCAAGGTCACCGGGATCATGGGGCCGTCCGGCTGCGGCAAGACCACCCTGTTGCGCCTCATCGCCGCTCAGCTCAAGCCTGCGGCCGGCGAAGTCTGGGTCAATGGCCAGAACCTGCCGAAGCTTTCCCGGGCCGACCTCTTCGACATGCGCAAGCAGTTCGGTGTGCTGTTCCAGAGCGGCGCGCTGTTCACTGACCTCGATGTGTTCGAGAACGTCGCCTTTCCCCTGCGGGTGCACACCAAGCTGCCCGAGGAAATGATTCGTGACATTGTCCTGATGAAGCTGCAGGCGGTTGGCCTGCGTGGCGCCATCGAGCTGATGCCGGATGAACTCTCCGGCGGTATGAAGCGTCGCGTGGCCTTGGCCCGGGCCATTGCGCTCGACCCGCAGATCCTCATGTACGACGAGCCTTTCGTCGGCCAGGACCCCATCGCCATGGGCGTGCTGGTGCGTCTGATCCGCCTGCTCAACGATGCCCTGGGCATCACCAGCATCGTGGTCTCCCACGACCTGGCGGAGACCGCCAGCATCGCTGACTATCTTTATGTGGTCGGCGATGCCCAGGTGCTGGGGCAGGGCACTCCCAAAGAGTTGATGGAGTCGGATAACCCAAGGATCCGCCAGTTCATGAAAGGCATTCCCGACGGGCCGGTCCCCTTCCACTTCCCGGCACCCGATTACCGCAACGATTTGCTGGGAGAGCGTTGATGCGCAAGAAGTCTCCGCTCGAGCGCATCCGCCTGCTCGGGCGCGCCGGCCTGGACGTGGTCGAAGCGCTGGGCCGCTCCACCCTGTTCCTGTTGCGTGCCATGTTCGGGCGCACCGGCACCGGGGCTGGATTCCAGCTGCTGATCAAACAACTGTATTTCGTCGGCGTGCTGTCGCTGCCGATCATCGTCGTATCCGGTGTCTTCATCGGCATGGTGCTGGCCCTGCAGGGCTACAACATCCTGGTGGAATACGGCTCCGAGCAGGCGGTCGGGCAGATGGTCGCCCTGACCTTGCTGCGCGAGCTCGGCCCGGTGGTCACAGCGTTGCTGTTCGCCGGTCGTGCAGGCTCCGCCCTGGCGGCCGAGATCGGCAACATGAAGTCCACCGAGCAACTCTCCAGCCTGGAGATGATCGGTGTCGACCCGCTCAAGTACATCATCGCCCCGCGGCTCTGGGCCGGCTTCATTTCCATGCCGCTGCTGGCGATGATCTTCAGTGTGGTGGGCATCTGGGGCGGCGCGATGGTCGCCGTCGATTGGCTGGGTGTCTACGATGGCTCTTTCTGGGCCAATATGCAGAACAGTGTCGAATTCACCGAAGACGTGCTGAACGGCGTGCTGAAAAGCATGGTCTTCGCCTTCGTGGTGACCTGGATCGCCGTGTTCCAGGGTTACGACTGCGAGCCGACCTCCGAAGGGATCAGCCGCGCAACGACTAAAACCGTGGTCTATGCCTCGCTGGCCGTGCTGGGGCTCGACTTCATCCTGACCGCCTTGATGTTTGGAGATTTCTGATGCAAATCCGCACCCTGGAAATTGGTGTCGGCCTGTTCCTGCTGGCCGGGTTGCTCGCCCTGCTGCTGCTGGCTTTGCGGGTGAGCGGCCTGTCGGTCGGCGGCGCCAGCGAAACCTATAAAGTTTACGCCCACTTCGACAATATCGCCGGTTTGACTGTCAGAGCAAAAGTGACCATGGCCGGTGTGACCATCGGCAAGGTCACCGCCATCGACCTGGATCGCGAAAGCTACACCGGCAGGGTCACCATGGAGCTGGAAAAGCGCGTCGACAACCTGCCGACCGATTCCACGGCCTCCATCCTCACTGCCGGCCTGCTGGGCGAGAAGTACATCGGTATCAGCGTTGGCGGCGACGACCAGCTGTTGAAGGACGGCGGCACCATCCGCGACACCCAGTCCGCGCTGGTGCTTGAAGACCTGATCGGCAAGTTTCTGCTCAATACGGTCAATAAGGAAAGCAAGTGAGGACCTTCGACATGATCAAAGCAATGCGTAACGGCCTGCTGGTTCTGCTCGCCGCGCTGCCCCTGCTGGCCAACGCGGCGCCCAGCGCGCGCGACGTGGTGCAGCAGACCACCGACAAGCTGCTGGCCGACCTCAAGGCCAACAAGCAGCAGTACCGCAGCAACCCCGGTGCGTTCTACGAATCGCTGAACAACATCCTCGGCCCGGTGGTAGATGCCGACGGCATTTCCCGCAGCATCATGACGGTCAAGTACTCGCGCAAGGCCACCCCGGAGCAGATGACCCGCTTCCAGGAGAACTTCAAGCGCAGCCTGATGCAGTTCTATGGCAACGCCCTGCTGGAATACGACAACCAGGACATCCGCGTGCTGCCCGGCAAGCAGGAAGACCCGGAGCGCACCAGCGTCGGCATGGAAGTGAAGGACAGCAAGGGCACCGTCTATCCGGTGTCGTACACCATGGTCAACATCGATGGCCAGTGGATGCTGCGGAACGTCATCATTAACGGCATCAACATCGGCAAGCTGTTCCGCGACCAGTTCGCCGACACCATGCAGAAGAACGGCAACGACCTGGACAAGACCATCAACGGCTGGGCCGAAGTGGTGGCCAAGGCCAAGCAGACCGAGGAAGGCCAGAAGGCCGCCGGTCATGAGTGAAGCTGCACTGACAGCCGGTACCGCCGGGGAGCTGAAACTCTCCGGCGTGCTGGATTTCCGTAGCGGGCCAGAGCTCCGTGACGCGGGCGCGAAGATGATTCGCGAACACGGCATGGCAGACCTGGTGCTCGATTGTTCGGGCGTGTTGAAGTCCAGCAGCGTCGGTCTTTCCCTGTTGCTGGCCTTCATGCGCGATGCGCGCAAGGCCGGCAAGACGCTGACCATCCGCGCGCTGCCCGAGGACATGCGGCAGATCGCCGGCGTCTCCGGGCTCGACGAGTTGCTGCCGCTGGAAGTGTGAAGAGAGTCGAAAGCCCTCCGTCTGACCTTGCGCGCGCGGGGTTCGCAGGCAGAGGGCTTTTTTGTATCATGGCCGACCCGCGCGCGTAGGGCGCCGATTGAGGTTGAGCATGCAGGCCGTAGAAGTGAAGAACCTCCTGGAGGCTAAGCTGCCCGGAGCCCAGGTGGAAGTTGAAGGCGAAGGCTGCAACTTCCAGTTGAACCTGATCAGCGACGAGCTGGCTGGCATGAGCCCGGTCAAGCGCCAGCAGCAGGTTTATGCCCATCTGAACGCCTGGATCGCCAATGGCAGCATCCACGCGGTCACCATGAAATTCTTCAGCCTCGCTGGCTGGGCCGAGCGTTCCTGAGCCTACGGGCGACGAGATTCCAAATGGATAAACTGATTATTACCGGCGGCCAACGCCTCGATGGCGAAATCCGCATTTCGGGCGCCAAGAACTCGGCCCTGCCGATCCTCGCTGCCACCCTGCTGGCCGATACCCCGGTCACCGTGTGCAACCTGCCGCACCTGCACGACATCACCACCATGATCGAACTCTTCGGTCGCATGGGCGTGCAGCCGGTGATCGACGAGAAGCTCAGCGTCGAAGTCGACGCCAGCACCATCAAGACCCTGGTCGCGCCCTACGAGTTGGTGAAGACCATGCGCGCCTCGATCCTGGTGCTCGGCCCCATGGTCGCGCGCTTCGGTGAAGCCGAAGTGGCCCTGCCCGGCGGTTGCGCCATCGGTTCGCGTCCGGTCGACCTGCACATCCGTGGCCTCGAAGCCATGGGCGCGCTGATCGACGTCGACGGCGGCTACATCAAGGCCCGCGCTCCGGCCGGCGGCCTGCGTGGCGCGCACTTCTTCTTCGATACCGTCAGCGTGACCGGTACCGAGAACATCATGATGGCTGCCACTCTGGCCAACGGCCGTACCGTGCTGGAAAACGCCGCACGTGAACCGGAAGTGGTCGACCTGGCCAACTGCCTGATCGCCATGGGCGCGCAGATCCAGGGCGCCGGCACCGACACCATCATCATCGACGGCGTGAAGCGCCTCGGTGGTGCGCGTTACAGCGTGATGCCCGACCGTATCGAGACCGGCACCTACCTGGTTGCCGCAGCCTCCACCGGCGGCCGCGTCAAGCTCAAGGACACCGATCCGACCATCCTCGAATCCGTGCTGCTGAAGCTGGAAGAGGCGGGTGCCCACATCAGCACCGGCAACAACTGGATCGAGCTGGACATGAAGGGCAACCGCCCGAAAGCGGTCAACGTGCGCACTGCGCCGTACCCGGCGTTCCCCACCGACATGCAGGCCCAGTTCATTTCCATGAACGCCGTGGCCGAAGGCACAGGTGCGGTCATCGAGACGGTGTTCGAAAACCGCTTCATGCACGTCTACGAAATGAACCGCATGGGCGCGCAGATCCTGGTCGAGGGCAACACCGCCATCGTCACCGGCGTTCCGCAGCTCAAGGGCGCTCCGGTCATGGCGACCGACCTGCGGGCTTCGGCCAGCCTGGTCATCGCCGGCCTGGTTGCCGAGGGCGACACCCTGATCGACCGCATCTACCACATCGACCGTGGTTACGAGTGCATCGAGGAAAAACTGCAGCTGCTCGGCGCCAAGATCCGCCGCGTGCCGGGTTAGGTGACGCTCGGGCCGACCGTTAGCGGTCGGCCCGCACGCTCCCTCAAGGGCCCGCAGAGGGCCGAAGCCAAGGACATCCAGTTCCATGCTCACCATCGCGTTATCCAAGGGCCGCATCCTCGACGACACCCTGCCGCTGCTGGCGGAAGCGGGCATCGTCCCCACCGAGAATCCGGACAAGAGCCGCAAGCTGATCATCCCCACCACCCAGGATGACGTGCGCCTGCTGATCGTCCGTGCCACCGACGTGCCGACCTATGTCGAGCATGGCGCGGCAGACCTCGGCGTGGCCGGCAAGGATGTGCTGATGGAGTACGGTGGCCAGGGCCTGTACGAGCCCCTGGACCTGCGTATCGCCCGCTGCAAGCTGATGACCGCTGGCGCGATCGGTGTGCCCGAGCCCAAAGGGCGCCTGCGCGTGGCGACCAAGTTCGTCAACGTCGCCAAGCGCTATTACGCCGAGCAGGGCCGCCAGGTCGAAGTGATCAAGCTTTACGGCTCCATGGAGCTGGCCCCGCTGGTCGGCCTGGCCGACAAGATCATCGACGTGGTCGACACTGGCAACACCCTCCGCGCCAATGGCCTGGAACCCCAGGAAATGATTGCCACCATCAGCTCCCGCCTGGTGGTCAACAAGGCCTCGATGAAGATGCAGCACGCCCGTATCCAGGCGCTGATCGACACCCTGCGCCAGGCCGTCGAGTCGCGACACCACGACTGACACCCGTGCGGCTCCGGCCGCACCCGCCTATCCGTGTCATAGCCAATAATCTCGGGTGCCCGCACGGTGGGCTTGCTACTCTAGCGGCGCCCGAGCATTTGCCAATAATGAGGCCCGCTATGACCGTTCAAACCGCTGTTCGCCGACTCAATGCCGCTGATCCGGACTTCGCCCGTCATCTGGATCATCTGCTGAGCTGGGAAAGCGTATCCGACGAATCGGTCAACCAGCGCGTACTCGACATCATCAAGGCCGTGCGTGAGCGTGGCGATGCCGCCGTAGTCGAGTTCACCCAGCGTTTCGACGGTTTGACCGTGGACTCCATGGCCGACCTGATCCTGCCGCGCGAGCGCCTGGAGCTGGCCCTGACCCGCATCACCGCCGAGCAGCGCAAGGCCCTGGAGACCGCCGCCGAGCGTGTGCGCCTCTACCACGAGAAGCAGAAGCAGGATTCCTGGACCTACACCGAGGCCGACGGCACCGTGCTGGGCCAGCAGGTCACCCCGCTGGATCGCGCCGGCCTGTACGTGCCCGGCGGCAAGGCGTCCTACCCGTCGTCCGTGCTGATGAACGCCATCCCGGCCAAGGTCGCCGGCGTCGCCGAAGTGGTGATGGTGGTGCCGACCCCCCGTGGCGAGATCAACGAGATCGTCCTCGCCGCCGCCTGCGTGGCCGGCGTCGACCGCGTCTTCACCATCGGCGGGGCCCAGGCGGTCGCCGCGCTGGCCTATGGCACCGAGAGCGTGCCCCAGGTGGACAAGATCGTCGGCCCCGGCAACATCTATGTCGCCACGGCCAAGCGCCATGTCTTCGGCCAGGTCGGCATCGACATGATCGCCGGCCCCTCCGAGATCCTCGTCGTCTGCGATGGCCAGACCGATCCGGACTGGATCGCCATGGACCTGTTCTCCCAGGCCGAGCACGACGAAGACGCCCAATCCATCCTGGTCAGCCCCGATGCCGAGTTCCTCGACAAGGTGGCTGCCAGCATCGAGAAGCTGCTGCCGACCATGGAGCGTGCCGAAATCATCCGCACCTCCCTCTCCGGCCGTGGCGCGCTGATCCAGGTCGCCGACATGCAACAGGCGATCACCGTCGCCAACCGCATCGCCCCCGAGCACCTGGAGCTGTCGGTCGCCGACCCGCAGGCCTGGCTGCCGCAAATCCGCCACGCCGGCGCCATCTTCATGGGCCGCTACACCGCCGAGGCGCTGGGCGACTACTGCGCCGGCCCGAACCACGTGCTGCCCACCTCCGGCACCGCGCGCTTCTCCTCGCCGCTGGGTGTGTATGACTTCCAGAAGCGTTCGTCGATCATCTTCTGCTCAGCAGAGGGTGCCTCCGAGCTGGGCAAGACCGCGTCCGTGCTGGCCCGTGGCGAGTCGCTGACCGCCCACGCCCGCAGCGCCGAATACCGGATCAAGGGAGAATGACGATGAGCAAATTCTGGAGTCCCTTCGTCAAGGAACTGGTGCCCTACGTTCCGGGCGAACAGCCGAAGATCGCCAACCTGGTGAAGCTGAACACCAACGAGAACCCCTACGGGCCGTCGCCGAAGGCCATCGCCGCCATGCAGGCGGAACTGGGTGACAGCCTGCGCCTGTACCCGGACCCGAACAGCGACCGCCTCAAGCAGGCCGTCGCCGAGCACTACGGCGTGACAACCGCCCAGGTGTTCGTCGGCAACGGTTCGGACGAGGTGCTGGCGCACATCTTCCACGGCCTGTTCCAGCACGGCCGCCCGCTGCTGTTCCCGGACGTGAGCTACAGCTTCTACCCGGTCTACTGCGGCCTCTACGGCATCCCCTTCGAAGCGTTGCCGCTGGATGAGCAGTTCCAGATCCGCGTCGAAGACTACGCGCGCCCCAACGCCGGCATCATCTTCCCCAACCCCAACGCTCCCACCGGCTGCCTGCTGGCACTGGAAGCGGTGGAGAAGCTGCTGCAGGGCAGCCCGGATTCGGTGGTGGTGGTCGACGAGGCCTACATCGACTTCGGCGGCCAGAGCGCCATTGCCCTGGTGGACCGTTACCCGAACCTGCTGGTCACCCAGACGCTGTCCAAGTCTCGCTCCCTCGCCGGCCTGCGTGTGGGCCTGGCGGTGGGGCACCCGGACCTGATCGAGGCCCTGGAGCGCATCAAGAACAGCTTCAACTCCTACCCGCTGGACCGCATGGCCATAGTCGGCGCCGCTGCGGCGTTCGAGGACCGCGAGTGGTTCGAGCAGACCTGCACCAAGGTCATCGACAGTCGCGAGCGGGTGGTGAGCGAACTGGAAAAGCGTGGCTTCGAGGTGCTGCCCTCGGCGGCCAACTTCATCTTTGCCCGTCACCCGGGCAAAGATGCGGCGGGCATCGCTGCCGGCCTGCGCGAGAAGGGTGTGATCGTGCGGCACTTCAAGCAGGCGCGCATCGCCCAGTTCCTGCGCATCACCATCGGCACGCCGGAGCAGAACCAGGCGTTGCTGGATGCGCTCGACGCTGGCTGATTCCGCTGCCATGAACGAAAAAGCCGAGACGGGAAACCGCCTCGGCTTTTTTCATGCTTCAACGGCTGCTGCCGCTCACTCGTGATGGGCTTCGCCAACGAAGGTCAGCGAGGTGAAGAAGCCGTGCTCCTCGGCTTCCGGGTCCTTGTCGGTCTTCAGCGTCGCCTGTGCGGCGATCACGTTGAGGCCGGCGTTGCGTACCAGCACCTTGGCTTTGCCCTGGGCGTCGGTGGTGGCGCTGACGGTATGCGGGTCGCTGCGGTAGTCGCCGAACAGCTCGATGCCGGCTGCCGGTTTGCCGTCCAGCAGCACCTGCACCGGCAGCGGCTTGCCGGGGCCGACGCCGAGCGGGTCGACTTGCGGCACGATGACCAGGCGCACGCGCTCCAGGGCCGGCAGCTTGGCGCCTTCCTGGTAGACCGCGAGGCTGTACTTCCAGGTGTGGATGGAAGCGACAGCGCCCTTCACCTGGTCGCGGCCCTTGTTGATCCACTGCTTGTCGGCAGTCTGCGACCAGGCGCCGTTGTCCAGCGCCACGGCCAGGCTGGCCGGCGGCTTGAGGGGCTGCAGGCGGGCGTGGTCGTCGAGGCGCTGGACGGTGACCGGGATCATCCGGCCGGCCTTGTCGTAGGCCCAGGCGCCGCTGACCTTCTCTGCCTTGAAGGCGTCGTCCTCGGCGCCGTGTCCGTAGATGACTTCGATGTTGCCGCGACGTTGTTCGGTCCAGAGCCCGTGGGCCTGGGCCTGGCCGGCGAGGAGGGCGCCGAGGGCGGCGGTGAGCAGCAGTTTGCTGTGGAGTCGCATGGGGAATCCTTGTCAGAGGTTGAGGGTCAGGCTGAGGGTGAGGTTGCGCGGGTCGCCCGGCAGCACCCAGACATTGTTGTAGGAGCGCTCGTAGTACTTGCGGTCGAAGACGTTGTTGAGGTTCAGGCCGATGCTCAGGTCATCGCTGGCCTTGTAGTGGGCGAGCAGGTCGAGGGTGCTGTAGGCGGGCAGTTCGAACTGGCTGCCGGCCTGGCCGGAGCGGTCGCCCACGTAGTTGGCCGCGGCGCCGACATCCGAGCCGCGCAGCCAGCCGTCCTGGAACTCGTAGACGCCCATCAGGCTGCCGCTGTGCTTGGCGATGCCGAGCAGGCGGCTGCCTTCTGGCAGGGTGTTGTCCTCGGTCACCTCGGCATCGATATAGGCGTAGGCGCCGATCAGGCGGAAGGCGTCGCTCAGCTGGCCGGCGACCTGCACGTCGAGGCCCTGGCTGCGGGCCTTGCCGGCGGCGATGCTTTGGCTGGGGTCGTTCGGGTCGGCGGTGAGCACGTTCTCCTTCTCGATATGGAAGAGCGCGGCGGTGGCACCCAGCCGGCCTTCGAACAGGTCGAGCTTGACCCCGCTCTCATAGCCGACGCCCTTCTCCGGCTTGAACACGGTGCCGCGGCTGCTGATGGCGTTGTGCTTGACCGAGGTGGAGGCATTGGCGAACACCCCGACTTCCGGGGTGAGCTGGTAGAGCAGGCCCAGGCGTGGCGTGACGACGTCCTTGTGCTGGGCGTTGCGGATGCGCGTGGAGCGGTCCAGGGCCGCCTGTTCGAAGCGCTCGACACGCACGCCCACCAACCCGCGCAACTGGTCGGTGAAAGCAATCTGGTCCTGCAGGTTCAGCGAATGGCTTTCCACACGCTCGAAGAAGTCGTTCTTGCGGGTGAGCGCGGGCTTGGGTTGGCCGTATACGGGGTTGTGGATATCCAGGCCGTAGCTGAACAGGGTGTCGCTCTGGGGGTACTTCTGGCTGTTGCGGTAGTTCTCGTACTCCAGGCCGATCAGCGTCTGGTGCTGCCAGGTGCCGGTGGCGAAGGTGCCGTGCAGTTCGGCTTGGGTGATGCTGTTGTTCCATTCGAAATCGCGCTGGCGATAGAAGCGGCTGACGATGTCGCCGGACAGGCGCGAGGTTTCCGAAGAGTCGCCGGCCAGGTGGCCCTGGGCATAGTGGTTGGCCAGGCGCAGCTTCCAGTCCTCGTTCAGGTAATGCTCAAGGCTGACCTGCAGCATCTGGTTGCGGTTGCGGATCTCGCCGTCGTTGGGTTCGCCGAGGAAGGTGGAGCGCTTGACCGACCCGAGCTGGTTGCCCGGGGCGGGGATGCCGCGATCGAACACCGACTCGTGGCGCACGAACTCGCTCTCGATCAGCAGGCGCGTATCCGGGCTGAGCTGCCAGCTGAGGGACGGGCTGACCACCACGCGCTCGCTGCCGACGTGATCGCGGAAGCTCTGGTTGTCCTCCACCGCCAGGTTGATGCGCGACAGCAGGGTGCCGGCGTCGTCCAGCGGCGTGTTGACGTCGAGGCTGCTGCGGTAGCGGTCCCAGCTGCCCGCGCTGGCGCTGAAGCGGGCGAAGGCTTCCTCCTCGGGCTTCTTGGTGACGATATTGACCAGACCGCCCGGGTCCCCACGTCCGTAGAGGCTGGCCGCCGGGCCCTTGAGCACCTCGATGCGCTCGATGGTGGAGGCGTCCGGCGAGCTGTAGCTGCCACGGTTGATGGCGAAGCCGTTCTTGTACAGCTCGCCGGTGGTGAAGCCGCGCACGCTGTAGTTGAGGAAGGTCAGGCCACCGAAGTTGTTCTGCCGGGACACGCCGCCGGCGAAGTCCAGGGCGCGGTCGATGCGGGTGGTGTTGAGGTCTTCCAGTACCCGGGCGGGTACCACGGCCACGGATTGGGGGATGTCGCGCAGTTCGGAGTCGGTGCGGGTGGCGCTCGCCGAGCGGGTGGCGCGGTAGCCGGTGACGGGGCCGTCGGCGCGCTCGTGGCGGGATTCGATGGTGATCTCTTCGAGTTCCAGTGGTGCGGCGAGGGAGTTGCTGCTGGCCAGGCCGAGCGCCAGGCCGGCGGCCGAGGCGAGGGTGCGGGACTTCATTGTCGGTGGGTCTCAGGATTTAAAGATGTAATAACATAACATTATATTTTTTCATCTTTCACCTGCCAGGTTCGATTTCATGGGGCGGGGGGCGAAATGAATAACGGCGCCATCAGGCGCCGTTCGGGTCAGTTGTTGTCCGCGGGAGCTGTTTGCTGTGGCGGCCTGAGGCCGACTTCGGCGGAGAGGTCGATCTCCTTGCCGTTGCGCATCACCTTGACGCTGACTTTCTCGCCGGGCTTGGTGCGGGCCACCTGGTTCATCGAGCGGCGGCCGTCGCCGGCGGGTTCGCCATCGATGCTGAGGATGATGTCGCCGGGCTGCAGGTTGGCGCGTTGCGCCGGGCTGTCGCGGTAGATGCCGGCGACGACGATGCCCGGGCGCCCTTCGAGGCCGAAGGACTCGGCCAGCTCGGGCGTGAGCGGCTGCACCTCGATGCCCAGCCAGCCACGGATGACCTGGCCGTGCTCGATGATCGCCTTCATGACTTCCAGGGCCAGCTTGGTGGGGATGGCGAAGCCGATGCCCTGGGAGCCGCCGGACTTGGAGAAGATCGCGGTGTTGATACCGATCAGGTTGCCGTTGGCATCCACCAGGGCGCCACCGGAGTTGCCCGGGTTGATCGCTGCGTCGGTCTGGATGAAGTCCTCGTAGGTATTGAGGCCCAGCTGGTTGCGGCCGGTGGCGCTGATGATGCCCATGGTCACGGTCTGGCCGAAACCGAAGGGGTTGCCGATGGCCAGGGCGACGTCGCCGATACGGATGTTGTCGGAGCGGCCGAGGGTGATGGCGGGCAGGTTGTCCAGGTCGATCTTGAGCACCGCAAGGTCGGTCTCCGGGTCACCGCCCACCAGGCGTGCCAGGGTTTCGCGGCCATCCTTGAGGGCCACGACTATCTGGTCGGCGCCCGCAGTGACGTGGTTGTTGGTCAGCAGGTAGCCCTCGGGGCTCATGATCACCGCCGAGCCAAGGCTGGACTCCATGCGCCGCTGGCGCGGCAGGTTGTCACCGAAGAAGCGGCGGAACTGCGGGTCTTCGAACAACGGATGCGCCGGCTTGCTCACCACCTTGGTGGTGTAGAGGTTGACCACGGCGGGGGAGGCGCTGTTCACCGCTTCCGCATAGGACTCCGGGCCCGGGCGCGAGAGGCTGTAGCGGGGGGCTTCCTGGAGGTGCACTTCCTGGCGGGGCAGGCCGACCAGTTCGGGGTATTGCTGGATGATCAGCAGTGCTACGAGTACACCGACAAGCAGGGGCCAGCCGAAGAAACGCAGGGCCTTGAGCATCGAGGGGAATCCTGAGGGTTGCGAGGGGCGAGGGTGCCCCTTAAGGTGGCGCCATTATACGGGGCGGCCGCCAATAAAATAGCCGCTCTCAGCAGCTTATGAGGAGAGGCAGATGGCCATTGCACTGACCACCCTGGTGGAGGAAGCGGAGCGCTTTCTCGGGGCTTCGCGTATCTCGGATTACTGCCCCAACGGCCTCCAGGTCGAAGGGCGGCCACAGGTTCGGCGCATCGTCAGCGGGGTCACCGCCAGCCAGGCATTGCTCGATGCCGCGGTGGAAGCCGAGGCCGATGTGGTGCTGGTCCACCACGGCTATTTCTGGAAGGGCGAGAACCTCTGTGTGGTCGGGATCAAGCAGCGCCGCCTGAAGACTCTGCTGACCCACGACATCAGCCTGCTGGCCTACCACCTGCCCCTGGACGTGCACCCGGAAGTGGGCAACAACGTGCAACTCGCCCGCCAACTGGACATCACCGTCGAAGGCCCGCTGGAGCCGGACAACCCGCGTACCGTCGGCCTGATCGGCTCCCTTGCCGAACCGCTCACACCGCGCGATTTCGCTCGCCGCGTACAGGATGTACTGGGCCGCGAGCCCTTGCTGGTGGAAGGCTCCGGGATGATCCGCCGCATCGGCTGGTGCACCGGCGGCGGCCAGGGCTACATCGATACGGCCATCGCCGCCGGCGTCGATCTCTACCTCACCGGCGAGGCGTCCGAGCAGACTTTCCACAGCGCTCGCGAGAACGGCATCAGCTTCATCGCTGCCGGCCACCACGCCACCGAACGCTACGGCGTGCAGGCCCTGGGTGATTACCTGGCGCGGCGTTTCGCCATCGAACACCTGTTCATCGACTGCCCCAATCCCATCTAGGAAAGGGGCGCTGGAAGGCCCGTTCCAGCAGGTATAAAGCTAGATCGTTTCGTTCTAAGCGCGCCCCTGAATAGAAGAATGCGCTGTGCTAGAGTGCGCGCTCGTCCACGGCCCGAAGGCCGTTGTATCAGATAAGAAATCCGTGAGTAGCCATGCTCGACAAACTGACGCACCTGAAACAGCTGGAGGCGGAAAGTATCCACATCATTCGTGAGGTGGCCGCCGAATTCGATAACCCGGTGATGCTGTATTCCATCGGCAAAGACTCCGCCGTCATGCTGCACCTGGCGCGCAAGGCCTTCTTCCCGGGCAAGCTGCCGTTCCCGGTGATGCATGTCGACACTCAGTGGAAGTTCCAGGAGATGTACCGGTTCCGCGACAAGATGGTCGCCGATCTGGGCCTCGAGCTGATAACCCACGTGAACCCCGAGGGCAAGGCCCAGGGCATCAACCCCTTCACCCACGGCAGTGCCAAGCACACCGACATCATGAAGACCGAGGGCCTCAAGCAGGCCCTGGACAAGTACGGCTTCGATGCTGCTTTCGGTGGTGCCCGCCGTGACGAGGAGAAGTCCCGCGCCAAGGAGCGCGTCTACTCCTTCCGCGACAGCAAGCACCGCTGGGACCCGAAAAACCAGCGCCCCGAACTGTGGAGTGTCTACAACGGCAAGGTGAAGAAGGGCGAGTCGATCCGCGTCTTCCCGCTGTCCAACTGGACCGAGCTGGACATCTGGCAATACATCTACCTGGAACAGATCCCGATCGTCCCGCTGTACTTCGCCGCCGAGCGCGAAGTCATCGAGAAAAACGGCACGCTGATCATGATCGACGACGACCGCATCCTCGAGCACCTCTCGGACGAAGAGAAGGCCCGCATCGAGAAGCGCATGGTGCGTTTCCGCACCCTCGGTTGCTACCCGCTGACCGGCGCGGTCGAGTCGGAGGCCACCAGCCTCACCGACATCATCCAGGAAATGCTCCTGACCCGAACGTCCGAACGCCAGGGCCGCGTCATCGACCATGACGGCGCCGGTTCGATGGAAGAGAAAAAGCGGCAGGGCTATTTCTAGAAAGCAGTTGCAAGCTGCAAGCGACAAGCTTCAAGCAGGGAGTGGTTGGAGTTCGAATGGATTTCGAGCGACTCGATGTCTGGCGAAGAGCCAAACAGCTCACGGTAAGCATCTACAAGGCGTTCGCGGATTGCCGCGACGCCGGGTTCAAGGATCAGGTAACTCGTTCGGCGCTGTCCGTACCCAGCAATATTGCCGAGGGTATGGAACGTGGAAGCGCCAAGGAGAAATGCCGGTACCTGTGGATCGCCAAGGCATCCTGTGGCGAGCTGCGAACCCAGCTGATGATCGGAGCAGAAATCGGGTACATAGCGGAGTCGCTTGCTGCTGATTGGGTAGTCGAAACCCGTGAGTTATCGAGAATGCTCACGGGGTTGATCAACAAAATTTCTGTCTAGCTGGACGCCGACGAGCTTGCCGCTTGAGGCTTGCAGCTTGGAGCTTGAATGCAATGAGCCATCAATCCGATCTGATCAGCGAGGACATCCTCGCTTACCTGGCCCAGCACGAGCGCAAGGAACTCTTGCGCTTCCTCACCTGTGGCAACGTCGACGACGGCAAGAGCACCCTGATCGGGCGCCTGCTGCACGACTCCAAGATGATCTACGAAGACCATCTGGAAGCCATCACCCGCGATTCCAAGAAGGTCGGCACCACCGGTGACGAAGTGGACCTGGCGCTGCTGGTGGATGGCCTGCAGGCCGAGCGCGAGCAGGGCATCACCATCGATGTCGCCTACCGTTACTTCTCCACCGCCAAGCGCAAGTTCATCATCGCCGACACCCCCGGCCATGAGCAGTACACGCGCAACATGGCCACTGGCGCCTCCACCTGCGACCTGGCGATCATCCTGGTCGACGCCCGCTACGGCGTGCAGACCCAGACCCGCCGCCACAGCTACATCGCTTCCCTGCTGGGCATCAAGCACATCGTCGTCGCCATCAACAAGATGGACCTGAAGGACTTCGACCAGGGCGTGTTCGAGTCGATCAAGGCCGACTACCTGCAGTTCGCCGAGCGCATCAAGCTCAACCCGACGTCCATCCACTTCGTGCCGATGTCGGCGCTGAAGGGCGACAACGTGGTGAACAAGAGCGAGCGTTCGCCCTGGTACACCGGCCAGTCGCTGATGGAGATCCTCGAGACCGTCGAGGTCGCCGGCGACCGCAATTTCGCCGACATGCGCTTCCCGGTGCAGTACGTCAACCGCCCCAACCTGAACTTCCGTGGCTTCGCCGGCACCCTCGCCAGCGGCGTCGTGCACAAGGGCGATGAAGTCGTCGTGCTGCCGTCGGGCAAGGGCAGCAAGGTCAAGTCCATCGTCACCTTCGAGGGCGAGCTGGAGCAGGCCGGCCCCGGCCAGGCCATCACCCTGACCCTGGAAGACGAGATCGACGTTTCCCGCGGCGACATGCTGGTGCATGCCGACAACCGCCCGCAGGTCACCGACGGCTTCGACGCCATGCTGGTGTGGATGTCCGAGGAGCCGATGCTGCCGGGCAAGAAATACGACATCAAGCGCGCCACCAGCTACGTGCCGGGCTCCATCGCCAGCATCGCCCACAAGGTGGACGTGAACACCCTCGAAGAGGGGGCCGGCAGCGACCTGCAATTGAACGAGATCGCCAAGGTCAAGATCAGCCTGGACGCACCCATCGCCCTCGACGGCTATGAAAGCAACCGCACCACCGGTGCCTTCATCGTTATCGACCGCCTCACTAACGGCACCGTCGGCGCCGGCATGATCATCGCCGCACCGGTTGCCGCTGGCGGCCAGGGCGTGCATGGTGAGTCCGCCCACGTTTCCACCGAGGAGCGTGCTGCACGCTTTGGCCAGAAGCCGGCCACCGTGTTGTTCAGCGGCCTCTCCGGTGCCGGCAAGAGCACCCTGGCCTATGCCGTGGAGCGCAAGCTGTTCGACATGGGCCGTGCGGTCTACGTCCTCGATGGCCAAAACCTGCGTCATGATCTGAACAAGGGCCTGCCGCAGGACCGCGCCGGGCGCACCGAGAACTGGCGCCGTGCCGCCCACGTGGCGCGCCAGTTCAACGAAGCCGGCCTGCTGACCCTGGCGGCCTTCGTGGCGCCGGATGCGGAAGGCCGCGAGCAGGCCAAGGTGCTGATCGGCAACGATCGCCTGATCACCGTATACGTCCAGGCGTCCCCGCAGATCTGCCGCGAGCGTGACCCGCAAGGGCTGTACGCGGCCGACCAGGACAACATCCCCGGTGAATCCTTCCCCTACGACGTGCCGCTGAATGCCGATCTGGTGATCGACACCCAGAGCCAGTCGGTGGAAGAGGGCGTCAAGGCCGTGCTCGACCTGCTGCGTAGCCGCGGCGCGATCTGATCGCATCGCTGATGAAAAAGCCCCGCTGATGCGGGGCTTTTTTTGGCCCGGCGTTGGGCCTGACGTGGAACCCGGGACGTTTCCCGGCATGAAAAAGCCCCGCCTAGGCGGGGCTCTTCGTTGACTCATCCAGTGCTCAGTACTTGCCCTTGAGCCCGAAGTTTTCGTCCAGGGTGCCCGGGCCGTCGGTGGACTTGGGTGCATAGTCCTTCGGCGCCTCGTGGCTGCGCGGCGGGGTCAGGCGCTCGCGCGGGCCGGGGGCGTCGTCCGTGTGCAAGGCGGCGAGCAGGCGCTGGCGGGTCAGTTCGTCCAGGGCTAGCCGGCTGGCGCCGTCGGACAGGTGTTCCTGCACGTCCTGGTAGCTCTGGGTGAGCTTCTTCACCAGGTTGGCAGTGGTGTTGAAATGGGTGACCACTTCACTTTGATAGGTATCGAAGCGTGCCTGCAGGTCATCCAGTTGACGCTGCGTGCGATTCGGCGCGGTGCCGGGCAGCAGTCGGGCGACCAGAAAACCGATGCCGATACCGGCGAGCAGGGCGAGTGCTGGCAACAACCAGGCCGTGAGCGACTGTTCCACGAGTCCTTCCTCTATAAGCAGCTTTGCATTACGTTAACGGCTCGAATCCGCGCTGTATACCGCGACGCAAGCCCTGTGGTGCTTAACCAAGACGAGTCGACCCGGTCCGGGGTCACGGAGTTCCCGTTGTCCAATCGTGAAAATCCCATTCTGCTCCAGGGGCCAAGTGGCCAGCTGGAAGCACTTCACCTCGACCTGCCCGATGCCAAGGGGCTGGCGCTGATCTGCCATCCGAACCCGATCCAGGGCGGCACCATGCTCAACAAGGTGGTCTCTACCCTGCAGCGCACCGCTCGCGATGCCGGATACAGCACCCTGCGCTTCAATTACCGCGGTGTCGGCGCCAGTGCCGGCAGCCATGATATGAACACCGGCGAGGTGGATGATGCCGAAGCCGCTGCCCACTGGTTCCGCTCCCAGCGTCCGGAACTGGCGCTGACCCTGTTCGGTTTCTCCTTCGGTGGTTTCGTTGCGGCAAGCCTGGCGGGCCGTCTGGAGCACCAGGCCATCGAAGTGCCTCGCCTGTTCATGGTGGCGCCGGCGGTCATGCGCCTGACCGACGCCACTCCGCTGCCTGAGCGCGGCGAGATGACGGTGATCCAGCCCGACACCGACGAGGTGGTCGAGCCTCAGGCCGTGTATGGCTGGTCTGCCTCCCTGCAACGCCCCCATGAGCTGCTGAAAGTGGCAGAATGCGGGCACTTCTTTCACGGCAAGCTGACCGATCTCAAGGATCTGGTCCTGCCGCGCCTCTGACCCCGACTGCAGTCCGACAAGCGATTATCCATGACCACTCGCATTCTCACCGGCATCACCACCACCGGCACTCCGCACCTCGGCAACTACGCTGGCGCCATCCGTCCCGCCATCGTTGCCAGCCGTGACGCCGACGTCGATTCCTTCTACTTCCTCGCGGACTATCACGCGCTGATCAAGTGCGACGACCCGGCACGCATCCAGCGCTCGCGCCTCGAGATCGCCGCCACCTGGCTGGCCTGCGGCCTGGATGTGGACAAGGCGACCTTCTATCGCCAGTCGGATATCCCCGAGATCCCCGAGCTGACCTGGCTGCTGACCTGTGTCGCCGGCAAGGGCCTGCTCAACCGCGCCCATGCCTACAAGGCTTCGGTGGACAAGAACGTCGAGAACGGTGAAGACCCGGATGCCGGCGTCACCATGGGGCTGTTCAGTTACCCGGTACTGATGGCCGCGGACATCCTGATGTTCAACGCCCACAAGGTCCCGGTGGGCCGTGACCAGATCCAGCACGTGGAGATGGCCCGTGACATCGGCCAGCGCTTCAACCACCTGTTCGGTGCCGGTCGCGAGCTGTTCACCCTGCCGGAGGCGGTGATCGAAGAGGAAGTGGCGACGCTTCCCGGCCTGGACGGTCGCAAGATGTCCAAGAGCTACGACAACACCATTCCGCTGTTCGGCAGCGCCAAGCAGCTGAAGGACGCCATCGCCCGCATCGTCACCGACTCGCGCGCGCCCGGCGAGCCGAAGGACCCGGACAGTTCCCACCTCTACACCCTCTACCAGGCCTTCTCCACGCCGGCGCAGCTGGCGGCCTTCCGGGCCGAGCTGCTCGACGGCCTGGCCTGGGGCGAAGCCAAGCAGCGCCTGTTCCAGCTGCTGGACAACGAGCTGGGCGAAGCCCGCGAGCGTTATCACGCGCTGATCGAGCGCCCGGCCGATCTGGAAGACATCCTCCTCTCCGGTGCCGCCAAGGCACGCAAGACCGCGACGCCTTTCCTCAACGAGCTGCGTGAGGCGGTCGGCCTGCGGTCCTTCCGCAGCAATGTGCAGAGCGCCGATGCCGGCAAGAAGAAGGCGGCCAAGAGTGCGCGCTTCGTCAGCTTCCGCGAAGAGGACGGCAGCTTCCGCTTCCGCCTGCTGGCTGCTGATGGCGAGCAACTGCTGCTGTCCCGTTCGTTCGCGGATGGCAAGTCCTCGGGCCTGGTGACCAAGCGCCTGCAGGATGGCAGCGCCCTGGATATCCGCAGCGACGGCTCCAGCTATGGCCTGTGGCTCGATGGCGAGGCCGTGGGGCAGGGCGGTGAGTTCACCGATGCCGATGCCCGTGATGCTGCCGTTCAGCGTCTGCGTGAGGCACTTGCGCCCCAGGACTGAGGCGCTTTCTTACGGCCGGCGCTGCTGGCCGATTGCCAAGAAACGGGGGCGTCGCTAAAGTGACGACCCCGTTTTTCGTTGCCTTGCTACCGATCATGACCCCCCTCGAGCGTTACCAGGCCGATCTCAAGCGGCCGGACTTCTTCCACGACGCCGCGCAGGAAACTGCCGTCCGCCATCTGCAGCGCCTGTACGACGATCTGATCGCCGATGGCCAGAGCAAAACCGGCTTGTTCGGCGGCCTGTTCGCCAAGAAGCGCCAGGGGCCGGTCAAGGGCCTGTATTTCTGGGGCGGCGTCGGTCGTGGCAAGACCTACCTGGTCGACACCTTCTTCGACGCCTTGCCGTTCAAGGAGAAGATGCGCACCCACTTCCACCGCTTCATGAAGCGCGTGCATGAGGAGATGAAAACCCTCAAGGGTGAGAAGAACCCGCTGACCATCATCGGCAAGCGTTTCGCCGACGAGGCGCGGGTGATCTGCTTCGACGAGTTCTTCGTCTCCGACATCACCGACGCGATGATCCTCGCCACCCTGCTGGACGAGCTGTTCAAGAACGGTGTGAGCCTGGTGGCGACGTCCAACATCGTGCCGGACGGCCTCTACAAGGACGGCTTGCAGCGTGCGCGCTTCCTGCCGGCCATCGCCCTGGTCAAGCAGTACACCGATGTCGTCAACGTCGACAGTGGCGTGGACTACCGTCTACGCGCCCTGGAGCAGGCCGAACTGTTCCACTGGCCCCTGGGCGACGAGGCCGAGGCCAGCCTGAAGACCAGCTTCAAGAGCCTGCTGCCGGATTGCACCCAGGCCCAGGAAAACGAAGCGCTGATGATCGAGAATCGCGAGATCCGCGCGGTCCGCGTATGCGAGGACGTTGCCTGGTTCGAGTTCCGCGAACTCTGCGACGGCCCGCGTAGCCAGAACGACTACATCGAGCTGGGCAAGATCTTCCACGCGGTGATCCTGGCCAACGTCGAGCAGATGGGCGTGGCGAAGGACGACATGGCGCGACGCTTCATCAACCTGGTGGACGAGTTCTACGACCGCAACGTCAAGCTCATCATCTCTGCCGAGGTGGAGCTGAAGGACCTGTACACCGGCGGTCGCCTGACCTTCGAGTTCCAGCGCACCCTCAGCCGCCTGCTGGAGATGCAGTCCCACGAATTCCTCTCGCGGCCGCATAAGCCCTAATGAAAAAGCTGGAAGCCTGAAGCTTTTAGCCTGAAGAAAAAGCAATGCGGGCCGAGTTCGTCGGCCCGCACGCTATCTTGGCTTCCAGCTTCCAGCTTCCAGCTTCCAGCTTCCAGCTTTAGCGCTGCGCCACTTCCTTCTCATACTGCTTCAGCAACGCCTGGGCGTGGGCGACTTCCAGCGCTTCCATGGCGTTGATCGGCTTGATCGCCACGGCCTTTTTCAGGTGGTCCAGGACCTTCTGCTCTTCATCCTCGCCGTAGACGTAGACCAGGGCGTTGGCGTACTCGTAGTGGCCGATGGGCAGGTCGTCCTTGGCGCTGAAGGAGCGGGTGAAGTACTGCTCCATCTTGTCCGAGCTGACCCCGTAGGTCATTTTGCCCACCAGTTTGCCGACCTTGCGGATCACGCCGGCTTCGTAGCCGCCGTAGAGGGCGAGGGCGAAGGGCTGGCGCGGTTGCTTCTGCAGCAGGGCGTCCAGTTCCTCGGGAATCTGGCTGGTGTAGCCGCGCTTGAGTACCACCGGTACCGACAGCTCCTCGCCGAGGCGCGCCTTGGCGTACACGCGGCCGAACTGGGCCACGGTGTCGGCCTGGACCAGTTCGCCGGCCTCGTCGGTGTACTTGATCACTTCCTCCAGCAGGCGGTGTTTCTCCTCTTGGTTGGGGGCGAGGAACATCGCGTAGATCACCTGGGCGAACATCGCCGGCACCTGGCCGCCGACGCCCAGGGCCAGGCCCTGCTTCTTGGCCTCGGCGAAATCACCCTTGAACATCAGACGCCACACGTCCTGCAGCCGGGCCGCATAGGCTTCGGCTTCCTCGGGCTTGCCGGTGAAGCCGGTGTTGCCGGTAACGGTCATCTCCAGTGCCTTGGGGTTCTGGGTGGCCATGGTCACCACCCAGTCGGCATCGGGGAAGGGATAGTCGGGGCCGAAGCCGCGGGTCAGCTGGGGCCAGGCCTGGCGCAGCTTGTCACCGGAGTAGTCGTAGGCAGCCTGGTCGTAGGGGAAGGGTTTCCAGTCGTCTGCGACGGCTGTGAAGCTGGCGGCAGCCAGCAGGGCAAGCAGGTAACGGCGCATGGTTGAGTACCTTTTATTGTTGTTCTTCATCCGCCGTACCGCTGACGGAAAAGGTTCGGACACCCCAATGGGGACCATGCCCGGATCATAAGTCGCTGCCGCTGTCGGCCAACCCATCCTTGGGATGGCGGCTTTACTCGCCTTTGTGCTGGAACTGCCTGCGGTACTGGTTGGGGGAAAGATTGGTGTGCTGGCGAAACAGTCGGGCGAAGAAGCTGGCGTCGTCGTAACCCACTTCGTAGCTGATGGTCTTGATGCTCTTGCGGGTAGCTGACAGGAGGCCCTTGGCTGTTTCGATGCGTAACCGTTGCAGGTAGTGCAGCGGCTTGTCACCGGTGGCGGCCTGGAAGCGGCGCATGAAGTTGCGGATGCTCATGCCGTGGTCGCGGGCGACGTCCTCGAAGCGGAACTTGTCGGCGAAGTGCTCTTCGAGCCAGTGCTGGATCTGCAGGATGGTTACGTCCTGGTGCAGCTTCTGCCCGCCGAACCCGATGCGCCCCGGGGCGTAGCTGCGTTGCACTTCATAGAGGATGTCGCGGGAGACTGCCTGGGCGATGCTGGCGCCGCAGAAACGCTCGATCAGGTAGATGTACAGGTCGCAGGCGGACGTGACGCCGCCGGCGCAGTAGAGATTGTCGGCGTCCGAGAGGTGCTTTTCCTGGTTCAGCAGCACCTTGGGGAAGCGCTCGCCGAACTCGCGGAAGAAGCGCCAGTAGGTGGTCGCTTCCTTGCCATCCAGAAGCCCGGCCTGGGCCATCCAGAACACCCCGGTGGCCTCGCCGCAGATGGAGCTGCCGGCGGCGTGGCGCTCGCGCAGCCATTGCAGGACCTGGGGGTGGCGCTCGCAAAGGGCGTCGAAGTCATCCCAGAAGGCCGGCAGGATGATGATGTCGGCTTCGTCCAGCGCGCCGTCGACCGGCATGATCACATCGCTGAAGCTGCGCACCGGCAGGCCATCCGGGCTGACCAGGTGGATTTCGAATGCGGGCTTGAGGCCGAGGCCCTGAAGCTTGCTGTAGCGGAGGCTGGCCATATGGAAGAAATCCTTGGCCTGCATCAGGGTGGAAGCGAAGACACCTTCGGTGGCGAGGATACTCACCCGTCTTAGGGTGGGGGACTGCTGGTTGGTCATGGTCTTGTTCTTATTAGGGGAAAGCGGTCATTAGCCGGCTGGATCGTCTTATTTTTTGTCGCAACTGTCCAGTGTGCGTCTGGTACGACTGTCCTACAGTCTGTGGCCTTCGAACCCCGACCCCAGACGCATCCATCAAGGTGACCGCATGATCCCCAGAACCCTGTTCAGCTCCGATCACGAACTCTTCCGCGACAGCGTGCGCAAGTTCCTCGAACAGGAGGCGGTGCCTTTCCATCATCAATGGGAGAAGGACGGCTACATCGATCGCGCCCTGTGGAGCAAGGCAGGGGAGGCCGGCATGCTCTGCTCGCACATCCCCGAGGAGTACGGCGGCATGGGCGCCGACTTCCTCTACAGCACCGTGGTGATCGAGGAGATCGGTCGCCTGGGGCTCACCGGCATCGGCTTCTCGCTGCATTCGGACATCGTCGCGCCCTATGTGCTCCATTACGGCTCCGAAGAGCTGAAGCAGAAATACCTGCCGCGCATGGTGACCGGTGAGCTGGTGACCGCCATCGCCATGACCGAGCCGGGCGCCGGCTCCGACCTGCAGGGCGTGAAGACCACCGCGGTGCTGGACGGTGATGAGTACATCATCAATGGCTCGAAGACCTTCATCACCAACGGCTACCTGGCTGACCTGGTGATCGTAGTCGCCAAGACCGACCCCAAGGCCGGCGCCAAGGGCACCAGCCTGTTCCTGGTGGAGGCCGGCACGCCGGGCTTCTCCAAGGGCAAGCGCCTGGAGAAGGTGGGCATGAAGGCCCAGGACACCTCCGAGCTGTTCTTCCAGGATGTGCGGGTGCCCAAGGAAAACCTGCTGGGCCAGGCCGGCATGGGCTTCGCCTACCTGATGCAGGAGCTGCCCCAGGAACGCCTGACCGTCGGGATCGGCGCGCTGGCGTCGGCCGAGGCGGCGCTGAAGTGGACCCTCGATTACACCCGCGATCGCAAGGCCTTCGGCAAAGCCATCGCCGAGTTCCAGAACACCCGCTTCAAGTTGGCCGAGATGGCCACCGAGATCCAGATCGGCCGGGTCTTCGTCGACCGCTGCCTGGAGTTGCACCTGCAGCGCAAGCTGGATGTACCCACTGCGGCGATGCTCAAGTACTGGGGCACCGACCTGCAGTGCAAGGTGCTCGACGAGTGCGTGCAGCTGCACGGTGGCTACGGCTTCATGTGGGAATACCCAGTGGCGCGCGCCTGGGCGGACGCCCGTGTGCAGCGCATCTATGCCGGCACCAACGAAATCATGAAAGAGATCATTGCCCGCTCGCTGTAAGCGGATGCGGTGAAGGGAAGCCCGGCGAGTGCCGGGCTTTTCCATTTACGGGGCGGGGTTCGGCTGGGCCCGATGGATTTCGGCGATGCCTTCCAGAACGGCATCGGAAAGGGTCAGGGCGCTGCTGGCCAGGTTGCTCTCCAACTGTTCCAGGTTGGTCGCGCCGATGATGTTGCTGGTGACGAAGGGCTGGGCGGTGACGAAGGCCAGCGCCATTTGTGCCGGGTCCAGGCCGTGCTCGCGGGCCAGCGCCACATAGCGCGAACAGGCCGCCTGGGCTTGCGGGTTGGTGTAGCGGGCGAAGCGGCTGAACAGGCTGATGCGGGCGTTGGCTGGGCGCGCACCGTTCTCGTACTTGCCGGACAGCATGCCGAATGCCAGGGGTGAGTAGGACAGGAGGCCGCAACGCTCACGGATCGCCACCTCGGCCAGGCCCACCTCGAAGCTGCGATTGAGCAGGTTGTAGGGGTTCTGGATGGACGCGGCGCGAGGGAGCCCCAGTTGATCGGCCAACTGCAGGAATTTCATCGTGCCCCATGGAGTTTCGTTGGACAGGCCGATCTGGCGGATCTTGCCGGCCTTCGCCTGTTCGCCGAGCACTTCCAGGGTTTCCTGCAGCGGGGTGGAGTCCTCCTCGCGGTGCTGGTAGCCCAGTTGGCCGAAGAAATTGGTGCTGCGCTCGGGCCAATGCAGCTGGTACAGGTCGATCCAGTCGGTCTGCAGGCGCTTGAGGCTGGCATCCAGTGCGGCGGTAATGTGCTGGCGGTTGTGCTTGAGGTTGCCGCCGCGGATGTGGGTGATGCCGTTGCCGGGGCCCGCCACCTTGCTGGCAAGGATCCAGTCGGCACGATCGCCGCGCCTGGCGAACCAGTTGCCGATGATGGTTTCGGTTGCGGCATAAGTCTCGGCACGGGGCGGTACCGGGTACATCTCGGCGGTATCCATGAAGTTGATGCCGAATGCTTTGGCTCGTTCGATCTGGGCGAACGCTTCGGCTTCGCTGTTCTGTTCGCCCCAGGTCATGGTGCCCAGGCACAGGCTGCTGACCTTGATATCGGTGTTGCCGAGCTGGCGGAATTCCATGCAACGTTCCTCTATTGGCAAAGATTGCTATCAAATCAGGTTGAAATTTTCTGTGCAATCGGCATAATTCCGCGGCTTTCTTTGCGGGGATGCCTAGCTCGCGAAGAAGGAAGGTGGGGATGCCTAGCCCGCCGAAACCCCTTGCCGTGTGCGGACGCGCTGACCCGAGCCCCCGATAGCGTCTGTTTCCGGCTGCCCTGTGTTGCCAGGGCGAGCACTATTCAGTAAGATCCGCCGTCTTATTTTCAGGGCGGCCCCTGAGGCTATAGCGAATGAAGACTTTTACTGCAAAACCGGAAACTGTTAAGCGCGACTGGTATGTCGTCGACGCTGCCGGTCAGACCCTGGGTCGTCTGGCCACCGAAATTGCTAGCCGTCTGCGCGGCAAGCACAAGCCGGAATACACCCCGCACGTTGATACCGGCGACTACATAGTCGTCATCAACGCCGAGCAGGTACGTGTGACCGGTGCCAAGACTACCGACAAGATGTACTACTCGCACTCCGGCTTCCCGGGCGGCATCAAGGAAATCAACTTCGAGAAGCTGATTGCCAAGGCCCCTGAGCGCGTGATCGAGACCGCGGTCAAAGGCATGCTGCCGAAGAACCCGCTGGGTCGCGACATGTATCGCAAGCTGAAGGTGTACAAGGGTTCTGCTCACCCGCACACCGCTCAGCAGCCCCAAGAACTGAAGATTTAACGGGATAGTTCATTATGTCGGCGACTCAAAACTACGGCACTGGCCGTCGTAAGACTGCAACCGCACGCGTTTTCCTGCGTCCGGGTACTGGCAAGATTTCCATCAACAACCGCAGCCTGGATCAGTTCTTTGGCCGTGAGACCGCTCGCATGGTCGTGCGTCAGCCGCTGGAGCTGACCGAGACCGTCGAGAAGTTCGACATCTACGTCACCGTTCTCGGTGGTGGTGTCAGCGGTCAGGCTGGTGCGATCCGTCACGGTATCACCCGTGCCCTGATCAACTACGACGAAGCCCTGCGCAGCCCGCTGCGTAAAGCCGGCTACGTGACTCGCGATGCCCGCGAAGTCGAGCGTAAGAAGGTCGGTCTGCGTAAAGCGCGTAAGCGTCCGCAGTACTCCAAGCGTTAATACAACGCTTCGAAAAACGCCCAGGCCCTTGTGGATCTGGGCGTTTTTTTATGCCCGCGAAAATGCCCTGCGACAGCTTGTCGCATGCGCGTAACCCTTATCTCTCAAGGCTTTCAGCCGTTTTGTATCTGGCTATTACCTTGTCAGGAGAGGGGGTTTTCTTTACCATTTGGCGAATTTTTTGCGCGGCTCGATTTTTACTTAGTAGAGGCCTGAACAACAGGCCACAAAAGCTGATGGGAGACGACTGAATGAGCAATGACGGCGTGAATGCAGGCCGGCGTCGCTTCCTCGTAGCAGCCACATCCGTGGTGGGTGCTGCAGGAGCGGTGGGCGCTGCGATCCCGTTTGTGGGGTCATGGCAGCCCAGTGCGAAGGCCAAGGCCGCAGGGGCACCGGTGAAGGTGAATATCAGCAAGGTCGAAGCGGGTCAGCAGATGATTGCTGAGTGGCGCGGCCAGCCGGTGTTCATCGTTCGCCGTACCGAGGAGATTCTCGGCAACCTGGGCAAGATCGATGAGCGCATGGCTGATCCCAAGTCCGAAGCGTCCGTGCAGCCGACCTACGTCGATCCGCACAACCGTGCGATCAAGCCGGAAATCCTGGTGCTGGTCGGTCTCTGCACCCACCTCGGCTGCTCGCCCTCCTTCCGTCCGGAAGTCGCGCCGGCCGACCTGGGCGCCGAGTGGGTGGGCGGTTACTTCTGCCCCTGCCACGGTTCTCGCTACGACCTCGCCGGCCGCGTCTACAAGGCGCAGCCTGCTCCCTTGAACCTGCCGGTGCCGCCCCACTCCTACGAGTCGGATGATGTCATCGTCATCGGTGTGGACCAGGAGAAGGCCTAATGAGCAAATTCATGGAATGGATCGATGCGCGCTTCCCCGCGACCAAGATGTGGGAAGACCATCTGAGCAAGTACTACGCTCCGAAGAACTTCAACTTCTTCTATTTCTTCGGCTCCCTGGCCCTGCTGGTCCTGGTGAACCAGATCCTCACCGGTATCTGGCTGACCATGAGCTTCACCCCGTCCGCTGAAGAGGCCTTCGCGTCCGTCGAGTACATCATGCGCGACGTCGAGTACGGGGCGATCATTCGCTACCTGCACTCCACCGGCGCCTCGGCGTTCTTCATCGTGGTCTACATGCACATGTTCCGCGGTCTGCTCTACGGCTCCTACCAGAAGCCGCGCGAGCTGGTGTGGATCTTCGGCATGCTGATCTACCTCGCCCTGATGGCTGAGGCCTTCATGGGCTACCTGCTGCCCTGGGGCCAGATGTCCTACTGGGGTGCCCAGGTGATCATCTCGCTGTTCGGCGCCATTCCGGTGATCGGCGGCGACCTGACCCAGTGGATCCGTGGTGACTACCTGATCTCCGGCATCACCCTGAACCGCTTCTTCGCGCTGCATGTGATTGCGCTGCCGATCGTGATCCTCGGTCTGGTCGTGCTGCACATCCTGGCCCTGCACGAAGTGGGTTCGAACAACCCCGACGGCGTGGACATCAAGAAGCTGAAGGATGAGAACGGCATTCCGCTCGACGGCATCGCCCTCCACCCCTACTACAGCGTGAAAGACATCGTCGGTGTGGTGGTGTTCCTCTTCGTGTTCTGCTTCGTGGTGTTCTTCTTCCCGGAGATGGGCGGTTACTTCCTCGAGAAGCCGAACTTCGAACAGGCCAACCCGTTCAAGACGCCTGAGCACATCGCGCCGGTGTGGTACTTCACCCCGTTCTACGCGATTCTCCGTGCCGTTCCGGACAAGCTGATGGGCGTTATCGCCATGGGCGCCGCCATCGCCGTGCTCTTCGTGCTGCCGTGGCTGGATCGCAGCCCCGTCAAATCGATGCGCTACAAAGGCTGGCTGAGCAAGGTCTGGCTGCTGATCTTCTGCGTGTCCTTCGTCATCCTCGGCGTGCTGGGTGTTCTCGCGCCGACCCCGGGCCGTACGCTGCTGTCGCAGGTGTGCACCATCCTGTACTTCGCGTACTTCATCCTGATGCCCTTCTACACCAGGATGGAAAAAACCAAACCGGTTCCGGAAAGGGTGACAGGCTGATGAAAAAGCTATTTGCTGCATTTGTTATCGCTGCGCTGCCGGCCTTGACCTTCGCCGCCGGTGGCCATGATGTAGAGCTGGATCATGTCGATATCGACCTGACCGACAAGGCTGCACTGCAAGACGGTGCTCGTACCTTCGCCAACTACTGCATGGGCTGCCACAGTGCCAAGTTCCAGCGCTATGAGCGCGTGGCCAAGGACCTGGGCATTCCTGAAGAGTTGATGATGCAGAACCTGGTTCTGACTGGCGCCAAGATTGGCGACCACATGCAGATCGGCATGAAGCCGAGCGATGCCAAGACCTGGTTCGGCGCCGCGCCGCCGGACCTGACCCTGGTCGCTCGTGTTCGTGGTACCGATTGGCTGTACAGCTACCTGCGCAACTTCTATGAAGATCCGGCGCGTCCCTGGGGCGTGAACAACAAGATCTTCCCGAACGTCGGCATGCCTAACGTGCTGGTCGGCCTGCAAGGTCGCCAGGTCGTAGGTTGCAAGCAGGTCCAGGCTGTCGAAGGCGGCAAGAAGCAGTATGACCCGCTGACTGGGGCCCCCATCACCCACGAAGCCTGTGATCAGCTGACCATCGTGCCGAAGACCGGCAAGCTGAGCGAAGCCGAGTTCGATGTGAAGGTTCAGAACCTGGTGACCTTCTTGGCTTACTCTGCGGACCCGAACAAGCTGCACATGCAGCGTATCGGCACCTACGTTCTGCTGTATCTGGCCTTCTTCTTCGTATTCGCCTATCTGCTGAAGCGTGAATACTGGAAAGACGTGCACTGATACCCCGCGTCACCGTTGTATACTCGCGCGCCCTTAATGGGCGCGCGCGTTTTTCTACTACTGCATAACTTCAAGCGAGGAGGGCACCATGGCCGTAACCAACAGGTTGGCCTGTTACTCCGACCCCGCAGACCACTACTCCCATCGTGTACGCATCGTGCTCGCCGAGAAGGGTGTCGCTGCGGAGATAATCGATGTCGAGCCGGGCCGTTGCCCGCCCAAGCTCGCCGAGGTCAATCCATACGGCAGCGTGCCGACCCTGGTCGATCGTGACCTCGCACTCTATGAGCCGACTGTGGTGATGGAGTACCTCGAAGAGCGCTACCCCCACCCGCCGCTGATGCCGGTCTACCCGGTAGCAAGGGGTAATACGCGGCTACTGATGCACCGTGTGCAGCGTGATTGGTGCAGCCTGGTGGATCAGATTCTCGATCCGCGGGTGAAGGAGGCCGTCAAGGCGGTCGCTCGCAAGGAGCTGCGTGAGAGTCTCACCGGTGTATCGCCGCTGTTCGCCGACAAACCCTTTTTCCTCAGCGAAGACCTCAGTCTTGTAGACTGCTGCCTGTTGCCGATTCTCTGGCGCCTGCCGGTCCTGGGAATCGAATTGCCTCGTCCTGCCAAGCCATTGCTGGATTACATGGAGCGCCTCTTCGCACGCGATGGCTTCCAGGCCAGCCTGTCGGCAGTCGAGCACGACATGCGCTGATAAGGAGCCCTTGATGAACTCCAGTCGTCCCTATCTGGTCCGTGCGCTCTATGAGTGGATCGTCGACAACAACTGCACGCCCCATCTGCTGGTGAATGCCGAGTTCGCCGGCGTCAAGGTGCCGGCCGGCTACGCCAACGATGGCCAGATCGTGCTCAATGTCTCTCCCAGTGCGGTGCGTCACCTGCACATGGATAACGATGCGGTGAGTTTCGAGGGGCGTTTCGGTGGTGTTGCCCACAACCTCTACATTCCGGCAGCGGCGATCATGGCCATCTATGCCCGGGAGAACGGGCAGGGCATGGTCTTCGACCTGGAGCCTCCGGTGGTGGATGAGGACGATCAGGGGCCGGAAGATGACGGCCCGTCCGGCGGCGACCCGTCGAGTGGTTCTCCGCGACCCAGTGGGCGTCCCAGCCTCAAGGTGGTGAAATAATAAAAAAGGCGATCCGGTTGGATCGCCTTTTTTGTGCGCGCTGTTCGGTCAGTTGGTGTATTCGAACAGCTTCACGATGCGTTGCACGCCAGAGACGCCTTGCACGACGCTGGTGGCTTTGGCGGCTTCCTGGCGGGTCACCAGGCCAAGCAGATAGACGATGCCGTTCTCGGTCACGACCTTGATCTGCGAGCTGGGGATCTGGCTGTCGGCCAGCAGCTGTGTGGTGATCTTGGTGGTGATGGTGCTGTCGTTCATCCGCGCCAGGGTGGAGGAGTTCTGGCCAACGTGCAGCTCGTTGTGCACCTTCTTGACGCCCTGCGCGCTGCGCGCGGCCTGTTCGGCTTGGGACTTGAGGTTGTCGTTGGGGGTCTGGCCAGCCAGCAGCACGACGCCGTTGTAGCTGGTGACCACGATGTGCGAGTTGGTCTTGAGGTCGGGATTCGCAGCGTCGATCTTGGCCCGCACCTTGGACGGCGTGGACTGGTCGTCGATGGTCTTGCCGATGGTGCGGCCGCCACAGCCACCCAGAGCCAGGGTGATGGCGAGACAGGCGAGGATCAGGGGGGAACGCGTCATTCTTCACTCCCAAACAATTGACGATCGATCAGGTCACAGAGGCAATGGATGGCTAGCAGGTGGACTTCCTGGATGCGCGCCGTGGACTTGGCGGGCACGCGTATCTCGACATCTTCCGGCAGCAGCAGGGAGGCCATGCCGCCACCATCACGGCCGGTCAGAGCTACGACAATCATTTCGCGATCATGTGCGGCCTGGATGGCCTGAATGATGTTCGCCGAGTTACCGCTGGTGGAGATCGCCAGCAGGATGTCGCCTGGTTGGCCCAGGGCGCGGATCTGCTTGGAGAAGATCTCGTTGTAGCTGTAGTCGTTGGCGATCGAGGTGATGGTCGAGCTGTCGGTGGTCAATGCCAGTGCGGGCAGGCTCGGGCGCTCGCGCTCGAAGCGGTTGAGCAGCTCGGATGAGAAGTGCTGGGCGTCGCCGGCGGAGCCGCCGTTGCCGCATGCCAGGATCTTGCCCTCGTTGAGCAGTGCGTTGACCATCACCATGCTCGCGTGCTCGATGTGCGGTGCGAGCATTTCCATGGCCAGCAGCTTGGTGTCGATGCTGGCCTGGAAGAGCTGGCGGATTCGGGGTTGCATGTCCATCGGGTTGACCTTAAGTGGGAGCGACTGCTCAGGTATCAAAGGCGTTTTGCAGCCATGTCAGTCGCGGGGGTGAGTCGCCATCCATCGAGTTGATGGCGACCACGTCAAATCGGCACGGGTATTTGGCCCAGCGGGACTCCTTGAGGAGGAAGTGCTGGGCCGCGGTAATCAGCTTGGCGCGCTTGCGCGCATCGACGCTTTCCAGCGCTCCGCCCCAGGCGGCATGCCGCCGGTAGCGCACTTCGACGAATACTACTGTATCGCCGTCCAGCATGACCAGATCGAGCTCGCCCCGTGGGCATCGCCAATTGCTGGCGAGCAGGCGCAAGCCGTGTTGTTCGAGGTGGGAGCGAGCAAGGGCTTCCGCCGCTTGCCCGCTGGATTGTCGCTGGTTCAAGAATCGCTGTCGGGGAGTCGCAGGACCTGGCCGTCACGGAATTCGGCCCAGGGCAGCTGGCGCTCGACACGCTGTGCGGGGTTGAGGCTGAGGCTGCCGGAGAGGCCGTCAACGCGGCTTTCCGGAAGCGCCTTGAGCTGGTTCAGGCGAGGAGCCAGTCGATAGGCGTCCACGCCCATTGCGTAAAGGCGGCCCAGGCTGCCACCTGCTTGCGGCCACTGGCGATCGACCTCCTGACGCAGCGGGTCGTTGCTGTTCAGCAGCCAGGGGGTTTCGCAGAAACGGATGCCGTTCAGGTCCAGGTACTGCGCCTGGTTGTTGCTGCCGGTGAACAGGTGGGAGGTCGCATACACCGGCACATCCCCCGCGTATTGGAAGGCCAGGGTCGGCTTGATCTGCTGGGCCTGTTGCGGGGTGGCGGCGAGGAAGATGAAGTCGACGTCCTGGCGGCGAGAGGGCTGGGCGGCAACCTGTGTGCCCAGCGCGCCTTGCAGGCGCTTGGCACGCGATTCGCTCTGGCGCAGCTGGAACAGGTCGGCGATCTGCTGGGCGAGTTCGACCGGTTGGTCGACATGTTCGGCGGCGATCAGGCTGCCACCGGACTGCTCCCAGCTCTGGCGGAAGGCGTTGAGTACGCGATCGCCCCATTCGCCGCGAGGCACCAGTGCCACGGCGCGGCGCATGCCGTCACCCCAGGCGCGGCGTGCCACTTCGCGGGCTTCATCCTCGGCGGCGAGACCGAACTGGAACAATTGAGCGGGGCCTTCCTGGCCGGCGTCGCTGTAGTTCAGGGCCAGGGTGGTGATGGGCAGCTGCTCGCGGTCGCTCATCTGCTTGACCAGGGGCTTCTCCAGCGGGCCAACCACCAGTTGCACGCCATCTGCTTGGGCCTGGCGATAGAAGTCGTCCAGGGAGCTGAGGTGCGAGCTGTCATACAACTGGATGGCCGGAGGGTTCTGGCCGGCCTGCTGGGCTTGATAGTGGGCGGCGAGGAAACCGTCGCGCAGGGCGCGGGCGACGGAGGCAAGAGGGCCTTCCTGGGGCAGGAGGAGGGCGATCTTGGTCAGGGGCTGATTGGCCAGTTCCTTCAGTTTCGCCAGCGGTGCCGGCAGTGCTTCGGCGGCCGGGTGCTGGGGGTGCTGGGTGCGCCAGGACTCGATGGCGGCCTGCTGTTGTTCCAGGGTGCCGGCGCCTTTGGTTACACGGGCCAGTTCCATCCAGCCCGCGAGGTCGGCGTCGCCGCCCGCCTGGAGCTGATCGGCCGGCAGGTTGGAGACCAGCGTCCAGATGGCTTCATGGTTGGTCTTCTCGGCTTCGCCATTGAGCAGCGGGGCGATGAATACGCGCTCACGGGCTGCCGCGAGGTTCTGGCCATCGGCCTCCAGGGCGCGGGCGCGAACCAGTTGGGTGCGGGTCTGCTGTTCGACCGGCAGTTCACCCAGGCGCTCTAGGCTGGGGTGGCTCAGGGCCTTGAGTGCGCTTTTCGGCTGGTTGCGTGCCATGGCCAGTTCGGCGGCAAGCGTGCTGGCGAATACCTGCTGGGCGGGCTTGAGGCCGTCGAGCTGGACCTGCTCAAGAATGCGTGCCGAGCGGCCGATATCTTGCTGCTTGTATGCCAGGTCGGCAGCGGAGAGGCGCAGCGAGGCCGCTTGCTCGGGCTTGCTGTCGTTCGCTTGCTGAAGCATCTGCTCGATGCTGGCCTGAGGCGTGCGGGGCAGTTCGCCGAGGCTGGAGGTGGGCGAACTGCCGCAGGCGGCCAGCAGGCCGGCGAGGCAGAGTGCGGAAAGCGGGCGCAGGCAAGCGATCATTTAACGATCCCGGTACTCGATCAAAGAAGCGGGGGATTGTACCCAAGGCCCGCCTGGGGTGCGATGTTGGAGGTCAGAAACGGGCTACAATGCGCGCCTTTAAGTCAATTCCGAGGTGTCTTGTGACCGTTTCCCCAGGCTCTGCTGTCACCTTGGGCAAGCTCTATGTGGTGGCTACGCCGATCGGCAACCTCGACGACATCAGTACCCGTGCCCTGCGGGTGCTGCGCGATGTGGCGCTTATCGCTGCCGAAGACACCCGTCATTCCGTTCGTCTGCTGCAGCATTTCGGTATCAGTACGCCTCTGGCGGCTTGCCACGATCACAACGAGCGAGAGGAGGGCGGGCGTTTCCTGGCGCGCCTGCAGGCGGGCGAAGATGTGGCGCTGATCTCCGATGCGGGCACACCGTTGATTTCCGACCCCGGCTATCACCTGGTGCGCCAGGTGCGGGCCGCAGGGATCACGGTTGTCCCGGTGCCCGGTCCCAGTGCGCTCATTGCCGCGCTATCGGCGGCGGGGCTGCCATCCGATCGCTTCATCTTCGAAGGCTTTCTTCCTGCCAAGGCAGTGGGACGTCGCTCCCGTCTGGAGCGAGTGAAGGAAGAGCCGCGTACCTTGATCTTCTACGAGGCGCCCCATCGTCTGCTCGAGTGCCTGGAAGATATGGTCACGGTCTTCGGTGAGGAGCGCCCGGCAGTTTTGGCGAGGGAGCTGACCAAGACCTTCGAAACGCTCAAGGGCTCCCCGCTCTCGGCGTTGCGTGACTGGGTGGCTGCCGATTCCAACCAGCAGCGCGGTGAATGTGTGCTGCTGGTGGCCGGTTGGCAGGAGCCGGAGGGCGAGGATGCGATCAGTGGCGAGGCGCTGCGTGTGCTCGATCTGCTGCTGGGAGAACTTCCCTTGAAGCGAGCTGCGGCGCTGGCTGCGGAGATCACCGGGGTGCGCAAGAACCTGCTTTACCAGGCCGCCCTGGAGCGTCAAAGCGATTCTTGAGCTTGTTCTTATGCTGGCCTGCCGCTACCCTTGGCGGCGGAGAGTCGATCGGACAGTCGCTGTCTCATTTCGTTCGCGATTTTGAGAGGGAGGAAAGTCCGGGCTCCATAGGGCAGAGTGCCAGGTAACGCCTGGGAGGCGAAAGCCTACGGAAAGTGCCACAGAAAATAACCGCCTAAGCGCGCAAGCGCCGGTAAGGGTGAAAAGGTGCGGTAAGAGCGCACCGCACGACTGGCAACAGTTCGTGGCTAGGTAAACCCCACTCGGAGCAAGACCAAATAGGAATCCTTGGCGCGGCCCGCGTCGGATTCGGGTAGGTTGCTAAAGGCTGTCAGTGATGGCAGCCGTAGATGAATGACTGTCCACGACAGAACCCGGCTTACAGATCGACTCTCCATTTTTTCCCACTTCCGCTTCATTCCCCTTCTTTGCCCCGCGTCCGAAATACCGAATTTGCACCACGTCTGAAATACCGAAAAAATCTTACTCTTGAGAAATTACTTTAAGTTCGCACTCCAGCGTTCTGGTGTGCTTCATTTTTGTGCCTGAAATCCTCTGCAATATCTCTTCTTGCCCCTCCCCAAAGCTCGCTAAATCTCCGTCCTGTAAGGAATTTTCCGTCTTTGCCTGCCTTGACGGTGGGGCGCGCGCATTTCTATAGTGTGCGGAAGTGGTGCAAAGTGGGACGAAGTGGGATCAATTGGTACGGGAAGCCTAAAAAAGGGGAAACGCAGCCGTGTTTCGCGGAGCAAATGCCATCAGTCTCGACGCCAAAGGGCGCATCGCGATGCCGAGCCGGTATCGGGATGAGCTTTTTTCGCGTTGTGATGGGCAGTTGATCGTCACGATCGACGCCGTGGACCGCTGCTTGACCCTTTATCCGCTGCCCGAGTGGGAGCTCATCGAAGCCAAGCTTCGTGAGCTGCCGTCCCTGCGTGAAGAAACCCGCCGGTTGCAACGCCTCTTGATCGGTAACGCCGTCGACCTCGAGTTGGACGGTAACGGTCGTTTCCTCGTCCCGCCGCGCTTGCGCGAGTACGCGGGCCTGGACAAGAAGGCAATGCTGGTCGGCCAGTTGAACAAGTTCCAGATATGGGACGAAGACGCCTGGAACGCGATTTCCGACGCGGACCTCATGGCAATCAAACAACCCGGCGGCCTGCCGGACGAACTGCGTGACCTTATCCTGTGAGTACCGAAAGCAGCTTCCGCCACATCACCGTCCTGCTCGACGAGGCCGTAGAGAGTCTCGCCGTGCGTGCGGACGGCTGTTACCTGGACGGCACCTTCGGTCGCGGAGGGCACAGCCGGCTCATCCTCCAGCATCTTGGCGAGGAGGGGCGGCTACTCGGTTTCGATAAAGACCCCCAAGCCATAGCTACAGGGCAAGCGCTG
The DNA here is from genome assembly GCF_028198105.1 of Pseudomonas sp. TUM22785. Taxonomy (NCBI): domain Bacteria; kingdom Pseudomonadati; phylum Pseudomonadota; class Gammaproteobacteria; order Pseudomonadales; family Pseudomonadaceae; genus Pseudomonas; species Pseudomonas sp. TUM22785. The sequence continues at coordinate 1,372,892 of NZ_CP116239.1, forward strand.
GCGGCCGAAGACGGCCGCTTTGTCATTGTGCAGCGCAGTTTTGCCGAGATGGCTGGCGAGCTGGCCGAGCGCAGCCTGGCGGGCAAGGTGGACGGCGTGCTGCTCGACCTCGGGGTGTCCTCCCCGCAGCTGGATGATGCCGAGCGCGGTTTCAGCTTCCTCAACGACGGCCCCCTCGACATGCGCATGGACCCCACGCGCGGTGTCAGTGCGGCGCAGTGGATCGCCAGCGCGCCCGAGGATGAGATCGCCCGTGTACTCAAGGAGTATGGCGAAGAGCGTTTTGCCAAGCGCATGGCACGCGCCGTCGTGCAGCGTCGTGTCGAGAAGCCCTTCGAGCGCACCTCTGATCTGGCTGCGGTCCTGACCGCCGCCAACCCCGCCTGGGAGAAGGGCAAGAACCCGGCTACCCGTGCTTTCCAGGGCATCCGCATCCATGTGAACAACGAGCTGGGCGATCTGGAGCGCGGCCTTGACGCCGCCCTGGAGAACCTCGCCATTGGTGGTCGCCTGGTCGTGATCAGCTTCCATTCCCTGGAAGACCGCATCGTCAAGCTGTTCATGCGCAAGCATGCCAAGGGCGAAGCGGACAAGCTGCCGCGCAACCTGCCGATCCGTCCGCCGGCCTTCGACCCGCGCTTGAAGTTGCTGGGCAAGCCGCAATTCGCTTCTGACGAAGAACTCAAGGCCAACCCGCGCTCGCGCAGCGCGGTCATGCGTGTGGCGGAGAAGCTCAGATGAGCCGCCTCTATGCCAAGCCTCTGCCCGGCGGCAGCTTCCTGATGCTGCTGCTGTTCATCGCGGTGCTGGTTTCCGCGATTGGCGTGTCTTACAGCGCGCATTGGAACAGGCAGTTGCTGAACAAGCTTTATACCGAGCTCAGCGTGCGCGACAAGGCGCAGGCCGAGTGGGGGCGCCTGGTGCTCGAGCAGAGCACCTGGACGGCGCACAACCGCATCGAATCGCTGGCCAGCGAGCAGTTGAAGATGCGCATCCCCGAGCCTGCGGAAATCCGCATGGTGGCGCCATGATCAAACTCGAGGGGGCGCTCTATCCCTGGCGCTTCCGGGTCGTCCTGGCATTGCTCGCGTTGATGGTGGCGGCCATTTCCTGGCGCATCGTCGACCTGCATGTCATCGACCGCGACTTCCTCAAGGGGCAGGGTGACGCGCGCAGCGTGCGGCACATCCCGATTCCTGCGCACCGTGGCCTGATCACCGATCGCAACGGCGAGCCCCTGGCCGTCAGTACCCCGGTCACCACTCTCTGGACCAACCCCAAGGACCTGATGCCCGTGCGCGACCAGTGGCCGGTGATCGCCGCGACCCTGGGGCAGGATCCGAAGATCTTCGCCGAGCGCATCGATCAGAACGCCAATCGTGAATTCCTTTACCTCGCTCGCGGCCTGACTCCGGAGCAGGGGCAAGCCATCCTCGCCCGCAAGCTGCCGGGTGTGTACGCCATCGAAGAGTTCCGCCGCTTCTACCCGGCCGGCGAAGTGACTGCCCATGTGGTTGGCTTCACCGACGTGGATGACCGTGGCCGTGAGGGCGTCGAGCTGTCCTTCGACCAGTGGCTGGCGGGTGTGCCCGGCAAGCGCCAGGTGCTCAAGGACCGTCGTGGCCGGCTGATCAAGGACGTGCAGGTCAGCAAGAACGCCAAGCCGGGCAAGACCCTGGCCCTGTCCATCGACCTGCGCCTGCAGTACCTCGCCCACCGCGAGCTGCGTAACGCCCTGGTGGAAAACGGCGCCAAGGCGGGCAGCCTGGTGATCGTCGACGTCAAGACCGGTGAAGTGCTGGCGATGGCCAACCAGCCCACCTACAACCCGAACAACCGCCGCAACCTGCAGCCGGCTGCCATGCGCAACCGCGCCATGATCGACGTGTTCGAGCCCGGCTCCACCGTGAAGCCGTTCTCCATGTCCGCAGCATTGCAGAGCGGTCGCTGGAAACCGGAAGACAAGGTCGAGGTCTACCCCGGCTCGTTGCAGATCGGTCGCTACACCATCAAGGACGTTTCCAAGACCGAGGGCCCGATCCTCGATCTGACGGGCATCCTGATCAACTCCAGCAACGTCGGCATGAGCAAGATCGCCTTCGACATCGGTGGCGAGACCATCTACGAGACCATGCGCCAGCTTGGCCTCGGGCAGGACACAGGTCTCGGCTTCCCCGGCGAGCGCGTCGGCAACCTGCCCAACCACCGCGAGTGGCGCAAGGCCGAGACCGCGACCCTGTCCTATGGCTATGGCCTGTCGGTCACGGCGATCCAGATGGTCCATGCCTACGCCACCCTGGCCAATCATGGGCAGGCGGTTCCGCTGTCCATGACCCGGGTCGATACCGTCCCGGTCGGCGCCCAGGTCATTCCCGACGAGGTCGCCAAGACCATGCAGGGCATGCTCCAGCAAGTGGTCGAGGCGCCGCGCGGCGTATTCCGGGCCCAGGTGCCCGGCTACCACGTTTCAGGCAAGAGCGGCACGGCGCGCAAGGCTACGGTCGGCGCCAAGGGCTATACCCAGAACGCCTATCGCTCGCTGTTCGCGGGCTTCGCTCCGTCCACCAACCCGCGTCTGGCGATGGTGGTGGTGATCGACGAGCCCAGCAAGGCCGGCTACTTCGGTGGCCTGGTATCTGCACCCGTATTCGGCAGGGTCATGGCGGGCGCATTGCGTCTGATGAACATCGCCCCGGACAACCTGCCCACCGAGGAACAACAGACCGCAGCAGCGGCTACCGGCAAAGGAGGGCGTATCTGATGCCCATGCCACTGAATCAATTGTTGCCCCAGGCCGAAAGCGCCACCCTCATCCGTGAACTGACCCTGGACAGCCGCAAGGTGCGTCCGGGCGATCTGTTCCTGGCGGTACCGGGTATTCAGCAAGACGGCCGTGCCCACATCGCCGACGCCATCGCGCGTGGTGCCACTGCTGTCGCCTATGAGTCTGAAGGGACGGCAGCCATCGACGCCAGCGGCGCCGAGCTGGTTTCCATCAAAGGCCTGGCCGGCCAGCTCTCGGCCATTGCCGGGCGCTTCTATGGCGAGCCCAGCCGTGGTCTGAACCTGGTCGGTGTTACCGGTACCAACGGTAAGACCAGCGTCAGCCAGCTGATCGCCCAGGCCCTCGACCTGCTCGGCGAGCGCTGCGGCATCGTCGGCACCCTGGGTACCGGCTTCCATGGCGAACTGGAAAGCGGCCGCCACACCACACCCGATCCCCTGGCGGTGCAGGCGACCCTGGCCAACCTCAAGCAGGCCGGTGCCCGCGCGGTGGCAATGGAAGTATCGTCCCATGGGCTGGAGCAGGGCCGTGTCGCCGCGCTCGCCTTCGATATCGCCGTGTTCACCAACCTGTCCCGTGACCATCTCGACTACCACGGCTCGATGGAAGCCTATGGCGCCGCCAAGGCCCGGTTGTTCGACTGGCCGCAACTGCGCTGCCGGGTGATCAACCTCGACGATGCGTTCGGCCGCGAACTGGCGTCGCACGAGCATGAGTCGCGTCTCATCGGCTACAGCCAGGAAGATGCGTCGGCCTTCATCTATTGCCGTGAAGCCCACTTCGATGATGATGGTGTGCGTGCCAGCCTTGTGACGCCCCAGGGCGAAGGCTTGCTGCGCAGTCCGTTGCTGGGCCGCTTCAACCTGAGCAACCTGCTGGCGGTTGTCGGTGCCCTGTTGGGCATGGGCTACCCGCTGGATGAAATCCTCCGTGCGCTGCCTGGCCTGCAAGGGCCCGTCGGCCGCATGCAGCGCCTGGGTGGCGGCGACAAGCCGCTGGTGGTGGTGGATTACGCACACACGCCCGATGCGCTGGAAAAAGTCCTCGAAGCCTTGCGCCCCCATGCCCGTGGCCGCCTGCTGTGCCTGTTCGGCTGCGGTGGTGATCGCGATCGTGGCAAGCGCCCGCTGATGGCGGGCCTGGCCGAGCGCCTGGCTGACCATGTGCTGGTCACCGACGACAACCCGCGCAGCGAAGACCCTGCGCAGATCTTCGACGATATCCGCCCTGGTTTCGCTGACGCCGCCAAGGCGGAGTTCGTGCATGGACGCGGTGCCGCCATTGCCCGTTTGATCGCCAATGCGGGGCGCGACGACGTCGTGCTGCTGGCGGGCAAAGGCCATGAGGATTACCAGGAAATCAACGGCGAACGCCTGCCGTTCTCCGATCTGCAGGAAGCCGAGGCCGCCCTGGGCGCCTGGGGGGTGAGCCATGCTTGAGCCGATGCGCCTCTCCGCTCTGCAGATGCCGTTGCACGCCCGGCTGATCGGTGCTGATGCTGCATTCTCGGCAGTGACCACCGACAGCCGGCGCGTCGAGCCCGGCCAGCTGTTCATCGCGCTGGTCGGTCCGAATTTCGATGGGCACGACTACCTGGCGGACGTGGCCAGCAAGGGTGCTGTCGCGGCGCTCGTTCAGCGAGAGATTCCGGGCGCGCCCCTGCCGCAGCTGCTGGTCGGTGATACCCGCTTGGCGCTCGGCCAGCTCGGTGCGCTCAATCGTGACGCGTTCACCGGCAAGGTGGCGGCGGTGACCGGCTCCAGTGGCAAGACCACGGTCAAGGAAATGCTCGCCAGCATCCTGCGCACCCAAGGCCCGGTCCTGGCGACCCGTGGCAACCTGAACAACGACCTGGGCGCTCCGCTCACCCTGCTCGAACTGGCGCCGGAACACCGCAGTGCCGTGATCGAGCTGGGTGCCTCGCGAGTCGGCGAGATCGCCTACACCGTCGGCCTGACCCGGCCCCAGGTGGCCATCATCAACAACGCCGGTACCGCCCATGTCGGCGAGTTCGGCGGCCCGGAGAAAATCGTCCTGGCCAAGGGCGAGATCCTCGAAGGGCTGGCTGCCAATGGCGTTGCCGTGCTCAACCGCGATGACAAGGCCTTCGAAACCTGGCGCCAGCGCAATGGCGCTCGCCAGGTGCTGAGCTTTGGCCTCAAGGCCGAGGATGCCGACCTGCGTGCCGAATCCATCGTCCGCGATGCCCGCGGCTGCATGGCCTTCACGCTCAAGGGCGTGGCTGGCGAAGCGAACATCCAGCTCAACCTGCTGGGCCTGCACAACGTCGCCAATGCCTTGGCCGCCGCCGCTGCTGCCCATGCCCTGGGCGTACCGCTGGTCGGTATCCGCGAGGGGCTGCAGAACCTGCAACCGGTCAAGGGCCGCACCGTAGCGCAGTTGGCGCCCAGCGGTATGCGCGTGATCGATGACAGCTACAACGCCAACCCGGCTTCGATGATCGCGGCCGTTGATATACTCGCCGGTTTTCCTGGGCGTACCGTTCTGGTGCTCGGGGACATGGGCGAGCTGGGGGAATGGGCCGAACAGGGTCATCGCGACGTGGGTCTCCACGCGCGGGGCAAGGTCAGCGCGCTCTATGCAGTCGGTCCTCAGATGGCGCATGCCGTCGCCGCGTTCGGCGACGATGGGCGCCATTTCGCTGATCAGTCCAGCCTTATCCAGGCCCTGGTCGACGAGCAGGACGCCAACACAACAATTCTGATCAAAGGTTCTCGCAGCGCGGCGATGGAGAAGATCGTCGCGGCCATCTGCGGAACGGGGGAGGCTCACTAATCATGCTGCTGCTGCTCGCTGAGTACCTGCAACAGTTCTACAAGGGGTTCGGGGTGTTCCAGTACCTGACCCTGCGCGGGATTCTCGGCGTCCTCACGGCGCTGTCGCTGTCGCTGTGCCTCGGGCCCTGGATGATCCGCACCCTGCAGGTGCGCCAGATCGGCCAGTCCGTGCGCAACGACGGGCCGCAATCGCACCTTTCCAAGTCCGGTACCCCGACCATGGGCGGTGCGTTGATCCTCACCGCCATCGGTATCAGCACGCTGCTCTGGGCCGACCTGTCCAACCGCTACGTCTGGGTGGTCCTCGGTGTGACCCTGCTGTTCGGCGCCATCGGCTGGGTGGATGACTACCGCAAGGTGATCGAGAAGAACTCCCGTGGCCTGCCGAGCCGCTGGAAATACTTCTGGCAGTCGGTGTTCGGTATCGGCGCGGCGGTCTTCCTTTATATGACCGCCACCAGTCCGGTGGAGACCACCCTGATCCTGCCGCTGATCAAGGACGTGGGCATCCCGCTGGGTGCGGGCTTCATCGTGCTGACCTACTTCGTGATCGTCGGCTCGAGCAACGCGGTGAACCTGACCGACGGCCTGGACGGCCTGGCGATCATGCCGACCGTGATGGTCGGCGGCGCGCTGGGGATCTTCTGCTACCTGTCGGGCAACATCAAATTCGCCGAATACCTGTTCATCCCCTACGTGCCGGGTGCGGGCGAGCTGATCGTGTTCTGCGCCGCCCTGGTCGGTGCCGGCCTCGGCTTCCTCTGGTTCAACACCTATCCGGCCCAGGTCTTCATGGGTGACGTCGGCGCCCTGGCGCTGGGCGCCGCCCTGGGCACCATCGCCGTGATCGTGCGCCAGGAAGTGGTGCTGTTCATCATGGGCGGCGTGTTCGTCATGGAGACCCTGTCCGTGATGATCCAGGTCGCCTCGTTCAAGCTGACCGGCCGTCGTGTATTCCGCATGGCCCCTATCCACCACCACTTCGAACTGAAAGGCTGGCCCGAGCCCCGCGTGATCGTGCGCTTCTGGATCATTACCGTGATCCTCGTGCTGATCGGCCTCGCCACCCTGAAGCTGCGTTGAGGAGACCATGAGCCTGATCGCTTCCGACCAGTTCCGCATCGTTGTCGGCCTCGGCAAGAGCGGCATGTCCCTGGTGCGCTTCCTGGCGCGCCAGGGCGTGCGTTTCGCCGTGGCCGACACGCGCGAGAATCCGCCCGAACTGGCCACCCTGCGTGCCCAGTACCCGGGCGTGGAAGTGCGTTGCGGCGAACTGGACGTGGACTTCCTCAGCCGTGCCAGCGAGCTCTACGTGAGCCCGGGCCTGGCCCTGGCCACCCCGGCGCTGCAGGAAGCGGCCAAGCGCGGCGTCAAGCTGTCTGGTGATATCGAACTGTTCGCCCGCTACGCCAAGGCGCCGATCGTCGCCATCAGCGGTTCCAATGCCAAGAGCACCGTCACCACTCTGGTGGGCGAGATGGCGCTGGCGGCCGGACGCAAGGTCGCCGTCGGCGGCAACCTGGGCACCCCGGCGCTGGACCTGCTGGCCGACGACATCGACCTCTATGTCATGGAGCTGTCCAGCTTCCAGCTGGAAACCACCGACCGGCTCAATGCCGAGGTGGCCACGGTGCTCAATGTCAGCGAAGACCATATGGACCGCTACCCCGACATGCAGGCCTATCACCTGGCCAAGCACCGCATCTTCCGCGGCGCCCGGCAGGTGGTGGTCAATCGTGGCGATGCGTTGTCCCGGCCGCTGGTGGCCGATCAGTTGCCGTGCTGGACCTTCGGCCTGAACAAACCCGATTTCAAGGGCTTCGGCATGGTCGAGGAGGGCGGCGAGAAATACCTGGCCTTCCAGTTCGACAAGCTGCTGCCCGTGCGCGAGCTGAAAATCCGTGGCGCCCACAACCAGGCCAATGCCCTGGCGGCCCTGGCCCTCGGCCATGCCGTGGGGCTGCCCATGGAGCCGATGCTGGAAACCCTGAAGACCTTCACCGGCCTGGCCCATCGCTGCCAGTGGGTACGCGAGCGCAACGGCGTGGCGTATTACGACGACTCCAAGGCCACCAACGTCGGCGCCGCTTTGGCGGCGATCGAAGGGCTGGGCGCCGACATCGATGGCAAGCTGGTGCTGATCGCCGGCGGCGATGGCAAGGGCGCCGACTTCTCCAGCATGCGCGAGCCCGTTGCGCGCTTCTGCCGTGCCGTGGTGCTGCTGGGGCGTGATGCCGAGCAGATCGCCTCTGTCCTGGGCGATGCATTGCCGCTGGTACGGGTGCGCACCCTGGATGAGGCCGTGAGCCGTTGCGCCGAACTCGCCCAGGAAGGGGACGCCGTGCTGCTGTCGCCCGCCTGTGCCAGTCTCGACATGTTCAAGAACTTCGAAGAACGCGGGCGCCTGTTCGCCCAGGCTGCGGAGGGTCTTACCTGATGCTGGCCCGCCTGTTCGCCCTGCAGTCGCCACTGCGCAGTCGCCGTGGCATCGACCTGGACTTCCCGCTGCTCGCGGGTTGCCTGGCGCTGCTCGGCCTGGGCCTGGTGATGATCACCTCGGCGTCGTCCGAGGTGGCGGCAGCGCTGTCCGGCAATCCGCTTTATCACTCCATCCGCCATCTGATCTACCTGGCCATCGGCGGGGTCGCCTGCATCATTACCCTGCAGGTGCCCATGAGCTTCTGGCAGCGCCATGGCGCGCGCCTGATGCTGCTCGCCTTCGTGCTGCTGATCCTGGTGCTGCTGCCGGGCATCGGTCGCGAGGTCAACGGTGCCAAGCGCTGGATCGGCTTCGGCCTGTTCAACCTGCAGCCGTCCGAACTGGCCAAGCTGTTCACCGTGATGTTCATCGCCGGCTACCTGGTGCGTCGCCAGGATGAAGTGCGCGAGAAGCTCACCGGTTTCATCAAGCCCATGCTGGTGCTCGGACCCATCGCCGTGCTGCTGCTGGCGGAGCCGGACTTCGGCGCCACCGTCGTGCTGGTGGGCTCGTGCATCGCCATGCTGTTCCTCGGCGGCATCAACCTGGTGCGCTTCGTACCGCTGGTCGGTGCGGTACTGGGGGCCGGGATACTGGTGATGACCAGCCAGAGTTACCGGATGCAGCGTCTGACCAACTTCATCGACCCCTGGGCCGACCAGTACGGCGCCGGCTACCAGTTGAGCCAGGCGCTGATCGCCTTCGGCCGTGGCGAATGGTTCGGCGTCGGCCTGGGCAACAGCATCCAGAAGCAGTTCTACCTGCCCGAGGCGCACACCGACTTCGTCTTTGCCGTGTTGGCGGAGGAGCTGGGCATGGTCGGCGCACTGGCGACGGTCGGCCTGTTCGTGTTCGTCAGCGTGCGCGCGCTGCACATCGGCCTGTGCGCCGAGCGCGCGCGCCAGTATTTCTCGGCCTATGTGGCCTATGGCCTGGCCTTCCAGTGGATCGGCCAGGTGCTGATCAACATCGGCGTGAACGTCGGCCTGCTGCCGACCAAGGGCCTGACCCTGCCGTTCCTCAGCTACGGCGGCAGCTCCCTGGTGATCTGCTGCGTCTGCCTCGCGCTGCTGCTGCGGATCGAATGGGAAAGCAGGACCCATCTGGGCAATGAAGACATCGAGTTCGTCGAGAGCGACTTCCTCGAAGAAGAGGTGCGCCCATGAGTGGCAACGTATTGATCATGGCCGGCGGCACCGGTGGGCATGTGTTCCCCGCCCTGGCCTGCGCCCGTGAGTTCCAGTCCCGTGGCTACAGCGTGCACTGGCTGGGCACCCCGCGCGGCATCGAGAACGACCTGGTGCCCCAGGCCGGCCTGCCGCTGCACCTGATCCAGGTCACCGGCCTGCGTGGCAAGGGGGTGAAATCCCTGCTCAAGGCTCCGTTCGCCCTGGTGCGCTCGCTGTTCCAGGCGCGCCGTGTGGTGAGCGAGCTGAAGCCCGTCTGCGTACTGGGCATGGGCGGTTACGTGACCGGCCCCGGCGGCCTGGCCGCGCGCCTGGCCGGCGTACCGCTGGTGATCCACGAGCAGAACGCCGTCGCCGGCACCGCCAACCGCAGCCTGGCGCCCTTCGCCAGCCGCGTGTGCGAAGCCTTCCCCGACACCTTCGGCACCAGCGACAAGCGCCGCACCACCGGCAACCCGGTGCGCGAGGAGCTGTTCTTGGAAACCCCGCGCGACGCCCTGGCCGGCCGCACGCCGCGCCTGCTGGTGCTGGGCGGCAGCCTGGGTGCCGAGCCGTTGAACAAATTGCTGCCGGCAGCCATTGCCTTGCTGCCCGCCGAGCTGCGCCCGCAGGTGTTCCACCAGGCCGGCAAGAATCACGATGGGGTCACCGCGGAGCGTTATCGCGAAGCCGGTGTCGAAGCCGAGGTCGCCCCCTTCATCAAGGATATGGCGCGGGCCTATGCCTGGGCCGATCTGGTCATCTGCCGCTCCGGCGCGCTGACCGTCAGCGAGCTCGCCGCCGCCGGGTTGCCGTCCTTCCTGGTGCCGCTGCCCCATGCGATCGACGATCACCAGTCGCGCAATGCCGATTACCTGGCGAAGGAGGGCGCGGCCTTCCTTCTCCCGCAACATGCCACCGACGCGGCCACACTCGCCGCGCGGTTGACCGAGGTACTGATGCAACCCGAACGACTCAAGGCCATGGGCGCTATCGCCCGCAGTCTGGCCAAGCCCGATGCCACCCGCAGCGTGGTCGATATCTGCCTGGAGGTGGCCCATGGTTGAGAGCCAGAAAGCCATGCCGCAACCGGAAATGCGCCGTATCCGCCGCATCCACTTCGTCGGCATCGGCGGCGTGGGCATGTGCGGGATCGCCGAGGTGTTGCTGAACCTCGGTTACAACGTCTCCGGCTCCGACCTCAAGGCGTCGGCCGTGACCGCGCGGCTGGAGAGCTTCGGCGCGCAGATCTTCATCGGCCACCGCGCCGAGAACGCCGAGAACGCCGATGTGCTGGTGGTTTCCAGTGCAGTGAACAAGGCCAACCCGGAAGTCGCCGTCGCCCTGGAGCGTCGCATCCCTGTGGTGCCGCGCGCCGAGATGCTGGCCGAACTGATGCGCTACCGCCACGGCATCGCCGTTGCCGGTACCCATGGCAAGACCACCACCACCAGCCTGATCGCCTCGGTATTCGCCGCCGGTGGCCTGGACCCGACCTTCGTCATCGGCGGCCGCCTGAACGCCGCCGGCACCAACGCGCAACTGGGCACCAGCCGCTACCTGGTGGCCGAGGCCGATGAAAGCGATGCCAGCTTCCTGCACCTGCAGCCGATGGTCGCCGTGGTCACCAACATCGACGCCGACCATATGAGCACCTATGGCGGCGACTTCAACAAGCTGAAGAAGACCTTCGTCGAGTTCCTCCACAACCTGCCGTTCTATGGCCTGGCAGTGCTCTGCGTGGACGACCCGGTGGTGCGCGAGATCCTCCCGCAGGTGGCGCGCCCGACCGTGACCTACGGCTTCGCCGAGGACGCCGACCTGCGCGCCATCAACGTGCGCCAGCAGGGCATGCAGACCTTCTTCACCGTGCTGCGCAAGGACCGTGCGCCGCTGGACGTCTCGGTGAACATGCCGGGCAACCACAACGTATTGAACGCGCTGGCGACTATCGCCATCGCCACCGATGAAGGCATCGATGACGAGGCCATCGTCCGTGGCCTGTCGGGCTTCCAGGGCGTGGGCCGCCGCTTCCAGGTCTACGGCGAGCTGCAGGTCGAAGGCGGCAGCGTGATGCTGGTCGACGACTATGGCCACCACCCGCGCGAAGTCGCGGCGGTGATCAAGGCCGTACGGGGCGGCTGGCCGGAGCGCCGCCTGGTGATGGTCTACCAGCCGCACCGCTACAGCCGCACCCGTGATCTGTACGACGACTTCGTGCAGGTGCTGGGCGAGTCCAACGTGCTGCTGCTGATGGAGGTCTACCCGGCGGGCGAAGAGCCCATCCCCGGTGCGGACAGCCGCCAGCTGTGCCACAGCATCCGCCAGCGCGGCCAGTTGGACCCGATCTACATCGAGCGCGGCGTCGACCTGGCGCCGCTGGTCAAGCCGCTGCTGCGCGCTGGCGACATCCTGCTTTGCCAGGGCGCCGGCGATATCGGTGGCCTGGCCCCGCAACTGATCCAGAACCCGATGTTCGGTGGCGCCGGTGATGCCGCCGCGAGGAAAGAGTCATGAGTGCGAACCTGAAGTCCACGCTCGATCCCAAGGCGTTCGGTCGTGTCGCCGTGCTCTACGGCGGTCGCAGTGCCGAGCGTGAAGTGTCGCTGAAGTCCGGCAGCATGGTTCTGGAAGCGCTCCAGGGCGCAGGCGTCGACGTCTTCGGTATCGACGTTGGCGATGACCTGCTGCAGCGCCTGGCCGCCGAGAAGATCGACCGCGCCTTCATCGTCCTCCACGGCCGTGGCGGCGAAGACGGCAGCATGCAGGGCCTGCTGGAGTGCCTGGGCATCCCCTACACCGGCAGCGGTGTACTGGCGTCCGCCCTGGCGATGGACAAGCTGCGTACCAAGCAGGTGTGGCAGAGCCTCGGCCTGTCCACGCCGCGTCACGCGGTGCTGGCCAGCGAGGTGGATTGCCGCGCGGCGGCCGAGTCCCTGGGCTTCCCGCTGATCGTCAAGCCGGCCCACGAAGGGTCGAGCATCGGCATGGCCAAGGTGGCGGACGTCGAAGCGCTGGTGGAGGCCTGGAAAGGCGCCAGCCGTTACGACTCCCAGGTGCTGGTGGAGCAGTGGATCCAGGGCCCGGAGTACACCATCGCGATGCTGCGCGGGCAGGTGCTGCCGCCCATTCGCCTGGGTACGCCGCACACCTTCTACGACTACGACGCCAAGTACCTGGCCAGCGATACCCAGTACCAGATTCCCTGTGGGCTGGATGCGACCAAGGAACAGGAGCTCAAGGACCTGACCGCGCGTGCTTGCGAGGCGGTGGGCACCCAGGGTTGGGCACGTGCCGACGTGATGCAGGACGCCGATGGCCGCTTCTGGCTGTTGGAAGTGAATACCGTTCCAGGCATGACCGACCACAGCCTGGTCCCGATGGCCGCTCGCGCTGCGGGCTTGGATTACCAGCAACTGGTGCTGGCGATCCTGGCCGACAGCGTCGAGGCACGAGGTTAAGCACATGCGTGGCGCCGCGATCCGTCATCCGCAACCCGCCATCGGCCGCGCTCCCCAGCGCAAGCCGGTGCCGCGTGGTGCCAGCCGGATGGTGGCCAAGGAGCCGCTCAGCACCCGCCTGCCCAAGCCGAACTTCAGCGTGTTCAAACGCCTGGTCTGGCCGGTGGTGCTGGTGGTGCTGGGGTTCGGTGCCTATGAAGCGGCGCAGCGGTTGCTGCCCTATGCGGATCGCCCCATCGCCAAGATCAACGTGCAGGGCGACCTGAGCTACATCAGCCAGCAGGCGGTGCAGCAGCGCATCGCCCCGTACATCGCGGCGAGCTTCTTCAGCATCGACCTGGCCGGCATGCGCAGCGAGCTGGAGCAGATGCCCTGGATCGCCCACGCCGAGGTGCGCCGGGTATGGCCGGACCAGGTGATGATCCGCCTGGAAGAACAATTGCCGATCGCCCGCTGGGGCGACGAGGCACTGCTGAACAACCAGGGCCAGGCCTTCACCCCGCGTGAACTGGCCCATTACGAACAACTGCCGCAGCTGTGGGGGCCCCAGCGCGCCCAGGAACAGGTGATGCAGCAGTACCAGATGCTCAGCCAGATGTTGCGCCCGCTCGGGTTCTCCATCACCCGACTGGAGCTGCGCGAGCGCGGCAGCTGGTTCCTGTCCACCGGACAGGGCGTGGAGATCCTCCTGGGTAGGGATCATCTGGTGGAAAAGATGCGTCGCTTCATCTCGATCTACGAGAAGACGCTCAAAGAACAGATCGCCAACATCGAGCGCGTCGACCTGCGTTACCCCAACGGCTTGGCGGTAGCGTGGCGAACCCCGGTAGAGGCACCCGCGGCGGCCGTAGCCAGCCGTGCGAATTGAGGAGAAGGTTAGAACCATGGCAAGCGTGCAGAGCGGCAAGATGATCGTCGGCCTGGATATCGGCACCTCCAAGGTGGTGGCGCTGGTGGGCGAGATCGCGGCCGACGGCCAGCTGGAGATCGTCGGGATCGGCACCCATCCTTCCCGCGGCCTGAAGAAGGGCGTGGTGGTGAACATCGAGTCCACCGTGCAGTCCATCCAGCGCGCGGTGGAAGAGGCGCAGATGATGGCGGGCTGCCGCATCCACTCGGCCTTCGTCGGCGTGGCCGGCAATCACATCCGCAGCCTGAACTCCCACGGCATCGTGGCGATCCGTGATCGCGAGGTGAGCCCGGCGGACATCGAGCGCGTGCTCGACGCCGCTCAGGCCGTTGCCATCCCGGCTGACCAACGGGTGCTGCACACCCTGGCCCAGGACTACGTGATCGATAACCAGGAAGGGGTGCGCGAGCCCCTGGGCATGTCCGGCGTGCGCCTGGAAGCCAAGGTCCATGTGGTGACCTGCGCGGTGAACGCGGCGCAGAACATCGAGAAGTGCGTGCGCCGCTGCGGCCTGGAGGTGGACGACATCATCCTCGAGCAGCTGGCCTCGGCCTACTCGGTGCTCACCGACGACGAGAAGGAGCTGGGCGTGTGCCTGGTCGACATCGGCGGCGGCACCACCGACATCGCCATCTTCACCGAGGGTGCGATCCGTCATACCGCGGTGATCCCGATCGCCGGCGACCAGGTGACCAACGACATCGCCATGGCCCTGCGTACGCCCACCCAGTACGCCGAAGAGATCAAGATCCGCTACGCCTGTGCCCTGGCCAAACTGGCCGGTGCCGGCGAAACCATCAAGGTGCCGAGCGTCGGTGACCGCCCGCCGCGGGAACTCTCGCGCCAGGCACTGGCCGAAGTGGTCGAGCCACGTTACGACGAGCTCTTCACCCTGATCCAGGCCGAGCTGCGTCGCAGCGGCTACGAGGACCTGATCCCGGCGGGCATCGTCCTGACCGGCGGCACCGCGAAGATGGAGGGCGCGGTCGAGCTCGCCGAAGAGATTTTCCACATGCCGGTGCGCCTGGGCGTGCCGCATAGCGTCAAGGGGCTGAGCGACGTGGTGCGCAACCCGATCTACTCGACCGGCGTTGGCCTGCTCATGTACGGCCTGCAGAAGCAGTCTGACGGCATTTCGATGTCCGGCGGCCTGGGCAGCTTCAGTGACGAACCCAAGACACCTGTTCTGGAACGGCTCAAGCGCTGGGTCCAGGGCAACTTCTAAAGAGTTTTGCAGTAGGCGATACAACTAGAAAAGGAAGGAGAGGGGAAATGTTCGAACTCGTAGATAACGTCCCGCAAACCGCGGTGATCAAGGTAATCGGCGTAGGTGGTGGCGGCGGTAACGCGGTCAATCACATGGCCAAGAGCAACATCGAAGGCGTCGAGTTCATCTGCGCCAACACCGATGCCCAGGCTCTGAAGAACGTCGGTGCGCGCACCGTCCTGCAACTCGGCCCAGGCGTTACCAAGGGTCTGGGCGCAGGTGCCAATCCGGAAATCGGCCGCCAGGCCGCCCTGGAAGACCGCGAGCGCATCGCCGAAGTGCTGCAAGGCACCGACATGGTCTTCATCACCACCGGCATGGGTGGCGGTACCGGTACCGGTGCGGCGCCGATCATCGCTGAAGTGGCCAAGGACATGGGCATCCTCACCGTTGCGGTGGTGACCCGTCCGTTCCCGTTCGAAGGCCGCAAGCGCATGCAGATCGCCGATGAGGGCATCCGCGCGCTGTCGGAAAGCGTCGACTCGCTGATCACCATCCCCAACGAGAAGCTGCTGACCATCCTCGGCAAGGACGCGAGCCTGCTGTCCGCGTTCTCCAAGGCAGATGACGTGCTGGCCGGTGCCGTTCGCGGTATCTCCGACATCATCAAGCGTCCCGGCATGATCAACGTCGACTTCGCCGACGTGAAGACCGTGATGAGCGAAATGGGCATGGCGATGATGGGTACCGGCTGCGCCAGCGGTCCGAATCGCGCCCGTGAAGCCACCGAGGAAGCCATCCGCAACCCGTTGCTGGATGACGTCAACCTGCAGGGCGCCCGCGGCATCCTGGTCAACATCACCGCCGGTCCCGACCTATCCCTGGGTGAGTACTCCGATGTCGGCAACATCATCGAGCAGTTCGCTTCCGAGCACGCCACCGTCAAGGTGGGCACCGTGATCGATCCGGACATGCGCGACGAGCTGCACGTCACCGTGGTCGCCACCGGTCTGGGCGCGCGCCTGGAAAAACCGGTCAAGGTCGTCGACAACACCGTTCAGTCCACCGCCGCCGTGGCCGCCCCGGCACAGCAGCGCGCTGAACAGCCGTCGGTCAACTACCGTGACCTGGACCGTCCGACCGTCATGCGCAACCAGGCTCATGGCAGCGCCGCAACCGCCGCCAAGATGAACCCCCAGGATGACCTGGATTACCTGGACATTCCGGCCTTCCTGCGTCGTCAGGCCGATTGATGAAGTTTATCGACGCTATGTCTGTGATTGGTGTTCAGCAAAGGCCGGTTCTGCTATCATCCCCGGCCATTGTTGAAAACTGTTCGCAACTAGCGCGAAAGCGGCCACTGCCATGATCAAACAACGCACTTTAAAGAACGTCATCCGAGCCACAGGCGTAGGGCTGCATTCCGGGGAAAAGGTCTACCTGACCCTCAAGCCCGCCCCTGTGGATACCGGCATCGTGTTCTGCCGTACCGACCTGGACCCCGTCGTCCAGATCGCCGCCTATGCCGAAAACGTCGGTGAGACCACCATGTCCACCAACCTTTTCAATGGCGACGTCAAGGTCGGCACGGTCGAGCACCTGCTCTCGGCCATGGCTGGCCTGGGCATCGACAACGCCTATGTCGAGCTGTCCGCAGCCGAAGTACCGATCATGGATGGCAGCGCCGGTCCGTTCGTATTCCTCATCCAGTCCGCTGGCCTCGAGGAACAGGACGCAGCCAAGCGCTTCATTCGCATCAAACGTGAAGTGAGCGTGCAGGATGGCGACAAGCGCGCCACCTTCGTACCGTTCGATGGTTTCAAGGTCACTTTCGAGATCGACTTCGACCACCCGGTGGTCAACGGTCGCACTCAGAAAGCGTCTGTCGATTTCTCCAGCACCACCTTCGTCAAGGAAGTCAGCCGCGCCCGTACCTTCGGTTTCGTGCGTGATCTGGAATTCCTTCGCTCGCACAATCTGGCCCTGGGCGGCAGTGTCGAGAACGCCATCGTGGTTGACGAGGACAGCGTATTGAACGAAGACGGCCTCCGTTACGAGGACGAATTCGTCAAGCACAAGATCCTCGATGCCATCGGCGACCTCTACCTGCTCGGCAACAGCCTCATCGGCGAGTTCCGTGGCTACAAGTCCGGTCATGCACTCAACAATCGCCTGCTGCGTGCACTGATCGCCGACAAGGATGCCTGGGAAGTGGTCACCTTCGAAGACGCCAAGACCGCACCCATCTCCTACATGCGCCCGGTAGCGGCCGTGTAAGCAATACCTCTTTCCTTTCTTTGGAGGCCACCCATTGGGTGGCCTCTTTTTTGTGCTGGAAAAAGGGGAGGGCAGAGCGGCGGATTGTCGCGGAGGATCAGTCGTCGCGGTTTTTGCGGCCGCGTTCGGCAAGGCGCTCCAGGGCGGCGCGCAGCTTCGGGTCTTCGATGCCTTCGGCGGTTGCCTGGATGCTTTCCGCGGCGAAGGCCGACAGTTCGATGGTGCGGCCTGGTGCACGTGCCGAGCCTTGGGGAGGTTGCACCTTGAAGATGATTTTCGTTAAGGTCGCGAACTCTCCGAGTGCCTGAAGCTGGCGCTGCAGTCGACGTTGCTGGTAGCGCAGGCGCGTAGCCCAATGGCCGTCGCTGATGATCAGCATCAGGCAGCCCTCTCGCCACGAGGCGACACGGCAATGCTCGCGCGCTGCAGGTTGCAGTTGGCTTTCCAGCAGATGCTGTAGATGGTCGATGCGCTGGGCCTGGTTGAACAGGGCCTTGAGCGGTTTTTCCTCACGCAGCAGTGCGGCGGGGGACCGGGCCGGCAAGGGACGAAAAGACATGGCAGGACGCCTGAAGAATACAGAGTGGCCATGGTAGCAGAAGGCTGCACCGGGTAATGCTCGATCAATTGGGGAAGTCATGCACATCATTCTTCTGAGCCGCAGGCATGGGGCAGCGCGTTCGCTGAGCCTCGACCTGCGCGTTCTCCTGGCGCTCGGTGGCGTGCTGCTGGCGCTGGTTCTCGCATCGGGGATCGCCCTGGGCGCCTGGATCAAACCGGCCGCGCCCAGCGCCGAAGACAGCCAGCAGATGACCCTCGCGCTCGACGAGCAGCGCAGCCAGGTGAGCCAGGCGCGGGCCGATGCCCAGCGCCAGCTGGACGCTTTTGGTGCGCATATCGCTGATCTCCAGGCCCGCCTCACCCGGCTCGATGCGCTGGGCGAGCGTGTTGCCGAACTGGCTGAGCTGGACTCCAGCGAGTTCGACTTCTCCCTCAATGTCGGCCAGGGTGGCCCGGAAGACCCCCTCGACGCGCCCGCCTACCAGGCTCCTCCCTTCATGGATGTGCTGGACAGCCTCACCGAACGCCTCGAAAGCCGCGAGCAGCAGCTGGAAGTCCTCGAGCAACTGCTGGGCGAACGGCGCATCAGTGCGGCTGAGCACCTGGCCGGGCGCCCGGTGTTGCAGGGCTACATCTCCTCGCCTTTTGGCGTGCGCACCGATCCCCTCACGGGGCGTTTGAGCCGGCACAAGGGCGTGGACTTCGCCGCCAAGGCTGGCAGCGATGTATTGGCGGTCGGTGCAGGTGTCGTCACCTGGTCAGGACGCAAGACCGGCTACGGCAACATGGTCGAGATCAGCCATGCCGATGGCTATCGCACCCTCTATGCACACAACAAGAAGAACCTGGTGCAGGTCGGTGATCTGGTGCAGCGTGGCCAGGCCATCGCCGAAGTCGGCAGCAGTGGCCGATCCACCGGTGCCCACGTGCATTTCGAGGTCACCCGGGGCGGTGAGGTGGTCAACCCGGCCCTCTATATAGCTCGTTCCGCAGCAGCGGAGTAACGCTACTTTTCTCTACAACGAATCCGGGTAGAATGCCCCCTTCGCAAGCAGCCATGAAGGCTGCGTGGGCGACTCCGGGGCCGCCCCCCATCCATATATGTGGAAGATCCTGTCGATATGTTTGCGCCTTTGTTGAAGAAACTCTTTGGAAGCAAGAACGAGCGCGAAGTGAAGCGCATGGCCAAGGCTGTCCAGGCGATCAACGCCCTGGAAGAGCAGATGGTCGCGCTGTCCGACGAGCAGCTCAGGGCCAAGACCGAAGAGTTCAAGGCGCGAGTGGCCAAAGGTGAAACCCTCGACCAGATCCTGCCTGAAGCCTTTGCCGTGGCCCGCGAGGCCGGCAAGCGCGTGATGGGCATGCGCCACTTCGACGTGCAGCTGATCGGCGGCATGACCCTCCACGAAGGCAAGATCGCCGAGATGCGTACCGGTGAGGGCAAGACCCTCGTGGGTACCCTGCCGGTCTACCTCAACGCGCTGTCCTGCAAGGGCGTGCACGTGGTCACGGTGAACGACTACCTGGCCCGCCGCGACGCCAACTGGATGCGTCCGCTGTACGAATTCCTCGGCCTCAGCCTCGGCATCGTCACCCCGTTCCAGCCTCCGGAAGAGAAGCGCGCCGCCTACGCCGCCGACATCACCTACGGCACCAACAACGAATTCGGTTTCGACTACCTGCGCGACAACATGGCCTTCAGCCTGGAAGACAAATTCCAGCGTGAGCTGAACTTCGCCGTGATCGACGAAGTGGACTCGATCCTCATCGACGAAGCGCGTACCCCGCTGATCATCTCCGGCCAGGCCGAAGACAGCTCCAAGCTGTACATGCAGATCAACGCGCTGATCCCGCGGCTCAAGAAGCACGTCGAGCCGGAAGAGGGCAACGTCGTCCAGGAAGGCCACTACTCGGTCGACGAGAAGACCCGCCAGGTCGAGCTCAACGAACAGGGCCACCAGTTCATCGAAGACATGCTCACCCAGGCCGGCCTGCTGGCCGAAGGCGAGAGCCTGTACTCCGCGCACAACCTGGGCCTGCTGACCCACGTCTACGCCGGCCTGCGCGCGCACACCCTGTTCCACCGCAACGTCGAATACATCGTGCAGAACGATCAGGTCCTGCTGATCGACGAGCACACCGGCCGTACCATGCCCGGCCGCCGCCTCTCCGAAGGCCTGCACCAGGCCATCGAAGCGAAGGAAGGCCTGAACATCCAGGCCGAGAGCCAGACCCTGGCCTCCACCACCTTCCAGAACTACTTCCGCCTCTACTCCAAGCTGTCCGGCATGACCGGTACCGCCGACACCGAAGCCTTCGAATTCCATTCGATCTACGGCCTCGAAGTGATGGTGATCCCGACCCACCGCCCGATCGCCCGGAAGGACTTCAACGACCTGGTCTACCTGACCCAGGAAGAGAAGTACGCCGCCATCATCACCGACATCAAGGACTGCCAGGCCAATGGTCGTCCGGTGCTGGTGGGTACCGCCTCGATCGAAAGCTCCGAGTACGTCTCGCAGCTGCTGGTCAAGGGTGGTATCGAGCACAAGGTACTGAACGCCAAGTACCACGAGAAAGAAGCCGAGATCATCGCCCAGGCCGGTCGTCCGGGCGCCGTGACCATCGCCACCAACATGGCCGGTCGTGGTACCGATATCCTCCTCGGCGGCAACTGGGAGGTCGAAGTCGCCGCCCTGGAGAACGCCACCGAAGAGCAGATCGCCCAGATCAAGGCCGACTGGCAGAAGCGCCACCAGCAGGTGATCGAAGCCGGTGGTCTGCACGTGGTCGCGTCCGAGCGTCACGAGTCCCGCCGTATCGACAACCAGCTGCGTGGCCGTGCCGGTCGCCAGGGTGACCCGGGCTCCAGCCGCTTCTACCTGTCGCTGGAGGACAGCCTGATGCGCATCTTCGCCTCCGACCGGGTGAAGAACTTCATGAAGGCCCTGGGCATGCAGTCCGGCGAAGCCATCGAACATCGCATGGTCACCAACGCCATCGAGAAGGCCCAGCGCAAGGTCGAAGGTCGCAACTTCGACATCCGCAAACAGCTCCTCGAGTTCGACGACGTGGCCAACGAGCAGCGCAAGGTGATCTACCACATGCGCAACAGCCTGCTGGCCGCCGACGACATCGGCGAGACCATCGCCGAGTTCCGCGAAGATGTGCTGGGTCGCACCATCGACACCCATATCCCGCCGCAATCCCTGCCCGAGCAGTGGGACATCACCGGCCTGGAAATGGCGCTCTACAGCGACTTCGGCATCAAGCTGCCGATTCAGCAGTGGCTGGACGAAGACGACAAGCTGTTCGAAGACACCCTGCGCGAGAAGATCCTCGAGCAACTGACCATCGCCTACAACGAGAAGGAAGAGCTCGCCGGCGCCGAAGCCCTGCGCTCCTTCGAGAAGCAGATGCTGCTGCGCGTGCTGGACGACCTGTGGAAGGACCACCTGTCCACCATGGATCACCTGCGCCACGGTATCCACCTGCGCGGTTACGCACAGAAGAACCCCAAGCAGGAATACAAGCGCGAATCCTTCACCCTGTTCCAGGAGCTGCTGGATTCCATCCGTCGCGACACCATCCGTGTGCTGTCCCATGTCCAGGTCCGTCGTGAAGACCCGGCCGAGGAAGAGGCCCGCCTGCGCCGCGAGGCCGAGGAACTGGCCAAGCGCATGCAGTTCCAGCACGCCGAAGCCCCGGGTCTCGAAGAACCCCAGGAGCTGGGCGAAGAGGGCGACGTAGCCGTTGCCGCTGCGCCGGTCCGCACCGAGCCCAAGGTCGGCCGCAACGAGCCCTGCCCCTGCGGCTCCGGCAAGAAATACAAGCACTGCCACGGCCAGATCAGCTGAGGCTAAGCTGTAGTTCCCCACGCCGCGACCGGCTCAGCCGCTCGCGGCGTTTTCAACTCGACATCCCCAGAACGGTGGCGCTCCGGCACCGCCGCTTCACCTGACGACACGACAAGGAGCGCTTCCATGGCTGTTGGTCTCGGCCCCCTGCCCACCCTGCACCCGGTTCCCGGTTTCGAACTCGGCATCGCCTCTGCCGGCATCAAGCGCCCAGGCCGCAAGGACGTGGTGGTCATGCGCTGCGCCGAGGGTTCCACCGTAGCGGGCGTGTTCACCCTCAACGCCTTCTGTGCCGCGCCGGTGATCCTGTCGAAGAAACGCGTCCTGGGGCCCGTGCGTTATTTCCTGACCAACACCGGCAACGCCAACGCCGGCACCGGTGAGCCAGGCCTCGCCGCCGCCGAGCGCACCTGCGCCAAGCTGGCCGAACTGGCGGGCGTCGACGCCAGCGCCGTGCTGCCGTTCTCCACCGGTGTGATTGGCGAGCCGCTGCCGGTCGAGAAGATCGAAGCCGCCCTGGGCGACGCCCTGGCCGATCTTTCCGATGGCAACTGGGCTGCTGCCGCCACCGGCATCATGACCACCGACACCCTGCCCAAGGGCGCCAGCCGCCAGTTCGTGCACGACGGCGTCACCGTCACCGTCACCGGTATCAGCAAGGGCGCCGGCATGATCAAGCCCAACATGGCCACCATGCTCGGCTACATCGCCACCGACGCCAAGGTCGCCCAGGGCGTGCTGCAGGACCTGCTGCGCGATGCCGCCAACAAGTCCTTCAACCGCATCACCATCGATGGCGACACCTCCACCAACGACTGCTGCATGCTGGTCGCCACCGGCCAGGCCGCACTGCCGGAAGTGACCCAGGCCAGCGGCGAGCTGTTCGCCGCGCTCAAGCAGGCCGTGCTGGAAGTCTCCATGGAAGTGGCCCAGGCCATCGTCCGTGACGGTGAAGGCGCCACCAAGTTCGTCACCGTGCAGGTGAACGGCGGCGGCACCTACCAGGAGTGCCTGGACGTCGCCTACGCCGTGGCCCACTCGCCGCTGATCAAGACCGCGCTGTTCGCCTCCGACCCGAACTGGGGGCGCATCCTCGCCGCCGTCGGCCGTGCCGGCGTACCGCAGCTGGACGTGAGCAAGATCGACGTGTTCCTCGGTGATGTCTGCATCGCCAGCAAGGGCGGCCGTGCGGCCACTTACACCGAGGGCCAGGGCGCCGCCGTGATGGCCCGCGAAGAGATCGGTATCCGTATCGAGCTGGGTCGTGGCGGTTGCAGCGAAACCATCTGGACCACCGACCTGTCCCACGAGTACGTCAAGATCAACGCGGAATACCGCACCTGAGCCCGACGCAGCCGCAGGTTCGCCTGCGGCTGCGCTGATGCTCGTCCCTGGCATTCCCGGCGT
Source organism: Pseudomonas sp. TUM22785 (assembly GCF_028198105.1). Classification (NCBI taxonomy): domain Bacteria; kingdom Pseudomonadati; phylum Pseudomonadota; class Gammaproteobacteria; order Pseudomonadales; family Pseudomonadaceae; genus Pseudomonas; species Pseudomonas sp. TUM22785. The sequence continues at coordinate 1,395,800 of NZ_CP116239.1, forward strand.
TCATGGCCCCATGAGCAATGGGAATTTGCCATCCCCGCATGCGCCTTTTAAGGTCCATCGACCCGCTTGGACAAACCATCGGGCTCAAGGAGAAACGCATGGCACTCACCCTGGTTATCGGCAACAAGAACTACTCCTCCTGGTCGTTGCGCGGCTGGCTGGCCATGGAGCTGACCGGCGCGCCCTACCAGGAGCTGCGCATTCCGCTCTACGCCGCCGATAGCCATAAACGCCTGCTGGCGCGTTCGCCCACCGCCAAGGTGCCGGTGCTGGAAACCGAAGCTGACGGCGTCATCTGGGATTCCCTGGCCATCGCCGAATACCTCGCCGAGCGTTTCCCCGAAGCCCACCTCTGGCCCTTCGGCCAGGCGGCCCGTGCCCATGCCCGCTCCATCTGCGCCGAGATGCACAGCGGCTTCGTCGCCCTGCGCAGCCACATGCCCATGGACCTGAAGCGCAACCAGGCGCTCGATGGCATCCCGGAAGAGGCCGCCGAAGACATCCGCCGCGTCTGCGCCATCTGGTCCGACTGCCGCCGCCGCTTTGGCCAGGACGGCCCCTACCTGTTCGGCCACGCCAGCATCGCCGATGCCTTCTACGCGCCGGTGGCCAGCCGCCTGCGCAGCTACGCCGTGGAGCTTCCCGCCGAAGCCGCGGCTTATGTCGACACCATCTACCGGTGGCCCGCGTTCCAGCGTTGGTACCAGGCCGCCCTGCAGGAAACGGAGATCATCGAATGAAGCGAGTGCACGTGGCGGCTGCGGTCATCCGTGGCGCCGACGGCCGGGTGCTGATCGCACGCCGGCCGGACGACAAGCACCAGGGCGGCCTGTGGGAGTTCCCGGGCGGCAAGGTGGAGGAGGGCGAAGCCGTTCAGGTCGCCCTGTCGCGGGAGCTGGAGGAAGAGCTGGGCATTCGCGTCAGCGCCGCGCGGCCGCTGATCCAGGTGCACCACGACTACCCCGACAAGCAGGTGCTTCTGGATGTCTGGGAAGTCTCTGCCTTCACGGGCGAGCCCCATGGCGCCGAAGGCCAGCCCCTGGCCTGGGCCACCGAGCAGGAGCTGGCCGACTACGAATTCCCTGCCGCCAACCAGCCGATCCTGGCCGCCGCACGCCTGCCCGATCGCTACCTGATCACGCCGGACGAACTGGAGCCCCAGGAGCTGCTGCAAGGCGTTCGCGCCGCGCTGGCCAATGGCACGCGCCTGATCCAGCTGCGCGCGCCGAACATGTTCGATGCCCAGTACCGCGACCTGGCGGTAGACATCCAGGGCCTTTGCGCCCGTCGCGCCCAGTTGATGCTCAAGGGCCCGCTGGAATGGCTGGGGGACTTCCCTGCCGCCGGCTGGCACCTCACCGCCGATCAGTTGCGCCGCTATGCGCCCCGCGGCCGTCCGTTCCCCAAGGAACGCTGGCTGGCTGCGTCCTGCCACAGCGCGGAAGAACTGGAACTGGCCACCGAGATGGGCGTGGACTTCGTCACCCTGTCGCCGCTGCAGGCCACCCAGACCCATCCCGACGCCCAGCCGCTGGGCTGGGACGCCGCCCAGGAGATGATCCGTCGCTTCAACAAGCCGGTATTCCTGCTCGGTGGCGTCGGCCCGGACGACCTCCCGCGCGCCTGGCAGACCGGCGCCCAGGGTGTAGCGGGCATTAGGGCGTTTTGGCCTACTAAAGATTGAAGATTGAAGATTGAAGATTGAAGATTGAAGCCTGAAGCCTGAAGCCTGAAGCCTGAAGCCTGAAGCCTGAAGCCTGAAGCCTGAAGCGGGGTTCTGCGTGTAGGGGGGATGCCGCTTTTTGCATCCACCGGCGGTGCCGATCCGGGCTCCGCTGCGGTGGACCGGTGAAGCGTGGTCCACCCTACGTTCGGGCTTTCCCGGGTACGTCAGGGGTTAGGCAATAAATACGCCCGAGGGTTGACGGTTTCCGTCGATCCCCCAGGCTTTTCCAGCTTCCAGCTTCCAGCTTCCAGCTTCCAGCTTCCAGCTTCCAGCTTCCAGCTTCCAGCTTCCAGCTTCCAGCTTCCAGCTTCCAGCTCAGCCCCGGGTCGCCGCCTGCCACAACACCTCATCGACGCCCTGCCGCCTCGCGATCAACCGTGCGGCGACGAAGAGCAGGTCGGAGAGGCGGTTGAGGTAGGCCAGCAGTTCACCGCGCAGGGCTTCTTCGGCGTTGAGCGTCTGGGCGCGGCGTTCGGCGCTGCGGGCAGCGGAGCGGCAGACGTGGGCCTGGGCCACCAGGGCCGAGCCGCCGGGGAGGATGAAGTTCTTCAGCGGCCCCAGCTCTTCGTTCCACAGGTCGATGGCCGCCTCCAGGCGTTGCACTTCGCCTTCCTCCAGCACCTGGTATTCAGGCATCGAGAGTTCGCCGCCGAGGTCGAACAGGCGGTGCTGGCAGGGCGCGAGCATCTCGCTCACTTCGCCCAGCCCCGGGCAGGCGACGTGCTGCTCGGCCAGTTGCGCCAGCAGCAGGCCGAGCTGGCTGTTGAGCGAGTCCACCTCGCCTATGGCCTCGATGCGCGGGTGGTCCTTGGGCATGCGGCGGTTGCCGGAAAGGCCGGTTTCACCCTTGTCGCCGGTGCGGGTGTAGATCTTCGAAAGGCGGTTGCCCATATCAGGTCCCCGTGGGGCTGGAGGCCAGCGGCAGGCGCAGGGTGAAGCAGGTGCCCTGGCCGGGCTTGGACTGCACCTCCATCTGGCCCTTGTGGTTGTTGGTGATGATGAAATAGGAAACCGACAGGCCCAGCCCTGTGCCCTGGCCCACTTCCTTGGTGGTGAAGAAGGGCTCGAAGATGCGCTTGCGCACGTTCTCGGGGATGCCGACGCCATTGTCCTCCACCTGGACTTCCGCCCAGGGCGGCGCCAGGCGGGTGCGCAGGGTGATGTGGCCTTCCAGGTCGTCCTCGCGCTGGTGGATGGCCTGGGCGGCGTTCTTCAGCAGGTTGAGCAGCACCTGTTCCAGTTCGTTGGCGGTGCCCGGCACCGGCCCCAGTTCGGGGTCGAACAGGCGGGTGATGGTCATGCCCTTGAAGTCGAAGCCCTCGGTCAGGTCGAAGTCGTTGCTGGCGATCTCCACGGCCTGGTCCAGCAGCACCGGCAGCAGGCAGGGCGCCAGCTGGCGGTTGCTGCGGCGGCTGAAGGACAGCATGTGGGTGACGATCTTCGCCGCCCGCGAGCCGGCCTGGTAGATGCCGTCCAGCAGCTTGGGTACTTCGCGGGCCTCCAGGTAATGGTTTACCGAATCCAGGCAGATGCCGTCGGCGCGGGCCTGCTCCAGATTCTTCTCCAGCTCCGGTGACAGGCGTCGACGGATGTTCTGCACGTTGTGCAGGATGGCCCCTAGGGGGTTGTTGATCTCGTGGGCCATGCCGGCGGCCAGGCCGCCGACGCTGAGCATCTTTTCCGACTGCACCATCAGCTCTTCCATGGACAGGCGCTGGGTGATGTCGTCGATACGGATTACCACACCGCGCCCGGTGCCGCCCATCAGCGGGTAGAAGGTCAGGGCGTAGTGGCGCACCTCGTCGCCCAGCAGCCAGCTGACCCGCTCGACCTTCTCCACCTTGTGGCGTTCGGCGGTGAGCTTGATCTGCGGCAGGAAGGGCTTGAGCGAGGGGAAGGCGAGGAACACCGGCTGGTTCAGGGCGTCGTCCAGCGTGGTGCCGGAAAGCGCGGTGGCTTCCTGATTCCACTGGGTGACGTAGAGCTGTTCGTCCAGGGCGATGAGCGCCGAGGGCATCGAGTCGATGATGCTGTTGAGGTAGTTCTGGAAGCCGGTGAGCTTCTTCTCGATCTTGCTGCGCACCTGCACTTCCAGCTCCAGCTTGCGGTTGGAGTGGCGGGTCTCCTCCGCCAGTGCCTGGGCCTGGTCGACGGCGGCCTGGGAGTCGTCGCGGGCGCGCTTGAGCTGCTGCTCGCGGGCTTCGATGCGGCTGAGCATGGTGTTGAAGGCGTCGGCCAGGCTGCCCAGTTCGTCGCGGTGCCCACGCTGGGCGCGCAGGGCGTAGTTCTCCTCGCGGGTGACCTGGCGCGACAGTTCTTCCAGGCGGCGGATCGGCCCGGTGACCATGCGCCGGATCTGCCGCGCCACCAGCAGCCAGAGCAGCACGCTGCTGGCGAGGATCGCCAGGCTGGCGGTAAGGGTGCCGGTGTAGAAGGCGCCGGGCAGCTCACTGGAAGCCACCAGCAGCAGGTGGCCGGGTGGGCCGTTGTCCTGGGGCAGCTCGACCACCTGGCTGGTGCGGAATTCGTGCAGGCGCCAGCGTTGCAGCTTCTCGGTGTGCTGCGGCAGCTTGAGGGTGCTGCCGCTGATCAGCTGTGCCAGCAGCTCGCCCTGGCCGTCGTAGAGCGCGGCGGCGCGCAGCGGGGCGTAGCTGTCCAGTTGGTTGAGCAGGTCGCGAGCGGCCTCGGGAGAGGACAGGGCCTCGCGGGAAAGCGGCGCGGTGGCGAAGAGCCGACCCAGGGTCTGCAGGGCCTGGGGCGCCATGCTCTCCTGGGAGATCCAATAGGCGGCGCTGATGAAGGCCAGGTTGGCGATCAGCAGAACGGTGGTCACCAGGACCAGCAGGGCGGCCAGCAGCTTTCGGCCGACGGACAGGTTTTCGAGGCGCTGGCGCAGGCTGTTCAAGGGGCGGAATCCAGGCGGTTGGGCTGTCGGCAGGGTAGCGCGGGGTCAGTCCAGCGGCAATCCGCGCTCGGCCAGGTGCCCCTGCAAGCGCCTGAGCAGGGCCTGCAGGTGGGGCAGTACCAGGCGATGGCGCTCGGCCGCGGCGCAGGCGTAGCCGAGCAGGTAGCCGATCTCGGTGCGGCGTTTGGCCGCCACGTCCTGGTACATGGAGGAGTAGTTGGCGGCAGTGGCCTGGATCACCCGGCCCACTTCGTCATGAAGGCCTTCGGCGGCGGCCGGCTGGCCACACAGCTGCAGCAGCTCGGCCAGCTCGGCGCACAGTTGCTGCACCTGGGCCGGGTGCTCGACGAGGCCACCATTGCGGCAGTCGTTGAGCACGGTCAGCGGGTTGATCGCGCAATTGAGCGCGAGCTTGCGCCATAGCCGCGACAGAATGTCCGGCGTCCAGCCGTGGGGGATGCCGGCGCGCTCCAGCTCATCGAGCCAGGAGGGGGGTGCGGTGGCGTGCGGTTCGCCCAGCCAGGTGAAGCCGTGGCCGGCGAAGACCACGCGGAAGTCGCCATCGCGGAAGGCGCCCTCGGTGCTGGAGGCCAGAATGCAGCGGGCTTGAGGCGCACGGGCGGCGACGGCGTCCTGGCTGCCGAGGCCGTTCTGCAGCAGCACCAGTTCGGCACCGGGCGCCAGGCGTGGCAGGAGCGCTGCGACCGCGGCTTCGGCGTCGTAGGCCTTGCAGGCCACCAGCAGGCGCCGGATGGGCGTCGGGGCATCGAGGGTTTCGGCGGGCAGTTCGAGGCGTTGCGCCTGGCCCTGTTCCACCAGGGTCAGGCCGCCTGCCTGGTGGTAGGCGGCCAGGCGTTGCGGGTCACGCAGCAACAGGCGCACTGGCAGGCCGGCACGGGCCAGACGCATGGCCCACAGGCTGCCGAGGCTGCCGATGCCGAGGACGTGCCAGGTCATGGCAGGGGCAGGCGTATCGCGCTCACGCGGCCGCTGGCGTAGGACTCGGGCAGCAGCTTGGCGGCCTGGTCGATCAGTATCTCGACATCCACCGGCAGGGCCTTGCCATCCATCCCCACCAGGCTGATGCCGGCCTTGAGGGTGATGAAGCCTTCGCTGGTCTTGAAGGCCTTGAGGTTGAGGCCTTCATGCAGGCGCTTGAAGCTGCTGGGGGAGCACTCGTGGAGGTCTTCGAGCAGGGTGATCAGGCCGAAGTGGTTGTCATCCAGGCGGGTCAGCACGTCCAGCGGGCGCACCAGTTGCTGCAGGCGGCGGGCGACGCCGTGGAGCAGCTCGTTGTAGAACTCGCTGCCGTACTGCACGCGCAGTGCTGGGGCGTCATGCAGGCCGATCAGCAGGTAGCACAGGGCGCCCCCGCGGGACTCGACCTGGCGCAGGCTGTCGGAAAGCTTCTGGCGCAGGTAGCGCGGGTTGCCGAGGCCGGTCAGCGAGTCCACCAGGTTGCGTTGCTCCAGGCTGGCGATGTTCTGGGTCATCAGCCGGTTTTCGTGGAGCAGGCGCTGCAGGGTGTTGCACAGGCGGTCCGCCGCGTAGACGCGAGGCACCAGCTGTTCGTTCATGGCCGCCTTGCTGATGAAGTCGTCGACACCGCGGTCGAAGGCTTCGCCCAGCACGTTTTCACCTTCCTTGCCGGTGAGCAGGATGATGTAGGTGTAGTGGTCGATCATCTCGTCCAGCTGGCGCACCCGTGCGGTCAGTTCGAGGCCGTCGATCTCGGGCATCAGCCAGTCCGCCAGCAATACATTGGCGGGGCGCTCCTCGAGCAGGCGCAAGGCTTCCGTTGCGCTGCTGGCGAAGCGGACATCCTGATAACCGGCCTGGGTCAGGGCACGACCGATCATGGCGCTGGAGAACTTGGCGTCGTCCACCACCAGGATGCTGAGATGAGGGTTGGGCATGGCAGGCTCACAAGGAAGTGGCGAAGGTTGGCGATACTGGCTTGGTGCTATCAGTGCCTATTTCAGCAGGTTTTGCGTCCGCCTGTTAGAGCTGAATGCGTCGCTGCCATGCAATCCTGCAAAAATAGGTACCCATTGCTCAGTTATAATGGGCCCGCTTTTTTTACCGTCAAGCCAGGCGCCTTCCTTACGTGATGTGGGTCGCGCCGTCTATCTGGAGGAATCCCATGCCATCGTTCGACGTGGTGTCCGAGCTGGACAAACACGAGCTCACCAACGCGGTGGACAACGCGATCAAGGAACTGGATCGCCGCTTCGACCTGCGCGGCAAGTGCAGCTTCGAGAGCAAGGACAAAGCCGTCACCCTGACCGCCGAAGCCGACTTCATGCTCGAGCAGATGCTCGACATCCTGCGCAGCAACCTGATCAAGCGCAAGATCGACATCCACTGCATGGAGATCAAGGATCACTTCGCGTCCGGCAAGGTGGTCAAGCAGGAAGTGACCTTCCGCGAAGGCATCGAGAAGGAGTTGGCGAAGAAGATCGTCGCGCTGATCAAGGAGCGCAAGCTCAAGGTCCAGGCTGCGATCCAGGGCGAGCAGGTGCGTGTCACCGGCAAGAAGCGCGACGACCTGCAGGAAGCCATTGCGGTGCTGCGTGCCGAGCCCCTGGACTTCCCGCTGCAGTACACCAACTTCCGCGACTGACACTGCTTTTTTGAACCTTCGCCGCTGACCCGCGTCGCAAAATGCAAAGTCAGCGACTTTACCGCCATGGCTTCGTCCATGGCGGTTTCGTTTCAGTGAAGGCAAGAAAGGAGAGTGCGTGTGGATATAACCGTCGACGAATTGATCCGCCGATCGGAGGGCTGGCTGCCGATCATCCTCGAATACAGCGGCAAGCTCACCCTGGCGCTGTTCACCCTGCTGATCGGCTGGTGGCTGATCAACCGCGTGACCGATCGCGTCAGCAACCTGCTGGCGCTGCGCCGGGTGGACCGGACCCTGCAAAGCTTCATCGGCAGCCTCGCCAACATGATCCTCAAGGTGCTGCTGCTGGTCAGCGTGGCCTCGATGATCGGCATCGAAACCACTTCCTTCATCGCCGCCATCGGTGCGGCCGGCCTGGCCATCGGCCTGGCGCTCCAGGGCAGCCTGGCGAACTTCGCCGGCGGCGTGCTGATCCTCCTGTTCCGCCCGTTCAAGGCCGGTGATTTCATCGAGGCCCAGGGCGTGATGGGCTCGGTGGACCACATCCAGATCTTCCACACCGTGCTGCGCACCGGGGACAACAAGACGGTCATCGTGCCCAACGGCGCGCTGTCCAACGGCATCATCACCAACTACTCGAACCAGCCCACCCGGCAGGTGCTCTACGACGTCAAGGTCGACTACGCCAGCGACCTGGCCAAGGCCCGCGAGGTGCTGCTCAAGCTGGCCGAGGATCCGCGGGTGCAAAAGGACCCGGCACCGGTGGTGGTGGTCTCCGCACTGGGGGATACCTCGATCAACCTGTCGCTGCGCATGTGGACGTCCAACGCCGACTACTGGGGCGTGATCTTCATGCTCAACGAGTCGGTGCGCGACAAGCTGCAGGAGGCCGGCGTACAGCTCGCCCTGCCCCTGCGCATGGTGCAGGTGGTGCCTACGACCGCCTGAGGTCCTGCTGCAAAGGAAAAGGCCGGCGATCGCCGGCCTTTTTCATGGGTGTTCCGAACTGCCCTGCGCCTGGGGCGGCTGCGCGGCGGAGGGAGGGGAGGGTTCTTCCGGGGCTGCGCTGGCGCCATTGCGCTGCCTGCGCTCGCGACTCCATTGCACCAGGATCAGCACCAGGGTCGGCACGCCGAGCAGCGCGGTGAGCTGGAAGAACTGGTGGTAGCCGAGGCTGTCGACCATCACGCCCGAGTAACCGCCGATCAGCCGTGGCAGCAGCAGCATGATGGAGCTGAGCAGGGCGTACTGGGTCGCCGAGAACTTCAGGTTGGTCAGGCTCGACAGGTACGCCACGAAGGCCGAGGTGGCCAGCCCCGCGCTGAAGTTATCGCAGGAGATGGTGAGGATCAGCATGTCCAGGTGCGGGCCCATGTCGCTGAGCACCACGAACATCAGGTTGGTCGCCGCCGAGGCCGCACCGCCGATGAACAGGATCGGCAGGATGCCGAAGCGCACGATGAGCAAGCCACCGGCGCCGGCGCCGAGCAGGGTCATGACCAGGCCGAAGAGCTTGCTGACGCTGGCGATCTGTTCCTTGGTGAAGCCCTGGTCGATGTAGAAGACGTTGGCCATCACCCCCATCACCGTGTCGGACATGCGATAGGTGGCGATCAGCCCGAGCAGCAGCAGGGCCTGCCAGCGGTAGCGCTGGACGAACTCGCTGATGGGGGTCACCACCGGCGCCATCAGCAGGCGTCCGGGTGCCGAGAAGCAGGCCATGGCGATCAGCACGAACAGCGTGCCCCGGGGCCAGGCGCCAGAGGCATAGGCCTTGATGGCGGCGGCCGTGGTTACCAGGATCACGATCAGCACGATCATCGAGACGGCCTGGTGGACGAAGTCGAAGTTGGGGATCACCCGGCCCCGCGCGGCCACCAGCAACTGGCGGCGCTGCTGACTGAGCAGCTCGCGCACCGGGGCGATCTGGCGGCGGCCCCAGGGCGATAGGCAGGCCACCAGGAACAGGAAGTAGAGCAGGGCGCGCGGCCAGGCGCGGTCGAGCATGCCGGTGATCATCGCCGGCAGGGAAATCAGCATCACCAGCAGGATCAGCACCGAGGCCAGCTGGTCCTTGAGCTTGAAGCGCGAGGTGTGGGTCTGCACCTGCACATCGATGTGCGGCTCGCGCATCCACAGGCTGGTGATCAGCCCGGGCAGCATCAGCAGGGCGAACAGCAGGTAGGTGCCGGCCCAGGCGCCGTATTCGTAGGTCAGGGTGGTGGAACCGAACCACTCGGCGAAATACAGCGCGCCGGCGGTGGCCAGCAGCGCCGAAACCCGGTAGCCGAGCATGTAGCTCGCCGCGAGGGCGGCCTGGCGGCTGTCGTCGGCGATTTCCAGGCGGTAGGCGTCGACGGCGATATCTTGCGTGGCGGAGGCGAAGGCCACGATGACGGCCACGGCGATCAGCCAGGTCAGGTGTTGCTGCGGGTCGCACAGCGCCATGCCCACCAGGCCGAGGGCGACCAGGCCCTGGGACAGCACCAGCCAGGAGCGGCGACGGCCCAGGCGGCCGAGCAGCGGCAGGCGCCACTGGTCGAGCAGCGGTGACCAGATCCACTTGAAGGCATAGGCCAGGCCGATGAGGCTGGCGAAACCGATGGCCTCGCGAGACACCCCGGCCTCGCGCAACCAGACGGAAAGGGTGGAGAACACCAGCATGTACGGCAGGCCGGCAGCAAAGCCCAGCAGCAGCAGCGCAAGGGTGGCCGGGCTGGCGTAGGCGGCCAGGGCGGCGCGCCAGGTACGGTGGGACATCAGGCGTGTAATCCAGAAATCACGGGGCGGTCCATGACGACGAGCACGCGATGGAACCGCGACAAAGCGCGCACTCTAACCCTTGGGTGGCATGGGAAGCCAGCCGTGCCGACGCATATCCACCCGTTCGTTGTGGATGAAGACACCCTCCGCCCGTAAACGTGCCCGTTGCTCATCGCCGGAAGGGCTGCCGGCGAGCAGGCTGAGGCGGCCGCCGGCGGCGATCACCCGGTGCCAGGGCAGGCGCGTGTCGTCCGGCAACTGGCTCAGGGTGCGCCCCACCCAGCGTGCGGCACGGCCCAGGCCGGCCATTTCGCCGAGCTGGCCGTAGCTCACCACCTTGCCTGGCGGCACCTGGGCGAGGGTCAGGTACAGCGCCTCGCGGCGCATCTCGGGGCTGGCCGTCGGCAGGTCATCCAGGGGATTCGCGGTGGCGCGGGGCTTGCGGGTCGCCATGGCGGAACGGGGTCCGATTGCAGGGGTGGTTGCCAGAATAGGATGGCGGCCCCGGGGCGACAACCGCTCTACGGCAAGGGGCACGCTGGTCCGTTTTTGCGGAACTTGAGGCTTGTCCGTCGGTCAGTCCTTGCTCAGTCGCCGGGCTTGCGGATAATGCCCGGTTTTTCGCGAACTTGAGCCCGTGTATCCGCCTATGTTGTCCAGAACCCTGCTGTGCCTAGCCATTGCGGCTGCTTCGACCCCCTCGCTCGCCGATACCGTGTGGATGAAGAACGGCGATCGCCTGTCCGGCAAGATCAAGGTCTTCGACGGCGGCAAACTGATGCTGGAAACCGAATACGGCGGCTCCATCCCGCTGGACTGGAAAAAGATCGCCACCCTGGAAAGTGACCAGGAGCTGATGATCAAGCAGGACGATGTCACCGGCGAGCGCGCCAAGACCCTGCGCCCGGCCGAGCCCGGCAAGGTGATCCTGGCCAACGGCGAGGCACCGAAGACCGTCGAGCTGGCCAGCATCGAGCAGATCATGAAGCCCAAGCCCTTCGTCGAGGACCTGACCTGGTCCGGCAACGTCGACCTGGCCCTGGACTACAAGCGCGCCGAGAAAGACACCGACGACTACGATGTCGACTTCAAGACCAAGGCCCGTCACGGCCGCTGGCGCCACAACGCCACCGGCGAATACAACCGTGAATTCCAGGACGACGTGAAAACCACCGAGAACTGGGAGCTGGAATACGCCTTGGACCGCTTCATCACCGACAAATTCTTCTGGCAGGGCCGCGCCGAATACAAGCGCGACAAGATCGAAGAGCTGGAGCGCCAGCGCACCCTCGGTACCGGCCCCGGTTACCAGTTCTGGGACGACGAGCTGGGCGCCTTCTCCCTGGCATCCCTGGTCAACCGCACCGACTACGAATACTCCAATGGCGAGAAGGACAACTTCTACGCGCTCAGCATGAAGTGGGACTACAACCGCTACCTGGTGGGCAAGACCGTCGAGTTCTTCACCGTCGGCGAAGTGGGCCGCCCCCTGGGCAACGCTGCCGACTACTCCCTGGATGCCGAAGTGGGCCTGCGCTACAAGGTCACCGACTGGGCCTCGCTCAACCTCAAGGCGGAGAAGGACATGGTCCAGGGCGCCGAAGGCGAGATCGACGAGACCCGCTACACCGTCGGCTTCGGTGTGGGCTGGTAAGCACCCCACCGGCTGTCCCGGGCTGAGGCCCGGGCTACAGGCTGCGAACCTACAAGAAAAAGCCCCGCATCAGCGGGGCTTTTTCATTGCAGCGGAGCCCTTACAGGCGCAGGCCGCCGTCCAGCTCCAGAACGCGACCGGTGTAGTAGTCGTTTTCCAGGATGTAGGCCACCGAGTGAGCGATCTCCTGGGGCTTGCCCAGGCGCTTCAGCGGAATGCCGGAGGTCATCTTCTCCAAGGCTTCGGGCTTCATGCTGGCGACCATGTCGGTCTCGATGAAGCCGGGGGCCACGCCCGCCACGCGGATGCCGTAGCGCGCCAGTTCCTTCGCCCACACCACGGTGTCGGCGGCCACGCCGGCCTTGGCGGCGGAGTAGTTGGCCTGGCCCATGTTGCCGGCGCGGGAGATGGAGGAGATGTTGATGATCGCGCCTTCGTTCTTCAGCTCGATCATCTTCGCCGCCACTTCGCGGGTGCAGAGGAATACGCCGGTCAGGTTGACGTCGATCACCGCCTGCCACTGGGCCAGGCTCATCTTGGTCATCTCGCCGTCCTTGACCTTGATGGTCAGGCCGTCGCGGAGGATACCGGCGTTGTTCACCAGGCCGTTGATGGCGCCGAAGTCCTCGGCCACCTGGGCGACCATGTGGGTCACCTGCTCTTCGTTGGCCACGTTGCACAGGTAGGCGCGGGCGTCACCGCCGGCGGCCTTGCAGGCGGCCACGGCGTCGTCCAGTTTTTCCTGGTTCAGGTCCACCAGCGCCAGCTTGGCGCCCTTGCCGGCGAGGTACTCGCCCATGGCACGGCCGAGGCCCTGGCAACCGCCGGTGATGATGATGACCTTGTCTTTGAGCTGCATGCTTTTCCCCAAGAATTCGAAATGAGTGGCGGTATCCCCGCTGGCAGCCTGGAACCGCTATTCTGGCTGCCCGTCCGTTTTCGACGGATTCTGTGCAAGGAGTCAAAAGGTGAGCGTGAAAGCCGCAAAGAATGCCCGAGAATTGCTGCTCAAGGAATACCGCGGCGTTCTCTCCACCCAGTCCAAGGCCATGCCGGGCTTCCCTTTCGGATCAGTGGCACCCTATTGCCTGGACGCCGCCGGCCGCCCCCTGATCCTCATCAGCCGTATTGCCCAGCACACCCACAACCTGCAGAAAGACCCCAAATGCTCCTTGCTGGTGGGGGAGCGCGGCGCCGATGACATCCAGGCCGTCGGTCGCCTGACCCTGCTCGCCGAAGCCCGCCAGATCACCGACGCGGCCGAGATCGCGGCGGCCAGCGAGCGCTACTACCGCTTCTTCCCGCAGTCCCGGGACTACCACCAGACCCACGACTTCGACTTCTGGGTGCTGGAGCCAGTGCGCGCGCGTTTCATCGGCGGCTTCGGCGCCATCCACTGGATCGACCAGGTGGTGCTGGCCAACCCCTTCGCCGGCGAGACCGAGCGCAGCATGATCGAGCACATGAACAGCGACCATCAGTCGGCCATCGCCCATTACCTGGCGCTGCGCGGGCTGCCGGGAGAGGCGGCGGAGTTGGTCAGCATCGACTCGGAAGGGTTCCACCTACGCATCGGTCAGAACGTGCACTGGCTGCCCTTCCCAACATCCTGTAACAACCCAGGTTCGGTCCGTCAGGCCCTGGTAGCGCTGGCACGCGCGGAGAGCTGGCCGTCCGTCGCCGAACCCGAGGCTTGAATTCGGGGGAGGGCGGCTTCATCTAGATTTCCATCGGAAGCCGTTCTTCCGTCAAGGATCCCTCGATGCGTGTCTTTCTGTTCCTCCTCCTGCTGTTCCCGATCATCGAACTGGCCGTGCTGATCCAGGTCGGCAGTGTCATCGGCGTGTTGCCGACCCTGCTGCTGGTCATCGGCACCGGCGTGCTCGGCAGCGTGCTGTTGCGCGTCGCCGGCGTCGCCACCGCCTGGCGTGCCCGCGAGAAGCTCGCCCGTGGTGAGATGCCAGAGCAGGAAATGCTCGAAGGCCTGCTGATCGCCGTCGGTGGCGGCCTGCTGCTGCTGCCGGGCTTCATCAGCGATATCTTCGGCGTGCTCTGCCTGATCCCCTTCACCCGCCGCCTGCTGATCGGGCGCCTGCTCAAGCGTGCCCAGGAGCAGGCCCTGCGCCAGCGTGCCTTCGCCGATGACCTTGCCGCCCGCAGCGGGCAGACCCGCCCCAATGTGATCGAGGGCGAATACGAGCGCCGCGACCGCTGAGCCTCCGGTCGGCTCGTTGGAACTTCCTGCAAATATTTCAATGGTCGCCCTTGAAATACCCCTGGGCGCCCCTATGTATCGGTCACCGCAAGGTTCCTTGCCCTCAAGGGCAAGGTCAGACTTCAGCGGAGTGCTTCGCACCCCGCAGCCGGCCCCGCCGGATTTCGCTAACCCGCCGGTCAACCGTACCGGCGCCGGAAAACACTAATTGGGAGAGTTACACAATGAAGCTTCGTCCCCTGAATGATCGCGTCGTAATCCGCCGCAGCGAAGAAGAAACCAAGACCGCTGGTGGCATCGTGCTGCCGGGCTCGGCCGCTGAGAAGCCGAACCGCGGTGAAGTGGTTGCCGTCGGCACCGGTCGCGTTCTGGACAACGGCGAAGTCCGTGCCCTGGCAGTAAAAGTGGGCGACCAAGTGGTATTCGGCCCGTACTCCGGCAGCAACGCCATCAAGGTCGACGGTGAAGAACTGCTGGTCATGAGCGAGAACGAAATCCTCGCTGTCATCGAAGCCTGAACCGCCCCCTTTCCCATCTAGAATTCGAGGAAGAAGAACATGGCTGCTAAAGACGTAAAATTCGGCGATGCCGCTCGTAAAAAACTGCTCGTTGGCGTGAACACCCTGGCTGACGCCGTTAAAGCCACCCTCGGCCCGAAAGGCCGTAACGTGGTCCTGGAGCGCAGCTTCGGCGCCCCGCTGATCACCAAGGACGGCGTTTCCGTCGCCAAGGAAATCGAGCTCAAGGACCGCATCGAAAACATCGGCGCCCAACTGGTGAAAGACGTTGCCTCCAAGGCCAACGATGCTGCCGGTGACGGCACCACCACCGCTACCGTTCTGGCCCAGGCCATCGTCACCGAAGGTCTGAAGTCGGTTGCTGCCGGCCTCAACCCGATGGACCTGAAGCGCGGCATCGACAAGGCCACCGTCGCCATCGTCGCCGAGCTGAAGAACCTGTCCAAGCCGTGCACCGACACCAAGGCCATCGCCCAGGTCGGCACCATCTCCGCCAACTCCGACGACTCCATCGGCAACATCATTGCCGAAGCCATGGAGAAGGTCGGTAAAGAAGGCGTGATCACCGTTGAAGAAGGCTCGGGCCTGGAAAACGAACTGTCCGTCGTAGAAGGCATGCAGTTCGACCGCGGCTACCTGTCCCCCTACTTCATCAATAAGCCGGACACCATGGTGGCCGAGCTCGACGGCCCGCTGCTGCTGCTGGTCGACAAGAAGATCTCCAACATCCGCGAACTGCTGCCGGTTCTGGAAGCCGTTGCCAAGTCCGGCCGTCCGCTGCTGATCGTGGCTGAAGACGTCGAAGGCGAAGCCCTGGCTACCCTGGTCGTCAACAACATGCGTGGCATCGTCAAGGTCGCAGCCGTCAAGGCTCCGGGCTTCGGCGACCGTCGCAAGGCCATGCTGCAGGACATCGCCATCCTCACCGGCGGTACCGTCATCTCCGAAGAAGTCGGCCTGAGCCTGGAAAGCGCCACCCTGGAGCACCTGGGTAACGCCAAGCGCGTGGTCCTGAGCAAAGAAAACACCACCATCATCGATGGCGCCGGTCAGCAGGCCGACATCGAGGCGCGTGTTGCCCAGATCCGCAAGCAGGTTGAAGAAACCTCTTCCGACTACGACAAGGAAAAACTGCAAGAGCGTCTGGCCAAGCTGGCTGGCGGTGTTGCCGTGATCAAGGTTGGCGCTGCCACCGAAGTCGAGATGAAAGAGAAGAAAGCCCGCGTTGAAGACGCCCTGCACGCGACCCGCGCTGCGGTGGAAGAAGGCGTGGTTCCTGGCGGTGGTGTGGCCCTGGTTCGTGCCCTGGCTGCCATCAAGGACCTGACCGGTGCCAACGAAGAGCAGACCGCTGGTATCAACATCCTGCGTCGCGCTGTCGAAGCTCCGCTGCGCCAGATCGTTACCAACGCCGGTGACGAAGCCTCCGTGGTTCTGGACAAGGTCAAGCAGGGTTCGGGCAACTACGGCTACGATGCTGCCACCGGCCAGTACGGCGACATGATCGAGTTCGGCATCATCGACCCGGCCAAAGTCACCCGTACCGCGCTGCAAGCCGCTGCTTCCATCGCAGGCCTGATGATCACCACCGAGGCGATCGTTGCCGAGCTGCCGGAAGACAAAGCTGCTCCGGCCATGCCGGACATGGGCGGCATGGGCGGTATGGGCGGCATGATGTAAGCCACCCAGTCCATCCGGTCTGAAAGAAGCCCCGCCTAGCGCGGGGCTTTTTTATGCCTGTGGAAAAGTCGTCGGCGGGGCTCGCTCCACGCTGCTGGCGGCTATCAGGGCGCCAGTTCCGTGGCCGCCCCTGGCACCTCGTCGACCTGGGGCGCATAGAGCATGAAGCGGTAGCAGCCCAGGCAGATCAGCCAATCCAGCAGTGCCGTCCACAGGTTGTGGGAGAGAAAGTGCGCGCCCTGCATCATCCGCCCAATGGAAAATAGCCCGCCCAGGGCCAGGGCACCCACCAGGGCCAGGCGAGCGAGACGACGATTGCGGTCGCGCAGGAGGAAGTACAGGGCGAAGAAGGTGAAGCCGCTGCTGGCGTGGCCGCCCGGCCAGCAACGGCCGGGTTTGGCGGTGGGCGCGCGTTCGGCCAGCAGCGGGGTGTAGGTCTCCACACCGCCATAGCGGGTCAGGTCCCAGGGGCAGTGCACGGCGGTCAGCGCCTTCAGCGGCGTCACGATCGCGGTGGACAGGCCCATCGCCAGGACCAGATAGCCGAGGCGCCTGCGCAGGCCGTACCAGGGGCGATACAGGCAACTGGCGACGAACCCGGCCAGGGCCAGCAGCGCCACCGCGATCACCGCCTGCTTGGCGCGGTCATGCATCACGTCCTCGAGGAAGAAGCTGTGGGCACCGATGAAGCCTTCTCCAGGCCGGTAGAACAGGTCCGCCAGGGCGAAGTCCAGCCGGGTCGGCTCGATCACCAGCAGCGCGAGGATGATCGCCAGGGGCAGGCCCAGCGCCCAGCCATAGGCGAGCGGGCGGGAGGGGAGGGAAGGGGGCATGCGGTGTCTCCGGAGTACGGGGCGGGGGATTGCCAGGCCAGGGAATGGGCGTAATCTGCCGTGGCCGCCGTGGTGGCTCCGTGAACCGCGGGTGAAAAAACTGTCAAAGGCGCCTGAGGCCCCCAGAGGGCCGGAAAATCGATGAGGCGGGAGAGCTGCAGATGCGGATTTTGCTGGTGGAAGACAATCGCGACATCCTGGCCAACATGGCCGACTACCTGGAGCTCAAGGGCTACAGCGTCGACTGCGCCCAGGATGGCCTTTCCGGGCTGCACCTGGCCGCCACCGAACACTTCGACCTGATCGTTCTCGACATCATGCTGCCCGGGCTGGACGGCTACGCCCTGTGCCGGCGGCTGCGCGACGAGGCGCGGCGCGATACGCCGGTGATCATGCTCACCGCGCGGGACGAGCTGGACGACCGCCTGCAAGGCTTCAAGTCCGGCGCCGATGATTACCTGGTCAAGCCCTTCGCCCTGTCCGAACTGGCGGCGCGCATCGAAGCGGTGCTGCGGCGTTCCCGGGGCGGCGGCAAGCGGGCCCTGCAAGTGGGTGAGCTGAGCTACGACCTCGACACCCTGGAAGTCAGCCGTGCCGGCAAGCCGCTCAAGCTCAACCCCATCGGCCTCAAGCTGCTGGCCGTGCTGATGCAGAAAAGCCCCCACCTGGTCCGTCGCGAAGCCCTGGAAGAGGCGCTCTGGGGGGACGACTGCCCGGACAGCGACAGCCTGCGCAGCCACATCCACCAACTGCGCCAGGTGATCGACAAGCCCTTCGGCAAACCCCTGCTGCACACCCTGCACGGCCTCGGCTACCGCCTGGCGGAGTCGGCCGATGGAGTTTAGGCAGAGCCTCGCGCGGCGCATCGTCATCGCCTTCACCCTGATGACGGCGCTGGTGGGGGGAACCTTCTCGCTGGGCATCATCGAAGTGGTGCACCTGATCGAGGAACAGCTGATCTCCCGCGACCTGAACAACGAGCTGGAGCGCATCCTCTACGAGAACCTCGCCAAGGGCCGGGCGCCGAGCCTGGACAGCGACACCCGTTTCTACTTCGGCGAGGGCACCGGCCCCTACGCCTTGCCCGCCGAATACGCCAAGCTGGCGCCGGGCTTCCACGAACTCTTCGAAGGCCAGCTCTCGTTCCACGCGCTGGTGCGGGACATTGACGGCCACCGCTACGTCCTGCTGCAGGACCAGAGTGATTTCGAGGACCGTGAGCAGGCACTCTACGGCGTGGTGCTGGTGGGCTTCATCCTCAGCGTGCTGCTCTCGGCGCTGCTGGGCTGGTTGCTGGCGCGCAAGGTCATCGCACCGGTGGTGCGCCTGGCGGGGCAGGTCCGTCACCGTGACCAGCTGCTGGGGCTGGCCCCGCCCCTGGCGCCTGACTACGCCTCGGACGAAGTGGGCCAGTTGGCCCAGGCCTTCGACGACACCCTGGGCCGCCTGCGCGATGCCTTGACCCGCGAGCGTCTGTTCACCAGTGACGTCAGCCACGAGTTGCGCACGCCGTTGATGGTGATCGCCACCTCTTGCGAGCTGCTGATGGAAAACACCGGCCTCGACGAACGCTCGCGCCAACAGGTGCGTCGCATCGGCCGGGCCAGCGAGGAAATGCGCGACCTGGTGCAGACGTTCCTCATGCTGGCCCGCGCCCAGCGCGAGGGCGGCGAGGGGGTGCCGCGAGCCAGCCTCGGCGGCCTGGCGGACGAGCTTGTCGCCCTCTGGCGGAGCCCCATCGAATCCAAGGGGCTGCGCTTCGACTACCAGCCCGGTAACCCTCTGGAAACCCGCTTCAATGCCGCTTTCCTGCGTTCGGTGCTGGGCAACCTGTTGCGCAATGCCCTGCATTACACCGAATCGGGTCACATCGAGCTGCGCCTGGACGCGCGCGGCTTCAGCGTCGAGGACAGCGGTGTCGGTATCCCCGAGGAGCAGCGCGAGGCGATGTTCCTGCCCTTCGTCCGTGGCCTGGAGCAACGTGGCGACGGTCTCGGGCTGGGCCTGTCGCTGGTCAAGCGCATCTGCGAGAGCCAGGGCTGGGTGGTCAGCCTGACGCCGTCCGCCTCCGGTGGTTGCCACTTCCGCGTCGACCTGGTCGCCTCTGTGGGCTGACGTTTTTTTCACATCGGCATCACGGCAGCATGACGCCTGCCGGCAGAAGCTGGTGGCCCTGTGCAGTCGTGAGGCGCGGCGAAGGTACGGACCTTGCAGTGTCCGGCTCCCATTGCACCGGGGTAGCACCGGCGATGTCCGGGGGGAGGGCACGCAGGCGTCTGCACCGGGGGTGTCATGAAACCTGGCGACCTATCCGTGGTCCTAGCCGGGCCCCACAAGTGGGCATAAGGGTTACCTCGTGCCTGTTCTGTTACCTCAAGGGGCAGGCGCAGGGTGCTGACCGCTGGGCGGGAATGCCGGCGCCAGCGATGAAATGACACTTATTTGCAATAAATCGCTGCTAGCCTCGCCCGTCTGCCAACTGACGGTTGTGAAAGCCGGCGATGCCGCACACGGCGGCGAACAGGTGGGTTGAGAGGTGCGCTGCTGCTTAAGGACAAGAGCCGCGACGGGTGGGAATTACCGCAGGTATGCCATTCGTCACTTCGAAAAAGCGGACTGTGAACTATTGAACTAGTGTGAAGACACAGCGTTTGGCAGCGCTATCAAGGGGTTGCGATCATGAAGTTAGAAATAACGCGAGCTTTGTTCCTCGTCGGAGCTCTGGGCGTCGCTTCCATCGCCGCGGCGGCCTGGCATGAGCCATCGCCGTCGGTCATCAGCGTCAATGGCCTGGGCTACTGTCCCCTGCCGCCTAACGCCCGCCACAAGGCCGCCGTGCCCGACAAGCAATTGCTGTTGCTGATGTTCGGCCTGTCCCAGGGCATGGGCCCACAGGGCTGAGAGCCTGCTGGAAGACGTCAAAGCCCCGCGCATGCGGGGCTTTTTATTGGCTGGCGATCCGCTCTCGCTGCTCTTTCCTCCCGGTTCTTCCACGCAACAGGGAAGCCGGATGAGCCTCGCTCCGTTTCAGTTTCCTTCCTGCAACGCCCTTCAGCGGTACGGTACTTGCAGTTTCGCCCGGCACGAGCCGGCGATTACAGAGGGTATTTCGGTGCAACTCCCGGGATAGAGGTTTGGCGGCCCCTTTTTGGGGGGGCGCGTGCCCGGGCTTGCCGTTGTGCACGGGGTTACCCGGTGCACCTTCCTGTTACCGCAGGCGACACAAAAAGGTGGGAGTCATTCGTCCGTTCGGACGGTCTCGGTCTCTACGAGATGGCGGAACCTACCAGGCGATAACGAAGGAGCGACCGATGACGGCAGGTGTGATGGCGTTGACGAGTGACACGAACCACCAGTTCGACCATTTCTGGGACTGGCGTGGCGAGTGGGTCGAGGCACCGAACCTGAGGCGGGGTGGCGAAAGCGGGGTGGAGCGGGTGCGCCGCGATGACGGCGTTCTGTTGTATTGCAAGCGCCAGTGCGGCCACCTCTATCGCAGCGTGCTGCACCCCTTCGGACGCCCGACGGTGCTCCGTGAACGGGACGCCATCCGTGCGTTCGAGCGCCTCGGCGTGAGGGTGCCACGGCTGGTCTTCTGTGGCGCCCGGCGTGGCGGCGAGGCCGGCTGGCAAGCACTGCTGGTGACCGAGGCGCTGGACGGCTTCATCGACTTCGAGCGCTGGTACGCCTCGGTGGAAGGGCGGCCCGAGACCCTGGCGGAGCGCGAGCGGGTCCTCGGACAGGTGGCCGAGGTGCTGGCGCGGCTGCACCGGGGTGGCTGGCAGCACGGCTGCCTCTATCCCAAGCATGTGTTCATCCGCCTCGGAGAAGGCAGCGACCCTGCATCGGTGGAAGTCGCCCTGCTCGACCTGGAGAAGAGCCGCCGTCGCTTCGCCCACGCCCGGGCGGCCTTCAACGACGTCGGCCAGATCAAGCGTCATTCGGCCATTCGCGAGGATGACTGGGCCTGCCTGCTGGCCGCCTACGAGCTCGCCTTCGGCAGCCGCGTGGAGGCGTTGCACCGCCTTTGACGGCCCTTGAATGAAAAAGGCCCCGCATCTGCGGGGCCTTTTTCGTTCAACGTGGCTCAATGGCTGGTGGCGGGCTCTGCCTCCGGCTGGGTGGCGGGCCGTGGGTCCGGCTTGGCCAGCAGGGTATAGACGCAGGGCAGCACGAACAGGGTGAACAGCGTGCCGATGGACATGCCGGTGGCGATCACCATACCGATGTCGAAGCGGCTCACCGCGCCCGCGCCGCTGGCGAGAATCAGCGGCACCATGCCGAACACCATCGCCGCGGTGGTCATCAGTACCGGGCGCAGGCGGATGGACGCGGCTTCTTCCACGGCCTCCCTGGCGCTCAGGCCCTTGTCGCGGCGCAGCTGATTGGCGAACTCCACGATCAGGATGCCGTGCTTGCTGATCAGGCCGATCAGCGTCACCAGTCCCACCTGGGTGTAGATGTTCATGCTGGAGATGCCCAGGAACAGCGGGATCAGCGCGCCGCAGATCGACAGCGGCACCGTCACCAGGATCACCAGCGGGTCGCGGAAGCTCTCGAACTGCGCCGCCAGCACCAGGAAGATGATCGCCAGGGCGAGGCCGAAGGTCACGTAGAGCGCACTGCCTTCCTGCACGTACTGGCGCGAGGCGCCGGCGTAGTCGAAGGCGAAGCCGCGCGGGGCTTCCTCACGGGCGATCTGTGTCACCGTCTCCACCGCATCACCCATGCTCACCACCGGGAAGCCCTCGATGATCGCCGAGTTCAGCTGCTGGAACTGCTTGAGCTTGGTCGGTCGCGCGGTGTCGTGGACCGAGATCAGCGTGGACAGGGGCACCATGGCGCCGCTTTCACTCTTCACGTAGTAGTTGTTCAGCCAGTCCGGGTTGTCGCGGTAGGCGCGCTCCACCTGGGCGATCACCTTGTAGCTGCGACCGTCGATGGTGAAGCGGTTGATCTCGCCTTCACCCAGCAGCAGTGCGAGGGTGGAGCCGAGGTCCTCCATGGAGACGCCCATCTGCGCGGCCTTCTCCCGGTCGATATCCACCACCACCTCCGGTTTGTCGAAGGCCAGGTCGACGTTGAGGAAGGCGAACTTGCCCGAGGCTTCCGCGCGCTGCTTGATGCGCTCGGTCACCTGCAGCAGCGACTCGTAGTCGTTGGGGGTGTTGATCACGAACTGGAAGGGCAGGCCTTCACCGGTGCCCGGCAGCGACGGCAGGTTGAAGCCGAAGATCTGCAGGCCCGGGATGCGGTCCAGCTTGCCCTGGACCTCGTGCAGCAGCTCCATCTGGGTGCGCTCGCGCTCATCCCAGGGCTTGAGCAGGAAGCCGCCGATACCCGCCTGAACACCGTCGAAGCCGTTGATCTGGAACGACGAGTAGTACTCGGGGAAGGACTTGAAGATGTCCACGAACTCGTCGGTGTAGGCGTTCAGGTAGCTCAGGTTGGTCGGCTGCGGTGCCTTGGCCATGAGGAACACGATGCCCTGGTCCTCGTCGGGGGCCAGTTCGCTCTTGGTCATCATCAGCAGGATCGGGATCAGCGCCATGACGATGACCGCGAACACCACCACCACCGGGCGGGTGTTGAGGGTGCCGTGCAGGGCGCTCTGGTAGCGACGCTTGAGACGCTCGAAGATCATGTCCAGCTTGTGGGCCAGGCCGCTCGGGTTCTCCTCGTGGCGCAGCAGCTTGGAGCACATCATCGGCGACAGGGTCAGGGCGACCACGCCGGAGATGATCACCGCGCCCGCCAGGGTCAGGGCGAACTCGCGGAACAGCGCACCGGTAAGGCCGTCGAGGAAGCCGATGGGGGCATACACCGCCGCCAGGGTGATGGTCATGGAAATGACCGGCACGGCGATCTCGCGGGCGCCCTCGATGGCGGCATCGAAGGGGGTCTTGCCCTCTTCGATATGCCGGTGGATGTTCTCCACCACCACGATGGCGTCGTCCACCACCAGGCCGATGGCGAGCACCATCGCCAGCAGCGTCAGCAGGTTGATCGAATAGCCCATCAGCTGCATGAAGAACAGCACGCCGATCATCGACAGCGGGATGGTGATCACCGGGATCAGCACCGAGCGGAAGGCGCCGAGGAACAGGAACACGACCACGATGACGATCAGCACTGCCTCGCCCAGGGTCTTCACCACCTCGTCGATGGAGGCCTGGATGAAGCGCGTGGCGTCGTAGGCGATGGAGACCTTGAGGTTCGGCGGCAGCTGGGCTTCCAGCTCCGGCATGATCTCGCGCACATGCTTGATCACATCCAGCGGGTTGGCGCTGGGGGTGCCCTTGATGCCGATATAGACCGAGGGGATGCCATCGAAGGAACTGATGGAGTCGTAGTTCTCGGCGCCCATCTCGACCCGGGCGATATCACGCACCAGCACGCGGCTGTCGCCCTGGGTCTTCACCGGAATGGCGGAGAAGGCTTCGGGGGACTTGAGGTCGGTGGTGGCGTTGATGCTGGTCACCACGTACTCGCCCTTCACCTGGCCGGCGGCCGAGAGGAAGTTGTACTTGCGCACGGCATCGCTGACGTCGCCGGCGGTGACGCCGTAGGCGGCCATCCGCACCGGGTCCAGCCACAGACGCATGGCGAAGACCTGGTTGCCGAGGATCTCCGCTTCCGCCATGCCCGGCAGGGTGGCCAGCTTGGGCTGGATCACCCGCGACAGGTAGTCGGTGATCTGCGGGTTGGACAGCTCGTCGCTGTAGAAGCTGATGTACATCAGCGCCGAAGCGTCGGCCGACTCCTTGGACAGCACCGGGTCCTCGGCATCCTGCGGCAGCTGGTTCTTCACCTCGTTGGCCTTGGCCAGCAGTTCGGTGAAGAGACGATCGGAGTTCGAGCCGATGCGCGCGTAGATCGAGATGATCGACAGGTTCTGCTGGCTCGACGACGTCATGTAGTCGATGCCTTCGGCACTGGCCAGGCTCTGCTGCAGGGGCTGGGTGATGTAGCCCTGGATGGTCTCGGCGTTGGCACCGGGGTAGGCGGTGGTCACCGTGATCAGGGCGTTTTCCATCTGCGGGTACTGGCGGATCACCAGCTTGCTGAAGGCCTGGAAGCCCAGCAGCACGATCAGCAGGCTGACCACGGTCGCCAGTACCGGGCGACGGATGAAGGGATCTGTAAAAGCCATATCGGTATTCCTTGGCGTCGGGCCTTATTGCCCGGCGCTGGCTTGTTTGTCCGTTTGCGGCTGCAGGGCCTGGTCATCGGCGATGGCGACATGGGAACCGTTGTCCAGCTTCAGCTGGCCGGCGGTCACCACCTGCTCCTCGGGCTTGAGGCCCTTGAGCACCACGACCTTGCCGTCGCGGCGCGCTCCGGTCTCGACGAAGCGGCGTTCGACCACCAGCATCGGCTCGCCCTTGTCGTCCTTCTGCACCTGGCCGTCCTCGCCCTTCTTGGCGTCGATCACGTAGACCGAGTTGCCGTAGAGGGTGTAGGTGATGGCGGTTTCCGGCACGACGATGCGCGCGGTGTCGCCCGGCAGCAGCACTTCGAGGTTGGCGAACATGCCCGGCAGCAGCTTGTTGTCGGGGTTCTGCAGCATGGCGCGGACCTGCAGGTTGCGGGTGCTGTCCTCGACCTTGGGGTTGATCGCCGCGACCGTGCCTTCGAAGAACTCGCCCGGGTAGGCGGCCACGTTGATGCGCACGCGCTGGTCGATGGCGAGCTTGGGTACCGCCTGCTCGGGCAGGTAGAAGTCGACGAACAGGGTGCCGAGATCCTGCAGGGTGGCGATGGTGGTGCCGGAGGAAAGGAAGTCACCCACGTCCACCTGGCGGATGCCGATGGTGCCGGAGAAGGGCGCGACGATGCGCTTCTTCGCCAGCATGGCCTTCAGTTGGGCAACGCTGGCGGTGGATTTCTGCAGCTCCGAGGACAGGCGGTCGAACTCGCTCTTGGAGATGTTCTGCCGGTTCACCAGGCTGCGGCCGCGCTCGAACTCCACGCGGGCCAGGGCCAGGGTCGCCTCGGCGGTGGCCAGGCTGGCCTTCTCCACGTCGCTGTCCATCTGGATCAGCGGCTGGCCCAGGGTGACCTTCTCGCCGGAGCGGAACAGCACGTCCTGCACGGTGCCACCGACTTCTACGGTCAGGTCGACGCCCTGGAAGGCCTTGAGCGAGCCGATGGCCGGCAGACGCTCCTGCCAGGGTTGCTCCACGGCCTTGGCCGCCGAGACGCTGATGGCCGGTTTCGGTGCCGTGAACATGGCGATCTGCTGTTTGATGGAGAAGACTTTATAAACGGCGAGCGCAGCCACCACGAGGATGACCACGCCGAGCATGATGAGCATGCGGCGGAGCAACATATTCCGGTTCCTTGGCAAGGCAGATTGAGGCCTGGGAATAGGCGAGGGGTGCACCTTAGTACCACTGGCGGGGGCAAGTCAAAGGCGCGGAATTGCAAAAGTTTACATGCTGGCACGATGCCCATTTGGGCACTTGCAGATCGCCGGAGATCGCCACGGATCGCCTCATTTCAGCCAGCTGGAAACGGCCGTCGGGAGCCCGTGCGGTTTGCTGTGGAAAAGCACGCTGGACGCCAGGGGCGGCTGGGCGGTGGGCGCAGGGTGCAACCCGGTCAGGGCGCTGGCGCGGCTGGTGCTACCGGCCGGGGCGGGGCAAGGCACATCCCTGTGCCGGGAAACGCGTCAGGCGCTGAAGCGGCGGGTGACCCCGTTGAGCTCGCCGGAGAGCTCGTGCAGTCGGGTACTGGCCGCCTCGGTGCGTTGCACGTTTTCGTTGTTGGTGACGGCGATGGCGGTGATTTCGGTGAGGTTGCGCGAGATGTCCTCGGCCACCGAGGTCTGCTCCTCGGCCGCCGTGGCGATCTGCCGGTTCATGTCGCGGATGGCTTCCACCGCACCGGTGATGCGCTGCAGCATGGCGCCGGCCTCGGTGACCTGGGTGACGCTCTGCTCGCTGCGGTTCTGGCCGTTCTCGATGGCGCGCACCGCGTTCACCGCGCCGGTCTGCACCGTGTCGATGATCTGGTGGATCTCGGCGGTGGATTCGGCGGTGCGCTGGGCGAGGGTACGTACCTCGTCGGCGACCACGGCGAAACCACGGCCCTGCTCGCCAGCGCGGGCGGCTTCGATGGCGGCGTTGAGCGCCAGCAGGTTGGTCTGCTCGGCGATGCCACGGATCACTTCCAGCACCTTGCTGATGCGACCGCTGTCGTTCTCCAGGCGGCGGATCACGTCGGCCGTGGAGTCGATCTCGCCACGCATGCCAGTGATGCTCTGGATGGTCGCCTGCATCACCCGCTCGCCCTGCTGGGCGGAACTGTCGGCATCGTCGGCGGCGCGGGCGGCGTCGGCGGCGTGGCGCGCCACTTCCTGGGCGGTGGCGGACATCTCGTGCATCGCCGTGGCCACCTGGTCGGTGCGCGAGAACTGCTCGCGGGTGCCGCCGGCCATCAGCGTGGCGATGGCATTCAGCTCGCCGCTGGCGCTGTCCAGCTCGGCGGTGCTGTGCTTGAGGCGGTTGAAGGTGTCGGCGAGGAAGTCGCGGAGAACGTTGGCCGAATTGGCCAGGCGCCCCAGCTCATCGCGGCGGCTGGTGTCGACGCGCTCGCCGAAGTTGCCCTGGCTGAGGCGGGCGATGTGGTCGATCAGGTTGCGGATCGGGTCGATCAGGCGGCGGTTGATCAGCCAGATCGCCAGCAGGCCGATCAGCACGCTGGACACCAGCATCACCACCAGGCCGGTGGTCACGGTGCTGGCAGCGCTGGCGCTGATCTCGGCGGATTGCTTCGTGCCGCGATCATGCAACTGGGTGACCAGGGTGGTCATCTGCTCGCTGGCGGCGCGGTCGATGCCCTGCACGGCCTTGTCGCCTGCGCTTGGGTCGGCGCCGGCCGCGAGGAAGGCCTCGCGGCCCTTGCGGTAGGCACCGCCCAGGCTCTGGTGCTCATTGCGCAGACGCTCCACCTGGCTCTGCAGGCTGGAGTCGCCCTGCTCGCGGGCCTCGCTGACCAGCTTGCCGAGGATGTCCTGCACCTTGCGCTCCTGGTCCTCGAACTGGCCCCAGTACTTGTCCAGGGCGGCCGGGTCCTTGCCCCGCAGGAGGACGTTCTTCCATTCCTGCACCTGGCCCTTGAACTCGACGTTGGCGCTGTCGACGAGGCTCGACGCCTCCAGCGTGCCGCCTACCAGGTTGCGGTAGGACTGGATCCCTCCAGATAAAAAGTTGAAGCAGGTCAAGGCTATGACCAGGATCAGCAGCAGGCTGCCGCCCAACAACGCGAGTAGCTGGCCTCGCAGGGAAGTTTGCAGGGACATGGGATTACGCCTCGGGGACGTGGGAGGGATGGGTTGCAGATGGAGTATAGGTCGGCCGCCGCGACCGTTCATTGAGGCCGCGGCGACGAAATGCAGGAGTCAGGCCAGGTGCAGGTGGTTGTCCCAGAGTCCGGCGGGGAGTTGCAGTGGAGCGGCGGCGATCTCGGCCTTGCGGCAGTCGTAGAGGCGGCAGCGGCCTTGGCCGGAGGTGACCACGAAGCCGTCCTTCACCGCGCCGACGCCGGCGCAGTCGGGCAGGGGCGCGTCCAGGCGCACGGCGCCGCTGTCCAGGTCCCAGATGAAGAAGCGATTGCCGCGCGGGGCGGTCAGGGCCACCAGGCGCAGCTCGTCGTGGATGGCGACGCTGGCGGTGTACTGGGCCATCGACAGACGCTGCTCGTCCGCCAGGGGGAAGGGCTGGAAGGGCTGGCCCGGGCGCTTGATCGCCAGCAGGTCGGCGTGGTCGTTGGCGTCGCCCATGTACTGCTGGCCGGCGACGATGGTGCCGTCGGCGGCGATGGCCAGGTGGCGCACGCTGTTCATCTGCTGGGGCAGGGTCTCGCGGGAGATCAGGCTGCCGTCGCGGCGCATCAGCACCAGGCTCGGCTCCATGGCGTGGAGGTTCATTTCCACGCGGCTCTCGGCCTCGGTGCGGATGCCGCCGTTGGCGACCACGAAGGTCTCGCCGTCGGGCATCCAGGACACCTGGTGCGGGCCCAGGCCGTGGGTGGACAGCTCGCCCTGGTGGACCAGCCGGCGGTCGGCGTAGGCATAGACGCCGAGCAGGCCGCGGCCCGGGTCGCTGGTGTCGTTGTCGGTGGTGTAGAGCCACTCGCCGCTCCTGTGGAACACGCCGTGCCCGTAGAAGTGGCGATTGGGCAGGGACTTCACCGTCTGCAGCAGGCTGCCGTCGGTGAGGTCGATCAGGTAGCTCTCGGTGCCCGGGCGGCGGGCGACGAACAGGGCCACCGCTTCGCTGGGGTGCTCGACGATGTCGTGGCAGCGCTGGGCCACGCGGGTGGCGAATACCTGGGTGCCGTCGAGGCGGTAGCCGACGGCGTAGTGGCCGCCGTCGGCATCGTCACGGGCGGAGAGCAGCAGCGGGTCGTGGCCCTTCTTGCGGCTCAGGGTCCAGCCGCCCAGCGTCACGGCGCCGAGCAGCAGGCTGCCGAGGGCGAGTACCTGGCGGCGGAACATATCAGTCACCATCGTTGGCGTTGAAGCCGAGTTGGACGTTGAGAACACGGGCCAGCTCGTTGGAGTGCAGGCGGTGCACCACGTCGAGGCTGTCGTAGAAGACGTTCAGTTGCTTGAGGCCTTCCTCGCTCTGCAGCAGTTTGCTCAGCGGCGGGTCCAGGGCTTCGAGCTTGGCGCGGGCGTCGGCGTAGGCGGCGTCGATTTTCTCCGCCAGGGCCTTCTGGTCATCGCCCAGCAGGCTGCGGATGCCCTTGCCGTCGGCGCCCTGCCACAGCTGCTCGGCGCTGAGCAGGCTGGCGCCCAGGCTGGCCAGGGAGGTGTCGCTGCGCCAGCCATCGGCCTGGTAGGGCTGCGGCTGGCTCTTGGTCTGGCGGCCCATGGGCGTGCCGAGCTTCTTCTTCAGGGTGTCCAGGGCGGTGACCTGGACCCGCAGCAGCTCGGAGACGGCCTCGTGGGAGTCCGCGTAGCGCTGGTTGGGGAACTTGCTCAGTTGCTCGAGCATGCCGTCCTTGCTGTTCCAGGAGGCGAGGATTTCCTCGGCGAGGCTCTGCTGGCGCTGGCCGATGGCTTCCAGCAGCGGGCAGTAGCGGGCCTTCTGTTCCTGGTCGGCCAGGTCCAGGTTGCTGTCGAAGAGGATGTATTCGTAGGCCGAGAGGCCCTGCACCACGACGCTGGACTTGGCCAGGCCGGCGGCGTCGATGTCGGGCTTGGCCTTGACCAACTGCTCGACCTGGCGACCCACCAGGTTCTTCTTGTCCGGCCAGAACTGCACCTGCCAGGCGCGGTTGCCTTCGGCCAGCGGACCGACCATCAGCGGCTGCAGCTCGGCCCAGGCCTTCTGTGCCACGAGGAAATCGGCGCGGGCCTTGTCCAGCTCTTCCTTGCCGGAGCAGAACGCCAGGGCGCTGGCGGCCAGGGCGCGGTCGGCTTCCACCCAGCGGCTGTAGGTGGGCAGGATCACCTGCTTGGCCAGCGCAGCGGTGGCCTGGGCTTGCGGGTCCTGTGGGGCGCAGGCGCCGAGAGCCAGGGCGGCGAGGCTGGTGAAGAGCAGTTTGGGTCTGAACATGCAGGGCTCCTTAAAGGGAATTCAGGAATGCCAGCAGCGCGGCTCGCTGTCCAGCGTCATAGCGCATGACGGTCTGTTTCGCCGTCTCGGCCTCGCCGCCGTGCCAGAGGATGGCCTCGAGCAGGTTGCGGGCGCGCCCATCGTGAAGGAAACGGGTGTGGCCATTGACCGCTTCGGTCAGGCCGATGCCCCAGAGGGGCGCGGTGCGCCAGTCGCGGCCGCTGGCCTGGAACTCGGGACGGCCGTCGGCCAGCCCCTCGCCCATGTCGTGAAGCAGCAGGTCGCTGTAGGGGCGGATCACCTGGTTGGCCAGCTCCGGCTCGGCGGCATCGCTGCCGGTGGTGAAGCTCGGTACATGGCAGCCCTGGCAGCCGGCCTGGTGGAACAGCCCTTTGCCGTCGAGCACCTGCGGGTCGTTCACCTGGCGCCGCGCGGGCACGGCCAGGTTGCGGGCATAGAACAGCACCAGGCGCAGGATGTTGTCGCTGACCTCGGGCACACCGCCGTTGACCGCGGCCAGGCAGTCGATCTGGGCGGGCATGCAGTCGTCGCGGGGCAGCAGGCTGGTGGTCAGGCCCATGTCGCCGGAGAAGGCGTGGGCGTTCTGCTGGTTGAGGCTGGGCTGGCCGGCCTTCCAGCCGAAGCGGCCGAGCACGGTCTTGCCGGCGGCGTCATCCCAGACCTGGTTGGCGCGGCCGACGATGCCGGCGGGCTTGTCCTTCGAGACGCCCACGTTGGCGAGGATGGCGGCTTCGGGAATGGCCTCCAGCAGGCCCAGGCCGATCATCGGCGGGGCGACGCGGGCGGAGAACATCGTCTGCGGGTGCATGGGGCCGTAGCCGAGCTGGGTGATTTCCAGGGTCGGCTTCTGCAGCTCCACGCGGGTGCCGTCGGCGAGGGTCACCGGCACCGTCTCATAGCGCATGCGCACCTTGCCTTCCGGGGCGACGCCGGGGATGGCCACGTCCTGCAGCTGGCCGCCGTACACCGGTTCGGGCACCACGCCCAGGCGCTCCAGGGTGCGCTGGTGCTCGGCCTTGGCTTCGGCCGGGATGGACAGGCGCACCAGCATGGACACGGCATTGATCGCGCCCGGCCCGGGCGGATGGCCGCGGCCGTCCTTGATGTGGCAGTTCTGGCAGGCGTTGGTGTTGAACAGCGGGCCCAGGCCATCACGGGCGGTGGTGGAGGAGGGCGCGATCACCCAGGGATTGCGGAAGAAGCTGTTGCCGACGCTGAAGTCCAAGCGCCGGCTCGGCGGCAGGTTGGCCGAGGGCAGCGAGAAGGCGTTGCGGTCACTCTGGTCGACCGTGGTGGCGCCGCCGGAAAGGTGCTCACCCGGCTCTGCCTGGGTGAAGCGTGGCGCGTCGTCGCAAGCGCCCAGGCCAAGTACTAGCAGCAGGGGAAATGCGCGGCGCAAGGCCGATGAAGCGGGCATTGGCGGGGTCCGGTCGGCTGAAAACAGGCGGGCAATGTTAGCAGGCGAAGGATCATTAAATAAGAGGGATTTGCGTTTGCCCATGAGGGCGATCCGCTGCTCTGGCGGGTGCGTCAAAAGGCCCGGGGAAGAAGCTGGGGCCCGCATGGGGAGCGGCCCTGCGCTGCTCTTGCGCGGGCTGACGAGCGCCCACAAAAAAGCGGATGCGGCGTTGCGCCGCATCCGCTTCGCTTGTTACCGGGTCGATCAGAATTCGTGATCGGCGTTGTCCGGTTTCAGGTCGCTGATGCCCAGCTTGCCAGCGGCTTGCTCAATGGCACCGGTCTGCTTGACCAGGGCGGCGATGGCGTCACGGACGATCTGGTTGCCTTCGGCGTTGTCCGGGGCGATCAACTGATCGAAGTGCACGCCCTTGTTGGCGCTGTCCACCAGGACCTGCAGCTTGGCTTCGGTGGCTTCCAGGTCGGCCTTCAGGGTGGTGTCGGTCGCGGCATCGGTCTTGGCGACCAGGGACGACAGGCTCGGGCCGGTCAGGGTGGTGCCGTCGACCTTCTTGTACTCGCCCAGGTAGACGTTGCGGATGCCCTTGCCGTTGTAGAAGTGCGAGTTGTGGGTGTTGTCGCTGAAGCAGTCGTGCTCGTCTTCAGGGGAGTTGGCTTCCAGCGCGACCTTCATGCGCTCGCCGGCCAGTTCGCCCAGGGACAGGCTGCCCATGCCGAAGAGCATCTTGCGCAGGCCGGATTCGGCCGGTTCGGCTTCCAGCTTGGCGCGGTAGTTGTCGGCAACGCCGGCTTTCCACTGGCCAACCATGTAGTCCAGGTCGCTGACCAGCAGGTCGGTGGCAGCCTTCAGGTAGGCGGCGCGACGGTCGCAGTTGCCGCCGGTGCAGTCCTTGCCCTGGGCGTAGTCGGTCGCCGGGCGGTTGCCGGCGCCCGGGCCGGTGCCGTTCAGGTCCTGGCCCCAGAGGAGGAATTCGATGGCGTGGTAGCCGGTGGCGACGTTGGCTTCGGAACCGCCCAGCTCGTTCAGGCTGGAGAGCTTCTCACCGGTGATCTCGGTGACGTCGATCTTGTCTTCGCCGACCTGGATTTCCTTGTTGGCGATGATGTTGGCGGTGGCGCCCGGGTTGCCCAGCGCATGCTGGTAGTCCTTGGCGACGTAGTCGATCAGGCCCTCGTCCAGCGGCCAGGCGTTGAGGCCGCCTTCCCAATCGTCGACAACGGCGTTGCCAAAGCGGAAGACTTCGCTCTGCATGTACGGGGTGCGCGCGGCCAGCCAGGCTTCGCGGGCGGCTTTCAGGGTGTCGTCGCCAGGCTTGGCGATGAAGGCGTCGACGGCTTTCTGCAGGTCGACGGCGGTGCTATGGGCGTCGCTGAACACGGCCAGGGCCATATCGGCGTAGTGCTTGACCACGGCCTTGGCGGCGGCTTCGTCGACTTTCGCTACGGTCGCGGCTGGGGTGCTGCTGGCGGCTGCGGGAGCGGCGGCTTGCGGTGCGGCGGCCTTGTCCTTGTCGTCGCCGCAACCGGCGAGGGTGATGGCAATGGCAAGCAGGCTGGCAGTAGCCAGGGGCATACGACTCATGGCGAATTCCTTTGCGTGTTGTGGGGGACGTGGCGCAATTGCGCCCGAGAAACCGCGACATAATGCGAAAGATTTGCATTTTTGAAAAGGCCCGATGCAGCGTCCCCTGGATGCGGGATGTGCCCGTGGTCTCTATGCGCCAGCCGGGCTGACGTTAGAATGCCAGCAGTCTTGTTCCACCGAAGCCAAGGAGTTGCTCGCATGTCCCTGACCAGTGTCGCCCTGATCGTTGCTGCCCTGCTGGTCGCCGCCTACGCGGTGACCCTCTATAACGCCCTGGTGCGCCTCAAGCACGGCGTGACCAAGGCCTGGTCGAACATCGAGGTGCTGCTCAAGCAGCGCCATGACGAGCTGCCCAAGCTGGTGGAGACCTGCAAGCAGTACATGCAGCACGAGCGCACCACCCTGGAAAACGTCATCGCCGCCCGCAACGCCGTGGCCAGCGCCCGTGAGCGTGGCGACGTCGGCGCCCTGGGCCAGGCCGAGAGCGGCCTGCGTGCCGGCCTGGGCCAGCTTTTTGCCCTGGCGGAGAACTACCCCCAGCTCAAGGCCAACGAAAGCTTCCAGTTCCTCCAGCAGCGCATCAGCGGCCTGGAGAACGGCATCGCCGACCGGCGCGAGCTGTACAACGAAGCGGTCAACCTCAACAACGTGCGCATCGAGCAGTTCCCGGATGTGCTGCTGGCCCGCCTGTTCGGCTTCAAGCCCGCCGAGCTGCTGGTGTTCAGCGAGGCCGAGAAGGCCGACGTCGACCTCAAGTCGCTGTTCAACTGATGGTTAGTGGCGATGCCGCCGGGCTCGCGATGAGCCTGGCCTTCAGCCTCGGCGCCTTCTTCGGCGGCGGCTGGTGGTGCCTCAAGCGCCTGTCCGAGGCGCGCTTCCTGCTGGATACGCCGACCTCGAAGATCCGCTCCGCCGCCCAGGGCTATGTCGAGCTCTATGGCGTCCTCCAGGAATCCACCCTCGGCCAGCTGCAGGCGCCGCTCACCGGCAAGCCCTGTCTGTGGTGGCGCTTCCGTATCGAGGAGTACCAGGAGAGCGGCAAGAACAAGAGCTGGCGGGTGATCGAGAGCGGCACCAGCGACCAGTGGCTGCAACTGGGCGATGGCACCGGCGATTGCCTGATCGACCCGCGCGGCGCCGAAGTGCGCCCCTCCACCCGCGAGGTGTGGAAGGGCAACCAGCGCCACCCGCGCAATGTCGCGGCGCAGCCCGGTTTCCTCGGCATGCTGCTGGGGGGCGGCGAATACCGTTACACCGAGGAGCGCCTGCACCTCGGCGGCCCGCTCTATGCCATCGGTGATTTCCACACCGCCGGTGCCGGCCACCAGGGCTTCGATGGCACGGCAGCCCAGGGCGCGGTGATCCGTGAATGGAAGAGCGATTTCAGCGGCCTGCTGCGGCGCTTCGACAGCAACGGCGATGGCCAACTGGACGAGGCCGAGTGGAACCGCGTGCGCCTCGCCGCCCAACTGGAGGCCGAGGACCGCCACCGCTCCACCAGCGCCGCGCCCGCGGTCAACCACCTGCGCAAGCCGGGCGAGTCGCGGCCTTTCCTGCTCTCCAGCCATGGCGAGGACGTGCTCGCACGCTCCTTCTACTGGCAGGCCCTGGGCGGGGCTGCCGTGTGCATCATCGGCGCGGTGGCCACCGTGTACCTGCTGCAGGTGACGGGGCTGGTGTGATGCCTGGCGCCTCTGCGTTGGGCCTCGCTGCGCTCGGCGCCAACCTACGAGCTCCGTAGCCCGGCTTCAGCCCGGGAAGGGCACGCACGAAGCCGAACGGCAACCATGAAAAAGCCCGCCATCGAGGCGGGCTTTTTCATGGCCGGGATTCAGAGCGTCGCGGGGTTGGAGGCGGCGTTGGTCAGGCGGCGGGCCTGCTTGAGGTAGCCGGTGAGTTCGCGGGCGGGGAGGGGTTTGCTGTAGAGGTAGCCCTGCCCCTCGTTGCAGCCCTGGGAAATGATGTATGCCTCCTGCTCCTGGGTCTCCACGCCCTCGGCGATCACCTGCATGCCCAGGCTGCGGGCGAGCTGGATGATGGCGCGCACGATGGTGGCGTCGTCCTCGTCCTCGAGCACGTCCTGGACGAAGCTCTTGTCGATCTTGATCTTGTCCAGCGGCAGGCTCTTCAGGTAGCTCAGGGACGAGTAGCCGGTCCCGAAGTCGTCGATCGCGATCAGCGCGCCGGAGCGGCGCAGGCTCAGCAGGTGCTGGGCGGCGGTGGAGATGTCCTCCATCAGGCCGGTCTCGGTGACTTCCACTTCCAGGCTGCGCGGCGGCAGGCGGTAGACCTGCAGCAGGTTGTTCACCACCCGTGGCAGCTCGGCGTGGTGCAGCTGCACGGTGGACAGGTTGATGGCCATGCGCAGTTCGCTGAAGCCCTGGTCGTGCCATTCGCGCAGCTGGCGGCAGGCCTGGTCCAGCACCCATTCGCCGATGGGGATGATCATGCCGTTCTGTTCGGCCAGGGGGATGAACAGGTCCGGCGGCACGAAGCCGTGCTGCGGGTGCTGCCAGCGCAGCAGCGCCTCGACGCCCACCACGCGGTGGTCGCGGTAGTCGACCTGGGGCTGGTAGACCAGGTGCAGTTCGTTGCGGTTGAGTGCTTCGCGCAGGTCTTTCTCCAGCTCGCGCCGACGACGCATCTCGCTGTCGACGCTGGCGATGTAGAACTGGTAGCGGTTGCGCGAGCGGCTCTTGGCCAGGGTCATGGTCTGTTCGGCTTTCTGCAGCAGCTTCTCGGTGCTGTCGCCGTCTTCCGGGAACAGGGTGATGCCGATGGTGGCGCGCAGGCGCACTTCCTGCTGTTCCAGGGCGAAGGGCGCCTCGAGGTCGTCGAGCACGCTCTGGGCCAGTTCGGCCGCTTCGTAGGGTTGTTCGATATCGGCCTGGACCAGGGCGAACTGGTCGCCACCCAGGCGGGCCAGGGCGCCGAGGCGGCCGCTGTGGCCGCGCAGGCGGTCGGCGAGGGCGATCAGCAACTGGTCACCGGTCTGGTAGCTGAACTGTTCGTTGACGCCCTTGAAGTCGTCCAGGCCGACGCAGAGCACGGCGACGCGGCGCTGCAGGCGGCCGGCGTCATCGAGGATCTGGTCCAGCTGCTGCTGCAGTTGCTGGCGGTTGGGCAGCCCGGTGAGGAAGTCGTACTGGGCCATGCGCAGCAGGCTGTTCTCCGCCTCCCGGCGCAGGTGGGTATTGCGCTCGATGGAGGCCAGCAGCTCGTTGGCGGTGTTTATCCACAACCCCAGTTCGTTCTTCTCGTTGCCCTTGAGCATGGGCAGCTTGTGCTCGCTGGGGCGGTCGGGATTGATGTTGGTGAGGTGCTCGATGATCTTCGACAGCGGCTTGGTCAGCAGCCAGTGGTAGACCGAGTAGAGCACCAGGCCCATGGCCAGGGCGCGCAGCACCCCGGAGACGAAAATGATCACCGAGCTGACGACGAAGTCCTCGCCGTAGGGCGCGGTGTCCAGGGTGATGTTGAGGTCGCCGTAGTACTCGCTGTACGGGCCGCGGCCCACCAGCTGGGTGGTGAAGTTCTGTTCCTTGCCGAGGATGGCATCGGTGAGCCAGCGGGTCGGCAGCTCCATCAGCGGGCGCGACTTCTCGGCGAGCATGGGCTCGTTGGGGTGGCCGATGGCGGCGAAGCGGACCGACTCGTGCTGGAACAGGCCCTCGATCACCTGCATGCCCATCTCCCGATCGAGGCTGTAGACGGCCTGGGTCGAGGGATCGCGGAACATGCCGAGGATGCGGTGGGCATCGTTGGCCACCGCCTGCCGAGTCTTGTAGACGTCGAACACAATCTGCGCGCAGCTCAGCACTACACCGACCACCAGCGCGGACAGGAGCACCACGCGGAGCAACTTCAGTGACAAGCTGTGTTTGAGATCCAGCTTCAAGTAGGGATTCCTTGTTCGATGCCGGTAGGCGTCAGACCGCTTGAGTATTGGCAAACACGAGATAGCCGTCAAAGGGCCATTACGCAAATGCGCGGATTTTCACCTTGTCCGGTTCTCAGCCGGCACATTCTTCGGACGAACCTTGTCCCAGCCTGCACTGTGTCGGTGCGCTGGCTCCCCGCTTTAATGCCGTTCGACGGATTTCATTCTGGCACAGCCTGGGCGAATGCCCCGGCGATCCGGCGGACGGCGCCTCCCGGCGTCTCCAGCCGTTCGTCGTCTGCCAACAGATGCACTGCAAGCTTCGCTCCGGCGCGCGTTGATTTCGGCTGCGCAAATGAAAAGACCCGGCGCTAGGGCCGGGTCTTTCCGTGGAGCTGGAGCGGGTCTCAGGCAGCGTAGTTCTTGGCTACGAAGTCCCAGTTGACCAGGTTCCAGAACGCCTCGACGTACTTCGGACGCAGGTTGCGGTAGTCGATGTAGTAGGCGTGTTCCCAGACGTCGCAGGTCAGCAGCGGGGTGTCGCCGCTGGTCAGCGGGCAGCCGGCACCGATGGTGCTGGCCAGGGCCAGGGAGCCGTCGGCCTTCTTCACCAGCCAGCCCCAGCCGGAGCCGAAGGTGCCGATGGAGGTCTTGCTGAACTCTTCCTTGAACTTGTCGAAGGAACCGAAGGCCGCGTTGATGGCGTCAGCCAGGGCGCCGGTGGGCTGGCCACCGCCGTTGGGGCTCAGGCAGTTCCAGTAGAAGGTGTGGTTCCACACCTGGGCTGCGTTGTTGAAGATACCGCCCGAGGAGGTCTTGACGATCTCTTCCAGGCTCTTGCCTTCGAATTCGGTGCCCGGAACCAGGTTGTTCAGGTTCACGACGTAGGTGTTGTGGTGCTTGTCGTGGTGGAATTCCAGGGTCTCGGCGGAAATGTGCGGCTCGAGGGCGTTCTTCTCGTACGGCAGCGGCGGCAATTCAAAAGCCATGTCTATCTCCTTCATCAGGTCTGGATTTGTGCGCGGGGCGCGAGGCCGTTCACGGGCGGCCGGTGGGCGGCTGCGAGTTTGTACTCTTTTTTCGCCGCGAAGCCCGGATCATAGCATCGGCCCTGCGGCATAACCACGCAGCAAACGTGTGGAAATCCCGGCGCCAGGGCCTTTGAACCGTGCGCGAAGGGTTCGACAAGGGTTGCTCAGAGACCGTTCAGCAATTGTGCCGCAATGGCGAACATCATCACCGCCACGGCCAGGTCCAGAAGGCGCCAGGTGGCCGGGCGCGCCAGCCAGGGCGCCAACCAGGCGGCGCCGATCGCCAGGGCGAAGAACCAGATCAGCGACGCGCTCGCAGCGCCCAGGGCGTAAGCCCCGGGCACTGGTTGCTGAGCGCCGAGGGAGCCGATCAGCAGCACCGTGTCCAGGTACACATGGGGGTTGAGCAAGGTCACCGCCAGGGCCGCCAGCAGCACCGCCTTGCGTGAGCGCGGGCCGGTGTTGGCGGCCTGGTCCAGGGTCTGTGGGCGCAGCGCGCGGTGCAGGGCCTTGGCCCCGTACCAGCTGAGGAAGACGATGCCGCCCCAGCGGGCGATGGCCAGCAGCGTCGGGTTCTGCGCCAGCAGCGTCGCCAGGCCGAAGACCCCGGCGCACACCAGCACCGCGTCGCACAGCACGCAGAGCGCGGCCACCGGCAGGTGGTGCTCGCGGCGCAGGCTCTGGGCCAGGACGAAGGCGTTCTGCGCGCCGATGGCGATGATCAGCCCCGCCGCCACCAGCATCCCGTTGAGGTAGCTCTGCCACATGGCTCAGGCCTCCCCGGCACTGGCGGCCAGGGCGCGCAGGGTGGAGAGGGCGCGTTCGGCGTCGTCGCGGGCGACGAACAGGTGATCGTGGTAGTAGCCGGCAATGACGTTGCAACTGATGTTCGCCTGGGCCAGGGCGCCGGCGAAGGCTGCGGTAAGGCCCACGGCCGCCAGGGAGGAATGCACCTCCAGGGTGATCCAGGCGGCTACGTAGTCGTAAGCCAGGGCCAGGCGGTCGGCGTCTTCGCGGCGCAGGATGACGGTCAGCCCCTCGCGCTCGCGGAAGCTGCCCAGGGTTTCGCACCCCTGCAGCGCGGTGGCGTCGGCCAGGGTGCAGAACACGTAGTCGCCCGGGTTCAATTCGGGGGACATGCTGCGGATCAGCAGCGCGAGGGAGGTTTCGCCAGCCATGGGGGCGGTCCTGTGCGGAGGGGAGATGTGGCGAGTCTGGGGTGCGGGCGTGTATAAGAAAAACAAATCATGCTGATCCCCTATTAGGAAAATCGATTTGTTCGACTACAAGTTGCTGGCCGCCCTCGCGGCGGTGGTGGAGCAGGGCGGCTTCGAGCGTGCGGCGCAGGTGCTCGGCCTGTCGCAATCGGCGGTGTCCCAGCGCATCAAGCTGCTGGAGGCGCGGGTCGGCCAGCCGGTACTGGTGCGCGCCGCGCCGCCCACGCCCACGGATGTCGGCACCCGCCTGCTCAACCATGTGCAACAGGTGCGCCTGCTGGAGCGTGACCTGCAGTCCCAGGTGCCGGCCCTGGACGAAGGCGGCTCCCGCGAGCGCCTGCGCATCGCCCTCAATGCCGACACCCTGGCCACCTGGTGGGCGCGGGCGGTGGGCGACTTCTGCTCACGCCACGACGTGTTGATGGATCTGGTGGTGGAGGATCAGGACGTGGGCCTCAAGCGCATGCGTGCCGGCGAGGTGGCGGGCTGCGTGTGCGGCGCCGAACGCCCGGTGGCCGGCGCCCGCAGCATCCCCCTGGGCGCCATGCGCTACCGCGCCCTGGCCAGCCCGGCCTTCATCGCCCGGCATTTCGCCGGGGGCGTGACCCCGGCGGCGCTGGCCCGCTCGCCCTCCATCGTCTACGGCCCGGACGACCTGCTGCAGCACCGCTATATGGAATCCCTGGGGATCGCTGGCAGCTTCCCCCACCACCTCTGCCCCTCGTCCGAGGGCTTCGTGCGCCTCACCGAAGGCGGCCTCGGCTGGGGCCTGGTGCCCGAGCACCAGGTCCAGGGCCAACTGGCGCGAGGCGAGTTGCTGGAGCTGATCCCCGACCGCCCCATCGACGTACCGCTCTACTGGCACCACTGGCGCCATGGCGGCGAACTGCTCGGCCAGCTCACCGAGCACCTGGCCCGTGCCG
The DNA here is from genome assembly GCF_028198105.1 of Pseudomonas sp. TUM22785. Classification (NCBI taxonomy): domain Bacteria; kingdom Pseudomonadati; phylum Pseudomonadota; class Gammaproteobacteria; order Pseudomonadales; family Pseudomonadaceae; genus Pseudomonas; species Pseudomonas sp. TUM22785. The sequence continues at coordinate 1,435,365 of NZ_CP116239.1, forward strand.
CTGACCGCTGGCTGGTGCAGGACTGAATCAGGCGATACGGATCGCTCCGCTGCCCGGCAGCCGCTCCACGCAGCGCTCGCCGAACAGCCGCGACGGCGTCCCGTAGCCGCCGGGGCCTTCATGGGCCAGCAGATGATTCACCGCGAGCAGCACACCGTGGACGGTCACTTCATAGCCGTTGGCGGTTTCCAGGTGGGCGGTGCGTACCTCGCCGGCGGCGTTGCGCGCTTCGCCCCAGACCCAGGTGCGCAGCCGCTCGCGGGTCGCCTGATCGGGGCCGCGCACGCGCTTGTCCACCTGGCCCTTGAGCCACGTCTGCGCCGCCGCCCCGCCCAGCAGGCCGCGCAGGGGGTGGATCAGACGCATGCCCAGGGCCGCCGCCGGTGGCGCCGGCAGATACACCTCGATGTTGGGGATGCCGGTGGAGTAGTAGGCGGTGGCGACATCGCCCCAGGGGATGGTCACGGCGTTCTTCGCGCCACGGCCGAAATCGATGCGGCGCTGGCGGTAGCCCAGGGGCACGCCCACCCGTTCGCCATCGCGGCGCACCTGGCCGCCCAGGCGCAGGCCCTCTACCGAGGTCTTGGCGGTGCCCGGCGACAGGCCGCTACCGGTGTCGAAGCCCAGGGCCAGGTGGCTGGCATCCGGCAGTACCTGCTTCAGGCAGGCGGCCACGCAATCGGTGGGAATCACGTCGAAGCCCACGCCGGGGCAGACCACCCGGCCGGCCTTGCGGGCCAGCAGGTCATAGGCGCGGGCCTGTTCGAACACGGCGATCTCGCCGGTGATGTCCACGTAGTGACAGCCGCTGGCTAGGCAGGCCTCGATCATCGGCGCGCTGGTGGCGGAGAAGGGGCCGGCGCAATGGGCCACCACGCTGACCCCGGCCAGTGCCGCGCGGCTGGCCGCCGGGTCGGCTAGGTCGAAGGGGCGGGCGGGCAACGACAGCTCGTCGGCGATGCGCTGCACCTCTTTCGCGTTGCGCCCAGCCAGGATGGGCGTCAGGCCCTGGCGCACCGCTTCGGCGGCCACCAACTGGCCGGTGTAGCCATTGGCGCCGTAGATCATCCAGGTTGTTTCACCCATGCCGCGTCTCCCTCGTTGTCGTGGCCGACAAGACTAGCCGGGTCCGCGCCACGTGATGCCGGACCAAGGTTGGGCGTCTTGGCTTTCAAGGTCGGGCGGCTGGCTCGCGACGCCACGGCGCCATCCGGCGCACGCTGCTAGAGTCGCAGGCATAACGAGAACAGGGGATAGGCAATGAAGATTCTGGTAACCGGGGCGAGCGGCTTCATCGGGGGGCGCTTTGCCCGCTTCGCGCTGGAGCAGGGCATGTCGGTGCGCATCAACGGCCGGCGCCCGGAAGCCGTGGAGCACCTGGTCAAGCGTGGCGCCGAGTTCGTCCAGGGCGACCTGGCCGACCCCGACCTGGCCCGCGAGCTCTGCCGTGACGTCGAGGCCGTGGTGCATTGCGCCGGTGCGGTGGGTGTCTGGGGCAGCTACCCGCACTTCTACCAGGCCAACGTCGAGGTCACCGAGAACATCGTCGAAGCCTGCCTCAAGCAGAAGGTGCGCCGCCTGGTGCACCTGTCCTCACCCTCCATCTACTTCGACGGGCGCTCCCACGTGGGCATCCGCGAGGAGCAGGTGCCCAAGCGCTTCTCCGACCACTACGGCGCCACCAAGTACCTGGCCGAGCAGAAGGTCTTCGCCGCCGAGGAATTCGGCCTGGAAGTGATCGCCTTCCGCCCGCGCTTCGTCACCGGTGCCGGCGACACCAGCATCTTCCCGCGGCTCATCGCCATGCAGCGCAAGGGCCGCCTGGCAATCATCGGCAACGGCCTGAACAAGGTGGACTTCACCAGCGTGCACAACCTCAACGAGGTCCTGCTCAGCGGCCTGCTGGCGGCGGGCCCGGCGCTGGGCAAGGTGTACAACATCAGCAACGGCCAGCCGGTGCCGCTGTGGGACGTGGTCAACTACGTGCTGCGCCGCCTCGACCTGCCGCCAGTGACCCGGCACCTGCCCTTCGGCCTGGCCTATGGCGCGGCCACCCTCAACGAGACGGTCTGCAAGGTGCTGCCCGGGCGCCCGGAGCCTTCGCTGTTCCGCCTCGGCGTGGCGGTGATGGCGCGGGATTTCTCCCTCGACATCAGCCGTGCGCGGCACTACCTGGAATACGAGCCCACGACCAGCGTCTGGTCGGCACTGGACGAGTTCTGCACCTGGTGGAAGGCCCAGCAGCCCTGAGGCGCGGTTCAGCCGCGCAGCGGGCCGGCGTATTGGGTGTACTTGCGGATCAGCTCTTCCTCGCTCAGCACCTTCTGCACGCGGATGCCGGTGAGTTCGCTGAGGCGTTCGCCCAGGCTGATGATGTTCGCCTGCCGGGAATCGGCGCAGGCCTTGAGCATCGACTGGATGGCGTCGGGCTGGCTGAGACGGATATCCAGGGCCTGCTCGTCGCGAATCTGCCGACGCAGGGTTTGCATGCAGTCCAGTACGGCTTTGGTCAGTTCCACGCGTAATCCCCCCATGAATCAGAAGAGAGCCCCGTCCCTGTCTTCCCCGACCGGCGGAGCGTCGGGCCCCTACTGCATGGGCCCGCCTGGTTGAAGTGCCCCCAAGACACCTCACTGCAGTGATAGCAAAGTGCGTACCAGTTCACGCCCCCAGGAACCCTGGGGCCTGCAGCGGGTCGATCGACCGTGCGTCGCCCCGCGGCAGTGCGGATTCGCACCAGCTTGGCGCGACGCTGATGCCGCCCCAACGAAGCGGTATACTCGCGCACTTGTGGCCAGCCACGGCCCTTAGCGCTCTCTTCCGAAGGTCTACCATGCGTAACGATGCTCTCGATGAACTGGACGATGTTCCCAGCCTGACTACCGATGCCCGGGATCGCGACGAGTACGGCCAGCAGGGCCATGCCCACCACGCTCAGCCGGCCCGTGCGGCCAGCCACGGCCATGCAGCGGCGGTCAAGGTGCCCAGCACCGGCCCGTTGTGGGCCCTGATCGGCGCGCTGCTGATCGCCTTCTGCGGCCTTGGCTGGTGGAGCTTCCAGCAGATCTCCCTGATGGAGCAGCAACTGGTCGCCACCCAGGAAAGCTTCGCCCGCATCAGCGAGGAAGCCGCCGGTCGCATCCAGGACATCAGCGGCAAGGTGGTCGCCACCGAATCCAACGTCACCACCGGCAGCGAATCCCTCAAGCTCGAACTCAAGCAGCTGCAGGCCAAGGTCGCCGAGATGGGCAAGCAGCAGCAGAGCCTCAATACCCAGATCGGCGGGCAGGGCAAGCGCGTCGACCAGCTCGCCGCCGACATCAAGTCCCAGGAAGGCGCCGCCGGCCAGCTCGATGGTCGCCTCAAGGGCCTGGCCGACGAACAGGGCAAGCTCAAGGCCGCCCAGGGTGATTCCTCCAAGGTCGACGAGCGCCTCAAGGCCCTCTCCGCTGAAATCGACGCGCTGAAGAAGCAGGGCAACCCCAACCAGGCGATCAAGAGCCTGGAGCAGGACCTGCTGGTGCTGCGCAGCGAACTCGACAACCGCCCGGCACCGGCGCAGAACGTGGGCGGCAACACCGCCGAGTTCGACGCCTTCCGCGCGCAGATGACCCGCAACATCAGCACCCTGCAAAGCCAGGTGCAGAACCTGCAGCAGCAGATCAACGCCCGCTGATCCGTGCTTTAGCGAAAAGCCCCGCTCCGCCAGGACCGGGGCTTTTTTGTGCCCCGACGGATCGCAATGCCGCCGGGGGCACCCTGCTCTTCATGCCATCGCGCTCCGTTCTCACCGGTAAAGGGGGTGATGGGTTTCGCTGCGCTCTACGCCATCCTACGGCTCGTGTTGGTCGGCGGCGATTGCGTTTGGCTCAACCTCTGGGCTGACCGGGATGTAGATACCGTCTTGATCCCTAGTGAGCAAGGGCCAGTTTTACGTCGTACGGCTGGCCCGATTTCAAGACGCCATAAGCGATGTTCAGCAGCTTACGCATCGCTGCGCAGATGATCTGCATGCCGGTCTTGCCCTTGGCTCTGAGGCGTTCTCTCATCGCTTTGATCGCCCCGTTGTGCTGCAGGGCGCAAACGGCAGGCATGTACAGCCCAGCACGTAGCCGCGATGAGCCCATCTTGGAAATGCGGGTCTGCCCCCGGTATTTACCAGACTCCTGCAAACGCGGGTTGAGCCCGGCAAAGGCGGTAATCGCGCGGCTGCTGGTGAAGCGATGAGGGTCGCCCAGCTCCGCCAGGATCAGGGCGGCTGTCTTGTCCGCGATGCCATCGATGCTGGTCAACAGATCACGTTTGCCGCGCAGATCCGGGTCATTGTCGATGTGGTCGTTGATGGCCTTGAGGGTTTCCTCGATCTGTTGCTCGATGTGCCGCAACACTGAGCGGATCGACTCCTGCACGCTGGTATCAGCCACCTCCAGGCGATTGCTCTCCATCTGCTGGATTTCCTGCAGATCCGCCAGGCGCCGCATCAGTGCTTTCAGGCGCCGTATGGCGCGAGGTTCAGGCTGCCAGGGCCGTAGCTCGTCTTGGTGGCGCTCGCCGTATTCGGCGATCAGCTTGGCGTCGACCTTGTCAGTTTTCACTCGCTGCAGCTGACTGCGGGCGTAGTGAGCGATTTGCGCTGGGTTGAGGACGCAGACCCGATAGTTCTGCTCCAGCAGCCATTCGGCCAGGGCTTCATGGTGGATGCCGGTAGCTTCCATCACGACCCAGGCACCCGCCTCGCTGTGCTTGTTCAGCCACTCCTGCAGCGTGCGAAAGCCCGCCTCGCTGTTGACCAACTTGGCCTTGGTGCGGTACTTGCCGTTCGCCTGCAGGGTGGCGATATCGAACGTGTGCTTCGCAATGTCGACACCAATGACACTGGGCATGTGTGCTCCTCCTGATCGTTCCAAATGCGATCATCACTGCACCCGGCCCAACCTTGTGAATGCGAGCTCTGGGCTCAAGATACCGTTCGGGCTGTTCGAGTGAGTGTGGAGGGGCGGAGCACTATCTACGTCGCAGGCTCAGGGCCTAAGGGTGGACACGACTTCCAGCCCCTCCCCCGATGATCAGTCGGGAACTATTACCCCTGAAGGGGTAGTTAGTCGAGATACAAGGGTGGATGACGCTCTTTTCATCCACCAAGCGATGCTGCCGAGAGCACCCTGTGGACCGGATGCACCCCGGCGTTTGCTGGTGGGCTGAAGCGGAACGCCGCCCGGCCCACCCTACATCGCCCCCGCATGGGTTTGTGGGGCCTGTAGATCGGGTGCAACCCGACGTTTGCGGCGCACGATTCTCGCGGGTTGCACCCGCCCTACGGATTTGCACCTGTAGGGGCGAATTCATTCGCCCGCTCTTAATCCACAGCCACGAAAAAGCCCCGGCTTTATGGGCCGGGGCTTTGCTTTATCGCCAGCGTTGTCGCTTACAGGCGCGGGTAGTCGATGTAGCCGACCGGGCCCTTGGCGTAGAAGGTTTCCGGGTGCGGCTCGTTCAACGGGGCGTCCTGCTCCAGGCGGGCCGGCAGGTCGGGGTTGGCGATGAAGGGGATGCCGAAGGCCACGGCATCGGCCTTGCCTTCCGCCAGCCAGGCGTTGGCCTGCTCCTTGGTGAAGCGTTCGTTGGCGATGAACACGCCGCCGAAGGCTTCCTTCAGGCTCGGGGTCAGGCTGTCGTCGGCGACCTTCTCACGGGCGCAGATGAAGGCCACGCCACGCTTGCCCAGTTCGCGGGCCACGTAGCCGAAGGTCTCGGCGCGGTTGGAGTCGCCCATGTCATGGGAGTCGGCGCGCGGTGCCAGGTGAACGCCCACGCGGCCGGCGCCCCAGACCTTGATCAGCTCATCGGTCACCTCCAGCAGCAGGCGTGCGCGGTTCTCCAGGGAGCCGCCGTAGATATCGCTGCGCTTGTTGGTGCTGTCCTGCAGGAACTGGTCGATCAGGTAGCCGTTGGCGGCGTGCAGTTCCACGCCGTCGAAACCGGCGGCTTGGGCGTTCTCGGCGCCCACTCGGTAGGCCTCGATGATGTCGCCGATCTCTTCGGTCTCCAAGGCGCGGGGCACCGGGTAGTCACGCAGTGGGCGCAGCAGGCTGACATGGCCCTTGGCGGCGATGGCGCTCGGCGCCACCGGGGTTTCGCCGTCCAGGTAGCTGGGGTCGGAGATGCGGCCCACGTGCCACAGCTGCAGGACGATCTTGCCGCCGTTGGCGTGCACGGCCTTGGTGATGTTGCTCCAGCCCTTGACCTGCTCGTCGCTCCAGATGCCGGGGGTGTCGGGGTAGCCGACGCCCAGCGGGGTCACGGAGGTGGCCTCGCTGATGATCAGGCCGGCGGAGGCGCGCTGGGTGTAGTACTCGGCCATCAGCGCGTTGGGCACGCGGCCTTCGTCGGCGCGGCAGCGGGTCAGCGGGGCCATGATGATGCGGTTGGCGAGTTCCAGTTCGCCGATCTTGATGGGATCGAAAAGCGTTGCCATGGGATACACCTCGGATTAGTCGAGAGCGGTTTCCAGCTCGGGTTTGCGTTGACTGAAGGTAAGGACGGTCGCGACCAGGGCGAGAATCGCCAGCACGGCTGCGGCCAGGGGGACGCGGGTCAGGCCCAGGCCCTGGTCGATGACCAGGCCGCCGACCCAGGCGCCGAGGGCGTTGCCCACGTTGAAGGCGCCGATGTTCAGGGTGGAGACCAGGTTCGGCGCACCGGCACCGAAGGCCACCACGTTGACTTGCAGGGCGGGCACGGCGGCGAAGGCGGCCGTGGCCCAGAGGAACAGGGTGATCTCGGTGGGGATCAGCGCAGCGCTGGTCCAGCTGAGTACGGTGGAGGCGATGGCCAGGGCGACGAACACCCCCATCAGCGTCTGCGCCAGCTTCCAGTCCGCCAGGCGGCCGCCAATGACGTTGCCCAGGGTCAGGCCCAGGCCGATCAGCAGCAGGCTCAGGGTCACGCCACGGGGCGAGACGCCGGTGACTTCGCCCAGCAGCGGCGCCACGTAGGTGAAGATGCAGAAGACCGCGGCGGAGAACAGCACGGTGGTGGACAGCGCCAGCCACAGCCCCGCGCCATTGAGCGCGGCCAGTTCGCGGCGCATGTCGGCCTTCTCTTCGTCATGGCGGTTGGGCAGCACGCGCCACAGGCCGATCAGCGCGGCGACGCCGATCAGGGTCACCGCCCAGAAGGTCGAGCGCCAGCCGGCGGCCTGGCCCAGCGCGGTGCCCAGGGGCACGCCGAGCACGTTGGCCAGGGTCAGCCCGGTGAACATCAGCGCCACGGCCGAGGCCTTGCGGTTCTCCGGCACCAGGCTGGCGGCGACCACCGAACCGATGCCGAAGAAGGCACCGTGGCAGAGGGCGGTGACCACCCGTGCCAGCATCAGCAGCTCGTAGTTGGCGGCCACCGCGCACAGCAGGTTGCCGAGGATGAAGATGCCCATCAGTGCCAGCAGCGCGGCCTTGCGGGGGAAGCGGGCGGTGGCCATGGCCATGAACGGGGCGCCCACGGCCACGCCCAGGGCGTAGCCGGTGACCAGCCAGCCGGCGCCGGGAATCGACACGCCGAGGTCGGCGGCGACGTCGGGCAGCAGGCCCATGATCACGAATTCCGTGGTGCCGATGGCAAACGCGGACAAAGCGAGGACGAGAAGCGAAGTCGGCATTGGCCTGCTCCTGGAAGATTGTGGGTGGCGGCAGGTAATCGAAGGCCTAGAGCTGGTCGCTCATCTGGCGAAGGAATTCACTGATTACGGCTTCATTACGTTTGAAGAAGTTCCACTGCCCGACCTTGCGGCTGGTGACCAGGCCGGCACGCTGCAGGGTCGCCAGGTGCACCGAAACGGTGGACTGCGAAAGCCCCGTGCGCTGGTCGAACTTGCCGGCGCAGACGCCGATCTCGAACGGGTGGTCCTGCTCGACGAAATGCTTGTGCGGGTCTTTCAGCCACTGCAGCATCTCGCGCCGCACCGGGTGGGCGAGGGCCTTGATGATTTCGTCGATGTCGATGGGCGTGGTCATTGCTTCGTGGTTCCGGGTGAAGCCATATCGGGAATGGACGAACTATATATCGGCTAAAAACGATACAGGATCGTTTGTGCCGATAGTCTTCATCACGCCGGCTGATGGAAGCGCCCTCGGCTAGAGGCGTAAGCTTGGCCAATGAATTACCTCGCCCACCTGCACCTCGGCGGTGACCAGCCCGCCCAACTGCTCGGCAGCCTCTATGGCGACTTCGTCAAGGGGCCGCTGGACGGGCGCTGGCCGGCGGACATCGAGGCCGGCATCCGCCTGCATCGGCGCATCGACGTGTTCACCGACGCCCACCCGCTCACCGCCGAGGCCAAGGCGCTGTTCCCGGCCGAGCGCCGGCGCGTCGCCAGCATCCTCCTCGACCTGTTCTTCGACCACTGCCTGGCGCGGGACTGGCGGCGCTATGCCGAGGTGCCGCTACCGGCCTTCACCGGCCAGGTCTACCGGGTGCTGGCCGAGGAGCCGGCGCTGCCCGAGCGGCTGGCCTTCATCGCCCCGCGCATGGCCGCCCAGGACTGGCTCGGCAGCTACCAAGACTTCGAGATCATCGAGCAGGTGCTGGTCGGCATGTCGCGACGCTTTTCCCGGCCCGGCCTGCTGGATGGCGCCTATGAGGAGATCGAACAGCTGTACCAGCCACTCAGCGAGACCTTCCGTCGTTTCTATCCCGAGCTGCAGGGCTTCGCCCGCGAGGCATCCCGCCCGGCTTGACCTGCATCAAGCGCTGCAACCCCGTACCGGCTTGCAATATCCGTAGCTATCTGCCTACGGAGGTGCCCCCATGAAATCCCTGCTGCTGGCGACCGACCTGTCCTCGCGATCCGAGCGTGCCCTGCTGCGCGCCGCGAGCCTGGTGCGGCAGTTCGACTGCCCCTGGTTCATCCTCCACGTGGTGGACAGCGACCAGCCGCAGCTGCGCGTCGAGCTGGAGGTGGAGCAGATCTGCCGGTACCTCGAGGCGCGCCGCGATGAGTTCACCGAGCTGGCCGGCCGTGCCCCGGAAATCTGGGTGGAGACCGGTGACCCGGCGCCGCGCATCGCCGAATGCGCGCGCTGGGGCGATATCGACCTGTTGGTGATGGGGGTTCACCGACGCAACGCCCTGCGCGACGTCTTCGTCGGCACCACCCTGGAGCGCGTGGTGCGCACCTGCGAGAAACCGGTGCTGGTGGTCAACCGCGAGCCCGAGTCCTCCTACCGCGACCTGGTGCTGGCCCTTGACCTCTCGCCCACCTCGGCCCGCGCCGTACGCGCGGCCAAGGCGCTGGGGCTGATGGATGGCGCGCGTTGCCGGGCGGTGCACGCCTACGAACCCTTCGCCAGGGTGATGCTGATGAACGCCGGCATCACCACCCCGATGCTCGACGATCACCTCTCCAGCGAAGAGCGCAATGCGCGGCTCAACCTGGCCGGCTTCCTCGAAGAGCAGGGCCTGCAGGGCGTGGTGGGGGAGCAACGGGTGGAAGAGGGGCTGCCGATGACCATCCTGCGGCGGGTCATGGCCGACTCGCCACCGGACCTGTTGGTGCTGGGCACTCGGGGCATGGGCGGGATCAAGCGGGTGCTGATCGGCAGCGTCGCCGATGCGGCGCTGCGCGAATTCGAGTGCGACATCCTCGCCGTCCCGCCGATGCGGGACTGAGGCTCAGGCCGCCAGCTCCTCGGCGGCCTCTTCACCGAACAGCACCGTCTGGATCGCGCCGTGGGCCTGGCGGCTCAACAGCGTGCGGCTCAGGTCGGCACTGGGGATGGGCTGCAGCAGGTTGATCTCCACCTCGGCCACCTCGCTGCCCAACAGGCGCAGCAGGTGCGAAAGCAGGTCGTCGTCGCCGATGAAGGGCGCGATCTCGTCACGCTGGCCGTTGCGCAGGTAACGGATCGCCACCGGCTGCACCGCCACGCCGGTCTCGCAGGCGCTGGTCAGCAGGCGGCTGTGGAAGGTGCGCAGCAGGCTGCCGTCGGTGGTGGTGCCTTCGGGGAAGATCGCCAGTTGCCGGCCCAGCCCCAGGTGGCGGGCGAGTTGCTGGCCCACCAGGTTGCTGTCGCCCGCGCCCCGGCGGATGAACAGCGTGCCGGCCTTGTGCGCCAGCCAGCCGGCGATGGGCCAGGCGCGCACTTCGGCCTTGGACAGGAACGACAGCGGCGCGAGCATGCCCAGCAGCGGGATATCGGTCCAGGACACATGGTTGGACACCCACAGCATCGGCTGGCGCGGTACGTCGCCCGTCACCTTCACGCGGAAGGGCAGGGCACCGGCCAGGCGGGCGAGGAACCAGCGGGTCAGGCGCTGGCGCCGCATCATGATGTCGCGGCCACGGAACAGGCGTTCCAGCATCACCACCCAGCACGCCAGCAGCAGGCCGAAGCCGACCACCGCCAGCAGACGGGCGATGCGCAGGTACAGGCGTACTTTGCTCATGCCGTCGCCTCCGCTCAGACCGCCGCCTTGAAGTGACGGGCGTAGCGCGGGCACAGCTCGTCGCGCTTGAGCAGGATGAACACGTCGGCGACCTGGAAGTCCTGGTCCCAGCAGGGTTCGCCGCAGATCTTCGCGCCCAGGCGCATGTAGGCCTTGAGCAGCGGCGGCATCTCGGCGATGACGTTGCCGGGCAGCTCCAGCGCCGGCAGCGGGGTGCGCGGCTCGGCGCGCAGGTGTTCGGTGCACAGGTAGCGCTCGCGCAGGCGCTGCATGATGGCCTGGGCCTGGATGCCGCCGTCCTGCATGGGGATGCTGGCGCAGCCCATCAGGTAGCGGTAGCCACCTTCGTTAAGCACTTCGGCCAGCTCGCTCCAGAGCACGGCGATGGTGCCGCCATTGCGGTAGGCCGGGTCGACGCAGGTGCGGCCGATCTCCAGCACCGGGCCCTGCAGCTCGCCGAGGCCCACCAGCTGGAATTCTTCTTCGCTGTAGAAGCGGCCGATATCGTTGGCGGCGCGGTGGTCCAGCAGCCGGGTGGTGGCCACCAGGCAATCGCTGTCCAGGTCGCGCACGCCGATGTGCATGCAGTGCGGGTCGTAGTCGTCCATGTCTAGGCCGAACTCGGCGCCCTTGAGCTTGGCATCGAACTCCGCGCTGAACACGCGGTAGCGCAGGGCCTGGGCTTCACGCAGGGCGGCGACGCCGGTCAGGCGCTCGGCCTGCAGGCGACGTGGGCTTTTTTCGCCGCGGGCGGCGTTGTCGCGGGTCATTGCGATCTGGGTCATGAATAAAGCCTCCGTTAGCCGGCTAGATCCCGGTTGCAGCCGGTCGATCTTGTTGTGCAAAGTCAGGCTAGGGAGACCCGGTGTCACCACCATGACGTTTCCGTGATGCTTGAATGACAGCGACCAAAGGAGCCTGAAATGACCTGGCAACGCCTGCTGGAGATCAACGACCGCCTGCCCGCAGCCCCCCTGGAGGACTGGTACGGCGCACTGCTGGAGCGCCTGGGCGAGGCCTCGCCCTTCGAACTGGCGGTGCTCGGCGGCCGGCTCGCGGCGACCCCGGGGCTGGCTTTCCTCGCCGGCTACCAGGGGGCCCTGCGCCTGCTTTGGCCTTCTGCGCCGCAAAGCCTCGGCGCCTTGTGCGTGACCGAAAGTCGCAGCACCCGCCCGGCTGACATGCACACCCGCCTGGCCGGCCTGAGCCTGTCCGGGCGCAAGGATTTCGTCACCGCCGCCGATGCCGCCGACTGGCTGCTGGTGGCCGCCCGCGAGGAGGCCGAGGGCCAGCCGCCGCGCCTGGCCCTGGTGGTGGTGCGCAATGGCGCCCCGGGCGTGCGCATCGAGACCCTGCCGTCGCTGCCGCTGATGCCGGACATCCCCCACGCCCGCCTGCACCTGGATGCCGCCCACTGCGAGCGCCTGGCCGGCGATGGCTGGGACGCCTACGTGAAGCCTTTCCGCAGCATCGAAGACCTGCACGTGCTCGCCGCCATGGGCGGCTGGCTGCTCGGCGTCGGCCGTGACAGAGGCTGGCCGGAGCCCCTGCAACTGCGCCTGCTGGGGCTGCTCGGCAGCGCTGCCGAGGTGTCCCGGCTGTGCGCCACCAGCCCGACGATGCACCTGATGCTGGCCGGCCTGTTCGCCCAGTTCGACGGCCTGCGCCCCGAGCTGGAAAGCGCCCTCGCCAACGGCCCGCAGGCATGGGCCACGCTGTGGCAACGGGACCAGGGCGTGCTCAGCCTCGCCGTCGGCCCGCGCGCCAAACGCCTGGAAAAAGCCCGCGCCAGCCTTGGCCTGGGCTGAACCGCAGAGCTCCGTAGGCTGGGCTGGGTTCGTAGGATGGGTAGAGCTACGCGAAACCCATCATCGGGGTCCCGGCCGGGCCTCTGGAAGGAAATCGAGGCTGGCCGGGGCACGGGACCCCGTAGGTTGGGCTGAGGCACGAAGCCCAACACCGCGCGGCCGACCATTGCACCGTTGGGCCTCGCTGCGCTCGGCGCCAACCTACGGCACGTGCCGGTAGGTCGGGTGCAACCCGACGCCGTTGGAGTTCGGTCGGACCTCGCCTGGTGGAGGAAAAAAGCGTCCTCCACCCTACGCCGGCCCCATCTCCGAGCAGGGCGGCTCATCGCCCGCCGCACATCGCTCCACGCCAATCGCGACGCAGCGCCCGCCCCTGCGACGTTTTCGCCCTTGACGCCGGGTTCGCTTGATTCAGGTCAGTACGGGAAAAATCCACAACCCCGATGCTGGCCGCAGCAACCAATTCGAGGTTTCCATGCGGCGTGAACCCATAGTGCTGTTCGATAACGGCACCCACCAATGCCTGATGTTCGATGACCTGGTCAGTGGCGATGGCGTGCAGTCCAACCAGTTCCTGATCACCGACCACGAGCAATACCTGCTGCTCGACCCGGGCGGCGACCTGACCTACACCCCCCTGTCGCTGGAGCTGTCCAAGCACATCCCGCTGCAGGAACTGACCTACATCTTCGCCTCCCACCAGGACCCGGACATCATCGCGTCGCTGGACAAGTGGCTGCTGCACACCCGCGCCAAGGTCATCTGCTCCAAGCTCTGGGCGCGCTTCCTGCCGCACCTGACGGCCAACTACCTGGCCATCAGCCACGGCATCTCCACCTACGACCGCATCATCGCGCTGCCGGACCGTGGCCAGTCGATCCCCCTGGGGCGTTGCAACCTCAAGGCGGTGCCGGCGCACTTCCTTCACTCGGTGGGCAACTTCCAGATCTACGACCCGATCAGCAAGATCCTCTTCTCCGGCGACATGGGCGCGTCCATGGTCGATGACGCCAACCCGGTGCGCGACTTCGTCAACCACGTGCCCGAGATGGAGGGCTTCCACCGCCGCTACATGGCCGGCAACAAGGCCTGTCGCCTGTGGGCCGCCATGGTCCGCGAGATGGATGTGGAAATGATCGTGCCGCAACACGGCCGGCCCTTCATGGGCAAGGAAATGATCAGCGCCTTCCTCTACTGGATCGAGAACCTGCAATGCGGCCTCGACCTGATGGGCCCGGACGACTACCGCCTGCCGCGCTGAGCACTGACCTTTCGCGCCGAATGTCCCTTGAAGCGGCACGTTCGGCGCTTTTTAGCGTCATCTTCCCCGTGCTAGGGTTCCGCCTCCGCTGACAACAAGAGGCTGACCAATGCCCGTCCCGCTGCTGCGAACCCTGAGCCTGACGCTCGGCCTCTGCGCCGCCACGCTCGCCCACGGCGAAACCTGGCCCGGCGCCGAATGGGCCCAGGGCGCCAAACCGTCCGGCGCCGCCCTCGACGCCTTCGAAGCCTATGCCTTCCCCACCCGTGACGATGCCCAGCGCAAGGGCGTGCGCACCGACGCCGTGGTGGTGATCCGCGATGGCGAACTCATCTACGAACGCTACGCCGGCCCCACTCGCGCCGAGACGCCGCACCTCACCTGGTCGGTGAGCAAGAGCCTGCTCGCCGCCACCCTGGGCGTGGCCTACGGCGAAGGCCGCTTCAAGCTCGACGACCCGGTCGCCCGCCATTACCCGGCCTTCGCCGGCCATGGCGCGGTGCAGATGAACCACCTGCTGCACTGGGCCTCGGGCCTCGCCTGGCAGGAAGACTATGAATACGCGCCGTTGAAATCCTCGGTGGTGGCCATGCTCTACACCCGGGGCCGTGGCGACATGGCCGCCTTCGCGGCGGAACACCCGCTGGACGCCGTGCCGGGCAAGCGCTTCCGCTACTCCAGCGGCGACAGCAACGTGCTCTCCGCCGCGCTCAAGGGCATGGTCGGCGCCGCCTACAAGGACTACCCCTGGACCGCGCTGTTCGACCCGCTGGGCATCCGTTCGGCGGTGTGGGAAACCGACGCCGCCGGCACCTTCGTCGGTTCGTCCTATGCGTACATGAGCGCCCGTGACCTCGCCCGCGTCGGCCTGCTGATGCAGCGTGACGGGCGCTGGGGCGAGCGCCAGCTGCTGCCCAAGGAATGGGTGGCGTTCAACCGCAAGCCCTTCGCCGAGTACCGCACCGACCCCGAGCACCCCGGCGATGCCGTGCCCGGCGGGCACTGGTGGCTCAACGCGGTGGTGGAGGGCAGCGCCAAGCCCTGGCCGGACGCGCCCGAAGACGCCTTCGCCGCCCTCGGCCACTGGGGCCAGGCGCTCTACGTGTTGCCGGCGCAGAAGCTGGTGATCGTTCGCTACGCCGATGATCGCGACAAGAGCTACCAGCACAACCAGTTCCTCAAGCTGGCCCAGGCGGCCTTCGCCCAGGAGGTGCAGCCATGATCCGCCGTCACCCGATCCTCGCCATCCTGGTGCTGCTGCTCCTGGTGCTGGCCGGCCTGGCCTGGCAGAACCGTGTCCATATCCAGGCCTTCCCCGGCATCATCAGCGCCTACACCGCCAAGGAGTACTGCTCCTGCCGCTACGTCATGGACAACCCGGCGGACTACTGCGTGGGCTACGTGAAGCAATACGTGCCCACCAGCGCCTTCCTCGATGACGCCGCCGCCAAACGCGTGACCTCCCGTGGCCTCGGCGCCACCTCCACCGCCGCCTGGCTCGGCCCGCGCCAGGGCTGCCAGCTGCTGCCCGAGGCCGACCGCCTGCCCTGACCGCAGCGCCCCACCGGGGCGAGCCATGCGCCCGCGCCCGGTGTTCCACCCTGTGGAACCGTCTTCGATTGTTCTCCTCGCCCCGTGGCGCTTGACTGGGGCCGGGCCGCCTTCCCGGGTGGCCACGACGAGGAGAACAACAACAATGACCCGTTACGCGCACATCCCTGCCTGGCTGCATGGCATCGACGACGAGCTGCGTCGCCTGCGCCAGGACATCCACGCCCACCCCGAGCTGGGCTTCGAGGAAACCCGCACCGCCGAGCTGGTGGCCCGTGCCCTGGAGGGCTGGGGCTACGAGGTGCACCGGGGCATCGGCCGCACCGGCGTGGTCGGCGTGCTGCGCCGGGGCGATGGCACGCGGCGCCTGGGGCTGCGCGCCGACATGGATGCGCTGCCCATCACCGAAGCCACCGGGGTCGCCCACAGCAGCCGCCACGCCGGCTGCATGCACGCCTGCGGCCATGACGGCCATACCGCGATGCTGCTGGGGGCCGCGCGCTACCTGGCCGAAGCCGGGCGCTTCGAGGGCACCCTCAACCTGATCTTCCAGCCCGCCGAAGAGGGCCAGGGCGGCGCCGAGGCGATGCTCGCCGACGGCCTGCTGGAACGCTTCCCCTGCGATGCGCTGTTCGCCATGCACAACATGCCGGGGCTGGAGGCGGGTCGCATGGCCTTCCGCGCCGGGCCGGTGATGGCCTCCCAGGATCTGCTGGAAGTGGTCGTCACCGGCGTCGGCGGCCACGGCTCCATGCCGCACCTGTGCGTCGACCCGCTGGTGGCCGCCGCCGATATCGTCATGGCCCTGCAGACGGTGGTGGCGCGCAACATCGATGCGCAACGTGCCGCCGTGGTCACGGTGGGCGCGCTGCAGGCGGGGGAGGCGGCCAACGTGGTGCCGCAGAGCGCGTTGCTGCGCCTGAGCCTGCGGGCGCTGGACCCGGACGTGCGCGAGCTGCAGCTGCAGCGGGTCACCGCCATCATCCGCGGGCATGCCGCGAGCCACGGTTGCCAGGTGGCCATCGAGCACCGGCCGGCCTACCCGGTCACGGTCAACCACGCGGCCGAAACCACCTTTGCCCGCGACGTTGCCATCGGGCTGCTGGGGGAGGGCGCCGTGCAGGAGGCGCAAACCCTGATGGGCAGCGAAGACTTCGGCTGGATGCTGCAGCGCTGCCCCGGCAGCTACCTGGTGATCGGCAACGGCGAGGGGCCGATGGTCCACAACCCCGGCTACGACTTCAACGACGACATCCTCGGCCGTGGCGCCGCCTACTGGGCCGCCCTGGCGGAAGCCTGGCTCCAGGCCGCCCGCAGCAACCTGCCCAGCCGCGCGACCCGCGCCCACGCCTAAGCCCCGGAGGCTCACCATGCACACGCCAACCCGCGGCGCCTCGCGCGGCCGCCAGGTGACCGCTGCCGTCATCGGCAACGCCCTCGAGTGGTACGACTTCATCGTCTATGGCTTCCTGGCCAGCATCATCGCCAGGCTCTTCTTCCCGTCCGACAACGAATACACCTCGTTGCTGATGGCCCTGGCCACCTTCGGTGTCGGCTTCTTCATGCGCCCGGTGGGGGGCGTGCTGCTGGGGCTGTATGCCGACCGCAAGGGACGCAAGGCGGCCATGCAGCTGATCATCCTGCTGATGACCCTCTCCATCGCCCTGATCGCCTTCGCCCCGGACTACGCCGCCGTCGGCCTGGGCGCGCCGCTGCTGATCGTGGTCGCGCGGATGATCCAGGGCTTCGCCACCGGCGGCGAGTACGCCAGCGCCACGGCCTTCCTGGTGGAGTGCGCGCCGGCCAACCGCCGTGGCCTCTACGGCTCCTGGCAGCTGTTCGGCCAATGCCTGGCGGTGTTCGCCGGCTCCGGGATGGGGGCCCTGGTCACCCACACCCTCTCGCCGGAGGCGCTGGACAGCTGGGGTTGGCGCCTGCCCTTCGTCATCGGCCTGCTGATCGGCCCGGTGGGGCTGTGGATGCGCCGGCACATGGAGGAGACCGAAGCCTTCCTCGAAAGCCGCGCCAGCCAGGGTGGGGAGAACCTCAGCCTGGGGCGGATGCTGCGGGACAACCGGCGCGCCGTGCTGGTGACCCTGGGCAACACCATCAGCGGCACCGTGGCCTTCTATGTGGTGCTGGTGAACATGCCCACCTTCGCCCACAAGCAGCTCGGCCTGCCCCTGGACCAGGTGTTCATGGTGCAGATGGCGGCCGTGGCGCTGATGACCCTGGTGATCCCCATCGCCGGCGCACTCTCCGACCTCTACGGTCGGCGGCCGGTGCTGCTGGCGGGCACCTTCGCCTTCCTCGTGCTGGTCTACCCGCTATTCAACTGGGTCGCGGCGGCGCCGGGCCTGGAGCGCCTGCTGGTGATGCAGCTGCTGCTGTGCGCCTCGATCGGCACCCTCTACGGGCCGGGCCCCACCGCCGGCGCCGAGCAGTTCCCCACCGGCGTGCGTTCCACCGGGCTGGCGCTGTCCAATAACCTGGGGGTGATGCTCTTCGGCGGCTTCGCGCCCTTCATCGTCACCTGGCTGACCCAGGTCACCGCCGACCCGGTGGCCCCGGCCTACTACGTGCTGTTCGCCGCCAGCATCGGGCTGGTCTCGGCCTGGTACCTGCGCGAAGGTGCACCCGCTGCACTGGAGCGCCGCGAGCGCCGCCGGCTGCTCGCTCAATCCACCCGGAGCCTCGTCGAATGAGCCGTTTCGAATACCCCCTCGCCGAGCTGGCTGTGCAGGCGGCGAGCAGCGAGATCGTCGCCCTCGGCGCGCTGGCGCTGTCCGAGGCCATCCGTACCCGGCAGCTGTCCTGCCGGGAGGTGATGCAGGCCTACCTGGAACAGATCCACCGCCTCAACCCACGGGTCAACGCCCTGGTGGGCGTGCGGCCGGACGAACACCTGCTGGCCGAGGCCGAGCAGCGCGACCGCCTGCTGGCCCAGGGGCAGTGGCTTGGCTGGATGCACGGCATGCCCCAGGCGCCCAAGGACCTGGCCGCCGTCGCCGGCATGGTCACCAGCTTCGGCTCGCCGCTGTTCGCCGGGCAGGTGACCGCTCAGGATGCCCATGTGGTGGCCCGCGCCCGCGCCGCCGGGGCGATCTTCATCGGTCGCAGCAACACCCCGGAGTTCGGCCTCGGCTCGCACACCTACAACCGCGTCCACGGCACCACCGGCAATGCCTACGACCCGGGGCTCAGCGCCGGGGGCAGCAGCGGCGGGGCGGCGGTGGCCCTGGCGTTGCGCATGCTGCCGGTGGCCGATGGCAGCGACATGATGGGCTCGCTGCGCAACCCCGCCGCCTTCAACAACGTCTATGGCCTGCGCCCGTCCCAGGGGCGGGTGCCGCTGGGGCCGACGCCGGAGCTGTTCGCCCAGCAACTGGCCACCGAAGGGCCCATGGGGCGCAGCGTGGCCGATGTCGCCGCCTTGCTGCGCACCCAGGCGGGCTATGCGGCGGGGGCGCCGCTGTCGCTGAACACCGGGGACGACCTGGCCGGCTCGCTGGAGCACGACGTGCGCGGCCTGCGCATCGGCTGGCTGGGCGACCTGGGCGGCCACCTGCCCATGGAGCCGGGGCTGCTCGGCCTGTGTGAAACGGCGCTGGATGATTTCCGTGCCCTCGGCTGCGAGGTGGAGCCGTGCAGCGTGGCGTTCGACCCGGAGCGGCTCTGGCGCTGCTGGTTGGTGCATCGCCACTGGCTGATCGCCGGCAGCCTGGGCCAGGCTCATGCCGACCCGGCCAGCCGCGCGCAGCTCAAGCCGGAAGCCATTTGGGAAGTGGAGGGCGGGCTGCGCCTGTCGGCCCGGGACGTCTTCCAGGCCTCGCTGGACCGCAGCGACTGGTACCGCGCCTTGCTGGCGCTGTACGAGCGTTACGACTACCTGCTGCTGCCGTGCACCCAGGTGTTTCCATTCGATGCAACGCAGCACTGGCCGCAGGCCATCGATGGCCGGGCCATGGACAGCTACCACCGCTGGATGGAAGTGGTGGTGGGCGTGACCCTGGCGGGCCTGCCGGCCATGAGCGTGCCGGCGGGGTTCGGCGCCAATGGGCTGCCCATCGGGCTGCAGCTGGTGGGGCCGCCCCGTGGCGACCTGGCCGTGCTGCAACTGGCCCACGCCCACGAGTTGCACACGCAGTGGGTGCAGCGGCGCCCACCGGCGTTGCTCGGTGGCGCCTGAGGGGCGTGCAGCGGGTGGGTCCGTATCTTGCTGTTGTCGGCCGGTGCCTCGGTTGGCGGGGTGATGGAGGCGGGTATGCAAAGCAGAGAAGCAGGCGGCACCGTACGGTCGGTGGAGCGCGCCCTGGCCATCGTCGAGCTGCTGGGGGAACACGATTCGCTCGGGCTGGAGGAGCTGCACTACCTGACCGGGCTGCCCAAGGCCACGGTCTCGCGCCTGCTGCACACCTTGCTGGACCGGGGCTGGCTCTACCGGGGCCTGTGCGACCGGCGTTACCGGCTCAGTGCGCAGCGCCTGTTCGGTGACCCGGACCAGCGCTTCGCCCGCCAGCTGGTGGAGCTGGCATCGCCCCTGCTCAGCGAGCTGGCCGAGCGCACCGGGCTGGTGGCCGACCTGTCGTTCTTCGATGGCGACGACCTGCACGTGGTGGAAAGCGCGGTGCCCGAGGTGCTGCGCCGGCGCTACCCGGCCAACCGCCTGGTGGTGGGGCTGAAGGCCAGCCTCGCCGATTCGGCCATGGGCCGCGCCTGCCTGGCCGCCCTGGACGGTGAACAGCTGCAACGCCTCGCCGAACGCCATGCGCTGCCGGGCGAAGCGCTGCTGCTCGCCCATCGGCAGACCCACGACCAGGGCTTCGGCGAGCGCATCGAGGGCTCCTGGGAGTACTCGGTGCGCCTGCCCTTCCTGATCCGCGCCATGGCCTTGCCGGTGCACCGCCAGGGGCGCCTGGTGGGCAGCGTGGCCCTGCATTGGCCACGGGACCAGGACAGCGTCGAGTGCGTCAGCCGGCGCCACCTGGACGACCTCGCTGACGCCGTCGACGACCTGCAACGCAGCCTCGGCTGAAACCACTGGCGTCACTCCGCCGCCCCGTTCCGTGGGGCGGAACCCAATTCGATTGCCCTTCCCGGTCCCGGGTCGACAATGGAGCCTGCCCGTCCGGACGGCATCCACCTCATCCAGAACAACAAGAAGGACATGAGATGAACATGCTCGAAAAGGGCCTGGCGGGTCTCGCCTGCCTCACGCTCGCCGGCCTGTGCCAGGGCGGCACCTTCCTCGAAGACAGCAAGCTCGCCGTGCGCTACAGCCAGTACTACTGGAAGGAGAGCAACGGCGGCGAAGTCGGCCCCGTGCGGGACGAATGGGTGCAGGCCACGCTGCTCAGCTTCAATTCCGGCTGGTACCGCGAGGTGCTCGGCTTCGACTACGCCTACGGCCTGGCCAACGACCTGCATGTGGGCAGCGATGCCACCAGCATCAGCAACCTCGAGGCGGGCCATTCGGTGCAGTCGCCCCACGGCATCGCCAAGCCGATCGAGGCCTACCTGCGCGCCCGCCTGGAGGGCGAGCCGGGCGAGCTGCAACTGGGCGTCGGCAAGAAGAGCCGGCGCTACGGCCAGTACCAGGACGAACTCTTCAGCCGCATCCTGCCGCCCTCCACCCTGGGCGCGGATGTGGAGTTCCGCCGCCCCGGCCTGGAGCTGCGTTACAGCCGCATCAACGGCTTCAGCGCGCGCAACGAGTCGGGCTGGGCGGATGACCTGAGCAACTTCCGCGGGCAGAAGATCGACGCCCTGCACCTGTTCGCCCTGGGTATGGAACTGCCCGGGCTCGTCGCGTTGAAGCTGGAGTACAGCGAGTCGGAGGACTACCTGCGGGTGGGCTCGGCGAAGGTCGAGCGCAGCTTCGGCCTGGGCGGCGAGCGCTTCCTCGATCTCTACGCCACCCTCGGTGCCCAGCAGGACGCCGGGCGCCTGTTCGAGCGCGAGGGCGTGCGTGGGCTGTACGACGCGGACGCCTCGCACCGGGCGCGCTACCTCGACCTCTCCGCGCGCATGCGCTGGCCGCACCATTACCTGGGCATGACCTGGAACAAGGTGCGTGGCGACGACTTCGACCGCTTCTTCTTCAGCCAGGACCACGGCACCTGGAACAGCAGCGCCAAGCTGTTCTACCTGTTCGGTGTCGAAGACGAGGAGATGTTCAAGCTGGTGGCCGGCACCGACTTCTCGGCCCTTGGCCTGCCACGCCTGCGCCTGGACAGCCACTACGCCTTCTCCGACCACGCCGCTGGCTACGACGGCTTCTCCCGGCGGGAATTCCAGAGCGTGCTGCAATACCGCTTCGCCGGGTTGCTGGATGGCCTGAGCCTGATCTGGCTGCACAACGAGTTCCACACCAAGGGGCGTGCCGACGGGGTGACCCGCTTCACCCCCTCGCGGGGGCCCGCCGGGATCATCACCCACAATGCGGAACGCCTGTATTTGAACTACGTCTATAGCTTCTGATCGGTTGGCCGGGGTCTTCCCGGCCGCCTCCCACCCTGAGCGCCAGCCGCCCCGGCGCTCGCGGTTTGCAGGCGCAACGGCTGCCGGTTAAGGTGGCGCGATTGTGCGACAGGAGCCTGCATGTCCAAGTTAATTCCCCTGATTCCCGCCCTGCTCGGCGCCCTTGCGCTGCCAGTGCAGGCCGACTGGTACCTGGACAACGAGTCCTCGCGCCTGTCCTTCATCTCCACCAAGGGCGGCAACCTTTCCGAGGTGCATCGCTTCCTCACCCTGCACGGCACCATCGCCGACAGTGGCAAGGCGCACCTGCGTGTCGAGCTGGAGTCGGTGAGCACCGGTATCCCGCTGCGGGACCAGCGCCTGCGCGACCTGTTCTTCGAGATCGAGCGCAACCCCGAGGCGGAGGTCTTCGCCCAGCTCGACCTGCGCCCCATCACCGACCTGGCTCCCGGCGCCCAGCTGGAATTGCGCCTGCCGTTGAAGGTGAAGCTGCATGGCCGCGAGCACGACTACAGCACCGAGCTGCTGGCCACGCGCCTGGATGACCGCCGCTTCCAGGTGGTGACCCTGGCGCCGCTGGTGCTGCAGGTGGAGGACTTCGGCCTCACCGACTCCCTCGGCATGCTGCGCGAAATGGCCGGCCTGCCTTCCATCAGCCTCTCGGTGCCGGTAGGGGCCGTGCTGATCTTCACCGCGCGCTGATGGGCCACATCTTCCCCTGGAAGGCCGGCAACCGCTTCGAGCTGCTGATCGACGGGCCGCAGTTCTTCCCGGCGATGCTCACCGATATCGCCCGCGCCGAGCACCATGTGTCCCTGGAGCTCTACCTGGTGGAAGACGGGCGCTGCAGCGAGGCTCTGGCCGAGGCGCTGTGCCTGGCGGCGCAGCGCGGGGTGAAGGTGCGTTGCCTGTTCGACGGTTTCGGCAGCAAGAAGCTCGGCTCGGCCCTGCGCGAGCGCATGGTGCTGGCCGGCGTGCAGCTGCAGTTCTACAACCCGCTGCGCTGGCGGCGCGGGGTGCGCAACTTCTACCGCGACCACCGCAAGATCCTGGTCGTGGACGACCGTGTCGCCTATGTGGGCGGCACCGGTTCCACCGACGAGTTCTGGCAGCCCCAGGAGCCCGAAAGCCGCTGGCACGAGGCGATGGTCGCCATCGAGGGGCCGCTGGTGGTGCACTGGAAGCTGATCTTCGACTACCAATGGCTGGCCAACCTGCACCGGCGCCCCTGGCGCCCCGACGAGGCACCGGGCCTGGCGCGCCTGCCACCGCAACCCTCGGCCGGTATCGGCATGGGCCGGGTGGCCTACGCCGACGCCCGCCAGCACTTGGATATCGTGCAGTCCCTGGTGCGCAGCATCCGCAACGCCAAGACGCGCATCTGGCTGGCCACGCCCTATTTCCTGCCCAGCTGGAAGGTCCGCCGGGCGCTGCTCAAGGCCGCGCGGCGGGGCGTCGACGTGCGCCTGCTGCTCACCAGCCGCAACACCGACCACCCGCCGGTACGCTTCGCCGGCCAGCGCTACTACCCGCGCCTGCTGCGTGCCGGGCTGCGCATCTTCGAATACCAGCCGCGCTTCCTGCACCTGAAGATGGTGCTGGTGGACGATTGGGTCAGCGTTGGCTCCTGCAACTTCGACCACTGGAACTTGCGCTTCAACCTGGAAGCCAACCTGGAAGCGCTGGACCGCCACTTCACCGCCCAGGTGGTCGCCAGCCTGAGCCGCGACTTCGACGACAGCCGCGAGATCACCCTCGACGCCTGGCACGCGCGGCCCTTGATCAAGCGCTTCTACCAGCGGCTCTGGGGCTGGCTCGACCGCCTCGCCGTCAACCTGCTGGACCGTCGCCGCTAGCCGAACCTTTGTCGGGTGTCGGCGTGCCCCGCGCGCCGGCTACTCTGCTGTGCATAACCACAACAAGAGATGCGCCCATGCGCCGTCCGCTGCCCACCCTGTCACTCCTCGCCTTGCTGCTGTCCGGCTGCTCCACCCCCGGGGCCTTCTTCGGTGCCAGCGATGGGCCGGCCTTCGCCGCGCGCACGCCCAGCGACGCCGACCATGCGCTGGTCTACCTCTACCGGCCGCAAAGCGACTGGGCCGACCAGGAGCTGGAGGCGCCGGGCCTGTTCCTCAACGGCGAGCTGATCGGCGCGCTGCCCAGCAACGGCTACCTGCCCCTGGAATTCGAGACCGCCAGCTACCGCCTGGAGATGCGCCGGCCGCTGCTGGGCAGCTACTGGACCTTCTTCGCCGGCGGCCCGCTGGACTTCACCGAGATCACCAGCTTCGCCCTCGACGCCGAGGCCGGCGCCACCTACTACCTGCGCTACGACGAACTCAACCCGCCGCCGCGCAACGCCGAGCTGCCGCCCCAGGGCGACGGCCCGCTGCAACTGGTGGGCACGGCGCTGGGCGCCAGCGAGATCGCCGCCACCCACGAGGTGCAGCCGCTGCAGCGCTTCGGTTCCGCCGGCGAGCCGCTGGACGATCTGTAGTAGCCGCCTGTTACCCGGCGTGGGGAGGGCGGGCGGATACTTCGTCTACCCTTTGAATCCTCGAAGGCCCTACACGGAGGAACCCGCCATGGCGGCGAAGAAGATCCTGATGCTGGTTGGCGACTACGTCGAAGACTACGAAACCATGGTGCCCTTCCAGGCCCTGTCCATGGTCGGCCACACCGTGCACGCGGTATGCCCGGACAAGCGCGCCGGCCAGAGCGTGCGCACGGCCATCCACGATTTCGAGGGCGACCAGACCTACAGCGAGAAGCCGGGGCACAACTTCGCCCTCAACTTCGATTTCGACAAGGTTCGCGCCGAGGACTACGACGCCCTGGTGGTACCCGGTGGCCGCTCCCCCGAATACCTGCGCCTGAACGCCCGGGTGATCGAGCTGGTGAAAGCCTTCGACGCCGCCAAGAAACCCATCGCCGCCGTCTGCCACGGCGCCCAGCTGCTGGCCGCCGCCGGTGTGCTCAAGGGCCGCGCCTGCAGCGCCTACCCGGCCTGCGGCCCGGAAGTGACCCTGGCCGGTGGCGAATACGTGGACATCCCGGTGGACCAGGCTCACGTCGACGGCCACCTGGTCACCGCCCCCGCCTGGCCGGCGCATCCGGCCTGGCTGGCGAAATTCCTCGAAGTGCTGGGCACCCGTATCACCCTGTAAGGGGCGAGCCTGCGTTCCGGGGATCAGTGGATTCCCGGGGCCGCCTGCGGCGCCGTTTGATGGGTTTCGCTTCGCTCTACACCATCCTACGAAGGCCACCCCGTATGGTGTGCCGCGCACAGAGCGCTGATGCGCACATCAATGTGAGGGGCGGGCAAAGAGTTGGAGCAGCGGCCAAATGCCCCCTTTCAGGAGGCCGAACGCAGTCGTTGCGCAGGGGGACGAGTGGCATGGATGCCACGAGAGGCGCGACTGGCCATGGATGGCCCTTCGCGCCGGCCCCCGGAGCAGCGATGGAGTGAGGGAAGTCTGGCGACAGCCAGACCCGTATGTCGGGGGCGAGTTTTTTGGTTCCTTTTCAACGATTGGAAAAGGGACTCGCCCGGGTGGGCGAAACCAAAAGTATCAGCAAAGCTCGATAATCAGCTGGGCTCTAAGATCCTCCAGCAACACTTACCGTAGATATCACCCCATAAGGGGTGTTCGATGCAGAATGGCGCTGCTGCGCACCGCTTGTTTTCAGGGCACACCCGAGAAAGGAACCCGCTCCATGTGCGAACTTTATGTAAAGGCCGACCCGATCCTCTACGAGTCCCGCTCGCGCTCGCTGCGCATCCGTGGCGTGGTGACCACGCTGCGCCTGGAGAACCAGTTCTGGGACATCCTGCGGGAGATCGCCGAGGTGGACGGCATGACCACCAACCAGCTGATCGCCAAGCTCTACGAGGAAGTCATGGACTACCGCGGCGAGGTGGTGAACTTCGCCTCCTTCCTGCGGGTGAGCTGCACCCGCTACCTGGCCCAGCGCAGCGCGCCGGTCAACCTGGCGGTCTTGCCGCGACGGGCTGGCTGAAACTTGCGGCGGTCGGCGGAATTCCCTGACTGGTCGGTCTAGGCTGTTCGCGCGCGTGGCAGGGATGCCTTGGCCGCGCGTCTACCAGTCGCCGTCGTGGCTGGAGCCCAGATCCCAGGAGTTTTCTTCATGGCTGCCAAACGCCTCATTTCCGCTTCCCTTCTCGCTGCCAGCCTGCTGGCCGGCACCAGCGCTTTCGCTGACCCGTCCCTGGCCGAGCGCCGTGCCATCACCGCCTACCAGGAAGGCCCCTACGTCGAGCAACTGAAGGCCATCCAGACCGCCGCTGGTTTCGAGGTGCCGGTGGACGTGCAGTGGAACAGCATCGCGCTGCCCGACCAGTCGCAGAACTACACCCAGGACGGTTTCTGGAAGCAGGTCTACTTCACCCCGCTGGAGAAGGCCTTCGCCTCCGTGGCCGTGGACGACATGGGCAAGCAAGCACTCAAGGCCAAGCTGAGCAAGGTGGTGGTGCGTTATGACGAAGCCACCGCGCCCTCCAGCAACTACCCCGAAGGCGTGGCCTTCGACGGCGGCGTGCTGAGCCTGAACTTCAAGCCCTACACCAACGTCGACGACGTCGATGCCCGCGCCGAAGCCATCCAGAAGGCGCTGGAAGCCAAGCTCTGATCCCGCCGGGTCGGCCCCTGCCAGGGCCGACCCTCTCCCACACGAGTGGGCTTTTGCGCAGAGCGTCGCGGCGTTTAAGCTGCGTCATCCCCTCCGCTCGGCGCGCCCCCGATGTACAAGCTGCCCACCACGGCCACCGCGCCGTTCTGCCCCTCTGCCGTCAGCCACAGCGTGGCGGTGCCGGCCAACGCGTCCCTGGGGCGCAAGCTCATGCTCTTCGTCGGCCCCGGCCTGCTGGTGTCGGTGGGCTACATGGACCCGGGCAACTGGGCGACGGCCATCGAGGCCGGTTCGCGCTTCGGCTATGCGCTGCTGTTCGTGGTGGTGCTGGCGAGCCTCTCGGGCATGCTGCTGCAAAGCCTCTGCTCGCGCCTGGGCATCGCCACCGGGCGTGATCTGGCGCAGCTCTCGCGGGAGCGCTACCGCCCCGGCGTGGCGCGTGGGCAGTGGGTGCTCGCCGAGCTGTCGATCATCGCCACCGACCTGGCCGAGGTGCTGGGTGCGGCGCTGGCCTTCCACCTGCTGCTGGGCGTTTCCATCACCACCGGCGTGGTGCTGACCGCCTTCGACACGCTGATCGTGCTGGCCCTGCAAGGCGCCAACTTCCGCCGCCTGGAAGCCATCGTGCTGGGGTTGATCACCACCATAGGCGCGTGTTTCTTCGTCGAGCTGATGCTGATCAAACCCTACTGGCCGGACGTCGCCGCCGGGCTGCGGCCGTCCTGGGACGTGCTCTCCAGCCAGGAGCCGCTGTACCTGGCGATCGGCATCCTCGGCGCCACGGTGATGCCGCATAACCTCTACCTGCACTCGTCGGTGGTGCAGACCCGGGTCAACGGCGACGACGAGGCGAGCAAGCGCAGCGCCATCCGCTTCGCCCGTTTCGACACCATCGGCTCGCTGTCCCTGGCGCTGCTGGTCAACGCGGCGATCATGATCCTCGCGGCGGCGGCCTTCCACGGCAGCGGCCATACCGAGGTGGTGGAGATCCAGGACGCCTACCACCTGCTCGACCCGCTGGTGGGCGGCGCGCTGGCCAGCTTCCTGTTCGGCTTCGCCCTGCTGGCGGCGGGGCAGAGCTCCACCTTCACCGGCACCATCGCCGGCCAGGTGGTGATGGAGGGCTTCCTGCAGGCGAAGATCCCCTGCTGGCAGCGGCGCCTGATCACCCGCGCCCTGGCGCTGGTGCCGGCGCTGATCGGCGTGGTCTGGCTGGGGGACAGCGCGGTGGGCAAGCTGCTGGTGCTGAGCCAGGTGGTGTTGAGCCTGCAGCTGCCCTTCGCCCTGTGGCCCCTGATCCGCTTCACCAGCGACCCGGCGCTGATGGGCCCCTTCGCCAACAGCCGCCTGGTGGCCACTGTCGCCTGGAGCCTGTTCGGGCTGATTTCCCTGGCCAACCTGACGTTGCTGTATTTCTGGATGGCCTGATAAGCACCAGCAACTAGGGGGCGTTCACCTGGGGGCATCCACCGAGCGCCTGCAGCTCATCCAGGGGCACACCCGCCTGGGCGAAGGATTCGCAGCCGGCCGGCAGCGTGGGCAGGACCGGCGCCCGTTCGGCGACGACGGTGTCTGGGGACTGCTCCGCACCCCGGGACGCGCGCCCCTGGATCACCAGCTCGCCCACCTGGGCGCCTCGCCGCAGCAGCAAGCGATCGCGCTGCACTTCAAGCACTTCGATGCCACCGGGCAGCCGGACACCGGCCTGCACGGTCAGCAGGGTGGTGTCGTCGAGGCTGACGGAGGCCGTGCCCTGGCCGTCGCCCCGGCTGAAGACGCTGTACAGGCGCCAGCCGTCGAGGCCGACCAGGGGGCGCAGCGGGGGAGGGGGTTGCAGCGACAGCGGGGCGGGCTCGGCGAGCAGTGCCCCCGGCAGTTGCACCGCCAGGGCGGGGGCGCTCGCCAACAGGGCCGCCAGCAGCGCCAGGCTGCGGCGACCCGGGTGCGGGCTAGGGCGCGGTGCTGCTGGCACGTTGCTCGGCATTGGCGCTGAACAGGTTGAGGTTGCGGCTCTGCAGCAGCGGGAACAGCCCGTTGTCGTTGAGCGTCAGCCCGTACCACTTCTGGTTGGCGCCGCCGGTGCAGCCGTAGGTGATCAGCTTGCCGCGGCCGTCGGTGAGGTAGCCCCCGGAGAGGTCCATGCAGCGGCTGCCGTACTTGAGTTGCGGCAGGGCGGAGAGGTCCCAGGCCTGGGCGTCCACCTGGCTGTCACAGGGGCTGAGGCCGATGTCGCCGCTGGCGGTCAGGCACTGCGCCGGCTGGGCGGCGCTGTGGATGCGGCCGCTGGCGTCGACCCGCCATTTCTCCTCGAGTCCCCCGGTGCACTGGGCCTTGGCGGCGACGTAGGGCTTCCAGGCGCCATCGGCCTGCTCAATGCGCACGCAGTTGCCGTTGTTCATCGTCATCAGCTGGGCCGCTGGCAGCAGCGGGGTGGGGTCGAGCTGCAGGGTGGCCAGCAGGGTGTCGAGGGCCTTGGCGGCCTCGGCGTCACTGGCCAGGCGGCTGCCGTAGGCGTCCAGCCAGCGGTTCAGGCGCAGGGCCTTGGCCTGCTGTTCGTTGAGGCGCTGCAGCACCTGCTGGGCTGTGCCGGAGAGGCCGTCGGGGCTGTCGCTGTAGCTGTCGTAGAGCACCCGGGCCTCGCCCTTGAGGGCCGGCACCGCCTGCCCGGCGAGTGCGGCCAGGGCGTTGTCGAGCTTGGGCAGCTCTTCGTTGCGCAGGGCGTCGAAGCGTGCGTCACGGCCGACGATGACGGCCGGCGCCATGGCGGGCAGGCCCTGGGGAATGATCAGGCTGGCCAGCTCGGTGGTGGCGGCTCCAGCCGTGTCGCGGCACTGCAGGGCCGCCGCGGTGGGCTGCTCGGCCTGCGCCAGGTTGACGTGCAGCTTGTTGGCGTTGCTGCCCAGGCGGGTCGGGGCGACGGCGATGCGCTGGGTCGCGCCGCTGGCGAAGCTGACCTCCAGCCAGCATTGCTGGCTGGTGGCCGCGGCGTTCGGTGCTGGCAGGTCGTAGACCTGGCCCCAGTTGCCGCGCAGCGCCGGGTAGAGCACGGCGTCGTGGGTGACCGGGTCGTAGCCGCCGAGCAGGGTGATGACCGGGACGCCGAACAGCCGCGGCTTGCGGTAGTTGCCGTCGGCGCTGTTGTACCAGACGTTGCTGGAGGTCGGCGTCTTCGGCTGGAACACCTCCATCTTGCGGGTGCTGGCGTCCCACTTGCGGTAGCCGGTGGCGGAATCCGCCGCCCAGACCGCGCGGTTCAGCGCCGGCTGGATCTTCTGCCGGGTGCTGTAGCCGGTGTAGTGGGTGTAGTGCGACAGGCCGCTGGCGTAGTTGCCGCCGGCCATGGCGTCGGTGGCGAAGCTGTAGGCATCGACGTAGATGGGCATGCCGTTGAGGCCGCCGGTCTTGGCGCGGGTCCAGTGCAGGTTGGCGCGCATGCGCTTGCGGTAGGCGATGTAACCCCAGCCGCTGTCGTGGTGATGGCCGGACCAGAAGTAGTTGTCGCCGCTCTGCCCCGGGTAGTGGCCCAGGCCGTAGTGGTGGCCGATCTCGTGGCTGAATTCGTTACCCACCGAGTCGATCAGCGTGAGGATGCCGTTGCCGCCGCTGAGACCGTGGTTGACGGGGCCGTTGGCGTACTGGCCACGGGCATGGTGGATGACCGCCGAGTTGGTCAGCTGCGGCTGCTCCTGGCTGGCCATGCCGGCGCTGGTGATGCCCCAGTTGGCCAGGTTGATGCCGGTGCTGAAGGTGGACTTGGCGGTGTTCTCGCGCATGTCGCCGCTGTAGACGTCACCGGTGGTGGCGCTGACCTGGCCGAGGTCGGCGTCGTAGATCGTGCCGTTGGCCACCATCACCTTGCGCAGCAGCACGTTCTCGTACTGGCTGGCCACCAGGCGGGCGATGGGCACGGTCTGGAAGTAGTCGGTGGCGGCTTGTGCCGGCTGGCTGTTGAACCAGTGCTGGCCGCCCGGAACCTCGTTGCTCAGCATGCCGATGCGGATGGCCTGGACCAGCAGCTCGGCGGGCGGGGCGAAGTCGAAGGCTTCGGCGCTGCGCTGGCCGGTGCGGCCCTGGTCATCGCTGACCTGCAGGCTCATGCCGGGCACCACCCAGCTCCAGGGCAGCACGGCGGACCAGGCGCGGCGCGAATAGACCACGTCGGGGCGGGCGTCGCTGCCGGTGCGGTCGGCACGGTAGAGCTCGTCGGGGTGGCGCAGGGCGAGTTCACCCTTGAGGGCGCCGTCCACCAGCACCTGCACGCGCATGGACCTGGGCAGCGGTTGCTCCGGGGCCGGGGTGACCAGCAGCAGGGCTTCGCGCTCGCTGGTCAGGCGCGGCATGTTCTTCGCTTCGTTGTCCTGCGGGTCCACCGAGTGGCTCTGCACGAACTGCAGCATGGCGGCGAGGGTTCCGTTCAGGTCGTTGCGCACGGGGCGGGTCTGGCCATCGGCGGTCTGGTCGTAGAAGCCCAAGGCGTTCACCTCGTCGACCACGGCTGCGCTCGGCTCGGGGAAGCGGTCGCCCGGTGGCGTGACCGGTGGGGTCACAGGCGGGGTGACGGGGGGCGTGACCGGTTCTTCGGGGCTGCCGGTATCGGGCGGGGTGCCCGGCTGGGTGGGCGGGGTGGTGACGGTGTTGGAGCCGCCCGAGCCGGCGCTGCTGCCCCCGCCACCTCCGCCGCCGCCCAGGTCCAGGCAGCCGGCCAGGCTCAGCAATCCGTAGATAAGAACGATCTTGCGCAACATGTTCCCTCGCTTGTTCCGGTTCGGCGTTGTTGTGGTTATTCGGTCGTCGGACTACAGGGCGGTCACCTGGCCACGGTGGCTGGGCAGGCTGGCCGGCAGGTTGTGCAGGGCGCGTTCGGCCAGCTCCGCCTGGGGGTAGTCGCCGTAGAACATGCGGTACCAGTCCCGGCCATCGCGCTGCGTGCGCTGGATGCGCAGGGGCTCCCCGGGGTGACGGGCCATCAGCGCGCGCATGTATTGCTCGCTGCTGCCCTCGATGAGGTTGATGCTGAAACGCTGCGCCACCACCGGTGCGGGTGCTGGTTTGGGGGCGGGTGCCGCGGCTGGTTCCGGCGCCTTGGCCGGTGGCGCGACGCTCGCTGCGACAGGTTGGATGGGGCTCTCGCTGGGCGCGGCATAGGCGCGCACGGCCGCGGCCTCGGGGGCGGCTGCTGGAGCGGGCGCTGGAGCGGGAGCCGGGCGGGACGGCGGAGTGGCCGCCGGGCCTTGCTGCACAGCCGGCTGGAACAGTTGCAGCGGCTGCTGGGGCAGGGCGCGCTGGTTGTCCTGGCCCGCCAGTTGCCGCAGGTCCTGGTACTTCTCCTGGCTCAGGTCGGCCAGGCGCGGGCCGTCGCGCACCACCCGGGGGCGCAGGAAGACCATCAGGTTGCGCTTGACGTTGACGTCCTTGCTGGAGCGGAACAGCCCGCCGAGCAGCGGTATGTCGCCCAGCAACGGCACCTTGCTTTCGCTGCGGGTGACGTCGTCCTGGATCAGCCCGCCGAGCACGATCACCTGGCCGTTGTCGGCCAGCACCGTGCTCTTGATCATGCGTTTGTTGGTGACCAGGTCCACCGCCCGGGAGGCGGCGCCGGTACTGGGGGCGATGGAGGAGATTTCCTGCTCGATCACCAGGCGCAGGGTGCCGCCTTCGTTGATGTGCGGGGTGACCTTGAGGGTGACGCCGACATCCTTGCGCTCGATGGTGGTGAAGGGGTTGTTGGAGCCGGCGGCGTCGGTGGTGTAGGAGCCGGTCTGGAAGGGCACGTTCTGGCCGACGAGGATTTCCGCCTGCTGGTTGTCGAGGGTGAGCAGGCTCGGCGTGGACAGCAGGTTGCTGTGGCCGCTGGCCGAGAGGGCGGTGATCAGGGCGCCGAAGTTGTCGTTGCCGATGCCGACGATGGCACCGTCGGGCAGGCTGATCGGCGTCTTGGCTTCGATGGCGCCGAGCAGGGTGCCCACCGACAACCCGGTGTTGCTGAAGTTGGTGCCGCCGATGGGGCTGCCGTCGGAGCGGCCGTCGATGGCCCATTGCACGCCGAGGGCTTCGCTGACGTCGCCGGACATCTCGACGATGGCCGCTTCCACCAGCACCTGGGCCCGGGGCACGTCGAGCTGCTGCACGAGTTCTTCCAACTGGCCGACCATGTCCGGCTCGGCCATCAGGATGAGGGCGTTGAGCCCCTCGTCGGCGCGGATCAGCACCGGCGCCTGGGTGGTGGTGGGTGAGGTGGCGCCGCGCAGCTGCTCGGAGAGTTCGCCGAGGGTCTTGGCCAGGTCCTTGGCGTCGCCGTGGCGCAGGCGCACCACCCGGGTATTGGCCGCGCGGATGGGGGCGGTGTCCAGTTGCTTGGCCATGCGCAGCAGGCGTTCGCGGGCTTCGGGCGGACCGAGCAGCAACAGGCGGTTGGTGCGCGGGTCGGCGATCACCTGGGCGTTGCCGTTGCCGGCGGCCTGGCCCCGGCGCAGGCTTTCCTGAAGCATCGCGGCCACGTCCTTGGCCCAGGCGTGCTGGAGGTCGTAGAACGCGCTGTCTTCGGCGCCGGCACGGTCGAGCTGGCCGATCAGGGTCATCAGCCGTTCGATGTTGGCGTGCTTGTCGCTGACGATCAGCGCATTGCTGGAGGGGATGGCTGCCAGGTGGCCGTTCTGCGGCACCAGCGGGCGGATCATCGGCAGCAGCTCGTTGACCGGGGTCTGCTGCACCTGGATCAGGCGTGTCTCGAAGGTTTCCGGCCCGCTGCCGGTGGGGCTGTTGGCAACGCTGCGGCCTTCGATGTCGGGCACGACGCGGGCCTGGTTACCCTGGGCCACCACCGTGTAGCCGTGGGTGCTCATCACCGACAGGAACAACTGGTAGACCTCGCTGAGGGTCAGCGGCGATTCGGAGAGGACGGTGACCCGGCCCTTGACGCGCGGGTCGAGCACCAGCGTTTGGCCGCTGATGCTGGCGACCTGCTCGGTGAAGTCGGCGATGTCGGCGTCGCGCAGGTTGATGGTCCAGCGCGCTTCGCTGGCGCTCTCGGCCGATGGCGCTGCAGCGGCCGTCGGTGCCGCCTCGCAGTGCAGCGATGGGAGGGTGAGGCAGGCGCATAGCGCCAGCAGCGGGCCGCAGGCCGCCAGGCGCCGGGGCAGGGATACGGGGGTGATCCGAAGCATGTGGAGAGCTCGACAGACATCCGCGCATCCGTGCGCCTTGCTGGTTTTTCTATGGAGGGCCCTGCCCTGGGCCGAGCGACTGGCGAGGATATGTAAAGTTGCACGCCTGTACTAAAAAACAGTGAGCAACTGTGTACAGTTTCACAGTATTAATCCTGACCAGTGGGGCATGTGCGACTGGTCCGCATATTTCAGAAAATCCCCGCATCTTTCCCGTCGTTGGCGGCTTTTCCCTTCGGTCGCTGTGCTGCCCACCGAGCGCCGGTAGATTTCCTGCGCCCATGAAAAAGCCCGGCACGGGGCCGGGCTTCTTGTATAGCGGGGAGGCTTACTTCACCTCCACCGCCAGGCTTTCGACGATCTTCTTGTTCCAGATCGCCGGGCCGGTGATGTGCACCGACTCGCCGTTGGTGTCGACGGCGACGGTGACCGGCATGTCCTTCACTTCGAACTCGTAGATCGCTTCCATGCCCAGTTCGGCGAAGGCCAGGACCTTGGACTTGCGGATCGCCTGGGCCACCAGGTAGGCGGCGCCGCCGACGGCCATCAGGTACACGGCCTTGTTGTCCTTGATCGCCTCGATGGCGATGGGGCCGCGCTCGGATTTGCCGATCATGCCCAGCAGGCCGGTCTGTTCGAGGATCTGGCGGGTGAATTTGTCCATGCGCGTGGCGGTGGTGGGGCCGGCGGGGCCGACCACTTCGTCACCCACCGGGTCGACCGGACCGACGTAATAGATGAAGCGGCCCTTGAGGTCCACCGGCAGCTGCTCACCCTTGTTGAGCATGTCGACCATGCGCTTGTGGGCGGCGTCGCGGCCGGTGAGCATCTTGCCGTTGAGCAGGACGGTCTCGCCCGGCTTCCAGCTCTGCACGTCTTCCGGGGTCAGGGTGTCGAGGTCGACACGGCGCGCGGACGGGCCGGCTTCCCAGACGATTTCCGGGTAGGCGTCCAGCGGCGGCGCTTGCAGTTCGGCCGGGCCGGAGCCGTCGAGCACGAAGTGGGCGTGACGGGTGGCGGCGCAGTTGGGGATCATGCACACCGGCAGGGACGCGGCGTGGGTCGGGTAGTCCATGATCTTCACGTCGAGCACGGTGGTCAGGCCGCCCAGGCCCTGGGCGCCGATGCCCAGCTGGTTGACCTTCTCGAACAGCTCCAGGCGCATTTCTTCGAGCTTGTTCTGCGGGCCGCGGGCTTTCAGCTCATGGATGTCGATGGACTCCATCAGCACTTCCTTGGCCATTACCGCGGCCTTCTCGGCGGTACCGCCGATGCCGATGCCGAGCATGCCCGGCGGGCACCAGCCGGCGCCCATGGTGGGGACGGTCTTCAGCACCCAGTCGACGATGGAGTCGGAGGGGTTGAGCATGGCCATCTTCGATTTGTTCTCGGAGCCGCCGCCCTTGGCCGCCACGTCCACTTCCACGGTGTTGCCGGGAACGATGGAGTAGTGGATGACCGCCGGGGTGTTGTCCTTGGTGTTCTTACGCGCACCGGCCGGGTCGGCCAGGATGGAGGCGCGCAGGACGTTCTCCGGCAGGTTGTAGGCGCGGCGCACGCCTTCGTTGATCATGTCGTCGACGCTCAGGGTGGCGCCATCCCAGCGCACGTCCATGCCCACGCGCACGAACACGGTGACGATGCCGGTGTCCTGGCAGATCGGGCGGTGGCCGGTGGCGCACATGCGCGAGTTGATCAGGATCTGCGCCATGGAGTCGCGCGCGGCGGGCGACTCCTCGCGCAGGTAGGCCTCGTGCATGGCCTGGATGAAATCGACGGGGTGGTAATAGGAGATGAATTGCAGGGCGTCGGCGACGCTCTGTATCAGGTCGTCCTGTTTGATCACGGTCATGGGGCGCGCTCCTCTTGAATTCGGGAACATCGGGAAGCGCCGGACCACGACCCGGCGCGCATTCTGATTGGGGGTGAAAATGGCGCGGAAGTATACCGCGTGCTCAAGCGCGGGCACACCCGCCGACAGTCGACCTTGGTCGCTGATCGCCCGTGCGCGTCCCCTAGGTTTTTTGTGATCACGCGCGTACAGTGGCGGCATCGTGCCAGCACGGGACGGAGCCCATGAGCACAGCGAGTCAACGGGTCACCCATAGAGCGCTGCAAAGCCTGCTGCTGAAACGCTTCGGCATGGCGGCGGCTACCTATGCGCTTGCCCTGGCGCTGTTCTGGATCGCCGTGCTGGGTGACCTGTACCAGGCCTCGATGACCAGTGCCCTGGCCGCCTGCGGGCTGATCGTGCTGTCGCAGGTGTGCTTCCTGTTCATCTTCCTCAGCGGCCGCAACCTGGAGTTCCGTGATCCCAGCCTGACCGAAGCGCAGGTGCTGGTGGCCCTCGCCTGGCACACCCTGCTGCTGTCCGACCTGGAGGGCGCCCGGGGCGCACTGCTGGTGGTCTATGTACTGATCATGCTGTTCGGCGTGTTCCAGCTGCAGCCCAGGGTTTTCGTACGCTGTGCGGCCATCGGCTTCTTCGCCTTCACCGGGCTCAACCTGTGGGAGGCGTACCAGATGCGCCTCGCCGATCCGGCCCTGGCGGTGCTGCAGGTGTGCGCGTTGTTCGTGGTGCTGTCCTGGCTGACCCTGTTCGCCAGCTATGTGCAGGCCCTGCGCCAGCGCATGCGCCAACGCCGCTTCGCCCTGCAGGCGCACCAGGACACCCTGCGCGGCATGATGCGCCAGCTGGAAGACCTGGTGGCCACCGACGAGCTGACCGGGCTGTTCAACCGCCGGCATTTCCTGCGCCTGGCCACCCGCGAGCTGGACGGCCTGGCCCCTGGTCGCCAGCACGGGCTGGCACTGATCGACCTCGACCACTTCAAGCGCATCAACGACGTTCATGGCCACGCCGCCGGCGATCGCGTGCTGCAGACCTTCGCCGCCGTGGCGCGGGCCTGCCTGCGCGATGGCGACACCCTGGCGCGCTACGGTGGCGAGGAGTTCGTCCTGCTGCTGCCCAACTGCGATGCCGACCGCCTTACCGCCTGCTGCGAGCGCCTGCGCGAAGCCTTCGCCAGTGCCGAGCCGGTGGGCGTCGAGGTGGACGGGCTGAGCCTGTCCGCCGGCATGACGCTGCTGGGCATCCAGGATGATCTGGATGATGCGCTGCAGCGGGCCGATCAGGCACTCTATCGGGCCAAACGTGGCGGACGTAACCGCTGCGCTGCTGCGTGGGAGGAGCAGGGTGCCTGAAATAGAGGTTGCGGGTAGACGCTGGACCGTACCACCGTCCAGCAACCTGCTGGACCAGCTCAACGCCGCCGGATGCAAGGTGCCCTTCAGTTGCCGGGCCGGCAGTTGCCATGCCTGCCTGGTGCGCTGCCTGGCCGGTGAGCCGCTCGATGCCCGCCCCGAAGCGCTGGACCCCGAGCGCCGCGCCGAGGGCTGGCGCCTGGCTTGCCAGTGCCAGGTGGTGGGTGACCTGGTGGTGGAAGCCTTCGACCCGCAACGCGATGGCATCCCCGCCGAGGTGGTGGCGCTGGACTGGCTGGGCGATGTGGCGCGGCTGCGCCTGCGTCCCCAACGGCCGTTGCGCTACAGCGCCGGCCAGCACCTGCTGCTGTGGAGCGCCGAGGGCATCGCCCGGCCCTATTCCCTGGCCAGCGTGCCGGGGGAGGAACCCTGGCTGGAATTCCATATCGACTGCCGCCAACCCGGCGCCTTCGCCGATGCGCTGCGCCAGTTGGGTGTCGGCGGCACGCTGCGCCTGGGCGAACTGCGCGGCGGCGCGTTGCACTACGACCCGGACTGGGCCGGCCGCCCGCTGCTGATCCTCGCCTCGGGCACCGGCCTGGCGCCGCTCTGGGGCATTCTCCGCGAGGCCTTGCGCCAGCATCACCAGGGCGCGATACGCGTCATTCACCTGGCCCATGACCCGGCCGCGCATTACCTCGCCGAGCCCCTGCGGGTCCTGGCCGCGCGCCACGACAGCCTGCGCGTCGAACTGACGACCCCGGCGCAGCTGCAAGGTGTTTTGGCCGATCTCCGGCTTGTTTCGCGCCAGACCGTCGCCTTACTCTGCGGCAGCCCCGCCAGCGTCGAAGACTTCGCGCGCCGCCTCTATCTGGCCGGCGTGCCACGCAACCAACTGCTGGCCGACGTATTCCTGAGCCGCTCCTTCTAAGGCGGCCACCGCCGAGGAGCCACCATGAGCGAGCACATCCACCTGGAACGTGACCAGGGCCTGCTGACCATCCGCATGCAACGCGCGGACAAGATGAACGCCCTGACCCGCGCCATGTACGGCGCCATGGCCGATGCCCTGGACGCGGCCGGCGAAGACCGCAGCGTGCGCGCGGTGCTGATCACCGGCAGCGAGACCTGCTTCACCAGCGGCAACGACGTGGCCGACTTCATCCAGGCGCCGCCTTCCGGGCTGGACAGTGAAGTGTTCCGCTTCATGAAGGCGCTGTTCGATTTCGCCAAGCCGGTGGTGGCGGCGGTGAACGGCCCGGCGGTGGGCATCGGCACCACGCTGCTGCTGCATTGCGACCTGGTCTACGTGGCCCGCGATGCCAAGCTGAAGATGCCCTTCGTCAACCTCGGGCTGTGCCCGGAGTTCGGTTCCAGCCTGATCCTCCCGCGCATGCTCGGCCACGCCCGCGCCGCCCAGCTGCTGCTGCTCGGCGAAGCCTTCACCGGCGAGCAGGCGGCGACCTGGGGCATCGCCAACGAGGCGCTGGACAGCGGCGCCGCGACCCTGGCCCGCGCCCGCGAAATGGCCCAGCGCTTCGAGCAGCTGGCACCTTCTGCCGTGGCGGTGAGCAAGCGCCTGATGCGCGAACCGGGCCGCGAGGAACTGCGCCAGGTGATCATGGAAGAGGGCGAGCTGTTCGGTCAGCGCCTACGCACCCCCGAGGCCATCGAAGCGCTCTCGGCCTTCATGCAGCGCCGCAAGCCGGACTTCTCCAGGTTCGCCTGAGCGTCAACCTTCCCGGGTGTTGGGCCTCGCTGCGCTCGGCGCCAACCTACGGCACCGTGCGCATCTGTTGCGCCCACCTGGCTGATGGGGACGTTGTAGGGGCGAATTCATTCGCCAAGCGGTGCGCAGCGCCGCCGCCTCCAAGCCCTTGAATGAAAAAAGGCCGCTCATCGAGCGGCCTTTTCTTTACTGCGGATGCCTCACACCAGCGGGTCGCCGACGTGAAGGATCTTCATGGTGTTGGTGCCGCCGACGGTGTGGTAGCTGTCGCCCTTGGTGAGGATGACCCAGTCGCCCTGCTGCACGATGCCGCGCTTGAGCAGTTCGTCCACCGCGGCCTGGCTGACCTTGTCGGCCGGCAGCGCGGCCGGGTCGAAGGGCACGGTCTGCACGCCACGGAACAGGGCGACGCGGGCCTGGGTGGCACGGTGGGGGGAGAAGGCGAAGATCGGCACCGAGGAACGGATGCGCGACATGATCAGCGGGCTGTAGCCGCTCTCGGTGAGGCAGATGATCGCCTTCACGCCCGGGAAGTGGTTGGCGGTGTACATGGCCGCCAGGGCCACGCTCTCGTCGCAACGGCTGAAGGTGTGCCCCAGGCGGTGGCTGGATTTCTGGCTGGTGGGGTGCTTCTCGGCACCGACGCAGACGCGGGCCATGGCCTGCACCGCTTCCACCGGGTATTCACCGGCGGCGCTCTCGGCGGAGAGCATCACGGCGTCCGTGTAGTCCAGCGCGGCGTTGGCTACGTCGGAGACTTCGGCGCGGGTCGGCATGGGGCTGTGGATCATCGACTCCATCATCTGGGTCGCGGTGATCACGGCCTTGTTGTAGCGACGGGCGTGCAGAATGATCTTCTTCTGGATGCCCACCAGCTCGGCGTCGCCGATCTCCACGCCCAGGTCGCCACGGGCCACCATCACGGCGTCGCTGGCGCGGATCAGGCCGTCCAGGGCTTCGTCGTCGGCCACGGCTTCGGCGCGTTCGATCTTGGCCACCAGCCAGGCGCTGCCACCGGCTTCGTCGCGCAGGCGGCGGGCCAGTTCCATGTCGGCGGCGTCACGGGGGAAGGACACGGCCAGGTAGTCCAGCTCCATCTCGGCGGCCAGCTTGATGTCGGCCTTGTCCTTGGCGGTCAGGGCCGGGGCGGTGAGGCCGCCGCCACGACGGTTGATGCCCTTGTGGTCCGACAGCGGGCCACCGATCAGCACGGTGCAGTGCAGTTCGTCGGCGGTGGTGGCGTCGACGCGCATCACCACGCGGCCGTCGTCCAGCAGCAGTTCGTCGCCGACGCCGCAGTCCTTGATCAGGTCCGGGTAGTCGATGCCGACCACATCCTGGTTGCCGGCTTCACGCGGGTGGGTGACGGAGAAG
Source organism: Pseudomonas sp. TUM22785 (assembly GCF_028198105.1). NCBI lineage: Bacteria > Pseudomonadati > Pseudomonadota > Gammaproteobacteria > Pseudomonadales > Pseudomonadaceae > Pseudomonas > Pseudomonas sp. TUM22785. The sequence continues at coordinate 1,475,025 of NZ_CP116239.1, forward strand.
CGGAATTTGTCGCCGGCTTCCAGTTCGATGCGCTTGCCTTCGAACTTGGCGATGCGGATCTTCGGGCCTTGCAGGTCGCCCAGCAGCGCCACGAAACGGCCGTGCTTGGCTGCCAGCTCGCGGACCAGGCGGGCGCGCGCCTTGTGCTCGTCGGGGGTGCCGTGGGAGAAGTTCAGGCGGGCAACGTCGATACCGGCGAGGATCAGCTGTTCCAGCACCTCGGGCGAGTTGCTGGCTGGGCCGAGGGTGGCGACTATCTTGGTGCGGCGAAGGGACATGCGAAGGCTCCATTTTTCAAGCAGAGCCCGAGGCTACACCGCTCGCAACCTGTAGTCATTGTTCCTCTTCACTACCCTTTGCCGGGGTTATTTCACGCCGGGATTCAGGGCCTGGTCCAGGTGCCGGGCGGCATTCTCGGCCTGCTCGGCATCGGGGAACTCGGCGAGCAGGCGGCGCAGGTAGCCGATGGCGCGGCCACGGTCGGCGCGGGGGTTGGCCGGGGCCAGGTTCATCAGCGCCATCTGGTACAGCGAGCGGGCCTTGATGTCGGGCTGCACATGGGCGTCGCCCAGGGCGAGGGAATACAGCTGCTCGGCTTCGTCGACGCGGTCCTTGAGCACGGCGCGGCGCGACAGCAGGGTCATGTCCGGGTCGAGGTCGCTGCGGTAGAGGTCGAGGTTCTGGCTGGGCTTCCAGTCGGCCAGCAGCTCGCGGGCGGTCTTGTGCACCGGCTCGTCGGCGCGCTGGCGGATCACCAGGATGCGCGCTTCGGCGCGTTCGGCGGCGCGGGTGCCGGGGAACTCGTTGGTGATCTGGTAGAAGCGGTTGAGCGCCTTGGTGTCGTCGCGCTGGTCGTTGTAGCGGCTCATGTAGATCAGGCCGATCTGGTAGAGCGAGATGGCACGCACCTCGTCGCTGAACTGGCGATCCTGGTAACCGGTGAGGTAGAGCTTCTCGGCCTGGGCGCTGGTGCCATCGCGTATGGCCATGGCGCTGTAGGTGAGCAGGTCGCCATCCTCTTCCACCGCCGCGGCCATGCGGTTGTTCTTCAGCACCTTGTACTCCACCGCTTCGTTGGTGGTGATCTGGGCGATGAACAGCGGGGTGGTGGGGGCGCAGGCGCCAAGCAGCAGAAGGGTGCACAGCAGGGCAGGGCGGATGGGCTGCATGGAGGCTCCGGGGGCGGGGTTTGGGCGAGTCTAGCAGCCGCTTCGCCTGGGCCGGGATGATGGGCTGCAAGTCCCATCGGAGGTTGTGCCCGCACTCCGCCGGATGGCGCTGCAGAAATTTCCGTGAGCGCCGATATACTCGCCAACGGAGGACTTACCCATGCGCACGCTGATCATCCTGGCCCTGCTCGCCGGCCTTGCCGGTTGCACCCGCTGGTCGCTGGACCATCACCTGAACAATGCCTACCACGCCTACGACGAGGGCGACTGCGAAACGGCCATGCTCGAGCTGTCCCAGGCCGAGCGCAAGAGCCGCTCGCGGGCCTATATGCAGCCGGAGATCTCCCTGCTGCGCGGCCAGTGCCTGGAGCGCCAGAGCCTGTTCGTGGATGCCCAGCAGACCTACAACTTCATCATCGGCCGCTACCCCACCAGCGAGTACGCCTACCGCGCCCGTGCGCGCCTGGAGACCCTGGAGAAGCTCGGCCAGATCAACACCGGCTCACCGGCCAAGGCCACCCCGGCGTCGCTCTGACCGGCGTTTCGACCGTCGGTCGTGGCTCGCTTGAGTGGTGACCGGCCAGCGCTAAGCTTGGCCTTTGTTTCCGGGAGGGGCTCCATGCGTCACCTGCTTTTCGCGGTCATCCTGCTGCCAGGGCTGGCGAGCGCGGAGATCTACCGCTGGACGGACGCCAGCGGCCAGGTGCATTTCAGCGAGCGACCCCAGGCCGGCGCGCAGCAGGTGGAGGTCAAGCCGCAGGTGGTGGAGCGTGACGAGGCCACCCGTGAACGTGAGCAACGTGCCGAGCAGTTCTTCGATGCCCGCCGCCAGGAACAGGCGCAGGCCGAGCGCAAGGCGGCGGATGCCCGCGGCGAGCGCCAGAAGCAATGCAACACGTTACGCGGTAACCTTGCCCAGCTTCGCGACGGCGCTAAGTTCTATCGTGTAGATGGGAAGGGGGAGCGCCAGTATTACAGCGACGGCGAGATCGACGCCGCCCGTCGTAAATTGACCGCGGAAATCAGTGAGCACTGCGGTTAATTACTTGGTTCGAGTGCAGTAGTGAGGCCATACTGAACGGCCATCAATAGCGATTCGCCATCATGCGTAGCCAACGCCGAATAGAACGCCACCAGCTGCCCTATTACCTGAAGGTCTTCAATCGCATCACCGACAAGCCCATGGGCTATCTGGGCAACGTGTCCCTCGAAGGCCTGATGCTGATCAGCCAGCTACCGATGCTGGTGGGGGCCCGTTTCGACATGCGCCTGAAGATTCCGGGGCATGACGGCCAGCAGCACTTCATCGACTTCTACGCGACCTGCCAATGGAGCCGGGAAGACGTCAACCCCGGCAACTTCGACTCGGGCTTCGCCCTGGTGGCACCGCCGCCGGAATACGTGGAGATGGTCGAGGCGCTGCGCCACTACTTCAGCTTTCGTCCCCTCGCCGCGTCGGCGTAGCCGTGCCCGGCGTTAGCCGCTGCGCTTCAGGCGCGGCGGCAGCGTATGGGATCGCACGCAGAATGGTGAGGGCGGCGTGACCGCCATGATGGGTTTCGCTTCGCTCGCGGAACGCCGCCCGACCCATCCTACGAATTGGCCACGTAGGTCGGGTGCAACCCGACACATCCACGCACGGTGCCACGCGAGGTTCACCCGCCCTGCGGTTGTGCGTGCGGAGCTGACCATTGCGTAGGGTGGAGGTCGCTTTTTACCTCCACCGTGCGGAGGTGGGGTTGGCGATTGGCAGCATGGGTTTCGCTTCGCTCTACCCATCCTACGGTTGCGCTCAAGCAGTCCGTAGCCCGGGCTTCAGCCCGGGAATCAAGCATGTGGGTGCGGTTGTGCCCTGATGGGGGTTAGAGCACGCCGGCCTTTTTCCAGGCCAGGTAGCGGCCGACCAGCTCGGGGCCGAGTTCGCCGGGGCGGCAGTCGAGCACCGGGACGTCGTGGGCAGCCAGGCGTTCGTGCAGGCTGGCGCGGGCGTTGAGGTAGTCCACCGTGCCGCAGTAGGACAGCGCCTGCTCGAAGCCTTGCACCGGTTCCTGGCGCAGGGCGTCCAGCACTTCTTCCCGCAGGCTGGCGATCAGCACCCGGTGATGGCGACCCAGGCGCTTGACTGCGGCCAGCAGCTCATCGTCGTCTTCATCGCGCAGGTTGGTCACCAGCACCACCAGGGCGCGGCGGCGTTGGCGTGCCAGCAGGGCGTCGATCGCGGCGCCGAAGTCGGCCGGGCGCTGGGTGCTGTTGAGGTCGTAGACGGCGTTGAGCAATACGCTCAACTGAGCCGGGCCCTTGACCGGCGCGAGGTAGCGCTGCTGGTCGCCGGCGAAGGTGCTGAGGCCGACCGCGTCGCCCTGGCGCAGGGCCACGTAGCTGAGCAGCAGGCTGGCGTTGAGGGCGTGGTCGAAGTGCGAGAGGTCGCCGTCCTGGCTGCGCATGCGGCGGCCGCAGTCGAGCATGAAGACGATCTGCTGGTCGCGTTCGTCCTGGTATTCACGGGCGATGGGCGTGCGCTTGCGCGCGGTGGCCTTCCAGTCGATCTGGCGCAGGGTGTCGCCGTCACGGAATTCACGCAGTTGGTGGAACTCCAGGCCCAGGCCGCGACGCGGACGCTGGCGCACGCCGAGCTGGCTGAGCCAGTCGTCCACCGCCATCAGCTGGGCGCCGTAGAGGCGAGCGAAATCCGGGTAGACGCGGGTCTCGCCCGGCAGGTCGAGGCAGCGGCGCTGGCCCCACAGGCCCAGGGGGCTGGGCAGCTCCACCTCGCACAGGGGGAAGGCGAAGCGGCCGCGCTGCAGCGGGCGCACGCGGTAGCCGAACTCGGTGACCTCGCCCGGGTGCAGGGCCACGGATTGCGGCAGGAACTCGGTGTCCATCCCCGCCGGCACATGGTCGTAGACCTTGAGCTGCAGGGCGCGGGTGAAGGCATGGTGCACGCGCAGGCGCACCTCGCCCCAGCGGCCCAGGGACAGGTTGCCCGGCAGCTGGCGTTCCAGCGCGGGTGAAGGCAGGCGGCGCAGCCACAGCGCATCGAGCACGGCCAGCAGGGCGAGGGCGCAGAGCAGCCCCCACCAGAGCAGGCGCAGCTGTTCCGGCAGCTTGGTGCCGAGGGCGTGCAGGGTGCCCAGGACCAGCGCCACGGCCAGCAGGCCGGCGATCAGGCCGAGCAGGATGCGCGATGGTTTCATAGGCGCGGCGCCGGCACCTGTTCCAGCAGTTGTTGCAGGACCTGGTCCACGGACTGGCCTTCGATATCCAGCTCCGGCGACAGGCGCACGCGGTGGCGCAGCACCGCCAGGGCGCAGCTCTTCACGTCATCGGGCAGCACGAAGTCGCCGCCGCGCAGCAGGGCGCGGGCGCGACCGCCACGGACCAGGGCGATGGAGGCGCGCGGGCCGGCACCCAGGGCCAGGCCCGGCCAGGTACGGGTGGCACGGGCCAGGCGCACGGCGTAGTCGAGCACCTGGTCGTCCATGGGCAGTTCGCTGGCGATGCGCTGCAGGGCCTGCACGTCCTTGGCCTGCAGCAGCGTGCGCAGGGGCGCCACCTCCAGCATGTCGGCACGGGCGGAGCGGGTCACCTGGCGCACCAGGGCGAGCTCTTCGTTGGCCTCGGGGTAGTCCATGCGCAGCTTGAGCATGAAGCGGTCGAGCTCGGCTTCCGGCAGCGGGTAGGTGCCTTCCTGCTCGATGGGGTTCTGGGTAGCCATGACCAGGAAGGGCAGCGGCACCGGCAGGGCGCGGCCTTCGAGGGTGACCTGGCGCTCCTGCATCACTTCCAGCAGCGCGGCCTGGGTCTTGGCCGGGGCGCGGTTGATTTCGTCCGCCAGCAGCAGGTTGGTGAACACCGGGCCCTTGCGCAGCTTGAACTGCTCGCTCTGCATGTCGTACACGGCGTGGCCGGTGACGTCGCTGGGCATCAGGTCCGGGGTGAACTGGATGCGCGAGAACTCGCCGCCGAAGCAGCGCGCCAGGGCGCGGACCAGCAGGGTCTTGCCCAGGCCCGGCACGCCTTCCACCAGCACGTGGCCGGCGCCGATCAGGGCGGTGAGCACGTCGTCGATGACGGCGGTCTGGCCGACCACGGCCTTCTGCAGTTCCTGGCGCAGGGCCTGGGCCAGCTGGCTGGCGCGCTGGCGCTGGCTGCTGGCTGCCGAGGGCGCGGCAGGGGCGGCCGGCGCCTGGGCGGGCTCGCTGGGCTGCACGGCAGCGGCTACGGGGGCCGGGGCTTCGGGGGTGACGTCGGAAAGGTCCAGGTTCAGGCCTTCGGCTTCATCGTTGATCGGCTGATCGGGCGTCTGTTCGCTCATAGGGCATTCCTGAGGCTTTGCAGGTGGGCGACCTGGCGGGTGAATTCGGAGGCGCTGAGGCGCTGCTTGGGCAGCGGCCGCATGGCCTGGCTGATGGCGGCGGTGGGCATGCGGGTCAGGCGGCTGAGCACCTGCCATTGCTCGGCCACGGCGAGTCGTTCGAAACCGGGGTGACGGCGCCGCGCGCGACGCAGGATGTCGCGCTGCAGGCCTTGCAGCAGCACGTGCTTGCCGCTGCGCCGCATGAGGAAGTCGGCGCTGGCGCGCAGGTGTTCTTCCAGCTGGCGGCGCGAGCGGCTGGCCGGTGCCAGTTGCGGCCCCTGGCGACGGCCGACGTGCCACAGCACCAGGGCGATGAGCAGGGCCAGGGCCGCCAGCGCTTCGGGGAAGTTGCGCAGCAGCAGGGCGGGCAGGTCATCGCGCTCGGCGCGGTAGAGCAGGGTCACGCTGGTGTCCTGGGTCAGGTACCAGAGCAGCCAGGCATTGTCGTGGCTGGCGATGTTGTTGTTCTGCCAGATCCAGCTGTCGGTGAGCACGGTGACCAGGCCGTCGCCATGGTTCATCTGCAGCATGTGGGTGGCGTTGCCGCTGTTGGCCCAGGCGTGGGCGCGGTCTTCGCTGTCGTAGAGGTGGAAGCCGGTGTCGAAGTCGATGTAGGCCGGCGCGTCCTCGTTTTCCAGGTAGAGCTTGGTCAGCTCGGGGTAGCGGTCTTCGTCCTCGGGCTCGGCTTCGCTGTCGGCCGGCGCTTCTTCCTCGCCTTCGGCCTGCTGCTCGCTGTCGTCGGCGGTGTCGGGCTCGGCTTCGTCCTGGGTGTCTTCGGCGCTGTCGGTGGCTTCGCTCTGCTCGGCGTCCTCGCTGTCCTCTTCGTCGAGGTCCTCGCTCTCGTACTGCTGCACGCCGAGGCGGTCCAGCAGCAGGTCACCGCTCTTGCCGTCGTCTTCGTCGTAGAGGGCTTCGGCGACGAACAGCAGGTGGCCGCCCTTGGCTGCCCAGTCCAGCACGCGGTCGGCCTGGCGCGGGGTCATGCGGCTGCGGTCGGCCAGCAGCAACAGGGTGTGGCCGGCGGCGGGCAGGTCGTTGAGCACTTCCAGGCCATCGGCGTGCGCCACCGTCAGGCCCTGCTTGCGCAGGTAGCTCTCGGCGGCGAGGTAGATGTTGCTGCGCGCCTCGGGCGAAGCCCCGTGGGCGATGGTTTCCTGGTAGGGCTCGATCTTGTTCAGCAGCCAGATGAGGAACAGGCCCAGCAGCAGGAAGAGCAGGGCACCGAAGATGAAACCTCCACGACGGCTCATGCGCTGGCTCCCGTGGCGACCAGGCGGCGCCAGCCTTCACAGAGGCCACGCTTGAGGCTCTCCGGTGGCAGCTGGTGGCCGTAGGCGAGGTTCTGCCAGTGGCGGGTGAGGACCTGGGCGAAGCGTCCCAGCTCTTCACGCTGCAGGTTCTGCACCATGCGCAGCACTTCGCCTTCGGTGTGGGAGCCCTTGAGCGGCAGGCGGAAATCGTGGAGCAGGTGGCTGAGCAGGGCACGGTAGAGCAGGCCGAGGGCCTCGCGCGGGTGCTCGGCCCAGAGCCGTTCGGCTTCGCTGGCGACGTCGTCGGGCAGGGTCTCGGGGGCCACCTCCAGGCCGAACAGCTGCAGAGGTGCCTCGCGGCGCCGGCGTTTCGGCAGGCCGATATTGCCGGCGAAGGTGGCGAGCCATTCACGGTAGCGCCAGATGATCAGGGCGATGAGGCTGAACAGCAGACCCCACAGCAGCACCTTGATCACCAGCGCCAGCCAGCTGGTGCTGTTCCACAGCTCGGCCAGCTTGAACAGGCCCTTGATGAAGTCGGTGAGGCTTTCCGCGTCTTCCTTGGAGAGTTCTTCTTTCTTCTTGTCCTTGGCCTCGGCATCCGGGAAGCGCCAGCGGGTCACCGTCTCGCGGTTCTCGAAGGGCGGCTCATCCAGCAGCTTGGCGATGCTTTCGCTGGAGGCCTGGCTGGTCAGCTCCTGGTGGAGGAGGCGCGGGGCGTCGGGGCCGTTGGGGTCTTCCACCGGGATCGGGCAGCTGCTGGCGGTTTCGTCGGCCAGCACCGGCTGGGCGGGCAGGGCGGTGACCAGGAGCACACCCATGCCCAGTACCAGGGCGTAGGCGAGGCCGGTGAGGCGCTGGCGCAGGCGGCGGAACACCAGTTCGATGTCCCAGGCTTCCAGGGCGGTGCGGCGGTTCAGGTAGAGGGTGAAGCCGCAGGCCACGTAGACCGGCTCCCAGATCATCAGCACGAAGAAATACAGGCCGTTGGACAGGTGCTCCAGCCATACCCAGTCGCCTTCGGCCTGTTGCAGCAGTTTCTGCCAGTCCCAGTCGGCCACCACCTGCTGCGGCAGCATCAGGTAGAGCAGGGTGATCAGGCCCATCCACAGCGCCGTTTCCAGGTGCATGCCGATGATGGTGAGCCAGGTGGCGCCGCCGGCATCGCGCTGGCCGAGCACCACCAGGCGCTGGCTGCGCGCCGCGCCGGAGAGGCCTTCGAGCTGCATCACCGGCAGGTCGAAGCTGCGTGTGGGGCTGAAGCGGCGCCAGGTGAGGCTGGCGATCAGCTGCGGCTTGAGCAGGCGCGGGAAGGCCTTGAGCGCTTCCTTGAGCGTTGGCGTGTCGCCGAACAGCGCGCGGGAAAGGATGTACAGCGGCAGGCGCTCGAAGGCGGGCTTGAGCAGCCAGAAGATGAAGATCGCCCAGCCGGAGTAGTTCCACAGCACCAGGCACAGCAGCAGGAACACCGGCAGGGTGACCAGCGCCCAGCTGGCCATGAGCAGGCCCATGTGGCGTCGGGCGAGCAGCACGCCGAGGTCCATGGCTTCCCAGGCGCTGCGCGGGCGGATGGCGACGCTGGCATCAGTCAGGCGCATGGCGACTCCGACCGGCGAAGCAGAAATAGCTGCCGAGCAGCAGCCACAGGCAGGCACCCACGATGTACTTCACCTTGGGCGTGGTGAAGGTCATGGACGACCAGTAGGCCTCGATGAACGCGGCGATCAGGAGCATCAGCATGGCGCCGGCAATGAGTTTGACGCTGTGGGTGGCGGCCAGGCGCAGGGATTCGGCGCGGGTCATCCGCCCGGGGGCGAGCAGCGCCCAGCCCAGCTGCAGGCCGGCGGCACCGGCGAAGGTGATGGCGGTGAGCTCGAAGGAGCCGTGGCCGATGACGAAGGACCAGAAGGTCTCGCCGTAGCCGACCTGGGTCAGGTGCCCGGCCACGGCGCCGATCATCAGGCCGTTGAAGAGCAGGAAGAACAGGCTGCCGAGGCCGAAGAGCAGGCCGCTGGCGTAGGTCTGAAAGGCGATGCCGATGTTGTTCATGATGTAGTGGCCGAACATCATCCAGTCATCGCCGGAGTCGCGCTCGCTGGCGCCGATGCGGTGGGCGTCGGGCTCGTACATGGATTCCATCTCGGCCACTTGGTCCGGCGGCACCACGCTGTAGACCAGGTCGGGGAACTGGTGCACCAGCACGCCCATTACCGCCAGGCTCACGTAGAACAGCAGGCTGGCGATGAGGATGCTGCGCCACTGCTCGCGCACCAGGCGCGGGAAGCCGCCGAGCACGAAGCCGACGATCTGCGCGCCGAGGTGGCTGCGGTGGCGGTAGAACTGCTGGTGGCCACGCATGGCCAGTTGCTGCAGCTGGTCGATCAGATGGCTGCTGTAGCCGCGCTCCTGGGCGAGGGCCAGTTGCTGGCAGAGGTGGCGGTAGTCGGCGGCGAAGCCCTCGCAGGACTTGGCGTCGGCCTTGCCACGCTCCAGGGCGTCGAGCTGGGCGCCGAAGCGTTCCCAGTCGGCCTGGTGGCGACGTTCGAAAAGGCTTTGTTTCATGGGCTTCCCAGTAGGCTCCTGGCGATGCCGTTGAGGCGGGCCTCGGCCTGCTCGGCCGGGACCTCCAGCGGCTCGGCGAGGATGCCCGCCAGCTCGGCGCGGCGCCCGCTGGAGAGGCCGCCCTGGCGCTCGGCATAGCCGAGGATGGCGCGCTGCTCGGCGAGGCTCAGGATGAAGGGTGCACGCTGGGGCTCGGCGTCCGGCAGTTGCGGGCGCGAGGGTTTGTCTTCGCGGTAGACCACCAGGGTGCCGGCGGCGAGGTCGCCGAGGCGCTTGAAGGCGGGGTGCGTCAGGGTGCTGATGATGCCCAGGGCGTAGCCGAATGGCAGGATGTCGACGAAGCGCAGCAGGTTGCGCACCAGGGACGAGGACCAGCCCACCGGTGTGCCGTCGTCGTGGACCACGCGCAGCCCCATCAGTTGCTTGCCGGGGGAGCGGCCCTGGTTGAGCACCTCGAACAGCACCATGTACCACCAGGTGACGAGGAAGGTGACGATCAGGCCCAGGCCCATGCCGAACTGCCCGAGCAGGAGGAACACCGAGTAGAGCACCAGTAGCAGGATGCCGCGGATCAGCAGGTCCACGGTATAGGCCAGGGCGCGGGGCAGGAGGCTGGCGGGGCGCAGCACGAGGTCGATGCCCTCGGGCGTTTCCACCTGGTAGCGGGTGTCCAGGGGGGCGGACTGACCCTGCTCATTTCCGTATGGGCTGGTGCTGCGGGACGTCGATGTCATGGGTCGACTGCGTTGGGGAAACCACGATGCTAGCGGAGCATCACTTGGCGAGGCAACCGACCCGCCGCTGGGCGGGTCGGCACGGCGGGCTCACTGCGGCGGGGGCAGCACGCCGAAGATGGTGCGATAGAGGATGCCCACGGCGATGATGAACATCGGGAAGGTCCAGATCAGGCCGATGCCCAGCGGAATCGCACTGACCATCATGATCAGCGACAGCACCAGCATCAGGCCGAAGACCTTGAACCAGCGCTGGGTGATGGCCTTGCGCGAGGCTTCCAGGGCTTCCCAGGGCGACAGCTTGCGCTCCATCGCCAGGGGCAGGGCGAGCATATAGGCGATGGCCAGGTAGAAGCCGGGGATGAGCAGCAGCAGGAAGCCGATGTAGATCAGCACCGCCATCAGGATATTGAGGATGAACAGCGGCACGAACAGGTTGAAGTTGCTGAACAGCTCGTTGAAGTTCAGTGGCTGGCCAGCAGCCTGGCGGATGCCCAGCAGGTAGATGCCGCCGAGAACCGTGGCGCAGAGGCCGGAGCCGATGACGCCGCCGATGAAGGACAGCACCGTGGCGGCGAGTTCACCGGCCATGCCGCCGATGAAGCCCAGGACCAGGCCGAGCAGTGTGGCCAGAATCTGGCTGGCGACACCGTAGATGATCATGCCGCAGACGATCATGCCCTTGGAGCCTTTGACCCGCTGCCAGGATTCGTTGATCACGTCGCCGATGTTGAAGTCGTAGCCACGGGCCAGGGCGGCTTCGATGCTCAGGGCGCCGTTGTCGACGGTTTCGACCAGGGCGCTCTGGGGCGCGGAATAGGGGTTTTCGGGTATGCCTTGCATGGTCGCTTCCTTGTGAGTCGGTGCAGGAGGCGCAGGCCCGGGTACGGGCATGGCGCGAGCGCGATATTTTCGGGTGTCGGTGCGACGAATTCAATCGGCTGCGTCACTGTTTCGCGTATTGGTGGTCGGTGGTCGCGCGCCGTCGGGTGATAGACTCCGGCCCCTTGGCCATAGGAGGCAACGTGACTTCCAGCATCTTCTGGTACGACTACGAAACCACCGGCATCAACCCCCGCAGCGACCGCGCCATCCAGGTGGCGGGCATCCGCACGGACGAGGCGCTCAACGAAATCGAGCAGCCGCTGAACATCTATTGCCGGCCCAGCGACGACATCCTTCCCCACCCGGCGGCCTGCCTGGTCACCGGCATCCTGCCGCAGACCCTGCGCGAGAAGGGGCTGGACGAAGGCGAGTTCATCACCCGCGTGCACGCCGAGCTGTCCCGCCCGGGCACCTGCGGCGCCGGCTACAACACCCTGCGCTTCGACGACGAAGTGACCCGCTACAGCTTCTACCGCAACTTCCACGACCCCTATGCGCGGGAGTGGCAGGGCGGCAACAGCCGCTGGGACCTCATCGACACCCTGCGCACCGCCTACGCGCTGCGCCCGGAGGGCATCGAGTGGCCCACCGAGGAGGGGCGGGTGTCGCTGCGCCTGGAGCGCCTGACCGCCGCCAACGGCATCGACCATGGCCAGGCCCACGAGGCGCTGGCCGACGTGCGCGCGACCATTGCCCTGGCGCGGCTGGTGCGTGATCGCCAACCACGGTTGTATGACTTCCTCTTCCAGTTGCGCAGCAAGCACAAGGTGCAGGAACAGATTCGCCTGTTGCAGCCGCTGGTACATATATCGGGTCGCTTTTCGGCGGCGCGGCATTATTTCTCCGTGGTAGTGCCACTGGCCTGGCACCCGAAGAACCGCAATGCATTGATCGTCTGCGACCTGTTATCCGATGTATCGCCGCTGTTGGATCAGGATGCTGAAACTCTGCGCCGCCGCCTCTATACACGGCGTGATGAGTTGGCCGAAGGTGAAATACCGGTCCCGTTGAAACTCCTGCATATCAATCGCTGCCCGGTAGTGGCGCCCTTGAGTGTATTGCGGCCGGCGGACCAGCAACGCCTGCACGTGGACTTGGCCGCCGTCCAGGAAAGCGCCCGGCAACTTGCCGAGTTGCGTGGGCAATGGCAGGACAAGTTGCCCGCCATCTATGCAGAGGAAGCCTTCCCCGGAACCGAAGATCCGGAGCAGCAACTCTATGATGGTTTTATCGGTGACCGTGATCGGCGGCTGTGCGAACAAGTACGGAATGCCGAGCCGCTTCGTTTGGCCCAGGAACCCTGGCCGTTCGATGATGTGCGGTTGCCGGAATTGCTGTTCCGTTACCGCGCGAGAAACTTCCCGGACACGTTATCCCCCGCCGAGCGGGATAAATGGAGCGCTTTCTGCCGCGGCCGCCTGAGTGACCCGGCCCTGGGCGCGCCCAATACACTGGCGGGCTTCGAGCAGGCGATGGCGGAGCTCCGCGCCACGGCGACGCCAGCGCAGCTGGCGATCCTCCAGGCCTGGTCCGAACATGCCACGCAATTGCGTCAACGCTATGGCCTTTGAGTTTTGCCGGGCAATAAAAAACGCCAGCTGATGCTGGCGTTTTTTTAACCCGTGGCAATTAGCCCAGCAGGGTGGCCCAACCTTCAACGGTGTCGGCGCCCCACTTGGCTTTCCACTCTTTCAGCGTCTTGTGGTTGCCACCTTTGGTTTCGATAACTTCACCGGTGTGCGGGTTCTTGTATTGCTTGACCTTGCGAGCACGCTTGCTGCCAGTAGTCTTGGCGGCAGCACGCGGGGCCTTGGAAGTTTTGGAGTCCGGATCGAGCAGGGCGATGATATCGCGCAGGGACTTCTGGTATTCACCCATCAGGGCGCGCAGTTTGCCTTCGAACTCCAGCTCTTTTTTCAGCTTGTCGTCTTGCGACAGGTTCTTCAGGCGCTCTTGCAGTTCTTTGATGGCTTCTTCGGTAGCGCGGTATTCGTTGATCAGCGACATGTCTGAGTCCCTTGTGAAAATGGTGATGGCTGGCGATGGCTGAGTGTCAGGAATAATAGTCAGCGCGTTAATACAAGTAAACATGCAGGAAAAGTTTTGTCGGGATTATTTTTAGAATAAGCCGATGTTTGAATTAATCCCTGTTCACAATCGGACCTAACCAGGGATTGGAACTTGCGTGCGTCATCGGCGACGGCGCCGGAGTTGCGGGCTGGCGCGGAGGCGACGGGAAGTTCAATGGAGCTGCTGAACTTTTCACGGCGTGTGGATAGAATGACCGCCTTTTGCGAAGTCTCTGGAGTTTCCCCCATGCGCACATTTCGTCTGGTGATCGCCTGCCCGGACGGCGTTGGCATCGTAGCCAAGGTCAGTAATTTCCTGGCGACTTACAACGGCTGGATCACCGAGGCGAGCCATCACTCCGACAATCAGAGTGGTTGGTTCTTCATGCGTCACGAGATTCGCGCCGATTCGCTGCCGTTCGACCTGGATGGCTTCCGCCAGGCGTTCGCGCCCATCGCGCGTGAGTTCTCCATGGAATGGCGCATCACCGACTCCTCGGTGAAGAAGCGCGTGGTGCTGATGGCCAGCCGTGAGTCCCACTGCCTGGCCGACCTGCTGCACCGCTGGCACAGCGGCGAGCTGGATTGCGAGATCCCCTGCGTGATCGCCAACCACGATGACCTGCGCAGCATGGTCGAGTGGCACGGCATCCCCTACTTCCACGTCCCGGTCGACCCGAAGAACAAGCAGCCGGCGTTCGAGCAGGTCTCGCGCCTGATCGACGAGCACAAGGCCGACAACGTGGTGCTGGCGCGCTACATGCAGATCATCCCGCCGGACCTGTGCCAGAAGTACCGCCACCAGGTGATCAACATCCACCACAGCTTCCTGCCCTCGTTCATCGGCGCCAAGCCGTACCACCAGGCCTCGCTGCGCGGCGTGAAGCTGATCGGCGCCACCTGCCACTACGTCACCGAGGAACTGGACGCCGGCCCGATCATCGAGCAGGACGTGGTGCGCATCAGCCACCGCGACAACATCGAAGACCTGGTGCGCCTGGGCAAGGACGTGGAGAAACTGGTGCTGGCGCGCGGCCTGCGCTATCACCTGGAAGACCGCGTGCTGGTGCACGACAACAAGACCGTCGTCTTCGACTGATCGCGTAACAGGAACAAGGAACGATCCCATGCTCAAGTCCGTCCAGGTTCGTGACTACATGACCCATCACCAGGTGAGCTTCCGGCCGGACACCGACCTGTTCCTGGCCATCGAGCGCTTGCTGGAGCACCGCCTGAGCAGTGCCCCGGTGGTCGACGCCCAGGGCCACCTGCTAGGCATGCTGTCCGAGTCCGACTGCCTGCGCGGCATTCTTTCCGGTGCCTACTACGATGCTGTAGGGGGAGTGGTGGGCGCGTGCATGCGGGCGCAGCCGGGGAGCGTTTCCCCGGGCGAGGACGTGGTCGATGTCTGCCAGCGCTTGCTGCGCGAGCAGCATGAGGCCTTGCCGGTCGTGGAAGGCGGTGTGCTGGTGGGCGTGCTCAGTCGTCGTGACGCCTTGCGCGCGATCAAGGCCTTCGCCCAGCACGACGCCGGCCGCCCGACCTAGGAGCTTGAGCATGTCCGACCCTCTCGACCGCGCGACCTCGAAAGCCCCGCCCACCCTCGGCGAGGGATGCGTGCGGCGCTATGACCCCGAGGCGCTGGACGAGGAGGACGGCACCGACTTCCCGGATGCCGAAGCCCTCTGGAAGCAGATCCAGGACGAAGCCGACGAAACGAAAAAGGCGCCTTGAGGCGCCTTTTTCATTCCCGCACGGTTCAGATGCGGAAGCTGTCCACCAGGTGCTTCAGGCGCGCGGCCTGCTGTTCCAGGTCGGCGCAGGCGCGCAGGGTGGCCTGGAGGTTTTCCACGCCTTCCTGGTTGAGCATGTTGATCTCGTTGATGTCCACGTTCAGTGACTCCACCACCGAGGTCTGTTCCTCGGTGGCGGTGGCCACGGACTGGTTCATCCCGTCGATCTCGCCGATGCGCTGGGTGACGCTGGAAAGGCGCTCGCCCGCCAGGTTGGCGATGGTCACGCTCTCCTCGCTGTAGCGCTGGCTCTCGGTCATGGTGTTGACCGCCTCGCGGGCGCCCACCTGCAGCTCCTCGATCATCTTCTGGATTTCCTGCGCCGACTCCTGGGTGCGGTGGGCGAGGTTGCGCACCTCGTCCGCGACCACGGCGAAGCCACGGCCGGCCTCACCGGCACGGGCGGCTTCGATGGCGGCGTTGAGCGCCAGCAGGTTGGTCTGCTCGGAGATGCCCTTGATGACCTCGAGGATCTGCCCGATGTTCACCGTCTTGCTGTTCAGCGTCTCGATGTTGCCGCACGAGGCGCGGATCTTCCCGGACAGGTCGCTCATGGCGACTATGGTCTTCTCCACCACCTGGCGGCCGTCCTCGGACTGGTTGCGTGCATCGGAGGCCTGGTGCGAGGCATCGGCGGCGTTGCGGGCGATCTCCTGGGCAGCGGCGCCCAGTTCGTTGATCGCCGCGGCCACGCTGTTGGTGCGCTGGGCCTGCTCGTCGGAGTTGCTCATCGACGAGTTGGAGGCCGACAGCACCAGCTTGGCCACCTCGTTGACCTGGCGGGTGGTGGCGGAAACCTCGCGAATGGAGGCGTGGATGCGCTCGACGAACTGGTTGAAGGACTGCGCCAGCTCGCCGAACTCGTCCTGGGAGTGCACCTCCAGGCGGCGGGTCAGGTCGCCCTCGCCCTGGGCGATGTCCTGCATGGCGCGGCCCATCAGCAGCAGCGGCTGCATCAGTACGCGGATCAGCATGCCCAGCAGGGCGATGATGATCACCACCGCGATGACGGTGACGATGATCGCCGAGGTGCGGAACTCACGCAGCATCGAGAACGCCTCGGCCTTGTCGATGGACAGGCCGATGTACCACTTCACCGTCGGCAGGCCCTTGATCGGGGCGAAGGTGAGGATGCGCGCCTGGCCATCCAGCTCGGACTCTGAGAACTCGGGGCTGATGCGCGGCGTGTTCCTGGGGTAGATGTCCGCCAGCTTCTTCATCACGAAATCCTTGTTCGGATGAACCAGGATGGTGCCGTCCTCGCTGACCAGGAAGGCGTAGCCCATGCCCTGGAAGTCCAGCGAATTGACGATCTGCTGCAGCGTCTGCAGGCTCAGGTCGCCGCCCACCACGCCCTTGTCTCCGGCGGGGGTGGCGATGGTCATGATCAGCGTGCTGGTGGCGGCGTCGATATAGGGTTCGGTCAGGGTGGTGGTGCCGGCGGCCATGGCGTCCTTGTACCAGGGACGGGTGCGCGGGTCGTAGCCTTCGGGCATGGCATCGTTCGGGCGCATGGTGAAGGTGCCGTCGGCGCTGCCCAGGTAGGTGAAGGAGAAGGTCGAGGCCAGCACCTTCTGTTCCAGCAGCGAGGTCACGGATTCGGCTTCGGCGTGGCGGGAGATGTTCTGCGCCACGTTCTCCACCAGCAGGATCCGGCCCGAAAGCCAGTTCTGGATGTTGCTGGCGGTCACGTCCCCCATTTCCTTCAGGTAACTCTCCAGGTCGTCTCGGATCGCATTCCGTTGCAGGTAATCGTTGTAGAGCGTGAATAGCGAGAACGCCGCTATCACTACCAGAGAGGCGGCCAACAGGATCTTGTGGCTGAACTTCAGGTTCTTGGTCATGTTTTCTTGCGTCCGATTGATGCAGGTACCAGTCTTGGCGGGTCGCCGGTTTTTCTTAACGGATCCGGCGTTGAACACTGTGTCGGTACAGAACCAGTAAAGCTTGAGGATGGCGAGATGCCTGCATCCAGTTCGATAATTCTTGGCGCTGACCCTTCCGGCCAGCCGATCGCCCAGGCACTGCGCCTGGCCAACCGTCACGGCCTGGTGGCGGGGGCCACCGGCACCGGCAAGACGGTGACCCTGCAACGCCTCGCCGAAGCCTTCAGCGACGCGGGGGTGGCTGTGTTCGCCGCCGACATCAAGGGTGATCTCTGCGGCCTAGGCGCCGCCGGCGTGCCCCAGGGCAAGGTCGCCGAACGCATCGCCTCCATGCCCTGGCTCGGACACCAGCCCAAGGCCTATCCGGTGACGCTGTGGGACGTGGCCGGCAAGAGCGGCCACCCGCTTCGTACGACACTCAGCGAAATGGGCCCCCTGCTGCTGGGCAACCTGCTGGAACTCACCGACAGCCAGCAGGCGGCCCTCTATGCCGCCTTCCAAGTGGCCGACCGCGAAGGCCTGCTGCTGCTCGACCTGAAGGACCTCAAGGCCCTGCTCAACCACCTGCGTGACCACCCCGAGCTGCTTGGCGAGGACCGTGCCCTGTTCGCCGGCGCCTCCGCCCAGGCCCTGCTGCGGCGCCTGGCCACCCTGGAACAGCAGGGCGCCGACGCCCTGTTCGGCGAGCCGGCCCTGCAACTGGAAGACATCCTCCACCCCGACCGGGACGGCCGTGGCCGCATCCACCTGCTGGACGCCAGCCGCCTGGTGCACGAGGCGCCCAAGGTCTACGCCACCTTCCTGCTCTGGCTGCTGGCCGAGCTGTTCGAGCAACTGCCCGAGTGCGGCGATGCCGACAAACCGGTGCTGGCGCTGTTCTTCGACGAGGCGCACCTGCTGTTCGCCGACACCCCGCGTGCGTTGCAGGAACGCCTGGAGCAGGTGGTGCGGCTGATCCGCTCCAAGGGTGTCGGCGTCTACTTCGTCACCCAATCCCCCAGTGACCTGCCGGATACCGTCCTCGCCCAGCTCGGCCTGCGCATCCAGCATGGGCTGCGCGCCTTCACCGCCAAGGAGCAGAAGTCCCTGCGTGCGGTCGCCGATGGCTTCCGCCCCAACCCGGCGTTCGACAGCCTGGCCGTGCTCACCGAGCTGGGCATCGGCGAAGCCCTGGTGGGCACGCTGGAAGAGAAGGGCACGCCGGCCATGGTGCAGCGCGTGGCCATCGCCCCGCCGCAATCGCGCATCGGGCCGCTGAGCGAGGCCGAGCGTGCCGAGCTGGTGCGCAGCTCGCCCCAAGCCGGGCGCTATGACAAGCCCATCGACCGCGAGTCCGCCTACGAAATCCTCACCGCCCGTGCCGCCGATGCGCCCGCTGCCCCGGCCACCAAGGGCAAGGCCGCGCCCGCCGAGGCGGAGTCCGGTTTCGCCGGTGCCGCCGGCGAACTGCTGGGCAGCCTCGCCAGCCAGGCGATGAAAACCGCCGTGCGCCAGGCCGCCAACCAGCTGGGCCGGCAACTGGTGCGCGGGCTCATGGGCTCGTTGCTGGGCGGCAAGCGCCGTTGACTGCGGATTCGCCGCAACGAAAAAGGGCGCCCGAAGGCGCCCTTTTTCATGGCTGCATGGCTCAGACGATGAACTTGGTCGAGAGCCAGAACAGCGCCGCGGCCAGGGCCATGGAGGTGGGCAGGGTCAGCACCCAGGCCAGCAGGATGTTGCGCACCGTGCCGCCTTGCAGGCCGCTCTTGTTGGCGACCATGGTGCCGGCGACGCCGGAGGACAGCACGTGGGTGGTGGACACCGGCAGGCTGTAGATGTTGGCCAGGCCGATGGCGGCGGCGGCGGTGATCTGCGCGCTCATGCCCTGGGCGTAGCTCATGCCCTGCTTGCCGATCTTCTCGCCGACGGTCAGTACCACGCGCTTCCAGCCGACCATGGTGCCGATGCCCAGGGCCAGGGCCACCGCGAGGATCACCCAGAAGGGCGCGTATTCGGTGGTGGCGGTCAGGTCCTTGCGCAGCTTCTCCAGGTCCGCCTTCTCGCGGGCCGGCAGCTCGGAGAGCTTGCCCACCTTCTTCGCGGTGTCGTCCAGGCAGAGCAGGTAGCGGCGGGTCTCGACGCGGGTTTCCTCGCTCATGTCGCTGTAGCTGGCCACGCCCTTGAGGTTGGTCAGCAAGCCGTCGATGGTCGCTTCGGTCTGCTTGGGATCGCAACGGAACGCCTGGGGCAACTCGCTGGGGGTTGCCTTGCCCAGGGCCAGCATCTCGCCGAGGGTGTCGGTGTGGCGCTGGTAGAACTGGCTCAGGTGGGTGGCGGCATCACGGGTGCGTTCGATCTGGTAGGTGGTGCTGTTCAGGTCGAGCACGAACTTCGCCGGGACGATGCCGATCAGCACCAGCATGATCAGGCCGATGCCTTTCTGGCCGTCGTTGGAACCGTGCACGAAGCTCACGGCCATGGCCGAAAGCACCAGCACCAGGCGATTCCAGAAGGGCGGGTGCTTCTTGTCGTCGACTTCCTTGCGGGTCTCCGGGGTCTTGTGCATCTTCGACGCCGGGTAGAACCACTTCAGCGACAGCAGCAGCAGCGCCGCGACCATGAAGCCGGCGGCCGGGGAGAAGATCAGCGACAGGCCGATATCGATGGCCTTGCCCCAGTTCACGCCTTCGCCCAGGGGCAGGTCGGTGATCATCGCGTTGGCCAGGCCGACGCCGAGGATCGAGCCGATCAGGGTGTGGGAGCTGGACGCCGGGATGCCCAGGTACCAGGTACCGAGGTTCCAGGTGATGGCCGCCGCCAGCAACGAGAACACCATGGCCAGGCCGTGGCCGGTGTTGACGTTGATCAGCAGCTCCACCGGCAGCAGGTGGACGATGGCATACGCCACGCCGACGCCGCCCAGCAATACGCCGAGGAAGTTGAAGATGCCGGAGAGGACCACGGCGCGGTAGGGCGACATGGCCTTGGTGTAGATAACCGTGGCGACCGCGTTGGCGGTGTCATGGAAACCGTTGATGAACTCGAAGGTCAGGACGAATGCCAGGGCGAGCAACAGGCTCACGACCAGCCAGGCATCAAGCCCGCTGAAGAGATCGAACATGAAGGTTTAGTGACAGGCTGGTTAGGGGGCGCGAATTATGCCAGAAATCCGGCCCGCGCCCAGCGCCCGACTGCCGATCGGTACCTGATGGCACTGCGGCATGGCAGCGCAGCCCAGTAAAACCGGGCTGCGCGACGCATTGTTCGAAATCGTTTCAGCTGTTCTGGCCGAGCTCTTTCTCGATCTTCTGGATCTCGCGCTCGAAGGCCTGGTCCAGGTAGTTCGAGCGTTTGCGCCAGGGCTTGCGCTCGGGGTCCGGTTGCGCGGCATAGGTGGTTACTTCGCCGCCGTAAACATCCTTGAATCGTTTTTCCTGGCGCTCGAGTTCGGCGCGCAGTTCGTCTTTCGTCACGTAGTGATCCGCTTCGTCTGATAGAGGTCTTGAATGAGTTTCCGGCGATGGAAGGCGCGGGGCCTTCTGCAACTTTCGCCTGTCATGGAGTTGGGCCGAATGGCCGTCTTCCATTGTCTTCACGACTATCCCGGTCGCGTTCGCCGCATCGCCACAAGCCAGGCATGCCGCGCCTTGCGCGAACTACCGGAGAACTTGGGGAAGGGCGGCGAAGTATATAGGGAAATTCACCAGAAGCTCTATCGAATAGAAAGCCGAACGCACGACGAGTTCAACTTTCGTTGCACTCGCCGTGCACTTTCCTGGTGCGTACTCAAAGGCTGCGGATGATTCGCCCGAGTGTTTCCATGGCCTGTTCGCTGCGTGCCGTCCAGGGGTGGCCGTAGTTCAACCGCGCGCAATTGCTGAAACTTCGCGTGGCCGAGAAGATCGGCCCGGGCGCGATGCTGATGCCCTGGGCCAGGGCCAGCTGGAACAGGCGCAGCGAGTCCACTTGCGCGGGGAACTCCAGCCACAGGAAGTAGCCGCCATCGGGCCGGCTGACCCGGGTCTGCTCCGGCAGATGGCGCGCCACGGCGGCCAGCATGGCGTTCTGCTGGCTCTCCAGGGCATAGCGCAGGCGCCGCAGGTGGCGGTCGTAGCCGCCGTGCTGCAGGTAGTCGGCGATGGCGGCCTGGGCCGGCACCGAGGCGGAGATGCTGGTCATCAGCTTCAACCGCTCGATCTCCCCGGCGTAGCGTCCGCCCGCCACCCAGCCCACCCGGTAACCCGGTGCCAGGCTCTTGGAGAACGAACTGCAATGCATCACCAGGCCCTCGCTGTCGAAGGCCTTCACCGGCTTGGGCGCCTGCTGGCCGAAGTACAACTCGGCGTACACGTCGTCTTCGATCATCGGCACCTGGTACTGCTTCAGCAGCTCGGCCAGGCGTCGCTTGCGCGCTTCGGTAAGGCTCGCACCCAGGGGGTTGTGGAAGTTGCTCATGAACCAGCAGGCCTTGATCGGCAACTGCTCGAGGCTGCGTTCCAGCACCTCCAGGTCGATGCCCTCGCGCGGGTGCACGGGGATTTCCACCGCCTTCAGCTTGAGTCGTTCCAGCACCTGCAGGCTGGCATAGAAGGCCGGCGACTCGATGGCCACCAGGTCGCCCGGGCGGGTCACCACCTGCAGGCACAGGTTCAGCGCTTCCAGCGCGCCGTTGGTGATCACCAGCTCCTCGATGGGCAGCGGCAGGCCGCCGACCATGTAGCGCAGGGCGATCTGCCGGCGCAGGCCGTGGTTGCCCGGGGTCATGTCGGAAACGGTGGAGCGCGGGTCCATCTCCCGCACCGCATGGGACATGGAGCGCGCCAGGCGTTGCAGGGGGAACAGTTCCGGGCTGGGGAAGGCCGAGCCGAAGGGCACGGTGTCCGGGTCCTTGATGGAGCTGAGCACCGAGAACACCAGCTCGCTCACGTCCACCTCGGTGGTAGCCGCCTCACGGACGGGCACTTCCGGTTCCTGCAGCGGGCGCTGCACGTGCTGGCAGACGAAGTAGCCGGAGCGCGCACGGGCGATGATCAGCCCGCGGCTCTCCAGCAGGTAATAAGCCTGGAACACGGTGGAGGCGCTGACCCCGTAGGTGCGGCTGGCGTGGCGCACCGAGGGCACCTTCTCCCCCGGTGCGAGCACGCCGGTGCGGATCAGCTCGGCGATCTCGTCGGCGAATTTCTCGTAGCGCTTCATCTTGTCCTGCGGGTGGGCGGCCTGGGCCGCCCACTCTAAGCGCTGCGTCGGGCCGCCGCCACAGGTGCCGTCCATGCTCAACGGTGGGGGCTGACGAAGGTGCTGTCGGCGCTGGCGCTGGCCGCATCGCCGTCCAGGCTGGTGAGGCGGAACACCAGCTCGCGGGAGCCGCCGCCCAGCGCGTCGTCCTCCTGGGCCACCGAAACCGGCAGCTCGAGGATCTCGCCCGCCTCGATCTTCACCTCGGCCGGTGCCTGCAGGCGCAGGCCCTCGCCCTCGGCCAGCTCCAGGCGGTAGCGGTGGGCGAGCTGGGTCTTGTTGATCAGCTTGAGGTTGTAGATGTTCTCGATCTCGCCGGCGGCGTTCTCGCGGAACATGCCCCTGTCCTTGATCACGTCCATGGAGATTTCCGAGCGCGCCGCCAGCAACCAGCCGAACGCGCCGATCATCAGCACCAGGGCGGTGGCGTAGCCGACCAGGCGGGGGCGCAGCAGGTGGGTGTGGCCGCCTTCCAGGGCGCGCTCCGAGCTGTAGCCCACCAGGCCACGGGCATAGCCCATCTTGTCCATCACCGAGTCACAGGCGTCTACGCAGGCTGCGCAGCCGATGCAGGCGATCTGCAGGCCATCGCGGATGTCGATGCCGGTGGGGCACACCTGCACGCACACCGTGCAATCGATGCAGTCGCCCAGGCCCTGGGCCTTCGGATCGACCCCCTTCTTGCGCGCCCCGCGGGACTCGCCCCGGGCGGCATCGTAGGAAACGATCAGTGTGTCCTTGTCGAACATCACGCTCTGGAAGCGCGCATAGGGGCACATGTGGATGCACACCTGCTCACGCATCCAGCCGGCGTTCACGTAGGTGGCGGCGGTGAAGAACAGCACCCAGAACAGCGAAATGCCGCCGGCCTGCAGGGTCAGGATCTCGGTGGCCAGTTCACGCACCGGGGTGAAGTAGCCAACGAAGGTCACGGCCGTGGCCAGGCTGATGGCCAGCCACAGGCCGTGCTTGGCCAGGTTGCGCAGCACCTTCTCCACGCCCCAGGGTGCGGCGGCCAGCTTGATGCGCTGGTTGCGGTCGCCCTGGGTGCGCTGCTCGACCCACATGAACATCCAGGTCCACACGCTTTGCGGGCAGCTGTAGCCGCACCACACGCGCCCGGCGAACACCGTGATGAAGAACAGCCCGAAGGCGCAGATGATCAGCAGCCCCGACAGCAGGATGAAATCCTGCGGCCAGAAGGTCGCGCCGAAGATATAGAACTTGCTGTCCTCCAGGCTCCAGAGCACGGCCTGACGGCCATCCCAATCGAACCAGAGGGTGCCGAAGAACAGCAGGCACAACAGCCCGGCGCCGAGCAGGCGGAAATTGCGGAACCGCCCGGTGAAGCTGCGGGTGTGGATCGGGGCACTGGAGGCATAAAGGGACTTGCTGGCGGCGGCGGGGCGACTCGGTTGGACGACCTCTACCTGCCTGACGGGAATCATCTCGCTCATGATGCTGGCCTTTTGGGCTATGACGGCGAGGCGGACTATAGGGAGAGGCTGATACTGGAAACAGATTCAGGTGATGGGGCAAAAACCATATCAGATGGGCCGCGATGGCCGTCTGGCCCGCAAGGTGCGTGGTTTCTGGCGGGGCACGGGTGTGCCCTGCGCAGAGCGCGGCAATCGGTCGCGGGCTAGAAGCGCAGCGCCGGGCGATAACAGGCGTGGATCTGCGCCTGGCACGGGTTGACCCCGGCCAGGGGTGTCAGCAGCGGGCTCTGCAACAGGCTGATGTAGGCAGCGCCCAGGGCGCAGGTGAGCAGGGTCAGGCACAGCTTGGTTCTTATTGTCATGGTCGTTCCCCGGTGAGGATGGACGCTGCTTTTGTTGTGCCGCCCACCCTAGGGCGCCCTGTGGCATATCGCCTCGTCCGGTCGGACTAGAGGCTCGCCAGGGCCATGAACAACGCCGCGATCGCCCGCGCCTCGTGCAGCTCGCCGCTGGCCACCAGCCCGGCGACGCCCGCCAGGGGCACCCGCAGCTGTTCCAGGGGCTCCGGCTCGTCGCCCTCGGCGGTGGCGGGCTGCAGGTCTTCGGCCAGCACCACGGTGCAGCTGTGGCACAGGTGCCCGGGGGCCAGGCTCAGGGTGCCCAGCTCACGCAGGCGCCCGGCACGCAGGCCGACTTCCTCCATCAGCTCGCGGTTGGCCGCCTGCAGGCAGGTCTCGCCCGGGTCCACGCCACCCTTGGGCAGCCCCAGCACCCGTGCCTCCACCCCCACCGCGTACTCGCGCACCAGCAGCACGTGCTGGGGGTCGGGCAGGGCCACCACCAGCACCGACTGGTAGCCGGAACCGCGCAAGCGCTCATAGACTCGCCGCTGGCCATTGCTGAATTCCAGGTGCAGCGCCTCGATCTGGAACCACGCGCTGCGGGCCAGCAATTCGGTCTTGAGGATGGTGGGTGGGCGACGCATGGCAGGCTTCCCATAAAGGATCGACCCCAGCCTCGCTCCGCGGGGGCACAAGGGCATCGTCCGGACGGACTAGCGCCCAGCCCCTGCGCGCCGACGGTTGCGTAGGATGGCGTAGAGCGAAGCGAAACCCATCACGCGGCACCACAAACGGGCCTGCCCCTAACCGGCACACACCCTTCGTCCAGTGCGCGCCGCCCCCTTCACCCCAGGGTCGCCACGCTCCTGAGAATCAGCCGCACCAGCATGGTCTGGCGGGTCACCCCGGTCTTGGAGAAGGTCGAGCGCAGGTGCGCCCGCGCGGTGTTGCGGCTGATGCCCAGCACGTCGGAGGCCTCGTCCAGGGTCAGGCCGTTGGCCAGCAGCATCGCCAACTGGGCCTCGGCCGGGGTCAGGTCGAACAGCGCCTTGACGATCTCCTGGGGCGCGCTGGATTCCTGCTCCGGGTCGCTGATGAAGATCACCACCGAGGGGCACTGCTTGCCCTCGTTCCAGGCCGAGAGCGGCACCGAGCGCACGATGATGCCCAGGTCTGCCTTGCCCGATGGGCGCTGCACGCGCAGGGCCTCGACCACCGAAGGCAGGTTGTTCTTCTGCGACTGCAGGGCCTGTTTGACCAGGCGGCGGAATTCCTGGGTATCGCGCGGGTTGCCCACCTGCAAACCATCGTTGACCAGCTTCAGGCCGTCCTTGTCCTGCAGCAGGCGCTCGGCCACGCGGTTGGTCTGCAGCACCTTGCCGTCCTCGTCGAGGATGATGGTGCCCACCGCCAGCTGGTCCACCGCGCCGGCGTAGAGGTTGCGCTCGGTCTCGATGCGGTTGAGCTGCATGTGCAGCTTGATGGAGCGCTCCAGGTGCGGCACGAACCGCGTCAGCAGGGCCTTGTCGTCCTCGGTGAACTCCGGGTCCTCGCGCCCCCGGCTCACGCGGATGCGGCACTGGGCGCCATCGCAGGTGCGGATGTCGGCGCCGAGGATGTGGAACACCCCCACCGGCTCCAGGAAGCTCTTGAAGAACTCCGACTCCACCCACTCCTGCCGCGACAGGAACTCGCTGTTGGTCACCACCTGGCGGTTGGGCAGGCCGACGAAGGGGTCGAGGGCGAAGAAGTGCTTGTTGTAGGACGCGGTGACCTCGGTCGAGCTGCCGGTGGTGTTCACCATCAGGCCCTCGGCGTGCTCGCTCGGCGGCCGCAGGATGAAGGTCACGTACTTGCTCTGCAGGTACTGGTTCAGGTGATTGAGGAAGGTGGCCCAGGGAGTGTCTTCGAGCGGCCCCTGATAGAGGTCGCCGAGCATCCCGCTGAATTCATCGAGCGTGAGTGTGTGTGCCATGACTGAACCATCTTTTTTATTTTTGTAGGGTGCTTCTTACCGGCTGACGGGATATTTCAGCAAGGCAGATCGTCACCTCCTGTAGGGAGGCGACGATCCAGCCGGTAACGCGCTTATGCGGTTTCGGTGATGTCCAGTACGACGAAGGAGCGGGGTTCGGCGAGGTTGCCGGGCAGGTCGGCGACGTTGGTGTAGAACTGCTCGTACCACTTGCGCAACTGGTAGACCGGGCCATCGCCGTCGCACAGCAGCGGGTTGTCGACACGGGTCTTGCTGTGCCAGATGGCCACGTCCTCGTAGAAGGCGTCCTGCGCCTGCTTCACGTAGGCCTTGGCCATCTCGCGGTTCTGCTCATCGGAGAGCCCGGGGATCTTCTTCACCAGCACGCCGTAGCGCAGGGTGAAGCTGTTCAGGTCGATGGGCACGTGGCAGTTGAGCAGGATCGAATGGATGGGCACGCCGTCCATCGCTCCCGTCATCTCGGTGATCTGGTAGGCCGGGCCGTAATAGGTGGCCACTGTGGTCAGCTCGCTGTCGCCGGAGAGGCGCGCGCTGCTGCCGCGCATCACCTGTACCGCCATGTGCCGCTCGAAGGTGTTGCTGAAGTGATTGAGGTCGGTGCCGTGTACGGCGTCGAAGTGCGCCATGTCCGAGACGTTGTCGATCAGCTCGCGGCAGTGGGTGTCGATCTTCAGCTCCGCCACTTCCCATTCGGCCCAGGCCTCGTCGAAGCAGGCCTCGATGCGCGGGATGGCCTGCTCGGCGATGGGCGGGTTGCCTTCCGGGTCGTGCCACACGAACAGCAGGTTGTTCTGTTCGGATACCGGCCAGGCCTTGATCTTCGCGCGGGGCGGAATGCGCTTGGCGTAGGGGATGTCGTCGCACACGCCATCGGCGCGCCAGCGCCACTCGTGGAAGGGGCAGCGGATGGCATCGCCCTCCACGCAGCCCTGGCTCAGGTCCGCGCCCATGTGCGGGCAGTAACCGTCGAGGATGCGGAGCTGCCCGTCCTCCGCGGCGAAGGCCACCAGGCGGGTGCCGAATACATCCAGGCGGTGGGCCTTGCCGTCACGGTACTGGGCCGCCAGCCCCAGGCAGTGCCAGCCACGTGCGTAGCGCTCTTCCAGTTGCCGGGTTTCGATCCGGTGCAGGGTGCTCATCTTCTTGTTCTCCCATCAGGGTTATCGAGAGCTGCACACGGCTCAGGCCGACCGGCGCAGCGAATGCACTGCAACGGATTCTGCTGAGCCTGGATTTCCCGGCATCGTCTGATCGGACGATGGCCCCGGTGGCGGCCCCGGTTCTACTGCGGGGCACAACGACACACACAAGGGGAGTCAGCCATGAACGTCGAACCCGGCCAGGTGGCGGTGATCACCGGAGCCGCCAGCGGCATCGGCCGAGGCCTGGCGCAGGAGGCCGCCGCGCGCGGCTTGCGCCTGGTGCTCAGCGACATTGACGGCGCACGCCTGGCGGCCCTGGCCGCCGAGCTGCAAGGGCAGGGCGCGGAGGTCGCCACCCTCACCGCCGACATCAGCGACACGCAGCAGGTGGAGCAGCTCCGCGAGCTGGCGGTGCAGCGTTTCGGCGGCGTCGACCTGCTGTTCAACAACGCCGGGGTCATGCAGACCGGCTTCAGCTGGGAGATCGACCGCCGCCAGTGGCAGCGCCTGCTGGACATCAACCTCGGCGGCGTGATCAACGGCATCCACGCCTTCGTGCCGCTGCTGCTCGAACAGGGCCGGCCGGCGTGCATCGTCAACACCGCGTCACTCGCCGGGCTGGTCTGCAGCCCCCTGCTCGGGCCCTACACCGTCAGCAAGCAGGCGGTGGTCGCGCTCTCGGAAACCCTTCACTACGAACTCGCCCTGCAGCAGTCCCAGGTAGCCGTCTCGGTGCTCTGCCCGGGCCCGGTGGCCAGCGACATCATGGGGTCCAACAGCCCCCTCGGCGCGGCCACCCAGCAGCTCGACGCGCTGCTCGACAGCAGCATCCGCGAGGGCATGGCGCCGCGTGAGCTGGCCCGCGAGGTGTTCGCCGGCATCGCCGCCGGGCGCTTCTGGCTGCTCCCGCACAAGAACTTCAAGCCGGCGCTGGAGCAGCGCCTCGCCAGCATCCTCGAGGAGACCAACCCGGTCTTCCAGATGGCCGACATCTAAGGAACCTCTTCATGTCCCTCGATCCCCAGATCGCCGCCGTGCTCCAGCAGTTCGCCGGCATGCCGCAGCCGGACTACAGCCAGCTCGACCCGCAGCAGTACCGCCAGTTCTGCGACAACCTGATGCCGCCGGTGCCCGGCGAGCGCCTGTTCGAGGTGCGCAACCTCAAGGTCGCCGGCGCCGCCGGGCTGCTGGATGCGCGTCTGTACCGCCCCGAAGACAGCGCCGAACTGCCGCTGCTGGTCTACTTCCACGGCGGCGGTTTCGTCATCGGTAACCTCGACACCCACGACAACCTCTGCCGCAGCCTCGCCCGCCTGTGCGGCGCGGTGGTGGTCTCGGTGGCCTACCGCCTGGCGCCTGAAGCCCGCTTCCCGGCGGCGCCGGAGGACTGCTACAGCGCTACCCGCGACCTGGTGGCCCGCGCACTGGAGCTGGGCTTCGACGCCAGCCGCCTGGCCCTGGCCGGCGACAGCGCCGGCGCCAACCTGGCCATCGCCGTCGCCCGCCTGGCGCAACTGCGGGCCGGGCCACGCATCGCCTACCAGTGCCTGTTCTACCCCGTCACCGATGCCGCCTGCGACAGCGCCTCCTACAGCGAATTCGCCGAAGGCTACTTCCTCACCCGCGAGCAGATGCGCTGGTTCTGGAGCCAATACCTGCAAGCCCCCGAGCAGGGCGCCGAGCTCCTGGCCTCGCCCCTGCGTGCCGACAGCCTCGCCGGCCTGCCGCCCACCTCCGTGTTCAGCGCCGGGTTCGACCCGCTGCGCGACGAGGGCGAAGCCTTCGCCCGGCGCCTGCAGGAGGCCGGTGTGCAGACCCGCCTGCAGCGCTGCGAAGGCATGATCCACGGCTTCATCAGCATGGCCGCCTTCGTCACCGCCGCCCAGGCGGCGCTGGAGTCCGCCGCCGCCGACCTGCGCCAGGCGCTGAGCTGATGGACAGCCCGCAGCGCCTCATCGAAGCCATGGCCAGCGGTCGCATGCTGGTGATCACCGACGACGCCGACGAGGGCGAAGGCTCGCTGGTGATCGCCGCCGGCCACGCCGATGCCGAGGCCATCAACTTCATGGCCCGGGATGCACGCGGGCTCATCTGCCTGGCGCTCACCGAAGAGCGCTGCCAGGCCCTGGGGCTGGAACTCATGGTGCCGCACTCGCGGGCCCGCCACGGCATGGGCTTCACCCTGTCGATCGAAGCGCGCAGCGGGGTCACCACCGGCATCTCCGCCGCCGACCGCGCACGCACCATCGCGGTGGCGGTGGACCCGGCCAGCGTCGCTGCCGACCTGGTGCAGCCCGGGCACATCTTCCCCCTGCGCGCCCAGCCGGGCGGGGTGATGCAGCGTGCCGGCCACGTCGAGGCGGCCTGCGACCTGGCGCGCCTGGCCGGGCTCATGCCCGCCGCCGTGCTGGTGGGCATCCTCGACGAGCAGGGCGAACCGGCCCGTGGCCAGGCGCTGCGCGACTTCGCCCAGCGCCACGGCCTGCCCCTGGGCAGCGTGGCCGACCTCATTCACCACCGCATCCTCCACGAGGGCACCATCCGCCGCTCCGGCGAGTACCCGCTGCAGACCCGCCACGGCGCGTTCCGCGTGCTCACCTACCTCGACGGCTACCAGGGGCAACTGCACCTGGCCCTGGTGCGCGGCGAGGTGAAGCGCGACACGCCCACCCTGGTGCGGGTGCAGGCGGCGGAAGCCCTGCGCGACCTGCTGGACAGCCATCCTGGCCAGTGGAACCTCGACCGCTCCCTGGCGCGGGTGGCCGAGGAGGGCGCCGGCGTGGTGGTGCTGCTGGCCCAGCAGGAAGCCCCGGAGGCGGTGATCGAGCAGTTGCAGCAAGGCACGCAAAAGCCCCGGCCGCCGAGTTTTCCCCAGCGCACCCTGGGCATCGGCGCGCAGATCCTCCGCGACGTCGGCGTGCGCCGCATGCGCCTGCTGAGCTTCCCGGTCAGCTACAAGGCGGTTTCCGGCTTCGAGCTGGAGGTCGCCGAGTTCATTCCCTTCCGTGCAGCGGAGCCGGAGTGAGCCGACCACCCGACACCTGCGCCTGCCCGTAACCCCGTCGGGTTTCACCCGGCCTACGCACCGTGCGCGGGGACAGGCGCGATGCACGTCGGTAACGCCGATTGGTGGATGGGTGAAGCGTCATCCACCCTACGCGAGGCCGGGCCGACGGGGCGTGACTGGGGACTGGCGATGATGGGTTTCGCGAAGCTCTACCCAGCCGCGGAGCTGACCGGGATGTAGGGTGGATGACGCTCTTTTCATCCACCAAGCGATGTCGCCGGAAAGCACATTGCATGGGCTCGAGGATGGGGCCCAACGTGCCCTCGCTCGGCCTCGCACCGTTGGGCTTCGTTCCTCAACCCAACCTACAAAAATCAAACCGCGCGTAGGGCGGACCCCGCTCCAGCGGTGTGCCATGTCGCGCCGGGTTTCACCCGGCCTACGCACCGTGCGCGGGAACAGGCGCGATGCACGTCGGTAACGCCGATTGGTGGATGGGTGAAGCGTCATCCACCCTACGCGAGGCCGGGCCGACGGGGCGTGACTGGGGCCTGGCGATGATGGGTTTCGCGAAGCTCTACCCAGCCGCGGAGCTGACCGGGATGTAGGGTGGATGACGCTCTTTTCATCCACCAAGCGATGTCGTCGGAAAGCACATTGCATTGGCTCGAGGATGGGGCCCAACGTGCCCTCGCTCGGCCTCGCACCGTTGGGCTTCGTTCCTCAACCCACCCTACAAAAATCAAACCGCGCGTAGGGTGGACCCCGCTTCGCCGGTCCACCAGCGGTGTGCCATGTCGCGCCGGGTTTCACCCGACCTACACAGCCCGCCGTGAATTCGTCTGCCCAACAAAAAGCCCCTATGCGGGGGCTTCCTGTCACGCGTTCATCGCAGCGATCAGGGCTTCACGCCCAGCAGCATCAGCTTGGTCTGCACCTGCACCAAGGGTGCGGCGGTGTAGTTGCCGTCGATGGGGGTGATCACCGCCTTGCCGAGGGACAGCTGCCAGGCGTCGCCCTGCTTCTGTTTGGCGGTGGGGGCGGGCGGGGCGACCAGGTTGACCCGCACCACGCCGTCCGGCCCTTGCTGCGGGGCGAACACCACGTTGCCCCAGTCGCTGATGGGGGCGAAGGCCACGCCCGTCACCTGGCCGGCTTCCAGGGCCGGGTAGTTGATGTTCAGCCCGGTGTTGCCCGGCAGGCCGATGACGTTGGTGTCGCAATAGGCCTTGGCCTTGCCGTGGCTCTTCTCGCACACGCGGCGGGCTTCGGCGCCGATGGCGGCGGCGCGGCCGATCACCCGGGTGGCGAAACGCGCGGTGTCGTCCATGGCGTCGAGGGTCTTCTTGTAGCCGGCCTGCGGGTCCTGGGCGATCAGCTTGAGGTCGATGGCGGTGGACACGGCCACCGCCGGCACGCCCTTGTACATGGCGCGCACGGCGGCGTTGACGGTGCCGGACATCTGCGTCAGCGGGCCGACGTTGTCGCCGAAGTTGGTGCCGGAGACCACCAGGTCCGGGCGGTTGTCCTTGAGCAGCAGGTCGAGGCCGACGTTCACCGCGTCCACCGGGGTGCCGATGGCTGAGGTCTTGCCGGCGGGCGGCACGTAGCCGGCAGGGGCGCCGACGCAGTACTTGCCCTGGGCCAGCTGGGTGATGGCCACGGCCTGGCCGGGCACCACGATGCTGGCGGCGCCGATGCCGCTGCTGTCGTTCTGCGGGCCGACCAGGGTCACCTGGTGGCCGGCGGCGATCAGCGCCTGGTACACGGCCTCGATACCGGGGGCGCGGCAGCCGTCGTCGTTGGTCAGGAGAATGTTCAAGGCATTGGCCTGCAGGGACAGGCCGAGAACGGCCAGGCCGATGCTGGCGCGGAGCAGTGTTGTCATTGTTATTTCCTCGTTGGATGGGCTCGGTAAAAAGCTGACCTTAAAGTCCATTTGTTACAGGTCTTCGAGGTGCGACTGCGGCGGCAGAGGGCGCCTGTGCGGCGCCCGCTGACGTCATGCCCGGGTTCAGCGGCCCTGCTTGCGCAGGCTGGCCACGGTGAAATTGCTGGCGTCGAAGTCGCTGTCGTTGAGCTTCGGCGCGTTCTGGTCGTTGATCAGGCGGTCGGCCAGGTAGGAGCCGGCGATCAGGTCGTGGTAGACCGCCACGCGGGCATGGAAGGCCTGCAGTTCATAGGCGTAGATCGAGGCCTGCATGTTGGTGCGCCACAGCTGCCCCTTGCCGTCGTAGTTGTCGGCCAGGGCGGCGGCCCAGGTGTCCTCGTCCAGGTACATCACGCGCTTACCGTAGATATGGCGCTTGCCCGGCTTGAGGGTGGCTTCCAGCACCCACACGCGGTGCTTCTCGTAGCGCATGTACTCGGGGTTGATGTGGCCGCTGGTGGCCAGCAGCTGGTCGAGCTTCACCGCCGGGTCGTCGAGGCGGTAGTTGTTGTAGGGGATGTACAGCTCCTTCTTGCCCACCAGCTTCCAGTCGTAGCGATCCGGCGCGCCGTTGAACAGGCGGTCCTCGTCCATCACGCGGAAGCCGCCGGCGCCGTAAGGCGTGTCATAGGCCACGGTGGGGGCGCGGCGCACGCGGCGGTTGCCGGGCAGGTACTGCCAGCTCTGCCGGGGCTGGGCCAGGGGGTCGCTGTACTCGTTGCCGAGGAAGATCTCGCCCTTCTTCCGGCTCGGTTCCAGGGTGGTGATCATGAAGTGCGCCTGGGTGCCGTCGAAGCTCGCGGCGTTGCCGCTGGGGTCGGTCCAGGGCGAGAGGATCTTGTAGTTCACCAGCTCGAACTGGCGGCTGCCGTTGGCCAGGGTCAGGGCCATCTTGTAGTTGGCGTCTTCCTTCCAGGCCACGGTGTGCAGGTTGTGGTTCCACATCAGTTCAAAGCCGTTCTTCGGGATCGGGAAGGGCGGGCCGCCATAGGCCTTGGTCACGCCGTTGCCGTCATTCACCAGTTCGGCATTCAGGGCGTTCTGCCTGATCGCGTCCTCCACCCACTGGGCGTAGCGGAAGTCCCGGTGGCTGGGGTAGACCGGCATGCGGAAGCTCTGTGGATAACGCTTGAACAGCGCCTTCTGGCCATCGGAAAGCTGGTCGGCGTACTGCGCCACGTTCTCGGCGGTGATGGTGAACAGCGGCTGCTCGCCGGCGTAAGGGTCGGGGTGCTTGGTGCCGCTGCCGGCGAACTGCACCTGGGGCGGGGTGCCGCGCCACTTGCCGCTCCATTCGGGGATGCTGCCATCGGCGTTGCCGGCCTTCTCGGCGCCGGTGGGGGTCAGGTCCTGGCCCAGGCGGGCCGCTTCCTCGGGGCTGAGCCCGGCCAGTGCCGGAGCGCTGGCGAGGCTGGTGGCGAGCAGGGCGCCCAGTACGGGCGAAAGGAATCTCAGGGTCATCTCGTGGCCTCCATGGGTGTTGCGGGAAATCCCCGCCCCGGTTGGGGCGGGGTGGCGACGGGGCTATTTGCCCAGCTTGCGCAGGCTGGCTGCGGTGAAGTAGCTGGCGTCGAAGCTGGCATCGTTGAGCCGGGCCGGGGCCAGGCCATTGACCAGGCGGTCGGCCATGTAGGAGCCGGCGAGCAGGTCGTGGTAGATGGCGACGCGGGCGTGGAAGGCCTCCACCTCGTAGGCGTAGACCGAGGTCTGGGTGTTGGTCCGCCAGAGCTGGCCCTTGCCGTCGTAGTTGTCGCCGAGGGCCGCGTTCCAGCTGTCCTCGTCGAGGTAGAAGCGGCGCTTGCCGTAGATGTGGCGCTTGCCTGCCTTGAGGTTGGCCTCCAGCACCCATACGCGGTGCAGCTCGAAGCGCACGTGGTCGGGGTTGAGGTGGCCGCTGCCGGCGGTCAGCTCGCTGGCGGGCAGGTCCGGGTCATCCAGGGCGTAGTTGTTGTAGGGGATGACCATCTCCTGCTTGCCCACCAGCGTCCAGTCGTAGCGGTCGGGGGCGCCGTTGAACAGGCGGTCCTCGTCCATCACGCGGAAGCCGCCGGCGCCGTAAGGCGTGTCGTAGCCGATGGTGGGCGCGCGGCGCACGCGACGGTTGCCGGGCAGGTACTGCCAGGCCTGGCGCGGCTTGGCCACCGGGTCGCTGAAGTCGCAGCTGAGGATGATCTCGCCCTTCTTCCGGGCCGGCTCCTGGGTGCTGATCATGGCGCAGGCCTGGGTGCCCTCGAAGGTCGCCGCCGAACCCTTGGGGTCGTCCCACTGGGAGAGGATCTGGTAGCCGACCTTCTCCTCCACCCGGTTCCCGTTGCCCAGCACCAGGGCCATCTTGTAGGTGGCTTCCTCCTTCCAGGCGCGGGCCGGCAGGTTCTGGTTCCACATCAGCTCGAAGCCGTTCTTCGGGATGGGGAAGGGCGAGCCGCCGAAGGCGTTGGCCACGCCGTAGCCGTCGTGCACCAGCTCGGCGTCGAGGGCGTTCTGCTTGATGTTGGCTTCCACCACGGGGGAGTAGCGGAAGTCGCGGTGGCTGGGGTAGACGTGAATCCGGTAGGTCGCCGGGTAGCGCTTGAGCAGTGCCACCTGGCCGTCGGAGAGCTTGTCCCTGTACTGCTCCAGGTTGGCCGCGGTGATGGTGAACAGCGGTTGCTCGCCGGCGTAGGGATCGGGGCGCTTGTGGCCGGTGCCGTCGAACTTCACGTGGGGCGGCGCGCCGAGCCACTTGCCGCTCCATTCGGGAATGCTGCCATCCGCGTTGCCGGCCTTCTCGGCGCCCATGGGCGTCAGGTCACGGCCCAGGCGCGCGGCTTCCTCGGGGCCCACCCCGGCCAGCACCGATGTGCTGGCGAGGGCGAGGGCGACGAGCAGCGGTGCGTTGTTGTAAGCGTGCATCTCGACTCTCCTGCTGCGGCTCAGAAGCTGTACTTGGCGCTGAGGCCGAAGTTGTCGCGGTCGGCCAGCGGGGTGTCGCCGGCGTCGCCCAGGAAGGCGTTGTAGCGGGCCTCGATGGTGAAGTTGTTGAGGTAGCGCCAGGTGGTGCCGATGCCCAGGCGGTCATCGCCTTCGCCCATGCCGAAGCTGCCGGCCAGCGACGAATCGCCGCCCAGGGACTGGCTGTAGATCAGCGGGATGGTCAGGTCCCAACCCTCGAAGAGGTTCAGGTACTCCAGCGACAGGTTGAGGGTGTAGCCCCAGGCGCTCTTGTCGTTGTAAAGCTTGTCGGTGTTGTTGGTGGTCAGCGGGAAGGCACCGCCGAGGCCGTCCGGGACGAAGACGTTGAAGCTCGGCGCCTTGTCGTTGTCGAGCACCTCGTTGTAGCCCAGCTCGCCGGTCAGGGTGGTGTTGTCGGCGATGGGCAGGTTGCCGAAGGCATGGATGAAGGACACCTGCGCCTGCATGGTCTTGGCCCGTACCGCGTGTGGGGTCAGCCCGGTGTCCACCAGCACCGGCTGGCCGTCGCGGTAGCTCACCTCGCCGCTGACGTTGGTCTCGCCCACCACCGTGGAGAAGCTCGCGCCGTATAGGTCGATGTCGTCGAAGTAGCGCACCTGGTACTCGCCGCTGTTCCAGTGGCTGAGGAAGTCCAGGGTCGGCGCCTTGTCGTGGAAGCGGATGTAGTACAGGCCGAACTCGGTGTTGTTCAGCGACTCGGCCACGTAGGTCATGGCCACGCCGTACTGGCCGCTGTCGCCGGGCTTGTCGTCGTGCAGGCGGCGGGTCAGGCCGAAGGCATCGGTGAAGCCGCCCTCGTCCATCTGGTCGGTGACCGAGAAGAAGCTGCCGACGCCATCGATCTCGGTCTTGGCCCACTCGTACTGGTAGTAGGCCTGCAGGCCGAGGTTGTCGGTGAGGCTGATCTGGCCGAACACCTGGCCCACCGGCAGGAAGATCTCCTTGATCTCCACCCCCGGGGTGTTGGCCTTGGTGCCGTCGGCCGGGGCCATGGCCGAGGAAATGCCGTTGCTGATGAACAGGCTCTCGCCCCAGCTCACCACCTGGTCGCCCACGCGCAGGTTGAGGTCATGGCCGCCCATGTCCCAGGCGCCGTAGAGGTAGTTGTCCAGCAGGCGGATGTCGCGGCCGTGCTGGTCGACTGTGTCGTCGGAGAAGCGGTTGGGCTTGGAGCACTGGCCGCCGGCGAAGCAGTTGGAGGTGCCGGTGCCGTTGTCGTTGCTGCGGTTGTAGACATCGTCGTAGAAGCCGCTGGCGCGGATGAACAGGCCGAAGTCGTCACGCCAGTTGAAGTTGGCCTCGGTGAGGAAGCTGGCGCGGTTGGCGATCAGGCTGCCCCGGTCGAAGGCGTTGTTGCCGTCGTCGATGTTGGCGATGCCGGCATTGGGGAAACCGTTGGACAGCGCATGGTCGCGGGACTCGGTGCGCCAGGCCATGGCGTAGGTCAGGGTGGTGTCCCAGGAAATCTTCAGGTCATCGCTGGGCTGGAAGGCCAGCGCCTGGCTCTGCCCGGCATGGCCCAGCGCAAGGCCCAGGCCGGCCACGCGGATGGCCAGGTGAAGCGGTGCAAGGGGTCGGCATTTTCTTGTTCTTGTCATGTCGTCGCTCTCGGCGTGTCTGGGCACGGCTCGGTCCGCCAGGCCCAAGGTTGAGTGGGTGTGGCGGGCTGACTATGTGGTCACCGTTGGCGCCCAACATCGTCCGAAGGGACTACGCGATGCGGGTGTGGCGGCTTAGTCCCAACGGACGATGTTGGGCGCTGGAGCGCTGCCGAGAATCCTTCGGGACCGCGTATCCATAACAACAAGGGAGCGACCCGATGAACGCGAACCGACGGCAATGGGATGAAAGCTGCGACGTACTGGTGGTGGGCTCGGGAGCAGGCGCCATGACCGCCGCCCTGCGTGCCCACGACCTCGGTTCCAGGGTGCTGTTGATCGAGAAGAGCGACCGCTACGGCGGCACTTCGGCGGTCTCCGGCGGCGGCATCTGGGTGCCCTGCAACCACCGCATCGCCGCCCTGGGGGGCGAGGATTCGGCCGCCGAGGCCATCGCCTACATCCGCGCCGTGACCCACGGCGAGATCGACGACGGGCGCATCGAGGCCTATGTCGAGCAGGGCCACCAGGTGGTGCGATACCTCGAAGAGAATTCCCACGTGCGCTTCGAGGCCCAGCCGCACTACGCCGACTATTACCCGGAGGTGCCCGGCGGCAAGCCGGGCTACCGCTCCATGGACCCGCTGCCCTTCGATGCGCGCCTGCTGGGCGACGAGTTCGCCCGCATGCGCGAGCCGTCCCCCGGCACCCTGATGATGGGCCGCGTGGCCATGACCATGAAGGAGGCCCAGGTGCTGCTCTGCCGTGGCCCCGGCTGGCTGGGCCTGACCCTGCGCATCCTCTGGCGCTACTGGCGCGACCTGCCCGGGCGCCTGCGTTCCAAGCGCGACCGCTTCCTCACCCTGGGCAACGCCCTGGTCGCCGCCCTGCGCTGCTCGCTGCTGGAGCGCCAGGTGCCGGTCTGGCTGGAGTGCCGCCTGGAGCGGCTGATGGAGGAGGGCGGCCGGGTCACCGGTGCCGAGGTCATCCGCAATGGCCGGCGCCTGCTGATCGAGGCCCGCCGTGGCGTGGTGCTTGGCGCCGGCGGTTTCGAACGCAACCAGGCCATGCGCAGCCAGTACCACCCGCAGCCCTCGCAAAGCACCTGGAGCGCCACGCCGCCCTACAACACCGGCGATGCCATCCGCGCCGGCCAGGCCCTGGGCGCCGCCACCGCGCTGATGGGGCACAGCTGGTGGGCGCCGACCACCCAGGTGCAGGGCGAGGAAAAACAGCGTGCGCTGTTCGTCGAGCGCACCCTGCCGGGCTGCATCCTGGTGGACTCGGCGGGCCAGCGCTTCGTCAACGAAGCCGCGCCCTACACCGACATCGTCTACGCCATGTATGAGCACGACAGCGAGGCCGCCACCAGCGTGCCTTGCTGGCTGATCTTCGACGCCGAGTTCCGCCGCAAATACCCCTGCGGTGCCTTGCTGCCGGGCTACGCCATGCCCGACCAGCGCCTGCCCAAG
Source organism: Pseudomonas sp. TUM22785 (assembly GCF_028198105.1). Classification (NCBI taxonomy): domain Bacteria; kingdom Pseudomonadati; phylum Pseudomonadota; class Gammaproteobacteria; order Pseudomonadales; family Pseudomonadaceae; genus Pseudomonas; species Pseudomonas sp. TUM22785. The sequence goes on from NZ_CP116239.1 coordinate 1,512,821, forward strand.
CACCTGCTGGGCTACTTCCACAAGGCCGACAGCTTCGGCGAACTGGCCCGGCAGATCGGCGTCGACGCCGGCGGCCTGCTGCGCACCGTCGAGCGCTTCAACCCCATGGCGGTGGCGGGCAAGGACGAGGACTTCCACAAGGGCGAGTCGCTGTTCGACCGCTACTACGGCGACCCCAGCGTGCAGCCCAACCCCTGCCTGGCGCCGCTGCTGAAGCCGCCGTTCTACGCGGTGAAGGTGGACGCCGGCGACATCGGCACCAAGGGCGGCCTGCTCACCGACCCGCACGCCCGGGTGCTGCGTGAAGACCGCACGCCCATCGCCGGGCTCCACGCCATCGGCAACAGCGCCGCCTCGATGATGGGCCGCACCTACCCCGGCGCCGGCTCCACCATCGGCCCGGCCATGGTCTTCGGGTTCCTCGCCGCAACGCATATCCACGGTGAGGACGAACGATCGGTAGGAGCGAATTCATTCGCGAAGCAGGCTGCAAGCCTGCCCTCCTGAACCTCCATGGGGCCGCTGCGCGGCCCTTTTCGCGAATGAATTCGCTCCCACGAAGAGGATCAATCCCGATGACTGCAAACACCCCCCAAATCGCCCTGGTCACCGGCGCCAGCCGTGGCGTCGGCAAGGGCATCGCCATCGCCCTCGGCGCGGCGGGCATGACCGTCTACCTCAGCGGCCGCTCCGCCACCGAAAGCGCCAGCCACCTGCGTGGCCAGCTGCTGCCCGGCAGCCTCGCCGAAACCGCCGAGGCGGTGAACCGCGCGGGCGGGCAGGGCGTCGCCGTGCCCTGCGACCACCGCGACGACGCACAGGTGCGAGAACTCTTCGCCCGCATCGAGCGCGAGCAGGGCCGGCTCGATCTGCTGGTGAACAACGCCGCCTTGCTGCATGAGAACCTCATCGACCCCGGCCCCTTCTGGGAGAAGCCCCTGGCGCTGCTGGACATCCTCGACGTCGGCCTGCGCTCGGCCTATGTCGCCAGCTACCACGCGGCGCCGCTGCTGCTGAAGAACGGCCGGGGGCTGATCGCCTTCGTCTCCTCCTACGGCGCCGGCTGCTACATGCACGGCCCGGCCTATGGCGCGCAGAAGGCCGGTGTGGACAAGTTCGCCGCCGACATGGCGGTGGATTTCGAAGGCACCGGCGTCGCCGCCGTCTCCCTGTGGCTCGGGCCCCAGCGCACCGAACGCACCGCCATCGCCGGCGCCGCCCGTGCCGACCAGTACGAAGCCTTCCTCGCCGTGGCGGAAACCCCGGAGTTCAACGGCCGGGTCATCCACGCGCTGCTGCAGGACCCGCAACTGCAAACGCTCTCCGGCCAGACCCTGGTCACCGCCGAACTGGCCCAGGGCTACGGCATCCGCGAAGCCGAAGGCCGCCAGCCACCGTCCTACCGCGAGATGCTCGGCGAGCCCCGCACGCAGCACCCGGCGCGGGTGATCTGAGGTTATCCACAACCGCCCGGCGCCGCTCGGGCGGTTCTCTCGCTTCCATGTGAACCCCCTTCGCGAATGAATTCCCACGAGAGCGGCAGCGCTGCGCACCGCTTGGCGAATGAATTCGCCCCTACACACACCCTCATGCCTCCGCGCGGACATGACCGCTACGTAGGGTGGAGGTCGCTCTTTACCTCCACCAAGCGGAGTCGAACCTGAAACTCCGCAGCGCTGCTGTGCACGCACCATCCGGCTTTCGTAGGGTGGGCCGGGCGGCGCTCCGTTTCAGCCCACCAAAGGCCATGCACACGACGAACCCGGGTGGGTCGCAAAAGGGCAGGGGCAGACCTTGGATTTCCCTAGCCATCAGCAGGGCCCACAAAACCGACAGGCACCGGGCGGATCGAAGAGCGGTGGGCTGAAGCCCACCCTACGCCGTTGCTGATCCAGCCCACGGACATGACCGCTGCGTAGGGTGGAGGTCGCTCTTTACCTCCACCAGGCGGAGTCGAGCCTGAAACTCTGTAGCGCTGTTGTGCACGCACTATCCGGCGTTTGTAGGGTGGGCTTCAGCCCACCAGATCCCAAGCACGTCGCCGCCATCTCGCGAATCGTCGCCCAATAAAAAACGGGCCTCATGGAGGCCCGTCCGTTCACACCGCCAAGGCTCAGCCCTTGTTGGCCTGCTTGCGGAAGTACGGGATCACGTGCTCGCCGATGTTCTTCAGCGTCTCGATCTGCGCCCATTGCGGCACGGTGCCCATCTGGCAGATGAAGAGGATCTCGTCGGCGCCGGCGTCGATCAGGCGCTGCACGTAGCCGATGCAGTCCTGCACGGTGCCGTAGGCGTGGTTGGGGTTCATCATCGCCATGGTCGGGTCGGAGAAGTCCACGGTGACTTCCTCCGAGGCGAAGCGCGACTTGATCACCGCCTGGCCGCTGCCGTCGACGAAGGTGTCGTCCTTCCACTTCTCCGGGTCCGGGCGCTCGCCACCGGCGTACCAGTAGGCCAGGGATTCCATGAAGTAGCGCTGGCCACGGATGCCGATGGCGCGGGCCTTCTCGTTGTCATCCAGGACGATGGCCGGGCACAGCGCGGCGATATGGCGGTTGGGGCGGAAGCCCACCTGCTGCTTCTCGTCGCGGTTGTCCCAGGCCTCGTGGTACACGGCCACCTTCTTGGCGATCTCCTCGGGGCCGCCGAAGCCCAGCACCAGGGCGCCCATGCCACGGCCGCCGGCGTTCTTCAGCGACTCGGTGTTGGTGCAGGCCAGGTACATCGGCGGGTGCGGGTCCTGGTAGGGCTTGGGGTGGATGGGGCGGCGGGGGATCTTCACGAAGTCGCCGTTATGTTCGATCTCGTCCTGCACGAACATCTTCGGGATCAGGTACATGGCTTCGTCGATCTGCGGCTGCAGGGTCGCCAGGTCGTAGCCGAAGGTGCCGGCCTCCTGCTGGGTGCCGCCCTTGCCCACGCCAAAATGCACGCGGCCCTTGGACAGCAGGTCGAGGGTGGCGATGCGTTCGGCCACCTTCACCGGGTGGTTCATCGCCGGCGGCAGGCACACCACGCCGTGGCCGATGCCGATGCGCTCGGTCTTGCCGGCGACGAAGGCGAGCATGGTTTCCGGTGCGGACATGTGCGAGTAGTTGGTCAGCGCGGTGTGTTCCACGCACCAGAAGGTGTCGAAACCGAGCTTGTCGGCGAGTACCGCCTGCTCGACGGTTTCGTCGAAGATGCGACGGTCGCCCTCGCGGCTGGAGTCGATCGTCTGTGCCTCGTAGATCAGGGAAAATTTCATGTGCTTCTGGCCCTTGTTGTTCTTGGTCTGGTCGGCCCGAAACACCGGGCCTTGGGCGCATGGTGTGGCAAGCGAAATGGCGTGGAATCCCCCAAACAGACTAATCCCCGCAGGTCTCCCAAACGGCACGACGCCCGTGCGGGGCGGGCGTCGTGGCAGGGTTTTTGGGAGCGGGCGCGGGTGCTCGCCGGGCACGCCGATGGTGGATGAAAAAAGCGCCATCCACCCTACGCAGGGCCTGACCCTTGCGTCGGGTGGACATCGCTTTCATGTCCACCAAGCGCTGCCGAGCCGAACTCTGACGGTGGATGAAAAAAGCGCATTCACCCACGCAGGGCGTGACCCCTTGTGTGGGTGGACATCGCTTTTCATGTCCACCAAGCGGTGCCGAACCGAACTCCGATGGTGGATGAAAAAAAGCGCCATCCACCCTACGCAGGGACTGACCTCATGGGTATCAAAGGAAGAAGTCGCTGCTCTCCAGGCCCATGCCCACCGCGCCGAGGTTGAGGGCGTACTTGCCGGGGCAGTTGGCGACGTGGGCGCGGCCGGTGTGGATGTCGCGGAAGGCGCGGTTGATGCCGTGCTGGCGGAAAATGGTCGAGGCGCCGCTGTTGTACATCAGCGTCTCCACCGCCTGGGCGCACTTGTCCGGGACGATGGCCGAGTCGTAGCGCATCTTCACCCGCTCGGCCATGGTCAGCGGCTCGCCGGCGCGGGCGCGCTGCATCATCAGCTCGAAGTTGCGCAGCAGCACGCTGCGGCATTCATCCACCGTGACCATGGCGTTGGCCAGGGCGCTCTGGGCGCCGGGGTCCTGGACGATCTTGCGGCAGTCGTTGACGCCGATGCGGTTCTTGTTGGCCTCGATGAACAGGTCGATGGCGCCCTGCAGCGCGCCGATGGTGGCGGACGACACCGCACGCACGAAGATCTGCCCGAACGGCAGGCGGAACAGCGGCGCGGCGTTCACCGCGTTGCCGGGGCTGTTCTGCAGGAAGCCGTCGATGGAGCGGTGGGTGCGGTACTCGGGCACGAAGGCGTCCTGCACCTGCACGTCGTGGGAGCCGGTGGCCTCCAGGCCCATCACGTCCCAGTTGTCGAGCACCTGGTAGTCGCTGCGCGGCACCAGGAAGGTGCGATAGTCCGGCCCGTCGCCGTCCTTCTCCGGCGGCACCATGGCGCCGAGGAAGGCCCACTGGCAGTGCGTGCTGCCGGAGGAAAAGCCCCAGCGACCGCTGAGGCGGAAGCCGCCCTCCACCCGGGTGACCTTGCCCACCGGCATATAGGACGAGGAGATCAGCACGCTGGAATCCGCACCCCACACATCCTGCGCCGCGCGGTCGTCGAACAGCGCCAGCTGCCAGTTGTGGATGGCGATCACCCCCAGCACCCAGGCCGACGACATGCAGCCCTCGGCGAGGGTCATCTGCACCTCGAAGAAATCGCCGGGCTCCAGCTCGTAGCCCTCCCAGCGCGCCGGCTGGAGGATGCGGAAGAACCCCGCCTCGTGGAAATCACGCAGGGTCTCCTCGGGCAGCTGGCCATTCTTCGCGGCCAGCGGCGCGCGCTTGCGCAGCACCGGCACCAGCTCACGGGCACGTTGTTTCAGGCGTTGGCGGATCAGGTCGTGGTCGAGCATTTTTGTTGTTCTCCGGTTAAGGGCTTGCCACCTCTCGCGGGCATTCAAGCAACCGGTAAAACAGCCGGCATCCCTCAAACGGACCATATGCCGGCGCAGGCACGGTAGGAGCGAGCGCTGCTCACGAAGCTTTCCATCACCCTGTAGCCCGGGGACGCCGGTCACTCCATTCCCGGGCTGAAGCCCAGGCTACGCAGCTGGCTTTCCCGTAGGAGCGAATTCATTCGCGATGCTTCGGGTGGGCTTCAGCCCACCGTTTTTCCCGCTCGGCTCTGGATGGAGCCCTGTAGCCCCGCGCCGACCTGGCCCCGCCTGGTGGAGGTAAAAAGCGACCTCCACCCTACGCAGCGGTCATGTTCCTGCCCCTTGAACCGCACCTCACCCAACTAGTCCCCTCGGACGATGACCGGCCCCGGGCCCTGGCGAAGAATCGACGGCACCTGAGAACCACAAGAGGGCAGTGCCATGAGCCAGGCCGAATTGAAGGGCGAGATGCTCCAGGCGATGCGTCGCCTGGCCAAGTCCGTGACCATCATCACCACCAGCAACGGCCGCGAGCGGTTCGCCATGTCGGCCACGGCGGTGGACTCGCTCTCCACCGAGCCGCCGTCCCTGCTCATCTGCGTCAACCGCACCGCGTCGCTGCACGCCGTGCTGGAGGCCGGGGCGGATTTCTGCGTGAACATCCTCGGGCTGGAGCAGGAAGAGCTGTCGCACCTGTGCAGCGGCCCGATAAAGGGCGAGGCACGGTTCCAGCGCGGCGACTGGCGGACCAGCCCCGGCGGCATTCCCTACCTGGGCGACGCCCAGTCGGCGATCCTCTGCCAGCAGGACGGGCGCTTCAGCTACGGCACCCACACGGTGTTCATCGGGCGCATCGTCGAGATCCACAACAGCGCCGAGATCAGCCCGCTGGTCTACCTCGACGGCACCTACACCACCACCGCCTCCTCGCTGGCTGCGGCGAGCTGAGGGCGCCATGACGGCCATGGAGCAGGACCCGCACGCCCCGCTGCGCGTGCATGACGCCGCGCAGCTGGACTGGGACGACAGCGCCGACCTGCTGGTGGTCGGCTTCGGCGGCGCCGGTGTCTGTGCCGCCATCGAGGCCGCCGAGCAGGGGCTGTCGGTGCTGGCGCTGGACCGTTTCGCCGGTGGCGGCGCCACTGCCCGCAGCGGCGGGGTGGTCTATGCCGGCGGTGGCACGCCGCAGCAGGCCGAGGCGGGCGTCGAAGACAGCCCCGAAGCCATGTACGCCTACCTGCGCGAAGAGGTGGGCGATGCGGTCAGCACCGAAACCCTGCGCGGGTTCTGCGACGCCAGCCGCGCCAACCTCGCCTGGCTGGAGCGCCAGGGCGCCGCCTTCCAGGGCAGCGTGCCGCCGTTGAAAACCTCCTACCCCAGCGACCAGTACTTCCTCTACTACTCCGGCAACGAGGCGGTGCCCGAATACGCCGCCAAGGCCCGCCCGGCACCCCGTGGCCACCGCGCCCTGGGCTCGGGCATGTCCGGCATCAACCTGTTCCGCCCCCTGGCCGCCAGCGCGCTGCGCCTGGGCGTGCGCCTGCGCAGCCAGTGCGAAGTGCAGCGCCTGGTGCTGGATGCGTCCTGCACCGTGATCGGCGTCGAGGCCTGGGAACTGCCCACGGGCAGCCGTGCGGCGAAGCAGCATGCGCGGCTGTCGCGCTGGACCGACGCCATCCATCCCTACGCACCGGCCCTGGCCGAACGCTGGCGCCGCCGCCTGCGCACCCTGGAGCGCGAGCATGCGCGGCGCCGGCTGATCCGCGCCGAGCACGGCGTGCTGCTCAGTGCCGGCGGCTTCGTCTTCAACCGCGCCATGCTCGGCGTGCATGCACCGCGCTACCTCGACGGCCTGCCCCTGGGCACCAGCGGCTGCGACGGCAGCGGCATCCGCCTGGGGGCCAGCGTCGGTGGCGAGTTGTCGCGCATGGAGCGGGCCAGCGCCTGGCGCTTCATCAACCCGCCGCTGGCCTGGGCCCGTGGGGTGATCGTCAACGACCAGGGCCTGCGTTACTGCAATGAAGAGGTCTACGGCGCCAAGCTCGGCCACGCCATGGTCGAGGAACAGGGTGGCCGCGCCGTGCTCATCCTCAACCGCGCGCTGCTGAAGGAAGCCTTCGCCCAGGTCGGCCCCGGCAAGGTGTGGAGCTTCCAGCGCCTGCCGGCGGTGCTCAACATGCTGTTCAACGCCCGCCGTGGCGACACCCTGGCGCAGCTGAGCGAGCGCAGCGGGCTGCCGCTGGGCAACCTGCAGCGCACCCTCGCCGACTACAGCGCTGCGGCCCGTGGCGAGCGCGAGGACGCCCTGGGCAAGTCGCGCGGCTTCCTCGCCGAGCTGGACGCCGGGCCCTGGTACGCCCTGGACCTGTCCTTCGCCAGCAGGCTTTTCCCCTGCCCGGTGATCACCCTCGGCGGCCTGGCCGTGTGCGAGCGCAGCGGCCAGGTGCTCGGTGCCGACGGCCAGCCGGTCGCCGGCCTGTTCGCCGCCGGCCGCAACGCCGTGGGCGTCGCTTCCAATTTCTATGTGTCCGGCCTGTCGCTGGCCGACTGCGTCCATTCCGGGCGGCGGGTCGGCGCCCATGTGGCGGGCCTGGTTCGTGCCGCTCTGGCTTATCAAGGAGAACAACGATGAAACGAGTCGAAGGCAAGGTCTGCATCGTCACCGGCGCCGCCAGTGGCGTCGGTCGCGAAGACGCGCTGCTGCTGGCCAGCGAAGGCGCCAGGGTGGTGCTCACCGACCTCAACGAAGAGGCCGGCCGCCAGGTGGCCGCCGAGATCGGGGGCGAGGCGCTGTTCATCCGCCAGGACATCGCCAGCGAGGCGGATTGGCAGAACGTCATCAAGCTCACCCTGGAGAAATTCGGCCGCCTAGACGTGCTTGTGAACAACGCCGCCATCCTCGCCGTCGGCAGCGTCGAGGACACCAGCCTGGAGCTGTGGCAGAAGGTGCAGCGCATCAACAGCGACGGCTACTTCCTCGGCTGCAAGTACGCCATCGGCGCGATGAAGGACAGCGGCGGCGGCTCCATCGTCAACATGTCCTCGGTGGCGGCCCTGGGCGGCATGCCGGCCTTCTGCGCCTACTCCGCCTCCAAGGGCGCGGTGGCGGCGCTGACCCGTTCCGTGGCGCTGCACTGCAAGCACCAGGGCTACCGCATCCGCTGCAACAGCGTGCACCCGGACGGCATCAATACGCCCATGACCCAGGCGCTGACCGGCGGTCAGGCGATCCCCCAGGGCGAGCTGGACAAGAACCCGCTGAACCGCATGTGCGCCCCGCGGGATATCGCCGCCCTGGTGCTGTTCCTCGCCTCCGACGAGTCGCGCTTCATCAGCGGCAGCGAGCTGCGCATCGACAACGCGCAGACCATCAGCGGCCTGCTCTGAACGGAGATGGCCATGGGCAGCGCGCAGCCTCTTGTGATCGAAACCCAGCAGTCCGGCGCCTTCCACCTGGAGGTGGCCGAGGTGATCGCCGAAACCCACGACAGCCGTTCCCTGGTGTTGCGGGTGCCGGCCGAGCTGCAGGAGCGCTTCCGCTACAAGCCGGGGCAGTACCTCGGCTTTCGCGTGGCGCTCGGCGGCAAGCGGCTGACGCGCTGCTACTCCATGTCCAGCTCGCCGGATTGCGACGCCCTGCCCAAGGTCACCATCAAGCGGGTGGACGGCGGGCGGGTGTCCAACTGGTTCAACGACCAGGTGCACCCCGGCGACCATCTGGAGGTGCTACCGCCGGCCGGGCACTTCCACCTGCGCCCGGGGGAGCACGACCTGGTGCTGTTCGGCGGTGGCTCGGGCATCACCCCGGTGTTCTCCATTCTCAAGTCGGCCCTGCAGACCAGCGCGCGGCGCATCAAGCTGGTGTACGCCAACCGCGACGAGGCCTCGGTGATTTTCCGCGACGAGCTGCGTGCCATCGCCCGCGCCCAGGTCGAACGCCTGGAGGTGGTGCACGTGCTGGACTCGGTGCAGGGCTTCCTCGACGAGGGCCAGGTGCGCCAGCTGGTGCGTGGCCACGCCGGCGCGGAGTTCTACATCTGCGGGCCGGGCCCCTTCATGGACACCGTGGAGCGGGCGCTGCTGGGGCTGGGGGAGGACGCCGCGCGCATCCATGTGGAGCGCTTCGTCTCGCCGCCCGACCCGGACGCCGGCGAGCCCCTGCCGGTGCCCGACGGCGCCGCCGTGGAACAGCTGCTGGTGGAGCTGGACGGCCGGCTCACCGAGGTGCCGGTGCAGCCGGGGCACACCCTGCTGCAGAGCTGCCGCGCCGCCGGGCTGGACGTGCCGTTCTCCTGCGAGGAGGGCTTCTGCGGCGCCTGCATGTGCCAGGTGGAAGAGGGCGAGGTGCTGCTCGCCCGCAACGATATCCTCAGCCCCGCCGAACTCGCCGAAGGCTGGACCCTGGCATGCCAGGGCCGCGCCGGCAGCGCGCGGCTGAAACTGAAGTTCCCGGGGTGACAGCCGGGTGCTACCGCCCTGCGGGGCGGTGTTGAGTCTGTAGTTCTGTGCCAATTTCGCCCGGCTCCGGCCGGGCTTTTTCTTGGCGTGCCGGCTAGTCCCAATGGACGATCAATCCGCCCCGCGCCTTGGGTAGACTCCGCCGAAAGCTCCATTCCAATAACAAACGAGGAGGTTTCCCATGGCACGTCTGTCGAACAAGGTCGCCGTCATCACCGGTGCCGCATCGGGCATCGGCCTGGCCTGCGTCCGCCGCTTCGCCGCCGAGGGCGCGCAGGTGGTCGGGCTGGATATCGGTGAGCCGCGCGCGGATATCGCCGCGAGCCTGGAAGGGGTCAGCCCGGCGCCCTTGTTCATGAGCCTGGATGTGCGCGACGAGGCGCGGGTCGAGGAGGTGATGCAGGAGGTGGTCAGCCGCTTCGGCCGCATCGACGCCCTGGTCAACGCCGCCGGCATCGCCAGCCGTGGAAGCATCACCGAGACCAGCACCGAGGAATGGCGCCGGGTGCTGGATATCCACCTCACCGGCAGCATGCTCACCAGCAAGCACGCGCTGCCGTCGATGCTGGCCCAGCGCAGCGGTTCGATCATCAACTTCGGCTCGATCTTCGGGCTCCAGGGTTGCGACGGCAACGCCGCCTACAACACCGCCAAGGGCGGCATCACCCAGCTCACCCGCTCCATGGCCATCGACTACGGCCACGCCAATGTGCGGGTCAACGGCCTGTGCCCGGGGCTGATCGACACGCCCATGACGCAGATGGTCAAGGAGCAGGAGGCCTTCCATGCCTTCTTCGCCTCGCAGCACATGCTCTGCCGCGCCGGGCAGCCGGACGAGGTGGCCGGCGTGGCGCTGTTCCTCGCCTCCGACGATGCCTCCTTCGTCAGTGGGCAGATGATCGCCGTCGACGGCGGCTTCTCCGCCGGTCGTCGCTTCGCACCGCCGCAGGCCTGATCCACCTTCACCCAACCACGGCCGGGCCCTGTGCCCGGCCGCTGCCCCTTCGCGCCCGAGAAACGCCCATGCCCAACCTGGAAAGCACCTTGACCATCCCCCAGTTGCTGGCCGCTGCGGCGGTTCGTTACGACCAAGCCCCGGCCATAGAGGACGACGGCACCCGCCTCAGCTACCAGCAGCTCGACCAGCTGCGCCGCCGCGCCGCCCGTGCCCTGCTGGCGCTGGAGGTGGGCCATGGCGAGCGCGTGGCCATCTGGGCGCCGAACATCCACGAATGGATCATCGCCGCCATCGCCCTGCAGAGCGTGGGCGCGGTGCTGGTGCCGCTGAACACGCGGATGAAGGGCGCCGAGGCGGGCTACATCCTGCGCGAGAGCGGTGCCAGCCTGCTGTTCGTCATCGGTGAATTCCTCGGCACCGACTACCCGGCGTTGCTGGCGGGTGAGCACCTGCCGGCGCTGCGTCGGCGTGTGTGCCTGCGTGGCGCGGCGGAGGGCTGCCTGGAGTGGGAGGCCTTCCTGGCCCTGGGGGATGAAGTCGCGCCAGCGGAGCTGGAACGGCGCGAGGCGCAAGTGGACGGCGAAAGCCTCTCCGACCTGCTGTTCACCTCCGGCACCACCGGCAAGCCCAAGGGGGTGATGAGCGCCCACGGGCAGAACCTGCGCATCGTCCGTGACTGGAGCGCCATGGTCGGCCTGCGCCCGGGCGACCGCTACCTGATCGTCAACCCGTTCTTCCACAGCTTCGGCTACAAGGCCGGCTGGCTGGCGGCGCTGATGGGCGGCTGCTGCATCCTGCCGCAGCAGGTGTTCGACGTGCCGGTGATGCTCGAGCGCATCGCCCGCGAAAAGGTCAGCGTGCTGCCCGGCCCGCCGACCCTGTACCAGAGCATCCTCGGCTTCCCCGGCCGTGAGCGTTACGACCTCTCCAGCCTGCGTGTGGCCGTCACCGGCGCCGCCTCGGTGCCGGTGGAGATGGTCCGGCGCATGGCCCGCGAGCTGGGTTTCGAAACCATCGTCACCGCCTACGGCCTCACCGAGGCCTGCGGCTTCGTCACCATCTGCCGCCCCGACGATGCGCCGGAAGTGATCGCCACCACCTCCGGTCGCGCCTTCCCCGACGTGGAGGTGCGTTGCGTCGACGCCGCCGGCAACCCGCTGCCGCCGGGCCAGCCGGGCGAGCTGCTGGTGCGTGGCTACAACCTGATGAGGGGCTATTTCAACAACCCCGAGGCCACGGGCGAGGCCATCGACGCCGAGGGCTGGCTGCACACCGGCGACATCGGCGTGCTCGATGAGCAGGGCTACCTGCGCATCACCGACCGCATCAAGGACATGTTCATCACCGGCGGCTTCAACGTGTACCCGGCGGAGATCGAGCAGGTGATCCTCACCTACCCGGGCGTGGCCCAGGCCGCGGTGATCGGCATCCCCGACGAGCGCCTGGGCGAGGTGGCCATGGCCTTCCTCCTGCCCGCCGGCGGCCAGCGCCTCGACGCCGACGCCTTCCTCGCCTGGTGCCGCGAGCACATGGCCAACTACAAGGTCCCGCGCCGCGCACGGGTGCTCTCCGCCATGCCCCTCAACGCCGCCGGCAAGGTCACCAAGGACGCATTGCGGGCGATGGTCTGAACCTGTAGCCCGGGCTACGCGAAACCCATCAATGCGGAGCTCCAGGCATGCACCTGTGCCGCGCTCGACTCCGCCCTGGTGGAGGTAAAAAGCGACCTCCACCCTACGCAGCGGTCATGCCCGTGCGCGACCGTAGGGCGGGTGAAACCCGCGTGGCTCCTGTGCACGGCACCCGACCTAAGGGGTTCCGCGACTCCACCAGGCGGGCTTGTAGGACCGTAGGATGGGTAGAGCTCCGCGAAACCCATCAATGCGGAGCTCCAGGCATGCACCTGTGCCGCGCTCGACTCCGCCCTGGTGGAGGTAAAAAGCGACCTCCACCCTACACAGCGGTCATGCCCCATGCACAGCCGTAGGGCGGGTGAAACCCGCGTGGCTCCTGTGCACGGACTTGTCGTGTTGCACCCGACCTACGGGGTTCCGCGACTCCACCAGGCGGGCTTGTAGGGCCGTAGGATGGGTAGAGCTCCGCGAAACCCATCAATGCGGAGCTCCAGGCATGCACCTGTGTCGCGCTCGACTCCGCCCTGGTGGAGGTAAAAAGCGACCTCCACCCGCAGCGGTTATCTCCGCACGCACAGCCTACGCAGCGGTCAAGCCCCACGCGCTGCTGTAGGGCGGGTGAAACCCGCGTGGTCCCGTGCACGGATTTGTCGGGTTACCCCCGGCGTACAGACGCGCCTCCACAACCCCCGCGCCATGCGCCTTTCGCGCTAGTCCCATCGGACGATGCCCCCTCCCGGTGCAGCCGATTTAATCGGTTCCATAGAGCCCGCACCCCGTATGCGGCGATAACGACGATGAGGAGAAGCGCATGGACATCCGTGGCTTGGGTTACGTCACCGTAGCCTCGACAGACCTGCAACGCTGGCACCGCTATGCCACCGACGTGCTGGGCATGATGGTGGAGGCCACGGCCGAGCGGCTGTTCCTGAAGATGGACGAGCGCGCCTACCGCATCCTGGTGGAGCGCGCGGACCGTGACGGCTACGGCGCCTGCGGCTGGGAAGTGGCCGGCAAGGCACAGTTCGAGCAGGCCATCGCCGAGCTGCAGGCTGCCGATGTGCAGGTGCAGCGGGGCAGCGCCGCCGATGCCGCCGCGCGCAAGGTGCAGGCGCTGGCGCGCTTCGCCGACCCGGATGGCAACCGCCACGAGCTGTTCTGGGGCCCGCTGCAGGATTTCGCCCCCTTCGCATCGCCCGCCGGTGTCTCCGGCTTCGTCACCAGCGCCCTGGGCATGGGCCACGCGGTGCTGCCGGCGCCGAGCTTCGACCGCTGCCTGGACTTCTACGAGCGGGTGATGGGCTTCGGCCTGTCGGACCTGATGAAGGTGCGCTTCACCCCCGACCCGGCCGAGCCGGAGAAGCGCATCCACTTCCTCCACTGCAACAACGCCCGGCACCACTCGCTGGCGCTGTTCGAATGCCCGATCCCTTCCGGCTGTGTGCACCTGATGGTGGAGGTCAACAGCCTCGACGACGTCGGCCGCGCCCATGACCGCATGCTCGCCCACGAGGTGAAGCTCTCCGCCACCCTCGGCCGCCACGTCAACGACGAGATGACCAGCTTCTACATGCAGACCCCCGCAGGCTTCGACCTGGAGTACGGCTGCGGCGGCAAGGTCATGGACTGGGAAGCCCACACCCCCTTCGAGAGCACCGTGGTCAGCCACTGGGGCCACGACTTCAGCGTCGGCCGCGGCTAAGGAGCACCCCATGGACAAACGCATGACGGCAGCCGACGCGGTCGGCCAGCTGCGCGACGGCATGACCATCGGCATCGGTGGCTGGGGCCCGCGCCGCAAGCCCATGGCGCTGGTGCGCGAGATTCTCCGCTCCGGCCTCAAGGACCTCACCGTGGTCGCCTATGGCGGCGCCGACGTGGGCATGCTCTGCGCCGCCGGCAAGGTGCGGCGGCTGGTGTACGCCTTCGTCTCGCTGGACTTCATCCCCCTCGAACCCTACTTCCGCAAGGCCCGCCAGGCCGGCGCCGTGGAGGTGACCGAGATCGACGAAGGCATGCTCCTGCTCGGCCTCAAGGCCGCGGCCATGGGCGTGCCCTTCATACCCACCGCCCTGGGCCTGGGCACCGACGTGCTGCGCCTCAACCCGCAGTTGAAGCTGGTCACCTCGCCCTATGACGACAGCCGCGACTGGGTCGCCATGCCGGCCCTGAAGCTGGATGCCGCGCTGGTCCATGTCGACCGCGCCGACGCCCGGGGCGTGTGCCAGATCGCCGGGCCCGACCACTACATGGATGACCTCTTCGTGCGCGCCGCCGACAAGGCCTATGTCAGCTGCGACGAGCTGGTGGACAGCGACTGGTTCCACCAGGACCCGATGCGCGCCCGCCAGGTGTTCTGGGAACGCAACCTCACCAGCGCCGTGGTGCACCTGCCGGGCGGGGCGCACCCGTCGTCCTGCGCGCCGCTGTACGGCTTCGATACCGCGCACTTCAAGGCCTACAACGCCTCGGCCAGCGAGCCGGACGGCTGGCTCGACTACGTGGAGCGCTACGTGAACTGCGGCGAGGACGAATACCTCGCACGGGTCGGCGGGCTCAATGCCATCCGCCAACTGCCACTCCCGGTTTTTTGAATCGAACATCGAGGAGGCCGAGATGACCGCCACCAAACAACCCTACAGCCTCGCCGAGCTGATGATCTGCGCGGCCGCCGAGGCCTTCGCCGACGACGGCGAGGTGCTCGCCACCGGTATCGGCGTGTTGCAGCGCCTGGCCGCGTCCCTGGCCATGCTCAACAGCAACGCCCGGCTGATGATGACCGACTCCGAAGCCTTCATGGTCGCCGAGCCCGTGCCGCTCGGCCCGCGTGACGGCTACCAGCCCCGCTACGACAGCTGGATGGGCTTCTCGCGCATCTTCGACAACGTCTGGAGCGGCCACCGCCACGCCCTGGTGGGCCCGGTGCAGATCGACCGCTACGGCCAGGCCAACATCTCCTGCATCGGCGACCACGCCCGGCCGAAGTCGCAGATGCTCGGCGTGCGCGGTTTCCCCGGCAACTCCATCAGCCACGCCAACTCCTTCCTGGTGGCCAGCCACAACCGCCGCGTGTTCGTCGACGGCGAGGTGGATGTGGTCGCCTCGGTGGGCTACAACCCGGCGCGCCTGGCGCGGGGCTGGTCGCTGGACGAGATCGACATCCGCCTGATCGTCACCGACCTCTGCGTGCTGGATTTCCACGGCCCCGAGCGGCAGATGCGCATCCGCTCGCTGCACCCCGGCGTCAGCGTCGACGAGGTGCTGGACGCCACCGCCTTCCCGCTGCACGTGCCGCAGAAGATCCCCACCACGGCGGCGCCGACCCTCGAACAACTGATCCTCATCCAGCAGCTGGACCCGCACAACCTGCGCGCCAGCCAGCTCAAGGACAACCCGCCGGGCGTGCGCGCCCGGGCCACGGTCCACTAGGCGGAGCAGCCCATGAACCACGAACAGGCCGAAGAGCAGGTGGTGCGCTACGAGGTGCAGGGCCCGCTGGCCCTGGTCACCATGCAGCGCCCCGAGTACCACAACGCGCAGAACTCGCGCATGACCTACGCGCTGGACGCCGCCTTCCGCCGCGCCTGCGACGACGACGCGGTGAAGGTCATCGTCCTCGCCGGGGCCGGCAAGCACTTCTCCGCCGGGCACGACATCGGCACCCCGGGGCGCGACGTCGACCAGAGCTTCGAGCGCGCCAGCCTCTGGTACGACCACGTCGGCAAGCCGGGCGGCGAGTTCCTCTACGCCCGCGAGCAGGAGGTGTACCTGGGCATGTGCCGGCGCTGGCGCGACATGCCCAAGCCCACCGTCGCCATGGTCCAGGGCGCCTGCATCGCCGGCGGCCTGATGCTGGCCTGGGTCTGCGACCTGATCATCGCCTCGGACGACGCCTTCTTTTCCGACCCGGTGGTGCGCATGGGCATCCCCGGCGTCGAGTACTTCGCCCATGTGCACGAACTCAACCCGCGCATCGCCAAGGAATTCCTCTTCCTCGGCGAGCGCATGGGCGCCGAGCGCGCCTGGCAGATGGGCATGGTCAACAAGGTGGTGCCCCGCGACGTGCTGCTGGACGTGACCCTGGACGTGGCCCGGCGCATCGCGCAGATGCCGCGCCTGGGTTTGCAGCTGACCAAGCAGGCGGTGAACAACGCCGAGGACCTGATGGGCAAGCGCGCCACCATGGACATGGTGTTCGGCCTGCACCACTTCGCCCATGCCCACAACGAGCTGGTCAGCGGCGACAAGCTGGGCGGCTACGACGCCCGCGCCATGGCGCAATCCCAGCGCAACCCGTCGGAGGCCTGATGGCGATTTCCCTCGAAACACGCCTGACCCGCCTGCTCGGCTGCCGCTACCCGATCATCCAGACCGCCATGGGCTGGGTCGCCGACCCCAGGCTGGTGGCCGCCACGGGCAACGCCGGCGGCTTCGGCTTCCTCGCCGGGGCGACCATCGAGCCGGCGCGCATGGAAGACGCCATCCTGCAGACCCAGCGCCTCAGCGACCGGCCCTTCGGCGTCAACTTCCACATGTACCAGGCCAACGCCGAGGAGATCGTCACGCTGGTGCTGCGCCACGGCGTGCGCGCGGTGAGCTACAGCCGCTCGCCGGGCAAGGCCATGATCGGCCGGCTCAAGGATGCCGGCGTGGTCTGCATCCCCACGGTGGGCGCCCTCAAACACGCGGTGAAGGCCGTGGAGATGGGCGCCGACGCGGTGACCGTGCAAGGCGGCGAGGGCGGCGGCCACACCGGCTCGGTGCCCACCGCCATCCTCCTCGGCCAGGTGGTGGACGCGGTCCAGGTGCCGGTGGTCGCTGCCGGCGGCTTCAAGGACGGGCGCGGCCTGGTCTCGGCCCTGGCCCTGGGCGCCGAAGGCATCGCCATGGGCACGCGCTTCCTGATGAGCGCCGACAGCCCGGTGCCGGCGGCCACCCTGGAGCGCTACCTCCAGGTGCGCGACCCGGCGGCGATCATCGTCAGCCGCGCCATCGATGGCATGCCGCAACGGATGATCCGCAACGAACTGCTCGACGCCCTGGAGCGCTCCGGCGGGCTCGGCCGCCTGCTGCTGGCCCTGCGCAGTGCCCTGGCCTACCGCCGCCACAGCGGTGCCAGCCTCGCCGGGTTGCTGGCCAGTGCCCTGAAGATGCGCGGCAACGACGGCCTCAGCGCCGCACAGACGCTGATGGCCGCCAACGCGCCGATGGTGATCCAGAAGGCCATGGTCGACGGCCAGCCGGCCGAAGGCGTGCTGCCCGCCGGCCAGGTCGCCGCCGCCATCGACGGCCTGCCGGGCTGCGCCGAACTCATCGAATCCATCGTGCAGCAGGCCGAGCAACGGCTCGCCGAGCTGTGCCGCCGTGCGTCCTGAGGGGGATAAGGCCATGACCACACCGTTTCACGTCAGTCTCGACAACGGCATCGCCGAGATGGTCTTCGACCACCCGCCGGTGAACGCCTTCGACAGCCGCGGCTGGGCTGCCATCGCCGCCGAGCTGGAGCGCCTGGGCGCGGCGCCCGAGGTGCGCGTCATCGTCATCCGCGCCGAAGGGCGGGGCTTCTGCGCCGGGGTCGACATCAAGGAGCTGGCCGCCGACGACAGCCTCATAGTCGCGGTGAACAAGGGCAACTACGACAGCTTCCGCGCCGTGCACCGCAACCCCAAGCCGGTGGTCATCGCCGTGCACGGCTTCGTGCTCGGTGGCGGCATCGGCCTGTGTGGCGCGGCGGACATCCTCGTCGCCTCCGAGTGCGCGCGCTTCGGCGTGCCCGAGGTGGACCGTGGCGCCATGGGCGGCGGCGCCCACCTGCAGCGCCTGTTCCCGGTGCAGAAGGTGCGCCACATGTACTTCACCGGCGAGCTGATCGACGCCGCCGAGGCCCACCGCCTGGGCGCCGTGGAGCGCGTGGTGCCCCGCGAGCGGCTGCGCGACGCGGCCCTGGAGATCGCCGCCAAGATCGCCGCCAAGAGCCCGGCCATGATCGCCCTGGCCAAGGAAGCCCTCACCGGCATCGAGGACGGCAACCTCGAAGACAAATACCGCTGGGAACAGGGCTTCACCCTGCAGGCCTACCGCTCGCTGGATTCCCAGGAATCCCGCGATGCCTTCGTCGACAAGCGCGCCGCCAACTTCAAGGGCTGACACCTATGCAACTGACCTATACACCGGCGCAACAGGCCTTCCGCGAGGAAGCCCGCGCCTGGCTGGCGGCCAACGTGCCCGCCCAGCCGCTGCCCTCCTTCGATTGCGAAGAGGGCTTCCGCCTGCACCGCGCCTGGGAAGCCCGGCTCAACGAGGGCCGCTGGGGCATGGTCACCTGGCCCAAGGCCCTGGGTGGGCGTGGCTGCGACCTGATCGAATGGCTGATCTTCGAGGAGGAGTACTACCGCGCCGGCGCCCCGGCCCGGGTCAACCAGAACGGCATCTTCCTGCTCGGCCCCACGCTGATGGAGTTCGGCACCGCCGCGCAGCAGGAACGCTTCCTGCCGAAGATGGCCACGGGCGAGGAAATCTGGGCCCAGGGCTGGTCCGAGCCGAACGCCGGCTCCGACATGGCCGCCATCCGCTGCCGCGCCGAGCGCCAGGGCGAGCACTACGTGATCAACGGCCAGAAGACCTGGTCGACCCGCGCCGTATGGGCCGACTGGCTGTTCGGCCTGTTCCGCAGCGACCCGCAATCCAGCCGCCACCACGGCCTCACCTTCATCCTCCTGCCGCTGGACAGCCCGGGCATCACCATCCGCCCCATCGCCCAGCTCAACGGCCTGCCGGGCTTCGCCGAGATCTTCTTCGACGATGTGAAAGTGCCTGTGGACAACGTCCTGGGCGGGGAGGGCATGGGCTGGCACGTGGCGATGTCCACCGCCGGGTTCGAGCGCGGGCTGATGCTGCGCTCGCCGGCGCGCTTCCAGGAAACCGCGCGGCGCCTGGTGCAGCTGTACCTGGCCAACCAGGACGCCGCCGACCAGGACCCGGCAATAGGCGAGGCGGTGATGCGCGCCTGGCTCGACGCCGAGGCCTACACCCTCAACACCTACATGACCGCCTCGCGGCTGGTGAAGGGCGGCAGGATCGGCGCGGAATCCTCCACCAACAAGATCTTCTGGTCCGAGCTGGACCAGCGCATGCACGAGACGGCGCTGTCGATCCTCGGCCTGCGCGGCGAGCTGCTGCCCGAAGCACCGGACGCGGGGGAGGTCGGCCACTGGCTGGACGGCTTCCTCTTCGCCCAGGCCGGGCCCATCTACGCCGGCACCAACGAGATCCAACGCAACATCATCGCCGAGCGGATGCTCGGCATGCCGCGCGCATAACGGGGACGCCATGGACTTCACATTCAGCGACGACCAACAGCTGTTCGAGGAAAACGTCCGCGCCTTCCTCACCAACGAAGTGACGCCGGAGCGCATCCGCGAACTCTGGCAGGTGGAGGGGGGCCGCAGCGACGAACTCTGGGCCCAGCTCACCGAACTCGGCCTCACCGCCGTCACCGTGCCGGAAGGCTTCGGCGGCCTCGACATGAACGAGCTGGACTTCATCCTCCTGGCCCAGGAATGCGGCTACGCGGCCCTGCCCGAACCGCTGGTGGACACCATGCTGGTGGGCGTGCCGCTGCTCGCCGGCCTGGGCGCCGAGCAGCTCGACCTGCAAGGCGAATGGCTCACTCGCATTGCCGAAGGCAAGGCGCGCCTCGCCGTGGGCCAGCCGGGCAACCCGCTGGTGGCCGACGCCCACGTCGCCAGCCTGCTGCTGTTGCCCCATGGCGACGAGGTGCACGCCCTGCGCCGCGAACAGGTGGACCTCACCCGCAACCCATCCGTCGACCCCAGCCGCCAGCTGTTCCGCGTGCACTGGCAACCTTCCGCCGCCACCTGCGTGGCCGCTGGCGAGCAGGGTCGTGCGCTCTGGGCCGGGGCCTGCAACCGCGGCGCCCTGGGCACCGCCGCGCAATCCCTGGGCCTGGCCCGGCGCATGGTCGACCTGGCGGTGGACTACAGCTTCGAGCGCAAGCAGTTCGGCAAGCCAGTGGGTTCCTTCCAGGCGGTGAAGCACCTGATGGCCAACGTCGCGGTGCAGATCGAGTTCGCCAAGGCGCCGCTCTACCGCGCCGCCTACGCCGTCGCCCACCACCTGCCGGGGCAGGACGCCCAGGTCTCCCACGCCCGCCTGGCCTGTGCCGAGGCCGCGCTGCTGGCGGCGAAGAACGCCATCCAGGCCCACGGCGCCATGGGGTACACCTGGGAAGTCGACCTGCAGCTGTTCATGAAGCGCGCCTGGGCCCTGGACAAGGTCTGGGGCGACCGCGGCTGGCACAAGGCACGGGTGCGCGAGGCGCTGTTCTCCGGTGCCATCACCCCCGGCGCCGGCCACACCTTCTAGCCACACAAGACCTACAAAATTCCAAGCGAGACCCGCCATGCCCGAAGCCTACATAGTCGATGCCCTGCGCACCCCCACCGGGCGGCGCAAGGGCGGCCTGAGCCACATCCACGCCGCCGACCTCGGCGCCCACGTGCTGCGCGAGCTGGTGGCACGCAACCCCATTCCCGAGGCCGACTACGACGACGTGATCTTCGGCTGCGTCGACACCATCGGCCCCCTGGCCGGCGACATCGCCCGCACCTGCTGGCTGGCCGCCGGCCTCGACCAGGCCGTGCCCGGCACCACCATCGACCGCCAGTGCGGCTCCTCCCAGCAGGCCGTGCACTTCGCCGCCCAGGCGGTGATGAGCGGCACCCAGGACGTGGTCATCGCCGGCGGCGTGCAGACCATGACGCAGATCCCCATCTCCTCGGCCATGATCGCCGCCGAGCCCCTGGGCTTCAGCGACCCCTTCTCCGGCTCCGCAGGCTGGGTGAAGCGCTACGGCGCGCAACCGCCGACCCAGTTCCGCTCCGCGCAGATGATCGCCGAGAAGTGGGACCTCTCGCGCCAGGCCCTGGAGGCCTACGCCCTGGAATCCCACCGCCGCGCCCTGCGCGCCATCGAGCAGGGCCGCTTCGCCCGCGAGATCGTCCCCCTGGCCGGCGTCGAGCACGACGAAACCCCGCGCCACACCAGCCTCGACACGATGGCCGAGCTGGGCTTCCTGTTCGGCTGCGACCGCGTCACCGCCGCCGTCTCCAGCCAGACCTGCGACGGCGCCAGCGCGCTGCTGGTGGTCTCCGAAGCCGCACTCAAGCGCTACGGCCTCACGCCCCGCGCGCGCATCCACCACATCAGCGTGCGCGCCGACGACCCGGTGTGGATGCTCACCGCCCCCATCCCCGCCACCGCCTACGCCCTCAAGCGCGCCGGCATGCAACTGGATGACATCGACCGGGTGGAAATCAACGAAGCCTTCGCCTCCGTCGCCATGGCCTGGCTGCAGGAAACCGGCTACCCCCACGAGCGCACCAACGTCAACGGTGGCGCCATCGCCCTCGGCCACCCCCTGGGCGCCACCGGCACCCGGCTGATGTGCACCCTGCTGCACGAGCTGGAACGCAGTGGCGGCCGCTACGGCCTGCAGACCATGTGCGAAGGCGGTGGGCAAGCCAACGTGACCATCATCGAACGGCTCTGACGGGACGCGTCAACGCTGCTGCGCTCGGTGATGCGGCGTTGGCGGGGCGGCCGCCTTGCCTGACCTTCGCTGGCGATCTGTTGAACGCGCCCCGGAAGGCACCGGCCCCGATTGAAATCCAATGAACCAAGCGACGGAGAATTGAAATGCCAATCTGCCAAGACCGCATCGTCCTTATCACCGGCGCCGGCGGCGGGCTGGGCCGCGCCTACGCCCTGGCCTTCGCCGCCGAGGGCGCCAAGGTGGTGGTCAACGATATCAACCTGCCCGCCGCCGAAGCTGTGGTGGCGCAGATACGCGCCGAGGGCGGCCAGGCCATCGCCAACAGCGGCGACATCACCGACTACGCCGCCGCTGGCGACATCCTCCGCCAGGTGCTGGACACCTACGGCGACCTCCACGTGCTGGTGAACAACGCCGGCATCTGCTGCGACCGCATGTTCGCCAGCCTCGGTGAAGCCGACTGGGACGCGGTGATGGCGGTGCACCTCAAGGGCCACTTCTGCCTCGCCAGCCACGCCGTGAAGCACTGGCGCGAACAGGCCAAGGGCGGCGCCCGGCTGCAGGCGCGCATCATCAACACCAGCTCCGGCGCCGGGCTGCAGGGCTCCATCGGCCAGTCCAATTACGCCGCCGCCAAGGGCGGCATCGCCTCCCTCACCCTGGTGCAGGCCGCCGAACTGGCGCGCTACGGCATCACCGCCAACGCCCTGGCCCCCGCCGCACGCACCGGCATGACCGAAACCGTGTTCGCCGAGGTAATGAAAAAGCCCGAAGACGGCTTCGACCACTTCGCCCCCGAAAACGTCGCGCCCCTGGTGGTGTGGCTCGGCTCCGAAGCCTCCCAGGGCGTCACCGGGCGCCTGTTCGAAGTGGAAGGCGGCAAGCTCTCCATCGCCGACGGCTGGCGCAAGGGCCCGGAGTTCGACAAGGGCGCGCGCTTCAACCCCGAAGAACTGGGCGGCGTCATCGACCGCCTGCTGGCCGACGCCACCCCGCCGCAGAAGGTGTACGGCAGCTAGCCGGGCGGCCACCTACCCAACAAGGAGCGAATCAGCCATGCACGCGCCGGTCAGTACGCTGCGGGTCACCGTCCCCACCGAGTGGATCGACGTGAACGGCCACATGAACGCCACCCACTACGGCCTCGTCATCTACGAGGCCCACGTCACCTTCACCCGGCAACTCGGCCTGGGCGAGGACTACGTGCAGCGCACCGGCTGCGGCAAGGCCGTGCTCGCCAGCCACATGGTCTACGAACGGGAAGTGGCCCTGGGGGACGAACTGGAAGTGCGCTCCTGGCTACTGGCCGTGGACGCCAAGCGCCTGCACTTCTTCCATGAACTGCACAACCTCGGCAAAGGCTGCCGGGCAGCCACCGCGGAGCAGGTCGACATCCACATCGACCTCGCCCTGCGCCAATCCTCCGCATTGCCGGAGGCGCTATTCGCCGCGCTGAAACAACGCGTGCTCGCCAACCTCGACGCCGGCCCCCCGCCAGGCGTCGGCAACCCCATCCGGCCTCCCATCAACCGCTGGCTGAACACCTGAATCGCCAACCGGCCGCACATCGCCAAACGAACCCGTGGGAGCGAATTCATTCGCGAAAACCTCCCCATCCACACGCACGGCCCGGCGTGTACCTGCATCCTTGCCACTACGCAGCCGCTACTTAATCCGGCGAAACCGGAAACCCCGGTGGCTGCGCGGGGAAGCGCTCGACAGGGAGCACCTGGTCCTTTCCCGCCCAATACAGCAAACCGTCGGGTTCGTATTGAAGGGGGATATCGCACCTCTTCATGAGGAACCCTTGGCAGTAGATTTCAGAGGCCTGCGCCGGGTAGGGCTCGAATACGAACCTGTAGGTTCTTTCTTCGCCCGATCCCTTGATGCTGTAGGTGATGATTGGGTCCAACTTGTCGCCAGTCAGCAGGATTTTCAGGGACGACTTCGGCTCGATGATTTCGCAGGTCGGCACTGTCTGGTTCAGGTTGCAAACCTGGATGCGCGCATCGCTGTTGTTGAATACGATCATTTCGACCAGAAACGAGCATCCCGACAGGGCAAGCATGGCGGCCAGTACGGCAATCAGTCTGAGCATGGGGTTTGTACGCATCCGTGGTGGTGGTCTTTCATCCCTGGAGCAGGGCGGCGGTTCACAGCGCTCGTGCGCCGCCGGAAGCTGCGGATTTCACCTCGCTACGGAACGCCGCGCAACCACCTTGTAGGGGCGACTTCAATGGCTCTGTCTGCGTTAAGTGTTGCCAGGGGATTTGAGTCCGGCTGATTGCCGAGTTTTGTTGGCGCTTCTGGTTTCGCCCACCCGGGCGAGTCCCTTTTCCAATCGTTGAAAAGGAACCAAAAAACTTGCCCCTCCATACGGGTCTGGCTTCGCCAGACTTCCCTCGCTCCATCATCGTTCCAGGGGCACGCCGCGAAGGGCCATCCCTGGCCCATCGCGGCTCTCGCGACATCCATGTCGCTCAACCCCTTCCACGACGATTCGCTCGGCCTGCTGGGAAGGGGCGTTTGGCGGCTGCTCCAACCTCGATGCTCAAGACCTCATGTTGATGTGCGCATCACCATCGGATGAGTACCGCTTTTCGTAGGATGGGTAGAGCGGAGCGAAACCCATGCGGTGGCGGTGGCAGAAACCCTTGGGCACCCGGAAAGCATCGTGTTTGAGCGCTTGCTTAAAACCACAATAGCTAACGCCGACAGAACCACTTCAATCGCCCAGGGGGAACGCATTTGCCCCACAAGCCCCTCCCTATTCCGAGAGGGGCCAGGTTCGGGTCAGTTGGTCCAGAGGGGCAGTGCGCCCATCTTCATCAGTTGCCAGAAGTCCTGCTGGTTGCTGCGGCAGAGGTCCACCATCACATCCATCAGCGCACCCTCGCGGACTTCGTTGAGAAAGGGGCCGGGGGTGCCCTCGCGCCGGCCCGCGTTGTCCTGGATGATCGCCGCGATCATGTGCACGGCGTTCAACCGTGAATCCAGGCGCTCCAGCAGGTCGTGCAGGCGTTGCTGCTGCATATCCGTGCTCATGCCGACACCTCCTTGCCGCTGGCCATGAACAGCGGCAAATCCCGCCAGGCCACCCACTGCTCGCCCTGCCAGCGCACCACACCCAGCTGCCGGCCCTCGTAGGTCAGCGTTTCACGCGTCGGGGCCGCATCGGGCGTGCGGTGGTAGTCATGCAGCGTCGGTATCAGCACCTCGTTCACCCAGCGGCCCACATCGCCATGCTTGGGCCTACCGAACTGGAACAGCCCCCGGTAAGCGCCGATATCGCTGATCACCACCACCTCTTCATGGAAGTCGTCGGTGTAGCGGAGGGAGAGGGTTTGTTGCTCGTGAGGCTGCAAGGAAGGGAGCAAGGGCAGGGCATCGGCCAGGCCGATCAACTGCGCGAAATCATGGGCGACGAACCAGGGCTGGTTGTCGACCATCACGGCGCGTAGGCGTTGGTGGTGGTGATAGAAAACGAGGGGGGAATATGCGTTTTTCATGGTGAATCTCCTCTTGCGATAGGAAGGCTCCACCACCCGCGCTGTCATCAAGGGTGGCAGATCGCGCGGGGTTGACAGACCGAGGCAAGAGGACCCGGCAGACCACGAGGGTCTCCCCACGCGATCCGCCATATAGCGTTGCAGTTGAAAACTGCATGCGAGCAAGGGCCTGCAGAAGCAATTCGCCGCTTCCGCATGCACCGTTGAGGCGCAATCGCGCCTCTTGCTTTCGGGCTGTCAAACCCGGCCACGGGATTTACCGTGGCTGGGGGAGGATAGGGAGGAGGGAGGGGGAGGGCAAGGGGAGAGGGTGTTATTTAAAGAACTTATAGTGGCACTGCAAAGCAATCTTCATATGCATTGAGATGAGAATTAATTATTTATTGGCTATTGATTGCGACCTAAAGTAGCCACTTTGGCAATAATGGTTGCTGTATAAATGTAATTTTCTGCTATAAGCTTCCTCTGCTGTTTTAATATGTGGTCTGCCTTTTTGATGTTATGACTTTACTCAGTATTATTTATGTCACGCAAAATGCGTGCTGCTATGGTTCTGGATCTTAATTCCTGCATTGGTCCCCATTCTCCTAATCCTAAGTGGAATTTTTTATTTACATCAGGGGAGTTCGCAAGCTTGTTAAATGCGAGGCATTCTTCATACATCTCATCCCAGTGCTGTGTAACATTGTAACGCTGACGAGTGGGCATCTTGAATCGAGTTTCATCATCAAGAAGTAAGTCGGGTAATTCATATTTCTTCAGGTTGTGAGCGATGAAGCATGAAGTTCGTCGTATTCTTCTGTTTTTTAACATCGACGAAATATGCCCTTTGGGTTCAAATTTTCCTTTGTGCTTTCGCAGAAGACGAATTCCGGCGTTATACTCAAGGTCACTAAATGAGAGGGTATTGCCCTTATGGCTTGGTAGTTCTAGGCCGAAGTGTTTTAAAGTTGAAATTATTATGCTGAGCGGATCTTTTTCAAGAAGATCTGTCATTTCCTGATTTCCCAATCCAGTCTCATTTATATATTGATGTATAAGTAGGATTAGTTTAAAGGAAACAACTTGTCTAGACATTCCTCTGCAAAGATCATTGCAGAGTGCGTCACCTGTCTCCCGATTTGTGATGGTTCTTACTAAAAGATTTGCCATGGCAGACATATCTATGCCTGAAATGTTCAATGCAAAATCAAAAATAGCGACCGAGAGAGAAAGCTTCGAAAGAAAATTAAGCTCAGGAAAATGCAGTTTTATAAGGAGGTGGAGAATATTATATTCCAGCCTATTTGGGTCTTTTATGATCTCATCCAGTCGTGAGGAGATTCTCTGCTCGTGATAGTTACTCAGACTTCCACAGGTAGTTGATATCCACTTAGCCTCTGCCATCATCTCGTTGGCAACTGCATTTGCCTCAAGCAAAGAAAGCATACTTAATGGGGTTTCTGCGATCAAGTCACCGTGTTTTGATATGTGAATTATAATTATTGGGCCGTATTTTTTATCGTAAGTAACGGTGTGTGCTAATTTTATATTTTCAAGTCTAACTAGTCTGTGTATCTTGACTAGTTCCTTATGCATTAGGATTTCTGAAATATTCAACATTGAAACATTGACGGCCTCCTGGGCAGTTTCAGATATTTTGGACAGGGCTAAGTCTCTTCTAACTAAAAATTCAACGCCCCATACTGTGGTTGTTAGGTCTAGATAGTGAGTTAGCTCATGGGTTATTAGCTTGGTCGCCTCTATCAGGTCAAAATTAATAGTGTTTGAATCGACTTTTGGTTGAATTGATTTTTTTAGAAGTTTTTTATGTCTGCCGTCATATTTCTTAAAGTTAATTATGCTTGTGGCGTAGTCTAAGTAACCATCGATATCCGGAGAGCACAAAGTGCTTTTCTCTCTCAAGTTCATTAACTCCCTGTTGAAATTCGTGTCAGCACTCATGCGGTTTTTTGTGGGTGTGCTGTGTTTTAGTTGAAGTTCGAAGCAAGCTTCACCACGTCAAACCTCTTCTTTGTCTAGGAGTCCGTGGCTCGCCTACATATCCATCTAGGAGTTGCTGATTTTCTTCAAGGTATTTTCTGGCCCATGGCTGCAAGTTAAAAGCAAAGCCATCTAGAATGTCGCCTACATTGGCGGCGAGGTATGTGATCCTTTTGGATCTTAGTCCCGCCATGACTCCATCATCCATCCCGACATGTACTGTGTTTTGCTTATGTATTATATAGGGAATTAAGTAGCCCTTTTCTTCTGGGGTTAGGTTGTGCAGCAGGTCTTTGAGTTCTTTGTTTGCTTTTTTTTGTTTGTGGTCTTGCATGAGGAAGGTAAATATTCTTGCGATGCAGAATGAAAGTACTAGTAAGAAGGCTGGGCCCAGATATATGCGAAACTCCTCTCTGAAATTATCAACGGCTACTGCTTTTGCAAGTCCCTCTGGTAGAAATAAAATTAATCCAAGGACTGATAATATTGCGACTAAAAAAGCAGCGGGTACCTTTCTAAAGTACTCTGCAAGTTCTGTTATTTTTTCCATAAATGTAAGCTCGACTTTTCTGAGTGTAAGCTGATGGTGAAAGTTACATTGTTCCTATTTTTATGTTGAAGTTGCACGTAACTCTTGTTTTTTCTGAAGTTGTTTCGCCCAAGAAAATCGAGTGC
Source organism: Pseudomonas sp. TUM22785 (assembly GCF_028198105.1). NCBI lineage: Bacteria > Pseudomonadati > Pseudomonadota > Gammaproteobacteria > Pseudomonadales > Pseudomonadaceae > Pseudomonas > Pseudomonas sp. TUM22785. The sequence goes on from NZ_CP116239.1 coordinate 1,540,525, forward strand.
AAGTTCAATTGGATTTATCTCGATGAAGTGCTAAAGAGGAGGATTGATCTTGAGAACCACTTGAAGTATTGACACGGGAGAAGCTGATCTACTGATCGAGCCGTCATTGCAGAGAAACAGGTCGCCGTCGCAGCGAGCGATGCCGCCCTTGCTGCCGGAGCACGGCGTATTGCCGGCGTACGCAGGCGGCGAAAGCGCAGCGAACGCCAGGGCGAGGAGGAGAAGGAGGCGGAGTGGTCCGGGCACTTTGAGCATCCTTGCAAGTGATGGCCCGATGCTATTCCTCAAGTCTTACCAAAGGCAAGGTGTTGGCTTACGACTGATTGCGCGCCCTTTGTTGAGCGCCACCTGAGCCTATCCACTCACTCCATTCCCGCCATTTCCCCGTCGTCCATCCGGACGATTCCCCCCTCTCTACAACCCGCCAGACTGCCGTCCAGCCCAGTAATCACCACAAGGCAGTCCCATGGAATTCGCGTTCAGCGATGAGCAGGAGATGATCCGCGAGTCCGCCGAGAGCTTTCTCGCGGATGTATCCGACTCCGCCGCCGTGCGTGCGGCGATGGCGTCCGAGCGGGGGTATGACCCTGCGCTGTGGCAGCGCCTGTGCACGGAGATGGTGTGGCCGGCCATTCATATTCCCGAGCAGTACGGCGGGTTGGGGCTGGGGTTCGTGGAGCTGGCGATTCTGCTGGAGCAGATGGGCCGGCGGCTGTTCTGTTCACCCTTTTTCGCCACGGCCTGCCTGGCCACGCCGGCGTTGTTGCTGGGCGGCAGTGATGCGCAGAAGGTGCGCTGGTTGCCGCAGTTGGCGGACGGCAGCCTGACCGCGACCCTGGCCTATGCGGGCAATAACCGTGAGGGGCTGGAGGCGGTGCAGGCGAGCGTGCGCGCCGAGGGGCGGGGCTTTGTGATCGAGGGGCGCTTGCGCCAGGTGCTGGATGGCCACGAGGCGGGGCTGCTGGTGGTGGCCGCGCGGGGCGATGAGGGCATCGAGCTGTTCGCCGTGCCCGCCGATACGCCCGGCATCCGCCGCCGCCTGGTGCCGACCCTGGACCCGACCCGCAAGCTGGCCCAGGTGGATTTCGAGCATGTGTATGTGCCGGCCGATGCGCGCCTGGGGGCGGCGGGGCAGGGCGGGGCGTTGCTGGAGCAGGTGCTGCAGCTGGCCTGCGTGGCCCTGGCGGCGGAGCAGACCGGCGGCGCCCAGCAGGCGCTGGACCTGACCCTGGCCTACACCGCCGAGCGCCAGCAGTTCGGCCGCGCCATCGCCAGCTTCCAGGCCATCAAGCACCGCGCCGCCGACATGATGCTGGAGGTGGAGTGTGCGCGCTCCGCCGCCTATTACGCCGCCTGCGTGGCCGAGGAGGCGCTGGCCGCCAACGGCGATGCGACGGTCGCCGCCGAGTTGCCGCTGGCCGCTGCCCTGGCCAAGTCGCGTTGCTCGGAGGCGTTTTTCCACTGTGCGGCGGAGTCGATCCAGCTGCATGGCGGCGTCGGCTTCACCTGGGAATACGACCCGCACCTCTATTTCAAGCGCGCCCGGGCCAGCGAGGCCCTGTTCGGTGCGCCGGCCTGGCACCGCGAGCGCATCGCCGCCGCCCTCCTGGGAGATATCGCATGAAGATCCGTTTCAGCGAGGCGGACGAAGCCTTCCGCCTGGAGGTGGCCAATTGGCTGGCCGAGAACCTGTGCGGCGAGTTCGAGCCGCTGCGCTTTCGCGGTGGGCCGGGGGACGAGCACAGCTTCCCCGAGGAGCGCAAAGCCTGGGAGCGCAAGCTCGCCGAGGGGCGCTGGACCTGCGTCGGCTGGGCGCCGGAGCACGGCGGCCGGGGGCTTTCCATCAGCCAGCAGGTGATCTTCCACGAGGAGTACGCCCGCGCCGGCGGGCCGGGGCGCATGGGCCATATCGGCGAAGGGCTGGCCGGGCCGACCATCGCCGCCTTCGGCACCGAGGAGCAGAAGCGCCGCCTGCTGCCGGGCATCGTCAGCGGCACCGAGTTCTGGTGCCAGGGCTATTCGGAGCCCAGCGCGGGCTCGGACCTGGCCAATGTGAAGACCCGCGCCGTGCTGGAGAACGGCCAGTGGCGCATCAGCGGGCAGAAGGTCTGGACCTCGCTGGCCCACGAGTCCGAATGGTGCTTCGTGATCGCCCGCACCACGCCGGGCAGCGTCGGCCACCAGGGGCTGTCGTTCCTGCTGGTGCCGATGCGCCAGGCGCAGGTGACGGTGCGGCCCATCGAGCAGCTCACCGGCACCTCGGAGTTCAACGAGGTGTTCTTCGACGAGGCCCTTACCGACGGCGCCAATATCCTCGGCGCGCCGGGCGATGGCTGGAAGATCGCCATGGCGCTGCTGGGCTTCGAGCGTGGCGTCTCGACCCTCGGCCAGCAGATGCTGTTCCACAACGAGCTGGAGGAGATCATCCGCATCGCCCGTGCCAATGGGGCGGCCCGCGACCCGCTGCTGCGCCAGCGCATCGCCGAGGCCTGGGGCGGGTTGCGCATCCTGCGCTACAACTCGCTGCGCATGCTCTCCGGCGCCCAGGACGGTTCGCTGCGCCGCGAGGCGATGATCTACAAGCTGTGCTGGGCCGAGTGGCATGTGGCACTGGGCAAGCTGGCCATGGACGTGCTCGGCCCCGACGCCGAACTGCTCGACGGCGCGCCCTACGAGCTGGGGCGCCTGCAGGCGATGTTCCTCTTCAGCCGCTCGGATTCAATCTACGGCGGCAGCAACGAAATCCAACGCAACATCATTGCCGAACGCGCGCTGGGCATGCCCCGCGAGCCGCGCGTGCGCGCCTGAGAGGTCACTGCATGAATGTTCCCATCTACGTCCCCGGCCACGGTTTGCTGCGCGGCCGCTCGGTGCTGATCACCGCCGCCGCCGGTGCCGGCATCGGTTATTCCGCCGCCCTGCGCGCCGCCGAGGAAGGCTGCCGCGCGCTGATGATCAGCGACATCCACGAGGGCCGGCTGCAGGAGGCACGGGAGAAGATCCGCGCCGCCACGGGCCTGGAGCAGGTGCATGCGCAGGTGTGCAACGTCACCGACGAAGCCCAGGTGCGCGCCCTGGTGGAGGCCGCCGAGCGTGAGCTGGCGGGCGTGGATGTGCTGATCAACAACGCTGGCCTGGGCGGTTCGCGCCTGCTGGTAGAGATGAGCGACGAAGAGTGGCAGCGGGTGCTGGACGTGACCCTCACCGGCACCATGCGCATGACCCGCGCCATGCTGCCGAAGATGATGGAGCGCCAGGGCGGGGTGATCGTCAACAACGCCTCGGTGCTCGGCTGGCGCGCGCAGAAGGAGCAGAGCCACTACGCCGCTGCCAAGGCCGGGGTGATGGCGCTGACCCGCTGCGCGGCGGTGGAGGCGGCTGAGCATGGCATCCGCATCAACGCGGTGAGCCCGAGCATCGCCCTGCATGACTTCCTCAAGCGCTCGGCGCCGAGGGAGCTGCTGGACCAGCTCGCCTCCCGCGAGGCCTTCGGCCGCGCCGCCGAGGTGTGGGAAGTGGCCAACGTGATGATGTTCCTGGCCAGCGACTACAGTTCCTACCTGACCGGCGAAGTGCTGTCGGTTTCCAGCCAGAGGGCCTGAGCATGACCCGCATCTTCGAAACCCCTGCCGCGCTGTTGCAGCGGGTGGGCGAGCCACTGGGCGAAAGCGAATGGATCACCCTCGACCAGGCGCGCATCGACGGCTTCGCCGAGGCCACGGGCGACCACCAGTGGATCCACGTTGACCCGGTGCGCGCGGCCAGCGGCCCCTTCGGCGCCTGCATCGCCCACGGCTACCTGACCCTGGCGCTGGTGAACCTGTTCCTGCCGCAACTGCTGGAAGTGCGCGGCGTGGCCATGGGCGTGAACTACGGCTGCGACCGGGTGCGCTTCCCCAACGTGGTGCGCGTGGGCAGCCGCGTGCGCGGCCGCGCCGAGCTGGTGGCCGCCGAGGAAGTGAAGGGCGGCGTGCAGGCCACCGTGCGCGTGAGCGTGGAAATCGAAGGCGAAGAGCGGCCGGGCTGCGTGGTGGACACCATCAGCCGGTATTACGCGGCCTAGTGCGATGCGTCTGTTTTCTGTGGGAGCGAATTCATTCGCGAAAGGGGCGCGAAGCGGCCCCGCTCTTCAGGGCAGCCCTGCGGGCTGCATCGCGAATGAATTCGCTCCCACAAAGAGCCCCATGAGCCCCATGAATTCGAGGACACCAGGATGAAAGAAGCCGTAATCGTTTCCACTGCCCGCACGCCCATCGGCAAAGCCTTTCGCGGGGCGTTCAACGACACCGAGGCGCCGGCGATGGGCGGGCATGTGGTGGGCGAAGCGTTGCGCCGCGCCGGCATCGCCCCAGGTGAGGTGGACGATGTGATCATCGGCGCCGCCGCCCAGCAGGGCACCCAGGCCTATAACCTCGGCCGCCTCTGCGCCATGGCCGCCGGGCTGCCGTCGAGCGTGGCCGGCATGGCGGTGGAGCGCCAGTGCTCCTCGGGGCTGATGAGCATCGCCCTGGCGGCGAAAGGCATCATCTGCGACGAGATCGACATCGCCGTCGCCGGTGGGCTGGAGTCCATCTCCCTGGTGCAGAACAAACACAAGAACAGCTACCGCAACCAGTCCGAAGCGGTGCTGCTGCACGACCCGCGCGCCTACATCCCAATGATCGAGACCGCCGAGATCGTCGCCGAGCGCTACGGCATCAGCCGCGAGGCCCAGGACGAGTACGCCTACCAGAGCCAGCTGCGCACCGCCCGGGCCCAGGCCGCCGGGCTGTTCGACGCCGAGCTGGCACCCCTGGCCGCACAGCGCCTGGTGCTGGACAAGGCCAGCGGCGAGAGCCGCCACGAGCCGGTGACCCTGACCCGCGACGAGTGCAACCGCGCCGACACCAGCCGCGAGAGCCTCGCCGCCCTGGCGCCGGTGTGGGCGGGCGGCCAGTGGACGGGCCCCGGGCGCTTCATCACCGCTGGCAACGCGTCGCAGCTGTCCGACGGTGCTTCGGCCTCGGTGCTGATGGGCGCCCAGGAGGCGGCGCGCCGTGGCCTGGAGCCTTTGGGCCTGTATCGCGGCCTGGCGGTGGCTGGTTGCGATGCCGACGAGATGGGCATCGGCCCTGTGTTCGCCATCCCCAAGCTGCTCAAGCGCCACGGCCTGAGCGTGGATCACATCGGCCTGTGGGAGCTGAACGAGGCCTTCGCCTGCCAGGTGCTGCATTGCCGCGATGCGCTGGGCATCCCGGACGAGCGCCTCAACGTCAACGGCGGCGCCATCGCCATCGGCCACCCGTTCGGCATGTCCGGTGCGCGTATGGTTGGCCATGCGCTGATCGAGGGTAAGCGCCGTGGCGTGCGCTACGTGGTGGTGAGCATGTGCATCGGCGGCGGCATGGGTGCCGCCGCTCTCTTCGAAGTCGCTTAAGGAGCTTTCTATGATCAGCCCGCAACAGATCCAGCAGACCATGGCGCGTTACATCGAATTGGTGGACGCCTGCGATATCGACGGCATCGTCGCGCTCTACGCCGCCGAGGCCACGGTGGAAGACCCGGTGGGCAGCCCGCTGCATCGGGGGCGCGAGGCCATCGCGCAGTTCTACCGCGAGGGCCTGGGCCGCGCCAACGCCCGCGCCCGGCAGACCGGCCCGGTGTCCGCCAGCCACGCCGGCAGCGGCGCGGTGCCCTTCTGCGTCGACGTCGACTGGAACGGCGCGCCCTGCTCGATCCAGGTGATCGACGTGATGGAGTTCGACGACGACGGCCTGATCCGCTCCATGAAGGCCTATTGGGGCGAGGCCAACTTCGTGCCCCGGGACGCGTCGTGAGCCTGGACGCTCGCCTCGCCCGGCTGGAGGCGCTGGAGACCATCCGCCTGCTCAAGCATCGCTACTTCAATGCCTGCGACCTGAAGCAGGTGGAGGTGATCCGCGCGTGCTTCGCCGAGGGCCCCATCGCCATCGACTACGGCCCGGTGGGCTGCTTCACCGAGCGCGACAGTTTCGTCGCGCTCTACCGCGAGATGGCCTGCAACGAGCGGGTGATCGACCTTCACCACGGCGCCAACCCGGAGATCGAATTGGTTGCGGACGATGAGGCGGTGGGGCGCTGGGCGCTCTACTACTTCAACCTCGACGCCGAGACCGGCGCCACGCGCCAGCTGGGCGGGCTCTATGAAGATCGTTACCGGTGCATCGACGGGGAATGGAAGATCGTCGCCACGGTGTTTCGGGCGCATTCGAGGGTGGAGTCTGTGGCTCCGGGTTGATGGGTTTCGTATCTCGCGTAACGCCGCTCGCCCCATCCCACGGACACGCGTTCGTAGGATGGGTAGAGCGCAGCGAAACCCATCAAAGCGTTTCAAGTCGGGAGAGTGTTCTGGGCTTATTTGATGGTGGCGCCTCGCCCGGCACAGTAGGTTGGTGCCGAGCGAAGCGAGGCCCAACGCGACCCGGCCCTGTTGGGCTTCGCAGGCTCAGCGCCAACCTACGAGTTCACTCCCGCCGCATTGAGAAAGGCTGGTTTCTCCCCGCCGCCATGCACGCAGATATCTGTGCCGCTCACGTAGCTGGAAAGCTTGGATGCGAGATAGAGGCAGGCATCGCCTATGTCTTCCGGCGTGGCCATGCGTTGCAGGGGAATGCCCGCCGCCACCCGCGCCACGCCTTCGGCATCGCCGTAATGCAGCTCGGCCTGCTCGGTGAAGATGAGCCCGGCGGTCACGGCGTTGACCCGCACCTTGGGTGCCCATTCCACTGCCAGGGAGCGGGTGAGGTTGAGCAGCCCGGCCTTGGCCGCGCCATAGGCGGCGGTGCCGGGGGAGGGGCGGGTGGCGCTGACGCTGCAGATATTGATGATGGCGCCGCCTTCGGCCTGCCCCTGCATGATGCCGTTGGCCAGTTGGCAGAGGTTGAGCGGGGCCAGCAGGTTGAGGCGCAGGATGGATTCGGAGAAGCGCGGCGAGGCGGTGGCCGCCTCGGCATGGGGCGCGCCGCCGGCGTTGTTGACCAGCACGTCGAGCCGGCCGAAGCGCGTTTCGATGGCGTTCACCAACGCCTGCAATTGCTCGATGTCGCGCACATCGCAGGGGATGAAGTGGGCGCTGCGCCCCGCGTGGCCGGGCAGCTCATCCGGCGCCTGGCGCCCGCAGATCACCACCTCGGCGCCCTGTTGCAGAAAGCGCAGGCTGATGCCCCGCCCCACGCCCTTGCCGCCGCCCGTTACCAGCACCACCTTGCCGGTGAGATCCAGTGCATCGCCCATCGCTGCTTCCTCCTGTTTATCGATGGGGGGAGGCTATTGCCTGCTCGCGTGGCTGCCCACGTCCGAGGGGACTAGGTGCGCGATGGACCTGTAGGGGCGAATTCATTCGCCCAAGGGTGGCGAAGCCGCCCCGGTGAGGTTCGTTGGGTAGCCCTGCGGTCTGCTTGGCGAATGAATTCGCCCCTACATCGATGTGCCAGGACATGTGGATAGTCGCGGAGGGGGCTCCTAGAAGGCGGGCGATGGGGCGGCTGTGGGGCTGTTTTTTGTGGGAGCGAATTCATTCGCGATGCAGCCCGCAGGGCTGCCTTGAAGAGCGGGGCCGCTTCGCGCCCCTTTCGCGAATGAATTCGCTCCTACGGGAAAGGGGAGTGCCGATACGCTGCTAGTCCTCTCGGACGATGTTGCCCAGCGGGGTGGGCCGAATAATCCGGCTACGACAACCAACCGAGGAGAGCTCCATGGGCGCGCTACCGCAAGGGCGATTCGCCACGCTGCCGGATGGCCTGCGATTGCACTACCTGGACATCGGCGAGGGTGAGCCGGTGGTGTTCATCCACGGCAGCGGCCCGGGGGCCAGCGGCCACAGCAACTTCAAGCAGAACCACCCGGTGTTCACCGAGGCCGGCTACCGGGTGATCGTGCCGGACCTGCCCGGCTATGGCGCCTCCGACAAGCCGGAAACCGTCTACAGCCTGGACTTCTTCGTCGCCGCCCTGAGCGGCCTGCTGGATGCGCTGGATATCCAGCGCTGCGTGCTGGTGGGCAACTCCCTGGGTGGCGCCATCGCCCTCCAGCTGGCGCTGAACGAGCCCCAGCGCGTGAGCCGCCTGGTGCTGATGGCACCCGGCGGGCTGCTGGAGAAGGAGCAGTACTACCAGCAGATGGAGGGCATCCAGAAGATGGGGGCGGCCTTCGCCAATGGCGAGCTCAACGACGCCGTCGGCATGCGCCGCCTGCTGGCCCTGCAGCTGTTCGACCCGGCACTGATCACCGACGAAACCGTCAACGAGCGTGTGGCCGTGGTGCAGCAGCAACCGCGCTGCGTACTCGGCAGCATGCAGGTGCCCAACCTCACCGGGCGCCTGGCCGAGCTGGCTTGCCCGATCCTCGGCTTCTGGGGCATGAACGATAAATTCTGCCCGGTATCCGGCGCGCAGACGATGATGGAGCGCTGCCGCGACATCCGTTTCGTGCTGCTCAGCGAGTGCGGGCACTGGGTGATGGTGGAGCACCGCGAGCTGTTCAACCGCACCTGCCTGGACTTCCTCGCGGAGGGCCGGCCATGAACGAGGTGCTGCATCGCCTGCACGGCGAAGCGCTCTACCAGGCGCTGATCGGCGGTCGCACCCTGGAACCGCTGACCACCCGGTGGCCGGAGATCACCCTCGACGACGCTTACCGCGTGTCCCTCTACGCCATGGAGCGGCGCGTGGCGGCGGGGGATGTGGTGGTGGGCAAGAAGATCGGCGTCACCTCGGCGGCGGTGCAGCGCATGCTCGATGTGCACCAGCCGGACTTCGGCTTCATCACCCGCGACATGGCGTTCGAGGATGGCGCGGAGATTTCCCTCTCCGCCAACCGCCTGATCCAGCCGCGCGCCGAGGGCGAGATCGCCTTCCGCCTCAAGCATGACCTGCAGGGGCCGGGCGTCACCGAACAGGACGTGCTGGAGGCCACCGAATACGTGATGCCCTGCTTCGAGATCGTCGACTCGCGCATCCACGACTGGAAGATCCGCATCCAGGACACGGTGGCCGACAACGCTTCCTGCGGGGTGTTCGTGCTCGGCCGCGAGCAGGTGGACCCGCGCCAGCTAGACCTGCCCAACCTGCGCATGCAGGTGTTCAAGAACGGCACGCGCATCAGCGAGGGCCTGGGCTCGGCGGTGCAGGGCAACCCGCTGACGGCGGTGGCCTGGCTGGCCAACACCCTGGGCGCGCTGGGCATTCCCTTCAAGGCGGGGGAGATCATCCTCTCCGGCTCGCTGGTGCCGCTGGAGCCGGCCCGCGCCGGCGACGACTTCTCACTGACCATCGACGGCCTGGGCAGCGCCCGGGTGTCCTTCCGCGACTGACCGGGGCACGAACATGAACAGGAAACTCAAGGCGGCCATCATCGGGCCGGGCAATATCGGCACCGACCTGCTGATCAAGATGCGCCGTTCCGAATGGATCGAGCCGGTGTGGATGGTGGGTGTCGACCCGACCTCCGAGGGCTTGAAGCGCGCCGCCGAATTCGGCCTTAAGACCACCGCCGAGGGCGTCGACGGCCTGCTGCCGCATGTGCTGGACGACGACATCCGCATCGCCTTCGACGCCACCTCCGCCTATGTGCACGCGGAGAACAGCCGCAAGCTCAATGAGCTGGGCGTGATCATGGTCGACCTCACGCCGGCGGCCATCGGCCCCTTCTGCGTGCCGCCGGTGAACCTGCGCGAGCACGCGGCGACGCTGGCGATGAACGTCAACATGGTCACCTGCGGCGGCCAGGCCACCATCCCCATGGTGGCGGCGGTGTCGCGGGTGCAGCCGGTGGAGTACGGCGAGATCGTCGCCACCGTGTCGTCCGGTTCGGTGGGGCCGGGCACCCGACAGAACATCGATGAATTCACCCGCACCACCGCCGGCGCGGTGGAGAAGATCGGCGGCGCCAAGCGCGGCAAGGCGATCATAGTCATCAACCCGGCCGAGCCGCCGCTGATGATGCGCGACACCATCCATTGCCTCACCGAGGGCGAGCCGGACCAGGCGGCGATCCGCGCTTCGGTGCTGGAGATGGTGCGCGAGGTGCAGCGCTACGTGCCGGGCTACAAGCTGATCAACGGCCCGGTGTTCGAGGGGCGCAAGGTTTCGGTGTTCATCGAGGTGGAGGGGCTGGGCGACTTCCTGCCCAAGTCCGCCGGCAACCTGGACATCATGACCGCCGCCGGCCTGCGCACCGCCGAGATGTTCGCCGAAGAGGCCCACAAGGGCGCTCTGAAACTACCCGCCCGCTGATTGGAGAACCCCATGAACCTGCAAGGTAAGCACGTGCGCCTGCACGACATGAGCCTGCGCGACGGCATGCACGCCAAGCGCCACCAGATCAGCCTGGACGAGATGATCGCCGTGGCTACCGGGCTCGACGCCGCCGGCGTGCCGCTGATCGAGATCACCCACGGCGACGGCCTGGGCGGCAGTTCGCTGAACTACGGCTTCCCGGCCCATTCGGACGAGGCGTACTTCGATGCGGTGATCCCCAAGCTCAAGCAGGCCAAGGTGTCCGCCCTGCTGCTGCCGGGCATCGGCACGCTGGAGCACCTGAAGATGGCCCACGGCTGCGGCGTTTCCACCATTCGCGTGGCCACCCACTGCACCGAGGCGGATGTCTCGGGCCAGCACATCGGCATGGCCGCGAAGATGGGCTTGGACACCGTGGGCTTCCTGATGATGGCGCACATGGTCAGCGCCGAGAAACTGCTGGAGCAGGCGCGGTTGATGGAAGGCTACGGCGCCAACTGCATCTACTGCACCGACTCGGCCGGCTACATGCTGCCCGACGAGGTGAGCGAGAAGATCGGCGTGCTGCGCGCGGGGCTGGAGGCGGGCACCGAGGTGGGCTTCCACGGCCACCACAACATGGGCATGGCCATCGCCAACTCCCTGGCCGCCATCGAGGCCGGCGCGGCGCGCATCGACGGCTCGGTGGCCGGGCTCGGCGCCGGGGCGGGCAACACGCCGCTGGAGGTGTTCGTCGCGGTGCTGGAGCGCATGGGCGTGAACAGCGGCATCGACCTCTACCGCATCATGGACGTGGCCGAAGACCTGGTGGTGCCGATGATGGACCAGCCCATCCGCGTCGACCGCGATGCGCTGACCCTGGGCTATGCCGGCGTATACAGCTCGTTCCTGCTGTTCGCCAAGCGCGCCGAGCAGAAGTACGGCGTCCAGGCCCGCGAGCTGCTGGTGGAACTGGGCCGGCGCGGCACCGTGGGCGGGCAGGAAGACATGATCGAAGACCTGGCTCTGACCCTCTCCCGCCAGCGCGGCGTGCTGCCCACGTAGCCCGGGCTTCAGCCCGGGAGGGGCGGCGCTCCGACCACCACCCTTTTCCCACCACTGATCAGAAACCCGCCCCATGCGCCGAACCCGGCCATGGGGCGGTTGCCCAACGGACGTATCATCGGCACACAACCCTCAGCGAGGTACGGCCATGAAGCTCTTCCGTTGTGCGCTGCTGGCCCTGGTGGCGAGCTGTGCGATTCCCGCCCTGGCCGCCGAACCGAACGGGCAGCAGACCCTCCGCGTCATCCCCAAGACCTACGTCAGCCCCGGCGCCAGCGGCAGCGTCGACACCTACGAAAGCAGCCAGCGCTACGACGTGTACGGCGGGCAGCGCGTGCCCAGCGACATCAACTCCACCCGCAGCAGCTCCGGCTATAGCAGCCAGGACATCCAGCAGCGCGGCGGCATCCGCCAGACCACCGAATACCCCAATGGCCTGATCATCGAGCGGGTGCCGGGGCAGGGCACCACGCAGTATTACCGGCGGGAGTGATCCGTCGTTGTTTCGGTGGGAGCGAATTCATTCGCGATGCCAGGCCGCCGGCCTATCGCGGATGCACCCGCAGCGTAGGGTGGACCACGCTTCATCGGTCCACCAATCGAGGTCATGCCGGGCATCGCTGGTGGATGAATAAAGCGCCATCCACCCTACGCAGCGGTCATGTCCCTGCCTGTGGATTGCCGCCTCTCCCGTGGGAGCGAATTCATTCGCGATCGGTTTTTCCCGATGGCACCTCTGCGCCGATCTCCCGCTTCGCTTGGCCCTCCCGCTGCGAACGTGCTGCGAAAAAAAAGCCTGTTGGCGACCGGTGGGGGCTGAATCCACGGGCTTTTTGTTCTCTATAATGTCGACCAGTTCGCAACGGCGATCTTCATCCCAATCTGCATCTGGTAGCCCGTCACGTGAAAATCCGAACCTCGCTCTTCAAGGCCCTGTTCCTCTGCACCAGCCTCGCACTGGCCAGCCCTGCCAACGCCCAGACCCCCGCACCCCTGCGCGACCCGGCGCAACTGCAACTCGCCTCCGGCAGCGCCATGCTGCTGGACCTGAAGACCAACAAGATCATCTATTCCAACAACCCCGACCTGGTGGTGCCCATCGCCTCGGTCACCAAGCTGATGACCGCCCTGGTGGTGCTCGAAGCCAAGCAGTCGATGAGCGAAGTCATCGCCATCGACATCAGCCAGACCAAGGAAATGAAGGGCGTGTACTCGCGCGTGCGCCTGGGCAGCCAGGCCACCCGCCACGACATGCTGCTGATGGCGCTGATGTCGTCCGAGAACCGCGCCGCCGCAACCCTGGCCCACCACTACCCGGGAGGCTACCCGGCCTTCATCGCCGCGATGAACGCCAAGGCCCGCGCCCTGGGCATGAAGCACACCCGCTTCGTCGAGCCTACCGGCCTGTCGCTGAACAACGTCTCCACCGCCCATGACCTGGTGCAGCTGCTGGTGGCGAGCAACAAGTACCCGCTGCTCAGCGAGCTCAGCACCACCAAGGAAAAGACCATCACCTTCGTCAAGCCGCGCTACAGCCTGGGCTTCAGCAACACTAACCATCTCACCCGCAAGGCTGACTGGAACATCGAGCTGACCAAGACCGGCTTCACCGACGAGGCCGGCCACTGCCTGGTGATGCGCACCCGCATGGGCAACCAGCAGGTGGCCATGGTGCTGCTCGACGCCTTCGGCAAGTACACCCACTTCGCCGACGCCACGCGCATGCGCCGCTGGGTGGAAACCGGCAAGAGCGGCCCCATCCCGGTCGCCGCCAAGGCCTACCGCCAGCAGAAGGACTCGGCGCGCAAGCAGCAGATGATCGCCACGCCGAACTGATCCGGCGCGTCGCTCTTCACGTCCAGTGATTCAGGCCGGCGGGGTTCAACCCTGCCGGCCTTGTCGTGCTCAGGCGATTTCGGCGAAGCGCTCGATGGGCGGCTGCTCGCGTTGTTCGGCCTGCCAGAGGTCGTAGCTGCCCTGCATGGCCAGCCACATGCGCGCGGTGCTGATGCCGGCGCGTTCGAGCCGTACCGCCAGGTCCGGGCTGATCGGCGCGTGGCCGTGCATGATCCGCGACAGGGTTTCGCGGGCGATGCTCAGGCGCCGGGCCATCTCCGCGATGCTGATGCCCAGCGTGGGGAGCACGTCCTCGAGGAGGATTTCGCCCGGGTGGGGAGGGTTGTGCTGGGTCATGTCGGCCTCCTCAGTGGTAGTCCAGGTAATCGAGCAGTTCGACGTCGTTGTCGATGAAACGGAAGATCACGCGCCAGTTGCCGCTGATGCTGATCGACCACCAGGACTCCAGGTCGCCTTTCAGCGGGTGCAAACGCCAGCCCGGGATATTCAAGTCGGCCGGCCCGTGGGCGTTTTCCAGCATCAACAGGGCGCGGGACAGACGCTTGGCGTGCTCCGCGATGATGCCCTTCGTCGAGCCCGTCTCGTAGAAGAGACGTAATCCCTTGTGCCTGAAGCTCCTGATCATGGCGAAGAATCGTGATCCATTGGGTCACGCTTTGCAAGCTGCCGCCCGGCACCTCACCCCAGCATCACCGGCAACAGCACCGCCGTCGCCACGCCCGCCAGGCTCATGGCCAGGGCGGCGAAGGCGCCTGTCTCGCTGTTTTCCTGCAGCGCCTGGGCGGTGCCGACGGCGTGGGCGGTGAGGCCCAGGGCGAGGCCGCGTGCGGCGGGGTGGGTGACCCGTGCCATGCGCAGCAGGGCCGGGCCGAGGGCGGCGCCGAGCACGCCGGTGATCATCACGAACACCGCCGCCAGCGAGGCGCTGCCGCCCAGTTGTTCGGCGACCAGGATGGCGATGGGCGAGGTCACCGACTTCGGCGCCAGGGTCATCAGCATGGCGTGGCCGGCGCCCAGCAGGTGGGCCAGCAGCAGGGTCAGCGCCAGGGTCACCATGCCTCCTACCGCGAGGGCGATGAGCACCGGCCAGAACAGCTGGCGGATGCGCGGCAGGTTCAGGTACAGCGGCACCGCCAGGGCCACGGTGGCCGGGCCCAGCAGCAGCCAGAGCATGCTCGAGGCGCTGCGGTAGGTGGCGTAGTCGATGCCGCAGGCGAGCAAGGCGGCGACCACCAGCAGGGTGCCCACCAGCACCGGTTGCGCCAGCACCGAGCGGGTCTTTTCGAACAGCAGCAGCGCCAGCTGGTAGGCGCCCAGGGTCAGGGCGAGGTGGAACAGCGGGTGGTCGCTGACGCCGGGCAGCAGCGGGGCGCTCATGGGCGGTGCTCCGGGCGGCTGCGGCGGATCAGCGCCTGCATCAGCCAGCCGGTGAGCGGGATGCCCACCAGCAGGGAGCCCAGCAGCGCCGCAGCGATGGCCCAGAAGTCCCGGCCGATGGTTTCCACGTGCAGCATGATCCCCACCGCCGGCGGCACCAGCAGCAGGGGCAGGTATTTCAGCAGCTGGCCGCTGGCATCCCCCAGCGTCGCCGGCACCCCGCCGCGCAGCACGAGGAAGGCCAGCAGCAGGAGTAGGCCGAGCACCGGCCCCGGCAGCAGCGGGAGGACGAAGTGGTTGAGGGCCGAGCCCAGGAGCAGGAACGACAACAGCAGGAACATCCCGCGCAGCATGGCGACGCTTTCCGAGTGACGAGTCGAGGGAGCGTCACTATGAAAGGTGCGCGGCCCTGGAAAACAGCGCCAGTTGCCGGGGTAAAAGGCGGTGCAGACGGCGGCGTCAGGCCAGCCAGTCGTCCTTGTCGTCGGGTTCCTCGTCGGGCGCGAGCCCGTGGATGAGGTACCAGCGCACGGCGAGGTGGACCCCGACGGCGGCCGTGACCACCAGCAGGATGTGCAGCGACTCCGAATCCATGAGTTCCCCAGGGCAGTGAGGCGACTGCTGCAACGCTATCTGCCCAGGCGGGCGTTGAACAGGTGCAGTGGGCGCTGTTTACCGCCAGCACAGTGGTCGTGGCTGGCTATAACGGCTCGGAATAGTTGCTTCGGGCATTTCTATTTTCAGGTAATGGCGACTGAGGGGTAGCATCCGCTCACCCTAATGCGAACAGGTGCCCCGGACCCGAGCCGGGAGCCTGTGCAACCGATAAGAACAAAGCAGTCAAGGAATCGCCATGTCCAGCAGCGCCCCTCTCACCCGCGATGATTTCGTGCGCCTCGACAACGAGGACGGAATGGGTCAATTCCGCGCCCGTTTCGACCTGCCGCCCAACGAGATCTACCTCGACGGCAACTCCCTCGGCGCGATGCCGGCCCACGTCCCGGCGCGCATCGACACGGTGATGCGCAAGGAATGGGCCCATGGCCTGATCCGCTCCTGGAACGACGCCGACTGGTACCCGGCCCCGCAGCGCACCGGCGGCAAGATCGCCCGCCTGATCGGCGCCCAGGCCCACGAAGTGATAGTGGCCGACTCCACCTCCATCAACCTGTTCAAGGTGCTGGTCGCCGCCACCCGCATGCAGCCCTCGCGCAAGGTGATCCTGGCCGAGCGCGGCAACTTCCCCACTGACGTCTACATCGCCGATGGCGTGGCCGAGCTGACCGGCTGCGAGCTGCGCTGCGTGGAGCCGGACGCGGTGCTCGACGCCCTCGACGAGAGCGTGGCGATCCTCTCCCTGACCCACGTGAACTTCAAATCCGGCCGCCGCTACGACATGGCCGCCATCACCGCCCGCGCCCATGAAGTCGGCGCCCTGGTGGTGTGGGACCTGTGCCACTCCGCCGGCGCCATGCCCATCGAGCTGAACGGCGCCAACGCCGACTTCGCCGTGGGTTGCGGCTACAAATACCTCAATGGTGGCCCCGGCGCGCCGGCCTTCGTGTTCGTCGCCGAGCGCCATATCGCCCAGGTGCGCCAGCCGCTGACCGGCTGGCACGGCCACGCCAAGCCCTTCGACTTCAGCCACGACTACGCGCCCCATGCCACCATCGACCGCATGCTGGTGGGCACTGCCCCGCAGCTCGGCGTGCTGGCCCTTGAGGCGGCACTGGAGGTGTTCGAAGACGTCGACATGCAGGCCCTGCGCACCAAGAGCGTGGCCCTATGCGACCTGTTCATCCAGCTCTGCGACCAGGAGCTGCAAGGCCTTGGCATCGAGTTGCGCACCCCGCGCGACGCCGAGCAGCGCGGCAGCCAGGTGTCCCTGGCCCACGCCGACGCCTACCCGGTGATGCAGGCGCTGATCGCCCGCGGCATCGTTGGCGACTTCCGTGCGCCGGACATCCTGCGCTTCGGCTTCACCCCCCTCTACACGCGCTACCAGGACGTCTGGGAATGCGTGGCGGCACTGCGTGAAATCCTCGAACGAAAAGAATGGGACCGCCCGGAGTTCCTGGCCCGTAAATCGGTGACCTGAGCCCCCCGCCAAACCCTGGAGCAAGAATGCGATGACAAAAACAACAAGCTCATTCGAACAATTGGTAGACCGGGAAAAAGGCCTCAAGCAGAGCCTCACCAGCGGGCAGCTGTCGATGATCGCCATCGGTGGCGCCATCGGCACCGGGCTGTTCCTCGGCAGTGGTTTCGCCATCGGCTTCGCCGGACCCAGCGTGCTGGTCAGCTACGGCATCGGCGCATTGATCGCCCTGCTGCTGATGGGCTGCCTGGCGGAAATGACCGTGCGCCACCCGACCTCGGGCTCGTTCGGTTCCTTCGCCGAGTTCTACGTGTCACCCGGCTTCGGCTTCGCCATCCGCTACGCCTACTGGTCGTCCATCGTGTTTGCGGTGGGCACCGAGATCACCGCCGCAGCCATGTACATGAAGTACTGGTACCCCGAGGTGCCGGGCGGCTACTGGATGGTGGCCTTCTCGGTGGCGCTGATCCTGGCCAACGCCTTCAGCGTCAAGGTGTTCGGCGCCATCGAGTACGTGTTCTCGCTGCTCAAGCTGTGCGCCATCGTGGTCTTCATCCTGCTCGGCGCCTGGGTGGTCTACGGCGCGCCGGCGGATTCCGCCATCGGCTTCGCCAACTACAGCAACGACCGCGGCTTCTTCCCCAACGGCCTGTGGGGCACCTGGGTGGCGGTGATCGTGGCCTTCTTCAGCTACCTCAGCATCGAGATGATCGCGGTCGCCGCCGGTGAGGCGAAGGACCCGCAAAGCGCGGTGACCCGTGCCTTCCGCATCACCGTGGTGCGCCTGGTGGTGTTCTACCTGCTGACCATCGCCCTGGTCCTGGCCATCGTGCCCTGGGGCCAGAACAACGGCGGCCAGAGCCCCTTCGTCACGGTGATGGAAGCCACCGGCGTGCCCTATGCGGGCGCGGTGTTCAACGCGGTGATCCTGATCGCGGCGCTGTCGGCGATGAACAGCCAGCTGTACATCACCACCCGCCTGATGTTCAGCCTGTCCCGGGCCGGCCAGGCGCCCAAGGTGTTCGGCACCCTCAGCGGCAAGGGCGTACCGCTGCCGGCGCTGCTGCTGTCCTCGGTGGGCATCGCCCTGGCCACCCTGCTGTACCTGGCGTACCCGGAGAAGGCCTTCACCCTGATGATGTCGATCGCCATGTTCGGCGCGATGTTCACCTGGGCGGGCATCTTCCTCACCCACCTGTTCTTCCGTCGCCGCCAGGGCGGCCAGCCGCTGGCGTTCAAGCTCTGGGGCTACCCCTGGACCAGCCTCGCCGGCCTGCTGCTGATGCTGGCGCTGATGGTCACCACGCTGTTCACCGAGGAGTTCGCGCCCACCCTGCTGTGCGGCCTGCCGTTCCTTGCGGTGATCCTGCTGATCTACGCCCTGCGCTTCCGGCAACGGGCGCCGCTCGAAGGCGACGCGCCCAAGCCGCTGCCGATCCAGCGTTGATCCCCGGGCCAGGGACGGCCCGCACCCCCTGATGGCAACAGCGCCCACCCGCCGTGGGCCGGTGCCTGCGCGCGCCCCGGGATAGGGCCTGCCGCGAAGAACAACAAGAATTCACGAGGCTCGAACCATGTTGCGCAGAACCCTCCCGGCATTCCTGCTGGCCGCCTGTGCCTGCCCGCTCGCCCTTGCGGCGAACGAGCCGGCGCCGGGCTTCGTTGCCGGCAGCCAGGCGACCCTGTTGCTGCGCAACTCCTACTTCAACCGCAGCAAGGAAGATGGCCGCCGCGACGCCCGCGACTGGACCCAGGGCTTCGTCGCCCAGTACGCCTCCGGCTTCACCGAAGGCACCGTCGGTGTCGGCCTCGACGGCTTCGCCTACCTCGGGCTGAGGCTCGATGCCCCGGCCAACAAGACCGGCACCGGCAACCTCCCGGTGCACGACGACGGCCAGCCCGCCGACGAGTACGCCAAGGCCGGCGCCGCCCTCAAGCTGCGTTACTCGCGCAGTGTGCTCACGCTCGGCGAGCAGCGCCCCGACACCCCGGTGTTCGGCGTCAGCCACTTCCGCATCGTGCCGCAGACTGCCACCGG
Organism: Pseudomonas sp. TUM22785; assembly: GCF_028198105.1. Taxonomy (NCBI): domain Bacteria; kingdom Pseudomonadati; phylum Pseudomonadota; class Gammaproteobacteria; order Pseudomonadales; family Pseudomonadaceae; genus Pseudomonas; species Pseudomonas sp. TUM22785. Next base: position 1,559,192 of record NZ_CP116239.1, read on the forward strand.
CATTGCCCTGGTCAGCCAGGAGATCGACGGGCTCGACCTGCAGGCCGGGCACTTCACCTCGTCCACCAGCCCGGTGACCACCAATGGCGACGGCGACCTCTGGGCGGTGATGGCGGGCGTCGCCACCCCGCGCGCCGATTACCTGGGCGGCCGCTACCGGGTCGCCCCCGGCCTGGACGTGAGCCTCTACGGCGCGCGCTTCAAGGACATCTGGAACCAGTACTACGCCAGCCTCGACGGCCGCCACGCACTGCAGGGCGACCGTGAACTGGGCCTGACGCTGACCCTCTACCGCACCACCGACAGTGGCCAGGCGCGGGCCGGCGAGATCGACAACACCACCCTGGGCGCCGCCACCTGGCTGCGCAGCGGCGCGCACCGCTGGCTGCTGGGGCTGCAACGGGTGGGCGGCGACACGCCGTTCGACTACCTGGGCGTGGGCGACAACGACCGCAATGGCCGCAACGGGCGGGACCAGGGCGCCTCCATCTACCTGCCCAACGCCGCCCAGTTCGCCGACTTCAACGGCCCCAATGAGCGCTCCTGGCAGGTGCGCTACGACCTGGCGCTGGAGCGCTATGGCGTGCCCGGCCTGTCGCTGATGGCCCGCCACGTACGCGGCTGGGGCATCGACGGCAGCCAGATTCCCGCCGGCAGCCCCTACGCCGGGCGCTACGGCGCCGATGGCGAGCACCGCGAAACCAACCTGGAGCTGCGCTACGTGGTGCAGGCCGGACCGGCCAAGGGCCTGAGCCTGCGCGCGCGCCAGGCCTGGCACCGTGCCGACCGCGACCAGGGCTCGGGCGACCTCGACGACTTCCGCCTGATCACCGACTACCCCATCGACCTGTTCTGACCGGCCAGCACGCCTGGCCGGGGGCTTCACCCACACCGATTTCTGCAATGGCAAGCACTGCCCAATCGGGCACAACTGACGGAGTGAATAATGAAAACAAGGCTGCTCCCTTCCAAGGCTCGCGTTCCGTTCATCCAGACCGGCGTCGCGGCATCCGTGATCCTCGGCATGTTGCTGGGCGGTTATGCCCGCGCCGAGGAACACGGCCCGATCAACATCGTCGACCCCTTCGTGAAGCGGCAGACCGAGCTCTCGCCGGACAGGACCCCGCCGGAACCGGCGCCGGGCAGCTACGGCCTGGACAAGAAGACCGGCGTCTTCACCCACCCGGCGGCCACGCCCTTCTCCCACGGCGGCCAGCCCTTCGCCGGCCAGCTCGACTACTGGGACAGCAAGACCTACATCAAGAACATGAAGGTCGAGGCCTATTACCCCATCGTGGTCGAGCCCTTCCACACCTGGCAGAACATCGTCGACTTCGACGGCAAGCGTTACCTGTACCAGTACGTGCGCCGCAGCCTGAAGATCTTCGATATCACCCACCCCAAGGACGTGAAGCTGCTGCTCACCCGTGGCGAGACCTGGGGCCCGAACGGCCCGGGCGAAGAGCAGAACCCCTACCCGGCGGACGACATGTTTGGCGCGGCCTCCATCCAGTGGAACAAGAAGCTGGGCAAGAACATCATGGTGCAGTCCTTCGAGGTGCGTCGTTTCGGCGTGCTGGAAGACAAGTACCGCGAGCCGGACAAGGTCGAGGCCATCCGCAAGTCCAAGCACCTCAAGGGCTTCAAGGTCTATGAGATGAACGGCCCGCTGCCGGCGGACTGGAAGCTGATCGCCACCCGCACCACCGACATCGAGCACCCCAACGCGCCCATCGGCGAGCAGGAAGGCTCCGGCGTGCGTGACATCCCGGCCTACTTCGGCGGCGATGTGATGTACGTGGCCGCCGCGCCCAGCGACAAATACGCCCTCACCGAATACCCCAACGACCTGTACAACGCCGGCTACCAGTCCTGGGACATGTCCAACCCGGCCGATCCCAAGCTGCTCGACGTGCTCACCGTGCCCGGCCAGATCGTCGGCGACCCCGAGCACGAGGCCGTGTTCAAGGCCAACCCGCGCGCCGGCAACCGCGCCTCCTGGATGGGCGCGCGCATGTCGCTGTTCATCCCCAAACCGGTGGAGCAGGGCGGCAAGTACGGCTACGCGGCCATGGGCGGCATGGGCCTGTACGTGGTCGACATCACCGATTCGAAGGCGATGAAGGTGGTGGGGCACGTGGACTTCCCGGTCAGCGTGGCCGGCACCGAGGGCGACAACATCGACGTCTCCCAGGTGGAGAAGACCGGGCTGGTGTACTTCAGCGGCTACCCGCTGTCCGAGGACTGCTACGAGGCCTACAAGGACATCTACGCGGTGGACGTGAGCAACCCGGCCAAGCCCGCCATCCAGCACGTGCTGCCGCGCCCGACGCCGCCGGCCGATGCCGCCTTCACCGACTTCTGCCAGCGCAAGGGCAGCTTCGGGCCCAAGCGCACCGGCTACTACACCCAGCCCGGCGTCTCCCGCGAGGGCATCCTGCCGTACGCCTTCTACAACGCCGGCGTGCAGGTGTTCGACGTGCGTGACCCGGCCAAGCCCACCATCGGCGCCTACTTCGTGCCGCCCTTCGACACCAAGAACGTGGCCAGCTACGCGGTCGGCAACCTGACCCACAGCGCCTACACCGAGTACGACCGCAACCTGATCTGGGTCTTCACCAACCACGGCTTCTACGCACTGTCGACGCCGTTGCTGGGCACGCCGAGCTTCGACGCACCGAAGAAGCCCTGGCCGTCCCGGGACTGACCCTGCGGCTCCATAACAACAAAACCCAATAAGAAAAATAGAGCGCGCGGCGGCGGGGAGATGGCCGCCGTGTGCTCACCCTGTTCGATCGGAGCAACCCATGCGCAAACTTCTACTCGCACTTCCGCTTGTGAGCGGGCACGCCTTCGCGGGAATCGAGATATCCGGGATCATCGACGTCACCTACGAGGTGGCCACGTCAGGGGGGGACACCGTGGAGCGGGTCACCGGTGCCGGTCTCAGCGCCAACCGCATCCAGTTCAAGGCGGACCAGGCGCTCACCGACGACCTCTCGGTGAAGGGCGTCTACGAGGCGATGTACAACCCCCATTCCGATGACGACATGGGCAAGCGCGAAGCCTATGCCCAGATCATCTCCAAGCGCTGGGGCACCCTCAGTGCCGGGCGCCAGGACACCCCATCGGCCAACGCCTACGGCTACGCCGACCCGCTGTTCGGCAACGAATACAGCCTGATCAACAACGTCAGCGTGTTCTATGCGCCCTGGCGTGAAGACCGCTCGCTGATGTACATCAGCCCGCGCATCGAGGGCTTCGAGTTCCGCGGCATGGCCACCCAGGGCGAGAAGGACAGCAGCCGCGACGGCCGCGTCTACAGCGTGGCGCTGGACTACTGGGCTGACAGCCCCTGGTACTTCTCCGGCGCCCTGGACCGCAAGTACCAGCGCAACCTCTGGGACAAGGACACCATGGAGTACGCCACCGACCTCTACCTGACGGCGGTGTACAGCATGGGCAAGACCGACCTGACCGCCGTCTACCACCGCTACACCGGCTACTACGCCTACGCGCCCTGGGTGGATTTCGAATCCAACGGCAGCGACCTGCAGCTGGGCCTGCGGCACAACTTCGACAACAAGCACAACGTCGCCGTCAGCCTCATCTACAAGGACGACCGCAAGGACGAAGCCCTCAGCGACGCCGCCGGCATCAACCTCGGCTACATCTACAACTACGACGAGAACATCGACCTCTACGGCGTCTACGCCTACATCCACCACAAACGTGATTCGGATGTGCGCTACCCCATCAGCTGGAACCTGGAAAGCCCGCTCGCCGACGAAAACCCCGAAGGCATGCAGCTCGGCGTGCGCTTCAAGTTCTAGCCCACCCGCCACACCCCCACCCGCGACAGGACGCTGCCGCGGGTTTTTTATTGCCCGCGAATCGGCGGTGCATGGGGCACGTTCGGTGCACGCCTGTCACGCCGATTGGTGGATGGGTGAAGCGTCATCCACCCTACGCGAGGCCGGGCCGATGGGGTGGGGTTGGGCGCCGCCGGTGATGGGTTTCGCGGCGCTCAACCCAGCCTCGGGGTTGACCGGGATGTAGGGTGGATGACGCTCTTTTCATCCACCAAACGGAGTCGCCGGAAAGCACATTGCGGCGGCGGTGCATGGGGCATGTCCGGTGCACGTCGGTCATGCCGATTGGTGGATGGGTGAAGCGTCATCCACCCTACGCGAGGCCGGGCCGATGAGCCGGGTTGGGGCCTGGCGGTGATGGATTTCGCGGTGCTTAACCCAGCCTCGGGGTTGACCGGGATGTAGGGTGGATGACGCTCTTTTCATCCACCAACGGAGTCGCCGGAAAGCACATTGCGGCGGCGGTGCATGGGGCACGTCCGATGCACGTCGGTCACGCCGATTGGTGGATGGGTGAAGCGTCATCCACCCTACGCGAGGCCGGGCCGATGGGGTGGGGTTGGGCGCCGCCGGTGATGGGTTTCGCGGCGCTCTACCCAGCCTCGGGGTTGACCGGGATGTAGGGTGGATGACGCTCTTTTCATCCACCAAACGATGTCGCCGGAAAGCACATTGCGGCGGCGGTGCATGGGGCATGTCCGGTGCACGTCGGTCATGCCGATGGGTGGATGGGTGAAGCGTCATCCACCCTACGCGAGGCCGGGTCGACGGGCCGGGGTTGGGGCCTGGCGGTGATGGGTTTCGCGGCGCTCGCGGAACGCCGCCCGACCCATCCTACGGGGCGGGTGCAACCCGACTCGCGGTTTTGCCTGGGCCATAAAAAAGCCCCGGTCCGACGGTGCGGACCAGGGCTTGAGTAAGGAGGCGTGATGAAGGGGGTGGATCAGATGCCGAAGAACTCCCGGGCGTTGCCGGCGCAGATGCGTGCCTTGTCGGCGTCGTCCAGACGCGGGTGTTCGAGCACGCCGGAGCCGATGCGCTGTTCGCCCAGGGGGAAGGGCGAGTCGGAGCCGAGCATGACCCGGTCCGGGCCCATCACGTCCACCAGCAGCTGCAGGGCGCGGGGGTCGAACACGGCGGAGTCGACGAAGAAGCGCTTCACGTAGCTCGAGGGCAGTTGCGGGCAGTCCTCGCGGACGATGTCGCGGTGGCGCCAGGCGTTGTCGACGCGGCCGAGAAGGAAGGCGAAGCCGCCGCCGCCGTGGGCGAAGCAGATGCGCAGCGACTCGGGGATGCGCTCGAAGGCGCCGGAGAGGATCAGCGAGAGGATGCCCAGCTGGGTTTCCGCCGGCATCGCCACCAGCCAGGGCAGCATCCATTTGCGCATGCGCTCGCCGCCCATCATGTCCCAGGGGTGCACCAGCACCGGGATGCCGTCGTTGGCGCAGTGGCTGAGGAAGGTCACCAGGTTGTCGTGGTCCAGGTCGTGGTTGCCCACGTGGTTGCCGATCTGCACGCCGACGTGGCCGGCGGCCTTGGCGCGGCTGGCCTCGCGGCAGGCGGCGTCTATGTCCTGCAGCGGCACCTGGGCCAGCACCTTGAGGCGGTCCGGGGCGCGGGCGGTCATCTCCAGGGCGCGGTCGTTCATCAGCTGGGCCCAGGGCAGGGCGCGTTCGATGGGCGCGTCGTAGGCGAACATCACCGGGGTGGCGCACATGATCTGGATGTCCAGGCCCTGCTCGTCGAGGTGCTCGATGCGCCGGACCGGGTCCCAGAGCACGTCGTGCACCGGACGGAAGGGCTTGTCGCCGACCATGATCTGGCCGCTGCGGCCGTCGCTGTGCAGCCAGGGCGCGCGCTCGGGGTTGAGCCGTGCGGCTTCCTCCCGGGTGATGGTGGGGAAGAAGTGCGAGTGGATATCGATTTTCATGCTTGGGCTGCCGCCTCCAGGGTCCGGTGCCAGGTCTGCCAGTCACGGCCGGGGTGGATCTCGCCGCATTCGCTGCAACGGCGCTCGGCGTCGCGGGTGGCGTAGAACTGCTCGTACACCGGGGGCAGGTCGTTGACGATGCTCTGCAGCTGCATCTCGTAGCGCTTGATCACCGTGCCGCAATGGGCGCAGCTCCACTGCAGGGCGTCGAACAGGCCGGCGGGGCGCTGGCGCTCGATCACCAGGCACAGGCTGCCGGGCTCGGGGCGTTGCGGGGAATGGATGACGTGGGGCGCCATCAGGTAGATGTCGCCCTCGCGCAGGTCGATGCGCTCGTAGCGGCCACGGTCCCAGATGTTCAGGTAGGCGTTGCCCTTGAACTGGTAGAAGAACTCCTCCACCGGGTCGTCGTGGAAGTCGGTGCGCTGGTTCGGGCCACCGACCACGGTGACCATGAAGTCGGCGTTCTGCCACACCTGCTGGTTGCCCACGGGCGGTTTGAGCAGGTGCGCGTGCTCCTCGATCCAGCGGTTGAAGTTGAGCGGCGGGCTGAAGTGGTGTTTGTCCATCTTGTTGTTCTCAGCGATTGAGCGGGGCGTAGGCCACGGCCTTGATTTCGATGCGCAGGTGCGGGTGCGGCAACTGGTGCACGGCGACGGTGGTGCGGGTCGGGCCGCTCTCGTCGAAGTACTCGGCGTAGACCTGGTTGTAAGGGCCGAAGTCGTTCATGTCGACCAGGAAGGTGCTGATCTCCACCAGGTTCTGCAACGTTGCGTTTTCACTGGCGAGGATGTCGCGGATGTTTTCGATCACCGCGCGGGTCTGGGCGCGGATGTCCAGGTTGGTGGTGCCCATGGCGTCCACCTCCACGCCCTCGAAGCTGTTGTCCGGGCGCCGCGAGCTGGTGCCGGAGACGTAGAGGAAGTCGCCGGCGCGCTTGATGTGCGGGAAGCGCCCGCGTGGGGTGGCCTTGCCGGCCACGACTGTGGAGCGGTTGTCACTCATGCTCGGGTTCCTTGTTGGGGCGCGCGGGCGGCGCTGCAGGTGAAGCCGCATTCGCCGTAGCCGGCGATCTCCACGCTGACGTGGGCGCCCGGGGTGAGGGCTTCGGCGGCGGTGGCCGCACCGGCCATGATCAGGCTGCCGGCGGGCAGGGCGATTTCGGCGCGGGCCAGCAGCTGCGAGGCCTGCACCAGGCTGCGCAGCGGGTGGCCGAGGATGGCGGCGGTGGAGCCGGCCTGGACCACGCGGCCGTCGATGCGCATCAGCACGCCGGCATTGGCCAGCCCGGCGAAGTCCCGCGACCAGGCGCCGACCACCAGGCCGGACGAGGAGCAGTTGTCGGCGACCACGTCTTCCAGGCTGAACTTGAAGGCCTGGTAGCGCGAATCGATGATCTCGATGGCCGGGGCCACGGCCTCCAGGTAGTCGGCCGCTTCCAGCTGGGTGAGTGGGCGTTCGATGGCGCGGCGGGTGACGAAGCACACCTCCGGTTCGGCGCGCGGGTGGATGAAGCGGCCCAGGTCCACCACGCCGCCGTCCTCTTCCAGCATGGCGTCGGTGAGCCAGCCCCAGATCAGGCTGTCGACGCCCATCTGGATCATCTTGGCGCGGCTGGTGAAGCCCAGCTTGACCCCGACCATGCGCTCGCCGTCGGCGTAGCGGCGGGCCATGGAGGCACGCTGGATCAGGTAGGCCTCGTCGAGGCTGAAGGGGCTGCTGGCGCTGAACTGCGCCAGCGGCTCGGCCTGGCGGGCAGCGCGGTCGAGGGCGGTGGCGATGCGGGCGATATCGGTGCTCATGGGCGCGGCTCCTGGCGGCGGGCGAGAAGGTCGAGGGCGACGTCGACGATCATGTCTTCCTGGCCGCCGACCATGCGGCGCTGGCCCAGCTCGACGAGGATGTCCACGGTCTTCAGGCCGTAGCGGGCGGCGGCCACTTCGGCGTGACGCAGGAAGCTGGAGTACACGCCGGCATAGCCCAGGGCCAGGGTTTCGCGGTCGACGCGTACGGGGCGGTCCTGCAGCGGGCGGACGATGTCGTCGGCGGCGTCCATCAGCGCCAGCAGGTCGGTGCCGTGGTGCCAGCCCAGGCGTTCGGCGGCGGCGATGAACACCTCCAGCGGCGCGTTGCCGGCCCCGGCGCCCATGCCGGCGAGGCTGGCGTCGATGCGGTCGCAGCCTTCCTCCACTGCGGCGATGGAGTTGGCCACGCCCAGGGAGAGGTTGTGGTGGGCGTGGATGCCGGTGGCGGTTGCCGGGTCGAGCACGGCCTTGAGCGCGCGGAAGCGCTCGCGAATGTCCTGCATGCCCATGGCGCCGCCGGAGTCGACCACGTAGATGCAGGTGGCGCCGTAGCTTTCCATCAGCTTGGCCTGGCGGGCGAGGCCGTCGGGGGTCTGCATGTGGCTCATCATCAGGAAGCCGACGGTGTCCATGCCCAGGTGGCGGGCGTATTCGATGTGCTGGCGGGAGACATCCGCCTCGGTGCAATGGGTGGCCACGCGGACCACCCGGGCGCCGGCGGCGTGGGCGGCCTTGAGGTCGTGCACCGTGCCGATGCCGGGCAGCAGCAGGGTGGCGATGCGCGCGTGCTGCAACACATCGGCGGCGGCCTCGATCCATTCCAGGTCGGTGTGGGCGCCGAAGCCGTAGTTGAAGCTCGAGCCCTGCAGGCCGTCGCCGTGGGCGATTTCGATGGAGTCCACGCGGGCCTGGTCCAGGGCGCGGGCGATGGTCTGCACCTGCTCCAGCGAGTACTGGTGGCGGATGGCGTGCATGCCGTCGCGCAGGGTCACGTCGGAGATGTACAGCTTCTTGCCGGGGGTGGCGGTCATGGCGTGCTCCTCAGCGGTTCAGCAGCGACTGCGCCATGCGTTCGGCGGTGGCCAGCGCGGCGGAGGTCATGATGTCGAGGTTGCCGGCGTAGCTCGGCAGGTAATGGGCGGCGCCTTCCACTTCGAGGAACACCGAGGTCTTCAACCCACTGAAGCGGCCATGGCCGGGGAGGGTCAGCGGCGCCGACTCGGGGATCACCTCGAACTGCACCTGCTGCTTGAGGCGGTAGCCCGGCACATAGGCCTGCACGGCGGCGACCATTTCCTCGATGGAGGCGGCGACCTGCGCCTGGTCCACCGCTTCGCTGAGCACATAGACGGTGTCGCGCATGATCAGCGGTGGCTCGGCCGGGTTCATGATGATGATCGCCTTGCCCTTGGCCGCCCCGCCGATTACTTCGATGGCCTTGGAGGTGGTCTCGGTGAACTCGTCGATATTGGCGCGGGTGCCGGGGCCGGCGGACTTGCTGGCGATGGAGGCGATGATCTCGGCGTAGTGCACGCGGGCCACGCGGGACACCGCCGCCACCATGGGGATGGTGGCCTGGCCGCCGCAGGTGACCATGTTGACGTTGGTCTGCTGCAGGTTCTGCTCCAGGTTCACCACCGGCACGCAGTAGGGGCCGATGGCCGCCGGGGTCAGGTCGATCAGGCGGATGCCGGGCTTCACGCTGCGCAGGTAGGCGTCGTTCTGCACATGGGCGGCGGCGCTGGTGGCATCGAAGACGAAGTCGATCTCGGCGAACTCGGGCAGGCGGGTCAGCCCCTCCACGCCTTCATGGGTGGTGGCCACGCCCAGGCGGGCGGCGCGGGCCAGGCCGTCGGAGGCCGGGTCGATGCCGACCATGGCGGCGATTTCCAGGTGCTGGGCGTTGCGCAGGATCTTGATCATCAGGTCGGTGCCGATGTTGCCCGAGCCGATGATCGCGGCCTTGAGTTTCTGTCTGTTCATGGGGGCTCCGGTCATTGCGCGGCGGCGAAGGCGGCGGTGACGCTGCCCAGGCCCTGGATGTGCGCGGTGAAGCTGTCGCCCGGTTGCACGGCGACCATCGGCCCCAGCGCACCGGTGAGGAGTATGTCGCCGGCACGCAGCGGTGCACCGTGGCGAACCATGGTGTCGGCCAGCCACAGCGCGGCGTTCAGCGGGTTGTCCATGCACGCGGCGCCGGCACCGACCGACACCGGCTCGCCGCGCAGGGTCATGCTCATGCCGCAGCGCACCAGGTCCAGCTTGTCCAGGGTTACCGGGCGGCTGCCGAGCACGAACAGGCCGGAGGAGGCGTTGTCGGCGATGGTGTCCACCAGGCGGATGTCCCAGTTGGCGATGCGGCTGCCGACCACCTCGATGGCCGGCAGGGCGAAGGCGGTGGCGCGGATCAGGTCGGCCACGGTGTGGCGCTCGAAGCACAGGTCGTGTTCCAGCACCAGGGCGATCTCCGCTTCCACCTTGGGTTGCAGGGTGTCGTCCCAGGCGATGGGCTGGCCGTCGCCACGGGCCCGCTCGGCGAACAGCAGGCCGAAGTCCGGCTGGTCGACGCCCAGCTGCTTCTGCACGGCGCGGGAGGTGAGGCCGATCTTGTGGCCCACCGGGCGTAGGCCGGCGTCGATGGCGGCCAGGGTGTTGTAGCGCTGGACGGCATAGGCCAGGGCGACCGGGTCCTGGGTCGGGTCTTCGGCCAGGGCGGTGGCGATCAGGTCGCGCACCGGGGCGCAGGGCTGGCCGCTGCGTTCCGCCTGGCGCAGGCGGCTGGCCGCTTCGATGAGTGCTGCATGCATGGTGGGGCTCCCGCTCAGGCGTTGACGCAGATGGTGGTGATCTCGGAGTAGAAATCCAGGGAATGGCGGCCGCCCTCGCGGCCGAGGCCGGACAGGCGCGCGCCACCGAAGGGCGTGCGCAGGTCACGGAGGAACCAGGTGTTGACCCAGATCATGCCCACGTGGAAGCGCCGCGAGACCTTGTGCGCGCGCTTCAGGTCGCGGGTCCACAGGGCCGTGGCCAGGCCGTAGGCGGAGTCGTTGACGCGGCGCACCACCTCGTCCTCGCTGTCGAAGGGGGCGATGTGGCAGACCGGGCCGAACACTTCTTCGCGCACGCAGCGGGCGTCGTCGCCGAGGCCGGTCCAGATGGTCGGCTGCACGTAGGCGCCGTTGTCGCGCTCGTCGCCGAACACCGGCACGCCGCCGCCGGTGACTTCGACGGCGCCTTCGCTGCGGGCCAGTTCGAAGTAGCCGAGCACCTTGTCGCGGTGCTTGTGGGAGATCAGCGAGCCCATGTTCACGCCGTCTTCGTCGGGGTAGCCGATCTTCAGTTTCTCGGCGCCGGCCTTCATGGCGGCGACGAAGCGCTCGTAGATCGGCCGCTCGACATAGACGCGCTCCGAGCACAGGCACACCTGGCCGGAGTTGGTGAAGCTGGAGCGCAGCACGCCGGCCACCGCCGCGTCGAAATCGCAGTCGGCGAAGACCACCGCCGCGTTCTTGCCGCCCAGCTCGAAGGAGACGTCACGCACGCCCTCGGCGGCGGCCTTCATGATGGTGGCGCCGGTGCGCGATTCACCGGTGAAGGTGATGGCGTCGACATCCGGGTTGCGGGTGAGGAATTCCCCGGCGGAGTTGGGGCCGAAGCCGTGCACCAGGTTGAACACGCCGGTGGGCAGCCCGGCTTCCTGCATCACCTCGGCCAGCAGGGTGGCGCTGGAGGGCGAATCCTCCGACGGCTTGACCACCACCGAGTTGCCGCAGGCCAGGGCCGGGGCGACCTTCCAGGTGAGCAACAGCATCGGCAGGTTCCACGGCGAGATGATCGCCACCACGCCGTGGGGCTTGCGCACGGTGTAGCTGAACACCTCGCTGCCATCGGCGGCGCGCATCTCGAAGAACTCGCTGCCGGCCTGGCGCACCAGCTCGGCGAAGGTGCGGAAGTTATGCACGCCACGGGCGATATCCAGGGTGCGCGCCTGCTGCACCGGGCGCCCGGTGTCAGCCACCTCGGCGGCGACGAACTCCTCGAAGCGGCGCTCGATGCCATCGGCGATGCGCATCAGCATGTCGGCTCGCTGGCTTGGGCTGAAGTCGGCCCAGGGCCCTTCCTGCGCGGCCTTGGCGGCGGCGACGGCGCGCTCCACCTGGCTGGCGTCGGCTTCGCAGACCTGGCTCAGGACGCGCCCGTCGATGGGCGAAACATTGGGGAAGGTCTTGTCACTGGCGACGAATTCGCCCGCGATGAAATGGCGCAGCAAGGGCAGGGGAGTGGACACGACAACCTCCGATTCTTGGATTTCGGAGAAGTCTAGGGAAGGCGCCTATAAGGGAATAATGAAAGCCTTGAGGTTGACTATTCTGCTTTGGAATAGCTGGATGGCTCGGTCACCCCACCCCCGGCTCGGCGCCCTCTGGGAACGCAATCCTCGATGTAGGGCGGGTGAAACCCGCGAGCCTGGGGAATCAAAAGCCGTCGGGTTGCACCCGACCTACGGGCCGGCCACCCAGCACACGACACGCCCGGTGCAGTAGGACCGTAGGGGCGAATTCATTCGCCCAGCAGCCCGCAGGGCTGCCTTGGCTCGGTGCCATAGATGGAGTCCCGGTGCGCCCCGCCCCATGGGTTTCGCTTCGCTCTACGCCATCCTACGAGAGCCGCCGCGATTGGAGAGGAGTAGGGCGGGTACATCGGTCAGGCCGGCGTGCCCTGGTCATGCTCGCGGCTGGCCTGTTCCAGGCATTCGCGGAACAGTCGGGCGGCGGGGCCGAGGTCGCGGTTGGCGGCGTGAAAGTAGCCGATATTGCCGAACTGCAGCGGGGTGCCCAGGTCGAGGGCGCGCAGCATGCCGGCGTCGGCGAACTGGCGGGTGGCCTCGTAGGGCATCAGGGCCACGGTTTGCTGGTCCTGCATGAGGCTGATGTTGGTGAGGATCGACAGGGATTCGACCACGTTGGCCGGGGTGCCCAGGTCGGCCTCGGCGAACAGGCGGTCGGCGGTGCGGCGCAGCAGCGAGTCGCGGGTCGGCAGCACCCAGGGGTAGTCGTGGAGTTCCGCCAGGCTCACCGGCGAGCGGCCCTGCAGCGGGTGCTGGGCGCCGGCCACCACGCACAGGGCTTCGCCATAGAGCACTTCCACTTCCAGCATCGGCGACTCGTTGCGCCAGCCCCAGTCGTCCGGCACGCGGCCCACCACCAGGTCCACCTCGCCCACCGCCAGGGCCGGGAACAGCTGGTCCATCTGCCCCACGCGCAGGGACACCAGCACGCTGGGCGCGCGTTGCTTGAGCAGTTGCATGGCGCGCGGCAGCAGCGAGCTGGAGGCGGAGATCAGGGTGCCGACCATGACATGGCCGGAGGTGCCTTCCTGGAAGGCGTTGACCTCGTCGGTGAGCGAGCGCAGTTCGGCCAGCAGCGATTTGGCCCGGCGCACCACCAGCTCGCCCAGTTCGGTGGCGGTGACCCCACGGTTGCCACGGATCAGCAGCGGGGCGTCGAAGTAGGATTCCAGCTCGTGGATGATCTTGGTCACCGCCGGCTGGGTCAGGTTCAGCGCCTGGGCCGCGCGCAGCAGCGAGCCGCTTTGCAGCACCTGGTCGAACACCACCAGCTGGTAGAACTTGAGCTTCCGCGCCACGGACATGGGGGTGAATTTCATGCGGTGCCTCGACGGGTCAAAGGGCGGTGGGGTGCGCAAAGCACCGCATGGTAATCAAAAGCGGGGACGAGCGGGGGATGTGGATGGTGGTGCCTGCTGGAGAGTTTTTGAGTCCAGCGGGTTGCCGAGTTTTGAGGGTGGTTGTGCCGTAGGGTGTGCCGTGCGCACCGCCGCACGGTGCGTCCGGCGAGCTCCAGGTGCGCGCAGCACACCCTACCTGCGGAGTGAGCGGCGGCTGCATGCCCACAGGCCCGGTTGTGCCCTTTGGCTATGACCTCAGGACTGCATCTCGCGCAGGGCGTCGCGGCTGAGGCTGATCCACTCGCCGTGCAGGTTGCGGTAGTGCTTGGGGGAGCGGCGGGCGTAGTGCTGGATCTGCTCCAGCAGCTCGCGGGCTTCGCGCTGGCGGCCTAGCTGGCGGAGCATCAGGGCGTAGCGGTAGTTGGCTTCGGGGCCGGTGTAGTAGCCCGAGAGGGCGCGGTATTCCTCTTCCGCTTTCGTGGTGTCGCCGAGGCTTTCCAGGGCGCGGGCGTAGAGCAGGTGGCCGTCGGCGGAGCGGTAGTCGGGGTTGTGCTGGATCAGCCGGTCGAGGGTGTCGCGGCAGCCTTGTGCATCACCCTTGGCGAACTGCGCCTGGGCGAGGCCGAGGAGGATGTCCGGCGCTTGTGCGTGGATGCCGCGCAGGGCGGCCTGGTAGTGGCTGGCGGCTTCGTCGGCCCGGCCCAGGCGCAGCAGCTCTTCGGCCAGCTGCACACGGGTTTCGCGGGTGTCGCGCAGGTCCAGCTCGTCACGCAGGGCACGCAGATGGCGCTCGGGGTCGAGGGTATCGTGCAGGCGGTTGACGGTGCGCCGGCCGGTGCGGCTGCCGAGCAGGTCGGGGAGCATGATGCCGAGGAAGTAGATCAGGCAGCCGAGGCCCGGCAGCGCGATGATCAGGTACAGCCAGTAGCGCTCCTGGCCGCTGCGGACGACGTGAAGCCCGCAGGTGACCTGGCAGGCGATAACGAGCAGGGCGAGCAGTGGCATGGCGGTTTCCAGTCCCTTGGAGAGTCGATGGGCGCCGCCCGGAAAGGGCGGGCGCCTATGAAATCACGCCGCCATGCGCTTGTCAGGTGGCCGGCTGTGGAGCCGGTCACGTTGTTGGGGTGGGGCTTACCAGTCGTAGCTGAGGTTGGACACCAGGGTGCGGCCCTGGCCGTAGTAGCAGTCCCAGATGCTGCGGCAGCTGGCGACGTAGGTCTTGTCGGTGAGGTTCTCGACGTTCACCGCCAGCTTCACGCCCTTGAGGCGCAGTACCGAGTGCTCGAAGTCATAGGTCACGGCCGCGTCGTAGACGGTGTAGGACGGGATCTGGAACGAGCCTTCGTAGTCATCGCCGTAGCTGCCGCGCACGTAGCGGGCACCGAGCCCGGCGCCGAGGCCGGAGAGCGGGCCGTCACCGATGTAGCGGTAGTCGGCCCAGAGCGAGGCGGTGAGCGGCGGGCTGCTGGCCGGGTGGCGACCTTTGCGGCCGTCGTTGTCCTTGCTGTACTCGATGTCGTTGCGCGAGACCGAAGCCAGCAGGTTGAGGTTTTCGGTGAGCGCGGCCTTGCCTTCCAGCTCCACGCCCTGGGAGCGGATGGCGCCGGTCTGGGCGTTGAAGCCGGGGTTGGCGAGGTCGGTGGTGAGGATGTTTTCCTGCTCCAGTTCGTAGACCGAGAGCTGGATGAAGCTTTCCTGGCCGCTGGGCTGGTACTTCAGGCCGGTTTCGTACTGCTTGCCGGTGGAGGGCTCGAAGGGCTGGCTGGCGGCGTTGGTGCCGGTCTGCGGGAGGAAGGATTCGGAGTAGCTGATGTAGGGCGCCAGGCCGTTGTCGAAGACGTAGGTGAGGCCGGCGCGGCCGGTGAAGGCTTCGTCCTTGACGTTGCTGTGGGTGCCCTGGAGCGGCGCGCGGTTGTCGGTTTCGGCCCAGTCGTAGCGCCCGCCGAGGGTGAGGATCCACTGGTCGAGCTTGATCTGGTCCTGCAGGTAGAGGCCGGTCTGGGTGACGGTGTTGTCCCACTTGTAGCGGTTGCCGAAGCGCAGCGCCTGGCCGTAGACCGGGTTGAACAGGTCGATGATCGGCGGGTTGAAGTCGTACTGGCCGTCGAACTTCGAGTTGAAGTGGTAGTAGTCCAGGCCGATGAGCAGGGTGTGGCGGGCGGCGCCGGTGTCGAACTGCGCCTGGGCGATGTTATCCACGCCGAACACGCTGTTCTTCTGCGCCCAGTCGACGCCGTAGCGGGTCTGGTAGCGCTTGTCGTCGGCACCGGTGACCGGGTTGGCGACGAAGCGGTAGCCGTGCAGGGGCGCGGTGTAGTGGTCGTCGACATAGGCGTAGCGGGCGTTCTGCCTGAACGTCCAGACGTCGTCGAGGCGGTGGCTCAGCTCGTAGCCCAGGGCGTTCTGCTTGCGGTTGTAGTCGTTGACGCCGGGCTCGCCGAGAAAGCGGTCACGGGAGATATGGCCGTTGGGGTTGGCGAACACCGTGCCTTCGCTGGGCAGGCCCTGGGCCTCGGGCACGCCGTCGTCCTTCTGCCATTGGGCGTAGAGCGTGAGGCTGGTGTCGTCGCTGGCCAGCCAGGTGAGGCTCGGGGCGATGAACAGGCGCTGCTGCTCGACGTAGTCGATCTCTGCGTTGCTGTCGCTGGCCAGGCCGGTGAGGCGATAGAGGAACTGGCCCTGGTCGTCCAGCGGGCCGCCGAGGTCGAAGGCGCCGCTCTTGCGGTCGTAGCTGCCGGTGCCGAGCTGGATCTGGTGCAGCGGCTCGGCGGTGGGGCGCTTGCTGACCATGTTGACCATGCCGCCGGGCTGGTTCTGGCCGTAGAGCACGGAGGAGGGGCCCTTCATCACTTCGATCCGTTCCAGCGAGTAGGGCTCGATCTGCAGGGCGCCGCCGGTGCTGCCGCCGCCATAGGGCAGGTGCAGGCCGTCGAGGTAGAGCGGTGTGGGCGAGTAACCGCGCGAGGTGGGCTCGTCGAAGATCTTCACCCGGTCGGAGAAGCCGCCCCCGGTCATGCCGGCGGTGTAGCGCAGCGCTTCGGTGATGCTCTGCGCGCCGCGCGCCTTGATCTCATCGGCGGTGATCACGTTGATGGTCTGGGGGATTTCCAGCAGTGGCGTATCGGTCTTGGTGCCGGTGCCGCTGCGGGTGGCCACGTAGCCCTGCACCGGGCCCCAGGCGTTTTCCTGGTAGCTGGTGCCCTGGATGCGCGTGGCGTCCAGTTGCAGGCCGCTGCCTTCGCTGCGCGGCTGCAGTTGGTAGCGGTCGGCGCCGGTACGCAGGGCCTGCAGGCCGCTGTCGCCGAGGAGGATGCCCAGCGCCTGTTCCACGCTGTAGCGCCCCTGCAGGGCCTGGCTCTGCTTGCCGGCGGTGAGGGCACCGTCGGCGGCCAGGTAGATGCCGGCCTGCACGGCGAAGCGGTTGAGCTGGTCGGCCAGGGGGCCGGCGGGGATGTCGAACTGTTGCTCCTGCATCTGCTCGGCGGCGGATACCAGCGTGCCGTGGAGGGCGGCGACAGCGCCGAGGGCGAGCGGGATGGCCAGCGCGAGGGGGCGCAGGGGGAAGCGTGAGGGGCGCGGTGACATGTTTTTTCCTTGTCGTTCGAGGGGCAGAAAGCCGTTGTCACCCACTAATTCGGATGAGAAGGAAAAACCGGAAACGCGAATGCGAAATTTTTTCGAACACCGGGATCAGCGCGCTTCCACGGTGTGCCACCAGGGCAGGGTGCGGTGCACGCGGATGGGCAGGACGTCTTCCAGCATCGCCAGCGCCTGGTCGCCGTCGTGCAGGGGGAAGGTGCCGGTCACCCGCAGGTTGGCGACCTGCGGCGCCACGCCGAGGTGGCCGTGGCGGTGGGCGGCCAGTTCTTCGACGAAGGCCGAGAGCGGCATGTCGCTGGCCAGCAGCATGCCCTGGCTCCAGCTCTGCCGGCCCTGGCTGGCGGGCTGCAGGGCGCCGATGGCCTGGGCGTCGAAGCCCAGTTGTTCGCCGGCCTGGGCGATGCGCACCTGGCCGGCGGTGTTGCGCACTTCCACCGCGCCTTCGAAGACGTTGAGCCGGGTGCGTCCGTCTTGTTGCTGCACGCTGAAGCGGGTGCCCAGCGCGCGCAGGCGGCCTTCGGCGGTGGTGATGACGAAGGGGCGGCTGTCGTGGTGGGTGTCGATCAGCACCTCGCCGGCCACCAGGTGCAGCAGGCGCAGGTCGGCTTGCAGGTCGACGTCCAGGGCGCTGGCGCTGTTCAGCCAGACGTGGCTGCCATCGCCCAGGGTGAGTTCGCGCACCTCGCCCGTGGCGCTGCGGTAGTCGGCGCGCCAGCCCGCCACCAGGCCCGGCAGCGGCGTGTTGCGCCAGCCGGCCCAGCCGAGCAGGGTGCCGCCGGAGAGCACGGCCAGGGTGCGCAGCAGCTGGCGCCGGGAGTGCTGGGCGCGACGGGCGCCCTTGAGCGTTTGCAGGGCCACCTCGCCATCGCCTTGCAACGGGGCGAAGCGCTGGCTGATGCGTTCGACGTAGAGCCAGGCCTGGCGGTGCAGCTCGCTTTGCCCGTGCCAGTGCAGCCAGGCGGCGCGGGTGCTGTCGTCGGCGGCTTCGGCGCTGAGTTCGGCGTACCAGTGCGCGGCCTGCTGGAGGATGGCGTGGTCGGGCTTGAGCGGGGTCATGGGCGCAGCGCCTCGTCCAGTTCGGCTTCCAGCAGCAGGCACTTGAACATGGCCTGGGCCATGTAGCTGGTGACGGTGCGTTCGGACACCCCGAGCCGTTCGGCGATGGCGCGGTAGCCAAGGCCCTGCATCTGGGCCAGGAGGAAGGCCTCGGCGACCTTGGGCGGCAGGCTGGCGAGCATCGCGTGCACCTGCTGCAAGGCCTCCAGCACCATGGCGCGGTGTTCCTCGGAGGGCGCCACTGCCTCGGGCTGGCCGGCCAGCACCTCGGCCCAGGCGCGCTCCACCTGCTGGCGCCGCCAGAAGTCCACGCACACATGGCGGGACATGGCGCTGAGGTAGGCGCGGGCGTGGGTGTCGCTGTCGAACTGGCGCGGCCTGCTCAGCAGGCGCAGGAACACGTCATGGGCGAGGTCGGCGGCATCGCTGGCGTTGCCCAGCTTGCGTTGCAGCCAGGCGCGTATCCAGCCGTGGTGCTCGACGTAGTAGTGCTGCACCTGGCGTTGGTAGGACTTGTCGAGGGTCGACATCGGGTGGCTTCCGGCAGGGGCAGGCGATTTGGATGCAGATGAGAAGGATTCGCATATTATGCGCAGTCGCCCGTGCTGGCAAACCGCACCGTGGCCGACCTGCTGGCGCGGGTGAACGCGGGCATTGCCAGCGGGAACGAGAATCAACAATAATGCGACTTATTCTTATTTGACTCCTGGGTCCATCCCCGTGGCCACCTCTCCTGATCTCAATGCTTCCCTGGCGACGCTCTATCACGAGAACCATCGCTGGTTGCGCGCCTGGCTCTATCGCCAGTTGCGCTGCCCGCAGGATGCCGCCGACCTGACCCAGGACACCTTCATGCGCGCCCTGACCTCGCGTCAGCTGGGGCAGCTGGACGAGCCGAAGGCGTTCCTCAATACCCTGGCCCGGCGCCTGCTGTGCAGCTTCTGGCGCCGCCGCAAGGTGGAGCAGGTCTATCTGCAGGCGCTGACTGAACTGCCCGAGCAGTTCGCGCCTTCCGAAGAAGACATCGCCCTGGTCAGCGAGGCCATCGACGCCATCGACCGGCTGCTCGACGGCCTGCCGCAACGGGTGCGCCGCGCCTTCCTGCTCAACCGCC
The DNA here is from genome assembly GCF_028198105.1 of Pseudomonas sp. TUM22785. Classification (NCBI taxonomy): domain Bacteria; kingdom Pseudomonadati; phylum Pseudomonadota; class Gammaproteobacteria; order Pseudomonadales; family Pseudomonadaceae; genus Pseudomonas; species Pseudomonas sp. TUM22785. The sequence continues at coordinate 1,578,257 of NZ_CP116239.1, forward strand.
TCGATGGCATGCCACAGCAGGCCATCGCCGATCACCTGGGCGTCTCCCTGGCCACCGTCGAGCGCGACCTGCGCCGTGCCTTCGTGCACTGCCTGAGCGCGAACCCGGAGCTGCCATGAGCCACGCCGAACTCGACCTGCACACCCGCACCGCCATCGACTGGATGCTGCGCCTGGACCCGGGCCGGGTGACCAACCACGACCGCCAGGACTTCAAGCGTTGGCTGGCCGACGACCCGGCCCACCTGGTGGCCTGGCAACGGGTCAGCGGATTGCTGCAACAACCCCTGGCCGACCTGCAGGGCGCCGAAGGGCGTAGCCCTGGGCAACTGCGTGCCGCCAGCCGGGCGCTCTCCGCACCCGACTCGCCACAGCGGCGCAAGCTGCTGCGCGGCGGCCTGGCCCTGCTGGTGCTGGGTGCCGGCAGCGGTGCGCTGGTCAACCGTGTGACCCCCTTGGCGGGCCTCACTGCCGATGTGCACACCGCGACCGGCGAGCGCCGTACCCTGCAGTTGGAGGACGGCAGCCGGCTGGTGCTCAACGCCCGCAGTTCGGTGGATATCCGCTTCGACGGTGCGCGCCGCCTGGTACGCCTGCGCGAGGGTGAGCTGCTGGCCAGCGTCGCCGTCGATGCCAATCGGCCGTTCATCATCGCCACCGCCCAGGGCGAAGTCCGTGCGCTGGGCACGCGCTTCCTGGTACGCCAGGAGGAATCGCGCAGCCTGGTTTGTGTGCAGGAACACCGCGTGCGCATCGACTGCCATGGCGGGCAGCACGGCGAGCTGAGCGAAGGCCAGGCGGCCTGGTTCGGCGCCTCCGGCATCCAGCCGGCCCCTGCCAGCCTGCTGACCCGCGCGGCCTGGGTGGATGGGCGCGTGGAGGTCAATGACGAGCCCCTGGGCCATCTGGTCGAGGCCCTGCGCCCCTACCATCGCGGCCTGCTGCGCATCAGCCCGGAAGCGGCGCAGGTGCGGGTGTTCGGTGTGTTCCCCCTGGACGACAGCGGCGCCGCCCTGCAATCCCTGGCCGAAACCATGCCGGTGCGCGTGCGCCGCTACGGCCCCTGGCTGACCTTGGTCGATCGCGCCTGATCGCCCATGGAGTGGCTCCGTACGTAGGGTGGATGACGCTTTTTTCACCCACCAAAGGGCGCCAAAGACGGGCTCGAAAGCGCGGCCATCGAACAAATGCAAAAAATCGCAAAAACGATGAGGGGTTTATGCGCCTCGTTGGACATGGATAGGGCAAACCCGACACACAGAACAAGGAGCCCTTCATGTCGTCCCCCCTTCTGCGCCCTGGCCTGCTGGCCCTGGCAATCGCTCTCGCCAGCGCCGGCCAGCCGCTCGTGGCCCTGGCCGAGTCCAGCACCAGCCAGGCTGCCGTGCGCAGCTATGACATCCCCGCCGGCCCGCTGGGCGAAACCCTGGCGCGCATCTCCCGCGAGAGCGGCCGCACCCTCTCCGCCGACCCGGCGCTGGTCCAGGGCAAGCGGGCACCGGCGGTGCGCGGCCAGTTATCGGCCGAGCAGGCGATGCAGCAGGCGTTGGCAGGCAGCGGGCTGGCACTGATCGTCACGGGCGGCGGCACGCTGTCGCTGGTGCCCATGGCAAAGGGTGAGGGGCTGGAGCTGGGCGCAACGACCATCACCAGCTCGCTGCTGGGCGATACCACCGAGGGCACCGGTTCCTACACCACGGGTTCGACCCGCACCGCCACCAAGTTGCCGCTGTCCATCCGCGAGACGCCGCAATCGATCAGTGTGATCACCAGCCAGCGCATCCGCGATCAGGAAATGGTCAGCCTGGAAGACGTGCTGACCCAGGCTCCCGGTGTGCTCTACAAGAAGAAGAGCAACTCCTCGGACGAGGAAGTGGGCATCTTTTCCCGTGGCATGAAGATCGAGAACTTCCAGGTCGACGGCATCCCCACCGTTTTTGAACCCTCCATGAGCAGCCAGTCCAATGACATGGCGGTGTACGACCGGGTCGAGATCGTGCGCGGCGCCACCGGCCTGCTCAGTGGCATCGGCCAGCCTTCCGCCACCATCAACATGGTGCGCAAGCGCCCGACCCGCGAGTTCGCCGCGTCGGTCCAGGGCAGCGCCGGCTCCTGGGACAACTACCGCACCGAGGTGGATGTCTCCGGCCCGATGAACGAGCAAGGCACCCTGCGCGGCCGCCTGGTGGGCGCCTACCAGACCGCCAACTCCTTCACCGACCGCCTCAGCACCGAGCGCCAAGTGGCCTATGGCGTGATCGAGGCGGACCTGAGCGAGCGCGACACCGTCAGCTTCGGCATCGACTACCAGGTGCGCAACTGCGACGCCTGCGGCTATTTCGGCTTCCCGGCCTTCTACAGCAATGGCCAGCGCACCGACTTCAAGCGCTCCTTCAACTCGGCTGCCGACTGGAGCTACGCGGATCGCCAGCGCACCTCGATCTTCGGCACCTACGAGCACCGCTTCGATAACGAGTGGATGGCCAAGGTCGCCATCACCAACGTGCGTGACGACAACGACGTCGAGTACGGTTGGTTCAGCAGCAACGGCTACCCCAACCAGCAGACCGGTGCGGGCACCAGCCTGTATTTCGCCAAGTGGCCGAGCAAGCCCGAGCAGAACTCGGTGGATGCCTATGCCTCCGGCCCCTTCAACCTGTTCGGCCGCGAGCACGAGCTGGTGGTGGGCGCCAGCGCCATGCGCTACCGCAGCAACACCGGTGCCTACCCGTTGTGGGTGGACCGCAGCGGCAGCGGCTGGGATCCGAGCCTTCCCAACGTCTTCGAATGGCGCGGCGACATCTCCAAGCCGCCGTTCAACCGCATCGGCGACCTGGAGTACAGCCAGCGCCAGTACGCGGCCTATAGCACGGCCCGCTTCAAGCTCACCGATGACCTGTCGCTGATCCTCGGCAGCCGCCTGAGCTACTTCAAGGTCGACCAGACGTCCGCGTATTACGGCTACGACCCGACCTCCCTGAAGAAGCGCGAGAACGGCGAGCTCACGCCATACGCCGGTATCGTCTACGACCTGGACGACAACCACTCGGTCTATGCCAGCTACACCAGCATCTACAAACCGCAGTCGAGCAGGACCGTCGAAGGGAAGTTCATGGACCCCACCGAAGGCGACAGCTACGAAGTGGGGGCGAAGGGCGAGTACTACGACGGCCGGCTCAACCTCACCGCTGCGCTGTTCGAGTCCAAGCTGAGCAACTACGCGGTCGGCACCGGGCTGTACGACGCCTTCGACAACGAGATGGTGGCGCCCGCGAAGATCAAGATCAAAGGCCTGGAGCTCGAAGTCGCCGGTGAACTCATGCCGGGCTGGCAAGTTCAGGCGGCCTACAGCCACGTAAACACCTACTACCCGCAAGGCGTCGATGTGAACGTCGGTTTCCCGCGGAACAACGTCAAGCTCTTCACCACCTACGACCTGACGGGGGACCTGAACCGTCTCACCCTCGGCGGTGGCGTGCGTTGGGAAAGCGCAACCAGCTACGGCAATACCCAGGTCATTCCCGGCACCACCCTGCAAGCCAAGCAGGGCAGCTACGCCCTGGTGGACCTGCTGGCGCGCTACCGCTTCGACGAGCATTTCACCGGCACGCTCAACGTCAACAACCTGTTCGACAAGGAGTACTACGCCAGCACCAGCGTCTACAGCGACCTCTACGGCGAACCGCGCAGCCTGACCGCTTCGTTGCGCTGGGAGTATTGATCGCAGCCGACCGGGTCCCGGGCTGAAGCCCGGGCTACGGCGTGACGCTGTGTGTAGGGGGAGGTCGCTCCTTACCTTCACCAGCGGTGTCGCCTGTGAGTACGCATGGTGGACGGGTGAAGCGTCATCCACGGCTGGCGCGCGCGGAGTTGGTCGGTGTGTAGGGTGGATGACGCTCTTTTCATCCACCATCGGTGTTGCCTACGAGCACGAAATGGTGGACGGGTGAAGCGTCGTTCACCCTACTGCTGGCGCGCGCGGAGTTGGTCGGTGGGTAGGGTGGATGACGCTTCTTTCATCCACCAGCGGTGCTGCCGGCGCGCACCGGTAGGGTGGGCCGGGCGGCGCTCCGCTTCAGCCCACCGATTGCCGATGGCGCGCCCTCAGAGCCCTTTGATCTGCTTGTAGTCCAACTCGGCGGTGTGGCCGGCGCCGAGGTCGAGCAGCACGTAGAACTCGCCGTCCGGGCGGGGGAAGGTGAAGCGCGAGTCCGCGCCGAGCTTGCCGGCGACCAGTACCTTTTCGTCGTAGCCGATCACGTCCAGGGTCACGTCCGGGGCGGCGCTGCCGTTGGAGAGGCCGCCGGTGCAGCGAATCTGCCCTTCGGCGATGGCTTCGCACTCGACGAAGGCGTTGTGGGCGAAGGCGGCGGGGGCGGCGAGCAGCAGGGCGCTCGCCAGCAGGGTGGGGTAAAGGGGCTTCACAGCTTGTCTCCATTGCGGGCCAGCCATTCGATCATCGACGGCGAGACTTCCTTCAGGGGGATGGACGCCTGGTGCACGCTGCCGTCCCAGCCTTCCACGGTCAGCCACAGGGCGTCGTCGGCGGTGGTGCCCGGCGGGATGCGCACTTCGGCGAACAGCCGGTAGGGGCTGCCGGACAGCAGCGAGCCGGCGGCGCGCAGGCTGCGTGGCTTGCCGATGCGCAGGTAGGCGGCCTTCACCTGGCCGATGCACTCGGCGCAGAAGGCCAGGGTGATCTCCTTCATGTAGCCGGCCTTGCCGTCCCGTTGCGGCTCGTGCAGCTCCCATTCGGCGATGCGTGCGCTCCAGGGGCCGACCGGGTATTCGCCGATCACCCGCTCGCCCAGGCCCTGCAGGCCGCGGTCGAGGCTGACGTCATGGAAGTAGGCGGGCATGAAGCCCAGCGGGATCAGCACCAGCAGCGCGCTGAGGTGGAAGCGCCACTTGAGCCACAGGCGTTTGAGGCGGGACTCGGGAATCAGGGCTGCGTTGCTCATTCGGTCGCCTCCACGGCGGTGGCGGCGGGTGTCGGGCGGGGCTTGCGCTTGAGCGCCTTGGCGGTGGCGATCACCGTGCGCTTGCTCCAGATGAGCAGGCCGCTGAGCACCATCATGCTCAGCAGCAGGCCGAAGAAGAACCAGATCATCTTCACCCAGATGCCGCCGAAGTCGCCGGTGTGCAGCGGGCGCATGGACTCGGTGACGAACTCCAGGGGCGTGCGGTCGGAGAGCAGGCGCGAGCCCACGAGCTCGCCCGTGTAGGGGTTGAGCTCGGCGGTCTGGAACATCAGCGGGTACCAGCCACGGCCGCCCACTTCCATCGGCGTGTAGGCGTCGGGGGCGAACATCACGAAGCTCACGTCGAAGCCGGGAATGGTCTCGGTGGCCGTGGCGACCGCCTGGTCCATGGTCACGCGCGGCACCGGCTGGCCGGGTTGCACCAGGGGGATCTGGTCACGCGGGATCAGGGTCGGCAGGCCCTCGCTGGAGATGGAGATGTGCGCGTCGGCGAGGATGGCGCGGATCAGGAACCAGATGCCGGTGATGGAAATCACCGCGATGAACCAGATCGACCAGATGCCCGAGAGGCGGTGGAAGTCGCCCCAGAAGATGCGCGCGCCCTGGCGGATGCGCAGGGTCGGCCGCAGGAAGCCGCGCCAGAAGCGCTTGTACACCACCAGCCCGGTGATCAGGGAGGCCAGCATCGGCAGGCCCAGCAGCGACACCAGGTACCAGCCCCAGCTGTAGCCGTTGGTGAAGGGCACCAGCCACCAGCCGTGCAGGGCACGGGTGAACTGACGGAAGTCGAACAGCGGGCTGCTGCCCTGGATCTGTCCGGTGTAGGGGTTCACGTACAGGGTCGCGGAGCGCGTGTCGGGGTAGGTCACCGATGCGGTCAGGGCGAAGTGGCTTTCCTCGGGCTTGGCCAGCCACTCCACATCGGCGGCGGGGTCCTGCTTCTCGATGGCGGCGAGTATCTGGTCGAAGCTCATCAGCTCGGCGTCATCCGAGGGCGCGGTGGCGCGCACGTCGGGGTTGGCGAGCCAGATGATCTCCTCGCTGAGCACTGCCAGGGTGCCGGTGATGCACACCAGGAACACGAAGAACCAGATGGGCAATGCCAGCCAGCTGTGGACCAGGAACCAGATTTTCGAACGGGACTTCTTCGACATGGGCAACGATCTTGGTAGCGGAATCAGGGCCACCGGCCTCGGCCGGTCACGGGTTCGGTTACGCCCGACCAATGGAAAAGCACCCGCCGGCCCCAGTGAGCTGGCGGGTGAAAACCAAAGGAACGACATCTCGAAGTCGAGGGGGCGTTACATTCAGGACGGACGAGAGGGGCAAAACCCGCAACTGCAGATGCAAGAAAATGTTTCCGTCCGACTGGCGGTGGGTTAGACGGCCGAACTCTCGCTTGCTTCCAACTGCTCCAGCAACCACGCGCTGAAGCTGCGCGTCAGCGGGCTGAGCTCGCTGTCGCGGTGGATCAGCCAGGCCCACTTGGGGCCACGGATGGTCTGTTCCACCAGCGGTTGCAGGCGATTCTCGGCGCGGGCCTTCTGCGCCAGCAACTGGCTGACCAGGGCGATGCCGAGGCCGTCGCAGGCGGCGTCCAGCAGCAGGCCGGGGTCGGAGAAGTTGAGGCCGCTGCTCTGCTGGCCGACATCGATACCGGCCTCCAGCGCCCAGTGGCTCCAGTCCATTTCCCGTTCGCCGTGCAGGGTGGTGCGCTGCGCCGGCGGCGTGGCCAGCAGGGACGGGTGGCAGGCGGGGTAGAGGCGGTCGGCGTGGAGCACGCGGAAGCTGCATTCGGCCTGGGCGGTGATGTCGTCGCGCACGGCGATGTCGATGGTCTGGGTGGCCATCTCCGGCGGCTCGTCGGTGGTGAACAGCCACAGGTCCACTTCCGGGTGCTGCTGGCGGAAGCCGCCCAGGCGCGGCACCAGCCAGTGGCGGGCGAAGGCCGGGCTGGTGTTGACCACCAGTTGGTTGGGCTTGCGGTACTGCTCCAGCCGGCGGATGCCCACGGCCAGTTGCTGCAGCAGTGCCTGGGTGGTGCCGAGCAGGTCGTGCCCGGCATCGGTGAGGGCGACGCTGCGGCCGTTGCGGTGGAACAGCGGCTGTTCGAGGAAGCCTTCGAGGCTGCGGATCTGCTGGCTGATGGCCGATTGGGTGAGGTGCAGCTCCTCGGCGGCCTTGTGGAAGCTGCCGAGGCGGGCGGCGGCTTCGAAGCCGCGCAGGGCGTTCAGCGGGGGCCAGTGCTTGAGCATCTCTGATAAGCCTGTCTGATCATAAATGTGGAAAATCTATCGTTTGTTGCGCCGAATTCACAGGCCTAGCATGGCATCCATTACCGCAATCGCGGTTTTCAGTGATAACTAAAACTTAACTGAAGGCAATCGTCATGCAGCAGCAACACGCGCAGCAGAGCGGCTGGGTCATGCCCGCCGAATGGTCCCATCACGCCGCCACCTGGATGGTCTGGCCGCACAACCAGCCGCTGTGGGAAGCCGGCTGGGGCGTGACCCTGGCTGCGGTGCAGGAGGACTTCGCCCGCGTCGCCAACGCCATCGCCCGCTTCGAGCCGGTGAAGATGGTGGTGGACCCGAGCGCCGTGGAGTGTGCCCGCGCCCTCTGCGGCCCGGGCATCGAGCTGCTGCCCCTGGCGGTAAACGACAGCTGGTGCCGTGACTCCGGCCCCAGCTTCATTTGCCACCCGCAACTGGGCGTGGCCGGCGTCAGCTGGCGCTTCAATGCCTGGGGCGGAAAATCGGCCCATGACCTCGACGAGGGCCTGGCCCGTCGCGTGCTCAACGGCCTGGGGCTGGACTGCTTCGGCACCGCGCTGAGCAACGAGGGCGGCGCCATCCATGTCGACGGCGACGGCACCCTGATCACCACCGAGTCGGTGCTGCTCAACGCCAACCGCAACGCGGGCATCAGCAAGGCCGAGGTTGAGGCGATTTTCGCCCGCCTGCTGGGGGTGAAGAAGACCATCTGGCTGCCGGGCGACCCGGACCACGTCACCGGCGACATGACCGACGGCCACGTCGACGGCGTCTGCGCCTTCGCCCGCCCCGGTGCGCTGCTGGTGGATGCCACCCGTGATGTCTCCTCGGTCTACGCCCAGGTGGCGCGGGAGAACCGCCGTGCCCTGGAACTGGCCACCGACGCCCGTGGCCGCCATTTCGAGATGCTCGAACTGTTCGAGGCCAGCGACGCGGTGGACACCGAGGCCGAGGTGTTCTGCGCCTCCTACACCAACTTCTACATCGCCAACGGCGCCATCATCATGCCGGCCTATGGCATCGACGCCGACGACGAGGCCGCCGCCACCCTGCGCCTGGCCTTCCCCGGCCGCGAAGTGGTGCCGGTGCGCATCAACCAGCTGGCCCACGGCGGCGGCGGGGTGCATTGCATCACCCAGCAGCAGCCGTCCTGGCCGCTGAAGGGGATGTGAGATGGCCAAGCTGACCGTCGCCACCACCCAGATGGCCTGCAGCTGGAACCTCGCGCGCAACCTCGACCAGGCCGAGCGCCTGGTCCGTGAGGCGGCCGCCCGGGGTGCCCAGGTGATCCTGCTGCAGGAGCTGTTCGCCACCCCCTATTTCTGCATCGAGCAGAACCACCGCCACCTGGCGCTGGCCGAGGAATACGCCCAGAGCCAGGTGCTGGCGCGCTTCGCCGACCTCGCCGGGGAGCTGGGCGTGGTGTTGCCGCTGAGCTGGTTCGAGCGCGCCGGCAACGCCTTCTTCAACTCCCTGGCCATGGCCGACGCCGATGGCCGCCTGCTGGGCGTGTACCGCAAGACCCACATCCCCAACGCCATCGGCTACCAGGAGAAGGAGTACTTCAGCCCGGGCGACACCGGCTTCCGCGTCTGGGACACCGCCCACGGCCGCCTCGGCGTGGGTATATGCTGGGATCAGTGGTTCCCCGAGACCGCGCGCTGCCTGGCCTTGCAGGGTGCCGAGGTGCTGTTGTTCCCCACTGCCATCGGCTCCGAGCCCGGCGCCCAGGGCCTGGATTCCCGCGACCACTGGCAGATGACCATGCGTGGCCACGCCGCCGCCAACATCCTCCCGGTGGTGGCGGCCAACCGTGTCGGTCGCGAGGTGGCGACCACCGACCCGGAGCTGCAGATGAGCTTCTACGGCTCCTCCTTCATCTGCGACCACAAGGGCAAGTTGCTGGCCGAGGCCGATCGCGAGGGCACCACGGTGCTGCTGCAGGAGCTGGACCTCGACGCCATGGCCGAGGAACGCCTGGCCTGGGGCATCTACCGCGACCGCCGCCCGGAGATGTACGGCCCGATGCTCGGCCTCGATGGCCAGCGCACCCACGTCACCTGGCAGAACACCCGAGGAGCCTGAGCATGCGTGCCTTCCGATCGCTGTTGGTCACCGCCGCCGCCCTGGCCTGCCTGGCCGGCAACGCCCAGGCGGAGGAGAAGATCCTGCGCCTGTACAACTGGGCGGATTACTTCGCCGAGGACACCCTCAGCCGCTTCACCGCCGAGACCGGCATCCAGGTCGTCTATGACGTGATGGATGGCAGCGAAACCCTGGAAGCCAAGCTGATGGCCGGCAACAGCGGCTACGACCTGGTCTTCCCCGGCGACACCGTGGCCGAGCGGCTGATGCGTGCCGGCGCCCTGCAGAAGCTCGACGAGAGCAAGCTCACCGGCCTGGACGACATCGAGCCCGGCCTCAAGCGCCTGCAGACCCGCTACCCCTACTCGCGCCACGCCGTGGTGCCCTACACCTGGGGCACCATCGGCATCACCTACAACGCCGCGATGATCGCCCAGCGCCAGGCCGACGCGCCGGTGAACAGCCTCGACCTGCTGTTCAAGCCGGAGCTGGCCGCGCGCTTCGCCGACTGCGGCATCTCGGTGATCGACTCGCCCGACGAGGTGCTCGCGGTGGTGCTCAACTACCTGGGCCGCGACCCGCGCAGCGCCAAGGCCGAGGACCTGGCGGCGGCCACCGCGCTGCTGAGCGCGATCAAGCCCTACATCCGCAAGTTCCAGTCGCAGCCGGTCACCGACCTGGTCAACGGCAACCTCTGCCTGTCCCTGGGCTACAGCGGCGACGTCACCCAGTCCCAGCGCGCGGCGGCGGCAGCGGGCAAGCCGGTGGACTTCCAGTACCGCATCCCCCGCGAGGGCACCACGGTGTGGATGGACACCATGGCCATCCCCGTCGATGCGCGGAACCCGGAATACGCCTATGCCTTCATCAACTTCGTGATGCGCCCGGAAAACATGGCCGCCATCAGCAACTTCACCGGCTACCCCACCTCCAGCGCCAAGGCGCGGCCGATGGTGGACGCCGACATGCGCGGCAACCCGGACATCTACGTCGACGATGCCGCCTATGCACGGCTGATTCCCGGCCGCGACATCCCCCAGCGCGACATGCGAGCCCGCATGCGTGCCTGGACCAAGTTCAAGACCTCCACCCACTGAAATGACCGCCGGCGCCCCGCGCCCTGGAGAACTGCCATGCCTTCGCGTCGTGACTTCATCAAGCACCTTACCGCCGTCGCCGGCCTCGGCGCGGTCGCCAGCCTCGGGCTCGGCATCTCGCCCGCCCGGGCCCAGGCCGCCCTGCGCGGTGGCGCCTGGCGCATGCCGGACGAGAACGGCGTGCACGCCTGCAGCTACGTCAGCTTCGGCGCCCAGGCGGCGATCTGGGAGGACTTCACCGCCGACGTGCAGGAATGCATCGGCCTGATCGCCCGCACCATCGCCACCTACGAGCCGGTGGTGGTGCTGCACCGACCCGGCCAGGCGAGCCTGGCCAAGCAGAAGTGCGGCACGCGCAACACCCGCTTCGTCGAGATGCCCCTGGACGACGTATGGATGCGCGACATCGGCGGCACCTTCGTGGTGGACGGGCAGGGCGGCCTCGGCCTGGTGGATTTCAACTTCAACGGCTGGGGCAACAAGCAGCAGCACAGCAAGGATGGCGAGGTGGCCGGGGAGGTCAGCTACGACGCCGACGCCAGCTACATCGCCAGCCAGCTCACCGGCGAAGGTGGCGGTATCGAAGTGGACGGCGCCGGCACCGGCATCATGACCGAGAGTTGCTGGGTCAACAGCAACCGCAACCCCGGCATGAGCAAGGCCCAGGTGGAAGCCGAGCTGATGAGCAACCTCGGCCTGCGCAAGATCATCTGGCTGCCCGGCATCAAGGGCAAGGACATCACCGATGCCCACGTCGACTTCTACGCGCGCTTCGTCAAGCCCGGGGTGGTGGTCGCCAACCTCGACAACGACCCGCAGTCGTACGACTACGCGGTGACCCGCAAGCACCTTGAAATCCTCAACAAGACCACCGACGCCGACGGCCGCAAGCTGCAGGTGCACACCCTGCCGCCGCCCCGCACCCTGCGCAACAACCGCTTCACCCGCAACAACCCGGACTTCGCCCCCGGCTACATCAACTACTTCCCGGTCAACGGCGCGGTGATCGCCCCGCAGTTCGGCGACGCCAGCGCCGACGCCTTCTGCCGCGACCTGCTCACCCGGCTCTACCCCGGGCGCAAGGTGGTGCAGATCAACATCGACGCGGTTGCCGCCGGCGGTGGCGGCATCCACTGCGTCACCTGCCACCAGCCGAAGGTGTAGACGGGCGGTCCCGGTCTTGATGGGCTCCCGGTTTGTAGGGTGGATGACGCTCTTCTCATCCACCAGCGGTGCTACTTGTGGCACCGGGCAGGGGCAGCCCTGCGGGCTGCTTGGCGACTGAAGTCGCTCCTACGGGGCGGATGCAAGGCCGGTGATGGGTTTCGCTGCGCTCTACGCCATCCTACGGTTCGTGTGCGGGGCCTGTTGGGGCGAATGCATGCGCCCGCTTTTCCACCCGGTTCGCGTCACACCCGCTCCATTTGTTTACGTGCGAAAAGTTGACACATGGACATGTAAACAAACACGACATAGCGTGACGCCCCAGATGCTGAATCAACTTCTGGGGAGCCCGGACATGTTGTCGATCGAACTGATTGTGGAAAACCTCGCCAGCAGCGCCCTGGTGCTGGGCTGCATGCTGGGCCTCGCCTGGTTGGCCTACGGCCCGGCGGAGCGAGGCTTGCGCGGCTGAGGCGTGCGTCAGGCCAGGTCGGAAGGCGAGCGGCGGACGAACTTGATCTTGTGGGTGAAGGTCGGCTTGCGCGTCACGCTGATGGCCCGGCGGGTCACCGCGTCGAGGGTGATGTTCCAGTAGCCGGTGCTGGGCACGGTGATGCGTGCCGGGAACTTGTCGAAGGCCCCACCGTGGTAGGTGTGGCGGCCACCGTTCTTGAAGCTGCGAAAGTTCGCATCGTTCATCAGGCGGATGTTGCAGACCTGCGAACACTCGATGACCACGATGTCGCCTTCGTTGAGGTGTTCGCGCTGGTGGATGAACTTCATGTACCGCTCCGGAGCTGGTAAAGCGAAAGGCGCAACGATATCACGGCGGGGCCCTCCCGCTCTCGGCCTGCCGTCGTTTCGCTGCTGCGCGCCGGGTAGCCGGGCTCGAACAGCCACAACCTGTACTCCCTGTGCACGCTTTCCAGGCGCAGCGCCACGCGCCGCTGCACCTGCGCCACCAGACGTTCCTCCAGCCAGCACCAGGCCTGGCGATAGTCGCCCAGGGTCATCTGCGCCCCCGCTTCCACCAACAGCACCACCGGGCGGTGCCCGTACCAACGCAGCGCCCCCTCCAGCCCCGCCAGCGCCTGTTCCAGGTGCGCGCCACGGCTCATGCGCAGGGCATGCTGGGCAACATCGAAACAGCCGCAGTAGTGGTGGCGGGCGATCACGCCGCCGCCCAGGTGGGCAGCAGCGCAGTCGCTGTTGTAGCAGTGGTAGAGGTAGTCGCCGGGCACGGGCTCAGCGCTGCCGGGTGGGTGCGTTGATGCATTTGTAGCCCGGGTACTGGGCCTCGGCGGTGATGCGCGCCATGTCCGAACTCACCGCCTGGACGATGAGGCTGAAGTTGGCGCGCGGGCCGGCGCCCGGCTGGACGCGTTGCAGGAAGGCGGAATAGCGGTGCATGGAAGCGATCTCCTCGGTGATGAGGAGCCCAGCCTAGAGGGACCGCACGACAGCCTGTGTCGTCAGGGGGCGGCGTAGAAGCCGGCCATTTCCTGTACGCACTGGGTGATGGCCTGGCGCAGCGCGGGTGGTTCCAAAACCTCCACGGTGGCGCCGTGGGCCAGGATCCACCACTGCAATTCGCGGGTGTGGGCGATCTCGCATTCCAGCAACCACCAGCCATCGCCCAGGGGCGACAGGTGCTGGGGTTCGGCCAAGGGCGTCTCGGTGCTGTCCAGACGCTCCCGCAGCGCGGCGTTGATGCGCAGTTTGAGTTGGATCGGTTCGGCGGCGAGCAGGGTTTCCTGGCGCGCATGGGTTTGCAGGTCGAACCCCGGGGGCGACTGGATGCTGCGCGACCGTTTCGGGGTGACGCTGCGGAAGCGTTGCAGGGGCAGGGCGCGGACCTGCGACTCGCCGACCTTGGTACAGATCAGGTAGATGCTCGAATCCCGATAGGACAGGCCCAGCGGGTTGAGCGCCATGCGTTGTTCCGCGGCGCTGCGCCGCGAGTAGTAGAGCGCCTCCAACTGATAGCCCTCCAGCAGCGCCAGTTGGATGTCCCGCAGCACGGTTTCGTCGATCGGCGCCTGGCGCAGCTGCAGCTGTTGCGAGCCGCTCACCACCTTGCCCAGCCAGCGGCCCTCGTGGCGCTGGAACTTGTCGAGCACCTCCCGCGAGCGCAGGTACTGTTCGCGCAGGTCGTCCAGTGCCGCGCGGTGCAGCAGGTGGCTGGCCTGTTCGTAGAGGGTGACGATGCTCAGGGCGACCCGCGCCGACTTCAATTCGTGGCTGTCCAGCGGCTTGGCCTGCACGCTGGCGGCGGGCAGGCGCGCGCCTTTGGCCAGGCTCCAGCGCGGCTGTGCATGGTTGTTGTCGGAGACGATGAGGCCATCGGCCGCCAGCAGCTCCAGGTCGCGCTGCACGGTGCGCAGGCCGATGGCGCAATCACTTAGCAGTCGCTTGTGCAGGGTCGCCGCATCGAGGCCCGGCTTTTCGGTGGCAGCGAGCTCGGCCAGCACCCGGTTGCGGCGCTCGAGGGTGACGACGGCGTTTGGGCGTGGGGATCGGACGGGCATCGGTGGTGTTCTCGTGCGACAGGAATTGTCGTTCGGCCGTGGATACTAGCGCCATGGAGAACGTGCCGCCTAGTGGCACGGACAGTAAGACGAGGAACCGAGCATGTCGAAGCCCGCCCGCATCATCAGCCTGCTGGAACACCTGTTGCCCCCGGCCGAGCGCTTGGGGATCGAGACGCCGGACGGCCTGCTGCGCCTCTACGCCGGCATCGGCCTGGCGGCGTCGGGAGCTAACGATCTGTTGAGCGATTGCGAGGGTGTCGAGGCTGCGCGCAGCCACTACGCCCTGCTGCGGCGACAGGCGCTGGCCGAGGACGCGGACGCGCTGAACGACCTCGGCTGGCTCTGGCTCAACGGCCGCTGGTTGCCGGGTGACCCGGGCAAGGCCTATCGCCTGTTCAAGCTCGCCGTGGCCCTCGGGTCGGCGCAGGCCCTGTTCAACCTGGGCGAGCAGTACTACTACGGCAAGGGCGTGGCGGTCGGCCTGGCGCTGGCCAACGACTACTACGAGCTGGCCTGGGAGCGCGGTGTGATTCCGGCGGCACGGGCGCTGGGTGGTCTGCTGGAAGAGCGGGCGCGTGAACGATGCGCGGACCCGGCCAGGGCCGCCGAATGGTACCGGCGCGCGGCCAGCGAGGGGGATGGTGATGCGGCGCTGCTCCTGGGCAACCTGCTGCTGGACGAGGCGCTCGGCTGCCTGGACGAGATGCAGGGCACTTGGTGGTTGCAGGTCGCCGCCGCGCAAGGGTGCATGGTGGCGGCCGAGCGGCTGGCGCATTTCTTCGCTGGCGGATTCCGGTTTCCCGATCCGCAGCGATATCTTTACCGCCTCTGGCGCGACCACGCCCTGCGCATGGGCAGCAGCCTGGCCCGCGAGATGAAAACGCTGGATGACGCAGAGAGGGTGTCGGACAGTGGGGGGCTTGATGGATTTTTCGTGCCCGGTGTCGGGTGCGGCTTTCGATGGAGCAATGGGAGGGAAGATGACGCTACATGATTCGATCGTTCTGGAGATCGTCAACGGCCGCCTGGCCATGGAGTTGCGGGCGACCGACCTGCTGGGGGACGAGCGCCGGGTCGAGGTGCTCGATGGCGAAGAGAAGGTGGAGCGCTTCCGTGTCGGCTTCGAGTTCTTCAGCGAGAGCCACATCACCACCGAGATGGCCAACCGCGCCGAGGACAGCGGTTACTGGGTCAAGCGTGGTGAAACGCCCCGCTATCGCAAGGTCGCCCGGGGGCTTTACCGCGTGCTGGCACTGGAGGAGGGCGAGGAGCTGCTGACCCAGGAGGCGTCGACGCCGGTCCAATCCGACGTCGCAGGGCGCACCGCCGAGGCGCGTTTCGCCGATTACCTGGCGCAGGTGCCGTTCCAGATTTTCGACCGACGCCGCCGTGCCTTGTACCCTGCGCAGCCGGTAGAAGGTTTTGCTGCGCGGCTTGGCAGCTACTTCTGGCCGAGCCCGAGCGTCGACTACCTCGCGACCACTAAGACCCTGAATGCCTTCATCGGCCGCGCCCGTGCCTTGAGCGTCGACCTCGCGGGCAATGCCGCGGCGGTGCTGGCGCTGTTCCAGGATATCTGCGACTGGGGCGGGGTGAAGCTGCCCACCCGGGACGCCGCCGTGGTTGTGCATAACCTCGGTGAAGCCCACAAGCACACGCCTTCCAGCTCCGCAGCGATGAACAGCGCCTGGACCAAGCTCTACGCGATCTTCTACCCGGACGACTTCGTGATCTTCGATTCCCGGGTCGCCACCGCCCTGGTTTCCATCGCCGAGGCGGTGCTGGATGACGCCGAGCTGACCGGCTTCAAACAGCAGTATCCGGCCCTGGGTACCGTGGCCGGCCGGGGCGGCTCCCGCCCGCGTGCGACCCGCAGCTACTGGAAGAACGCCTACACCTCCTGGCAGGCGCAACTGGACGCCAACCTGCTGTCGAAGCGGATTCTCTCCGCGCTCAACGGTGAGGATGGCAAGTACACCCTGCGTGAACTGGAAGCCGTGCTGTTCATGGAAGGCTACTGACGGCTCGCGGAGGGCCGCCCTGTTGCGACCCTCCGCACCTCGCCCCACCGATGCTGGATCAGGCGTTCAACAGCACCAGGGCCGCCAGTGGGTAGTGCCTGTCGTCATGGCTGCGCAGGTTCGGAACGGTGGCCGGCGCCACCCAGGCCAGGGCACCGAAGTGCTTGCCCTGCAACCAGTCGATGAAGGCCAGTTGTTCTTCTGCCGACGCCTGCGCGCCCTGGCGATAGGGGATTGCGAAAACCGCACCGACCTTGTGGCCCTCGATATCCGCCGAGCGCGCATCGGCCGTGGCCCGTGCGCAACGGTCCGCCAGCACTGTGCCCGCAGCGGCCAGGTCGGTGATCTCCAGGTAGACCACCTTGGCTTCGATGCAGAAGCCGTGCTCGTGGTTGGCGATGTAGAGGTCGTTGCGCCCCGCGCCGTACTCGGCTTCGTCACCGATCCTGCCCACCTGGTATTCCTCCAGGGCGGTCCAGCCCGCGCGCCAGGCCGCACCGCACAGCACGCTGACGTTGGATTGCTCGTTGTACCAGTAGGGCAGGTCCTCGCCGCCCCAGACCCCGACGTACTGTTTTACGCATTCGACCCAGGTGCGGAGCACCGGCTCCAGGGGCTGCAGCGGCGGGCTTTCGATGATCACGCTCATGACAATTCCCTTTGTGTTGGGTGAGTGTGGATGCGGTGCCGGGCTATGACGGGGCATCACTGCTGGCGGCGTTACTTTACCGGTAACCGGACTAACGGATAATGTCGCAATGATGGCTCTCCAGGCAGTCTGACGCTCCTTTGCATTCGTGAGCGACGTCAGTGGGCGCTCTATCTCCGGGCTTTACGGGGTGGCGAGTGCCTGGCGGGCGTTTTCGATGCCCACGGGAAGCGTGGGCTTCAAGGACCTGAAGGAGACGTTGTATGTCGTTGGTCGAGTTTTACCGGCAGAAGAATTTCAGCAGCTGCAGCCGCATCCACCTGGCCCCGGGAATTCCCCCCAAGCTGCTGAGCAACGCCATGGAGGCGTTCAAGTTCAAGGGGGATGCGCGTGAGATCGTGGCCCTGATCGACAACACCATGTTCGGCAGCGGCAAGGATGGCTGCCTGATCTGCAGCGACCGCATTCTCTTCCGCGAGCCCTTCGCGGAGCCCACCGAATACCTGTTCATCGAGATCAGGCAGATCCAGTCCCATGACCAGCGCGCCTTCATCAATGGCCGCGACGTGATGAAATTCAACATGCCCGACAAGCGTGACCTGAGCGCTTGCTTCGAGGTGCTGGCCGAGTGGCTGGGCGGGCAGGCCGATGCGCCTGGCAAGCCGGTTGCCGCGCCGGTGGAGGCCGCGCCGAAGGCCACCGGGGAATTACCGGCCGAGCAGTTGGCGGTGCTGATCGGCTACGTGCGCGAGTGCGCCTTGCGCATCGAGTCCGACAAGGTCTTCGTGGCGCCGAACATTCCGCCGAAGAAGCTGCAGGCGGCCCTGGCGTCCTATGGCAACAGCATGACGGCGGACGAGGTGATCGTGCTGGTCGACGACACCCTGTTCGGCGGCGCCAAGGAGGGGATGCTGATCGGCGACACGCGGATCGCCATGAAGATGATGATGGATTCGCCCCGCCTGTTCTTCTGGAAGTTCCTCACCGGCATCGCCATCAGCAAGCGCAAGGTCTTCGTCAACCAGCGCGAGATCGCCCAACTGACCCAGCTCGGCGAGGCCGAGCTGGGAGATTTCTTCGACACCATCAACGACTGCCTGCAGGACCTGCAGGGCCAGTTTGCCGATCAGCCCGCGCCGGTGGCCCAGGCGGTTGCGGCACCGGTGAGCGTGGCCGCGCCTGCCGTCGAGCAGCAGGCGCAGCTGTCCAGCGAGGTGGAGCAGAGCATGTCGGTGCCGGCGGTGCAGGCCCTGGCCGAGGCGCAGCCGGAAGTCGTGGCGGGGGACGCCAAGGGCAAGGATTCCAAGGCCAGCGAGAAGCTGTTCGGCTTCATCGCCAACGCCATCGAGCAGAACAAGTCGAAGATCATCCCGCTGCTCAAGGAGAAGACCGGCGAAGCCTCCCTCGCGGCCCTGCGCAACGACGAGAACATCGAGAAATTCGCGGTGTACCTCTATGCCTTCCTGCCGAGCGTGGTGCGCCTGGCGCTGAGGGAGCAGGTGTTCGTGCAGTTCATGATCAGCAACCGCGACAAGATCATTGACCGCATCATCGGCCCGGAGCTGGAAGGCGAGCTGCTGGAGGCGCCGGAGCCGGCGAGCCCTGCACCGAGCAAGGGCCTGGCCAGCTTCGCCAAGCGCGCCGAGCCGGCCGTGGCGCATCGCCCGTCGCTGTTCCGCCGCAAGCTGGAGGAGGGGCAGCAATACCTTGAGCAGTTCGAGGCCCATGCCCGTGGCGCCAGCGCCCGGCAGCGCGATACCGAGGAGTTCCAGCAGGGGCTGGAGCAGTTCCACACCATCCAGTTCGGCATGGGTGTATTGACCGGTGCGATGCAGGTGCCGCGCTTCGTGGCACGCGCCCAGCAGGCACCGCTGAGCGCCAACGAGCAGGCGGCCCTGGCCAGCGATGAAACCACCCTGTTGGGGCTGGGTTACGCCATCGCCTCCATGGGCCACATGCTGCGCGAGCAGGCCGGCTTCGACGAGGACCAGATCGCCGAGCTGTTCTACCCGCTGCTCAGCGCACTGATCGTCCCTTACGCCCAGCAGAACGTGGACGGTGGTCGCAAGACCCTGCGCAGCGTGGCCAAACCCATGGAGCAGATCGCCGAATCCGAGCTGATGAAGGACTTCCAGCTCAACTGCCGGCGCATGGGCATGAACATCGCCAACGGCGACCTGGAAGACCTCGCCGGCAACTTCACCTTCGCCATCTACCGGGCCGTGGAGTCGCAGTTCCCCAGCCAGGAGGAAGCCATCGGGCTGAACCGCAAGCTGGACGACTTCGCCCGTGAAGGCTTCGACGCGTACAGGCAGCAGATGGACGAGGCGCTGGAGGCGTTGCTGATCCGCTACATGGAAAGCCAGCAGGGCTGAACCGCGGCCCGGGGCGCCGATGCCAGGCGCTCCGGGGCTTGCCGGCGTTGCCGGATCAGTTGCCATATCCCTGAACCAAGTATTTGATTTATCCGATGTTTCCCCGCGCCCCCCTTGGCTAGAGTCGGCCCCATAACGACCAGAACAAGCCGAGACACCCATGGACGACCTGCTGCCTGCCTGCTGCGACACCCCGCCTGCCTGATCCAGCCCCGTGACCGTCACCCCGCGCCAACCCTGGCTGCGCCTTCACGTTCTGGATGAGGAATTTCCATGCATCAAACCCCGACTACCCAAGCCCCGCGCCCGAAGATCGAGGTGCGCTCCATCGACTACGTGCCGCGCAGCGAGCGCCACGGCAAGGTCTGGCACCAAGGCCCGTTCTGGTTCACCGGCAACTTCGTGCTTACCACCCTGGTCACCGGCTTCACCGGGCCGGCCCTGGGGCTGGGGGCGTTGCCCTCGATGCTGGCGATTCTGATTGGCGTGGCCATCGGCACCTTCTTCATGGCCTTCCATGCCAACCAGGGGCCGCGCATGGGCCTGCCGCAGATGATCCAGTCGCGGGCGCAGTTCGGCTTTCGGGGCGCGGTGGTGCCCTTCATCGCGGTGGTGGGGGTGTACATCGGCTTCAACGTGTTCAACGTCATCCTCGCCACCGATGCCATCAACACCGTGCTGCCCGGCGCGCGTACGCCCTGGTACCTGCTGCTGGTGGGCCTGGCGGTGCTGCTGGCGATCGTCGGGCACGACCTGCTGCACCGGGTGCAGCGCTGGCTGACCTGGCTGATGATCGCGGTGTTCGGCGTGCTGACCCTGCTCGCCATCCGCGAGCTGCGGGCCGATGCCGCGCTGGCCGCCGGGCCGTTTTCCTGGAGCGCCTTCCTGGTCCAGCTGTCGGCGGCGGCGGGTTACCAGATCA
Source organism: Pseudomonas sp. TUM22785 (assembly GCF_028198105.1). NCBI lineage: Bacteria > Pseudomonadati > Pseudomonadota > Gammaproteobacteria > Pseudomonadales > Pseudomonadaceae > Pseudomonas > Pseudomonas sp. TUM22785. Next base: position 1,598,355 of record NZ_CP116239.1, read on the forward strand.
GCTACTCGGTGTATGTCTCCGATTACTCGCGCTACCTTCCGGAGAACACGCCGCCCGGCAAGGTGATCTTCTGGACCTACCTGGGCGCCGGCGGCTCGGCGCTTTGGCTGATGTCCCTCGGGGCCTTCCTCGCCTCGGCGCTGCCGGCGCCGGACGCCATCGGCAGCATCCGTGAGGTGGGCAACCGCCTGTTCGACGGCTTCGGCACCTTCGTCGTGCTGATCGCCGTGCCCTCGCTGGTGGGCATCATGGCGGTGAACTGCTACGGCGCCATGCTCACCAGCGTCAGCGCCATCGATGCCTTCACCAAGGTGAAGCCGACGCTGCGCCTGCGGGTGACCGGCATCCTGGTGATCGCGGCGATCATCCTCGCCGTGGCGCGGCTGATCCCCGAGAGCTACCTGGGCAGCTTCAACACCTTCGTGCTGCTGATGCTGTATTTCCTGGTGCCCTGGACGGCGGTCAACCTGGTGGACTTCTACCTGGTGCGGCGCGGGCACTACGCCATCGGCGAGATCTTCAACCGCGATGGCCTCTATCGCGGCTGGTCGGCCGCCGGCCTCACCGCCTACGGGCTCGGCTTGCTGGCGATGGTGCCCTTCATGGCGCTGAGCTTCTGGACCGGCCCCTTCACGGCAGCCCTGGGTGGCGCGGATATCGCCTTCGCCGTGGGCCTGCCGGTGGCCGGCGTCAGCTACTGGCTGCTAAGCCGGCGCCTGGACCTCGCCGCCGAGCGCCAACTGGCCGAGGCGGATAAACAGCGCCTGGAGCAACTGGGAGAACAGCCATGAGCACGCAGAAGACAGTCACGGTGGCCTGCTGCCAGGTCGCCCCGCGTATCGGCGAGCTGGAGTACAACCGCGCCCTGGTAGAGCGTGTGGTGCGCCAGGCGGCGCAGCGCGGTGCCCGGGTGGTGGTGCTGCCGGAGCTGGTGCAGAGCGGCTACCTGTTCCGCGACCGCGCTGAAGCGCAGGCCCTGGCCGAGACGCCGGACGGCCCCAGCCTGCGCCTGTGGATAAGCCTGGCCGCCGAGCTGGATATCGTGCTGGTGGCGGGTTTCTGTGAGCAGCGCGACGACGGCACGCTGGCCAACAGCGCCGCCCTGGTGGATGCCGGCGGCTTGCGCGCCCTGTACCGCAAGGCGCACCTGTGGGATGGCGAGAAGGCGATCTTCAGCCCCGGCGATGCCGCACCGCCGGTGGTGGACACGGCCTTCGGGCGCATCGCGGTGATGATCTGCTACGACCTGGAATTCCCCGAGTGGGTGCGCCTGCCGGCCCTGGCCGGCGCCGAGCTGCTCTGTGCCCCGGTCAACTGGCCCCGTGGCCCGCGCCCGGCGGGCGAGCGCCCCACCGAAGTGGTGCGGGTACAGGCCAATGCGGCGGTGAACCGGATGACCATCGCCGCCTGTGACCGCCACGGCCACGAGCGGGGTGTGGATTGGGTCGAGGGTTCGGTGCTGGTGGACGCCGACGGTTATCCCCTGGCCGGGCCGGCGGGCGAGGGCGGCGAGCAGCTGCTGCTGGCGTCGCTGGACCTGGAGGCGGCGCGGGACAAACGCATCAGTGGGCATAACGATGTGCAGGGTGATCGGCGGCCGGAGCTTTATGCCGGGGTGTTGGCTGTGCAGGGGAAGACCCTGGGCTGAAGCCCAGGCTACAGGATGACCGGCGTAGCCCGGGCTTCAGCCCGGGAACGGCTGCTCAGCTGTAGAGCCAGCGCCCCAGTTCTTCCAGGTTGGCGACCACGATCTGCTGCGCCACCGGTTTGGCCTGCACCTTGTTCGGGTCGATCTGGTAGCGCTGCAGTACGTACTGCACCAGGGCGCCGCGGCTGTGGATAACCAGCTGGCCGCCCTGCATGCCGTAGTCCGCCTCGATGATCGCCTGCTGCGCCGGCTTGAGCCGCGCATCGGGGGTGAGGATCACCTCCACCGCCGTCATCCAGCCTTCGTCGCCGTCGCGGCCCTGCTCGGATTCGTCCATCAGGTCCGGCTCACCCCGGAAGCGGCTGAGCACGAAGTCGCGGTAGTCGCGGTTCTTCTCGCAATAGGCGCGCACGTGCCAGCGCATGCCGGTGAAGATCAGCGTGTGCGGGGCGATGACGCGGGTTTCCGATTCCGGGTGGGCCAGGGACACGTACTCGGTTTCCAGGCGCAGGCCTTCGCGGCAGGCCTGGAGGAGGGGGCGCAGCACCTCGGGGCGGATGCTGCGGTCCGGCACCTGCAGCACCTCGGTGTGGGCATAGGCCAGGGCCAGGCCCTCGATGTGCGGCGAGCGTTCGCGGTTCTGGTCCAGCAGGTGCAGGTAGGCGCTGGCGCTGCCGTCGATGAACAGCGGCTTGAAGCCCTTGCCGGGTTTGTAGCCCTTGAGGTGCTTGTCGTAGACGAGGTTCTTCGGCGCGTGCTCGTTGAGGTAGGCGTTGATGTCCTTGGAGGCCTGCTGACGGCTGATGCCGAAGCTCTGCATCAGGTGGTTGGTGGTCAGTCGGCCTTCCCACCAGGCCACGGTTTCGATGAGCCGGTAGCGCTGGGCGAGGTCCCAGCGGACGTGGTCGATGGAGCGCTTCATGGCGATGCACCTGGCAGGACGGAGCCTTGGGTATAGGCCAGGTTTGTGGATATGTCCATTAAGGCGACATGTCGCCTTGCGAAAGAATTGGTGATTTGTTGCTAGAGTATTTGAGCCCAGCTGATTGCCGAGTTCTGTTGGTGCTTCTGGTTTCGCCCCCCCGGGCGAGTCCCTTTTCCAATCGCTGGAACGCCAGCCCGGTGAAAAGGAACCAAAAAACTTGCCCCATCATCCGGCCCCGGCTTCGCCGTGGTTCCCTCACTCCATCGTTGCTCTGGGGGCCGGCGCGATGGGCCATCCATGGCCTGGCGCGCCTCTCGCGGCATCCATGCCGCTCGTCCCCCGGCGCAACGACTGCGTTCGGCCTCCTGGAGGGGCGTTGGCGGCTGCTCCAACTTTCTTCGCTCGAATTCTCACATTGATGTGCGCACCAACCCAGCGCGCACGTGGCGACGGCTTTCGTAGGATGGCGTAGAGCGAAGCGAAACCCATGCGGTGGAGGTGGCAGAAACCCATAAATGCTCGGCTTGAGCGTTTGCTTTAAAACCCAACAGCTAACGCGGGCAAAGCGATTCCCTTCGATCGCTTCCCCCTCAATACAGATGCTTGAGGTCGTGCCGCACCACCGCGTCCACCACCAGGGTGGTGGCCTTGCCAAGCAGGCCGGTGCCGTTCATGTGTTCGGCCAGCATTTTCGGGAAGGAGGGGATGTCGCTCGGTGCCAGGTGGGTTTCCGGGCGCCACAGGCCGGCTTCGACCAGCTCGGGTGCCTCGACGAAGGCGAAGCGCTCCACTTCCACCAGGGTGCCCAGCACCGGGGCCTTGCCGTTCACCGAGAGCGGGCCCAGCAGCTGCGGGTCGGCGCTCACCTGGGCGCGGCCGGTGACGCTGAGCACGGTCGCCGAGCCCGGCAGCAGGAAGGCCAGCTTCAGTTCGTCGCAGGCGAGGATGTTGCTCAGCGACACCGCCACCTTGTTTCCCGGCCGCTCGGGGATCAGCAGCCGTTGTCCATCGATGACGCCGATGAAGCCTTCCGGGTCGCCGCGTGGCGAAATCTCTGTGGCGCCCTCGGCGTTGCGCGTCAGCATCAGCAGGTAGGGCGAACGGGCGATGAAAGCCTGCGCGGCGTCGGAGAGCGCGCCTTCGCCCCGTTCGGCCGGCCACCCGTCGAGGTGTTCGCGCGGCGTCCAGAAATCCGCCCGCACCATGGCCCGCGAGCAGTGCAGGAACAGCGCGTCGGCCTGGAACTCCAGCACCACGCCTGCCTCCACACCCCGTGGATGGCAGCGGCCATTGGCGCGCAGGGCGAAACCGATGCCCGGCATGATGAAGAGCAGGCTGCAGGGCCTGGGCGTCTGGCCGTCGATCCTGGGCAGGTGCAGGCCGGATGGCCAGGCGAGGCGGATGCGGTTGCCTTCGGCGAGGATCACCGGCGTGGCGTGCAGGTCGAGGAAGGCGATGTCGCTGTCGGCGCCAGCCAGGCCGACGGTGCAGACGCTGGCGTTGCGGATGATGGTCAGGCAATGGGCGTCGATCACCGGTTGCAGGCGTTTCTTCATCAGCGCGGGTGGCTCGCTGATCAGCTGGCGCAGGGCGCTGAGGGATTGGATGCGGTGGTTGGGCATGGCGCGGCTCCTGATGGCGGATGCCCCGATGCTAGGGCCGCGCCGCCCGCAGCGGCATGGCGCGCGGTTTCAATCCACATGGCGTTCGGTTGCAATCGCCTCGCAGGGCTGTCTAGCTGCACATGGCAACCTGAAACGCCCGTGCCAGAGCTTGTGCAGCACTCGCCACTGTGACGGAAAGCAATATGTGTGACGGGCGTTGCGTTCAGACTGTGCGGCAGATCCGGACCCGGTGCCCGCCAGGGGCGGTGGGAGGCAGCGGCATGTCGCTGTCGCGCACCTGGCAACCAAGGGGCACTGTGAGAATCCGGGCAGCGCCGCGGTCGACCCGTGGCCACACCGCCAATCGACAATAAGGAATGCTCCATGGATGTTGCTGTACGACGTGCCCTCGGTTTCCTCCTGGCCTGCGCCAGCCTGCCCGCTTCGGCGGAGTTCGTCACGGTGATCACCTTCGGTGGCGCCAACAAGGACGTGCAGAAGGAAGCCTTCTTCAAGCCCTTCAAGGCGAGCACCGGCAATGCCGTGGTGCACGGCTCGTACAACGGCGACCTGGACAAGCTCAAGCACATGGTCGAACTCAGCCACGTGACCTGGGACGTGGTGGAGATGGAGGCGCCGGAACTGGCGCGCGGTTGCGAGGAGGGGCTGTTCGAGAAGCTCGATCCGGCCTTCCTCGGCAACCCCGGCGATTTCGTGCCCGGCACCATCCAGCCTTGCGGCATCGGCATTTTCGTCTGGTCCACGGTGCTCGCCTATGACTCGGCGAAGATCAAGAACGCCCCCAGCGGCTGGAGCGATTTCTGGGACCTGCGCAAGTACCCCGGCAAGCGCGGCCTGCGCCATGGCGCCAAGTACAACCTCGAGTTCGCCCTGATGGCCGACGGCGTCGCGGCGAAGGACGTCTACCAGGTGCTGGACACCCCGGCCGGCGTCGAGCGCGCCTTCCGCAAGCTCGACGAGATCAAGTCCAGCATCGTCTGGTGGAAGGCCGGCGCCGAACCGGTACGCGCCCTGCAGGAGGGCAAGGTGGCCATGAGCGCCGCCTACAACGGCCGCATCGCCACCGCGCAGAAGGAAACCCGCTCCCTGGCCATGGTCTGGACCGGCAGCATCTACGACTTCGACTACTGGGCCCTGCCCAAGGGCTCGTGGAAGGGCGACCTGGCCAAGACCTTCGTCGCTTTCGCCAGCCAGCCGGAACGCCAGAAGGCCTTCGCCGAAGGCATCTCCTACAGCCCGGTGAACAACAAGGCGATCGCCATGATCGACCCCGCCATCGCCGCCACCCTGCCCACCGCCCCGCAGAACATCAGCGGCGCCCTGCCGATGAGCGTGAAGTTCTGGGCCGCCCACGGCGAACTGGAGCAGCGCTTCGAGAACTGGGTGAAGAACTGATTCCCGCACGGAGCTGACCTGCGTGGATGACGCTTTTTCATCCACCAGCGGTGTCGCCTGTGAGCACGAAATGGTGGACGGGTGAGGCGTCGTCCACCCTACGGTCGGCGTGTACGAAGTTGGTCGGTGCGTAGGGTGGATGGCGCTCTTTCCATCCACCAGCGGTGTTGCATGTGGGTACGAACGGTGGACGGGGGGAGCGTCGTACACCCTACGGTTGCTCATGCTCCGGCGTGGGGGCTTCGGTGTCCTCACGCGGCGGTCTTGCCTTGAGCCAGAGGCCGAATTCCTTGACCACTTCCACCACCTTGCGCAGGCGCTGGCCGTCTTCGGTGAGCTGGTATTCCACCCGCACCGGCACTTCCGGGTAGACGGTGCGCAGCAACATGCCGGCCTCTTCCAGGGCGCGCAGATCGAGGGTGAGCATGCGCTGGGAGATGTGCGGGATGTCGCGGCGCAGGTCGTTGAAGCGCTTGGTGCCGTCGAGCAGGTAGGACACCAGCAGCAGGCGCCAGCGGCCGCCGAGCAGGTGCATGGCTTCCTCCACCGAGCAGCCGGATACGTTCTTCTTCATGGGGGTTCCAAGTATATATTTTGTACCTAAGCTACAGATTTCTCCCTTCTTCAAAAAGAGAACCGCTGCGTCGATACTCCCGCCGCGCCCCCATTCCGGGGGTGGCCCGTGCAAGGAGTCGCCATGAAGCTGTACTACGCCCCCCGTACCTGTTCGCTGTCGCCGCATATCGTGCTGCTGGAGCTGGGCCTGCCGTTCGAGGCGGTCCGTGTGGATAACCGCAGCAAGCTCACCGAGCACGGCGACGATTTCCTCGTCATCAACCCCAAGGGCTACGTCGCCGCGCTGGAGCTGGACAATGGCGAGGTGCTGACCGAAGGCACGGCCATCGTCCAGTACCTGGCCGACCTGCGGCCGGAGTCCGGGCTCGCGCCGGCCAACGGCACCCTGCAGCGGGTGCGCCTGCAGGAGTGGCTGAACTTCATCTCCGGGGAGATCCACGCCGGCATGAGCCCGCTGTTCAACGCGGCGATCCCGGAGGAGGTGAAGGCGATCTTCCGGGCGCGGCTGTTGAAGCGCTTCGACTACCTGGAAAGCGTGCTGGACCAGGCCGACTACCTGCTGGACGGGCGCTTCGGCGTGGCCGATGCCTACCTGTTCACCGTGCTCGGCTGGGTGGATTTCTTCGCCATCGAGCTGGCGCCCTGGCCGGCGCTGGCGGCGTTCCGGGCACGCATCGGGGCGCGGCCGCAGGTGCAGGCCGCGATGCGCGCCGAGGCGGCCTGAGGCGAGCCCCTGTGCGCTGGCGGCGATGCCTGCCAGGCGGTACTGTCCGCGCAGGAACAAGGAATGCCTGCCATGAGCCCTACCCGTGTCTCCGCCCTTGCGGTGCTCGACCTGCATGACCTGCTGCTGCAACTGGGCGCCGTCGAGGCGGCGCAGTTGCAGGCCGTGGGGCTGTCCCGTGATCGTCTGCTGGCGTCGTGCGACCCAGCGCTGCCGTTGCAGGAGCAGCGCCTGGACGAGCGCCAGTTGCTGGGGCTCTGGCAACTGGCGGCGGGCAACCCGGCGTTGCCGCATATCGGCGTGCTGATCGGCCAGGCGTTCAACCCGGAGAAGCGCGGCCTGCTAGCCAGCCTGTTGTTCCAGTGCGCGTCGGTGGGGGAGGCGCTGTCGACCTTCCTGCAGCATGGCGCGCTGATGAACCCCTCCGAACACTGGACCTCCCGCGACACCGATGGCTGCCTGTGCCTCGAACTGGCGTTCGCCGCCGGGCGGGGTTATCCACAGGCGGCGGTGGAGCGCAGCCTGGTGGCGCTGGTGCGTTGGGGGCGGGAACTGGCGGGGGAGGGCTTCGTGCCCGAGCGGGTCGAGTTCGCCGGCCCGTGCCCCGCCTATGCGGAATATTTTGCCGAGGCGTTCGGTGCCGAGGTGCAGTTCGGCTGCGCCGCCAACCGCCTGTACCTCGCCCATGGGCAGCTCGCCCGCCCCATCCACAGCGCCAACCCTTACCTCAAGACCCTGCTCGCGGAGCGGGCGCGGACAGCCCTGGAGCAGGTGAGGGCGGAGAGCGACCTGGCCGAGCGGGTGCGCCTGATGATCCGCGCCGATCTCGCCGGCGGGCCGGGCATCGAGTCCCTCTGCGAGGCCCTGCACCTCAGCCGGCCGACCCTTTACCGGCGTTTGCGCGAACAGGGCACCAGCTTCACCGAACTGCTGGAGCAGGAGCGCAGCCAGTTGGCCTTGCAACGGGTACGCCAGGGTGACCCGCTGCAGGCGATCAGCGAGGCGCTGGGGTTCAAGGATGTGAGCACCTTCCACCGCGCGTTCCGTCGCTGGTTCGGCCATTCGCCGGGGGCGGCACGGCAGGGCGGGTCGGCGCCCTAGCGAGGCGCTAATCCGCGGTGGCGAAACAGGGCTGGCGCATCGGACGACCGTTTTTTCTCCATCGGGTTCGAGCGCAGCGTGACGACCCGTCCGAAAGTTCAGTGCAGTTTGCATGGCTCACCCGGGGGTATCGTGCAAATTGCAACTGGCACATTGATGTCAAAGATGTATAGGTCATTGAATTTTATGATTTTTTTCATTCAGCTCAACTGGCACAGCGGGTGCAATGGTTTGAGCTCAAAGAAAAAAATAAGGGAGCAATGACAATGCAGATCGCCATCAAAGAATTCTTCGACGCATTCCCCGGCTTCGAGGTGTCCATCAAGCCCCGCCCCGACGGCATGCTGCTGCTTACCCTGGGCAAGCAGGGCGAGGCCGCCATGAGCAAGGCCATCCAGAGCGATGCGGTGTTCTGCAAGGAACGTGTGCGTGGCCTGATCCGTGACGTGATGCGCGAGATGAAGCTGGCCTCCGGCGAGGTCACCTGGAAAGGCGAGGGCAATATCTGGCTTACCCGCGAGCTGCCCACCTTCACCGGCGGGCCGATCCAGATGACCGCCGCCAAGACCCTGGTGGAGCGCCGCAAACTGGAGCGCCAGAGCAACCGCCGCGCACTGGTGAGCTGAGTTCCTCGGGCAACGTGCGCAGCAACCGTTAGGGAATTTTTCGCGATCCTTGCGCTCAATCCATCATGAAATCCACGGCGATAACCCGGGTCGTTCGTCACGATTGTGGCGCCGCTTTCTGTTAGTTTGTCGCCCTTGAATCAATGGAATGCGCGGCTCCAGAACGGCCGGCAACGGTCGCTGACCCCTTCGGTGAACCGGCGGGACAGCAGTGGGGCATCGAAGGAGATCGCGTTTTGACACCCAGCGACAGTGTCGCGGCACTGGCCACCGCAAGCGAGAACTGCGCGCGGGAAGCCATTCGCATACCCGGCAGCATCCAGCCACACGGCTTCATGCTGGTGTTCGACGAGGCCGATGGGCGCGTGGTGCAGGCCAGCGCCAACGTCGTCGATTGGCTCGGCCTGCCCGTCGAGGAACTGCTCGGCCGCCGTTTCGACGAACTCCTGCAGGACAGCGAGGTGCTGCACAAGCACTTGGCGCAGCTGGATGACGGCGAGCACAAGCCCTTCCACATCGGCGATGTGCTGTTCACCTGCGGTGCCCGCGCCGGGCAGCCGACCGCGATGATGGTGCACCGCCACGATCAGGTGCTGATCGCCGAATTCGAGCCTGCCACCGAGGGGGGCGCTGCCGAGGGCGGCATCTACCCCCTGTTGCGCGGTTTCATCGGTCGCCTGCAGGAGGCCGAGAGCATCGAGGCGCTCTGCCGCTTCGCAGTGGCAGAGCTCAAGCGCGTCACCGGCTTCGGTCGGGTCAAGGCCTACAGTTTCGACGCCGAAGGCAACGGCCTGGTGCTGGCCGAGGAGGCCGATTCCGGCTACCCGCGCTACCTGGGCCTGTGCTTTCCGGCTTCCGACATTCCCCAGCAGGCCCGCGCGCTCTACTGCGCCAACCGCATCCGCGTGATCGAGGACGCCAACTACCAGCCTTCGCCCCTGCAGCCGGTGGACAACCCGCTCACCGGGCAGCCGCTGGACCTGAGTTTCGCCGCCCTGCGCAGCGTTTCCCCGGTGCACCTGCAGTACATGCGCAACATGGGCACGATGGCCTCGATGTCCATTTCCATCGTCGTCCGTGGCCGGCTCTGGGGGCTTATCTCCTGCCATGACGAGCAGCCCCGCACGGTGGGCTTCCAGACCCGCATCGCCTGCGAACTGATGGGCAGCGTGTTGTCGCTGCAGATCGAAAGCCGCGAAGCCCACGGCCAGACCCAGCGCCTGCTCGGCCTGCGCCAGCACATCGTGCACATGCTCTCGTCCATGGCCGACCGCGACAGCGTCGCCGCCGGCCTGCTGGCCTTGCCGGACACCTTCCTGGGGTTCGCTCGCGCCAGTGGCGCCGCGATCATCTCCGCCGCCCGTTGCGACCTGGTGGGGCAGACCCCGCCCGAGGCCCAGGTCAACGCCCTGGTGCATTGGCTGGCGCGGCGCGACGGCGAGGTTTTCCACACCGACAACATCGGCCGTGACATCACCGAGCTGCCCGAGCTGGCCCGCCACATTGGCGGCGTGCTGGCGGTGGCCATCTCGCAGATCCACTCCCATTACCTGCTGTGGTTCCGCCCGGAGCAAGTGCGCACCGTCGAGTGGGCCGGCAGGCCGGAGAAGAGCATCGGCCCAGGTGGCGCGCTCAACCCGCGCAGCAGCTTCGAGAGCTGGCAGGAGACGGTGAAGGGCTACTGCACACCCTGGGACCCGCTGGAGGTGGAAGGGGTTGCCGAATTGCGCACGGCGGTGCTCGGCATCGTGTTGCGCAAGGCCGAGGAGCTGGCCCAGCTGGCCGGCGAGCTGAAACGATCCAACAAGGAGCTGGAAGCCTTCTCCTACAGCGTTTCCCATGACCTGCGCGCGCCCCTGCGGCACATCGCCGGCTACGCCGAGCTGCTGGGTGAGTTCGAGGGCGAGCGCCTGTCCGAGCGGGGCCTGCGCTTCCTCGACCATATCGGCGAGTCGGCGCGTTTCGCCGGCACACTGGTGGACAACCTGCTGAGTTTCTCGCAGATGGGCCGTGCCGCCCTGCGCCTCTCCGATGTCGACCTGCAGGCGCAGGTGGAGGCCATCCGCACCGAGATGGCGCCGGACTTCGAAGGGCGTCGCGTCGAGTGGCGCATCGAGGGGCTGCCGGTGGTCATCGCCGATGCCGCCTTCCTCCATCTGGCGATGCGCAACCTGCTGTCCAACGCCATCAAGTACAGCCGCGATCGCAGCCCATCGATCATCGAGGTCAGCGCCCGTGTCGAAGGCAACGAGGTGGTGGTGGCGGTGAGCGACAACGGCGTGGGGTTCGACATGGAGTACGCCGGCAAGCTGTTCGGCGTGTTCCAGCGCCTGCACCGCATGGAAGAGTTCGAAGGCACCGGCATCGGCCTGGCCAGCGTGCGCCGCATCATCGAACGCCATGATGGCCGGGTCTGGGCCGAAGGCCGGTTGGACGAAGGCGCGACCTTCTATTTCGCACTGCCCCTGCGTGGGCAGGAAACACCGCAACAGCAACCATGAGGATCGACGATGCTCAAACCCATCCTTCTGATTGAAGACAACCCGCACGACCTCGAACTGACACTCGTGGCCCTGGAGCGCAGCCAGCTCGCCAACGATGTGATCGTCCTGCGTGATGGCGCCGAGGCGCTCGACTACCTGTTCCGCCGCAATGCCTACGCCGGGCGCGACGACGGCAATCCGGCGGTGATGCTGCTGGACCTCAAGCTGCCCAAGATCGACGGCCTCGAGGTGCTCAAGACCGTGCGCGAAAGCGCCGAGCTGCGCAGCATCCCCGTGGTCATGCTCACCTCCTCGCGGGAGGAGCCCGACCTGGAGCGCGCCTACGCGCTGGGGGTGAACGCCTACGTGGTGAAACCGGTCGAATTCAAGGAATTCGTCGCGGCCATCTCCGACCTGGGCATCTTCTGGGCCGTGCTGAACGAGCCGCCGCCCGGCTCGCTGCGCCTCCAGCGCCGCCCGGTCACCTGAACCGCGACACCCGCCACACCTCGGCCCCGCGCCGGGAAACAGGAAGCCACGACGACCGTCCATGCCGCCGAAGCCTTTGAACCTGCTGTTAGTCGAAGACAGCTCCCGTGATGCCGAGCTGGCCCTGCTGACGCTCGAACGTAGCGGCCTGTCGGTGGAGTCCACCCTGGTCTATCACCACCGGGCCGTGGAAGAAGCCTTGCTGCGCGGGCAGTACGACCTGATCCTCTGCGACTTCATCCTGCCCGGCTCCTCCGGGGCCCAGGCCCTGGAAGTGGCGCGACGCCTCGCACCCAAGACCCCGTTCATCTTCCTCTCCGGCGTGTTCGGCGAGGAGCACGCGGTGGAGATGATGCGCCAGGGCGCCATCGACTACGTGCTCAAGCAGAACCTCAGCCTGCTGCCCAAGGCGGTGACCCGCGCGCTCTCCGAGGTGCATGAGCGTCGTCGCCGGCGGATGGCCGAAGAAGCGCTGATGGAAGTGGAGGTGCGCGCACGCCTGGCCATCGACTCGGCGCGCATGGGCATGTGGGACTACCAGCCCGAGGGCGACCGGGTCATCTGGGATGAGCGCTGCAAGGCGCTCTACGAGCTGCCCCAGGACGCCGAGATAAACCTGCGCACCTTCCTCGACCGCTGCCACCCGAAGGACCGGCCCTACCTCGAACGCAAGATGAACGAGGCGCTGTCCCAGGACAGCGGCAACGAATACCAGGTCGAGTACCGCCTGCAACTGCCCGGCGGCCGCGAGCGGTGGGTGCAGACCAGTGGCCGGGCCTTTTTCGAAGACGGCCGCTGCGTGCGCTTCATCGGCGTGTTGCAGGACATCAGCGAGCAGAAGTACGCCACCGAGGCCCTGCAGCGCCTCAACGAGATGCTGGGCGAGCGCGTGGAGCGCCGCACCCGCGAGCGCGACCGCACCTGGGAACTCTCCCGCGAGCTGCTGGCGGTGCTGCGTTTCGACATGACGCCCATCGCCCTCAACCCTGCCTGGGAAGAGACCCTCGGCCTCACCCGCCAGCAGCTGACCCGTGTGCAGCTCTGGCAACTGATCCACCCGGACGACATCGACGCCACCTTGCAAGAGGCCGAGAACATCGCCAACGGCAACGTCTCCACCCGCTTCGTCAACCGCATGCGCCACAAGAACGGCGAGTACCGCTGGCTGTCCTGGACGGTGGTCCCCGACGAGGGGCTGATGTATGCCGCCGTGCGCGACATCAGCTACGAGCGTGCGGTGATGGACGAACTGGCTACCACCAACCAGCAACTGCGCGAAGAGATCCACGAGCGCCAGCGCGCCGAAGCGGCCCTGCATCAGATGCAGCGCCTGGAGGCGGTGGGCCAGCTCACGGCGGGCGTGGCGCACGATTTCAACAACCTGCTGACGGTGATCCTCGCCAGCACCACCTTCATCGAGCGCGACCTGGCCCGGGGCACCTTCGAGCGCACCCAGGGCCGCCTGCAGAACATCAAGGAAGCCGGCGAGCGTGGTGCCAAGCTCACCGGCCAGTTGCTCGCCTTCGCCCGGCGCCAGCGCCTGGAGCCGGTGGCGGTCAACCTCAACGACACGGTGCAGGGGCTGCTGGACATGCTCCAGCGCACCCTGGGCGGCGCTATCTGGATCGAGACCGACACCGCTCCCGGCCTGTGGGGCGCACTGGTGGACCCGACCCAGACGGAGATGATCATCCTCAACCTGGCCATCAACGCCCGCGATGCCATGCCCACCGGCGGCTCCCTGCGCCTGAGCACCTCCAACCAGGTAATCAGCCAGCCCGCGCAGCGCCCCGAAGACCCGGAGCCCGGCCCCTACGTGGTGCTGGCGATCACCGACTCGGGCAGCGGCATGAGCGACGAGGTGCTGGCCAAGGCCTTCGAACCCTTCTTCACCACCAAGGAGGTGGGCAAGGGCTCCGGCCTGGGGCTGGCCCAGGTGTTCGGTTTCGCCAAGCAGTCCGGCGGTGGCGTCAGCATCGAGACACAGGAAGGGCGGGGCACCACGGTGAAGGTTTTCCTGCCCTGCATCCAGGCCGATGCCGGCGAAGAGCAACCGGAATTGCACCTGCCCGCCGACCCCCCGCTGGGTGGGCCGAAGCGCACCATCCTGCTGGTGGACGACGACGACAACGTGCGTGAGGTGACTGCGGCGCTGCTGCACGCCCTGGGCTACCGGGTGCGCGAGGCCGAGAGTGCGGCACGGGGCCTGGAAGAGCTCGATGACGGCGTCGATCTGTTGCTCACCGATTTCGCCATGCCCGCCATGAACGGCGCGGAGTTCGCACGCGCGGCGCGGCAACGCTACCCGCAGTTGCCGGTGCTGTTCATCACTGGCTATGCCGAGCTCGATGAGCTGGATGTGGGCGACAGCGTGATCGTGCAGAAGCCCTTCCGCGATGAAGAACTGGCCACCAAGCTCAGCGCCGCACTGAAAGGGGCGGCGGCATGAGCCTGCGCCAGTTCCTGCGCGAATCGGGGGAGCACTGGCACGCGCGGGTCGACCAGGCCTACTCGACCTATTCGCTGGAAAGCCGCGCCGGCTACGGTGCCTTCCTCCAGGCCCATGCCCGCGCGCTGCTGGCGCTGGAACCGGCCCTGGAAACCGCCGGCATCGAACGGCTGCTGGACGACTGGCCGCAACGCCGCCGCCGCGAAGCCCTGTGCCGCGACCTGCAAACCCTGCAACTGCCCATCCCCGATGCGCTCGCCACGGCACTCCCCACCGATACCGGCTCCCTCTGGGGCCTCGCCTATGTGCTGGAAGGCTCGCGCCTCGGCTCCCGCCTGCTCGCCGGCCGCGTACGCCAGGCCAACTGGCCCGGCGCCGACAGCGCCCTCGGCTACCTCGGCCACGGCGAAGGCCAGCCGCTCTGGCCCGGCTTCCTGCGCCGCCTCGAAGAACAGGACGGCACTCTCGACCCCGCCGCCCTGCGTGCAGGCGTCGAGCTCGGCTTCCGCACCTTTCTCGCCGCCACTGAGCACGCCGCCACAGTGGCTCACGCGTAGCCGCCCATTGCGACACCGCCGGTGGAGGTAAACAGCGACCTCCACCCTACACACGAGCCAACCCCGTAGCCTGGGCTTCAGCCCGGGAAGCAGGCTGGTCGCAATCAGCCCCGGCTGCTCATCTGCTTCTTGTACTGCCGTGTGCGGCCCAGGGTCTTCCACTGTTCGTTCAGCAGCGCTTTCAGCGGCGAGGCGCTGGGGTCCGGCTGGTTGCCGGTGGCCAGGCGGCGCATCTGGAATTTCACCAGGGCCATGTAGGCCAGCGCGGCCAGGGCCTTGCGCTTCCAGCGGATCGGCGGCAGCTCGGCGCTGGCCTTCGCTTCGCCGTTGCGCCAGCGGCGGGGCAGGGCGGGGTCCACGGCCAGGGCGGTGGCGATGCCGGCCATGGCCACGCCGCCGGCGAGTACCTGCTCCACCACGGGCAGGCGGCGGATGCCACCGGTGACCATCACCGGCATGCGTGCGATGGCGGCGATCTCCTGGGCGAATTCCAGGAAGTAGGCTTCGCGGGCCAGGGTGCGGCCGTCACGGGCGTCGCCCTGCATGGCCGGCGCTTCGTAGCTGCCGCCGGAAAGCTCCACCAGGTCCACGTCCAGTTCGTT
Organism: Pseudomonas sp. TUM22785; assembly: GCF_028198105.1. Lineage (NCBI taxonomy): Bacteria > Pseudomonadati > Pseudomonadota > Gammaproteobacteria > Pseudomonadales > Pseudomonadaceae > Pseudomonas > Pseudomonas sp. TUM22785. Next base: position 1,613,555 of record NZ_CP116239.1, read on the forward strand.
GAGCCAGAGCACCACCTGGCGCGCGTCGCTGGTTTCGAAGCCGCCGCGCTGGAAGTCGGCCGAGTTCAGTTTCACCGCCACGCAGAAGCCGGGCGAGACCTGGGCGCGCACCGCCTTTACCGCTTCCAGCAGGAAGCGTGCACGGTTCTCCAGCGAGCCGCCCCAGCGGTCGTCGCGACGGTTGCTCAGGGGCGAGAGGAACTGGCTCAGCAGGTAGCCGTGGGCAGCGTGCACCTGCACCCCGGTGAAGCCGGCCTGCTCGGCCAGGGCGGCGGTGCGGGCGAAGCGCTGGATCAGCGCGGTGATCTCGGCCTCGTCCAGGGGCTTGGGCACCGGGAACATCTTCGACAGGCCGCCCAGGTCCAGGGCCACGGCGGACGGCGCCACGGTGGGCTGGCCGAGGTTGGCCTGCATCTGCCGGCCGGGGTGGTTGATCTGCATCCAGAACTGCGCGCCCTGGGCACGGCCGATGCGCGCCCATTCGCGGAAGCGCTCCAGCTTCTGGCCTTCCTCCAACACCACGCCGCCGGGGCCGGTCATGGCGCGGGCGTCCACCATCACGTTGCCGGTCAGCAGCAGGCCGGCGCCGCCCTCCGCCCAGGCGCGGTAGAGACGCAGCAGCTCGTCGGATGGGGTCTGGTCCGGGTGGGCGAGGTTTTCCTCCATCGCCGCCTTGGCGATGCGGTTGGGGATGACGGCGCCATTGGGCAGTTGCAGGGGCTGGAAGGGCGACATGGGGCTCTCCGGGTGGGGGCCGATCGTCAGCTCGGGTTTGAGCGGCGCGCGGCGGGGGCTGTGTCATCGCAAAGGCTAAGGTTAAAGTCAACTTCAAGGTCAATAGGGGAGCCCCCGGAAAATGAAAATCGGCGAACTCGCCAAGCGCAGCGGCCTCGCCGCCTCGCGCATCCGCTTCTACGAGGCCAGCGGGCTGATCCGCGCCCAGCGCCTGGGCAATGGCTACCGCGACTACCCGGAAGAGACCCTGCACGTGCTGGAAATCATCGGCTGCGGCCAACAGGCGGGCTTCAGCCTGGAGGAGATGCGCAGCCTGATGCCCGGCGCCGACCTGCGCATCGGTGACCATGAGCGCCTGCTGGCCGGCCTGCGGGCAAAGGTCGCGGAGATAGAGATCGTCCAGCAGCGCCTGGCGCAGAGCCGCGAACGCCTCTTGCAGACCATCGCCAGCATCGAGGGCAAGCCCGAAGGCATGGACTGCGCGGAAAATGCCAAGCGCGTGATGGATCAATGGCGGGAGCGCAACGGGAAGGGGACGAAGGAAGCGGCGTCGTGATGAATGACGGAAGCTGGGACCGAGAGGTTTAGGGCATGATTCTGACTAGCAACTTTCCTCAGGGCCTGCGAACCGAAGCGATGCTCCAGCACGTGGGGATTCCGCGCCTGTGCAAGGTGGCAGCGGACTTTACCATTGCGTTTGCGGTAACCGTCCCTCCCTCGCAAGGGCGCGTTTCCGGGTGGGGTCGCCGCGAGTTGGAATTGAGGGTGGTTGCAGGCAGCGGGTCTTCAATAACGCTCTCACGGACATCGACCTGAATTTTTAATAGGACTTGGAGTAGAAATGAGCCTACGGCTGATGACACTTAACCTGGAAATTTTTGGTGCGGAAGTTTTTTATTTCTGGAACTACAAGCCCGAGGTGAAAGGCGTTGGCGGTGGCTTGGGTTGGCTGTACCCGGAAGGGTCGTTGCGTAACCTGAGTTATTAGGCGCTTCTGGAGCTCGGCTCCGGATCACATGAAGTGATGGTCGATGAGAAAGTTCGGAGCTTGGAAAGTAATGATCCTCAGCTTTCAGAGCTGGAGAATGATTTAAGGCTGGTCAGGTTTGCTTTGTTCTTTGAGCGAAATGATTGCTATGTAATGGGCTCTCCGCTTTTCGATATCGTCATGGCTTTCTATGCGGAAACAGCTGAGACAATCCTGCCGATGCTGGAAGAACACCACCTTTCAGCTCTGGCCGAATATGCACAAGAGATACCTGCACAGATCACACAGGAAGAAGCAGAAAAGTTTCAGTTTTTCTGCAGCGCTGGGACCTATACGAAAGTTCCTTTGAAGAATCTGATCTCGATAAGAAAGTATTTTGGGGTGGCTTGATGTTGTCGCAGCAGACTCTGTCACTTCTATCCGAGCTGCAGGCGAAGTCGAGCGCTGCTTATCCAGAGGGTGGATTGCTGTACACCTATGTGGAGGCGGCAAACCAAGCTCATTCTCGGTACCCGTCGGGTAGCTCTGCTTCTTCGGGGCTTTCGCCAGGCGAACTCAAAGACCTTGGGCGTTTCCTTCGATTGTCTCAAGGGGACTATCACCGCGAGTCGATGATGCCGCAGCTTTTTGAGGCAGCAGAAGGCCTCATAAATTGCCTGCAGACTGACCTCAATTTCGACGAAGTGTCGTATCTTGTGCGAGATGAGGGGGATGACATGACGATCAAGTTGAGCATGGCCCGCCGCTTGGACAATCGCTATTTCGAACTGGAGCTGTGGTGGTCGGTGGATTGATGATCCTGTATTTGTTAATAGAAGCCAGCACCCCTCAAGCCCACATACTTAACTGCTGACTTCCGCCGTTCCTATCCTTCACCGCTGAATCACGATGAAGCTCTCTCAATACATAAAAGCTTTGCTGACAGCCATCACCTTTACCGCCCTCTGCGCCTGCGTCCCCCTCTACAAGACCCTCCAGCCCTATGCCGAGGCACAGGTGCACAACGAGCAGGGCCAGCCGCTGGAGTCGGCGGAGGTGGTGTTGATCAGCAGCGCCTATCCATACGGCCGCGAGCAGTTCAGGGCGGTGGCGATGACCGATCCGTCGGGCGTCGCGACCTTCTACAAGGTGAAGGATTTTCGCCTCGAATTCTTCGTGATCCACGGGGCCCAGGAGTTCTTCTGGAACTGGTGCGTGAAGAGCCGGGGCTACGCGACCCAGACCACCACCTTCAGCAATGGTGATGATTTCGAGGCCTATCCGACGTTCGTGCTCAAGCCGGGGGATTCCACGGCTTGTCCTGAGCCCAGGAAATAGGACCGCTTCACGCCGTTGTGCCCAAGGAGATGCATGTGAACGAGCCGCTTTACACACCGGAACAGGTGGCGAAAAGAAATGCCGCGACGGATAAGCATGTCCGGCGCTGGTTGGCGGAGCTGCCCAGTACGGAAAAACTCGAATTCCTCAAACAGCTTTGGCCGCTGAATTTCCGCTTTACGCTCCTGCTCGTTCAGGGGGCGAGGCTGTCCAGGCAGGAAAGCGAAAGCCTTCTCGTGCACTGGTTACGCCACGGTAACCACAACGGTGCCCAGGAGCTCATCAAGCGGCTCGAGCCGGTGCTGGGAGAGAAGCGGTTCTGGCGTGTCGTCGCGCAGGAAGAACTCAGCCCGGCCATGCATGACTTCATCAACTACCACAGCCATGGCCGGCTGGATGCTGAGCGCTCCTAAGCGCGGCTGATCGCCGCCTGATACAAACCTTCCGCGATCTTCTCTATCTCATCCCCCTGGTGCAGCTTGCCGAGCCATCTGGCCGGGATGCCGGGCTTGCCGTAATAGGCGCCGGCGACCTGGCCGACGATGGCGGCGGTGGTGTCGGCGTCGTCGCCCAGGTTGGCGGCTTCGAGCACGGCGGCTTCGAAGGAGTCGGTGGCCCAGAAGCACCAGAGCGCGGCTTCGAGGGAGGCGACGCAGTAGCCCGTGCCGCGTATCTGCGCGCGGGGCTTGCCGATGAAGCTGCCGCCGGCCAGTTCGCGGATGGCGGGTTGCAGGTAGAGGGCGGGGGAGGCGTCGAGCAACTGGTCGCGGGATTTGCCGGCCAGGGCGTTGGCGATGACCTGGGCCAGCAGCTTGCAGGCCTCGACCGCTTCGGCGGCGCCGTGGGTGGTGCGCGAACTCTGTTGGGCGAAGCGGGTGACGTCTTCCGGGTGGGGGAAGTAGTACATGATCACCGGGGCGAGGCGCATCAGCGAGCCGTTGCCGGCGGTATCCGGTTCGCTGGAGCCGGCGAAGGGCTCGCCGGTCTGCTGGTAGAGGGTCAGCGCCTCACGGACGGTGGTGCCGATGTCGAAGCACTGCCCGGTGGCGCTCCAGTAGCCCCATTGCCACCAGTTGAGGTAGCGCGTCATCTGGTCGGCGGCGTCGAAGCCGTGCTTCTCCAGCAGGCTTTCGGCGAGGCACAGGGCCATCGAGGTGTCGTCGGTCCATTGGCCCGGCGCGAGGGCGAAGGGCCCGCCGCCGTTCATGTCGGCGATGGGCTCGAAGGTACCGGGCGGGAAGAATTCGAGGGTGGTGCCGACGGCGTCACCGCTGGCCAGGCCGAGCAGGCATCCCTTGTAGCGATCCAGTAGTTCCATGTGCGTATCCCCAGGGTGGACCTGATGGGTACTCCAGGGCCGGGCCTGGGGCAAGTGTCTGCGCGATGAGCGGGCAGGATCGGTGCGTGCAGCCCCGATCCCGCCGTTCCATCAACTGCGCGCCAACGGCGGGGTGCGCGGCGGCACCCGGCGCTTGCTGCCGGTGGCCTCGTAGGCCGAGGCGAGGCGCAGCAGCGTGGAGTCGTCGTAGGCGCGGCCGGCGAAGGTGAGGCCGACGGGCATGCCGATATCGGCCATCACGCCCATGGGCACGGTGACCGTGGGCACGCCCAGGTGGCGGATGGCGAGGTTGCCGTTGGCGACCCAGATGCCATTGCTCCAGGCGATGTCGGCGGACTCGGGGTTGACGTCGGCGTCGGCCGGGCCCACGTCGGCGACGGTGGGGAAGAGCACGGCGTCGAGGCCCAGGCGGTCCATCCATTCTTCGAGGTCGATGCGGCGGGTCTGCTCCAGGCCGCGCAGGCCGTCGGGCAGGGTGGGGATCTGGTCCCAGGGCGTGATGCCGCGCTCGGCCATCCGCACGTATTCGTCCATGCCCGCCGCCAGGTCGCCCTCGCGGTTGGGCAGGGTGCCCGGGTCGTGGGGGAAGATCTTCGGCCCGTCGACGTCCACCAGGCGGTTGAGCCTGGGGTCGCCGTTGGCGCGGAGGAAGTCGTCGAAGGCCCAGGCGGAAAGGTCCCAGAGCTCGTGGTGGAGGAATTCCTTGGACACCAGCCCGCGGTTGAACACGGTGGGGGCGCCGGGGCGGTCGCCCTCGCAGTTGGACACCAGCGGGAAATCGACCTCGACCACTTCGGCGCCGGCGGCTTCGAGGGCCTTGCGGGCCTCCTGCCACAGGTCGATCACCGAGGCGCGGGTGTTGATCCGCTGGCCGGTGGGGCCGCCGATGCCGGGGGCTTCGCTGGTGCCGGCCTGCGGGTCGGCGTTGATGAACATGCGCGGCACGCCGAGGCGCTTGCCGGCCAGGGCCTCGGCCTTCACTGCCAGCTCCAGGTAGGAGGCGGGGCGCACGCTGGAGGCGGCCGGAATCGGTACCCAGGGCTGCAGGCGCCACAGGTCGCCACGGGTGTCCGGGTCATCGGCGACCACCACGTCGAGCACTTCGAGCAGGTCCGCCATGATGCGGGCGTAGGGCACGACGACGTCCATGGTCGGCGTGAGCGGCCAGTTGCCGCGCACCGAGATCACCCCGCGCGAGGGCGTGTAGGCGCACAGGCCGTTGTTGGAAGCGGGGCCACGGCCGCTGGACCAGGTTTCCTCGGCCAGGCCGAAGGCCGAGAAGCTGGCCGCGGTGGCGGTGCCGGCACCGTTGGAGGAGCCGGAGGCAAAGGGCGCGGTGAGGTAGGCGGCGTTGTAGGGGCTTTCGGCACGGCCGTAGACGCCACGCTGCATGCCGCCGTTGGCCATGGGCGGCATGTTGGTCTTGCCCAGGCAAATGGCGCCGGCGGCGCGCAGCCGCTCGATGGTGAAGGCGTCGCGCTGGGCCACCAGTTCGGCGAAGGCCGGGCTGCCGGAGGCGGCGGTGAGGCCCTTGACCAGGTAGCTGTCCTTGGCGGTGTAGGGGATGCCGTCGAGCGGGCCGAGGGTTTCGCCCCGGGCGCGGCGGGCATCGGCGGCGCGGGCTTCTTCGAGGGCCTCGGGGTTGCGCACGACCACGGCGTTGAGGGCGGTGGCGGTGTCCTTGCCGTCATAGGCGTCGATGCGGGCTAGGTAGGCCTCGACCAGTTCGACGGCGGTGGTGCGGCCGGATTCGAGCGCGGCGCGCAGCTCGGCGATGGAGGCTTCGGTGACTTCGATCATGGGTTCACCGCCTGGCGTTGCTGGGGCTGGCCGGCGACATGGCGCGGCACCCGGACGTGGGGGGAGGTGATGCTGGCAAAACCGGTGTTCATGACGGTCCTCGTTTCTTGTGCGTGTGCGGTGGGGCGGACGCGCGGCCAGGCCGCTGGCGTTCCCAGGGGGCCTATTTAGCCACCAAGTGCCGGGCAGAGGAATCGCCCGTGCGCCCGCTCGTCCGCGGCGGTACGGGCGTCCCACTCTTGCCCGATTCTCGTGCCCATTCCGCTGTGCGCCCGGGTGAAGGGCCGCCGGCGAGGGGGCGATGGGCTGCCGTGACGCTCCGTTTGTCCGATCCTCCACGCGGATGGCGGCTTTTGGCCATATCGACGAGCAAAACGGGTTGCGTCATCGCTATGCTGTGGGGAATCCGTCGCGACCGCTCCATTCCGGCCAGAGCAAGCAGGCTGGTCGCCCGGTTATTTCAGGTTCGAGGTGCATTCCCGGTCAGTGCTTGGAGGCCTGGGCGGGGGCGGTTGGTTCATGCTTCGGAATCGTTCAATCAGCCTAATTCCGTCCAGGGCGGGGATATGCGCAGACTGTGTTCGATCTGGGCTTTGGTTGCCTGGTGCATCTCCGTGCCGGCCCTGGCGGCTGACGGCGATGTGCTGCATGTACTGGCCTGGCCCGGCTACGCCGACGCCGATGTGGTGAAGGCGTTCGAGCAGCAGCACCAGGTCAAGGTGGTGGTGACCCTGGTGGATTCCGACGAGTCCCTCTGGGACAAGCTGCACGCCCAGGACGGCGAGCTGTTCGACGTGCTCGCCGCCAACACCGCCGAGATCCAGCGCTACTACCACAACGGCATGCTGCAGCCGCTGGATGTCTCGCGCCTGCCCAACACCCGCTTCCAGTTGCCGCGCTTCCAGGATCGCGAGTCGATCGAGGGGCTGACGCGGGACGGCCAGGTGTATGCCATTCCCTTCACCTACGCGGCCATGGGGCTCATCTACGACCGCCAGCAGGTGCCGGTGCCGCCGCGCTCCATGGCCGAGATGTGGAACCCGGCCTATCAAGGCAAGGTGCTGGCCTTCAACAGCGCGCAACACAACTTCTCCTTCACCGCGCTGACCCTGGGACTGCCCGATCCCTTCCACCTGCGCGACGCCGAGATGCGCCAGGTGACCCGGCAGCTGGTGGCCCTGCGGCGCAACCTGCTGGCCTACTACAGCCTGCCGGAGGAGGCGACCGACCTGTTCCTGCGGCACAAGGCGGCGCTGCTGTTCGCCAATTACGGCATGCAGCAGGTGACGCAACTGCGCCAGGCCGGCGCCGATGTGGGTTATGTCATTCCCGATGAAGGGGCCATCGCCTGGCTGGACTGCTGGGCCATGACGCGCACCGCGTCCAACCCCGAGCTGGCGCTGGCGTGGATCGACTACATGCTCGAACCCCGCGTCGGCAAGCTGCTGAGCGAGCGCCAGGGCCTGGCCAATACCCTGGAGGCCCCGCTGGAGCCGGCGGGGGATGCGCGGCTCATCTGGCTGCAACCGGTGGAGGACGTCGGCCGGCGCGAGACGCTGTGGAGCCGCATCGTCTCCGGTGACCGGGAGGAGAGGTTCTAGCCATGCGCATGGGCCTGACCGTCAAGCTGTCGATCCTGCTCGCCTGCATCGGCATTCTCTCGTCGGGGATCACCGGCTACTTCTCCTATTCGGCCAACCAGGCGCTGCTGGTGAAGGAGGCCGAAGGCAACCTGCTCACCTCCACCGAGCTGCTGAGCCAGCGCCTGTCGTCGTTGCTGAGCGACATCGACGCCGACGCCCTGACCCTGGCCGAGATGCCTTCCAGCGCGCAGGTCTCCAGCCTCGGTTCGCTGCCGGGCGCCAAGCCGCACCTGGCCGGTGTCTTCGCCACGGTGATGCGCCTGCACCCGCAGTACTCCCAGGTGCGCCTGATCAGCCGCCAGCACCACGGCATCGAGGTGATCCGCTTCGATCGCGACGGCCCGCGCATGGTCGAGGTGGACGGCCTGCTGCTGCAGGAGAAAGGCCATTTCCCCTACGTGTTCGAAACGCTGCAGCTCAAGCCGGGGCAGGTGTACCTCGCGCCCATCACGGTCAACCACGAGCGCGGCGCCCACTCGGCCGACGGCACCCCGACCCTGCGCGTGGCTACGCCCGTGGCGGGAAAGGACGGGGTGGTGCAGGGGGTGGTGGTCATCAACGTCGACCTCAAACGCTTCCTCGAACAGCTGGAGACGGACCTGCCGCAGGGGCACCAGTTGTACCTGGCCAACCAGTGGGGCGACTTCCTGGTGCACCCGGAGCCGGCGATGGCCTTCGGCTTCGACAAGGGGCGGCGCATCCTCATCCAGGACAGCTTCGCCGACACCCAGCGCCTGCTCAGCCGCCAGGAGCCGAGCATCCTGATCAACGGCCTGGACGCACCGACCCGGGCCGAGGGCAAGATCATGGCCTTCGTGCGCAAGCCCTTCGGCCTCAAGGGGGATGACCAGTTCGTCGTGCTCGGCCTCTCGCGACCGTTGGAAGACGTGCTCGGCAGTGGCCGCTCCCTGGGGCGCAGCATCATCCAGATGGTGCTGGTGTTCAGCGTGCTGGCGGTGGTGCTGGCGGTGCTCTTCTCCCGCGCCCTGACCCGGCCGCTGCAGATGCTCAGCCTCGCCGCGCGCAGCTTCCAGACCGAGCACATGCACGACGTCGCGCTGCCCATCGCCCGCAAGGACGAGATCGGCGTGCTGGCCCGTGGCTTCGACCTGATGCGCCGCGAACTCAAGTCGCACATGGAAATGATGAGCCGCAACCAGCAGGAACTGCGCCACCTGGCCGACCACGACTCGCTGACCGACTTGCCCAACCGGCGGCAGTTCTTCCGCCAGATGCAGCGCTCCATCAGCGGCGTGGCCGACAGCGGCGAGCAACTGGCGGTGCTGTTCCTCGACCTCGACGACTTCAAGAAGATCAACGACGACATGGGCCACTCGGTGGGCGACGAAGTGCTCATCGTCGTCGCCCGGCGCCTGCGTGGCGCCGTACGCAGCGGCGACCTGGTGGCCCGGCTCGGCGGCGACGAATTCGTGGTGCTGATCCAGGGCGAGGAAATCGCCGCCGCTGCCAACGCCATCGTGCACAAGATCCTCACCGCCCTGGCCGATCCCATCACAGTGAAGGGCCACCCCCTCGACATTGGCGCCAGCATAGGCCTGAGCATCTACCCCCAGGACGGCACCACCGCCGAGGCGCTGATGCTGCATGCGGACAACGCGATGTACCGGACCAAGCTGGAAGGGCGGAAGGTCAGGGCGGGGGCGGCGCCGGAGTGAAATGCGGGCTGCGCCCGGTGATCACCGTAGGTTGGTGCTGAGCGTGCGAAGCCCAACATGGGGATATCAGCCAGCCTACTCGACAGGCAGGTGACGCGAGAGCTCCATCGCATCGTGTAGAACCCGGTCGATCATGATCCTGTCCGCCTCTTGCCGGTAGATAAGGAAGTGCCGGGGATTGCGCACGATGCCCGACGCTGTGCGGCCCCGTTCGCGACTCAGTCGTAGATGCCAGGAGCGAACGCCGTCGCCGAGCTCCGGTCGTTCCGCGCTGCCGGCCTGGTTCGGGGCTGATGCGACATCACGCAGGCCGGCAACGATCAGGGCCTGATAGCGCTGGCGTGCAATCTCGCCGAACTGCTCGTCCGTCCAGGCCAGAATGTCGAGGATGTCGGCTTGCGCGGCTTTGGATAAACGGTACCGGGCCATCAGTCTTGCTTGCGTCGAGCGGCCTGCTGGCCAAGCTGGCCGATGATGTCTTCGAGCTGGGCATCTTCCACATCCAGGTAACGACCCGCCGCGATATCTTCCCGACCTTTACGGGCCGCCTGCTGGAGCACATCGAGCTTGGCTGCTTCCAGGCGCTCACGCTCCTCGATAAGGCGCAGCCCTTCGCGCAGCACCTCGCTCGCGTTCTGATAGCGACCGGATTGCACCAGGCGTTCGACAAATTCGTGTTGGTGGTCGCTGAGCACCACGTTTCGGGTAGGCATGGCATCGACTCCAAGAGGGGGAGTGGGCCACTGTATGGGGGATTGGCAGATTATGCCAATGAGCCGTTGGGCCTCGCTGCGCTCGGCGCCAACCTACGGAAGCTGGAAAGCAAAAGGCCCGCATCTCGATGAGACTGCGGGCCTTTCTATGTCTGGAGCGGGCGAAGGGAATCGAACCCTCGTCATGAGCTTGGGAAGCTCAGGTAATGCCATTATACGACGCCCGCTTTCAAGGCCGCCTTTTTACCAGAAGCCTTGGCCAAAATGAAGCCCGATCATGCACTTAATGCACGCCTGCTACCTGGCGGCGGGGGGTGGAAGCCCCCGTTGCGGGGGCCTGCGTTGGGTAGTCAGACGGCCATTGCCTGGGCGGGCTGTGGCTGCAGGTGGCGCGGTTGCTGGGTGCTGGCGGGGGTGTCGAGGAAGCCGAGCATCACTTGCTGGGTCTGCAGCCAGCCGGCCTTGTGTTCGATGTCGATGAAGTGGCCTGCGTTGCGGATGGTGGCGAACTGGCAGTCGCGCACATGCTCGGCGAACAGCTGGGCATCCTTGGGAGATGTGTAGACGTCGTGTTCGCCGTTGACGAACAGCAGCGGGATGTCCACGGCCTTGAGGCAGTCCACGTAGCAGTTGGCGTCCAGCGATAGCACCTGGTGGATATGGAAGTGCATCTGCCGGTATTCGTGCTCGTCGAGGCTGGCGACGTGCCGGTGGTTGAAGCGCTTGAACAGCGCCGGCAGGTAGCGGCCGATGGTGTCGTTGACCAATGTGCCGACGTTCTCGCGGTCCACTGCCTGCAGGTAGTTCATGCCGTTTTTCATGTAATCGAGCATCGGCTCGTTGAGGATCGGCGAGAAGGAGTTGATCACCGCCTTCCTGATGCGCGCCGGGCTCTGGCCGAGGGCGAGCAGGGCGGCGACGCCCCCCCAGGAGAAGGACGAGAGGTAGTCCGCCTGGTAGTGCTCGATGAGCTCGAGGAGGATTTCCGCCTCGGTTTCCTTGGTGATCGGCCGGCTGTGGTCGTTGTGGGGCTTGGACCGGCCGGCGTAGGGCTGGTCGTAGAGCACCACGTTGAACTGCGGTTGCAGGTATTTCACCGTCTGCGCGAACGAGGCCGTGGTAGCCAGCGAGCCGTTGACCAGAATGATGGTGCGGCTGGCTTGAGGGTTGCCGTAGAACTCCGTGTGTACCTTGTACTTCCTGTCGATCGTGACGACCTGGGTTTGTGGCCTCATGTCGTTTCCTCCTGGCGCAAGTGGGTCGTGCGGACGAGGCGGGCCTCGTTCGCGGAGCATTCGGGCAGTCAGATAAACGCCTGGAGATGACAAGAGAATGTCAGGCGGTTTTTATTGGAATTTATTTATTTTTCAGTAATTTAGGTCGAAAAAGAGCAGGGCATCCAGCGCCCTTGGAGGGGCCGGAGCTGCGCTTTGACCAGGCAGGAAACCTATGCCGACGGGTGAGCGCCGGGGTGTTGCGGATCGCTTGGAAGGCTGTGGTGACTCATGGGTCACACTCTGACCTTCGGTTTGGATTCAAGCAGAGGTCAGTTACCCCCGCAAGCGCGAATCAGCACTTTTTCCGTGCAGCCCGTCGGGTGATGAAGAAAAGGCTGCCGCTCTGTTTCGCGCCTTGCCACCGGATGGTCATCTCCGATGTTCCTCAGAGGAGAGGGAAGGGGAGAAGTTGCAGTCGATTAGGCGCCGGCCGTCGGTCCCTTAGAAGAGCTCGATCTCGTCCGCGCTCAGGGCGCGGTACTGGCCGGGCTGCAGGGCCGGGTCGAGGTGCAGCTCGCCCATGCTTTCGCGGTGCAGGCGCAGCACCTTGTTCTGGAAGTGGCCGAACATGCGCTTGACCTGGTGGTAGCGGCCTTCGTGCAGGGTCAGCCGGGCGGTGCGAGGGGCGAGGATCTCCAGCTGCGCGGGGAGGGTGGTGAGGTCCTCGTAGGCGAAGTAGAGGCCACGGGCGAAGGTCTCGATGCAGGCCGGGTCGATCACCTGCTCGGTTTCCACGGTGTAGACCTTGGGCTGCTTGGTCTGCGGCAGGGTGAGGCGGCGCGACCAGAGGCCGTCGTTGGTGATCAGCAACAGGCCGGTGGTGGTGAGGTCGAGGCGCCCTGCCAAGTGCAGCTCATGCTTGTCGGGCTCGTCCAGCAGGTCGAGCACCGTGGGGTGTTCGGGGTGCTCGGTGGCGCTGACCCAGCCGGCCGGCTTGTGCAGCATGAAGTAGCGCGCCGGCTTACCGGGCTGTACTTCGCGCTCGTCGAGGGTAACGCGGTCGAACACCCGCACTTCGAGGCTGCCGTTGGTGACCACGGCGCCGTTGACCCGCACGCGCCCCGTGGCCAGTTGCAGGCGCGCGGCCTGGCGGTTGAGGTCGGGGAGGTTGCCGAGCAGGCGGTCGAGGCGCATCAGGTGGGTTCTTCGGGGGGCAGCAGGCGGGCGCAGCGGGGGCAGAGGCAGGCCTTGTCCTGGGCGTCCAGCGGGATGCGACGCAGGGCTTCGGGGGCGATCGGCGTGCTGAAGCACCAGCAGGGCTGGCCGCTGGCGGCTTCCTCGGCACAGTCGTTGGCCTGGCCGCAGAGCGGGCAGCGCGAAGGATCGGGGGGCTGGTTCATGCCGGTAGCGGGAGCCGTGGAAAAGGTCGCTAGGGTGCAGCGTGCTGGCAGCCGATGCAAGCCGCGCAGGATGGCCGTTGACCGATAAGCGGCGGCGCCCGGTGCAGCGCCCGTCGCAGAGCCTCCCGAGTGGGCGGAGCAGGGCGCCGGTCGGAAGAATTTGTGGGTCCCTGTGAATGACCTAGCAGCGAATTAGTAGCGCAGAGAGTAAGATTTTCGGCATTGTGCGCATCTTCGTCGGCATCGCCCGATGAACGCGTAAGAAATTCCAGTTGTCTACGGACTATCGCCACCTACTCAGCGGAACAGAGACCCACGTGTCCACACAAATCAATACGGTCAACAAAGCCAAGGCCTGGTCTGCACATGGCGTCACCGCCACCGGAGTGGTGCTGGCGCTGATGGCCATCCTCGCCCTCTTCGACAACCAGCCCCGCGACTGCCTGCTTTGGCTCGGCGCGGCCCTGCTGGTAGACGGCCTGGACGGCAGCTTCGCGCGCAAGGTCCAGACCAGCACCATGCTGCCGAACTTCGATGGCTCGACCCTCGACCTGGTCATCGACTACCTGACCTACGTGTTCATCCCCGCGCTCTTCATCTACCGCTACGTGCCGCTGCCGGACTACACCGTGCTGCCCACCGTGAGCCTGATCCTGGTGTCGTCGCTGTTCTGCTTCTGCAACCTGAACATGAAGAGCAGCGACAACTACTTCGTCGGCTTCCCCGCCGCCTGGAACGTGGTCGCGCTGTACCTCTACCTCATCGACCTGCCGCCGGTGGCGAGCTTCGCCATCATCTGCGTGCTGGCCGCGCTGACCCTGACCAAGCTGAAGTTCCTGCACCCCTTCCGCGTGCGCAAGCTGATGCCGCTGAACATCACCGTGACCTTCGTGTGGATGCTCAGCAGCATGTTCCTGATCATCCAGTACCCCGACCTGAAATCCATGATGGTCGCGCTCTGGGGCCTGTCCTCGGCGTACTTCGTCGGCGTGTGCCTGTGGCGCAGCCTGATGGACTGGAGCGGCAAGCTGCGCGCCTGATCCGTGCCTGTTGCACAAGAGCCCGTCCCCGCGACGGGCTTTTTTGTGGGCGCGACGAGCCGGGGGCGCATGGCCGGCCGGGCGACTTGCCTATATCCTTCACGCCTTTCCCACCCGCAGGACCCTTTCCAGATGAAAACGCAGCTGATCGAACTCATCACCAAAATCAGCTCGGGCTGCATGTCGGCAGAAGAAATCGACACGATCGCCGACGAAGCCACCCAGGCTTTCGCCGATCCCGAAGCCTTCCTCGCCGCCAACCCGGACATCAACTACGACGACAGCTTCACCATTCCCCTGGGCGAATGGGTGGTGGTCGGCAGCCTGCCGGAAACCGTGCTCTTCCACGCCGACGACTACCCGGACCTGCTGCAGCAGATCATCGATTCCTTCGGCCCGGAGGTGACCTTCAACATCCAGCCCAAGCAGCTGAAGAAGGTCGACCCGCTGCGCGCCATGCACCGCATCCAAGTGCAGCTCAGCGCCCTCTACCCGGAGAAGGGCGGCTATGTGCTGGTGGGCTTCAGCGATCCGATGGAGGACGACATCCTCCAGGCCGTGCTGGTCTACAAGCAGGACGTGGCTCGCGTGCTGGAACTGGCCGATGAGCTGCAGATCGACGCCGTGGAAGTCTATGAATCCATGAAGGGCGCGCAGGACGACGATTGAGGCTGGATGCTTGTCTGTAGGAGCGAATTCATTCGCGATCGGGCCTGTGCCTAGTGCCATCGCGGTTGAAACCGCTCCCACAAGAGCAGAGCGAGCCCAGACTGTGGAAAGGGCCGCTCTGCGGCCCCGGGCGAATGAATTCGCCCCTACAGGTCGTGCGCACCTTCTTCGCTCTTTGTTTAGCGCCAGCTGAACAATAGATAGGAAAAACTGGATTTTAAGCATCCTTGGCGGCGTGCGAGGCTCGTGCCATTCCATATCCAGGCGTTCCACAATGGGTTTTCCCCCGTCACTGATTGCACCACCCGAGCCCCTCGCCGCACCGACAGGGCGCGGGCGGCGGTGCGAGCGCCGGTGGCCGGGGCAACCCAGCGTCTCCCTTCCCCTCGAACTGGCCTTCTGGGCCCTCTGGCACTGCCGCCACGCGCGCCCGCCGGACGCTGCTCCCTTCTGATCGCCGGCCGGTTCCCGCTGCGGAAACTGGCCTACCTTGATGACGATCCGTTCCCGAACGCACGGCTGCACAGTGTTTGCATGGCCTTGCCCGGGATCATCACCTGCGCCCGTCGCGGCGCTGAAGAGAGCCAGATGAAATTCGCCACAGAGCAGGAAGCCCGAGACTTTCTCGACCAGAACCCCGATATCGACACCTTCGAGCTGTTCATCCTCGACGCCAACGGCGTGCCACGGGGCAAGCTGCTGCACCGCGATGAGCTGCTCGCCGTGTACCAGAGCGGCCGGCCGCTGCCGAGCACCATCCTCGGCCTCACCCTCAATGGCGACGACGTGGAGAACTCCGGCCTGGTCTGGGACGTGGGCGACATCGACTGCCGCGCCTACCCGCTGGCCGGTAGCCTGGTGCGCCTGCCCTGGCGGCGCATGCCTACTGCCGCCGTGCAGGTCAGCATGCACCCGAGCGAAGGCATGCCCGCCGCCATCGCCGACCCGCGCCACGTGCTGATCGAGGTGATCGAGCGCCTCAAGGCCGATGGCTTCCACCCGGTGATGGCCTGCGAGCTGGAGTTCTACCTGCTGGACCAGAAGCCCGATGCCCAGGGCCGCCCGCAAGCGGCGCTGGATAGCGACGGCCGCCGCCCGCGCACCACCCAGGTCTACGGCCTGCGCGAGCTGGAGCAGATCGAGCCCTTCCTCGCCGACCTCTACGCGGCCTGCAAGGCACAGGGCATTCCCGCCCGTACCGCCATTTCCGAATACGCGCCGGGCCAGGTGGAAATCACCCTGGAACACGGCGACGCGCTGGAGGCCATGGACCAGGCCGTGCGCTACAAGCGCCTGGTCAAGGGCGTGGCCAACGCCCACGGCATGCAGGCCTGTTTCATGGCCAAACCCTTCGATCACCTGGCCGGCACCGGCATGCACATGCACGTCAGCCTGGCCGATGGGCAAGGCCGCAACCTGTTCGCCAGCGAAGACCCGGCCGGCACCCCGCAACTGCGCCTGGCCGTGGGCGGCATGCTCGCCTCCCTGCTGGATTCGCTGCTGCTGTTCTGCCCCAACGCCAACTCCTACCGCCGCTTCCAGGCCAACAGCTACGCGCCCCTGGCCCCAACCTGGGGTGTGGATAACCGTACCGTCAGCCTGCGCGTGCCCGGCGGCCCGGCCTACACCCGCCACATCGAGCACCGCATCTGCGGCGCCGACGCCAACCCCTACCTGGCGGCGGCCGCCATCCTCGCCGCCATCCACCGTGGCATCCGCGACGAGATCGACCCGGGCGAGCCGGTGGAAGGCAACGGTTATGCACAGGCCAAGGAGTTGCTGCCCACCGATTGGCTCACCGCGTTGCAGGCCCTGGAGAACTCCAGCTGGGCGCGCGAGGCCCTCGGCGCGGAATTCCTCGGCGTCTACCTCGCGGTGAAGCGCGCCGAGTACCGCCAGTTCATGGCCGAAGTGGGCGAGCAGGACTGGCGCTGGTACCTCAACCAGGCCTGATGCCTGGCCAGGCCGCCCCGCGTGTGCGGGACGACGGCTGTCGTGCTGCATCGAGCAGGAAAACCGAATTCGTACAGATAGGGCCCCGAGGGCCTTGCAGGAACCGAAGATGAATGTTGCATTGAAGACCACGCCCAGCGCCGAGCGCTGCGCCTCCTACTACACCGCCACCCTCAATTCCGAGACCGACTACCCCACCCTGCAGGGCACGGTGGAGGCCGACGTGGTGATAATCGGCGGCGGCTTTACCGGCGTCGCCACCGCCGTCGAGCTGGCCGAGCGCGGCCTCAAGGTCGCCCTGGTGGAGGCGAAGAAGATCGGCTGGGGCGCCACCGGGCGCAACGGCGGCCAGGTCACCGGCAGCCTCTCGGGCGACGGCGCCATGCGCAAGCAGATGCGCAAGCGCCTGGGGCAGGAGGTGGACGACTTCATCTGGCACCTGCGCTGGCGCGGCCACGCGATCATCAAGAGCCGGGTGGAGAAGTACGGCATCGCCTGCGACCTCAAGCACGGCCACCTGCACGCGGCGATGAAGCCCGCCCATATGGACGAGCTGCGCGAATCCTTCGAGGAGGCCCAGCGCCGCGGGATGGGGGACGACGTGACCCTGCTCGACGCCGCCGGCGTGCGCCAGCACCTGGAGAGCGACCTTTACCTGGGCGCGCTGAAGAACACCCGCAACATGCACCTGCACCCGCTCAACCTGTGCATCGGCGAAGCCCGTGCGGCGGAGAGTTTGGGGGCGATGATCTTCGAGCATTCCGAGGTGCTGGAGATCGTCCACGGTGAGCGCCCGGCGGTGGTCACCGCCCAGGGCCGCATCAACGCTCGCCAGGTGCTGCTGGCCGGCGACGTGTACCACAAGCTGGAGCCGAAGAAGCTCAAGGGCATGATCTTCCCGGCCATGGGCGGCATCGTCACCACCCGCCCGCTGGGCGAGCTGGCGGAGCGCATCAACCCCCAGGACCTGGCCGTCTACGACTGCCGCTTCGTGCTCGACTACTACCGCCTCACCGCCGACAAGCGCCTGCTGCTCGGCGGCGGCGCCAACTACTCGGGGCGTGACTCGCGGGACATCGCCGGCGAGCTGCGCCCGGCCATCGAACGCACCTTCCCGGCGCTCAAGGGCATCGAGATCGACTACCAGTGGAGCTGCGCGATGGGCATCGTCATCAACCGCATCCCGCAGCTGGGCAAGCTCTCGCCCAACGTCTGGTACTGCCAGGGCTACTCCGGCCACGGCATCGCCACCACCCACATCATGGGCGAGATCATGGCCCAGGCCATGACCGGCAGCCTCGGCCACTACGACACCTTCGCCGACTGCTCGCACATCAAGGTTCCCATGGGCGACGTGTTCGGCAACCCGATGCTCGCCGTGGGCATGTGGTACTACCAGATGCTGGAGAAGCTGCGCTAAAGACCGTCGTAGCGCGGGGTGTGCAGGGGCGGTGCCTGCCGTATGGCTTCACCGAACTCGTGCTTGCCCCCTATCTTTCGGGGTATCGCCTTTCCTTCTCGAAGTCGCATATTCAGATGCTCGAAAAGCACTTTTAGGAGTGCTTTTTTCGGTGCTATTCTGCGAGTCCTCTCTGTTCGCACACATGACCTTGACCAAGACAGCTCGGCCACAGCAGAGAACCCGACAGTAGCTCAGCGAAGCTTGATGGTTCGGCCCTTGGAAATGAGCTCAGGCACCTTAGAAGCGCAGATAGCGGAGAACAGGCAGATATGGCGATGACCTACGTGGTTTTGGCTGACGTTGCGGCGTCAGTGACGGAACTGAAAAAAGACCCCATGGGCACCATTCGTGAAGGTGGCGGCGAAACGGTCGTGATCCTCAATCGAAATGAACCGGCGTTCTATGCCGTGCCCCCTGCACGCTACGAAGCCATGCTGGAACTGATTGACGATCTGCAACTGGCTGAAGCCGTGCGCGCTCGGGCTGGTGAACCTACTGTACGGGTAGATATCGATGACCTCATCGCGCAAGCCGGCGGAGCCGACTAAGTACGACCTGGAGTTCAACGCTCAAGCGCTCAAGGAGTGGGGAAAGCTGGGGAAGACCATCCAGTTGCAGTTCGCCAGAAAGCTCAAGGAACGGCTCGACAACCCCCGAGTCGAGGCCGACAAGCTCCGGGATATGCCCAACTGCTACAAGATCAAGCTGCGTGCCATCGGCTACCGGCTGGTATATGAGGTGATCGACAGTCGCGTGGTTGTCACCGTGATCGCCGTGGGCAAGCGAGAGCGAAGCAAAATCTATGGCGCTGCGACCAAGCGCTTGCAGGGCCCTTGAGCCGTCGCAGCACTGCGCCCAGGTGCTTCAACCTGGGTAACGGCATTCGTCAACGCCGCCGCTGAGGGGAGCAGAGTGCGGTGCGCCTTCTGTGGGGGCGGTTTCAACCGCGATTGGCCGCGCACTGGGCCCCATCGCGAATGAATTCGCTCCCACGCTGGCGTTGAACCGGGGCCCCGATGCGTTGGGCCTCGCTGCGCTCGGCGCCAACCTACGGTGCTTCATGGCGCACCTGTAGGGGCGAATTCATTCGCCCGGGAGCGCCATTGCGCAGCATGGATTTCGCTGTGCTCTACCCCCGCTGCGCCTTGAGAAACAGCGAGAACAGCTCCGACTGCGACTTGATCCCGAGCTTGGCGTAGATGTGCTTGCGGTGGACCTTCACCGTCTCCGCCGAGATGGCCAGCTTGCGCGCCACTTCCTTGCTGGAGCAGCCGCTGAGCATCAGCCGGGCCACTTCCAGTTCGCGGGCGGTGAGGGCGCTTTCCACCTGCTGGCCCACCTGTTCCAGCTGCACTTCCCAGTTCGGCGCCGGTTGCGGGGTGCTGGCCAGGCGTTCGGCCTCGAAGGCGAGGCGCTGGCGCATCAGTGCCGTCACCCAGGGTTCCACCAAGCTCAGCAGGGCGACCTGTTCGGGGGTGAAGGCCTGGCGTGAGCCGAGGGACAGGCATAGGGTGCGGCCGCCCTCCAGCGTCACGTTAAACTGCAACTCGTCGGCCACCACGTTGAGGCGGTGGTAGCGCTGGTAGTAGTCCGTCTGCTCGAAGCATTCCGGCGCCACGTCGGCCAGGCGCAGCAGGCCGCCCCGGGTGCTCTCGCGGCTGTGGATATAGAAGGGGTCCAGCAGGTAGAGGCCGTCCAGGTAGTCCTGGAACAGCAGGTCCGGCTCGCCGTCCTCGCCCGGGCATTCGGCGAACACCTGGGGTCGGCCCTCGCTGAACAGCAGCGCCACCCAGCTGTCGTGGGGCACGTACTGGCCGAGGGTGCGCACCAGGGCGACCCAGAAGCCCGGGGCGTCCAGGGCTTCGATCAGTTGCCCCACCGAGCGGTGCCAGGCGATGTCCTGAAGGCTCAACGTCATGCTTCTACCCCTGATGGGTTACCACGCGGGCGTAATTTCACCGGAAGCGTCGGCGGTTCCATACTTCGGGAACACCCGGGACCGACGCAGCGCGCATTCTGACCGGTTTGCGCAATCAGGTCTCGTGCCAAGACAAGAATCAGGAGTCCCCATGAAGGTCGAACTCGTCCAGCTGGCCGGTCGTGACGGCGATACCGCCTACAACCTCGCCCGCGCCCTGGAAGCCATCGCCGCCTGCGCCGCCGACACCGATCTGGTGGTGTTCCCGGAAACCCACCTGATGGGCTTCCCCACCCGCGAGAACATCGCCGCCGTCGCCGAGCCGCTGGAGGGCCCCACCGTCCAGGCCGTGCAGCGCGCCGCCCGCGAGCGCGACGTCGCCGTGGCCATAGGCGTGGCCGAGAACGACGCCGGCACCTACTACAACACCACGCTGCTGATCACCCCCGAAGGCATCGCCCTCAAATACCGCAAGACCCACCTCTGGGCCTCGGACCGCGGCATCTTCACCCCCGGCGACCGCTACGCCACCTGCCTGTTCAAGGGTGTGCGCGTGGGCCTGCTGATCTGCTTCGACATCGAATTCCCCGAGAGCGCCCGCGCCCTTGGCCAGCTCGGCGCCGAGCTGATCATCGTCACCAACGGCAACATGGACCCCTACGGCCCCACCCATCGCACCGCGATCATGGGCCGTGCCATGGAGAACCAGGCCTTCGCCGTGATGGTGAACCGCGTGGGTGAGGGCGATGGCGACCTGGTGTTCGCCGGTGGCAGCGCCGTGGTCGATCCCTTTGGCCGCCTGCTGCTGGAGGCCGGGCGCGAGGAGTGCCGGCAGATCATCGAACTGGACCTCGGCCAGATCGCCGCCGCACGCAGCGACTACCGCTACCTCGACGACCGGCGCATGGTGCTGCCCGGCGAGATGCGCGAGCACGCCGACGGCCGTCGCGAGCTGCTGATTCCCTGACTCTGATTTGACGGGCGCCCCCGAGGCGCCCCCGAGGCGCCCGCATTGCCGCCTGCATTGGGCGGTCGCTCCACCTTCGCCGACTTCGGCTCTGCCATAACAACCAACAATTCGGAGTAGCAGTAATGGCTCGTCTTCAGCGCACCCTGTCGCTGGGGTCCGTGGTGCTGTTCGGCATCGCGTACATGACCCCGATCATCGTCCTCGGCACCTTCGGCATCCTCGCCGACGTCACCCAGGGCCTGGTTCCCGCCGCCTACGTGGCCGCTTCACTGGCCATGCTGTTCACCGCCCTGAGTTATGCACGGATGGCCGCGGCCTTCCCGGTGGCCGGCTCGGCCTACACCTACGTGCGCAAATCCATCAGCCCCAAGCTGGGCTTCCTCGCTGGCTGGGCGGTGCTGCTGGACTACCTGTTCCTGCCCATGGCCATCTGGCTGATCGGCGCGGCCTACCTGCATTCCGCCTTCCCCGGTGTGCCCCAGGCGGTCTGGGTGCTGGCCTTCATCGGCGTCACCACGGCCATCAACGTGGTCGGCCTGAAGCTGGCGAAGAACATCAACGGCGCGCTGATGCTGGTGCAGTTCCTGGTACTGCTGGCCTTCGTCGCGCTCTGCGTGCACTACGTGCTGGGCGATGCCAGCAAGCCGCTGTGGTCCCTGGCACCCTTCGTTGGCGAGGAGCTCAACCTGCCGCTGGTGATGAGCGGCGCGGCCATCGCCTGCTACTCCTTCCTCGGCTTCGACGCGGTGAGTACCCTCACCGAAGAGACCCGCGACCCGAGCCGCACCATTCCCAGGGCGATCCTGCTGATCACCCTGGTCGGCGGCCTGATCTTCATCGCCACCTCCTACTTCGTGCAGCTGGCGCACCCGTCCATCGAGTTCCAGAGCGCGGACTCGGCGGCCTACGAGATCGCCCGCAACATCGGCGGTGATGTGTTCGTGTCGGTCTTCCTCATCGGCCTGATCGTCGGCCAGTTCACCTCGGGCCTCTCCGCCCAGGCCAGCGCCTCGCGCCTGCTGTTCGCCATGGGCCGCGACGGCGTGCTGCCGCAATCCCTGTTCGGCCGCCTCAGCGAGCGCTTCGGCACCCCGGTGGGCAGCATCGTGCTGTGCGGCGTGGTGGCCCTGCTGGCACTGGAGATGGACGTGACCACCTCCACCTCCTTCATCAACTTCGGCGCCTTCCTGGCCTTCAGCCTGGTGAACCTGTCGGTGATCTTCCACTACTGGCTGCGCAGCGATAAACGCGGCCCGCGCGAGGCGCTGCTGTTCGTGGTGTGCCCGCTGATCGGCATGGTCTCCACCCTGTGGCTGATGATCAGCCTCGACCACCTGGCCATCATCCTCGGCCTGTCGTGGCTGGCCCTGGGCGTGATCTACCTCGCCTGGCTCACCGGTGGCTTCCGTCGCCAGCCGCCGGAGCTGCAATTCGAAGAGGCCTGACGGCTGCCGGGGAGGGCGGGCACCTCGCTCGCCCGCCCGGCGGAATAGACGCCCGATCCGAGGCGGCAAAGGTCGGTTTCCTGGCATAAAGTGGGCGCTCTTTTTCCCTCGGTTCCGGAGCCGGCCATGGATGCCCCGCTGTTCGATTCGCTACCCGATGACGAGACCCTGTACCAGGCGCTGCTGGAGCGCGACCCGGCCTATGAGGGCTTCGCCTTCGTCGGGGTCAAGAGCACCGGAGTGTTCTGCCGCCTGACCTGTGCCGCGCGCAAGCCCAAGCGGGAGAACTCGGTGTTCTTCGGCAGCATCAAGGCCTGCGTCGAGGCGGGCTTCCGCCCCTGCCTGCGCTGCCGCCCGCTGGACCAGATGGGTGCCCAGGAGCCGCTGGTCAAGGAGTTGATCGCGCTGCTGGAGCAGGATCAGGAGCGGCGCTGGCTGGAAGGCGACCTAGTCGCCCTCGGCCACGACCCGTCCACGGTGCGTCGTGCCTTCAAACGCCACTTCGGCGTGACCTTCCTCGAGATGGCCCGCCTGCGCCGCATCGGCCACGGCCTGGCCCAGCTCTCCGCCGGGGCGCGGGTGGTGGACGCCCAAGTGACTGCCAGCTTCGATTCCGACAGCGGCTTCCGCAGCGCCTTCACCCGTCTGCTGGGCGAGCCGCCGTCGCAGTTGCGCGGGCGCGAGCTGCTCAAGGCCGACTGGCTGGAAACGCCCCTGGGTGTGATGCTGGCGGTGGCGGACGCGCAATCCCTGCACCTGCTGGAGTTCTTCGACCGGCCGGCCCTGGCCAACGAACTGAAGAACCTGCAGAAACTCACCGGCACCAGTATCGGTTTCGGCCGCTTCGCCCCCATCGACCAGATCGAGGCGGAGCTTTCGCGTTACTTCGCCGGCGAGCCGGTGGTCTTCGCCACGCCGCTGGCCATGGGCGCCTCGGCCTTCACCCGCAGCGTGTGGCAGGCCCTGCGCGAGATCCCCTTCGGCATCACTTGCAGCTACGCCGACCTGGCCCGCGCCATCGGCTCGCCCTCGTCGGTACGCGCCGTGGCCCGCGCCAATGGCACCAACCAGATCGCCATCGTCATCCCCTGCCACCGCATCATCGGCTCCGACGGTTCCCTCACCGGCTACGGCGGCGGGCTGTGGCGCAAGCGCTGGCTGATCGAGCATGAGCGGCGGATGGGGCGCGCAGTACCGGGCTGAAGCCCGGATTACGGATGGGCGGCCGGGAATCGGTGTAGGAGCGAATTCATTCGCGATGGGGTTCTCGGCGGGCCGGGAGTTTGCCGGCAGTCCTGCGGCCTGCTTTCGCGAATGAATTCGCTCCCACGGGTTGGCACATGCCTCCTCGTAGGAGCGAGCTCTGCTCGCGAAGCCCTTGGCGATGCTGCGCACCGCTTGGCGACTGAAGTCGCCCCTACAGTTGGCCTGTGCCTGCGGGTCAGCGCGCGGCGCTGACGCCCTCGAGGGTGGCGAAGGAGGTGTCCTTGGCGGTGAGCAGGAAGTCGCGCATGAAGGGGGCGTCGAGCATGTCCGAGCGGATGGCGGCGTGGAGCGTGGCGTAGAGGGATTTTTCGCCGAGCTTCTTGGCCGTGACGTAGCCGCGCGAGCTGTACTCGTGCAGCGCCCAGTTGGGCAGGCAGCAGACGCCGCGGCCGCTGGCCACCAGCTGCATCATCATCACCGTGAGTTCCGAGGTGCGCACCTGGGCCGGTTCGACGTCGGCGGGTTCGAGGAAGCGGGTGAAGATGTCCAGGCGGTCGCGTTCCACCGGGTAGGTGATCAGGGTTTCCGTTTCCAGGTCTTCGGGGACCATGTAGGGCTTGCCCGCCAGCGGGTGCTGGTTGGCCACCGCCAGCAGCGCTTCGTAGGTGAACAGCGGCACGTAGGTGATGCCGGGCAGGTCGATGGGGTCGGCGGTCACCACCAGGTCGAGGTCGCCACGGGCCAGGGCCGGCAGCGGGGCGAAGGAGAAGCCCGAGGCCAGGTCCAGCTCCACTTCCGGCCAGGCATCGCGGAACTGGTCGATGGTCGGCATCAGCCATTGGAAGCAGCTGTGGCATTCGATGGCCATGTGCAGGCGCCCGGCGGTGCCGCCGGCCAGCCGCGCGATGTCGCGCTCGGCGTTGCGCAGTTGCGGCAGCAGCGAGTCGGCCAGTTGCAGCAGGCGCAGGCCGGCACTGGTGAAGCGCACCGGCTTGGTCTTGCGCACGAACAGCTGCATGCCGAGGCGTTCCTCCAGTTCCTTGAACTGATGGGAGAGGGCCGATTGGGTGAGGTGCAGGCGTTCCGCCGCCTCCACCAGGCTATCGGCCTCGCGCAGGGCGTGCAGGGTCTTGAGGTGGCGGAACTCGAGCATGGCGATTCTCTATGAGCAGAATTTGTGACGAACGAGAAAATGTTGAGTTTGTCTCATGGAGGCCTGGCTGTCGACAATAGCGCCATCAACCTGAATGGAGCGTCATGCCATGGCCCTGGCCCACAGTCTTGGATTCCCCCGCATCGGTCGCGACCGCGAACTGAAGAAAGCCCTCGAAGCCTTCTGGAAAGGTGAACTCGACGAAGCCGGGCTGCGCGCTGTTGGCCGTGACCTGCGCGCCACCCATTGGCAACTGCAGAAGGACGCCGGCATCGAGCTGCTGCCGGTGGGCGACTTCGCCTGGTACGACCAGGTGCTGACCCATTCGCTGACCTTCGGCGTGGTGCCCGAGCGCTTCCGCCCCCACAGCGGCAAGCCCGGCCTGGACACCCTGTTCGCCATGGCTCGTGGCGTTTCCGGCGGTTGCTGCGGCGGCGCTCATGCCCAGGAGATGACCAAGTGGTTCGATACCAACTACCACTACCTGGTGCCGGAGTTCACCGCTGACCAGCAGTTCCAACTGAGCTGGGAGCAGCTGTTCGAGGAGGTGGGCGAGGCTCATGCCCTGGGTCACCAAGTGAAGCCGGTGCTGATCGGCCCGCTGACCTACCTGTGGCTGGGCAAGGCCAAGGGCGGTGAGTTCGACCGCCTCGACCTGCTGGATCGCCTGCTGCCGGTCTACGGGGAGATCCTCCAGCGCCTGGCCGCCCAGGGCGTGGAGTGGGTGCAGATCGATGAGCCGATCCTGGTGCTGGACTTGCCCCAGGACTGGAAGAATGCTTTTGAGCGTGCCTACAACCTGCTGCAGCGCGAGCCGCTGAAGAAGCTGATCGCCACCTATTTCGGCGGTCTGGAAGACAACCTCGGCCTGGCCGCGAGCCTGCCGCTGGACGGCCTGCACATCGACCTGGTGCGCGCCCCGGAGCAGTACCCGACCATCCTCGACCGCCTGCCGGCCTACAAGGTGCTGTCCCTGGGCCTGGTCAATGGCCGCAACGTTTGGCGCTGCGACCTGGACAAGGCCCTGGATGTGCTCCGGCACGCCCATGAACGCCTGGGCGAGCGCCTGTGGGTGGCGCCGTCCTGCTCGCTGTTGCACAGCCCGGTGGACCTGGGCCGTGAGGACAAGCTCGATGGCGAACTCAAGGACTGGCTCGCCTTCGCCGTGCAGAAGTGCGCCGAGGTCGCCATCCTCGGCCGTGCCCTGAACGAGCCGGAAGCCCCCGAGGTGCTGGCCGCCCTGGCCCACAGCCGCACCGTGCAGGCCGACCGTGCGCGCTCGCCGCGTATCCACAAGCCGGCGGTGCAGGCACGCCTGGCGGCCATCGAGCCGGCCCACGGCCAGCGCCGCTCGCCTTTCGCCGAACGCATCCGCCAGCAGCGCGCGCACCTCGACCTGCCGCTGTTCCCCACCACCACCATCGGCTCCTTCCCGCAGACGGCGTCGATCCGCCTGGCGCGCCAGGCCTTCAGGCAGGGCAAGCTGTCGGCGGCCGAATACACCGAGGCCATGCACAGCGAGATTCGCCACGCGGTGGAGGTGCAGGAGCAGCTCGGCCTGGACGTGCTGGTGCACGGCGAGGCAGAGCGCAACGACATGGTCGAGTACTTCGCCGAGCAGCTGGACGGCTACCTGTTCACCCGCTTCGGCTGGGTGCAGAGCTACGGCTCGCGTTGCGTGAAGCCGGCGGTGATCTTCGGTGACCTGAGCCGCCCGAAAGCCATGACCCTGGACTGGATCCGCTACGCCCAGGGCCTGACCAACAAGGTGATGAAGGGCATGCTCACCGGCCCGGTGACCATGCTGATGTGGTCCTTCCCCCGCGAGGACCTGACCCGCGAGGAGCAGGCCCGGCAGCTGGCGCTGGCCATCCGCGACGAGGTGGTGGACCTGGAGGCGGCGGGCATCCGCATCGTACAGATCGACGAGGCGGCCTTCCGCGAGGGCCTGCCGCTGCGCCGCAGCCATTGGCAGGGCTACCTGGATTGGGCCACCGAGGCCTTCCGCCTGTGCGCCTCGGGCGTGGCGGACCAGACCCAGATCCACACCCACATGTGCTACAGCGAATTCAACGATGTGATCGAGTCCATCGCCGCCATGGATGCCGACGTGATCACCATCGAGACCTCGCGCTCGGACATGGAGCTGCTGGAAGCCTTCAAGGCCTTCGCCTACCCCAACGAGATCGGCCCGGGCGTCTACGACATCCACTCGCCCCGTGTGCCGGACAGCGCCGAGATGGCCGGCCTGCTGCGCAAGGCGGCCGAGCGCATCCCCGCCGAGCGCCTGTGGGTCAACCCGGATTGCGGCCTGAAGACCCGCGCCTGGCCGGAGACCGAAGCGGCACTGGTGAACATGGTGGCGGCGGCGCGGCAGTTGCGCGCGCAGTTCGCCTGAGCAGGGCGTGGTAACGAAAAAGGCGGCCCTCGGGCCGCCTTTTTCATGGGCGCGGATCAGCCGCGGTAGACGGGGAAGTCCGCGCAGAGGGCCGCGACCTGTTTGGCCACCTGGGCCTCGACATCGGCATCACCGAGGTGGTCGAGGATGTCGCAGATCCAGCCGGCCAGCTCGATGCTCTGCGGCTCCTTGAAGCCACGGGTGGTGATGGCCGGGGTGCCGATGCGCACGCCCGAGGTGACGAAGGGCGATTGCGGGTCGTTGGGCACGGCGTTCTTGTTCACGGTGATGCCGGCGCGGCCGAGGGCGGCGTCGGCGTCCTTGCCGGTCAGGCCCTGCTTGATCAAGGACAGCAGGAACAGGTGGTTGTCGGTGCCGCCGGAGACCACGTCGAAGCCGCGCTCGATGAACACCTGGGCCATGGCCTGGGCGTTCTTGATCACCTGGGCCTGGTAGGTCTTGAAGCCGGGCTCCAGCGCTTCCTTGAAGCACACCGCCTTGCCGGCGATGACGTGCATCAGCGGGCCGCCCTGGGCACCGGGGAACACGGCGGAGTTGAGCTTCTTCTCGATCTCTTCGTTCTTGCGGGCGAGGATCAGGCCGCCGCGCGGGCCGCGCAGGGTCTTGTGGGTGGTGGTGGTGACCACGTCGGCGTAGGGCAGCGGGCTGGGGTACAGACCGGCAGCGACCAGGCCGGCGACGTGGGCCATGTCGACGAACAGCAGCGCCCCGACCTTGTCGGCGATAGCGCGGAAGCGCGGGAAGTCGAGGGTCTTCGAATAGGCGGAGAAGCCGGCGACGATCATCTTCGGCTTGTGCTCCACGGCCAGGCGCTCGACTTCGTCGTAGTCGATCAGCCCGGTGCGGGTGTCGAGGCCGTACTGCACGGCGTTGTACAGCTTGCCCGAGGACGACACCTTGGCGCCGTGGGTCAGGTGGCCGCCGTGGGCCAGGCTCATGCCGAGGAGGGTGTCGCCGGCATTGAGCAGGGCCAGGTAGACGGCGGAGTTGGCGGAGGAACCAGAGTGCGGCTGGACGTTGGCGTAGTCGGCGCCGAACAGCTCCTTGGCGCGGTCGATGGCCAGTTGCTCGACCTTGTCGACGTACTCGCAGCCACCGTAGTAGCGCTTGCCCGGGTAGCCCTCGGCGTACTTGTTGGTCAGGCCGCTGCCCTGGGCTTCCATCACCCGCTGGCTGGTGTAGTTCTCGGAGGCGATCAGCTCGATGTGGTCTTCCTGGCGCTGTTCTTCTTCCTGCATCGCACTGAAGAGTTCGTCGTCGTAGCCCTGGATCTGGTCGTGCTTGCTGAACATGGGAAATCCTCGGTCATGGTCCTGGGGTGAGGGATAGCAAGGGCGGTGCCAGGGGTAATAAACACAGGGTTATCAAGGGGTTGGGGATATTCGGGGTGGAGCACGACGAAGCGGCTGTAGGGATTTCGCTACAACAGGGCGAACCCGGACGCGCCCGCTGCAGTCTGACTCCCGTCAGCCCGGGCCTGCAGCGGCTGTAGCGTTGCCGTTACGCTGTAACGGCAACGCTACAAGGCTCGTGGAAATGCCATTGCAGAGGCCCGCAACGACCGTTGGGCGCCCTTCATGAAACTGTCACGGTTCTGTGGCAGTGCGCACGAAAGAGATTCATCAGAATCGCGTTTCACTGGGGTTTTGCGTTCTGGATTTTCATCATGCGTCTTTTCATTTTCCTCGCCGCCTTGCTGTGCGGCCTGCCCGCTTTTGCCTCCGCGCGCTGCGATACGCAGGTGCCGACGGAGACCGTGCACCTGGGCGAAGTGCGGCTGGCCTACCAGAGCATCGGCGATGAAAAGGACCCGGCGCTGCTGCTGATCATGGGGCTGGGCGGCCAGCTCATCCACTGGCCGGACGAGGTGGTGGCGGCCCTTTGCGAGCAGGGTTTCCGGGTGATCCGCTATGACAACCGCGACGTCGGCCTATCCGCCTGGACCCACCCGGAACCCGCCGCCAACCTGACCTACGAAGCGGTGCGCTACCGCCTGGGCTTCCCCGTGCAGGCGCCTTACAGCCTGCGTGACATGGCCGGTGACACGCTGAGCCTGATGGACGCCCTGCATATCCGCCAGGCCCATGTGCTGGGCGCGAGCATGGGCGGGATGATCGCCCAGCATGTGGCCGATATCGCCCCGGAGCGGGTGCTGAGCCTGACCCTGGTGATGACCAGCTCCGGCGCCCAGGGGCTGCCGGCACCGAGCCATGCGCTGATCGCCCTGCTGGCCCGCCGTGAGGCGCCGAGCCGCGAGGTGGCACTGGAACAGCAGGCCGATCTGCTGGCCGCCCTGGGCAGCCCGGATGTGGCGGACGATCGCACCCAACTGCTGGAGCAGGCCGCGCGGGCCTATGACCGTGCCTTCAACCCCGAGGGCGTGCAGCGGCAGATGCTGGCGATACTCGCCGAGCCGAGCCGCGTGGAGATGCTCAACCGCCTGAGCGTGCCGACCCTGGTGGTGCACGGCACCGCCGACCCGCTGCTGCCGGTGATGCATGGCGTGCACGTGGCGGCGCATATCAAGGGTTCGGAATTGAAGCTTATCCCGGGGCTGGCCCATCGCTTCCAGGAGGCCTTCAAGGAGCCCCTGCTGGCGGCGGTACTGCCGCACCTGCTGGCCCATCGGCAGGTGGATGGGCACGTGGCGCAGCTTTGAGTTCATCGCTGGAGGGCTATGAGAGGGGGTAGGGTGGGCTTCAGCCCACCAATAGGCGCTCCAAGGTCATCCCCCACTTCGTGCCAGGCTCCCCGGGCTGAAGCCCAGGCTACCTACCGTGACGGGTAGTAAGGTGATTCCGTAGCCCGGGCTTCAGCCCGGGTTGCAGGGCGTACCTGGGAGCGGATCAGGCGGCATCGGCCTTGGGGCGGTTGAGCAGGTACTGGGCGAGGCGTTCCTGCTGGCCGGGGGTCATGAACAGGCCGAGCTTGGTGCGGCGCCAGAGGATGTCGTCCAGGCCGGTGGCCCATTCCACGCGGCACAGGTAATCCACTTCACGGCTGTACAGGCCACCGCCGAGGTGATCGCCCAGGTCGGTGAGGTTCTGCACGCCATCCAGCATCTTCCAGGTACGGCTGCCATAGGTGCCGGCCCAGCGCCGTGCCAGGCTGTCGGGCAGCCAGCCGAAGCGGGCACAGAGGGCTTCGGCCAGCTCGGCCTGGCTGCTCATCTGCTCGCCACCGGGCAGCGGCTGGCTGGCGGTCCAGCTCGGCTTGGCGTTGGGGAAGAACGGCGCCAGCTGGGCCAGGGCCGATTCGGCGAGCTTGCGGTAGGTGGTGAGCTTGCCGCCGAACACCGAGAGCAGCGGCGCTTCGCCCGGGTGGGCTTCCAGCGACAGGGTGTAGTCGCGGGTGACGGCGGAAGGGTCGTCGGACTCGTCATCGCACAGCGGGCGCACGCCGGAATAGGTGCGCAGGATGTCCTTCTCGCTGATCTGCTGCTTGAAGTGGCGGTTGACCACATCCAGCAGGTAGGCGGTTTCCTCGGCGCTGATCGCCACCTTGGCCGGGTCGCCCTGGTATTCGCGGTCGGTGGTGCCGATCAGGGTGAAGCGTTCCAGGTAGGGGATGGCGAAGACGATGCGGCGGTCCTCGTTCTGCAGGATGTAGGCGTGCTCGCCGTCGTGCAGCCTGGGCACGATGATGTGGCTGCCCTGGATCAGGCGGATGCCGTAGGGCGACTTCTGCTTGAGGTCGTCCTTGATGAACTTCGCCACCCAGGGGCCGGCCGCGTTGACCAGGGCGCGGGCGCGGATCGACAGCAGGGTGCCATCGGCGCGTTCCAGGTGGATGTGCCACAGGCCCTTGCTGCGGCGGGCGCTGACGCAGCGGGTGCGGGTGTGGATGTGCGCGCCGTTCTCGCGGGCGGCCATGGCGTTGAGCACCACCAGGCGGGCGTCGTCGACCCAGCAGTCGGAATATTCGAAGCCGCGGGCGATGTCCGCCTTCAGCGGGCTGCCGGCGCCGAACTTCAGGCCGCGGGAGCCCGGCAGCTTCTCGCGCTTGCCGAGGTGGTCATAGAGGAACAGGCCGGCGCGGATCATCCAGGCCGGGCGCAGGTGCGGGCGGTGGGGCAGGACGAAGCGCATGGGGCGGACGATGTGCGGGGCCTTGGCCAGCAGCACTTCGCGCTCGGCCAGGGCTTCGCGCACCAGGCGGAACTCGTAGTGCTCGAGGTAGCGCAGGCCGCCGTGGATCAGCTTGCTGCTGGCGGAGGAGGTGTGCTGGGCGAGGTCGTCCTTTTCGCAAAGGAAAACCGACAGCCCGCGCCCGGCCGCATCGGCGGCGATGCCCACGCCATTGATGCCGCCCCCGACGACGGCCAGGTCATAGACTTCGGAAATGGGCGATTGGCGGCTCATCGGAGGGTTCATGCAGGCGGCACCGTAAGTCGAAAGTGAACTTTGAATGTTCGTTTCCGAAAAATGCTAGTCGAATACGCATGAAACCGCCAGCCCGCATGCGCGGCTGCGAGCGGGTGGGCGACGAAAGGAGGGGCGCGCTGGCGCGGCTCAGACCAGGTCGAGGTGGACCTTGTGCTCGGCCATCAGGCGGGCCAGGGCGGGGGAGGGCGCGTGGTCGGTGATCACGCGGTCCACCAGGGCGATGGAGCCCAGGCGCACCACGGCGTTGCGGCCGAACTTGCTGGAGTCGGCGGCGAGCAGCACCTGGCGGGCGTTGTCGATGATGGCCTGGGAGACGCGGACTTCCTGGTAGTCGAAGTCCAGCAGGCTGCCGTCATCGTCGATGCCGCTGATGCCGACGATGGCGTAGTCAACCTTGAACTGCTGGATGAAGTCCACCGCCGAGGGGCCGACGATGCCGCCGTCGCTGCGCACCGTGCCGCCGGCCACCAGCACCTCGAAATCCGCGCGGTCGGCCAGTTGCGCGGCCACGTGCAGGTTGTTGGTGATGACCTTGAGACCCTTGTGGCCCATGAGTTCGCGGGCGATGGCTTCGGTGGTGGTGCCGATGTTGATGAACAGCGAGGCATGGTCGGGAATCAGCGCCGCCACGGTTTCGGCGATGCGCTGCTTCTCGTCGCGCATCAGCCCGGCGCGCATGGCGTAGGCGGTGTTCTGGATGCTCGACGACTCGCTGGCAGCACCTCCGTGGGTGCGCCGCAGCAGGCCCTGTTCGGCCAACTGGTTGATGTCGCGGCGGATGGTCTGCGGGGTCACGGCGAAGGCCTGGGCCAGCTCGTCGATGCTGACGTAGCCACGGTCGCGGGCGAGGTCGAGGATTTCCTGCTGGCGAGGAGCCAAGGTCATGGGAACGGCTTCCGGATTTTTGTCGCGCATTATAGCGACGTGCTGCCGAACGGCGACTTTTCAGCTAAGGTACGCCCAATTCGCCCTCCTGTTTTCACAATCGAACATGACCCCTGCCATCGATCTGCTGAAGAAAGCCAAGGCCGAGCACAAGGTGCTCAGCTACACCCACGATCCCAAGGCGCCTTCCTATGGCCTGGAAGCGGCGGAGAAGCTTGGCCTGGACCCGGCACGGGTGTTCAAGACGCTGCTGGCGGCCACCGAGAAGGGTGAGCTGCTGGTGGCCGTGGTGCCGGTGGCCGGCACCCTCGACCTCAAGGCGCTGGCCCATGCGGCCGGGGCCAAGAAGGTGGACATGGCAGCGGCGGATGCGGCCCAGCGTGCCACCGGCTACCTTGTGGGCGGCATCAGCCCGCTGGGGCAGAAGAAGCGCCTGCGCACCTTCATCGACGAATCGGCCCGGGCGCACCCGAGCATCCATGTCAGCGCCGGGCGGCGCGGCCTGGAAGTGGAGCTGAGTGCGGACACCCTGGCCCAGCACACCCAGGCGCAGTTCGCGGCGATCGGCCGCGAGTGACGCCCCCATAACAACAAGGAAGCCTGCATATGGCCCAGTACCTACTTGCCATCGATCAGGGCACGACCAGCAGTCGCGCCATCGTCTTCAGCGCCCAGGGCCTGCCCGTGGCCCGCGCCCAGCAGGAGTTCAAGCAGTACTTCCCCAAGGACGGCTGGGTCGAGCACGACGGTGAGGAAATCTGGCTGACCACCCTCAAGGTCTGCCGCGAGGCGATCCAGAAGAGCGGTATGCCGGCCGCGGACATCGCCGCCATCGGCATCACCAACCAGCGCGAGACCACCCTGGTGTGGGACGCCGCCACCGGCACGCCGATCCACCCGGCCATCGTCTGGCAGGACCGCCGCACCGCCGATTACTGCTCGACCATGAAGGAGGCCGGTCACGAAGACGAAGTCGCCCGTCGCACCGGCCTGCTGATCGACCCCTACTTCTCCGCCACCAAGCTGCGCTGGATCCTCGAGAACGTGCCGGGCGCCCGGGCCCGCGCGGAGCGGGGCGAGCTGCGCTTCGGCACCGTGGACTGCTTCCTGCTCTGGCGCCTGACCGGCGGCAAGGCGCACCGTACCGATGCCACCAACGCCTCGCGGACCATGCTCTTCAACATCCACACCCAGCAGTGGGACGAGGCGCTGCTCAAGCTGTTCGAGATCCCCGCCAGCCTGCTGCCGGAGGTGCTCGACAGCGCCGCCGACTTCGGCACCACCGAGGCGCCGCTGCTGGGCGCGGCCATCCCGGTGCTGGGCATGGCCGGTGACCAGCAGGCCGCGCTGATCGGCCAGGCCTGCTTCCAGCCGGGCATGGTCAAGAGCACTTACGGCACCGGCTGCTTCCTGATCCAGAACACCGGCGAGACGCCCGTGACCTCGCGCAACCGCCTGCTCACCACCGTTGGCTATCGCCTGGACGGCAAGGTCACCTACGCGGTGGAGGGCAGCATCTTCGTCGCCGGCGCGGCGGTGCAGTGGTTGCGCGACGGCATCAAGCTGATCAGCCATGCCCGCGACACCGAGGCCCTGGCCGAGCAGACCGGCGATGCCTGCGGCGTGTACCTGGTGCCGGCCTTCACCGGCCTGGGTGCCCCCTACTGGGACCCGCGCGCCCGTGGCGCGATCTTTGGCCTGACCCGCGACACCGGGATCAAGGAGATCGTCACCGCCGGCCTGCAATCGGTCTGCTACCAGACCCGCGACCTGCTGGAGGCCATGAGCCAGGACGGCGCTGCCGCACCCAGCGCGCTGCGGGTGGATGGCGGCATGGTGGAGAACAACTGGGTGATGCAGTTCCTCGCCGATATTCTCGGCGTGGCGGTGGAACGCCCCGAGGTGACCGAGACCACGGCCCTGGGCGCGGCCTACCTGGCGGGCCTGAAGGCGGGGCTGTACCGCGACCTCGACGAGATCGCCCGGCACTGGCACCGCCAGCAGCGCTTCACCCCGCACATGGCGACCGCGCATCGGACCAAGCTTTACGACGGATGGCTGGATGCCGTCCAGCGGGTACGCAGCGAGGCCTCCGAGGCGTAAGCTGCACACTGGAGCGGTAAGCAACGCAGGGAGTTTGACGTGGCTGTCAGGGATGCACGTGTTCATCGACCATGGCGCAGGCTGGTTCTCGGCCTGTTCGCCCTTCTCGCCATCGGCCCCGCGCGGGCCGAGACCCTGGTCATTGCCGGGGATATCTGGTGCCCCATCAATTGCGCGCCCGAGTCGGCCAAGCCCGGCATCTTCGTCGAGCTGGCGCGGGATATCTTCGCCGAGGCCGGCATCCAGGTTGAGTACCGGGTGATCAACTGGGCGCGGGCCATCAGCGACGCGCGCACCGGCAAGCTCAACGCGGTGATAGGCGCCGGCATCCAGGATGCCCCGGACTTCCTCTACACCCCCACCGCGCCTGGCATTTCGCGCATGTGCTTCTACGTCGCCCAGGGCGCGCCCTGGCGCTACCAGGGGTTGGGTTCGCTGGCGCAGGTGCGCCTGGGCACCATCAACAGCTACAGCTATGGCCAGGAAATCGACGCCTACGTCCGCATGCATCGCGCCAAGGGCGACCGGGTGCAGGTGGTTTCCGGCGAGCAGGCACTGGAGATGAACGTGGAGAAGGTGCGCTTCGGCCGCCTCGACGCCACGGTGGAGAACAGCTGGGTGATGGAGAACCTGCTGGCCCGTACCCGCCAGCAGGACCGCCTGCAGTCGGCAGGCTGCCGCGCCCCGGACGTGCCCATCTACCTGGCCTTCTCGCCCGCCATCGAGGCCAGCGCCCGCTACAACGCCCTGTTCGAGGCGGGCCTGCAGCGTTACCGCGCCTCGGGCCGGCTGGATGCCCTGATGCGCAGCTATGGCGTGACGACGCCCTGATTGGCGGCGGGATTACGACGCCTGTCTATACTCCCGGCCATTCATCGTTATAGAAGGGGAGCCCATGCAGCCCTCCCGACATCAGCTGCTGCGCCTGCGAAGGGTATCGCTGGCCAGTGGTGCATCGTTGTTGTTCCTGCTGTTGTGCTGGTCGGCGCATGCCGCCGGCTACCTGGGCCTGAGCCTGGGCGGCATGCTCTTGCTCACGGGCCTGGTCGGGCTCAGTTGCCTGGCGTTCCTGGCCCTGGTGCGCAGCAACCTCAACCTGCGCTTCCATGATCCCAGCCTGACGCTGCCGCTGATGAGCTGGGCGATCTGCGTGATCTTCGCCACCGCCTACCATGCCGGCGAGCTGCGCCTGCTGTTTTTGATGACGGTGCTGCTGGTGCTGATGTTCGGCACCTTCCGCCTGCTGTTGCGCGGCTTTTTGCTGGTGATCCTGCTGACGGCCGTGTGCTACGCGTTGCTGATCAGCTCGCTGGTCGCCTCGGGCCGGGAGCTGGACCTGCACAGCGAGGCGATCCAGGCGGTGGAGTTCTTCGTGCTGCTGACCGGCGTCGGCCTGCTCTCCCTGGAGATGAACGGCCTGCGGCGCAGCCTTGTGCAGCGCAACAACGACTTGCGCCTGGCCTTGGAGAGCATCCAGAAGCTGGCCATCACCGACGAACTCACGGGCCTCTACAACCGCCGCTTCACCAAGGAAATCCTCGCCCAGCAGAAAGCCCTGGCCGATCGCGGCGACTACGGCTTCGTGCTCTGCCTGGTGGACCTGGACTACTTCAAGAACGTCAACGATCGCTATGGCCACGGCTGTGGCGACGCGGTGCTGCGCCAGCTGTCGAAGATGTTGCAGGAGTCGGTGCGGGATGTGGACTTCGTCGCGCGGCTGGGGGGCGAGGAATTCCTGCTGGTGCTTTCGCGCACCAACGAGGCGGGGGCCGAGGTGATGCTGGAACGCTTGCAGGCCAAGGTGCGTGCGGCGCACTGGGACGAATGCCCGGGGTTGAGGCTGACGCTGTCCCTGGGGGTCAGCGCCTATCGACCCGGCGAATCCTGGGAGGAAAGCCTGCTACGGGTCGATATGGCGCTTTACGAGGCCAAGCACAGCGGCCGCGATCAGCTCGCGGTGCTGTAGCGGCGCACGCCCTCGTCCTGCATCGCGGCCTGGGCGGCGACGCTGCCATGGGCGGGGAACACCACCAGGTGATCGGCGGCCACGCGGATGCCCACGTGCTGGCCGGGCTGGTGGTCGGCGTGGCTGGGGAAAATGGCTTCCAGCTGGGTGCCGGTGGGCAGTTGCAGGCGGTACAGGGTGGCGGCACCGAGGAAGGTCTTGCCGGTCACCAGGGCATTGAGCCCACCCTCGGGCGCCGGGACGATGTCGTCGGGGCGCAGCAGCACGTCCACCGCGCTGCCTTCCGGCCAGGCGTAGGCGCGGTTGCCACGGATCAGGCCGAGTTCGGTCTGCACCGTGTCCGGGCACACCTGCTGGCCACGGATGAAGTAGCCCTGGCCGACGAAGCTGGCGACGAAGGGGGTCGCCGGCTCGTGGTAGAGGTTGTAGGGGGTGTCCCACTGCTCCAGGTTGCCGTTGTTGAACACGCCGACCTGGTCGCTCACTGCAAAGGCTTCTTCCTGGTCATGGGTGACCAGCACGGCGCTGGTGCCACGGGCCTTGAGGATGTCGCGCACCTCGAGGCTGAGGCGACGGCGCAGCTCGCCATCGAGGTTGGAGAAGGGTTCGTCGAGCAGCAGCAGCGCCGGCTCGGGGGCCAGGGCGCGGGCCAGGGAGACGCGTTGCTGCTGGCCGCCGGAGAGTTCGTTGGGGTAGCGCCTGGCCAGTTGGCCGAGCTTGACCAGCTCCAGCAGCTCACCGGTGATGCGCTCGCGCTCGGGGTGCTTGCGGATGCCGAAGGCGATGTTCTCTTCCACGGTGAGGTGGGGGAACAGCGCGTAGTCCTGGAACACCATGCCGATGCGGCGTTTTTCCGGGGCCAGGGTGAAACCGGCCCTGGAGATGACCTCACCGGCCAGCTCGATCTCGCCTTCGAACACCGGCTCGAAACCGGCGATGGCGCGCAGGGTGGTGGTCTTGCCGCAACCCGAGGGCCCCAGCAGGCAACCGATGTCGCCGGCGTTGAGGTGCAGGTTGAGGTTCTGTACGACGCGCTGGTCCTGGTAGCCGCAGCTCAGGTTGCGCAGGTTTAGAAGCAGTTCGTGGCTCATGCTCGGGACGCGTGTTCGACGAGGAATTCCAGCAGCGCCTTTTGCGCATGCAGGCGGTTTTCTGCCTGGTCCCAGGCCACGGAACGCGGGTCGTCGAGCAGGTCAGTGCTGATTTCCTCGCCCCGGTGCGCCGGCAGGCAGTGCATGAAGATAACCGCTTCATCGGCCAGCGCAAGCAGCGCCTGGTTCACCTGGTAGGGCTTGAACAGCGCCAGGCGCCGCGCGGTCTCTTCTTCCTGGCCCATGGAGGTCCACACGTCGGTGCTCACCAGGTGGGCGCCGCGTACTGCCTCGCGCGGGTCACGCAGTACCTGCACGCGGTCGCCGGCCTGGGCGAGGAACGCCGGGTTGGGCTCGAAGCCTTCCGGGCAGGCGACGTTGAGGCGGAAGTCGAACTGGATCGCCGCTTCTATATAGGTGTTGCACATGTTGTTGCCATCGCCGATCCAGGCCACGGTCTTGCCCTGGATGGCGCCGCGGTGTTCCTGGAAGGTCTGCATGTCGGCCAGCAACTGGCAGGGGTGCAGGTCGTCGGAGAGGCCGTTGATCACCGGCACGCGGGAGTTCTCGGCGAACTCCACCAGCTTGCTGTGGGCGAAGGTACGGATCATCACCGCATCGAGCATGCGCGACATGACGATGGCGCAATCGCTGATCGGCTCGCCACGGCCCAGCTGGGTGTCGCGGGGCGAGAGGAAGATCGCCTGGCCACCGAGCTGGATCATCCCGGCCTCGAAGGAGAGGCGGGTACGGGTGGAGGCCTTCTCGAAGATCATGCCCAGCACACGGCTCTTCAGGGGCTCGTAGGGGACGCCTCGGTGGCGCAGGTCCTTCAGCTC
The DNA here is from genome assembly GCF_028198105.1 of Pseudomonas sp. TUM22785. Taxonomy (NCBI): domain Bacteria; kingdom Pseudomonadati; phylum Pseudomonadota; class Gammaproteobacteria; order Pseudomonadales; family Pseudomonadaceae; genus Pseudomonas; species Pseudomonas sp. TUM22785. The sequence continues at coordinate 1,651,887 of NZ_CP116239.1, forward strand.
GATGGCTCGACGGATCAGGCTGCTCAGCTCCTGGGGGGTGCAATCCATCAGGGAGAGAAAATGCCTTGCGCTCATTGCTGACTACCTTTTTTGCCTCTGGCCGCGGGTCCTGGTCGGTTTTTTCAGGGAAAAGCAGGCGGGACCGGCGGGCTAAGCCGCACGGGGCGACGGAATAGGGGGAGGCGCGATCTTATAAGGAATTGTCGCACTCTGCCAACCAGTGCCTCGAGGGGCCCGTGCCAGAGAGGTGCCGGCGTCTTTGCCGGCGGCTGGGCGAGGGGGGGCGGGAACCACCCTGGCCGATAGGCAAGGCGTGCGGTCTGGGATCGCGGCCGAAGGGGATGGCACGAACGCCTGGCCGAATGCGAGGAAATTCGGCGAAAAGGTGGGGTTTGGGAAATTTCCAAGGGACAAATCAGCCTGCATGAACTTATGCGGCTCAGGGCGCGTTGCTAGCGTGTGCCACCTCGAAATCACTCGGTTTCGGGGGCAGGGTCCGCTTACGGATGTTGGGCCCGGCCAGCATGTTCTGATCATGGAGATACCAATGAAGAAGTTCCTCGCACCTGCCGCCCTGGTCGTCGCTATTGGCGGTATGACCGGTTGCAGCACCTACAACGTCAGCCAGCCGAGCGCTCCGCTCAACGGCAACGTCAAGACCGGCCTGAAGGCCGACGTGGCGGTAGGTGAGCCGATCAGCGGGCAGTCCGAAGTGAACATCCTGTTCCACTTCCTGCAGTTCGGCGGCGATTCCCAGTTCGCCGATGGCGTGGTCTATGGCGGTGATGCCGGTGGCAGCCTGCCTTTCGGGCCCGATCCCATCTCGGCGGTGAAATCCGCTGCCGCGTTCAAGGCCGTCAAGTCCTCGGGTGCCGACCTGATCGTGGCGCCGCGCTACGAGCTCACCATCCAGGACTATTTCGTCTTCAAGAAAGTGAGCGCCAAGGTGACCGGCAACAAGGGCACCATCCAGTCCATCCGCTGACCCGCGAAGCGAATCGGCAGGCCTGATGCCTGCCGATTCATATCGTTGAATCTACTGGCCGACCGATCGATCTGCTTCCATAGTTCTGCTCTTGCGACCCGACCGGTCGTCTCGACACAAGAACATGAGGCAAGGCCATGACCAAGTCCGTTCACCACCGTGCATGCCATCTCTGCGAAGCCATCTGCGGGCTGACCATCGAAACCGAGGACCGGGACGACGGCTCCCGCCACATCCTCTCCATCAAGGGCGATGCCCAGGACAGCTTCAGCCGAGGCCATATCTGCCCCAAGGCGGTGGCCTTGCAGGACATCCAGAACGACCCCGACCGCCTGCGCCAGCCCATGCGCCGCGCCGGCAGCGAGTGGCAGCCCATCGGCTGGGATGAAGCCTTCGCCATGGTTGCCGAGCGCCTGGCCGAGATCCAGGCCCGCCACGGCAACAACGCGGTGGCGGTGTACCAGGGCAACCCCAGCGTGCACAACTACGGGCTGATGACCCACAGCAACTACTTCCTCGGCCTGCTGAAGACCCGCAGCCGCTTCTCCGCGACCTCGGTGGACCAGCTGCCCCACCACCTGGTGAGCCAGCAGATGTACGGCCATGGCCTGCTGATCCCCATCCCCGATATCGACCATACCGATTTCATGCTGATCCTCGGCGGCAACCCGCTGGCGTCCAACGGCAGCATCATGACCGTGCCCGACGTGGAGAAGCGCCTGAAGGCCATCAAGGCGCGCGGCGGCCGCCTGGTGGTGGTGGACCCGCGCCGCAGCGAGACGGCGGCCATCGCCGACCAGCACCTGTTCGTGCGCCCCGGCCAGGATGCCGCGTTGCTGCTGGCGCTGCTCAACACCCTGTTCGAGGAGAACCTGGGCCGCGGCACCCACCTGGCCGTCGACGGGCTGGATGAAGTGCGCCGCGCCATCAGCGGCTTCACCGCCGAGACCATGGGCCCCCGTTGCGGCATCGACGCCGCGGCCATCCGCCAGCTGGCGCGGGACTTCGCCGCCGCCGAAAGCGCCGTCTGCTACGGGCGCATGGGGGTTTCCACCCAGGCCTTCGGCAGCCTCTGCCAGTGGCTGATCCAGTTGATCAACCTGGTCACCGGCAACGTCGACAGCGTCGGCGGCGTGCTCTGCACCGAGCCGGCGGTGGACCTGGTGGCGACCACTGGCGGCGGGCATTTCAACCGCTGGCAGAGCCGCGTTTCCGGGTTGCCGGAATACGGCGGCGAGCTGCCCGTCTCGGCCCTGGCCGAAGAGATGCTGACCCCGGGCGATGGGCAGATCCGTGCGCTGGTGACGGTGGCCGGCAACCCGGTGCTGTCCACCCCCAACGGGCGGCGCCTGGAGCAGGCCCTGGACGGCCTGGACTTCATGCTCAGCATCGACCTCTACATCAACGAGACGACGCGCTACGCCGACCTGATCCTGCCGCCCACCGCGCCGCTGGAGCACGATCACTACGACACCACCTTCAACGTCTTCGCGGTGCGCAACGTCACCCGCTTCAACGAGCCGGTGCTGGCCAAGCCCCAGGGCGCCCTGCACGACTGGGAGATCTTCGTCGGCCTGGCCCAGGCCTTCGCCGCACGCACCAGCGTCGAGCTGAAGCCGACCCTGGAGCCGAAGCAGATGATCGACATGGGCCTGCGTTTCGGCCCCTACGGCGATCGTTCCGAGCACAAGCTCTCGGTGCAGCGCCTGGGTGATTTCCCCCATGGGCTGGACCTGGGCCCGCTCAAGCCCAACCTGGCGGGGCGCTTGAAAACGGCTGACAAGCGCGTGGTCGGCGCACCGTCGATCTTCCTCGGCGACCTGGGCCGTTTCGCCGCCCAGCAGCTGCCGGCGGAAGGCGAGCTGGTGCTCATCGGCCGGCGCCACGTGCGCAGCAACAACTCCTGGATGCACAACTACCACCGCCTGGTGAAGGGCAAGCCACGTCATCAGCTGCTGATGAATCCGGGCGACCTGGAGCGTCGCGGGTTGGTGGACGGGCAGCGGGTGCGGGTGCGTTCGCGGGTGGGGATGATCGAGGTGGAGGTGGCGGCCAGCGAGGAGATGATGCCCGGCGTCGTCAGCCTGCCCCATGGCTGGGGCCATGCGCGGCCCGGGGTGATGATGGGCATCGCCAGCGAGCAGCCCGGAGCCAGCGCCAACGACCTGACCGACGAACGGCAGCTGGATGCAGTCTCCGGCAATGCCGCGCTGAATGGGGTGCCGGTGGAGGTGGTGGCTGCCTGAAAGTCGTAGGGGCAAGCCCGAGCGTTGTGCTCGGACTTCCGTTACAATGCCGCCATCCTGCCGACCGACGAGTCGGAACGTTCAGCCGAGGTAGCCATGGATATCATCGAAACCATCAAAGAGCAGATCGCCAACAACACCGTACTGCTGTACATGAAGGGCTCGCCGAATGCCCCGCAGTGCGGCTTCTCCGCGCGTGCCGCGCAGGTGGTCATGGGCTGTGGCGAGAAGTTCGCCTATGTCGACATCCTGCAGAACCCGGAAATCCGCGCCAACCTGCCCACCTACGCCAACTGGCCGACTTTCCCCCAACTCTGGGTGGGCGGTGAGCTGGTCGGCGGTAGCGACATCCTTGCCGAGATGTTCGACAAGGGCGAGCTTCAGCAACTGATCAAGGACGCAGTGAGCAAGTCCGGCGCCAGCGCCTGATACCGCTCCCGCTCCAAAAGAAAAGCCCCGCAGATGCGGGGCTTTTTCATGTCCGGACGTTTTACTCGTCCATCTGCGACTGCAGGTAGTTCTCCAGGCCGACCTTGTCGATCAGGCCCAGCTGGGTTTCCAGCCAGTCGATGTGCTCTTCCTCGGACTCGAGGATGTCTTCGAGCAGTTCGCGGGTGCCGTAGTCACCGACGCTCTCGCAGTAGGCGATGGCGGCTTTCAGGTCCGGTACGGCGGTCAGTTCCAGCTTCAGGTCGCTGGCGAGCATTTCCTTGGTGTTCTCGCCGATCATCAGCTTGCCCAGGTCCTGCAGGTTGGGGATGCCTTCCAGGAAGAGGATGCGCTTAATGAGCTTGTCGGCGTGTTTCATCTCGTCGATGGACTCGTGGTACTCGTGCTTGCCGAGCTTCTCCAGGCCCCAGTCCTCGTACATGCGGGCATGCAGGAAGTACTGGTTGATGGCCACAAGTTCGTTGCCGAGGATCTTGTTGAGATGCTGGATGACTTTCTTGTCGCCTTTCATGTGGAGTCCTGCCGTGCAAAGGGGTGGAAGTGATCGAATTTTATCCAGTCGCCCGGCAAAGTCAACGTAAGTTATTGATTAGTAAGAGAATTTGAATGTGAATAAGAACGTTTAGATTCCGCGTCTTGGCGCTAACTGCTTGAATTATTGGCATAAAAAACCGGACGCTAGGTCCGGTTCTTCAAAAACCAATTTGTATCAGGCAGGCACGAAGGTCGCGGGATAGGCGAGGGCGGCCTGGCTGCTCTGTACTTCGGTGAGGGTTTCACGCACCACCTGCTTGGCGAGGCAGGCGCATTTGCCGCATTGGGTGCCTACGCCGAGGGTCTCGCGGACCTCGCGGTAGCTGCAGCAGCCTTCATAGATCGCATCACGAATGTGGCCGTCAGTGACACCTTGGCAGAGACAGACGTACATGGGTGGGCTCAACGCTCGGTAGTGGGCTTGATGGAAAGCGATACTAATCAGAATGAGAATGATTGTCAAAGTCCGTCCGTCAGGCTGCATTCCAGAGCGGTCCGGGCCTTAAATCAGGGCGAGGTGCCAGGTCCGGTGGTGCGATTCCGAGCTCCGCGACGTTGGGCCTCGCTGCACTCGTCGCCAACCTACGGGGCACCCTACAACCCAGGCAAAAGAAAGCCCGGCATCGGCCGGGCTTCCTTATAGAGACGCTGTGGATAACGCGACCTCAGTCGTCGTCTTCCATCCAGCCGCCCATTTCCTTCCAGCGGTTGACGATGCCGCAGAACAGCTCGGCGGTCTTCTCGGTGTCGTAGCGCGCGGAGTGGGCTTCGCGGCCGTCGAACTCGATGCCGGCCACCTGGCAGGCCTTGGCCAGGACGGTCTGCCCGTAGGCGAGGCCGGCGAGGGTGGCGGTGTCGAAGCTGGAGAAGGGGTGGAAGGGGTTGCGCTTGAGCCCGGTGCGGTTCACGGCCGCATTGAGGAAGCCCAGGTCGAAGCTGCTGTTGTGCCCCACGAGGATGGCGCGCTTGCAGCCGCTGGCCTTGATCGACTTGCGCAGGCCCCGGAAGATTTCATTCAGCGCGTGCTCTTCGCTCACCGCCATGCGCAGCGGGTGGTCGAGCTTGATGCCGGTGAACTCCAGCGCCGCCTGTTCGATGTTGGCGCCTTCGAACGGCTCGATGCGGAAGAAGTGGGTGTGGTCCGGGTAGAGGAAGCCCTGTTCGTCCATGGCGATGGTGGTCGCCGCGATCTCCAGCAGGGCGTCGGTGGCGGCATTGAAACCGCCGGTCTCCACGTCCACCACCACGGGCAGGTAGCCGCGGAAGCGGGCGGCCATGGGGTGGCGAGGGCCTTGGGGCAGGCTGCCGTCGAGCTCGTCGTCGTACAGGTCTTCGCTCACGCGTTTTTCTCCAGCAGGCGCCAGCGCAGCTTCTCGCCAGCGCGCAGCGGGATTACGGTCTGCTCGCCCAGGGGCAGGCTTGCGGGGGCGGTCCATTCTTCACGGACCAGGATGATGCTGTCGGTGTTGCGCGGCAGGCCGTAGAAGTCCGGGCCGTTCTTGCTGGCGAAGGCTTCCAGCTTGTGCAGGGCGTTGCGCTGCTCGAAGGCCTCGGCATACAGCTCGATGGCTGCATAGGCGGTGTAGCAGCCGGCGCAGCCGCAGGCGGCTTCCTTGGCGTGCTTGGCGTGGGGCGCCGAGTCGGTGCCGAGGAAGAAGCGCGTGCTGTCGCTGGTGGCCGCATCCAGCAGGGCTTCCTGGTGGGTGTTGCGCTTGAGGATCGGCAGGCAATAGAAGTGCGGGCGGATGCCGCCGACCAGCATGTGGTTGCGGTTGTACAGCAGGTGGTGGGCGGTGATGGTCGCGCCGACGTTGGCCGAGGCGGCCTCCACGAACTGCACGGCGTCGCGGGTGGTGATGTGCTCGAAGACCACCTTCAGGGTCGGGAAACGCTCGACCACGCGGCGCAGGTGCTCGTCGATGAAGATCTTCTCGCGGTCGAACACGTCAACATCGCCACGGGTCACTTCACCGTGGACCAGCAGCAGCATGCCGACTTCGGCCATGGCCTCCAGGGCCGGGAAGATGGTGTCGATGCGGGTGACGCCCGAGTCCGAGTTGGTGGTCGCGCCGGCCGGGTACAGCTTGGCGGCATGGACGAAGCCGGAAGCCTTGGCCGCGCGGATGTCCTCGGGGCGGGTGCGGTCGGTGAGGTAAAGCACCATCAGCGGCTCGAAGCGGCTGCCGGCAGGGCGTGCGGCGAGGATGCGCTGGCGATAGGCGTCGGCCTCTTCGGCGTTGCGCACCGGGGGCACCAGGTTGGGCATGATGATGGCGCGGCCAAAGGTGCGCGCGGCATCGGCGACTGTGTGGGACAGCACGGCACCATCGCGCAGATGGATGTGCCAGTCGTCGGGGCGCAGCAAGGTCAAACGGTCGGACATGGGGGGCTTCCAGGCGGGCAAAACTCGTCGTGCATGCTACCGGAAAAGCTTTTTCGGGGCACGCGGGGCTTGTGTTTCAAGGCGTCGGCGGTTTTTTCACGGTGTGACAGCGAAGGCCCTGCGGCGGCGCTGCGGGCAACGAACGGATACGGCGAATCCACTCAAGTTTTGCAGGCCGCCACCGATAGCCCTGGGGAGTGCAGAAATTTCCCGTGGAGCCCGCCGTCGTGCGCCAGTGCTATGTCGCCCTGCTCAGCCTGTTCGCCAGCCTTCCGGCCATGGCCATTACCTTCCAGACCCGCCTGGAGAAGGCCGAATGGGCGGTCGAGGGCGACAAGTTCGAGTGCCGCCTGTCGCAACCGATCACCGATTTCGGCAGTGGTGAGTTCGTGCGCCGCGCCGGCGAGCAGGTGACCTTCCGTCTCAAGGCCCGCGAGCGCTGGATGGGCGCCGGTTCGGCCACCCTGCTGGCCGCTGCCGCCCCCTGGCAGCCCGGACGTGGCGACATCAACCTCGGTGCCGTCAGCGTCGGCAATGGCGAAGTCCCGTTCAACAGCAGCCAGCTCCAGGGTGGGCGCCTGCTCACCGGCCTGCTGGAAGGGCGCAGCCCGCTGGTACGCCACCGCACCCTGCAGGGCGGCGAAGCCATGGAAGTGCGCCTGCTGCCGGTGAACTTCAACAAGGCCTACAACGACTACCTCGCCTGCACCACCAAGTTGCTGCCGGTGAACTTCGACCAGATCAAGAATGCCCAGCTCGCCTTCCCGGGCGGCGGCACGGCACTTGACGAAATGGGCCGTGCGCGGCTGGAGATCATCCTCGACTACCTCAAGGCCGATCCCAGCGTGAACCACATCGAGATCGACGGTCACTCCGACAACGCCGGCAATCGCCTGACCAACCGCGACCTCTCGCGCCGCCGCGCCCTGGCGGTGTACGACTACTTCAAGGCCAACGGCATTCCCGAGTCGCACATGGTCATGCGCTTCCATGGCGAGCGCTACCCGCTGGTGCCCAACAGCAACGAAGCCAACCGGGCGAAGAACCGTCGCGTCACCCTCGCCCTGTCCCGCGAAGCCGAAGCACCGCCTCCCGCCGAAGCGCCGGCAGCGGCCCCTGCGCCGATCATCCCCGAGGCCGACAAGGCCACCCAGGGCGCGGCGTCCTGAGCCCGCCCGGGTCGATTCGACGAAAGAATCTGTCGCTTGGTCGTCATTGCCTGTCGCGCCCCTGTAATTTGGCCTCCAGGGTCAGTAGAATCACGGGTTTTTCGCACAACCCCGTGGAGTTGATGGCATGGCGGACGTAAAGAAGGTTGTCCTGGCGTATTCCGGTGGCCTGGACACCTCGGTAATCCTCAAGTGGCTGCAAGATACCTATAACTGCGAAGTGGTGACCTTCACCGCCGACCTCGGTCAGGGCGAAGAGGTCGAGCCGGCCCGTGCCAAGGCCCAGGCCATGGGCGTCAAGGAAATCTACATCGACGACCTGCGCGAAGAATTCGTCCGCGACTTCGTGTTCCCGATGTTCCGCGCCAACACCATCTACGAAGGCGAGTACCTGCTGGGTACTTCCATCGCCCGCCCGCTGATCGCCAAGCGCCTCATCGAGATCGCCAACGAGACCGGCGCCGACGCCATCTCCCACGGCGCCACCGGCAAGGGCAACGACCAGGTCCGCTTCGAGCTGGGCGCCTATGCGCTGAAGCCGGGCGTGAAGGTGATCGCCCCCTGGCGCGAGTGGGACCTGCTGTCCCGCGAGAAGCTGATGGACTATGCCGAGAAGCACGCCATCCCGATCGAGCGCCACGGCAAGAAGAAGTCGCCGTACTCCATGGACGCCAACCTGCTGCACATCTCCTATGAAGGCGGCGTGCTGGAAGACACCTGGACCGAGCACGAAGAAGACATGTGGAAGTGGACCAAGTCGCCGGAAGCGGCGCCGGACACCCCCACCTACATCGAACTGACCTACCGCGCCGGTGACATCGTCGCCATCGACGGCAAGGACATGTCCCCGGCCCAGGTGCTGACCGAGCTGAACCGCATCGGTGGCGAGAACGGCATCGGCCGCCTCGACATCGTCGAGAACCGCTATGTCGGCATGAAGTCCCGTGGCTGCTACGAGACCCCCGGCGGCACCATCATGCTGCGCGCCCACCGCGCCATCGAGTCGATCACCCTGGACCGCGAAGTGGCCCACCTGAAAGACGAGCTGATGCCCAAGTACGCCAGCCTGATCTACACCGGCTACTGGTGGAGCCCCGAGCGCCTGATGCTGCAGCAGATGATCGACGCCTCGCAGAGCAACGTGAACGGCGTAGTACGCCTGAAGCTCTACAAGGGCAACGTCATCGTGGTCGGCCGCAAGTCCGACGACTCGCTGTTCGATGCCAACATCGCGACCTTCGAGGAAGACGGCGGCGCCTACAACCAGGCGGACGCGGCGGGCTTCATCAAGCTCAACGCCCTGCGCATGCGCATCGCCGCCGGCAAGGGCCGCAAGCTGTTTTGAGCTGGAAGCCGAGAGCCTGAAGCTGGAAGACTTCCCGCTTCGGGCTTGTGGCTTTAAGCTGCCTTCCAAGCCCCGGTCACGAGCCGGGGCTTGTCGTTTCAAGCCAATGAGGAGAAACCGAGATGCGACTGCTGCATACCATGCTGCGCGTCGGCGACATGGACACATCCATCGCCTTCTACACCGAAGTCCTGGGCATGACCCTGCTGCGTCGCAAGGACTACCCGGACGGCCAGTTCACCCTGGCGTTCGTCGGCTACGGCAACGAAGCCGAGAACAGCGTCATCGAGCTGACCTACAACTGGGGTGTGGACAAGTACGAGTTGGGCACCGGCTACGGCCACATCGCCCTGGAAGTGGCCGATGTCTACAAGGCCTGCGAAGACATTCGCGCCCGTGGCGGCAAGATCACCCGCGAGCCGGGCCCGATGAAGCACGGCACCAGCATCCTCGCCTTCGTCGAAGACCCGGACGGCTACAAGATCGAACTGCTCTCGCCCTCGCGCAACGACTGAGCGCCAGGCGCCTGAAGAAGCCCCGCCAATGCGGGGCTTTTTTTCGTCTGTAGGTTGGGCTGAGGCACGAAGCCCAACGCAGCGATGTTCAGCCCGGCACCGTTGGGCCTCGCAGGCTCGACGCCAACCTAGGTGAAACCCGGCCAACAAAAAGCCCCGCATCGGCGGGGCTTTCGGGTGGCTTCACATCAGAGGTCGAAATCGTAATCGGACAACTGCTTCTGCAGGCGGCGCTCTTCCAGGTAGTTGTCGATGATGCGGCGCTTGGTCAGGTTGGTCTTGGCAACCTCGACCGGAGCCTCGCCATCATCAGCGTCCTCGACGACGAAGTCTTCCTCGGTCTCGATCTCTTCTTTGGCTGTGCTCATACGGTCACTCCACGATGCGGGGCGCTATTGGCGCACCTTATAGCGACAAAGCAGGGGCCGGTAAAAAAGATTTTTTCAATCGAAGCATCGAGCCGTTCAATGAAGCCTCAATCGTCCGAGGTTTTCGCCTTGTATTCGCACAGGTCTTCGATTCGACAGGCGCCACAGCGCGGCTTGCGGGCCACACAGACATAACGTCCATGCAGGATCAGCCAATGGTGCGCGTCGAGCAGGTAATCCCTTGGTACGAATTTGAGCAGCTTCTTCTCCACCTCCAGCACGTTCTTGCCGGGGGCGATGCCGGTGCGGTTGCTGACGCGGAAGATGTGCGTGTCCACCGCCATGGCCAGCTGGCGGAAGGCGGTGTTGAGCACCACGTTGGCGGTCTTGCGGCCGACGCCGGGCAGGGCCTCCAGCGCCTCGCGCTCGTCCGGCACCTGGCTGCCGTGCTTCTCCACGAGAATGCGGCAGGTCTCGATGACGTTCTTCGCCTTGCTGTTGTACAGGCCGATGGTCTTGATGTACTCCGACAGCCCCTCCACGCCCAGGGCATGAATGGCCTCCGGCGTGTTGGCTACCGGGAACAGCTTGGCCGTGGCCTTGTTCACCCCGACGTCGGTGGCCTGGGCGGAGAGGATTACCGCTATCAGCAACTCGAAGGGCGAGGAATAGGCCAGTTCGGTCTTGGGCTCAGGGTTGTCCTCATGCAGGCGGCGGAAGATTTCCAGGCGTTTGGCGGCATTCATGGTCGACGGCTTCTGATTAGGGTTTGAGGCGCACGAGCGCCAGGAGCAGGCCCAGGAGGATAAGGCCTCCCGGCGCCGAGGCGAAGAGCGGCAGGCCGTCGGCAGCCGCCTGCCAGTTCAGGGCGCCAAGGCCCAGCCATTCGCCGTGGGCCAGCAGGCTGGCTTGGCCGAGCAGTTCCCGCAGCGCGCCCAGCAGCAGGGTACACGCGGCGAACAGCAACCCCTGGCGCAGGCCCGCAGCGGGACCGGCGGGTTCGCTCGCCACCAGCAGCAGGCAGGGCAGCGCCAGCAGGGCGAGGAAGGGGCCCAGGGCCCTATGCAGTTCGAAGGCGAAGGCCTGCATCAGCAACTGGGCAAGGCCCACCAGCACGCCGGCCACCAGCAGGGCGCCGAACCACAGGGCGTGGCCCGAGAGTGCACGGCGCAGCGCAGGCAGCAGCAGGCCGAACAGGCTCAGCAGCGGCAGGGCAACCAGGGTGATGCCCAGCGCCTTGACCAGCAGATCGCTGGCGCCCAGCAGGGGCGCCAGGCCAAGCAGGGGCAGGGCGATGGCGGGCTTCATGGCGCATCCCCCAGCAGCTGCTCGTGGTGGGCATCGAAGTAGCGCAAACCCTGCTGGGTCGCGGCGACCACGGCGCGGGACGTGATGGTGGCGCCGGCGATCTGGTCGAACGCACCGCCATCGGCCTTGACCCGCCACTCGCCCGGGCGACTATCCAGTGAGACGCCTTCCAGGCTTGCCAGCCAGGGGCTGCGGGCGGGCTCGATACGGTCGCCGATGCCGGCTGTCTCGCGGTGTTCCAGCACCTTGCTGCGCAACAGGCGGCCGTCCGGGGCGATGGCCAGCAGCAGGCGGATCGGGCCTTCGTAGCCGGCGGCCGTGACCGGCAGCAGCAACGCCACCACCTTGCCTTCGCGGCGCGCCAGCCAGGCGGCGGTGGGCGCGGGGCGGCCCAGGGCCTCGGCGTCCGGCAGGGCGATCGGTTCGCGCAGGGGGTGGTTGTCGTAGCTGCCGGGCGGTAACAGGTCGAGCAGCGCGCGTTCGTCGGCATCCACGGCGGCCGCGGTGATCTGCGGGCCGAGCCCCTGGTACGAGGCGACCAGCAGCGCCAGGCCGCCAAGGCCCAGCGCCAGCAACACAGCCAGCGAGCGGCCATTCATGGGCGTACCCCGCGTGCGGCGACCCGCTCCAGCGTGGGCACCAGCAGGTTCATCGCAAGCACCGCGAAGGCCAGGCCGTCCGGGTAGCCGCCCCAGGTGCGGATCCCATAGACCAGCAGGCCGACGCCCACGCCGAACAGCAGGCGCGCGCGGTCGCTGGCAGGGCCGGAAACCGGCTCGGTGACGATGAAGAAGGCGCCCAGCATGGTGGCGCCGGAGAACAGGTGGAACAGGGGCGAGCCGTTGGAGTCCGAGCCACTGCCGTTCCAGCACAGCAGCGCGGCGACGAAGAGCGCGGCGAGCATGCCCACCGGTGCGTGCCAGCGGATCACCTTCTGTTGCATCAGGATCAGGCCGCCGGCGAGGAAGGCCAGGTTGACCCACTCGGCACCGTGCCCTCCGACGCCACCGAAGGCGCCGTGGCCGGCGAACAGCTCGTCGATGGTCAGGCGGTCGTTGTGGCGCAGGGTATCCAGCACCGTGGCCTGGCTCCAGCCATCCACTAGGCCGCTGCCGAAGCCGAACACCTGTTGCAGTGCGCCCCAGGGGCCGTGGACCTGGCCGGCGGCGGGCCAGTGGGTGAAGTGGGCGGGGAAGGCCAGCAGGGCCAGGGCGAAGCCGAGCATCGCCGGGTTGAAGGGGTTGTGGCCGAAGCCGCCGAACAGCGACTTGCCGAGCAGGATGGCGCTCGCGCTCGCACACAGCGCCAGCCACCAGGGCGCGTAGGGCGGCAGCGCCAGGGCCAGCAACACGGCGGTTACCAAGGCGCCGCCCTCGGCCAGGGGCGCCAGGCCGAACAGGGCCTCTGTAGGGGCGATGCGCTGGCTGCGCAGGCGCCGCACCAGGGCCTCGCAGGCCAGTGCGGTGGGAATGGCGATGGCCAGTTGCACCAGGGTGCCGCAGCCGTACTGCCAGAGCAGTGCGAACAGGCCCGGCAGGCAGGCCAGCAGCACCAGGCGCATGCCTGGGCGCGGGTCGAAGCCGGGCTGTGCGGTCATGCTCCCGGGTGCCCGTCGAGCTGCGCCTGGGCCCGCGCCAGGCGTTCCCGGGCGCGGGCCAGGGCCTGTTCGTCGACGGGTTGGCGCCGCTCCAGCTTGCTTACCTCGGCGCGGGCCATGGCCAGCTCGGTCTTCAGCGCGCGCAGGGCCGGGTCGATGGGGTTCTTGTCGATGCGTTGCAGGTCCGGCGGGGTCTTGCCACTGGCGTCTTCGGCGGCGTGCAGCGCCTGCTCGGCGTCGGCGAGGGCCTGTCGCAGGGGTGCCAGTTCCGCTCCGGCGGCGCCACGGGCCTCGGCGCTGCGCAGTTCGGTACGGCGGCTGAGCAGGGCGATCTTCGCCTGCTTCAGTGCGGCCATGCCCGGTGTGGGGACGGCGGCCGGCTGGGCGCCTTGCAGGCGATCCAGCTCGGCTTCGGCCTGAGCCACGCTGGCGCGCAGTGCGTCCAGCTGGCTGCGCTGCTCGGCGTCCGGCTCATCGCCAAAGGCCTTCTCGGCCTTGGCCAACTGGGTGCGGCCCATGGCGGCGGCGATCTTGGCCTTCTTGTAGGCGGCTTGGTCCAGGGCGGTCGGCGTGCTCTCGTTGGCCGCTTCCAGCGCGGCCTGGGCCTTGGCGTTGGCGATGCGCAGCGCTTCCACTTCGGCCGCGATATCGGAGGTGCCGTAGACCTCCAGCTGCTTCTCGGCCTTGGCCAGGGCGACCCTGGCCAGCGCGGCCTCGATCTTCAGGCGCTTCTGCCGCTCGGTCTGGATGCCGGCCGCGGCCTTCTGCGCCTTGACCCGTTCGATGGCGGCCTGCACCGGGTCACTGGGCGTGGGCGTCGCCACCGGTTGCCGCGCCTGCGCCTGTGCCGCCCTGGCAGCGCGGGCTTCGCGCTCGGCCAGGCGTCGGGCTTCGTCGCGGGCGAGGCGGCGGTTGCGTTGTTCATAGCGATGACGGAACTGGTCGGCACGCTGGCGTTGCTCGGCGGCCGCCGGTTCCGCCAGGGGCAGGATGTCGATGCAGTCCACCGGGCAGGGCGCCACGCACAGCTCGCAGCCGGTGCATTCATCGGCGATCACCGTGTGCATCTGCTTGGCGGCGCCGACGATGGCGTCCACCGGGCAGGCCTGGATGCACTTGGTGCAGCCGATGCACTCGGCTTCGCGGATGAATGCCAGCTGTGGCGGCACCTGGCCGCCGGGGGCCTCCAGGGGCAGTGTCGGCACCTGCAGCAGGTCGGCCAGGGCGATGATGGTGGCGTTGCCGCCGGGCGGGCACTTGTTGATCGCCTCGCCCCGGGCCATGCCCTCGGCGTAGGGCCGGCAGCCGGGGTGGCCGCACTTGCCGCATTGGGTCTGGGGCAGCAGGGCGTCGATGCGCTGGATCAGCGCCGCCTGGCTCATGAGGCCACCATGCCGTTGAAGCCGAGCAGGGCGACGCCCATCAGCCCGGCGCAGATCAGCATCACCGGCAGGCCGCGGAAGGGCGCGGGCACGTCGGCCGCCTCCACCCGTTGCAGCAGGTCGTCGAACAGGCGCAGGGCGATCCAGAAGCCGATGCCACCGCCGATGCCCAGGCCGAGGGCGCTGGCGAAATCACCGGCAGCGGCCAGCAGCATGGCACCCAGTGCCGCGCCGTTGCCCAGCAGCAGGGGCAGCAGGCCGTCACGGGGCAGGTGCGGCGCGAGGCGGGCGAGCAGGGCCAGGCTCGCCCAGGCCAGTGGCAGCAGGGCGGGGAGCAGCAGGGCGATGCCGAGGTAGTCCAGGCCGAGGGGCGCCAGCAGTCGGTCCAGGGCCCAGGCCAGCGGCGTGGCGAGCACCAGCAGCAGGCCGCCGGCCAGCGCCAGGCTGCGGCTGCGGGACTGGCGCAGGGCGTCGGTGCCCAGGGGCAGGACGAGAATCAGGTTGTTGACCAGCGCTGCGCCGAGCAGGGCGAGGATGAAGTCGGTCATGGTCAGGGGCGTCGGGTCTATCGGAAAGGCCGCGCATTATCCGGGATGCTGCCGGAGCGGTACAGGGCCGCACGGTCGCGGCCCTTGTCAGCAAGGCTAGCTCAGCCTTGGGCGACGGCCTTGTTGCGGCGCGTGGCCTTGCGCCACAACCAGCGCACCAGCAGCGCCAGGGGGAACAGGATGATCACGAAGGGAATGCCGTAGCCGAGCATCTCCAGGGCCTGGGCGGTGCCTTCGGTGGCGTTGTCCAGCAGGCCGGAGGCGGCGTCGCCGATGCGCGACAGGCGGCTCGGGCGTTGCTGGTCGGTGGTGAAGTCCAGGGTCAGCAGGTTGGTGGCGATGCGGCGCTGCTGCTGGGCGGCTTCCTGGTTGGTGGCGGCCAGCTGCACTTCCAGCTCGGCCATCTCGCGGGCCAGGGCCAGCAGGTCGGCGACGGCCAGGTCCTTGCGCCCCTGGAACTCCTCGAGAGTCTTGTACTGGCGCTCCAGGCGCTCGCGGGTGCGGGCGTTGTCGCCCACGGCTTGGGCCAGGTCCTCGGCGCGGGTGTTGCGGCTTGCCAGTTCACCCCCTTCGGCGGCCAAGGCAACCATCTTTTCCACGCCTTCGGGCACGATGCGCAGCACCAGCTGGCCGGCACGGTAGTCGCCCTGGCTCTGCTCGATGGCCAGCAGGTCGCAGGTGCCGAAGCGGCCGTCACCACAGGCTTCGCGGGCGGCGGCCAGGCGCGGGGCGACGTTCTCGGCGGCGAGGTGGATGGTGACCTGGTGCTCGTAGGCAAGGAAGGCACCGGGCTTGGAGGCTTCGCCCCGGAAGGCGGCTGCACCGCTGCTCCCTTCACCTTCTGATTGGGAGCAGCCGGCCAGGGCGGTGAGGGCCAGGAGCAGGGGCAGGGTCCAGTGCTTGATCATGTGCGTTCCTTGCGTGGTGTCGCGTGGTTTATCGGTTCCTGAAACGACGAAGCGCCTGACCGGTGAGCGGGCAGGCGCTTCGTGATGGCCGGCGCGTATTACTTCACGCGCTGGCCGGGCTTGGCGCCGCTGTCGGGGCTGAGCAGGTAGATCTCCTCGCCGCCGGGGCCGGCGGCCAGGACCATGCCTTCGGAGACGCCGAACTTCATCTTGCGCGCGGCCAGGTTGGCCACGTACAGGGTCAGGCGGCCTTCCAGCTTGCTCGGGTCCGGGTAGGCGCTCTTGATGCCGGAGAACACGTTGCGTTTCTCGTCGCCGATATCCAGGGACAGGCGCAGCAGCTTGTCGGCGCCTTCGACGAACTCGGCCTTCTCGATCAGTGCGATGCGCAGGTCGACGGCGGCGAAGGCGTCGAAGCCGATCTCGGCGGCCAGCGGGTCCTTGGTCAGCTCGCCGTTGCCGGCAGGGGCCGGTGCCGCGGCGGCCAGGTCTTCCTTGGAGGCAGCGACCATGGCTTCGATCTTCGCCGGCTCGATGCGGGTCATCAGCGGGGTGAAGGCGTTCAGCTGGTGGTCGGCCAGCAGCGTCTCGTGGTCGGCCCAGGTCAGCGGGGCGACGTTGAGGAACTGCTCGGCAGCGGCGGAGAGGTTCGGCAGCACCGGCTTGAGGAAGATCACCAGCTGGCGGAACAGGTTGACGCCCGCAGCGCACACCGCCTGCACCTCGTCCTGCTTGCCTTCCTGCTTGGCCAGGGCCCAGGGCGCCTTGTCGGCGATCCAGGCGTTGGCGCGGTCGGCCAGGGCCATGATTTCACGCATGGCACGGGCGAAGTCACGGTTCTCGAAGGCGTCGGCGATGCTCGGCGCAGCGGCCTTGAACTCGGCGAACAGCTCCGGCGCGGCATTGGTGGCCACCAGGCGGCCGGCGTTGCCCTTGTGGATGAAACCGGCGCAACGGCTGGCGATGTTGACCACCTTGCCCACCAGGTCGGAGTTCACCTTCTGCACGAAGTCCTCGAGGTTCAGGTCGAGGTCGTCCACGCCGCGGCCCAGCTTGGCGGCGTAGTAGTAGCGCAGGTATTCCGGGCTCAGGTGGTCGAGGTAGGTGCGCGCCTTGATGAAGGTGCCTCGGGACTTGGACATCTTCTGCCCGTTCACCGTCAGGTAGCCGTGCACGTTGAGTGCGGTCGGCTTGCGGTAGCCGGCGCCTTCGAGCATGGCGGGCCAGAACAGGGCGTGGAAGTTGACGATGTCCTTGCCGATGAAGTGGTACAGCTCGGCGCTGGAATCCTTGGCCCAGAAGGCGTCGAAGTCCAGCTCCGGGCGGCGTGCGCAGAGGTTCTGGAAGCTGGCCATGTAGCCGATGGGCGCATCCAGCCAGACGTAGAAGTACTTGCCCGGGGCATCGGGGATCTCGAAGCCGAAGTAGGGCGCATCACGGCTGATGTCCCACTCCTGCAGGCCGGCATCCAGCCATTCGGCGATCTTGTTGGCCACCGACTCCTGCAGGGCACCGCTGCGGGTCCACTGCTTCAGCATGGCGTCGAAGTTCGGCAGCTTGAAGAAGTAGTGCAGCGATTCCTTGAGCACCGGAGTGGCGCCGGAAATGGCCGACTTGGGGTTCTTCAGCTCGGTGGGTGCATAGGTGGCGCCGCAGACTTCACAGTTGTCGCCGTACTGGTCGTCGGCCGCGCATTTCGGGCAGGTGCCCTTGATGAAGCGGTCGGCCAGGAACATCTGCTTGTCCGGGTCGAAATACTGGGTCACCGGGCGCGTGGCGATATGGCCGGCGTCGCGCAGCCGGGTGTAGATGCTGCTGGACAGCGCGCGGTTCTCGTCCGAGTGGGTCGAGTGGTAGTTGTCGAACTCCACCAGGAAGTCGGCGAAATCGGTGGTGTGCTCGGCGCGCACGTTGTCGATCAACTGCTCGGAGGTGATGCCCTCCTTCTCGGCGCGCAGCATGATGGCCGAGCCGTGGGCGTCGTCGGCGCAAACGTAGATGGCCTGGTTGCCGCGCATCTTCTGGAAGCGCACCCAGATATCGGTCTGGATGTACTCGACCATATGCCCGAGGTGGATGGAACCGTTGGCATAGGGGAGGGCGCTGGTAACGAGGATCTTGCGGGCTTCGGTCATGGTGATCGGCTGCACTGGGAACACGGGGAAAGTCGGTAACTATATAGGCGTGGCGGGGCATTTTCATCTGTTGCATGGGCTTTGGGTTAAGATGCCCGCCTGTTTCGCTCGGTCTTTTTCCCGGAGTCTTCCATGCCTGTCACCCGCGCCGTGGTGGAAGCCACGCTTCGTCAGTTCACCGATCCCCACCTTGGCCAGGACCCGGTCAGCGCCGGCTGCCTACGCGAGGTCGACATCCAGGGCGACAAGGTCCACGTACGCCTGGAGCTGGGCTATGCCGCCGGGCTGTTCAAGAGCGGCTGGGCGCAGATGCTGCAGATGGCCCTGGAGAACCAGGACGGCATCGATTCGGCCAAGGTCGAGGTCGATTGCGTGATCGAGCCTCACAAGGCCCAGGCCCAGGTGCCGGCCCTGGCCAACGTCAAGAACGTGATCGCCGTAGCCTCCGGCAAGGGCGGTGTGGGCAAGTCCACCACCGCCGCCAACCTGGCCCTGGCGCTGGCCCGCGAAGGTGCCCGCGTGGGCATCCTCGACGCCGATATCTACGGCCCCAGCCAGGGCATCATGTTCGGCATCGCCGAGGGCACCCGCCCCGAGGTGCGTGACCAGAAGTTCTTCGTGCCGATCAAGTCCCACGGCGTGGAAGTCATGTCCATGGCCTTCCTCACCGACGACACCACCCCGGTGGTGTGGCGCGGCCCGATGGTCTCCGGCGCGCTGATCCAGCTGATCACCCAGACCGCCTGGGACGACCTCGACTACCTGGTGGTGGACATGCCCCCGGGCACCGGCGACATCCAGCTGACCCTGGCGCAGAAGGTGCCGGTGGCCGGCAGCGTGATCGTCACCACCCCGCAGGACCTGGCCCTGCTGGACGCCAAGAAGGGCGTGGAGATGTTCCGCAAGGTCAACATCCCGGTGCTGGGCGTGGTGGAGAACATGGCGGTGCACATCTGCTCCAACTGCGGCCATGCCGAGCACCTGTTCGGCGAAGGCGGTGGCGAGAAGCTGGCGACCCAGTACGGCGTCGAGCTGCTGGCTTCCCTGCCGCTGTCCATGGCCATCCGCATGCAGTCCGACGGCGGCAAGCCGACCACCATCGCCGACCCGGAAAGCCAGATCGCCATGATCTACCAGGAGATGGCCCGCAGCGTCGGCGCGCGCATCGCCCTGTCCGGCATGGGCGCCGGCGCCATGCCGACCATCACCATCAGCGACGACTGACCGAGGACGCCGCTGCGCGCCTGAGGGCCTCCGGGCCCGCTAGATCGCCAGCAGCGTGCCGCCCTCCGCGGGGAACTGCCGGGCCAGTAGTTCCTCGCGGGTCAGTTCGCGGCCGACCCAGACCTGCACCTTGCGCGCCGCGCCGCGCCCCAGCTCGTAGAGCCCGCGTGCCTCGACCTGCGTCAGCCCGCCCTCCAGGAGTTCCTGCGGGTGCAGGACCAGCACCGGCGCGGCGCTGTAGAAGGTCCTGGGTGCCAACTCCCGTATGAACAGTTGCAGGGTCTTCTCCGCGACGGAGAAGTCAGCCAGCAGGGAGCGAGGGTGTTCGAAGCCGTTGAGCAGCTCTATTCCAGGTTGGCCTTCCAGCTGTTTCGCCGCCAGCCCCAGGGCGACGGGTACCCGTTTGCCCGCACGGGTCTGAATGGCGAGCACCGTCGGTTCCTCGAGCACCTTTCCGGACTTCACGTTCAGGCCGCTCAGGTATCCGGAGGTGAGCTTGAGGTAGAGCAGGGGTGAAAACGCGTCGATCATGCCGGTTCCGTCCGAGTGAAAAGGGCGCCTAGCCTAGCGATGGCGCGTTTTGTCGTCGACTGACTGCCACGCAACCTGGGACTCAGTCACCACCACCGCCGCCACAGCCTCCGCCACAGCCCCCTCCGCTGTCCCCGCCGCCACCATCCGAGCCGCCGCCGTCCCCGCCCGAGGAGTCGCTGCCGCCGTGGTGGCTGCTGCCGGTGCCGCTGCCGTCGCCGAAGTCGCTGGAGCCGTAGCCCGAGTCGGCGCCGACGAAATCACCGCCGCAGTAGATGACGCCACTGCCTGCGTCGCCGCTGTCGTTGCGGCGTACGCCTTGGCAGTCGGCCACATAGAGGAAGCCGCCGAGGATGCCCAGGCGGCTGTCCAGGTCGAACAGCAGCGGTACGCGGCCGGGCTTGCGCGGGTCGATGCGTTCCTGCTCGCAGGCGTACCACCAGCAGCGGCGCAGGCCGGCGTCGGCCTGGCGGGCGTTGCCCGAGAGGGTGCGTGCCGGGCGGTGGTGCAGGAAGCGGCCAAAGGCTTTCTGGCAGAAGTGCTTGTATTCGCGGGTGTCGAGGATGAAGGCGTGCCACAGGTCGTCCACCACCTGGGACGGCATGGAGACGTAGCCATAGCCGCTCTTCAGGTAGCAGAGGAAGTACTGGCGCAGGCCGGCGCTCACCAGCATGCAGTCTTCCAGGCTCAGTTGCGGGTGGCGCTTGCGCAGTTCATCGAACAGCCAGGGGGCCGGGCGGAACTCGCGGATGAAGCGTTCCCGGCCGATTGCGCGGCGGCGTTTGAAGAACGAGAAGGAAAAGACGGCGAAGAACAGGCCGGGGATGATCAGCCAGGGGGTCATGGTGGGTCCTTTCTCCACAAGGGCGGGCCAACAGTGGCGCACTCGGCGCCGTCGCCACAAGCCCCGCTCGGCGGCGCTGGGCGCCAGGCCACGCTACCGGTCGCTGCCCTTTGCCCGAAAGGCCCGCGCCCGGTAAGATTCGCGATCATTTTTCACCTTCACAGGACCCCTGCCATGAGCATCAAATCGGACAAGTGGATTCGCCGCATGGCCCAGGAACACGGGATGATCGAGCCCTTCGTCGAGCGCCAGGTGCGCGGCGCGGACGACAACCGGGTGATTTCCTACGGGGTGTCCAGCTACGGCTACGACGTGCGTTGCGCCGCCGAATTCAAGGTCTTCACCAATATCCACTCCGCCGTGGTCGACCCGAAGAACTTCGACGAGAAGAGCTTCGTCGACATCAACAGCGACGTTTGCATCATTCCGCCGAACTCCTTCGCCCTGGCCCGCACGGTCGAGTACTTCCGTATTCCGCGTGACGTGCTGACCATCTGCCTGGGCAAGAGCACCTATGCGCGCTGCGGCATCATCGTCAACGTCACCCCGCTGGAACCCGAGTGGGAAGGCCACGTGACCCTGGAGTTCTCCAACACCACCAACCTGCCGGCGAAGATCTACGCCCACGAAGGCGTGGCGCAGATGCTCTTCCTGCAATCGGACGAAGCCTGCGAAGTCTCCTACCGCGACCGCGGCGGCAAGTACCAGGGCCAGACCGGCGTGACCCTGCCCAAGGCCTGATCCACCTGCGTTGCGACCAAAGCCGGGCCCATGCCCGGCTTTTTCATGGCCTTATCCAGTCAAAGGAACCTGACGAATGAACCTGCTCAAATCCCTCCTGTTCACCCTCGGCCTGGGCGTTTGCTCGTTGTTGCAGGCTGCGGAACTCTCCGTGCTCAGCGGTACCGGGGCATTCGGCCTGCCGGCCAGCGCCACCCGCGCGCAGTTCGTCGAGCGCCTGGGCAAGCCCACGGCCGAGCTGCCCATGTACGGCAAGCGGCGCGGGCTGCTGTATGGCAATTCGATGATGCTGGTGTTCCTCGGTGACCGCCTGCGCGAAGTGCGCTGCTGGGAGCTGGGCGGCTACAACGACAGCCTGTTCCTCGGCTGGATGCAGGGCGTGGGCGAGCGCGGCGCGAATTGGCGTTTCAGCCTGGATGGCCAGCTGCACCTGGGCCAGCGGCGCGAGCAGACCGCCCCGTGGCTGCAAGGGCTGGAAGGCACCGGCGACGAGCGCTCGGACCTGGTGGTCAAGAACGGCAGCGAGGTGTGGCTGGGCTACGGCTTCGAGCCGGAGTTCAACCAGCAGGGCAATGAGGATGAGTCGGTGCTGGTCTCCATCACCGTGCATTTCAACGACCCGCGTTGAGAGCGCTTCGGGAAGAGCCCCGGGCTGAAGCCCGGGCTACGGGGCAGGGACGGAAATAGGCGGAATTCTTCGGCAATCGCGGGGCTCTACTGCTTGAAGCCACTGTAAACGCCGGAGGAATGCCATGCGCTCCCAGATCATCCTCGAAGCCCTGACGCCCAGTGCCAGTGCACTGGTGGACGCCATCCTCGCCCATAGCGACCCGTCGCGGGTGCTGCAACAGGTGCCAGGACCGGGCGACCCCGAGGAGCCGGGTGAACCCACCCAGCCCCACGAACCGGGCGAGCCGACCCTTCCCGACCCGCCGCCGCCCGCTCCGGTGGTGTAGCGCCTCAGGGCACCAGCGGCAGGTCGCGCTTGTGCTGAGTGGCGTCGTAGGTGCGCACGATGATGTCGTAGGCCTCCTGACGCACGCTCTCGCCGTGCAGGAAGGCGTCGATCTCGGCGTAGCTGACGCCATGGGCCTCTTCGTCGGGCTTGCCGGGGCGCAGTTCCTCAAGGTCGGCGGTGGGCACCTTCTGCACCAGGTTGTCCGGCGCGCCCAAGTAGCGGGCGATGGCGCGCACCTGGTTCTTCACCAGGCCGCTCAGCGGGGCCAGGTCGCAGGCGCCGTCACCGAACTTGGTGAAGAAACCCATCACCGCCTCGGCGGCGTGGTCGGTGCCGATCACCAGGCCGTTGTTGGCGTTGGCGATGGCGAATTGCGCGACCATGCGGATACGCGCCTTGACGTTGCCGATCACGAAATCGCGGCGGGCATCGCTCAGCGCCTGCAGGTGGATCACCTGCTCACCGAGACCGGTCACGCTGGCGGCGATGTTCACCGTGTCCTCGACATCTGCGCGGATGAATTTCAGTGATTCCTGGGCGTCATGCTCATCGTGCTGGGTGTTGTGCGGCAGGCGCACGGCGATGAAGCGGTAGTCCGGGTCGCCGGTCTCGGCGCGCAGCTCTTCCACCGTCACCTGGGCCAGGCGGCCGGCGGTCAGCGAATCCACGCCACCGCTGATGCCCAGCACCAGCACCTTGAGCCGCGCGTTGCGCAGGCAGGTCTTGATGAAGGCCTTGCGTCGCTCGATCTCGGCCTGCAGGGCGGCTTCATCGGCGAAGGGGGGTACCACATCCAGGGCGGCGGCTATCTCTTTCTGGCGATTGCTCATGGCGGTTCCTTGGCGCTAGCGCGCGTCTGATACGCGGAAAACGTGTTTCAGGTAGGTGACGAAGTTCTCGTCGCGGCACTGGGTCTTGCCCGGGGTGTCGGAGATCTTCGCCACCGGCTGGCCGTTGCAGGCGGTCATCTTGATGACGATGTTCATGGGCTCGACGCCCGGGATGTCGCAGGTCAGGTTGGTACCGATACCGAAGCTGACGTGGATACGACCGTGCAGGGCGCGATACAGCTTCAGCGCCTTGGCCAGGTCGAGGCCGTCGGAGAATACGAGGGTCTTGGTCTGCGGGTCTATACCGAGCTTTTCATAGTGACGGATGCACTTCTCGGCCCATTCCAGCGGGTCGCCGGAGTCATGGCGCAGGCCGTCGAAGAGCTTGGCGAAGTACAGGTCGAAGTCCTTGAGGAAGGCATCGGTGGTGATGCAGTCGGTCAGGGCGATCCCCAGCAGGCCGCGGTACTCGCGGACCCAGCAGTCCAGCGCGGCGATCTGGCTGTCGATCAGGCGCGGGCCCAGTTGCTGGTGGGACATCAGCCACTCGTGGGCCATGGTGCCGATGGGCTTGATGTCGAACTCGCGGGCCAGGTGCACGTTGCTGGTGCCGACGAAGCGCCCGGGGAAGTCGCGCTTGAGGATGTGCACCATCTCTTCCTGCACCCGGTAGGAGAAGCGCCGGCGGGTGCCGAAGTCGGCGATCTGGAAGCCTTCCAGCTCGCTGGCGCTGGCTTCGCCCTTGAGCCAGTCGAGCTTCTGGTAGAGGCGCTCGCTGGCCTGTTCGAGAATCACCTCGCGGTAGCGGTAGCGGTTGCGCACCTCGCTGACGATGGCCAGCAGCGGGATCTCGAAGAGGATCACGTGCAACCAAGGGCCGCGCAGGCGGATGCACAGCTGGTCGTCCTCGATGCCGGCCTGGACGTAGCGCATGTTGAAGCGGAACAGGCTGAGGAAGCGGGTGAAGTCCGGCTTGATGAAGGGGATGCGCTCCAGGAAGGCCAACTGGTCGGCGGTGATGGAAATCTCCGACAGGCGCTCGATCTGGTAGCGGATCTCCGCCAGGTAGGGCTTGAGGTCCTCGGCGTTGCGGCAGCGGAATTCCCACTCCACCTCGGCGTTGGGGTAGTTGTGCAGCACCGCCTGCATCATGGTCAGCTTGTAGAAATCGGTGTCCAGCAGGTTCTGCACGATGCGGTCGGAAAACACGCTCTCGGCCATGATCAGCTCTCCTTCTCGATGCTGTTCAGCAAGGCGTCCAGTTCGGCCTCGCTGGCGCACAGCGCGATGCCCAGTTCGTTCATCTGCAGCCGAGCGGCTTCGGCCGTGGCTTCGGCGATTGCCCGGCACGCCGGGAGGTAGACGATAACCGCAAAGCCGGCGCGGCGCAGTTGCAGCGCGGTGGTCTTCACGCAGTAGTCCAGGGCCAGGCCGCCCACCAGTACGTGGCTGACGGCGTTCTGCCGGAGGAATTCGATCACCCCGGTGCTGCGGCGTTCCGCCAGGTCGTGATAGCAGGCGCCGTAGGGGTGCAGGTCGGGCTCCACGCCCTTCCACACGAAGTAGTCGTAGTCCAGCGGCTGGGGCAGCTCGTCCAGCAGCTCGAAGCCGGGGGTGCCCGGTACGCAGTGGCTGACCCAGGTGATGTCGGCGTTGGCCAGGGGCAGCGGTGCGAGCATCTCCGCGTGGCTGGGCACGACCCAGGCGGCTTGCGGGCTGTGGGCATCCTTGCTGCCGATGCGCAGTTCGGCGCGGCGGGCCAGCAGGTTGAGGTGCGCCGCGATCTCGTCGCCACCCGGCACCGGGAGTTCGGCGGGGCAGAGGGGGGTGAAGCCTTTTTGGGCGTCGACATCGAAGCTGGCGATTTTCATGGCTGCGTTCCTCGTTCGGTTGCGGCTGGCTACATATTCCATCTCGTGTAATATGTCGTCAAGCACTCTTTGATCGCAGGAGGACAGCGATGAGAAACAGTCGGCAGGATTTTCCCGATCCCAGCCTGCGGGCCTACCCGGCGGGCAGCGCGTCCCCGGCTCCGGTGCGCTTCCGCCTGGCGGTTTACGGCGGCGCCTTCGACCCGCCCCATCCGGGCCATGAAAGCGTGGTGCGTCGAGTGCTGGAGTGCGCCGAGCAGGTGCTGCTGGTGCCCAGCCACCGCCACGCCCATGGCAAGCGCATGGTGGATTTCGCCCTGCGCTGCGCCTGGCTGGAGCGCCTGGCGGCGCGCATCGACCCGGCGCGGGTGTGTTGCGACGCCATCGAGGCGCGGCTGGCCCCGGGCGCGGCGGCGGTGTACAGCTACGACCTGTTGCAGGCATTGGCGGGTGAGTACGGTGTAGCGCCGGAGGACATCGCGCTGGTCATAGGCGAGGACAACCTGCCCCAGGTGGCGGGCTTCCATCGTGGCGCGGAACTGCGCGAGCGCTTCGGCCTGCTGGTGGCGGACGAGACGCTGCTGCTGCACAGTTCGGCCATTCGCCTGCACCTGCGCGAGGGCCTGGCGCTGCCGCCGGCCTGGTGCCTGCCGGAAGTGCAGGGGGAACTGGATATCTATAGGGAGCTGCAATGAGTTCTGCACAGGTACTGGCCAGCGTCGACATCGTCGCGCTGCGCCTGAACGAGGCCCAGGGGCTGGAGCTGCTGCTGATCCGCCGGGCCCAGGGGCCCTTCGAGGGGGAGTGGGCGTTGCCGGGCGTGCTGGTCAACGGCCGCTGCGACGACCCCGACCTGGACGCCGCCGCCACCCGTGCCCTGGAGGAGAAGGCGCGGGTGCGCCCGCAGCACCTGGAGCAGGTGGCCACCGTGGGCAACGCCCGGCGTGACCCCCGTGGCTGGTCGCTGTCGACCTTCTACCTCGCCCTGCTGGAGCCGGAAACGCAGCTGAGTGACGCCGACCTGCGCTTCCTGCCGCTGGAGGCAGCCACCGGGCTGCCCTTCGACCACGACCAGTTGGTGCAGCAGGCCCGTGAGCGCCTGGCCGGCAAGTCGGTCTACACCTCGCTGCCGCTGCACCTGCTGCCCCGGCGCTTCACCGTCACCGAAGCCCTGGGCGCCTTCCAGGCCTGCCTCGGCCAGGCGGTGCAGCACACCACCCTGCGTGGGCGCCTGGAGAAGATGAAGGGGCAGGGCTGGGTTCTGGACACCGGCGAGCAGAACCACCCGAAGATGGGCCGCCCGCAGAAGGTGCTGGAGCACTGCCCGGCGGAAGGCGGCGTGTTCACCTTCGACCGCAGCGTGTTGTCCTGAGGCCGGCCTCGCCCGGCTCCCGGAGGACGCTCGGCTGTCTCTCCGGGGGCTGCGGCGTCTTTTCCCTTTCCCTCTTCCTCGAGGCCTCATCGCCATCCCGGCATTCAAGACCCCTGTGCCGATTCGATCTGCGACCTCTTTATAAAAGGGGAAAGTTAGGAGCTGTCGTAACGGCACGAGCAACTATCCGCAGTTGAACTATCAGTGATATGCGCCCCAGTTTTATATATGAAACTTACTCAATGGGTAGAGTGGCAACGCTTGTTACCGAACGAAGCAGTAGCAGTCAAAAGTGCTCTATTGGGTTTTTATATTTGTAGGAAGTTTCATTTTGCAATTTAAGTTTGTTCCTACTTGTTAATCAGAAATGTTTCTGATGGTTTTATTTGATTTTTTATAATTAATTGATTTTTAAGGGTTAATAAGCGAAACGTTCGCGGATTTTATTGCGATTATTTAGTGGCACGGCTTCTGCAGAGTCTCATAGGAGAAACGATGTTTCTTATATGAAACGGATGTGAGGCCAGAATTACATGAGAGCCACCGCGTTGAATGTCCGCGGCGTTGAATATTTGCAAGCAACGCCCAAAACCGCAGAAGTCCGTGCCGAGATCGAATTCCGAGGTGTTACCAAGCACTTTCCGGGCAAGGGCAAAGCGGACCCCACTGTCGCCGTGAGTGGCCTGGATCTCAGTCTCAAGCGTGGCGAGGTCGTATCCATCATCGGGCCGTCCGGCTGCGGCAAGAGCACCCTGCTGAACATGGGCTCCGGCCTGTACATGCCCACCGAGGGCGAAGTGTTCGTCGGTGGCGAGCGGGTGACGGGCCCGGTACGGCGTGTCTCCTTCATGTTGCAGAAGGACCTGCTGATGCCCTGGCGCAGCATCCGTCGCAACATCGAGCTGGGGCTGGAGATCGAGGGGCGCCCGGCCCGTGAGCGCCGCGCCGCTGCCGAACAGATGCTGCAGAAGTGCCACCTGGACGGTTTCGGTGACCACTACCCGTTCCAGCTGTCAGGGGGCATGCGCCAGCGGGCCGCCCTGGCCCGCACCCTGGTCACCGATCCCCAGGTGCTATTCCTCGACGAGCCTTTTTCCGCCCTGGACGCCCAGACCAAGATGATCCTCCAGCAGGACCTGGCGCAGATGCTCCACGAGCAGCGCAAGACGGCCCTGCTCATCACCCACGACCTCGTTGAAGCCATTGCGCTGTCCGACCGCATCCTGGTCATGAGCGCCCGTCCGGGCGCCATCATCGAGGAGATCGAGGTGAGCCTGCCCCTGCGGGAAAACCCCCTCGAACGCCGCAAGCTCCCGGAGATCGGCCCCCTGGTCGGGCGCCTGATGACGCTGTTGAAGGTCGGCGAGAGCGCCGAGTTGCACTGAGCCCGTTCCATCTCTTCGAGTGGAGTTGCAGATGTTCAGGAAACTGACCCGTGCCATGTTCTTCTACGCCGCCCTCGGCGCCAGCCTCCTCGTGCAGGGCGCGCCCAGGGAGATCACCTACCTGCTGCCGGCGCCGCCGAACTTACCGGCCTTCGCGCCCTGGATCATCGCCCAGCACAAGGGCTACTACCTCCAGCAGGGCCTCAAGGTCACCTTCGTCGCCGGCAAGGGCGGTGTGGATGTGGCCAAGCAGATCGGTGCCGGTAATGCCCTGGTCGGCGGCGCCATTGGTGATACCCCGATCATCGTCCGCGCCAATGGCGTGCCGGTAAAGGCGGTCGCGATGCTGGGGGCCCGTGGTGTGACCCTCATCGCCACCAACGCCCAGGCGGGCATCGATAGCGTCAAGGACCTGAAGGGCCGGACCCTGACCGTGATGTCCTACTCCGACACCACCTACTACGCGTTGCTGGCTTCCATGCGCAAAGCGGGCCTGGCCAAGTCCGATGTCGAGATCCAGGCGGCCGGCCCGTCCGGTGTCTGGCAGCTGTTCTCCTCCGGCCGGTCCCAGGCCATGGCCGGCGTACCGGATTGGGTGGTGAATGCCGAGGAGGCCGGCCTCGCGGTCAAGCTGATGCCGGCCGGCGAAGTCTTCGAGAGCATGGCCCAGGCCATCCTCGCTTCCGACGACGCCATCGAGAAGCAGCCGGACGTGGTCGCCGGGGTGGTCAAGGCCACCCTCATGGGCATGCGCGACATCATCGAGGACCCCAGGCGGGCCGCCGCCACCTTCGTCGAGGCGGTGCCCAGCTACCGGGGCAGGGAGGCCAGCCTGGAGAAGGTCCTGCGCCTCTATATCGAGCATGTCTACGCCAACCAGAAGCCCCTCGGGCGCATCGACCCCCAGCGCATGGACAGCGTGCGCACCTTCTACGTCAGCGAAGGCATCGTCGGCCGTGCAACCCCGTTGGACGCGCTCTACACCAACCGCTTCGTCGAGCCCGACGACCCGGCCACCCAGCCCTGAGGTGCCCCGATGAACAGCCTGAACAAACCCATGCTCGGCAGCGTCGTGCTGCTGGCCCTGTTCCTCGCCGCCTGGCAATGGGGCCCCGGCCTGCTCGGCATGCCCGAGTTCGTCCTGCCCCCGTTGAGCCGGGTGATGGAGGAGGGCGTGGCCATGTGGCGCTACGCCGGCCTCCTCGAACACACCGCCATCACCACCCTGGAGATCATCGTCGGCTTCGGTCTGGGTGCCTTGCTGGGGGTGGCGATCGGCGTCTCCCTGGGCCTGTCGCCCACCACCGAGGCGATGCTCTCGCCCTACATCCTGGCGTTGCAGATCGCACCGAAGGTGGCCTTCGCCCCGCTGTTCGTGATGTGGCTCGGCTACACCGTGTACCCGAAGATCCTCATCGCCGTGCTGATCGTGTTCTTCCCGGTGATGATCAACGTGCTCTCGGCCATCCGCACCGTCGATCCGGACATGATCAACCTGGTCCGCTCCATGAGTGCCAGCCGCTGGCAGATCTTCCGTCTCGTGGAATTCCCCTCGGCCATGGCTCCGCTGTTCTCCGGCCTGCGTATCGCCTCCACCCTGGCGGTCATCGGCGTCACCGTCGGGGAGCTGGTGGGGGGCAACAAGGGCCTCGGTTTCCTGCTGGTGGATTCCGAGGGCCAGGGCAACACCGCCGGGGTCTTCGTCGCCATCGTCATGCTCACCCTGATCGGCGTGCTGGCCTATGGCGCGGTGGTCTGGGCCGAGAAGCGGGTGTTGCACTACCTGCCCAAAGCCAACCTGAGCACGGTGTGAGCGCCATGAGCCTGAACACCCTGCTGCAAGAACGTCGCGTACTGATCACCGGCGGTGCCCGCGGCCTGGGCCTGGCCTTCGCCGAGGCGGCGGCCCGCGCCGGTGCCCGGGTGGTGATCGCCGACATCCTCGGGGAGCGCGTGCAGCGCTCGGCCGAGGCGCTGGCGGCCCAGGGGCTGGATGTCAGCGGCCTGTCCCTGGACCTGGCCGATCCGCTGGCCATCGAGCGCTGCGTGGCCACCACCGTGGCGCGGCTGGGTGGCCTCGACGGCCTGGTCAACAACGCCTCCGTCACCGACTCCGGCGGCACGTCCTGCGAGGCGCTGGAGATCGAAACGTTCGACCGCGTGCTGCAGGTGAACGTGCGCGGCACCTGGCTGATGACCCGCGCCTGCCTGCCGGCCCTGCGCCGGAGCGGTTGCGGCGCGGTGGTCAACCTGGCCTCCGACACGCCGCTCTGGGGCGCGCCCAACCTGCTGGCCTACACCGCCAGCAAGGGCGCGGTGATCGCCATGACCCGCAGCCTGGCCCGCGAGCTGGGTGGCGATGGCATCACCGTCAACGCCATCGCTCCCGGGCTGGTGGAGGTGGAGGCCACCCAATACGTACCCGCCGCCCGCCACCAGCTGTACCGCGACCAGCGCGCCATCCCGCGCGGCCAGGTGCCCGAGGACGTCTGCGGTGCCGTGCTGTTCGCCCTGTCCGACCTTTCCCGCTTCATCACTGGACAAACCCTGCCGGTCAACGGCGGGTTCGTCATGCCCTGATCAGGAGGCATCCATGACCAACCTCACCCCGCGTTCACCCAAATCCTGGGACCGCCCCGAAGGCGCCAGCTTCGAGGAGTGGTGCAGCAGCCGCATCGCCCGCTATGCCACCCGCCAGTACGACTGGGATGCGCTGAAGTTCCAGGCTGATCACGATCCCAAGTTCCGCCGGGCGCAGATGCGCTACATCGGCACCGGTGGCACCGGCGTGAGCCGTGACGCGAACACCATCCCGTCCGAGCACTTCACCTTCTCCACCATGGTGATCCCGGCCGGCCACGAGGGCCCACCGCACCTGCACATCGATGTCGAGGAAGTCTTCTTCGTCCTGCGCGGCAGGCTCAAGGTCGTTCTGGAGAAGGACGGCGAGCGCTTCGAAACCATCCTCACCGACCGCGACGTGATTTCCGTGCCGCCGGGCGTGTACCGCGAGGAGATCAACATCGGCGATGAAGACGCGCTGATGTGCGTGATGCTCGGCGCGAAGAAGCCCATCACGCCCACCTACCCGCCGGAGCACCCTCTGGCGAGCATCAAGCGCTGAGGTCGTGATGGACATGGCGCAGCCCCCCATCCCCACGACCCGCTTGCAACAGTGCTTCCCGGAGCGGCTGGTGACCGTCGCCGAGGGAGCCCGGGTGGCCATCCGCGAGTGCGGCCAGGGCCCGGTGGTGGTGCTCCTGCATGGCATCGGTTCCGGTGCGGCGTCCTGGCTGCATTGCGCCCAGCGCCTGGCCGGGGACCACCGCGTGATCGCCTGGGATGCCCCCGGCTATGGCCGGTCCACGCCACTGCCCGAGGCCCGGCCACGGGCGCTGGATTACGCCACCCGCCTGGATGGGCTGCTGGCGGCCCTGGATATCCAGCGGTGCCTGCTGGTGGGGCACTCCCTCGGTGCCTTGATGGCCACCGCCTATGCGGCCAGCAGCGGCGCCCGGCGTGTGGCCCGGCTGGTGTTGTTCAGCCCGGCTCGTGGTTATGGCGCCGAGCCCCTGCGGGAGGCTGGAAGGCGAGTGCGGCAGCAGCGCCTGGACAGCCTCGAGCGGCTCGGCATCGGCGGCATGGCCTGCGAGCGTTCTGGCCGCCTGCTGGGGCGCAACCCCAGCGAGGATGCCCAGGCCTGGGTGCGCTGGAACATGGCCCGGCTGAACCCGGAAGGCTACCGCCAGGCGGTGGAGCTGCTCTGCGGTGACGACCTGCTGGGCCAGGGCCTGCCGGCGATGCCTTGTGAGGTGCACTGCGGCGAAGAGGACGCCATCACCGTGCCCGAAGCCTGCGGCGTCCTTGCTCGGGCACTGGGTGCATCGTTCTCGCTGATTCCCGGGGCCGGCCATGCCTGCCCCATCGAACAACCCGAGGTGGTCGCAGGACGCATTGGCCACGCGCAACGCCTCATCGTTGAAGGAGCCGCCTGTGGAAAAGCCTGACGACCCGCACGACAGGTACATCGTGCCCGGCCTGGAGCGCGGCCTGCGGCTGCTCTGCGAGTTCAGCCGGAAGAACCGTACCCTCACCGCCCCCGAGCTGGCTCGGCGCCTGAAGTTGCCGCGCTCGACCCTCTTCCGGTTGCTGGCCACGCTGGAGGCCATGGGCTTCGTCTGCCGCAACGGCAACGAATACCGCCTGGGCATGGCCGTGCTGCGCCTCGGCTTCGAGTACCTGGCCTCCCTGGAACTCACTGAGCTGGGGCAGCCGCTGCTGAACCGGCTCTGCGACGAAGTCCGCTACCCCTGCAACCTGGTGGTCCGCGATGGCCGCTCCATCGTCTACGTGGCCAAGGTCTCGCCGTCCACCTTGCTCACCAGCACCGTCAACGTCGGCACCCGCCTGCCGGCCCACGCCACGGTGCTCGGCCGCATCCTGCTGCAGGACCTGCCCTTCACCGAGTTGCGCGAGTTGTACCCGGAAGAGCGGCTGGAGCGTTTCTCGCCTAACACCCCGGCAACCGTGCTGGAGCTGTTCGACCTGGTGCAGGCCGACCGCCTGCGTGGCTTCGTCCAGGGCGAGGGCTTCTTCGAGGCGACCATCTCTACCGTGGCTGCACCAGTGCGTGACCACAGCGGCCGGGTGGTGGCCGCCGTCGGCGCGACCATCCCCTCGGGGCGCATCGAGCCGGACCTTCTCGATGGCCTGGTGAGCAGCGTGCGCCATCACGCAGACGAACTCTCCCGCCTGCTCGACTACACCCCGGACGGCCGCGACAAGGTGGCTTCCCACCATTGGAGCAAGCAGCATGAACCGGTTTGACCTTTCCAGCGCCGTGGCGGTAGTCACCGGCGGCTCGTCCGGTATCGGCCTGGCCACCGTCGAGTTGCTGCTGGAAGCCGGCGCCGCCGTGGCCTTTTGTGGCCGTAACCGTGAGCGCCTGCAGAACGCCGAAAGCGACCTGCGCCAGCGCTTTCCCGAGGCGCGGTTGTTCGTGTGGCCCTGCGATGTGCTCGACGCCACCCAGGTGGCTGTCTTCGCCGAGGCCAGCCAGCGAGCGCTGGGCGCTGCCAGCATCCTGGTGAACAACGCCGGCCAGGGCCGCGTCTCCACCTTCGCCGATACCACCGACGCTGCCTGGACCGAAGAACTGCACCTCAAGTTCTTCTCCATCATCCACCCGGTGCGCGCCTTCCTGCCGCAACTGCAGGGGCAGCCGGATGCCGCCATCGTCTGCGTCAACTCGCTGCTGGCGAGCCAGCCTGAGCCGCACATGGTGGCGACCAGCGCCGCTCGCGCCGGGGTCAGGAACCTGGTGCGTTCCATGGCCACCGAGTTCGCCCCCCAGGGCATTCGGGTCAACGGCATCCTCATCGGCCTGGTGGAGTCCGGCCAGTGGCGTCGCCGCTTCGAGGCCCGCGAGAACCGCGGCCAGGACTGGGCCAGTTGGTGCAGCGAGCTGGCGCAACACAAGCAGATCCCCCTCGGGCGCCTGGGCAAGCCGATCGAAGCGGCTCGCGCCATCGTTTTCCTCGCGTCTCCCCTGTCGGCCTACACGACGGGCAGTCACATCGATGTTTCCGGAGGTTTGTCCCGTTATGCGTAACGAAAACCAGGTCACCGTCGGCGCCGCCATCGCCGCCTTCCTCGAACGGTGCGACGTAAAGGCCGCGTTCGGGGTGATTTCCATCCATAACATGCCGATCCTCGATGCCATTGCCGCCCGGGGGAACATCCGCTTCGTCATGGCCCGTGGCGAAGCCGGTGCGGCCAACATGGCCGACGCCTATGCCCGTACCAACGGGGGGCTCGCGGTGTGCCTGACCAGCACCGGAACCGCCGCCGGCAACGCTGCCGGGGCGATGGTCGAGGCCCTCACCGCCGGCACGCCGCTCCTTCACCTCACCGGGCAGATCGAAACACCCTATCTGGACCAGGGCCTGGGCTACATTCACGAGGCGCCGGACCAGTTGACCATGCTCGGGGCCATCTCCAAGAAAGCCTTCCGCGTGCGCAGCGCCGGCACCGCCATCAGCACCATCAAACTGGCCGTGCAAACCGCCCTGGCCGCGCCCGCTGGCCCGGTGAGCGTGGAAATCCCCATCGACATTCAGTCGGCATTGATCGACATGCCGGCGGACCTCTCGCCGCTGTCGGTGCCGGTGGTCGAGCCAACCGAGCAGGGGCTGGACGAGCTGGCCAAGCGCTTTGCCAGGGCCAGGCGCCCGATGCTCTGGCTCGGGGGCGGCGCCCGCCATGCCGGTGCGCAGGTCAGGCGCCTGCTGGACCTGGGCGTGGGCGTGGTCACCAGCACCCAGGGGCGCGGCATCGTCGCGGAGGATGACGAGCGATCCCTCGGTGCCTTCAACCTGAACCCACCCGTTGAGCAGTTCTACCAAGGCTGCGATGCCATGTTGGTGGTCGGCTCGCGCCTGCGTGGCAACGAAACCCTCAAGTACGAACTCGGGCTGCCCCGCCCGCTCTACCGCGCCGACGCCGATGCCACGGCGGAAGGCCGCGGCTACCCCAGCGACTTCTTCGTCTGTGGCGACGCCGAGCGGGTCCTCAAGGGCCTGGCCGACCGCCTCGAAGGGCGCCTGGCGGTGGACCCGGCCTTCGCTGCCGACCTGGCGGCCGCGCGGAACCAGGCCCGCGCCCAGCTGGTGGATGGCCTGGGGCCCTACGCCTCGCTGGTCGAACAGTTGCAGGCCCTGGCTGGCAGCGACTTCAACTGGGTCCGCGATGTCACTGTTTCCAACAGCACCTGGGGCAACCGCCACCTGAAGATCTTCAGCCCGCGCGCTGGCGTCCATGCCCTCGGCGGCGGCATCGGCCAGGGCCTGGCCATGGGCATCGGCGCAGCCGTGGGCGCGGCGGCGACGGCACCGGGGCGCAAGACCTTCGTGCTGGCTGGCGACGGCGGTTTCATCCTCAACCTGGGTGAGCTGGCCACCGCCGTGCAGGAGCGTGCCGACATGGTCGTCGTGCTGATGAACGACCAGGGCTACGGGGTGATCCGCAATATCCAGGATGCCGCCTACGGTGGCCGTCGCTGCTACGTCGACCTGCACACGCCGGACTACGCCCAGCTGTCGGCTGCCCTTGGCCTGCGCCACGCCAGGGTCAGCGACCTGAAGGACTTCAGCCGCGTGCTGGACGGCGCCCTGGCCGAGCCCGGCCCCTTCCTGCTGGAGGTGGACATGCTCGCGGTGGGGCGCTTCAAGACCCTCTTCGCCGGCCCGCCGGTCAACCAAACCAAGGCCATCAAGGCCGCCGTCTGAGGCAGAAGCCATGTTGCATATCGCCATGATCGGTTGCGGCGCCATCGGCGTCGGTGTCCTGGAACTGCTGGAGAGCGACCCGCAGCTGTGCATCGATGCGGTGATAGTCCCGCAGGCGTCCCAGGGGCTGGTTCGCCAGCGCCTGGCAGGTTTGCGCAAACCGCCCCGGGTGCTCACCGAACTGGATGCCGGCGCTCGCCCCGACCTGCTGGTGGAGTGCGCGGGGCACCGGGCCATCGAAGAGCACGTGCTGCCGGCACTGGCCCGGGGCATTCCCTGCCTGGTGGTGTCGGTGGGGGCGCTGTCCGAGCCGGGCCTGGTGGAGCGCCTGGAAGCTGCCGCCGAAGCCGGGCGCACCCGAATCGAACTGCTACCGGGCGCCATCGGCGGCATCGACGCCTTGTCGGCCGCCAAGCTCGGCGGCCTGGAGTCGGTGCGCTACACCGGGCGCAAGCCGGCTCGCGCCTGGCTCGGTACGGCGGGCGAGGCGGTCTGCGACCTGGAGCGCCTGGAGGCAGCGCGGGTGATCTTCGAGGGCAGCGCCCGCGAGGCGGCGCGGCTGTACCCGAAGAACGCCAACGTCGCCGCCACCCTGTCCCTGGCCGGTCTTGGCCTGGACCGTACCCAGGTTCGCCTGATCGCCGATCCCGCCGGCAGCGAGAACGTGCACCACGTAGAGGCCAGCGGTGCGTTCGGCGCCTTCGAGCTGACCCTGCGTGGCAAGCCCCTGGCGGCCAACCCCAAGACTTCGGCACTCACCGTGTTCAGCGTGGTACGCGCGCTGGGCAACCACGCCCATGTGATTTCGATCTAGGACGACGACCGTGATTGACCTCGACCCGATCCAACCCATCTGCATTGCCGGCCAGTGGCGCCAGGGCGGTGGCGACCTCTACCACAGCCTCTACCCGGCCACCGGCGAAGCCATCGCCCGGCTCCATGCCGCCAGCCTGGAGGATGTGGAGGCGGCCATCGTCGGCGCCGACCGGGCCTTTCGCGAAAGCGGCTGGGCCCAGCGCAAGCCCCATGAGCGCGCGGCGGTGCTCTACCGCATCGCGGCGCTGATCCGCGAGCGCAGCGAGGCCCTGGCCCAGCTCCAGCGCCTGGACAACGGCAAGCCGATTCGGGAGACGCGCAACCTGGTGGCCAGCGCGGCGGCTACCTTCCAGTTCTTCGCCGCTGCCTGCGAAACCCTGGAGGAAACCATCACCCCCTCCCGCGGCGACTTCGTCACCCTGAGCGTCTACGAACCCATGGGCGTGGTGGCCGCCATCACCCCCTGGAACTCGCCCATCGCCTCCGAGGCGCAGAAGCTGGCGCCGGCGCTGGCCGCCGGCAACGCGGTGGTACTCAAGCCGGCGGAGGTCACACCGCTGGCGGCCCTGGCGCTGGCTCGCATCTGCATCGATGCCGGCCTGCCGCCCGGCCTGGTCAGCGTACTGCCGGGCAAGGGCTCGGTGATCGGCGACGCGCTGACCCGGCATCCGCTGGTCAAGCGCGTGTCCTTCACCGGCGGCACCCGCACCGGCAAGCACATCGCCCGCATCGCTGCCGACAAGATGATGCCGGTGTCCATGGAGCTGGGCGGCAAGTCGCCCACCCTGGTCCTGGCCGACGCCGACCTGGACCACGCGGTGGCCGGGGTGCTCTACGGCATCTTCAGCTCCAGCGGCGAGTCCTGCATCGCCGGCTCGCGGCTGTTCGTCGCCCGCGAGCTATACGCGCCCTTCATGGAGCGCCTGGTGGCCGGTGCCGCGGCCCTGCGGGTGGGCGACCCGGCGGACGAGCGAACCCAGATGGGCCCGCTGATCACCGCGCAGCATCGCGAGTCGGTCGAGCGATACGTGCAACTGGGGCTGGAGGAGGGCGGTCGCCTGCGCACCGGTGGCGCGCGCCTCCAGGGCGCGGCCTTCGAGCGCGGCTATTTCTACCCCCCGACCCTGATCGAGGGCCTGGGCAACGCCGCGCGCCTTTGCCAGGAGGAGGTCTTCGGCCCGGTGCTGGTGGCCATGCCCTTCGACAGCGAGGACGCGTTGATCGAGGACGCCAACGACAGCTGCTACGCCCTGGCCGCCGGCATCTGGACACGCGATTTCCAGCGTGCCTGGAGGCTCGGGCGGGCGGTGCAGGCCGGCACCGTGTGGATCAATACCTACAAGCAGTTCTCCATCTCCACGCCCTTCGGCGGCTGGCGCGACAGTGGCCTGGGCCGTGAGAAGGGCCGCCTGGGAATCCTCCAGTACATGGAGCAGAAGAGCCTCTACTGGGGCCTGAACGAACAGCCGCTGGCCTGGGCCGGCAGCCACTGACGAGGAGAGCGCCATGAGCGTATTGGGCATCGACGAAATCACCTATGGCGTGGAAGACCTGGCCAGCAGCCGGCGCTTCTTCGCCGACTGGGGGCTCGAGGAGGTGTTGGCGAGCCAGGACGAGGTCGTCTTCGAGACCCTCAACGGCTGCCGGGTGATCCTGGTCCATCTGGACAAGCCCGGTCTGCCACCCGCCATCGAGGCTGGCTCCACTTTGCGCGAGGTGGTCTGGGGCGTGGCGAGTGCAGCCGACCTCGAGCGCTACGCCGAGCGCATCGCGGGCGACCCCGGCTTCGTCGAGGGCGAAGGCCGTATCGGCTGCACCGACCCCAACGGCCTGGCGGTGCGCTTCCAGGTCACCCGCAAACGGGACATCCAGGTGCAGTGCGGCCAGTCCAATACCTGGCAGTTCAAGGGGCGCATCAACCGGGCCAGCCCCATCTACGAGCGCGCCCAGCCCATCGAAGTCGGGCATGTGGTGTTCTTCGTCAGGGACGTGAACGCCTGTGAGCGCTTCTACAGCGAGCGCTTCGGTTTCGTCTGCTCCGACCGCTATCCCGACCGTGGCGCCTTCATGCGCTGCGCAGAAGAGGGCGGCCACCACGACCTCTTCCTTCTGCAACTGCCCCAGGCTCGCGCCGGCCTGAACCATGTGGCCTTCACCGTGCGCGACATCCACGAGGTCTTCGGTGGCGGCATGCACATCGCCCGCTGTGGGTGGGACACCGAGATCGGCCCGGGGCGACATCCCGTGTCCTCCGCCTACTTCTGGTACTTCCGCAACCCGGCGGGCGCCCTGGTGGAGTACTACGCCGACGAGGACCAGCTCACCGGCGAGTGGCAGGCGCGGACCTTCGAGCCCGGCCCCAGCGTATTCGCCGAGTGGGCCATCGCCGGTGGCCTCGACGGCCACACGCGGCGGCAGAAGAGCGCCGAGGCGCCGCAAGGCCGCTTCCTTACCGAGAAGCCGGCCACCGGAACCTGAGTGAGTGCCATCCAACCCACGACTTCCCCGTTCACCCAGCCGTTCGTGAACGGGTCATCCATGGAGGCCCATGACATGCAAGACCGCTACCTCGAACCGCACCAGGCCCGTACCCGCGAGCCGAACACCTTCGAAGACCTGCTCGGTGATTCCATCGAGCGTGCCTACGCCGCCGGCCTGCACGACCTGCCTGGCCTGCTGGGCTACCTCAACCAGGCCGGCCCCACCTGCCCGGGCGGCGTCCCCTGGACCGAAGCGACCTATGCCGCCCTGATGGCCCGTCTGGGTGAGTGAATTCCCTCCAAGAGGAAAACGATATGAGTACCGTGGACCCTGTTGAAAACCTCCTGGCCAATGGCCTGAAGAACCTCTGGTTTCCCATTTGCCCGGTCGGCTTCATCGCTGACAGGCCGGTCTCCCTGCGTCGCCTGGGCCACAAGCTGGCGCTCTGGCGCGACACCGACGGCACCCTGCACGCCCTGGAAGACCACTGCCCGCACCGCGGGGCGCCACTGTCGCGCGGGGTCAACCTGGGCGACCGCCTGCAGTGCCCTTACCACGGCGTGGAGGTGCGCTGTGATGGCGTCGCCACCCGCGTGCCTGGCAGCCCCGGCTGCAAGCTGGAGGGCAGCCAGGCGACACGCTGGTTCCATGTCACCGAGGCGGCGGGTGCGGTCTGGCTCTACAACTCGGCACAGAACGTCGAGCAGGCACCGCCGCTGGTGTTGCCGGAACAACTGACCGACCCGGGCTTCTCTCACTTCCTTTGCTACGCCGAATGGCGCGGCGACTACCGCTACGTGCTGGACAACGTCATGGACCCCATGCACGGCACCTACCTGCACAAGCAGTCCCACTCGATGTCCGAAGGCGCAGGCCAGGCGAAGTTCGTCACCCGCGATACCGACACCGGCTTCATCTTCGAGAAGGAGGGCCAGCGCGGGGTGAACTTCGACTGGACCGAGTGGGCCGACTCCGGTGTGCACTGGATGCGGCTGGAAATTCCCTATCCCAAGACCGGCGGCCCGGGCGGCAACTTCCATATCGTCGGCAGCTATACGCCCGTCGGGCACGACCTCGCCGCCGTGTTCCATTGGCGCTGCCGGGCGCTCACCGGCTGGCAGCGCGACACCTGGCGCTTCCTCTACAAGAATCGCCTGGAGGCTCGCCACTGGGCGGTGCTGGAGCAGGACCGGGAAATGCTCGAATTCATGGAGGCCGACGCCAACCAGCGGGAGAACCTCTACCAGCATGACCTGGGCCTGGTACGCCTGCGCCGCCACCTGAAGAGCCTGGCCAGGACCCAGGTGGAGCTGATCGAGGCCCGACAACTATGACCCCGGGCCTCGATCCGTACCGCTGCGACCCCGCCTCGAGGAGTTAGCCCATGACACAGCACAGCAAGGTGATGGCCTTCGTCCATACGCTTCGCTACGAGGCGGACGGCATCATCAGCATGGAGCTGCGGCCCCAGGGTGGCCAGGTGTTCAGCCCTTTCACCCCGGGGGCGCACATCGACCTGCACCTGGGCAACGGCCTGGTGCGCAGCTACTCGCTCCTCAACTCGCCGGAGGACTGCAGCCGCTATGTGGTCGGTGTCCTTCACGACCGCAACAGCCGGGGCGGCTCGGCCTATGTGCACCAGCAGCTGCGGGTGGGCATGACGCTGACCATTTCGCCGCCCCGCAATCACTTCCAGCTGGACGAAGGTGCCGGGCACTCGGTGCTGGTAGCGGGCGGCATCGGCGTCACCCCCATCTACTGCATGTTCAACCGCCTGCGCGCCCTCGGGCGCTCGGTGGAGCTGCTCTACTGCGCCCGCTCACGCAAGGAGGCGGCCTTCGTCGCCGAGCTGGCGGCGGTCACCGAGGTGCCGGTGAAACTGCACTTCGACGACGAGCAGGGCGGCCCCGTCGACCTGCGGGCCTTCCTTGGCGAACGTCCATCCAGCGCGCACTTCTACTGCTGTGGCCCGGCGCCGATGATCGAGGCGTTCGAGAGCCTCTGCGAAAGCCTGGGTCACGACGCCGTCCATGTCGAACGTTTTGCCGCCGTGCCCCAGGCGCTTGAGGCTCCGCGAGGCGCCTATGAGGTGCAGCTGGCGCGCTCGGCCAGGGTCATCGAGGTGCCGAGCGGCAAGTCCCTGCTGGAGGCACTGCT
The DNA here is from genome assembly GCF_028198105.1 of Pseudomonas sp. TUM22785. Lineage (NCBI taxonomy): Bacteria > Pseudomonadati > Pseudomonadota > Gammaproteobacteria > Pseudomonadales > Pseudomonadaceae > Pseudomonas > Pseudomonas sp. TUM22785. Next base: position 1,692,256 of record NZ_CP116239.1, read on the forward strand.
GGAGTCGGGGGTCGAGGTGGACTGCAGCTGCCGCGAGGGTGTTTGCGGTACCTGCGAGACGGCGGTGCTGGAAGGCGAGCCGGACCATCGCGATGCGGTGTTGACCCAGGCGGAGAAGGCCGCCAACCGGACCATGATGGTCTGCGTATCCGGCGCCCGCAGCGCGCGCCTGGTGCTGGACCTGTAGGCCTGGAAAGGCCGCACAACACAAAAAAACGGCAGTAAGCGAAGCACCTGGGTTTCCGGCTCGGCGACGGTCATGTCGCCGGGTCGCCCAGGTGGTGGTTTCGGCTTGCTTGAAGCGCGCCTTGGCGCATTCGTAGATGAGGTCGGAATGAACAAGTCTCTGCTCCCCCTGTCCCTGAGTATCGTCCTGGCGGTCCCGGCCGCTGCCATGCCACTGGCCGAACCGTCCAAGCCTTTCCCCCATGTCAGCCTGCGCAGCGACGATGGGTTGAGCACGCTGGATATCGGCGGGGCGCTGCGGGTGAACTACCGCGACGAACACTGGAAGACCTCCGAGAACAAGGGGCGCCTCCTGTTCGACACCTTCCGCGTCGATGTACAGGCCACCCACGGGGATTTCTTTTCCGACCTGGGCTACTGGTTCCAGGATGATGGCAAGCGATCCATCGATCGCGGCTTAGTCGGCTACAGGTTCAGCGATACCTCCAGCCTGGAACTGGGCGCGCCGCTCAAGCCCTTCGGCCTGGCGCCCTACCCGCAGTTCGGCTGGAGCTTCCACATCCCCTTCTTTCTCGGTTATGGCGTGAGCGCCGGGGCGGGGGCCAAGTACGTCTACCAGGATGACGGCTGGCACATCCAGGCGGGCTATTTCCCGCGCATGCTGCCCAGCGACCTCCGTTACTCGCCGGAAGTGGGGCGCTACGCCGACCTGAACGACAACGCCATTCCGGCCATCCACTCGCGCCAGGACAACGAAAAGCGCGACCAGGTGAACCTGCGTGTGGCTCACCACGCCGCAGGTGAGGGGTGGAAGGCCGAGCTGGGAGGCTCGCTCGCCACGGCGCGCCTGCACAACGGCACCACTGGCGACGATGGTGACTACTGGGCCGCCGGCCTGCATGCGGTGTTCAACACCGGCCCCTGGACCGTCACCACCCAGGGGATTCGCTACGCATTCGATGCGCAGAACCCGGTCGGGGCCAGCGACGACGTCATCCTGATGGGGGGCAACGGCCTGACGCCGGCCTACCTCATCGCCGCGCGGGCGTCGGTGCTGGCCCTCAACGTCGCTTATGAGGTGCCGACGTCAGGCATGGGGATGCTGAAGAAGCTGCGGTTCTACAACGACTACAGCCGGATGCTCAAGGACAGGCACGAATGGGATGACTCGCAGATGGTCACCGCCGGGGTGCAGTTCATCGCCGTGCCGATCGTGGCGTGGCTGGACTGCACCTGGGGTCGCAATGCCAACCCCTTCGGCGGGGCGGAAAGCGGCAGCGGATTCACCAGCGCCACGTCCTCCCGCAGCAACCAGTGGATTTTCCGTACCAACCTGAACCTGGGTTACTACTTCTGAAGGCTGCCACCAGGGCTACGACAGCCGGTGGGCGAATTTTGGGCAAAAAAATAGGCGCCAACGTGGGCGCCAGGGAGCAATGAACAATGCATAGGTTCTGAGTGCTCCCTGGCGCGTAAGTTCAGAAAAACAGCAAAAAAGACGACATCCTGCGGCCATCCATAGGCCATCAAGCCAGGCGGCGTCAGCCGGGGAAGGCGGGCCAGACGCCGCCGTCGCCGCAGACGAAGACCCGCGTCGCGTTATCCATGGCCTGGTCCATGCCTCCGGTGAACTCGCCGAAGGCCGGCAGCAGGCTCAGCTGTTCGCCGAGGCGGAAGCAGGGCAGGCGCAGGCTCTGGCGGCCGGGGCCGCGCAGGCGGACGGTCGGGTGCAGGTGGCCGGCCAGTACATGCAGCGTCGGGTGCGGCTCGGGCTCGTGCTGCAGGGCGAAGGGCCCGAGGGCCAGCGGTTCGTGGTGCAGGCTGAAGCCGAGCGCGGTGGGTGGGTCGCCGGCGTGGCGGTCGTGGTTGCCGCGCACCAGGTCGATGGCCAGGTGCGGATGCCCGGCGCGCCAGGCGGTGAGCACCGGCCAGAGCGGCGCCTCGGCGCCCTGGCGGGCATGCAGGAAGTCGCCGAGGAAGACCAGGCGGCGGCAGCCGCGCTCGTGCAGCAGCCGGTCCAGGCGGCGCAGGTTCTCTGCCGTGGTGCCGCTTGGCACCGGCTGGCCGAGGCGACGGAAGCTGGCGGCCTTGCCGAAGTGGATATCGGCCACCAGCAGGCAGCCTTCCTCGGGCCAGTACAGCGCGCGGTCGGCCAGCAGCAGGACGCGGGTGCCGGCCAGTTCCACCTCCAGCGCGGCGTTCATCGCGCCCGGCTCCGGCGCGGTGGCTTGTCGGCGGCGCGCTCCAGCTGTTCCACCATGCGAGCGATACGGTCGGCCAGCTTCTCGCTGCTCAGTCCTTCGCGGAAGCGCTCCACCAGCAGCGGGAAGGCCAGGGGCGTGGGGCGCGGCACCTCCACCAGGCGCAGCTCGCGCTCGCGGATGCGTTGCAGGCAGGCCTCCAGGCGCGGCAGGTCCAGCTCCTGGCGCAGCACCTCCTCGCGGGCCTGGTGCAGCAGCAGGTTGTCCGGGTCGTACTGGCGGAACACGTCGAAGAACAGCCCGCTGGAGGCCTGCAGCTGGCGGGTGCTCTTGCTGGCGCCGGGGCGGCCGGCGAACACCAGCCCGGCGATGCGGGCGATCTCGCGGAAGCGCCGGCGCGACAGCTCGCTGGCGTTGAGGCTGTGCAGCAGGTCCTCGAGCAGTTCGTGCTCGCTGAACAGCTCGGGACCCAGGCATGCGGCCCAATCCACCTCGGTGGCTGCCAGCAGCTCCAGGCCGTAGTCGTTGACGGCGATGGAGAGGCTCACGGGGCGCTGCCGGGCCAGGCGCCAGGCCAGCAGGCTGGCGAGGCCCAGGTGCACCTGGCGGCCGGCGAAGGGGTAGAGGAACAGGTGCCAGCCCTCGCGGCTCTTCAGGCGCTCGGCCAGCAGGTTGTGCTCGTCGGGCAGCGCCGACCAGGCCTGCTGCAGTTCCAGCAGCGGGCGCGCCAGTTTCAGCTCGAGGCTGTCGTAGCGGCCCCGCGCGGCCTCGCCCAACTGGTGCACCAGGGCATCGGCCAGTTCGCTGGAAAGGGGCATGCGCCCACCGTTCCAGCGCGGGATGGCGGCCTTGCGCGCGGCGCTGCGGCGCACGTAGGCGGTCATGTCTTCGACCCGCACCAGCTCCAGTGGGCGGCCGGCGAAGAGGAAGGCATCCCCTGGGCGCAGGCGCGAGATGAAGCCTTCCTCGATGCTGCCCAGGGAGCCGGCGGCACCGCCCTTGCCCCAGAAGCGCACCTGCAGGCTGGCGTCGCTGACGATGGTGCCGATGCTCTGCCGGTGCCGCCGCGCCAGCTGCGCACTGGGCACCTGCCATAAGCCACTGGCATCGGGTTCGGCGCGGCGGTACTCGGGGTAGGCGGTGAGGGAATGGCCGCCGTGGCGGATGAAGGCCAGGGCCCAGGCCCATTCGTCATCGCCCAGGGCGCGATAGGCCCAGCAGCTGCGCACCTCGGCGAGCATCGCCTCGGCCTGGAAGCCGCCGCCCAGGGCCATGCTCACCAGGTGCTGGACCAGTACGTCCAGCGGCTTCTCCGGGCTCAGGCGCGCTTCGATGCGGCGCTCGGCGATGGCCTGGCGCGCGGCCACCGCCTCCACCAGTTCCAGGCTGTGGGTGGGCACCAGGGTCACCCGCGAGGCGCGGCCCGGCGCGTGGCCGGAGCGGCCGGCCCGTTGCATCAGCCGCGCCACGCCCTTGGCGGTGCCCACCTGCAGCACCCGCTCCACGGGGAGGAAGTCCACCCCCAGGTCGAGGCTGGAGGTGCACACCACGGCCTTGAGGCGGCCCTGCTTGAGGCCGTTCTCCACCCACTCGCGCACCTCGCGGGACAGCGAGCCATGGTGCAGGGCGATCAGCCCGGCCCAGTCCGGTCGTGCGGCGAGCAGGGCCTGGTACCAGGTTTCCGACTGCGCGCGGGTGTTGGTGAACACCAGGCTGCTGGCGCTGCCCTCCAGCTCCGCCACCACCTGCGGCAGCATGCGCAGGCCCATGTGCCCGGCCCAGGGGAAGCGCTCGACGCTGGCCGGCAGCAGGGTGTCCACCTCCAGGCGCTTGCGCTGCTCGCCCTGCAGCAGCAGGCCGTCGCCGCCGGGCACCAGCACCTGCAGCGCGTGCTCCAGGTTGCCCAGGGTGGCGGACAGGCCCCAGGTGGCGAGCGCGGGGTTCCACAGGCGCAGCCGTGCCAGGGCCAGTTGCAGTTGCACGCCGCGTTTGTTGCCGAGCAGCTCGTGCCATTCGTCGACCACTACCATGCGCAGCCCGGCGAAGGCTTGGGCGGCGTCGGCGCGGGTCAGCAGCAGGGTCAGGCTTTCCGGCGTGGTGACCAGCACGCTGGGCAGGTTGCGCGATTGCCGGGCGCGCTCGGCGCTGCCGGTATCGCCCGTGCGCAGGCCCAGGCTCCAGGGCAGGCCGAGTTGGTCGATGGGCGCCTGCAGGGCGCGGGCGGTGTCGGCGGCCAGGGCGCGCATGGGGGTTATCCACAGCACCGAAAGCGGCAGCACCTGGCCCTTGCCACGCTCCTTGCGGGTGGGCGTGGCGCCGGTCAGCAAATCGAGGGCGGCGAACCAGGCGGCGTAGGTCTTGCCGGCGCCGGTGGTGGCGTGGAGCAGGCCGGAGCGGCCCTGGGCGACGGCGCGCCAGAGGCTTTTCTGGAAGGCGAAGGGGCGCCAGCCACGGTCGCCGAACCAGCGCGAGGAGGGGCGGGGGGCGCGGCTCAAGCCTCGGGCTCCGGCGCGGCATCGGCCAGCAGGGCCTGGAGGCTGGCGAGGGTGTCGGCCTCGGCCACCGGTTTGTCCTGGCGCCAGCGCAGCATGCGCGGGAAGCGCACGGCGACGCCGCTCTTGTGGCGCTTGGACAGGGCGATGCCCTCGAAGCCCAGCTCGAACACCAGGGTGGGGGTGACGCTGCGCACTGGGCCGAACTTCTCCACCGTGGTGCGGCGGACGATGGCGTCGACCTTGCGCATCTCCTCGTCCGTGAGGCCCGAGTAGGCCTTGGCGAAAGGCACCAGGGCGCGCTCGGCGCTGGCGTCGTCGCCATCCCAGACGGCGAAGGTGAAGTCGGTGTAGAGGTTGGCGCGGCGCCCGTGGCCGCGCTGGGCGTAGATCAGCACGGCGTCGACGCTGTAGGGGTCGAGCTTCCATTTCCACCAGGTGCCCTGGTCCTTGGTGCGGCCGACGCCGTAGAGCGCGTCGCGGGCCTTGAGCATCATCCCTTCGACGCCCAGGGCGCGGGCGCCTTCGCGCTGGCGGGCGAGGTCGGGCCAGTCTTCGCCGCGCACCTCGGGGGACAGCTCCAGCACCGGGTCGCTCAGCTCCTCCAGCAACTGCTCCAGGCGTTCGCGGCGTTCGGCCAGGGGGCGCTGGCGCCAATCCTCGCCGCGCCATTCCAGCAGGTCGTAGGCCACCAGGCGCACGGGGGCGTCGTCGAGCACCTTGCGGGTCAGGCGCTTGCGGGCGATGCGTTGCTGCAACAGGGCGAAGGGCTGCACGCGGCCGTCCTTCCAGACCAGGATCTCGCCGTCGATCACGGTGCCGTCCGGCAGCGCGTTGGCCAGGCCGTGGAGTTCGGGGAAGCGCTCGCTGACCAGCTCCTCGCCCCGCGACCAGATCCACAGGTGGCCGTCGCGGCGCACCAGCTGGGCGCGGATGCCGTCCCACTTCCACTCGATCAGCCAGTTCGCCGGGGAGCCGAGCAGGTCGGCGAAGGACGCCACCTCCGCCTGCAGCGGGTGGGCGAGGAAGAAGGGGTAGGGTAGGCCGCCGCGTTCCAGGTGCTCGGCCTCGCTCTGTGCGGCGATGAGCCGGGCATAGCCCTGGGCACTGGGCGGGCGCGAGGCGTCGGTGTAGCCGACCATGCGCTGGGCGACGCGCTTGGGGTCGAGCCCGGCGAGGTTGGCCAGGGCGCGGGTCACCAGCAGGCGCGAGACGCCGACGCGGAAGGCGCCGGTGACCAGCTTCAGGCACACCAGCAGGCTCAGGCGGTCGAGCCGTGCCCAGAGCGGCGGCAGGCGGGCGGCCAGTTCCGCCGGCGGCAACCCGCGCAGGGGTAGCAGGTGGTCCTCGACCCAGGTGGCGAGGCCCTCGTCGGAGCGATGGACGCTGGGCGGCAGCAGCAAGGAAAGGGTTTCGGCCAGGTCGCCCACTGCCTGGTAGCTCTCCTCGAACAGCCACTCGGGCAGGCCGGTGATGGCCAGGGTGATTTCCCGCAGCTGGCGCACCGGCACCAGCTGGCGCGGCTTGCCGCCACTGAGGAAGTACACCGCCCAGGCGGCGTCCTCGGGCGCGGCGTTGGCGAAGTAGTCCTGCAGGGCGGCCAGCTTGGCGTTGTTCGAGGTGCTGGCGTCGAGGCGGCCATAGAGCTCGGCGAAGTCCTTCACGGGGTCGCCTCCGCGGCCGTGGCGGGTTCGTCCTCGTCGCCGTATTCGGTGCTGAAGCCCTGGGCGTCCAGGCCCTGTTCGCAGAGGTAGCGCACCAGCACGTTGACCGAGCCATGGGTGACGAACACCCGCTCGGCGCCGCTCTGCTCGATGGCCCAGAGCAGGCCGGGCCAGTCGGCGTGGTCGGAGAGCACGAAGCCGCGGTCCACGCCGCGTCGCCGGCGGGTGCCGCGCAGCATCATCCAGCCGCTGGCGAAGGCGTCGCTGTAGTCGCCGAAGCGGCGCATCCAGGTGCTGCCGCCGGCCGAGGGCGGGGCCAGCACCAGGGCCTGGCGCAGCAGCGGGTCGTTGCGAGGGATGTCACCGGCGTAGCGGGTTTCCGGCAGGGCGATGCCGGCTTCGCGGTAGACCCGGTTGAGCGGCTCCATGGCGCCGTGGGCGAGGATCGGGCCGATGCTGGCGTCGATGCCGTGGAGGATGCGCTGGGCCTTGCCGAAGGCGTAGCAGAACAGCACGCTGGCGCGCTCGGCGGCCTGGTTGGCGCGCCACCAGGCGTCGATTTCGGCGAACAGCGCGGCTTGCGGCTGCCAGCGATAGATGGGCAGGCCGAAGGTGGATTCGGTGATGAAGCAGTGGCAGCGCACCGGCTCGAAGGGGGCGCAGGTGCCGTCGGCCTCGGTCTTGTAGTCGCCCGAGGCGACCCAGACTTCGCCCTGGTATTCCAGGCGTACCTGGGCGGAGCCGAGCACGTGGCCGGCCGGATGCAGGCTGAGGGTGACGCCGCCGTGCTCCAGGCGCTCGCCGTAGTCGAGGGTCTGCAGGCGGATGTCGCCCAGGCGCGCCCGGAGGATGCCTTCGCCGGCGGCGGCCGCCAGGTAGTGGCCGTTGCCGGTGCGCGCGTGGTCGCCGTGGCCGTGGGTGATCACGGCACGCTCCACCGGTTTCCAGGGGTCGATGTAGAAATCACCGGGCGGACAGTAGAGGCCTTCGGGCCTCGCGACGACCAGGTCCATGGGCACGCCTCGCTGTGGGCTCATGGTTATGAGCATGGTCGGGTTCGGTTGGTTCGGCTGGCAAGTTCGCCTCGGGATCGCGACACAGGTCACGGAAGTCCCGGGCGTTCGTCGGAACAGGTGGCCTGGGGCCAGGTGGTGACGTCAAGATTCGGAGCGGCTCTTCTGCCGACTTCATGGAGGATGTGCGAATGCAGGCGATCAAGGCCTATTTCCAGCGCCACGGCCACGATTCGTTCCGGATCGGTGAGGGGCGTATCAGCGGTTACATTTCGGCAGCGCTGGGGCTGCTCAGCCTGTGCGCGGTGCTGTGCTTCCTGTTCCCCGAGTGGCTGACCTTCGCCGAGTTCCGCAAGGTCTACAGCGAGCAGTTCGCCCGTACCGTCCTGCTGGTGGGGCTGGTGGCGTCGTTCTCCCTGGGCACCCTGAACATCCTGCTCAACCGCCGCAAGCGCCTGGGCTTCACCGGCATCATCGCGTCCGGGCTGGCGGTGTTCCTCGGTGGCAGCAACATCCAGTTCGAGACCATCGGTGAGACGCCCTATTCCCTGGGGCTGGACTGGTTCGTGCTGGCGCTGCTGGTCTCGGCCATCGTCTTCATCCCTCTGGAGAAGCTCTACGCCAAGGACCCGCAGCAGAACATCCTGCGCCCGCACTGGCGCACCGACCTGGCGTACTTCTTCGTCAGTCACATGCTGGTGCAGTTCATCCTGATCTTCGTCACCGCCTCGTCCACGCTGCTGGGTGGCTGGGCGGTGTCATCTTCGTTCCAGGCCGGTGTGCAGGCGCTGCCGATCTGGCTGCAGTTCATCCTCGCGGTGCTGGTGGCGGACCTCGGCCAGTACTGGCTGCACCGCCTGTATCACGTGGTGCCCTGGCTGTGGCGCTTCCACGCGGTGCACCACTCGAGCACCTCCATGGACTGGCTGGCCGGTTCGCGCATCCACTTCGTGGAAATCCTGCTGACCCGCACCGGGGTGCTGGTGCCGCTGATGCTGATGGGCTTCTCGCCCCAGGCGATGAACGCCTACGTGATCCTGGTGGGTGTGCAGGCGGTGCTGGCCCACGCCAACGTGCGCATCGACGGCGGCTGGTTCAACTACCTGCTGGTGCTGCCGCGCTACCACCATTGGCACCACGCCCGGCACCCGGACTACATCTACAAGAACTACGCGATCCACCTGCCGATCGTCGACATGGTGTTCGGCACCTTCAAGCTGCCGCCCAAGGAGTGGCCGACCCGCTACGGCGTCTTCGGCAAGCCGCTGCCGGACGGCATCCTGCGCCAGCACCTGTACCCCTTCCAGAAGCCGGAGCCCAAGGCGCCGGTGAAGCCGAAGGCGTCCTGACCTTCGACGGCGGCCCATGTGCAATGCATGGGCCGCTATGTTCCCTGTCTTCCGGTTTCTTCTCTCCCTTTCCTGCACACCTGCTCCCGGACAACGTCCGTAGGTTGGCGCCGAGCTTGCGAGGCCCAACATCGCGGCTGGGACGGGCTTCGATGCGTTGGGCTTCGTGCCTCAGCCCAACCTACGGAGCATCGGTGGCCTTTTCGCGGGCAAAAGAAAGGGCGCCGGTGAGGGCGCCCTGAAAATGATGTGATCTATGGAGTAAGTCCGCTTACATAGACAGCCGTGGGGCGGTTAGTTCCCGCCCCGGCGATCATTTTTGCGGGGTGAGCGTCAGCCGCTTGGTGCCGTAGACCTTGTCGAGGTTCTGCGACTGGAAGGGGAAGCTCATGTAGCGGGCCTTGAGCCAGGCGTCGATGCCGTCGGCGTAGTTGGGGCTGGCCGGGTTGCCGGACTGGCCGGAGCTGTTGAGCCCGATCATGGGTTCCGGCTGGCCGAAGTCGACGATGATGCGCATGGCCGGGATCAGCCAGGTGTCGAAGTTGTTGCCCCACTCGTAGGCCGAGACGTTCAGCGTGTTCATGTCGCCGCCGGCCTGGTACGGGCCACGGTCCAGGTAGCCCTGGATGGCGTTGATCCCGGTGCGCTGGCTGGCGCTCATGAAGGGCGCGAGCTTGGTGGTTTCGGTGGCCCAGGTGTAGCTGTGCAGCTTGCCCCATTGCCAGGCCTTGCGGTCGGCACCGAGCTTGCCTTCGGCGAAGCTGACGGCAGCGGCCAGGCTGCGGGCGAGGATGGCGGGCTTGTCTTCCTTCTGCGGGGTGCGCACGTCATCCCAGAAGGGGCTGTCGGCGCGGCCCAGCAGGTGGTCGGCCTGGGCCGAGTAGGAGAGGTTGGCGGTTTCCACCAGCGCCTGCCAGGCCGGGCTGCCTTCGGGGCCGAGCTCGTCCTGGAAGATCTGCTTGGCGCTTTCCTGCAGGAAGGCTTCGTAGAACACCGCGTCGGTGGAGGTCGGGCGCAGGTCGCCGTTGAAGGCCAGCAGGCGGCTCAGGGCTTCGCGGGCCTTGTCGCGCTCGGCGGCGGGCAGGGCGTCGATGGCCTGCTTGAGCGGCTGGGCCATGGCCGGGTCTTCGAACATCGCCTTGAGCTTGGCGGCGAAGGGCGTGGTCTGGTCGTACTGCATGGCGATGGTGCTGCGGGTGTCGTGCTTGCCGCTGCCGGCGAGCTGGGCGATGCGCTCGGCCCGCTCCGGGTAGAACCAGGAGTTGGACAGCTGCACGCCGTAGCCGCCCTGCACGGTGCGGTGGTTGGCGGTGCCCAGCCAGCTCTGACTCGGGTCCTGGTCGTAGGGGTGCAGCATGGGGTCGGCGTAGCCGTCCCATTCGTAGCGGCCGTCCCAGCCGGGGGAGGGCATCAGGCCACGGCCTTCGCGGCGGTTGGGGTAGCGGCCGGTGACCTGCCAGGCGATGTGCTGGGCATCGGCGGTGAGCAGGTTGAGGCCGATGGCGCGGATCGAGCGGGTCGCCTCGCTGGCCTGCTCGACGGATTGCGCGCGGGACAGGTCGAAGAAGGCGTCCAGGGTCTGGTCGCTTTCGAACTGGGCGGTCTTCAGGGCGATGCCCAGGCCGCTCTTGATCTCGATCGGTTGCAGCGGGTGCTTGCGCTGGCCGAGCACGGAGTTGAGCAGCGGGCCGTGGCGGGTCTCGTAGAGGGTTTCGCGGATCGGCCGCTCGCCCTTGATGAAGAAGGTCTCGTTGCGCTCGATGGCCGGCTGCCATTTGCCGTCGGCCAGGTAGTAGAGGCGGCTGCCTTCGCGCTTGACCTTCTCCAGGTAGAGGTCCTGGTTGTCGGCCATGACCATGGTCATGCCCCAGGCCAGCTTGCCGTTGTAGCCGGCGACCACGGCGGGCACGCCGGCGATGGTGACGCCCGCGGCCTGGAACTTCGGCGAGCGGATCTGCATGAAGTTCCAGTACGAGGGCATCGACAGCGGCAGGTGGGTGTCGTTGGCGAGGATGCTCTTGCCGTTGCGCGTGCGTTCCGGGGCGATGGCCCAGTTGTTCGAGGCGGCGACGCCGAGCATGTTCAGGCCCGCCAGTGCGCCGGCGGCCTGGTCGATGGCGGCGAGGCCCTGGATCTGCCCGCCGAGGTTGAGGCCCTTGAGCTTGTCGGCCTCGTCGAACGGCAGGTTCTCGTCCGGGTAGGTGGGCAGCAGCCAGGCGACCTTGTCCGCCCCGACCTTCTGGGCCATGACCAGCGAGGCGATCTCTTCCTGCAGGTTCACCGCCAGGCCGAAGTTCAGCAGGGTGAACACCAGCACCGAGTCCTCGGGTTTCCAGTACGCGGGTTTGTAGCCGGACTCGGCGAGGTCCATCGGCAGCTTGTCGCGGTACTGGAAGAGGTAGGCGTTGACGCCACGCGCGTAGACCTCGAAGAAGGACTTCAGGCGCGGGGAGGCGTTCTTGTAGAGGATGTCGGCGCTCTTGCGCAGGTTCACCGCGCGCATGAAGCGGTCGACATCCAGCACGCCGGGGCCGGCCATTTCCGCCAGGCGGCCTTCGGCCATGAGGCGCAGGCCGATCATCTGGCTGAGGCGGTCGGTGGCGTGCACGTAGCCCATGGTGAACAGGGCGTCGTGGAAGGTGGTGGTTTCGATCAGCGGCATGCCCAGCGGGTTGCGGCGGATCGAGACGCTCTGGGCCAGGCCCTTGACCGGCTTGAAGCCGGAGGTGGGCGGCAGGCTGTCGGAATAGCGGCTGTCGAGCCAGGACTGGCAGCCAGTGAGCGCGACCATGGCGCCGAGGGCGGCGGCTAGGCAGAAGCGGGGCAGGAAGCGCTGGGGCGCAGGCGAGGCCATGGAGCGGTATCTCCCGAAGAGGCAGCGGTTTTCAAACGCGCTACGTTAGAGAGCGGCCTCGCACTGCGCAAGCGGCGGAGGCCCTACTTTTTAGCGGCAGCGGGGTTGATCTTTTCCACCAGGTCATAGGCGCGAACGGTGGCCGGGCGGGCCTGGATGCTCTGGAACCAGCGCTTGAGGTTGGGGAAGTCGTCGAGGTCCTGTTCCTGGAAGGTGTGTGGCACGATCCAGGGGTAGATGGCCATATCGGCGATGCCGTACTCGGCGCCGGCGACGAAGGGGCGATCGGCCAGGCGCTTGTCGAGCACGCCGTAGAGGCGAGCGGTTTCCTTCACGTAGCGCTGGATGGCGTAGGGCACCTTCTCCGGGGCGAAGCGGTTGAAGTGGTGGTTCTGCCCGGCCATCGGGCCCAGGCCGCCCATCTGCCAGAACAGCCACTGCAGGGTCTCTTCGCGGCCGCGCAGGTCCTGCGGGATGAAGCGGCCGGTCTTTTCGGCGAGGTAGAGCAGGATGGCGCCGGACTCGAACAGCGACAGCGGCTCGCCGCCGTCCGCCGGGGCGTGGTCGACGATGGCGGGAATGCGGTTGTTCGGGGCGATCTTCAGGAAGTGCGGCTGGAACTGTTCGTCCTTGCCGATGTTGATGGGGTGGATCCGGTAGGGGAGGCCGGTCTCCTCGAGGAACAGCGTGATCTTGTGGCCGTTGGGGGTGGTCCAGTAATACAAGTCGATCATGGTGGGACTCCTCAGGAAGCGGGCGGCCAGCCTAAAGTATTCCCGGCACCCACGAAAAGGCCCGTGCTAGACGGGCCTTGGTCGTGCTGGCGCGAATCAGGCGCCGTGGCACTTCTTGAACTTCTTCGCGCTGCCGCAGGGGCAGGGGTCGTTGCGGCCCACTTCCTTCAGCGGGTTGCGCACCGGCTCCTGGGGGCCGTGGTTGCAGTGCGGGCCGTGCACATGGCCGTGATCGTGGTGGTCATGATCATGGTCGTGGTTGCAGTCGGGGCCATGGACATGGGGTTCTTGACTCATGGAACGTCACTCCGGGATGTAGTTGCCCGGGATTATCTCGCCATTGCGCGAGAGGTGCACGCTCTTGCCGAACATCAGGCCGGTCTTCACTTCGCCTTCGAGGCGGTAGCGAATGGCTTCGTCGGGTTTCTCCAGGAGCTTGACGATGTACTTCATGTGGCGCCAGAGGTTGGTACGCACCGGGACATCGAAGGTTTCGTGGCCGTTGGCCGGGACGGTGAACCAGGTGCTGGATTCGCCGGAGGCGAGCTTCACGTCGTTGAGGTGGACGGTATAGACCAGGCCGCGCACGGGCAGGCTGACGTCATTGGGGTTGTCCACACGGAAGCGCAGCAGGAACTGCTGCTCGAGAAGCTTGGCCTTGATTACATCGACTTTCACCAGCTGTACGTCCGGATCGCGGAAGCCGCCGGTCATCCAGGTGGAACATCCGGTCATGCCCGAAAAAGGTAGGGCCAGTAACATCAGTAGGCTGAGAATTCTTATCGTTTGCGCCTGAGAAAACATTGCATTACTCCATCGACGCTCAAGTGTAACAAGCAACTGCTTGGCTGCAACTTGTTGTTTGCAGAAAAAAACCTGCGCCATACTGCTGTCTGTTTCGGACAGGAGTGTGACCATGAGCCGCTACGAGATCGCTTTCTCCGGCCAACTGGTTCCGGGAGCCCGGCTGGAGCTGGTGCAGGCCAACATGGCCAAGCTCTTTCAGGCTGACGCGCAACGTATCGCCATGCTGTTCTCCGGCAGGCGCATCGTGATCAAGAACAACCTCGATGAGGCTGCCGCCGAGAAATATCGTGCAACGCTTGAGCGTGCCGGTGCGGTGGTGGACGTGGTGTCGATGGACGTCGAGATCGAGGAGGTGGAGCTGGCTCCACCGCCGCCGGAGTCGCCGGTGGCCGCCCCGGTGCGTGCCGCCGTCACCCAGCCGGCCGGCGAGCCGGCAGCGGTGGGTCGCCTCAAGGTGGCCCCGCGCGACGAGTACATGGCGGCCTTCATCGATGTGGAGGCGCCGGACTTCGGTATCGCCCCGGTGGGTGCCGACCTGCAGGACGCCAAGGCCGACGCGCCGCCGCCCAAGGTCGACCTGAGCCAGTTCAGCCTGGCGCCGGTGGGCAGCGACATGGGCCAGGCCAAGGCCGCTCCGGCCGGCCCGCCGCCGGACATCTCGCACCTGCGCCTGCAGGAGTGAGTGCCTGATGTGAAAAGCCCGCCGATCGGCGGGCTTTTCATTGGTGCGGAGTAGCAGCGGCGCTTCAGGAGGCCGTGCACTTCTCCTTGGCCTTGTCCGCGTCCAGCTTGCGGATGGAGGTGTAGAACAGCTCGCAGGTCTGCACCTTGTCGGTCACCTGCCACTTCTGCTTGCAGCTATCCAGGGTGCTGCTCGGGTTGGCGGAATGGTCCTTGCCCATGCCGGCTTGCCAGCAGGCGGCGGAGAGGTCCTGCCCCATCACCTTGAGCCCGGTGGCGTCGGCCTTGGCCTGGTCGCCGTCGTAGTTCTCCGGGTCGGCGGCGTACCAGATGTAGCTGGGGTGGTTGCTGCCCAGCACCGGCACCTTCTGTTCGGGCGTGGGGCTGATGGTGCCGAGGCCGAGCACGCCGATGGTGGTGCCGTACTGCTGCTTGATCCAGCTGCGCACCGGGCCGCCGAAGGCCACCATCGGCAGCGCCGGCTTGCCTTTGGTGAGCTGCTCGACCATGCGCGTCTGGTAGGGGGTGAAGTAGCTGTAGACGCCTTCCAGGTCGCTGCCGGCGCTGGCGGGGGCGGCGATGGGGGCGATGTCGATGATGGTCTGGTAGCCGGGTGTGTCGTCGGTGGCGACACCGTTCTGCACCAGCAGGTCGGCCCAGCGATCGGTGGTGGCCGACTCCAGGTAGTCCTGGGCCTTGGTCAGGGAATAGTCCGGCGGGAAGTGCAGCAGCTCGATGCTGCGGCGGTTCTCCAGGGCCATGCCCAGGGGCAGGAAGAGGTACCAGCTGTACTGCCACTTGCCGTCGCTGTTGAGCTGGCTGGCGCCCTTGTAGGCGAGGTCGCCGTTGTCCAGCAGTTGCACCAGCGGCACGCCGTAGTCGGCGGGCACGCCGCTGAAGCGGGCATAGAGGCCCTTGTCGTCGCGGCCTACCTTGACCTGGCCGCCGGCGATGCCGTCGCGCTTCAGGCTTTGCCCGAGGTAGTGCTCGACGGTTTGCTCCAGGGTCCAGTCGCGGTAACAGATGACGTTGCAGTTGTTGGGGTAGGCGAACAGGCGGGTGACCCGTTCCTGGCTGCCCAGGCTGACCTGGACTTCAGCAGCCTGGGCGAGGCCGGCGAGGCCCGCGAGAAGCGGGACGAGCAGGGTGCGCATGTGCATGGACATCTCCTTGTTGTCGGTTGGCGAATCCTTCCGGGGCGGGGCGCTCGGTCAGAGGTACCCCGCACAGCATTTCTTGAATTTCTGCCCGCTGCCGCAGATGCAGGGGTCGTTGCGCCCAGCCTTGGTTTCCACGGTCGGGTCGATGAAGTACCAGCGCCCGTCGTTCTGCACGAAGGACGAACGCTCGCGGTGGCTGTGCTCGCCAGCCTGGTCGTGCCAGCGGGCGACGAAGGTGACCAGTGCGTGCTCGGGCTTGCCGCCCAGCAGCTCGAAGGCTTCCACCTCCAGGCCCAGCCAGGTGCTCTGCAGGCTCCAGGCCTTCATCGCCTCGCGGTCCAGGCCCTCGCGCTGGGCGGGGAGGGTGGTCTCCACCAGGTAGTCCACCAGGCCCAGCACATAGGCGCTGTAGCGCGAACGCATCAGCGCCTCGGCGCTGGGGGCGGGGTGGCCGCCGTGGTGACGGCCGCAGCACAGGTCGAGGAGGTTGCCGCTGCCGCAGGGGCATGTGCTTGCGCTCATGGCATCACCACCAGTACTTGCCGAAGTTCTCGGGGTTGGCCCAGAACTTCGCGTTCAGCCAATCGGGCACCTGCTTGTATTCGCGCAGGTCGTAGGTGAACAGGTTGAGCACCTGGTCATCGCGCTGGAAGCGTTCGGTGGCCTGCAGCGCCAGGGCGAAGAAGTCGGTGTCGGTCCAGTCGCAGGCGCCGAGGTCCACCAGCACGGCGATGCGGCTGGCGTTGAGGTTGCGGATGCCGCCCAGCAGCTCCAGGGCGGTGCGCTTGGGCAGGTGTTCCAGGCAGTCGGCGACCAGCGCCAGGTCGAAGCGTTGCGCCGCCTGTTCGGCCGGCAGCGGGCCGGCGGGCACCTGCACCACCTGGCTGTCGGGGTGGGCGCTGGCGAAGGCCTCCAGGGCCGGGAGCGGTGAGTTGCCCACCAGCAGCAGGCGGGCCGGTGCATAGCGGTCGAGCAGGGCGGCAAGGGCCTGTTGCGGGGTGCGGGAGGAGAAGCTGGCAGTCATCGAAAATCCTCGGACAAGTTTGCGAAGACTAGCCTGCCGCCCGCTGCTGGCCTAGTGCTGGCGGTTTTTTAATCACCCGTCTTTACTCCCAAGTTATCGGTTTCCAAAGGCCGATATCACGAGGAGACATGCATATGAGCATCACAAGGACAGCAATACCCTTGCTACTTGTGTCGACCCTGCTGACCGGTTGCGCCGGCCTGCAGAAGACCGACTGGCCCAAGTGTGCAGCAGTAGGCGGTGTAGGCGGTGCAGCGTTGGGTGCGATTGAAAGCAGTTCCTGGGCGGGTTGGGGGGCGCTGCTCGGCGGCGGCATGGCCGCCGGCTACTGCTGGGTCCATGGCGATGGCGACGAGGATGGCGATGGCGTGCCTGACAGTCGCGACAAGTGCCCGGGCACTCCGCCGGGCGTGCAGGTGGATGCGAACGGTTGCCCGCCCGAGCCTGCCGTAGTGGAAGAGGTCGAGGAAGTGGTGGTGGTCGAGGACGAGACCATCGTCGTCCGTGACCTGCTGTTCGCCTTCGACTCCGCCGCGCTGGACCCGGCCGACAAGGCCAAGCTGGACACCATCGCCAGCCGCCTGCGCAACGAGGCCCCGACCGCCAAGCTGACCATCACCGGTCACACCGACAGCGTCGGCAGCGACAGCTACAACCAGAAACTCTCCGAGAAGCGCGCCCATTCCGTGACGGACTACCTGGTCTCGACCGGCATACCCAAGGGCAGCATCGCCGGCGTCAGTGGTGCGGGCGAAAGCCAGCCGGTCGCTGACAACGGCACGGCCGACGGCCGCGCGCTGAACCGCAGGGTGGAAATCCTCATCGACCGCTGAATCCCGCAGCCGTTGCGGCGCGCGGCTTGTGCGCCGTGACGGGCGGGTCTTTACTCCTGTGTTACCGGTATGGGACCGGTGACACAGGAGATCCCTCACCATGAGAACCTTCTCACGGGCTGCTCTACTTCTTCTGGTCGGCAGTGTTCTCTCGGGTTGCGCCTCGACGTCCAGTACGGGCGACGCGCCGCTCAACCAGGGGAACTGGCCTCTTTGCAGTGCGATTGGCGGTCTGGCCGGCGGTGGGCTGGGCGCTATCGAGAGTTCCGCTTGGGCTGGTGGAGGCGCCGTTGCAGGTGCCATCGTCGGCGGTCTGATCTGTTACGCCCAGGATGGCGACGAGGACGGTGACGGGGTCTTCGACCGCCGTGATACGTGCCCCAATACTCCAGCCGGGACCCAGGTCAACCACAATGGCTGTCCGCAGAAGACCTACCCGGCCGTGGTCAAGGCCGAGGAGCCCATTCCTCCGGCTCCCGCACCGCAGAGCGAAGTCATCGTGCTCAGCGACCAGGGCAAGGTGCTGTTCGCCTTCGACTCCGCCGAGCTCACCAGTGACGCGAAGACACAGCTGAATGATGTCGCTACACGCCTGACGGGGGCCGCCATGGTCAGCGTCAAGGTCGTGGGGCACACCGACAGCGTCGGTTCCGATACCTACAACCAGGGGCTTTCGGAACGGCGTGCCAGGAGTGCGGCGGATTACCTCATCAGCCAGGGCGTCCCGGCGGACAAGGTCACCACCGAAGGGCAGGGCGAAAGCCAGCCGGTGGCGGACAACGGCACGGATTCCG
Organism: Pseudomonas sp. TUM22785; assembly: GCF_028198105.1. Lineage (NCBI taxonomy): Bacteria > Pseudomonadati > Pseudomonadota > Gammaproteobacteria > Pseudomonadales > Pseudomonadaceae > Pseudomonas > Pseudomonas sp. TUM22785. The sequence goes on from NZ_CP116239.1 coordinate 1,710,048, forward strand.
GGCGCGCGCAGAACCGCCGCGTGGAGATCCACGTCGCTCGCTGAACACCCGGTGCAACACCGAAGGGGCCCTCGTGGCCCCTTCTTTCTGCCCGCCATTTGGCAGCGACGATGACGAGGAGTAAGGTCGGCGGACTAAAAAAACAGAGGGGGGTGGCATGAAACTTTTCCTGGGGGTGGGCAAGCTGGTTGCCCTGGTGTTCTGGCTGGCGGTGCTGGCCAATCTGATCGAACCGTTTGCCCGACCATTCGCGTCACTGCTCAATGCCGTCGCCGCCCTGGTGCTCGGCCTGCACCTGCTGGAACTGGTGGTGTGCAACAGCCAGCTGCGCGCTCGCCCGCGCCCCTGGAACGACCGCCTGCAACTGCTGCTGTTCGGCGTCTTCCACCTGCTCGGCCTGCCCCGTTCCCAGGGAGGCCGCGAACATGCGTAAGTACTGCCTGCTGGCCCTGTTGGCCAGCCCTGTCGTCCTGGCCGAAAGCGGCGTCAGCGTCGATGCCAACAGCCTGCTCAAACTGCCGGCCCGGGTCGGCTCCCTCAGCCTCGACCGCGTGGTGGTCAACGATTACGGCACCCTGGTGATCCCGGCCAGCGTCACCGAGCTGCGCATTGGCGAGCTGGTGATGGGCCGCGACGCGCGCATCGGCATCGCCCCGTCCGACCAGCCCTTCAGCCTGGTGGTGCGCCAGGGTGAGATTGGCACCGGTGGCCACATCACCGCATCCGGCGCGGCCGGCAGCATGAAGAAAGGCGCCAGCGCCGGGCGCGACCTGAGCCTGCGCCTGGAGCAGGTGCGGGTGGACGAGATCACCCTGGATGTCCGCGGTGGCATCGGAACGCCCGGCTACAGCGGGCTCGCCGGTGCCGATGGCGATGCCGGCGGCTGCCTCTGGGGCACTGCCAGCCGTGGCTATGACGGCCAGAACGGCGGTGACGGCCAGGCCGGCGGCGCAGGTGGCCATATCCGCCTGGAAGTGCCGACGGACTTCCCCGTCGAGCAGGTGAAGGTGCGCCTGGAAGGCGGCGCCGGTGGTCCGGCGGGTGAAGCCGGCGCGGCGGGCAGTGGCGGTTCCGCCAAGGGTTGCCTGTTCTACCGCACCGCTGCCGGCGCCAAGGGCCGCCCGGGGCAACCTGGCCAGCCGGGCAGCGCGGGTGCTGCCGGCCAGCTCGATGTGGTGCGTATCGAATAAGCGCTCGAAGAATCGCTGCGCCGCGTCTTAAAACGTGGGGCGCGCTGCAGCGATAGTCACCAGGAACAAACCCAGCAGCAGGTTGCTGCCTACCAGGCGGCGGATGCGGGCCAGTACCGCACCGCCTGCCGGCCAATCCTCGGCGGCCACGGCGCGGCGCAGCTCGGGCAGCTGCAGCGCGTTGACCCGCAGGAACAGCGCCAGCATGGCGATGTACAGGCCCATCATGATGTGCACGTAGCGCGGCGCACCGTCGAAGCCGGCGAAGCGCATGTGCATCATCCCCACGCCGCTCACCGGTAGCAGCACCACCGCCACCCAGACCCAGAGGAAGAAGCGGCGGAACACCTCCACCCACAGCTTCAGCCGTGCCGGCGCGTCGAGCGCCTGGACTGCGGCGGGGCGCAGCACCATCCACGCGAAGAACATGCCGCCGACCCACACCAGGGCGGCGAGGACGTGGACGGCGTAGAGGGCGGCGAAGGGCGTCATCGGGTTTTCTCCAGTCGGAAACAAGGCGCGCTATGATAGCCGCCCTGTTAAAGTACTGAAAATTTATCCAGCCTTTCGCGCCCGCAAGAAGCCATGCTCAGCACTGAACTCAAGTCCCAGATCCAGGGCGCCTACTCCCGTTTTCTCGAAGCCAAGGGGCTCAAGGCCCGCTATGGCCAGCGCCTGATGATCGCCGAAGTGGCTAAGGTGCTGGGCGCCATCAAGACCGACGACGAAGGCCATCGCGATGGCGAGCCCGCCGTGGTCGCGGTGGAGGCGGGCACCGGCACCGGCAAGACGGTCGCCTACAGCCTGGCGACCATCCCCTCGGCCAAGGCCGCCGGCAAGCGCCTGGTGATCGCCACCGCCACGGTGGCGCTGCAGGAGCAGATCGTCCACAAGGACCTGCCCGACCTGATCCGCAACAGCGGCCTCAACTTCAGCTTCGCCCTGGCCAAGGGGCGTGGCCGCTACCTGTGCCTGTCCAAGCTCGACATGCTGCTGCAGGACGGCCAGGCGCAGAACGCCACCGCCCAGCTGTTCGCCGATGAAGGCTTCCGCATCGACGTCGACGAGAGCGGCCAGAAGCTGCTCAACCAGATGATCGAGAAACTCGCCGGCAACCGCTGGGACGGCGACCGCGACTCCTGGCCCGAGGCCATCGAGGACCAGGACTGGGCCCGCGTCACCACCGACCACAGCCAGTGCACCAAGCGCCATTGCCCCAACTTCCAGCAGTGCGCCTTCTATAAGGCACGCGAGGGCATGACCAAGGTGGACGTGATCGTCACCAACCACGACATGGTCCTCGCCGACCTGGCCCTGGGCGGCGGCGCGGTGCTGCCGGACCCGCGCGAAACCCTCTATGTGTTCGACGAAGGCCACCACCTGCCGGACAAGGCCATCGGCCACTTCGCCCATTTCACCCGCCTGCGCTCCACCGCCGACTGGCTGGAGACGGTGGCCAAGAACCTCACCAAGCTCCTCGCCCAGCACCCGCTGCCGGGCGACCTGGGCCGCCTGATCGAGAACGTGCCGGAACTGGCGCGGGAAATCCGCACCCAGCAGCAGTTCATGTTCACCGCCTGCGAGGAGGTCGCCGACTTCCGTGCCGGCGAAGACATGGAAGGCCGCGAGCGCCCGCGCCACCGCTTCGAGGCCGGCGTGGTGCCCGAGCACCTGATCGAAATGGGCATCGAGCTGAAGAAGGGCTTCGCCAAGCTCAACGACGTCTTCACCCGGCTCACCGAACTGCTCAAGGAAGCCATGGACGGGGAGGCCGGCGTCGGCATCGCCAGCCACCAGGCCGAGGAGTGGTACCCGCTGTTCGGCAGCCTGCAGACCCGTGCCCAGGGCAACTGGGAGCTGTGGACCGCCTTCACCGCCGAAGACCCGGAAGAAAGCCCGCCCATGGCGCGCTGGCTGACCCTGGCCGAGTTCGGCTCGGCCTACGACATCGAGGTCAACGCCAGCCCGATCCTCGCCGCCGAGACCCTGCGGCGGAACCTGTGGAACGTCGCCTACGGCGCCCTGGTGACCTCCGCGACCCTCACCGCGCTCGGCACCTTCGACCGCTATCGCATGCGCGCCGGCCTGCCGAAGAAGGCGGTCACCGCCGTGGTGCCCAGCCCCTTCCACCACGCCGATGCCGGCGTGCTCAAGGTGCCGGACCTCAAGGCCGACCCGCGTGACGCCGCCGCCCACACTGCGGCGATCATCCGCGACCTGCCGCAGTTGGTCGAAGGCTCGCGGGGCACCCTGGTGCTCTACGCCTCGCGCAAGCAGATGCAGGACGTCTTCGATGGCCTCGACCGCGACTGGCGCAAGCGCGTGCTGATCCAGGGCAACCTGTCCAAGCAGGAGACCCTGAACAAGCACAAGCAGCGGGTGGACGACGGCGAGACCAGCGTGCTGTTCGGCCTGGCCAGCTTCGCCGAGGGCGTCGACCTGCCCGGCGCCTACTGCGAGCACGTGGTGATCGCCAAGATCCCCTTCGCCGTGCCTGACGACCCGGTGGAAGCCGCGCTGTCGGAGTGGATCGAGGCGCGGGGCGGCAACCCCTTCATGGAGATCGCCGTGCCCGACGCCTCGCTGCGCCTGGTGCAGGCCTGCGGTCGCCTGCTGCGCACGGAATCCGATCGCGGCACCATCACCCTGCTCGACCGGCGGGTCGTCACCCAGCGCTATGGCAAGGCGATTCTCAACGCGCTGCCGCCCTTCCGCCGCGAGATCGGCTGAAACAGACCACCGCGGCGCTTGACGCCGGGCCCGCCTCTGCGATCATTGCCGGCTTGCGCGGGCACGGTTTTGCAGATCGCGGGCAACATTCGCCCATTCCGCTGTCTATGCACTGACTTCATGTGGGGAATCGGTTTCATGTCATCCAGAACCAAACCAGCGCTACTGCTGCCCATCCTGCTCGCCATCGGTGGCTTGAGCACGGCGGCACAGGCCGAGACACTGTTCAACTTCGTACGCCCGCTGGACTCCGTCACCGTCACCACCCAGGACGCGGGCCTGCCCAGCGTGACCGCCGAGAACACGCCCGAGGGCGAAATCCTCCGCCGCCTCAATTTCAACCAGGCCGACAAGCCCAGCCTGCGCCTCGCGCCGCAGAACGGCACCTGGGACTGGAGCAAGGCCGGCGCCATGAGCCTGCGCCTGCAGAGCGCCATGGACTGGGCCCTGACCCTGGACGTGACCATCGAAAGCGCCGACGGCAAGACCGTGCGCACCCGCCTGGCCCTGCCGGCCGGCCCGGCGCAGACGCTGCTGGTGCCGCTCACCGCCACCTCGCCCCGCGCCCATGGCATGCGTGCCGCGCCGCCGCAACCCTGGAGCCGCGACGGCAAGCGCTACCTGCTGGCCACCGAGGTGGAAGGCGAACTAGACCTGACCAAGGTCAGCGCCGTGACCCTGTCCCTCGACCACCCCAATGCCGTGCAGAGCGTCCTCCTGGGCCGTTTCGGCACCGCCGAGCAAAGCCTGCAGGACGACTACTACAAGGGCCTGATCGACACCTACGGCCAGTACACCCGCGGCGACTGGCCGGAGAAGATCAAGAACGACGAGCAGCTCAAGAACGCTGCCCAGCAGGAGCAGAAGCAGCTCGACGACTGGCAGAAGAAGCTGCCCGAGCAGGACCCCTACGGCGGCTGGCTGGCCGGCCCGAGCTTCGAGGCCAAGGGCTTCTTCCGCACCGAGAAGCGCGACGACCGCTGGTACCTGGTGACCCCGGACGGCCATCCCTTCTATTCCCTCGGCGTCAACGCCGTCACCCCCGAACACAGCCAGACCTATGTCGAAGGCCGCGAGGCGATGTTCACCGCGCTGCCCAAGGACGGCGAGCCCCTGGTCGCCTGGTACGGCAATGGCGACAGCCGCCGCGACACCGGCTCCACCAAGGGCCGCAACTTCGACCACGGCCGCTGGTACGACTTCTACGGCGCCAACCTCGAACGCACCTACGGCAAGCAGGACAAGGCCCGCTGGGTCGACCACAGCATCGCGCGCCTGAAGGCCTGGGGCTTCAACACCGTCGGCAACTGGAGCGCGGGCGAGTTCAACACCAGCCAGCGCATGCCCTACACCATCCCGCTGTCGATCCATGGCGACTACGCCACCATCAGCACCGGTCTCGACTGGTGGGGCGGCATGCCCGATCCCTTCGACCCGCGCTTCGCCATGGCCGCCGAACGTGCCATCGCCATCGCCGCCCGCGACCACCGCGACGACCCCTGGCTGATCGGCTACTTCGCCGACAACGAGCTGGCCTGGGCCGGCCCCGGCGCCGATCCGAAATCCCGCTACGCCCTGGCCTACGGCACCCTGCGCCTGACCACCGACGTGCCGGCCAAGCGTGCCTTCCTCAAGCAGCTGCGTGACAAGTACCGCAACCAGCAGGGCCTGTCCCAGGCCTGGGGCATCGAGCTGCCGGCCTGGGAGCTGATGGAGGACCCGGGCTTCGAGGCGCCGCTGCCGAACCCCGAGCACCCGGCCATCGAGGAAGACCTCAAGCGCTTCCAGCGCTTCTTCGCCGACACCTACTTCAAGACCATCGCCGAGTCGATGAAGTGGCACGCGCCGAACCACCTGCTGCTGGGCGGCCGTTTCGCCGCGAGCGTGCCGGAGGCGGTGGAGTCCTGCGCCCAGTACTGCGATGTGCTGAGCTTCAACTTCTATACCCGCGAGCCGCAGCACGGTTACGACTTCGAGTACCTGCGCCAGCTGGACAAGCCGCTGATGGTCACCGAGTTCCACTTCGGCTCCCGCGATCGCGGCCCGTTCTGGGGCGGCGTCGCCGAGGTCTACAAGGAAGAGGAGCGTGGCCCGGCCTACGCCAACTTCCTCAAGAAGGCCCTGGAGGAGAAGCTGATCGTCGGCGCCCACTGGTTCCAGTACCTCGACCAGCCGGCCAGCGGCCGCTTGCTCGACGGCGAGAACGGCCACCTTGGCCTGGTGGGCATCACCGACCGTCCCTACGACGGCTTCATCAAGGCGGTGCGCAAGGCCAACCTGGAAGTCGCCGCCCAGCTGGCCAAACCCGCAGAAGCCAAGCCCGCCGAAGCCAAACCGGCCGACAAGCCGGCGGAGAAGGCAGCGGCCAAGCCCGAGCAGAAGCCTGCCGCAGCACCTGCCGCCAAGCCCGAAGCCAAGCCTGAGCCGAAACCCGAGCCGAAGCCTGAGGCCAAACCGCAAGCCAAGCCCGCTGCGGCCACGCCTGCCGAGCAGCCCGAGCAATCGGAGAAGCCCGTCGGCAAGCCCACCGACGAGGCCACGCCCAAGCCGGACCCGGCGCCCAAGGTCGAGACCGACCCGGCGCAGAAGCGGGATGCGCCTGATGCATCCTGATTCATTCGACTGACCGATGGACCCTGCGCCGAACTTCGGCGAGGTTCCCAAAAGACGGCGGCATTGGTAACAATGCCGCCGTCATTTTTTTCCGAGGAGAGTGCCGGTGCAGACCCAGGGTTACTTCGATTTGCGTTTCGAAGCGGTGCGCGACGCGTTCGCCGCCCTGTTCGACGACTCCCAGGAGCGCGGCGCCGCGCTCTGCGTCCAGGTGGGCGGCGAGACCGTGCTCGACCTCTGGGCCGGGGTGGCCGACAAGGACGGCCAGGAGGCCTGGCAGACCGACACCATCCTCAACCTGTTCTCCTGCACCAAGACCTTCACCGCCGTCACTGCGTTGCAGCTGGTGGGCGAGGGCAAGCTCGAGCTGGACGTCCCCGTGGCCCGCTACTGGCCCGAGTTCGCCGCCGCCGGCAAGGAGCGCATCACCCTGCGCCAGTTGCTCAGTCACCGCGCCGGCCTGCCGGCGATCCGTCAGCCGCTGCCGGCCGAAGCGCTCTACGACTGGCAGGCGATGACCGCCGCCCTGGCCGCCGAGGAACCCTGGTGGACGCCCGGCGAGGAACACGGCTACGCCCCCATCACCTACGGCTGGCTGGCCGGTGAGGCGATCCGCCTGGCCGATGGCCGTGGCCCGGGTGAATCCATCGCCGCGCGTATCGCCCGCCCCCTTGGGCTGGATTTCCACGTCGGCCTGGATGACGCCGAGTTCCACCGGGTGGCCCATATCGCCCGCGCCAAGGGCAACATGGGCGACGCCTCGGCCCAGCGCCTGCTCAAGTGCATGATGACCGAGCCCACGGCCCTCAGTACCCGCGCCTTCACCAACCCGCCGTCGATCATGACCAGCACCAACAAGCCGGAATGGCGGCGCATGCAGCAGCCGGCGGCCAACGGCCACGGCAATGCCCGCAGCCTGGCGGGTTTCTACGCCGGCCTGCTGGACGGCCAGTTGCTTGACTCCGCGCTGCTCGCCGAGCTCACCCGCGAGCACGCCATCGGCGACGACCGCACCCTGCTGACCCGCACCCGCTTCGGCCTGGGCTGCATGCTCGACCAGCCGGACGTGGCCAACGCCACCTACGGCATGGGCCGCCTGGCCTTCGGTCACCCCGGTGCCGGTGGCTCCATCGGTTTCGCCGATCCCGAGCGCGAGGTCGCCTTCGGTTTCGTCACCAACACCCTCGGCCCCTATGTGCTGATGGACCCGCGCGCCCAGCATCTGGCCCGCACCCTGGCGAGCTGCCTGTAGCGGAACCGCTCGTCAGTTGCACGGAATATCCCTTTGCGGATGAAGGGGTTGCGTCCAGAATTTCAGCCTGTACCTGAGATTGATGCGCCATCATGCGATGGCGTATCGCCTTCTCCTTTTACCTGTTACGGGGGCCCCGCGATGAAGCTGCTCAAGTCGTCCACCTTGATCCTCTGCATGACCGTTTCCGGTTGCAGCACCTTCAGCCACGACAAGCCGGCTGCGGAAGCCCACGCGCAGAACAGCGGCACCAGCCATTGGTGGTGGCCGTTCGGTGGCAGCGACGACAAGGTGGCCAAGGCCGAGGTGCCCAAGGTCGACCAGAAGCTCACCCAGGCCTGGCTGGACCAGTACGAGCCGCGCCTGCGCGAGGCGGTGAAGGACAGCAAGCTGGAAGTGGAGCGCCGCGACAACCTGCTGGTGGTCACCGCGCCGGTGGAAGGTTCCTTCAACCCTGATCGCCCCAGCATGCTGCTGCCCATCACCCTCGGCCCCTTCAGCCGTGTCGCCAAGCTGGTGGAAGGCGATCCGAAGACCGGTGTTCTGGTTCTCGGCCATGCCGACACCTCCGGCGAAGACGCCCTCAACCGCAAGCTCAGCCAGGAGCGCGCCCAGGCGGTGGCGGCGATCTTCCGCCTCAGTGGCCTGCAGCGCGACCGCCTGTCGCTCAAGGGTGTCGGCTCCGACATGCCCCGTGCCGCCAACGACAGCAAGGACGGCCGTGCCCTGAACCGCCGCGTGGAAATCCTCCTCACCCCGCAGGACACCCTGGTCGCCCTGCTGGCCCGCTACAACCAGCCGCCGAAGGTGGCCCAGCAAGTGGTTGCGGCAGATCAAGGCAAATGAGCCTTGCTTGGGTAAGCTAGGCCTTTCCTTTTGCAGGACGCCGAGATGACCCAGACCCTCGCCGACATGCGTCGCGACTACACCCGCGACGGCCTCAGCGAAGCCCAGGCTCCCCAGGAGCCTTTCGCCCTGTTCCAGCAATGGTTCGGTGACGCGGTGAAGACCGAGCAACTGCCGGTCGAACCCAACGCCATGACCCTGGCGACCGTCGACGCCGACGGCCGCCCGCACTGCCGGGTGCTCCTGCTCAAGGGGCTCGATGCGCGGGGCTTCACCTTCTTCAGCAACTACGACAGCGCCAAGGGCGAGCAGCTCGCGGCCCGCCCGTTCGCCGCCATGACCTTCTTCTGGCCCAGCCTGGAGCGCCAGGTGCGCATCGAAGGCCGGGTGGAGCGGGTCACCCCGGAAGAGTCCGATGCCTATTTCCAGGTGCGCCCGCTGGGCAGTCGCATCGGTGCGTGGGCTTCACCCCAGAGCCGGGTGATCGCCGACCGCGCCGAGCTGGAACAGCTGCTCGCCGAGACCGAGCGACGCTTCCTCAACCTGGCGCCCACCTGCCCGCCGCACTGGGGCGGCTACCGCCTGCTGCCGGAGCGCGTCGAGTTCTGGCAGGGCCGTCCGAGCCGCCTGCACGACCGCCTCAACTACCGCCTGGTCGATGGCCAGTGGATGTTCGAACGCCTCGCCCCCTGAGGCTTTCCTGAGCGGCATGCGCGCCCTGTAGACTGGCGGCTTCCCCTGGAGGCCGCCCATGCTCGAACTCGATTCCACCCTGGCGCAGCACATCGTCGACCGCGCCATGGCCATCCTTCCGTACAACATCAACGTCATGGATGCCCAGGGCATGATCATCGGCAGCGGCGACCCGCTGCGCGTGCATACCCGCCACGAGGGTGCCCAACTGGTGCTGGCCAACCGCCGTGTGGTGGAGATCGACGAGCAGGCTGCCGCCTGCCTGCGCGGTGTGCGTCCCGGGGTGAACCTGCCGCTGTTCCATGCCGAGCGGCTGATCGGCGTGCTCGGCATCACCGGCGAGCCGGATGCGGTGCGCCCCTATGCCGAACTGGTGCGCATGGCTGCCGAGATGCTGGTGGAGCAGCGTCAGCTGCAGGCCGAGCGGCACTGGCAGCGCCACCAGCTGGACGCCTGGCTGAACCAGCTCGCCGATTCGCAGACCGACCTGGTGCACCTGGCCGCCGAAGCCGAGCGCATTGGCCTGCAACTGCCTTGGAGGCAGCAGGTCTGCGTGCTGGAACTGGTGGAGGAGGGGGACCTGCAGGAGCGTCGGGCACGGGTGCTGGATGGCCTGGCCCGACAGGGGATGCTGTGTGCGGCGCTGTCGGCCCGCGAGCTGATCTGCTGCCGCCTCTTCAGTGCCGAGCGCGATGACGATACCTGGCTGGCCCAGGCCGACGAACGTGGCTGGGGCATCGCCCGCCTGTGCATCAGCGACCCCCAGGCCGGCATCGGTGACCTGCGCGAAGCCGCCCTGGCGACCCGGTCGCTGCATGCCTTCGCCCGTGCCTGCCGAGCGCAGCAGCGCATCTTCCACCTGGAGGAGCACCGCTTGTCGACGCTGCTGTTCAGCCAGCGCAGCAACTGGCTGCTACGGCGCTGGCTCGGCCCGCTGCAGGCGCTGGTCGATGCGGATGACGACGGCGTGCTGTGTCGCACCCTGCAGTGTTGGCGCGAGCACGATGGGCACGGCAATGCCTGTGCCCAGGCCCTCGGCATTCACCGCAACACCCTGCGCTACCGGCTGGAGCGCATCGCCGAACTGGTGGGGCTGGAGCGCCCGCGTCACGACCAGTTGCTGTTGCTCGGCCTGGGGCTGGACCTGCTGGGCTGGCCCAAGGTCGATTGTGCGAATGCACGGATGGGTGGCATCGAAGACGCTGTCCGTTAGGTCGTATGCATAAGGCTATTGCGCTCGGGATCGCGCAGAATCGGGCGGCTATCCGGCATCCATAACAACAACTAAGGAGTCCGCACATGGGCCTGGTCCTGATCCTGGCGGCGTTGATCGCCTTCATCGTGCTGTCCACCACCCGCTTCAAACTGCACCCCTTCCTCGCGCTGCTCGCCGCGGCCTTCATCGCCGGCTTCGCCTACCAGGTGCCCACCGGCGAGATCGTCAAGACCATCACCACCGGCTTCGGCAGCATCCTCGGCTACATCGGCATCGTCATCGTCCTGGGGACCGTCATCGGCGTGATCCTCGAGCGCAGCGGCGCGGCCATCACCATGGCCGAGACGGTTATCCGCCTACTGGGCGAACGCTTCCCCACCCTGACCATGTCGATCATCGGCTACCTGGTGTCCATCCCGGTGTTCTGCGACTCCGGTTTCGTCATCCTCAACTCGCTGAAGAACGCCCTGGCGGCGCGCATGCGCGTCTCCACCGTGGCCATGAGCGTGGCCTTGGCCACCGGCCTCTATGCCACCCACACCTTCGTGCCGCCCACCCCCGGCCCCATCGCCGCCGCCGGCAACCTGGGCCTGGATGCCAGCCTCGGGCTGGTGATCGCCGTCGGGTTGGTGGTGGCACTGGCCACCGCCCTGGCCGGCATGTGGTGGGCCAACCGCTTCATCGGCCGTGAGGTGGAGTTGGAGGACGACCCGCTGTCGCAATCGGCGGACCAGGACTTCGCCGCCCTGCGTGCCGGCTACGGCAAGCTGCCCAGTGCCTTCCAGGCCTTCGCGCCGATCTTCGTGCCCATCCTGTTGATCTGCCTGGGCTCCATCGCCGCCTTCCCCGCCAAGCCCTTCGGCAGCGGCACTTTCTTCGGCCTGCTGAGCTTCCTCGGCCAGCCGGTAGTGGCCCTGCTCGTGGGTGTCGCCCTGGCCTGCACGCTGCTCAAGAGCGACGACAAGCGCAAGGAATTCCATGATCGTGTGGTGGAGGGCATCGTCTCCGCTGCGCCCATCCTGCTGATCACCGGTGCCGGCGGCGCGTTCGGTGCCATGCTCAAGGTCACCCCCCTGGGCGACTACCTGGGCAGCACCCTCTCGGCGTTGGGCATCGGCCTGTTCATGCCTTTCGTGGTCGCCGCCGCATTGAAGACCGCACAAGGCTCGACCACCGTGGCGCTGGTCACCACTTCCGCCTTGGTGGCGCCGCTGCTCGGCCAGCTGGGCCTGGACAGCGAGATGGGCCGTGTGCTCACCGTGATGGCCATCGGCGCCGGCGCCATGACCGTGTCCCATGCCAACGACAGCTTCTTCTGGGTGGTCACCCAGTTCAGCCGTATGCCGGTGTCCCTGGCCTACCGTGCGCAGACCCTGGCGACCCTGGTACAGGGTATCGTCGGCATGCTCGTCACCTGGCTGCTCAGCCTGATCCTGCTCTGACCGCAGTACCGCCCGGAGCTCCGTGCTCCGGGCACATCCCGAGGTAACCCGATGAAGATTGTGATTGCTCCCGATTCCTTCAAGGAAAGCCTGAGCGCGCCCGAAGTGGCTGCCGCCATCGGGCGCGGCTGGTCGTCGGTATTCCCGGCGGCCCAAGTGCTGCTGCGGCCCATGGCCGATGGCGGCGAGGGCACGGTGGATGCCGTGCTCGCGGCCAGTGGTGGCGAGCGGCGTATGGCGACCGTGCGCGGGCCGCTGGGGGATGAGGTCAAGGCGCACTGGGGCTGGCTGGGGGAGGGCAGCGCCATCATCGAAATGGCTGCCGCCAGCGGGCTGCATCTGGTGCCCGCCAGCGAGCGGGACGCTACCCGCACCAGCAGCTTCGGCACCGGTGAGCTGATCCGCCAGGCCCTGGACGCCGGCGTCACGCGCATCATCCTCGGCCTCGGTGGCAGCGCCACCAACGATGGTGGGGCCGGCCTCATGCAGGCCCTGGGGCTGCGCCTGCTGGATGCCGACGGGCGCGAATTGCCACCCGGTGGTGCCGCGCTGGCCGACCTGGCACGGATCGATCGCAGCGGCCTCGATTCACGTCTCGCCCATGTGCAGTTCGAAGTCGCGGCGGATGTGGATAACCCGCTCTGCGGTCCCCGGGGCGCCTCCCACGTCTTCGGCCCGCAGAAGGGCGCGAGCCCGGCACAGGTCGAGCAGCTGGATGCGGCGCTGCAACGTTATGCACAGGTGGTCGCCCAGGAACTGGGGCAGGACCACAGCCAGCAACCCGGCGTCGGTGCGGCCGGTGGGCTGGGCTTCGCTGCCCGGGCCTTCCTCGGGGCGTGTTTCCGTCCGGGGATCGAGCTGGTCGCTGAACTGGCCGGGTTCGCCGAGGCGGTGCAGGGCGCCGACCTGGTGATCACCGGAGAAGGGCGTCTCGACTCCCAGAGCCTGCATGGCAAGACGCCGGTGGGCGTGGCGCGTGTCGCACGGGCCGCCGGCGTGCCGGTCATCGCCCTGGCGGGCAGCCTGGGGGAGGGTTACCAGCGCCTGCGCGAGGCGGGTATCGAGGCGGCCTTCAGCCTGGTGCCCGGGCCGATGACGCTGGAGCGGGCGATGGCCGTGGCCGGCGATGAACTGGAGGCGCGTGCCGCCGATATCGCCCGGCTCTGGGCCTTGGCGGGGCGGGCTCAGGCCCCGGGGTAGCGTTGGGCGGCGCGCTCCAGCCAGGCCGGCAGGTCCTTGCGCTTGACCTTCTCGCGGCGGGCGGCCTGCAGCTGTTCGAGCATGTAGTCGCGGCGAGCGGCGTCCGCGCCGGCGAGGGACAGCGCCAGGTCACGGTCCATCCAGCGCTTGATGCGCACGTAAATCCACCAGTGGAAATACAGCCCCGCTGCGGTGGTGGTGACGATGATGAAGTAATCCATGAACTACCCTTGCTCTGGCGGCACCCGGGCGCCTTGGCGTTGTCCGAGTGGTGAGTCTGTATGGAAACTGAACGGGTCGGCAGTTTGTTCAGGCGCCGGGTGACAGTTTCCGCCGCTGCGGAGTCTAATGGACGAGCATCCAATCTGGAGGAAATGCTATGCGTAAATCCGTTCTGCTAGTCGCTTCGTTCTCTGCGGTAGCGATGCTTCTGGGCGGCTGTCAGTCGAGCCTGACCGGAGACACCTATTCGCGCGACGAAGCACGCCAGGTGCAGACCGTGCGCATGGGCACCATCGAATCGCTGCGTCCGGTGAAGATCGAAGGCACCAAGACCCCGATCGGCGCAGGCGCCGGTGCGGTCGTCGGCGGTGTCGGCGGCAGCGCCATCGGTGGCGGGCGTGGCAGTGTGGTAGCGGCTGTGATCGGTGCGGTTGCCGGTGGCCTGCTGGGCGCTGCGACCGAAGAAGGCCTGACCCGTACCCAGGGCGTCGAGATCACCGTTCGCGAAGACGACGGCTCCATGCGCGCCTATGTGCAGGAAGTGCAGGAAAACGAGATTTTCCGTGTAGGCGAGCGCGTTCGCATCATGACCGTCAACGGTACCAGCCGCGTTTCCCACTGATTCCGGTTCGCCTGCAGGAGCGAGTCGGCCCCCGTTTCGTCTCCCGTCTGCATCGCTGCCTTCCCAACGCGGCTGCCCCTCATGGGGTAGCCGTCGTCGTTTCAGGGAGACGGGTTTCGCTAGTTTTTTGAAATAATTCAATGCATGTCCGGCAATCGATAGTTATGGATAATCGTCGAGTTTTCGCCTTGCCGGACTTCAGCGCTGGACGGGGCCTAGTTTGGGAGGGTCATCGATGTTTCTGGCGCTGATTGTCGCGCTGCCTTTTATGGGCGCTCTGTTGCCTTTGCTCGCCGAACGCCTGGGACGTAACCAGGCGTCGCTGGCGGCTGCCTTCGCGCCGCTGGCCGGGCTGATCCTGCTGCTGATGCAGGCCCCCTCCGTGCTGGGTGGGGAAACCCTGAAGCTGATGCTGCCCTGGTTGCCGGGGCTGGGCCTGAACTTCAGCCTGCGCCTGGATGGCCTGGGTTTTCTCTTCGCGTTGCTGATCCTCGGCATCGGCCTGCTGGTCATCCTCTACGCCCGCTACTACCTGTCCGAGCGCGAACCCATCGGCCGCTTCTTCGCCTTCCTGCAACTGTTCATGGGCGCCATGCTCGGCGTGGTGCTCTCCGAGAACCTGCTGCTGATGCTGGTGTTCTGGGAGGTCACCAGCCTCTCGTCCTTCCTGCTGATCGGTTTCTGGGGCCATCGTTCGGATGCCCGCAAGGGCGCGCGCATGGCGTTGACGGTGACCGGTGCCGGCGGCCTGGCGCTGCTGGCGGGCATCCTCCTGCTGGGGCATGTGGCCGGCAGCTTCGAGCTGACCGACGTGCTGTCGGCGGGTGACCACATCCGTGCCCACGCGCTCTATCCGGTGCTGCTGTGCCTGGTGCTGCTGGGCGCGCTGACCAAGTCCGCGCAGTTCCCCTTCCATTTCTGGCTGCCCCACGCGATGGCGGCGCCGACGCCGGTGTCCGCCTACCTGCACTCGGCGACCATGGTCAAGGCCGGGGTCTTCCTCCTGGCGCGCCTCTACCCGGCCCTGGCCGGCACCGACTGGTGGTTCTACCTGGTGAGCCTGAGCGGGCTGTCGACCCTGCTGCTGGGCGCGACCCTGGCGCTGTTCCAGCACGACCTCAAGGGCCTGCTGGCCTACTCGACCATCAGCCACCTGGGCCTGATCACCCTGCTGTTCGGCCTGGACTCGCCCATGTCCAACGTCGCGGCGGTGTTCCACATCATCAACCACGCCACTTTCAAAGCCTCGCTGTTCATGGCGGCGGGGATCATCGACCACGAGACCGGCAGCCGCGACATGCGCCTGATCAACGGCATGTGGCGCTACCTGCCGCACACCGCCGTGCTGGCAATGGTGGCGTCCCTGGCGATGGCCGGGGTGCCGCTGCTCAACGGCTTCCTCAGCAAGGAGATGTTCTTCGGCGAGGCCCTTAGCCAGAACATGGCAGGCGGGCTGCACTGGCTGCTGCCGCTGGGGGCGACCCTGGCGGGCGTGTTCTCGGTGGCCTATTCACTGCGCTTCGTGCATGACGTGTTCTTCAATGGCGAGCCCAAGCCGTTGCCGAAGTTCCCGCCCCACGAGCCGCCGCGCTACATGAAGGTGCCGGTGGAAATCCTCGTGGCACTCTGCGTACTGGTGGGCATGGCGCCCAACTTCACCGTGGCGCCGCTGCTGGCGGTGGCCGCCAGCGCCAGCCTGGGTGGCGAGCTGCCCGAGTACAGCCTGGCGATCTGGCACGGCTTCAACCTGCCGCTGGCGATGAGCTGCATCGCCCTGGTCGGCGGTGTGCTCCTCTATATCGGGCGCAAGCCGCTGTTCCGCTGGTACGCCGGCTTGCCGGATGCCGATGCCAAGCTGGTGTTCGAGGGGGTTATGCAGCGCCTGGTGCGGGGCGCCACCCGCCTGACCGCCAGCCTGGAGAACGGCTCGCAACAGCGCTACCTGGCTCTGCTGCTGCTCGCGGCAGTGGTGGTGGTGGCCGTGTCGCTCTGGCCCCTGGCGCAGTTGACCGGCTCGCGCCCGGCGATACCGCTCGATGGCGCCAGCGTGGTGGGCATGCTGGTGCTGTCGGTGGCGGGCGTGCTCACCGCCGTGTTCCATCGCCAGCGCCTGGTGGCCCTGCTGATTCTCGGCGTCGGCGGCCTGCTGGTGGCCCTGGCCTTCGCTCGCTTCTCCGCCCCCGACCTGGCGCTGACCCAGCTCTCGGTGGAAGTGGTGACCATGGTCCTGCTGATGCTGGCCATGTATTACCTGCCTTCGCGCACGCCGAACGAAAGCACCCTGGGCCGGCGTACCCGCGACCTGCTGCTGGCTATAGGCGGCGGCGGTGTGGTGGGGCTGCTGACCTACGGGGTGCTGACTCGGCCCTACCAGACCATCGCCGACTTCTTCCTGGAGAACGCGGTGAGCGGTGGCGGCGGCCACAACGCGGTGAACGTGATACTGGTGGACTTCCGCGGCTTCGACACCCTGGGCGAGATCACCGTACTGGCCATCGCCGCAGTGGGCGTGCATGCGTTGCTGTCCGGCCTGCGCCTGACCAACCCCACCTGCGATCCCCAGGGCCGCAACTGGGCGCGCTCCAGCCGGCCGCTGATCCTCGAGACCCTGTCGCGCCTGCTGCTGCCTCTGGCGCTGCTGGTGTCCGCCTTCATTTTCCTGCGTGGGCACAACCTGCCTGGCGGTGGCTTCATCGCCGGGCTGATCACCGCCTCCGCGCTGATCCTGCAGTACATCGCCACCGGTTCGGCTTGGGTCGAGCAGCGCCGGCCGCTGCGCTACCAGCGCCTGGCCGGTGCCGGGGTGATGATCGCCGGTCTCACCGGGCTGGGCAGCCTGGTGTTCGGCGCCCCCTTCCTGACCTCGGCCTTCGATCACTTCCACCTGCCGCTGGTGGGCGAGATCGAGCTGGCCACCGCGCTGTTCTTCGACCTGGGCGTATACCTGGCCGTGGTCGGGGCCGTGATGCTGATGCTGGCCGGCCTCGGCAAGCTCAGCCTGCACCCGCCAATCACCGAGGAGATCCACTGATGGAGGCCCTGTTCGCCGTCACCCTTGGCCTGCTCACCGCCAGCGGCATCTACCTGCTGCTGCGGGCGCGCACCTTCCCCGTGGTACTGGGGCTGACCCTGCTGTCCTATGCCGTCAACCTGTTCCTCTTCGCCATGGGCCGCCTGGCCGGCGACGCGGCGGTGATCGGCAGCGGCGGCCAGTACGCCGACCCGCTGCCCCAGGCGCTGGTGCTCACCGCCATCGTCATCGGCTTCGCCATGACCGCCTTCGTGGTGACCCTGGCGCTGCGCGGCGTGGGCGAGCTGGGCAATGACCACGTGGATGGCCGCGCGGACGGGGAGGGGCGATGAGTCACCTGTCCATCCTGCCGATCCTGATTCCGATGCTCGCCGGGGCATTGCTGCTGATGTTGCCCTCCCTGGAGCGGCTCAAGCGCAGCATATCGGTGCTCGCCACCCTGGCCCTGGTGCCCCTGGCGCTGGTGCTGATGGCCCGCGCCGACGACGGCCAACTGCAGGTCTATGCCCTGGGGGGCTGGCAGCCGCCGTTCGGCATCGTCCTGCTGCTGGACCGCTTCGCCGCGCTGATGCTGCTGGCCACCGCCGTGCTCGGCAGCGCCGTGGTGCTCTATGCCATTCGTGGCGACGACCGCCGTGGCCTGCGCTTCCATGCGTTGCTGCAGTTCCAGCTGCTGGGCATCAACGGCGCCTTCCTGACGGGTGACCTGTTCAACCTTTTCGTGTTCTTCGAGGTCATGCTGATCGCCTCCTACGCGCTGCTGTTCCACGGCGGCGGTGCGGAGCGGGTGCGTGCCGGGTTGCACTACGTGGTGCTCAACCTGGTGGGCTCGGCGTTCTTCCTGATCGCCGTCGGCGTGCTCTATGGCATCACCGGCACCCTGAACATGAGCGACCTGGCCAACAAGGTGGCCCTGGCCGATGCCGACAGCGCGCCGCTGCTGGCCGCCGCCGGGCTGCTCCTGCTGGTGGTGTTCGCCCTCAAGGCGGCATTGCTGCCGCTGCACTTCTGGCTGCCACGCGCCTACTCGGCTGCCAGTGCGCCGGTGGCGGCGCTGTTCGCGATCATGACCAAGGTCGGCGTCTACTCCATCGTCCGCGTCTACCTGCTGGTGTTCGGCGCCGGTGCCGGGCAGCTGGCCGATCTCGCCCTCGACTGGCTCTGGCCCCTGGCCCTGGCCACCATGGCGCTGGCCGCCATCGGTGCCCTGGCCGCCGACCGCCTGCAGGGGTTGGTGGCCTACCTGGTGCTGCTCTCCGCCGGCACCCTGCTGGCCGCCGTGGCCCTGGGGACCCCCGAGTCCCTTGCCGCCGCGCTGTTCTACCTGCTGCACAGCACCTGGGTGGCCGGCGGGATGTTCCTGCTCGCCGACCTGATCGCCCGCCAGCGCGGCGACAAGGCCGGCCTGCTGGTGCAGGGCCCAGCGCTGATGACCCCGCACCTGCTGGGCGGCGCCTTCTTCTTCGCTGCCATCGCCGTGGCTGGCCTGCCGCCCCTGTCCGGTTTCATCGGCAAGGTGCTGCTGCTCAAGGCGGTGGCGCCGGGCATGCAGGCGGCGCTGCTGTGGTCGGCGCTGCTGGGCGGCAGCCTGCTCGGCCTCATCGCCCTCAGCCGTGCCGGCAGCACGCTGTTCTGGCGGGTCGGCAACGACAGGCTCGGCAGCGCCGAACTGGACCGTGGCCGCCTTCTGGCGACCTTGGCCCTGCTGGCCACCGCCGTGGCGCTGGTGGTCTTCGCCGCGCCGCTGCTGGAGTACGTCCAGGCTACCGCCGCGCAGCTGCATGACGTCGGCCTCTATCGCCAGGTTAGCCTGCAAGGAGTGGCGCCATGATCCGCCGCCTGCTGCCCCATCCGACCATGAGCCTGCTGCTGTTGCTGGTGTGGCTGCTGTTGTCGAACTCCATCGCCTTCGGCCACTGGCTGCTCGGCGGCCTGCTCGGGGTGGCCATCCCGCTGCTGTGCAACCCGCTGATGATCGACCGCCCCCGGGAGTGGCACCCGACCCGTCTGGGGCGTTTCGTGCTGCTGGTGATGTGGGACATCCTGGTGGCCAACTTCCAGGTCGCGCGCCAGACCCTCGGCCCGCTGCAGCGGCTGCGCCCGGCCTTCGTCGAGGTGCCCATCGACCTGGACGACGAGATGGCCATCAGCATCCTGGTGTGCGTGGTTTCGCTGACCCCGGGCTCGGTCTCCGCCGACCTCTCGGCCGACCGCCGGACCTTGCTCGTGCACGCCCTGGACGTACCGGACGACGCCGCGCTGATCGCCGAGATCAAGTCGCGCTACGAGGCGCCCCTGAAGGAGGTCTTCCCATGCTCGCCTACGTGATCCCGCTGTGCCTCGTGCTGCTGGTCATCGCCCTGCTGCTGACCCTGGCGCGCCTGGTGCGCGGCCCCTGCCTGCCCGACCGGGTACTGGCCCTGGACACCCTCTACGTCAACGCCATCGCCCTGCTCATGCTGCTGGGCATCTGGCAGGGCACCAACCTCTACTTCGAAGTGGCGCTGCTGATCGCCGTGCTCGGCTTCGTCGGCACCGTGGCGGTGGCCAAGTACATGCTGCGAGGAGACATCATCGAATGAACGCCGAGCCCCTGGCCCTGTGGGTCGAGATCCTCATCTCGCTGTTCCTCCTGCTCGGCGCGGCCTTCGTGCTGATCGGCGCCATCGGCCTGTTCCGCCTGCCGGATTTCTTCATGCGCCTGCACGGGCCGACCAAGGCCACCACCCTGGGTGTCGGCAGCCTGGTGGTGGCCTCGCTGATCTACTTCTCGGCTACCCGCGAGGGGCTCAGCGTGCATGAGCTGCTGATCAGCCTGTTCCTCTTCATCAGCGCCCCGGTCAGCGCCTACATGCTGGCCAAGGCGGCGGTGCTGCAGCAGCTGCCGCTGACCCGCAAGACCCGCGGCAAACCCTGGGAGCAGTAACAGTTTCATCGCCCCGCTGTGCCTGTCGCGGCGCCGTCCTGGCGCCTAGACTTGGGTTTTCCCCGGAGGCAGTCGATGGCGCAGCAAGGTCGTTGGGTGGCGGTTGCCTGCCTGGTGCTGGCCATGGCCCTGTGGGGCAGTTCCTTCATCGCCCTCAAGCTCGCCTTCCGCGAGGTCGCGCCCATGTGGGTGATCTTCGCGCGCATGGCCCTGGGCAGCCTGATCTTCCTGCTCGCCTGGCGCTGGCGCGGTGACTGCGATCCACGGCCTGGCGACTGGAAATACTTCCTTGGCCTGGCCGCCTGCGAACCCTGCCTGTACTTCATCTTCGAAGCCCTGGCCCTGCAGCACACCAGCGCCGCCCAGGCGGGCATGATCACCGCGCTGCTGCCCCTGCTGGTGGCCGTCGGCGCCTACGTCTTCCTCCGTGAACGCATCACCCGCACCACCCTGGCGGGCTTCCTCCTGGCGGTGGCCGGTGCGGTGTGGCTGAGCCTGGCCAGCGAGGCGGACCCCCACGCCTCGGCGCCCCTGCTGGGCAATTTCTACGAATTCCTCGCCATGGTCTGCGCCACCGGCTACACCCTGCTGCTCAAGCACCTGTCGGCGCGCTATTCGGTGTTCCTGCTGACGGCGATGCAGGCCTTCATCGGCGCGCTGTTCTTCCTGCCGGTGGCGGCGCTCTCGGCGCCCCTGCCCGAAGCGCCCAGCGCGCTGGCCATCGGCGCCATGGTCTACCTGGGCGTGGTCGTCACCGTCGGCGCCTATGGCCTGTACAACTTCGGTGTGGGCCGCCTGCCGGCCAGCCAGGCGTCGGGGTTCATCAACCTGATTCCGGTGTTCACCCTGATCTTCGCCATGCTCCTGCTGGATGAGCGCCTCAGCCCCATGCAGCTGGGCGCTGCCGCCCTGGTGTTCGCCGGGGTGGCCCTGAGCCAATGGCGCAACGCTCCGCCGGCCCCCGCCGGCATCCTGGATTGAGAAGAGGCTGACATGAACGACCCCCGCACCTGGACCCAGGAAGCCATCCGCATCATCGAGGCGGACTTCCAGCGCAGTGCCGACACCCACCTGATCCCCCTGTCGCTTCCCGGCCTGCCGGGCATCGAGCTGTACTTCAAGGACGAGTCGAGCCACCCCACCGGTAGCCTCAAGCACCGGCTGGCGCGCTCGCTGTTCCTCTATGCCCTGTGCAACGGCTGGCTCAGGGCGGGCGCGCCGGTGATCGAGGCGTCCAGCGGCTCGACGGCGATCTCCGAAGCCTATTTCGCCCGCCTGCTGGGGTTGCCCTTCATCGCCGTGATGCCCGCCACCACCTCGCCGGAGAAGATCGCCCAGATCGCCTTCTACGGCGGCAGGAGCCACCTGGTGAACGACCCGACGCAGATCTACGCCGAGTCCGAGCGCCTGGCCCGCGAGAGCGGCGGCCACTTCATGGACCAGTTCACCTACGCCGAGCGCGCCACCGACTGGCGGGCCAACAACAACATCGCCGAGTCGATCTTCCAGCAGATGCGCCACGAGCACTTCCCCGAGCCGGCCTGGCTGGTCTCCAGCCCCGGTACCGGCGGCACCCTGGCGACCCTGGGCCGTTACGTGCGCTATCGCCAGCACTGCACCCGGGTGTTCTGCGCCGACGCCGAACGCTCGGTGTTCTTCGACAGCTACCGCAGTGGCGACCGCAGCCTGACCCTGGAGCTGGGGTCGCGCATCGAGGGCATCGGCCGTCCCCGGGTGGAGGCCTCCTTCCTGCCCCAGGTGATCGATGCCATGGCCAAGGTGCCCGATGCCCTGTCCCTGGCCGCCATGCACTACCTGGCCCAGCGCCTGGGCCGGCGTGTGGGCGGTTCCAGCGGCACCAACCTGGTGGGCGCATTGCTGGTGGGCCTGCGTATGGTCGCGGCGGGGGAGAAGGGCTCGGTGGTGGCGATCCTCTGCGATGGCGGCGAGCGCTACGCCACCACCTATTACGACGACGCCTGGCTGCAGTCCCAGGGCTACACCCTGGAGCCCCTGGTGGCGGCCATCGCCGCCTGCGCGGAGCAAGGCGCGGCGTTGCCCGACTCGATCCAGGTGGCGGGCCTGTGAGCCTGGATGACGGCGTGCAGCTGCGCACCGCGCGGGCTGGGGATATCGAGGCGATGGCCGCCTTCATCTTCGAGCACGGCCCCAACCCCTGGAATTTCCTCCCGGAAGACGAAGTGCGCGAGCACCTGGCGGGGATCGCCGATGGCCGCGTGCAGGCGTTGCTGGCCGAGGAGCGGGGCGTGCTGGCCGGTTTCATCACCTTCTACTTCAGCACCGGCTTCGCCGAGCACCAGGAGGCTGGCCGCGATGACTCGCCCCGCGCCTATGTCTGCGAGGCGGTGGTGCACCGCGAGTTGGCCGGGCGCGGCTTGGGCTCGCGCATGCTGCGGGCAGTGGTCGAGCGCCTGGCGGAGCAGGGCGTGGGGGATGTCTATATCGAGCGTCACGAAGAGAACGCGGGCTCGGCAGGGATGATGCGCAAGGCGGGCTTCCGCGAGCTGCGCACCTTCGATGACCCGCAGCGCCGTGCCACCGGTTCGCGGCGCACGACGCTCTGTCACCTGCGGCTGGACTGAGGCTTAGCGCTCCAGCCAGGCCAGCATCACGTCCAGCATGCGGTTGGCGAAGGCCCATTCGTTGTCGTACCAGGCCAGCACCTTGACCAGGTCGCCCTGCACGCGGGTGTGGGCGAGGTCCGCCACGCAGGACACCGGGTGGCCGTTGAAGTCCACGGACACCAAGGCCTCTTCGTTGCACTCCATCACCCCCGCAGGCATGCGCGCGGCTCCTTCGCGCAGGGCGGCGTTGACCGCCTCGCGGGTGGCCGGGCGCTCGGCGATGAAGCTCAGGTCCACCAGCGATACGTTGGGCGTCGGCACCCGCACCGCCATGCCGTCCAGGCGTCCGGCCAGCTCGGGGATGACCAGGCCGATGGCCCGCGCCGCCCCGGTGGCGGTGGGGATCATCGACAGGGCGGCGGCGCGGGCGCGGTAGAGATCGTCGTGGGTCTTGTCCAGCAGGTTCTGGTCGTTGGTGTAGGCGTGCACCGTGGTCACCAGGCCGCTGCGGATGCCGAATGCCTGGTGCAGCACCTGGGCCAGGGGCGCCAGGCAGTTGGTGGTGCAGGAGGCATTGGAAACGATGCGCTGCTCGCCTAGCAGCCCATGGTTGACGCCGTAGACCAGGGTCAGGTCGGCGCTGTCCAGCGGGTGGGAGAGCAGCACCCGGGGGGCGCCAGCGGCGAGGTGGCGTTCCACCTGTTCGCGGCTCTTCATGCGGCCGGAGCATTCCACCACCAGGTCCACGCCCAGCTCGCTCCAGGGCAGGCGTACCGGGTCGCTCTGGGCGAGCAGGCGGATGGATTGCAGGCCGATGTCCATGCAGTCGCCGTTGAGCTTCACGGGGCAGGCGAAGCGGCCGAAGGTGGAGTCGAAGCGGGTCAGGTGGGCGAGGGTGGTGGCGTCGCCGAGGTCGTTGATCGCCTCGATCCGTACGCGGGCGTCGAGGCCCCGTTCGAAGAGGGCGCGGACCAGGGCGCGGCCGATGCGGCCATATCCGTTCAATGCGATGCGCAGCATGTCGTTCTCCTTGTGCTTGTCCATGGACAAGCTTAGGAGGTCGCCGCCGGTGGCGCGCCCCGACCGCCCGGTTATGGCGGCCGAGTGTGCAGCGGGAAAGCGGCCCGGCCGGGGTCGGCCGGGCAGGGGCTCACTCGTTGCGCGAGCCGCCGAAGTAGGCGCAGCCACGCAGGGGCTTGCCGTCCAGGCGCAATTCGGCGGTCAGGTGCTGCACCGAGCCGCTCATGGCGTCGACGCAGCGCTGCGGGGCGACCCAGAGCTCCACGCGCTTGCCGTTGGCTTCGCTGGTGAGGTTGAAGCGGCCGTCGGGCAGCTGTTCTTCCATGTAGGGCAGGGCGACGGGCTCCTGGCCGAGCTGCTCCAGCACCAGGCCCTTGGCGTTGACGTTGATGTTCCACTCCGGCTCGTGGCCGCTGGCGCGCAGCAGCAGGCGCTTGAAGTTGAGGTCTTCGCAGCCATGGCCTTCGCGCTGCAGGCGATAGAGCTGGGTGACGTCCATCTGGCCGTCGGCGCCCTTGCTGGCGCCGAGGTTGCCGCGCAGGTCGACGAACAGCGGGCCGGGGCCATCGTCCAGCAGGGTGGCGGCTTCCTGGAGGATGCCGGTGGCGCCGCTGTCGGCGACCACGAAGCGGCGCTGCTCGGAGCAGGGGCGGAACAGCAGATGGCCGGCGTCGGCGCTCAGCTCACCCTGGGTGCGTGGCGCCAGGGGCGCGGGTGCGTCTTCGGTGGCGAGCATCTGGCAGCCGGCGAAGAGGGGGAGCAGACTGAAAAGCAGTGGACGGACAACGCGCATCGGTGGGCCTCCTGAAGGGAGCGGCCACGTTACCGGGGCGCCTCGGTGATCTCAAGGGCGGGGAAGCAGGATGATCCAGTGCAGGCGGGTGTACGAGGAGAAGCGGGACGACGACGGCCAGCGGGTGCTGGTGGACCGGCTGTGGCCCCGGGGCTGCCGCAAGGAGGCGCTGGGGCTCGACGCCTGGTTACGCGAGGTGGCGCCTTCGGCCGAGCTACGCCGGGACTTCTGCCACGATCCGGCGCTGTTCGAGGAGTTCCGCCTGCGCTATCGCGGTGAGCTGGCCACCCACCCCGAGCATTGGCAGGGGCTGCTGCAGATGGCCCGGCAGGGCACCCTCACGCTGCTCTTCGCCGCCCGCGAGGAGCAGGCCAACAACGCCCGGGTGCTGGCCGAGTTCCTCGAGGAGGAACTGGACCGCGAAGGCCCGTCCAGCTCGCCGGTGTGTTACGCCGGCGAGGCTTGAGCCTTACCAGACGCGGTACACCTGGCCGGTCTGCGCGCCCTCGGCGCTCTTCGCATAGGCCAGGGCGGCGACGGCGGCCGGCACGGCCTTGTAGCCACGGAAGAAGGGGCCGTAGGAGGGCAGGGCCTCTTCGATCACCGTGGGGCTGACGCTGTTGATGCGCAGGCCGCGGGGCAGCTCGATGGCGGCGCTTTTCACGAAGCTGTCGAGGGCACCGTTGACCATGCTCGCCGAGGAGCCGGCGCGGATCGGGTCGTCGCTGAGCACGCCCGAGGTGAGGGTGAAGGAGGCGCCGTCGTTGGCGAACTCGCGGCCGATCAGCACCAGGTTCACCTGGCCCATCAGCTTGTCCGCCAGGCCCACGGCGAACTGCGCCTCGCCCATTTCCGCCAGCGCGCCGAAGTGCACCTTGCCGGTGGCGCTGATCAGCGCATCGAAGCGGCCGGTCTGCTCGAACAGGCGGCGGATCGACGCGGCGTCGCGGATGTCCACCTGGAAGTCGCCGCTGCTGTGGCCGACGCGGATGATCTCGTGGCGCTCCTTGAGCTCGTTGTCGATGGCCTGGCCGATGGTGCCGCTGGCGCCGATGAGGATGATCTTCATGGGTTCGATTCCTGCGTGTGTGGATGACTGAAGCCAGTGTAGAGTCGCTTTTGTTGTCGATAATCCAGGCAATCGGAAACCTGTGGTTCTCATATGGAAACAGTGAGGGGCTCCCATGAGCGAGATGGATGACCTGGCGGCCTTCGCCGTGCTGTTGGAGGCGGGCAGCTTCACCCGCGCCGCCGAGCGCCTGGGCTGCAGCAAGGGGCAGTTGTCCAAGCGCATGCGCCAGCTGGAGCAGGGCCTCGGCGCTACCCTGCTGCATCGCACCACGCGACGGCTGGACCTGACCGCCGCCGGCGCCGCGCTGCTGCCCGAGGCCCAGGCGCTGCTGGCCCAGGCCACCCGGGCGCGCCAGGCGGTGCAGCGCCTGCAGGAGGACATCAGTGGGCGGGTGCGCATCACGGTGCCGGTGTCCCTGGGGGAGACCTTCTTCGATGCCCTGCTGCTGGAGTTCACCCGTCGCTACCCCGAGGTGCGGGTGGAGCTGGACCTGAGCAACAGTTACCGCGACCTGGTCACCGAGGGCTACGACCTGGGAGTGCGCTCCGGCCCGCACCTGGACGAGCGCCTGGTGGCGCGGCCGCTGTTCTCCCTGGAGGAGATCACCTGCGCCGCGCCCGCGTACCTGGCCCGCCATGGCGAGCCCCAGGCACCGGCGGACCTGGCCGGGCACCAGTGCCTGCTCAACACCCATTACGCCGGCTTTGAAGAATGGCTCTACCACCGCCAGCGCCAGCTGGAGCGGGTCAGCGTGGCCGGCAACCTGGCGAGCAACCACTACAGCCTGTTGAAGAAGGCGGCGCTGTCCGGTGCCGGTATCGCCCGCTTGCCGTCCTACATGCTCCATGACGAACTGGCCGACGGCCGCCTGCAGTGGCTGTTGCGTGGCTACCAGACCCGGCAATCACCGGTGTTCCTCGTGCACCCCTACCAGGGCGGCCTGCCACGCCGCACCCAGGTGCTGATGGCGTACCTGCTGGACTGGTTCGAGCGCAGCCGCCAGGCGCTGGACAGGTTGGGGCTGTAGAGGGCTCCTGCTCAGCATGGGTTTCGCTGCGCTCGCGGAACGCCGCCCGACCCATCCTACGTCTGAGAAACCCAACGCAGCGGGGCTGGACAGTGCGATGTCGGGCCTCGTTGCGCTCGGCGCCAACCTGCGGCACGGCTCCCGGCCTTTGTTTCCGGCACCAATGAAAACGGCCCCGAAAGGGGCCGTTGTCGTATTGCAGCGGGGATCAGCCGCCCAGGTAGGCGTCGCGCACCTTGGGGTCGGTGAGCAGTGCTTCGCCGGTACCTTGCATGACGATGCGACCGTTCTCCAGCACGTAGCCGCGGTCGGCGAGCTTGAGCGCCTGGTTGGCGTTCTGCTCGACGAGGAACACGGTCACGCCATCACGGCGCAGCTGTTCGATGATGTCGAAGATCTGCTGGATGATGATCGGCGCCAGGCCCAGGGAGGGTTCGTCGAGCAGCAGCAGTTGCGGCTTGCTCATCAGCGCGCGGCCGATGGCGAGCATCTGCTGTTCGCCACCGGACATGGTGCCGGCGCGCTGCTCGAAGCGTTCCTTGAGGCGCGGGAAGAGGCCGAGGATCTTGTCCATCTGCTCGTCGTAATCACCCTTGGGCGTGAAGAAACCGCCCATGGCCAGGTTCTCCTCGACGGTCAGGCGGGCGAACACGCGGCGGCCTTCCGGCACCACCGCGATGCTCTTGCGCATGATGTCGCTGGATTCCTGGCCGACCAGTTCCTCGCCCAGGTAGCGGATGCTGCCGCTGGCGGCGCGCGGCGAGCCGCAGAGGGTCATCAGCAGGGTCGACTTGCCGGCACCGTTGGCGCCGATCAGGGTGACGATCTCGCCCTTGCTCACTTCCATGCTGACGTCGTGCAGCGCCTGGACCTTGCCGTAGAAGGTGGAAACCTTGTCGAAACTCAGCATGGCTCAGGCCTCCCCCAGATAGGCTTTGATCACATCCGGGTTGCTGCGGATCTGCTCCGGCGTACCGTCGGCCAGGGGGGTGCCCTGGTTGATCACGTAGATATGGTCGGAAATGCTCATCACCAGGTGCATGTCGTGCTCGATCAGCAGCACGGTGACGTTGTACTCGTTGCGCAGCAGGGCGATCAGGGCCTTGAGGTCCTCGGTCTCGCGCGGGTTGAGGCCGGCGGCCGGCTCGTCGAGCATGAGGATGCGCGGGCGCGTCATCATGCAGCGGGCGATTTCCAGGCGACGCTGCTGGCCGTAGGCGAGGGTACCCGCCGGGCGGTTGGCGACGTCGGTCAGGTTGACCTGCTCCAGCCAGTGCGCGGCGTAGTCCATGGCCTCGCGCTCGCTCTTGCGGAAGCCCGGGGTCTTGAACAGGCCGGCCAGGAAATTGGTGTTGAGGTGACGATGCTGGGCGACCAGCAGGTTCTCGACAGCGGTCATTTCCTTGAACAGGCGGACGTTCTGGAAGGTACGCACCACGCCCTTGCGGGCGATCTTGTGGCCCGGCAGGCCTTCGATCTGCTCACCGTCGAGGCGGATGCTGCCGCCGGTGGGCTGGTAGAAGCCGGTCAGGCAGTTGAACACGGTGGTCTTGCCGGCGCCGTTCGGGCCGATCATCGAGACCACCTGTTTTTCTTGGACGGACAGTGCCACGCCGTTGACGGCCAGGAGGCCGCCGAAACGCATGGAAAGGCCGCTTACTTCCAGGATCGGGCGGCTCATCACTTCAGCTCCAGGTGGGGACGTTGCATGGGCAGCAGGCCCTGCGGACGCCAGATCATCATCAGCACCATCAGGGCGCCGAACATCAGCATGCGGTACTCGTTGAATTCACGGGCGAGTTCCGGCAGCAGGATCATCACGATCGCGGCGAGGATGATCCCCAGCTGCGACCCCATGCCACCCAGCACGACGATGGCGAGGATGATCGCCGACTCGATGAAGGTGAAGGACTCCGGGGTCACCAGGCCTTGGCGCGCGGCGAAGAAGCTGCCGGCGAAACCGGCGAAGCAGGCGCCCAGGGTGAATGCGGAGAGCTTGATGATGGTGGGGTTCATGCCCAGTGCGCGGCAGGCGATCTCGTCTTCACGCAGCGCTTCCCAGGCACGGCCGATGGGCATGCGCAGGAGGCGGTTGATCACGAACAGGGTCAGCAGCACCAGCAGCAGGGCGATCAGGTAGAGGAACACCACCTTGTTCACCGAGTTGTAGGCAATGCCGAAGTACTCGTGGAAGGTCTGCATGCCTTCGGCCGCGCGGCGCTCGAAGGAGAGGCCGAACAGGCTCGGCTTCTCGATGTTGCTGATGCCGTTGGGGCCGCCGGTGATCTCGGTGAGGTTGCGCAGGAGAATGCGGATGATCTCGCCGAAGCCAAGGGTCACGATGGCCAGGTAGTCACCGCGCAGGCGCAGCACCGGGAAGCCGAGGATGAAGCCGAAGAAGGCCGCCATCAGGCCGGCGATCGGCAGGCATACCCAGAAGCCCAGGCCGTAGTAGTGCGACAGCAGCGCGTAGCTGTAGGCGCCCACGGCGTAGAAGCCCACGTAGCCCAGGTCCAGCAGGCCGGCGAGGCCGACCACGATGTTCAGGCCGAGGCCGAGCATCACGTAGATCAGGATCAGGGTGGCGATGTCCACCGCGCCGCGGGAGCCGAAGAACGGCCAGGCGAGGGCGACCACCACCAGGCCGAGGATGATCCAGCGCTGGGTGGAGGGCAGGGTGAGGAAGTTGCTGGTCTTGCTGGAGAGCTTCGGCAGCTTCGGCGCGTTTTCCAGGGCACTCGTCAGGCGGGTGCGGAACAACTGCCAGAAGAACATGGCGATGGCGCAACCGGCGATGGTCCAGAGCACGGCGGGGCTGGCGCCCTGCACCTGCAGGCTGATGCCCACGGTGCTGAGCTTCAGGCCCATCACCGGGTAGGCGACGGCCAGCACCAGCAGCGCGCTGAAGAACGCGGTCTTGAGGGATTTCTGGGTGATCATACTTTTTCGACCTCCGGACGACCGAGGATGCCGGTGGGTCGGAACAGCAACACCAGGACCAGCAGGCTGAAGGCCACCACGTCCTTGTACTGGTCACCGAAGATGTCGGCGCCGAAGGCTTCGGCCACGCCGAGGACCAGGCCGCCGAGCATGGCGCCCGGGATGCTGCCGATGCCGCCGAGTACCGCAGCGGTGAAGGCCTTGATGCCGGCGAGGAAGCCCAGGTGCGGGTTGATCACGCCGTACTGCATGCCCAGCAGCACCGCGGCGACGGCGGCCAGGGTGGCGCCGATGACGAAGGTGAGGGCGATGATGTTGTTGGTGTTGATCCCCAGCAGGTTGGCCATGCGGATGTCTTCCGCGCAGGCGCGGCAGGCACGGCCGAGGCGCGAGCGGGAGATGAACATGGTCAGGCCCATCATCACCAGGAAGGTGACGACGAAGATCAGCACCTGCATGTACGAGATGGTCACCCCGTTCATGGTGCTTTCACCGAACACGAAGTTCCCCGGAATCAGGTTGGGGATGGCTTTGTCCTTGGAGTCCTGCGCGAGTAACACCTCGTTCTGCAGGAATATCGACATGCCGATCGCGGAGATCAGCGGAATCAGCCGGTTGCTGCCGCGCAGCGGGCGATAGGCCACCCGTTCGATGCTGTAACCGTAGGCACTGGCGACGATGATGCTGGCGGAGAAGGCCGCGATCATGACGATGGGCAGGCTGTCGATGCCGAACATGGTGAGTCCGGCGATTACGATGAAGGCCACGTACGAGCCAATCATGTAAACCTCGCCATGGGCGAAGTTGATCATGCCGATGATGCCGTAGACCATGGTGTAGCCGATGGCGATCAAGGCATAGGTGCTGCCAACGGTCAGGCCGTTAACCAGCTGTTGCAGGTAGTGATAGAGATCAGGCATTCCCCAACTCCTCGGGCATCACGTAAAGCGGCGCTTGTGGCGCAGCGGAGCCCGTAAAACTCGGATAAACAAAGCCCACTGCGGGTGCAGTGGGCTCTGGGCTTAAGGCGGGAAGCTTATTTGGCTTCGGTTTTGGTGCCGTCCTTGTGCCATTCGTAAACCACGAAGCTGAAGTCCTTCAGATCGCCCTTCTCATCGAAGGAGAGGTTGCCGGTGGGGGTGGCGAAGCTGTTGGCGCGCAGGGCTGCGGCCACTTTGGCGGTGTCGTCTTCGCCGGCTTTCTTGATGCCTTCGGCAATCACTTGCACGGCGGCGTAGGCCGGGAATACGAACGGGCCGGTGGGGTCTTCGTTCTTGGCTTTGAAGGCATCTACCAGGGCCTGGTTCTTCGGATCCTGGTCGAAGGATTTCGGCAGGGTGACCAGCAGGCCTTCGGAGGCCGGGCCGGCGATGGCCGAGATTTCCTTGTTGCCTACGCCTTCCGGACCCATGAAGCGGGCTTTCAGGCCTTTCTCAGCCGACTGGCGCAGCAGCAGGCCCAGTTCCGGGTGGTAGCCGCCGTAGTAGACGAAGTCGACGTTGGCTTGCTTCAGCTTGGCGATCAGGGCGGAGAAGTCCTTGTCGCCGGCGTTGATGCCTTCGAACAGGGCGACCTTGCCGCCTTTGGCTTCCAGGGTCTGCTTCACGGCAGTGGCGATGCCTTCGCCGTACTGCTGCTTGTCGTGGATAACGGCGACGGTCTTCGGCTTGATGTGGTCAGCGATGAAGTTGCCGGCGGTCGGGCCCTGCAGGCTGTCCAGGCCGATGGTGCGGAACACCAGCTGGTAGCCACGGGAGGTGATTTCCGGGCTGGTGGACGCCGCGGTGATCATCAGGATGCCTTCGTCTTCGTAGATGTCGGACGCGGGCTGAGTGGAGCTGGAGCAGAGGTGGCCAACAACGTATTTGACGCCGTCGTTGACAATCTTGTTGGCTACGGCGACCGCTTGTTTCGGGTCGCAGGCGTCGTCGTAGACCACGCCTTCCAGTTGAGCGCCGTTCACGCCGCCAGCCTTGTTGATCTGCTCGATCGCCATCTTGGCGCCGATGAATTGCATCTCACCGTACTGGGCAACAGCACCGGTCACCGGGCCGGCCAGGGCGATCTTGATGGTGTCGGCGGCTACGGAGTAGCTGGCAACACCGGCGAGGGCCATAGCGGCGAACAGTTTGGAAATCTGCTTGGTAGCCTTGTTCATAGTGCTCCACTCTTATGTTTTTCGTTGTTTTTGTCCTGATTGCCTACAGGACAGGGTCCTTTGAGCCACCCCGCCATATCCCGCGGCAACTGTACCGGTACAGTGTAGAGTGCCGATTTGCGGCTTGAAAAGCCGACACATGGGGGCGGAATGTTCCTATGTCGCTAAATCGCAACAAACGTATAGAAAAACGGCGTGCCCTGGAGTGAGCGGGAGGCGTCAGGCTGGACTTGTGAACAAGATGGCCGGCGTTATCATTGCCCGCCCTGCAACCGTTACCTTTCCACTCAGAGCAAGCCATGAACGATTCATCAAGCACCCTCTATGCCAAGCTGCTCGGCGAGACCGCCGCCATCACCTGGGAGGAGCTGCAGCCCTTCTTCGCACGGGGCGCGCTGCTCTGGGTCGAGGGCGCGGAGGATCTGGTCGGCGTCGCCCTGGCGGTGGCCGAGGACGACAAGCCCAAGGTGGCCCAGCTGCTGGGCGCCGGCAGCCTCGCCAAGGTCGAGGAGAGCCGTGCCGAGGACCTGCTGGCACGAAACCCGAAGCTGTGGGCCGTGGTGGTGGCGCCCTGGGTGCTGGTCCAGGAGCGCGACGAGGCGCCGACCCGGCACTGATCCCCTGGCATTCCCGCGCGGACGACTCCGTTCGGGAATGCCTCCCTGCTCGATCCCGCCTTTCTAATCCCCTGACCCTCCGCGCCCGATGCGATATTCGGGGGCATGTCCCGCATCCGGCGCCTGATCGGGCGCACTGCCAGCGTTCGAGCACCCGCTCAAGGACGGGCCTTGGGGGTTTTTATGCCCTTATATGGCGCGCAGTGTTACCCGTTGCCTCCTTGTGGTGCGTGGCGAGTGGTGGGCGGCACCCCTTTACCTTTTCCGGTGCGTGCACGCCTTGACCGTTGGGTTTAGATTGGGCTCCCCGTTTTTCCGGAGCCCTCCATGACCCTCCCCAGCATCGCCTTCGCCGGCATCGGCCTGATGGGCCTGCCCATGACCCGCCGCCTGCTCGCTGCCGGCTACCCGCTGTCGGTGTGGAACCGCAGCCCCGACAAATGCGCCCCTCTCGAAACCCTCGGCGCCCGCCGTGTCGACAGCCCCGCTGCACTTTGCGGCAGCGCCGATATCGTCATGCTCTGCCTGGCCGATACGGCGGTGGTGCGCGAGGTGGTCTTCGGCCCTGGCGGCATCGTCGAACGCGCGAAGCCCGGTCAGTTGCTGGTGGATTTCTCCAGCCTGGAGCCCGCCGCCACACGCGAGATGGCCGCCGAGTTGGAGCGCCGCACTGGCATGCGCTGGGTGGATGCGCCGGTCTCCGGTGGCACCCCCGGTGCCGAAGCCGGCACCCTGGCGATCATGGCCGGCGGCCGGGTGGAGGATGTCGAGCGGGTACGCCCGGTCCTCGCCCACCTCGGCCAGCGCCTGACGCGCATGGGCGATGTGGGTGCCGGCCAGGTGACCAAGGTGTGCAACCAGATGATCGTCGCCTGCAATGCCCTGGTGATCGCCGAAGTGGTGGCCCTGGCGGAAAAGTCCGGTGTCGATGCCAGCCTGCTGGCCCCGGCGCTGGCGGGTGGCTTCGCCGACTCCAAGCCGCTGCAGATCCTCGCGCCGCAGATGGCCGAGAGCCGCTTCGAGCCGATCAAGTGGCACGTACGCACCCTGCTCAAGGACCTGGACACCGCCGTCAAGCTGTCCCGCGAGGAGGGCAGCGCTACGCCCATGAGCGGCCTGGCCGCGCAACTGATGCGCCTGCACGGCAGCCAGGGCAACCTGGCGCGTGACCCGGCGACCCTGGTCGAGATGTACCGCGAGGAGCAGGCATGAAGATCGCCGCCAACCTGTCCATGCTGTTCACCGAGGTGCCGCTGATCGAGCGCATCGGCGTCGCCGCGCAGGCGGGCTTCGAGGCCGTGGAAATCCAGTTCCCCTACGAACTGCCGGCCGGCGAGCTGAAGGCTGCGCTGGAGCAGGCCGGCCTGCCGCTGTTGCTGATCAACCTGCCCGCCGCCGACCTGCTGCAGGGCGGCCCGGGCCTGGCGGCGGTGCCGTCGCGCCAGGACGAATTCGACGCCGCCCTACGCCAGGTCTACGCCTACGCGGCGGTGGTCAACCCGCTGTTCGTCAACGTGCTGCCCGGCCGCCTGGCCGAGGGGCTGGACCGCGACACCGCGCTGGCGACCCTGGTGGCCAACCTGCGCAAGGCCGCCGACACCCTGCACCCGCTGGGTATCCAGGTGCTGGCCGAGGCCATCAACCCCATCGACATGCCGGGCTTCCTGATCAACACGCCGGAGCACCTGGATGAGCTGGTGCGCGCCGTCGACCGGCCCAACTTCGCCGCCCAGTTCGACCTCTACCACATGGCCCGCCAGGGGCTGGACGTGGCCGCCGGCATCCGCCTGCTGGCCGGGCGCATCGGCCATGTGCAGTTCGCCGACAGTCCCGGCCGTGGCGAACCGGGCTCGGGGGCGACGGATTTCCCGCCCTTGCTCGATGCACTGGACGCGAGCGGCTACGCCGGCTGGCTGGCCGCCGAATACCGGTCGGGCAAGCCGACCGGGGAGTCGCTCGGCTGGTTGCCCGCGTTCAAGGCCCGCTGAGGGGCTCTGGGGTAGCGGGCCGGTTCACCGCTCCGTTCGGAGCGGGAGCCTGTGAGCAGGACGATTCGGCGGAAGTGTTGGATTGTCCTACATAAAGCTGGCGAATGTTCGCAGACAGGAACGGTGCGCAAGGTCTAGATTGCGGCTTACAAGCCCGGCAGGCGGTTTGCCTGGCAGATAACAACAATCGAGACCGACCCCATGCAGCCTTTGCAGCCTTCCCCCCAGGCGGCGAACGCCTGGCGCGTTCTGTTCCTGCTGTTCCTTGCGAACCTGTTCAATTTCTTCGACCGCACCATTCCGGCCATCATCATCGAGCCGGTGCGCCATGAGTGGAGCCTCAGCGACTTCCAGCTCGGCCTGATCGGCACGGCCTTCACCCTCGTCTATGCCATCGCCGGCCTGCCCCTGGGGCGCATGGCCGACACCGGCTCGCGCAAGAAGATCATGGGCTGGGGCCTGGCGGTGTGGAGCGGCCTGACGGCGGTCAACGCCCTGGCCTGGAACTTCTGGAGCTTCCTGCTGATCCGCATGGGCGTCGGCATCGGTGAGGCCAGCTACGCGCCAGCCGCCAACTCGCTGATCGGCGACCTGTTCCCGGCCAACAAGCGCGCCCGCGCCATGGGCATCTTCATGCTCGGCCTGCCGCTGGGCCTGGTGCTGGCCTTCTTCACCATCGGTGCCATGGTCCAGGCCTTCGGCAGCTGGCGCGCGCCCTTCGTCATCGCCGCCATCCCGGGGCTGATCCTGGCGCTGTTCATGTTCTTCATCAAGGAACCGGCCCGTGGCGCGGCGGAGTCGGTCAAGGTCGACCTTTCGCCTGTGGATAAACCCTTGCGCCGGGTCCTGGCCATCCGCACCTTCTGGTGGCTGACCCTGGCGGGCCTCACCTTCAACTTCGCCACCTACGCCTGCAACTCCTTCATGGTGCCGATGCTGCAACGCTACTTCCTGCTGCCGCTGCAGAGCGCGGCCGTGGCCACCGGGATTATCTGCGGCGTCACCGGGCTGATTGGCCTCACCGTCGGCGGCTGGCTGGCGGACAAGGCCCACGAGAAATCCGAGCGCGGGCGCCTGCTGCTGGCCACCGGCAGCATGCTGGTCGCCACCCTCGCCACCGGCTTCGCGCTGTTCTCCGGGCGCATCGAGATCGGCCTGTTCGTGGGCGTGTTCAGCATCGGCTGGCTGTTCGCCTACACCTTCTATACCTGCGTCTACACCGCCATCCAGGACGTGATCGAACCGCGCCTGCGGGCCACCGCCATGGCGCTGTTCTTCGCCGGCCTCTACCTGCTCGGCGGCGGCCTCGGCCCGGTGGTCGTAGGCCTGCTCTCCGACCACTTCGCCCACGCTGCGATGTACGCCGCCGGTGCCAGCGAGATGACCGAGCAGTTCAAGGCCATCGGCCTGCACGACGCCATGTACCTGATCCCCGTGGCCCTGGGCCTGACCATGCTGGCGCTGTTCCAGGCCGCCCGCTGCTTCGGCCGCGATGCCCGCAGCATGCGTGCGGGGCTGGAGACGGGCAGCGTCAACGCGGTGCCGGCCTGAGGAATTCGTCTTTTGGATGAGGGCGGCGTTCCCTGAATGCCGTCTAGCCGGCGTGGGAGCGAATTCATTCGCGATGAACCCTGGCGCAAGGCCTCTCCTGTAACTCCGCTCGATGGGTTTCGCTTCGCTCTACCCATCCTACGAGCTGACCAGCCTACAGGCGCCGAAGCGGTTATGTAGGGCAAAGAAAAAGCGCGCCGAAGCGCGCTTTTTCATTTCCCGAGAACCTCGATCAACCCGCTACCAGCACGCGGATCGCCTCCAGGCGCAGGGCGGCTTTTTCCATCAGCGCCAGGCCGTCGTCACGCTGCTTGCGCAGGGCGTCGATCTCGCTGTCGCGGACGCTGGGGTTGACGGCCTTGAGGGCGATCATGCGCGCCAGCTCCTCGTCCAGCTCGGCGGTCAGGCGTTTCACCGCATCGGCCACGCGGGCTTCGTGACGCGGGCGGATCTTCGCTTCGGCGGCGTGGATCTGGGCCGAGAGCACATCGCGCTGGGCCTGGACGAACTTGTTGGCGCTGCCGCGCGGCACGCTTTCCAACTGGTCGTTGAGGGTGTCGAAGGCGACCTTGCTGGCCAGGTCGTTGCCGTTGGCGTCGAGCAGGCAACGCAGGGCGGCCGGCGGCAGGTAGCGGCCCAGCTGCAGGGAGCGGGGTGCCACCACTTCGCTGACGTAGAGCAGTTCCAGCAACACGGTGCCGGGTTTCAGCGCCTTGTTCTTGATCAGCGCCACCGAGGTGTTGCCCATGGAGCCGGACAGCACCAGGTCCATGCCGCCCTGCACCATGGGGTGTTCCCAGGTGAGGAACTGCATGTCCTCGCGGGACAGCGCCTGGTTGCGGTCGTAGGTGATGGTCACGCCTTCGTCGTCGCCCAGGGGGAAGCCGGCGTCGAGCATCTTCTCGCCCGGCTTGAGCACCAGGGCGTTCTCGGAGTGGTCCTCGCTGTCGATGCCGAAGGCGTCGAACAGGGCTTCCATATAGATGGGCAGGGCGAACTCGTCGTCCTGCTCGTGGATGGCTTCCACCAGGGCCTGGCCTTCGCCGGTGCCGCCGGAGTTGAGTTCCAGCAGGCGGTCGCGGCCGGCGTGCAGTTCGCCTTCCAGGCGCTTGCGCTCGGCCTCGGCCTCGTCCACCAGGGCCTGCCATTGCTCGTCGTCACCGCCGTCCAGCAGCGGCAGCAGGCGCGGGCCGAACTGGTGCTGCAGGGCGTTGCCGGTGGGGCAGGTGGCGAGGAAGGCGTTGAGGGCCTGGTTGTACCACTGGAACAGGCGCTCTTGCGGGCTGGTTTCCAGGTAGGGCACGTGCAGCTGGATGGTGTGCTTCTGGCCGATACGGTCGAGACGGCCGATGCGCTGTTCCAGCAGGTCCGGGTGGGCCGGCAGGTCGAACAGCACCAGGTGATGGGAGAACTGGAAGTTGCGGCCTTCGCTGCCGATCTCGGAGCAGATCAGCACCTGGGCGCCGAACTCCTCGTCGGCGAAGTAGGCCGCTGCACGGTCGCGCTCGAGAATGCTCATGCCTTCATGGAACACGGTGGCGGGGATGCCGGAGCGCACGCGCAGGGCATCTTCCAGGTCCAGGGCGGTCTCGGCGTGGGCGCAGATCACCAGCACCTTGAACTTCTTGAGCATCTTCAGGGTGTCGATCAGCCACTCGACGCGGGGGTCGAAGCGCCACCAGCGCTCGGCTTCATCACCGCTTTCCTGCTGCGCCTGGAAGCTGACTTCCGGGTACAGGTCGGGGTGCTCGCCCACCGGCAGCTCCATGTATTCCACGGGGCTCGGCAGCGGATAGGGGTGCAGGTTGCGCTCGGGGAAGCCCTGCACGGCGGCGCGGGTGTTGCGGAACAGCAGGCGGCCGGTGCCGTGGCGGTCCAGCAGCTCGCGCACCAGGCGCGCAGCGGCTTCGCTGTCGCCATCGGTGACGGCGGCCAGCAGGGCTTCGCCTTCGGCACCGAGGAAGCCGGAGATGGTGGCGTGGGCGCCGGGGGACAGGCGGCCCTGGTCCAGCAGCTCCTGCACGGCTTCGGCGATCGGCTTGTAGTTGGCGCTTTCGGCGCGGAAGGCTTCCAGGTCATGGAAGCGCGCCGGGTCGAGCAGGCGCAGGCGGGCGAAGTGGCTGTCCTGGCCCAGTTGTTCCGGGGTAGCGGTGAGCAGCAGCACGCCGGGGATGACCTCGGCCAGTTGCTCCACCAGGCGGTATTCATCGCTGGCCTGTTCCGGGTGCCAGACCAGGTGGTGGGCTTCGTCCACCACCAGCAGGTCCCAGCCGGCGGCGAAGGCGGCGTCCTGGGCCTTCTCGCTGTCCTTCAGCCACTCCAGGGAGACCAGCGCCAGTTGCGCGTCCTCGAAGGGGTTGCTGGCGTCACTCTCGAGGAAGCGCTCGGCGTCGAACAGGGCGACCTGCAGGTTGAAGCGGCGGCGCATTTCCACCAGCCACTGGTGCTGGAGGTTCTCCGGCACCAGGATCAGCACGCGGTTGGCGCGGCCCGAGAGCAGCTGGCGATGGATCACCAGGCCGGCCTCGATGGTCTTGCCCAGGCCCACTTCGTCCGCCAGCAGTACGCGCGGGGCGACGCGGTCGGCCACTTCACGGGCGATATGCAGCTGGTGGGCGATGGGTTGTGCGCGGGCGCCGCCCAGGCCCCAGAGGGAGGACTGCAGCAGGCGGCTCTGGTGTTGCAGGGTGTGGTAGCGCAGGCCGAACCAGTTCATCGGGTCGATCTGCCCGGCGAACAGGCGGTCGCTGGCCAGGCGGAACTGGATGAAGTTGGAGAGCTGGGTTTCCGGCAGGGTGCGTTCTTCGTGCTGCGCGGTGAGGCCGTGATAGACCAGCAGGCCGTCGATGTCGTCGACTTCCTGGACGGTCAGCTTCCAGCCGTCGAAGTGGGTGATCTCGTCGCCCGGCGCGAAGCGCACGCGGGTCAGGGGCGCATTGCGCAAGGCGTACTGGCGGGTTTCGCCCGTGGCCGGGTAGAGCACTGTAAGCAGGCGTCCATCCGATGCCAGGATGGTCCCGAGCCCCAGTTCCGCTTCGCTGTCACTGATCCAGCGTTGCCCCGGTTGGTACTGCTGCGCCATGCGTCTCTCCCACCATGCAAAAAAGCCGGCAAGTTTAACGGAACGCCGTGCCAAGAGCGACGGGACTTGCGCTCCATATGTCTGTTGCAGTGTAGCGAGCGGCGCTAAAGTAGTGACTCGCCCTGCCGACAGGCTGATCAGAGGAGGGCCAAAACCATGTTGCCGCCTATACCCCATAGCCTGGTGCCCGTGACCGCCCAGCAGGACGTGATCAAGCCGCGCCCGGACATACCGCCCGTCACCCCGGCGACGGAAAGCTCCGAGGAGAGCGCCATCGGCCTGGACCGGCGCCACCCCCAGGAGGCCGAGGAACTGCTTCGCGAGGAGCAGCGCCGCCGCCAGCGCCGTGGCTACACCGCCGAAGAGATCGCCGAGGGCGATGTCGAGCAGGCCGACGAAGCAGTGATCGAGCAGCTCCCGCGCCAGGGGCTGTGGGTGGATGTGGAAGTCTGAGGCGCGCATGATCCCCTGCCCGCACCTGATCGGTTGACCCCGTGGACCTGTTCGACGACATCCCCCTGGACCTGCCCGACGCCCACCTGCGTTACGAACCCCATTGGCTGGCCGCCGAAGAAGCCGACGAATGGCTGGCCCGGCTGCGCGAAGAAACCCCCTGGGAGCAACCCAGCGTCCACCTGCATGGCCGCGACTACCCGGTGCCCCGCCTGCTGGCCTGGTACGGCGACCCCGAGGCCGGCTACCGCTACTCTGGCCTGGTGCACCGGCCGCTGCCCTGGACGCCGCTGCTGGCGCAGATTCGCGAGCGCCTGCAGCAGACCGTCGGCCAGCCGCTCAACGGCGCGCTGCTCAACTACTACCGCGACGGCCAGGATTCCATGGGCTGGCACAGCGACGACGAGCCTGAGCTGGGCCGCGACCCGCTTATCGCTTCGCTCAACCTCGGCGGAACTCGGCGTTTCGACCTGCGTCGTAAGGGCAGTGGGCGCATCGAGCATTCATTGCAGCTCGGCCATGGCGCGCTGCTGGTCATGAGCGGCCCGACACAGCATCATTGGCAGCATCAGGTGGCGAAGACCCGCAGCCCTTGCGACCCTCGCCTGAATCTCACCTTCCGCTGGATCCGTTCATGAGCAATGACGAGAAACTGGTCGATTTCGGCGCCGAGCGTGACAAACGCATCCATGACCTGCACGAGAAACGCCTGAACGATGTGCGCAATGCCTTCGAGCAGGCCATGCCCCTGGGCAAGTCGAAAAAGCCGCGCAAGCCGAAAAAACGCTGAAACCCTCCGCTGTACCCCCCCTTTAAATTGACCTGGATCAGTTCCCCAACGGCCTTGCCGGTGGGGCTCTGCGCCTATTGATCCAGATCAATTTCCCCTTCCCGGTGCGGGCTTACCTTTGACCCATCGAAACACGGAACGCCACAAGAGAAGGAGGCACTCAAATGTTCATCGATGTAGTGGTTCTCGCCGGTATCGGGACCGTAGGTCTGATGGTCGCCTTCCTTGGAGGGTTCGGATATTTCATCTGGAAGGACTCCCACAAGCGCAACAAGAAGGCTTGAGTTCACCAGGTTCACAGGCACGCAAGGCACCTCGGGCGACTTCGGTCGCCCTTTTTTTCGTCCACGATTTTTACCCCGTGATGCTCCACGCCTTCACGTAGGGCGGGTGAAACCCGCGCGCGCTCTTGCTCCTACGGCTACGTATGAAACCGCGAGGTCCTCCGTAGCCCGGGCTTCAGCCCGGGACACCCACCCCACAGGGCCCAGGCCCGCCTCTCAATCCAGCCGCTTGTGCACCCGTGATACGGCGACGCCGAGCATCACCGCGGTGAAGGCCACCAGCGCCGCCATCTCCATCCATAACTCGGCCAGCGTGGCGCTGCGCAGCATGATGCCCCGCGCCAGGCGCAGGAAGTGGGTGAGCGGCAGCACCTCGGCGATCCACTGGGCGACGCGCGGCATGCCGGCGAAGGGGAACATGAAGCCCGACAGCAGTATCTGCGGCAGGAAGGTGAAGAAGGCCATCTGCATCGCCTGGAACTGGCTCTGCGCCAGGGTGGAGATGAACACGCCCAGGGTCAGGCTGGCGAAGATGAACAACAGCGCCGCCGCGTAGAGCGCCAGCAGCGAACCGCGCACCGGCACCTCGAACAGCAGCAGGCCGACGATGAGGATCACCGTCACCTGCACCAGGCCGATGCCGACGAAGGGCAGCACCTTGCCGATGGTCAGCTCCCAGGGCGAGACCGGCGTGGTGATCAGCATCTCCATGTTGCCGCGCTCCCGTTCGCGCACCAGGGCGATGGCGGTGAACAGCACCATGGTCATGGTCAGGATCACCCCGATCAGCCCCGGCACCGTGTTCAGCGGTGCCAGGCGCTCCGGGTTGTAGAAGTTCACCACCGACATCGCCTGGTTGCTGCGCCAGCCCTCCAGGGGGAAGCCCGCCAGTTGCCGGGCCGAGGCCTGCACCACCTGGTCGGAGCCATCCACCACCAGTTGCAGCGGCGGGCGCTCCGGGTCCTGGCGCTGGACGCGCGCCTCGAAATCCCGGGGAATCACCAGTGCGGCGCTGATGCGCCCGGCGCGCAGCAACTGGTCGATCTCCTGGGGGCTGCCCAGGTGGTAGCGGAAGTTCACCACCTGGCTGGAGCCGATCTCCGCCACCGCCTCGCGGGAGCGGGCGGTGTTGGCCTGGTCGAGCACCGCGGCGTCGAGGCCGCGCACATCCATGTTGATGGCGTAGCCGAACAGCACCAGCTGCATGATGGGGATGCCGACGATCATGGCGAAGGTCAGGCGGTCGCGACGCAACTGGCGCAGCTCCTTGAGGACGATGGCGCCCAGGCGGTGCAGGTTCATCACTTGGCCTCCGCTTTCTGCAGCGGCTGGTGGGTGACGGTGACGAAGACGTCCTCCAGGTTCGGCTCGGTTTCCTTCACCTCGGCCTCCACACCCTGCTCGGCCAGGCGCCGGGCGATGCGTTCATGGGCATCGGCCTCGGCGCTGAGCACCCGCAGCGAGGCGCCGATCTGAGCCATGGCGATCACCTCTTCGGCGCCCTGCAGCGCACGTTGCGCCTGGCGTGGCTGCGCGCATTCGATCAGCAGCGGGTGGCCGGGCAGGGCGCTCATCAGCTCGGCCGGGCTGCCATCGGCTACCAGGCGCCCGGCGTCGAGGATGCCCAGGCGCGTGCAGCGCTCGGCTTCGTCCATGTAGTGGGTGGACACCAGCAGCGTGGTACCGGCCTCGGCCAGCTCGAACAGCGAATCCCAGAATTCCCGGCGTGATTGCGGGTCCACCGCGCTGGTGGGTTCGTCGAGCAGCAGCAGGTCGGGCTTGTGCAGCACCGCGCCAGCCAGCGCCAGGCGTTGTTTCTGGCCGCCGCTGAGAGTGCCGGCGAGCTGCTTGCGGCGGTCCGCCAGCCAGTAGCGCTCCAGCAGTTCATCGATGCGCTGGCGCCCTTCGTTGCGGGGCAGGCCCTGCACGGCGGCGAGGAATTCCAGGTTCTCGCCGATGGTCAGGTCTTCGTAGAGGGAGAACTTCTGCGTCATGTAGCCGATGCGTCGCTTCAGCGCCTCGGCGTCGCGGGGGATCTGGCAGCCGAGCACCTCGATCTCGCCTTCGCTGGGCAGCAGCAGGCCGCAGAGCATGCGGATGGTGGTGGACTTGCCGCAGCCGTTGGGGCCGAGGAAGCCGAACACCTCGGCGCGGTTCACCTGGAGGTTGAGCCCGTCCACCGCCGCCAGCTGGCCGAAGCGCTTGGTCAGGCCCCGCGCGCGGATCACCGCCTCACCGTCACTCATCGCCCGGGCGCTCTGCATGCAGCGGCAGGCCGGCGGGCAGGCGCGCGGCGGCCTCGCCCTCCAGCACCAGTTCGGCGCGGTACACCAGGCGGCTGGCGTCGCTGCCGGTCAGGGCGTAGTAGGGGGTGAAGCTGGCCTCGCTGGCGATGCTGCGCACCCGCCCGCTGAACAGGCCGTCGACGCCCTCGATGCCCACCTGCAGGCGGTCGCCGATGGCGATGTGCGGGCGCAGCGGCGCGGGGATGAACAGTCGCGCATAGGGCGTCTCGCCCACCAGCAGGCTGGCCACCTCGGCATTGGCCGGTGGCTGGTCACCGGGGCGGAAGGGCAGGGCGTCGACCCGGCCGGCGCGGGGGGCGCGTATGTCCAGGTGCTCGCGGTCCACCTGCAGGCGCGCCAGCTCGGCACGGGCCGTCTGCAGCTCGGCATCGGCCTGGGCCAGTTGTTCCGGGCGGGTGCCGTTGGTGAGTTCGCGCAACTGCGCATCGGCGTTCTTCACCGCCGCATCGGCCTGGTCGCGGCTGGCGCGGGCGCGGTCACGTTCAGCGATGGCCACCTGGCCTCGCGCATAAAGGGCGGCGACCCGCTGGTAATTGCGCCCGGCTTCGGTGGCATCGGCGCGGTTGCGCACCAGGGTGGCGCGGGCGGCGTCGATGCTTTCCTGGCGTGCGCCGTTGCTCAGCTCATCCAGGCGCGCCTGGGCCTGGGCCACCTGGCCCCGTGCCTGGTCGAGGCGGGCGTCGAGGCGACGCGGGTCCAGCTCCAGCAGCAGTTGCCCGGCCTGCACCGAATCGCCTTCGGCCACCTTCCAGTCGAGGATGGTTTCCGAGGCCTCGGCGGGCACGCCGATCCGGTCCCACTCCAGGGTGCCGAGCAGCGGTTCGCTGT
Source organism: Pseudomonas sp. TUM22785 (assembly GCF_028198105.1). Classification (NCBI taxonomy): domain Bacteria; kingdom Pseudomonadati; phylum Pseudomonadota; class Gammaproteobacteria; order Pseudomonadales; family Pseudomonadaceae; genus Pseudomonas; species Pseudomonas sp. TUM22785. The sequence goes on from NZ_CP116239.1 coordinate 1,753,525, forward strand.
CGCGGCGATCGCAACCGCTCAACAGGGCCAGGCAAAGCAGGCCGGGAATGAAGGTGCGGGCGGTCATGGCGATACCTCCAGGCCGCGTTCGAGCAGGGCCAGGGTGTGGTTGACCAGGGCATCGTTGCCGATCTCCGGGTTGGCAAAGATGCCGCGCCAGAGCGGCGCTGCCGCGTGGGGCAGCATGGTCAGGCCGATCAGTGAGACCACCAGCAGACGCGGGTCGAGGTCCTTGTTGAGGGCGCCGCGCCCTTGGGCGGCGGCGAAGCGCTGGGCCAGCAGCACCGGGATCAGCGGGGCGATGCGCTGGGGCAGCTGCTCGCGCAGCACACCGCCTTCGCAGAGGATCTCGCGCACCCACAGCGGTGGAATCCAGGGGTGCTCTTCCACCGTGGCGCTGATGCCGCGCACGAACAGGCGCACCAGTTCCAGGGGATCGTCGCCGGCCTCTTGCAGGCGCGCGGCCAGGGTGCGGATCAAGGGCAGGAAACGCTCCTCCACCACCGCATCCACCAGGCGCTGCTTGTTGCCGAAGTAGTAATTGACCATCGCCGGCGTCACCCCGGTGCTCTGGGCGATGCCGCGCAGGCTGCTGGCATTGATGCCCTGGTGGGCGAAGGCGTCGCAGGCGGTGTCCAGCAGGCGTTCACGCTGCTGGGCTTCACCGCTGGGGCGTCCGGGGGCGCGGGGAGTGGTCATGGGGCTGTCCTGGGAGGCGATGGAAATTATTTAAATACTCATTTAATTAATTTTCAATGGGCAGTTTCACGATCTGCTGGACGGCAATTAGATAGCTTGCTAATAATTGTCGTCGTTGAATTCATCACCGGCCGAAGCGGCCTATCCTTCTGGCATTTCCTTCAAGGTCCTGCGCGTGCGCGATTCCCTGCGGGCGTTCGTCGCCCCCGACATCCCGGCTCTCCAGTTCGCCATCAAGACCCTCCTGGGCGGGGGGCTGGCGCTCTGGTGTGCGCTGCGTTTCGGCCTGGAACAACCGCAATGGGCGCTGATGACGGCCTTCATCGTCGCCCAGCCGCTGTCCGGCATGGTGGTGCAGAAGGGCCTGGCACGGTTGCTCGGCACCCTGGTCGGCACCGTCATGGCCGTGGTGGCGATGGCCCTTTTCGCGCAGACGCCCTGGCTGTTCATCCTCGCGCTGGCTACCTGGCTGGGCCTGTGTACCGCAGCCTCGACCATGCTGCGCAGCGCCTGGTCCTACTCCTTCGTGCTGGCGGGCTACACGGTGGCGATCATCGGCCTGCCGGCCATCGCCCATCCGCTGACCGTATTCGACCAGGCCGTGGCGCGCTGCACCGAGATCTGCCTCGGCATCATCTGCGCCACCGCTGTCAGCGCGCTGGTCTGGCCGCAACGGGTGGAGCGCCAGCTGGCGCGCCAGGCCGGCGATGCCTGGAACGCCGGCATCGCCGCCGCGCGTTCGGCGTTGCGCGGCGAGCCCCATGAACGCCAGGGCCTGCTCGGCGTGCTGGGGCGCATCGTCGCCGTGGACGCCCAGCGCGAGCACGCCTGGTTCGAAGGCAACCGTGGCCGCCAGCGCGCTGCCGCCCTGCGGGTGCTCAGCCGCGATTTGCTCAGCCTGCTGCGCCTGGCCCGGGGCGTGGCGCGGCAGTGGCGGCAACTGTCGGCGGGGGAGGCCGAGCGCCTGGCGCCCTGGATGGACGAGGTGCTGCAATGCCTGGCCGAGCCCGATGACGCCGCCTGCGAAGCCCTCGGCCAGCGCCTGCTGGACGCCGCCGAAGCCGATGACCTGGTGCCCGTGCAGCAGTATTGCCTGGGCCGCCTGGCGGTGATGCTGCGGCAGATGCGCGCCGCTGCCCAAGCCCTGCGCGCGGTGGAGCGCGGCGAGGCGCCGGACGATGCCGGCGCGCCGCTGTCCTGGCACCGCGACCTGCCCACCGCCTTGCTCTACGGCCTGCGCAGCAGCGTCGCCTTCGTCGGCCTGGCGTCATTCTGGCTGGCCACCGCCTGGACCTCTTCGGTGGGCGCGCTGACCCTCACCTGCGTGGTCTGCAGCCTGTTCGCCAGCCGCGAGAACGCCGAGCAGATCGGCCTGATGTTCCTGCGCGGCATCCTCTACGCGCTGCCGGTGGCCTTCTTCATCGGCCAGGTGGTGCTGCCGCAGATGAGCGGCTTCCCGCTGCTCTGCATGGCCCTCGGCGTACCGCTGTTCTTCGGCACCCTGGGCATGGCCAAGCCGGCACTGGGGGCGACGTCCACCTCCTTCTGCCTGCACTTCATCGTGCTTTGCGCACCGCAGAACACCATGCATTACGACGTGGCGCTGTTCCTCAACGAGGCCATGGCCATCCTCCTGGGCGTCGGCTTCGCGGTGCTGGTGTTCCGCGTCATCGTGCTGACCAACCCCGGCTGGCACGGGCGGCGCCTGCTCAAGGCCACCTTCCATGACCTGGGCCGCCTCACCCACCGCGCGCTGGCGGGCGCCGAGAACTGGTTCGGCGGGCGCATGGCCGACCGCCTGCTGCAGCTGGCGCGGCACTACCCGGCGCTGCCCAGCCAGTCGCGCAACCGCTGGGACGACGGCATCACCAGCCTCGACATCGGCGACGAACTGCTGCACCTGCGCCGCTGCCTGGCCGCCGGCGAGCGCTCGGTCGAGGCCTGCGAGGCGCGTTTCCTGCGCAGCATCGAGCCGCTGCTGGAGCGCGGGCCGGCGGCGTCGCTGGCGGGTGCGATGGACGAACCCTCGGAACAACTGATCCGCGCCCTGCGCGAGGCCGGCACCAGCATCGACCGGCGCCTGGCCCAGGCGGCCCTGCTGCAGCTGCGGCAGAGCTGGCGCCAATGGTGTGAACAACAGGAGGCGAGCCATGGGCTTGCGTGAATGGTCCCTGGGCGGCGTGCTGCTCAGCCCCTTTCTGATGTATGCGCTGGCGGCGCTGCTGGCGACGGGCCTGCTGCGCCTGGCCCTGCAGCGCGTCGGCATGGCGCGCTGGATCTGGCACGAAGCGCTGTTCGACTGTGCCCTGTATGTCTGTGTCCTGTCGTTGCTGGTCGCCTGGTTCGGGCACTGGTGAAGGAGAAACCCATGCGTTCCACCCTGCGTATCGTCATCACCCTGGCCCTGGTCGCCGCCGCCATCGTCGGTGGCTGGAGCCTCTGGCAGCACTACATGCTCTCGCCCTGGACGCGCGATGCGCGCATCCGGGCCGACGTGGTGGTGATCTCGCCGGACGTCTCCGGCTGGGTCGTCGACCTCAAGGTCCATGACAACCAGCAGGTGAAGGCCGGCGACCTGCTGCTCAGCGTCGACCGCGAGCGCTACCTGGCGGCCCTGGAGAAGGCCCGCGCGGTGGCCGAGACGCGCCAGCAGCAGCTGCGCCTGCGCGAGCACGAGGCCTCTCGCCGCGCCCACCTGGGGCCGCAGGCGATCAGCGCCGAGCTGAAGGAGAACGCGCAGATCACCGCCGACATCGCCCGGGGCGAATATCGCCAGGCCCAGGCGGACGTGAAGGTCGCCGAGCTCAACCTGGCCCGCAGCGAAGTGCGCGCGCCGCGCAGCGGACAGATCACCAACCTGCGCCTGGCCCAGGGCAACTACGCCAACGCCGGGCAGCCGGTGATGGCGCTGGTGGATGACGCCTCCTTCTATGTGCAGGCCTATTTCGAGGAGACCAAGCTGCCGGGCATCCACGTCGGTGCGCCGGTGAAGATCTGGCTGATGAGCGCCGGTCGCCCCCTGACCGGCTCGGTGGAAAGCATCAGCCGCGGCATCACCGACCGCAACGCCAGCCCCGACGGCCAGTTGCTGGCCAACGTCGAGCCCACCTTCAACTGGGTGCGCCTGGCCCAGCGCATTCCGGTGCGGATCAAGCTCGACCCGGTGCCGGACGACATCCAGCTCAGCGCCGGGATGACCGCCAGCGTCACGGTCGGGGACGAAACCATCATCCAGGAATGACCTGCGGCGCCCGTCGCGCCAGCAGCGCGCAGGCCAGGGCGGCGGCCACCAGCAGGCAGCCGACCCAGGGCGTCAGCAACAGGTCGCGGTGCGCGGCCAGGCCCCCCACCGCGCCGCCGAGGGCCACGCCCAGGTGCATCGCCGAGCTGTTCACCGCCACCGCCGCTTCGGCGCTCTGCGGGTGGCGGGCCAGCAGGTAGCTCTGCACCACCGGCGAGATCATCCAGCTCAGCGCACTCCAGGCCATCAGCAGCGGCACCGACAGCGGGCCTCCCACGGCCAGGGCCAGGCTGGCGAGGGCCAGCAGGAACAGGCCGGGCACCCCCACCAACGCCCGTTGCGGGGCCACCCGGTCCACCAGCAGCCCGCCGAGCCAGCCACCGCTCACCGCGGCCACGCCGAACAGAAGGAACATCAGGCCGCTGTCGCCGGCACCGCTGGCCTGCCCGGTGGCCAGCAGCCAGGGGCCGAGGAAGGCGAACAGGCAGAAGTGCCCGCCGATCATCAGCACCGAAACGCCGTGCCCCAGCGCCAGGGCCGGATGGCCGAGCTGCAGGCGCCAGGCGCTCCAGCCGGGGAGGGCGTCGGCGTGGCCAGTGGGCAGCAGGCGGTGCAGCAGCCAGGCCAGGGGCAGGGAGTACAGGCCGATGCCGGCGAACACCCAGCGCCAGCCGAAGGCGTCGCTGACCAGGATGCCCAGGGGCACCCCCAGCACCAGCGCAGCACTGACGCCCATGAACACCAGGCCGATGGCACGCCCCCGGAATTCCGGCGCGGCCATGCGTGTCGCCTGGGTGGTGGTCAGCACCAGGATCAGCCCGCAGCAGGCGGCCATGGCCACCCGTGCCAGGGCCAGCGCCAGGTAGCCGGGGCTCAGGGCCGCCAGCAGGTTGGCCAGGGCGAAACCCAGCAGCGTCAGGCACAGCAGGCGCCGCCGTTCCAGGGCACGGGTCGCCCACCACAGCAGCGGCGCGGCGATGGCCAGAGTGAGGGAAAACAGGCTGGTGAGCTGGCCGGCGGCGGCCACTTCCACGCCGAGGTCACGGGCGAGTTGCGGCAGGATGCCGACGACGATGTTCTCGTCGAGGCCGACGGCGAAGGCGGTAAAGGCGAGCAGGGCGAGGCGAAGATCCATGGCGATCCGAAACTCCCGGTGGGCAGGTTTCGGGCGCGTGGCCTTCGGTTATCCCTGTTGAGGTGATGAGCCCCGATTCTTCGGCAGCTCCGAGTGGAATTGAAGCACCGTTGGGAAGTCGGGTGTGGATCGGTACGGGGCAGTGTTGAGCCTCGTTCCTCGGCGCCAACCTACGGGGGATGCGCGAGCTGGAACGAAAAAGCCCGGCGATGGCCGGGCTTTTCCTACGTCTGCGGGGCTCAGCCGATGGTGATCGGCGGCAGCTCCGGCAGTTCGATGGCGAGGGACTGCTTGGGCGCGAGGACTTCGGCCTCGCCGTCCACCACCTGCTCGGCGTTCTGGTTGAACACGCGGGTGGCGATGCGCACGCGGTTCTTCGGCAGCTTCTCGAGGATTTCCAGTTCCACGGTCAGGGCGTCGCCGAGCTTCACCGGGCGGGTGAACTTCAGTTGCTGGCCGAGGTAGATGGTGCCCGGGCCGGGCAGCTCGCAGGCGATGGCCGCGCTGATCAGGGCGCCGCTGAACATGCCGTGGGCGATGCGCTCCTTGAAGATCGTGCCGGCCGCGTACTCGGCGTCCAGGTGCACCGGGTTGCGGTCGCCGGAGAGGGCGGCGAACAGCTGGATGTCACGCTCTTCCACGGTCTTGGCGTAGCTGGCCTTCTGGCCGACTTCGAGGGCGTCGTAGGTGAAGTTGGTTACCTGGGTCATGGGGTGTCCTTGTTCGGTTGGCAGTAGCGACTGTGGGCAAGGGCATGCTCCAGCCAGTCGAGCAGGTGGGCCGTCACCTCGTCACGGTTGGTCTCGTTGAGCAGCTCGTGGCGGGCGTCCGGGTAGATTTTCAGTTGCACGTCCTTGATCCCGGCCTCGCGCAGGGCGCGGGCGAGGTCGTCCAGGCGGCGGCCGTCGCTGACCGGGTCGCGTCCGCCGCCCACCACCAGCAGCGGCAGGTCGGGGTCGATCTGCGCCAGGTGCTTGACCGGGGTGATGTTCTGAAGCCCGCCGAGCAGGTCGAGCCACAACTGGTTGGTGCAGCGGAAGCCGCACAGCGGGTCGTTGACGTACTTGTCCACTTCGTCCGGGTCGCGGCTGAGCCAGTCGAACGCGGTGCGGTTGGGCTTGAAGGCCTTGTTGAACGAGCCGAAGGAGAGGAACTCGATCAGCGCGCTGCGGCCATTGGCGCCCTGGCGCCAGCGCTCCAGGCGGGCCACCAGGGCGCCGCTGCGGTACAGCGACACCGGCTGGTAGTTGGAACCGGAGAGGATCGCGCCCTGCAGGCTGCAGCTGTGCTGCATCAGGTAGGCCTGGCCGATGTAGCTGCCCATGCTGTGGCCGAGGAGGAAGATCGGCGCTTGCGGGTGCTGCTGGCGGATGTGGTGGTTGAGGCTGGCCAGGTCGCCGATCACCTTGTTCCAGCCGTCGTGCTCGGCGTACAGCCCGAGGATGCCGTGCTGGGCGGTGCGGCCGTGGCCGCGCTGGTCATGCACGTAGAGTTCCAGGCCCGCTGCCACCAGGGCCTGGCCCAGGCGTGCATAGCGGCCGCCGTGCTCGGCCATGCCGTGGGCGACCATCACCACGGCCCGGGGCTGGGCGTCGCCGCTCCAGCGGTTGACGTGCAGGGAGGCGCCGTCGCTGGCGGTGAGCCAGAAAGCATCGTGGTGCATGGCCAATCCTTGTGGCGTTGGGGTGTCGACGCATTGTGCACGGGCGGCCTGGCGGCGCAAAGCTCGGCACGTGGCTGACTGATCGGTTCCCTGCGGAACCGCTCGGGCAATGGCCGGTCAAGGTGCAGCGGGCCGCTCAGGCACGGGCGATGGCGGCAAGATTCACACTGTCTATGACGCGTTCGCGAGTATTTGCGTACGGGTGCGGACCTGCTAATTTCCGGGCAGTCCCGCTCGCGGGCCAGACACATTCAGGGCAAAGAGGATAAGAACAATGCAACCTGATTTCTGGAGCGACAAACGCCCTGCTGGCGTCCCCGACCAGATCGACCTGACCGCCTATCGCTCGGTGATCGAGGTCTTCGAACGTTCCTGCAAGAAATTCGCCGACCGACCGGCCTTCAGCAACCTCGGCGTCACCCTGACCTACGCCGAGCTGGACCGCCTCTCCGGCGCCTTCGCCGCCTACCTGCAGAAGCACACCGACCTCAAGCCGGGCGACCGCATCGCGGTGCAGATGCCCAACGTGCTGCAGTACCCGATCGCCGTGTTCGGCGCCCTGCGCGCCGGGCTCATCGTGGTCAACACCAACCCGCTGTACACCGCCCGCGAGATGCGCCACCAGTTCAAGGACGCCGGCGTGCGGGCACTGGTCTACGTCAACCTGTTCGGCAAGCTGGTGCAGGAAGTGCTGCCGGACACCGAAATCGACTACCTGATCGAAGCGCGCATGGGTGACATGCTGCCGAGCCTCAAGGGCTGGCTGGTCAACACCGTGGTGAAGAAGGTCAAGAAGATGGTCCCCGACTTCCACCTGCCCCAGGCGGTGTCCTTCAAGGCCGCGCTGAAGCAGGGCCAGGGCCACGCGCTGAAACCGGTGAAGGTGAGCCTGGACGACATCGCCGTGCTGCAGTACACCGGCGGCACCACGGGCGTGGCCAAGGGCGCGATGCTCACCCACGGCAACCTGGTGGCCAACATGCAGCAGGTGGATGCCTGCCTGTCGCAGCTTGGCCCGGACGGCCAGCCGCTGATGAAGCAGGGCCAGGAGATCATGATCGCGCCGCTGCCGCTCTATCACATCTATGCCTTCACCGCGAACTGCATGTGCATGATGGTCAACGGCAACCACAACGTGCTGATCACCAACCCGCGCGACATCCCCGGCTTCGTCAAGGAGCTGAAGAAGTGGCGCTTCTCCGCGCTGCTGGGCCTCAACACCCTGTTCGTCGCGCTGATGGACCACCCCGAGTTCAAGGACCTGGATTTCTCCAACCTCAAGGTCACCAACTCCGGCGGCACCGCCCTGGTGAAGGCCACCGCCGAACGCTGGCAGGCCATGACCGGCTGCTCGGTCGTGGAGGGCTACGGCCTCACCGAAACCTCCCCGGTGGCCAGCACCAACCCCTATGGCACCCTGGCGCGCCTGGGTACCGTGGGCATCCCGGTACCGGGCACCGCCTTCAAGGTGATCGATGACGACGGCGCCGAGCTGCCCCTGGGCGAGCGCGGCGAGCTGTGCATCAAGGGCCCGCAGGTGATGAAGGGCTACTGGCAGCGCGAGGAAGCCACCGCCGAGGTGCTCGACGCCGAAGGCTGGCTGAAGACCGGCGACATCGCGGTGATCGACCCGGACGGCTACGTGCGCATCGTCGACCGCAAGAAGGACCTGATCATCGTCTCCGGCTTCAACGTCTACCCCAACGAAATCGAGGACGTGGTCATGGCCCACCCGAAGGTGGCCAGCTGCGCCGCCATCGGCGTGCCGGACGACAAGTCCGGCGAGGCGGTGAAGCTGTTCGTGGTGGCCCGCGAGGGCGGCCTCAGCGTCGACGAGCTGAAGGCCTACTGCAAAGCCAACTTCACCGGCTACAAGGTGCCCAAGCACATCGTCCTCAAGGACGCCCTGCCGATGACGCCGGTCGGCAAGATCCTCCGTCGCGAACTGCGCGACATCGCCTGACCCTTCCCCCCATCCCCGGCCCGAGAGGGCCGGCGGATGCGCTGCGATCCCTCTGCGACGCCTTCTGCACGCTGTTTAGAGAAACTACTCTAAAGATGACCAAGGTCATTGCATCCGGTCATTTTAATGACTGATAAGGCCTTCTTTGGCTCTGGTCGCCCATTTGCAAAGCTGCTACTCTCGGCGCGTTTTTTTGCCCTGGAAAGGGCTTGAACGACTGCACAGAACACAACAAACAACTGCCTCCGGCAGTGAAGATCAGCTGTTGCTTAGGAGTGGGCTTCCATGACCGAAAATTTCTGGAAGGACAAATATCCAGCAGGCATTCCTGCGGAAATCAATGCCGACGCGTATCCCAATATCCAGGCGGTATTGAAAGAGTCCTGCCAACGCTTTGCCGACAAGCCCGCTTTCAGCAACCTGGGCAAGACCATCACCTACGGTGAGCTCTACGAGCTGTCCGGCGCCTTCGCGGCCTACCTGCAACAGAACACCGACCTGCAACCGGGCGATCGCATCGCCGTGCAGCTGCCGAACGTGCTGCAGTACCCCGTGGTGGTCTTCGGTGCCCTGCGCGCCGGCCTCACCGTGGTCAACACCAACCCGCTGTACACCGCGCGGGAGATGGAGCACCAGTTCAACGACTCCGGTGCCAAGGCCCTGGTCTGCCTGGCCAACATGGCCCACCTGGCCCAGGACGTACTGCCGCGCACCGGCATCAAGCACGTCGTGGTCACCGAAGTCGGCGACATGCTGCCGGCGCTCAAGCGCCTGCTGGTCAACAGCGTCGTCAAGTACGTGAAGAAGATGGTCCCGGCCTTCCACCTGCCCCAGGCGGTGAAGCTCAACGATGCCCTGGCCAAGGGCCGTGGCAAGCCGGTCAAGGATGCCTCCCCGGCAGCGGGCGACATCGCCGTGCTGCAGTACACCGGCGGCACCACGGGCGTGGCCAAGGGTGCGATGCTCACCCACCGCAATCTGATCGCCAACATGCTGCAGTGCAAGGCACTGATGGGCGCCAACCTCAATGAAGGTTGCGAAGTGCTGATCACGCCGCTGCCGCTGTACCACATCTACGCCTTCACCTTCCATTGCATGTCCATGATGCTGACCGGCAACCACAACGTGCTGATCAGCAACCCGCGTGACCTGCCGACCATGGTCAAGGAACTGGGCAACTGGAAGTTCACCGGCTTCGTGGGGCTCAACACCCTGTTCGTCGCCCTGTGCAACAACGAGGACTTCCGCAAGCTCGATTTCTCCGCCCTGAAGCTGACCCTGTCCGGCGGCATGGCCCTGCAACTGGCCGCGGCCGAGCGCTGGAAAGACGTCACCGGTTGCGCCATCTGCGAAGGCTTCGGCATGACCGAAACCAGCCCGGTGGTGTCGGTGAACCCGTTCCAGAGCATCCAGATCGGCACCATCGGCATCCCGGTCCCCTCGACCGAGTGCAAGGTGGTCGACGACGAGGGCAACGACCTCGCCATCGGCGCCATCGGTGAGCTCTGCGTCAAGGGCCCGCAGGTGATGAAGGGCTACTGGCAGCGCCAGGACGCCACCGACGAGATCCTCTCGGCGGACGGCTGGCTGAAGACCGGCGACATCGGCCTGATCCAGGAAGACGGCTACATGCGCATCGTCGACCGCAAGAAGGACATGATCCTGGTCTCCGGTTTCAACGTGTACCCGAACGAGCTCGAAGACGTGCTCGCCACCCTGCCGGGCGTGCTGCAATGCGCCGCCATCGGCATCCCGGACGAGAAATCCGGCGAGGCGATCAAGGTCTTCGTGGTGGTCAAGCCGGGCGCCAACCTGACCAAGGACGAGGTGATGCAGCACATGCGCGCCAATGTCACCGGTTACAAGATGCCCAAGGCCGTCGAGTTCCGTGACAGCCTGCCGACCACCAACGTCGGCAAGATCCTGCGCCGTGAACTGCGTGACCAGGAACTGAAGAAGCTCAAGGGCTGATCCGTTCCGCCCTGAACAAGCCCCGCCTCTGCGGGGCTTTTTCTTTTCTGGCAGTCGCATCTAGGTGCGCCTCCGTAGGATGGGTAGAGCTCTGCGAAACCCATCACCGCGAAGTAGCCGGACTGCTCCGCAACTGGGTGCCGGGCGATGGACTCGATCCCGCCTGTGATGCCTCGACGCCCCATTTCCCGCCCGCTAGAGTGCCGACTCTCGCGACCGCCCTGGAGCCGGCCATGCCCTTGCCCGATCTCAACCTGCTGGTAGCCCTGGACGTGCTGCTCGACGAAGGCAGCGTCGCCGGGGCCGCGCGGCGCATGCACCTGAGCGCGCCGGCCATGAGCCGCACCCTGGCGCGCATCCGCGAGGCAGTGGGCGACCCGATCCTGGTGCGTGCCGGTCGCGGCCTGGTGCCCACGCCCCGGGCCCTGGAGCTGCGCGAGCAGGTGCGCGACCTGGTGGAACGCGCCAGCAGCCTGTTCCATGCCGACCAGGTGGACCTCTCCGGCCTGGAGCGCACCTTCAACATCCGCACCAACGACATCTTCATGGTCTGCTACGGCGGCCGCCTGTTCGAACTGGCCCACCGCGAGGCGCCCGGGGCCGTGCTGCGCTTCGTCCCGGAAATCGACGGCGACGACGACGCCATGCGCGCCGGGCGCATCGACCTGATGATCGGCGCTTCGCTCACCCTGTCGCCGGAGATCAAGTCCCAGGGCCTGTTCGAATGCCGCTTCACCGGCCTGGTGCGCGAGGGCCACCCGGTACTGGAGGGCCCCCTCGACGCCCAGCGCTTCGCCACCTTCGAGCAGATCAGCGTCTCCCGCCGCGGCCTGGCCCGGGGCCCCATCGACCAGGCGCTGGCCGAGCTGGGCCTGTCGCGCAAGGTGGTGATGATCGCCCCCAGCTTCTTCTCCGCCGTGCTGGCCATGCTGGAGTCCGACCTGATCCTGCCGATGCCCGACCCGGTGGCCAGCACCTGCCGGCGCCTCGGCCTGCCCCTGCGCGCCTTCGAGATTCCTCTGCCGCTGGAGACGGTGCGGGTGCGCCAGTCCTGGCACCCGCGCTTCGACAACGACCCGGCTCACCGCTGGTTGCGCGGCCTGATCAAGCGCTGCTGCGAGGAAGGCCTGCCCGGCTGATCACCCCTGTGAGGTGCCTGCCCCGCAGGGAGGGGGCTCGCTTATTCGTGCGCTCAGCGCACTCGTAAATTAGAAATATTGCAATTTTCGGCATGCCATGGCCGCCCATAGACTTCCCGCGTATCCCTGAAACCCGGAAGTCCCCATGTCTTGCATGCACTCGCGCGCCAGCGGAGCACCGCTCCGATGAACGCGCCCCTGTCCCTGCCCCAGGCCGCCGCCAAACCCGCCGCCGCACCGGTGCCGACGCCCTTCGGGCTGCGCATCGTCGTCGGCCTGGTGGGCGTGTTGCTGGCGGTGCTGGTGGCCGGCTTCAACGAAAACGTCACCAAGGTCGCCCTGGCCGATATCCGCGGCGCCATGGGCATCGGCCGTGACGAAGGCACCTGGCTGCTGGCGCTCTACGCCGCGCCTTCGGTCTGCGCCATGGCCTTCGCCCCCTGGTTCTCGGTGACCTTCTCCCTGCGCCGCTTCACCCTCGCGGCCATCGGTGCCTTCATGGTGCTGGGCCTGCTCAGCCCCCTGGCGCCCAACCTGCAGTGCCTGATGGCCCTGCGCGCCCTGCAGGGCCTGGCCGGCGGGGCGCTGCCGCCGATGCTGATGACCGTGGCGCTGCGCTTCCTGCCCGCCAACATCAAGCTCTACGGCCTGGCCGGCTACGCCCTGACCGCCACCTTCGGCCCTGGCCTGGGCACGCCGCTGGCGGCCTTTTGGGTGGAGGTCGTCGGCTGGCGCTGGGCCTTCTGGCAGATCATGCCCCTGAGCCTGTTGGCCCTGGCTGCCGTGTCCTGGGGGCTGCCCCAGGACCCGCTGCGCCTGGAACGCTTCCGCCAGTTCGATTGGCTGGGCCTGCTATTGGGCTTCCCGGCGCTGTCGATGCTGGTGGTCGGCCTGGTGCAGGGTGACCGCCTGGACTGGTTCGAGTCGCCGCTGATCTGCCTGCTGCTGGGCGGGGGCTCGGTGCTGCTGGTGCTGTTCCTGCTCAACGAATGGAAGCACCCGCTGCCGTTCTTCAAGCTGCAGCTGCTCAAGCTGCGCAACCTCAGCTTCGCCCTGTTCGTGCTGGGTGGCGTGCTCTTCGTGCTGCTCGGGGTCATCAGCGTGCCCTCCGCCTACCTGGCCCAGGTGCAAGGCTACCGGCCGCTGCAGAGCGCCCCGGTGTTCCTGGTGGTGGCCCTGCCGCAACTGCTAGCACTGCCCCTGGTGGCGGCCCTGTGCAACCTGCGCTGGGTGGATTGCCGCTGGGTGCTGGCCTGTGGCCTGGCCATGCTCGCCGTCGCCTGCTGGCTGGGTGCCGGGCTGACCTCGGCCTGGGTGCGCGAAGACTTCTACCTGGTGCAGGCGCTGCAGATCTTCGGCCAGCCCATGGCGGTGCTGCCGCTGCTGATGCTCTCCACCGGCAGCATCACACCGCCGGACGGCCCCTTCGCCTCGGCCTGGTTCAACACCATCAAGGGCTTCGCCGCCGTGCTCGCCGGGGGCGTGCTGGAAGCCCTCGGCACCCTGCGCCTGCACCTGCATTCCGCCCAGCTGGTGGATCGCCTGGGCAACAGCCCGCTGCTGGAGGAGGGCGCGCAACTGGCCCGCCGCGTCCACCAGCAGGCCTCGGTGCTGGCCTCCGCCGACCTCTACCTGTGCCTGGCCGCTCTGGCGGCCGCATTGATCATCGCCATCCCCTTCGTGCCCACGCGCATCTACCCGCCGCGTGCCCCAAGCTAACGGAAGAATCATCATGACCGACACACGACCCCGTACCCCCCTGATCGCCGGCGCCTTGCTGGCCGGCGCCGGCCTCATCGCCTGGAGCGCCTGGCACTTCACCGCCGGCGGCCGTGGCGAAGGCACCAACGACGCCTTCGTCCAGGCCGATTTCACCCTGGTGGCACCCAAGGTCTCCGGCTTCATCGGCGAGGTGCTGGTGGAGGACAACCAGCCGGTGACGGCCGGCCAGCTGCTGGCGCGCATCGACGACCGCGACTACCGCGCCGCGCTGTCCGGCGCCCGCGCCGAAGTGGCCAGTGCCGAGGCCCGTCTGGCCAACGCCCGGGCCACCCTGGAGCGGCAGGACGCGCTGATCCGCCAGGCCGAGGCCACGGTGGAGGCGGACCGCGCCGAGATGGAGTTCGCCCGTCACGAGCTGGAGCGTTACCAGCACCTGGCCGGGCAGGGCGCTGGCACCCTGCAGAGTGCCCAGCAGGCGCGCAGCCGCTTCGACACCAGCCGTGCGCGGCAGGCCGAACACGCCGCCGCATTGCTGGCCACGCGCAAGCAGACCGACGTGCTCGCCGCCCAGCGCGACGCCGCCCAGGCCGCCCTGGAGCAAGCCCGTGCCGGCCTCGAACGGGCCGAGCTGGACCTTTCCCACACCGAGCTGCGTGCGCCCATGGACGGCACGGTCGGCCGCCGCGCGGTGCGGGTCGGCGCCTTCGTCAGCCCCGGCCAGGCGCTGCTGGCGGTGGTGCCCCTGGCGCGCGCCTACGTGGTCGCCAACTTCCAGGAAACCCAGCTCACCCACATGCGCCCCGGCCAAGTAGTGCAGGTGACCGTGGACAGCTTCCCCGGCGAGGTGCTGCGCGGTCGCATCGAGAGCATCGCCCCGGCCACCGGTGTGACCTTCGCCGCCATCGCCCCGGACAACGCCACCGGCAACTTCACCAAGGTGGTGCAGCGCATCCCGGTGAAGGTCCGCCTTGACGAGGGCCAGCCCCTGGCTGCGCGCTTGCGGGTGGGCATGTCGGTGGAAGCCGACGTGGACACCCGTGGCGAGCCCGAAGCCCTGGCGGGGGTGAACTGAGATGCGTCGACACGCGACCCTGCTGGTCCTGGCGATGGGCCTCGGCGCCTGCAGCGTCGGCCCGGACTTCACCCGGCCCGACGCCGAACTGGACACGAACTGGACCCTGGCCGACGACGCCGACCTGCCGAGCCGCGCGCTCCAGGCCGAGCTGGAAGAACGCTGGTGGGAGGGTTTCGGCGACCCGCTGCTGGCTTCGCTTATCCACCGCGCCAGCCACGAGAACCTCGACCTGCTCGCCGCCGCCAGCCGCGTGGAGCAGAGCCGCGCCGCACGTCGCAGCGTGGCCGCCGGGCAGGCGCCGGATCTCGGTGTCGGCGCGGGCTACAGCCGCGCACGCAACAGCCAGCGCGGCCTCTCCGACCCCTCCGGCGAGTCGGGCCGCGCTGCCTACAGCCTCTGGCAGGGCGGCCTGGACATGGCCTGGGAGCTGGACCTCTGGGGCCGGGTAAGGCGCGAGGTGGAAGCGGCGGACGCCGGCGTGCAGGTCTCCGAGGAGACCCGCCGGGGCGTGCTGCTGGCGGTAACGGCGGAGACCGCGCGCGGCTACATCGAGCTGCGTGGTGTGCAGAACGCCCTGGCCATCACGCTGCAGAACCTGGAGATCGCCCGGCGCAGCCTGGCCCTCAACCGCACCCGCCTGGCCGATGGCGTCGCCACCCAGCTGGAGGTGGCCGAAGCGGCGGCACAGGTGGCCAGCCTCGAATCGCGCCTGCCGCCCCTGCGTCAGCGCGAGGCAAGCCTGGCCAATGCCCTGGCCCTGTTGCTGGCGCTGCCGCCCGGCGCGCTGCGCGAGGAGCTGGCGGCCCGGGAGGCTCCGGCCATTCCCACGGGCCCGGCACGGGTGCCCCTGGGCCTGCCCAGCGAACTGGCCGAGCGCCGCCCGGACATCCGCCGCGCCGAAGCCGCCCTGCACGCCGCCACGGCCGAAATAGGCGTGGCCGAGGGCGACTTCTACCCGCGCATCACCCTCTCCGGCGACCTGGGCTTCCAGGCCCGGCAGCTGGACGACCTGGGCTGGGACGCCCGACGCTTCGCCTTCGGCCCGGCCCTGAGCCTGCCGCTGTTCGACGGCGGCCGCCGGCGCGGCACCCTGGAACTGAGCAAGGCCCGCCAGCAGGAAGCCGCCATCGCCTACCGCAGCACCGTGCTCGCCGCCTGGCATGAAGTGGACGACACCCTCGGTGCCTACCAGGCGCAGCAACGCCGCCAGGCCAGCCTGGACCAGGCGGTGGAACACGCCCGCGTGGCCCTCGACAACGCCGAACGCCAATACGGCCAGGGCACGGTGGACTTCCTCAACGTGCTCAGCGTGCAGAACGCGCTGCTGGCCAACCAGGCCGAACAGGTGGACAGCGCCACCGCCGCCGCCCTGGCGCTGGTGGACCTCTACCGCGCCCTTGGTGGCGGCTGGCAGGCGTTGGAAGGGGAGGGTGCGTCGGGGGCCTGATACCGGCGGGCGTTGGTATTCGGTTTCCGGGTGAAGGCCGATCGCGAATGAATTCGCTCCCACGGGGGCGGCGCTGCGCGCCGCTTGGCGACTGAAGTCGCCCCTACATCCCGGCCACCGTGCGGAGCCGATCGATGGGTAGGGTGGAGGTCGCTCTTTACCTCCACCGGGCGGAGTCAAGCTGGGCGCGACCTGCCATGCCCCCGGGCTGAAGCACGGGCTACGGGTCTGAAACCCCCGGGCCAGCCGCTTCGCTAGCTCTACCGAACGGTATGACCTCTCGTCGCCCCTGGCCGGTGCCAGCATTGCGACAGCTGTCGATTCGCATAATCTGCGCCGGTCCGCGGGCCCCTGACCCGCGCCGTTACGCTTTCCTGGGGGACCTCCATGCGTATGAATGTGCGTCGAATCCTCCTGGCCTGGATGCTGGGAGTTGTCGTCGTCGGCCCGACCGTGGCCGCTGAAAACCCGTCCGCGAAACCGGTGATCGGTTCCGCCTCGCAACAGGCCGTGACGGGCCGCCCGCTCAGCGTGCTGTTCGTGGGCAACAGCTACACCTTCTACAACGACCTGCCGCGCATGGTCCGGCAGATGTCCCTCGACGCCGCCCAGCCGCGCCCGCTGGACGTGCGCGACGTCACCTTCGGCGGCGCCAGCCTCGAAGCCCACTGGAACCGTGGCGTGGTGCAGAAGGTGCTGGCCAGCCAGCACTGGGACTATGTGGTGATCCAGGACTTCAGCACCATGCCGGTGGACAACCCCGAGAAGACCCGCAAGTACGTGCGCCTGATGGCCGCCGAGGCACGCAAGGCCGGTGCCCAGCCGATCCTCTACCTGACCTGGGCGCGCCAGGCGATCCCGGCCATGCAGGCGCAGCTCGACAGCGTCTACACCGGGCTGGCCAACGAGACCCATTCCCTGCTGGCCCCGGTCGGCCAGGCCTGGAAGCAGGCCCTGGCGGCCACGCCGCAACCGCACCTGTTCATCGAGGACGGCAGCCACCCGAGCTACAGCGGCAGCTACCTCACCGCCTCGGTGTTCTATTCGCTGATCTACGGCGTGCAGCCGCCGGCGCCTTCGTCCGAACAGGCCGCGCGTTTGGATCGCGACAGCAGCGGCAGCGCCCTGCAAGGCTTCGCCTGGAGCTCCCTGCAGGCTCAGGACCTGGCCCTGCGCACCGTGCCGCAGGAGCTGCGCAGCCTGCCGATCACCGCCACCCGCTGAGCCGTCCCACCTCGCCCCGCCCCGCCCCGCCCCACCCCACCCCGCGTTGCCGAGCCGTCGGCACGCGGGGCGCTTGCCGATGCGGTATGGGGGCGGAATCTGCGACAATCGCGCCTTTGCCACGATTGCCCAGCGCCTGATGACCGACATCGCCTCCCTGCACAAGAACCTCGATCACGCCCTGATCGCCGACCGCCATCGCCTGCGTCGCCAGCTCCATGAGCTGCACAAGAAGCCGGACGAGGCCAAGTTCGCCCAGTGGCTGGAGCGCTTCCAGGCGTCCTGCGCCAAGGTCGAGGCGCGCCGCAGCAGCGTGCCGCGCATGCGCTACGACGACGCCCTGCCCATCGCCGCCAAGCGCGACGAGATCAAGGCCGCGCTGGAGAAGCACCAGGTCCTGGTGATCGCCGGCGAGACCGGTTCGGGCAAGACCACCCAGTTGCCGAAGATCTGCCTGGAAATGGGCCGTGGCACCCACGGCCTGATCGGCCACACCCAGCCGCGCCGGCTGGCCGCGCGCAGCGTGGCGACCCGCGTGGCCGAGGAGATCGGCACGCCCCTGGGCGAGCTGGTGGGCTACCAGGTGCGCTTCGAGGACCAGTCCAACGAGCGCAGCCTGGTCAAGCTGATGACCGACGGCATCCTCCTGGCCGAAACCCAGCATGACCGCCTGCTCGAGCGCTACGACACCATCATCGTCGACGAGGCCCACGAGCGGAGCCTGAACATCGACTTCCTCCTGGGCTACCTGAAAACGCTGCTGCCACGGCGCCCGGACCTGAAGCTGATCATCACCTCGGCGACCATCGACTTGGAGCGCTTCTCCAAACACTTCGGTGACGCACCCATCGTCGAAGTCTCCGGCCGCACCTACCCGGTGGACACCTGGTACCGGCCCCTGGCCGCCGAGGTGGACGAGAACGGCGAGGCGCTGTTCGACGACCTGTCGGTGGACCAGGGCATCCTCCGCGCCCTGGACGAGATCGCCGACCACGAGCGCGCCGAGGGCAAGCGCCCGGGCGACGTGCTGGTGTTCCTCCCCGGCGAGCGCGAGATCCGCGATGCCGCCGAGGTGCTGCGCAAGGCCAACCTGCGCCTGACCGAGGTGCTGCCGCTCTACGCACGGCTGACCCCGGCCGAGCAGCAGAAGATCTTCGCGCCCATGGCCGGCCGCAAGATCGTGCTCGCCACCAACGTTGCCGAAACCTCGCTGACGGTGCCCGGCATCCGCTACGTGATCGACAGCGGCACCGCGCGCATCAGCCGCTACAGCTACCGCGCCAAGGTCCAGCGCCTGCCCATCGAGGCCGTGTCCCAGGCCAGCGCCAACCAGCGCAAGGGCCGTTGCGGCCGGGTCGAACCGGGCATCTGCGTGCGCCTCTACAGCGAGGAGGATTTCCTCGGCCGCCCCGAGTTCACTGACCCGGAGATCCTGCGCACCAACCTGGCGGCGGTGATCCTGCAGATGCTCCACCTGCGCCTCGGCGAAATCAGCGACTTCCCCTTCATCGAGCCGCCGGACGGCAAGGCGGTGAGCGACGGCTTCACCCTGCTGCAGGAACTCTCGGCGGTGAACCGCGAGGGCCAGCTCACGCCCCTGGGCCGTCAGCTGGCGCGCCTGCCGGTGGACCCGCGCCTGGGCCGCATGGTGCTGGAAGGTGCCCACCAGGGCAGCCTCGACGAGGTGTTGCTGATCACCAGCGCACTCTCGGTGCAGGACCCGCGCGAACGGCCGATGGAGCGCCAGCAGGCCGCCGACCAGGCCCACGCGCAGTGGAAGGACGTGGATTCCGACTTCGCCGCGCTGGTCAATCTCTGGCGCGGCTTCGAGGAACAGCGCCAGGCGCTGGGCTCCAACGCGCTGCGCACCTGGTGCCGCAAGAACTTCCTCAACTACATGCGCCTGCGCGAGTGGCGTGATGCCCACCGCCAGCTGACGCTGATCTGCCGCGAGCTCAAGCTGACGCTCAACAAGGAGCCGGCGGACTACCCGCGCGTGCACAAGGCGCTGCTCTCCGGCCTGCTCAGCCAGATCGGCCAGAAGAGCGAGGACGGCGACTACCTCGGCGCCCGCCAGCGGCGTTTCTGGATCCACCCCTCGACCGTGATCGCCAAGAAGCGGCCGCAGTGGATCATGGCCGCCGAACTGGTGGAGACCACCAAGCTGTTCGCGCGCATGGTCGCCAAGATCGACCCCGACTGGCTGGAGCCCCTGGCCGGCCACCTGGTGAAGAAGAACCACCTGGAGCCGCACTGGGAGAAGAGGCGCGGCCAGGTCGTGGCTTACGAGCAGGTCACCCTCTACGGGCTGATCGTGGTCGGCCGGCGCCCGGTGCACTACGGGCCCATCGACCCACCGGTGGCCCGCGAGCTGTTCATCCGCGAGGGCCTGGTGCGTGGCGAGATCCACAGCCGCGCCAAGTGCCTGGCCGCCAACCGCCAGTTGCTGGAGCGCCTCGACGAGCTGGAGGCCAAGGCCCGGCGCCGCGACATCCTCGCCGACGAGGAAACCCTCTTCGACTACTACGCCGCGCGCCTGCCCGAGGACATCTACCAGACCGCCAGCTTCGAGAAATGGTACGAGCGCGAGCGGGCGAAGAGCCCCGAGCTGCTGATCATGCGCGAGGAGGACGTGCTGGCCCGCGACGCCAATGAAGTCACCGCCGCGCAGTACCCCGACACCCTGCGCATCGGTGACCTGCAGCTGTCGCTGGACTACCACTTCGAACCCGGCCACGCCCGTGACGGCGTGACCCTGCGGGTGCCGGCGCCGCTGCTGCCGCAACTCCAGGCCGAGCGCCTGGACTGGTTGGTGCCCGGGCTGCTGGAAGCCAAGTGCGTGGCCCTGGTGCGCAACCTGCCCAAGGCCATCCGCAAGAACTTCGTGCCGGTGCCGGACTTCGTCAAGGCGGCGCTGGCCAAGCTGGTCTTCGCCGAGGGTTCGCTGCCCGAAGCGCTGGGCCGCGAGCTGCAACGCATGACCGGCTCGCGGGTGCCCGAGGAGGCCTGGACGGAAGCCGCCGCGCTGCTGGAAGGGCACCTGAAGATGAACATCGAGGTGGTTGACGCCCGCGGCAAGTTCCTCGGCGAGGGCCGCGACCTGGCCGAGCTAACCGCGCGCTTCGCCGAAGCCAGCCAGGCCGCCCTGGCCATCCCCCAGGGCGACAAGGCGCAGAAGGCGGTGGAAGCCAAGGTGTTCGCCGAGGTCGCCGAGAAGACCCAGCAGAAGATCGCCGGGCTTTCCATGACCGTCTACCCGGCGCTGGTGGAGGAGGGCGGGGTGGTCAAGGAACACCGCTTCCCGACCCAGGCCGAAGCCGAGTACCAGCACCGTCGCGCCCTGCAGCGCCTGCTGCTGCAACAGCTGGCCGAGCCGGCCAAGTTCCTCCGTGGCAAGCTGCCGGGCCTCACCGAGCTGGGCCTGCTGTACCGCGACATGGGCCGGGTCGACGCGCTGGTGGAGGACATCCTCCTGGCCAGCCTCGACAGCTGCATCCTCGAAGGCGAAACCAACCTGCCCCGCGATGGCGCGGCGCTGGCCTCGCTGGCAGAGAAGAAGCGCGGCGCCTGGGCCGAGCACGCCGAGCGCCTGGCGCGCCTGGTGCTGGACATCCTCAAGCTGTGGCACGGCCTGCAGAAGCGCTTCAAGGGGCGCATCGACCTGGCCCAGGCAGTGGCACTGAACGACATCAAGGCGCAGCTGGGCAACCTCGTATACCCCGGTTTCGTCCGCGAAACCCCGGGCGAATGGCTGAAGGAGCTGCCGCGCTACCTCAAGGCCATCGAGCAGCGCTTCGACAAGATCGGCGCCCAGCTGCAGCGCGACCGCGTCTGGTCCGGTGAGCTGGCCGGCTACTGGGAGCAGTACCAGGCACGCCTGGCCAAGCACGCCCAGGAGGGCAAGCGCGACCCCGAGCTGCAAACCTTCCGCTGGATGCTGGAGGAGTACCGCGTGTCCCTCTTCGCCCAGCAGTTGGGCACCAAGATGGCGGTTTCCGATAAACGACTGAATAAGCAGTGGACCCAGGTAGAGGCCTGATCGATGAGTGATGCGCTGTTCGACATCCGCCCCATGAACCCCGAGCAATACCGCGAGAAGACCCGGCGTATCGCCATCGGCATCGCCGTGCTGTTCATCGCCCTGGCCATGCTCATGGCCACCCTCAGCGTGCAGCTGTTCGGCACGCCGGGTGGCGATAACTTCCGCTGGAACCTGATCGGCGTGCTGGCCGGGGTGGCGATCACCCTGGCGCTGGTGCGCCTGCAACTGTGGCCGCGCCCCTTCATGGCGCCGGCGGTGTATGGCTGGCGGCTCAAGCGCAGCCTGATGCGCGTCACCAACCTGATGCACCGGGTCAAGGCGGGGGTCGCCGTGAACGACCCGGCGGCGATGAAGCTGCTGCGCTTCTACCACCTGGGCGTGACCCAGATGCACCAGCTGGACGGCAACACCTCCGACCTCAGCCAGATGGTCCACGAGATCGATGCGCACCGCGAAGCGCTGTTGGCACAGGGGCTGGATACCGAACAGACCCACCTCGACCCGGCCTGGCTGGAAGCGGTCAAGCGCTTCGGCTGAGCCCAGGCAGTACCGGACAAGGACTCCCCCCATGCCCTCCACCCTCGAACTCGTCGCCGACCTGGTCAACCTGATCGCCGTGCTGCTGGCCGCGCGCAACAGCGTGCACACCTGGTCCACCGGCATCCTCGGCTGCCTGCTGTTCGGCTGGCTGTTCTTCGGCGCGCAGCTCTATGCCGACGTCACCCTGCAAGGCTTCTTCATCATCACCAGCGCCATGGGCTGGTGGGCCTGGCTGCACGGCAACGCCGGCACCCAGCTGCCGGTGAGCCGCACCGCGCCGGCCAGCCTGTTGCGGATGGCGGCTTTGGCCGTGGTGGTGGCGCTGGCCTATGGCGCGCTGCTGCACCACTTCACCGACGCCTACGCGCCGCTGGTGGATTCCCTGGTGCTGACCTTCAGCGTGCTGGCGCAGTTGCTGCTGATGCGTCGGCGCCTGGAGAACTGGTACGCCTGGCTGCTGGTGAACACCCTGGCGGTGCCGCTCTATGCCTCCCGCGAGCTGTACCTCACCGCCGGGCTCTACACCCTGTTCTGGTGCAACGCCTGGTACGGGCTGTACTGCTGGCGCCGCGAGTTGCGCGAAGCCGCCACGCCCCTGGCCGGGCAGGAGCCGGCCTGAGGTGAGCGCGACCTTCCGCACCGGCCTGGTGGTGGGCAAGTTCTCGCCGCTGCACCTGGGCCACGAGCAGGTGATCCGCACCGCCCTGGGGCAATGCCAGCGCCTGCTGCTGCTGTGCTGGTCGCTGCCGGAACTGCCGGGTTGCGATGCCGAGCGCCGCGTACGCTGGTTGCGCCTGCGCTTTCCCGGGGTGCAGGCGGAAGTCGTCACCCCGGCACGCATCCAGGCCTGGCGCGAGCAGGGCAAGCGCCTGCCCGACCTGCCCCACAACGACGCCCCCGAGTTCGAACCGCGCCAGTTCGTCGCCGAGTTCTGCCAAGCGGTGTTCGGCACCACGGTGGATGCGGTGTTCACCAGCGAAAGCTACGGCGACGGCTTCGCCGAGCACCTGGCAGGCGTCTTCGGCCACCCGGTGCGGCACGTCTGCGTCGACCAGCAGCGCCTAGCCGTGCCCGTCTCCGGCACCCGGCTGCGCGCCGATCCCCATGGGCTGCGCGGCTTCCTCGCCCCCGAGGTGCACGCCGACTTCGTCGAGCGCATCGTCTTCCTCGGCGGTGAGTCCACCGGCAAGAGCAGCCTCGCCATCGCCCTGGCCTCAGCGCTCGACGCTCCTTGCGTGGCCGAATTCGGCCGCGAGCACTGGGTGGCGAAGGATGGCGCGCTGGAGTACGACGACCTGCTGCATATCGGCCGTACGCAGACGGCCCGGGAGGACCAGGCCGCGCTTGAGGCCGCGCGCTACCTGGTCTGCGACACCTCGGCGCTGACCACGCTGTTCTACAGCCACGCGATGTTCGGCCGCGCCGAAGCCGAACTCGCCAACCTGGCCGAACGCCCCTACACCCACAGCTTCCTCTGCGCCGACGACTTCCCCTTCGTGCAGGACGGCACCCGCCAGGACGAAACCTTCCGCCGCCGGCAGCAGGCCTGGTACCACGCCGAGCTGCAGCGCCGCGGCTGGCCCTACCAGGTGCTCACCGGCTCGCTGGATGCGCGGGTGCAGCAGGTGCTGGCCCACCTGCGCGACGCCTCCCCGGGCTGAAGCCCGGGCTACGGGCGGCACTCGGGCTGCTCCTGTGGGAGCGGATTCATCCGCGATCGATGCCTCTGCGATGCACCGTCCCGTAGGTTGGCGCCGAGCGTAGCGAGGCCCAACGCAGCGGAGCCGGGCATCGCAACGTTGGGCTTCGTTCCTCAACCCAACCTACGGGCGCTCTGTGCGAGGGTTTCCCGGGCTGAAGCCCGGGCTGTTCCTGTGGGAGCGGATTTATCCGCGATCGACGCCACTGCGAGGCACCGTCCCGTAGGTTGGCGCCGAGCGCAGCGAGGCCCAACGAAGCGGGGCTCAACCTTGCAATGTTGGGTTTCGTTCCTCTACCCAACCTACGGGGCTGCCGTCGGTGGGGACCTGGGAAAGCAAAAGGCCGCCGCTGGAGTGATCCAGCGGCGGCCTTTTCGTTACCGGCTTGGCTCAGGCCATGGCCAGGCGGGCGTCGCGGCGTTTTTCCAGGCGCAGGGCGAAGAGGGCGACGGCGAGAGCCAGCAGCGGCAGGCTGGCGGCGGCCCAGGGCAGGGCGGTGAGGCCGGGGCCCTGGTCGATGACGCTGCCGCCGAGCCAGGCACCCAGGGCGTTACCCAGGTTGAAGGCGGCGATGTTGAAGCTGGCGGCCACGCTCTGGCCGGCGCCTTCGGCCTTTTCCAGCACCCAGATCTGCAGCGGCGGCACGGTGGCGAAACCGGCGGCGCCGAGGAGGAAGGTGAAGGCGATCACCGCGGCCTGGTTCTCCAGCACGAAGCCCAGGAGGCCGAGCACTAGGGCCAGGGCGATCAGGCTGCCCAGCAGCGCCGGCAGCAGGCGGCGGTCGGCGAGGCGGCCGCCCAGTAGGTTGCCCAGCACCAGGCCGGCGCCGAATACCAGCAGCACCGGCGAGACGGCGGCTTCGCCGAAGCCGCTGACACGGGTCAGCAGCGGGGCGATGTAGCTGAACACGGTGAACACGCCGCCGAAACCCAGCACCGTGGTCAGTAGGCCCAGCAGCACGGCGGGGCGGCCGAGCACGCGGAAGTCTTCGCGCAGGCTGCTGGGGGCGGGCTTCTCGTGATCGCGGGGGACGAACAGGGCGATGATCACCAGCGCCACCAGGCCCACGGCGGTCACCGCCCAGAAGGCTGCGCGCCAGCCCATGGCCTGGCCGAGCCAGGTGCCGAAGGGCACGCCGAGGATGGTGGCGACGGTGAGGCCGGTGAACATGATGGCGATGGCCGAAGCGCGGCGGTCGGCGGCGACCAGGCTGGTGGCGACCACCGAGCCGACGCCGAAGAAGGTGCCGTGGGCGAAGGAAGTGAGCACCCGCGCGATCATCAGCGTGGTGTAGTCGGGGGCCAGGGCGCAGGCGAGGTTGCCGAGGGTGAAGATCACCATCAGCGCCAGCAGGGTGGTCTTGCGCGGCCAGCGTGCGCTGAGGGCGGTGAGCAGCGGCGCGCCGGCGACCACGCCGAGGGCGTAGCCGGAGATCAGCAGGCCGGCGGCGGAGATGGAGACGCCGAGGTCGCCGCCGACCTCCAGCAGCAATCCCATGATGATGAATTCGGTGACGCCGATGCCGAAGGCACCGGCGGTGAGGGCGTAGAGGGCGACGGGCATGATGCGGGCTCCGTGGATTAGTCGATGGCGGCCAGCTTATCGACGCCCTTTTTGTTGATATAGACTGCCTCCGCGCAAATCACTTGTGAGTTCAAGTCATATGTCCCGGCCCGATATCAACCGTTTCGGCGAGATGGATGTGTTCGTCCGCGTGGTGGAAACCGGTGGCTTCACCAGCGCCGCCCGTGCCTGCGGGATGACCCCCTCGGCGGTGAGCAAGCTGGTGTCGCGCCTGGAGGCGCGGCTCGGCGCGCGGTTGTTCAACCGCTCCACCCGGCGCCTGGGGCTGACCCCGGAGGGCGAGCGCTTCTACCAGCGCAGCCTGGGCATCCTCGCCGACCTCAACGAGGCCGAGCGCGAGGCGGGGGCCAGTGCACGGCCCCACGGGCGGGTGCGCATCAGCTGCAACGTGCCCATCGGCCGCCAGCACCTGATCCCGGTGCTGCCGGAATTCCTCGCGCTGTACCCGGAGGTGAGCCTGGACATCAGCCTCACCGATGCGGTGGTGGACCTGCTGGAGACCCGCGCCGATGTGGCGATCCGCAGCGGCCCGCTGAAGGACTCCGGCCTGGTGGCGCGCAAGCTCGGCGACTACGCCCATCACGTGGTCGCCGCGCCCGCCTACCTGGCCCGCCACGGCGTGCCGGCGACGCCTGCCGAACTGGCCGGGCACAACTGCCTCAACTTTAACTACCAGCGCGCCGGGCGCGACTGGCCCTTCCTCGGTGACGAGGAGGACGAGATGCCCCGGGGCAACCTGTCGATCAGCGATGGCGACGCCCTGCGCCACCTGGCCCTGGCCGGGCTGGGGCTGGCGCGGCTGGCCAGCTTCCAGGTGCACGACGACATCCGCGAGGGACGCCTGCAGGCGGTGCTGGAGGACTTCAACCCCGGCGACAGCAAGCCGGTCCACGCACTCTACGTCGGCCAGGGCGGGCACCTGCCGACGCGGGTGCGGGTGTTGCTGGATTTCCTCGCCGAGCGGATGCGCCTTCCCTAACCGAGCTTCTCGGCCCAGGTGGCGAGAAAGGTCGGCAGGTATCTATCGATCACGAAACGCGGGTTCGGCTGGGCGTCCTCATGGAAGCCGCGCAGCACGAAGCCGGCTTCCAGCTGGCCGCCGATCTGCTCCGCCAGGCTGTGGCCGAACACCAGGGCCTCGCCGCGTTCGTGCTTGGCCGCCAGCTCCTCCGGGCTCAGGTCGTCGAGGTCGGAGTAGGGCAGGGTGAAGCGCGGCTTGATCAGGCCCTGCTCGGCATGGCGCGGGTCACGGTCGGCGACGAACACCACCGGGTTGTAGAAGCTCGACAGCAGCCGGCCACCGGGGCGCAGCACACGGAAGCACTCGCGCCAGACCGGGCGGATATCCGGCACGTAGAGGTTGGAGATGGGGTGGAACACGCAGTCGAAGCGCGCGTCGGCCAGGGCCGAGAGGTCCAGGCCGTCGCGCTCGGCCACCTCGCGGTCGCGGGCGAGCTGCTCGGCGGAGGCGTCCAGCACCAGCACCTCGGCACCGGCGGCGGCCAGCACCGGGGCCTGCTGGCCACCGCCCGACGCCAGGCAGAGGATGCGCAGCCCGCGCACCTCGGGGAGCCAGCCGGCGGGCAGCGGGCTGGGAGTCAGGCGCACCTGCCAGTCGCCTGCGCGGGCGGCGGCGATGGTGGCGGCGTCCACGGGGCGCGACCATTCGCAGTGCTGCCGGGCCTGGCGGTCCCAGGCGGCGCTGTTGTGTTCGAGGATGTCCAGTGCGGGCTTGTGGCGGGGCATGTGGCGTTCCTTGCGGGGGTGGTCCGAGGGCACAAGGGTGAAGCGTCGTGGCCGGTTTGAAAACCGGAAACGTGCCGCGGGGGTTCAACCCGGCGGCGCCGGGCGTTAAGGTGCGCGGTCAGCAAACGGCAAATGGAGCGCCACGATGAGCCTTCACGGCACCTACGATCCGCAGAACGTCTTCGCCCAGATCATTCGTGGCGAGGCCCCTTGCTACACGCTCTATGAAGACGACGACGTGCTCGCCTTCCTCGATATCTTCCCGCAGTCCTACGGCCACACCCTGGTGATCCCCAAGCGTTCGGCGGCGCGCAATATCCTCGATATCGACGGCGACGCCCTGGCCAAGGTCATGGCCGTGGTGCAGCGCCTGGCCCGGGTGCTGGTGGAGGAGCTGGAGCCGGCCGGCGTGCAGGTGGCGCAGTTCAACGGCGCCCCGGCGGGGCAGACGGTGTTCCATATCCACATGCACATCGTTCCCCGTTTCGAGGGCGAGTCCCTGGGCATCCATGCCAGCAAGAAGGCCGATCCGGCTGAGCTGGAGGCGCTGCAGGCGCGCTTGCTCAAGCGCCTCTGAAGTCCGGGGTGTGCCGCGACGACCGGCCTCGAAACCGGTCGTTTGCGCGTTATCAGCCGACGATTCGGCCTTTTTAGCCGCACATAAGCCGATTTTCCCGGTCGTCCGCCTGTGTCCTGGCTACGGCGCCGAGCATCTATAACAACATTGAAGGACTCGTTTGTAGGCTTAATCCTACATATCGAGGCGTTTTCGCCACCTTCAGCGGGCTTTTCCCAACTCGCTCCATGCGCCGGCCGATGGTCTGACGCAGCGGCGCCGATGCCCCGGAAAGACCCGCTCTGTGGCAGAATTCGCGGCTTGCGTGAGAGGCCGTTGCTATCCTTCGGCGACCCGCGAGCGGGCCCCAGTGCCCTGCCGCCGTGAAGCCTCCGGCCTGCCCGCTACAACAAGGATTCGCTGTTCCATCCCGCCAGGCGGGGTGAGCCTTTTTCCAATGCTGGTCGAGCCTTCGCCCAGCGCCCAACTGCCCAACCGGCTGTGCCTGCTCACAGCCCAGTAACGAGAGGATCGACCGTGCACAAAGTCGTGATCAGTGGCACCGGCCTTTACACCCCGTCCCAGAGCATCTCCAACGAAGAACTGGTGGCCTCGTTCAACGCCTACGTCCAGGCGTTCAACGCCGAGAACGCCGCTGCCATCGAGCGTGGCGAAGTCGAGGCGCTGAGCGAATCCAGCGTTGCCTTCATCGAGAAGGCGTCGGGGATCAAGAGCCGCTTCGTGATGGACAAGGACGGTATCCTCGACCCGCAGCGCATGGTTCCGCGCCTTCCCGAGCGTTCCAACGAAGAATGGGGCGTGCTCTGTGAAATGGCCGTTGGTGCCGCCAAGCAGGCCCTGGAGCGCGCCGGCCGCACCGCCGCCGACATCGATGGCGTGATCGTCGCCTGCTCCAACCTGCAACGCGCCTACCCGGCCGTGGCCATCGAAGTCCAGGCCGCACTGGGCATCCAGGGCTTCGGCTACGACATGAACGTCGCCTGCTCCTCGGCCACCTTCGGCATCCAGGCGGCGACCACCGCCGTGCAGACCGGCCAGGCCCGCGCCATCCTCATGGTCAACCCGGAAATCTGCACCGGCCATTTGAATTTCCGTGACCGCGACAGCCACTTCATCTTCGGCGACGCGGCCACCGCAGTGATCATTGAGCGTGCCGACCAGGCCACCTCGAAGTACCAGTTCGATATCGTCGGCACCAAGCTGCTGACCCAGTTCTCCAACAACATCCGCAACAACTTCGGCTTCCTCAACCGCGCCGCGGAAGAGGGCATCGGCGCCCGCGACAAGTTGTTCGTGCAGGAAGGCCGCAAGGTGTTCCGCGACGTCTGCCCGATGGTCGCCGAGCTGATCGCCGCGCACCTGCAGGAGAACGAGCTGGACGTCGCCGACGTGAAGCGCTTCTGGCTGCACCAGGCCAACCTCAACATGAACCTGCTGATCGCCCGCAAGCTGCTGGGCCGTGACGCCGAGGCCGAAGAGGCGCCGGTGATCCTCGACACCTACGCCAACACCAGCTCCGCCGGTTCGGTGATCGCCTTCCACAAGCACCAGGACGACCTGCCCAGCGGTTCCCTGGGCGTGCTCAGCTCCTTCGGCGCCGGCTACTCCATCGGCAGCGTGATCCTGCGTAAGCACTGATGGCCGCCCCTGCGGACAGCGAGCTGCTGCCCCGCCTGCGGGCGGGGGAGCAGCGGGCCTTCCGCGAACTCATCGATGCCTACCAGGGCGCCATGCGCGCCGTGGCCTTCGCCATCGTCGGCAGCCCCCATGCCGACGAAGTGGTGCAGGACGCCTGGCTCGCCGTGGTGCGCAGCCTGGACGGTTTCCAGCAGCGCTCCAGCCTCAAGACCTGGCTGCTGACCATAGTCGCCAACACCGCCCGCACCCGCCTCAAGCAGAGCCGCCGCGAAGTCCTGCTCGACGACCTGCCCGCGCCCCACGGCACCGTGGATGACACGCGCTTCGCCGCCAACGGCCACTGGTTGGCCGGCCCTGCCACCTGGCACGAAGATTCCCCCGAGGCCCTGCTGGCCGAAGAGGAGCTGCGCGAGTGCCTGGAGAAGACCCTGCTGAGCCTGTCCGACCTGCAGCGCAGCGTGTTGCTGCTGCGCGAGCGCCAGGGCCTGGAATTGCAGGAGATCTGTAACCTGCTGGAGGTTTCCCTCTCCAATGTCCGGGTGCTGTTGCACCGTGGGCGCCTCAAGCTGTTCGCCACCCTGGAGCATTTCGAGGAGACGGGCCAATGCTGAACTGCCGGGAGCTGGTCGCCCGATCCAGCGACTACATCGACGGCCAACTGGGTTTCGTGCAGCGCCTGGGCGTGCGCCAGCACCTGCTGATCTGCCCCCATTGCCGGCGCTTCCTCGCCCAGCTGAACCTCACCCGTGAAGTGCTCAGGCAATTGCCCGAAGCGAGCCCGGAAGGTGATGAAAAACTGGCCGAACGGCTCGCTCGGGCACGTAACGAAGCCTCCTGAGCCAGGTCATCGCGCCGTAATATTTCAGTCGTGTTGTCATAATCGGTTGCACGCTACTCTGCGACAACTTGCCGCTTCGCTTGCCCGCAAAGCCCGTCCTAGAGCGGTTTTTCCTATATTCCCAATGGCGATGAAAAAGTTCCTTTGTCATAAAACATTTATCTAAAAGCAACTGAGCTGAAATAACCCCCCGCCAACATTCCCCCCCAGCACAAACGAGCCCAACGCTCGGGTGTTTTCCAGCACTAAAGACCAACAGGGGAATCTTCGATGATCCGTAAGCACTTCGCCGGTTTTGCCGCCAGCGCCATGGCTCTGGCCATTTCCGCCCAGGCTTTCGCTGGTACCGTCACCACCGACGGCACCGACATCGTTATCAAGACCAAGGGCGGCCTTGAAGTCGCTACCACCGACAAGGCGTACAGCTTCAAGATCGGTGGCCGCCTGCAGGCTGACTACAGCAGCTTCGACGGCATCTACACCAAGAACGGCGATTCCGCCGACGCGGCTTACTTCCGTCGTGCCTTCCTGGAAATCGGTGGCGTGGCGTACACCGACTGGGCTTACCAGATCAACTACGACTTCTCCCACAACGCTGGCAGCTCCGACGACGGTTACTTCGACGAGGCCTCCATCGCCTACACCGGCTTCAACCCGGTGGTGATCAAGGTTGGTCGTTTCGACCCGGAATTCGGCCTGGAAAAAGCCACCAGCTCCAAGTGGGTGACCGCTCCTGAGCGTAACGCCTTCTACGACGTCATCGACTGGGCCAACGGCCACCAGAACGGCATGGGCGCCCAGGTCTCCACCACCATCAGCAACTACGCGTACCTGTCCGGTGGTGTGTTCTCCAAGGACAACAACGACACCGATGGCAAAGCCAACAAGCAAGTGAACCTGCGTGGTGTGTTCGCTCCGATGGCTGAAGCCGGCAACGTTCTGCACTTCGGTGCCAACTTCGCTCGTCGCGACGTATCCGACTCCACCATCGACTCCCGCTTCCGCAGCCGCCTGGGCATGCGTGGCGTTGAGACCCTGGGTGGCAACGATGCCGGCACCAACGGCAACCGCGTGGTCTTCGGTGGTGCAAACACCCGGCCTGCCGGTTCCTATGACGACGACAC
Source organism: Pseudomonas sp. TUM22785 (assembly GCF_028198105.1). Classification (NCBI taxonomy): domain Bacteria; kingdom Pseudomonadati; phylum Pseudomonadota; class Gammaproteobacteria; order Pseudomonadales; family Pseudomonadaceae; genus Pseudomonas; species Pseudomonas sp. TUM22785. The sequence goes on from NZ_CP116239.1 coordinate 1,784,593, forward strand.
CGCCTGGGGTCTGGAAGCGGCTTGGGCCACCGGCCCGTTCTCCCTGCAGGGCGAATACATGAAGCGCAAGATGAAGGCCGACTCCGCCGCCTTCCAGGACATCAAGGCCGACGGCTTCTACGTACAGGCGGCCTACACCCTGACCGGCGAGGCACGTGACTACAAGCTCGGCAAGTTCGACAAGATCAAGCCGAACAACAAGCAGATCGGCGCTTGGGAACTCTTCTACCGCTACGACAGCATCAGCGTGGATGACGGTAACGTGACCACCGCTTCCGCTACCCGCGAAGTCGGCGACGCCGAGGCCAAGGTGCACAACCTGGGCGTGAACTGGTACGCCAACGAAGCCGTGAAGATCAGCGGTACCTATGTTCGTGCCGCCACCGACAAGGTGACCAACAACGTGGGCGACGACGACGGCGACGGCTTCGTCATCCGCGCGCAGTACGCGTTCTAAGCAATACCGTTCATCCGCTCCTTCTTGAGCCCCGCTTCGGCGGGGCTTTTTTATGGGCGTGTTTTTCGCGATGTCCGGGAGGGGTAAGGGGTCGTAGGTTGGCTAGAGGCACGAAACCCAACGATGCGAGGTCCCGCCCTGCTCCGTTGGGCCTCGCTGCGCTCGGCGCCAAGCTACGGCGGAACCCTCCGGGCTCATCGCGGATGAATCCGCTCCCACGGTGGGTGCGCATGTTCTTGTGGCAGCGGTTTCAACCGCGAAAGAACATCGTCGATGAATTCTCTGCGACAGGCTTTTTTTCGCCGGCGCCGCAGGCCAGACTTGTCGCCATGCCGATCCAGACCCTTTCCCGCCTTTCCGAAGTCGATGCCGCCAGCTGGGATGCCCTGCTGAAGGACGACCAACCCTTCCTGCGCCATGCCTTCCTCGCCACCCTGGAGGACAGCGGCAGCATCGGTGGGCGCAGCGGCTGGTGGCCGGCCCATCGCCTGTTGCGCGGTGCGGGCGGCGAACTGCTCGCGGCCATGCCGGCCTATGTGAAGGCGCATTCCTATGGCGAGTACGTGTTCGACTGGGGATGGGCCGATGCCTGCCAGCGCGCCGGCATCGACTACTACCCCAAGCTGCTCGCCGCTGTGCCCTTCTCGCCGGTGCGGGGTGCACGCCTGCTGGGCCATGACGAGGCGGCTGCGGCGCAGCTGATCGACGCGCTGGTGCCCGAGCTGGAGGTGGCGGGGCTGTCCGGTTTGCACATCAACTTCACCGACGCCTTCGCCGATGCCCGCCTGCAAGGGCGTGAGCAGTGGCTGGAGCGCCTGGGCTGCCAGTACCACTGGCACAACCGCGGCTATCGCGACTTCCAGGATTTCCTCGATGCCTTCTCTTCGCGCAAGCGCAAGCAGGTGCGCAAGGAACGCGAGCAGGTGGCGGGTCAGGGGATCGCGTTCGAGTGGCGCGAAGGGAATGAGCTGAGCGAGGCGGAATGGGATTTCGTCTACGCCTGCTACGCCAACACCTATGAGGTGCGCGGCCAGGCGCCGTACCTGACGCGGGTGTTCTTCAGCCTGCTGGCCGAACGCATGCCCCAGGCCATTCGCGTGGTGCTGGCGAAACAGGGTGCGCGGCTGGTGGCCATGGCCTTCTCGTTGATGGATTCGGGGTCGCTGTACGGGCGTTACTGGGGCTGCCTGGCGGAGTTCGACCGCCTGCATTTCGAGACCTGTTTCTACCAGGGCATCGACATGGCCATCGCCGCCGGGTTGCCGCGCTTCGACGCCGGCGCCCAGGGCGAGCACAAGCTGATCCGTGGCTTCGAGCCGGTGATCACCCGCTCCTGGCATTACCTTTTGCACCCCGGCCTGCGCGAGGCGGTGGCGGGCTTCCTGGAGCAGGAGCGCCCCGCGATCCTCGGTTATGCCGAAGAGGCGCGGGGCATGCTGCCGTATCGCAAGTCGGGGGAGTGAGCCCCCGGTTGCCGATGGGGATCAGCTGTTGCTGACGCTGCCGCCCCATTCGAGGAACTTCATCTTGTGCACTTCACCCTTGCTGTCTTCGTAGACCAGCACCACGGGCACGACGCCGGATTTGCTGGTGTTGTCGGTGCGGTAGATGACTTTCTGCACGTCCACGTTCATGCCGTAGTGGTAGTCGACGGCGGTCAGTTCGGCGCCCGGTTCGCGGCTTTCGGCGGCGAAGACGGCGGGGGCCAGGCTGGAGAGGACGGCGGTAACGGCGGCTGCGATTTTCATGCTGATCTTTCCTCGATTGGGCGGTTGGAAAGCTTCAACTGAAACCCGGTGCGCGATGGCTTCCTGCTACGGGTTTGGGTTGCTGCTTTGTACGGGGCCTATATGACCACCGCCGTTTTCATCGCGGAAATTGATGGTTGTTGTAGTCGAGATCATCGGTATCGATAGTGGGTTCGTCGTGGCGAAACCCACGGGGGGCAGCGTGTTTGGGGTGGCCATCGCGGCCCCGTTCATCACCGCTGGTGGATGGGTGAAGCGGCATCCACCCTACGTGTGCGCCGCCTCGGGGTCGCCCGTGACGTAGGGTGGAGGTCGCTCTTTACCTCCACCGTGCGGAGGTCGGGTCAGGGCTCGGGCTGCGTTTAGTCGACCCCGACGAAGCCGCCGGTCTGGTGGTGCCAGAGGCGGGCGTAGAGGCCGCGCTGGGCGAGGAGCTCGGTGTGGCTGCCGCTTTCCACCACGCGGCCCTGGTCGAGCACCACCAGGCGGTCCATGCGGGCGATGGTGGAGAGGCGGTGGGCGATGGCGATCACCGTCTTGCCCTGCATGAGGGTTTCCAGGCTTTCCTGGATCGCCGCTTCCACTTCCGAATCGAGCGCCGAGGTGGCCTCGTCGAGGATCAGGATCGGCGCGTCCTTGAGCAGCACGCGGGCGATGGCGATGCGCTGGCGCTGGCCGCCGGAGAGCTTCACGCCGCGCTCGCCGACATGGGCATCGAAACCGGTGCGGCCCTGGGCGTCGGAGAGGTAGGGGATGAACTCCGCCGCGCGGGCCTTGCGCACCGCCTCCCAGAGTTCCTCGTCACTGGCCCCAGGCTTGCCGTAGAGCAGGTTGTCGCGGATCGAGCGGTGCAGCAGCGAGGTGTCCTGGGTGACCATGCCGACCTGCTCGCGCAGGCTTTCCTGGGTGATCCGGGCGATGTCCTGGCCGTCCACCAGGATGCGCCCGCTGTCCAGGTCGTAGAGGCGCAGCAGCAGGTTGACCAGGGTGGATTTGCCGGCGCCGGAGGGGCCCACCAGGCCGATCTTCTCGCCGGGGCGCACCTCCAGGTCGAGCTCCTCGAACACCGTGCGGCCCTTGCCGTAGTGGAAGCCGATGTGCTCGAAACGCACCTCGCCACGGGGCACCTGCAGGGGCTTGGCGTCGTCGTGGTCCTGCACGTCGCGGGGCTGGGCGATGGTCTGCATGCCATCCTGCACCTGGCCGATGTTTTCGAAGATGCCGCTGACCACCCACATGATCCAGCCGGACATGTTGTTGATGCGGATGACCAGGCTGGTGGCCAGGGCGATGGCGCCGACGGTGATGATGTCCTGGGTCCACAGCCACAGGGCGAAGCCGGTGGTGCCGACGATCAGCACGCTGGAGAGGGTGGTGATGACCACGTCCATGCCGGTGACCATGCGGTTGGTCTGCTGCACGCGGTGCACCTGCTCGCTCAGGGCTTCGCGGGCGTACTGCTCCTCGAGGCTGGTGTGGGCGAACAGCTTGAGGGTGGTGATGTTGGTGTAGCCGTCGACGATGCGCCCCATCAGCCGCGAGCGCGAGTCCGAGGCGGCCACCGAGCGCAGCTTGACCCGGGGCACGAAATACCAGAGTGCGGCGATGTAGCCGGCGATCCACAGCAGCAGCGGGATCATCAGGCGCCAGTCGGCCTCGGCGAACAGCACCAGGGCGCTGACGGCGTAGATCAGCACGTGCCAGATGGCGTCCACCGCCTGCACCGCCGAATCACGCAGGGAGTTGCTGGTCTGCATGATGCGCTGGGCGATGCGCCCGGCGAAGTCGTTCTGGTAGAACGACAGGCTCTGCTTGAGCACGTAGCGGTGGTTCTGCCAGCGGATCAGGTTGGTCAGGCTGGGGTTGATGCTCTGGTGCACCAGCAGGTCGTGCAGGCCGTTGAAGATCGGCCGCAGGATCAGCGCCACCACCAGCATCCAGATCAGCTCGTTGGCGTGGTCGGCGAAGAAGGTATCGGCTGCGCTGTGCTGGGCCAGGTCGATGATGCGGCCGAGGAAGCTGTAGAGCGCGACGTCGATCAGGGCGACTACCAGGCCCACCAGCAGGAGGATCGCGAACACCCCCCAGACCTGGCGCAGGTAGTGGAGGTAGAACTTCACCACGGTGCGTGGTGGCGTGGTGTCGGGAGCGGGTTTGAAGGTGTCGATCAGGTGTTCGAAACGGCGAAACATCCTTCGGGTCCTTGTCGGGGGGAGCGGCCCGCTGGGTGACGGGCCGCCTTGGTTCAGAGCCGCTTGGCGGAGACGATCACCACCGGTTTCAGCGGTACGTTCTGGTGCATGCCACGGTTGCCGGTGGGCACGTTGGCGATCTGGTCGACCACGTCGAGGCCGCGTACCACCTTGCCGAACACGGCGTAGCCGAAGCCACGGGCGCCGTGGTCCAGGGCCGGGTTGTCGCGGTGGTTGATGAAGAACTGGCTGGTGGCCGAGTCGGTAGCCTGGGTGCGCGCCATGGCGATGGTGCCGCGCACGTTGTGCAGGCCGTTGTCGGCTTCGTTCTTGATCGCGGGACGGGTGCTCTTCTCATCCATGGCGGCGTCCATGCCGCCGCCCTGGATCATGAAGCCGGGGATCACCCGGTGGAACACGGTGCCGTCGTAGAAGCCGGCGTCCACGTAGTCGAGGAAGTTCTTCACGGTGATCGGCGCCTTGGCGTCGTCCAGCTCCAGCTCGATCTCGCCGGCCGTGGTGTTGATCAGCACATGGGGCTTGTCGGCCGCCATGAGGTTGGCAGTGAACAGCAGGGCGCAGGCCGCGAGGGCGATTTTCTTCAGCATGGTCATTGTTCCTTGTGGGCCGCGACTTCTTCGAGGAAGCCGAGGAGGGTGGCGTTGAAGCGTTGTGGTTGATCCAGGGGCGTGGCGTGGCGGGAGTCTTCGATGACCACCAGGCGCGCGTTGGGCATTTCCCTTACGTAGGCTTCCTTCTGCGCGACCGGCGTGTAGTCGCGGTCGGCCGTGATCACCAGCGTAGGACAGGTGATGCGGCCGAGGCGTTCCCGCACGCCCCAGCCGATGATCGCGTCGAGGGAGGCGAGGTAGGCGCGCTTGTCGTTCTGTGGCCAGCGCTCCTCCACCTTGCGCCGCAGCTCGGCCTGTTCCGGGCGGGGGAACAGCAGCCGCGCCAGGGCCTTGGCGATGGTGTCCAGGCTCATCAGCCGCGAGAGCGTCCAGCGCCGCGCCACTTCCCAGTATTCGCGCGGGCTGCGGGGCTTCACCTCGGGCCCGCTGTTGACGATGGTCAGGCTCTGCAGCAGGTCGGGGCGGTCGACGCCGAGCTGGAAGCCGATCATGCCGCCCATGCTGATGCCCACCAGGTGCACCGGTGGCAGTTGCAGGTGTTCGATGAGGGCGGCGACGTCATCGGCGAAGTCGGCGATGGCGTAGGGGCCTGCGGGTTTGTCGGAGCGGCCGTGGCCGCGTACGTCGAGGGCGATCACCCGGTAGTGCGCGGCGAGCACCGGTATCTGGTATTCCCAGTCGCGGGTGCTGGAGCCGAGGCCATGCACCAGCAGCAGGGGCGCGCCGTGGCCGTATTCCTCGTAGTGCAGCTGACAGTCGTCGTTATCGAACCAAGACATGGTCGTCTCTCCCTCAGGCGTTGGGCAGGGGGGCGGCGAAGGGCGCGTTGAGCGGCGCCGAGTCGAAGGTCTTGATCAGCTCGACGAGTATCTGCGAGGCCGGGCCGAGGGCCTTTTCCTTGTTGGCGTAGAGGAAGAACCCGGGGTGGCGGGTGGCGCCCTGGTCCATGGGCAGCGGCTTGAGCAGCCCGTCCTTGAGTTCGCGTTCGATGATGTGGCGCGGCAGCCAGGCGAAGCCCAGGCCATTGCTGACGAAGTTGGCGGCAGTGGCCAGGCTGCCGACCGTCCAGCGCTGCTCGGCGCCGAGCCAGCCGACATCCCGGGGCTGGGTGCGGCCGGAGTCGCGAATCACCACCTGCAGCTGGGTTTCCAGGTCATGGAAGGTGACGTCGCGCTGCAGACGGTGCAGCGGATGGTCGGGGTGGGCGACGGCGACGAACTCGACGTTGCACAGCTCGGTGCCCAGGTAGCCGGGGATGTTGAGGCCGGTGATGGCCAGGTCGGCGGTGCCTTCGAGCAGCACTTCCTCCACGCCGGAGAGCACTTCCTCGCGCAGGCGCACGCGGCAGCCGCGGCTCTGTGGCATGAAGGCGGCCAGGGCGCGCAGCAGGCGCGCGGTGGGGTAGGCGGCATCGACCACCAGGCGCACTTCGGCTTCCCAGCCCTGCTCCATGTGATGGGCGAGTTCTTCCAGCTGGCTGGCGGACTTCACCAGTTGCCGCGAGCGCCGCAGCAGCACCTCGCCGGCTTCTGTGAGTACCGCCTTGCGCCCGTCGATGCGCAGCAGCGGCACGCCGAGTTGCTCCTGCATGCGGGCCACGGTGTAGCTGACCGAGGACTGCGAACGGTGGGTGGCTTCCGCGGCCTGGGCGAAGCCGCCATGGTCGACCACCGCTTGCAGGGTCCGCCACTGATCCAGGGTTACCCGGGGCGCTTTCATGCCTTGCTCCTTCTTCTTGTGTATCGGTCAGGAAACATGCGGCCGTGCCGATGACCTCGCCTGACGCTCTGTGTAAGCTGGCGGTCCCGCGCTGGAGACCCCCAATGAAAAGAATGCTCTGTGCCGTCCTGGCCTGCCTGCCCGTCGCTGCCTTCGCTTACCCCATCGAGGTGGAGAAGCAGTACAACGGCAGCGAGATCTCCTATACGACCGACGATATCGATCACAACATGGGCTCGATCAACGTCTACAACCTGGGCGAGGCCCGCGCCGAGTGCACGGTGCGCTTCGTCAACGGACCGGAGACGCCGAAGATCCGCCGCGCCGTGATCGACGGCGGCAAGAGCGTCTACCTCACCGCCAAGTTCAACCGCAGCATCATCCGCCTGCGCATCGGCCTCACCTGTAAGCCCGCCTAAGGGAAAGCTCCGATAGAGAAGTCAGCACTGGGCTCCAGCCTAGTGAGGGCTTCTTTATAAATCAATTTTGTCGATTGTTAGTAGCGGATTAATTCGCTTTTTTATCGAATTGTGTCTGGATAACCTGCGCTCCATCGAATTCCACCCCACTTATCGATGGAGCAGCAAACATGTCCAACGTCCTCGTGATCGAAAGCAGCGCCCGCCAGCAGGGTTCCGTGTCCCGCGACCTGACCCAGGCCTTCATCGCCCAGTGGCAGGCCGCCCACCCGGCCGACCAGGTCAAGGTCCGCGACCTGGCCGTGGAGCAGGTGCCGCACCTGGATGCCGACCTGCTGGGTGGCTGGATGAAGCCCGCCGACCAGCACAGCGCAACCGAACAGGCCGCCCTGCAGCGCTCCAACCTGCTGACCGAGGAACTGCTGTCCGCCGACGTGCTGGTACTGGCCGCGCCCATGTACAACTTCGCCATCCCCAGCACCCTGAAGGCCTGGCTGGACCACGTGCTGCGTGCCGGCGTCACCTTCAAGTACACCGAGACCGGCCCCCAGGGCCTGCTTACCGGCAAGCGCGCCTATGTGCTGACCGCCCGTGGCGGTGTCTACGCCGGCGGCCCGTTCGACCATCAGGAGCCCTACCTGCGCCAGGCCCTGGGCTTCATCGGCATCCACGATGTGTCGTTCATCCATGCCGAAGGCATGAACATGGGCGCCGAGTTCCAGGAAAAGGGCATCGCCCAGGCCAAGGCCCTGGTGGCCAAGGTCGCCTGACGCCACACCGCTTCGCTCCACTCCTTTGTGCTCATCCCTTGCCCGGCCCCATGGCCGGGCTTTTTTATGGGCGCGCGAAATACCCCTGCACGGTGGCTGCCCGGACGGTGGAGGTCGCTTTTTACCTCCACCAGGCGGAGTTGAGGTGGGAGCGGCAGCATGGGTTTCGCGGAGCTCTACCCATCCTACGGGCTTTCGTTTGGCTGTGGATTGGAGTGCGCATTGCTCTTGGCGTGCCCTACGGGCTTTTGTCGAAAGGGCTCCTGGTAGGAAGGTGCCGCTTTCAGGCCTGCCGATGCCGGGTTGGTCCCAGCGGGCCCGCCGGCGGGTGGGTAAGCTTTCCCTGGTGGCGGCGAGCGGGTATTTTCGCCGGCTGCAATCAGAGGCCTGCCATGTCTTCGTTCATTTCTCCACCCGTTGCGGTGCGGCCATGAGGCTGTCCGGGCGCGGTGTCGCGCTATCCCTTACCGCGTCGGTGCTGTTCGCCCTGATGCCTGGCTACGTGCGTGAGCTGGCGCCGCTGGATGGCTTGCAGATCTTCGCCCAGCGGGTGCTTTGGTCGATTCCGGCGGTGTTGTTGCTGGTGGCGTTGATGAGGCAATGGGCGGTATTGCGTGATGTGCTCGTGCGCCTGCGCCGGGAGCCGTTGCTGCTGGCGGCCTTGCCATTGGCCGCGCTGTTGATCGGGCTGCAGTGGGGCCTGTTCCTCTGGGCGCCGTTGCAGGGGCGGATGCTGGAGGTGTCCCTCGGCTACTTCCTGCTGCCCCTGGTGATGGTGCTCTGCGGGCGCCTTTTCTATAACGAGCGCCTGCGCCCGCTGCAACTGCTGGCGGTGCTCTGTGCCGTGGCCGGCGTGCTCCACGAGCTGTGGATGACCCGCGCTTTCTCCTGGCTGACCCTGGTCACCGCGCTGGGCTACCCGCCGTATTTCATGCTGCGCCGCTGGATGCGCCTGGACGCGCTGTCCGGTTTCATCCTGGAGATGGCGGTGCTGGCGCCGCTGGCGGCCTGGCTGATCATCGTCCATGGCCCGGAGGGGGCTTTCGTCCAGGCACCGCAGCTGTGGTGGCTGATTCCCGGCCTGGGCCTGCTCGGCACCCTGGCCTTCGCCGCGATGATGGCCTCCAGCCGGCTGCTGCCGCTGGGGTTGTTCGGCATCCTCAGCTATGTGGAGCCGGTGCTGCTGTTCGCGGTGGCGGTGGCGTTCCTGGGCGAGGCCTTCGACCCGGCGCAGTTCTGGACCTACCTGCCGATCTGGCTGGCGGTGCTGCTGATCGGCTGGGACAGCGCACAGCTGCTGCGCAAGCAGGCGCGCCAGGAACGGGCTGCTCGCGCCCTCAGCTGAGGGCCGCAGCGCCCGGGTGATCGGCCAGCGCGGCCAGCACTTGGTCGCGCAGCAGCGGGGCGAGGTCGGCGGGCGGGGTGGCGCCCGGGGCCAGCCAGGCCAGTTCTTCCAGTTCGGCTGCCGCGGCCACCGGCTGCGACAGGCGGCCGACGAAGATTTCCGCATCCACCCAGGTATCGGGCTCGTTGGCCGCGGGCGCACGGAAGCGGCCGAGGGGCTGCAGCGCGCTGGCGTCCATCTCCAGGTCGAGTTCTTCGAGCAGCTCCCGCTGCAGGGCGGCGAGGGCGGTTTCGCCGGGTTCGCGCTTGCCGCCGGGCAGCATGAAGGCGCGCGTGCCGCGTTTGCGTACCAGCAGCAGGCGCTGGTCGGCGTCGAGCAGGCAGGCGGCGGAGAGGATCAGGGTGGTCATGGATTGGGGGCTTCCGGCAGCAGTTTGTAGTGCAGCTGCACCACGCCGGTGGCGAAGCTGCGTTGTTCGTGGAGTTGCAGGCGTCGCTCCAGCCCGGTGGCGAACATCTGGATACCGGCGCCGAGCAGGTGCGGGACGACGCTGACGATCAACTCGTCGATCAGCCCGGCCGCGTAGCAGGTACCGGCCAGGGAGCCACCGCCCACCAGCCAGACGCGCTTGCAGCCGGCCTCGGCCAGCTCCGCCAGGGCTTCGGCCGGGGTGCTATGGGCGATGCGGACCTGGGGCGCTGCGGGTTCGAGCTCCGCGCGGGTGAGCACGGTACAGGGCTTGCCCGGGTAGGGCCAGGCGCCGCCCATGGCCAGCACGGTTTCGTAGGTGCCGCGACCCATCAGCAGGCCATCGATGCTGTCGTAGAAGGCGCCGTAGCCGTGGTCATCGCCGGATTGCTCCAGCGGCTGCAGCCAGTCGACGCTGCCGTCGGGGCGGGCGATGTAGCCGTCCAGGGTGGCGGCGACGTAGTAGATCAGCGATGCGCTCATGCAGGGCTCCGACGGGTGGGCTGTGGCCGGCGGTGAAATCCGTCGGGGACTGAAGCTGTTGGAGTGGAGCACGGCCCTGTGGGTTCAGCAATCGCCGCAACGTCGGGAAATCAGCGTGGGGCGCACAGAATTCGGGTGTTCGGGCGCGACAACCGGTAACCTATGCAGCTGTTTTTCAAGCTTTCGATCGAGGTAGCACCCGTGTTCTCCCAATTCGCCCTGCACGAACGTCTGCTCAAGGCCGTGGCCGAGCTGAAATTTGCCGAACCGACGCCCGTGCAGCAGGCGGCCATTCCCCCGGCGCTGGAAGGGCGTGACCTGCGCGTGACCGCGCAGACCGGCAGCGGCAAGACCGCCGCCTTCGTGCTGCCGCTGCTCAATCGCCTGATCGGCGAGGCCAAGCCGCGCGAGCGCATCCGTTCGCTGATCCTGCTGCCGACCCGCGAGCTGGCCCAGCAGACCCTGAAGGAAGTGGAGCGTTTCTCCCAGTTCACCTTCATCAAGTCCGGCATCGTCACCGGCGGTGAGGACTTCAAGGTGCAGGCCGCCATGATGCGCAAGCTGCCCGACGTGCTGGTGAGCACCCCGGGCCGCCTGATCGAGCACCTCAATGCCGGCACCGTCGACCTCAAGGAAGTCGAAGTGCTGGTGCTGGACGAAGCCGACCGCATGCTCGACATGGGCTTCGCCGAGGACATGCAGCGCATCACCGCCGAGTGCGCCAACCGCAAGCAGACCCTGCTGTTCTCCGCCACCACCGGCGGCGCCGCGCTGCGCGACGTCTCGGCCAAGGTGCTGAACGACCCGCTGCACCTGCGCCTGAACGGCGTCGAGCAGCTCAACGAGTCGACCCGCCAGCAGATCATCACGGCCGACGACATCGCCCACAAAGAGGCCATCGCGCGCTGGCTGCTGGCCAACGAGGACTACCAGAAGGCCATCGTCTTCACCAACACCCGTGCCCAGGCCGACCGTTTCTACGGCCACCTGGTGGCGGCTGGCTACAAGGCCTTCGTGCTCCATGGCGACAAGGACCAGAAGGACCGCAAGATGGCCATCGACCGCGTGCGCGAGGGCGGCACCAAGGTGCTGGTGGCCACCGATGTGGCAGCCCGTGGCCTGGACATCCAGGGCATGGACCTGGTGATCAACTTCGACATGCCGCGCTCCGGTGACGAGTACGTGCACCGTGTCGGCCGTACCGGCCGTGCCGGTGGCGAAGGCACCGCCATTTCGCTGATCTGCCACAACGACTGGAACCTGATGTCCAGCGTCGAGCGCTACCTCAAGCAGAGCTTCGAGCGCCGTGTGATCAAGGAGCTCAAGGGCAGCTACAGCGGCCCGAAGAAGGTCAAGGCCTCCGGCAAGGCGGCCGGCGTGAAGAAGAAAAAGACCGACAAGAAAGCCGGCGACAAGAAGGCCTCGGCCAAGCCGGCCGCCAAGCGCAAGCCGTCCGGCCCGCGCCGCGACGAGTCCAAGGTGGTCAGCGCCGACGGCCTGGCGCCGCTGAAGCGCAAGAAGCCCGCGGCCGAGTGATCCGTCCGTTAGCGCGTGGCCTGCCGGTGGCGTTGCTGCCGTGGCTGGCCACAGCCGAGGCCCAGGTGTACCGCTGCACCCGGGCCGACGGCGGGGTGGAATTCACCGACCGCGGTTGCGGAACCCTCGAACCCTCCCGTTCGGGCGGCTTGGTGGACGGCCTGCCCTCCCTGCATTCCCTCCTGGACGCCGCCCCGGCGTTCATCCCCTACGGCTTCAGCCTCTGGCAACTGCTGGCGCTGGTCTACCTGGCGATGAGCCTGGTCTGCTTCATCGCCTACTGGCGTGACAAGCGCTTCGCCGTGGCCGGTGCCCAGCGCACACCGGAGTCGCGGCTGCACCTGTACGAGCTGCTCGGTGGCTGGCCGGGCGGCCTGCTGGCGCAGCGGCTGATCCGCCACAAGAACCGCAAGGTTTCCTACCAGGTGAAGTTCTGGCTGATCGTCGCCCTGCACCTGGGCTTGCTCGGCTGGTGGCTTCTGAGGCGCTGAAGCGCCCGCTGGCCGACGCTGGGAGGACGGTCGGCGTCGGGATTGGCCCGTGCAGGCTTGCCAGGCTTTGCTAGGGTCGATGAGCTGGAGCGAGGCTGCTCCCCACACGCTCATCCACCGCAGGGAACCAAGAACCGATGAAGCTCACCCGTACCCTTCTCGCCGCCGCGCTGTGCATGGGGCTGGCCGGCACCACCCTCGCCACCGAACTCAAGCACTGGCCGGCGCCCGCCGCCAAGCAGCTCGACGCGCTGATCGCGGCCAACGCCAACAAGGGCGCCTACGCGGTGTTCGACATGGACAACACCAGCTACCGCTACGACCTGGAGGAGTCCCTGCTGCCCTTCCTCGAAGCCAAGGGCGTGCTGACCCGCGAGAAGCTCGACCCCTCGCTCAAGCTGATTCCCTTCAAGGACGTGAAGGGCCACAAGGAAAGCCTCAACAGCTACTACTACCGCCTCTGCGAACTCGACGACCTGGTCTGCTACCCCTGGGTGGCCCAGGTGTTCTCCGGCTTCACCCTGCGCGAGCTGAAGGGCTATGTCGACGAGCTGCTGGCCTCCGGCAAGCCGGTGCCGGCCACCTATTACGAAGGCGACGAGGTCAAGACCATCGAGATCAACCCGCCCAAGCTGTTCACCGGCCAGCAGGAGCTGATGAACAAGCTGCGGGAGAACGGCATCGAGGTGTACATCATGACCGCCGCGCTGGAGGAGTTGGTGCGCATGGTCGCCGCCGATCCGAAGTACGGCTACAACGTCAAGCCGGAGAACGTCATCGGCGTCACCACGCTGCTGAAGGACCGCAAGACCGGCACCCTGACCACCGCGCGCAAGCAGATCGAGGAAGGCAAGTACGACGAGAAGGCCAACCTCGACCTGGAGATCACCCCCTACCTGTGGACCCCGGCCACCTGGATGGCGGGCAAGCAGGCGGCCATCCTCACCTACATCGATGAATGGAAGAAGCCCATCCTGGTGGGCGGTGACACGCCGGACAGCGATGGCTACATGCTCTTCCACGGCACCGACGTGGAGAAGGGCGGGCTGCGCGTGTGGGTGAACCGCAAGGCCAAGTACATGGACCAGATCACCGCCATGCAGAAGAAGAACGCCGAGGCCCAGGCGAAGCTCGGCCTGCCGGTCACCGCCGACCGCAACTGGGTGGTGGTGACGCCGGAGGAAATCCAGTAGCCGGCCATCCGTCACGCTGCCATCCCCCTGCGCAACCGCCCCGTCAGCGGCTATGCTGCGAGCTGTAACGCAAGGGGGTGGCATGGGCAGAAGGCTGCTATGTGGCGTGTTGTTGCTCGGGCTTCCCTGGCTGGCCTTGGGGGAGGAGTTGCGTTTCGGTTTCGGTACCCAGAAACCGCCCTATGTCTATGAGGGCGAGGAGCGTGGCCTGGAGTTGGAGATCATCACCGCTGCCGCCAAGGCGGCGGGCTTCACCTTGCAGTACCACTACCTGCCGGCGGAGCGCCTGCACCTGCTGCTGGGGCGCGGCGAACTGGATGGCATCGCCACCACCAGCGAGCACAGCGGTGTGCCGGCTTTCTATTCCGAGCCTTATATCCAGTACCACAACTACGCCATCGCCTTGGCCCGAAACGGTTTCCGCCTGGAAAGCATTGCCGATCTGGGCAAGCACTCGGTCAGTGCCTTCCAGCGGGCGCGCTACCTGCTGGGCGACGAGTTCCAAGCCATGGTGGAGGGAAACCCGCGTTACCGCGAGGAAGCCCAGCAGATCACCCGCAATCGCCTGCTCTACTCAGGCCGCATCGAGGTGGTGATCGGCGACAAGCGCATCATCGACTACCTCAACCGCGAGGTGGTCAGCCAGGTGGACATCAGCCAGCCGATCATCTGGTACGACCTGTTCCCGCCCACCCCCTACAAGGTCGGCTTCCTCCACGCCAACCAGCGCGACCGTTTCAACAAGGGGTTGCAGATGATCCGCGACAGCGGCGAATACCGCGCCATCGAGAAGAAGTACGAGCACTACTGAGGCGCCCGCTCACTCCTGCTACTGCTTGGCATCGCTTTCGTCGCCGGCCTTGTCGACTTCCTGCTTGCGCTGCTCGGTGACGTTGCACTCGTCGTCACCCTCGCGGGCATCGGTCTTGAGCTTGTCCTGCTTGAGCTCTTCGTTGACCTGCTTGGCCTTCTGCGGGTCGCTCTCGGTGGCCTGGTGCACTTCGGCCGCCAGTTGCTCGCGCTTGGCGGTGGCCTCCTCGGCGCTGCACACGGCCAGGGCCGGCAGCGGGGCGAGCAAGGCAAGGGTGGCGCTCAATGCCAGTAAGCGGTTCATGGTGTTCTCCTTCGGGTGAATCGCACTCCTTAGGGTGGAGCGCCCGCGCGGGACAAAAGTTCAGGCTGTCAGCGCACCCGGTCGCGGCTCTGCACGGCGAGATCCAGGGCCTTTTGCATGTCCAGCCGTGCCGAGCGGCCGACGTCCTTGTCGTTGAGCTGGTAGTTGCGTTCCGACGGCAGGATGGGCGCGGTGAGGTCCTCGGCGTCCATGGGCTCGAAGTCGTAGTCGCCACCGATGGTCATGGCGCTGCGGCGCAGCAGCATGCGCACCTGCTCGGGTTGCAGGCGCGGGTTGATCGAGAGCATGGCGGCGACGATGCCGGTGACCATGGGCGTGGCGTAGGAGGTGCCGCAATGCACCTCGCCGGGCTCGTTCTCGCCCCGGGTGGAAGCGCGGGCGCAGGCGGCGGCAGTGATGTCCACGCGCATGTCGATGTTCGAGGAGTCGCGCTTGACCACATAGGCCGGGTCGTCGATGCCCACGTCGTCGCGCTCGCTGCGCTGGTGCCCGCCCACCACCAGCAACTGGTCGGTGATGAAGGAGGAGGGCAGGCGGTATTCGTCGGTGCCGGAGAAGGAGGCGCCGTTGCCGGCGGAGTTGATCACCAGCACGTCCGGGTGTTCCTTGCGCAGCCAGAGGAAGAACTCTTCCAGCAGTTCCTCGTAGCCGCTCATGGCGATGCCCGAGCGCACCAGGGAGTCCACGTCGTCGCCCTTGACGTTCTTCGCGCCGACGCGGTGGATGCCCCAGCTCCAGTTGAGGACGCGCACACCGTCCTCCACCAGGTTCACCGAGGCGGCGACGTTGGCGGTGATGCCGGCGTCGGAGTTGCGCTCCACTATCACCTCGAAGCCGTTGCTGGCCTTGTCCAGCCCGCGTAGGAAGCCGGTGTTGCCGCCCTGGTCCCAGCGCGCGGCGAGGATGCCGGCGACGGTGGAGCCATGGTTGTCGGGCTTGGCCGCGTCACGGGCGTAGAGGCAGGTGCGCGGTTGTTCGCCCTTGCAGCCGCCGAGGTAGTCGGCGAAGTCGGGGGCGTCGAAGTCGACGTTGCGCTCGATCACGCCGATGCGCAGCGGGCGTGTGTCCACCGGCGCCTGGCGTGCGGGGATGCGCCGTTGGTAGTAGTTCACCGCGTCCATGAAGCGGTTGGCGGCCCACTCGTCCGAGTCCTTGCCGGGTTTGCTCGGCTCCTGGCGAGCGGCTTCGGCTTCCTCGCCCTTCTCGGGAGCGGATTCCTCCACCACCACCGCGTCGACGCTGGTCTCGCTGCCGATGCGCAGGATCAGCGCGTCGCGCTCGGTGAGGTTCTTCACCGGCAGGCGCAACTGGTAGGTGTTCAGCGGCGGGATGGCGCCCACCACCTTGGCGCCGTACTTGCCGGCCAGGCGCTCGGCCTCCTTGCGGCCGTCGTGGCTTTCCTCGATCAGCAGGCTGACCAGGTCGACGTAGGTGGTCAGCCCATCCATGTTCTTCTCCACTTCGGCGGGGCCGGCCGCCAGCACATGGCTGCCGTTCAGCGACAGCCACACCGGGTTGCTGGTGCGCTCGCCGTCCTCGAGCCAGAGCGGGCCGCTTTCGTGCTCGCGGTGGTCCAGGCGCAGTTTCAGGCCGCCCTTGTTGCGGGTCACGCTATCGGCGGGCAGTGGCTTGCCGTCCAGCAGCAGCCGGGGCGTGGCCTCGCCCAGGCCGCTGACCCGCAGGCACCAGTCCTGGCGCTCGTGCTCCAGCAGGTCGCCGCAGCGTTGCAGGGCCTCCATGCGCAAAGGTTCTTCGGCACTGGCGAAGGGGCTGGCGAGGGCCAGGAGCAGGGCGGTGACGGGGGCGTGGTGCAGCGGCATGGGCGGGCCTTGGTAGAGGTTGTCCTGCTGTTCCGACCGCGCGCGCCCGGCTTTCGTTCAGGCTGACCGTTCACCCATCAGGTCGAACCACGGCGGCGCGTGGGCAGTCGGAAATCACAGGACGCCCCATCCCCCACACCTGGAGAAATGCCATGAACAGCTACGACTGGGAGCTCATCGAACTGCTGCTGCACAAGGTGCAGGAGTCGGCCAACGTCAACTTCGCGCCCCGTGAATACGCCGCCGAACTGGCCGAGCAGCGCCAGGCTGCGGGGCGCCAGATTGGCGGCACGCTCGACCACCTGAAGATGCTTGCCGCCGACTACGAACGCATTCTGTTGCAGGGCGGCTATATCGAGTCCCGCCCGGAGAGCGAGGGCGGCAATGGTGAGAACTTTGTCCTCACCGAGCGCGGCAGCCGCCTGCTGGAGCTGACCAACAGCAGCCTGCCGGCCAACCTGCAGTTCCGTGAGCAACTGGCCGAGAAGGGCCAGGCGGCGCTGACGCCGGAAGTGTTCGACGAGCTATCGGCGAAGGCGGCGCGGGCTTGATTGCCTGGGCGGTGGTGAGGCAGCGCTGCGCGCCGCTGGGCGACTGAAGTCGCCCCTACAGTCGCCCCTGCGCAACCGCCGTTCGAAGCCGTCTGGGTGGGAGCGAATTCATTCGCGATGGGTGTGGTTCGGGCATTTCCGGTCGGGGAAACGCCGAACCGTTGGGCCTCGCTGCGCTCGGCGCCAACCTACGCGCCAACCTGCAGCGACTACATCAATAGATCGGCGGGGTTTCCGGCAGCACGTCCGGGTCGGGGATGAAGGGCATGGCCCAGGGGTCGAGGTTGCGGCCCTGGTGGGCGAGGTCCATCCGCGCCTGCTCCAGCACCCCGGCCAGGCGCACCGGGTTGGCGTATTGGGTGCTGCGGATGTGGCCGATATCCAGGACCTTGTGCCCGTGCAGGTCGGTCACGGTGAGGCTGAAGCTGTCATCTTCCTCATGGGCCAGGGCCTTGCAACCGTAAGGGAGGAAGGCTTCGGTGGCCAGGCGCATGGCAGTGTCCAGGCTGATTGGCGTGGTCATGGCAGTCTCCGGCTGCAGTGCATGAGTTAGGTGGACAGCAGGACGGGGGGAGGCGGTTCCGCCGGGGTGACGAACTGCAGGCGGCCGATTTGGTGAGTCGCCTGTCCCGCCTGGACAGTGCCCAGCGCGCCCCGGGATTGTTACCCTTCGATGACAAGCGCCGCGCAAGACGGCGCTCCTGGTTTCGGAGCTTCGATGAAACGCCTGCTGCTCGCCCTGTCCTGCCTGTTCGCCTGCGCGCCCGCCACCTTGCTGGCCTGGTCCAATCACTCCCTGGGCACCTGGCTGGCCCTGTCCGATCTCCAAGAGCTGCGCCAGGCCGAACCGGTGCAGGTGGAGTCGCTGGAGGCCTTCCTCGCCGCCGAAGGCGTGGCGCTGGAGCAACTGCTGGACGAGCAGGAGGCGTATGCGCGGGAGAACTTCCCCGGCTACCCGGCACGCCCCGATGACCTGCGCTGGCTGCCCGACTCGGGCGGTGATCGCCGTCGCGCCTTCTTCATGGCGCTGCGGGTCAACCCGGAAATCCGCCTGGCCAGTTTCGTCCAGGCGCTGCCGGGGCTGCAGCTGCCGGACCATCGCTTCCTGCCCGCCGAGCAGGTGCTGGTGTTCCGCAAGCTCAACCTGTGGAACGAGTGGCGCTTCATCGCCCTCTCGCCCGGCGAGCACATCAGCCCGCTGGCGGTGCTGGCCAGCGCGGCGGATGAGCCGGACTACGGCCACGACATCAACCTGTTCAGCGACAACCCGGGCGAGATGGGCGCGCGCTATGGCTTCGGCACCCAGCCGTTCGGTGATTCGCGCTTCGAATACTCCTCCCAGGCGCCGTTCCACATCGGCTATTACCACGAGTCAGAGCTGATCTTCCGCGCCGCGCCCTTCCTCACCCGCACCTACCCGGAAATGCGCGTGCAGCAGTACCTGGGCCTGGCGCGCTTCGCCTTCGAGAGCGGCCACGACTACTGGGGCTACCGCTTCCTCGGCTGGGCGTTGCATTACGTCCAGGACCTGACCCAGCCCTACCACTCCAAGGCACTGCCGGGCGAAAGCACCGCCACCCTGATGTGGACGGCGATCAAGGCCGCCGCCGGCGACACCGCCGACAAGGAAGCGGCCATCGAGCGCGTCGCCACCCGCCACACCGAGGTGGAGAAGTACCAGGCCGATTGGTTGCGCCGCCTGCTGCGCGAAGGCAGCAACGACAGCCCGCTGCTGGCCGCCTACCGCGACCGCTCGGCGGACGCCGACTACCCGCCCTTCGACCTGGGCTACCTGCGGGACGTGGTGTCCCTGGAGGCCTATGACGCTGCCGACGGCTTCGACGATCGCATCGGCGCCTGGCTGGCCAAGGGGCAGCCCGGTGCCGACTTCAGCCAGGGCAACCAGCTGAAGCCGCCAGCCACCGATCCCGAGCTGGATGCGGTGCTGGTGCAGCTGATCCGCCACTTCGCCGGCCACAGCCGCAACCTGGTGCGCACCACCCTGCAGAACCCCTGAGACGGCGCCGCGCACCGGGCCGGGCGGCTCGTCGGGTTGCCCCCGACCTAGGCGGCCATGGGCGAGTGGGCGAACCCCGTGCCAAGTCCAGCGGTCACAACTCCAGGTGACCGATGGAGGCCGGCATGCACATCAAGCTGATCGAAGGGTTGCAGTGGAGCACCGAACCCGGTGGCTCCGGCGGCCTGTGCAACAAACGCGGGGAGAAGGTGCACCTGCGCCAGGGTGATATGGACGGCGCCTGCGGCCCCTACTGCCTGGTGATGGCGATGCTGGCGCGCAACCAGCTCAGCCGGCGCCAGGCCAAGGGGCTGGAACGGGTGGACTCGCGCACCCGCTACGGGCGCCTGATGGAGGCGCTGAATCGCCACGAGACCCTGGTGCGGGTCGGCACCACCGGGCATGACCTGCTGGCCCTGCTGCGCGAGGTGAACGACAAGGAGCACCGGGTGGTGACCGGCAGCGGGGTGGAGATGGTGCGTCAGGCCCGCGCCCACCTGGAGGACGACTTCCCGGTGTTGCTGGGCTTCCACGGCCACAAGGGCAGCGACATCCGCCACTGGGGCCTGGCCATCGGCATGAGCGACGACGCGTTCTTCCTGCTCGACCCGGCCCATGAGCTGCAGCCCGGCCTGGCCTGGAACGCCATCCTCACCAGCGAGGCCCATGGCTCGCGCTTCGGCTATCGCTACATCAATGCCAAGGGCACCTGGGCGGTGACCCTGAAGGAAATGCTCGCCCTGCTCTGAGCCCTAGAACTTCTCGTTGGCGTTGAGGTAGCGCCACTGGCCCGGCTGCAGCTTGGCCATGGCCACGCCGCCTATGCGGATGCGCTTCATCGCCACCACTGTGAGCCCCACCGCTTCGCACATGTGGCGGATCTGCCCCGGCTGGGAGCCCTTGAGGGCAAAGCGCAGGCGGGTTTCGTTCTGCCAGCTGACCTTCATCGGCGGCAGGGCCTGGCCCTTGTAGCTGAGGCCGTGGCACAGGCGCTTGAGGCCGTGCTCGATGATCTGCCCGGTGACTTCGACGATGAACTCTTCCTCCACCTTGTTGGCGTGATCCAGGCGACGGGTCACGCCCCAGTTCTGGGTGAAGACCATCAGGCCGCTGGCGTCGGTCTCCAGCGGGGTCAGCAGGTTCTGCCGGATGAAGTGCTTTTTCAGAGGGCGCATGCCGGGCTGGTCAGGGGTGAGGTTGTCCGCCACCAGCAATTGCAGCACCGAGTTGGCACCCATGCCGATGCCATAACCTGCGGGCTTGTTGAGCAGCAGGGTGACCGGCTCCACCGTGGCCGCCACGGCATTGGGCAGCAGCACGACCTGTTCGTCGAGCACCTTGAATTGCGGTTCCTCGACCACCTTGCCGTTCACCGTCACCCAGCCGTTCTCGATATACAACTCGGCATCGCGACGGGAGCAGGGCACGAGTTCGGCAAGGCGTTTGGACAGGCGCACGGGTTCGGACATGACGGGGTACCGGAAGAGGGGCGGCCATTGTAACCGCGGAAGCGCTGCGGCGGCGCGCCGATGCGGGCGGTCGGCCGAATGGAATCGGGCCGGAAGAGTCCGGCCCGATGGGGTGCTGCGGGGAGGCGATCAGTGCACGCGTATTTCCACTTCCTGGGGCACGTCGAGTGTCTCCAGGTCGCCCGCGGCTTCGGTGCTTTCCGGCTGGTTGGCGAACAGCCCCAGCAGGCGCGACATCGGGTGATGGGGCTTGGCGCCTTCGGCGAGCTGGGCGCCGCCTTCCACGGCTTCCACCGGCTCGGGCAGCATCTCGGTGACCACCTTGAAGTCGGTGATCTGGATGGTGCCGCGCCCGGCCGCCAGCAGGTGGAAGGAGAACGCCTTGCGGGCCTGCGGGTTGTCGAAAGCGAAGGTGATGGACACCGGCTTGCCCTTCTTCAGCAGCGGCAGCTCGGGGATGGGCAGGGCCACGTCACGCTCGAATTCCTTGGTCTTGAGCTGCAGCTGCGCGCCCTGGCGGTCCATCTGCAGCACGTTGATGCCCAGGCGCACGGTGGTCCGGCTGTTCTTCGGCAACTCCATGTACTGGGCGCCGATCAGGTTGTCGGCCCAGTCGTCACGGGCCTTGTCCTTCAGGCGGATGCGCTCGCGGGTGGCGAACTGGTATTCCTGGCCGAGGGCGCCGCCCAGCAGCGATTGATCGAGCAGGGCCGCGCGCTGGCTGACCAGGCGCGCCTGCTTGCCGCTGAAGCGACCGAGGAAGCGCGCTTCGTCGGCGATGAAGCCCTCGCTTTGATAACGGCGGCAGACCTGCTGGAAGTCGCACTCGGTGAAGGTGCCGCGGCCGTCGTGCTGGCGCAGCATGCCGTTGGTGTAGGAGATCATTTCACGGCCGCTTTCGTAGTCGCGGAACAGCGAGCGGCCGGCCAGGTTTTGCGGCACCTTGTAGCCGAAGTAGTCGAGGATCGAGGTGGTCAGGTCGACGTGGCCGTACACGCCGCTCTTGATCGGCGGCAGCGAAGCCTGCTCCGGCGCCAGTACCAGGTTGAAGCCCCAGGCGGACGCGAGGCGGACCTTGTCGATGCCGTGGGACTCGTCCGAGGTGATGATCACCAGGGTGTCCTTGAGTACGCCCTGTTTTTCCAGGCCGGTGAGGAAGGCGTCGACGGCGTCGTCGAGGTAGGCGATGGCGGCCTTCTTGGCGTCGGGGTAGCGCGCCAGGTACTCATCAGGTGCCGAATAGGGCTGGTGGGTGCCGACGGTGAGCAGGGTCAGCATCCAGGGTTTCTTCTGCTGGCGGATCTGCTTCACGTAGCCCAGCGCGCCTTCGAAGAAGGCCTTGTCGTCCATGCCCCAGGGGAATTCCAGGTAGGCCTTGTTGCGGAACCAGTCGCGGCCGAGGGTCTTGTCGAAGCCCATGGCTGGCATGACCTTGTCCTTGGCCATGAAGCGCAGCCCGGCACCCTGCAGGAAGTGGGTGGCGAAGCCGTGGCGGTGCAGCTGGGCGGGCAGGCAGTCCTTGGCCCGCGAGGGGTTGTTCAGCAGCTCCAGGCCCTTGGGCGTGCCGGAGTCCAGCTTGCTGTAGTCGCCGCAGAGCATCGAGTAGAGGCCGCGGATGGTCTGGTGGCTGTGCAGCACGTAGTCCGGCGTGGTCATGGCGCGCTCGGCCCATTGGCTGAGGCGCGGCATCAGCGATTCCTGGTAGCTGCTGTTGATCGCCGCGCGGTTGGCGGCGATGTAGGCACCGGGGATGCCTTCCAGGGTGATCACCAGCACGTTGCGCGCGCGGCCGGGCTCGGCCAGCAGCGGGGCGCCGTCGAGGTCGAGGCGGGCCAGGCCGGCGATATCCGGCGGCGCGTCGGGCTGGTCACCATCGAGCCAGTCTTCCACCGCCAGTTGGCCGCTGTTGAGGGCACCGGCCAGCAGCTTGTGGGGCAGGTTGAACTGCTGCCACTGCTCGGCTTCGCTCGGGCGCAGGTACTGGATGGCGGCATGGCTGGCCAGCAGGGCCACGGGCACGGCCAGCCAGGCGCGCGAGGGGCGCTGTTGCGGGCGGCGCCAGAGCAGGGCGCAGGCCAGCAGCGCGACGGCGAGGGCGATGGCCAGCCAGGGGTAGGTGAGGCCGCCGCCCTGGGTCGAATGGCCGACGAATTGCGGGTCCATCAGGTATTTGAGGTCGCTGGGCTCGGGCATGCGGCCCACGGCGCCGACCAGTTCGGCGGTGCCGAGGGTGATCAGGCTGGAGGCGACCATCACCGGCAGCGCCAGCCACAGCGGGCGCCGGTAGAGCAGGGCGATCAGCAGCGAGCCGATGGCAAGGTCCGACAGGTAGCCGAAGCCGTCGCTCCAGCCCAGCCACCAGCGGGCGGCGAGCGGAATGATCAGGAATAGAACGCCAAGGGGCAAAAGGTGCAGCGGTGAAGACAGCCAGCGGCTGGAAGGGCGCACAGGAACTCCTGAGATCAGACAGCGAGAATCCATGGGGGTGATGGACAAAAAAAGAGGCGATGGTGGTTCGCCGACATGATTCTGAAACATCGTTGTGCTTACGGCCAGTAGACAATCGGCCGCGCATCGAATTCTGTGTGCCGAGTCGTTTCTGCAACCTGGCGACGAGTGGTGGGGAAAGGCCGGTGGGCGGCGTGCATGGCCCGGTGGCGCGCCCGCCTGTAGAATGCCGGCCTTGTTCATTGAGGTAAGCAAGATGGCTCTGATCGGGCGATTCAATTCCCTGCCGGTGGTGAAGCACACCGAATTCGGCCTGTATCTGGACGGCGACCAGGACGGCGAAATCCTCCTGCCCAAGCGCTATATCCCGAAAGATCAGCCCACCGAGATCGGTGACTGGCTCAACGTCTTCGTCTACCTGGACAGCGAGGACCGCCTGATCGCGACCACGCAGAAGCCCAAGGTGCAGGTGGGCGGCTTCGCCAGCCTCAAGGTGGTGGAGATCAACCGCATCGGCCTGTTCCTCGATTGGGGCCTGCCCAAGGACCTGCTGCTGCCGCACTCGGAAGAGAAACGTCCGCTACAGGTCGGCGACTATTGCGTGGTGCACGTCTATCTCGATCGCCGCACCCGTCGCATCACCGCCACCGCGCGGCTGGACCGCTACCTCGACACCACCCCGGCGCGCTACAGCGTTGGCCAGGAAGTCGACCTGCTGGTGGCCGACGAAACCGACATGGGCTTCAAGGCCATCATCAATGACCGCCATTGGGGCCTGATCCACCGCAACGAGATCTTCAAGTTCCTGCGCAGCGGCATGCGCGAGAAGGGCTTCATCCGCGAAGTGCGCGCCGACGGCAAGATCGCCCTCAGCCTGCAACCGGTGGGCGAGCAGCTGGCCACGGGCCTCAACGAACAGATCATCGCCAAGCTGCGCGAAGAAGGCGGCTCCCTGGCGGTGAGCGACAAGAGCCCGCCTGAGGTGATCTCGCGACTGTTCGGCGTGAGCAAGGGCAACTTCAAGAAGGCCATCGGAGGCCTGTACAAGCAGGGCCTGATCCGCATCCACGACGACCGCATCGAACTGGTCGGCTGAACCCCGCCCACCCTTCGCGGCATTGCATTTCGCCCGGTCGATTTTTGCTCGATCGGGCAATATGCACGAAATCGCTGCGCTTCAATTCGCTCAACCCATTGATTTATCTGGGATTGCCGTTGTCAGAGAGCTGGCACGATGACTGCAATGAACCCCCTCAGGATAAAAAAGCTCACTGGGAGTGAACGATATGGGTCTCGACATCAAGAAGTTGGCCAAGGCCTTTCCGGACTACGAGTTCAGTGCGCAGCTGCGCCCCGATGGCGGCTACGTGGTTGCGCTGGAAAAGGACGGCACGCGTTTTCAGCGGGTCGTTCCGGCACTGAAGGTGCCCGAGCAACTGGAGTGGACCATCAGCACCATCAAGCGCGACATGGCCCTGGAACTGGGTGAGGTGCCGCCGGTGGAGTCGCTCAAGAGCCTGCGCAAGACGCCCCTGCCGCGTTACTTCAACGCCTGATTACCAGCGGCGCGAAAACGGCCATCAGCTTCGGTTGATGGCCGTTTTTTTGTGCCTGCGTTTTCTCCAGGAGGGAAGGGCGGCGTCGGGGTGTAGGGGCGACTTCAGTCGCCCACGGCGCGCAGCGCCGCTGTCCCACAGAGGAGCTCACGCGCCAATGGCCTTCCCGTTCGATCAGGTCTCGACGCCCTGCACGGGCGGCATCATCTGTTCGTCTTCGCCGGGTTCACGCTTGTCGGCCTGCTGCGGCGGCTGGTCCTGCTGATCCTGTTCCTGCTTTGGCTTGCCGAGCCAGTCCTGGGTGGATTTCTGGGCTTCGTCCACCTGCTTGTTGACCTGCTCCACCGCTTCGTTGATGGCTTCGCGGGCAACGTTTTCGGCGGCTTGCTGGGCCTTGTCGGCGAGCTTGTTGGCCGACTCTTCGGCCAGGTCGCAGCCGCCCAGGGCCAGCAGCAGGGCGCCGCCCAGGGCGAAGGAGGTGAGGCGGGAAGCGGATTTCATCTGGGTACTACTCCGTGGTGGCCGGGCCTGGTGAACGTGGCCCATGGACGCGCGGCATGATCGAACAGGACGGCTCGCGTTGGAACGCCCCGCTGCGGGGAAACTGTGTGCGGAGATGACAGGCGGGGAGGGTGGAACAAGCCTCGGGCCCCCAGCGGCGACTGTATTGGGCCCGAGGCTTTGAGGCCGTCGGTCAGCCGGCCTCGTACTCACTGACCGGCGGGCGACGGGGAAGGTTCCCAAATTGGCATAGAGGAGATGGGCGGTCAGGGACTGGTGTCGTCCGTACCTGGCTGATTTTGCTGGGAAGGGGGCGGCCAGCTCTGATGGCTGGATGGGTTTCGCTGGTCCAATTGGCGCTGCTGTTCCTGCACCTTGCGCTGCAGCTCCTGGATGCGTTTTCTATCGAAGTCGCGCTCGTAGCTTTCGTGCTTTTCCCGCTCGGCTCTTTCGCGCATCTCGCTGACCCGCGCATCGCGGCTGCTGCTGGCGCTGTCTTCGATCACGGTGACGCGTGAGCCCCGACCCGAGGAGTGGCTGCCTTCGTCGCGCTCTTCGTTGCGTGGGCGCGGTTGTTCGGCGCTGCCCTGGATATCGACCTGGGGCAGGTTGACCGGGGGCGGCGCCACGCCGGAGGGCGCAGCGGGCTCGATGATGCGGGTGGACTGGCCTTCGCTGGCTGGGCAGGGAACGGCGGAGTAGCTGGTGGTGCCGTCGTTGCCGACGCATTTGAAGACCTGGGCCTGTGCCAGGACCGGCAGCAGGCAGAGGCCGAACAGGGCGGATCTCAAAGTGCTTCCCTCACTTCGTTCGAAACGGCCGACAGGCTAGCAGCCGGCCGATGCGCACGAAAGAGGTGGCAACTCGCCGCAGGGGCTCAGGCGCCGGCGTTCGCCGCCCGCCGCCGGGCCAGGCGCTCGCGCAGCAGCTCGGCGCCGCTGACCAGCAGCAGCCCGGCCAGCACCAGCGTAGCGCCGAAGACGAAGCTGGAGGTCAGCGGCTCGTTGAGCACCAGCACGCCGAAGCCGACGCCGAAGAGCGGGGTCATGAACGACAGCATCGACAGGCGCGAGGCCAGGTAGCGACGCAGCAGCCAGAACCAGGCGACGTAACTGAACAGCGCCACCACCAGCACCTGGAAGCCGAGGCTGAGCAGGGCCCTGTCGCTCAGGTGCAGCTGCGTCTTGCCGGTGGCGAAGGCCACGCTGAGCAGCAGCACCACGGCGCCGGCGAGCTGATAGAAGAGGGTTTTCACCGGTGCCGCCTCGGACAGCGAGGAGCCACGGATCAGCACCGTGGTCGCCCCCCAGGCAATCGCGGCGATCACGCCCATGGCATCGCCCAGCAGGGTGGCGCCGCTGTCGTTTCCGGGGTTGCCGAGAAAGGCCAGGGCGATGCCGCCGAAGGCCACCATTACGCCGAGCCACTGCACCGGCGAGAGACGTTCCTCCGGCAGGATCAGGTGCAGGCCGAGGGCGGCGAAGATCGGGGCGGTGTAGAGGAACACGCCGATGTGCGAGGCGGTGCTGCGCACCAGGCCTTCGGAGATGAAGAGGAATTCCAGGGCGAACAGCAGGCCCACGCCCAGGCCCGGCAGCAGGGTGCCGTCACTGAAGGCGCCACGGCCTTCGCGCCACAGGGTGATGAGGCCGAGCACCAGGGCAGCGACGCCGGAGCGGATGGCCAACTGCATGATCGAGGAGACGTCGTCGTCCACCAGCTTGATCGACACCTGCTGGAAGCCCCAGATCAGGCACAGCACCAGCATCAGGCTGCAGGCGAACAGATCCAGGGGCAGGCGGCGGGCTTTCATCGATGGTCTCGCAAGGCAGGGGCCGCGAAGCAGGCGGCCAAGGCGGGCAGAATCGCTTCACGCCGCCTTGCATTCAAACGATGTTTTGTCATCATGCTTTGACTTCAACTCAAAGCAGAACCCATGCGTACGCCATCGCTCATCGCCTTGCGCGCCTTCGAGGTCGCTGCCCGTTGCCGTAATTTCACCGAGGCGGCCAGCGAGCTTTCGGTCACCCCCGGCGCCGTCAGCCGGCAGATCCGCCTGCTCGAGGAAGAGCTTGGCGTCAGCCTGTTCGACCGCACCCGCAACACGGTGACCCTCAACGACAATGGCCGGCGCCTGGCGGCCACCGTGTCTGAAGCCTTTGCACTGCTGGCGCACGGCGCCGATGCGTTGCGTGGGCTGCGCGAGGGACCGGTGCACATCACCTGCGCGCCCTCCATCGCCACCCATTGGCTGATGAAGCGCCTGAACCAGTTTTCCACCCTGCACCCGGACGTGACCCTCAGCCTGGAGTCCACCGAGGAGCTCATCGACCTGGAGCGGGGCGAGGCCAGCCTGGCCATCCGCTTCGTGACCGCCGGCACTCGCTTGCCGTCGAGCGAGCTGCTGTTTCGCGAGGCGTTCTTCCCGGTGTGCAGCCCGACCTATCTGCAACAGCACCCGCTGCGCGAACCTGCCGACCTGGTGGGGGCGCGGCTCATCCACGCCACCTGGAAGAGCGCGTCGAAGCTGAGCATCCCCAGCTGGGGGGATTGGTTCGACCAGCATGTCGGCCCCGGCGTGGACGCGTCGGCGGGCATGCGTTTCGGCCTGATCGGCCATGCGATCCAGGGGGCGGTCGCCGGCCAGGGGTTCGCCCTGGGCTCCACGGCCCTGGCGGGGGATGACATCGCCCAGGGTCGCCTGGTGCTGCCCTTCGGCCAGGCGTGCCGCATCACCACGCCCTGGGAATACCGCTTGGCCTGGAGCCGCAAGGCCACGCCCGGTGAGCGGCTGCGGCGGCTGATCGATTGGCTGGTGGCAGAGGCACGCAGCAGCGCCGCCGATATCTGACCCAGGCGGGTCGCGGCAGGCAGGAAAGGCGAGGGAAGCGAGGGAGGTGCTGCGAGGGTGGAGCTGCGCCCGGCGAATGAGTCATCTCACTCGCCAGGGGGCGCGGAGGGCGTTACTTGCCGATGCGGATGTGGCGGCTGGGAGCTGCCTGACCACTGACACCCTTGGCGATCTTCTGGATTTCGCCACCGGACTTCAGGAAGGCGGAAACCTGCTCGGCGATCGATTCGCTGGTTTCGACGGCGGGCGGAGGCTTGGGCTTGCTGCTGTGGGAGTTCTTGATGCGCATTGGGGGCTCCTTATCAGGACAGTGCCGCAGGGCTCGGCGGTGGAATAAATACCCTGAAAAAAAAACCGGCCCGAAGGCCGGTTTCTTTGTACGGCAGTGATTAGATCACTTGTACTTCGTCGGCTTGCATGCCTTTCTGGCCCTGCACAGCGATGAAGGAAACCTTTTGGCCTTCCTTCAGGCTTTTGAAGCCGGCGCTCTGGATGGAGCGGTAGTGAACGAACAGGTCCGGGCCGTTATCGGTGGTGATGAAGCCGAAGCCTTTTTCATCGTTGAACCACTTGACGGTGCCAGTTTGACGATCAGCCATTTTGAAACTCCTTGAACAAAGTTGACACGGCGTTGGAACTTTCCAGGCCGGACTGAGCGCAAAGAGTGGATAAATCGAAGGCTTGAAACCGTGGATCGATTTACGGTGACACATGCAGCACAGTGCGCAACACCATACCCGTCCGCGCGGGGATTGCCTATCGTTTTATTCGCATCGGCGAAAAAGGCTCCTTCCGTCTGTCGCTCCGCTTTCCCGCCGCGCTTCGCGGATGCCTTGCAACGCCGCGTGGTTACAGGCTTCATCCACTTTTGCCCTTACCTCGTCGAGCGCTCACCGATGATCCGAGAAATCCTCAAGATGGGGGACCCGCGCCTGTTGCGCGTTGCGCCTCCGGTCCCCGCCGAACTCTTCGGCAGCGATGAACTGCAACGCCTGATCGACGACATGTTCGAGACCATGCATCACGTCGGCGGGGTGGGCCTGGCCGCGCCGCAGATTGGTGTCGACCTGCAGCTGGTGATCTTCGGATTCGAGCGCAGCGAACGCTACCCCGATGCGCCGGCGGTGCCGCCGACCATCCTCATCAACCCGGTGATCACGCCCCTGGGCGAGGAACTGGAGGAGGGGTGGGAGGGCTGCCTGTCGGTTCCCGGCCTGCGCGGCGCGGTGAACCGCTACCGGGCCATCCGCTACCAGGGCGTCGACCCGCAGGGCAACGTCATCGACCGCCGCGTCGAAGGCTTCCATGCGCGGGTGGTGCAGCACGAATGCGACCACCTGATCGGCCGCCTCTATCCGTCGCGCATCACCGACTTCGCCAAGTTCGGTTTCACCGAGGTGCTGTTCCCCGGGCTCGATCCCGCCGCCGACGACTGACCGCGCCGCCCGACCTTGGTCGGGAAGCGCCGCTGCGCCCGGCAACCCGGCGTGACCTCTTCTATGCTCCTGCGCGCCCGACCATGCGCAAAAGGAGCCTGAGCATGACCACCACCGCTGCCGTGCTTGCCGTCGACCTGGCCAACGTCTACGACGCCCCCAAGGGCGGCAAGCTGCTCTACACCCTGGCCTGGGGTGACTATGTCGATGTGCTGGAGGTCACCGACACCCACCTGCGCATCGCCACCCACACCTACCAGGAGCGTTCCGACGGCAGCATCCTGCCGGTGGCCACGGAGGCCTGGCTGGTGCCGCCGAAATCCGCGCGACGGGCGAACGGTGGTCGCCTCAAGCCGGCCGACCTGGTGCTGCCGCGCGCGGAAAACCGCGTACTCAAGGTCAACTTCGTCGACGTGCAGCAGGGTGATGGCGCGGTGGTCGAGAGCCCCGGCGGCAAGGTGATGCTGGTGGATGGCGGCGACAACCAGATGTTCGCCCGTTACCTGGCGGCGCGTTATCGCGGCACCTCCGATGATGCGCCGCGGCCGATCGATTGCATCCTGGTGACCCACGGCGATGCCGATCACTTCTCCGGCCTGACCCAGATCCAGCGTTCCGAAACCAACGCCGAGCCGCGCAAGCGGCTGTTCATCGAGCCCCGGCGCATCTACCACAACGGCCTGGTGAAGCGTTCGAAGAGCGGGCGCAAGGAAACCGAACTACTCGGCCCGACCCTGGACGCCGACGGCCTCAAGCTGCTCACCCCGCTGCTGGACAGCCCATTGCAGGTGCCGGCGGAGGAGATGAACACCGACTTCCGCGCCTGGCGCAAGGCGCTGGAGGCCTGGCAGGCGCGGGCCGAGCGGCTGGGGAGTGCCCCCATCGAGTTCCGCCGGTTGTCCCAGGGGCAGCACGATGCCTTCGACTTCCTCCGTGACGAGGGGCTGGACGTGCAGGTGCTCGGCCCCCTGCTCAGCGAGTCCGGCGGCGCCAGTGGCCTGCCCTTTCTCGGCAGCCCGCCCTCCGGCCCGCGTATCGGCCACGAGTCGCTGGACATCGGCGCCGAGGGCTTCGCCGGCTATTCCGCGTCCCACACCATCAACGGCCACTCCATCGTCTTCCGCCTGCGCTACGGCGGCTTCAGCTACCTGTTCTGCGGCGACCTCAATGACGAGGCCGGGCGTACCCTGGCGCGGCAGCATGACAAGGGCGAGATCGACCTGCGCGCCGAACTGTTCAAGGTGCCCCACCACGGCTCGGCGGATTTCTCCGGCGGCTTCTTCAAACGCGTCGAGCCCATCGTCAACATCGTCTCCAGCGGCGACGACCCGATGAACGAATACATCCACCCCCGCGCCACCCTGATGGGCGCCCTGGGGCGCTACT
The DNA here is from genome assembly GCF_028198105.1 of Pseudomonas sp. TUM22785. Lineage (NCBI taxonomy): Bacteria > Pseudomonadati > Pseudomonadota > Gammaproteobacteria > Pseudomonadales > Pseudomonadaceae > Pseudomonas > Pseudomonas sp. TUM22785. Next base: position 1,815,216 of record NZ_CP116239.1, read on the forward strand.
CGCGGGTGGACGAGCCGCTGGTGTTCGTCACCGAGCTGGTGGCCTTCTTCCGTCTGGAGGGCTGGGCGCACCTCAGCGACAAGGACAAGGCGGAGAAGCGCGGCGACTTCTATGCCTTCAGCCGCAGCGCCTATGGCCTGGTCAAGACCCGCACCGACGGCAAGCGCCTGCTGGTCTACACCGACAGCGGCAAGGCCGAGCTCAAGGAAGCCTATTGCTACGAGCTGGATGCCGAGGGCGTGCCCCGGCCGGCGGTGGTGATCAAGGTCTAGGCCGGGACTGGACATCCCGCGCAAGCGGGGCTTTCCTCTCCTTGGGGCGTCCCGGCCGCGGCCGGGCGATGTGTTCCAGGGAAGTAACCCCCCACACCGCCAAGGAGTGAGTCATGGCCTACCGCGCAATGATGATCCTCGGTACCCGCGCCGAGGCCATCAGGATGGCCCCACTGGCCCGGGCGTTGATCCGGCTGCCGCAAATCCACCTGCATATATGCACCGCCGGGCCGGCTGGCGATGACTTGCCGCAGCTGTTGCAGGCGTTCGAGCTGGAGGTGGATGACGATCTCGTCGCCCTGATCGAAGCGCCCAGCCTCAACGCCTGTTCCCAGCACTTGCTCGGCCAGCTCGACCCCATCTATGCGCGCCTGCAACCCGATGCCGTGCTGGTGCATGGCGACACCACCACCAGCCTCATCGCCGCCTTGGCGGCCTTCCATCGGCGCATCCCGGTGGCCCATGTCGAAGCCGGGCTGCGCACCAGCGAGCCCCAGGTGCCCTGGCCCGAAGACGCCAACCGGCGCCTGGCTGCGGTGCTCGCCGACCTGCACTTCCCGCCCACCCGCAAGGCACGGGACAACCTCCTGCGTGAAGGCGTGCCTCTGGAGCGGATCGAGGTCGCCGGCAATACGCTGATCGATGCGCTGCTGTGGATGCGCGGCCACCTGCGGGGTCGCAGCTGGCGCCCGGAGCCGACATCGCCCCTGGCGCGGCTGGGTGAGTCACGTCGGCTGGTGCTGGTCAGTGGCCAGCGCCGGGACAGCCTGAGCCCCGGCCTGGAACGCACCTGCCAGGCCCTGGCGACGCTCGCCGGGCGGTATCCGGAGGTGGATTTCGTTTGCGCCAAGGACCTCGTCCCGGCGCTGCGCGAGCCGGTGCAGGCGCTGCTGGCCGGGCATGCCAACCTGCTGTTGCTGGCGCCCCAGGACTACCGCCACTTCGTCTGGCTGATGGATCACGCCTACCTGATCCTCACCGACTCGGTGGATATCCAGGAGCAGGCGCCGGCGCTGGGCAAGCCCTTGCTGGTGCTGCGCAAGCTCGCCGAACGGCCCGCCGTACTGGAGGGCGGCACCGCGCTGCTGGTGGGCACCGATGTGCACCGCATCGTCGACCAGACCGCCTTGCTGCTGGAGGATGCCGAGCTGCACGAGCGCATGAGCCGGCCCTTCACCCCCTATGGCGATGGCCACGCCAGCGAACGCATCGCCGCGCGGCTCTGTGCCTGGCTGGAACAGCGGCGGGCGGAAAAGCGCTGCGCCTGAGCCGGGACGGGGGGGGCTTCAGGCCTCCAGAGTGGTGGGCTTGAGGCAGCGCTCGGCGGTGATTTCCGGCAGGTCCTTGCGGCGCATGTAAACGCGTAGCGGCTCGGTGACATTGAGGCGGTCGTCGATGTTCTGCTCCAGCAGCAGCTGGATCAGCTCGCGCTTGAGGGTCATGGTGCGGTCGCCGTGGGGCTGCCAGACGAATTCGCAGGCCGGCATGATGCTGTCGTTGTCCACGTCCATGCCGAAGGAGTCTTCGCTGAAGCGCACGATGTGCCGCCCGGTCTTGGTGTTGAGGCCGACGAAGCCGGCCAGCTGATCGGCGGCGGCGCAGATGCCGCTGGAGGTGATGCTCATGGGTAAACCTCGCTGGAGGGTCCTTGGACCCGGGTCTGGTCTACACGCGCAGGCGAAGCGATGGCCCGGTCTGGCGCCGGGCTCGGCGAGGGATTGTGCAGCAGGAAAGGCCAGGCGGGAGGACGGCGTATTGCCGCAGGCCGCCGCCCGGCCGGGGCTCATTCTTCCGGCGGCGCTGCGGGCGGCGGCGGTGGCGGGGCAACCAGGGCATTGACCACCGCCAGGGCTTTCTCGAAGGAGGGGTAGCCGCTCTTGGCGACATCCAGGTTGGCGTAGTCGGCGCGGTACAGCTCGGCCTTCAGCGGGTCGGCCTCGGTGATCAGGAAGGGCTCGGCGTAGATCTTGTAAAGCAGCGCCGTGGCATGGGGGTGGTGCTTCGCCGCGGCCTGTTCCAGCAGGCTGAGCACCTCGTCCACCTGCGGGCCCTCGTGGATCTTCAGCACCGCCTGGTAGAAGGGCACCTCGCCGCGCCGGTCTTCGGCCTCTGCACGGCTGAGCAGGGCCGAGGCCAGCTCGAAGCTGTCCGGCTCGCCGGAGGCGACCAGGATCTTCGCCTGCAGCATGTCGTTCTGGTACAGCAGACGCTCTTCGCGGCACTGCTCGCCGGACATCGGCTCATCACAGGACTGGGAAGCGCAGCCGGCCAGCAGCGGCAGGCCCAGCGCGAGCATCCATGCGTTGACACGTTGGTAGACCATCGATCGTCCTCGGACCCCGGAGAATAGGTGCTTCGACCCCCGCCGCCGCGCTGGGTTCGCCGCCATGCGAAAGCGCCCGGCACCGGAGTTCCGGTACCGAGCGCTGATAGAAGTTGATCCACTGGATGGCGGCCCTGTTCGTTCAGCCCGCCGTCCCCCTGCCTGCTGACAACCTAAGGCAACGCCGCATGGCTGCCCAGGAGGCCGTCACCATGCTTCTTGTCACGTTTGGCCACGCGCTTTTCATGGGCGCTCTTCAGCGGCTTCTTCTTGCTTTCCTTCTTCGCATTCATGCCTTTGCTCATGCGGTTTCTCCGTCAGGTAGTCGGGGTGGTGCATCCATGCCATGCAACGCTCTTGATCACCCGCACCTCCTTCGGCTGCCCGAGCCGGCCATTTGCTGCTACACCCAGAAAGCATAGTCGGGAAGTGGCGCTCTGCAGGCCGCGACAAAGCCTCGACTGTTTAACACTTGGGCATGGAAAGCCGCGACAGCGCCCGCCCGGGGTCGCATCATGCCGGGTTGCGGTGGCGGGCCGGGGGCGAGCCTCTTGGAACCGCGCCGGATGACTTCACGCGGCGGCAGTACGGACGGAACAGCATGGGAATGACGCCTGGCCAGGAACCCCTGGGCTATGCGGCGCAATCGGTCGCAGGTCGGGTTCGCGATCACAACGAAGATGCACTGCTGTGCAGGCCGGCGCTCGGCCTCTGGGCGGTCGCCGACGGCATGGGCGGCCACAGCTGCGGCGAGGTGGCCAGTGCCATCGCCCTGGAAACCCTGGAGCGCGAACTGGCCGCCGGCCTGCCCCTGGAAGTGGCCGTGCACGGTGCCAACCGTGCCGTGCTGGAGGCTGCTGCCGGCCTCGACGACGAACGCCGGGGCATGGGCACCACCCTGGTGGCCGTGCGTTTCCAGGGCAGCGACTTCGAGCTGGCCTGGGTCGGCGACAGCCGCGCCTACCGCATCGACGCCGCCGGTATCCACCAGATCAGCCGCGACCACAGCTGGGTCCAGGCCCTGGTGGATGCCGGCCAGATGACCCCGGCGGAGGCCCGTGTCGACGCCCGCCGCAACGTCATCACCCAATGCCTGGGGCGTGACGACCAGGAACTGGAAGTGGGCCTGCTCAACGGCAGCCTGCAACCCGGCGAATTGCTGCTGTTGTGCAGCGACGGCCTCAGCGGCGAGCTGGAGGACGGGGAGATCCACGCCCAGTGCAACAAGGCCCGGACGCTGGACGGCATGGTCGATCAGCTGATCGTGCTAGCCAATAGCCATGGCGGCAGGGACAATATCACCTGCATCGTGCTGGGCCTGCCCGCGCAGGAGCAGGAAGCGCCGCCGGAACCCCCGCCGCGCTCCTTCCTCAGCCGCTTGTTCAAACCCCGAAAACAACGATGAATCCGACGCGCATCGACTCCCTATGAATGACAGCTTGCTAGAAATACCCGGCTACAGCGTCCACGGCCGGTTGGGCAAGGGCGGCATGGCCGAGGTCTACCTCGCGACCCAGGAGTCGCTGCATCGCCAGGTGGCGGTCAAGGTGCTGCAGCGCCTCGACGACGAATCCTTCAGCAAGCGCTTCGTCAAGGAAGCGCACCTGGTCGCCTCCCTGCATCACCCCTCCATCATCACCATCCACGACATCGGCCAGCTCGCCGACGGGCGCTACTACATCGCCATGGAGTTCGTCGCCGGTGGCGACCTGGCCCAGCACCGGGGCGAGCGCTTCGAGCCGCAGCGGGCGCTGGACATCGTCCGGCAGATCGCCGCCGCGCTGGTGGTGGTGCACGACAAGGGCATGGTCCACCGCGACATCAAGCCGGCCAACATCCTCTTCCGCGAGGACGGCACCGCGGTGCTCAGCGACTTCGGCATCGCCAAGGAGCTGGAACTCGACAGCGAGCTGACCCAATACAACGTCGCCGTCGGCAGCCCCGCCTACAGCAGCCCCGAGCAGGCCCAGTGCCAGCCGCTGGATGCGCGCAGCGACATCTACAGCCTGGGCGTGATCCTTCTGGAGATGCTCACCGGCGCCAACCCCTATCGCGGCTCCAGCTACACCCAGACGGTGATGAACCACGTGCAGCTCGAACTGCCGCGCCTGGTCGGTGCCCTGGAGCCTTATCAGTTCCTCCTCGACCGCATGCTGGCCAAGGACCCCGAAGAGCGCTTCGTCGACTGCCGCGTGCTGCTGGCCAGCCTGGCCGAGCTCAACGAGGGCGAGATGGACCACACGCGCCTGACCCCGACGCACAAGCCCGATACCCGTGAGCGTGCCACGCGCCCGCGCAAGGCCGCAGCGACCACGCCGCAGGCTGCCGCGCAACCCGCGCCGCGCCGTGGCCTGCCGGTGTGGGGCTGGGCACTGCTGGGGATGATCCTGCTCGCGGTCGGCAGCGGCTTCGGCTACCACCTGCTGCAACAGAAGAAGATCGACGACCTGCTGGCCCAGGGCGAGCTGCGCCTGGGCGCCGGCAGCCTGGTGGAGCCGGCCGGTGACAGCGCCGAGCACTACTTCAACCAGGTGCTGGCCCTGGATGCCGGTAACGCCGCCGCCACCGCCGGCCTGGCCCGTGTGCTGCAAGCGCGGGTCGACGGCCTGGTGGCCCTGGGTGACCAGCGCCTGGCCGAAGACCGTCTGCTACAGCCCGAGGGCGACAGCGCGGTGGCCTACTACCAGAAGGCGCTGGCCCTGCAGCCCGAGAACTCGCATGCCTTCAGCGGCCTCGAGCAGGTGGCGCGGCGCTTCGCCCTGCTGGCCGAGGACGCCTACGGCCACCGTGAATTCACCCTGGCCCAGGAATACATCAAGGGCGGCCTCGCGGTGGCGCCGGAAGACCCGCAGCTGTTGCAGCTGCAGGCCGACCACGCCACGCGCGTGCGCAAGGCCCAGTTGGTACGCAACGCCAGCCAGGCGCGGCAGCAGCAAAAGACCGCCAACCCGGTCAAGCGTTTATGGAATCGCATCTTCGACTGATGCGCGTTAACAGGTCAGCTGGGCGATCGGCTTGGCGCAACCAGGATCAAGGATTTCGGACATGCTCAGGATTCACTTCGCAGACAATCGCCAGGAGCCGGTCTGGCTGGTGGACGAACGCTTCACCATCGGCCAGGACGCGCGCAACAACCTGGTACTGAACGAGGTCGAGGTCAGCCCCTTCCACGCGGAAATCCGCCAGGACCACGGCCTCTACTACCTCACCGACTGCGGCACCCGCAGCGGCACCTTCGTCAACGGCGAGCGCATCGGCGCGCGCTACCAGCTGCGCTCCGACGACCGCGTGCGCATCGGCACCCTGGAGCTGCTGCTGGTGGACCCGGCCAAGGTCAAGCCCAAGGCCGCGCCCACCGCGCGCTGGTTCCTTCAGGTGATCAAGGGCGAGCACGAAGGGCAGAAGTACCACGTCACCGGTTCCATGACCTTTGGCCGTTCGGTGAAGTGCGAGCTGTGCTTCAGCGACCTGGAGCTGTCCCGCCGCCATGCCGAGTTCTTCCTCAAGGACGACGTGCTGGAGATCAAGGACCTGGCCTCGGCCAACGGCGTGTTCGTCAACCAGCAGAAGGTCGGCACCGCCGTGCTGGCGCCGGGCGACCAGGTGCGCATGGCCTCGGTCACCCTGCTGGTGATCGGGCCCAAGGTGGAAGTGCGCCAGGCTGCCGACGAAGACGCCACCCAGTTCGTCCGTGTGATCGACCTGCCCAAACCCGTTGCCACGCCGCGCCCGGCCAGCCAGCCGGCGGTGGCCAACCCGTTGCACGCTGCTCCGGTCGCAGCTGCAGCCGAAGCTCCGGTAGCCAAGGCCAGCGATGACGAGCGCACCGGGCGCCTGGTGCTGATCGGCGGCATCGTCCTGGCCGTGCTCGGCGCTGCCGCCGTGGCCGCCAAGTTCCTGCTGTAAGGCCCGCTGGCCGGCCTGCGCGACCTTCAGTCGACGTAGTAGCCGGCCACCCGCCAGGTGCCGTCGGTGTCACGCATCGGCGTCACCGTCTCCACCGCATCACTGTGGTGCTCGAAATTGCTGCGGTATTCCAGGATCACGTACTCGCCGTCCGGCAGGCCCGGCAACTGGGTCGCGTACTTGGCCGACTGCAGGATGCGGGCGCGCACCGGACCCAGCGGCGAGCGTAGGTCCACCGCCAGGTTGATCCAGTCGTAACGCGTCACCGAGTGACGGAACAGGCTCGCCGCCTGCTGCCAGCTGCTCAGGTAATCCTCCCGGTCGGCGATCACCAGCCAGGCGCGCGCGGCGGCCTTGGCCTGCTCGATCTTCTGCGCTTCCGAGGCCTGGGCCAGGGTGCAGGCCAGCAGGCCGAAGGCCAACAGGGCGCTGCGTAACATCTTCATCCTTCTCTCCTTGAGCCGACGGCTTGCCCGCCGATGCGATACACCTGGTGCAGCACGATGCGCAGCGCCAGGCGGCTTTGTGCGTCGTCCCGCGGCAGGTCGAAGCGGGGTAGCCAGGCACGCCGCGAGCGGATGTCCGCCCAGCGCCGGCCGTTACGAATGCGGAAATGGCAGAACGGCTGCTGCCCCAGGTAGAAGCTGCCGGGGCGCGGCTCGCTGATGCGCGGCCAGTTCCTGATCTCTCCCAGCAGTTGACCGAGGTCCGCCAGGCCATGTTCCGGTTTTCGCGCCATGGGGCCTCCGGGCCGGGGCTCAGAAGACATAGCGCGCGGGACTGCCAAGCAGTGTCCGTGCCAGCGGGCCGGGTTGGGGCAACTCCAGGCTCAACGGCAGCACGGGGGCGGGGCTTTGCGTCGTGGTGGTGGGCAGATACAGGTCCTGGGCGTGGCCCTTGTCGAGGCGGGCCAGGGCCTGCCAATCGGCGGCGGCCAAGGTGCCGGTAAGCGCTGCCAGGCCGGCGATGGCCAGCAGCAGGTCGAAAGCGCGGGTGAGGGTCATGGCGACTGTCCCTGTCGGAATGGTGGTCGCCTGCACGAACGGCAGGCCGCCGGAGCTGCCAATCCTAGGCCGCCACGGCGGGGGAATATTGCCTGCTTTGTCGGGGAACTGTGAAGCTTTGTTAAGTCATGGGCGTAGCGACGAAGGCCGGCAGGCGCTCGGCGCGTTCGGCGAAGTTCGCCAGCACTGGGTAGCCCGCGGGCTCCAGTTCCTCGGCGATTACCAGGCGCGCGAAGCCCCAGGCCACCGCCAGGCTGATACCGTCCTGGCCCATCTCGCGGCCTTCCGCCAGGGGGCGCCGGGCCAGCTCCGCCTCCAGTTCGCTGCAGGCCGCGTGCAACTGGTAGCGCACCCGCTCCAGCCAGGGTGCGTGCTGCTTCTCCTGGGGGCGCAGTTCCTTCTCGTAGACGATCTGCACCGCCTTCTCGCACAGCGCCAGGGCCAGGCCCACCACCCGCAGGGCCTGGGCGCGCGGCGCCGCTGCGGCGGGCAGCAGGCTGCGGCCGACGAGGGTTTCCAGGTAGTCGAGGATCAGGCCCGAGTCCATCAGCACGGTGCCGTCGTCGAGCACCAGGGTGGGCGCCTTCACCACCGGGTTGATCGCCTTGAAGGCATCGAAGTGGCGAAACACCGAAACCGCCTCGTGCTCGAAGGGGATGTCCAACAGGTGCAGGCTGATGGCAACCCGGCGGACATAGGGTGAATCCAGCATACCGATCAGTTTCATTAACAGGTTCCTTGGCGGGTGGCGGGGAGTCCAGTGGCCGTAGGGACGGGCCAGGAGCTGAAAAATAGCCGCTCGCAGGCTCCGCGAATATCGATAGTTTCTGCCGATTCCTGTTAGTTTCACTTACATGAAAAACCTGCCTCCCCTGGCCTCGTTGCGCAGCTTCGAGGCGGTGGCGCGCCTGGGCAGCATCACCCGGGCCGCCGCCGAACTGCACGTCACCCACTCGGCCATCAGCCAGCAGATCAAGCAGCTGGAGCAGTTGCTGGGCCTGGTGCTCTTCGTTCGCGAAGGGCGCGGGCTGCGCCTCAACGAGGACGGCCGCCTCTATGCCTTGCAGATCCGCCGGGCGCTGGAGGACATCGGCGAAGCCACCCGCCTGGTGCGCGACCGCCCCGAGCGCGAGGCGCTGACCATCGCGGTGATGCCGTCCTTCGGCGCCCAGTGGCTGCTGCCGCGCCTGTCACGCTTCCAGGCGCGCCACCCGCTCTACCGCATCCACCTGCAGGCCAGCCTCGGGCTGCAGGACCTGCGCCAGTCGGGCATCGACCTGGCCATCCGCATGGGCCAGGGCAACTGGGAGGGGCTGGAGCGACGCCGGCTCTTCGATGACGAACTGCTGCTGGTGGCCTCGCCGCGCTTCAACGGCGGCGACCTGCCACAGACGCCCCAACAGGCTTTGCACCTGCCGCTGATCCGCACCGCCGAACCCTGGCTGCGCTGGTGCCAGGCCGCCGGCGTGGAGGAGCCGCCAGCCGACCAGGGCCTGTGGATAAACGATTCCAACCTGGTTCTGGAGGCCCTGCGCCTGTGCCAGGGCATCGCCCTCGAACGGCGCAGCCTGGTGCAGGGCGCACTGGCCCGTGGCGAACTGGTGCAGCTCACCGGCATCAGCGTGCCCTACGCCTTTCCCTACTGGCTGGTGTGGCAACCGGGCGACGGCGTGGGCCAGAAGCACGAGGATTTCGGCACCTGGCTGGACGAGGAGGCCGCCCTCTATCGCGCGTCCATCGGCCAGGAGCAATGATCGGCGTGCAATAAAAAGGGAGCCCTGGGGCTCCCTTTTGCGTTGCGCGGGGCGTCAGTCCGCCAGGCGCTGGTCGCGGCGCAGCTGCAGCAGGTCACCCTTGGTGCACTGCTGCGGCTGGGCGGAGGTCAGGTCGTAGCAACGCTGACCGAAGCCCATGGGCCAGTAAATGATGGCGAAGGGCGGCCAGAAGATCGACGCCACGCGGAAGCGCGCGCGCAGCTTGCCCTGCTGAACCAGCGTGCCGTGGCTGTCGGTCAGCTTGTAGGGGATGCCGCCGGCGGAGCTCCAGAAGAACGGGCGGGTGGTGACCATGCCCTGGCTGAACTGCTGGGGACGCTCGTAGACGGAAACCTTGGTGTCTTCCGGGAGCTTGAAATAGGTACGGGTGGAGCAACCCCCCGCGACCAGGGCCACCGCGACGATGGCGGCCGTGCGCTTGAACATCTTCACATCCATTCCTTTATGGGTACGACTTCATCCAGGGCGGCCAGGCCGCCGGGCGCGCATGTTGCCCATCTTTCGCTGATGGCGCCAGGCCATTAGTCGGTTGCGCCGCCGATCGGCCGCTTTTTTGTGCGCCGGTCGAGGTTGAAGCGGGGAGCCGCAAGCCCCGCTGCGCCGACCTCCGCTCTTTTGTGGGAGCGGGGATTCATCCGCGATGCTTTCAAGGGCGCGTGCATCGGGTAGGCGTAGGGTGGCGCGTAGGGTGGGCTTCAGCCCACCGCTTATCGAAGCGTGGGTCTATCGCCGAGCACCTCCCCTGCACCTGATTGCCGAGCAAATACCCTGCACCCATGCCGGGTTGCACCCGACCTACGAAAGCGAAGCTCCGTCTGCCCGGTGGGAGCGGTTTCAACCGCGAAGAGCTGATCGCGAATTCATTGGCTCTGTCTGCGTTAAGTGTTGCTAGAGGATTTGAGTCCAGCTGATTGCCGAGCTCTGGTGATGTTTCTGGTTTCGCCCCCCCGGGCGAGTCCCTTTTTTCAATCGCCAAAAAAGGAACCAAAAACGCTTGCCCCATCATCCGGCCCCGGCTTCGCCGGGGTTCCCTCACTCCATCGTCGCTCTGGGGGCCGGCGCGATGGGCCATCCATGGCCTGGCGCGCCTCTCGCGGCATCCATGCCGCTCGTCCCCCGGCGCAACGACTGCGTTCGGCCTCCTGGAGGGGCCTTGGCGGTTGCTCCAACTTTCTTCGTCCAGCGCATCGCCACGTGGTGCGCACGGACTTTCGTAGGATGGTGTAGAGCGAAGCGAAACCCATGCGGTGGAGGTGGCACGAACCCTTGGGCGCCCGGAAATGGCCGGGCTTGAGCCCTTGCATTAAAACCACAACAGCTAACGCAGACAGAGCCAATGAATTCGCTCCCACTGGAAGAGGGTGGTGCAGGTAGCACGCTTGCCTGGCGCTCCCACCCCCACAAAAAAGCCCCGACGCTTTCACGCCGGGGCTTCTTGTTCACGAGGGCTCGATCAGAAGATGTTGACCGGGTACTCGACGAATACGCGGACTTCGTTGCCGTCGTCGACGTAGCTGCTGATGTTGTTGGAGGCACGCAGCATGGAGCCGCGCAGCTTCATCTTCAGGTCCTTGGCCGGGCCTTCCTGGACCACGTACTGCACCTGGTTGAAGATTTCGCGCTCCTGGCCGCGGCCGCCCTGGCCGGCGTCGATGTTGTCGCCGCGCACGTAGGCCACGCGGTAGCTCAGGCCGGGTACGCCGTATTCGGCGAAGTCCAGGCCGTAGGCAACCTGCCAGGAGTTCTCGTCCTTGCCGTTGAAGTCGGACCAGTAGGAGTTGGCCAGCCAGATGGTGGTGCCGCCGTCGCCGATGTAGTCGCCGCTCTGGTAGCCGCCGTACAGGTAGCCGATGTCACCGCTGCTGCGCTGGTGCGCCAGGGTGAAGGAGTGGCCGCCCAGGGCGTAGGTGGCTGCCAGGCTCCAGATGCGGTTGTCGCGCGCGTCGCTGGCGGCGAACTCCTTGTCCAGGCGGGTCTTGTAGCCGTTGAAGTCCAGGGTCACGGACTGGTCGTCGGCCACCGGGATGATGTAGTTCAGGTTCAGGTACTGCTTCTTCAGCACGTCCTTCACGTCGGAGGCGTAGAGCGAGGTGCTGAACTGGTCGTTGAACTTGTAGCTGCCGCCGTACACGTCGATGCGCTTCAGGCCGCCGCTGTCGCGGGCCTCGGCGCTCTTCTGGGCTTCGGCGTTGAAGCGGCCGACGTTCAGTTCCAGGCCTTCGATCTCCTTCGAGGTGATCAGGGTGCCGGTGTAGCTTTCAGGCAGCAGGCGGGAGTCGTCGTAGCTCAGTACCGGCAGGGCGGGCATCTGGTCGCCGACCTTGATCACGGTGTTGGAGATGCGGGCCTTGATGGCGGCGCCGGCACGGGCGATGTCGTCCTGGGCGTGGCCGCTGTCACCGGGCTTGAAGAAGTCGATGCCGGCAGCGCCGACGCGGCCTTTGCCACCGTCCAGGCGCAGGGCGTACAGGCCGAAGGCGTCGACGCCGAAGCCTACGGTGCCTTGGGTGAAGCCGGAACTGAAGTTACCGATGAAGCCTTGGCCCCACTCCATGCGGTCGGACTTGGTGTGCTTGTAGTCACGGTTCATGTAGGCGTTGCGCAGCAGCACGTTCAGGCTGCTGTCTTCGACGAAGCCCTTGGATTGCGCCTGCTCATTGGCGAAGGCGGGGGCAGAGGCAGCGATGCAGAGGGCGATCAGGCTCAGGTTTTTTTTCATTGTAGGTACTGCTCGGTTTTCGAAAGGCGGCGATTCTGAACAAGTCGCACGGTGGGTTCAAGACCGTCGAAGAGCCGGGTGGCGTGCACGTGATGACCTGTCGTCGGCGCGTCGCACCACCAGGGGGGATAACCGCAGCGTCGCGCGGTCCATTCCAGATCGGCCCAGGGAAGGGCGGCTCCGCACGATTCCAGCCCCTGAAGAAGGACTCCTCCATGGCGACCGATCCGTCCACCCGCACCGCGTTCCTTTCCCTGCTACTTGGCCTCGCTGCCCCGGCGGCCCTGGCCGAAGACATTCGCGTCAGCAAGACCGGCGACAGCGACGACGGCGTCTGCAACGCCGATTGCTCCCTGCGCGAGGCCATCGCCTACGCCGCCGCGCAACCCGGCAGCCACCGCATCCAGCTGGCGGAAGGGCGCTACGTGCTCGACGCCATTGATGCGGCCCGGGGCACTGCCGACGAGGGGCTGGTGGTCAGCGGCGAGCTGACCCTTATCGGCGCCGGCACCGGCAGCACCGTGATCGACGGCGGCAACAACGGCCGCCTGTTCAGCGTCACCGAGGGCGCGCGGCTGCACCTGGAGCAACTGAGCCTGCGCAACGGCCGCAGCGCAACCCGGGGCGGCGCGCTGCTCAACCAGGGCGAGACGACCCTGGAGCACGTCGAGTTGCGCGACAACCACGTCTACGCCATCGACTCCGGCCCCGACCATGGCTGGGGCGGCGCCATCGCCAACTACGGCTGGCTGGACATCCGCTCCTCGCGGCTGATCGACAACCAGGCCTTCTCCGAAACCACCGATGAAGTCAGGGGCGGCGGCCTCTACAACGCCGGCCAGCTGCGCATGCGCAACTCCACCCTGGAGCACAACAGCAGCTCCAACGGCGTCGACAACGGCTTTGGCGGTGGCCTCTACAACCAGGGCTACGCCGACATCGCCCGCAGCGCCCTGGTGCGTAACAGCCAGGGCGAAGGCGGGCTTGGCGCGGCCATCCTCAATACCGGGGTGCTGCGCCTGGTCAACAGCACCCTCAGCGCCAACCAGACCTATTTCGGCCGCGGCGTGCTGGTCAACGGCCGGCCCCAGGGCCAGGGCGGGGAGGGCGCCCAGGCGCTGCTGGGCAACGTCACTGTCGCCAACAACGGCAACTTCGGGCTGATGAACTTCGCCTCGATGGCGGTGCGCAACAGCCTGGTGGCCGGCAACCGCTACATCAACGACGACAGCGAGGTGTTCGTGCGCAACTGCCTCAACCAGGGCAGCTACTTCAACGTGCGCGGCCTGATGCTGGGCAGCGACGGCCACGGCTGCAGCGCCGACCTGCCGCTGGACGACGCGCGCACCTTCACCGAAGTGCTCGAGGCGCTGAGCGCCGCACCCGGGGCGCCGGCCCTGCACCCGCTGCGCCCGGGCAGCCCGGCCATCGACGCCGGGGTCGGCACCTGCACCGCCAGCGACCAGCGCAAGCTCCCGCGCCCCCAGGACGGCAATGGCGACGGCGTCGCCGGCTGCGACCTGGGCGCCTACGAGCGCGCGGCGCCCTGAGGCGCGTCGAACCCGGTGGGGATCTCCAGCCCCACCTTGACGTTGCTCATGGAGACCAGGGTCTTGAAGCGCCGCACGTTGTTGCTCTCGAAGAACAGGCTGCGGGTCAGCTCGGTGTACTGCTCCATGGTGCGCACCGCCAGGATCAGCACGAAATCCCACTCGCCGGCGGTGTAGTAGCACTGCTGCACCTGGGGGCAGCGAGCGAAGCTGCGCTTCATCGCATCGAGCAGGTCGATGCGCTCGCTCTCCACCTCCACCTGCACCACCAGGGTCAGCGGGTGGCCCAGTTGCTCCGGCTCCACCAGCGCCACCTGGCCACGCACGATGCCCTCGTCGCGGTAGCGCTTCAGGCGTCGGTTCACCGCGGCGGCGGAGAGGTTAACCCGCTCGCCCAGCTCGCTTTGCGGCAGCGTCGCATCGCGCTGGATTTCCGCGAGCAGGCGGTGGTCATAGTCATCGAGGGTCATGGTTGCAATTCCTTAGTCAAGAAGCGCCGGCAGGTGAAATGGAATTCCACTTGAGCGGCTGATAACGCAAAAGAACGGCGGTGAGTGGGAAATATTATTTCACCACCTCGGTATTTCCCACCCAACCCGGAGCACCCACACATGGCAGCACACCGCGAAGCCCCCTTGCCCCGCCTCGATGGCGAGCGGCTCCTGGCACAACTGGCCGAACTGGGGGAGGTGGGCGCGGACGACAGCGGCGGCCGTACCCGCATCGCCCTCAGCGACACGGAAAAGGCCGGCCGTGACCGGGTGGTGGGCTGGATGCGCGAGCTGGAGCTGGAGGTGCGCATCGATCGCATCGGCAATATCTTCGGCACCCTGCCGGGCGGTGCGGCGGGGACGCCGACATTGATGATCGGCTCGCACATCGACAGCGTCGCCAACGCCGGTGCCCTCGACGGTTGCTACGGCGTGCTCGCCGGGCTGGCGGTGGCGCGGGCCTTTCGCGAAGCGGGAATCGAGCCGGTGCGGCCGATCACCGTGGCCGCCTTCACCAACGAGGAAGGCGTGCGCTACCAGCCGGACATGCTCGGCTCCCTGGTCTACGCCGGCGGCCTGCCCGTGGAGCAGGCGCTGGACATCACCGGCAGCGACGGCAGCCGCCTGGGCGACGAACTGCGCCGCATCGGCTATGCCGGCGACATGGAGCCCGGCGCCATCCCCGTGCACGAGTACCTGGAGCTGCACATCGAGCAGGGCCCGGTGCTGGAGGCGGAAGACCTGGAGATCGGCGTGGTGGAAAACCTCCAGGGCATTTCCTGGCAGCAGGTCACGGTGCGCGGCCACGCCAACCACGCCGGCACCACACCGACCCGCCTGCGCTACGACGCCGGGCTGGTGGCCGCCACCATCGTCCAGCAGCTGCGGCTGATCGCCGACGAGGCCGGCACCACCCTGGCCACGGTCGGCTGCATGCGCTTCGAGCCCAACCTGATCAACGTCATCCCGCGCCTGGCCAGTTTCAGCGTCGACCTGCGCGACCCCGACGAGCAGCGCCTGAAGAGCGTGGAGCGGCGCCTGCAGGGCTACCTCACCACCCTCGCCGAGCACCGTGGCGTGCAGATCGACAGCCAGCTCCTGGCCCGTACCCAGCCGGTGGAGTTCGACCCGCAGCTGGTCTCGGCGATCGAGGCTACCGTGCAGCGCCAGGGGCTCAGCTACCGGCGCATGACCTCCGGCGCCGGGCACGACGCGCAGATGATCGCGCGCATCGCCCCGGCGGCGATGATCTTCGTGCCCAGCCGTGGCGGTGTCAGCCATAACCCCCGCGAGTTCACCGAGGACGGGCAATTGCTGGCCGGCGCGCAGGTGCTGCTGGACGTGGTGATCGACCGCCTCGGCGCCGCCCGCCAGGCCCAGCGCCACCCGGCCCGGAGCGCCGGCCCCGAGCTGCCGGACCCGCAGCAGGTCGCGCCCCTGGAACTCCTGCTCAACCGCCGCGCGGTGCATGGCGGCTACCCCACCGACCTGCGCGCGCTGATGAACATCAACCAGGCCAGCCAGGACCGCGCCTGGCTCGCCAACTGGTCCGAACTGAGCCCCCGCGCCACGCCGCTGTGGAGCCTGCCCGACCTGGCCGCACGCCTGGGCATCGCGCGGTTGTGTATCAAGGACGAATCCCTGCGCTCGCCGCTGGCCAGCTTCAAGGCCCTGGGCGCACCCATCGCCCTGGTGCGCCTGATCCTGCGGCGTTTCCCCGCCCAGGACTTCGACGCCGCCAGCCTCCTGGCCGGCGAGCACCGTTCGCGCCTGGCCGGCTTCACCGTGGTCAGCGCCACCGACGGCAACCACGGCCGCGCCCTGGCCGCCGCCGCCCGCAGCATCGGCTGCGACTGCGTGATCGTGCTCCACGCCAACGTCAGCGAGGAGCGCGAGCGTGCCATCGCCGCCTACGGCGCACAGGTGCGGCGCATCACCGGCAACTACGACGATTCGGTGGAGGAGGCCGCCTCCCTGGCGGTCGCCTATGGCTGGCAGGTGGTGGCCGACACCTCCTGGGATGGCTACGAGGAAATCCCCCGCGACGTGATGCAGGGCTACGGCATCATCGCCGAGGAAGTGATCGAAACCGCCGGCGTCGACGCCTACACCCACATCATCCTGCAGGGCGGCGTCGGCGGCCTGGCGGCAGGCATCGCCAGCTACTACTGGGAGCGCTGCGGCGCCACCCGGCCGACCCTGCTGGTGGTGGAGCCGAGCCAGGCCGACTGCCTCTACCAGAGCGCCCTCGCGGGAGCGCCGGCACGGGCCACGGGCTCGGTGGATTCGGTGATGGCCGGGCTCGCCTGTGGCGCCACCTCGCCGCTGGCCTGGCGCTTCCTGGAGGGCAGCATCGACGCCTTCCTCAAGGTCGAGGACGCCGACGCGGTCACCGCCATGGGCGTGCTCGCCACCGGCAGCGCACGGGACATCCCGGTGATCGCCGGCGAGTCCGGCGCTGCTGGTCTCGCCGGGCTGCTGCGCCTGCTGGCCGAACCCGAGCGCGCCGCCGAACTGGGCCTGGACGCCAGCGCCCGGGTGCTGCTGATCAACACCGAAGGCGCCACCGCTCCCTCGGTCTACGAGGAACTGGTGGGCGAACCCGTCGCCTCGGTGCTCGCCCGCCAGCGCGACTGGGCGGCGGCCAATCTGGGGCGTTGAGGAGGCTGTCGGGTTGCACCCGACCTACTGGGAGATGCGGCCTTGCATCAGGGAATCGAACAGGCCGCACCAGCCAGCAGCACCCGGCCGAAACGGGCGCCGGGGTCCAGCGGGGTGATCGCCAGCAGCCGGTCGAGACGCACCTCGCGCTGGTCGTCGAAACGGAGGAATTCCTCCTTGCTGGCGGCGGTGCGAGTGGTCAGGGCGCGGGCTTCGAAGGGCTCGCCATCGCTCAGCTCCACCCGCAGCCGGTAGCCGTGCAGGCAGGCGATCTCCAGGTAGTCGTGGAGATCGCAGTGCAGCGGTCGGTAGGTGTTCACGATGCCGCCTCGAAGCCTTGCAGCGGGATGATGAAGTAGCCGTCGCGCGCGATGGCCGCGGCCACCGGCTCCGGGGCCGACTCGCTGTGGCAGTACAGGCACTGGCTCTGGGCGATATCGGCGTCGGCCAGGCCGAGGCTGCCCAGCCAGTCGCGGGCGAAGCGTTCGGCGCGGGGTTGCTCGGCCGAGTCGATGAGCACGTCGAAGTGCAGGTAGCGCCCGTCACAGGTGCGCACGTGGGTGTCGAATACCTTGATTTGCATGGTGGCTTGCTCCTGGGTGAAGCGGGTCGCGATGGCGGCCGCGACCCGCCGGCGGATTACTTGAGGTCGGCGATGGCGGCGCCGAAGTTCAGGTGCAGCACCTGGCCGTCCACCACCAGGGCGGGGACCGACTTCACGCCGACGCTTTCCGCCTCGGCGACACGGGCCGGCACATCGCCGAGGTGGACGATCTCGACCTTCACCTTCGGGTCGAGCAGGCCGATGAGGGTGCGTTCGGCTTCGACGCAGACGGGGCAACCAGCGTGGTAGTAGCGAGCTTGGGTCATGGCGTTTCTCCGGTAGTTGGTATCGGATCGATACCATTCGAGAGCAAGGCTACGACCAATGAGGTTTTGTCGATATAGTTTTTATTCGATACTATCTATCGACGAAATCAATGGAGGGAAATGCCGTGCTGTTCGACCTGCTGGAACGCCTCTCCAGCCTCACCCGCGTCTGGTTCCGCCAGCACCCGCTGCTGGCCGAGCTGCAGCCCATCCAGTTCAGCGCCTTGCTCTACCTGGCCCGTTGCAACCGCTATTCCGACACGCCCCTGGCGGTGACCGACTACCTGGGGCTGACCAAGGGCACCGTGTCCCAGTCCCTCAAGGCCCTCGAAGCCAAGGGGCTGCTGGTCAAGCGGCCGGACCAGCAGGACCGCCGCAGCGTGCATCTGGAGCTGACCGCGCCGGCCCGCGAGCTGCTGGGGGCGGTGCTGCCGCCGGACTTCCTCGCCGCCGCCACGGCGCGCATGGGCCCCGCCGCCGGGGACCTCGAAGCACTGCTGGGCGACCTGCTGCGTAATGTGCAGCGCAGCGTCGACGTGCCCTCGTTCGGCCTGTGCCGCACCTGCCGCTTCCACCGCACGGTGGACGGCCTGCCCTTCTGCGGGCTGACCGAGGAGCCCCTGGCCGCCGGCGACGAGGCGCTGATCTGCCGCGAGCACCAGGAGCCCGCCTAGCGGCGGGGTTGAACCCCGGGCGCAGCGGCGGACTCCACCCTCTGTGAGCCCGAGGAGAGCGCCATGAACCCCACGCCCATCGAGGCCGGCCGTCGCCCGGCGCGCCGCCCACCCGAACCCCTGCCCGACGGTGGCAGCGCCCGCGACCCGGAGCCCGATCCCTTCCTCAAGGACCCGGAGCGACCAGTGGGCGAAATCCACCGGAACCAAGGTCGAAAACGCCCGGTCCATCACTAGCCGCGTAACGAGGCGTTGCGCGGCTGGAGCGGAAGCCGCGTCGTGTCCGCGCCCTAAGGAATCGACAGGGCAGGGCCGCCGTGCGTCCCGTGGACGCCCTGTCCTCGACACGCAGGACAGCTCATGCACAAGCCGCTCATCTCCCCCCTCGCCACCGCCACCCTCGTCGCCCTGGTACTGGGCAGCCAGGTCGCCCACGCCGCCGACTTCATCGTCAACCAGACCGAAGACAGCTATGACGGCGTCTGCGATGCCCACTGCTCGCTGCGCGACGCCATCTCCGCTGCCAACGCCGCACCGGGCCCGGACCGCATCGTCCTCCAGGCGCAGACCTACCGCCTGAGCCTGCCGGCCGGCCGCGACGAGGAGGGCGACGTCGTCGACGAAGACGACAACCTCAATGGCGACCTCGACATCCATGACGCCCTGGAAATCATCGGCCAGGGCCCGGCCGCCACCGTGATCAGCGGCACCCCCCAGGCCAACGACCGCCTGCTGGAAGTGTTCGACGGCGCCCGCGTGGTGCTGGAGCGCCTGCGCCTCACCGGCGGCCACAGCTCCACCTACGGCGGCGCCCTGGAGAACCATGGCGAGGTGGTGTTGCGTCAGGTGGAGGTGAGCCGCAACAGCTCTACCGGTGCCTTCAGCCCCGGCAACGGCGGCGGCATCGCCAACGACGGGCGCCTGGCCGTGCACCGCTCGGTCATCGCCAACAACCGCGCCGGGGCCGGAGAGGGCCACTTCGGCCTGGGTGGCGGCATCTACAACACCGGCGAGCTGCTGCTGCGCGACAGCAGCGTGCAGGGCAACTCCGCCAGCGACGACGATGACGCCGGCTACGGCGGCGGCCTCTACAACCGTGGCACGGCCGACGTGGCGCGGACCACCTTCAGCGGCAACGGGTCCAGTTTCGGCTCGGCCATCGGCAACGACGGCAAGCTGACCCTCGCCAACTCGACCCTCAGCGGCAACACCCAGTACTACCGGGCCCAGGCCACCCTGAACAACGGCCAGCCCTGGATCAGCGCCACACCGGAAGCGCTGCTGGTCAACGTCACCATCGCCAACAACAGCGGCGGCTACGGGTTGATCAACACAGGCTCGGTGACCCTGCGCAACAGCATCATCGCCGGCAACCTCGACGAGGGCCTGGAAACGCCGATGAACTGCGACAACCAGGGCGCCCAGGCGCAATACAGGGCCATCGGCCTGTTGCTGGGAACCGGGCCCGGCAACTGCACCGGCGAGCTGTACGTGGAACAGACCGACGTCTTCACCAAGGTGCTCTACCCCCTGGCGGACAACAACGGCCTGACCCAGACCCACGCCCTGCGCCCGCGCAGCCCGGCGGTGGACGCCGGCATCGGCAGTTGCACCGCTCACGACCAGCGCGGCTCCAAGCGCCCCCGTGACGGCGATGGCGACGGTGTCGCCCGCTGCGACCTGGGTTCGTACGAGCGGCCGAAGCCGTAGGTTGGCGAAGCGTGCCGGTGCGTAGGGTGGATGACGCTCTTTTCATCCACCAGGCGGAGCGGGTGATGGCGCTGGACCGAAGCCCGGGCCGCGCTGCGCCTTTCGCGAATGAATTCGCTCCTACAGCCCTCGATGCACCGAACACACCGGATGCACCGTCCCTGTAGGGGCGACTTCAGTCGCCAAGCAGCCCGTAGGGCTGCCCATCTCCACAGCGCACGGTGCATGCCGGGGTGTAGGGTGGATGACGCTCTTCTCATCCACCAGGCGGAGCGGGTGATGGCGCTGGACCGACGCCTGGGCCGCGGTGCACTTTTCGCGAATGAATTCGCTCCTACAGCCCTCGATGCACCGAACACACCGGATGCACCGTCCCTGTAGGGGCGACTTCAGTCGCCAAGCAGCCCGTAGGGCTGCCCATCTCCGGCACAGAAACGCTACTGCGTCGCCAGCGCCTCCAGCGCCATGGCCCCCACCGCCAGGTCGATATCGGCATTCGGGTCATCGTCGTCGAGGAACCAGGCGGCGGAGAGGCCGCACCAGGCCACCAGCCATTGCAGCAGGCGCTGGCGTTCCAGGCCGGATTCGCGGCAGACGATGGCCAGGCGCCGCTGGAAGCGGGCCGGGTCGGTGCCCACCGGGCGGCTGGGGTCGCAGAGGTCGGGGTTGGCGAAGATCACCGCATAGTCCAGCGCGCGGTCGCCCACCAGGCCCTTGGGGTCGATGGCCAGCCAGCCGCGCGGGCCGAAGTCGAGGAGGTTGCCGTGGTGCAGGTCGCCGTGCAGCAGCCGTTGTTCGCAAGGTGCGGCCAGCAGTTGGCGGGCCAGGGCATCGGCTTCGACGAGGAAGCCGCCGTGGCGGCGTGCGGCAGGTGCCAGGTCGGCGAACCAGCTGTGCAGGTCCTTCAGCCCTTTGGGCCGGGGGCCGTCGTAGGCGTGGAGGCGGGCCAGGGCGCGGCAGAGCAGGGCGGTGGCCAGGTCGTCGTCACCGTCCTGGGCCATGGCGATCAACGGGTCGCCGCCGCGCTCCAGCAGCAGGCCATCGCCGTCGATCTCCAGCACCCTCGCCGAGCCTGCACCCTTCCAGGCCCGCATCACCTGGGCGCCGAGGCGTTCGTCCTCGTTCTGGCTGACCTTGAGCATCGCGGCCTGGCCATCCTGGCGCACCGGTAGCAGCGCGCCGCTGGGGGTGAGCAGCGCCTCGCCGTCCTGCGTCAGCCGCCAGCGTTGCAGGTAGGGGGCGAAAAGGGCTTCGGCCTCGGCAAGGGTGGGGGCGGGGGGCATGGCGTGGCCTCGTGAGGGTGGGGTCAATCGTCCCGGGTCAGCACTTCCAGCAGCTCGATCTCGAACAGCAGGTTCGAGTTCGGCGGGATCCTGCCCACCTGGCGTTCGCCGTAGGCCAGGTGCGCGGGGACCTGCAGCTTGCGTTTACCGCCCACCTGCATGCCCATCAGGCCCTGGTCCCAGCCCTTGATCACCCGGCCGGTGCCGATGACGCATTGGAAGGGGCGGCCTTTTTCGATGGAGGAGTCGAACAGGGTGCCGTCCTCCAGCCAGCCGTTGTAGTGGGTGGTGATCAGTGCACCCTTGACCACGGCCTTGCCGTCGCCCGGGTGGATGTCCTCGATCTTCAGTTCGTCGCTCATGGCTGCTCGCTCGCCGTTGGGGTGCCGCGTTTTCGCAGGAAGCGCCGTGCTTGGCAAGGGGCCGTTTCAGGGGGCGGCGCCTTTGCCGATGCGTTGTATGGCCTGGTCGATCCGCTCCAGTGTGTCGGCGCTCACCGCATGGCTGCACATCAGGTGGCGCGGGCGACCCGGGGGCATGTCGGGGAATTCCAGTCGGACGAGCTCCTGCAGGGCGTAGCCGGGCTGGCCTGCGGCCCAGCGGAAGTCGTAGGGGTCGGTGAGGGTGTAGTCGAAGCGGTTGGAGGCCAGCAGGCGTAGTTGGTCGATGGGCGGCTGGTTGCTGGGCACCACGGCCTTGCCCATGCCGGCGATCCGTCGGTCCAGTTCCTCGCCATAGGAAAAGCCTTCGGACACGCCCAGGCGAAGCTGCGGGTCCGCCATCAGCTGGCGCAGGCTCTTGAAGCCGCCGAGCCGGGGCAGGGCGGTGCGGCTGGTGACCACGACCAGGCTCAGGGGCGGGCGGATGGGCAGGCTGAAGTGGGCGAAGCGCGCACGTTCCGCAGTGCGTATCCAGCCAACCGAGCAATGGGCGCGGTGCTCGTTCTGTATCTGCCAGAGGATGCGCTTGGCCGGCAGGGTTACCAGTTCCACCTCCAGGCCTGCACTGGCGAACAGGTGCCGGATTTCTTCGCGACTGCCGTCGTTCTTCTGGAACAGCGTGGAGTCGTCGATGAAGCTGACCCGGAGCGACGGCAGGGATGGCTCAGCGCCGCCGAAGCCGGATTGGAACAGGAGCAGCAGGGCGGCCACGGCTGGAAGGCGTCGACGGATGGCGATTTCAAAGTCTCCATGTGGGGGCTTGGGGCGGAGACCGGGCGGGTCAACGGATGAGCTGAGTGTAGTAAAGCGCGGCCATCAATGGTCGCGCAGCACCTTGCGCTCGCTGTCCTGGGGGTCGAAGCCGCGTTCGAGCTTGATCTTCAGCGACAGGTCGGTGCGCGAGTCGGCGAACTTCAGCGCTTCGGAGAGGCTGATGCGCCCGGCTTCCACCAGCTTGAACAGGCTCTGGTCGAAGCTGCAGGAGCCGCTTTCCAGGGCGTTCTCGATGGCGCTCTTCAGCTCATGCAGCTCGTCACGCAGGATCAGGTCACGCACGTGGGGCGTGCCCAGCATCAGCTCCACCGCCGCCACGCGCTTGTGGTCGATGCCCGGTACCAGGCGCTGGCCGACCATGGCCAGGAGGTTCTGCGAGAGGTCGCCGAGCACCTGGCGCCGCGCCTCGTCGGGGAAGAAGCGGGTGATGCGTTCCACCGCGTGGCGGGCGCTGGTGCCGTGCAGGGTGGCCACGCACAGGTGGCCGGTCTCGGCGTAGTGCAGGGCGTGCTGCATGGTTTCGGCGTCGCGCACCTCGCCGAGCATGATCACGTCCGGCGCCTCGCGCAGCACGTTGCGCAGGGCGGCGGAGAAACTGTGGGTGTCCAGGCCGACCTCGCGCTGGTCGATGATCGAGCGGCGGTGGCTGTGGAGGAATTCGATGGGATCTTCGATGCAGACGATATGGCCGCTGCGCTGGGCGTTGCGGTGGTCGAGCATCGCCGCCAACGTGGTGGACTTGCCGGAGCCGGCGGCGCCCACCACCAGGATCAGGCCGCGATCCTGCAGGGCGAGTTTCTCCAGCAGCGGCGGCAGGCCGAGGCTTTCCAGGCTGGGGATGGTGGTCTTGATCAGGCGCACCACCATCGAGACCTCGCCGCGCTGCAGGTAGAGGTTGAGGCGGAAGCGGCCGCTGCCTGGCAGGCTGATGGCCAGGTTGAGTTCCAGCTCGCGGTCGAACTCTTCCTGCTGGCGTGGGCTGATCAGCTGCGCGGCCAGCTGGCGTACTTCGCCCGCCTGCAGTACACGCTCGCCCACGGGACGCGCGTGGCCCTCGATCTTGATGTGCGGCGGTGCGCCGACGCTGAAGAACATGTCCGAGCCGGCGTGCTGGTGCAGCAGCTCCAGGTAGGGGAAGACGCTGGGCGTCGTCTCGTTCGGGTCGCTCATCCTGCCTCCTTTCATCGAGGGGCAAGCCTAGCAGTGGTTCCGGCCAGGAGGCTATTAGGGGAAATTGCCGCAGGTTCGCGACCTGGTCGGGGGCAATCCTGCCGTGTGGCCGTGAAGTGGGGGGAGCGGAGGTGTAACGGGGAAGGGCGCCGTGATGACGACGCCCTGGCCGGGAATCAATCCTGGCGGCTGGTGACTTCCACCAGGTGGTAGCCGAACTGGGTCTTCACCGGGCCTTGTACGACGTTGACCGGGGCGCTGAAGACCACGGTGTCGAACTCGCGAACCATCTGGCCGGGGCCGAAGGAACCGAGGTTGCCGCCGTCACGGCTGGACGGGCAGGTGGAGTTGTCCTTCGCGACCTGGGCGAAGTCGGCGCCCCCTTCGATGGCGGCTTTCAGTTCGTTGCACTTGGCTTCGCTGGAAACCAGGATGTGGCGGGCGGTTGCGCGGGGCATGGCAGGACTCCTCTTGAAGAAAGCGCAGAGCCTACCGGAATCGAATGAGCCGTCAACGGCCGGTGGCGTGGGTGGTATGGCGCAGGGATGCAGGTTGGGTGAAGCCCGGCAGATGAATTGGCGTATTGGTGGAGTATTTTGAGCTCAGCTGATTTCCGAGCTTTGCTGGTGCTTCTGGTTTCGCCCCCCCGGGCGAGTCACTTTTCGCAGTCGCTCCAAAAGTAACCAAAAGAGCTTGCCCCTCCATACGGGTCTGGCTGAAGCCAGACTTCCCTCGCTCCATCGTCCTTCCAGGGGCACGCCGCGAAGGGCCATCCCTGGCCCATCGCGGCTCTCGCGACATCCATGTCGCTCAACCCCTTCCACGACGATTCGCTCGGCCTCCTGGGAAGGGGCGTTTGTCGCTGCCCAGCCTCCATTCCTCAACGGGTAGGCCGGGGTGCGCATCACCTTTCCGTGCGGGCGGCACGCCCTATGTGGCGCCTCGTAGGATGGGTAGAGCGAAGCGAAACCCATCGCGCGGAGTTATAGGCGAATCAGGTCTACCGTCTGGGCGGTGTAGGGTTGCGCCTACGGTGACGAATAACACCGTTTGCCGTTGTCTCAATGGCGCCTATCCACCACCATCGCCGCTTGGCCTTTCGAGAACCCTCCATGCCCCGCGCCTTGCCCGTTTCCCTGCTGCTGGCCCTGTTCATGACTTCTGCCCCGCACCTGGCGTTCGCCTGTGCGGAGGGGGAGACCGAGGTGTGCCTCGGCGGCTGCATCTGCGTGCCCGATCCCAACGGCGTACTGGCGCCTTATCAGGAGCAGGCCGGCGCGGTGGCCGCGTCGGCGCTGGAGGGCTGGTTGCTGCGTTCGCGGGAGTCGGCGGCGCGGCAGGGCACCTTGCCGATCCCGGCGGAGATACGCCAGCGCCTGCTGCCCTGGTACCCGGCCGAGCTGCTGGATGCGGTGCGCTACAAGGTGGGCGACAGCGACGAGATGAACGCCGCGCGCACCATGCTGCAGAACCCCGATATCAAGGCGGTGACCCTGGTGGACATCATCGTCTTCCGCACCGAGGACGCGGCCTTGCACGACGTGGCGCTGTGGGCCCACGAGCTGTTCCACGTGCAGCAGTACCGGGACTGGGGCAGCGCCGGTTTCGCCCAGCGCTACAGCCGCGATTTCAACGCGGTGGAAGCGCCGGCCTATTCCCGGCAGCTGGAGGTGAGCCGCGCCCTGCGGCGCGGCGAGTGAGGCGGATCAACGCTCGCGCATGGCTTCCGAGCGGGCCTTGAGCACCGGCTTGAGCAGGTAGTCGAGCACGCTCTTCTCGCCGGTGATGATGTCCACCGTGGCGATCATCCCGGGGATGATCAGCAGCGGGTGGTCGTCCTTGCCCAGGTGGCTTTTGTCGGTGCGCACCTGGATCAGGTAGAAGCTGTTGCCCTTATCGTCGGTGATGGTGTCGGCACCGATCAGTTCCAGCTTGGCCTTGAGGCCGCCGTAGATGGTGTAGTCATAGGCGCTGAATTTGACCATCGCCTTCTGCCCCGGGTGGAGGAAGGCCACGTCCTGCGGGCGGATGCGCGCCTCGATCAGCAGGTTGTCCTCCAGGGGCACCACTTCCACCATGTCGTTGCCGGGCTGCACCACGCCGCCGATGGTGTTGACCTTCAGCTGCTTGATCACGCCGTTGACCGGGGAGACCACGGTGGTGCGGGTGACGCGGTCGTCGATGGCCTTGCCAGTGGAGGTGATCTTCTGCAGCTCGGTGCGGGCTTCGTTGAGCTCCTTGAAGGCATCGGACTGGAACGACAGTTTGCTTTCTTCCATCTTCCGCTCGATTTCCTTCACCGCCGCCTCGGCCCGGGGGATGGCCAGGTTGGTGCCGTTGAGCTCGCCGCGCATTTCCACCGCGCTGCGGCGCAGGCGCAGGATTTCCACCTCGGAGATGGCGCCGGTGCCCACCAGCGGCTGGGACATGTTCAGTTCCTGCTGCAGCAGCCCCAGGCTGGAGGCGTACTGCTGCGACTTGGAGCGGAATTCGGCCAGTTCCTGCTGCTTCTGGCGCAGCTGTTCCTGGAGGATGTGCTGCTCGCTGTCCAGGCGCTGCAGGCGCTTGCGGTACAGCGCCAGCTCGTCCTCGGCCAGTTGCGGCGAGGCCTTGGCGATGTCTGCCGGCACCGTGAAGGGGCGGTCCTCGGCTTCGGCGGAGAGCCGCTGCACGCGGGCCATGAGCGCCAGGCGGTCGGCCTCGGTCTCGCCCTTGTTGGAAAGGAAGCGGGTGTCGTCGAGGCGCAGCAGCACATCGCCCTTGCTGACCACCTGGCCTTCGCGCACGAAGATCTCCGAGACGATGCCGCCTTCCAGGTTCTGGATCACCTGGATCTTGCTGGAGGGGATGGCCTTGCCTTCACCGGTGGTGACTTCCTCCAGCACGGCGAACTTGGCCCAGACCAGGGCGATGATCAGCAGTGTGCAGGCGACCCAGACGGTGATGCGGGTGCCGGTGGGGGAGTCCTCCAGGGCGGCGCCGTCCACCTCGGGCATGAACTCGGTGTCGGGCTTGCTGCCCAGGCCGCCGAAGTAGTCGCGGACCGAACGGGTGTTTTCCATGATCTGCTCCTAGACGGCCGCCGGGCCGACGCGGCCCTTGCGCAAGGCTTCGATTACCGCGTCCTTCGGACCGTCGGCGACGATGTGGCCGCCATCGAGCACCACCAGGCGCTCCACCAGGCTGAGCATGGAGGCGCGGTGGGTGATGAGCAGCACGGTCTTGCCCTGGGCCCAGCCATGCAGGCGGTTGCGCAGGATGTCTTCGCTGGTGTTGTCCATGGCGCTGGTGGGTTCGTCCAGCAGCAGGATGGGCGGGTCCAGCAACATCGCGCGCGCCAGCAGCACCGCCTGGCGCTGGCCGCCGGAGAGCAGCTGGCCGCGTTCGCCCACCGGGCGGTCGAAGCCCTGCGGGTGCTGGCGGGCCAGTTCGGTGACGCCGGTCAGCTCGGCCACTTCCAGCATCCGCGCGTCGTTCACGTAGCGCGCGCCGAGGGTCAGGTTGTCGCGCAGGCTGCCGGAGATCAGCGGCATGTCGTGGGTGACGAAGCCGATCTGGTGGCGCAGGTCGGCGACGTCCAGCTGGCGCAGGTCGATGCCGTCCAGCAGCAACTGGCCCTGCTCGGGGCTGTAGAAGTTCATCACCAGGCGCGCCAGGGTGCTCTTGCCCGAGCCACTGCGGCCGATGATGCCGACCCGCTCGCCGGCGTTCAGCCGCAGGCTGACGTTGGCCAGCGCGGGTGCGGCCTGGTCGGGGTAGCTGAAGCTCACCCCGCGCACGTCGATGGCGCCCTTGATGTGGGTGCGCTCAAGCGGTTGCTGCGTGTTCTCCCGTTCCTGGGGCAGGCCCATGAGCGAGTCGGTGCTCTTCATGGTCAGCTGCGCCTGCTGGTAGCGGGTGATCAGCCCGGCGATCTGCCCCAGCGGCGCCAGCACCCGGCTGTTGAGCATGTAGCTGGCCACCAGGGCGCCGACGCTGAGGTTGCCGGCGATGATGCTGTAGACCCCGGCGATGATCATCGCCAGGCCGGCGAACTGCTGCAGGAACATCGTGCCGTTGGTGACCACGGCGGAGAGGAAGCGTGCGTGGCTGTCGAGGCGGGTGAGGGCGCCGTGGGTGCGTTCCCAGCGGTGCTGGCGCTCGCTCTCGGCGCTGCAGGCCTTGAGGGTTTCCAGGCCCGAGAGGGTTTCGATCAGCAGCGCCTGGCGTTCCGCGCCCAGGGCCAGGCTGCGCTGCACGGTGTCGCGCAGGCGGGTCTGGATGATCCAGGCGAAGATGGCGGTGATGGGGAAGGCGAGCACCGGGATCACCACCAGCCAGCCACCGAGCAGGCCGATCACCAGCAGCATGAGGACGGAGAAGGGCAGGTCGATGAGGCTGGTGAGGGTCACCGCGGTGAGGAATTCCCGCAGGCCCTGGAAGTCGTGGATGCTCTGGGCGAAGCCGCCGATAGTGGTGGGCCGCGCCTTCATCGACATGCCGGTGATGCGCTCGAACAGCGTGGCCGAGAGCACCACGTCGGTCTTCTTGCCGGCGGTGTCCAGCAGGTGCGCGCGCAGCACCCGCAGCAGCAGGTCGAAGCCGGTACCGATGAGCAGGCCGATGGTCAGCACCCAGAGGGTGGAGGTGGCCTGGTTGGGCACCACGCGGTCGTAGGTCTGCATGACGAACAGCGGTACCAGCATGCCCAGCAGGTTGATCAGCAGGCTGGCCAGTACCGCATCGGTGTAGAGCCAGCGCGACAGCCGCAAGGTGTCGCGGAACCAGGATTTGACCCGGGGCACCAGGGGCGCGCGGGTCTCTTCCAGTTCATGGCGGGGGCGGGCGAAGAGGGCTTCGCCGCTGTACGCGGCGGCCAGCAGCTCGGGGTCGATCCACTGCTGGCCACCGTCCGACTCGCAGGGCAGGATCAGCGCGCGGCCGTCCTTGCCCCACTGGTTGAGCACCGCGCTGCGGCCGTCTTTCAACAGCAGCAGCACCGGTAGGTTGAGCGGTGAGATGGCCCCCAGTTCCCGGCGCAACAGGCGCCCTTGCAGGCCGACCCGTGCAGCGGCACGGGCCAGCAGGTCGGGTGTCAGTCGCTGGTTCGCCAGCGGCAGGCCGGCGGTGAGGCTGCCCCGGCTGGCGGGGCACTCATGCAGCCTGCACAGGATCAGCAAGCCGTCCAGCAACGGGTCGTCGTGGCTCTGCCGAGGGTCGACGGCGGCACCCGCCCTTTCCATGGTGGTCATCTACTGCTACTCCCGAACCGCGGTTACTTCATTTCCGGCAGACGGGCTTCGCTCTTCACTTCAGAAGCGGCGATGGCCTCAGCCGGGACGACGACGTTCTGCCGGCGCAGCAGATCGCCCATGGCGGAGATCACGCGGAACATGGCGAACTCTTCGGTGTAGCGCACCTCGACGTAACGCCGGTTGGCGGTGAAGAGTTCGTTGTCACTGTCGAGCAGGTCGAGCAGGGTGCGTTGGCCGAGGCCGAACTGCTGCTGGTACGCCTCGCGCACGCGCTGGGTGTAGTCGGCATAGTCACGCGCCTTGGGGGTTTGCTGGCGGGCGTTTTCCATGGCGTTCCAGGCCAGCGAGAGGTTCTCGTTGAGCACCCGCAGGGCGTTGTTGCGGATGTCCATGGACTGGTTGATCGAGTGCGCCGCCGCTTGCAGGCGGGCCTTGTCGCGCATGCCGTTGAACAGGTTGTAGTTCATCACCACGGCGGCTCGCCAGGTGTTGTAGTGGCCTTCATCGCCTTGCACGTTGTCGTCGGCGGTGGTGGCCAGCTCGGCGTCGAAGCGCGGGTAGAACGGTGACTTGGCCGACTCGTATTGCTTCTCCGCCGCCTGCACGTCGGCCTGGGCCGATTTCAGGAAGGGGTTGTTGTCCATCATGGTCTGGCGTGCGGCCAGCAGGTCCGCCGGCATTTCGCCGCGGATGGTCGCCGGGGTTTCCAGTTCGTCGGCCGGACGACCGACGGCGCTGAGGAAGTTGGCCTCGGCGTCGGCCAGGTTCACTTCCTCGGTGTAGAGGTTGTTCTCGGCCAGGGCCAGACGGGCGGCGGACTGGTCGGAGTCGGCCATGCTGCCGACGCCGCGCTGGCTGCGCAGGTTGATCTGGTCGCCCACGCGCTGGTGCGACTGCAGGTTGTTGCGGGCCAGGGCCACCATTTCGCGACGCTTGAGCACTTCGAGGTACACCTCGATGGTGCGCAGCGCCAGGCTCTCGGACGTGCCCAGGGTGTAGTAGGCGCGGGAGTTGATCACGGCCTCGGTACGGCCCACCTCGTTAGGGGTGTTGAAGCCGTCGAAGAGCATCTGCCGCAGGCGCAACTCGGCGTTGCGGTAGTTCATCGTCTCCGTGTTGTGATCGCCCAGCGCGCGCGTGCTCGGACTATCGGTGTTTTCACGGCCCACGCCGGCTATCAGATCGACGGTCGGTAGATAGCCGCCCTTGGCGACCTTCTTCTCCTCGTCGGCGACGAGCCGTGCGTTGGCTGCTGCCCGGATCTCCGGGTGGTTGTCGAGAGTGCTCTGGATGGCCTCGGTGAGGTTCATCGCCTGGACCTGGGCGCTGGCGAGTGCCAACAGCATGCTGCTCCAGAGTGGGGTCATTGCTCGCATGAGAGGGTGTCTCCTTGTTCGATGCTCTTTTTACGGATCGCCATTTTTTTGGCGAAATCGCCTGTTCAACCGTTTCAGGCTTGTAACATCAGAGCTAAGAACATCTTTTGGAGAACCTAAGAAATTTTTTTCACATGGTTTATGCCGAAAAAATCTTATGCACTCCTCTGAATCGAGCACATCTTCTTTCCCTGTCAGCCGCGTTTATTGAGGCCTGCAGGGCCTTTTCGGCGAACGGCTTGGGTGGTCAAACCAGTTTCACAGCCAAAGGGGCGGGGATGTTCTGATGGAGTAGTACGACACGGAGAATGAGTGACGATTTTTTGTCGCGAATTTTTTGACCAAAATACTGTCGTTCCATTCCGCTTCAGTTTTTCCTTTTTCCAGTCCCCGATGCAGAACGGTCTTGGCCCTATTGCGATAGGTGTCGGCGGTGGTCGGCAGCGTGGTGGAGGAAGGATTCATGGCTACGGTAATCGGTGTCGTCAGTCGGGTAGTAGGCGAGGTGTTCGCGGTAGCAGGCGACGGAACGCGCCGGCCCCTGGTGGAAGGCGACAGGCTGTTCGCCGGCGAGCAATTGCTCACCGGTGCTGAAGGTGCGGTCTCGGTGGCGCTGGCCAATGGCGGCGAGCTGACCCTGGGACGCGACAGCAGCATGAACCTCGGTACCCAGTTGCTGGCCAACCCCGGCAACGGCGATGCGCCGGTCGACCCCACCGCTGACGCGCAGCAGCCGCAACCGCCGAGCCAGCAGGACCTGACCGACGTGCAGCAACTGCAGGCCGCGATCGAGGCCGGCGCCGACCCGACCCAGACCGGTGAAGCGACCGCAGCAGGCCCCGGTGCCGGTGGTGCAGGCGGTGCAGGGGGGGTTGGCGGTGGCCACTCCTTCGTGCTGCTGTCGGAAACCGCCGGTGCGCTCGACCCGACCATCGGTTTCCCCACCGGCCCCATCACCGCCGGCCCGTTGTTCCCCGAGGCGGAGATTCTCGCGCCTGCCGACTTCAGCCCCGAGCTGACCGTGGTCTTCCTCGATAAGGAGGGCAGTGTGGTCACCGGCCCCGGCGTGGTGGACGAAGAAGCGCTGGATGGCGGCGAGAACGGTGGCGGCC
Organism: Pseudomonas sp. TUM22785; assembly: GCF_028198105.1. Classification (NCBI taxonomy): domain Bacteria; kingdom Pseudomonadati; phylum Pseudomonadota; class Gammaproteobacteria; order Pseudomonadales; family Pseudomonadaceae; genus Pseudomonas; species Pseudomonas sp. TUM22785. The sequence continues at coordinate 1,846,560 of NZ_CP116239.1, forward strand.
ACCCGGGCAGCAACCCCGGCAGCAACGCCGAGACCACCTCGGGCACCCTGATCATCAATTCCCCCGACGGCATCAGCCGCATCGAAGTGCTGGACGCCGCCGGCAACTGGATCAACGTCGCCGGTGGCGGCACCGTGCAGGGCACCTATGGCGTGCTGGTGTTCGATGCCGCCGGCAACTGGACCTACACCCTCACCGACAACAGCCTGGATCACAGCAACCCCAATGCCACCGGGGCCGACGACCAGCTGTTCGATAACTTCAGCGTGCGCGTGTTCGACCTCGACGGCGACGTATCGCCCACCGTGCCGCTGACCATCGCCATCAATGACGACGGCCCCAGCGCCGGCCTGGAACTCTCCCGCGAAGGCGGCGACGTGATCATCGACGAGAGCGCCGGCCTGCAACCGGGCAGCCATGACGTCGCCGGCCCCCTGGCGGTATTCGATGGCGTTGCCAACCCTTCGTCGGATATGCGCGCCTACGCCCAGGGCACCGCCCCGGCGGTGATTGCCAACTATGACTTCGGCGCCGACGAAGGCGGCGCCACCGCCGTCTATTCCCTGGCGCTGATCGAAGGCGAGGGCGGCGAAGGCCAAGGGGAGGGCGGCTTCGGGATCGAGGCCGTCAGTGGGCTCACCACCACCAGTGGCAGCCCCATCACCCTGAGTGTGGAAGGTGGCCTGGTGGTCGGCCGCGACGCCGACGGCAACGCCGCGTTCGCCATTGCCATCGACCCGGATACCGGCGTCATCAGCGTCGCCCAGTACCAGTCCCTGCATCACCCCGATGGCAGCGACGCCAATGACAGCATCGACCTCAGCGGCCTGATCCGCGCCGTGCTGACCGTCACCGATGGCGACGGCGACAAGGCCGTGGCCAGTGCCGACATCGGCCAGCTGATCCGCTTCGTCGACGACGGCCCCACCGCCAGCATCCAGACCAACGAAGGCGTGCGCGTCAGCCATGACGAAAGCGCCGGCCTGCAGAACGGCACCGTCACGCCCACCCCCGGCGGTGACGCCAACGACAACGACACCAATGCCCCGTCGGTGGTCAGCCTGTTCAGCGGCGTGAGCAACACCGGCACCGACCTGTCCAGCACCGGTTACGCCACCAGCAATGGCGCGGTGGTGGATATCTCCGGCAGCAGCACGGGTGAGGACAACGAAGGCGCCACCACCGTGCTCAGCCTCTCCATCGTCGACGGCAACGGCAGTGACTCCGGCCTCACCACCACCGATGGCCAGACCATTCGCCTGTACCTGGAGAACGGCCTGATCGTCGGCCGCGTGGACGGTGGCGACACCGGCCCCGGCGCGGCGGCCTTCGCCATCGCCATCGGCCAGGACGGCAGCGTCAGCGTGGCCCAGTACATCTCCCTCAACCACCCCGACACCGGCAGCGCCGATGATGCCGTGACCCTGTCCGGCAAGGTCCGCGCGGTGGTCACCGTGACCGACGGCGACGGCGATGTGGACACCGCCCAGGTGGGCATCGGCGGCGCCATCCGCTTCGAGGACGACGGCCCCAGCGCCGTGATCGAGCGGCTGGAAGGCGTGCGCGTCACCCATGACGAGAGCGCCGGGCTGCAGAACGGCACCGCGACCCCGACGCCCCAGGGCGATGCCCTGGATGACGACACCAGCAACCCGGATGTGATCGCCCTTTTCGCCGGCGTGAACAACGTCGGCACCGACCTGTCGGGCTATGCCACCAGCGCCGGCCCGGTGGTCAGCACCGCGGGCACCAGCACCGGTGAAGACAACGAAGGCGCCACCACCGTATTGAGCCTGGAGATCACCGGCGGCGACGGCACCGATTCGGGCCTCACCACCACCGCCGGCCAGGTCATCCGCCTTTATATGGAGAACGGCCTGATCGTCGGCCGCGTCGACGGGGGCGACCAGGGCCCCGGCGCCGCGGTGTTCGCCGTGGCCATGGGCCAGGACGGCACCCTCAGCGTTGCCCAGTACATGTCGTTGAACCACCCGGACACCGGCAGCCGCGATGAGGGCGTCGACCTCGGCGGCCTGGTCAAGGCCGTGGTCACCGTCACCGACGGCGATGGCGATGTGGACGTGGCCAAGGTCAACATCGGCGGAGCCATCCGCTTCGAGGACGATGCGCCCACCGCGAACATCCAAGCGGTCGAAGGTGCACGCGTCACCCATGACGAGACCCCCGGCCTGCAGAATGGCACCGCCACCCCGACCCCGGGCAGCGACGCCAATGACAACGACACCAACAACCCCAGCGTGATCGCGCTGTTCAGCAGTGTGACCGATGCCGGCACCGCGCTGGCGGCCGGCTATGCCACCAGCAACGGCCCGGTGGTCGACGCCTCCGGCAGCAGCACCGGTGAAGACCAGGAGGGCGCGACCACCGTGCTCAGCCTGGAAGTGCAGGACGCCAACTCGGGCCTCACCACCCTGGACGGTTCGTCCATCGTGCTCACCGTGGAGAACGGCCTGATCGTCGGCCGCGTGGACGGCGGCACCTACAACGGCCAGGCCGCGTTCGCCGTGGCCATCGTCCAGGACGGCAGCATCAGCATCGCCCAGTACATTCCGCTGCAGCACCCGGATACTGCCAGCCATGACGAGGCGCTCAACCTCTCCGGCAAGATCCGCGCCGTGGTCACCGTCACCGACGGCGATGGCGACGTGTCGACGGATTCCGTCGGCATCGGCGGCGCCGTGCGCTTCGAGGACGACGGCCCCACCGCCACCAAGGTGACCGCCACCAGTACCCTGGACGACGAGGGCCTGTCCGGCGGCATCAATGGCGGGCCTGGCGACGTCTCCGGCGCCCACACCAGCACCAGCGGCAGCCTCGGCTACGATGCCGGCGCCGACGGGCTGAAATCCATCGAGCTCACCGGGCCCAGCAGCCTGGGCAGCGAGAGCGTCACCTCCACCTGGAACGCCTCGACCAACACCCTGACCATCAGCAGCGCCCGTGGCGACCTGATGACCGTGGTGCTGACCGATCTGGCCACCGGCGCCTACACCGTCAACCTGCTGAAACCGCTGATGCACACGGTGAGCGGCACCGAGGACAACATCACCCTCAACGTCGGCTACAAGGTCACCGACGGCGATGGCGACACCGCCGACGGCTCCCTGGCGGTGACCATCAACGACGACACCCCGACCTTGCAGGTGGGCGCCCTGGACCTGAACTCCTCGGTGACCTTCGTCGGCACCGATGCCGGCTACAGCAACAGCTACGGCTACTACATCAAGGGCGACGACGGCACCCCGCTCAGCGGCAAGGTGATCTGGGCCAACGTCCACGACCAGAGCACCGGCGACACCTTCGACCTGGGCAACCTGGACCCGGCCAGCACCGGATTCTTCATCATTCCCGACGGCGGGGCCAACGGCGGCCTGGCCAACGGCGCCGACATCACCTTCCAACTGGTGGGCGGCAAGTGGCAGGCCTTTATCGGCAGCACCCCGCTGACCGGCGCCGACGGTGCCAACGTGCTGTTCAGCGACGCCGCCCTCAACCCCGGCGGCTCGCACCTGCAGGACACCGGCAACGCCGGCAACCAGAACTGGGAAGACAAGACCGCCACCTCCGATTACGACTACAACGACGTCAGTACCAGCGTCACCTGGGGCTCGACCCTGCAACTGCAGGTGGATGAGACCAACCTCGGGCTGGGTGCCACGGCCACCGCCAGCGCTGATTTCAGCGGCCTGTTCAACGTGCAGCCCGGTGCCGATGGCCTGGGCAGCCTGGACTACGGGCTGGAAGTCACCAACCCGGCCTCCGGGCTGGTGGACACCGAGACCGGCGATGACGTGGTGCTGTTCCTGGAGAACGGCCAGGTCGTGGGCCGCGTCGGCGACGCCAGCGGCGAAGTGGTCTTCACCCTGACCGTGGGCGCGGACGGCAAGGTCACCCTCGAGCAACTGCGTGCCATCGAGCACCCGACCTCCGACCCGGACGAAGCGGCCTTCCTCGGCTCCGGCCACGTCAAGCTCAACCTGACGGTGACCGACGGCGACGGCGACACCGCCAGCGGCGGCCTGGACATCGGCAAGGTCATCAGCTTCCGTGACGATGCCCCGAGCATCAGCGCCGGCGAGATCGCCAGCGGTGAGCTGCAGGTGGATGAAACCAACCTGCTGGTGGACAAGACCGTCGACTACAGCACCGCCTTCACCTCCAGCTACGGCGCCGACGGGGCCGGCAGCATCAGCTACAAGCTGGCCATCAGTGCCACGGGGGCCGACAGCGGCCTGAAGGACACCGCCAGCGGCAGTGACATCAAGCTGTACCTGGAAGGCGGGCAAGTGGTTGGCCGCGTGGGCGGCCCGGCCGGGGCGATTTCCTTCACCGTCACGGTGGACGCCGACGGCAAGGTCACCCTCGACCAGAAACTGGCCATCGTCCACCCCACCGGCGACCCGGACGAGGCCACGGGCCTTTCCGCCGCCGACCTGGTGAAACTGGTGGCGACCATCACCGACAAGGATGGTGATTCCAGCAGCGCCACCCTCAACCTGGGCAACGCCATCAGCTTCAAGGACGACGGCCCGAACATCGACCCGGGCCCGGTCGAATCCGGCAGCCTGCAAGTGGATGAAACCGTCCTCGGCACCGATGCCACCCGTGACTTCAGCGGCTCGTTCACCCACGCCTTCGGCAACGATGGCGCCGGCACCATCACCTATGCGCTGACCATCAGCGCACCGGGCGCCGACAGCGGGCTGAAAGACACCGCCAGCGGCAGCGACATCAAGCTGTACCTGGAAGGTGACGAAGTGGTGGGCCGTGTGGGCGACCAGAGCGGCGCCGTCGCCTTCAAGGTCACGGTGGATGCTTCCGGCAACGTCACCCTCGACCAGGTGCGTGCCATCGTGCACTCGCCCAACACCGGGCCGGACCAGGCCACCGGCCTGTCTGCGGCCGACCTGGTGAAACTGACGGCGACCATCACCGACAAGGACGGTGACACCGACAGCGCCACGGTGAACCTGGGCAATGCCATCAGCTTCAAGGATGACGCGCCCAGCATCCGTGCGGCCGAAATTCCGGCTGACAGCCTGCAGGTGGATGAAACCTTCCTCGGCAGCAACAGCACCACGGACTTCAGCTCCGCCTTCATCAAGAACTACGGCGCCGACGGCGCCGGCACCACCACCTATGCCCTGGACGTGAAGTCCCAGGGCGTCGACAGCGGCTTGAAGGACACGGCCACCGGCAGCGACATCAAGCTGTACCTGGAGGGCGGTGAAGTGGTGGGCCGTGTCGGCGGCGACACCGGTGCCGTCGCCTTCAAGGTCACGGTGGATGCCAGCGGCAAGGTCACCCTCGACCAGGTGCGCGCCATCGTCCACTCGCCGAACACCGGCCCTGACCAGGAAAGCAGCCTGGGTGCGGCCGACCTGGTGAAACTGGTGGCGATCATCACCGACAAGGACGGTGACGCCAACAGCGCCACCCTCAACCTCGGCAATGCCATCAGCTTCAAGGACGATGCCCCGAGCATCAACGCCGGCCAGGCCCAGGTGGGCAGCCTGCAGGTGGACGAAACCAACCTGGCGCTCAACGCCACCACCAACTTCAGCGGCGCCTTCACCGGCAACTACGGCGCCGACGGTGCCGGCAGCATCGGCTATGCGCTGGAGGTAAAAGCCCAGGGCGCTGACAGCGGCCTGAAGGACACCGCCACCGGCAGCGATATCAAGCTGTACCTGGAAGGGGGCGAAGTGGTGGGCCGTGTCGGCACCTCCACCGGTGCCGTTGCCTTCAAGGTCACGGTGGATGCCTCGGGCAATGTCACCCTCGATCAGGTGCGTGCCATCGTGCACTCGCCCAACACCGGGCCGGACCAGGCCACTGGCCTCTCTGCGGCCGACCTGGTGAAACTGGTGGCCACCATTACCGACAAGGACGGTGACGCCAGCAGCGCCAGCCTCAACCTCGGCAATGCCATCAGCTTCAAGGACGACGCCCCGACCATCAACGCCGGTACGGCCACTGCGGCCAGCCTGCAGGTGGATGAAACCAATCTGGCGCTCAACGCCACCACCAACTTCAGCGGTTCCTTCACCAGCAGCTACGGCGCCGACGGTGCCGGCAGCATCGGCTATGCGCTGGAGGTAAAAGCCCAGGGCGCTGACAGCGGCCTGAAAGACACCGCCAGCGGCAGCGACATCAAGCTGTACCTGGAAGGTGACGAAGTGGTGGGCCGTGTGGGCGACCAGAGCGGCGCCGTCGCCTTCAAGGTCACGGTGGATGCTTCCGGCAACGTCACCCTCGACCAGGTGCGTGCCATCGTGCACTCGCCCAACACCGGGCCGGACCAGGCCACCGGCCTGTCTGCGGCCGACCTGGTGAAACTGGTGGCCACCATCACCGACAAGGACGGTGACGCCAGCAGTGCCAGCCTCAACCTGGGCAATGCCATCAGCTTCAAGGATGACGCGCCCAGCATCCGTGCGGCCGAAATTCCGGCTGACAGCCTGCAGGTGGATGAAACCTTCCTCGGCAGCAACAGCACCACGGACTTCAGCTCCGCCTTCATCAAGAACTACGGCGCCGACGGCGCCGGCACCACCACCTATGCCCTGGACGTGAAGTCCCAGGGCGTCGACAGCGGCTTGAAGGACACGGCCACCGGCAGCGACATCAAGCTGTACCTGGAGGGCGGTGAAGTGGTGGGCCGTGTCGGCGGCGACACCGGTGCCGTCGCCTTCAGGGTCACGGTGGACGCCAGCGGCAAGGTCACCCTCGACCAGGTGCGCGCCATCGTCCACTCGCCGAACACCGGCCCTGACCAGGAAAGCAGCCTGGGTGCGGCTGACCTGGTGAAACTGGTGGCGACCATCACCGACAAGGACGGTGACGCCAACAGCGCCACCCTCAACCTCGGCAATGCCATCAGCTTCAAGGACGATGCCCCGAGCATCAACGCCGGCCAGGCCCAGGTGGGCAGCCTGCAGGTGGACGAAACCAACCTGGCGCTCAACGCCACCACCAACTTCAGCGGCGCCTTCACCGGCAACTACGGCGCCGACGGTGCCGGCAGCATCGGCTATGCGCTGGAGGTAAAAGCCCAGGGCGCTGACAGCGGCCTGAAGGACACCGCCACCGGCAGCGATATCAAGCTGTACCTGGAAGGGGGCGAAGTGGTGGGCCGTGTCGGCACCTCCACCGGTGCCGTTGCCTTCAAGGTCACGGTGGATGCCTCGGGCAATGTCACCCTCGATCAGGTGCGTGCCATCGTGCACTCGCCCAACACCGGGCCGGACCAGGCCACTGGCCTCTCTGCGGCCGACCTGGTGAAACTGGTGGCCACCATTACCGACAAGGACGGTGACGCCAGCAGCGCCAGCCTCAACCTCGGCAATGCCATCAGCTTCAAGGACGACGCTCCGACCATCAGCGCCGGCCAGGTCGAAGCCGGCAGCCTGCAGGTGGACGAAACCGTTCTCGGCACCGATGCCACCCGTGACTTCAGCGGTTCCTTCATCCGCAACTACGGCGCCGACGGTGCCGGTACCACCACCTACGCCCTGGACGTCAAGGCCGCAGGCGCCGACAGCGGCCTGAAAGACTCCGCCACTGGCAGCGACATCAAGCTGTACCTGGAAGGCAATGCCGTGGTCGGCCGTGTCGGCAGCGACACCGGTGCCGTCGCCTTCAGGGTCACGGTGGATGCCGACGGCAAGGTCACCCTCGACCAGAAACTGGCCGTGCTGCACACCCCCAACAGCGGCCCGGATCAGCCTACCGGCCTCTCCGCCGCCGACCTGGTGAAACTGACCGCGACCATCACCGACAAGGACGGTGACGCCAGCAGCGCCACCCTCAACCTGGGCAATGCCATCAGCTTCCGTGACGACGCGCCCACCGCCGGCAACAGCACCGCTCCGAACGTGCTGGACGACGAAGGCCTGTCCGGCGGCATCAACGGCGGGCCCGGCGATGTGGCCGGCGCCAGCACCAGCACCAGCGGCACGCTGAACTACAGCGCCGGCGCCGACGGGCTGAAGTCCATCGAACTGACCGGGCCCACCAGCCTGGGCAGCGAGAGCGTGACCTCCACCTGGAACGCCTCGACCAACACCCTGACCATCAGCAGCGCCCGCGGCGCCCTGATGACCGTGGTGCTGACCGACCTGGCCAGTGGCGCCTACACCGTCAACCTGCTGAAACCGCTGATGCACACGGTGAACGGCACCGAGGACAACATCACCCTCAACGTCGGCTACAAGGTCACCGACAAGGACGATGACTCGGCCACCGGCAGCCTGGCCGTGACCATCAACGACGACACCCCGACCATCCAGGTCGGCGCCCTGGACCTCAACTCCTCGGTGACCTTCGTTGGCAGCTCGGCCGGCTACAGCAACAGCTATGGCTACTACATCAAGGGCGACGACGGCACCCCGGTCAGCGGCAAGGTGATCTGGGCCAACGTGCACAGCCAGACCGCTGGCGACACCTCCGACATCAGTGGCCTGGACCCGGCGCACACCGGCTTCTTCATCATCCCCAACGGCGGCGCCAACGCCGGGCTGGCCAACGGTGCGGAAATCACCTTCCAGCTGGTGGGCGGCAAGTGGCAGGCCTTCATCGGCAGCACCCCGCTGACCGGCGCCGACGGTGCCAACGTGCTGTTCAGCGACGCCACGCTGAACCCCGGCGGCTCGCACCTGCAGGACACCGGCAGCGCCGGCAACCAGAACTGGGAGGACCAGACCAACTCGTCCGACTACGACTACAACGACGTCAGCACCAGCGTGACCTGGGGCGCCACCCAGCAGTTGCAGGTGGACGAGTCGAACCTGGCGCTGAACGCCACCGCTGATTTCAGCGGCCTGTTCAACGTGCAACCGGGTGCCGACGGCCTGCAGAGCCTGGCCTACAAACTGACCGTGCAGGACGCCAACTCCGGCCTGGTGGATACCGCCAGCGGGCAGAACGTGGTGCTCAGCGTCAACGGCGCAGGCGTGGTCGAAGGGCGTACCGCCACCGGCAACGACCTGGTGTTCACCCTCACCGTGGGTGCGGACGGCAAGGTCACCCTTGACCAGCTCCGCTCCATCGTCCACCCGACCTCTGATCCGGACGAGGCCAAGTTCCTTGGCTCGGGCCATATCAGCCTGAGTGCCACCGCCACCGATAAGGACGGCGATACGGCCACCGGCAACCTGGACATCGGCAAGGTCATCAGCTTCAAGGACGACGCCCCGGCCACCGGCACCAACCAGACGGTGCAGCTGGACGACGACGCACGGCCCAACGGCATCCCCGGCGGTACCGGCGACGACGCCGACTCGCAGAATGCCACCGGCACCCTCAGCCATAGCTATGGCAACGACGGTGCGGGCAGCATCAGCTGGGTCAACACCGGCGCACCGGCAGGCTTCACCTACGAGACCTCGGGCAACAACCTGGTGATCAAGCAGGGCACCACCACCGTACTGACGGTGACCCTGACCAATAGCCAGACCGGTGCCTACTCGGTGGTGCAGAACGCGCCGATCCACCACGCCGATGGCGACAACGAGAACAACCAGGCCTTCCAGCTCACCTACAAGGTCACCGACAAGGACGGTGACAGCGCCAACGGCACCCTGAACATCAACGTCGACGACGACACCCCGGTGGCGAAGAACGACGTGGCGACCGTGGGCGAAAGCGTGGCGCCGGACATCAACATGGTGTTCGTGCTGGACTTCAGCGGCAGCATCAGCAAGTCCGAACTCGGGCAGATGCTCGATGCCGTGAAGGCTGCTGCCCAGGCGCTGTTCACCGGTAACACCGGTGATGTGCAGATGCAGGTGGTGGCCTTCTCGGGAGACGCCAAGTCCTACGCGCCGGTGACCAGCTATGCGGCCTTCGAAAGCCTGATCAACTCCCTCGACCCGAACGAGCCCGGTGGCGTGCGCCCCTATGACGGCAACACCGACTTCACTGCGGCCATCGAGAAGACCATGGATGCCTTCAACCCGCTTCCGGGCTGGAACAACCAGGTCGTGTTCATCAGCGACGGCAACCCCAACGAGCAGACCCAGAGCGGCAATGCGCTGCTCAACCAGACGGCCACCGACTGGCAGCAGTTCATCAACGACAACGGCATCAACGTCACCACCATCGGTATCGGTGACGGCATCGACAACGACAACCTGCAGGACGTCGATCTCGACGGCAGCGGCTCGCCCATCCTGATCGGGGACTTCTCCGACCTGGTGGACACCCTGCTCGACCAGGTCAGCACCGGCATGGTTTCCGGCAACGTGCTCAATGGCAGCGATGGCGTCGCCGGCACCGCCGACGACGACGGCTTCGGCGCCGACGGCAAGGGCGGTATCAAGTCCCTGACCGTCGATGGCGACGTGTATACCTGGAACGGCAGCAATGCCACCGCCCAGTTGAACATCACCACCGACCTGGGTGGCAAGCTGGCCTTCAACTTCGCCACCGGCGCCTGGAGCTACACCGCGCCGAGCGGGTTGACCGGCAATACCGCCGAGCAGATCGGCTACACCATCGTCGACTCCGACGGTGACCCGTCCAGTGCCACGCTGACCATCAACATCACCGCCGCGAACGACGCGCCGGTGGCGGTCAACGACACCTTCAGCACCAACGAAGACACCTCGGTGACCATCACCAGCGCAGGCCTGTTCGGCGCCGATGGCACCGGGCCGCTGAACGACCACGACGCGGACTCCAGCGCCTTCACCACCATCAAGGTGACCCAGCTGGCGAGCAACGGCGTGCTGCAGTTCAACGGCGCTGCGGTGACCCTGAACCAGGTGATCAGCATCGCCGACATCAACGCCGGCAAGCTGGTGTTCGTGCCGGACGGCAACGAGAACGGCGCGCCCTATGCGACCTTCAAGTACCAGGTCAGCGACGGCAGCACCTACAGCAACGTGGCCACGGTGACCATCAACGTCGCGGCGGTCAACGATGCGCCGGTGGCGGTCGACGACAGCTTCAGCACCAACGAGGACACGGCCGTCACCATCACCGCCAACGGGCTGATCGGCGCCGATGGCACCGGGCCGAACAACGACAGTGATGTCGATTCGGGTGCCTTCGACAACATCAAGGTGACCCAGCTGGCCACCGACGGTGTGCTCAAGCTCAACGGCGTGGCCGTGACCTTGAACCAGGTGATCACCCTCGCCGATATCAACGCCGGCAAGCTGGTGTTCGTGCCCGATGGCAACGAGAACGGCTCGCCCTATGCCACCTTCCAGTACCAGGTGAGCGACGGCAGCCTCTATAGCAACACGGCCACCGTGACCATCACCGTCAACCCGGTGAACGATGCGCCGGTGGCGGTCAACGATACCTTCAGCACCACCGAGGACACCTCGGTGACCATCACCGCCGCCGGGCTGTTCGGCGCCGATGGCACCGGGCCGGACAACGACAGCGACGTGGACTCCAGCAGCTTCGCCAACATCAAGGTGACCCAGCTGGCCAGCAACGGCGTACTGCAGTTGAACGGCGTGGCCGTGACCCTCGGCCAGGTGATCAGCGCCGCTGACATCAACGCCAACAAGCTGGTGTTCGTGCCGGACAGCAACGAGAACGGCTCGCCCTACGCGACCTTCCAGTACCAGGTGAGCGACGGCAGCCTCTATAGCAACACGGCGACCGTCACCATCAACGTCTCGGCGGTGAACGATGCGCCGGTGGCGGTCAACGACACCTTCACCACCACCGAAGACAACGCGGTGACCATCACCAGCACCGGGCTGTTCGGTACCGATGGCACCGGGCCGCTGAACGACAGCGACGTCGACTCCGGCGCCTTCACCGACATCAAGGTGACCCAGCTGGCTACCGACGGCGTGCTCAAGCTCAACGGCGTGGCGGTGACCCTGAACCAGGTGATCAGCATCGCCGACATCAACGCCGGCAAGCTGGTGTTCGTGCCGGACGGCAACGAGAACGGCGCGCCATATGCCACCTTCCAGTATCAGGTGAGCGACGGCAGCCTCTATAGCAACACGGCCACGGTGACCATCAACGTCACGGCGGTGAACGACGCGCCGCTGCTTGATCTGGACGGCAACGACAGTGCCGGTGTGGTGGGTACGGGTTACCAGACCACCTACACCGAAGGCTCTGCCGCGGTGGCCATCGCCGATATCGACACCCTGGTGACCGATATCGACAACAGCACCATCGCCTCGGCCAAGGTCGTGCTGACCAACGCCCAGGCAGGAGACGTGCTGACCGCCACCGGCCTGCCGAGCGGCATCACCGGCGTGGTGGACACCAGCGTCGCCGGCAAGATCACCGTCACCCTCACCGGTGTCGCCACCAAGGCGGCCTACGAGACGGCGATCGAGACCATCCGCTACTCCAGCACCAGCACCAACCCGAGCACCACGCCGCGCAACGTGACGGTGGTGGTCAACGACGGTGTGACCGACTCCAACACCGCGCAGACCACCATCAAGGTGGTGGCGGTGGACAACGGGCCGGATGCCAAGAACGATGTCGCCAACGTGGTCGAAGGCCATGGCCAGGACTTCAACGTGGTCTTCGTCCTCGACTTCAGCGGCAGCATCGACAACACCGAGCTGAACCAGATGCTCACGGCGGTCAAGCAGGCGGGCGCCGAGCTGTTCGACGGCACCTCGGGGCATGTGCAGCTGCAGATCGTGGCGTTCTCCTCGACCGCCACCTCTTATGTGCCGGTCACCAGCGTCGAGGCCTTCAGCTCGCTGATCGACAGCCTCAACCCGAATGCCGGTGGGGTCCGTCCGTTCGACGGCAACACCGACTTCACCGCAGGTATCCAGCAGACCATGAGTGCCTACACCCCGATCTCGGGCTGGAGCAACCAGGTCGTGTTCATCAGCGATGGCAACCCCAACGAGCAGACCGGTACCGGTGGCAACTCGCTGACGGATGCCACCTCGACGGCCTGGAACACCTTCGTCGACAGCAATGGCATCAACGTCACCACCGTGGGCATCGGCGACGGCATCAACAATGCCCGCCTGCAGGACGTCGACCTCGACGGCCAGGGTTCGCCGCTCAACGTGGCCGGCTTCGGCCAGCTGGTGGACGCGCTGCTCGGCCAGGTGGTCGGTGGCGATGTCTCCGGCAACGTGCTCTGGGGCAGCGATGGCGTCAGCGGTACCGCGGACGACGACAGCTACGGCGTTGACGGGGCCGGCTACATCAAGTCGGTCACCATCGGCAGCGTCACCTACACCTGGAACGGCACCTCGACCATCACCCCGAGCAGCGGCTCGCCGATTTCCGGCAGTGTGCTGACCGGTATCGAGACGCCGGAACACGGCAAGCTGACCTTCAACTTCGCCACCGGTGCGTGGAGCTACGTGGCGCCCGACGGGCTCACCAGCAACCTCACCGAGCAGTTCGGCTACAGCCTGGTGGATTCCGATGGCACCACCGACACCGCGACCCTGACGGTCAACGTGACCGACGCCAACAGCCCACCGGCCGGTGCGGACGCGACCCTCAGCCTGCTGGAAGATGCCAGCCACGTGCTGAGCGCGAGCAGCTTCGGCTTCTCCGATGCCGAGGGCGACAGCCTGGCTGCCGTGAAGATCACCACCCTGCCCACCGCCGGTCAGCTCACCCTGAACGGCAGCGCCATCAGTGCCGGGACCACCGTCTCGGTGGCTGATATCAACGCCGGCAAGCTGGTCTTCACCCCGGCGGCGAATGCCAGCGGCACCGGCTACGCCAAGTTCACCTTCCAGGTGCAGGACGACGGCGGCACGGCCAACGGCGGGGTCAACCTCGACCCGAACCCCAACACCATCACCTTCAACGTCACCGCGGTGAACGATGCGCCGGTGCTGGGTGGCATGGGCGGTACGCTGAACTACACCGAGAACGCCGGCGTGAAGATCATCGACAGCAGCGTCACGCTGAGCGATGTCGACTCGCCGAACTTCAACGGTGGCTCGCTGGTGGTGGCCTTCACCGCCAACGGCACGGCAGCCGACCAGCTGTCGGTGGTCAACCAGGGCACCGGTAGTGGCCAGCTCAACGTGAGCGGCAGCAACCTGCGCCTCGGCTCCACCAACATCGGCACCATCGCCGGCGGCACCAACGGCAGCAGCCTGACGATCAGCTTCACCAACAACCTGGCGACCCTCGCCGTGGTCCAGGCGCTGATCCAGCAGATCGCCTACGCCAACACCTCCGACAACCCGTCCACCCTGGACCGTACCCTGAGCTTCACCGTCAAGGATGGCGACGGCACCGCCAACGGCGGCGTCGACAGCGCCTCGGCCATCGCCTACGTGCACCTCAATGCCGTGAACGATGCACCGGTCGCCAACGCCGACCACGTGGTGGCCTACAACGCCTCGGTGGTGGTGCCGGACTGGGCGCTGCTGTGGAACGACAGCGATGCAGACAGCAATGTCCTTTCGCTGAACAGCGTCGGCGGTGCCAGCGGTGGTTCGGTCTCCCACAGCGGCAGCGGGCTGGCGGGCACCACCAGCTTCACCGACAGCGGCTCGGTGGGCGGCTCCTTCACCTACACCACCAAGGATGAGCAGGGCGCCGTCAGTGGCTCGACCACGGTCGATGTCGACCGCGACAACAGCGGCACCCTTGGCAGTTCGGGTGACAGCAGCGACCAGATCGTCATCGACAACAGTGCTCTCGGGAACACGCTGGCCGGTGGCAGTGGCAACGATGTGCTGATCGGTGGCGTGGGCGATGACACCCTCAACGGTGGCAACGGCAACGACCTGCTGGTGGGGGGCGCCGGCAACGACGCGCTCAACGGCGGCGGCGGGATCGATACCGCCAGCTACATCGACGCCACCTCGGGGGTGACGGTGAGCCTGGCTTCCGCAGCAGCGCAGAACACCGGCGGTGCGGGCACCGACACCCTGTCGGGGATCGAGAACCTGATCGGCTCCAACTTCGGCGATGTGCTCACCGGCAACTCCGGTGACAACACGCTGAGCGGGCTGGCGGGCAACGACACCCTGATCGGCAACGGTGGCAACGACATCCTCAGTGGCGGCGACGGGGCCGACACCTTCAAGTGGCAGGCGGGCGAGACGGGGCTGACCCATATCACCGACTTCACCAAGGGTGTGGATTCGCTGGACCTGTCCCAGCTGCTCTCCGGCGAACATGCCAACCTGGGCAGCCTGAGCCAGTACCTGACCTTCAGCTTCGGGGCCAGCACCACCATCACGGTGGACTCCAATGGCGCCGGTGCCGGGGCCACGGGGCCGACCATCGTGCTGGACGGCATCAACCTGCAAACCTCCTACGGGGTGGCGGATGCTGGCGGTGTGATCTCCGGCATGCTGGGCGATGGCACGTTGAAGGTTGACGTCTAAGCTCTGTAAACGAAGCGGCCCGCCACCTCTCCGGGTGGCGGGCCTTTTTTATGCGGATTGGGGAGAGCAGTCCATGGTGTACGTACAGCGTGATGAGCGGGGCCGGGTGCTGCGGGTCGAGTCGGAGCCTTTCGAGCACATGACCCACAGCATGCCGGCCGCAGATCCGGAGGTGCAGAGCTGGCTGGCCAGCCGCTCGCTGCACGAGCACCTGATGTCGCTGCAGCATTCCGACCTGGAGCTGGTGCGGGTGATCGAGGACCTGGTCAGTGTCCTCGTCGACCGTGGCGTGATGCGCTACACCGACCTGCCCGAAGCCGCACGCAACAAGCTCCAGCACCGTGCCCAGGCCCGCGCCCAGGTGGAAGGGCTGGGCAGCCTGGTGCAGGACGAGGGGCGTTTGCCGTATTGAGCCACGGTCGCCGTTGGGCGGTGCCCATGCGCGAAAGGGCTTGGATGCGTGCCTGGGCCCATCGCGGTTGAAACCGCTCCCACGGGCTTTTTCTTCCTGAAATGAATGGCAAAGGATAAAGCCCCGGAGGCGACAGAACCGGCGCCTGCCGTTGCGTTCTATTGCGCGACGGCTCCTCGGTTCACCGAGGGTGACCCGGGTTGCGGCCGTCATGTCCTCTTCAGGAGCGATACGCGAGATGGCGACAAAAGCGGGTGTCTTCACCAGACGAGTGTTGGGCGTGCTTTTGACTGTGGTGGCGCTTGGGGCGGTGACGGCCCATGCGGTGGATTACGACCTGGATAACGATGGCTATCGTGATGCCCAGTTCGGTGGCAGCGACCACGACCTGGACAACGACGGCTACCGCGATGCCCAGTTCGGCGGCAGTGACCATGACCTGGACAACGACGGCTATCGCGATGCCGAGTTCGGTGGCAGCGACCATGACCAGGACAATGACGGTTACCGCGATGCGCAGTTCGGCGGCAGTGATCATGATCTGGACAACGACGGCTACCGTGATGCCCAGTTCGGTGGCAGTGACCATGACAGCGACAACGACACCAACCGTGACGATTAACCGGCTCCACCCGTAACGAGAACGCCCGCAGATGCGGGCGTTTTCTTTATCTGCGTTAAGTGTTGCTAGGGGATTTGAGCCCCGCTGATTGTCGAGTTTTGCTGATGCTTTTGGTTTCGCCCACCCGGGCGAGTCACTTTTCTCAGTCGCCAGAAAAGTAACCAAAAGGGCTTGCCCCTCCATACGGGTCTGGCTGAAGCCAGACTTCCCTCGCTCCATCATCGTTCCAGGGGCACGCCGCGAAGGGCCATCCCTGGCCCATCGCGGCTCTCGCGACATCCATGTCGCTCAACCCCTTCCACGACGATTCGCTCGGCCTCCTGGGAAGGGGCGTTTGGCGGCTGCTCCAACTGTCTTCGCCCAACGTATCAACCACGTGGTGCGCACGGACTTTCGTAGGATGGGTCGGGCGGCGCTCCGCGAGCGGAGCGAAACCCATGCAGTGGAGGTGGCAGAGGTCCATAAATGCCCGGAAACCACTGTGCTTAAGCGCTTGCTTTAACGCCGCAACAGCTAACGCAGGCATAGCCTTTTCTTTTGCGGACGGCTTGGTGGGCTGAAGCCCACCCTACGGGTTGTGGGAGCGAATTCATTCGCGAAAAGGGCTGGGCCGGGTGCCTGGGTTTTCGCGGTTGAAACCGCTCCCACAGGTGCGCCGCCGGCCAACATTCATCAGGCCTGGGTTTCGCTCCAGGGGGCGGGGGGGCCGATGAGGCGGCCCATGGCGCCCTGGATGCCCAGCTCGCCGAGCACGGCCAGCTCGCCCGGGGTTTCCACCATCTCGGCGATCAATGGCAGGTCGATACTGTTGGTGGCGCGGTACATCGCTTCGATGAACATGCGCTTGTCGTTCTCCTGGTCGATGGCGCGGATGTAGGTGCCGTCGATCTTCAGGTAGGCCAGCCCCAGGTGGGTGAGGTTGCCGATCAGGCTGAAGCGCCCGCCGAAGTGTTGCAGGCCGAGGTGGAAGCCGGCTTCGCGTACCGCCTGGCTGAGCTGCTCCAGAGCGGCGGGGGGCGGCAGGAAGCGCTCGTCCACTTCCAGGGTCATCAGGTCGGCGTGCTGCGGGTGGGCGCGGAGCATGGCGAGCAGGCGTTCCTGGCTGGCAGGCTCGCGCAGGGTGGCGGCGGAGAGGCTCAGGGCCAGCGGCTCGGGGTGCTGCTCCAGATGGGTGAGGGTGTGTTCGAGCATCGCCAGGTCGAAGCGCGCGGCCCAGCCCAGGCGTTCGATCCAGGGCAGGAAGCGGCCGGCGGCCACGGCTTCGCCCTGCGGGTCGAGCAGGCGCGCGAGGACCTTGCGGTGCAACAGCTTGCCGGTATCGGCGCAGTCGGCCACGGGCTGGAAGTAGAGCTGCAGCTTGCCTTGCTGCAGGGCTTCGTCGATCCACGCGCGCCAGCTGTGCAGGCCCTGATTGGGCGCGGCCTGGTAGTCGTCGAGGCGCTCCCAGGGGTGTGTCGGGTTGCTTTGCGCCTGGGCCAGGGCCTGGTCGGCGCGGCCGATGACGCTGGCGGCGTCCTCGCCGGGGCGGAAGGCGGCGATGCCCAGGTGGGCCACCGGGGTGCAGTCGCTGGCGCCGGTGCTGCGCAGGCTTTCCAGGGCGTCGCTGAGGCTCTGGGCGAGGAGGTCGGCGTCGTCGTTGACCAGGCCGGGGGCGAGCAGGGTGAATTCACCGCCCCGGCTGCGGGCCGCCAGCCAGTCGGGGTTGCCGCGGTCTTCCAGGACTTTCTTCAGCAGTTCGCCGATCTCGCCGATCAGGGCGTCGGTGCGCTGGCCGCCGAGGCGCTGGTTGAGGCCGCCCAGGTCATTGACCCGCAGCAGCAGCAGGTAGCCGGCGGCGTTCTGCTCGGCCACGGCCAGCTGGTTGCCCAGGCGGATGTCGAACTGGCGGCGGTTGGCCAGGCCCGTGAGGCTGTCCTGGTAGGCCTCCTCGCGCAGCTTCTCGCTGCGCGCGGCCTCTTCGGCGAACAGGGTCTTGAGCTTGTCGACCATCTGGTTCATGGCCAGCACCACGCGCTTGAGTTCGGGTGTGCGCGGCACCCGGGGCAGGGTGAGGAACTCGCGGCGGCTGATGGCCTGGGCCTGCTGCACCATGTTGTCCAGCGGGCGCAGCTGGGTGCGCAGGAGGAAGCCGCCGAGCACGGCGCTGACCAGGCCGCAGAGCAGCAGCCAGAGGAGGCTGCCGATGGCGCTGTCCCACAGCTTGGCCAGGGCGAATTGCGGGTGGCTGAGCACCTCGACCCGCGCGGCCTGCTCCCAGCCGCGCATGATCAGGGCGTCGCCGCCCTGGGCACGCAGGTCGACCAGTTTCACGAACCAGGCGGGCACCTTGTCCGAGGTCGGGTCGGCCTGGCGTTCGACGATGACCTTTTCGTCGGCGATGTTGACCACGCGGATGCGGGCGAAGTAGCCGCTGTCGAAGATGGAGCTGACCATCAGCTCGATCATCGCTGGGTCGTCCACGTGGGGCGTCATGGACAGGGCGAGGGCGGTGGCGGCGTCCTGGGCGTGGGAGCGCAACTGGCTGCGTAGCTGTTCCCGGGAGCTTTCCACCCCGGCGAGGAAGCTGCCGGTGAAGGCCACCACGAGGAACAGGCAGATCGCCAGAAACAGCTGCTTGAGTAACGACATCGTCTATCCCTCTCCAATGGCGAAGCCTTCGGCGCGCATCTTCTGCAGGATGTCCTGCCAGCGCGAAAGCTTCTTGCTGTCACCACTGCGCTTGCCGGCGGTGTACAGGCCTTCGGCGTTGAAGGCGTACACGGGCAGCAGGTCCTTGCGTTGCGAGGCCGGCCTTATTTCGCCGATCAGGTTGTCCAGTACCAGCGGGTCCGAGCTGGGGCTGGCGTAGTAGGTGAGCACCATGTGTGCCTGGTTGTAGTTGAGTGCCTTGACGTAGGTGATGCGCAGCTTCTCGGACGGGATGCCGAGGCGGCGCAGGGTGAAGTACTTGGCGATGGAGTAGTCCTCGCAATCGCCGGCGCCCTTGACCAGGGCTTCGACGGGGGTGGCCCAGTAATCGTTCTGGCCCCAGTTGCGCTGGTCGTCGACGAAGCGCAGCTGGCGGTTGAAGAAGCGGTTGACCGTGGCGAGCTTCTCCTTCTCGGGCAGCTCGCCACTGCCGTTGATCAGCGCGCTCCAGGCCTCGATGCGTTCCTTGGCGGTGCCCAGGCTGCCGTAGCGTTTCTGCGCGTTCTGCAGGATCAGGCCGAAATCCCAGTTGGCGGCGACCGCCGAGACCAGCAGGCAGGCGAGCAAGGCCAGCCACGTCGTTCGTGGCCGTCCTTGCTTCGCTTTCGCACGCCGCCCTAGCTGCATCATCAGGGTCTCCGCCCTTGGATCAGTGCAGTCTAGGTGGTGGCCGGGCTTTTTGCCGGTGGGCTCGAAGGATGTTGCGGGGTGGGCTCAGTCGCGCCCCAGGGTCTTCTGGCGAAGGATGTAGAGGGTGACCAGCACGGCGCTGGTGAGCATGAAACCGCGCGCCCAGGGCAGTGGCACGAGGTAGCAGGAGAAGGCGATGCTGATCCACATCAGGCCGATGGCGTAGACCTTGCCCTTGAGCGGGATGCCGTTGCCTTCGAGGTAGTCCCTGATCCAGGGGCCGAGATGCCTGTGGTTGACCAGCCAGAGGTAGAAGCGCCGCGAGCTGCGCACGAAGCAGGCGGCGGCGAGGAGGAGGAAGGGCGTGGTCGGCAATACCGGCAGGAAGATGCCGATCACGCCCAGGGCGACGGCGAGCCAGCCGACCACCAGCAGTACGTAGCGCACTGCCGGGCTGCGGCTCTGGCGGATGTCACCGTGCGCCATCAGCGCGACCGTCTCAGTGACGCGGCTTGAGCAGGGCGGGCTTTTCTTCCGGGGCGTTGCACAGCAGGAACAGGGCGGTCAGCAGCTCGGGGATCTGCTCGACCATTTCGTCGACCAGGTTGCGATCGGCGGCGATATCGGCGAATTCGGGCTGTTCGTCGAACAGGCCGGAACCGACCATGATCGGCAGCAGCAGCTCGCTGACTTCCTCTTCGGCGTCTTCGAACCACACGGATTCGCGCAGGAACACGCCTTCCATGAAGCCGATGCACCAGCCGCGCAGGTCGGAATCATCCGGGTCGTCGCCCAGGTCGAGGTCGCAGGGCATCTCCGGGTCTTCGTCGCTGGCCAGCTGGCGGGCGATGTGGGCCTTGAGCAGCAGCAGGGTGGCTTCGATCTCCTCGCGCTCGGCGTCGCTGCGGTAGTGCGGCGGCTCGGCGAACAGGGCGTCGATCCACTCGCGCTCCGGAACCTGGTCCGGGCAGATGCACAGGGCGGTCAGGTAGCCATGGGCGGCCACGTAGTCCAGGGCTTCTTCGTGCAGGTCATCGGCATCGAGGAAGGCTTGCAGGCGGGACAGTTGCTCAGCGAAGGACATCGTGGGACTACCTTGAGGAATAAACGAGGGTGGATTCTAGTCGAGTGGAAGGCCCGCGGCAAAAGCGGCCCCGATGGGCGAGGGCTTCCTCGGGCGTTTGCTGACGTATAATGCGCGGCTTCCTTCGGAGACCCGCATGCTCGACCACGCCCAGCGCATCCTCAAAGACGTATTCGGCTACGACGCCTTCCGCGGCCACCAGGCGGCGATCATCGACCGCGTGGCCAAGGGCGGCGATGTGCTGGTGCTGATGCCCACCGGCGGCGGCAAGTCCCTGTGCTTTCAGGTGCCGGCGCTGCTGCGCGACGGATTGGCGGTGGTGGTTTCGCCGCTGATCGCACTGATGGAGGACCAGGTCGCCACCCTCGACGAGCTCGGCGTGGCCGCCGTGGCGCTGAACTCCACCCTGAGCAACGACGAGCAGCGCGATATCGCCGACCGCATCCGCCGGGGCGAGATCAAGATGCTCTACCTGGCGCCGGAGCGCCTGGTGCAGCCGCGCATGCTGGCCTTCCTGCAGAACCTGGACATCGCCCTGTTCGCCATCGACGAAGCCCACTGCGTGTCCCAGTGGGGGCACGATTTCCGTCCGGAATACCTGCAGCTGGGCCAGCTCGCCGAGCTGTTCCCCGAGGTGCCGCGCATCGCCCTGACCGCCACGGCGGACATGCGCACCCGCGAGGAGATCGTGCAGCGCCTGCACCTGCAGAACGCCGAGCGCTTCCTGTCGAGCTTCGACCGGCCGAACATCTTCTACCGCATCGTCGCCAAGGACAGCCCGCGCAAGCAGTTGCTGTCCTTCCTCACCGAGCGCCGTGGCGACGCCGGCATCGTCTATTGCCTGTCGCGCAAGAAGGTCGATGAGGTCGCCGCCTTCCTTTCCGAGCAGGGCTACCCGGCGCTGCCGTACCACGCGGGCCTGCCCAGCGACCTGCGTGCCTACCACCAGAAGCGCTTCCTCAACGAGGAGGGGCTGATCATGGTGGCGACCATCGCCTTCGGCATGGGCATCGACAAGCCCAACGTGCGCTTCGTCGCCCACCTCGACCTGCCCAAGTCCCTGGAGGCCTATTACCAGGAGACCGGCCGTGCCGGCCGTGACGGCCTGCCCGCCGATGCCTGGATGGCCTACGGCCTGCAGGACGTGCTGCTGCTCAAGCAGATGCTCAACAATTCCGAGGGCGACGAGCGCCACAAGCGCATCGAGCAGCACAAGCTCGACGCCATGCTGGCCCTGTGCGAGGAAATCCGCTGCCGCCGCCAGGCGCTGCTGGCCTACTTCGACGAAGAGCTGCCCCAGCCCTGCGGGCATTGCGACATCTGCGTCGACGGCGTGCAGACCTGGGACGCCACCGAGCCCGCGCGCCAGGCGCTCTCGGCCATCTACCGCAGCGGCCAGCGCTACGGCGTCGGCCATCTGGTCGACCTGCTGCTGGGCCGCGACAACGAGAAGGTCCGCGCCGCCGGCCACCAGCACCTGTCGGTCTTCGGCATGGGCAAGGCGCTGTCCGAAGGCGAATGGCGCACGCTGTTCCGCCAACTGGTCGCCCGTGGCCTGGCCGATGTCGACCTCGACGGCTTCGGCGGCCTGCGCCTGACCGATGCCTGCCGCCCGCTGCTGCGCGGCGAGGTGAGCCTGCAACTGCGCCGGGACATCTCCACCAAGGCGCCGAAGCCCGCCGCCAGTGCCGCCAGCCAATTGGTGCGGGGCGAGGAACGCGAGCAGTGGGAAGCCCTGCGCGCCCTGCGTCGCAAGCTGGCCGAAGAGCACAGCGTGCCGCCCTATGTGATCTTCCCCGACGCCACCTTGCTGGAAATGCTGCGCAGCCAGCCGAGCACCCTGGCGGAGATGGCGCGGGTCAGTGGCGTGGGCGCGCGCAAGCTGGAGCGCTACGGCGAGGCGTTCCTCGAGGTGCTCAACGGTGGCGCCGAAGCCGCGCCAGCCCCGCGCGCGGTGGCCGACCTGCGCCACGAACTGGTCAGCCTGGCCCGCGCGGGCATGACCCCGGCGCAGATCGCCCGCCAGCTCGACTGCACCGAGAAGAACGTCTATTCGCTGCTGGCCGAGGCCATCAGCGAGCAGCAACTGAGCCTGGAACAGGCCCTGGACCTGCCCGAGTCGATGCTCGGCGAGGTGCAGGACGCCTTCCTCGATGGCGAGGGCGAGCTGCCCAGCGTCGCCCAGGTTGCCGAGATGCTCGGCGGCAAGGTGCCGGAAGGCGTGCTGCATTGCGTGCGTGCCGCGCTGCAGGCGGAATTCGAATCCTGAGTGGAGGGGCACGGCCCCTCGTGACCCCTCCGGCCTCTTGTGGCCGATTCCGCCTGCTACTAATGTGCAACAAGGCTTCCGGCCGGCGATGTGAGGTCGCCGCCGGTGCCGTGAGGGTCAGGGCTGTGAGGGCGCTTCGTCTACGTGAGGTAGGCGGCGATGTACTCCTGTCCTGACGCTGCAAGGCCGGGCGCGGCAGTAGGTCCCGGCTCAAATAAGAAGAGGTGGCAGTGTCGACACTCAACGCCTGGCTGGACGAAGTGCGCCCGAATCCCTATGCCGACCAGCTCGCCCTGGGCTTCCGGCAACTGCGTTTCGTCCGACCGCTGGAACAGGAATACCGCAACTACTTCCTCGAGCAGACCTTCGACCTCAAGCGCATCGCGCTGCTGCTCGGGCTGCCCATCTGGCTGGCCTTCGCCTTTCTCGATTTCCACCTGATCGCCAGCGCCGAACGCTGGTGGATGCTTGCCGTGCGCCTGGGGGTGCTGGTGCTGCTGGTGGTCTGCGGCTTGCTGATCCTGCAGCGGCGCCATGTTCATCTGCTGGTGCCCCTGAGCCTGGTGTGCGTCAGCGCCCTGGGCGTGGGGGCGGCGGCGGTGGTGGCCATCGCCCATCGGGTCGACCCGTCATTCCCCTATGAAGGCCTGCTGCTGGTGTGCATGGCGGCCTATTTCGTGGTGGGCCTGCGCCTGGGTGAAGCGCTGCTGGTGTCACTGCTGATCCTGGTGGCCTACGTGGCGCTGGAGCTCTGGGCCGGGTTGCCCTGGCCGCGCCTGGTCAACAACCTGCTGTTCCTAGTGTTCGGCAACCTGGTGGGGGCGGTGGGCTGCTACCTGCTGGAGTTCAAGTCGCGGGAGCACTTCCTCGTCAGCCGGCTGATGCGGGTGCTGGCCGAGCACGACAGCCTCACCGGGCTGCATAACCGGCGCAGCTTCAACCGCCAGTTGGAGCGCGTCTGGCGCCAGGCCCAGCGCGAGGGGCTGCCGCTGGCGCTGATGCTCTGCGATGTCGACCACTTCAAGGCCTACAACGACCTCTACGGCCACCAGGGCGGCGACCACGCCCTGCAGCGGGTGGCGGGGGTGCTGGAAGATGCCGCGCGACGGCCGCTGGACATGGCGGTGCGCCTGGGGGGCGAGGAGTTCGCGGTGCTGCTCTATGGCACGCCGGAAGCGGAGGCGCGGCAGTGCGCGGAGAACGTGCGCGCGGCCCTGGAGGGCCTGGCGATCCGCCACGAGGGCTCGCAGGTGGCCGAGGTGCTGACGATGTCCATCGGCCTGGCCTGCATCTTCCCGGGCAACGATATGCCCCTGGGCCAGCTGTACGAACTCTACGAGCACGCCGACCGCGCGCTCTACGAGGCCAAGGCGTTCGGGCGTAACCAAGTGGTGGCGTAGTTCGTCGCTCGCGGTGGCGCGCTGCGTGACTGCGCGCCCTGGTACGGCGGTGCTAGGATCGCGCCTTCCCACCTGACGAGCCCTGCCCATGGACAAGCTGATCGGCGCTGGCGGCCAGCCGCATTACGGACTTTTCGACGGCACTCCCGGTCTGGTCAACTACCGCGATTTCGACTTCCGCTCGCCCATGGGCCGTCGCCTGGGGGCCCTGGCGAAGTGGCGGCGCTTCCATCAGTTCCAGTACTTCGGCCTGATCAGCGACCAGCTCATCGGCGGCTGCGCCCTGGCCAACCTGAGCCTAGCCGGCATCGGTTTCGTGTATCTGTTCCACCCGGCCAGCGGGCGCATGATCGAACGCCAGTTCAAGCTGCCGCTGGGCATGGGCACGCGTTTTTCCCAGGTGCCGGACGCGGGCGTCTGCGAACTGCGCCAGGGGCGCAACCTGCTGCGCCTGGAGAATTCGCCGAACCCCAAGGAGAAGCGCCTGCTGGTGGAGCTGGACGACGGCACCCGCATCGACGCCTGTTTCTCCGAGGATGAGCCGGCCTTCCAGCCCATGAGCCTGTGCACGCCTACTGCCGTGAACGGCTGGGTCTATGCGCGCAAGGTGGCGGGCGTCACCTGCCGGGGCGAGGTGCGCAGCGCGCTGGGTGATTTCGACCTGCAGGCCATCGGCGCCTTCGCCCACCACGACTGGTCCGCCGGCTACATGCGCCCGGAGACCTTCTGGAACTGGGCCTGCCTGTCCGGCGAGGCCCAGGGGCAGCGGGTGGGGGTGAACCTGTCCTGCGGGGTCAACGAAACCAGCTTCACCGAGAACTGTTTCTGGATCAATGGCGAGCTGATCAAGGTGGACTGCGTGCGCTTCGCCTTCGATCGCGACCGGCCGCTGGAGCAGTGGCTGATCACCTCCAACGACGGCCAGGTGGAGCTGCGCTTCACCGGCACCGGCCTGCACAAGGAGCGCCTGAACCTGGGCTTCATCGCCAGCAACTTCAAGCAGATATTCGGCCGCTTCGACGGCGTGCTGCGCCCCCACGGCTGGGCGCCCGTGAGCATCGATGGGCTCTGGGGCTTCGTCGAAGACCAATATGTGAAGTGGTAGATACAAAGCTGCGCTTGCTCCCGGCTGTCGCCTATGGTTAGCTCGCTAATTATTAGTTTAGGCAGTTAGAGTCCGTTTCAATGTCCCATACCGATCAACACCGCTTTGCCATGCAGCTCGCGCAGATGTCGCGGGCCTGGCGTGCGGAGCTGGATCGCCGGCTCGTCGACCTCGGCCTGTCCCAGGCTCGCTGGCTGGTTCTCCTGCATCTCGCTCGCTTCGAAGAACTCCCCACCCAGCGTGAACTGGCGCAGAGCGTCGGCGTCGAGGGCCCGACCCTGGCCCGGCTGCTCGACAGCCTGGAAGCCCAGGGGCTGGTGCAGCGCCTGGCCGTCGCCGAGGACCGCCGCGCCAAGAAGATCACCCTGTGCCCCAAGGCACGGCCGCTGATCGAGAAGATCGAGGCCATCTCCAACCAGCTGCGCAGGGAGGTCTTCACCGATATCGATGAAGAAGAACTGCGCCGCTGCCAGCAGGTACACGCGCGGATACTGGCCAACCTGGAACGGCGTTGATGCAGGACCTCGAGGCCCTGCACGCGCGCTACGGCACGCGTTACCCGCAGTTGCTGCTGGGGCTGCTGATGGTCGGCAGCATGGCGATGATCCTCGCGTCCACCAGCATCAACGTGGCCTTGCCCGCGATCATGGCCGACTTCGCCATCGGCCGGCCGCTGGCGCAATGGCTGGCCACGGGGTTCCTCGCTTCCATGACCGCCGGCCTGCTGCTCGCCGCCTGGGCCCAGTCGCGGCTCGGTGCGCGCCGCACCGTGCAGGGCGGTTTGCTGATCTTCACCCTGTGCTCCCTGCTGGCCCTGGCGGCCACTTCCGCCTGGCAGCTGATCGCCCTGCGCATCGTCCAGGGGGCCTGCGCCGGGATCATCCAGCCGCTGGCCATGGTGCTGATCTTCCGCATCTTCGCCGAGGGTGGGCGCGGCATGGCACTGGGCACCTACGGGCTCGGGGTGATGATTGCGCCAACGCTCGGGCCGACCATCGGCGGCTACCTGATCGACCATTTCGGCTGGGAGGCGGTGTTCTGGCTGCCCTTGCCCATGTGCCTGGCGGCGGCCGTTGGCGCTCAGTGGCTGATGCCCTCGGACCGCGACCGCAGCACGCCGGGCGTCGATCTCGTGGCGTTCCTGTTCCTCAGCGTGGCGCTGTTCGCGCTGCTCGGCGCCTTGGCCGAAGCCCAGCGCTTCGGCTGGCTGACACCGAGCTGCTGGATCCCCGGGCTGCTGGGCCTGGGCGCAACCCTGGGCTTCGTCCTGCGCAGCCGCGCCAGCCCACGGCCTTTGCTGCCGTTGGCGCTGTGGCGCCACCGGGCCTTCCGCAAGGCCAGTTGGGTGGCGCTGATCCTCGGCCTCGGGCTCTACGGCTCCACCTACCTGATCCCGCTGTTCCTGCAGACGGTCGAAGGCTACAGCGCCGGCCGCGCGGGCCTGTTGCTGCTGCCCACCGGGGTGGTGCTGGGCGTGGCGTCGTTCGTGGGCGGCTGGCTCAGCGACAAGCTTTCCGCCGCGCTGCTGCTGGTGGCCGGGCTGCTGGTGTTCGCCCTGTCATCCCTGGGGCTGGGCCTGGTGGACAGCGGCGCCTCCTTCCTCGTGCTGTGCTTCTGGGCCTGCCTCGGTCGCCTCGGCCTGGGCTTGCTGCTGCCCGCCCTGAGCACCGGTTCGCTGGACGTGCTCAGCGCCGAGGAACTTGCCCTGGGCGCCGGTGCCATCACCTTCGTGCGCCAGCTTGGCGGAGCCTTCGGGGTCAATCTGATGACCTTCTTCCTGGAGTGGCGCTACCACGCCGGCGGCGGCGACCTGCAGGCCGAGGCACTGGCCTTCCAGCAGACCTTTTGGCTGGTCGCCGGGCTTTTCCTCCTGGCGGTGTGGCCTGCGTGGGGCGTGCGCGCGACAAAAGGCTGACGAAGCTCTATAAATATTCAGTAAAGGTGTGATTTCCGTCACTTTCATGGCGAACTTGCGGTAGGATTCCACCTGCCTGATGGCCCAAGGCCTCTACGCCGGGCAATCTGGGAAATTGCATCCATACTTATTTTCAGTTGGGTTCCAGGGATCGCCGCCCGACGCGTTTTCTTTCAATGCCGACGCCCGTTTTCGCCCCTCCATGGACTCAGGATCGTAGGGAGGCGGCTGTGGCGTTCGAGCCGGCATGACCGGGGGAGGGCACATGGCTCGAGTCAACAGGATCCTGCTTGCGCTTGCATCGGGACCTATCCTTTATTCCAGCCTGGCCTCCGCCATAGGCCTGGGCGAAATCACCCTGCATTCCGCGCTGAACCAGCCGCTCGAGGCTGACATCGGCCTGCTCGACGTCGGCGACCTGACCGACAGCGACATCAAGATCAGCCTGGCCCCCGCCGATGTGTTCGAGCGTGCCGGCGTCGACCGCGTCCTGTTCCTCAACGACCTGCGCTTCAGCCCGATGATCCGTGGCGCCAGCGGCCACATCCGCGTGGTCTCCAACAAGCCGGTGCGCGAGCCCTACCTGAATTTCATCGTCGAGGTGGCCCGCCCCAACGGCCGCCTGCTGCGTGAATACACCCTGCTGCTGGACCCGCCGGAAGCCTCCGCCTACAACCCGGTGGCCGCGCCCCTGGGCAACACCGCTGCCCAACGGGACAACCGTCGCAGCAGCGCCGCCAGCAGCCAGCCGGCCCCGACCGAGGCGCCGCCCGCCACCCAGGGCAAGCGTTACACCGTGGTCAAGGGCGACAACCTCTGGGCCATTGCCCAGCGCCAGAGCGCCGGCAGCGGCATGAGCACGGCGCAGATGATGAGCGGCATCCACGCCCTCAACCCCAGCGCCTTCGCCAATGGCGACCCGAGCCGCCTGAGCGTGGGCCAGAGCCTGTTGCTGCCCGATGCCGCCATGTCGATGGGCGCCGCTGCGAATGCAGCGGCCAACGATGCCGGCACCACCGGCCAGGCCATGGTCGGCAGCGCCCCCGGCCCGGTGTCCGCCCCCGGCACCCCGAGCCAGCCGGCGCCGTTGCCCCAGCAGATCGCCGAGGTGCAGCGCCGCGTCGACACCGAACTGGTCAACAGCGAGAACGAACGCCTGCAACTGCGCCAGGACATCGCCGACCTCCAGCTCAAGCTGGAAACCCTGCAACGGCAGATGGAGCAGAAGGACGCTCAGCTGGCGCGCCTGCAGAGCGCGCTCGGTCCGAACAGTGTCCAGCAGGCGTCCGCCGATGCCGGGCTGCCGCCGCTAACGGCCACCGCCCCGGCGGATACGCCGGTCGCCGATGCAACCAACTTGCCCCCGCTGGACGATGGCGCCCCGGTCGCACCGCAAGCAGCCCAGGAGCCTGCCCCCAGCGAAAGCCCCGCCCCTGTGGACAGCGCCGTTCCACAGGCTCCGGCCGAGCCGGCTGCCGAGGCGACCCAGCAGGGCACGCCGGCGGTCGCGGCGCCCGATGTGGCGGTGCAAGAGCCGGACAGCCTGGACACCTGGTCCCGCGCGCTGATGATCATCGGCGGCATCCTGCTGCTGTTCGTCCTGGCCGTGGCACTGCTGCGTCGCCGCCAGGAAACCCGCCCCGAGGCGCCTGAGCCGGTGGTCAAACCCAAGGTGCGTCCGGCCGAGGCCGTCGCCGTGCCGGCCGAGCGCCCCCGTATCGCCGCTGTGCCCCAGGTCCGCCCCGAGCCGGTGGTGGCGGTCGGCGCTGCCGCTGCACCGGTGGCGGCTCCCGCGCCCAGGCCGCAACCCACCCTGGCGACGGTACGCCCGTCCAGCGATTCCCTGGATGGCGCCAACATCTACATCGCCTATGGCCGCTTCAACGATGCCGAGAGCGCGCTGCGCAGTGCCATCGTCCAGGAGCCCAACCGCACCGACCTGCGCTTCCGCCTTCTGGAAGTGCTGGGTGAACTGCGTGACCCGAGCGGCTTCGCCATCGAGGAAAGCAACCTGCTGGAGATGGGCGTCGGTTCGGCCCGTATCGACCCGATCAAGGCGCGCTATCCCGGCATCGACCAGGGCCGCAAGGCCGAGCCGATGTTCGAGGAGCCGGAGTTCGTCCTCGGTGACCAGGCCCCGGACCTGCAGCCGGCCGAGCCGCTGATGGTGCGTGATGATGAGCTGACCGATGAATTCCAGCTCAACCTCGACGACCTGCCCCTGGATGCTGACTGGGACAGCCTCAGCCCCTTCAAGACCGAGGCGCCCAAGACCAAGGCGACGGGCAGCAAGCCCGAGCCGGTGCATCACCACGTTGACCCGGCCTTCCGCAGCAACCTGCAGGACATGCCCGAGGTGTTCGAACTGGACGACCTGGAGCAGGCCGATCGCCTCGAACTGCCGGAGCTGCCCCAGGCCGAGGAGCTGGACGAGCTGTCGTTCGACTTCGAGGACCCGCTGGAAGCCAGCGATGACCTGGACCACCTGGCCGCACGGCAGGAAAACCTGATGAAGCTCAACCTGGCGCTGGCCTACATCGACCAGGGCGACATCGAAAGCGCCTGCAGCATCCTCAACGAGGTGATCGACGGCGGTGACGAAGAGCAGAAGCAGGAGGCCCGCCAGCTGTTGGCGAAGATCGCCTGACCGCTCACGCAACACCCAAAAGCCCGGACACTGTTCCGGGCTTTTTCATGGCTGATCACGGCGCGTATTGCCCGGCAGCGCTTCGCGAGCAGAGCTCGCTCCTGCAGGGAAGTAAGTGAGTCGGGTGCTTAGAACACCCGGCCCAGCTTGAGGTAGAGCGCCTGCTCGGAGACGTCGTTGAGGCCGTAGCTGAAGTCCAGCGGGCCCAGGGGCGTGTCGAAGCTGATGAACAGGCTTCCGGCGTTGATGTAGCCGCTGTCGAAGCTGTTGTCGTGGTTCCAGGCCCGGCCGCGCTCCAGGCTGGCGCCGAGGTAGAAGGGGAAGTCCAGCGGCAGGAAGGAGCGCTGGGTCATCCGGCGGTAGTACACCATCCGGGCCAGGGCGACGTTCTGCCCGGAGATCGAATCCTCGCGGAAGCCCGAGAGCTGGCGTGCGCCGCCGAGCTGGAAGCTGGAGGTGACCACCTCGGCGCTGTCCAGGGTGCGGCCGTAGCGGCCACCGAGGACGAAGGTGTTGGCGTCGCTGGAGAGGGCCTTGTCCAGGCTCAGTTCCCACTGCCGGTAGCGATCGTCCGAGCCCAGTTCGGGGTCGTACTGGCGCAGGGTCAGCTTGATGTCTTCGCCCTCGTGGGGGTAGTCGACGTTGTCGAGGGTGTCGAAGGAGTACTTGGCCTCGTAGTAGCCCTCGCTGAAGCTGAAGCTGGGCAGGCGGCGGTCGCCGATGCGCACGTCGGCATCGCCCCAGCCCTGGCCGATGCCGAGGCGCAGCTCGCCGTTGTTGGCGATCTGCCGGCCGATGTTGAAGCCGTAGCCGTAGCGCTGCAGGCGGTATTCGGCGATGGGGTCGTTGTCCAGGGTGGCGTCGACGTTCTGCGCCTCGGCGGCGATATAGGGCGCGACGAAGTAGCGCGAGCCATAGTCCAGCGGCTGGTAGAACTCGCTGTAGAGCTCCTGGTCACTGCCGATCTGGGCGCGGGTCAGCCATTCGGCGCCGAGTTTGTTGATGCCGTTGACCCGGTAGCTGGCGCCCAGGTTGAAGGTGCTGCCGCCGCGCATGTCGTCGTCCAGGCTCAGGCCCAGGCGCAGGTAGTCGGTGCCGGTGCGCTTGCCGCGGGCGTTGATCACCAGGGTGTTGCCATCCTTGCGCTTGACCACGCGGTAATGCACCTGCTCGAAGTAGTCGAGGCCGTAGAGGGTGCCCATGTCGCTCTGCAGGCGCTCCAGGTCCAGCGGCTGGCCGGTTTCCTGGCGGATGATGCGGCGGATCACCTCGTCGCCCACCTTGGAGTCGTTCTCCACGCTGATGCGGGCGATTACCGGGCGGCGTTCCACGGGCAGGCGCGCCTCGGCCAGTTCCGCTTCGTGCTGGCCGTGCTGGCGCGCCAGCGGGGCGAAACGGTGCTTGAGGATGGTGGCCGCGCGGTACCCGGCGTCGATCATCTGCCGCGCGCGGCCGAAGTCGGTGGCGCTGAAACCCGCCAGCGGCGGCTGCACCAGGATGTCGTCCGGGCCGAGGGTGGCCAGTTGCGCCTCGGAGTTGCGCCGGGTCATCAGGGTCACCGACTGGTTGAGCACGTCGACCACGGTGAGCAGCTCCTTGCGCCCGCGCAGCGGGGTGCCGATATCCACCGTGATCACCAGGTCGACGCCCATCTCCCGGGCCACGTCCACCGGGATGTTGTCCACCATGCCGCCGTCCACCAGCAGTTGGCCGTCCACCTCCACGGGCGCGAACACCGCCGGGATCGACATGCTGGCGCGGATCGCCTGGGGCAGGTGGCCCTTGCGGAACACCACCTTCTCGCCGGTGGAGATGTCGGTGGCCACGGCGCGGAAGGGGATGGCCAGGCGGTCGAAGTCGCGGGTGTCGCTGGTGTGCACCAGCAGGCTTTCCAGCAGCAGGGCGAGGTTCTGGCCCTGGATCACGCCGAGCGGCAGGCCCAGGCTGCCGTCGTCGCGGAAGCTGAGCTTCTGCTTGACCAGGAAATCGCGATCGTCCTGCTTGCGGCGGAAGGGGACGTCATCGCGCAGGGGCGCGTCGGAGAGCGCCTGGCGCCAGTCGATGGCCAGGGCCAGCTTTTCCAGTTCGTCGACGCTGTAGCCCGAGGCGTAGAGGCCGCCGATCACCGCGCCCATGCTGGTGCCGGCGATGGCGTCGATGTGCACGCCCTGTTCTTCCAGGGCTCGCAGCACGCCGATATGGGCCAGGCCGCGTGCGGCGCCACCGGATAGCACCAGGCCGATGCGTGGGTGGGCCTGGTCGGCCAGGGTGGCCAGTGGCAGGAGGATAAGGGCGAGGAAAACGAGCACGCGGCGCATAACGCATCCCTGGTCAGGCGGGGAGGAAAAAGGCCGCTATTATAGGCGCCCCGCACGCCGCCACCGAGTCCCGTCATGTCCAGCTCCAGGCCCGAGATCGTCATCACCTACTGCACCCAGTGCCAATGGCTGCTGCGCGCGGCCTGGCTGGCCCAGGAGCTGCTCAGCACCTTCGCCGACGACCTCGGCCGGGTGGCCCTGGAGCCGGGCACTGGCGGTGTGTTCCGCATCACCTGCGACGGCGAGCAGATCTGGGAGCGCAAGGCCGACGGCGGCTTCCCCGAGGCCAAGGTGCTCAAGCAGCGGGTGCGTGACTGCATCGATCCGACGCGTGACCTGGGCCACAACGACCGCCCCTGAGCGGCCTTGCCCCAGGTCAACGGCGGGCTGATCACGCAGGCATAGCCTTGACGGTACTTCCACGTCCCTGGAGTGCCGTCATGAGCATCATCGTCACCGGTGCCGCCGGCTTCATCGGCAGCAACCTGGTCAAGGCCCTCAACCAGCGCGGCGAGACGGACATCATCGCCGTCGACGACCTGACCGAAGGCGACAAATTCCGCAACCTCGCCGATTGCGAGATCCGTGACTACCTGGACAAGCGCGACTTCGTGCCGCGCTTCGCCGCCGGCGAGTTCGGCATGGTCCGCGCGCTGTTCCACCAGGGCGCCTGCTCCAGCACCCTGGAAGCGGACGGGCGCTACATGATGGACAACAACTACCGCTACAGCTGCGAGCTGCTGGACGCCGCCCAGCGCCGCGGCCTGCCCTTCATCTATGCCTCGTCGGCGGCCGTCTATGGCGCGGGCCAGGTGTTTTGTGAAGGCCGCGAGCACGAGCTGCCGCTGAACGTCTACGGCTACTCCAAGCTGCTGTTCGACCAGCGCGTGCGGCGCCTGCTGCCCCATGCCCGCGCCCAGGTGGTGGGGCTGCGCTACTTCAACGTCTATGGCCCGCGCGAAGGGCACAAGGGGCCCATGGCCTCGGTGGCGCTGCACTGCTTCCACCAGTACCGGGCGGAGGGGCGGGTACGCTTGTTCGGCGGCTGCGACGGTTACGCCGCTGGCGAGCAGCAGCGCGACTTCGTGTCGGTGGAGGACGTGGCGCGGGTCAACCTGCACTTTCTCGACCATTCCCAGCGATCGGGCATATTCAACCTCGGCACTGGCGTCGCCCGGCCTTTCAACGCGGTGGCCATGGCGGTGGTCAATGCCCTGCGCGCCGAGGAGGATCGGCCGCCCCTGGGCCTGGCCGCGCTGATCGAGCAGGGCGTGTTGCACTACGAGGACTTCCCCGCCGTGCTCCGGGGCCGTTACCAGAGCCATACCCAGGCAGACATCGAGTTGCTGCGCGAGGCCGGTGCCGGCGAGGGCTTCCTCGATCTGGAGACCGGCGTGGCGCGCTATTGCCGCTGGCTGCTGGAGCAGGAGCGGGCCTGAGGCGGGCGTGTATCAGGACGTTTACCCCGGATTTACACAGGGCTGACGCTCGCCCGGGGGCGCCGGGCGAATAATTCCCTCCAGAGGCCGCGAACCCTACGGCCGTATTGCACGAGGTGAATGATGTCCTTGAAAACGACCCTGGCGCTGGCACTGCTGCTCGGCCTGTCCACCCCGCTATTCGCCGGCCCCGGCCAGGGTGGCCCTGGCGGCCATGGCGGTGGTCCCGGCCCGGGCGGGCAGGGTGGCTGGGGCCCGGGTGGCGGTGGGCACGACCGTGGCCTGCCGTCCGGCGCCCGCGAACTGTGGATCGGCAGTGCGCTGTACTTCGTCGCCGCCGGCACCTACTACCTGTGGAACGCCAATGTGCAGCGCTACGAAGTGGTGACGCCGCCTGCGGTGGTCCAGGGCAACGCTGCCGTCAGCTATGAAGTGATCGCCTACCCGGCCAACGGCCAGAGCGTCGACCAGCAGGGCCGCGACCGCTATGAGTGCCACACTTGGGCGGTGTCCCAGAGCGGTTTCGACCCGGCCACCGTCACCCGCCCGGTGGGCAGCGACAGCACCGACCGCTACCGCCGCGCGCTGGGCGCCTGCCTGATGGGGCGTGGGTACAGCGTCAACTGAGCACGCCGGGTTGCGCAGGGGGCGGTGCGTAGCCCGGACTTCAGTCCGGGCTTCCGGTAGTTGCCGTCAGCTCGCCGCTTCGGCGGGCTTCACCGCGTTGGCTTTGCGCGCCGGGAAGGCGATGGCGGCGATGATCAGCGTGCCGCCTGCAAGCATGCGCAGCGAGGGCTCCTCGCTGAACAGCCACCAGGCGAAAGCGATGCCGTAGACCGGCTCCAGGGCGAAGATCACCGCCGTGGTGCGCGCCTTGAGCACCTTGAGGCTGGCCACGAACAGGCTGTGGGCGAGGCCGGTGCAGAGCACGCCGAGCATGGCGATCCACAGCCAGTCGATGGCCCGCACCGTGGGCAGTACCGCCCAGCCCAGGGGCAGCACGCAGACGACGATGCAGAGGTTCTGCCACAGCGCCACTTTCACCGGGTCCAGCCCCTTGGTGCTGGCACGGTTGAGCAGCGACAGCAGGGAGAACAGCAGGCCGGAGAGGATGGCGGCGATCAGCCCTTGGGTGGCGTCGCTGGCGAAATCGAAGTCGGGCGTCACCAGCACCAGGCCCAGGCTGACCAGGGCCACCACCACGAATTCGCGCAGGTGGATGCGCTCGCGGAACAGCAGCCCCTCCAGCAGCAGGGTGAAGGCCGGGAAGCTGGCGAAGCCCAGGGTGGCGATGGCCACGCCGCCGATCTTCACCGCCTGGAAGAACAGCACCCAGTGCCCGCCCAGCAGCAGGCCGCCGAGCAGCAGCAGGGGAATCTGCCGCAGTACCGGCGCGCCGCCACGGGCACGGCCGGCGAACTGGGCGAACAGCGCCAGGGCGATGACGGCGAACAGCGCACGGCCGAGGGTGATCACCACCGGCGTGGTTTCCGCCAGCTTGCCGAAGATGCCGGAGAGGCCGAAGAGCAGGGCGCCCAGGTGGATGGCGAGCAGCGCGTTGCGTTCGTTCATGCCAGGCGCGCGCCGTTGGGCAGCGGCTTGTCGAAGCCGGCCAGCACCACCTTGCCTTCGGCATCGTGGACGCCGGTGACCAGCACTTCCGAGCGCACCCCGGCGATGCGCTTGGGTGCGAAGTTGCAGACGCACAGCACCTGGCGGCCGACCAGCTCCTCGGCGGCGTAGTGGGCGGTGATCTGCGCGCTGGAGGTCTTCACCCCCAGCTCGCCCAGGTCCACTTCCAGCACGTAGGCCGGCTTGTTGGCCTTGACGTTGGGTGCGGCGGATACGACGGTGCCGACGCGCAGTTCAACGCGCTCGAAATCCGCCCATTCGATGGTCGATGACATACAGCCCCCTTGTTTGACGATGGCCGCAGTCTAGAGGGCGGCGGGGTGGCTTGTCTGTCGCGGGACTCGCGGCTTTCGTCGCGGCCCTCGCGTCAGCCGCGCTGGCGGCGCAGGGCGCGCGGGGTGGTGCCGAACTCGCGGGATAGTGCAGCGGTGAAGGCGCTCTGCGAGCTGTAGCCCACCTGGGCCGCGATCTCGGCCACGCTCAGGCTGCACTCCAGCAGCAGGCGGCGGCCCTGGAGCAGACGCCGGGTGCGCAGGTAGTCCATGGGCGTTTGCCCGGTGGCCGCGAGGAAGCGGCTGTGGAAGCGCGCCACCGACAGCCCACAGAGCCGGGCCAGGTCGGCCACCTGCAGGGGGCGTGCAGCGTGCTGGTCGATATAGGCGTCGAGGGCTGTCAGCGGCAATGTGTTCTGCTCCGACGCCGGTGTGGTGCTCGGTGCCACCAGGCTGGCCAGGAGCAGGCCGACGCCCTGGGCGGCGATCACCGGGTCATCGATGGGGCTGGCGGCGAGCCAGCCCACCAGTTGGCTCTGGGCGGGGTCGAGCTGCAGGGCGCCGGGTTTCTCCAGCAGGCGCCGGCTGGCGTCGAAGTGACCGCCGAGGGTGCGTTGCAGCCAGGCGTCGTCGGGTACGTCGAGCACCAGGCACAGGCTGCCGCGCGGGCTGCCGCAGGCATGGTGTTCGCCCGGCGGGACCACGGCGAGGTTCTGCCGCTCGACCCGCGCGCCGATGCCACCCACCTCGAATTCCAGGCTGCCGCTCAGGCCGAACACCAGCTGGGCGTGGTCGTGGCTGTGGGCGAGCAGGTCGTGGTTGTAGCGGCGCAGGGTCAGCATCGGGCTCATGGGGTGTTCCTCGGCAGGCGGCCAGTCTACTCCCCGGCGCGGGCGCCGCCAGTGTCATCGTTCTGCAGCCTAACCGTCACCTGCACTTCACCGGGCCTGCGCAAGATCGGAAAAACCCAGCTGGAGGCCGCCCATGAGCAGCGTTCAACGCCTGGAGCCGGCCGACCCGGCTCGTCCCCGCAAGCAACGCGTCCGCACCCTGTGGATATCCGACGTTCACCTTGGCACCCGCGATTGCCAGGCGGAGCACCTGGCGCGTTTCCTCAAGCGCCACCATGCCGACCGCATCTACCTGGTGGGCGACATCATCGACGGCTGGAAGCTGCGGGGCGGCATCTACTGGCCCCAGGCGCACACCAACGTGATCCGCCGCCTGCTGACCATGAGCAAGCGTGGCACCGAGGTGATCTATGTCACCGGCAACCACGACGAATTCCTGCGCCGTTACTCCAGCCTGATGCTGGGCAATATTCAGCTGGTGGACGAAGCGATCCACGAGACCGCCGACGGCCGCCGCCTGCTGGTGATCCACGGCGACCAGTTCGACGTCATCACCCGCTACCACAAGTGGCTGGCCTTCCTCGGCGACTCGGCCTACGAGTTCACCCTGACCCTCAACCGCTGGCTCAACCACTGGCGCGAGCGCTGGGGCTACGGCTACTGGTCGCTGTCGGCCTTCCTCAAGCACAAGGTCAAGACGGCGGTGAACTTCATCAGCGACTTCGAGGAATCCATCGCCCACGAGTGCGTCAAGCGCGGGCTGGATGGTGCCGTCTGCGGCCACATCCACCACGCCGAGATCCGCCAGGTCGGCGGCGTCGAGTACATGAACTGTGGCGATTGGGTGGAATCCTGCACCGCGCTGATCGAGCACTGGGACGGCACCATCGAGCTGTACCGCCTGGCCGATGACCAGGCGCGCCTGGCAACCGAGACCAAGCAGCCCGCCCTCGAGCCCGCTGCATGAGGATTCTCATCGTCAGCGATGCCTGGGCGCCCCAGGTGAATGGCGTGGTCACCAGCCTGCAGGCCCTGGTGGCCGAACTGCGCGGGCTTGGCCACCTGGTGAAGGTGCTGTCGCCCCGGGATTTCCGCTCGCGGCCGTGCCCGACCTACCCGGAAATCCCCCTGGTGTGGGACCTCTGGCGCGTGGGCCCGGCGATCCGCGATTTCCGCCCGGACTGCGTGCACCTCGCCACCGAAGGGCCGTTGGGCTGGGCCGCGCGGCGCTGGCTGAAGCGCCGCGGCCTGGCCTTCTCCAGTGCGGTGCATACGCGCTTCCCCGAATACGTGCACACCCGCTGGCCGCGTTTGCCGCTGGAATGGGGCTACGCCGTGCTGCGGGCCTTCCACCGCCCCAGCCAGACGGTGCTGGTGACCACCGAACGCCTGCGTGGCGAGTTGGCCGGCCGTGGGCTGGGCCACCTGTCGCTGTGGCGCAAGGGCGTGGACACCCGCCTGTTCCACCCGCGCCCGGAGCAGCCGCGGCCGCTGAAACCGGTGTTCCTCTACGTCGGCCGCATCGCCCCGGAGAAGAACTTGCGGGCCTTCCTCGACCTGGAGCTGCCCGGCGAGAAATGGCTGGTGGGTGATGGGCCGCAACGGGCCGAGCTGGAAGCCGACTACCCCGATGCGCGCTTCCTCGGCTACCGCCACGGCCAGGCGTTGGCCGATGCCTTTGCCGGCGCCAGCGTGCTGGTCTTCCCTTCGCGCACCGATACCTACGGCCTGGTGATGCTCGAGGCCCTGGCCTGCGGCACGCCGGTGGCCGCCTTCCCGGTGCCCGGCCCGCTGGACGTGCTGGAAGCGGACCTCACCGGGGTGATGGACGAGGATCTTCACGCTGCCTGCCTACGCGCACTGGAGCTGGACCGTGGCGTCTGCGCCGAGCGTGCCGCGCGCCTGTCCTGGCGGGCCTCCGCCCAGGAGTTCCTGGCACGCCAGCCGTTGCTGGATGGCGAGCTGTGCGGCGAGGCGGTGGGGGAAGGGTCGCTGTCGTAGGGTTAATTCCCGTGATCCCGATTGCGAATGGATTCGCGCCAGCCGACGTACAGCTTCGCGAGCAGAGCTCGCTCCTACGGAGGGTGCCATGGACGTATGTGAAAAAACGTCCTTGCGGCCTGAGACACCTGCATCGCGCCCATGAAAAAGGCCGCCCGAGGGCGGCCTTCTTGTGACCCATTAGGTCAGAGAATGACTTTGTCGCGCAGTTTCTCGGCAGCCAGGTGCAGGGCCTGGATGACCTTTTCCTTGTCGTAGTTCTGGATGCCGTTGGTGTCCAGGTACATGGAGAAGCCCGGCAGTTCGTGCTCGACGTAGCTGGAGGTGGCGCCCAGGTCGCGGCGGAAGTCCACCACCTGGTAGATCTGCACCGGGCGGGCGAAGCCCTTGACGGTGATCTGGCCCTTGTCGCGGCACATGATCACGTCCTTGATCAGCGAATAGGTCTCGTGGGAGATGAGGATCTCGCCGGCTTCGGAGGCGCTTTCCAGGCGGCTGGCGAGGTTCACGTCGCGGCCGATGATGGTGTAGTCCATGCGCGTGTCGGCGCCGAAGTTGCCCACGGTGCAGTAGCCGGTGTTCAGGCCCATGCGGATTTCCAGGGGCTTGGTGATGCCCTGGGCGCGCCACTGCTGGCGTAGCACCTTCATGTGCTTGCGCATGGCGATGGCCATGGACACGGCGGCCACGGCGTCCTTCTTGGCGCCTTGGGTGGAGGGGTCGCCGAAGAACACCATCACGCAGTCGCCGACGAACTTGTCGATGGTGCCGCCGTACTTGAGGGCGATCTTCGACATTTCGTTGAGGTAGTTGTTGAGCAGGTCGGTGAGCGCTTCGGCCTCCAGTTCCTCGGAGAGCTCGGTGAAGCCCTTGATGTCGGAGAAGAACACCGTGAGCTTCTTGCGCTGGGTTTCCAGGCGCACGTGGCGCTTGCCGCTGAAGATCATTTCCCAGACCTGCGGCGACAGGTACTTGGCGAGGTTGCGGGCCAGGCGCGCGGCCTTTTCCTGCTCCAGCTTGATCTCGCTGCGCGCCAGCGCCAGGCGCAGGCCCTGCTGGTGCACGAAGAAGGCGGTGATGCACACGTAGAGCGTGGTGAAGCAGATGCTGACGAAGGACACCAGGGCCGGCGTGCCGAGCTTGAGGTCGGGGTGGGCGATTACCGTGGTCAGTACCGTGGCGCTGGCGGCGACGAGGATGGCCAGGCCCAGTTGGCGCAGGCCGCCGATGATCAGTGCGCTGAACGACAGGGTGAGCAGGAACATCAGGCTCGGCACCACCGAGAAGCCGAGTAGGGCCGCGCCGGCGCCGGCGTGCAGGGCGTCGATGAACAGCAGGACCAGGTGGGTGCGCTCGGGGTGGTCGCGCTTGAAGCGCAGGCTCAG
Source organism: Pseudomonas sp. TUM22785 (assembly GCF_028198105.1). Taxonomy (NCBI): domain Bacteria; kingdom Pseudomonadati; phylum Pseudomonadota; class Gammaproteobacteria; order Pseudomonadales; family Pseudomonadaceae; genus Pseudomonas; species Pseudomonas sp. TUM22785. The sequence continues at coordinate 1,886,571 of NZ_CP116239.1, forward strand.
GTGATGGGCCAGGTGCGGATAGAGCAGGGCGTAGGGGACGATCCACAGCACATCGAAGCCGAAGTACTGGGTGTAGGTGCCGGCGGCGATACTGGCGGCGGTGGCGATATAGGCCAGTACGCGGGAGTAATACTCGCGGAGCGGCGGGGTCGGAAGACTGCTGAGCCGGTCTAGATTGGCTGACTTCATGTAAACGAACGATCCCTGATGTTTTTCTGACGCGTTGTACGGGCGTCCGATGGTCTGCAAGACCTGAGCCAATGCCTGGCGGGTGCGGGATCATAACCAAGTGCCACTGCGGCGGCCAAGCGTGGCCGCCGAACGGTGGGGCGGAATGGACGGTCAGCTCGCGTTGCGTTCCATCGCGGCCTTGTAGATGGATTGCTTGGGCTGGGCGAAGACCCGACGCAGCATCGGCTCGAAGTAGTCCAGGGGCAGGTACTCGGCTTCCGGGTCGAAGGCGGCGGCGTCGTAGCGCGCGCAGAACTCGATGGTCTGGCGGTACTGCGGGTGGTCCTTGAACTGCTCGCGCAGGTGGCGATCCAGGCCCAGGTGGTGGAAGAAGTAATAGCCCTGGAAGATCGCGTGCTTCTCAACCATCCAGTGGTTCTCGGGGCTGACGAAGGGCTTGAGCATGGCGGCGGCGATATCGGCGTGGTTGAACGAACCGAGCGTGTCGCCGATGTCGTGGAGCAGTGCGCAGATCACGTACTCCTCGTCCTTGCCGTCGCGGTGGGCAAGGGTTGCGGTCTGCAGCGAGTGGGTCAGGCGGTCCACCGGGAAGCCGCCGAAGTCGCCGTCCAGCAGCTTGAGGTGGGTGAGGATGCGGTCGGGCAACTGGGCGGCGTAGCGGGCGAAGTCCTGGGCGATGATGCCCCAGTCCTCGGCGGTGCCGTCTTCCATATGGGTGAAGCGGGCGTGGGCATTCATCAGGGGCCTCTCTTGTTGTTTTCGGGGGCCTGCCGCTTCCTCAGAAGCGGATGCGGCCGGTGAAGGCGTCCTTCAGCATCACCCAGTCGCCCATCAGGCTGTAGAGCGGGTACTTGAAGGTGGCGGGGCGGTTCTTCTCGAATACGAAATGGCCGACCCAGGCGAAGCCGTAGCCGGCCACCGGCAGGGCCAGCAGCCACAGCCACTGCTGGGTGACGATGGCGTAGGCGAGGATGCTCAGGACCAGCAGGCTGCCGACATAGTGCAGGCGGCGGCACACGTCGTTGCTGTGTTCCTGGAGGTAATAGGGATAGAACTCGGCGAAGCTGTTGAAACGCTCGGCGGGCACGGTGCTCATGGGATATCTCCTCTTTCTTGTTGGAAGAGAGTGTAGGACCGGAGCCTTTCCAGACCAGTGACATTAGGTGCCAGTTTAGTATCCCGGCGCGCCGCCAGTGATTCCGGGGTTTTCAGCTCTATTGTTGCCATCAAGCGGGCATTTCCGGCGAAAAGGAGCGACGTCTCCCCCGATTTGAGTAGCGTCCAGCTGTTGTGTGTGGGTCTGGCTAGCTGGGCCGTCAAGGCGGGATTCGGTGTGGGAGGTGCGGGTGGATGTACAATCCGCGCCCCAAAATCAGGATGTGCCAATGGATAGCTTGAGCCGCAGGATTGATCAGTTACGTCGGAGAATCCCCGGCTTCGAGTGCAAGCCAGGCTGTCACGACTGCTGCGGGCCGGTTACTGCGAGCTCGGTGGAGTTGGCCAGGCTCCCCGTCAAGAGTGAGGCCGAACATGAAGCCGCCCTGGGGGAGTGGAACTGCGTCCACCTTGGCCCCAATGGATGTGAGGCCTATGAGCAGAGGCCGCTCATCTGCAGGCTATTCGGAACTACACCCCAAATGCCTTGCCCGGAAGGGAGAGGGCCAGAGACGCCGACTGATGAATCAGTGGTGCTTCAGATCAACCAGCTGATTGCCAGCACGCGGCAGGTTTTGGTTTAGGCAGGCGGATATGAGGAGGAGGGAAGAGGAGTCAGTTGCCCGGGGCGCGCCGTAGTGACCGGAGATCTTGTAACTGTATGGGGAGGCCTCGCGCAGTGCGACCTCCGTGTCAGGTGTATGGCGTCATGCCTTCACCGTGATGGGGCTGTCGCTATGGAGCAAGAGGCTGAGCAGGCTGCCATCAAGCCGGCATAATCCACCCAATTCAGCCCGTTTATATCCGGTTTTCAGTGCGGTGAGATCGCTGAAAGCCGCATAGATACTGAGCCTTACATTCACCCTCTTGGGTTAGTATCCTTCGTCGCCAGGCCGTGTCCTGCGGTCTCCGTGTCTGACAGAACAAGAAGGCGCCATGAGCGAACGTACCACGTCATCGAGCTGGGCCCTGGGGATTGTCCAGGCGCTGGAAATGGGCGGCGTCGACTGCCGCAACCTGTTTCCCGAGCTGGGCCTCGACTATGCCGCACTGAGCGATCCCGATGCCCGTTTCCCCCAGGACGGCATGACCCGCCTGTGGTTGCGTGCGGTGGAGCTCTCGGGCAACCCGGCCATCGGCTTGAACATGGCCAAGGTGGTGAGGCCGGCGTCTTTCCATGTGGTGGGTTATGCGCTGATGTCCAGCCGCACCTTGAAGGAGGGCTTCGCCCGCCTGGTGCGCTACCAGCGGATCATCGCCGAAGGCGCGGACCTGAGCTTTCGCGCTACGCCGGAAGGCTATGCGCTGATCCTGGCGATCCATGGCGACCGGTTGCCACCGGCACGGCAGAGCGCCGAGGCGTCCATGGCCTATTCCCTGGCCTTCTGCCGCTGGATGACCGGGCGGCCGATCAACCCGTTGGAGATTCGTTTCCAGGGCCCGCCGCCTGTGGACATGGAGCCCTATCGCCAGGTGTTCCAGGCGCCGCTGCGGTTCAACGCCGAGCACTATGCGCTGCTGTTCGATCGCGCCGACATGGAGACGCCGCTGCCCACGGCCAACGAGTCCCTGGCGCAATTGCATGACCGTTTTGCGGGCGAGTACCTGGCACGTTTCTCCGGCAGCCGGGTGACCCACCAGGCGCGCCAGGTGCTGTGCCGCCTGCTGCCCCAGGGCGAACCCAAGCGGGAAGTGGTGGCCAGCGTCTTGCACCTGTCCCAGCGCACCCTGCAGCGTCGCCTGCAGGAAGAGGGCACCAGCTTCCAGCAACTGCTGGACGACACCCGCCGCGAACTGGCCGGGCAGTACCTGGCCCAGCCCAACCTGACCTTGCTGGAGATCGCCTACCTGCTGGGCTTTGCCGACCCGAGCAACTTCTTCCGCGCCTTCCGCCGCTGGTTCGACGCCACGCCTGGCGAGTACCGCGCGCGCCTGTAATCACCTTCCGGGCCTGTAGGGGCGACTTCAGTCGCCCAGCGGCGCCCGCGCCGCCTCGCATCCGCCGGCCTCCGATCTCCACCTGAAGAGCAGGAGCCAGTTCTCAGCGCATGCGGGAGCCTCAATGCCTCCAGAAGTACGGCGTGCAGATCACCAGCACGGTGATGATCTCCAGGCGGCCCAGCAGCATGCCGAGGGAGAGCAGCCACTTGGCGCCATCGGGCAGGCTGGAGAAGTTGCCCGCCGGCCCGATCACTTCGCCCAGGCCGGGGCCGACGCCGGAGACGGTGCTGGCGGCGCCGGTCAGCGCGGTGATCCAGTCCACCCCCATCAGCGAGAGGCCCAGGGCCATGACGCAGATGGTGATGGTGAAGAAGAAGGAGAAGGTAAGGATCGAGCGGACGATCTCTTCGTCCAGGCGGTGGCCGTTGTACTTCTGCTTGATCACCGCGCGCGGGTGGATCAACTGGTAGAGGTTGGCCTTGAGCAGGATGTAGGCGACCTGGAAGCGGAAGATCTTGATGCCGCCGGCAGTGGAGCCGGAGCAGCCGCCGATGAAGCCCAGGTAGAAGAACAGCATCAGCGAGAAGTTGCCCCACAGGCTGTAGTCGCCTAGGGCGAAGCCGGTGGTGGTGAGAATCGAAGTGGTGTTGACCGCCACGTGGCGCAGGGCGTCGAGCCAATGCAGCTTGGTGGTGGCCCAGTACCACGTACCGAGTACCAGCCAGATCACCAGCAGCAGGCCGAGGAAGCCGCGCACCTGGTGGTCCTTGATCAGCGCCTTGCGGTGCCCGCGCAGGGTGGAGACGTAGAGGGCGAAGGGCAGGCTGCCGAGGATCATTACCACCACCGCCACCCAGTGCACCGCCGGCTGCGGCCATTTGGCCAGGGACTGGTCGGAGGTGGAGAAGCCGCCGGTGGAAATGGCCGACATGGCGTGGTTGACCGCGTCGAATGGGCTCATGCCGGCGACCCAGAAGCCCAGGGTGCCGAGCAGGGTGAAGCTGACGTAAACCAGGACGATGTACTTGGCCACCATGTGCGAGCGCGGCATGACCTTGTCGGAGCGGTCGGAGGATTCGGTCTGGAACAGGCGCATGCCGCCGATGCGCAGCAGCGGCAGGATGGCCACCGCCATGCCGATGAAGCCGATGCCTCCCAGCCAGTGCAGCAGCGAGCGCCAGATGAGGATGCCGGGGGACATGCTGTCCAGCCCGCTGAGCACGGTGGCCCCGGTGGCGGTGACGCCCGACATGCTTTCGAAGAAGGCGTCGGTGTAGCTGATGTGCTGGGTGAAGAGGAAGGGCAGCGCGGCGAAGACCGCCACCACCACCCAGCTGGAAACGGTGAGCAGGTACATGTCGCGTGGGCGCAGGTGCACATGCTCCGGGCGCCCGGGAATGACCAGGGCCAGGCCGGCGAGGAAGGTGATCAGGCTCGACCAGACGAAGGAGTGGATGTCCTGGGTGCGTTCGAAGATGAACAGCGTCAGCACGGGGATGGCCATGCTCACGGCGAGGGTGATGAGGAATATGCCGATGATGAAACCGATGATGCGCAGGGTCGGCAATGCCATGGGTCAAGCTCTGAAAGGTGAAGGCCGCCATTCTAGCCGTGCTGGGGCGCCTGTCCACGGCCGGCCTGCCGGTGAGGTCAGTGTTTCCAGAATGCCCGGGTGAAGAGTACCAGCACGGTGAGGATCTCCAGGCGCCCCAGCAGCATACCGACGGTCAGCATCCACTTCGCCGCATCCGGCAGGCTGGAGAAGTTGCCCGCCGGGCCGATGGTCGGGCCCAGGCCTGGGCCTACGTTGCAGACGGCGGTGGCGGCACCGGTGATGGCGGTGGCCCAATCGACGCCAACCAGGCACAGGCCCAGGGCGATGACACCGATGGTGACGGTGAAGAAGAAGGAGAAGGTGATCAGCGAGCGGACGATCTCTTCGTCGATGTTATGCCCGTTGTACTTCTGCCGGATCACCGCGCGCGGGTGCACCAGTTGCTGCAGGTTGGCCTTGAGCATCACCAGGGCCACCTGGAAGCGGAAGATCTTCAGGCCGCCGGCGGTGGACCCCGAGCAGCCACCGACGAAGGTCAGGTAGAAGAACAGCATGACCGAGAAGCTGCCCCAGAGGGTGTAGTCACCCAGGGCGATGCCGGTGGTGGTGACCACCGAGGTGACATTCACGGCGACGATGCGAACGGCGTCGAGCCAGCTGTTTTCCGAGTTGGCCCAGAACCAGGTGCCGAAGAGCAGCCAGGTGATGACCAGGAAGCCAATGAAGCCTCGGACCTGATGATCGCGGATCAGGGCCTTGCGATTGCCTCGCAGGCTGGCAACGTAAAGGGTGAAGGGCAGGCTGCCGAGGATCATCACCGCTATCGCCACCCAGTGCACCGCCGGCTGCGGCCAATGGGCGATGGAGCTGTCGGAGGTGGAGAAGCCGCCGGTCGAGATCAACGAGGTGGAGTGGTTGATGGCTTCGAACGGGGTCATGCCGGCCAGCCAGAAGGCCAGGGTGCCTAGCGCGGTGAGGCCGATGTAGACGACGAGGATGTACTTGGCCGCGATGTGCGAGCGCGGCATGACCTTTTCTCCCCAGTCGGAGGATTCTGTCTGGAACAGGCGCATGCCGCCGATACGCAGCAGCGGCAGGATGGCCACCGCCATGCCGATGAAGCCGATGCCCCCCAGCCAGTGCAGCATCGAGCGCCACAGCAGCAAGCCCGGCGAGGCGGTGTCCAGCCCGGTCAGCACGGTCGACCCGGTGGTGGTGATGCCGGACATGGTCTCGAAGAAGGCGTCGGTGTAGCTGATGTGCTGGATGAGCACCATCGGCAGTGCCGCGAAGCAGCACACCACCACCCAGCTGCTGGTGGTCAGCAGGTACATGTCGCGGGGGCGCATGTGCAGGTGTTCGGGACGGCCCGGAGCGACCAGGGCCAGGCCGCAGACGAAGGTGATCAGGCTCGACCAGGTGAAGGCGCTGAGGTCGTCGGTACGTTCGAACACCAGCAGTGCCAGCATGGGCACGACCATGCTGACGGACAGGGTGATGAGAAAGATGCCGATGATGAAGGCGATGATGCGGAGGGTCGGCAGTGCCATGGCAAGTCTGGACCGAGGGGAAAGGAGCGAGATTCTACGTAGGTGCATGACGCTGTAAAGCAGAGTGTGAGCCCGGAATGCGTCGCAACTTCGGCTAGAATGCCGCTTCACTCGAATCTGGAGGTGGCCCGATGGAGGCTCTAGACGCTCTGCTCAACCGCGTATCCCTGTCTCGCCTGGTGGAGCCGGCGCCCGATGCGGCGCAACGCGAGGTGCTGTTCCGCGCCGCCCTGCGTGCACCGGATCACGGCTACCTGCGGCCCTGGCGCTTTCTTACCGTCGAGGGCGAGGCCCGTAACCGGCTGGGCGAGCTGTTGGCCGAGGCGGTGAAGGCCAAGGACCCGCAAGCCCCCGAGGCGGCGGTGAACAAGGCCCTCGGCATGCCGCTGCGTGCGCCCCTGCTGGTGGTAGTGATCGCCAGCCTGACCGCGGGGCACAAGGTGCCGGAAAGCGAACAGGTGCTGTCGGCTGCCTGTGCTGCCCACGGCATCCTCCTGGCCGCCCATGCCCAGGGGCTGGGTGCCATCTGGCGTACCGGCGAGTTGAGCTATGACCGCCATGTCGCCCGTGGCCTGGGCCTGGCGGACAACGAACAGGTGGTGGGTTTCCTTTACCTGGGCAGTGTCGACGGCGAGCGTCGTGGCCCGCCGGAGCTGGCGCCTGCTGATTTCGTCAAAGCCTGGGGCTGATCGGCAGCGGCCCAACGAGCCCGGCGCAGGTTGCCTGCGCCGGGCTTTTTATTGCCTGGAGGGTGGTTCAGTTCAGCGGCCGCAGCGGCAGTTCGATGCTGGCGACGAAACCGCCACCGGGGTGGTTGGCCAGCGCCAGGGTGCCGCCGTGGCGCTCCACGGCGCGACGGGCGATGGCCAGGCCCAGGCCATGGCCGGGAGCTGCCTGGCCCGGGGCCCGGTAGAAGGGCTCACCCAACTGGGCCAGGTGCTCGGGTTGCACGCCGGGCCCATGGTCACGCACCTGCACGCACAACAGGCCCTCGGCCTGGCTGGCGTCTATCTCCACCGGTTGTTCGGCCGGGTTGAAGCGCAGGGCATTGCGCAGCAGGTTGTCGAGGGCTCGTTCGAGCATGTCCGGCCAGCCGTCCAGGCGCAGCTCGGCGGGGCAGCGGATCTCGATGCGCTGATCCGGGTGCAGCAGGCGCGCGTCATCGGCCAGGCTTACCAGTAGCGGCCGCACCGCGATCGGGCGGGTGGCGCCCGGCTCGGCGTCGAGGCGGGCGAGGGCGAGGATTTCGCTGATCAGCGCTTCCAGTCGGTCACATTCCTGGCTCAGGCGTGGCCACAGGGCCTCGCGTTGCTCCGGGCCGGCGCGCTCGGCCAGGGCGAGGGCGATGCGCAGGCGAGCCAGGGGCGAGCGCAGCTCGTGGGAGACGTCCCGCAGCAGCTGGCGCTGGCTGCCGATCAGGCCCTGCAGGCGCTGGCCCATGCGGTTGAAGTCGCCGGCCAGCACGCCCAGCTCGTCGCGACGCCGTGACAGGCGCGCCAGGCTGTCCTGCTGGTAGGCCGTCTGGCCGAGGTCGTGCACGGCGCGGCGCAGGCGGTTGAGTGGCCGGGTGATGTAGAGCGTCAACGCCAGGCTGAACAGGGTCAGTACTACCAGGGCGATGCCAAGGGCGCTGAAGGGCCAGAGCAGGCTGCCACGGTGCCAGGCTTCCAGTTCGGGGTAGGGGATGCGGTAGATGAGCAGGAAGGAATCGCCGCTGCGGGTGCTGGTGTATTCCTCGGTGAGGCGGCGCCAGGGCAGGCGTTCATCGTGCTGGCGGGCCTCGAAGGCGGCGGCGCGGGGCGGGAAGGTGCCGCGCACCACGGGCTGGCCGCTGTCGTTGAGGATTTGCACGTCGATGCGGGCGCGGCGCTTGAACTGCTCGAGCATACGCTGCACCTCATCCGGGCCGCCGACTTCGTAGCGTTGCACCAGGGTTTCCGCCAGGCCTTGCAGGGCGGGGTGGCGGCTGAGGATCCAGGCGTCCTGGTTGAGCGCGCGGCCCAGCAACATGGCCAGGCCGGCGACCAGCGCCAGGGCGAGCCAGAAGGCGGCGAGGATCCGCCAGAACAGTGAACGCACGCGATGCTCCTCCGGAAACGGCAAAGCCCATCAGGTGGGAGCCTGATGGGCGGTAGGACGGGCGGTCAGGCCGCCGTGGTCATTGGGCCTTGGCGCGCTGGGCTTTCCAGGCTTCGAACTCGGCACGCTCGGCGCGACGCTCTTCCATCTTCTTCTGCTGCGCGTCGAACTCCTTCTGCTGCTCGGGGGTGAGCAGCGCGCGGATGTCGGCGCGGTTCTTCTCTTCGCTGGCCTTCAGCTCGTCCTGCATGGCCTTCTTGTCGGCGGCGGGCAGCTTGTCCAGGTACTTCTGGGTGATGTCGTGGCGGTTCTTCATGGACTCGCCCATCAGTTTGCCGACCTGGTGGCGCTGGTCGCGGCTGAGGTCCAGTTCCTTGAACAGGCCGGGGCCACCGTGGCCGGGGCCGCCGAAGCCGCGTTCCGGGCCGGGGCCACCTTCGGGCATGGCCATGGCGACGGTGGGCAGGGCGGCTGCGAGAAGCAGGGCGGCGATTGTCTTGCGCATGGTCTATCTCCTTGTCTCTGAACCGGCTGGTTGCCGGATGTGCTCAGTCTAGGGAGGGCAAGGTCAAGGGCGGTCAGGCCAGGGTAAAGCTTGGGTAAAGAGAGGCTCAGGGAACTGTTACGAAAGGCCCGGGGCGCTCTGCGACGCGGCGCCGGGTGAGGCGTGTCAGGCGCTGTAGTAGTAGCCGCGGCTGCGCAGGGCGACGATGCGTGGCCGGCCATCGGCGTGCGGGCCGAGCTTCTTGCGCAGGTTGCTGACGTGCATGTCGAGGCTGCGGTCATAGAGGGTGAGCTTGCGGCCCAGGGCCAGTTGCGCGAGCTCCTGCTTGTCCAGCGGCTCGCCGGGCTGGCGCAGCAGGGCCTCCAGCAAGCGGCCTTCGGAAACGGTGAGGCTGATTTCGTGATCGCCGACGTTGACCACGCCACGCACCGGGCTGTAGCAGAGGTCGCCCAACTCCAGCTGGCTGGATTGCGCCGGCGGCTGGGTGCGGCGCAGCACGGCGCGCAGGCGGGCGGTGAGCTCGCGCGGGTCGCAGGGCTTGGCCAAGTAGTCGTCGGCGCCCAGTTCCAGGCCGAGGATGCGGTCCAGCGGCTCGCCCCGTGCGGAGAGCATTAGCACCGGCAGCTCGGGGTGGTCGCCGCGCAATTGCTTGAGCAGTTCCAGGCCGCTGCCGTCGGGCAGCATCACATCGAGCACGACGACCGCCGGTGCATGGGCCGCGAGGGCGGCGCGGGCACTGACGCCGTCGTGGCAGGCGCGCACGCTGAAGCCTTCCTGGCTCAGCCAGCTGTTGAGCAGCTCGCAGAGTTCCTGGTCGTCGTCGATCAGCAGCAGTTCACTCATGGCCGTCGTTTCGCATCAGTTGATCCACGGGCGGGGCTGGCGTCGTCCGCCGCGGGCGAACAGGCCGATCAGCAGCGACAGCAGGGCGACGCCGCCGCCGATGGCGAACCACATCTGGTCGTCGCTGACCAGGCGCGGCGAGCGATCCGCCTGGGCCTCCTTGAGTTGCAGCTTGAGGCGCTGGTTTTCCTGGCGCAGGCGCGCCAGCAAGGCGGTGTCGCGTTCGGCGGTGGTGCCGTTGGCCAGTTGCGCGGCCAGCTCGTTGCGTTGGCGCTCGCTTTCCGCCAGGCGCTGCTGCAGGGCGGTGAGTTCCTGGGCAGCGACGTTTTCCACCGGGCGTGGCTCCATCGCCACGCTGGGGGCCACCGTTGGCAGGGCCTCTTCGGCCTGGGCCAGCGCGGCGGTCAAGGACAGGGCGAACAGCAGGGACAGCGAGGCGTGGCGCATCGGAACTCCTGTTTCCTACGAATAGATTCGGCGTGCTGCTGTCAGAAGACCTGCTTGAAGGGTTTTACGGTCACGTTGGCGTAGACGCCCGAGGTGCGGAAGGGGTCGGCGTCGGCCCAGGACTGGGCGGCGACCAGGGACTCGAACTCGGCGACGACCAGGCTGCCGGTGAAGCCGGCGCTGCCCGGGTCGTTGCTGTCCACGGCCGGGTGCGGGCCGGCCAGTACCAGGCGGCCTTCGGCTTTCAACTGCTCCAGGCGGACAAGGTGCGCGGGGCGGTTGGCCACGCGTTTTTCCAGGGAGTCGGCAACATCGGTGGAGATGATCGCGTAGAGCATGACAGTCCTTATTCTTGAGGTTTTTCGGATTCGGGATCGTGCATGTGGCGCGCCAGGAAGATGCCCTGGCCGATGAGGAATAGCAGGGTCAGGCCCAGGCTGCCGAAGACTTTGAAGTCGACCCAGAACTCTTGATAGGTGAAGGCGACATAAAGGTTGGCGAAGCCACAGAACAGGAAGAAGACGATCCAGGCCAGGTTGAGGCGCACCCAGATGGCCTGGGGCAGCGCAACGGCGTGGCCCATGACGCGCTGGATCAGCGGCTTGTCGCCGATGAAGTGGCTGGCGGCGAAGCCCAGGGCGAACAGCCAGTTGACCACCGGCGCCTTCCATTTGAGGAAGGTTTCGCTGTGGAAGGCCAGGGTCAGGCCGCCGAACACCAGGCAGGCGGCCAGGGTCAGCCACTGGCCTTTTTCCAGGCGGCGCTGGGTGACGAAGATTGCCCCGTAGACCACCACCGAGGCGGCGATCAGCACGGCGGTGGCGCTGAAGATTCCGCCCAGCATGACGCTGTGCCCGGCGAATTCGATGGCGCGCGGCTCGAGCTTGTAAACGATGAAGAAGAGGATGAGCGGGATGAAGTCGATGAATTGTTTCACGGCGGCAGCCAGAAGCGGGATGTGGCGGCATAATAACAAACCATTCTCGTAGCGAAAGCGCACGCCATGCACATTGATCTGCACTGTCACAGCACGGCCTCCGACGGCGCCCTGGCGCCCGCCGTACTGGTGGCGCGCGCCCATGAAAAGGGCGTGCGGGTGCTGGCGCTGACCGACCACGACACCCTCGAAGGGCTGGAGGAAGCACGCAGCGCCGCCGCCGACCTGGACATCGAACTGATAAACGGCGTGGAGCTGTCCTGCACCTGGGGCGGCGCCACGATTCACGTGCTCGGCTATGCCTTCCGTCAGGACGCGCCAGAGCTGCGCCAGGCCATCGCCGACCTGCACCAGGGCCGCTGGTCGCGTGCCGAGGAGATCGACCGGCGCCTGGCCGCCAAGGGCATGCCCGGGGCGCTGGAAGGCGCGCGAGCGATCCAGCGCGAACTGGGCGACAGCGGCAACGCGCCGGCACGCCCGCATTTCGCCGAGTTCCTGGTGCGCGAGAAGCATGTGCGCGACCGTGCCGAGGCCTTCCGCAAATGGCTGGGCTCGGGCAAGCTCGGCGACGTCAAGCAGCACTGGCCGCCCCTGGCCGAGGCGGTGGGTACGCTGCGTGCCGCCGGGGCCTGGATCAGCCTGGCGCATCCCTACCATTACGACTTCACTAAGACCAAGCGTCGCAAGCTGGTGGCGGATTTCATCGCCGCCGGCGGCCACGCCATAGAGGTGGTCAACGGTATGCAGCCTGCGGAGCAGGTGGGCGTGTTGACCATTCTCGCCCGCGAATTCGGCTTGCTGGTGAGTGCCGGCAGCGATTTCCACGCACCTGGGGACTGGTCGGAGCTGGGCGTGTACCGACCCATACCGGAGGACCTGCCGCCCCTGGCGGCGCGTTTCCAACATGCACAACGACCAACTGAACGCTGAACAGGGAGATAACGTGAGTCAGTTTTTCCAGGTCCACCCGGAGAATCCCCAGCCGCGGCTGATCAAACAGGCGGTGGAGATCGTCAGGGCGGGGGGCGTGATCGTCTATCCCACCGACTCCTCTTATGCGGTCGGCTGCGCCATCGGCGAGAAGAACGGCGTGGAACGCATCCGCCGCCTGCGCCGCCTGGATGACAAGCACAACTTCACCCTGGTCTGCCGCGACCTTTCCGAGCTGGGGCTGTTCGCCAAGGTCGACACCGCTGCGTTCCGCCTGCTCAAGGCGCATACGCCCGGGCCTTACACCTTCATCCTCAGCGCCACCCGCGAAGTGCCGCGCATGCTGCTGCACCCCAAGCGCCGCACCATCGGCCTGCGGGTGCCGGACCACCCTATCGCCCTGGCGTTGCTGGAGGAGCTGGGCGCGCCCTTGATGAGCGCCACCCTGACCCTGCCCGGTGAAGCCCTGCCGATGAGCGATCCCTACGAGATGCGCCAGATCCTCGAGCACCAGGTGGACCTGATCATCGACGGCGGTTATGGCGGCATGGAAGCCTCCACCGTGGTCGACCTGTCCGAAGGCGAGCCGCGCCTGGTGCGCGCGGGGTGTGGTGACCCGGCGCCCTTCCTGACGGACGCCGAGGCGTGAGTGCAGAGGCTACGCCCCAGGTCGATAGCCAGGCCGGTGCCCAGCAGGAACTGCCGTTCGCCCTGGTCTACGGGCAGGCGGTCACCGAGCTGCCCATCGACCTCTATATCCCGCCGGATGCCCTGGAGGTGTTCCTCGAAGCCTTCGAAGGGCCGCTCGACCTGCTGCTTTATCTGATCCGCAAGCAGAACATCAACATCCTCGATATCCCCGTGGCGGAGATCACTCGCCAATACATGGGCTATGTCGAACTGATGAAGTCGGTGCGTCTGGAGCTGGCCGCCGAGTACCTGGTGATGGCCGCCATGCTCGCCGAGATCAAGTCGCGCATGTTGTTGCCGCGCTCCAGCGAGGCGGAGGTCGAGGAAGAAGACCCGCGCGCCGAGCTGATCCGCCGCCTGCAGGAGTATGAGCGCTACAAGGCCGCCGCCGAAGGCATCGACATGCTGCCCCGGGTTGGCCGCGACAACACCGTGCCGCGCCTGGATGCTCCCGAGGCGCGGGCCCGCAAGCTGCTGCCGGATGTGAGCCTGGAAGAATTGCTGCTGTCCATGGCCGAGGTGCTGCGCCGCGCCGACATGTTCGAAAGCCACCAGGTGACCCGCGAGGCGCTGTCCACCCGCGAGCGCATGAGTGAAGTGCTGGAGCGCCTCAAGGGGGGCGCCTTCCTGCCGTTCGTCAGCCTGTTCACCGCCGAAGAAGGGCGATTGGGCGTGGTGGTGACCTTCATGGCAGTGCTGGAGCTGATCAAGGAACAACTGGTGGAACTGGTGCAGAATGAGGCCTTTGCACCCATCCACGTCCGCGCAAGAGCCGAGTAGATGAACCTTAACGACCCCAAGGAGCTGGCCTCCCTGCTCGAGGCGTACCTGCTGGCTTCCGGCAAGCCGCTGTCGCTGGAGCGCATCGCCGAGCTGTTCGAGGAAGCCGAGCGACCGGAGCTCGCGCAGATCCGTGCCGCACTGGCGATCCTGGCCACCTCCTGCAAGGGGCGCGCCTTCGAACTCAAGGAAGTGGCATCCGGTTACCGCCTGCAGGTGCGTGAACGCTTCGCGCCCTGGGTCGGCCGCCTGTGGGAGGAGCGCCCGCAGCGTTATTCCCGCGCGATGCTGGAAACCCTGGCGCTGATCGCCTACCGCCAGCCGATCACCCGGGGCGAGATCGAGGACATCCGTGGCGTGGCGGTGAACAGCCAGATCGTCAAGACGCTGATCGAGCGCGAGTGGATTCGTGTGGTCGGTTACCGCGATGTGCCCGGCCGCCCGGCGATGTTCGCCACCACCAAGGGCTTCCTCGACCATTTCAACCTGAAGAACCTCGATGACCTGCCGCCGCTCGCCGCCCTGAGAGAGCTGGAGCCCGAGCCGGTTCTGGCCCTCGATGACGTCGACGTGCCGGTGCCCGAAGGTTTGCAGGCGCGCGCCGACCTGGCGAGCGAAGAGCCCGCCGAGCCCCGCGAGGAAACCAGCTTCCGCTCCTTGCTGGCGGAGCTGGACACCATGGAGCAGGGGTTGAAGATCGACTTCGACGACCTGCCCGTCGCCGACGCCGAGCAACCGGCGGGCGAGGAGCCCGCCGAGGTGGAAGCGGGCGACGAGGCGCTGTTCGATGAGGCGCCTGACGAGACCCGTCACTGAGGCCACAAGACGAGGCGCTGCGATGAAGGACCCCTGCATCAAGGTTTGCCAGTTTGCCGACGACGTTTGCCGGGGTTGCGGACGTACCCGCAGCGAAATCAAGGGCTGGAAGAAGCTCGGCAAGCAGGCGCGCCGCGAGGTGCTGGCCGAAGCCGATATGCGCCTGCTGGCCCTCGCCGCGACCGGCCGGCGAAAACACTGACGACCCCGCGCGCGCTCAGCTAGCCTGAGGTTCGCCCGCCGCGTATGATGCGCGACCTTTTTGAATGACTACACCGGGAGGTGCCCAGATGAACGAAGACGAATACAGCCCCGCTGGGGAAAAGCTGCAGAAGGTCCTGGCCCGCATTGGCCTGGCTTCGCGCCGAGACATCGAGGCCTGGATCACCGAAGGCCGCGTCAAGGTCAACGGCGTGGCCGCGACCCTCGGCCAGCGCGTCGACCGTCATGACGCCATCAGCGTCGACGGCCGCCTGCTCAAGCGCGAGGAAGAGACCGAAGCCGTCCGCCGCGTGCTGATCTACAACAAGCCCGACGGCGAAGTCTGCACCCGCGACGACCCGGAAGGCCGCCCCACCGTATTCGAGCGCCTGCCGCGGCTGCGCGCTGGCCGCTGGATCAACATCGGTCGTCTGGACATCAACACCACCGGCCTGCTGCTGTTCACCACCGACGGTGAGCTGGCCAACCGCCTGATGCACCCCTCCTACGAGATGGACCGCGAGTACGCCGTGCGCGTGCGGGGTGAAGTCACCGAGGAGATTTTGGAGAACCTGAAGAACGGCGTGATGCTGGAAGACGGCCCCGCCAAGTTCACCGACATCCAGGAAGCGCCCGGCGGCGAAGGTTTCAACCATTGGTACCACTGCGTGGTGATGGAAGGCCGCAACCGCGAAGTACGTCGCCTTTGGGAATCCCAAGGCCTGGTGGTCAGCCGCCTGAAGCGCGTGCGTTTCGGCCCGGTGTTCCTCACCTCCGAGCTGACCATGGGGCGCTGGCGCGAGATGGACCAGTCCGAAGTGGACATCCTCAGTGGCGAAGTGGGCCTCAAGCCTATCCAGCTGCCGGAGGTTTCCAGCAAGCACAAGGACAAGGTCGAGCGCATGCAGCGCAAGCTGGTCAAGCCGGTGAGCGGCCGTGGCCGGCGTCAGGGCGATGAGCGCCCGGCCCGTGGCCCGCGCAGCGAAGGTGGCGAGCGTCCTGCCCGTGGTCGTGGCGAAGGTGCTGAGCGCCCGAGCCGTGCACCGCGTGGTGAAGGTTCGGATCGTCCGGCCCGTGCTCCTCGTGGCGAGGGTTCTGACCGCCCGGCACGCAGCCCCCGTGGCGAAGGTGCCGAACGTCCCGCCCGCGCTCCGCGCCCGGCAGCCCGTGGCGAGCAGAACCGTGGCACGCCGCTGGCGGAGCGCCCGCGTGATGTGGCCAAGAAGCCCCGTGGCAAGCCCCAGGGCGATGCCAGCGAAGTGGCTGAACGCCCGCAGCGCAAGCCGGCGCGCCCGGTAAGCAAGCGCACCAATGGGCCGGCAGGCGAGGGCCAGCGCCCCGGTTTCGGCCGCAAGCGCTGATTTGCCGATGCAATGAAAAAGGGGCCCGATGGGCCCCTTTTTCGTGGGTGTCGTTCGCGTTGGGCGGGACTTAGCCAGCCATGGACAGGCGATTGCGGCCGGTGCGCTTGGCCACATAGAGGGCGCTGTCGGCACGGCGCAGCAGGCTGTCCACCGATTCGGCCGGCAGCAGCGTGGCGCAGCCCAGGCTCATCGACAGCTCGATGGGACGCCCGCCAACCAGGTGCTGGATCTCCATCACGCCCATGCGCAGGCGCTCGCCGACCATGCCGGCGGCTTCGCGGCAGGTGTTGGAGAGCAGGACGAGGAATTCCTCACCGCCGTAGCGGAACACCATGTCGACGTTACGCAGCTTGCCCTTGAGGGTGGCGGCCACGGCTTTGAGCACTTCGTCGCCGGTGCTGTGGCCGTATTCGTCGTTGACGCGCTTGAAGTGGTCGATGTCCAGCATCAGCACCGACAGCGGCTGTTGGCTGCGCCGCGCCAGGTCCACCTCGCGTTGCAGCGCCTGGTCCATGGCGATGCGGTTGCCGGTGTCGGTCAGCGGGTCGCGCAGTGCCGATTGCACCGCAGTGCGGTAGAGCAGGGCGTTGCGCAGCGGGAAGAGCATGCAGGCGAGCAGCGATTCGAGCTGGCTCAGTTCGGCATCGTCGAAACGCTGGCGGCGACGGAAGATCAGCTCGCCCAGGTACTCGCCCTCGTGGCTCAGGCGGTAGCCGGCCGAGTGGGCGGCACGCTCGCCGTATTCCAGGCGCAGGTCACTGCTCTGGTGCTGGTAGGCCAGGGCGTCGAGGGGGACGAGGCGCTGCACTTCACGGAAGAACAGGCTGACGATGCGCTCCACATCCAGGCTGGTCTGCAGCTGCATGCTCAACTGGCGACGCAGTTCCAGCAGGGTCATCTGCCGCAGCTTGCTTTGCGCCGGGCTGGTAAAGCCCAGGCGCTGAAGCTTGGCAGCATCGAAATCTATGGTGTTGGTAGGGGTGGACGGGACCATTTGGCGAACCTCTGACGCTCGAAGCGACGACACCAGGCATAGAGCGATTTCCGTGCCAGAACCGTTTTACGTCTTTAAAAGCGTTTGGATTCAAGGTGTTATCTGTAGTGGCAAAAAGCCTGTGGCAAGCTTTTGCCGGTGGATTGGCGCACGCCTGGCAACGTGATGCCGTTCACGGGGGAGCGGTGACGGTTTAATGGCGGAGGGGGCGGCGGCGACTGTTGCGGTCGCCGCGTGAGGCGGTTGCCGGGTTACTGGGCGTCGAAGGCCTGGCCGTTGACGCCGGTGCTGTCGGCGCCCATGAGGTAGAGGTAGACCGGCATGATGGCGTCGGGCAGCGGATTGTTTTCCGGGTTCTCGCCCGGGTAGGCCTGGGCGCGCATGCTGGTGCGGGTGGCGCCGGGGTTGACGCTGTTGGAGCGGACGTTGGCGATGCCGTCCAGTTCGTCGGCCAGGGTCTGCATCAGGCCTTCGGTGGCGAACTTGGAAACCCCGTAGGCGCCCCAGTAGGCGCGACCCTTGCGGCCAACGCTGCTGGAGGTGAAGACCACCGAGGCGTCGCTGGACAGCTTGAGCAGCGGCAGCAGGGTGCTGGTCAGCATGAACATGGCGTTGACGTTGATCTGCATGACACGCATGAAGTTGTCGCCGGACAGCTGCTCCATCGGCGTGCGCGGGCCGATGATGGAGGCGTTGTGCAGCAGGCCGTCGAGGCGGCCGAATTCGTTCTCCACCATGGCCGACAGTTCGTCGTACTGGTGCGGCTGGGCGGTTTCCAGGTTGAAGGGGATGACTGCCGGCTGGGGATGGCCCGCCGCTTCGATCTCGTCATAGACCTGGTTGAGGTTGGCTTCGGTCTTGCCCAGCAGCAGCACGGTGGCACCGTGGGCCGCGAAGGCCTTGGCGGCAGCGGCGCCGATGCCGCGGCCTGCGCCGGTGATCAGGATGACCCGGCCCTTGAGCAGGTCGGGGCGGGCGGAATATTGAAACATATGAAACTCCTTCGGAGAGCTGGAAGCTTGAAGTTGAAAGCTGGAAGCATGCGGATCGCTTCCGGCTTCAGGCTTTCAGCTTCCGGCTCAGCATGAGCACAGCGCGCGATCGAGTACGGCGCGCAGTTCGAGGGGGTGGTCGACGACCACGTCGGCGCCCCAGTGGCTGGGGTTGTCGTCGGGGTGGATGTAGCCATAGGTGACGGCGGCGGTGCGGGTGCCGGCGGCGCGGCCGGACTCGATGTCACGCAGGTCGTCACCGACGAAGAGCACGCTGGCCGGGTCCAGCTGCAGGCGGCTGCAGGCCAGGAGCAGGGGCTCGGGGTCGGGCTTGCTGTTCTTCACGTGGTCCGGGCAGATGAGGATCGCCGAGCGTTCGGCCAGGCCGAGCTGCTGCATGATCGGCTCGGCGTAGCGCACCGGCTTGTTGGTGACCACGCCCCAGATCAGGCGTGCCTTCTCGATATCCTGCAGCAGTGCATCGATGCCGTCGAAGGGGCGGGTGAGCACGGCGCAGTGGGCTTGGTAGCGCTCCAGGAATTCCTGGCGCAGGGTTTCGAAGCCCTCGGCTTGCGGGTCCATGTCGAAGGCGGCGGCGACCATGGCACGGGCGCCGCCGGAGACCTGGTCGCGCACCAGTTTGTCGTCCAGGACCGGCAGGCCCCGGTCGGTGCGCATGGCCTGGGTCACGGCGATGAAGTCCGGCGCCGAGTCCAGCAGGGTGCCGTCCATGTCGAAGAGTACCGCTCTGAGGCGCATGCCGGTCACTCCTCGCGCAGCGTGTGGATCATGTAGTTGACGTCCACGTCGCTGGCCAGCTTGTAGTGCTTGGTGAGGGGGTTGTAGGTGAGGCCGATGATGTCCTTCACCTGCAGGCCGGCGGCGCGGCTCCAGGCGCCCAGCTCGGAGGGGCGGATGAATTTCTTGAAGTCATGGGTGCCGCGGGGCAGCAGGTTCATGATGTATTCGGCGCCCACGATGGCGAACAGGTAGGCCTTGGGGTTGCGGTTGATGGTGGAGAAGAACACCTGGCCGCCCGGCTTGACCAGGGTCTGGCAGGCGCGGATCACCGAGGCCGGGTCCGGCACGTGTTCGAGCATCTCCAGGCAGGTGACCACATCGAACTGGCCGGGCATCTCGGCGGCCAGCTCTTCGGCGGTGATGCGGCGGTATTCCACCGGCACGCCGGATTCCAGCTGATGCAGGCGGGCGACGGCCAGGGGCGCTTCACCCATGTCGATGCCGGTGACCTTGGCGCCACGCTGGGCCATGGCCTCGCTGAGGATGCCGCCGCCGCAGCCGACGTCGAGCACCGTCTTGCCGGCGAGGCGGGCGCGCTCGTCGATCCAGTTGACCCGCAGGGGGTTGATGTCGTGCAGCGGTTTGAACTCGCTTTCGCGGTCCCACCAGCGGTGGGCGAGGGCTTCGAATTTGGCGATTTCAGCGTGGTCGACGTTGCTCATGGAGACACCTTTTCATCAATCGGAATTCAGTGGCCGGCGATCCGCTCGCCCCAGGCTTTCGCGGTGGCGATCAGGCGGTCTTCGTCCAGGCGGGTGAGACGGCCTGCATCGAGCAGGGGCTTGCCGTCGACCCACACATGCCGGACGCAATCGCGGCCGGTAGCATAGATAAGCTGCGAAACCGGGTCGTAGACCGGTTGCTGCGCCAGCCCGGAGAGGTCGAAGGCGACCATGTCGGCGGCCTTGCCGATCTCCAGCGAGCCGGTGTCCTGTTCCATTCCCAGGGCCCGCGCTCCATTGAGCGTAGCCATGCGCAGGGCGCGGTGGGCGTCCAGGGCGGTGGCCGAGCCGGCGACGGCCTTGGCCAGCATGGCGGCGGTGCGGGTTTCGCCCAGCAGGTCGAGGTCGTTGTTGCTGGCGGCACCGTCGGTGCCCACGGCGACGTTGACCCCGGCCAGCCATAGGCGCTCCACCGGGCAGAAGCCGCTGGCGAGCTTTAGGTTGGATTCCGGGCAATGGATGACGCTGGTGTTGCTTTCTACCAGCAGTGCCAGGTCTTCATCGCTGATCTGGGTCATGTGCACGGCCTGGAAGCGCGGGCCGAGCAGACCGAGGCGGGCCAGGCGGGCCAGGGGGCGTTCACCGCGCTGCTCCAGGCTCTGCTGGACCTCGAACGCGGTTTCCTGCACGTGCATGTGGATGCCGGCATCCAGCTCTTCGGCGAGCATGCGGATGTTTTCCAGCTTGTCGTCGCTGACCGTGTAGGGCGCATGGGGGCCGAAGGCGACCTTGATGCGCGGGTGGTGCTTGAGGTCGCTGAACAGTTCGAGGCCATGGCGGATGGCTTCGGCGGCGTCGAGGGCGCCGGGAATGGGGAAGTCGATGACCGGGATGGTGATCTGCGCCTTGATCCCGCTGCCGTGCACCGCCTCGCTGGCCACGGCGGGGTAGAAGTACATCTCGGAGAAGCAGGTGATGCCGCCCTTGATCTGCTCGGCGATGGCCAGTTCGGTGCCGTCACGGACGAAGGCCTCATCGACCCATTTGGCCTCGGCCGGCCAGATGTGCTGCTCCAGCCAGGTCATCAGCGGCAGGTCGTCCGCCATGCCACGGAACAGCGACATGGCGGCGTGGCCGTGGGCGTTGATCAGTCCGGGAGCCAGCAGCATGCCCGGCAGCTCGCGCACTTCCGTCGCGGGCCAGCGCAGGGCCTCTTCGCGCGTGGCGATCAGCGCGATACGCCCGTCACGGATGCCCAGCGCATGGTCACGCAGAACCACGCCTGCGGGTTCCACGGGGACTATCCAGGTTGGCAGCAGGAGCAGGTCGAGCGGGGCTTTGGCGTCGGGCATGGTGGCGCATCCTGGGCGCAGGAAAATATCGCGGCAGTATACCCGAGCCAGACAGGCTCGGGATCGCTATAATCCGCGGTTTTTCCGCGAGTTTATTGGTGGCGAGGTGTTCCATGCGTGAGCAACTGTTGGCAGCCGAGAAGGTGATCGCCATCGACTGGCGGGACGGGGTCCTGCGACTGCTCGACCAGCGCCTCCTGCCCCAGGAGGAAACCTGGCTGGAATACGCCACGGCGGCCGACGTCGCTGAAGCGATCCGCCTGATGGTGGTGCGCGGTGCGCCGGCCATCGGCATCAGTGCCGCCTACGGGCTGGTGCTGGGCGCCCGTGCGCGGCTGGCGGCTGGCGGCGATTGGCGTGAGGCGCTGGAGCAGGATTTCAGCGTACTGGTGGACTCGCGACCCACGGCGGTCAATCTGTTCTGGGCGCTCAATCGTATGCGCGAGCGTCTGGAGCGCCTCAAGGATGGCGAAGACCCGCTGCAGGTGCTGGAGGCAGAAGCGGTCTCCATTCACGAAAGCGACCGCGAGGCCAATCTGACCATGGCCCAACTGGGCATGGAGTTGATCCGCAAGCACCAGGGCAATCCCCAGGCGCTGTTGACCCATTGCAATACCGGTGCCCTGGCCACGGGCGGCTTCGGTACCGCATTGGGGGTGATTCGTGCCGCCCACCTGGATGGACTGGTGGAGCGCGTCTATGCCGACGAGACCCGCCCCTGGTTGCAGGGCGCGCGCCTTACCGCATGGGAGCTGGCCAACGAAGGCGTGCCGGTGAGTCTCAATGCCGATGCCGCGGCAGCGCACCTGATGAAGACTGCCGGCATCACCTGGGTGATAGTCGGGGCGGACCGCATCACTGCCAATGGCGATGTGGCGAACAAGATCGGCACCTACCAGTTGGCGGTGTGCGCCATGCACCACGGTGTGCGCTTCATGGTCGTGGCGCCGAGCTCCACCATCGATATGGCGCTGGAGAGCGGTGATGACATTCCGATCGAGGAGCGTGAGGGGCGCGAGCTGCTCGAATTGGGTGGCAAGCGGGTGGCGGCCGATGTGCATGCGGTCAATCCGGTGTTCGATGTGACCCCGGCGGACCTGATCGACGCCATCGTGACCGAGAAAGGCATTGTCGAGCGGCCCGACACCGCCAAGCTGGCGCAACTGATGTGCCGCAAACGCCTGCATTGAGGCGTGGGCCTGCGCCCGGCGGGGCTGGGTGCAGGGCAGTGACTGTGGTAAGCTCCGCCAGTTATCGAGCCTCCCTTTGCAAGGTCGGCATTCTGTGCGGATCCGTGGCTTAACTCGTTGATTTGTCGTGAGTCGTGCTGGCGCAGCCAGGCGACGAGCCTCGCGTCATCCAGGAAGGATGTGTCGGGGTTTCACTAGAAAAAGGAATCAGGCTTCTCATGGGCGAACTGGCCAAAGAAATCCTCCCGGTCAATATCGAAGACGAGCTGAAACAGTCCTACCTCGACTACGCGATGAGCGTGATCGTCGGGCGCGCCCTGCCGGATGCGCGCGACGGTCTGAAACCGGTACACCGTCGCGTGCTGTTCGCCATGAGCGAGCTGAGCAACGACTGGAACAAGCCGTACAAGAAATCCGCCCGTGTGGTCGGTGACGTGATCGGTAAGTACCACCCCCACGGTGATACCGCCGTGTACGACACCATCGTGCGCATGGCCCAGCCTTTCTCCCTGCGCTACATGCTGGTCGATGGCCAGGGCAACTTCGGTTCGGTGGACGGCGACAACGCCGCAGCCATGCGATACACCGAAGTGCGCATGTCCAAGCTGGCCCACGAGCTGCTGGCGGACCTGGACAAGGAAACCGTCGACTGGGTGCCCAACTACGACGGCACCGAGCAGATCCCGGCGGTCATGCCGACCAAGATCCCCAACCTGCTGGTCAACGGCTCCAGCGGCATCGCCGTGGGCATGGCCACCAACATCCCGCCGCACAACCTCTCCGAAGTCATCGACGGTTGCCTGGCGCTGATGGACAACGGCGAGCTGACCGTCGATGAGCTGATGCAGTACATCCCCGGTCCGGACTTCCCGACCGCGGGCATCATCAACGGTCGTGCCGGCATCATCGAGGCCTACCGCACCGGCCGTGGCCGCATCTATATCCGTGCCCGCGCCGAAATCGAGGACATGGAGAAGGGCGGTAACCGCCAGCAGATCATCGTCACCGAGCTGCCCTACCAGTTGAACAAGGCGCGTCTGATCGAAAAGATCGCCGAACTGGTCAAGGAGAAGAAGCTCGAAGGCATCACCGAGTTGCGCGACGAGTCCGACAAGGACGGCATGCGCGTAGTGATCGAGCTGCGTCGTGGCGAAGTCGGCGAGGTTGTGCTCAATAACCTCTACGCTCAGACCCAGATGCAAAGCGTGTTCGGCATCAACGTGGTGGCCCTGGTCGACGGCCAGCCGCGCACGATGAACCTCAAGGACATGCTCGAGGTGTTCATCCGTCACCGCCGTGAAGTGGTGACCCGCCGTACCGTCTACGAGCTGCGCAAGGCCCGTGAACGCGGCCACATCCTCGAAGGCCAGGCCGTCGCCCTGTCGAATATCGACCCGGTGATCGAGCTGATCAAGAACTCGCCGACCCCGGCCGAGGCCAAGGACCGCCTGATCGCCACCGCCTGGGAATCCTCCGCCGTGGAAGCCATGGTCGAGCGCGCCGGTGCCGATTCCTGCCGTCCGGAAGACCTGGATCCGCAGTACGGCCTGCGCGAAGGCAAGTACTACCTGTCTCCGGAGCAGGCCCAGGCCATCCTCGAGCTGCGCCTGCACCGCCTGACCGGCCTGGAGCACGAGAAGCTTCTGGCCGAGTATCAGGAAATCCTCACCCTGATCGGCGAGCTGATCCGCATCCTTACCAACCCCGAGCGCCTGATGGAAGTCATCCGCGAGGAGCTGGAGAAGGTCAAGGCCGAGTTCGGCGACGCCCGCCGCACCGAGATCGTTGCGTCCCAGGTGGACCTGACCATCGCCGACCTGATCACCGAAGAAGAGCGCGTCGTCACCATCTCCCATGGTGGCTACGCCAAGTCCCAGCCGCTGGCCTCTTACCAGGCGCAGCGTCGCGGTGGCCGCGGCAAGTCCGCCACCGGTGTGAAGGACGAGGACTACATCGAACACCTGTTGGTCGCCAACAGCCACGCCACGCTGCTGCTGTTCTCCAGCAAGGGCAAGGTGTACTGGCTGAAGACCTTCGAAATTCCGGAAGCCTCGCGTACCGCCCGCGGTCGTCCGCTGGTGAACCTGCTGCCGCTGGACGAGGGCGAGCGCATCACCGCGATGCTGCAGATCGACCTGGAAGCGCTGCAGCGCGAAGCCGGCGACGAGGATGACCTCGAGGAAGCCGAGGGCGCAGTGCTCGAAGGCGAGATCGTCGAGCAGGAAGTCGAGGAAGTCGAAGGCGATACCCCGGAACTGGTGGCTGAGCCTACCGGTGCCTACATCTTCATGGCCACCGCCTTCGGTACCGTGAAGAAGACCCCGCTGGTGCAGTTCAGCAAGCCGCGTTCCAGTGGCCTGATCGCTCTGCGCCTGGATGAGGGTGACACCTTGATCGCTGCCGCCATCACCGACGGCGCCAAGGAAGTCATGCTGTTCTCCAGCGCCGGCAAGGTGATCCGCTTCGCCGAAAGCATGGTGCGCATCATGGGCCGTACCGCCCGTGGTGTCCGCGGCATGCGCCTGGCCAAAGAACAACAACTGATCTCCATGCTGATCCCCGAAACCGGTGCGCAGATCCTGACCGCATCGGAGCGCGGCTTCGGCAAGCGCACCGGCCTGGGCAAGTTCCCGCGCCGTGGCCGTGGTGGTCAGGGTGTGATTGCCATGGTCATCAACGAGCGTAACGGCAAGCTGGTCGGCGCCATTCAGGTGCAGGACGGCGAGGAGATCATGCTGATCTCCGACCAGGGCACCCTGGTGCGTACCCGTGTCGACGAAGTCTCCAGTTCCGGCCGCAACACTCAGGGCGTGACCCTGATCAAGCTGGCCAAGGACGAGACCCTGGTTGGCCTGGAGCGTGTGCAGGAGCCGTCCGGCGTCGACGAGGACGAGGAGCTGGAAGACGGCGAGGTGGCAGTCGATGCCGCAGCCGACGCTCCGGCGGACGACGTCCAGCAGGATGACGCGCAACCGGCAGGTGAAGAGTAAGAAGCTGCAGAGCGGGCGGGCCCTAGCCGGCCTGTCCACTCGGTAGAAGACCATCAGTGGGGGTGCAGGTGCCCCCGCGCTACCCAGTGAGAGTGGATGTGAGCAAGCGAGCCTTTAACTTCTGCGCCGGCCCGGCCGCGCTTCCGGAAGCTGTCCTGCAACGCGCCCAGGCGGAGCTCCTCGATTGGCAAGGCAAGGGCCTCTCCGTCATGGAGATGAGCCATCGCAGTGACGATTATGTCGCCATCGCCGAGAAGGCCGAGCAGGATCTGCGCGACCTGCTCTCCATCCCCTCCAACTACAAGGTGCTGTTCCTCCAGGGCGGTGCCAGCCAGCAGTTCGCCGAGATCCCGCTGAACCTGCTTCCGGAAAACGGCGTGGCCGACTACGTCGAGACCGGCATTTGGTCGAAGAAGAGCATTGAGGAAGCTGCCCGCTACGGCCGCGTCAATGTGGCTGCCAGCGCCAAGGGCCTGGACTACTTCGCCATTCCCGGGCAGAACGACTGGAAACTCAGTGCTGATGCCGCCTATCTGCACTACGCCTCCAACGAGACCATCGGTGGCCTGCAGTTCGACTGGATTCCCGAAACCGGCGATGTGCCGCTGGTTGTGGATATGTCTTCCGACATCCTTTCCCGCCCGCTCGATGTGTCCCGCTTCGGCCTGATCTACGCCGGCGCGCAGAAGAACATCGGCCCGAGTGGCCTGGTCGTGGTCATCGTCCGCGAGGACCTGCTGGGCCGTGCTCGCTCGTCCTGTCCGACCATGCTCAATTACAAGATCGCCGCGGATAACGGCTCCATGTACAACACGCCTGCGACCTTCTCCTGGTACCTCTCGGGCCTGGTGTTCGAGTGGCTGAAGGAGCAGGGCGGCGTCGAGGCCATGGAGCAGCGCAACCGCGCGAAGAAGGAGCTGCTCTACGGCTACATCGACAAGAGCGACTTCTATACCAACCCGATCGCGGTGAATGCGCGTTCGTGGATGAACGTTCCGTTCCGCCTGGCCGATGAGCGCCTGGACAAGGACTTCCTTGCCGGTGCCGATGCTCGTGGTCTGCTCAACCTCAAGGGCCACCGCTCGGTGGGCGGCATGCGTGCCTCCATCTATAACGCTGTCGGCCTGGATGCGGTCGAAGCCCTGGTGGCCTACATGGCGGAGTTCGAGAAGGAGCGCGGCTGATGTCCGAGCACGAACTGAAGGCCCTGCGCCTGCGTATCGATAGCCTTGACGAGAAGATCCTCGAGCTCATCAGTGATCGCGCCCGCTGCGCCCAGGATGTGGCGCGGGTGAAGATGGCCGCTCTGCCGGAAGGCGAAAAGCCGGTCTTCTATCGCCCCGAGCGTGAGGCCTGGGTGCTCAAGCACATCATGGAGCGCAACCAGGGGCCGCTGGGCAACGAAGAGATGGCGCGGCTGTTCCGCGAAATCATGTCGTCCTGCCTGGCGTTGGAACAGCCGCTCAAGGTCGCGTACCTGGGGCCGGAGGGTACTTTCACCCAGGCTGCGGCGATGAAGCATTTCGGTCACGCGGTGATCAGCACGCCGATGGCGGCTATCGATGAGGTGTTCCGCGAAGTGGCGGCCGGTGCGGTCAATTTCGGCGTGGTGCCGGTGGAAAATTCCACCGAAGGGGCGGTCAACCACACGCTGGACAGCTTCCTCGAGCACGACATGGTCATATGCGGTGAGGTGGAGCTGCGTATCCACCATCACCTGCTGGTGGGGGATACCACCAAGACCGACAACATCACCCGCATCTATTCCCACGCCCAGTCCCTGGCCCAGTGCCGCAAGTGGCTGGACGCGCACTACCCGAACGTCGAGCGCGTGGCTGTTTCCAGCAACGCCGACGCCGCCAAGCGGGTGAAGAGCGAGTGGAACTCCGCCGCCATCGCTGGCGACATGGCCGCCAGCCTCTACGGGCTGACCAAGCTCTGCGAGAAGATCGAGGACCGCCCGGACAACTCCACGCGCTTCCTCATCATCGGCAGCCAGGAAGTGCCGCCCACCGGCGACGACAAGACCTCGGTCATCGTTTCCATGCGCAACAAGCCCGGCGCGCTGCATGAGCTGCTGGTGCCCTTCCACACCAACGGCATCGACCTGACTCGCATCGAGACCCGCCCGTCCCGCAGCGGCAAGTGGACCTATGTGTTCTTCATCGACTTCATCGGCCATCACCGCGATCCGCTGATCAAGGATGTGCTGGAGAAGATCAACCAGGAAGCCGTGGCGCTGAAGGTGCTGGGGTCCTACCCGAAAGCGGTTCTCTGAACCCAAGAGATTTTCAAGGAGCGCCCATGAGCTGCGACTTCCTCGCCCTGGCACAGCCGGGCGTGCAGAAACTTTCGCCTTACGTGCCGGGCAAGCCGGTTGATGAGCTGGCCCGCGAGCTGAGTCTCGATCCGGCCGGCATCGTCAAGCTGGCCAGCAACGAGAACCCCTTGGGCCCGAGCCCGAAGGTGCTCGAGGCCATTCGTGCCGAGCTGGCCGAGCTGACCCGCTACCCGGACGGCAATGGCTTCGAGCTCAAGCGCCGTTTGGCCGAGCGTTATGACCTGAAGCCGGAGCAGGTAACCCTAGGCAACGGCTCCAACGACATTCTCGAGCTGGTGGGTCGTGCTTACCTGGCCCCGGGCCTGAATGCGGTCTTCAGCGAGCATGCTTTTGCCGTCTATCCCATCGTCACTCAGGCTGTCGGTGCTACCGCGAAAGTGGTGCCGGCCAAGGAGTGGGGCCATGATCTGCCGGCGATGCTGGCGGCCATCGACGAGCAGACCCGTGTGGTCTTCGTCGCCAACCCGAACAACCCGACCGGTACCTGGTTCGGCCCGGAGGCGCTGGATGATTTCCTCGCCAAGGTGCCGGAGAACGTGCTGGTGGTGCTGGACGAGGCCTATATCGAGTATGCATCGGGCGATGAGCTGCCTGACGGCCTCGACTACCTGGCGCGCTACCCGAACCTGCTGGTCTCCCGCACCTTCTCCAAGGCCTATGGCCTGGCTGCGCTGCGGGTGGGTTATGGGATTTCCTCCGCCCGTGTCGCCGATGTGCTGAACCGTGTACGCCAGCCGTTCAACGTCAACAGTCTCGCCCTGGCAGCCGCGTGCGCGGCCCTGGCGGATGTGGATTACCTGGCCGAAAGCCGTCGTCTCAATGATGCCGGCATGGCGCAACTGGAAGACGGTTGCCGCGCGCTGGGCTTGGGGTGGATTCCGTCCCGTGGCAACTTCATTGCCATCGATTTCGGTCGTGATACTGCCGGGATCAACAAGGCCTTGCTGGCTGCCGGCGTTATCGTGCGCCCGGTAGCCGGCTATGGCATGCCGAACTTCCTGCGTGTTTCCATCGGTCTCCCCCAGGAGAACCAGCGCTTCCTCGACGTTCTGGGGCAGGTGCTTGCCCGTGGCTGATGTCATGCCGCTGCAACAGCGTTCTCCTAAGCTCGGGCGCCTTGTGGTGATCGGGCTTGGCCTGATCGGTGGCTCCTTTGCCAAGGGGCTGCGTGAGAAGGGGGCGTTCGATGAAGTCGTGGGTGTCGATCTGGACGCCGAGTCGCGCCGCCTGGCCGTGGAGCTGGGCGTGGTCGACCGTTGCGAGGTCGATCTCGCTGCCGCCTGTCAGGGGGCTGCGGTGATCCAGCTCGCCGTGCCTATCCTGGCCATGGAGCGCCTGCTGAAAGAGCTGGCGCAGCTGGATCTCGGCAATGTAGTGCTCACCGATGTCGGCAGCGCCAAGGGCAATGTCGTGCGTGCCGCGCGCCTGGCTTTCGATGGCATGCCGGCACGCTTCGTACCCGGGCACCCCATCGCCGGCTCCGAGCAGAGCGGTGTGGAGGCGGCCAATGGCGCGCTCTTCAGTCGCCACAAGGTGATCCTGACGCCTCAGGATTCCACCGATGCCGACGCGCTGGCTCTGGTCGATGCGCTCTGGCGCGAGCTGGGTGCCGACGTCGAGCACATGCAGGTCGAGCATCACGACGAAGTGCTTGCCGCCACCAGCCACTTGCCGCATCTGTTGGCATTCGGCCTGGTGGATTCGCTCGCCAAGCGCAGCGAGAACCTGGAGATTTTCCGCTATGCCGCCGGTGGCTTCCGCGACTTCACGCGGATCGCTGGCAGTGATCCAGTCATGTGGCACGACATCTTTCTCGCCAACCGCGACGCCGTGCTGCGGGTGCTGGACGCATTTCGTGGCGACCTCGACGCCTTGCGCGACGCGGTCGACGCTGGGGATGGGCATCAACTGCTGGGCGTTTTCACTCGCGCCCGCGTCGCCCGCGAACATTTCAGTAAAATCCTGGCCCGCAGGGCCTATGTGGACGCCATGCACAATAACGACCTGATTTACCTGGCCCAGCCGGGTGGCCGCCTTTCCGGGCGTATCCGCGTTCCGGGCGACAAGTCCATTTCCCACCGCTCGATCATGCTCGGCTCCCTGGCTGAAGGCACGACCGAGGTCGAGGGGTTCCTCGAGGGTGAAGACGCCCTGGCGACCCTGCAGGCGTTCCGCGACATGGGGGTGGTCATCGAAGGCCCGCACCATGGTCGCGTGACCATCCATGGCGTTGGCCTGCATGGCCTGAAGCCGCCGCCCGGCCCGTTGTACCTGGGTAACTCCGGTACCTCCATGCGCCTGCTCAGTGGCCTGCTCGCCGCCCAGCCGTTCGACACCACCCTGACCGGCGACGCTTCGCTGTCCAAGCGCCCGATGAATCGCGTGGCCAAGCCGCTGCGCGAAATGGGCGCGGTGATCGAAACTGCCGCCGAAGGCCGTCCTCCGATGGTCATCCGCGGTGGCCAGCGCCTTACCGGCATGAGCTACGAGATGCCGATGGCCAGTGCTCAGGTCAAATCCTGCCTGCTGCTCGCCGGTCTCTATGCCGCCGGTGAGACCTCCGTCACCGAGCCCGCGCCGACCCGTGATCACACCGAGCGCATGCTGCAGGGCTTCGGCTACCCCGTTGCCGTGGATGGCAGCACTGCAACCGTGGAAAGCGGTCACAAGCTGTCCTCGACCCATATCGAAGTGCCTGCGGACATTTCCTCGGCAGCCTTCTTCCTGGTCGCCGCGAGCATCGCCGAGGGCTCCGAACTGCTGCTGGAACACGTGGGCACCAACCCGACCCGTACCGGCGTGATCGACATCCTCAAGCTGATGGGCGCCGATATCACCTTGGAGAACCAGCGCGAAGTGGGTGGCGAGCCGGTTGCTGATATTCGCGTGCGCGCAGCGAAGCTCAAGGGCATCGATATTCCCGAGGACCTGGTGCCGCTGGCCATCGACGAGTTCCCGGTGTTGTTCGTCGCTGCCGCTTGCGCCGAAGGGCGTACCGTACTGCGTGGCGCCGAAGAGCTGCGGGTCAAGGAATCCGATCGCATCCAGGTGATGGCCGATGGCCTAGTAGCGCTGGGCGTGAAGGCCGAGCCGACCCCGGATGGCATCATCATCGACGGCGGCGCCTTCGGTGGCGGTGAGGTCTGGAGCCACGGCGACCACCGTATCGCCATGTCCTTCAGCGTCGCTTCGCTGCGGGCGGGTGGGGCGATCCGTATTCACGATTGCGCCAACGTCGCGACCTCCTTCCCGAACTTCCTCGGGCTGGCGGCGCAAGTGGGCATCCAAGTCGCCGAAGAGGGCAAGTGATGAATACTGCAGCGCCGGTCATCGCCATCGACGGCCCGGGTGGCTCGGGCAAGGGCACGGTTGCGGGCTTGCTGGCCAAGCGCCTCGGCTGGAACCTGCTGGACTCCGGTGCGCTTTATCGCCTGCTGGCCTTCGCGGCGCGTAACCATGGCGTCGACCTGACCAACGAGGAGTCGCTGAAGGTTCTGGCGGCGCACCTCGATGTGCAGTTCCTCTCCAATGCCGGTGGCGTGCAGCGGATCATCCTCGAAGGTGAGGACGTCTCCGACGTCATCCGCACCGAGACGGTGGGGGCGGGGGCTTCGCAGGTTGCCGCATTGCCGGCGGTACGCGATGCGTTGCTGCAGCGTCAGCGTGCGTTCCAGGAGGCGCCTGGCCTGGTCGCCGATGGTCGCGACATGGGCACCGTGGTGTTTCCCGATGCGCCGCTGAAGATATTCCTCACCGCTACTGCAGAAGAGCGTGCGCGCCGCCGCTATCTGCAGCTGAAAGGCAAGGGCATGGAAGTCGAGATGGCTTCCCTGCTGACCGAGATCATCGAGCGGGATGAGCGTGATACCCAGCGCTCGGTTGCGCCGCTCAAGCCCGCCAAGGATGCGCTGATTCTCGACTCCACCCATCTGAGCATCGATGAGGTGCTGGAGCGGATTCTCGCGGCTTTTGCTGATCTGGGGCTGGATGACTGATCGGGTATCTGCGCCGACAACGCCGCGGCCTCCGGTCGCGGCGTTGTCGTTTTCACCGCGACCAGGGCAGTAGCAACCCGTCGGGCTGAAGGCCCGGCTTCGCCAAGTCGTGGCAATTGACGGCAGTCAGCCTCATTGCTAACATTCCAGCCCTTATGTCGGCTTGATTTCTCTCGTTAGAGGTCGAGCCGGTTCTGATTCCGAAAGGATGTGCCTCATTGCCAGTCATCCGACTGAGCGTGGTGCCGCAGGGGTGGAACGGGATACCAGTTAACGTCCCTTTCACCTTTAATCACTGACTTGACCGCATTTGCTGGTAGTGCGGAATAGGGCCTTTAGTGGCCTTTGACTACAGGTATGATCATGAGCGAAAGCTTTGCAGAACTTTTTGAAGAAAGCCTGAAATCCCTCGACATGCAGCCGGGTGCCATCATCACCGGCATCGTGGTCGACATCGACGGTGACTGGGTCACCGTGCATGCTGGCCTCAAGTCCGAGGGCGTCATCCCGGTCGAGCAGTTCTACAACGAACAGGGCGAGCTGACCATCAGCGTGGGTGACGAAGTTCACGTTGCGCTGGACGCGGTAGAAGATGGCTTTGGTGAAACCAAGCTGTCCCGCGAGAAAGCCAAGCGCGCCGAGTGCTGGATTGTTCTGGAAGCTGCTTTCGCTGCTGAAGAAGTGGTCAAGGGCGTTATCAACGGCAAGGTCAAAGGCGGTTTCACCGTCGACGTCAGCGGCATCCGCGCGTTCCTGCCGGGCTCCCTGGTGGACGTCCGCCCCGTGCGCGACACCACTCACCTGGAAGGCAAAGAGCTCGAGTTCAAAGTCATCAAGCTCGACCAGAAGCGCAACAACGTTGTCGTTTCCCGCCGCAGTGTCCTGGAAGCCGAGAACAGCGCCGAGCGTGAAGCTCTGCTGGAATCCCTGCAGGAAGGCCAGCAAGTCAAAGGTATCGTCAAGAACCTCACTGACTACGGCGCATTCG
This sequence comes from Pseudomonas sp. TUM22785, assembly GCF_028198105.1. Classification (NCBI taxonomy): domain Bacteria; kingdom Pseudomonadati; phylum Pseudomonadota; class Gammaproteobacteria; order Pseudomonadales; family Pseudomonadaceae; genus Pseudomonas; species Pseudomonas sp. TUM22785. Next base: position 1,918,861 of record NZ_CP116239.1, read on the forward strand.
TTGATCTGGGTGGCGTAGACGGCCTGCTGCACATCACCGACATGGCTTGGAAGCGCATCAAGCACCCGTCCGAGATCGTCAACGTTGGCGACGAGATCGACGTCAAGGTTCTGAAGTTCGACCGCGAGCGCAACCGCGTCTCCCTGGGCTTGAAGCAACTGGGCGAAGACCCATGGGTTGCCATCAAGGCTCGCTACCCGGAAGGCACCCGCGTAACCGCGCGCGTTACCAACCTGACCGACTACGGCTGCTTCGCAGAGCTGGAAGAAGGCGTGGAAGGTCTGGTGCACGTTTCCGAGATGGATTGGACCAACAAGAACATCCACCCGTCCAAAGTCGTTCAGGTTGGCGACGAAGTGGAAGTTCAGGTTCTCGACATCGACGAAGAGCGTCGTCGTATCTCCCTGGGTATCAAGCAGTGCAAATCCAACCCGTGGGAAGACTTCTCCGGTCGCTTCAATAAAGGCGACAAGATCTCCGGCACCATCAAGTCGATCACCGATTTCGGTATCTTCATTGGTCTGGAAGGCGGCATCGACGGCCTGGTTCACCTGTCCGACATTTCCTGGAACGAAGTTGGCGAAGAAGCCGTACGTCGTTTCAAGAAAGGCGACGAGCTGGATACCGTCATCCTGTCCGTAGATCCGGAGCGCGAGCGCATCTCCCTGGGTATCAAGCAGCTGGAAGACGATCCGTTCTCCAACTACGCCTCCCTGAACGAGAAAGGCACCATCGTGCGCGGTATCGTCAAGGAAGTTGATGCCAAGGGCGCTGTAATCACCCTGGGCGATGACATCGAAGGCATCCTGAAAGCCTCCGAAATCAGCCGTGACCGCGTTGAAGACGCGCGCAACGTGCTGAAAGAAGGCGAAGAAGTCGAAGCCAAGATCATCAGCATCGACCGTAAGAGCCGCGTCATCAGCCTGTCCGTCAAGTCGAAAGACGTGGACGACGAGAAAGACGCAATGAAGGAACTGCGCAAGCAGGAATCCGAGAGCACTGGTCCGACCACCATTGGTGATCTGATCCGCGCTCAGATGGAGAACCAGGGCTAAGTCCTGATTCCTTCATCAAAAAGGGCGGCCTAGGCCGCCCTTTTTGTTGCCTGAGTTTTACCCTCGGTTATTAGGGCTGTTCAAAGCTCCGTGGTCATGCTAAAACCGCGTAGAGCTGATCTAGCCGCTTGATATAGAAGGGAAAAAACATGACCAAGTCGGAGTTGATCGAACGAATCGTTACCCACCAGGGCCAGCTTTCCTCGAAGGATGTGGAGCTTGCCATCAAGACCATGCTCGAGCAGATGTCCCAGGCATTGGCCACGGGCGATCGTATCGAGATACGCGGCTTTGGCAGCTTCTCCCTCCATTTTCGTGCGCCGCGTACGGGGCGCAATCCTAAAACTGGTGAGTCGGTTCGTCTGGACGGGAAATTTGTGCCGCATTTCAAGCCAGGAAAGGAATTGAGAGATCGGGTCAATGAGGAGTAATTGGTAGTCGGATTTATTTCTTCTCTGAAGGTCGTTATCCTTTTATTAAGAGAACGCTAGCTTAAGCTTCTTCGAAGTTAATTATGTACACATGTTGGTCTGGAAGATTATGTTATATTGACATTATGGATGTTTAGCAAAAGAATTTATTTAAGCGCTGACAAAGTGCCTCTCCTAAGTTTACATATCACTATTTTCGATTTTCACTCTTGCTGAATGGTAAAGTTTTGAGTGATATTATCCGGTGTTGATTATATGAGTTTTATACCAGTTGTTCTTTGTGGTGGTTCTGGCACTCGTCTTTGGCCATTGTCTCGTAAAAGTTTTCCAAAGCAGTTTTTGCCTCTCATAAATAATAAGAGTTTGCTTGAGCTTACTTTTGAGAGAGTTACTTCTCAAGAGTTGATGGTGGTCGCTGCTGAAGAGCATCGATTTATGGTTCTGGAAAAAATGGTTTCGTTAGGGAAGCAAGGGGTTATTCTTTTAGAGCCCACATCAAAAAATACAGCGGCCGCAATGACAATTGCAGCATTAGAGAAGAAAAACTCCGACAGTTTGTTACTTTTCTGCCCTGCCGACCACTATATCCCCGACAGCGATTATTTTTTAAATACAATCAAGAGTGCACTCCCTGCAGCAAAGGATGGTGCAATTGTCACTTTTGGCGTTTCTCCGTTTTTTCCAAGTACTGCATATGGCTATATTCTAAGAGGAGATGCCAATTCGGCTGGCGGTTACCTAGCCAAGGAGTTTGTTGAAAAACCTAGTGAAACACGGGCAAGTGAGCTTTTGCTCTCTGGTAACTATTTTTGGAATGCAGGAATATTTCTATGCAAACCGAGCACCCTACTTGATGCGGTAGAGCGATATGCGCCTGATGTACTAAAGAGCTGCCAGGCGGCAATGGCCTCGAAGCAAAAAGAGGAAATTGCGGCCAACTGCACTTTTGTTCGACCTGATGAAACCGTTTTTGCAAGCTGTAGATCTCAAAGTATAGATTATGCTGTTATGGAGCATCACGACCGTGTGGTTGTTTTTCCATTCGGTGGGCAGTGGAGTGACGTCGGAAGTTGGAAAGCTGTGGCGGAGTTGCTTCCTTCAGATGATGTAGGGAATCGAATAGTCGGGAATGGAATAGCTTGTTCTTCCCAGAATGTCTTTATACATGCTGGCGATAGGCCGGTTGTTGCGCTAGGTGTGCAAGGTCTAACTGTTATTGATACCCCAGATGCGGTGCTTGTGCTTGATCATAAGCATGTTGAGCAAGTAAAGGATTTGGTTTTACAGCTTGAGGCAAAGAAATATACACAAGCTATTTCTCATCGAAGAGTTGCTAGGCCTTGGGGGTGGTACGACTGCGTTGATGCAGGGGAGCGCTTCCAGGTTAAGCGTATCGGTGTTAAGCCTGGTGCCTCACTATCACTGCAAAAGCACCAGCATCGAGCTGAGCATTGGATCATAGTGAAAGGGACTGCTGAGGTCACGAGAGATCAAGAGGTATTTATTTTAACTGAAAATCAGTCAACCTATATCCCAATAGGTGTTACTCACCGACTTAAGAATCCTGGAATGGTAGAACTTGAAATAATAGAAGTTCAGTCTGGAAGCTATCTTGGCGAAGACGATATAGTTAGAATTGAAGACAATTATGGAAGAGCATAATGACTAAGGTTGCATTAATTACCGGGGTTACTGGGCAAGATGGAGCATATCTATCTGAGTTTTTGTTGAATAAAGGTTATGAGGTCCATGGCTTAAAGCGTAGGACCTCTTTATTTAACACAGCGCGTATAGATCACCTTTTTCATGATGCGCATGAGTCAGGGCGCCCGTTTTATTTGCATCATGGTGATATGACGGACTCTTCTAGTTTGACCCATATTATTCAAAAAATTCAGCCAGACGAAATATATAATTTAGCCGCTCAAAGTCATGTTGCAGTTTCTTTTGAGGAGCCTGAGTATACTGCAAACTCAGATGCTCTAGGGGCTTTACGTATTCTAGAGGCCATAAGAATACTTGGGTTGACGAAGAAAACCAGATTCTATCAAGCATCAACATCCGAGCTTTATGGGCTGGTTCAAGAGGTACCCCAAAAAGAGACAACGCCATTCTATCCTCGCAGCCCATATGCAGTGGCAAAGTTATACGCATACTGGATTACTGTAAATTATCGGGAGGCATACGGGATTTATGCTTGTAACGGGATACTTTTCAATCATGAGAGCCCTATTCGGGGAGAGACATTTGTTACCCGTAAAATAACTCGGGCATTAGCGAGAATTAAGCTTGGTCTACAAGAGTGCCTGTATCTAGGGAACATGGACTCTTTGAGGGACTGGGGACACGCGCGAGACTATGTTGAAATGCAGTGGCTTATGTTACAGCAGCCGTCCCCTGAAGACTTCGTTATCGCCACAGGGGTTCAATATAGCGTTCGAGACTTTGTTAGCTTAGCGGGAAAAGAGCTAGGCATCGATATTTCTTGGGAGGGCCAAGGAGTTGAAGAGAAGGGGTATGCTAATGGCAAGTGCATTGTCGCGGTTGATCCTCGGTATTTTCGTCCAACAGAAGTAGAATCTCTTCTCGGTGATGCATCTAAGGCAAAGCAAAGGCTTGGATGGACGCCTAAAATCTCTTTCTCTCAACTGGTTTGTGAAATGGTTCAGGAGGATCTAAAAAGCGCTGAGCGCGATGTGCTTATTGGCGCGCATGGCTACAGTGTTGTACCTGGGCAGGGATGACGAGTAGGATGATGAGAGTACTCATTACTGGTGGTAGCGGTATGGTTGGCCGAAATCTACTAGAGCACACTGCATCTAATAGATTTTCAATAATTGCGCCTTCTAGCCAAGAGCTTAATCTATATGATTTCGATGCCACTAAGAAATTTTTGCTGAAGTGCAGTCCAGATATTCTAATTCATTCGGCAGGAATTGTCGGGGGTATTCAAGCAAATATAAGAGAGCCTTTTAAGTTCCTTGTTGGCAATCTTGATATCGGGCGAAACCTAATCTGTGCTGCAAGAGATGTTGGTATAAAGCGCCTAATAAATTTAGGCAGCTCTTGCATGTACCCACGTAATTGTTCGGATCCACTTAGCGAAGAGATGGTTCTGAAGGGGGAGTTGGAGCCTACAAACGAAGGTTATGCTCTTGCAAAAATTGTTTCAGCCCGGCTCTGTGATTATATTTCGCGTGAAAATTCAGAGTATCAATATAAAACACTTATTCCCTGCAATATTTATGGGCGTCATGATAAATTTGATCCGTCTCAGTCTCATCTAATTCCAGCCATAATTCACAAAATTCAAGTGGCAATTTCCAATAAAAAAGACTCAGTTGATGTATGGGGAGATGGTCTGGCCCGACGAGAATTTATGTACAGTGAAGATTTGGCGGATGCGATATACAGTGCTATTGACCGGTTTGAGACTCTTCCTTCCATAATGAATGTTGGGCTGGGTTATGATCATACTATTAATGAGTATTATAAAGAAGTAGCCGCTATCGTTGGTTTCGAAGGTCAATTTGTGAATGATCTTAGTAAGCCCGTAGGGATGGCGCGTAAGCTGGTTTGTGTGAAACGTCTAAATAAATGGGGCTGGGAGGCAAAACACTCTCTTTCCGAAGGTATTGAGAAAACTTATAAATTTTATTTGGAGAAGCATAATAAATGAATGTCAGTTTTCCATTAGCTACTTCCTCTTGGGAAAAGGAAGAGCTTGAGGCTATGTTACGAGTTATATCGTCCGGTATGTTTACTATGGGCGAACACGTAAAAAAATTTGAACATGATTTTGCACAGTATGTTGGTAGCAAGCACTGTGTTATGGTTAATTCTGGATCTTCTGCAAATCTACTGATCGTAGCTGCCTTGTTCTATACTAAAAACACTTCGCTTAAATTAAAGCGGGGTGATGAAATAATTGTTCCGGCCGTATCTTGGAGTACGACTTATTATCCGTTATATCAGTACGGGCTCAAGATTAAATTCGTAGATATAGATTTACAGACACTAAATTATGATTTGGAACAGCTTGAAAATGCTGTAACTGATCGCACACGTGCGATCATGGCTGTCAACTTGTTAGGTAATCCCAACGATTTTGATAGAATAAAGGAGATAATTGGAAGTCGTAGTATCGTTCTAATAGAGGATAACTGCGAGTCTATGGGGGCCACGTACAATAATAAGCATGCTGGTACATTTGGAGTGATGGGTAGCTTTAGTAGCTTTTTCAGTCACCATATTTCCACTATGGAAGGAGGCTTGATTGTTACTGATGATGATGAGCTTAATCAAATTCTTCTCTCTTTGCGAGCCCATGGATGGACACGAAATCTACCTAAGCAAAATCTCATTTGCAGCGACAAAAGTGATGATCCGTTTGAGGAAGCGTTTCGCTTTGTTCTTCCTGGTTATAACGTCAGACCACTAGAACTAGAAGGTGCACTAGGTATAGAGCAGGTTAAGCGGTTGCCATATATTATTGAGCAGCGGAAAAAAAATGGACAGCTCTTTAAGGCGGCAATGAATGGTCATCCTGACTTAATGATACAAAGCGAGGTAGGTTGTTCAAGTTGGTTTGGTTTCAGTTTGCTCATTCGACCCGAGAGCAGCTTGTCTAGAAAAGAGCTTATAAAAAAGTTAAATGGAAAAGGATTTGAGTGTCGTCCTATAGTTGCGGGTAATTTTGCAAAAAATGAAGTTGTGAAATTTTTCGACTCTGAAGTATTTGGCGACTTGAAAAATGCAGAGTACATTGATCTGCATGGATTGTTTGTAGGGAATCACCATTACGAAATTTCAGATGCTATTGACGTACTTGCTTCACTGTAATATTGGCGACTAACAGCATGGTGCATCTCTTCAGATATGTTAATGAGTAAGCTAATCGGTTGAACGCAGCCCGATCTATATGATCGGGCTTGGTATTTAGCATAGCCTTACTTCTAATATTTGAGCAGGTTGTCGGCACTGACTGATTTAAGCCATAGATTGCCGGTTTGGTATATTTAAAATGGAATTTTTATATGAACGCTATCACCATGCCAGAGCAACTCTCTAGTCCTAGAGAGAACGCTGTCGATATGCTTTTCTTACTTCGAGTACTCTGGGCTCAGAAGGCGCTCATAATATTATTTGTCTTAGGGTTCGGCGCTCTAGGTGCGCTCTATGCGTATACAGCTACGCCATACTATGAAGTAAAGAGCATCCTACATGCAGCGGATCTCAAAGAATTTGATCATGTTAATAGGTTGGGTATCTATTCAATTACCCCGGAGGATGCTCTCAGAAAAGTGTCATTTGCTTTGAGCTCCTATGAGAATCGGCAGGAATACTTCAAGAAAAATGCTAATACCTTGCAGGATATAGAAATCCCAGGCTTGACCAGTGAGCAGTCTTTTGCTCATTTCAATGAAGCCGCATTTAAAATGATTTACCCTGACGCTAAATCATCAAATCCTGTCTCTCTTGTTGGTATTCAATTAAATTACACTAAAGGACTTGATGGCGTTGCTTTAGTTAATGGTTTTGTCGATTTTAGCTTGGCCCGGGTCCGTAAGCAGATAGATAATGATATTACTACACTCATTAGAAATAGAATTATCCAGCTTGAAGCCAAGGTTAGCGCAGCTCGTATAAAATACGAAGTCAATAAAGAGTCTGAGATAGCTAAAATTTTAGAGGCTGATGATATCAGGCGATTAGAGTTGCAAGATAAGCTGTCTGCTTTGAGAATGCAGTTGCGTCTTCATCGCGAGAATCGGATAAAGATCCTTAATGAGTCTATTGAGATAGCAACTGCTCTTAATATTTCTAAACCAGCTAGCCTCTTCGCTTATGATATTCAACACGCCACCAAAGATACTGTTATTGGCTCTAGGCTATTAACGTCTGACGTGCCTCTTTAACTTATGGGGAAGGATGCGCTGCTGGCGGAGCGTGCGACCTTAATTAACCGGAAAGATGATGATTTTTCTGACCCAAATGTTGTACAGCTTCTAGGTAAGCTTAAGTTGCTTGAGCACAATAGAAAAACTGAACAAATGAAAAAACGAAAAACTGAAGATCTATTTGTTCCTGACTTATCTGCTTTGCGTGAAGAAATTGCGTTACTAAAAAGCTTTGAAAATGATCATCATATAAAAGATATTGTTAAAGTCGATCAATTTGCTGTTGAGCCTAGTGAGACAATTAGGCCAAACAGGTTATTTCTCGTGCTAGGAGCAATGATTTTAGGAGGAGCAGTAGGTGTAGCCTTGGTGATTTGTATCTTCGCTTCTAAGCTAGTTCAAACACGAAATTCTTCCGTTAGTTAACCCTAATTTAGATTGGCTGCATCCTGACTGGCTAAATATAGATATTTTTACTCTTATGAAGAGTCAGTCTCGTTGAGACATAATGATTTGCCAAGGTGAATGACATGATCGATTTTCTAAGTTTGAAAGACATTAACGCGCTCATGGAGGAAGAACTGCTCGAAGCGACAGCGCGCGTAATTAGGTCAGGTTGGTATATTAACGGGGAGGAAGTAAAGAAATTTGAACTTGCGTTCTCTCACCATTGCGGGTGCAAACATACAGTAGGTGTGGCTAATGGACTGGATGCTCTTAATCTTACGCTGCGCGCCTGGAAAGAATTAGGGAAATTAAAAGATGGTGATGAGGTTATCGTTCCGGCTAATACATATATAGCCAGCATACTTGCTATTACTGAGAACAGATTGATTCCGGTACTTGTCGAGCCTGAGTCTGGTAGTTTCAACCTCTGCATACGAAATTCAGAGCATGCAGTCAGTAAACGTACGCGGGCGATTCTCCCTGTACATTTATATGGGCAACTAGTTGACATGCCGGCTGTTATGAGCGTTGCTGAGCGTTATGATCTACTTGTCTTGGAGGATTCAGCGCAAGCCCACGGAGCCTCTTTACATGATCGGAAAGCAGGAAGCTGGGGAGATGCCTCGGGTTTTAGTTTCTATCCAGGGAAAAACTTGGGTGCACTTGGTGATGCAGGCGCAATAACCACAAATGACGATGAACTAGCTGAGGTCTTACGCGCGCTAGGGAACTATGGGTCTCACCAGAAATATAAAAATATTTATCAGGGGGTAAATAGTCGTCTTGATGAAATGCAGGCAGCTATTTTATCTGTAAAATTAAAATACTTGGACATGCAAAATGCTCATCGCAGGGCATTGGCAAATTTTTATATTTCTGAAATTACTAACCCCGCCATTCAGTTACCCTCAATAGATAATGTGCACTCTTTAAGCCATGTGTGGCATCTCTTTGTTATTCGTTGCAAGTTACGTGCTGAATTGCAGGAACACTTGAGTAAAAATGGTGTTCAGACACTGATTCACTACCCTATTCCGCCACATAAACAACATGCCTACCATGCTTGGAATAATCTCTCATTTCCGCTTACGGAGGAGATTCATAATAGTGTCCTTAGTCTTCCGATTGGACCTACTTTATCTATCAGCGAGGCAAGAGTGGTTGTAAGTGCATGCAATAGCTTTAATCCGAAGCTATGAATCTAGTTAAAACGAGTTTGCTTAATGGAATGGCGGTGATTATTAAGATCGTCACGCTATTAGGTATAAATAAAATTCTGGCCCTTTATGTGGGACCTTCAGGATACGCGATTATTGGGCAGTTCCAGAATGTCGTTCAGATTATAACCTCGATGGTAGGTGGCTTTATCACCACCGGTGTAACGAAGTACATCGCTCAGTTTAAGGATGATGGCGCAAGAGAGTTAGTGCTATTGAGAACCGCGGGAACATTGATTCTCTCCGTTTCTCTCATTGCTTCAGTTATGATTTTTTTCCTATCAGAAAAACTTTCTGTTTGGGTTTTTAAAGATGGCCAGTATGGCGATGTTTTCGTTTGGCTTGCTATTTCTGTGACATTTTTTAGTTTTAACGCTTTTCTACTTGCGGTGCTAAACGGAAGAAAAGAGATAAAATTATATGTTATGTCAAATATTGGAGGGAGCCTTCTTTCCTTATTACTGGTATCGCTGCTTTCCCTGAGTTATGGCTTACGTGGTGCATTAGTTGCCCTCGCCATCTACCAATCATTTTCTCTATTTGTGACATTTGCTTTCTGTCAAAAGGCTAAATGGTTTTCTGCACGCAGGCTTATCGGGGCTGTTGACTATCAGTCGCTAAAGGGACTATCCAAATATGCCGCCATGGCTATTGTCTCAGCAATATGTATTCCCCTTAGTCATATTTTCATTAGAAATCACATAGGCGCTACTTTAGGCACTGAGGCTTCCGGGTACTGGGAAGCAATGTGGCGTATCAGCTCTGCCTATTTGATGGTAGTGACGATGACTCTATCTGTATATTTCTTGCCAAGGTTCTCTGAACTGACCGGAACTTCTTCAATTTTTAATGAAATAGTTAAGGGGTATAGACTTTTATTGCCAGCTACTATTGTCACTGGTCTATTCATGTATCTTCTAAGGGACATGATCATTAAAGGGTTACTGTCAGATGAGTTCCTACCAGTGCGCGAACTGTTCTTATGGCAAGTCATCGGGGATACATTGAAAATTGGGGGGTGGCTAGTAGCCTACATAATGCTTGGTAAGGGAATGGCAAAAACTTTCATATTAACTGAAGTGATTTTTTCTGTATCATTTTACCTATTGGTTTATTTTTTTGTAGACAGCTTTGGTCTTGTTGGGACTGCGATAGCGCATGCGATAAATTATGCTATTTACTGGGCTGTAGTTTCAGGCTTTGTGTGGCGTAATGCTGTAAGAACAAATGGTTGGGAAGAGCAGGGTCGTAGAAATGCCTGAGACACAACTCTATTTTCCAAATATTAATCGTGCTGTTGTACTCTACCAAGATCAGTTTGGCGGTACTGATTTATTGCTTAATAGATTAGAAGGTTGGCTAATTAATAAAGGTGTAATAGTTGTCGATGAGTCATGCCTTCAGCAAGGAGACAATATTGATTTATTATTGCTTCCAACTTCTCGGATGGACTCTATCTATACCTTGTCAAGGCAAGGTATTAATTATAGCAAGGTACTGGTTTGGGCTATGGGGTATGGGGCTTTCGAGGCAGCATTTTATAGTCCGAGAGCAAAGAGTTACTTATTTTCATTGTCGACTATACCGATAAGATCGCTTCAATATTTTTTTCTTAAAGAGCTTCTAGAGCACAACTCGCTTGTTTTTACCGATGTCGCCGGGATGGACTATGATCTTCGAAGCGTACAGCTATCATCTTTAGCTTCAGCTAAACTTATTGCACCTATTGCTGTAAAATCGCACAATTTTATACCTACATTGCAAGGGTGTAAGAAGAGATTGCGAGTAGGGTGGGTCGGTCGTATCAGTGCTGATTTTAAAATTTATCCTTTAATAAAATTATTGGATGATTTACAAGAGTTGGTTGTTTTTAAAAGGCTGGAGATTGAGTCAATTACAATTGTTGGTGATGGCGATGCTGAATGGTTACTTAGAGACTATCTTAAGACGTATAAAAAAATCAGCATAAAATGGATAGCTAGCATATTGCCTGACTCAATTGGCCAGTTTATTTTTGATGAAATGGATGTTTTGTTTGCAATGGGCACGTCTGCTTTAGATGGTGCGAGATTCTCGACTCCAACTGTGATTGTTAAGCCATTTTCTAAGGTCGAGCAGCGATCTGATATTAGCTACCGTTGGATTTATGAATCACAGGGCTATTCTTTGGGCGAGTTGCCCGATTCTAAATCATCTTTAGAACAACCTAGTAAGAATTTGGAAGCAATTTTTAAAGAGCTCTCGCTAATGGGGCCTAGTGAGATAGGCTCTCGATGTTATTCCTACTCGACAACTTTTTTTGAAGATAATGCCTTTGAGTTGTTGCTTGATCGAGATTTGCGTTCTGTTTCAAGGCGGGTAATTTATTATTCTAAGTTTTTATTTTTATTGAATACAGTGAAGATGCTAGTAAAGCGCATCATTAAACTTGGTATGAGCTAATTTTTTGGATGCAAGTATATGGCTAGAGTGTTTTTGCTTTTAACAGCTTTCCTGACTTTTGCATTTTGCGTAATTTTATTTTTGACAAAAGGATTTGTATCTTACGCTGTCTTTGCAAATACATTTATCCTGGTACTAATAACTTCATTGCTCATTATTCTGTACCTTTCCTCACAGTCGGGAAGCATCATCTCACCCATTGGCTATTTTATTTTATCTCTTTTGGTATTTGTTTTGGCTAGGCCGATTATAGGGCTTTTCTTGCCGATGCAATATGTTGAGGCTGGTTTTACTGAGTCTTATGTTGGGGTTGTTGAAACGGTAGCTTGGATAGGTATCGGTTTGGCTTTCATCGCATTTGGGTTTGGCCTTGTGAAGCCTAACTATGTTATTGATAAGCTTAGCCAGAGTTCTCTATGTTTCCCTAAATCTAGACTCATATACATACTTCTTGTAGTTGCATCCATTGGACTATTGATTGCTTTCTTAATTGTTTCATATCAGAAATCAAAGATCTTTAGTGAGTTGAATTATCTAGATGCACTTAATGATCAGCTCCATAGCCATTTCTTTCTATTTTTCATTGCGAAAAATCTCGTTTTAATATCTCTATTTTTCCACACCAGTCAGCGTGCTGTGCTTTTTTTATCACTACTGGTTTTCATTGGGTCTATAGGTTTTTTAATTCTGGGTCTGCGAGGGTACACTGTTGCTTATTTTTTTCTCTTTATGTTCTTCTTGAATGAGCGATGGGCCATAAATAAGGTGGTGCTCCTCGGTATTATGGTTGGATTAGTGTATATAGCAGGAGTTGTCTTGGAATATCGAGTGGGTCATGCAGTTTATGATGGACTCGGTGACCTTATTTTTAAGGTAATACATCAACAAGGTGCAACTTTTGAAGTCATATATGGCGTTGTTAATTATTTGAATGAGGTGCGTAGCTGTATTGGTTATAAAGAATATTTTAATGGTGCTGATTTTGGTAGCTGTGTAGATACTTCTAGAGGGGTATTTTGGCTGCAAGGGGGCTTTGCGAGTAGTTTTTATGCAGAAGCCTTATATCTTGGATGGGGAGTGTATATAGTTCTTTGTTTTTTAATTGGGAGCTTGTTGAAAGTATTAGATGTCTTAACTTTCCTTAGGCGTCTACGCGGAGCATCTGCGGATTTCTCCAGCATTTTCCTGTTTGCAATTATTCCAAACTTGGTATATTTCTCAAGAGCGAGTGCTTTCGACCTGATTGTAAAATTTTGCCTGCTCTGGCTTATTCTTTTTATGGTCAGTGCATTATGGAACATTTTTAGGCCAAAATATGAGGTGCATAGTTGATAATTAGTAACGTTTTCGGTGGGCTTGGCAATCAAATGTTTCAGTACGCCGCCGCACTTTCTGTTGCCAAAAAAAACCAAACGGATCTTTACGTCGATATTAGTAGTTTTAGTCGCTATGAATTGCACAATGGTTTTGAGTTAAATAATGTCTTTGATATTAGTTGTCCAGTAGCAGATGATGGTTCCGTCAGTAGTGTTATTGGTTGGCAATCTGTGCCGCTCTTTTTTCGATTATTGCGTAAGCCCCTATTGGAAGGTATTAGGTATAAAAATTTTATCGTAGAGCCGCATATTCACTACTGGTCGGATATAGAGAGGGTTTCAGATAATTCTTATTTGCTTGGATACTGGCAATCTGAAAGATATTTTGATTCGATTGTTAGCGATGTAAGGAAGGCATTCAGATTTCGTAATCAGTTATCTGCGCCGGCCTTAGAGCTTTCAACGCAAATTGGTTCCGTCAACTCTGTGAGCTTACATATACGACGTGGTGACTATATCACGAACTCTAAGGCCAATGCCCTTATGGCTGAGTGTAGTATTGAATATTATAATCGCGCAATAGATCACGTGCGTAATAAGTTACTAGAGCCACATTTCTTTGTTTTTTCTGATGATTTGAATTGGGCTGAAGATAATTTAAAACTTGATTTCCCGACAACCTATGTAGATATAAATCGGGGAGAAGATAGTTATAATGATATGCGCCTAATGAGCATGTGTCATAGTAATATTATTGCTAATAGCTCATTTAGTTGGTGGGGGGCTTGGCTGAATACAAACGCTGATAAAATCGTCATTTCACCTTCGAGGTGGTTTAAGAAAATAAATATGCGTTGCAATGATCTAATTCCTCTAAATTGGGAAAGAATGTAATTTACGGGGCTATAATTCTAAATGATCAGTGTGGTAATGGGCATCAATCGTTTCGATTCGTATGCGCCAGTCGCAATAAACAGCATCCTGGCACAGACTCTCTTGGAGTTTGAGTTTATAATTGTTGCAAATGGCGCAAACTGCCACGAGGTCGCGCAGAAGGTCAGGCAGCAGTTTGGTTTCGATTCTCGGCTTCGCGTATTGGAAACTCATATTCCACAGCTTGCTTATGCTTTGAATCTTGCAGTTGACAATGCAGCTTATGAATTCATTGCTCGCATGGATGCTGATGATGTAAGTTCTCCATGTCGACTTGAACGACAACTCAAATTTCTCCTTGAGAATAATCTTGATTTAGTCGGTTGTGATGTGGCCATTATAGATGAGGGCGGTGCTGAGGTTGGTCGACGTATAACCAAAAAGGGGCGCTATATAGACAAGTGCTTATGGTATACAAATCCCTTTGTTCATCCGACCACATTATATAGGAAAGCTATTTTTCTCAGCGCTAGGGGCTATAATGCTGGGTTTAATTCCGAGGACTATGACCTGTGGCTTAGATTAAAAAGGAACGGTATAGCTTGGGACAATATACCTGATATTTTATTAAGTTATAGAGTGCATAGTGCTGCCTCTCAGCGCCGTTTGCTGGGGTATGCTGAGGTAGCAGGACTTTTTATGAGGGAATTTCTACTGAATAAGAACATCAAGTACATGGCTTCCATTTTTATTGCATCTATAAAAGCTCTATTATTTGCTCGTTAAAGATAACATAAGATAGGTTCTGTATGAGTGTCTTGGTCGCCGGAGGAGCTGGTTATATAGGCTCTCATGTCATTTTGGAGTTGCTAGAAACCGGACACGATGTCGTTGCTATTGACAATTTGTCAAATAGTAGTTTTGAGGCCGTGTCGCGCATAGAGAAATTGACGAATTCACGTGTCAAATTTGTAGAGGGAGATATTCGTGATAAAGCAGTCTTGGATGATGTTTTCACCAAGCACTCAATAGATTCTGTTGTCCTGTTGGCAGGTTTGAAGTCTGTAAGTGAAAGTCTTCACAATCCCCTTAACTATTATAGTAATAACGTGGGAGGAGCTATAAGCCTGCTTCAGGCGATGGAGCGCCATGGCGTCTTCAGCGTTATCTTTAGCTCATCCGCGACTGTTTACGGGAAGGCTACGAGCGTACCTATTTTAGAATCCTCTCCTACGGGGCTTCCTTGCTCTCCATATGGCTACTCCAAATTAGTTATTGAAAGTCTTTTACAAGATCTAGCTTCTTCTAGCCCTGCCTGGTCTATTGCTGTTTTGCGCTATTTTAATCCAATAGGCGCGCATGCTAGTGGGATAATAGGTGAAGATCCACATGGTATCCCAAATAACTTGGTTCCCTACATTAGTCAGGTTGCTGTCGGTAAGCTGAAGGAACTTTCGGTTTTTGGCGGAGATTATCCTACCGTAGATGGCACTGGAGTGCGTGACTATATCCATGTTGTGGACTTGGCCAAAGGGCACCTTGCTGCTCTGGAATACATCCGAAGTCGGCAAGGGATATATACTTGGAATCTCGGAACTGGTGTAGGATATTCAGTATTGCAAGTTATAGCTGCCTTCGAGTCGGCTTCTGGAGTAAGTGTTCCCTACAAAATCATTTCTCGCCGCCCAGGTGATATCGCTGAGTGTTGGTCTTCTCCCGCTAAGGCCCTCTTAGAATTGAACTGGAAAGCCAAGTTTGAACTGCAGCAGATGATGGAGGATACATGGCGCTGGCAAACAATGAACCCCAATGGCTACCGATGACGGGAAGAGTTGCTTGAAAATCCTCTATGTTATTACACGCTCTGATGTTATGGGCGGAGCCAGCATGCATTTGCTTGATCTAGCGCTGGGGGCTTCTCGTGCTGGATACGAGATTCTTATATTGGCAGGTGGTAATGGTGTTTTTTTTAATAGGGCTCATGATAAAGGACTCTCTTGCATTTCACTGAAATATATGGTGAGAGAGATAAATCCATTAAAAGATTTACTGGCCTTTTTTGAGCTGAAAAAGCAGATATCTAAGTATAAGCCTGATATTGTTCATCTGCATTCTTCAAAGGCAGGGATTCTTGGTCGCCTAGCATCTGCAATGCTGGATATTCCTGTTGTTTTTACTGCCCATGGCTGGGCATTTACTGAGGGGGTTTCAAATTTACGCCGTGCTTTTTACAGGCTTGTAGAAGCTAAAATGGCCAAGTATGCCGCACGTATTATTACTGTTTCAGATTATGATCAGGCACTTGCATTGAGATTGGGAGTGGGCGCCTCCTCAATGATTTCTACCATCCATAATGGTATATCTTATTGTAGCCAGCAGCCTCGTGCTTTACCCCGTGCTAGGCCGTCAGAGGTTCGTATGATCATGGTCGCTAGATTTGACCGGCCGAAAAATCATGCCTTCTTATTATCGGCTCTTGCTGATGTAGCACACTTACCTTGGAGTATAGAGTTTGTCGGTGATGGGCCGTTGCTTTCTACTGCAAAAAAGCTAGCGACGGATCTTGAACTTCAAGATAGAGTTATTTTTTCGGGCGAGTGCAATGATGTTGAGTGCAGGCTGTTACGATCTGATATTTTTATCCTAATATCTGATTGGGAAGGGCTGCCATTAACTATTATAGAAGCGATGCGCGCCCAATTGCCAGTTATCGCTTCAGATGTTGGAGGGGTCCCTGAACTTGTTGAGCGTGAGCGAAGTGGCTATCTTGTTTCTCGTAATGATAAAGTCGCTCTAGTTGAGGCTTTGGAGAGTTTAATACATTCGGCTGAAATAAGGTTGACAATGGGGGCGCATGGTCGCTCTAGGTTTGATGCCTTTTTTACTCTTGATGGGATGTTAAATAAAACTTTTGATATCTATCAAGAGGTAAGTGAGCGTAAATGAAGATTCTTGTAACCGGGGCGGCGGGTTTCGTTGGTAAGGTGTTGTCAACTCGCCTTGTAAAATCCTCATATACAGTTCGGGCGGCAGTGAGAGCTTGCTCAGTTAGTGATGTTGGTCTAACTGCAGTGGGTGAGATTACTGAGTTAACAGACTGGACCGCAGTGTTAGATGGTGTTGATGTAGTCATTCACCTTGCTGCTCGAGCTCATAAGCTGAATGAGCGAGGGGCTGATCTGCTTTCTGAGTACCGCAGAGTAAATGTAGGAGGTACTAAAGGCCTAATTGATCAATGCATAAAGTCTGGTGTTAAGCGCTTCATCTTCGTGAGTTCAATTGGAGTTAATGTTTCTGGGGATCCTGTTGATACTCCTTATTCTGAGTGTTGTGTATGTTCTCCATATACGAGCTATGCCTTGTCGAAGTATGAGGCTGAGCAAGTAGTAACTCGGGCTTCTAATGCTGGTCTTATTGAAACTGTTATTGTTCGTCCTCCATTAGTATATGCTGGTCACGCTCCCGGAAATTTTCAGCGACTGCTAAAAATTGTGCACTCTGGACTGCCGCTTCCCTTTGCCGCTCTAAATAATAAGCGCAGTATGATTGCGTTAGAGAATCTAGTGGATTTCTTGACTTTGTGTGTTTGGCACCCAGCTGCAGCCAATGAACTGTTTCTCGTTGCTGATGAGTTGTCGGTTTCTACGCCACAGATTGTCCGATATATATCGGAGGGAATGGGAAAAAAAGCGAATTTATTGCCTGCTCCAGACATTTTCATGCGCTGGGGGGCGCAGCTAGTTGGTAGAAAGGATTTGTATTTTCAGTTGTGTAAGTCACTAGTTGTGGATGCAAGTAAGGCCCGTGATTTGTTGCGATGGACTCCCTCGCTCTCTATTGAAGAGGGGCTGCGTAACTCTGGTTTAGAGTTTTCCAATCGTTTTGCTCGGCTATAATTTTTTAATTATATGTGGACAGTTAACATGTTCTTTTTTTTGCTCTCGATTTTCATCCTTTCTGTTTTGTTGACTTGGCTGCTCAGGGTTTATGCAATCTCTCGTAAGATTATAGATGTTCCAAATTCGCGCAGCTCTCATTCGATCCCTACGCCGCGCGGCGGGGGAGTTGCTATTGTCATTTCCTTTATATTTTCCCTGTTAACTATTTCCCTGTTTGAGTATGTACCTGCTTCACTGGTGGTTTCACTGGTAGGAAGTGGTCTTTTAGTTGCTGCCATAGGCTTCTTAGATGATCTTGGGCATATTGCTGCGCGGTGGCGACTATTAGGGCATTTTCTCTCAGCGTTCTGGATTTTATATTGGTTAAATGGTTTTTCTAGTATTGTGCTCTTTGGCTCAGAGGTTCAGCTTGGATGGAGTGGGGTAGTTCTTGCGTCTATCTATTTAGTCTGGATGCTGAATCTATATAATTTTATGGATGGCATTGATGGTATCGCATCGATAGAGTCAATATGCGTTTGTCTTGGTGGGGCGATTATTTTTTTAATTTCTAAAGAGAGCTTTTCGGGTTTTGCTGTTGTTGTGATGGCGTTATCTTTTTCAGTCATGGGATTTCTGGTTTGGAATTTTCCTCCGGCACGCATATTTATGGGGGATGCGGGTAGTGGTTTTCTAGGGATCTCCATAGGTGCTTTGTCGCTGTGGTCCTCCTCTATTGAGTTACATTGGCTGTGGTCATGGCTGATTCTATCAGGTGTATTTATTGTTGACTCTACTGTTACACTATTGCGCCGACTGCTAAGAGGGGAGAAAATTTACGAAGCTCATCGCAGTCATGCGTACCAATTTGCCTCTAGGTGGCACGGTGGGCACTTGCCTGTTACATTGGCTGTTTTGGGCATTAATGTACTTTGGTTGCTTCCCTTTGCAGTGTGCGTAGGTGTTGGGCTTTTAGATGGAGCGGTTGGGCTTGTTTTGGCTTATATGCCGTTATTGGTGCTGGCTATTTGGTATAAAGCGGGTGCGAAGCACCAGCCTTTTTAGTTATAAATATCTTTTTGATGATTAGTGCTCGTTATGGATAGATTTCGAGATTATTTAGTCAGCTTGCCCCGAAGCTATAAGCGTTCTTTGCTGGTTTCAGCTGATGTGATTCTAATTTGGATTGCTCTTTGGCTTGCATATGCAGTTCGTCTTGGTGTCGATGAGGCAGTAAATCCTCTAGGATCACACCTGTGGCTATTTGTTTTAGCTCCGCTAATAGCTATCCCTATATTTATTCGTCTCGGTTTATATCGAGCAGTGATGCGTTATTTTGGTGGTGATGCACTTTTTACAATATTGAAAGCGGTTACTCTTTCTGTCGCGGGCTGGGCTTTATTTGTCTATTGGTACCGTGATGTTGGGACTCTTGTTCCTCGTTCTCTCGTTTTTATCTATTGGTGGACCTCCTTAATGCTCACGGGGAGCCTGCGCTTGTTTTTGCGTCAGTTCTTTATGGGGGATTGGTATTTTATTAAGTCATCAGGGTACGATCCCAAGGGCAAAATTACGGTAGGTCCTAAGGTTGCCATTTATGGAGCTGGAGCCGCCGGCAATCAATTATTGGCTGCTATTCGAATTGGACGCACTATGCGGCCTGTTGCTTTTGTTGATGACGATAATAGTATTTCTAATAGAGTTATTTCGGGTATAAAGGTCTATAAGCCACGAAATATCGAGAGAATGTTAGAAGAGACAGGGGCTGAAGAGATATTACTTGCAATTCCCTCTGTTTCCAGGTCCCGTCGCAAGGAAATTCTTGTATCTCTTGAGAGATACCCGATTCATGTACGTACGGTCCCTAGTTTTATGGATCTTGCCAGTGGCCGCGTCAATGTCAGCGACCTGCAAGAAGTGGATATCGCTGACCTGCTTGGGCGTGACTCGGTACCTCCCCGTACTGACTTGTTTGAGCGCTGCATTCGTGGCCAGGTAGTGATGGTTACTGGCGCAGGCGGTTCTATCGGCTCAGAGCTTTGCCGCCAGATCCTCAGCTCCAACCCTGATACTCTGCTCCTCTTTGAGCACAGTGAATTCAACCTCTACAACATTCACACAGAGTTGGAGAGACGTATTCGTGCTCAGGGGCTGCCTGTCTGTTTGCTGCCGATCCTTGGTTCTATCCGTAATGGTGAGCGGCTTTTGGATGTGATGCGTACTTGGAAGGTGAATACCGTATATCACGCGGCCGCCTACAAGCATGTCCCCATTGTTGAGCACAATGTTGCAGAGGGAGTGTTCAACAATGTGCTGGGGAGCCTTAATACGGCGCAAGCCGCTGTACGGGCGGGTGTTGAGCACTTCGTACTGATTTCCACGGACAAGGCGGTGCGCCCCACCAATGTGATGGGCAGCACCAAGCGCCTCGCCGAGATGGTGCTCCAGGCGTTGAGTCGTGAAGCTGCGCCTGTGCTGCTGGGTGACAAGGCTGGTGTAAACCAGGTCAACAAAACCCGCTTCACCATGGTGCGGTTCGGCAATGTGCTGGGGTCGTCTGGCTCCGTCATCCCGCTGTTCCGCGAGCAGATCAAGCGGGGTGGGCCGGTTACGGTTACCCATCCGAATATCACGCGCTACTTCATGACCATCCCCGAGGCTGCCCAACTTGTTATCCAGGCAGGGTCGATGGGGCAGGGCGGTGATGTGTTCGTGCTGGATATGGGGCAGCCGGTGAAGATAGCCGAGCTTGCAGAAAAGATGGTCCACCTCTCGGGCCTTAGTGTCCGTTGCGAGACCAATCCCAATGGCGATATCGCCATAGAGTTCACTGGGTTGCGCCCCGGGGAGAAGCTCTATGAGGAGCTTCTGATCGGTGAAAACGTTAGCCCCACTGATCATCCGATGATCATGCGGGCGAACGAGGAGCATCTGGCCTGGGAAGACTTCAAGGCTGTGCTTGAGCGTCTGTTAAATGCTGTTGAACGGGATGACTACAAAGAGGTTCGTCAGATCCTACGGAGTACCGTTAACGGCTACAGCCCAGAAGAGGAAATTGTTGACTGGATCTATCAGCAGCGTGCAATTGAGTCACCTTTGTCTAGGGGCTAGCTTGAACCGGCGGTGCAAATAAGCTCCGCCTCAAGCTAGTTACATGGAGAGAACAATGACTCTGATACGGATCCTACCCCTGCTGCTTATGTTGTTTGGCTTCACCGGTGTTGCTGTTGCTGTGGAGGCTCCACCAAAAAGCGATGCTTCCGCTGCTGTGGCTCAGAAGGCAGCAGCAGGAAAGATCGATATCAACAAGGCAGATGCTGCCGCGTTGCAGGAGAGCATGATTGGAATTGGTGAGATGAAGGCCAAGGCAATCGTCGCTTACCGTGAGGCCAACGGTGCTTTCACTTCGATCGATGACCTGCTTCAAGTGAAAGGAATCGGTGCGAAGACCCTGGAAGCCAACCGTGATCGACTCAGTATCGACTGACTCGGGTAACCAGAAGAGACCGGCTTAGGCCGGTCTTTTTGTTTCTGGTGTGGCGGATGGAGTGGTAGCCGAGGCTCGACGGAGAAGCCGAACGCGCTTCAGCGCGGCCCCGGAGGGGTGAGGGCCGAAGGTCCCGAATAACCTGCGACGAAGTCTCAGGTGAGGGTCCAGTGGTTAAACGAAAAAGCCCCCTGGCATGTGCTGAGGGCTTTGAATTTGGCTCCGCGACCTGGACTCGACGGCAAAGCCGAACGCGCTTCAGCGCGGCCCCGGAGTGGTGAGGACCGAAGGTCTCGAATAACCGGGGACGGAGTCCCTGGTGAGAGTCCAGTGGCTTAAACGAAAAAGCCCCCGGCATGTGCCGAGGGCTTTGAATTTGGCTCCGCGACCTGGACTCGAACCAGGGACCCAATGATTAACAGTCATTTGCTCTACCGACTGAGCTATCGCGGAACAACGACGCGTATCCTACTGATTAAGAAGGAGAAGTCAAGCGTTTGGCTTGAGCTTCTCCTGCTTTTTTCACAGTACCTGGGTGATGGCGCGGGTGACGCTTTCCAGGTTGCCGTTGTTCAGTGCGGCGACGCAAATGCGGCCGGTGCTGACGGCGTAGATGCCGAACTCGTTCTTCAGGCGTTCTACCTGCTCGGCGGTGAGGCCGGAGTAGGAGAACATGCCGCGTTGGCGGGCAACGAAGCTGAAGTCGCGCTTGGCGCCGAAGGCGGCCAGTTGCTCGACCATGGCCAGGCGCATGTGGCGGATGCGTTGGCGCATCTCGCCCAGTTCCTCTTCCCACAGCGCGCGCAGCTCGGGGCTGTTGAGCACCGAGGCGACGACTGTGGCGCCGTGGGTCGGCGGGTTGGAGTAGTTGGTGCGGATCACGCGTTTGGCTTGCGACAGCACGCGGCTGCCCTCGTCCTTGGAGCCCGTGACGATGGACAGGGCGCCAACGCGCTCGCCGTACAGCGAGAACGATTTGGAGAAGGAGCTGGAGACGAAGAAGCTCAGGCCGGACTGTGCGAACAGGCGAACGGCTTCAGCGTCCTGCTCGATGCCGTCACCGAAGCCCTGATAGGCGATATCGAGGAAGGGCACGTGCTCGCGCTCACGCAGCACTTCCAGAACGGCTTTCCAGTCGTCGAGGTTCAGGTCGACGCCCGTCGGGTTGTGGCAACAGGCGTGCATCACGACGATCGAACGAGGAGGCAGGGCCTTGAGGTCTTCGAGCATGCCGGCACGGTTCACTCCGTGGCTGGCTGCGTCGTAATAGCGGTAGTTCTGCACCGGGAAGCCGGCGGACTCGAACAGCGCGCGGTGGTTTTCCCAGCTCGGGTCACTGATGGCGACCACGGCGTCAGGCAGCAGGCGCTTGAGGAAGTCGGCACCGGTCTTCAGGGCCCCGGTGCCCCCGACAGCTTGGGTGGTGATGACGCGGCCGTCCACGATCAGCGCCGAGTCGTTACCGAACAGCAGCTTCTGCACGGCCAGGTCGTAGGCGGCGATGCCCTCGATCGGCAGGTAGCCGCGCGGTGCATGGGCTTCGATGCGGGCCTTCTCGGCCTCGGCAACGGCGCGCAACAGTGGAATACGGCCCTGTTCGTTGTAGTAGACGCCCACGCCAAGGTTGACCTTGGTCGGGCGCGGATCGGCGTTGAATGCTTCGTTGAGGCCCAGGATGGGGTCGCGCGGAGCCATTTCGACGGCAGAAAACAGACTCATGATGCGGCTGCTCGAGAGGAAGGAAGTTGGAGGCCTGGCAACCCCGCGAGCATCGTGCATTGGGGTTGCGCAATCGGGCCGGTATTATAGCGGTCAAGGTCGCGTGCCGCGACAACGTACGCTAGCTTTTCGCCTGGTTTGACGCTGCCGCTGGGCGGGTGTCACATCATTTTGCCGAGGTCAGCCATGTCAGAGTTTCAACTCGTCACCCGCTTCCAGCCGGCCGGCGACCAACCCGAAGCCATTCGCCAGTTGGTCGAGGGCCTGGAAGCGGGCCTGTCGCACCAGACGCTGCTGGGGGTGACCGGTTCGGGCAAGACCTTCAGCATCGCCAATGTCATCTCCCAGGTGCAGCGCCCAACGCTCGTACTGGCGCCGAACAAGACGCTGGCTGCCCAGCTCTACGGCGAGTTCAAGGCCTTCTTCCCGAACAACTCCGTCGAGTATTTCGTCTCCTACTACGACTACTATCAGCCGGAGGCTTACGTTCCTTCCTCGGATACCTATATCGAGAAGGATGCTTCGATCAACGATCACATCGAGCAGATGCGCCTGTCCGCCACCAAGGCGCTGCTTGAGCGGTCCGATGCGATCATCGTGGCAACGGTTTCATCCATCTATGGCCTGGGCGACCCCACGTCCTACCTGCGGATGGTTCTGCATCTCGATCGGGGCGACAAGATCGACCAGCGCGAGCTGTTGCGTCGCCTGGCGGACCTGCAATACACCCGCAATGACATGGACTTCGCCCGTGCCACCTTCCGTGTCCGCGGCGATGTGATCGATATATTCCCGGCGGAATCCGATCTCGAAGCCATCCGCGTCGAGCTTTTCGATGATGAAGTGGAGAGCCTGTCGGCCTTCGATCCGCTGACGGGTGAGGTGATCCGCAAGTTGCCGCGTTTCACCTTCTACCCCAAGAGTCACTACGTAACGCCGCGGGAAGTGATCCTGGGCGCGGTGGACAAGATCAAGGAGGAGCTCAAGGAGCGCCTCGACTACCTGCGCAGCAACAACAAGCTGGTGGAGGCCCAGCGCCTTGAGCAGCGCACCCGTTTCGACCTGGAGATGATCGTCGAGCTGGGCTACTGCAACGGCATCGAGAACTACTCGCGCTATCTCTCCGGACGTGAGCCCGGCCAGGCGCCACCCACTCTCTATGACTACCTGCCGGCCAACTCCCTGTTGGTGATCGATGAGTCCCACGTCAGCGTTCCGCAGGTCGGTGCGATGTTCAAGGGCGACCGCTCGCGCAAGGAGAATCTGGTGGAGTACGGTTTCCGCCTGCCGTCGGCGCTGGACAACCGACCCATGCGTTTCGACGAGTGGGAAGCGATGAGCCCGCAGACCATCTTCGTTTCCGCAACGCCTGGACCCTACGAGGCGGAGCATGCCGGTCGCGTGGTGGAGCAGGTGGTGCGGCCGACCGGCCTGGTGGACCCGGAGATCGAGGTGCGACCGGCCACCACTCAGGTCGACGACCTGCTCTCCGAGATCCGCAAGCGCGTTGCCGTGGAGCAGCGCGTGCTGGTCACCACCCTCACCAAGCGCATGGCCGAGGACCTCACCGACTACCTCGCCGACCATGACGTGCGTGTGCGGTACCTGCACTCGGACATCGATACCGTGGAGCGCGTCGAGATCATCCGTGACCTGCGCACCGGTGCCTTCGACGTGTTGGTGGGCATCAACCTGCTGCGTGAGGGGCTGGACATGCCCGAGGTGTCCCTGGTGGCCATCCTCGATGCCGACAAGGAAGGTTTCCTGCGCTCCGAGCGCTCGCTGATCCAGACCATCGGCCGCGCGGCGCGTAACCTGCACGGCAAGGCGATCCTCTATGCCGACAACATGACCGGCTCCATGCAGCGGGCCATCGACGAGACCGATCGCCGCCGCAACAAGCAGATCGCGTTCAACGAGGCGAACGGCATTGTTCCCCGGGGCGTACAGAAGGACGTCCAGGACATCCTTGAAGGCGCCACCGTGCCCGGCTCGCGCAGCAACAAGCGCAAGGCCATGGCCAAGGTGGCGGAGGAGCACGCACGTTACGAAGCCGAGCTGCGCTCGCCGAGCGAGATCACCAAGCGCATCCGCCAGATGGAAGAGAAGATGTACCAGCTGGCCCGCGACCTGGAGTTCGAGGCCGCCGCGCAGCTGCGCGACGAGATCCAGAAGCTCCGCGACAGGTTGCTGCAGGTGTGAACGAAAAGGGCGCCATCAGGCGCCCTTCTTCTATCCGCGGTCCGCGGCTCAGCGCCGGCCGAAGATGATCATCATCACCCCGCCCAGGGTCGCCAGGCAGGCCAGCAATGCCGTTACGCTGAGACGCTCATCGAGGATCAGGAAACCTAGCAGCAGCGCCACCACCGGGTTGACGAAGGCGAAGGTGGACACCAGGCTCGGGCGCACTTCGCGCAATAGCCAGAAATAGGCCGGGTAGACACCAAGGCTCACCGGCAACACCAGATAGGCCAGCCACGCCCAGCCAGTCGGGGACAGCCGCGCCAGCTCGAAGCCCTGCCAGTCTCCACGCCACAGGCCGAAGCCGGCCAGCAGCACGGTGCCCATGAGCATCTGCATGGCCAGGCCCATCCAGCTGGAGCGGAAGGGCCCGCGCTTGCGCAACAGCCAGGCACCTACGGCCCAGAGTAGGGTGGCGGTCACCACCAGGGCGCCGGCGAACCACTGCTCGAAACCAGGGTTCTCGCCCAGCCCGTTACCCATCAAGAGCAGGATGCCGCCACTGGCCATGGCCAGCCCGCATAGCACCCAGAGCGGCGGGCGTTCGTCCAGCAGCCACTCCAGCGCCACGCTCCATAGAGGCAGCGTGGTGTAGAGCATCGCCAGCATCCCGGTGGGCAGGTACTGGTTGGCGTAGATCAGTGCGCCCTGGCCCACGGCGATCAGCATCACCCCGCCGATGAAGGCACTGCCCAGGTCGCTGCGTTGCACCTTCGCCTGGCCACGCAGCAGCACCCAGCCGAGGGCCAGCAGGCCGGCGAAGAGGAAGCGCAGGGTGGCGATGACGAAAGGCGGCTGCTCGCGCAGGAGGAAGTGGTTGGCCAGGTAGGTGGTGCCCCAGCCGATGTAGATGAGGGCGAAGGCGCCCACCAGGAGGAGGGCGCGGGTTCTTGCGTTGATGCTGGACATGCAAAGCCTGAAGCGGAAGCGCGCCGCCTCAGGCAGCGCGTGGGTTAGTGAGCAGCGCCGCCGGAGGCGCCAGCGGGCAGGGAACGGGTCAGCAGCACGGCGATCATGCTGATGCCGAGTGCGATGCCGATGAAATGGAAGGCGTCATTGTACGCCATGATCGCCGCCTGCTGATGGGCGATCTCGCTGAGCTTGCCCAGGGCCGCCTGGTCGCTGCCGAGCTTCTCGCTGAGCAGGGCCAGGCGCTCGGCCACCTGCGGGTTGCTTGGCACCAGGGATTCGCGCAGGTAGTCGAAATACACCTTGGCGCGGCTGTCCAGCAGGGTGGCCAGCAGGGCAATGCCGATGGCGCCGCCGAGGTTGCGCAGGATGTTGAACAGGCTGGAGGCCGAGCCCGCGTCCTGCGGCGTGATGTAGGCGGTGGCGATCAGCGAGATGGTCACCATCACCAGCGGCTGGCCCAGCGCGCGGATGATCTGGATCTGGTTGAACTGCGGGCCGGCGAAATCCGGGTTGAGCACCCCCGAGGCGAAGCTGGCCGCGCCGAACAAGCCGAAGCCCAGGGCGCAGAGCAGCTTGGGCGAGATGATCTTCATCAGCTTGGGCACCAACGGGATGAGGAACAGTTGCGGTACCCCCATCCACATGATCACCTCGCCGATCTGCAGCGCGTTGTAGCCCTGGATTTGTGCCAGGTACAGCGGCAGCACGTAGATCGAGCCATAGAGCCCCATGCCCAGGCCCACGCTGGAGATGCTCGAGAGGCCGAAGTTGCGGTTCCTGAGGATGCCCAGGTTGATCAGCGGGTTGGGTCGCGAGGTCTGCAGGATGACGAACAGCACCAGGCTCACCAGGGCGATGCTGCCCAGGCCGACGATCAGCTGCGACTCCAGCCAGTCCTTGCGATGGCCCTCTTCGAGGAACACCTGCAGGCAGCCCAGGCCGAGGCCTAGGGTGAGGATGCCGGCGTAGTCGGTGCTCTTCAGCAGCTCCCAATGCGGCGCCTTCTTTTCCAGGCCATACATCAGCCCGGCGATCATCAGCAGGCCCGGGGGCACGTTGATATAGAAGATGTATTCCCAGCCAAAGTTCTCGGTCAGCCAGCCGCCCAGGGTCGGGCCGATGGAGGGCGCGAAGGTGGCGGTGATGGCGAACAGCGCCATGCCCTTGGCCCGGTGGTGCTCCGGCAGCTTGATCAGGGTGAGGGTGAAAGCCAGGGGAATCAGCGCGCCTCCGGTGAAACCCTGCATGGCGCGGAACACGATCATGCTCTCCAGGCTCCAGGCGAAGGAGCAGAGCAGGGAAGAGGCGAGGAAACCCAGGGATACCCAGACCGCCAGGCGTCGCGCCGAGAGCACCTGCACCAGCCAGGCGGTGAGCGGGATCATGATGATCTCGGCCACCAGGTAGGAGGTGGAGATCCACGAGCCTTCCTCCAGCGTCGCCGAAAGCGCGCCCTGGATGTCCTTCAGCGAGGAGTTGGTGATCTGGATATCCAGCACCGCCATGAAGGCGCCAAGCATGGCGCTCATCACGGCGATCCAGTCGCGGCGGCTGGGCTCGCCGGTGGGGCGGATCAGGGTGTCACCGGCCACCGTCATTCATCCAGCTTGATGGCGACTTTCACCAGCACCGACATGCCGGGGCGGATGCGGCCCTTGAGTGGGTTGTCGCGGTCGAAGGTCAGTTTCACCGGGATGCGCTGCACCACCTTGGTGAAGTTGCCGGTGGCGTTGTCCGGCGGCAGCAGGCTGAACTGGGCGCCAGAGGCGGCGAACAGGCTCTCGACCTTCGCCTCGATGGGGGTACCCGGGAAGCTGTCGAAGATCAGCTCGGCCTTCTGCCCGGGCTGCATGTGCTCGATCTGGGTTTCCTTGAAGTTGGCCTGGACCCAGATGTCCTGGTCCGGCACCAGCGACATCAGGTGGGCGCCGACCTGTACGTACTGGCCGTTGCGCGCAGCGCGCTGGCCGACCATGCCGTCGATGGGGGCGCGGATCTCGGTACGGGTCAGGTTCAGCTCGGCCTGGGCGATATCGGCACGGGCGTTGGCGATCTGCGCTTCCAGGCGCTTCACATCGGCGCGCAGTGCGTCGGTCTGCACGCGCTGGGCCTTGAGGTCAGCCTCGGCGCGGGCCACTTGCGAGCGGGCCACGCGGGAATCGGCGGAGAGGGTGGTGACGCGCTCCTCGGAAACATAGCCCGGCTTGCGCAGGGTCTGGGCGCGGGACAGGTCGATCTGGGTGCGGCCCAGGGTCGCCTGGCTGGCCGCTACGTCGGCCTCGCTGGCGGCGATCATGCTGTCCTGCTGGGTGAGCTTGCTGCGCGACTGGGCCAGCTCCGCCTCGCGAGTGGCCAGGGCGGCCTGGGTGCGTTGCAGGGCCAGTTTGAAGTCCTCTGCTTCCAGGCGCACCAGCAGGTCGCCTTTCTTCACGTGCTGGTTGTCGCCCACCAGCACTTCTTCTATTCGCGCACCGAGCTGGCTGGAGACGCGGGTGATCTCGCCCTGGACATAGGCGTTATCGGTGGTTTCCAGGAAGCGGCCTACCAGCAGCCAATGCAGGAAGAAGCCGCCCACCACGAGGATCAGCAGGGCAATGAAGATAAACAGGCGACGTTGCAGTTTGGCTGGCATTCCAGGAGCTCGAAGGGCGGGCGGAAAGGCGGGAATCTAGCACTGTTCCAGTCAGGCAAGTAGCCAGTACACTTCAGAAACTTTGTTGCTTATGGGGAACAATAATGGGTCTGGATGACGCCCTGATCTTCACCCGCGTCGTAGAGCTGCATAGCTTCACCCAGGCCGCGCACAGCCTGGGCATGCAGAAGTCCACCGTGAGCCGCCGCATCGCCCTGCTGGAAGAGCGCCTGGGCGTTCGTCTGCTCAATCGCACCACGCGCAAACTGCGGCTGACCGAGGTCGGGCAGGCTTATTACGAGCGCTGCCGGCAGATCATGGTCGACTTCGCCGAGGCCGAGCAGGCCGTCATGCAGTTGCAGCAGGAGCCCTCCGGTCTGCTGCGCATCACCGCGCCCATCGAGTTCGGCCAATTGTTCCTCGGCAAGGTCCTCGGCACCTTCATGAGCCAGTACCCGCAGATAACCGCCGAGGTGGAGATCACCTCGCGGGATGTCGACCCGTTGGAAGAGGGGGTCGACATCGCCATCATGGTCGGCCAGCCCCAGGATTCCACCCTGATCGCCCGCAAGCTGTTCGAGAACGGACGCCGCCTCTGCGCCAGTCCCGCTTACCTCGCAGCGCACGGTACCCCCCATGATGTGCTCGCCCTGGCTGGCCATCGCGCCGTGCTGCTGCCCCAGGACCCGCAACGCTACTGGCCGCTGCTGGACGAAAGCGTGCCCTGCCAGCGTGTGTTGCACTGCAACAACATCACCTTCGCCCGCGAAGCGGTGCTCAGCGGCGCAGGCATTGCCTCGTTGCCGTTGATGATCACCGAGGACGCGGTGCGCCGCGGCGAACTCGTGGAATTGCTGCCGGGCGTGCAGTTACCCAGCGGCGAAATCTACGCCGTCTATCCTTCCCGGCGTTTCCAGGCGATGAAGGTGAAGGCTTTCCTCGATTTCCTCATGGCCAGCCTGCCGAATGATCGCAGCCACTGGCTGGAGCATGGCGCCGCGCCCCTGCTAACATCGCGCCTTTGACCGTTCCGCACCAGGACCCGCCATGACCACTGTCCGTACCCGCATTGCGCCCTCGCCAACCGGCGACCCGCACGTCGGCACCGCCTATATCGCCCTGTTCAACCTCTGCTTCGCCCGTCAGCACGGTGGCCAGTTCATCCTGCGCATCGAAGACACCGACCAGCTTCGCTCCACCCGCGAATCCGAACAGCAGATCTATGACGCCCTGCGCTGGCTGGGCATCGAGTGGGACGAGGGTCCGGACGTCGGCGGCCCGCACGGCCCGTATCGCCAGAGCGAGCGTGGCGAGATCTACAAGAAGTACTCCCAGGAGCTGGTGGACAAGGGCCACGCCTTCCCCTGCTTCTGCACCGCCGAGCGTCTGGACAAGCTGCGTGCCGAGCAGACCGAGCGCAAGGAAACCCCGCGTTACGACGGCCACTGCATCAACCTGAGCCACGATGAGGCGAGCAAACGCATCGCCGCTGGCGAGCCTCATGTCGTGCGCATGAAGATGCCCACCGAGGGCGTCTGCGTGGTGCCGGACATGCTCCGTGGCGATGTCGAGATCCCATGGGATCGCATGGACATGCAGGTGCTGATGAAGACCGATGGCCTGCCCACCTACTTCCTCGCCAACGTGGTCGACGACCACCTGATGGGCATCACCCACGTGCTGCGCGGCGAAGAGTGGCTGCCCTCGGCGCCCAAGCTGATCAAGCTGTACGAGTACTTCGGCTGGGAGCAACCGGTGCTCTGCTACATGCCGCTGCTGCGCAACCCGGACAAGAGCAAGCTCTCCAAGCGTAAGAACCCCACCTCCATCACCTTCTACGAGCGCATGGGCTACCTGCCCGAGGCGATGCTCAACTACCTCGGCCGCATGGGCTGGTCGATGCCGGACGAGCGCGAGAAGTTCTCCCTGGCGGAAATGATCGAGCACTTCGACCTCTCGCGCGTCTCCCTGGGTGGTCCGATCTTCGATCTGGAGAAGCTTTCCTGGCTCAACGGCCAGTGGATCCGCGAGCTGCCGGTGGAGCGTTTTGCCGCCGAGGTGCAGAAGTGGGCGCTGAATCCCGAGTACCTGATGAAAATCGCGCCCCACGTACAGGGCCGCGTCGAGACCTTCAGCCAGATCGCCCCGCTGGCCGGCTTCTTCTTCGCCGGTGCGCTGCCGCTGGATGCCAAGCTGTTCGAGCACAAGAAGCTCTCGCCCGACCAGGTGCGCCAGGTCATGCAGCTGGTCCTGTGGAAGCTGGAGTCGCTGCGCCAGTGGGACAAGGAGCGCATCACCGCCTGCATCCAGGGTGTTGCCGAGCACCTTGAGCTCAAGCTGCGTGACGTGATGCCGCTGATGTTCCCGGCCATCACCGGCCAGGCCAGCTCTGTCTCCGTGCTGGATGCCATGGAAGTCCTCGGTGCCGACCTCACCCGCTTCCGCCTGCGCCAGGCGCTGGAGCTGCTGGGCGGTGCGTCGAAGAAGGAAACCAAGGAGTGGGAGAAGATTCGCGACGCCATTCCTGGCTGAGTGATTTCCCCTTCGACAAGGCCCGCCTCGCGCGGGCCTTTTCATGTCCGGGGGAGGGCGCTAGGTTCGCTCATCGGTGGCGGCGCACGGGGGCTTCCTGCCGAATCCGGTAAGTGATTGTTCTTGCGATGAAAATTTTTCGATCTCGGTGAAAAATTTTGTTGACAGCCTTCAGGGTCGCCCTTAGTATGCGCCCCGTTCTCACGACGAACTCGAAAGCGAAGTGAGATGTTCCAGCGTTACTGTGGGGCTATAGCTCAGCTGGGAGAGCGCTTGCATGGCATGCAAGAGGTCGACGGTTCGATCCCGTCTAGCTCCACCAAATTGCCAGGATTCGCAGCCAAGGCTGCAGTCCTACGAAGGTTAAAGTCCCCTTCGTCTAGTGGCCTAGGACACCGCCCTTTCACGGCGGTAACAGGGGTTCGAGTCCCCTAGGGGACGCCACTTTCCAGCAGCGACAACCATCAGGTTGATCGCGCACCGAGAAGGTTTCGGGGCTATAGCTCAGCTGGGAGAGCGCTTGCATGGCATGCAAGAGGTCGACGGTTCGATCCCGTCTAGCTCCACCAAATCAGATGCCCAGCGCATCGAAATAAGGCCAGCCTCCGGGCTGGCCTTGCTTTTCGAAGGTTTAAAGTCCCCTTCGTCTAGTGGCCTAGGACACCGCCCTTTCACGGCGGTAACAGGGGTTCGAGTCCCCTAGGGGACGCCACTTTTTCCCGCTCTGCGGGGCTTTTAAGGGTCATTCCGTCATGGAGTGGCCCTTTTGTTTTTTCGCTCCGAAAAATCTCATCCCCCTCGTTTTTTCCCGCTCTTGCCGTCTCTCGACCGGTGGTGTGCATAAAGGCTTGCCAGATTGAATGATGAATATAATATGATTGCCATCATGCAACGGGAGACGGCCGTGAGCGACAAGAGCAGCCAGACACGCAAGCGTATCCTCGCCGAGGCGGGCAGGGCGCTGTTCACCCGGGGCCCGCTGGAGCCCAGTGTTAGCGAGGTGATGGCGGCTGCCGGGCTCACGGTGGGTGGCTTCTATGCCCATTTCGACAGCAAGGAGGCGTTGATGGTGGAGGCGTTCGGCGAGCTGCTGCGGGAGCGGCGGCAATCGATGAAACAGCTCGACTCGACGCTCGCGCCACTTGACCGGCGCACCCTCGCGGCGGCCTTCTACCTATCCCGTCGGCACCGCGACAGCACTGACCGTGGTTGCCCGCTCCCCGGTTCGGTGGGCGAGGTGGCGCGCAACGCCGAGCCCTACCAGCACTTGCTGGCCGAACACCTCGAATTGCTCGCGGCCGATCTCGCCGTTTCCCCCGAGGACGGCGACAAGGCCCTGGCCGACATCGCGCTGATGGTGGGCGGCCTGGCCCTTGCCCGTGCCCTGGGGGCCGGCGAGCTGTCGGACCGGATACTGCGTGCCGCCCGTATGGCGGTGATCTAGGAGAAACGAGATGAACAGCCTGGACCTGCTCCGAGGATTCAACGCCACCGTCGGCCGCGTGGCGCCCCGGCACGTCGCCGACCAGGCCCGGCGGCGCTTCATGACGCCCCGCGACACCCATCCCCGTGACTGGGAGCTGCCCTGGCTCGAGCGCGCCGAGCGCATCACCCTGCGTTTCGGCCTATCCGCGCTGCGCTGGGGCAGTGGCCCGACCGTGTTGCTGATGCATGGCTGGGAGGGGCGCCCGACCCAGTTCGCCAGCCTGATCGATGCCCTGATACAGGCCGGCTATGGCGTGGTGGCCCTCGACGCGCCCGCCCATGGCCACTCGCCGGGGCGCGAGGCGAACATCGTGCTCTTCGCCCGCGCGCTGCTCGAAGCGGCCGAGGAGCTGCCACCGCTGCACGGGGTGGTGGGCCACTCCATGGGCGGCGTCAGCGCCATGCTCGCCACCCAGCTGGGACTGCGAACCCAGGCCCTTGTCACCATCGCCGCGCCCAGTCGCGTCCTCGGGATGCTGCGCGGCTTCGCCCGCTTCATCGGCTTGCCGCCCCGGGCCGGCGAGCAGTTCATCAGGCGCGTCGGCGAGCACGCCGGCATTCCCGCCGAGGACATCGATGTACGCCGCTACCGCCTGGATATCCCAGGCCTGGTCGTCCACGCGGAGGACGATCGCATGGTCCCCGTGATCGAGGCCGGCCGCATCCACGAGGCCTGGTCCGACAGCCAGCTGCTGCGCCTGGAGGGAGGAGGGCACCAGCGGGTACTGGCCGACCCGCGCGTGGTGGCGGCGGTGCTGCATCTGTTCGACGAGGTCGGCCTGCGCGCCAGCGCCTGATCGCGCTCCCCTTGCACGGCGGGCTTGGCGACAGCCGCCGGGTGCAGGAAGATTCGCCAATGGAATGCGTCGAAGGCCCACCGCCGGTCGGTGACCTGCTGTCGATGCTGCGCTTCCAAGGTCCATGTCTGTTGCGCCGCCAGCGGCGGCCCGGGCGTGGTCGCCGGGGCGAATCAATTCCGGGCCCGAGCGCGGGGCCGGAGGCACGAATCAAGGGGAAAGATGCAATGAGCCTGACTATGGATGTGGTGCTGCAGCGGGCGCGACCCGTCCTGCCGGTGCTGGTCATCGAAGACACGGGGCTGGCCCTGGACCTGGCCGGCGCGCTCAGTGCCGGTGGGATCGAGGTGCTGGAGGTGACGCTGCGCACGCCGCGTGCCCTGGACGCGGTGGCGGCGATCCGCAAGGAATTCCCGGACCTGCTGGTGGGCGCGGGCACCCTGATCCACACCGAGCAGTTCCTCGAGGCCCGCGACGCCGGTGCCCACTTCGCCGTCAGCCCCGGTTGCACCGAACGTCTGGCTGCAGCGGCGGAAGATTCCGGCCTGCCGTACCTGCCCGGGGTGATGACCCCCTCGGAAGTGCTGCTGGCCCTGGAATACGGCTACCGCTCGCTGAAGCTGTTCCCGGCCAACGGCAATGCCAGCGTGAAGATGCTCAAGAGCTTCAAGGGGCCCTTCACCGGCATCCGCTTCTGCCCCACCGGCGGGGTCACGCCGGACAACCTGCAAGGCTTCCTGCAACTGCCCAACGTCGCCTGCGTCGGCGGCACCTGGATCGCGCCGTCGAGCCTGATCCGCGCCCGCGCCTGGGACCAGATCACCCAACTCGCCGCCGAAGCGCGCGAGCTGGCCAGCAACTCGGAGCACGCCTGATGAACTGGGACCTGTCCACCCCCTTCGTCATCGACATCAAGGTCGCCGCCGATGACATCGACGGCCTCGGCCACGCCAACAACGCCGTCTACGTCAGCTGGCTGGAGCGTTGCGCCTGGCGCCACTCCCAGAGTCTGGGGCTGGACCTGGCCGAATACCGCCGCCTGGATCGCGCCATGGCCGTGGTGCGCCACGAGATCGACTACCTCGCTGCTGCCTATGAGGAGCAGGAGCTGCAGATGGCCACTTGGATCGTCGAATCCGACCAGCGCCTGAAGATGGACCGCCGCTTCCAGCTGATCCGCCCCGAAGACGGCGCGACCCTGCTGCGGGCCAGGACCACCTTCGTCTGCATCGAGCTTTCCAGCGGCCGCCCCAAGCGCATGCCGCCGGAATTCATCGAGGGCTATGGCCGCGCATTGATGCAGCCGTTCCCCCTGGAGCTCTGAGCGCTCAGTCCACCGCTGGCGACAGGAACAGCTCGGTCGGGTTCTGCACGATGCGGAAGTGCCGCCGCTCGCCGGGCTGGATCAGCACCGACTGCGGGCGCCCGGCGAGGTTGCCGGCGCAATAGCCCGAGGGGCTCTGGGCGACGTTCAGGGTCATCTCGCCGGCCGGCACGCTGAGGCTGATGGCCTGCCCGGCAGACAGTTGCGCCACCAGTTCGTCCTGCAGGTAGAGGCCCACTTCGCAGGCATTGGCGGCGTTCTCGTCGCGGCTGACCACCAGCTCCGCCACTGAGTCGGGCGCCGGTTGCAGCGGGCTCTCCAATAGGGTTTCTGCATCGGCCAGCGGGGCCAGGCTGCCAAGAGCCAGGCAGAGCAGGGCAGGGCGGAGCGTCTTCATCGGCGGTTCCTTCTCCAGGGCATACGGCTTTCGACTGCGCCGGCGCGAACTTGCTCCCGCGGTTTTCGTCGGGAGGATTCTGTGCAGGCCCGCTCCGCGCTTACACTACGCGCCCATTTTTCCAAGGCTTCCCCTATGCAAATCGCCCTGGCGCCCATGGAGGGCCTGGTCGACGAGATTCTCCGAGATGTGCTGACCCGTGTGGGCGGCATCGATTGGTGCGTCAGCGAGTTCATCCGCGTCAGCGATCGCCTGCTGCCGGCCAGCACCTACCAGAAGCTCGCTCCCGAGCTGGAGAGTGGTGCGCGTACCCGTGCCGGCACGCCGATGCGCGTGCAGCTGCTGGGCTCCGATCCGGTGTGCCTGGGGGAAAACGCTGCATACGCCTGTGAACTGGGCGCGCCGGTGATCGACCTCAACTTCGGCTGCCCGGCGAAAACGGTGAACAAGTCCCGTGGCGGCGCCGTGTTGCTCAGGGAGCCCGAGCTGCTGCATGCCATCGTCAGTGGCGTGCGCCGTGCGGTGCCTGCCGCCATTCCGGTCACGGCGAAGATGCGCCTGGGCTTCGACAGCCCCGATGGCGTGCTCGACTGCGCCCTGGCCCTGGCCGAAGGTGGCGCCTCGCAACTGGTGGTGCATGCACGCACCAAGGTCGAGGGCTACAAGCCGCCGGCCCACTGGGAGTGGGTGGCGCGGGTGCAGGATGTAGTCAAGGTGCCGGTATTCGCCAATGGCGAGGTGTGGACGCTGGACGACTGGCGACGCTGCCGCGAGGTCAGCGGCGTCGAGGACATCATGCTCGGTCGCGGCCTGGTCTCGCGCCCCGACCTGGCCCGGCAGATCGCCGCCGTGCGTGCCGGCGAAACACCCGAGGAGATGAGCTGGGCGGAGTTCCAGCCGCTGCTCCGCGACTTCTGGCGCCAGGCTCGGCGCAAGCTTGCCCCGCGTTACGCCCCGGGGCGGCTCAAGCAATGGCTGGCGATGCTCACGCGCACCTATCCGGAGGCCGTGCTGCTGTTCACCGAGATCCGCCGCGAAAGCGACTGTGCTCGCATCGACGCCCTGCTGGGCCTGCCCAGCCTGGAGCGGGAGTTCGCGGCGGCTTGATGCGCCTTACCTGTTCCTTGGTTTTCCCGGGCTGAAGCCCGGGCTACGCACTGAGGTACGAAGCGCAGCATCAGGGTTGTTTCGTTGGGCCTCGCTGCGCTCGGCGCCAACCTACGATGCGCGTGCTCAGCGGCCGCCGGCGACATCCAGCAGGGCGCCGGTGGTATACGAGGCCTCGTCGCTGGCCAGCCAGAGAATGGCCTTGGCGATTTCTTCCGCTTCGCCGCCCCGGCCCAGGGGGATGCTGGCGGCGACCCGCTCCACCCGCTCCGGCTCCCCGCCACTGGCATGGATTTCCGTGCGGATCACGCCGGGCCGCACCGCGTTCACCCGGATGCCTTCGGCCGCTACTTCCTTGGCTAGCCCTACCGTCATCGCATCGATGGCGCCCTTGGCCGCCGCATAGTCGATGTACTCGTTGGGCGCACCCAGGCGCGCGGCGATGGACGACAGGTTGATGATCGCGCCGCCCCGGCCGCCGTGGCGGGTGGACATCCTGCGGATCGCCTCGCGGGCGCAGTGGAAGCTGCCGAAGACGTTGGCGCCGAACACCCGCAGCAGCCGGGCGCCGTCGATCTCCTCCAGGCGTGCCTGGCGTTCGAGCATTCCGGCGTTGTTGACCAGCACATCCAGACGGCCGAATTCGCTCTCGATGGCTGCGAACAACTGTGCCACCTGTCGCTCGTCGGCCACGTCCGCGGCAACCGCGATGGCCCGGCCGCCCTGGTGCGTGATCTCGTCCACCAGTTGCTCGGCCGCCTCGCGCTGTTGCCGGTAATTGATGCACAGCGCATAGCCGCGCGCCGCCGCCAGTCGCGCGGTGGCGGCGCCGATGCCACGGCTGGCGCCAGTGATGAGCATGACCTTGTGCATGGAGCCTCCATTGTAAAAAAGCCCCTTGAAATCATTTCGGCCGTCCCTATCTAGGGGAATGCGGGATGCCGAAGTCGGGTCCCGCGACTTTAGACACTTGCTGATCATTCAGGAGAGATTTTCATGACCACTGCATTTTCCCTCGCTCCGCTGTTCCGTCATTCCGTGGGCTTCGACCGGTTCAACGACCTGTTCGAGTCCGCCCAACGCAACGACAGCGGCAGCAGCTATCCGCCCTACAACGTCGAGAAGCACGGTGATGACCAGTACCGCATCGTGGTCGCTGCAGCCGGCTTCCAGGAAGAAGACCTGGAGCTGCAGGTCGAGCGTGGCGTGCTCACCATCAGTGGTGGCAAGCGCGACAAGGGTGTCGAGAGCGTGACCTACCTGCACCAGGGCATCGCCCAGCGCGGCTTCAAGCTGTCGTTCCGCCTGGCCGACCACATCGAAGTGCGCAGCGCCGGGCTGCAGAACGGCCTGCTGAACATCGACCTGGTACGCATCGTGCCGGAAGACGCCAAGGCCAAGCGCATCCCCATCAATGGTGCCCGCGCGGTGCTGGAGAACTGATCCGGCAGCGGTTGCTGCGGTAGAAGAGGGCGCCTGCGGGCGCCCTTTTTCATGGGGCCGGGGGTAAAGCCTGCTCGTTGTTCCTGGCCAGCAGTGCGCGGAATTCCTCCAGCGGCACCGGCCGGCTGAACAGGTAGCCCTGGTACAGGTGGCAACCCTGCTGTTCGAGGAAGTCCAGCTGCTCCTTCTGCTCCACCCCTTCGGCCACCATGCCCAGGCCCAGGCTGCGGGCCATGGCGACGATGGCGCGGATGATCTCGGCATCGTTGGGGTCGTTGGTGGCATCGCGGACGAATGACTGGTCGATCTTCAGCACATCCACCGGCAGGCGCTTGAGGTAGGTCAGAGAGGAGTAGCCGGTGCCGAAGTCGTCCATGGCGAAACTGACGCCGAGCTTCTTCAGGCGGCGCATCTTGCCGATGGTGTCGTCGAGGTTCTGGATGACGATGCCTTCGGTGATCTCCAGCTTGAGAATGCCCTGTGGCAAGCGGGTATCGGCCAGGCTCTTCTCGATGCGTTCGACGAAGTCGTTCTGGCGGAACTGCCGGGGGCTGATGTTCACGCACAGGCTGAAGTCGTCGGGGTTGGCCAGCCGGTCGGCGAGCAACTGTTCGCAAGCCCGGCAGGCCTCGGCCAGCACCCAGCTGCCCACCTCGAGGATCATCCCGCTTTCCTCCAGCACCTGGATGAATTGCGCCGGCGACTGCGGCCCCAGGGTCGGGTGCATCCAGCGCAGCAGCGCTTCGGCGCCTATCACCCGGTTGCTGCGGGCGTCCACCTGGGGCTGGAAGTACAGCTCGAACTCGCCGCGAACCAGGGCCAGGCGCAGGTCGTTCTCCAGGCGCAGGCGCTCGCTGGCCGCCTCCTGCATGGTGGCGCGGAACATCTGGATGGCGTTGCGCCCCGAATCCTTGGCCCGGTACAGGGCGATATCGGCGCGCTTGAGCAGGTCGGCGGGCGTCTCGCCGTGATCGGGAATCAGCGCCACGCCCATGCTCGGCGTGACCTGCAGGTGATGGCCGTCCAGCAGCATGGGCTCGGCCAGCAGCTTGCGCAGCTTGTCGGCGATCTGCCGCACCTGGCGCGTTACCTCGGAGCGCTTGCCCTCCAGGCCGGTGAGCAGCACCACGAATTCGTCGCCGCCCAGGCGCGCGACCGTATCTTCCAGGCGCACGCTGGCTTCCAGGCGTGCGGTGACCATTTTCAGCACCGAGTCGCCCACCGGATGGCCGAGGGAGTCGTTGATGTGCTTGAAGTGGTCGAGGTCGAGGAACAGCAGGGCACCGCGCAGCTTATGACGGCGTAGCAGGGCGATCTGCTGGGTCAGGCGGTCCATCAGCAGGGCGCGGTTGGGCAGGTTGGTCAGCGAGTCGTGGTAGGCCAGGTGCTGGATCTGCGCCTGGGCGTCCTTCAGCGCACTGATGTCGCGGGCCGTCAGCAGCAGGCAGGCCTTGCCGTCGAGGTCGATCTGCTCCACCGAGACCTCCACCACCTTGCGCGTGCCGTCGCGGTGCTGGCCGGACATCTCCAGGTGGTGGGCGCGCCCATCCCGGCGCATGACCTCGATCAGGTGCTCGCGCTCACCGGGCCGGGCCCAGATGTGCAGGTCGTCGGCGGTGCGCCCGATCACTTCCTCGGCGCTGTAGCCGGTGAGGCGGCAGAAGCCTTCATTGACCTCGATGTAGCGGCCCGTGTCGCGCTCGGTGATGGTGATGGCGTCGGGGCTGGAGTGGAACGCCTTGGCGAACTTCTCCTGGCTGGCCTTGAGCGCTGCTTCGGACTGCTGACGCTCGGTGATGTCGCGGAAGGTGGTGGTGATGCACAGCTGGCGGTCGACGCGGATGAAGCGGCTGGACACTACGCAGGTCAGCATCCGTCCGTCCTGGGTCAGGTACTGGGCCTCGACGTTGTCCAGGCCCTTGTCGCGCATCAGCGTGCGCGAAAGCTGGTCGCGCTGCTCCAGGTCGGCCCAGAAGGCGATCTCCGGTGCACGGCGGCCGACGATCTCATCGGGGCGCCAGCCGAACACCTCGGTGAAGCTGGGGTTGATCTCGATGAAGGCGCCGTCGCGCACGCGGGTCACGCAGATGGGGTCGGGGCTGGCCTGGAACAGGGTGACGAACTTCTCCTCCGACGCCGCCAGGCGCTGCTCGCGGCGCACCCGTTCGGTGATGTCGATGAGGATGCCGGCCATGCGCAGCGGCTCGCCCGCTTCGTCACGGTAGAGCTTGGCGGTGCTTTCCAGGAAATGGATCTCGCCATTGGCGAAGCGTGAGCGGTAGGTGAACTGGTAGTCCTTGGTTACCCCGGTGAGCAGGTCCTGGTAGGCCTGGCGCATGGCCATCTGGTCTTCCAGGGGCACGAAACTGAAGAAGTTCTTGAAGTCGCCTTCGTACGGCTCGGTGGCCAGCCCGTGCAGCGCCGAGGCCCGGGCAGAGCCATAGAGGCTGCTGCTGGGGATGTGCCAGTCCCAGGTGCCCAGGTCGGCGGATTCCAGAGCCAGGGCCAGGCGCTCCTGGCTGTCCTTCAAGGCGCGCTCCTGGGCGCGCATCTCGGTGATGTCGCGCACCGTCAGTACCAGGCAGGTACGGCCATTGAGCTGGATCTGGTCGCCATACAGCAGGTTGGTGCTGACGGTACCGTCGCGGCCGCGCAGTTGCACTTCCAGGCCGGCGAGGATGCCGCTGTTGCCGAAGGCGTCGAGCATCTCGCGGCGCTGCTCGGGATTGACCCAGATACCCAGTTCCAGCGAGCTGCGGCCGATGGTTTCGCTGGCATCCCAGCCGAACTGGCGCTGGAAGCCGGGGTTGGCCTCGATGAAGCAACCGGTCTCGCGGTCGGTGATGACCACGGCATCGGGGGTGCTGCGGAAGGCCTTGGAGAACTTCTCCTCGCTGGTGCGCAGGGCGGCTTCGGCGCGCTTGCGCTCGGTGGTGTCGAGGAAGGTGCTGATGAGGAAGGATTCGCCGTCCAGGTCGACGAACTGGCTGGACAGCACCCCGTCGAGCACCCGCTCGTCGCGGGTGCGCAGCTGCACCTCCTGGACGATGGGGTCTTCCGAGCCGGGGCTGTTGCGGTAGAGCAGTTCACGCTGCTGCGGGTGGACCCAGATGCCCAGTTCCTGGGTGCTGCGGCCGACCACCTCGGCGGCCGGCCAGCCGAACACGCTTTCGAAGTGCTGGTTGGCCTCGGTGATGATGCCGCCGTCCATGCGCACCAGCAGGATCACGTCGGGGCTCAAGTGGAACAGGCTGGAGAAGCGTCGCTGGGAGTTCTCCAGCGCCTCGGCCCGCTCCTGCTGCTCGGTGACGTCGCGGATCACCCCGATGATGCGCTTGCGCCCGTCGGGGTCTTCCTGCGGGCTGCCGCTGATCTCCAGCCAGTGCAGGCTGCCGTCGGGCCAGCGGATGCGGTGGCGGAAGGCGCGGTCCGGGTGGGCGCCGGACAGCACCCGGGCGAAGAGTTCGAGCACGCCGGCGCGGTCTTCCTCGGGAATCAGTTCGATGTAGTCGACCTGGGTGCGCAGCGGGCGCTTGGGGTCCAGGCCGAACAGCGCCTGGGCGCCGCGGGACCAGTTGACCCGGCCGCTGGCGATGTCCCAGTCCCAGGCGCCCAGGCGCGCGCCATTGAGCGCGGCGAGCAGGCGTTGCGTGTCCTGCCAGCTCTGTTCGAACTCGCCGGGGTCGAGGGCGGGGATGAAGGGCAGTGGCGGGCGATCAGATGGCTTGGTCATGGCGGCCCTTTCCGGTCCGGAGGCTGCAGTGTGGCGCGGTGCGGGCGGAGAGTGGGCGGGGTGGCTGGGGCATGCACGGGCCTTTTCTTATCGTTATGCGGCTCACGTTAGCCCCTGGTTCGGGGACTACGCAAGATTGTCGCGCTGGGCGTCGAGCAGGGCCATGAAGGCCTTGGCTGCGTTCGACAGGGTGCGGTCGGTGTGCAGGATGTAGCCGAGCTTGCGGCTCAGCTGGATGTCCTGCAGCGGCAGGCGCACCACCTGCTCGTCGAGCATGGTGCGCGGCAGCACGCTCCAGGCCAGGCCGATGGAGACCATCATCTTGATGGTCTCCATGTAGTTGGTGCTCATGCCGATGTTCGGCGTCAGACCTTCGGCCTCGAACAGGCGCCGCACGATGTGGTGGGTGAAGGTGTTGCCGCCGGGGAACACCGCCGGGTGCTTGGCCACGTCGGCGAGGAAGATGGTCTTGTCGCGGGCCAGCGGATGTTCGGGGGCGGCGACGAAGTCCAGGGCGTCGTCCCAAACCGGCACCGCCTGCACGGGCAGGGCGGTTTCCGGGGCCAGGGTGATCACCGCCAGCTCGGCGCGGCCATGGAGGATCTCTTCATAGGCGACTTCGGAATCGAGGAACTGGATATCCAGCGCCACCTGCGGGTAGGCACGGGTGAAGGCCCGCAGCAGCGGCGGCAGGCGATGCAGGCCGATGTGGTGGCTGGTGGCCAGGGTCAGGCGGCCGCTGATGTCACCGGAGAGGTTGCTCAGGGCGCGACGGGTGTCGTCCAGCACATTGAGGATCTGGTAGGCACGCGGCAGCAGGGCGCGGCCGGCTTCTGTCAGGCCCACTTCGCGGCCGAGGCGGTCGAACAGGCGCACGTTCAACTGCTGCTCCAGGGAAGCGATGCGCTTGCTCACCGCCGGCTGGGTCAGGTGCAGGCGTTCGCCGGCCTCGGAGAAGCTGCCGGTTTCGGCGATGGCGATGAAGGCATTGAGGCTGGCGAGGTCCATTGGCGCTTGAGCTCCAGGCAGAGGGCGTGGCTGAGGTTATTCCTGAGGGGAATCCATTGGATGAAAAATATGAATTTGAGTTATTCATGTCAAATCCCTAGGATCATCCCCACAAGCCAAGGGGCCTTTTTATCCATGAGAGCCCCGGCATAGAAACACGCTGATGAGGACCCACCGATGGCCGGCAAGACGCTGTACGACAAGCTCTGGGAATTGCACGAGGTGAAGCGCCGCGACGATGGTTCGTCGCTGATCTACATCGACCGTCACATCCTCCACGAAGTGACCTCGCCCCAGGCATTCGAAGGCCTGCGTCTGGCCAGCCGCAAGCCTTGGCGCATCGACGCCAACATCGCGACCCCGGACCACAACGTGCCGACCACCCGCGCCGAGCGCCAGGGCGGCCTCGAAGCCATCGCCGACGAGGTGTCGCGCATCCAGGTGCAGACCCTCGACGAGAATTGCGACGACTTCGGCATCCTCGAGTTCAAGATGAACGACGTACGGCAGGGCATCGTCCACGTGGTCGGCCCGGAGCAGGGTGCCACCTTGCCGGGCATGACCGTGGTCTGCGGTGACTCGCACACCTCCACCCACGGCGCCTTCGGTGCGCTGGCCCACGGCATCGGCACCTCCGAGGTGGAGCACGTGCTGGCCACCCAGTGCCTGATCGCCAAGAAGATGAAGAACATGCAGGTGCGCGTGGAGGGCACGCTGCCCTTCGGTGTGACCGCCAAGGACATCGTGCTCGCGGTGATCGGCAAGATCGGCACCGCCGGTGGCAACGGCCACGCCCTGGAGTTCGCCGGCAGCGCCATCCGCGACCTGTCCATGGAAGGCCGCATGACCATCTGCAACATGTCCATCGAAGCCGGTGCCCGCGTGGGCATGGTGGCGGTGGACGAGAAGACCATCGCCTATGTCGAAGGCCGCCCCTTCGCGCCCAAGGGCGCCGACTGGGAAAAGGCCGTGGCCGCCTGGAGGGACCTGGTTTCCGACGCTGATGCGCACTTCGACACCGTGATCGAGATGCGCGCCGAAGACATCATTCCTCAGGTCAGCTGGGGCACCTCGCCGGAGATGGTGCTGCCAGTCGACCAGCGCGTGCCGGACCCGGCCGTCGAGGCCGACCCGGTCAAGCGTGATTCCATCACCCGTGCCCTG
Organism: Pseudomonas sp. TUM22785; assembly: GCF_028198105.1. Classification (NCBI taxonomy): domain Bacteria; kingdom Pseudomonadati; phylum Pseudomonadota; class Gammaproteobacteria; order Pseudomonadales; family Pseudomonadaceae; genus Pseudomonas; species Pseudomonas sp. TUM22785. Next base: position 1,962,401 of record NZ_CP116239.1, read on the forward strand.
AAGTACATGGGCCTGGCCGCCAACCAGGCGATCACCGATATCCAGCTGGACCGCGTGTTCATCGGTTCCTGCACCAACTCGCGCATCGAAGACCTGCGCGCCGCTGCCGAAGTGGCCAAGGGCCGCAAGGTCGCCACCACCGTCAAGCAGGCGATGGTGGTACCGGGCTCCGGCCTGGTGAAGCAGCAGGCCGAACAGGAAGGGCTGGACAAGATCTTCATCGAGGCCGGCTTCGAATGGCGTGAGCCGGGCTGCTCCATGTGCCTGGCGATGAACCCGGACCGCCTCGAAAGCGGCGAGCATTGCGCCTCCACCTCCAACCGCAACTTCGAAGGCCGCCAGGGCGCCGGTGGTCGTACCCACCTGGTCAGCCCGGCCATGGCCGCCGCAGCCGCCGTCAATGGCCGCTTCGTCGATGTTCGCGAGATGCTCAAGTAAGGAGAGCGAGATGAAAGCCTTTACCCAACACACCGGTCTCGTCGCTCCGCTCGATCGTGCCAACGTCGACACCGACCAGATCATCCCCAAGCAATTCCTCAAGTCGATCAAGCGCACCGGCTTCGGCCCCAACCTGTTCGACGAGTGGCGTTACCTCGATGTCGGCCAGCCCAACCAGGACAACTCCAAGCGCCCGGTGAACCCGGACTTCGTCCTCAACTTCCCGCGCTTCCAGGGCGCCAGCGTGCTGCTGGCCCGTGAGAACTTCGGTTGTGGCTCCTCCCGCGAGCACGCACCCTGGGCCCTGGAGGAGTACGGCTTCCGCGCCATCATCGCGCCGAGCTACGCCGACATCTTCTTCAACAACAGCTTCAAGAACGGCCTGCTGCCGATCATCCTCAAGGATGAAGAGGTGGACGAGCTGTTCAAGCAGTGCGAAGCGGAGGAGGGCTACCAGCTCACCGTCGACCTCGCCGCACAGACCGTGACCCGCCCGGACGGCAGGCAGTACAGCTTCGAAGTGGACGCGTTCCGCAAGCACTGCCTGCTCAACGGCCTCGACGACATCGGCCTGACCCTGCAGGACGCGGACGCCATCCGCGCCTTCGAGGGCGGTCATCGCCAGGCGCAGCCCTGGCTGTTCCGCGACGCCTGAGGCAGGGGAGCGAGATGAGCGACAAGGCCCATGCCCAGGTGGTGCAGCGCCAGTTCGGCGAACAGGCCAGTGCCTACCTGAGCAGTGCCGTGCACGCCCAGGGCACCGAATTCGCGCTGCTGCAGGCGGCGGTCGATGGCCGGGGCGACGCCCGGGTGCTCGCCCTCGGCTGTGGCGCCGGGCATGTCAGCTTCCATGTCGCGCCGCTGGTCGGCGAAGTGGTGGCTTACGACCTCTCCGAGCAGATGCTGGAGGTGGTCGCAGCGGCCGCTGCCGAGCGTGGGCTGGGCAACCTGCGCGCCGAGCGCGGGGCGGCCGAGCGCCTGCCCTTCGCCGATGCCAGCTTCGATTTCGTCTTCAGCCGCTATTCCGCGCACCACTGGAGCGACCTGGGCCTGGCCCTGCGCGAGGTGCGTCGAGTGCTGAAGCCGGGCGGCACCGCTGCCTTCATCGACGTGGCGTCGCCGGGCAGCCCGCTGCTCGACACCCACCTGCAGGCCGTGGAAGTGCTGCGCGACACCAGCCATGTGCGCGACTATTCCGTCGCCGAGTGGCTGCGCCAGGTGAGCGAGGCCGGTCTGTTCGTCGATCGCCATGCGCGTCAGCGGCTGCGCCTGGAGTTCGCCTCCTGGATCACCCGCATGCGCACGCCGGATGTATTCCGCGACGCCATCCTTGCCCTGCAGAAGGCGGTGGGCGAGGAAGTGCGCGAGTATTTCGAAATCACCGAAGACGGCTCCTTCAGTACCGACGTGCTGGTGCTGTGGGCCACTAAATAACTGAGCGTCAGGCTGCAAGCTCCAAGCGACAAGTACTTGGGGCCTGCGACTTGGGGCTTGAAGCTTTTTTTTCCGAAGGAAAGACTCATGAGCAAACAGATTCTGGTTCTCCCTGGCGACGGTATCGGCCCGGAAATCATGGCCGAGGCGGTCAAGGTGCTGGAGCTGGCCAATGACAAGTTCCAGCTCGGCTTCGAGCTGACCCACGACGTGATCGGCGGCGCTGCCATCGACAAGCACGGCGTGCCCCTGGCCGACGAGACCCTGGAGCGTGCGCGCCAGGCCGACGCCGTGCTGCTGGGCGCCGTGGGCGGCCCGAAGTGGGACAAGATCGAGCGTGACATCCGCCCGGAACGCGGCCTGCTGAAGATCCGCTCGCAGCTGGGCCTGTTCGCCAACCTGCGCCCGGCCATCCTTTATCCGCAACTGGCCGATGCCTCCAGCCTCAAGCCGGAAGTGGTCGCGGGCCTGGATATCCTCATCGTCCGTGAGCTGACCGGCGGCATCTACTTCGGCCAGCCCCGCGAACAGCGCGTGCTGGAAAACGGCGAGCGCCAGGCCTATGACACCCTGCCCTATGCCGAAAGCGAAATCCGCCGCATCGTCCGCGTCGGCTTCGACATGGCCCGCGTGCGCGGCAAGAAGCTCTGCTCGGTGGACAAGGCCAACGTGCTCGCCTCCAGCCAGCTGTGGCGTGAAGTGGCCGAGGAAGTGGCCAAGGACTACCCGGACGTCGAGCTGTCGCACATGTACGTCGACAACGCCGCTATGCAGCTGGTGCGCGCACCCAAGCAGTTCGACGTGATGGTCACCGACAACATGTTCGGCGACATCCTGTCGGATGAGGCTTCCATGCTCACCGGCTCCATCGGCATGCTGCCTTCCGCCTCCCTGGATGCGCACAACAAGGGCATGTACGAGCCGTGCCACGGCTCCGCGCCGGACATCGCCGGCCAAGGCATCGCCAACCCCCTGGCGACCATCCTCTCGGTCTCGATGATGCTGCGCTACAGCTTCAACCAGAGCGCCGCCGCGGATGCCATCGAGAAGGCCGTGAGCCTCGTCCTCGACCAGGGCTTGCGCACCGGCGACATCTTCTCCGCCGGCACCACCAAGGTCGGTACCCAAGCCATGGGCGATGCAGTGGTCGAGGCCCTGCGTAATCTGTAATCTGTCGGGCTCGCCGGAATACCGGCGGTCCACTTTTTCCTGAAAGGTGTAGTTGTCATGAAGCGTGTAGGTCTGATCGGTTGGCGTGGCATGGTGGGTTCCGTGCTCATGCAGCGAATGCTTGAAGAGCGGGACTTCGACCTGATCGAGCCGGTTTTCTTCACCACCTCCAATGTTGGCGGGCAAGGCCCGGCGATCGGCAAGGACGTTGCCCCGCTGAAGGACGCCTACAACATCGATGAGCTGAAAAGCCTCGACGTGATCCTGACCTGCCAGGGTGGCGACTACACCAGCGAAGTCTTCCCCAAGCTGCGCGAAGCCGGTTGGCAGGGCTACTGGATCGATGCCGCTTCCAGCCTGCGCATGCAGGATGACGCGGTCATCGTCCTCGACCCGGTCAACCGTCGTGTCATCGACCAGCAACTGGACGCCGGCACCAAGAACTACATCGGCGGCAACTGCACCGTCAGTCTGATGCTGATGGCCCTGGGCGGGCTGTTCGAAGCCGGCCTGGTGGAGTGGATGAGCGCCATGACCTACCAGGCAGCCTCCGGCGCCGGTGCCCAGAACATGCGCGAGCTGATCAAGCAGATGGGCGCGACCCACGCGGCGGTCGCCGATGACCTGGCCAACCCGGCCAGCGCCATCCTCGACATCGATCGCAAGGTGGCCGAAGCCATGCGCGGCGAGGCGTACCCCACCGAGAACTTCGGCGTGCCCCTGGCGGGCAGCCTGATCCCCTGGATCGACAAGGAGCTGCCCAACGGCCAGAGCCGTGAAGAGTGGAAGGGCCAGGCCGAAACCAACAAGATCCTCGGTCGCTTCAAGAGCCCGATCCCGGTGGACGGCATCTGCGTGCGCATCGGCGCCATGCGCTGCCACAGCCAGGCGCTGACCATCAAGCTGAACAAGGATGTGCCCATCGCCGATATCGAAGGCATGATCAGCCAGCACAATCCCTGGGTGAAACTGGTGCCGAACCAGCGCGAGATCAGCATGCGCGAGCTGACCCCGACCGCCGTCACCGGCACCCTTAGCGTGCCTGTAGGGCGTCTGCGCAAGCTCAACATGGGCACGCAATACCTCGGCGCCTTCACCGTGGGCGACCAACTGCTGTGGGGCGCGGCCGAGCCGCTGCGCCGCATGCTGCGCATCCTCCTGGAGCGTTGATCGACAACGGGCGCCGACGAGGCTCGTCGGCGCCCGGTTTCCCTCGATTGCCTGCGTGCGGGGCGACGGTTAAAGTGCCGCTCCCGTTTCGCCAGAGGCAATGTCCATGAGCCAGTCCTTCGATATCGCCGTTGTCGGCGCCACCGGTACCGTTGGCGAAACCCTCGTCGAACTCCTTGCCGAGCGTGAGTTCCCCGTCGGAACCCTGCACGTGCTGGCCAGCATCGAGTCTGCCGGCGCCTCCGTGCAGTTCCGCGGCAAGAACCTGCGCGTGCGTGATGTCGCCGAATTCGATTTCTCCCAGGTGCGCCTGGCCTTCTTCGCCGCCGGCGAGGCGGTGAGCCGCAGCTTCGTCGTGCGCGCCAGCCAGGCGGGCTGCGCGGTGATCGATCTTTCCGGTGTTCTGGACGACGCCCAGCCGCTGGTGCCGGAAGCCAATGCCGGCCTGCTCGGCGAACTGGCCCCTCCTTATAAGTTGTGCAGCCCGAGCGCTTCTGCCGTCGCCCTGGCCTGCGCCCTGGCGCCGCTGGCGTCCCTGGGCATCGAGCGGGTCACGGTCACCGCCTGCCTGGCCGTTTCCAGCCGTGGCCGCGAGGGGGTCACCGAATTGGCCCGGCAAACCGCCGAGCTGCTCAACGCCCGTCCGCTGGAGCCGCGCTTCTTTGATCGCCAGGTTGCCTTCAACATCCTCGCCCAACCCGATGCGGTGGATGAGGCGGGCCACGCCCAGCTGGAGAAGAGACTGGCACGCGAATTGAAAGCACTGCTGGCTGCCCCGGCCCTGGATGTGGCCGCCACCTGCGTGTTGGCACCGGTGTTCTTCGGCGACAGCCTGAGCGTCTCGCTGCAGGTGCGCGAGGACGTCGACCTGGCCGTCGTGCTGGAAAAACTGGAGGCGGCGGAGGGCATCGAACTGGTGGAGCAGGGCGACTATCCGACGGCGGTAGGTGACGCTGTGGGGCAGGATGTGATCTACGTCGGCCGCGTGCGAAAAGGGCTGGAAGACCCGCGCCAAGTCAATTTGTGGATTGCGTCTGATAATGTGCGAAAAGGCGCTGCACTCAACGCCGTACAGTCCGGCGAGTTATTGATAAAACACTATCTGTAAAAGATACTTACCTGAAAATTTGAAGAACTTTTCTAGCTTGACAATACTGGTTTAGTTTTCATCGCTGACGGGGAACCGCTATGGCGTGTTGTGGCAGCGATCAAAATACTCTCTCGTTCGGCCGAGAAAAAAAGATAAAACAAGGGATTACGCTATGATTCGGGTTCGCAAACTGGTGCTGGCAATTGCGGCTGCTTCGGCGCTGACCTCCGGCATGGCTCACGCTTTGGGGCTCGGGGAAGTGACCCTGAAGTCCGCCTTGAACCAGCCGCTGGTCGCTGAAATCGAGCTGCTCGAGGTCCGTGATCTGGCCTCCAACGAAGTCGTTCCGAGCCTGGCTTCGGCCGAAGAGTTCAGCAAGGCCGGCGTCGATCGCCAGTACTTCCTGACCGACCTCAAGTTCACGCCGGTGCTCAAGCCCAATGGCAAGAGCGTGATCCGCGTAACCTCCAACAAGCCGGTGCGCGAGCCCTACCTGAACTTCATGGTGGAAGTGCTGTGGCCCAACGGTCGCCTGCTGCGCGAATACACCCTGCTGCTGGACCCGCCGACCTACTCCGCTGAAACCACCGCTGCCGTCGTGCCGAGCATGCCCATCGCCGCTCCGGCCCAGGCTCCGCGCCCGGCTGCTGCACCGCGTCCGAGTGCCAGCCCGGCTGCCCAGGCACCGCGTCCGTCCACGCCTGTCGCCTCGGCCGCTTCCACCGCCAAGGCGGGCGCCGAAGAATACAAGACCACCGGCAGCGACACCCTGTGGGAAATTGCCCAGCGCAACCGCTCCAGCGGTTCCGTGCACCAGGCCATGCTGGCCATCCAGGACCTGAACCCGGATGCCTTCGTCGGCGGCAACATCAACCGCATGAAGAGCGGCCAGGTGCTGCGCATGCCGACCGATGCGCAGATCGCCAGCCGTTCCCAATCCGAGGCTATTGCCCAGGTCGCAGCGCAGAACGCCGCCTGGCGTGATGGCAGCGCCGTAGCCGGTACCGCCGGCCAGCGCCAGCTCGACGCCACCAAGCGCGCCAGCGCCGGTGCCGCTCCGGCCAAGACCGAAAGCAAGGATAACCTGCGCCTGGTATCCGCCGAGAGTGGCAAGTCCACTGCCGGCAGCGAGAAGGGTGCTGGCAATGGCAACAACAAGGCGCTGGCCGAGAAACTGGCGGTGACCCAGGAAAGCCTGGACACCACCCGTCGCGAGAACGACGAGCTCAAGGGCCGGATGACCGACCTGCAGAGCCAGCTGGATAAACTGCAACGCCTGATCCAGCTGAAGGATGATCAGCTGGCCAAGCTGCAGGGCGACCTGGCGAAGAAACCCGAGGCCGCCGCTCCGGCAGCACCGGTCACGCCGACAGCGCCAGCCGCTTCCGCCACCCCGGCCACTCCGGCTGCCGAACAACCTGCAGCGGTGCCGGCTACTCCGGCACCCGATGCGACTCAGGCCACTCCCCCGGCCGGGCAGGCACCGGACTACAACTACAACGAGGAGCCGGCTGCACCTGATGCAGCCGCCCAGTCCCAGAACCAGCAGCCGGCCAGTGAGCCGGCTGATGCCGTTGAAAAACCTGCTGCTCCGGCAGAAGCCGCCAAGCCGGTCGAGCCCGCTCCGGCGGCCGTGGCGCCCGTGCAGCCGGAACCTGAAGCCGAACAGCCTGGCTTCGTCGACGACCTGATGGGCAACCCGATGCTGCTGGGCATCGCCGGTGGCGGCGCGCTGCTGCTTCTGCTGGTCGCACTGATGATCCTCTCCCGTCGCAACGCCATGAAGGAAGCCGAGCTGCAGAACAGCCTGGCCGCCCAGGATGACGACACCGGCTTCGACAACGACCTGGACATCCAGGACAACGCCTTCGCCGGCCTCGAGAACGAGCCTGCTGCGGTCGCCGCTGCTCCGGCCCAGGCCGAGGAGCGTGTCACCGCCCAGACCGGCGATGCCATCAGCGAAGCCGACATCTACATCGCCTACGGCCGCTTCAACCAGGCTGCCGAGCTGCTGCAGAACGCGATCAACGACGAGCCGCATCGTGCCGACCTGCGCCTGAAGCTGATGGAGGTCTACGCCGAACTGGGTGACCGCGACGGCTTCGCCCGCCAGGAAAGCGAGCTGCGTGAAATCGGTGGTGCCTATGCCGAAGTCGACCAGCTCAAGGCCAAGTACCCGGCCATGGCGCTGGCCGCCGCTGCCGGCCTCGGCTTCGCCGCCGGTTCCGCCAGCGACGACCTCGACAGCTTCAGCCTCGACGACCTGACCCTGGACGAGCCTGCTGCTCCGGCTGCCCAGGCGCCTGCCGCCCAGGACGACATGGACGATGCCTTCGACCTGAGCCTGGATGAGCTGGAAGCCGACCTCGACCGCGACCTGCAAGCTGCCTCCGGCAACGATGCCCTGGCCGGCCTGGACGAGATCGACCTGGATGCCGACCTCAACCTCGACGCTCCGAGCGCCCCGGCTGCCCGCAGCGACGACGAACTCGGCTTCGACCTGGAGCTGGACGACAAGCCGCTGGGCGAGCAATCGCTGGATCTGGGCGACGACCTGGCCGACTTCAGCCTGGAGCTGGAAGGCGACAGCAAGCCGTCCATCGCCGAGGAAGATGATTTCCTTCTCAGCCTCGACGACGACCTGAACCTGGGCGGCTCCCAGCCTGCTGCCGATCCGGTCGCCAAGGAAGAGCCCGCGTCGGCCTTCGAACTGCCGTCCGATTTCGACCTGTCGATGCCGGAAGACGAGCCCGCCGCCGAAGAGGCGCCGCTCTCCGACAGCTTCGCCGCCAAGCTCGATGAAGTGACCGCCGAGCTCGACCAGCTCGCCGAAAGCCTCGACCAGCCGCCGGCCGATAGCGCACCTGCCAGCACCGCCGCTCCGGCAGTGGACCTGGATGGCGACGATGATTTCGACTTCCTCTCCGGCACTGACGAAACCGCCACCAAGCTCGATCTGGCCCGTGCCTACATCGACATGGGTGACACCGAAGGCGCCCGCGACATCCTCGACGAAGTGATGTCCGAGGGCAGTGAAAACCAGCAACAGGAAGCGCGCGAGCTCATCGCCCGTATCAGCTGATCAATGACCCAAGCAGTACCCACAACGGCAGCCGACTCGGCTGCCGTTGGCATTTACAGAATCGCCCTCGGCATCGAGTACAAGGGCTCCCGCTACCGTGGCTTCCAGCGTCAACGCGCCGGGGTGCCCTCCGTCCAGGAAACCCTGGAAACGGCCTTGTCCAAGGTGGCCGGCGGTGCTCCCGTCACCCTCAGCTGTGCCGGGCGTACCGACGCCCTGGTGCATGCCAGTGGCCAGGTGGTGCATTTCGACACGCCGGTGCAGCGCTCCATGCATGCCTGGACCATGGGCGCCAACATGAACCTGCCGAACGACATCAGCGTGGCCTGGGCCCAGGAAATGCCCCGGCATTTCGATGCGCGCTTCAGCGCCATGGCGCGGCGTTATCGCTATGTCATCTACAACGACCAGATCCGCCCGGCGCACATGGCCGAGGAAGTCACCTGGAACCATCGCCCGCTGGATATCCAGCGCATGCGCGAGGCCGCCGCCCATCTGGTCGGCACCCATGACTTCAGCGCCTTCCGTGCCCGCCAGTGCCAGGCCAAGTCGCCGATCAAGACGGTGCACCACCTGCACCTCAGCGAGCACGGGCGCTTCATCGTGCTGGATATCCGCGCCAACGCCTTCCTTCACCATATGGTGCGCAACTTCGCCGGCGTGCTGATGACCATTGGTGCCGGCGAGCGCCCACCGGAATGGGCCCGTGAAGTGCTGGAAAGTCGCGTGCGGCGTGCCGGCGGTGTCACCGCCCATCCCTACGGGCTGTACCTGGTGCAGGTGGAGTACCCCGAGGAGTTCCAGCTGCCGCACCGTTACATCGGGCCGCATTTTCTATCCTGGTTACCGGAAAACCCGGGCTGACGCTCCGCCGAGCCTTTGCTACCATCCAGCATCTTTTACCCACCGGTGCCTGCAACTTGCCAGCCGTTCGCATCAAAATCTGTGGCATCACCCGCGTCGAGGACGCTCTCGCCGCGGCAGCGGCCGGTGCCGACGCCATCGGCATGGTGTTCTATGCCGCCAGCCCGCGAGCGGTGAATGTCGAGCAGGCCCGGGCGATAGTCGCGGCGCTGCCTCCCTTCGTGACCAGCGTGGGCCTGTTTGTCGATATGCCCGCCGCTGAACTGGCGGCGATTCTCGAAGCGGTGCCCCTCGACCTGCTGCAGTTCCACGGCGACGAGACCCCGGCAGCCTGCGAAGGCCATGGTCGTCCCTATATCAAGGCCTTGCGGGTCAAGCCCGGCGACGACGTGGCGGCCCGCGTAAGCGAGTACCCCGGCGCCTCGGGCGTGCTGTTGGATACCTACGTGCCCGGCATCCCCGGTGGTACCGGCGAAGCCTTCGACTGGAACCTGGTGCCGGTCGGCCTGGGCAAGCCGGTGATCCTCGCCGGCGGCCTCACCCCGGAAAACGTCGCCAGCGCGGTGGTGCAGGTCAGGCCCTACGCGGTCGATGTCAGCGGCGGGGTGGAGGCGAGCAAAGGCATCAAGGATCACGACAAGGTGCGAGCCTTCATCGATGCGGCAAGGGCGGCATGCTGAACCCGTCGTCCACAGATGTGACGGCGCCGCCTGCGCTGCCGTCCATAACCCAGTTGCCCGGGCACGCGCGTATGCGCACGGTGTCGGATCGGGCCGATTTTGCTTTTCGCGACGGCACCCTGGCGGTGCCCGTCGCCCAGATGGCCGGGGCCTTCCCGGCGTCACCGTGCGGGGCCGGGCGTACTGTCGCCATCCCGCCGATGCCGCCAACCCCGTCCGCAATCGTGAATTCGCTCAAGAACATGCGCAGGGCTCCGGGCCGCTAGCGCGTGTTCGGGCCTGAAGCTATGGAGAACGAGAGCATGAGCAACTGGCTGGTAGACAAGCTGATCCCTTCGATCATGCGTTCCGAGGTGAAGAAGAGCTCGGTTCCTGAAGGCCTCTGGCACAAGTGCCCGTCCTGCGAGGCCGTGCTGTACAAGCCCGAACTGGAGAAGACCCTCGACGTCTGTCCCAAGTGCAACCACCACATGCGTATCGACGCGCGTGCTCGCCTGGACATCTTCCTCGACGCCGACGGCCGCGAGGAACTGGGTGCCGAGCTGGAGCCGGTGGATCGTCTGAAGTTCCGTGACAGCAAGAAGTACAAGGACCGCATCACCGCGGCCCAGAAGGACACCGGCGAGAAGGATGCGCTGATCGCCATGAGCGGTAGCCTGGAAGGCATGCCCATCGTCGCCTGCGCCTTCGAGTTCTCCTTCATGGGCGGCTCCATGGGCGCTGTGGTCGGCGAGCGTTTCGTACGCGCTGCCAACGTGGCGCTGGAGAAGCGTTGCCCGCTGGTGTGCTTCTCCGCCTCGGGCGGTGCGCGCATGCAGGAAGCGCTGATCTCGCTGATGCAGATGGCCAAGACCTCCGCCGTGCTGGCGCGCTTGCGCGAAGAGGGCCTGCCCTTCATCTCCGTGCTCACCGACCCGGTCTACGGTGGCGTGTCCGCCAGCCTGGCCATGCTCGGTGATGTAATCGTCGCCGAACCCAAGGCGCTGATCGGCTTTGCCGGCCCTCGCGTGATCGAACAGACCGTTCGCGAGAAGCTGCCTGAAGGCTTCCAGCGCAGCGAGTTCCTGCTGGAGCACGGCGCCATCGACATGATCATTCCCCGCGATGAACTGCGTGCCCGCCTGTCGCGGCTGCTCGCGCAGTTCATGCATCTACCCTCACCGGCCACTGCATGACCCAACGAACCCTCGCCGACTGGCTCGCCTACCTCGAGCAACTCCACCCCACAGCCATCGACATGGGGCTGGAACGCAGTCACCAGGTCGCCCAGCGACTTGGCCTGCACAGGCCGGCGCCGCGGGTGGTCACGGTCACCGGGACCAACGGCAAGGGTTCGACCTGCGCCTTCCTCGCTTCACTGCTGAGGGCGCAGGGCCTCAAGGTCGGCGTGTACAGCTCGCCGCACCTACTGGCCTATAACGAGCGCGTGCAGATCGATGGCGTCGATGCCAGCGACGAAGCGCTCTGCGAGGCATTCGTGGCCGTGGAAGCGGCCCGTGGCGAAACCTCCCTGACCTATTTCGAAATGGGCACCCTTGCGGCCTTCTGGCTGTTCGAGCGCAGCGGCCTCGACGCCGTGGTGCTAGAAGTCGGCCTGGGTGGCCGGCTGGATGCGGTCAACCTGGTGGACGCCGACCTGGCGCTGGTCACCAGCATCGGCATCGACCACGCCGACTGGCTCGGCGATACCCGCGAAAGCGTGGCGTTCGAGAAAGCCGGCATCTTCCGTGCCGGCAAGCCGGCGCTCTGTGGCGATCTCGACCCACCTGCACCGCTCGCCGAGCGGGCTGCTGTCCTCAACGCTCCCTTCATCCTGCGTGGTCGTGACTACGACCTGGCGGTCGGGGAGGGTGCCTGGCACTGGCGTGGCCTGGACCGGAATGGTCAGGGTCGCCAGCTCCATGATTTGCCGCTGCTCGACCTGCCCCTGGAAAATGCAGCGCTGGCCCTGCAAGCCTATGCGCTGCTCGACCAGCCCTGGGACGAAGCCGTCATCACCCAGGCGCTGCAAGCCACCCGGGTCACCGGGCGCCTGGATCGCCGCGCGCTGAATTGGCGCGGCAAGTCACTCACGCTGCTGCTGGATGTTGGGCATAATCCCCACGCGGCCAGCTACCTGGCCGAGCGCTTGCGCAGCCGCCCGGTCGCCGGTCGGCGCCTGGCGGTGTTCGGCTTGTTGGCCGACAAGGACCTGGCCGGTGTGCTCGCGCCGCTCAAGGACGTGCTGCCGGACTGGGCCGTGGCCACGCTGCCGTCCACGCGCAGCCGGCCGGCGGCCGAACTGCAGGCCGCGTTGCTCGCGCTGGGCGTTACCGCCAGCAGCCATGGCGATATCGCCGCGGCGCTGGAGGCACAGTGCGAGAAAGCCGGGGAGGGCGATGAAATCCTGGCGTTCGGATCTTTCTATTGCGTGGCCGAGGCGCTGGCCTGGCTCGCGCATCAGGTTTAAGGGGGAGTGGCTGTGCTGGACAAGGGACTCAAGCAACGCATCGTCGGTGCCCTGGTGCTGCTGGCGCTGGCGGTGATCTTCCTGCCGATGCTGTTCACCCGCGAGGACGAGTTGCGCCAGGTGCGCATCGACGCGCCGGCCATGCCGCAGACCCCGGAGATGCCGCCGGTGGAGATGGAAACCGTCGAGGTGCCCGAGCCCCAGGTGCTGCCGGAAGAGCCGGTCCCGTCGCTGGATGCCAACGGCCAGGCCAGCGCCCTGCCCATTGCCCCCACCGAACAGCCCGCAGCACCCGCGCAGCCGGCCCAGCCCCAGGCTCCCGCACAACCGCCGGCCCAGCAACAGGCCCAGGCCGTGCCGCCGGCCGCCACGCCGCCCAAGGCCGATGAAAAGCGCCTCGACCCGAATGGCCTGCCGGTCAGCTGGTCCATCCAGCTCGCCAGCCTGTCCAGCCGCGCCGGCGCCGAGAAGCTGCAGCAGACCCTGCGCAGCCAGGGCTACAACGCCTACATCCGCAGTGCCGAAGGCATGAACCGGGTGTTCGTCGGCCCGGTGATCGAGCGCGCGGAGGCCGACCGGCTGCGGGATTCCCTGAGCCGCCAACAGAAGCTCAATGGCTTCATCGTGCGTTTCCAGCCTGAAAAGGGCTGATTCGCTCTCTCTATCAGAGCAATCTGATCCGCGGGTTACCGGAGCGACGGGGCTCTGCTAAAATGCAGCGCCTTTTCTGTTCGTGAGCTGCATACGTGGCATTCACCTGGGTCGATTGGTCGATCATCGCCATCATCGCCATTTCCAGCCTGATCAGTCTGAAACGCGGCTTCGTCAAGGAAGCGCTTTCACTGCTCACCTGGATCATCGCCGGCATAGTCGCCTGGATGTTTGGCGGGGCCTTGTCACAGCACCTCACCGAGTTCATCGAAATGCCGTCGGCGCGCGTGATCGCGGCCTGCGCCATTCTCTTCATCGCCACCCTGCTGGTGGGGGCGTTGGTCAATTTCCTGATCGGTGAGCTGATCAGGGTCACCGGCATGGACGGCACCGACCGCTTCCTCGGCATGGTCTTCGGCGCAGCGCGCGGGGCTTTGCTGGTGGTGGTACTGGTCGGCCTGCTGAGCCTGGCGCCGGTGCAACAGGATCCATGGTGGCAGCAGTCAACGTTGCTACCGCATTTTCTGATGGTCGCCGACTGGTCGAAGAACCTGATTCTGGGTTTCACCAGCCAGTGGCTCGCCGGCAGCGTCAGCGCACCAAGCTGAGCCGCCAAACAAAGGGTGGCGAGCGGGGCACCAACTGCCCGGCCCGTCGCCCGGTATTAGCCTGAACTACTAGCAGCAGGGGTTGCACCGCATGTGTGGCATCGTCGGTATCGTCGGTAAGTCGAACGTCAATCAGGCGCTGTATGACGCGCTCACCGTTCTCCAGCATCGCGGCCAGGACGCTGCCGGCATCGTCACCAGCCATGACGGCCGGTTGTTCCTGCGCAAGGACAACGGCCTGGTCCGTGACGTCTTCCAGCAACGCCACATGCAGCGCCTGGTAGGCCACATGGGCATCGGCCACGTGCGCTACCCCACTGCGGGCAGCTCCACCTCCGCCGAGGCGCAGCCGTTCTACGTCAACTCGCCCTACGGCATCACCCTGGCGCACAACGGCAACCTGACCAACGTCGAGCAGCTGGCCAAGGAAATCTACGAATCCGACCTGCGCCACGTGAACACCAGTTCCGACTCGGAAGTGCTGCTCAACGTGTTCGCCCATGAGCTGGCCCATCGCGGCAAGCTGCAGCCCACCGAGGAAGACGTGTTCGCCGCGGTCTCCGGCGTGCATGACCGCTGCCGTGGTGGCTACGCCGTGGTGGCGATGATCACCGGCTACGGCATCGTCGGCTTCCGTGACCCCAATGCCATCCGCCCGATCGTCTTCGGCCAGCGTCACACCGACGAAGGCGTGGAGTACATGATCGCCTCCGAAAGCGTCTCCCTCGACGTGCTCGGCTTCACCCTGATCCGCGACCTGGCGCCGGGCGAAGCGGTGTACATCACCGAAGACGGCAAGCTCTACACCCGCCAGTGCGCCAAGGCGCCGAAGCTCGCCCCGTGCATCTTCGAACACGTTTACCTGGCGCGCCCGGACTCGATCATGGACGGCGTCTCGGTCTACAAGGCACGCCTGCGCATGGGCGAGAAGCTCGCCGAGAAGATCCAGCGCGAGCGCCCGGACCACGACATCGACGTGGTCATCCCGATCCCGGACACCAGTCGCACCGCGGCCCTGGAACTGGCCAACCACCTGGGCGTGAAGTTCCGCGAGGGCTTTGTCAAGAACCGCTACATCGGCCGTACCTTCATCATGCCGGGCCAGGCCGCGCGCAAGAAATCGGTACGCCAGAAGCTCAACGCCATCGAGCTGGAATTCCGCGGCAAGAACGTGATGCTGGTGGACGACTCCATCGTTCGCGGCACCACCTGCAAGCAGATCATCCAGATGGCCCGCGAGGCCGGCGCCAAGAACGTCTACTTCTGCTCGGCCGCCCCGGCGGTGCGCTACCCGAACGTGTACGGCATCGACATGCCCAGCGCCCACGAGCTGATCGCCCACAACCGCACCACCGAGGAAGTGGCCGAGCTGATCGGCGCCGACTGGCTGCTCTACCAGGACCTGCCGGACCTGATCGAGGCGGTCGGT
The DNA here is from genome assembly GCF_028198105.1 of Pseudomonas sp. TUM22785. Taxonomy (NCBI): domain Bacteria; kingdom Pseudomonadati; phylum Pseudomonadota; class Gammaproteobacteria; order Pseudomonadales; family Pseudomonadaceae; genus Pseudomonas; species Pseudomonas sp. TUM22785. The sequence continues at coordinate 1,977,466 of NZ_CP116239.1, forward strand.
GGTGGCAAGGTGAAGATCGACCAGTTCGACTGCGCGGTATTCGACGGCAAGTACATCACCGGCGATGTCGACGAGCACTACCTGAACAAGATCGAGCAGGCGCGCAATGACGCCAGCAAGGCCAAGGTCAACGTGGTCAGCGCGATCATCGACCTGTACAACAATTGAGTTCGCGGCCTCGTGCCGCACGCTGAACGTTGCCAGCCCGGGCCCTGTCCCGGGCTTCGTTTCCAAGAGGTGGGGATATGACGCAGGAATGGGAAGCCGGCCGGCTGGACAGTGACCTCGAAGGCGCGGCCTTCGACACCCTGGCGGTACGCGCCGGGCAGCACCGCACGCCGGAAGGCGAGCACGGCGAGGCGATGTTCCTCACCTCCAGCTACGTGTTCCGCACCGCCGCCGACGCCGCCGCGCGTTTCGCCGGCGAGGTGCCGGGCAACGTCTATTCGCGCTATACCAACCCCACCGTACGGGCCTTCGAGGAGCGCATTGCCGCCCTGGAAGGTGCCGAGCAGGCCGTGGCCACCGCCTCGGGCATGTCGGCGATCCTCTCCATCGTCATGAGCCTGTGCAGCGCCGGCGACCATGTGCTGGTGTCGCGCAGCGTGTTCGGTTCGACCATCAGCCTGTTCGAGAAGTACCTCAAGCGCTTCGGTGTCGAAGTCGACTACCCGCCGCTGGCCGACCTGGCGGGCTGGGAAGCGGCCTTCAAGCCCAACACCAAGCTGCTCTTCGTCGAGTCGCCGTCCAACCCCCTGGCCGAGCTGGTGGACATCACCGCCCTGGCCGAGATCGCCCATGCCCGTGGTGCGCTGCTGGCGGTGGACAACTGCTTCTGCACCCCCGCGCTGCAGCAGCCGCTGAAGCTCGGTGCCGACATCGTCATGCACTCGGCCACCAAGTACATCGATGGCCAGGGCCGCAGCATGGGCGGCGTGGTCGCCGGTCGCAAAGCACAGATGGAAGGCGTGGTCGGCTTCCTGCGTACCGCCGGGCCGACCCTCAGCCCGTTCAACGCCTGGATCTTCCTCAAGGGCCTGGAAACCCTGCGTGTGCGCATGCAGGCCCATTGCGCCAGCGCCCTGGAACTGGCCCGTTGGCTGGAGCAGCAGCCTGGCATCGAGCGTGTCTACTACGCCGGCCTGGAAAGCCACCCGCAGCACGAACTGGCCAAGCGTCAGCAGAGCGCCTTCGGCGCCGTGGTCAGCTTCGAAGTGGCCGGCGGCAAGGAAGCGGCGTGGCGTTTCATCGACGCCACCCGGGTGATCTCCATCACCACCAACCTGGGCGACACCAAGACCACCATCGCCCACCCGGCCACCACGTCCCACGGGCGCCTGTCGCCGCAGGAGCGTGCCAACGCCGGCATCGCTGACAACCTGATCCGCGTCGCCGTGGGCCTGGAAGACATCGCCGACCTCAAGGCCGACCTCGCGCGTGGCCTTGCCGCGTTGTGATCGACTGGTCCATGGAATCGGCGCCTGCCCATAACGGCAAGGTCGCGCTGGTCACCGGCGCGGCCCGTGGCATCGGCCTGGGCATCGCCGCTTGGCTGATCGCCGAAGGCTGGCAGGTGGTGCTCGCGGATATCGACCGTGCTCGGGGCAGCAAGGTGGCCAAGGCACTGGGCGGCAACGCCTGGTTCGTCGGCATGGACGTGGCCCATGAAAGCCAGGTCGCCGTGGGCGTTGCCGAGGTCCTCGGCCAGTTCGGCCGGCTCGACGCGCTGGTGTGCAACGCCGGCGTCGCCGAAGCCCATGGCGCGCCGCTGGAAAGCCTCGAACTGATGCAGTGGAACCGCACCCTGTCGGTCAACCTCACCGGCCCGATGCTGTTGGCCAAGCACTGCGCGCCCTACCTGCGTGGGCATCGCGGGGCCATCGTCAACATCGCCTCGACCCGCGCCCATCAGTCCGAAGCCGATACCGAAGCCTATGCCGCGAGCAAGGGCGGGCTGGTGGCGCTGACCCACGCGCTGGCCATCAGCCTGGGGCCGGACATCCGCGTCAACGTGGTCAGCCCCGGCTGGATCGACTCCCGCGACCGCGCCGCCCGTGAAGAGGCGCCGTTGTCGGAATGGGATCACGACCAGCACCCGGCCGGCCGTGTCGGCAAGGTGGAGGATGTCGCTTCCATGGTCGCCTGGCTGCTCTCGGACGGCTGCGGCTTCGTCACCGGCCAGGAGTTCCTGGTCGACGGCGGCATGACCCGCAAGATGATCTACCTGGACTGATCCGCTTAGTAGGGTTCAGCCCACCGCTCCACGCTCCATTCCCCAAAACGAAAACGGGCGGCAGTGCCTGGCACTGCCGCCCGTTCGCTTTTCTGCGTCCCCTCAGGGCAGCGGAGCCTCCGGCGGGCGCACATCGATGGCCGGGGTGCCCTGGCCGCCGTCGAACAGCTGCGCCGGCGTGCGCGGCAGGATGCTCGGGCGGCTTTCCTTGTCGGTCTGGTCGCCGAGCACGCGGATGTCGCTGTACTTCTTGCCCGAGAGTGCGGCCAGCCCGGCGCGGTCGCGGACCACGGTCGGGCGCAGGAACACCATCAGGTTGCGCTTCACGTGGCTGTCCTTGGTGGAGCGGAACAGGCGGCCGAGGAGGGGGATGTCACCGAGCAGCGGCACCTTGGAGTCGGTGGTGGTGACGTCGTCCTGGATCAGGCCGCCGAGCACGATCACCTGGCCGTCCTCGGCGAGGATGGTGCTCTTGATCGAGCGCTTGTTGGTGATCAGGTCCACCGCCTGGGCAGTGAGCGTGGCGCTGGGGGCGATGGAGGAGATTTCCTGCTCGATCTCCAGGCGCAGGGTGGCGCCCTCGTTGATGTGCGGGGTGACCTTGAGGGTGACGCCGATGTCCTTGCGCTCGATGGTGGTGAAGGGGTTGTTAGCCCCGGCCGCATCGGTGGTGTAGGAGCCGGTCTGGAACGGCACGTTCTGGCCCACGAGGATCTCCGCCTTCTGGTTGTCCAGGGTCAGCAGGCTCGGCGTGGACAGCAGGTTGCTCTTGCTGTTGGCCGAGAGCGCGGTCACCAGCGCGGCGAAGTGGTCGGTACCGATGCCGATGATGGCGCCATCGGGCAGGGTGGTGGGCAGCTTTTCGTCCTTGATGGCGTTGAGCACGGTGCCCACCGAGAGCCCGGTGTTGCCGAAGTTGACCCCGCCGAGGCCGCCGGTCTTGCCGCGGGCATCCACGGCCCACTGCACGCCGAGGGCGTCGGTGATATCGCCAGAGATTTCCACGATGGCGGCTTCCACCATCACCTGGGCTCGGGGCACGTCGAGCTGGCGGACGATGTCTTCCAGCGCGTTGACCGTATCCGGCTCGGCCAGCAGCACCAGGGCGTTGAGGCTCTCATCGGCGCGGATCAGGATGTTCTGTGGCTTGCCTTGCTGCTCGCCGCCACCTTCCGGGGTCTTCAGGCCTTCGGAAATCTCGCCCAGGGTGGTGGCCAGGGCCTTGGCGTCGTTGTGGCGCAGGCGGATGACGCGCGTATTGGCCGAGCGCGAGGTCGGGGTGTCGAGGGACTGCGCCAGCGCCACCAGCTTGGCCCGCGCCGAGGGCGGGCCGACGATGATCAGGCGGTTGGTGCGGGCATCGGCGATCACCTGGGCGGCGTTGGTGCCTTTGGCCTGGCCCCGGCTGACGGCGCTGTTGAGCACCTCGGCGGCGTCCATCACCCAGGCGTTCTGCAGGTTGAGCACGGTGTAGTCGCGGTCGCCCTTCTGGTCCAGCTGGCGCATCAGGCTTTCGATGCGCGCGATGTTGGCGCTGCGGTCGCTGATGATCAGGGCGTTGGACGAGGTCACCGCCGCCAGGTGGCCGTATTGCGGCACCAGTGGGCGGATCAGCGGGATCAGCTCGGTCACCGGTGTGTGCTGGACCTGGATCACCCGGGTCTCCAGCTTGTCCGGCGCTGCCGGCCCGCCTTCGGCTTCGGCCTTGGCCTCGGCGTTGGGGATGATGCGGGCCTGGTCACCCTGGGTGACCACGGTGAAGCCGTGGGTGGCCATCACCGAAAGGAACAGCTGGTAGACCTCGGACAGGTTCAGCGGCGCCTTGGACACCACGCTGACCTGGCCCTTGACCCGGGGATCGACGATGAAGGTCTCGCCGGTGATGTCGGCCACCTGGTCGACGAATTCGCGAATGTCCGCGTCCTTGAGGTTGATGGTCCAGCCTTCCTGCTGGCTGTTTTCGGCCTGGGGTTGCGGATCGGCGGCCAGCAAGGGCAACGGCGCGGCAGCGAGGCCGGCGGCCAGCAGGGCGATACTCAGGCGCGAGAGAAGTGTGGGCATTGATTCATTCGCTTTCCAAGGGCTGTTCGGGCGGTGATTCCGGCGAGAGGCCGCCGGATTCTTCCATCTGTTTTCTCAGTGCTTCCATGCGTTCGCGCAGTTCGGCGGCGTTGTCCTCCTGGAGGCCGCCGAGGTCGTTGACAGCATCATTTGCCGGCTCCGCCTCCATGGCGGGCGAGCTGGGCACGGCGAGGCGTGCCCGGGGGAAGGTCAGGGTCTCGAGGCGGCCGCCCCGGTCGATTTCCACGCGATCACGGTAGATGGCATGGAGCTTCACGCCTGGGCTAAGTTCCTCACCGCTGTGCAGGCGCTTGGGTTTGTCGCCCTCGCTGCGGATGATCACGCTGGAGCGTGCCTCATCGGCGTTGATGAAGCTGCCCAGCAGGGTCAGGCGCAGGTTGGTCGCTGGTGGTGGCGCATCGCTCTGCGCGCGGTTCGGACCGAACAGCGGTTCGAGGCGTTCCAGGCTGGCTGGAACCACCGCCGTGCTGGTGGGGTCACTGCTGGTATCGGGGGAATTGCGGAGCAATCTGATCCAGTCGGCGGATTGCCAGGCGAGGCTCAGGCTCATGGCAATCACCAAGCCCGCGCCCAGAAGCGCGGGCGAATGCTGTTGCAGCCAGTGTCGAGCACCAGTTGTGGGCAAGTGGGGGTCTCCGCGAGTTGTTCTTGATTTTCTGATTCGGCGAAAGCTCTGAATCATAGCAGTACGACGCATTCACGCTACAACCCGACAGCAGGTGTATCGCGGAGGTCTATGTGCTAAAGATATTCCGGTTTTTTTACGGGTTTGCGTGCGTGCCCGATCACAACGACAAGAAAATGGCAGGGATCTGCTGCACAACGGTCAGACAGCGTTGTGATAATTGCCCCGGTGAATTCATGAAGGCATTACACGGATGAACTCTTCGATCGAGGCGCCTCTGCGGCGCCTGCCGTTCGGCTTTGCCAAGCGTCACGGCGTCTTCCTGCAGGATGGCGTCGAGCCCTGTCTGGCCCATCGCCAAGGCGCCGAACTGGTGGCCCTGGCCGAGGCGCGTCGCTTCGTCGGCCGCTCGCTGCCATTCCGGCCGTTGCCGGTCGAATCGTTCGACCAGGCGTTGGCCCAGGCTTACCAGCACGACTCCTCCGCCACCATGCAACTGGCCGAAGACCTCGGCGGCAGCCTCGACCTGGCCGCGCTGGCCGAGCAGATGCCCGAGACCACCGACCTGATGGAGCAGGAGGACGATGCGCCGATCATCCGCCTGATCAACGCCATCCTCGGCGAGGCGATCCGCGAGAACGCCTCGGACATCCACCTGGAGACCTTCGAAAAACGCCTGGTGGTGCGCTTCCGCGTCGACGGCATCCTGCGCGAGGTGCTCGAACCCAAGCGCGAGCTGGCGGCGCTGCTGGTGTCGCGGATCAAGGTCATGGCCAAGCTGGACATCGCCGAAAAACGCGTGCCCCAGGACGGCCGTATTTCCCTGCGCGTTGCTGGCCGCGAGGTGGATATCCGCGTCTCCACGCTGCCCTCCGCCAACGGCGAGCGCGTGGTACTCCGCCTGCTGGACAAGCAGGCCGGGCGCCTGACCCTGCAGCACCTGGGCATGAGCGCGCGTGACCGCGAGCTGATGGAGGCCACGGTGCGAAAGCCCCACGGCATCCTGCTGGTCACCGGCCCCACCGGCTCGGGCAAGACCACCACGCTCTACGCCAGCCTGGTCACCCTCAACGACCGCACCCGCAACATCCTGACGGTGGAAGACCCCATCGAATATCACCTGGAAGGCATCGGCCAGACCCAGGTCAACGCCAAGGTGGAGATGACCTTCGCCCGCGGCCTGCGCGCCATCCTGCGCCAGGACCCGGACGTGGTGATGGTGGGTGAGATCCGCGACCACGAAACCGCCGAGATCGCCGTCCAGGCGTCCCTCACCGGTCACCTGGTGCTTTCCACCCTGCACACCAACAGTGCCATCGGCGCCATCACCCGTCTGGTGGACATGGGCGTCGAGCCCTTCCTGCTGTCGTCCTCCTTGCTCGGCGTGCTGGCCCAGCGCCTGGTGCGCGTGCTCTGCAACCACTGCAAGGTGCCCTACAGCGCCGATGCCGCCGAGTGCACATTGCTGGGCGTCGACCCGGCGGCACCGCCGACCCTCTACCACGCCCGTGGTTGCCCCGAATGCCATCAGCAGGGCTATCGCGGCCGTACCGGTATCTACGAACTGGTGGTCTTCGACGACCACATGCGCAGCCTGATCCACAACTCCGCGGCGGAGCAGGAAATGACCCGCCACGCCCGCCGTTTCGGCCCCAGCATCCGCGATGACGGCAAGCGCAAGGTGCTCGAAGGCGTGACCACGGTGGAAGAGGTTCTGCGCGTGACCCAGGAAGAATAATGGCCGCCTTCGAATACCTCGCCCTCGACGCCCGTGGGCGTCCGCAGAAGGGTGTGCTGGAAGCCGACAGTGCCCGTCAGGTGCGCCAGCTGCTGCGTGAAAAACAGCTGGCACCCCTGGAGGTCAAGGCCACCCGCACCCGCGAACAGGCCGCCAGCGGTGGCCGTCTTGGTTTTACCCGTGGCCTGTCCGCCCGCGACCTGGCGCTGGTCACCCGGCAACTGGCGACCCTGGTGCAGGCCGCGCTGCCCATCGAGGAAGCGCTGCGCGCCGCTGCGGCCCAATCCACCTCGCCGCGCATCCAGTCGATGCTGTTGGCGGTACGCGCCCGGGTGCTGGAAGGTCACAGCCTGGCCGGCAGCCTGCGCGAGTTTCCCGCCGCCTTCCCCGAGCTGTACCGCGCCACAGTCGCGGCGGGGGAGCACGCTGGCCACCTCGGCCCAGTGCTGGAACAACTGGCCGACTACACCGAGCAGCGCCAGCAGTCGCGGCAGAAGATCCAGCTCGCGCTGCTCTACCCGGTGATCCTGATGTGCGCCTCCCTCGGCATCGTCTCCTTCCTCCTGGGCTACGTGGTCCCGGACGTGGTGCGCGTGTTCATCGATTCCGGGCAGACCCTGCCGCTGCTCACCCGAGGCCTCATCGCCCTCAGCGACCTGGTCAAGCACTGGGGCTGGCTGGCGGCCTTGCTCGCCATCGCCGCCTTCATCGGTGCCCGCGTGGCGCTGCGCGAGGAGGCGATACGCGCCCGTTGGCATGGCCTGGTGCTGCGCATTCCGCTGGTGGGCGGCCTGGTTCGCGCCACCGACACCGCGCGCTTCGCCTCCACCCTGGCGATCCTCACCCAGAGCGGCGTGCCGCTGGTGGAGGCGCTGGGTATCGGTGCCGAGGTGATCGCCAACCGGGTGATCCGCACCGACGTGATACTGGCCGCGCAGAAGGTGCGCGAAGGCGGCAGCCTGACCCGCGCGCTGGAGGCCAGCGGTCAGTTCCCGCCGATGATGCTGCACATGATCGCCAGCGGTGAACGCTCCGGCGAGCTGGACCAGATGCTGGCCCGTACCGCGCGCAACCAGGAGAACGACCTGGGTGCGCAGATCGCGCTGCTGGTGGGGCTGTTCGAGCCCTTCATGCTGGTGTTCATGGGCGCGGTGGTGCTGGTCATCGTCCTCGCCATCCTCCTGCCGATCCTTTCTCTCAACCAACTCGTGGGGTAATCGCGTGAAACTGCGCCGCAAACAGTCGGGCTTTACGCTCATTGAAATCATGGTGGTGGTGGTCATCCTCGGCATTCTCGCCGCGTTGGTGGTGCCCCAGGTGATGAACCGCCCGGACCAGGCCAAAGTCACGGTCGCCAAGGGCGACATCAAGGCCATCGGCGCCGCGCTGGACATGTACAAGCTCGACAACTTCGCCTACCCCAGCACCCAGCAGGGCCTGGAAGCGCTGGTGAAGAAGCCCAGCGGCAACCCGCAGCCGAAGAACTGGAACAAGGATGGCTACCTCAAGCGCCTGCCGGTCGACGCCTGGGGCAACCCCTACCAGTACCTGGCCCCCGGCACCAAGGGCCCCTATGACCTGTACTCCTTCGGCGCCGACGGCAAGGAAGGCGGCACCGACGCCGATGCCGATATCGGTAACTGGGAAAACTGATGCCCCCACGGTCGCGCTGCCCAGGCTGCCCGCCCGCCAAGGGGCAGGGCGGCTTCACCCTGATCGAGCTGCTGGTGGTCCTGGTGATCATCGGCTGCCTCGTCGGGCTGGCGGTGCTCAGCACCGGCGTGGCCGGCCCCTCCCGTGAGTTGAACAACGAAGCCGAGCGCCTGGCCGGGCTGATTGGCGTACTGGTGGACGAAGCCGTGCTCGACAACCGCGAATACGGCCTGCGCCTGGACGCCGATGGCTACCGCGTGCTGCGCTTCGACGAAGCCAAGGCCCGCTGGCAGGAAGTGGGGGAAGAAAGCCACAAGCTGCCGGCCTGGGCCGAGCTCAAGTTCGAGCTGGAAGGCGCCGCGCTGGCATTGCCCAGCCCGGTGGCCGATGACGACGAGAAACCCAAGGAACAACCCCGTGCACCGCAATTGCTGATCCTCTCCAGTGGCGAACTCAGCCCTTTCCGCCTGGAACTGGGGGAGCGTCGCAAGGACGGTGTGCGCCTGCAGATGAGCAGCGACGGCTTCCGCCTGCCCAAGGTCGAAGCCTTGGCCGGCAAGGGGCGGGCAGGATGAAGGCCCAGCGCGGTTTCACCCTGCTCGAAGTGTTGGTGGCCCTGGCGATCTTCGCCGTGGTCGCCGCCTCGGTGCTGGCCACCAGCGCGCGCAGCCTGCAGAACGCCGCACGCCTGGAAGACAAGACCCTGGCGATGTGGATCGCCGACAACCGCCTGGCCGAGATGCAGCTCGCCGCCACGCCGCCGAGCGAGGGACGTGACCAGGGTGAGCTGGATTTCGCCGGGCGCCGCTGGGAGTGGCAGAGCCAGGTCGATGCCACCTCCGACCCGGCTTTGCGCCGCGCCACCCTCTGGGTCGCCCAGCGCAACGACCGCGGCCCCCGGGGCAAGCTGGAAGACCGCGCCGCCGCGCGCCTGGTCGGCTTCATCGAGACCCAGCAATGAAGCGCAGCGCCGGCTTCACCCTGCTGGAACTGCTGATCGCCATCGCCATCTTCGCGCTGCTGGCCCTGGGCACCTACCGCATGCTCGACAGCGTGCTCGCCAGCGACCGCGCCACCCGCGCCCAGGAGCAGCAACTGCGTGAGCTGGTGCGGGCCATGGCCGCCATCGAGCGCGACCTGCAGCAGGTGAATCCGCGACCGGTGCGTGACGCCTATGGCGAATGGCGCGGCGCACTGGTGGGCGAGAGCGGCGACAACGACAGCGTCGAGCTGAGCCGTGGCGGCTGGCGCAACCCCCTTGGCGCACCGCGCTCACGCATGCAGCGGGTGCGCTGGCAGCTCTCCGGGGAGAAGCTCGAGCGGCGCTACTGGACGGTGCTCGACCAGGCCCAGGACAGCCAGCCGCAAGTGCAGCAGGCACTGGACGGGGTGACCCGCCTGAAGCTGCGTTACCTAGACAAGTCCGACAACTGGGTGGAGGTCTGGCCCGCCGACGGCGAGACCGGCGACAAGAGCCTGGAGAAGTTGCCCCGGGCCATCGAACTGACCCTCGAGCATCGCCGCTACGGCGAGCTGCGCCGGGTGCTGCGCCTGGTGGACGAGCCTCCGCAGCAACAGCCCCAGGTGCCCAATGGTGACGACAACAATGATGACGGCGGCGGCGACGTGCCGGCTGACGAAGGCGGTACGCCATGATGCGGCAACGGGGCATGGCCATGATCACGGTGCTGTTGGTGGTGGCCGTGGTGACCGTCGTCTGTGCCGGGATGATCGCCCGGCAGCAGCTGGCGATCCGTTCCAGCGCCAACCAGCTGCATGCGCGCCAGGCCCTGCAGTACGCCTTGGGCGGCGAGGCGCTGGCCCGTGGCATGCTGCTCCGCGACCTGCGCGCCGGTGACCCGCGCACGCCGGTGGATCACCTGGGCGAGGCCTGGGCCCGGCCGCTGAACAACTTCCCCCTGGACGATGGCGGCGAACTGCTGGTGCGCATCGATGACGCCACCGCGCGCTTCAACCTCAATTCCGTGGTGCGCCAGGGCAAGGTCAGCGAGCAGTCGCTGCTGCAGTTCCGCCGCCTGCTGCTGCGCCTGCAGATCGAGGCGCCCTATGCCGAGCGTCTGGTGGATTGGCTCGACAAGGACCAGGAGCCCACCGGTGCCAACGGCGCCGAAGACAACGAATACCTGCTCAACCAGCCGCCCTACCGGGCAGCCAACCGCGCCATGGCGGATGTCTCCGAACTGCGCCTGCTGGCAGGCATGACCGAGGCGGACTATCGTCGCCTGCTGCCTTACGTCGCAGCGCTGCCGGACAATGCCACGCTCAACGTCAACACCGCGGGCGCGATAGTGCTTTCCAGCCTGGCCGACACCCTGACGCCCAGCGTGGGTGAGGCGCTGGTGGCGGCCCGCGGCAAGGCCGGCTTCCAGACCCTGGACGCCTTCCTGGGGCAATCCGCCCTGGCCGGCATGGGCATGGAGGCACAAGGGCTGGCGGTGGGCAGCGAATATTTCCGGGTGACCAGCGAAGTGCACCTTGGCGGAAGACGCCAGGTACTGGTCAGCACCCTGCAGCGTGGCAACGACGGCCGCGTGCGGGTGCTTTCCCGCGACATGGGGCAGGGCGGCTTGCCGCCGGCCCTTCTCAAGGAAAAGGACGAAGAATGAAGCAGGCAAGTATTTTCCTGCCGGCGGCGGCGGTTACTCGCGTCGATGGCGAACTGGAGGTCTGGCTGGTGCAGGGCGGTGATGCCCGGCAACTGCCGTTCGCCGCTGCGGTAACGGCGCTCTCCGGTGATTGGCGCTTGGTGTTGCCGGTGGAGGCGGTGACCGCCTGCGCCGCGCGCCTGCCCACGCAAAAGGCGCGCTGGTTGCGCCAGGCCCTTCCCTTCGCCGTAGAAGAGTTGTTGGCCGAGGACGTCGACAGCCTGCACCTGGCACTGGGGGGGGAGCTGCCGGATGGCCTGCATCGTATTTTCGCCGTGCGCCGCAGCTGGTTGAGCGCCTGGGTCGACCTGGCCGCTGAGCTGGGCTCGGTGCCCGCCAGCCTGCAGGTGGATGCCGACCTGTTGCCGGAGGAGGGCACCCAGCTGTTCTGGCTGGACGGCCGCTGGCTGCTGGGCGGCGAACAAAGCGCCCGCCTCGGTCTGCAGGACGAGGATTGGCCACACCTGCGCGAGGCCTGTGCCTTGCCGCTGCATGGCCGGGCGCCGCGTGAACGCCAGGTGCTGGAAGGCATCGACGAATGGCAGGAGCAGGCGCAACCCTATCAATGGCTCGCCTCGCACCTTGGCAGCGAGTTGGCCCAGGCGGAATTCCAGGTGCGCCAGGAACATCGCCACCAGCGCTTCCTGCGTCCGGTGCTGGCCCTGGTGGGGCTCTGGGTGGTGCTGCAGTGGGGCTTCTACCTGGCCCAGGGCTGGCACCTGCGCCATGAGGGCGACAACTATGCGGCGGCCAACGAGGCGCTGTACCGGGAGCTGTTCCCCCAGGACAGCAAGCTGATCAACCTGCGCGCGCAGTTCGACCAGCATCTCGCCGCCGGAACTGCGACGGGGCAGGGGCGTTTGCTCGGCCTGCTCGACCAGGCGGCCGACGCCCTGCTCGCCGAGGGGGCGCAGGTGCGGGTGCAGCAACTGGATTTCAGCAACACACGGGGCGACCTGTCGATGCAGGTGCAGGCGCCGGGGTTCGATGCCCTGGAGCGCCTGCGCGAGCGATTGATCGCCGCCGGGCTCGCGGTGCAACTGGGGTCGGCCAGCCGTGAAGGCACTGCCGTGAGTGCGCGACTGGTGATCGGGGGATGAACATGACCATGGCTTTCAAGGATCGTCTGCAGACGCAATGGCAAGGGTCGGCCCTGGCCACCCGCTGGAAGGCGATGCCACCCCGGGATCGCCTGGCGCTGGCAATGCTGGGGGGCTTCCTGTTGCTGGTGCTGCTCTACCTCGCCCTCTGGCGCCCGGCCCAGCTGGGGGTGATCAGTGCCCGTGACTATTACGAGCAACAGCGTGCGCTGCATCAGTACATGCAGCAGCAGGCGCCCCGTGCCCGTGCGGCCGAGGAAGCGCCACAGGCCACCGTCGAGCCGGAGCGCCTGCAAGGGCTGGTGACCGCCAGCGCTGCCGAGCAGGGCCTGTCGGTGGAGCGCATGGACAGCGATGCCCCCGGGCAGGTGCAGGTCAGCCTGGAGCCCACCGCGTTCGCCAAGCTGCTGCGCTGGTTCGCCGGCCTCGAAGCGCAGGGTGTGCGCATCGAAGAGGCCGGGCTGGACCGTGGTGAGGATGGCCAGGTCGCTGCACGGCTGACCCTGCGCGTAGGCGGCTGAGCCTGCACCCTGTTGAGGCTCGCTGCCCCCGGCTGTGCACCAGCTTGGTGGGCGGCGCTCCTTCACCCGTCTCCCCAGGGCCATGCGTCGTCAGTGCGGAACGCTGCCAACGGAGCATTGGCGAAGGGCACGAAAATCAGCTTTTTAGAAAAAACTTCAAGCAGGGTGTTGACTTAGGTAAGCCCTCTGCGTAAATTGCGCGCCTCGCAAGGCGATGGGTGATTAGCTCAGCCGGGAGAGCATCTGCCTTACAAGCAGAGGGTCGGCGGTTCGATCCCGTCATCACCCACCATCCCTTGTGAATTCGGACGAAAGTCCGGCCGACGCGCAGCGGTAGTTCAGTCGGTTAGAATACCGGCCTGTCACGCCGGGGGTCGCGGGTTCGAGTCCCGTCCGCTGCGCCATATTTTCCATGTCAGGTTCAGGCCAGGCATGAGGTAACGAGTAGCTCGAAACGCTCGCTGCCAGACGAAGCAAAGGTTCCATCGGACGAAAGTCCAACCGACACGCAGCGGTAGTTCAGTCGGTTAGAATACCGGCCTGTCACGCCGGGGGTCGCGGGTTCGAGTCCCGTCCGCTGCGCCATATAAAGGAAAGCCCTCAGGTAGAAATACCTGGGGGTTTTTTCTTTGCCTGGAAAAAAGTGCGCCTCGCACCTGCTCATCGCACCGGGCATTGCCCTGGATTAATTTTTCGGTCACCCGCGCTCGTTACCCTATTGGCACGTTCCTTGTTTCATTCAGGGGACGACAGAAAAAGGAGAGCGACGATGGATGACTATCAGGAAGAGATTCTCGACTTCCACGCCAGCGAGCAGGACGCGGTGGAGCCGGCGGACGACGCCACCGAGATGTGATCAGCCCGCCTGGCGTTGGGCGCGGCGGAATTCCCCGGGGGTACTGCCACTCCAGCGCTTGAAGGCGCGCTGGAAGGCCTCGGCCGAGGCGAAGCCCAGCAGGTAGGCGATTTCCCCGAAGGCCAGCTCGGTGTCGCGGATATAGGCCATGGCCAGGTCGCGGCGGGTGTCATTGAGGATGCTGCGGAACTGCGTGCCTTCCTCGGCCAGCTTGCGCCGCAGGGTCCAGGTCGGCAGTTGCAGGCGTGCGGCCACTTCTTCGAGATCGGGTTCGCGCCCGTGCAGCAACGGCCCCAGCAACTGGGTGATGCGCTCGCGCAGGCTGCGGGTGCGGGTGCGCTGCTCCAGATCCTGTTCACAGAGCTCCAGCAACTGCCGCCAGGTGCTGGGGCAATGCTCGCGCCCGCGCAGGGCCAGGGTCGGTTGCGACAGGCGCAGCTGATTGGCATTGGCACCGAACTCCACCGGGCAGCCGAGCAGCTCCGTGTAGCGCTCGGCGTAGTCGGGGGCGGGAAACTCGATCTCCACCTTCTCCACCACCAGCGGCTGGCCCACCAGGGCGCCGAACTGGCAGGCCCAGCTGGCCAGCACGGAATCCACCACGAAGCGGTTGTAGGCGTTGTAGGGGCTGATGGAATAGAAGCGCAGCCAGGCACCGCCGGCGTCCTCGTGGAAGCTCGATTGGCCCCGGTAGTTGTGGGCATAGAGCGGTTCGAAGCGGATCAGCGTTCGCGCCGCCTCGCGCACGTTGGGCGCCTGCATGGCGGTGACGCCGGTGAGGCCGACCTGGCTGAGGCGGCTGATGCGCCCCATGAGCAGGCCCAGGGCCGGGTCGCCGATCAGTTGCATGGCGGCATGGCCCAGGCGCATGTAGCGGGGGATCGACAGGCGCCCACGTGGCTCGGCCAGGCGCGCGGCATCCAGGCCGTACTGGGCGAGCAGGGGGCTTGGGTCCTGGCCGGCCTCGCGCACCGCGTCGGCGAGGTTCTGCACGAAGCCCACCGAGAGGTCGCCGAGGCGAACCCGTGTCGGCTTCATAGCCAGATGTTCAACAGCCGGGCGCCACGCCCGGCATCGGCCACGCGGGTGCCGTTGGCATCGGTACCCAGGCCGGGGCCGTCGCTGCCAAGGTCCCACAGCTGGCCGCGGAGGAACACCGTCAACCCGGCACGGGCACCGCTGTCCGGCAGGCGCCCGGCCATGGCCAGGCGCTGCCAGGCTTCGCCTTCGCTGAGTTCGCCGGCGCGCAGCTTCACGTCGCTCGGTGCCGGTGCGCCGTTATAGCCGTTCCAGGGTTTGCTCCAGCTGCCGTTGCCGCTGAGGAAGGCCGGCACCGCCAGCAGCTCCACACCTTGTTCGCGCAGTGCTGCGTAGCCCGCCGGGTACCAGCTGTCGGCGCAGATCAGCACGCCCAGGCGCCCGGCCGGGGTGTCGAGCACCTTGAGTTGCTCGGCGCCTGCGGCGGCGGTGAAACCCTGTTCGTCGCGGATCGGGTAGAGCTTGCGCTGGGGCTGGCCGATGGGCAGGCCCTTGTGGTCGAACACCAGGCTGACGTTGTACAGCGGGCCGCTCTCGGCGAGCAGGTTGCCGCCTTCGATGCGTGGTTCGGGCAGGAGGATGGAGCCCGCCACCAGGGTGATGCCGAAGTCCCGGGCGAGGCCGCCGAACAGGGCCTGGTAGTCGCCCGCCATGCGCGTCGCCTTCATGCGGAAGAGTGCATCGACCAGGCGCTGTTCGCCTTCGGCCGCGACCAGCGCGCGAGCCAGTTTCATCGGGTTGGCGGCCGCCAGCCAGAGCATGGCGTCGTCGAGGCTGTGGGCGCTGTAGACCTGGTTCTTCTCGCCGGCGGCCACCAGCCAGGTGCCGATGTGCTCGGGCAGCACGACGATGGTCCGTTCGTTGAGCAGCCCTTCGCTGCGGGCCTTCTCCAGGTAGGCGGCGAGCTTCAGGCGCAGGCGGTCCACACTCTGGTAGTCGGCGGCGAAGAGTTCGGGCTGGATGCCCAGCAGGTTACCGCGCTCGCCGGGCTCGCCGAGGTTGAGGGCGACCTCGCTGCGCAGGTCGGAGAGGTAGTGGCCGACCGGGCGCTCGTCGGTCCAGATCGCATAGCTGACCAGCACGCCTGCGAACAGGGCGGAGGCCAGGACAATCAGCAGTTTGCGCATGGGATTCGGCATCGAGGAATGTGCCGGTCAGGGTAGGGGAGCGCATGGCGCTTGCCAAGTCGCCCTGTGCGTTTGGATCAATAAGTTGTCACTTTCGATCATTGAGCGCGCCCGGCTGGCTGACTATCGTCTGCCCCATAAACCGACCGTGGCCCAAGACGCTGCGGCATTCCGTGAATGCAACGCCCGCTGTGGAGACATCCATGACCGCTTCCGCCTACCCGAACCTGCTCGCGCCCCTCGACCTGGGCTTCACCACCCTGCGCAACCGCACCCTGATGGGCTCCATGCACACCGGCCTGGAAGAGAAGCCCAACGGCTTCGAGCGCATGGCCGCCTACTTCGCCGAACGTGCCCGTGGCGGCGTCGGCCTGATGGTCACCGGCGGCATCGGCCCGAACGAGGAAGGTGGCGTCTACTCCGGTGCGGCCAAGCTGACCACCGAGGAAGAGGCCGAGAAGCACCGCGTCGTCACCCAGGCGGTGCACGAGGCGGGTGGCAAGATCTGCATGCAGATCCTCCACGCCGGCCGCTATGCCTATAGCCCCAAATCCGTCGCGCCGTCCGCCATCCAGGCACCGATCAACCCGTTCAAGCCCCGCGAGCTGGACGAGGAAGGCATCGAGAAGCAGATCCAGGACTTCGTCACCTGCTCGGTACTGGCGCAGAAGGCCGAATACGACGGCGTCGAGATCATGGGTTCCGAGGGCTACTTCATCAACCAGTTCCTCGCCGCCCATACCAACCAGCGCAACGACCGCTGGGGTGGCAGCTACGAGAACCGCATGCGCCTGCCGGTGGAGATCGTCCGCCGCGTGCGTGAGGCCGTGGGCCCGAACTTCATCATCATCTACCGCCTGTCGATGCTCGACCTGGTGGAAGGCGGCAGCACCTGGGAAGAGATCGTCATCCTGGCCAAGGCCATCGAAGCCGCGGGCGCCACCCTTATCAACACCGGTATCGGCTGGCACGAGGCACGCATCCCCACCATCGCCACCAAGGTGCCGCGCGCGGCCTTCACCAAGGTCACCGCCAAGCTCAAGGGCGAGGTGTCGATCCCGCTGATCACCACCAACCGTATCAACACCCCGGAAGTGGCCGAGCAGGTGCTCGCCGAAGGCGACGCCGACATGGTTTCCATGGCCCGCCCCTTCCTTGCCGACCCGGACTTCGTCAACAAGGCCGCCGAAGGCCGCGCCGACGAGATCAACACCTGCATCGGCTGCAACCAGGCCTGCCTGGATCACACCTTCGGCGGCAAGCTCACCAGCTGCCTGGTCAACCCGCGTGCCTGCCACGAGACCGAGCTCAATTACATCCCGGTCACCCAGGCCAGGAAGATCGCCGTGGTCGGTGCCGGCCCGGCGGGCCTGTCCGCCGCCACCGTGGCCGCCGAGCGTGGCCACCAGGTGACCCTGTTCGACGCCGCCGCCGAGATCGGTGGCCAGTTCAACGTCGCCAAGCGCGTGCCGGGCAAGGAAGAGTTCTATGAGACCCTGCGCTACTTCAAGCGCAAGCTGGAAACCACCGGCGTCGACCTGCGCCTGAACACCCGCGTCAGCGTCGATGACCTGGTCAAGGGCGGCTACGACGAGGTGCTCCTCGCCACCGGCATCGCCCCGCGCACCCCGGAAATCCCCGGTGTCGACAACCCCAAGGTGATCAGCTACCTGGACGCCATCCTGCAGCGCAAGCCGGTGGGCCAGAAGGTCGCGGTGATCGGCGCCGGCGGCATCGGCTTCGACGTCTCCGAGTTCATCACCCATGAAGGCGAGGCCACCAGCCAGAACCGCGACGCGTTCTGGAAGGAGTGGGGCAT
This sequence comes from Pseudomonas sp. TUM22785, assembly GCF_028198105.1. Lineage (NCBI taxonomy): Bacteria > Pseudomonadati > Pseudomonadota > Gammaproteobacteria > Pseudomonadales > Pseudomonadaceae > Pseudomonas > Pseudomonas sp. TUM22785. Next base: position 1,994,924 of record NZ_CP116239.1, read on the forward strand.
CGATGGTGACCTGGAAGCCCGTGGCGGCGTTGCCGGGATCAAGGCCCAGCCGCACCCGGCGGCCCGCCAGGTGTTCCTCCTGCAGCGCAAGAAATCCAAGGTCGGCGACGGCCTGGGCAAGACCACCGGCTGGATCCACCGCACCGGCCTGAAGAACAAGAACGTGCAGATGCTCAACGCGGTCGAGTACCTGAAGATCGACGATGCCGGCCTGCACATCCGCATCGCCGAAGGCGAGCCGCAGGTGCTGCCGGTGGACACCGTGGTCATCTGCGCCGGCCAGGACCCGCTGCGCGAGCTGCACGACGGCCTGGTCGCCGCCGGCCAGAGCGTGCACCTGATCGGCGGTGCCGATGTGGCGGCGGAGCTGGACGCCAAGCGCGCCATCAACCAGGGCTCGCGCCTCGCCGCCGAACTCTGATGGAAAGACGCCCCGCCTCGTGCGGGGCGTTCTCTTTAAGGGCATCTCTAAAAACGTAGGCGATGACAACGCAGGTAGTTTTTGAGGTGCCCTTTACAGGCTGACAAAAACAAGGAGTAGCTGATGTCCCTCGAAGCCCGATTGAATCCCGCCGTGGTCGCCAGCCTGCAGCGCTGGCACCAGTTCATCGCCAGCCAGGACCTGAGCCAGTTGCCCGAGCTGCTGCACCCGCAGGCGGTGTTCCGCTCGCCCATGGCGCACACGCCCTACCCGGGCGCGCAGGCGGTGAACCTGATCCTCAACACCGTGATCAAGGTGTTCGAGGACTTCGCCTACCACCGCGAACTGGCCAGCGCCGATGGCCTCAGCGTGGTGCTGGAGTTCAGTGCCCGGGTCGGTGAGCGCGAGCTGAAGGGCATCGACATGATCCGCTTCGACGAACAGGGCAAGATCGTCGATTTCGAGGTGATGATCCGCCCGATGAGCGGTCTCGCCGCCCTCGGCGAGGAGATGGGAAGGCGTCTGGCGCCCTATCTCGCCGCGATGAAAAGCTGAAAGTCTCCAACCCCATCACATTTTCACTGTGCGCCCGGTCCGCTCCCCGATGGGGGCGGGTCGAGTGCCAACCCAGTCACATTGCCCGTTGCGCTTTTTCCCCTAGACTCCGTGAATCAGGATGTACGCCTGTCTCCCAGGCGTAGCACCACCGACAGGAATGTCACCCGTCCCGCCCAGGGACTCACCGCGTTGGCCTAGAGGGAAACCGATGAGCATGCAGAACAAGCCGCAGATGGTTGAAGCCGTGCTGTTCTTCAATGAGCGTGGCGTCTGCAAGGAAATGCTCTTCCCCGAATTCGAGGCGATGCTCGACGGTGTGGTGAACATGCCCGAGTACGCCGATGAGCAGATGCGCCTGGCGTATGTGCTGATCAACCCCCGTTTGCTGGTCCGTTCCCTGGTGTTCTTCTACCTGGACTTCGATGAGAAGGGCCAGGCCGACACCGGCTGGAACATGCCCCTGCGTCACCTCGCCGAGCGCGCCGGCCGTGGCCCCGACCTGGGTGCCGGGCCGATCCGCCTCGCCTGCCGCAGCCAGTGCCCGGTGTCCTGGCACCAGATGCACATGTGGGACCCGAACCTGGCCCCGGGCAGCAATGACCTGGCCCTGGTCCGGGATACGGTCAAGCGCAACGGCCTCGGCCTGATGGTGGAGGACGACCAGCCCCAGGCGGTCGAGCCCCAGCGCCTGCAGATGGCCCCCGAAGACAAGTGGTACGCGCCGCCGGATGCGTCCGCCGAAGTGGCCGAGCAACTGGCGCAGAAGCTGGAGCAGGAACATCGCCTGAAGACCGCGCAGCTGATCAAGCAGCAGCGCCTGCGCATCGCCAGCCTCGGCCAGCAGAACGAAGAGGCTTTGGCCAAATACCGCCTCTCCGCCGAAGAACAGGCGCGCAGCCTGCAGGAGCAGATCCAGGGCCTGCAGCAGAACCTGCGTCAGCAGGAAGAACTCAACGCCGACCTCAAGCGCCAGCTGCTCACCCAGACCGACGGCTTCCAGAAGTCCCGCGAGGAAATGAGCCAGCAGCTGCGTGCGCTGGAGCGTCACGGCCGCACCGAGGTGGACATCCTGCGCTCGCAGTTCGACAGCGAGATGCAGGCCAAGATCGCCGCTGCGGTGATGGACTACAAGGAGCAGATCGCCATCCGCGATGTCGAGCTCGCCTACCGCAACGAGCTGGACGCCCAGCTGCAGCAGGAGATCGACCGCCTCAAGCAGGAACGCGAGCAACTGGTGAACCAGGGGGGCGACCAGATCCTCGAGCGCCTGGCCCGTCTCGGCGTGGTCTTCGTGGTCTATCACCCGGGCGCCGGGCACCTGACCATCCCGCTGCAGGATGTCGCCCGCTACCAGGACAACCCGCTGGCCTACGCGGCGTCCAAGTGCTTCGTCTCCGAAGCCCAGTACCGCCAGTGGCTGACCCACTACCAGCAACCCACCTGCGAAGCGGCCCTGCCCAGCGGCGAGCGTTGCTCCATGCCCATCGACCGGGTGGATTCGCCCAGCCGCTTCGTCGCCGGTGATTCCAACTGCTGCGCGCGCCACAAGGCCAGCAGCCGCCTGCGCACCGTCAGTTGATCTCGCGGCGGGGCGGCGCCTGCCGTATCCTGCCGCTCTTCACCGCTCCGTTGCCGGACTCCGCCTTGCCCCTTCGCTTGCCCGACTGGACGCCCAGCGCCAGCCTCGACCCCATCCGTCTCGATTGGCTCGACCGCGCGTCGGTGAGCCTCGCTTTATTGCGCCTGGAGCGCATCGACCCGCTGGTGAGCGGCAACAAGTGGTTCAAGCTGGCGCCCCACCTGGCCCGTGCTGCCGAACAGGGCGCCGAGGGCGTGATCAGCCTGGGCGGCGCCCATTCCAATCACCTGCATGCCCTGGCGGCGGCGGGGCGGCGTTTCGGTTTCCCCTGTGTCGGTTTGCTGCGTGGCGAACCCGTGGAGACGCCGACGGTGAGCGACCTGCGCGAGCTGGGCATGGAATTGCACTGGCTCGGCTATGGCGGTTACCGCGCACGTAACCTGCCGGGGTTCTGGGAGCCCTGGACGGCGCGCTATCCGGGCTTCGTCCAGGTGCCCGAAGGGGGCGGCGGCCTGCCGGGCGCCCTGGGCTGCGCACCGCTGGTGACGATGATCAACCAACAATTGCCGAGCCTCGGCTGGGATGACTACGACGCGCTCTGGCTGGCGGCCGGCACCGGCACCACCCTGGCCGGCCTGGTGCTGGGGGAGAGCGGGCGCCACCCGGTGTTCGGTGCCCTGGCGGTGCCGCCCGACCATGGCGTCGCCGAGCAGGTGCGGGCGTTGCTGGCTGAGGCCGGCGCCACCGATACCGGCTATCGGTTGCTGGACGCCAGCCGTGGCGGTTTCGCCCGGGTGGATGCCGAGCTGGCGACGGCGCTGTTCGACTTCGAGGCCCGCACCGGCATCGAGCTGGACCCGCTCTACACCGCCAAGGCGTTAATAGCGTTGCGCCAGTACGTGGAGGCCGGTTACCTTGCCGCCGGCAGTCGCGTGATCATGTTGCATACCGGTGGCCTGCAAGGCCGTCGAGCCATGTTGCCGCGCCTGTTGCAACTGGCTGGCTACACTGCCACCTCAGCTGATTCCTCAGGATGATGGGATGACCGAACCGCTCAATCCGGACCAACTGCGCAGCCTGACGCCGCTCAATGCCTTGTCCGAGCAGCAGTGGCGCGAGCTGCGCAGCCAGCTGGTACCGCAGCCGCTGCTCGCCGGCCAGGCCCTGTTCCGCCGGGGCGACCAGGCGCGGCTGACCTATTACCTGCTGGCCGGTGAACTGCAGCTGCGCGATGCCGATGGCAGCGAGCAGCGCCTGGTCGCCGGCAGCGAAGCCAGCTGCCATCCGCTGTCCCCCAGCCTGCCGCGCCTGCAGGAAGCCCTGGCGCTGACCGAAGTCAGCGTGCTGGCCATCGACAGCGCCACCCTGGCGCGCCTGATCACCTGGCGCTCGGCTTACCAGGATCTGCTCCTGCAACTGGACCCGGACGGCGACCAGGAATGGCTGGAGCGCCTGCTGGAGAACCCGCTGTTCGCCAAGGTGCCGCCGGCCAACGTGCAGGAGATGGTGGCGCGCCTGCAGCGCGTCGAGATGCCCGCCGGCAGCGAAGTGCTGCGCGAGGGCGAAGCGGGGGATTGCTGCTACTTCCTGCAATCGGGCCGCGCCGAGGTGATCCGTGGTGCCGGCAGCGAGCATCAGGTGCTCGCCGAGCTGGAAGTGGGTGCCTGCTTCGGCGAGGAGGCGTTGCTCTCCGACCGGCCGCGCAACGCCACCGTCACCCTGCTCGAAGACGGCGTGGTGCTGCGCCTGGATCGCCAGGACTTCTTTGCCCTGCTCAAGGCGCCTGTGGTGGACGAAGTCTCCCTCGGCGAGGCGTCGCGTCTGCTGGCCGCTGGCGGCCAATGGCTGGATGTGCGCCTGCAGGACGAATACGAACGCGCCCATGCCCCCCAGGCGCTGAACATGCCCCTGCACCTGCTGCGCCTGAAGGCGCGCCTGCTCGACCGCGAGAAGGCCTACCTGTGCTACTGCGACAGCGGCAAGCGCAGCGCCAGCGCGTTGTTCCTCCTCTCCCAACTGGGCTTCAAGGCCTATGCCCTGCGCGATGGCCTGGATGCGCTTCCCGCCGTGCAGCGCGATGCCTTGCTCTGTGAAGACGGCGCCGGCTATCTGGCCCGTTCCGGCGGGCGGACCGAGCGCAGCCGGTAAACCCGGCTTGGGCTCACCTCTTCGCGAATGAATTCGCTCCCACGGGTGCAGGCCGGGCTCGCTTGCCGCAGGAGCGAGCTCTGCTCGCGAATAGCTGTCGGGTTGCTCCTGGCCTACATACTGGCAAGCTTCCAGCTTCCAGCTTCCAGCTTCTCGCTCTCAGCCTCCCACCGTCTGCGGCCAACGATCGCTGACCAGGAACACCCGCTCCCGCTCTTCCCATCGTTCCCCCGCATCCTCCAGGCTTACCAGCATGCGCGCGGGAGCGTCTGCGGGGAGTTCCAGCAGCCAGTGCTCCAACCGCTCGCGAGGCCAGAGGTCCGCAGGTCCGCACAGCGCGGGCGCCAGCCAGGATTGGCGCTCCAGGGGTTGCCAGACGGCCTCGGTGCTTTGAGCGAGAAAGTCGGTGATGTCGCTGCGTCGCAGCCAGCGTCCATGCAGGTGCTCGCCGTGGGCACCCAGGGGGGCGGTGCAGTCACCGGGCCAGGGGTAGAAGAGGTAGCCGCCTAGCCACAGTTCGGCGCTGGCCGGCCAGGCGCCGAGCTCCTCCAGCAGCGGGCGGCATTCCGGGTTGGAGGAGAGTGGCAGCTGGTGCTGGGCGAGGTGTTCCAGCTTGAGGTCGAGGCGGTCCAGGCTACCCGGGCCGAGCCACTGCGCGGCGTTCTCGCCCTGGCCGTGGCGTGGCCCCAGGTAGAGCTTGATGGCCAGCTCCAGGTGGTGGACGCCTTCCTCATCCTGCAGCAGCAGGTCCAGTTCGCCGAGGGTCTGGCCGGCCACCCGCACCGGCAGGTTGGCACCCAGCAGGCGGATGCCTGGTGCCCGGGCCAGGGCGAATTGCCAGAGGCGCTCGTAGTAGAGGCCGAGGCGCCGGCTGGAGCCCTGGCTCAGCCAGTGCTCCAGCTCGGCGGGCGCGGCGTCCTGCTGTTCCAGCCAGGCCACCAGGCGCGCCGGCTCGGCGGCCCAGGTGCTGGCGCTGAGCGGGTGGCGCTGGCACCAGGGCGCCTGGGCCAGCAGGGGCGGCGACAGCAGCACCCAGGCCAGGTCACGCACGACGTTCTGGCGCAAATGGCGGGGCAGGGCGGCGAGGGCGGCGAAGGGATGCATGCTGCGAGCATAGTCGAGGCTGGTTTGCCGCTGTCACGGGCTTTCGCCCATAATCCGAGCATTCCACCCCGTTGCAGAGCCCTGCTGGAGCCCCATGGAGCAATTCCGCAATATCGGCATCATCGGTCGCCTGGGCAGCCCCCATGTGCTCGATACCATCCGCCGCCTGAAACGATTCCTGCTGGACCGCCACCTGCATGTGATCCTCGAAGACACCATCGCCGAAGTCCTCCCGGGCCACGGCCTGCAGACCTCCTCGCGAAAAATCCTCGGTGAGGTCTGCGACATGGTCATCGTGGTCGGTGGTGACGGCAGCATGCTCGGCGCCGCCCGCGCCCTGGCCCGCCACAACGTGCCGGTACTGGGCATCAACCGCGGCAGCCTGGGCTTCCTCACCGACATCAAGCCGGACGAACTGGAGATCAAGGTCGCCGAGGTGCTCGACGGCCAGTACCTGGTGGAGAGCCGCTTCCTGCTGGAGGCCGAAGTACGCCGCCACGGCGAGGCCATCGGCCAGGGCGACGCGCTCAACGACGTGGTGCTGCACCCCGGCAAGTCGACCAAGATGATCGAATTCGAGCTGCACATCGATGGCCAGTTCGTCTGCAGCCAGAAGGCCGACGGCCTGATCGTCGCCACGCCCACCGGCTCCACCGCCTACGCGCTGTCCGCCGGCGGGCCGATCATGCACCCGAAGCTGGATGCCATCGGCGTGGTGCCCATGTACCCGCACACCCTGTCCAGCCGCCCGATAGTGGTCGACAGCAACAGCGAACTGAAGATCGTGGTCTCGCCGGACATGCAGATCTACCCGCTGATTTCCTGCGACGGCCAGAACCACTTCACCTGCGCCCCCGGCGACACCATCACGGTGGCCAAGAAGCCGCAGAAGCTGCGCCTGATCCACCCGCTGGACCACAACTACTACGAGGTCTGCCGCACCAAGCTGGGGTGGGGCAGCCGCCTGGGTGGTGGCGACTGATGAACCTCGATGCCGTGCGCGGCTACGACCTGATCGGCGATGTGCACGGCTGCGCGCACACCCTGGAGCGTTTGCTCGATCGCCTCGGTTACCGCAAACACGGCGATGTCTGGCAGCACCCTCGGCGCATGGCGCTGTTCCTCGGCGACATCATCGACCGCGGCCCGCGCATCCGCGAGGCGCTGCACCTGGTCCACGCCATGGTCGAGGCCGGGCAGGCGCGCTGCATCATGGGCAACCACGAGTTCAATGCCATCGGCTGGAGTACCCCGGCGACGCCTGGCAGCGGGCGCCAGTTCGTCCATGAGCACACGCCGCGCCACGCACGCTTGCTCAAGGAGACCCTGGAACAGTTCGAAGGCCACCCGGGCGACTGGCGTGACTTCCTCGGCTGGTTCCAGGAGCTGCCGCTGTTCATCGACGGCGGTCACTTCCGCATGGTTCACGCCTGCTGGGACAACGAGCTGATCGAGCCGCTGCGCGCCCTGCACCCCGATGGTCGGGTCGACGAAGCCTTCATCAAGGCCGCCGCCGAGCGTGGCAGCTTCGCTTTCCGCGTGTTCAACCGCTTGCTGCGCGGCACCGACATGCCCTTGCCCAGTGGCATGACCCTGACCGGCAGCGACGGCTTCACCCGCTCGGTGTTCCGCACCAAGTTCTGGGAGGAAGACCCGCAGACCTACGGCGATGTGGTCTTCCAGCCCGATGCGTTGCCCGAGCAGGTGGCCCGCCAACCGCTCTCGGCGGCGCAGAAGTCCGCGCTGCTCAATTACGGCGCCGACGAGCCGCTGCTGTTCGTCGGTCATTACTGGCGCCGGGGCCGCCCGGCACCGATCCGCCCCAATCTCGCCTGCCTCGACTACAGCGCGGTGATGTACGGCAAGCTGGTGGCCTACCGGCTGGATGCCGAAACCCGGCTGGACCCGGACAAGTTCGTCTGGGTCGAGGTGGAGCGCCCGGAAGCGCCGCATTGAGCGGCGCCCGCCCTGAATCGTTCAATGGAGTCCTCGCGCACTATGGATGACGCGACACTGGTTCAACTGGAGGCGGCGCTGTCCGCCTCGCCCGACAACGACGCACTGCTGGGGCTGCTGCTGCCGGCCTGGATCGAGCGCAACGAATGCGTCCGGGGCATGGCCTTCCTGCCCGAGGGGCTCGCCGCACGGCTCGATGCCACGTCGCTGCGCCAGCAAGCTGCGCGCCTGTGCCTGGGGGCCGGTGAGGCCGAGCGGGCATTGGCCCTGCTGGGCGGTGACGAGCCGGCCGAGCGCCTGCTGCGCGCCCGTGCCCTGGCCGACCTGGAGCGCCGCGAAGAAGGCCTGCGCGAGTACCGCGCCGCCGTCGAGGCCAGCCCGGCGCTGGAGGACGTCGCCCTGCAGCGTCGCCTCAGCGCCTCGGTGGTGGACTTCCGCGGCGGCGAGGGGCGCCCGCGCCTGCGGGTCATCTCCAACGACGACACCGACAAGGCCGAGACCACCCGCCTGCTAACGCCGAACGCCGAGACCCTGACCTTCGACGATGTCGGCGGCCTCGACGAGCTGAAGAAGACCATCCACAAGAAGATCATCCTGCCGTACCAGAAGCCGGGGCTGTTCCAGCGCTTCCGCAAGCGTGTCGGCGGCGGCATCCTGCTCTACGGTCCGCCGGGCTGCGGCAAGACCATGCTGGCCCGCGCCACGGCGGGGGAGTGCAAGGCCACCTTCCTCAACGTCGCCATTTCCGACGTGCTGGACATGTACATCGGCGAGTCCGAGCGCAAGCTCCACGCCCTGTTCGAGGAAGCCCGGGCCAAGGCGCCGGCGGTGCTGTTCTTCGATGAGGTGGAGGCCCTGGGCGGGCGCCGCACCAACACCCGCGAAGCCACCTCGTCCAAGCTGGTGAGCCAGTTCCTCACCGAGATGGACGGCTTCGCCCAGTCCAACCACGGTGTGCTGATCCTCGCCGCCACCAACGTGCCCTGGTCGGTGGATGCCGCCTTCCGCCGTCCCGGTCGTTTCGACCGGGTGCTGTTCGTGCCGCCGCCGGACCGCTCCGCACGTGCCAGCCTGCTGCGCATGCTGATGGCTGATCGACCCAGCGAAGGGGATATCGACTACGAGTTCCTCGCCCGCAGCACCTCGGGCTTCTCCGGCGCCGACCTGCGCGAGCTGGTGGAGACGGCGGTGGACGAGGCGATCGAGGAATCCATCGCCGAAGGCCGCGAGCAGCCGGTGACCGACCGCCACCTCAAGGCGGCCCTCAAGGAGGTGCGCGCCACCACCCTGGAATGGCTGACCACCGCGCGAAACTACGCGCGCTATTCCAACGAGGGCGGCCAGTACGACGAGGTGCTGGCCTTCCTCGACAAGCACGGCAAGGGGCGCTGATGGACAACCGCAACCTCTATCGGCTGGACGATGAGCCCCGCCCCGGCGCCCTGGCGCGCCTGGCGGTGGAGCCACTGTGGCCCTTGCTGGGCCTGATGCTGGGCGGCGCCTGGCTGGGCCTGCCCTGGTTCGTGCTCAACGGCATGGCCGTGGGCAGCCCGACACGTGTCCGTGAGGCGGCACTGGCCGCCATCGGCCTGCTGGGCAGCCTGGGCCTGGCCTTCGGCCTGCTCTACCTGTGGCAGGGCGGCATCCTTGACAAGGGCAGCCTGCAGTACGCGATGCTGGTGCTGGTGGTGTGGAAGCTGGCCATCGGCTACGCGCTGTTCGTCATGCAGGCCTCCACCATCGAGCTCTACCAGTACTACGGCGGCGTGCTCAATCGCTTCGGCCTGCCGGTGGTCCTGCTGGGCGCCTTCTTCCTGCGTGGAATGGTGCTCAACCTGCTGCCCTTCACCCTCTGGTTCCTGGTGCTCAGCTGATGAACGAAACCAACCTGCTGCACCTGGCTTATCAGCGCCTGCAAAGCGGCCATGCCGAGGGTGCGATCAACAGCCTGCGACAACTACTCAGCGATGACCCGGAGCACGCCGAGGCCCATGCGTTGCTCGCCCTGTGCCTGCTGCTGATGCGCCGTGCCTACGCCGCCGAGCGCGAAGCCGGGTTGGCCCTGGCCGCTGACCCGCAACTGGAATTCGCCCATTACGTTGCGGCCCGTGTGGCCATGGCGCGGCGGCGCTTCAAGCTGGCCGAGAAGCACCTGGACCAGGTGTTGGAGATGAACCCCCAGGAAGCCGGCTACCACCTGGCCCGTGCCGAGCTCGCCGACCTGATGGGCCGTCGCGCCCAGCAACTACCCAGCCTGCAGCGGGCCCTGGAGCTGGCGCCGGACAACCCCGACTGCCTGGCCGCCCTGGCCCACTACCATCGCCTGCGCGGCGAGGTGGAACCGGCGGAGCGCTACGCCCGCGAGGCGCTGCAACTGCGCGCCGACCACCCTGGTGCCATCGTCACCATGGGCCACCTGCTGCTGCGCCGGGGTGACCTGCAAGGTGCGCGGGAGCATGCGATCTGGGCCCTGCGCGAGAACGCCAACGACGTTGCCGCGCTCTACCTGATGTCCGCCGTCAAGGCGCGCAGCAACCCCTTCATGGGGCTCTGGTGGCGCTACAACTCGTGGATGTCCGAGCTGGGGCCGACCCGTTCGATCATCGTGCTGCTGGGCATGTTCGTGCTTTACCGGGTGGTGGTGATCGCCAGCAACCAGCATGGCCACGAGACGCTGGCCCAGGCCATCGAATGGGTCTGGCTGGGCTTCGTGGTGTACAGCTTCGCCGGGCCGCAGATCTTCCGCCGCTCGCTGGAGACGGAACTGGAGCAGGTGAAGCTGTCACGCGACTTCTAGGACTCGCACAAAAAGTGCCTGCGCTCGGTGATGCGGCGTTGAAATTGCCCTCAGAATGCTCATTTACAGCACGTAAACTGCGCTTCTTCGGCCAATTTCGCCTTGCCTGACCTTCGCTCGGCGACTTTTTGTACGAGTCCCTTCTTTAGGTGTTGGCGCTCTGACCGGCGTCGATGCGCAACACCGGCAGTGTCGCTAGAATGTGCGCTCGTTTTCGCCGCCCTTCAGGAAACCGCCGTGTCCGATTTCGCCAAGCTAATCAGCAACATCACCGAGGATGTCTACCAGAGCCTCAAGCTCGCCGTGGAGATCGGCAAGTGGTCCGACGGCCGCAAGCTGACCCAGGAGCAGAAGGAGCTCAGCCTGCAGGCGGTCATCGCCTGGGAGCTGAAGAACCTGCCGGAGGAAGAGCGCACCGGCTACATGGGCCCGCAGGAGTGCGGCTCCAAGTCCGAGAAGATCGAGAACATCCTGTTCAAATCCGACTCGATCCACTGATGAGCGAGTCCACCATGCAGGAACTGGGGCGCGGTGCGCTGAGCAAGATGTCGGCGCAACTGGGGTCCCCGGTCGTGCAGTACGCCTTCCGCCTGGGCGATGAACAGGTGGCGGTCAACCCGCTGCTGGGCCGGCGCATCCGCCTGGAGTTCCTCGGCGCCATCCATTGCTCCCATTGCGGGCGCAAGACCAAGAAGAGCTTCGCCCAGGGCTATTGCTACCCCTGCTTCACCAAGCTGGCGCAGTGCGACAGCTGCATCATGAGTCCGGAACGCTGCCACTACGACGCCGGTACCTGCCGCGAGCCGGCGTGGGGCGAGTCGTTCTGCATGACCGACCACGTGGTCTACCTGGCCAACTCCTCGGGCATCAAGGTGGGGATCACCCGTGCCACCCAGGTGCCGACCCGCTGGATCGACCAGGGTGCCCGCCAGGCGCTGCCCATCATGCGCGTCGCCACCCGCCAGCAGTCCGGCCTGGTGGAGGACCTGCTGCGCAGTCAGGTGGCCGATCGCACCAACTGGCGCGCCTTGCTCAAGGGCGAGGCCGAGGCGCTGGACCTGCCCGCGGTGCGTGAGGCGATATTCGAGGCCTGCGATGCCGGCATCCTGGCGCTGCAGCAGCGCTTCGGCCTGCAGGCGGTGCAGAAGATCGAGGACATCGAGCCGCTGGAGATCAGCTACCCCGTCGAGGCCTACCCGACCAAGGTGGTGAGCCTCGATCTGGACAAGACGCCGGTGGTGGAGGGTACCCTGCGCGGTATCAAGGGCCAGTACCTGATCCTCGACACCGGGGTCATCAACATCCGCAAGTTCACGGCCTACCAGGTGGTGGCGAGCTGCGAGTCGTAAGGCTGCACCGCCCCGCCCGGCAGGGTCACACACCGCAGCCGGGGCATGGCGCCCGGGCTGCCTCGGAGAGGCAAGCATGCGAACCGAACAACCGAAAGTCATCCACCTCAAGGACTATCAGGCGCCGGACTACCTGATCGACGAGACCACCCTGACCTTCGAGCTGCACGAGGACCACACCCTGGTCCACGCCCAGCTGGTGATGCGCCGCAACCCGGAGCGCGCCAACGGCAGCCTGCCCGCGCTGGTGCTGGACGGCCAGCAGCTGGAGCTGCTGGCGCTGTCCATGGACGACCGTGAGCTCGGCGCCGCCGACTACCAGCTGACCGACAGCCACCTGACCCTGCAGCCCGTCGCCGACGCCTTCACCCTCGACAGCACGGTGCGCATCCACCCCGAGAGCAACACCGCGCTGGAAGGCCTGTACAAGTCCGGCAGCATGTTCTGCACCCAGTGCGAGGCCGAGGGCTTCCGCAAGATCACCTACTACCTCGACCGCCCGGACGTGATGAGCACGTTCACCACCACCCTGAGCGCCGAACAGCATCGCTACCCGGTGCTGCTGTCCAACGGCAACCCGGTGGCCAGCGGAGCGGAGGAGGGCGGTCGCCACTGGGCGACCTGGGAAGACCCGTTCAAGAAGCCGGCCTACCTGTTCGCCCTGGTGGCTGGCGACCTCTGGTGCGTGGAGGACGTCTTCACCACCATGAGCCAGCGTGAAGTCACCCTGCGCATCTACGTCGAGCCGGAGAACGTCGACAAGGTGCAGCACGCCATGGACAGCCTGAAGAAGTCCATGCGCTGGGACGAGGAGGTCTACGGCCGCGAGTACGACCTGGACATCTTCATGATCGTCGCGGTCAACGACTTCAACATGGGCGCCATGGAGAACAAGGGGCTCAACATCTTCAATTCCAGCTGCGTGCTGGCCAGGGCGGAAACCGCCACCGACGCCGCCCATCAGCGAGTCGAGGCCGTAGTGGCCCACGAGTACTTCCACAACTGGTCGGGCAACCGCGTCACCTGCCGCGACTGGTTCCAGCTGTCGCTGAAGGAAGGTTTCACCGTGTTCCGCGACGCGGAGTTCTCCGCCGACATGAACTCGCGCACGGTCAAGCGTGTCGAGGACGTAGCTTTCCTTCGCACCCACCAGTTCGCCGAGGACGCCGGCCCCATGGCCCACCCGGTGCGCCCGGACTCGTTCATCGAGATTTCCAACTTCTACACCCTGACCGTCTACGAGAAGGGTTCGGAAGTGGTACGCATGATCCACACCCTGCTGGGCGCCGAAGGCTTCCGCAAGGGCTCCGATCTGTACTTCGAGCGCCACGACGGCCAGGCCGTGACCTGTGATGACTTCATCAAGGCCATGGAGGACGCCAACGGCGTCGACCTCACCCAGTTCAAGCGCTGGTACAGCCAGGCCGGCACCCCGCGCCTCGCCGTCGAGGAAGCCTTCGACGCCGCCGCCAAGACCTACAGCCTGACCTTCCGCCAGAGCTGCCCGGCCACCCCCGGCCAGACCGAGAAGCTGCCCTTCGTCATCCCCGTGGAACTGGGCCTGCTGGACGCGACGGGCAGCGACCTGCCGCTGCGCCTCGCCGGCGAAGACAAGGCCCAGGGCGGCAACCGGGTGCTCTCGGTGACCGAGGCCGAGCAGACCTTCACCTTCGTCGACATCGCCGAGAAGCCGCTGCCCTCGCTGCTGCGTGGGCTGTCCGCCCCGGTGAAGCTGAGCTTCCCCTATGGCCGCGACCAACTGATGTTCCTCATGCAGCACGACAGCGACGGGTTCAACCGCTGGGATGCGGGCCAGCAGCTCTCCGTGCAGGTGCTGCAGGAGCTGATCGGCCAGCACCAGCGTGGCGAGGCCCTGGCGCTGGATACCCGCCTGCTGCATGCCTTCCGCACCCTGCTGGAGGACGAATCGCTGGACCAGGCGATGGTCGCCGAGATGCTCTCGCTGCCCAGCGAGGCGTACCTGACCGAGATCAGCGAGGTGGCCGACGTCGATGCCATCCACGCCGCCCGCGAGTTCACCCGTCGTTCGATCAGTGACGCGTTGTTCCCGCAGCTGCTGGCGCGCTACCAGGCCAATCGCGCCCTCTCGCGGGAGACACCCTATGTCGCCTCCGCCGAGCATTTCGCCCGTCGCGCCCTGCAGAACATCGCGCTGTCCTACCTGATGCTCAGCGGCAAGGCCGAGATCCTCGACGCCTGCCTGGAGCAGTTCGAAGCCTGCGACAACATGACCGAACGCCTCACCGCGCTCTCGGTACTGGTCAATTCCAGCTTCGAGGAGGAGAAGGCCAAGGCCCTGGCGAGCTTCGCTGACCACTTCAAGGACAACCCGCTGGTGATGGACCAGTGGTTCAGCGTCCAGGCCGGCAGCACCCTGCCAGGTGGCCTGGAGCGGGTGCAGGCGCTGATGGGCCACAAGGCCTTCACCCTGAAGAACCCCAACAAGGTGCGCGCGCTGATCGGGGCCTTTGCCAACCAGAACCTGGTGAACTTCCACCGGGCCGATGGTGCCGGCTATCGCTTCCTCGCCGACCACGTCATCACCCTCAACGCGCTGAACCCGCAGATCGCCTCGCGCCAGCTGGCGCCGCTGACCCGCTGGCGCAAGTACGACGAGGCGCGGCAAAAGCTGATGCGCGCCGAGCTGGAACGCATCCTCGCCTCCGGCGAACTGTCCAGCGACGTCTATGAAGTGCTGAGCAAGAGCCTGGCCTGACCCCTCCCGGAACCACGCTCGTGGTTCCGCTGCCGTTTCCCTGGCGTCAACAAGTGTTACTGGCAATCTGCCGGTAACACTTTTTTGTTACTCAAAGGAATATCCCCTCGAACGTTGAGGCGTAAATGGCCTGTTCCGTGGCATTTCCTGCTTGACGGGGTGATCGAGGTATGAGCGCGCAAGCGCTATAGGTGTGGTTTTGAGTGACAAATCGAGCCAGCTTGTAGGACAAAATCGGCCGATTCGTCGGTTTTGATCAGTGGATGATCAGTCACTCGTTTGAAAATTATCTGGCCCTTCGTTCAGAAAAATATAACGCCCCGGAAATGTGCACTTGGCACCATGGTTGCAGGTCTCGACGCCGTTCCAGGCCCTTTCAATGCGAGCAATCGCTGGAGGGCGCGGTTCAGACGCGTTGGGGCCAGCCCCACGCCACTAACAAGGTCGCTCGAGCGGCTGAACAGCGTCCCTGCCAGACGGGGCCGTAATAACAAATGAATGATCTGTCCACGGAGTAAAGTCTCGATGGAACTCAAGTCCCGCAAGCCCCTGTTGCGCTTCGCGCCGGCCAAGGCCGGTTTCGCCCTCGCCGGTCTCCTGCCCCTGATGTGCGCCGTCCAGGCCCAGGCGGTCGAATTCAGCTTCGCCGACGATGAGATCAGCGGTTCCATCGACACCACCGTCTCCTACGGTCAACTGTGGCGCGTCCAGGGCCAGGACAAGACCAACAACGACATCAACACCAACGACGGCAACCGCAACTTCGACACTGGCCTGGTTTCCGAGGTGTACAAGATCACTTCCGACCTGGAAGCGACCTACAAGAACTACGGTCTGTTCGTCCGCGGCACCGCTTTCTATGACACCCAGATCATGGACAAGCGCAACGACTATTACGACAACAACAGCCCGCGCCAGCCCAGCCAGAACTATCCGAATGATGACAGCTTCACTCACGGCACCCGCCACAAGGCCGGTCGCGATGCGCAGATCCTCGATGCCTATGTCTATGGCAACTGGGATGTAGCGGACATGCCGCTGACTGCTCGTTTCGGTAAGCAGGTATTCAACTGGGGTGAGGGCATCTTCTACCGCGGCGGCATCAACACCACCAACCCGGTCGATGCTGCGAAATTCCGCCTTCCGGGCTCTGAGCTGAAAGAGGTTCTGGTGCCGGTCGAAGCGTTGAGCTTCAACTTGGGCCTGACCGACAACCTGTCGATGGAAACCTTCTACCAGTTCAACTGGAAGGAAACCGCTGTCGATCCGGTCGGTACCTACTTCTCCGAGACCGATCTTTTTGCAGAGGGCGGAGATCAGGCATATACCACCAGTACTGCTCTGATTCCTGCGTTCGCCGGCTATAACAACATTGCGGGTAACGCGACCCTTGCCGGGCTTACTGGCCTTGGCCGTGGTCCGAACGGCCGCAACAGCTTCATGGATGCCTCGACTGGCGTATTCAAGGTGGCGAACGTTGGGTCCGACCTGAATGCCAAGAATGATGGTCAGTATGGCGTTGCCTTCCGCTATATCGCCGAAGAGCTCAACTCCAGCGAGTTTGGTTTCTATTTCGTCAACTATCACACCAAAGAGCCGCAAATCGCCGTCGATTTCGAAGGGTATCAGGGCGTCAATATGACGACTCTCGGCGGCATTGCAGGCGCGAACGCTGGTGCTATTGCAACTCTCGACGCTGCTAGTAACGCAGTGGCTCGCCGTGAGTACGTAGAAGACGTTCGCATGTACGGTTTCAGCTTTAACACCACTATCGGTGATGCATCCGTATTCGGTGAGTTGGCCTATCGTCCGAACATGCCCATCGGCATCAGCACCACCAACGATATTCTTGGCGACCTGCTGGGGCAGGGTGTGACTGGTCAAACCAACCTGTATAACGGCGCAGTTCCGGGCTCTCAGGCTTGTGCGCGTGTTTCGGGTGGGCAAATGTGCCGTGGCAGCGTCTTCCACAACTATGAGCGTGTAGAGGCGTTTAACACCTCGCTCGGCACCATCTACAACTTCGGGCCTTCTCTGAGCTTCGATTCCCTGATTGGTGTGGCTGAACTGGCATCCGAGCACATTCGTGGCAGCAGCCTGAAATACATGGGCTTCAACCCGCTGACAGGTGGTCTGCAGGAACGTACCTATGCTGGGCGCGCTAACAACTCCTATGTTTCCGGCTTCGGTAACGAAGACCAGATCGACCGTGACTCGTACGGTTACACCCTGGTTCTTTCTGGTACATGGAACGATGTATACGCCGGCGTGAACGTGTCTCCGTTCGCCATCTACAAAGACGACTTCCAAGGCAACTCCCACCAGACCGGCAACTTCATCGAAGGTCGCAAGGCCTACACCGTCGGCCTCAAGGCGAGCTACCTGAACAGCCTGGAAGGCGAGATCCAGTACACCGAGTTCTATGGCGCCGGCCAGAACAACTCCAGCCGCGATCGCGACAATATCGGCGTCAACGTCAAGTACTCCTTCTAACTAGAAAGAATGCGGGCACCTGCGGGTGCCCGCCGCTGAACCCTCACGGAGAACCAACATGCTGAAAAAGCTTTCGCTGGTTGGCGCGGCAGTCGCGTTCGCACTGTCCGCCGGTAGCGCACTGGCCGCGGTGTCGGCTCAGGAAGCCGCCAAGCTGGGCACTAGCCTGACCCCCTTCGGTGCCGAGAAGGCCGGCAACGCTGCCGGCACCATTCCGGCCTGGACCGGTGGCATCACCCAGGCCCCGGCCGGTTACAAGGCAGGCCAGCACCATGTCGATCCGTTCCCGGAAGACAAGCCGCTGTTCACCATCACCAAGGCCAACCTGGACCAGTACAAGGCCAACCTGACCCCCGGTCAGATCGCCCTGTTCAACGCCTACCCGACCACCTTCCAGATGCCGATCTACCCGACCCGTCGTTCCGGTTCGGCGCCGCAGTGGGTGTATGACAACACCGTCAAGAACGCCACCACCGCCAAGCTGCTGGATGGCGGCAACGGCTTCGCCGACGCCTACGGCGGCATCCCGTTCCCGATCCCGCAGAACGGTGTCGAGGCGCTGTGGAACCACATCGTTCGCTACCGCGGTTCCTACATCGTGCGTCGCGCCTCCGAAGTGGCCGTGCAGCGCAACGGCGACTACTCGCTGGTCACCTCGCAGCAGGAAGCCCTGTTCAAGTACTACAACCCGAAAGGTTCGTACGCCGACCTGAACAACATCCTGTTCTACTACCTGTCCTTCACCAAGAGCCCGGCACGCCTGGCCGGTGGCGCGGTACTGGTACACGAGACCCTGGACCAGGTGAAGGAGCCGCGTCAGGCCTGGGGCTACAACGCCGGCCAGCGCCGCGTTCGCCGTGCGCCTAACCTGGCCTACGACACCCCGATCGCTGCCGCCGACGGCCTGCGCACCGCCGACGACACCGACATGTTCAACGGTGCCCCGGATCGCTACGACTGGAAACTGGTGGGCAAGAAGGAAATCTACATCCCGTACAACAACTACAAGGTCTCCAGCCCTGAAGTTAAGTACAAGGACCTGCTGCAGCCCGGCCACCTGAACCCGGCCGTGACCCGCAACGAACTGCACCGCGTGTGGGTCGTCGAGGGCACGCTGAAGTCCGGCGCCCGCCACATCTACTCCAAGCGCACCCTGTTCCTCGACGAGGACAGCTGGCAAGCTGCCGTGGTCGACCAGTACGACGGTCGTGGCGAGCTGTGGCGCGTATCGATGGCCTACCTGAAGAACTACTACGACCTGCCGACCACCTGGTCCGCGCTGGACGTGTTCCATGACCTTCAGGCCCGTCGTTACCACGTGCAGAACCTGGACAACGAAGAACCGACCACCATCGACTTCACCCAGGCCATCCCGGACGACGGCTACTTCAAGCCTTCGGCACTGCGTCGCCGCGGTACCCGATAAGGGATTCGCAGCGTGATCGAAAGGCCGCTACCCAGGTAGCGGCCTTTTTGCTATCAGGGCTTCTGATAAGGCCTCAATCACGCGGGTTTGCCTTAACAAAACATAACGTCCAGCCGATTGTCAGGGCTTTCCAAAGCTGGATAGCATAGGCGGCCTGCCAAAAGGCAAGGTCCACCTATAACAATAAGGGGGAAAGGTGTATGAGTGAGCCCGTCCTGCGGCGCACCCAGTCCGGTCATGACGTGCAGTCCCTGGCGCAACCGGCGTTCCGCTTCCACTCGCCGCTGGCCAAAGCGCTCTCGCTGTTCAGTGTGCTCTCCGTCCTGACTCTCGGTGCCGCGCCTCTCGCGCAAGCCGCCGAATCAGCACCCGTGTTCTCCATCGAATCGCCCAAGGCGGCGAGCAGCCTGCTGCTGGATATCGCCCATGCGGGCAAACGCCTGGTCGCCGTCGGTGACCGTGGCCACATCCTTTACTCCGACGACGACGGCAAAAGCTGGACCCAGGCCAAGGTGCCGACCCGGCAGATGCTGACCGCCGTCTATTTCGTCGACGACAACAAGGGCTGGGCCGTCGGCCACGACGCGCAGATCCTCGCCAGCGAAGACGGTGGCGCCACCTGGACCCAGCAGTTCGAAGACCTGGAGCGTGAGGCTCCTCTTCTCGATGTCTGGTTCAAGGACGCCAACACCGGCTTCGCCGTCGGCTCCTACGGCGCCCTGCTGGCCACCGAAGACGGTGGCAAGAACTGGGAAGACGTCAGCGACCGCCTGGACAACGAAGACCAGTACCACATCAACGCCATCACCGCGGTGAAGGACTCCGGTCTGTTCATCGTCGGCGAAATGGGCAGCATGTTCCGCTCGCCCGACTGGGGCCAGACCTGGGAGCGCCTCGAAGGCCCCTACGAGGGTTCCCTGTTCGGCGCCACCGGCACCAACGAGCCGGGCGTGGTCGTCGCCTATGGCCTGCGCGGCCACCTGTTCCGCTCCGCCGACTTCGGCAAGACCTGGGAAACCATCGCACTCAAGAATGCCCGTGGCGGCACCCTCGAGTTCGGCCTTTCCGGCGGCACCCTGCTCGATGACGGCACCCTGCTGGTGGTCGGCCATGGTGGCAGCGTCCTGAAGAGCACCGATGCCGGTCGCACCTTCAGCGTGGTCAACCGTTCCGATCGCCTGTCGCTGGCCAGCGCCACCGCAGATACCAAAGGCAACCTGATCCTGGTGGGACAGGGCGGAGCGCGCGTCGCCTCGCCGACTGGCGCCGAGCTGGGCCAACAATAACAAGCCGGGGGAGTTTCGATGAGTAACCATCACCAGGACAAGGCGACCTTCCTGGAACGCCTGATCTTCAACAACCGGCCGGCCGTGATCGTCATCTGCCTGCTGGTCAGCATCTTCCTCTTCTGGCAGGCCACCCAGGTGCGCCCGTCCACCAGCTTCGAGAAGATGATCCCGCTGCACCACCCCTTCATCCAGAAGATGATGGAGCACCGCAACGACCTGGCGAACCTGGGCAACACCGTGCGCATCTCGGTGGAAGCCAAGGACGGGGACATCTTCAGCAAGGAGTACATGGACACCCTGCGTCAGATCCACGACGAGGTGTTCTACATTCCCGGCGTCGACCGTTCCGGCCTGAAGTCCCTGTGGAGCCCCAGCGTGCGCTGGACCGAGGTCACCGAGGAAGGCTTCGCCGGTGGCGAGGTGATCCCGCAGACCTACGACGGTTCCGACGACAGCCTCGACGAGCTGCGCAACAACGTGCTCAAGTCGGGCCAGATCGGCCGCCTGGTGGCCAACAACTTCAAATCCAGCATCGTCGACGTGCCGCTGCTCGAGTCCTACCCGGACCCGAACGACCAGGGCAAGCTGCTGAAGCTCGACTACCGCCAGTTCTCCCATGAGCTGGAAGCCAAGATCCGCGACAAGTACCAGGCCCAGAACCCCAATGTGCAGGTGCACATCGTCGGTTTCGCCAAGAAGGTCGGTGACCTGATCGACGGCCTGATCATGGTCGTGGCCTTCTTCGGTATCGCCTTCCTCACCACCCTGGTGCTGCTGTACTGGTTCACCTGGTGTATCCGCAGCACCATCGCCGTGCTCTCCACCACCCTGGTGGCGGTGATCTGGCAGCTGGGCCTGATGCACTCGGTAGGCTTCGGTCTCGACCCCTACTCGATGCTGGTGCCGTTCCTGATCTTCGCCATCGGCATCTCCCACGGGGTGCAGAAGATCAACGGTATCGCCCTGCAATCCAGTGATGCGGACAACGCCTTGACCGCTGCGCGGCGTACCTTCCGCCAGCTGTTCCTGCCGGGCATGATCGCCATCCTGGCCGACGCCGTGGGCTTCATCACCCTGCTGATCATCGACATCGGCGTGATCCGCGAGCTGGCCATCGGCGCCTCCATCGGTGTGGCGGTGATCGTGTTCACCAACCTCATCCTGCTGCCGGTCGCCATCTCCTATGTCGGCATCAGCAAGAAGGCCATCGAGCGCAGCAAGAAGGACGCGACCCGTGAACACCCGTTCTGGCGCCTGCTGTCCAACTTCGCCCATCCGGTGGTGGCCCCGATCTCCGTGGTCATCGCCCTGGTCGCCTTCGGTGGTGGCCTCTGGTACGGCCAGAACCTGAAGATCGGCGACCTCGACCAGGGCGCGCCGGAACTGCGTCCTGACTCGCGCTACAACAAGGACAACAACTTCATCATCAGCAACTACTCGACCAGCTCCGACGTGCTCGTGGTGATGGTCAAGACCAAGCCGGAAGGCTGCTCCACGCACGAAGCGCTGGCGCCGATCGACGAGCTGATGTGGACGATGGAGAACACCCAGGGCGTGCAATCCGCCATTTCGATGGTCACCGTTTCCAAGCAGGTGATCAAAGGGATGAACGAAGGCAACCTGAAGTGGGAAACCCTGTCGCGCAACCAGGACGTGCTGAACAACTCCATCAGCCGTGCCGATGGCCTGTACAACACCGACTGCTCCCTGGCGCCGGTACTGGTGTTCCTCAACGACCACAAGGCCGAGACCCTGCAGCGCGCGGTCAAGGCGGTGGAAGGCTTTGCCAAGGAGCACAACAAGGAAGGGCTGGAATTCATGCTCGCCGCCGGTAACGCCGGCATCGAAGCGGCCACCAACGAGGTGATCGCCCAGTCCGAGCTGACCATCCTGATCCTGGTGTACATCTGCGTGGCGGTGATGTGCCTGATCACCTTCCGCTCCGTCGCCGCGACCATCTGCATCGTGCTGCCGCTGATCCTCACCTCGGTGCTGGGTAACGCGCTGATGGCCTTCCTCGGCATCGGCGTGAAGGTGGCGACCCTGCCGGTGGTGGCGCTGGGTGTGGGTATCGGTGTCGACTACGGCATCTACATCTACAGCCGCCTGGAAAGCTTCCTGCGTGCCGGCCTGCCGCTGCAAGAGGCCTATTACCAGACGCTGAAGTCCACCGGTAAGGCCGTACTCTTCACCGGCCTGTGCCTGGCCATCGGCGTGGCGACCTGGATGTTCTCGGCGATCAAGTTCCAGGCCGACATGGGCCTGATGCTGACCTTCATGTTCATCGTCAACATGTTCGGTGCGCTCTGGCTGCTGCCTGCCCTGGCACGCTTCCTGATCCGCCCCGAGAAGCTGGCGGGCAAGACCGGCGGTTCGCTGCTGGCCCACTAAGCCTCAAGGCAATGAAAGAACCGCGGCCCAGGCCGCGGTTTTTTTATGGGCGATCGACTACCCGCAAACCACGCGTACAACCCTGTAGGGGCAAGCCTGTAGGGGCGACTTCAGTCGCCCAGCAACCCCAAGGGTTGCCGCTCCATTGGGGGCGGGTGAAATCCGAAAGGGGTCGTCCCAACACGCGGGTTCCACCCGCCCTACGCGAATGCCCTCGGCACCGTAGCCCGGGAGTGCGGCCCACACCTTCCCCGCGCTGAAGCACGGGCTACGAGGCGGTCACAGGTTTTAGGTGGGTCGGGTGCAACCCGACAGGCTTGGCACGAGATTTCGGCGGGTTCCACCCGCCCTACGCGAACACACCCGGCACCGTAGCCCGGGCTTCAGCCCGGGAGCGCAGCCCCGCCTTCCCCGCGCTGAAGCACGGGCTACGAGGCAGTCACAGGTTTTAGGTAGGTCGGGTGCAACCCGACAGGCCTGGCACGAGATTTCGGTGGGTTCCACCCGCCTTACGCGAATACACCCGGCACCGTAGCCCGGGCTTCAGCCCGGGAGCGCAGCCCACACCTTCCCCGCGCTGAAGCACGGGCTACGAGGCAGTCACAGGTTTGTAGGTCGGATGCAACCCGACAGGGTTCGGCACGAGGCTCCGGCGGGTTTCACCCGCCCTACAGCGAGCACATCCTCACCCTGTAGCCCGTGCTTCAGCCCGGGAGCGCAGCCCCGCCTTCCCCGCGCAGAAGCACGGGCTACGAAGTGGCACTCCGGGTTTGGGTTGGGAGCGGATCAGCGCGGATAGAGCGGCGGCAGCCCGCTTTCGCCAGCGGCCTGTTGCTGCACCTGCGGCGTGGGCAGGGCGCGGATGGCTTTCCACAGCTCCTCACCCTGCCAGTGCTGGCCGCTTTCGCTGTAGAGGGCGCCGTTGAGCCCGTCCATGGCGTCGGACAGCGGCACGAAGCGCGCGGCCATGTCGGCCAGGGTCTCCGGCTGCTGGCGGGCCCAGGCATCCAGGGCCTGGCGCGTGGCGTGGGGATCGTTGGCCTGGCAGGCGCGCTTGAGGTCGTCCAGCAGGGTGCGCGGGCTCGGGCCGGTCTGCGCGGTGGGCAGGATCGCCGGCTGGCGGCGGGCGTGCCACCAGAGGCCGAAGCCCAGCAGAGTGGTCAGCGCCAGCAGCAGGGTGGCGAGCTTCCACGGCCAGAGCGGCGGGCCTTCCACGGCATGCGGGTTGCCATTGCTGCTTTCCACGGGCGCTTCCGGCTCCAGCGTGGGATTGGCGGCGACTTCCAGGGTGCGGCCCGGTAGCTGGCTGCGCTCCAGGTGATCCTCGCGGGTGTTCCACCACACCACTTCCACCGGCGGCAGCTCGATGCGGCCGGCGGCGGTCGGCACCAGCGCCTCGCGCTCTTCGCGGCTGCCGAGCAGGCCGCGCTCGCTGGACTGGTTGGCCAGCTGCGGCTGGTCGGGGTAGCGGCGCAGGTTGGTCACGTTGGTGGCGGGCAGGGCGGGCAACTGGGCGCTGGCCAGGCCTTCGACCTTGACCATCAGGCTGCGGGTCAGCGAATCACCCACCTGGGCCTTATCCGGCTCCGGGCTCCAGGCCTCGGCCAGGGTCAGGTTGCGCGCTGGCAGCCAGGGCGCGTTGGCCGGGTAGTCGGCGGGCTTGGCTTTCACCACCAGCGGGATCTGCGGCGAGCTGACCCGGGTCAGGCGCCCGGGACGCGGGCCGAAGGGCTGGTAGTCGTCCTGCCCCGAGCGCTCCACCAGGGTGGCGCTGAACACCTGGGCGGGGATGCTCAACTGGCCGCTCTTCTGCGGGAAGATCGCGTAGCGCAGCTCGATCACACCGTGGCGCACGCCATTGATTTCTTTCTCGTAGGTGCGCGGCTCGCCCAGTTGCTCGACCCGCGCGTCGGCCATCTGCAGCGGCGTCAGGCTGCTGTCGTCATACAGCGAGACCGAGTGATAGATGCGCAGGGTGAGGATGGTCTGCGCCTGCACGTAGACGCTTTCCTCGTCCAGGCTGGCGTCGATGAACACCGGCGCTAGCTTGCTGTTGCCGGCGGCGTTGTCGCTTTTCTGGATGTGCAGGGTGATCGGCTTGGTCTCGGCTTCGCCCAGGCGCAGCGGCGGGATGACCACGAAGCCGTTCTGCTTCGGCTGCAGGGTGACGATCCAGCGCGTGGCGCGATCGTCCTGGCCGTTCAGGGTGCTGATGCGGTTGATCTGGCGCGTGCCCAGCACCTCGAACTGCGATTCCAGCGGCTTGAGGTCCGGCTTGCCGAACAGCGTCGGGTCGGAGGACTCCAGGATCAGCTCCACGGTTTCGCCCTCGCTGAGGCGTGCGCGGTCGACGCTGGCGGTGAAGCCCGCCGCGCTGGCGGTGCAGGCCAGCAGGCTGAGGAGGAGGGCGCAGAGAAGGCGCATCATTCTTGGTTTTCCTGGCGGCGTTGCTGTTCGTACCAAAACTTGCGGCGCAGCAGTTCGGCGGGGTCGTCGGGAATCTGCCGCAGCCATTGCTCCAGGGACTGCCGGCGCTCGTCGCCCAGGGGCTCGGCCTGGCCCGGCGCGTCGCTGGGCTGTTGCTCACCGGCGGGTTTCTGCCCGGGCTCGGCGGGTTGGCCGTCGGCGCCGGCCTGTTGGCCCGGCTGCTTGTTCTCTTCGGGCGGGGTGGTGGAGGCGCCTTCGGCAGGCTGCTGCTCCTTGTCCTCGCCTTTTTCCGGGTCGCCACCCTGGGCGGCAGAAGGCTGTTCCTGGGGTTGCTGCTGGCCCTGCTGATCGTCCTGCTGCTGTTGCGCCTGTTGCTGTTTTTGCTGTTGCAGCAACTGCTCCACCAGGGCCTTGTTGTTCAGCGCCGGCTGCAGGTCGGGCTCGCGCTCCAGGGCGGATTCGTAGGCATCCAGCGCGGCTTCCAGCTGGCCGGCCTTGGCCAGGGCATTGCCGCGGTTGTAGTGGTCGGCGGCGCTGTCACCGCCAGCGAAGCGTTCGGCGGCTTCGGCGTGCTTGCCGGCCTGGTAGAGCGCATAGCCTTGCCAGCGCGGGTCCTGGAAATGCTGCGCGGCCTCTGCCGGTTGCTGGGCCTCCAGCAGGCGCTGGCCCTGTTGGTCGGGGCGCAGCCACAGGTCTTCCATTTCGAAGGCCAAGGCCGGGCGGGGCAGCACGAAGAACAGCGGCAGGCAGAAGATCCAGCCACGGCGTCCGGCGCAGGCGGCGATCAGCAACAGCGGCAGCAGCAGCCAGTGGCCCTGGTCGGCCCAGGCTTCCAGGCGCGTGGTTTCGCGGCTTTCGCGCAGGGTGCGGGCGCCCCCCAGCAGGCCGAGGGTGCGCAGGTCGCGTTCGTCGACACGGGCGCTGGCGTACTTGCCACCCAGTTGGTTGGCAAAGCGTTTGAGGCTCGCGGCGTCCAGGCGTGGCAGAAGGATGGCGCCCTGGGCGTCCTTGATGAAGCCGCCGTTTTCCTGGGCGATGGGCGCGCCCTCGGCGGTGCCGATGCCGAGGATGCTCAGGCGCTCGCTCTTCGAGCCCAGGGCATGGCGGATGCCGTCACGTTCCGCCTCGCTCAGGCTGCTGGTGATCAGCAGCAGGCGACCCTGGCCCTGGGCACCTTGCTTGAGCAGGGCCAGGGCTTTCTCCACGGCGAGATCGGCGCGTTGGCCAGCCTCCGGCATGATCGACGGCTTGAGCGCCTCCAGCAGGTTGCCGGTGGTCATCAGGTCATCGGAGAGGGGCACCAGGCTGTGGGCGCTGCCGGCGTAGACGACGATGGCGGTCTGCGCATCGCGGCGGGCATCCAACAGGTCGCGCAGCTTGCGCTTGGCCTGCTCCAGACGTGTGGGCGGCAGGTCGGAGGCGAGCATCGAAGGCGTCAGCTCGAGGATGACCACCAGCGGGTCGGCGCGCTTCTGCGTGCTTTGCTCCACCCGTTGCCAGCTGGGGCCGATCAGTGCCAGCAGGCCCAGGCTCCAGGCCAGGCCTAAAGCGATCCATGGCAGGCGGCTGCTGCGTTCCCGGCCACCGCCCAGCAACCAGGGCTGGAAGGCGATGGGCAGCAGTTGCTGCCAGCGACCGCTGCGGCGCTCGCGGTGCCAGAGCTGCCAGATCAGCCAGGCCAGCAGCGGCAACAGGAGCAGCCAGAAGGGGCGCAGCCAGTGCGGCCAGAGTTCGCTCATGGGCGCCTCCGCAGCCACTGCGGGCGTTGCTGCAGCGCGTGGGGCCAGAGCTCACGGCTGATCAGCAGCAGGCTCAGCAGCATGGCGCCGGCCAGCGGCCAGGAATACAGCGCCAGGGCCGGGCGGGCCTGGCTGGGCAGTTGCGAAACGGGCTCGAGCTGGTCCAGGGCGTGTTCGATTTCTTCCAGCTCCTTGCTGGAGCGGGCGCGGAAATAACGGCCGCCGGTCTGCTCGGCGATGCTGCGCAGGGTGGGTTCGTCCAGGTCCAGGCCGGGGTTGAGGCCGAACATGCCGAGCACGCCGCCCTGTTCCGGGTCGGCACCGATGCCGATGGTGTAGATCTTCACCTGCTCCTCGGCGGCGAGGCGTGCGGCGGTGAGCGGTTCGATCTCGCCGCCGGTGTTGGCGCCATCGGTGACCAGTACCAGCACGCGGCTATCGGCGGGGCGCTGGCGCAGGCGCTTGACCGCCAGGCCGATGGCATCGCCGATGGCGGTGTTCTTGCCGGCGATGCCGATCAGCGCCTCGTCGAGCCAGATGTGCACGGTCTGGCGGTCGAAAGTCAGCGGCGCCTGCAGGTAGGCCTGGCTGCCGAAGAGGATCAGGCCGATACGGTCGCCGATGCGGCCGTCGATGAATTCGCCCATCAGGTGCTGGACCAGGGTCAGGCGGCTGACTTGCTTGCCGTCCAGCTCCATGTCCGCGTAGTCCATGGAGCCGGAGACATCCACCGCCACCAGCAGGTCGCGGCCGCTGGCCGGCAGGGGTTGCGGCTCGCCCACCCATTCCGGGCGCGCGGCGGCGCACAGCAGCAGCAGCCAGAGCAGGGCGAAGGGGGCCTGCTGGCGCCAGGCCGGCAGGTTGGCCCGGGCGCGGCGGCCGGCGAGGGCTTCCAGCTCGCCGAGGAAGCTCACCTTGAGCGCAGCCTCGCCGCTGTCGGCGGGGGGCAGCAGCACGCGCAACAGCCAGGGCAGCGGCGCGAGCAGGAAGATCCACGGCCAGGCGAGTTCAAACATGCTTGCGAATCCAGGTGTCGACCGCCTGGGTCAGGCCCTCGATGGCCTTGTCGTCGAGCTTGCACTCGGGGCGGTAGGCGCCCTCCACCAGCACCATCCAGCGGGTCAGGCCGGCGGCGGGGCAGCGGTTGTCCAGGTAGGCCAGCCAGGCGCGGCCGCTGAGGGTGAGGCTTTGGTCGTTGGGGTAGTGCAGGCGGCACAGGCGCTTGAGCAGGCCGTTGAGCTGCTGCAGCCAGAGGCCCGCAGGTACGCCGTCATAGGGTTTACGCAGCTGCGCGAGCTCCCTGAGCGCCGCCTCGCGCATCGGCTCCAGGGGTTGTTCGGCGCGCTCGCCGCGTTGCCGGCGGGGCAGGCGGTGGCGCAGGCGCCAGAGGCCCCAGAGCAGCAGCGGCAGCAGGGCGGCAAGCACCCACCAGCCCGGCGCGGGCGGCCACCAGGGCACGGCGTCGGGGGCGATCAGCGGCTCCAGCTGGTCGAGCGGGTTCATCGCTTGCCACCCCGGTGGTGCAGGTGGTCACGCAACTGGTCGACCATGCCGGCCTGGGTACTCAGGGGCAGCAGCAGCACCCCCAGGCGCTGGGCCAGGCGTTGCCAGCGCGCCTTGCGCGCATCGCCCAGGTCACGGTAGGCCTGGCGCAGCTCGGGGTTGTGGGTGTCCAGTTCCAGCTTGGCGCCCAGCTCGGTGAAGCGCAGCAGCCCGGCGGCGGGCAGGGCATGGTCGAGCGGATCGGACAGCGGCAGCAGGATCAGGTCGGTGTGGCGGGCGAGCAGGGCGAGCTGCTGCTCCGAGGTATCGGACAGGGTGCGTTCGTCGCAGAGGATCACCACCAGGCTGCCGGGGCGTAGCACCTCGCGGGCGCGGCGCAGGGCCAGGCTGAAGCCTTCGCGGGTGGTTGTCTGCTGGGGGCCCAGGGCCTGGTTGGTGCGCACCAGGCGGTTGAGCAGTTGCAGCAGGCTCTGCTTGCTGCGCCGGGGCTTGATCTCGTGGTGCTCGTTGTCGCTGAAGACCAGGCCGCCGATGCGATCGTTGTGGCCCAGGGCGGCCCAGCCGATGAGGCTGGCGGCGTGGGCGGCGAGCACCGACTTGAACATCTGCCCGGAGCCGAAGAACAGCCGCTGGCTCTGCTCGACCATGATGAACACCGGGCGCTCACGCTCCTCGTGGAACAGCTTGGTGTGCGGCTCCTGGGTGCGTGCGGTGACGCGCCAATCGATGGTGCGCACGTCATCGCCCGGCTGGTAGACCCGCACCTGGTCGAAGTCGACGCCGCGACCGCGCAGCTTGGAGTGGTGCAGGCCGATCAAGGGGCTGCGTCGCGAAGGCGTGGAGAACAGCTGCACCTCGCGGACGCGATGGCGCATGTCGATCAGCTCGGCGAGGCTGACCTTGATGCCGGTCTGGGCGGCTGGGCTGTCCATGGGTCAGGCGACGGCGACCACGTCGAGGATGCGCTGGATCACGCGGTCCTGGTCGATGCCGGCGGCCTCCGCCTCGAAGGACAGGATCAGGCGGTGGCGCAGGGCGTCGAAGAGCACGGCCTGGATGTCCTCGGGACTGACGAAGTCGCGGCCGGCCATCCACGCATGGGCGCGGGCGCAGCGGTCCAGTGCGATGGAGCCGCGCGGGCTGGAGCCATAGGCCAGCCACTCGGCCAGCTCACTGTCGAACTTGGCCGGGGTGCGCGTGGCCATCACCAGCTGCACCAGGTACTCCTCCACGGCGTCGGCCATGTACAGGCCGAGGATTTCCTTGCGCGCGGCGAAGATCGCCTGCTGGCTGACCTGGTGCTCGGGGCGGGTCTCGCCGTTGAGGGCGACGCCACGGGCCTGCTGGAGGATCTTGCGTTCCACCGAGGCTTCGGGGAAACCGATCTTCACGTGCATGAGGAAGCGGTCGAGCTGGGCTTCGGGCAGCGGGTAGGTGCCTTCCTGCTCGATGGGGTTCTGCGTCGCCATCACCAGAAACAGCGGCGGCAGTTCATAGGTGGAGCGGCCGATGGACACCTGGCGCTCGGCCATGGCTTCCAGCAGCGCCGATTGCACCTTGGCCGGTGCGCGGTTGATCTCGTCGGCCAGCACCAGGTTGTGGAAGATCGGACCCTGCTGGAACACGAAGCTGCCGGTTTCCGGGCGATAGATCTCGGTGCCGGTGATGTCCGCCGGCAACAGGTCGGGGGTGAACTGGATGCGATGGAACTCGGCTTCGACCCCTTCGGCCAGGTCCTTGATCGCCTTGGTCTTGGCCAGCCCGGGCGCGCCTTCCACCAGCAGGTGGCCGTCGGCGAGCAGGGCGATGAGCAGGCGGTCGATGAGCTTTTCCTGACCGAGGATCTGGGTGGACAGGTACTGGCGCAGGGCGATCAGTGCTTCGCGGTGTTCCATCGTTGGGCTCGCTCGGGTTGGACGGGGGCAGCCAGGCCCCCGGAGAAGGCGAAGTACTTTAATCCAAGCAGAGGCCTGCGGCCTAGGCGAGCGCGTGGACGCGCAGCGAAATCGTGACGGGCCGAGCGCTATTCGCCCGGCCCGCGAAGGCTCATGCGATCAGCTCGACCTTGCCGCTGGCCAGCCGGTAGATGCCGCCCACCACCTTCAGGCGCCCTTCGGCAATGGCGTCGCGCAGCAGGCTGGAGCGCTTGATGAGCTGCTTGAGGTTGTCCCGCACGTTCTGTGCGATGGCGTTTTCCAGAACGTCGCCCTTATGTTTGAGCACCGCCTGCGCCGACGGCGCGATGGCTGCTGCCAGGCCCTGGATATGGCCGGGGTAGCTGGCGCCGTCGCGAGCCATCTTGAGGCCGGCCTCCACCGCGCCGCAGCCCTCGTGGCCAAGCACCATCAGCAGCGGGATGCCGAGCACGGCCACGCCGTATTCCAGGCTGGCCAGGCCGTCGTCGGTCACCAGGTTGCCGGCCACGCGGACGGCGAAGAGGTCGCCCCGGGCGGTGTCGAAAGCGTATTCCGGGGCGATGCGCGAGTCGGCGCAGCCCAGCACGGCGGCATAGGGGTTCTGTGCGGAGACCAGGGCCTCGCGTTCGGTGAGGAAGTCGTGGCGGCGGGTCAGCCCATCCACATAGCGTTGGTTGCCCTGCATCAGGCGTTCCAGGGCAGCGTCCGGGGCCAACTGGTTCTGTGGCTTGGGCGTGGGGGCCGCAGCCGGGGTGGCGGCCAGGGCTGTGTTGCTCAGCAGGGGCGCAGCGGCCACTGCTGCGGCGGTCATTCCGGCCAGGCGCAGGAAACGCCGGCGCTCCGGGCGGTCAGGGGTATGCGGTTCGTGGCAGGTGCACATGGTGGGTGCTCCGGTGGGAAAGGGGAGTGGCGAGTCTAGGGGCCGCACCGGGTCTGCCGCTGTGGGCGCGCTGTAGGCGCTACCGAAGTGCTCGTGTCGTCTTTTTTCCGTGATCCATGTCGGCTTGCTGAAGGCGGCTGTCCGAGATTGACCGAATATGTCGCAGGGCTAAAAGCGTCGCACCGGGTGCCGCCCTTAATCTGTCCACGAGGATGACTGGTCGGTCCCAGGCGGCTCCGACTCGTCACACTGCCTTGAATCTCCTCCTGATCCATCACCGCGCGATAAGCGTTCTACGCTTAACCCCCAACAACAGAGCCAAGCGGAGCACAACCATGGCGTTCTTCACCGCGGCCAGCAAAGCCGACTTCCAGCATCAACTGCAAGCGGCCCTGGCGCAGCACGTCAGCGAGCAGGCCTTGCCACAAGTAGCCCTGTTCGCCGAACAATTCTTCGGCATCATCGCCCTCGACGAACTCACCCAGCGCCGGCTCTCCGACCTGGTGGGCTGCACCCTGTCGTCGTGGCGCCTGCTGGAACGCTTCGACCCGGCCAAGCCGCAGGTACGCGCCTTCAACCCCGATTACGAGAAGCACGGCTGGCAATCCACCCACACCGCGGTGGAAGTGCTGCACCCCGACATCCCCTTCCTGGTGGATTCGGTGCGCATGGAGCTGAACCGCCGCGGCTACAACATCCACACGCTGCAGAACAGCGTGCTCAGCGTGCGCCGCAACAAGAAGGGCGAGCTGGTCGAGGTTCTGCCCAAGGGTGCCCAGGGCAAGGATGTGCAGCAGGAATCGCTGATGTTCCTGGAGATCGACCGCATCGCCGCGCCCGCCGCCCTCAAGGCCCTGGAGAAGGCCATCGAGGAGATGCTCGGCGAGGTGCGCATCGCCGTCGCCGACTTCCAGCCCATGACCGCCAAGGCCCGCGAGCTGCTGGCCTGGCTGGACAAGGCCAAGCTGAAGGTGGACAAGGCCGAGCTGGCCGAGATCAAGGTCTTCATGAACTGGTTGCTGGACAACCACTTCACCTTCCTCGGCTACGAGGAGTTCACGGTGGTGGATGAGGGCGAGGCGGGCGGTCACCTGGTCTATGACGAAGCTTCCCTGCTCGGTGTCTCGCGCCTGCGCCGCACCGGCCTCAGCGCCGCCGACCTGCATGTCGAGAAGGAGGCCGTCGACTACCTGCGCGGCCCAGTGCTGCTGTCCTTCGCCAAGGCCGCCGAGCCGAGCCGCGTGCACCGCCCGGCCTACCCGGATTTCGTCTCCATCCGCGAGCTGGATGCCAAGGGTCGCGTGGTCAAGGAATGTCGCTTCATGGGCCTGTACACCTCCGCCGTGTACGGCGAGAGCGTGTCGGAGATCCCCTTCATCCGTGGCAAGGTCGCCGAGATCCAGCGTCGCTCCGGCTTCGACGCCCGCGCCCACCTGGGCAAGGAACTGGCCCAGGTGCTGGAAGTGCTGCCCCGCGACGACCTGTTCCAGACCCCGGTGGATGACCTGTTCTCCACCGCCATGGCCATCGTGCAGATGCAGGAGCGCAACAAGATCCGCCTGTTCCTGCGCCGCGATCCCTATGGCCGCTTCGCCTACGCGCTGGCCTATGTGCCGCGCGATGTCTACTCCACCGAAACGCGCCTGAAGATCCAGCAGATCCTCATGGACCGCCTGCAGGCTAGCGACTGCGAGTTCTGGACCTTCTTCTCCGAATCCGTGCTGGCGCGCGTGCAGTTCATCCTGCGCCTGGACCCGAAGAACAAGGCCGTGGTCGACCCGGTGCGCCTGGAGAAGGAAGTGATCCAGGCCTGCCGTTCCTGGAAGGACGACTACGCCAGCCTGGTCAACGAAAGCTTCGGCGAGGCCCAGGGCACCCGTGTACTGGCCGACTTCCCGAAAGGTTTCCCCGCCGGCTACCGCGAGCGCTTCGCCCCGCACTCGGCCGTGGTCGACATGCAGCACTTGAACAGCCTCTCCGACGAGCGCCAGCTGGTGATGAGCTTCTACCAGCCGCTGACCCAGGGTGAGCAGCTGCTGCATTGCAAGCTGTACCACGCCGACACGCCGCTGCCGCTGTCCGACGTGTTGCCGATCCTGGAGAACCTGGGCCTGCGCGTGCTCGGCGAGTTCCCCTACCGCCTGCACCGCCAGGATGGCCGCGAGTTCTGGATCCACGACTTCGCCTTCACCAGCGCCTCGGGCCAGGAAGTCGACATCCAGCAGCTCAACGACACCCTGCAGGACGCCTTCATCCACATCGTCGGCGGTGACGCCGAGAACGACGCCTTCAACCGCCTGGTGCTGACCGCCTCCATGCCCTGGCGCGACGTGGCGCTGCTGCGCGCCTATGCCCGCTACCTGAAGCAGATCCGCCTGGGCTTCGACCTGTCCTACATCGCCAGCACGCTGCTGAACCATGTGGACATCGCCAAGGAGCTGGTGCGCCTGTTCAAGACCCGCTTCTACCTGGCCCGCAAGCTCACCGCCGAGGACCTGGAAGACAAGCAGCAGAAGCTCGAACAGGCCATCCTCGGCGAGCTGGACAACGTCGCCGTACTCAACGAGGACCGCATCCTGCGGCGCTACCTCGACCTGATCAAGGCGACCCTGCGCACCAACTTCTACCAGCCCGATGCCAACGGCCAGAACAAGGGCTACTTCAGCTTCAAGCTCAGCCCGCGGCTGATCCCCGACATCCCGCGTCCGGTGCCCAAGTTCGAGATCTTCGTCTACTGCCCGCGCGTGGAAGGCGTGCACCTGCGCTTCGGCGACGTGGCCCGTGGCGGCCTGCGCTGGTCCGACCGCGAGGAAGACTTCCGCACCGAGGTGCTGGGCCTGGTCAAGGCGCAGCAGGTGAAGAACGCGGTGATCGTGCCCATGGGCGCCAAGGGCGGCTTCATCCCCCGTCGCCTGCCGGTGGGTGGCAGCCGTGACGACATCCAGGCCGAGGCCATCGCCTGCTACCGCATCTTCATCAGCGGCCTGCTGGACGTCACCGACAACCTCAAGGAAGGCCAGGTGGTACCGCCGGCCAACGTGGTCCGTCACGACGCCGACGACCCCTACCTGGTGGTGGCGGCCGACAAGGGCACCGCGACCTTCTCCGACATCGCCAATGGCATCGCCCTGGACTACGGCTTCTGGCTGGGCGACGCCTTCGCCTCCGGCGGCTCCGCCGGCTATGACCACAAGGGCATGGGCATCACCGCCAAGGGCGGTTGGGTCTCGGTGCAGCGTCACTTCCGCGAACGCGGCATCGACGTGCAGAAGGACAATGTCACCGTGATCGGCATCGGCGACATGGCCGGCGACGTGTTCGGCAACGGCCTGCTGCTGTCGGACACGCTGCAGCTGGTGGCGGCCTTCAACCACATGCACATCTTCATCGACCCGAACCCGGATGCGGCCAGCAGCTTCGTCGAGCGCAAGCGCCTGTTCGACCTGCCGCGCTCGTCCTGGGCCGACTACGACGCCAAGCTGATCTCCGCTGGCGGCGGCATCTTCCTGCGGGCGGCGAAAAGCATCGCCATCAGCCCGGAGATGAAGGAGCGCTTCGACATCCGCGCCGACAAGCTGACCCCCACCGAACTGCTCAACGCCCTGCTCAAGGCACCGGTCGACCTGCTGTGGAACGGCGGCATCGGCACCTACGTCAAGTCCAGCAAGGAAAGCCACGCCGACGTCGGCGACAAGGCCAACGACGCCCTGCGCGTGGACGGTCGCGAACTGCGTGCCAAGGTGGTGGGCGAGGGCGGCAACCTGGGCATGACCCAGCTCGGTCGCGTCGAGTACGGCCTCAACGGCGGCGCCAGCAACACCGACTTCATCGACAACGCCGGTGGCGTGGACTGCTCCGACCACGAGGTGAACATCAAGATCCTCCTGGGCGAAATCGTTGCGGCCGGCGACATGACCGGCAAGCAGCGCAACAAGCTGCTGGCCGAGATGACCGACGCGGTGGGCAGCCTGGTGCTGGGCAACAACTACAAGCAGACCCAGGCGCTGTCCCTGGCGCAACGCCGTGCCCGTGAGCGCATCGGCGAGTACAAGCGCCTGATCGCCGCCCTGGAGGCCGCCGGCAAGCTCGACCGCGCGCTGGAGTTCCTGCCCAGTGACGAGGAGCTCAACGAGCGAACCGCCAACGGCCAGGGCCTGACCCGCCCGGAGCTGTCGGTGCTGATTTCCTACAGCAAGATCGACCTCAAGGAATCGCTGCTCAAATCCCTGGTGCCGGACGACGACTACCTGGCTCGCGAGATGGAAACCGCCTTCCCGCCGCTGCTGGCGAAGAAGTTCGGTGATTCCATGGGCCGCCATCGCCTGAAGCGCGAAATCATCAGCACCCAGATCGCCAACGACCTGGTCAACCACATGGGCATCACCTTCGTGCAGCGCCTGAAGGAGTCCACCGGCATGAGCGCGGCCAACGTCGCCGGTGCCTACGTGGTGGTGCGCGATGTGTTCCGCCTGGCCCACTGGTGGAAGCAGATCGAAGCGCTGGACTACAAGGTCCCCGCCGAGCTGCAGCTGACCCTGATGGACGAGCTGATGCGCCTCGGTCGCCGTGCTACGCGCTGGTTCCTGCGCAGCCGCCGCGAAGACCAGAACGCCGCACGTGATGTCGGCCACTTCGGCCCGCGCGTGGCCGAGCTGGCCGGTCGCCTGGACGAGCTGCTGGAAGGCCCGGCTCGCGAGCAGTGGCTGGCCCGCTACCAGGCCTATGTCGAAGCCGGTGCACCGGAAGAGCTGGCCCGCGTGGTCGCGGGCACCAGCCACCTGTACACGCTGCTGCCGATCATCGAAGCCTCGGACGTCACCGGCAAGGACACCGCCGAAGTCGCTGCCGCCTACTTCGCCGTTGGTGGCGCGCTGGACCTGTCCTGGTACCTGCAGCAGATCACCAGCCTGCCGGTGGAGAACAACTGGCAGGCCCTGGCCCGCGAAGCCTTCCGCGACGACCTCGACGGCCAGCAGCGGGCGATCACCGTCTCGGTGCTGCAGATGAACGACGCCCCGACGGACATGGACGAACGCGTGGCCCTGTGGCTGGAACAGCACCGCCCGCTGGTGGAACGCTGGAAGGTGATGCTCACCGAGCTGCGCGCCGCCACCGGTACCGACTACGCCATGTACGCCGTGGCCAACCGCGAGCTGATGGACCTGGCGCAAAGCGGCCAATCCGGGGTGAACATCCCCTGATAGCCGCTATGCTCAAGTAACTTGTGCTCTCAGCCCCGCTTCGGCGGGGCTTTTTTTGCCTGGTGTTCCCGTAGCCGACCGGGTGGTGCTGACGTCCGGGACGCCGGGCAGCTTGCAAGCTATTGGAGTGATTGGGTTCCTACGGCAGGTCCCGTCATTTCTTCGGAAGCTTCCCGAGCCTTTGGGGGCTTTTCCCTATTCCCTGCTCATCAGGGTTTTCAGCCTACTGTCTCGCCCCGTATGCAGGGCTTGGCGGTCTCTCCGAGATACGGTCACGAACCAGCGATGCATACGGGCCATCCCATCGATGAGGCCTCGACATGCTCGCCGAACTCCGCCATTTCTTCGATCACAGCCGTCACCGCCTGCAGGTGGGCGAACTCGACGTCGGGCTCGACGTCCTCGCCTTCGTCGGGGACGAGACGCTCAGCCAGCCCTTCACCTACCAGGTCGAGTTCACTTCGTCCCAGCGCGACCTCCCCTCCAGGCGCATCGTCGGGCAGCCCGCCAGCTTCAGCCTCTTCGCGCCTCCCAAACCGGTGCCCTTCGTCGGTCTGAGCATCCCGCCAGCCCAGCCGCTGCGCACCCTGCACGGCGTGGTCACGGGGTTCCGCAGGCTTTCCGGCTCCAATGACGAAGCCCGCTACGAGCTCACCCTGCAACCCCGCCTGGCACTGCTCGGACGCGGCCGGCAGTACCGCATCTACCAGCACCTCTCGGTGCCCGAGATCGTCGAGCAGATACTGCGCAGCGACCGCCACCGCTGGGCCGGGCAGGACTTCTTCTTCGACCTCAAGCGCGACTACCCCAAGCGCGAACAGGTCATGCAATACGGCGAAAGCGACCTGGCCTTCATCCAGCGCCTGTTGGCCGAGGTGGGCATCTGGTACCGCTTCACCGCCGACGAGCGCCTGGGCATCGATGTCGTCGAGTTCCACGATGACCAGCGCAACTACCGGTTCGGCGTCCAGCTGCCCTACCGCCCGCAGTCCGGCACCGTCAGCAGCGGCCAGGACGCTGTCTGGGACCTGCAATCGAGCCACGGCGTGGTGGAAAGGAACCTGCGCATCCGCGCCTACACCCCGCGCGACGCGACGGCCTACCTCGATGGTGACCTCGACCAGACCCGGGGCGACCCGACCACCTACGGCGAGGCCTATCACTACGGCGAGCCCTACATCGAGCTGGACGATCCCGGCTCCCGCGACGAAGACCTGAAAAGCGAAAGCGGCTACTTCTATGCCCGCCTCGCCCACGAGCGCTACCTCAACGACCAGACCCGCCTCGGCGGCCGCACCAGCAGCGCCACCCTGGCGCCCGGGCAGGTGCTGAAGATCGAGGGCGGCGCGCCCGAGGCCTTCACCCCTGGCGCCGTCATCACCCGCCTGGTCACCGTCGCCGCCCGCGACCGCAGCTTCGAAGCCCGCTTCGAGGCCATCCCCTACAGCGAAAGCGTGTGCTTTCGCCCGCCGCTGCTGCCGCGCCCCGTGATCGCCGGCACCATCCCGGCCCGCGTCACCAGCGCACAGGCCGACGACCTCTACAGCCACATCGACCTGGAGGGCCGCTACAAGGTCAACTTCCTCTTCGACCAGGACACCTGGCCCGCCGGCCAGGAAAGCATGTGGCTGCGCCTGGCGCGCGCCTATGCCGGGGATACCCACGGCCTGCACCTGCCGCTGATCCAGGGCACCGAGGTCGGCATCGCCTTCGAGCGCGGCGACCCGGACCGGGGCTTCATCGCCTTCGCCCTGCACGACAGTCGGCACCCCGACCTCGTCACCCTGAAGAACTACAAGCGCAACGTCCTGCGCACCCCGTCGAACAACAAGCTGCGCCTGGACGACACCCGTGGCCAGGAACACATCAAGCTCAGCACCGAGCACAGCGGCAAGAGCCAGCTCAACCTCGGCCACCTGGTGGATGGGCAACGGCAGAAACGCGGCGAAGGCTTCGAGCTGCGCACCGACGGCTGGGGCGTCATGCGGGCGGGTAGGGGGCTGTACATCAGTGCCGATGAGCAGGCTCGTGCCCAGGGTGATCTTCTGGAAATGGACGCAGCCATCGAACAACTCTGCAGTGCCCTGTCGCTGGCTCGTTCGATGAAAGCCGCTGCACTAGCCGCGCAGGTGAAACCGTGCGATCTCGACAGTCAGGCTCGCCTCAACACTGCACTGACGGGGCTGGCGAAGCCTGGCGTGCTGCTTCATGCCCCCGATGGTGTGGGCATCCTCAGTCCCAGCGCCGTTTGCGTGTCTTCCGGCAGCGAGAGCGTTGGTGTGATGGCGGGGCACAACCTGGATTTCAGCGCAGGCCGAGACCTGACAGCCGTTGCGCAGGAGTCGGTCAGTGTCCTGGCCCAATCGGCCGGCATGCAACTCAAGGCCGCGCACGGCAATGTCGAACTGCACGCCCAGGACGGCGACCTGCATGCGCTGGCAAGCGATGAACTCAGGATAGAAAGCACCGGCGGACGCGTTGAGATCACCGCCCCTGAAGAGCTGGTCCTGCATTGCGCGGGTGCCTACATCCGCATCAAGGGAGGCGAAATCGAGCTGGGTGCGCCGGGGAACATCTATCACAAGGTGGCGAATGTCCAAAAGCTCGGCAGTGCAAGCCTGACGACTCCGGCGACCCCTTTGCCTGGCGGGTACAGCGCCAGCTATGTGCTCAGGAACGACGCGCAATTGGCCATGCCCTTCACCAGCTATCGGATAACGACATCAGCAGGTGAAGTATTCAGCGGTGTTACGGACAAAGACGGCAAAACCATGGCTGTCCATACCCTGACGCCGGATAACTTGAAACTCGAACTCCCCCAATCAGAGGACTGGATCGGATTCTTCGGGCCAGAGGGCATGAGTTACGAAGGTATAGCGTGCAAGGCAACCATGGACGATGGCTCGGTGTTGGAAGGCCGTTTTGATGCTGACAATAAAGTACGGTTCACCTCCATAACGGGCAGGTCTTGCATCGCTCTCGAACTTGAGGGACTGGACCGAAGTGAAGAACTTCCCAGTGCCGCCGCAGCCATGATACGGACGCTTGGGGAGTAGAACCGTGGACTCTTTCTACCGTTATTACTTGTATAAAGAATATCACCCGGCCGACGAGTCGGTTCTTGAAAAAGCCCTCGAAGCACTCGAGGGTGCGGCAATCAAGTTTTCTACTGATGCAATCAGTGATGCCAATCAGAGAGAGAACTACAACAAGAACATGCGGCGTGTGGTCGAGGCGGTCAGAAGTGAGGTCAAGTCGGGCCGAATCAGCGTAAAGGACGCTGCCGAATTCTGCTATGAAATGCGGAACAAGATCATGGCGGAGACAAGGGCAAAGACTTCAGTTCAGGGATTGGCGATAGCGGAACGGCGAAAGCGCGTTCCCCCTGAGCTTATTGATCTCCTTGATAAGTACGCCGTTGAACAGTTCGGGAAGAAGTTCGCAGCGCTCACGGCAGAGCAGAAGAGCACGGTCCACTACACCATCGTCGAGTCTGCGGCGCGACCGGATGCTGTAATCAATACAACGAACAAGGTCCTCAAGGTCGCGGGAAAAGTGGCGATTATCGTAACGATAATCTACGCCGGGTATGAGATTGCCAATGCCGAGAACAAAAAGAAGGAAACGATAAGGCAGGCGGGAACGATTGGAGGTGGAGTCCTCGGAACACTGGCGGCGGGCGCTCTGGTTTCAACGGCTTGCGGCCCCGGAGCCCCAGTTTGCGCGATCGCCCTCATGCTGGCCGGCGGTGTGGCCGGTGGTTTTGTGGCGTCATCCACCCTGGATTATTTTGATGATGAAATCGAAGAATTCACCAGATGGGCAATTAGATAAAGCCCCGCTGTGGATTGCCTTGTCCGATATGTTTGTAGACAGCGAAACCAACTATGCATGCATAGCACGTGTGGCAAGGAACTATCCCTTACCCGATGTCGAGTTTGCATTGTTCGAGCGGGTGGCACCTGTGTGCATCGGGAATATGTTTTCCCCCGTGCCCCCGATCTGGGGTGGGTTTCATGAAAAACAGTTGGTTGCTGATATCGAGGCGTACTCCAGGCAACGGTCCCGCCAAGGGGTGCTTGGCATGATGGGCAGCTTTTTATTCGGGCGCTTTATAAGGCTCTACTGTTTCCATATGTGGGTTGACTTGAGAAAAGCGATCAATGCGCCGGGCAATTAGATGGCGCGAAAGTTTGCATGTACGGCTCTCGCCTGCTGCTGATACATAGGGATGGATATGAACGGAACGCATCGCACGGACACACTCGGCACGGTCAAGGAAGTGCGAGGAAGGCCCCAGGAAAAACACTGGATAGAGTTCGTTCTGCTTGATGAGCAGGGCGAACCATTAGTGGGCATGCCCTATCGCGCAGTGAATGACGCAACGCGTGCGCATTGCGCCCCAGAGTGTTCTGGCCAGAGCGATGCAAATGGAGTGATCCGCCTGGATGGGCTGCACCCCATCGCCATTACCCTGACGATTGCAGCCGCACCCCTGGCCAATGCGCTGCAAACCCGCCGTCTTCGCGCGATGCGCCCTGAGCCGCAAAGGAGAGGACTCCAGACACAGGGTTACGAGGCACCTCCCGCTGGCTGGTCGCCCATCGAGAGGCAGGCGCGGACGGTGGGCAACTTCTATCACTACCTTCGCCTTGGTCAGTTGTGCGACAGCCTGCCGCCACTCGACCCGCCTCTGCCAGATACCCAGAAGCTGCCAGGCTTCCATTTTCCGGACCCGGGCTTCAGCGGCTTTACCGTACCGGCCGAGCAACTGAATCGCCGCCATGTCCTGGAGCTTTGCCCCTTCCGCGCCTGGCAGCTGGTGCTGCACCACCAGCCCGAGTACAGCATGGTCAATGGCTACAACCTGGGGCTGATGGCAAACCTGTCGTACAGCACCGTCGTGCAGGACCAGCGCAAGAAAGCACGCCGGGCAGGTTGCGAAGTCGATCCCGAAACGCTGCCCGGCGCTGTGGAGGAGTTCTTCTTCCGCCAATGCTCGGACCTTTCGCGCACTCCCCAGATGCTGGATGCCAAGGGGGAGCAGTTCCCAGCGGTAGTGGTGGATGTACCTTTCGATGAGCGCTACACCACTGCGGTGATGCTCGACACCGTGGGGGTAGCTGCACCAGAGGAGGCACCGAATACGCCACTTAGCGTCATCCAGAACACACAGCTCTTTTACTTCAGCAACAAGAAGCAACTGGTGGTGGCCTGGCGGGGAACCCAGGAACTCATAGATTGGTTGACAGATGCCCAGTACCGCCCCCGTCTGCCCGATGGCACGGACTGTGATGTGAAAATGCCCGCGAATCAGTGCACCTTCCTGACTTCAGAAGGCGGTGTGCACCACGGGTTTCTGCAGGCTTTTGAGATAGCAAAGAAAATATTTCCAGATGACTTCGATATAATTCAAAAACAAATAGTAAATCGAAAGTTGTTCATTTGCGGCCATAGTCTCGGCGGTGCCCTTGCATTAATTCACTCTGCAAGACTTAAAAACGCTAATCCACTGCTTCACACCTACGGTATGCCCCGGACCTTCACTCGTAAGGCCATAGAAAGTCTGGGTAGCATCATTCACTTTCGGCATGTAAATGATGCCGACATCGTCACCAGCGTGCCGCCTGAAGCTGAATTGGATAACTGGCTGTACAAGTCCTTCGGACCGCTGGGACCCACCCTTGGCTATACGTGGTCGGTGCCACAGCTGGTGATCAACAAGTTGACCGGCTTCGGCGACCCCTACTGGCACCACGGCCAGATCGCCATGCACTACCGGGCCGACCAGCATTATTCCGCGCGTCCTCCAGGCGCCAACTTCCCGGCCTACCGCAGCAAGGACGGGCTCGGTGCCCCCCACTACAGCCATGTCACCAAACGCCTGCCCGAGCGTGCCTTTCTCTACCTGGTGCCCAGCCTGGACGATGCCGCAAGCCGCTATGCCGGTGAAGAGCAAAAGGCACTGATGCAGTCGCTGGCGAAAACCAGCATGCAGCGCTACTTCCCGTCACACACCAACCCGGACCGCAGTACCAGTCGAACCAGCGCGTTCGATCATTCGATGATCAGCGGCTACCTGCCCTTTCTGCATAACCAGTTGCTGGAGCTCGCGGATCCAGAGCGCCCCATGGAGCGCAAGGCCCAGCGCCAGCGCTTCGCACAGCAGATGCATCACCCGGCCGTGATCGAGGCGGAAAAGCAACGCAACGAACACTTCCTCGCCCTGCACAACTTGCTGCCCATGACCCTGCCGATGACCACTGAAATGGACGGCGGAACGGAGGCGCTGCAGCGCTTCTGCTGCGACCAGCCGGCAGGGTTGCCCATCGAGATCATGCGGGCACAGCCCTATGGGCAAGTGGCGCCGGTGCAAGTGAGTACTGACAAGGAGGTACTGACACCATGAACCAGCTTCCCCAAGTAGCTTTTGCTATTGCCGGACTCTGCCTACTCATGTCTGGCCCAGTTGGATGCACACAACTAATGAACCAGGATCTTTCACCGCCCCCCGGAGGCGAAACAGTCAGCGTCAGTGTGAAAGTTCCCAAGGATTTGGTTGCCAGAAAAATGCGAGTGATGTACCGCTCGGAGAAGTGTCCGATCACCCGCTCTGATGGTAGTGGCGGGCGATATGAGATTGACGGTGCCAAGACGATTGAGGTTGAGCCCCAGCGCCAAGGGCTGACCAATATATATGAGGCAAAGTTAGCTAAGGATGGTGGCGGATTCTGTGAGTGGAAACTAAGCAACGTAACCTTTGGCGTATTTTATGGAGCACTCGAGAAACTAGGTGAGGACCTCCGGGTGGGGGGGGGTGGGGGAGTCATAGTTATATTTGACGATAACTCGGCGCAGCGAGTGTCGCTATTAAGTCCGCCAAAAGCGATTTTCGGTGATCTGATTATTGAGAATGAATACTACATATGGCTTGATCAGCAGTATTTGATAGAAGAGAAGAAGCTGGTTTGGCTATATGATGGAGTTGATATCTACCGTACCTACAAAGCCAAAAATGCGAAGGTCGTAAAATTCGTTCCTTCTGTGTATGAGGGCGGTGTTGTTTATTCCATTGGTCCAAAAGTGAAGAAAGAAGGGAATTACGTACGCTTTTTCTATCCGGATGGCTCTGTAATGTCTGACTATCGTACTGAGCCAGATATTAGAAGGCTTAATGAACTAAGGCAGAGATAGAACAGTGAGCCAGTTTTCACGAATGGGCTTGGTCGTTGCCGCGTTATGCCTGCTGGTGAGCCAGGCAGGTTGCGCACAACTAATGAACCAGGATCTTTCACCGCCCCCCGGAGGCGAAACAGTCAGCGTCAGTGTGAAAGTTCCCAAGGACTTGGCAGCCAACACGATGCGAGTGATGTACCGCTCGGAGAAGTGTCCGATCACCCGCTCCGATGGCAGTGGCGGGCGTTATGAAATCGATGGCGCTAAGGCAATCGAAGTTGAACCTCAACGTCAGGGAATGACCGATATATATGAAGCAAAGTTGGCCAAGGATGGCGGCGGTTTCTGTGAGTGGAAGCTGAGTAATGTGACGTTTGGAGTTCATTATCAGAGCGCTACTAAGTTCGGTGAGGATGCTCAGGTTGGCGGTGGTGGGGGGTAGTGGTTATATTTGACGATAATAGGCCACAGCAAGTATCGCTTTTGCGGCGACCTGAGGAAGTTTTTGGTGATGTAGTGGTTGAAAGTGGATACTACGTATGGGTCCATGAACACTATTTAATAAGGAAGGAGACATGGGTTTGGCTTTACGATGGAGTAGGGTTGTATCGTGCCTATAAAACCAAGAATGCAAGGTCTGTGATCTTTAAGCCGTTTTTACATGAAGTAGGGGTCGTTCGTTCTGTTGGTCCAAAAGAGAAGAAAGAAGGAAATCATATACGTTTTCTCTATCCGGATGGATCTGTAAGTGCTGACTATCGTACTGAGCCAGATATTAGAAAGCTTAATGAACTAAGGCGGTGATAGATCGTGAGCCAGTTCTTACGAGTGGATTATTTCGTTGCTGCGCTATGTCTGCTGGTGAGCCAGGCAGATTGTGCGCAAGTAATGAATCGAGAGCTCTCACCTCCCGCGGAAGGTGGTAATGGCTGGCACATATGAAGCCAAGTGGATTGCAGTGTCGATTCGTGCACGAGTGCGACTCTTCATTGGCGACTTAATCTTTCCAGTTAATCGTGTGATCAAGGAAGAATTTATGCCCCGAGGATTCGTTTTGCTAGGTGACAAGACCACCCATGGTGGGCAGGTCATTTCCGCCTCTTCCACTCATGTAGTGCATGGCAAGTTGGCGGCACTGGTCGGTGATCTGGTCAGTTGTCCTATTCCCGGCCACGGCGTGAACCCTATTGTCGAGGGGTGCGCGGACTGGTCCGAGAATGGTCGCGCGCTGGTGGTCGATGGATGTCGAAGTGCTTGCGGTTGCCAGGTGATTTCCAGCGCACCAGATTGTGCGGTGGTGTGAGTCATGGCTTGGTATCGCCGCCCCCCTGAGGCCATCGCCGCTCCTGAGCCGCTGTCGACTGTTCGTTGGCTTGGTGCGGGACTGTTGATGGTGGTTATCGGTATCGGTTTTTTTATGCTGGCGGCCGCAGGTGAGGTTCCGGTATCGGGCACTTTCAATATCTGGATGCTATCGGCGTTGCCATCGCTGCTCTGGTTGTTGGCGTTCAGTGCGTGTGCTTATCGCTACGGTAGGGCGCTGGGTCGATTCCAGTTCCTGACGGATGAGGCGGTAGAGGCAGGAAATGCCTGGAACCAATGGGCTCAGCGCAATATGGCGGTGCTGGCCAGTTGTGTCGTGTTGCCGGACCAGATCTCAGCCGCCGCGCTTGCCCAGGGGGCGGACAGTCTCCCCCCGCGCGCGGGG
Source organism: Pseudomonas sp. TUM22785 (assembly GCF_028198105.1). Taxonomy (NCBI): domain Bacteria; kingdom Pseudomonadati; phylum Pseudomonadota; class Gammaproteobacteria; order Pseudomonadales; family Pseudomonadaceae; genus Pseudomonas; species Pseudomonas sp. TUM22785. The sequence goes on from NZ_CP116239.1 coordinate 2,039,722, forward strand.
ATGGCCAGGCGAATCGTTTCTCTGCCTGCGGAGGTTGGGCGACTCCAGGTTGGGCTGGATCTGTTGCTGAAAGGGGTGCGGCCAATGCTGGCGGGACTTACCGTCGAGCAACCCGTACAGGTCACGCTTCTCAGCGACCTGGCTCCTGAGGAGTCCGAGCAGCTTCGCAGTGCATGGGATGGTTGCTGCAAGCGCCTGGTGCCGGAGCTCACCACGGTCGTTCCTCGTTTTGCTCACGCACTGTCCCCCGGTTGGATCGAGGTGTCCCTCAAAAAGCCGGGGGCCCATATCGACCTGATCCTCGTTCTTCAGGTTAACGGCGCAGAGGAATACTCCGACGGCCTTGCTGCATTGCTGTTGTGTCCGGATGTCTTGGCCGACCTTGAGCATTTGACGGTAGAAGCCCGACTGCTGCGCCCCATGCCTTTGACGCTGGAGCAGCTTGATCAGGAGTTGCCGTTGTTTCTCCAAACCCAGTTACAGGCGCGATCGGCCACGGCGATCCTGGCTGACGGCATGCATTGGAAAGCGTCGCTCACCACCATCCTTTCTCTCAATCAACTGCATGACGGCGAGTTGCAGGCCGAGTGCCAGTGGATCCAGGAGTCGCTGAGTGGACTGCCCGGGCCCCTGAGCCACTGGTTGGCCGCTGCACTGGGAGCCGATATGGCCCGGCATCGACAGCAGCCATTGCTACTGATCACACGCGAAGGGTCGCAGCACTGGATCAGCACCTTAACCACGGGAGGCCGCGCATGAAGGGGTATGGCAACGCTTGGAGCCGAATTGGCGTCGCAATGCTGATCGTTGTAGCGGCGACGCTTGTTGGTGTGCTGATCTGGCGATTCGGCGGCAAGATTGGCCTGGTGGAGGATCTCCACAAACTGTGCGCGTTCCTGTCGATCATGTTCATCGGGATCATCGGTTGCACGCTACCCAGGATGCTGGCCTACCTCGAAGGGCGGCAACATCGGGATCAGAGCCTGGCTTCAGGGGTGTTGCCGAGCCCTGATGGGAAGCTCCCGCCATCCTCTCGGGGCGTGAAATTGCCCTCTTATATGAGTGCGCTATACGGGCCGTTCTGGCGCCGCCGCGCCCGCCTGCTTCTGGTGATCGGCGAGCCGGACGAAGTCACGGCCATCGCTCCCGGCCTGGCCAATGCGCAGTGGCTGGAAGGCGAGGGCGTCGTTCTGCTCTGGGGCGGTGCGGCCGAGGAGGCCGCTGGCGATGCGCGTCTCGAACGATGGCGCAGGCTCCGTCCGCGTCGGCCCGTGGACGGCATCGTCTGGGCGCTCAGCGCGCAGCAGGGCGCCGATGCGGGCTACCTGGCCCGCTACCAGCACCAGTTGCGGGATATCGCCGGGCGGCTGCGCTGGCAGGCGCCGGTGCACCTCTGGGAAGTCTGCCGCAGCGAGTGGGAGCAACCGGCCACCGAGGCCGCGGTGGGCTGCATGCTGGCGCCTCGCGCCGGGCCGGCGCAGCTGGAAGGCCGTCTGGGGCAGTTGCTCGAGCCGCTGCGTGAGCAAGGGCTCGCCCGGATGCAGGCCGATAACCGCCACGATTTTCTCCTGCGTCTCGCCCAGGGCCTGCGGGACGAAGGCATCCCCCGCTGGCGACGGACCTGGGACCACTTGCAGCGGAGCCATGGGGCGATGCCGCGCGGGCTCTGGTTCAGCCTCGCGATGCCGGGCGCTGGGGGCACTGCGGTGCATCATTGGCTGCCGCCCCCGGCCTGGCGGGGCGTGCTGGCGGACCGGCACGGCGGCCGGCCCTACGGGTGGCCCTGGTGGCGCACCGCGACTGCCGTCGCGTTCGGCCTCCTGGCGTTCTGGGGGCTGGGGACGCTGCTCTCCTTCGCCGGCAACCGCGTCCAGATCGCCGAGATGCAGGCCGTCCTGGCCACCCTGGACCAACCCCGGGAAGGCGACGAGCAACTGCTTGCCCTCAACGCGCTGGTCCATGAGCTCGACCGCCTCGACCAACGCAGCAAGCACGGCGTGCCCTGGTGCCAGCGTTTCGGCCTGAGCCAGAACGACGGCCTGCTCGCCGCGCTCTGGCCCCGCTACGAGGCGGCCAACAACCGGCTGGTCCGCGACCCGGCAGCGGCCGGCTTCGAGCGCCAGCTGCGCGGGCTGCTCGGCCTGGCGCCGGGCAGCGCCGAGCGCGCCACCCGGGCCCGGGAGGCCTACGAGCCGCTCAAGGCCTACCTGATGATGGCCCGGCCGGAGAATGTCGATGCGTCATTCCTCGGCAAGGCGCTGGCGGCCGCCGAGCCTGCCCGCATGGGCATCGGCGAGGGCACATGGCAGGGCATCGCGCCGAACCTCTGGCGCTTCTACGCCGCGCAGCTGGAGGCGCACCCCGGTTGGCGCATCACCACCGACCCGGCCCTGGTCGCCCGGGCCCGCCAGCTGCTGATCAGCCAGCTCGGCCAGCGCAACGGCGAGGCGGCCCTCTACCGGCAGGTGCTCGACGCCGTCGCCAACCAGTACCCGGCCATGGGGCTGCAGCAGATGGTCGGCGATACCGACGCCCAGCCGCTGTTCTCCACCGCCGTCGAGGTGCCGGGTGTATTCACCCGCCAGGCCTGGGAAGGCGGGGTGCGCAAGGCCATCGACGAGATCGCCGCCGCGCGCCGCGAGGAGATCGACTGGGTACTCAGCGATGACCGCAGCCAGATCGACGCCGCGCTGACCCCCGAGGCCCTGCGCGAAAGCCTGACCGCACGCTACTTCCAGGACTACGGCCGGGCCTGGCTGGACATGCTCAACAGCCTGCGCTGGCAGGAGGCCGGCAGCCTCGCCGATGTGGTCGACCAGCTCACCCTGATGACCGATGTGCGCCAGTCGCCGTTCATCGCGCTGGTCAATACCCTGTCCTACCAGGGGCGTGCCGGCACCCGTGGCCAGGCCCTGGGCGAGTCGCTGCTGCAGTCCGCGCAGAACCTCATGGGGCCGGACAAGGCCCCGGCCATCGAGCCGTTGGCGGCGCTGCCGAAAGGGCCGCTGGAAGAACGCTTCGGCCCGCTGCTGGCGTTGCTCGGCAAGGGCGCCGAGCCCTCGCGCAACGACGACAACCTCAGCCTGCACGCCTTCCTCACCCGCGTGACCCGGGTGCGCCTGACGCTGCAGCAGGTGAGCGCCGCCCAGGACCCCCAGGCGATGATCCAGGCCCTGGCGCAAACCGTGTTCCAGGGGCGCAGCGTCGACCTCACCGACACCCAGTCCTATGGCAGCCTGATCGCCGCCAGCCTCGGCAGCGAATGGGCCGGCTTTGGCCGGGCACTGTTCGTCCAGCCGCTGGACCAGGCCTGGCAGCGCATCCTGCAACCTTCCGCTGCCGGGCTCAATGACCACTGGCAGCGCGCCATCGTCGGGCCCTGGAACAGCGCCTTCGCCGGCCGCTACCCCTTCGCCGCGAGCGCCAGCGACGCATCGCTGCCCATGCTCGGGCAGATGATCCGCGCCGACAGCGGGCACATCGACCGCTTCCTCACCCGCCAGCTGGGTGGCGTGTTGCGCAAGGACGGCAATCGCTGGGTGCCCGAAAGCACCCAGGGCCAGGGGCTGCGCCTCGATCCCGCGTTCCTCGCGGCGGTCAATCGGCTCGCCGAACTGGCCGACGTGCTCTACACCGACGGCGGCATGGGCATCGCCTTCGAGCTGCGGGCCAAGCCGGTACGCGACCTCGTGCAGACCACCCTGACCCTCGATGGGCATCGCCTGGCGTACTTCAACCAGCGGGAACGCTGGCAACGGTTCGACTGGCCCAGCGCGAGCGATCACCCCGGCGCGCGCCTGAGCTGGACCCACGCCAGGAGCGGAGAGCGGCTGCTTGGCGACTACGCCGGCACCTGGGGCCTGATCCGGCTGCTGGAGCGGGCCCGGGTCACTCCGCTGGATGACAGCGAAACCCGCTATCGCCTGGTGCTGGAGGCCCCCGATGGCCTGGGGCTGACCTGGCACCTGCGCACCGACCTGGGCGCGGGCCCCCTGGCGCTGCTGCAACTGCGCGGCTTCAGCCTGCCGGCGCGGATCTTCCTCGAGCCCGGCGGCGCCTCGCGCCAGCTGGCGCATTAAGGAGCGCAGCCATGAGTCTGTCTGTTCTTGAGTGGTTTCGGGTTCAACGAAAATCCTTCGCCAGCGGTACTTAGTCTGTGTGACGTAAGAGGCAATCAGCCGAGGGCGTAGAGGTAGCGCACCACATCGGCGGCGCCGGCCAGGCGCAGGCCTTCGCCAAGGGCGGTGGCCTCGGGGTGGTCCTTGGGCAGCAGCAGGAGTTCGGGGGCACCGCTGTTCTTCAGCAAGGCGAGGCGGGCATAGGGGATGCCGCCGTCGAGCAAAAGGCCCATGAAGGCCGGGTCGCTCCATGTCTGCACCGGCATGGCCAGTACGTGGTAGTGGGTGTCCAAATCGACGAGGCCGGCCGGGTTGAGGCGGTAGGTGGTGAGTTCGGCCGGCAGGGCCACTTCCAGCTCCCGCCGGCGCGCATAGGCGATGGCGCTGGCGAAGGCTTCCAGATGGTGGGTGCCGCTCCAGAACACCCGTTTGCCATGCCAGCTGGACTGGCACAGGGTAATGCGCTCACCGGCGAGGAAGCGCGGCAGCGGCAGGCTGATGGCCTTGACGAAGTCCTTGTAGCTGATGATGCGCACGCTGCGGCAGGCGGGCGTGGCGGCGAAGGCTTCGAAGCTGGGGCTGGGCGCCGCCACACAGTCGCTGCCACAGAACCCATCGATCAGGCGCAGGTCGAAATTGGCGAGCTCCCGTGGCTCCACTTCCACCACCCGGACCAACACCGCGTGGGCCTGGGCCTTGTCCTCCTGCACCGGCCCGGAGAGGGCGTTGCGGGGGAGGTCGACCAGGCGTTGCAGGGGCGGCGCGTTCTGCCACCAGATATCGGCCTGCGGGGGTGGCAATTGCTGGAAGGGCAATCGCAGCTGGCTGGCGCTTTCCAGCAGGCGCGGCGCACGTCCTCCCAGGCCAAGGCGCTGCGCGAGGGCAGCCAGGCGTGAGGAAAGAGAGGATGGGGACGACTGCGAACTCATGGCCAGACTAGGACTCCCAGGTCACGAGTGGCAGTGTGGCAGAGGTCGGGCGAGGCTGCACGGCTTTGCCCGGCAATGGGTCCGTACCTGGCGTCCACTGGGGGCGCGGAACGATACTGTTATTCATTTCAACCAAGAGGATGCCTCCATGCCCAGCCTGGTGCTGGATATTTCCCTGAGTGCCGAGCGCTTTCTCGCGGTCTACCAGGGCCACGCCAACCGAGTGATGTTGCGCAGCCGCGACGGGCGCAAGGTTAGCCTGCCTGCACATCATTTGCGGCCTTTTCTGACCCATGATGGCATTCATGGTTCATTCGAGCTGGAATTTGATCCCTCCGGGTCGCTGCTGGCGTTACGTCGCCTCGCCTGAGGCGGGGCTGGCAGCTATAATCGCCGGCCCATCCCGCCGATCGATACCCGCCCATGTACACCCTGGCCCGCGAGCTGCTGTTCAAACTGTCCCCGGAAACTTCCCACGAGCTGTCCATCGACCTGATCGGCGCCGGTGGCCGTCTGGGCCTCAACGGCTTGCTGACCAAGGCGCCGGCCAGCCTGCCGGTGAAGGTCATGGGGCTGGAGTTCCCCAACCCCGTTGGCCTGGCCGCCGGCCTGGACAAGAACGGTGACGCCATCGACGGCTTCGCCCAGCTGGGCTTCGGTTTCGTCGAGATCGGCACCGTGACGCCGCGCCCGCAGCCGGGCAACCCCAAGCCGCGTCTGTTCCGCCTGCCCGAGGCCGAGGCGATCATCAATCGCATGGGCTTCAACAACCATGGCGTCGATCACCTGCTGGCCCGGGTTCGCGCGGCGAAGTTCAAGGGCGTGCTGGGCATCAACATCGGCAAGAACTTCGACACCCCGGTCGAGCGCGCAGTGGACGACTACCTGATCTGCCTGGACAAGGTCTACGCCCATGCCAGCTACGTGACGGTCAACGTCAGCTCGCCCAATACACCCGGCCTGCGCAGCCTGCAGTTCGGCGACTCGCTCAAGCAGTTGCTCGAAGCCCTGCGCCTGCGCCAGGAAGACCTCGCCGTCCAGCACGGTCGTCGCGTGCCGCTGGCGATCAAGATCGCCCCGGACATGAGCGACGAGGAAACCGTGTTGGTGGCCGCTGCACTGGTCGAGTCGGGCATGGATGCGGTGATCGCCACCAACACCACCCTGGGTCGCGAAGGCGTCGAGGGGCTGGAGTACGGTGACGAGGCTGGCGGCCTTTCCGGTGCGCCGGTGCGCGACAAGAGCACCCATACCGTTCGCGTCCTGGCCGGCGAGCTGGCCGGGCGCCTGCCGATCATCGCCGTGGGCGGCATCACCGAAGGCCGTCACGCGGCCGAGAAGATCGCCGCTGGGGCGAGCCTGGTGCAGATCTATTCGGGCTTCATCTACAAGGGCCCGGCGCTGATCCGCGAAGCGGTGGATGCCATCGCCGCGCTGCCCAAGGCCTGAATCGCGGGCAATAAAAAGGGCTCCCTTAGGGAGCCCCTGGGCTTGCGCCCGCCGCCCGGATGGGGCGTGCTTGGTGAAGTCGGTGTGATCCAGTGTCAGCCGACGGCGTGGAGTTCGTTGAGTCGATGAATGCCGGCAGTGCCGGTAAAGCCATCCCAGTGGTCGCCGCGACCTTCACGCCAGCCGTTTATCCAGGCTTGGCGAGTGGTGGGATGGGTGAAAGGACAGAGATCGCGGGATTTGCCATGAATGCCGTGCTGATAACCGCGCAGAAATGCTCGTTCCATCGGATCACGCTTAAGTCTTCTCATAGGGTGTAGCCCTCATTTGTTGACTGTTATGTCCATTGGCCCCAAGTCGGGAGCCCGGCAGAGAATGCTCTGCCACTGAAGAACGGCTGCCGGCGTTACCGTTCTCCTTCCGCTACCGTTGCGGCAGCGGATAACTGAGTTCTAACCGTTGCTCCGGGGCATTGGAATGATCGTTTTGTCATAAGGACGTAACGAGAATGGGTTCCGGACCATAAGCTGTAAGAGCCTGTTACGTGTGCGAACAGGCTCAGCCCCCATGGGATGGGGCCTTGAGAAACCCATGATGTCGCGGTGCTATGGGCCCGCGCGGATGAGAATGGGAATTTTCCTATCCGACGAAGGGCCGTTCTGCGACCTTTAGTCACATATTTTATGACCGCACGGAGATGAATCCGTGCCGCTGATCAGCCGCAAGGCACTGGAACTACCATGTCGGATGTTTTCGAACTCTTCCTCACCTGCCCGAAAAGCCTGGAGGGCCTGTTGCTGGAAGAGGCCACCTCGCTGGGCCTTGCCGAGGCGCGCGAGCAGGTGGCCGCCATCCGTGGCCAGGGCGACCTGGAAACCGCCTACCGCCTGTGCCTCTGGTCGCGCCTGGCCAACCGCGTGCTGCTGGTGCTCAAGCGCTTCCCGGTGCAGAACGCCGAAGACCTCTACCAGGGCGTGCTCGACGTTGACTGGCACGACCACCTGTCACCCACCGGCAGCCTGGCGGTGGAATTCAGCGGCCACGGTTCGGGCATCGACAACACCCACTTCGGTGCCCTCAAGGTCAAGGACGCCATCGTCGACAAGCTGCGCACCGCCAGCGGCGAGCGCCCGTCCATCGACAAGGTCAACCCGGACCTGCGCATCCACCTGCGCCTGGACAAGGGCGAGGCGATCCTTTCCCTCGACCTCGCCGGCCACAGCCTGCACCAGCGCGGCTACCGCCTGCAGCAGGGCGCCGCGCCGCTGAAGGAAAACCTGGCCGCCGCCATCCTGCTGCGTGCCGGCTGGCCGCGTATCGCCGCCGAAGGCGGCGCGCTGGCCGACCCCATGTGCGGTGTCGGCACCTTCCTGGTGGAGGCGGCGATGATGGCCGCCGATATCGCCCCCAACCTCAAGCGCGAGCGCTGGGGCTTCTCCAACTGGCAGGGCCATGTGCCGGCGATCTGGAAGAAGCTCCACGAGGAGGCTCAGGCCCGCGCCGATGCCGGCCTGGCCCGCCCGCCGCTGTGGATCCGTGGCTACGAGGCCGACCCGCGGCTGATCCAGCCCGGGCGCAACAACATCGAGCGTGCGGGGCTGTCCGACTGGGTGAAGATCTACCAGGGCGAGCTGGCCACCTTCGAGCCGCGCCCCGACCAGAACCAGAAGGGCCTGGTCATCAGCAACCCCCCGTATGGCGAGCGCCTGGGCGACGAGGCCAGCCTGCTTTACCTCTACCAGAACCTTGGCGAGCGCCTGCGCCAGTCCTGCCTGAACTGGGAAGCGGCGGTGTTCACCGGCGCACCCGAGCTGGGCAAGCGCATGGGCCTGCGCAGCCATAAGCAGTACGCCTTCTGGAACGGCGCGCTGCCGTGCAAGCTGCTGCTGATCAAGGTGCTGCCCGACCAGTTCGTCACCGGTTCGCGCCGCCAGGACGCCGCTGCCGAGCCCCAGGCCGGTGCTGCGCCCGTGGTGGAGCAGGCGCGCCTCTCCGAAGGCGGGCAGATGTTCGCCAACCGCCTGCAGAAGAACCTCAAGCAGCTGGGCAAGTGGGCCAAGCGCGAAGGCGTGCAGTGCTACCGCCTGTATGACGCCGACATGCCCGAGTACGCCCTGGCCATCGACCTCTATGGCGACTGGGTGCACGTGCAGGAATACGCCGCGCCGCGCTCCATCGACCCGGAGAAGGCCCAGGGCCGTCTGCTCGATGCCCTTGCCGCGATTCCCCAGGCACTGGGCATCGACCAGTCGCGCGTGGTGGTCAAGCGCCGTGAGCGCCAGTCCGGCACCCGCCAATACGAACGCCAGGCGACCCAGGGCCAGTTCATGGAGGTCAGCGAGGGTGGCGTGAAGCTGCTGGTCAACCTCACCGACTACCTCGACACCGGCCTGTTCCTCGACCACCGCGCCATGCGCTTGCGCATCCAGCGCGAGGCCGCCGGCAAGCGCTTCCTCAACCTGTTCTGCTACACCGCGACCGCCAGCGTGCATGCGGCCAAGGGCGGTGCCCGCAGCACCACCAGCGTCGACCTGTCGCGCACCTACCTGGACTGGGCGCGGCGCAACCTCTCCCTCAACGGCTTCTCCGACAAGCAGAAGCTGGAGCAGGGCGACGTGATGGCCTGGCTGGCGGAGGACCGTGGCGAGTACGAGCTGATCTTCATCGACCCGCCGACCTTCTCCAACTCCAAGCGCATGGAAGGGGTGTTCGACGTACAGCGCGACCATGTGCAGTTGCTGGACCTGGCCATGGCCCGCCTGGCGCCGGGCGGGGTGCTGTACTTCTCCAACAACTTCCGCAAGTTCCAGCTGGATGAAAGCCTCGACCAGCGCTACCAGGTGAGCGAGATCAGCGCCGAAACCATCGACCCGGATTTCGCCCGCAACCAGAAGATCCACCGCGCCTGGAAATTCACCGCGCGCTGAGCCGCGCTGCCGTCCGTCAGCCGGGGCAGGGGCGGCAGGGTTTTGTCTAGGCAAAGTGCCAGTATGTTGGCTAAGTTTGTGATCACAGGGGCCGTCCTCATCACTTAGCTCCGAGATGTAAGCATGCTGTCGCTTGCCCTGGGAAAGTCGTCCCTGCACTCCCGCCTGACCGGCCGCAGCCTGCTCTGGCTGGCCTGCCTGCTGGTGATCTCCGGCGGCCTCAGCCTGACCGTGCTGCTGGCCAGCCTGGTGCACGACTCCGAGCGCAACCAGCTGCGTGAGCGCTTCTCGCAGATCGCCACCGAACGCCTCAGCCGGATCCAGGAACGCCTCGGCGACCAGTTGAAGGAGCTGGACGCCCTGCAGCGCTTCTTCCTCAATTCCCAGACGGTCAGCCGTGACGAATTCCAGGGCTTCGTCGAGCCGCTGCTGGACGACACCCTGGCCTATTCCTGGGTGCCCTGGGTGGCGCGCAGCGAGCGCCCCGTGTTCGAGGAGGAGGCCCGCGCGGATGGGCTCAAGCGCTTCCGCTTCCATGACCTGGACCAGGGCGGCACCGCCCAGGCCAGCCCCGAGCGCGACCACTACCTGCCGGTGTTCTACAGCGTGTCTGGGCTCGCCGGGCGCTTGCCCCTGGGGCTGGACCTGAGTTCGCAGCCCGAGCGTGCAGCCTTGCTGGACAAGGCCCGCGCCGGGCGCCAGGCCGTCGCCTCCGATGCCCTGACGCTGATTGGTGTGCCCGGGGCCGACGCCCGGGGCATTCTCATGGCGGTACCGGTGTTCAACCCGGCCGCCACCGAGGGGCACGCGCTGCGCGGCTTCGTCCTCGGTGTGATCAGCCTGCGCCGGGAAATGGAGCAGGGCATCCCCGACGAGGTGCTCGGCAGCCTGGCCATGCGCCTGATCGATATCACCAAGGAAGACGACCCGCAAGCGCTCTACCTGAGCAAGGCCGAGGACGATGATTCGGGCCTGCTGATCACCCGTTCCTTTGCCTTCGCCGACCGCACCTACCGCCTGGAGCTGCGCCCCAGTGAAGGCTTCGCCATGGCCAACCGTTCATCCGCCTGGCACCTGGTGATCGCCACCGGCGGGCTGATCACCCTGCTCATGGCGGCCTACCTGATGCTGTTGATCAGCCAGCGTCAACGCGCCCTGCGCCTGGTGGCCGAGCGCACCCGCGAGCTGCGCGAGCGCGAGCTCGACCTCAAGCTCAGCGAGGAGCGCTGGGCCTTCGCCCTGGACAGCGCCGGCCACGGTGTATGGGATTGGGAGATCGCCTCCGACACGGTATATTACTCCCGTGCCTGGAAGGGCATGCTCGGCTATGACGTGGACGAGGTGCCCGACGAGCCCGAGCTGTGCCTGCGCCTGCAACACCCCGACGATGCGCCAGCGGTGGATGCCGCCCTGCAGCGTCACCTGCGCGGCGAGGCGCCGATCTACCAGAGCGAGCACCGCATGCAGCGCAAGGGCGGTGCCTGGGTGTGGGTGCTCGACCGCGGCAAGGTGGTGGAGTGGAACCCCGATGGCTCGCCCCTACGGATGATCGGCACCCAGACCGATATCAGCGCCAGCAAGGCCGCCGAGCTGCAACTGGCGCTGGCCCACGGGCAGTTGCGTGGGGTGCTGGACGCGGCCACCCAGGTGTCGATCATCGCCACCGACCTCGATGGTTTCGTCCTTCAGTTCAACGTCGGCGCCGAACGCATGCTCGGCTACAGCGCCGCGGAGATGGTCGGCAAGCGCCCGCGCATGCTGCACCTGGAGGCGGAGATCCAGGCCCGCTGCGAGGCCCTGTCGAAGCGGCTGTCGCGGCCCATCCGCGACTTCCACCACTATGTGGTCGAGGTCACCGCTGGCGATTGCTACGACGAACACGAGTGGACCTACGTGCGCAAGGACGGTGGCCACCTTACCGGCAACCTCATCCTCACCGGCGTGCGCGACCAGCACGACCAACTGGTGGGCTACCTCGGCGTGGCCATCGACGTGACCGACCGCAAGCGCGTGCAGGAGGCCCTGGAGGACCGCGACCGCCTGCTGCAGAAACTCAGCGCGCGGGTGCCGGGCGCCATCTACCAGTACCAGCTGTACCCCGATGGCCGGCATCGCTTCCCTTATGTCAGTGCCGGGGTGAGCGACATCCTCGAGGTCGAGCCCGAGCAGGTGAACGGAGATGCTTCCCAGGCCTTCACCCGCCTGCACCCGGAGGACCTGGAGCGGATCTACGCCAGCATCCTGCATTCCGCCGCCGTCATGCAGACCTGGCGCGAGGACTTCCGCGTGCTGCTGCCGCGCCAGGGCCTGCGCTGGCTGCGCGGCGAGTCGGAGCCCGAGCGCATGGCCGATGGCAGCGTGCTGTGGCACGGCTATATCTCCGATGTCACCGGGCACAAGCTGGTGGAGCAGGAGCTGCGGGCACTGTCCATCACCGACGCCTTGACCGGCGTGTTCAACCGTCGCCATTTCCAGGAGCGCCTGGATGCGGAGATCGCCAGGGCATTGCGCAGCGAGGGCCCGTTCTCGCTGGTGATGCTGGATATCGATCACTTCAAGCTGGTGAACGACCAGCATGGCCACGAGGCGGGCGACCGGGTGCTCAAGCAACTGTGCCAGCGCATTGGCCAGCGGCTGCGGCGCATCGACGTGCTGTGCCGGCTGGGCGGCGAGGAATTCATCGTGCTCTGCCCGGAGACCAACCTGGAGCAGGCGCGATCATTGGCCGAAGCGCTGTTGCAGGGCATGCGCCGGGATGAGGTGGCGGGCGTCGGCCACGTCACCGCCAGCTTCGGCTGTGCCTGCTGGCGTGATGGCGAGACCGCCGATGCACTGCTGCGGCGGGTGGATACGGCGGCCTATTCCGCCAAGCAGGGCGGCCGCGACCAGGTGTGCTGCGCCGAGTGAGACGGGGGCGGCGTCGCCCCCGTCAACGGGGCGGGATCAGCGGCGCGGCTGGTTGTAGAGGTCCAGCAGCACCTGATCGAGGATCGAGGAGGCGCCCCACGGACGCTGGTCGTTGAGGATCGCCACCACCGCCCAGGTGTTGCCGTTGTCGTCGCGGCTGAAACCGGCGATTGCACGCACCGTGTTCAGGGTGCCGGTCTTGATATGCGCCTCGCCTGCCATGGGCGTGCGGCGCAGGCGCTTGCGCATGGTGCCGTCCATCGCCACCAGCGGCAGGGACGCGATGTACTCCGCGGCGTAGGGGCTCTGCCAGGCGGCATGGAGGATGGTCGCCATCTCCCGCGCGCTGACCCGCTCCTGGCGCGACAGCCCGGAGCCGTTCTCCATCACCAGGTGCGGCGCGGTGATGCCCTTCTTCGCCAGCCAGGCGCGGATCACCCGTTGCGCGGCCTTGGCATCGTCGCCGTCGGCCTCGTTGCGGAACTGCGCGCCGATGCTGAGGAACAGCTGCTGCGCCATGGTGTTGTTGCTGTACTTGTTGATGTCGCGAATGATCTCCACCAGGTCCGGGGAGAAGGCCCGCGCCAGCAGCTTGGCGTCCTTGGGCACGCCGGCGAGGCGGTCCTTGCCGAGGATGCTGCCGCCCAGTTCCTTCCAGATCGCCCGCACCGCGCCGGCTGCGTAGCCCGGGTGGTCGAGCAGCGACAGGTAGGTCTGCGCGCTGCAGCCTTCGGGCAGGCTGCCGCTGGCGATCACCGTGGTGCCATCGAACTGGGTCACCGGGTTGTAGCGCACGTCGGGCCAGGCAGGGCAGGGCGCGGCCTTGGTCACCTTCACCTGGTTGTCGATGCGGATGCTCTCGATGGGCGGCTCGGCGGCGATGCTGGCGCGGCCGCCGTCGGCGCGGGCGATGAAGCGCAAGGCCTTGAGGTTGACCAGCAGGGAGTCCGGGCCGACCAGGAAGGGCTTGTTCTCGTCGCCGCCGTCGTCATTGAAAGCCGGTAGTTGCGGGTGCACGAAGCGGCTGCGGTCGAGCACCAGGTCGCCGGTGATCTTCAGCACGCCATTGGCGCGCAGGTCACGCATCAGCAGCCAGAGCTTCTCCATGTTCAGCTTCGGGTCACCGCCACCCTTGAGGTAGAGGTTGCCGTGCAGCACGCCGTCCTTGACGGTGCCATCGGTGAAGAACTCGGTCTTCCACTGATAGGTGGGGCCGAGCAGCTCGAGGGCGGCGTAGGTGGTGATCAGCTTCATGGTGGAAGCCGGGTTCACCGACACATCGGCGTTGAAGATGGTCTGCGCGCCGGGGCCGGTCAGGGGCAGGGTCACCAGCGAGAGGGAGTTCTGCGGGATCTTGTTCTTCTTCAGCGCCTGCTGGACCTTGGCCGGGACGTTGGCATTGACCTGAACGGCGAAGGCCGGTTGGGCGAAGGGGAAAATGAGGCCGGTGAGGGCGAGGATACGAATGGACTTGAACATCAACGAATGCCCTCCGCACGAGGGCGAGTAACGCAAATTGGCATGGCAGGTTCCCACGACGTGTTCGGGAAATGGTGCGCATTATGCCGCAAGCGTTTCCTGGGCGCTCGTGCCGCTGACCGCTCGCACGCTCTGCGGCGGGCTTCGTTTTGCCGTTCCGCCACGCGGGCGGGCAAGCTGGCGGGGAAACTGCTAGAGTGCCGCGCTTGAACACATGAAGAGGATTGCCTGATGGCTACTAACCGTTCCCGCCGCCTGCGAAAAAAGCTTTGCGTCGATGAATTCCAGGAGCTGGGTTGCGAGCTGAGCCTGACCTACAAGGACGGGCTGGCCGAAGCGGAGCTGGAAAGCTTCCTCGATCAGTTCATCGACGATGCCATCCAGGGCAATGGCCTGGGCTATGTCGGTGGCGATGACTACGGTTTCGTTTGCCTGTCCAAGCGCGGCTCGGTCAACGAAGAGCAGCGCAGCAAGCTGGAAGCCTGGCTCAAGGGCCGCAGCGAGCTGGCCAGCTTCACCCTGAGCCCGCTGGTGGATGTCTGGTACCCGGAAAACCCGATCAACCAGTGATCCCGGCGGTCATGAAAAGGGGCGCACCATGCGCCCCTTTTTCATGCCTGCGATTTGTCTCCCGCCGATGCGAGATACCGCGGGTTACCCAGCCAGGCCCGCCCGCTCGAGAATCGACCCTTCGTCCACCGCGTCGATCTGCTCCGGCCGCAGGAAGCGCTCGGCGTAGTCGCGGTACACGCCGGAGCGGATGAACAGGCCGAACAGCTCCGGGTCGATGTGCGCGCCCTTGCACATGCCGACCATGATCCCCAGCGCCTCGGACAGCGTCTTGCCCTTTTTGTAGGGGCGGTCCACCGCCGTGAGTGCCTCGAAGATGTCGGCGATGGCCATCATCCGCGCGGGCAGGCTCATCTGCTCGCGGGAGAGGCGTTTCGGGTAGCCGCTGCCGTCCATCTTTTCGTGGTGCCCGCCGGCGATCTCGGCCACGTCCTTCAGGTGTGGCGGGAAGGGCAGGCGGTTGAGCATGAGGATGGTCTGCACGATGTGGTGGTTGATGATGTAGCGCTCCTCGGCCGTCAGCGTGCCGCGGGCGATGGAGAGGTTGTGCAGCTCGCCACGGTTGAACTTGTGGGTCGGCACCTCGAGCTTGAAGCCCCAGGGGTTGTCGGCCGTCATGCGCTCGCCTTCCGGGCGCTCCAGCAGGTGCTCGGGGCGGTCGGCCAGCAGGGGTTCTTCTGCCGGTAGCGGGCGGGGCGGGGTGCGGGCCATGCGTTGCGCCTCTTCCCAGGACACGCCGAGGCGGTCGTCCAGGGTCCGGCTCCAGGTGCGCGAGGCGATGCGCTGCAGGCGCTGCTGGTCTTCCTCGGCCATGAACTCGCCGCCCAGGTTGCTGCGGGCGATGAAGGCGAACTCCTCGTCCAGGGCTGCCAGCAGCTCGTCGCGCAGCTGTGCCTGCCCGGGTTCGTCGGCGCCCTGGGCGACGGCCTGCCAGTAGCTGATCCAGGCGTCGCGCTTGAGCACCTCGAAGCGCATGCGCACTTCGTGGATGCGGTCGTAGAGGGTTTCCAGCTTGGTGGCCTTGTCCACTACGTATTCGGGGGTGGTGACCTTGCCGCAATCGTGCAGCCAGGCGGCGATGTGCAGGGCTTCCCAGTCTTCGTCGCTGGGGTTGTAGGTATGGAACGGCGGCTCGTCGCTGGCGGCAGCGGCGCGGGCCAGGGCCAGGGTGATTTCCGGT
Organism: Pseudomonas sp. TUM22785; assembly: GCF_028198105.1. Classification (NCBI taxonomy): domain Bacteria; kingdom Pseudomonadati; phylum Pseudomonadota; class Gammaproteobacteria; order Pseudomonadales; family Pseudomonadaceae; genus Pseudomonas; species Pseudomonas sp. TUM22785. Next base: position 2,055,281 of record NZ_CP116239.1, read on the forward strand.
ACGCGCTGGCAGTGGCCGCCGGTGTAGGGGCTCTTGGCGTCGATGGCGCCAGCGATGAGCTGGATGAAGGCGTCGAGCAGCTGTTTTTGCTTCTCCAGCAGGCGCTGGCTTTCGATGCACAGCGCGGCGACGCCGGAAATCGCCTCGACGAAGGCGATGCGCTCGGGCTTGAGCATGGCCAGTTCAGTGCCGTCGCCGGTGTCGCGGTGCAGCAGCACCAGCACCCCGACCGTGTCGCCCTGGCGGTTGTGCAGGCCGGTGCTGACCAGGTGCACGCGCGGGCTTTCCAGGCTTTGCAGCACCTGGCGGAAGCCGTCGGCCTGGTCATAGCCGAAGGTGCGCAGCTGGCTCGGGCCGCCGCTGGCAGGCAGGCGCAGCCAGTCGGGCAGGTCGTCGTCGTGGAGGGCATGGCTGCGCAGGTCGTGGCTTTCGAGGTCGTGCTCGCCTTTCTTGCCGAGAAACAGGCCGTTGGGCTCGAGGCGTCCGCTGGTGGTATCCAGCAGGTAGATGAAGCCGCCCGAGGCTTCGCTGATGGTCACCGTTTCTTCCAGCACGCGGCGCAGCAGGGCGTCGAAGCGGTTCTCGGCGGAGAGGCTGGCGGTGATCTCCAGGAAGCTGGCCAGGGTGTCTTTCATCCGCGCCATGGCCACGGCCAACTGGTCCACTTCCAGCACCGGCGAGCGGCCCATGGCCGGTGCTTCGAAATTGAAGCTGCGGATCGCCTCGGCTTCGGCCACCAGGGCCTTCAGCGGCTTGACCAGGACCCGCGACAGCAGCCAGCCGAGTGGGATGCACAACAGCAGGATGCACAGGGTGAGCACGGCACCTTGCCAGCGGATGCGGTAGGCGTCCGCCAGCAGTTCGTCCTCGGGCGCCAGCAGGGCCAGGTAAAGCCCGTCCGGCCCCCCGGATTGCAGATGGTTCTGCGACACCACCCAGCGCCGCTTGGCCAGCTCCAGGGTCGAGCGCTGGTCACCGGAGAGGCCGAGGTCGAGCAGCGCGGCGATTGCCGGGTCGAGGTCACGTGCGCGGGCCAGTTGGGGCTTGTCGTCGACCCGCACGATGAGCCGGGAACTGTCCGGATAGGCCACGGCGCTGCCATCCGGCGCGAACAGCAGCACCTGGGTGGAGGGGGTGACCCGGTGCTGCGCAAGGGTGGCGGAAAGGTCGTTCAGGGTCAGGTCGGCGGCGATCACCGCGTCGCTGCCGGCCGGCAGGGCCAGGGTGGTGCCCACCGCGCCGGTGGAGAAGAACACGTAGGGCTGGGTGGTGATGTGCCGGCCCTGTTCCAGGGCGCGTGAATACCAGGGGCGGTTGCGCGGGTCGTAGCGCTCGTTGAGTTCCTGGCGTCGGCTGATCAGCTTGAGTTCTTCATCGAAATACAGCGACTCGGAGCGGGCACGGGCGAGGTTGTCGCGCTCGATGCTCCAGACCTGGTAGGCGGCACCCGTCGGGGCATCGAAGCGCTGCTTGAGCTCGGGAGTGCGCAGCGGCCGGACCATGAAGAAGTCGCCGTCGTCGAAGCCCAGGTAGAGGGAGGCGAGCTTGGGGTTGTCGCGCAGCGCCTGGGCGAAGCTGCGCAGGAGTTTTTCCTGGCGGCGGTAGCCGTCGTCGAGCTGGGTGCCGGGGTCGAGGGTGAGCAGATTGAGCAGGTGGTAGATGGGCTGGTAGGTGTGCTCCAGGTCAATCGCCACGTCCTGGCTGATGCGTTCGAACAGCGTGTCGCTGCTGGACAGGATGATCTGGCTCGTCTGCCGGTAATTGAAGACGCCGAGCACGACGCCGGTCAGCAGCAGCAGGAGCGTGAACAGCAGGCTGATATGCACGTGCAGAGGAAAACGACGTTCGACCGGCTTGTACGGCATTGCCCGAACTCCTTGAATCCCTGTCTTGGAAAAGACCCGGATGGAGCATAGATGAGCCCCTGTGCAGATGCGTGCCCGGTGCCAGAAATAACGACACCTTGGCCAGCTCTGCCGGATGGGGGCTGAAGTGGGGCGGGCGATCGCCTTGATCCCACGGCGGGCGTCGGGCGCTGTGTGAACGCTCCGAAGGGGGGGCCGACGGCAGGCTGCGATGCACGCTACCCGGTACTTTTCAGGCGAGTTCTGTGCCGCTTTCGTGAGGATGGTGTAGGCGCAGTCGCAAGATGTTGAAAGTCTTGTCCTGAAGATTCAGCAGTGCCCCCGAGGGTGCTCGACAGGCTTGATGGCGCCTCTATCTTGGCAGCTTCGTATCGCCGCTGATGGAGACGCAAAGGTGAGCAAACTCGTAGACATGGACTCATTCCTTCGCACGGGTGCCGAGTCCCCGGGCAAGGTCCTGATCGTGGATGACCATCCCGTCATTCGCCTGGCCGTTCGCTTGCTGCTGACACGTGAGGGCTACCAGGTGATCGGCGAGACCGACAACGGCGTCGATGCCATAGCCCTGTCCCGTGAGCACCTCCCCGACCTGGTGATTCTCGACATCGGCATTCCCAAGCTCGGCGGGCTCGATGTGATCGCCCGCATCAGCTCCCTCGACCTGCCCTTGCGGGTGCTGGTGCTGACCGGGCAGAACCCCAGCCATTACGCATCCCGTTGCATGCAGGCCGGGGCTGCGGGCTTCGTCTGCAAGGGCGGGGACCTGGGCGAGCTGACCGCCTCGGTGCGTGCCGTGCTGTCGGGCTACAGCTACTTCCCCAGCGAGGTGATCCGCAGTGGCAAGCGCCAGGTCGGGGTGCCCAGTGACACCGAGCTGATCGAGCGCCTTTCGGACCGCGAGCTGGTGGTGATGAAGTACCTGGCCAATGGCCTGACCAACAAGCAGATCGCCGACGAGATGTTCATCAGCAACAAGACGGTGAGCACCTACAAGTCGCGACTGCTGCTCAAGCTCAATGCGCGCTCGCTGATCGAACTGGTGGAGTTCGCCAACCGCAACGACCTGGTGTGAGTCGCTCGATGGCAGCGCATCCGCAGCGGTGCGCTGCCATCGATCCTTCCTTTCCTGTCCCTTCTCCTGCCCCTTCCTGCCAGTGCCCGCTTCCGGTGCTCACGCTGGCTTTTTCCCGATGCAGCCGTCGGGCCTATTCCACAGTGGGCTGCGGCGCGTGGTGCTCGGTGCCGGAGGGAGCCGGCTCTGCGACCTTGCGCTCGCCCCAGCGCAGGCGTGCCCGGTGGGCCGCGTAGGCCATGAGCAGCGCCAGGGCGCAGCCCAGCAGGCTGTTGTAGAGGCGCACCTCGGGCAGGTGCCAGTCACGGGCGAGGCTTTCGGAAAGCAGTACGAAGCAGACGGTGGTCTGCACCACGAACAGGCCGTAGTGCTGGGCGATGAAGGCGCGGCTGAGCACGATCAGCGGCAGCATGCAGGCCACCAGCAGCGTCGGGCTCTGCAGCCAGTGGCCGAAGAGAATCAGCAGCAGCGCGCCGATGAGGGTGCCGAGGCCGCGCTGGATACCGCGCACCAGGCTGCTGTCGAGTTCCATCTGCAGGGTGGTGACCACCGTCAACGTCAACCAGTAGCCGCGCGGCATGCCGGTGAGGTTGGCGGCGAGGCCGGCGAGGGCGATGGCCAGGGTGCAGGCCAGCGCGTGGATCCACCAGAGCCGCCTCGGCAGGCGAGCGGCATGGCGGCGCAGCACGCGGATGAAACCGAGCATGCGCGGCAGCAGGGGCCACAGACGCAGGCCGTGCATGCCGCGCAGGAAGAACGCCAGCAGCATCACCCAGAGGCCGCCGATGGCGAACAGCGCGCCTACCGCCAGGCCGTTGTTGAGGCTACCGCTGCCGGCCTGGCCCTGGCCGAGGCAGAGGCACACCGCCAGGCCCACGCCCAGCTTGCCCAGCTCGGTGCCGTAGCGTTGCAGCAGCGCCAGGAGGAAACCCCAGAGGGCGAAGCTGGCGAGGCTCAGCAACGGGTGGCTGGCGGCCCAGAAGCCGACGCCTGCGCTGAGGGCGCCGAGCAAGGTGAGCAGCAGCATGCGCAGCATGCCGAAGCGGTGCATGGGGTTGGCCAGGGCGGCCTGGAAGGCGCCGGTTGCGGCCCAGAGAAAGCCGGTGTGGGCGGTGAACAGACCGAGCATCAGCGGCAGGCCGCACCCCAGGCCCGCGATGGCGGCCGGGCCCCAGGCGGGAGGGCCGGTGTGCCAGTGCAGGCTTTGTCTGAGCGCCTTGCGCATCTGTCGTGACTCCTTGCTGCGGCCACCTCCCACGGGTGGCCTGGTAACCCTAGACGGGACTGGAGCGCCCGGTCATTTCGCGGGCCATTTCCGTGGCGTAGCTGTCGGTCATCCCGGCGATGAAATCGATCACCCGCAGGAATGAGCGGTACAGCGGCCAGCTCGGGTCCGGGGCATTGTTGCCGAGCAGGTCGAGGATGCGCCGGTTCTTGAACGAGGGCGTGCGCCCGCCATGCTGCTCCAGCGCCGCACCGCAGAACGCGTTGAGCAGGATCTCCAGGGTGGTGTAGGCGCCGATTTCATGGAGCGTCTTGCGCTTGTCCTGGAAGATGCGCTCGCGGGCGATGGCCTTGGCACGCAGCACGCAGTGTTTGGCCGGGCCATGCATGTGCTCCACCAGGTCGCCCTGCAGGGTGCCGCTGAGCAACGCGCCCTGCTGGTCGACGAAGGCATGGGCGGCGGCATTGGTCAGGTGTTCGATGGCCTTGCCGCGGAGGATCGCCAGCTTGCGCCGCCGCGAATCACGCGGGCCCAGCTGGCGGTAGGTTTCCGGCAGGTCGTCGCCCACCAGGCCGAGCAGCACGGCCTCCACCTCCTCGTAGTCGAGCAGCTCCATTTCGAGGCCGTCTTCCAGGTCGATCAAGGCGTAGCAGATGTCGTCGGCCGCCTCCATCAGGTACACCAGCGGATGGCGCGCCCAGCGCTGCTCCTCCAGTTGCGGCAGACCGAGCTTGTGGGCGATCTGCTCCAGCAGCGGCAGCTCGCTCTGGTAGCAGCCGAACTTGTGTTTCTTGTAGCCAAGGGCTTCGGCGTGGCGGGCCGTCCAGGGGTACTTGAGGTAGGTGCCGAGGGTGGCGTAGGTCAGCCGCGTACCGCCATCGAACTGGTGGTATTCCAGCTGGGTGAGCACACGGAAGCCCTGGGCGTTGCCCTCGAAGCTGAGGAAGTCGGCGCGCTGGGTGTCGCTCATGGCGTCCAGCCAGCCGCGTGCGCAGGCCTGCTGGAACCAGTGGCGGATGGCGTCCTCGCCGGAATGGCCGAACGGCGGGTTGCCGATGTCGTGGGCCAGGCAGGCCGACTGCACGATCACGCCGAGGTCGGCCGGGTCGCACCAATCCGGCATCTCGTCACGCAGCACTTCACCCACGCGCATGCCCAGGGAGCGACCGACGCAGCCGACTTCCAGCGAATGGGTCAGGCGGGTGTGGATGTGGTCGTTGCTGGAGACCGGGTGGACCTGGGTCTTGCGCCCCAGGCGGCGGAATGCGCCGGAAAAGATGATGCGGTCATGGTCCTTGTGAAACGAACTGCGGCCCAGTTCCTCGGTGCTGTGCACCGGTTTGCCGAGCCGTTCACGGGTGAGCAGTGTCTGCCAGTCCAACGCCAGTCCTCGCCTTCAGTGGCTGAAGGGGGCTAGCTTCCGGATTAACGCGGGGCACCGCAAGGGGACCAAGGGCGAATGCGCGAGTTCCCGCAGGCGCCGTCCGTCAGAGCCCGGCGGCGTCGATATCCACCAGCAGCAGGCGGTCGCCGTTGTCGATGAACTGGCCGGCGGTCAGGCAGTACTGGTTGGTGGTGGCGTCGCGGTAGGTGCTGGAGAGGGTTAGCCGGCGTTCTTCCCAGCCCTCGGCGAGCAGGTGATAGAAGTACGGCCGCCAGGACCAGTTGTGGCCCTGGTAGCGTGCGTCTTCACGCCATTGCTGGCCGTGCCATTCCAGGTTCGGGGTGAGCTGGGTGCCATTGCGGTCGCATTGGTAGATGCGCAGCAGCCAGGGGTAAAGCTCGGGGGAGGGCAGGGCCTCGAGCCGTGCGTTGCCTTCGGCCCAGTTGCGCAGCTGGTTCATCAGCTGGGTCAGTTGCTGGCGCATGGTCATCAGCCGTGCGCGTTCGGCCAGCTTGCGCTGCACGTACTGGTCGCGCAGCTGGGCGAAGCGTTCGACGAAGGCGTCGGCGGCGAAGAATTCCAGCTCCGGTTTGGCGAATAGGTAGCCCTGCACGTAGCGGGCGCCGCACTCCAGGGCGAAGTCCAGCTCGGCCTCGGTTTCCACGCCCTCGGCGATGATCCAGCAGCCGGTCTTCTCGGCCATCTGTGCCAGTGCCTTGACCACCTCGCCGCTGGGGCCGCCCCGGGCCGCGGCCTGGAACAGCTGCATGTCGAGCTTGAGGATGTCCGGTTGCAGGGCCAGCACCCGGTCGAGCTGGGAGTAGCCGGCACCGAAGTCGTCGATGGCGATGCGTGCGCCGGCCTGGCGGTAGCGGGCGACCACGTCCGGCAGGCGCTGGCTGGCGCCGCCCAGTTCGGTGATCTCGAAGACGATGCGTTCGGGCGCCACGCCGTTGCGCTCCAGCTGCTTGAGGCTGGGCAGGGCCTGGCCCGGGCGCAGGCGGCTGATCCAGCGGGGCGAGATATTGATACTGAGGAACCAGTCCGCCGGTGCCCCGTGCAGGCGCTTGAGGGCGTCCTCGCGGATTTCCCGGTCGAGGCGGCGCAGGGCTGCGGGCGGTACCTTGGAGTCGGCGAACAGCGGGCCGACCGAGAGCAGCCGGCCATCATCCTGGCGCAGGCGCCCCAGGGCTTCGACCCCGGCGATGCGTCCTGTCGCGGTGTCGATGAACGGCTGGAAGCAGGCAAGTGGTTGCCCCTCTATCACGGTGACTCCTTAGGGCTGGCCCGAAATGCACGCGCTCGTCGAAACGACGCGAAGGGAACCGGTCTCTACCGGCTCCCTTGCATAGCAAGAATGTGGCCAGCTTGTCCGACGATCAGACCTTTGGAGGGGACGGCGGCTTCGCAGAGGGGCGGCGCAAGGCGGCGCCCAGCAAGGGCATCAGGCTGCTGCCCAGGCGGATCAGTCGAGTCAGATTGCCACTACGGGCGGCGAAGAAGCCCAGGGCGGCGACCCCGGCAATGCCCCAAAGTGGTGCGTGGGGCATGCCGCCCAGTTGCTGCTGCCAACTGCTGGCGATGCCCTTGGCGCGGCGCAGGGGCTGGGTGAGGACCAGGGTCTCGTGGCGGATCTCCTGGCGGTGCATCTCCAGGCGCAGGCGCACCAGCGCCTTGCGCAGTTCGCGGCGGGAGGTGGTGCGGTGCGTTTCGGGAAGGCTCATGGCATCAGGCGCTCGCGGTCCTGGGCCAGCTCTTCGAGCGTGGCGGAGAAGGGGGAGGACTCATCGTCCACGGCCTGTTTCAGGCGCCAGGCGCAGTAGCCGGTGAGCAGGAAATAGAAGAGGCACAGGCCGCTGATGGTTTCGATCCGTGCACTGTCCCAGAACAGCACCAGCAGCAACGCGGATAGAGCCACCAGCAGGAGCAGGGCGAAGATCAGCGACAGGCCGGCGAACAGCAGCAGGCGCAGGGTGTTGGCCTTCTGCTCCTGCAGCTCGATGCCGAACAGCTCGACGTGGCTGTGCAACAGGCCGAGGAAGGCGGCGCCGAGGCGCCGCGGCGAGGGGCCTTGGCCCGCGTTCTGCGGGCCGGATTCCATTCCCGGCTCCATGGTCAGCGACGCGACGCGAGCAGACCGAGGAGGAAGCCGATGCCGGCGGAAAGGCCGATGGTCTGCCAGGGGTGTTCCTGCACGTAGTCCTCGGTGGCGGCGACGGCGGCCTTGCCCTTGTCGACGATCTTCTCTTCGGTCAGTTGCAGGGTCTCGCGGGCGCGCTTGAGGGATTCGTGGATCTGCAGGCGCAGCTCCTCGGCCTGGTCGCCGGCCAGGCTGGCGGTGTGTTGCAGCAGTTTCTCGGTGTCACCGACGAGGGCCTGGAATTCGGTCAGCAGGTCGTCTTGGGCGCGGCTAGCGGACTTGCGGGGCATGGCGTGAATCTCCTTGGAGGGGCTTGGTTGTTGTGAGTCGCCGCGCTTGGGTTAGGTTCCGCCGATATTTGCCCCCGGGCGCTGGTATGGCGCTTGCAACGCCCTGGTGCGCCAGCGTGCCGGAGCGCCCCGTTATCGGGCGCTCAATGAGGCTCCGACAAGGCTGTTGACCGCTGGCAAGCATATGAAAAACAAAGAGAAAGCCTGAAAACTCAAACTGCCGTCTCCACCGCTTCGCCCCGTTATGGCCCCAGGTCGCGACCCGTTCGAGGGCGTGGCGGCTTCAGGGTGGTGCGTGTCCGGCGCGATTTGACCCGTATTGGTGCTTTTTATCTGCCGGAGCCTTCCTGCCAATGGAAAACCTCAACAGTGCCGTGCAAACCCTGATCCACGGCTCCAACACCCTGTTCATCCTGATGGGCGCCGTGATGGTGCTCGCCATGCACGCCGGCTTCGCCTTCCTCGAAGTGGGCACCGTGCGCCAGAAGAACCAGGTCAACGCGCTGTCGAAGATCCTTTCGGACTTCGCCATTTCCACCCTGGCCTATTTCTTCATCGGCTACTGGGTGGCCTACGGCGTGACCTTCCTGCAACCGGCCAGCGAGCTGGCGGCCGACCATGGCTATGCGCTGGTGAAGTTCTTCTTCCTGCTGACCTTCGCTGCCGCCATCCCGGCGATCATCTCCGGCGGCATCGCCGAGCGCGCCAAGTTCGGCCCGCAGCTGTGCGCCACCGCCCTGATCGTGGCCTTCGTCTATCCCTTCTTCGAGGGGCTGATCTGGAACGGCAACTTCGGCCTGCAGGATTGGCTGAAGGCGAGCTTCGGCGCCAGCTTCCATGACTTCGCCGGCTCCGTGGTGGTGCACGCCGTGGGCGGCTGGCTGGCCTTTGGCGCGGTGCTGCTGCTGGGGCGCCGTGACGGCCGCTACCGCGATGGCCGCCTGGTGGCCTTCGCACCGTCGAACATCCCCTTCCTGGCGCTGGGCTCGTGGATTCTCATCGTCGGCTGGTTCGGCTTCAACGTGATGAGCGCGCAGACCCTGCAAGGCGTCAGCGGCCTGGTGGCGGTCAACTCGCTGATGGCGATGGTCGGCGGCACGGTTGCCGCGCTGCTGGTGGGCCGCAACGATCCGGGCTTCCTGCACAACGGCCCGCTGGCCGGGCTGGTGGCGATCTGCGCCGGCTCCGACCTGATGCACCCAGTGGGTGCGCTGGTGACTGGCGCCATCGCGGGCGGCCTGTTCGTCTGGGCCTTCACCGCAACCCAGGTGAAGTGGAAAGTGGACGACGTGCTGGGCGTGTGGCCGCTGCACGGCTTGTGTGGCGTCTGGGGCGGTATCGCCTGCGGCATCTTCGGCCAGGAGGCCCTCGGCGGCCTGGGCGGCGTCAGCCTGGTGAGCCAGTTGATCGGCACCGGCCTCGGCGTGCTGGTGGCGCTGGTGGGTGGCTTCCTGGTCTACGGCCTGCTGAAGAAGACCCTCGGCATCCGCCTGTCCCAGGAGCAGGAGTACTACGGCGCGGACCTGTCGATCCACAAGATCGGCGCCACCAGCCAGGATTGATCGGGCCAAGCCCGGCACACTCCCATTAAACGAAGAAGCCCGCCGATTGGCGGGCTTTCTCGTTGCGCAGTGGCGACTACCAGAGCGGTACCACGTAGCTGACGATCAGGCGGTTCTCGTCGATGTCGCTGCCGAAGTTGGTGGAGCGCACCGTCGCGTTGCGCCATTTCACGCCGAGGTTCTTCAGCGGGCCGTCCTGGAAGACGTAGGCGATGTCGGTGTTGCGTTCCCATTCCTTGCCTTCGGGGCGACCGGCACCCAGGTCGACGTTGTCGCCGGACAGGTAGCGGGTCATGAAGGTCAGGCCGGGGATGCCGATGGAGGCGAAGTTGTAGTCGTAGCGCGCCTGCCAGGATTTTTCGTCCTTGGCGGCGAAGTCGCCGATCTGCACGTAGTTGACCAGGTAAGGGTCGGTGCCGTTGATGTAGGCGTAGCCGGTGTCGCCACTCATGCTCTGGTAGCCGAGGCCGAAGGCGTGGCCGCCCAGGGCATAGGTGAACATGGCGCCGAAGGCCTTGTTGTCGACGTTGCTGTTGCCTTCGTCGGTGGAGCGGGCGTAGCGGATGTCGCTCTTCAGCGATTGCTTGTCACCCAGTGGCAGGGTGTGCAGCACGGTGAAGATGTGCTGTTTGTAGAACTCGTCCAGGTTGCCGTAGTTGTAGCCGGTGGAGAGGCTGTCGTTCCACTTGTAGGTGGCGCCGGCGAAGTTGAATTCGTCGCTGGTCTGGCCGCCGCGGAAGGTGATGCCACGGGCACCGCCGGCACCGGTGGAGGCCACGCGGCTGTTGGTGATGGTCATGTCCTCGTAGTCCGAGGAGTCGCGCTGGTTGACCTGCTTGAGCTGGCCGGCGTCGAGGGTCAGGCCGTCGATTTCCATCGAGTTGATGTGGCCGCCCTGGAAGGTCTGCGGCAGCAGGCGCGAGTCGTTGTACTGCACGGTGGGCAGCTTGGGCAGCAGGGTGCCGACCTTGAGCACGCTCTTGGAGGCGCGCAACTTGGCGGTCAGGCCCACTTCGCCGTATTCGTCCTGGGCGCGGTTGGGCGCTTCGCGGTCGCGCTTGAGCAGGCCGGTGCCGGTGCGGTCGGGGCTGGAGTCGAGCTTGATGCCCAGCGCGCCGATGGCGTCGACGCCAACGCCGATGGTGCCTTCGGTGAAGCCGGATTCGTAGCGCAGCAGGAAGCCCTGGGCCCACTCCTCGGCCTTGGACTGGGCGGCGCCGTCCTGGCGGAAGTCACGGTTGAAGTAGAAGTTGCGCAGCTCGACGCTGGCCTTGCTGTCTTTCAGGAATTCGGCCTGGGCGAGGCCGGGCAGGGTGAGGCCGGTGCTGAGCGCTGCCAGGGCGATGGCGTGCGCGAGCGAGGTCTTGCTCATTGTTATTGTCTCCTCGTTGGGGTTTCGGGGCGGTTGGGCCGCCCCGTTGCAACGAGTGGAATTAAGCATCTGGTAACAGAATCGTCATTTAGACATTGGTCGGCCTCACTGCACCCACTGCGGGTAGTAGCCGAGGCGGTCCTGCACGGCGGCGTCGTGGGCCGGCACCACGGTGAGGTTCGGCTGGGCCAGCAGCAGGTCGTGCACCCGTTGCAGCTGGGCGCGGGTGCCGTCGCGGTCGTTGTCCACCATCCGCCGGCTGACCCAGAACTTCTCGTGGGGCCCGGTGAAGCCTTCCAGGCGCCAGCTGGTATCGCCGGTGAAGAAGAAGCGCCGGCCGTCGTCGAGGGTGAGGAACAGGCCCACCGAGCCTGGTGTGTGCCCGGTGAGCGGCACCAGCACCAGGCTGCCGTCGCCGAACAGGTCGAGGCTCTCGTCGAAGCCCATGTAGGGCTCGGGCAGGAACTCGAAGGGCTGCCAGAGGACCTTGTGGGCGAACTGGCTGGGCAGCACCGCCGGCGGCGTGGCGATGTGGCTGAACTCGATTTCCGCCCAGGGCGCCCAGACCGGCACCTCGGGGAAGTCGGCCAGGCCCGAGGCGTGGTCCCAGTGGGCGTGGGTGAGGAGGATGCGGTCGACGCGGATGCCGTCACGGTCCAGTTGGTCCCGTGCGGGGGTGACGGTTTCGTACTTGAACAGCGGCTTGTCCCACCAGGGCATGTCGCCCTGGAACTGGGCGTCCACCTGGCGGCCGAGCCCGGTATCCAGCAGCAGGGTGGCGGCGTGGTGCTGGATGAGCACGGCGACGTGGTTGACCGCGACGGTCTGCGTCCACTGGCCGCCCTCCATGGTGAAGGCGTCGAGGGTTTCGGCGTGGGAGGTCTTCACCAGGGCGAAGCGCAGGCCCTGGGCGCTGGCGAAGGGGCTGGCGATCAGCAGCAGGCTGGCGAGGAGGAGGGGGAGCAGGCGCATGTACGGCTTCCTTGCGATGGCGGAGAGGTTCAGAGGTGCGGCAGCTCGACATAGCCGGGCAGGGCGCGGATGCGCTCGCACCATTGGCGGATGTGTGGGTAGGGGGTGAGGTCGAGCCCGCCTTCCCCGGCCATCGCCAGGTAGGGGTAGTTGGCGACATCGGCGACGCTGGGCGCCTCGCCTTCGGCCAGCCAGGCGTGCCGGCCCAGTTGCAGTTCCACCATCGCCAGCACCTGGCGCGCCTTGGCCTGGGTGGCTTCGAGGTCGCCGGGCCGGCCGAACAGCTTCATCACCCGCGCGGCGGCCGGGCCGTGGTACAACTCGTTGGCGGCGTAGCTCAGCCAGCTGGCGATGCGGCCCTGCTGCAGGGCATCGTCGGGCAGCCATTGCGGCGCATAACGGCGTGCCAGGTAGACGAGGATGGCCTGGGAGTCGGCCAGGCTGTTGCCTTGGTCCACCAGCAGCGGAACCTGACCCCGTGGGTTGATGGCGAGGAATGCCGGTTGCTTCTGTTCGCCGGCGGGCAGGTTGACCGTGACGATCTCGGCGCGCTGGCCGATCAGGCCGAGGAACAGGCGCACCTTGTAGCAGTTGCCGGAGAGGGGGAAGTCGTGGAGCTGCATGGTGGTGATCCCTGTGGTCGTTGTGCGGCTGGATATTAGACAGACAGGTCTGTATATTTCAAGCGCCAACCGTATCGCGCTGCAGGAAGGCAGCTGCGGTGCGGGTTTGAGCCGGTGCGGGCGGATGCGCATAATGCGCCGGTCAGGAGGTTCCACATGGCTTCGAGCAAACGCGATCAGTTGATCGACACCGCCATCGCGCTGTTCTACCGCGATGGTTTCCACGCCACCGGCATCGATCGCATCCTCGCCGAGTCCGGCGTGGCGAAGATGACGCTGTACAAGCATTTCAAGTCCAAGGACGAGCTGATCGAGGCGGCCCTGCGCCAGCGCCTGGAACCCAGTCGCCAGATGATGGCCTGGGCGCTGGAGAACCTGGCGCCGAGGGCGGCGATCCTTGCCGTCTTCGATGGACTGCACCAGTTGCTGCATGGCAAGGAGTTCTTCGGTTGCGCCTTCGTCAACGCCGCCGCCGAGTTCCATGACCGCGAGCACCCGATCCACCGCGTCGCCGCCCTCCACAAGGCCAACGCCCAGCTGCATTTTCGCACCGCCCTCGAACGCCTGGGGGTCGCCGAACCCGAGCGCCTGGCGCGGCAGTTGCAGTACCTGATGGAAGGGGCGATCGCCATGGCCCATGTGCAGGGCCCGGCCGAGCAGGCACGGGAGGCCAGGGATGCCGCAGCGGTGCTGTTGGGCGCGGCGGGTGTCGCCACGTCGGACGCGACGAACGTCTGACGTCAATTTCGGTCACTGCCGTCCATCGGCTGCGTACGGATTCGTTCTCAAGGTTTCCAAGGGGCTGCCGTCAAATCGGTGTACATCCGATTTTCCGGGACCGCCACTATGAAGACCCTCGATTCCCTGGCTTCCGCAACCACGCGCCCGAGTTATCTGAACAAGATCGACAGCGCGACCCGTAACGCCACCAATGCGCAGAACGTGTTGGCCAACCGTGTTGCCCAGCGCCTGGGCATCGAGCCCGGCAGCCTGGCCGGCAAGACCCAGGATGACTACACGCCCGACAAGGTGGCCGGGCGCATCCTCGACTTCGTTGGCGGGCGCATCAAGGCCGAAGCGGCCAATGGTGCCGACACCGAGAAGCTGCAGAAGATGCTCGACCAGGCCCGCGAAGGCGTGGAGAAGGGCTTCGCCGAAGCGAAGAAGATCCTCCAGGGCCTGGGTGTGCTCGGCGGCAAGATCGCCAGCGACATCGAAGACACCTTCGGCAAGATCCAGGATGGCTTGAACAACCTGGCCAGCTCCCTGGGCCTGGATGGCAACACGCCGAGCACCGGCACTTCCGGCAGCACCAGCGTCAGCAGCTCCACCCAGAGCTTCTCCGCGCGTTCCTCGACCTTCGACATGGAGGTGACCACCAAGGAAGGCGACAAGGTGAAGATCTCCATCGCCCAGGCCTCGGCCGACTGGTCGAAGACCTCCTCGACGGGCTCCGACAAGGACGGCAAGAGCACTTCGGGCACCCGCTCCGAGTCCGGCAGCATGCAGATCGGCGGCTGGAAGGTGCAGGTGGATGGCGACCTCAACGACGAGGAGAGAGCAGCGCTCAGCGACCTGCTCGACCAGGTGCAGGATGTCTCCAGCAAGTTCTACTCCGGTGACCTCAACGGTGCTTTCGACCGCGCGCTGGCCCTGAACATGAACGGCGATCAGCTGGCTTCCATGTCGCTCAATCTCACCCAGACCAGGGTCAAGGCCACCAGCACCTACGGCTCCGTGGCCCAGGAAGGCGGCCAACCGGCCAGCGCGGTGAACACCTCGCTGCAGGACTACGCGAAGGGCATGCTGGAGGCGCTGAAGAACGCCGCCAAGCTCTCCGACGACCCGAAAGGCACGTTGCAGGACCTGCTCAACGGCGGCTTCTCGCTCAACGACCGCCTCAGCGACAACCAGCTGGACAAGGCCCAGGCGTTCAACAGCAAGCTGCTGGACGGGCTGCAGAACCTGCTGCCGGCCGCCGCCAAGGACGACTCGGCCAAGGCCTGAGGCATGTTAGAATTCGCGCCTTTCCTGATTGGCGAGGCGCGTGGCGATGCTCCCCGAATGCAGCCTGTTCGGCACCCTGGGTTGCCATCTCTGTGAAGTGGCGGAGGGTGTGCTGATGCCCTTCGTCGAGCATGGCCTGATGGTCGAGCTGATGGACATCGCCGACCGCGAGGAATGGATGGACGACTACGCCCTGCGCATTCCCGTACTGCGTCGCTGCGACACCGGTGCCGAACTGGACTGGCCTTTCGACGCGGCCAAGGTCGCCGCCTTCCTCGAACGCTGACCGCCGGTCGGCCGCTTCCCCTCTCCGTACCTTCTCTCTGCACGTCACGGCAGCCCGTGGCGACTGCCTTTGCGCCGATCAATCCCCCTTTTTCGGAACGGATTGTCGATTTAAAGCAACAGTGAATACCTTGCCAAATGTTTCGTCGCTCGTATGATTGCCCAGTCAGTTACTGCCTAGGCAGATATTAGCCAATGAAGCACTACAGCCCCGCCGACTACCCCTTCACCGGCTCCGTCGGCCAGTACATCGGGCGCTCCGCCATGCTCAAGGACCGCCTGCTCGATCGCTACCTGGCGCCCCTGGACATCACCTCCGCGCAGTTCAAGGTGCTGATGTTCATCTACATGGACCGCGCCAACACTCCGGCCGACCTGTGTCGCGAGCTCTCGGTGGACAGCGGCTCCATGACCCGCATGCTCGACCGCCTGGAGAAGAAGGGCCTGCTGCTGCGCAAGCCCTGCCCGGAGGACCGTCGCAGCGTGCGCCTGGCCCTCAGCGAGGACGGCCTGCGCATCAGCCAGCAGATGCCGGAGATCGTCGCCGACGCCATGAACGAACTCACCAGCCCGCTGACCACCGAGGAACTCCGGACCCTGGTGGGCCTGCTGGGCAAGATCCTGCAAGGGCGCGACCCGTGCGCGCCGATCGGAGCCACTAACAATGAGTGAATTCAGCTGCACAGCACGCCTGGGGCGTAGCGCCCTGGTGCTCGGTGCCGCCCTGGCCCTGGCCGCCTGCGCCAGCTCCAGCGGCCTGGAGCCCGAGGGCAAGGCCCTGGATGCCGCTGCCCTGCAGGCCTGGCGCAACCTCGCGGGTACCCCGTTGAGCGCCGCCGCCTGGCCGCGTCAGGACTGGTGGAAGCAACTGGGCGATGCCCAGCTCGATGCCATGGTGGAGGAAGCCCTGGCTGGCTCGCCGGACCTGCAGGTGGCCAGCGCCCGCACCCGCAAGGCCCTGGCCGAAGCCCAGGCGCAGGACGCCGCGCGCATGCCCAGCGTCAATGCCAGCGCCAGCTATTCCGGTGCCCGAGCGCCGGAGAGCGTGGTGCCCGCGCCCATTGGCGGCAGCTATGCCGCGGTGAAGTACCTGTCCCTCGGTTTCAGTTACGACCTCGACCTCTGGGGCGGCAAGCGTGCCGCCTGGGAAGCCGCGCTCGGCCAGGCCCGCGCCGCCGAGGTGGACCAACAGGCCG
Organism: Pseudomonas sp. TUM22785; assembly: GCF_028198105.1. Classification (NCBI taxonomy): domain Bacteria; kingdom Pseudomonadati; phylum Pseudomonadota; class Gammaproteobacteria; order Pseudomonadales; family Pseudomonadaceae; genus Pseudomonas; species Pseudomonas sp. TUM22785. The sequence continues at coordinate 2,071,274 of NZ_CP116239.1, forward strand.
CGCGCCTGAACCTGTCCGCCAGCGTCGCCCGCGCCTACAGCCAGCTCGCCTATGCCTTCGTCGCCCGTGACCTGGCGGAAGAAGAGCTGAAGCGCTCCGAACACCTCTACGCCCTCAGCAAGCAGCGCCTGGCCGCCGGCCTGGACAGCAAGGTGCAGCTGCAACAGAGCGAGGCCCAGCAGGCCGCCGCGCGCCAGCAACTGCTGGCCGCCGAGCAGCAGATCGACAGCGATCGCATCACCCTCGCCGTGTTGCTGGGGCAGGGCCCCGACCGTGGCCAGCGCATCCAGCGCCCCGTGGTGCTGCAGCCCACCGCCCTGGCGCTGCCGTCGAACCTGCCGGCCGAACTGCTCGGCCGCCGCCCGGACGTGATCGCCGCGCGTTGGCGCGTCGAAGCGGCGAGCAAGGGTATCGACTCGGCCAAGACCGGCTTCTATCCCAACCTCAACCTCAGCGCCATGGTCGGCCTCGCCGCCCTCAGCAGCGGCGACCTGTTCCAGGGCGACAGCCGCTTCTACCAGGTGGCGCCGGCCATCTCCCTGCCGGTGTTCGATGGCGGCCGTCTGCGCGCCAACCTGGCCGGCGTGGACGCCGACTACGACCTGGCCGTGGCCCAGTACAACAAGACCCTGGTGGGCGCCCTCGGCGAGGTCAGCGACGACCTCAGCCAGCTGCGCTCCCTGGCGCAGCAGATCGAGGTGCAGCGCCAGGCCCGTGACATCGCCAAATCCAACTACGACCTCGCCATGCGTCGCTACGGCGAAGGCATCGGCAACTACCTGGACGCCCTCAGCGTCGAGCAGCAACTGCTGGTCACCGAACGCCAGCTGGCCAGCCTGGACGTCCAGCAGATCGACACCTCCGTGCGCCTGGTGCAGGCCCTCGGCGGTGGCTTCCAACCCGAACCGACTCCGCTCGCCCAGGGCGCCCGCCCGGCCGCCGCTGAATGAACGAGGCACAGACCATGACCACCCAGACTTCGGAAACCGCCGTCCAAGGCAACCCCAAGCGCAAGCGGATGCTGCTCATCCTGCTTGCCGTGATCCTCATCCTCGCCGCCCTCAGCTTCGCCTGGGAGCAGCTCTTCGGTCGCTGGAGCGAGCACACCGACGACGCCTACATCGGCGGCAACGTGGTGCAGATCACCCCGCAGACCGTGGGCACCGTGACCAGCATCGGCGCCGATGACGGCGACCTGGTGCACGAAGGCCAGGTGCTGGTGCGCTTCGACCCCAGCGATGCCGAGATCGGCCTGCAGCAGGCCGAAGCCAACCTGGCGCGCACCGTGCGCCAGGTGCGCGGCCTGTACAACAGCGTGGACGGCTACAAGGCCGAGGTGGCGGCGAAGAAGGTCGCCCTGGAGAAGGCCCGTGCCGACTTCGCCCGCCGTCGCAACCTGGCCAAGGACGGTGCGATCTCCCAGGAGGAACTGGCCCACGCCCGTGACGCCCTGGACTCCGCACAGAGCTCCCTGACCAGCTCCGAGCAGCAGCTCAACAGCAGCCGTGCCCTGGTGGACGACACCGTGATCGCCTCCCACCCGGATGTGAAGGCTGCCGCCGCGACCCTGCGCCAGGCCTACCTGGAAGACGCCCGCGCCACCCTGGTGGCCCCGGTCACCGGTTATGTCGCCAAGCGCACCGTGCAGCTGGGCCAGCGCGTGCAGCCCGGCACCGCGCTGATGGCGGTCATCCCCCTGGACCAGGTGTGGATCGACGCCAACTTCAAGGAAACCCAGCTGAAGAACATGCGCATCGGCCAGCCGGTGGAGATCGAGTCGGACCTCTATGGCGGCGACGTGAAGTACAGCGGCACCGTGGACAGCCTCGGCGTCGGTACCGGCAGCGCCTTCTCCCTGCTGCCGGCGCAGAACGCCACCGGCAACTGGATCAAGATCGTCCAGCGCGTGCCGGTGCGCGTCCGCATCAACCCGGAGCAGCTCAAGGAGCACCCGCTGCGCATCGGCCTGTCGATGAGCGTCAAGGTCGACCTGCACGACCAGAGTGGCCCGTCCCTGGCCCAGCAGGCACCGAAGAAGCCGTTGTTCGCCACCGACGTCTACCAGCGCCAACTGGCGGAAGCCGACCAGTTGATCGAGCAGCTGATCCACGCCAACGGCCCGGACGCCACCCACAAGACCGCGCAGCGCTGAGACGGCGACCATGAGCGAGAACGCAGCAGCCAGCTTCACCCCGCCGAACCTGGTGCTGGCCACCATCGGCCTGTCGCTGGCGACCTTCATGCAGGTGCTCGACACCACCATCGCCAACGTCGCCCTGCCGACCATCGCCGGCAACCTGGGGGTGAGTTCGGAGCAGGGCACCTGGGTGATCACCTCCTTCGCGGTGAGCAACGCCATCGCCCTGCCGCTGACCGGCTGGATGAGCCGGCGGGTGGGTGAGGTGCGCCTGTTCATCGGCGCCACGCTGCTGTTCATGCTGGCGTCCTTCCTCTGCGGCGTGGCCCAGTCGATGAACAGCCTGGTGGGTTTCCGCGCCCTCCAGGGTTTCGTCGCCGGGCCGCTGTACCCCATCACCCAGACCCTGCTGCTGTCGATCTACCCACCGGCGAAGCGGGGCATGGCCCTGGCGTTGCTGGCGATGGTCACGGTGGTGGCGCCCATTGCCGGGCCCATCCTCGGCGGCTGGATCACCGACGACTTCAGCTGGCCGTGGATCTTCTTCATCAACCTGCCCATCGGCCTGTTCGCCGCCTTCGTGGTCTACCAGCAGTTGCGCAAGCGACCGGTGACGCTCAAACGCGAGCCCATGGACTGGATGGGCCTGGCGACCCTGGTGATCGGCGTCGGCGCGTTGCAGATCGTGCTCGACAAGGGCAACGACCTGGACTGGTTCGAATCGAACTTCATCATCGGTGGCACGGTGATCGCGGTCATCGCCCTGGCGGTGTTCATCATCTGGGAGTTCACCGACCGCCACCCCATCGTCAACCTGCGGCTGTTCCGCCACCGCAACTTCACCGCAGGCACCGTGGCGCTGGTGGGCGGCTACGCGGCCTTCTTCGGCATCAACCTGCTGTTGCCGCAGTGGCTGCAGACCCAGCTCGGCTACACCGCGACCTGGGCCGGCCTGGCGGCGGCGCCCATCGGCCTGCTGCCGGTGATCATGTCGCCCTTCGTGGGGCGCTACGCGCAGAACTTCGACCTGCGCGTACTGGCCAGCCTGGCGTTCTTCGCCATCGGCGCCAGTTGCTTCATGCGGGCCTCCTTCACCACTGAGGTGGACTACCTGCACATCGCCCTGGTGCAGCTGTTCATGGGCTTCGGTGTGGCGCTGTTCTTCATGCCGATCCTCAGCATCCTGCTCTCGGACCTGCCGCAGAACGAAATCGCCGACGGCTCCGGCCTGGCCACCTTCCTGCGGACCCTGGGCGGCAGCTTCGCTGCCTCGCTCACCACCTGGATCTGGATACGCCGCGCCGACCAGCACCACGCCTACCTCACTGAACACATCAGCGCCTACGAGCCCGGCACCCGCCAGGCCCTGGAGCAGATGGGCGGCATGAGCCAGCAGAACGCCGCGTCCCTGGACCACATCGTCACCGGGCAGGCGTACATGATGTCGACCATCGACTACTTCACGATGATCGGCTGGGTCTGCATGGGGTTGATCCTGCTCATCTGGCTGGCCAAGCCACCCTTTGGTGCCAAGCCCGGTGCGGCGGCCAACGCCCACTGAGGCAATGCGCACAGGTAGGTTGGCGCCGAGCGTAGCGAGGCCCAACACGACGAAGCCCGATGCCCTTGCATCGGGCTTCTTTTGGGCGGAGTGGAGGGGGCGGGGGAAGAAAGGAAGAGGGCCAGCTTTTTCGCAGGCAATAAAAAACCCGCCTATAAGGCGGGTTTTTTCGGGATATGGTCGGAGCGACTGGATTCGAACCAGCGACCTTCTCGTCCCGAACGAGACGCGCTACCAAGCTGCGCTACGCTCCGTGGAATGAGCGCGCATTCTACAGAAAACTTTTTGGTCGACAAGGGGTTAGCTGAAATTTTTTTACCGGGGCAGGGCTGCCGCGGCGTCCGGGGGTATTGCCCTGTTGCAGGGGCCGGACAAAACGAAGCCCGCCTCGGGTGACCCCGCGACGGGCTTGTTCAGGCGACCGGGGAGGTCGCCGGATAAGGCTCAGAGTTCCTTGATGGTGCGGACCTGGTCCTTGTTGACCTTGGCGCGCTTGCCATCGAGTTGCTCGAACTCGTAGAAGCCGGAGTCATCGTCGTAATCGGGCTTGTCCACGGCCTGGATCTCGCGGCCGTCGTTCAGGGTGATCACGGTGGGGGACGAGCAGCCGGCCAGGGTGACCAGGCCGAGCGCGAGCACGAGTGCGGGAATGATCCGCTGGTTCATCTTCCATCTCCTTGATGAATGAACGGGAGGTTCTCGGGCTCTGACGGAAAACCAGCCGGCAAAGTTCCGGAGGCCCGCTGGATTTCATACCGATCCGCGTGGGTTCTCCAGCAGATCCGGCGTATTCAGGTTGGCCAGGCGCGGGTCGCCCACCGGGCATTCCACGGCGATCGGGTCGAGGGTGCGGAGGATGCGTTGCGGGCTGCGCTCACCGGCCTGCCAGGCCTGTTCGATCTGCAGCAAAAGGGCGCGCGGCAGCACGCTGAACAGCGGTTCCCAGTAGCCGCCCTGGTGCAGCATCACCGGCCGTTCGCCGGCTTCGCGCAGCAGCGAGTCGAGCAGGGGGGCGTCCACCAGCGGCGCGTCGCAGGGCAACACCAGCAGGTGGTCGTGGCGCGCGGCGGCCAGCCCGGCTCGGATGCCGGCCAGTGGGCCCGGGTAGTCGGGGCTGTCGTCCGTCACCAGTTGGTCCGCCCATTGCGCGTAGCGCTCGGCGTTGCGGTTGCAGGAAATGATCAGGTCATCGGTGCGTGCGCGGGTGGCGGCATGCAGCCAGGCGATCAGCGGCTGGCCGCGCCATTCCACCAGGCCCTTGTCGCGGCCGCCCAGGCGCTGGCCGCGGCCGCCGGCGAGCAGCAGAACGGAGCAGGGAAGGGGGGCGTTGCCGGGCATGGGTGGGCTCTCGGGAGGGGCGGCGCTGTGATATAACACCGGCCATTCTGTCCTACAACTGGAAGCCTGCCATGAACCACAAGGCCGAGGCGGTATTCGTGCCCCTGAACATCGCCGTTCTCACCGTCAGCGACACCCGCAGCCTGGAGACCGACACCTCCGGCCAGCTCTTCGTCGACCGCCTCACTGCGGCCGGGCACAGGCTCGCGGCCCGCGTGCTGCTGAAGGACGACCTCTACAAGATCCGCGCCCAGGTGGCGACCTGGATCGCCGAGGACGCGGTGCAGGTGGTGCTGATCACCGGCGGCACCGGCTTCACCGGGCGCGACAGCACCCCCGAGGCCATCGCCTGCCTGCTGGACAAGCAGGTGGACGGCTTCGGCGAGTACTTCCGGCAGATTTCGGTGGCCGATATCGGCACCTCCACCATGCAGTCCCGCGCCCTGGCCGGCCTTTCCAACGGCACCCTAGTGTGCAGCCTGCCGGGCTCAACCAACGCCTGCCGCACCGCCTGGGACGGCATCCTCGCCGAGCAGCTGGACAACCGTCACCGCCCCTGCAACTTCGTGCCGCACCTGACCCGCGCCGACGCCTGCGAGAGCCGCGGGTGAGCTGCTGCGACAACCCCGGCCTGATGCCGGTGGAAGACGCCCTGGCCCGGCTGCTGAAGCTGGCCGGGGAGGCTGCCATCCGCGAGCAGGAAGAGGTCGCCCTGGCCGATGCCGATGGCCGTGTGCTGGCCGAACCCCTGGTGGCCGGCCTCGACCTGCCGCCCTGGGACAACAGTGCGATGGATGGCTACGCCCTGCGCCTGGCCGACTGGAATGGCGAGCCGCTGGTGGTCAGCCAGCGCATCCAGGCGGGCAGCGCTCCCGGCGCGCTGCAGCCGGGCACCTGTGCACGCATCTTCACCGGCGCGCCGCTGCCCGAAGGCGCGGACACGGTGGAGATGCAGGAAAACGCCGAGGTGCTGGACGACGGCCGCGTGCGCTTCATCGAGCCCATGAGTGCCAGGCAGAACGTGCGTCCCAAGGGCCAGGAAACTCGCAGCGGCGAAACCGTGCTGGATGCCGGCACCCTGCTGGGCCCCATCGAAATGGGCCTGGCCGCCACCCTCGGTGCCGCACGCCTGCAGGTGCGCCGCCGGCCTCGCGTGGCGGTGCTCTCCACCGGTGATGAACTGGTTGCGCCGGGCCAGCCGCTCGGCCCGGGGCAGATCTACAACAGCAACCGCACCCTGCTCATCGCCTGGCTGCGCCGCCTGGGTTGCGAGGTGGTGGATGGCGGCATCCTCGCTGACGACCTGGAACTGACCCGCAAGGCCCTGGGCGAGCTGACCGGCGTCGACCTGATCCTCTCCACCGGTGGCGTCTCCGTCGGCGAGGCGGACTTCCTTGGCCTGGCCCTGCGCGAGGCCGGCGAGCTGGCGTTGTGGAAACTGGCGATCAAGCCGGGCAAGCCGCTGACCTTCGGCCACTTCCAGGGCGTGCCGGTGATCGGCCTGCCGGGCAACCCGGCCTCCACCCTGGTGACCTTCGGCCTGCTCACCCGGCCCTACCTGCTGCGCCGCCTCGGCGTGGACAAGGTCGCGCCCCTGGGCTTCCCGGTGCCGGCCGGTTTCACCTGGAGCAAGCCGGGCAATCGCCGCGAGTACCTGCGCGCCCGACTCGAAAACGGCCGCGCGGTGATCTACCGCAACCAGAGTTCCGGTGTGCTGCGCAGCGCCGCCTGGGCCGAGGGCCTGGTGGAAGTGCTGGAAGGCACCACCCTGGCCGAAGGCGACAGCCTGCTCTTCATCCCGCTGAGCGAACTGCACGCCTGAACCCTGCAACCCGGGTTTCGGTCCGGGTTGCAAGCGGGGTCCCGGGCTGAAGCCCGGGCTACATCAGCAGGTGTGTTGTCGTGTGTTGCGCCAGGCATCGAACGTAGGTCGGGTGCAACCCGACAGCTCAACTCGACCCCTCTTGCGGATTTCACCCACCGTACATGCCGATCGCTGCACATGCCGGGTGCGGATTAACCCTGCCGCTTAGCCTCGCGGTATTCCCCCGGTGTCTGCCCGGTCCAGGTCTTGAAGCTGCGGTGGAACGAGCGTGACTCGGTGAAGCCGAGGTAGCTGGCGATGTCCTGGATGGCCAGGTCGCTGCGCAGCAGGTAGTGCTCGGCCAGTTCCTGGCGCAGTTCGTCGAGGATCTGCTGGTAGCTGGTGCCGGCCTGCTGCAGGTGGCGCTGCAGGGTGCGCACCGTCATGTGGAATTTCTCCGCGACCCGTTCCTTGCGTGGCAGGCCGTCCTTGAGCAGCAGGCGCAGGGCGTTCTTCACCCGTTGCGGCAGGGGTTCGTCCTGGTCCAGCCCGGCCATCAGCGCCAGGGCATGTTCCTCGAGGGTGCGCAGCAGGTTGGCGTCGGCCTGGCGCAGGGGCACGCCGAGGTACTCCATGGGCACCAGCAGAGCATTGCAGGCCTGGTCGAAGCGGATCGGACAGCAGAAGACTTCTTCGTAATCCTCCAGGCGGGTGCCGGCGGGCTGGGCGTGTTCGAACCAGACCTCTCGGGGCGAGCGCTCCATGTCGGCGATCCAGCGGGCGTAGAGCAGCCAGGAGGCGAGCACGTTCTCCACCATGTGGCGGCGGATCTCCGGGGCTTCGTGGCGGCAGTTCCAGATCAGGCGGATGTGGTCGCCCGCGGCTTCCATGCGGCTCGTGCCCATGTCGCCCACCAGTTTTTCGTACGGGACGATGCGGCTCATGGCCTCGCCCAGGGTGGCGCAGTTCATGGTGATGTAGCCGAGCACGCTCCACGAGCCCGGCTGCACGAAGCGGGCGGAATGCAGGCCGAACAAGGGGTCGTCGGAGACCGCCATCAGGTGCTGCAGCAGGCGTTCATGGGCTTCGCTGGGCATGCGCTTGCCGTTGTCGGCCAGCTCCTCGGCGCGGATGCCGGCAGCGTCGAGCGCAGCGGCCACGTCCAGGCCGAGGTGCTCGGCATGGCGCAGGTACTTGAGCAGGGCGGGAACGGAGGTATAGCCGAGGGAATCCATGGTTTCTTCTTGTTCTGAAATGTCTTGATTGGCGATAGCCACTGTCCCGATCCGACAGTGACGCCCTTGCGCGGCTGGCTAGTATAGGCACCCATTGAAAGCCTCCGAAACAACTCGAACAAGGAGAAGGGCATGCGACGCTGGAACGGCTGGGGTGAAGAGTCGACCGTGGTGGAACTGCCGGCCAATGGCACGGATTTTCTGGCCCAGCGCGTCGGCGCCGGGCAGCGCCTGGACGACGCCACCCTCGCGCAGGTGCTGGCGCAGGTGCCGGCCTCGCGCCTGCCGCCCCATGTGCTGGTCAGCCAGGACGCCGAGGAGCGCGTGCGCCACGCCCGTGGCCAGAGCCTGCCGGATTGGCTGGCCATGCGCGAAGGCCGTTTCGAGGTGTTCCCCGACGGTGTCGCCTACCCGGAAACCGCTGAGGACATCCGCCAGCTGATGGCCTGGGCCCGGACCCATGACATCGTGCTCATCCCCTACGGCGGCGGCACCTCGGTGGCTGGCCACATCAACCCGCAGGCCGGCGAGCGGCCGGTGCTGACCCTGTCCCTCGAACGCATGAGCCGCCTGCTGGACCTGGACGAGCAAAGCCTGATCGCCACCTTCGGCCCCGGCGCCAACGGGCCGCAGGTGGAAAGCCAGCTGCGTGCCAAGGGCTACACCCTCGGCCACTTCCCGCAGTCCTGGGAGCTGTCGACCATCGGTGGCTGGGTCGCCAGCCGTTCCAGCGGCCAGCAATCCCTGCGCTATGGCCGCATCGAGCAGTTGTTCGCCGGTGGCACCCTGGAGACCTTCGACGGCCCGCTGGAGCTGCCGACCTTCCCGGCCTCGGCTGCGGGGCCGGACCTGCGCGAAGTGGTGCTGGGCTCCGAAGGCCGCTTCGGGGTGATTTCCGAAGTGCGTGTGCGGGTCACCCGCCTGGCCGACCAGGAAAGCTTCTACGCCGTGTTCCTGCCCAGCTGGGAACAGGCCCTGGCGGGCATCCGTGCGTTGGCCCAGGCGCGGGTGCCGCTGTCGATGCTGCGCCTGTCCAACGCCATCGAGACCGAAACCCAGCTGGCCCTGGCCGGCCACCCCGAGCAGATCGCCCTGCTGGAGAAGTACCTGGCTTTCCGCGGTGCGCGCACCGGCAAATGCATGCTGACCTTCGGCGTCACCGGCAACCGCCAGCAGAACGCCGTATCGCTGCGCCAGGCGAAGAAGCTGCTGAAGGGCTTCGGTGGCGTGTTCACCGGCACCCTGCTGGGCAAGAAGTGGGCGGAGAACCGCTTCCGCTTCCCCTACCTGCGCCATGGCCTGTGGGATGCCGGCTACGTGGTCGACACCCTGGAAACCGCCACCGACTGGATCAATGTCGACAACCTGCTGAACAAGGTGGAGGCCAGCCTGCGTGACGGCCTGGCGGAGGAGGGCGAGCGCGTCCACGTCTTCACCCACCTGTCCCACGTCTATGGCGAGGGCTCCAGCATCTACACCACCTACGTGTTCCGTCCGGGCGCCAGCTACGAGCAGGCCCTGCAGCGCTGGAGCCGCTTGAAGCGCGCGGCCAGCGAGGTGATCGCACGCAACCGCGGCACCATCAGCCACCAGCACGGCGTGGGTCGCGACCATGCGCCCTGGTTGCCGGTGGAGAAAGGCGAGCGCGGCATGGCGGTGCTCAAGGCACTGGCCGGGCACTTCGACCCCGAGGGCCGCCTGGCTCCCGGCGTGCTGATCCAGGATTGACCATGCAGCCCTGGAACGCGGCCTGGCGCGAGCGCGTGCTGCCGGAGCTGGCGGCGCGGGACTGGGACCTGATTGTCGTCGGCGGCGGCATCACCGGCGCCGGCATCCTCCGCGAGGCGGCCCGGCGTGGCTGGAAGTGCCTGCTGCTGGAGCAGCGCGACTTCGCCTGGGGTACTTCCAGCCGCTCCTCGAAGATGGTCCACGGCGGCCTGCGCTATATCGCCAAGGGCCAGTTCGGCCTGACCCGTGACTCGGTACGCGAACGCCAACGCCTGCTGGCCGAGGCGCCAGGGCTGGTGGATCCGCTGAGCTTCGTCATGCCCCACCGTGGCGGCTTCCCCGGCCCCCGCGTGTTCGGCAGCCTGCTGGCGGTCTACGACGCCCTGGCAGGCAAGCGCAACCACCTCTATCACTCACTGCAGCAGCTGCGCTTCCTCACCCCGGGGCTGGACGAGGCGAAGCTGCAGGGTGGCACCCAGTTCTTCGATGCGGTCACCGACGATGCGCGCCTGGTGATGCGCGTGCTGGCCGAGGCCCGGCGCGATGGCGGCGAGGCGCTCAATGGCCTGCGCGTGGTGGAGCTGACCCGCGAGCAGGGCCAGGTGGTCGGCCTGGTGGCGGAAGACATCGAGAGCGGCCAGCGCTACGCCCTGCGCACCCGCGCCGTGGCCCAGGCCACCGGTGCCTGGGCCGATCGCCTGCGCCGCCGTGAAGGCAGCGAGCACATCCGCCCCCTGCGCGGCAGCCACCTGCTGCTGCCCGGCTGGCGCCTGCCGCTGGCCCACGCCATCAGCTTCATGCACCCGGCGGATGGCCGCCCGGTGTTCGTCTTCCCCTGGGAAGGCGCGATCGTGGTCGGCACCACCGACCTCGATCACCGCGACGAGCTGGACCTGGATGCCCGCATCAGCGCCGAGGAGGTGGACTACCTGCTGGCCGCCTGCCGCGAGCAGTTCCCCGCTGCCGCCATCGGACGTGCGGACGTGCTCTCCACCTGGGCCGGCGTGCGCCCGGTGGTGAGCGATGGCGAGGCGTCGCTGAAGCCCTCCGACGAGAAGCGCGAGCATGCGCTGTGGACCGAACCCGGTTGCGTGACCCTGGCCGGCGGCAAGCTGACCACCTTCCGCCTGCTGGCGCTGGAGGTGCTGCGCGCCTGCGCCGGTTTCAACGGCCGCACGGTGGATGATCTCGGCGCAGCGGTATTCAAGCCGGCGCCGTTGGCGAGCCTGCCTGGCCTGGGCCCCTTGGCGCAGCGGCGCCTGGCGGGGCGGCATGGCCCGGAGCTCGTCGAGATTGCCCGGCTGATCGATGAACTGGGCAGCGAGCGCGTCGGCGCCACCGATACCCTCTGGGCCGAATTGGCCTGGGCGGCGGAAGCCGAGCTGGTGCTGCACCTGGACGACCTGCTGCTGCGACGCACCCGCCTGGGCCTGTTGTTGCCCGGCGGCGGTGCGGCGCTGATGCCGCGCATCCGCGCGCTGTGCCAGGCCCGCCTGGGCTGGAGCGATGGGCGCTGGGAAGACGAGGAACGGGCCTATGCTGCGCTCTGGCAGCGCAGCTACAGCCTGCCCGCAGAATAAGAACAAGGAATCCACCGTGAGCGAGAAGAGCTACCTGCTGGCGATAGACAACGGCACCCAGAGTGTCCGTGCGCTGCTGTTCGACCTGGAAGGCAACCTGGTGGGCAAGGGCAAGGTGCCGCTGGAGGCCTACTACTCCAAGCAGCCCGGCTGGGCCGAGCAGGACGCGGAGTATTACTGGTCGAACCTCGCCGAAGCCTGCCGCTTGCTGTGGGAATCGGTGGATATCGACCGCAGCCTGATCCGTGGCGTCTCCGTCACCACCCAGCGCGGCACGGTGATCAACGTCGACGAGCAGGGCACGCCGCTGCGCCCGGCGATCATCTGGCTGGACCAGCGTCGCGCCGAGGTCGAAGGGCGCATCAAGGGCCCCTGGGGCTGGCTGTTCCGCCTACTGCGCATTGAGGGCACGGTGGATTATTTCCGCGCCCAGGCTGAGGTGAACTGGGTGTCGCAGCACCAGCCGGACATCTGGCAGCGCACCCACAAGGTGCTGCTGCTGTCGGGCTTCCTCACCCACCGCCTGTGCGGGCGCTTCGTCGATTCGGTGGCCTGCCAGGTGGCCTATCTGCCGTTCGACTACAAGCGCCTGGACTGGGCCTCGCCCAAGGACTGGAAGTGGCAGGCGATGCCGGTGCGCCGCGAGCAGCTGCCGGACCTGTTCAAGCCGGGCGAGCGCCTGGGCAGCATCAGCGCCGAGGCCAGCCGCCTGACCGGCATCCCCGAGGGACTGCCGCTGATCGCCGCCGGGGCCGACAAGGCCTGCGAGGTGATGGGCTCGGGCGGGGTGGAGCCGGACACGGCCTGCCTCTCCTACGGCACCACGGCGACCATCAACACCACCCGCCGCAGCTACCTGGAAACCATCCCGCTGATCCCGCCCTATCCGGCGGCGATTCCCGATCACTTCAATACCGAGGTGATGATCTACCGCGGCTTCTGGATGGTCAGCTGGTTCAAGCAGGAGTTCGGCCTGCGCGAGATGCAGCGGGCCAAGGAGCTGGGCGTCGAGCCCGAGGCGCTGTTCGACGAACTGGTCAACAGCGTGCCGCCGGGCTCCATGGGCCTGATGTTGCAGCCCTACTGGACGCCGGGCATCCGCGAGCCGGGGCTTGAAGCCAAGGGCTCGATCATCGGCTTCGGCGATGTGCACACCCGCGCGCACATCTACCGCGCCATCCTCGAAGGCCTGGCCTACGCGCTGCGCCAGGGCAAGGAACGCATCGAGAAGCGCTCGGGCACGTCGATCAAGCGTTTGCGCGTCTCCGGTGGCGGTTCGCAAAGCGATGCGGCCATGCAGCTGACGGCCGATATCTTCGGCCTGCCGGCGGAGCGGCCGCACGTCTATGAAACCTCGGGGCTGGGCGCCGCCATCGACTGCGCGGTCGGCCTGGGACTGCACCCGGACTTCCCCACGGCGATACGCGCCATGACCCGCGTCGGCCAGGTGTTCCACCCGGACCCGCAAGCGCAACGCATCTACGAGCGGCTCTACCAGGGGGTGTACCAGCGCATGTACCGGCAGCTGAAGCCGCTGTACCAGAAGATCCGCGAGATCACCGGGTACCCGGCCTGATGCGGTTGACGCATTGGGTCGGGTCTGGCTCGGCGTTGCGGTGACGGGTTGATCGCGAATGAATTCGCTCCCACGAGGAGCGGGCGCCTGTCACGCAGGCAATGAAAAACGCCCCCGGAGCAGAACTCCGGGGGCGTTTTCGTTACGGCCTGGATCAGGCGACGTCCACCAGCACGATCTCGGTATCTTCGCTGGCGGTGAAGCTCAGCACCTCGACATCACGTACGGCTACGCCGTCGCGGGCTTCGGCGGCTACGCCGTTGACCTCGTAGCGACCCTTGGCGGCCACCAGGTAGGCCTTGCGGCCGTTCTCCAGGCGGTAGTCCGCAGTCTGCCCGGCGGTCAGCGTGGCGGCCACCAACCGGGCGTTGGCGCGGATGTGCAGGGCGTCGCTGCCCTCGTCTATGCCGCTGGCCAGGGTCACGAAGCTGCCGGCGCGCTCACCTTTCGGGAAGGGCTTGGCACCCCAGGAGGGCGCGGCGCCAAACTCGGTGGGCATGATCCAGATCTGGAAGATCCGGGTGGTCTCGCCCTCGAGGTTGTACTCGCTGTGGGTGATGCCGGTGCCCGCGCTCATCACCTGCACATCGCCGGCTTCGGTGCGGCCCTTGTTGCCCAGGTTGTCCTGGTGGGTGATCGCGCCTTCACGGACGTAGGTGATGATCTCCATGTCGCGGTGGGGGTGCGGTGGGAAACCGCTGTCGGCAGCGATCTCGTCATCGTTCCAGACCCGCAGTTGGCCCCAGTTCATCCGTGCCGGGTCGTGGTACTCGGCGAAGGAGAAGTGGTGACGGGCATTGAGCCAGCCGTGGTGGGCGCCGCCGAGCTGGTTGAAAGGACGTACTTCGATCATGGGAATCTCCTCAGGGCTCGCAGTGGGTTGGGCTCTGCGGCGTGTTGGAGGCCATTTTTCATCAAATTCTTATCGACAAAAAGCGTAAATTATTCAACAAACAAATCGACATATTAGATAGGTGTGTAATCCACCTCCGACGCTTGTCTCATCTTGTTCTTACGGTCGAGGCCTATACTCGGCCGACTCACCCTGGATGGAGTGGCCCATGAGCGAGCGCAAGGCATTGCTGATCCTGCACGGCAAGCAGGCATTGAACGAGGACGTGCGAGCGGCCGTCGAGGCGCGCCGGGAGGCGGGTTGGGAACTGGCGGTGCGGGTGACCTGGGAGGGCGGTGATGCCGGGCGCATCGTCGAAGAGGCCCTGGCCGCCGGGTATCGCACGCTCATCGCCGGGGGCGGCGATGGCACCTTGCGTGATGTCGCCGAAGCCATGGCACTGGCGGACCAGGACGCCAGCCTGGCGCTGTTGCCCCTGGGCACCGCCAATGACTTCGCCCGGGCCGCCGGGGTGCCGCTGCTGCCCGGCGAGGCCCTGGCGCTGCTGGATGTGCCGCCGCGGCCCATCGACCTGGGGGAGGCCGACGGGCGGCTGTTCCTCAACATGGCCACCGGTGGCTTCGGCTCGAAGATCACTGCCAACACCTCCGAAGACCTGAAGAAGGTGCTGGGCGGTGCGGCCTATTTCCTCACCGGGCTGACGCGTTTCTCCGAGGTGCATTCGGCCTTCGGTCGCTTCAAGGGGCCGGATTTCGAGTGGGAGGGCGAATTCCTCGCCGTGGGCATCGGCAACGGCTGCCAGGCAGGGGGCGGGCATGTACTGTGCCCGCGCGCCAAGGTCGATGACGGACTGCTGGAGCTCTGCATCGTGCCGGCCCCGCAGGATGTGGTCGGCACCCTGGGCACGCTGCTTTCGGGGGGCATCGGCGGGGTGGAGGCGGTGTCGGTGAGCGCGCGGTTGCCGTGGGTCGAGGTGGAGGCACCCGAGGGGTTGGACATGAATCTCGACGGAGAACCCATGGAATGCAGCAAGGTTCGCTTCAATGCGCGCCGCAACGCACTACGCTTACATCTGCCGGACGGTTCCCCGTTGCTGCAAGGCAGTGAGGGATGAGTGGCTTCTGGTGCCGTCGCGCCCCGTGGTGCATGATGGCGCCAAGCCATGATGGCTACAGTTCCAAGGCCTTCTGCCGATAAGCAACTGCAGCCGCAGTCTGGCTCGAACATCCAACAGGAGCATGCAATGGCCGGTATTCTCGACACAGTCGATCAACGTACCCAACTGGTGGGCGAGAACCGCCTGGAAATCCTCATGTTCCGCCTGGCCGGCCGCCAGCTGTTCGCCATCAACGTGTTCAAGGTGCAGGAAGTCCTGCAGCTGCCGAAGCTGACCCTGATCCCCCAGCGCCACCCCTTCGTCTGCGGCGTGGTCAACCTGCGCGGTCAGACCCTGCCGGTGATCGACCTGTCCCGCGCCATCGGCATGCGCGCGCTGGTGCCGGATGAGCGCAGCACCATTATCGTCACCGAGTACAACCGCTCGGTGCAGGCGTTCCTGGTGGGGGGCGTGGACCGCATCCTCAACCTCAACTGGGAGTCCATCCAGCCGCCGCCCGGTGGTGCCGGTCGCCAGCATTACCTGACGGCGATCACCAAGGTGGAGGACCAGATCGTCGAGATCATCGACGTCGAGAAGGTGCTCGCCGAAATCGTGCCCATGAGCACCCGTGTGTCCGAGGAGCGCTTGAGCAACCCGCTGCTGGAGAAGGCCCGAGGCCGCGAAGTGCTGCTGGTGGACGACTCCAACGTCGCGCTGACCCAGCTGCGCGAAACCCTCTCGCAGCTGGGTATCCGCACCCACTCGGTCAGCGACGGCCTCAAGGCGCTGAACCTGCTGAAAAAGTGGGCCGACACCGGCGAGGTGATGACCGACAAGCTGCTGATGATCTTCACCGACGCCGAAATGCCGGAGATGGACGGCTACCGCCTGACCACCGAGATCCGCAACGACCCGCGCCTGCGTGAGCTCTACGTGGTGATGCACACCTCGCTGTCCGGCAGCTTCAACGACGCCATGGTGAAGAAGGTCGGTTGCGACAACTTCCTCTCCAAGTTCCAGCCCGACAAGCTGGTGGACGTGGTGGCGGACCGCCTGAAGAAGGACGAGTGATCTTTTCGTGGTGCCGGGGTTGAGGCCCCGGCCCACGATTCCGTATAAGTGGGCTTTCGCTGACCGTCCAAGGAAGCCGGCCCATGTTGCGTCTCTCCGCTCTCTATCGTTTCCCCATGAAATCCGCGATCGGCGAACGCCTGCAGCGTGCCGAACTCGATGGCATCGGCCTGGCCGGTGATCGACGCTGGATGCTGGTGGACGCGAGCAATGGCCGTTTCCTCACCCAGCGCGCGCTGCCGCAGATGTCGCAACTGAGCGCGCTGTGGAACGCCTCCGGTGGCCTGACCCTGAGCACCGCCGGCCGGCCCAGCCTGGATGTGGCCCTGCCCGACCCGAACAGCGACCTGCGCGGCACCTTCATCTGGAAGGACTCGATGCTGGTGCCTGACGCCGGTGACGAGGCCGCTGCCTGGCTCAGCGAGTTCATCGGCAAGCCTTGCCGCCTGGTGCATGTGCCCAACGAGCGGGCACGGGACATCCCCGGCAGCCTGCTGCCCGAGGAGAAGGTCGGTTTCGCCGATGGCTTCCCGCTGCTGCTGATCGGCCAGGCCTCGCTGGATGACCTGTCCAGCCGTGTTGGCCGCCCACTGGAGATGCTGCGCTTCCGCCCCAACCTGGTGGTGGAGGGCAGCGCGCCCTTCGCCGAGGACGAGTGGAAGCGCATCCGCATCGGCGGCGTCGAGTTCAGCGTGGCCAAAGGCTGCACCCGTTGCATCCTCACCACCATCGACCCTGCCACCGGCGAGCGCAGCCCTGACCGCGAGCCCCTCACCACCCTCAAGACCTACCGCGAGCGCGAAGGCGAGCTGTACTTCGGGCAGAACCTGATCAACCGCAGCACCGGCACGCTGGAAGAGGGCATGGAAGTGGAAGTCCTGGAGTAAGACTCCGCGCTGCAACGGCTGCACAAACGAAACGGGCGCCCCATGGGCGCCCGTTTTGCGTTTCGGCTTCGATCACTGGTCGTCGAAGAAGCGCTCGTGCCAATCCACCAGGGGCTGCGGGGCGTTGAGCTTCTGCCCGTAGATGACGGAGTAGGACAGCACGTTCTGTACGTACTGGCGGGTTTCGTCGAAGGGGATGCTTTCCACCCAGACGTCGAAGGCCAGGTGGTTGGCGCCTTTGAGCCATTGGCGCACGCGGCCGGGGCCGGCGTTGTAGGCGGCGGAGGCGAGCACGCGGTTGCCGTTGAACTGGCCGTGCACCTGGCTGAGGTAGGCGGCGCCGAGCTGGATGTTGACGTCCGGGTTGAGCGCCTGTTGCGGTGAGGCGAGGGGAATGCCGAACTTGCGCGCGGTCTCCTTGGCGGTGCCGGGCATCAGTTGCATCAGGCCCATGGCACCGACGCCGGAGCGGGCGTCGGCCATGAAGGCGCTTTCCTGGCGGGTGATGGCGAACACCCAGCTGGAGTGCAGGCCACGCAGGCGTGCCTGCTGGGTCAGGGCACCGCGGTGGGCCATGGGGAAGCGGATGTCCAGGTCGTCCCAATACTGGGCCTGGCTGATGGTGCGGATGGCCGGGAAGTACCACTGCATGTCGTAGGCGAGTTTGGCCTGGGCGACCATTTCGTCACGGCTGAACAGGCGGCTGACGTAGTACCACTCGCGGCGACCGTCGACGATCTGGCCGCGATCGTGGAACTCCAGGGCACGGCGGATACCGGCGGTGTTGCGCACCTTCTGCACCAGGCGCGGGTCCAGGGCCAGCGGCTTGTTGTTGAGCTGGTAGGGCGTCTGGATGCGGTCGGCGGCGAGGAAGCCGTAGAAGTCACGCTCCTTGGCCAGGGGCTGGTAGAGGCGGGCGGCTTCGGCGCTCTGCGGCTGGGCCAGTTGCAGGGAGCGGGCCTGCCAGTAGCGCCAGCGGTTGGTATTGGCCAGCTCGGCGGGCATCTGCTTGGTCAGCTTGTAGGCGTCGTCCCACTGGCCCAGGCGCAGCAGCAGGCGCGCGCGCCATTCGCTGACGGTGTTGTCGCGCAGCTTGGGGTCGTACTGGGTCATGAGCTTGAGGGCGCGAGGGTCGTAGCGCTTGGCCAGGGTGAGGCCGATCTCGCGGGCGATGGCGACCTTCTCGCTGCTGGAGAACTTCATCCGCGCGGCGTAGCCATCCAGCAGGGCCATGGCCTTTTCCGGATCCTGGCGGGCCAGGCGGCGCAGGCCGAGGCCGACCACATCGCCCATGGCCTTGTCGGCCGGGGCGAAGCGGGCGGTCTGGCTGAGCATCTGCGGGTTCTGCGCGACATCCAGCAGCAGCTTGCCCTGGGTCTGAAGCGTTGGCAGGCCCTTCACCAAGAAGCTGGCGAGGCCATAGTTGCGCGCCTCGGCGGCGAGCTTGGCGCGGCGCCAGCGCATCTGCTCGGTCATCTGGCCTTCGGCACGCCACAGGTCGAAGAGCACGTCACAGGCCTCGGGCTGGGACTTGCCCACCAGCCAGAGCTTCTCGGCGCTCTTGTAGCCCTCGGCCTTGAGGCCGTTCTTGATCTGGTACTGGCCGTAGAGGCAGTCCAGCTCGGTGAAGTTCATCTTCGGGTCGTAGTAATTGACGAAGGTCTTCCATTCGCCGCGCTCGGCCAGCCAGCGCAACCAGCGCAGCTTCATCCAGTTGGCCTGGGGCAGGTCGCCGTGCTCGGCGAGGAATTTCTCGATCTCGTCGTTGCTGGCCCACTTCAGACGGGCGGTCAGCTCGTCGTAGGCCAGGTAGGGCTCCAGCGGGTAGTCGGCCAGGGCATTGGCGTAACGCTTGTAGGGGCCGCTGTCACCCTTGGCCAGGGCGCGCTTGGCCTCGTCGTACATCTGACGTTGCTGGGCAAGGGGGACCGCTTGGGCTGCATCGAGGGTGACTGTGGTGAGAAGCAGGCAGGAGAACAGGCTGAGCAGACGACCGCGCATGACACTTCCGGGTAAAGAAATCGTATGGGGCAACGGCCTGGCCGCCACCGGATTTGCGTAGCTTAGCCTGTTGCCTGGCCTGGGTGAAATCGGATGCGGTGGAGGAAACATGATGAAAAAATGGAGGATATGCCAAGGCGCAAACCGGGTAGAATGCGCCCCCTGTTTTCGGAGGCGCCCATGACCCTGCTCAAGTTCAGCGATGTATCCCTTGCCTATGGCGCCATGCCGCTGCTGGACAAGGTGTCATGGCAGATAGCCCGTGGTGAGCGGGTGTGCATCATCGGCCGCAACGGCACCGGCAAGTCGAGCATGCTGCGCCTGGTGAAGGGCGACCAGCATGGCGATGACGGCGAGATCTGGCGCGCCCCGGGCCTGAAGATCGGCGAGCTGCCGCAGGAACTGCCGCGTGCCGACGATCGCACGGTGTTCGACGTGGTCGCCGAAGGGCTGGCTGGCGTCGGCGCGCTGCTGGCCGAGTACCACCACCTCAGCCAGAACATTCATAACGACGAAGACCTGAACAAGCTGATGCACGTGCAGCAGGAGCTTGAGGCGAAGGATGGCTGGCGCCTGCAGCAACTGGTGGACAGCACCCTGAGCCGCCTGCAGCTGCCGGCCGACAAGACCCTGGCCGAGCTGTCCGGTGGCTGGCGTCGCCGCGTGCTGCTGGCCCAGGCGCTGGTTTCCGAGCCCGACCTGCTGCTGCTGGACGAGCCGACCAACCACCTGGATATCGGTGCCATCGCCTGGCTGGAAGAAGCGCTCATGGGCTTTGGCGGCGCCGTGCTGTTCATCACCCACGACCGTTCCTTCCTGCAGAACCTGGCGACGCGCATCCTCGAGCTGGACCGTGGCCACCTGATCGACTGGAACGGCGACTACGCCAGCTTCCTGATGCACAAGGAGCAGCAACTGGCGGCGGAAGAGACCGCCAACGCGCTGTTCGACAAGCGCCTGGCCCAGGAGGAAGTGTGGATCCGCCAGGGCATCAAGGCCCGTCGTACCCGTAACGAGGGGCGTGTACGTGCACTGAAAGCGATGCGCAGCGAGCGTGCCGAGCGCCGCGAGCGTCAGGGCAAGGCCAATATCCAGCTGGAGACCGCCGACAAGTCGGGCAAGCAGGTGATGGTCGCCGAGAACGTGGGCTTCGCCCATCCGGGCGGCGCGCCGCTGATCCGCGATTTCTCCCTGGTGTTGCAGCGTTCCGACCGTATCGGCCTGCTGGGCGCCAACGGCACCGGCAAGACCACCCTGCTCAAGCTGCTGCTGGGCGACCTGGAGCCGACCAGCGGCACGATCGAGGTGGGCACCAAGCTGGAAGTGGCCTATTTCGATCAGTTGCGTCACCAGCTCGAGCCCGAGAAGACGGTGATCGACAACATTTCCGAAGGCCGCGATTTCATCTCCATCGATGGCCAGAACCGCCATGTGCTGAGCTACCTGGGCGACTTCCTGTTCAGCCCGCAGCGTGCGCGTACACCGGTCAAGGCTCTGTCGGGCGGCGAGCGTGCGCGCTTGCTGCTGGCGAAGCTGTTCAGCAAGCCGGCCAACCTGCTGGTGCTGGACGAACCGACCAACGACCTGGACGTGGAAACCCTCGAACTGCTGGAAGAGGTGCTGCTGAACTTCCCGGGCACCGTACTGATGGTCAGCCACGACCGGGCCTTCCTGGATAACGTGGTGACCAGCACCCTGGTCTTCGAAGGCGAAGGCCGTGTGCGTGAGTACGTGGGTGGCTACCAGGACTGGCTGCGCCAGGGCGGTTCGCCGCGCCTGCTGGGAGTGGGCGAGACCAAGTCCGGCAAGGCCGAGCCCACCGCGACCGTGGCACCGGCTCCGGTGGCCGCCGCCCCTTCAGTGAGCGAGGCCGAGGCGCCGAAGAAGAAACTCAGCTACAAATTGCAGCGTGAGCTGGAAGCGCTTCCCGGCCAGATCGAGACCCTGGAAGCGGAGATGGCAGCGGTACAGCAGGAAATTTCCGACCCGGCGTTCTACCAGCGGCCTGCGGAGCAGACCCGCACGGTACTGGAGCGCTTCGAGAAGCAGCAGCAGGAGCTGGATCGCCTGCTGGAGCGCTGGGCCGAACTGGACGACTGAAGAATCACCGAGCTGGAGAGCCCATGGCTGTCGAGTACCGCATCACCCTGGATGACGAACACGAGTTCAGCTATCGCATCGAGCTGGATCGGCAGTACGACGAGGAGCGCGCGCTCGCCGCGCCGAAGTGGACGCGCCTGGAGTTCCAGCAGTGCAGCAACTGCCCGCTGTCCAAGGACAAGTTCAGCCATTGCCCGGCAGCGGTCGACCTGCACCGGGTGATCGAGGACTTCCACGGGCTGCCGGCCTTCAAGAAGGCGGTGTTCCTGGTGCGCACGCCGGAGCGTGAATACACCAAGCAGGTGGGGCTGGAAGAGGGGCTGCGTGCCCTGCTGGGCGTGATCATGGCGACCAGCGCCTGCCCGGTGCTGGGCCGGCTCAAGCCGATGGCCCATCAGCACCTGCCGTTCGCCAGCAACCAGGAGTTCATCCTGCGCGCCGTGTCCCTGTATCTATCGCGGCAGTACTTCAACTTCCGTGAAGGGCGGCATGCGGATTGGGAGCTGAAGGGGCTTGTGCGTCTGTTCCAGCAACTGCAGCTGGTCAACCAGGCGTTCTGGCAGCGCATTCACGATGTGTGCGATGGCGATTCGAACCTGAAGGCCTTCCTGACCTTCTTCTCCATGGCCTCGAGCATGACCTACTCGCTGGAAACCCAGCTGCAGAAGATCCGCCCGCTGGTGATGAGCGCCGACGAAGGCTTCTTCTGAAGCCTCCGCCGGCTGCTGGTTCAGTCGGTTTTCTTCAGGCGTACGGCAATCACGTCGCAGGGCGCGCCGTGGAGCACGTCGTTGGCGGTGGAGCCCAGGAGCAGGGCGAGGCCGTGGCGGCCGTGGCTGCCGACGACGATCAGGTCGCAGCCCTGTTCTTCGGCGAGGCGGTGGATTTCCTGGCGGGGCTGGCCGTAGGCCAGGTGGCGCTGCTCGGCGAGCAGTTCAGGGTAGAGACCGGCAAAGCCGTCCAGGCGTTCGCGGGCCTGTTCGAACTGTTGTTGCTGGAGCATCGAGAGGTCCATGGGCACATCGCCGCCGAAGGCCATGGCCATGGGTTCGACGATGTGGACCAGCGACAGCCTGGCCTGAGTCGCCTGGGCGAGGGCCTGGGCGCGGCGCACCACCGGGTGGCATTCATCGGTGAGATCGACGGCGACCAGAATGTGCTTATAGGGCATGGGTGACTCCTCCTTAAGGTTTGCGCTTGAACTCAGTATGGCCGCCATGGGTGCCTGGCGGCATGATTTTCATCATGGGATGACGTTATGACCCTCTGGTTGGTGGTATTTCTCCTGCTCGCCGTGCTCAGCCCCCTGGTCTGGTTGCTGCCATCCAAAGGGCAGCGCGGCCGCATGGAGCTGCGCATGGAGGCGCGGCGCATGGGGTTGTCCATGCAGCTGTCGCGCCAGGAGTGGCCGCACTGGCTGCCGGTGGAGCCGCCTCATTCCTGTGCCCAGTACCATCGTCCCCGCCCCCGCGGAGCGCCCGGTGCCTGGTGCTATTGGCAGGTGGCGCCTGGGCAGTGGCAGAACCAGTGGCGCGAGCCTTTGGAAGACCCGGCCATGCTGGCACGATTCCAGGGGTTGCCGGCGGATGTCTACAAGATCGAGGCGAATGCGCAGATGATCGCACTGTGCTGGGGCGAGCGAGGCACGCCCGAGGACCTGCAGCGCATCGCCGAGGTGCTGCGCGCGGTGGTGTGAGCTGGAGGTGAGCCGGGCCGCGCAGTGGGCCCGGGTGACGGCGGGGCGCTTCAGAGCTGCGTGGCGGCGTATTGGGCGGAGACGCCTTCGAGCCCGTCGATGATGCTGTCGGAGTACTTGTTGATCAGGAAGGGCACGCTGTTCTCGTTGTAGTTCTGCAGCGATTTCTCGATGTAGCGCCACTTGGTGCCGATGCTGGTCAGGGCCTGCTTGATCTCCGGGGTGTTTTTCGGCTGCTGCTCCAAGGCGTTGAGCTGGCCGGCGAAATCGCGTGCCAGTTCGTCGATGGGCTTGCCTTCGCCGCCACCGAAGAAGGAGGCGCCGACCGAGGCGCTACGCGAGGCGTAGTCAACGGCGATGGTCTGCATAAGCAGGCTTTGCTCGCGGCTTTGCTGGGTCAGCGGGGGGACGTTGACGCCGCTTTCCTGCTGGATCTTTCCGTACAGCTCCTTGGCCAGGGCCAGCAGCTTCTGGTTGCGCGCGGTCATGTCGGCGATGGGCTGAAGGTCGGTGAAGCCCTTGGTCTTGAGCGCCACGACGAGATTGGTCAGCTCGCCAGAGTAATCCTTCCATTGCTGGTTGAGTTGCGCGCTGAGGGCCTTGGAGCCGTCGCCGGGCATCTCGGTCAGTTCCTTGAGGCGCGCATCGGCCTGCTGGACGGACTCGTCGATCATCCGCGCATAGCGCTGATCACCTTCCATGCCGTTGTACATATAGAAGTCGCCCAGGCTCTTCTGCGCGGCGAGGCGCATCTGGTGCAGTTTGAGCAGGCTCGTTGCGGGGTCGGCGGCTTGAGCGGGAATTGCGAAGGTGGAAAGGGTGAGCAGGGTGCCCAGCAGAATGGCAAGCGTACGGCTCGTCATGTCGCTACTCCGTGTGCCTCTAGGGGCTTCATCTAGTTGTTTTTGTTATTCGGCCTGTCCCGGCCGTATCGGGCGACTCTAACCTGCTGCGCTGGCGTTTGGCTAGCGTGCTGCAGGTCACGTTATTGAGCCTCCCGTCGCCCGCTTGATGGCTTGTCATAACCATCCCGCATGTTGCTTTCCAGAGGGGTCCCGGGCCTGCGCAAAGGCTGGTGGCAGAGCGGATTGAGCGTGGCCGTACGGTCACGAAGCACAATTGACAACAGCGGACTTTTCCGTGAATGTGTGCGCACCCAAATCAAACGGGCGTATGAATTGAGCGTTTGCCTTACAGACAACGTCCAATAACTACCCGATATCGCGTCGGTGGGTGTGCCGGACCGAATCGGACTAAGCTCGACGGCAATGCCTCGAGCCGGTTCGCCGGTTGGCTCCGATGTGTACTGTTCAGCTTCCATACCGTGGAGATCAGTTGATGATTTACGAAGGTAAAGCCATCACGGTTAAGGCTCTTGAGGGCGGCATCGTCGAACTGAAGTTCGACCTCAAGGGTGAGTCCGTCAACAAATTCAACCGTCTAACCCTGAATGAACTGCGTCAGTCGGTTGATGCCATCAAGGCCGATGCGTCGGTCAAGGGCGTTATCGTCAGCAGTGGCAAGGACGTGTTCATCGTCGGTGCGGACATCACCGAATTCGTCGACAACTTCAAGTTGCCCGATGAAGAGCTGGTGGCAGGCAACCTCGAAGCCAACAAGATCTTCAGCGATTTCGAAGACCTGCAGGTTCCGACCGTGGTCGCCATCAATGGCATCGCCCTCGGTGGCGGCCTGGAAATGTGCCTGGCCGGTGACTACCGCGTCATGAGCGAGACCGCCAAGATCGGCCTGCCGGAAGTCAAGCTGGGTATCTACCCGGGCTTCGGCGGCACCGTGCGTCTGCCGCGCGTGATCGGCACCGACAACGCCATCGAGTGGATCGCCTCCGGCAAGGAAAACAAGGCTGCCGACGCCCTGAAAGTGGGTGCCGTCGATGCCGTCGTCGCTCCTGCGAAACTCCAGGAAGCCGCTCTGGACCTGGTCAAGCGCGCCATCTCCGGCGAGCTGGACTTCAAGGCCAAGCGTCAGCCCAAGCTGGAAAAGATCAAGCTCAACGCCATCGAGCAGATGATGGCCTTCGAAACCGCCAAGGGTTTCGTGGCTGGCCAGGCCGGCCCGAACTACCCGGCTCCGGTCGAAGCCATCAAGACCATCCAGAAAGCCGCCAACTTCGGTCGTGACAAGGCGCTGGAAGTCGAGGCCGCCGGCTTCGTCAAGCTGGCCAAGACCCCGGTCGCGGCCAGCCTGATCGGCCTGTTCCTGAATGACCAGGAACTGAAGAAGAAAGCCAAGCAGTACGACGAAGTCGCTCGCGACGTGAAACTGGCTGCCGTACTCGGCGCTGGCATCATGGGCGGCGGTATCGCCTACCAGTCGGCTTCCAAAGGCACTCCGATCCTGATGAAGGATATCCGTGAAGAGGGTATCCAAATGGGTCTGAACGAGGCCTCCAAGCTGCTCGGCAAGCGCGTCGAGAAAGGCCGCATGACCCCTGCCAAGATGGCTGAGGCCCTGACCGCCATTCGCCCGACCATGTCCTACGGTGATTTCGGCGCTGTCGACATCGTCGTCGAAGCAGTGGTCGAGAACCCCAAGGTCAAGCAGATCGTGCTGGCCGAAGTGGAAGGCGTGGTTCGTGAGGACGCCATCCTGGCTTCCAACACCTCCACCATCTCCATCAGCCTGCTGGCCAAGGCGCTGAAGCGCCCCGAGAACTTCGTCGGCATGCACTTCTTCAACCCGGTGCACATGATGCCCCTGGTCGAAGTCATCCGTGGCGAGAAGTCCAGCGAAGTGGCCGTGGCCACCACCGTTGCCTACGCCAAGAAAATGGGCAAGAACCCGATCGTGGTCAACGACTGCCCCGGCTTCCTGGTCAACCGCGTGCTGTTCCCGTACTTCGGCGGCTTCTCCAAGCTGCTGGGCTTCGGCGTCGACTTCGTGCGCATCGACAAGATCATGGAGAAGTTCGGCTGGCCCATGGGCCCGGCCTATCTCTCCGACGTAGTCGGCATCGACACCGGCCACCACGGCCGTGACGTCATGGCCGAAGGCTTCCCGGACCGCATGGCCGTGGAAGGCAAGACCGCTGTCGACGTGATGTACGAAGCCAATCGCCTGGGCCAGAAGAACGGCAAGGGCTTCTACGCCTACGAGACCGACAAGCGTGGCAAGCCGAAGAAAGTTTCCGATCCGGAAGCCTACGAGCTGCTGAAGTCAATCGTCGTTGAACAGCGCGAGCTGACCGACGAAGACATCATCAACTTCATGATGATCCCGCTGTGCCTGGAAACCGTTCGTTGCCTGGAAGACGGCATCGTCGAGACTGCAGCTGAGGCCGACATGGGCCTGATCTACGGCATCGGCTTCCCGCCCTTCCGTGGTGGTGCACTGCGTTACATCGACTCCGTCGGTGTAGCCGAATTCGTTGCCCTGGCCGACAAGTACGCCGAACTGGGCGCGCTGTACCACCCGACCGCGAAGCTTCGTGAAATGGCCGCCAAGGGCCAGAAGTTTTTCGGTTAATCGCGGAACGAACAGAGCGAGAGTAGAAATATGAGCCTGAATCCTAGAGATGCAGTCATTGTCGACTTCGGCCGTACCCCGATGGGTCGTTCCAAAGGCGGCATGCACCGCAACACCCGTGCCGAGACCATGTCGGCGCACCTGATCAGCGGCGTCCTGGCCCGTAACACCAAGCTGGACCCGGCCGAAGTGGAAGACGTGATCTGGGGCTGCGTAAACCAGACCCTGGAACAGGGCTGGAACATCGCGCGCATGGCGTCGCTGATGACCCAGATCCCGCACACCAGCGCCGGCCAGACCGTCAGCCGTCTGTGCGGTTCCTCCATGAGCGCCCTGCACACTGCCGTGCAGGCCATCCAGACCGGCAACGGCGACGTGTTCGTGGTCGGTGGCGTGGAGCACATGGGGCACGTAGGCATGATGCACGGCGTCGATCCGAACCCGCACCTGTCCCTGTACGCCGCCAAGGCTTCGGGCATGATGGGCCTGACCGCCGAGATGCTGGGCAAGATGCACGGCATCAGCCGCGAGCAGCAGGACGCCTTCGGTGAGCGTTCTCACCGCCTGGCGCACAAAGCCACCGTCGAAGGCAAGTTCAAGGATGAAATCATCCCGATGCAAGGCTACGACGAGAACGGCTTCCTGAAGGTGTTCGACTTCGACGAAACCATCCGTCCGGAAACCACCCTCGAGAGCCTGGCCGCCCTGCGTCCTGCGTTCAACCCGAAAGGCGGCACCGTGACTGCGGGTACTTCTTCGCAGATCACCGACGGCGCGTCCTGCATGATCGTGATGAGTGCCCAGCGCGCCCAGGACCTCGGCATTCAGCCGATGGCCGTGGTACGTGCCATGGCGGTTGCCGGCGTCGACCCGGCGATCATGGGTTACGGCCCGGTGCCGTCCACTCAGAAGGCCCTGAAACGTGCCGGCCTGACCATGGACGACATCGATTTCGTTGAACTCAACGAAGCCTTTGCTGCTCAGGCCCTGCCGGTGCTGAAGGACCTGAAACTCCTCGACAAGATGGAGCAGAAGGTCAATCTGCACGGCGGCGCCATCGCTCTGGGTCACCCGTTCGGCTGCTCCGGTGCGCGTATCTCCGGCACCCTGCTGAACGTGATGAAGCAGAACGGCGGTACCCTGGGCGTGTCCACCATGTGCGTGGGCCTCGGCCAGGGCATCACCACCGTCTTCGAACGCATCTAAGCGTACGAAGAGGGGAAAGACCGGGGCCTGGCGCCCCGGTTTTTGCTTTTATAAGGCTTATTTCGTCAGCAGGGGCTGGCCAGCGGGCGCCCGAGTGGGCACCATGCGCACCCTTCGCGAGCCGGCTATAGATGGATAGGAGGGGAACATGAGCCTGCAACCTGGACTCTATCGTCACTACAAAGGCCAGGAGTACCGCGTGATCGGCACGGCACGGCACTCCGAGACCGAGGAGGAGCTGGTCGTCTACCAGGCCCTCTATGGCGAATACGGCCTCTGGGTACGCCCATTGGGGATGTTCACCGAGACGGTCGAGGTGAATGGCGAGCAGATCGCCCGCTTCGCATTGGTGACCGCCGAGTCAGATCTCTTTCCGCGCCGCTGAGGTATCGCGGGGCGGCGGGTAAGCTTGACCTTGTCTTGTTCGCCACTATATATAGCGGTGCCGCGTCAGGCGGCTCCCGCCTTTCATTTATCGAATTCAGGAAATTTCCGATCCATGGGCAAATCGCTGGTCATCGTGGAATCCCCGGCCAAGGCCAAGACCATCAACAAGTACCTGGGCAACCAGTACGTGGTGAAGTCGAGCATCGGCCATATCCGTGACCTGCCTACCAGCGGTTCGGCCAGTGCCAGCAAGGAACCGGTGAAGCGCGGCAAGGCGGCCGCGTCCGAGGCTCCCGCACTGTCGCCCAAGGAAAAGGCCAAGCGCCAGCTGTTCACCCGGATGGGCGTCGACCCCGAGCATGGCTGGAAGGCCAAGTACGAGATCCTCCCCGGCAAGGAGAAGGTGATCGAGGAACTGCGCCGCCTGGCCAAGGATGCCGACACCATCTATCTCGCAACCGACTTGGACCGCGAAGGGGAGGCCATTGCCTGGCACCTGCGGGAATCCATCGGTGGTGACGACAGCCGCTACAAGCGCGTGGTATTCAACGAAATCACCAAGAAGGCCATCCAGGAAGCCTTCTCCCGCCCGGGCGAACTGGACATCAACCGTGTCAACGCCCAGCAGGCCCGTCGCTTCCTCGATCGCGTCGTGGGCTACATGGTCTCGCCGCTGCTGTGGCAGAAGATCGCCCGCGGCCTGTCGGCTGGCCGCGTACAGTCGGTGGCGGTGAAGCTGGTCGTGGAGCGTGAGCGCGAGATCCGTGCCTTCGTTCCGGAAGAGTACTGGGAAGTCCACGCCGACCTGGGTACCGCCAAGGGCGCCAACGTGCGCTTCGAAGTGGCCAAGGAGAAGGGTTCTGCCTTCAAGCCGCTGAACGAAGCCCAGGCCATGGCCGCGCTGGAGAAGCTCAAGTCCTCCAGCTACAGCGTCATGAAGCGCGAGGACAAGCCGACCTCGAGCCGTCCGTCCGCCCCCTTCATCACCTCCACCCTGCAGCAGGCCGCGAGCAACCGCCTGGGCTTCGGGGTGAAGAAGACCATGATGATGGCCCAGCGTCTCTACGAGGCGGGCTACATCACCTATATGCGTACCGACTCGACCAACCTCTCCGCCGACGCCGTCACCATGGTGCGCGGCTTCATCGAGGGCGAGTTCGGCGAGAAGTACCTGCCGGCCAAGCCGAACTTCTATTCGAGCAAGGAGGGCGCCCAGGAGGCGCACGAGGCCATCCGTCCTTCCGACGTCAACCTCAAGCCGACCCAGCTGTCGGGCATGGAGCGTGACGCCGAGCGCCTGTACGACCTGATCTGGCGCCAGTTCGTGGCCTGCCAGATGCCGCCGGCCGAATACCTGTCCACCACCGTTGCCGTGGCTGCCGGTGATTTCGAGCTGCGTGCCAAGGGCCGCATCCTCAAGTTCGACGGTTACACCCGCGTGCTGCCGCAACAGAGCAAGCCGGGCGAAGACGACGTGCTGCCGGACATGAAGGAAGGCGAGGGCCTGAAGCTGATCAAGCTCGACCCCAGCCAGCACTTCACCAAGCCGCCGGCACGCTTCTCCGAGGCCAGCCTGGTCAAGGAGCTGGAAAAGCGTGGCATCGGTCGTCCGTCCACCTATGCGGCGATCATCTCCACCATCCAGGACCGCGGCTACGTCACGGTGCACAACCGCCGCTTCTATTCCGAGAAGATGGGTGACATCGTTACCGAGCGCCTGAATGAAAGCTTCTCCGACCTGATGGACTACGGCTTCACCGCCGGCATGGAGGAGAACCTGGACGATGTCGCCCAGGGCGAGCGCGATTGGAAGAACCTGCTGGACGAGTTCTACGGCGACTTCAAGAAGAAACTGGAAGTGGCCGAGGTCGCGGACAGCGGCATGCGCGCCAACCAGCCGACGCCGACCGATATCGCCTGCCGCGAATGCGGCCGGCCGATGATGATCCGCACGGCATCCACAGGTGTATTCCTTGGTTGCTCGGGCTATAGCCTGCCGCCGAAAGAGCGCTGCAAGGCCACCATCAACCTGGTGCCGGGCGACGAAATCGCCGCGGACGACGAGGGTGAGTCGGAGTCCCGCGTACTGCTTGGCAAGCACCGTTGCCCCATCTGCAGCACCGCGATGGATGCCTACCTGCTGGACGAGACCCGCAAGCTGCACATCTGCGGCAACAACCCGGATTGCGTTGGCTACGAGATCGAACAGGGCCAGTACCGCATCAAGGGCTATGAAGGCCCGAGCCTGGAATGCGACAAGTGTGGCAGCGAGATGCAGCTGAAGACCGGTCGTTTCGGCAAGTTCTTCGGTTGCACCAATCCCACGTGCAAGAACACCCGCAAGCTGCTGAAGAGCGGCGAGGCTGCACCGCCGAAGATCGACCCGATCAAGATGCCGGAGCTCAAGTGCGAGAAGGTGGACGACACCTACGTGCTGCGCGATGGCGCTTCGGGCCTGTTCCTAGCCGCCAGCCAGTTCCCCAAGAATCGCGAAACCCGTGCGCCCCTGGTGCTCGAGCTGATTCCGCACAAGGAAGAACTCGATCCCAAGTACCACTTCCTGCTCAGCGCGCCTGCCAAGGACCCGGATGGCCGTCCGGCAGTGATCCGCTTCAGTCGCAAGACCAAGGAGCAATACGTGCAGTCGGAAGTGGACGGCAAGCCTACCGGTTGGCGCGCCTTCTTCGACGGCGGCAAGTGGAAGGTCGAAGACAAGCGCTGATGGACTGTTGCGCGCCGGGGTAGCCTGGCGCGCATACTAGCCAACCGATTTTGCGACGGAGTGGCCGCCATGGCGCATGAACTCTATACCCGTACCAACCAGAAGCTCTATTTCGCTGGCCTGGCGCTCGAATCCTGGCGCAAGGCGGAAGAGGGCAGGGCGATGAACGCCCAGGCGCTGGTCCAGGCCGAGCGCGAAGCGGCGCTCTTCCACCTGTATGGTGCCTTGCTCGGGCTTTGCCACGAGATCGCGGGCTACTACCGCCTGTCCGAGGCCAATGCACCGCGCCCCGAGATGCTGCTCACTGCTGAGGTGCTGACTGCTGCGCCGAGCCCTGAACTATCGGAACTGGTGGAACTGGCCCAGCAACAGGAAACCTGGCTTGCCGAGCTGCTGGTCGCCTATGGCGCGCTGTTCCTGCCGCCCCAGGCGCCGAAGAAGGCCAAGGTCGATCCGACGTTGCCTTTGATAGAAGCGGTGAGCGTCGATGACGAGCCGCCGGCCCTGTCCCGGGCAACCCTGGAAGAGTGGCGGCAACACCTGAAAAACCTGGCATTGCGTTTCCGCGAGGCGCTGTCGGAGTGCTGAGTTGATCGATGGGCTAGGGTGGCCCGTCAGCCGGCTGGTACAATGCCCGCCTTTAGTGGAGAGATGACCCCATGCCAACGTCCTTTCTGGAAATAGTCGAGCTGCCCGACGGCCGCATCATCCTGCGCCGCGCGGAAGACGAGGAGGCGTTGGTGACGCTGGACTTCTCTTCCGACGCCAAGGCATTCCTGCAGGGGCATCACCTGGAAGTCGCCAAGGCCATGCTCAATGTGGGCGTGCAGATGGCCGGCCGCCTGGCTGAAGGCGAAGTGGACAACGAAGAAGGCCCGCGCGTCCTGCACTGACGGGGCGCTCTGTCGGCTCCCGCCCGCTGAAACCGATTATTCCTCACCCGTGTTACCAACCCGTTGCGGCTACATGGCCTGTTTACGGGTAACGGTCTCTTATCCCAGTCGGATATTCAGGCTTTGCGCGCCACCCTGGCGTGCGGCGTGTGCGAGCGCCTGCTTTTCGATGCGGTTCAGCGGCAGCCAACTGACGACCGTATGGCTGCGGCCCAGCCTCAGGGCTTCGCAAGCCAGTTCCAGCGCGCTGCGTTCTCCCCTTGGGTCGAGAAGCAGGATGCGCTCCCGGTTCAGTCCGGCATCCCGCAGCCAGGCCTGGGTCAGGCTGGCGGGTGCACCGATCAGCGTCAGCCAGCGGGCATCCTGTTCCTGGCTGAGCTCCCGCAGGATGGGGGCGAGCAAGTGGCGGCAGTGCCCGGCAGCTCCGCTCAGCGAAAGCTCACTGAAGGCTTCGGGCTCCTCTTCCCATTGCGGCTCCAGTGCCAGGGGCGCCGGGTTGGCGACAATGGCGTCGTGGAATAGCGGCAGTTGGGTTCGGCCAAACGATTGCGGGAACTGCATGACGCCTCCTATCAGCGGCGGATGACGCCGACGCTCAAGCCTTCGATGACCAGGTCCTGCTCCTGCAGGTTCACCTCGATCGGTGCGAAATCCGGGTTCTCGGCGATCAGCCAGACCTTGTCGCCTTCGCGCTTGAAGCGCTTCACGGTGACTTCGTCATCCAGGCGCGCGACGACTATCTGGCCGTTGCGAACTTCACGCGTGGTGTGCACGGCCAGCAGGTCGCCGTCATGGATGCCGATGTCCTTCATGCTCATGCCGCGTACGCGCAACAGATAGTCGGCGCGGGGATGGAAGAACTCCGGGTTGATGCGGCAGGATTCCTCGATGTTCTGTTGGGCGAGGATGGGAGCGCCAGCGGCCACGCGGCCGATGATGGGCAGGCCTTCTTCCTCGGTGCTGGGCTCGAAGCCGGGGATGCGGATGCCTCGCGAGGCGCCGGGGGTCATCTCGATGGCGCCCTTGCGGGCCAGCGCCTTGAGGTGTTCTTCAGCGGCGTTGGGCGATTTGAAGCCCAGTTCCTGGGCGATCTCCGCGCGGGTGGGCGGATAGCCGTTGTCTTCTATGCAGCGCTTGATGAAGGCGAGGATCTCGGCTTGGCGGGGCGTGAGTTTCAGCATGTCGGCGCTCTGTCTTTTTATACAGTGACTGGAATTATATACAGTGATCATCGCTTGGCAACAAGTGTTCTCTGCATCCTCTGCCGGGCGGCCATTGGGCTCTAGTGACTTGCCCGCTGTCTTGCGGGAATATGTCGCCTGCGAGCCGTGACCGGAGCGTCAGAAGATGGTGTATGCGGCTTGACAAGCCAGCGGCCTGAAACGTATGTTTCAAACAAGTGTTTGTCAGGCGGAGGAGCCATGGCCCAGTCGGAAACCGTCGAACGCATTCTTGATGCAGCGGAACAGCTGTTCGCGGAGAAAGGCTTCGCCGAGACTTCGTTGCGTTTGATCACCAGCAAGGCAGGTGTGAACCTGGCTGCTGTGAACTATCACTTCGGCTCGAAGAAGGCGCTTATCCAGGCGGTGTTCTCCCGCTTCCTGGGGCCTTTCTGCCAAAGCCTGGAGCGCGAGCTCGATCGCCGGCAGGCGAAGACCGAGGCGCGCGCGACCCTCGAAGAACTCCTGGAAATGCTGGTTGAGCAGGCGCTGGCGGTGAAGCCGCGCAGCGGCAACGACCTGTCCATCTTCATGCGCTTGCTGGGCCTGGCCTTCAGCCAGAGCCAGGGGCACCTGCGCAAGTACCTCGAAGAGGTGTACGGCAAGGTCTTCCGCCGCTACATGCTGCTGGTCAATGAGTCGGCCCCCAAGGTGCCACCGCTGGAGCTGTTCTGGCGGGTGCACTTCATGCTCGGGGCTGCGGCGTTCAGCATGTCCGGAATCAAGGCGCTGCGCGCGATGGCCGAAACCGATTTCGGCGTGAATACGTCCATCGAGCAGGTGATGCGCCTGATGGTGCCGTTCCTCGCGGCAGGCATGCGCGCCGATACCGGCTTGTCCGACGAGACTCTTTCCAAAGCGGTGCTCAAGCCGCGCAGCAAGTCCCCGAGCGCGCCCGTCAAGGCTTGATCGCCGGTGGGCGAGGTCATGGGGATCGGCTAAGCTAGCGCCCCATGTCCGACCTCGATCTACTCCATGTCTCAATCGCTGACCAGCGCCTCTACGGCTTTGCCGGAGAGCGTCTGGTGCTGCGCCTTCCCGTCTCCACCGCGCTCAATGGCGCCGGTGAACTCACTGGCTCCAATTGCACCCCGCGCGGCCTTCACCAGGTGCGCGCGAAGATCGGTGAGGGGTTGCCGCAGGGGGCTGTACTGCGTGGCAGGCGTTGGACCGGCGAGACCTGGACGCCGGATCTGCATGCCCAGTTTCCCGGACGCGACTGGATACTCAGCCGCATCCTCTGGCTGAGCGGCCGCGAGCCCGGGCGCAACCGCCTCGGCAAGGTCGACAGTATGCGTCGCTATATCTATTTGCACGGCACGCCGGACAGCGAACCCATGGGCGTGCCGCTGTCCCATGGCTGTGTGCGCCTGCGCAATGCCGACCTGCTTGAACTCTTCCCCCGCGTGCCCGTCCACTGTGCTGTTCTGATAGACGAAGCACCTCGTCCCGAGTGGTCCGTGGCCGAACTCTCCTAAGGAAATCCCATGCAAGGCTCCCTGATGCTGGACATCGGCGGCACTTGGCTGACCGCTGAAGATCGGCAGATCCTGCGGCAACCGGAAGTGGCCGGCCTGATCATTTTCGCCCGCAATATCGAGGACCCGCGCCAGGTGCGCGAGCTGTGCGCGTCCATCCGCGCGGTGCGCCCTGACCTGATCCTCGCCGTCGACCAGGAGGGCGGTCGCGTACAGCGCCTGCGCAACGGCTTCGTGCGCCTGCCGGCCATGCGTGCCCTGGCGGACAACGATAACGCTGAAGCCCTGGCCGAGCATTGCGGTTGGCTGATGGCCACCGAGGTGCTCGCCGTTGGCCTGGACATCAGCTTCGCGCCCGTGCTCGACCTCGACCACCAGCGCAGCGCGGTGGTCGGCAGCCGTGCCTTTGAAGGCGACCCACAGCGCGCCGCCGTGCTGGCGGGTGCCTTCATCCGTGGATTGCGTGCCGCCGGCATGGCTGCCACCGGCAAGCACTTCCCCGGCCATGGCTGGGCCGAAGCGGACTCCCACGTGGCCATTCCCACCGATGAACGCAGCCTGGAGCAGATCCGCGCCACGGACCTCGTGCCCTTCGCGCGCCTGGCCCCGGAGCTGGACGGCATGATGCCCGCCCATGTCATCTATCCCCAGGTCGACCCGCAGCCCGCCGGCTTCTCGAAGCGCTGGTTGCAGGACATCCTGCGGGGCGAATTGAAATACTCCGGGGTGATCTTCAGTGATGACCTGTCCATGGCCGGCGCCCACGTGGTGGGTGATGCCGCCGAGCGCATCGAGGCCGCGCTGAGCGCCGGCTGCGACATGGGGCTGGTGTGCAACGACCGCGCCTCGGCCGAGCTGGCCCTGTCGCGCCTGCAGCAGTTGCGTGTGACCCCGCCTGCGCAGCTCGAACGCATGCGTCGCCGTGCCTTCCCCGGCACCGAATACCGTCAAGACCCGCGCTGGCAATCGGCAATCGCCGCCCTGCGCGAAGCCCAGCTGATCGACTGAAGGAAGCGACATGACCGTTTACGCGATTATCGGTGGTACCGGCCTCACCCAGCTCGAAGGCCTGACCATGAAGGCGCTGCTCAACCCCGAGACGCCCTATGGCGCGCCCTCGGCGGGCATCGTCCAGGGCGACTATGCCGGGCGTGACCTGCTGTTCCTCGCCCGCCACGGCCACCCGCACCGCATTCCCCCGCACCAGGTCAACTACCGCGCCAACCTCTGGGCCCTCAAGCAATCCGGCGCCCAGGCGGTGATCGCGGTCAACGCCGTCGGTGGCATCCACCCCACCATGGGTACCGGGCACCTGGTTGTGCCCCATCAGTTGATCGACTACACCCACGGCCGCACCGACACCTTCTTCGAAGGCGAGCTGGATCACGTCACCCACATCGACTTCAGCCACCCCTATGACGAGGCGCTGCGGCAGAAGCTGCTGGCGGCGCTCGCCAAGACCGGGCACGCCTACAGCGCCGAGGGCGTCTACGGCTGCACCCAGGGCCCGCGCCTGGAGACCGTGGCCGAGATCGCCCGCATGGAGCGCGATGGCTGCGACCTGGTGGGGATGACCGGCATGCCCGAGGCGGTGCTCGCCCGTGAGCTGGACCTGCCCTACGCGTGCATTTCCCTGGTGGTCAACCCGGCTGCCGGCAAGTCCAGCGGCATCATCACCATGGACGAGATCGAGGCCGCCCTGGCTGAAGGTATCGGCAAGGTGCGCGAAGCGCTGGCCCTGCTGTTCAAGGGCTGATCGGGCTTCAGGCTTTCGGCAGGGGGGCGAAGAGGGCGTCGAGGTCCTCTTCGCGCAGCTGCCAGTCAGCCCCTTCGCTCTGCCCGAGAATGCCCTCGGCCAGCAGCGCCTTGCGCTGCTGCAACTGCTGGATCTTCTCTTCCACCGTGCCCCGGGCGATCAGCTTGTAGACGAACACCGGCTTGTCCTGGCCGATGCGGTAGGCGCGGTCGGTGGCCTGGCGTTCGGCGGCCGGGTTCCACCAGGGGTCGTAGTGGATCACAGTGTCGGCTGCGGTGAGGTTGAGGCCGGTGCCGCCCGCCTTGAGGCTGATCAGGAACAGCGGCACTTCGCCGTCCTGGAAGCGCTTCACCGGTGTGCGGCGGTCGCGGGTGGAGCCGGTGAGGATCAGGTAATCGATGCCGCGCTGCTGCAGTTCCGCCTCGATCAGTTCCAGCATGCTGGTGAACTGGGAGAACAGCAGCACCTTGCGGCCTTCGGCGAACAGCTCCACCAGCATTTCCATCAGGCTGTCCAGCTTGCCCGAGGTGCTGCCGCGCAAGGGGCGGGCGCGCTCGTGCTCCACCAGGCGCAGGTCGCAGCAGGTCTGGCGCAGTTTCAGCAGCGCCTCGAGTATCACCATCTGGCTACGCGCCATGCCCTTGTCCTGGATTTCCGCACGGACCTTCTGGTCCATCGCCAGGCGCACCGTTTCGTACAGGTCGCGCTGGCCTTCGCTGAGTTCCACCCGCTGGACGATCTCGGTCTTGGCGGGCAGCTCGGTGGCCACCGATTCCTTGGTGCGGCGCAGCAGGAAGGGGCGGATGCGGCCGTTGAGGTGGGCGAGGCGTTCGGTGTCGCCGCGCTTCTCGATGGGCGTGCGGTAGTCGCGGGCGAACTGCTTGGCATCGCCTAGCCAGCCGGGCATGAGGAAGTGGAACAGCGACCAGAGTTCGCCCAGGTGGTTTTCCAGCGGCGTACCGGACAGGCACAGGCGCTGCCGGGCCTCGAGCTGACGCACCGCCTGGGCGGCCTTGCTGGTGGGCGTCTTGATGTTCTGCGCCTCGTCCAGCACCAGCAGGTGCAGCGGTTGTCCCTTCCAGGCGGCGAGGTCGCGGGGCAGCAGGGCGTAGGTGGTCAGCAGCAGGTCGAAGTCGCCCAGGCGTTCGAAATCCTTCTTGCGGTTCGGGCCGTGCAGGGCCAGTACGCGCAGGTCCGGGGCGAAGCGCATGGCTTCGTCCTGCCAGTTGGGAATCAGGCTGGTGGGCATCACCACCAGGGCGGGGCGGTCGAGGCGCCCGGCGTTCTTCTCGGTCAGCAGGTGGGCCAGGGTCTGCAGGGTCTTGCCCAGGCCCATGTCGTCGCCCAGCACGCCGCCGGCACCCAGCTCGCGCAGGCTCTGCAGCCAGGCCAGGCCCTGCAGCTGGTAGCTGCGCAGCTCGGCCTGCAGGCCGGCAGGGGGCTCGTGGCGGGTTTGCCGGCTGTCGCGCAGGCGCTCGGCGAAGCTGCGCAGGCGCTCGCCGCCCTGCCAATCCAGCTCCAGTTCGTCGAGCTGGTTCAGTCGCGCCGCGTCGGGCAGGCTCAGGCGCAGGCTGCGGCCTTCCGGGCGGTCGCGCAGGTAGAGCTCGCCCAGGGTCGCCAGCAACGGCTTGAGGCGACCGAAGGGCAGGACCACCTGCAGGGGGCGGCCGGTATCGGCCCCGAGGGTGTCCAGTTGCAGGCGCAGGTGCTCGTCGTCGCGGCGCTTCTGCAGGCTTTTCGGGCTGAGCAGCTTGGGGTTTTGCTGGATCAACCGCAGCAGGATGGGCAGCAGGCTGATGCGTTGCCCTTCGACGACGATGCCCAGCTCCAGGTCGAACCAGTGCTGCCCAGGCTCTTCTTCGAGTTCGGCGTACCAGCCGTCCACGCTGGACAGGTCGAAATGGAAGCCGGGGCGGATGTCCACTTCCCAGCCCTCGGCACGCAGTTCCGGCAGGCCCTTGTTCATGAAGCGCTGCCAGGCGCTGTCGCCAGGCAGTTCGAAGAGTTCGTAGAGGTCGCTCGGCAGCGCCAGGCTCTGGCGCAGGGATTCCTTGAAGCCGAGCTGGCGCAGGCGCTCGCGCAGGGCTTCTTCGGTGGCCGGTTGGCGCTGCACTTCCAGCAGCTCGCCCTGGCGCTTGCTGACGGCGGGCTGGCGGCTGTTCTTGCCGCGGGTGGTGATGCCGGCGTAGTCGAAGGCCAGCCCGGCACGGTGCTGCTGGCTGCCGACCATGCGCCCGCTGCGCAGGTCGTAGAGGCTCTGCGCCAGGCTGCCCAGGGTCAGCAACGGGCGCGGCTGGATGTCCTTGAGCACGCGCCTGACCACCGGCGGCTCGGAGGCCGGCACCAGTCGTTCGGGGCGCGCGCTCGGTGGCCCTTCCGCCAGGACCTGTAAGATGGCGGCCACGCAGTGTTTGCAGTTGATGCCGACCGGGCAGCTGCAGCGGCCGATAACCCCGAGCCCGTGGGGCGCCAGGCGGATGTTCTGCTGGTAGCGGTTGTCGCCCGAGCCGGCGCAGCTGGATTGCAGCAGGGTGTCGTCCATCGCCGTCAGGCGCGCCAGGCGCTGGCGGGCATAGCTCGCGCCGCGCTGCAGCGCGCCCGGGTCGAAGTCCTGCTGCCAGTCGTGCTGGCGCAGGTGTTCGAGCAGTGTCGGCACGTGGCTCAGAGCGGGCTGATGCGGATCAGGACGCCCAGGCTGGAGTGATCGAGGTAGGTCAGCTCGCCATTCTTCAGGCGGGTGCCCTGCTTGATGCGCTCGCTGCCGCTGAGCAGGCCGCTGCCATCGAACTGGTTGACCCAGAAATCGACGGCGACATCGGTGTAGCGCACCTGGGACAGGGTCACGGTGCCTTCGACCGGGAAGTGGCCCAGTTGCTGGTCACCGGTGCTGATGGCCACGCGGCTGGGATTGGCGCCGACGCTCTGCGACCAGGCCTTGTGCAGCAGCACCTGGTAGCCATTGCCGGCGTTGAGCTTGGCGGCTTCGCCATTGAGTGCGGTGGCGCGCTCGCCGACGCTGTCCAGGCCCTGGGCGCCGTTGGCCCAGTCGTCCGGGGCCGGCTGGCTGGCCGGGGTGGCGTCACCCGACTGGCGGAAGAGGATCAGCTCGACCTGGTAGAGCCCGTCGGCGAAGGCGCTGGGGGCCAGCAGGGCAAGCATCAGGGCGAGGAAACGGAACGCACGCATGGATCAGTCCTTTAAGCGGATTACGGAGTCAGACGCTCGAACAGCGCCTCGAGTGTATTGAAGCGTTCTTCCGGGCGCTCCATCGGTACCTGGAAGCGGAACAGCGTGGCCCCTTCGAACTTGTAGCGCTTGGGCTGGCTCTGGATCAGCTTGATCAGCACCAGCGGGTCGACGCAGGTGTCGGCGGCGAATTCTATCCGACCACCTTGCGGGCCGGCGTCCACTTTCTTGATGCCGAGCTTTTCCGCCTGCAGTTTCAGCAGGGTCAGGCGCACCAGGTTCTTGGTCGGCTCGGGCAGCAGGCCGAAGCGGTCGATCATTTCCACCTGCAGTTCCTTCAGGCCGTCCTCGTCGGCGGCCGAGGCGATGCGCTTGTAGAGGATCAGGCGCGCGTGCACGTCGGGCAGATAGTCCTCGGGGATCAGTGCGGGCAGGCGCAGGTTGATCTCCGGGCCGCCGCCCAGCGGCTGTTCCAGGTTCGGCTGTTCGCCCTTGCGGATGGCCTTGACCGCGCGCTCGAGCATTTCCATATAGAGGGTGAAGCCCACCGCCTGGATCTGCCCGCTCTGGCCGTCGCCGAGCAATTCGCCGGCGCCGCGGATCTCCAGGTCATGCGTGGCGAGGACGAAGCCGGCGCCCAGGTCCTGGGCGTTGGCGATGGCCTCCAGGCGCTTCTCGGCGTCGGGCGTCATCTGCTTGCGCGGGGGCGTCAGCAGGTAGGCGTAGGCCTGGTGGTGGCTACGGCCGACGCGGCCACGCAGCTGGTGCAGCTGGGCCAGGCCGAATTTGTCGGCGCGCTCGATGATGATGGTGTTGGCGCTGGGCACGTCGATGCCGGTCTCGATGATGGTCGAGGCGATCAGCACGTTGAAGCGCTTGTGGTAGAAGTCGCTCATCACCTGTTCGAGTTCGCGCTCGTGCATCTGCCCGTGGCCGATGCCGATGCGTGCCTCGGGCACCAGCTCCGCCAGGTCGGCGGCGCATTTCTCGATGCTCTTCACTTCGTTGTGCAGGTAATAGACCTGGCCGCCCCGCAGCAGCTCTCGCAGCAGGGCTTCCTTGATCACGGTGTTCTGCTGCTCCATGACGAAGGTGCGCACCGAGAGGCGGCGTGCGGGTGGCGTGGCGATGATCGACAGGTCGCGCATGCCGGCCACGGCCATGTTCAGGGTCCGCGGGATCGGCGTGGCGGTCAGGGTGAGGATATCCACCTCGCTGCGCAGGGCCTTGAGCTGTTCCTTCTGACGTACGCCGAAGCGGTGCTCCTCGTCGATGATGACCAGGCCCAGATTCTTGAACTTGATGTCGTCCTGCAGCAGCTTGTGGGTGCCGATGACGATATCGACCTTGCCTTCGGCCAGCTCCTGCGCGGCGCCTTCCACTTCCTTGGCCGACTTGAAGCGGCTCATCACCTCGACCGTCACCGGCCAGTCGGCGAAGCGGTCGCGGAAGCTGTTGTAGTGCTGCTGGGCGAGGAGGGTGGTGGGCACCAGCACGGCCACCTGCTTGCCGCTGTGCACGGCGACGAAGGCGGCGCGCATGGCGACTTCGGTCTTGCCGAAGCCGACGTCGCCGCACACCAGGCGGTCCATCGGCTTGGGCGCGAGCATGTCGGCCACCACGGCCTCGATGGCGGTCTGCTGGTCCGGCGTTTCCTCGAAGGGGAAACCGGCGGAGAAGGTCGCGTAGTCGGCCATCGGGTCCTTGAAGGCATAGCCTTCGCGGGCGGCACGGCGGGCGTAGATGTCCAGCAGCTCGGCGGCGACGTCGCGCACTTGTTCGGCGGCCTTGCGCTTGGCCTTCTGCCAGGTTTCCGAGCCCAGGCGGTGCAGCGGGGCGAGGGCGTCGTCGCTGCCGGTGTAGCGGGCGATCAGGTGCAGGCTGGCCACCGGCACGTAGAGCTTGGCCTCCTCGGCGTACTGCAGGGCGAGGAATTCCGCGGCCTGGCCTTCTATCTCCAGGGTGATCAACCCCAGGTAGCGGCCGACGCCGTGGTCGATATGCACCACCGGCGCGCCTTCACGCAGCTCGGCGAGGTTCTTGATGACGTTGTCGCCACCGTCGCCGCGACGGTCGCGGCGGCGGCGCTGCATCACGCGCTGGCCGAACAGCGGGCTTTCGGCGATCAGCGCCAGGCCCGGGTCATCCAGCAGCAGCCCTTCGTCGAGGGGGGCGATGGTGATGGCCAGGCGTTCCTTGCTGGTGACGAATTCCGGCCAGCCGCCGACT
Organism: Pseudomonas sp. TUM22785; assembly: GCF_028198105.1. Taxonomy (NCBI): domain Bacteria; kingdom Pseudomonadati; phylum Pseudomonadota; class Gammaproteobacteria; order Pseudomonadales; family Pseudomonadaceae; genus Pseudomonas; species Pseudomonas sp. TUM22785. The sequence goes on from NZ_CP116239.1 coordinate 2,112,503, forward strand.
TCCTGCGGGCGCAGCTTGAGGCGGGCGAGCAATTCCAGCAGCACTTCGCGGCGGCCGGCGGATTCGGCACTGAACAGCACGCGGCCCGGGAATTCTTCGAGGAAGCGACGCAGCGCGGCCAGGGGCTCGCTGGCCTTGGCTTCGATGGCCAGTGTTGGCAGTGGGCGGGCGGGGAAGCGTTCGCGGCCCACGCCTGTGCCCTGGTCCTCCTGGCTGACCACGACCCGTGGCGAGCCCTTGAGGCGGGCGAAGCAGTCCTCCACCGGCAGGAACAGCTCGGCGGGCGGGACCAGCGGGCGTTCCGGGTCGACGCGGCGCTCTTCGTAGCGGTTGCGCACATCGTTCCAGAACTGCTCCGCAGCCTGCTCGATGCCGGGCAGGGAAAACACCTGGGTGTCGGCCGGCAGGTAGTCGAAGAGGGTGGCGCTTTCCTCGAAGAACAGCGGCAGGTAGTACTCGATGCCGGCCGGGGTAATGCCGCTGGCCAGGTCCTGGTAGATGGGGCAGCGACGGAAGTCGACGTCGAAGCGCTCGCGGAAGCGGCCGCGGAAGTCGGTCACGGCCTTCTTGTCCAGGGGGAACTCGCGGGCCGGCAGCAGGCGGATCGACTCCACCTTGTCCACCGAGCGCTGGGTTTCCGGGTCGAAGGTACGCAGGGTCTCGATCTCGTCATCGAACAGGTCGATGCGGAAGGGCGCGTCGCTGCCCATGGGGAACAGGTCGATCAGCGCGCCACGCACGGCGAATTCGCCGTGTTCGTAGACGGTGTCCACGCAGCGGTAGCCGGCGGCCTCCAGGCGGCTGCGCATCTGTTCGACATCGAGCTTCTGGCCAACGTCCAGCACCAGGCTCGAACCCAGCAGGAAGCGCGTCGGGGCCAGGCGGTGCAGGGCGGTGGTGATGGGCACCACCAGCACGCCGTGGGTCAGCCCTGGCAGGCGATAGAGGCTGGCGATGCGCTGGGAGATGATGTCCTGGTGCGGCGAGAACAGGTCGTAGGGCAGCGTTTCCCAGTCGGGGAAGTGCAGCACGGGCAGGGACGGCGCGAAGAAGCTCAGCTCCTGTTCCAGGCGCTCGGCGCTCTGGCTGTCGGCGGTCAGCAGCAGGGTGAAGCGTTTGGCCGCGCTGGCAGCTTCGGCTATCGCCAGGCTGAGGGCGGCGCCGGGGAGATTGCTCCACTGCTGCTTGCCAGCAGCGGTGGGCAGGGACGGGAGACGCAGGACGGACTCGGGCAAAGGAGGCTCCGGTCGGAAAATGGACCCGGGCGATTGTAACTATCCCGACTGACGGATGTCAGTCTTACGTCCGCTGCAGATTGCCGCCGCTTGCGCGCGCCGTCATAATGTAGCCCCTTTTTTCAGCCCCTACATAGTGGAAGGTACTGCCCGTGACTCAGAAGCCCGACCAGTGTCTCGGTGAGTGGATCGATCGTGAAGCCCTCGCGGAAGCGATGATTCCGTTGATTGGCCAGCTCTACCGTAACAACAGCGTGGTGACCTCGATCTATGGCCGTGGTCTGATCAACCGTTCGGTGATCGACATTCTCAAGGCCCACCGTTTCGCCCGTCACCGCCTGGCTGACGACAGCGAACTGTCGGTCCATGACACCTTCCCGATCCTCAAGGCCATGAGCGAGCTCAAGCTGGGCGCGGCCTCCGTGGACCTGGGCAAGATGGCCAGCAAGTTCAAGACCGAAGGCAATGGCCGTGCCGTCGAGCAGTTCGTCAAGGACGAGCTGGCTGACGTGGTCGGCAAGCAGAACAGCGCGGCCCGCGAAGGCACCGACGTCGTCCTGTACGGCTTCGGCCGCATCGGCCGCCTGCTGGCGCGCATCCTGATCGAGAAAACCGGTGGTGGCGACGGCCTGCGTCTGCGCGCCATCGTCGTGCGCAAGGGCGCCAGCAACGACCTGGTCAAGCGCGCCAGCCTGCTGCGTCGCGACTCGGTACACGGCAAGTTCGATGGCACCATCACCATCGACGAAGAAAACAACACCCTGACCGCCAACGGCAACCTGATCCAGGTGATCTACGCCAAGTCGCCGACCGAAGTCGACTACACCCAGTACGGCATCAAGAACGCCCTGCTGGTCGACAACACCGGCGTATGGCGTGATGCCGAGGGCCTGGGCCAGCACCTGAGCTGCCCGGGTGTCGATCGCGTGGTTCTGACCGCACCCGGCAAGGGCGCGCTGAAGAACATCGTGCACGGCATCAACCACACCGAAATCACCGCTGAAGACAAGATCATCTCGGCCGCCTCCTGCACCACCAACGCCATCGTGCCGGTGCTCAAGGCTGTCAACGATCAGTACGGCATCGTCAACGGCCACGTCGAAACCGTTCACTCGTACACCAACGACCAGAACCTGATCGACAACTTCCACAAGGGCGATCGCCGTGGTCGCAGCGCGCCGCTGAACATGGTGATCACCGAGACCGGTGCCGCCACCGCTGCCGCCAAGGCCCTGCCGGTACTGAAGGGCAAGCTGACCGGCAACGCCATTCGCGTACCGACGCCGAACGTGTCGATGGCCATCCTCAACCTGAACCTGGAAAAGGCCACCACCCGCGAGGAGATCAACGAGTACCTGCGCCAGATGGCCATGCACTCCGACCTGCAGAAGCAGATCGACTTCGTCAGCTCGCAGGAAGTGGTCTCCACCGACTTCGTCGGTTCGCGCCATGCCGGCGTCGTGGATGCCGAGGCGACCATCGTCAACGACAACCGCGTCGTGCTCTACGTGTGGTACGACAACGAGTTCGGCTACAGTTGCCAGGTGGTCCGCGTGATGGAAGACATGGCCGGGGTCAACCCGCCTGCCTTCCCCCGCTGATACCACGGTGAAAAGAACGGGAGCTTTCGGGCTCCCGTTTTTCATTTTTAGGTCTGTAATCGCTTTACCCACCTTCTGTTTGGATATCCCTTGATGGACGGACAACAGCTGCACGCCGGCTCGCTCAAGCGCGGCCTGGAAAATCGCCATATCCAGCTGATCGCCCTTGGCGGCGCCATCGGCACCGGACTCTTCCTCGGCTCGGCCGGGGTGCTCAAATCCGCTGGCCCGTCGATGATCCTCGGCTACGCCATCGCCGGCTTCATCGCCTTCCTGATCATGCGCCAGCTCGGCGAGATGATCGTCGAGGAGCCCGTGGCCGGTTCCTTCAGCCACTTCGCCCACAAGTACTGGGGCGGCTACGCGGGTTTCCTGTCCGGCTGGAACTACTGGGTGCTGTATGTGCTGGTGGGCATGGCCGAGCTGACGGCGGTGGGCAAGTACGTGCAGTTCTGGTGGCCGGAGGTGCCGACCTGGGCCACGGCGGCGGCGTTCTTCGTGCTGATCAACCTGATCAACCTGTCCAACGTCCGTGCCTTCGGTGAGACCGAATTCTGGTTCGCGCTGATCAAGGTGGTGGCGATCATCGGCATGATCGTGCTCGGTCTCTACCTGCTGATTAGCGGCGCCGGTGGCGAGCAGGCGGCGGTGAGCAACCTGTGGAGCCATGGCGGCTTCTTCCCCAATGGCCTGGAAGGGCTGGTGATGGTCCTGGCGATCATCATGTTCTCCTTCGGTGGCCTGGAGCTGGTGGGCATCACCGCTGCCGAGGCCAGCGAGCCGAAGAAGGTGATCCCCAAGGCGATCAACCAGGTGATCTGGCGCATCCTGATCTTCTACATCGGCGCCCTCAGCGTGCTGCTGATGCTCTACCCCTGGGACAAGCTGCTGGAAACCCTGGGCGCCGCCGGCGACCCCTACAGCGGCAGCCCCTTCGTGCAGATCTTCTCGCTGATCGGCAGCGACCTGGCCGCGCACATCCTCAACTTCGTGGTGCTGACCGCCGCGCTGTCGGTCTACAACAGCGGCGTCTACTGCAACAGCCGCATGCTCTACGGCCTGGCCGAGCAGGGCGATGCGCCCAAGGCGCTGATGAAGGTCAACCGCCGTGGCGTGCCGGTGCTGGGCATCGCTGTGTCCGCGCTGGTGACCCTGCTCTGCGTGGTGGTCAACTACGTGGCGCCGCAGAAGGCTCTCGAGCTGCTGATGGCGCTGGTGGTCGCGGCCCTGGTGATCAACTGGGCGATGATCAGCCTGTCGCACCTGATGTTCCGCAAGTCCCTGCAGCGCCAGGGCATCGAGCCGTTCTTCAAGTCGCTCTGGTACCCCTTCAGCAACTACCTGTGCTTGGCCTTCGTGGCGCTGATCCTCGGCGTGATGCTGATGATCCCCGGCATCAACGTGTCGGTGTACGCCATTCCCTTCTGGCTCGGCTTCATCGCCATCTGCTACGCCATCCGACGCTCCGCGGGCCCTCGCTCGTAATGTCGGAAACGGGGGCTGCGGCCCCCGTTTTTCTTGGTGCGGCGGGCTGTGACCGTTCGTCCGCTGGCTGACTTCCAGTTGCCCAAATAGCGCTAACAGTCGGAAATTTCAGGACTTTCAGTGGCCGCTTGGGAAGTCGCCTCTTTATAATGCGCGGTTCTCGTCCCGGGGCCCTGCCGCGTGCTGGAGTTCGATCCGGCGCCTGCCTGGCGTTTGGCGGCTACTGTTCCACACCGGGACGAAACCCTTCTCAAGGTTCAGGCGAGAGACATGACAAGAATCAGACGGGGGTTGGACCTGCCCATCGCAGGCCAGCCTGAGCAGCGCATCGAGGCTGCACGGGCCGTGCGTAGCGTGGCCGTGATCGGCTTCGACTACCACGGCATGAAGCCCACCATGCAGGTGCAGGTCGGCGACCGGGTGAAGCTGGGCCAGGCCCTGTTCGCCGACAAGAAGAACCCCGGCGTGATATTCACCGCCCCGGCGGCAGGCGTGGTCTCGGCCATCCATCGCGGCGAGCAGCGCGTGCTGCAGTCGGTGGTGATCGATGTGGACGGCGATGACGAAGTCCTCTTCGACACCTGCCCGGACAACGCCCTGGATGCCCTCGAGCCCCAGGCCGTGCGGGACAACCTGCAGCGTTCGGGCCTCTGGACCGCACTGCGCACGCGCCCGTTCAGCCGGGTGCCGGCCGTCGATGCCGTTCCCAGCTCGATCTTCGTCACCGCCCTCGATACCCATCCGCTGGCCGCCGACCCACAGCCGATCATCGCCGCCCACGCCGCCGACTTCGAGCGCGGCCTCAAGGTGTTGGCGCGCCTGGGCCGGGTATTCCTGTGCAAGGCCGACGGGGCCAGCCTGCCGGGTGAGCAGTTGACCGGTGTGCGTACCGAGACCTTCTCCGGCCCGCATCCGGCGGGTCTTCCGGGCACCCACATCCACTTCCTCGACCCGGTCAGCGCCACCAAGAGCGTGTGGCACATCGGCTACCAGGACGTGATCGCCGTCGGCAAGCTGTTCGCCACCGGCCGCCTGTGGGGCGAGCGCGTCGTGGCCCTGGCCGGCCCGGTGGTGGAGAAGCCGCGTCTGCTGGCCACCCGCCTGGGCGCGAGCCTCGACGAGCTGACCGCCGGCGAGCTCAAGCCCGGCGTCAACCGCGTGGTGTCCGGCTCCCTGCTGGGCGGGCGCACCTCCCGTGGCGCCTGCGCCTACCTGGGGCGCTACCACCTGCAGGTGTCCTGCCTCGCCGAAGGCCATGACCGCGAGCTTCTGCACTACCTGCGCGCCGGGGTGAACAAGCACTCGGTGCTGAACGTCTTCGTCTCCAAGCTGATGGCGGCCCGCCGGTTCGCCTTCAGCACCAGCACCAACGGCAGCCCGCGCGCCATGGTGCCGGTGGGCAACTACGAGGCGGTGATGCCGCTGGACATCCTGCCCACCCAGTTGCTGCGCTACCTCATCGTCGGCGACACCGAGATGGCCCAGAAGCTGGGCTGCCTGGAACTGGACGAGGAAGACCTGGCGCTGTGCAGCTACGTCTGCGCCGGCAAGTACGAGTACGGCCCCATCCTGCGGGACAACCTCAACCGCATCGAGAAGGAGGGCTGACATGGGCCTGCGCAAATTCCTCGACCGGATCGAGCACAACTTCGAACAGGGTGGCCGCTTCGAGAAGTGGTACGCCCTGTACGAAGCGATCGACACCTTCTTCTACCGGCCGGCCAACGTCACCCGGACCACGGCCCACGTGCGCGACGGCATCGACCTCAAGCGCATGATGATCACCGTGTGGCTCTGCACTTTCCCGGCGATGTTCTTCGGCATGTGGAACGTCGGCTACCAGGCCAACCTGGTGTTCGCCCAGAGCCCGGACCTGCTGGCCGCCCAGGACGGCTGGCGCTTCGCGCTGATCGGCAGCCTGGCGGGCTTCGACCCCAACAGCCTGTGGGACAACGTCATCCAGGGCGCGGCCTGGTTCCTGCCCATCTACGCCGTGACCTTCATCGTCGGCGGCTTCTGGGAAGTGCTGTTCGCTGCCATCCGCCGCCATGAAGTGAACGAAGGTTTCTTCGTCACCTCCGTGCTCTTCGCCCTGACCCTGCCACCGAGCATCCCGCTGTGGCAGGTGGCCCTCGGTATCAGCTTCGGCGTGGTGCTGGGCAAGGAAGTGTTCGGCGGCACCGGCAAGAACTTCCTCAACCCCGCCCTGGTGGGCCGTGCCTTCCTGTTCTTCGCCTACCCGGCGCAGATTTCCGGTGACGCGGTGTGGACGGCAGTGGACGGCTTCGCCGGCGCCACCTCCCTGAGCCTGGGCGCGGCGGGTGGCGTGGAGAACATCATCGGTCACGGCATCACCTGGATGGACGCCTTCCTCGGCACCATCCACGGCTCCATCGGCGAGACCAGCACCCTGGCCATCTTCATCGGCGGCGGCGTGCTGCTGCTGACCCGCATCGCCGCCTGGCGCATCGTCGCTGGCGTGATGCTGGGCATGATCGCCACCAGCACGCTGTTCAACACCATCGGCTCCGACACCAACCCGATGTTCGCCATGCCCTGGTACTGGCACCTGGTCCTTGGCGGCTTCGCCTTCGGCATGATGTTCATGGCCACCGACCCGGTGTCCGCCTCCATGACCAACACCGGCAAATGGCTGTTCGGCGCGCTGATCGGCCTGATGGTGGTGCTGATCCGCGTGGTCAACCCCGCCTTCCCGGAAGGCATGATGCTGGCGATCCTCTTCGCCAACCTCTGTGCACCGCTGATCGACCACTTCGTCGTCCAGGCCAATATCAAGCGGAGGCTGGCACGCCATGGCTAACCAGAAGGAATCCACGATCCGCACCCTGCTGGTGGCCCTGGTGGTCTGCCTGGTGTGCTCCATCTTCGTCGCCGGCGGGGCGGTAGCCCTCAAACCGGTGCAGGTGGAGAACCGCGAGCTGGACAAGCAGCGCAGCATCCTCTCCATCGCCGGCCTCGGTCAGCCTGGCATGTCCGCCAGCGAAGTGAAGGCACTCTATGCCGAGCGCATCACCGCCAAGGTGGTGGACCTCTCCAGCGGCGAATACAGCGACGCCATCCAGGCCGCCGGCTTCGACCCGCTGAAGGCTGCCAAGGACCCGAAGCTTTCCGACGCCCTGCCAGGTGACCAGGACATCGCCTCCATCAAGCGCCGCGAGCGCTTCACCACCGTCTACCTGGTGGAGAAGGACGGCCAACTGGACACCCTGATCCTGCCGGTGCGCGGTTACGGCCTGTGGTCGACCCTGTACGGCTTCCTCGCCCTCAAGGGCGACCTCGACACCGTGGTCGGCCTCGGCTTCTACCAGCACGGCGAGACGCCCGGCCTCGGCGGCGAGGTGGACAACCCGAAATGGAAGGCGCTGTGGAACGGCAAGAGCCTGTTCGACGAGCAAGGCCAGCTGGCCATCCAGATCATCAAGGGCAGCGTCGAGCCCGGCTCGCCCAACGCCAACCACCAGGTCGACGGCCTGGCCGGCGCCACGCTGACCAGCAAGGGCGTCAACAACCTGCTGCATTTCTGGCTTGGCAAGAACGGCTTCGGCCCCTTCCTGGCCAAGCTCAACGACGGGGAGGCATGAACATGGCGCAACCCACGATCCGCTCGGTCCTGCTGGACCCGATCCTCCACAACAACCCCATCGGCCTGCAGATCCTCGGCATCTGCTCGGCCCTGGCGGTCACCTCCAACCTGAAGACCGCGCTGGTGATGTCCATCGCCCTGACGCTGGTGACCGGCTTCTCCAACCTGTTCATCTCGATGATCCGCAGCCAGATCCCCAGCTCGATCCGCATGATCGTGCAGATGGTGATCATCGCCTCGCTGGTGATAGTGGTGGACCAGGTGCTCAAGGCCTATGCCTTCAGCCTGTCCAAGCAGCTCTCGGTGTTCGTCGGCCTGATCATCACCAACTGCATCGTGATGGGCCGCGCCGAAGCCTTCGCCATGGCCAACCCGCCCGTGCTGTCGTTCTTCGACGGCATCGGCAACGGCCTCGGCTACAGCGCCATGCTCATCGTCCTCGGCGTGATCCGCGAGCTGTTCGGCTCCGGCAAGCTGCTGGGCTACGAGATCCTCCCGGTGATCAACGACGGCGGCTGGTACCAGCCCAACGGCATGCTGCTGCTACCGCCCTCGGCCTTCTTCCTCATCGGACTGATCATCTGGGCCCTGCGCAGCTGGAAGACCGAGCAGAAGGAAGCCCCGTCCTTCAAGATCGCGCCCCAGGTATCCAACAAGGAGGCCTACTGATGGAGCACTACATCAGCCTGTTCGTGAAGGCGGTGTTCGTCGAGAACATGGCCCTGGCCTTCTTCCTCGGCATGTGCACCTTCATCGCCATTTCCAAGAAGGTGGAGACCGCCATCGGCCTCGGCATCGCCGTGATCGTGGTGCAGGCCATCACCGTGCCGGCCAACAACCTGCTCTACACCCTCCTGCTCAAGGACGGCGCGCTGGCGTGGGCCGGCCTGCCGGACGTGGACCTGTCGTTCCTCGGCCTGCTCAGCTACATCGGGGTGATCGCCGCCATCGTGCAGATCCTCGAGATGCTGCTCGACAAGTACGTGCCCTCGCTCTACAACGCCCTCGGCGTTTTCCTGCCGCTGATCACGGTGAACTGCGCCATCATGGCCGGCTCGCTGTTCATGGTGGAGCGCGACTACAACCTGGGTGAGAGCGTGGTCTACGGCGTCGGTTCCGGCTTCTCCTGGGCCCTGGCCATCGCGCTGCTCGCCGGCATCCGCGAGAAGCTCAAGTACAGCGATGTACCCGAGGGCCTGCAGGGCCTGGGCATCACCTTCATCACCATCGGCCTGATGTCGCTGGGGTTCATGTCCTTCTCGGGCGTCCAGTTGTAAGGAGGCGACATGCCGAGTTTCGAAATCTTCCTCGCCATTGGCATGTTCACCGCCATCGTCCTCGCGCTGGTGGTGGTCATCCTCGCCGCCCGCGCCAAGCTGGTGTCCAGCGGCGACGTGAACATCGTGATCAACCGCGAGCGCACCATCACCGTCCCGGCCGGCGGCAAGCTGCTGCAGACCCTGGCGGCGCAGAACGTCTTCCTCTCCTCAGCCTGCGGCGGCGGCGGTACCTGTGCCCAGTGCAAGTGCGTGGTGGAGAGCGGCGGCGGCGAGATGCTGCCCACCGAGGAGTCCCACTTCACCCGCCGCCAGGCGAAGGAAGGCTGGCGTTTGTCCTGCCAGACCCCGGTGAAGCAGGACATGCACATCGAGGTGCCCGAAGAAGTCTTCGGCGTTAAGAAGTGGGAATGCACGGTGGAGTCCAACCCCAACGTCGCCACCTTCATCAAGGAGCTGACCCTGCGCCTGCCGGAAGGGGAGAGCGTGGACTTCCGCGCCGGTGGCTACGTCCAGCTCGAATGTCCGCCCCACGAGGTGCACTACAAGGACTTCGACATCCAGCCCGAGTACCGGGCCGACTGGGACAGGTTCAACTTCTGGAAGTATGTCTCCAGGGTCGACGAGACCGTCATCCGCGCCTACTCCATGGCCAACTACCCCGACGAAAAGGGCATCGTGAAGTTCAACATCCGCGTGGCTTCGCCGCCGCCGGGCAAGGACGAGATCCCGCCGGGCAAGATGTCTTCCTGGGTGTTCAACCTCAAGCCGGGCGACAAGGTCACCGTGTACGGCCCCTTCGGCGAGTTCTTCGCCAAGGACACCCAGGCCGAGATGGTCTTCATCGGCGGTGGCGCCGGCATGGCTCCCATGCGTTCGCACATTTTCGACCAGCTCAAGCGCCTGGGCTCCCAGCGCAAAATCAGCTTCTGGTACGGCGCGCGTTCCCTGCGCGAGGCCTTCTACACAGAGGAGTACGACCAGCTGGCCGCCGAGAACCCCAACTTCCAGTGGCACCTGGCGCTGTCCGACCCGCAGCCCGAGGACAACTGGAACGGCCATACCGGCTTCATCCACAACGTGCTGTTCGAGAACTACCTCAAGGACCACCCGGCCCCTGAGGACTGCGAGTTCTACATGTGCGGCCCGCCGATGATGAACGCAGCAGTGATCAAGATGCTGCTGGACCTGGGCGTCGAGCGCGAGAACATCCTGCTGGACGACTTCGGTGGTTAGACCTGTTGCCCTGCTGCTTTCGGCCAGTGTCCTGCTGGCCGGTTGTGGCGATTCCCTGGAGCAGTTCGGCGGCCCGACCATGGGCAGCAGCTACTCGGTGAAGTATGTGCGCAGCGCGTCCGGTCCTTCCGTGGAGCAGGCGAGGGGCGAAGTGGAGGGTATCCTCGCCGAGATCGACCGGCAGATGTCCACCTACCGAGCCGACTCCGACGTGGAGCGCTTCAACGCCCTGCCGGCGGGCAGCTGCATGGCCTTGCCGGCGCCCATGCTGGAGCTGGTGGCCTTCGGCGACAGCCTGTCCGCACAAAGCGACGGCGCCTTCGACATGACCCTGGAGCCGCTGCTCAACCTCTGGGGCTTCGGCCCGCAATCGCGTGGGGACCAGGTGCCCAGCGCCGAGGCCATCGCCATGGCCCGAGCGGATGTCGGTCACCAGCACCTCAAGCGCCAGGGCGACGAGTTGTGCAAGGACGCCGCCGTGCAGCTGGACTTCAACGCCATCGCCGCCGGCTACGCCGTGGATCGCGTCAGCGCGCGGCTGGGCGAGCTGGGCGTGACCAGTTCCCTGGTGGAGATCACCGGAGAAATGAAGGCCGTCGGCCGCAAGCCCGACGGCAGCCCCTGGCGCGTGGCCATCGAAGCACCGCGCGATGATCGCCAGGTAGCGCAGAAGATTGTTGCACTGCAGGACATGGGTATTTCCACCTCCGGCGACTATCGCAACTACTTCGAACGGGGTGGACAGCGGTATTCTCATACCCTCGATCCCACGAGCGGCGCTCCCATTACCCATCACCTGGCAGCGGTCACGGTGATCAACCCGTCGGCCCTGAATGCCGATGGACTGTCTACGCTGTTGATGGTGCTCGGCCCCGAGGCTGGCCTCGCGTTTGCCGACCGCCACAGCATCGCGGCGTTCTTCGTGACCCGCGAAGGCATGGGCTTCGCCACCCGCGGCAGCCGCCGCTTCGAGCAACTGTTCCCCACGGAGGCGCACTGAACATGACCTGGCTACTGGTTTTCCTGATCATGCTGCTGGTGGTGCTGGGCATGGCCATCGGCGTGATCATGGGGCGCAAGCCCATCGCCGGTTCCTGCGGCGGCATCGCCAACCTGGGGATCGAGAAGGAATGCTCGATCTGTGGCGGCAATCGCGAAAAGTGCGAGGAAGCCAATCGCGACGGCGATGTAGTGGATGCAAAACTCGCCTACGACGCGACCAAGCGCTAATGTGCAGCGCCACGCAGCCTGACTAAGCTGCGCGCCGAGTTCGAAACGCCGCGGTGACGAGTTCCGCGGCCCTGCCGGAGGCCACAGAGAGCCCTCCGGCCCGTTATGAGGAGTAAGCATGGCTGTCTACAACTACGACGTAGTGGTGCTGGGTTCCGGCCCGGCCGGGGAAGGGGCGGCGATGAACGCCGCCAAGGCCGGACGCAAGGTGGCGGTGGTGGACAACCGCCCGCTGGTCGGCGGCAATTGCACCCACCTGGGCACCATCCCGTCCAAGGCCCTGCGCCACTCGGTGCGGCAGATCATGCAGTACAACACCAACCCGCTGTTCCGCCAGATCGGCGAGCCGCGCTGGTTCTCCTTCCCCGACGTGCTCAAGAGCGCCGAGCGGGTGATCTCCAAGCAGGTGGCCTCGCGCACCGGCTACTACGCCCGCAATCGCGTCGATGTGTTCTTCGGCACGGCCAGCTTCTCCGACGAGCAGACCGTCGAGGTGGTGTGCACCAGCGGCGTGGTGGAGAAACTGGTGGCCAAGCAGGTCATCGTCGCCACCGGCTCGCGCCCCTATCGCCCGGCCGACGTCGACTTCCACCACCCGCGTATCTATGACAGCGACACCATCCTCAGCCTCACCCACACGCCGCGCCGCATCATCATCTACGGCGCCGGGGTGATCGGCTCCGAGTACGCCTCGATCTTCAGCGGCCTCGGCGTGCTGGTGGACCTGATCGACAACCGCGACCAGTTGCTCAGCTTCCTCGACGACGAGATCTCCGACGCCCTCAGCTACCACCTGCGCAACAACAACGTGCTCATCCGTCACAACGAGGAGTACGAGCGCATCGAGGGGCTGGAGAACGGGGTGATCCTGCACCTGAAGTCCGGCAAGAAGATCAAGGCCGACTGCCTGCTGTGGTGCAACGGCCGTACCGGCAACACCGACCGCCTGGGGCTGGAGAACGTCGGCATCAAGGTCAACAGCCGTGGCCAGATCAACGTCGACCAGTACTACCGCACCGAGGTGGGCAACATCTTCGCCGCGGGCGACGTGATCGGCTGGCCGAGCCTGGCCAGTGCCGCCGCCGACCAGGGGCGCTCGGCCGCCGGCAGCGCGGTGGAGAACGACAGCTGGCGCTTCGTCGATGACGTGCCCACCGGCATCTACACCATTCCGGAGATCAGCTCGATCGGCAAGAACGAGCGCGAGCTGACCCAGGCCAAGATCCCCTATGAAGTGGGCAAGGCCTTCTTCAAGGGCATGGCCCGCGCGCAGATTTCCCACGAGCCGGTGGGCATGCTGAAGATCCTCTTCCACCGCGAGACCCTGGAAGTGCTCGGCGTGCACTGCTTCGGCTACCAGGCGTCGGAGATCGTCCACATCGGCCAGGCGATCATGAACCAGAAGGGTGAAGCCAACAGCATCAAGTACTTCATCAACACCACCTTCAACTACCCGACCATGGCGGAAGCCTATCGGGTGGCGGCGTTCGACGGCCTCAACCGGCTTTTTTGAGCGGCACCGGCCGGGCGCCTGAACCGGCCGGGGAGGACCCTCTCGACGATCCGCGCACCTGGCGCTGGCCGAATCGGGAGAGCTTCTGATCAGGCGACGCCCATGAAAAAACCGGCCCTTGCGGCCGGTTTTTTCGTTCTGGGGGAGTGACGCTCGGATGGGCGTTCAGCCCACCGTTTGCTCAGGAAACAATGCTGAATCTCGCACCGTTGGGCCTCGCTGCGCTCGGCGCCAACCTACGGCGCCGAGAGGGCCTGCGTAGCCCGGGCTTCAGCCCCGGAACAACGAGGCTTCAGCGCGCCAGCGTGCTCACCGCCACGCCGGGGAAGTCGGTGATGATGCTGTCCACGCCGAAGTCGGCGAGGCGGCGCATCAGGGCCGGCTCGTTCACCGTCCATACCGACACGTGCAGCCCCTGCTTCTGCGCCTTCTGCAGGCGCTCGGGGGTGCACAGGGTCCAGTTCAGCGCCAGCAGGTTGCAGCCATGATTGGCCGCGACTTTCAGCGGATCGAGCCAGGCGTATTCGGCCACCAGGCCGCGGGCGAGGTCGGGCGTCAGGCGGTTCAATGCACGCAGCACCTCGCGGGAGCTGGAGGTGACGGTGACCTTGTCCAGCAGGCCGTGGCGCTCGGCGAGCTCACGGATGGCCAGCACGGTGCGCGCGGCGCGCACGCGGGAGGCGCTCTTCACTTCCAGTTGCCAGTGCTCGAAGTTGCACTGCTCGAACAGCTCTTCCAGGCGCGGGATGGGGCAGGGTTTGACCCAGCCCGGGCCGCCCTGGCGGGCGTCGTAGGTGACCAGTTCTTCGGCGTCGTGCTCCACCACCTTGCCGCGGCGGCCGGTGGTGCGCTTGAGCGTCGGGTCGTGGATCACCATCAGTTCGCCGTCGCGGGACAGGTGCAGGTCGAGTTCGCAGCGCTTCACGCCGTGGGAGAGGCACTGCTGGAAGCTGGCCAGGGTGTTTTCAGGGCATTCGCCCTTGGCGCCGCGATGGCCGTAGATCAGGGTCACTGGGAAACCTCGGGGTGTCGGGGTTGGTGGTGGCGGACGCTGTCGACGACATGCCCGCTTTCGAAATAGACGGAGAACTCGCGGTAGTCCCAGCGCGCGATCGGCGGCTTGCCGACGGCGGGATGCTCCTCGTCCGGCAGGCCGAAACGTTCGAGTACTGCCCGCTGGGATTCGCCACGCGCGGGCAGCGAAAGGCCGCTGTCGCCTTGCTGGCCGACGGGTATCTCGATGGTTTCGGCCAGGGCCGGGAGGGGGAGGGACAGGCAGAGCAGAAGCAGAAGGCGCGACATGGGGATCATCCTGGAGGCGGAACCGAGCGGGCGCGGGCCTGGCGGCGAGCCTGGGCCTGCTTCTGCAGGATATGCCGGGCGAGCAATTGGCGCTGTGCGTCAGTCAGCGCTTCGAATTCGGTGCCGATCTCGTACTCGCCGTCCTCGCGCAACTGGCTGTGGATCACCACGGCGCGCAGCAGCAGGCCAAGGGCCTGGGGCATCAGCACCATCTTGATCGCCAGGTGGCTGCCGAGCTGAAAAGGCTGCGGGCAGAGGAAGCCGACGCCGCCTTCGGACAGGGTCACCCGGCGGGGCGGGCCGATGTCGCGCATCAGGCTCTGGGCCACGGCCTGGCCGAGCAGGTCGATGCGCTTGTTCATCACCTTCAGGTAGTTGGCCAGGGTCCGGTCGCGTTCGGAAATATGCCGCAGCAGGTGCTGCGACTCGAAGTCCATCAGGTGCAGGTCGCTGAGCAGATTGAACAGCGGTGACGCGTCGTGGAGCTCCTCGCTGGCCTGGGCCTGGGCGCCGGTCAGGGGGGTAAATTCCAGTGCGATCGTATCTTCGATACGGTAGTATTCGCGGCGGTCATCTGCGTCTTGTGTCGACATGGCGAACCCATGGGTGCAGGGGTGGTCTGAGTGTAAAGCTGCTCGCCTGACCCCGCCACAAGGACGTTCCTTTCTTCGCAAGCGAACCTTTTTCTATGTTCAGACCGCTGCCCCTGTATATCGGCGCCCGTTACACGCGCGCCAAGCGTCGCAGTTACTTCGTCTCGTTCATCTCCCTGACTTCCATGATCGGCCTCGCCCTCGGCGTGCTGGTGATGATTCTCGTGCTGTCGGTGATGAACGGCTTCGACCGCGAGATGCGCGAGCGCGTGCTGGGCATGGTGCCCCACGCCACCATCGAATCCGCCACCCCGATCAACGATTGGCAGGCGCTGGCCGACAAGGTCCGTGCGCAGCCGGGCATCGCCGCGGTGGCGCCCTTCACCCAGATGCAGGGCCTGCTGACCAACAACGGCAAGGTGCAGAAGGTGCTGGTCAACGCCGTCGACCCAGCGCTGGAAGGGCAGGTCTCGATCATCGACGACTACTTCAAGCAGGGCGACCTGGCCTCGCTGCGCGCCGGCGAGTTCGGCATCGTCATCGGCGACAAGGCGGCCACCAAGCTCGGCGTTGGCATGGGCGACAAGGTCACCTTCGTGCTGCCGGAAGTGGCGGTCACCCCGGCCGGCGTGTTCCCGCGCATGAAGCGCTTCACCGTGGTCGGCATCTTCCATGTCGGCGCCGGCGAGCTGGACGGCGCCCTGGCCGTGGCCAACATCAAGGACACCGCCCGGCTGCACCGCTGGAAGCCCGACCAGGTGCAGGGCCTGCGTCTCAAGCTCGACGACCTGTTCCAGGCGCCGCGCGTGGCTTGGCAGATCGCCGGGCAGCTCAAGGGCGAGGACTTCTACGCCCGCGACTGGACCCGTACCCACGGCAACCTCTACCAGGCCATCCGCATGGAGAAGACCATGATCGGCCTGCTGTTGCTGCTGATCGTCGCGGTCGCCGCGTTCAACATCATTTCCACCCTGGTCATGGTGGTCACCGACAAGAAGGGCGACATCGCCATCCTCCGTACCCTTGGCGCCACGCCGGGGCAGATCATGGGCATCTTCATGGTCCAGGGCACGGTGATCGGCGTGGTCGGCACCGCCATCGGTTGCGTGCTGGGCATCCTCGCCGCGCTCAACGTCAGCGCCGCCATCTCCTGGCTGGAGGACGTGCTCGGCCACAAGTTCCTCAGCGCCGACGTCTACTTCATCGACTACCTGCCCTCGCAGCTGATGCTGGAGGACGTGGTGCTGGTCTGCGGCGCCGCGCTGGTCCTGAGTTTCTTCGCCACCCTTTACCCGGCCTGGCGTGCTGCGCGCACCCAGCCCGCAGAGGCGCTTCGTTATGAGTGACGTGAAAGATCGCGCGGTGCTGAGCTGCCGCAACCTGGGCAAGAGCTACGAGGAAGGCCCGCAATCGGTGCAGGTGCTGTCCGGCGTCGAACTGGAGCTGCACCCGGGCGAGCGCATCGCCATCGTCGGCAGTTCGGGCTCGGGCAAGAGCACCCTGCTGAACATGCTAGGCGGGCTCGACACCCCCAGCACCGGCAGCGTCTGGCTGGCGGGGGAAGAACTGTCGGCCCTCAACGAGAAGGCCCGTGGCTTGCTGCGCAACCGCGCGCTGGGCTTCGTCTACCAGTTCCACCACCTGCTGCCCGAGTTCACTGCGCTGGAAAACGTCTGCATGCCCCTGCTGATCGGCCGCACGCCGATCGCCGAGGCGCGCCAGCGTGCCACCGCGCTGCTGGAGCGCGTCGGCCTCGGCCATCGCCTGTCGCACAAACCGGCTGAGCTGTCCGGTGGCGAGCGCCAGCGCGTGGCCATCGCTCGTGCCCTGGTCAACAACCCGGAGCTGGTGCTGCTCGACGAGCCCACCGGCAACCTCGACAAGCACACCGCCCAGAGCATCCAGGAGCTGATGCTGGAGCTCAGCGGCTCGCTGCGCACCGCCTTCCTGGTGGTGACCCACGACCCGCAACTGGCCCAGCAGATGGACCGGGTGCTGCGCCTGGAAGAAGGCCGGCTGGTGGCTGCCTGACATGTTCAGACCCCTGGCCATCTTCATCGGCGCGCGCTACACCCGCGCGAAACGCCGCAACCACTTCATCTCCTTCATCTCGCTGACCTCGATGATCGGCCTCGCCCTGGGCGTGCTGGCGATGATCGTCGTGCTCTCGGTGATGAACGGGTTCCAGAAGGAGATGAGCTCGCGGATCCTCGGCATGGTGCCCCACGCTACCCTCGCCGCCGAGCAGCCGCTGGACGACTGGCGCAGCGTCGCCGCCACGGCGATGAAGCACCCGGAGGTGACCGGTGCCGTGCCCTTCGCCGAGCTGGAGGGGATGCTCTCCTACAAGGGCATGATGCAGCCGGTGCAGATCAACGGCATCGACCCGGCGGAAGAGCCCAAGGTCTCCATCATCGGCAAGCACATCGTGCAGGGTGCGCTGGCCGACCTGGTGCCCGGCGAGTTCGGCATCGTCGTCGGTGAAATCACTGCGCGCCGCTTCCACCTCAACGTCGGCGACAAGCTGACCCTGATCGTGCCCGAGGTCAGCAACGCACCGGGTGGCATCACCCCGCGCATGCAGCGCCTCAGCGTGGTCGGCGTATTCAAGGTGGGCGCCGAGCTGGATAGCTCCCTGGCGCTGATCAACGTCGCCGACGCCGCCACCATTCAGCGCCTGCAGGAAGGCCAGGTGCAGAGCGTGCGCATCGCCCTGAAGGACCTCTACCAGGCGCCGCGTGTTTCCGCGCAGATCGTCAAGGCGCTGGGCGCGGGCTACCGGTCGGATGACTGGACCCACACCCAGGGCAGCCTGTTCAGCGCGATGAAGATGGAGAAGACCATGATCGGCCTGCTCCTGCTGCTGATCGTCGCGGTGGCGGCGTTCAACATCATCGCCACGCTGATCATGGTAGTGGCCGACAAGCGCGCCGATATCGCCATCCTCCGCACCCTCGGCGCCACGCCCCGGCAGATCATGGCCATCTTCATGGTGCAGGGCAGCGTCATCGGCGCGGTCGGCACCCTGATCGGCACCGGGCTGGGCATCGTCACGGCACTCAACGTCAGCACCTGGATCGCTGCCCTGGAGCGTGCCAGCGGGCAGCACATCTTCAGTTCCGACGTGTACTTCGTCAGCTACCTGCCGTCCGACCTGCAGGTGGCGGACGTGGTGATGATCTGCGGTGCTGCGCTGCTGATGAGCTTCCTCGCCACGCTCTATCCGGCCTGGCGCGCTGCTCAGACCCAGCCGGCGGAAGCGCTGCGCTACGAATAGGGCACAGCCCCGCACCACGAAAAACGCCGCTCGAAAGCGGCGTTTTTCATTTCAGGCCCGGAGTGGGCGCGGCGGCCAGGGGCTATTTGAGCCCGGCCTGTTGGCGGCGTTTCTGACGCTTGCGCCAGCTGTGACCGACCCACCAACGCCAGTAGAGCATGGTCAGCATGTAGCCCAGGGCGCCGACGAGGATGCCGCAGACGATGGAGCCCAGCAGGAAGGGCTGCCACAGGGTGGACAGTTCCTGGGTGATCCAGTGGAAGGTCAGCTCGTCGGGCAGGGTGCGCGGCGGCACGCCCATCAGCCAGGCGCCCATCTTGTAGGTGCAATAGAACACCGGCGGCATGGTGATAGGGTTCGTCAGCCAGACCAGGCCGACGGAGATCGGCAGGTTGGCGCGCACGGTGATCGCCAGCGCCGCTGCCAGCAGCATCTGCAGGGGCATCGGGATGAAGGCGGCGAACAGACCCATGGCCATCGCCCGCGAGACCGAATGGCGGTTGAGATGCCAGAGGTTCGGGTCGTGGATCAGGGCACCGAGGAAGCGCAGCGACTTGTGCTCCCTGATCAGGTCCGGGTTCGGCATGTAGCGTTTGAAGAGGCGACGCGGCATGTGGGCTCTCTGGCAGGCTGAAGCGCCGACATTATGCATTCATGGTTATGACACCGCCGGGTCAGTTTGTGTCGATAAATGAATGGAACCGCACCGATCAACGGTCATCGACCGGCGCCGTTGAGCTGAGCCCAGGGAGGGAGCCTTGCCATGACGGGGAGGTTGGTTGCGCTGGCCTGCGGGTTGGCCTCGCTGCGTTTCATGCCGGGGTTGCCGACGGGCGGCTGGCTTCTGGCGGCGGCGGTGCTGGGCGCCGTTCTTCTATTCACACGGCTACGGCTGCCGGGGCTGTTCCTCCTGGGCGGCGCCTGGGCCTGCTTCTTTGCCCAGCAGGCCCTAGATGATCGCCTGGCCATGGCCCTGGATGGCGAGACTCGTTGGCTGCAAGGGCAGGTTGTCGGCCTGCCGCAGCGGGATGGTGGGGTGGTGCGTTTCGAGCTGGAGGATGCCGTCGCCCCCGGATTGCGCTTGCCGCAGCGCATGCGCCTGTCCTGGTATGGCGGGCCCGAGGTGCGCGGGGGCGAGCGCTGGCGCCTGGCGGTGACCCTGAAGCGCCCCCGGGGCCTGGTGAACCCCCACGCATTCGACTACGAAGCCTGGCTGCTGGCCCGCCATACCGGCGCCACCGGCTCGGTGAAGGCGGGCGAGCCGTTGCAGCGGGGCAGTGGCCCGGCTGCCTGGCGTGACCGCGTGCGCCAGGGTATAGAAAGTGTGCCCGCCCATGGCCGCAATGGTGGCATCGCCGCGCTGGTGCTGGGAGATGGCTCGGGCGTCGACAGCGCGGACTGGCAGTTGCTGCAGAACACCGGGACGGTGCACCTGATGGTGATTTCCGGCCAGCACATCGCCTTGCTCGCGGCGGTGCTGTACGGAGCTGTGGCGTTGCTGGCCCGGCTCGGCATTTGGCCCCGACGCCTGCCGTGGTTGCCTTGTGCCTGTGCGCTGGCCTTCGTCGGCTCGCTGGGTTACGGACTCCTCGCCGGCTTCGACGTGCCGGTGCAGCGCTCCTGCCTGATGACCGCCATCGCGCTGCTGTGGCGCCTGCGCTTTCGTCACCTGGGCGTGCTGCGCCCGTTGCTGGTGGCCTTCTGCGTGGTGCTGGCGGCCGATCCGCTGGCGTCGCTGCAGGCGGGGTTCTGGTTGTCCTTCGGGGCCGTGGCATTGCTGGTGCTGATCTTCGCCGGACGCCTGGGCGTGCCGCCCTGGTGGCGCAGTTGGTGGCGCGCGCAATGGACCATGGGCCTGGCGCTGTCGCCCTTGCTGCTAGCCATGGCACTGCCCATCAGCCTGAGCGGCCCGCTGGCCAACCTGGTGGCGGTGCCCTGGGTCAGCCTGGTCTCGGTGCCGCTGTCTTTATTAGGCACGGCCCTGCAGGGCGTGCCCGGGGTGGGGGCGGGATTGCTGTGGCTGGCGGGCGGTTCGCTGGAACTGTTGTTCCGCTTGCTGGGCTGGATAGCGGAATGGATTCCCGCCTGGCAGGCGACCGTCGTTCCCGTCTGGGCCTGGCTGCTGGGCATACTCGGTTGCCTGCTGCTGATCGTGCCGGCCGGGATGCCGGTGCGGGCTTTGGGGTTGGCGTTGTTGTTGCCAACGCTGTTTCCGCCGGTGGAGCGCCCGGCCTGGGGGAAGGCGGATATCTGGTTGCTGGATGTGGGGCAGGGGCTGTCGGTGCTGGTGCGCACGCGGGAGCACGCGCTGCTCTACGACGCTGGCGCGCGGCGGGGTGATTTCGACATGGGCGAGCGCGTGGTGTTGCCCAGCCTGCTGGGGCTGGGTGTGCGGCGCCTGGACCAGATGCTCCTCAGCCATGCCGACAACGACCACGCGGGTGGCGCCGGTGCCGTGATGCGTGGCATGCCGGTGGCACGGGTGGTGAGCGGCGAGCCGGAGCGCCTGCCGGCCAGCCTGGGGGCCGAGGCCTGCCGTGACCAGGCCTGGGAATGGGACGGCGTGCGCCTGCGAACCTGGCGCTGGGAGGTCGCGCGCACCGGCAACGACCGCTCCTGTGTGCTCAGTGTGGAGGCGCGGGGCGAGCGCATTCACCTGACCGGCGATATCGGTGCCCAGGCCGAAGCCGCCTGGATTGCCAGTGGTGAGTCCTTGCACGCCGATTGGCTGCTGGCGCCGCACCATGGCAGCGCCAGCTCTTCATCGGCGGCGCTCATTGGCGCAGTGGCTCCACGTGGTGCGCTGATTACCCGCGGCAGTCACAACGCTTTCGGCCACCCACACCCGACCGTGATCGCCCGTTACCGGGCGGCGGGCGCTGTAATCCACGACACGGCGGAGTCCGGTGCGTTGCTGATCCGCCTTGGTGAAGGTGACGAGGTGCGTGGACTGCGGACCCAGGCACGTTTCTGGCGGGAAAAATGAGAACGGCGGCGGTCGGCGGGGCCCTGACCCTGTGCTAGAGTTGCGCCACTTTTTTCAAGGGGATTTGCCACCGTGTGGGAGCTGGTCAAAGCAGGCGGCTGGATGATGCTGCCTATCATTCTGAGTTCCATCGCAGCCACCGCCATTATCGTGGAGCGTCTGTGGACGCTTCGCGCCAATCGCATCGCACCGCCGCAATTGCTCGGCCAGGTGTGGCGCATGGTCAAGGACAAGCAGCTCAACGCCCAGAAGCTCAAGGAGCTGCGTGCGTCTTCCCCGCTGGGTGAGATCCTCGCGGCGGGCCTGGCCAACTCCAAGCACGGTCGCGAGATCATGAAGGAGTGCATCGAGGAGGCCGCTTCCCGCGTCATCCACGAACTGGAGCGCTACCTCAACACCCTGGGCACCATCGCCGCGATGGGCCCGCTGTTGGGCCTGTTGGGCACCGTGTTCGGCATGATCGAGATCTTCAGCGGCTTCATGGACAACGGCATGGCCAACGCTCCGGCACTGGCTGGCGGTATTGGCAAGGCTCTGATTACCACTGCAGCGGGCCTGGTGGTCGCTATCCCTGCGGTGTTCTTCCATCGTTTCCTGCTGCGTCGCGTCGACGAGCTGGTGGTGGCCATGGAGCAGGAGGCGATCAAGCTGGTGGAAGTGACCCAGGGTGATCGTGAAGTGGACTTCGCAGAGGAAGGCAAAGCGTGAAGTTCCGTCGCCGTGCGGGCAACGTCGCGCGTGAGGAGGTCTTCCTCAACCTGACTTCGTTCATCGACGTGATCTTCGTGCTGCTGTTGTTCTTCGTGGTCACCACGACCTTCAGCCGCCCGAGCGAGCTGAAGATCGAGCTGCCCGAGGCCGTCAGCGGTACCCCGACCCAGGCTACCGAGGTGAAGACCCTGGAGCTGTCTATCAGTGCCGACGGGCAGTACGCGCTGAATGGCCAGGTACTGGTGAAGAACGACCTGGCGACGCTGATGACGGCCTTGAGCAAGGAATCCGGTGGCGACAACAGCCTGCCGATGATCATCAGCGCCGATGCCAAGACCACCCATCAAACGGTGATCACCGCCATGGATGCGGCCGGCAAGCTGGGCTTCAGCAAGCTGCGCATCACCACCGTCGAGGCCTCGGACAAGCCCTGATGGCCTTCTCCGATCGGCTGTTGGACGCCTGGTACCGGGGTCACCCGGCCCTGGTGCTGCTGCGCCCGCTGGAGGCGCTTTACCGCCTGGTGGTGAAGCGCAAGCGCGACGCCTTCCTGGCCGGCGAAGGGCCTATCTATCGCGCCCCTGTGCCGGTGATGGTGGTGGGCAACATCACCGTTGGCGGCACCGGCAAGACCCCCATGATTCTCTGGCTCATCGAGCACTGCCGCAGCCTTGGCTTGCGTGTGGGCGTGGTCAGCCGTGGCTACGGTGCCAACCCGCCGAGCCTGCCCTGGCGGGTACGGGCGGAGCAGGGCGCCGACGTCGCCGGTGACGAACCGCTGCTGATCGTGCAGCGCAGCGGTGTGCCGCTGGTCATCGACCCGGACCGCGGGCGTGCGGTCGAGGCGCTGCTGGCCGATGGGCCGCTCGATCTCGTGCTCAGCGATGACGGCCTGCAGCATTACCGCCTGGCGCGGGACATCGAACTGGTACTGATCGACGCCGCCCGTGGCCTTGGCAACGGCCGCTGCCTGCCGGCGGGTCCCCTGCGCGAGCCGGCGCAGCGCCTGGAAAGCGTCGATGCAGTGCTCTACAACGGCGCCGACTCTGGCCCTGGCGATGCCCATGGCTTTCGCCTGCAGCCGACCGCGCTGGTCAACCTGCACAGTGGTGAGCGGGTCGCACTCGATCATTTCCCCCCTGGCCAGGCGCTCCATGCTGTGGCCGGCATCGGTAATCCGCAGCGTTTCTTCACCACGCTCGAGGCGCTAAACTGGCGCCCGGTTCCCCATGCCTTCGCCGACCACGCCAGCTTCGGTGCCGCCGAACTGCAGTTCAGCCCGGCACTGCCCCTGGTGATGACCGAGAAGGATGCGGTGAAGTGCCGTGCCTTCGCGGCTGCCGACTGGTGGTACCTGGCCGTCGATGCGGTGCCCACCTTGGGCTTCATCGAATGGCTCGATGCGCGACTGGCACGCCTGCCGGCCGAACGCTCCTAACTCATTCCAGCCGCCCCTTCGGGTGGCGTTCAAGGATACCCATGGACACGAAACTGCTCGATATCCTCGCCTGTCCTCTGTGCAAGGGCACGCTCAAGCTCGCCGAAGACAAGAGCGAACTGGTCTGCAAGGCCGATGCGCTGGCCTTCCCGGTTCGCGAAGGCATCCCGGTGATGCTGGAAAGCGAGGCGCGCACCCTTAACGTCGACGAGCGGCTGGACAAGTAATGGCCCAGGCATTCACCGTCGTCATCCCGGCGCGCTACGCCTCCACGCGCCTGCCCGGCAAGCCGCTGCAGGACATCGCCGGCAAGCCGATGGTCCAGCACGTCTGGGAGCAGGCGCGGCGCAGTTCCGCCGAGCGCGTGGTGGTCGCCACCGACGACGCGCGTATCGTCGAGGCCTGCAAGGGCTTTGGCGCCGAGGTGGTGCTGACCCGGGTCGACCACAATTCCGGCACCGATCGCCTGGCCGAGGTCGCCACCCAGCTCGGGCTGGCCGGCGACGCCATCGTGGTCAATGTGCAGGGCGATGAGCCGCTGATCCCTCCGGCGATCATCGACCAGGTGGCAGCCAACCTGGCGGCTCACCCGGAGGCGGGCATCGCCACCCTCGCCGAGCCGATCCATGACGTGGATGCGCTGTTCAACCCCAATGTGGTCAAGGTGTCGACCGACACCCAGGGCCTGGCCCTGACCTTCAGCCGTGCACCGCTGCCCTGGGCCCGCGACACCTTCGCCCAGGGGCGTGATGCCTTGCCCGAAGGGGTGCCTTACCGCCGTCATATCGGTATCTACGCCTACCGCGTGCAGTTCCTCCACGACTTCGTCGCCTGGGGCCCGTGCTGGCTGGAGAACACCGAATGCCTGGAGCAGCTGCGTGCGCTCTGGCATGGCGTGCGCATCCACGTAGCCGATGCCCTGGAGGCGCCGGCTGCCGGTGTGGACACCGCTGAAGACCTGGAGCGGGTGCGCCGCTTGCTGGGGGCCTGATGAAGGTTCTGTTCGTCTGCCTGGGCAATATCTGCCGCTCGCCCACCGCCGAGGGTGTACTGCGCCACAAGCTGCGTGAGGCCGGGCTGGCGGAGCAGGTCGAGGTCGACTCCGCCGGTACCGGTGACTGGCACGTTGGCAAGGCACCCGACACGCGCACCCGCCAGGCGGCGCTGCGACGTGGCTATGACCTGTCGCTGCTACGGGCGCGCCAGGTGAGCGTGGAGGACTTCTCGCGTTTCGATCTGGTGCTGGCGATGGATCACAGCAACCTGCGTGATCTCAAGGGGCTGCGCCGCGATGGCAGTGAGCCGGACCTGTTCCTGCGCCGCTATGGCCTGGTGCCGGAAGAGGTCCCGGATCCTTACTACGGCGGCGAGGAAGGCTTCGAAGAGGTGCTGAATCTGATCGAGCAGGCTTGTGATGGCCTGATTGCCGAGATTCGGGGGCGCCTGTGAGCCTGGTCGTTTCCGAAAACGTTTCCCTGAAGCCCTTCAACACCTTTGGTGTGGAGGTGCGTGCGCGCCTGTTCGCCGAGGCGCATGGCGATGCCGAGGTGCGTGAGGCGCTGGCTCTGGCGAGCGCACGCGGTATTCCGCTGCAAGTGATTGGCGGGGGCAGCAACCTGTTGCTGACCGGTGATGTCGACGCGCTGGTGCTGCGCATGGCCAGCCGTGGGCTGCGCCTGCTGGGCGATGATGGCGAGCTGGTGCTGGTGGAGGCCGAAGCTGGCGAGCCCTGGCACCCGTTCGTGCTCTGGACCCTGGAGCAGGGGCTGGCGGGGCTGGAGAACCTCAGCCTGATTCCCGGCACCGTTGGGGCGGCACCGATGCAGAACATCGGCGCCTACGGGGTGGAGATCAAGGATGTATTCGCCGGGTTGACCGCGATGGACCGCCTGAGTGGCGAGCTGCGTGACTTCAGCCTGGAAGAGTGCGCCTTCGGCTATCGCGACAGCCTGTTCAAGCGTGATGTCGGTCGCTGGCTGATCCTCAGGGTTCGTTTCAAGTTGAGCCGTGCGCTGAGCCTGCACCTCGACTACGGGCCTGTGCGCCAGCGGCTGCAGGAGCAGGGCGTCGATGCGCCCACGGCCTTGGATGTGAGCCGCGCCATTTGCTCCATTCGCAGCGAGAAGCTCCCGGACCCCGCTCAACTGGGCAATGCTGGCAGCTTCTTCAAGAACCCCCTGGTGCCAGCCGGGCTGGCCGAGCGCCTGCGTGGCGAACATGCGGATCTGGTGGCCTATCCCCAGGCCGATGGCCAGGTGAAGCTGGCCGCAGGCTGGTTGATCGAGCGTGCTGGTTGGAAGGGCTACCGTGATGGCGATGCGGGTGTCCATCGCCTGCAGGCCCTGGTGCTGGTGAACCACGGTGCGGCTACCGGCCTGCAGCTGCTAGACCTGGCGCAGCGTATCCAGGCCGATGTCGCCGAACGCTTTGGCGTGGTGCTGGAGATGGAGCCCAATCTGCTATGACATCGCTTGCACGCGATAGACAAAGGGACGCTCAGGCGTCCCTTTTTCATTTGCGGTGCAGTGAGGGGAGGAGGGGGCGCAGGTTGCGGTGGACGGTGGGCGGGGTGGGCACTTTTCTCGTGCCAAAGAAAAAGGGATGCCGAGGCATCCCTTGTTCATTGGGGCAGGGCCTTAGACGGTCGGTTTGGACTCGTCCTTGGCTTCTTCCTCTTCCTTCGCTTCGTCAGCGACGGTTACTTCGGCAGCTTCGGTGCTGGCCTCGGTCACTTCGACCTTGGGCTCTTCCGCAACTTCCTGGGCTTCCACGACGGCTTCGACGACGGGCTCGGGCTGGGCTTCCACCACCGGCTCGGCAGCGACTTCAACCACGGCTGGAGCAGCTTCCTCAACCACCGGGGCTTCTACCACGGGGGCTGCGGCAGCTTCGCGTGCAAGACGCTCGGCTTCCTGCTGACGGCGACGGACTTCGCGAGGATCGTTCGGTGCACGGCCGCCGGCGCTTACCGGTGCTGCCGCGGTGGCAGGAGCCGGTTCGGCTTCGACAACAGGGGCCACGACCGGAGCCGGTGCTTCCACTTCTGCGACCTGGGCGGTCTCTACGGGGGCTTCGACCGCGGTTTCGGCAACCGGCTCGACGACCACGACGGACACTTCGCTTTCGATCACGGCAGGGGCGCTGGTCTCGATCACTTCGACCGGTTCCTGCTCCTGGGCGACGGCTTCGGCGGCAGGGGCTGCGACCGGGGCTTCGCTGGCGGCGCTTTCGACCTGGGTCGGCTCGCTGCTGGCTTGGCCTTCGACCTGTTCGGCGATCACTTCTGCGGCGACGGCGGTCACGACAACGGCGGCGGGGACGCTGCCATCGACATTGGCCTCTTCGCTGCCTTCCTCGCCTTCTTCGCCTTCGACTTCACGCTGGCGCTCACGGCGGTTGCTGCGGCGACGCTGGCCACGGGAGCGGCGGCGGGGGCGGTCGCCTTCGGCGCCTTCCTGGCCATCGGCATCATCCAGCAGCTCTTCGTTGTTCAGCAGTTCTTCTTCGCTGGCCTCGGCGGCAACCTGCTCGGGGCGCGGGGCGCGCTCTTCACGGGGCTGGCGCTCTTCGCGCGGCGGACGCTCGCCACGTTCGCGGCGGTTTTCCTGGCCTTCGCGAGGTTCACGTGGCTCGCGCGGCTCACGGGCTTCGCGTGGTGCACGCTCCTCACGGGGTTGACGCTCTTCGCGGGGCTGGCGCTCCTCACGAGACTCGCGCGGTGCGCGCTCTTCGCGGGGTTCACGGGCTTCGCGCGGGGCGCGGTCTTCACGAGGCTGACGCTCTTCGCGCGGCGGACGCTCGCCACGTTCGCGGCGGTTTTCCTGGCCTTCGCGAGGTTCACGCGGTTCGCGCGGCTCACGGGCTTCGCGAGGTTGACGCTCTTCACGCGGCTTGCGCTCTTCGTCGCGGCGGCCTTCACGGCTGCCGTCACGGCGGCGGTTCTGCTGGCGACCGTTACGGCGCTCGTCGGTGCTGCGGGCCGGACGCTCGCTGGCGCTCTGCTCGGTCGCGACGGGCTGGGCTTCTTCCTTGCCGGCGAACAGGCCTACCAGCGACTTCACCAGGCCTTTGAACAGGCTCGGCTCGGCAGCGGCGACGGCAGCGGTCGGCGGAGCCATCGGGGCCGGAGCGGGGCGCTCGGGGGCCACGGTCTTCACGGCGGCTTCCTGGCGAACCAGGGTGCGGGTGGCGGCGGGCGGCTGCTGCTCTTCGCTCTCGGACGGGGTCATCTCGTAACTGGACTGGCCGTGCATGACTTCCGGGCTGTCATCGCGCAGACGCTGCACTTCGAAGTGCGGGGTCTCCAGATGATCGTTCGGCAGGATCACGATGCGGGCGCGGGTGCGCAGCTCGATCTTGGTGATGCTGTTGCGCTTCTCGTTGAGCAGGAAGGCGGCAACCGGAATCGGTACCTGGGCACGGACTTCGGCGGTGCGGTCCTTCAGGGCTTCTTCTTCGATCAGGCGCAGGATCGCCAGCGACAGGGACTCGACGTCGCGGATGATGCCTTGGCCGTTGCAGCGCGGGCAGACGATGCCGCTGCTCTCGCCCAGGGACGGACGCAGGCGCTGACGGGACATTTCCAGCAGGCCGAAGCGGGAGATACGGCCGACCTGTACGCGGGCGCGGTCGGCTTCCAGGGCTTCGCGGACCTTCTCTTCCACGGCGCGCTGGTTCTTGGCCGGGGTCATGTCGATGAAGTCGATGACGATCAGACCGCCGATATCACGCAGGCGCAGCTGGCGAGCGATCTCTTCGGCCGCTTCCAGGTTGGTCTGCAGGGCGGTTTCTTCGATGTCGCCGCCTTTGGTTGCACGCGCCGAGTTGATGTCGATGGACACCAGGGCTTCGGTCGGGTCGATGACGATGGAACCGCCGGAAGGCAGTTTCACTTCGCGCTGGAAGGCGGTTTCGATCTGGCTCTCGATCTGGAAGCGATTGAACAGCGGAACGCTGTCCTGGTAGAGCTTGATCTTGTTCTGGTACTGCGGCATCACCTGGCGGATGAAGCTCAGGGCTTCTTCCTGGGCTTCGACGCTGTCGACCAGTACTTCGCCGATGTCCTGGCGCAGGTAGTCGCGGATGGCGCGAATGATGACGTTGCTTTCCTGATAGATCAGGAAGGGGGCGCCGCGCTCACCGGAAGCTTCCTTGATGGCGCTCCAGAGTTGCAGCAGGTAGTCGAGGTCCCACTGCAGCTCTTCGCTGGAGCGGCCCAGGCCGGCGGTGCGAACGATCAGGCCCATGTCGGCCGGTGCGTTCAGGCCGTTCAGGGCCTCACGCAGTTCGTTGCGCTCTTCGCCTTCGATACGACGGGAGATGCCGCCCGCGCGCGGGTTGTTCGGCATCAGTACCAGGTAACGGCCGGCGAGGCTGATGAAGGTGGTCAGGGCTGCGCCCTTGTTGCCACGTTCTTCTTTCTCGACCTGGACGATGACTTCCTGGCCTTCGTTGAGCACGTCCTTGATGTTGACGCGCCCCTCGGGGGACTTCTTGAAGTATTCGCGGGAGATTTCTTTCAGCGGCAGGAAGCCGTGGCGATCTGCACCGAAGTCGACGAATGCGGCTTCGAGGCTGGGCTCGATGCGAGTGATGCGGCCTTTGTAGATGTTGGCCTTTTTCTGTTCACGGGCGCCCGACTCGATATCCAGGTCGTACAGGCGTTGGCCGTCGACCAGGGCAACACGCAACTCTTCGGGCTGAGTTGCGTTAATCAGCATTCTTTTCATGTAGTACCGTCGGTTTCCGGGGCTGCCGGAAACGGCGATCGGCACACACGACTCTCGCGGTCGGTGTCAGGTGCGCGTCAGGGGTGGCATGCCACCCCCGTGTCCAGCGACATCAGGCCAGTAGGGCCGGGGTCGCGACGACGTCTCCTGCTTGCTGTTGTCGTAACAGAAGCACGTTGTCAGGAGGAGGAATCAGCCATCGGTAGCGGACGAGATAAAGCGTCTTGATTGAAGCGTTTGCTACGCAGTCCGACGGTTGTGCATCTCCACCCTACACTTGTCCCTTGAAAATCGGGTGCCGCTCGCAGAATCCGTAGCGGGTTGCATTTTACGTGACCGCCCCTGAGGGGTTGGCCGCGCGTCATGGCTCAAGGCGTTTTTCTCCGGATATCCGCGCACTGTGCGGCGAAATATCCTGACGGACGGCCTGACGTCCTGAATGGGTTGCACGTGTCTGGGATGGCAGTTTTGGCGATCATCCGGAGCACGGCCGCTTTTGGCGGCGTTCGCGACTATAGCAGCAATTATTAAGTGCTTCAAATTCATCAAAAATTGCTATGATGCCCGCCATGACTACTCCCTCTTCTCCAACCTCCGGCGTCCAGCTGCTTGAGGTTGCGCCGGAATATGCCGGCCAGCGCATCGACAACTTCCTCCGTACCCAGCTCAAAGGCGTGCCCAAGACCCTGATCTATCGCATTTTGCGCAAGGGCGAGGTGCGGGTGAACAAGGGACGGATCAAGCCTGAGTACAAGCTCCAGGCCGGGGATGTGGTGCGCGTTCCGCCGCTGCGCCTTGCCGAGCGTGATGAAGCTGCGCCCGTCGCCCAGGGGCTGCTGGAGCGGCTCGAGGCCGCCATCGTCTACGAGGACAAGGGGCTGATCGTCCTCAATAAGCCGGCCGGCATTGCCGTGCACGGCGGTAGCGGGCTCAGCTTCGGTGTGATCGAGGCGTTCCGCCAGCTGCGGCCGGATGCCAAGGAGCTGGAGCTGGTGCACCGGCTGGATCGCGACACCTCGGGCCTGCTGATGATCGCGAAGAAGCGCAGCATGCTGCGCCACCTCCACGAAGCCCTGCGCGGCGATGGGGTGGACAAGCGCTACATGGCGCTGGTACGCGGCAATTGGCCGACCTCGAAAAAGAAGGTCAGTGCGCCGCTGCTGAAGAACAATCTGCGTTCCGGTGAGCGCATGGTCGAGGTCAATGACGAGGGCAAGGAGGCGCTGACCGAGTTCCGCGTCCTGCGTCGTTTCGGCGAGTTCGCCACCCTGGTCGAGGCCAGCCCCATCACCGGGCGCACCCACCAGATTCGCGTGCATACCCGCCATGCGGGGCACGCTATCGCGGGCGATCCCAAGTACGGTGACGAAGAGTTTTCCCGCGAAATCCGGGAGCTGGGCGGTAAGCGCCTGTTCCTGCATGCCTATGCGCTGTCCCTGGTGTTGCCTGATGGCACGCCGCTGCGGGTCGAGGCGCCGGTGGATGATATGTGGGAAAAGACCCTGGAGCGCCTCGGTGCCTGACTACCGTCTATTGGTGTTCGATTGGGATGGCACCTTGGTGGACTCCATCTCGCGCATCGTCGAGTCCCTGCGGGTGGCTGCCGAAACCTGCGGGCTGCCGCAGTTGGATGAGTCGGCGCTGAAGGGCATCATCGGCCTCGGTCTGCCCGAGGCGATCCGTGTCCTCTATCCAGAACTCGTCGATCCGTCTTCGGTCGAACGCTACCGTGCGGCTTATGGGGCTCATTACAACCGGCTGGAGGTGCAGCCGTCGGCGCTGTTCCCTGGTGTGCTGGAGGCCCTGGAGGGTTTCCGCAATGAGGGTTACCTGCTGGCGGTCGCTACCGGCAAGAGTCGACGAGGGCTCGATCACGTCCTCTGTGGGCGTGGTTGGCTGGACTACTTCGATATCACCCGTTGCGCCGACGAGACGGCCAGCAAGCCCGATCCGCGGATGCTGCACGAGATACTCGCCCATTGTGGTGTGGAGGCTGGGCGGGCATTGATGGTGGGGGATTCGCCCTTCGATCTGCAGATGGCTCATCGCGCTGGTATGGATTCGGTAGCGGTCGGCTACGGTGCCCAGTCTCTTGATGTCCTGCGTCGCGAATCGCCGAGGTTGGCGATCGAATGTTTCGATGAATTGCGCCACTGGCTCGCCGGTGGTGCGAATACACACTCTATGAAGGTGGATCTGCATGTCGGATGAATGGAAGGCATCGACGCCTGCGGGCAGTGGCGATGACAAGAGCTGGAAGTTGCTCGAAAAGGCGGTGCTGGCCGGGGTTCAGGAGCAGCGTCGATCCCGCCGCTGGGGCATTTTCTTCAAGGTACTGACCTTCCTTTATCTGTTCGTGGCCCTGGCGCTGTTCTCTCCGCTTTTCGATCTGCAGAAAACGGCGGCCCGCGGCGAAAGCCACACTGCGCTGGTCGAGGTGAAAGGCATGATCGCCGATGGCGAGGCTGCCAGCGCCGACAATATCGTCGGCAGCCTGCGTGCGGCCTTCGAGGATACGAAGACCAAGGGCATCGTCCTGCGTATCAACAGCCCGGGTGGCAGTCCGGTCCAGTCCGGCTACATCTATGACGAGATCCGCCGTCTGCGTGGCGAGCATGCGGATATCAAGGTCTATGCGGTGATCACTGATCTCGGTGCTTCGGGCGCGTACTACATCGCCAGTGCGGCCGATGAGATCTATGCCGACAAGGCCAGCCTGGTGGGTTCCATCGGTGTTACGGCGGCGAGCTTCGGCTTCGTCGAGCTGATGGGCAAGCTGGGTGTGGAGCGTCGCGTCTACACCTCGGGCGAGCACAAGGCCTTCCTCGATCCCTTCCAGGCGCAGAAGCCTGATGAGACTGCGTTCTGGCAAGGTGTGCTGGATGCCACGCACAAGCAGTTCATCGACAGCGTGAAGAAGGGGCGTGGCGACCGTTTGAAGGTCGAGGGGCATCCCGAGCTGTTCAGTGGCCTGGTGTGGTCGGGCGAGCAGGCCCTGGAGCTGGGGCTGGTGGATAAGCTCGGCAGCACCAGCTACGTGGCGCGCGAGGTCATAGGCGAGAAGGAGATCGTCGACTACACCAAGCAGGAGACGCCTTTCGACCGTTTCGCCAAGAAGCTGGGGGCCAGTGTCGCCGAGCAGCTGGCGCTGTGGATGGGGTTCCAGGGGCCGGCTCTGCGCTGATCCCGTCGCTGCCTATATATAAGGAAGAGCCCGGCTGATGCCGGGCTTTTTCGTTATGGCAGTTCCAGGCCTTCGTCGAGCAGCATGTCGACCAGGCGGATCAGGGGGAGGCCCACCAGGCTGGTGGCGTCTTCGCCCTGGGTGGAGCGGAACAGGCTCACGCCGAGCCCTTCGGCCTTGAAGCTGCCGGCGCAGTCGTAGGGCTGCTCGATGTTCAGGTAGCGCTCGATGGTCGCTTCGCTCAAGGGGCGGAAGTTCACCGTGAAGGGGATGCAGTCCACCTGGCAGCGGCCGCTGCGTGTGTTCAGCAGTGCTAGGCCGGTGAGGAAGGTGACGCTGGTGCCGCTGGCCGCCAGTAGCTGGCTGCGGGCGCGTTCGAACTCCAGGGGCTTGCCGAGTATCTGCTCGCCCAGCACGGCGGCCTGGTCCGAGCCGATGATCAGGTGGCCGGGGTGCAGGTCCGCGAGCGCGCGGGCCTTTTCTTCGGCCAGGCGGCGTACCAGTTGCTCGGCCGACTCGTGTGGATGTCGGGTTTCGTCTATCGCGGGCGCACTCCAGGTGAAGGGCAGGCGAAGGCGTTCAAGAAGCTCGCGGCGGTAGGGCGAGCTGGATGCAAGCACCAGTGGTGGCATGCTGATCTCCCAGTCAGGAAGCGGAAATTCTATAGGCCTTGCCACGCGGCGGACAGGGCGGAATTTGTTTTGACAGGTGACAGGTGCATCCCTAGAATGTCGCGCCTATGTTGAATGGGCCGATTCCACCTCACGTCGATCCGCGCAAGATGGCAGATCGCGGCGTAACCCTCCAGGGTGAGCTGCAGCTCTCCAGTCTTGAGCGACTCTGCGACCCGCTTGCCGATACTGCAGGCATCGTACGCACGAAACTCGTTTTCGGGCGCGATGAGCGCAGGGCAGCGATTATCCGCAGTGAAATCGATGTAGAGGTCAAGATGGTATGCCAGCGTTGTCTGGAGCTGGTCGTACTGCCGATCCACAGCGAGTGTACGTACGCTGTGGTGAAAGAAGGTGCGGACAGCGAGTCACTGCCCAAGGGCTATGACGTGCTGGAAGTGGGTGAGGATCCTCTGGATCTTCTGACTCTGGTCGAGGATGAGCTGTTGCTCGCCTTGCCCATTGTTCCGGCCCATGACCCTGAAGATTGCCAGCAGCCGGAAGGGCTTGATGAGCCCGAGCCGAGTGAGAACGAGGTGACGCGGTCCAACCCGTTCAGTGTATTGGCGCAGTTAAAGCGTGACCCAAACGTTTAGGAGTTAATTAATTATGGCTGTTCAGCAGAACAAAAAATCCCGCTCTGCCCGCGACATGCGTCGTTCCCACGATGCTCTCGAGGCCAACGCCCTGTCCGTCGAGAAGAGCACCGGTGAAGTACACCTGCGTCACCACGTATCCCCGGAAGGCGTATACCGTGGTCGCAAAGTGATCGACAAGGGCGCTGACGAGTAATCCTTGTCCGCTCCGATCATCGCGATTGACGCAATGGGCGGGGACTTCGGTCCCCGTTGCATTGTCCCGGCCAGCATCGCCTGCCTGGCTGAGTTCCCCTCGCTCCACCTCATTCTTGTTGGTCAAGCCCAGCTCCTCGAAGAGTTGATCGCCCGTGAAAGCGGCGTCGATCGTCAGCGGCTGTCCATCGAACATGCATCCGAAGTCATCGGCATGGACGAGCGTCCATCCCAGGCCTTGCGTGGCAAGCCCGACTCCTCCATGCGTATCGCCCTCGACCTGGTCCGTGCCGGTCGTGCCCAGGCCTGCGTGAGCGCCGGCAATACCGGTGCTCTGATGGCGCTTTCCCGTTACATGCTCAAGACCCTGCCGGGCATCGATCGCCCTGCGATGGTCAGCGCCGTGCCCACGGCCAAGGGGTATTGTCATTTGCTGGATCTCGGCGCCAACGTCGATTGCAGTGCCGAGCACCTCTATCAATTCGCTGTAATGGGTTCCGTCGCTGCCGAGGCGCTCGGGCAGGCGCGCCCGCGTATCGCCTTGCTCAACGTCGGCACCGAGGACATCAAGGGCAACCAGCAGGTCAAGCTGGCGTCCAGCCTTCTGCAGCAGGCTGAAGGCCTGAACTACATCGGCTACATAGAGGGTGATGGCCTGTACCGGGGCGAGGCCGATGTGGTGGTGTGCGACGGCTTCGTCGGCAATATCCTGCTCAAGTCCAGCGAAGGCCTGGCCTCGATGATCTCCGCGCGCATCGAAGCGTTGTTCACCGACAGCTTCGGCTCGCGCATGGTCGGTGCCCTGGCGCTGCCGTTGCTGCGCCGCCTGCAGGGGGACCTGACGCCCGCTCGGCACAATGGCGCGAGCTTCCTGGGTCTCCAGGGTATCGTCGTCAAAAGCCATGGGGCCGCCGGTTCCGATGGCTTCCAGAGCGCCATACGGCGCGCCCTCATCGAGATTCGCGAGAACCTTCCCCAGCGCCTGCATGGGCGTCTCGAGGATCTGTTGCTCTAGGATGTGACCGCTGTCTGCGGCTTGTCATCCAACTGTCAGTTCGTTGCGCTTGGCTATGCCCGGCGTTCCTGTACATCGATCAAGGCAAACAAGGGAATAGTTCCGATGTCCGCATCCCTCGCATTCGTTTTCCCCGGTCAAGGCTCCCAGTCCCTGGGCATGCTGGCCGAGCACGGCGCTTCGCAGAAGCTGGTCCTGGATACCTTCGCCGAGGCCTCCGAGGCCCTGGGTTATGACCTCTGGGCACTGACCCAGCAGGGCCCGGAAGAGCAGCTGAACCAGACCGACAAAACCCAGCCGGCCATCCTCACTGCGTCCATCGCACTCTGGCGTCTGTGGCTGGCCGAGGGCGGTGCCCGCCCGGCTTATGTCGCCGGTCACAGCCTGGGTGAATACTCGGCGCTGGTCGCTGCCGGCAGCCTGGGTTTCGCCGATGCGGTGAAGCTGGTGGAGCGTCGTGGCCAGCTCATGCAGCAGGCCGTTCCGGCGGGGCAGGGCGGCATGGCTGCGATCCTCGGCCTGGAAGATGCCGACGTACTGGCCGCCTGCGCCGAAGCTGCGCAAGGTGACGTGGTCAGCGCGGTCAATTTCAACGCCCCGGGCCAGGTAGTGATCGCCGGCAGCGCCGTCGCCGTCGAGCGCGCCATCGAGGCCTGCAAGGCCCGTGGCGCCAAGCGCGCCATGGCGCTGCCGGTCAGCGTGCCGTCCCACTGTGCGCTGATGCGCCCGGCGGCCGAACGCTTCGCCGAGTCGGTCGAAGCCATTGCCTGGCAAGCGCCGCAGATTCCGCTGGTGCAGAACGTCAGTGCCGCCGTCGTGGCTGATCTCGGCTCTCTCAAGGGCGACCTGTTGGCCCAGCTGTACAGCCCGGTCCGCTGGGTGGAGTCCATCGTTCGCCTGTCGGAGCAGGGTGTGACCGAGCTGGTCGAGTGTGGTCCCGGCAAGGTTCTCTCTGGCCTGAACAAGCGCTGCGTGAAAGGCATTGGCACGCACAATCTGGATACCCCCGACGCCTTCGCAGCCGCTCGCGCTGCGCTGGCCTGAGCAAGGAGAAGACTATGAGTCTGCAAGGTAAGGTCGCCCTGGTCACTGGTGCGAGCCGTGGTATCGGCCAGGCCATCGCGCTGGAGCTGGGTCGCATGGGGGCTGTCGTCATCGGCACCGCCACCACCCCGAGCGGTGCCGAGCGTATAGCCGAATACCTCAAGGAAAACGGCGTCGAAGGCGCCGGCCTGGTGCTCGATGTGAGCAATGACGAATCCGTCGCCAGCACCCTCGAACACATCCAGCAGCACCTTGGCCAGCCGCTGATCCTGGTGAACAACGCCGGTATCACCCGCGACAACCTGATGCTGCGCATGAAGGATGACGAGTGGTTCGACGTCATCAACACCAACCTCAACAGCCTCTATCGCCTATCCAAGGCCGTGCTGCGTGGCATGACCAAGGCTCGCTGGGGGCGCATCATCAACATCGGTTCGGTGGTAGGTGCCATGGGCAACGCCGGGCAGGTTAACTACGCCGCCGCCAAGGCCGGCCTGGAAGGCTTCGGTCGGGCCCTGGCCCGCGAAGTCGGCTCCCGCGCCATCACCGTGAACTCGGTGGCGCCCGGTTTCATCGATACCGACATGACCCGTGAACTGCCGGAAGCCCAGCGCGATGCACTGCTGGGGCAGATTCCGCTGGGGCGTCTGGGGCAGGCCGAGGAGATCGCAAAGGTGGTCGCATTCCTCGCATCCGATAGCGCATCCTACGTCACCGGAGCTACTATCCCTGTGAACGGCGGCATGTACATGAGCTGAATGTGACGATTCCCTTCAGGAAACTGTCATAGGAGCTGTCTAAAATCCGGTACATAAGTGCAATTGGGTTATGGACGGGTCCAGACAGGGCCTGGAGGGGTTGGCATCCCGCTTGAAATGCGGAAAACCCTTTCTATACACTGCAGCCCAAGCTGCACGGATTTTTCCATAGGAGTGAAAACAAGGTATGAGCACCATCGAAGAACGCGTCAAGAAAATCGTCGCCGAGCAACTGGGCGTTAAAGAAGACGAAGTAACCAACAGCGCTTCCTTCGTCGAAGACCTGGGCGCCGACTCCCTTGACACCGTTGAGCTGGTGATGGCTCTGGAAGAGGAATTCGAGACCGAGATCCCGGACGAGCAAGCTGAGAAGATCACCACCGTTCAGGAAGCTATCGATTACATCAACGCGCACGCGCAATAAGTAATCGTCGATTCCCGACTCGGAAAAGCCGCACGACCTCCAAGGTCGTGCGGCTTTTCTTTAAGCGTCATCCAACCGCCGTATAGAAAAAGATAGAGGAGAGCGCTGTGTCGCGTAGACGCGTCGTGATCACTGGCCTGGGCATGCTGTCGCCGCTGGGCAACAACGTTCCGGACAGCTGGCAAGGAATTCTGGCTGGCCGCAGTGGCATCGGCCTGATCGAGCATATGGACCTTTCCGCCTACACCACCCGTTTCGGTGGTTCGGTGAAGGGCTTCGATGTCGAGCAGTACCTGTCCGCCAAGGAAGCTCGCAAACTCGACCTGTTCATCCAGTACGGCCTCGCTGCCAGCTTCCAGGCTATGCGCGATTCCGGGCTGGAAGTAACCGATGCCAACCGTGAGCGCATCGGCGTTGCCATGGGCTCCGGGATCGGTGGCCTGACCAACATCGAGAACAACTGCAAATCGCTGATCGAGCAGGGGCCGCGGCGTATCTCGCCGTTCTTCGTGCCGGGCTCGATCATCAACATGGTGTCCGGCTTCCTGTCGATCCACCTGGGTATCCAGGGACCGAACTACGCCATCGCCACCGCCTGCACCACCGGCACCCACTGCATCGGCATGGCCGCGCGCAACATCGCCTATGGCGAAGCTGACGTGATGGTCGCCGGTGGCGCCGAAATGGCGGCCTGTGGCCTGGGGCTGGGTGGCTTCGGTGCTGCCCGTGCCCTGTCCACCCGCAACGATGACCCGGCTGCAGCCAGCCGCCCCTGGGACCGTGGCCGTGATGGCTTCGTGCTGTCCGACGGCGCCGGTGCGCTGGTTCTCGAAGAGCTGGAGCACGCCAAGGCCCGTGGCGCCACCATCTATGCCGAGCTGGTCGGCTTCGGCATGAGCGGCGACGCCTACCACATGACCTCGCCGCCGGAAGACGGCGCCGGTGCCGCCCGCTGCATGCACAATGCCCTGCGTGATGCCGGCCTGAACGGCGACCAGGTGCAGTACATCAACGCCCATGGCACCTCCACTCCGGCTGGCGACAAGGCTGAAGCAGCGGCGGTGAAGAGCGTGTTCGGCGACCACGCCTACAAGGTTGCGGTGAGCTCCACCAAATCCATGACCGGCCACCTGCTGGGTGCGGCCGGTGCCGTCGAGGCGATCTTCAGCGTGCTGGCGATCCGTGATCAGGTGGCGCCGCCGACCATCAACCTGGACGACCCGGACGAGGGCTGCGACCTCGACTTCGTGCCCCACGAAGCCCGCTCCATGCCGATCGACGTGGTGCTGTCCAACTCCTTCGGCTTTGGTGGCACCAACGGCTCCCTGGTATTCCGTCGGTTCGCCGACTGATGCAGAGCTGGGTCGACGGCCGCCCGGCCGGGTCACTGTCCCTCAAGGACCGTGGCCTGGCCTACGGCGATGGTCTGTTCGAGACCATTGCCGTATGCGGCGGTCGGCCCGGCCTGTTGGAGCGCCACCTCGCGCGCCTTGCCGAAGGCGCGCGGCGTTTGTCCTTCGATCTTGATCTCGACCTCGTGCGTGAGGAGCTGCTGGCGTTCTCTGCCCAGCTCGACGGGGGCGTCGCCAAGCTGATGGTGACCCGCGGTGATGGCCTGCGCGGCTATGCACTGCCAGGTACGCCGCCACGGCGCATCCTCATGGGCAGCCCCTATCCCGCCTATCCCGAAGGTCACGCCGAACAGGGCATCGAATTATTCCCCTGCGTCACTCGCCTGGCCGAGCAGCCGTTGCTCGCCGGGCTCAAGCACCTCAACCGGCTGGAACAGGTTCTGGCCCGTGCCGAGTGGCAGGATGCGCGCTTCGCCGAAGGCCTGATGTGCGACGTTTCCGGGCGGGTCATCGAAGGGGTTTTCAGCAACCTCTTCATAGTCCGCGCGGGTGTACTCCTAACCGCCGATCTCGGGCGCAGCGGGGTCGCCGGGGTGATGCGCGCGGAGTTGCTGGACCAGGCCGCTGCCCAGGGAATCGCCACCCAGGTGCGCGACATCGGCTACGAGGAACTGCTCACGGCCGATGAAGTCTTCCTCTGCAACAGCCTTTACGGCGTCTGGCCCGTGCGCCGCTTCGCGGGTCACGACTGGTCGGTCGGGCCGCTCACCCGTAAACTGCAGGCCCTTGCCCGCGACCTACTGGATAGCTGATTCGTGATACGCAAATTGCTCGTGCTGCTGCAGAGTGGCCTGATCCTCGGCGGCCTCGTGTTCGCGTTTGCCGGTTGGCAGCAGCGTGAAGCCCTGGAGCAGCCACTCGTGCTGACCGAAGAGCAGTTACTCGACGTGCCGGCCGGCTCGACCCCTGGTGGTCTGCTCAATCGGCTGGAAGAGGAGGGGGTCATTCAAGGGGCCTTTTGGCTGCGCCAATACTGGCGCTTCAACCTCGCCGGCCAATCCTTGCACAGCGGCGAATACCGCATGGCGCCGGGGATGAACGCAGCACAACTGCTTGGTCTCTGGCAGCGTGCCGAGGTGGTGCAGTACAGCCTGACCCTGGTGGAGGGCTGGAACTTCCGCCAGCTGCGCACGGCCCTGGCCAAGCAGGTGAAGCTGGAACAGACCCTGGCCGATGTCAGCGACGAGGAGCTGATGAAGCGCCTTGGCCTGGAGGGCCAGCATCCCGAGGGGCGTTTCTTCCCCGACACCTACCGCTATGTGCGCGGCATGCGTGACATCGACCTGCTCAAGCAGGCGCATCAACGCCTCGAGCAGGTGCTGCAGGACGAATGGGAAAAGCGCGCGGACAAGCTTCCCTATGCCGATCCCTACCAGGCACTGATCATGGCCTCGATGGTGGAGAAGGAAACCGGCGTCCCCAGCGAGCGTGGGCAGATCGCCGGCGTCTTCGTGCGGCGACTGCAGATGGGCATGCTGCTGCAGACCGACCCCACCGTCATCTACGGTCTGGGCGAGCGCTATGCCGGCAAGATCACCCGTGCCCACCTGCGCGAGGCCACGCCTTACAACACCTACGTGATCGCCGGCATGCCGCCGACGCCCATCGCCATGGTCGGGCGTGAGGCCATCCATGCCGCCATGCACCCGGTCGAAGGCAAGAGCCTCTACTTCGTCGCCCGTGGCGACGGCAGCCATGTATTTTCCGAGTCGCTCGCCGCCCACAACCAGGCGGTGCGCGAATATCAGTTGAAGCGACGGGCGGACTACCGGTCCAGCCCCGCGCCCACTACCAACAAGGACACCCCGTGAGCGGTCTGTTCATTACGCTCGAAGGCCCCGAAGGGGCCGGCAAGAGCACCAACCGCGACTTCCTCGCCGAACGCCTGCGCAGCCATGGCGTCGATGTAGTGCTGACCCGTGAGCCTGGCGGTACGCCCCTCGCCGAGCGCATCCGCGAGCTGCTGCTGGCACCCAGTGACGAGGCCATGGCCGCCGATACCGAGCTGCTGCTCATGTTCGCCGCCCGTGCCCAGCACATCGCCGGCGTCATCCGCCCGGCCCTGGCCCGTGGCCAGGTGGTGCTCTGTGATCGCTTCACCGATGCCACCTACGCCTACCAGGGCGGTGGTCGCGGGCTCCCGGTGGAGCGCATCGCGCAACTGGAAGCCTTCGTCCAGGGCGAGCTGCGCCCGGACCTGACCCTGGTCTTCGACCTGCCGGTGGACGTCGGCCTCAGTCGCGCTGCTGCCCGTGGTCGCCTGGATCGCTTCGAGCAGGAGGACCGTGGGTTCTTCGAGGCGGTGCGCCAGACCTACCTGCAGCGCGCCGCTGCTGCCCCGCAGCGTTACCACGTACTCGACGCCGCTGCCTCCCTGGTGAGCGTGCAGGAGGCCCTGGAGGCCTTGCTGCCCGAACTGCTGGAGCGTTGCCGTGGCTGAAGCCTATCCCTGGCAGGAATCCCTCTGGCAGCACTTGGCCGGTCGGCCGCGTCACGCCCATGCCTATCTGCTGCACGGGCCCGCCGGTATCGGCAAGCGCGCCCTGGCCGAGCGCCTGATGGCACGCCTGCTGTGCCAGAAGCCCCAGGGCCTGGATGCCTGCGGGCAGTGCAAGTCCTGCTACCTGCTGGCCGCCGGCACCCACCCGGATAACTTCGTG
The DNA here is from genome assembly GCF_028198105.1 of Pseudomonas sp. TUM22785. Taxonomy (NCBI): domain Bacteria; kingdom Pseudomonadati; phylum Pseudomonadota; class Gammaproteobacteria; order Pseudomonadales; family Pseudomonadaceae; genus Pseudomonas; species Pseudomonas sp. TUM22785. Next base: position 2,153,679 of record NZ_CP116239.1, read on the forward strand.
CTGGAGCCGGAAGAAGCGGACAAGGCGATCAAGGTCGATCAGGTTCGTGAGCTGGTCGGCTTCGTCGTGCAAACGGCGCAGCTTGGCGGGCGCAAGGTGGTGCTTCTGGAGCCGGCCGAGGCCATGAACCTGAACTCCGCCAACGCCTTGCTGAAAAGCCTTGAGGAGCCGTCGGGCGACACCGTGCTGTTGCTCATCAGCCACCAGCCCAGCCGCCTCCTGCCCACCATCAAGAGCCGTTGCGTACAGCAGGCCTGCCCGTTGCCGGGTGAGGGCGACAGCCTGGCCTGGCTCGCGCATGCGCTACCGGATACCGACGAACAGATCCGCCGTGACCTGCTGGTGCTGGCGGGCGGTTCGCCGCTCACCGCCCTGCGTCTGCATGGGCAGGCCGTGCTCGAGCAGCGCGCCCAAGTGGTGGATGGGGTGAAGAAACTGATCAAGCAACAGGTGGGGGCGAGCGCACTGGCCGAAGGCTGGAACGCTGTGCCGCTGATCCTGCTGTTCGACTGGTTCTGCGACTGGGCGCAACTGATGCTGCGCTACCAGCTGACCCATGACGAGCAAGGCCTGGGCCTGGCCGATATGCGCAAGGTGGTCCAGTACCTCGCCGACAAGGCGCCCCAGCACAAGGTGCTGGCGTTCCAGGACTGGTTGCTGCAGCAGCGGCAGAAGGTGCTCGGCAAGGCCAACCTCAACCGTGTCTTGCTTCTCGAAGCCTTGCTGGTGCAGTGGGCAAGCCTGCCCGGACCGGGCTAGAATCCACCGCTGAGCCAGCTAGCCAGGAAAGCCGCATGAGCCTGCCACCCAATCTGGGCCCGCGTAACGGGATTCTGTCCTTGACCATCAAGGACAAGTCCGTGCTGTATGCCGCCTATATGCCCTTCATCAAGAACGGCGGCCTGTTCATCCCGACGAACAAGAGCTACAAGCTCGGCGACGAAGTGTTCATGCTCCTGAACCTCATGGACGAGCAGGAAAAAATCCCGGTGGCCGGCAAGGTCGTCTGGATTACCCCCAAGGGGGCGCAAGGCAACCGTGCCGCTGGTATCGGCGTACAGTTCAACGATGGCGACACCGGTGCTCGCAACAAGATCGAGACCTACCTCGCCGGCGCCCTCAAGTCGGACCGCCCGACCCACACCATGTAAAAGGGCTCCCGCCCACCGCGTCGACTCCGGTCGGCGCCTCCCCTGACGTTCAAGTGATCCGAAACATGCTGGTCGATTCCCACTGTCACCTCGATCGCCTCGATCTTGCCGCCCATGGCGGTTCCCTCGATGCGGCGCTGGATGCTGCACGAGCCCGTGGCGTCGGGCATTTCCTCTGCATCGGCGTCAGCGCCGACAACGCCGCTGCGGTCAAGGATCTGGCCAGTCGCTATGCCGATGTGCACTGCTCGGTCGGCGTCCACCCGCTGGATCTCGCTCCCGGTGAAGCGCCTGCACTGGATTGGCTGCTGGGCGAGCTGGACCACCCCCGCGTCGCCGCCATCGGTGAAACCGGCCTCGATTACCACTACGAGCCCGAAGCCGCCGAACTGCAGCAGCAGGCCTTCCGCCTTCATCTGGAAGCCGCGAGCATCACCGGCAAGCCGGTGATCGTGCACACCCGCGAGGCCCGCGCCGATACCCTGGCGCTGCTGCGCGAGGCGGCGCTGCCCCAGGCGGGCGTGCTGCATTGCTTCACCGAGGATTGGGAGATGGCCAAGGCGGCGCTGGATATCGGCTTCTACATCTCGCTTTCCGGCATCGTCACCTTCCGCAATGCCGAAGCGCTGCGCGACGTGGCGCGGCAGGTGCCTGCCGACCGCCTGCTGGTGGAAACCGATTCGCCCTACCTCGCGCCCATCCCCCACCGCGGCAAGCCGAACCTCCCGCAGTACGTGCGTGAGGTCGCCGAGTTCCTGGCGCAACTGAGGGGCGTGGAGTTCGAGCGCTTCGCCGAGCAGACCACCGAGAACTTCCAGCGCCTGTTCCCCCTGGCGCGCCTGGCGGGCTAAAACTCGCGGGCAAAAAAAACCCGGGTTCTGGGGGATGAATCCGGGTCAAGACCATTAGGAGTAAAACAAAGGTACGCGATCCTCGGTACCTCGACTGACGGGGCACTTGGGGGGAGATGCCGCACGCCAGTCATGTGAGTATTGGTCAATATCCCCCTGCGTCCAGATGCCGCTGCTCGTTTTTTAAACAGATTTGGAATACGCGGAAGGCGGCTGAGTCCTCAAGCGTCTGCTTGCAGGGTTGGCACCTGGGTATGACGGCTCCGCCTGTTCCTGACCGGGCTGCGCTCAATGGTCGCACCCCGGATTGCTGCAGGAGCTCAGTTCTTTTTGCGTAAGTAGGGCGGGGAGACGGCTTGAAAGCCCACTGCCTGATGGCTAGGCGTTCACCCGTGTAACCCCTGAAACCCTTCTGGTTCGCGGTTTTCGGCCTTATAACAGGGGGCTGAAACATGCAGAACCCATCTGGCAATAGGCTCATAGTCGGATGATCCGTGCATTTTGGCGCTAGTTAGGCATAATACCTGGCTTGATTTTTGACCCTACAGTCCCTTTATGCAGAAAGAACCCCGTAAAGTCCGTGAGTTTCGCCGCCGCGAGCAGGAAATCCTCGACACCGCTCTGAAACTGTTCCTCGAGCAGGGTGAAGACAGCGTCACCGTCGAGATGATCGCCGACGCGGTGGGCATCGGCAAAGGCACCATCTACAAGCACTTCAAGTCCAAGGCGGAGATCTACCTGCGCCTGATGCTCGACTACGAGCGTGACCTGAACGAGCTGCTGCATTCCGCGGACGTGGACCGTGACAAGGAAGCGCTGTCGCGCGCCTACTTCGAGTTCCGCATGCGCGACCCGCAGCGCTACCGCCTGTTCGACCGCCTGGAAGAGAAGGTGGTGAAGAACAGCCAGGTGCCCGAGATGGTCGAACAGCTGCACAAGATCCGTGCCTCCAACTTCGAGCGCCTGACCCAGCTGATCAAGGGCCGCATCGCCGAAGGCAAGCTGGAAGACGTGCCGCCCTATTTCCACTACTGCGCAGCCTGGGCCCTGGTGCATGGCGCCGTGGCGCTCTACCACTCGCCGTTCTGGAGCAACGTCCTGGAAGATCAGGAAGGCTTCTTCCAGTTCCTCATGGACATCGGCGTGCGCATGGGCAACAAGCGCAAGCGCGAGAATGACGCGCCATCGGGCTGAGTGATCCTTCTGGTCCCGGCTGCTAAGCCATGGGACAGGATGGGGCGCAGCGATATACTGCGCCCTGTCCCCCGTCGGAGCGCCCCATGATCGTCGACCGCCAAGGCAGGCGCTTCCGCAACCTGCGCATCAGCCTTACCGCCGCCTGCAACTACGCCTGCACCTACTGCGTGCCGGATGGCAAGCGCCTGGTCGCGGCGCAGGACGAGCTCTCCGCCGAGGCCATGGTGCGCGGTGTCTCCTACCTGATGGAAGCCGCCGGCATCGAGCGTTTGCGCATCACCGGTGGCGAGCCGCTGGTGAGCCCCAAGCTCGACCACTTCCTTCGTGGCGTCAGCTGCCTCGGCCTCGACGACATCAGCCTCACCACCAATGGCCAGTTGCTCTCGCGCAAGCTGCCGTTGCTGGTCGATTGCGGTATCCGCCGTATCAACGTTTCCCTGGACACCCTCGATGCGGACGCCTTCCGTGGCATCGCCCGTGGCGGCGATTTGAAGACCGTGCTGCAGGGGCTGGCCGATGCGAAAGCGGCGGGGCTGAAGATCAAGCTCAACATGGTGCCCCTGCGCGGGCAGAACCTCGATCAGGTCCTGCCGCTGCTGGAGTACTGCCTGGAAAACGGTTTCGAGCTGCGTTTCATCGAGCTGATGCGCATGGGCCACCTGGCCCGCGATGGCGTCGGCTTCCAGCAACAGTTCATCGGGCTCGACGAACTGCTCGCCCTGATCGGCGAACGCCACGAATTCGTCCAGGCCGAAGCGCCGGTGGATGCCACCGCGCTGCGCTACCAGATACCCGGCCTCGGCCACTTCGGCATCATCGCCAACGAAAGCGTGCCGTTCTGCCGCACCTGTTCGCGCTTGCGCCTGTCTTCCACGGGGTGGCTGCATGGCTGCCTGTCGTCGAGCAACCGCCACTACGTCGGCGACCTGCTGGAGAAGCCGCGCCACCAGGCCCTGCCCGGGCTGCAGCGGCTGTTGGTGAAGGCTCTGGCGGACAAGCAGGACATCGCCTTCTCCGGCGGCGTCACCGTCATGAAGATCATTGGCGGCTGAGCGCCCGTACGCCCTGTGCCGTTAAACGCAGCTCGGGCGATTCAGGTCGTGAGATTGCGTTCGTCGTCCGCCTGGACCACCAGCAGCGCCCCGAAGTCAGGAACGCATCGCCATCGAGACGGTGATTCTCCGGCGGCATATGACTCGTCACAGGCGGAACGAGGCGACGGCGGACTTGAGCTCCACGGCCAGGCGCGACAGGTCCTGGCTGGAGGAGCGGGTCTGGCTGGCTCCCGCCGAGGTCTGGGTGGACAGGTCGCGGATGTTGACCAGGCTGCGGTCGACCTCGCGTGCTACAGCGGCCTGCTGTTCGGCAGCGCTGGCCACCTGGACGTTCTGCTCGTTGATCGAGGCGATGGTCCGGGCGATGTCGCCCAAGCTGCCATCGGCGGCCTGGGCGAGGTCCACCGTTGTCTGGGCGAGGCGCGAACTGCCCTGCATCGTGGCGACGGTGGCGCTGGCCTCCTGCTGCAGCTGGTTAACCATCTGCTCGATTTCCTGGGTGGATTGCTGGGTGCGCTGTGCCAGCAGGCGAACCTCATCGGCCACCACCGCGAAGCCGCGCCCCTGCTCGCCGGCACGGGCGGCCTCGATGGCGGCGTTGAGGGCCAGCAGGTTGGTCTGCTCGGCGATCGAGCGGATCACGTCGAGCACCTTGCCGACGTCCTGCATCTGCCGGGCGAGCTTCTCGACACGCTCGGCGCTGCCGGTCACGTCGGTCGCCAGGGCGTTGATCGAGCGCACTGTCTCACCCACCTGCTCGCGGCCATGGCGCGTGGCGGTGTCGGCCTGGCGCGAAGCGTCCATGGTCGTAGCCGCGTTGTGGGCCACCCCATCCACCGCCGCACTCATCTGGTTGCAGGCCGTGGCCGCCTGCTCGATTTCCTGGTTCTGCCGCAGGAGGTCCCGGCTGGTGTCTTCGGTCACCGCATGCAGTTGCTCGGAGGCCGAGGCGAGTTGGGTGGAGGAGTCGGCGATGAGGCTGATGGTCTGCCGCAGGTTCTGCTGCATGCCGCGCAGGGCGCTCATGAGGGAGGTCGCCTCGTCGTGCCCTTCAACCGGAATGTCACGGCTCAGGTCGCCCTGGGATACCTGGCTCGCCACTTCGACCGCCTGGTTCAGCGGCCGCACGATGCTGCGCGAGAGGAGGAGGGCAAGGATGACGGCCAGGCCGACGGCCCCAGCGAGAATCAGCCCCACGAGCAGGTTGGCGCGCTGGAATGCTGAGGTGCTGGCTGTCGAGGCCTGCTTGGCTCCATCCTCGTTGAGCTTGATCAACGCTTTGAGGTCTTCGCTCAGAGCACTGCCACGCTCGTTCAGTTTTGCGGTCACCAGCGACTGTGCGTCGTCTCTTTCTCCGGCGGACAAGTGCTGGATCACGGCGCTGCGGACGTCCAGATAGCTGCGCAGGTCTTCGAGGTACCGATCGAAGAGCCGCTGCTCCTCGTCGCTCGAAATCATCCGGACGTAGTTGTCCCGGGCGTTCTGCAGGGTCACCTCGTCCGCGGAGAGGCGGGCCTTGACTGCCTCGTCGTACACCACCAGTGCTCGTAGCGTCGAGGCCCGCAGTTGAAGGGTCGCTTCGTCCATGTGGCTGATGGCGACGATGCTGGGCAGCCAGTTTCCGTCGACCGCTTGGGAACTGTCGTGCATCTGGTGCATCTGCATCAGGGAACCGGCGCCGACCAGCATCAACAAGGTGACCAGCACTGCAAAACCGGCATTGATGCGGGTGGAGACACGTAACGAGCGAATCAGCATGATGATCTCCCCAAGTTGCACGGGTGTAGCGATGTGTGTGCCCGATAGAAGTTTTAGGTCATGGGCGGATGTTTAACGAGCTTCTTGTGAAAAGTGCGTGAATTTAAGTAGGCGACAATTAGTCGTTGTCGTTACAGCGACAGCAAGTTCCTGTTTGCAGGGAATTGATGGCAAAGTGCTTTTATCGAGTTTCCGCCTGTTTTTACTGTGTTTCCATTGGCGATAGGCGGTATCAGACTTTAGTTGCTGGTTGAGTTATCGATAATAATTTGCACTGGAATTTGCTTGCCGTTATTGATTGCGGGTAGCGCTCTATTGCGCAGGGCCAGTCTTGTCGAGCTGTGTCGCATCGGCGATTTCAACAGCGCGTGTAATCATCCAGGCCCTTGTGATCCTTACACCGCTAGCCTTTCTTGATACCCGAACCACTCGCTGGCAATAACGCTGCAAGTTCGATGTTCCTGAAACGACTGCAATCCCGGCCCGCTTCCTTGGCCTCGTATAAGGCGGCATCCGAAAATTCGAGAAGCCTTGCGATATCCGGTGCGACTTCATTGCTCTCACTGGTATGCGGCCAACTGGGACTTTCTTCATCGAAACTGGCGACGCCGATTGAAACAGTCACTTTCCCGTGGGGGCTGTCGAGATGAGGGATATTCAAGTGCCTGACACCGTCCCCCAGTTGTTCGGCTATGCGGCAGGCGCCGACATGGTCGGTTTCGGGCAACAGCACGGCGAACTCTTCACCCCCATAGCGGGCCACTAGGTCGGCGGGCCTGTTGATGCTGGCGCGTAGGGCATGGGCGACGGCGATCAGGCACTGGTCGCCCTGCAAGTGGCCGTTACGGTCGTTGTAGCGTTTGAAGTAGTCGATATCCATCAGCAGCAACGAGAAGGGCTGCCCGTTGCGGCGTGTCCTCAGCCATTCGCGTTCGATGTTCTGATCGAGGAAGCGGCGGTTGGCCAGGCCTGTCAGGCCGTCGGTTTGCGCCAGCAGGTTGAGCCGGTCCATGGCCAGCTTCAGGTGCAGGTGCGTCTTCGCCCGCGCATGGACGATGGCGGGGCGTATGGGCTTGCCGATGAAGTCCACCGCGCCCAGGGCGAGGCCCGCTTCCTCCATGCTCGCCTCGGTATGGCTGGTGATGAAGATGACCGGGACGTCGCGCAATTCCATTTCGGTCTTCATCCGTTCACAGACCTCGAAGCCGCCCATGCCGGGCATTTCGGCATCCAGCAGGACCAGGTCGGGCCTTTCTTCCCGTGCCGCCCGGAGTGCATCGGGGCCGTTGGTGGCGAAGCGGATCTTGCCGAGACGGCCGATCGCCTTGCTGAGGATGCGGATCGCCGAGGTGTCGTCATCCACGATCAGCAGGGAGGGTGTGTAGTCCATGGGTGTCACTCCTTGGCCACGAGGCCTGCGGATTCGAGCAGGTGCAGCGCCTGCTCGAAGTCCAGGTTGTCGATCGCCTGCCAGACCTGCTCGGCCAGTGCCTGGCTCGAAACCTGGATGGCGGGGCATGCCTGGGCGAACTGCTCCAGCGCGGCCATGTCGTGGTCGCGCAGGTGGTCGATCAGCCTCGCCAGCGCGGGGCCCGCTGCCAGATGGTCCGCGTCGCTGCGGGGGAGGGTGATCTCCTCGATGTTCGTCTGGCGTTCGAGTTCTAGATAGGCCTCCACCAAGCGCCCGAGCAGTGTCGGCAGGTTTGGGGCGTCGGGGTCGATCCGTAGCAGGGTCTCCGCCTCACCTGCAAGCTTGTGAAGGCACCGGGCACCGAGCATCCCCGCCGACCCTCTGAGCTTGTGCAGGCGCGCTGTCAGCCCGGGCGGGTCGTCCTGAAGGCGTCGCTGGGTCGCCTCGTCGTCGCGGAATTCGCGGAACTCGCTGAACAGCCGCCGCAGCGACGAGTTGAACAGCTCCAGGTCGTGACTCATGCGCTGGGCGACTTCAACGGTATCGATGCCTTCTATCGTCGGCCATGGGCGGGAAGGCCCGGTGGGCGTCTCGATCGGACGTATGGGTAGGGGAGCGCCCCGGGAGTCCTGGACCGCGCGGCGGATGGCGCGGATCAGTACCTTGGGTTCCAGGGGTTTGCTGAGGAACTCGTCAATTCCGGCCGCCTTGGCCTGGCGACGCTCTTCCGGCAACGCTCCGGCGGTCAGGGCGAGCACGGGTAGTCGTTGCAGGCCGAGTTCGCCACGCAGTCGGCGGGTGGCCTCGAACCCGTCCATTTCCGGCATGTGCAGGTCCATCAGCACGACATCGAAGGCGGTGGTGTCCTCGCGCAGACAATCCAGCGCCTGGCGGCCATTCATGCAGGTCTGCACCTCGGCGCCCTGCTGTTGAAGCATGAGACTGGCCACCTCGAGGTTGATGTCGCTGTCATCCACCAGCAGCAGCCTTATGCCCTCCAGCCACCGGGCCTGGGTGATGTCCAGCTCGGTGGCGTGGATCAGTTTCTCGCCGTGGCCGTTGGGATGCCTGAGGCTGGCGGCAGCGATGGCGTTGTAGAGATCGGAGCCGTCCAGTGGCGTTCGGGCGTAATGGTCCACCAGTGCATCTTCCAGGGTGGGTGCAGCCGATGTCCGTGGCGCCGAGAACACCACGCTGCTGGGCATGCGTTCGCGTCCCAGCAGCGCCCTGAGCTGTTCGAGTGTCTCCAGCACATCGTCGCCGGCCAAGTGGTCGAGTAGCAGTACGTCGGCCAGTGGATGGCGGCCTGCGAGCCGTTGTCCGAGGTGTTCGAGCAGGTCTTCCCGTCTGAAGAATGGGGTGGCTCGCCAGCCCAGGGAGCGACACAACTGGGTGAGACGCTGGCGTTCGCCCTCGTCCTGGCTGACCACCAGCACGTCCAGGCTGGACGCGGCTTCCGACAAGGCCTGGTCGTCGCTGACCCGGTTGAACGGCAGGCGTACCCAGAATTCGCTGCCCGCCCCGAGGGTGCTGCGCACACCGACCGTTCCGCCCATCTTCTCGGCCAGGCCGCGTACCACCGACAGGCCCAGCCCCGTGCCGCCGAAGCGGCGGGTGGTGGAGGTGTCTGCCTGGGTGAAGGGGGAGAACAGCCGTTCGATCACTTCGGCATCGATGCCGCAGCCGGTGTCCTGGACACTGATGCGGAGCCAGCAGCGCTCATCGGTCTCGCGGGTGCACTCGACATTGACCTCGATACCGCCCGAGGCGGTGAACTTGAGGGCGTTGCCGACCAGGTTCATGAGGATCTGGTTGAGGCGCAATGCATCGCCTGTGAGTTGCTCGGGCAACTCGTCGGCCCTGACCGCGAACCGCAGGCCCTTGGCTTCGGCTTGGGGCGCGAAGAGTTCGGCGAGGTCGCCGAACAGCCGGCGCGGGCGGAACGGGCTGTTCTCCAGAAGCATCTCGCCGGCCTCGATCTTGGCGATGTCGAGGATGTCGTTGATGATCCCCAGCAGGGAGCGCCCGGCGATCTGCAGCTTGCCGAGCAGGTTCTGCTGCTGTTCGTCCAGGCGCGTGCCCTGCAACAGGTGGGCGATGCCGATGACCGCATTCATAGGGGTGCGGATCTCGTGGCTCATGTTCGCCAGGAACAGGCTCTTGGCGGCGTTGGCGCTTTCGGCCGAGGCTTTGGCGGCGTGGAGTTCGGCGCTGCTGCGCAGGCGTTCGGTGATGTCCTGGGCGATGCCCAGGTGGCCGATGAGCGCACCGCTCTCCGTGCGGATGGAGGTCATGACCATGGACACCTGGATCTGCGAGCCGTCCTTGCGGATATAGGTCCACTGGCGCGTTTCCGCCCCTTGCTCGTCGGGCTTGCAGCGGAACACCTCCATCCCCTCGATGGGGCGGCCGTATTCGCGGCTGAGTTCGGCCGCGCGTGCCTGGACTTCCTCTGGCAGGTGGAAGTCCAGGGGATTGCGGATGCCGATCATCTCGGCGGCGGTATAGCCCAGCAGCAGTTCCGCGCCCCGGTTGAAGACGACGATCTCGCTCTGCATGTCCACGGCGATGATGGACACCTCGGACGAGGCGTCGAGCACCGCCTGCAGCAGGCCCGCGACCCGGGAGAGCTCGGCGGTGCGTTCGCTGACCTGTTGCTCGAGGTTGGCGTTGAACTGGCGCAGGTAGTTCTCCGCGCGCTTGCGGTCGCTGATGTCGTGCATCAGCTTCGCCGCGCCGAGGATGCTGTCGTCGGCCTCGCGGATCAGGCTGCAGGTGATGGTCACATCGATCAGGCGACCCTCCTTGTGCAGGCGCTGGGTTTCCAGCGTCGGGCCGCGTTCCCCGCGTGCCACCCGTTCGAGCAGCGCTTCATCCTCGGCCAGGCGTTCCTGCGGGACCAGCAGGGGGGCGAGGGGGCGGCCGAGGATCTCCGCCTCGGTGTAGCCGAACATCTGCTCGGCAGCACGGTTCCAGGTGATGATCCGGCCATCCAGCGCCTCGCCGATGATCGCGTCGCTGGAATTCTCGACGATGGTCGCCAGCCGTGCCTGGCCGGCCGTCACCTGGTGCTGGCGCTGGCGTGACAGCAGCAGGGTGCCGACCATGCCGGTGAGCAGGAGGCTGGCCAGCAGCCCGACCACGAAAACCTTGGCGGGGTGCACGGGGTCCAGGGACTCGACGAAGGCCGCATGGGCGCTGACCTGGAACAGCCAGGTCCGCCCGTAGACCTCGCGTTCGAAGCTGTAGGTCTGGACCAGCTCGCCATCCGGGCTCTGGTGGTGGGTCTCGAAGATGAGCTTGCGCTGCGGGGCGTCGGTCTTGTCGTAGATCGCCAGGTGGAGGCTGTCCACGGGCAGGTCGAGGTCGGTCATCACCTCGCTCATCGCCAGGGGGGCATAACTCCATCCGAGGATTTCCTCATGGCGGGACGGGAGATCGGCAGGGGTATCCGGGGTGCTGTAGACGGGCAGCAGGAACAGGAAGGAGCGATAGGCCTTCCTGGATTCGTTGACGAAGGTGATGGGGGCGGTGAGCGTGGCCTTGCCGCTGAGCATCGAGCGCTGCGCGGCGATCCGGCGCAGGGGCTCGGAGGCGATGTCCAGGCCGATGGCTTCGATATTGACCTCCGGCGGATCGATGTACTGGATCACGTAGCGCTCGCCCTGGAAGGGGGCGAACTGGTGCAGGGTGAAGTTCGGCTGGCCATCGGCCCTGACCCGGCGCAGGAAGTCCGCCTCCTCGTTGACCTTGACCCGGCGGATGAAACCGAAACCGCGGGCCCCGGGGAATTCTTCCTGGAGATTGCGGGCCCGGCTGTAGCGGGTGAACAGGTCGAGGGTGACGTTGTCAATGCCCAACATGTGGATGGCGCCGCGCCAGCCCCTGAGGCGGAACTCGTAGATGCGCAGGCGCGACATGAGGTCGCCTTCGACCTCTCGGCTTTCATCCTTCAGGGCCTGCTGCACGTGGTCGTCGATGGACCGGACCTGCTGGAAACTGGCCAGCGCGCTGAGCAGCAGGCCCGAGAGCAGTACCGCTGCCATCCAGATGGCGATGTGAATCCATGACTTTGCCTTCATCCACTCGAGTCTCACGCCGGTTGGAGGTCGAGGCGACCTTGGCGGCGCGCATCGAGCCCTGACTTTCCTGTCTTTTTCCGTAAAGGCTCCAGCGTACTTATGTCCAGTATCACGGTGACATCATTCGCTCTATGGAGAGGACGCCGACTCGCTGTTGCCTCCTCACTATAGATGGCCCTTGGCCTGGCTTCCCGGCGAGTGACGTCGCCTGCAGCCGGCCTGCCGTTGACTCGGGCCCGCTTCAGGCTCCATTCGGATTGGTTGCGAGTACTCGCCCCATCGAAACGCACGTTGGTAGCCAGACATGATCCATTCGCAATGGGAGTCGTTGTTCCCGCTTCACTTCGGCAGCCTGGGGGAGCGCCACGCCTCCCCGGACCTGCACCTGCAGGGGAACCCGGGCGCGCGGAGCTGGAGCTGTTCGCCCAGCCTGGTGTGCCAGGCGTTGCCTTCTTCGGTGAGCAGGTGGTTGGCGAAGAAGGCGCCGGCGACCGAGGCATGGAACAGGAGGACGACGGGGCTCCAGAGCCGGATGGTCGCCCCGCCCATCAGTTTTCCACCCGGCTCGTGACCGGTTGGCCAGTGACCGGGGCGTGATAGATTTCGGCCTTGTGCTTGTGCTTGTGCTTGTCCTTGTCGAAGCCGTAGATCTCACAGCAGTTGCCGGGCGTGATCTTGAACGTGTCGATCGGGTAGCCCTGTTCCTTCAGCGGTGCCTGGAGTTGTTCAGGTGAAGCGTTCGGCGGTGGTGCACTGGGGAAGGCAAGGGCCGCGGTGCTGGCGATGAGCAGGGCGGGAAGCAGCAGGTAGCGCATGATGAAGTCCTTGATGGCGTTGGGAGGCTTCACTCCGCGCGCCGAAGCTCAAGGGATTTGAGGGGCGCGATATCGACATTCAGGCGCGGTTGATGGAGGCTGTGCTGCCTGAATTTCTCCTGGCTCCCGGGGTCAGCTCTTGCAGACGCCGATTTGCGCCAGGGTTTCGACGGTGCCGTGCCCTGGATGGAAAGCCCGCTGCGCACCCTGGCGCAGGGCCGCAACGCGCGGGAGCGGCTTGCGCGGACGCGCTGGCAGGCGCTCAAGGGCCTGTGCCGGGCACTGGGCAGCTCGGATTGGCGGCGGAGTACGTGATGGCGCGGAAGCTGCATCGTTGCGCCAAGTGCCGGTTTTTCGTCGCCGGCCGTGGAGGATCGAGAATGCGTAGTTTGATGCTGTTGCTGGCGCTGATGGCCCTCGGGGGCTGCATGAAGGTCAGCGACATGACCCTGGGCGCCCGCGAGCAGATGAGCGATGCCGGGCTGCTGGACCACAGCGAGACCTATCGCTCCATGTCCTGGCGGCTGCAGCCGGATTCGTTCATCTACATCGCCCAGAGCAGTTTTTCCCCGCAGGGCGGGACCCGCACCAAGCCCAACGTGGTGGCCGAAGAGGCCTTCAAGGGCTTCGTCGAATACTTCCCGCTGGTGCGTCGTGCAAGCCAGCCGGTGAGCCTCGAGCAGGCCATGAGCGAGGCCCGTTCGCTGGGTGCCAACTACCTGCTCTACAGCCGTTTCGCCGATGCCGATGACCGTATCGGCACGGTGGAGGAGTGGGAGGATCAGGAGGCGGTGGATCGGCTCGGTGTCGATAACGGCGTCATCCAGTTGATGCTGATCGAAACCGGTAACCGCTATCTGGTGGACACGGCACGGATCACCCACCGGGGTGGCCTGTTCACCTTTCATGACCAGAAGCCCGAAGACCTGATCGGGCCGCCGTTGAGACAATACGCGCGCAGCCTCATGGGGCTGGGCCGCTGAGGAGAATGTGATGAACGACCCGGGCAAGGCCGGCGACCTGCTGGCGCAGATCCCCAAGGAGAAGGGGCTGCCACCGGTGCACCTGTGGAACCCCGATTTCTGCGGCGACATCGACATGCGCATCGCCCGTAACGGCACCTGGTTCTACCTGGGCACGCCCATCGGGCGCAAGCCGATGGTCAAGCTGTTCTCCACCATCATCCGCCGCGATGGTGACGACTACTTCCTGGTCACGCCGGTGGAGAAGGTCGGCATCACGGTCGATGACGCGCCCTTCGTGGCGGTGAGCGTCGAGGTGAGCGGGGAGGGCGAGGAACAGGTGCTGCGCTTCGTCACCAACGTGGAAGACGAGGTGGAGGCGGGCGCCGAGCACCCGATCCGTGTCGAGACCGATCCGGTGACCCAGGAGCCGGCGCCCTATGTGCATGTGCGCACCAACCTGGAAGCGTTGATCCATCGCAATGTCTTCTACCAACTGGTGGTGCTGGCCGTGGTGCGCGAGATCGACGGCCGCAACTGGCTGGGTGTTTGGTCCGGCGGGCAGTTCTTCCCCATTGGCGAGGAGCCCTGACAGGGTCTTTTCGCAGGCAACAAAAAAGGCCCCGAGGGGCCTTTTTCGTTTGTCGCGTTTACATGTTGGGGTAGTTCGGGCCCCCGGTGCCTTCCGGCGCCACCCAGGTGATGTTCTGGGCCGGGTCCTTGATGTCGCAGGTCTTGCAGTGGACGCAGTTCTGCGCGTTGATCTGGAAGCGCTTCTCGCCGTCTTCCTGGGTCACGATCTCGTACACGCCGGCCGGGCAGTAACGCTGCGCAGGCTCGTCATAGAGCGGCAGGTTCTGGGCAACCGGAATGCTCGGGTCGGTGAGCTTCAGGTGGCAGGGTTGTTCCTCTTCATGGTTGGTGTTGGAGAGGAATACCGAGCTCAGCTTGTCGAAGCTGAGTTTGCCGTCGGGTTTCGGGTAGTTGATCTTCGGCGCTTCGCTGGCCTTCTTCAGGCAGGCGTAGTCCGGCACGGTGTCGTGCAGGGTGAAGGGGATCTTGCCGCCGAAGATGTTCTGGTCGAGCCAGTTCAGGCCGCCACCGATGACCGGGCCGAACTTGTGCAGGGCCGGGCCGAAGTTACGGCTGCGGAACAGCTCGTCGTACAGCCAGCTGGCCTTGAACGCCTCGACGTAGGTGGTCAGCTCGTCGCCGCCTTCCTTGCCGCCCAGTACCGCTTCGGCCACGGCGTCAGCCGCCAGCATGCCGGACTTCATGGCGGTGTGGCTGCCCTTGATCTTGGCGAAGTTCAGGGTGCCCAGGTCGCAGCCGATCAGGGCGCCGCCCTTGAAGACCATCTTCGGCAGCGAGTTCAGGCCGCCCTTGCAGATGGCGCGGGCGCCGTAGGCGACGCGCTTGCCACCTTCCAGGTACTGCTTGATCACCGGGTGGTGCTTGTAGCGCTGGAATTCGTCGAAGGGCGACAGGTGCGGGTTGGAGTAGGACAGGTCGATGATCAGGCCGACCACCACCTGGTTGTTCTCCAGGTGATAAAGGAAGGAGCCACCGGTGTTGTCGGTGCCCATGACCGACAGCGGCCAGCCGGCGGTGTGCACCACCAGGCCCTGCTCGTGCTTGGCCGGGTCGATGTCCCAGATTTCCTTGATGCCGATGCCGTAGTGCTGGGCGTCGGCGTCGGCGTCCAGGTTGTACTTCTTGATCAACTGCTTGCCGATGTGGCCACGGCAGCCTTCGGCGAACAGGGTGTACTTGCCACGCAGTTCCATGCCGGGGGTGTAGTAGCCTTCCTTCGGATGGCCTTCGCGATCCACGCCGAGGTCGCCGGTGATGATGCCGCGGACCACGCCGTTCTCGTCGATCAGGGCTTCCTGGGCAGCGAAGCCCGGGTAGATTTCAACGCCCAGGCCTTCGGCTTGCTGGGCCAGCCAGCGGCACAGGTTGCCCAGGGAGATGATGTAGTTGCCCTCGTTGTGCATGGTTTTCGGCACAAAGAGGTCAGGAACCTTGATGGCGCCTTCGGCATCTTTCAACATATAGATGTCGTCGCGCTTGACCGGAGTGTTCAGCGGGGCGCCAAGCTCTTTCCAGTCAGGGAACAGTTCATTCAGAGCGCGCGGTTCGAACACGGCACCCGAGAGAATGTGGGCACCGACTTCGGAGCCTTTCTCGACCACGCATACGCTGATCTCCTGACCAGCTTCGGCGGCCTTTTGCTTCAGTCGGCACGCAGCGGACAGGCCCGCAGGGCCGGCACCGACGATGACGACGTCGAATTCCATGTATTCGCGTTCCACAGTCATTCTCCTCAAGGCTCTCTTCGATATTTTATAAGGGAGGGCTAGGCTCGATCCCTGGCCAGAGCTGGCGCATTATATCCACACCCTTTGGCGGGTCCAATACAAACGTTTGTTTGAATTTTGTAGAAGCCTGATAGGATAAGGCTCTGCGGCTTATGGCGGGGTATTTTCCCGTATTGACCGGAATAGGCGTTACGGTCAAGATACGGGCGGTTTTGCGCTCGCCGTATGGGCTGACCGTCGGTTCCGGCCGACGAGCATCACCCGCCAGAGGCTCGTCCTTGGCGACATTCTTATTCACCGGAGAGTAACGAGGAATCCATGAAGGTTCTTGTAGCTGTCAAACGAGTGGTCGACTACAACGTCAAGGTTCGCGTCAAGGCGGACAACTCCGGCGTCGACCTCGCCAACGTCAAGATGTCGATGAACCCCTTCTGCGAAATCGCCGTGGAAGAAGCCGTCCGTCTGAAGGAAAAGGGCGTGGCGACTGAGATCGTCGTCGTCACCATCGGCCCGGCCACTGCTCAAGAGCAGCTGCGTACCGCCCTGGCTCTTGGTGCCGATCGTGCCATCCTGGTCGAGAGCGCAGAAGAGCTCAGCTCCCTGGCCGTGGCCAAGCTGCTCAAAGCCGTTACCGACAAGGAACAGCCCCAGCTGGTGATCCTTGGCAAACAGGCCATCGACAGCGACAACAACCAGACCGGCCAGATGCTCGGCGCCCTCACTGGCTACGCCCAGGGCACCTTCGCCTCCAAGGTCGAAGTTGCTGGCGACAAGGTCAACGTTACCCGTGAGATCGACGGCGGCCTGCAGACCGTAGCCCTGAACCTGCCGGCTATCGTTACCACCGACCTGCGCCTGAACGAGCCGCGCTATGCGTCGCTGCCGAACATCATGAAGGCCAAGAAAAAGCCGCTGGACGTGGTCACCCCGGACGCCCTGGGCGTTTCCACCGCTTCCACCGTCAAGACCCTGAAAGTCGAAGCGCCTGCTGCCCGCAGCGCCGGCATCAAGGTCAAGTCCGTGGCTGAACTGGTCGAGAAACTGAAGAACGAGGCGAAGGTAATCTAAATGACTATCCTGGTTATCGCTGAACACACCAATGCCGCCCTGGCCGCTGCCACGCTGAACACCGTTGCCGCTGCCCAGAAGATCGGTGGCGACATCCACGTCCTGGTCGCTGGTGCCGGTGTCGGCGCTGCTGCCGAAGCCGCTGCCAAGGTCGCTGGCGTTTCCAAGGTCCTGGTTGCCGACAACGCCGCCTTCGCCCATCAGCTGCCGGAAAACGTCGCGCCGCTGATCGCCGAACTGGGCAAGGGCTACAGCCACATCCTGGCTCCCGCCACCACCAACGGCAAAAACTTCCTGCCGCGCGTTGCCGCCCAGCTGGACGTCGACCAGATCTCCGAGATCATCGCGGTCGAAAGCGCCGATACCTTCAAGCGCCCGATCTATGCCGGCAACGCCATTGCCACCGTGCAGTCCTCCGCTTCGGTCAAGGTCATCACCGTGCGTACCACTGGTTTCGACCCGGTTGCCGCTGAAGGCGGTTCCGCTGCCATCGAAGCCGTCGGTGCCGGCAGCGACGCTGGCAAGTCCGCCTTCGTGGGCGAAGAACTTGCCAAGTCCGACCGTCCGGAGCTGACCGCTGCCAAGATCGTCGTTTCCGGCGGCCGTGGCATGCAGAACGGTGACAACTTCAAGCACCTGTACGCCCTGGCCGACAAGCTGGGCGCTGCCGTCGGTGCGTCCCGCGCCGCTGTCGACGCCGGCTTCGTGCCGAACGACATGCAGGTTGGCCAGACCGGCAAGATCGTCGCTCCGCAGCTGTACATCGCGGTCGGCATCTCCGGTGCCATCCAGCACCTGGCGGGCATGAAGGACTCCAAGGTCATCGTCGCGATCAACAAGGACGAAGAAGCCCCGATCTTCCAGGTGGCTGACTACGGCCTGGTGGCTGACCTGTTCGAAGCAGTACCGGAGCTGGAAAAACTGGTCTGATCCAGTTTCCGCACCCATGAAAAACCCGCTCATCGAGCGGGTTTTTTATTGCCTGCGAAATCACAGGGAATCGAGGAAGGCCTGGTAGTGCGCGGCGGTTTCGGCCGGGCGCTCGATCATCGGCACGTGGCCGCAATCCTTCATCACCACCACGCTGGATTGGCCCAGCAGAGGTTTCATCACCTCGATGCTCGACACATCCAGCACCCGGTCCCGGTCGCCCCACAGCAGCAGGGTCGGGGCGGTGATCTTCGGCAGCTCCGGCTCCAGCGGCACGTAGCGCTGCACCAGGTGCTGGAAGACCTGCTGGTAATGCTCGCGGTTGGCTATCGATTGTTCGGCCAGGTAGCGCTTCAGCGAACCGGGCATCGGCGGTTTCTCGACGAAGACGAAGTCCATCAGCTGGTCGTAGTCCGCGACCGAGCCCACGATCAACGGGTTGGCATCGCCGCGCTCCAGTCGCTCGTACAGCTCGCTCTTGTGCGGGGCGGTGACACCGGCGTTGTCGAACAGCGCCAGCGAGCGCACCTGTTGCGGGTAGCGCGCGGCGTAGAGGGCGACGATGTGCCCGCCCATGGAGTTGCCCACCAGGTGCACCTTGCCGGCGCCCAGGGTGGCGATGAAGGAGGCCAGCCGCTCGGCCTGGGTGCCGACGTCGTAGCTGCCGGCCGGCCTGCTGCTGTCGCCGAAGCCCGGCAGGTCCAGGGCGATCACGCGGTAGCGGTCGGTGAAGTGCCGCGCCATGCGCAGCCAGTTGTCCTTGTTGGCACCGAAGCCATGGACCATGACCAGGGTCTCGCCGCTGGCCGGGCCGCCTTCGTAATAGGCGATATCCAGATCGCCGACCGTCGTGCTGTGGGCGGAAAGCCCCGCCAGCTGGCACTCCACGAAGCGCGCCGTGGCCATCAGGGCGGCAGGGGAGAAGTACAGGGTGGCGGCCAGCGCTGCCAGCAACGTCACAAGTCCGATAAGCAGTTTTTTCATGGCGCGTCCTTATCGCAAAAAATTATTGCAGTTCGCCTAAGCTAGCATGACGCTAGAGGTATGCAGCGCCGTGCGCGCATTGCCCAAACCAAGGTCCGGTCCAGGAAGCACCTGATGCACATACGCCCATTCATCGCTCCGTTGTTGCTGGTCCTGGCCACGCTGTCGGGGCAGGGTCATGCGGCCGGCAAGTGCGAGCGCCTGGTCGCCACGGGCAATCCCGAGTACCCGCCGTACCTGTGGCGTGATCCGCAGAACCCCAAGCTGCTGGTCGGCGCCAATGCCGATCTGCTCAAGCGCATCGGCGAAGAACTCGGGCTGAAGATCGACATCCTCTACACCGGCCCCTGGTCCCGCGCCCAGGACGAGGTGCGCACCGGCCGTGTCGACCTGCTCGCCGGTGCCTTCCTCACCCTGCCGCGGCTGGAAACCATGGACTACGTCCACCCGGCCTTCCTCGATACCCCCAGCGTGGTCTGGGTCAAGCGTGGCCACGGCTTCCCCTACACCCAGTGGCAAGACCTGCTTGGCCACACCGGCGGCACCCTGGTGAACAACAGCTTCGGCCAGGCCTTCGACGCCTTCGCCAAGGCGAACCTCACCCTCGAAGAAGTGCCGAGCCTCACCCAGGCCTACCAGAAGCTCGTGCTGGAGCGCACCGAGTACGTGCTCTACGAGCATTACCCGGGCCTCGCCCTGGCCGACACCCTCGGCATGGCCGATGACCTCGAAGCCCTGGAGCCGCCGATCTCCAGTGAGGGCCTGTACCTCACGCTGTCCCACAACTCGGCCTGCAACGACCCCTGGCTGCGCGGACAACTGGCAAAAAAAATGACAGAATTGACCGCCGCAGGTGCCCCGCAAGTCTTCTTGCAGCGCAATCTCGAGCGTTGGAAAGCTCAGCAATTGCAGCCGGCCAGCGCTCCGAAACCCTAGGAAACCTCCGTGATCGAACAACGCATTCTGGCCATCGGCCTGGCTGTCCTCGCCTTGGCCGGCTGTGCCAATGACCCCGCTCCCGTGGAGCAGCTCCGCCTCACCGAACAGGCCGTGGCCCAGGCCCGGGCCGTGGGTGCCAACAGCGAGCAGCTCCCGGAAATGAAGCAGGCGGAAGAAAAGCTCGCCCTGGCGCAGAAGAACATGGGGGAGCAGGACTACAAGCGCGCCCGCGTCCTCGCCGAACAGGCCGAGCTGGATGCGCGCCTGGCCGAATCCAAGGTACTGACCGCCAAGAGCAAGGCCCAGCTCGCTGACATCACTGCCCGCATCAACCGCCTGCGCAAGCAACTGGGGGAACTGCAATGAACCCTCGTATCGCCCTCGCTGGCCTGTTGCTGGGCCTCGGCCTGCTCGCCGGCTGCGCCAACCCGCAGCGTGCCGAAGACAGCCTCGACGCCGCCCGCATCCAGTTCCAGAAGGTCAAGGAAGATCCGGACGTGCTGCGCAGCGCACCGAAGGACGTGATCCGCGCCGGTGAATCCCTGGCCCGCGCCGAGCGCCTGTCCAACTACCTGGGCAACGACCAGGACGTCGAGCACTACGCCTACCTCAGTGAGCGCTACAGCGAGATCGCCAGCCAGCACAGCGAGCTCAACCTCAACCAGGAGCGCGCCGCCAAGCTGCAAGTCGACCAGGAGCGCCTGCAACTGGCCCTGCGCGAGGCCAAGCTGCTCAGCGCCCAGCAACAGGGCGACTGGATGGAAGAGCAGATGGTCGCCCTGGCCGCCACCGAAACCGACCGTGGCCTGGTGATGACCCTGGGCGACGTGCTTTTCGACACCGGCCGTGCCGAGCTCAAGGCCTCGGCCAACCGCACCGTGCTCAAGCTGGTGCAGTTCCTCCAGATCAACCCGCGTCGCGTGGTGCGCATCGAGGGTTACACCGACAGCAGCGGTGTTCGCGAAGAGAACCTCGCCCTGTCCCGTGACCGCGCGCAGGCGGTGGCGGATGTCCTGAGCGACCTCGGCATCGACGCCAAGCGCATGGAAGTGGTCGGCTACGGTGAAGCCTTCCCGGTGGCCGAGAACGCCTCGTCCCATGGCCGGGCGCAGAACCGTCGCGTCGAGATCGTGTTCTCCGACGAGAAGGGCAAGCTCGGCGCCCCCCGCTGATTCCCGCTGTTCCAAGAACCCCGGCGGCTTCGGCTCCCGGGGTTTTTTATTGCCCGTACAGCTGCACCCAGTAGACGAGTCACGGCGGACTGAAGCGATACAGTCACTGGCGAAAGCGCACTGTATGGCCCACAATTTCCTGTGCTGTACCGGTGCAATTCGTTACTGCTCCGGTACTGTTTCGGTCCAGTGAACCAGGTGCCGCCGCCATGACCAATCTGTTGCTCTATCAACGCATCGCCCAGCAACTTGCCGAAGACATCCGCCGTGGTGTCTACCAGCCCGGCGAACGTGTGCCCTCGGTGCGCAAGATGAGCTCGCAGCTCAATGTCAGCCACGCCACGGTGCTGCAGGCCTACGCCAACCTGGAGGACCAGGGGCTGATCCGCGCGCGCCCGCAGTCCGGCTTCTACGTGCACCAGACCCCGGCGCTGACCGCCTCCACCCCGGATATCGCCCGGGTCGAGCGGCCGGGCCTGGTCACCCGCGCCAGCATCATCAACCAGGTGCTCACCGAATCCCGCCGTGAAGGCGTGTTCCCCCTGGGCGCCGCCGTGCCCCATGTGGACTACCTCCCGGTCCGTGCGCTGCACCAGCAACTGGCCAAGGTCACCCGCTTCCACAGCCCGCGCGCCTTCAGCTACATGTTCAGCCCCGGCTTCGAGCCGCTGCGCCGCCAGGTGGCGATCCGCATGCGCGACGCCGGCGTGGTGGTCAACCCCACCGACGTGGTCATCACCCATGGCTGCGTGGATGCATTGCAGATGAGCCTGCGCGTGCTGACCCGCCCCGGCGACCTGATCGCCGCCGAGTCGCCCACCTATTACGGCCTGCTGCAATTGGCGGACCTGCTTGGCCTCAAGGTCATCGAGATCCCCAGCGACCCCACCACCGGCATCAGCCTGGAGGCCCTGCAACTGGCCGCCAACCAGTGGCCGATCAAGGCGCTGGTGCTCACCTCGCGGCTGAGCAACCCCCTGGGTGGCACCATTCCCGAGGAGCGCCAGAAGCAACTGCTGCGCCTGGCGTCGGACTTCGACATCCAGATCATCGAAGACGATATCTATGGCGAGCTGATGTTCGAGCAGGGCCCCTCCAAGGCGCTCAAGGCCCACGACCGCGAAGGGCGCGTGGTGTACTGCTCCAGCTTCTCCAAGACGCTGTCCCCGGGCGTGCGCATCGGCTGGATCATCGCCGGCAAGTACCAGGAGGAAATCCAGCGCCTGCAAACCTTCAGCACCCACTCCGCGTGCAGCGTCACCCAGATGGGCGTCGCCGCCTACCTGGAGAACGGCGGCTACGACCGGCACCTGCGCTACATCCGCCAGGAGTACCGCAAGAACCTCACCGCCTTCCAGCTGGGGGTGCAGCAGTACTTCCCCGAAGGCACGCAGATGAGCCGGCCCAACGGCGGCTTCATCCTGTGGATCAGCCTGCCGGCCAAGGTCAACACCAAGGACCTGCACGTCCGCGCGCTGCAGCAGGGCATCAGCATCGCGCCGGGGCTGATCTTCAGTAACACCGAGCAGTTCAACCACTGCGTGCGGCTCAACTGCGGCATCCCGTGGAACCGCGAGGCGGAGCGCGCCATCATGACCCTCGGCATGCTCGCCAAGCAGCTGTGCCAGGAGGCCGGCAGCTACTTCTGATGCCGGCCGGCCCCGGGCTGAAGCCTGGGCTACATCGATCGGTGATGCCCCGATTGTGGGAGCGGTTTCAACCGCGATGGCCTAGCACGGCGATCATCGCGAATGAATTCGCTCCCAGGGGCCACGCCCCGCCCCAAATAATTTCACTCCCCCTTAACCCGACCCGATCGGCGCCTCCGTCTACTGGTGCGTATGGACATTCCGTCCCCAGGAGACACGCCATGACCACCCCCGCCGCACTGCTCCGCCAACCCCTCGCCGCCGGTTTCGCCGCAGGCCTGCTGCTCGCCCTGGCCGCCTGCCAGGGGCATGAATCCGGCACCACGCCCGGTGCGAGCGAGACCAAGGCCAAGGTCGAAACCGAAGCCGAAGTCACTGGCTCGCTGAGCGCCAACAGCGATGACGCGCGCCTGCAGGAGCTGGCCAAGCCCGCCGCCGAGCCGAACGCCGCCTATGCCCCTGCTGCGGTAGCCAAGCGCTCGGCCCCCATCGCGGTGGCCGGGTCGATGGTCATGCCCGTGGCCCCCGCGCCCATGAGCGACGCCCTGGCCGCCGGCTACCGTGACGAGGGCCGTGAGCAGTACGCGCACCTGGCCGACAACCCCATCCATGCCGTGACCAGCGACCCGGTCTCCACCTTCAGCATCGATGTCGACACCGGCGGCTACGCCAACGTCCGCCGCTTCCTCAACGACGGGCAACTGCCGCCCAAGGACGCGGTGCGCCTGGAAGAGCTGGTCAACTACTTCCCCTACGCCTACCCGCTGCCTCAGGGCGAGGTGCCCTTCGGCATCGGCACCGAGCTGGCGCGCTCGCCCTGGAACCCCGAGGCGCGCCTGCTGCGCATCGCCATCAAGGCCTCCGACACCCAGGTCGAGCAACTGCCGCCGGCCAACCTGGTATTCCTCGTGGACGTCTCCGGCTCCATGGACCGTCGCGACGGCCTGCCCATGGTCCAGGGCACCCTCAAGCTGCTGGTGGACCAGTTGCGCGCCGAAGACCGCGTCTCCCTGGTCACCTACGCCGGCGAGGCCCGCGTGGTGCTCGAATCCACCCCCGGCAGCGACAAGGCGAAGATCCGCGCCGCCATCGACCAGCTCGCCGCCGGCGGCTCCACGGCGGGCGAATCCGGCATCCAGATGGCCTATGCCGAAGCGCAGAAAGGCCTGTTGAAGAACGGCATCAACCGCATCCTGCTGGCCACCGACGGTGACTTCAACGTCGGCATCAGCGACTTCGAAAGCCTCAAGCAACTGGCCGCGGAGAAGCGCAAGGGCGGGGTCTCGCTGACCACCCTGGGCTTCGGCACCGACAACTACAACGAACAGCTGATGGAGCAACTGGCCGATGCCGGCGACGGCAACTACGCCTACATCGACAGCCTGCGCGAGGCGCGCAAGGTGCTGGTGGACCAGCTCAGCTCGACCCTCAAGGTGGTGGCCAAGGACGTCAAGCTGCAGGTCGAGTTCAACCCCGCCCAGGTCAGCGAGTACCGCCTGCTGGGCTACGAGAACCGCGCCCTCAAGCGCGAAGACTTCAGCAACGACAAGGTCGATGCCGGCGAGATCGGCGCGGGCCACACCGTCACCGCGCTCTACGAGATCGTCCCGGTCGGTGGCAAGGGCTGGCTGGAGCCGCTGCGCTACCAGCAGGCGCAGAAGGCCGATGGCAAATCCTCCGAGCTGGCCTGGCTGCGCATCCGCTACAAGGCGCCGGGTAGCGAGCAGAGCAAACTGCTGGAACGCCCCATCGCCGCCGGTGACGTGCCGGCCCTGAAGGACGCCAGCGAAGACCTGCGCTTCGCCACGGCAGTGGCCGCCTTCGCCCAGCAGCTCAAGGGCGGGCAATACACCGGCAGCTTCTCCCTCGCCGACAGCGCCACGCTGGCCCGGGGCGCCAAGGGTGAAGACCGCTTCGGCCTGCGCGGGGAGTTCGTGCAACTGGTCGAACTCGCACAAAGTCTGCAAAATCCAACTCCTTCACAGGCACGGATCGAGTGACTTGAGCGAACCCATCACGGATGACGACGCCGCCCTGCTGCGGCGCTACCGACACGGCGATGCCGAGGCCTTTGGCGTGCTCTACGCACGCCATCGCCTCGGCCTCTACCGTTTTCTCTGCGGGCTGTGCGGCGACGCCAGCCTGGCCGAGGAGATCTTCCAGGAAACCTGGCTGAACCTGATCCGCAGCGCCACCGAGCAGCGCGAGCAGGTGGCCTTCAAGACCTGGCTCTACCAGATCGCCCGCAACCGCCTGATCGACCATTGGCGCAAGCACGGGCGGCTGAACGGGCGTGTCGAGGAATTCGACGAACAGGCCCATGGCGACGCCCTGCTTGGCAGCAGCGAGGACCCGGCGGAGCAGCTCAGCCTCAGTCGCGACCGCCAGCGCCTGCAGGCCGCCCTGGAAGAGCTGCCCGGCGAGCAGCGCGAGGTGTTCCTGCTGCGCGCCCACGGCGACCTCGAAGTGCACGAGATCGCCGAGATGACCCGCACGCCCGCCGAGACGGTGAAGAGCCGCCTGCGCTACGCGATGCAGAAGCTACGTCGGTTGCTGGCCGATCCGGCCGCCACCGAGGAGGTATCCACATGAACCAGGACCCACGCAAGCCGGAAGGGTTGGAGCAGCAGATGCTCGCCCACTTCCGTGCCCATGAAGGGGGCGAACCGTCCGCCGAGCTGGATGCGCGCATCCTCGCCGCGGCGCGTGCCGCCGTGCGTCCCGCCACGCCGAACCTGGCTGAGCGCCTGCATGCCTGGCTGTTCGGCCCCGGTGGTCGCCAGCGCTGGTCGGTGGCCTTCGCCGGCCTCGCCTGCCTGGGCATCGGTGTCAGCCTCACCTGGCGCAACCTCGACCGCCCTGATCTCGACTACGGCAACAGCGCCCCGGCCCCGGCGGCGATGATGATGCCGGCGCCCATCGTGCCCGCCGCACCCGCGGCTGCACCGATAGCCCGTTCCAGCGTCGCGGCCGGCGACACCGCCGTTGCCGGGAGCATGGAGAGTGCCCCGGAGCCCTCCATCCAGGCTTACGCCGCTCCGGCGCCGGCCGAGGCACCGCAGATGGCCCGCGAGGCGAAGAAGATGGCGGCCTCGCGCCTGGCTGAAGAGGCCGAGCGCCAGGCTCCGGTGGATGCCCTGTCCGACCAGGCCGAAGTGCGCGAGCAGGCCGTCGAAACCATGAAGGCCGAAGCCTCCGCCCTGGCCGCCAAGCCGCGCATGGCACCGGGCAAGGCCAAGGAAGCCACCCTGGTGGAGCAACTCGAAGCGCTGCTGCAACTGCGCGAGAAGGGCGATACCCAGGCCGCCGACGCGTTGCTGGCGCGTCTGCGTGAAGCCAACCCGCAACTGGATATCGAGGCCGAGCTGGATCGGCTCGGGAAACGCCGCTGATCCGGCCCCGGCGGTGTTGAACCGCCGGGGCCGCGAGCGGCGCAAGGAGCGCGCGATTGTCCATCCCATCCACCGAGCCTGACGACAAGAGCTTCGGCCGCCTGCTGCTGGAGCTGTTGGTGCAGCTGGCGCTAACCCTCCTGCCCATCGTCATCTGCGCCTGGCTGCCCCTGCCGTTGTCGGCCGCCCTGGTGGCGCTGTTCGTCCTGGTCGTCAGCCTGGTCGCGCGTCTGGGGCGCATGACCCTGGCGCGGCGCCTCAGCCCGCAGCTGTCCTGCGCCATGATCGGCCTGGGCATTGGCGTCGGTCGCGCGCTACCCGGCTACTGGGGCATCTTCGCCGGCATAGTCGCGGTGTTCTGCGGCCTCGCCGCGCTGGCCGCCTGGGAGCGCCGCCTGGGTATCGCCGAGCCCTCGCCTGCACCGGGGGCCAACGCCTGGGGCAGCAGCGGCCCGCTGCTGACGCCCGAGGGCCAGCCGGTGCACAGCTTCAACTGGAGCGAAATCGCCATGGGCGGGCCCGCCTTCTGCGACCACCTGCTGCCCGACGGCGTGGTGCTGGAGGGGCTGGGCACCTCGCTGTGCTTCTCCAGTGACGGCCGTTACCTTGCCGCGCCCATCCCCTCGCGGGGCGAATGGGGCCTGGTGATCTTCGACCGCCAGTTGCGCCGCTTGTACCAGTGCGCCAACGGCCAGCAGTTCTGGGAGCTGGATGCCTTCGATGGCGAGGTGCTGCGCGGCCGCCACAGCCCGCTGGTGGCCAATCAGGCCCGCGAGGTGCGCCTCGAGGAGTTGCTGGCCAGCGCCCAGAGCGAAGACTTCGTCGCGCTCGGCGACCTCTGGCTCAGCCCGGCCTGGGCCGAGCGCCTGCCCGTCCCCCGCGACTTTCCTGCTCCCGCCGGGGCGCACCGCCTGCGGGGCTTGCCGTACCTGCCGGCCAGCCTGCGTGAACTGGACAACCCGCTCGCCCCCTTGGCCAACCCCGCCTGCGAGCTGTGGCTCGACGATCAGCCCAGCGGCCTGCTGCTGGCGGACGGCGAAGCGGTGATCTGGCGCGACGATGGCCGTGCCCTGGTGTGCCGTGCGCGCCCGACCGCCGAGCTGGAGCGGGGCTGGAGCAACGACTGCTGGTTGTGGGAGGAGGGGGGCGGCTGGCGTCAGCTGGAGGAGCCCTGGCAGGCGCTGGATGGCGAGCCGCGCCTCAACCTGGGCGCACCGCTGCGTATCGACGGGCGGCAACTGTGGCGCGCCGCCTATCTCGACTTCGCCGGCACCGACCGCCTCGGCTTCGGCTACGGCCTCTACAGCATCCACAGCGACAGCGAGACCCTGGCCGGCCTCGATGAGCAGGGCCGTGCCCTGGCCGGCGAGCACCGGCTGACGCAACTGAGCCTCGGCTTATCGCTGGACGGCGCGGGGCGCACCGGCGCCAGCCTGAAGCTGCAGGCCCTGGCCAATGGCTTCGAGCCCTACCTGGACTGGTTGCGCGACGGCGCGGACGGCCGCCAGGGCGCCTTCGCCTGCCGCATCGGTGACTGGCGGCTCGACGGTGAGTGGTGCCTGGACCACCGCGTTTCCGACTGCGGCCGCTACCTGGCCCTGGTGGCGTTCGCCGAGGCTCCGGCCGTGCCCCATCGCCTGGTGGTGGCGGATATTCGCGAGCGCCGCCTGCGGGTGCTGGAGCAACCCTTGCTGATCGCCCGGCTGCATGACTTCCACGAGGGTGTCGTCAGCCTCGCCCATGTCCTCGGGCGCCTGCCCGAAGGGCACGAATCCGGCCCCCTGCAGCGCTTCACCGAGGCGGCCCCGGACGCACAGGGGGCCGCCACCTTCATGGCCGCTGGTGGCGAGCGCCTCTATTATGAGGTGGCACGGGTGGCGGTCGACCCCGACGCGCTGCGCCTGTTGCCGGCCTGGCGCCTGGCCGAGTGCCCGCCGGTTGCCAACGCGCAGGGGGATTTTGTCCTGCCTGCGCCAGGCGGCGCGGATGCCGCCTGGCTGTTCGGCTGCGAAAGCCGCTTCGCCGATAGCTACCTGCGTGAGCAGGAGCCACGCCTGGGCGGTTGCCTGCTCACGGCCTCCGGCTGCGCGGTCGCCGACCTGGGCCCGGCGATGATCTGGTCGGCCGATGGCCGCTACCTGGCGCTGACCCGCTTCGGCGAATTCCACGATCCACGGGCCGGCAGCTATCCGCTCTGGCACCTGCTGGTGCTGGATACCCACGAACACCGCCTGCACCGCTGCGCCGATCCCATCGGTCTTATGCCGCGCTTCGAAGGCTTCGATGCCGAGGGCCTGCGCATGCGCGTCCATGCCTACGCCTACGAAGTGGAGGGCGACGACGGCGAGTCGCGCCGTTTCAGGCTCGATGAACTGCTGGCTCTGCGAGCGGAACCCTTGCGGCACCAAGGGCCGCTCTGGCTGTCCGAGTCGGAGCGGGAGCGCATCGACCTCTGGCAGCACCTGGATTCCACCCACCTCGCCCCCTGGAGAACCCCATGACCGATAGCCCCTCCGCCATCCTCTCGCTATTCACCTCCATCGGCCTGGTACCCTTGGTGGTGGTCTGGCTGCTGGGGTGCGCCCTGGCTGCCCGCTACTGGCGCGCCCAGCCCCGCGCCGCCGGCCTGTGCCTGGCCAGCATGCTGATCCTGCTGGTATGGCAGGGCATGAACATGGCCCTGTACGCGTTGATCCCGACCCTGGCCTTCGATATCTGGCCCGACGCGGAGCCCATGTACTTCTACGCCGCCATCAACCTGCTCGGCAGTCTGATCCACACCCTGGCCTTCGGCCTGTTGATCTGGGCGGTCTTTACCGGTCGGGAAGGGGTGTAAAGCTTTGGCAAGTTCCCGGGTTCGGGGTTGCCAGGGCGGGAGTGAGGGGCGAGCATGGCCCTTCATGCCTTGCCTTGCACACTGCCCATGACCCGTTTCCCATTCGCCTTATTGCTGTTCCTCGGCCTGCTCGCCGGCTGTGAGCAGGAGGCGCCGCCACCGCAGAAGCCCCCCGCCAGCCCACCGCCGGTGACCCAGGCCGAGAAGCCGGCGCCCGCCGCCCCGGCCAAGGAGGCACCAGCGGCCAAACCGGCCAGCGAGGCCCCCAAGGTGGCGAGCGAAACGCCCAAGCCCACCGCCAAGACCGAACAGAAGCCCGCAGCCAAACCAGAAGCCAAGGCCGAAGCCAAACCGAAGGCGGACGCCAAGCCCGTCGCCAAGGCGGCCCAGCCGGCCACCAGCCCAGCCGGCAATGCACGCAAGCCGGAAAAGACCGAACTGCCCAAGGCCAAGCTCGACCTGCGCCTGCCCAAGCACCTGGTGGACAAACTCGAGCCCGAGATCGTGGAGGAGCGCAAGGCCGAAGAGCCCTTGCTGCCGCCGATGTTCACCGAGAAGGCGCCCACCGAAGGCCCCTTCCAGCTCAACGGCAAGCTGCTTACCAACGAGAAGGAAGACGACTACTGGCGCTCGGTTGAAGGGGCGGAACTGCAGTTCGAGTTCAAGCAGTAACGGGGTAACCGCACTCGCCGGTTGGCACCCTGGTTCGGGTTGGGCGCGGTGCCGTAGGTTGGCGCCGAGCGCAGCGAGGCCCAACGCCGCCATGCCCGGTCTCGCGGCAGACTATCCCTGTGGGAGCGGCTTCAGCCGCGAAAGACCTGCAGCCGGCACAGGGCAGCGAGTCACCGGGTATTCCATCGCGAATGAATTCGCTCCCACGAGGCGGGCGACGGTGCTTGCTGCAAGATCGCTTGGTGGATGAACAGAGCGTCATCCACCCTGCCGGTTGGCACCGTGGTTCGGGGTGGGCGCGGTGCCGTAGGTTGGCGCCGAGCGCAGCGAGGCCCAACACAGCCATGTCCGCTCTCGCGGCGGGCTCTCCCTGTGGGAGCGGCTTCAGCCGCGAAAGACCTGCAGCCGGCACAGGGCGGCGAGTCGCCGGGTATTCCATCGCGAATGAATTCGCCCCCACGAGGCGTGCCTGACGACCAACCCCGCGTGCAAGGGCGGATCAGAAGCGGTATTCCCCGCTCTGGATCGCCTGGTGCAGCGTGTTGTCCAGCGGGCGGAAGGCGGTTTCGCCGGGCAGACGCACGAACAGCGGCTCGCTGATCTGGCCCGGGTCGAAGCCACTCTTCTTCAGGTCGGTCTTCTTGTACTTGAAGGTGCCGGTGGTCTCGATCTCCGCCAGAAGGCGGATGAACAGCGGGGCCGCATAAGGCGGCAGCTCGCGGTCCAGGTGCTCGGCCACCGCCTGGGCGTCCAGCTCAGCCCCGCTGCCCAGGCGCAGCGCAGCCATGCCGCAGCGGCCGTTGGTGCCGGGAATCTCCACCCCATAGACCACTGCATCCTCCACGCCGCCGAAGGCGCCCAGCACGCTTTCCACCTCGGTGGTGGAGACGTTCTCGCCCTTCCAGCGGAAGGTGTCGCCGAGGCGGTCGACGAACTGCGCGTGCTTGCAGCCGATGTCGCGCATCAGGTCGCCGGTGTTGAACCAGGCATCGCCCTTCTTGAACACGTCCCGCAGGATCACCGACTCGCTCTTGGCCGGGTCGGTGTAGCCGTCGAACGGCCACTTGGGGCTGATCTCGCTGATCAGCAGGCCCGGCTCGCCGGTGGCGACCTTCTCCAGGTAGCCCTTGTGGTCACGCACCGGGCGGTCGCTTTCCAGGTCGTAGCGGACGATGGCGTAGGTGGCCGGCGAGAAGCCCACGGTGTTGTCGAAGTTGAACACGTTGGTGAAGCCGATGTTGCCTTCGCTGGAGGCATAGAACTCGGTGATGCGCTCGATGCCGAAGCGCTCCTTGAACTCGGCCCAGATGGCCGGACGCAGGCCGTTGCCGATCATGCAGGTGAGGCTGTTGTTACGTTCTTCCTCGCTCGGCGCCTGGTTCAGCAGGTAGCGGCACAGCTCGCCGATGTATCCGAAGCAGGTGGCCTGGTACTGGGCCACGTCCTTCCAGAAGCTGCTGGCGGAGAACTTGCGGCGCAGGGCGATGGCGGCGCCGCCGGCCAGCACCGAGGCCCAGCTCACGGTAACCGCGTTGTTGTGGTAGCAGGGTAGGGTCAGGTAGAAGACGTCGGTGTCCTTCAGCCCCAGGCCGGAGTGGCCGAAGCCGCCATAGGCCTTGATCCACTTGCCGTGGCTGAGGATCGACGCCTTGGGCAGCCCCGTGGTGCCCGAGGTGTAGATGTAGAAGCACGGGTCCTTGAGGCGCACCTTGGCGGTTTCCGCCGGATTGTCGGCGCTGTGCTCGCCGGCCAGGCGCATCAGGTTGGCCCAGCCCCGTGGGGCCTGGCCCGGATCGCGGCGGGTGTCGGCGTCGGCTATCCAGTAGCGATGCCCGGCACTGTTGCCCAGCTCCTCCTCGACTTCCTCGAAAGCATCCCGCAGCTCCTCGCCCACCACGTAGTGGCTGGCCTTGACCAGGGTCAGGCTGTGGGCCAGCACCTTGCCGCGCTGGGTGGTGTTGACCAGCGCGGCGATGGCGCCGAGCTTGGCCAGGGCCGCCAGCACCGCCAGCACCTCGATGCGGTTCTCCAGCATCACCGCCACCACCTTGCCGTGGGCCACGCCCTCGGATTTGAGCGCGTGGGCCAGGCGGTTGGCCCAGGCGTTGAACTCGGTGTAGGTCAGGCGGCGGGTCTCGTCGATCACCGCAGGGCGCTGGGGGAATTTCTGCGCGGCGCGTTCCAGCGCCCAGCCCAGCGACAGCGTTTTCTCGCGGTTGCGGATGCCGGTGTAGTAAAGGCCCAGCAGCATGCGCGGTACACGTGGCAGGTTGCCCGGCAGGCGGGCGAGAAAGCGGAACGGGGAAATCAGATCGGCCTGGGTCATGGCTCTCGCACTTTGTCGTTGTTATGGGCAGGCAATGGCACTTTCACGACTGTAGAAGCCGTTCGGGCAAAACGGTATGACCGTGGCGCGGGGAAGGGCGGGCAGATGGGCAAATAGAGGGTGCCCGTACCTGCGCGGAAACACTGCGAGGGTACGGGCGTAGCCCGGGCTTCAGCCCGGGAGGGGCGATCAGTCGAGGAACAGGTCCGGCACCAGGCTGCCGCCTTCGGGGTCGAAGCGGTAGTGCTCGAACTCGGTCTGGCCCTGCTCGCGGAGGATTTCCTCGTCGATCAGCAGGCGCCCGGTGATGCTGCGGCCGGTGCTGGAGAGGATGGCGTAGGCGGCGTCGGCCATGATCGCCGGAGTGCGCGAGCGCTTGAAGGCATCACGGCTGCCCAGCTCGAACTCGATGGCGGCGGTGGCGATCATGGTCTGCGGCCACAGGGAGTTGACGCTGATGCCGTACTTCTTGAACTCCTCGCTCATCCCCAGGGTGAGCATGCTCATGCCGTACTTGGTGACGGTATAGGGGCCGTGCTGGGCGAACCACTTGGGCGCCAGGTTGAGGGGCGGCGACAGATTGAGGATGTGCCCCGCCGCGCTCTTCTTCAGGAAAGGCAGGGCCGCCTGGCTGCAGACCATCACCGCGCGGGTGTTGATCTGGTACAGCAGGTCGAAGCGCTTGGGTTCCAGGTGTTCTACACCCACCAGCTTGATGGCCCCGGCGTTGTTCACCAGCGCATCGATACCGCCGAAATGCTCGGCGGCCTGGGCCATGGCGTCCCGCACGGCGGCCTCGTTGCGCACGTCCAGCTGCAGGGCCAGGGCCTTGCCACCGGCGGCCTCCACTTCCTCGGCAACGCTGAAAATGGTGCCCGGCAGCTTGGCATGGGGCTCGGCGCTCTTCGCCGCGATGACGATATTGGCGCCATCGGCCGCCGCGCGCAGGGCGATCTCACGGCCGATGCCCCGGCTGGCGCCGGTGATGAACAGGGTTTTGGCAGATAGCGACATGATCTTCTCCTTGTTGTTCTCGGGCATGAAAGCTGGAAGCTAGAAGCTAGAAGCCCGCAGGAGCCTGCTCTTGTCTTCCAGCTTCAGGCTTCCAGCTTCAAGCTGTCTTTCAAGCTTCCAACTGCTCTTCAACTTCCACCAACACCTGGCGGTTCTTCACCTGGTCGCCAGCGGTGACCTGCACCCGACGAATGACGCCGTCGATGCCGGCCTTGAGCGGGTGTTCCATCTTCATCGCTTCCAGCACCACCAGCAGCTGGCCCTTGGCGACGCGTTCGCCTTCGCCCACCAGCACGTCGACGATGGCGCCGTCCATGGGGGCCTTTACCGTGCCCGAGCTGGCGGCGTTCAGGCCGCCGGCGGGTTCGTGGGTGACGTCGAGCAGTTCCAGGTTGCCGTGCTGGCCATAGAGCCACAGACGCCCGGCGGAGTGATGGTAGGCCACGCGGCGGCGCACGCCGTCCAGCTCCAGGGTGGCCCAGCGGCCATCGGCGCGCAGCAGGGCGATGGCCACCTCGCTGTCACCGACGCGTGCCTGCAGGCGCGGGCGCACACCGGCTTCCAGCACGCTCAGCTCCACCGCCAGCTTCTGCTCGCCGTGGCGCAGCACGAAGCGCCACGGCGCGCTGCCGGCGCTGCGCCAGCCGGCGAGGCCGGCCTGGTGGGCACGGGATTCGGCCGAGGCCTGGTAGAGCAGGGCGGCGGCGGTGGCCAGCTCCGTGGCGCTGGGCGCATGGGCGCGCAGGCTCGGGTCGTCGCTGAAGTGTTCGCCGATGAAGGCGGTGGTGGCATGGCCGGCGGCGAACTCGGGGTGCGCCAGCAGGTTGGCGAGAAAACGCTGGTTGCCGTTGACGCCCAGCAGCACGCAATCCTCCACGGCGCGCACCAGCTTGCGCCGGGCTTCGTCGCGGGTGGCGCCCCAGGCGATCACCTTGGCCAGCATCGGGTCGTAGAAGGGCGTTACCGGCTGGCCTTCCACCAGGCCGTGGTCGATGCGGATGCCGGGCAGCTCGGACGGCTCCCAGCGCAGCACCTCGCCGGTTTGCGGAAGGAAGTTGCTGGCCGGGTCCTCGGCGTACAGGCGCACTTCCATGGCGTGGCCGTCGAGGCGGATCTCGTCCTGCGCCAGCGGCAGCGGCTGCCCCTCGGCCACGCGGATCTGCCAGGCCACCAAGTCCTGCCCGGTGATCAGCTCGGTCACCGGGTGTTCCACCTGCAGGCGGGTGTTCATCTCCAGGAAGTAGAAGTCGCCGCTGGCATCGAGGAGGAATTCCACGGTGCCGGCGCCGACGTAGTTCACCGTGCGCGCGGCCTTCACCGCCGCCTCGCCCATGGCGCGGCGCAGCTCCGGGGTCATCACCGGGCAGGGCGCTTCCTCCACCACCTTCTGGTGGCGGCGCTGCACCGAGCAGTCGCGCTCGCCGAGGTAGACGATGTTGCCGTGCTGGTCGCCGAAGACCTGGATCTCCACATGGCGCGGGCGGATCACCGCGCGTTCGAGAATCAGCTCGCCGGAGCCGAAGGCGTTCTGCGCTTCGGAGCGCGCGGTGCGGATCTGCGCGGCCAGCTCGGCGGCTTCGTGCACCAGGCGCATGCCACGGCCGCCACCACCGGCGCTGGCCTTGATCATCAGCGGGTAGCCGATGCGTTCGGCCTCGCGGGCCAGGGTCGAGTCGTCCTGCTCGGCGCCTTCGTAGCCCGGGATGCAGGGCACCTGGGCGTCGAGCATGGCGATCTTCGACAGGCGCTTGCTGCCCATCAGGTGGATGGCCTCCACCGTGGGGCCGATGAAGACGATGCCGGCGGCCTCGCAGGCCCGGGCGAACTCGGCGTTCTCGGAGAGGAAGCCGTAGCCGGGGTGCACCGCGTCGGCACCGGTGCGCCGTGCCGCGGCGATGATCGCCTCGATGCTGAGGTAGGACTGGGCGACCTGGGCCGGGCCGATGCACACGGCCTCGTCGGCCAGTTGCACGTGGCGCGCCTCGCTGTCGGCCTCGCTGTAGACCGCAACGGTGCGGTAGCCGAGTTGCTGCGCGGTGCGCATCACCCGGCAGGCGATTTCACCGCGGTTGGCGATCAGGATCTTGTTGAAGCTGGGCATCGTTGGCTGCTCCTGCCGTACTCGGGATGTGCGCTCATTGCGCCCAGTTGGGTTTGCGTTTCTGCACGAAGGCCATGGTGCCCTCGGCGCCTTCCGCGCCGGTCACCGCCTCGGCGAACCAGCCGGCGGCATCGTCCAGCAGGGCACCCAGCTCGCGCTCGCCGGTGGCCAGCAGCAAGGCCTTGGTGCGGGCGTTGGCGCCGGGGGCGCAGCGACGAACCTGTTCCAGGGTGGCGGCCAGGCGCGCGTCCACCGCCGCGTCATCGGCCTCGGCGAAGTGCACCAGGCCTAGGCGCAGGGCCTCGGCACCGTCGAAACGGGCGGCGGTGAGAGCCAGGCGGCGGGCCTGGGTCAGGCCGATGCGCTTGACCACGAAGGGGGCGATCTGCGCCGGCAGGATGCCCAGGCCGGTTTCCGGCAGGCCGAATTGCGCGCCCTGGTGGGCGATGGCGATATCGGAAATGCACGCCAGGCCGAAGCCGCCGCCCAGCACCGCGCCTTCCAGCACCGCGACCACCACCTGGGGCGTGGCCTGGGCCTCTTCCAGCAGGCTGCCGAAGGCGCGGTTCAGTTCGCGGTAGGCATCGGCCCCGGCGGCGCGCGCCGAGGCCATGTCCTTGATGTCGCCGCCGGCGCAGAAGTGCCCGTCGGCACCGCGCAGCACCAGGGCGCGCACGCTGCGGTCATCGCGCACCGCGGCCAGCACCGCGCGCAGTTCGCCGACCATGGCCAGGCTCATGGCGTTGCGGCTGTCCGGGCGGTTGAGGGTGATGTGCAGCACGCCGGCGGCGGGCTCCAGCAGCAGGGTTTCGCAGTTCGGCAGGTCGCTCATGCCGGCTTCCTCATCATGCTTGGGTCAGGGCGCTGGGCGCGGGTGCGCCCAGCGGACGGTCCGCTATCAGCCTTTCTTTTTGCCGGGCAGGATGCCCATCAGCTTGCAGATGATGCCGAGCATGATCTCGTCGGCGCCGCCGCCGATGCTCACCAGGCGCACGTCGCGGTAGGCGCGGGAGACCGGGTTGTCCCACATGAAGCCCATGCCGCCCCAGTACTGCAGGCAGGCGTCGCTGACTTCGCGGCCCAGGCGGCCGGCCTTGAGCTTGGCCATGGAGGCCAGCTTGGTCACGTCCTTGCCGCTGACGTAGAGCTCGGTGGCCTGGTAGACCAGGGCGCGCAGGGCTTCGATCTCGGTGCTCAGCTCGGCCATGCGGAAGTGAATGACCTGGTTGTCGATCAGCGGGGTACCGAAGGTCTTGCGCTCCTTGCAGTACTCGATCGTGGCGTCGACGCAGTGCTCCAGGCCCTTGATCATGTTGGCCGCGCCGAACAGGCGTTCTTCCTGGAACTGCAGCATCTGCATCATGAAGCCGGCGCCTTCGTGGCCGATGCGGTAGCGCTGGGGCACGCGCACGTTGTCGAAGAACACCTGGGCGGTCTCCGAGCTGCGCATGCCGAGCTTGTCCAGGTGCGGGCTGACGCTGATGCCCGGGGTCTTCATCGGCACCACGATCAGCGATTTGTTGACGTGGGGCTTGTCGTCCGAGGTGTTGGCCAGCAGGCAGATGAAGTCCGCCGAGGGCGAGTTGGTGATCCACATCTTGCTGCCGTTGATCACGTAGTCGTCGCCGTCCTTGCGGGCGGTGGTCTTGAGCCCGGCGACGTCGGAGCCGGCGCCGACCTCGGAGACGCCGATGCAGCCGACCATGTCGCCGCTGATGGCGGGGCGGAGGAATTCGTTGCGCAGGTCGTCGGAGCCGAAGCGGGCCAGGGCCGGGGTGCACATGTCGGTCTGCACGCCGATGGACATGGGGATGCCACCGCAGATGATGGTGCCGAACTCTTCGGCGGCGACGATGGAGTAGCTGTAGTCCAGGCCCATGCCGCCGAATTTCTCCGGCTTGGAGATGCCCAGCAGGCCCAGGTCGCCGGCCTTCTTGAAGATGTCATGGATGGGGAAGCGGCCTTCGCGCTCCCACTGCTCGACATGGGGGTTGATCTCCCTGTCGACGAAATTGCGTACGGTGCGGCGGAGTTCTTCGTGTTCCTGGGTGAAGATCATTGTTGTTGTTCTCCTGGTGGGGTGCGCCCGGCGCACCGTCGATCGGGTTCGGGTGCGGCGCTTAGAAGCGGGCCACGCCAAAGGTGGTGGATTTCAGGGGGCGCGCCTCGGCTTCGGCGCAGATGTCCAGCAGGTAGCCGAGCAGCTTGCGGGTATCGCGCGGGTCGATGAGGCCGTCGTCCCACAGGCTGGCGGTGCCGTACAGCGCGGTGGACTGGCTGTCGAGCTTCTGCGCGGTGACCTGTTCGAGCATGTCGAGCATCTTCGGGTCGGCTTCCTTGCCCTCCTTGGCGTGTTTTTCCTCGGTGACGATGCGCAGCACCTTGCCGGCCTGGGCGCCGCCCATCACGGCGGTGCGGCTGTTGGGCCAGGCGAAGATGAAACGCGGGTCCAGGCCACGGCCGCACATGGCGTAGTTGCCGGCGCCGTAGGAGCCGCCGACGACGATGGTGAGCTTGGGCACGCGGGCGTTGGCCACCGCCTGGATCATTTTCGAGCCGTGCTTGATCACGCCGAGCTGTTCCGACTCGGTGCCGACCATGAAACCGGTGGTGTTGTGGAAGAACAGGATCGGCGTGTTGCTCTGGTCGCACAGCTGGATGAACTGCGCCGCCTTGGCCGCGCCGCGCGGGGTGATCGGGCCGTTGTTGCCGATCAGGCCGCAGCGCTGGCCCTCGATCTGCAGGTGGCCGCAGACGGTCTGGCTGTCGAACTCGTTCTTGAAGTCGAGGAACTCCGAGCCATCGGCCAGGCGGGCGATGATCTCGCGCACGTCGTAGGGCTTCTTGGCGTCCGCCGGGACGATGCCCAGCAGTTCGTGGGCCGGGTACAGCGGCTCGCGCCAGGTCTTGGCCGGGCGCGCCGGCAACTGGGCGTTCCACGGCAGCATGGCGAGGATCTCGCGGGCGATGCGCACGCCGTCGGCGTCGTTCTCGGCCAGGTATTCGGCAGTGCCGGCGACCTGGGCGTGCATCTCGGCGCCGCCCAGTTCCTCGTCCGTCGCCACCTCGCCGGTGGCGGCCTTGAGCAGCGGCGGGCCGGCGAGGAACATCTTGGCCTTGCCGCGCACCACCACCACATAGTCCGACAGCCCGGGCTGGTAGGCGCCGCCGGCGGTGCTGGAACCGTGCACCACGGTGATCTGCGGCAGGCCCATGGCCGACATGCGCGCCTGGTTGGCGAAGCCGCGCGCGCCTTCGACGAAGATGTCGGCGGCGTAGTTGAGGTTGGCGCCGCCGCTTTCGGTCAGCGCCACCACCGGCAGCTTGTTCTCGAAGGCCACCTGCTGCAGGCGCAGGGTCTTCTTCAGGCCGGTGGGGGAGATGGTGCCGCCCTTGATCGCGCTGTTGCTGGCGGTAACCAGGCAGCGCACCCCGGCGATGTAGCCGATCCCGGAGATGATGCCGCCGCCGGCCTGGGTGCCGTCCTTGTCGTCGTGCAGCTTGTAGCCGGCCAGGGACGACAGCTCGAGGAAGGGCGCGCCGGCGTCGAGCAGCAGGTTGAGGCGTTCACGGGGCAGCAACTGGCCGCGCTTGTCGAACTTGGGTTTGGCTTCGGCCGCCTTGTCGAGCACCTTCTGCTCGATCTCGCGGAAGCTGGCGACGGCGGCGAGCATGGCGTCGCGGTTGCGGGCGAAATCTTCGCCGTGCACGTCGAGTTCGGAGTGGATGACGGCCATGGCTTACTCCTCGTCCTTGAACACGGCGGGCATATAGGCCCGGTGGAAACCGTCGTAGGACTCGCTGGCGCGGGCCTTGCCCAGGGTCCAGGCGCGGGTGCCCTGGCTGGCGGCGCCATCGATGCGGATGGTGTTGCCGCTGATGAAATTGGCGCCGGGGGAGAGCAGGAAGACGATGGCGGCCGCCACCTCGGACTCGGTGCCGATGCGCTGCAGCGGGACGTGGTCCTTGAGGGAACGGATCATCGATTTCATGGATTCGGGGTAGGTGTCCATGCCGCTGGAGGCGATCCAGCCCGGTGCCACTGCGTTGACCCGCACCCCGGCGTGGCCCCATTCATAGGCGGCGGTCTTGGTGAAGTTTTCCATGCCGGCGCGGGCGGCGCCGGAGTGGCCCATGCCGGGCATGCCGCCCCACATGTCGGCGAGCATGTTGACGATGCTGCCGCCGGTCTTGCTCATGCTCTGCAGGAAGACCTCCTTGGCCACCAGGAAGCCGCCCACCAGGTTGGTGCGCACCACGGTCTCGAAGCCCTTCTGGTTGATGCCGATGAGCGGCGCGGGGAACTGGCCGCCGGCGTTGTTGACCAGGTGGTGGATGGGGCCGCGCTCGGCCACCACGGCCTTGACCATGGCCTTGACCGCTTCTTCGTCGCGGATGTCGCAGGCCTGCCAGCTGGCGCTGCCGCCGTCTTCGATGATTTCGCCGGCAGTGGCTTCGAGCTTTTCCGCCTTGCGCCCCACCAGCACCACGTGGGCGCCGAGGTGGGCGAGCTCGTGGGCCACGCAGCGGCCGATGCCGCTGCCGCCGCCGGTGACGAGGATGGTCTGGCCGCTGAACAGGCCGGGTTTGAACACGGAATCGTAGGCCATCGCGTGCTTATCCTTTCAGGCTGTCGGCCAGGGCGCGGGGCACCGGCACGGGGAATTCGAGGAGTTGCTGGGCGAAGGCCTTGCCTTGCGGGTCGATGCGCAGGCTGGCGACGCCGCCACCGCCCAGGGCGTTCTCCAGGAGGAAGTTGAGGCTGTGGGTGCCGGGCAGGTACCAGCGCTGCACTTGCCCGGTCTGCGGGTCGAGCACATGGCTCATCCAGTCCACCACCGCTTCGCGGGTCAGCGCCTCGGCGATCCAGGGCAGGTAGTCGGGGTGGCGCGCCATGACGCCGATGTTGCTGTGGTTGCCCTTGTCGCCGGAGCGGGCCACCGCCAGTTTCACCAGCGGCACGCTGGCATCCGCCTGGCCCTGGGGCGCGGGCGGGGTGGCGGCCTCGGCCAGAGCGGCGGCGTCGAAGGCCTGCAGCGACGGCAGCTCGACACCCTGGCGTGCCTCGCCGAGGGTGACTTCCAGGGCGCAGGCCGATTTATCCACCAGGAAGGAAAACAGGCGGATCACCGGGTACACCGTGGGCCGGCCGCCGACGATGCCGGTCAGGCCCGGAGCCATGCCGGTGGCGGCCTGGGCGATCTCGCGGGAGAACAGGATCAGCGCTTCCTTCTTGGCATGGCGCACGCCCAGCTTGACCACGACTTCGCGGTTGTCCTTGCGCTGGCCGTGGGGCCCGTAGGTGGCCTCGCTGCCCAGCAGTTCGATGTTCACCTCGCGGTAGGGCCCCCAGCCGCGGGCGGCGAAGATTTCCTCGGTCTTGGCGATGATCGCGCGGCTCACGCGCTCGGCCTTTTTCACCGCGTCGATGCCGGCGATCAGGCAGCTGGCGGTGCAGCGGAAGCCGTCGGGGTAGGTGGCGCTGACCTTGTACTGGTCGGTGGGCGCCAGTCCCCGGGCGCCGGCGACGCTGACGCGGTGCTCGCCGGCCTGGGCCAGTTCGACGCCGGTGAAGTCGCAGATCACATCGGGCAACAGGTAGGCGCGCGGGTCGCCGATTTCGTAGAGCATCTGCTCGCCGACGCTGAAGGGGCTGACCAGGCCGCCGGTGCCGGGGGCCTTGGTGACGATGAAGCGGCCATCGGCCTCGACTTCGACGATGGGGAAGCCGATGTGCTCGTAGTCGGGCACCTGTTCCCAATCGGTGAAGTTGCCGCCGGTGCATTGGGCGCCGCACTCGATGATGTGGCCGGCGAGGGCGGCCTGGGCG
The DNA here is from genome assembly GCF_028198105.1 of Pseudomonas sp. TUM22785. NCBI lineage: Bacteria > Pseudomonadati > Pseudomonadota > Gammaproteobacteria > Pseudomonadales > Pseudomonadaceae > Pseudomonas > Pseudomonas sp. TUM22785. Next base: position 2,194,195 of record NZ_CP116239.1, read on the forward strand.
AGCTTGTCGTAGTCGTTCCAGGCCCACTTGAACTCATGCACCAAGGCGGCGCTGACCACGGCGCTGTCCACCACGCGACCGGTGATGACGATGTCGGCGTCCTGCTCCAGGGCGGCGACTATGCCTGGCGCCCCCAGGTAGGCGTTGACCGAGACGCACATGGGCGGCAGCGGCGCGCCGCTGAACATCTCGCTGACGCCGGCCTTGCCCAGGGCGGAGAGCTGGGGTTGCAGGTTGTCGCCGTGGAGCACGGCGATCTTCAGTTGCACGCCGGCCTTTTCGCAGGCCGCCGCCAGGGCCGCCGCGCAGGCCTGGGGGTTGACCCCGCCGGCGTTGCTGATGACGCGGATCTTCTTCTCCGCCAGGGTCGGCAGCAGGGGCGCCAGCACCTCGACGAAGTCGGTGGCGTAGCCCTCGTCGGGCTTCTTCATGCGCGCCCCGGCGAGGATCGACATGGTGATCTCGGCCAGGTAATCGAACACCAGGTAATCGAGCGGTGCGCCATGCACCAGCTGGGCGGCGGCGGTGGAGGTGTCGCCCCAGAAAGCGGAGGCGCAGCCGATGCGTACGGTTTTAGTCATTGTCTTGTCCGCAACACACGAGGAATGTGTTGCGGACATTACCAAGCAAGCGCTTGGTTGAAAAGTGCCGTGTCGACGATTTTTACCCAAGCGCTTGCTTGGGCGTCTGGTGCAGCATAGATTTCACGAATCAAGACAAATACTTGCGGCCCATTCTTAAGTTGGATGGGCAGGCGCAGTGCAGCCGAGGTAGTGGGAACAAATGAGCCTGGACGATCAAAAAGCCCAAGAGGTGATGCGCGAACTGGTGGCCAGCGGCCAGATCACCGACCCGGAAAGCGCCCGTGGCAAGCTGCTGCAGACCGCCGCGCACCTGTTCCGCAGCAAGGGCTACGAGCGCACCACGGTACGCGACCTGGCCAGCGCCGTGGGCATCCAGTCCGGCAGCATCTTTCATCACTTCAAGAGCAAGGACGAGATCCTGCGTTCGGTGATGGAGGAGACCATTCTCTATAACACCGCGCTCATGCATGCCTCGCTGGCGGAGGCGACGACCCTGCGCGAGCGGGTGCTGGCGCTGATCCGCTGCGAGCTGCAGTCGATCATGGGCGGCACCGGCGAGGCCATGGCGGTGCTGGTCTACGAATGGCGTTCGCTGTCGGAGGAGGGCCAGCGCTACATCCTCGAACTGCGCGACACCTACGAGCTGCTCTGGCTGGAGGTGCTCGGCGAGGCCAAGGTCCAGGGTTACTTCAATGCCGACCCCTTCATCCTGCGGCGCTTCCTCACCGGTGCGCTGTCCTGGACCACCACCTGGTTCCGTCCCGAAGGGCCGATGACCCTCGACCAGCTCTGCGAGGAAGCCCTGTCACTGGTGATCAAGGAAGTCTGAGGGCCCTTGAGCTAGTCTTGCCCTCGTGCCGGTTTCCTCTTGTACGGGGCGTCGATGTCTGCCGTTCGGCTTGTTTTCTCGGGTGTTCTGCTGCTCGCGCTGTGCCTGTCATGCAGCAGCGCGTCAGCGGCGCGACCCCGAGAAATCCTCGTTGGCGGCTATCACTTCCCGCCCTACCTGATAAAGCCCGAAGAGCAGGAACAGGGCCTGACCCCCGACCTGGTGGCGCAGCTCAATCGGCTCCAGGCGCGTTTCCATTTCAGCATCGTGCCGACTTCGGCCGCGCGCCGTTACCGCGACCTGGAGCAGGGCCGCTATGACCTGATGCTGTTCGAGGACCCGGACTGGGGCTGGAATGGCGTGCGCTACCAGGGCATCGACATGCGCACCTCCGACGCCGAGGTCTACATCGCACGCACACAGCCGGGGCGCGGGCAGGCTTTTTTCGATGACCTGGCCGGCAAGCGCCTGGCGCTCTACAGCGGCTATCACTACGGTTTCGCCGGCTTCGATGCCGACCCGGAATACCTGGTGCGCGAATTCAATGCGCTGATGACCTATTCCCACGACAGCAACCTGCTGATGGTGCTGCGCGGGCGGGCGGATATCGCGCTGGTGACCCGTTCCTACCTGGGCATGTACCTGGAGCGGAACCCCGAGCAGAAGGCTCAGTTCCTCGTTTCCACCCGGGTCGACCAGAACTACCGCCACTACGCCTTGTTGCGGCCCGGCGCGGCCATCACCCCCGAGCGCTTCACTGTGCTGCTGGACCTGCTGCGGGCCAGCGGCGAGCTGCAGCGCATCTTCGGGCGCTACCAGATCCAGGTCACCCCAGCTTCACTGGATAGCTCAGTAATGCCAGATGGCAGAGATTGACCGCCAGGTGCAGCGCCATCGCCACCCCTAGCCGCCCGCTGAAATGGAAGGCCAGCCCGTAGCCGAGGCCGGCCACCGTCGCCACCGTCGCGAACAGCGGGCTGAACGGCAGGTGCACCGCGCCGAACAGCAGCGCGGTGAGCCCGACTCCGGCCCAGGCACCCAGGCGTGAAACCAGCGCGCCCTGCAACAGGCCGCGGAACACCAGCTCCTCCGCCAGCACCACCGCCAGCAGGTTCACCGGCAGCCAGCGCCACACCAGCTCCGGCCATTTCGGCATCCAGTCCACGAGGTCCAGCCCCAGGGCCAGCGCCGGCACCGCCAGCAGGGTGGCGGCGGTCGTCACGGCGGTGGCCCGCCAGCGCGGGGCGATGGTGGGTGCCGTGCGCCCCAGCCACCAGGCCAGCAGCGCCATGCCCACCAGCGTCTTGTCCCAGGACAGGCGCAGGGCATAGGGCGGCGCGTCGGGGCTCAGGCGCAGCGGTTCTGCCAGGGGCAGGGGCGAAAAGCCGGGCACCAGGTGCGCGGCGAAGGCGATGCTGGCCAGCAGGGTGACGGGGAACCACAGGCGCGCGGGGAGTTTCGGCGCGGCGAGGACCCAGAAGGCATACACCAGCCCGAAGGCCAGGCCGGTATAGGACACCTGCCCGAAGCCGTGGCCCAGAGCGAGGGTGAACAGGGGCAGCAGGATCTGCAGATGGAGCGGCATGGCACCTCCTTGTATCGGTGCCGCACTTTACCCGCGTGTGCGGGCGGGTGTCAGCGCTCCCTGGCTTCCTTGGCGTCCATCTCGGCGTTGCGTTCATGGATGCGCTTGAGCTGCTCCTCGGTCAGGGGCAGTTTCTTCGCCGTATCGCGCAGCATCATCAGGCCGCCGACTATGGAGCCGAGGGCGAGGATCAGGATCAGCCAGGCGTACCAGGGCATGGGAATCTCCTTTCGAGGTGGGCCGCTACTGTAATTCGAACGCGCCGCGCTTGCCGCGTTCCCTTGGCGACCGATGATTGCTTGCACGACCGATCGCGAATGAATTCCCACGAAGAGCGGGCGAATGAATTCGCCCCTACAAGGTTCCGTAGCCCGGACTTCAGTCCGGGGCCGTCGACCACGCGGTTCCCCGGGGTGAAGCGCGGGCTATCCATGCTACGAAGCGTTAGAGCCTGCCGGCTGCCTCAATCCAGCTGCGCCACCGGCTGCAGGTTGCTGTCGTCCTTCAGGCTCACTCCGGACAGCTGCAGGCGCAGCGCCTCGCGGGCCAGGTAGTCGAGCTTGATCGCCGCCAGGGCGTAGGGCAGCCCCTCGGGGCGCACGTTGGAGATGCAGTTGCGCTCGCTGTCCATGCGCCCGACGCGGGGCTGGTAGGTGAGGTACAGGCCCAGGCTGTCGGGGGAGGTGAGGCCCGGGCGTTCGCCGATCAGCATCACCACCAGTTGTGCTCGCAGGGCTTCGCCGATGCCGTCGCCGATGGCCACCCGGCCCTGTTCGGCGAGCACCACCGGGGTGTTCGCCCAGTCGGTGGCGAAGCGTTCGCGGAACAGCTCCAGCAGCGGCAAGGCGTGGCGTTGCACGGCGATGGAGGAGAGCCCGTCGGCGATCACCACCGCCAGCTCCGGGGCGGGTGCCTCGGCGTGCAGGCGGGCCTGGCAATCGTCGTGCAGGCGGCGGCCGCGGTCCGGGCGCAGCAGGTAGGCCTGGCGGTCCTCGGCGTCGCTGCGCACCTGCAGGGTGCGGAAACCGGCGGCCTTGAGCTGCGTGTCGAGGGCGGCGAAATCCAGCGGGTGGTGCACCGCGTCGCGGGCCTGGGCGTGGGCCAGGCCGAAGCGCAGCACCTCGGCGGTGGGCAGGCTGGAGCCGACGCGGCCGAGGGCGATGCGGGCGGAGGTGTGGGCACGGAGTTCGTCCCAGGGGTTGTGCTGCACCAGTTTCATCAGGCGGCTCCCAGTCGTGGCAGGTCCTTGAGCAGGGCGTGGCCCTTGCCGATCTCGCGCAGGCGCCCGGAGGGCTCGGTGATGGCCATGCGCAGCAGCCAGTCCTCGTACTCCGGCGCGCGCTTCAGGCCCAGCACGGAGCGCAGGTAGAGGGCGTCGTGGAAGGAGGTGCTCTGGTAGTTGAGCATGATGTCGTCGGCACCGGGGATGCCCATGATGAAGGTGATGCCCGCCGCGCCCAGCAGGGTGAGCAGGGTGTCCATGTCGTCCTGGTCGGCTTCGGCGTGGTTGGTGTAGCAGACGTCGCAGCCCATGGGCACGCCGAGGAGCTTGGCGCAGAAGTGATCCTCCAGCCCGGCGCGGATGATCTGCTTGCCGTCGTAGAGGTATTCCGGGCCGATGAAGCCGACCACGGTGTTGGTCAGCAGCGGGCGGAACTCCCGGGCCACGGCATAGGCACGCACTTCGCAGGTCTGCTGGTCGACGCCGTGGTGGCCACCGGCGGAGAGGGCGCTGCCCTGGCCGGTCTCGAAGTACATGACGTTGTCGCCGAGGCTGCCGCGCCCCAGCGAAAGAGCCGCTTCGTGGGCTTCCTTGAGGATGGCCAGGGAGACGCCGAAGCTGGCGTTGGTCTTCTCGGTGCCGGCGATGGACTGGAACACCAGGTCGATGGGCGCGCCGGCCTCGATGGCCTGGATCTGCGTGGTGACGTGGGTGAGCACGCAGCTCTGCATGGGAATGGCGAAGTGCTCGCGCACCTCGTCCATCATCTGCCACAGGCGCATCAGGGTCGGCAGCGAGTCACTGGCCGGGTTGATGCCCACCACCGCATCGCCCGAGCCGTAGAGCAGGCCGTCGAGCATGCTGGCGGCGATGCCGCGCACGTCGTCCGTGGGGTGGTTGGGCTGCAGGCGCACCGAGAGATGGCCCGGCAGGCCGATGGTGTTGCGGAAGCGGGTGATCACACGGCATTTCTTCGCCACCAGGATCAGGTCCTGGTTGCGCATCAGCTTGCTCACCGCGGCGACCATCTCCGGGGTCAGGCCCCAGCGTACGGCCTCCAGGGTGGCGGAATCGGTGCTGTCCAGCAGCAGCCAGTCGCGCAGGTCGCCCACGGTCAGGTGGCTGATGGGGGCGAAGGCGAGGGCGTCGTGGCGATCGATGATCAGCCGGGTGACCTCGTCGTCCTCGTAGGGGATCAGCGCCTCGTCGAGGAAGCGCTTGAGCGGCACCTCGGCCAGGGCCAGCTTGGCGGCCATGCGCTCTTCATAGGTGGCGGCGGCGACCCCGGCCAGGTAGTCGCCCGAGCGGGCGGGGCTGGCCTTGGCCAGCAGGGTCTTGAGGTCGGCGAAGCGGTAGACCTGGGCGCCAACGGTGGTCTGGTAAGGCATCACGGCCTCCGGCAGGGAACAGGCGGCAGAAAAGACGAGGCCCGGCGGACCGGGCCTCGTGGCTTGAGCATAGAGCCTTTGTCAGGCGGCATCACCTGTCAGCAGCGCATCGGCCGGGGCGCTGGCGCGATGGTGGGCGGTGAACTGGAACCAGACGAAGCCCACCGCCATGAAGCCGAGGAAGATCAGGCCGATGGTGGTGTTGAACCAGGCCATGGCGATCAGGCAGACCACCGCCAGCACCAGGGCGATGCCCGGGACTATGGGATAGCCCGGCGCGCGGAAGCTGCGCTCCAGGTTCGGCTCGCTCTTACGCAGCTTGAACAGGCTGAGCATGCTCATGATGTACATGACGATGGCACCGAACACGCTCATGGTGATCATCGCGGCGGTCAGGCTCATTCCCTGCAGGTTGATCAGGCCGTCGCTGTAGATGGCGGCGATGCCGATCACGCCGCCGGCGATGATGGCGCGGTGCGGGGTCTGGAAGCGCGACAGCTTGGCCAGGCCGCGGGGCAGGTAGCCGGCGCGGGCGAGGGCGAAGAACTGCCGCGAGTAGCCGAGGATGATGCCGTGGAAGCTGGCCACCAGGCCGAACAGGCCGATCCACACCAGCATGTGCATCCAGCCGGAGTTCTCGCCGACCACGGCTTTCATGGCCTGGGGCAGCGGGTCGTTGATGCCCGACAGCTGGCGCCAGTCGCCGACGCCGCCGGCCATGATCATCACGCCGATGGCGAGGAACACCAGGGTGAGGATGCCGGCCACGTAGGCGCGCGGGATGGTGCGTTTCGGGTCCTTGGCTTCCTCGGCGGCCATGGCCGCACCCTCGATGGCGAGGAAGAACCAGATGGCGAAGGGGATGGCGGCGAAGATGCCGGAGATCGAGGCGCTGCTGAAGGTGTCCGAGCCGGCCCAGCCGTTGAGCACGAAGTTGCTGAAGCTGAAGCCCGGCGCCACCACGCCCATGAACACCAGCAGTTCGGCCACGGCGAGCACGGTGACCACCAGTTCGAAGGTGGCGGCGATGCTGACGCCGAGGATGTTCAGGGTCATGAACACGAAGTAGGCACCCACCGCCGCGTGCTTGGGATCGAGTTCGGGGAACTGCACGTTGAGGTAGGCGCCGATGGCCATGGCGATGGCCGGTGGGGCGAAGACGAATTCGATCAGCGTGGCGATGCCGGCGATCAGGCCGCCGCGCTCACCGAAGGCGCGGCTGCTGTAGGCGAAGGGGCCGCCGGCGTGGGGGATGGCGGTGGTCAGTTCGGTGAAGCTGAAGATGAAGCAGGTGTACATGGTCGCCACCAGCAGCGTGGTGACCAGGAAGCCGAGGGTGCCGGCGGCGCCCCAGCCGTAGCTCCAGCCGAAATACTCGCCGGAAATCACCAGGCCGACGGCGATGCCCCAGAGGTGCAGGGTGCCGAGGGTCGGCTTGAGTTGCAGGGTCATAAAGCCTCCGAGAATGGAATGAACGCAGACGGGGCTGTATTTGCAGTGGCCATGCCAGTTCGCCCCATCAGGTCGCAAAGGCCCGCGACACGTCGTTTACGGGATGCTTCGGCACCTGATCGCCGCCGTTCGTGACTCGCAATGGTGCGCGCAAGGGTTGTAACCAATCGTTTCGGTGCACTGGTCTAGGCCAGTGTGGCGGTTGTGTGACCGCTATATGGCCGCTACCCGGTAACCCTGTAGGGATGAATTCATTCGCCCGAGGGGTACGGAGCGATCCTTTGGCTGGGAGGTGTTTGCAGGGGCATCAATGCAGACATGACAGGTCCCCGGGAGACCAGGATAAGCGCGTTCTTTACGCTTTCTTTATGCCCCGCCCCCGGTCCCCGTCTCGTCCCTTTACGCCCCTCCTGCCGAGAATTCCTCCAAAGCGGCGCAGTCCGCATACCGGAGCAACAGTCATGAGCATTCTCGACGGGTTGTCCCTGGCAATGGCCACGGGGCTTTTCATCTACTTGCTGGTCGCGCTGCTGCGCGCCGAACGCAGCTAGGGGGCGTCATGCAAGTACAGGACTACGGGCTGATTCTGGCCTTCTTCGTGCTGGTGCTGGTGCCAGCGCCTTTCATCGGCCGCTTCATCCATCGCGCGATGGAGGGGCAGCGCACCTTCCTCACGCCGCTCTTCGCTCCCGTCGAGCGTTTCTGCTACCGCATCGCCGGGGTCGATCCCCATAGCGAGCAGGACTGGAAGACCTACACCGTCGCGCTGCTGCTGTTCAACGCCGCCGGCCTGGCGCTGCTGTTTGCCATCCTCATGCTGCAGGGCATGCTGCCGCTCAACCCCCAGAAGCTGCCGGGCCTGGAGTGGACCCTGGCGTTCAACACTGCCGTGAGCTTCGTCACCAACACCAACTGGCAGGCCTACAGCGGCGAGGCGAGCCTGAGCTATTTCAGCCAGATGGTCGGCCTGGGTGTGCAGAACTTCGTCAGCGCCGCCGTCGGCCTCTGCGTGCTGGTGGCCCTGGCCCGTGGCATCAGCCGTCGCAGCACCGACAAGCTCGGCAACTTCTGGGTCGACCTGACCCGCGGCACCCTCTACGCGCTGCTGCCGCTGTGCCTGTTGCTGGCGCTGTTCCTGGTCTGGCAGGGCGTGCCGCAGACCTTCCTCGACTACGTCAGCGTCCACACCCTGGCCGGCACCGACCAGGTGGTCCCGCTCGGCCCGGCGGCCAGCCAGATCGCCATCAAGCAACTGGGCACGAACGGTGGTGGTTTCTTCGGCGTCAACTCCGCGCACCCGTTCGAGAACCCCAGCGCCTGGAGCAACCTGCTGGAAATGGCGTCGATCATCCTGATCCCCGCCGCCCTGGTGTTCACCTTCGGCCACTACGTCAAGGATTTGCGCCAGAGCCGCGCGCTGCTGGCGACCATGCTGATCCTGTTCGTCATCGGCCTGGGCGTGACCCTGTACAGCGAGTTCCAGCCCAACCCGGCCCTGGCCGCGCTGCCCATCGAGCAGTCCGGTTCCCTGGAGGGCAAGGAGAGCCGCCTCGGCATCACCGCCTCGGCTCTCTGGGCGGTGACCACCACGGCTGCGTCCAACGGCTCGGTGAACTCGATGCACGACAGCTTCAGCGCCATCGGCGGGATGATCCCGATGTTCAACATGATGCTCGGCGAGGTGATCTTCGGCGGCGTCGGCGCGGGCCTCTACGGCATGCTGCTGTTCGTGCTGATCGCCGTGTTCCTCGCCGGCCTGATGATCGGTCGCACCCCTGAATACCTCGGCAAGAAGCTGGAGGCCCGCGAGGTACGCCTGCTGGTGGCGACCCTGCTGGTGATGCCGATCGGCGTGCTGGTGTTCTGCTCCCTGGCGGTGAGCCTGCCAGGCCCGGCGGCCTCCATCACCAACCCCGGCGCGCACGGTTTCAGCCAGGCGCTGTACGCCTACACCTCGGGTTCTGCCAACAACGGCTCGGCCTTCGCCGGCTTCGGCGCCAACACGCCGTTCCATAACGTCATGATCGGCCTGGCGATGCTGCTCGGCCGCTTCGGCTACATCCTCCCGGTACTGGCCATCGCCGGCAGCCTGGCGGCCAAGCAGCGCGCGCCGGTGGGTGGCAACAGCTTCCCCACCCACGGCCCGCTGTTCGTCACCCTGCTGACCCTGACCATCCTCCTGGTCGGTGGCCTGACCTTCCTCCCGGCATTGGCCCTGGGGCCGATTGCCGAACACCTCGCGCTGATCGGCCTTTAAGGGAGACCCGCATGAACGCCCCTATCCAGGCGCCGAAGAATGGCGCCAAGCAGCAACAACCCCGTACAGCCATCGCCGCGCTGTGGAAGCCGGCGCTGGTGCAGGCCTTCGCCAAGCTCGACCCGCGCCAGCTCAAGCGCTCGCCGGTGATGCTGGTGGTGGAACTGACCGCCGTGGTCACCACGGTGCTGTGCTTCATCCCCAACCCGGCGGTGTCCACCGGCCTGGCGGTGCAGATCGCCCTGTGGCTGTGGTTCACCGTGCTCTTCGCCAACTTCGCCGAGGCCCTCGCCGAAGGCCGTGGCAAGGCCCGCGCCGACAGCCTCAAGGCCGGCAGCCAGGGCCTCAGCGCCCGCCGTCGTGCTGCCTCCGGGCAGTTCGAGACGGTGGCCGCCAGCAGCCTGCGTCGTGGTGACCTGGTGCGCGTCGAGGCCGGTGAGCTGATCCCCGGCGACGGCGAGGTGGTCGAAGGCATCGCCGCGGTCAACGAGGCCGCCATCACCGGCGAATCCGCGCCGGTGATCCGCGAGTCCGGCGGTGACCGCTCGGCGGTCACCGGCAACACCCGCGTGGTCTCCGACTGGTTGCTGGTGAAGATCACCGCCAACCCGGGCGAGTCGACCCTGGACCGGATGATCGCCCTGGTGGAGGGCGCCAAGCGCCAGAAGACCCCCAACGAGGTGGCGCTGGACATCCTGCTGATCGGCCTGACGCTGATCTTCCTGCTGGTGGTCGCCACCCTGCAGCCCTTCGCCCGCTTCGCCGGTGGCGACCTGCCGCTGGTGTACCTGGTGGCGCTGCTGGTGACCCTGATCCCCACCACCATCGGCGGCCTGCTCTCGGCCATCGGCATCGCCGGCATGGACCGCCTGGTGCGCCTCAACGTCATCGCCAAGTCCGGCCGTGCCGTGGAGGCGGCGGGCGACGTGCACGTGCTGCTGCTGGACAAGACCGGCACCATCACCTTCGGCAACCGCCGTTGCAGTGCGCTGGTCAAGGCACCGGGCGTGAGCGGCAAGGAACTGTCCGACGCCGCGCTGCTGGCATCGCTGGCCGACGACACGCCGGAAGGCAAATCCATCGTCGAGTACCTGCGCGCCCTCAGTGCCATGGTCGAGCCGGCTCGCGATGAGGTCACCGCCATCGCTTTCAGTGCCGAGACCCGCCTCTCCGGGGTGGACTGGAACGGCCGCAGCTACCGCAAGGGTGCGGTGGACGCGGTGCTGGCCTGGGTCGGCATGAGCCGCGCCGAGATGCCCGAGCAGCTGTCCCGCGAGGTCGACAAGATCGCCCAGAGCGGCGGCACCCCGCTGCTGGTGGCGGCCGACGGCAAGTTGCTGGGCGGCATCCACCTCAAGGACGTGGTCAAGCCCGGCATCCGCGAGCGCTTTGCCGAGCTGCGGCAGATGGGCATCCGCACCGTGATGGTCACCGGCGACAACCCGCTGACCGCCGCTGCCATCGCCGCCGAGGCCGGGGTGGACGACGTGATCGCCGAAGCCACGCCGGAGAAGAAGCTGGCGCGCATCCGCCAGGAGCAGGGCGAGGGCAAGATGGTCGCCATGTGCGGTGACGGCGCCAACGACGCCCCGGCGCTGGCCCAGGCCGACGTTGGCCTGGCGATGAACGACGGCACCCAGGCCGCCCGCGAGGCCGCCAACCTGGTGGACCTGGATTCCGACCCGACCAAGCTGCTGGACGTGGTGCAGGTGGGCAAGGAGCTGCTGGTGACCCGTGGGGCACTGACGACCTTCTCGGTGGCCAACGACGTGGCCAAGTACTTCGCCATCCTCCCGGCGCTGTTCGCCGGCATCTACCCGCAGTTGGGCGTGCTCAACCTGATGCAGCTGCACAGCCCGCAGAGCGCCATCCTCTCGGCCATTGTGTTCAACGCGCTGATCATCATCGCGCTGATCCCCCTGGCCCTGCGCGGGGTGCGCGTGCAAGCCGCCGACGCCGCCAGCCTGCTGCGCCGCAACCTGCTGATCTACGGCCTGGGCGGGCTGGTGGCGCCCTTCATCGGCATCAAGCTGATCGACATCCTGCTCACCGCCCTGCACCTGGTCTGACGCCTTTCCCCTCTCCACGGAGAGGGGACTTAATCCGAGGAACTGAATATGCTTACGCAACTCCGTCCCGCCCTGAGCCTGCTGGCCCTGATGACCCTGATAACCGGCGTTGCCTACCCGCTGTCCGTCACCGCTGTCGCCCAGCTGGCCTTCCCGGCGCAGGCCAACGGCAGCCTGGTGCGCGACGCCAAGGGCGATGCACGCGGCAGCCTGCTGCTGGCGCAGCAGGTGGAGGGGGCCCAGTGGTTCCAGCCACGCCCCTCGGCCGGTGGCTATGCCACGGTCGCCAGCGGTGCCAGCAACCTGGCCCCGAGCAACCCGGCGCTGGCCGAGCGCATCGCCAAGGACGCCGCCGAGCTGGGCGCGCTGGGGCAGGGCCCGGTGCCCATGGCCCTGGTCACCACTTCCGGCAGCGGCCTCGATCCGCACCTGCCGCTGGCCGCTGCGCGCTACCAGATCCCGCGCATCGCCGAGGCGCGGGGCATTCCCGCCGCGACCCTGGAGCGCCTGGTGGAACAGCAGGCCGAGCGCCCGCTGATCGGGCCAGCGGTGGTCAACGTGTTCGCCCTCAACCTGCGACTGAACGAGATGCCTGAATGATTGATGCCGGCCGTGCCGATGCGTTGTTGGCCGAACTGCCGCGCGAGGGGCGCGGCCGGCTGAAGGTCTTCCTCGGCGCCGCACCGGGCGTGGGCAAGACCTTCGCCATGTTGCAAGCCGCCCAGGCGCAGTTGCGCCAGGGCGTCGACCTGCGTGTCGGCGTGGTCGAGACACACGGCCGCGCCGAGACCGAGGCGATGCTCACCGGGCTGCCCCAGCAGCCGCTGCGGCGCCTGGAATATCGGGGCGTGCCGCTGACCGAGATGGACCTGGACGGCATCCTCGCCGCGCCGCCGAAGCTGGTGCTGGTGGACGAGTTGGCCCACAGCAACGCCCCCGGCAGCCGCCACGCCAAGCGCTGGCAGGACGTGCAGGAGCTGCTCGCGGCCGGCATCGACGTCTACACCACCGTCAACGTCCAGCACCTGGAAGCGCTCAACGACCAGGTGTTCGACATCACCGGCGTGCAGGTGCGCGAGACCCTGCCGGACTGGGTGCTGCAGGAGTCCGACGAGATCCTCCTCGTCGACCTGCCGCCCCGCGAGCTGCTGGAGCGCCTGCGCGAGGGCAAGGTCTACGTGCCCGAGCAGGCCCGCGCAGCCATCGACGCCTTCTTCTCCCAGACCAACCTCACCGCCCTGCGCGAGCTGGCCATGCAGACCGCTGCCGCGCGGGTCGATGCCGATCTCAACCGCCGTTACCGCCAGCAGGGCCAGGAGGCGCCGACGGTGCGTGGCCGCCTGCTGGTGGGCGTGGACGGCAGCGAGCAGGCCGAGCGCCTGGTGCGCCACGCCTGCCGCGTGGCCGAGCGCCGCCACCTGCCCTGGAGCCTGGTGCACGTGGACACCGGCGGCACCCAGAGCGAGGAGGCCCGTACGCGCCTGCAGGCGGCCCAGCAACTGGCCGAGCGCCTGGGTGGCGAAGTGGTGACCCTGCGCGCCGAGGGTGTGGCCAGCACCCTGATCGAACACGCCAACGAGCGCCGTGCCAGCCTGCTGCTGGTGGGCCGCAGCCGCCAGCGCCTGCGCCGTCGCTGGCTCGGGCGTGGCGTGGCGGAGCGCCTTCTGCGCCAGGCCGAGGGGCTGGAGATCAGCGTGCTGGACACGGACGCCGACGCGAGCGCCCCCAGCGCCCGGTCGCGTCACCCGGTGCCCCTGGCCGACTACGGCATGGCCCTGGGCGCCGCGCTGGCGGCCACTGCCCTGGCCTGGGGCGCCTACCAGGTGCTGGCGCTGCCGAACATCTCCCTGGTGTTCCTCGCCGCCGTATTGCTGGTGGCGGTGCGCAGCAGCCTGGGCCCGGCACTGCTCTGTGCCGGTGTATCGTTCCTGGCCTACGACTTCCTGTTCATCCCACCGACCTTCTCCCTGACCATCGCCCGCCAGGAAGACGTGCTGACCCTGCTGTTCTTCCTGCTGATGGCCGGGCTCACCGGCAACCTGGCCTCGCGCCAGCGCCGCCAGTTGCAGGCCCTGCGTGCCACCCAGACGGAAACCACCGCGCTGCTCGACCTCTCGCGCAAGCTCACCGCCGCCACCGACCGCCAGGCCGTGCTCAGCGTCGCGGCACAGCAGTTCATCCCCTGGACCGACGTCGAGGTGTGCCTGATGGCGCGCAGCCGTGACGGCGTGTGGAAGGTCGAGGCCGGCGTGCAGCGCCTGCTGGCCGACCAGGAGCGTGCGGCAGCGGAGTGGTCCTGGCAGCACGATCAGGTGGCCGGGCTCGGCACCGGCACCCTGCCCAGCGGGCGCTGGTGGTGGCTGCCGCTTTCCGGCGAGGAGGGCCCGCTGGCGTTGCTCGGGGTCAGCCCGCGCGACGGTGCACCGTTGCCCGCCGAACGCCGCCGTTTGCTGTCCGCCCTTGGCCAACCCCTGGCCCAGGCGCTGGCACGCGCGCAGCTCGCCGAGGACCTGGAGGCTGCGCGCCTGCATGGCGAGACCGAACAGCTGCGCAGCGCGCTGCTGGCCTCCGTGTCCCACGACCTGCGCACGCCGCTGACCGCCATGCGCGGCTCCATCGACAGCCTGTTGGCCCTCGGCGAGGCGATCCCCCAGGAGGACCGCCGCGAGCTGCTGGAGGGCACAAGGGATGAGGCCGAGCGCCTCGACCGCTACATCCAGAACCTGCTGGACATGACCCGGCTCGGCCACGGCGGCCTGAAGCTGGCCCGCGACTGGGTCGCCCCGGTGGACATCGTCGCCAGCGCGCTGCAGCGCCTGCGTCCGGTGCTGGCGCCGCTGAAGGTGGAGACCGAACTACCCACCGAGTTGCCCCTGCTCTACGTCCACGCCGCACTGATCGAGCAGGCGCTGGTCAACGTGCTGGAGAACGCCGCGCGCTTCTCGCCGACCCAGGGCCGCCTGCGCGTGGCGGTGACGGCCGACACCGAGGAGCTGCGCTTCGCCGTCAGCGACCAGGGGCCCGGCATCCCGGCCGCGGAGCGGGAGAAGATCTTCGACATGTTCTACACCGCCGCCCGTGGCGATCGGGGCGGGCAGGGCACCGGCCTGGGCCTGGCCATCTGCCAGGGGATGGTCGGCGCCCACGGCGGCCGGGTGACGGTCGGCGAGGGGCTCGAAGGTAAGGGCACCACCCTGACCCTGCACCTGCCGCTGCACCCGCAGCCGGTGCTGGAGGAGGAGGTGGGTGATGGCCCGCTGTAGGGGCGAATTCATTCGCCATGCGGACCGCAGGACCGCCGCGTGCGACCCGGTGCGGCGTTGCCGCCCTGGGCGAATGAGTTCGCCCCAACACGATGCGGTAGCCAACGGATTTCGAAGGACAAGATGACGACCAACCAACCAACCCTCCTGGTCATCGACGACGAGGCGCAGATCCGCAAATTCCTGCGCATCAGCCTCGCGGCCCAGGGCTACAAGGTGCTGGAAGCAGCCAACGGCGCCGAGGGCCTGGCCCAGGCGGCGCTGGCGCGGCCGGACCTGGTGGTGCTCGACCTGGGCCTGCCGGACATGGACGGCAAGACGGTGCTGGCCGAACTGCGCGAGTGGTCGACGGTGCCGGTGCTGGTGCTCTCGGTGCGCGCCAGCGAAGGTGAGAAGGTGCTGGCCCTGGACGGTGGCGCCAACGACTACGTGACCAAGCCCTTCAGCGTGCAGGAGTTCCTCGCCCGGGTGCGCGTGCTGCTGCGCCAGGCCGGTGGCGGCGAGCAGCAGGAAGCGGTGGTCGAGAGCGGCCCGCTGAGCGTCGACTTCGCCTACCGCCGGGTGACCCTGGACGGCGCCGAGGTGGCGCTGACCCGCAAGGAGTACGCGGTGCTCGCCCAACTGGCGCGGCACCTGGGGCGGGTGGTGACCCAGCAGCAACTGCTCAAGGACATCTGGGGCCCGACCCATGTCGAGGACACCCACTACCTGCGGGTGGTGGTCGGCCACCTGCGGCAGAAGCTCGGCGACGACCCGACCGAGCCGCGCTTCATCGTCACCGAGGCCGGGGTCGGCTATCGCCTGCGCGAGGGCTGACACGATGCACCTCGTAGGTTGGCGCCGAGCCCGCGAGGCCCAACGTAGCCACTTTCGTAGGAGCGAGCTGTGCTCGCGAAGCTTCACGACGGGCGCGATGACGAACGCTGCGTAGGGTGGATGGCGCTTCCTGCATCCACCAACCGGTGCCTCACCTCACGCACTCCCTGAGGGCGAACGCCTTGTCGAGCGTGCTTCAGCCCACTGCTCTGCTCCGACGGTGCCTTTGCCGCCTGGCCCACCTTCACCCCCCATTGCGAGCTGCACCTCATCTGCCTGTGTTGCGCAACGCGAATCCGTCGTCTAGCGCTTAATCCAGGCGCCTGGCGCCATTCGTTGCCGGAAGGAAGACATGCAACAACTGCTCGACGAAATCCTCGATGAGGTCCGCCCGCTGATCGGGCAGGGCAAGGTCGCCAGCTATATCCCGGCGCTGGCCGGCGTGCCGGCGAACCAGCTGGGCATTGCGGTGTACAGCAATGAGGGCCAGCTCTATTGCGCCGGTGACGGGCGCACGCCGTTCTCCATCCAGAGTATTTCCAAGGTGTTCAGCCTGGTGCAGGCGATCCAGCATTCCGGCGAGGACATCTGGCAGCGCCTGGGCCACGAGCCCTCCGGCCAGCCGTTCAACTCCCTGGTGCAGCTGGAGTTCGAGCGGGGCGTGCCGCGCAACCCCTTCATCAACGCCGGGGCGCTGGTGATCTGCGACATCAACCAATCGCGCTTCGCCGCACCGGCGTTGTCCATGCGCGACTTCGCCCGGCGCCTGAGCGGCAACCACTACCTGGTGGCCGACGAGGTGGTGGCGCGCTCGGAGTACCAGCACCGCGCGCGCAACGCCGCAGCGGCCTACCTGATGCAGTCCTTCGGCAACTTCCACAACGATGTGGAGGCGGTGCTGCGCAGCTACTTCCACCACTGCGCGTTGCGCATGAACTGCGTGGACCTGGCCCTGGCCTTCAGCTTCCTGGCCAACGACGGCGTCAGCCCCCACAGCGGCGAAACGGTGCTCAGCGCGCGGCAGACCAAGCAGGTCAACGCGCTGATGGCCACCAGCGGGCTGTACGACGAGGCGGGCAACTTCGCCTACCGCGTCGGCCTGCCGGGCAAGAGTGGGGTAGGGGGCGGCATAGTCGCGGTGGTGCCGGGGCGCTTCACCGTTTGCGTGTGGTCACCGGAGCTCAATGAGTCCGGCAACTCGGTGGCGGGGATGGCGGCGCTGGAGAAACTCTCCGAGCGCATTGACTGGTCGATCTTCTGACTCAGTCCTGCTCGTACTTCTCCAGGGTGTCGCGGGCGATCTGGCGGCCCAGCTGGATCAGCTCCGGCGCCTTGTAGAACTCGAAGAAGCGGCACACGCGCTTGGGCACGTTGATCAGGACGTCCGGCGGGTAGCCGGCGATCTTGTACTGCGCCAGGGACGTCTGCATCACCTCGAAGCTCTGGTTGACCAGGTCCAGCAGCGAGGCCGGCCCGACGCTGGCGACCACCTGCGAGCCACTGGCCGAGCTCGGCGCGCCTTCCTTCTGCGGTGCCGCTGCGGGCTGCTGGGCGCCTGGCTCCGCCGAGTCCTCCACCCAGGGGTTGGCGATGGGCGCGGTAGCGCCTTCGAGCAGCAGTTCCTCGTCGATGCCGCGCTTGCGGAAGGGCAGGCGCTCGCCGAGGGAACTCATCATCTGGTCGATGCGCCCCTTGAAGGCCGGCGGGCGTTCGATCACCGGCAACTGGTACTGCTTCTGGTTGGTGGAGTTGAGGTTGACGGCGATGATCAGGTCGCAGTGGCTGGAGACCACCGGCACGATCGGCAGCGGGTTGAGCAGACCACCGTCCACCAGCATGCGCGAGCCCTGCATCACCGGGGTGAACAGGCTGGGGATGGCCGCCGAGGCGCGCATGGCCTGGTGCAGGCAGCCTTCCTGGAACCAGATCTCCTGCTGGTTGGTGAGGTCGGTGGCGACTGCGGTGTAGGGAATCGACAGGTCTTCGATGTCGATGTCGCCGACGATCTCGCGGATGCGCCCGAACACCTTCTCGCCACGGATGGCGCCGAGGCGGAAGCTGACGTCGAGCAGGCGCAGCACGTCGAGGTAGTCCAGGCTTTCGGTCCACTCGCGGTACTCGCGCAGCTTGCCGGCGGCGTAGATGCCACCGACCACCGCGCCCATGGAGCAGCCGGCGATGCAGGCGATCTCGTAGCCCCGCGCTTCGATCTCCTCGATCACGCCGATATGGGCGTAGCCCCGGGCTCCCCCGGAGCCGAGGACCAGTGCGACACGCTTACTCATGGCTTCACCTTTTCCTACATAAGGCGCAGACGATACCTGTGGGAAAGGGCGAGGCCAAGTGAGTGCGGGCGCCGCTGTAGCCGTAATGCAACGGCGGGCTGCAAAGCTGCTGAGCAGGGCACGGCGCGGAATTTTTCCGGTTCCGTACCGTCTTAACCAGCATTAGACTCATGGCCATTTCACATCCCGAGGAGAACCCCCATGAAAGCCTGGATCAGCCTGCCCCTGATCGTCCTCATGCTTGCAGGTTGCGCCGCCAAGACGGCTTACCGCGACAGCTGCGCCAACCAGCTGGACGCGGCCTGGAAGGAACTCGACCTGGCCAAGGCCGAGGGCTTCTCCGGCACCGTCAGCTACTCCAAGGCGCTGAGCCTGCTGACCGCCGCCAAGACCCAGCAGCAGTTCGAGGGTTTCCAGGGCTGCACCGAGAAAGCCGACAAGGCGCGCTTCTACATCCGTGAGTCCCGCGCCGGGCGCTGATTCGCCAGGCCGTGCAGAAGCCGGGGCATGCCCCGGCTTTTTTGTGGGCGCTCGCAGGGCGGGTCTGTCACAGGGGCCGTTCATGAATCGTCATGCCCACTAGCCTGGTTCATTCCGCCCCCCGTAGCCCGGGCTTCAGCCCGGGAACCCCGGTGTGCTCGCCCTGAGAGCGACACCTGGATAGCCAAGCCCTATCCCATTTATCAAAGAAATTTCTTGTTTAATTGGTCGCTGCGCTCCTAATATCCAAGTTGTTTCTTGTATAAATAAATCCGGAGAGATGCCTGATGGACACCACTGCCTCCCTCGATGCCCTGCCCACTGCCAGCTGGGGCGAACTGTTCAGCGGGCGCAACGGCCTGATGGCGGTGGCGCTCACCGGCGGCGTCGCCTTGCACGCCATCAACGTGCACATCGTCACCACGGTGCTGCCGTCGGTGGTGCGCGAAATCGGCGGGCTCGACTGGTACGCCTGGAACACCACGTTGTTCGTGGTGGCCTCCATCGTCGGCGCGGCACTGGCCTCGCGCCTGCTCGCCGGTGGCGGGCCACGCGGTGCCTGCCTGGCGGCGCTGGCGTTGTTCGCCCTGGGTTCGGTGGGCTGCGCGGCGGCGCAATCGATGCCCTGGATGCTCGGCGCCCGGGCGGTGCAGGGGCTGGGCGGCGGCCTGCTGGCGGCCCTGAGCTATGCCTTGATCCGCGTGGTGTTCGCGCCCCCGCTGTGGCCCCGCGCCGTGGCGCTGGTATCCGGCATGTGGGGCGTGGCGACGCTGTGCGGCCCGGCCGTGGGTGGCCTGTTCGCCGAAGCCGGGCACTGGCGCTGGGCCTTCTGGTCGTTGCTGCCGGTGGCGCTGGCCCAGGCGCTGTTGGTGCTGGTGCAGCTGCGCCCGCGTGCCGATGCCGCCGAGGCCGGTGCGGTGCCGGGAATTCCCTTCGTGCAGATCGGCCTGTTGGCCGCCTCGGTGCTGGCGGTGGCGGCGGGCAGCCTGTCGCCGCTGCTGCCGTTGCAGGCGCTGGGCGTGGCCCTGGGGCTGGCGCTCGGCGCGGCGGCCCTGGTCTGGGATCGCCGCGCCAGCGTTCGCCTGCTGCCGTCCGGCGGCGCTTCCCTGGCCACCGCGCTGGGCGCCGTGTACGCCTGCGTGGCGTTGCTGCTGGCGGGTACCACCACTGAAATCTTCGTGCCCTATTTCCTCCAGGTGCTGCATGGCCAATCACCGCTGGTGGCGGGTTACCTGACGGCGGCCATGGCCGGCGGCTGGAGCCTGGGTTCGTTGCTGTCCTCCGGGCGCAGCGGTGGCGATGCGGCGCGCCTGTTGCGCGGTGGGCCGGTGCTTTGCGTGTTCGGCCTGCTGGCCCTGGCGGGGCTGATCCCGCTGGCCGGTGAGCTGGACTATGGGCTGCGCACCCTGCTGGTCGCCCTGGCGCTGGCCGCGGTGGGCGCGGGTGTGGGCATCGGCTGGCCGCACCTGCTGACCCGGGTGCTGGAACTGGCCCCGCGCGGCGAGGAGAACGCCGCCTCCACCGCCATCACCACCGTGCAGCTGTATGGCATGGCCGTCGGTGCGGCCCTTGCCGGCCTGGTGGCCAACGCCGCCGGGCTCAGTGTGCCGGGTGGTGTGGCCGGTGCACAGTCGGCGGCGATCTGGCTGTTCGCCGGGTTCGCCCTGGCGCCCCTGCTGGCCGCCCTGTTGGCGCGTCGCGTGATCGGGGGCGCCCATTAGACGATCGCCGACTTTCCACGCGGGGGAGGGCACGGGGCATAATCCGCCCACCGACCCTCCCGCTTCCCGGAGCCCCTGATGCAGCTCGACTTCACCACCCTCAGTCCCCTCGACGCCTACCGCTGGCTGGCCTCCACCGTGACGCCGCGCCCCATCGCCTGGGTGTCCAGCCAGGCGGCGGACGGCACCCAGAACCTGGCGCCGTTCAGTTTTTTCCAGGTAATCAGCGATGCGCCGCCGACGCTGATGGTGAACGTCAACAACCGCGCCGATGGCAGCCTCAAGGACACCCTGCGCAACGTCCAGGAAACCGGGCAACTGGTGATCCAGCTGGTGTCCCAGGCCTTCGCCGAGGCGATGAACGCCAGCTCCGCGCAGCTGCCGAGCGAGGTCAGCGAGTTCGAGGCCTGCGGCATCGCCACCGAGCCGTCGCTGCGCGTGGCGCCGCCCCGGGTCAAGGGCGTGCCGGTGGCCTTCGAGTGCGAGCTGGTGGAGGTGCAGCCCTACCCGCGGGAGAACCCCAACTGCCACCTGATCTTCGCCCGCGTGCTGCTGGCCCATATCGACGAGGCAGTGCTCAACGAGCAGGGCCGGGCCGACCCGCACAAGCTCGACCTGGTGGGGCGCCTGGGCGGCAGCGCCTACGTGCGCACCCAGGACACCTTCAACCTGGTGCGCCCGAGCTGAACGGGCACCGTCTTCGGGCGCCGGGGTGATGATTCTGGCGCCGATTCCCTGGCGTTCGCTCTGAAAGCGACCTCGACTTAGCTAAAACCTCCAATCGGCCGCCCCCTGGCAGGCTTATGGCTTGTCGCCAGCATGGTCTCGCTCCTAAGTTCACGCTGTTGTCCCGGCAGCCTGTGAGGCGAGGCCGGCCATCCGGCGAGGAGGAGTCCCCATGGCATCGGTTCTGCAACGTGGTATCGCCAGCCTCGGTACGGCGAAGAAGCTGACCCTGGGGTTCGGCGTGGTGCTGCTGCTCACGGCGGTCGTGGCCGCCACGGGCTTCTCCGCGCTGCGCAGCGTGGCCGACGGCGCCGCCCTGCTGGAGCGCACCAACGCGCTGGGGGGCGAGGTGCTGCGCATCCGCCTGATCGAGAAGGACTACGCCCTCACCGGCGATGCCAAGCAGGCCGAGGCGCTGCGCCAGGCGACCCAGGCGTTGCAGGAGCACGGCCAGGCATTGGGAGCCGACCTCGGTGGCGCCAGCCAGCAGACGCTTGGGCAGGTGGAGCAGGCGGTGACCACCTACCGCGCGGCCTTCGACCGCTATGTGGAGCTCACCGACAACATGCGCCTGTCCCTGGAGGCGGCCAACTGGCTGGTGGTCAGTGCCTCCAACAGCCTCGACGTGCTGCAGTCGGGCCTCAACGAGGACGGCGTCGACCTGCTGAAGAGTTCCCAGGGCGCGGAAGGTGCCGAGATGGTCGCCCAGGGCGGCGAGATCAGCCGCGTCTACCAATCCCTGCTGCTGGCCCTGAACCAGGCCCGGGTGCGCCTGGAGCAGAGCCGCAGCAGCGGCGAGATCGACGAGAGCGCCATCCAGGAGGCGCTGGATGCGCAGAAGCTCGCCGGCGAGCTGCGCGAGAGCATGAAGGACCCGGGCTACGCCGCAGTGCTCACCGAGGTGATCGGCAATATCGATTCGTTCAACGAGCGCCTCAAGGAATACACCGGCCACCTGCGCCAGCAGAAGGTGGAGTACCAGGCGCTGGTCGGCGCCGCCGAGGTGATCGTTCAGGCCGTCGACCAGGCTTCCGCGCTGCAGAAGGAGGCGATGCTCGCCCAGCAGAAGGCCAGCTCGCTGCTGATCCTCATGGCCAGCGCCCTGGCCCTGGTCATCGGCCTGGCGGCCACGGTGCTGATCGCCCTGCTGATCGTGCGCCCGCTGCAACGGGTGATCGCGGTGGCGCGGCAGATTTCCGCCGGCGATCTCAGCGTCGAGATCGAGGTGGACCGCAGCGACGAAGTGGGCCAGCTGCTGGAGGCCATGCGCGGCATGTCGGCCAACCTGCGTGACATGGTCGGTCGGCTGCAGGGCGGGGTGATGCAGATTTCTTCCTCGGCCCAGGCGCTGTCCTCGGTCACCGAGCAGACCCGGGTCGGCGTCAATGGCCAGAAGCTGGAGACCGACCAGGTGGCCACCGCCATGAGCGAGATGACCGCCACCGTCCACGAAGTCGCGCGCAACGCCGAGGCGGCCGCGGCCTCCACCCAGAGCGCGGACAGCAAGGTCAGCAATGGCAGCGAAGTGGTGCGCCAGACCCTGGGGCGCATCAACCAGCTGGCCGCAGCCATGGGGGCGGCGACCCGGAGCATCGAGCACCTGAGCCACGAGACCCAGAGCATCGGTTCGGTGCTGGACGTGATCAAGAGCGTGGCCGAGCAGACCAACCTGCTGGCGCTGAACGCCGCCATCGAGGCGGCGCGCGCCGGCGACCAGGGCCGTGGTTTCGCCGTGGTGGCCGACGAGGTGCGCGCGCTGGCCAAACGCACCCAGCAGTCCACTGCCGAGATCGAGCGGCTGATCGCCACCCTGCGCGACGGCGTGCGCCAATCCGTGGAGCGCATGCAGGAGAGCGGGGCGCTGGTGGAGATGACGGTGCAGGACGCCAATCACACCGAGCAGGCCTTGAGCGGCATCGCCGAGGCGGTGGCGGTGATCCACCAGATGAACCAGCAGATTGCCGCCGCCGCCGAGCAGCAGAGCGCCGTGGCCGAAGAGATCAACCGCAGCGTCACCAGCATCCGCGACATCGCCGACCAGTCCGCCATGGCCATGGAGGAAACCGCCAGCTCCAGCACCCAGCTAGCCTCCCTGGGCCGCGACCTGCAGGCGATGGCGGGGCATTTCCGCTTGTAGTCCCCGGGCGGTTGGCTTTGAGGTGTTCAGGCGCTCTGGCGTGCCGTTGCGCTGGGGCGGACCTGGCGCACGGTTTCGTCAGCAAAAATTGCAGGGCGCTTTGCCATCTCCGTGCCCACCGGTAGCATCGGCCCATTGTTTCGGGAGCTTGCGATGCGAACCAGACTGGATGCCTGCCTCAACGCCGTTAACCAGGTTGTGCTGGGCAAGGAGCCCCAGGTGCGCCTGGCGCTGACCTGCCTGCTGGCCCGGGGTCACCTGCTGATCGAAGACCTGCCCGGCATGGGCAAGACCACCCTCAGCCATGCCCTGGCGCGGGTGCTGGGGCTGAGCTTCCAGCGCATCCAGTTCACCTCCGACCTGTTGCCCGGCGACATCCTCGGTACCTCGGTGTTCGACAAGGACACCGGCCAGTTCGTCTTCCACCCCGGCCCGGTGTTCGCCGAGCTGGTGCTGGCCGACGAGATCAACCGCGCCACGCCCAAGAGCCAGAGCGCGCTGCTCGAAGCCATGGAGGAGGGCCAGGTGACCATCGAGGGCGCGACCCGGCCGCTGCCCGAACCCTTCTTCGTCATCGCCACGCAGAACCCGGTGAGCCAGGGCGGCACCTTCGCCCTGCCAGAATCGCAGCTGGACCGCTTCCTCATGCGCCTGTCCCTGGGCTACCCGGCCCGTGTGGCGGAGAAGGCCCTGCTGCTGGGCGAAGCGCGCCGGGAGATCCTGCCGCGCCTGGAGCCGGTGCTGGACCACGCCGAGCTGGCGCTGATCCAGGCCGAGGTGCCGAAGATCCGTGTCAGCGATGCACTGGTGGACTATGTGCTGCGCCTGGTGGAGGCGACCCGCTCCCACGCCCAGTTCGCCTGGGGCCTGTCGCCGCGTGCCAGCCTGGCACTGCTCGCTGCTGCCCGCGCCTGGGCGCTGCTGGCCGGGCGTGATTATGTGATCCCCGAGGACGTACAAGCCGTGCTGCCTTCGGTGGTCGGCCACCGCCTGCGGGAGCAGGCCGACCCGGCCGGCCACGGCGGCGGCGCCCTGGTGCAGTGGCTGCTGCGCGAAGTCCCGGCGCTCTGATGCTCAGGCAGCGCGTGCGGCCGCGCTGGAACCGCTGGCTGGCGAAACGGATTCCGCCCGCCGCCGAGGTGCGCCTCAACCAGCGGCGCATCTTCATCATCCCCACGCGCACCGGCCTGGCCTTCGGCATCGCCCTGGTGCTGATGCTGCTGGTGGCGATCAACTACCAGAACAGCCTGGCCTATGGCCTGACCTTCCTGCTGCTGTCGATGTTCATCCTGACCATCCTCCACACCTTCCGGAACCTCGCCGGCATGACCTTGCGCGCCGCGGGCGCCCCGGCGGTGTTTGTCGGCGAGCGGGCGCGCTTCCGGGTGCGCCTGGAGAGCGAGCGCCAGCCCCACCAGGCCATTGCCCTCGGCTGGCCGCCGGCCGAGTTGCAGGCCCAGGACGTGCCCGCCGGCGGTTCCTGCGATTGCGAGGTGGACCTGCCGGCCGAGCGCCGTGGCTGGTTGCGCCCGGGGCGTCTGCGGGTGGAGAGCCGCTTCCCCCTCGGCTTGCTGGTGGCCTGGAGCTGGGTGGACCTGGACCAGGCGGCACTGGTCTACCCGCGCCCGCTGCCCGGCGACCTGCCCCTGGGCACTGGTGGCCGCCGGGACGACGAGGAGGGCGTACGCGTGCTCGGCCGTGGTGCAGACGACTATCAGGGGCTCAAGCCCTACCAGCCCGGCGACTCGCGGCGGCGCCTGCACTGGAAGGCCTATTCCCGGGGCCAGGGCCTGTTCATCAAGGATTTCGCCGCCCTCGCCGGTGCCGACCTGTGGCTCGACCTGGAGGGCCTGGAAGGCGAGCTGGAAAGCCGGCTGTCGTTGCTTTGCCACTGGGTGCTGACCTTCACCGAGCGCGGCCAGCCCTTCGGCCTGCGCCTGGGCGGCCAGGAACTGCGCCCGGACGTCGGTGAGCCGCACCGCGATGCCTGCCTGCGCGCGCTGGCCCTCTACGGGGTGGCGCGATGAGCACGGTGCAGCCGATCCCGCGCATTGCCCTGACCTGGCTGCTGGTGGCCCAGGTGCTGGTGATCCTGCCGCACCTGTTCCACCTGCCGCTGTGGATCATCGGCCTGTGGCTGGTTTGCACGGGCTGGCGGGTGCAGGTGTTCCGCATGCGCGCGCGCTACCCCAGCGGCCTGGCCAAGGTGCTGATGATGGTCGGCGCTGGTGCGGGAGTGCTGCTGTCCCGGGGCAGCTTGATCGGCCTGGACGCCGGCGTGGTGCTGCTGGTGGCGGCCTTCATTCTCAAGCTGGTGGAGATGCGCACCCGGCGCGATGCGCTGGTGCTGATCTTCCTTGGCTTCTTCACCGTGGTGACCGCCTACCTGTTCGACGATGGCATGCTCGCCGCGGTCTACAGCCTGTTGCCGGTGACCGCGCTGCTGGCCTCGTTGATCGGCCTGCAGCAGAGCGCCTTCGCCGCGCGCCCGCTGGCCACCCTGCGCCTGGCGGCGACCCTGCTGGCCCAGGCACTGCCATTGATGCTGCTGCTGTTCCTGTTCTTCCCGCGCATGGGACCGCTGTGGTCGCTGCCACTGCCCAGCGACAAGGGTGTGACCGGGCTTTCCGACAGCATGGCGCCGGCCGATATCGCCGAGCTTAGCCAGTCCGCCGAGCTGGCCTTCCGCGCCTCCTTCGACGGGCCACCGCCGCCGCGTCGTGAGCTCTACTGGCGTGCACTGACCCTGGAGCGTTTCGATGGCCGCCGCTGGTCGCAGTCCGAAGCCAGCCAGTTCAACACCCCGGCACAGTGGGAGAAGCGCGGCGAGCCGCTGGACTACAGCGTGGTGATGCAGCCCAGCGCGCGGCCTTGGCTGTTCGCCCTGGACGTGGGCGAGACCAGCCTCGAAGACACCCGGCAGATGATCGACTTCCACCTGCAGCGGCGGCGCCCCGTGGACCGCTCGCTGCTCTACCGGGTGACCTCCTGGCCGGATGCGCTGCGCGACCCGGCGCTCGACGACCGTGTACGCCGGCGCACTCTGCAGCTGCCCGAGCAGGGCGACCCGCGCAGCCGCGCATGGGCCGCCGAGCTCAAGGCCCGGCACCCGGCGACGGAGGACCTGGTGCAGGCGCTGCTGCAGCATTTCAATCGCGAGCCCTACGTCTACACGCTGAAGCCGCCGCCGGGCGGGGCGAACAGCGTGGACGAGTTCCTCTTCGACAGCCGCCGGGGCTTCTGCGCCCATTACGCCGGGGCCATGACCTTCGTCCTGCGTTCGGCCGGGGTGCCGGCGCGGGTGGTGGCCGGCTACCAGGGCGGCGAGATCAACCCGGCGGGCAACTACGTGGCGGTGCGTCAGTTCGACGCCCACGCCTGGGTCGAGTACTGGACGCCGGAGAAGGGCTGGACCAGCGTCGACCCGACCTTCCAGGTGGCGCCCAACCGCATCGAGCAGGGGCTGGAGGAGGCGGTGGCCCAGGAGCAGAGCTTCCTCGAGAACTCGCCCTTCTCGCCGCTGCGCTACCGCCAAGTGGGCTGGGTGAACCAGCTGCGCCTGGCCTGGGACCAGCTCAACTACGGCTGGCAGCGCTGGGTCCTGGGCTACCAGGGCGAGGTGCAGATGCAGGTGCTGCAACGCTGGTTCGGTTCACTCGACGCCCGCACCTTCGCCCTGTTGCTGGTGGGCGGTGGCGGCATCCTGGTGGGCCTGGTGGCGTTATTCATGTTCAAGCCCTGGCGCCGCGAGCGTGACCCGCAGCTGCGGCTGTTCCAGGGCTTCGAGCGGGCCCTGGGTCGCCAGGGCGTGCGTCGTGGCAAGGGCGAAGGCCCGCGCGACTATGCAGCCAGGGCGGCCCTCGCGTTGCCGGCGCAGGCGCCACTGATCGAGGAATTCGCCCGCCGCTACGAGGCGCTGCGGTATGCTGGCGAGCCTTTGCCACCGGCAGAGCTCGCGCAGGCATTGAAGGCCTTGCGCAGGGCCCTGCCCTGGCGTCTTACCCGCGTGGAGCGCTGATCGGAGCGCGCCCGCCCTCTCGGATGATCGTTCCATGCCCGCCATGCTCGACGACCTGATCGCCCAGGTCCTGACCCTCGAAATCAAGCTGCTGTCCTGCCGCGCACGCCTTGAGGCCGACACCGATGGCGAGGCGCTGCACGACCTGCGCATCAACATCCGTCGCCTGCGCAGCCTGCTGCGGCCCCTGCGCGACCTGCCCGCTGCCGACGTGCTCGATGCCGCCGCCCACGAGGTGGGGGCGCTGAGTACACCGCTGCGTGACTTGGAGGTGCTGGTCGTCGAGCTGGAAAGCCACGGCCTGGTGCAACTGGCCGAGTTGCGCCGCCAGCGGGTGCGCGCGGGCTACACCGCGTTGCTGGCAGCGCCGGCCCTGGCGCAACTGTTCCGGGTGCTGGATGCCTGGCCGCAGTTGCTGCGCATCTCTCACCGCGAAGGCTTGCTGGAAAAACCGCGCAAGAGCATCCGCAAGCGCCTGGCCAAGGAGTGGAAGCGCCTGGAGCAGGCTCTGGCGGACCCGGCCCACGACCGTCATCGCCTGCGCCTGCTGATCAAACGCGCCCGCTACGGCAGTGAGGCGTACCCGCACCTGGTGGACGTCACCGACAAGACGCAGCGTCTGCTCAAGGGCGCGCAGACCGCCCTCGGCAAATGGCACGACCGCCTGCAATGGCTGGCGATGGCCGAGCAGGAGCCCGACCTTGCGCCCCGGGTGAAGGCCTGGAGCGTGGCCATGCACGGCGCCGAGGTGCGTTCGGACCGGGTGCTGGATAAGTTGCAAGCGAGCCTGGACTGATCCTGCCTCGCCGTTGAGTCCGGCGTGGGTCGGGGGCAACCCGACTGTTCCCTGCAGGGGTGCTTCTTGGTTTACCCGCCCGGCGGTGGGTGTTCCGGGAGGCCCCACATCGATGGGATTCGCTTCGCTCTTCCCATCCTAACGTCGCGGGTGCGATCCCGAAGGCGCCATCAGCGCCCCTGATGGCCTGGCATTTTTCCCCTCCCCGTTGTCGCTACCCGCTTGAAGGTTGGCTTTCTAGCGCCGGGGCAATCCCCTAACATCCCCCCACTTTCGATTTCTGCGGGTGAGTTGAGCATGAAGTTTTCCCAGTTGATCCAGGCGGTGCGCAGCAACCCCGCAGCGGTGGTGGTGCCCAGCGCCTGGGCCCAGGGGCGGGCCAGCTTCGGTGGCCTGGTGGCCGCGCTGGCCTATGAGGCGATGAGCGCCAAGGTGAGCGACGGGCGCCCGGTGCGCTCGCTGGCGATCACCTTCGTCGGACCGATGGAAGCCGAGGTGCCGGCCAGCTTCGAGGCCGAGGTGCTGCGCGAGGGCAAGGCGGTGAGCCAGATGTTCTGCCGCGCGGTGCAGAACGGCCAGACCGTGGCTGTGGTGCAGGGCAGCTTCGGCGCCTCGCGGGAGTCGGCGATCGATGTGGCGGCCGAGCCGGCGCCGGTGATCAAGCCGGCGGAGGAATGCCAGGAGCTGCCCTTCCTGCGCGGCGTGACGCCGGAGTTCACACGCTTCCTGGCCATGCGCTGGGGCATCGGCAGCATGCCGTTCACCAACAACCCGGCCCGTGAAATGGGCGGCTGGGTGCGTTTCCGTGGCGATGTAGAAGACGAGCCCGTCGAGGTGGCGCACCTGCTGGCGCTGGTGGATGCCTGGCCGCCGGCGGTGCTGCCGCACCTGCGCAGCCCGGTGCCGGGCAGCTCGCTGACCTGGACCATCGAGTTCGTGCAGCCATTGCCGGCCGTGGGCACCCTGGAGTGGTGCCTGTACCGCGCCGAGATCGAACACGCCCGTGATGGCTACGGCCATGTCTCGGCCCGCCTGTGGACACCCTCCGGCGAGCTGGTGGCGCTGAGCCGGCAGACGGTCACCGTCTTCGGTTGAGCCTTCAGACGGGCGCGACTTCCACGCGGTTGCGCCCGGCCTGCTTGGCCCCATAGAGCGCCGCATCGGCGCGGCCGAGCAGCGATTCGAGGCTTTCGCCGGGGCGTTTCTCGGCGATGCCCAGGCTCAGGGTGATCCGCAGTACATCACCGCTGGGCAAGTCCACGCGCAGGGCTTCGATGCCGGCGCGCAGGCGCTCGGCCACCAGCGCGGCCTTGCCGTCTCCCGTTTCCGGCAGGATCGCCGCGAACTCTTCGCCCCCCAGGCGCCCGAGTACGTCCACGCCACGCAGGCAGTCGCGCATCACCCGTGCCGTGGCGCGCAGCGCTTCGTCGCCGATGGCGTGGCCGTGGCCGTCGTTGACCGCCTTGAAGTGGTCGATGTCCATCATCAGCACCGAGCACGGGTGCCCGAAGCGTTCGGCCTGGCGCAGCATGTCTTCGGCGCGCTGCATGAAGGCGCGGCGGTTGTCGAGGCCGGTGAGGCCGTCGGTGGTGGCCAGGGTCAGCAGCTCGTGTTCCATGCGCTTGCGCAGGCTGATGTCGTAGCTCCAGACCAGGTGCGCAGGCTCGCCCTCGAGCTCGACGATACGGCCGAAGACCACGCCCCAGTAGGGCGCCGCC
This sequence comes from Pseudomonas sp. TUM22785, assembly GCF_028198105.1. Taxonomy (NCBI): domain Bacteria; kingdom Pseudomonadati; phylum Pseudomonadota; class Gammaproteobacteria; order Pseudomonadales; family Pseudomonadaceae; genus Pseudomonas; species Pseudomonas sp. TUM22785. The sequence goes on from NZ_CP116239.1 coordinate 2,223,541, forward strand.
TTGCCGAGCAGGGCTTCCCAGTCGTCGATCTGGCGGCGCTCTTCGAGGGCGGCGCGGAAGCGATGGGCCTCGGACTCGGCGGCGAACAGCCGATCCAGGGAGAACAGCGAGCCCCGCTGCAGCCCCTGGCGGACGATCAGGCGCTGGTTGACGAAGTGCACCTTGCCGGACTCGGCGCCGATCAGGGCGACGTCGCTGGGGCTGGCTTCGAGGATGTGCTTGAGCAGCTCGCGGCCTTCGCTGAGGGCGAGCGTGCGGGCCTCGACACGGCTTTCCAGGGTGTGGGCGAGCTCGCCCAGGCTTTCGCTCAGCCGGCGGGCCTCGCGGAAGCTGTAGATCAGATGGGTGACCAGCAGGGCCCCGCCCAGCAGCAGCCCGAACAGGGCCCAGGCGAGCTTGCTGAAGTAGCCGTAGAGGCGCTGGCGCTCTTCGTCCAGCTCATTGGTGAGGGAGATGTTGGCCGCCACCATCACCTCGTGCATGGCGTGTTGCAGCGGCGGCAGTTCCTGGAGGATCTCGGCGCTGGTGGCGCGTGCAGAGGCCTGGTCGTTCCAGTCGACGCGGCTCAGCCAGCGCTGGCTGAGTTCGGCCACGCGCTGCAGGGTACGGGTGTTCTCCGGGCGCGCGCTAGGCAGGAAGTCGAACAGATGATGGCCTTCGATGGGCCGGGCCAGGCTGCGCAGCACGCCGAGGCGCACCACCAGCTGGGTGGCGCTGCTGTGTCCGTGCTCGATGCGTTGCGCTTCCTCGACCAGGCGGTCCATGCCGTTGCGGATCTGGTAGACCTGCCACAGCTCGCCGTGGGAGCCGGGGCGGCCGAGCTGCCGCGCTTCGTTGACCACCAGCCATAGCGAGCCACCGGCGGTGATCGCCATGACCAGCATGATGACCAGGAGGACCGCCATCACCAGCCGCTTGCGCGGCAGGGAAATACTGTCGGCAAAACTGTCGGGCATGGTCGCTACTCGATGTAGATGTCACTCAGTTGCCAGATGGCACGGTTGTAGTACTTCTGCACGCGCAACTCGGCGTGGGCGTTGAAGGGGTACATGAGGAAGAGCGGGCCGTAGGCTTCCACCGCCATGGGCTGGCCGTCGCGGGAATAGGCGATCACCGGCTGGTAGCGCTCGATGTCGCTGGCGGGGATCACCACCGAGTAGTCGTTGAGGGCACGCAGGTGCAGTTCGGTGGGGTGCTGCAGGTTCGCCGGGAGCTGCTGGAGGAACTGGCTCAGGGGCACGCCGTACCAGTCGGAGACCTTGTCGTCGCTGGGCCCGCGTGCGCGTAGGTTGACGCCGGGCATCGCCTGGAGGTCGCGCAGGGTGAACACACGGGGGCTGGCACCGGGCAAGTGCAGGCGCAGGGCGGGGATATCCAGGGGATAGCTGGACTGCTCGCCCTGCGCGAGGGAGTACAGGGCGAAAGTCAGAAAAATGGTGACAAGTATCTGTCGCTTTGACGGCATGCGACGTCCCTCATACAGCGTGGTGCCAGCATATCGTCATTTTTGCGGCCAGCTTGAGCCTTTCCGACGAAAGTAATGGCGCTTTGCTGGCAAGGGCCTGGTATCAGGGGCGGTTGCGCCAGTTGCGCCACCAGGCGCCGCTGAACAGGAAACGCGGGAAGGTGACGAACTGCTCGGTCAGCAGGCGGCCCACGGCGTCCTTGCGGTCCAGGAAGGGCTCGGGGGCCTCCGCTTCCAGCCGGTGCCCGTGGGATTGCAGGCCCAGGGAGGCGATCAGGCCGATCACCCCGAGGACGACGGGCAGGAAGCGCCAGGTGAACAGGCCGTTGAGCAGCACCAGGGTGGCGACGATGAACAGCGGCACGGCCAGCAGGTGCAGCACCAGGTTGGTGGGGTTGCGGTGGTTCCTGGCGTAGGTCTTCCACTGCCAGGTGCGGAGGTTGGGGTGACGTTTGCCCATGGTGCGGATTCCTTGAAGGATTGCGGGCAAGTCTAGGCCGGCCCCGGGAGAGCCGGCGAATGGGTTCTGACTATGGGCGGGATAGTCCGCTCAGAGCTTGAGCTGGCGGATGGCGCGAGACAGTTCGCTGGCGAGGTTGGCCAGCTCGGCGCTGGTGGAGGCCGAGCCAACGGTCTGGCTGACGGTGAGTTCGGTGACGTCGCGGATGCCGACCACGGCACGGGTCATTTCCTCGGCCACATGGCTTTGCTGCTCCGCCGCCACGGCGATCTGCGTGTTGCTCTGGCGCATCTGCGCCACGGCGCCGGTGATGGCGGCCAGGGCTTCGCCGGCTTCATGGGCCTGCTGCACGCAGCTGTCGGCCTTGAACGAGCTTTCCTGCATGAATTCCACGGCGTCGCGAGTGCCGGATTGCAGGGCGAGGATCATGCTGGTGATCTCGTCGGTGCTGTCCTGGACGCGCTTGGCGAGGTTGCGCACCTCGTCGGCCACCACGGCGAAGCCACGGCCCATTTCACCGGCGCGGGCGGCCTCGATGGCGGCGTTGAGGGCGAGGAGGTTGGTCTGCTCGGCGATGCCGTGGATGACACTGACCACGCTGCTGATCTTCTGGCTGTCTTCGGCCAGCTTCTCGATCATCTCGGCGGTCTGCTGCACGCCGCTGGAAAGCCCGGCGATGGACTCACCGACGCGGCTGACCACGCTCTGGCCGGCGCCGGCGAGCTGGTCGGCGGTCTGCGACTGGTCGCGGGTGTCGGCGGCGTGCTGGGCGATGTGGTGGACGGTGGCGGACATCTCGTTGATGGCGGTGGCGGCCTGGTCGGTCTCGCTCTGCTGGCCGAGCATGCCCTGGCGCACCTCGCCCATGCTCGAGGCCAGGCGCGCGGCCCCTTCGTCGAGGCGTTCGGTGACCTGGGCGACGGTGCCGACCACGCGCTGGAAGCCTGCCTGCATGGCATTGAAGGCGCTGGCCATCTGGCCCACCTCGTCGCGGCTGTCCAGCGGTACGCGGGCGGACAGGTCGCCGCTCTTCTCCACGTGCAGCATCACGTCCTTGAGGGTGTTGAGATGGCTGAGGAGGAAGCGGATCAGCAGTTGCGAGGAGGCCAGCAGCGCCATCATCAGCAGGAACACGGTGACCGCGTAGTTGAACATGCGCGAGGTGAAGACCTCGACGAGGCTCGGGGCGTGGGCCAATACGGCGATGCGTTGGCCGTCGGCGGCATCCTGCACCTGGGCGCCGATCACCGGGGCGCTGCCGAACAGGGCGTCGTGATCCAGCTCGACCCAGCCGTTGGCGCGGGTCAGCGCGGCGCTGTCGACACCCTGCACCTGCGGCGCGCTGCCGGCGGCGAAGCGGACCACGCCGTTGCCGCCGGGCAGGGCCTGCCCGGCGGGCCAGGCGCGTAGCAGGGCTGCCTGGGCCTGGGCCGACTCGCGGGCACTTTCCACGCGGGCGTCACGCTCGAGGCTGATGGCGTGCAGCACCAGCAGCAGTGTGGTGATGAAGGCGACGGCGTTGACCGCCCAGAACTTGTACTTCAGGGAAAGATCGCGCATCCAGTTACCCATGTTCTGTTCTTTTTTCTCGGAGGCTAGGCAAGGTGCCAGCATTGTTTCGCAGCACTGTGACGTGATCGTTGATCCGTATCAATCCGCCTCTTTACAGGAACAGGTTAGGCGATGTTCGGCAGCCCGAAAAATGCGCGTGCACACGCGGTGGTGTGCTCGGCCAGGTGTTCGGGTGTTTCACCGCGGTGACGCGCCACTTCCATGAGCACCTCGGGCAGGAAGGCCGGCTCGTTGCGCCCGCTCTTGGGCTTCGGCCGCAGGCTGCGTGGCAGCAGGTAGGGCGCGTCGCTTTCCAGCATCAGCCGGCCCTGGGGAATCTCGCGTACCAGCGGGTGCAGGTGGGTGCCCCGGCGCTCGTCGCAGATCCAGCCGGTGATGCCGATGTGCAGGTCCAGGTCGAGGTAGGAGAAGAGGGCGCGCTGCTCGCCGGTGAAGCAGTGCACCACGGCGGCCGGCAGGCGGTCGCGGAACTGCTTGAGGATGGCCAGCAGGCGCTCATTGGCGTCGCGCTCGTGGAGGAACACCGGCAGGCCCAGTTCGACGGCCAGGGCCAGTTGCTCTTCCAGGGCCTTTTCCTGCTGCGGACGCGGGGAGAAGTCGCGGTTGAAATCCAGACCGCACTCACCCACGGCACGTACTTCCGGCTCGGCCAGCAGGGCGCGCAGGTGGCGGGCGCTGTCGGCGTTCCACTGGCTGGCTTCGTGGGGGTGCAGGCCGGCGGTGCTGAACAGGTGGCCGCCTTCGGGGTCGAGCTGACGCACCAGTGCCAGCGCTTCTTCGGCATCGGCCACGCTGGTGCCGGTGAGGACCAGTTGCGCCACGCCAGCGGCGAGGGCGCGTTCGAGCAGTGCTTCACGCTCTGCGGCAAAGCTTGAATGGGTCAGATTGACGCCAATGTCGATGAGTTGCATGGTGCTACCTCGGACGCGAGCGGAGCAGAATAGCAAAGCTTGTCGAATAGAAGAAAAGCCAATACTTACAATTGCTTATGGGTGTTTGTTGAAGTTGTTACAGCGTTGTGGCTGGCGTCGACGGCCGAGCTGTGACACTCTCCGCGCCCCTCGCACGCCCGGAATTCCATCCGGGCGCTGCGCTCTCAGACGGTCGGTTCGCACCCTGCAGCCCTGACCGGGAGATTCGATGACCCGACCGCTGCTGCTTCTGTTGTGCCTGCTCGCCCTGCTGCCGTTCCCGGCGGCAGCGCGCCTGGCTGGCCCGCCGGAAGCCTGGCAGCAGCCGAGCGAGGCCCGTGACCTGGCGCAGATCCGCCGCAGCGGCGTGCTGCGTGTGCTGGTGAACCAGAGCCGCAACAGCTCCGGCGAGATCAAGGGCGAAGCCATCGGCATCGAATACCACCGCATCCGCGCCTTCGAGCAGTACCTCAACCGCAATGCCCGCGACGGCCGTGAGCTGGAGGTGAAGATCATCCCCAGGGCCAAGGACCAGTTGCTGGCCGCCTTGCTGCGCGGCGAGGGCGACCTGGTAGCCCCCGGCGAGCTGGTGGACCCGCGCAGCGGCGGCGAGGTCAGCGCCAGCGCCCCGATTCGCCGCCATGTGCCGCTGCTGCTGGTGAGCCGCAGTGGCGACCGCCGCTACCAGCGCCTGGAGCAGCTTTCCGGCCGCAGCATCGCATTGCCCGCCGGCAGCGCGGCGGCCGAGGCCCTGCGCCGGGTCAACCAGCAACTGGCAGAACGCAAGCTGGCGCCCATCGTCATCGAGTGGGTCGATTCGAGCCTGGCGGTGGAGGATGTGCTGGAGATGGTCCAGGCCGGCATCTTCCCGCTCACTGCCGTCGAGCAACCCATTGCCGAGCGCTGGGCCAAGGTGATGCCCAAGCTGCGTATAGAGAAGCACCTGGTGCTGGACAACCAGCGCGACATGACCTGGTTCGTGCGCCGCGACGCGCCGATGCTGCGGGCCAGCATCGATCGCTTCCTCGCCGGCTACAACGCGCCCTCCGACCAGGATGCCACCTTCCAGCGCGTCTACCGCCGCCTGTACAAGGTGCACAGCCCCCTGGCCCGAGCCGACCGGCAGCGCCTGGAGAAGGTGCGCCCGGTGCTGCAGCGCTTCGCCGACCAGCATGCCTTCGATTGGCTGAACCTGGCCGCCGTGGCCTTCAAGGAATCCAGCCTCAACCCGGCCGCCCGTGGCGCCAGTGGGGCCACCGGGCTGATGCAGATCACCCCGGGTGCGGCGCGCACCGTGGGCGTGGGCAATATCCACGCGCTGGAGAACAATGTGCAGGCCTCGGCCAAGTACCTTGCGATGCTGCGCAAGGGCTTCTTCAACAGCGCCCAGCTCAACGAGCGCGAGCGCATGGCCTTCACCCTGGCGGCCTATAACGTCGGCCCGCAGCGGGTGCAAAGCCTGCGCGCGGAGGCCCGGCGCCGGGGGCTGAACCCCAACCAGTGGTTCTTCCAGGTGGAGCGCATCGCCGCCGAGCAACTGGGCATGGGGGTGGTCAGCTACGTCAGCGCGGTGAACAAGTACTACCTGGCCTATGACCGCGAGCGCTATCTGCTGGAGCCGCAGAAAAAAGTGGCAAGCAGAGGGAAGTGATCGATTTTATCGATTTCAATGCTGCGTTTTTTGCGGTTTTAATATCGAAAAAATCAACTAAGATGGCTTCCGTCTGAACCCACACACTCCTCACACGAAAGGAAACGCGACATGAGCAACCCGATCAAACGCATTCTCTCCACCAACGCCGGTATCGGCATCACCCTGCTGCGCGTGGTGACCGGTCTGACCTTCGCCGCCCACGGTTCGCAGAAGCTCTTCGGCCTCTTCGGCGGCTATGGCCTGGAAGGCACCGGCCAGTGGATGGAAAGCATCGGTCTGGCTCCTGGCTACCTGCTGGCCCTGATGGCAGGCAGCGCCGAGTTCTTCGGTGGCCTGGCGCTGGTGATCGGCCTGCTGGTTCGCCCTGCCGCCGCGTCGCTGATCGTCGCCATGGTGGTTGCCATCTTCAGCGTGCACTGGGCCAGCGGCTTCTTCATCACCAACGGTGGTTACGAATACGCGCTGATCCTCGCCCTGATCTCCGGCACCCTGCTGATCGAAGGCGCTGGCCGCTTCTCCCTGGACCGCACGTTCAGCCAGTAACCCGCTGCGAACTCGAAGAAGGCCCGCCCTGTGCGGGCCTTCTGCATTTCAGGGCTGCTGCGCGCGGGCGGCGGCCAGCTCCAGGGCGGCATCCAGGCGCTGACGCTCGCGTTCGTCGAACTTCTCCTCGGCCAGGCGCTGGATGGCGGCGCGGCGGTCGCCGTCGCTGAGCCCCTGGTTGGCTTCGATGCGTGCCTTCTCCGCCTGGAAGGCGCCGATCCGCTGCTTCCAACCCTGGCGCTGCTGGTCCAGTGCCTCCAGGCGCTGGGTGGCTTCGCCGCCGACCAGTTGCTGGCGCAGGCGGCGGATTTCGGCGGGGGTGGCGCCCTTGGCCTGCAGCTGCTCGGTCTGGATATGCAGCTCGGCCTGCAACTGCGGCAGCACGCTGTCCTGCAGTTCTTCGGGCAGGCCCTGGCGCAGGCGGTCGACGGCCGCGGCCTTGGCGGCATCGTCGAGGGCGGTGTCATGGACGATGGCCAGGCGATCGAGGGTGAAGCGGTTGTAGGTTTCCTCGCTGGCGAAGAACACCTGGTGCACCTCGGCGCTGAACAGACGGGCGCGCAGGGCATTCACCGCAGCTTCGCGCTGGCGCATGGCGTCGAGGTCCGCCAGTTGCGGCAGGTCCTTCTCCAGTTGCACCAGCTGCCGCTTGTAGTCCAGGTATTGCTCGAGCAGCGCCAGGGCCTGGCCCTCGGCCGGCTCCTGCAGCTGGGCGGTGATGTAGCCGCGCAGACGCTGGATGGAGATGCCGATGGGCTCTTCGCCTATGGCGCTGAGGAAGTAGTCGAAGATGCGGCGGATGTCTTCGGTGATCAGCAGGTTGCCGCTCGCATCCAGCTGGAAGCGCCCATCGACCTGGGTACCGGCGAAGGAGGCGGGCAGGGCGGGTACTTGCGCCGGCAGGGCAGGCGGCAGGTTGTCGGCGGACGTTGGGGCATCGGAGATGGCGATGGGCTCATCGCTGGCGAGCTGCTCGGCAACGCCCGGTGCACGGTGGGCGTTGCCGTCGGAGGCGGATTGCAGGTAGAGGATCGCGGCCAGGCAGCCGGCGAAGACCAGGGGCAGGGACAGCAGGACTCTTTTCACGGTGGTCGCTCGCAGGTCGGCAGGAGGCGGGGCCCGCAGGCCCCGCCGGGGCGGCTTAGAGGCCGTCGTTCTTCAGGCGGTTGGCGTGCTGGCGGTAGACGGTCACCGGGTCGGTCTCGAACAGGCTGGTGAGGCCGAAGGTCTGGTTGACCTCGTCGAGGTGGTTCATCCGGTAGTTGTCACGCACCACCTTGCCCAGGTGGGAGCTGCAGCGGCCGACCAGGCCGTCGGTGGCTTCGCCCTTGAAGGTGAGGGCGGTGGCACCGAGCAGCACGTCGCTGATGTCGAGCACGTTGGTCAGCGGGCTGGTGCCGCTCCAGGAGTAGTAGCGCACGCCGTTGACCTGGTAGGCGCCCTCGCCACAGGCGCTGGTGGGAATGCCCTGGGGGAACTTGGCGTTGAACCGGGCCGCGCCCTGGCTGTTGAGCGATTCCAGCGAGCCAAGGCCGTTCTGCGGCAGGGTGCTCTTGCTGCCGGAGAGGAAGTTGATCAGCGAGCCGAGGCCGTTGACGATGCCGGCGACGATCGCCTCGCTAGCGGAGCCGGGCGGGATCTGGCGCAGGAAGTCGGCGGTGGCCGAGCCCTTGTGCGGACCGCCGACGCTGGTGGCGGAAGCGACCAGGTCCGGGCGCACGCCGGCCACGTAGCGGATGGTCGGGCCGCCGTGGCTGTGACCGATCAGGTTCACCTTGCGTTTGCCGCTGATAGCGACGATTTCCTCGACCTGTTCCAGCAGCTCTTCGCCGCGGGCTTCCGAGGTGTTCAGCTGGCTGACTTCTGTGACGTAGACCGAGGCGCCATCACGACGCAATGCCGAGGGGATTCCATACCAGTAGTCGATGCCGAGGATGCTATCGAAGCCAAGCATGCCGTGGGCGAGGACCACGGGGTACTTGGTCTGGGTGTAGCCGGTGGCGGCAAGGGCTTCGCCGGAGGCGGCGAGGCCGACTCCCAGGGCGAGGGCGAGCAGGATCTTGTTGTTGTTCATTGGTTGCTCTCGGTGATGGTGGAACAGGCAGTGGGTGCCTCCCTGCGAAACCGCCGCGCCCATCCCGGACGCGTACATCAGCTGATGGGCTGGGGCAGGAACCGTGCCAGGCCGGTCATTCGTACGCCACGGCGTCTGGGTCGGGTGTTTCGCCGTTGTTTACAGCCGTTCACCGAAAGTTGGCGGGCGTTTCCCTGTTACTGAGTGAAACGCTCGTTTGAGTCCTGGGGCAGCAGCGGCCAGTTCCCGAGGGCGTGGTAATGGGCGCCCGAGGCCGTATTTTCCGAGGCGAAGAGAGCGAACTGGTTCACAGGCCAATCGAAGGTTGGGGCCGCTGCGCCGGGCAGGTGTGGGCAGTGTCGAGCCAGGGTCAGGTGCGGGTGGAAGGGCCGCCGTTCGATGGCGAAGCCCGCTGCGCGCAGCCCATCCTGCAGGTTGGCGGCCAGGGCCAGGAGCGCCGGCGGCGGGTGGTCGGGCGCCAGGTGCAGCAGGCCGTTGTGCCAGCAGCGCAACTGGTCGAGACGCAGGGTGAAGGGCTCGCCCGCCAGGTTTTCGGCGATGGCCTTCAGTTCGGCGACGCAGCCGCGTGGCTGCTGGCCGAGGAAGGCGAGGGTCAGGTGCAGGTTGCGGGTGGCTACGGCTTTGCCTTCGCAGCGAGCGGCTTCTCGCCACAGGGCTATGCTCGTTGCCAGCGGCTCGGGACAGGGCAGGGCGAAGAACAGGCGCAAGGGAGGTGTGGACATGGTCGCGAAGGCTCCAGGACGACGTCTTGGTCGTATTGACAGTATTGCGGAGGCTTCTCTAGGATGCCGACCCATGCGCCGATTTAAGACAGCTACTTGCGGGGCGCGGAGATGGAATCCATCTCGAAATACCGCTAAAGCGCTGGTTCGGTGTCGCCTCTCACCGCTGCCCAGCGGGATCAACGAGGCGGAGACATGACACCATGACCTGTCCCCAACCGCTCATTCGCCTGGCCCCCATCACCACGGGCCTGGTTTTGCGCAACCCCAGGGTTCTTCTCAGCGGCCCCCACCAGCCGACCATGCTGCGTTATCTCGACGGCTGGCCGAAGCGTTGGGCCGGGCCACGCAACCTGCTTATCCAGTTCGCCCTCGATGCCGCGTCGTTGCAGCGCTATGCCGCTGACAGCTTCGATATGGCCGTGGTGCAGGCGCCGCCCCGGGACGAGGTGGCGCTGATGGTCCGCGAGCTGGTGCGCGTTTCGCGCCAGGGGCTGATCACCCTGCGCTGAGGCGCGGGGCTTCAGGGGTATTCGATCTCCACCACGTACCAGCTCTTCTCGCCCGTCGGGGTGTGCACCAGCACCTCGGCATCCAGCGCCTTGCCCACCAGGGCGCGGGCCAGGGGTGAGTCGATGCTGATGTGGTTCTGCTTCAGGTCGAGTTCGTCGGGGCCGACGATGCGGTAGCGCGACTGTTCGCCCTCATCATCTTCCAGGGTCACCCAGGCGCCGAAGTAGGCCTTGTTCGGGTCGGACGGGCGTTCGCTGACCACCTTGAGGCTTTCCAGGCGCTTGGTGAGGAAGCGCACGCGGCTGTCGATCTCCCGCAGCATCTTCTTGCCGTAGGTGTACTCGGCGTTTTCCGAACGGTCGCCCTGGGCGGCGGCCTCGCTCACCGATTGGGTGACCTTGGGGCGCTTCACGTGCCAGAGCTCGTGCAGTTCGGCGCGCAGGCGGGCTTCGCCTTCGGGGGTGATCAGCGGGGTGCCGGCAGAACGTGGGGGGCGATAGCGACTCATGGCGTGATGCGACAGGCTCTAGGCGGGCGAAGAGGGGCGGAGTCTAGCAAGAGGTCGGCCCGCCTTGTACAGGCGGGCCGGGCGATCAGGCTTCGCGCAGCACCTGCAGCGGGCTGGCGTTGAGGGCGCGACGGGTGCCGAGCACGCCGGCCCCACCCACCAGCAGCGCGCCCAGGGGCGGCAACAGCAGCAGCCAGGGGTGGGGGTGCCATTGCAGGTCGAAGGCCAGGGTGTAGAGCAGGGCGCTGACCAGCTCGCAACCCAGGGCGGCGAGCAGGCCGGCGGTTGCACCGAGCAGGGCGAATTCAGCGCGCCTGGCTTTCTGCAGCAGATTGCGTTCCGCACCCAGGGCCCGCAGCAACGCACCCTGGCGGATGCGTTCATCGAGGGTCGACTGCAGGCCGGCGAAGAGCACCGCGAGGCCGGCGGCGAGCACGAACAGCAGGACGAACTCCACCGCCACCGTGACCTGGGCGAGGATGCTGCGCAGCTGCGCGAGGATGGCTTCCACCTCCAGCAACGTCACCGCCGGGAAGGCGCGGGCCAGTTCCACCAGCTCGCGGTCGTGCTGCGGCGGCAGATAGAAGCTGGTGAGGTAGGTGGCCGGCAGGTCGGCGAGGGAGCCGGGGGCGAAGATCATGAAGAAGTTCGGCTGGAAGTTGTCCCAGTCGACTTCCCGGAGGCTGGTGACACGCACGTCGCGACTGATGCCACCGACGCTGAAGCTGAGGCGGTCGCCCAGTTGCAGGCCGAGGTTGGTGGCGAGCTTGGCTTCTACCGAGACGCCGGGCAGGTCGCCGGCCGCTGCCTGGTCCCACCATTGCCCGGCCACCAGGCGGTTGCCGCTGGGCAGGTCGGCCGCCCAGGTGAGGCTGAGGTCGCGCTGCAGGGCACGCTCGCCCTGGGATTCCTTGCTGGCGTGCTCTTTCGCCGGTTCGCCGTTGATGGCGGTGAGGCGGCCGGGCACCACGGGGAACAGCGGGGCCGGGTGGGGCGAAAGCTGGGCGAGGCGCTCGGCGAAGGCGTCCTTCTCGCCGGGCAGGACGTTGAGCACGAAGTAGTTCGGTGCGTCGGCGGGCAGCTGGTCCTGCCAGGTGTCCAGCAGTTCGCCGCGCAGCAGGGCGATCAGCGCCATCGCCAGGAGGATCAGGCCGAAGGCCAGGGATTGCCCGGCGGCGGCCAGCGGGTGGCGCAGCAGTTGGCCAAGGCCGAGACGCCAGGGCAGGGCGGCGCGGGCCAGCAGGCGGCGCAGGGCGTTGAGGCCGAGGAGCATGAGGCCGCCGAGGATCAGGGTGGCGAGCAGGCCGCCGCCGAGCAGGGCGAGGGTGAGTGCCAGGTCCAGGCTCAGGCGCCACATGATCAGCCCGAGGGCGAGCAGGGCGGCGCCGTACACCAGCCAGGAACTGGGCGGCACGGGTAGCAGGTCGCGGCGCAGCACGCGCAGGGGCGGGACACGGCCCAGGGCGGCCAGCGGCGGCAGGGCGAAACCGGCCAGGGCCACCAGGCCGGTGGCGATGCCGGCAAAGGCGGGCAGCACACCGCCGGAGGGCACTTCCGCCGGCAACAATTCACGCAGCAGGTGGAACAGGCCGAGCTGGGCGAGCCAGCCGATCAGTGCGCCGAGAATGGCGGCGGCAAGGCCGAGCAGACCCAGTTGCAGGGTATAGAGGAGGAGCGCTTCGCGGCGCGACAAGCCCAGGCAGCGCAGCAGGGCGCTGGCGTCGAAGCGGCGGGCGGCGAAGCGGGCCGCCGACAGGGCCACGGCGACACCGGCCAGGAGTACGGCGGCGAGGCTGGCAAGGTTGAGGTAGCGCTCGGCACGGCTGAGGGCGCCGCCGACCTGGCGGTTGCCGTCGCGGGCGTCTTCGATGCGCTGGTTGGCCGCGAGGGTGGGCTCGAGGGTGTCGCGGTAGCTTTTCAGTGCCTCTTCCGGACCGCTCCAGAGTTCGCGGTAGCGCACTCGGCTGCCGGGCTGCACCACGCCTGTGGCGTCGAGGTCGGCATGGTTCATCAACAGGCGCGGGGTGAGGCTGTAGAAGTCGCCGGCACGATCGGGCTCGTAGGTGAGCACGCGGGTCAGGCGCAGGGTCTGCTGGCCGACGTCCACGCTGTCGCCGGGCTTGAGGTCCAGTGCGGTGAACAGGCGTGCCTCGGCCCAGGCTTCGCCGGGGGCGGGGCCGTTGCCGGGTTCTTCCGGGGCGTAGGGGGCGGGCGCGCTCTTCAGCTCGCCGCGCAGGGGGTAGGGTTCGTCCACCGCCTTGACGCTGGCGAGCTGGATGCCGGCGTCACCGGCGATGACGCTGGAGAATTCGACGGCGCGGGCATGGCGCAGGCCGAGCTGTTCGCCCGCTGCGATCTGCTCCGGGGTGGCGGGTGAGGAGCCGCTGAGCAGCAGGTCGGCGCCGAGGAATTCGGTGGCGCGCAGGAGCATGGCGCCGTTCAAGCGGGCACCGAAGTAGCCGATGGCGCTGCTGGCAGCCACGGCCACCACCAGGGCGAAGAAGAGTACGCGCAGCTCGCCGGCACGGGCATCGCGCCGCAGTTGCCTGGCGGCCATGCCCAGCAGGCGCGAGAACGGCAGGCGCCCCATCAGGGTTCCACCCGGTCGACCAGGCGGCCGGACTCCAGGCGGATCAGGCGGCGGCAGCGATGGGCCAGGCGCTCGTCGTGGGTGACCAGGACCAGGGTGGTGCCGCGTTCCTGGTTGAGCTGGAACAGCAGGTCGCTGATGCGCTCGCCGGTGTGGCTGTCGAGGTTGCCGGTGGGCTCGTCGGCGAACAGCACGTCGGGTTCGGCGGCGAAGGCGCGGGCGATGGCGACGCGCTGCTGCTCACCCCCGGACAGCTGGCGCGGGTAGTGGCCCAGGCGCTGGCCGAGGCCGACGCGGTCGAGCAGGTGGCGGGCGCGTTCGCGGGCGTCTCTGCGGCCTTCGAGTTCCAGGGGCAGCATGACGTTTTCCAGGGCGTTGAGGCTGTCGAGCAACTGGAAGGACTGGAAGACAAAGCCGACATGCTCGGCGCGTACGCGGGCACGCTGGTCCTCGTCGAGGCGGGCGAGGGCGTGGCCGGCCAGGCTGATGTCGCCGGAGCTGGGCAGGTCGAGCCCGGCGAGCAGGCCGAGGAGGGTGGATTTGCCGGAGCCGGAGCTGCCGACGATGGCCAGGCTGTCGCCCTGGGCCAGGTCCAGGTCCAGATCGTGGAGGATGGTCAACTCGCCTTCCGCGCTGGGAACCACTTTGCTAAGGTTCCGCGCATTGAGAATGCTTGCGCTCATGGAGAATCCGATGCGTGCTTGGTTGTTGGGCAGTTGCCTGGCGTTGATGGTGATGGCCCAGGAGGCTGCGGCGGGGACCGTGCTGGTCGTCGGGGATAGTATCAGCGCCGCTTTGGGACTGGAAACCAGCCAGGGCTGGGTCTCTCTGCTGCAGAAACGCCTGGATGACGAGGGTTTCGAACACCGCGTGGTGAACGCCTCCATCAGTGGCGACACCAGTGCCGGCGGTGCTTCCCGGCTGCCCGCGCTACTTGGCGAGCACAAGCCGGAGCTGGTGATTATCGAGCTCGGTGGCAACGATGGGTTGCGTGGTCAGCCCCCTGCACAATTGCAACATAATCTTGCCGGCATGGTGGAGCAGTCGCAGAAAACGGGGGCCAAGGTGCTGCTGCTGGGCATGCGCCTGCCGCCCAACTACGGCAAGCGCTACACCGATGCCTTCGCCCAGGTCTATCAGGATCTGGCGAGCGCCCGGCAGGTGCCGCTGGTGCCTTTCTTCCTTGAGGGCGTGGGCGGTGTCGAGGGGATGATGCAGGCCGATGGCATCCATCCGGCGGCGAGTGCCCAGGGCAAGTTGCTGGATAACGTCTGGCCAACCCTGAAGCCGTTGCTCTGAGGCGCTTCGGGAGGCTTTTCCGGGGCACGCCTTTCGGCTAAGGTTGCGCACCCGTCCTGGAGTCCTTCATGCCGCGCCCCGCCTGGTCCCTGCATGCCTATAAGCTGATCGAGCCCGACGAGCAGCTCGACCTGTTCGCTTGCCGCGAGGTGCGCCTGCACCTGGTCGCTCGCCAGCTTGAACTCGGCGGCCATGCGGACAGGACCCTGTGCGGGGGATTGCTGCCGGCGAAGCCGCGCTGGTGCGTGCTGGAAAAACCGCAGTTGCAGGACCGCCGCCTGTGCCCGGCCTGCCGCGCCGAACTGGACTCCCAGCGGGACGGCCACCGGCCCGAATGGTCCGACGGCTGAGTCCTCCCGGCGCGCTGCATGCCGGTGTACAATCCCGAGTCTTTTAATCAGCCACTTTTGCCAAGGATTACCGGATGTTGTCGCGCGTTCCCGCCGTCGCCCGTTCCCTGTCCCTGATCGCGCTCGCGCTGGCCGGTCACGCTGCAGCGCTGGAGCTGCCCCTGCCGCCCCCCGGCGAGGATATCGTCGGCCAGGTCCAGGTGATCAAGGCCAAGTACGAAGACACCTTCGCCGACATCGGCGTCGCCAATGACCTGGGTTACCTGGAGATGGTCGCGGCCAACCCGGGCGTCGATCCCTGGCTGCCGGGCACGGGCACCGAGATCCTCCTGCCGACCCGCTTCATCCTGCCGCCGGGCCCGCGCGAAGGTATCGTGATCAACCTGGCCGAGTACCGCATGTATTACTTCCCGAAAGGGCAGAACGTGGTGCACACCTTCCCGCTGGGGATCGGTCGCGAGGGTTGGGGTTCCCCGATCAACACCACCAAGATCACCGCCAAGACGCCGAACCCGGCCTGGTATCCGCCCAAGTCCATCCGTGAAGAGCACGCCGCCGATGGCGACCCGCTGCCCACCGTGGTGCCGGCGGGCCCGGACAACCCGCTGGGCCCGTTCAAGTTCACCCTGGGCCTGCCTGGCTACCTGATCCACGGTTCGAACAAGAAGTTCGGTATCGGCATGCGCGTCAGCCACGGTTGCTTCCGCATGCTCAACAACAACGTGCTGGCGCTGGCCAAGATGGCGCCGGTGGGCACGCCCGTACGCATCATCAACGAGCCCTACAAGTTCGGCGTGAGCGGCGGCAAGGTCTACATCGAGGCGCACACCCCGCTGAACGACCATGGCGACCCGTCGGTGGTGGACAAGCACACCGCGGTGATCAACGCGCTGCTCAAGCGTGAAGACCTGGTCAACAGCATCCGCCTGGATTGGGAAGTGGTGCGTGAAGTGGTCGCGGCCGAAGACGGCCTGCCGGTGGAAATCGCCGAGCCTTCCGCTGCCGTGGCCAACAGCGAGCCCGCTGCCCCCAGCTTCTAAGCGGCACTGAACAGCCCGCCTGCCCTCATGGTGCGGCGGGCTTTTTCATGCCTGTGGAAATGTGCCGGGGTGGAATCGCAGGCATAAAAAAACCGACCCAGTGAACTGGGTCGGTTCGAGTAAAAGCCTTGTGGGCTATTACTTGCGGCTGGCTTTTTCCAGCATACGCAGAGCGCGCTCGTTAGCCTCGTCAGCAGTTTGCTGGGCTTTCTGAGCGGCGGCCAGAGCTTCGTCAGCCTTGCGGTAGGCTTCATCGGCACGGGCTTGAGCGCGAGCGGCTGCATCTTCAGTTGCAGTCAGACGGGCTTCGGTTTCTTTGGAGACGCTGCTGCAACCGGTGGCCAGAACTGCTGCCAGAGCCAGAGCAGAGAATTTCAGAACGTTGTTCATCGTGTTCCCCTTAAGGTGGACATTTCCATAAAAGCAATTCCCCGAGCTTGGGAAATTAGCCGGCGTACATACTACCCATAACTTGTAGTAAGTAAACTGACGCGGTGCAAGGAGGGGTGTTTTTTTTCACCTTCCCAGCCATTTCCGACGGTGCCTGTTCAAAAAATATCCAGTTGGATAGTCCGTGAGCAGGTGAAGTTCAAAGTTTAGCCGAAGATGACGGAGATACCCTGCCGGCCCCGGCCTGGTTGGGTGGGGCTGTTTGTCGAGAAATGACAGGCGTCGGTCGTTTTTGCATGTTTGCTGCTATGCGCGGATGTAAAGACCACAACTTCCCGTTCGTTACAGTGAACTGGTTCTTCATATTGTGGGAAATGCCGTGGATGGCCCATGGGCGCACTGATAAGCTGCGCCGGTTTTCATCCCGCATTCCAGGACATCAAGGACGGCGTAATGGCAAGACTACTTAAGTGGGTGGTGCTCGCGGCGCTCGCGCTGGCGTTAATCATCAAACTCTCCCTGTACCTTTCGGTCAGGTCGATCATGAATGATGCGATCCAGCAGCTTTCGCCGATCATGGACATCAGCTACGGCGGCATCACCTCGTCCTTCGACGGCCGCGTCGGCCTGGAGAACCTCAAGGTTCGTGTCCCCGCGCTGGGCGACAGCGTGCAGGTGACCCATGCCGAGCTGAAGTTCAATGGCCTGCGCGAGCTGCTCAGCTTCAAGGAGCGCCTGGACGAGGGCAAGTTCCCGAAGCAGATGGCCGTGCGCCTGAAGGGCCTGATGCTGGACGTGCATGGTCCCTTCATGCAGCAGCTCTACGATGCGCCGACCGAACGCAGCATCTTCACCGCGATGAGCGAAGTGGCGTGCGGCAAGATCAGTCATATCGGCACCAATGAGCTGCTCGACATGGGTTACCGCACCTTCGAGACCGACGCCGAGTTCTCCTACCTGTTCGAGCCCGGCGCGCAGAAGCTGACCTTCAATCTCACGTCCGATACCCGTGACATGGGCGAGACCCGCGTCAGCATGGCGCTGTCGAACATGTCCGAGAAGCCGGGCGACCTGCGGGTCAACCCGCCGCGCCTGTCCAGCGTCGTCTTCGAACTCAACGACAACCAGTACCAGCGCAAGGTGCAGGAATACTGCGCCGGTAAATTGGGCCAGCCCGCCGATGTCTATTTGAAGACCGCCGTGGAGCAGCTCGATCGCGTGCTGCGGGCGCAGAAGATCGCCCTCGAGCAGCCGTTGCTGGATGCCTACGGGCGCTACCTGAAGGACCCGCAATCGCTGCGCGTCGAGCTGACCCCGA
Organism: Pseudomonas sp. TUM22785; assembly: GCF_028198105.1. NCBI lineage: Bacteria > Pseudomonadati > Pseudomonadota > Gammaproteobacteria > Pseudomonadales > Pseudomonadaceae > Pseudomonas > Pseudomonas sp. TUM22785. The sequence continues at coordinate 2,240,971 of NZ_CP116239.1, forward strand.
CCGAGGGCATGAGCTGGGACGGCCTGCAGTTCTTCGAGCCCAAGGATGTGGTCGGTATGCTGCGCCCGGTGCTGCTGGTCAACCAGCAGGCGGTGCAGCCGATCGCCTTCGCCTGGGTCGACCCGGGCAAGCGTCCCGAGATGGGGGTTAACGAGATGGTGTCGGTAACGTCGGAAAATACCGACGCCCCAGGTGCCTTGCCGAAGTACGAGTTCGTCAAGGTATCCAGCCTGCAGGACTACGCAGGCAAGCGACTGCAGTTCATCACCTTCGATGGCGCCTATTACCAGGGTGTATTACATAAGGTGGAGAACGGTAAGGCTTTCCTGAGTGTCCAATTTGGCTCCGGCTCCGCCGAAATGTTTCTTCGGCTGGAAAAGATAGATAAGGTACGGGTGTTGTTCTAAAACCCCCTGAGGAGTTGCGATGAGCGAGGCGCTGTCCATCCACCATGACCAGGCAGGTCATCAGTTCGAGACCACCGTGGACGGTCATCGTGCTTACCTTGCCTACATGGACCTGGGCAAACAGACATTGGACATCTATCGCACCTTCGTGCCGAACGCGCTGCGTGGCAGGGGCATCGCCGCAGCGCTCACCGAGCGCGCGCTGGGCTTCGCTGAAGACCAGGGCTATACGGTGATCCCCTCCTGCTCCTATGTGGAACGCTACATCGAGCGTCGCCAGCGTCACGCCCCCAAGGGCTGAGCTGGAAGCTGGAATGAAAACGCCGGGCAGATGCCCGGCGTTTTTCATTGCGCGGTCGATCAGCCGCGCTGGCGCTTGGGCAGCACGTCCTTGAGTTTGGCGTGCATGCTGCGCAGGGTCTTCTCGGTGGCTTCCCAGTCGATGCAGGCATCGGTGATCGATACACCGTACTTCAGCTGGTTCAGGTCCTTGGGAATGGACTGGCTGCCCCAGCCGAGGTGGCTTTCCACCATCAGGCCAACGATGGAGCCGTTGCCTTCGAGGATCTGGTTGGCGACGTTGTCCATCACCAGCGGCTGCAGGGCCGGGTCCTTGTTGGAGTTGGCGTGGCTGCAGTCGACCATGATGTTCGGCTTGATGCCGGCTTTGGTCAGTTCCTGCTCACAAATGGCAACGCTCACCGAGTCGTAGTTGGGCTTGCCGTTGCCGCCGCGCAGCACGACATGGCCATAGGCGTTGCCCTTGGTGGTGACGATGGAGACGCCACCTTCCTGGTTGATGCCGAGGAAGCGGTGCGGGCTGGAGACCGACTGCAGCGCGTTGATCGCGACTGTCAGGCTGCCGTCGGTGCCGTTCTTGAAGCCGACCGCCGAGGACAGGCCCGAGGCCATCTCGCGGTGGGTCTGGGATTCGGTGGTGCGGGCGCCAATGGCGGACCAGCTGATCAGGTCCTGCAGGTACTGCGGGGAGATCGGGTCCAGCGCCTCGGTGGCGGTGGGCAGGCCTTTCTCGGCCAGGTCGCGCAGCAGTTGGCGACCGATGTGCAGGCCATCCTGGATCTTGAAGGAGTCGTCAAGGTAGGGGTCGTTGATCAGGCCTTTCCAGCCGACGGTGGTGCGCGGCTTCTCGAAGTACACGCGCATGACCAGGAACAGCGTGTCGGAGACCTCGGCAGCCAGGCCCTTGAGGCGATCGGCGTATTCGTGTGCGGCCTTGATGTCGTGGATCGAGCAGGGGCCGACCACCACGAACAGGCGATGATCCTTGCCATCGAGGATGTTGCGCACCACTTCGCGGCCATGGGCAACGGTGTGCAATGCGGCGTCGGTGAGCGGAATCTCGCGTTTCAGTTGCTCCGGCGTGATCAGGGTCTCGTTGGAGGCAACGTTAAGGTCGTCGATCGGTAAATCAGCCATCGTGCTAGTCATCAGGTCAGTCGTCAGGTCACAGGTGCGGGCCGCCAGCCATCCCGGAGCGGCGGGGCACGGCATTTGAGTGCGCGTCGGGGACGCGGAACCTTAACGCGTTACACGCTGGCTCGACAATGGCGCGAAGGGAGCAAATAGGCGGAAAATGCTCAGTTCAGGCTGGCAGCGGAGAACTCGGCGGCGTGCCGGGCGATCCATTCCTGGGCGATGCGCTCGATCGGCAGTTCCTCACCGGCCTCCAGCTCGCGCTGCTTGCGGTAGACCTCGATCTGGCAGACCTGCTCGACCATGCGGGCGCGGAACAGGGTTTCCTCGTCGGTGAAGCAGATGCCCACCAGGTAGTCGTCGGGCTGCTTGCGGCACCAGGCGACGATGCCCGCATAGCGCGCCTCGTCGCCCAGCAGGGGGATGCGCAGCTCGATCGCGGTGCCCTTGCGAAAGCCCCGCAGCGAGTTGCAGGCAACGCCGCCGAGGCTGATATTGTGCAGCCGCTGTCGCGGCAGGAAGCTGTGCTTGCGCAGTACCAGCTCTACAGGCAGATCGCTGGGGTGACGCAGGAATCGACGCATTTTTTGTGAACTCCGGATGCCATTATTCTGGCATCTCTTAGGGGCAGTATAGTGCGCGAACTGGAACTGACTGATTTCGATGCGGACCAGCAACTGCTGGGCCTGCCGGGCACCTCCCTGGTGATATTCACCAGCATAGGTTGTGCCAGTTGCCGCTGGGCGCGGCGCCATCTGTCGCAGATGCCCCTGGGCATCGACAGATTGTGCTGGATAGACGCCGGCAATAATGGTGGCCTGGTGCAGCGCTACGAGGTATTCCACCTGCCTGCACTGTTCGTGGTGCGGGATGGACAATTTCTTGGCGCCCTGCGCAGCACGCTGCAGGGCGACGACCTGAACCGCAACCTGGACGAGGCACTGGCCCGCCAGGCAGAGGAGCTTCCCTGATGACCCAAACCCAGCAACCGCGCATCGGCATCATCGGTACCGGTGCCATCGGCGGCTTCTACGGCTTGCTGCTGGCCCGTGCGGGCTTCGATGTGCACTTCCTGCTGCGCAGCGAATACGAGGCCGTGCGTGCCAATGGCCTGCAGCTCAACAGCGCTGTGCACGGCGCCCTGGCCCTGAACCCCGTGCAGGCCTATCGCGAGGTGGCCGAGATGCCGCCCTGCGACTGGCTGCTGGTGGGCGCCAAGACCACCAGCAACGCCGACCTGGCACCGCTGATCGCCCGTGCCGCAGCTCCGGGCGCCAAGGTGGTGGTGCTGCAGAACGGCCTGGCCGTCGAGGACGCGCTGCGCCCGCTGCTGCCGGATTCGCTGCACCTGCTGGGCGGGCTCTGCTACATCTGCGTCCACCGCGATGCGCCGGGCGTCATCGAGCACCAGTCCCTGGGGGCGGTGAACCTCGGCTACCACTCCGGCCCGGCCATCGATGATGGCGCGCGCCAGGCGCTGCTGGAGGAGGGCGTCGGGCTGTTCCGCGCGGCGGGACTCGATTCCACCGGCATGCCCAACCTTGACCAGGCGCGCTGGCAGAAGCTGGTGTGGAACGTGCCCTACAACGGCCTTTCGGTCCTGCTCGACGCCGGCACCACGGCCTTGATGCGCAACGCCGACGCCCGCGAGTTGATCCAGGCGATCATGCAGGAAGTGGTGGAGGGCGCACTGGCCTGTGGCCACAGCCTGCCGGAAGGGTTCGCCGGCAAGCTGCTGGCTTCCACCGACCGCATGCCCGACTACCTGCCCAGCATGTACCACGACTTCGCCCAGCGCCGGCCGCTGGAGCTGGAGGCCATCTATGCTGCACCCCTGGCAGCGGCCGCTGCGGCCGGCAAGGAATTGCCGCGCATCCGCGCGCTGTACCAGGCCCTACGTTTCATCGACGCGCGCAACCAGCAATAAGGAGAGGGGTATGGCGGGAGGACTGGCGGACAAACTGGTGCTGGCGATTTCCTCGCGGGCGCTGTTCGACCTCAATGAAAGCCACCGGGTGTATGAGGCCGAAGGCATCGAAGCCTACCGCCAGTACCAGATCGAGCACGAAGACGAAGTGCTCGAGCAGGGCGACGCCTTCCCCCTGGTGCAGAAACTGCTCGGCCTCAACAGCGAGTTGGGGCAGGCGCGGGTCGAGGTGATCCTGGTGTCGCGCAACAGCGCCGATACCGGACTGCGCGCGTTCAACTCGATCCAGCAGCATGGCCTGGCCATATCCCGCGCGGCCTTCTCCGGCGGCCGCAGCCCGGGGCCTTATCTCAAGGCGTTCGGTTGCCACCTGTTCCTCTCCACCCATGTGGACGACGTGCGCGCTGCACTGCAAAGTGGCTTCGCCTCGGCGACCATCCTGTCCGGCGGGCCGCGCCGGGCCGCGAGCAACGAATTGCGCATCGCCTTCGACGGTGATGCGGTGCTGTTTTCCGACGACTCCGAGCGCGTCTACCAGCGCGGCGGGCTCGAAGCCTTCCAGGCCTACGAGCGCGAAGCTGCCTTGACGCCACTGGACGGTGGCCCCTTCAAGCCCTTCCTCTCGGCGCTCAACCGCCTGCAGCAGGAGTTCCCCGCCGACGCCTGCCCCATCCGCACGGCCCTGGTCACCGCGCGCTCGGCGCCGGCCCATGAGCGGGTCATCCGTACCTTGCGCGAGTGGGACATCCGCCTCGACGAATCCTTCTTCCTCGGCGGGTTGGAAAAGTCCTCGATCCTCGATGCCTTTGGCGCCGACGTGTTCTTCGACGACCAGGCCGGGCATTGCGAGAAAGCCCGCGAAGTGGTCGCTACGGGCCATGTGCCGCACGGTGTAAGCAACGAACCGCAGATCTGACTAAGCTGAGACGAGGCCCGCCACCCAGGCAGTAGGAGGCCTCATGATTCGTTCGATTCTCTACGCCACCGACCTTGGCCTCTATGCCCCCTACGTGCTGCAGCACGCTCTCTCGCTCGCCCGGGTCTACCAGGCCGAGCTCTACGTGGTGCACGCGGTGGAGCCCCTCGGGTTGTTCGCCGAGTCGGTCCTGCAGACCTACCTGGATGAAGAGCGCCTTGCCGACCTGCGCAGCAAGGGCCTGGGCACCGTCATGGCCAGCATCGAACAGCGTGTGCTGGAAGGGTTCCGCGACGAGATGGGTGACGCCCAGAGCGAACTGGGGATGATCCGCGCGGTGCGCGTGGTGCAGGGCGACCCGGCCCAGGTGATTCTCGAAGAGGCGCAGAAACTCGGGGTGGATTTGCTGGTCGTAGGCAGTCATAGCCATGGCGCTGCGCTCGATACGCCCCTGGGGCGGACGTCGGCGCGGCTGGTGCAGTTATCCGATGTGCCGGTGTACCTGGTGCCCATGCTGCAGCACCGGGGCAGGGGAGAGCTGTGACGGCGATTACGAATGACGTGCAAAACTGAAAAAAACGTCTAGTTTTATCCATCAAACCATTAATATGGTTATAAACGTCGCCGACCATCCATTGCGTCGTCATTTGCTTTGAGGGACATCTATGAAGCTTCAGCAACTGCGCTACATCTGGGAAGTGGCGCACCACGACCTCAACGTGTCGGCCACCGCGCAAAGCCTGTACACCTCGCAACCAGGTATCAGCAAGCAGATCCGCCTGCTCGAGGATGAACTGGGCGTCGAAGTATTCGCCCGCAGCGGCAAGCACCTCACCCGCGTCACTCCGGCGGGCGAGCGCATCATCACCACCGCCGGGGAAATCCTGCGCAAGGTGGAAAGCATCAAGCAGATCGCCCAGGAATTCTCCAACGAGAAGAAGGGCACCCTGTCCATCGCCACCACCCACACCCAGGCGCGTTACGCGCTGCCGCCGGTGATCAGCAACTTCATCCGCCAGTACCCGGACGTGGCGCTGCACATGCACCAGGGCACGCCGATGCAGATCGCCGAAATGGCGGCCGACGGCACCGTCGACTTCGCCATCGCCACCGAAGCCCTGGAGCTGTTCGGCGACCTGGTGATGATGCCCTGCTACCGCTGGAACCGCTGCGTGATCGTGCCTCAGGGCCACCCGCTGACCAAACTGCCGAAGCTGACCCTGGAAGCGCTCGCCGAGCACCCCATCGTCACCTACGTGTTCGGTTTCACCGGCCGTTCGAAGCTGGACGAAGCCTTCAGCCATCGCGGCCTGACGCCGAAGGTGGTGTTCACCGCGGCCGACGCCGACGTGATCAAGACCTATGTGCGCCTGGGCCTGGGCGTGGGCATCGTCGCCAAGATGGCGGTGGACCCCAAGCTCGACAGCGACCTCGTGGTACTGGATGCCGGCGAGCTGTTCGAATCCAGCGTGACCAAGATCGGCTTCCGTCGCGGCACCTTCCTGCGCGGCTTCATGTGCGACTTCATCGAGAAGTTCGCCCCGCACCTGACTCGCGACATGCTGGCCAAGGCGGTGCAGTGCCACAACAAGGCCGAGCTGGATGACCTGTTCCACGACGTCGAGCTGCCGACCTACTGAGTCGACGCCCGCAAACGAAAAGCCCGGCATCTGCCGGGCTTTTTCATTCTGCTTCGAGCACCTGGTGCAGGAACTCGTGGAACACGGTGTAGACCTGCTCGCTGCCGTCGTCGCGGCGCACCACGAAGAAGGGCGCGGTGTCGATGCCATAGTGCTGGGCGACCATCCAGCCGGCGCTGGCCGGGTTGCGCTCGTCAGCCACCATCACCCGGTCGATGCGCCCCATGTAGCCGCCACGCTCCAGCAGGCGCTGCACATCCTTGCACTTGTCGCAGTCCTCGCCATCGGCCATGACCTTCTTCACCAGGGTGATCTTCATCGGCTCAGTTCTTCGCGATCAGGTTGCCGGCGTGCAGCCCGCACTCCTTCTGCGTGGCTTCTTCCCACCACCAGCGGCCTTCGCGTTCGTGCTGGTTGGGCAGCACGGGGCGGGTGCAGGGCTCGCAGCCGATGCTGATGAAACCGCGCTCGTGCAGCGGGTTGTAGGGAATCTCCAGCATGCGGATGTAGGCCCAGACTTCGTCGCTGGGCATCTGCGCCAGGGGGTTGAACTTGTACAGCGGGTTGTCGGGCGTGGAGAAGGCGCCATCCAGTTCTACCGCCGCCACCTTGCTGCGGGTGCCGGGGCTCTGGTCGCGGCGCTGGCCGGTGGCCCATGCGCGCACGGTGGACAGCTTGCGCCGCAGCGGCTCGATCTTGCGGATGCCGCAGCACTCCTCGTGGCCGTCCTTGTAGAAGCTGAACAGGCCCTTCTCGCGAACGAAGGGCTCCAGCTTGGTGGCGTCGGGGGAAAGCAGCTCGATGGCGATGCCGTAGTGCTCGCGGACCTTCTCGATGAAGCGGTAGGTTTCCGGGTGCAGGCGACCGGTATCCAGGCTGAACACCTTGACGTTCTTGTTGAGCTTCCAGGCCATGTCCACCAGCACCACGTCCTCGGCACCGCTGAAGGACAGCCACAGGTCGTCGCCAAAGTGTTCGAAGGCGAGCTTGAGGATGTCCTGGGGGGATTTGCTGGCGTAGGCCGCGGCGATCTCGGCGACGTCGAAGGGTTGGCTCATCAGGCGGTTTTCCTAGTTGAAATGGCGCTACGCGCTCTGTGGCGCGGATGGTAGCAAAAGCAACTTATGCGCCTAAATAACCATAAGGCAGGGGGACTGCCCTGTTTGGGTATAAGTGCCGCGTTGCGTGGCTGCGGGTGAAAAGCTAGAGTGCCGCCTCCCTAACAATTCAATAACCGAGGAATGTCTCGTGGAAATCGCCTGTCTCGACCTGGAAGGTGTGCTGGTTCCGGAAATCTGGATCGCCTTCGCCGAAAAAACTGGAATCGACGCGCTCAAGGCCACGACCCGCGATATTCCCGACTATGACGTGCTGATGAAGCAGCGCCTGCGCATCCTCGATGAGCACGGCCTCAAGCTGTCCGACATCCAGGAAGTGATCGCCACCCTCAAGCCGCTGGAAGGCGCGGTGGAGTTCGTCGACTGGCTGCGCGAGCGCTTCCAGGTGGTGATCCTCTCCGACACCTTCTACGAGTTCTCCCAGCCGCTGATGCGCCAGCTCGGCTTCCCGGCCCTGCTGTGCCATAAGCTGATCACCGACGACACCGACCGCGTCGTGGGCTACCAGCTGCGCCAGAAGGACCCGAAGCGCCAGTCGGTGATCGCCTTCAAGAGCCTCTACTACCGTGTGATCGCTGCGGGCGACTCCTACAACGACACCACCATGCTCGCCGAGGCCCACGCCGGCATCCTGTTCCATGCGCCGGAAAACGTGATCCGCGAGTTCCCGCAGTTCCCCGCGGTGCACACCTACGAGGACCTCAAGCGTGAGTTCCTCAAGGCGTCCGATCGCCAGCTGAGCCTCTGAGCCTAGCCATGAAAAAGCCCGCGAAAGCGGGCTTTTTCGTTTCTGCGCCTGCGTGGCGCTGGGCGAATGGAGCCCCTACAAGCCTTCCAGGGTACGCAGCAGCACCTGCACCTTGGTGATGGATTCGCGGTACTCCTCTTCCCACTGGGAGTCGGCGACGATGCCGCCACCGCCCCAGCAACTGGCCACGCCGTCCTTCACCAGCAGGGTGCGGATGGCGATGGAGCTGTCCATCTCCCCGCGCACGTCGAGGTAGACCAGCGAGCCGCAGTAGATGGCGCGGCGGGTCGGTTCCAGCTCGTCGATGATCTGCATGGCGCGGATCTTCGGCGCACCGGTGATGGAGCCGCCGGGGAAGCTGCCCACCAGCAGGTCCAGTGCGTCCTTGCCTGCGGCCAGGGTGCCGCTCACGGCGCTGACCAAGTGGTGCACGTTGGGGTAGCTCTCCAGGGCGAACAGCTCGGGCACCTTCACGCTGCCGGTGGCGCAGCTGCGACCCAGGTCATTGCGCAGCAGGTCGACGATCATCAGGTTCTCGGCCCGGTCCTTGGGGCTCGCCAGCAGCTCTGCGGCCTGTTCGGCGTCCTCGTCCGGCGTGCGGCCCCGGGGGCGGGTGCCCTTGATCGGGCGGGTTTCGACCTGGCCCTTGCTCAGCTTGATGAAGCGCTCTGGGGAGAGGCTGAGGATGGCGCCGCCTTCGGCCAGGGCCTGGTAGGCGGAGAAGGGCGTGGAGCAGGCTTCGCGCAGCGCCAGGTAGGCCGCCCAGGGGTCGCCCTGGCAGGGCGCCTGGAAGCGCTGGGCGAAGTTCACCTGGTAGCAATCGCCGGCAGCGATGTACGACTGGATGCGTTCGATGGCCGTTCTGTAAGCCGTTTGCGACAGATCGGCCTGAAAGGCGCGGGTAAGGCGAAATTCATCGACGTTGTCGGGATTTTCCGCGCACTCGAACAGGTCTATCAGTCGCAGTCGCTCGCTTTCGGCGAGGCTCGGGTGGAATACCAGCTGGCTGGTGCGGTGCTGGTGGTCGCTGACCAGGGCCCAGGCATAGAGGCCGAGTTGGGCGTCCGGCAGGTGGCGGTCATCCAGGGCCTGCTCGGGCAGTTGCTCCAGCCGGCGGCCGAAGTCATAGGAAAAATATCCCATCAATCCGCCCGTGAATGGCAGTTCCACGGTATCGGGGGAATCCGCCGGGCCCAGCTGCTGCAAGGTCCCGCGAAGGCGGCAAATAAAGTCGTTGGCCGATTCGTCGGGTCCCGGCGCCAGTTCTGCCAATGGCCAGGCGCTGAATAGGTCATAGCGTCCACGACTGGCAATGGGCCGGCCGGCGTCGAGCAGCACCGCTCCGGGTGCATGGCGGACGAGGGCGAAACGCTGTCCCGGGTGTTCGTGGTAGGGCAGAGGGTGTAGGAGGCAGTTGGGCATGATGGACGCAAAGAGGGCGCGAGTGAGGATTCTAGACCGCCTAAATTGTCGATCCTAGAGCCGTTTCTTAAGTTTACGCAGGAAATGCATTCTGATAATTATGGATAAATCCCGCGGGGTCATATCCCCGTCCCACAATGATAAAGATACAGGGATACAGGCCGTGGATGCAGTTCTCGACCCCGCAGCCGGCAGCCTACTGCGCTCAAAACTGATGACGCCCCAAGCGTCTGCCGACTATTTGCCACGACCGCAGGTGCAGGCGGTCCTGGCTGCACACCCTCACGCGCGCCTTTTGCTGTTCTCGGCGCCCGCAGGCTTTGGCAAGACCACCGCCCTGGCGACCCTCGCAGAACAACGGCGTGAGGCCGGTTCCGCTGTCGCCTGGTTCTCCCTCGGCAGCGAGGACGACAACCCCTCGCGCTTCTTCCAGCAACTGATCAAGACCCTGGGTGCCGCCGTGCCCGGCATCGGTGCCCATGCGGCCGGCTTCCTGCAGAACACCATGCAGGTGCCGGTCGCTGCCGTGCTGGAAAGCCTGCTGGTGGAACTGACCGCACTGGAAGGGCCGCTGCTGCTGGTGCTGGATGACCTGCACCTGCTCAGCGACACGGAGATCTTCACCGCCCTCGGCCGCCTGGTGAAGATGGCGCCGGCCAATTTCACCCTCGCCATCGGCAGCCGCTCCCTGCCGCCGATGAACCTCGCCACCCTGCGTGCCAAGGGCTGGTTGCTGGAGATCGGCCTGGACGAGCTGCGCCTGACCGAGGACGAGACCCGCAACTATCTGGACCGCAGCGGCCTGGAGCTGGACGAGGCGACCCTCGCCGCGCTGCACAGCCAGACCGAAGGCTGGCTGATCGGCGTTCACCTCGCCAGCCTCTGGCTGCGCCACCAGCCCCAGGCCTCCGACCAGGTGCTGGCCATGGGCGGCGACCAGGCGGCCGTGGGCGACTACCTGCTGACCACCGTTTTCGAGCAGTTGCCGGCGGACCTGCAGGACGCCCTGCTGGCCCTCGGCATCGCCAGCCAGTTGAGCGGTGACCTGGCCAACGCCCTGACCGGGCGCAACGACGGCCAGGCCCTGCTGGAGCAGCTGGAAACCATGCAGCTGTTCCTCCTGCCCCTGGACCGCGAGCGCCAGTGGTACCGCTTCCATCACCTGTTCGCCGACTTCCTCCGGGCCCGCCTGGTGGCCCAGGAGCCGGAACGCTTCAAGCAGCTGCACTTCAATGCCAGCCTGTGGTTCACCAACCACCACATGCAGAACCTCGCCATCGAGCACGCCTGCCTGGCCGAAGACCCGGAAATGCTCGCCGCGCTGGTGGACGGTTGCGGCCTGGAGCTGATCAACCGTGGCCAGCTGAACCAGATCTACCGCTGGCGCCAGTTCGTTCCCGACGACATCGCCGAGCGCTACCCGACGCTGATCCTCGCCGATGTGTGGAACCGCGCCACCGAGCTGGCCTTGCCCGAAGCCAACCAGATGCTCGACGAGCTGCTGGCGCGCTGGGGCGGTACCGGCGCCCAGGCGCCGCTCAGCGAGAAGTACCTGGCCGCGCTGGCGGTGAAGGCCGCCATCGCGCTGCAGAAGGACGACCTCGACCTCTGCGTGAGCCTGGCGCGCAAGGTGGAGGGCCTGCTCGGCCAGCACGAGGCCTTCCTCGAAGTGGCCATGCTGGTGATCGGTGCCCTGGCCCTGGTGATCCTCGCCCAGCCCGAACAGGCGCGACGTCTGCTGGCCCTGGCGCAGCAGCGCAACCACTTCCTCGAGGGTCGCTACCTCGACATGCAGCTGGGTAACGTGGAGGTGCTTCTCTCGCTGGAGCAGGGCCAGGTCAAGCAGGCCCAGTTGCTGCACGAGCAGATGCGCGCCCAACTGATGCCGTTGTTCGGCGAGAAGTCCCGGGCCTTGGCCCTGCCGGTGATCATCGAATCGCTGATCGCCTACCAGCAGGGGCGTCTGGACGGCCTGGAAGAGCGCCTGCGCTGGGCGCTCAACCATGTGGACGTGATCAAGCCCATCGATATCTATGCCCAGGGCATGCTCTTCCTCGCGCGCATCCAGCGCATGCAGGACAAGCCCAAGGAAGCCCTGGCCAGCCTGGTGCTGATGCAGAACCTGGCGGCGCGCAACCACTCCTGGCGCTTCTACGTGCAGGCGGTGGCCGACGAGGTGACCCTGATCCTCCAGGAACCGGCGACCGACCGCATCAAGCGGGCCGAGCTGCGCCTGAAGGCGGTGGACTGGGCCAAGCTCGCCGCCGACTACGCCAAGCGCGGCTTCAACCCGGTGCTCTGGACCCAGGGGCTGATCCGCGTGCGCCTGCAGCAGGCGCGTGGGCATTACAGCGAGGCGCTGCACGAGATCAACCAATTGCGTGCCCAGCTGCAACCCGGCTGGCATGGCCTGCAGCGCCTGCGCCTCGACCTGCTGGCCGCCCTCAGCTACCAGCGCCTGGGCTACCAGGAACGGGCCCAGAGCCTGCTGGTGCAGTGCTTGCTGAGCGCCGAGCGCGAGGATGTGCGCAGCCTGTTCGTGGAGGAGGGCGATGCCATCCGCCTGCTGCTGCAGCAACTGGAAGCCGCCGAGCGCCAGCCCGCGCTGCAGGGGTTCATTCGCAGCCTGCTGGCCATCTGGCCGGGACAGGACGTACGCAAGTCACAGGATGTGCTGGAAGAAGGGCTCACCGACCGCGAACGCGAGGTGGTCCTGCTGGCGGCCAAGGGACTTTCCAACGAGGAAATCGGCCAGCAGCTCTCGCTGGCCCTGGGGACCGTGAAATGGCACCTGCACAACATCTACGAGAAGCTCAAGGTGCGCAATCGCACCCAGGCGATACGCCGGGCGCGGGAACTGGGGCTGCTGGAAGCATGAGCGCCCCGTCCAACGATGCGCTGCCCTTCCCGATGCTGCGTACCAAGCTCTTCCCGCCGGATTCCGGCGGCCGTCCGCGCCTGGCGCGCAAGGCCCTGATCGACCGGCTGTTCGAGGCCCGCAGCCAGCGCGTGATGGTGCTCAGTGCCCCCGCAGGGTTCGGCAAGAGCACCGTGCTCAGCCTGTTCCGCGAGAAGCTGCAGCAAGCCGGTGCGCGGGTTGCCTGGCTGTCCTGCGATGATTCCGACAGCGAGCCCCAGCGCCTGCTGCAATACCTGGTCGCCGCGGTCGAGGCGGTGAAGCCGGGCTTCGGCAGCAACACCGCCGGGCTGCTGCGGGGTGAGGTGAACTGGCCGGTGGAGGCGATCATCGACGCCTTCGTCAGTGACTTGCAGCGCTTCGACGGCGAGCTCTACGTGATGCTCGACGACTTCCATCGCATCCGCCACGCCAGCCTGGAGCAGGGCGCCCGTCACCTGGTCGAGCGCCTGCCGCGCAACGTGCACCTGGTCAGCGCCACCCGCTTCACCCCGCGCAGCCTGTTCATCGAGGGCGAGGCCTTCACGCTGCAGGCCGAAGACCTGCGCCTGTCCCTTGAGGAAACCGAGGCGTACTTCCGCGAGGTCCGCGAGCTGGAGTTGAGCCGCAGCGAGCTGAAGCAGCTGCATGCCCGCACCGAGGGCTGGATCACCGCGCTGCACCTGGCCAGCCTTGCCCTGGCACGGCATCCGGACCGCAAGGCCTTCCTCGCCAGCCTCAGCGGTACCGAGCGCAATATCGCCGACTACCTGGCCGAGGACGTGGTCAACAGCCTGCCCCTGGCCCTGCAGCAGTTCCTCGACCAGACCTCGGTGCTCGACGAGTTCTGCGCCGACCTGTGCAACGCCCTGACCGGCCGCCGTGACGGTCTGGACATGCTGATGCGACTGCAGCGCGAGCAACTGTTCGTGATCCCCCTGGACGAGCAGGGCGAGTGGTTCCGCTACCACCACCTGTTCGCCGAATTCCTTCAGGGCCGCCTGCAGCGCCATACCGACAGTGCCACCCTGCTGCATGCCGCCGCGCGCTGGTGCGAGAGCCACGACCTGCCGGACCGCGCCATCAAGTACGCCCTGCGCGGGCGTGACTACGGCTTCGCCGCCGAGTTGCTGGAGCGCCAGGGCGCTCGGCTGATCGCCGGCAACCGCGTCTACGGCATCCTCTCGATGCTCAAGGAAGTGCCCGCCGATGTGATCCGCGAGCACCCGGTGTTCCAGATTTTCTACGCTTGGCAGTTGGCCTTCGAGCAGAAGTTCGCCGAGTCCGAGGCGCTGATCGAAGAGGTCAGCACCCGCCTGCTGCAGGGGCGCGGCAAGGTCATTCACTTCGGTCTCGGCGAGCTGCTGGCCGCCTCTCAGGTGCTCAAGGCGCTGGTGCTGCTGTACCAGGACAAGCTGGAAAGCTGCCTCAAGGTCGCCCGCCAGTGGCTGGCCATGGTCCCGGACAACCAGCCGGTGTTCCGCGCCAGCCTGTCCTGCGTGCAGGCGGCGGCCTATGCGTTGCTGGGTGAGTTCGGCGACGCGTCGAAATCCATCGCCACCGCACGGGATTGCCTGCGCATCGTCGACAGCGAATACCTGCATGTGATGACCAGCCTGATCGAGTCGCTGATCTGCAAGGAGAGCGGCGAGCTGGAACGCGGCCGCTCCATCGCCGAGATTGCCCGTGGCCGTGTCGAGCGGGTCTTCGGTCGCCGCAGCCGCGTGGGTGGGCCACTGGTGCTGGCGTACGCCGACCTGCTTTACGAACAGGATCGCCATGCGGCGGTGCTCGCCGAACTGCCCCTGGCTACCACCTGGCGCGACGTGGCGACGCCGGTGGAGCTGATCAGCCGTGGGCAGTTGGTGATGGCGCGGGCGCGCTTCTTCGCCGGTGAACCGGAGCAGGCGCTCAATCAATTGGATGACTGGCTCGCCGGCCTCCAGGGGCCGGGTTACGAGCGGGTGTTCGCCCACGGCATGGGTTGCAAGGTGCAGTTCCTGCTGTGGCTGCGCCGCCCCAACGAAGCCGAGCGCGTCTGCCTGCAACTGGAGCGCCACCTGGCGGCCCTGCCGCTGGCGCGCTATGCCGATGCCCATACGGCACTGGCCTTGTCCGTCGCTCGCCTGGCCCTGACCGAGCGGCGCCCGGAGAAGGCGCAGAGCGCGCTGGAAACCTGCCTCGCCCGCCAGGGCGCCGAACACCAGCGCGACCGGCGCCTGCGCCTGTCCCTGTTACTTTCCGTGGCCTACTGGCGCAAAGGTAACAGCGACAAGGCCTTCGCCCTGTTCCTGCCCACCCTCGAGGAAGCCTGGAACCGCGGCTACCGGCGCCTGTTCCAGGACGATGCGCTGTGGCTGCTACCCCTGTGGGAGGCTTGGCGTGCCGCCGAGCCCAAGAAGGCCGGGGCCTGGCAGGGTATCGCCGAGACGCTGCGCGAGCAGTGCCGGCGCCTGGCGGTGGACCCGGAAACCTTCGACGAGAACCAGGATGTGAGCCACCGCGAGCGAGAAATCCTGCGTTTCGTCGCGGCCGGCCTGTCCAACCGGGACATCGCCCAGGCGGTGCACCTGTCGGAAGCGACCATCAAATGGCACTTGCATAACCTGTTCGCCAAGCTGGGCGTGCGCAGCCGCACCCAGGCGGTGCTCAAGGGCAAGAGCCTGGGCCTGCTCAGCGAGGCCTGATGCCACTAAAAATACAGCAAGTTGCCATCCTCCATCCCTTGGATGGGCTGGCAGCGGAGCGGGGGCTCAGTAACGTGAGAACCAGGTCGAGAAGCCCAGTGCTTCACGAGTCCAGACCGGCGCGCATAGGGAAGCAGCGCTCGTGCTGGAGGTCGGTGCAAACCGACCCGACTGCCGCTGACAGGAGGTAGGCGGCAGGCCCCCGGGGCAACCCACCTGTGAACCTTGGAGATAACAACAATGAAAAGCTTCAAACAACTGGCTCTCGCCGCTGCTGTGCTCGCTGCTCCCTTCATGGCCCAGGCCGACCTGAAAGCCATGGATGACTCCGCTCTTTCCAGCGTTACCGGTCAGGATGGCATC
The DNA here is from genome assembly GCF_028198105.1 of Pseudomonas sp. TUM22785. NCBI lineage: Bacteria > Pseudomonadati > Pseudomonadota > Gammaproteobacteria > Pseudomonadales > Pseudomonadaceae > Pseudomonas > Pseudomonas sp. TUM22785. The sequence goes on from NZ_CP116239.1 coordinate 2,256,529, forward strand.
AGCATCTCCGGTAACTTCAACGGCACCATCGGCAGCGTGGTTTACAACGACAAGGAAGGCAGCGCCACCGGCAGCCTGCGCCTTGAAACCATCGCCTTCTCCGGCTTCAACATCTCCGACAGCGCGCCGATCCTGGTTGACGTGATCGACGGTGGCAGCGGTGCCGGTGCCAGCGACAAACTGCAGATCACCCTGCCGACCATCACTGGCGAGCTGAGCGTCGGTGCCATCCGCATGGGCGACGCCTCTGCCGCCAGCATCGGTTCCCTGGCCGTCAGCGACCTGAACCTGGCCGGTACCACCATCAAGGTCTGGGGCCACTGATAGGTCGCTCCATCCTGTGATGCGGAAGGTCCCGCCGGCTCCGGCCGGCGGGCCTTTCTTTCGTAAGCCCTGTATTCGGAACGGCAATGATCGAGATCCTGGTCGGCAGTCTGCTGGGGTTGTTCGGATTCACCCAGGCCGTGGACACCAAGCCACAGCCCAAGGGCTCCGTGAACATCACCCAGGCCATGGTGCCCAACGGTCCCTACCGGGAGACCGTCAATCCGGAGCCCATGAGCCAGCTGCAGTTCCGCAACGTCATCCGGCAGGCCTATGACTACAGCTGCGGTTCCGCCGCGCTGACCGGGCTGCTGGACTACTACCTCGGGCGCAACCTCGAGGAGCGCCAGGTGATGGAAGGGCTGTTGCGTTATGGCGAGGCCGACAAGATCGTCGAACGACGCGGTTTCTCGCTGCTGGACATGAAACGCTTCGTGGGGGCGCTGGGCTACAAGAGCGGAGGATTCCGGGCCGAGTTCGAGGACCTCGACCAACTGGAACACCCCGCGCTGGTGCCTATTCACTACGGTGGTTTCAAGCATTTCGTAGTGGTGCGCGACGTCTACAACGATCACGTGTTCATCGCTGATCCCGCCCTGGGAAACATCAGCTTCACCCGCACCCGGTTCGAGGAGGTGTGGGATGGGAACGTGCTGTTTGTGATCTACCCGACAGGCAACGAACCGCCAAACGCCATGGCCTTGACCGAGCGCGACCTGCGCCTGGTGGACGATCGCACCGTCAGCCTGCTGGCGTTCCAGCAGTTCCCGCAGATCACCAAATTCACCGAGAACCAGATCGACCAGTTGGGCTCGGGAGGCGACATCCAGTACATAAGACGCAAATAAGAAAACCCGCATAAGTAAGAATAAAACCAGGGGTAAAGGTGCCATGGGAGTGAGGGGATACGCATGGCTGGCCGTGCTGGCGCTGGGCGCCTGTGGGCCGCTGTGGGCCGAGGAGAGCTCGGTGGACGATGCGCGTGAGGCGCTGACCAAGAAAGAAGGGGATGCCGACAGCGCCAAGGCGCTGGAGCAGGTATTCCAGGCCTCGGAGAAGAGCTACACCCTGCTGAAGAAAGGCGAGCGCACGCTCACCTACGGCTTCGATTATTCATTGGTGCGTGATGTGCAGATCGAACAGGTCCGCACCGGCACCAACGTCTACAGCGTGATTCCCCGCAGCGAAGCCCAGCACACCTTCACCAACTCCTTCACCTTCGACTACGGCATCTGGGACAACCTGACCTTCAGCGTGCGCCTGCCCTTCGTGGCCAAGTACGACACCGAGCGCGACGTCAACGTCTACAGCCTCGGCGACGTCTCCGGCAGCCTGCGCTGGCAGCCCTGGTCCGCCACCCGCGGGCGCCCGGTCACCACCCTGTTCGCCACCCTCGGCCTGCCCACCGGCGAGAGCCCCTTCGACATCAACAACGAGACGGACCTGTCCACCGGCAACGGCTACTACAGCCTGGGCGTGGGGGCCAACACCTCCTACGTGATCGACCCGGTCGTGCTGTTCGGCTCGGTCGGATACACCTACAACATGCCGGTGCACAACATCCACCAGAACCGCGGCGGCCGCCTGCTGGAGGATGTGGACCCGGGCAACACCCTGTCCCTGAGCATGGGCTTCGCCTATGCGCTGTCCTACGACGTGTCCCTGGCCACCTCCTACCAGATGGCCTACAGCACCAAGCCGACCTACACCTTCGGCGACACCGAGGTCGAAGGCACCGAGCAGACCAGCGCGATCATGAACTTCTCGCTCGGCCTGCGGACCTCTCCCGACTACATCGTCAACATCAACGCCGGCTTCGGCATGACCGAGGACTCCCCGGACGTGATGCTGGGGTTCTCCGTTCCTCTGGACATCAAGGGCCTGAAGGCCCAGTAACCGGCGAGGCGACGACATGACGATGCGAATTTCGCCGCTGGCCCTGGTGCTGGCGGGGTTGGGGGCTGGTTGGGCGGCTGGCGTGCAGGCGCAGCTGGCAAACGACCTGACCATTGGCAACCCCAAGGCGATGGCCATGGCCAATGCCGTGACCGCCGACTCCACCGGGATCGACGCGGTGCACTACAACCCGGCGGCGCTGACCAAGCTCAAGGGCCGCCAGACCACGGTGAAGATGATCGCCGGGGTGATGGATATCCGCGCCGAGTTCGATGCGCCGGAGGGCTACAACGTCATGGGGTTCACCGATGACCCCGTGGCCAACTCCAGCAGCCGCACTTTGACCCCGGCCATGTACCTACCCGGCATGGGCGGCATGACCGACATGCCGTTGCTGGTGGCCCCCCTGGCGGGCCTGTCGATCAACCCGCCGGGCTCCAAGTTCACCTTCGCCACCAACGTCTATGCCCCCATGGCCCTGGGCTATTCACGGGACTCGGACAGTGATCCGGGCCGTTACCAGGGGCGCGAGGTGGCGATCCAGCGCATCACCTATTTCTCGCCCTCCGTGGGTTACCAGGTGAACGACGAACTGGCGGTGGGTCTGTCGGTGGGCTTCTCCCATCAGGCCCTGGCGTTGAACGAGGACTTCCGTAATCCGAGCATGCTTACCGGGTTGGTGGGCTTGCTCAACAAGGTGCTCTGCGAGCCCGGGCTGGAAGAGATGATTGGCACGATCATCAACGTATGCGGTGGTCGATTCGGCCCCTTCGATACCCTGGCCAATATCGATCTGGACCTGCAGCAATCGCTGTCGCCCACCTGGAACATCGGCGTGCTCTGGGAGCCCACCGACTGGTTCGCCTGGGGCGCTACCTACCAGAGCGAGGCACGCATGCACCTCCAGGGCAAGTACCGGGTGGATTACTCCAAGGACTGGCAAGGGTTCTGGACCGGCTTCCAGGGCGCGATTTTCGGGCAGATCCTCAGCCCGCTCTTCCCTTACGGCAATGTCGACGAGGAAGTGGGCAATGCCAGCCTGACCATGACCTACCCGGACAACTTCTCCACCGGGATCAAGATCAGGCCCTTCGAGCGCTGGCAGTTCAACGCCGACCTGAAATGGAGCGGCTACAGCGACTGGAACGAGTTCGAGATCGAGTTCGACCGTGAGCTGGACGTGCTGCGTATCGCCAAGAACTTCGGCGGCGGCAAGGCCACGGCTACCACCCTGACCCTGGATCGCGGCTACCGCGATACCTGGAGCTGGGCGGTGGGCGCGCAGTACGACGTCACCGACCGCCTGGCCCTGCGCGCGGGCTACGAGTGGCGCCCCTCGGCCATCCCTGGCAACAAGGCCGACGTGCTGGCGCCCATCGGCGATGCCCAGCTCTATGGCCTTGGGTTGGGTTATCGCTGGGACAAGGACACCAACATCGATATCGGCTTCAACTACTTCGTCACCTCGCAGACCACCAGAGCCAATACCAGCTGCAACCTCAACTGCACCGGCATCGACAACCTGGTCTACAACCCCTATGCGGGCCAGGACGTGACGACCTCGGTGAAGGCCTACATCGTGGCCATGACCTACACGACGACTTTCTGATGAAGACCCGTGCCGCGCTTTGCCTCATCACCGCCCTGGCGATCCAGCCCCAGGTCCAGGCCGCCAGCGGGCGCTACCTGACCTGGATCGACGACAACGGCCGGGTGCACAACAGCTTCGTCGGCGAGCGCTACGGCGAGCAGCAGCGCCAGGCGGCCCAGCGCATCAGCCGCAGCGACCTGGCGCGCCTGCAGGAGCAGGGCGCTACGGGCTGGCCAGGCAGCAACAGCGGTGGCGAGCAGAAGCGTCGTTACTTCACCTGGGTGGATGCCAGCGGCAACCTGCAGAACAGCTTCTATGCCGCGGGCCAGGTGCCGGCGGGGCAGCGCGACTACCTGCTGCCCAGCGGCGCCCGCTCCACCGAATACATCGATGCCGATGTGCTGGAAGGGCGCGGTTATTCGCGACCGGAGAACGGTGCGGGCTATTTCACCTGGGTGGACGAGCAGGGCCGTACCCACAACTCCAGGGTGCCGGCCAAGGGGGACGAACCCCAGGCGGAGGAGGGCGTTGGGCAACCGGTGGCCTACACCGAAAGCCGGCAGGTGGAGTTCGAGCGCAAGGCCGCCATCCTGCCGTCGCTGGATGGCCAGCCCAGCGAGGCGATGAAGGCCTTGCTGGAGGGCAGCGAGGAGCGGGGCAAGTCGCTCTACCAGGGGCTGGTCGACCAGTGCTGCGGGCAGTTGCCGGAGGGCGATTTCACCGAGCTTTCCGCCGAGGAGCCGCGCTACGAGGAACTCAACCGCTTCTCCCCCAGCTTCGCCTTCCCCATGGGGCGCAGCTACTACGCGGCCCTCAAGCTGCCGCGTTCCGGGCGCGCCTATGGCCTGCGCATTCGCAGCTTCGCCAACCGCCAGGTGGTCTATCCTTCGATCCTCTTCCTCGACGAGGCCAAGCGCCCGACGCGCCTGGTGAGCGACGCCGTCTACCAGCTGCATGGCGAGACCTGGTACCGCTACGCCTACATCGAAGGCACCGTGCAGGTCCGCGCCAACCAGGGCGAGCGCTACGCGCTGCTGCTCACCACCGACGAGGACCGCAGCCTCAACACCCTCGACAACAAGCCCTTCAAGCGCCCGATGCAGGACCTGGCCGTCAGCGAGGCCGGCATGCAGGTGCACGAGCACGTGGACGAGGGGGCATTCGAGCTGGCGATCGTCAGGTAGTGGGGCTGAGGGGGATGGCGTAGGTCGGGTGCAACCCGACGAGCTCGCAGCGATGGGTTTCGCTCCGCTCTACCCATCCTACGGACTACCCATCCCACGGATTGAGCACCTCTACCCCGAATCCCTGGCATGAAAAAGCCCGGCACATGGCCGGGCTTTTTCGTTGCAGCAGGGCGGATCAGAGTTCGGCGGGGTGCACGTGGCCGAACAGTTCCTGGGAGAAGCGCACGCGCTCCTCGGGCGTTTCCACGATGCCCTTTTCCTGCAGCTCGGCGATGCGGGCTTCCACCGCGTGGGCGCGATGGGTGAGGCCGCAGTCGTTGGCGATCTGGATGTTCAGGCCGGGGCGGGCGTTGAGCTCGAGGATCAGCGGGCCCTTCTCCTGGTCCAGCACCATGTCGACACCGATGTAGCCCAGGCCGCACAGCTCGTAGCAACCGGCCGCCAGCTTCATGAAGCCGTCCCAGTTGGGCAGCTGCACGCCGTCCACCGCGTTGGTGGTGTCCGGGTGCTTGGCGATCTTGTTGTTCAGCCAGGTGCCGCGCAGGGTGACACCGGTGGCCAGGTCCACGCCCACGCCGATGGCGCCCTGGTGCAGGTTGGCCTTGCCGTTGGACTGGCGGGTGGGCAGGCGCAGCATCGCCATCACGGGGTAGCCCATGAGCACGATGATGCGGATGTCCGGTACGCCCTCGTAGCTGATGCTCTTGAAGATCTGGTCAGGCGTCACGCGGTACTCGATCAGCGCGCGGTCACGGTGCCCGCCGAGGGAGTAGAGGCCGGTGAGGATCGAGGAGATCTGATGCTCGATCTCCTCGTGGCTGATGATCTTCCCGGAGACCGTCTTGTAACGGCCTTCGAAGCGGTCGGCGATCACCAGGATGCCGTCACCGCCGGCACCCTGGGCGGGTTTGATCACGAAATCGTTGCGCTCGCCGATGATCTCGTCGAGCTTGTCGATTTCCTTCTCGGTGGAAATGATCCCGTACATTTCCGGCACGTGGATGCCCGCCTCGATGGCGCGCATCTTGGTGATGATCTTGTCGTCGACGATCGGGTACAGGTGCCGTTTGTTGTACTTCAGCACGTAGTCCGCGTTGCGACGGTTGATGCCCATGATGCCTTTGGCTTCGAGGGCTTTCCACGTCTTGATCAGGCCGAACATGGCTCAGTCCTTCAGGAAGGCTTTGAAGCGGAACAGCTCCGTCAGGCGGTAGCCGCGGTAGCGACCCATCGCCAGCATGAAGCCCACCATGATCAGCAGCACGGCCGGGAAGGTGAAGATGAAGTAGGTCAGCTCCGGCACGGTCATCAGCAGGTGCGCCAGGGTGGCGGCGAACAGGGTGCCGATGGCGACCTTGAAGGCATGGCCACCGCCGCGCTCTTCCCAGGTGATGGACAGGCGTTCGATGGTCATGGTCAGGATCACCATCGGGAACAGCGCCACGGACAGGCCGCGTTCCAGGCCCAGCTTGTGGCTGAGCAGGCTGATGACCGCAATCAGGATCACCACGAACGTCAGCACCACCGATAGCCTGGGCAACATCTGCAGCTTCAGGTGTTCGAGGTAGGACCGCAGTGACAGACCCAGCGCCGTGATGATGGTGAACAGCGCGATGCCGAAGCCCAGCTGCGTCTCGCGGAAGGCGAGGGCGATCAGCACCGGGGTGAAGGTACCCAGGGTCTGCAGGCCGCCGAGGTTGCGCAGGATCAGGATCACCAGCACACCGATGGGGATCATGATCATGATCTGGTAGGTCTGCTGGGTCTGCAGCGGCAGGCCGTAGAGCGAGTATTCGAGGAAGTCGGCGTCGGTGTTCTCGTCGGTCAGCTTGGCCAGGCGGATGGCGTTCATCTCGCTGTTGTTCAGGCTGAAGGTCACCTGGGCCTTCTTGCCGCCGTCGACGGTGATCAGGTTGTCGTCACCAGTCCACCACACCAGGCGGTCGGCGGGCAGGCCCTGTTCGCCGGTATCCGGGTTGAAGTACAGCCAGTTCTCGCCGTTGAAGCTGCGCAGCCAAAGCTCAGGGCTCTGCGGCTGGTCGGCGGCGAGGCGGATGGTGTGCACGCGTTCCATCGGGACGTGGGCGATGGACAGCAGCAGCTCGATGGCCTTGGCCTTGTTCGAGGTGCTCTGGTCGCCGGCGAGCAGCAACTTGACGTTGTCGTCGTTCAGGTTGTTGGTGCGCTTGATGGTCTCGCTGATGAAGGTCTCGACGTCGGCCGAGTGCTGGCGGATGGGGGCCAGCAGGGCTTCGGCGGCGATCTTCTCGGCACCCTCGACCGGGATGCTGTCACGGAAGATCGGCCCCTTGTCCTTGGGCTTCTCGCCGCTGTAGCGCTTGGTCAGCACCAGGCGGTAGTAGAGGGTCTGGTTGCCGCTGGCGCGGCGGGCGGACCAGGTCACCTTGCGGTTGCCGTCCACGCGATTGATGCTCACGCCGTAGTTGTTGGAGATGAAGCTCTCGTTGAGGCTGACGTAATCCCGGTTCAGCGGCGGCACGAACATCTGCACCTTGATCGGGTCGCGCGGGCTGGCCTGGAATTCGACCTTGGCGTCGATGTTCCAGAGGTCGTCGGTCTCATCCTCGGTGATCGGGATGCCCTGAATGAAGATCTGGTAGGCCGTTATCAGAATGCCCAGGGTCACCAGCAGGGTGATCAGGACTTTCAGATGCAGGGTAAGAGAGCGCATGTGAGTTACTCGGCAGAGTTTGCGTCAGTGGCACAGCCGGGTTGGCCGGCAGCGTATTTAAGGCTCGGGTCGACCAGTGCATCGAAGCGCTTGAGCGCCTCGGAACCGATCAGAAGCGGGTATTGGAAAGCACTACGGTCGGTGAGGTTCACTTCGATCGTGCGCAGGGCGCTGCCCATGCAGATATCGAGTTCGATCACCGGGCGCGCGGTGTAGGTCTTGTCTTCATCCGGATCGTAGTCGCCGGCGCGGCGCTTGATCTTGCTGATACGTGCCAGCGGCCGCTCGATGGGGTGCGCATGGGCGTCGTCGATGGCCAGGTAGAAGCGCACCCAGGTCTCGCCATCACGCTTGAAGCGCTTGATGTCGCGGGCACTGAGGGAGGCTGTCTTGGCGCCGGTGTCGAGCTTGGCGGCGACCACCAGGTCGAGGCCGTCAAGACGGGCGTATTCGTTCAGACCATAGATGGTCCTGTCGGCGGCGAGGCTGAGGCCTGGCAGTGCTAGCAGGCATATGAGCAATGCGAAGGGCTTGAGAGTCATGAGTCCTTGGGTAGCGTTCGAGATGCTGATGCCCGATGCCTGGCCTGATGGCCTCGGCGCCTGGCGTACGAGTCTAGCAGCGCCCCGCCAGGCGCATGAGCGGCGCATTCTAACACGCAGGTTTTCCGGGGCGACAGACGCTTATGGCGCTTTGTTAAGGCTGTGACGGGTTCAAATGAATTTTTTGCGATCTACGACGATTGTCGACAATGGCTGTGTTTTGGTTTGACTGAACTGCTTGCTGGCGTTAATTTTGCGGGGTGATTTTTCAATGTGTCGACAATTATGCTTGATGCAGCAGAAGCACCCGTCACCCAGGCCGAAGACTCGGAAACCCTCTCCGAGCACGTCTTCCGGCGTATCCAGGCGGCCATCGTCAAGGGCGAGATCGCGCCCGGCAGCAAAATCTCCGAGCCGGAGCTGGCCCGCGCCTATGGCATCAGCCGGGGCCCGCTGCGCGAGGCGATCCACCGCCTGGAAGGGCAGAAGCTGCTGGTTCGCGTGCCCCACGTCGGTGCGCGGGTGGTGTCCCTCAGCCATGCCGAGCTGATCGAACTCTACGAAATCCGCGAATCCCTCGAGGGCATGGCCTGCCGCCTCGCCGCCGAGCGCATGACCCAGGCGGAGATCGACGATCTGCGCGCGGTGCTGGAAACCCACGAGCGCGACGCTGCCTTCCAGGCCGGCGTCGGCTACTACCAGCAGGAAGGCGACTTTGACTTCCACTACCGGATCATCCAGGGCAGCGGCAACCAGACGCTGACCCGCATGCTCTGCGGCGAGCTCTACCAGCTGGTGCGCATGTACCGCCTGCAGTTTTCCAGCGTGCCCAACCGGCCGCGCCAGGCCTTCGCCGAGCACCACCGAATTCTCGATGCCATCGCCGACCGTGACGGCGAGCTGGCCGAGCTGCTGATGCGCCGTCACATCGGCGCTTCCAAGCGCAACATCGAGCGCCACTACCAGGGCGCCGTCGCCAAACTCCCAGAAGAACAACGAGGTGAGTCATGAGTCAGAAATCCGCCGGCCTGCGCTTCCGCGACGCCATTGCCGAGGAAAGCCCGCTGCAGGTCATCGGCGCCATCAACGCCAACCATGCGCTGCTGGCCAAGCGCGCCGGCTACAAGGCCATCTACCTCTCCGGTGGCGGCGTAGCGGCGGGCTCGCTGGGCCTGCCGGACCTGGGCATCAACACCCTGGATGACGTGCTCACCGACGTGCGCCGCATCACCGACGTCTGCGACCTGCCGCTGCTGGTGGACATCGACACCGGCTTCGGCCCCAGCGCCTTCAATATCGAGCGCACCGTCAAGAACCTGATCAAGGCTGGCGCCGCCGCCGCCCACATCGAAGACCAGGTCGGCGCCAAGCGCTGCGGCCACCGTCCGGGCAAGGAGATCGTCTCCTGCGAGGAAATGGTCGACCGCGTGCGTGCCGCTGCCGACGCCAAGACCGACCCGGACTTCTTCCTCATCGCCCGCACCGACGCCATCCAGGCCGAAGGCGTGGACGCCGCCATCGAGCGCTGCCTGCGCTACGTGGAAGCCGGTGCCGACGGCATCTTCGCCGAGGCCGCCTATGACCTGCCGACCTACCAGCGCTTCGTCGACGCCCTGAAGGTGCCGGTGCTGGCCAACATCACCGAGTTCGGCGCGACCCCGCTGTTCACCCGCGATGAGCTGGCGTCGGTCGGCGTGGCCATCCAGCTCTACCCGCTGTCGGCCTTCCGTGCCGCCAACAAGGCCGCCGAAGCCGTCTACACCTCGATCCGCCAGAACGGCCACCAGAAGGACGTGATCGAGCTGATGCAGACCCGCGCGGAGCTGTACGACCGTATTGGCTACCACGCCTTCGAGCAGAAGCTCGATGCGCTGTTCGCCGCCGGCAAGAAGTGATCGAGCGGTCGTTCCGGGTGGGCCCATGGGCCGCCCGGCGGCCACCGCAGAACAATAAAAGCACCATCATCCGGATCAGATGAGGAGATACATGCGATGAGCGCGACCCCCGAAGCGACCACCCCCGGCTTCAAGCCGAAGAAATCCGTGGCCCTGAGCGGCACCGCCGCCGGCAACACCGCCCTGTGCACCGTCGGCCGCACCGGCAATGACCTGCACTACCGTGGCTATGACGTGCTGGACTTCGCCAACCGCTGCGAATTCGAAGAGATCGCCCACCTGCTGGTCCACGGCAAGCTGCCCAACGTGGCCGAGCTGGCCGGCTACAAGGCCAAGCTCAAGGCCCTGCGCGGCCTGCCGGCGGCGCTGAAGGCCGCCCTGGAACAACTGCCGCCGTCGGCCCACCCGATGGATGTGATGCGCACCGCCGTGTCGGTGCTCGGCTGTGTGTCGCCCGAGAAGGACGACCATAACCACCCCGGCGCCCGCGACATCGCCGACAAGCTGATGGCGTCCCTGGGCTCGGCCTTGCTGTACTGGTACCACTTCAGCCACAACGGCAAACGCATCGAGGTGGAAACCGACGATGACTCCATCGGCGGCCATTTCCTCCACCTGCTGCACGGCGAAAAGCCCCGCGAGTCCTGGGTGCGCGCCATGCACACCTCGCTGAACCTGTATGCCGAGCATGAATTCAACGCCTCCACCTTCACCTCGCGGGTGATCGCCGGCACCGGTTCCGACATGCATTCCTGCATCGCCGGCGCCATCGGCGCGCTGCGTGGCCCGAAACACGGTGGCGCCAACGAAGTGGCCTTCGAGATCCAGAAACGCTACGACAACCCGGACGAAGCCGAGGCCGATATCCGCGCCCGCGTGGAGAAGAAGGAAGTGGTCATCGGCTTCGGCCACCCGGTCTACACCGTGGCGGACCCGCGCAACAAGGTGATCAAGGAAGTGGCGCGCGAGCTGTCCGCCGAGCAGGGCAACAGCAAGATGTTCGACATCGCCGAGCGCCTGGAAAGCGTGATGTGGGACATCAAGAAGATGTTCCCCAACCTCGATTGGTTCAGCGCCGTCAGCTACCACATGATGGGCGTGCCCACCGCCATGTTCACCCCGCTGTTCGTGATCGCCCGCACCTCGGGCTGGTCCAGCCACGTCATCGAGCAGCGCATCGACGGCAAGATCATCCGTCCGAGCGCCAACTACACAGGCCCCGAAGACCTGAAGTTCGTGCCGCTCAAGGACCGCAAATAACCAATCATGGAAAACACCATGAACGACACCGTGAATAGCCAACACCGCAAACGCCTGCCCGGCACTGCGCTGGATTACTTCGATGCCCCCGAGGCGGTCGAGGCGATCCAGGCCGGCGCCTGGGCCAAGCTCCCCTACACCTCGCGCGTACTGGCCGAGCAGCTGGTGCGCCGCTGCGAGCCGGAGGAGCTGGTCGCTGCCCTGGAGCAGCTGGTCTACCGCAAGCGCGACCTGGACTTCCCCTGGTACCCGGCCCGCGTGGTCTGCCACGACATCCTCGGGCAGACCGCGCTGGTGGACCTGGCCGGCCTGCGTGACGCCATTGCCGAGCAGGGCGGTGATCCGTCCAAGGTCAATCCGGTGGTGCCGACGCAACTGATCGTCGACCACTCCCTGGCCGTGGAGGCGGCGGGCTTCGACCCGGACGCCTTCGAGAAGAACCGCGCCATCGAGGACCGCCGCAACGAGGACCGCTTCCACTTCATCGACTGGACCAAGACCGCGTTCAAGAACGTCGATGTGATCCCCGCCGGCAACGGGATCATGCACCAGATCAACCTGGAGAAAATGAGCCCGGTGATCCAGGCACGTGGCGGTATCGCCTTCCCCGACACCTGCGTCGGCACCGACTCGCACACCCCGCATGTGGACGCCCTGGGCGTGATCGCCATCGGCGTCGGCGGCCTCGAAGCCGAGACCGTGATGCTCGGCCACCCGTCGATGATGCGCCTGCCCGACATCGTCGGCGTGAAGCTCACCGGCCAGCGCAAGCCGGGCATCACCGCCACCGACATCGTCCTGGCGATCACCGAGTTCCTGCGCAAGGAACGCGTCGTGGGCGCCTACGTCGAATTCTTCGGGGAGGGTGCGGACAGCCTGTCCATCGGCGACCGCGCGACTATTTCCAACATGTGCCCGGAATACGGCGCCACCGCCTCGATGTTCTACATCGACGGCCAGACCATCGACTACCTCAAGCTCACCGGCCGCGAGCCCGAGCAGGTAGAGCTGGTGGAGAACTACGCCAAGACCCTCGGCCTGTGGAGCAGCGCTCTGGAAACCGCCGAGTACGAGCGCGTGCTGGAGTTCGACCTGGGCAGCGTCGTGCGCAACATGGCCGGCCCCAGCAACCCACACCGCCGCCTGCCGACCTCGGCACTGGCCGAGCGCGGCATCGCCGACGAAGCCAAGCTCGAAGCGGGCCGTGGCGAGGAAGCCCAGGGCCTGATGCCCGACGGCGCGGTGATCATCGCCGCCATCACCAGCTGCACCAACACTTCCAACCCGCGCAACGTCATCGCCGCCGGCCTGGTGGCGAAGAAGGCCAACGCACTGGGCCTGCTGCGCAAGCCCTGGGTGAAGACCTCATTCGCCCCTGGCTCCAAGGTCGCCAAGCTGTACCTGGAAGAGGCCGGGCTGCTGGCGGAGCTGGAGAAGCTCGGCTTCGGCATCGTCGCCTATGCCTGCACCACCTGTAACGGCATGTCCGGCGCGCTGGACCCGGTGATCCAGAAAGAGATCATCGACCGCGACCTGTATGCCACCGCCGTACTCTCGGGCAACCGCAACTTCGACGGGCGCATCCACCCCTACGCCAAGCAGGCCTTCCTCGCCTCGCCGCCGCTGGTGGTGGCCTATGCCATCGCCGGCACCGTGCGCTTCGACATCGAGCAGGACCCGCTGGGCACCGATGCCCAGGGCAACCCGGTCACCCTGAAGGACCTGTGGCCGAGCGACGAGGAGATCGACGCCATAGTCGCGGCCTCGGTGAAGCCGGAGCAGTTCAAGCAGGTCTACATCCCGATGTTCGACCTGGGTAGCGTGGAAGAGGCGGAAAGCCCGCTGTACGACTGGCGCCCGATGTCCACCTACATCCGTCGCCCGCCTTACTGGGAAGGCGCGCTGGCCGGCGAGCGCACGCTCAAGGGCATGCTGCCGCTGGCGATCCTGCCGGACAACATCACCACCGACCACCTGTCGCCATCCAACGCCATCCTGCTGGACAGCGCCGCTGGCGAGTACCTGGCGAAAATGGGCCTGCCGGAGGAGGACTTCAACTCCTACGCCACCCACCGTGGCGACCACCTGACCGCCCAGCGCGCCACTTTCGCCAACCCGCAGCTGGTGAACGAAATGGTCGTGGTCGATGGCCAGGTGAAGAAGGGCTCGCTGGCGCGCGTCGAGCCGGAAGGCCAGGTGATGCGCATGTGGGAAGCCATCGAAACCTACATGAACCGCAAGCAGAACCTGATCATCGTCGCCGGTGCCGACTACGGCCAGGGCTCGTCCCGCGATTGGGCGGCCAAGGGCGTACGCCTGGCAGGCGTGGAAGTGATCGTCGCCGAGGGCTTCGAGCGCATCCACCGTACCAACCTGGTGGGCATGGGCGTGCTGCCGGTGGAGTTCAAGGCGGGCACTACGCGCCTGACCCTGGGCCTGGACGGCACCGAGACCTACGACATCAAGGGCGACGTTTCGCCGCGCTGCGACCTGACCCTGGTGGTCAACCGCCGCAACGGCGAGGTGGTCGAGGTGCCGGTGACCTGCCGCCTGGACACCGCCGCCGACGTCAGCGTGTACAAGGCCGGCGGCGTGCTGCAGCGCTTCGCCAAGGACTTCCTCAAGGCGACCGCGGCCTGACGGGAACGCGGGGTGGGCGGAGCGATGCCCCCTGGGTATCGCTTCGCCCGCCCCAACCTGCGCAGCGCGTGCGGCCCTTGGGCTGCGTTGAGCGCGGCGATACCCAACAGATTCCAGGATGACGAAGCCATGGCTCATCTACCCCAAGTGAAAGTCCCCGCCACCTACATCCGTGGCGGCACCAGCAAGGGCGTGTTCTTCCGCCTGCAGGACCTGCCCGAACCCTGCCAGGTACCGGGTGCGGCTCGTGACCGGCTGTTCATGCGGGTGATCGGCAGCCCCGATCCCTATGCCGCGCACATCGACGGCATGGGCGGCGCCACCTCCAGCACCAGCAAATGCGTGATCCTGTCGAAGAGCAGCCAGCCCGACCACGATGTCGACTACCTCTACGGCCAGGTCTCCATCGACAAGGCCTTCGTCGACTGGAGCGGCAACTGCGGCAATCTGTCCACGGCGGCGGGCGCCTTCGCCATTCACGCCGGGCTGGTCGACCCGTCGCGCATTCCGGATAACGGCACCTGCGTGGTGCGTATCTGGCAGGCGAATATCCAGAAAACCATCATCGCCCACGTGCCGGTCACCAACGGCCAGGTGCAGGAAACCGGCGACTTCGAGCTGGACGGGGTGACCTTCCCGGCGGCGGAGATCGTGCTGGAGTTCCTCGACCCGTCGGACGACGGCGAGGAGGGCGGCTCGATGTTCCCCACCGGCAACCTGGTGGACGACCTCGACGTGCCGGGTGTCGGCACCTTCAAGGCGACCATGATCACCGCGGGCATCCCGACCATCTTCGTCAACGCCCAGGACATCGGCTACACCGGTGCTGAGCTGCGCGAAGCGATCAATGGCGACCCCGAACAGCTGGCGCGTTTCGAGAAACTGCGCATCGCCGGCGCCCTGTGCATGGGTCTGATCAAGACCCCGGAAGAAGCTGCGACCCGCCAACACACGCCGAAGATCGCCTTCGTCGCGCCGGCGAAGAACTACGTCACCTCCAGTGGCAAGGAAGTACAGGCCGGCGACATCGACCTGCTGGTGCGGGCGCTGTCCATGGGCAAGTTGCACCACGCGATGATGGGCACGGCGGCGGTCGCCATCGGCACTGCGGCGGCCATTCCGGGCACCCTGGTGAACCTGGCGGCCGGCGGCGGCGAGCGCACGGCGGTGCGTTTCGGCCACCCCTCCGGCACCCTGCGCGTGGGCGCCGAAGCCCACCAGGTGGACGGCCAGTGGCAGGTGACCAAGGCGATCATGAGTCGCAGTGCGCGGATATTGATGGAGGGAGTAGTAAGAGTTCCGGGGGAGGCGCTCTAGAGCATTAGCTTGAAGCTGGAAGCCTGAAGCTTGAAGCTTGAAGCTTGAAGTCGAATGCTTTCCAGCTTCCAGCTAAAAGACTTACTTGAGCCTCCGCTCCACGCCTTTCTCCACGAGAATCTTCGCCGAGATCTCTTCCACCGAGAAATGGGTGGAGTTGATGTAGGCGATGTTTTCCCGGCGGAACAGGTTTTCCACTTCGCGGACCTCGAACTCGCACTGGGCGAAGCTGGCGTAGCGGCTGTTGGGCTTGCGCTCGTGGCGGATCGCGGTGAGGCGGTCCGGGTCGATGGTCAAGCCGAATAGCTTGTCCTTGTACTTCTTCAGGGCGGCCGGCAGTTGCAGGCGCTCCATGTCCTCTTCGGTCAGCGGATAGTTTGCGGCACGAATTCCGTATTGCATTGCCATATACAGGCAGGTGGGCGTTTTGCCGCAGCGGGACACGCCGACGAGGATCAGATCGGCCTTGTCGTAGTAGTGGGTGCGGGCGCCGTCGTCGTTGTCGAGGGCGAAGTTCACCGCCTCGATGCGCTCCATGTAATTGGCGCTGTGGGCGATGGAATGCGACTTGCCCACCGAGTAGGAGGAGTGCGACGTAAGTTCCTGTTCCAGCGGGGAAAGGAAGGTCGAGAAGATGTCGATCATGAACCCGTTGGACGTCGCGAGAATGTCACGGATTTCCTGGTTGACGATGGTGTCGAAGATGATGGGCCGGGCCCCGTCTGCCTCGGCAGCTATATTGATTTGCTGTACCATGGCGCGCGCTTTTTCGACGCTGTCTATATAAGGCCGCGTGAGCTTCGCGAAGGTAATGGTTTCGAACTGCGCCAACAGGCTCTGCCCGAGGGTTTCAGCGGTTATGCCGGTACCGTCGGAGATGAAAAAAGCGGTTCGTTTCATGCGCCAAAGGCCTTAAGTCGGGATCGATTCTTGGCTATCATAGGCCCGTTTTTGCTGGGCCATCGCCGGCCTGCATTGTGACTTATTTTTCCGGCCTCGCGCCAGAACGCTGCGGACCACTCCGCATGAGCTTATCCAACAGATAGTGGAGATTCCCCTTGGTAGAGTACGTAGTTTCCCTCGATAAGCTCGGCGTCCATGATGTTGAGCATGTGGGGGGCAAGAACGCATCCCTCGGCGAGATGATCAGCAATCTGGCCGGCGCCGGGGTATCCGTTCCCGGTGGTTTTGCCACTACTGCGCAGGCCTATCGCGACTTCCTCGAACAGAGTGGCCTCAACGACAAGATCCACGCCGCGCTGGACGCCCTTGACGTCGATGACGTCGCCGCCCTGGCCAAGACCGGCGCGCAGATCCGCCAGTGGGTGATGGACGCCGAATTCCCGCAGCGCCTCGATGCCGAGATCCGCAGCGCCTTCGCCGCCATGGCCGGTGGCAACGACAACATGGCCGTGGCCGTGCGTTCCTCCGCCACTGCCGAAGACCTGCCGGACGCCTCCTTCGCCGGCCAGCAAGAGACCTTCCTCAACATCCGTGGCGTGGACAACGTGATCCGCGCGGCCAAGGAAGTCTTCGCCTCCCTCTTCAACGACCGTGCCATCGCCTACCGCGTGCACCAGGGCTTCGACCACAAGCTGGTCGCCCTGTCCGCCGGCGTGCAGCGCATGGTGCGTTCGGAAACCGGCACCGCCGGCGTGCTGTTCACCCTGGACACCGAATCCGGTTTCCGTGACGTGGTGTTCATCACCGGCGCCTACGGCCTCGGCGAGACCGTGGTGCAGGGTGCGGTGAACCCCGACGAGTTCTACGTGCACAAGCACACCCTGGAAGCCGGCCGCCCTGCGATCCTGCGTCGCAACCTGGGCAGCAAGGCGATCAAGATGATCTACGGCGACGAAGCCAAGGCCGGCAAGTCGGTGAAAACCGTCGATGTCGACCGTGCCGACCGCGCCCGCTTCTGCATCACCGATGCCGAAGTCACCGAGCTGGCCAAGCAGGCCCTGATCATCGAAAAACACTACGGCCGCCCGATGGACATCGAGTGGGCCAAGGACGGCGACGATGGCAAGCTGTACATCGTGCAGGCCCGCCCCGAGACCGTGAAGAGCCGTGCCAGCGTTACCGTGATGGAGCGCTACCTGCTGAAGGAAAAGGGCACCGTCCTGGTAGAAGGCCGTGCCATTGGCCAGCGCATCGGCGCCGGCCCGGTGAAGGTGATCCACGACGTTTCCGAGATGGACAAGGTCCAGCCGGGCGACGTGCTGGTCTCCGACATGACCGACCCGGACTGGGAGCCGGTGATGAAGCGCGCCAGCGCCATCGTCACCAACCGTGGCGGCCGTACCTGCCACGCTGCGATCATCGCCCGTGAGCTGGGTATCCCGGCTGTAGTCGGCTGCGGCAACGCCACCCAGGTGCTGAAGGACGGCATGGGCGTGACCGTTTCCTGCGCCGAGGGCGATACCGGCTTCATCTTCGAAGGCGAGCTGGGCTTCGACATCCGCAAGAACTCGGTCGACGCCATGCCCGAGCTGCCGTTCAAGATCATGATGAACGTCGGCAACCCGGACCGCGCCTTCGACTTCGCCCAGCTGCCCAACGAAGGCGTAGGCCTGGCGCGCCTGGAATTCATCATCAACCGCATGATCGGCGTGCACCCCAAGGCGCTGCTGAACTTCGCCGGCCTGCCCGCCGAGATCAAGGACAGCGTCGAGAAGCGCATCGCCGGCTACGACGACCCGGTCGGCTTCTACGTCGAGAAGCTGGTGGAGGGCATCAGCACCCTGGCCGCGGCCTTCTGGCCGAAAAAGGTCATCGTGCGCCTGTCGGACTTCAAGTCCAACGAGTACGCCAACCTGATCGGCGGCAAGCTCTACGAGCCGGAAGAAGAGAACCCGATGCTCGGCTTCCGTGGCGCCTCGCGCTACATCAGCGAATCCTTCCGTGACTGCTTCGAGCTGGAATGCCGTGCCCTGAAGAAAGTGCGCAACGACATGGGCCTGACCAACGTCGAGATCATGGTGCCCTTCGTCCGTACCCTGGGCGAAGCCAGCCAGGTGGTCGATCTGCTGGCCAGCAATGGCCTGAAGCGCGGCGAGAACGGCCTCAAGGTCATCATGATGTGCGAGCTGCCGTCCAACGCCCTGCTGGCCGACGAGTTCCTCGAATTCTTCGACGGCTTCTCCATCGGCTCCAACGACCTGACCCAGCTGACCCTGGGCCTGGACCGTGACTCCGGCATCGTCGCCCATCTGTTCGACGAGCGTAATCCGGCGGTCAAGAAGCTGCTGGCCAATGCCATTGCCGCGTGCAACAAGGCCGGCAAGTACATCGGCATCTGCGGCCAGGGCCCGTCCGACCACCCGGACCTGGCCAAGTGGCTCATGGAGCAGGGCATCGAGAGCGTGTCGCTGAACCCCGACTCGGTACTCGACACCTGGTTCTTCCTGGCCGAAGGCCAGGCGTGACCCTTTAACCGCAACCAGAAGAAGGGCGGGCTGCAAACCCGCCCTTTTTCATGCAAGTAGCATTCATGCAAAGCAGCAGTGATCTATTCCCCGTCGCGCTGATCAGCGCGGAACTCCGTGGCGACATCACGGAGGACGTCTATCGCCTCAAGCCCGGCAACAGCCCCGACTCCAGCGTCGAACTGGTCCTCACCCGCCTGGGCCTGGTCGGCCATGAAGAGCAGCGCGGCGTACCCGTGGTGCTCCTGCACGGCAGCTTCTCCAACCGTCGCTTCTGGTATTCGCCCAAGTGCCTGGGGCTCGGCCCGTACCTGGCCCGCGCCGGCTTCGATGTGTGGATCGCCGAGATGCGTGGCCATGGCCTGTCGCCGCGCAACCAGGGCTACCGGCGCAACCGCGTCGCCGACTACGCCCGCTACGACCTGCCGGCCATCGCTGCCTTCGTCCGCGAACAGGCAGGCCAGGTGCCCCACTGGATCGGTCATTCGCTCGGTGGCATCACCCTCGCGGCCGCCCTGGGCGGGCATTACTTGGGCGAGGAAGAGGCCGCCTCCGTGGCGCTGTTCGGTAGCCAGATCAGCCGTGTCTACTGGCCGTTGAAAGTGCCGCCGGTGGAATGGGGCGGGCGCTTCCTGCTCAAGCGCCTGGCGGTGCTGTCCGGCCCTGGCCTCAAGCGTGGGCCTGAAGACGAACCCATCGGCATCGGCCTGGAAAGCCTGCGCTGGCACGGCCTGTTCGGCCGTTTCGGCGATGCCGAGCGTGACTGGTGGAAAGGCCTTGCCGAAGTGCGCGTGCCGGTGCTGGCGGTGGGTGCCGCCGGTGACCTGCAGGACCCCGCCTGGGCCTGCCGCAAGCTGCTGGAACAGTTCGGCAGCGAGACGCGGCAGTTCCTCTGCCTGTCCCGCGAGAACGGCTTCGCCGATGACTACGGCCATATCGAGATGCTGGTCAGCAAGCACGCCCAGCAGGAAGTCTGGCCGCTGGTGGAGCATTGGCTCGACCGCCTGGAGATTCCCGGCTCGTTCGGCCAGGCGGTTCCCGCCGCCTGACTGTCGCGCCTTTTGCCGGAAGCCCCATTCCAGGGGCTCCGGTGCTGTGCTAAAGATGCAGGGCCGCATCGATTCCGGAGGGCGCATGTTCATTGCGCTGGAGCGTCTGATCAATCTGCAGGATGGCTATCGCGGAACCTTTCAGCTGCAGGGACGGCAACTGCTGCTGATCGTCGTTGATCAGCAGGCGATCCTCCTGGAAAACCGCTGCCCGCACCGTGGCGCGCCCTTGCACAACGGTACGCTCGAAGGTAGGGTGCTGCGCTGTTCCCGCCACGGGATCGCCTTCGATCTGGACAGTGGTCGCGCCCTCGATGCGGCCTGTTCTCCGCTGCTTCGGCTGACGCTGGCTTATGACGGTGATCGTGTCGGCCTCGACCTGTAAATCCATCAAGGAGCCTTGTCATGCAATACGTCACCCCTGATCTGTGCGATGCCTATCCGGACCTGGTGCAGGTCGTCGAGCCGATGTTCAGCAATTTCGGCGGCCGCGATTCCTTCGGTGGCGAAATCGTCACCATCAAGTGCTTCGAAGACAACTCGCTGGTCAAGGAGCAGGTCGACCTGCCCGGCCAGGGCAAGGTGCTGGTGGTGGACGGCGGTGGCTCCCTGCGTCGCGCACTGCTGGGCGACATGCTGGCCGAGAAGGCCGCGAAGAATGGCTGGGAAGGCATAGTCGTGTACGGCTGCATCCGTGACGTGGACGTCATCGCCCAGACCGATCTCGGCGTCCAGGCCCTGGCCAGCCATCCGATGAAGACCGACAAGCGCGGCATCGGCGACCTCAACGTGGCTGTGACCTTCGGCGGCATCACCTTCCGCCCGGGCGAGTTCGTCTATGCCGACAACAACGGCATCATCGTCTCCCCGCAAGCCCTGAAAATGCCTGAATGACCGGACGGGGCGCTCGCTGAGGATGGTCGAGGAACGCAACGTACGCTGGGGGCTGGTGCATGCCTATGTCCTGGACGGGGAGGGCGGTGCACGCTCCGTCACCAAGGACGAGCTGGATGTCATCCAGCTGCAGGAGCGGGAAAGCCTGTGGCTGCACTGGGATCGTGGCCATGCCATGGCGCGCCAGTGGCTGCGCGAGGCCAGTGGGCTGAGCGAGTTCGCCTGCGACCTGCTGCTGGAGGAAAGCACCCGGCCACGCCTGGTGAACCTGCCGGAGCACCAACTGCTGCTGTTCCTGCGGGGTGTGAACCTCAATCCGGGCGCCCAACCCGAGGACATGGTCGCGGTGCGCATC
The DNA here is from genome assembly GCF_028198105.1 of Pseudomonas sp. TUM22785. Lineage (NCBI taxonomy): Bacteria > Pseudomonadati > Pseudomonadota > Gammaproteobacteria > Pseudomonadales > Pseudomonadaceae > Pseudomonas > Pseudomonas sp. TUM22785. The sequence continues at coordinate 2,277,599 of NZ_CP116239.1, forward strand.
TTCGCCGATGCGCAGCGCGTCATCTCATTGCGCCTGCGCCCCTTGCACGCCACTGATGAATTGATCGAGCAGTGGGGCAGCGGTACCGGGCCGAAGACCGCTTCCGAGGTGCTGCTGTACCTGGCCGAGCACCTGACCGACAAGGTCGATGCCCTGGTCGCCACGCTCTCCGAAGAGGTCGATGAACAGGAGGAGCTGCTGGACGCCAATGAGCGCTTCAATCCCGATCACGACCTGATGCTGCACATCCGCCGCCGCGCCGCCGGGCTCAAGCGCTTTCTCGCGCCACAGCGGGACATCTACGGCCAGCTGATGCGCAACCGCATGAGCTGGTTCGCCACCGATGACACCGATTACTGGAGCGAGCTGAACAACCGGCTCACCCGTTACCTGGAAGAGCTGGAGCTGATCCGCGAGCGCGTCGGCCTGGTGCTGGAGTCGGAGAACCGGCGCATGAGCGAGCGCATGACCCGCACCATGTACCTGCTCGGCATCATCACCGGCTTCTTCCTGCCCATGAGCTTCATCACCGGCCTGCTGGGCATCAACGTCGGGGGTATCCCCGGTGCCGATGCGCCCTATGGCTTCGTCGTCGCCTGCCTGCTGATCCTCGGGGTGGCCACCTTCCAGTGGTGGCTTTTCCGTCGCCTGCGCTGGCTCTGATGTGACCTGTTGAACGCTGGCCTCGTCTAGCCGACATATCCACGCGAGGTGCGCATGCACGATCCGTTCGAAGAATCCCTGCGGGACCTGCTCAAGCGTTCGTCATCCGACCATGATGACAACGCCGCGCTGGGCCGCGTGCTCAAGACCGCCAACCGTCAGGTTGGCGTCGGCGATCTGTTCAGCCTGCTCGGCCATTGGGCCGAAGCCATGATGATCGCCCTCAACAACGGCTCGGCCCACGTGGCGCCGGTCTCTCGCCGCCCCTCATCGAAACGCTCTGCTGACAAGGCTGATTGAACATGGAATTCGACCCCTGGACCCAAGGTATCGTTAACGCCATGACCACGGTGTGGACACCGGTGGCCGGCTTCATCCCGCGCCTGTTCGGCGCCTTGGTCGTCGTCCTGCTGGGCTTCGTGGTGGCCAAGCTGCTCGACACCCTGCTGTCCAAGCTGCTGGCCAAGCTCGGCCTCGACCGCCTGATGGGCGGCACAGGGCTGACCAAGATCCTCGCCCGCGTCGGCATCCAGGTGCCGGTTTCCACGCTGATCGGCAAGATCGTCTACTGGTTCGTGCTGCTGATCTTCCTGGTCTCCGCTGCCGAATCCCTGGGCCTCGACCGTGTTTCCGCCACCCTCGACATGCTCGCCCTGTACCTGCCCAAGGTGCTGGGTGCGGCCCTGGTGCTGCTGGCCGGCGTGCTCCTGGCGCAGCTGGTCAGCGGCATCGTCCGTGGCGCCGCCGAAGGTGTCGGGCTGGACTACGCCCACGGCCTGGGGCGCATCGCCCAGGGCCTGGTGATCATCATCAGCATCTCGGTGGCCATCGGGCAGTTGGAGGTCAAGACCGACCTGCTGAACAACGTCATCGCCATCGTGCTCATCTCCATCGGCCTCGCTGCGGCGCTGGCGCTGGGGCTGGGCAGCCGGGACATCGCCGGGCAGATCATCGCCGGCATCTATGTGCGTGAGCTCTATCAGGTAGGACAGGACGTCAAGGTAGGCGATGTCGAAGGACAGATCGAGGAAATAGGCACGGTGAAGACCATCCTCCTCACCGATGAAGGCGAACTGGTCTCCGTGTCCAACCGGACATTGCTCGACCAGCGGGTAACGAGCCGCTAACACGGCGCGCCATCCCTGCTAATGTATGCCGCCATAGCGGAGCGCGCCCCCGCGCTCCAGCGGCTCCTGACCTGACTGTCGGCCCGACCTGTTTTGAACAAGCCCCAATCGCTTTCCCTGCGCTACGACCCCCGCGAGCTCTCCGACGAAGAGCTGGTGGAGCGCGCCCATGTGGAGCTGTTTCACGTCACGCGTGCCTATGAAGAGCTCATGCGTCGCTACCAGCGCACCCTGTTCAACGTTTGTGCCCGATATTTGGGGAACGAACGAGACGCTGACGATGTCTGTCAGGAGGTGATGCTGAAGGTGCTCTATGGACTGAAGAACTTCGAAGGGAAGTCCAAGTTCAAGACATGGCTCTACAGCATCACGTATAACGAATGTATTACCCAATATCGGAAAGAGCGTCGTAAACGTCGTTTACTTGATGCCCTGAGTCTCGATCCTCTCGAGGAGGCCTCGGAGGAGAAGGCACCCAAGCTCGAAGAGCGTGGAGGCCTTGAGCGATGGCTGGTGCATGTGAACCCGATCGATCGTGAAATCCTGGTGCTGCGCTTTGTCGCAGAACTGGAATTTCAGGAAATTGCTGACATTATGCATATGGGTCTTAGCGCCACGAAGATGCGATACAAGCGTGCGCTGGACCGCTTGAGAGAAAAATTTTCAGGATTGACCGAAACTTAGTTGGGGAAAATTAATCTCTTAGATCAGCGAGTTCTGGTAAACTTGCGCACCAAGTTGTCCTCGAGATTGTTCGACAACTTACTGACAACCAAGATGGGGATTTACGGATGAAACTGAAAAACACCTTAGGCGTAGCCGTTGGCTCTCTCGTCGCCGCACTTTCTCTGAACGCGCTGGCGCAAGGCCAAGGCGCTGTCGAGGTGGAGGCTTTCGGCAAGCGCTACTTCACCGACAGCTCGCGTGATCTGTCCAACGGCAACCTGCTCGGTGGCTCGGTTGGTTACTACCTGACCGACGACGTCGAACTGGCTCTGTCCTACGGCGAGTTTCACGACATTCGTTCCGAAAACGACACCGGTAACAAGAACATCAAGGGCAGCCAGACTGGCCTCGATGCCATCTATCACTTCGGCACCCCGGGTGTCGGCCTGCGTCCGTACGTCTCCGCTGGCTTCGCTCACCAGAGCATCAGCAACGTTCCGGCGCGTACCGGTCGTGACCACAGCACCTTCGCCAACATCGGCACTGGCCTGAAGTACTACTTCACCGAGAACTTCTACGCCAAAGCCGGCCTGGACGGCATGTACAACATCGATGTGGGCGAGTCCGAGTGGGCCGCTGGCGTGGGTGTTGGCGTGAACTTCGGTGGTGGCTCCAAGCCCGCTGCCGAGCCGGCTCCGGCTCCGGTTGCCGAAGTCTGCTCCGACAGCGACAACGACGGCGTCTGCGACAACGTCGACAAGTGCCCGGACACCCCGGCCAACGTCACCGTTGACGCCGATGGCTGCCCGGCTGTTGCCGAAGTCGTTCGCGTTGAGCTGGACGTGAAGTTCGACTTCGACAAGTCCAAGGTCAAAGAAGAAAGCTACGGCGACATCAAGAACCTGGCTGACTTCATGAACCAGTACCCGTCGACCACCACCACCGTTGAAGGCCACACCGACTCCGTCGGCACCGACGCCTACAACCAGAAACTGTCCGAGCGTCGTGCCAACGCCGTTCGTGAAGTCCTGGTCAACCAGTACGGCGTAGGTTCCGAGCGCGTCAACTCGGTTGGTTACGGTGAGTCCCGCCCGGTTGCTGACAACGCTACCGACGCTGGCCGCGCTGTTAACCGTCGCGTAGAAGCTGAAGTAGAAGCCCAAGCCAAGTAATTGGTCTGAGCTCTGAAAAACCCGGCCTCGGCCGGGTTTTTCTTTGCCTGGAGAAAAGTGCCAGGAGGTAAACGCATCGTGGGCCGGCTGCACCGTAGGCTGGGTGGAGGTACGAAACCCAACATTGCGAGGCCGGATGGAGCGCTGTTGGGCCTCGCCGCGCTCGGTACCACCTACGGATCAGGCGCTCAGCGCTTCGGCTACCGCTAAGGCCTCGCCCGCCACCTCGCCGATCACCAGGATCGCCGGGCTCTTCAGCTGGAAGTCGCTGGCGTCGGCCTGCATCTGTGCCAGCGTGCTGCGGCATTCACGTTGATGGGGCAGGGAGGCGTTCTCGATCATCGCCACCGGCATATCCGCCGCCATGCCGCCGGCTAGCAGGCCTTCACGGACCGCCGCCAGGCGCGCCACGCCCATGTACACCACCAGCGTGGTACCGCTGCGGGCCAGGGCCTGCCACTCGGGTTCGCTGTCATCCTGGGTGTGGGCGGTGACCAGGGTGACGCCCCGGCTGATGCCGCGCAGGGTCAGGGGGATGCCGCACTGGGTGGCACCCGCCAGCCCGGCGGTGATGCCGTTGACCAGCTCGCTCTCCACGCCACGCTCGGCCAGCCACTGCGCCTCTTCGCCACCCCGGCCGAAGATGCAAGGGTCGCCGCCCTTGAGGCGCACCACGCGCTTGCCCTGGCGTGCGTAGCGCAGCATCAGGCGATGGATGAAGGCCTGGGGCGTCGAGCGGCAGCCCCCGCGTTTGCCGACTCGGATCACCCGGGCGCCCGGGCAGTGCTCCAGCACCGCCGGGTTGACCAGGTCGTCGATCATCACCACCTCGGCGCTGTTGAGCGCCCGCACTGCTTTCAGCGTCAGCAGCTCCGGGTCACCGGGCCCCGCACCCACCAGCCAGACCTTGCCATTCATGGGCTTCTCCTCAGGCATTCACTGCGGTCGGCATCGGTTGCGCCGCCAGCATTCTCTTGATTTCCGGTACGCAGGAGCCGCAACGCGTGCCGCACCCCAATGCTTCTTTCAGCCCCGCCAGGTCCAGCCCCTGGACGATGCCCGCCTGCACGGCCTGCAGGCTGACGTTCATGCAGTTGCACAGGGTGCGATTGGCGCCGGCTGCAGCACTGGCACCTGGCGGTGCACTCAGAGGGGCCAGCAGCCAGCGCCGCAGTTCCGCGTCCATGCGGCCTTCCTGCCACAGGCTCTTCAGCCAGCCCCATGCGGTGGTTTCGCCCGCCAGGCGCAGCGCAGTGATGCGCCCCTGCTCGATACGCACGCGCTTGCCCACCGCGCGCTGCGGGTCGTCGTAACTCATCACCGGCCCCTGATCCAGTTGCAGCAGCTGGTCGATACGCTCCAGCAGTGCGACATCCGGGGCTGTTGCATGGGCCGCGCGCAGTACCAGGGCAGGACGTTCGCGCCCGACCAGCCCCAGATTGGCGTAGGTGAAGGCCTCGCACAGCGGTCGGAGGGCTTCGAAGTGCGCCTGCACGTCACCCTCCACCAGCACGAAGAGCTGCCAGGGCAGCTCCACCCGCTCCACCTCCACGCCCGCATGCTTGAGTTCCGGCTGCTTCGAGAGCGGATCGTAGGCCGGGGTGGTCAGCACGTTGACGCCCAGCCCCTTGAGGAAGCGGTCGCCCCAATGCATCGGCAGGAAGGCCTGGCCGGGGCGCAGCGAGTCATCGCTCTTGACCGGCACCACCAGCTCGCCGCGCCGGCTCTTCACCCGCACCAATTGGTCGTCCTTGAGCTGGCGGCGGCGCATTTCCGCCGGGTGCAGCCCCAGTTGCGCCTGCTCCACGTGGCCGAACAACTGGGCCGCGGTGCCGGTGCGGCTCATACCATGCCACTGGTCGCGCAGGCGTCCCGTGTTCAGGGTCAATGGGTAGCGCAGTTCGCGACGCTCCTGGGGGGCGAGGTAAGGGTCGGCGACGAACTGTGCACGACCGCTCGGTGTGGGAAAGCGGCCGTCGCCATAGAGGCGCGCGGTGCCTTGCCGGGCGCCGGCGGGGTAGGGCCATTGCTGCGGACCCTGGGTGTCGATCAGGCCGTAGCCGATGCCGGTCAGGTCCAGGTCGCGGCCGGCGGTGAGCGGCTTGTACTCCTCGAACAGTGCTTCGGGGCTGTCGAAGTCGAACAGGCTGGGCTGGCCGGGGCGCAGGTGGTGTTCCAGGCGCCGGGCAAAGTCGCAGGCGATGGCCCAGTCCGGGCGCGCCTCGCCCGGTGCCGGCACGGCCGGGCGCACATGGCTGATGCGCCGCTCGGAGTTGGTCACGGTGCCTTCCTTCTCGCCCCAGCTGGCAGCGGGCAGCAGCAGGTCGGCGTGGCGGCAGGTCTCGGTGGTGAAGAAGGCTTCCTGCACGACCACGAAGGGGCAGGCAGCCAGTGCCGCGTGCACCCGCTGCTGGTCGGGGAGGGACTGGGCCGGGTTGGTGCAGACGATCCACAGCGCCTTGATGCGCCCGTCGCCCACGGCGTCGAACAGGTCGATGGCCGACAGCCCCGGTGTTTCCGGCAGGCGCTCGACGCCCCAGTAGGCCGCCACCTCGGCGCGGTGCTCGGCATTGCCCGCTTCGCGATGGCCTGGCAGCAGGTTCGACAGGCTGCCGGTTTCGCGGCCACCCATGGCGTTGGGCTGGCCGGTGAGGGAGAAGGGCCCGGCGCCGACGCGGCCGATCTGCCCGGTGGCCAGGTGCAGGTTGATCAGTGCGCTGTTCTTGGCGCTGCCGGCGCTGGACTGGTTCAGGCCCATGCACCAGAGCGAGAGGAAGCTCGGCGTGCGGCCGATCCACTCGGCGCAGCGCAGCAGGTCGGCGCTGTCGATGCCGCACAGCTCGGCCACCCGTGCCGGGCCGAAGTCGCGCACGCGCTCCTTGAGCGCATCGAAGCCTTCGGTGTGGCGCTCGATGAAGCGCCGGTCCACCCAGCCCTCCCAGAGCAGGATGTGGAGGATGCCGTGGAACAGCGCCACGTCGCTGCCCGGGGTGATCGCCAGGTGCAGGTCGGCCAGCTCGCAGGTGTCGGTGCGGCGCGGGTCGACCACGATCAGGCGCATGTCCGGGCGCTTGGCCTTGGCCTCTTCCAGGCGGCGGAACAGCACCGGGTGGGCGAAGGCCATGTTGCTGCCGGCGATCAGCACGCAGTCGCTCTGCTCGATGTCCTCGTAGGAGCAGGGCGGCGCGTCGGCCCCCAGGCTGCGCTTGTAGCCGACCACGGCGGAGGACATGCACAGCCGCGAATTGCTGTCGATGTTGTGGGTGCCCACCAGGGCGCGGGCCAGCTTGTTGAAGGCGTAGTAGTCCTCGGTCAGCAACTGGCCCGAGACATAGAAGGCCGCGCTGTCCGGCCCGTGCTCGGCGATGGTTTCGGCGAAGCGCGCGGCGGCGTGGTCCAGGGCGCTGTCCCAGTCTGTGCGGCTGCGTGCCAGGCCTTTGCCCAGGCGCAGTTCCGGGTACAGCGCGCGGGCCTGGAGGTCGCCGGTCAGGTGCAGGGTGGAGCCCTTGCTGCACAGGCGGCCGAAGTTGGCCGGGTGCGCCGGGTCACCGGCGACACCGAGGATGCGCGCGTCGTCGTGCTCGATCAGCACGCCGCAGCCGACGCCGCAGTAGCAGCAGGTGGAGGCGGTGGTCCGGCTCATGACGAAGGTTCCTGTGAAGGGGTTCAGGCGCTTTGTAGCAGGCGCACGGGAATGCGCGCCGGCTCGGCGCAACGCGGTTCGGCCGCTGGCTCGGGGTTCTCGGCTGCCAGGGTCTCGCCGAAAATCAGGCGGTCACGCAGGTGGCTGATGTCGGTGCGTGCCTGCACCTGGCGGAAGTACCAGCTGCCGTCAGCGGTGTCGCCGAACAGGCAGGCACCCACCAGCACGCCGTCCTTGATCACCAGCTTCTTGTAGATGCCGTCGAGGGGGTTGGAGAGGGTGATGCTTTCGGTGCCTTCGCCGCCCATGAAGTCGCCGGCGGAGAACAGGTCGATGCCGGTGACCTTGAGCTTGGTGGAGACCACCGAGCCCTGGTAGCGGGCGAAGCCGAGCTGGGCCAGGTGGTTGGCGCAGACGCCGGCCTGGTCGAACAGCGGTGCCACCAGGCCGTAGGCGATGCCGCGGTGGCTGGCGCATTCGCCGATGGCGTAGATGCGCGGATCGTTGGTCTGCAGGGTGTCGCTGACCAGGATGCCGCGGTTGCAAGGCAGGCCGGCGCGCTCGGCCAGGGCGACGTTGGGGCGGATGCCGGCGGCCATCACCACCAGGTCGGCGGCGATCACCTCGCCGCCCTGGAACTGCACCGCGCAGACCCGGCCCTCGCCGTTGTCCAGCAGCTCCTCGGTGTGGGTGCCCAGGCGGAAGCGGATGCCGCGAGCCTCCAGCGCTTCCTGCAGCAGCTGCCCGGCGGTGCGGTCCAGCTGGCGGTCCAGCAGCCAGTCAGCGAGGTGCACCACGGTCACCTGCATGCCGCGCTGGCGCAGGCCATTGGCCGCCTCCAGGCCGAGCAGGCCGCCGCCGATCACCACCGCGTGACTGTGGCTGCGGGCGGTGTCGATCATCTGCCGGGTATCGGCGATGTCGCGGTAGCCGATCACGCCCTGCAGGCGGTTGCCCGGCACCGGCAGGATGAAGGGCGAAGAGCCTGTGGCGATCACCAGGCGATCGTAGGCGGCCTCGGTGCCGTCGTCGGCGATCACCAGGCGGCGGCGCCGGTCGATCTTCACCACGCTGCGGTTGAGCAGCAGGCGGATGCCGTGCCCGGCGTACCACTCCAGGTCGTTGAGGACGATGTCCTCGAAGGCCTGCTCGCCCGCCAGCACCGGCGACAGCATGATGCGGTTGTAGTTGGGGTGCGGCTCGGCGCCGAACACCGTGATGTCGTAGAGATCCGGGGCGAGCTTGAGCAGCTCTTCCAGGGTGCGCACTCCGGCCATGCCGTTGCCGATCATCACCAGCCTGGGTCTGTTCATGGGCGAGGCTCCTGCATGAATTCCGGGCAAACAAAAAAGGCGTCCCGCTGTTGCCAGCAGGACGCCTTTGTCCAAGTCCCGTTCTATCGGGAAAGTGCCATCTCTACGTTGAGGTGGGCGCTTTTTGTAGATTGTGGTGGAGCCATTGCAGGGCTTGTGCCAACTCTGCCAGGCCCTGCTTTCCGTGGCTCCGGCGGGCCTTTGCGAGCTACGCCGGAGGCTCTTCTGCACCGCTTCGGGGCGGCTTGCCCGGCATCGGTGCGTCAGCCGTGCAGGCAGAGCACCAGCAGCGCCAGGTTGGCCAGCAACGACAGCAGGGCGATGCCGCGCCAGACCTTCAGCGGCTCGCGCTCCAGCAGTGGGCGCGGCTTGCTCGCCAGCGCCTTGCGCTCGCCCTGTTCCAGGGCCAGCAGCCATTCCTCCGCTGTCTCGAAGCGTTGCCCGGGGTCGCTGGCCAGGGCGCGGCCGAGGCATTCGTCGAGCCAGGCGGGCAGGTCCGGGCGGTAGCGGCTGGCGGGCGTCGGCGTGCCGAAGCGCGGGTGCTGGAAGGCCTCGATCTCGCCGAAGGGGTAGTGCCCGGTGAGCAGTTGATAGAGGGTGACGCCCGCCCCGTAGATATCCTGCTGCGCGGACGGTTGTACCCCGTTGAAGGCCTCGGGGGCGATGTAGCTGGGCGTGCCCGGCAGGCTGTGGGCCTCGTCCTGGGACAGGCCCGGACAATAGGCCAGGCCGAAGTCCAGCAGGCGCAGCTCGCCGTCCTCGCCGAGCAGCAGGTTCTCCGGCTTGATGTCGCGGTGCAGGATGTTGCGCCGGTGCAGCATGCCCAGGGCCCTGACTAGACGCGGGGCGAGGTCCAGCCACTCGGTCAGCGCCAGCGGCCCGGCCTGGCGCAGCCGTTCGGCCACGGTCTGCCCCGGGTACTCGCGCTGCAGGTAGTACAGGTGCTGGCGCTGCGGCAGTGGGTGCACCTCGGCGAAGTGGCGCCCGGCCACGCGCCGCAGGAACCACTCTTCCTGCAGCAGCGCCGGCCCGGCGGCGGGTTCGTCGTGGCGCGCGGGCGGCAGGGTCTTCAGCAGCCAGGGCTGGCCGGCGTCGTCGAGCACGCGGTAGAGCAGCGACTGGCGCGACTCGGCCAGCAGCCCCTGCACCCACCAGCCCTCGAACAGCTGGCCCGGGCGCAGCTCCGGCGGCAGCGGCCAATCCTCCAGTTGCGCCAGGGCATCGGCCAGGCCGCTGGGGGGCAGGCCGTCGACCCGCACCAGCAGCGCGCTGGCGTTGTCCTGGCCGCCGGCCAGGTGCGCGGCGGCGACCAGGGCGCGGCTGGCCGCCTCGGGCTCGGGTTCGTCCTGGAGGATGCGCAGGATGCCGGCATCGCCGAGCACCGCCCAGATGCCATCGCTGACCAGGAGGAAGTGCTCGTCCTCCTGCAGCTCGCCATCCAGGTAATCCACCACCAGGTGCTGATCCAGCCCCAGCGCGCGCTTGAGCACGTGCTGCATGCCGGGCTGGTCCCAGACGTGGTCCTCGCTGAGGCGGTCGAGCTGCCCGGCGCGCCAGCGGTAGGCGCGGCAGTCGCCGACATGGGCGAGGGTGAAGCGGCGGCCGCGCAGCACCAGGGCGGTGAGGGTGGTCAGCAGCGGCTGGCCGCCGCCGCTGGCCTGCAGCCAGCGATTGTGGGCCAGCAGCAGGCGGTCGAGGGATTGCGCCACCGCCCAGGTTTCCGGCGTGGCGTAGTAGTCCAGCGCCAGTGCCTGCAGGGTGGCACGCGCGGCCAGGCCGCCGTCGGCGCACTGGCTGACGCCATCGGCCAGGGCGAACAGGTAGCCCTTGCTGGCGGCCAGGGCCGGTGCGGGCGTCACCACCCGCAGGGCGTCCTGGTTCTCGCTGCGCGGGCCGATGGCGCTGGCCTCGCCGAAGCTCAGTTTCAGCCCCATGGCGCTCAGACGCGCGCCGCGGTGACGGTCGCCGAGCCCCAGGTGGTGCGCCAGCGCAGCTTCACGCCGTAGAGGCCGAACCAGGCCAGCACGCCGAGGCTGGCGAACAGCCACAGGCCCAGCTGGTAGTCGCCGGTGTGCTGCTTGATGGCGCCCAGGCCCGCGGTGAGGCAGAAGCCGCCGATGCCGCCGGCCATGCCGATGAGCCCGGTCATCACACCCATTTCCTTGTGGAAGCGCTGCGGCACCAGCTGGAACACCGCGCCGTTGCCGGCACCGAGGCTGAGCATGGCCACCACGAACAGGGCCAGGGCAGCAGTGGCGCTTGAGATGTGGAAGCCCACGGCGGCGATGCAGATGGCGGCCACGGTGTAGACCACCAGCAAGGTGCGGATGCCGCCGATGCGGTCGGCGAAGGCGCCGCCCAGGGGGCGCATCAGGCTGCCGGCGAAGACGCAGGCGGCGGTGTAGTAGCCGGCGGTCACCGGCTCCAGGCCGTACTGGTCGTGGAAGTAGCCGGGCAGGGTGCTGGCCAGTCCGAGGAACCCGCCGAAGGTGACGCTGTAGAAGAACATGAACCACCAGCTGTCGCGGTCACCCAGGGCCTTCATGTAGTCGGCGAGGGATTTCGGCGCCGGGCGGTTGGGGGCATTACGCGCGGCCAGGACGAAGATCGCCAGGGTCAGCACCAGCGGGATCAGCGCCAGGCCGAACACGTTGTTCCAGCCGAACAGCGCGGCCAGCCCCGGGGCGAACAGCGCCGCCAGCACGGTGCCGGAGTTGCCGGCCCCGGCGATGCCCAGCGCCTTGCCCTGGTGCTGCGGCGGGTACCACTGCGAGGCCAGCGGCAGGGCCACGGCGAAGGAGGCCCCGGCGAAGCCGAGGAACAGGCCCAGCAGCAGCGCCTGCTCATAGCTGTGGATGCCCAGTTGCCAGGCGGTGAACAGCGCGGCGATCACCACCACCTGGCCGAACAGCCCGGCGGATTTCGGTGAGGTACGGTCGGCCAGCAGGCCCAGCAGGAAGCGCAGCACGGCCCCGGCGAGGATGGGCGTGGCGACCATCATGGCGCGTTGCTGGGTGGTCAGCTGCAGGTCAGCGGCGATCTGCACGCCCAGCGGGCCGAGCACGTACCAGACCATGAAGCTCAGGTCGAAATAGAGAAATGCGGCGAACAGGGTGGGAGCGTGGCCGGCCTTCCAGAAACTCGTAGTCATCGAACACCTCATCTGCGTCAGGGGGCCGGGAGGGCGCGCCGCGGGACAGCCCCGGCGGTCGCACCCTCCCGGAACACGTCGCGCTCGTGGCGCTTCGTGCCACGGCCTTGGCCGTGGCTGGGTAGGGTGGGTCGCATGCGGGCGCCCGGATCACGGCACGCCAGCCGCCCCATCGCTGGGGCCGGAACGAAAAAAGCGCCGCGCACTGGCTGCATTTCTGCGCAGTGACGCGACGCCTTTGTCGTTCAGTCGGGCAACCGCCGTTGGCTACCTGTGGAGGGGGTGGAGCAAGAGACGGGCCAAGGAGCGAGACCGATGCCGCCGGACGGGGCAAGTGCCTGATTTGCCTGGCTTCGGCCGGTGCGAGAGAGGCGTTTGGCAGTGGGCCGGCCGGCGTGGCCGGGGGCTGGCGCCGGTGCAAAAGGGGGCGCGCTGTCGCGCCCGTGCACCGGGGCGGAGCTGCGGGGGCGGGTTCAGTCCAGCCAGTTGACCTTGGGGAAGGTGCTGCGGAACTTCTCCGGCATCTCCACCACCTTCGACGCGTGGTAGTCGAAGAACACGAAGCCGGACTTGGCCATGGCCACCAGCTTGCCGTCGGCCGGGCGGGTGATGCGGAAGGTGATGTCGCCGCCGTAGCGGTTGAAGTCCATCACGCCCACCTCGAACAGCAGCTGGTCGCGGGCATGGGCCTCGGCGCGGTAGGTGGTGGCCAGGTCGGTGACGATGATGCCGGTGCCGTCGCCCTCGGTCTCGGTGATGCCGAAGTCGAAGAGGAAGCGCGCACGGGCCTCGGAGATCATCGAGATCATCGAGTCGTTGCCCAGGTGGTTGGCGCCATTGATGTCGGTGACCCGCACGGTCAGGTGGGTGGAGTAGCAGAACTGGTCTTCGGGGAAGTTCAGGGTCAGGCGGGCCATCGGGGTGCAAACCTCGTACGTCGGTAGGGAAGGGGCCGTGGCAACGGCGGGCGGATTCTACCCGCGCCGCCGCCGCTATGTGGCCATTCGCCGACTGAATGAGGCTTAGCGGTGCAGGCCGTTGAGCCAGTAGAAGGTCACCCGGCCGCCTTCGTTGCTCGGGCCGCTGTTGTCCTGGATATAGGCGCCGGCCTTGAAGTAGAGCTGCTGGTTGCCCCAGTAGCCGCTCAGCTGGCGGAACAGGCCGCCGTCATCGCCCTTGCTGGTGACGGTGATGCCCAGGCGCCCGCTGGGGGTGAGGCGCAGGTCGTAGCCGAAGCGCTCGCCCAGGTCGACGTTCTCGGCCAGCAGGATGTTCTCCACCTCCTTGTCGCCGGGGCGCTTGCGCAGCAGGGCCTCGAGGCGGCCGGTGCCGTCCTTGTAGTGGTACTGCAGCTTCAGCAGCGGGTCGTTCTCGCTGCCGGCTTCGTCCTTGCTGTGGATCTGCCCGATGATGATCTTGTTCTTGCTCGGCACCTGCTGCACCGAGAGCACCGCGCTCAGGTAATTGTCGGCGCTCTGGTAGTTCCAGTAGCTCAGGGTGCCGTCGGCCTGGGTCTCGCGCAGTTCGCTGCGGGGGTAGCGGGCGTCTTCGCTGGTGCTGCCGGTGACGGGCACCCAGAAGGTCACGCTGCCGTCGTCGTTGCGACGGAAGTACTGGCTTTCATAGCCGTTGTTAAGGCGCTGGGTGGTGATGAGCGTGGCGGATTGGTGGGCGGGGATGTCGAGTTTCCAGGTGCTGAGATCGATCACGGGCTGTCCTTGAGGCCGGGGGAATAAGCCCCTGTTGGGACCGGCACGATCCCGGAAGTTCAGCGAGGTTCCAGTTAGGCGACGAACTGCATCGTCGCGGGCCAGTGAGGCGGCACGGTGCCAGCAGCCGGGCGGTGTGCGGCCGCCCGGCCACAGGCAGGCGGCCGGTAACCCTTTACAGCGTCAGGTGGTAGACCCGTAGGCGGTGGCCGTCGGGGTCGATGCCGCTGAAGGTGTAGCCGAAGTCCATGGCCTCCGGCGCCTGGACGATCTCCACGCCCTGTTCCTGCCAGAGCTGATGCAGGCGGTGCACGTCGTCGTCACTGTCGACCTGGACGCACAGCTCGCTGCCACCGCACGGCACAGTGGTGGCAGGCTTCACGCCGTCGCGGGCCCAGAGGCCAAGCTTGAAGCCGTTGTCGAAGACGAACAGGGCGAAGCCCGGGCTGTGCTCGACGGTCTCGCGCGCCAGCAGGCGCCGATAGAAAGCGGCACTGCGCACGGGGTCGTCGACATACAGGTTGAGCAGGTTGGGGGCGATCATTGGATGGGTCTCCGATGCGGAGCGACGGGCGTCGTCACTCGATGCGCGCAGGCTAGGCCCCACCTCTGTCAGTTTCTGGCAGCAGCCTTATTGCTCGGCGATGCCGTGCAGTTCGCGCCATTCGCGCAGCAGCACCTGGCGTCGTCGCGGGTAGCGCTGGCCCAGGTCGAGCAGGTCGTCCACCCGGTCGAGGCGGAAGTGGCGCATGGCCTGGCGCAGCTCGCACCAGGCGGCCAGCACCCGGGTCTGCTCGAAGTAGCCCAGGGCGAAGGGCCAGACCACCCGTTGCGACGCCTGGCCCTCCACATCGCGGTAGCCGAGCTGCACGCGATGTTCCCGGCGGATGACCTCACGCACCTGCTCCAGCAGCGCATCGGGGACTTCGCTGGCCGGTGCCGGGCCGATCAGCAGGGTGCTGGTCTCCAGCTCCTCGCGCAGGGCCGGCGGCAGCACCGCGCCGACCTTGGCCAGCACGTCACGCGCGGCCGCCATCAGCTGGCGGTCGCCCCGGCGGGCGACCCAGCGCATCCCGAGCACCAGGGCTTCGATCTCGCCCAGGGAAAACATCAGCGGCGGCAGTTCGAAGCCGGGCCGCATCACGTAGCCCAGCCCGGCGCCCCCTTCGATGTTGGCGCCCTGTTGCTGCAGGGTGGCGATGTCGCGGTAGAGGGTGCGCAGGCTGATGCCCAGCTCACTGGCCAGGGCGTGCCCGGCGACGGGGTAGCGGTGGCGGCGGAGGATCTGCAGCAGGTCGAGCAGGCGCTGGCTTCGGGACATGGTGCTAACCGGCTCAGAGACGCAGCAGGCCGACGCTGCGCAGGAAGCGCTCGACGTCGGCGGTGTAGCCGTTGTCCTGGCCGAGTTCGTGGTTGATCTGCCGGTGCGACATGTCCACACCCATCACCTCCACGCGCTTGCCCAGGTCGCGGCCCTTGGCGGCGAAGCCACGGGCCTGGGGGCAGGCGTCGTCGCGGCGGGTGGAGCACACCGCCAGCAGCGGCGCGCCGGTCTGCTCCAGGCGCAGGGTGGGGGAGGCGGCGCGCCAGGTGGCGGGGTCGTTGCCGAAGGCGCGGTCATAGAGCTTCAGGTGCGGGCCGCGCATCACCGTCTCGACGTTGAAGGCGGCGCTGTCCAGCGCCACGGTGCCGATCCACGGGCGCGCACCCTGCTGGGCGGCGATCTCCGGCGCGGCGTCAATCAGCGCCACCAGGTGGGCGCCGGCGGAGTGGCCCATCAGCACGAAGCGCGCCGGGTCGGCCTGCCAGCCGCTGGCCAGTTGCTGGGCCTGGGCGAGGGCGCGGGCCACGTCGTCGGCCTGGGCCAGCGGCGGGGTGTCGGGGAGCATGCGGTAGTTGGCGGAGACCAGCACCACGCCCTGGGGCACCCAGCGCAGGGCCTTGTTCAGGGCGACGCTGCCGTTGTCCTTGTCGCCGTTGGCCCAGCCACCGCCGTGGACCATGAAGATCACCGGGGCGGGCACGCGCGGCGCGACCTTGGGCAGGTAAACGTCGAAGCGCTGGCGCTCATCGTTGCCGTAGGCGACATCCCGTTGCACGCGGATGCCGGCGTCGTCGAGCTGGCGGGCTTCGCGGCGCTCCTGGAGCAGGCCGGCGCTGGCGGTCTGCAACGTCAGGGCACCGAGCAGGGCGGCGCAGAGGAACAGCAGGCGGCTGGGCTTCATCGTGGGGTCCTTCGCTGATGGGCCGGGACGGCGCCCGGTACAGCCTTGATACGCCACCGGGGCACGAACCCCTGCGCGGGAAATGAAAACGGCGCCCCTGGGGCGCCGTTGCCTGTGTCACTCGGCCTTGCGGGCCTTGCCTGGCTGGATCAGCCCGTCGGCGCGGAACATCGCCTTGATGCCACGGATGGCCTGGCGGATGCGGTCCTGGTTCTCGATCAGGGCGAAGCGCACATGGTCGTCGCCGTACTCGCCGAAGCCGATGCCCGGGGAGACGCAGACCTTGGCCTCGGCCAGCAGCTTCTTGGCGAACTCCAGAGAGCCGAGGTGGGCGTAGGGCTCGGGGATCTTCGCCCAGATGTACATCGAGGCCTTGGGGTTCTCGACCATCCAGCCCGCCTCGTGCAGGCCCTTGACCAGCATGTTGCGGCGCTGGCGGTACTGCTCGGCGATGTCGCGCACGCACTGCTGGTCGCCTTCCAGCGCGGCGATCGCGGCCACCTGCAGCGGGGTGAAGGTTCCGTAGTCGTGGTAGCTCTTGATCCGCGCCAGGGCGCTGACCAGCTCGGGGTTGCCGACCATGAAGCCGATGCGCCAGCCGGCCATGTTGTAGCTCTTGGACAGGGTGAAGAACTCCACCGCGATGTCCTTGGCGCCGGGCACCTGCATGATCGATGGGGCCTTCCAGCCGTCGTAGACGATGTCGGCGTAGGCCAGGTCGTGGATCACCAGCACGTCGTACTGCTTGGCCAGGGCCACCACGCGTTCGAAGAAGTCCAGCTCCACGCACTGTGCGGTGGGGTTGGAGGGGAAGCCGATGATCATCATCTTCGGCTTGGGGATGGATTCGCGGATGGCGCGCTCCATCTCGGCGAAGAAGTCGACGCCGGGCACCAGCGGCACCGAGCGCACCTGGGCGCCGGCGATCACCGCGCCGTAGATGTGGATCGGGTAGCTGGGGTTGGGCACCAGCACCGTGTCGCCGTGGTCCAGGGTGGCCAGCATCAGGTGCGCGAGGCCTTCCTTGGAGCCGATGGTGACGATGGCTTCGCTTTCCGGGTCGATCTCCACGTCATAGCGGTCCTTGTACCAGCGCGAAATGGCGCGGCGTAGGCGGGGAATACCGCGGGAGGTGGAGTATCCGTGGGTGTCTTCGCGCTGGGCGACCTGCACCAGCTTCTCGACGATGTGCGGCGGGGTGGCCCCATCGGGGTTGCCCATCGACAGGTCGATGATGTCCTCGCCACGACGGCGCGCGGCCATCTTGAGTTCGGCGGTGATGTTGAAGACATAGGGGGGGAGACGATCGATGCGCGCGAAACGGCGCGGAGAACGCGTGTCAGCCATGCTTTCCTCGGATACGTAAGCGCCCGGAACCGTCCGAGCGACGTTGGCCACATGGGTGGCCTGGCGGCGAAGATAAGCGCAGCGGTGGGGCGTTGTCGAGAAAAATCCGAGGCGTTTCGGGGCGTTTTCTTTGGCTCTGTCTGCGTTAAGTGTTGCTAGAGGATTTGAGCCCAGCTGATTGCTGAGCTCTGGTGATATTTCTGGTTTCGCCCACCCGGGCGAGTCCCTTTTTTCAATCGTCGGGATGCCGAACCACAAAAAAGGAACCAAAAACGCTTGCCCCATCATCCGGCCCCGGCTTCGCCGGGGTTCCCTCACTCCATCGTCGCTCTGGGGGCCGGCGCGATGGGCCATCCATGGCCTGGCGCGCCTCTCGCGGCATCCATGCCGCTCGTCCCCCGGCGCAACGACTGCGTTCGGCCTCCTGGAGGGGCGTTGGCGGCTGCCCCACCTTTCTTCGTCCAGCGCATCGCCACGTGGCGCGCACGGGCTTTCGTAGGATGGTGTAGAGCGAAGCGAAACCCATGCGGTGGAGGTGGCACGAACCCTTGGGCGCCCGGAAAGGGCCGTGCTTGAGCGCTTGCATTAAAACCACAACAGCTAACGCCGACAGAGCCTTTTCTTTCAGGGCGAATGGGCGTGCCACAGGGCAGTGCGCATCGCGGATGAATCCGCTCCCACCTGGCGTCAGCCTGCACATGGTGCCGGCCCGGGCGCTGTTGCGGTGGGCCGGTACAGGCTCCACCGCAACGATTGCGTTATTGCGAGATGAGAATCGAGAACTTCTTGTGGTGGGTGCTGCCGTTGACGTCACGCACCTGGGCCACGAACCAGTGGGCGGTGGTGGAGGCGGTGCCGGCTTCCGGGGTGCCGCTGACCAGGCCGTCGGAAGCCAGGGTCAGCCCGGCCGGCGGGTGGCCGCTGACCAGTTTCCAGGTGGCGCCGCCGAGGCCGCCGGTGCTGTAGAGCTGGGTCTGGTAGGCCTGGCCGACGCGGGCGCTGGGCAGGGCGGCGGGGCTGTTGACGAAGAGGCCGTCGTTGGGGTGGCTGGCGGCCAGGCGGTAGAACTTCACCCGCGCGCCTTCGGTGGCGCTGTCGCCGTGCATGTGCAGGTAGGCGCCGGCCTTGAAGTAGAAGGTCTCGCTGTTCCACGCCGGGTCCATCGCCATGGTCGCCACGGCACCGCCGTTGGCCGAGGCCATGGCGACGTTGTTGCTGACCCTCATCTGGTAGCTGAAGGTTTCGCCCAGGGCGATGTCGGTGGCCAGCACGTGGTTGGTATAGGGCAGGCCCTGCTCCGGCAGGCCCTGCAGCTTGGCGATGACGCGGCCGGTCTTCTTGGCGAAGTCGTAGCGGTAGTAGAGGAGGATCAGCGGCGCGCTGCCGTAGCCGTGCACCTGGCCGACGATGACCAGGCCGTCGCTGGGCACCTGCATGACCTTGAGCAGGGCGTCCTGCACCGATTCACCGGCACCGCTCCAGGTCAGCCCGAGGTTGCTCGGGTCGAGCATCTCGCGCAGTTCCGAGCGCGGGCTGCTGGAACCCCCGGCGGTGGCGCCATTGACCGGCGTCCAGAAACTCAGGGAGCCGTCGCCCGGGTCGGTGCGGAACCAGCGCGACTGGTAGCCGTCGGGCCCGCTGAGCTGGTCCGGGCGTACGGTGACGGCCTTGCCCTCGGTGCCGCAATCGGCGTCCTGGGGCACGGTGATGTTCCAGTTCTCCAGGGCGAAGTTGCCGCCCGGGGCGACGCCCTTGTAGAGCTCGGCCTGGGCTTCGCCGAGCAGCAGGCAGCCGAACAGGCCGAGCCAATAGGCACCGCGATGGCGGTGGGACGTAGAGTGGAGCGATTGGAACCTGTGCATGCCTTGCATCCTCGTTGTCGGGCCGCACTCCGCTCGAGACCGCTTTCCTTCGACGCGTACGTGCCTTCCCTGCGCTTGTATAGGGCCTGCCGCGTGGCAGGCCTTTCACAGACTCGTCGCCTTCAAGGAAGGTTCTGCCGCTGCGTTGCGGCGGCGACCGGTGGCGCACTGGCACCGGGGCATTGCACAGGGCTCAAGGGCGGGTTTCGGCCTTGAGGCGGACCAGCAGCTCGGCGAGGCGTTCGATATCGGCATCCGTGGTGCGCCACGAGGAAACACTGAGGCGGAAGGCCGGGCGCCCCTGCCACAGGGTAGGGCCGAACCAGACATCGCCCGAGGCCTGGGCGGCGAGGCGGATGGCCAGGGTCTGCTCGTCGTTGTCGGCGCGCACCAGCATCTGGTTGAGCACCACGCGGTTGAGCACCTGGTAGCCGGCGCCGCGCAGGCGTTCGGCGAGGTGGCCGGCCTGGCGCAGGTGACGGTCGATCAGCTCGCGCAGGCCGTCGCGGCCGAGGCTGGCCAGGGCCGCCCAGATGGGCACGCCCCGGGCGCGGCGGGAGAACTCCAGGTTGAGGTTCTTCTGCGCATCGCGGGAGGCGCTGGCGTAGGCGGCGTCGCTGTTCATCGCCGTGGCCAGGGCCTCGACGTCGCGGCAGATGGCCATGGCGCCGTCGTAGGGGGTGTTCAGCCACTTGTGGCCATCGGTGGTCCAGCTGTCGGCCCGCTCGACCCCCTCGGTGAGCGCAGCGGCGGAGCTGGCGCGGGCCCAGAGGCCGAAGGCGCCGTCCACATGCACCCAGGTGCCGGCGGCGTGGGCACGGGGGATGAGTTCGGCGAAGGGGTCGAACTCGCCACCGTTCACCTCGCCGGCCTGCAGGCAGAGCACGGTCATGTCGTCCAGCGGCGGCAGCTGCGCCGGGTCGATACGGCCCAGCTCGTCGACGGGGGCCACCAGCAGGCGGTTGATGCCGAAGCCGAGGATGCGCAGGGCCTTCTTCACCGTGATGTGCACGCTGGCGGAGACCACCACGCGCACCTCGGGCGCGCCCATCAGGCCGTCGCCGTCGAAGTCCCAGCCCTTGCGTGCGAGCAGGGCGCGGCGGGCGGCGCTGAGGCAGGCGAGGGTGCAGGCGGTGGCGCTGGTGCCGAAGCCGACTGCGCTCTCGGCGGGCAGGCGGAGGCTCTCCAGCACCCAGCGCGCGGCGGCCTTTTCGATGCGGTCGGCGGCGGGGGAGTTGTCGAAGGACGAGGCGCACTGGTCCCAGGCCAGCACCAGGCGCTCGGCCGCGGCGGCGGCGGGCAGGGTGGCGCCGATGACGAAGCCGAAGTAGCGCCCGCCATTGGAGGCGGTGGTGGCGGGGGAGCCCAGCTCGTCCAGCAATTGCAGGGCCTGCTGGGCGGGCAGGCCCTGGGTGGGCAGGGGGCCGTCGAAGCCGGCCAGGGCGGCGATGGCCTCGGCATCGGGAAATACGCGGCGCCCGGGGATGCCGTCGAAGTAGGCGAGGGCGCGGCGGTCGGCGTCTTCGAGGAGCTGGCGTTCGGTGTCCATGGGCGTGTCCGGGCGGTGGCTGCGATGGGCTTACCTTAGCCGTCGCCACGGCGTGCCAGCAGATACACGCCACGCCGGCGATGGCCGTACAGTCGCGGTCGACGGACCCCGGAAAGCAGAACAGTTACAACTCCCACCCGTACAGTTGCCCCTCAGTGCCCGAGCATGTCGTGCATCGCGATGATCTGCTCGGCGACCTGGACGAGCTTCTGCTGGCGGCTCATGGCCTGGCGGCGCATCAGCGTATAGGCGTCTTCCTCGTTGCAGTTCTTCATCTTCATCAGCAGCCCCTTGGCCAGTTCCACGCGCTTGCGTTCGGCCAGTTGCTGCTCGCGGGCGTTGAGCTGCGCGCGCAGAGCCTGGTCGCTTTCGAAGCGGGCCATGGCGACGTCGAGGATGGGCTGCAGGCGCTGGGCGTGGATGCCCTCGACTATGTAGGCGCTGACGCCGGCCTGGATGGCCTGGCGCATCACGCCCGGGTCGTGCTCGTCGGTGAACATGACGATGGGGCGGGGCTGGTCGCGGCTGACCAGCACCACCTGTTCCATGACGTCACGGCCGGGGGATTCGGTGTCGATGAGCACCACGTCGGGGCGCACGGCTTCGACCCGTGCGGGCAGGTCGATGGTCAGCCCGGATTCGTCGATGACCTCGAAGCCGGCCTCGACCAGGGCGGCGCGCAGGCGGCCGACTTTCTTTGCGGTGTCGTTGATCAGAAGGATGCGCAGCATAGGGTGGCCGTCCGGTTACAGGGCGAGGGCGGAAGACGTGCCGGCGAGGGCGTGCAGGCGGAAGCTGCGTGCATAGCCGGCCGGGTCGCTGCCATCCCAGGTGATGCCGTCCACCAGCGTGGCGCTGCGCATCTCGGCGGGCGCTTCGATACCGAGGGCTGCGGCGGCCTGGCGGTAGAGGTCGAGGCGCTGCACCTGGCGGGCGACGCCCAGGTAGTCCGGGTCATCGCGCAGCAGGCCCCAGCGGCGGAATTGGGTCATGAACCAGATGCCGTCGGAGAGGTAGGGCAGGTTGACCCGGCCGCCGTCGAAGAAGCGCAGCGGGTGGGCGTCTTCCCAGGTGTTGCCGAGGCCATCGCGGTAGTGGCCGAGGAAGCGTGGCTCGATGGCCGAGAGCGGGGCGTCGATGTACTCGGCGCCGCTGATCAACTGGGCGGTGCTGCGGCGGTTTTCCAGGCTCTGCTCGATGAAGCGGCTGGCTTCGAGCACCGCCATGGTCAGCGCGCGGGCGGTGTTCGGGTAGGCGTCGGCGAAGGCGGCGGTGACGCCGAGGACCTTTTCCGGGTGGTCGGGCCAGATCATCTGGCTGGTGGCGAGGGTGAAGCCCTGGCCCTGGTCCACCGCGAGGGCGCCCCAGGGGCCGCCGGCGCAGAAGCCGTCGATGCGTGCGGCCTGCAGGTGGGCGACCATCTGCGAAGGCGGTACCACCACGCTGCTGACGTCGTGCAGCGGGTGGATGCCCTGGGCGGCCAGCCAATAGGCCAGCCACATGGCGTGGGTGCCGGTGGGGAAGGTCTGGGCGAAGGTCAGTCGTGCACCACCTTGGCGCACGTGGGCGGCCAGTGCCTCGGCAGTGGTCACTCCAGCGCGCCGTAACGGTTCGGAGAGGTTGATGGCCTGGCCGTTCTGGCACAGGCCCATGAGGATGGCCATGTCGGTGGCCGTGCCGCCGATGCCCAGGTGGATGCCGTAGACCTGGCCGTAGAGTGCCTGGGCGGCGTCCAGCTCGCCGGACAGCAGCTTGTCGCGCAGGGTGGCCCAGGAAGCCTGGCGCTTGAGGTTGAGGGTGAGCCCATAGGGCTGGGCGAAGCCCTGGGTGGCGGCGACGATCAGCGAGGCGGAGTCGGTGAGGGCCATGAAGCCGAGGTCCAGCGTGCTCTTTTCAGGTGCGTCGCTGCCGGCGACCCAGGCCAGGTTGTCGGTGCGTGTGTGCAGTCGGTTGTCGCTCATGCTGTCGCCTTCCCATCAACAAAAAGGCGTCGCCACGGCGGATCGCGGGCTGCGATGGCCGATGACGACGCCATTGTCCGGTGGCCCGCTCCGCCGTTGGAGCGGGCCTGATGCCTTGGGCAAAGCAAGCGATGTGCCAGGGGCGGAAAGCAAAGCCCCCGCTGGAGCGGGGGCTGGGTGGAGCGGGGCGGATCAGCGTTCGATGATCTGCTTCACCTGGGTCTGCGGGATCTGCTGCTTGCGACCTTCGCTGTCTTCGAACTCGAGCATGCCGGTGTCTTCATCCAGGTGCGGCTTGCCATCGCTGGTGAGCATCTGGCCGTCGGTGGTGTTGATCAGGTATTCGCTGGAGCAGCCGGCCAGGCCGACCAGGCAGAGGGCGATGAGAATCCAGTGCTTCTTCATGGTGGTACTCCTTGGAATGAGCGGTTGGGCGCTTCTCCTTGGAACATAGCCGCTGGCGGTGGGCTGGCAAGGCGGGAGAGGGTGAATTCGTGGTGTGCGGCACGGTTCGGCGAGATGGCGTTGCTTCGGTTCGACGGGCCTGGGTCAGCGAAGAGCTCGCGAATGAATTCGCTCCTACAGGGTGACGCCGGGTGTGGGAACGGCGCCCATAAAAAAGCCCCGCACGGGGCGGGGCTTCTTCATGGCTGGTGAGGCTTAGGCTTGAACGACCGGGATATTGGCGTTCGCAGCGGCTTCGCGGTACTCGGCGATCTGGTCGAAGGACAGGTAGCGGTAAACGTCGGCAGCCATGCTGTCGATGCTCTTCGCGTATTCCATGTACTCCTCGACGGTCGGCAGCTTGCCCAGGATGGACGCGACGGCTGCCAGCTCGGCGGAGGCCAGGTACACGTTGGCGCCATCGCCCAGGCGGTTCGGGAAGTTACGGGTGGAGGTCGAAACCACGGTGGAGTTCGACGCTACGCGTGCCTGGTTACCCATGCACAGCGAGCAGCCCGGCATTTCCATGCGCGCGCCGGCCTTGCCGTAGATGCCGTAGTAGCCTTCCTCGGTCAGCTGGTGCTGGTCCATCTTGGTCGGCGGCGACAGCCACAGGCGGGTCGGAATCGAGCCCTTGACCTTGTCCAGCAGCTTACCGGCAGCGCGGAAGTGGCCGATGTTGGTCATGCAGGAACCGATGAACACTTCGTCGATCTTGTCGCCGGCAACGGTGGAGAGCAGGCGGGCATCGTCCGGATCGTTCGGAGCGCAGAGAACCGGCTCTTTCACGTCGGCCAGGTCGATCTCGATGATCTCGGCGTATTCGGCGTCCTTGTCGGCTTCCATCAGCTGCGGGTTGGCCAGCCAGGCTTCCATCGCTTGGGCGCGACGTTCCATGGTGCGGGCATCGCCGTAGCCTTCGCCGATCATCCAGCGCAGCAGGGTGATGTTGGACTGCAGGTACTCGGCGATGGCCTTTTCCGGCAGCTTGATGGTGCAGCCCGCAGCGGAACGCTCGGCGGAGGCGTCGGACAGCTCGAACGCTTGCTCGACGGTCAGGTCGTCCAGGCCTTCGATTTCCAGGATGCGGCCGGAGAAGGCGTTGATCTTGCCCTTCTTCTCGACGGTCAGCAGGCCTTTCTGGATGGCGTAGTAGGGAATCGCATGGACCAGGTCACGCAGGGTGATACCGGGCTGCAGCTTGCCTTTGAAACGCACCAGAACGGATTCGGGCATGTCCAGCGGCATGACGCCGGTGGCGGCGGCGAAGGCTACCAGGCCGGAACCGGCCGGGAAGGAGATGCCGATCGGGAAGCGGGTGTGGGAGTCGCCACCGGTGCCGACGGTGTCAGGCAGCAGCATGCGGTTCAGCCAGCTGTGGATGATGCCGTCGCCAGGACGCAGGGACACGCCGCCACGGGTGCGGATGAAGTCCGGCAGGGTGTGGTGGGTGGTGACGTCGATGGGTTTCGGGTACGCGGCGGTGTGGCAGAAGGACTGCATCACCAGGTCGGCGGAGAAGCCCAGGCACGCCAGGTCTTTCAGCTCGTCGCGGGTCATCGGGCCAGTGGTGTCCTGGGAACCGACGGTGGTCATCTTCGGCTCGCAGTAGGTGCCCGGGCGAACGCCGGCTACGCCGCACGCCTTGCCGACCATCTTCTGCGCCAGGGTGAAGCCCTTGCCGCTGTCGGCGGGCTGTTCCGGCTTCTTGAACAGGTCGGAAGAACCCAGGCCCAGTTCGGCACGGGCTTTCTCGGTCAGGCCACGGCCGACGATCAGCGGGATACGGCCGCCAGCGCGGACTTCGTCGAGCAGCACCGGGGTCTTCAGTTCGAAGGTGGTGATGACATCGTCGGTGCCGTGTTTGCACACCTTGCCGGCGTGCGGGTAGACGTCGATCACGTCGCCCATGTTGATGTTCGATACGTCGAACTCGATCGGCAGGGCGCCGGCGTCTTCCATGGTGTTGTAGAAGATCGGGGCGATCTTGGAGCCGAAGCAGAAGCCGCCTGCGCGCTTGTTCGGCACATAGGGGATGTCGTCGCCGAAGAACCACAGCACCGAGTTGGTGGCGGATTTACGCGAGGAACCGGTACCGACCACGTCACCGACGTAGGCGACCGGGAAGCCCTTGGCCTTGATCTCTTCGATCTGCTTCAGCGGGCCGATGGCGCCTTGCTGCTCGGGGACGATGCCGTCACGGGCCATTTTCAGCATGGCCAGGGCGTGCAGCGGGATGTCCGGGCGCGACCAGGCATCGGGAGCCGGGGACAGGTCGTCGGTGTTGGTTTCGCCGGTGACCTTGAACACGCTCAGGCTGTACTTGTCAGCGATGGCGGGCTTGCTGGTGAACCACTCGCCAGCGGCCCAGGACTCCAGCACGGCCTTGGCGTGGGCGTTGCCAGCCTTGGCTTTCTCGGCTACGTCGTGGAAGGCGTCGAACATCAGCAGGGTGTGCTTGAGCTGTTCGGCAGCGGCGGCGGCCAGCTCGGCGTCATCCAGCAGCTCGACCAGGGTGGCGATGTTGTAGCCGCCCTGCATGGTGCCGAGGAGTTCGGTGGCGCGCTGCCTGGAGATCAGCGGGGACTTGGCTTCACCCTTGGCGACGGCGGAGAGGAAACCGGCCTTTACATAGGCCGCTTCGTCCACGCCCGGCGGAACGCGGTTGGTGATCAGGTCTACGAGGAATTCTTCTTCGCCGGCCGGCGGGTTCTTCAGCAGCTCTACCAGGCCTGCGGTTTGTTCGGCGTTCAGCGGCTGGGGCACGATACCCTGGGCGGCACGCTCTTGTACGTGTTTGCGATAGGCTTCAAGCACAGTTTTACCCTCATCAGTGGTCCCAAGGAGTTGTCCGGGACGCTCATCCAGGAATCCAGCGAACACGTGCGCCGCGCAGCTTTGTGAGCTGCCTGGCCAGGGTTTCGTTGGTTCCATCCAGAAGCTGTTTTCAAAGTTTTACGCCGGAAGGAAGGCCTGATGAGGGCTGGCGCAAGGCACTCGCTGGGGAGTGCCCAACGCCAATTTTCCTGCCGGGTGGACTGTGCTCGTGACGCTTTGAAAACAGCTTCCAACGGACATTGGCGCCTAAAATGGCGGGCCAATTCTAAAGGAAAGCTGAGCCGAAGTTAAGACAAAAGCCCTGGGTTTCTTGGGGTGACCCTGCCTAGACAAAGGGCTAAGATGCCGGCCTGTTCGTGCTTTCCCAGACCCTCCCGCCATGTCCAATCAGCGCATCAAGACGCCCTGCGTCGGCCTCTGCTCCACCGTCTACGGGGATCTCGTGTGCCGTGGCTGCAAGCGCTTCCACCATGAAGTGGTGAACTGGAACCTCTACAACGACGAGGAAAAACGCGCCGTCTGGCGCCGTCTGGAAATCCTCCTGGTCCAGGTGATGACCGCAAAACTCGAGGTTTTCGACGAAGATCGCTTGCGCATGCAGCTGGAGCAACGCCAGGTCCGCTTCGTGCCGGAGCAGTCCGCCTATTGCTGGGCCTACCAGCTCATCGCCCGTGCCTCGCGCATGATCAACCGCCTGGACGCCTACGGCGTGGCGCTGATGCCCGAGTTCCGCGGCTGGACGCTGCCGGAGCTGCGCGGGGCCATCGATCGGGAGTTCTTCCTTTTGTCGGAAGCCCACTACGATCGCTACATCGCGCCGCGCTTCCTGCTGGAGGGGATGGAGAGCCGCGTCTGAGCCCTTCATCCACGGCAGTGAAACGCCAGGCACGAAAAAGCCGCCCATCGAGGCGGCTTTTTCATGGGGCGGGTCAGCGCTGGGCGACCAGTTCCTCCAGGTGGGCGATGATTTCGTCCGGCTTCAGCACCAGCACGTCGCTTTCCAGCGAGTCCAGCACCACTTCGGCGGTGTTGCCGATCAGCGCGCCGGAGAGGCCGGTACGGGCCACGGTGCCGATCACCGTTACCGCCGCCTTGAGCTTGTGGGCGACATGGGGGATGAGCACATCGGCCGGGCCTTCCTCCACGTGCAGGCGCTCGTCGCTGACGTCGAACTCCTCC
Organism: Pseudomonas sp. TUM22785; assembly: GCF_028198105.1. Lineage (NCBI taxonomy): Bacteria > Pseudomonadati > Pseudomonadota > Gammaproteobacteria > Pseudomonadales > Pseudomonadaceae > Pseudomonas > Pseudomonas sp. TUM22785. The sequence continues at coordinate 2,304,448 of NZ_CP116239.1, forward strand.
TGGAAGCTGCGGCATTCGGTGCGGTAGCGCGCCTCGATGCTTTCCTTGAGCTGGAAGGTCGGGTCCGCCGCCGAGAGCATCGGCGAGGGGTGGGCGCTGATCACGTGCAGGGTGCCCTTGGCCAGCCCGGCGATGTCGTAGCCGTGGCTGATGATGCTGGCGTGCAGGGTGCGGTGCTCGCCGTCGCTGTTGCCGACGTCCACGGCCGCGAGAATGATGCCGCCGGTCCAGGGCGTGTCGGTCTTCACCATCAGCACCGGGCCGGGGCAGTAGCGCAGCAGCTTCCAGTCGTCCGGCGTCAGCAGGAAGCGCTTCAGCGGGTTGTCCGGCACATGCTGCTTGATCACCAGGCCACAGCCTTCGGCCTGCTGCACGGCGATCACGGTCTGGTGCAGGTTCTCGTTCCAGGCCTGCTGGCTGGTCACGCTGTAGCCTTCGCTGGCGAGCGCGCCGGACAGGTCGGCGAGGTAGGCGGCGTGATCCGCCTTGCGGTCGCAGATCAGCAGGTGCAGGTGCGACTGGGTCACCCCGGCGATCAGTTTGGCGCGCTTGAGCGCCAGGCCATCGGGGTGGTTCGGATCAACTACCACGAGGATGCTGCGGATGGCTTGCATGGTCGTGCTCTCCCTGGAAGACATATAGCTGGAACCACTGTAGCTGCCCTGGACGCTTCGCGTTCTTGACATATATCAGTGCATCAAGCTGGCTGCGGCCTGCAGCCCCCGTATAATGCTCCGCCATTGCCCGCCCGACCAGATTGCCATGCCCTTGTCCGCCATCCCCGCCGTTCCGTTTTCCCTCGTCATCGCCCGCCAGGGAGCGCCCCGCCCATGAACCTCCCGGAAATCCACGAGTTCCTCGGTTGCCGCACGCCTGCCGCCTGGGTGGAGGCCGCGCTGGCGGACCAGGAAACCCTGCTGATCGACCACAAGAACAACGAGTACAAGGCGGCGTCCACGGCCATGGCGCTGATCGCCAAGTACAACACGCGCCTGGACCTGATCAATTTCATGTCGCGCCTGGCCCGTGAGGAGCTGGTCCACCACGAGCAGGTCCTGCGCATCATGAAGAAGCGTCGCGTGCCGCTGCGCGCGGTATCTGCCGCGCGTTACGCCTCTGGCCTGCGCAAGGTGGTGCGCAACCATGAGCCGGCCAAGCTGGTGGATACCCTGGTGGTGGGCGCCTTCATCGAGGCGCGCTCCTGCGAGCGTTTCGAGGCGCTGGTGCCGCACCTGGACGAAGAACTGGGCAAGTTCTACTTCGGCCTGCTGAAGAGCGAGGCGCGCCACTACCAGGGCTACCTGAAGCTGGCCTACCAGTACGGCGAAGCGGCGGACGTGGATGCGGTGATCGAGAAGGTCCGGGACGTGGAGCGCGAGCTGATCGAGAGCACGGACGAGGAGTTCCGCTTCCACAGTGGCGTGCCGGTCGCCCAGTGAGCCGGCGACACCGAGCATGAAAAAAGCGCCCCGAGGGGCGCTTTTTTTGTGGCCGGGGAGGGCTCAGTCCTTCACTTTCAGGTCCAGCGCCAGGTCACGGGCCGCCTTGGTGGCGAGCACGCCCATCAGCTGGCCGATCTCGTCCTGGCGGCTGCTGGCGCCGTTCTGCCCGGCGCCCATCATCACGCTGGGCACCGGCGCCTGGGCGGCGGCCTCGGCCCACACCTTGTTGATGGCGATCAGCGCGTCGAGCTTGGGTTGCAGCGCGCCGTCCGCCTTGATCACCGCTTCGCGGGCATAGGCTTCGGCGTCGGCGGTGATCTTGGTGGCCTGGGCGGTGATGCTGGCCTTGTCACGCAGCAGCTCGGCGGTCTGCTTCTCGATCTCGGCACGGCCCTTTTCGCGCTCGGCGTTGATGCGCGCCAGCTGCTTCTCGGTCTCGGCCTGGGTGGTGCGCTCGATCTGGTCGCGCAGGGTTTCCTGGCGGCGGGCTTCCACTTCCTTCTCACCGCGGGCGGTGACCAGCAGCTTCTCTTCCTCTTCCTTCAGGCGGTTCTGCCGGGCCACGGCCAGCTCGGCCAGGGCCTGCTGCACCTTGACCATGCGCTGCTTGTACTGCGGGTTGGGGTCGACGTTGGTGATGCGCGCTTCCACCACTTCCACGCCGTATTTGCGGAACTGCTGTTGCTTGCGCACCGGCATGCCCTTGGCGTCGATCACTTTCTCGGTGATGAACTGGCTGGCGTTGTTATCGCCGAAGCTGCCCTGCTCGGTGCCGGCCTGGAGGATGGCGGTCTGTTGCGGCACGTGGCCGCGCGGGCCCCGCACTTCCTTGCGCTTGATCAGGTAGAGGCCGTCGTTGAGCTGGTTTTCGAACTCGGCGGCGAACTCGCTGCGGGCGCCGGCGTAGAAGTCGTCGGCGGTCATCAGCGAGGCAGTGGCCTGCAGGGTTTCCTTGATCGCCGGTACCAGCGCGGTGCGGATGAAGTTCTCCGGGTTGCGGTATTCCTGGGCGATCTTGAGGAACTGCTCGCCGCTGGGCAGGCGGAAGCGCGCGGAGGATTCCACCTTGGCGTCGACGTTGCCGAGGAAGACGATGGGGAAGGCCTCGATGGTGGCGCCCAGGGAGTCGTTGTCGCTGGTGTCGTCGATCTGGTTGAGCGCTTCGGTGAGCACCGATTGCACGCTCAGGGCCTTCTTCCAGGGCGTGGCGCGGCCGAACCACTTGGTGGCGTAGCCGACGTCATCCACCACTTTCTCTTCGCCGAAGATGGTCCGCACATGGGTGGCGAAGCCGGCTTCGTTGTAGAAGAAGATGCCGTTGAACAGCACGAAGGCGGCGGCCGTGCCGGCGACGATGCCGACCAGGTACTTGATATAGGGGGAATCGCTGAACGGCATGGTCGCTCCTTGACGTGAAATCGAAAGCGGCGATGCTGCTGGCCGCGTGCCATCCCGTCAAGGAGAGCCGGCGCGGCCTGCGGAGGAGTTCGCGTTGCGCGGCTCAGTCGAGGGCGAACGGTGCCTGGCGGAAGCCCTGTTCGTCGACTTCCAGGGCCCAGCCCTGGCGATCCCAATCCCCGAGAACGATGCGCTGGGCGGGCAGGCCGCTCACTTGCAGTTCGTGTACGGCAGGGCGGTGGGTATGACCGTGGATCAGCGTCGGTACGCCCTGTGCGGCCAGCAGGCGCGGGATTTCTTCCGGGGTGACGTCGGTGATTTCCGCCGCCTTCTGCCGGGTCTGCATGCGGCTTTCGCTGCGCAGCTTGCGTGCCAGCTTGTGGCGGGTGGCCAGCGGCAGGTGGCGCAGTATCCACAGCACGACGGGGTTGCGCAGGATGCGCCGCATGCGCATGTAGGCCTCGTCGCGGGTGCACAGGCTGTCGCCGTGCATCAGCAGCACCGGGTGGCCGGCCAGCTCGACGCGGCTCGGGTCCGCCAGCAGGGTGCAGCCGGCTTCGCGGCAGAAGCGCGTGCCGATCATGAAGTCGCGGTTGCCATGCATCAGGAAGATGCGCGTGCCGCCATCGGCCACCTGGCGCAGGGCCTGGGCGATGGAGCGTTGGAAGGGGGTCATGGCGTCGTCGCCGATCCAGGCCTCGAAGAAGTCACCCAGTATGTAGAGCGCTTCGGCCTGGCTGGCGCGGGTCTGCAGGAAACGAAGAAACGCCCGGGTTATATCCGGGCGCTCCTCTTCAAGATGCAGATCGGAGATCAGCAGGATCACTCGACGATCTCGGCCTTCTCGATGATCACGTCTTCGACCGGTACGTCCTGGTGGCCGGACTTCATGGTGGTGGCCACGCCCTTGATCTTGTTGACCACGTCCATGCCTTCGGTCACTTCACCGAACACCGCATAGCCCCAGCCCTGCACGGTCGGCGCGCTGTGGTTGAGGAAGCTGTTGTCGGCGACGTTGATGAAGAACTGCGCGGAGGCGGAGTGCGGCTCCATGGTGCGGGCCATGGCCACGGTGCCGACCTTGTTCGACAGGCCGTTGTTGGCCTCGTTCTTGATGGAGGCGCGGGTGGTCTTCTGTTTCATGCCCGGCTCGAAGCCGCCGCCCTGGATCATGAAGTTGGAGATCACGCGGTGGAAGACGGTGCCATCGTAGTGGCCGGCCTTCACGTACTCCTTGAAGTTGGCCACGGTTTCCGGGGCTTTGTCTTCGAAGAGTTCCAGGGTGATGACGCCATGGTTGGTGTGCAGCTTGATCATTTCGGTATTCGCTCTGTCGAGAATTCGAAGGCCTGTCAGGGGGTTGACAGCTTCGGCTATGATAAGCGCTTTGATTTGACCGGCCTACCCTGTGCCGCGCACCCGTAGACCTAAGGATCCCATGAGCAAGCCTGAGACCCCCGCCGCCGCCAACTTCCTCCGCCCCATCGTCCAGGCCGACCTGGATGCCGGTACGCACGCCAAGATCGTCACCCGCTTCCCGCCGGAGCCCAATGGCTATCTGCACATCGGCCATGCCAAGTCGATCTGCCTGAACTTCGGCCTGGCCCAGGAATTCGGCGGTGACTGCCATCTGCGCTTCGACGACACCAACCCGGCCAAGGAAGACCAGGAATACATCGACGCCATCGAAAGCGACGTGAAATGGCTGGGCTTCCAGTGGTCCGGCGAGGTGCGCTACGCCTCCAACTATTTCGACCAGCTGCACGCCTGGGCCATCGAGCTGATCAAGGCCGGCAAGGCGTTCGTCTGCGACCTCAACGCCGAAGAGATGCGCGAATACCGCGGCAGCCTGCACGAGCCGGGCAAGAACAGCCCGTTCCGCGAGCGCTCGGTGGAAGAGAACCTGGACCTGTTCGCCCGCATGAAGGCCGGCGAGTTCCCGGATGGCGCCCGCTCCCTGCGCGCCAAGATCGACATGGCCTCGCCGAACATCAACCTGCGCGACCCGATCCTCTACCGCATCCGCCACGCCCATCACCACCAGACCGGCGACAAGTGGTGCATCTACCCCAGCTACGACTTCACCCACGGGCAGTCGGACGCCATCGAAGGCATCACCCACTCCATCTGCACCCTGGAGTTCGAGGACCATCGCCCGCTCTACGAATGGTTCCTGGCCAACCTGCCGGTCCCCGCGCAGCCCCGCCAGTACGAGTTCTCGCGCCTGAACCTGAACTACACCATCACCAGCAAGCGCAAGCTCAAGCAACTGGTGGACGAGAAGCACGTCAGCGGCTGGGACGACCCGCGCATGTCGACGCTCTCCGGCTACCGCCGTCGCGGCTACACCCCCGAGTCGATCCGCAACTTCTGCGAGATGGTCGGCGTCAACCGTGCCAGCGGCGTGGTCGACATCGGCATGCTGGAGTTCAGCATCCGTGACCACCTGGACGCCACCGCGTCCCGCGCCATGTGCGTGCTCAAGCCGCTCAAGGTGGTCATCACCAACTACCCGGAAGGCCAGGTCGAGAACCTCGAACTGCCGCGCCACCCGAAGGAAGACATGGGCGTTCGCGCGCTGCCCTTCGCCCGCGAGATCTACATCGACGCCAGCGACTTCGAAGAAGTCCCGCCGGCCGGCTTCAAGCGCCTGATCCCCGGTGGCGAAGTGCGCCTGCGCGGCAGCTACGTGATCCGCGCCGACGAAGCCATCAAGGATGCCGCCGGCAACATCGTCGAGCTGCGTTGCTCCTATGACGAGAACACCCTCGGCAAGAACCCCGAAGGCCGCAAGGTCAAGGGCGTGATCCACTGGGTGCCGGCCGAGGCCAGCGTCGAGTGCGAAGTGCGCCTGTACGACCGCCTGTTCCGTTCGGCGAACCCGGAGAAATCCGAAGAGGGCGGCAGCTTCCTCGACAACATCAACCCCGAGTCGCTGGTGGTGCTCACCGGCTGCCGCGCCGAGCCGTCCCTGGCCAATGCGCAGCCCGAGGAGCGCTTCCAGTTCGAGCGCGAAGGCTACTTCGTCGCCGACCTCAAGGATTCGCAGCCCGGCAAACCGGTGTTCAACCGCACCGTCACCCTGCGTGATTCCTGGGGGCAATGATGGCGCTGTCGATCTACAACACCCTCAGCAAGGTCAAGGAAGCCTTCCAGCCCCTGGAAGGCAACAGCGTGCGCATGTACGTGTGCGGCATGACCGTGTACGACTTCTGCCACATCGGCCACGCCCGCGTGATGGTCGCCTTCGACGTGGTCACCCGCTGGCTGCGTGAGCGCGGCTACGACGTGACCTACGTGCGCAACATCACCGACATCGACGACAAGATCATCCGTCGCGCCCAGGAGAACGGCGAGCCGTTCGAGGCCCTGGTCGACCGTATGATCGCCGCCATGCACGAAGACGAGGCGCGCCTCGCCGTGCTGCGCCCGGACATCGAGCCCCGTGCCACCGGCCACATCGCCGGCATGCACACGATGATCCAGACCCTGATCGACAAGGGCTTCGCCTACGCCCCCGGCAATGGCGACGTCTACTACCGCGTGGGCAAGTTCGAGGGCTACGGCAAGCTGTCCCGCCGTCGCATCGACGAGCTGAAGATCGGCGCCCGCATCGAGGTCGACGAATCCAAGGAAGACCCGCTGGACTTCGTGCTCTGGAAGGGCGCCAAGCCCGGCGAGCCGAGCTGGGAATCCCCTTGGGGCCCCGGTCGTCCCGGCTGGCACATCGAGTGCTCGGTGATGTCCACCTGCTGCCTGGGCGAGACCTTCGACATCCACGGCGGCGGCCCGGACCTGGTGTTCCCCCACCACGAGAACGAGATCGCCCAGAGCGAGGCGGCCACCGGCAAGCTCTACGCCAAGGCCTGGATGCACGCCGGCGCGGTGCGCGTGGACGGCGAGAAGATGTCCAAGTCCCTGGGCAACTTCTTCACCATCCGCGAGGTGCTGGAGAAGTACCACCCCGAGGTGGTGCGCTACCTGCTGGTCTCCAGCCACTACCGCAGCCCGATCAACTATTCCGAAGACAACCTCAAGGAAGCCAAGGGCGCGCTGGAACGCTTCTACACCGCCCTGCGCGGCCTGCCGGAGGCGCCCGCCGCCGAGGGCGAAGCCTTCGTCGAGCGCTTCAATGCCTCCATGGATGACGACTTCAACACCCCCGAAGCCGTCGCCGTGCTGTTCGACATGGCCCGCGAGGTCAACCGCCTGCGCGACACCGACCTGGCCGCCGCGGCAGCCCTGGCGGCCCGTCTCAAGGCCCTGGGCGGCCTGCTCGGCCTGCTGCAACTGGACCCGGACGCCTTCCTCCAGGCCGGCGCCACCGGCAAGGTCGATGCGGCCGAGGTCGAAGCCCTGATCCAGGCGCGCCTGCAAGCGCGTGCGGACAAGAACTGGGCCGAGTCCGACCGCATCCGCGACCAGATCACCGCCCTGGGCGTGGTCCTGGAAGACGGCAAGGGCGGCACCACCTGGCGCCTCGCCGAGTAGTCGTACGCGTTATGAACGAGGCCGCTTTCGAGCGGCCTTTTTCTTGGGCGCCGAAACCTTCACCGAAACTCCACGGCAACTCCATCTGCGGTCCACGCAGCCTGCACGGCGCGCGTGCATAAAGGCGACCCGCCCCGAGGAAAAGGACGTCGCCGTGGACATCACCCTGATCAACCCGCCCCACACCGCCATCGGCAGCCGCCTGCCCCGCGAGCACCTGCCGCCCCTGGGGCTGCTCGCCATCGGCGGGCCGCTGCTGGACGCGGGCTTCCACGTCTCGCTGCTGGATGCGGACCGCGAGGGGCTGAGCGTGGCGCAGATCGTGGCGCGCATCCAGGCGACGGCGCCGGATGTGGTGATGCTCGGACACTCCGGCTCCAGCTCGGCGCACCCCACGGTGGTGGACATCTGCCGTGCCCTCAAGGGCGTGCTGCCCGGGCTGGTCATCGTCTACGGCGGCGTGCACCCCAGCTATCACTGGGACGAAATCCTCCAGGAGGTGGCGGAAGTCGACTTTATCGTGCGTGGGGAGGGCGAGCAGACCGCGCTTTCGCTGATGCAGGCTCTGGCGCAGGGGCACTCGCCACTGGATGTCCACGGCATCGCCCTGCGCTACCTGGGCGAACCCTACGCCACGCCTGCCGCCGCCATGCTGCGCAACCTCGACGACTACCGCGTGGGTTGGGAGCTGATCGACCACGCCCACTACTCCTACTGGGGCGGCAAGCGGGCGGTGGTGGTGCAGTTCTCCCGGGGGTGTCCCTACCTGTGCAACTACTGCGGGCAGCGCGGGTTCTGGACCCGCTGGCGGCACCGCGACCCGGTGCGCCTGGCCCGGGAGCTGGCACGCCTGCACCGGGAACAGGGCGTGGAGCTGATCAACTTCGCCGACGAGCTGCCCACCGGCTCGCGCAAGATGTGGAAGGCCTTCCTCGAAGCCTTGATCGCCGAAGACGTACCGCTGCTGCTGGTGGGCTCCACCCGTGCCGGCGACATCGTCCGCGATGCCGACATCCTCCACCTGTACCGCAAGGCCGGGGTGATCCGCTTCCTGCTGGGCATCGAGAGCTACGACGAAGGCACCCTTGAGGCGATTCGCAAGGGCGGTACCACCCGCGAGGACCAGGAGGCCATCCGCCTGCTGCGCCAGCACGGCATCGTTTCCATGGCCACCTACGTGATCGGCTTCCAGGAGGAAACCGACGCCGACTACTGGCGCTCCCTGCGCCACCTGCTGCGCTACGACCCGGACCAGATCCAACTGCTCTACGTCATCCCGCACCGCTGGACACCCTTCTACGAAACGGCCGAGCAGCGCCGGGTGATCCAGACCGACACCCGTCGCTGGGACTACAAGCACCAGGTGCTGGCAGTACAGCGCGTGCCGGCCTGGCGGGTGTTCCTCTGGTTCAAGACGATCGAGGTCTGCATGCAGGCCCGCCCCAGGGCCCTCGGTCGCCTGTTGTTGCACCCGGATGCGGACTTCCGCCACGCCATGGCCTGGTACACCCGCATCGGTCGTCGCGTGTGGTTCCACGAGCTGGCGGAGTTCCTCTTCGCCACGCGGCTGCTCAAGGCGGGGCCGACGCTCCGCGAGTTCCTCGGCGCCTCGCTGGCAGGGCGTGAATACCTGCTGGACAAGCGCAAGGGTAGGGCGGCGGTGGAGGTGATCGCGCGGGCTGCGAACTGAATGGGGGAGCCGCGCGCTCCCCGGTCGCTCAGCGGGTCAGACCCACTGGTCGCTGCGCTTGCGTTTGACCCGCAGCATGGTCGGCAGGATCAGCCCGAGCAGCAGGCCTGCACCGGCGATGCTGCCGCCGTAGACCATGTAGCGCATCAGCACCTGCTTGTTCTCATCGCCCAGTTGCGCCTGCACCTCGCGCAGCTCGGAGCGGGCCTGGCTCAGCTCGCTGTCCAGGGCCGCGCGGGCGGCCTGGGCTTCGTCGATCAGCGCCTTGCGCGAGTCCATGGTCTCCTGCATGCCTTGCACGCGGGTTTTCCAGGTCTCGTCGATACCGCCCAGCTCGGTGCTCAGCTCGGTCACCTTTTGTTCCAGTTGCGGCAGGCGCTCGGCCTGGCCGGGCACCGATTGCAGGTCGCGGGTGGGGATCCACACGGCGCTGCCGTTCTCGCCGCGCACCTGGCTGTAGTCGCCCTGGGTGCTCAGCAGCTCGACTTTCTGCCCGGAAACCAGGGTGCCGACGATGCGGTAGCCATCGGTGGGGCCGCTGCGCACATAGGTGCTCAGGCTGTCGCTCACCCAGCGCGTGTTGTCGGCTTTCTCCTCGGCCTGCGCGGGCATGCCGGCCAGCAGCAGGCCGCCCAGCAGGCAGGCGCCGATGGCGCGGGAGGAGAACGAAGGAGCACGGGCGAGCAGATGACGGGTCAGGGGCATGGGGCAATCTTCACTGGCTATGGAACGGGACCCGAAGCGCGGGCGTGATAAGCGCCGGCCAGGCGAGCATCGCATTCAGAAAGAGCGATGGCTGCGCAGCGCCCAGGTGGCGAATGGCCACGCCATCCACCCGGTTCGAGCCGACAGCGAACTGACAATCCGCGACCCCGCGTAGTTCACTCATGGCCCCGCAAGCGAGACGGGTGGTCGAGCGGAAAAGGAGGGAATGCCGGATAGCTAGCCGAGATACAAAGGTGGACAACACCCCACCGGGCACTCCGTGCAGAGGCACCGCATGGGTTTCGCAAAGCTCTACCCATCCTACGGGGCCGTATTCGTATGGGGCCGCATTCGTAGGATGGGTAGAGCGGAGCGAAACCCATCATTTCGCAACACGACGATTATCCGGGTGTAGCAGGTAGGTCGGGTGCAACCCGACATCGTCGATGCATGAGCCACGCGGGTTTCACCCGCCCTACGGAGCTGATCGATGTGTAGGGTGGATGACGCTCTTTTCATCCACCAGCGATGCCGAGCCGAATCGCGTTGCCAACCCAGGGCACCCCGTAGCCCGGGCTTCAGCCCGGGAAGGCAGGCCTCAATGCAGCGCCCGGGTCACCAGGTAGGTGAGCAACTGCGGGTCGTCGCCCGGGTCGAGGGTGCGCACCGGCTTCGGCAGACCTTCCATCACCGCGTGCCAGAAGGCCTGGGCGGCTTCGTCGTCGCGGTAGAAGCGCACCAGCCAGTCGGTGCTGCCGTCCATCAGCACCTGGGTCGCCAGCAGGCGGCCGATGCCCTGGCGGCGGTAGCGCTTGAGGATGAACAGGTCCGCCAGTTCCAGCGCATCCATGCCCGGCAGCTCGCTGCGCTCGATCAGCAGGAAGCCGGCGATGAAGCCATCCACCAGCACCAGGTTGGCGCTCCATTGCGGTTCCTGCCAGTAGCGCGCCAGGTGCTCCTCGTGGATGTAGAAGCGCCCGTCCGCCTCCACGTCTTCCTCCTCCCAATCCGAGGACTCATAGGAGTAGAACTGGTACAGGTTGCGGATCAGCTCGGCCTGTTCGGGGCCGGTCTGCAGCAGTTCGAGGGTGACGTGGCTCATGGTCGGGGTTCGTGATGGAAGAGGGCGCGGCATTCTACCCAAGGCGCCGTGGCCATGCGCAAACGGGAGCCCCATCGAGGCTCCCGTTTTCGTTTCAGGCTTGCGCCCGCTCCGTTACTTGTTGCCGGTCAGCGCCGCGTAGCTGGTCATCAGGTTGCGGTAGTCCGGGATGTGGTTGGAGCACAGGGCGGCCAGGCCTTCCACATCGTTGCGCCAGTCGCGGTGCAGTTCGCAGGCCACGCCGAACCAGTTCATCAGCTGCGCGCCGGCCTGGCTCATGCGGTTCCACGCCGCGTTGCGGGTCATCTCGTTGAAGGTGCCGGAGGCGTCGGTCACCACGAACACCTCGAAGCCTTCCTCCAGGGCGGAGAGGGTCGGGAAGGCCACGCAGACCTCGGTCACCACGCCGGCGATGATCAGCTGTTTCTTGCCGGTGGCCTTGATCGCCTTGACGAAGTCTTCGTTATCCCAGGCGTTGATCTGGCCAGGGCGGGCGATGTAGGGCGCGTCCGGGAACAGCTCTTTCAGCTCGGGCACCAGCGGGCCGTTGGGGCCGGTTTCGAAGCTGGTGGTGAGGATGGTCGGCAGCTTGAAGAACTTGGCGAGGTCAGCCAGGGCCAGGACGTTGTTCTTGAACTTGTCCGGCTCGATATCGCGAACCAGGGAAAGCAGGCCGGCCTGGTGGTCCACCAGCAGGACGGCGGCGTTGTCTTTGTCGAGACGGTTGTAAGTGAAATTGGTCATGGTGCGTTCCTCGCTTATCGATTCTGGGTGCCGGTTCGGCGTTGGGTTCTGCTTCTCGCTGCAGGCGTTGTCTGCATGTGAGAAAGATTAAATTCGGCACCCTTGATCCGCTAGACTGCGAAAAATACCTCTAGCGTTCTATTTGGAGAACGAGCGTGGAAGACCTCAACACCCTCTACTACTTCACCCAGGTGGTGGAGCACGGCGGCTTCGCCCCGGCCGGCCGCGCGCTGGACATGCCCAAGTCCAAGCTCAGCCGACGCATCGCCCAGCTCGAAGAGCGCCTCGGCGTGCGCCTCATCCATCGCACCAGCCGGCATTGCTCGCTCACCGAGATCGGCCAGGAGTACTACCAGCGTTGCGTGGCCATGCGGGTGGAGGCGGAAGGGGCGGCGGAGGTGATCGAGCGCAACCGCAGCGAGCCGCGCGGCCTGGTGCGCATCGCCTGCCCGACCACGCTGCTCAACTCCTGGGTCGGGCCGATGCTCACCCGCTACATGCTCAAGTACCCGCTGGTAGAGCTCTTCATCGAAAGCACCAACCGCCGGGTGGACCTGCTCCACGAAGGCTTCGACATCGCCCTGCGGGTGCGCTTCCCACCCCTGGAAAACACCGACATGGTGATGAAGGTGCTGGCCGACAGCACCCAGTGCCTGGTGGGCCGGCCGGACTTCCTCACCCGGTTGCCGGCAGGTTTCGCGCCCGAGGAACTGGGCCGCCTGCCGAGCCTGCACTGGGGCGGCGCGCAGCGGGACTACCAATGGGAGCTGTTCGGCCCGGAAGGGGCGCGGCTGACCATCCCGCATCGCCCGCGCATGGTCACCGACGACCTGATGGCGCTGCGCAACGGCGTGCTGGGCGGGGTCGGCATCGCCCACCTGCCACGGGTAGCGGTACGCGAGGACCTGGCCAACGGCACGCTGGTGGAAATGCTGCCGGGCTTCTCGCCCAAGTGCGGCATCGTCCACGCCATCTTCCCGTCGCGGCGCGGGCTGTTGCCCTCGGTGCGCTCGCTGATCGACTTCCTCGGCGAAGAGTTCGCCGGCAGCGACATGGCCTGAGTGGCGCAGGGGGGGCGGTTGGCTGAAGCGGAGCGCCGCCCGGCCCACCCAACGCCCATCTGGGACTGAAGCGGGGAGGGGAGCCGGCGTCAGCCGAACTCCTCCATGCTGGCGCGCACTTCTTCCAGTGCCTCGCCCAGCAGTTGCTCCAGCGGCTGGCCCTTGATGCCGTCGCGCAGCATCTCCTTCAGCGCCTGCTTGGCGCCGGCGAAATCGTCCTGGTGGTAGTAGAGGCTGCCGAAGCGACCCTCACGGTCGAAGAACAGGAAATAGGCGCCTTCGAGGATGTCCGCCACCCTGTACCAGCCGTAGCCGATGAAGCGCTCATTCAGCGCCGCGATCTCCTCCGCGCCGAAGTGGCGGCCCGCGTCGAACTCCGGGCGGTCCCCACCCCAATGGGCGCGTATCACGTCGATGATCCCGGCCGAGCCGCCTTGCTCCTGCAGCCAGTCCGCCAGCTCGGCGGGGGCGGGAATCCAGAAGCAGTGGGACTCGGATTCGTTCTGGTTCTTCAGCCCGCCGAGGGTGCGGTAGAAGCCTTGCAGCTCCGCCGGCAGCGGGCCGGTGAGGGCGGCCAGCTGCTCGATATCCTCCTCCGACGCAGGGCCTTCGGTGTAGAGCTCGTCCTCTTCCCCGTTGATCTCGAGGTAGGTCTGGTTATAGGCATCGATGCCGTCGCGGAGGGTGTCCATGCTGTCGTCCGATCTGTTGGCTAAGCCCCGTGGGGCGGATGGCACGCACCTTAGCCGAACGCCTTGAAGGCATTGTGAAACCAGTGCGCGTTTGTGCGAGCCGGTGGTCAGGAGCAAGCCCCCGGGCTGAAGCCCGGGCTACCCAGCTTCGTAGGATGGGAAGAGCGAAGCGAAACCCATGCTGCAACAGGGGATCGCTCCGCGCTCTCTGGGCGAATGAATTCGCCCCTACAGGTATTCGGCCTGTATCACCAATCGCCTAAAGGCACGTGCCTCCAGCTTGGCTCATCGCTCAGGGCCGGGTCATCCCGGCTGGCGAGGAAGACCGGCAAATCCTGCCGGGCGATCCAGATATCCCCCTGCCATTTCAGAATGCCAATCCGCTGATTGGCCCAGCTCATTGCGGCCCGCCGGGGGGCCGCTTCGGGGTTGCGGTGGCGGTCATATAGCGTTGGCACCACCACCTCGCTAAGCCATTGGCTGATGCATCTGTGTTCTGGGTGATCGAAGCGGTACAGCAGCCGATAGGCGCCGGCCTCGCTGATGGCCAGTACCTCCTCGCTGCCACCGCTGGCGTGGCGCAGTACCACGACACGGCGCTGGTGCGGGTCCACCAGGCGGGTCATGCGGTAGGGACGCAGAGCGCCGATCAGGCGAGCGAAATCGTGGGCGACGAACCAGGGCTGGTTGTCGATCATCACGGTGCGCAGCTGGTGGTTGTGGCGTTGGAAAACGATGGGGGTGGATGCGTCGTGCATGGCGGAGCTCCTACTAGGTCGGAAGAGCTGCCACCCACGTCGCCAAACGAGGGTGGCAGACCACGCGGGGTTGGCGAACCGGCTAGTAGGAACCGGCAGACCCGGAGGTCTCCCCGCGCGATCTGCCATAACGCAGAGCAGTGCATGACTGCATGCGTGCGGGGGCCTGCAAGAACATTCGCCGTTCTCGCAAGCACCTCGGCGCCATCGCGCTTACTAACTCCCGGGCCGCCAAACCCGGCCACGGGATTGACCGTGGAGGGGGGAGGATCGAGAGCGGGGATGAGGTGGGCAATAGGTTCTTCGGAGGCTTAAGCGTAAGACCTCTCTAAATAAACCAAGCCAAAGCCCTCCGTTTCAAGTTGCTTCAGGTCGCTTAAAGTCTCTATAGGAGTGAGCTTAGCTAGCGGCGCCCTTCATTCTGAGTGGGGCTGGAATAATCTCCTATCGTTGACCAGACCATGACTGCAAGTTTGAACATCTTGCCCACAACTTGGTTGGAGCGAATATCCAGTCCGATTTGATAGGCCCTATATAGTTCGTTTGAAACCATTCCACGAATAACTCCAGCGTTCCCACTAACCATCCGCCACTCTGATACGTAGTCGCCTGCCCATTCGCCCTGCGCTACTCCGGAGGGTTTGAACTGATTTCCCATTGAAAAGATCAGGCTTTCCGCATAGCTAAGGTCATCATGAATGTTGATATGGCGAGGTGAGTCATTTATCAATTTTTGCGTCATTTGCTCACATTGACTCTTTAGATAGGACGCATTTCCTCTCATGGATTCGACTCGGAGTGCTGCCTCAATTCCGTCTTGAAATAAGTAACTCATGGTTAATAGCTCCTTGCTATGGATTTTGCGCTATGCGAGTGGTGCAATTTGGCAGCGCAAAACAAAAAATAGTAGTGGCGAGCGCCATTGGGAAGTGGGAGCTGGCTGTGGCTGCGTTGGAGTTTAGGGTGAAGCCGATGTAACCAGCCAAAATGAAGGTGTGTTTCTTGAAGGCAAGACTTTAAATAGCCAAGCCTCAGTGGCGATATGTCTTTCAAGGAGCAAAAGTAGTGACTACGGACGATCTGATAACCATGTACCGCCCCTGCGGCGAGAAGGAGCTTGCCCTGGTTGCCGCCAGCGGGTTCAAGCGCTGGCCGCCCAGGCTGCCGGGGCAGCCGATCTTCTACCCGGTGACCAACGAGGCCTACGCCATCGAGATCAACAAGTGGAACGTCACGGACTTCAAGAAGGGTTACGTGACCCGCTTCAGGGTGCGGCGCGAGTTCGTCGAGAAGTATCGGATCGAGCAGGTCGGCGGCAGCCGCCATACCGAATGGTGGATTCCGGCCGAGGATCTCGAGGCCCTCAACGACAATATCGTCGGCGAGATCGAGGTGATCTACGAGGAAGGGCCGAACCCAAAATAAGCAGCCCCGAAGGGCTGCCGGGAGCTGAGCACCCAGGAAATGAAACGGGCCCTTCCGGGCCCGTTTTTCTTGTCACTTCGACAGGAACTTCATCCCGTCTTCCAGCCCGCTCAATGTCAGCGGGTACATCTGGTCTTCGATCAGCTCGCGCACGATATTGGTCGAGGCGGTGTAGTTCCAGGTGTCCTTGGGGTAGGGGTTGATCCAGATGAGCTTCTTGTACTTCTCCATGAAGCGCTTGATCCACACGTAGCCCGGTTCTTCGTTCCAGTGCTCGACGCTGCCGCCGGCCTGGGTGATTTCGTAGGGGGCCATGGCGGCGTCGCCGACGAACACCACCTTGTAGTCCGCGCCGTACTTGTGCAGCAGGTCGAGGGTGGAGGTGCGTTCGGAGGTGCGGCGCAGGTTGTTCTTCCACACCGATTCGTAGATGCAGTTGTGGAAGTAGAAGTACTCCAGGTGCTTGAACTCGGTCTTGCAGGCGGAGAAGAGCTCCTCGCAGACCTTCACGTGGGCGTCCATGGAGCCGCCGATATCCAGCAGCAGCAGGAGCTTCACGCTGTTGCGGCGCTCGGGGCGCATCTGGATGTTGAGCAGGCCGGCGTCGCGGGCGGTGTGGTCGATGGTGCCGTCCAGGTCGAGTTCATCCTGGGCACCCTGGCGGGCGAACTTGCGCAGGCGGCGCAGGGCGACCTTGATGTTGCGGGTGCCCAGTTCTACCTGGTCGTCGAGGTTCTTGTACTCGCGCTGGTCCCACACCTTGGCGGCCTTGCCCTGGCGTTTGCCGGCGTCGCCGACGCGGATGCCCTCGGGGTTGAAGCCGCCGGAGCCGAAGGGGCTGGTGCCGCCGGTGCCGATCCACTTGTTGCCGCCGGCGTGGCGTTCCTTCTGCTCTTCCAGGCGTTTCTTGAACTCTTCGATGAGCTTGTCCAGGCCGCCGAGGGACTGGATCTGCGCGCGCTCCTCGTCGGTCAGCATGCGCTCGAACTCCTTGCGCAGCCATTCCTCGGGGATCAGCGCCTCGATGTGCTGGTTGAGGTTTTCCAGGCCCTTGAAGTAGGCGCCGAAGGCCCGGTCGAACTTGTCGAAATGGCGCTCGTCCTTGACCAGGATGGTGCGCGACAGGAAGTAGAACTCGTCCATGTCGGCGAACACCACGTTGTGCTTCAGCGCGTTGATCAGGTCCAGCAGCTCGCGGACGGAGACCGGCACCTTGGCCGCGCGCATTTCGTTGAACAGGTTGAGCAGCATGGCTGCGCCCTCTTGCTGGTTGGCCTCAGGAACGGGGTTCCCGGGGCAGGCCGTCGGCTATGGCGTACCAGTCGGCCTTGGATTCGGGGTAGATGTGTTTCTGCGGGATCTCGCCCAGGGGCGAATCCAGCGTTCCCAGGGCGATCGACACCCAGTTGGGGTGGGCCTTGTCGCTGTACCACTGCAGGGTGGCGCCGCACTGCCGGCAGAAGCTGCGGGTGACGCCGGGGCTGGAATGGTAGTGGGTCACGAAGTCTTCGCCCGCGGTCCAGCGGAAGTCGCTCCAGCGCACGTTGCCATAGGTGGCGAACGCGGCACCGTGGCCCTTGCGGCACTGGCTGCAATGGCAATGGGTGGCGGATTCGATGGGGGCGTCGATCTGGTACTTCACCGCGCCGCACAGGCAGCTGCCGTTATGCATCCTGACCTCTGGCTACGGAATGGAAGCGCCCCTCCGGAATAGGAGGGGCGACCGGGGCTCAGCGGCTGGCGCGACGGCTCATGAACGCCAGGCGTTCCAGCAGCTGCACGTCCTGCTCGTTCTTCACCAGGGCACCGGCCAGGGGCGGGATGGCCTTGGTGGGATCACGCTCGCGCAGTACGGCTTCGCCGATGTTGTCGGCCATCAGCAGCTTCAGCCAGTCGACCAGCTCGCTGGTGGAGGGCTTCTTCTTCAGGCCCGGCACCTTGCGCACGTCGAAGAACACGTCCAGCGCTTCGGCTACCAGGTCCTTCTTGATGTTGGGGTAGTGCACATCGACGATCTTCTGCAGGGTCTCGCGATCCGGGAAGGCGATGTAGTGGAAGAAGCAGCGGCGCAGGAAGGCGTCCGGCAGTTCCTTCTCGTTGTTGGAGGTGATGATGATGATCGGGCGCTGCTTGGCCTTGATGGTCTCGTCGGTCTCGTAAACGTAGAACTCCATCTTGTCGAGTTCTTGCAGCAGGTCGTTGGGGAACTCGATGTCGGCCTTGTCGATCTCGTCGATCAGCAGGATCACGCGCTCTTCGGACTCGAACGCCTCCCACAGCTTGCCCTTCTTGATGTAGTTGCGAACGTCCTGGACCTTCTCGGAGTTCAGCTGCGAATCACGCAGGCGGCTCACCGCGTCGTATTCGTACAGACCCTGGTGCGCCTTGGTGGTGGACTTGATGTGCCAGGTGATCAGGCGGGCACCGAAGGACTCGGCCAGTTGCTCGGCGAGCATGGTCTTGCCGGTGCCCGGCTCGCCCTTGACCAGCAGCGGGCGTTGCAGGGTGATGGCGGCGTTGACCGCGAGCTTGAGGTCGTCGGTGGCGACGTAGGACTGGGTGCCTTCGAACTTCATCAGGGAATCCTCGAACGGTAACGCCCGGCTCGGCCGGGGCCTTCGGTATTTACGGAAAGGCCGACTATAACGCGCGGCCCGGCGCACTGTGAACGCAGACGGGGCATTCAGTCACTGAATGGGCGGTCACTCTCCCTCCAGCCTAGCCATTCCCTTTGCGCGGCGTACCCCGACCTGCGATGGGTGAAGGCTCAAGCACGGGCCTGTCAGGGCCGCGACTGTCACCTTCGGCTACAGGGGCCACGCCCTGCGGGGGCGGATTCGTCCGCGATGGGCGCCGGCGGTCAGTCGTTCTTCTCCGGCGGCGGCCGTTCGAAGCGGGTGGTGAAGGCTTCGATGAAGGCGTTGCGCAGGATCGACAGGAAGGCCTGGAAGGCGCTGATGTCCTGGCGATGCACGTTGCCGCTGAGTTCCACGCGGGTGGCGAACTGGTCGCGCTGCTGGTTCTTCAGCAGCGTCTCGCTGCCGCCCACCAGGGCCTCCCACAGGGAGCGGAGGAAGCCCTTGTCGTCGTTCTCCACGTCCTGCTCCCAATCGAACACGTCGACGTTGCGCAGCAGCGGCTTGATGTAGCCGCTGAGCTGGGCGTTGTCGGCACGGGCCTCGATCACCAGGTCGCCGCTGCCGGCCTTGAAGTCGAAGCGGCCGTAGGCGCGGGAGAAGTCGTTGAGCCGGGGCAGATCGACGTCGCGGGCACGCAGGCGCAGTTCGAAGTCCTCGAAGTTCTTGAACGGGTCGAAGCGCGCCTCCACCTCCAGCGGCGCATGGCCGAGCAACTGCGCCCGGCCCTCGAAGCGCGCCACCCGCTCGCCGCTGTCGTCGGCGACGTTGGTCAGGTTGTAGAGGCTGGCGTTTACCTCGCTGGCGTCGATGTCCACCTTGGGCGTGGAGCTGAAGTTGTGGAAGGCGATGCGGCCGTTGACCACGCGCACCTCGTCGAGGGTGATGGGCAGCAGCTTGTTCAACTGGTCACGCCAGTCGGTGCCGGCACCGGTCTGGGAGTCCTGCTTGTTCTTGCCGCCGTCGACGAAGTTCACCTCCGGCGCCTCGAAGATCACCCGCGCCACCACGCCGTGCTCGTACCAGAGCGACTGCCAGCTGACTGCCAGGTCGATGCCGGGGGCATCCAGCAGCGGCACCGGGATATCGCCATCGGCCTTGACGATGGACAGGCCGTTGATGCGGTACGCGCCGCGCCACCAGGCCAGGTCGACATCGGTGATATGGCCGCGGTACTCGCCCATGTCGGCGAGCTTGTCGTTGAGGTAGTCGCGTATCAGCCAGGGCAGCGCGAAATGCGCCACCACCAGCAGCAGGACGAGGGCGAGGAGGGCCCCGAGGGGCAGGCTGTAGCGTCTTTTCATGGGGGCATCCGCCGGGGGCGAGTCTCTTTCATGGACTGCCACCCACCGCAATGAGTTCGGCTGGACTGCACCGGCACACGGGCATAGGCTGTTCGCCTTTCATCTGCCCGCTACCTCTAAGGACAGGACCATGACCCGCATCTACGCAGACAACTCCAAGGCCATCGGCAACACCCCGCTGGTGATGATCAACCGGCTCGGCCCCAAGGGCGTGACCATCCTCGCCAAGGTCGAGGGGCGCAACCCGGCCTATTCGGTGAAGTGCCGCATCGGCGCGAACATGATCTGGGACGCCGAGGAACAAGGCCGCCTGCGCCCGGGCATGACCCTGGTCGAGCCCACCTCCGGCAACACCGGCATCGGTCTGGCCTTCGTCGCCGCCGCTCGTGGCTACAAGCTGATCCTCACCATGCCGTCCTCCATGAGCCTGGAGCGCCGCAAGGTGCTCAAGGCCCTGGGCGCCGAGCTGGTGCTCACCGAGCCGGCCAAGGGCATGACGGGCGCCATCGAGAAGGCCACCGAGATCGCTGCCGGCAACCCCGAGCAGTACCTGCTGCTGCAACAGTTCGAGAACCCGGCCAACCCGGCCATCCACGAGAAGACCACCGGCCCGGAAATCTGGAACGACACCGACGGCGCGGTGGACGTGCTGGTGGCCGGCGTCGGCACCGGCGGCACCATCACCGGTGTGTCGCGCTACATCAAGCAGCAGTGCAACAAGCCGATCCTCTCGGTGGCCGTGGAACCGGTCACTTCGCCGGTGATCAGCCAGACCCTGGCCGGCGAAGAGGTCAAGCCCAGCCCGCACAAGATCCAGGGCATCGGCGCCGGCTTCGTGCCGAAGAACCTCGACCTCTCCATCGTCGACCGCGTCGAACTCACCACCGACGACGAATCCAAGACCATGGCCCTGCGCCTGATGCGCGAGGAAGGCATCCTCTGCGGCATCTCCGGCGGTGCCGCCATGGCCGTCGCCGTGCGCCTGGCCGAGAAGCCGGAGATGCAGGGCAAGACCATCGTCGTCATCCTCCCCGACTCCGGCGAGCGCTACCTCTCCACCATGCTCTTCGACGGCCTGTTCACCGAGCAGGAATTGCAGCAGTAAGGCCTATCGGCATGCCCCCGGCACACGGGGCATGCGTCCTTGTGGGAGCGAATTCACTCGCGAAATCCCGGCGCCGATGCGCCGGGTTTCACCCGACCTACGGCCATCGCACGACCTGAACCGGTAGGGCGGGTGCAACCCGCGTAGGGGCGAATTCATTCGTTTGGGAATGCGGAGCGATCCCCAGCAGCATGGGTTTCGCTCCGCTCTACGCCATCCTACAAGGCGCGTCT
Source organism: Pseudomonas sp. TUM22785 (assembly GCF_028198105.1). Classification (NCBI taxonomy): domain Bacteria; kingdom Pseudomonadati; phylum Pseudomonadota; class Gammaproteobacteria; order Pseudomonadales; family Pseudomonadaceae; genus Pseudomonas; species Pseudomonas sp. TUM22785. The sequence continues at coordinate 2,325,234 of NZ_CP116239.1, forward strand.
CCCTTCCAGCTTCCCGCTTCTAGCTTCCAGCTGCCTTCGCTTCATAACTCCCCGACTCATAACTGACCCCGTGCTTCACCCGTGGCGGCTCCTCGCCGTCGTGGAGCATGGTCACGTTGTCGATGATCGCCTTGTCGGCGATGGTCAGCCGGTCGAGCATGCGCAGGTGCTGCAGCCAGTTGTCCACCAGGAGGATTTCCTGCCAGTTCTCCTGGTCGCTGGTGTCGCGGTACAGCGCCCAGCGGTCGGCACCGTTGCGCAGGCGCAGGCGGCGGAGAATCTGCATGGCACGGACGAAGTCGCGGGTGCGCTCCACCGGGATGCGGTATTCGATGGTCACCAGCACCGAGCCGCGGCCGGGGTTGAAGACGAAGGTTGGCTGGCCGGGCAGGGTGGTCACCGCGTGGGCGATGCTGGTGGCGTCCAGTTCCGGCAGGCGTGACTGATAGAGCAGGAAGGCGCAGGCGATCATCAGGCAGCCGGCGGCGAACAGCGCACCCTTCACCCCCATGGTTTCCGCCAGGTGGCCCCAGAGGAACGAGCCCAGCGCCAGGCCGCCGTAGAGCGCCGTCTGGTAAAGCGCCAGGGCGCGCGCCTTGACCCAGTCCGGCACCAGGATCTGCACCGCCGAGTTGTAGCTGGCCACCGCCGCGATCCAGCAACCGCCGCCGAGGATCAGCGCCGGGAAGATCACCCACAGGCTGTCCAGCGAGCCCAGCGCCAGCAGCACCAGGCCCAGCAGCAGGCCGCCGAAGCTGATCAGGCGGCTGGTGCCGATGCGCCGTCGCGCCAGGTTCACCCCCAGGCTGCCGAGGATGGCCCCCACGCCCAGGGCGCCGAGCATGTAGCCGTACACCGCCGCGTCGCCGTCCGGGTTGCGGTGCGCCAGCAGCGGCAGCAAGGCCCACACGGCGCTGGCCGAGATACCGAAGGAGAAGGAGCGCAGCATCACCAGGCGGGTGACGCTGGAGTACTGGGTGAAGCGCAGGGCGGCGGTCACGCCCTCCATCAACCGTTCCGGCGGCAGGCTGCGCACCGGCAGTACGCGGCGCCAGCGCCAGATGGCCCAGATCAGCCCCAGGTAGCACAAGCAGTTGAACAGGAAGACCCAGGCCGGCCCCACCGCGCTGAGCATCAGCCCGCCTATGGCCGGGCCGGCGGCACGGGCGACGTTGTAGTTGACGCTGTTGAGCAGCACCGCATCGCCCACCATCTTCGCCGGCACCTGCTCGTTCACCGCCGCCTGCCAGGCCGGGATGGTGATGGAGCCCCCGATGGAGATCCACAGGATGGAGACGATCAGCAACAGCGGGTCCAGGTAGCCGAAGAAGGCCATGGCGGTGAGGAAGGTCGCCCCGCTCATCTCGAAGGCCAGGCCCGCCATCATGATCTTGCGCCGGTCGTGGTTGTCGGCCAGCACGCCGGACATGATCGAAAGCAGCACCAGCGGCAGCGCGGCGGCGACCTGGATCATCGCCACCGTCGGCGGGCTGGCGTGGGCTTCGGTCACCACCCAGGCGGCGGCCACCGATTGCGCCCAGGTGCCGAGGTTGGCGAACAGGTTGGCGATCCAGATGATGCGGAACGCGGTGATGGTGAAGGGGCTGAACAGGCCGCTCTTGGGGGCTTCCTCGGATTCGGGTGTGCGCGGCAGGTCGTTCTTCGGCGATACGGACTGGAGCATGGGGTGTTTCCTTGCGAGGCCGGACCGGGCCATGGGCGCCGGTCCCTGGTTACCGCGCAAGTGTAGTCAGCGCCCCGGCGGACAAAGGCCGGATCGGCGGTTTTCGCCAGTTGCATTCTTCCTCGCGGGTCCGCTGGGACTTTTGTGCAATTGTCTCGCCTGGCCACCGGGGTAAAGCTGGCGCAACGGCAGTATCGACTACGCTTGCCGAGCCCCGACTCCAATCCGCAGCCAGGAAACAAAGACAATGAGAAGTTCCTTCGCGCCTCTGCTCCTGACCCTCGCCGTGTCCGGTGCCGCACAGGCCGCCGAAACGGTGAAGATCTACAACTGGACCGACTACATCGCGCCGGACACCGTCGCCACGTTCAGCAAGGAGACCGGGATCCAGGCGACCTACGACGTCTACGACAGCAACGAAACCCTCGACGGCAAGCTGATGACCGGCAAATCCGGCTACGACATCGTCGTCCCGTCCAACCACTACATGGCCAAGCAGATCGAGGCCGGCGCGCTGAAGAAGCTCGACAAGAGCCAGCTGCCCAACTGGAAGAACCTCAACCCGGCGCTGCTCAAGGCCCTGGAGGTCAACGACCCGGGCAACGAGCACGGCTTCCCCTACCTCTGGGGCAGCACCGGCATCGGCTACAACCCGGCCAAGGTCAAGGAAGTGCTCGGCGACAACGCCCCGCTGGATTCCTGGGACCTGATCTTCAAGCCCGAGAACATGGAGAAGCTCGCCAAGTGCGGCGTCGCCATCCTCGACAACGGCCCCGAGCTGCTGCCCATCACCCTCAACTACCTGGGCCTGCCGCACCACACCAAGAAGCCGGAAGACTACAAGACCGCCGAGGCCGCGCTGCTCAAGGTCCGCCCCTACGTGCGCTACTTCCACTCGTCCAAATACGTGGGTGACCTGGCCAACGGCGAAATCTGCGTGGCCGTCGGCTTCTCCGGCGACATCCTCCAGGCCGCCACCCGCGCCAAGGAGGCCGGCAACGGCGTCGAGATCAAGTACTCCACGCCCAAGGAAGGCTCGCCGATGTGGTTCGACATGGTCGCCATGCCGGTGGACGCCCCCGACGAGAAAGCCGGCTACGCCTTCATGAACTACCTGCTGCGCCCCGAGGTGATCGCTGGCGTCAGCAACTACGTGCACTACGCCAACGGCAACAACGCCGCCGAACCGCTGGTGGAAGCCGACATCAAGGCCGACCCGGCGATCTACCCGCCGGCCGACGTCATGGCCAAGCTGTTCGCCCTGGAATCCATGCCGCAGAAGATCGACCGCGTGCGCACCCGCACCTGGAACACCGTCAAGACCGGCAAGTGATCCCTCGCTGAAACGAAAACGCCCCGGCTTGCCGGGGCGTTTTTCTTATGGGCATTGTTCTTGTGGGAGCGGATTCATCCGCGATGGCCCAACACCGCAACGCCGGGTTTCACCCGACCTACAGGGGTGGCCAAGGATTTCTGCCACCTCCACCGCATGGGTTTCGCTTCGCTCTACACCATCCTACGAAAGCCGTCGCCATGTGGGCGCTGGGTCGGTGCGCACATCAATGTGAGGATTCGAGCGAAGAACGTTGGAGCAGCCGCCAAACGCCCCTTCCCAGAAGGCCGAGCGAATCGTCGTGTAAGGGGGTGAGCGACATGGATGTCGCGAGAGCCGCGATGGGCCAGGGATGGCCCTTCGCGGCGTGCCCCTGGAACGATGATGGAGCGAGGGGAGTCTGGCGAAGCCAGACCCGTATGGAGGGGCAAGTTTTTTGGTTCCTTTTCAACGACTGGAAAAGGGACTCGCCCGGGGGGGCGAAACCAGAAGCACCAGCAAAGCTCAACAATCAGCTGGGCTCAAATCCTCTAGCAACACTCAACGCAGACATAGCCAATTCATTCGCCCGGCGACGCCCCAATCCGCACCGATCTAAGACGCCTGCTCCACCTTCACCGCCGCCACCGCCGGGCGCAGCACCAGCCACAGCGCCAGGGCGATCAGCACGCCGCCCTGCAGGTGCGCCCAGGACAGCGACTCGTCCAGCAGCAGCGCCCCCCAGAACACCCCGAACAGCGGGATGAGGAAGGTCACCGTCATGGTCTTCACCGGGCCGACGTTGGCGATCAGGCGGAAGTAGATGACGTAGGCGAACGAGGTGCACAGAAGCCCCAGCCCGGCCAGGGCCAGCCAGATGCCGGGCTCGGCCAGGGGCGCCAGGGGCATGGCGTGGCTGCTGGCGAGGAAGATCGGCAACAGGCACAGGGTGGCGCCGGCCTGGGCGCCGAAGGCCGAGAGGCCGCTGTCCAGGCCGCCGGCATCGTTGATCCAGCGTTGGGTGAAGAAGCCGGCGAAGCCGTAGCAGGTGGTCGCCATCAGGCAGGCCAGGGCACCGCGCAACAGGTCGGCGTCGAAGGCCACCGGCCCGGCACCGGTCAGCACCGCCACGCCGGCCAGGCCCAGCAGCACGCCGGCGGCCTTGGGCAGGGTTAGCTTCTCGCCGAAGAACAGCCCGCCGATCAGCACGCCCATCAGCGGCGTGGTGGCGTTGAAGATGGCCGAATAGCCGGCCGGCAGCACCTCGGCGGCCAGGGCGTACATGGCCGCGGGAATGCCCGAGCTGACCACGCCTATCAGCAGGATCTTGCCCAGCTTGCCGCGGAAGTCCCAGGTCACCCGCAGCAGCGCCAGGATCGCCACCAGGCCGATGGCCGAAATGGCCACGCGGAAGAACGCTGTCGGCAGCGCGCCGATCACCGGCACCAGCACGCGCATGAACAGGAAGCTGGCGCCCCAGATGGCGGCGAGGCTCAGCAGGCGGACGAGATCGGCGGGTTTCATGGAAGGGCTCCGAGGCAGGAGCGGCACAGCTTACGCCGCCCCGGTAGCGGTGCAATCGACAACTTGCGATCAAATCGGCGGCACAGTTTGGCAAGGCGTCTGGGCTGGGCGTTGTGCGGGGCGGGTGGTTCGTTGGGCGGGTAAACATCCATGTTTGTAGAACGTGGCTTTGCTTTTGGTGCCCTGGAAGGGAGCGCAACCAGACCTTGGAGCATGCAGCCGTCGCTCACTCCGGACGTAGGGTGTGCTGCGCGCACCGGGAGCTCGCCGGAAGCACCGAGCGGCGGTGCGCACGGCACACCCTACGGCACGCGTTCATCCTGTCGAGTCCTCAGGTTGTAGGTCGGGTGAAACCCGGCGTTGTGGGGCGGGGCATCGCGGATGACTCCGTTCCCACAAGGGCGCCGGGGCGGGGCCGTTACAGGGCGGCTTCGAAGACTTCCTTGCCACCGAACCAGGTCTTCAGCACCTGGGTGTCGCGCAGGGCCTCGGGCTCCACCTGGAACACGTCGCGGTCCAGCAGGATCAGGTCGGCCTGCTTTCCGGGGGCCAGCGAGCCGATCTGCCGGTCCAGGCCGATGGTGCGCGCCGCGTTGAGGGTGTAGGCCTGGAACATGGTTTCCCGGTCGATTTCCTCGCTCGGGTTGAGCACGCCCTTGGGCCCCTTGCGGCTGACGGCCTGGTAGATCGCCTTCCAGGGTTGCGGCGTGGTCACCGGCCAGTCGCTGGCGCCGGCGATGGTGGCGCCGTTCTTCAGCAGCGAGCGGGCCGGGTATTGGTACTGGAAGGCCATGGCGCTGATGTAGGGCTGCACCAGGTCCAGGGTGGCGTCGTCGGCGCTGGCCCAGTAGAGCTGCATGGAGGCGATCACGTCGAGCGGCTTGAAGCGGGCGAACTCCTTGGGGTTGACCATCTGCAGGTGGGTGATGGAGTGGGGGATGCCGCTGTGCCGGTCCTTGCGCGCCTGCTCGATGCCGTTGAGGGATTCGCGCACCGCGCGGTCACCGATGGCGTGCACGTGCACCAGCCAGCCCCGGGCGTCTGCTGCGCTGACCAGCTCGCCGAAATGCGCCGGGTCGATCAGCAGCTCGCCGTACTTCCTGGAGTTCTTGTAGGGCTCCAGCAGGGCGGCGGTCTGCGCCGGGTATTCGGGCACGCCGTCGGCGAAGATCTTGATGCCCGGCAGGCTCAGGTTGGGGATGCCCTGGAACTGCTGGCGCACGTTCTCCAGGGTGTCCAGGTCGGCGGGGCGGCTCTTCGGATGGGCCACCAGCAGCGCGGCGACGTGAGCGGTCAGTTCGCCTTTCTCGGCCATGGCCTTGTACACCGGCAGGATGCCGAGGGTCTGGGCGGTGGGCTTGAAGTCGAACAGCGGCTCGCCGGGGGCGGCGTTGGCCGCCGGGTCCATCCAGGCGGTGATGCCCAGGCTGAGGTTGTAGCGCAGGGCCGCGCGGCCGGCCTCCAGCAATTGCTCGGGGGTCGCCGTCGGGTATTGCGCCAGCACCGGGTCGAGGCCGGCGTCGGCGAGGAAGCCGTTGGGGCGCTGGTCTTCGTGGTGGCCGACGGTGGCCAGCTGCTCGCCCTTGAGGGCTTTCACGGTATTGGTGTCGATGCCGGCGCGCTTCAGCATGGCCTGGTTGACCCAGCCGGTGTGCTGGTCCCAGCCGATGAAGGCGATGGGCACGTCCTTCCATTCACCCTGGTTGAAGCGCCGCTCGAACTCCGCCACCTGGCTCCAGTAGGCCGAGGGCAGGCCGCCGACGCTGAGGATGTCGCCCTGGCGTGCCTTGCCGTCGTCGCGCCACTGGCGCAGGCGCCGCTCCAGCTCGTCCATGGGCAGGAGCTGGGTGTCGACGGTGGCCGACGCCAGCTCCAGGCCGCCCATGACCGCATGGGAGTGGGAGTCGACGAAGCCGGGCATCAGCACCTTGCCGCCCAGGTCGACCACGCGGGTGTCGGCTTCCTTGAGCCGCAGCATGTCGGCGTCGCTGCCCACCGCGCGGATCTTGCCGTCCTCCACGGCCACGGCCTGCTGCAGGGGCTGGCCGGGCTCGGCGGTGTAGACCTTGGCGTTGTGCAGGATCAGGTCCACCGCCGCCATGCTTTCCAGGGAGGCACAGATCAGGGCGGTGGCGAGGAGGGTGGGGGCGAGGCGCTTCATCGGCTGGGCTCCGGTTTTTGTTGGTATGGCGCTGAGCCTAACCAAGCCGGGGCGGCGGCAGAATGCTATGTTCGCGCACAACTTCTATGCCGGATCGGAACAGGTGGATGGACAAGCTCAGTGCCCTCTCGATGTTTATCGCCACCGCCGAGCACGGCAGCTTCAGCCGCGCGGCCGAGCACCTGGGCAAGACGCCCTCGGCGCTGACCAAGGCGGTGGGCCACCTGGAATCCGAGCTGGGGGTGCGCCTGTTCGAACGCACCACCCGGCGCATGGCGCTGACCGAAGCCGGGCACATCTACCTGGAAGGTGCGCGCCAGGCACTGATGCAACTGCAACTTGCCGGCGAGGAAGTGGACCAGCTGCAGCACGAATTGCGCGGCACCCTGCGCCTCACCGCGCCGCCGTCCTTCGGCCCGGCCTTTCTCAATGAGGTCTGCTGCCGCTACATGGACGCCCATCCCCAGGTGCGCCTGGAGGTGGACCTCAACGACGCCTTCGTCGACCTCATCGACGGCGGCTACGACCTGGCCCTGCGCGACGGCCCCACCGACCTGCCGGGCTTGATTGCCAGGCCCCTGGCCGAAAACAGCGTCTACCTGTGCTGCACCCCGGGCTACCTGGAGCGCAAGGGCATGGGGGTGACCCTGGAGAACTTCCAGCAGCACGACTGGCTGATCTTCCAGCACCCCATGCTCAACCGGCATTTCTGGTGGCTGCGCCTGGGCGAGGAGCGCATCCGCCTGGCCCATCCGGTGGCGCACCTGGCCAGCGACAACTACGACTTCTTGCTCGCCTGCCTGCTGCGCGGCCATGGCCTGCAGCCGCTCCCGCGCTGGAGCGCCAAGCCTTATCTGGCCAGCGGCCAACTGGTGCGGGTGATGCCCGAATACCTGCTGGAGCCCGATGTCTTCGGCCCCTGGGTGCACGTGCTCTACCTCTCCCACCGCCGGCGTACGCGCAAGGTCCGGGCGTTCATCGACATGCTCGAAGGCTATATGCAGGAGCGGGGGATCGGCTGAGGGCGAGTGGTGGACCGGTGTCGATCCATCGCGAATGAATTCGCTCCCCCGAGGTGTGTGGCGTGCGCTCCGGGTGGTGGGGCTGCCTCGTAGGATGGGTAGAGCGCAGCGAAACCCATGCGGTCTCTCGTGGGCACGCTGCGCGCGCCTTGGGCGAATGAATTCGCCCCTACAGGCGGACCGGTGTGCGTTGCCTGGGGGCAACGCACCGGGCCATCAGAACGACTTGCTGACGCTCGCCACCACCGTCGCGCTGCAGGTGTCGGTGAAGCCGTAGTTGCTGGCGCACTGGCTTTCCGAGAGGTTGGTGTCGACGTAGGCGAGGCCCCAGGTGACGCCGAGGAAGTCGCGGGTCAGCTTGGCTTCCCACTCGCGGTACGACTCGCTGCCGGTGCCGCTGCGCGACCAGAACAGCGGGTCCTTGAAGTCCATGCGCCCGTAGCGCAACTCCAGGCCCACCTCCAGGGGCAGCTGGGTCTCGTAGCCGACCCAGGTGTAGAGGGTGTCCTGGTCCTCGCCGATGATGTTGGGCGCGTCGTCCGAGTAATAGGCCGCGGCCTTGAGGCCGTAGGCGCTGAGGATGGCGTACACCTCGCTCTGGTTGAACTGGCTCTCCTTGGGGTAGGCGTACTTGATCACGCCCAGGTCCAGGCTCACATCGTCCGTGGCCTGCCAGTACCAGCCGGCGTAGTAGTCCACTTCCTGGCGGGTCTTGAGGCCGAAGCCGAAATCGACGTTGGAGGTCCAGGCCCCCGCGTACAGACCGCTGGAGTGCAGCAGCGTGGCGCCGGCCTGGGCGGCGGGGTCGCCCTGGGTCTGGGAGATGCCGCGGGTGCGGTAGTCGCTGGCCAGGTTGAGGTCGATCTGCACGGCGAAGTCGTCGGTGATCGGCAGCGCGGCCTGGCTGCACAGCGGGGCCAGCGCGAGGCCGGCGAGGAGGAGGGGGGTGGAACGCTTCATGGTGGATTCCCGATCTTGTGGTTGTTATGGGCAGATGAAGGGCAAGGCTCCGCCCGACCCCCATGCAGCGGGGGCCAGGCATCACCGGTGGTGCGGTTGTTGTTATGGGGCGGGGGCGTAGATCTCGCGGCCGCCGAAGTAGGTCTTGAGCACCTGGGTTTCGGCCAGGGCCTTGGCGTCCACCTTGAACACGTCGCGGTCGAGGACGATGAAGTCGGCCTGCTTGCCGGCGGCCAGCGAGCCGATGCTCTTCTCCTGGCCGATGGTCCGGGCGGCGTTGAGGGTGTAGGCGTAGAACATGGTCTCGCGGTCCAGGCGCTCCTCGGCGTTGAGTACGCCTTTCTCGCCTTCGCGGGTCACCGCCTGGGCCATGGCCGCCCAGGGGTTGGGCGAGGACACCGGCCAGTCGCTGGCGCCGGCGATGGTCGCGCCCTGTTGCAGCAGCGAGTGGGCCGGGTACTGGTAGCGGAAGGCGAAGGCGCTGACGTAGGGCTTGACCATATCCAGCGTGTAGTCGTCACCGGCGGCCCACAGCAGCTGCATGGAGGCGATCACGTTGAGCGGCTTGAAGCGCGCGAACTCCTTGGGGTTGACCAGTTGCAGGTGGGTGATGGAATGCACCACGCCGCTCTGCCGGTCCTTGCGTGCCTGCTCGATGCCGTTGAGCGCCTCGCGCACCGCGCGGTCGCCGATGGCGTGGATGTGCACCAGCCAGCCGCGTGCGTCCGCCGCGCTGACCAGCTCGCCGAAGTGCGCCGGGTCGATCAGCAGCTCGCCCTGCTTGTGGCTGTTGCTGTAGGGGTCGATCAGCGCTGCGCTCTGCGCCGGGTACTCCAGCACGCCGTCGGCGAAGATCTTGATCCCCGGCAGGCTCAGGTTGTCGATGCCCTGGAACTGCTGGCGCACCTTCTCCAGGGTGTCCAGGTCGGCGGGGCGGCTCTTCGGGTGGGCCACCAGCAGCGCGGCGACGTGGGCGGTCAGCTCGCCTTTCTCGGCCAGCGCCTTGTACACCGGCAGCACGCCGACGGACTTCTCCGTGGGCTTGAGGGCGAACAGCGGTTCGCCGGGGGCGCCGTTGGCGGCCGGGTCCATCCAGGCGGTGATGCCCAGGCTGTTGTTGGTGCGCACCGCGTTCTCGCCGGCGCGCAACAGCAGGGCCGGGTCGATGGGTGGCAGCACGGCGGCGACGCGGTCCCAGCCGGCGTCCACCAGGAAGCCGTTGGGCTCGCCATCCTTGCCCAGGCCGATGGTGCCGCGCTCGGCCTCTGGCAGGGCGGCGACCAGCTTGGCATCGATGCCGGCGCGCTTGCGCATGGCGGCGTTGGCCCAGGCGGTGTGGTGGTCGCTGCCGACGAAGACGATGGGCACCTCGGCCCATTCGCCCTGGTCGAAGCGCTGGCCCATGGCGTCGGCCTGGGCCCAGTAGGCGGAGGTCATGCCCGCCACGTTGAGGGTGTCGCCGTGGCGCGCGGTGCCGTCGTCGCGCCAGCCGCGCAGGCGTTTTTCCAGTTCCTCCAGGCTCACCTGCTCATCGCCCATGTTGGCGGTGGACATCTCCAGGCCGCCGAAGATGGCGTGGGAGTGGGTGTCGATCAGGCCCGGCATCAGCGCCTTGCCGGCCAGGTCGATGCGTTGGGTGGAGGCGTCCGCCAGGGCCTTGATCTCGGCATCGCTGCCCACCGCCAGCACCTTGCCGTTCTCCACGGCGATGGCCTGCACCATGGGCCGGGCCTTGTCGGCGGTGAACACCTTGCCGTTGAACAGCACCATATCGGCGCCGGCCATGGCTTCCATCGAGGAAAAAGCCACCGCAGCGGCCAGTAGTCGTGGAACAAAGTTTTTCACGGGCTCCCCCCTTTGTTTTTATCGGTCTGCCAGCGAGACTAGCGGCTCCCCTGGGCTGGCAGAACGCCGGCAGCGTGCAAAACCCTTTTGCCTGAATGGAAAAACCATGGACAAGCTCGGTGCCATCGCCATGTTCGTCGCCACCGCCGAACAGGGCAGCTTCAGCCGTGCCGCCGAGCAACTGGGCAAGACCCCCTCGGCCCTGACCAAGGCCGTCAGCCACCTGGAGGCCGAGCTGGGCGCGCGCCTGTTCGAGCGCAGCACCCGGCGCATCGTCCTCACCGAAGCGGGGCGCCTCTACCTGGACACCGCGCGCCAGCTGCTGCAACGCCTGCACGACGTCGGCGAAGAAATCGGCCAGCTGCAGCACGGCTTGCAGGGCAGCCTGCGGATGACCGCGCCCCTGGCCTTCAGTCGCGCCTTTCTCGATGAGGTGTGCGCCGGTTTCCTCGAGGCCTACCCGCAGATCAGCCTGCGGGTGGACCTTTGCGACGCCTTCGTCGACCTGGTGGAGGCCGGCTACGACCTGGCCCTGCGCGAAGGGCAGAGCGACCTGCCGGGGCTCATCGCCCGGGTGGTCGGGCGCAACCGCCTGGCCCTCTGCGCCAGCCCCGCCTACCTGGCACGCAAGGGCATGCCGACGCTCGATGATCTCGAGCGCCATGACTGGCTGGCCTACCGCCACCCGGCGCTGAGCCGGCAGTACTGGTGGGTGGAGTGCGACGGCCAGCGCACGCGCCTGGCCCAGCCCGCCGCGCCGCGGCTGGAAAGCGACAACTACGACCTGCTGCTGGCCAATGCCCTGGCCGGTGTCGGCGTGCTGCACACCCCGTTGTGGAGCGCTGCGCCCTACATCGCCGACGGCCGCCTGGTGCGCCTGCTGCCCGACCACGAGATCGACCCGGACGCCTTCGGCGACCAGATCCTCGCCGTCTACCCCAGCCATCGCCGGGCCACCGGCAAGGTGCTGGCGTTCATCGATTACCTGGCGACGTTCCTCGCTGCACGGGGCCTGGCCTGAGCCTGTGACCGGCCGGTCGCAAGCGGTCCGGCCGGGGCCGATGCAGCGGGAGCTTTTTTTCGGCGCGGGCTGTGGCTAAGCTCCGTCTTCCGAATTCCCAGCTGAGTGTTCCCCATGGCGCAGCAATGGCCGGCCGCAGATATCGCGCGACTGATCCTCGATGGTTTCGACGACTACCGTGAACATTTCCGTCAGATCACCGACGGCGCCCGTGCCCGCTTCGAGCAGGCGCAGTGGCAGGAAATCCAGCAGGCGGCCGCCGCGCGGATCGCCCTCTACGAAGAAAAGGTCAGCGAAGTCAGCGAGCGCCTGCGCAGCGCCTTCGATGAAGAGGTGCTGCTGGACGTGCAGCTCTGGCCGCTGGTCAAGAGCGCCTACATCAAGCTGATCGACCTGCGCTTCGACGACGAACTCTCGGAAACCTGGTTCAACTCGATCTTCTGCGGCCTGTTCAGCCATGACCAGATCAGCGACGGCTGTATGTTCATCCACACCACGCGGCCGTCCCTGCGTGCCCACGAGCGTGCCCCGCAGACCCGCAGCTACCACCCGCGCGGCGACCTCAAGGCGGCGCTGCTGCAGGTCCTCGACGACTACCGCTTCGCCGTGCCCTTCGACGACCTGGACCGCGACCTCGAACGCCTGGTGGCCCAGCTGCGCGACAGCCTGCCGGACTGGGTGATCAAGGACCCGGAGCTCTGCGTCGAGCTGTTCTCCTCCACCCTCTACCGCAACAAGGGCGCCTACCTGGTGGGCCGCATCTACACCCGCGACGAGCAGTGGCCGCTGGTCATTCCGCTGCTGCACCGCGAGGGCAAGGGCATCCAGGTGGACGCGCTGATCACCGACGAAGCCGACGTTTCGATCATCTTCTCCTTCACCCGCTCCTACTTCATGGTGGACGTGCCGGTGCCGGCGGAGTTCGTCAGCTTCCTCAAGCGCATCCTGCCGGGCAAGCACATCGCCGAGCTGTACACCTCCATCGGCTTCTACAAGCACGGCAAGTCGGAGTTCTACCGCGCCCTGATCAACCACCTGGCCAACACCGACGACCGCTTCATCATGGCGCCGGGCGTGCGCGGCATGGTCATGAGCGTGTTCACGCTGCCGGGCTTCAACACCGTGTTCAAGATCATCAAGGACCGCTTCTCGCCGTCGAAGAACGTCGACCGCAACACCGTGATCGAGAAGTACCGCCTGGTGAAGAGCGTCGACCGCGTCGGGCGCATGGCCGACACCCAGGAGTTCGCCGACTTCCGCTTCCCCAAGGCCAAGTTCGAGCCCGAATGCCTGGCCGAGCTGCTGGAGGTGGCACCCTCCACCGTCGAGCTGGAAGGCGACACCGTGCTCATCCGCCACTGCTGGACCGAGCGCCGCATGACCCCGCTGAACATCTACCTGGAAAGCGCCAGCGAACCCCAGGTACGCGAGGCGCTGGACGACTACGGCCTGGCCATCAAGCAGCTGGCCGCCGCCAACATCTTCCCCGGCGACATGCTGCTGAAGAACTTCGGCGTCACCCGCCACGGCCGCGTGGTGTTCTACGACTACGACGAGATCAGCTACCTCACCGAGGTCAACTTCCGCTTCATCCCGCCGCCGCGCTACCCCGAGGACGAGATGTCCTCCGAGCCCTGGTACTCGGTGGCCCCGCACGACGTGTTCCCCGAGGAGTTCCCGCGCTTCCTGTTCGCCGATCTCGGCCAGCGCAAGCTGTTCAACCAGCTGCACGGCGACCTCTACGACGCCGACTACTGGAAGAGCCTCCAGGACGCCATCCGCGCCGGCAAGGTGATCGACGTCTTCCCCTACCGGCGCAAGGAACGCCCGGACTCCATCCAGTGACGGCCTGAAGGCCATGGGCGACTCGCTGTTCTCCCGGGCCACCTGGCTCAACTCGCTGCACATGTCGACGCTCACCGTGGCCTGCCTCGGTGAGCGCGGCATCGACGCCGCCAGCCTGCTGGAAGGCAGCGGCATCACCGAGGACGACCTGCGCGCCCTGCAGCGGCTGATCAACCCCGGGCAGGAGCAGCAGGTGTTCGCCAACGCCCTGCGCCTCGCCGACACCCCGGCATTGGGGCTGGAGCTGGGCCAGCGCACGCGCATCTCCGCCTACGGCCTGCTGGGCTACGCGCTGCTTTCGGCGCCCACCCTGGGCGAGGCCCTGCGCATCGGCCTGGGCTACCCGGTGCTGTTGGGCACCTACTTCCACCTGCGCCTGGTGGAGGAGGGCGACCTGGCCTGGCTGCTGGCCAGCGGCTACGGCGAGCGCGAGGCGCTGAAACCTTTCAACACCGAACTCTGCCTCGGCTCGCTGCGGGTGACCTGTGCCGACCTGCTCGGCCAGCCGCTGCCGGTGGCCGCGCTGGAGCTGGACTACCCTGAGCCACCCGGCGCCGCGCCGCTCTACCGCCAGGCCTTCGACCGTACCCCGCGCTTTGGCCGTGCGCGCAGCGGCTTCGGCTTCCCCCGTGAATGGCTGGAGCGCCCGTTGCCCCTGGCCGATCCGGTCACCCACCGGGAAATGCTCGAACAGTGCCGCCGGCAGAACGCCGAATTCGCCACCCGCCGCGCCTGGCTGGAGCGCGTGCGCGACCTGCTCGCCCAGCGCCTGGCCGCGCCGCCGGGGCTGGAGGAGCTGGCCCGCGCCATGAACTGCTCCGCCCGCAGCCTGCGCCGCCACCTGGCCCAGCAGCAGACCAGCTACCAGCAACTGCTCGACGACCTGCGCTTCGCCCGCGCCAAGGAACTGCTGCAACAGGGCGAGCTGCCCATCTACCGCATCGCCGAGGAACTCGGCTTCAGCGAAACCGCGAGCCTGCGCCACGCCTTCCAGCGCTGGAGCGGCCAACCCCCCAGCCAGTTCCGCGGCTGAGCCCCGGCACAGACCACCCGGGGGTGTAGGGTGGATGGCGCTTCTCCCATCCACCAAACGGAGCCCCCAATCGCGCTGAATCCACCAGTATGTAGGGTGGGCCGGGCGGCGCTCCGCTTCAGCCCACCGCTTCTGTATCCCGACCCCAGACATTGCCTTCGTGCACGCCACGTCGGGTTGCACCCGACCTACAAGGGCGCGGCGTTGCGAGCCGATCGTCCCCGTGCTCCCCGTGGACACCGCCGGTGGATGAAAAGAGCGCCATCCACCCTACGTATCGATCGGCGCCGAGCGCAGCCCGGGTAGGGCGGGTGAAACCCGCGTTGCCTTTTGTCGGCGCCCGCCCATGCGCAATGCCATGGCCAGTCAGATTGGCCATTTCGATCCCCTATTGGCCGCCCGTCCCCCTGCGCAAGGGGCCTCGATCCGCCACAGAATCCATCCACCAATAACAAGATGAGGTTCCCGGCATGCTGACCGTGTACAGCGACGACCACCGTCTCCATTTCGGCCAGTCCGAACTGGTGGATGGCAAGCTCCAGCCCTGCTTCGAGATGCCCAGCCGCGCGGACACCGTGCTGGCGCGGGTGCGCCACCAGGCGCTGGGGGAGGTGATCGAGCCCCGTGACTTCGGCCTGGAACCCATCCTGCGGGTGCACGACGCCGCCTACGTGGACTTCCTCAAGGGCGCCTGGGCGCGCTGGGCCGCCGAAGGCCACAGCTGCGACATGCTGCCGAGCACCTTCCCCGCGCGCCGCCTGCGCCGTGACGGGCCCATCCCCACCGCGCTGCACGGCCAGCTCGGCCATTACTGCTTCGACACCGAGGCGCCGATCACCGCCGGCACCTGGCAGGCCGTGTACAGCTCGGCGCAGGTCGCGCTCACCGCCCAGGACCACATGCGCAACGGCGCCAACACCGCTTTCGCCCTGTGCCGCCCACCGGGCCACCACGCCGGCAGCGACTTCATGGGCGGCTACTGCTTCTTCAACAACGCCGCCATCGCCACCCAGGCCTTCCTCGACCAGGGCGCGCGCCGCGTGGCCATCCTCGATGTCGACTACCACCACGGCAACGGCACCCAGGAACTGTTCTACAGCCGCGACGACGTGCTCTTCGCCTCCATCCACGGCGACCCGCTGGTGGAATACCCCTACTACCTGGGCCACGCCGACGAACGCGGCGAGGGCGCTGGCGCCGGCTGCAACCACAACTACCCGCTGCCCCACGGCACCGGCTGGGAAGGCTGGGCCGCCGCCCTGGAGGACGCCTGCCGCAAGATCGCCGCCTACGCGCCGGACGCGCTGGTGATCTCCCTCGGCGTCGACACCTACAAGGACGACCCCATCTCCCAGTTCAAGCTGGACTCGCCCGACTACCTGGCCATGGGCCGGCGCATCGCCGCCCTCGGCCTGCCGACGCTGTTCATCATGGAAGGCGGCTACGCGGTTGAGGCCATCGGGGTGAACGCCGTCAACGTGCTGCAAGGCTATGAAGAGGTGGCCCGATGAACGCCCGCCATCTCGTCGCCCTGGCGCTGCTGGGCGCCTCCTTCAATGCTGCCGCCGAGCCGGTGGTGCGCATCTACAACTGGTTCGACTACATCGCCCCGGACACCCTGGAGAACTTCCGCAAGGACAGCGGCATCACCCCCAAGTACGACGTCTACGACAGCAACGAGGTGCTGGAGGCCAAGCTGCTCTCCGGCCACTCCGGCTACGACCTGGTGGTGCCCAGCGACGGCTTCCTGCCCAACTACATGAAGGCCGGCGTGTTCCAGCCCCTGGACAAGAGCAAGCTGCCCAACTGGAAGAACCTCAACCCGGCGCTGCTCAAGGTGCTGGCCGCCAAGGACCCGGACAACCAGTACGTGATGCCCTACATGTGGGGCACCAACGGCATCGCCTACAACCTCGACAAGGTGCGCGCTGTACTGGGCGAGAACGCGCCGGTGGATTCCTGGGAGCTGATCTTCAACCCCGACAACCTGGCCAAGCTCAAGCAGTGCGGCGTGGCCTTCCTCGACTCGCCCACCGAGGTGATCCCCGAGGTGCTGCACTACCTGGGCCTGCCGCCCAACAGCCGCAACCCCGACGACTACGCCAAGGCCGAGGAACTGCTCACCCGCCTGCGCCCGAGCGTCACCTACTTCAGCTCCTCGAAGTTCGTCAGCGACCTGGCCAATGGCGAAATCTGCGTCGCCCTGGCCTGGTCCGGCGGCGCCATGCAGGCCGCCGCCCGTGCCGAGGAAGCCGGCAACGGGGTGAAGGTGGAATACCGCATTCCCAAGGAAGGCACCGCCGCCTGGTTCGACGTGCTGGCCATCCCCAGGGACGCGCAGAACGTCGAGCAGGCCCACGCCTTCCTCAACTACCTGCTGCGCCCGGAAGTGGTGGCGCCCATCTCCGACCACGTGGCCTACGCCAACCCCAACCAGGCGGCGGACGGGCTCATCTCCGCCACCCTGCGTGACAACCCCAACGTCTACCCTCCGGCGGAGGTGCAGGCCAAGCTGTTCTCGGTGGAGATGCTGCCGCCCAAGCTGGAGCGCATCCGTACCCGCACCTGGACCAAGATCAAGACCGGTACCTGAGGCGCTCGCTCCCACGCCCGTAGGATGGCGTAGAGCGAAGCGAAACCCATCACTGCTGCAGATGATGGGGCGCAACAAAGAAGGGCCGCACTGCGGCCCTTTCTCATTTGCGATTCCAAAATGAAATGCTATGTTATGTAGCGTTTCGTATATGGATCGATTGCCATGGGTATCGTCAAGATTTCCGATGTACTGCACGAAGAGGCGCGCATCGCCTGCCGCGCCATGTCCCGCTCCATCAACGCCCAGGCCGAGCACTGGATGCGCATCGGCATGCTCGCCGAGGCCCAGCCGGAGCTGACCTACGCCGACATCATCAAGCGCCTGATGGAAGAGGCCCGCGAGCTGGAACTCTCCGCCGCGCCACCGGTGGAGGCCGTGGAGTGAGCAAGGTCACCCTCAAGAACGCCGCCGAGGTCGAGCGCATGGTCGTCGCCGGTCGCCTGGCGGCACGGGTGCTGGAGGCGCTGGATGACTTCATCGTCCCCGGTGTCACCACTGCGCAGATCGACGCCTTCGCCGAGCGCTACATAGTCGAGACCCTGCAGGCCATCCCCGGCAGCAAGGGCCAGTACGGCTACCCCTTCACCGTCAACACCTCGGTCAACCAGGTGGTCTGCCACGGCTGGCCCTCGGCGGAGGAGGTGTTGCAGGAGGGCGACATCGTCAACGTCGACGTCACGGTGATCAAGGACGGCTTCTACGGCGACACCAGCAAGATGTACTGCCTCGGCGCCATCAGCGACGACGCCCGGCGCCTGGTGCACACGACCCAGCAGTGCCTCTACGACGCCATCCGCCTGGTGCGCCCCGGCGTCACGCTGGGCGACGTCGGCCACGCCATCCAGAGCCGCGCCGAGGAGGCGGGCTACTCGGTGGTGATCGAGTACTGCGGCCACGGCATCGGCCGGCAAATGCACGAAAGCCCGCAGGTGGTCCACGTCGGCCATCCCGGCACGGGCCTGCGCCTGCAGCCGGGCATGACCTTCACCATCGAGCCGATGATCAACCAGGGCCGCCGCAGCGTCCGCACCCTCGCCGACGGTTGGACCGTCATCACCCGCGACGGCAGCCTCTCGGCCCAGTTCGAGCACACCATCCTCGTCACCGAAACCGGCTACCGCGTGCTCACCCTGCGCGAGGAAGAGCGCGACGCCTTCCCAGCGACGCCGTAGCAGACAATCCGTAGCCCGGGCTTCAGCCCGGGAGCGCGCTGCACAAAGGGCTCCCCGTAGGGCGGGTGAAACCCGCGTCGCCACCGTGCCGAGCCCTGTCGGGTTGCATCCGACCTACCACCACTCGGTACCGTAGGTTGGCGCCGAGCGCAGCGAGGCCCAACGGAGTGGGCTGGTCGTATCTTGTGGGCGCGCCACCGCATGGGTTTCGCTTCGCTCTACGCCATCCTACGGGTGTGCGCCTGCACCTTTGTAGGATGGGTAGAGGCACGAAACCCATCGATGCGGATCAGCCGGTTATCGCTCGCTTACCCCCGGCACATCGCCACGGTTTCCACCTTCACCTCTTCCCGCGCCTTGAGCATCAAGCCACCCGCCAGCAGCAGGGCGCCGGCGGCGAGCAGCAGGGCGGGGCGCAGGCCGCCGCTGAAGTGGCTGCTCAGGGCCGCCAGCAGCGGGCCGCCGAGCTGGCCCAGGGCGAAGCCGGCGGTGAGCAGGCCGACATTGCGGGCGTGGCCCAGCGGGTCGATCTCCCGGGCCCGCTGCATCACCAGCAGCATGCTGGCGAGGAAGGGCCCGCCGCAGAAGATCACCCCCAGCGCCAGCCCGGCCATGCCCGGGAACAGGCAGGCCAGCACACCGAATGCCTGCAGCCACAGTGCGCCCACAAGCCAACGCCCGGTGCTGCCGGAGCCCGTGCGGCGCAGGCTTATCAGCAGCACGCCGAGGGTGGCGATCAGGCCGAAGGCGGGCCAGAACAGGTCGGCCAGCCACTGGCCGTGGAACTGCGCGGCGGCCATCTGCGAAAGGAAGGTGGCGGGGATGATGTAGCCGATGCCCACCAGCGAGTACGCCACCAGCAGCGGGTAGAAGGCCTTCGGCCGCGGGCCCGCCTGCTGCGGCGCGGTATCGGCGCGGGCCTGCGGACGCGGCAGCAGCGGGTGGATGGCTGCGGTCAGTATCAGCGCGGTAACGCCATACAGCAGCCAGGCGCTGGACGAGCCCTGGCCCAGCAGGTTGAGCGCCAGGGCCATCAGCCCGGTGGCCAGCACGCCCAGGCTCGGCCCGGTGAAGATCAGCCCGGCCAGGCGTGGTCGACCGGCCTGCACCGCCACCTGGGCGGCCAGGGCGGTGAGCACCACCAGCACCCAGGCGCTGGCCACGCCGGCGGCGAAGCGCAGCGCCACATGGGGCCAGAAGCCGAATGCCCAGGCGGATGCGAGGGTGATGGCGACGCCGGCCCAGAGCCCGCCGAACAGG
Organism: Pseudomonas sp. TUM22785; assembly: GCF_028198105.1. Lineage (NCBI taxonomy): Bacteria > Pseudomonadati > Pseudomonadota > Gammaproteobacteria > Pseudomonadales > Pseudomonadaceae > Pseudomonas > Pseudomonas sp. TUM22785. The sequence goes on from NZ_CP116239.1 coordinate 2,344,669, forward strand.
CGGCGCCGCGCCTGCTTGGGGGCGGTGGCGCGCAGGGCGTCAAGAGCGCCCACCAGGTAGCCGAGGTAGTTGGCGGCGGCGATCAGCCCGGCGCCGGTGAGGTCGACCTGGCCTTCGGCGATCAGGTGCGGCAGCTGCGGAGTAAGCGAGAAGCGCCCCACGCCCATGGCGACGAACAGGGCGAGGATGCTGGCGAGGATGCGGATGATGGGCGACATGGCGGCCTCCAGGGTGGCGATGGAAGCCATGCTAGGGTTTTGACTTGTTCAGTTAAAACGAATAATAAAGAACAACTTGTTCAACTAAAGAGAATGCTTGCCATGGAACTCAGCCAGCTGCGCATCTTCCAGGCGGTCGCCGAGGAAGGCTCCATCGCCAAGGCCGCGGTGCGCATGAGCCGCGTGCCATCGAACCTGTCCACCCGTCTGCGCCAGCTGGAGGAAGCCCTGGGCGTCGATCTGTTCCTCCGCGAACGCCAACGCCTGCAGCTGTCCGCCGCAGGCAAGGTGCTGCTGGGCTACGCCGAGCGCATGTTCAAGCTGCAGGCCGAGGCGGAGGCGGCGCTCAAGGGCGGCGAGCCGGCGGGCGACTTCGTCATCGGCTCCATGTACAGCACCGCCGCCATCCACCTGCCGGGGATGCTGGCGCGCTTCCACCGGGCCTGGCCAGCGGTCAACCTGCAGGTGCAGACGCTGCCCAGCGGCGAGCTGATCGAGGGCCTGGTCAGCGGCAAGCTCGACGCGGCGCTGGTGGACGGCCCCATGGACTACGCCGAGCTGGACGGCCTGCCGCTGTTCGAGGAAACCCTGGTGCTCATCACCAGCCTCGGCCACGCCCCGGTGACCTCGGCGGCGGATGTGCTGGGCGAGGCGGTGTACAGCTTCCGCCCGCGCTGTTCCTACCGCAAACGCATCGAAAGCTGGTTCGCCGCCGCGCGGGTGCCCATGGGGCAGATCATGGAGATCGAGTCCTACCACAGCATGCTCGCCTGCGTGGTCGCCGGTGGCGGCGTGGCGCTGATGCCGCTTTCCATGCTGCAGACCCTGCCCGGCCGCGAAGCGGTGGCGGTGCATCACCTGGCCGAACCCTTCGATCACACCACCACCTGGCTGATGTGGCGCAAGGGCATGCTCGGCGCCAACCTCAAGGCCTGGATCGAGGTGATGGACGTAGAGCCCATGCAACCCGCGTAATCATTGCCTGTAGGGGCGAATTCATTGGCTATGTCTGCGTTAAGTGTTGCTAGAGGATTTGAGCCCAACTGATTGCCGAGTTTTGTTGGTGCTTATGGTTTCGCCCCCCCGGGCGAGTCCCTTTTAACAATCGCCTTAAAAGGAACCAAAAGCGCTCGCCCCTGCATACGGGTCTGGCTTCGCCAGACTTCCCTCGCTCCATCATCGTTCCAGGGGCACGCCGCGAAGGGCCATCCCTGGCCCATCGCGGCTCTCGCGACATCCATGTCGCTCAACCCCCTACACGACGATTGCGCTCGGCCTCCTGAAAGGGGCATTTGGCCGCTGCTCCAACGTCTTCGCCAGAACTTTCATCAATGTGCGCATCACGCTCGGGCCGTAGTCGCTTCCGTAGGGTGGTGTAGAGCGAAGCGAAACCCACGCGGTGGGCGTGACAAGGAGTCATAAATGCCTGGAAAGCACCGTGCTTAAGCCCTTGTTTTAGAACCACAACAGCTAATGCAGACAGAGCCAGTTCATTCGCTCAGCGCTGCCAGATCGTGGGAGCGGATTCATCCGCGATAAGACCCGACCCTTGCACGAGGCCCGATACCCAGCGTTGGGCCTCGCTGCGCTCGGCGCCAACCTACGATGAGTTGATCGCGGGACTACGCCACGCTCCCCCGGAAGCTCTGCCGCCACGCCGAGGGCGAGACGCCGAAGGCGCGGCCGAAGTGGTGGCGCAGGGAGACGGGCGAACCGAAGCCGGCGAGGGTGGCGATTTTCTCCACGCTCTGGTCGGTGCTCTCCAGCAGGCGCTGGGTCAGGGCCAGGCGCTCGGCCAGCAGCCAGTCGCCGAGGGTGCTGCCGGTGAGCTGGCGGAAGTGGCGGCTGAAGGTGCGCCGGCTCATCAGCACGCGCTGGGCCAGGCTGTCGAGGCTGTGCTCCTGCTCCAGGTTGCTGCGCACCCAGTCCAGCACGCAGGTGAGGCGGTCGTCGCGCGGGCTCGTAGGCAGGGGTTGCTCGATGAACTGCGCCTGGCCGCCCTGGCGGTGGGGCGGCACCACCAGGCGCCGGGCCACGCGGTTGGCGGTCTCGGCGCCGCAATGCTGGCGCAGCAGGTGCAGGCAGCAGTCGATGCCGGCAGCGGTACCGGCCGAGGTGAGCAGTTCGCCGTCTTCGAGGTAGAGCACGTCCGGGTCCAGCTGCACCTGCGGGTAGCGCTCGGCGAAGTCGCGGGCCCAGGCCCAGTGGGTGGTGGCGCGGCGGCCGTCGAGCAGGCCGGCTTCGGCCAGCACATAGGCGCCCAGGCACAGGCCGACCAGCTTCGCGCCGCGCGCGTGGGCGGCGACCAGGGCGTCCAGCAGGGCCTGCGGTGGGCGTTCATCGGGGTGGCGCCAGCTCGGCACTATCACCGTGTCGGCGCTGGCGATGGCCTCCAGGCCCAGTTCGACGGCAATGGAGAAGCCCGCCGTGGTGCGCAACGGTCCCGGTTCGGCCGCGCACACGCGCAGGTCGAAGGGCGCCATCTCCGGGCAGGTCTCGCCGAACACCAGGCAGGGCACGGAGAGGTGGAAGGGGATGATGCGGTCGAACGCGACCACGACTATCACGTGTTCCTGCATGGGCGGGGGCTCCTCGGGGTTGGCCCGATATTAGCGGAAGTTGGCAGTCGGGCCACTCACCGGCTGGGGTCGTCAGGGCGAAGAATGCGCACCAACCCACCCACAACAAGGAGCTCCACCATGTCCCAGCCGAAGCGTGCGCTGATCGTCATCGATGTGCAGAACGAATACGTCAGCGGTGACCTGCTGATCGAATACCCGCCCGTGGACCAGTCCCTGGCCAATATCGGCCGGGCTATGGACGCCGCCACCGCCGCCGGCATCCCCGTGGTGCTGGTGCAGCACCTGGCGCCGGAGGATTCGCCGATCTTCGCCCGCGGCAGCCGTGGCGCCGAACTGCACCCGCTGGTGGCCGACCGCGCCCATGACCATCGGGTGCAGAAGGACTTCCCCAGCGCCCTGACCGGCACCGACCTGGGCCCCTGGTTGCGCGAGCGCGGCATCGACACCCTGACCATCGTCGGCTACATGACCCAGCACTGCGACGAATCCACCGCCCGCCAGGCCTGCCATGAAGGCTGGAACGTCGAGCTGCTGCACGATGCCACCGGCTCGGTGCCCTTCGCCAACGCCTTCGGCTCGGCCAGCGCCGAGGAGATCCACCGAGTGTTCACCCTGGTCTCCCACACCGGTTTCGCCGCCGTGGCCAGCACCGAGCAGTGGGTCGCCGCCCTGGCCGCCGGTGAGGCGTTGCAGGCGGACGATCTCTACCTCTCCAACCAGCGCGCGGTGAAGGCACGCGGCTGACGCAGCGGCAGGCCCGTCCCGGCGCTCTGGGACGGGGCTGCCGGCGTTGCAGAAATATTCCCTGAACCCTGCTGGCAGGGCCCGGTCGATGCAGTGTGCCCCTCACACGAAAAGGACCGAGCCATGGGCGAGCCCAATCCCCTCAACGTCGTCTTCAGCCTTGCCGCCGGGCTGTTCCTGGTGATCGTCCTGGCCGGCTTCGCCCGTGCCGGGGAGCTGCCGCCAGCCGATCCGCTCCACCCGGCCGAGCACGGCGCGCTCCAGGGCTAGGCTGCGTGCCCTGGGTAGCGCCGGAAACAGCCTGTGATAAATCCACGCCATGCCCCGGGGGGAAATTTGATCCAGGGCATTTTCGCTTTGGCGCGGCAGGACTACTCTGTACTTGGCAGCGGAATCGTTCCGTTCGCCGAGGGCGGCCAACCTGTCTCGGGCCGCCCGACCAACCTTTTGATCGACTGGAGGGGCCCATGAAAGCTTGGCTGAGCCATATTGCCTGGCAGTTGTCCGTGACCCTAGGGCTGACCGAGCGTCCGCGCCTGCAACCCATCCCCGTTCGCAGCGACGAGCAACGTCGCCTGGCCGAGCAGCGTCGGCGCCGCTAGGGCGCCGGTTCAGCAGCGCCTTGCGCGGTCAGTCGTGCGCCTTGAACCAGGCACCGATCAGTTCGCGCAGACGCTCCCCGGAGAAGCTCGGGAAATGCCCGCCATGCACGGTGCGAACCGGAAGGTCGCGCAGCCGTGCGAGGCTCTTCGCGTAGTCATCCAGATTCGAGTGGTAGGCGTCCTCGATCAGCGGCCCGTCATAGACGATATCGCCGCTGAACAGGGTGCCGGTCCGCTCTTCCCACAGGCTGATGCCGCCGGGTGAATGCCCGGGGGTGTGCAGCACTTCGAGTGTCCTGTCCCCCAGGTCCAGCACATCGCCTTCCTCGATCAGCCGCGTGGCCGGCGCCGCCTTGACGCGGTACTCGGCGTAGCACAGCGGGCAGTCCGGGTGCGCCTCGAACATCTCGTCGCCGACGAAGGCGCGGGCCAGGGTGTTGTCGCCGTCCGGTGCGGCGAGGATGTCCGCCTCGGCGGGGTGCACCAGGCGTTCGTCGAACTCGTGGTGCCCGGCGATATGGTCGAAGTGGGTGTGGCTGGCCACCGCCAGCAGCGGGCGTTCGGTGAGCCAGGGCAGCTGCTCGCGCAGGCTGACCAGGCCCGAGCCCGAATCCACCAGCACGTCGCGGTCGCGGCCCTGCACGTGCCACAGGTTGCAGCGGTAGAAGGGCCTCACATAGGGCTCGCTGATCAGGCTGACGCCGTCGTAGAGATGCTCGACCTCGAACCAGCGGTCTCGGCTGACGATCTTCATCGGGGGCTCCCTTGTTGTGGTTGTGGGGGCAGCATACCTGTCCGGTGCGGGCCATGGCGGTGGCGTTTCCAGCATGGGCCTGTGCCGCACCCTGCTCCGCCTGGTGGAGGTAAAGAGCGACCTCCACTCTACGACTGTGGGAGCGAATTCATTCGCGAAACGCCCCCGCACGTAGCCCGGGCTTCAGCCCGGGAGCCCGGTTTCACGGTGCAAAGGGCGCGGCTTCGGCCACCTCGATGATCAACGGCCGGTCGCTTGGTGCATTGCGCAGCAGTTCCTGCAGGTGCGCGTGGTCGCGGGCCTTCTCGGCCTGGCAGCCAAAGCCGCGGGCGATGGCGATGAAGTCCGGGGTGTAGATGTCCACGCCCAGCGGGGTGATGTCGCGGCGCTCCATGTAGCGCTTGATCTCGCCGTAGCCCTGGTTGTTCCACAGCAGCACGATCACGCCGACCCGCGCTTCCACGGCGCTGGCCAGTTCCGGCAGGGTGAACTGGATGCCGCCGTCGCCCATCAGGCTGATCACCGGGCGGCCCGGTTCGGCCAGCTTGGCGCCGATGGCTGCCGGCAGGCCGTAGCCCAGGGTGCCGTAGCCGGTGGAGGCGTTGAACCAGCGGCGCGGGCCGTCCAGCTCCACCAGGTGGTTGCCGCTGTACACGGTCTGGGTCGAGTCGCCGACGAAGCGGGCGTCCGGCAGGGTCTCGAGGATGCAGTCGAACAGCTGGCGGTAATGGGCCCAGCCGGAGAAGTCCTCGGCCAGTTGCGCGCGCACCCCGGCGGCGCGCTGGGCGCCCGGGCTGCTGGTGCTGGCCTCCCGCGCCGGCAGTTCGGCCAGCAGCACGCGCATGGCCAGGCGGGCGTCGCTGTGGATGGCCAGGGCCGGGGCGTGGTTGCGCACCAGCTGCTGCGGGTCGATGTCGATGCGGATCAGCTCGCCGCCGATGCGGAAGTTGCCGTCGAACACCACGTCATAGTCGGTTTCGCCCAGCTCGGTGCCGATGGCCAGCACCACGTCGGCCTCCAGGGCCAGCTGGCGCACCGGGATCAGCGATTGGTTGCTGCCCACCAGCAGCGGGTGGTCGGGTTGCAGCAGGCCCTTGGCGTTGATGGTCAGCGCGGTAGGGGCGTCCAGCGCGGTGGCCAGGGCGCGGGCCTCCGCCTGGGCCTCGACGCAGCCGCCGCCGAGCAGCAGCAGCGGGCGCTTGGCGTTGCGCAGGCGGCTGGCGGCTTCGCGCAGCTGGGCCATGGCCGGGGCCGGGCGCGAGAGGGCAGGGCGGGGCTGCACCTGCAGGTGCTCGGCGGGCGCGGTGATGATGTCCAGCGGCAGCTCGATGTGCACCGGGCGTGGACGCTGGCTGTCGAACACGGCGAAGGCGCGGGCCAGCACGGCCGGCAGCTCCTCGACGTTCATCAGGGTGTGGCTGAAGGCGGCGACGCCGGCCACCAGGGCGCGCTGGTTGGGCAGCTCGTGCAGGTAGCCGTTGCCCAGCCCCAGGCGCGAACGCTCGTTGACGCTGGAGATCACCAGCATGGGGATGGAGTCGGCGTAGGCCTGGCCCATGGCGGTGGTGATGTTGGTCATGCCCGGGCCGGTGATGATGAAGCACACGCCCGGCTTGCCGGAGACGCGCGCGTAGCCGTCGGCCATGAAGCCGGCGCCCTGTTCGTGGCGCGGGGTGATGTGGCGGATGCCGCTGCCGGGCAGGCCGCGATACAGCTCGACGGTGTGCACGCCGGGGATGCCGAACACGGTGTCGACGCCCCAGGCTTGCAGTTGCTTGACGAGGAATTCACCGCAGGTGGTCATGGCAGGTTCCTTGCTCTTCCGGTCTCGAATAAAACGAATCCCGGCCTGCGGGCGCAGGCCGGAATTCCAGGGTGGCCGCCGGGATGGTGCGGCCGTTCACGCAAACTCAGGCCAGGCTGGTGCTGGCCGCCGGGCGACGGGACAGCAGGCTGACCAGCACGAAGCTGACCAGGCCCACCGCCAGGCTGTAGTAGATCGGGGTGTTGGCGTCGAGGCCATCGATGACCATGAAGGCGAGGACGGTGGCGAAGCCGAGGACCATGCTGGTTATGGCGCCGACGGTGGTGGCGCGCTTCCAGTAGATGGCGCCGATCAGCGGGATGAGCATGCCGCCCACCAGCATGTTGTAGGCCACGGTCAGGGCGCTGATGACGTCGCTGACCACCAGGGCGATGCCGAGCATCACCAGGCCCAGCAGCAGGGTGGCGACGCGGTTCTCGTGCACGTCGCCGTTGCCGCTCTCACGGCCTTTGCGCAGCAGCGGCAGCAGGTCCTGAGTGATGGTGGTGGAGGCGGCCAGCAGGCCGGCGCTGGCGGTGGACATCAGCGCGGCCAGGGCCGCGGCGATGACCAGGCCGCGGATGCCGTTGGGCAGGCTGTGCTCGACGACGCTGGCGAAGGCGTTGTTGACGTTGTCCAGGTCCGGCAGCAGCACCTTGGCGGCCATGCCGATCAGGGCGCCGGCCAGGCCGTAGAGGATGCAGTAGAGGCCGGCGGCGGTGCCGGCCACCTTGGCCACGCCCTCGCTGCGGGCGGTGAACACGCGCTGCCAGATGTCCTGGCCGATGAAGATGCCGAAGAAGTAGATGAGGAAGTAGGTGACGATGGTGTCCCAGCCGATGGCGGTGAAGTCCAGGTAGCTGGCGGGCAGCTTGTCCATCATGGCGCTCCAGCCGCCGGCGTCGCTGATGGACATGGGCATCAGCAGGAACACCAGGCCGATGGTCATGATCAGGAACTGCACGATGTCGGTCAGGGTCAGCGACCACATGCCGCCGATGGTGGAGTAGAGCACCACCACGCCGCCGCCGATGAGGATGGCGACCCAGAAGTGCAGGCCGAACAGCACCTGCATGACGGTGCCGATGGCGATGGTCGAGGTGGCGCCGATCATCAGCGCGTAGACCAGCATGATCAGGGCGCTGGCGTGACGCGCGGCGGGGTTGTAGCGGCGCTCCAGCACCTGGGTGACGGTGTAGATCTTCAGCTTCAGCAGCGGCTTGGCGAGGAACAGGCTGAGGCCGACGATGCCCAGGCCGATGGCGCCGCAGAGCCAGAAACCGGAGATGCCGTGGACGTAGCCCAGGCGCACGGTGCCGATGGTGGAGGCGCCGCCGAGCACGGTGGCGGCCATGGTGCCGAGGTAAAAGCCCGGCCCCAGGTTGCGCCCGGCCACCAGGTAGTCGTCACGGGTCCTGGCGCGGCGCATGCCGTACCAGCCCAGGGTGAGCATCGCGGCTACGTATAGCAGTACGACGAAGATATCCAAGGCCATTGTTCAGCTCTCTCTTTCTCATTGTTGTAGTTCAGGCGGGTCAGGCCTGGCGTAGCACGTGGCGGGTGCAGCACCGGGGCGGTTGCCCCGGGTTGGGCGAGTCACCGGCGGCCGGGCTCCGGCCACCGCTGCACGGGATGCGGATCAGGCGATTTCAGCATTGCCCAGGCCGCTGGGGGCGCGCTTTGCGCGTACCCAGCGCGGGCCCTTTGGGCCGTACACCTCGGCGGGCTCGGGGAACAGGTTGAGCAGCGCCAGGTAGAGCAGGGCGGCCATGCCCAGGGTCACCGGCAGGCTGATGTCGATGCCGCCGGCCAGCTCGCCCAGCGGGCCGACGAACTGCCCCGGCAGGTTGACGAAGCACAGGCCCACCAGCGCGCTGGGAACCCAGGCGCCCATGCCGCGCCAGTTCCAGCCGTTGTGGAACCAGTAGCGGCCGCCGGTCTCGCCGCGGGTAAACACCTGCAGGTCGTCCGGGCAGTAGAAACCACGGCGGATCACCAGGCCGAGGATCATGATCACCATCCAGGGGCTGGTGCAGGTGATGATCAGCACGGCGAAGGTGGACACGCTCTGCACCAGGTTGAAGGCGAAGCGGCCGATGAAGATGAAGGCGATGGACATCAGCCCGATCATCACCGTGGCCTGCACGCGGTTGAGCAGGCGCGGGAACACCGAGGACATGTCCAGGCCGGTGCCGTACAGAGAAGTGGTGCCGGTGGACATGCCGCCGATCACCGCGATCAGGCACACCGGCAGGAAGAACCAGGTCGGCGAGACGGCCAGCAGGCCACCGACGTAGTTGTTCTGCGCGATGTAGTCCGGTGCCTGGACGGCGACGATGGTCGCGGTCACCAGGCCGAAGAAGAAGGGGATCAGGGTCGCCAGCTGCGCACCGATCACCGCCAGCATGATGCGGCCCTTGCTCGCCTCGCGGGGGATGTAGCGCGCCCAGTCACCGAGGAAGGCGCCGAAGGACACCGGGTTGCTCATGGCCAGCAGGGCGGCGCCGATGAAGGCGGCCCAGAAGCCCTCGCTGCCCACCTGCACCGAGCCCGCGTAGCTGGCGTCGAAGGGGCCGGCGAAGGCGAAGATGCCCAGCAGGAACAGCGCGCTGGCGCTCCACACCGCCACCTTGTTGACCCACAGCAGGAAGCGGAAGCCGTAGATGCACACCGTCAGCACCAGCACCGCGAACAGGCCGTAGGCCAGGCCCAGGGTCAGGTCGGTTTCCGGCAGGCCCATCAGGCGCTTGGCACCGCCGATCAGCGCGTCGCCCGAGCTCCACACCGAGAGGGAGAAGAAGGCGATGGCGGTGAGCAGGGAGAGGAAGGAGCCGACGATCCGCCCGTGCACGCCGAAGTGGGCGCCCGAGGAGACCGCGTTATTGGTGCCGTTGAGCGGGCCGAACAGGCCCATCGGCGCGAGGATCAGCGAGCCCACCACCACACCCAGGAGGATGGCCCACACGCCCGCCTCGAAGGACAGGCCGAACAGCACCGGGAAGCTGCCCAGCACGGCGGTGGCGAAGGTGTTGGCGCCGCCGAAGATCATGCGGAACAGGTCGACTGGCGTGGCGTTGCGTTCGTGATCGGGGATCTGCTCGACACCGAAGGTTTCGATTCGGGTCAGGCTTTGCTCGTTATTGTTGTTATGCATCGTTGTTCTCCCGGGGGAGCCTCATCAGGTTTGGGGCAGGTGCTCCGGCATTGCCGACAAGTGCTCATGACAGGCCAGCCAACGGCCCTGTTCTTGTTGTTGGCGGAAGACGATGGTCTCCCGTTCCAGGCTCGTGATCGCCTCGCCGCCCACACGCAGGCGGGTGACCACGTCGTGCATGAAGATCGCCACCTCGCCCTGCAGGCTCAGCAGCGGATTGCGCGATTCGCAGCCCAGCACGCGGAAACCCTCGCGTTGCCAGGTGTCCCAGAGTTCGCGGTAGGCCGCGCGGCCCTGCAGCACACCGGGGGTGGTGTGGAACAGGAAGCTGGCGTCCTCGCTGAAGGCGGCGAAATAGGCCTCGGTGTCGTTGCGGGCGAAGGCGGCCACCAGTTCCCTGGCGGCCTCCATGACCTGGGCGTGGCGGTCCATGCTCAGCGGTGCTCCACGCCGGGGAGGATGCAGAGCATCTCGTACAGCAGGTTGGCGCCCAGCAGCGAGGTGTTGCCGGTGGTGTCGTAGGGCGGGGAGACCTCGACCAGGTCGCAGCCGATGATGTCCAGGCCCTGGCAGCCACGGATGATCTCGATCGCCTGGATGGTGGTCAGGCCGCCGATTTCCGGGGTGCCGGTGCCGGGCGCCCAGGCCGGGTCGATGCCGTCGATGTCGAACGACAGGTACACCGGGCCGCCACCGACCTTCTCGCGCACTTCGGCCATCAGCGGGGCCAGCGACTTGTGCCAGCACTCCTCGGCCTGGACCACGCGGAAGCCCTGCTTGCGGCTCCAGTTGAAGTCCTCGGCGGTGTAGCCCTGGGCGCGCAGGCCGATCTGCACCACGCGGTCGCAATCGAGCAGGTCCTCTTCCACCGCGCGGCGGAAGGTGGTGCCGTGGGCGATCTTCTCGCCGAACATGTGGTCATTGACGTCGGCGTGGGCATCGATGTGCACCAGGCCCACCTTGCCGTGCTTCTTCTTGATGGCACGGAGGATGGGCAGGGTGATGGTGTGGTCGCCGCCCAGGGTCAGCGGCAGGATGCCGTGGCCGAGGATGCGGTCGTACTCCTCCTCGATGATGCGCACGGCGTCGAGCAGGTTGAAGGTGTTGATGGCGACGTCGCCGATGTCGGCCACGTTCAGCGAGTCGAAGGGCGCGGCGCCGGTGGCCATGTTGTAGGGGCGGATCATCACCGATTCGGCGCGGATCTCGCGGGGGCCGAAGCGGGTGCCGGAGCGCAGGGAGGTGCCGATGTCCAGGGGCACGCCGACGAAGGCGGCGTCCAGGGCGTCGAGTTCGGCAGGGGTCTGGATATGGGGCAGGCGAAGCATGGTGGCGATGCCGCCGAAACGGGGCATTTCATTGCCGCCCAGGGGCTGGTGGAGTTTCTTGTCCACGGGGTGGCCTCACGTTTGTTGTGGTTGTCGTGGGCCGATTCTGGTGACCTGGCGACGCGGGAAGAATCCCCACGGGCAAATAATCACTTCAGGTATTTCTAAACTATCCGCAGCGGGTAGACTGCGCCGATCTGTCGCAGGCGCGTCGTGATCGTGGGAGCGGATTCATCCGCGAAACGCCGCAACGCGGCGCCTGGGCGGGCCTGCGGCCCGCATCGCGAATGAATTCGCTCCCACCGAGCCCCGTAGCCGATAGTTTTGCCGGAGCCCCATGTCCAACACCCTCCCCGATATCAAGCTCCTGCGCATCTTCGCCACGGTGGTGCGCAACCAGGGCTTCGCCGCTGCGCAGCAGGAGCTGAACCTCTCCACCTCGGCCATCAGCACCTACATGAGCCAGCTGGAAGCGCACCTGGGGCTGACTCTCTGCCACCGTGGCCGGGGCGGCTTCAGCCTCACCAGCAAGGGCGAGCTGTTCTACCAGGAGACCCTGCGCCTGCTGGGCGAGCTGGAGGGCTTCGAGCGCTATTCCGCCTCCCTCAAGGGCGAGCTGCGCGGCACCCTCAACCTCGGCGTGCTCGATTCCACCGTCAGCGACCCGGCCCTGCCCCTGGCCGAGGTCATCGGCGCCTACAGCCGGGAACACGCCGGCGTGCACCTGCACCTCTCGGTGATGAGCCCCTACGACCTGCAACTGGGTGTGCTCGACAACCGCCTGGACCTGGCCATCGGCGCCTTCTCCACCCGTATGAACGGCCTGGTCTACCAACCGCTGTACCGCGAACAGCACTGGCTCTACTGCAGCGACCGCCACCCGCTGTTCACCGAGCGGCGCATCCCCGCCGAGGTGATCACCCAGCAGCGCATGGTCGGGCGCGGCTACTGGAGCCAGGCGGAGCTGGCGCGCCACGGCTTCAAGCACAGCGCGGCGACGGTGGAGTCCATGGAGGCGCAGCTGATCTTGGTGCTCTCCGGCGCCTACATCGGCTACCTGCCCGAGCACTACGCCCAGCCTTGGGTCGACCAGAAGCGCCTGCGGGGCCTGCTGCCGGCCACCTTCGGCTACCAGGCGCCGTTCTCCATGATCCTGCGCCGGGGCCGTGCCCGCGAGCCGCTGATCGTCACCTTCCGCGACCTCCTGCGGGCCCAGTTGAACCTGCACTGAGCTGCCGCTTCGCTGGCGTTTCCCTGACGCTCGTGGGGCGCCTGATCCGTTGATGCCAAAATAATGGCTGGCGCCTCTGGCGGCCTTGCAACCCTGTGCTAGACCTAATTTCTGTGAGTCAGGAAGTACACACGTACCTATCACCAGGGATTTGCGCATGCGCCAGAATCTACCCGTCACCCAGCGTGAAAGAACCTTCCCGGCCACCGAACGCCTGATCTCTACCACCGACCTCAGCAGCAAGATCACCTACTGCAACGACGCCTTCGTCGAGATCAGCGGCTTCTCCCGCGAGGAGCTGGTCGGCCAGCCGCACAACCTGGTGCGCCACCCCGACATGCCGCCCGCCGTCTTCGGCCACATGTGGGACACCCTCAAGCAGGGCAAGCCCTGGATGGGCCTGGTGAAGAACCGCTCCAAGAACGGCGACTTCTACTGGGTCAGCGCTTACGTCACACCGGTGTACGAGAACGGCCAGATGGTCGGCTACGAGTCCGTGCGCTCGCTGCCCACCCGCGAGCAGGTGCAGCGCGCCGACGCCCTCTACGCGCGCCTGCGGGCTGGCAAGGCGCCGGTGCCCTGGATCGAGTACTGGACCTACGATCTGGTCCGTTCCTGGCCGGTGATCCTCGCCACCCTGGTGATCCTCGGCGGTCACTTGCTCATTGGCGGTCCGGCGCTCGTGGGCCTGATGCTGGTGACCATGTTCGCCCTCGGCTCCTACCAGCTCTACAGCAAGCGGCAGACCATCCGCCAGACCCTGGCCGAGCATCCCAAGGCCTTCACCAGCGGCCTGGTATCGCTGACCTATTCCAGCAACAAGGGTGCGCAGGCGCTGCTCGACATGGCCATGATCAGCGAGGAAGCGCGCCTGCAGACGGCCCTCACGCGGCTGGAGGATGCCGGCATCAACGTCAAGCTACGGGCCTCGGACTCCTCCCGGCTGTCACGCTCCAGCGCCGAGTTGCTGGAGCAGCAGCGCTCCGAGACCGACCAGTCCGCCACTGCCATCAACCAGATGGCAGCGACCATCCAGGAGGTCTCGCACAACGTGCAGAACACCGCCCATGCCGCCGAGGAGGCCGACCGCCTGGCGCAGCAGGGGCGCGGCCTGGCCGGGGATAGCCTGAGCGCCATGCAGCACATGGCCAGTGCGGTGAGCGAGATCGGCCAGGCGGTGAACGAGCTGGCCAACTCCACCCAGTCCATCGGCAGCGTGGCCGACGTCATCACCTCCATCGCCGAGCAGACCAACTTGCTGGCGCTCAACGCCGCCATCGAAGCGGCCCGGGCCGGCGAGCAGGGCCGGGGCTTCGCCGTGGTCGCCGACGAGGTGCGCTCGCTGGCCTCGCGCACCCGCCAGTCCACCGAGCAGATCCACCAGATCATCGCCTCGCTGCGCTCCGGTGCCGACCGCGCGGTGGCTACCGCCAACCGGGGCGAGGAAATCTCCCGTGACAGCGTCGGCAGCGTCGAGGCCGTCGGCAAGGCGCTCGATGGCATCAGCCAGGCGGTGACGCGCATCACCGGCATGAGCCAGCAGATGGCCGCCGCCTCCGAACAACAGAGCCACGTGGCCGACGACATCAGCCGGCAGATCACCCGCATCGCCCAGCTCTCCGACCACAGCGCCGGCCAGGCCCAGGAAGGCGCGCAGATCAGCCAGGACCTCGAGCACATGGCCGAGTACCTGCACAGCCTGGCGGAACGCTTCAACCGCTAGCGACCGAGCATGGGCGGGCGGAGCCACGCAGGAGGGCGCGGTTCCCGGGGCAGGGATGCCCCACTTTCCCGAACCCCGCCCCCGTGTCCGTAGGATGGGTCGGGCGGCGCTCCGCGAGCTCTGCGAAACCCATCATCGCGGCGTTTCAGGCACCACAACGTGCCGCGCTCGACGCCGCCCGGTGGAGGTAAAAAGCGACCTCCACCCTACGCAGCGGTCATGCCCTTCGCGATCTTGTGGGCGCGAATTCATTCGCGAAAAGGGCCCACGCCGTGCTCGGCATCCATGGCAAAATCCCCGCCCATGTCCCGCCCCCAATGCCCCCGCTGCCAACGCCCCACCAGCCATTGCCTGTGCCCGCTGATCCCCAGCCTGCCCAGCCGTACCCGCGTGCTCGTCCTGCAGCACCCGAGCGAGGTGGGGCATGCGCTGAACACTGCACGGCTGGCGGCGCTGGGTCTGGAGAACGCCGAGCTGCGGGTGGGTGAGCACTTCCCTGAGCTGGCGGCCGAACTGGCCGACCCGCGCCATGACGCGCGGCTGCTGTTCCCGGGGGACGAGGCCGTGTCGTTGGCGGAGCTGGACGGCAGCGCCGGGCGCCCCGTGCTGCTGGTGGTGCCCGACGGCACCTGGCGCAAGGCGCGCAAGCTGCTGCACCTCAATCCCGCCCTGGCGGCCTTGCCCCGGGTCACGCTGCCGGCCGGCGGCGTCTCCCGCTACCGCCTGCGCAAGGCCCCGGCGCCGGGGGCGCTGTCCACCGTCGAGGCCATCGCCCAGGCGCTGGACCTGCTGGAAGCACCGGCCCGTTTCGATGCCTTGCTCAAACCCTTCGAAGCGTTGATCGAAGGCCAGATCGCCGCCATGGGCGAGGAGACCTTCCAGCGCAACCACGGCCAGCCTCAGGCCGGTTCCCCCGCGCGGGAGAAGCCGTAGGCGCGCTCCACTCGGGCGATGCGCACCTCGAAGGCGCTGTACCAATCCGCCCGGCCCCGTGCCCGCGCCAGGCTGTGTTCGCCCTGGCGCTTCCAGGCGAGGATCGCCGCCTCGCTCTCCCAGTAGGACACCGTGATGCCCAGCCCATCCGCGCCCCGCGCCGACTCCACGCCGAGGAAGCCCGGCTGCTCGCGCGCCAGGTCCACCATGCGCTCGGCCGTGTCGCCGTAGCCGTCATCCGTGGCGGTGCGCAGCGAGGTGAAGATCACCGCGTAGTAGGGCGCCGCCGGCGTCTGGGCGAACGCCTGCCCGTCGCCGCCGCTCATTGGGCGCAGGCCGCGACGAAGGCCGCCACCAGCGCGGGCAGGCGACCGGCGAGGGCGGCACGTTCCGGCTGGAACAGCGTGGCGACGAAGAAGGGATGGCCTTCCAGCTCCACGGCACGCACCTCGCCGCTGGCATCCCGCGCGCTGGCTTTCAGCGGCCCGCCGAGCAGCGCCGCCGCGAACTGCGGGTTGAGCCCGTAGCGGCAGTGGTAGCCCTCGAAGGCCAGCTCCGCACCATAGGCCCGGGCGATGCGCGAGCCGGGTTCCAGGCGCACCGAATCGATGGCTTCCAACAGAGAGCACGACAGCGGCGCGATCACCTGGCGGGCGGCGTCGGGTGCGCTCTCGCCGTGCTCGGCATCGGCCCAGCCCAGCACATTGCGCGCGTACTCCAGCAACGCATGCTGGAAGCCGCCGCAGGTGCCGAGGAAGGGCACGCCGTTGATCCGCGCATGGCCGATGGCACGCAGCGCTGCTTCGGTGTCGCGGTAGGGGCTGCCCGGCACGCACCAGAGGCCGTCGAAACCGGCGAGGGTGGCCGTGTCGAGGGCATCGGTGGCCAGCCAGGTGGGCGCCAGGCCGATGTCCAGTGCCGAAGCGGCCAGGGACAGCGCCTCGGGAATGGCCTGGTGGGCGGTGATTTCGGGATTGCGGTCGCCGATCAGGGCGATGCGCAGGCGGGTGGCGCGGGGGAGGGTGGAAGCCATGTCCGTTCCTTGTCTGCGGCGCGATATGCGCGGTGGCAGACGGACTATATAGTTGCGTCCTGGCACTCAATATTGGCGAAAACACAATTGATCATTGCAGCTGCGCACTATCGCCTGGAGCACGGCGACCTGGCCCTGGTGCTCGCCCTGGTCCGGGGCGGCAGCCTGGCGCGGGCCGCCGAACTGCTCAAGGTGGATGTCTCCACGGTGTTCCGCGCGGTGCGCAAGCTGGAGAAGGCCCTGGGCGAGGAACTGTTCGAGAAGAGCCGCGCCGGCTACCTGCCCGGCAGCACTGCGCTGCTCCTGGCCCAGCAGGCGGAACAGGCCGAACAGGCCCTGGAGGCGGCACGGGTGGCCCTGGAGCAGGGCCGCGAGGTGCTCAACGGCACGGTGCGCCTGACCTGCACCGACTCGGTGTTGCACGGCCTGTTGCTGCCGGCCCTGGCGCGCTTCATGCCCAACTACCCGGCGCTGCACCTGGAGCTGGCCACCTCCAACGACTTCGCCAACCTCAGCCGCCGCGACGCCGACATCGCCCTGCGCCTGACCAACGCGCCGCCGCAGCACCTGGTCGGCCGCTGCCTGGGCCAGGTCGCCTACGGCCTGTGCGCCAGCCCGGCCTACCTGCAGGGGCGCGACACCAGCGACCTGGCCGCCATGGCCTGGATCGCCCCGGACGAATTCCTGCCCAACCACCCCAGCGTGGTCTGGCGTCGCCAGCGCTACCCGGCGCTGGTGCCGGCCTACCGCTGCAACAGCATGCTCTCGGTCGCCGAAATGGCCCGTGCCGGGCTTGGCGTGGCGGCCCTGCCGCGCTTCCTCATCGGCGACGGGCTGCAGGCGCTGGAGGGCGAACTGCCGGATTGCGACACCGCCCTGTGGCTGTTGACCCGTCCGGATTGCCGCGCCCTGCGCTCGGTGGTGACGCTGTTCGACGAGCTGGGTGGCGCCATCCGCCTGGGTCCCTGAAGGCCGGGGTCAGATACCCCAGCGCGCCGCCTTCAGGCTGTCCCCCAGCTGGTGCGGTTGCAGCCGTGCGGGGCGACGCTGGAGGATTTCTAGCAACTGCTGCAGGCCGTCCCCCAGGCGCTGGCGCAGGTCGTCGGCCAGGGTGCCGCCCTGGTCGTCGAAGCTCACCTGGGCGTCGATGGCGAAGATGCCGTGCAGCACCTGCTGCGCCTTGAGGGCCGAGAGCACCGGCTTCAGCGCATAGTCCACCGCGAGCATATGGGCCAGGCTGCCGCCGCTGGCGATGGGCAGCACCGGCTTGTCGCACAGGGCGCGCTCCGGCAGCAGGTCGAGCAGGGTCTTCAGGGCGCCGGAGAAGGACGCCTTGTACACCGGGGTGGCGATCACCAGGGCGTCTGCCGCAGCCACCGCCTCGATCAGCACCTGCACGTCCGGGCTGTCGAAGCGCGCGTGGAGCAGGTCCTCGGCCTTGAAGTCGTGAATGCCGAAATGGCGCACGCTGGCGCCGTGCTCCACCAGCCAGCGCTGGCCGTGGGCGAGGATCACGCCGGAGCGCGAGCGCAGGCCGGGGCTGCCGGCGAGGGTGACGATCCGCATGCTGCGCTCCTCAGGCCGCCTGGCCGGCGGTGGGGGTGTCGTGGCCGGTCAGCTCGGTGAGCAGTTCCTCCTTGAGCGTCTGCAGCAGTGGCGAGGCACGGTCGCGCGGGTGCGGCAGGTCGACCCGGATCTCGTGCTTGATGCGCCCCGGGTGGGAGTCGAGCACGATCACCCGGTCGCCCAGGTAAAGCGCTTCCTCCACGTCGTGGGTGACCATGATCATGGTGCTGCGCTGCTGGATCCAGATGCGCTGCAGCTCGCGCTGCAGGTGCACGCGGGTCAGCGCGTCGAGGGCGCCCAGGGGCTCATCCAGCAGCAGGATCTTCGGCTTGTTCACCAGCGCACGGGCGATGGCCGCGCGTTGCGCCATGCCGCCGGAAAGCTGGTGCGGCCAGGCGTTCTCGAAGCCTTGCAGGTTGACCAGGGCGATGTGCTCGGCCACCAGGCGCTCCTTCTCGGCGGCGCTGAGGCGGTGGTTCTTCAGGGCCAGGGCGATGTTCTCGCGCACCGTCATCCAGGGAAACAGGCGGTGGTCCTGGAACACGATGCCGCGCTCCAGGCTGGTGGCGGCGATGCGCTGGCCGTCGAGGAGGATCTCGCCCTGGTAGTCGTTCTCCAGGCCGACGATCAGCCGCAGCAGGGTGGATTTGCCGCAGCCGCTGGCGCCGACGATGCTGACGAACTCGCCGGGGGCGACCTTCAGGTCGATGCCTTCGAGCACCGGCAGGTCGCGGCCCTCGATGCGGTACTGCTTGCTCAGGCCGCGGATCTCCAGGGCGCCGGGCAGGGTCTGTTGCTGCCCCGTGGGGGCGTGCTGTGCGAGTGCTGTCATGGTCATCAACCTGCGTTCAACGGGTGTTGCGCCAGCGCAGCAGATAGCGCGCCAGGCGGGAAAAGGTAAGGTTCATCAGGTAGCCGAGCAGGCCGATGCAGAGCACCGCGAGGACGATCACTTCCATGCGCGAGCCAGCCTCGGCGCTCATCATCAGGTTGCCCAGGCCGGCCCCGGAGGAGAGGAACAGCTCGCTGCCCACCGCCGTCACCCAGGCGAAGGCCAGGGCGTGCAGCAGGCCGGTGGCGATGCTCGGCAGCGCGGCCGGCAGCAGCACATGGCGGAACTGCTGCAAGGGGTGCAGCTCGAAGACCCGGCCCACCTCGCGGTAGCGCTTCTCCACCTGGGTGAAACCCTCGTAGGTGTTGAGCACCATCGGGTAGAAGGCGGCCAGGGAGACGATCAGCACCTTGGAGAATTCGCCATTGCCGAACCACATGGCGATCAGCGGGATCCAGCCCAGCATCGGCACCTGGCGGATGGCATGGAACAGCGGGCCGATGAGCCGGTCGGCCACCTTCGACAGCGCCATCAGCACGCCCAGGGCGAGGCCTGCGATCACGCCGAACAGCAGCCCGCCGCTGGTGCGCGCCAGGCTGGCGAAGAGGTTGACCAGCAGCTCGCCGTTGCCCAGCAGCTCGACCGCCGCCCGGCCGATGCGGCTCAGGGGGACGAAGGCGTAGGCGTTGGCGGCGTCCTGGCGCGACAGGGCTTCCCAGCCGGCCACCAGCAGCAGCGGCAGCACCAGGCCACGCAGGCGCGGCAGCAATGAAAGGATTCGGGACATAACGGGCTCCTAGCGCGACTGCCAGCGGAACAGGCGGCGTTCCAGCAGGCGGAAAACGAAATCGAGGTTGAAGCCGATCACCCCGGTGACCAGCACGCCGACCATCACCACGTCGATGCGCAGCATCTGCCGGCCCATCTCGATCATCTGCCCCAGGCCGCTGTCGGCGGCCAGTAGCTCGGCGGCCACCAGCACCACCCAGGCGCGGGTCAGGCTGATGCGCAGGCCGGTGATGATCGGCGGCGCGGCGGCGGGGAAGGCCACCTCGCGCACCAGGGTCGGCCAGCTCAGGCGGTACACGTCGGCCACCTCGAAGTAGCTGCGCGGGATGGCCTTCACCCCCTCGCTGGCGGCCAGGGCCACCGGGAAGAACGCGGCCTTGGCGACGATGACGATCTTGAAGGTCTCCTCGATGCCGAAGAACAGCACGAACATCGGGATCAGGGCGATGCTGGGAATCTGCCGCAGGCAGTGGAATAGCGGGCCGCAATAGGCTTCCACCTGCTTCGACAGCGCCATCAGCACGCCGAAGGCCAGGCCGCCGACGGCGCCGAAGCAGAAGCCCAGGCCCAGGCGCGACAGGCTGCCGCCCAGGTGCTCCTGCAGCTCGCCGCTTTGCAGCAGCTCCTCGAAGGCCTGCAGCACGTGCAGCGGCGGGATCAGCAACTGGCGGGGGAACAGGCCGGCCTCGATCACGATGGCCCAGAGCGCGAGCAGCGCCAGGGGCGAGATCAGCCAGGTGAGCGCACCCGGCAGGCGTTTCAGGGTCGCGGTCATGTCAGGCCTCGTTCAGCAGCGAAGGGGCGGGTGCCGGGGGCCGTCGCCGGGCGCGCAGCCAGCAGGCGAGGGCGGTGGCCAGCACCAGGGGAATCCAGCAGAGGAACAGGTTGCCGAGCCCGACCAGGTGGCTGACCAGCCCGCCGAGCATGGCGCCGCCGAAGCCGCCGAGCATGGTGGCGAGGTTGAACAGGCCGGAGATCTTGCTCTTGTCCATGGCGTGGCTGGCCAGTTGCGCCATGTTCACCAGGTGCACCTGGGCCGCGGCGATGCTCAGCAGCACCGCGCCCAGGGCCAGCAGCCAGTAGCCATGGGCCAGGCCCAGCAGGGCCAGGGCCGCCACCGCCGCCAGCAGGCTGGAGCCGTAGGCGAAGGCGCGGCCGCCGAGCTGCACCAGGCGGCCGAGGCCGAACAGGGCGAGCACCGAGGCCAGCCCCTGGATCATCACCAGGCTCACCGCCTGGCCCTGGGTCAGCCCGGCCACCTGCATGGCCAGCAACAGGATGAAGGTGCCGTAGAGGGAGCCGGTGGAGGCGCTGACCGCCTCGATCAGGCAGCTCTCGCTGATCGCCGGGTTGGCCAGCATGCCGCGCACCTCGTCCAGCAGCCCGCCACCGGGTGCGCTGGCGGCGCTCTCGTCGCCGCCGTCCTCGTTCCAGAAGCCCAGGCTGTAGGCGGCCATGGCGCCGAAGCACAGGCCGATCACCACGAAGCCCAGGGTGAAGCTGCCGGTGCCGCTCAGGGCATTGCCCAGCAGCGGGCCGATCAGCCCCATGCCCAGGGTCAGCGCGCCGCGGTACCAGCCGGCCTTGGCGTGGCCGATATGGCGCAGTTGGCGGAGGAAGGCGCTGTTCATCGAAACGATGCGGAAGGGGATGCACAGGCCGATCAGCAGCCGCGCCAGCGCCAGCCACCACCAACTGGCGAACACCGGGATCAGCAGGTTCAGCAGCATCGGCCCGAGGCTGGCGAGGAAGTACACCCGCCGCGCGCCGAAGCGGGCGATGACGAAACCGGCGGGCAGGGTGACGAAGATCATCCCCAGGGACTCCATGGCGGCGATCACGCCGATCTGCATGGAGTTGGCACCCAGCTCCAGCGCATAGAGGGTGGTGACGATCTTCGCCATGCCGATGGTGGCGCCACTGAAGGCGGCCAGCAGCAGGAAATTGAACAGGAAGGCGGACGGGCGCTGGCTCATGGTCGCGCCCCGCATGGCGGGAACGATGCCGTGAAGGGCGAAGGTGGAACAGGTATCGGCTGCATGCGTGGAGTCCTGGGCGAACAGCTGGCAGTCGGTAGCGCAAGGCGCATCGACCGCATGGGCGAGATGACATAGCAGCATGCGTGCCGCTTTTTGATTTCAATTCAAGTCATTGAATTAAAAGGGATTTATTTTGATGGGCGGCGCGATTGCGGATGCCGTGCTGCAAGGCCAGCAGCCCGGTGCTTGCATGGTGTTGCTGGGGCAGCAGTGGGGCGACAGGGTGTTTTTGCCGGTGCCGCGGCGCGGTTTATGGGGGGAACTGTGTGGGCGACGCCTTGGTGCTCGGGGCGAGTCCGCTTGGTGGATAAAAGAGCGTTATCCACCCTACCCAGCGGGGTAGCCCGTGCGGGCAAGATGCATCAGGCGGTGTAGGGTGGACCCCGCTTTATCGGTCCACCAGTCGGGGTCATGCCGGGCTCCGCTGGTGGATGAAAAGAGCGTCATCCACCCTACAGGGGCAACCGCAAGGCCTCGGGATGGGAGGGCTTTTTCTGTAGGGGCGACTTCAGTCGCCAAGCAGCCCGCAGGGTTGCCCGGTGGGCCTTGGGGCAACTCCGTTGCCCTTGGGCGACTGAAGTCGCCTCTACATCGGTTCCGTGCCGCCTGCATCCCCTTCGCGAGCAGAGCTCGCTCCTACGGTGAGGCCCACGCTCATCAACTGTTGCTCCAGCAACACCTGACCAACAGATTGCCTGCTCCAGCAGCCATGAAGTGTTGGGAAAAAACTCTATCTCATTGAATTTAAATGAAATAAAAATCAGGCACGGCTTGTGCTTTGTCTCTTTGCAAGCAAGGTCGCGGGTGTTCGCGATCCAACAGCACGAGCAGAGAGCCATGTCCCAAGACGTCATTTCCGCCCCCTATGCCCTGGGCATTCCGGACGCCCACATCATCCGCAGCGATGCCGAGGCCATCGAGGTCGCCCATCGCGTGGCGGCCTTCCTGCTGGAGGGCGATGCCGAGCGCGACCGCACCCGCGAGGTGCCGCCGGAGGTGGTGGATGTGTTCTCCAACAGCGGCCTCTGGGGCATCACCGTGCCCAAGGTGTTCGGTGGCGCCGAGGTGAGCTACGCCACCCTGGCCGAGGTGATCGCCATCATCTCCGCCGCCGACGCCTCCCTCGGGCAGATCCCGCAGAACCACTACTGCCTGCTGGAAGACATCCGCCTGCAGGGCACCTATGAGCAGAAGCGCGTGTTCTTCGGCCTGGCGCTCAGGGGCAACCGCTTCGCCAATGCCCTGTCGGAAACCGGCGGCAAGAACGTGCAGGACATCCAGACGCGCATCCGCCGCGACGGCGACGCCCACGTGATCAACGGCCGCAAGGGCTACTGCACCGGCTCGCTCTACGCCCACTGGCTGGCGGTGCTGGCCGTGGACGAAGAGGACAAGGGCCAGCTGGCCTTCGTCCAGCGTGGCAGCGCGGGGCTGGTGGTGGTGGACGACTGGTCCAGCATCGGCCAGCGCAACACCTCCAGCGGCACGGTGCTGGCGCAGAATCTGCGGGTGCCGGCCGAGCACCTGTTCCCCACCTACCGCTCCTACGAGAGCCCGACCCTGGCCGGGCCCTTCGCCCAGATCACCACCGCCGCCATCGACGCCGGCATCGCCCGCGCCGCCCTGCGCGATACCCTGAGCTTCGTCCGCGAGCACGCGCGCCCCTGGATCGACGCCGGGGTGGACAAGGCCAGCGAAGACCCGCTCACCCTCATCCAGATCGGCAACCTGGGCATCCGCCTGGAGGCCGCCGAAGCCCTGCTGGAACGCGCCGGCAAGGTGATGGACGCCGCGCGCCCGGCGCCGGACGAAGACAACGTCGCCCTGGCCTCCATCGCCGTGGCCAAGGCCAAGGTGCTGACCACCGAGATCGCCATCGAGGCCGCCAACCGCCTGTTCGAGCTGGGCGGCACCCGTTCCACCCTGCAGCAGCACAACCACGACCGCCACTGGCGCAACGCCCGGGTGCACACCCTGCACGACCCGGTGCGCTGGAAGTACCACATCGTCGGCAACTGGCTGCTCAACGGCGTCAAGCCGCCGCGTCACGACTGGTCCTGAGGCGCGCGCCATGAGCAAGCAGATCCGCCTCAACGCCTTCGCCATGAACACCGTCGGCCACCTGTCCCCGGGGCTCTGGCGCCACCCGCGCGACCAGGCGCGGCGCTACACCGACATTCACTACTGGATCGAGCTGGCGCGCACCCTGGAGCGCGGCAAGATCGACGGCCTGTTCATCGCCGACGTGCTGGGCGTGTACGACGTCTACCACGGTGGCCCCGAGCATGCCCTGACGCACGCCGCCCAGGTGCCGGCCAACGACCCGCTGCAACTGGTGCCGGCCATGGCCGCGGCCACCGAGCACCTGGGCTTCGGCGTCACCGCCTCGGTGTCCTTCGAGCACCCGTACCCCTTCGCCCGGCGCATGAGCACCCTGGATCACCTGACCCGCGGCCGCGCCGGCTGGAACATCGTTACCTCCTACCTGGAGAGCGGCGCACGCAACATCGGCCTCAAGCAGCAGCTCGACCACGCGCAGCGCTACGCCCTCGCCGCCGAGTACCTGGAGGTTTGCTACAAGCTCTGGGAAGCCAGCTGGGAGGATGACGCGGTGGTCGCCGATGCCGAGCGCGGCGTCTATGCCGACCCGGCCAAGGTGCACCCCATCGCCCACAAGGGCGAGCACTTCGAGGTGCCCGGTTTTCACCTCAGCGAGCCCTCGCCGCAACGTACCCCGGTGCTCTACCAGGCCGGCGCCTCCAGCCGGGGCAAGGCCTTCGCCGCCGGCAACGCCGAGTGCGTGTTCGTCGCCGCGCCCACCCGCCACATCCTCCGCAACCAGGTCGCCGACCTGCGCCGCCAGGCCGAGGCCAACGGCCGCAAGGGCAGCGACCTGCTGGTGTTCAACCAGCTCACGGTGATCGTCGCGCCCACCGACGCCGAGGCCCAGGCCAAGCTGCGCGAATACCGCGAGTACGCCAGCCACGACGGCGCGCTGACCCTGATGTCCGGCTGGACCGGCATCGATTTCGGCCAGTACGCGCCGGACCAGGTGCTGCGCCAGGTCGAGAGCAACGCCATCCAGTCGGCGGTGGACGCCTTCACCGCCGCCGACCCGAGCCGCACCTGGACCACCGCCGAGATCGCCGACTACTGCGCCCTGGGCGGCGACGGCCCGCTGCTGGTGGGCTCGCCGCAACGGGTCGCCGACGAGTTGCAGGCCTGGGTCGAGGAAACCGACGTCGACGGCTTCAACCTCTCCAGCATCGTGGCGCCGGAAACCTTCGTCGACATCGTCGACCTGCTGGTGCCCGAGCTGCAGGCGCGCGGCCTGTTCAAGCGCGAGTACGAAACCGGCAGCCTGCGCCACAAGCTGTTCGGCCAGGGTGACCGCCTCGCCGAACCGCACCCGGCGGCGCGCCTGCGCAGAAGGGGCGGGGCATGAACGAACTGCTCGCCAACCTCGACTGGGTGGAGATCGGCCAGGCCTGCATCGACACCCTGACCATGCTCGCCCTGGCCCTCGGCTTCACCGTGTTGCTGGGCCTGCCCCTGGGCGTGCTGCTGTACCTCACCGGCAAGAAGCAGCTGCACGAGAAGCCCGGCTTCTACCGCCTCGCCTCGGCCCTGGTGAACATGCTGCGTTCGCTGCCCTTCATCATCCTGCTGATCGTGATGATCCCGCTGACCACGCTGCTCACCGGCACCTCCCTCGGCGTCGCCGGGGCCATTCCGCCGCTGGTGGCCGGCTGCACGCCGTTCTTCGGGCGCCTGGTGGAAACCGCCCTGCGCGAAGTCGACCGCGGCCTGGTGGAGGCCACCCAGTCCATGGGCGCCAGCACCTGGCAGATCATCTGGCACACCCTGCTGCCCGAGGCCCGCACCGGGCTGATCGCCGCCATCACCGTCACCGCCATCGTGCTGGTGGATTACACCGCCATGGCCGGGGTGATCGGTGGCGGTGGCCTCGGCGACCTGGCCATCCGCTTCGGCTACCAGCGTTTCCAGACCGACGTGATGGTGGTCACCGTGGCCCTGCTGGTGGTGCTGGTGCAGGCCCTGCAGATGAGCGGCGACCGCCTGGTGGTGCGCTACAGCCGTCGTTGAGTCCCTATCCCGCCGGCAGCCGGGCACCGCTGCCGAACACGGCCCCACGTCCGCCCCACGACGGCCAACCCCACATTGCCCCAGGAGCAACACCCATGAAAAAGGCTATCGCAGTACTGGCCGCCGTCGTCGCTTTCTCCGCCCAGGCGGGCGAAAAACTGGTGGTGGGCGCCACCCCCGTGCCCCACGCGGAAATCCTCGAATTCGTCAAACCCACCCTGGCCAAGGAAGGGGTCGACCTGGACATCAAGGTGTTCACCGACTTCATCCAGCCCAACGTGCAGCTGGCGGAGAAGAACCTCGACGCCAACTACTACCAGTACCGCCCGTTCCTCGATGAATTCAACAAGAGCCGCCACACCGACCTAGTGCCGGTGGTGGGCATCCACATCGAGCCCTTCGGCGCCTACTCCACCAAGATCAAGACGCTCGGCGAGCTGAAGGACGGCGCCTCGGTGGCCATCCCCAACGACCCGGTCAACACCGGCCGCGCCCTGGTGCTGCTGCACGAGGCGGGGCTGATCACGCTCAAGGACCCGAGCAACACCCTGGCCACCCAGCGCGACATCGCCGAGAACCCGAAGAAGCTGAAGATCCGCGAGCTCGAAGGCGCGCTGCTGGCCCGCTCGGTAAGCCAGGTGGACCTCGCCTTCGTTTTCGCCAACTACGCCCTGGAAGCCGGCATCGACACCAACAGCGCGCTGATCGTCGAGAAGGGCAAGGACCTCTACGCCGAATTCCTCGTCGCCCGTCCCGACAACCGCGAGGACCCGGGCGTGCAGAAACTGGCCAAGGCGCTGAATTCGCCGGAGGTCCGCCAGTTCATTCTCTCCCGCTACAAGGGCCAGATCGCCCCGGCGTTCTGACTCACCGGCCCCGTGCCGTCGGCCCTCCGGGGCCAGCGGCGCGGGGCGCAATCCGCAACCCAAGGCCACATGCATGACTAACGAAACCGAACCCAAGGTTCTTCGTGATGAAGCGCCACCGCTACTCCCGGCGGCGCTGATCGAGAACGATGCCCAGGCCCTGCTCGCCGCCCACGAAGTGGCGAAGCTGGCCAAGGAAGGGGCTGCACACCGTGACCGCGAACGCCTGCTGCCCTGGCGCGAGCTGGAACGCTTCACCCGGCTCGGCCTGGGTGGCATC
The DNA here is from genome assembly GCF_028198105.1 of Pseudomonas sp. TUM22785. Classification (NCBI taxonomy): domain Bacteria; kingdom Pseudomonadati; phylum Pseudomonadota; class Gammaproteobacteria; order Pseudomonadales; family Pseudomonadaceae; genus Pseudomonas; species Pseudomonas sp. TUM22785. The sequence goes on from NZ_CP116239.1 coordinate 2,371,254, forward strand.
CGCATCCCGCGCGCCTATGGCGGCGCCGAGGTGTCCTACGTCACCCTCGCCGAGGTGTTCCGCATCATCTGCGCGGCCGACCCGGCGCTGGGGCAGATCCCGCAGAACCAGTTCGGCCTGCTCAGCGTCATCGAGTGCGTCGGCAGCGAGGAACAGAAGCGCAAGGTCTTCGCCGGCATCCTCGAAGGGCGCCGCCTGGCCAATGCCGGGCCCGAGCGCAACACCCGGCACACCCTGGAGATCAAGGCGCGCATCACCCGCGGCGATGCCGGCCTCGAGGTCAGCGGCGAGAAGTTCTATTCCACTGGCGCGCTGTTTGCCCACTGGGTGGCGGTCAAGGCCATCGACGACAGCGGTGTCGGCGTGCTCTCCCTGGTGGAGCGCGGGGTGCCGGGGCTGGCGATAGTCGACGACTGGTCCGGCTTCGGCCAGCGCACCACCGCCAGCGGCACCGTGTTGCTGGACCGCGCCCCCGTGGCCGACGACCTGGTGTTCCACAACGGCCGCCTGGCCGAGGTGCCGAGCATCCAGGGCGCGCTGTCGCAGCTGATCCAGGCGGCCATCGATGCCGGCATCGCCGAGGCCGCCATCGACGACGCCATCGCCTTCATCCGCGAGCGCTCGCGGCCCTGGGTCGACGCCGGCGTCGAGCGCGCCAGCGAAGAGCTCTACACCATTGCCGAGATCGGCCGCCTGAAGGTCGAGCTGAACGCCGCCAACGCGCTGCTGGAACGCGCCGGGCAGGTACTCGACGAGATCGCCGCCGCGCCCATCGACGCCGCGGCCGCCGCCCGCGCCTCGATCGCCGTCGCCGAGGCCAAGGTGCTGACCACCGAGATCAGCCTGCTGGCCAGCGAGAAGCTGTTCGAGCTGGCCGGCAGCCGCGCCACCCTCGCCGAGTTCAACCTCGACCGCCACTGGCGCAACGCCCGGGTGCACACCCTGCACGACCCGGTGCGCTGGAAGGTCCACGCCGTCGGCAACTACCACCTCAATGGCGCCTTCCCGGCGCGTCATTCCTGGATATGAGGCAGCGCCCATGACCCTCCTGCAACCGCAACAGGGCCCGGCGGTGGCCATCATCCGCGACGACGCCGAGGCCCTGGCCGTGGCCCGGCAACTGGCCGAGGCATTCCGCAGCGGCGCTGCCGAGCGCGACCGCGAGCGGCGCCTGCCCCATGCCGAACTCGACACCTTCAGCCGCTCCGGCCTGTGGGGCATCACCGTGCCCCGCGCGTTCGGTGGCGCCGGGGTGTCCCGCGTCACCCTGGCCCGCGTGGTGGCGATCATCTGCGCCGCCGACAGCTCCATCGGACAGATCCCGCAGAACCATTTCTACGCCCTCGAAGTGCTGCGGGTGAACGGCAGCGAGGCCCAGCAACGGCGCCTGTTCGCCGCCGCCCTGGCCGGCGAGCGCTTCGGCAACGCCCTGGCGGAAATCGGCACGCGCACCTCCAACGACCGCATCACCAAACTGGTCGCCGATGGCGAGAACTTCCGCATCCAGGGCCGCAAGTTCTACTGCACCGGTGCGCTCTACGCCCAGCGCGTGCCGACCCTGGCGGTGGGCGAGGACGGCCACCAGCATTTCGCCTTCGTCGAGCGCAACGCACCGGGGCTTTCGATCGTCGACGACTGGTCCGGCTTCGGCCAGCGCACCACCGGCAGCGGCACCGCGATCTTCGACAACGTGCCGGTGGCCGCCGAGGACGTGGTCTCGTTCCAGGCCGCCTTCGAGCGCCCGACCACGGTCGGCCCCTTCGCCCAGATCCTCCACGCCGCCATCGACGCCGGCATCGCCCGCGAAGCCTATGAAGACGCCTTGGCGTTCGTGCGCACCCGCTCGCGGCCCTGGATCGACGCCGGGGTGGACAAGGCCAGCGACGACCCGCTGGCGATCCACGAATTCGGCCGCCTGGCCATCCGCCTGCATGCCGCCGAGGCCATCCTCGACCGCGCCGGGCGCATCCTCGACGCCGCCACGGCGGAGCCCACGGTGGAGAGCGTCGCCGCTGCCTCCATCGCCGTCGCCGAGGCCCGCGCGCTGACCACCGAGGTGTCGCTCAACGCCGGCAGCAAGCTGCTGGAGCTGGCCGGCACCCGCGCCACCCTGGCCGAGCACAACCTCGACCGCCACTGGCGCAACGCCCGGGTGCACACCCTGCACGACCCGGTGCGCTGGAAGGTCCACGCGGTGGGCAACTACTACCTCAACGAGGTACTGCCACCACGACGGGGGACGATCTGATGGCGCGCAAGCAGATCCTCCTCAACGCCTTCAACATGAACTGCGTGGGGCACATCAACCACGGCCTCTGGACCCACCCGCGCGACCGCTCCAGCGACTACCGCACGCTGGCCTACTGGACGGAGCTGGCGCAGCTGCTGGAGCGCGGGCTGTTCGACGGGCTGTTCCTGGCGGACATCGTCGGCGTCTACGACGTGTATCAGGGCAACGTCGACCTGACCCTCAAGGAGAGCATCCAGTTGCCGGTCAACGACCCGCTGCTGCTGGTCTCCGCCATGGCCGGGGTGACCCGCCACCTGGGCTTCGGCCTCACCGCCAACCTCAGCTACGACGCGCCCTACCTGTTCGCCCGGCGCATGAGCACGCTGGACCACCTCAGCGATGGCCGCGTGGGCTGGAACATCGTCACCGGCTACCTGGAAAGCGCGGCGCGGGCCATGGGCCTGACCCAGCAGGTGGAGCACGACCGCCGCTACGACCAGGCCGACGAGTACCTGGAGGTGCTCTACAAGCTCTGGCAGGGCAGCTGGGAGGAGGGCGCGGTGCTCGGCGACCGCCAGCGGCGCCTCTACGCCCAGCCGGAGAAGGTGCACAAGGTCCACCACCACGGCGAGTTCTACGACGTCGAGGGCTACCACCTCTGCGAGCCCTCGCCGCAGCGCACGCCGGTGCTGTTCCAGGCCGGCTCCTCGGCGCGCGGCCTGCGCTTCGCCGGCGAGCATGCCGAGTGCGTGTTCATCAGCGGCAACAACCGCGAGGCCACCCGCGCCCAGGTGGACAAGGTGCGCGCCGCCGCCCAGGCCGCCGGTCGTGATCCGCAGGCGGTGAAGGTGTTCATGGGCATCAGCGTGATCGTCGCGCCCACCGAGGCCGAGGCCCGCGCCAAGCACGCCGAGTACCTGGCCTATGCCAGCGCCGAGGCGGGTGTCGCCCATTTCGCCAGTTCCACCGGCATCGACTTCGCCGAGTACGGCCTGGACGAGCCCATCCGCCCGGTGAAGACCAATGCCATCGAATCGGCCACCAACAAGCTGCGGGAGAACAGCCTGACCCGCCGTCAGCTCCTGGAGCAGCACGCCCTGGGCGGTCGCTACATCCTCCTGGTGGGCTCGCCGACCCAGGTGGCCGACGAACTGCTGGCCTGGGTCGACGAGACCGGGCTGGACGGCTTCAACCTCACCCGCATCGTCACCCCGGAAAGCTACGCCGACTTCATCGACCTGGTGATCCCCGAGCTGCAGGCCCGCGGCGCCTACAAGACCGCGTATGCCGAAGGCACCCTGCGCCACAAGCTGTTCGGCGCGGGTAACCACCTGCCTGCGGACCATAGGGGTGCCCATGTTGGGGCGAATTCATTCGCCCAGCAGGCCGCAGGCCTGCCTTCCGACCTCTCAGGGAGCGCTGCGCGCTCCTTGGCGACTGAAGTCGCCCCTACACAGTGATTCTCCATTACCCGAGGAATGAACCCATGACCCGATTTACCCTCAAGACCCTCACCCTCGGCCTGCTCCTGGCCACCGGCATCGCCCAGGCCGCCGAGCAGACCCTGAAGGTGGGTACCACCGCCGCCTTCGCCCCGCCCCTGGAAGTGGCGGTGGAAGAGGCCGCCAAGCAGGGCCTCAAGGTCGAGCTGGTGGAGTTCACCGACTGGAACACGCCGAACATCACCCTGGCCAACGGCGATATCGACGCCAACTACTTCCAGCACACGCCCTTCCTGGAGAACGCCAACAAGGAAGGCGGTTTCAAGCTGAAAGCCTTCGCCCCCGGGATCATCAACAACGTCGGCCTGTATTCGAAGAAGTACAAGGCCATCGCCGACCTGCCCGAGGGCGCCAAGGTGGCCATCGCCAACGACCCCATCAACGGCGGTCGCGGCCTGCAGCTGCTGCAGAAGGCCGGCCTGCTCAAGCTCAAGGAGGGCGTGGGCTACAAGGCGACCCTGGACGACATCGTCGACAACCCCAGGCACATCGACATCATCGAGCTGGAGGCCGTGCAGCTGGTGCGCGCCCTGGACGACGTCGACCTGGCCCAGGGCTACCCGCACTACATCCGCCTGGCCGGCACGATCGACCCCAACAGCGCACTGCTCTTCGACGGCATCGAGAACAAGGAATACATCATCCAGTTCGTCACCCGTGGCGATTACCAGGACGACGGCCGCCTGGCGAAGTTCGTCGACGTCTACCAGCACTCGCCGCAAGTCCGCGCCGCCTTGGATAAGGCGCACGGAAGTTTGTACCAGCCCGGCTGGCAGTGATGCCCCTGGAATCCAGGGCTACCGGAGGCACGGTGTCATTGCTGTTTGTGGGAGCGAATTCATTCGCGAAAGGAGCGCGCAGCGCTCCCCGGGCGGCCCTGGCAGTCCTTCGGCCTGCAATCGCGGATGAATCCGCTCCCACAGGTTCTGCGTCGCTCGGCCATTGGAAATCAGCGTGTAGCCCGGGCTTCAGCCCGGGAGCGGCGTGGATCATTCCCGCGCTGAAGCCCGGGCTACTGACTCCCAAGGCTCCTGTTTTCGGGCTTTAAACATATTTTCGAGAGGCCCTTATGGTCAGTTTCAACCGCACTATCAGCCTGGACCTGCCGCACATCCGCCTGCAGGGGCTGGGCAAGGCCTACCAGGGCAACCAGGGGCCGCTGCAGGCGTTGCAGGGCATCGACCTGGAGATCCGCCGGGGCGAGGTGTTCGGCATCATCGGCCGCAGCGGCGCCGGCAAGTCGTCGCTGATCCGCACCCTCAACCGCCTGGAGAAGCCCTCGGTGGGCCAGGTGGTGATAGACGAGGAGGACATCGGCGCCTTCGACGAAAAGCAGCTGGTGCTGCTGCGCCGGCGCGTCGGCATGATCTTCCAGCACTTCAACCTGATGTCGGCCAAGACCGTCTGGCAGAACGTCGCCCTGCCGCTGAAGGTGGCGGGCGTGGCCAAGGCCGATATCGAGCGCAAGGTCGGCGAACTGCTGGCCCTGGTGGGCCTGTCTGAGAAGCGCGACGCCTACCCGGCGCAGCTTTCCGGCGGGCAGAAGCAGCGTGTCGGCATCGCCCGGGCGCTGGTGCACCAGCCGGAGATCCTGCTCTGCGACGAGGCCACCTCGGCGTTGGACCCGGAGAGCACCCAGTCGATCCTGGCGCTGCTGCGCGACATCAACAAACGCCTGGGCCTGACCATCGTGCTGATCACCCACGAGATGGGCGTGATCCGCGAAATCTGCGACCGCGTGGTGGTGCTGGAACGCGGCCGGGTGGTGGAGCAGGGCGAGGTGTGGCGGGTATTCGGTGACCCGCAGCACGAAGTCACCCGCACCCTGCTGGGCACCCTGCGCCACGAGTTGCCGGACGACCTGCAAGGCCGCCTGGCCAACGAACCGGTGGCCGGCGGCGATCTGCTGCTGGACCTGCACTTCACCGGCGCCAGCGGCCGCGAGCCGGACCTGCTGGCCATCACCCAGGCCCTGGGCACGCGGGTGAGCCTGCTGCACGGCGGCATCGACCGCATCCAGGGCCGCGCCCAGGGGCACCTGCTGGTGCGCATCAGCGATGTGGGGCAGGGCGGTGCCTGGGTGCTGGAGCAGGCCCACGGCCTGGCGGACAAGGCGGAGGTGCTCGGCTATGTCGCCCATGCTTGACCGCCTGCTGCAGGGCATTCTCGACACGCTGCTGATGATCGGCGCCTCGTCGCTGATCGTGTTCCTGGTGGGCATCCCCCTGGCGCTGGTGCTGGTCACCACGGGCCCGGGCGGGATCTTCGAGGCGCGTGCGCTCAACCGTTCGCTGGGCAGCGTGGTCAACGTGCTGCGCTCGATCCCCTTCCTGATCCTGATGGTGGCGCTGATCCCCTTCACCCGGCTGATCGTCGGCACCAGCTACGGCGTCTGGGCCGCGGTGGTGCCGCTGACCATCGCCGCCACGCCGTTCTTCGCACGCATCGCCGAGGTGAGCCTGCGCGAGGTGGACTTCGGCCTGGTGGAAGCGGCCCAGGCCATGGGCTGCCAACGCCGCCACATCATCTGGAACGTGCTGCTGCCGGAGGCGCGCCCGGGCATCGTCGGCGGCTTCACCATCACCCTGGTGACCATGATCAACTCCTCGGCCATGGCCGGCGCCATTGGCGCGGGCGGGCTGGGCGACCTGGCGTATCGCTACGGCTACCAGCGCTTCGACACGCAGATCATGCTCACGGTGATCATCCTGCTGGTGGTGCTGGTGACCCTGATCCAGTTCGGTGGGGATCGGCTGGCGCGACTGCTCAACAAACGCTAGAAAAACTGACTGCGTTGCCGCTGCGGCGTTGAGCGGCTGCTAGCCGGGCGAGGGCTCCTCGGGGACCTCGCGCTTCACGTAGCGATGGGCGCCGCAGCGTGTGCAGCGCTGGCAGAGCATGGGCTCGGCGCCCACGTCGGTTTCGTGTCCTTCGGTCCAGCTGCATCCGAACAGAAAACAATGGAGTCGCATGTAACCTCCCGGGGCTCGCCCCGTTCAACCAGGCAGGGGTTGGGGTGCAGTGCATGCGCCTTGTTGTTGTGCGTGTCGGCCAGGGGAGCATCCGCGCTGCGGTCTAGAGCGGACAACCTAAATTGCCGGCGGCGGGCGATCCGCCATTTCAGGGTGTTGCGCATCAGCGGTTCCTCTCGCGGTCCAGCAGGCCTTCCAGCCAGTCGATGAAGGCCCGCACGCGGCGGGGCAGGTGGCGGTGGGCGTAGAGCAGGTTGAGCTCCAGGGGCGGCGCCGGGTAGCCGGGCAGCAGCTCCACTAGGGCGCCGGTGGCCAGGTGCTCGCGCAGGCCCATGCGCGGCGCCTGGATCAGCCCCAGGCCGCCGAGGCAGGCGCCCTCGTAGGCATCGGCGTTGTTCACCGTGAGGTTGCCGGCCATGGGCACCTGGTGGACCTTGCCGCCCATCAGGTACTCGAAGCCGTCGGGCCGCGCGCCGAGCACCGGCAGGTAGTGCACCAGGCGGTGCCGGGCGAGGTCGTCGAGGCTGTGCGGCGTGCCGTGGCGGGCCAGGTACTCGGGGCTCGCGCAGTTGACCATGGGCATGGCGCCGAGGGAGCGCGCCACCAGGGTCTCGTCCACCAGGTTGCCGGCGCGCAGCACGCAGTCGAAGCCCTCGCGCACCAGGTCGACGCGGCGGTCGGTGCCGCTCAGCTCCAGCTCCAGGCCCGGGTGGGCGTCGAGGAACTCCCCCAGGTGCGGCATCACCACCTGGCGGGCGATGCGGCTGGGCATGTCCACCCGCAGGCGCCCGGCGAGCACTTCGCCGTCCTGGCGGAACATGCCTTCCAGCTCGTCCATCTGCGCCAGCAGCGCCTTGCAGCGTTCATACAGCGCCAGGCCATCCTGGGTCGCCTGCACCTTGCGCGTGGTGCGTTGCAGCAGGCGCGCGCCCAGCAACTGCTCCAGCGCCTGCACCTGCTCGGAGACGCTGGAGCGGGGCAGGCCGAGGCTTTCCCCGGCCTGGGTGAAGCTGGACAGCTCGGTGACCCGGGCGAAGGTACGCAACAGCTCGAGCTTGTTCATGGCCCGTTCCCGTTTGTTCGGTTGAGGCGATCAGTATTTCCGATTTCGCGGCGTTTATCAGTATTCGGCCGGACAATAAGCTGGCTCCACTTCCAATCCCCTGAGGAGCTCCACCATGACCCGCAAGATCGCACTCATCACCGGCGCCAGCCGTGGCCTCGGCAAGAACGCTGCCCTGCACCTGGCGGCCCAGGGCGTCGACATCATCGGCACCTACCACAGCAAGGCCGACGAAGCCCAGGCCGTGGCCCGCGAAGTGGAGCGCCTCGGTGGCCGCGCCCGCATGCTGCGCCTGGACGTGAGCGACAGCACGGGCTTCGGCACCTTCGCCGCCCAGGTGGGCGAGACCCTGCAGCAGGCGTTCGGCCGCGAGACCTTCGACTTCCTGGTGAACAACGCCGGCATCGGCATCCACGCCAGCTGCGCCGAAACCACCGAGGAGCAGTTCGACACCCTGGTGAACATCCAGCTCAAGGGGCCGTTCTTCCTCACCCAGAAACTGCTGCCGGTGCTGGCCGACGGCGGCCGCATCATCAACATCTCCACCGGGTTGGCGCGCTTCTCCCTGCCGGGCTACGGCGCCTATGCGGCGATGAAGGGCGGCATCGAGGTGTGGACCCGCTACCTGGCCAAGGAGCTGGGCCCGCGCGGCATCACCGTCAACGTGCTGGCCCCCGGCGCCATCGAGACCGATTTCGGCGGCGGCGTGGTGCGCGACAACAGCCAGGTCAACGACTTCATCGCCGGCAACACCGCCCTGGGTCGCGTCGGCCTGCCGGACGACATCGGCGGCGCCATCGCCATGCTCCTCTCCGACGGCGGCCGCTGGGTCACCGGCCAGCGCATCGAAGCCTCGGGCGGCATGTTCCTCTGATCGCCCCGCCGGGCGGGTGAAACCCGCGTGGCCCGATGCACGGCAGCGTCGGGCCCGACCTGCAGGCCCGGTGGGAGGCTTGGTGGGAGCGAATTCATTCGCGATCGAAGATCAACGGTTGCGTTTCTGGACACCCCGGCGGCGGTCACAGGCAAGTCCGCGCCGGGCATCCTGCCTATGGTGGCCGCTCGATTCCGCCAAGCATGGAGCTCACATGTCCGATTTCATCACCGTCCTGCGCGAAACCTGCCCCGTCCCCGTGGTCGACGCCACCAAATGGAAGCGCATCGGCGGCGACCCGCACACGGTCAACCTCAACGCCTACCTCTCGGCCGACGGCAGCAAGATCATGGGCACCTGGATCTGCACCCCCGGCAAATTCGAGGTGAACTACGAGAAGTGGGAGTTCTGCCACTTCCTCGAGGGCTACTGCATCATCACCCCGGAAGGCGAAGCGCCGGTGCACCTGCGCGGCGGCGACGTCTTCGTCATCGAACCCGGCATGAAAGGCACCTGGGAAGTGGTGGAGACGGTGCGCAAGTACTTCGTCTTCGCCTGATCGCGAAACGATGGGTGCCATGCATGGCACCCAGCTTCCCGGTGTGTAGGGTGGATGACGCTCTTCTCATCCACCAAGCGGAGCCCCAATGGGCGTAAGGGCCGGGCGGCGTTCCGCTTCAGCCCACCACTCTTCTTCGCCGGCTGCCTCAACGTCCTTCGATCATCTTGAACCGTGGGTGCGCACCATCTTCTCGGTGCGCAGCACACCCTACGACGGGGCTGCGAGCTATTCGTAGGATGGGGCGGGCGGTGTTCCACGAGCTCCGCGAAACCCATCATTGCGGTGATTGGCGTGCGTGGGCCTGCATCGTTGCGTTGGGCCTCGCTGCGCTCGGCGCCAACCTACGTCGATCTGCGGCACCATTCTTTCCAGCTTCCAGCTTCCAGCTTCCAGCTTCCAGCTTCCAGCTTCCAGCTTCCAGCTTCCAGCTTCCCGCCGCTTTCCTGCAGGCAAAAAAAGACCGTCGAAGTCGACGGTCTGAAAGGGATGGAGGCCTTGCTGCGGGGGCGGGCCTCCACCGAGCCCTGGGGTTGAATTACTGCGGTACGGTTTTCAATTCGATGCTTTTCAGCCATTTCACGTGGCGCGGGCCGGCGTGGCGGTCGCAGCCGGAGACCAGGGCGATGCGCCCGGCTTCCGGTGGCAGCGCCTCGCCGTGCTGGGCGTAGACCACCAGCACGCCGTCGCCGATCTGGGTGTTGAGCAGTTCGTTCCAGCTGAACAGCGCGATATAGGCGTCGCTGGCATGGGCGATGACGTAGGCGCGCTTCCAGCCCTTGGGGTCGTCGCCGGCCAGCGCGGCCTTCTGCACCAGTTCGCGCAGCAGCACGCCGTGGTAGTCCTTGTACTCGGCGTTGGCCACGTCGCCACCGCAGGCGGCAGCCACGGCCTTGTAGTCGTAGGAGGGCAGGCGCTTGAGGTCGTCGACCGTGAAGCGCAGCGGGTTCTGCACCTCGCCGGTCATTTCCAGGGTGTCGGTCACGTAGGTGCTGGGGTCGTCGGGGACGAATTCGGCGGCATGCAGCGCCGGGCTCAACAGGGCCAGCAGGGCGATGCGCAGGTTAAGTCTCAGGTCCATGGTCAGAACTCGTAGCGCAGGTTGGTGAAGTACTGGCGGCCGGCTTCGGCGTAGCCGTCGGACAGCTCGTAGTCCTCGTCGCCCAGGTTGCTGACACCGGCCTCGACGCTCAGCTCACGGGTCAGCGCCAGGCTGGCCTTGAGGTCGACGCGGGTGAAGCTGGAGACCTTGGCGGTGTCCGAGGACCAGCGCTGGTCGGCGTGCTCGAGCATGGCGATCAGGTGCAGGCGCTCGATGGGCGCGAAGTCGGCCCAGAGGTTGAGCCTGTTGCGCGGGGTGTCGGTGAGGCGGGTGGAAGAGCTGAGGTTGCGCCGCTCCAGGTAGGTGTAGGCGAAGCCGGTTTCCAGCTGTTCGCCCAGCTCCTGGCGCAGGCTCAGCTCGACGCCTTCATGGCGCGCCTTGTTGATGTTCTGCATCTGGTCGCGGCCGGGCTGCACGTTGCGCACGCGCTGGATCAGGTCCTCGATCTCGCTGCGGAACAGCGCCGCTTCCAGCTGGCCGCCGGCCCAGGGCTGGCCCTGGTAGCCCAGCTCGTAGTGGGTGGCGTGCTCGGGGGCGAGGCCGGGGTTTTCGATGAAGGTGCCGAAGCGCAGGGAGTAGCGGTCCTTGAGCGTGGGCAGGCGGCTCTTGCGGGCGATGCTGGCGTAGAGGCGGTGGTCCGGCGCCGGGTCGAAGTAGAGCGCGCCCTGCCAGTTGTTGGCGTGCTGCTCGTCGGGCTTGGCGTAGACGTCGGCGTCCAGCGGCTTGAGGCTGTCGCGGCTGGCGCCGAGGGACAGGTGCCAGCGGTCGGCGAGGCGGATGGTGTCCTCCAGGGCGATGGAGGTGAGGCGATCTTCCAGGCGCTTGGTGGTGCGCACGCCGTCGTCTTCCTCGTGGCGGTCCTGCTTGAGGGCGTACTGCACCTTGATCTGGTGGCCGTCGAGGCGGTCGCTCTGCAGCTGGATGGAGCCGCCGCGGCTGTGGTCGTCGTAGTTGCTGCTGCCGGTGTTGGAGAGCGACTGCGGGTTGTTGCCGCTGGTGGCCAGGCGCGTGTAGGTGGCGTTGGTGTAGCCGTCCAGGCCGTTGGCGTAGTGGTCGGCGAAGGCGCGCACGCGCAGGGTCTCGTAGTCGGTCAGGGCGTGGTTGCCGATGAAGTAATAGCTCTCCTTGTCCCAGTATGGCCAACGCCAGTAGCGCTGGGTGGCGGCCGGGTCGGTGCTCGGCGGCTGGCCTTTCTGGCCGTCCTGGCGCACGTAGCCGAAGGCGTACTCGTCGGTCTCGTTGGGGGTGAGGCCGATCTTCAGCGACTGCTTGCGGTCCTTGAAGTCGGAGTTCTCGCGCTTGTTGCCGTTCTCGCGGACGGTCGGCTCGAAGTCGTCGGAAAGGCGGTAGTAGTCGGCTTCGTCCTGGGAGGCGGAGGCCTGCACGTACCAGCTGCCCTGATTGCTGCCAAGGTTGACGCCACGGCGCAGCAGGCGGCCGCTGCCGGCGCCGAGGCTGACATCGCCCTCGAACTCGCTTACCGGCTTGCGCGTCACCAGGTTGATGGCGCCGCCCAGTGTGTTGGGGCCGTACATGGTCGAGCTCATGCCCTTGGCCACCTGGATCGCCGCGAGGTCGCCGGTGGTGAAGCGGTCGAGGTCGACGTAGCCGTCATAGGGCACGTACACGGGGATGCCGTCGATGAAGATCGGCGCCTGGCGCGAGTCGAAGCCGCGCAGGCTGATGGTCCCCTCGTTGCGTGCGTTGGTGGAGGTGCTGACGCCGCTGAGCAGGCCCAGCGCCTCGGTGACGGTGTGGCGCTCGAAGCGCTGCATGTCATGGGCGCTGACCGAGGAGGAAACCTGGTCGCCGAAGCCGTCGCTGCGGTTGGACGGCGCGCGGATCAGCAGCTCGCCGAGGCTGAACACCTGGCTTTCGGTCTGGCCGGCGGCCAGCAGCGGTGGGGCGAAGACGCTCGGCGTTAGCAGTCCCAATGCCAGGCAGCGGGAGAGGATCTTGTCGTTCATGGATGCTCGCTATGTATTTTTGTATATAGCGATTGCCGTGACTTCTACAGGGTCGGTACGACCGGCAAACGCTTGAGCTCGGGGAATGCGACCGGCGTTGGCTGACCGGCCTTGCGCCGGGAGGGAAGGCCCGGCGAGCCACAGAGTAATCGAGCCGTTTGCGCAGCGCTATATATTTTTATGCATAACGGTTTTGAAGGAGAAAGGGCCGCGAAAACCGGGCCTTCTGGGGGCTCGCCTGGGCGTCCGATCGCGAATGAATTCGCTCCCACAGGGCGGCGCTGCGCGCCGCTTGGCGACTGAGCTCGCCCCTGCGAAGGCCCGGCACGGAGATGACCGTTGTGTAGGGTGGATGGCGCTTTTTTCATCCACCAGGCGGAGTCAAGATCGGCACAGGCTTATGCCGGGGCCTCGCATTGATGGGTTTCGCGGAGCTCGCGGAACGCCGCCCGACCCATCCTAAGGTGATCACCCCAGACTCAAATTCCCCTGCTTGCAGCACCTCATCAACGCCGCTTCAAGCTTGCGATCCGGCATCGCATGGGCGCGCAGGCTGTTGACGGTCTTTTCCACGTAATCCCGGGTGGTGCCGTAGTGCCCGCAGGCCCCGGCGAAGACCTGGGTGAGCACGTGGTCCGGCAGGGCGCCGGCGTAGCAGGGGAGGTTGCGCCGCAGGACGAAGCCCAGGGCCTGCACGCGCTGGCCGTCCGCCAGGTGGCAGTTGAGCCAGCGCGGCTCGTAGCCGGCATCGGGCATTTCCCGTTGCCAGAGGGCGAAAAGGTGTTCGTGCAACTGCTCGTCGGGCAGGCGATAGGCGAAGCCGGCGCAGGAGCCGCCGCGATCGAGGCCCAGCACCAGGCCGGGGGATTCCGGGGTGCCGCGGTGGATCTGCGACCAGAGGTAAAGCCCGCGGTGGTAACCGTGGATGCGCGCGCGGCGGGTTTCCACCGTGGGGCACTCGGGGCGCCAGATCAGCGAGCCGTAGGCGAACAGCCAGACCGGCCCGCCACGGTGGGCCTTCATCGTCGCTTCGAGGGAGGCCAGCAATCCACCGGGGGTCAACCGCACCGGCTGATCCAGCTGGGGCGGGTAGGGCGGGTGAACATCGTGCTGGACTGACATGGATGACGCGTATCTCTCGGTGGTGCGCAACGCTGCTGGGGCCGCGCCTTCGTTGTACCAGTTGCGGGGCCTGTGGAGGAACGGGCAATCGTCGCCTGGGTGTGATTTTTTCGTCGGCAAGGGCCGCTGTTGCTGCCGGGTCAGTTAAACACGCGCTTATCCCCGCTACAAAGGAATGAATAGCGATGCCCTGATAACCAGGGTGCATAAGCGAAATGGGCAACTGTTGCTGGACGAACATCTGATCAGCAGGCTGTCGCTGCAGCGACAGTGGGGCGCTCCGGGGCACGTCGCTAAGCCCCGTGGGACGGGCACCGGGCCTGCTGGCACGAGTGCTGCAATATTCCTTGCAGAAAGCGAAAGCGCAGCCTGACCTTACTCGAAAGAATAAGCACGGCGCGCCGAGCCCACCCATCCAGCGGCAAGGAGCGACACCATGCACACCTTCACCTCGCGGGCCCGCAAGCCCGGCAAACTGGCCCGCTTGTTCGGCCTGCTCGGCGCTTCGGCGGCTCTCGCCTTCGGCCCCTCTGCCGCCCAGGCGGAAGCCCTGCCCAAGGAGCTACGCCTCGACTACGCCTACTACTCGCCCACCAGCCTGGTGCTCAAGCACTTCGGCTGGCTGGAACAGGAGGTGGGCGCCGGCACCCAGGTCAGCTGGGTGCTCAGCCAGGGCAGCAACCGCTCGCTGGAATACCTCAACGGCGGCAGCATCGACTTCGCCTCCACCGCCGGCCTCGCCGCCGTGCTGAGCCGCGCCAACGGCAGCCCGATCAAGACGGTGTACATCGCCAGCCGCCCGGAATGGACCGCGCTCGCCGTGCGCAAGGACTCGCCCATCCAGAGCGTCGCCGACCTCAAGGGCAAGAAGATCGCCGCCACCAAGGGCACCGACCCCTACCTCTTCACCCTGCGCAGCCTGGAACAGGCCGGGCTGAGCAAGGACGACGTCGAGCTGGTGCACCTGCAGCACCCGGACGGCCGCGTGGCCCTGGAGAAGGGCGACGTCGACGCCTGGGCAGGCCTCGACCCGCACCTGGCCGCCAGCCAGGTCCAGGCCGGCTCGCGCATCCTCTACCGCAACGTCGCGTTCAACAGCTACGGCGTGCTCAACGTCACCGAGCGCTTCGCCAAGGAGCACCCGCAGGCCATCGCCACCGTGCTCGGTGCCTACGAGAAGGCGCGCAAATGGGCCCGCGAGAACCCCGAGGAGCTGGCCCAGCTGCTGGCCAAGGAATCCGGCCTGCCGCTGGAGGTGGCGCGCCTGCAACTGTCGCGCACCGACTTCTCCAACGCCCAGCCGGGCCCGGAGCACATCGCCGCGCTCAAGGCCGCTGCGCCGATCCTGGTGACCGAGGAGCTGGTGCGCCGTGGCGTGCAGGTCGAGCAGGTGGTGGACCAGCTGATCGACCCGGCCTTCAGCGCCCAGGCCATCGCCAGGCAGTGATCCGCACGTCCGCCGGGGTGTGCGCACGCCGCCCCGGCATTGGCGCATGCGGGACCACCCCGGCGCCGGGAGCAGAGACATGAGCAAGAGCAAGACCCTGCCGGCGCCCGCCGTCGGCCCCTGGAAACCGACCTTCTCCGGCGTCGCGCTGCGGCGCCGCCTCAAGGGCCTGGCGATCCCGCTGCTGGCCCTCGCCCTGCTGGAGGTGCTGGTGCGCATCGGCTGGGTGCCGTCCTACCAGATGCCCGCGCCCAGCGAGATCTTCCTCACCCTGCGCGACCTCGCCACCGGCTCCCTGTGGAGCCACATCGGCGTCAGCCTGGCGCGGGTGGCGGCGGGCTTCGCCATCGGCGCGGTGCTGGCCCTGGGCGTCGCCGCCTGGGTTGGCCTGAGCCGCGAGGCCGAGGCCTATCTCGAACCCACCTTCGCTGCCCTGCGCGCCATTCCCAGCCTGGCCTGGGTGCCCTTGCTGCTGCTCTGGCTGGGCATCGACGAAACCTCCAAGGTGGTGCTGATCGCCATCGGCGCCTTCTTCCCGGTCTACCTCAACGGCGTGGCGGCGATCCGCAACATCGACCGCAAGCTGGTGGAGGTGGGGCAGATGTACGGCTTCGGTCCGGCGCGCCTGGCCTGGCGCATCCTCCTGCCGGCCGCCTTGCCGGGGCTGTTCACCGGCCTGCGCAGCGGCCTCAGCCTGGCCTGGATGTTCCTCGTCGCCGCTGAGCTGATCGCCGCCACCAAGGGCCTGGGCTACCTGCTCACCGACGGCCGCGAAACCTCGCGGCCCGACCTGGTGCTGGCCTCGATCATCGTCCTGGCGCTGCTGGGCAAGCTCAGCGACGGCCTGCTGGCGGCGCTGGAAACACGGCTGCTGGCCTGGCGCGACGCCTTCGCCGGCCAGGGCGGGGAGGGTTGAACATGAGTGACGCATTGCTGGATATCCAGGTCGAGCGCAAGCAGTTCGCCGGCCATACCGTGCTGCAGAACGTGCAGCTGAAGCTGCAGGAACGCGAGGTGGTCAGCCTGCTCGGCCCCAGCGGCTGCGGCAAGAGCACCCTGCTGCGCATCGTCGCCGGGCTGGAGCGCGACTACGTCGGGCGCACCCTGCGCGGCGAGGGCGAGGTTTCCTTCGTGTTCCAGGAGCCGAGGCTGATGCCCTGGCTGACGGTGGCGCAGAACATCGGCTTCGCCGACGACCGTGGCTACGACCGCGAGCGCGTGGCGCGGCTGATCCGCGAAGTCGGCCTGGAGGGTTTCGACGACGCCTTGCCCAAGCAGCTTTCCGGCGGCATGGCGCAACGCGTGGCCATCGCCCGTGGCCTCTATTCGCGGCCCCGTGTGCTGCTGCTGGACGAACCCTTCAGCGCCGTGGACGCCTTCACCCGCATGAAGCTGCAGGACCTGCTGCTGCAACTGGCGGAGCGCCATACCATCGCGCTGCTGCTGGTGACCCACGACATCGACGAAGCGCTCTACCTGGGCGACCGCGTGCTGGTGATGGGCGCCCGCCCGGGCAACGTGCGCCAGGAGCTGGCCGTGCCCCTGCCGCGCCCCCGCGACCGGCGTGACCCGGAGCTGGCACGGCTCAAGGCCGAGGCGCTGACCGAGTTGCATCTGGCGCATGTGATCTGAGGGGCGGATGTAGGGTGGATGACGCTCTTTTCATCCACCAAACAGGCTCACCGGCGGGCATGGGATTTCCATCGCGGGTTTCACCGGCCTTAGGTCGAGAGCAGGCGGGCGACCACTGTGTGGAAACGGGCTCCGTAAGGGTGGATGGGTGAAGCGTCATCCACCCTACGCAGCGGTCACGTCCATACGCTGGCACATGTGATCGGAGGGCAGATGTAGGGTGGATGACGCTCTTTTCATCCACCAAGCGTGCTCACCGGCGGGCATGGAACTTCCATCGCGGGTTTCACCCGCCCTAGGTCGAGAGCAGGCGGGCGACCACTGTGTGGAAACGAGCTCCGTAATGGTGGATGGGTGAAGCGTCATCCACCCTACGCAGCGGTCACGTCCATACGCTGGCACATGTGATCTGAGGGCGGATGTAGGGTGGATGACGCGCTTTTCATCCACCAAACAGGCTCACCGGCGAGCATGGGATTTCCATCGCGGGTTTCACCCGCCCTAGGTCGAGAGCAGGCGGGCGACCACTGTGTGGAAACGGACTCCGTAAGGGTGGATGGGTGAAGCGTCATCCACCCGCAGCGGTCATGCCCACTTGCCGTCAAACCGTCAACTGCACCACCCGCTCGCCATCGATGCGGGCGTCGTTGCCGCGGCGGTTGACCACCAGTTCGCCGATGGCGATCAGGCGGCTGCGGGTGACGTTGCGGCTGAGGCCGAGGAGGTTGGCGGTGTGCACCTGGTTGCAGTGGCAGTGGCGGTAGGCGGCGCGCAGCAGGGCGTCTTCGACCTTCTGGTGCAGGTCGCCGCCCTGTTCCTCGAACAGGCGCTGGAAGGCGTGGAGCATCTGCGCCTCGGCCGAGCCGTCGTGGCCGCGGGGTTCTTCCGGGCGTTCGATGCGCAGGTTGGAGAGGTGCAGGTCGTCGGCCTGGATCACGCCGTCGCGGCAGATCAGCAGGGTGTGGTGGATGACGTTCTCCAGCTCGCGGATGTTGCCGGGCCAGGAGTAGGTGCGCAGCTTCTGCGCGGCCTCGGGGCTGAGCTCGCTCTGGCCGTAGCCCAGGCGGCGGCTGTATTCGCCGATGAAGTGCCGGGTCAGCGGCAGGATGTCGCCAGGGCGCTCGCGCAGCGGCGAGAGTTCCAGGCTGACGACGTTGAGGCGGTAGTAGAGGTCCTCGCGGAAGTGCCCGGCGTTGATCGCCTTTTCCAGTTGCACGTTGGTGGCGGCGAGCACGCGCACGTCGATGGGGATGCTGCTGCGTGAGCCCAGGCGCACCACCTCGCGCTCCTGCAGCACCCGCAGCAGTTTCACCTGGATGGGCATGGGCAGGTCGCCGATCTCGTCGAGGAACAATGTTCCGCCGTTGGCCGCTTCGAACCAGCCGGCCTTGGCCGCCAGGGCGCCGGTGAAGGCGCCTTTCTCGTGGCCGAACAGCTCGGCCTCCACCAGTGATTCGGAAAAGGCCCCGCAGTTGACCGCCACGAAGGGGCCGTCGCGGCGCGCGCTGAGGTTGTGGATGTGGCGGGCCACCAGTTCCTTGCCGGTGCCGGTCTCGCCGATCACCAGCACGCTGGCCTCGCTCGGCGCCACTTGCTGCAGGTGTTCGAGCAGGGCCTGGGATTTCGGGTCCTCGAACACCTGGGCGGTGGCGCGCACCGAGGTGGCCAGGGCCGGGGAGGGGGGCAGGGTGAGCAGGCCGGAGCCGTTCGGACGGGGTGCTTTCATGAGTAGAAGGTCGGCTGTGGCAGGTTCTGGTTCAGGGCCCAGTCGCCCAGCTCGCGGACCTTGTAATCCACCGGGTCGTGCAGGGTCTGGGTGCGCAGGTTGCGCCAGTAGCGGTCCAGGCGCAGGGCGGCGTGGGTGGAGCGGGCGCCGGTGACCTCGAACATGCGGTTGCACAGTTCCAGGCCGTTGCGGGTGGTGGCGACCTTGGCGGTGGCGATGGCCAGGGCCAGTTCGCCGCGCTGCGCCTCGCCCAGGGCGGTGCCCTGGTTCCAGGCGGCGTCCAGCAACTGGTTGGCGCGCTGGATCAGCGCGCGGGCGCTTTCCAGGCCCACCCAGAAGTCGCCGTAGCGGGCCAGCACGTAGGGGTCTTCGCTGGCGTTCTCGACACCGGAGCGGAACCAGGGGCGGGCTTCGCGCAGGGTGTAGGCGCGGGCTTCCTCGAAGGCGCCCTCGGCGATGCCGAGGAAGATGTTGCTGAAGATCAGCTGGGCGATCAGCGGGCGCAGGCAGGCGAAGGGCGTGCTCAGCGGGCCGGGCTCCAGCAGCAGTTCGTTCTCCTCCACCCGCACCCGTTCGAAGGTGGCGCTGCCGCTGTCGGTCTGGCGCTGGCCCATGTTGTCCCAGTCCTCAGCCAGGCTGATGCCGCTGCGGGCGGTGGGGATGGCGGCGATCAGCAGCTTGCCGCTTTCTTCGTCGAGGCCGGAGGCGATCAGCATCTGCGAATCCAGGGCGCCGGAGCAGAAGCTCTTCTTGCCGGAGAACTCGCGGTAGCCGTTGAAGCGGCGCACCGTGGTGCGGGTGTCCAGCGGGTTGAGGGCGTTGCCCCAGAACCAGCGGTTGCGCGCGGTGAGTTCGAACCAGGGCTGCCACTGCTCGGGGCGGGAGAACAGGCGCACGGTGGCCAGCATCAGGTGCTGGAAGGCGAAGACGTGGGCGATGGAGCTGTCGACGCGGGCGAACTCGCGGACCACGGCGAGGGTGGTCTGCCAGTCGGCGCCGAGGCCGCCGTATTCGCCGGGGATCACCAGCGACAGCAGGCCGCTCTGGCGGATGGCGTCGCGCTCGGCCTTGGGGGTGCCGCCCTTGGCGTCGCGTTCGGCGGCGCTGAGGGCGAAGCCTGTGGCCAGCTCGCGGGCGATCTGCAGCGGCGTGGGGGTGGCGAGATGCTGAGGGGCATTCACGCTCGGGTCCTCTTCTGATGGGGGCTTGTCGGGTGCGCCCCTCCGCACAGGGAGGGGCGGGCGGTTCAGTGGGCGGCGACCTTGGTGGGCAGCACGTCGTTGGCGATCATTTCGCCGAAGGGCCCGGTGAGGTTGGTGACGCCGCGGCCGGCGAGGCTGGCGTAGGGCTCGGGCAGCAGCGGGAACACCAGCTCGGCGAAGCGGTAGGCCTCTTCCAGATGCGGGTAGCCGGAGAAGATGAAGCTCTCGATGCCGAGGTCCGCGTACTCCTTGATGCGCTCGGCCACCTGTTGCGGGTCGCCCACCAGCGCGGTGCCGGCACCGCCGCGCACCAGGCCGACGCCGGCCCAGAGGTTGGGGGCGATCTCCAGGTTGTCGCGGCGGCCGTTGTGCAGCGCGGCCATGCGCCGCTGGCCTTCGGAGTCGAAGCGCGAGAAGGATTTCTGCGCGGCCTCGATGGTCTCGTCGCTGATGTGCTCGATCAGCTTGCTGGCGGCTTGCCAGGCCTCGTCGGCGGTCTCGCGGACGATCACGTGCAGGCGGATGCCGAACTTCACCGTGCGGCCATTGCGGGCGGCGCGCTCGCGCACGTCGGCGATCTTCTCGGCCACGGCGGCCGGCGGTTCACCCCAGGTCAGGTAGACGTCCACCTGCTCGCCGGCGAGGTCGTGGGCGGCGTCGGAGGAGCCGCCGAAGTACAGCGGCGGGTAGGGCTTCTGGATCGGCGGGTAGAGCGCCTTGGCGTTCTGCACCTGCAGGTGCTTGCCCTCGAAGTCCACCGACTCGCCCTGCAGCACGCGACGCCAGATGCGCAGGAATTCGTCGGTCACTTCATAGCGCTCGGCGTGGCTGAGGTGGATGCCGTCGCCACGGTTCTCGTCCGGGTCGCCGCCGGTCACCACGTTGATCAGCAGGCGGCCGCCGGAGAGGCGATCTAGGGTAGCGGCCATGCGTGCGGAGACGGTGGGCGAGATGATCCCGGGGCGGATCGCCACCAGGTAGCGCAGGCGCTCGGTCAGCGGCGCCAGGGCCGAGGCGACCACCCAGGAGTCCTCGCAGGAGCGGCCGGTGGGGATCAGTACGCCGTAGTAGCCGAGGCTGTCGGCGGCCTGGGCCACCTGCTTGAGGTAGGGCAGCGACACCGGGCGTGCGCCCTGGCTGGTGCCGAGGAAGTGGCCGTCGCCGTGGGTGGGGAGGAACCAGAACACGTTCATGGGGCTGTCCTTCAGGCGATCTTCTTGAGGGCGTCGGCGCGGCTGCCGAAGAGGCTGGCGGCACGGTCGGCGGCCAGGGAGATACGGGCCTTCAGCGGCTCGCTGGTGACCTGGTAATCGACGAAGTCGGCCTCGGAGGCGTAGACGCCGATGGGCAGGGTGAGGGCCTGGAAGAAGCTGAACAGCGGGCGCAGCTGGTGGTCGATGACCAGCGCGTGGCGCTCGCTGCCACCGGTGGCGGCGAGCAGCACCGGGGTGTCGATCAGGGCGTTCATGTCGATCAGGTCGAACAGGTGCTTGAACTGGCCCGGGTAGGAGCCGCGGTAGACAGGCGCCGCCACCACCAGCAGGTCGGCGGTCTCGATGGCGCGCAGCTCGTGCTCGACGGTTTCCGGCAGCTCCTTGCGCGACAGCGCGCCGCCGACGGGGCGGGCGATATCGCCGAGTTCGATGATGCGCACGTTGACCGGCAGGTGCTTGCCCAGCTCGGCCACCAGGGCCTGGGTCAGCACCAGGGTGCGCGAGGGGTGGAAGGTGCCGCCGGAGACGGCGACCACGTTGATGGCGTTGCTCATGGGGTTGTCCCTTGTGATGTTGCGCTATGTACAGAGGGACAGAGCAAGGGCCGTACCAAGAGCCGAAGTGTGCGGAAACAGGGCAGTTGGGCGGGTTGGCGGCAGGAAAACCTGCCAGATGGGCAACACTTCTGCTGATCGGGTGTTGCTGGGGAAACACTTTGCAGGGCTGCAGCCATCGCGAATGAATGGGGCGTAGGTCGGGTGAAACCCGACGCCCTTGCACGTGGCCATCGCGAATGAACTCGCTCCTACAGGGATGGAGCAGGGGGGGCTGCGGGGTTGGGGCTGCTGGGTGGAGGTCGCTTTTTACCTCCACCGTGCGGAGTTCGGGGCGACATCGGCCGCATGGGTTTCGCGGTGCTCTACCCATCCTACGAAGGACGGAGGGCAGGAGTGAAAACGCGGGAGGCCGATCGCTCGGGCTCCCGCGTGGGTGTGGCGGTGGGGATCAGAAGCGGGTGGTGAGGCTGACGCCGACGGTGCGCGGGTCGCCGTAGGTGATCACGTACTGGCCGCTGCCGACGGCACCGTTGGGGCGGCCGTGGACCTGGTAGCGGCGATCGGTGAGGTTGTTGACGAAGCCGGTGACGCTGATCTTCTCGTCATGGTTGAACCAGGTCAGGCGGGCGTTGGCCAGGGTGTAGTGGGGCTGGCTCAGGGTGCTGTCGACGCTGCTCTGGCGGTCGGCCAGGAAGTATTCCTTGCCGCGGTAGCTGACGTCGCCGCCGGCCACCAGCTTGCCACCGACTTCCAGCGGGAAGGTGTAGTCGGCGCCCAGGGAGATGACCTGCTCGGGCGAACGCACGAAGCGGTTACCGCTGTAGTCGGCGGTGACCACGCCGGTGTTGGGGTTGACGTTCTTGAAGTCGGTGTACTCGGTGTCCAGGTGCGAGAGGGCGGCACGCAGGTGCAGGAATTCGGTGGGCTGGGCTTCCAGTTCCAGTTCCGCGCCCTTGACCTCGCCGGCGGCGCCGTTGGTCAGGGCGGTGGTGAGGATGCCGTTGTTGACGGTGAGCAGGTTCACCTGGATGTCGCTGTAGTCGTAGTAGAAGACGTTGGCGTTGGCGGTGAGGCGGCCGTCCAGCCACTCCGATTTCAGCCCCAGTTCGTAGGCATCCAGTTCTTCCGGGTCCACCGTGGTCAGGCCGGAGAGGCCGCCGGACAGGCCGGTGTTGAAGCCGCCGGAACGGAAGCCGTGGGCGTAGCGGAAGAACACCCGCAGGTTGTCGTTGATGCGGTATTCCGGGGTCAGGTCGTAGGTCCAGGCGTCCCAGGTCTTGTCCTTCTCGCTGGTGCCGTTGTTGTCGGCGCCGGCGATGGGGGCACCGCTGGCCAGGCGCTGGGTGAGGGTCAGGTCGATGTCCTTCTTCTCCTGGGTCCAGCGCAGGCCGCCGGTCACGCTGAACTTCTCGGTGAAGTCGTAGGTGAGGTTGCCGAACAGCGCGACGCTGTCGGTCTTGTGGGTGTAGGCCAGGTCGCGGTACACGGTGCCGGTCTGGTTGCTGCCGGTGCCGTTCGGGGTGGTCCCCGGGCGCACGTAGCGCAGGGCGTCGCTGTCGAGCTTCTCGTGGAAGTAGTGGGCGCCGGCCAGCCAGCGCAGGGCATCTTCCTGGGGCGAGGCGAGGCGGAATTCCTGGCTGTACTGGTTGTACTCGTTGTCGACGTCGCTGACGCCGTTGACCTCGTAGGGGGTGTAGTCGGCGTCGGTGAGGGCCTGGTTGCGAATGCTGTCGTAGGCGCTGATGGAGGTCAGCTTGTAGCCGCCCAGGTCCCAGTTCAGGGTCAGCGAGGTGCCGTCGTGGTCGAGCTTGTAGTCCTCGTTGACGTTGAGCTGGATCTTGCTGCCATGGGGGCGCACGTAGCCGACGTTGTAGTAGCGGCCCACCGGCAGCGAGCCGTTGCTGCCGTCGCCCTTGTGCTCGCGGCTGTGGATCTTCCACAGGGCTTCCAGGTCCGGGGTCAGCTGGGCGAGGAACTGCAGGCGCACGGCCTTCTTGTTCACGTCACCGTAGGTGTGGTCGTTGGTGAGGTTCTGGGTGAAGCCGTCTCGCTCCTCGGAGTAGACCGCCACCCGCGCGGCCAGGCGCTCGTCCACCAGGGCGCCGCCGATGGCGCCGTTGAGGATGCGTTCGTTCTTGCTGCCGAAGCCGAGGGTGCCGTAGCCGTCGGTGTCGAAATCGGGCTTTTTGGAAATGATGTTCACCGCACCGGCGGTGGTGTTCTTGCCGTACAGGGTGCCCTGGGGGCCACGGAGGATTTCGATGCGCTCCAGGTCGTAGAGCGGGCCGCCGCCGGCGATGGGGGCGTTGAGGTAGACGTCGTCGGCGTAGATGCCCACCGGGTATACGGTGGCGGCGCCGGTGTCGCCGGTGCCCAGGCCACGGATGTACCAGCGCGGGCGGCCATCGCCGTCGGGGTTCTTGGCCGCGGCGTTGGGCACGAAGGTGGTGAGGTCGCCGATGGCGCGCACGCCGTCGGTGGTGATGTGGGTGCCATTGATGGCGGAGACGGTGGTGGGCGTCTCCTGCAGGGTTTCCTCACGGTGCTGGGCGGTGACGGTGACCGTCTTCAGCGCGGTGGTCGGTTGGGCCTTGGCCTTCTTCGCATCGTTCTGTTCGGCGGCGACCAGCGAGCCGCTGGCGGCCAGCAACACGGCCAGCCAGATGCCTCGGGTAATCGGATTGGGTGTGTGCATGTTCTCTCCCCTTTTATATATAAGGCACGGGTCGCCAAATGGGCGGTCGCAAGGCGTGCCATGAATAAGCCAAGAGGGTGAGAGCAGGAGTCGTGCCAGTCTTTTGTTGGGCGGAACGGTTATTTCGTTAAATTCGCAAGATGCTGTTTTTAAAGGATTTTAATGTTTGTTATGGCGCGGATTTGTAACAACTAAGGGCGTATGGGAGTTGGCCGAATCGAGGGCCGGGAGAGGGGCTGGAAAGTGTGCATTGTCGGCAGCAGGAAGTTGCTGGGAAGTTGCTGCTGGAGAAGCAGTCACCCGGGCCTTGCTGCCCGGGCAGCAGCCTTATACGGCGACCCGCGAGGTGGAGCCGATGACCTGTTCCAGCACGCTGAAATCGATCCAGTCGCGCACGTCGAAACGGCGCGGGATGAAGTCCCAGCGGTGGAGGAAATCGGTGAAGTCCTGCAAGGCGGCGATCGAGCGTTCGTCGAGGGTGGTGCGCAGGCGCCGGTGGGCATCCTCGCCGTAGGCGGCGGCGACCCAGTACTCGCTGGTGTTGAGTTCGCGGGCGAGGAAGCGCCGGGTCTCGTCCGGGTTGGCCCAGGCCCATTGCTCGGTGCGCAGCACGGTGTCGACGATGCGCACCGAGGCATCGAAGTGCTCGTGCAGCAGGTGGGTGTCGACGGTCAGGGTGCGCGGCGTGCCGTTGTTGGAGCGGATCAGCGGGTCGGGGTGCGAGCCGGTGTCCACCACCACCTGCAGGCCGAACTCGTTGGCCAGGTGGGCGGCGTGGGCGCCCTTGAGGAAGATGGCGTCGATGTCGCCGCGCAGCAGGCCGATCAGCTCGTTGTTGCGGCGTTTGACGCGGTCCACCCCGAGGCTGACTTCGGCGCCATGCAGGTGGTGCTTCTGCTCGTCGCTGTAGGTGCCGCCGTAGGGATAGTCCACCAGCTCGACGTCCTGTACGGAGAGGCCCTCCAGGCGCAGGGCGTTCTCCAGGCCGCGCAGGGCCTGGGCGCGGGTGAAGTCGATCTGCACGTTGGCCCACTTGGGCAGGCCGAAGCGGCGGTTCTTCAGGTCGCGGATGCTGTTCACCCCGGACTCCGGCGTGGTCAGGATCAGCTGCACCTCGTCGCTCCAGGACAGCCCGACGACGCGGGTCTGCACGCCGCTGGCGTAGGCCCAGATGGCCGGGATGTTGCCGCCGTGGCGTACCGAGTTGGGCAGGTGGTGGTCGTAATGGGCTTCGCGCACCTCGCGCTCGCTGGATTCGCGCAGCGACTGGATGCTGGTGCCGAAGGGGCGGAAGGCCTCGGCCAGGCGGCCGGACTGCACCGCGATGCCGAGCCCGGTGGGGACCGGGCTGTGGGTGTACCAGAGGGTGTCGAGTGGCTTGCTCATAAGTGGCTCGGTTGAGGTCAGTAGAGCCCGGCCGATCAGCCTGCCAGCGCAGTGGCTGCGCGCAGGGAATCCAGCGGTCGGGTATCGATCCAGTCACGCACGTCGAACAGCTGCGGGATGAAGCCCCAGCGGTGCAGGAAGGCGGTGAAGTCCTGCAGCGCGGCGATGGCCTGTTCGTCCAGCTCGGTGCGCAGGCGGCGGTGGGCATCCTCGCCATAGGCCACGGTCACCCAGTACTCGCTGCTGTTGGTTTCGCGGGCGAGGTAGCGGCGGGTGTCGTCGGGGTGGGCGCGGGCCCATTCCTCGGCGCGCAGCACCGCGTCGAGGATGCCTGCGGCGGCTTGCGGGTGCTGCTCCAGCAGGTGGGCGTCGACGGTCAGGGTGCGCGGCGTGCCGTTGTTCGAGCGCACCAGCGGCTCGGGGTGCGAACCGGTGTCGATCACCGTGCGCAGGCCGAAGTCATGGGCCAACTGGGCGGCACTGGCGCCCTTGAGGAAGATGGCGTCCACCTCGCCGCGCAGCAGGCCGACCAGCTCGGCGTTGCGCCCTTCGGCACGGCGCGAACTCACCGGGGTGCCGGCCACCGCCTGCACCGGCTCGTCACTGAAGGTGCCGCCGTAGCGGTAGTCGACGCGCTCCACGTCGGTCACCTCCAGGCCCTCCAGGCGCAGGGCGTTTTCCAGGCCGCGCAGGGCCTGGGCGCGGGTGAAGTCGATCTGCGCGCCGTGCCAGTCGGGCAGGCCGAAGCGGCGGCCCTTGAGGTCCTTGACGCGTTTGATGCCGCTGTCCGGGCGGGTGAGGATCAGCTGCACCTCGTCCGCCCAGGACAGGCCAATGACGCGGGTGTCGCGGCCCTGGGCGCGCGCCCAGATGGCCGGGATGTTGCCGCCGTGGCGTACCGAGTTCTGCAGGCTGTGGTCGAAGTGTGATTCGCGCACCGCCTGCTCGGTGGATTCGCGCAGGGACTGGATGCGCGTGCCCTGGCTGGCCAGGGTCTGCTCCAGCCAGCCTTTCTGCACGGCGATGCCGAGCCCGGTGGGGACCGGGCAGCGGGTGTACCAGAGGGTGTCCAGTTGGCTCATGGTGGGGCTCCGGTCAGGCACGTTGCTTGAGGATGGCGGCGGGGCTGGTGGCGCTGCGCTGATGTACCAGCGGCAGCACTTCCTGGCCGATGCGCAGGGCTTCTTCCAGGTGCGGGTTGCCGGCGAGGATGAAGGTGGAGAAGCCGGCGTCGCGGTATTCCACCAGGCGCTCGGCGATGTTCTCGTGGCTGCCCACCAGGCCCACGGTCGGGCCGGGCTTGGCCTTGGCGAAGCCAGCCCAGAGGTTGGGGCCGAGGATCAGGTCGTCGAAACGGTCGATGTTCTGGTGGTAGGCGGTCTGGCGCGCACCGCCCACCGAGTCGGAGCCGCTGGTGAAGGTCTTCACCAGGGAGCTGGGCTTGCCTTCGAGGCGGTCGAACTGGGCACGCAGGTCGCGCCAGGCGGCTTCCTCGGTCTCGCGGGCGAAGAGGTCCACGCGCAGGCCGAAGCGCACGGTGCGGCCATGCTTGTCGGCCAGCTCGCGCACGCGCTCGATGTGCGGCTTGAGCTTGTCCACCGGCTCGGCCCAGTTGAGGTAGACGTCGGCGTGGCGCGCGGCCACTTCCAGGGCGGCGTCGGAGAAGCCGGAGAAGTACACGCCGGGCTTGCGCTGGTCATGCAGGCCGGGCGGCAGCGCGCCGTTCTCCAGCTGGTAGATGTCGCCGTCGTAGGAGAAGCGTTCGTTCTCCCAGAGGCCCTGGATGATGTCGAGGAACTCGCCGGTGCGCTTGTAGCGCAGGTCGTGCTCGAGGAAGTCGCCATTGGCGCGCTGGCTGGCCGGGTTGCCGCCGGTGATGATGTTCCACTCCAGGCGGCCACGGCTGAGGTTCTGCAGGATGGCCGCCTGCTGCGCGGCGTAGGCGGGCAGGGTCCAGGTGGCCTGGAAGGCGATGAGGAACTTGATGCGGCGGGTCTCCCGCGCCAGGGCCGAGGCCACCACCCACGGCTCGGGGCCGGTGGGCAGCAGGGCGCCTTCGAAACCGGCCAGCTCGGCGGCCTTGGCCACCTGGGCGATGTAGTCGATGTAGCCGAAACCGTCGGGCTCGCCGTTGGGCAGGCGGCCGGGGGCGATGTTGCCCGGGCGGTGCGCGTGGCTGCCACGGTTGTGCTTATCGGTGGACAGCTGCGGTCCGTCGGTGCCCAGCGGCAGGCGCCAGAAGAATTCAGTGCTCATATTCGCTCCTGATGAGGTGGCCGTGGTTCCCGCCGGGGCCGGCGAGCCACGCTGGGAAGGAGCGAGTGCAACCGCCATGCCACGGCCTGCCGGCGGGCCTGTACGCCAGGCGTGGCAAGGGCTGCGTGGGCGTCGGGCGAGGGCGTGGAGCGCCGGGGTGCGTCTCCAGCAACACCCCGCCAGCAGCCGGCTGCTGGGGGCGCAACAGAATCGCCCGCAGTGGGCCGGCGGATGGCCTGGCCGCTGCCGCCAGGCCTTGTGTTTCAAGGGGTTGAAGGAGTCGGCACAAGTCCTGCTCTGCATCGCTGCAACCGCACACTGCGGCGGCAACGGAGCTTCGTTGCAAGACCCCTTGAAGGACGGACAACCCCATGACCCAGACCAGCACCACCCTCGGCAACGCCATCCTCGAACAGGTGGAGCAGGCCAAGCGCGATTTCGCCAAGGCCTTCCGCGTGCTCCAGGAGACCCGCACCCTGACCGCCACCAACACCCTGCAGGCCTACCTGCGGGTACCCGGCACCGACCTGGTGATCGCCCTGCGCGCGCCTTCGCCCTGGGACGACGAGCCGGGCATCCGCGCCTCGGTGGTCAGCTATGACGGCGTGGTCCACCTCGACGAGACCCTGGGCCGCGCCCAGACCCTGAGCGAAAGCCGCGAGGCCGGCAGCGGCAAGCGCTACGCCCAGGTGCTGCGCGAGCGCGCCGAGGTGAATGTGGTGATCCACGTGCACACGCCCTACCTGGGTGGCTGGGCCGGCACCCATCGCGTGCTGCCGCTGCGCTACGCCGCCTCGCAACGGGTGACCCTGGCCCGCGAGCTGCCGGTGTACATCGACCGCCGCCAGCCGGAGCCGGCCTTCATCGTCGACGCCATCAAGGCCAACCCGCATACGCCGGGGCTGCTGGAGGCCAACGGCGGGGCGACCTTCTGGGGAGCCGGCATCCTCCAGGTGGCCAAGTTGGTCCTGCTGGTGGAAGAGGGCGCCTACTTCCAGGCGCTGGCGGAAAACCTCGGCGGCTCCAAGGAGTTCGGCCCCGGCGTGCTGGAGCAGCAATGGAAGATGACCGGCCTCTGGGCCGAGGGGCAGAAGCTGCTGGGCGAGGTGGCCTGACGCGGGCGGCGCGGTGCCCGTTACTGCACGGGCACCGTGGGCGTCGCGGGCGCGACGGTGGCGGCACCGATGGACTCGCTGAACTCGGTGTC
The DNA here is from genome assembly GCF_028198105.1 of Pseudomonas sp. TUM22785. Taxonomy (NCBI): domain Bacteria; kingdom Pseudomonadati; phylum Pseudomonadota; class Gammaproteobacteria; order Pseudomonadales; family Pseudomonadaceae; genus Pseudomonas; species Pseudomonas sp. TUM22785. The sequence goes on from NZ_CP116239.1 coordinate 2,399,967, forward strand.
GATGAGCACCGTGCGCACCTTGTAGCTGTCGAATTTGCGCGCCTTTACCGGCACCGAGAAGCGCCACGCCTGGCCACCCTCGATACCCTTTGCGCGGAAGGTCTCGGTGTCCACCAGCTTGTCGCCCTGGTAGATGTCGAACACCACCGTGACGGTGGAGAAGGACTTCTCGGTGGTGTTGGCGGCGGTGCCGTTGATGTAGCTGTCGTGCCCGGAACGGGTGAGGGCGAGGTTGCGCACCTTGACGTCATCGGCGAGGGCGCAGAGCGGAACCAGGGCCAGCAGGGCGAGGCAGGATTTACGCAACATGGCGAACGACTCGAGGCCTTAACCTGCCGTTGATACATCGGCGCAAAATCCTTGTCGACTACCGCTCGGCGCCACGTAATTCGAGGCTTACGGCTGCGACCCACGGATGTGCCTGCGGCGTGGGGTGGACCCCGTTTTATCGGTCCACCTTTCGTGCTTGTCGGCTGCTCCGCTGGTGGATGAAAAGAGCGTCATCCACCCTACGGGCTTAGGGCGTGGTCATGAGTCATCGGCTCTGCCTGTGACGATTTGAATTGAGAGCCCTGCAGGATGAACGCGTGTCGTAGGGTGTGCCGTGCGCACCTCCGCGCGGTGCTGCTAGCGAGTCCGAGGTGCGCGCAGCACACCCTACGTCCGAAGTGAGCGGCGGCTGCATGCTCCGAGGTCTGATTGCGCCCCTTCTAGGGGGCCAAAAGCAAAGCCACGTTCTGAGAACGTGGATTTTTACTCGCCTGCTTTGGGTGGGGTGAGCTCGTTAGGCCTTCACCGAGGTGCCAGCCGCGCGGGTGGACCCCGCTTTATCGGTCCACCTTTCGTGTTTGCCGGCCACTCCGCTGGTGGATGAAAAGAGCGTCATCCACCCTACAAGCGTGCCACTGCCAGGCCCAGGAGATGGGGGCGCATGGCACGCCTCGTAGGTCGGGTGAAACCCGACGTCAATGAGCCAGGCCCACTCGCGGGTTGCACCCGCCCTACAGGGCGCTTGGGCTTCGCGCTCGCTATGGGCGTGGTGCAGCAGGGGCTGAAGAGGAGAGGTGTTGCCCCGTGGTGGCGCCCTCGCTCTGCTTGGCGTTGAGGATGGCGGTGTATTCGCCCGGGTCGATGCCGTTGAGGTAGTAGTTGCCGACGTGGTGCAGGCGCCAGCGGATCGGGTCGTGGGTGGTGTGCACCCGCGCGTTGCGCCAGAAACGGTCGAGGTTCCACTTGGTCAGCGAGGCGCTGGCGCCGAGCAGCGAGAAGATGTCGCTGGAGATCTTCAGCGAAGCACCGTCGGAGTGGGCGCGGGCGGTGGCCACCGAGAGGATCAGCTCGTCCTGCAGTTCCTTGTCGTCCGGGGCCTGCTCGTGGCGGTCGAACACCCGCGCGGCATCGCGCAGCAGGGACTCGGCGGCGCGCAGGGCCACGGCGTATTCGCCGATCTGGCGGATGATGTGCGGCTCCTCGTTGGCGCGCTCGACGCCGCTTTCCACCCAGGGGCGGGAATGGTGGTTGAGGTAGTGCACGCCGGCCTGCAGCGCGCCGGCGGCGATGCCTGTGTCGATGGCGGCGTGGAGGATCTGCGGGAAGGTCAGCCCGGTGCGCTTCATCGGGCCTTCGCGGCGGGAGACGAAGCGTTCGTCCAGTTCGATGTTGTCGAAGATCACCGTGCCGCTGACCGAGTTGTTCTGGCCGAAGGCGTCCCAGTCGTCCACCAGGGTCAGGCCGGGGGTGTCGCGGTTGAGCAGCACGCCCACGCCGCCGTCATCGGAGCCGGCGGTGAGGGAGATCCACTCGGCCAGGTAGGCGCCGGTGGAGTAGAACTTGCTGCCGTTGAGGACCAGCTTGCCGTCAGCGCGGCGCTCGACGCGGGTCTTGAGGGCGAACTTGTTCTTGCCGCCGACTTCGGCCAGGGCGTTGCCGAAGCGCTTGCCGGCCAGCACGTCGGCCACCAGGCGGTCGCGCACCGCGTCCGGGTAGCCGGTGAAGATGCCGCGCAGCATCACGTTGTGGATCTGCAGCAGTTGGCCGACACCGCCGTCGGCGACGGAGATGAGGCGCACCGTCTCGACGATGGTTTCCACCGAGGCGCCCAGGCCGCCGAAGGCCTTGGGCACGCCGATGGCGGTAAGCCCGCTGTCGGACAGCAGTTGCGCCTGGCGCCTGGGCAGCTCGCGGTTCTGCGAGCTGTCGGCGGCGATCTCGGCGATCTCCCTGGCCACTTCCTTCGCCACCGCGATGGCATCCGCCTCGCTGCGCAGGATGTTCACCGCCGCGTGCGGCTGCTCCGTGGCGAAATTGCGTTCGGCCGTACTCATGGTTCACCTCTGTGGATTCAAACGTCGCGATACCAGGCCTGTGCCGGGCGCTGTGGGGGGCTTGAGCAGGTTCTATGCCAGAGGTTTCCGGCGGCCCCCGAAGCCTTGCGTGGCGCGGCTTGCACGGGATGCCGTGGCAGCACTGGAGTGGGCCGTTGCTGCTGGGGCAGCAGCGGTGCGGGGGCGGTTGCTCGGCAGGCAGCAATGGCCGCGCAACCCTGCTGGCTGGACAGCAGGGTGGCCGCCGGGGTTTCCAGGCGATCCGCTGCAGGCCATGGAACATGGGGCTTGTGGGCACTGGCACGGGCATTGCGATGGCGGGGCGAATGGCCGTGAAAGGCCGCCATGCCCCTCTTATCTGGAGCCACCATGACCCTAGCCGCCACCGCACCCGCGCAGCCGACCTTCGCCGAGAAGGCGCCGCTGGAGCAGATCTGGTTCACCCGCTGCCCGGTGCCCACCGCCTCCGGTATCGCCTACAAACTCGGCTGGCTGGCCGAGGAGTTCGCCGCCGACGGCCTGCCGGTGGCCACCCTGCAGGAGGCCCGCCAGCTCGGCCACCACCACTACGACCACGAGCTGCCCGGGCTCTTCCGTGAGGGCGGCAACGTGCCGGCCCTGGCCGCCCGCGCCGCCGGGGCGCCGAGCCGGCTGATCGGCCTGACCTGGATCGAGGAATGGCAGACCATCCTGGTCCGCTCCGACTCGGGCATCCGCAGCCCCGCCGACCTCAAGGGCAAGCGCCTGGCGCTACCAGCCTGGGGCGACAGCCGCCCCGGCAGCATCGCCCGGGCCATGAGCCTGCACGGCTACAAGGGCGCCCTGGCCCTGGCCGGGCTGGGCTTCGACGATGTGCAACTGGTGGAGGTGCCGTTGCTGGACCAGGCCGCCGCGCGCACCCCGGAGGAGGGCCTGCAACGCCTTTGGTCGGGCCTCGAACCCCTGGCCCGTGGCGAGCTGGATGCCGTTTACGTCAAGGGTGCCGCCGCTGCCGACGCGGCCCGCCGCCTGGGCCTGGTGGTGGGTGTCGACCTCGACTTGGTGGACCCGCGCCAGCGCATCAACAACGGCACGCCCCGGCCGATCACCGTGCACCAGGAGCTGCTCGACGACCATTTCGACCTGGTGGTGCGCTTCCTCGCCCAGACCCTGCGCGCCGCCGAGTGGGCCGCCGACAACCGCGATGACCTGTACGCCATTCTCGAAGTGGAGACCCGTGCCGGTCGCGAGGGCGTGGCCGAAGCCTACCGCGGTGATTTCCACACCACCCTGGCACCGGACCTCTCCGCCCAGCGCCTGGAATTCCTCGGCATCCAGAAGAACTTCCTCAACCTGCACGGCTTCCTCGAGCGCGATTTCGACATCGCCGATTGGGTCGATGCCCGTCCGCTGCAGGCCGCCCAGCAACTGCTGGCCCGGCGCCGCGCCTGATACCGCGCCGGGCCATGACCCGTGCCGCTGCGTGCACCCCCTTCAATGCAATCAAGGACACGAACATGGCTGTGAAGATTCTCTGGTACCTCACCACCCCCGATGGCCCCTATCCCTGGGAGGCCGAAGGCCGCTGGAAGAGTGATTTCCAGCACCTCAAGCAGATCGCCGTGACCGCCGACCGCCTCGGCTACTACGGCTCCCTGCTGGGCTCCAGCCCCAACGAGAGCCTGGCGGTTTCCGCCGCGCTGATCGACGCCACCGAGCGTTTGCGCTTCCTCGTCGCCCAGCACCCGGGCGAGCTGTCGCCGGCGGTGCTGGCGAAGTGGGCGCTGACCTTCGACCAGTTTTCCAACGGCCGCCTGCTGTTCAACGTGGTCAATGGCAGCGACGCCAGCCTGGCCACCTACGGCATCCACTACGGGCATGACGAGCGCTACGACTTCAGCCTGGAGTACTGGCGTGCCTTCCAGAGCATCTACGCCGGCGAGACCGGGGGCTACGACGGCCGCTACGTCAAGCTCGCACCGCGTCAGCCGGGGGCCGCCAGCCACCCGCTGGGCGGCTGGCACCCGCCGAAGCAGAAGCCCGGCATCCCGCTCTGGGGCGCCGGTACTTCCGGTCCGGGCGTGGCCCATTCGGTGCAGTTGCTGGACGTTTACCTGAGCTTCGCCGACACCCCGCCGAAGCTGGGCGAGAAGTTCGCCCGGGTGGCGGCCGAGGCGACGAAGATCGGCCGCGAGCTGACCTTCGGCACGCGCCTGCAGGTGATCGTCCGCGAGACCGAGGAGGAGGCCTGGGCCCATGCCGAGAAGCTGCTGCAGCGCGCCTCCATCGAGACCGCGCGCAACGCCATCCTGCGCCAGCTGCCGCCCGGCGAGACCCTGGACAGCTTCGTCAGCGATGACCCGCAGATCCAGCGCAACCTGGAGAGCATCCGCGCCGGGCGCCTGCCCAGCGCCCGCGAGCTGGAGATCTACCCCAACATGTGGGTCGGCCCCAGCCTGTTCGGCTTCAACATCCTCGGCCCGGCCGCCGGCACCTACCTGGTGGGCAGCACCGAGCAGGTGGCGGAGCGCATCCGCGAGTACGAACGCCATGGCACCTCGGCTTTCATCCTCTCGGGCTTCCCGCTGATCGATGAGGCCCAGCGCGTGGCCGACCTGCTGTTCCCGCTGCTGGAGCTGGACCACGGCTTTGAGGTGCCGCAACTGGGCGTGACGGCGCGGGCGCCGGAGGTGGAGCAGGTCTAGGGAGGGGATGTCCCGGGCTGAGGCCCGGGCCATCTGTGGAGGCGACTTCATTTGAACGTGGGGAACCGTGCGCAGCGCCGCACGGTGCTTCCGGCGGGTTCCAGGTGAGCGCAGCACATCCTAGGTCCGGAGTGAGCAACGAAGGCAAAGCCACGCGCCAAGGCCGTGGCTGCCTGCTCGCCTGGCGGCCCCAAGGGCGGCCAGGCGGATGTTCAAGCCCCGGCCGGGCCGCCGTTGACGGCGCGCAGTTCGATGGGGGCGTCGGTGCTTTTCACCAGGGCCGCGCGTTCGCCACGGAAGTGCGGCAGCACGTGTTCGCCCAGGCGATAGGCCTCTTCCAGGTGCGGGTAGCCGGCGAGGAAGAACAGGCCGATGCCCAGTTCGTTGTACTCGCGGATGCGCGCCACGACGTTGGCGTAGCTGCCCACCAGGGCGCAGCCCGGGGGGATGCCGATGTAGCCGAAGCCGGCCCAGACGTTGGGGTGGATGAAGAAGTCGTCGTACTGCGGGGCGGCGTCCTTCTCGGCGTAGCCGTGCTCGTAGCTGAGCTTGCGCGCGGTGCGCAGGCCGGCGTGGGCGGCGACGGCCTTGACCGCGCCACGGGCGACGCCTTCGTCGAAGAAGCGCTTGGCTTCGGCCTGGGCTTCTTCCTCGGTCTCGCGGGTGATGACATCGATGGACAGGCCGAAGCGGATGTCGCTGCGGCCGTACTTGAGGGCGCGTTCGCGCACGTCGGCGATCAGCGCGCGGACCTCGTCCGGGTGCTCGGCGCGCATCAGGTAGTAGTCGGCGTGCTTGGCGGCGAATTCACGGGCGGGGATGGACGAGCCGGCGGTGCAGATCAGCGGCAGCTCGGCCTTTTTCAGCGGGCCGCGCAGGCCACCGCCGTCGGCCTTGTAGTAGACGCCGTCGTAGTGGAAGTTTTCGTTGTGCCAGTAGCCCTTGACCACGTCCATGAATTCGATGGCGCGGGCGTAGCGGTCGTCGTGGCCGCTGTAGTCGCCGACCTGGCGCTGGATGGCGTCGGAGCCGCCGTTGATGATGTTCCACACCAGGCGGTTGCCGGTGGCGCGCTGGTAGGTGGCGGCCTGCTGCACGGCGACCCAGGGCGTGTAGTGATAGGGCTGGAAGGCGGTGACGAACTTCAGCGTGCGGGTTTCGCGGGCCAGCAGCGAGCAGACCGTCCAGGGCTCTTCGCCGGTGGGGGCGTTGACCATCAGCGCGCCGCCGAAGCCGTTGATTTCGGCGGCGCGGGCGATCTGGCCGAGGTAGTCGATGTAGGTGAAGTGGTCGCCGACGGCGAAGCCGGAGACCGCCCCGGTGCTGGGGCCGCCGCGGTGCCAGTCGCCACGGTTGCGCGGGTCGCCCGGCAGGTATTGGGTTTCGCCGTGCAGCGGCAGGCGGGTGAAGAATTCGATGCTCATGGGGTTCCTCCTTGGATTCAGTCGCGGGCGCTGATCTGGCCCTTGAGGCTGGGCCAGTAGTCTTCGAGGTGCAGGTCGATCAGGGCCTGGTTGGTGAAGCGGGTGGCGAGGGACTGGCCGATATCGACGTCCTCGCGGATCAGGCGGTTGTCCAGGGCGTAGCGGGTGAGGGCCTGGTAGTGGGCCTTGAGCTGCTGGTCGCTCTTGGGCGCCCAGCGGTCCTTCCAGGCGACCGGGTCGCCCTGGTCGTCGCGGCGCAGGACGCTCTCCGGGGTGCCGGCGCGGGAGGAGAGCTGGTAGTAGGCGTCCTGGTTCTGCTCCTGGGAGATCCACCAGGCGGCCTTGACCCAGGCGGTGGCGAGCAGCTGGGTGACGTCGGGATGGCGCTGGATGAAGTCGTCGGTGCCCCAGAGGTCGGAGACCAGGCGCCAGTCGTTGGAGCCCTGCTTGGTGGACCAGATGATGCGGCCCACGCCCTTGTCTTCGAGCAGGTAGGACTCGCTGAGCAGCACGGCGGCGTCGACCTTGCCGGCGGAGACGGCGGCGGCGCCGACCTGGGGGTTGAGGTTGGCGATCTTGAAGTCGGTCAGGGCCAGGTTCTTGCTGGCGAGGAAGTTGCTGAAGGCGAACTCCCAGGGGCGGCCACGGTGCAGGGCGATGCGCTTGCCCTTGAGGTCTTCGATGCTCTTGGCGTCGGAGTTGGCCGGCACCACCAGATAGACGTTGTTGCCGTTGCCGCCGGGGACGATCAGCTTGCCGGGCACGCCACCGGCGGCGCCGATGACCGAGGGCAGGTCGCCGCGCACGGCGAAGTCGATGCTGTTGTTGGAGAAACCTTCGTTGATCTGCGGGCCGGCGCCGGCGTGGGGGAGGGCGATCCAGTCGAGCGTGATGCCGCGCTTGTCGAGCTCGGCGGCGAGCCAGCCGTCTTCGATGACGCGCCCGGGGATGCCGCCGAATACCGGCTTGCCGCCCTGGGTGTAGGCGACGATGGCGATCTTCACCGAGGCGGGGGCCTCGCTGGCGAACGCGCCGAGGCTGAAGGCCAGGGCTGCGAGGGCCACCAGGCTGCTGCGCCAGATTCTGTTCATGGTTCCACTCCTTGCAATGCGGGCCGGTGAGCCCGGCTGATGGAGCGGCGGGAGCAGGATGCATGCCATGGAACGGGCGATAGGCCTTGGCGCCAGTGGTGGCGCGGGCTTCGCCGTGCAGGCGGTGTGGCGGGGCGGCCGCTGCATTGCTGGTGTCGACGCAGGGGGCTGCTGACGCGTTGCTGCTGCAGCAGCAATCTGCCGCCTTATATCTTTTATGGAATATATAAATGCTAATTAATAATTTTTTAGTCTATTCGGATTGATGCACTATGGCGGCGCGCCCATCTCTGCCAGGAATGCATCATGTCGCTGCTCACCCACCCCAATGCTCGCGAGCTGACCAAGTCCGTGCGTGCCACGGTGCTGGTCTTCAAGGACCCGCGCTCGCAGGAGCTGCTCAACCGTATCGAGCGGCTGGCGCCGAGTGAGGCCAATGCCCTGATCATCGGCGAGACCGGTACCGGCAAGGAGCTGGTGGCCCGCCATATCCATCATCTCAGCCGACGCGGCAAGGAGCCCTTCGTGGCGGTGAACTGCGGCGCCTTTCCCGAATCCCTGGTGGAGAGCGAGCTGTTCGGCCACGAGAAGGGCGCCTTCACCGGTGCCACCAACAGCAAGGCCGGCTGGTTCGAGGCGGCCAACGGCGGCACGCTGTTCCTCGACGAGATCGGCGACCTGCCGCTGAACATGCAGGTGAAGCTGTTGCGCGTGCTGCAGGAGCGCGAGGTGGTGCGCCTGGGTTCGCGTACGCCGATCCCGATCAACGTGCGCCTGGTGGCGGCGACCAACGTCAACCTGGCCGACGCGGTGGTGGCGGGGCATTTTCGCGAGGACCTGTTCTACCGCCTGCACGTGGCGACCATCCGCCTGCCCCCGCTGCGCGAGCGGCCGGGCGATATCCTGCCGCTGGCCGAGTTCTTCCTCGAGGAGCATTGCCAGCGCCTGGGCTACAACCGTGCCTCCCTGAGCGTGGAAGCCGAGCGCAAGCTGCTGACCCACAGCTGGCCGGGCAACATCCGCGAGCTGGAGAACGCCATCCACCATGCGCTGCTGGTGTGCCGCAACCAGCAGGTGCAACCCAATGACCTGCACCTGGTGGACATGCGCCCCGCCGGCGTGCGCCACGACGCTCACCAGGGCGTGCTGCCCGGTCCGGCCGCGCCGGTGGACCTGGAGGCGGCGCTGACGGCGCTGTTCGAACAGAATCGCCCGGACCTTTACGAGCACATCGAGGAGACGGTGTTCCGCACCGCCTACCGCTTCTGCCACGGCAACCAGTTGCAGACCGGGCGGCTGCTGGGCATCAGCCGCAATATCGTGCGGGCACGGCTGGAGAAGATCGGCGAGCTGGAAGTGAGCCCGAGGAGTGCGCGTATCGCCTGAGTGGCGGCAGGAATTCCCGGGCTGAAGCCCGGGCTACGGACGGATGGACGAGAGAGGGGCGCAACGAAGGTTGTGCCCCTTTTTTATGGGGGGGCGGGGAGGTGCTGGGGGCGTGATGGGTTGGTGCGCATATCAATGTGAGGATTCGAGCGAAGAAAGTTGGAGCAACCGCCAAACGCCCCTTCCCAGAAGGCCGAGCGAATCGTCGTGTAAGGGGTTGAGCGACATGGATGTCGCGAGAGCGATGTCGGGCCAGGGATGGCCCGTCAGCGCGTGCCCCTGGAACGATGATGGAGAGAGGGAAGTCTGGCTTCAGCCAGACCCGTATGGAGGGGCGAGCCTCTTTGGTTTCTTTCTTGGCGACTGAAGAAAGAGACTCGCCCGGGGGGCGAAACCAGAAGCATCACCAGAACTCAGCAATCAGCTGGGCTCAAGTCCTCTAGCAATACTCCACGCAGGCAGAGCCAATGAATTCGCTCCTATGAGGGCGGCAGCGAGCTGCAATCATCTACGTTGGAACATGGGTGCTTGAAATATCGAACAGTCGGTGCGTATTTTGTGCACGCCGCCATTCCGGCGTGACCGCAGTACCCACAAGGATAATAAGCATGACTACCGACGGCCCAGGTTCCCTCGCAGAACGACTGGCAGGCATCGACGAGATCGAGTGCGTCACCCCCGACCTGAATGGGGTGATGCGGGGCAAGGTGATGACGGGCGAGGGCTTCCTTTCCGGCCGCCGGCTGCAATTGGCGCGCGGCGTGTTGCTGCAATGCATCATGGGGGGCTACCCGGCGGCGAAGTATTACGGCAGCGACGATGGCGACCTGGCCCTGGTGGCCGAGCCGAGCCAGGTGCACCGCCTGCCCTGGAGTTCCAACCCCCGCGCCCTGGCCATCTGCGATGCCCAGGAGCTGGATGGTCGCCCCTCCGGCCTGTCGACTCGCGGCCTGCTGCGCCGCGTGCTGGAACGCTATGCGGCCCATGGCTGGGCGCCGGTGGTGGCGACCGAGCTGGAGTTCTTCGTCTTCGCGCCCAACCCCGATCCGCACCAGCCGTTCCTGCCGCCGCTGGGCCTGGACGGGCGCCGCGAGGATGGTTGCTCGGCTTTCAGTGTGACCTCCAACAACGGCCTGCGGCCGTTCTTCGAGGAGGTGTATGCCTGCATGGAGCTGCTGGGCATGCCCCGCGATACCTTCATGCACGAGATGGGCGTGAGCCAGTTCGAGATCAACCTGCTGCACGGCGATGCGCTGCTGCTGGCGGACCAGACGTTCCTGTTCAAGCACATGCTCAAGGAGGTGGCGCTCAAGCACGGGGTGACGGTGGTGTGCATGGCCAAGCCGCTGGCGCATACGCCGGGCAGCTCGATGCACATCCACCAGAGCGTGGTGGAGATCGACGGCGGGCGGAATATTTTCAGCGATGGGGCGGGCGAGGCGACCGATGCCTTCTACCATTTCATTGGCGGGCAGCAGGCGGCGATGGCGGATTTCACCGGGCTGTTCGCGCCGAACGTGAACTCCTACCAGCGTCTCTGTCATCCTTACGCGTCGCCGAACAATGCTTGCTGGTCCCACGACAACCGTGCGGCGGGGCTGCGCATTCCGGCCAGTGCGCCGGTGGCGCGGCGGGTGGAGAACCGCCTGCCCGGCGCCGACGCCAACCCGTACCTGGCCATTGCGGCCAGCCTGGCGGCGGGGTTGCACGGCATGGAACAGCGGATCGCGCCGAGCGCGCCCATGCAGGGCGAGTTCGATATTCCCGAATCCCTGGTCCTGCCTTGTACCCTGCATGCCGCTCTGGAGCGTCTGAAACGCAGTGATCTGGCCCGGGAACTGTTCGGGGATGAGTTCATCGAAGGCTACATCGCCACCAAGACGATGGAGCTGAGCAGCTTCTTCGACCAGATCACCCCCTGGGAGCGCCGCGTGTTGGCTGCCCAGGCGTAGCATCCCCCTTGCGGGCCGCGCGTTGCGGCCCGCCCTGTTCAAGGAGCGCATGGAAAGCCAATGGGTCGTGTCTTGAAGTCGTTTCGTGCCCTTTACTTCGCCACGCTGCTGATGCTGATCGGCTCCGGCCTGCTGAGTACCTACCTGGGCCTGCGCCTGGCCGCCGACAAGGTGGACGGGCTCTGGGTGGGCGCGCTGATGGCGGCCAACTACCTGGGCCTGATCCTCGGCGGCAAGCTGGGGCATCGGCTGATCGCGCGGGTGGGGCATATCCGCGCCTATGTCGCATGCGCCGGGCTGGTGACGGCGGCGGTGCTGGGGCATGGCCTGATCAACTGGCTGCCGGCCTGGCTGTTCATGCGCATGCTGGTGGGCCTGGGGATGATGTGCCAGTACATGGTCATCGAGAGCTGGCTGACCGAGCAGGCGGAGGCCGGCCAGCGTGGCCAGGTGTTCGCCGGCTACATGGTGGCCTCCTACCTCGGCCTGGTGCTGGGCCAGTTGGTGCTGGTGCTGCACCCGGGGCTGGGCCCCGAGCTGCTGATGCTGGTGGCGATGTGCTTCGCGCTGTGCCTGGTGCCGGTGGCGGTGACCCGCAAGATCCACCCCGCGCCCTTGCACCCGGCGCCCCTGGAGCCGCGCTTCTTCATCAAGCGGGTGCCGCAGTCGATGACCACGGTGCTGATCTCCGGCCTGATGCTGGGTTCCTTCTACGGCCTGGCGCCGCTCTATGCCACGCGCCAGGGGCTGAGCACCGAGCAGATCGGCCTGTTCATGGGCTTCTGCATCCTCGCCGGGCTGCTGGTGCAGTGGCCGCTGGGCTGGCTGTCTGACCGCCACGACCGCGCCATGCTGATCCGCACCATCGCCGCGCTGCTGGTGCTGGCGGCGCTTCCCCTGGCGCTGATGCCGCAGGTGCCGATGGAGATGCTGTTCCCCATGGGCTTCCTGGTGTGCATGCTGCAGTTCACCCTCTACCCGCTGGCGGTGGCCTTCTCCAACGACCATATCGAGGCGGAGCGGCGGGTTTCGCTGACCGCCATGCTGCTGATCACCTTCGGCGTGGGCGCGAGCATCGGCCCGCTGGTGACTGGCGCGTTGATGAAGCAGGTGGGGCCGAACATGTTCTATGCCTTTGCCAGCGTCTGCGCCCTGGTGCTGGTGCTGCGGGTACGGCCCGACAAGGTCACCGGCCTGCACCGCGTCGACGAGGCGCCGTTGCACCACGTGGCGACCCCGGAAGTCAGCTCGCCCCTGGTGGCCGCCCTCGACCCGCGCGTGGACGAGCAGGTGGTGCACGACCAGATGGGCGGCGACAGCTTCACTCCACCGCCTCCGGCGCCTGAGGAGCCCCGTCCCAGCTGAGGGTGACAGGTACTCCCTGCGGCCCCGTTGGTACCCCGGGGCCGGCCGTTCCAATCGTTACAGGCAGACGCCATGACCCACGGGCAGATCCTGGGGCGTGGCGGCCTGCGCCCCATGAAAACGGCTGCCAGTGCTGTGGGCGCTGGGTCGGCTGGAGGCTTGTAGGGGGTGTGTCGAGAGGGGAGGCGCCGGTCGCGGAGGCGAGCGGCGCGGGAGGACTAGAACAGGTCGTCCTTGTCGAAGCGGCGGGCTTCGCGCTGCAGCTGATAGACGAAGCGCTCGATCAGGCGTTGCTCCTGGCCGCTGGAGCGGTAGAAGCGCATGCCGACGAAGGTCATGTCGAGCTTCTCGTCATAGCTGGCATGGCGCAGCTCGACGGCGGCGACCAGGGTGCCCACCGGCAGCTGGGCGCTGAGGCGTTCGTAGACCTGGCCGGCTTGCAGGCGGCTGGTGAGGTCACCGGAGAAGCGCAGTTTGCAGCCGGTGGCGGAGATATCCAGCATGTGCCCAGGCAAGCCCTTGGACAGTTTGTCGCCGGCCAGTTCGATGACCACCAGCTGGCTGAGCATCAGCGGCGCGCGGAAGGCGTTGCGGCGCTGGTGGTAGATCACCTCTTCGGGCAGCGGGCACCAGTAGCAGGCGTCGCCTTCGAACTCACCGACACGGACCGGCTGCGGGCATTCCCAGGCGATGCGCACGCCATCGCGGAAACCTTCCACACGGAAACTTTCACCGTTGCGCAGGAAGCGCTCGCCATCGTTGGGAATCATCTCGTCGAGGGCCAGCAGCTTCTTGTCCTTGTCGATCTCGACCAGGTAGCTCTGGAAGCGCTGGCTGCGCTCGTGGAAGGTGATGATCAGCGGGTCGTGGTTTTGCTGCAGCAGACGAAGATTGGCGTGAATCTCCACCGGTGCCTTCAGCACCTTGGGCGGTTGCGGCCCATCTTCTTCGATAAACGCATTGGACACGGTCCAGGACTCTCCAAGCACGAAAGACTTCCGGCACTAGCATACTGGCAATTTGCCGGTAATGTCGTCGTGCCGTTGTTGTTATCAGGCCTGGCTAAGCGGGCGCTGTCGCTGGATTTTAGCGGCACCGCCACGGCTGTCATAGAGGCTGGGCGCATCCTGACCGCGGAGAATCGCCAAGGTGCTGCCAACCGAGGCCTGGTTCGCACGAATCAGCCGGCCATTGCGCTGGTTGGCGTTCTGGCACTGCTCGAGCACGGCGCTCAGTTCTTCGCTGCGGGCAATGAGATCGGCCCCCAGTGGCGAGGTTTCGGCGAGGGTGTGCAGGCCGGTGCGGTCGGCGCTGAGGCCAAGGGCCACAAGTGCTTCGGTGCGCTGCTTGCCATGGGCATCGAGCAGGGCGAGCAGGGGCTGCTTGTCGGCGAGGATTTTTTCGAGGTGGCCCAGGTCACGCTCGGTGAGGGCCTTGAATTCGGTATCGATCAGCTCAAGCAACTGCTGGGCGTGGCCGATATCGTGGGTGAACAGGTCGAGCAGGATAGTGTCTTGCATCGCGGGCTCTGGGGATTGGGCGTCCAATATCCCCAGCGCTGCCCTGAGACTAGCGCTGGGATTCGAAGTCGAGCAATTTGCTGGCCACGCGCTGACTGTCTACCTGATAGGAGCCGTCGGCAATGGCCTGTTTCAGTTTTTCGACGCGTTCCTTGTCCACGGTGGGCAGGTCACGCAGTTTGTCGGTGGCTTTCTGCAGGTTCTGCGCATCGCTGCTCAGCTGCACGTTTTCACCGGTCTTGGCGGTCTTGGCCGCATCGGCACTGGCCGTTTGCGACGGAGTCGTGGTCGAGCCTGCGACGGCTTCGTTCTTGCCGCCGGACTGGGCATTGCTCGTACGGCCCGTACCGGGCGGCGTAGCGGCGTTATTCAGCCGGTTGAAGTCGATGACCATGATGCAAAACCTCTGGGTGTTTGGACGCTTACCGACGCTATCGGCCATGCGGAAATAAACTTTAGGGCAAATTTCCGATTTTTTTTCGGCCCCCGGAAGCGACGTAGAAACGGCACTCTACACGAGATGGCGTATTTGCATACAAGACTCGTGCCTAACCAAGGTTACATCGCCACCTCGACCTGGCCGGGCCCGGTGACCCGCGCCTTGACCACTCGCTTGGACTGCAGGTTGCGCACCCTGATCTGCTGCCCGGGGGAGCCGTCGGAGAGTGCCTCGCCGGGCATGCGCACGCTGATGCTGGTGCTCTTGGCGATGATCACCACCTGGTCTCCCTTGCGGATCACCTCGGCCATTTCCAGGTGCACCGGCGCCAGCACCTGGTCGGCGACCACGGCGCGGGTGAGCTTGTAGCCCTCTACCTGTGCCGGGTCGGTCAGGTAGCCCTGGTTGAGCAGGCCCACCTCGCGTTCCACCAGGTTGTAGTCGTCCGCACTGACGACTGCCCCACGGCGCAGCGGACGGGCTACTACTATTACTTCGCGGAACAGCCGGACCTGCGCGGGGACGTAGACGCTCCATGGCGTGCTGCCTTCGCAGCGCACGCCGACGGTGACCCGACCGATGGGTTGTGCCGGGCTTTCGAGTGTGACCGTCAATTCCCTGTCGCAGGCCGCCAGGCGCAACCTGGGGTCGAGCCGGTTGATCTGGATGTCGTAACGACCGGGGATATTGTTGGTCTGCAGATAATCCTCCACCGTGAACTCAAGAAAGCCTTGGGTGGAGCCGATAAGGACTTCGGGCGATGTGAGTTCCTCCGCCGAGGCGCTGTTGTGGCCGAGGCAGAACAAAACAGGTAAAACGACCTTAAAAAGGTGGCGGCGTTGTGCCATCGTGTGTCGGAAAATCGTCGTCATAGCGTTCATATCAAGATCAAAAGCAAGGCCCGTGCCGCCTGCTACTCTAAGGCGAAGCGTGCTGAAGCTAATAACGGGAGAGTCCTGGCATGGCCGGTGTATTGGATTCGGTTAACCAGCGTACGCAACTGGTCGGTCAGAACCGGCTGGAGTTGCTGCTGTTCCGGCTGGATGGGACCCAGCTATACGGGATCAACGTGTTCAAGGTGAAGGAGGTGCTGCAGTGCCCCAAGCTCACCATCATGCCCAAGTCGAGCCCTGTGGTTCGCGGCGTGGCCAATATCCGTGGGGGCACCATCCCGATTCTCGACCTGGCCATGGCCACCGGTCGACGTGGCCTCGATGACCTGAAGAACAGCTTCGTCATCATCACGGAATACAACACCAAGGTGCAGGGGTTCCTGGTGCGCTCGGTGGAGCGCATCGTCAACATGAACTGGGAGGAGATCCATCCGCCACCCAAGGGCACCGGTCGTGAGCATTACCTGACCGCGGTTACCCGGGTCGACAAGAACCTGGTGGAGATCATCGACGTGGAGAAGATCCTCGCCGAGGTCGCACCGACTTCCGAAGTGATTTCCGAGGGCGTGATCGACCAGAACACCCAAGCCAGTGCCGTGACCAAGCGGGTGCTGATCGTCGACGACTCGTCGGTGGCCCGCAAGCAGCTGATCCGTTGCCTGGAGACCGTCGGCGTCGAGGTCACCGCGCTCAACGATGGCCGGCAGGCATACAACTACCTGCATGACCTGGTGGAGCAGGGCAAGGCGCCGGAGAAGGAGCTGTTGATGATCATCTCCGACATCGAGATGCCGGAAATGGACGGTTATACGTTGACGGCGGAGATCCGAGGCGATGCGAGAATGCAGAAACTGCACATCCTCCTGCATACTTCGCTTTCCGGCGTGTTCAACCAGGCGATGGTGAAGAAGGTCGGCGCGGATGATTTCCTCGCCAAGTTCCGACCCGATGACCTAGCTGCACGTGTGATCGAGCGGATCAGAATCGCGGATGGCGGCTGAGGGATGATTCCCCCAGGAAACAGATATGAATGAGGCGGGCCTAGTGTCTTCAGGTAACTTGGATTTCGAGCAGTTCCGGATCTTCCTGGAAAAAACCTGCGGCATCCTGCTGGGAAGCAACAAGCAGTACCTGGTATCCAGCCGCCTTAACAAGCTGATGGAACAGAACGGCATCAAGTCGCTGGGTGAGCTGATACAGAAGATCCAGGGTTCCCCGCGTGGCGGCCTGCGCGAGCAGGTCGTCGATGCCATGACCACCAACGAGACCTTGTGGTTTCGCGACACCTATCCCTTCGAGGTGTTGAAGAGCCGGGTGCTGCCGGAAATGATCAAGGCCTCGCCGAACCAGCCGCTGCGCATCTGGTCGGCCGCCAGTTCCTCCGGGCAGGAGCCGTTCTCCCTGTCCATGGCGATCGACGAGTTCGAGAAGGTCAACCTCGGCCAGCTCAAGGCCGGCGTGCGCATCGTCGCCACCGACCTGTCCAGCTCGATGCTCGCCGCCTGCAAGGCCGGCGAGTACGACAGCCTGGCGATGGGGCGCGGGCTTTCCCAGGAGCGCCTGACCCGCTACTTCGACCCCAAGGGGCCGGGGCGCTGGGTGGTCAAGCCGGCGATCCGCAACCGTGTCGAGTTCCGTGCGCTGAACCTGCTGGACAGCTACGCGGCGCTGGGCAAGTTCGACATCGTGTTCTGCCGCAACGTGCTGATCTACTTCTCCGCCGAGGTGAAGAAGGACATCCTCACGCGCATCCACGCGACGCTGAAGCCCGGTGGCTATCTGTTCCTCGGTGCGTCCGAGGCGCTCAATGGCCTGCCGGAGCTGTACCAGATGGTGCAGTGCAGCCCGGGGATCATCTACAAGGTCAAATGACCGGGTAGCGCGACATGGGAAAGGGAGGCGAAAGCCTCCCTTTTTATTGGCCTGCTTTATTTGCCTGCGGGCGGGCTCAAACCAGTGTGCGGGTGACGTTGATATTGCCCTGGGTGGCGTTGGAGTAGGGGCAGACCACATGGGCCTTGTCGACCAGGTCCTGGGCCACGGCCTTGTCGATGCCGGGCAGGGAGATGCGCAGTTCCACTTCGATGCCGAAGCCGGTGGGCAGGGTGCCGATGCCGACTATGCCTTCGATGGAGGCGTCGTCCGGCAGGCTGACCTTCTGCTTGCCGGCGACGAACTTGATGGCGCCGAGGAAGCACGCCGAGTAGCCGGCGGCGAACAGCTGCTCCGGGTTGGTTCCTTCGCCGCCCGCGCCACCCAGCTCCTTGGGCGTGGTGAGTTTCACATCCAGTACTCCATCGGACGATACGGCACGGCCTTCACGGCCACCGTAGGCTTCGGCGTAGGCGCGATACAGGGCTTTTTCGATGGGCATTTCGATCTCCTCGGGTTCGTCGATCAAGGGGCGATGGCGGCGTTGCACAGCGGCTGCCGCCAGACGGAAACCAAAGCCTAGACCACGCAGATGAAAGGAGAGGGCGGGGCGGCAATCACCGCTGCCGGCCATTGCCGCTCAGCGGCAAGACCGCTCGTCCGCGTTGCCGCCGGCACCGGCAAAAGCGGTAACGCCTTGCCGTTGCCGCCTCGGTTGCGCTGCGGATTTATCGCAAGCTATTGAAAATAAAGAGATTTATAAGTTGGCACAGCCTTTGCTGAATGTCATGCAGGTAAACCGACATTGCCAGCCGGCAAAGGTTAGAGACATGAGCATCAGCTTCGAAAGCGCCCTCGGCATCCATGAAAAGGCCCTCAGCTTCCGCACCCAGCGTGCCGAAGTGCTGGCCAACAACATCGCCAACGCCGACACGCCCAACTACAAGGCGCGTGACCTGGACTTCAAGGCTGTGCTCCAGCAGCAGGTGGAGAACAGCAAGGGCACCTTCCATGCCAACCTGACCAACCAGCGTCACATCGCTGCCGAAGGCGCCAGCCTGTTCGACGAAAGCCTGAAGTACCGGATTCCGTTCCAGCCCTCGATCGACCAGAACACTGTCGACCTGCAGCAGGAACAATCGACCTACACCGAGAACTCCATGCAGTTCCAGGCCAGCTTCACGATGCTCAATAGCAAATTCAAAGGGCTGGTCGCTGCCCTGCGCGGCGAATAAGGGAGAACACCACCATGTCACTGTCCAGCGTCTTCAACATTGCCGGCACCGGGATGAGCGCCCAGAGCACTCGCCTGAACACCATCTCCAGCAACATCGCCAACGCCGAGACGGTGTCCTCCAGCCTCAACCAGACCTACCGCGCCCGCCACCCGGTGTTTGCCACCATGTTCCAGAGCCAGCTCAACAGCGAGAGCGGCAGTGGCAGCAGCTCGCTGTTCGCCGGCGAGGACGAATCCGGACGTGGCGTGCAGGTGCTGGGCGTGATCGAAGACCAGAGCGCGCTCACCCCGCGCTACGAGCCGAACCACCCGGCCGCCAACGCCGACGGCTACGTGTACTACCCCAACGTCAACGTGGTGGAGGAGATGGCCGACATGATTTCTGCCAGCCGTGCCTTCCAGACCAACGTCGAAATGATGAACACCGCCAAACAGATGATGCAGCGCGTGCTGACCCTGGGTCAGTGAGTGCGTGAGGGAGCGACCAGATGAGCGTTGACGTAGGCGCCACTACCAGTACCTCGGTACTGGACCAGTACAAACTCAAGGACACTGCCAAGACCAAGGAGCTGGGCAAGGACCAGTTCCTTCAGTTGCTGGTGGCACAGATGAATAACCAGAACCCGCTGGACCCGCAGACCAACAGCGAATTCGTGGCGCAGCTCGCCCAGTTCAGTACGGTCGAGGGGTTGGACAACCTGAACAAGAGTGTGAACACCATTCTTTCCAGCACCCAGTCGTCCCAGGCGCTGCAGGCTTCGTCCCTGGTCGGTCGCAAGGTCATCGTCACCACCAACAAGGCGGTGGTGGACACCAGCGAGACCATGAAGGGCAGCGTCAACCTCACCGGCGCCAGCACCAACGTCTACGTCAACGTGCTGGACAGCAAGGGCAACGCCGTCAACCGCATCAACCTGGGCGCCCAGAGCGCCGGCCAGGTCAGCTTCATGTGGGACGGCAAGGATTCGAGCGGCAACGTCGCGCCCAACGGCACCTACACCTTCCAGGCCGAGGCGGCCATCGACGGCAAGACGGTGGCGATGTCCACCAACCTGCCGGCGAACGTGGACAGCGTCACCCTCGGGCTGAACGGCGGCGAGATGACGCTCAACCTCGCCGGGCTGGGCAGCGTCGCACTCTCCAAGGTCAAGGTCATCGGTCAATAATCGTCGGCGGCGCCGGCGTTACAGGAGCATCCCATGTCTTTCAATATCGGACTCAGCGGCATCCGCGCCGCCTCCAGTGACCTCAATATCACTGGCAACAACATCGCCAACGCCGGCACCGTGGGCTTCAAGCAGTCCCGTGGCGAGTTCCAGGACCTGTACTCGGCGTCCGTGCTCGGCTCCGGTAGCAAGACCATCGGCAGCGGCGTGCTGCTGGGCAACGTCGCCCAGCTCTACAACCAGGGCACCATCGACTACACCGAGAACGCCCTGGACCTGGCGGTGAACGGCAACGGCTTCTTCATCACCAGCAACAACGGCGCCATCAGCTACACCCGGGCCGGCTACTTCGGCACCGACAAGAACGGCAATATCGTCGACAACAACGGCTATCGCCTGCAGGGCTACTCGGTGGATGCCAACGGCGCGCTGCAAAGCGGTGTGGTGGGCGATCTGGTGATCCAGACCAACAACCAGCAGCCCAAGGCCACCACCACCATCACCCAGCCGTTCAACCTGAACTCCACCAACACGGTGCCCACCAAGACGCCGTTCGACCCGGCCGACCCGACCACCTACAACTCGTCGACCTCGGTGAACATCTATGACGCCCAGGGCAACGCCCACGTCATGACCCAGTACTTCGTCAAGTCGGCCACCCCGGTCAACACCTGGACCATGAACGTGCTGATCGACGGCCGCAGCCCGACCAACCCGGCCAGCACCGCGCCGATGAGCACCACCGTGGGCTTCACCACCTCCGGCCAGCTCGACACCAGCACCTTCACCAACACCGGTGGCTTTGCGGTCAATGCCGACGGCACCCTGGGCATCACCGGCTGGGTGCCGGCGCAGTCCAACGGCGCCACCCCGCCGGTATGGAGCGCCAACGGTGCCGCTGCCGCGCCGACCATCAGCTTCGATATCCGCGGCTCGACCCAGTTCTCCAACGCCTTCGCGGTGACCAAGGTCGCCCAGGACGGCTACACCACCGGCCAGCTGTCGGGCCTGGAGATCGACGACGAGGGCAACATCTTCGCCCGCTACACCAACGGCCAGTCGAAGATCCAGGGCCAGGTGGTGCTGGCCAACTTCGCCAACGTCCAGGGCCTCACCCCGGTGGGCAAGACCTCCTGGGTGCAATCATCGGAGTCCGGCGAGCCGGTGATCGGCACCCCGCGTTCCGGCACCCTGGGCGCGCTGCAGTCCGGCGCCCTGGAGGCGTCCAACGTGGACATCTCCACCGAGCTGGTCGACCTGATCGTGGCGCAGCGCAACTACCAGGCCAACGCCAAGACCATCGAGACCGAGAACGCGGTCACCCAGACCATCATCAACCTGCGTTGAGTGGTGTTTGCCGCCCGGCTCATCGGGCGGCAAACACCTTGCCGCTGGCGGCAGCCCCTCGCCGCCACGGCATTCGAAGGCCCTTTGCTCGGGCCTTTTTCTTTTCTGTTTTTCCTTTGTAATCAGTATCTTGTGGTTGTTTTTCGGGTTCTGGCACAGCAATTGCTGAATAGCCTGCAAAGAGTCAGCGGGCGTCAAAAGCCCACTCGGAGAACCCCATGGACAAGATGCTGTACGTCTCCATGACAGGCGCCAGCCAGAACACCCTGGCCCAGCGTGCCCACGCCAACAACCTGGCGAACATTTCCACCACCGGCTTTCGTCGCGACTACGAACAGGCGCGCTCGATGCCCGTGTTCGGCGAAACCTTCCCGGCGCGGGTCTACGCCATGAGCGAGCGCCCCGGCACCGACTTCACCCCCGGCCCCATGCAGGAGACCGGTCGTGACATGGACATCGCCATCGGTGGCCAGGGCTGGATCGCCGTGCAATCCGCCAATGGCAGCGAAGCCTACGTGCGCACCGCCAGCCTGCAGGTGGATGCCCTCGGCCAGCTGCGCACCGGCAACGGCTTGCCGGTGATCGGCAATGCCGGCCCCATCGCCATTCCCCCGGAGCAGAAGGTGGAGATCGGCGCCGACGGCACCATCAGCATCCGTGCCCTGGGCGAGGCCCCCAACGTGATGGCCGAGGTCGACCGCATCAAGCTGGTCAACCCCGATCCCAAGCAGCTGGAGAAAGGCACCGACGGCCTGATCCGCCTGAAGAGCGGCCAGCCGGCCGGCGTGGACGGCACCGTCCAGGTCACCTCCGGCTTCCTCGAAGGCAGCAACGTCAATGCCGTGGAAGAGATGACCGCGATCCTCTCGCTGTCCCGCCAGTTCGAACTGCACGTGAAGATGATGCGCACCGCCGAAGACGATGCTTCGGCGATGGCACGGGTCATGCAACTCAGCTAATTACCAGTACGCGGCGCCATGAAACCGGCGCCCGAGGAGAACGAAGATGCTTCCGGCACTCTGGGTCAGCAAGACGGGCCTCGCGGCTCAGGACATGAACCTGACCACCATTTCCAACAACCTGGCGAACGTGTCGACCACGGGCTTCAAGCGTGATCGCGCCGAGTTCGAGGACCTGCTGTACCAGATCCGCCGTCAACCCGGCGCCCAGAGCAGCCAGGACAGCGAACTGCCCACCGGCCTGCAGCTGGGTACCGGTGTGCGCATCGCCGGCACCCAGAAGATCTTCACCCAGGGCAGCCTGCAGACCACCGAGCAGCCGCTGGACCTGGCGGTGAACGGCCGCGGCTTCTTCCAGATCCTGATGCCGGACGGCACCGTCGCCTATACCCGTGACGGCAGCTTCCACCTGAATTCCGACGGCCAGGTCGTCACCTCCCAGGGCTATGCCCTGGAGCCGGCCATCGTGCTCCCGGCTGAGGTGCAGACCTTCACCGTGGGCGAGGACGGCACCGCGTCGGTGACCACCTTCGGCAACCCCACGCCCCAGGTGATCGGCAACATCCAGACCGCCGACTTCGTCAACTACGGCGGCCTGCAGGCCATCGGCAACAACCTGTTCCTGGAGACCGCCTCCAGCGGCGCTCCGCAAGTCGGTACCCCGGGCCTGACCGGCCTGGGCAACGTGCTCCAGAACACCCTGGAAAACTCCAACGTCAGCGTGGTCGAGGAGCTGGTGAATATGATCACCACCCAGCGCGCCTACGAGATGAACTCCAAGGTCATCTCCACGGCCGACTCCATGCTTGGTTTCCTCTCGCAGAACCTGTAATACCCCCGAGGTAAGTTGTCATGAACCGGCTGATCCTTCCTGTCTCGCTGCTCGCCGCCCACCTGCTCACCGGGTGCGTCGCGCCGGCCGCCAAACCGAACGATCCCTATTACGCCCCTGTCCTGCCGCGCACGCCCATGCCCGCCGCGCAGAACAATGGCTCCATTTATCAGGCCGGCTTCGAAACCAACCTCTACGACGACCGCAAGGCGTATCGTGTGGGTGACATCATCACCATCACCCTCAACGAGCGCACCCAGGCCAGCAAGAACGCCACTTCGCAGATCCAGAAGGACAGCACCGCCAACCTCGGGCTGACCTCGCTGTTCGGCGGCGGCGTGCGGGTCGACAACCCCAGCACCGGCCTCAATCCGCTCAAGGCGGAGAACCTGTCCATGGACGTCGGCTACAGCGGCAGCCGCGACACCAGCGGCAACTCCCAGGCGGGGCAGAGCAACAGCCTCAGCGGCTCCATCACCGTCACCGTCTCCGAAGTGCTGCCCAACGGCATCCTCGCCGTGCGTGGCGAGAAGTGGATGACGCTCAATACCGGCGACGAGCTGGTGCGCATCGCCGGCCTGGTCCGCGCCGATGATATCGGCACCGACAACAGCGTCTCCTCCAACCGCATCGCTGATGCGCGCATCACCTATTCCGGCACCGGCGCCTTCGCCGATGCCAGCCAGCCAGGATGGTTCGACCGCTTCTTCATGAGCCCCCTGTGGCCGTTCTGAGCAGGTAATTGCGAAGATGAAACGACTGACCGCTGCCCTTTGCCTGTTGCTCGCCGCCACGGCCGTTCATGCCGAACGCCTGAAGGACCTGGCGAGCATTCAGGGCGTGCGTAACAACCAGTTGATCGGCTACGGCCTGGTGGTGGGCCTCAACGGCACCGGCGACCAGACCACCCAGACGCCCTTCACCCTGCAGACCTTCAACAACATGCTGGCGCAGTTCGGCATCAAGGTGCCGGCCGGCTCCGGCAACGTGCAGCTGAAGAACGTCGCGGCGGTGTCCATCCATGCCGACCTGCCGCCCTTCGCCAAGCCGGGCCAGGCCATCGACGTGACCATCTCCTCCATCGGCAACGCCAAGAGCCTGCGCGGCGGCAGCCTGCTGATGGCGCCGATGAAAGGCATCGACGGCAACGTCTACGCCATCGCCCAGGGCAACCTGGTGGTGGGCGGCTTCGACGCCGAGGGCAGCGACGGCTCGAAGATCACCGTCAACGTTCCGTCGTCCGGCCGCATTCCCGCCGGCGCCACGGTCGAGCGTCCGGTGCCCAGCGGCTTCGACCAGGGCAACTACCTGACCCTGAACCTCAACCGCCCGGACTTCACCACCGCCAAGAACATCGTCGACAAGCTCAACGAACTGCTCGGCCCGGGCGTCGCCCAGGCCCTGGATGGCGGCTCGGTGCGCGTCACCGCGCCCATGGACCCGAGCCAGCGCGTCGACTACATGTCGGTGCTGGAGAACCTCGAGGTGGAAGCCGGCCAGGCGGTGGCCAAGGTCATCATCAACTCGCGTACCGGCACCATCGTCATCGGCCAGAACGTCAAGGTGCAGCCGGCCGCCGTCACCCACGGCAGCCTGACCGTGACCATCACCGAAGACCCGATCGTCAGCCAGCCCGGCGCCCTGTCCGGCGGGCAGACCGCCGTGGTGCCGCGCTCCAAGGTCAATGCCGACCAGGAAGCCAAGCCGATGTTCAAGTTCGGCCCCGGCACCACCCTGGACGAGATCGTTCGCGCGGTGAACCAGGTGGGCGCGGCCCCGTCCGACCTCATGGCCATCCTCGAGGCGCTGAAGCAAGCTGGCGCCCTCCAGGCCGACCTGATCGTGATCTGAGGAGGCGACCATGGACTCCAAGTTTTCTGCCGGCCTCGGGGGCTCCAGCCCCGTCGACTCGGGCGCCTATACCGACCTCAACCGCATGGCCCAATTCAAGGTGGGCAAGGGCCGGGACAGCGACGAGAACATCAAGAAGGTCGCCCAGGAGTTCGAGTCGCTGTTCCTCAACGAAATGATGAAGGCCATGCGCTCGGCCAACGAGGTGTTCGCCGAAGGCAACTTCCTCAACAGCAACGAGAGCAAGACCTACCAGGACATGTACGACCAGCAGCTGGCCGTGACCATCTCCAAGGGGCAGGGCATCGGCCTGTCCGACGTGCTCACCCGCCAGCTGTCGAAGAACAAGGGCGCGTCTAAGTCCACCGGGCCCAACCCCTTCGCCCAGGTGGCCGAGACCAACGGCATCAGCTGGCCGCAGAAAGGCAGCAAGCTCGAAGCACCGGCTGACGGTCGCGACGACTCCAAGCTGCTGGCCATGCGCCGCATCAGCCTGCCGGGCAAACTCACCGACCGCCTGCTGGCCGGCATCGTGCCGTCCGCCAGCGCCGGGGAGGGCGCAGCAGCCCAGGCGGCCCAGGCGGCCGTCGCGCAGAACCAGGCCCTGGCGGGTGCCGACTGGGTGCCGGCCAAGTCCTATGGTGCGCCGGAGAGCGGCGCCACGCGGGTGGACGGCAATGACGCGGTGATCGGCCGGCGCATCGCCCAGCCGCCGCTGGCGCCGGGCAAGTCGGCCTTCCGTTCGCCCCAGGAATTCATCGACACCATGCTGCCCATGGCCCAGGAAGCGGCGAAGAGCATCGGCGTCGACCCGCGCTACCTGGTGGCCCAGGCCGCCCTGGAAACCGGCTGGGGCAAGTCGATCATCCGCCAGCAGGACGGCAGCAGCAGCCACAACCTGTTCGGCATCAAGTCCCACGGTTGGGACGGCCAGTCGGCCCGCGCCCTGACCACCGAATTCAAGGACGGCCAGGCCGTCAAGGAAGCGGCATCGTTCCGCGCATACGACTCCTATCAGCAGAGCTTCCACGATTATGTGAACTTTCTGCAGGGGAACGATCGATATCAAGAGGCACTGGAAGTAACCGACAAGCCTGAGCGATTCGTCCGCGAACTGCAGCAGGCCGGCTACGCGACCGACCCGCAGTACGCGCGCAAGGTCGCCCAGATCGCCCGGCAGATGCAGACCTATCAGGCTGTAGCGGCGGGCGATGCGGTGGTGCCGCGTTCATGAGGATGAGACATGGCTGACCTGTTATCCATCGGACTGTCGGGCCTGCGTACGTCGCAGACCGCCCTGACGGTGACCGGACACAACATCAGCAACGTGAACACCCCCGGCTACTCGCGGCAGCAGGCGGTGCAGCAGACCAACGTCCCGCAGTTCACCGGCGGCGGCTACATCGGCTCCGGCAGCCAGGTGGTCGACGTGCGCCGGCTGGCCAGTGAATTCCTTACCTCGCAATTGCGCACTGCCACCAGCCAGAACAGTGAGCTGCAGACCTTCAAGAGCCAGATCGAACAGCTCGACGGCCTGTTGTCCAACACCACCACCGGCATCAGTCCGGCGTTGAAGAGTTTCTTCACCTCGCTGCAGACCGCGTCCCAGGACCCATCCTCGGTGGCCGCACGCGAGGCGGTGCTGTCCCAGGCCAAGGGGCTGGAAGACGCGTTCAACACGCTCTACGACCAGCTGGACAAGCAGAACAGCCAGATCAACGACCAGCTCGGCGCGCTGACCACTCAGGTCAATTCCCTGGCGGCCAACGTGGCCAACTACAACGATGCAATCGCCAAGGCCCGCGCCAGTGGCGCCGAGCCCAACGACCTGCTGGACGCCCGCGAAGAAACCATCCGCCAGATTTCCGAAATGATCGGGGTCAAGACCCTGGAGCAGAACGACGGCAGCGTCAGCCTCTTCGTTGGCACCGGCCAGCCCCTGGTGGTGGGCAACACCGCCTCCACGCTGCGCGCCAAGCCCGGTGTCGACGACCCGTCGCGCTACCAGATCGACCTGGTCACCGGCGGTGTGTCGCAAACCATCACCACGCAGATTTCCGGCGGCGAGATGGGCGGCCTATTGGCCTACCGCGATACCACGCTGGACCAGTCGTACAACAGCCTTGGCCAGTTGGCGATCACCATCTCCGACACCATCAACAAGCAGCTGGGGCAGGGCCTGGACTCCGCCGGTCGCGCCGGCAGCCCACTATTTGGCAACATCAACGACCCCCAGGACGCCTCGCTGCGGGTGCTGTCGAACGTCAACAACACCGGCACCGCCAGCGCGGCGCTGAACATCACCGATACCAGCAAGCTGGGCACCAGCGACTACCGACTGGATTACGACGGCACCAACTTCACCGCCACGCGCCTGTCCGACAACGCGCCGATGACTGTCTCGGTGACCGGTACCGGGCCGTACACACTGAGCTTCGCCGATGCGGCGGGCAACAGTCAGGGCTTCCAGGTGCAGATGAGCACCCTGCCGGCGGCCAACGATCGTTTCACCCTGCAGCCGACCCGGCGCGGCGCCACGGATTTCGAGAGCACGCTGAAGTCGTCCGACCAGCTGGCCTTCTCCGGCTCGGCGCGGGCCGAGGCGACCACCAACAACCGGGGCACGGGCACCATCGGCCAGCCCGGGCTGGTCAGCGGGCCGTCGCCCATCGACATCACCGACCTGCAGGACCTGTTCGGCGCCAATGGCATTTCGCTGACCTTCGATGCCGCCACCAACACCCTCAACGGTACCCTGCCGGCCGGCGCGACCCTGAGCTACGTCTCGCCTTCGACCACCGCGCTGACCCCGGGGCAGACCAACACCCTGCGTCTGAACTACACCGACCCGTCGACCAACAACAGCTACACCTACGAATTCACCATGGGTGGCACGCCGCAGAGCGGTGACAGCTTCAGCCTGGCCTTCAACAACAAGGGCACCGGCGACAACCGCAACGCCCTGGCCCTGGTCGGCCTGCAGACCAAGCCGGTGGTCGGCAACGGCACCACCGGCGCCACCTACACCGACGCGTACAGCGGGCTGGTGGAGCGGGTCGGTTCGCTGACCGCCCAGGTGCGGGTCAATGCGGATGCCGGCGAGGCGGTGCTGAAGCAGGCGCAGGAAAACCGTGATTCGCTATCGGGCGTGAACCTGGACGAAGAGGCGGCGAGCCTGATCCAGTTCCAGCAGTACTACAATGCCAACGCCCAGGTCATTCAAGTTGCGCGCGCGTTGTTCGATACATTGATCGGCGCCTTCAATTAAAGGCTGATGTGACATGAGAATCTCGACTATCCAGGCTTTCAACAACCAGGTCGCGGGCTTGCAGAAGAACTACGGGAACGTGACCCGGACCCAGGAACAGATCAGCACCGGCAAGCGCATCCTTACGCCTGCCGACGATCCGGTGGCCTCGGTGCGTCTGCTGCAATTGAGCCAGGAGGAATCCCTCAATGGGCAGTACAAGTCGAACATCACGGCGGCGAAGAACAGCCTGAACAGCGAGGAGAGCATCCTCAATTCCATTGGCAACGTGATGCAGCGCATCCGCGAGATCGCGGTGGAGGCGGGCGACGGCGCCCTGGACTCCACCGACAAGGCCTCCCTGGGCACCGAGCTGCAGCAGCGCGAAGACGAGCTGATGAGCCTGCTCAACAGCAAGGACGCCAGCGGCAAGTACCTGTTCTCCGGCGCCCAGGCCGACACCCAGCCCTTCGTGCGCAACGCCGACGGCACCTACAGCTATCAGGGCGACGAAGGTCGCCGCGAGGTCCAGGTGGCGAGCAGCACCTTCCTGGCCCTGGGCGACAACGGCAAGGACCTGTTCGAGAACGTGTTCAACGCCAACCGTGTGACCACCTCGAAGAGCGCGACCGGCACCGGCAGCACCGCGAGCATTTCCCAGGGCCTGGTGATCGACAAGACCGACTACGACACCGTGTTCCCCGCCAGCAACCCGCCGGCGGCGACCGATGCGATCGGCATCCACTTCCTCGATTCCCAGCGCTACGTGGTCTACGACCCGGCCACCCTGCCGGTGGGCTATGACTGGAACACCTACAACCCCGCCACGCCGCCCGCCGGGCAGCTGGCCACCGGGGCCCTGGACACCAACTCGCAGACCTCCGACTTCATCACCTATGGGGGGGTGAAGGTGCAGATCGACGGCACTCCCGTCGCCGGTGACGACTTCTCCGTCAACCGCAAGCCGGACGCCGAGAAGCGCAGCCTGCTCAATGTGGTTTCGGACCTGCGCAAGGCGCTGCAGTCCTCCGCGGACACCCCCGAGGGCAACCGGCAGATCCGCGACGCCGTGGCGGTGGCTACTTCCAACCTCGACGCGGTCAACACCAAGGTGCTGGGCGTGCAGGGTTCGGTGGGTGCGCGCCTCAACACCCTGGACACCACCGAGGGCTTCGTCGATGACGTGAGCCTGGTGAACAAGTCGGTGCAATCCTCCCTGGAAGACCTCGACTACGCCGAGGCCCTGTCGCGCCTGACCATGCAATCCACCATCCTCCAGGCGGCGCAGCAGAGCTACGTGAAGATCAGCGGCCTGAGCCTGTTCAACTTCCTCAACTGACCCCGCCGTCGCCTGACCCCTTGCCGACCCGCCTTGCATTTCAACGGGTTGGCACCATGCTTGCTTTGGGTCTCGACATCAAAAGCGAGTGCCATAAAACTGTCGGCAATAAAGGCAGCGCGCTCATCCGGCGCAGGGCCGGCTGATATGGGCAGGGGAGAGCAGCATGTTCGATGGCAAGTCCGTATTCGTTTCCGGGGGCACCGGCTCGTTCGGTCGCGCGTTCATCCGCACCCTGCTGGCGAACTACCAGCCCAAGCGGGTGGTGGTGTTCTCCCGCGATGAGCTCAAGCAGTACGAGATGCAGCAGGAGTTCAACGCCCCCTGCATGCGCTATTTCCTGGGTGACGTCCGCGACGCCGAGCGCTTGCAGCAGGCCATGCGCGGCATCGACCTGGTGGTCCACGCCGCCGCCCTGAAGCAGGTGCCGGCCGCCGAATACAACCCCACCGAATGCATCCGCACCAACGTCAGCGGTGCCGAGAACATCATCAACGCCGCCCTGGCCAACGGCGTGCAGAAGGTGGTGGCGCTGTCCACCGACAAGGCCTCCAGTCCGGTCAATCTCTACGGCGCCACCAAGCTGCTGAGCGACAAGCTGTTCGTCGCCGCCAACAACATCACCGGTGACCACCAGACCCGATTCGCCGTGGTGCGCTATGGCAACGTGGTCGGCTCGCGTGGCTCGGTGCTGCCGTTCTTCCGCCGCCTGCTCGCCGATGGCGCCCGCGAGCTGCCCATCACCGACCCGCGCATGACCCGCTTCTGGATCACCCTCGACGAGGGCGTCGACTTCGTCCTGCGCAGCTTCGAGCGCATGCACGGTGGCGAGCTGTTCGTGCCGAAGATCCCCTCCGCGCGCATCACCGACATGGCCGAGGCCCTGGCGCCCGGCATGCCGCACAAGCTGGTGGGCATCCGTCCCGGCGAGAAGCTGCACGAGATGATGATCTCCCGCGATGACAGCACCCACACCTTCGAATTCGACCGGCACTTCGTCATCGCCCCGTCGATCACCTTCAACACCGAATACGACTACACCCGTGATGGCCTGGGTGGCCAGGGCGTGGCGGTGGAAGAGGGCTTCGAATACGTCTCCGATAGCAACCCCCACTACCTGAGCGTGCCCGAGCTGCGCCAGTTGGCGGACACCTGGGCCTGACCATGATTCCTTATGGTCGGCAGAACATCTCCCAGGCGGATATCGACGCGGTGGTGGACACCCTGCGCTCCGACTGGCTCACCCAGGGGCCGGCGATCGAGCGCTTCGAACAGGCCGTTGCCCAGCGCTGCCAGGCTGGTCATGGCGTGGCCGTGAGCAACGCCACCGCCGCGCTGCACATCGCCTGCCTGGCCCTCGACCTGGGGCCGGGCGACCGGCTCTGGACCAGCCCCAACACCTTCGTCGCCAGCGCCAACTGCGGCCTGTACTGCGGCGCGCAGGTGGACTTCGTCGACATCGACCCGGCCACGCTCAACCTCGACGTTGGCCAGTTGGAAGCCCGCCTGGAGCGCGCCGAGCGCGACGGCACCCTGCCCAAGGTGGTCATCCCCGTGGCCTTCGCCGGGCAGAGCTGCGACATGGCGCGCATCGGCGAGCTGGCGCGGCGCTACGGCTTCCGGGTGATCGAGGATGCCTCCCACGCCATCGGCGCCAGCTATGGCGGTCGGCCGGTGGGCTGCTGCGAGCATGCCGATATCACCGTGTTCAGCTTCCACCCGGTAAAGATCATCACCACGGCGGAGGGCGGCCTGCTCACCACCAACGACCCGCAGCTGGCCGAGCGCCTGCGCCGCCTGCGCAGCCACGGCATCACCCGGGACCCGGCCGCCATGACCGGGCCCAGCGAAGGCCCCTGGTACTACCAGCAGCTGGAACTGGGCTTCAACTACCGCATGACCGACCTGCAGGCCGCCCTCGGCCTGTCCCAGCTGCAGCGCCTGGACGCCTTCGTCGCCCGTCGCCGGCAACTGGTGGCCCGTTACGGCGAGCTGCTGGCCGGCTTGCCCCTGAGCCTGCCGCAGCTGCAGGCGGGCGCCGAGCCGGCCTGGCACCTGTACCCGGTGCGCCTGCGCCTGGAGCGCCTGCAGCGCAGTCACCGTGAGATATTCGAGGCCCTGCGCGGCGCCGGTATCGGCGTCAACCTGCACTACATCCCGGTGCACCTGCAGCCCTATTACCAGCAGCTGGGCTTCGCCCCGGGTGACTTCCCCGAGGCCGAGCGCTACTACGCCGAGGCCCTGAGCCTGCCGCTGTTCCCCGACCTGACCGACGACCAGCAGGACCAGGTGGCGAGCACCCTCGCCAGCGTCCTGCAGTGACTGGAGAAACCCGTGCGTGAGCTGACCGAGCAAGAACGATTCTGGCAGGGCGAGTTCGGCGACCAGTACGTCGACCGCAATGACGGTGATGTGCCCGTGGCCAGCGCCACGGCCTTCTTCGCCCAGGCCCTGCGCCGGGCGGGGCGCATCGACAGCCTGCTGGAGCTGGGCACCAACCGGGGCCTCAACCTGCGCGCGCTCAACCGCCTATTACCCCAGGCGACGCTGCTGGGCGTCGAGCTCAACGCCAAGGCCCGGGAGATCGCCCAGGGCCTGGGCATCGCCGAGGTATGGCACGGCTCGCTGTTCGACTACCCGGTGCAACAGCAGGTGGACCTGGCCTTCACCCGTGGCGTGCTCATCCATCTGTCGCCGGAACTGCTGCCCCAGGCCTATGCCAAACTCCATGAGGCCAGCCGCCGCCATGTGCTGATCGCCGAGTACTACAGCCCCTCGCCGGTGGAGATCAGCTACCGCGGCCATGAGGGCAAGCTGTTCAAGCGCGATTTCGCCGGTGAAATGCTCGACCTGTACCCCGACCTGCAGTTGGTCGACTACGGCTTCGTCTATCGGCGCGACGTCAATTTCCCGACCGACGACATCAACTGGTTCCTTCTGGAAAAACGCCCATGAGCAAGGTCGCCATCATCCCCGCGCGCGGCGGTAGCAAGCGGATTCCGCGCAAGAACATCCGGCCCTTCCAGGGCCAGCCGATGATCGCCTACTCCATCCGCGCGGCCCTGGCCTGTGGCCTGTTCGAGCGCGTGGTGGTGAGCACCGATGATGGCGAGATCGCCGATGTGGCTCTGGCCCTGGGCGCCGAGGTGCCCTTCGTGCGCCCGGCCTCCCTGGCCGATGACCATGCCGGCACGGTCGAGGTCATCCAGCACGCCCTGCGTGAACTGGCCGCCGCCGGCTACCACCCCGACTACGCCTGCTGCCTCTACGCCACCGCGCCCTTCGTTTTGCCGGAGAAGCTCCGCGAGGGCTTCGAGCTGTTGGCTGCGCGCGCGGACAAGGACTACGCCTTCACCGTCAGTGACTATGCCGCGCCGGTGCAGCGCGCCCTGCGGGTGAATGCCGATGGCGGCGTCGAATCGCTCTACCCCGAATACCAGCAGACCCGCTCCCAGGACCTGGAACGCGCCTACCACGACGCCGGGCAGTTCTACTGGGGCCGGGCTGCCGCCTGGGCCGAAGGCAAGGCGCTGCACGGTTCGCATTCCCTGCCACTGGTGCTGCCGCGCTATCTGGTCCAGGACATCGACAACCCTGAAGACTGGCACCGCGCCGAACTGATGTACGCCAGCCTCCTGCTGGAGGGGGACATCTGAAATGCGCGTGCTGTTTCGCGCGGATGCCTCACTCAGCCTGGGTTATGGGCACGTGATGCGTTGTCTGACGTTGGCGAAGGCGCTGCGTGAGCTCGGGGCGGAGTGCCATTTCGCCAGCCGTGCCCTGTGCGGCGGCCTGGGCGCGCGGATAGCCGAGGATTTTCCACTGCACGAGCTGCCGGCCACCTATGCCGGGGAACAGACCAGCGGCCTGGCCGAGGCGCCGATCCCGGAGAAGGAAGACCTGGACCACCTGGGCACGGTGCTGGAAGGGCAGCGTTTTGACTGGGTCGTGCTTGATCACTACGGCCTGGGCATGCAGTGGGAACGCGCTGCCCAGACCTTCGCACCCCGCCTGCTGGCGATCGATGACCTGCCCCAGCGCCGCCATTGCGTCAATGCGCTGCTGGACCAGAACCTGCTGGCCGATGAGGCCGAGGCGTATCCGCCATCGCGCGGAGAAGAGCCCGCCATCAGGCTGTTCGGGCCTGGCTACGCACTGTTGCGTCCGGAGTTCGCCCGCTATCGCCGCAAGCCCCGGCCAGCCGCAGACGGCAAGCCCAGGCTGTTGCTGTTCTTCGGCGGCGGGGAGGGCAGCCGCGCGTTGCCCGGCGTCGTGCGCGAGCTGCTGCCGTTGCCGGTTTCCATCGACGTGGTGGTGGGCGGGGCTTCGGCTGCACTGGCCGAGTTGTGCGCGCTGGCGGCGGTCGAGCCCGCCTTGCGTCTGCACGTCGACACGCAGGAGATGGCGGCGCTCATGTGGCACGCCGATCTCTATCTGGGCGCGGGTGGTTCCGTCACCTGGGAGCGCGCCTGCCTGGGCTTGCCCGGTGTGGTGGCCGCCTTCAGTGAGAACCAGGTGTCGATCGGGGTGGCGGGCGAGCGAGCGGGCATCCAGCGCTACCTGGGAATGGCCGATGCACTGCCTGGCAGCGCCTGGCGTGATGCCGCAGCTGACCTGCTCGCCGACACCGGGGTTCTGCACGGCATGCGCACCCGTGCCGCGGCCCTGTGCGATGGCGCCGGTGCCGAGCGGGTGGCCCGCATGATGTTCGAAGCCGGAGGCGCCGATGCGCATTGATGTCCTGTGTTCCGACCCGCGACACCCCATCCTGCCGGGGCTCGTCCAATGGTGTGATGCCCATGGGGCGACCCTGCACAGCGACATGGGCACCCTGGAGGGCGGCGATTTCCTCTTTCTGATTTCATGCCAGCAACTGATAGGCCCGGCCTTGCGCGCGCGTTATCGCCACACGCTGGTGCTGCATGCCAGCGACCTGCCGGCTGGGAGGGGCATGTCCCCCCATGTATGGCAGGTACTGGAAGGGGCAGGGCGGATCACGGTCACCCTGCTGGATGCGGCCGACCCGGTCGACTCCGGCGATATCTGGCAGCAGCTGGCGTTCACCCTGGATGGGCACGAGCTGTGCGACGAGATCAACGCCCGCCTGTTCGCTGCCGAGTTCGAGCTGATGGAGTGGGCGCTGGCCCATTGCGACAGCTGTGCCGCACGCCCCCAGGCAGGCGAGCCGAGCCATTACCGTCGGCGCCGGCCCGAAGACAGCCGGATCGACCCCCACAAGCCGCTGGCGGAGCAGTTCAACCTGTTACGGGTCGCCGACCCTGAGCGTTATCCGGCGTTTTTCGAATTGCACGGTCATCGCTACGAGATCGTGCTGCGCAAGGTAGGAGAGGTGGAATGACTTCTTTCATGATTGGTAAGCGTCACATCGGTGAAGGTCATCCGCCGTTCGTCATTGCCGAGATGAGCGGCAACCACAACCAGTCCCTGGAACGCGCGCTGGCGCTGGTCGACGCGGCCGCGGACGCCGGTGCCCACGCCCTGAAGCTGCAGACCTATACCCCGGACACCATGACCCTGGACCTGGACGAGGGCGACTTCCACATCGGCGACCCCGACAGCCCCTGGACCGGTACCTCGCTCTACCGCCTGTATGGCGAGGCCTATACGCCCTGGGAGTGGCACGAGCCGATCTTCCAGC
This sequence comes from Pseudomonas sp. TUM22785, assembly GCF_028198105.1. Taxonomy (NCBI): domain Bacteria; kingdom Pseudomonadati; phylum Pseudomonadota; class Gammaproteobacteria; order Pseudomonadales; family Pseudomonadaceae; genus Pseudomonas; species Pseudomonas sp. TUM22785. The sequence goes on from NZ_CP116239.1 coordinate 2,434,554, forward strand.
GCGCCCGGGAACGTGGGCTGGAGGCCTTCTCCACCCCGTTCGACGCTTCGTCGGTGGACTTCCTCGAGTCCCTCGGTGTGCCGGCGTACAAGATCGCCAGCTTCGAAAACACCGACCTGCCCCTGATCCGCCGCGTGGCGGCCACCGGCAAGCCGTTGATCATCTCCACCGGCATGGCCTCCCTGGCGGAAATCCAGGATTGCGTCGAGGCGGCGCGGGGCGCGGGTTGCCAGCAGCTGATCCTGCTCAAGTGCACCAGCACCTACCCGGCCAGCCCGAGCAACACCAACCTGCGCAGCATCCCGCACATGCGCGAGCTGTTCGGCTGCGAGATCGGCCTGAGCGACCACACCCTGGGTGTCGGCGCCTCGGTGGCGGCGGTGGCCCTGGGGGCCCGCCTCGTGGAAAAACACTTCACCCTGAGCCGCGCCGACGGTGGTGTGGATTCGACCTTCTCCCTCGAGCCGGCCGAGCTGGCGTCGCTGGTGGCCGAGACCGAGCGGGCCTGGCAGGCCCTCGGCCAGGTTCACTTCGGGCCGACGCCGGCCGAGCGCAAGTCGCTGGTATTCCGTCGCTCCCTCTATGTGGTACGCGACATGGCCGCCGGCGAGCCGTTCACCCCCGACACCGTGCGCGCCATCCGACCCGGCTTCGGCCTACCGCCCAAGCACCTGGATGAGGTGCTGAACTGTGTCGCCAGTGAGCCGCTCAAGCGTGGCCAGGCCCTGGCATGGCGGCACCTGCTCGGGGGCGATCGATGAGTCGGGTGTGCATCCTCGACTACGGCTCGGGCAACGTGCGTTCGGTCGCCAACCTGTTCGCCACCCTGGCGGAGACCCAGGTGTCCAACGACCCGGCGGCCATCGCCGATGCCACTCACCTGGTGCTGCCCGGCGTGGGTGCCTATGGCGCGGCCATGGCGCGCATCCAGGGCAGCCTGCCGATGGAGGCCGTGCGCGAGGCGGTGTTCACCCAGGGCAAGCCCTTCCTCGGCATCTGCGTGGGCATGCAGGTGCTCAGTGACGAGGGCATGGAATTCGGTGCCACCGCCGGGCTGGGCTGGATTCCCGGCCGGGTGGAGCGCCTGGAGGCCCCCGGGCTGCCGCTGCCCCACGTGGGCTGGAACGATATCCGCGAGGCGCGGCCGCACCCCTTGCTGGCCGGGCTGGAAGGCACGCCGGACTTCTATTTCGTGCACAGCTACGCCTTCCAGGCGGCGGAGCCTGGCGACGTCATCGCCACGGTGGAGTACGGCAGCCGCTTCGCTGCGGTCATCGGCCGGGATAACGTGCTGGGCGTGCAGTTCCACCCGGAGAAGAGCCAGCGTGCCGGTGCGCAGCTGCTGAAGAACTTCCTGGAGCTGGCATGAAGAAGAAACGCCTGATCCCCGTCCTACTGTTGAAGAACGGCCAACTGGTGCAGAGCAAGCGCTTCTCCCGCCACCAGGTGCTGGGCAACCCCTCGGCGGCGGTCAAGCGCCTGAGCGACTGGGCGGCGGACGAGCTGATCTACCTCGACATCAGCCGCGACGACCATTACGACATGGGCCGCGATGACCTGGGCAGCGGCAACCTGCGCGACATCGACGCCATCGTCGCCGAGGTGGCGCGGGCCTCCTTCATGCCCATCACCCTGGGTGGCCGCATCCGCAGCCTCGACGATATCGCCCGGCGCCTGGCCACCGGTGCCGACAAGGTGACGCTGAACACCGCCGCGCTGGATAACCCCGGCCTGATCGAGGCGGCCAGCCGCGAGTACGGCTCCCAATGCATAGTCGTGTCCGTGGACGTGGCCCGGGAGGAGGGCGGCTACCGGGTCTTCGCCGAAGGCGGCAAGCGCCCCACCGAGCGCTTCGTCGCCGACTGGGCGAGCGAGTTGCAGGCGCGCGGCGCCGGCGAGGTGATGATCAACTCCATCGAACGCGATGGCGCCCGCCAGGGGTACGATCTGCAACTGCTGGACATCGTCTGCCAGCAGGTGAGCATCCCGGTGATCGCCCTGGGTGGCGTGGGCGAGTGGGAGCACCTGGCCCAGGCCCTGGAGCAGACCGGGGTGGACGCCGTGGCCGCCGCCAACGTCTTTCATTACACCGACCAGAGCGTCTATCTGGCGCGCCAGTATCTATTCGATCGCGGGCTCAATGTGCGCAGCCCGCAATTGCTGAGTCTTTAGGAGAGTTCCGTGGAATATTGCAGCCGCTGCGTGTACCCGAGGGCCAGCGTCAACCTGATGCTGGATGAGCACGGGGTCTGTTCGGCCTGCCAGGTGGCCGAGCAGTTCGCCCAACTGACGGACAGCTTCTGGGACGAACGCCGCAAGCGCTTCGAACGGGTGCTGGAGGAAACCGGCGCCGGCAAGCGCAACGACAACTACGACTGCATCATCCCCGTCAGCGGTGGCAAGGACAGCTACTACCAGGCCCATGTGATTGCCGCCCAGTACGGCCTCAAGCCGCTGCTGGTGACCTACCACGGCAACAACTACCTGCCCGAGGGCGACTATAACCGCGACCGCATGCGCCATGTGTTCGATGCCGACCACATGGTCTTCGGCCCCAGCGTCGAGGTGCTCAAGCGCCTCAACCGCCTGTGTTTCCGCAAGATGGGCGACATGAACTGGCACGCCCACTGCGGGATCATGACCTACCCCATCCAGATCGCGGTGAAGTTCGACATTCCGCTGATCATCTGGGGCGAGACCGCCTGGGACATCTCCGGGATGTTCGACCCGGACGACTACGTCGAATTCAGTGCGCGGGTCCGCCATGAGCACGCCCTGCGTGGCTTCGAGTGGCACGACATGCTCGACGACCCGGCCGAGCCGCTGCGCGAGAAGGACCTGCTCTGGGCGCGCTACCCGGGCGATGCGGAGATTCTCAAATCCAAGGTACGTGGCATCTACATCGGCAACTTCTTCCCCTGGGACGCCAACCAGCACACGCGCCTGGTGCAGGAGAACTACGGCTGGAAGATGGCGGACAAGCCCTTCGAGCGCACCTACCGGCAGATGTCGAACCTGGACGACCGCTACGAGAACGGCGTGCACGACCTGCTCAAGTTCATCAAGTTCGGCTACGGCCGGGCCTCCGACCATGCCTCCAAGGACATCCGCGCCGGCTACATGACCCGCGAGGAGGGCGTGGAGATCGTGCGCAAGATGGACCACGTGGTGTCCAGCGACCTGCAGCACTGGCTGGACTACGTGGGCCTGACCGAGCGCGAGTTCTGGGAAGTGGCCGATACCTTCCGCTCGCCGCGCGTCTGGTGGATCGAGGACGGCCAGTGGTGGAAGGACAATATCTGGGGCGAAGCCAGCGCCTACGGGCCGGTGCACCTGCCGGAAGACCAGCAGCAGAAATACCGCCGGGCCAACTGAGCAACGGGAGGAGGGGACATGAAAGAAGACGACATCCGACCTTCCCGCCTGCAGGCGGGGCAGCGCGTGGCCCTGCTGCGCGACATCGCCATGCTGCTGGCGCGCAACGACGAGTTCGTCGAGGCGGCCTGCCCGGCGTGCGGTTCCCGCGAGGCACGCTTCAAGTTCGAGAAGAATGGCTTCCGCTACCAGGACTGCCAGGCCTGCACCACCTTCTACGTCAACCCGCGACCGGGGGAGGCGCTGCTCGGCGACTTCTACCGCAGCAGCGAGAACTACGCCTATTGGGCGCGGCACATCTACCCGGCGTCCGCCGCCGCACGCCACCAGTCGGTGATCGTGCCGCGCGTGGAGCGGGTGCTGGAGCTGTGCCATGAAGTCGGCCTGCCGTTCGGCGAGATGCTGGAGATCGGCGCCGGCTACGGCTCCTTCTGCAGCGAGATGCAGCAGCGCGGGTTGTGGCGGCACATCGTCGGCATCGAGCCCACGCCCGACCTGGCGGGCATCTGCCGCGAGCAGGGCTTCGAGGTGGTGGAGTCGCGGGTCGAGGATTTCGCCGCTACGACCGACCGCCGCTTCGACCTGATCGTCGCTTTCGAGGTCATCGAGCACCTGTTCGACCCCGGCCAGGTGGTGGCCAGCCTGGAATGCCTGCTGCGCCCGGGCGGGGTGCTAATCCTCACCTGCCCCAACGGCGCCGGCTTCGATGTGCAGCAACTCGGCCCCGACAGCCCCTGCGTCGATCACGAGCACCTCAACTACTTCAATACCCGTTCGCTGCCCCTGCTGCTGGAGCGCCACGGCCTGGCCACGCTGAAGTGCATCACCCCCGGCAAGCTGGACGCCGAGCTGGTGCGCAAGGGCATTGCCGCCCAGGGACGCGAGGGGCAGCTCGAGCCCTTCCTCCATGAGGTGCTGTTCGAGCGCTGGGACGAGCTGGGCGCTGCCTTCCAGCGCTTCATCGCCGATGCCGGCATGTCCTCCCACATGTGGGTGATGGCCCGCAAGCCGGGCGCTGCCGATGTCTGACTACGAGGAGTTCGCCCGCGCCCTGCGCCAGACCTACCAGGACAACGGCTTCGCCCTGATCAAGCAGCTGCTGTCGCCTGAGGTGGCGCAGCGGCTGCGCAAGGAGCTGGCGGTGCTGTTCGAGCGGGAGCCGCGCTATGCCGGTGACATCTACGACAACCCCGGCCTGGGCGACATCCGCATCGACGTGTTCAACCGCTATCCCTCGGTGTGGAAGGCGATCTTCGACAGCGAGATCCTCGCCGTGCTGAAGATCCTCCTGGGCGAGGACTTCGTGGTCCTGCCGGAGACCGCGTTGCACCGCAAGGGCTATGGAACCTGGCATAAGGACACCGACTCCCAGCAGAAGGCCGGGCATCGATTCCATTGGGAGCCGGACTGCGACATTGTGCAGATCGCCTTCTATCTCCAGGCCAATACGCCCGAGCACGGTGGCGGCCTGGAGGTGATCCCCGGGTCCCACCGGGTGGACATGCGCTGGTACGAGGAGAGCCAGAAGGGCCTGCGCGTGCTGAGCGAGGCGGGGGACATGGTCATCTTCAACACCCGCCTCGATCACAAGGCCTGCTGGCCGGTGCAGCCGGTGCCCGAGGGCCAGGAAAAGTACGCGGTGTTCTTCATGGCGTCGCGTAACAACGATCACGCGCGGCGCTACATCGACTTCATCCGTGGCCGGCCGGGCTACCTTTTCATGGATGGCTTCAGCTATCCGGCCGCGCTGCAGAGCCTTGCGCGCCAGGCAGGTGTCAACTTGCTGGTGTGAATCTTGCTGCAGCGCGGGATACGTCAATTTTCCGTTCAGGTCGGGCCGCCCGCCGGGCCGCCTGAACCGCTTCCAGACAGGTAGGTTATGGTCGGACTCGTGCTCCCCTCCTCGATGCAAGGCAAGCCCGTGTGGCGCAAGTTGCTGCCCACAGGCTTCAGCGGGTTCGACCCCGAGCAGCCGTGCGGCTACTGGCCCCTGCTCTGGCAGCGCTGGCTGGGCTACCGCGAAAGCGATGCGGCGTTCGGTGATTTCCTGACGTTCCTCGAGTCCCTGCCCAGTGGCCCGGCCCTCGACAGCGAGGCCCTGGCGCAGCAACTGCAACCGCACCTGGCACGGCCGCGCAACCGCTTCTTCCTGTTCATCCTCTGGTTCTTCCGCGAGGGGCCCCGGCCCACGCCGCTGGCCGAGTTGCCCGACCTCGAGACGTTGCTCGGGGCGGAGCACTGGGCGCACTTCACGCGCTGGCACCGCAAGTACCACACCGACTTCGTGGCGCTGGAGTGCCTGCTCGCCTGGCAGCAGCAGCCGGAGGTTCGCGCTGCCTACCTGTATCGCGGCGTAGAACTGCAGGGCGTGCTGGATTACCCGGCCTTCCCGCGCATTCTCGATTCGCTGTTCCACGCCTTCACGGACGAGTGATACCCATGTCCCAGCCCTTGCGCGCGATCATTACCCAGCTCTGGACCAAGAACGTTCCGTTGCTGGAGCAATACCTGGCCGACTACGGTCCCCGTACCGTCCTGACCTTCCAGGGCTGCGTCACCCCCGAATTCGAAAGCATGCTGGAACGCCACGGCAGCGACGTGGTGCTCATCGACTCATTGCTGGAAAGCATGGTCACCGCCACCACCGAGACCTTCGACGAACGGGCCGCGTTGCCCTTCAGCGATACCGTGCGCCAGGGCATCCAGCCGCAGCTCGAGGCCGCCGGCCTGACCTGGGAGGACTGGGTGCGCACCCTGCAGGACGTCGCCACCCGCACGCTGCCGGTGTCCTTCGCCCTGGTGGACGCGCTGGACCGCCTGGCGACCCTGTATGAGATCGAGCTGATCGCCGTCAACGAAGACTGGATGTTCGGCTCCAAGACCCTGGTGGCCTGGGGCAAGGCGCGGGGCATCCCCAGCCTGCACGTCGAGCACAACCCGACCCTGTGCTACCCCTACACCGTCCACGACCAGCAGAACGCCGACCGGATGGTGGTGTGGAGCGAAGACAGCCGCCGCCTGTACGGCGACGCCGGCTACGACACCGAGCGCCTGCAGGTGATGGGCCTGCCGCAGTTCGACGACCTCTTCGCCGTGCGTGGCGAACGCCAGGCCAGCCGTGAAGCGCTGTGCGCGGAGATGGGCCTGGACCCGTCCCTGCCCATCGTCGTGCTGGGCACCACCCTGCTGGCCGAGCATGCGCTGCCGCCTGAGCTGAACATCGATGAGCAGGTGCTGCGTGCCTACCTCGGTGCGATCGGCACCCTGGGCAAGGGCGTGCAGGTGGTGATCAAGGGGCGCAGGCCCCAGGGCCGTTTCGGCGCCGAGCAGGTGGCCGTGCTGGCTGCCGAGTACGGCCTCACGGCCGCTGACTACCGGTACGCCGATGGCGCCCCGCTGCCGTTCCTGCTGTCGGCAGACGTGCTGGTGGCGGTGGATTCCGGCCTGCAGGTGGAGGCGATGCTGGTGGGTACGCCGGCACTCAACCTGATGACCGAGACCGGCTTCTTCTATGGCCCCGGCCTGGTGCCGGGGCAGGGCGTGGACACGGTGGACGGCGATGAGCTGGCGCCCGCCATCCGCCGACTGCTGGACGACACGGAGCACCGGCAGCGCATGCTCGAGCGGGCCAATGCCTGCATCGAGCAGTTGCCTCGGGGTTCCACCGCGGCCATCGCGGCGTTCATGTCGCAGTTGGCGTTGCGCACGCCGCGCCGCCTACAGGCCAGCGATCAGTTGATGGACTGGCTGGAATCCGCTGCGCCGACCGGCAATGCGCTGAGGATCATCCTCGACCACCTCGCCGCTCACAGTCCCCGGGCACCGCAGCTGGGCGTCCTGGTGCTGGACCGCCAGGGCAGCCTTGACGATGTGATCACCACCGTGGGCAGCCTTGCGCAAAGCCGCTACCCGGAGCTCGTGCCGATGCTGGTGAGTGCCAATGCCGAAGTCGTCGGTGAGGCGAACATCCCCGCCCGGCTGGTGCAGGACGGCAGCCATGTCGAGGCGATCAACGAACTGGTGGCGGGCGCGGACCTGGACTGGATACTGGTGGTGGATGCCGGAGTGGCGTTCACCTCCACCGGCCTGCTCGCCATCGCCCAGAGGGTCGCCTCCGACCCGCAATGCCGAGCGCTCTATGCCGATGAGTTCCAGCTGACCGAGCTGGGTGCGCGCGGGGCCTGCTTCAAGCCTGACTTCAACCTCGACCTGCTGCTCAGCTTCCCCCTCAGCCTGTGCCGCTACTGGTTCATCCGTGCCGACGTATTCCAGGCCGAGGGCGGTTTCGACCCGATCTTCGCCGATGCCATGGAGCTGGAATTCATCCTGCGCCTGGTGGAGCGGGACGGCCTGGTGGGCCTGGAGCATGTCGACGAGGTGCTGCTCACCAGCCGGGTACCGCAGTTGCGTGCCAACCCGGTGGAGCAGGTGGCCATCGAGCGCCACCTCGAGCAGCGCGGTTACCAGGCGCGGGTGGAGAGCTTCCTGCCGGGGCGCTACCGCATCGATTACGGCCATGAGGTCGGGCCGAAGGTCTCCATAGTCGTGGCGGTGCGTGACCATCTGCCGCTGTTGCAGCGCTGCGTGGACAGCCTGCTGGAGAAGACCCGCTACGGCCATTACGAGCTGCTGCTGGTGGATTGCGAGAGCCAGGAGCCGGCGACCCGCCAGTGGCTGGATGGCGTCGAGGCGCTGGACAGCGAGCAGGTCAAGGTCTGGCGCTTCGCTGGCGAGCTGAATTATTCGGCGATGGTCAACGCGGTGGCGATGTCGGTGGAATCCGACTACCTGCTGCTGCTCAGCCATGACGTGCGCATCGTGCACGAGGACTGGCTGGAGCAACTGCTCAACCACGCGCTGCGCCCGGAAGTGGGGGTGGTCGGCGCCAAGGTGCTGGACGCCACGGGCTGCATCGAGCAGGCGGGGATCATCCTCGGCCTGCACGAGGTGGCGGGGCGCACCTTCGTCGGTGAACCGGGCGATGCCGCCGGCTATATGAATCGTTTGCAGGTTCCCCAGAACTACAGCGCGGTGGGCTCGGCGTGCATGATGGTGCGGCGCGAGGCGTTCATCGCGGTGGACGGCATGGATGCGGAGCGCCTCGGTGCCTTCTATGGTGATGTCGACCTGTGCCTGCGCATCCGCGCGTCCGGGCTGCTCAACGTGTGGACGCCAGACTGCGTGGTGATGCGCGACGGCATCGACCTGCCGGTGCTGGCCATCGATGGCGCCCTGGCGCGCCAGGCGGCGTTCAAGGCCGAGCGCGAGCAGATGCTGCAGCGCTGGCTGCCGGTGCTGGCCCGCGACCCGGCCTATAACGCCAACCTGTCCCTGTCCGGCCATGGCTTCGGTTTCGAATACGGCACGCGGCGCGTGCGTCATCCGCTGCTGCCCCAGGTGCTCTGCTACCCGGCGGACGCCACCGGCTGCGGCCACTACCGGATTCGCCAGCCACTGGAGGCGCTGCGCGAGGCGGGCCTGGTGGAGGGCACGTTCAGCGGCACCCACCTGACCCCCGTGGAGCTGGAGCGCTTCGGTGCACAGACGGTGGTGTTCCAGCGGCAGATCATGGACCCGCAGATCGAGGGCATGCGCGAAGTGAAGGCGCTGTCCGGGGCATTCCGCGTCTATGAACTGGATGACTACCTGCCCAACCTGCCGCTCAAGAGCGCGCACCGGGAAACCATGCCGCGCGACGTGCTCAAGTCGTTGCGCCAGGCGGTGGCGCTCACCGATCGCTTCGTCGTTTCCACTGCGCCGCTGGCCGAGGCCTTCGCCGACCTGCACAGCGATATCCGCGTGGTGCCGAACTGCCTGCCGTTGCCCTGGTGGGGCAATCTGCGCAGCCGGCGCCGCCGTGGCAGCAAGCCCCGGGTGGGCTGGGCGGGCGGCAGCAGCCACCAGGGTGACCTGGAGCTGATCGCCGATGTGGTCCGCGAGCTGGCGGGGGAGGTGGAGTGGGTGTTCTTCGGCATGTGCCCGGAGAAACTCCGGCCCTACGTGCACGAGTTCCATATCGGCGTGCCGATCGAGCTGTATCCGGCCAAGCTGGCCAGCCTGGACCTCGACCTGGCCCTGGCGCCGCTGGAGCAGAACTTGTTCAACGACTGCAAGAGCAACCTGCGCCTGCTGGAATACGGCGCCTGTGGCTTCCCGGTGATTTGCAGCGACGTGCTCTGCTACCGCGGCGACCTCACGGCGACGCGGGTGAAGAACCGTTTCAAGGATTGGGTGGACGCCATCCGCATGCATTTGAGCGACCTCAAGGCCTCCGCCACCGCCGGCGACACCTTGCGTGCCCAGGTGCTGGGGAACTGGATGCTGGACGGGGAGAACCTGGTGCGCTGGCGCGCCGCCTGGTTGCCGGATTGACCGTTTGGCGCTCACCGACGAACGGCGTGGCAAAAGGCTAAACCTTCGCTATGCCTGCCGATAACACTGGTACGAACACTGTTCGCGGCTGCTCGGCAAGCCCAAAGAGAAAAAATTTCAAATTTCTCCTAAAGCTCCACCGGCAAGCGCCGATAAACAGTTCGAATGCGAATTCTAGGGGCACCTGAGCAGCAGGTCCTGAAGGTCGCAAAGCTCAGGTAAATACTAGGTACTTCGGGAGACGCCAAATGGCACTTACAGTCAATACCAACATTGCTTCGCTCAACACTCAGCGCAACCTGAACGCATCGTCCAACTCGCTGAATACCTCGCTGCAGCGTCTCTCCACTGGTAGCCGTATCAACAGCGCCAAGGACGATGCCGCCGGCCTGCAGATCTCCAACCGTCTGACCAACCAGATCAGCGGCCTGAACCAGGCGACCCGCAACGCCAACGACGGTATCTCCCTGGCGCAGACCGCTGAAGGTGCACTGCAGCAGTCCACCAACATCCTGCAGCGTATCCGCGACCTGTCCATCCAGGCAGCCAGCGGCTCGAACAGCGACGCCGACCGCGCCGCCCTGCAGAAAGAAGTGACCGCGCAGCAGGCCGAACTGTCCCGTATCGCTGAAACCACCACCTTCGGTGGTCGCAAGCTGCTGGACGGCACCTTCGGTACCACCAGCTTCCAGGTCGGTTCCGATGCCTACCAGACCATCGACGTGACCCTGAAGGATGCGTCCTCCTCCAAGCTGGGTTCCTACCAGGTCGGTGGCGGTGCTTCCACTTCCGCGGCCGGTGCCTCGGCATCCGGTACCACCGTTGCAGGTAGCGTGGTTGCAGGTAGCGGTGGCGCGTTCGGCTCCGGCACCATCACCGTGGTCGGCAACGGCCAGACCAAGGACGTGGCCATCGCTGCGACCGACAGCGCGAAGAGCATCGCCCAGAAGTTCGACGGTTCGATCGCTGGCATGACCGCCACCGCCCGTACCGTGATCGAGGCCGATGTGAACTTCACCTCCGGTGCCGCCACCTTCAACATGACCGTTGGTTCCAACACCGTGCAGATGGTCGGTGTGACCTCCAACGAAGACTTCGCCAACCAGATCAACTCCAACGCCGGTAAGCTTGGCCTCACCGCCAACTACGACTCGAAGAACGACAAGGTCACCATCACTTCGGCAACGGGTGAAACGATCGAGTTCGGCGCCAAGGCTGGTAGTGCTGCTGGCACCATCGACGTCAAGGTTCAAGGTAACGACGGCACCTACGGCGCTAGCGCAGACGTGTCGGCAGCAGGCGGCGGCAAGGCCTTCGGTTACGTGCAGCTGGACTCCCCGGTGTCCTTCGCAGTGACCGGCGATACCGCCACCGTGTTCGGTGCCAACTCGTCGACCCTGAACACCGTCGCCAACGTCGACATCTCCACCGCCGACGGTGCCCAGCGCGCCCTGGCAGTGGTCGATAGCGCCCTGGCAGCGATCGACTCCCAGCGTGCCGACCTCGGTGCTGTGCAGAACCGCTTCGATAACACCGTAGCCAACCTGCAGAACATCTCCGAGAACGCCGACGCTGCCCGTAGCCGGATCAAGGACACCGACTTCGCAGCTGAAACTGCGAAACTGTCCAAGAACCAGGTTCTGCAACAGGCCGGTACTGCGATCCTGGCCCAAGCGAACCAGCTGCCGCAGTCGGTTCTCAGCCTGCTGCAATAACGCAGGAAGAGCGCCCAGCAACAATGGGGGGAAGGGGATGACCCTTCCTCCCATTTGGCCATTGTGAGGTATGAAAAATGGATATCTCGAACATTACGTCGGTCGGTGCCCTGCCCAGGTTGGCCAAGGACCCCGTCGCCAGCGTAACGCCCGGCCAGGAGGCCGCCAGGAAGGCAGCGCCCGCCAGCCCTGCGGTCAGCAGCGCCGATGCAGACGCCCAGTCCCAGGCACAGGGGGGCAACCTGGAATCGGCTGTCGCTGATATCCAGTCTTTCGTCCAGACCGTCAAGCGCGGCCTGGATTTCAACGTTGACGATTCCAGCGGCGAAGTCGTGGTGAAGGTCATCGATACCGATTCGGGCAAGCTGATCCGGCAGATCCCCTCCGAGGAATTGCTAAAGCTCGCTGAACGGCTGGAAGACATCCGCAGTCTGATGTTCGAGGCCAAGGCTTGAGTTGGTACGTTTCTTGAGTACCAATCTCATGATCGTTCCTGGAAGGGAACTCGGGACGTTTTTTTGACGGAGGTGTGAGATGGCTACCACCATCGGTACTGTTGGATCTGGACTCATCGATATCGATGCCACTGTAAAAGCGCTGGTGGCCAACGCCCGTGCGCCCAAGCAGACGCAGCTCGATAACCTCGAGACGAAATCCACGACCAAGCTCACCGCCCTCGGCTCCCTCAAGAGCGCCGTCAGTGAATTCCAGAGCGCCATGGCGTTGCTCAACAGCCCCACCAGTTTTCTGGCGCGGACCGCAACCTCGTCCAACACCGCCGCGCTGAACGCCACCGCGACCGCGAGCGCGGTTTCCGGCAGCTACAAGATCAACGTCACCCAGCTGGCCGCGGGCAGCAAGATCGCTTCCGCCGCCTTCGACACCGGCGCCACCACGGCCTTCAACGAAGGCTCGCTGGATATCAAGGTTGGGGGTGACAAGGCGCTGACCATCGCCGTCGACAGCACCAATAACACCCTCTCCGGTATCCGTGACGCCATCAACAAGCAGGGCGCGGAGAAGGGCATCAGCGCCACCATCGTGACTGACAGCCAGGGTTCGCGCCTGGTGCTGAGCAGCAGCAAGATGGGTGACGGCAAAGACATCACCATGACCGGCACCAGCACCTCGGGCAGCAATACCGACCTGAGCAAGCTGAACTTCCCCGGTCCTACCCTGAATCCCTCCGACTTCGGCTCGACTGCCGAGTACGACGCCGCAGTCGCCAAGGCCGGCAAGACCCTGTCCACCGCCCAGAGCGCCAAACTGACCGTGGACGGTCTGAATGTGGTGAGTGACTCCAACACCGTCACCACCGCGATCGATGGCATCACCCTGAATCTGACCGCCGAGACCGAGGCCAACAAGCCGCTGACGCTGACCGTCGGGCAGAACAGCAGTGCGGTCAAGACCAACGTGCAGAACTTCGTCACCGCGTACAACAAGATGGTCAGCACCATCAGTTCGCTGACCAAGGTCACCCCCGTCGAGGGCAGCGACCCGGTCGTCGCCGCACTGGCGGGCGACTCCACTGCGCGCGCACTCTTGTCTTCCATGCGCAGCGAGCTGGTCACCCCCAGTGGTGATGGGTCGGTCAAGGCGCTGGCCAGCCTGGGTATCACCACCAAGCAGGACGGTACCCTGGACCTGAATGCCGCCAAGCTGGACAAGGCCATCGCCACCGATTACCAGGGCATCTCCGATTTCTTCACCGGCGATAACGGCCTGGCCAACCGCATGACCGCCAGCGCCAAGCCCTATACCGACTCGGCCGGTGTGATCGAGCAACGCAGCAAGGTGCTGCGCGACACCATCAAGAGCGTCGACAAGCAGCAGGAATCCCTCGACCTGCGCATGAAGTCTCTGCAGACCCGCCTCTACAAGCAGTTCACCACCCTGGACACCCTGCTGGCGCAGATGCAGGGCACCAGTGACAGCCTCACTTCGCAGCTCGACGCCCTGCCTGGCCTGACCAAGAAGAACTGACCGAACCTGAAGTTTGGTCAGCTCGCGTCTTAATGACGAAAAATGCTCAGCAGGAGGCTTAAAGCTCCCGTGAAACCAGCCGATATTATGGATATCGAAGAAACACCGGTTCACGAGGAGTTGCGAAATGAGAGCGATGTTGGCCATGAAGCAGTATCAGCAGGTGAACGTGCAGGCTCAGGTGTCTGACGCCAGCCCGCATCGTTTGATCCAGATGCTGATGGAAGGCGGCCTCGAACGCATGGCGCAGGCCCAGGGTGCGATGATGCGCGAGCAGGGTTCGCTGAAAGGCGAGCTGATCAGCAAATCCATCGGTATCATCGGCGGCCTTCGCGAGGCGCTGGACCCGTCCCGCGGTGGCGAAGTCGCGTCCAACCTCGACCGCCTCTACGAATACATGATCGCGCGCCTTATCCACGCCAACAAAGCCAACGACCCTGCAGTGCTCACCGAAGTGGCCGGCCTGTTGCGTGAAGTGAAGTCCGGCTGGGATGCCATTGCGCCCTGAGTAGGAGAGCAACATGAGCCACATCATGCTCAAGCAGATCGAAGAAACCCGCCTGGCCCTGGTCTCCGCATTCGAGAGCCAGGACTGGGAGAGCGTGAGCCAGCTCGACCGCCAATGCCGCGATCAGGTGAACGTCGCCATGCTCGATTGCGCCGACATCGAGGAGGGCCTGCGCACGCAACTGGAGGCCCTGATCGACGTCTACCGTCGCCTGACCGAATCCTGCGCCCAGCAGCGCGACCAGGTGGCCAGCGAGCTCAGTAATCTCGTCCGCTCCAACCAGGGTGCCAAGGTCTATCAGCTGTTCGGTTGATGGCACCCCGATTCGGCACTGATGGCATATCGGTGCTGCATCCTCAGTCTCTTAGGCTTTCTGTCGATCTCCTCAAAAAAAGCACGCCATAAATTTGACTCTGTTCGCTTTTTTGACTTTACTAGTGGCCAATTGCCGTTGCCAATCGCGATTTTGATGGCACCGGCTGCCCTTATGCCGCTCTAACGTGGCATCAGTCCTCGAGCAAAGACCAGAACAAGCATGTGGCGTGAAACCAAGATTCTGCTGATTGACGACAACAGCGATCGCCGCCGTGATCTGGCGGTCATTCTGAACTTTCTCGGCGAAGAGCATCTGGCCTGCGCCAGCCGCGACTGGCGTGACGCCGTCGGCGCGCTGAGCGCCACCCGTGATGTGCTTTGCATCCTCCTGGGCGATGTCGAGTCCAAGGGCGGCACCACCGAGCTGCTCAAGCAGGTCGCCACCTGGGACGAGTTCCTTCCCGTGCTGCTGATCGACCAGGCGGTGCCGGCCGACTGGTCCGACGAGGTCCGCCGCCGCGTGCTGGCCAGTCTCGAGATGCCGCCCAGCTACAACAAGCTGCTGGATTCCCTGCACCGCGCCCAGGTCTATCGCGAGATGTACGACCAGGCCCGCGAGCGCGGCCGCCAGCGCGAGCCGAACCTGTTCCGCAGCCTGGTGGGCACCAGCCGTGCCATCCAGCAGGTGCGGCAGATGATGCAGCAGGTGGCCGATACCGACGCCAGCGTGCTGATCCTCGGCGAGTCGGGCACCGGCAAGGAAGTGGTGGCGCGCAACCTGCACTACCACTCCAAGCGCCGCGATGCGCCCTTCGTGCCGGTCAACTGCGGCGCCATCCCCGCCGAACTGCTGGAAAGCGAGCTGTTCGGCCATGAGAAGGGTGCCTTCACCGGTGCCATCACCAGCCGTGCCGGGCGCTTCGAGCTGGCCAACGGCGGCACCCTGTTCCTCGACGAGATCGGCGACATGCCGCTGCCGATGCAGGTCAAGCTGCTGCGCGTGCTGCAGGAGCGCACCTTCGAGCGCGTGGGCAGCAACAAGACCCAGAACGTCGACGTGCGCATCATCGCCGCCACCCACAAGAACCTCGAGCAGATGATCGAGACCGGTGGTTTCCGCGAGGACCTCTACTACCGCCTCAACGTCTTCCCCATCGAGATGGCCCCGCTGCGCGAGCGCGTTGAGGACATCCCGCTGCTGATGAACGAGCTGATCTCGCGCATGGAGCACGAGAAGCGCGGCTCCATCCGCTTCAACTCCGCCGCCATCATGTCGCTGTGCAACCACGATTGGCCGGGCAACGTCCGCGAGCTGGCCAACCTGGTGGAGCGCATGGCGATCATGCATCCCTATGGCGTCATCGGTGTGACCGAGCTGCCGAAGAAATTCCGCCACGTGGACGACGAGGACGAGCAACTGGCCGCCAGCCTGCGCGAAGAGCTCGAAGAGCGCTCCGCCATTGGTGCCGGCCTGCCCGGCGTCAGTAGCCCGGCGATGCTTCCGCCCGAGGGGCTGGACCTCAAGGACTACCTGGGCAACCTGGAGCAGGGGCTGATCCAGCAGGCGCTGGACGATGCCGCCGGTGTCGTGGCCCGTGCTGCCGAGCGTTTGCGCATTCGCCGCACCACCCTGGTGGAGAAGATGCGCAAGTACGGCATGAGCCGTCGCGACGACGAAATGGCAGAAGATTGACGCTGATTTCGTAAATACCTGTTTTAAAAGGGTATTTTTTTAGGCACGGGTATTGCTATGTCTCTCTCGACTGACCGTCTCCTGACGGTTTGCCGAGCGAGAGAGAACCATGACCGCCAGTGCCAGCCCATCGCAGAAACCTGAGTCCGCCAGTGCGGCGCCCGTAGAAGAGGCCGGCAGAGCCAGCCTCGAACAGGCGTTCGCCATGTTCAACCAGATGTCCAACCAGCTGAGCGAGTCGTACAGCCTGCTGGAGGCACGGGTGACCGAACTCAAGGGGCAGCTGGCCCTGGTCAGTGCCCAGCGCATGCAGGAGCTGGCCGAGAAAGAGCGCCTGGCCCTGCGCCTGCAAAGCCTGCTTGACCTGCTGCCCGGTGGCGTCATCGTCATCGATGGCCAGGGCGTGGTCCGTGAAGCCAATCCCGTGGCGCGCAGCCTGCTCGGCAAGCCGCTGGTGGGGATGCTCTGGCGCGAGGTCATCGCGCGCAGCTTCGCTCCGCGCAAGGACGACGGTCACGAGATCTCCATGAAGGATGGGCGTCGCCTGTCCATCGCCACCCGTTCCTTGAACGGCGAGCCCGGGCAACTGGTGCTGCTCGCCGACCTCACCGAAACCCGTCTCCTGCAGGATCAGCTGGCCCGCCACGAGCGGCTTTCTGCCCTGGGGCGCATGGTCGCGTCCCTGGCCCATCAGATCCGTACGCCGCTCTCCGCTGCGCTGCTCTATGCCAGCCACCTCACCGAGCAGGTGCTGCCGGTGGAGCAGCAACAGCGTTTCGCCGGCCGCCTCAAGGAGCGGCTGCACGAGCTCGAACACCAGGTGCGTGACATGCTGATCTTCGCCCGTGGCGACCTGCCGCTGCCGGATCGGCTGAAGCCGGTGATGCTCTTCGCCGCGCTGCGCTCGGCCGCCGAATCCCATGTCACCGGCCTTTCGGTGCGCTGGCAATGCGACGCCAGCGGCGGCGAGCTGCTGTGCAACCGCGACACCCTGGTGGGGTCGCTGCTCAACCTCATCGAGAACGCCATCCAGGCCTCCGGCCGCGATGTGCGCCTCAAGATCCACCTGTACAGCCGCGACGGCACGTTGCGCCTGTGTATCAGTGACAACGGCCCGGGCATGGATGCCGCTACCCTGGCTCGCCTGGGCGAACCCTTCTTCACCACCAAGACCACCGGAACGGGCCTCGGCCTCGCGGTGGTCAAGGCGGTGGCGCGCGCACACCAGGGCGAGTTGCTGCTCAGCTCCCGCCCGGGTCGTGGCACCTGCGCCACCCTGGTCCTGCCGTTGCTTGGCACGGCACAGCCGGTAATTCAGGAGTAACCCCATGACCGTCAAAGTTCTGTTGGTCGAAGACGACCGTGCCCTGCGCGAAGCGCTTGCCGACACCCTGATGCTCGGCGGCTACGACTTCCGCGAAGCGGACTGCGCCGAAGCGGCCCTGGTGGCCCTTGGCGAAGAGCCCTTCGGCATGATGATCAGCGACGTCAACATGCCCGGAATGGACGGCCACCAGCTGCTCGCGCTGGTGCGCACCCGCTATCCGCAACTGCCCGTGCTGCTGATGACCGCCTATGGCGCCGTCGAGCGCGCGGTGGATGCCATCCGCCAGGGTGCTGCCGACTACCTGGTGAAGCCCTTCGAGCCTCGTGCGCTGCTGGAGCTGGTCGAGCGCCATGCCCTGGGGCGCGCCACGGCCGGTGAAGGGGAGGGGCCCGTGGCCCAGGAGCCGGCCAGCCTGCAATTGCTGGAATTGGCCGCCCGTGTCGCCCGCAGCGACTCCACCGTATTGATCTCCGGTGAGTCCGGTACCGGTAAGGAAGTGCTCGCGCGCTACATCCACCAGCAATCGCCGCGCTCGGCCAAGCCCTTCATCGCCATCAACTGTGCGGCGATCCCCGACAACATGCTCGAGGCCACCCTGTTCGGTCACGAGAAGGGCGCCTTCACTGGCGCCATCGCCGCCCAGCCCGGCAAGTTCGAACTGGCCGACGGCGGCACCATCCTCCTCGACGAGATTTCCGAGATGCCCCTGGGCCTGCAGGCCAAGCTCCTGCGCGTGCTGCAGGAGCGCGAGGTGGAGCGGGTCGGCGCACGCAAACCCATAGAGCTGGATATCCGCGTGCTGGCCACCACCAACCGTGACCTGGCCGGCGAAGTGGCGGCGGGGCGCTTCCGTGAAGACCTCTACTACCGCCTCTCGGTCTTCCCCCTGGCCTGGCGCGCGCTGCGTGAGCGCCCGGCCGATATTCTTCCCCTGGCCGAGCGCCTGCTGGGCAAGCACGTCAAGAAAATGAACCATGCCCCGGTGCGTTTCTCCGCCGAAGCGCGGCATGCGCTGGTCAGCCACCCCTGGCCGGGTAACGTGCGCGAACTGGACAACGCCATCCAGCGGGCGCTGATCCTCCAGCAGGGCGGCCTGATCCAGCCTCACGACCTGTGCCTCACCGCGCCCATCGGCATGGCCGTGGCGCCGGTATCGGTACCCTTGAGCCCGATTGCTGCCGTCGTTCCGGCTCCGGTCGGCCTGCCCGTCAATCCTGCCGCGCCCATTGCGGACGCCGCAGGCGCGCTGGGCGAAGACCTGCGTCGCCACGAGTTCCAGATGATCATCGACACCCTGCGCTCCGAGCGCGGCCGCCGCAAGGAAGCCGCCGAACGCCTGGGCATCAGCCCGCGCACCCTACGCTACAAGCTCGCCCAGATGCGCGACGCGGGGATGGATGTGGAGGCGTATTTGTATGCCAGCTGACGCTGGGAGTCGCGCTAGCGCTTGAGCGGCAAGCTGCAAGCTGCAAGAAATCTGGCCTACTCACCCCGAGTGGGCCTGCTCCTGCCTGCTACTTGAAGCTTGCCGCTTGAAGCTTGCAGCTCTCCACCCCCACCTTGGCACCCTTGTTGCAACCTCCCCCACAAAGACCGCTCTAGCGTCAAAAAACTGCGGTCGCGGAGGAATGTGATGAGCCAGGGTGTCGAATTCAATCGCCTGATGTTGGAAATGCGCTCCATGCAGATGGAGGCCATGGCCCGTACCAAGCCCGTGGTCAGCGCTACGCCCGAGGTCAATGCGCCGAGCTTCTCCGACATGCTCGGCCAGGCCGTCAACAAGGTGAACGAAACCCAGCAGGCGTCCAGCCAGCTCGCCACCGCCTTCGAGACGGGGCAGAGCGGTGTCGATATCACCGATGTGATGATCGCCTCGCAGAAGGCCAGCGTGTCGTTCCAGGCCATGACCCAGGTGCGCAACAAGCTGGTCCAGGCGTATCAAGACATCATGCAGATGCCGGTTTAAGGGCAGGGTTGAGAAATGGCAGACGCGGCAACCGCTAACGTTCCGGCCCCGGCGGGCGAGCAGGGCGAGAAGAAACCCCTCTTCGGCCTGGCATTCCTGGAAAACCTTTCGCAGATGAGCATGCTGCGCCAGATCGGCCTGCTGGTCGGCCTTGCCGCCAGCGTGGCGATCGGTTTCGCCGTGGTGCTCTGGTCGCAGCAGCCGGACTACCGTCCGCTCTACGGCAGCCTGAGCGGCATGGATGCCAACCAGGTGATGGAGGCGCTCAACGGCGCCGACATCCCCTACAAGATCGAGCCCAACTCCGGCGCCCTGCTGGTCAAGGCCGACGATGTGGCCCGCGCTCGCATCAAGCTGGCCGGCGCCGGTATCGCGCCCAACGACGGCAACGTCGGCTACGAGATCCTCGACCAGGAGCAAGGCCTGGGCACCAGCCAGTTCATGGAAGCCACCCGCTACCGCCGCGGCCTGGAAGGCGAGCTGGCGCGCACCGTTTCCAGCCTGAACAACGTCAAGGGTGCCCGCGTGCACCTGGCCATCCCGAAAAGCTCGGTGTTCGTCCGTGACGAGCGCAAGCCCAGCGCCTCGGTGCTGGTCGAGCTGTACCCGGGCCGCTCCCTGGAGCCGAGCCAGGTGATGGCCATCGTCAACCTGGTCGCCACCAGCGTGCCGGAACTGGAGAAGGGCCAGGTCACGGTCGTGGACCAGAAGGGCACCTTGCTGTCTGACCAGCAGGAGCTTTCCGAGCTGTCCATGGCGGGCAAGCAGTACGACTACACCCGCCGCATGGAAGGTCTGTTCACCCAGCGCGTGCACAGCATCCTGCAGCCGGTCCTGGGCAATGGCCGCTACAAGGCCGAAGTCTCGGCGGACGTCGACTTCAGCGCGGTGGAGTCCACCGCCGAGATGTTCAACCCCGATCAGCCGGCACTGCGCAGCGAGCAGAAACTCAACGAAGAGCGCCAGGCCGGCTCCGGCCCGCAGGGTGTGCCCGGCGCGCTCTCCAACCAGCCCCCGGGCCCGGCCAACGCGCCGCAGCAGGCTGCTCCGGCAGCCGCCGCACCGGCCGTGGCACCCGGCCAGCCGATCCTCGACGACAACGGCCAGCAGATCATCGACCAGGCCACCGGCAAGCCGATGCTGGCGCCGTACCCGACCGACAAGCGTGACCAGACCACGCGCAACTTCGAGCTGGACCGCTCCATTAGCTACACCAAGCAACAGCAGGGTCGCCTGCGCCGGCTTTCCGTCGCCGTGGTGCTGGACGACCAGGTCAAGGTCAACGCCCAGGGCGAGACCACCCATGTGCCCTGGACCGCTGACGAGATCGCTCGCTTCACCCGTCTGGTACAGGACGCCGTGGGCTTCGATGCCAGCCGTGGCGACAGCGTCAGCGTGATCAACACGCCGTTCGTCGGCGGTGGCGACGAGGTGATCGAACTGCCGTGGTACGAGCAGGTCTGGTTCCAGATGCTGACCTCGGGTCTGAAGCAGCTGTTCCCGGCGTTGCTGATCCTGATTCTGGTGTGGTTCGTACTGCGCCCGGTGCTCAACAACATCTCCGGCGGCGGCAAGGGCAAGGACCTGATGGGCGGCGGTCGCGACGGCGATGTCGAACTGGGCGAAATGGGTGGGTTGTCCGGCGAGCTGTCCGATGATCGGGTGAGCCTCGGCGGGCCGCAAAGCATCCTGCTGCCGAGCCCGAGCGAGGGGTATGATGCACAACTGAACGCGATCAAAAGCCTGGTAGCCGAAGACCCGGGTCGCGTGGCCCTGGTAGTCAAAGAGTGGATCAACGCCGATGAGTGATAACCGCGCTCCCAAGCTGACCAAGGTGGACAAGGCCGCCATCCTCCTGCTTTCCCTCGGCGAGACCGATGCCGCGCAAGTGCTGCGCCACATGGGCCCGAAGGAAGTGCAGAAGGTCGGCGTGGCGATGGCGCAGATGCGCAACGTGCACCGCGAGCAGGTCGAGCAGGTGATGGGCGAGTTCGTCGAGATCGTCGGCGACCAGACCAGCCTGGGCGTCGGTGCCGACGGCTATATCCGCAAGATGCTCACCCAGGCCCTGGGCGAGGACAAGGCCAACAACCTGATCGACCGTATTCTGCTAGGCGGCAGCACCAGCGGCCTGGACAGCCTGAAGTGGATGGAGCCGCGCGCCGTGGCCGACGTCATCCGCTACGAGCACCCGCAGATCCAGGCCATCGTGGTCGCCTACCTCGACCCCGACCAGGCCGGCGAGGTGCTCAGCCACTTCGACCACAAGGTGCGCCTGGACATCATCCTGCGCGTGTCCTCGCTGAACACCGTGCAACCTTCCGCGCTGAAGGAACTCAACCTGATCCTCGAGAAGCAGTTCGCCGGCAACTCCAGCTCCACCCGCACCACCATGGGCGGCGTGAAGCGCGCGGCGGACATCATGAACTTCCTCGACAGCTCGGTGGAGGGCCAGCTCATGGACTCCATCCGCGAGGTGGACGAGGACCTGTCCGGCCAGATCGAAGACCTGATGTTCGTCTTCGACAACCTGGCGGACGTCGACGACCGCGGCATCCAGGCGCTGATGCGCGAGGTGTCTTCCGATGTGCTGGTGCTGGCCCTCAAGGGCTCGGACGAAGCGATCAAGGAGAAGGTCTTCAAGAACATGTCCAAGCGCGCCGCCGAACTGCTGCGCGACGACCTCGAAGCCAAGGGCCCGGTACGCGTCAGCGACGTGGAGACCGCGCAGAAGGAAATCCTCACCATCGCCCGCCGCATGGCCGAAGCCGGAGAAATCGTGCTCGGTGGCAAGGGCGGCGAAGAAATGATCTGAGGCGCGCCCGATGGCTACCAAGGAAGCACAGAGCGAGCTGATTCGCGCCAAGGATGTGAACGCCTTCGATCGCTGGTCCCTGCCCAGCTTCGATCCCGAAGGCCCTGCCGTGGTCGCCGAGGAGCCGGACGAGCCCGCCCAGCAGCCGGACGCGCCGGCGATGGCCGAGGCCGCGCCGGCCACGGAAGCCCCGCAGGCCGTCGAGGATGTCGAGCCGGAGGCCGTCAAGCCGCTGACGCTCGATGAGCTGGAAGCGATCCGCCAGGACGCCTACAACGAAGGCTTCGCTACTGGCGAGAAGGACGGCTTCCATGCCGGCCAGATCAAGGCGCGCCAGGAGGCCGAGGTGGCCACCAATGCGCGCCTGGAGTCCCTGGAAAGCCTCATGGGCCAGCTCATGGCGCCCATCGCCGAGCAGGACCAGCAACTGGAAGAAGCCATGGTGCACCTGGTCGGGCAGATCACCCGGCAGGTCATCCAGCGCGAGCTGGCGATGGACTCCACCCAGATCCGCCAGATCCTCCGCGAAGCGCTCAAGCTGCTGCCCATGGGCGCCAGCAACCTGCGCATCCACATCAACCCGCAGGACTTCGAGTTGGTGAAGGCCTTGCGCGAACGCCACGAAGAAACCTGGCGCATCCTCGAAGACGAGACCCTGCTGCCCGGCGGTTGCCGCATCGAAACCGAACACAGCCGCATCGACGCCAGCATCGAGACGCGCATGACCCAGGCGCTGAAGCAGCTTTTCGACCAGCAGCGCGAACAGAAGGTGCACACGCCACCGGCCGATATCGCCCTCGACCTGAGCCCGCCGGAACCGCCCCATGCGTCTTGAGCGGACCAGTTTCGCCAAGCGCCTCGGCGGCTACGCCGATGCCGTGCAACTGCCCACCCAGCCCGTGGTGGAAGGGCGCCTGCTGCGCATGGTCGGCCTTACCCTGGAAGCCGAAGGCCTGCGCGCCGCCATTGGCAGCCGTTGCCTGGTGATCAACGACGACAGCTACCACCCGGTGCAGGTGGAAGGCGAAGTCATGGGGTTCTCCGGCAACAAGATCTACCTGATGCCGGTGGGCAGCCTCGCCGGCATCGCTCCCGGCGCCCGCGTGGTGCCGCTGCCCGATACCGGCCGCCTGCCCATGGGCATGTCCATGCTCGGGCGGGTACTCGACGGCGCCGGCCGTGCCCTGGACGGCAAGGGCGGAATGAAGGCCGAAGACTGGGTGGCGATGGACGGCCCGGTGATCAACCCGCTCAACCGTGACCCCATTTCCGTGCCGCTGGACGTCGGCATCCGCTCCATCAACGGCCTGCTCACCGTCGGCCGTGGCCAGCGCCTTGGCCTGTTCGCCGGCACCGGCGTGGGCAAGAGTGTGCTGTTGGGCATGATGACTCGCTTCACCGAGGCGGAAATCATCGTCGTCGGGCTGATCGGCGAGCGGGGCCGCGAGGTCAAGGAATTCATCGAACACATCCTCGGCGAGGAGGGCATCAAGCGCTCCGTGGTGGTCGCCTCGCCCGCGGACGACGCGCCGCTGATGCGCCTGCGTGCCGCCATGTACTGCACGCGCATCGCCGAATACTTCCGCGACAAGGGCAAGAACGTCCTGCTGCTGATGGATTCGCTGACCCGTTTCGCCCAGGCCCAGCGCGAGATCGCCCTGGCCATCGGCGAACCGCCGGCCACCAAGGGCTACCCGCCCTCGGTGTTCGCCAAGTTGCCCAAGCTGGTGGAGCGGGCTGGTAACGGCGAGAAGGGCGGCGGCTCGATCACCGCCTTCTACACCGTGCTTTCCGAGGGTGACGACCAACAGGACCCCATCGCCGACGCCGCGCGGGGTGTGCTCGATGGCCACTTCGTGCTGTCACGGCGCCTGGCGGAAGAGGGCCACTACCCGGCGATCGATATCGAGGCGTCCATCAGCCGGGTCATGCCCCAGGTGGTCAGCCCCGAGCACATGAAGATGGCCCAGCGCTTCAAGCAGCTGTGGTCGCGTTACCAGCAGACCCGCGACCTGATCAGCGTCGGCGCCTATGTCGCCGGCGGCGATGCCGACACCGACCTGGCCATCGCCCGGCAACCGGCCATGGCCAAATACCTTCACCAGGGGCTCAACGAAAGCGAGCCGTTGGCACAGAGCGTCGAGCGCCTCGCCGCGGTGCTGAACACCGGCAGCGCGGGTTGATGAACCATGGCCCGTGACCGCGCCGCGCGCCTTGCTCCTGTCGTGGACATGGCGCAGAAAGCCGAACGCGATGCCGCCCGCCTGGTCGGGCATTGCCAGGGGTTGCTGGGCCAGGCCGAGGGCAAGCTCGGTGACCTCGAACGCTTCCGCTCCGATTACCAGCAGCAGTGGATCACCCAGGGTAGCCAGGGTGTGTCCGGCCAATGGCTGACCAACTACCAGCGCTTTCTTTCGCAATTGGAAACGGCCGTCGCCCAGCAGACCCAGAGCGTGGCCTGGCATCGCGACAACCTGGCCAAGGCGCGGGAGGCCTGGCAGCAGCGCTACGCGCGGCTGGAGGGCCTGAAGAAGCTGGTGCAGCGCTACATCGATGAGGCGCGTGCGATTCAGGACAAGCGCGAGCAGAAACTCCTAGATGAGCTCTCGCAACGCCTCATCGGGCGCGAGGAACGCTAAATCGCGGTTGCCGAGGCTCCAGGCGGGTGCTAAATCTTCTGCACGCGTTTACATTTCTGATCAAGGAGTCTTGCATGGCCATCACCTCGCTGCCTTCGAGCGACGGGCAAGAGCTGACCATCGTCATCCAGGGACGTTTCGATTTCGGGGCTCACCAGGAATTTCGCGACGCCTACGAGCGCGTGAGCATCAACCCCAAGCGCTACGTGGTCGACCTCAAGGGCACCACCTACCTCGACAGCTCCGCCCTGGGCATGCTGCTGTTGCTGCGTGACCACGCCGGTGGCGACAGCGCGCAGATCCGCCTGGTCAACTGCAACCCCGACGTGCGCAAGATCCTCGCCATCTCCAACTTCGAACAGCTGTTCCAGATTGCCTGACACCGCCATGTCGGCCCGCCTGTCCATCCTCATCGCCGAGGACAATGCGGCCGACCGCATGCTGCTTTCCACCATCGTCAACCGCCAGGGCCACCGTGCCCTGACGGCCGCCAATGGCCTGGAAGCCGTCGCGCTGTTCCAGCAGGAGCAGCCCGACATGGTGCTGATGGACGCGCTGATGCCGGTCATGGATGGCTTCGAGGCGGCACGGCGGATCAAGCAACTGGCGGGCGAGGAGCTGGTGCCGATCATCTTCCTCACCTCGCTCACCGAGAACGAAGCGCTGGTGCGGTGCCTGGAAGCCGGTGGCGACGACTTCCTCGCCAAGCCCTATAACCGCGTCATCCTCGAAGCCAAGATCAAGGCCATGGACCGCCTGCGCCGCCTACAGGAGACCGTCCTGCACCAGCGCGACCTGATCGCCAAGCACAACGAGCACCTGCTCACCGAGCAGCGCGTGGCCAAGGCGGTGTTCGACAAGGTGGCCCACTCCGGCTGCCTCAACGCCTCCAATATCCGCTACCTGCAATCGCCCTATGCGTTGTTCAACGGCGACCTACTGCTGGCCGCCTACAAGCCTTCCGGTGGCATGCATGTGCTGCTGGGCGACTTCACCGGCCACGGCCTGCCGGCGGCCATCGGGGCCATGCCCCTGGCCGAAGTCTTCTACGGGATGACCGCCAAGGGCTACGCCATGGCCGACATCCTCCGCGAGATGAATGCCAAGCTGAAGCGCATCCTGCCGGTGGGCGTGTTCTGTTGCGCGACCCTGCTCAATCTCAGCTTCCAGCGGCGTGTGCTGGAGGTGTGGAACGGCGGCTTGCCCGACGGCTACCTGCGCCGCGCCGATGGCGGCCCGGTGGTGCCGCTGGTATCGCGGCACCTGCCGCTCGGGGTGCTGGAGCCGGCCCAGTTCGATGACAAGTACGAGGTCTACCCGATTGATGTCGGCGACCGCGTGTTCCTCTGGTCCGATGGCGTGCTGGAAACCTGCAACGAGGCCGGCGAGCTGTTCGGTGACGAGCGCCTGCGGCGTGTTTTCGCCAGCAATACCGCGCCGGAGCAGCTGTTCGACGAGATCCAGCGCACCCTGGCCGCCTTCCGGGGCGAAGCCCAGGACGACGTCAGCATGATCGAGGTGACCCTGGTCGAAGACCTCGAGCAGCGCCCGCAGCTGGCGTTCACCGACAGCGGCCAGCTGAGCCCGCTGGACTGGTCGGCCAGCTTCGAATTCCGCGCCCAGACCCTCAAGCGCTTCAACCCCTTGCCCTTCCTCCTGCAGTTGCTGCTGGAGGTGCAGGGCCTGCGCGACCAGGGCGGGGCGCTCTACACCGTACTCGCCGAGCTTTACTCCAACGCCCTGGAGCACGGTGTGCTGGGCCTGGACTCCGCGCTCAAGCGCGATGCCCGTGGCTTTGCCGAGTACTACCGCGAGCGCGCCACGCGCCTGGCCGGGCTCGAGCACGGCCATGTGCGCATCCACCTCGAGCTGTTGCCGGTGGGCGAGGAGGGCGGGCGCCTGCTGGTGCGGGTCGAGGACAGCGGCAAGGGCTTCGATGCCCGGGCGGTGCTGGAGCGGGATATCGATACGTCGAGCCTGAGCGGACGTGGCCTGACGCTGGTCAGACAACTTGCCGCGCGCTGCGACTTGCCGGAGGATGGCAGGGGCATCCGCGTGGAGTTCGTCTGGCCACGCCCATCCTGATTCCCATCGTGTCGTTCAAGGAGTGATCCGGTTGTCCGATCTGCATATCGACAATGGCGTACTGGCCGCTTTGCAGGAAGTCATGGAAGACGAGTACCCGGTGTTGCTGGACACCTTCCTGGTCGACTCGGAGGAGCGTGTACGCCTGCTCCACCAGGCCTGCGACCAGCAGGACGCCCAGGCATTGCGCCTCGCCGCGCACAGCTTCAAGGGCAGCTGCAGCAACATGGGCGCGCCCTTGCTGGCGACCCTGTGCAAGCAGTTGGAGGAAAGCGCCCGACGCGAGCGCCTGGAAGACGCGCCGGACCTGGTCGAACGCATCGAGCGGGAGTTCGCCATCGTGCGCATTCTGTTCCGCTCCGAGCGCCAGCGTCACAGCTTCTGACGCGCTGATTTCCTTCGCGGCCGAAACTTGGCCCGCCCCTTGCAATCCCCCTGGCACGAACCAACCCCTCAGCGGAGAGTGCCCATGCCCGTTGCCCCCGATATTCTTCTGCAGGCGAACCCTGGCGTGAAGACGAAAGTGCAGGCGGCAAAAACCCAGGTCAAGACACCGGAACCCGTCAAGAACGCGGCTCCCAGCTTTGCCCAGGTGTATGCGAAGGAGCAGCAGGCCAAGCCTGTAGAACGAAACGAGCCGGCTGCCAAGCCCGCCCGCGACAAGCCCGATGACACCCGCAAGGCGGACGATTCGGCGGACAGGCCGGCCAATGACAACACCGGCAAGCCGTCGACGGTTGCCGATAGCGGCAACGACTTGCCGGCCGACCGCGACAGCGGGAAGGGCAGCGGCAGTGGTGGCGATACCCCTGACGACAGTGTGGCCGCCAGCGACGGTACCCAGCCCGAAGACCCGGTCATCGACCCGTTGCTGCTGATGGCCATGAGCGGCCAGATCGCGCCGCCGGTGGTCGAGCCGCCTGCGCCGGAAGTCACCTTGCCGACCGGCTTGCCCAGTGTCGCGCCTGCTACCCAGGGCACCGCCACGCTGGAGGTCGATGCCCAGGCAGATCCGCTGCAAGGCTTCGCCGGCATGCAGATCGGCCTGCAAACCGAGGGTGAGGGCGACCAGGTGCAGGTGGCGACCACCACCACCGTCACCACGCAGAATTCGGCCAATGCCGGGCAGAACTTCGCCAGCGCCCTGGCCGCCTTCGGCGACAAGACGGCGGAAACGGAAGAGGTCCCGGTGGATGTCGAACTTCCAGTGGCGGAACTCTCCGAGCAGCTCACCCAGGGCCTGGGCGAGAGCAAGTCGGAGATCCGCAGCGAAGTCCTCGACAGTCGCCTCAATGCCATCGGCCAGACGCTCAGCCAGCAGTCGGCCCTGGCCCAGCGCACGCCGGCCCTGGTGCCCGGCCAGCCGGTGGCGATGAACCAGGGTGGCTGGAGCGAAGCGGTGGTCGATCGGGTCATGTGGCTGTCCAGCCAGAACCTCAAGTCGGCCGAAATCCAGCTCGACCCGCAAGACCTGGGGCGCCTGGAAGTGCGCATTAACATGGGCCAGGACCAGACCCAGGTGACCTTCGCCAGCCCCAACGCCGGAGTGCGTGAGGCGCTGGAAGGGCAGATGCACCGCCTGCGTGACATGTTCTCCCAGCAGGGCATGAACCAACTGGATGTGAACGTCTCCGACCAGTCCCTGAACCGTGGCTGGCAGGGGCAGCAGAGCAACGAGGGCGGCAGCGGTCGCGGTAACGGCGGCGGCTCGCACCTGGGCGGTGGCGGCGACGAGGAGATCGCCGTCGGCATCAGCGAGATACGCAGCCCCACGGCAACTGGCGGGCGCGGTCTGGTGGACTACTACGCCTGATCCGCATCCCCGCAATCGTCATGTTCTAGACTGAAGGCGCCCGGTGGCTGAACGAAAAGCCACCGGGCGCCTTTTTTCGTGGGTGACAGGCGCCAAGGACACTGGTATATCCGCTGCGGCGTTTGGTGAGAAGCTGGCATAACACTTGCTCTCAACCCATTGAATGCGGGCATTAACCCGATCAGCGACGGAATTTTGGCATGGCGAAGAAAGAAGCGAAGGCGGATGCGGGCGGCGACGAAAAGCCCGCCGGCAAGAGCAAGCTCAAACTGATCATCCTGCTGACCGTGGTGCTGCTGGTGGTCGTGGGCGCCTCGGTCGGCGCGACCTGGTTCCTGCTGGGCCGCGGTGGCGACGCCAAGAAGGATGACAAGAAGGACGAGGCCGCCGCCGAGCACGCTGCTCCGGTCAAGCAGATCGCCTTGTACGAGCCCCTGGCTCCGGCCTTCGTGGTCAACTTCAACCAGAACGGCCACCAGCGCTACATGCAGGTCACCGTGGCCCTGATGGGCCGCGACAAGGCCGAGATGGATGCGCTCAAGGAGCACATGCCGGTGGTGCGCAACAAGCTGGTGATGCTCTTCTCCAGCCAGACCTTCGACACCCTGGTCACCCCGGTGGGCAAGGAGATGCTGCGCCAGCAGGCCACCGCGACCATCCAGGAAGTGGCCAAGGCGCAGACCGGCAAGGTGGCGGTCGAGCAAGTGCTGTTCACCAATTTCGTATTGCAGTAGCAGGGGAGACCCATGGCAGTCCAAGACCTGCTTTCCCAGGACGAGATCGACGCGCTGCTCCATGGCGTGGACGATGGCCTGGTCGAGACCGAGAACGAGGCGGAACCCGGGAGCGTCAAAAGCTACGACCTGACCAGCCAGGATCGCATCGTCCGTGGACGCATGCCGACCCTGGAGATGATCAACGAGCGTTTCGCCCGCTATACCCGCATCAGCATGTTCAACCTGCTGCGCCGTTCCGCCGATGTGGCGGTAGGGGGCGTGCAGGTGATGAAGTTCGGCGAGTACGTGCACTCGCTGTACGTCCCCACCAGCCTCAACCTGGTGAAGATGAAGCCGCTGCGCGGCACCGGCCTGTTCATCCTCGACGCCAAGCTGGTGTTCAAACTGGTGGACAACTTCTTCGGCGGTGACGGCCGTCACGCCAAGATCGAGGGCCGCGAATTCACCCCCACCGAACTGCGCGTGGTGCGCATGGTGCTGGACCAGGCCTTCGTCGACCTGAAGGAAGCCTGGCACGCGGTGATGGACGTGAACTTCGAGTACATCAACTCCGAGGTGAACCCGGCGCTGGCCAACATCGTCAGCCCCAGCGAAGTGATCGTCGTCTCCACCTTCCACATCGAACTCGATGGCGGTGGCGGCGACCTGCACATCACCATGCCCTATTCGATGATCGAGCCCATCCGCGAGATGCTCGACGCCGGCTTCCAGTCCGATGTCGACGACCAGGACGAGCGCTGGATCAAGGCCCTGCGCGAGGACATTCTCGACGTCAGCGTGCCGGTCGGCGCCACCGTGGTGCGCCGCCAGCTGCGCCTGCGTGACATCCTGCACATGCAGCCGGGCGACGTGATTCCGGTGGAAATGCCCGAGCACATGATCATGCGCGCCAACGGCGTGCCGGCCTTCAAGGCCAAGCTGGGCGCCCACAAGGGCAACCTGGCCCTGCAGATTCTCGATCCGATCGACCGTCAGCGCTGACGGTCGACCCACACCCTATTTGAGCCAGCCGAGGTCAACCGATGGCAGACGAAGAAAGCACCACCCCCGAGGAACAGGCGCTCGCCGATGAATGGGCGGCGGCCCTGGCCGAGGCGGGCGACGAGGCCAGCCAGGACGACATCGACGCACTGATGAACCAGGGCGGCGGAGCGGCGGCACCGGCCAACCCCCGGGCACCGATGGAAGAGTTCGGCAGCATGCCGCGCTCCAATGCGCCGGTGAGCCTGGATGGCCCCAACCTCGACGTGATCCTCGACATCCCGGTGTCCATCTCCATGGAAGTGGGCAACACCGACATCACCATCCGCAACCTGCTGCAGCTCAACCAGGGCTCGGTGATCGAGCTGGACCGCCTGGCCGGCGAGCCGCTGGACGTGCTGGTCAACGGCACGCTCATTGCCCATGGCGAGGTGGTGGTGGTCAACGAGAAGTTCGGCATCCGCCTGACCGACGTGATCAGCCCCAGCGAACGCATCAAGAAACTGCGCTGACGCCATGGGACGACTCCTGCTCGCGCTGTTCTGCCTGCCCCTGACGGCGTTCGCCGCAGAGCCGGCGGCAATCGCCGCATCCGCCACCCCGGTCGCCGTCGCCGCGCCTGCCGTGGCTGCCGCTCCGGTGGTCAATGCCGGGGGCGGCGTCGCCGCGCAGCTCGGGCAGCTGACTATCGGCCTGTTGCTGGTGGTCGGCGTCATCTTCGTGCTCGCCTGGCTGTTGCGTCGGGTGCAGCAGATGGGCCCCCGTGGCGGCCAGGTGATCAAGCTGGTCTCCAGCCAGGCGCTGGGCCCGCGTGATCGGCTGGTACTGGTGCAGGTGGGCGGCGAGCAGATCCTCCTGGGCCTCACGCCCGGGCGCATCACCCCGTTGCATGTGCTCAAGGAACCGGTGCACATGCCCGACGCCGAGCCTGCTACTCCCGAATTCGCCCAGCGCCTGATGGAGCTGCTGGGCAAGGACAAGGACAAGAGCTGATGGGTTACTGGCGCATCCTGATCGCCCTGCTGCTGGCATTCGCGGCACCCCTGGCGCTGGGCGCCGACGACCCGTTGTCGATCTCCGCCATCACCCTGTCAACCAACGCCGAAGGCCAGCAGGAGTACTCGGTCAGCCTGCAGATCCTGCTGATCATGACGGCGCTGAGCTTCATCCCGGCGTTCGTCATGCTGATGACCAGCTTCACGCGGATCATCATCGTATTCTCCATCCTGCGCCAGGCGCTGGGCCTGCAGCAGACGCCGTCGAACCAGATCCTCACCGGCATGGCGCTGTTCCTGACGATGTTCATCATGGGGCCGGTGTTCGACCAGGTGAACCGCGACGCCCTGCAGCCCTACCTCAACGAGCAGTTGCCGGCCCAGGAGGCGATCAAGCGCGCCGAGGTGCCGGTGAAGAACTTCATGCTGGCGCAGACCCGCTCCAGTGACCTGGAGCTGTTCGTGCGCCTGTCCAAGCGCACCGACATCCAGTCGCCCGACGCCGCGCCGCTGACCATCCTGATCCCGGCCTTTATCACCTCGGAGCTGAAGACCGCGTTCCAGATCGGCTTCATGATCTTCATCCCGTTCCTGATCATCGACCTGGTGGTGGCGAGCGTGCTGATGGCGATGGGCATGATGATGCTGTCGCCGCTGATCATCTCGTTGCCATTCAAGATCATGCTGTTCGTGCTGGTGGATGGCTGGGCGCTGATCATCGGCACCCTGGCCGGAAGCTTTGGAGGGGTTTAGCCATGACACCCGAAGTCGCCGTCGACCTGTTCCGTGAAGCGCTTTGGCTGACCTGCGTCATCGTCGGCATCCTCGTGGTGCCCAGCCTGGTGGTGGGCCTGATCGTCGCCATGTTCCAGGCCGCCACGCAGATCAACGAACAGACCCTGAGCTTCCTGCCGCGCCTGTTGGTGATGCTCATCTCGCTGATGTGGGCCGGGCCCTGGCTGACCCGGGAGCTGATGGAGTACATGACCAACCTCTACCACAACATCCCCATGTTGATCGGCTG
Source organism: Pseudomonas sp. TUM22785 (assembly GCF_028198105.1). Taxonomy (NCBI): domain Bacteria; kingdom Pseudomonadati; phylum Pseudomonadota; class Gammaproteobacteria; order Pseudomonadales; family Pseudomonadaceae; genus Pseudomonas; species Pseudomonas sp. TUM22785. Next base: position 2,466,900 of record NZ_CP116239.1, read on the forward strand.
ACATGCTGGAGCTGACCACATCGCAGATCGGCGGCATGGTCGGCAGCTACCTGTTGCCGCTGTTCCGCATCGCCTCGCTGCTGATGACCATGCCGCTGATCGGCACCCAGCTGGTGCCGACCCGGGTGCGGCTGTACCTGGCCCTCGGCATCACTGCGGTGATCGCCCCTTCGCTGCCGCCCATGCCCCCGGTGGACGCTGTCACCCTGCAGGCCTTCCTACTGATCGCCGAGCAGATACTGGTGGGGGCGGTGATGGGGTTCGCCCTGCAGCTGTTCTTCCATGCCTTCGTCGTCGCCGGGCAGATACTCGCGGTGCAGATGGGCCTGGGCTTCGCTTCCATGGTCGACCCCACCAACGGCGTTTCGGTGCCGGTGATTGGGCAGTTCTTCACCATGCTGGTGACCTTGCTGTTCCTGGCCATGAATGGCCACCTGGTGGTGTTCGAGGTGCTCGCCGAGAGCTTCGTCACCTTGCCGGTGGGCGGGGGGCTGATGGTCGAGCACTACTGGACCCTGGCCACCAAGCTGGGCTGGGTGCTCGGCGCCGGCCTGCTGCTGGCGCTGCCGGCGATCACCGCCTTGCTGGTGGTCAACATCGCCTTCGGCGTGATGACCCGCGCCGCGCCGCAATTGAACATCTTCTCCATCGGCTTCCCGCTGACGGTGGCCCTGGGCCTGGTGATCATCTGGATCGGCATGGCCGACATCCTCTCCCAGTACCAGCTTCTCGCCACCGACGCCTTGCAGCTCCTGCGCGAGCTGGCGAGGGCGCGCTGATGACCTCCCACTGCGGCTGCATGCCGCCCATTACCCGTCCCGGTCGGTTAGCCGGGCCTTCTGCCGAGGTGCGCCATGGCAGAAAGTGAGAGCGGGGCGGACAAAAGCGAAGAACCCACCGCGAAACGCCAACAGGAGGCGCGAGAGAAGGGGCAGATAGCCCGTTCCAAGGAGCTCAATACCCTGGCCATCACCCTGGGTGGGGCAGGGGGCGTGCTGGCCTCCGGCGGCGGCCTGGCGGACATGATGATGCGCATGATGCAGGCCAACTTCACCCTGTCCCGCGAAGCGCTGATGGACGAGCGCAGCATGGCGCTGTGGCTGTTGCAGTCGGGGCAGATGGCACTCTCGGCCGTTACCCCGTTGCTGGTGACGCTGCTCATCGTCTCGCTTGTGGCGCCCATCTCCCTGGGGGGCTGGCTGTTCTCCTTCGAGGCCCTGGCGCCGAAATTCAGCCGCATGAACCCGCTGTCCGGCATCAAGCGCATGTTCTCCATGCACGCGGTGGTGGAGCTGCTCAAGGCGCTGGGCAAGTTCGGGCTGATCCTGATGGTGGCGCTGATGGTGCTGTCTTCGGATGCCGACGACCTCCTGTCCATCGCCCACGAGCCCCTGGAGCAGGCCATTCTGCATAGCGTCCAGGTGGTGGGCTGGAGCGCGCTCTGGCTGGCTTGCGGGCTGATCCTCATCGCCGCCATCGACGTGCCGTATCAGCTCTGGGACAACAAGCAGAAGCTGATGATGACCAAGCAGGAAGTGCGCGACGAGTACAAGGACAGCGAGGGCAAGCCCGAGGTCAAGTCGCGTATCCGTCGCATGCAGCGGGAGATGGCCGAGCGCCGCATGATGTCCGCCGTGCCCGAGGCCGACGTGGTGATCACCAACCCGACGCACTTCGCCGTGGCCCTGAAGTACGACCCGGCCAAGGGCACCGCGCCGCTGTTGCTGGCCAAGGGCAACGACTTCACCGCGCTGAAGATCCGCGAGATCGCCCAGGAGAACAAGATCACCGTGTTGGAATCCCCGGCCCTGGCGCGGGCGGTGTTCTACTCCACCGAGCTGGACCAGGAAATCCCCGCCGGCCTGTACCTGGCGGTGGCCCAGGTACTGGCCTACGTCTACCAGCTCAAGCAATTCCGCGCGGGCAAGGGCAAGCGCCCTGCGCCCTTGACGGAGCCGCCGATCCCCGCTGACCTGCGTCGCGACGACTGACCCTGCGCTGCCCCTGCCTGTAGGCAAAGGTCGCCGCGCACCCCTCTGCACCGCCACCTCCGGGAAGTTGGTGAGTTTCTTGCACAAGCTCTGCTGCGCGCATCCGCGCGTCAAAAGATTGAATGGGCGAGGGCTGTGTTTCGCCACTGCTTGAGGGTAGAGATTTGGATCGTTCGCAACTGATCGGCAACGTGCGCGGCAATGTCGCCAGCCTGTCCCGGGGCAACCTGGGGGTGCCGCTGCTGGTGCTGATCATGCTGGGCATGATGACGTTGCCGGTGCCGCCGTTCCTTCTGGACGTGTTCTTCACCTTCAACATCGCGCTCTCCATCGTGGTTCTGCTGGTCAGCGTCTACGCCCTGCGCCCGCTGGACTTCGCGGTCTTCCCCACCATCCTGCTGGTCTCGACCCTGCTGCGCCTGGCGCTGAACGTGGCCTCCAGCCGCGTGGTACTGCTCCACGGCCAGGACGGCCACGACGCCGCGGGCAAGGTGATCCAGGCCTTCGGTGAAGTGGTCATCGGCGGCAACTACGTGGTCGGTGCGGTGATCTTCGCCATCTTGATGATCATCAACTTCGTGGTGGTCACCAAGGGTGCCGGCCGTATCTCCGAGGTGAGTGCACGTTTCACCCTGGACGCCATGCCCGGCAAGCAGATGGCGATCGACGCCGACCTCAACGCCGGCATCATCGACCAGGTCGAAGCCAAAAAGCGCCGCGCGGAAGTCTCACAGGAAGCCGACTTCTACGGTTCCATGGACGGTGCCAGCAAGTTCGTCCGCGGTGACGCCATCGCCGGCCTGCTGATCCTCTTCATCAACCTGATCGGTGGCATGGCCATCGGCATCATCCAGCACGGCCTGACCTTCGGCGACGCCGGGCGCATCTACTCCCTGCTGACCATCGGTGACGGCCTGGTGGCGCAGATCCCCTCGCTGCTGCTGTCCACCGCCGCTGCGATCATGGTGACCCGTGTTTCCAGCTCCGAGGACATGGGCCAGCAGGTCAACCGCCAGATGTTCGCCTCGCCCAAGGCGCTGGCCGTCTCCGCCGCCATCCTCATCGCCATGGGCCTGGTCCCGGGCATGCCCCACGTGTCCTTCCTCGGCCTCGGCCTGATCGCCGCTGGCGGCGCCTGGTGGATCTGGCGCAAGGGCCAGAAGGAGAAGGAAGTGGCTGTGCAAGAAGCGCAGCGCCAGCAGGAACTGCTGCCGGCCCAGCGTGCCCCGGAAACCAAGGAGCTGGGCTGGGACGACGTCACCCCGGTGGACATGGTCGGCCTGGAAGTCGGCTACCGCCTGATTCCCCTGGTGGACCGCAACCAGGGTGGCCAACTGCTCACCCGCATCAAGGGCGTACGCAAGAAGCTGTCCCAGGAGATGGGCTTCCTCATGCCGTCGGTGCACATCCGCGACAACCTCGACCTGCTGCCCAACGCCTATCGCCTGACCCTGATGGGCGTCAGCGTGGCCGAGGCGGAGGTCTACCCGGACCGCGAGCTGGCGATCAACCCCGGCCAGGTGTTCGGCACCCTCAACGGCATCGCCGCCAAGGATCCGGCGTTCGGCCTGGAGGCCGTGTGGATCGACGGCAGCCAGCGTGACCAGGCGCAGTCCCTCGGCTACACGGTGGTGGACGCCAGTACCGTGGTCGCCACCCACCTCAATCAGATCCTGCACAAGCACGCCCACGAGCTGCTGGGGCACGAAGAAGTGCAGCAGCTCATGCAATTGTTGGCCAAGAGCTCGCCCAAGCTGGCGGAAGAGCTGGTTCCGGGCCTGGTTTCGCTGTCGACCCTGCTCAAGGTGCTGCAGGCGCTGCTGCAGGAACAGGTACCGGTGCGCGACATCCGCACCATCGCCGAGGCCATCGCCAATGTCGCACCCAAGAGTCAAGATCCCGCCGCTATGGTGGCAGCTGTTCGCGTGGCGCTGAGCCGCGCAATCGTGCAAAGCATTGTGGGACTAGAGCCGGAGCTGCCTGTGATCACCCTGGAGCCCAGGTTGGAACAGATATTGCTCAGTAGCATGCAGAAGGCCGGACAAGGCTCCGAGGATGGCATCCTCCTGGAGCCTGGCATGGCCGAGAAGCTGCAACGTTCCCTGGTGGAAGCGGCGCAGCGCCAGGAAATGCTCGGCAAGCAGGCCATCCTGCTGGTAGCCGGGCCGATCCGGGCGATGCTGTCGCGCTTCGCAAGGCTCGCCGTGCCAACCATGCACGTACTGGCCTACCAGGAAATACCGGACAACAAGCAGGTCACCATAGTCTCGACTGTGGGGCAGAACTAACCGAGGTCACAGGCCATGCAGGTCAAACGCTTCTTCGCTGCGGATATGCGCCAGGCCATGAAACTGGTGCGGGACGAACTGGGCGCGGATGCCTCCATCATCGGCACCCGTCGGGTCGCCGGTGGGGTGGAGATCACCGCCGCGCTCGACTATCCCATGCCGGCTCCCGCGCCGAGCAAGCCCAACCCGGCCCTCGAAGCCGAGCTGCGCCGTACCCAGACCCGCATCGCCGAGGCCCATGCCGAGCTGAGCAACCGCGGTGGCCAGGCCGACGCCGGCAAGAACCGCCAGCTGGTTGCCGACCGTTCGGACGTGTCTGCGGAAAGCCTCGCCGCCGCCATGCGTCCGCAACGCACCGAGCGTGCAAGTGCCTCGCCGCTGGCGGCACCTGCTGCCCAGCCGAAGGCCGCCGCACCGGCCGCCGCCGACCAGCGCAGCCTGGATGCCATGCGTTTCGAGCTCAACGGCCTGCGTGAACTGATCGAAGTTCAGCTGGGCTCCATCGCCTGGGGCCAGATGCAGAGCCGCCGTCCGCAGCAGGCCGGCCTCTGGCGTCGCCTGCAGCGCATGGGCCTGTCCGCCGAGCTGTCCCGTGCCCTGATGGAGCGTGTCGCCTCCGTCCAGGACCCGCGCCAGGCCTGGCGCATGGTCCTGGCCCATCTGGCCCACGCCATCCGCACGCCGCAGCAGGAGCCGCTGGAAGAGGGCGGTGTTATCGCCCTGGTCGGCCCGGCCGGCATGGGCAAGACCACCACCCTGGCCAAGCTGGCTGCGCGCTACGTACTGAAATACGGCGCCCAGCAGATCGCCCTGGTGAGCATGGACAGCTACCGCATCGGCGCCCAGGAGCAGCTGAAGACCCTCGGCCGCATCCTCAACGTGTCGGTGACCCATGTCGATCCCGGCCAATCCCTGACCCAGGCGCTGGCCCCGCTGGCGCGCAAACGTGTGGTGCTGATTGACACCGCAGGCCTGCCGGCGACCGATCCTGCGCTTAAAATGCAGTTGGAGACCTTGGCCAGCCGTGGTGTCAAAGCCAGGAACTATCTGGTGCTGGCTGCAACGAGTCAGAGCCAAGTGCTAAAGGCGGCCTACCATAGTTATAAGCGTTGCGGTCTTTCTGGCTGCATCCTGACCAAGCTCGACGAAGCGGCGAGCCTGGGAGAGGTTTTAGGACTGGCTATCGGCCAGCATCTCCCGGTAGCCTATCTTGCTGACGGGCCTCGGATTCCGGATGACCTGCAGATCCCCCGCAGCCACCAGCTGGTGAGCCGTGCAGTGAGCCTGCAGACGCCGGAGGACCCCAGCGAAGAAGCCATGGCCGACCTGTTCGCCGGGCTGTACCAGAACCCGGCCCGCCGAGTCGGATAGAACCCCAGCCACTCCGGATGAGTGGCACGAGCCCGCCAAGTGGCCCAGTCGACGTGAGACAAGGTGTAATAAATGGGTAGTTTGCATCCCGTACAGGTGATTGCCGTAACCGGCGGCAAAGGTGGCGTCGGCAAGACCAACGTGTCGGTGAACCTTTCGCTGGCCCTCGCCGATCTCGGTCGTCGGGTCATGCTGCTGGACGCCGACCTTGGCCTGGCCAACGTCGACGTACTGCTCGGCCTCACCGCCAAGCGCACCCTGGCCGACGTGATCGCCGGCGAGTGCGACCTGCGTGACGTGCTGTTGCAGGGCCCGGGTGGCGTTCGTATCGTGCCGGCCGCCTCGGGCACTCAAAGCATGGTGCAGCTCTCGCCCATGCAGCACGCCGGCCTGATCCAGGCTTTCAGCGAGATCAGCGACAACCTCGACGTCCTGGTGATCGACACCGCCGCCGGCATCGGCGACGCGGTGGTCAGCTTCGTGCGCGCGGCGCAGGAAGTGATAGTGGTCGTCTGTGACGAACCTACTTCCATCACCGACGCCTATGCTTTGATCAAGCTCCTCAATCGCGACTACGGCATGAGCCGTTTCCGCGTATTGGCCAACATGGCACACAGTCCACAGGAGGGTCGCAACCTCTTTGCTAAGCTGACCAAAGTGACTGATCGCTTCCTGGATGTGGCCTTGCAATATGTCGGCGCGGTGCCCTATGACGAATCCGTACGCAAGGCCGTGCAGAAGCAGCGCGCGGTTTACGAAGCCTTCCCGCGCTCGAAGTGCGCCCTGGCGTTCAAGGCGATAGCCCAGAAAGTGGACAGCTGGCCCCTGCCGGCCAACCCACGCGGTCATCTGGAGTTCTTCGTGGAGCGCCTGGTGCAGCAACCGATCGCGGATTCGGCCATATGACACCCGCTAGTGGACTTCGTATGTACAACAAGGCACAGGCTAGGGATTCCCAGCACCAGCTGATCGAGCGCTACGCGCCGCTGGTCAAACGCATCGCCTACCACCTGCTGGGCCGCTTGCCGGCCAACGTGCAGGTGGAGGACCTGATGCAGGCCGGCATGATCGGCCTGCTCGAAGCCTCGAAGAAATACGATTCCAGCAAGGGCGCAAGTTTCGAGACCTATGCAGGCATACGCATCCGCGGTGCCATGCTCGATGAAGTGAGAAAAGGGGATTGGGCACCACGCTCGGTCCATCGCAACACCCGGATGGTGAGCGATGCCATCCGGAAAATTGAGGCAAGAACCGGGCGAGACGCTAAAGATCAGGAAGTTGCGGCCGAACTTGGATTGAGTCTCGAAGATTACTACGGCATCCTGAGCGACACTTTGGGCAGCCGCCTGTTCAGCTTCGACGACCTGTTGCAGGACGGTGAGCATGGCGCGACGCACGAAGACACCGGAGTCACCCATCTCGAACCTTCGAATGATCTGGAAGACGAGCGCTTCCAGGCGGCGCTGGCTGACGCCATCGCCAATCTGCCGGAACGAGAGCGCTTGGTACTGGCGCTGTATTACGACGAAGAGCTGAATTTGAAGGAAATCGGCGAAGTGCTGGGGGTCAGTGAATCGCGGGTCAGCCAGTTGCACAGCCAATGTGCCGCACGCTTGCGGTCACGGCTGGGTGAATGGCGCGCGCACTGATTGGCACGCCGGTTTTTCGATTGATCGACGCCCCCGTTCTACGGGGGCGTTTAGGACTGTACGGAGGTCGATTTGGACAAGAACATGAAAATCCTCATCGTGGACGATTTCTCGACGATGAGACGCATCATCAAGAACCTCCTGCGTGACTTGGGTTTCACCAATACCGCAGAGGCCGATGATGGCACCACCGCTCTACCCATGCTGCACAGTGGCAACTTCGATTTCCTGGTCACCGACTGGAACATGCCGGGCATGACCGGGATCGATCTGTTGCGCGCCGTGCGTGCCGACGAGCGCCTCAAGCACCTGCCGGTGCTGATGGTGACGGCCGAGGCCAAGCGTGACCAGATCATCGAAGCGGCCCAGGCCGGTGTGAACGGCTATGTGGTCAAGCCTTTCACCGCCCAGGTGCTCAAAGAGAAGATCGAGAAGATCTTCGAACGGGTCAACGGCTGATGCCAGTCGCGAGGACGCCATGGACCAAAAAGATTCCCAACCGGGAGACCTTGAGTCGACCCTGAAAAACCATGCGCGCGAGCTGGTCGATACCCTTGAAAAAGGCAATTTCGGCGATGCCGTGCAACTCATCCATGAACTCAACAAAGTCCGTGATCGCGGGCTGTACCAGGAAGTCGGCAAGCTGACGCGCGAGCTGCACACCGCGATCGTCAACTTCCAGATCGACCCGCACCTGCCCCATGCCACCGAGGTTTCGCAGATCGCCGACGCCACGGATCGTCTTTCCTACGTGGTGAAGATGACCGAGAAGGCCGCGAACCGGACCATGGACCTGGTGGAGGAGAGCGCACCGCTGCTCAATGGCCTAGGCGATGAAGCCCAGAGCCTGGGAGAGGAGTGGGGGCGCTTCATGCGTCGGGAAATTGGCGCGGATGCCTTCCGCGACCTGGCCAAGCGCATCGAGACTTTCCTTGCTCGCAGTCAACGCGATACCGAACAGCTTTCGTCGAGGATGAACGACATCCTCCTTGCCCAGGACTATCAGGATCTCACCGGCCAGGTGATCAAGCGCGTCACGCAACTGGTCACCGAGGTCGAGAGCAACCTGGTGAAATTGGTACTGATGGCCAGCGATGTCGATCGCTTCGCTGGTATCCACCACGACCGTGCGGAGATCGTGGCTGAAAAAGAAAAACAAAAAGAGCCTTCCAGGGGTGAAGGTCCGCAGATCAATGCCGATAAGCGTGATGATGTCGTGTCCGGTCAGGTCGATGTCGATGATCTGTTATCCAGCCTTGGATTCTAGGGAGCAACCGAATGAGCTTCGACGCCGATGAAGAAATCCTCCAGGACTTCCTGGTTGAGGCCGGCGAAATATTGGAGCAATTGTCCGAACAGCTGGTCGAGCTCGAGAGCCGTCCGGACGATATGGATCTGCTCAATGCCATTTTCCGCGGCTTCCACACGGTCAAGGGTGGTGCCGGCTTCCTCCAGCTGAATGCGCTGGTGGAGTGCTGCCACATCGCCGAGAACGTCTTCGACATCTTGCGCAAGGGCGAACGCCGTGTGACGGCGGAGCTCATGGACGTGGTCCTGCAAGCGCTGGACACGGTCAACGAGATGTTCAGCCAGGTACGCGAGCGCGCCGAGCCGACGCCGGCCACGCCGGAGCTGCTGGCTGCCCTGGCACGCCTGGCCGAGCCGGGTGGTGACGAGGCGGCTGCCGAACCGGAGTACGAGCCCGAGCCTGAGCCCGTTGCTGAAGCCGAAGCCGCGTCCGGTGATATCACCGACAGCGAGTTCGAACAACTGCTCAACGTGCTCGATGAGCCCGCCGCCGAGTCGAGCGCCAGCGCGGCCTCATCGGCCGCTGCCGGGGCTGACGAAATCAGCGACGACGAGTTCGAAGCGCTGCTCGACCAACTGCACGGCAAGGGCAAGTTCGTGGCCGAGCAGGCCCCTGCTGCGCCTGCCAAGGCTGCCGCCCCGGTGCCTGCGCCTGCGGCACCTGCCGGTGGCGGTGACGAGATCAGCGACGACGAGTTCGAAGCGCTGCTCGACCAGTTGCATGGCAAAGGCAAGTTCGTGGCCGCCGCTGAGGTCGAGGCCCCTGCGGTTGCCGCTCCGGCCGACAAGGCTCCTGCGGCACCTACTGCCGGCGCCGGCGAAAACATCACTGACGACGAATTCGAAGCGCTGCTCGACCAGCTCCACGGCAAGGGCAAGTTCGTTGCCGAAGCCGCGGAGGCAGCCCCTGCCAAACCGGCTGCGCCGGCCAAGCCCGCTGCCGCTCCGGCCGCCAAGCCTGCCGCCGCAAAACCGGCTGCTGCTCCCAAGGCGGCTGAGCCGCCCAAGCCCGCTGCCAAGCCTGCGGCCGCTCCCGCGCCTGCCGCGGGTGGCGATAAGGCCGCGTCCGCCGCCAGCGAGGCCGAGACCACGGTACGCGTCGACACCGCGCGCCTGGACGAGATCATGAACATGGTCGGCGAGCTGGTATTGGTGCGTAACCGCCTTGTGCGCCTGGGCCTCAACAGCGGCGACGAGTCCATGGCCAAGGCCGTGTCCAACCTCGACGTGGTCACCGCCGACCTGCAGACCGCGGTCATGAAGACCCGCATGCAGCCGATCAAGAAGGTCTTCGGCCGCTTCCCGCGCCTGGTCCGCGACCTGGCGCGCAACCTGAAGAAAGAGATCAACCTCGAGCTGGTGGGTGAAGAGACCGACCTCGACAAGAACCTGGTCGAGGCCCTGGCCGACCCGCTGGTCCACCTTGTGCGCAACGCCGTCGACCACGGCGTCGAGACGCCCGAGGAGCGCGAGGCCGCCGGCAAGCCGCGCACCGGCCGCGTGGTGCTCTCCGCCGAACAGGAAGGCGACCACATCCTTCTGATGATCACCGACGACGGCAAGGGGATGGACGCCAATATCCTCCGCGCCAAGGCGGTGGAGAAGGGGCTGCTGGACAAGGACGCCGCCGACCGCTTGACCGATCTCGAGTGCTACAACCTGATCTTCGCCCCGGGCTTCTCGACCAAGACCGAGATTTCCGACGTCTCCGGCCGCGGTGTCGGCATGGACGTGGTGAAGACCAAGATTTCCCAACTCAACGGCACGGTCAACGTGTTCTCGCAGAAGGGGCAGGGCTCGAAGATCGTCATCAAGGTGCCGCTGACCCTGGCGATCATGCCGACCCTGATGGTGATGCTGGGCAACCAGGCCTTCGCCTTCCCGCTGGTCAACGTCAACGAGATCTTCCACCTCGACCTGTCGCGCACCAACGTGGTGGACGGCCAGGAAGTGGTGATCGTGCGCGACAAGGCGCTGCCGCTGTTCTACCTCAAGCGCTGGCTGGTGCGTAACGCGGCCCACGAGGAACAGGGCGAAGGCCATGTGGTGATCCTCTCCGTGGGCACCCAGCGCATCGGCTTCGTGGTGGACCAGCTGGTCGGCCAGGAAGAGGTGGTGATCAAGCCCCTGGGCAAGATGCTCCAGGGCACTCCCGGCATGTCCGGCGCCACCATCACCGGCGATGGACGCATCGCCCTGATTCTCGACGTGCCGAGCATGCTCAAGCGCTACGCGCGCCGCGGTTGATCGTTTAGGCGGCCCTGGCGGGCCGCCTGTTAGGAGTGTTTATGGCAGTCAAGGTTCTGGTGGTTGATGACTCCGGTTTCTTCCGTCGTCGTGTCTCGGAGATTCTGTCCGCCGACCCCAATATCCAGGTGATCGGCACCGCCACCAACGGTCGCGAAGCCATCGATCAGGCGCTGGCGCTCAAGCCGGACGTGATCACCATGGACTACGAGATGCCGATGATGGACGGCATCACCGCGGTGCGGCACATCATGCAGCGCTGCCCGACCCCCGTGCTGATGTTTTCTTCCCTGACCCACGAAGGCGCCCGGGTGACCCTGGACGCCCTCGACGCGGGTGCGGTGGATTTCCTGCCGAAGAACTTCGAGGACATCTCGCGCAACCCCGACAAGGTCAAGCAACTGCTCTGCGAGAAGGTGCACAGCATCGCCCGCAGCAACCGTCGCTACAGCAGCTACAGCCCAGCGCCGGCAGCCCCGGCGTCGGCGCCCAGCCCCGCTGCGCCCACGCCGGCCCCGTCGCGCCCCAGCGCCGGTGCCGCACCTACGCCGGCTTCCAGCTCGGGGGGCTCGTCCAGCCCGGCTCCCAAACGCAAGTCCTACAAGCTGGTGGCCATCGGCACCTCGACCGGCGGCCCGGTGGCCCTGCAGCGGGTGCTGACCCAGCTGCCCGGCAACTTTCCGGCGCCCATCGTCCTGATCCAGCACATGCCGGCCGCCTTCACCAAGGCCTTCGCCGAGCGCCTCGACAAGCTCTGCCGGATTTCCGTCAAGGAAGCCGAGGACGGCGACGTGCTGCGCCCCGGCCTGGCCCTGTTGGCGCCCGGTGGCAAGCAGATGATGGTCGACGGCCGTGGCACCGTGCGCATCCTCCCGGGTGACGAGCGGCTGAACTACAAGCCCTGCGTCGACATCACCTTCGGCTCGGCGGCCAAGGCCTATAACGACAAGGTCCTGGCGGTGGTGCTCACCGGCATGGGCGCCGATGGCCGGGAAGGCGCTCGCCTGCTCAAGCAGGGCGGCAGCCAGGTCTGGGCGCAGGATGAAGCCAGCTGCGTGATCTACGGCATGCCCATGGCCATCGTGAAGGCCAACCTGGCCGACGCCGTCTACGGGCTCGACGATATCGGCAGGCACATAGCCGAGGCGTGCCTGTAATGGAGAACGCGCGTCAATGGATGTACTGAGCGTTGTCGGCGTCATACTCGCACTCGTCGCCATCATCGGCGGCAACTACCTCGAAGGTGGCCACGCGGGGGCGTTGCTCAACGGCCCCGCTGCGCTGATCGTGGTGGGCGGTACCCTCGGGGCTGCGTTCCTGCAGACCCCGATGAGTGTGTTCAAGCGGTCCCTGGTGACCATTCGCTGGATCATCTTCCCCCCGCAGATTGACCTGGCCGGCGGCATCAACCGCGTGGTCGGCTGGAGCATGGCTGCCCGCAAGGAGGGCCTGCTGGGCCTCGAGCCCATCGCCGATTCCGAGCCGGACCCCTACGCCCGCAAGGGCCTGCAGCTGTTGGTGGACGGTGCCGAACCGGAAGCTATCCGCAGCATCCTCGAGGTGGACCTCTACACCCAGGAAGCCCGTGATATCCAGGCCGCCAAGGTGTTCGAAAGCATGGGCGGCTACGCGCCGACCATCGGCATCATCGGTGCGGTAATGGGCCTGATCCATGTCATGGGCAACCTGGCGGACCCCAGCCAGCTGGGCGGTGGCATCGCCGTGGCCTTCGTCGCCACCATCTACGGCGTCGGCTTCGCCAACCTGCTGCTGCTGCCGATCGGTAACAAGCTCAAGTCCATCGCCATGCGCCAGTCGCGCTACCGGGAGATGCTGCTCGAAGGCATCCTCTCCATCGGCGAGGGCGAGAATCCCCGCTCCATCGAGTTGAAGCTGCAAGGCTTCATGGATTGATGGAGGCGACATGGCCCGCAGACGTCATCAGGAAGAACACGAGAATCACGAGCGTTGGCTGGTCTCCTACGCGGACTTCATCACCCTGCTGTTCGCCTTTTTCGTGGTGATGTACTCCATCTCCTCGATCAACGAAGGCAAGTACAAGATCCTCTCGGAGACCCTCACCGGCGTCTTCAGCCAGCCGGATCGTTCGATCAAGCCGATCCCCGTTGGGGATGAGCGCCCGCGTACCACCGAGGCGGACAAGTCCATGACCGACAGCGGCTCCAGTGATACGCCGAGCGCTGCCACTGATCCGCTGCAGGAGATCAGCCAGGACATCAGCGAGGCCTTTGGCGAGCTGATCAAGGACGGGCAGATGACGGTTCGCGGCAATGAGCTGTGGGTGGAGATCGAGCTCAACTCCAGCCTGCTGTTCCCCAGCGGCGACGCGATACCGGCCAACGAAGCCTTCACCCTGATCGAGAAGGTGGCCAAGATCCTGGCGCCCTACGAAAACCCGGTGCACGTAGAAGGTTTCACCGATAACCTGCCGATCAATACGGCGAACTATCCTTCCAACTGGGAGCTGTCTACGGCACGGGCCTCGAGCATCGTGCGCATGCTCTCGATGGATGGCGTGAACCCGGCGCGCCTGGCCGCGGTCGGCTATGGCGAGTTCCAGCCGGTGGCGGACAATGCAACGGCCGAAGGGCGCGGGCGCAACCGGCGCGTGGTATTGGTGGTGTCGCGCAACCTGGACGTGCGTCGAGCGGTCAGTGGCGTAGGCAGCGCCAACGCAAAACCGGATGGCGCCCTGCAGCGTGCTGGCACGCAACCTGCACCAGCGCCAGAAGCGAGGCCCCCAGCAGCGGGGGCCGTCAATTCCCCGTCGCCAGCCCCTGCGGGCGGACAATGATTCTCGGCAAGGCGGCGTTTCTGCCGGGAGGATGAAGACCATGAGAGTTTGGGCGGTAGCCAATCAAAAGGGTGGAGTGGGCAAGACCACCTCGTCGATCGCACTGGCGGGCCTGCTGGCCGATGCCGGCAAGCGCGTGGTCGTGGTCGACCTCGACCCCCACGGTTCCATGACCAGCTACTTCGGGCATGACCCGGACACCCTGGAACACAGCTGCTTCGACCTGTTCCTGCACCAGGGCACGGTACCCGATGGCCTGCCGCGCCAACTGCTGCTGCAGACCAGCCACGAACGCATCTCGCTGCTGCCCTCCAGCACCGCGCTGGCTACCCTGGAGCGCCAGTCGCCCGGGCAGAACGGCCTGGGCCTGGTGATCGCCAAGAGCCTGGCGCAGCTGTGGCAGGAGTTCGACCACGCCATCATCGACAGCCCGCCGCTGCTGGGCGTGCTGATGGTCAACGCCCTGGCCGCCAGCCAGCAGCTGGTGATCCCGGTGCAGACCGAGTTCCTCGCCGTCAAGGGCCTGGAGCGCATGGTCAGCACCCTGGCGATGATCAACCGCTCGCGCAAGCAGGCGTTGCCCTACACCATCGTGCCGACCCTGTTCGACCGCCGTACTCAGGCCTCCCTGAATACCCTGCGGGTGCTGCGCAATTCCTATCCCGAGCACCTATGGCCGGCCTATATTCCGGTGGATACCCGCCTGCGTGATGCCAGCCGCGCCGGGGTCACGCCGTCGCAATACGATTCCAACAGCCGGGGGGTGATCGCTTATCGCGCGCTGCTCAAGCATTTGCTCAGTCAGCAACTGGCCGCCCAGGTAGCCTGAAATGACCGACTATGCTGAACTGCATACCTCAAGTCCTGCGGCCTTGCTGCCGATAGACTCTGGAGTCCACTCCTGCAGGTCCCATCCATGAGCCGTACCGTCGCCACCGCCACAAGGCCGCAGCTGGCCTTGCAGTCCTACCTCGATTCCCTGCTGCAGGAAGCGGCCGTCGAATTCGCCGACAGCATCAGCCTGGACGAGTTCGAGGCTGCCGTGCTGGAGGAACAGGTTCGTGATGCCCGGCTGACCGTCAAGCCGGTGATCGCGGCTGTGCCGGCTCCGGCGCCTGCCCCGATCGCTGCGGCGGTATCGGCGCCTGTGCCCGTGGCCAGGGCGGTGCTGGAGGCCACGCCGCTGCGCACCCTGGTCGCCGCACCGACGGAGTTGCGTACCGAGGTCAAGCCCGTAGCGCCGGTGCCTGTCCCGCCGCCTGCCGCCCCCATCGCCCCTGTGGCGCCGGTCGCCCGCCCGACCCTGGTGGAGCCGGTTGCCGAGCTGAAGACCGCCAACGCGCCGCTGCTGGACAGCGAGCCGGTGGCCTCCGACGGCCGCCCCAGCTGGGCTGAAGAACCCTTCGAGTGCCTGCTGTTCGATGTCGCCGGCCTCACCCTCGCGGTGCCGCTTGTGTGCCTGGGCTCCATCTACCCGCTGGCCGGCCAGGAACTCACGCCGCTGTTCGGCCAGCCCGACTGGTTCCTCGGCATCCTGCCGAGCCAGGGGGGTAACCTGAAGGTGCTCGACACCGCGCGCTGGGTCATGCCGGACCGCTACCGCGATGATTTCCGCGAAGGCTTGCAGTACGTTATCTCGGTCCAGGGGTACGAGTGGGGCCTGGCCGTGCACCAGGTGAGCCGCTCCATCCGCCTGGACCCGAGCGAAATCAAATGGCGCAGCCAGCGCACCCAGCGTCCGTGGCTCGCCGGTACCGTGATCGAACACATGTGCGCGCTGCTGGACGTCGCCGCCCTGGCTGAACTGATCGCCAGTGGTGCCGTCAAGAAGATGTCGCTCAACTGAACACCGGCGCCTCGCGCAAGTGCGGCGCTCCGGATTTGAAACAAGCGGGCAGAACCCGCGAACGCCGCCCCGGGCGGTTCTAGAAGAGGCTAGGGAACATGAAGAAATCGTCAGGGCAAGGTTCCGAAGATCCCATCCTGCAATGGGTGACTTTCCGCCTGGATAACGAGACCTACGGCATCAACGTGATGCAGGTCCAGGAAGTCCTGCGTTACACCGAGATCGCGCCGGTCCCGGGTGCTCCGAGCTATGTGCTGGGCATCATCAACCTGCGCGGTAACGTGGTCACCGTGATCGACACCCGCCAGCGCTTCGGCCTGGATTCGGCGTCGGTCACCGACAACACCCGCATCGTCATCATCGAAGCGGACAAGCAGGTCGTGGGCATCCTCGTCGACAGCGTCGCCGAAGTGGTCTACCTGCGTCAGTCCGAGGTCGAGACCGCGCCCAACGTGGGCAACGAGGAATCGGCCAAGTTCATCCAGGGCGTCTGCAACAAGAACGGCGAGCTGCTGATCCTGGTCGAGCTGGACAAGATGATGAGCGAGGAAGAGTGGTCGGAGCTGGAGAGCATCTGACGTGCTGATCGAGATCGCGCTGCTGGTCCTGGCGGTCGCCTGTGCAGCCCTCGCAGTCACCTGCGTGCGGCTGCAGAAGGGGCAACGCCTGGCGGCCGAGGAGCAGGCCAAGCGCGATGCGGTGCGCGACCAGCGCATCAAGGAACTGGCGCGTCGGCTCGACGCCTACCTCAGCGGTTCCATCCGCATGGGCGAGGAGCTGCACGAGCTGCGCCGCGTGGTGGCGCCGCTGCCGGACAAGGTCAGCCAGATCGAGCAGCGTGACCCCAGCAGCCTGTCCTTCACCCAGGCCGCGCGCCTTGCCGGCATGGGTGCCAGCGTCGATGACCTGACCCATTCCTGTGGCCTGACCCAGGCCGAGGCCGAGCTGGTCAGCAAGCTGCAATTGGCCCGCAAGCAGAAACAAGGCTGAACCCCGCTTTAACTCCCTCCTGCTCTAACGAACGCGCCCGCTCTGAACCAATAGTTCCAAGGCCGGCTCCCCTCGCTGCCTAAGCTCAAGACTCGGGTCCCGACTCCGCGAGCGCCGCCATGCGTGTTCTGTCCTTCCTGCTGCTTTGCGTTCTGCCCCTGGCCCAGGCCGAGGAGGCGCCCCTGCGCGTCAAGGGCGCGACTACGGTCAACGTGCTCCAGGCCAAGCGGCTGTATGACTACGGTGCGCTGTTCATCGATGTGCGGCCTTCGGCGGAATGGAGCTGGGGCCATGTGCACGGGGCGGTGCACCTCGACCTGGCCGACCGCTTCGCCGGGCTGGCCATGCCCCACTGGCCCCGGCATGTGCCCCTGGTCATCTACTGCGACAGCGACGTCTGCCCCCGTGGCGCATTGGCGGCGCAGCTCGCCGTGAGCTGGGGCTACAAGCAGGTGTTCTACTTCCGCGAGGGCTATTTCGCCTGGCAGTTGCTGGACTTCCCCCTGGGCAAGGGGGTGGAAGGCGAGGTGCTGGCCCTCAGCCCCTAGGGCCGCCCAGCAGCGGTACCGGTGGGGTGACGTCGCGTTCGCCGTCGGCGACGAAACCGGCGGGGCACTTGCCCTTGAGGTACCAGGCGAAGGCGATGATTTCGGCGAGGGTGCGATACAGCGCCTCGGGAATCGCCTCGCCCAACTCCATGCGCGCCAGCAGGCGCACCAGTTCGGCGTTCTCGTAGATCGGCACTTCGTATTCGCGGGCGATGGCGAGAATCGCTTCCGCCAGCTCGTCGTCGCCCTTGGCGGTGAGGCTTGGGGCGGAGACACCGTCATAGGACAGGGCGATGGCCTGGCGCGGCTGCTTGGCCTGGGTCATTGCGGGTTGCTCCGGGGGCGCGGGAAGGAGAGGGGGCTCATGCGGTTTCGTCCACCCAGCGCTGTTGCAGGTTGGTACGCGGGCCTTGCGGCGGTACGCCCTGGCGGCAGGCCAGCTCGCTGACTTCGAGGCCGGCGGAAACCAGGCGCTCGCACAGGTTGGGCAACTCGCCGTCGATCAGACTGGCGGTGCGGGCCCGCTCGGCCCAGAGCTGGCTGGAGATGGCGCCGCGCAGCAGTTGCGCCTGCACCTGCAGCGGCCCCAGCGGCTCCATGTCGAATGCCAGCTCGATGCGCCACAGGGTGTCCTTCTGTTCTTCCTTGCTGCGTTTCTGCGGGCTTTGCTCCTGCTGCACCTTGACCTGCAGGGGCACGATGTCCTGGTTGTTGCGCATGGGCAGTTCCAGCTGCCAGGTGGTCAGCAAGTTGCCCTCGGGGGTCATCTGCGATTGGGCCAGGCTCGACAGCTGGTGGGTCTGCAGGCGCGAGACCGCAGCGGCGGCCATCTTCAGCAGCAGCTCCAGGTCACCTTCGCCTTCGGCCTGCTGTGCCAGGCGCGAGGGCAGGGGAAAGCTCAGTGCCTGCTGGCGGGCGCTGGCCTGGCCGAGGGAACCCAGGGCGCTGCGGATGAAGGCCGGCAAGGCTTGGGCCATGGCGTTGCTGGCGCCGGCGGTAGGCAGTGCGGCCGGGCCATTGGGCAGGTTGGGCAGCAACTGGGCGATCAGGCGCAGCAGGTTGCCCTTGATGTCCTGGCCCAGTGCGGCGCCGTGGCCGGCCAGCAGCCGGGCTTCCAGCAGCGCGCCGCTGTTCTCCATGGCCTTGGCCAGGAGCTTGGAGTCACTGAGCTGGGCCGCGTCGGGCAAGCTGTTCAGCAGGCGGTCGACGGTGCCGCGGAGGTTGCTCGGCAGCTCGTCGCCCATGCCCTTCAAGGCTTGTACCAGGCCTTCCAGGGAGCCCTGGCGGCTTTGCTGGTTGGCCAGTTGCTGGGTCAGGGCGAGCTGGTCGAACTGGGCGGAGAGGGGGAGGAACTGCAGCGACTGGCTGCTCTGCACCTGGGCACTCAGCAGGCTGCCGAGGGGCAATGGCAGCGGGCCTTCCACCGCCATCTGGCGGCCGGCCAGGGGGGTGTTGATCAGGTTGATCAGCGAGCGATAGACCGTGGCGCGCGCTTCGGCCAGTTGCTCGCTGGAAACCACCTTGCCCTGCACCAGGGTGCCCACCGGCAGCTGGTCGAGGTCGATGCTGTTCAGCGCTGCGGTGCCGCCGGGTTGCAGGGCCACCATCAGCTTGGTTTCCGAGACGGCGGTGACGTTGATCAGGCTGCCCTGGGCCAGGGGGCGGTTGCTGCTGGCTTCCACCGTGGTTTGCTGGCCGCCGTTGAGCGTGAGCTTGAGCAACACCTGGAAGCTGTTCTGTGCAGACTCCTTGACGCTCACCACTTCCGCGTCTGCGCTTTCCCCCGCCGAGAGCAGGCCGTTGATCGGTTGCAGCAGCTTGACGGCGGCTTCCGCGACCGTTTGCACGGGGCGGCTGGCCGGTGGTGTGGCGCTGATGGGGCGCGAGGTGCTGATCTCGGTCATCAAAGGGTTACAACCTGTTGAAAGCCCCCTTCGGGGGCCGTGGATGACATGTATAATGCCGCCCCGTCCGGGCCGGGCGCTGTTTTGCGCGTACCTGAGTATAGCGGCCGGCACCTCCATGACTTGAGTTCCCCCCAGGGTATCCGTTGCCGTGACCAGTCCTTATCTCGAGACCCACGATCTCGCCTGCGAGCGCGACTGGCGCATGCTGTTCGAGCGGCTCGACCTGCGCCTCGGCCATGGCGAGATGCTGCAGGTGGCCGGCCCCAACGGCAGCGGCAAGACCAGCCTGCTGCGCCTGCTCTGCGGGCTGATGCAACCCACCGCCGGCGAAGTACGGCTGAAGGGCGTTGCCCTGGCCGGGCAGCGCGGTGAACTGGCCCGCGAACTGCTCTGGATCGGTCACGCCGCCGGCATCAAGGGGCTGCTCAGCCCCGAAGAGAACCTCGCCTGGCTCTGTGCCCTGCACCAGCCGGCCAGCCGCGATGCCATCTGGCAGGCGCTGGAAGCGGTGGGCTTGCGCGGCTTCGAAGATGTGCCCTGCCATACCCTGTCCGCCGGCCAGCAGCGCCGCGTGGCCCTGGCGCGCCTCTACCTCGATGCGCCGCCGCTGTGGATCCTCGACGAACCCTTCACCGCCCTCGACAAGCAGGGCGTGGCGCAACTGGAAGAGCACCTGGCGCAGCACTGCGATAACGGCGGCCTGGTGGTGTTCACCACCCACCACAGCATGAGCCGCGTTCCTGCCGGCTACCGCGAACTCGACCTGGGGCGACGCGCCGCATGATCCGTGTATTCAGCCTGGTCGTGGCCCGTGAGGCGCGTCTGCTGTTCCGCCGACCGGCGGAGCTGGCCAACCCCCTGGTGTTCTTCGCTATCGTCATCGCTCTGTTCCCCTTGGCCGTCGGCCCGGAGACGCAATTGTTGCAAAGCCTTTCTCCGGGGCTGGTCTGGGTGGCGGCCCTATTGGCCGTCCTGCTCTCGCTGGACGGGCTTTTCCGCAGTGATTTCGAAGATGGCTCGCTTGAACAGTGGGTCGTTTCGCCGCACCCCCTGCCGCTTCTGGTTTTGGCCAAGGTGCTGGCACACTGGCTTTTTTCCGGGCTGGCATTGGTACTGCTGGCGCCCCTGCTGGCGCTGATGCTGGGCCTGCCAGCGCGCTGCCTGCCGGTGCTGCTCGGCTCGCTGCTGCTGGGAACGCCGGTGCTGAGCCTGCTCGGCGCCGTCGGTGCGGCCCTGACCGTGGGCCTCAAGCGCGGCGGGCTGTTGCTGGCGCTATTGATTCTGCCGCTGTACATCCCGGTGCTGATTCTTGGCAGCGGGGCGATGCAAGCGGCCCTGCAAGGACTGCCTGCAGTCGGCCACCTGTTGTGGCTGGCCTGCCTCACCGCCCTGGCGGTGACCCTGACTCCCTTTGCCATAGCCGCCGGCCTGACCATCAGCGTCGGCGAATAAGAAACAGAGTTGCCTGATCATGAGAAAGCTGTTGAAAAACGTAGCGAGCACAGCCGAGACAAGGCGAAAGCAGGCGAGGGCGCGGAGTTTAGTCGCCCTAAATGAGCAGCCCGAGCCTGCTTTCAACGCCGTATCGGCAAGTGCAGTAGTTTTGAGGCAGCTTTCATGAACTGGACCTGGTTCCACAAGCTGGGCTCGCCCAAATGGTTCTACGAGATCAGCGGCCGCTGGCTGCCCTGGTTCGCCTGGGCGGCGGGCATCCTGATCACCGCCGGCCTGGTCTGGGGCCTCGCCTTCGCGCCGCCGGACTACCAGCAGGGCAACAGCTTCCGCATCATCTACATCCACGTGCCGGCCGCCTTCCTGGCGCAGTCCTGCTACGTGATGCTGGCGGTGTGCGGCGTGGTCGGGCTGGTGTGGAAGATGAAGCTCGCCGACGTCGCCTTGCAGGCCGCCGCCCCCATCGGCGCCTGGATGACCGCCATCGCGCTGCTTACCGGTGCCATCTGGGGCCGTCCGACCTGGGGCGCCTGGTGGGTCTGGGATGCCCGACTGACGTCGATGCTCATCCTCCTTTTCCTCTACTTCGGTGTCATTGCCCTGGGCCAGGCGATCAGCAATCGTGACAGCGCCGCCAAGGCCTGTTCGGTGCTGGCCATCGTCGGCGTGATCAACATCCCGATCATCAAGTACTCGGTGGAGTGGTGGAACACCCTGCACCAGCCGGCGACCTTCACCGTCACCGAGAAGCCGGCCATGCCCGCCGAGATGTGGGTGCCGCTGCTGATCATGGTGCTGGGCTTCTACTGCTTCTTCGCCGCGGTCCTGATGATGCGCATGCGCCTCGACGTGCTGCGCCGCGAGGCGCGGGCCGGCTGGGTCAAGGCCGAGGTCAAGGCACTGGTGGAGAAGGCATCGTGAATTTCGCGTCGTTCGGTGAGTTCATCGCCATGGGCCATCACGGCCTCTATGTCTGGAGCGCTTACGGCATCAGCCTGGCCATCCTGATTCTCAACGTCGCGCTGCCGCTGCTGGCGCGCCGTCGCTACCTGCAAGACGAGGCGCGTCGTTTGCGCCGGGAGGAGTCGAAGTGAATCCGATCCGCAAGAAGCGCCTGTTCATCATCCTGGCCATCCTGGCCGGTGTGGGAATCGCCGTGGCGCTGGCGTTGTCGGCGCTGCAACAGAACATCAACCTGTTCTACACCCCCACGCAGATCGCCAACGGCGAAGCGCCCAAGGACACCCGCATCCGCGCGGGCGGCATGGTCCGCGACGGCTCGGTGCAGCGCTCGCAGGACTCCCTCGAGGTGCAGTTCGTGGTCACCGACTTCGCCAAGGACGTGACCATCCGCTACCACGGCATCCTTCCGGACCTGTTCCGCGAAGGGCAGGGCATCGTCGCCCTGGGCAAGTTGGACGCCGACGGCGTGCTGGTGGCCGATGAAGTGCTGGCCAAGCACGACGAGAAGTACATGCCGCCGGAAGTGACCAAGGCGCTGAAAGAAAGCGGCCAGATGGCCCCCGCGAAGAAAGAGGGCTGACCCATGATTCCCGAACTCGGCCACCTGGCCCTGATCCTCGCCCTGTGCATGGCTGCCGTGCAGGCAACCCTGCCGCTGATCGGCGCCTGGCGCGGCGACCGCCAATGGATGAGCCTGGCCCAGCCAGCGGCCTGGGGGCAGTTCGCCTTCCTCGCCTTCGCTTTCGGCTGCCTCACCTACGCCTTCATGGTCGATGACTTCTCCGTCTCCTATGTGGCCAGCAACTCCAACAGTGCGCTGCCCTGGTACTACAAGTTCAGCGCCGTATGGGGCGCCCACGAGGGCTCGCTGCTGCTCTGGGCGCTGATCCTCGGTGGCTGGACCTTCGCCGTGTCGGTGTTCTCCCGCCAACTGCCGGAGGTGATGCTGGCCCGCGTGCTCGCGGTGATGGGGATCATCAGCATCGGCTTCCTGTCGTTCCTGATCATCACGTCCAACCCCTTCAATCGCCTGCTGCCGAACATGCCGGCCGACGGCAATGACCTCAACCCGCTGCTCCAAGACTTCGGCCTGATCGTCCACCCGCCGATGCTCTACATGGGCTACGTGGGCTTCTCGGTGGCCTTCGCCTTCGCCATCGCCGCGCTGCTGGGCGGTCGCCTCGACGCTGCCTGGGCCCGCTGGTCGCGCCCCTGGACCATCGTCGCCTGGGCCTTCCTCACCGTCGGCATCGTGCTGGGCTCCTGGTGGGCCTACTACGAGCTCGGCTGGGGTGGCTGGTGGTTCTGGGACCCGGTGGAAAACGCCTCCTTCATGCCCTGGCTGGTGGGCACCGCGCTGATCCACTCCCTGGCGGTGACCGAGAAGCGCGGCGTGTTCAAGAGCTGGACGGTGCTGCTGGCCATCGCCGCCTTCTCCCTCAGCCTGCTGGGCACCTTCCTGGTCCGTTCCGGGGTGCTCACCTCGGTGCATGCCTTCGCTTCGGACCCGGAGCGTGGGGTGTTCATCCTGATCTTCCTGCTGATGGTGGTGGGCGGTTCGCTGACCCTGTTCGCCGTCCGCGCGCCGGTGGTCAAGAGCCAGGTGGGCTTTGCCCTCTGGTCCCGCGAGACCCTGCTGCTGGTGAACAACCTGGTGCTGGTGGTGGCCGCTTCGATGATCCTCCTCGGCACCCTCTACCCGCTGGTGCTGGACGCCATCTCCGGCGCCAAGCTGTCGGTGGGGCCGCCGTACTTCAATGCCCTGTTCGTGCCGCTGATGGCGCTGCTGATGCTGGTGATGGCCGTGGGCGTGCTGGTGCGCTGGAAGGACACCCCGCTGAAGTGGCTGCTGGGCATGCTCGGCCCGGTGCTGCTCGCCAGCCTGGTGCTCGGCGTGGTGGCTGCGTACGTCTACGGCGACTTCCACTGGGCGGTGCTGGCGGTGTGCTGCCTGTCCGCCTGGGTGGTACTGGCTGGTGTGCGTGATCTGCTCGACAAGACCCGCCACAAGGGCCTGCTCAAGGGTTCCCGCAGCCTGACCCGCAGCTACTGGGGCATGCAGCTTGCCCACCTCGGCATCGCCGTGTGTGCACTGGGTGTGGTGCTTTCCAGCCAGTACAGTGCCGAGCGCGACCTGCGCCTGGAGCCGGGCGAGTCCATGGAGCTGGCCGGCTACCGCTTCGTGTTCGAGGGCGCTGCCCACCACGAAGGCCCCAACTTCACCTCCGACAAGGGCACCGTGCGCGTGCTCGACGGTGACCGCGAGATCGCCGTGCTGCACCCGGAGAAGCGCCTGTACACCGTGCAGCAATCGATGATGACCGAGGCCGGCATCGATGCCGGCCTCACCCGCGACCTCTACGTGGCCCTGGGCGAGCCCCTGGGCGATGGCGCCTGGGCCGTGCGCGTGCACGTCAAACCCTTCGTCCGCTGGATCTGGTTCGGTGGCCTGCTGATGGGCCTCGGCGGGGTGCTGGCGGCGTTCGACCCGCGTTACCGGGTCAAGGTGAAGACCCGCGTGCGTGATGCGCTGGGCATGGCTGGAGCACAAGCATGAAGCGCCTGATCCTGTTGCTGCCCCTGGCGATCTTCCTGGGTGTGGCGGTGTTCCTCTACCGCGGGCTGTTCCTCGACCCCGCCGAGCTGCCCTCGGCGCTGATCGACAAGCCGTTCCCAGCGTTCTCCCTGCAGTCCGTGGACGGTTCGCGCAGCCTCACCGAGGCCGACCTCAAGGGCAAGCCGGCGCTGGTCAACGTCTGGGGCACCTGGTGCATTTCCTGCCGGGTCGAGCACCCGGTGCTGAACAAGCTGTCGCAGATGGGCGTGGTGATCCACGGCGTCAACTACAAGGACGACAACGCCGCTGCGCTGAAATGGCTGAAGGAGTTCCATAACCCCTACCAGCTGGACATCCGCGACGAGAAGGGCAGCCTCGGGCTGGACCTGGGCGTCTATGGCGCCCCCGAGACCTTCCTGATCGACAAGAACGGCATCATCCGCCACAAGTTCGTCGGCGTGATCGACGAGGTCGTCTGGCGCGAGCAACTGGCGCCGCTGTACCAGGCCCTGGTCGACGAGGCCGGTCAATGAAGCGCCTGATCGCCGCCCTGGCCCTCGGCCTCGCCCTCACCGGCGTGGCCCGCGCGGCCATCGACACCTACGAGTTCAAGGACGAGGCCGAGCGCGAGCGCTTCCGTGTGCTCACCGAAGAACTGCGTTGCCCCAAGTGCCAGAACCAGAACATCGCTGACTCCAACGCCCCCATTGCCACCGACCTGCGTCGCGAGATCTTCCGCATGCTGGAAGAGGGCAAGGGTGACGACGAGATCGTCGACTTCCTGGTGGCCCGCTATGGCGACTTCGTGCGCTACAAGCCGCCGGTCAACGGCCGCACCCTGCTGCTCTGGTACGGCCCGGCGGGCCTGCTGGTGGGTGGCCTGCTGGTGCTCGGGGTGATCGTGCTGCGTCGCCGTCGCGTGGAGAACGCGCCGGGTGATGCACTGCTTACCAGCGATGAGCGCGCCCGTCTGGATGCGCTGCTCAATCAAGAGACTCAGGACAAGAACCACTGATGATCGATTTCTGGCTCGCCGCCGGCCTGCTTCTGCTGGTCGCGCTCGCATTCCTGCTGATCCCCGTGCTGCGTGGCCGCAAGGCCCAGGCCGAAGAGGACCGCACCGCACTCAACGTCGCCCTGTACCAGGAGCGCCTGGCCGAACTCCAGGGCCAGCGCGCCGCCGGCACCCTGACCGAAGCACAACTCGAAGCGGGCCGCGCCGAAGCCGCCCGTGAGCTGCTGGCCGACACCGAAGGCGCCGACCTGGGTCGCACCTCGCGCCTGGGCAAGGCCTTGCCGCTGGCCGCCGCACTGGCGGTGCCGCTGCTGGGCATCGGCCTGTACCTGCACTGGGGCGCCAGCGACAAGGTGGAGCTGGCCCGCGAAATGCGCGAGCAGCCGCAGACCATCGAAGAGATGACCACGCGCCTGGAGAAGGTCGTCAAGGCCCAGCCGGATTCCGCCGAGGGCTGGTACTTCCTCGGCCGCACCTACATGGCCCAGCAGCGCGTCGCCGATGCCGCCAAGGCCTATGAGCGTGCCGTGGAGATCGCCGGCCGCCAGCCCGAGCTGCTGGGGCAATGGGCGCAGGCACTGTATTTCGCCAGCGACAAGCGCTTCACCCCCGAGGTGCAGGCACTGACCGAGGAGGCCCTGAAGGCCGACGCCAACGAAGTCACCAGCCTTGGCCTGCTGGGCATCGCCGGTTTCGAGGATGGCCGCTTCACCGACGCCATCGGCTACTGGGAGCGCCTGATCGCCGTGCTGCCGCAGGACGACCCGTCCCGCGCGGCGCTGCAGGGCGGCATCGACCGGGCCCGCGAGAAGCTCGCCGAGAAGGGTGAAGCCCAGCCCGAGCCGGAGACCTTCACCAAGTCCATGCCGCAGCTGAAGGTCCGTGTGGACCTGGCCGCCGCGCTCAAGGACAAGGTGCAGCCGGACGACGCGGTGTTCATCTTCGCCCGCGCCGCCGAAGGCCCGCCCATGCCGCTGGCGGTGAAACGCCTGACGGTGAAGGAACTGCCGGCCGAGGTGTTGCTCAGTGACGCCGACGCGATGATGCCGCAGCTGAAGATTTCCAACTTCGCGCAGGTGCAACTGGTGGCGCGCATCTCCCGCGAGGGCAATGCCAAGGCGGGCGAATGGATCGGACGCAGCGCGCCGTTGTCTAGTGCTGTACAGGAGCAGCAGCGCCTGACCATCGACAGCCCGGACCAGCCCTGATCCACAGACCGACGAGCATGCAGCCATGAATTCGACCCTTCGACTTTCCCTTGTCTGCCTGCTCCTCGGCCTTGCCGGTTGCTCCCTGCAACCGCCGGCCCCCGATCGCGGCGGCAGTGGGGGTACGCCCCAGCAGCTGCCGCCGCCCGGCCAGCAGAACCGCCCGCCGCTGACGCCCTCCCAGCCGCTGCCGCCCAAGGTCACGCGGATGAAGTCCCACCCGCGCTACGCACCGCCGCCCGGCGCAGCCTGCTACTGGGATACTGCCCTGGGCGTCTATGTGCTCGAAGGCCAGCAGGACCTCTACTACCGCGAGCGCACCTACTACCGCTGGAACCAGGGCTGGACCTGGTCCAACAGCCCCACGGGCCCCTGGCAGCCGACCGACTCCAGCGGCGTGCCCGCCGGCCTGGGCCGTCGCCATCCCTGAGCCCATGACCGCGCGCCCAGACACGCGGTCATGACCATCCGACCACTGTCCTTCCGCCGCATGGACAGCTCCTGGCCCGTTGTGTACTGTGCTGGCGTTCTGCCATTTGGAGCACAAGGATGTTCGCTCGTCTTGCCTTGGTCATCCTGACCCTTCTCGCCACCTCCGCTGCGTTCGCCCAGGTCTACCAGTGGCGCGACGAGCAGGGGAAGGTGCATTTCACCGACACCCCGCCCCCTGAAAGCCGCAATGTCACCGAGCAGAAGCTGCAGGTGAACACCATCCAGGGGCTGGACGACTCTGAGGTCCAGCGCACCTCGTCCCGCAAGATGTTCGAGGACGACGAGGAAGAGCTGAACCCCGGCCAGCTGCACCAGAAGGGCATGGTGCAGTGTGCCGCCGCCATCCGCCGCATGCCGTCCTTGATCACCGAGACGCAGAAGATCGGCCGTGAGGCGGTGCGCCAGAAGCGCGCCACCCAGGCGCAGCTGGATGACGCCATGTACAAGATGGACACCGCCTACAAGGAAATGAAACGCAACGAGAAGGCCTGCGCGAGCGACTATGCGAAGGGTGGCACCGCGCGCTTGGCGGTGAACTGCCTGGCCGATACCGACGACGTGATGACCTTCGGCCTGTGCATGAAGTTCGGCGAGTGGGCGAGCACCTTCGGGCAGTGATGCCGATTGCCCCAGCCTGACCCGCAATGAAAAACGGCGACCCGAGGGTCGCCGTTTTCGTGTCTGTCGCCTGCCTTACTGGCCGGTGTAGACCTGGTCGAATACGCCACCGTCGTTGAAGTGGGTCTTCTGCACGTCACGCCAGTTGCCGAAGGTCTTCTCCACGGAGAGGAACTCCACCTTGGGGAAGCGATCAGCGAACTTGGCGAGGATCTCCGGGTTGCGCGGGCGCAGGTAGTTGTTGCCGGCGATGGTCTGGCCTTCGTCGCTCCACAGGTACTTGAGGTACGCCTCGGCGGCCTCGCGAGTGCCTTTCTTGTCCACCACCTTGTCGACCACGGCCACGGGCGGCTCGGCTTCGGCGGAGACGCTCGGGTAGACCACTTCGAAGCCGCCACGGCCGAACTCGCGGGCGATCATCTCGGCTTCGTTCTCGAAGGTCACCAGTACGTCGCCGATCTGGTTCTGGATGAAGGTGGTGGTGGCGGCGCGACCACCGGTGTCCAGGACCGGGGCCTGCTTGAACAGCTTGCCGACGAATTCCTTGGCCTTGTTCTCGTCACCGCCGTTCTTCAGCACGTAGCCCCAGGCGGAGAGGTAGGTGTAGCGGCCGTTACCCGAGGTCTTGGGGTTGGGCACGACGACTTGCACGCCGTCCTTGAGCAGGTCCGGCCAGTCTTTCAGGCCCTTGGGGTTGCCCTTGCGCACGATGAACACGGTGGCGGAGGTGAAGGGTGCACTGTTGTTCGGCAGGCGCTCGGCCCAGTTCTGCGGCACCAGGCCGCCGTTGTCGGCCAGGGCGTTGATGTCGGTGGCCTGGTTCATGGTGATGACGTCGGCGGGCAGCCCGTCGATCACCGCACGGGCCTGCTTGCTGGAGCCGCCGTGGGACATCTGCAGGGTGATGTTCTCGCCTTTCTCCTGCTGCCAGTGCTTCTGGAAGGCGGTGTTGTAGTCCTTGTAGAAGTCGCGCATCACGTCGTAGGAGACGTTGAGCAGGGTGGGGGCGGCCTGGGCCGCGCTGGCCAGTGCCAGGCCCGCTGCCAGCAGCGAAGCGGAGAACAGACGTTTCACGGATCGTTCCTTCTAGGGAGTGAGAGCAAGGGAATATAGCGGTGTGCCATATATTCTTTTAAATACTGAAAACGAATTTGCTTATTCTCAGGCCAATGCTTGCAGCGCGCCAAGCAGATTCGCGCGTGCCGGCTGCTCCCAGCGCTGCGCCAGCGGTGTCTTGTGGTAGAGGCGGGGCATGTCCAGCAACTGCTTCAGCAGCTTACTGCGGGCTGCGCGGAACAGTGGCTCGGGCACCCATTCGTACTCGGCGCGCACGGCCTTTTCATAGGCGTCGTACTGGGCGGGCGGTGCGGCGAGGATCGACAGGTCCAGGTCCACCACCAGCTCGGCATCCCCGGCGCGCGGCGGCTCCATGTGGCGGGTGGCGAGGATCAGCCCGCGCAGCGCTTCGCCATGGTCGCCGAGCCCGGCTTCCAGCAGCCAGATGACCGTCTGCTCGGCGCTGGCGGCCTCGTTGTCCTGGCGCTGCGGGTCGTACACCAGGTCATGGGTCCAGAGCGCCAGCTCGACCCGGTCGGGGTGGTCGGCCAGGTGGCTCCACTCGTCGAAATGGCCCAGGCATGCGGCGATGTGGGCGGTGCTGTGGTACTGGCGCTGGGGCGTGCCATAGGCCGCCTGCAGGTGCTCGAAGCTGCCTTCGGGAGCCGGGGCGCCCAGGCGTAGCCAGAGGGCGTCCCAACGTGCCTGATCAAGTTGCTTCATGTTCGCCTCCTCGGGGGAAGAGCGGGTTGCCGCAGCGGCTGCAGAAGCTCGCGGCGGATTCGTGGCTGCGTTTGCGGCAGGTGGGGCATTCCTGGTCCAGCTGCCCTTCCTGGCGCATGGCGTTGGCCAGTTCGGCGCTGAAGATACCCGTGGGCACGGCGATGATCGAGTAGCCGGTGATCATCACCAGGCTCGCCACCGCCTGGCCCAGCGCCGTTTTCGGGGTGATGTCGCCAAAGCCGACCGTGGTCAGGGTGACCACCGCCCAGTAGATGCTGGTGGGGATGCTGGTGAAGCCGTTCTCCGGCCCTTCGATCACGTACATCAGTGCGCCGAAGACCACCACTAGGGTGGAGACGCTAAGCAGGAACACCACGATCTTCTGGCGGCTGCTGCGCAGCGCGCTGACCAGGAAGTTCGCCTGCACCAGGTAGTGGCGCAGCTTGAAGATGCGGAACACCCGCACCAGGCGCAGGGCGCGGATGATCAGCAGGTACTGGGCGTCCGCGTAGAAGAGCGCGACCACGCCGGGGATGATGGCCATCAGGTCTACCAGGCCGAAGAAGCTGAAGGCGTAGCGCAGCGGCTTCGGCGAGCTGTACAGGCGCAGCAGGTACTCCGCCGCGAACAGCCCGGTGATGACCCATTCGAGGCCGGACAGCAATCCGGCATGACGGGTGTGAATGTGCTCGACGCTGTCCAGCAGCACGATCACCAGGCTGGCCAGGATCAGCCAGATGAGCCAGGTGTCGAAGCGCCGCCCGGCCGGGGTATCGGCCTGGAAGATGATGCTGTGCAGGCGCGCGCGCCTGCTGTTTGCCTCGGTCATGGAGTCCTCCTCAGGAGACGAACCTTAGCAGAGCCGAAGCCGCCCGCTGCCCCTCAGTGGCGCAGGCGGGTAGGGCGCGGCCCGGTGCCGTTCTGGCGCAGCAGGCGACCACCGGCGATCACCAGCCAGCAGGCGAGGATGAAGGGCGCCGTCATGGCGGGCAGCTGGAAGGCGGCGAAGCCCGGCTGCAGCAGTACACCGAGGGCGACGCCGATGACGACCACCGGCAGGCTGGCGAGGCGCTTGCCCAGGGTGATGCCGATGAGCACGCCGTTGAGGCTGAACAGTCCGGCCAGCAGGGCGTCGGTTGGCAGCTGCAGCCAGAGGCCGAGGGCCAGCGACAGCGCGCTGCCGAACAGGGCCCAGAGCGCCACCCGCCAGGAGGCCAGCAGCAACCCGAGGAACACGCAAGCCCCGGCCAGCGGGTCGGCGAGGAAGATCACCTGGCCGAAGCCGCGCAGCAGGGCGAGGGCCAGGCCGGCGGCATCGGCGTCGAGAATGGTCGCCGGCGGGGTTGGCAGGGCGGTCAGCTGCAGTCCATGGGCCAGCCACAGCAGCACCCAGCCGAAGCCGACGAAGGGGCTGGTGAAGGCGGGCAGCCACTCGCGTTCCCGGGCGTTGCGCAACAGGCGGTGCAGCAGCAGGGTGGAAAGGCCGGCGCAGCAGATGATCAGCAGCGGCAGGTGCAGCGTCCAGGCGAAGCGCGTGCACAGCAGCATGCCCAGCAGCACGCCGTTGTAGCCATAAAGGCCGGCCTCCACGTCGTCACGCGGGTAGCCTCGGCGCAGGGCGGTGAGCCAGCTGGCGAAGCCGCCGAGCAGTGCACCACCGAGCAGGTCCGGCGCGCCGATGGCGATGGCGCAGAGCAGGAGGATGCCGCAGCCGGGGTGGCGCTGCAGGAAGATCTGGCTGAAACCGTTGAGCTGGGCGCTGGCCCAGGAACGGGCATCACAAGGCAGAGAAAGGTGTCGCATGGCAGTGGCCGGTTGAAAGGGAAAAGGCGCCCGTCCCTGGGGACGTGGCGCCTGCGAGTGGCATTCGACCTGCCGAAGCAGGGCGGCCCGGTGCGTCTATGCGCGCCGTGGCCGCTGGTGGATCAGTCCAGGTGCTCGATGCGCAGCATGTTGGTGGTGCCCGGCTGGCCCAGGGGCACGCCGGCGGTGATCACCAGGGTGTCGCCACTGCGGGCCATGCCCTGGGCGCGGGCGATCTCCAGGGCGGTGCCGGTGACGTCCTCGACCTTGTCCAGGCGCTGGTTGACCACCGAGTAGATGCCCCAGGCGACGGTCAGGCGGCGTGCGGTCTCCAGGCTCGGGGTGAGGCTGAGGATCGGTGCCTTGGGCCGCTCGCGGGAGGCGCGCAGGCTGGAACTGCCGGACTCTGTGTAGTTCACCAGGGCCGCCACCGGGAGGATGCTGCTGATGCGGCGGATGGCGCAGCTGATGGCATCCGAGGCGGTGGCTTCGGCCTGCGGGCGGCTGACATCGAGCTGGGACTGGAAGTCCGGGCCCTGTTCCACCTGGCGGATGATCTTGCTCATCATCTGCACGGTTTCCAGCGGGTAGTCACCGGAGGCGGTTTCGGCGGAGAGCATCACCGCGTCGGTGCCTTCGGCCACGGCGTTGGCCACGTCGGTCACCTCGGCGCGGGTCGGCGCCGGGGAGAAACGCATGGATTCCAGCATCTGGGTAGCGACCACCACCGGGCGGCCGAGCTGGCGGCAGGTGCGGATGATGTCCTTCTGGATGCGCGGCACGTTCTCGGCCGGCACTTCGACGCCCAGGTCGCCACGGGCAACCATGATGGCGTCGCACAGGCGGGCGATTTCTTCCAGGTGCTGCACGGCCGAGGGCTTCTCGATCTTGGCCATCAGCGCGGCACGGCCCTGGATCAGGCCACGGGCTTCGACGATGTCTTCAGGGCGCTGGACGAAGGAGAGGGCGACCCAGTCCACGCCCAGTTCCAGGCCGAAGTCTAGGTCGCGGCGGTCCTTGGGCGTCAGCGGGGAAAGCTGCAGCACCGCTTCGGGGACGTTGACGCCCTTGCGGTCGGACAGCTCGCCACCGGCGATCACCTGGGTGTCGATGGCATCGGCGTGCTTGGCGGTCACCTGCAGGCGCAGGCGGCCGTCGTCCAGCAGCAGGTTCATGCCCGGCTGCAGGGCTTCGATGATTTCCGGGTGGGGCAGGTTGACCCGGGTGGCGTCGCCCGGAGTGGCGTCCAGGTCCAGGCGCAGGGCCTGGCCGCGCTCGAGGTGGACCTTGCCTTCGGCGAAACGGCCGACGCGCAGCTTGGGCCCTTGCAGGTCCATGAGGATGCCGATGGGGCGGGACAGCTGGCGTTCGACCTCGCGCACCCACTGGTAGCGCTGGGCGTGGTCGGCGTGTTCGCCGTGGCTGAAGTTGAGGCGGAACAGGTTGACCCCGGCCTCCACCAGTTGGCGGATGTCGTCGACGCCTTTGATGGCAGGGCCGAGGGTGGCGAGGATTTTGACTTTCTTGTCGGCGGTCATTGTGCAGGGCTCTCGAGAATCAGGATGGCGCGGAAGTCGTTGACGTTGGTGCGGGTCGGCTCGGTGACGATCAGGCTGTCCAGGGCGGCGAAGTAGCCGTAGCCGTTGTTGTTGTCGAGCTCGTCGCTGGCGGACAGGCCGAGTTCGGCGGCGCGGGCATGGCTGGCCGGGGTCATGATGGCGCCGGCGTTGTCTTCCGAGCCGTCGATGCCGTCGGTGTCGCCGGCCAGGGCGTAGACGCCGGGCAGGCCCTTGAGGGTGTTGGTCAGGCTCAGCAGGAATTCGGCGTTGCGCCCGCCGCGGCCATTGCCGCGTACGGTGACGGTGGTCTCGCCGCCGGAGAGGATCACGCAGGGCGGCTTGATCGGCTGGCCATGGAGGACGATCTGCCGGGCGATGCCGGCATGGACCTTGGCCACCTCGCGGGATTCGCCCTCCAGGTCGCCGAGGATGATGGGTGTGAGGCCGGCGGCGCGGACCTTCTCGGCGGCGGCATCGAGGGACTGCTGGGGCGTGGCGATCAGCTGGAAGTGGCTGCGCGAGAGCACCGGGTCACCGGGCTTCACGGTCTCGGAGCGCGGGTCCAGCAGCCAGGCGCGGACGTTGGCCGGCACCTCGATCTGGTAGCGGGCGAGAATCGCCAGGGCTTCGGCCGAGGTGGTCGGGTCGGCGACGGTGGGGCCGGAGGCGATTACGGTGGCTTCGTCGCCGGGCACGTCGGAGATGGCGTAGGTGTAGACGCTGGCCGGCCAGCAGGCCTTGGCCAGGCGGCCGCCCTTGATCGCCGAAAGGTGCTTGCGCACACAGTTCATCTCGGAGATGGAGGCGCCGGATTTCAGCAGGGCCTTGTTGATCGCCTGCTTGTCCTTGAGGCTGATGCCTTCGGCGGGCAGCGCCAGCAGCGAGGAGCCACCGCCGGAGAGGAGGAATATCACCCGGTCGCTCTCGGACAGGCCGCTGACCAGCTTGAGCACCCGCTGTGCGGTTTCCAGTCCGGCGGCATCCGGCACCGGGTGTGCGGCTTCGACCACTTCGATGCGGCGGCAGTTGGCGCCGTGCTCGTAGCGGGTTACCACCAGGCCGGAGATCTCGCCCTGCCATTCCTGCTCGATCACCTCGGCCATGGCGGCTGCGGCCTTACCGGCGCCTATGACGATGACGCGGCCGCTGCGGTCGGCGGGCAGGTGGTCGGCCAGCACCTGGCGGGGGTGGGCGGCGTCGATGGCGGTGGCGAAGAGGTCGCGCAGCAGGCTTTGCGGATCGAAGGACATGACAGACTCCGGAGGGGCGCTGAATTCTTGTTCTGGTGGTGCTTTCGAGGGCGATTGCAGTCCCCAGCCGCCGCGTGCAGCGGCTGGGGACTGGAATCGACCTCCCTGGCCATTGGGCCGTGACTCCGCCAGCCAGGAAGGTCGAAAGGGGTGCCGGGCGGGTGCCCGGCGAATAGCGGCTTACTCTTTGCGGATGGAGAAGTTGGCCATGTGCTCCAGGCCCTTCACCAGTGCGGAGTGGTCCCAGTTGCTGCCACCGATGGCGGCGCAGGTGCTGAACACCTGCTGGGCGTTGGCGGTGTTGGGCAGGTTCAGACCCAGCTCGCGTGCGCCGGCTAGGGCCAGGTTGAGGTCCTTCTGGTGCAGGCTGATGCGGAAGCCCGGGTCGAAGGTGCCCTTGATCATGCGCTCGCCGTGCACTTCGAGGATCTTCGAGCCGGCGAAACCACCCATCAGCGCTTCGCGGACCTTGGCCGGGTCGGCGCCGTTCTTGGCAGCGAACAGCAGGGCTTCGGCAACGGCCTGGATGTTCAGGGCGACGATGATCTGGTTGGCGACCTTGGCGGTCTGGCCATCACCGTTGCCACCGACGCGGGTGATGTTCTTGCCCATGGCCTGGAACAGCGGCAGGGCGCGTTCGAAGGCGTTCGGGCAGCCACCGACCATGATGCTCAGGGTTGCGGCCTTGGCGCCGACTTCACCGCCGGATACCGGGGCGTCCAGGTAGGAAGCGCCGGTGGCCTTGACCTTCTCGGCGAAGACCTTGGTGGCGGTCGGGGAGATGGAGCTCATGTCGATCACGACTTTGCCGGCGCCAACGCCTTCGACCACGCCGTCCTTGCGGAACAGCACGTCGTCGACCTGGGGGGTGTCCGGAACCATGATGATGATGAATTCGGCTTCCTGGGCCACTTCGCGCGGGTTGGCCAGGGCAACGCCGTTGTCACCGACCAGGTCGGCGGGCGCCTTGTCGAAGTGCTCGGAGAAGAACAGGGTGTGGCCGGCTTTCTGCAGGTTCTGAGCCATGGGCTTGCCCATGATGCCGGTGCCGATGAATCCGATCTTGGCCATGTGGATTACCTCTTTTCTTAGATGGCGTTATGGGTTTTCAGCCAGCCAAGGCCGGCGGCGGTGGTGGTGGCGGGCTTGTATTCACAGCCGACCCAGCCCTGGTAGCCGATGCGGTCCAGGTGCTCGAAGAGGAAGCGGTAGTTGATCTCGCCGGTGCCCGGCTCGTTGCGGCCGGGGTTGTCGGCCAGCTGCACGTGGTTGATCACGGCGAGGTTGCCTTCCACGGTGCGGGCCAGGTCACCTTCCATGATCTGCATGTGGTAGATGTCGTACTGCAGGAACAGGTTGGCGCTGCCGACCTTCTCGCGAATGGCCAGGGCTTGTTTGGTGGTATTCAGGTAGAAGCCCGGGATGTCGCGGGTGTTGATCATTTCCATGACCAGGCGCAGGCCGGCGGCTTCCAGCGTGTCGGCGGCGTACTTCAGGTTGTCGACGAAGGTCTTCTCGACGGTGGCGCAGTCCGGGCCCTGGGGGCGGATGCCGGCCAGGCAGTTGACCTGCTTGTTGCCGAGCACCTTGGCGTAGGCGATGGCCTTGTCCACGCCGGCGCGGAATTCCTCGACGCGGTCGGGGTGGCAGGCGATGCCGCGCTCACCCTTGGCCCAATCGCCAGCGGGCAGGTTGAACAGCACCTGTTCCAGCTTGTTGGCGTCCAGGCGGGCCTTGATCTCTTCGGCCGGGAAGTCATAGGGGAAGAGGTATTCGACACCGGTGAAACCGGCTTCGGCAGCGGCGGCGAATCGGTCCAGGAAGTCGACTTCGGTGAACAGCATCGACAGGTTGGCGGCAAAACGGGGCATGAAGATTCTCCTCGGTAGACGTCCCTCTCCCGCCACGAA
This sequence comes from Pseudomonas sp. TUM22785, assembly GCF_028198105.1. Classification (NCBI taxonomy): domain Bacteria; kingdom Pseudomonadati; phylum Pseudomonadota; class Gammaproteobacteria; order Pseudomonadales; family Pseudomonadaceae; genus Pseudomonas; species Pseudomonas sp. TUM22785. The sequence goes on from NZ_CP116239.1 coordinate 2,502,466, forward strand.
CGGGAGAGGGGGCATTGCTCGTCAGTCCAGCATCGAGATGGCAGTCGGGGCGTCGGCGCCACGCAGGGCCAGTTCCTCGAACTCGTTGACGGCGTTGATCTCGGTACCCATGGAGATGTTGGTGACACGCTCCAGGATGACCTCGACCACGACCGGTACGCGGAACTCTTCCATCAGCTTGCGAGCCTGGGCGAAGGCACCCTGCAGCTCGTTGGCGTCGAACACGCGGATCGCCTTGCAACCCAGGCCCTCGACCACGGCGACGTGGTCGACGCCGTAGCCGTTGAGCTCCGGTGCGTTGATGTTTTCGAAGGACAGCTGCACGCAGTAGTCGATCTCGAAGCCACGCTGCGCCTGGCGGATCAGGCCCAGGTAGGAGTTGTTCACCAGCACGTGGATGTAGGGCAGGTTGAACTGCGCGCCCACGGCCAGTTCTTCGATCATGAACTGGAAGTCATAGTCGCCGGACAGCGCGACCACCTGGCGAGCCGGGTCGGCCTTGACCACGCCGAGGGCGGCGGGGATGGTCCAGCCCAGCGGGCCGGCCTGGCCGCAGTTGATCCAGTGGCGCGGCTTGTACACGTGCAGGAACTGGGCACCGGCGATCTGCGACAGGCCGATGGTGCTGACGTAGCAGGTGTCCTTGCCGAAGAACTCGTTCATCTCTTCGTAGACGCGCTGGGGCTTGACCGGCACGTTGTCGAAGTGGGTCTTGCGCTGCAGGGTGCGCTTGCGCTCGCGGCAGGATTCGGCCCAGGCGTTGCGGTCCTTCAGTTTGCCGGCGGCTTTCCACTCGCGGGCGACTTCCAGGAAGGCGTCCAGCGCGGAGCCGGCGTCGGAGACGATGCCCAGGTCCGGGGTGAATACGCGGCCGATCTGGGTCGGTTCGATATCGACGTGGATGAAGCGGCGACCCTGGGTGTAGACGTCGACGGAGCCGGTGTGGCGGTTGGCCCAACGGTTGCCGATGCCGAACACCAGGTCGGATTCCAGCAGGGTGGCGTTGCCGTAGCGGTGCGAGGTCTGCAGGCCGCACATGCCGGCCATCAGCGCGTGGTCGTCGGGGATGGTGCCCCAGCCCATCAGGGTCGGGATCACCGGCACGCCGGTCAGCTCGGCGAACTCCACCAGCTTCTCGGATGCGTCGGCGTTGATGATGCCGCCACCGGCGACCAGCAGCGGGCGCTCGGCGTCATTGAGCATGGCCAGGGCCTTCTCGGCCTGGATGCGCGAAGCGGACGGCTTGTTCACTGCCAGGGGCTGGTAGGCCTCGATGTCGAACTCGATCTCGGCCATCTGCACGTCGAAGGGCAGGTCGATCAGCACGGGGCCGGGGCGGCCGCTGCGCATTTCGAAGAAGGCCTTCTGGAAGGCGTAGGGAACCTGGCCTGGCTCAAGGACGGTGGTTGCCCACTTGGTCACCGGCTTGACGATGTTGGTGATGTCGACGGCCTGGAAGTCTTCCTTGTGCAGGCGTGCACGGGGAGCCTGGCCGGTGATGCAGAGGATCGGGATGGAGTCGGCGGACGCCGAGTACAGGCCGGTGACCATGTCGGTGCCGGCGGGGCCGGAGGTACCGATGCACAGGCCGATGTTGCCCGGGTTGGTACGGGTGTAGCCCTCGGCCATGTGCGAGGCGCCTTCGACGTGACGAGCCAGTACATGGTCAATGCCGCCGATTTTGTTCAGTGCAGCGTAAAGCGGGTTGATGGCGGCGCCGGGGATGCCGAACGCGGTGTCGATGCCTTCGCGGCGCATCACCAGGACGGCGGCCTCGATTGCTCTCATTTTGGCCATGTTTTGTGCCTCTTTTCTTGTGAAAATTGTATACAAGATGCTTGGTCCGGATTCTATTCAGCTGCCGACTCAAGGGTCAAGGAGATTTGTCGGGCGAAATGTCGCAGGCTGGGGTTTCTTTAAAACGCCCGTTTGATGCGGCTTCTAGAGCTTTATAGGTACAGTGGCAAAATGACTGTATACAAAATTCATTTTAATTGTATATCTGGATTGATTTTTTTGTGTTCGGTGAGATAGTTGAGAAAAGCACCGCCACTCGTACCCCGGCTCCGTGAAGGCCAGCACCACCCGGCGACGTGCCAATGCTTTCAACCACTCCCCTGAGGAAGCCTCACGATGAGCACCCTGTCCCTGGAAACCGCCGTCAGCATCTCCAACCGCGCACTGGCCATCGGTCGCGAGCTGCGTACCGCCCCCCTGACCATCGCCGTGCTGGATGCCGGCGGCCACCTGATCACCCTGCAACGTGAAGACGGCGCGAGCATGCTTCGCCCGCAGATCGCCATCGGCAAGGCATGGGGCGCCGTTGCCCTGGGCAAGGGCTCGCGCCTGATCGCCGCCGACGCCCAGCAGCGCCCGGCCTTTATCGGTGCGGTGAACAACCTGGCGGACGGCAACCTGGTGCCGGCGCCGGGCGGCGTGCTGATCCGCAACCAGGCGGGCGAGGTGATCGGTGCCATCGGCATCAGCGGCGACACCTCCGACATCGACGAGCAGTGCGCCATCAGCGGCGTGGAGTCGGTGGGCCTGAAGGCCGATGCCGGCATCGCGGCGGCCTGATCCCCTCCCGTGCCTCCCGGCTGCGGGAGGCACCCTGGCGCAGGTGTTGAATCGCCCCGGCGATGCCGCTACCATCCGCGCCGTCCCTTTCTGCTGCTGACGGACATCCACATCGCCAATTCGGCGATGTCTTTTTTCGTCTGTCGAAAAAGCAGCATTCCATGAAGAAGACTCCCTTCAAGCGGGTTCAGCACAAGCTGGCCCGATCCGGCGTGGCCATCAGCCGCGTCAATGGCAACACCCTGTCCGTTTCCTCACTGAACAGCGCCGGCCTGGGTGCCAGCATCCTGTTGCCCGAATCCTTTCCCATCGAGGAAAAGGCGGTGCTGCAACTGCTGGATTTCGCCGGTGTGTCTCACCCCGAAGGCGGTGAGGTGCGTTGCGCTTGCGCGACGCCGGACTTTCACGCCGGCTCCGGCATCCCGGTGGGCTCGGTGATCGTCACCAGCCCCGACATGGTGATTCCCCAGAGCATCGGCACCGATATCAACTGCGGCATGCGCCTGCATCGGCTGGGCATCCACTACGACGCCTTCCTCGCACGCAAGGCGGAGTGGGTGGAGCGGGTGCGCGGCGACCTGCTGGGCGGCACTCGCAACATTCCCACCGCGCCGGGCGACATGACCGCGCTGTTCGGCGGTGGGCTCGGCGACTTCTGGAGTGCGGTGGGGCGCCGTCCCGACCGCGACGGGCTTCTGGCGCGGCTCGACCTGGAGCAGGTGACGCGTGAATTGGCCGGGCTGCACCCGTCGTCCTTCGCCCGTGGCGAGGCGGCCTATGCACCCGAGGCGCTGCAGAACACGGGTCGCGCGGTACTGCGCGACCCCGGGCTGGGCACCATCGGCGGTGGCAACCACTTCGTCGAGGTGCAGGTGGTGACAGAGCTGGTGGACCGGCGCGCCTGCTTCGAGCGCGGGCTGTCAGTGGGGCAGGTGGTGGTGATGATCCACACCGGCTCGCGGGACGTCGGCTTCCACGTCGGCCGTCGCTGGATGGACAAGGCCCGGGAGCTATGGCCCAAGGGAATGAAGCACCCCGAGTCCAAGGTGTTCGCCCTGGTGGGCGAGATGGCCGGGCAGTACCTGCTGGCCATGCACAGTGCGGCCCATTACGCCGATGCCAACCGGGCGTTGATCGCCGAGATGGTGCGCCAGCGCACCCGCGAGCTGTTCGGGCCGGACACCGAGGCGCCGCTGCTGGTGGATGTGCCCCACAACATCGTGCTGCAGGAGGCGGTGGGCAACGTGCATCGCAAGGGCGCGACGCCGGCCTATGCGGGGCAGGAACTGCTCATCCCCGGCAGCATGGGTCATGACTCCTACCTGCTCACCGGGCTCGGCAACGAGCGCTGGCTGAGTTCGGCCAGCCACGGTGCGGGGCGCTCGATGTCGCGCAGCGAGATCCTCTTCAAGGGCCGCAAGGACCCGGGCATTCTCGGGCTGGAGCGGGTGCAGTGCATCACCACCCGCGAGGAGCGGCTGATCGAGGAGGCGCCTGGTGCCTATAAGGAGATCGGCGAGGTGGTGCGTTCGCAGGTGGAGGAGGAAACGGTGGCGGTGATCGCCCGGTTCAGCCCGGTGCTCACCTTCAAGGCCTGAGGGGAGCCCCTCAGGCGCTCTGCGCCTGGGGGACTTCTTCCACTTCGCAGCCTTTCAGCACGAGGCGGATGATGGTGTCGGCGGCGGCTTCGTAATCGGCATCGCTGAGGCTGGCCTTGCCGGTGACGACGGAGATCTGCCAGTCGAAGTCGGCATAGGTCTGGGTCGCGGCCCAGATGCTGAACAGCAGGTGGCTGGGGTCGATCTTGGCCATCAGCCCCTGGTCGATCCAGCTCTGGATGCAGGCGATGTTGTGGCGGGCCTGCTCGTTCAGGTGGGCGGTCTGCTCGGCGGAGAGGTGCGGCGCGCCGTGCATGATCTCGCTGGCGAACACCTTGGAGGCGTAGGGCAGCTCGCGGGAGATGCGGATCTTCGAGCGGATGTAGGCCTTGAGCACATCACCCGGGTGCCCGCCCGCATTGAACGGGTGGGAGGCGGCCAGCAACGGCTCGACGATGCTTTCGAGCACCTCGCGGTAGAGGTTCTCCTTGGACTTGAAGTAGTAGTAGACGTTGGGCTTTGGCAGGCCGGCCTTGGCTGCGATGTCGCTGGTCTTGGTGGCGGCGAAACCCTTGTCGGCAAACTCTTCACTGGCTGCCCGCAGGATCAGCTCTTTATTGCGCTCGCGAATGCTGCTCACATCTGCTCCTCTGTGCACTCGCCGGTGCCGTCACGGGTCGGCTGGCGGGCGGTCGGGCATGGTAGCACCGGGCTCCCGGGCCTCTCAAGCAAGCGGGTAGGGCGGTGCAGGGGCCGGCCGAAAGGTTTCTGTATACAAGATTTGCGATTTCTGTTTCTATTCCGCATCCGTCCATGCCGCCGGGGTCCTGACCGGCGCGTGTTGCGGCAGGCTGCACCATGCAAGACAGCACATTGCGCGACCCCTTCGGTCGCCGGATCACCTACCTGCGCCTCTCGGTCACCGACCGTTGCGACTTCCGTTGCACCTACTGCATGAGCGAAGACATGGTCTTCGCTCCGCGGGCGCAGATACTCAGCCTCGAAGAACTCTACGCCGTGGCCGATGCCTTCATCGGGCTCGGGGTCAAGCGCATCCGCGTCACCGGTGGCGAACCGCTGGTGCGCAAGGGCGTGACCGGCCTGCTGGCCCGGCTCGGCGCCCGCAGCGAACTGGATGACCTGGCCATCACCAGCAACGGCTCGCAGCTCGCCCACATGGCCCAGGACCTGCGCGCCGCTGGCGTCACCCGCCTAAACATCAGCCTCGATTCCCTGCAGCGCGAGCGTTTCGCCGCCTTCACCCGTCGCGATAGCCTCGACCAGGTACTGGCCGGCATCGACGCCGCGCGTGCGGCCGGCTTCCGTCGCATCAAGCTCAACACCGTGGTGCAGAAGGGCCGCAATGACGACGAGGTGGAGGACCTGGTGGCCTTCGCCGTCGAGCGTGACCTGGATATCAGCTTCATCGAGGAGATGCCCCTGGGCAGCATCTCCAGCCACGAGCGCAAGGTCACCCTGTGCACCTCCGAAGAGGTGCGCGAGCGGGTCGAGCAGCGCTTCCAGCTGCTGCCCAGCAGCCATCGCACCGGTGGCCCCTCGCGCTATTGGCAGGTGATCGGCAGCAACACCCAGGTCGGGTTCATTTCCCCCCACAGCCGCAACTTCTGCGGCGACTGCAACCGCGTGCGCGTCACCGCCGAAGGCAAGCTGGTGCTGTGCCTCGGCCACGAAGGTGCGCTGGACCTCAAGGCCCTGATCCGTCGCCACCCCGGTGACAGTGATCGACTCCGCGCAGCCCTGGTGGATGCCCTGAGGCTGAAGCCGGAGCGGCACCATTTCGAGGCGGATTCCCAAGTACAGGTCGTCCGCTTCATGAGCACCACCGGCGGCTGATCGGGCTGCTGGGCTTAGGCCCGGCTGCGTTGCGCCCTCTCGCCGTACGTACCGTACTGTCTTCGAGGGCGCGCCTTGCCGGTCCGTCTCCCAGCAACCCGATCCGTTGCTGCATTCCTTTTCAAGAACAAGAGCGCCCTGAAGGGCTGAGGAGATTGAGCATGGGCAAGACATTGCTGGTGAAGAACGCTGACCTGCTGGTCACGATGGACGGCGAGCGCCGTGAGCTGAAGCAGGGCGGGCTGTTCATCGAGGACAACGTCATCCGTCAGGTGGGGCCGAGCGCCGAGCTGCCGCAGACCGCCGACGAGGTGCTGGACCTCAAGGGCCATATCGTCATCCCCGGCCTGGTCAACACCCACCACCACATGTACCAGAGCCTCACCCGCGTGGTGCCGGCCGCCCAGGACGGCGAGTTGTTCAACTGGCTGACCAACCTCTACCCGATCTGGGCGCGGCTGACCCCGGAGATGATCCAGGTCTCCACCCAGACGGCCATGGCCGAGCTGATCCTCTCCGGCTGCACCACCTCCAGCGACCACCTGTACATCTACCCCAACGGCTGCAAGCTGGACGACAGCATCCACGCCGCCGGGGAGATCGGCATGCGCTTCCACGCTGCGCGCGGCAGCATGAGCGTCGGCCGCAGCCAGGGCGGCCTGCCGCCGGATTCGGTGGTGGAGAAGGAGGCGGACATCCTCAAGGAGTCCCAGCGCCTGATCGAGGATTACCACGACGCTTCCCACGGCTCGATGCTGCGGGTGGTGGTGGCGCCGTGCTCGCCCTTCTCGGTGAGCCGCGACCTGATGCGCGAGGCGGCGGTGCTGGCGCGCCAGTACGGCGTGTCGCTGCACACCCACCTGGCGGAGAACGTCAACGACATCGCCTACAGCCGCGAGAAGTTCGGCATGACCCCGGCCGAATACGCCGAGGACCTGGGCTGGGTCGGCCATGACGTGTGGCACGCCCACTGCGTGCAGCTCGACCAGCACGGCATCGACCTGTTCGCCCGTACCGGCACCGGTGTCGCCCACTGCCCCTGCTCGAACATGCGCCTGGCGTCCGGCATCGCGCCGATCCGCCGCATGCGTGACGCCGGCGTACCGGTCGGGCTGGGTGTCGACGGTTCGGCGTCCAACGACGGCGCCACCATGATCGGCGAGGTGCGCCAGGCGCTGCTGCTGCAACGCGTGGGCTTCGGCCCTGATGCGATGACCGCGCGCGAGGCCCTGGAGATCGCCACCCTGGGCGGCGCCAAGGTGCTCAACCGCAACGACATCGGCGCCCTGGCGCCGGGCATGGTGGCGGACTTCGTCGCCTTCGACCTGAAGCAGATTGCCTTTGCCGGTGCCCTGCACGACCCGCTGGCGGCGCTGGTGTTCTGCGCCCCGGCCCAGGTCTCCCACAGCGTGATCAACGGTCGCCAGGTGGTGAAGGACGGCCAGCTGGTGACGGTCGACCTGCCGCGCGTGATCGAGCGCCACAACCGCCTCGCCCACCAGTTGGTGCTGGGCGAGTGATGACCAGCCGGCCGCGCTTGCCTCGCGGCCGGCCCCTGTTCCTCGACATAAGGAGAGTCTCTTGAGAACACGGTATCTGGGTTGGCTGCTGGCCGGCCTGTTGCCCCTGGGCGCCGCCCACGGGGAAAGCTATGTGGTGGGCGTCGAGCGCCAGTCCTTCCAGCCGCACTACTGGGTCGACGAGCAGGGCGAGTACCGCGGTTTCGCCCGCGAGGTGCTGGACCTTTTCGCCCGCAGTGAGCACATCGAACTGAGCTACCGCGCAGTGCCGGTCACCGAACTCACCGGGCGCCTGCTCAAGGGCGAGGTGGATCTGAAGTACCCGGACAGCCCCGAATGGGCCGACGACCTCAAGGCCGGCAAGCCCATGACCTATAGCGAGCCGGTGGTGGGCTACGTGGATGGCGTGCTGGTGGAGCCCCAGCGGGTCGGGCAGGGTGTCGAGACCCTGCAGCGGCTGGCCATGGTGCAGGGTTGGACGCCCCGTGGCTACCAATCGCGTATCGACGAGGGCAAGGTGCAGCTGGTGCAGGGCAACGACCTGCGGCAGATGATCCGCCAGGCGTTGAAGAAGCAGGCTGACGGCGCCTATTTCAACGTGGTGGTTGCTACCTACTACCTGGACAACATCCGTGCCCGCCCGGGAGCCCTGGTGTTCGACCCCTCGCTGCCGCACACCCGTGGCACCTTCCAGCTCTCCAGCTCTCGTCACCCCGAGCTGATCCAGCGCTTCAACCGCTTTTTGGCCGAACACAAGGGCGAGGTGGACGCGCTCAAGGCGCAGTACCGCGTCGAGGCCAACCTCGATTCCGAGTACATGGGCCTGGAGCAGTGGAAGGTGGATTACCTGAAGCGGCAGAAGAGCAAGGACGCCCCCGCCAAACCCTGATCGACGAACGGGCCGCTCCGCGTGGGGCGGCCCGTATCCCGCCGGCTCGCCCCGCTCGCGGTGAACCGCCCCGGCCTGCCTCGTGGCCGAAACCTTGAACCATCGGAAATCCCGTCCGGTCCATTTTCCTGAGTGGCTGAGGAAGAGACTCGGCTGGAATCCCTACCGGAAAAAGAGGAAAGCACGATGGATAACCACAAGGCTATCTCCGTTCTCAACGACCTGATCGAAACCAGCAAGGATGGTGAAAAGGGGTTTCTCGAATGCGCCGAGGATGTGAAAAACCCCCAACTGAAAGCCACCTTCACCCAGCGCTCCCAGGAATGCGCACGCGCCGCTGCCGAGCTGCAGCAGGTGGTCCGCTCCATGGGCGGTGATCCGGAAACCTCCTCCAGCGTGGCGGGTGCCGTGCACCGTCGCTGGATCGACCTCAAGGCGCTGGTCACCGGCAAGGACGACACGGCGATTCTCAACGAGTGCGAGCGCGGCGAAGACGTGGCGCTGAAGCACTACAAGGAAGCACTGGGCAAGGAGCTGCCGGCGCCCGCGCGTTCCATCGTCGAGAAGCAACTGCTCGGCGTGCAGCGCAACCATGACCAGATCAAGGCCCTGCGCAATCTGGCCAAGGCCAGCTGATGGGGGCCCCGGTGGCTTTCGGGCCACCCACGAAAAAGGGACGGCGTTTTGCGCCGTCCCTTTTTTCATGCCGCGAACCTGATCAGAAGTGCACTTTGACCAGCAGGCTGGCGGTGTTCTGGTCGGTGCCGCCGAGAATCTCGTCGCCGAGGAAGCTGTCGTTGTCGATGCCGTACTTGTTGCTCCAGTAGTCGTACTCGACACCGACGTAGAGTTGCTTGGCACCCAGGTTCATGGCCTTGCCCAGGTCGTACTTGATCTGCGGGTTGAAGTGCAGGTTGGCGTGCAGGTCGTTCGGGCGGCTGCTGGTGCCGTCCTTGTTGTTCCACACCCAGTCCATGAAGCCGTCGATGAGGATGTCGGAGTTGCCTACCGGAATGGTGTACGACCACACCGGCGTGACCTGCCACTGGCCGGCGGGGTTGTTGGTGATGCCGTCGGGCTTGCGGTAGTAGAAGTTCAGCTGGAAGAAGTCGAAGCCGGGGATGGCCAGGTCGAAGCCTGGGCCGAGCAGGTAGTTCTGGGTGCGGTTCTCGCCACGTTCATAGGTGGCGGCCAGCAGCACGTCGGTCACCGGGCCGAAGGCGATCTTCTGATCGAACAGCTTGCCGAAGGACAGGCGCGGCTGGATTTCACCGTAATAGGTGTTGTTGCCCGCATTGGCGTCGGCCTTGCCGTTGTAGTTGATCTGGTCGGCGAAGATGAACAGGTCGCCCCAGGTCCAGCCGCTGGCGTGCTCGAAGGTGAAGGTCTGCTGGATTTCCGGGTTGACCTTGAAATCCTTGCCATAGAGGTAGGTGACGCTGTTGTTCTGCCAGAGCAGCGGGCCGTCGGCCATGGCCTGCCCTCCCGCCAGGAGGCCTGCGGTAAGGGCGATGCAGTGAGGCAGATGCTTCAGGTTCATGCGGTTTTCCTTATTTTTCAGGGCTTCAGGTTGGCCTCTACGCAGCCGGCAGGAAGCCGCCCGACGGAGCAGGGCGGTCTTGCTGGAGGCGTGGAGGGATTCCGGGTTGGCCGTCCTGGCGTCAGCTCGGCATGACGACGCGGTCGGTCTTCGGATTCCGGGGCGGCGACGGGCGATCTTCAGCGCTGGGCTGTTCGGCTGCGTCGTGCGAAATGCGCCGGGCCTCGTGGGGGAAGGCCTCGGTGGGGAATGTCGTGAACGGGGAGGGCAGGACAGTGGGCATGTCGCGGTCCGGGCGGCGGACGGCGCCGGATGTGCCGGTCTGGGCGGATGCGTTCATCGTTCAAAGCCTGCCTGTTATTTTTGTAGGTCGTGGGCTTGCGGGTTACAGCCGTCCCGCGAGCCGCCTCGAGTTCGGAAACTGAACTGCGGGTCAGGTTTTGCGAATATAGCATCCTGTTTACAAGCTGGGTAACAAAATAAATCAAAATTGTGTACATAAAATTGGCCGTTTTGCCTGCGACCGATCGACTCGCCACGGGCCTCCCCCGAACGTCCTGTAAAGCACGTGGTTATTGCCTGAAATGTAGGTTGGCGCCGAGCGCAGCGAGGCCCAACGACACGGAGCCGAACCCAGCTACGTTGGGCTTCGTTCCTCAGCCCAACCTACGGTTACTCGAAAATGCCTGGCCATTCCTTTCGCAGGCGGATGCCCATAAAAAAGCCCGCTTTGTAGGCGGGCTGTAGTTCCTGTCCTCACCGGGTGGGTGCATTCAGGTGGGAGCAAAACTCAGTGGGCGGCGCAGTGATGGCTGCGTTCCTTCTCACCCAGGACGTTGAACAGGATGTTGAGCACCAGGGCGCTGACGGTGGCCATGGCGATGCCGCTGTGGGTGATGGGCTCCATCCAGTGGGGCAGGTGGGCGAAGAATTCGGGGCGCACCACCGGCGCCATGCCCATGCCCATGCTCACGGCCACCAGCAATTGGTTGCGACGGTCGGTGATGTCCGCTTCGTGGAGGATCTTGATGCCGGTGGCGGCGACCATGCCGAACATCGCCAGGCCCGCACCGCCCAGGACGGCGGGCGGAATGGAGGCGACCAGGAAGGCGGCCTTGGGCAGCAGGCTGAGGGTGATCAGGAACAGGCCGGCAACGGCGGTGACGTAGCGGCTGCGCACACCGGTCATCTGCACCAGGCCGATGTTCTGGGCGAAGGAGGAGTGGGTGAAGGTGTTGAAGAAGCCGGCGAAGAAGGAGGCGCCGGCGTCGCACAGCAGGCCACGGCGCAGTGCTTTCGGGCAGACCTCGCGGCCGGTGATCTTGCCCAGGGCGAGGAACATGCCGGTGGACTCGACGAAGATGATCACCACCACCAGGCACATGGACAGCACCGGGGCCAGCTCGAACTTGGGCATGCCGAAGTGCAGTGGCGTGACCACCTGGAACCAGGGCGCCTGCTCCAGGCCGGCAAGGTCGACCATGCCCATGCCGCCGGCAACCAGGTAGCCCACGGCCATGCCGATCAACACCGAGACGTTGACCCAGAAGCCGCGCATGAAGCGGTTCACCAGCAGGATGATGCCGAGCACCAGGGCGGCGACTGCCAGGTATTCCAGGGCGCCGAACTGCACCGCCTTGCTGCCGCCGCCGGCCCAGTTCACCGCCACGGGGAAGAGGGTGAGGCCGATGGAGGTGATCACCGTGCCGGTTACCAGCGGCGGGAAGAAGCGCACGATGCGCGCCATGAAGGGGGCCAGCAGCAGGCCGAAGAAGCCAGCCGCGATGGTCGCGCCGAAAATGCCCTGCAGGCCGACGCCGGGCATACCGGCCATCACCACCATGCTGCCGACGGCGGCGAAGCTCGCACCCATCATCACCGGCATGCGGATGCCCACCGGGCCGATGCCGAGCGACTGCACCAGGGTGGCGATACCGGCGACCAGCAGGTCGGCGTTGATCAGGAAGGCGATTTCCTCGCGGGACAGGCCGGCGGCCTGGCCGACGATCAGCGGCACGGCCACGGCGCCGCCGTACATCAGCAACACGTGCTGGATGCCGACGAGCAGGAGTTGCAGCAGAGGCAGGCGTTGATCGGCGGGCGGAATGGCGAGCTCGGGCTCGGTCAGCTTGGTCATGCAACACCTCTGGCGCTTTTGTTTTTGTTGAGCCTTATAGGCCGCAGCCGGCAAAGGCCGGCTGCGATCCTGGTATTCATGTTTCTGCCGTCCAGGCCCAGCTGTGGGCGGTGGACGGGGCACGCGGAACAAATGGCAGGGCCTGATGCTGGGGCTGCACCGGAACGCCGTGCCGGAAGACGATAAAAAAAGCCTGCCTGGGGCAGGCTTGAAACACGGACCGCAGCTTGGGGATGCGGCCCGTCGTGGTCGAGATCAGTTGGTCTTGGCGCCCTGTGCGATCCAGGAGCCGATCAGGTCACGCTCGGCCTGGGTCATCTGGGTGATGTTGCCCAGCGGCATGATCTGGGTAGCGACGGCTTGAGCCTGGATCTTCGGCGCGAGGGCCTGGATCTGCTGCGGAGTGTCGAACATCACGCCGCCCGGAGCCGCCGTGAACAGGGGGCTGGTGGGGGTGGCGGAATGGCAGACGGAGCAGCGTTCCTGGATCACGCTGTGGACCTTGTCGAAATCCGCACTGCCGGCATTGGCCTGGGCGGTAGCGGGCGCCTGCTCGGTGGCGGGCTGGGCCGGAGCCTGGGCCTGCTCAGCGGGCTTGCTGGCTTCGGTGGTGGCTGCCGGCGCTGCGGCTTCGGTCTTGGCCGGTGCGGTGACCGGGGCGACGTTGGCGGTGGGCGCGGTGGCGGCCTTGTAGTTCGGCGAGGTGACGAAGGCCAGGCAGATCATGCCCAGTGCGCCGGACGGGAGGGTCCAGGCGAACTTGTTGCTCTCGTGGCGGGTGTTGAAGTAGTGGCGCACGAGAACGGCGATCACCGCGATCCCGGCCAGGATCAGCCAGTTGTACTTGCTGCCGTAGGTGCTCGGGAAGTGGTTGCTGATCATGATGAACAGCACCGGCAGGGTGAAGTAGTTGTTGTGGCGCGAGCGCAGCAGGCCCTTGGCCGGCAGGGCTGGGTCCGGGGTGCGGTTCTCTTCGATCGCCTTAACCAGTGCACGCTGTGCCGGCATGATGATGCGGAACACGTTGCCGACCATGATGGTGCCGATCAGCGCGCCGACGTGGATGTAGGCACCACGACCGCTGAACACCTGGGTGAAGCCCCATGCCGCGCCGATCACCAGCACGAAGAGGATCAGGCCGAGGAGGGCGGGTTGCTTGCCCAGGGGCGAGTCGCACAGCAGGTCGTAGATGAACCAGCCGGCGATCAGCGAACCCACGCCGATGGCGATGGCTGCCGCAGGGGCGAGGTCAAGGCCGGGGGCGATCAGGTACAGGGTCGGGTTCAGGTAGAACACCACGGTCAGCAGGGCGACGCCCGACAGCCAGGTGAAATAGGCTTCCCATTTGAACCAGTGCAGGTTGTCCGGCATTTTCGGCGGGGCGAGCTTGTATTTCTCCAGGTGGTAGATGCCACCTCCGTGGATCGCCCACAGGTCACCGGCCAGCCCGTCGCGCGGGGCCTTGCGGTTGAGGTTGTTCTCCAGCCAGACGAAATAGAACGATGCGCCGATCCAGGCGATACCGGTGATCATGTGAACCCAGCGAATGCTCAGGTTCAGCCATTCGGTCAGATGTGCTTCCACAGTACGTACCTCTTTCCCGAACGATCGGCACGGCGATCGCTGGGCTTCTCTTATTAGTGGTGGGGGTCGAGGAAGAGCTGTTCGTCCTCGGTGAAGTAATGCTCATCGCAGTTGTTGCCAGAACCACTGCGATCAACCACCAGGAAGTCATCCCGCTTTTCGATCGTCAGCACCGGGTGGTGCCAAACGCCGCGATGGTAATTAACGCCCTGCTTGCCATTGGTGAGGAAAGCACGGACCAGACCCGGTACAGGTGCATCGCCAACGGGCGCGACCACGACCAGAAAGGGGTTGCCGAGCAGCGGTATGAAGGCCTGGCTGCCCTGCGGATGTCGTTCAAGCATGCTGATGGGGCGGGGCATCTCCAGGGATTCGGCGCTGAAGATGCTGATGATCGCCTTGTCGTCCGGCTGGGCCGTTTCGACGGTGGCCAGCTTGTGGTAACGGCGGGTGGAGCCGTTGTTGATCATGAAGAATTCGCTGCCTTCGGTTTCGATGACGTCACCGAACGCGGCGAAGGCTTCTTTGGTCAGGGGCTCGATCTTGAGAGTGCGCATGCTGTTCTTCTTATCCTTACTGTCGCCCCGCCACGGTGACGGGGGTTGCCGGAAGCTGTCCGGCGTTAACTGGCCACCTTGCCGAACAGGCGCAGGCGGCTGACGCCTCCGTCCGGAAACACGTTCAGGCGTACGTGGGTGACGGGGCCGAGGGCCCGGATCTGTTCGGTGTATTCGTGCTCGGTGTGCATCGAGAGTTTCTGGCTCGGTAGCAGCTCGCGCCAGAACAGGCTCTGGGTCTCGATCTGGCTGTCGGTGCCGCCTTTGACGAAGGCCGCCTGGATGGAGCAGCTGTCGGGGTAGTTGCCCTTGAAGTGCAGGGTGTCGACCACGATGCGCTCGATCTCACCGGGGTGGCCGAGGGCGACTATCACCCAGTCGTTGCCAGGCGTGCGGCGGCGGGCGGTTTCCCAGCCGTCACCCATGTTGATGCCACGGCCCGGGTTGAGGATGTTCCCCATGCGCCCGAAGTGCTCGTCGGAGCAGGCCAGCGCGCGGCCGCCATTGAGGGCGGCGGCGAGGTCGACCTGCTCGTTGTCGCCGACCGCGCTCCAGTCGCGATGGGGCACGCCGTATACGCGCAGGCGCGCCACACCACCATCGGGGTAGATGTTGAAACGCAGGTGGGTGAAGGCCTGGTCGTTGTCGATCGCGTGGTAGTGGTGGCTGTCGCCCTCGAGCTCCACGGCGCCGAGCACGTCGCTCCACTGGGTGTTCTCGTCCGGGTCGCCGTTGGCCACGAAGCAGCCTTCGAGGGACGCGGACGGCGGGTAGTTGCCGGTGAAGAAGCTGGTGTCGATGTCCACGCCCTTGATCGAGCCCGGTACACCCAGGCGGATCACGGCATGGTCGTAACCTTCGAAACGCTTGCGGCGGGATTCCCAGCCGTCCATCCACTTGCCGTTGTCGTCGAACACGCCTTCCTTCCAGACGGCCGCGGTCGGCTGGAACAGGCGGTTGACGTCAGCGAACCAGTCGTCGGTGACCGAGATGGCTCGGGTCCCGAGGCGGGCATCGGCGAGGTTGACGTACTTTTCGAAGGGGACTGCGTAGCTCTTCATCGTTGCTGTCTGCCTTGAAACAGTGGCATTGCGTAGGGCGTGCCTGCAGCTGGGGTTACATCTGCTGCAGGCGGAACAGCGCGATCTTGTTGATCTCGGCCAGGGCCCGGCTGAATTCGGCTTCGGGGGAGTTGTGGATGCGCTCCTCGAAGGCCGCCAGGATCTGGTGCCGATTGCTGCCCTTCACCGCCATGATGAAAGGGAACCCGAACTTGGCCTTGTAGGCGTCGTTCAGCTCGGTGAAGCGCGAGAACTCTTCAGCCGTGCATTCGTGGATGCCGGCACCGGCCTGTTCGTTGGTGCTGGCTTCGGTCAGTTCGCCACGGACGGCGGCCTTGCCTGCCAGGTCCGGGTGAGCGTTGATCAGGGCCAGCTGGGCGTCGTGGCTGGCGCTGAGGAGGATGTCGGACATGCGCTGATGCAGGCCGTCAATCTGGTCGACGCTGGCGTCCAGGCCGAGGTCGTAGGCCTTCTCGGCGACCCAGGGCGAATGCTCGTAGATGTCGGCGAAGGCGCTGACAAAGGCATCGCGGGACAGGCTGGACGGGGTGATCTTCTGGAAGCTGCTCATTGGGCGTTGCCTTGGAAAGGGTGGGTGGTGTGCCAGTGGCGGGCGATGTCCACGCGGCGGGCGAACCAGACCTTGTCGTGGCTCTTCACGTATTCGATGAAGCGGGCCAGGGCGGCGAGGCGCGCGGGGCGGCCCAGCAGGCGGCAGTGCATGCCGATGGACAGCATCTTCGGCGCGCCGGCGGCGCCTTCGGCGTAGAGCACGTCGAAGGCGTCCTTCAGGTATTCGTAGAAGTCGTCGCCCTTGTTGAAGCCCTGCACCTGGGTGAAGCGCATGTCGTTGGTGTCGAGGGTGTAGGGGATGACCAGGTGCGGCTTCTCCACGGTGCTGGCCGGGTCCCAGTAGGGCAGGTCGTCATCGTAGGTGTCGGAGTCGTAGAGGAAGCCACCTTCCTCCATCACCAGGCGGCGGGTGTTCGGGCCGGTGCGGCCGGTGTACCAGCCCACGGGGCGCTCGCCGGTCAGTTCGGTGAGGATGCGGATGGCCTCGAGCATGTGCTCGCGCTCCTGCTCCTCGCTCATGTACTGGTAGTCGATCCAGCGGTAACCGTGGCTGCAGATCTCGTGGCCGGCCTCGACCATGGCGCGGATGGCGTCCGGGTGACGCTGGGCGGCCATGGCGACGGCGAAGATGGTCAGCGGGATGTCGTGCTTCTTGAACAGGTTGAGCAGGCGCCAGACACCGACACGGCTACCGTATTCGTAGAGGGATTCCATGCTCATGTTGCGCGCGCCCTGCAGAGGCTGCGCCGCGACCATCTCGGAGAGGAAGGCTTCGGATTCCTTGTCGCCATGAAGGATGTTGCGTTCGCCGCCTTCCTCGTAGTTGAGGACGAAGGAGAGGGCGACGCGAGCCTCGCCCGGCCAGTGCGGATGCGGGGGATTGCTGCCGTAGCCGATCAGGTCGCGGGGGTAGTCGAGGCTCACTACTGGATTCCTTCTTGTCTATTGAGGGTTCGCGGAGCCGTGGCTGCGCGAACGTGATGGGTGATTGTATACAAATGTCGTTGCGTTTTGTAAATCGAATATTTGCCCAAGTCGACGTTCTGCAGGTTTGCAAAAAACTTGCCTGATTGGTCAGCTCTTTGCAATAAAACCCTTGTCGGGTGGAGGTATGCATCAAAATGGTGCCAGCTGCCCGGGCGGCCGTGGAGGTGGGAAAAATTCTCGAATAATTGTGTACAATTCTGAAGAATAATGTCTTATATTTGTCGCATCGCGGTGCTTTGGATGCCCTTTCATGGGGCGGTAGGCACCCTGGATGCACCGAATTCAACGAAAAGAGGAGGCGTGGCAACCGCGGGTCGACGACTGCAGCGGAAGCCCGGAAAGCAATGGGACGATTGACCACCCACGTACTGGATGCCGCCCACGGTTGCCCTGGCAGCGACATCAGCATCGAGCTCTACCGCGTCGAGAACGGCGGCATGGAGCTGATCACCCGCACCACCACCAACGACGACGGCCGTTGCGATGCTCCCCTGCTGCAGGGCGAGAGCTACGCCACCGGCGTCTACCAGCTGCATTTCCATGCGGGCGACTATTACCGCAAGCGTGGCGTGAAACTGCCCGAGCAGGCCTTCCTCGACGTGGTCGTGCTGCGTTTCGGCATCAGCGCCGAGCAGGACCACTACCACGTGCCGCTGCTGATCTCCCCCTACAGCTACTCCACCTACCGCGGTAGCTAGTTCCCGTCTTACCCCCTGACTCATCAGCGAGTCCTTTTTCCCAGCCCGTCCACACTGCGGGCTTTTTTTTGCCTGCGATTTGGCGCCTGTCGGCATGGAGCTAGATAGGAGAATCCCGTCTGGACTGCGGGGTATGGCACTTCCGTACCAGGATGATGGCGTTTCGCCCTCTCTCTGACGAGTGGTTCGCATTTGGTCGGGAAAGGGCTTGAGCAAAGTTCCCGGCGCCATAAAAATGCCGCCCCGATGTCGAGATGCCACTATTCCAAGGACGGTCGCAATGCGTCTGCAGTCTTTCGCTGCGGGCTTCTGCCTGCTTTTCCCCGCTTTTTCTGTTTTTGCCGCTGACAGCCCCGGCGCACCCTTCGCGGGTGATCGCGACCTGATCCGCGAGCGCCAGGACCGCATCCTCGAAGAACAGCGCAAGCGCCTGCAGGACCTCCAGCAATTGCCCGGCCGCGAGGCTCCCGTCCAGCCCAGCACCCCCGCCAGCCAGGGGCCGTGCTTCGACATCCGCAGCATCCGCCTGCAGGGCGCCAGCCTGATTTCCGCGTCGCGCCAGCGCGAGCTGCTCAAGCCCTTCGAAAACCAGTGCCTGGGCAGCGGGCGCCTCAACGAGCTGCTCAAGGCCATCACCCAGCACTACATCGACAAGGGCTACGTCACTTCGCGCGCCTACCTGCCGCAGCAGGACCTGGCCGACGGCGAGCTGGGCGTCATCGTGGTCGAAGGCAAGCTCGAAGGCCTCGACAGTTCGGCCATCGCCAGCGACCGCGAACTGGCCATGGCGTCGCCCGCCCGCAACGGCGAAGTGCTCGACCTGCGCGAGATGGAACAGCTGGTGGACCAGATCAACCGCCTGCCGTCGCGCCCCGCGCAACTGGAGCTGGTGCCCGGCGCGGACGTGGGCGGCAGCCGCGTGCAGCTCAACGGCGAGCCGAGCAAACCCTGGCGCGTGGGCCTGAACCGTCACAACGATGGCCAGCGCAGCACCGGCGAGCAGCAGTGGGGCGCCAGCCTCGACTGGGACAGCCCCTTCGGCCTGGCCGACCAGCTCAGCCTGCGCGGCGGCGGCGACCTGGCCAGCGACCACTGGAAGCACTCGGCCAACCAGAGCGTCCTCTACAACCTGCCCTACGGCTGGTGGAACTTCAGCTACGCCTACAGCCAGAGCTACTACCGCACCCGTAACGACAACAGCGGCTTCCCCTTCGTCACCGACGGCGAGAGCAAGAACCACCAGCTGCGCGCCGAGCGTGTGCTGCACCGCGACAGCGTCAGCAAGACTGCGGCCAGCCTCGGCATCGCCCATGTGGAAACGCGCAACTACGTGGAGAACAGCCTGCTCGGCACTTCCAGCCCGCGCCTCACCGAATCCCAACTGGGCTTCAACCATGGCCGCCGTATCGGCAATGCCTACGTCAACCTCGATATCGGCTGGCAACGTGGCATCGGCGCCTTCGATGCCCAGCACGACCGCACCGAGTCCCACCGCTCACCCGAGGCCCGCTACAACAAGTACAGCCTCACCGCCAGCTACCTGCAGTCCTTCCAGCTGCTGGGGGAATCCTTCAGCTTCGACAGCCTGGTCAACGGCCAGCACAGCGAAGACGTGCTCTACAGCCCGCAACGCATCAGCGTCGGCGGCCTCAGCTCGGTGCGTGGCTTCAAGGAGCAATCCCTCTCCGGCGACACCGGCGCCTACTGGCGCAACCAGCTGCGCTGGCGCCGGCCGGTGACCTGGGCTGTGCTGCAGCCCTTCGTGCAGGAATACGGTGCTGCCTTCGCCTACGACCTGGGGGTGATCCACGGCGATCGCTACAACCCCGGCCAGAGCGGCCGCCTCAGCGGCAACGCCTTCGAGTTCAGTGCCCGGGGCCAGCACCTGGCCGCCTCGGTCACCTTCGCGCGGTCCCTGGAACGCCCTGACGCCATCACGCGCCAGGAGCACCCGGTGTACTTCCGCTTCGACCTCTTCTTCTGATTTCAGCTTCGCCCGGAGTTCCAGTACATGGACGTTCGCAGCCCCCTGTTCCAGAACATCGCCACCGTCCTCGTCGGCGTGATGTTCCTCAACCCCATCGTCTCCACCGCCGCCGACCTGGCGGTGGATGCTGCTGCCGGTGGCAACACCAGCATCGGCAGTGCCGGCAATGGCGTGCCCGTGGTCAACATCGCCACGCCCAACGCCAACGGCCTGTCCCATAACCGCTTCACCGACTACAACGTCGGCCAGCAGGGGCTGATCCTCAACAACGCCACCGACAAGCTGCAGAACACCCAGCTCGGCGGCTACATCATCGGTAACACCAACCTCAACGGCCGCGCCGCCGGCCTCATCCTCAACGAGGTCAACGGCGGCAGCCCCAGCCAGCTCAAGGGCTACACCGAGGTGGCCGGGCAGGGCGCACACGTCATAGTCGCCAACCCCCACGGCATCACCTGTGACGGCTGCGGCTTCATCAATACGCCCAAGGTCACCCTGAGCACCGGCAAGCCGGTGGTGGAGAACGGCCGCCTCGACCGCTACGACGTGGACGGCGGCGCCATCGCCATTGAGGGCGCCGGCCTCAACGCCGGCAATGTCGACCAGTTCGAACTGATCACCCGCAGTGCGCAGATCAACGCCGAGCTGCACGCCAAGCAACTGGCCATGGTCACCGGCCGCAACGAGGTGGACGCCGCCACCCTGGCCGCCACCGCCAAGGCCGACGACGGCAGCGCCAAGCCGCAACTGGCCATCGACAGCTCCGCCCTCGGCGGCATGTACGCCGGCGCCATCCGCCTGGTGGGCACCGAGCAGGGCGTGGGCGTGAAGCTCGCCGGCGACATGGCCGCCAGCGGCGGCGACATCCAGATCGATGCCAACGGCAAGCTGACCCTGGCACGCACTGCCGCCAGCGGCGACATCGCCCTCAAGGCCACCGACGTCGACCTGACCCGTGGCGCCTACGCCGGCGGCAAGGCCAGCGTCATCAGTGGCGGCACGGTCGAGGTGAAGGAAAGCCTGGCGGCCGCCGGTGACCTGAGCCTGAACGCCGCGCGCATCGACAACCAGGGCAACCTGGAAGCCGGCGTGCGCGCCGACGGCAGCGCCAACACTGCCAGTGTCCTCGACATCCAGGGCGGCACCCTGACCAACCGCGGCAAGGTGATGGCCCAGGGCACCCTGACCACCGACCTGACGAAGCTCGACAACCAGGGCGCGCAGCTGGTCGCCGCCGGCTCCGCCCAGGTGAAGGCCCAGACCCTCGATAACCAGGGTGGCCAACTCATCGGCCGGCAGGACCTGAAGGTCGACGGCAAGCAGCTGGACAACAGCGGTGGCACCCTGGCCGCCAACAAGGCGCTGACCATTACCGTCACCGATGAGGTGAAGAACCTCGGCGATGGCCTGATCCTCTCCAAGGCCGACGGCCTGACCCTCACCACCGCCGTGCTGGACAACCAGGGCGGTACCCTCCAGGCCGACAGCGGTGAGCTCAAGGCCACCGCCAGCACCCGCCTGGACAACCGCAGTGGCAAGGTCCTCGCCGGCGATGGCAAGCTGACCCTCGCGGCCGGTGAACTGCGCAACCAGCAGGGCCGCCTCAATGCCCAGGGCAGTGCCCTCACGGCCACCGTCGACAGCCTCGGCAACGGCCAGGGTCGCATCCAGGGCGACAGCGTCGAGCTCGCCAGCACCACCCGTCTGGACAACGGCCAGGGCCAGATCGTCGCTACCCAGGGCGACCTGAGCATCAAGCGCGGCGAGGTCATCAACGACGGCGGCCAACTCCTGGCCAAACAGGCGGTGACGGTCGATGCCGACAGCCTGCGCAACCAGGGTGGCACTGTGGGCGGTGACAGCGCCAGCCTCACCCTGACCGGCAAGCTCGCCAACGACGGTGGCCTGATCGAAGCCAGCAAGACCCTCGCCCTCGACATCGGCTCCGCCAGCAATGCCGGCGGCAAGCTGCGCGCACTTGGCAGCACCGGCACCAGCACTTTCGTCATCGGCGGCCGCTTCGACAACGACGGCGGTCTGGTGGAAATCGGCAACGCCGGCTTCAGCCTCACCAGCGCCAGCCTCAGCAACCAGCAGGGCACCCTGCGCCACGTCGGTACCCAAGGCTTCGCCCTCAGCCTGGCCGATGCCGGGCAGGCTGGCGGCAGCTTCACCACCAACGGCGTGCTCAGCCTCGACGTCGCCGACTGGACCAACAGCAGCCTGCTGCAGGCCCAGCGCCTGGACCTCAAGGTCGGCAGCTTCACCCAGACCGCCAGCGGCAAGCTGGTGTCCATCGACGACATCACCGCCAGCGGCGGCGACTGGACCAACGACGGCGCCATCGAAACCGAAGGCAAGCTGCAACTGGTCCTCACCGGCCGCTACCAGGGCAACGGCAGTCTGAAGAGCCTGGGCGACCTGACCCTCAGCGCCGCCAATGCCGAACTCGGCCAGGGCGCGCAACTGCGCAGCGGCGGCAAGGGCGAGTTCCGCCTCGGCAGCAGCCTGGTCAACGCCGGCACTATCAGCACCGTGGGCGATGCCCTGCTGATCGTTGCCAGCCTCGACAACCGCGGCACCCTCGGCGCCGCGCAGAAGCTGCGCATAGAAGCCCCGACCCTGCTCAACCAGGGCCTGGTCTTCAGTGGCGCCGACATGGCCCTGCGCGCCAACAGCCTCACCAACCTCAAGGGCGACCTCTACAGCCTGGGCGCCTTGAGCGCCGCCAGGGATGATGCGAATGGGCAGATGGCGTTGCTGGAGAACCGTTCCGGCGGCATCGAGTCCACGGGCGACATGACCCTGCGTGCCGCCACCCTGACCAACCGCAAGGAGCTGTTCACCCCCGGCAAGACGTTGGTCTCCGGCTCCATCAGCGTGGTCTGCTACGACTGCAGCGGTGATCACCACAACGTCGACTACGTCGCCACCGAGCGCTTCGAAAGCTCCGTGCTGGAAGATTCCGCCGCGTCGCGCATCCACAGCGGCGGCCACCTCGATATCCAGGGCGGCGTCATCGCCAACCGTTACAGCAGCCTGAGCGCCACCGGCAACATCGGCATCCAGGGCAGCAGCCTGGAGAACACCGGGGCTGCCAGCGGCATCATCGAGCGCGTCCGTCGTTTCAATACCGGCCGCGTCACCGACGGTACCGATGAGCGCTTCCGCGACAACTACATCAACCCCTACAACGCCCAGCCGATGCCGAAGGAAGTGCCCAGTGCACTCTACAGCTGGGCGTTGACCAGCGATATCGAGACGCGCACGCCCACCGGTGTCGGCTCACCGGCCATCATCCAGGCCGGCGGCAACGTCAGCATCCAGGCCACCCAGCCCATCACCAACGACTCGGTCCTGGCCAACCAGGCGCCCCAGGGCGGCACCGCCCAGAACCTGGACAGCCAGGTAGGCCTCACCAGCCAACCGCTGGTGGTGCAGCTCAATGCACAGCTGGCCCCGGACGCCAACCAGCAGGCGGTCAACCCGGTGACGCTGCCGGGCTTCGGCCTGCCCCAGGGCCAGAACGGCCTGTTCCATGTCAATCAAGGTGCCGGCCATCGCTACCTGGTCGAGACGCGCGCCGAGTTCGCCAACCTGAAGCGCTTCCTCAGCTCCGACTACATGCTGAATCTCCTCGGCTTCGACGCCGACCAGGCGCAGAAACGCCTGGGTGATGGCCTCTACGAGCAGCGCTTGATCCGCGAAGCGGTGGTCGCCCGCACCGGCAAGCGCTTCATCGACGGGCTCGCTTCGGATGAGGCTCAGTTCAAGTACCTGATGGACAACGCCATCGCCAGCAAGGAAGCCCTCAACCTCGCCCCGGGCGTGGCCCTGAGCGCCGAGCAGGTGGCCGCCCTGACCCACGACATCGTGTGGATGCAGGAGCAGGACGTGAACGGCGAGAAGGTGCTGGTGCCGGTGCTCTACCTGGCTCAGGCCAAGGACCGCCTGGCGCCAAGCGGCGCACTGATCCAGGGCCAGGACGTCGCCCTCATCAGCGGCAGCACCCTCAGCAACAGCGGCACCCTGCGTGCCAGCAATCAGCTGCAGGCGTCCGCCCTGAACATCGACAACCGTGGCCTGATGCAGGCGGGCGATCGCCTGTCCCTGCTGGCCACCGACAGCATCCGCAACGCCCGTGGCGGCATCATCAACGGCAAGGACGTCAGCGCCATCGCCCTCACCGGCGACATCATCAACGAGCGCACCATCAGCCAGGACGCCCGCAGCGGCAAGAACTTCAGCCAGCTCACCAGCGTGGTGGACAAGGCCGCCGGGATCGAGGCGAGCAACAGCCTGAACCTCTCCGCCGGGCGCGACATCCAGAACATCGGCGGCAGCCTCAAGGCCGGCGGCAACGCCACCCTGAGCGCCGGCAATGACCTGGTCATCGCCTCCGCGGCCGAAGAGAACGGCAGCATGCGCCAGGACAAGCGCCATTTCTGGAGCAATAGCAGCACCACCCAGCATGGAAGTGATGTGCAGGTGGGGGGGGATCTGGATGCCACTGCCACCCACGACATACAGGTGCAGGCCAGCCGAGTCAGAGCGGAGGGAAGCGTTGACCTTGCGGCCGGCAATGACGTGCGTGTCACTTCTGCAGCGAACGAGCACTCCCAGGAGTACCGCTACCGGCGCAGTTCCAAGCGCATCACCACCGAGGATCGCCAGGTCCAGCAGCAAGCCTCGCTCATCGAAGCGGGCAAGAACCTCAATCTGGTGGCTGGCAATGATGTGACCGTGACGGCCAGCCAGCTTGATTCGGGCGCGGAGGCATACCTCTACGCCGGCAACAACCTGGAGCTGCAGGCGGCCGAGAACAGTCAGTACTCCTTCCGCGAGCAGCAGAAGAAGTCCCGAAGCAGCAAGAAGTCGAGTCTCGACGAGACGACCACCGTCACCAACATGGGGGCCATCGTCAGCGCTGAGAACGACGTCGCGCTCGTTGCCAAGAACGATCTGAAGGTGCTGGGCAGCACCGTTGAATCCAGCAAGGCAAAGGTGAGCCTTCTGGCGGGTGAGGACGTTGAGATCGATGCGGTATCGGACCTCACCCAAAGCCGTCATGAGCGCAGTTCCAGCAAGAAGAGCTGGGGCGGCTTCAAGTCCAGCAAGATGCAGAGCAAGGTCAATGAGAAGAGCACTCAGGCCGTTGGCAGCCTCATCTCCGGCAACCAGGTTTCCGTTCAGTCCGGTAGGGACGTCACCGTCACCGGCTCCAGCGTTGTCAGCACCCAGGGCACCGAACTCGCGGCTGTACGCGATCTGACGATCGATGCGGCGACCAATACCTTCGAGCGCGAGGCGAGCTACAAGTCCAAGAGCCGTGACCTGACCGGCATTCTGACCGCCAACAAGCTGGGGCTGGATGACATCACGGGCGATCTGCACCTTTCCATGAGCAGTGGCAAAGGCAGCAGCAAAGCCCAGGAAACCACCCTGACAGGCAGCACGATCGGCTCAAGCGAAGGCGGCGTTAAGCTCAGCGCCGGCCTTGAGCTGGGTGTTGTGGCCAGCGACATCGTCAGCGCCAAGAACCTCAGCCTCACCGGCTCCGATGTGGAGATTGCCGCAGGCAAGGAAACTGCGAGCCAAAGCAGCAAGGATTCGTCTCGCAGCCTCGCAGTGGGGCGTGTGGTCGGTGGCCAGATCGTCGATACGGCCAAGAGCATCTACAACAACGTCAAGGATGCACGGGATACCGACGATGACCGCCTGCGTGCGGTGAAAACCGCTCAGGCTGTCATGTCTGCTACTTCGCTGGCCCAGACGGGGAGCAGCGCGGCAGCGAACATCTCCGAGGGCAAACCGGCCAACAGCAGCGGTTCGCTCATCAAGATCGGCACCGAAGTGGCGCTGACCAACAAGAAGGCCACCAGCGAGTACACCAGCGAGCAGGCCAAGCAGTCGAACCTGAACGCGGGCGGAACCTTGAGCATCGTTGCAAACGGCAACGCTGAAACCAGCCAGGGCAACATCCACGTCATTGGCAGCAACCTCAAGGCAGCCGAGACCGAGTTGCTGGCCAAGCGCGACATCATCCTCGAAAGCGCGCAGAACCGTAGCGAGTGGAACAACAAGGACACCACCAACCGCACCAGCGTGGGTGCCAGCTTCAACATCGGACAGCAGAACGGCTTCACGCTCGACCTTGGCGCCTCGGTCGCCAAGGCCCAAGGCAAGGGCCATGACGTAACCCAGGTGAACAGCCACCTGGATACCGGCACGCTGTCGATGGTCAGCGGCAAGGACACCACCCTGGCAGGGGCGCAGGTTCGCGCGGACAAGATCCAGGCCGTCGTCGGTGGCGATCTGAATATCGCTTCCCGGCAAGATCAGAGCGACAGCAAGCAGACCCAGAAGAACGGCGGCTTTGGCGCCAGCATCTGTGTGCCGCCGTTCTGCTACGGCGCCACGGTAAGCGGATCCGCCAGCATCGGCGGCGCCAAGACGGAGATGAACTACAAGGCCGTCAACGAGCAGAGCGGCCTGTATGCCGGGCAGGGTGGCTACAACGTCAACGTGGAGGGCACCACGCGCCTCGACGGCAGCGTGATCGCCAGCGACGCCAGTGCCGACAAGAACCGCCTGAGCACTGACCGTCTCGAACACAGCGACATTCGCAACCGCAGCGAAATCAAGAGCCAGTCGGCCAGCGTCAGTGTCTCGTATAGCTCCGGCGGCATGACAAAGGGCGGCGACACCATCCTTGCTGATTCCGGCGTCGGCGGCGGTCTACCGCTCGCGCTGTCCGAGTCGGACAAGAGCTGGACGCGCAGCGCCGTCAGCGAAGGCACCATAATCGTCCGCAATCCGGAAGGGGCTCAGGACCTGGCCGGTTTGAGCCGCGACACGGCGAACGCGAACCAGGGGCTGGACCGCCCCGACGAGAAGGCCATGCGCACCCGCATGGAGCTGATCCAGAGCACCGTTGCACTGGGGCAGAGCGTCGTCAGCGTGATTGCGCAGTCCAAGCAGAAGGACGCCGACGAGAAGATAGCCCGAGCCAAACAGACCCAGTCGAAAGAAGACTACGAAGCGGCCGATATCGCATTTGCGGAAGCGAAAAAGTGGAACGTGGGCGGTGAAAACCGCTGGCTCGCCGATATCGCCACCGGCCTGGTCGCCGCTGGTCTGGGCGGCACGGGCACTTCCACGTCCATCGGCATCGTAGCCAATACGACGGCGGCCGATACCTTCAAGCGCATCGGCGACTACGCGGACGATCAGGCCAGAAAGGCGACGGATCCCGCCGTCAAGGCCGCCTGGGAAGAAGGCGGGCCGGCTCGTGTCGCGTTGCACGCCGCTGCTGGCGCACTACAGGGCCTGGCGGGGGGGAGTCCGCAGAGTGGGGCCCTGGGCGCTGGGCTGTCCGCAGCCGTCATGCCGGCCATAGAGGACGCGCTGAAGAACAGCGGTTACGCCGGTAGCAAGGAAGACCGTGACGCGATCTCGACGGTACTCGCGGCCTCGATGGGGGTCGTTGCAGGCGGAGGAGATGCCACCAGCAAAGCTATGGCAGGCAGCACCGCCGCTGGCGTAGAGCGCTACAACCGTCAACTCCATCCGGAAGAAGTTCAGCGCATCAAGGAGCAGGCCAGAAAGCTTGCGGAAGAAACAGGTGTGACAGAAGACGAGGCCGCGCGCTCCATGGCGTTGGCGCTCGCATTCTATGTGGACAAGGACTGGCACGATCTTATTTCAAGCAAGGGCGACAGCCTCTTTGATGCCAAGACGCTTAAACACCTGGCTATTGCACTTGCGCCGTTAGCGACTCGATATGATGCCCCGGTTGGCGGTATAGAGTCGGATGTTCCCGGGGCTGCTAGTGCAATAAAGCAATACAGTGCGCGTGAAACACTTGATCTGCTTAAAGGCTACAGTTCAACCCGGACGGCTGAGTACTATGATCCCTCGATCAATCGGGAGTACTTGGGGTATGCCTCCTATCTGAGCTTTGATGATGAGATCACTGCTCAGAGAGAGTTTTATAAGAAATACCTGAATTACAGCCAGGGGCTCTCTCCACTTTCTTCGACACTGGGTTCCCTTAAAGGGGTTAATGATGGAATAGGGAACACAGTCGAGGGGGCTTTCAACTTTGGCCTGAGTGTCATGGGTGGGCAAGGGGGGAACGCTGCGCTTAATGGTATTGCAGCGATTGCCAAAGACCCTGGAGCTGCGATTGACAGCTATTTCGAGAACAACCAGGCGACAAGTGCAGAGGCCTATTTGTACTGGTTGCAGGGTGATAGCTGGACTGCTCAACAGATAGAGTGGACCCGTGATACTGAGCTTGCTGCTAATCTTCTGCCTGTGGGTGGCGGTGCGAAGGCGCTATCAGCCTTGGCTAAGGATGCGCTTAAGGCAGGGAGTGCGAAGGCGGGCAGTGCTGGCGTGCTTGCTGGTGTTGCAGAGGCTGAAGCTGGGTTGTCGGGAGCAAAAGAGGCCAGTATCGCTGGCTCTGGTAAGAATGCTGGTTCGAGCAGCGCAACTGGCGGAGGGGCGAGCCACAATTTACCCGCATGGTATGAGCTAGATAAAAGCGCAGGGTCTCAGGCAGTAACGCAAGGCTTGCTGCCTGATGGTTACCGCTACGTTCGTAACACCAGAACGGGCGATACCGAAGTTTTGGCGCCCGATGGAACTCTTTACATTGAGACAACTGGTGGTTTAAAGCCGAAAGCTGGGGGTAATCTTGCAGGCTTGGTGAAGGCCGAAAAAGATATTGCTGGGGCAAAAGCGACTAATATTTTTCCAGAAGGAATAAATTTCAATCCCAGTATCAAGAATCACCTCAGTAATTTTGATGGCTTGACACAGCAGAAAGGGATTAGCGGCGCCCATAACCAGGATGTTTTCAATCAGGCTGCGGCTATGAAAGGCGTGAAGATACTCAGCGAAACACCAACCTCCGTCGTAGGGATAACCACAATTAGATACCAAATACCGGCATATGATCGGGCAAATAACGTTGTTGGGTTTAAAAACAATGTCTTCACTAAGACTGTCTATGATCCGAAAGTGTTTACTGATCAGAAAATGCTTGATTTAGGGCAGCAGGCCGCTGCTAGTGGCTATAAAAATGCCTTATCTACTTCGACGGGGTATCAATATGATGCTGTTGCCGAGGGTGTCACCTTTAGGGTCTATTTAGATAAGGACACAGGAAGGGTGAGAGACTTCCATCCGAAGTAAAGTCGAGGTATTTGTGAAAGAATTGTTCGGACAACCATACAACGAGTCAGACCCTTGCTGGGTCGTTAAAGGCTATTTTGACAGAATGTATAATGATAATTGCTTCATTGAAGCAGTTGGCTATTTGGTGAGGCGGTGGGGTTTTAGTACGGATGGGGCGTACTGTAATTTTCTGGATGAGGATGGTTCTTTTGATGGTGGGCACTTTGAGGGGGTTGAGTTTTCTTATGGCTATCCCCCTGCGGATGCAGATACGGTCGTTGTAAGCGAAACGGTTTGTTCTGAATATATTCTGTTATCTTGTGAAAAATATCTTCAACGCCATCCTGAAGATGCTGTGAAAGTAAAAAAGCTCTTGGATGATCTCTCTTTCTAGAGAGGGTCTGAATTAGTTATTTGGTTCTCTTTAAATCAGCCAAAATCCACTTGATGATATTGCACTGCCGATATTTCGGTCTATCAAAAAGTCGAGGTAGCCCCGGCTCAGGCCGTCCCGACTTTCCGGGGATACGTACCTGATCCAAGAGTGGCTGTACATGGGAAATGTCGCTGGCTTGCCCCGATGAAAGCAGGAAGCGAGGAGTTATCCCGCGTGCGGGTGATCGTCGATACCTTCGTCGCCCAGGTGTTGGCCGACCCGCCCTTTGGACAAGGTAGCCAATGAGCACTCCGAGAACGCTTCATCCCACGCCTCAGGTGGTCGCGATTGCGGCAAGCCTGGGTGCCTGATCGAATAATCCCTGCGCCACCTTGGACATGGAACTCATCAGGCGCGCTTATATCGCCAGTTCACATGGAAGGTCATGCGCACTTATCTCTTATCCTCATCACCTTTTCTTGTTCCTATCTTGGCTTAGGTGCTGATCACCGTGCCGACAATTGGAGAGCACCTGCTCCCCCACTGGGTGCTCAACATGGGCATTTGGCTCAGAATGCTGTGGAGGTTTTTTGATTCTTCTGCCGGAGCATCGGTGAGAGGCTTAGTATTCATGATGTAGCCATTGAGATATAAGTATGAAGGCTGAGAGTTTTGTTGAACTGACCGGATGGCTGGTGATCATCGACTACCAGTTGCAACTTGTTCAGGTTGAACAGGCGGAGCAAGTTGAGGGTTGTGAGGAGGATGAGAAGATAGAAATTTCTGAACCTGAAATAATTTTTTCGGTGTTGGAGCGAATTTTGCCGTTGGGGGGAGGTAAGAGCTTTATATTTCATCGCGCTAGAGTTTGTGGCGTTATGATGAGCGGTGTGCGGAAATCAGTTAAAGTTTTTTCAATGTCGGTGGAAGAGAGGGGGAATGGTTTTATTTCAATCGATGTTGAGAGTAGCGCAGAGCGGCATAGGGCTAAGTATCAGGAGTTTATCAGAAAAAATGGGATAAAGTCTCGCGATTGGCTCGACTATTATTAAGCTGCAGCGATATTCGGGTGAGTTCGTGCTGGGTTGGAAGTCTCCGGCAGAGTGTTGGGTCTAGTATTTCATCTTTATTTGTATCGTGCTCTGCGGGTGCTTAATTGTGAAGCTCGGGTATTGAGGGTTCCAAATAGTGTTTGATTTTCTGTTGAAGAACAGTGCTTCTCTAGCGAATTTGAAAGAATTCATAGCCTTGGTGATCCGCGCGACTGTGGATGAGGTGCTTGTTTTCAAGGATGAGGACTTCTACGAAAAAGCAGATGTGTTGGATCTTTCCAGTTGCAGTTGTTTATGTTTGTTCTCATATGTCCAAGGTGATGCGGAAGTATTCTTGCAGCTTTTTAGATGTGCATTGGAGGCAGCGGAGCTAAAGGAAAGAGTGATTTCGATGTCTGCGTCTTTAGGGGTTGAGTGCTATGTTCCGGATCCTATTAGCAATACTTGGACATGCGTAGCGAATAATGGAGTGTTGTCTGATGTGGTAATGGTTGATAGTGAGAGTGAGGGCTGTTTTTATTTTGTCCAAGATGGGCCTTCTATGTCTCCCTTGCCGATTGTAGTTTGCGTGTCAAAAACTTAATAGAGGTCTAAGGCCTGATACTGCCGCAAGCAGGTATGAGCTAAGGCAGTGTGCTGAGTCTCAGTCATAATTCTGTTTTGCTTTCTGTTGCTAGAGTCACGTGCTCTTGTTGTTTAGTGACGCGGCGGTAAAGAATAGGGCAGATATCGTTTTTGTAGATTTTGATGTGTTCATGTCGAGAGTCAGTTAAGTATTCTTTGGCTATATTAGAGGGCTGCCTGAGTTTCAGCGCGATAAAATTATTATTGTGAGGTGAGTTATGGGGGCTACGGTTTTTATAGGTTATTCAAAAGATAAAAGTTTGCATGTTACCTTGAATCGAAAAGCTTCGGATGCAGTGGAAATGCTTTTTGATACTGTGTTGCGGGAAAATCCCAGGGTTCATGCAAAGATAGTGGAAATGCTTGTGCTTGATCAGATTGGCTTTGTTGATCTGAGTAAGTGGGATTTTAATGTGGTTATAGAAGCTGTTCGTTACTATTTCTTTAGGCTCGATAGTCTGACGGAGTGGCAGTCGTTTCAACAATATATATGGGAAGAAACCTTGGCTCCATTGTTTGAGCAGGATGAGCGTTACCAATGAGCCTGAAAGGTGTGGTTTTGGGGGGTAATCCTACAGGTCAGAAGTGTATTTCTTGTCTTGTTTATGATGAGCAGAAGCGAGTCGCTGCTTGATTGGTGCGTATAAAGAATAGAGGGGCTAAGAATGGCTGTCTGGCATTTCAGGATCTATCTGGTTCCCACACCCGGGTTGCTGAAAGTATATGGATATATTCCTTTGAGCCTAGACGAGTACAAACCCCATTCTGTCGAGTCTGAGTTCGACGAGAACAAGCAGTACCCTGATTACTGGATGGGAGAGGGCGTTTCCCCACTTATTCGGTCGCGGGTCGAGTCTCGGTATCCGTCATCCGGCTCCTGGAGCGAAGAGGCGGCTATGTTTGGGCGCGATAACGGTACGCGGGTGGAGCTCTGGACAGATGACGTGGTGGTTTGTGTCGACGCCCGTGATGCAGCGGCAGATGAGTTGAGGTTTTTTTCTGATCTTGCCAGGGACGCGGACTGCCTGATCGTTCTGGGCCAAGATGGACGGGTTATAGGACCCTCTCTGGAGCGACTGACAAGACTATTTGAACGGTCGAGAGCATATCGCTTCATTGCCGATCCCGTCGGAGCGCTAAGCGAGAAGTAGATCCAAGTAAGCGTTATCGACGATCACGGTTGCAGGGTATGGATAGTCATTTTTGCATGAACTGAATGATGAATATTTCAGAAGTTGAGGCTTATATTTCCATTGGCTCTACTAACAGCGTTTGCATAAGCAAGCACTTGCTAGATGAGTATCCCGGCTTGGTAAGGTCGGTCAGCATCGCTGCAGGCAATAGAGTTCTAGTTGAGTTTGATACGTATGGGTACGATGAAGGTGAGTTACTCGTAGAATCTATATATGGTTCGCTGAGCGAAGCGATCTAGTCTATTTGCTTGTATTTAGGTGTTGGGATTGAGCATTGGGAGAATTTCAATAGAAGTGGTAATTATCCATCGTCGCCTGGTGATGTAGATTTTTTATCTTCTGGAGCTCTGTTTGAACGAAATCTGAGTATGGGTGTTGTTGAGCTCCCTACGGGCTGGCTGGAAAAGCGAATACCATCAACGTATTGGCGTGAAATTGCGGGTGAGCAGGAGTAGCGTTCGTTTCTAAATAGGAGAGTATGACGGTGCTTGGCAAGGATTGGGTGCCTGGCTTTGGCGTTATATATACGTGGTTTGCTATCGATATAAATGGTTGCTTGGCAATGATGGTGAATAACTGTTTTGGAGGTCTACCAAGTCAGTTATTGAGGGTTGATCAGGTTGAGATATTGCTAGATAAGATGAGTGAGTTCATATGGGAGGAGTCTGCTGAGTACGTGGAATACCCCCAAGATAAAGGCGGTTCGTTCGAGGTGGATCTATACTCTGCATTTATGTGGCGTAAGTTTTCCTCTCGAGAGGAAGTGCGTGGCAGGCTTCAAGAGGAGTTGTTAAGGAGAGGCCGGTTTGCGGATGCCAACGTGGCTAAAAACAAGGGGTTCTATGTTTATCATGCCGTGGAGGGGAGTTTTCCTGGTGATGATTACCCCGTCGGGCATATAGGTGAGTCCAAGATGGGGGATTATTACAGGTTTATGGTCCCTAGTGTGCTTGGGTCAATCGATGATTTTCCTTCGGAGCTCCGTAAGGGCGTTGCGGTTTCAACGAGCGTGGATTTTTCTGTTGATAGGCTTCTGCCAAGTGATAGGGTCAGTGAACTCTTTCCCTGTCTTTATTTTTGCAGCTTTTCGTAATGGCTAGGCTCTAATGGAGTTGCTGAAGGAGTTTGTGGTGGGTGATTATTATAATGTTTGCTGTAGGGATTGTGAGGTGTCTCTGAATTTCGGTAAAAAATTGCGAAGGGGGAGAGGCTGGTTTTACAGGGGATGTTCTCCGAGCAGGAGATGAAATGGGTTGATGAAGGCAGAGTTTGGCTTGCGCTTCAAGCTTTTCTGCAAAAGCATGAAGGGCATGCTTTGATATTTGATAGTGATGCTAAGTTTCCAGATATGCAGTTCTATGAGCAGCAAGTTTTTGATGAGCTTTGAGGTCGGTTTGTAACAGCTTTTCAGAGAGGTTTAGTTAAAGTGTCCGTAAATGGTTTCTGCTCAAGCTCGGGTGGGGATTGGTGTTTGTTTGGTATTGTTTGATTTACATGTGCACTATTGGTAGTCAACTGCCAAAAGAAGCCATGCACGAATCTTTGCCGTCCCCCTTTAATTTTGATCCTGTCTAGTATTTAGTACAAGTCTCGATTCCAATACTGGTAGTGTGTTCGCTATCCTGCCTGTTACTCCGCATTGTTTTCCCTAGTGACGCTGTTCGTGCTTATGTGGGGCGTGCTCTGAGTAATGTCGCTGCTAGGTGATCTAATTTAAAGTATGTGTTTGCTATTGCTGATAGTGGCGTTCTTCAGTTTCTTGTTAGGGGTGTGTAATGGGTGTTTATTATGGTATCTGCTGTAAAGATTGTGAGGTTTGTTTGAGCTTTGGTAAGAAGATTGCAAAAGGGGATATGCTGTTTTTGCAGGGGATTCTCTCTGAAAGAGAAGGGGGATGGATTGATGGGGAGCCGGCGTGGCTTGCACTTCAAGCATTTTTGCAAAAGCACGAAGGGCACACGCTCATATTTGAAAGCGACGCCAAATTTCCCGAGATGCTCTATTTTGATCGGGATCTGCTTGAGGATCTATTAGATTGATTGATAGGGCGTAGATATTTGCACTTTCAATAAGGGTGTGAGTGAGGTAGCTCGCCAAAACTAACTTCTTTGTATGAGAGCGGCTATGGCTCTTGATTTTTTTGAGGTCTCCATAAGGGATAAGCTAGGCTTTGATAATGTCTGCTCAGCGCTGACAGAGTGCCTAGGTGTGCCGGTAGAGAACTTGGTTAATGAGTCTGCTTATTGGGAATTGTCGGAGTCGGAGCGTGAGGCTGCAGTCTCTCTTAGAATTGATTTTAGCGATCGAGGTTATGGGGTCCTGATAACGGGGCTGTGCTTTCTCGATATTTATGATGAAAAGCTGTGGGCTTTGGCTTTGTGTTTATCCAAAAGGTTAAAAACAGATGTTGCGGTAGGGGATTACCGTGATGAGGTAGAGGGCTACCCCGATAGGGTAGCGGTTTTCTCTCCTGATGGGACAAAGGCATTCGGCATCGGTATCTCTGATGCCGATGGGAGTTTTGATGTTGAGTTCTTGCCTAGATGAGCGCGGTGGCGTTGAACGTATGACTTTAAGATTTTGGACAACTCTGTGCTCGTAGACGACTTTTCGAGGTGTAATGAGCCTGGTTTCCTTCGCGACTGTGTTCTGCTGTTTTCAGATGCCTTCGCGTTGCCTGCGAAGCCGTGTGGCACGAGCGCTTAAGAAACTTGTAGCTAAGCCCTTCACACGCCCATAAAAAAGCCCGGCACTAAGCCGGGCTTTTTTGCATCTGCGAACAGTCAGCTCATACCCAGCCAGTTGGGCAGTGCCAGGGAGATCCAGGGCACGTAGGTGATGAGGATCAGGAAGGCGAGCAGGATCATCAACCAGGGCATGGCGGCGCGGATGGTGGAGGTCAGCGGCATGCCGGTCACCGCGGAGGTGACAAAGAGGTTGAGCCCCACGGGTGGGGTGATCAGGCCGATCTCCATGTTGACGACCATGATGATGCCGAGGTGGATCGGGTCGATGCCCAGCTTCATGGCGATGGGGAAGAGGATGGGCGCGAGGATCAGGATGATCGCCGAGGGCTCCATGAAGGCGCCGGCCACCAGCAGCACGATGTTGACCATGAGCAGGAACATGAAGGGGGTGAGCCCCGCTTCGATGACCCAGGCGGTGATCTGCTGGGGCAGTTGCTCGGTGGTCAGCACGTGGGCGAAGAGCATGGCGTTGGCGATGATGAACATCAGCATGATCGACAGCTTGCCCGACTCCAGCAGCACCTTGGGCGCTTCGCTGAGCTTCATGTCCTTGTAGACGAACAGGGCGATGAAGGCCGAGTAGACGGCGGCGACGGCGGCGGCTTCGGTGGGGGTGAACATGCCTGAGTAGATGCCACCGAGGATGATCACCATCAGCAGCAGCCCCCAGATCGCCTTGCGCGCGGCGCTGAGCCATTCGCGGAAGGTGGCGCGGGGCATGGCAGGCAGGTTCTTCTTCACCGCGATGATGTAGATCGCCACCATCAGCACCAGGCCAAGTAGAAGACCGGGGACGACGCCCGCCATGAACAGCTTGCCCACCGAAGTTTCGGTGGCGGCGGCGTAGACCACCATGACGATGGACGGCGGGATGAGGATGCCCAGGGTGCCTGCGTTGCACACGATGCCGGCGCCGAACGCCTGCGGGTAGCCGGAGCGCACCATGCCGGCGATGGCGATGGAACCCACTGCGGCCACGGTGGCGGGACTGGAGCCGGAGAGGGCGGCGAACAGCATGCAGGCCAGTACTGCGGCGATGGCGAGGCCACCGCGGATGTGGCCGACGCAGGCGTTGGCGAAGTCGATCAGGCGCTTGGCCACGCCGCCGGTGGTCATGAAGGCGCCGGCCAGCAGGAAGAAGGGGATGGCCAGCAGGGTGTAGTGCTCGGAGGTCTCGAACAGCTTGATGGCCAGCGAGCGCACCGAGTCGGGGCTGAACAGCATGATGGTCAGCGAGCCGGCGAGGCCCAGGGAGATGGCGATGGGTACGCCGATGAACATCAGCAGGAACAGCAGGAGGAAGAGGAACAGGATGGTCATTGCTTGCCTTCCTCGAACTCGGTGAGTTTCAGGGCGTCGGCGGCTTCATCGGCCAGGCCGAGGCCGGTCTGCCGGTTCTGCAGCAGGCGCACGAGGATTTCGCCGTAGCGGATGAAGACCATGGCGAAGCCCAGCGGCACGATCAGGCCGATCTGCCATTGCATGACGCCGTAGTGGCCGAGGTCTTCGGCGCCTATGGCGGCGGTGAACAGGGTCTGCACCCACTCGAAGCTGGCCACGCCCAGCAGGCCGGCGTAGGCCAGGCAGCAGAGGCAGGCGATGACGCCGATGATGCGTTGCACCTTGCGCGAGGCGAGCTTGACCAGGGCGTCGACGCCGATGTGGCCGGCGGTGCGTACGCCGTAGGAGAGGCCGAAGAAGATCAGCCAGGCGAACAGGGCCTTGGTCAGCGAGGTGCTCCAGGTCATGGCCTGGGCCATGCCCATGATGCTGTCGCCGATGGCGAAGAGGCTTTCGCTGGCACCTTCCCAGCGGTCGGCGAGGTTGTAGAAGAGGGTGTAGAGGTTGTTGAGGATCACGTAGACGAAGGTGACCAGCGTCATGGCCGCCAGGAGGAAGGCGATGAAGCCTTCCTCGAAGTGGTCCCAGACGCGCCTTAGGGCGTTCATGGATGGTGTCTCCCGATGGCTGGAGGCGGTGCCGGCGCGGTGGTCCCGCGCCGGCCGGCGGTTACTGAGCCTGGTTGGCCGCTTCGGCGGCCTTGATCAGGTCGGCGCCGATTTCGCCTTCGAACTTCTTCCACACCGGCTTCATGGCGTCGCGCCATTCGTTGCGTTGCTCGGGGGTGAGTTCGATGATCTCGCTGGTCTTGGCTTCGATGATGCGCTGCTTGTCACCCTGGTTGAGGGCTTCGGCCTGCTTATTCACCTCGGCGGTGACTTCCTGGGTGATCTTCTCCAGCTCGCTGCGTACATCCGGCGGCAGGCCGTTCCAGAACTTGGTGTTGGTGATCAGCATGTAGTCGAGCACACCGTGGTTGGACTCGGTGATGTACTTCTGCACTTCATGCATCTTCTGCGAGTAGATGTTCGACCAGGGGTTCTCGGCGCCGTTGACCACGCCGGTCTGCAGGCCCTGGTAGACCTCGGCGAAGCTCATCTTGCGCGGGTTGGCGCGTACGGCCTTGAACTGCTCCTCGAGCACGGCGGAAGCCTGCACGCGGAACTTCAGGCCGCGGGCGTCCTTGGGCTCGCGCAGGGGCTTGTTGGCCGAGAGCTGCTTCATGCCGTTGTGCCAGTAACCCAGCCCGGTGATGTTCTTGCTCTCCATGGACTTCAGCAGGCCCTGGCCCTCGGGGCTGAGCTGGAAGCGGTCGACGGCCTGGATATCGTTGAACAGGAAGGGCAGGTCGAACAGCTGCACCTGCTTGGTGTACTGCTCGAACTTGGCCAGGGAGGGCGCGATCATCTGCACGTCGCCCAGCAGCAGCGCTTCCATTTCCTTGCCGTCGCCGAAGAGCGAGGAATTCGGGTAGACCTCGACCTTGACCTTGCCGGGCAAGCGTTCTTCCGCGAGTTTCTTGAATAGCAGCGCGCCCAGGCCCTTGGGCGTGTGTTCGGCGACGACGTGGGAGAACTTGATGACGATGGGATCGGCAGCATGCGCCAGGCTGGCGGCACCCAGGGCGAGTGCACAGGCGAGAGCTTTTAGCGTGGGTTTGAACATGGGACTTCCTCTTGTAGTTGTAAGCAGATCCATGCGCGGGTAGCGCTACTACGGCTGACAAGAGCAAGTCTAGGCGCTGACCAGGGGGAAAGCGGTCAGTACCTGAATCACGGCCAGTCTTGTTCTTGTCGGCTCGTTGGCGATGCAATGGCAAGACCCGTACCAGGCGCGTTGAGGCACGGATTCTGGGTCCTGCGGAGCAGCGCTTGCGAGCGCTGCGGGGAATTCATGGCGGGAAGCCGCCACGTTTCTGTGTGTTTGTGGCGGAAATCCGCCCTTGTCGAGCCGACGGAAGGCGTCAGCGCGAGATCAGCGCCGCCGTCCCCGCTGCGCCGAACAGCCCGGCGCTGACGCGGTTGAACCAGGCCTGGCCCTGGCCGGAACGCAGGTAGCGGGCGGCGGCGTGGGCGCTGAGGCCGTAGAAGAGCTTGCAGGCGAGGTCCAGCACGGCCCAGGTGGCGATCATCACCGAGAGCTGGCCCAGCAGCGGGCGGTCGGCGCTGATGAACTGGGGCAGGAAGGCGGCGAAGAAGAGGATGTCCTTGGGGTTGCTGGCGGCGAGGCCGAAGGCTTTCCAGTAGAGGGCGCGGAAGCCCGGGTTGACCGGTTGCTCCTCGGTCGCCACCGGTTTGGCGGCGTTGCGCGATTGCTTCCAGCTCTGCCAGGCGAGGTAGAAGAGGTAGAGCGCGCCCACCAGCTTGAGTGCGCTGAACAGTTGCTCGGAGGCCAGCAGCAGGGCGCCGAGGCCGAGCGCGGAGGCGGCGAGCAGCCCGGTGGCGGCGCTGACGCCACCGAGGAAGGCGGGCAGAGAGCGGCGGATGCCGTAGTTGAGGCTGTTGCTGACCATCAGCAGGGACAGGGGGCCGGGGATCAGGATCACCACCAGCGCGGCGCTGCTGAACAGCAGCCAGGTTTCCAGGCTCACTCGCTCGTCTCCGGGAAATGAAAAGGCCCCGGCGCTTCAGCGCCAGGGCCTTGGGGTGTTGCGGAGCGAGCTTACAGGAAAATGAACTTGGCGACGAAGATGGCGCAAAGTGCATACAGGCTGGGCGATACCTCGCGGTATTTGCCAGTGCAGGCCTTCATCACCACATAGGTCACGAAGCCCAGGGCGATACCGTCGGCGACCGAGAAGGTCAGCGGCATCATGATGACGGTGACGATCGCGGGGATGGTTTCGGTGTGCTCGTCCCAGTCGATGTGAGCCATGCCGCCCATCATCAGCATGGCGACGTAGATCAGCGCGCCGGAGGTGGCGTAGGCGGGGATCATGCCGGCCAGCGGGGCGAAGAACATGGCGGCGACGAAGAGGATGCCGACGGTGACGGCGGTCAGACCGGTGCGGCCGCCTGCGGCGACGCCCGCGGCGCTTTCCACGTAGCTGGTGACCGGCGGTACGCCGAGCACGCCGCCGAACACGCTGGAGGCGCTATCGGCCTTCATGGCTTTCGACAGGTTCTCGATGCGGCCGTCTTCCTTCACCAGGTTCGCGCGCTGGGCCACACCCATCAGGGTGCCGGCGGTGTCGAACATGTGCACGAAGAGGAAGGCCAGGATCACGCTGATCATGGTCACGTCGAACGCACCGGTGATGTCCATCGCCATGAAGGTGGGCGCCAGGCTCGGCGGCATGGAGAAGACGCCGCCGAACTTGACGATGCCTAGGCCGACGCCGATCAGGGTGACGGTGAGGATGCTGATCAGGATGCCGCCGAACACGCGGCGATATTCCAGCACGGCGATCATCAGGAAGCAGATGGCGGCCAGCAGGGGAGCGGGGGAGGTCAGGTCACCGATGTGCACCAGGGTGCTGGAGTTCGGTACCACGATGCCGGCGGTCTTCAGGCCGATGAGCCCGAGGAACAATCCGACCCCCGCGCCCATGGCGAAGCGCAGGCTGCTGGGGATGCTGTTGAGCAGCCATTCGCGGATGCGCGAGAAGGTCAGGATCATGAACAGCACGCCGGACAGGAACACCGCGCCGAGGGCGATCTGCCAGCTGTAGCCCATGGTGTTGACCACGGTGTAGGTGAAGAAGGCGTTGAGGCCCATGCCCGGTGCCAGGCCGACCGGCCAGTTGGCGTAGAGGCCCATCAGGAAGCAGCCGAACGCCGCGGCCAGGCAGGTGGCCACGAATGCCGCACCGTGATCGATGCCGGCGTCCGCCATGATGTTGGGGTTTACGAAGATGATGTAGGCCATGGTGATGAAGGTGGTGAGGCCGGCGGCCAGCTCGGTTCTCACGGTGGTGCGGTGTTCGGTCAGCTTGAAGAGGCGTTCAAGCAGGCCTTTGGCGGGAGGGCTCGCAGCATACGTTCCTTGTTCTTGTTGTTTGGTGCTTTCCACAGCAGGTACCTCTCATTTAGTTGTTTTTAGCTGTTTCGGCCGGCTGGTTACCTGGGTCCCTTGCGCAGCGAAAAGCCTGAGGTTTGGTGCCTCACGGGGCAGTGCGAGGTTTCTGACTTTTGGGTCAAAAAATACGCAGTCGGATTATGTGTTTGTGTACAAAAAAGTCAATTAATGTTTGTCGGCTTGTGTGCAGCTTTTTGGGGGCATAGACTGCGCGTGCTGGACTGACCGGTAAGACCACAACAACAAAGCCTCCGGATCTCGCACAAGGGCGTAGCCATGCCAGCGCTCCGGGGGCACCGCAACGGAGATTCCCCCATGCTCAAGTGGTGCTCGCGCTCGATATTCCTGCAGGTCGTCATCGGCCTGGTCATCGGTATCCTCTGCGGTATCGGCTTCCCCGAGTTCTCCGCGCAGCTCAAGCCCTTGGGCGACGGCTTCATCAAGCTGATCAAGATGCTCATCGCGCTGATCGTGTTCTGCGTGGTGGTGAGCGGCATTTCCGGGGCAGGTGACCTGAAGAAGGTCGGCCGCATCGGCTTCAAGGCGGTGGTGTATTTCGAGGTGCTGACCACGGTGGCGCTGCTGATCGGCCTGCTGGTGGCCTATGGCGGCGGGTTGGGCGTGGGCGCCAATATCGATCTCGGCCAGTTGCCGGCCGGAGACGCTGCGCTCTACACCTCGCGCACCGGCGACCTGCACGGGCCGGTGGACTTCGTCATGGGGCTGATCCCGGCCTCCGTCGTCGGCGCCTTCGCCAGCAACGACATTCTCCAGGTGCTGTTGTTCTCGGTGCTGTTCGGCTGTGCGCTGAACCAGGTGGGCGAGGCCGCCTCGGGCGTGGCCCGGCTGATCAACGAGATGAGCCACGTGATCTTCCGCATCATGGGCATGATCGTGCGCCTGGCGCCCATCGGCGTATTCGGCGCCATCGCCTTCACCACCAGCAAGTACGGCGTGGATTCGCTGCGCCACCTGGGTGGGCTGGTGGTGGTGTTCTACG
The DNA here is from genome assembly GCF_028198105.1 of Pseudomonas sp. TUM22785. Lineage (NCBI taxonomy): Bacteria > Pseudomonadati > Pseudomonadota > Gammaproteobacteria > Pseudomonadales > Pseudomonadaceae > Pseudomonas > Pseudomonas sp. TUM22785. Next base: position 2,543,561 of record NZ_CP116239.1, read on the forward strand.
CCACCTGCGCGGTGTTCGTGCTGCTGGTGCTGGGCACCGTGCTGCGGGTTTCCGGGCTGCGCCTGTGGCCGTTCCTCGGCTACCTGCGCGAGGAATTGCTGATCGTCCTCGGCACCGCCTCCTCGGATGCAGTGCTGCCGCAGATCATGCGCAAGCTGGAGCACCTGGGCATCCGTAGCTCCACGGTGGGCCTGGTGATCCCCACCGGCTATTCCTTCAACCTGGACGGCTTCTCCATCTACCTGACCCTGGCGATCGTCTTCATCGCCCATGCCACCGGCACGCCGCTGGCGATGAATGACCTGATCACCATCCTGCTGGTATCCCTGGTGACCTCCAAGGGCGCCCACGGTATTCCGGGCTCGGCCCTGGTGATCCTGGCCGCCACGCTCGCGGCCGTACCGGCCATACCCGTCGTAGGCCTGGTGCTGGTGTTGTCGGTGGACTGGTTCATGGGCATCGGCCGGGCGCTGACCAACCTGATCGGCAACTGCATCGCCACCGTGGCCATCGCCCGCTGGGAGAAGGACATCGACCTGGGCCGCGCCCGCAGCGTGCTGGCCGGCGAACAGGGTTTCGCCTTCAAGGATCGCAGTGGCGTGAGCACAACGGCGGATTGAGAACGATGCTGGCGGGCTGCATGATGCTGCGGCCCGATCCGGCTCGGCCTGGTTTCACAAGGAGGAAATCACAGTGAACAGCTCATCGACCCTGGTGGGTTCCATCGTCCAGTCCCTGCGCGAGTCCATCGAGCAGGGGCGCTGGCCCGTCGGCGAGATGCTCCCGGGCCAGCGTGAGCTGGCCGAGCAACTGGGCATCAGCCGGCCCTGCCTGCGCGAGGCAGTGACGGTGCTGGAAACCCTCGGCATGGTCCGCTCGCTGCCCGGCAAGGGCGTGCAGGTGCTGGGGCGGGAAGCGACAGAGCACGCCATCACGGCGCCCCGGGACCACAGCATCGAGGACGTTATCCAGCTGCGCTATGCGCTGGAGCCCTTCATCGTTGGCCTGGTGGCGCAATCCATCGCATCAAGCGACCTCGACCGCCTGCGCCTGCGCCTGATGGACCTGCGCGATGCCGCCGAGGACGACGACATGGATGCCTTCGTCGAGGCCTATATAGGCTTCCATCAATTGCTCGGTTCGCTGACCACCAACCCCATCTTCCAGTCCCTGGTGACCCAGGCAGGTGACGCCCTGGCCCGCAGCGATGCCTTGCTGCGCCAGCGTGGCGATGAGCTGCAGGAGCGGGTGCGTGAACACGAGGCGCTGGTGCAGGCCATCCGCCGGCGGGACAGCGTGCTGGCGTCCTCCTTGATGCGTGATCACCTGGTCAGCGAAGGCCGGCGAATGGGGCTTCGTCTGGAGCTGCCGGAGGGCTCCAGGGCCCTGTAGATGCGAGGTTGAGCGGAGCGGCACTGCTTTTGTTCGGTCAGATTGTGTACAATGCGCACATTTTTCCGAGGCTTTCCCCGCCGGAGGCTGGCAATACGATGCCGACTCGGCGTAGTGTCAGCCCTATTGCCGCTTTCGAAACCTTCTACGTGGGCCCCCATGAACGACGTTGAACACAGTTTGAAGAAGCCGCCGCGTGCCGCCAAAGGCACGCGCAATGGCACCCAGGACGAAGTCGTCTACGCACACATCTTCGAAGCCATTCTCGAACAGCGCCTGGCGCCGGCCACCAAGCTGAGCGAAGAAGCCCTGGGTGAGATCTTCGGCGTCAGCCGCACCATCATCCGCCGTGCCCTGTCGCGCCTCGCCCATGAAGGCGTGGTGCTGCTGCGTCCCAACCGTGGCGCCGTCGTGGCCAGCCCCGGTGCCGAGGAAGCGCGGCAGATCTTCTATGCCCGTCGCATGATCGAGCGCGCCATCACCGAACTGGCCTGCGTCAACGCCACCCCCGAACAGATCGCCGGCCTGCGCCAGATGGTCATCGAGGAGCGCGAATGCTTCGCCCGTGGTGACCGCGGCATGGGCATCCGCCTGTCCGGCGAGTTCCATCTGAAACTGGCCGAGGCCGCCGGCAACTTCACCCTGCTGGGCTTCCTGCGCAGCCTGATCTCGCAGACCTCGCTGATCATCGCCCTCTACGAGAGCAACAGCCGCACCCACTGCTCGGACGAGGAACACGACAAGGTCATCGACGCCATCGAATCGCACAACGTCGAGGTCGCGGTCGACCTGATGATGCGCCACATGGACAGCGTCGACGCCAAGCTCAACCTCGAAGGCGAGACCGCTTCCGATGACCTGCACGCGGTGTTCTCGCACCTGCTGCAGAGCAAGAAGAAAAGCACCCGCGCCACCTCGCGCAGCGCCTGAGCCTGGCGCAATGAAGAAGCCCCGCAATGCGGGGCTTTTTTGTGGGCGGGTGGTTTGGGTGAGACGGGTAGGTCGGGTGCAACCCGACGGCCTGGCGCAACGGCCACCGGCTTCTGTGGGAGCGGCTTCAGCCGCGAAAAAAGGGGGCAGGTTGCTGGCTTCATCGCGAATGAATTCGCTCCCGTGGGGCGGGCATGCGTGTGGGCTGGAAGGTCGCTTGGTGGATGAAAAGAGCGCCATCCACCCTACACACCGGTCCGCTCCGTAGGGCGGGTGAAACCCGCGTGGTTCCAAGCAAGAGCCCGGGTTGCACCCGACCTACCACGGCACGGCGCCGTAGGTTGGCGCCGAGCGTAGCGAGGCCCAACGCAGCGATGTTGGCGGCGTTGCAGGTGCTTCCCGTGGGAGCGGCTTCAGCCGCGAAAGATCCGCTGCGTGTGGCCGGATATCCCATCGCGAATGAATTCGCCCACGGGCGGTGCACAAAGAAAAAGCCCCGCAAAGCGGGGCTTCTCGGGAGGGGCGCTGGATCAGTCGCGTTTGTGCACGGAGCGGCCGGCGGCGAAGGTTTCCTTCACGGTGCGGTCATCGCCGAGGATGGTCAGCGCGAAGAGCTTCTCCTCGATGGTCTTGGCTTGCTGCATGCGGTAGGCGATCAGCGGGGTGGCCTGGTAGTCGAGGACCACGAAGTCCGCGTCCTTGCCGCTGGCGAAGTTACCGATCTTGTCGTCCAGGTAAAGCGCGCGGGCGCCGCCCAGGGTGGCCAGGTACAGGGATTTGAACGGGTCGAGCTTCTTGCCCTGCAACTGCATGACCTTGTAGGCCTCGTTCAGCGACTGCAGCTGGGAGAAGCTGGTGCCGGCGCCGACGTCGGTACCCAGGCCCACACGCACGCCGTGCTCTTCCAGCTTTTGCAGGTCGAACAGGCCGCTGCCCAGGAACAGGTTGGAGGTGGGGCAGAAGGCCACGGCCGAGCCGGTTTCCGCCAGGCGCTTGCACTCGTCGTCGCAGACGTGGACGCCGTGGGCGAAGACCGCGCGCGGGCCGATCAGCTTGTAGTGGTCGTATACGTCCAGGTAGCCCTTGCGCTCCGGGAACAGCGACTTCACCCATTCGATCTCAGCCTTGTTCTCGGAGAGGTGGGTGTGCATGTACAGATCCGGGAACTCGCCGAACAGCTTGCCGGCCAGGGTCAGTTGCTCCGGGGTGCTGGTGGGGGCGAAGCGCGGGGTCACCGCGTAGTGCAGGCGGCCCTTGCCGTGCCAGCGCTCGATCAGCTCCTTGCTGTCGGCGTAGCCGCTTTCCGGGGTGTCGGTCAGGTAGTCGGGGGCGTTGCGATCCATCAGCACCTTGCCGGCGATCATGCGCAGGTCCAGGGCTTCGGCGGCTTCGAAGAAGGCGTCGACCGACTGCTTGTGCACGGTGCCGAACACCAGCGCCGTGGTGGTGCCGCTGCGCAGCAGTTCCTTGAGGAAGATGGCTGCTACGTCCGCCGCGTGGGCCTTGTCGGCGAAGGCTTTCTCGGTGGGGAAGGTGTAGGTGTTCAGCCAGTCCAGCAGCTGTTCGCCGTAGGAGGCGATCATGCCGGTCTGCGGGTAATGGATGTGGGTGTCGATGAAGCCGGGGGTGATCAGGGCGTCGCGGTATTCGCGCACGTCCACGCCCTTGAGACCGGGCAGCAGGTCGGCGGCATTGCCGACGCGGGCGACCTTGCCGTCCTCGATCACCAGCACGCCGTCCTCGAAGTATTCGTAGGACTGCTCGATGCCCACCTCGGCGGGGTCGGCGATGCTGTGCAGGATGGCGGCGCGATAGGCTTTTACAGGGCTGGTCATGTTGAATCTCGTTCTTTCGTGATCTTGATGCCCCGTGTCGGGGCTCCGCGCAGGCGAGCGCCGAGCTGAAGCAGCTCGGCGTCCTTCTGCATGAATCGGGGTGTCAGGCCTGTTCGCGGCGGGAAGAGGGCACCAGTTTGGCGACTGTTTCCCTTTTCTTCACGTCCTGGCCTTCTTCCTTCTGACCGAAGGTGGCGTTGTAGGTGGCGATGATCTCGCCGGCGATGGAGATGGCGATCTCGGCGGGCAGCTTGCCCTTCACCTCGGCGATGCCCATGGGGCAGCGCATGCGTTGCACGGTTTCGGTGGCGAAGCCGCGATCGCGCAGGCGGTGTTCGAACTTCACGCGTTTGGTCTTCGAGCCGATCAGGCCGTAGTAGGCGAAATCGTTGCGCTTGAGGATCTCTGCGGTGAGCTCCAGGTCGAGCTGGTGGTTATGGGTCATGACGATGAAGTAACTGCCGACGGGCATGCGCTCGACTTCATCGACCACTTCATCATTCACCACCTTCTCGACGCCGGCCGGGATGAAGGCCGGGAATTCGTTCTCCCGCGAGTCGATCCAGCGCACCTTGCAGGGCAGGCTGGCGAGCAGCGGAACCAGGGCACGGCCGACGTGGCCGGCGCCGAACAGGGCGATGTGCGCCTGGGGCTGGCCCATGGGTTCGAACAGCAGCACCGTGGCACCGCCACAGCACTGGCCGAGGCTGGCGCCCAGGCTGAAGCGTTCCAGGCGGGTGTCCTGGGTGCGGGTGCGGAGCATTTCCCGGGCGATTTCCATCGCCTTGAACTCCAGGTGGCCGCCACCGATGGTTTCGTAGATGCGGTCATCGCTGACCACCATCTTCGAGCCGGAATTGCGCGGGGTGGAGCCGCGCTCTTCGATGATGGTCACCAGCACGCAGGCTTCGCTGCGTTGCTGGAGTTCGGCCAGGGCGCTGATCCAGCTCATTTGCTCAACCTCCAGGTGCGCAGGGGTTTGGCGGAGCGCGAGAGGCGCCAGACATCCTGTTCCGGGCGACGCAAGGCTTCGGTCGGCAGGACGGGAGCGGCCTGCTGTTCCGGGGTTTCGCGGCTGAAGGCGGGTTGGCTGTTCATCTCGGCTCCCGGCCCGCCGTCAGGCGGGCTCTACCTGGCTGGCAGCGGGCTTGCTGGCCGCCTGCTGCAGCTTCTTCATCTGCTCCACGCCCCAGAGCACGCGCTCCGGAGTGGCCGGTGCATCGATGTTCGGTTGCGCCTTGTAGTCCGCCAGGCTGGCCACGGCGTCCTTGAGTGCGCACCACACGGCGATGCCGAGCATGAAGGGCGGCTCGCCCACGGCCTTGGAGTGGAACACCGTCTGCTCGGGGTTCTTGCGGTTCTCCACCAGCTTCACCCGCAGGTCGATGGGCATGTCGGCGATGGCGGGGATCTTGTAGCTCGCCGGGCCGCTGGTCATCAGCTTGCCCTTGGCGTTCCACACCAGCTCTTCCATGGTCAGCCAGCCCATGCCCTGGACGAACGCGCCTTCCACCTGGCCGATGTCGATGGCCGGGTTAAGCGAGTCGCCCACGTCATGCAGGATGTCGGTGCGCAGCATCTTGTACTCGCCGGTCAGGGTGTCTACCAGCACTTCCGCGCAGGCAGCGCCATAGGCGAAGTAGTAGAAGGGGCGGCCGGCGGCCTTGTCGCGGTCGTAGAAGATCTTCGGTGTGCGGTAGAAACCGGTGCTGGAGAGCGAGATCTGGTTGAAGTAGGCGAGCTGGATCACTTCCTCGAAGGACAGGTAGTGGTCGCGTACGCGCACCTGCTCGTTGCTGAACTCGATGTCTTCGTCGGTCACCTTGAAGTGGATGGCGAGGAAGTCCACCAGGCGCTTCTTGATGGTTTCGGCGGCGTTCTGCGCGGCCTTGCCGTTCAGGTCGGTGCCGCTGGAGGCCGCGGTCGGCGAGGTGTTGGGCACCTTGTCGGTGTTGGTCGCGGTGATCTGGATGCGGCCGATGTCCACCTGGAAGACCTCGGCCACCACCTGGGCGACCTTGGTGTTCAGGCCCTGGCCCATCTCGGTGCCGCCGTGGTTCAGGTGGATCGAACCGTCGGTGTAGATGTGCACGAGCGCGCCGGCCTGGTTGAGGAAGGTGGCGGTGAAGCTGATGCCGAACTTGACCGGAGTCAGCGCCAGGCCCTTCTTCAGCACCGGGCTCTTGGCGTTGAACGCGCGGATCTCTTCGCGGCGCTTGGCGTATTCGCTGCTGGCCTCGAGGTCGGCGGTCATCTCATCCAGCAGGTTGTGCTCGACCGGCTGGTAGTAGTGGGTGACGTTGCGCTCGTCCTTGCCGTAGTAGTTGGTCTTGCGCACCTCCAGCGGGTCCTTGCCCAGGTGGCGCGCGATCACGTCCATGATCTCTTCGATCACCACCATGCCCTGCGGGCCGCCGAAGCCGCGATAGGCGGTGTTCGACGCGGTGTTGGTCTTGCAGCGGTGGCCGTTGATGGTGGCGTGTTCGAGGAAGTAGGCGTTGTCCGAGTGGAACATCGCGCGGTCGACGATGGAGCCGGAGAGGTCCGGCGAGTAGCCGCAGTTGCCCGCCAGTTCCAGTTCGATGCCGGTGAGCAGGCCGTTGTCGTCGAAGCCGATGTCGTACTCGGCGTAGAACGGGTGGCGCTTGCCGGTGATGCTCATGTCTTCGACGCGCGGCAGGCGCATCTTGGTCGGGCGGCCGGTGAGGTGCGCGATCACCGCGCAGAGGCACGCCGGGCCGGCGGCCTGGGTTTCCTTGCCGCCGAAGCCACCGCCCATGCGGCGCATGTCGATGACGATCTTGTGCATGTGCACGCCCAGCACCTCGGCCACCAGCTTCTGCACCTCGGTGGCGTTCTGGGTGGAGGTGTAGACGATCATGCCGCCGTCCTCGGTGGGCATCACCGAGGAGATCTGGGTTTCCAGGTAGAAGTGCTCCTGGCCGCCGATGTGCAGGTTGCCCTGCAGGCGGTTCTTCGCGCTGGCCAGGGCGCTGGCCGAGTCACCGCGCTTGTGCTGGTGGCTGTCGAGGACGAAGTGCTTCTTGCGCAGCGCGTCGACCACGTCGAGCACCGGCTCCAGGTCTTCGTATTCGATGATCGCGGCCATGGCCGCCTTGCGGGCGGTTTCCAGGCTGTCGGCGCCAACGGCGATGACCACCTGGCCGACGTACTCGACCTTGCCGTCCGCCAGCAGCGGGTCGCCGGCCACGACCGGGCCGATGTCCAGCTGGCCGGGAACGTCCTCGGCGGTGATGGCGATGGCCACGCCCGGGAAGGCGTAGCAGGGGGTGGTGTCGATGCGCAGGATGCGGGCATGGGCGCGGTCGCTCATGCGGGCATAGACGTGCAGCTGGTTGGGGAACTCCAGGCGGTCGTCGACGTACACCGCTTCGCCGGAAACGTGCTTGGGCGCGCTCTCGTGCTTGACGCTCTTGCCGACGCCGGTGGTGATGTCGGCGCGGAACAGCGCGGCCAGTTCTTCCTGGGATTTGATCTTGTGGTGGTTAGACATGCTCTGTGCCTCCAACGACTGCTGCGCCCGCGTGAACGGTGACGGGCGCGACGTGCAGATTAAGCCGACGGTACTGCGCTTCCTGGCCAGCAACTGCCGGGTGCGGCGCTTGGTGCGCGACATGCTTGAAATCACACATAGGCAGTCACCCGGGTTTCGACTTCGGGGGCCTGCAGTTCGAGGAAGAATTTGCGCAGCAGGTTCTGTGCGGTCAGCAGGCGGTATTCCTTGCTGGCACGGAAATCCGACAGCGGCGTGAAGTCCTGGGCCAGGGCTTCGCAGGCGCGTTCGATCACGCCCGGGTACCAGGCGGCGCCCACCAGCGCGGCTTCGCAGGCGGCGGCGCGCTTGGGAATGCCGGCCATGCCGCCGAAGGCGATGCGGGCTTCACGCACCACGCCGTTTTCGATCACCAGGTTGAAGGCGGCACAGACGGCGGAAATGTCGTCGTCCAGGCGCTTGGAGACCTTGTAGGCGCGGAACGCCTGGTTGGTGCGGGCACGCGGCACGAGGATCTTTTCGATGAACTCGGCTTCCTGGCGCACCGTCACCTTGTAGTCGAGGAAGTACTCGTCCAGCGGCAGGGTGCGGGTCTGGTTGCCCTTGCGCAGGACGATCTTCGCGCCGAGGGCGATCAGCAGCGGCGGGGCGTCGCCGATGGGAGAAGCGTTGCCGATGTTGCCGCCCAGGGTGCCCTGGTTGCGGATCTGCAGCGAGGCGAAGCGGTGCAGCAGTTCGCCGAAGTCCGGGTATTCGCGGGCCAGGGCGCTGTAGCAGTCGGAGAGCGCGGTGGCGGCGCCGATCTCGATGAAGTCGGTGCCGATTTCGACGCGCTTCATGGCGTCGATGTGGCCGACGTAGATCATCACCGGCAGTTCGCGGTGGAACTGGGTGACTTCCAGGGCCAGGTCGGTGCCACCGGCCAGCAGGCGGGCCTGCGGGTTGGCGGTGTAGAAGTCGGCCAGGTCGGCGACGGTCAGCGGCACCAGGCAGCGCTTGTCACCGCTGTTGAGCTCGGCGGTCTCGCGCGGGGCGATGGCCTGGAGCTGGGCCACGGTCTGGGCCTCGAAGGCGTCGAACTGGTCCGGCTGTTTCTGGCAGCAGGCCTGCTCGGCGGCGTCGATGATGGGGCGGTAGCCGGTGCAGCGGCACAGGTTGCCGGCCAGGGCTTCCAGGGTCTGGGCCTTGTCGTAGCCGTCGCTGTTCTTTTGCAGGGCGAACAGCGACATGACGAAGCCGGGGGTGCAGAAGCCGCACTGGGAACCGTGGCAGTCGACCATGGCTTGCTGCACGGAGTGCAACTGGCCTTTGTGCTTGAGGTCTTCCACGGAAATCAGCTGCTTGCCGTGCAGGGACGAGACGAAGGTCAGGCAGGAGTTGAGGGTGCGATAGCGGATGCGATCCCCCTCCAGCTCGCCGACCACGACCGTGCAGGCGCCGCAGTCGCCCGAGGCACAGCCTTCTTTGGTTCCGGGTTTGGCCAGGTGTTCACGCAAGTAGTTGAGCACGGTGACGTTGGGATCGAGATCGCGCTCGGTGCGCAGCTCCCGATTGACTAAAAACTGGATCAAGGACGACCTCCAGGCACTTTATTGTTTTTACGAGGGCTCGTATGGCCGCGAATTTAGAATCCCCTGACTTTCTGGTCAATAAATATTTGACTCAAAAGTCAGAAAATCTTCATGCCGATGGGCTATGAGGGCGGCGCGCCCGCTCTGGTACGGCAAAGTTGCTTAATCCGTGCCAGTCATCTGCAAGTGTAGAAACGCCGACGCCCCCATGCGGGGGCGTCGGTCGAACGGTGGGGGGGAGGGCGGTCAGGCGGCCTGCTGGGAATCCGTCAGCTGGTGTTCCTCGCCGGCGTAGTAGGCCCGCACGCGGGGGTCCATCACCGCGCGCCAGAGCGGCGGGATCAGCGCCAGGACGATCATCCCCGCGTAGCCGTTGGGCAGTTGCGGGCTGTCGTCGAAGTGACGCAGCACCTGGTAGCGGCGCTTGGCGTAGGCGTGGTGGTCGGAGTGGCGCTGCAGGTGGAAGAGGAACAGGTTGGTGAGCAGGAAGTTGCTGTTCCAGGAATGCGCCGGGCTGGTCCGCTCGTAGCGGCCGTTCTCCAGCTTGCGCCGGTGCAGGCCGTAGTGCTCCACGTAGTTGACGATCTCCAGCAGGGTGAAGGCCATGGCCGACTGGCCGAGGAAGAACAGCACGCCGAGCCAGCCGAACGCCAGGCCGAAACCGACGGTGAAGGCTGCACTGATGGCGTACCACCAGATCAGCTCGTTGCGCCAATGCAGTGCAGGCAAGCCCTTGCGCTTCAGGCGCTCGGACTCCAGGTGCCAGGCATTGAGGAAGTTGTGCTTATAGGCATGGGGCAGGAAGGCATAGAGGCTTTGCCCGTAGCGCGAGGAGGAGGCGTCCTCGGGGGTCGAGACATGGACGTGGTGGCCACGCACATGCTCGACCTTGAAGCCCCCGTAGCAGACGGCTGCCAACAGCAGGCCGCCGGCGTTCTGCTCGATCTTCGGGTCCTTGTGGATCAGCTCGTGGGACACGGTGATGCCGATGGCGCCCATCACGGTGCCCACCGAGAGCAGCCAGCCGAGACGGCCGACCCAGTTCCAGTCCTCGTGGTGGATGAAGACCCAGCCGCTCCAGACCAGCATCCCCAGCAGCAGCGGCACGGTGGCCAGGCTGAGCACCTGGTAGTAGTCCTGGCGCTCCATCTCCGGCACCTGCTCGGCTTCATCCGGGTTGGCCGGGTCGCGGCCGACGATGGCGTCGAGGAGCGGGATCACCCCGAAGACCACGGTGATCACCAGCCAGGGCCACGCATTGGCGTAGCTGCTGTCCAGCGACCAGTAGAAGCTCATGGGGATTCCGGCAACCGGGATCAGCCAGATCCAGTAGCCGACCTTTTTCAGGGCGAGCATCCAGTTGGAAGGCAGGCGTTCGAACATGGGTGTTCTCCGTGTCGAGGTGGATGGGTTCTTGTAAAATTGTCAGACAATCCTGCGCTTCCCAGCCCCACCCGGCGACCGACCTTTAGGTCTGAATGCCCGCTTGTTGTCACCTTTGCCAGGTAACACCCTGTGTTACACTTCGCCCCCTGCAGCGTTCCGCTGCGGGCCGCAATCCCTTGAAGCTGCTGCGTTCCCGGGCCGATATAGCAACGCCGGAGCTATCGCCGAGGGCGCCTTACGGACATTCCCAGCCTCCATGACCGAAGGAAAACCATGACGTTCAAGGCACCGGACAGCCTCGCCGAACAGATCGCCCACCACCTCGCCGAGCGCATCATTCGCGGGGAGATGAAGGAACGCGAGCGCATTCAGGAGCAGAAGGTCACCCAGTCCCTCAACGTCAGCCGCGGTTCCGTGCGCGAGGCGTTGCTGATCCTCGAGCGCCGCCACCTGATCAACATCCTGCCGCGCCGTGGCGCCCAGGTTTCCGAGCTCACCCCCCATCACGTTCAGAGCCTCTATGCGCTGATGATGGAGATGTACATCCTCCTGGCCAACGCCGTGGCCCAGCGCTGGAAAAGCGAAGCGGACCTCGCCCCCTTCCGCGCCATCCAGTTGCGCCTGGAGGAATGCCTGAAGGAGCACGACATCGGCAACTTCGTCGATGCCAGCTTCGACATCATGCGCGCCGCCTTCCCCTTCGCCGACAACCCCTACCTGGAAGAGACGGTGGAGAACCTGCTGCCGGCCATCAGCCGCACCTATCACCTGGCGCTGGAACAGCGCAAAGGCGAGATGGCCCAGTTCATGCTGGCGTTCGCCGAGTTGCTGCAGGCGGTGATCGCCCGTGAGCCGGCACGCATCCGCGACGTGCTGCACGCCTATGGCCAGCACAACTGCCAACTGGTGCTTGCGGCGCTGGCCGGGCGCTGATCGTTCACTGACCGAGGGAGGCAGGGATGCGGCTCAAGTGCATCAAACTGGCGGGGTTCAAATCCTTCGTCGACCCGACCACGGTCAACTTCCCCAGCAACATGGCGGCGGTCGTCGGCCCCAACGGCTGCGGCAAGTCCAACATCATCGACGCCGTGCGCTGGGTGATGGGCGAGAGCTCGGCGAAGAACCTGCGCGGCGAGTCGATGACCGACGTCATCTTCAACGGCTCCAACACCCGCAAGCCGGTGGCCCAGGCCAGCATCGAGCTGATCTTCGACAACTCCGACAACACCCTGGTGGGCGAGTACGCGGCCTTCGCCGAAATCTCCATTCGCCGCCGGGTCAGCCGCGACGGGCAAAACACCTATTTCCTCAACGGCACCAAGTGCCGGCGCCGCGACATCACCGACATCTTCCTCGGCACCGGCCTGGGGCCGCGCAGCTACTCGATCATCGAGCAGGGGATGATCTCCAAGCTGATCGAGGCCAAGCCCGAGGACCTGCGCAACTTCATCGAGGAAGCCGCCGGCATCTCCAAGTACAAGGAGCGCCGCCGCGAGACCGAGAGCCGCATTCGCCGTACCCACGAGAACCTCGCCCGCCTTACCGACCTGCGCGAAGAGCTGGAGCGCCAGCTCGAACGCCTGCACCGCCAGGCCCAGGCCGCCGAGAAGTACCAGGAATACAAGGCCGAGGAGCGCCAACTGCGCGCCCAGCTCGCGGCCCTCAAGTGGCAGGCGCTGAACGAACAGGTCGGCCAGCGTGAAGCGGTGATCGGCAGCCAGGAGGTCAGCTTCGAGGCACTGGTGGCCGAACAGCGCAGCGCCGACGCCAGCATCGAACGCCTGCGCGATGGCCACCACGAGCTGTCTGAGCGCTTCAACCTGGTCCAGGGGCGCTTCTACTCCGTGGGTGGCGACATTGCCCGCGTCGAGCAGAGCATCCAGCACGGCCAGCAGCGCCTGCGCCAGTTGCAGGACGACCTGCGCGACGCCGAGCGCGCCCGCCAGGAAACCGAATCCCACCTCGGCCATGACCGCACCCTGCTGGCCACCCTGGGCGAGGAGCTGGAAATGCTCGCGCCCGAGCAGGAGATCAGCGCCGCCGCCGCCGAGGAAGCCGCCGCCCAGCTGGAAGAGGCCGAGACTGGCATGCATGCCTGGCAGGAGCAGTGGGACGGCTTCAACCAGCGCAGCGCCGAGCCCCGGCGCCAGGCCGAAGTGCAGCAGGCGCGCATCCAGCAGCTGGAGCAGAGCCTCGAACGCCTGCTGGAGCGTGGGCGCCGCCTCAATGACGAGCGCGCCCAGCTCGCGGCTGATCCGGAAGACGCGGCCATTCTCGAGCTGAGCGAGCAGCTCGCCGCCGGTGAATTGCAGCTGGAAGAGCTGCAGGCCGCTGAAGAGGCCCAGGTCGAGCGCCTGGAGCAACTGCGTGAAGAACTGCAGCAGGCGACCCAGGCCCAGCAGCGTGCCCAGGGTGAACTGCAGCGCCTCAACGGGCGCATCGCCTCCCTCGAAGCCCTGCAGCAGGCCGCGCTCGACCCGGGTACCGGCACCGCTGAATGGCTGCGCAACCAGAAGCTCGACCAGCGCCCGCGCCTAGCTGAAAGCATGCGGGTGGAAGCGGGTTGGGAGCTAGCGGTGGAAACCGTGCTCGGCGCCGACCTGCAGGCCGTGCTGCTGGATGATTTCAATGCCCTCGACCTGAGCGGCTTTACCCAGGGCGACCTGCGCCTGGCGGTTGCCGTCAAGGGCGGCGCCCGGGGGCCCGGCAGCCTGCTGGACAAGGTCGAATCCGCCATCGATCTGGCGCCCTGGTTGGCGCAGGTGCGGCCCGTGGACAGCCTCGACCAGGCCCTGGCCGCGCGTTCGACGTTGGCTGCCGACGAGAGCCTGATCAGCCGCGATGGCTACTGGGTCGGGCGCAATTTCCTTCGTGTGCGCCGCGCCAGCGAAGCCGAGAGTGGCGTGCTGGCCCGTGGCCAGGAGCTGGAGCGCCTGCATGCTGAGCATGATGAGCAGCAAGCGGCCCTGGAAACCCTGGAAGAGCGCCTGCAGCACCTGCGTGACAGCCAGCGCCAGCAGGAAGAAAGCCGCGAGCAGCAACGCCGCCGCGCCCAGGATGAATCCCGCCGCCTGGGTGAGCTCAAGGCGCAGCTGTCCGCCCAGCAGGCCAAGGTCGAGCAGCTCACCTTGCGTCGCCGCCGCCTGGAAGCGGAGTTGGCCGAGCTGGACGAACAGCGCGCCATCGAACACGAGCAGCTTGGCGAGTCGCGCCTCGTTCTGCAGGACGCGCTGGATGCGATGGAAACCGACACCGAGCAGCGCGAGAAGCTGCTCGCCGAGCGCGACAGCCTGCGCGAGCGCCTCGACCGCATCCGCCAGGAAGCCCGGCAGCACAAGGACCAGGCCCACCAGCTGGCCGTGCGCGTCGGCTCCCTGCGTGCCCAGCACGACTCTACGCGTCAGGCGCTGGAGCGCCTGAGCCTGCAGTTCGAGCGCCTCGAAGAGCGCCGCGAGCAGCTCAACCTCAATCTGGAGGAGGGCGCCGCACCGCTGGAAGAGCTGCGTATGAAGCTCGAAGAACTGCTGGATCGGCGCATGGGCGTGGAAGAGGAGCTCAAGCTCGCCCGCCTGGCCCTGGAAGATGCCGACCGTGAGCTGCGTGACGCCGAGAAGCGCCGCACCCAGGCCGAGCAGCAAGCGCAACTGTTGCGCGGCCAGCTGGAGCAGCAGCGCATGGACTGGCAGGCCCTGAGCGTCCGCCGCAAGACCCTGCAGGACCAGCTTCACGAAGACGGCTACGACCTCCACGGCGTGCTCGCCACGCTGCCCGGCGAGGCCAGCGAAGCGGCCTGGGAAGAAGAACTCGAACGCCTCGCGGCGCGCATCCAGCGCCTGGGGCCGATCAACCTCGCGGCGATCGACGAATACCAGCAGCAATCCGAGCGCAAACGCTACCTGGACGCCCAGAACGACGACCTGGTGGAAGCGCTGGACACCCTGGAAAACGTCATCCGCAAGATCGACAAGGAGACCCGCAACCGCTTCAAGGAAACCTTCGACCAGATCAACTCGGGCCTGCAGGCACTGTTCCCCAAGGTCTTCGGTGGCGGCCATGCCTACCTGGAGCTGACCGGGGAGGACCTGCTCGACACCGGCGTCGCCATCATGGCGCGGCCGCCAGGCAAGAAGAACAGCACCATCCACCTGCTTTCCGGTGGCGAGAAGGCGCTCACCGCGCTGGCCCTGGTATTCGCCATCTTCCAGCTCAACCCCGCGCCGTTCTGCATGCTCGACGAGGTGGACGCGCCGCTGGACGACGCCAACGTCGGGCGCTATGCCCGCCTGGTGAAGGAGATGTCGGAGAAGGTCCAGTTCATCTATATCACCCACAACAAGATCGCCATGGAAATGGCCGATCAACTGATGGGCGTGACCATGCACGAGCCGGGATGCTCGCGTCTGGTCGCGGTGGATGTCGAGGAGGCTCTTTCCCTCGTAGAGGCCTGACCGGGCGGGGAGAATGCTCACCGCTCCAGGGGCCGTGAAGCCTCTATCAGAGGTTTCTCTGCTGGGCTGGCCGTGCTAGCTTAATGCCCACTTTTGTCGCACGTGGAAAACGCCATTCAGAACATGGAGTTGGGCGCCACGTTTTCAGGGGACCGGATGTCCTTTCTTCACCATCATCAGAATATTTTTTGACCAGGGGACACAGGATTAATGGATATCGGTCTGCGCGAGTGGCTGATCGTCATCGGCATCATCGTAATCGCCGGCATTTTGTTCGATGGCTGGCGCCGCATGAGCGGCGGCAAGGGAAAACTCAAGTTCAAGCTCGATCGCAGCTTCTCCAATCTCCCCGATGACGACGAAGACCCCGGCCTGATGGGGCCCGTCCGCGTCAAGGAACGCCACCAGGAGCCCTCGCTCGACGAGGAAGACCTGCCGCCCATGAGCGCCAAGGAGCTGAACAAGCGCCGCGGCGAACCGCACCAGGGCGACCTCAATCTCGATGAGCCGGTACCGACCCTGCTCAACCCCGTGGACGATGGCACCCCGGCCAAGCCCGCCAAGAACGGCAAGACCCATGCTGCACCGGCCCAGGACCTGCCTCCGGTGGAGGAAGTGCTGGTGATCAACGTGGTGGCGCGCGACGGTGACGGCTTCAAGGGCCCGGCCCTGCTGCAGAACATCCTCGAGAGCGGCCTGCGCTTCGGCGAAATGGACATCTTCCACCGTCACGAGAGCATGGCCGGTAACGGCGAAGTGCTGTTCTCCATGGCCAACGGCGTCAAGCCCGGCACCTTCGACCTGGACGACATCGACCATTTCAGCACCCGTGCGGTTAGCTTCTTCCTCGGCCTGCCGGGCCCGCGTCATCCGAAGCAGGCCTTCGATGTGATGGTCGCCGCGGCGCGCAAGCTGTCCCAGGAACTGAACGGCGAATTGAAGGACGATCAGCGCAGCGTGATGACGGCGCAAACGATCGAACACTATCGGCAGCGCATCGTCGAGTTCGAGCGCCGCAGCCTGACCAAACGCTGAATCACAGGATCCAACGAAAGAGCAGCCCAGGCTGCTCTTTTCGTTTGCACAGAAAAGAGCACGAATCATGACCGACGCCCAGACCGCCGCCCAGCGCATCCACCAATTGCGTGCCGAACTGGATGAGCACAACTACCGCTACTACGTGCTGGACGAGCCCAGCGTCCCCGATGCCGAGTACGACCGCCTGTTCCGAGAGTTGCAGGCCCTGGAGGCCGAGCATCCGGAGCTGGTGACGCCGGAGTCGCCGACCCAGCGCGTGGGCGGCGAGGCCCTGAGTGCCTTCGGCGAAGTGCGCCATGAGGTGCCCATGCTCAGCCTGGGCAACGCCTTCGAGGAGGAAGACCTGCGCGCCTTCGACCGTAGCGTGCAGAGTGGCCTGGGGCTCTCTTCCGGCGACCTGTTCGGTGGCGGCGCCGAGGTGGAGTACAGCTGTGAGCCCAAGCTCGACGGCCTGGCGGTCAGCCTGCTGTACCGCGACGGCCAGCTGGTGCGCGGTGCCACCCGTGGCGACGGCAGCACCGGTGAAGACATCAGCGCCAACGTGCGCACCATCCGCAACGTGCCGCTGAAGCTCAAGGGCGAGGGCTGGCCCGCCGTGCTCGAAGTGCGCGGCGAGGTGTACATGCCCAAGGCCGGCTTCGATGAGTTGAACGCGCGCCAGGCGGAAAGCGGCGGCAAGACCTTCGCCAACCCGCGCAACGCCGCGGCCGGCAGCCTGCGTCAGCTGGACCCGCGCATCACCGCCAGCCGCCCCCTGGAGTTCTGCTGCTACGGCATCGGCCAGGTCAGCGGCGAGCTGCCGGCCACCCAGGTCGGCATGCTGGAGAAGCTCAAGGGCTGGGGCGTGCCCATCAGCCGTGAATTGAAACTGGCCAAGGGCGTCGAAGCCTGCCTGGCCTACTACCACGACATCGGCCAGCGGCGCATGGACCTGGCCTATGACATCGACGGCGTGGTGTTCAAGGTCAACAACATCGAAGACCAGCAGCAGCTGGGTTTCCGTGCGCGCACCCCGCACTGGGCGCTGGCCCACAAGTTCCCCGCCCAGGAGGAGCTCACCGAGCTGCTGGACGTGGAATTCCAGGTCGGCCGTACCGGTGCCGTCACCCCGGTGGCGCGGCTGAAGCCGGTCAAGGTGGCCGGCGTCACCGTGGCCAATGCCACCCTGCACAACATGGACGAGGTCGCGCGCCTGGGCCTGATGATCGGCGACACGGTGATCATCCGCCGGGCCGGCGACGTGATCCCCCAGGTGATGCAGGTGGTCACCGAGCGCCGCCCCGCAGATGCCCGCGAAGTGCATGTCCCCGAGCAGTGCCCGGTGTGCGGCTCGGCTGTCGAGCGTACCCAGCTGGTCAAGCGCGCCAAGGGCAAGGAAACCACCAGCGAAGGCTCGGTCTACCGCTGCGTTGGCCGCCTGGCCTGTGGCGCCCAGCTGAAGCAGGCGATCATCCACTTCGCCTCCCGCCGCGCGCTGGATATCGAAGGCCTGGGTGACAAGATCGTCGAGCAACTGGTGGACACCGGGCTGGTGGCCTCGCCGGCGGACCTGTTCACCCTGACCTACGAACAGGTGGTGGCGCTGGAAGGCTTCGCCGACCTGTCGACCCGCAACCTGCTGGCGGCGATCCAGGACAGCGCCAAGCCGACCCTGGCGCGCTTCATCTATGCGCTGGGCATCCCGGATGTGGGTGAGGAAACCGCCAAGCTGCTGGCCCGGGCCCTCGGCTCCCTGTCACGCATCCGCCAGGCGCTGCCCGAGGTGCTGACCTACCTGCCGGACGTGGGCCTGGAAGTCGCCTTCGAGATCCACAACTTCTTCAGCGATGCCCACAACCTCCAGGTCATCGACGACCTGCTGGCCCGTGGCGTGGTGCTACAGGAGGAGGGCGACCTCAGCCCCGAGTTCGCCGCCTGTGCGACCCTGGCGGGCTTTATCGACAAACTCAACATCCCCTTCATCGCTGCCACCGGTGCAGAGAAGCTGGCAGTGAAGTTCGGCAGCCTGGAAGGCGTGATCAAGGCCGACTGGCTGGACCTGCGCCAGGTTGAACGCCTCAACGAGAAGGCGGCCAAGTCCCTGCGCGACTTCTTCGACCAGCCCGCCAACGCCGAGCGCGCTGCGCTGATCGAAGCGCAGCTGCGCGACTTCGGCATGCACTGGGAGAGCGAGAAGAAGGCCGTCGAAGGCCTGCCCCTGGCCGGGCAGACCTGGGTGCTGACCGGCACCTTGGAAGTGATGAGCCGCGATGTGGCCAAGGAAAAGCTGGAAGCCCTCGGCGCCAAGGTGGCGGGCTCGGTCTCGGCCCGTACCCACTGCGTGGTGGCGGGCCCCGGTGCCGGCTCCAAGCTGGCCAAGGCCACCGAGCTGGGCGTGCGCGTGCTGGACGAGGAGGCCTTCCTGGCCGAATTGAAAGGGATGGGCGTTTCGCTGTGATCCGTCGTGGCCATGCTCAGCGAGCGTGCTCTTGCTGAAAGGCGGCACACATGAAAAGGCCGGGCATTAGCCCGGCCTTTTTTATTGCGTTGTCGCTTACTTGTTCACGGCGTCGCTGAGGCCTTTGGCCGGCACGAATTTGACGACCTTCTTGGCCGCGATGTCGATGCTCTTGCCGGTCTGCGGGTTGCGGCCGGTGCGGGCCGGACGCTCGGTGATCTTCAGCTTGCCGATGCCCGGCAGGGTGATCTCATCACTGTTTTCCAGCGTATCGCTGACGATCTCGCTCAGCTGTTCCAGCACGGCACGTACGGAGGCCTTGGTGGTGTCGGTGGCTTCGGCGATGTCTGCGATCAGTTGGTCTTTGGTGATTGCCATGGTGTAGCTCCAGTGGATGTGGGTTCGGTTCGCGTTCGGGTTGGCGATGCCAGCGCGGGTTCAGACCCGCGCTCGCGCTGAAAGTGCGATGGCGCCAGGTGCCATTGGCGAAGCGGGCGGCACGCTAGCATAAAAGCCAGGGCACTCCCGCCACCAAGTGTTTCTGTTCGTCGCCACGGCCTTTTCGCAGAGGCCCGACAGGCGGTGATGGGCGGTCTACGCTTGCTGTTACATCGCTATGACATCGCGGAGATTCGCCATGCTACGTGCCTTTGCCGACCTGGGGTTTCGCTGGAAGATCGCCCTGCCCATCCTGCTCCTGGTGGTGCTTCTGGTGCTGATGGGCGGCCTGGGCATGCAGGGGGTGTCCCAGGTGGCCGATTCCAGCAAGCAACTGACCAATCGCTACCTGCCCGCCATCAGCCTGCTGCTCAATGCCGACCGCGATCTCTACCAGGCCTTCACGGCCGAGCGCAGCCTGCTGGACGAGGGGGCGGGTACGCATATCGAGCAGCTCAAGGCCGACCATGCGGAGAACCTGCAGCAGGCCTATGACCGCGTGCACAAGTACGCGGAGATGGGCGCGAGTGCTGAGGCGCGGCAGCTGGTGGCCCAGTTCGACAGCGGCTTCCAGCAGTGGAAGGTCACCTCCCTGAAAGTGGTCCAGCTGGCGACTTCCGACCCGGAAGCCGCCAGCGTCCTCAGCTTTGGTGACAGCGAAAGCCAGTTCCAGAACATGCGCGATGCCATCGATAAGCTCGGCGAGCTCGAGGACAACGCAGCCAATGCCGAGGGGCAGCGGGCGATTGCCATCGGCGAGACGCGCAGCTGGCAGCAGGGGGTGATCATCGTCATCGGCCTGGCCATCTGCCTGGTGCTGGTGCTCGGCTTCCCGACCCTGGTCACCCGGCCCCTGCATCGCCTGCTGGAGCGCATCGAGCAGATCGCCGATGGCGACGGTGACCTGCGTGTGCGCCTCGATGTCACCTCGCGGGACGAGCTGGGCAAGCTCAGCCACGCCTTCAACCGCTTCCTCGACAAGCTGCAGCCGCTGATCAAGGAGGTCGGGCGCGTCACCGGCGAGGTTGCCGACTCGGCGCAGAACCTGGCCGGCCTGGCGGCGGCCAATGACCGGCTGATCAGCAGCGAGCACGCGGCGGTCGACCAGGTCAGCACCGCTGCCACCGAAATGAGCGCGGCCGTTCATGAAGTGGCACGCAACGCCCAGAACGCCGCCGATGCCGCGCGCTTCGCCGAGGTGCAATCCCGCGAGGGGGCGCAGGTGGTGGGCGCCACCATCAAGGCCATCCGCCAGTTGGCCCAGGAGGTGGAAAGCGCCTCCACCACCATCGGCACCCTGGAGCAGGAGACCGCCAACATCGGCGCCGTGCTGGCGGTGATCAAGGGCATCGCCGACCAGACCAACCTGCTGGCGCTCAACGCGGCCATCGAAGCGGCACGGGCGGGCGAGCAGGGCAGGGGCTTCGCGGTGGTGGCCGACGAGGTGCGTGCCCTGGCCGCGCGCACCCAGGAGTCCACCAAGGACATCCAGCAGATGATCGAGCGCCTGCAGGTGGGCGTGCAGAATGCCGTGCGCGCCATGCATTCCGGCAGCGCCCAGGCCCGTGACAGCGTGGAGCGCGCCGCTGGCGTCGACCAGGCGCTGACGGACACCGGCGATTCGGTGCAGCGCATCAACGACATGGCTGCGCAGATCGCCACCGCCTGCGAGGAGCAAAGCAGCGTCACCGAAGAGATCGCCCGCAACATCAGCGACATTCGCGACCTCTCAACCGAGGCGGCGCACACCTCCGACCAGAGCACCCAGGCGAGCCGTCATCTCTCCGAGCTTTCCAGCGGCCTCGCCAAGCTGGTCGGGCGCTTCCGGGTATGAGTCGCAAGTGCTTGTAACGGAAATGTTTTTAGCAGTTGTAAGTTGGCGAAGAGCCGGTACAATGGCGCGGCTCGCCGATCTGGCGAGCTGCGTTATGGTGGCCCTGCCGGTCCCCCCGCAACGATTACCCGTCAACCTGGTCAGATCCGGAAGGAAGCAGCCACAGCGGGAACATTGTGTGCCGGGGTGTGGCTGGTAGGGTCACCCCCATCTCCCAGCGCTGCAATTCACCGGTAGCGCGACACGATTCTCTCTATCTCTCCCGATGTCCGCATGCGCGCCAGTGCACGCACGATTTCGTTCGCCGGTATCTCCGGTGCATTGCGCACCAGGCAGGCCACGGGCTCTTCCTCCAGTACCGCCACCGCCGCCAAGCGTTCGCTCGCCGGCATGCCGCGGTTGAACCATTTCAGCGCCAGTTCGCTGCTGACCGCGTAGCTGTAGCGCCCAGCACCGAGCTTCTGCAGCACCAGGCCCTGGTTGCGGGCCTCGTCTCGTTGCAGGGTGCCGTCATCGAACCGCTCCTGCAGGCCCGGGTAGGAATAGCCCAGCACGGTGCCCACGCTCTGCGCCGGCAGGCGTTGCGGGTCGACGGGGCTCGCGTTGTCGGGGGCGCTCACCAGCAGGTCACGCTGCACCAGGATCGGCTCGCTCCACAGGTAGTTCACGCCCAGGTCGCCCATCCAGTTGGGGCTCACGTAGCAGCGGACGTCGACATCGCCATGCTCCAGGGCCAGCTGCACGCGGGTACGGGGCAGTACGTTGATCTGCGCCTCGCGCCCGAGTTGCCGGGCCAGGCCCTGGATGATGTCGAAGATGATGCCGCCGGTCAGCTCGTTGCTCTCGATCTGCGCCACCGGCATGGCCCAACTGTCCACTGCGGAGAAGCGCAGGGGAGCCGTTTCGGCGCGAGCCAGCGCACTGGTGATCAGCAACAGGAGGAGCAGCGTTGGACGCATCAAGCACCCTCGAACGGGTATGGCGAGGCATCCACGATGCCCCGTGTCACACCTGTTGAACATAGAGCACTTCGCATCGGATGCAATTTGCGGTTTGCTCCGCTAGCATTAGCCCCTTCCGATTCCCCAGCTGCGACGGTTTTCAATGAGTTATCAGGTTCTTGCACGTAAATGGCGTCCGCGCTCGTTCCGCGAAATGGTCGGCCAGACCCATGTGCTGAAGGCTCTGATCAACGCGCTGGACAACCAGCGCCTGCACCATGCCTACCTGTTCACCGGCACCCGTGGCGTGGGCAAGACCACCATCGCACGCATCCTCGCCAAGTGCCTGAACTGCGAAACCGGCATCAGCTCCACGCCTTGCGGCCAATGTTCGGTGTGCCGCGAGATCGACGAGGGCCGCTTCGTCGACCTGATCGAAGTGGACGCCGCGAGCCGCACCAAGGTCGAAGACACCCGCGAACTGCTGGACAACGTGCAGTACGCGCCGAGCCGTGGCCGCTACAAGGTCTACCTGATCGACGAAGTGCACATGCTCTCCACGCACTCGTTCAACGCCCTGCTCAAGACCCTCGAAGAGCCGCCACCCCACGTCAAGTTCCTGCTGGCCACCACCGACCCGCAGAAGCTGCCCGTCACCATCCTCTCGCGTTGCCTGCAGTTCTCCCTGAAGAACATGCCGCCGGAGCGCGTGGTCGAGCACCTGACCCACGTCCTCGGTGCCGAAAGCGTGCCGTTCGAGCCCGACGCCCTGTGGCTGCTGGGCCGTGCCGCTGACGGCTCGATGCGCGACGCCATGAGCCTCACCGACCAGGCCATTGCCTTCGGTGAGGGCAAGGTCCTCGCTGCCGATGTGCGTGCCATGCTCGGCACCCTCGACCATGGCCAGGTCTATGGCGTGCTCCATGCGCTGCTGCAGGGCGATGCCCGTGGCGTGCTCGAGGCCATCCGCCACCTGGCCGAGCAAGGCCCGGACTGGAGCGGCGTGCTCGCTGAAATCCTCAACGTGCTGCACCGCGTGGCCATTGCCCAGGCGCTGCCGGATGCGGTGGACAACGGCCAGGGCGACCGCGACCGCGTGCTGGCCTTGGCCGAAGCGCTACCCGCCGAAGATGTGCAGTTCTATTACCAGATGGGCCTGATCGGCCGCCGCGACCTGCCATTGGCGCCGGACCCGCGTGGTGGCTTCGAAATGGTGCTGCTGCGCATGCTCGCCTTCCGTCCTGCGGATGCCGACGGCGCCCCGAGGGTCACGCTAAAGGACCCGGGAATCAGCAGGGCCACGGCTGATTCCTCGAACACCCCAGTGGCCGGCGCTGTCGTGGCGCCGGTTGCCCCCGTATCCCCCGTTGCCCCGGTAGCGGCTCCCCAGCCGCCTGTCGTGCCCGTTGTCGCCCCGGCGGTCGTGGCGCCGGGGCAGGCTGCACCCGAGCCGGTGGTTGCCGCCCCTGTGGTAGAGGCCCCGGTCGCCCCCCGCGTGGCTGAAGCGGCTCCTGCTGCTGAAGTGGCGCCGCAGCCTGTAGCCGAGCCTGCCCAGGTCGCCCAGCCTGCTCCCGAGCCCGAGCCCGAGCCCGAGCCCGAGCCCGAACCTGTTGCCCAGGCCGAGGTGATCGACCTGCCCTGGGAAGAGCGTCCCGCCTCGCCGGTCGCCCCTGCCCAGCCCGCAGCCGAGATCGCCGAGCCGGCCGCAGTCGCCGAGATTGTTGAAGCCGTTGCAGTAGTCGAGGCGGTCGAGCCGCCTGCTCCAGTGGTGGAAGCGCCAGCCCCGGTCGTCGAGCCCACTCCCGAGCCGCAGCCCGTTGCCGAGCCCGTGGTTGCGCAACCCCAGGGTACGGAGCTGGTTGTCGCCTCGGATGCGGATGACGACGAGCCGCCGCCCGGCGACTACGACGATTATTACGAGGCGGACGTCGAATCCATCGCCTACATGGATGAACTGCCCGTCGCCGAACCTGAAGCCGCTGCCGTGCCGGAGGTGCTGCCCGCCGCGCAGCCCGCCACGGGGCTTGCCGCCGAG
Source organism: Pseudomonas sp. TUM22785 (assembly GCF_028198105.1). NCBI lineage: Bacteria > Pseudomonadati > Pseudomonadota > Gammaproteobacteria > Pseudomonadales > Pseudomonadaceae > Pseudomonas > Pseudomonas sp. TUM22785. The sequence continues at coordinate 2,567,360 of NZ_CP116239.1, forward strand.
TGGCTGGACCTGTTCCCGCGCCTGGGCATCAGTGGCCTCACCGGCAACATCGCCGCCAACTGCACCCTGGTGTCCGTGGAGGGCGACGTCTGGCGCCTGCACCTGGACCCGGCGCAGAGCGCGCTGTTCAACGCCACCCAGCAGCGCCGTATCAACGACGCGCTTAACCAGTACCACGGGCGTACCCTGGTGCTGGAGGTCGAGGTGCGCAAGCCCGAGCAGGAAACCCCTGCCCAGGCCGCCGCCCGCAAGCGTGCTGCCCGCCAGCGCGATGCCGAGGAATCCATCTCCCTCGACCCGCTGGTACAGAAGATGATCGAACAGTTCGGCGCGAGCGTTCGCCCGGACACCATTGAACCCCTTGACCGCTGAGGACAACCATCATGATGAAGGGTGGCATGGCAGGCCTGATGAAACAGGCCCAACAGATGCAAGAAAAGATGCAGAAGATGCAGGAAGAGCTGGCCAATGCCGAGGTTACCGGCCAGTCCGGTGCCGGCCTGGTGAGCGTGGTGATGACCGGTCGCCATGACGTCAAGCGCGTCACCCTGGACGACAGCCTGATGCAGGAAGACAAGGACATCCTCGAAGACCTGATCGCCGCCGCCGTCAACGATGCCGTGCGCAAGGTCGAGCAGAACAGCCAGGAAAAGATGTCCGGCATGACTGCTGGTATGCAGCTGCCGCCCGGCTTCAAGATGCCTTTCTGATCAAATAGCTTCAAGTGCCAAGCCGCAAGCTTCAAGCAGAAGCGGGTGGCCTGGCACGATTTCCCCGATTCTTTGCAGCTTCCAGCTTCCAGCTTCCAGCTTCCAGCTTCCAGCTTCCAGCTTCCAGCTTTCTTCTTTGAGATTTCTTGATGAGCTTCAGCCCGCTGATCCGCCAACTGATCGATGCCCTGCGCATCCTGCCCGGTGTCGGGCAGAAGACCGCCCAGCGCATGGCGTTGCAGATGCTCGAGCGTGATCGCAGCGGCGGGCTGCGCCTGGCCCAGGCGCTGACCTCGGCAATGGAAGGCGTGGGGCATTGCAAGCAGTGCCGCACCCTCAGCGAGGATGATCTCTGCCCGCAATGCGCTGATCCGCGCCGCGACGATTCGTTGCTGTGCGTGGTGGAAGGGCCGCTGGACGTGTTCGCCGTCGAGCAGACCGGCTATCGCGGCCGTTTCTTCGTGCTCAAGGGCCACCTCTCGCCCCTCGATGGCCTGGGCCCGGAAGCCATCGGCATTCCCGAACTGATGGAACGCGTGGATGCCGGCGCCTTCAGCGAAGTCATCCTCGCCACCAACCCCACGGTGGAAGGCGAAGCCACTGCCCATTACATCGCCCAACTGCTGGCCCCCAAGGGCCTGGTGGCCTCCCGCATCGCCCACGGCGTGCCCCTGGGTGGCGAACTGGAGCTGGTGGACGGCGGCACCCTGACCCACGCCCTGGCCGGTCGCCGGCCCATCGGCCTCTGATCCGGCCTCGCGCGGGAGGCGTCTAGTCCGTCCCCGGATCGCCCGCGGACTGCTCGCAGCTCCACAGTTCAAGCGCCGGTTGGCTCGCCGTTGGTGGGCCGAGCCAGTCACTCAGTGGGCGACAGCGCTGGTTGATGCACAGCAGATAATCCCCCGCTTCTGGGGTGCGACCGACGCGCAGTGGCTGCAAGGGCGGCATCTGCCGTTGGTAATGCCAGCTGCCCTCACGCAGGACGGCGCCCTCGGGAATCTCCATGCCGGCACCGGAGCCCTTGACCCGCGCTTCGCCGAGCAACAACCCCTCGGCGGTGACGCGGTAGTCCTCCTCCCAGCGGATCTTCTCGATGGTGTGGGTCCAGGCCAGGGTGAAGGACGGCACGGGCACCTCCGCCCACACCGCCCCGGCCATGCCCAGGCACAAGCCGATCATGTCGTTTTCGCCCCGGCACGCCGGGCACGCCAGAGGTGCTGGGCGACGAACAGGGCGCTGAGGGCGAAGCCCACCTCATCGCTGATGGGCGTGGCGAGGATCAGGCTGGCACCGGCAGCGAAACCCAGCCCGCGTTCCCACCAGGCCAGGCGGGCGTGCAGGAAGCCGGTGAACGACGCCCCCCAGATGCCGATGGCCAGCACCGCCTTCGCCACCACATACAGCGTCGCCAGCAGGCTGTCGCCCTGCAGCATCAGCGCGGGCGAGTAGACCGCCATGTAGGGAGCGACGAAACCGGCCACGGCGATGCGCACGGCCCACAGGCTGATCTTCAGGCCGCGCTCCTTGGCGATGGGCGCAGCGGCGAAGCAGGCCAGGGCCACCGGCGGGGTGAGGTCGGCCATGATGCCGAAGTAGAAGACGAACATGTGCGAGACCACCAGCGGGACGCCCAGGTCCAGCAGGGCGGGGGCGGCGATCGAACTGGTGATGATGTAGTTGGGAATGGTCGGGATGCCCATGCCCAGCACCAGGCAGGTCAGCATGGTGAGCACCAGCGACAGGAAGAGGTTGTCCTGGCCGATGGCGAGGATGTAGCCGGCAAAGGTGGACGCCACCCCGGTCAGCGACACCACGCCGATGATCACGCCGACCAGGGCACAGGCGATCCCCACCGGGACTGCGTGGCGCGCACCCTCCACCAGGGCGTGCAGGCACAGGGTCAGCGTTTCGCGGCCGCCTTTGACGAACCAGCACGCCGCCACCAGCAGGCCGATGACGCCGAACACCACGCCGATGCCGAGCTGGAAGAAGCCGGCGCAGAGCACGCCCAGGGCGATCCAGAAGGCAAACCGCAGCGCCTTGGACGATACCCGCAGGATGATCGCCGAGCCGAGGATGACCATGGCCGTCAGCGCCAGGCCGACGGTGCCGGAGAACAGCGGCGTGCGGCCGGAGAACAGCAGGTAGATGAGGATCAGCAACGGGATCAGCAGGAACCAGCGCTCCCGCACCGCCTTCCAGGGGTTGGGGCATTCATCCTTCGGCAAGCCCCTAAGGTCCGCACGGCGGGCTTCGAGGTGCACCATCCAGAACACCGAGGCGAAATACAGCAGCGCCGGGATCAGCGCCGCCTTGGCCACCTCGAAGAACGGCACGTTGATGGTCTCGGCCATGATGAAGGCCACGGCGCCCATGATCGGCGGCATGATCTGGCTGCCCATCGACGCGGTCGCCTCGACCCCGCCGGCGAAGGCCGGGCGATAACCGAAGCGCTTCATCAGCGGAATGGTGAACTGGCCCGTGGTGACCACGTTGGCCACGCCGGAGCCGGTGATGGTTCCCATCAGGGCGGACGACACCACCGACACCTTGGCCGGCCCGCCGACCTTGTGGCCGAACAGGCCCATGGCGAAGTCGGTGAACAGCCGGATCATCCCGGCCTGCTCGAGGAAGGCCCCGAAGAGGATGAACAGGAAGATGTAGGTGGCCGAGACATAGGTCGGTGTGCCGTACAGGCCCTCGGTGCCGAACGACAGCTGGTTGACGATCTGGTCGAGGCCGTAGCCCCGGTGCATCAGGTCCCCCGGCAGGTACTGGCCGAGCATGCCGTAGGCCAGGAACAGGGCACAGATGATCGGCAAGGCGATGCCCATGACCCGCCGTGCGGCCTCGAACACCAGCAGGATCAGGCTCAGGCCGACGACCATGTCGCCCGTGGTCAGGTCCCCGGAGCGCTGGATCAGGTCCGCCTCGAACACCCATTGGTAGATCGCCGTGGCCATGCCGGCCAGGCCCAGCAGCCAGGCCAGCGGTTGCCAGGGGCGGCCCTTGCCGAGCCCCGGGTAGCTGATGAACACCAGCAGCAACAGGAAGCCGACGTGCACGGCACGCAGCACCTGGGTCGAGACCGGGTGAAAGGCGGCAGTGACGATCTGGAAGATGGAAAACAGCAGCGCCACGGCAAAAAGCGCCTTTGGCCAGTCGGAAGGACTGGCAGCCAGGCCGTTGTCTTGTTCACTCATGGGGTGAAGCCTCATCACGACATCGATGCAAGAAGCAGAGGCCGGCGCCGCAACGCCGTGCCTCGGTCCGCGTAGCTTTTCGGCTCAGGGCAATGCCGTAACGCTACGCGCCGGGGAAGGCGGAGGGGCGACAGCCCGGGTCCGGTCCGGGCTACAGGGCGCCCACTTCCTTGTAGTAGCGCTCGGCACCGGGGTGCAGGGGGATGGGCAGCTTCTGGGTGGCGTTTTCCAGCTTGATGTCCTTGGCCGCAGAGTGGGCGTTGCCCAGGCGATCCAGGTTCTCGAACATCAGCTTGGTCATCTGGTAGGCCACCTCGTCCGGCACGCCGCTGTGGGTGACCAGGATGTTGGTGATGGCCACGGTGGGGACGTCGGTGTCCTGGCCGTCGTAGGTGCCCGCCGGGATGGTGGCCGCCTGGTAGGCGGCGTTGTCGATCTTCGCCGTGACCTCCGGCGGGATGGCCACGAAGCGGATCTTCATGGTCGAGGCCAGGTCGCGGATGGCCGCCATGCCCAGCCCGGAGGATTGCAGGGTGGCATCGAGCTGGCGGTTCTTGATCAGCTCCACCGACTCTGCATAGGGCAGGAACTCCACCTTGCCCATGTCCTCGTAGGTCAGCCCGGCGGCCTTGAAGATGGCGCGGGCGTTGAGCTCGGTGCCGGACTTCGGCGCGCCGACGGAAATGCGCTTGCCCTTCAGGTCCGCCAGCGAATGGATGCCCGACTCGGCGTTGGCAACGATCTGGATGTAGTTGGGGTAGGTCCCGGCGATGGCGCGGATCTTCTTCAGCGGAGCCTTGAAGCCGGCATCCTCCACGCCGTTCCAGGCGTCGGCGACCGAGTCCCCCAGCGCCAGGGCCAGTTCGCCACGCCCGGCTTGCAGCAGGTTGAGGTTCTCCACCGACGCCTTGGTCGCCTGCACCGACGTCTTCGACCCGGCGATGCCGTTGCTGTACAGCTGGGACAGCGCCACGCCGATCGGGTAGTACACACCGCTGGTGCCGCCGGTCAGTACGTTGATGAAGGTGGGCGCAGCCAAGGCCGCAGTGCTGGCCGTGAAGGCCGCGGCAGCAGCGAACAGGCTGAGTTTCTTGGTCAGTCGCATGGAGGTCTCTCCGTCGTTGTTGGATTTATGCAGAGCTACACCTTAGACGACGTCGGCCGGCCACGAGCAGGCGCGAACATCATCCGCCGCGCAGGAACGCCGGTGCAGCTCACAACGAGGGACAGGGACCGCAAGAGGGCGGCGAAGGCAGGCCTCCGGCGTGCTGCCGGGGGATGGGCGTCTATACGCGTGCTGACCTCTTGTCGTTGTCATGACTGCGGTATCGGCAGTATCGAGCGCGGCAACCCAGCCGATACTGCAGGTGCCTTGCCAGCCATCGCAACGTCTGCAGCACGGCTTGTGGAGTCAGAGGAACGTGATTGGCTGGGGGGAAACTGTCTATCGGCTGTCTCTGGTACGCATGAATCCGCTCGCCAGGAGCGCGGCCGAGTGCGGGGGGGGGCATGGCGGAGCGCCCCCTCCAGGTACGCCCCACGCAAGCCAGTGAGGGACGCGCGGCTACGGCGCTCCCACCTCAACACGCACAGGGGATGCCGTGACCGATGGCAGCGGCGTCAGTCGCCGTGGTCAGGCTCAGCCCCTCGTCCAGCCAGCCGGTGACGCCGCCGAGCATCTCCTTCACCGCGAAGTCCAGCCCGGCCAGGCGCACGGCGGCGCGGTGCACGCCGTTGCAGTGGGGGCCTGCGCAGTAGACGACGAACAGCGTGTCACGCGGGTAGCGGGCCATGAATTCGGCGGTCATCAGCCGATGGGGGATGTTGATCGCGCCCGGCACATGGCCGGCGGCGTAGGCTGCTTCGCCACGCACATCGACCAGCACGTAGTCGACCTCGCCGGCCTGCTGGCTGGCGTTCACGTCCGAGCAATCGGTCTCGAAGGCCAGGCGCTGGGTGAAATGGGCCAGGGCCGCATGGGGAGCGGCGGCAGGGAACTGGCTGACGAGGCTGGGCATGATGGTTCTCCATCGGTTGGGTTGATGGCGCCACTGTATCCAGCGCCTTTCCTGCTCTACAGTGGCGGGCAGGACAGCGACTGGTAAGTTTCCGCCAAATGAACGACGACCCCGGCCTGGTGGCCATCCTCGCCTACGACGGCCTGTGCACCTTCGAATTCGGCATCGCCGTGGAGATCTTTGGCCTGCCTCGGGCCGAGTTCGATTTCCCCTGGTACCGCCATTGCATCGTCGGCCTGGACGAGGGCCCCATGCGCGCCATGGGTGGCATCCAGGTGCTCGCCGACGGCGGGCTGGAGCGCCTGGCCGAGGCCCGCACCCTTGTTATCCCCGGCTGGCGTGACCGTGCCGAGGCACCGCCCGAGCGGCTGCTGGACGCGCTGCGCGAGGCCCATGCGCGCGGGGCGCGGCTGGTGTCCATCTGTTCCGGCGTTTTCGTCCTTGCCGCCAGCGGCTTGCTGGACGGCCAGCGCGCCACCACCCACTGGCGCTACGCCGAGGAACTGGCGCAGCGCTTTCCGGCCGTCGAGGTGGACCCCGAGGTGCTCTACGTCGACGCCGGGCAACTGATCAGCTCGGCGGGCAGCGCCGCCGGCATCGACGCCTGCCTGCACCTGGTGGCGCGGGACTTCGGCACCCAGGTGGCCAATACCGTGGCGCGGCGCCTGGTGATGTCGCCCCAGCGCGCCGGCGGCCAGGCGCAGTTCATCCCCGCACCGGTGGCCCGGGCGCCGCGCAACGACCTGTCGGCGCTGATGCACTGGGCCCGGCAGAATCTGCAGCAACCGCTGGAGGTGAGCCAACTGGCACGTCGTGTGGCCATGAGCGAGCGCACCTTCCTGCGGCGCTTCAGCGAAGCCACCGGCATGACGCCCAAGGCTTGGCTGCAGCACGAGCGCCTGGCCCGTGCCCGTGAGCTGCTGGAAAGCGGCGTCGACGGCAGCGAACGCATCGCCGAGCTGTGCGGCTTCCGCTCGGTGGAAAGCTTCCGCGTGGCTTTCCGCAACGCCGTCGGGTTGCCGCCTTCGGCCTACCGGGAGCGCTTCGGCGCGGCGCATACGTCCTGATCGATGGCGCTTGTCTCGCCTTGAAAACCAAGCAAGCGCTCGGTAAGTTTCTCTGACTTTCTCAGGGAGCTCCGCCATGTCCGCTTGCCAGGAATACTTCGACGAATCCCATCAACTGGTGCGCGACTCGGTGCGCCGCTTCGTCGAGCGGGAAATCCTCCCGCACATCGGCGACTGGGAGGAGGCCGAGGAATTCCCCCGCGAGCTCTACCTCAAGGCTGGCGCCGCCGGCATTCTCGGCATCGGCTACCCGGAGCAGTACGGCGGCAGCCACGAAGGCGACCTGTTCGCCAAGGTGGCGGCCAGCGAGGAACTGATGCGCAGCGGCTCCGGCGGCCTGGTGGCCGGGCTGGGCTCCCTGGACATCGGCCTGCCGCCGCTGGTCAAGTGGGGCCGCCCCGAGCTGCGCGAACGCATCGCGCCCCAGGTACTGGCCGGCGAGAAGATCATGGCCCTGGCCATCACCGAACCCTCTGGCGGCTCCGACGTCGCCAGCCTCAAGACCCGCGCCGTGCGCGAGGGCGATTTCTACCGCGTCAACGGCAGCAAGACCTTCATCACCAGCGGCGTGCGTGCCGACTACTACACGGTGGCGGTGCGCACCGGTGGCGATGGCTTCGGCGGTGTCAGCCTGCTGCTCATCGAGAAGGGCACCCCAGGCTTCAGCGTGGGCCGCAAGCTGAAGAAGATGGGCTGGTGGGCCTCCGACACCGCCGAACTGTTCTTCGAGGATTGCCGGGTGCCGGCGGCCAACCTGATCGGTGTCGAGAACATGGGCTTCGCCTGCATCATGGCCAACTTCCAGTCCGAGCGCCTCGCCCTGGCCATCATGGCCAACATGACGGCGCAACTGGCACTGGAGGAGTCCCTGGCCTGGGCGAGGGAGCGCGAGGCCTTCGGCAAGCCCATCGGCAAGTTCCAGGTGCTCAAGCACCGCCTGGCCGAGATGGCCACGCAAGTGGAGGTGTCGCGCGAGTTCACCTACCGCCAGGCGGCGAAGATGGCCGCCGGCAAGAGCGTGATCAAGGAAATCTCCATGGCCAAGAACTTCGCCACCGACATCGCCGATCGCCTCACCTACGATGCCGTGCAGATGCTCGGCGGCATGGGCTACATGCGCGAGAGCCTGGTGGAGCGCCTGTACCGTGACAACCGCATTCTCTCCATTGGCGGCGGCTCGCGGGAGATCATGAACGAGATCATCAGCAAGCAGATGGGGCTCTGACCCCGCTCGCGCGAGGCGCCCATCGGGTGGCCTTGCGCAAGGCCCTGCGCCTCGTTATATGATGATCGAAATTCAAATCGGGCCCGCGGGCCGAGCGAGAAGGAAAAGCGCCATGAGCGAATCGAGCCGAGAAGAGAAGCTGCAGGCCTGGCTGGAGGCCGAGCGCGCCATGTGGGCGCGGCTGAAGCCCGGCACCCTGGGCATGTCCGAGGTGGTGCAACTGAGCCCGCGCGAATTCTTCGACGGCATCGGCCGGGGCGACCTGCCCTCGCCACCGATAGGTGAACTGATGGGCTTCGTGCCCATCGAATGGTCGGAGGAGCGCTTCGTGTTCCAGGGCGTTCCGGATGCCCGTCACTACAATCCCCTGGGCACCGTGCATGGCGGCTATGCGGCGACCCTGCTGGATTCCTGCATGGGCTGCGCCATCCATATGCACGTCAAGCCGGGGCAGGGTTACACCACCACCGACCTGCGCATCAGCTACGTGCGGGCCATGACCGTGGACACCGGACCGGTGAGGGCGGAAGGGCGCATCATCCACGTGGGCCGCTCGACCGCACTGGCCGAAGGCCGCATCTATGACGTGGACGGGAAGCTCTATGCCACCGGCTCCACGACCTGCTTGATACTTGGAGGAAAATGATGAACTCGCAACGAATCGTCGTCACCGGCATGGGGCTGGTCTCGCCCCTGGGCTGCGGCGTGGAAACCGCCTGGCAGCGCCTGCAGGCGGGTCGCTCGGGCCTGCGTGCCCTGCCCGAAGACACCGTGCGGGATCTTGCGACCAAGGTCGGCGGCAGCGTGCCGACGCGGGAAGAAGACCCCGAGGGTGGCTTCGATCCCGACAGTGCGGCGGCACCGAAGGAGCAGAAGAAGATGGACCGCTTCATCCTCTTCGCCCTGGCCGCCGCCGATGAAGCCTTGCAGCAGGCCGGCTGGGTCGCCGACAGCGATGAGAAGAAGGCCCGCACCGCCACGGTGATCGGCTCCGGCATCGGCGGCTTCGGTGCTATCGCCGACGCCGTGCGCACCACCGATAGCCGGGGGCCGCGACGCCTGTCGCCTTTCACCATTCCCTCCTTCCTGGTCAACCTGGCCGCTGGGCACGTGTCCATCCGCCATGGCTTCCAGGGCCCCATCGGTGCCCCGGTGACCGCCTGCGCGGCGAGCGTGCAGGCCATCGGCGATGCGGCGCGGATGATCCGTGCCGGCGAAGTGGATATCGCCCTGTGCGGCGGCGCCGAGGCTTCGATCGACCGCGTGGCGCTGGCCGGTTTCGCGGCGGCGCGGGCGCTGTCCACCGATTTCAGCGAGCACCCGGAACAGGCCTCGCGACCCTTCGACAGCCGTCGCGACGGCTTCGTCATGGGCGAAGGCGCCGGCATGCTGGTGATCGAGTCCCTCGACCACGCCCTGGCCCGTGGCGCCACGCCCATCGCCGAGCTGGTGGGCTACGGCACCAGTGCCGATGCCTATCACCTCACCGCCGGGCCGGAGGATGGCAGCGGCGCCCAGCGCGCCATGCGCACCGCCATCGCCCAGGCCGGTATCGAGCCGCGGCAGATCCAGCACCTCAACGCCCACGCCACGTCCACCCCGGTGGGCGACAAGGGGGAGCTGGCGGCGATCAAGGCGGTGTTCGGCGAGGAGGGCGGGGTGGCCGTATCCGCCACCAAGTCCGCCACCGGGCACCTGCTCGGCGCTGCCGGTGGGCTGGAAGCGATCTTCACCGTACTGGCCATCCGCGACCAGGTGGCACCGCCGACCCTGAACCTGGAGCAACCGGATGAGGATGCCGCCGGGGTGGATATTGTCCATGGCGCGGCACGGCCGATGACCATCAACTACGCGCTGTCCAATGGCTTCGGTTTCGGCGGGGTGAATGCCAGCGTGCTGTTCCGACGCTGGATGGGGTAAGCCGAGCGGCCCTTGCGGCCGCTCCCGTTACATCGAAGCGGCAGGCTCAGACCTTGCCGCTTTTTTCTTCCAGGCGCGCTGTCAGGTTGGCGCAGGCATCGTCGAGAATGCGCTTGGACAGGGCCTCGTCCGCCACGCTGCGGGACAGGCTCAGCGCGCCGACCATGGTGGCGACCATCGCCATCGCTTCCTGCGGGTCGCCCGTTTCCTTCTCGATCATCCTCAGCAGGTTGCCCACCACCTCGTCGCTGATGGGGCTGGCCTGGCCGCGCTGGCCCAGCTCGGACGACATGGTCGGCAGCGGGCAGCCGGCATCCGGGTGGTCGCGGTGTTCCGGGGACAGGTAGCGCTTGAACAAGGTCTTCAGCGGCTCCGGCTTGGACAGCACCTTGGCCCACTGGCCGCTGGCGTCGTTGGCCGCCGCGCGCAGGGCTTCCTGCACCAGGGCGTCCTTGGATTTGAAGTGGGCGTAGAAGCCGCCGTGGGTCAGGCCCAGCGCCTTCATCAGCGGCTGCAGGCCGGTGGCGTCGATACCGTCCGCGCGAAAGCGGCGGGAGGCTTCGGCGATGATGCGTTTGTGGGTTTCGGCTTTGTGGTCTTCCGAGTAGCGCATGGCAATGGCCTCAACTTCCGGGCGTTAGTATGGCGATTGTAATTCCACATTCACCGCCTGTATGCAGTCAGCGTCGCGCGAGTGCCGGTGGCCGACGGAAGGGGAGGTGCGAGCGCACCTCCCCGGCGCCTCACTCGACGCTTTCCAGCAGCGTGGCCACGCCCTGGCCGCCACCGATGCACTGGGTGGCGATGGCGTAGCGGCCGCCGGTGCGCTTGAGCAGCGAAGCGGCCTTGCCGGTGATGCGCGCGCCGGTGGCGCCCAGCGGGTGCCCGATAGCCATGCCGCCGCCGTCGAGGTTGACCTTGGCGATGTCGATGTCCAGCTCGCGGATGCAGGCCAGCGCCTGGCTGGCGAAGGCTTCGTTGATCTCGAACAGGTCGATGTCGTTCACCGACAGGCCGCTGCGCTGCAGCAGCTTGCGGGTGGCGTGCAGCGGGCCCATGCCCATCACCTCCGGCGCGCAGCCGACCACGGCCACCGCCTTGATGCGCGCGAGGATGTCCAGCTTCCAGCGCCGGGCGAACGCCTCGGTGCAGACGAACACCGCCGCCGCGCCATCGGTCAGCGGCGAGGCGGTGCCGGCGGTCACGCTGCCACCGAACGCCGGCTTCAGTTGGGCCAGGGCCTCGGCGTTGGTGCCGGGGCGAATGCAACCGTCTTCGGTAACCGGGCCGTCGGGCGTCTCGATGGTGATGATCTCGTCCTGCAGCAGGCCGCGCAGGCGTGCATCGGCGGCCTTCTCGTGGGACTGCACGGCCATCGCCTCCTGGTCCACGCGGCTGATGGCGTAGCGCTCGGCGACGATCTCGGCGGTGTGGCCCATGGGGATATAGGCCTGGATCTCGCCGCTGGTCAGGCGCGGGTTGGGCGAGATATTGAAGCCGCCCATGGGCACGCGGGTCATGGATTCCACGCCGCCACAGATGAAGGCCTCACCGGCGCCGAGCTGGATCTGCCCGGCGGCGAAGTGGATGGAGGTCATGGACGAGCCGCAGAAGCGGTTCACCGTGGCCCCGGCCACGCTCTGCGGCAGGCCAGCGAGGAAGCCGACGATGCGTGCCAGGTTCATGCCCTGCTCGGCCTCGGGGTAGGCGCAGCCGAGGATCAGGTCTTCGATCTCGTTGGGGTCGATGTCCAGGCGATCCACCAGCCCCTTCACGACCTGGCCGGCAAGGTCGTCCGGGCGGATGTTGATCAGCCCGCCCTTCTTGGCGAAGTGGAAGGGCGAGCGGGCGAAACCGGCGATGACGATGGATTGCATATCTCGTGTCCTTGCGTGGTAGAGCCGGGCGGAGCCGGCGGGAGCGCCAGGGTGAGAGAGCGATACGACGGGCGCATGCTTAGGATGATATGCATAATTCAAACGCTTGTATATTACGGGTGTAATCCAATCGTCGGATCGCTACAGGCAGGGATAGCTCAGGCGTGATCCCGGCGTGCCAGCCCAATCAGCGCCACCAGCGTCAACCCGATCAGGACCGTCGCGAATCCCGTTGCGGTCGCCACCAGGCCGAAGTGGCGAGCCATCACACCCGCCAGCAGCGCCGGTACACAGAACGCCAGGTAGCTGATCACGTAGTAGGTGGCCATCAGCCCCGCGCGCTCATGGGCATGGGCCAGCGGCATCACGCTGCGCAGCGCGCCGAGGAACCCTGAACCGAAGCCACCCCCAGCCACCAGCGAGGCGAGCAGGAACAGCCACAGCCAGCCGGCCTGCACGGCCACCAGCATGGCGCTCACTCCGATCAGCAGCAGGGTGGTGGCGATGCGCAGCACCTGCTGCGCGGTGTGCTGGCGCAGCCACAGGATCGACAGCGCGCCGCTCAGGGTCAGCGCCGTTACCGCCAGCCCACCCACCAACGCCGAGTTGGAGCCGGTGGCTGTGCGGATCAACGACGGCGCGAGGGACAGGTAGAAACCGCCCAGGGACCAGACCGCGACGTTCACCGGCAGCGTGCGCCACAGCGCGCCCCGGGCCTGGGGCGGCACCCGCAGGGTCGGACGCAGCGAGGCGAGGGCGCCCGGGCGGCGCGAGATGGATTCCGGCAGCCACCACAGCAGCAGCGCCTGGGCGGCGAACACCAGCAGCAGGACCAGGTAGACCAGGTGCAAAGGCCAGGGCGCCCATTCCACCAGCATCCCGCAACCCAGGGCGCCACAGGCCATGCCCAGCTGCGGCGCCACGCTGTTGAACAGCGGCCCGCGTTCGGGGTTGCGATCCAGCAGCGCCGCACCCAGCACGCTGGTGGCCATCCCAGTGGCGAAGCCCTGCATCACCCGCGCCGCCAGCAGCCAGGCGACGCCATCGGCCTCGATGAACAGCGCCATCGCCAGCATCTCCAGCAACAGCGCGGCGAGGATCACCGGCCGCCGGCCCAGGTAATCGGACAGCTTGCCCAGGGTGAGCAGTGCCGCCAGCAGGCTGAAGGCATAGATGGCGAAGACCAGCGTCAGCATCGCCGGGCTGAAGGCCCAATGCGCCTGGTACACCGGGTAGAGCGGGGTGGGCGCGCTGGACGCGGCCAGGAAGCTCAGCAGCGTGCTCGCCAGCAGGGCGATGCCGCTGCGGGCGTGACGCTGGTCGAGGCAGGTATCGGCGATCTGGACCATCATGGGCTCACTAAAGCTAAGACATTGCGTTTGCGCAGTCTGCGCGCAGTAATTCCTTAACGCAAATTCTTTGTGATAAGGTCCGCCGCCATGGCCATCAAAGAAAACCGCCGCACTGGCGGGCGCAGCGCCCGGGTGCAGGAATCCATCCACACCGCCGTGCGCGCACTGCTCGACGAGCGCGACCGCGCCGACCTCACCGTCCCGCAGATCGCCGCCCGCGCCGGCGTCACACCGTCCACCATCTACCGCCGCTGGGGCGACCTCTCGGCGCTGCTGGCCGACGTCGCCCTGGAGCGCATGCTCCCCAGCGAACCCCAGGACACCGGCACCCTAGCCGGCGACCTGCACGCCTGGGCCGAGCAATACCTCGACGAGATGAGCTCCGAACTCGGTCGCACCCTGATCCGCGACGTCGTCTCCGACCTCGCCGGCGACTACCCCGGCCAATGCGCCGACCTCGTCCGCTGCCAGCTGCAGCTCATCCTCGACCGCGCCGCCCACCGCGGCGAAGCGGCCCCCAGCGCCGATCAACTGGTCGACGCCGTGGTCGCCCCGATGATCTACCGCATCCTCTTCGCCCCCCAAGCCCCCAGCGCCGAGCAGGTGAGGGCATGGGTAGACGGAGCGTTGAGCGTTTCCAAACCCCGGAAATGAACAAGGCCCCGTAAGGGGCCTTGTCGTTTACTCAGCGGTTACTGCCAGTTCGCAGCGATCACCACCTCCAGTTGCGCCTTCTGCTCGGGCGTCAGGTTGGAGCTGCCACCGGCCGGCGGCGCAAAGGCCGCCATGGCGTTGACCAGGTTCTGCACCTGGCTGTCGAGCAGCACTTTCCCGTCGGCCGACTCAACGCGCTCCACGCGGGCTGCGTTCGATGAATACCAGCCCTTGATCGAGACTTTGTCCGCCGGGTTGTCGGTCGAAATCTCCAGATCCGTCCCTACCTGGCGGAACCACAGTTCGTTGGCGTCGATATCCCCACCGAAACGCAGCACATCGGTGACCCCTGAGTAGGTTGAGGTCTCGATGAGGGTGTCGTGACCGTCCCCTGCATTGAACAGGTAGGTGTCCGAGTAGTAGCTGCCGTAAAGCGTATCGCTACCCGTTCCGCCCGCCAGCAGATTGCCCTTTGCAGTACTGGCTACCTTGAGCGTGTCATCACCTGCACCACCAAACAGCTGGTTAGTACCAGCGCCGCCGTCCAGCAGGTCATTACCGTCACCGCCGTAGAGGCTCTCGTCCCCAGCCCAGCCGTTCAGTGTGTCGCCCTGGGCGGTGCCCAGCACGACGATCTGGCTCTGAATCTGGTTGACGTCCCAGCTTGACCCATCGGCGAACTCGATGCGCTCGACCCGGCTGCTATCTACCGCCGTGGCGGTGGATGCCGTGGTGTTGAACCAGTTCTTCACGGTGACCTGATCGGCGCCATTGCGGTGAGCGAAGACCAGGTCGACGCCGACCTTTTGCACCTGGATATCGCTGGCTGCGACGCCTTCACCGAAGCACAGGGTGTCCGTTACGTTGGAGTAGGTAGACGTTTCGACGACCGTGTCCTTGCCGTCGCCCAGGTTGAACACGTAGGTATCGGCGTAATAGCTGCCGAACAGCGTGTCACTCCCGGTTCCGCCAGCCAGCAGGCTGCCTTTGGCGGTGGTTGCCACCTTGAGCGTGTCATCACCTGCACCACCAAACAGCTGGTTGGTACCGGCGCCGCCGTCCAGCAGGTCATTACCGTCACCGCCGTAGAGGGCTTCGTCACCGGCCCAGCCGTTCAGTGTGTCGGCCTGGGTGGTGCCCAGCACGATGATCTGGCTCTGGATCTGGTTGACGTCCCAGCTCGACCCATCGGCAAACTCGATACGCTCGACCCGGCTGGCATCGACCGCCGTGGCGGTGGATGCCGTGGTGTTGAACCAGTTCTTCACGGTGACTTGATCGGAGCCATTGCGGTGAGCGAAGACCAGGTCGACGCCGACCTTTTGCACCTGGATATCGCTGGCAGCGATGCCTTCGCCGAAGCGCAGGGTGTCCGTGATGTTGGGGTAGGTGGAGGTCTCGACGACCGTGTCTTTGCCATCGCCCAGGTTGAACGCGTAGGTATCGGCGTAATAGCTGCCGAACAGCGTGTCACTCCCGGTTCCGCCTGCCAGCAAGCTGCCCTTGGCGGTGGTTGCCACCTTGAGCGTGTCATCGCCTGCACCACCAAACAGCTGGTTGGTACCGGCGCCGCCGTCCAGCAGGTCATTACCGTCACCGCCGTAGAGGGCTTCGTCACCGGCCCAGCCGTTCAGGGTGTCGGCCTGGGTGGTGCCCAGCACGATGATCTGGCTCTGGATCTGGTTGACGTCCCAGCTCGACCCATCGGCAAACTCGATACGCTCGACCCGGCTGGCGTCGACCGCCGTGGCCGTGGATGCCGTGGTGTTGAACCAGTTCCTCACGGTGACCTGATCGGCACCGTTGCGGTGAGCGAAGACCAGATCGACACCGACTTTCTGCACCTGGATATCGCTGGCAACGATGTCATCGCCGAAGCGCAGGGTGTCGGTGACATTGGTGTAGGTGGACGTTTCGACGACCGTGTCCTTGCCATCGCCCAGGTTGAACACGTAGGTGTCGGCGTAGTAGCTGCCATGCAAGACGTCATCTCCGAGACCGCCACTCAGGGTGTTGTTCTTGGAACCGTCGGCGACGACGATGAAGTCCTTGCCAGCTTTGCCGCTGATGACGTTCGTCGTCCCGGAACTGGCGTTGATCGACCACTCGGTACCATCGGCGAACCTGATGGTTTGCACCGGGCTCGAGCTGCTTGCTGTCGCTGCCGAGTAGAAGAAGTTCTCGATGGTGACCTTGTCATCGGTGCCGATGGTGAGAACCAGCGAACTGCCGCTGCGGTACGAAGAAACATCTTCGGGACGGATGCCTTCCGCGAACAGCAAGGTGTTCAGCTTGGACGCCGTCTGGTCGCTGAAGCCCTTGATGATGTCGCTGCCATCGCCGCGCGTAAACACAAAGGTGTTGTTGCCGGCACCGCCGTTCAGCACGTCATTGCCCTGGCCGCCTACGAGGGTGTCGTCGCCGCCTTCTCCCGCTAGCGTGTCGTTGCCGCTGCCGCCATTGATGGCATCGGCATTGGCATAGCCGGTCAGGCTGTCATTGCCTGCCGTTCCAAGCAGGGCCAGCTCCTTGACCGTGGCGATGTCCCAGACGTTGCCGTCGATGAAGCGGATTTCCTCCAGCTTGTAGCTGCTGGTGCCATCGGCATTGAAGTAGTTGGTGACAGTGATGCGGTCTGTACTGCCGACCAGGCTGAGGATCAGGTTGGTGCCGGAGCGGGTGACGACGATATCGCTGGCGGTGATGCCGGCGCCGAACTCGATGGCATCGACCTTGGCGGTGCCGGCATCGTTGTTGTTGATGCTGTCCTGGCCCCAACCACGGGCAAAGCGATAGGTGTCACTGCCACCTTCGCCGCTCAGGTTGTCGTTGCCGGTGCCGCCTTCGAGGATGTCGTTGCCGTTCCCTCCGAAGAGGTTGTCGACACCTTCACCGCCGTAGAGGGCGTCGTTGCCTTCGCCGCCGTACAGGCTGTCGTTACCCACGTCGCCTTGCAGCAGGTCGTTGCCGTCCTCGCCGTAGAGGCGGTCGTCGCCCAGCTCGCCGTTGAGCTGATCATCGCCGGCTGCGCCGTAGAGGGAGTCGTTGCCAGCGCCACCGTTGAGTACATCGTCGGTTGCATAGCCCGTCAGTGTGTCGTTGCCGGCGGTATTGAGCAGGGCCAGTTCCTTGACCTGGGCGACGTCCCACACATTCCCATCGATGAAGCGGATTTCCTCCAGCTTGTAGCTGCTGGTGCCATCGGCATTGAAGTAGTTGGTGACAGTGATGCGGTCGGTACTGCCGACCAGGCTGAGGATCAGGTTGGTGCCGGAGCGGGTGACGACGATGTCACTGGCCGTGATGCCGGCGCCGAACTCGATGGCATCGACCTTGCCGGCACCGGCGTCGTTGTTGTTGATGCTGTCCTGTCCCCAGCCACGGGCGAAGCGGTAGGTGTCACTGCCACCTTCACCGCTCAGGTTGTCGCTGCCGGCGCCGCCGTCGAGGATGTCGTTGCCGTTCCCACCGAAGAGGTTGTCGATGCCTTCACCGCCGTAGAGGGCGTCGCTGCCTTCGCCGCCGTACAGGCTGTCGTTACCCTCGGCGCCTTGCAGCAGGTCGTTGCCGTCCTCGCCGTAGAGGCGGTCGTCGCCCAACTCACCGAACAGCTGGTCATCACCGGCACCGCCGTAGAGCGAGTCATTGCCGGCGCCACCGCTGAGCACATCAGCGGTCGCATAGCCGGTCAGCGTGTCGTTGCCGGCGGTATTGAGCAGAGCCAGTTCCTTGACCTTGGCAATGTCCCAGACGCTGCCATCGATGAAGCGGATTTCCTCCAGCTTGTAGCTGCTGGTGCCATCGGCATTGAAGTAGTTGGTGACAGTGATGCGGTCGGTACTGCCGACCAGGCTGAGGATCAGGTTGGTGCCGGAGCGGGTAGCGACGATGTCACTGGCCGTGATGCCGGCGCCGAACTCGATGGTATCGACCTTGCCGGTGCTGGTGTCGTTGTTGTTGATGCTGTCCTGTCCCCAGCCACGGGCGAAGCGGTAGGTGTCACTGCCACCTTCACCGCTCAGGTTGTCGTTGCCGGCGCCGCCGTCGAGGATGTCGTTGCCGTTCCCACCGAAGAGGTTATCGACGCCTTCACCGCCATAGACAACATCGTTGCCTTCGCCGCCGTACAGAGTGTCGTTACCCTCGGCGCCTTGCAGCAGGTCGTTGCCGTCCTCGCCGTAGAGGCGGTCGTCGCCCAACTCACCGAACAGCTGGTCATCACCGGCACCGCCGTAGAGCGAGTCATTGCCGGCGCCACCGCTGAGCACATCAGCGGTCGCATAGCCGGTCAGCGTGTCGTTGCCGGCGGTATTGAGCAGAGCCAGTTCCTTGACCTTGGCAATGTCCCAGACGCTGCCATCGATGAAGCGGATTTCCTCCAGCTTGTAGCTGCTGGTGCCATCGGCATTGAAGTAGTTGGTGACAGTGATGCGGTCGGTACTGCCGACCAGGCTGAGGATCAGGTTGGTGCCGGAGCGGGTAGCGACGATGTCACTGGCCGTGATGCCGGCGCCGAACTCGATGGCATCGACCTTGCCGGTGCTGGCGTCGTTGTTGTTGATGCTGTCCTGGCCCCAGCCACGGGCGAAACGGTAGGTATCGCTACCGCCTTCGCCGCTCAGGAGGTCGTTGCCAGTGCCGCCGTCGAGAACATCATTGCCGTCGCCACCATAGAGCGAGTCATTGCCTGCTCCCGCCAGCAGCAGGTCATTTCCGCTGTTGCCGTACAGGCGATCATTGCCGTCGCCGCCATCCAGGAAATCGGCACCGTCGTTACCGGTCAGGGTGTCGTTGCCGGCTTCGCCAAACAGGAAGTCGGAGCCGGAGCTTCCTACCAGGCTGCTATTGGCGATGGTGTCGAAGACCACGTTGCTGGCCGCTCCCAGTTGCGCTTTCAGCGCCTCGACCTGGGCTGCATCCAACTGGCGGACCCAGTTGCCGGCAATGGCGATTTCATTGGCCGCCCAGCCCGCAGTACCTGCAATGGCCGAGCCGAACTCGAGCACGTCGACAATCGCCTTCACCGGGGAGTGGGCGTGGGTCTGGGCGAACTTGTCGAGGGCTGCAGTGAAGTCCAGGGTCAGCGTGTCCTGGGTCAGTACCAGGGATACGGCATCCAGATAGGGCTTCAGGCGGGTCTGCAGCAGCAGGCCGTTATAGACCGAATCCAGCAGGGCCTGGTAGGCCGCACGGATGTGTTTCTCCTGGTTCGGGCCGAAGGAGAAGTCCTCCTCCGTAAGGTAGAAGGTCGAACCAAACGCCAGCGAGCCTCCGGCGCTGCCGGATCGCGATTGCACCCCCGCGACGTACGAGAGGTTGATCTTTCCATCCTTGTCGTCATCGGTAACAGGCTTGAAGTCGAAGAAGTACTGGCCGTTGAACACCTCCAACACACGCACCATCTCCAGCAGCTCTTTCTTGCGGAGCTGGTCGGCGGTGGGCGAGGTGTCCTGGCCGGTACCTACGGGAATGCCGTTGGTCCCGCCGCTGACGTTCGAGCCGCCGCTGCTGGTCCCTGCTGCAAAACCCTTCTTCTTCACTTCCCAGGAGTAGTCGAACTCGATCTTGTAGGTCTTGCCTTCGGCCAGGTCCGAGATGCGTTCATCGAAGGTGCGGAAGCTGGCGCTTTCGGCCCAGGCCCGGACCAGTTGATCCAGCAGCACCTGCTGGCCCACCCGGGTATCGGCCTGGGAGTAGGTGGCAAGCGCGTTGCTCAGGGAGTTGCTGCTGGCCGCAGCCTCGCGCAGATCGCGTACGGCACCTGCGCCGCGCATATCGGCCACCCCGGCAAGGTTGGCCGGAATCTCGATCGAGTCGGCGAACTCGCGATAGAAGGGGTTGTTCTCGAAGTAGACATCGCCCGATACGCCGTTGCCACCGCCGTGGGCAGCATCCCATTTGAAGGTGCCGAAACCGTCGATGTGGTTGTCGTTGCCCAGGGCCTGCTTCTTGCCATCCGAGCCGGTGGCGATGCTTTCGATGCCCAAGTCCTGCAAGGTGAACAGCTCGCCAGACTGGCTGATACCGTCACCGTTCAAGTCGCGCCAGACGCGCAGATCACCCCATACCGCGTCGTTGGCATCCAGCTTGCCGTCCGCATTGCCGTCCACGGCCTGCATCGCGGCGAAGCCATCCTTGGCCTTGGTGCCATCGGCCAGCAGGGTGTTCTCGCCGAACAGCTCATGGCCATTGTCGATGGCGCCGTTGTGGTTGCGATCCAGCACGAGCAAGCCGTCGTCCGGCTTGACCCAGCCGGAGCCGTGCTTGTTGCCATCGCCATCATGGTCGAACAGCGTCTGGCCCTCGGCGCCATAGGTTTCGATACCGTCGCCGTCCAGGTCCAGAACCATGGGGGAGGCGGTTTTCAGGGCTGAGTCAAAGTTGGTGTTGACCTCCTTGTCCATCTGCTCGATTTCAAACGCGCTCCTGTTCTTCCACCACCAGACGGGCCCGACGGCATCCTGCGGGATGTCATCGGCCACACCGGCCTTGTTGAAGAACTTCAGCAGCAGCTTGGCGGGTTTGGAGGCCGCCCCGGCGCCTGCGGCTTCCAGCCCTTCGTCCAGAGCCTCCAGCGCATCGTGCGCCTCACCGGTACTCATGCCGACGGTATTGCCGTTGACCACCTCATCCTTGGTGTTGATCTCGATGCGACGGCCCTGGTCGTTCTCGACCACAACGACGTCACCATCCCTTCCTACGTATCGCCACATTGCCTCGTCTCCTTGACTAGAAATATCCAACCCACCAGTAGCTCGAATGAGCCGCTGGTCATTTCCAAAACACTCATCCTGATGGGGGCGAGGCGACAGTCATCCGCACAGCTCGGCAAGCCGCGTGATCCATGGAACGTTGAAGTTTCTACCGAGCGGAACAGAACACCCCTGGTACCCCAGGTCTCCACACAGCGAACAGGAGCGCCAATGGGCGCTCCTGTCGTTATCGCTGATGCAGGTCAGGCCCAGTTCGCGGCGATCACTACCTCCAGCTGCGCCTTCTGCTCGGGCGTCAGGTTGGAGCTGCCACCGGCAGGCGGCGCGAAGGCCGCCATGGCGTTGACCAGGTTCTGCACCTGGCTGTCGAGCAGGGTCTTGCCGTCGCCGGACTTGATGGTCTCGATATGGTTCGAGGTGCTCGAGTACCAGTTGCTGATGGTGACCTTGTCGGTGGAGTCGCGCAGGGTCAGTTCCAGGTTGCTGCCGTTGCGTTGGAGCCAGAGGTCGTTGGCGGAAATGTCCTGGCCGAAGAGAAGGGTGTCGCTGCCATCTGCATCGGCTACCAGGTCCTGGCCATCTCCTTTGGCAAACAAGTAAGTGTCATTACCGTAGCTGCCATTGAGGCTGTCGTTGCCTTCTCCCCCATCGAGGATGTCGTCACCGGCAGCACCGTTCAGTATGTCGTTGCCTGCCAGGCCCTTGAAGTGCACGGCATCGTTGCCATAGATCCCGAAGCCGTCGTCACCGGCTGTGCCGGTGACTCCGAGTTCCATTTCCAGGCTGTTGAAAGTGCGGCTGCTGCCATCGGCGAACTCGACTTTTTCTATCCGCATATACGGATTGGTGTACCAGTTGGTAAGCGTGATGCTGTCGGTGTCGCTGTAGTGCAGGGTGAGGTTTCTGCCTTCACGGCTCATGCGAATGTCGGCGACATCTATGCCTTCGCCGAAGCGAATGATGTCGGTGTAGAGATAGTTGTCGGCGGTGTTTACATAGGTCTCGGCCAGTGTGTCCTGGCCATCACCGAGGCTGAAGACGTAGGTGTCACCGCCGTCATGACCGTCGAGAGTGTCGTTGCCCTTGCCGCCGATAAGGACATCATCGCCGTAGCCGCCGAGGATGGAGTCGTTGCCCGCGCCACCGAGCAACGTGTCATTACCGGCGCCCCCATTGAGGCTGTCGTTGTCGTCACCGCCATCGAGGATGTCGTCACCGGCGGCGCCGTTCAGTACGTCGTTGCCTGCCATGCCTTTGAAGTGCATGGCATCGTTGCCGTAGATCCCGAAGCCGTCGTCACCGGCGGTGCCAGTGACCCCGAGTTCCATTTCCAGGCTGTTGATGGTACGGCTGCTGCCATCGGCGAACTCGACCTTCTCGATCCGCACATACGGATTGGTGTACCAGTGGGGGATCGTGATGCTGTCGGTGGCGCTGTAGTGCAGGGTGAGGCTTCTGCCTTCACGGCTCATGCGAATGTCGGCGACATCGATGCCTTCGCCGAAGCGAATGATGTCGGTGTAGAGATAGTTGTCGGCGGTGCTTTCATAGGTCTCGTCCAGGATGTCCTGGCCATCACCGCGCTTGAAGACATAGGTATCACTGCCGTCATGGCCGTTGAGAGTGTCGTTACCCCAACTACCGAAGAGGACGTCATCGCCGTGGCCGCCGAGGATGGAGTCGTTGCCAGCTCCTCCGAGCAGGGTGTCATTACCCGCGCCCCCATTGAGGCTGTCGTTGCCATCACCGCCATCGAGGATATCGTCACCGGCAGCACCGTTCAGCGTGTCTTTGCCTGCCAGGCCCTTGAAGTGTACGGCATCGTTGCCATAGATCCCGAAGCCATCATCACCGGCGGTGCCAGTGACCCCGAGTGCCATTTCCAGGCTGTTGATGGTGCGGCTGCTGCCATCGGCGAACTCGACCTTCTCGATCCGCATATACGGATTGGTGTACCAGTTGGTAAGCGTGATGCTGTCGGTGGCGCTGTAGTGCAGGGTGAGGTTTCTGCCTTCGCGACTCATGCGGATGCCAGCAACATCGATACCTTCGGAGAAGCGAATGATGTCGGTGTAGAGGTAGTTGCCGCTGGTGTTTTCATAGGTCTCGGTCAGGGTGTCCTGACCATCACCGAGGCTGAAGACGTAGGTATCACTGCCGTCATGGCCGTTGAGGGTGTCGTTGCCCTTGCCGCCGACGAGGGTGTCATCGCCATAGCCACCGATGATGGAGTCGTTGCCACCTAGCCCAAGTATGTAGTCGTTGCTTGCCGTGCCGATCAACACGTCATTGGAGGCGTTACCCAACTGAATATGCTGAGGGTTGAACTGGGATAGTTGATTGCGAAGTCTATTGAGCTCTTCGGCGGACAGTTGCTCTGCTAATGCAGGGATGAAGGACATTTTAAGTGAATCTGTGGTTTTTTTGTCTGTCCAGATTCGGGAGAGATCCAGTGCGTCGTTAATAGCGTTGAATGGACTGTCATTCGCCGTAGCGGCGAATAGCGCGTACATCCGATCGTAGTCAAGCTCCAATCCAGTGGCCGTGAAATTCAGATCAATCGAGTCTGTATACGATTTCAAGCGAGTCTGCAGTAGCAGGCCGTCATAGATGGACTGTTTGAGGCTTTCATAAGCCTGATTCAGCAAGCTGGTCTGGCCAGCGTTGAAGCCAAGTTGGTTTTCATCAATTACAACACTGCCTTGGGTTGTGCTGTAGCTGCTATTACTGCTAGCGGTACCTACACCGAGCGACAGCGTCAGACTGTCGGTGTTTGAGCCAACCTTGCCGAACTTGAGGATGTTCTGTGCATTGAAGACTTCCAGCGCTTTCACACGCTCAAGAAACTTCTGGGTGTTCTGCTGCGCTTCGGTCGGTTGAGCACCGTTGGCCTCCCAGGAGTATTGGAAACGCACATCGGTGGTGCCGTCATCCAGCGCGTCGATGCGTTCATCGAAGGTCTTGTAGTCGGCGCTCTTGGCCCATTCGGCGATCAGCTGATCCAGCAAGCCCATCTGTTCTTCGCGGGTCTGTGCCTGGGCGTAGGTGGCCAGCAGGGTCTTGAGTTCGGCGTTGAGCATCGAGGCTTCGCGCAGGTCACGGACTGCACCGGAACCTTTCATGTCTGGCAGGGCCTTGGCCGTGTCGTCCAGGGCGATGGAGTCGGTGAACTCGCGATAGAAGGGGTTGCTGGCCAGGTCCAAGTTGGCGGCCAGGCTCTGGTTGGCGTTGACGGTGCCTTCACTGCCATCTCCACGAACGAAGCTGCCGACGGCGCTGATCAGGTTGCCGTTGGAGTTGTGGTTGCTCGCCGTCGAATCCAGGTTGATGGCGACGATGTTGTGTTCGACCAGGGTCTTGAGCTCGCCTGCCTGGGCGATGCCGTCCTGGTTGGCGTCCTGCCAGATCTTCACATTGGCGAACTGGGTGTCCTGGGCATCGAAGACGCCATCGCCGTTGCTGTCGAAGTCCTTGAGCGCATCGAAGCCATTGCTGGCTTTCTGGCTGTTGGCCTTGACGGTGTCGACGCCGAACAGCTCGCCGCCATTGTCGATCTGGCCATTGCCATTGCGGTCCAGCACGAGGAAGCCATCATCACCCTTGACCCAGCCGGTACCGGTCTTCAGGCCATCGCCATCGAAGTCGAAGGTGATGCCTGCATTGGCGCCGACGGTTTCGATGCCGTCGCCGTCTAGGTCGAGACTGAGGGGATCACGGCGTTCGACGAAGGCGTTGGCTTCATTGAAGTGTTGGTTGGTGGCCACACTAATTTGTGAGCCGGCATCGGTGCCATTGATGGCTGCATCAATTTGAGCCTGCCTATTCTTCAGGGCAGAGAAAGCGTTTCCTGCTAGACCACTTGAGACAAAACCATCTTCTTCAGGATCGAACATGTCAGCTGGATCCCAGTAGAAATCTTCCAGCTCGCCCTTAAATTCGATGAGACCGCCAAGGAAGCTGATAGATGCTTCGCCGGAGAATTTGAAGGCGCGATTGCCATCTTCATCAATACCTGTACTCACGGCTAACTCACTGGAATACTCAGTTCCCCCAATGACTTTTCCCGATAGGCCAATAAACATGGAGTTGTAAACGATCTTGTTGTTCTCGTCTATCGTTCCCTTGTTTCCGAAATGAAGCGTTGCTAGTCCGCCACGAATCGGAACGTTAACCTGTTCGGTGTATTTGCCTGTCGCGGGCTCGTAGCTGATGCCGAGTATGCCAATATCGCCGCTGACTTTTGCTATTCCATCAGCGTCAATTTCAATTGTTGCGCTGTGATTGTTGCCCTCGGCTGTTACGGATAGCGTGCCGTTGCCATTGGCTTTGACGTTCAAATTATCTGACATTTTGAATTCCTTTTAATGCTCTGATAGTTCTGCAGCGTGTTATGGCGCGCGATTGCTTTGTGAGGGGCGGAATGATCACCGCTCCCCCAAACTCTCATCCTGGTATTCCTTCAACGGACTCAGGAAATAATCGATCACCTTCCTCTTATCCGTCTTCACTTCCGCCCGCACGGCCATGCCGGGGGAGAGTTCGATGCGGTTGTCGCCGACCTGGATGCTGTTTTCCTTGAGCAGGATGCGGGTGCTGTAGACCAGGCCGCGTTTTTCGTCGTCGATGGCGTCGTTGGAGATGCTTTGCACGGTGCCGTGCACCACGCCGTATTTGGTGAAGGTGAAGGTTTCGACCTTGATCTCCACTTCCTGGCCGGGGTGGACGAAGCCGATGTCCTTGTTCTCCAGCATGGCTTCCACTTCCACGGGCTGGTCGCTGGGGACGATGACCATCAGTGGCTGGGCTTCGGTGACCACGCCGCCGTTGGTGTGGATGGCCAGTTGCTGCACGGTGCCGTCCACCGGGGCGGTGAGGCGCATCAGGCGGTCGCGCTGTTCGGCCTTCTTCAGTTCCTGGGCGAGGGAGGCGGCGCGTTGTTCGGATTCGTGCTGCAGGTCGAGCATGGCGCGGCGGGTCTGGGCCAGTACGGTGTTGCGCTGGCGTTCGGCGGCGCTGCGGGCGGCGGTGAGTTCGATGACGCGGGCCTGCTGGATGGCCAGTTCGCGCTCCTGGTCGAGGCGTGCCTGTTCTTTTTCCAGGTAGGCGTGCTTGGCCACATAGGCCTTGTCCAGCAGGCGCTTGTAGTCGGCGGAGAGCTGGCGGGTGATGGGCAGGGATTCCTCCAGCTTGGCCACCCAGGCCTTGGCCGCCTGGATTTCGGCGACGCGCTGGTCGATCTCCGAGTCGGCCTGGTCGAGGGTGCTGCGCAGTTCCAGGTATTGGCCCTGCAGCCAGCGCTGGGCGGCCAGTTGTTGCTCGGGGCTGGCCTCGGGGATCAGCGCGGCGAGGGAGGTGGGTTCGCCGCCGTCCTGGATGGCGTCGAGCAGGGCGCGGGCGCGGGCGCTGTCCACCTGGGCGGCGAGCAGGTCGCTCTTCAGGCGGTCGACGTCGGCGCCGGTGATCTGCGCGTCGAGGTCCACCAGCAGGTCGCCGGCCTTGACCTTCTGCCCGTCGTAGACGTGGATCGCCTTGACCACCGCCACCTCGCTGGGCTGGATGATCTTGGTCTTGCCGCTGGGCACGATCTTGCCGGTGGCGGTGGCCACCACGTCGATCTCGCCGACGCAGGCCCAGATCAGCGCGAGCACGGCGAAGGCGATGATCGCCCACTGGATATAGCGCGGCGCCGGGTGCGGCGGCTGCTCCTGCAGGGCCAGGGCGGCGGGGAGGAATTGCACCTCGTGGCTCAGGCGCTGCGGGGCGTCCATGGCCTTGCGGTGGCGCCAGGCGTGACGCCAGGCACTGCGGTAGCGGTTGATCAGTTCGCGTTTTGCGCTCATGGCCTGGGCATCCGTGCATGGGGGGCGAGGCTCGCCCCGGCCCTCTCCCGGCGGGAGAGGGCGTGGGTTTGTTCGGTCTGGGGTTGCATGCGTCTCAGCCCTGTTGCAGGCGGTGCAGACGCGAGTAGTGGCCGGCTTGGTGGGTCAGCAGTTCGGCATGGGTGCCTTGCTCGACGATCTGCCCGCGGTCCATCACCAGGATGCGGTTGGCATCGCGTACGGCGGAGAGGCGGTGGGCGATGATGATCACCGTGCGGCCTCGGCAGATGTCCTTCATGTTCTGCTGGATGATGCGTTCGGACTCGTAGTCCAGCGCGCTGGTGGCCTCGTCGAAGATGAGGATGCGCGGGTTGCCGATCAGCGCCCGGGCGATGGCCACGCGCTGGCGTTGGCCGCCGGAGAGCGAGGCGCCGTGCTCGCCCACCACCGTGTCGTAGCCCTCGGGCAGTTCGAGGATGAACTCGTGGGCACCGGCCAGCTTGGCCGCCTGCATCACCACCTCGATGGGGGCGCCCGGGTCGGTGAGGGCGATGTTCTCGCGGATGCTGCGGGCGAACAGCATGTTGTCCTGCAGCACCACGCCTATCTGCCGGCGTAGCGAGGAGACGTCCGCCAGGGCCAGGTCCATGCCGTCCACCAGCACCCGCCCGCGCTCGGGCGTGTAGAGGCGTTGCAGCAGGCGGGTGAGGGTGCTCTTGCCGGAGCCGGAGCGCCCGACCACGCCGATCACCTCGCCGGCCTGGATGCTCAAGCTCACCCCGCGCAGCACCTCGGAGCCGTCCGGGCGGTAGCGGAAGTGCACCTGGTCGAACTCGACGTTGCCACGGATCGGCGGCAGCGCACTGCGTGCTGCCTGGGACAGCTCGGTGCGGGTGTTGAGGATGTCCCCCAGGCGCTGCACCGAGACACCGGTCTGCTGGAAGTTGGTCCACAGCTGGGCCAAGCGCATGATCGGCTGCGACACCCGCCCGGCGAGCATGTTGAAGGCGATCAGCTGGCCGACGCTGAGGTCGCCGTCGATCACCAGCCGCGCACCCAGCCACAGGGTCGCCACGGTCACCAGCTTGCCCACCAGCCCCACGCCCTCGTTGGCGATGGTCGACAGGGTCTGGGTCTTGAAGCTCGCTGCCACGTAGCCGGCCAGCTGGTTGTCCCATTTGCGGTTGATCTGCGGTTCCACCGCCATCGCCTTGAGGGTGTCGATGCCGTTTACCGTCTCCACCAGGAAGGCCTGGTTCTCCGCACCGCGGGCGAAGCTCTCGTTGATCCGTGCGCGCAGCACGGGGGTGATGATCAGCGAAATGAGGAAGTACAGCGGCAGCGACAGCAGCACCACCAGCGTCAGCCAGCCGCTGTAGAAGAACATCACGGCGATGAACACCACCGAGAACAGCACGTCCAGCACCAGGGTGATGGCGTTGCCGGTGAGGAAGCTGCGGATGTTCTCCAGCTCGCGCACCCGCGCCACCGAGTCGCCCACCCGGCGCGCCTGGAAGTAGGCCAGCGGCAGGGTCACCAGGTGGCGGAACAGCCGGGAGCCCAGCTCCACGTCTATGCGGCTGGCGGTGTGGGCGAACACGTAGCTGCGCAGGCCCGACAGAGCCGTCTCGAACAGCATGATGCCGAGCAGGCCGATGGCGATCACATCCAGGGTCGACAGGCCGCGGTGCACCAGCACCTTGTCCATCACCACCTGGAAGAACAGCGGCGTCAGCAGCGCGAAGATCTGCAACACGAAGGACACCAGCAGCACTTCGCCCAGCAGCTTGCGGTATTTGACGATGGCGGGGACGAACCAGGTGAAGTCGAACTTCGCCAGCTCGCCGGCCAGGGACGCCTCGGAGCGGATCAGGATCAGCTCGCCGCCCCAGCGCTCGGCCAGGGCCTCGAACTCCAGCACCTCCGGGCGCTGGGCACGCGGGTCATGGATCAGCGCCTTGCCGTCGTCCAGCCGCGCGATGATGAAGAAGCCGCCCTCGCGGTCACAGGCGATCGCCGGCAGCGGCGTGCGCTCCAGGCGGGCGATGGTGCTGCGCGCAGGGCGTGCCTTGAGGCCGAGCTTCTTGGCGGCGAGCAGGAGCTCGGCCTTGCCGAATGGGCGGCCGTCTTCGGCGAATTCGTGGGCGAGTTGTTCGGGGGAAGCGGCGACGTTATGGAAACGCGCGAGCATGACCAGGCACGCGAGGCCCGCATCGAGCCCTTGCCCTGGCTCGTTAGGGGTGCTGTCCTGCATCAGGATTCCGTCCTTGGTAGTGGCATAGCGCCATGCAATGCGCGCGTCATTCTGCCAATACCCGCTCGGGCCGCAAAGCCGCTAGTTGATGAGCGGTTCTCATTCCTGATGGCGAAAGTGAGCAAGGCCCGATTTTGACCGGTCGGATGGGTTCGCCGGGCGATCTTCCCGGGCGAAACGGGCACAACTAGCTACATTTTCCTCAGGCAGCCGCAGCGCTGCGCATTACGGGTCAGCGGTCGCCAGGGAATCGACGACGCGTTGGCCGCCCGTTTCCGGGTTTCGCGTATTCAATTCAGGGAAGGCCGATGAACGCCACCGCCAGCATCGACGAACGCAGTTTCCGCCGTATCCTCGCCCGCAACGTGGCCCTGCCAATTGGTGTCGGCGTGCTCGGCGCCACGCTGTTCATCGCCCTGATCGGCTACCTGCTCTACGTGCTCAGCTGGGTCGAGCACACCGACAAGGTCATGGGCAAGGCCAACGAGGGCTTCCGCTACACGCTGGACCGCGAATCCAGCCTGCGCGGCTACCTGATCGCCGGGGAGGAGGTGTTCCTCGACCCCTTCGAGGACGCCGGGCCGCGCCTGGCGTCGCGGATGGACGAGCTGGCCGAGCTGGTCAAGGACAACGCCGTCCAGTTGGAGAAGGTGCGTCGCATCGAATCCATGCAAGAGCGCTGGAGCACCTTCGCCCATGAGATGATCGAGCGCCGCCGCGCCAACCAGGACATCACCACCGCCATCCGCGAGAAACGTGGCAAGCAGTTGGTGGATGGCATTCGCCAGACCTTCGCCGAGTTCATCACCGCCGAGCAGCAACTGCGCCACGAGCGCAACGAGCGGGCCAGCAACACCGCCGTCTTCACGGTGGTTGCCTACCTGCTGTTCAGCTTTGCTTTCAGTGGGCTGCTGGCGTACTTCGGCCGGCGCGAGCTGCTGGGCCTCTCCAGCACCTACGGCGCGACGCTGGAACGGCAGCTCGCCGACAACCAGAAACTGCAGCAGCAGGCCTGGCTGCGCGAGGGCCAGTCGCACCTGGCGGAGTGCATCATCGGCCAGCAATCGTCCACCAGCATCGGTCGCGCGGTGCTGGATTTCCTCGCTCAGTACCTCGGCATGGTGGTGGGGGCGCTCTATGTGCGCCAGGAGGATGGCGAGCTGCGCCGCGTGGCGGATTACGGCTTTTCCCCCGAGGAACAGGCCCGCGACCAGGCCTTCGCCGATGGCGCGGGGATGGTCGGGCAGGTGGCGGTCGAGCGCCGTACCCGGGTGCTGGAGGGACTCGCGCCGAGCTACCTCAAGGTCAACTCCGGGTTGGGCAGTGACGAGCCGGTTTCAGTGCTGCTCGCGCCCACCGCCACCGAGGGTAGCGTCAACGGCATCGTCGAGCTGGGCTTCCTGCGAGCGCTGGATGAGCGTGACCAGGCCTTCCTCGATGCCATAGGCGGCAGCCTGGGGGCCTCCCTCGAGGCGGCGCGCTACCGCCAGCGCCTGCACGACATCCTCACCGAGACCCAGCAGCTCAACGAAGAGCTGCAGGTGCAGCAGGAGGAACTGCGCACCGCCAACGAAGAGCTGGAAGACCAGTCGCGGGTGATCCGCGAATCCCAGGCCAGCCTGGAGACTCAGCAGGCGGAGCTGGAACAGACCAATGAGCAGCTCAACGAGAAGACCCTGCGCCTGCAGGAGCAGCGCGACACCCTGGACGAGCGCAACCACGCCCTCGACCAGGCGCGCAAGGAGCTGGAGCGGCGTGCCGACGAGCTGGAGCGGGCCAGCCGCTACAAGTCCGAATTCCTCGCCAACATGTCCCACGAGCTGCGCACCCCGCTGAACAGTTCATTGATCCTCTCCAAGCTGCTGTCGGAGAACCGCAAGGGCAACCTCGACGAGCAGCAGGTGAAATACGCCCAGCTGATCTACTCCTCCGGCAATGACCTGTTGCGCCTGATCAACGACATCCTCGACATCGCCAAGGTCGAGGCCGGGCGCCTGGAAATCCGTCCCGAGCAGACCGAGCTGGTGCGCCTGGTGGAGGGCCTGGAGAACCTCTTCCGGCCGCAGGCGGCGGAGAAGTCGCTGGTCTTCGAGGTGCAGGTGGAAGCCGCCGCGCCCAGGCAGTTCTTCAGCGACAGCCAGCGGGTGGAGCAGATCCTCAAGAACCTGCTCTCCAACGCCTTCAAGTTCACCCAGGAGGGCAGCGTGCGCCTGCGTGTGCGGCCCGCCGACAATGGCATCGCCTTCGATGTCGCCGACACCGGCATCGGCATCAGCGAGGAGCAACGGGGCTTCATCTTCGAGGCCTTCCGCCAGGCCGACGGCACCACCAACCGGCGCTTCGGCGGCACCGGCCTGGGCCTGTCCATCTCGCGCAACCTGGCGGAGATGCTCGGCGGCACCATCGAAGTCAGCAGCGAGCCGGGGCAGGGCAGCCTGTTCACCCTCTGGCTGCCGGAAAACTACCTGGCCAAGGAAACCGCACCAGCCCCCGTCGAGCCCGTGCAGTTGCCCGAGCCACCGCGCCTGGGCGACGAGAAGCCGGAGGCGCCGAGCTTCCCCGACGACCGCGAGCTGCCCCACCGGGGCGGACGCTGCGTGCTGGTGATCGAGGACGAGCCCAAGTTCGCGCAGATCCTCTACGACCTGGCCCACGAACTCGGCTACCGCTGCCTGGTGGCCCACAGCGCCAGCGAGGGCCTGCGCCTGGCCGGCGAGCACGGGCCGGATGCTGTGCTCCTCGACATGCGCCTGCCGGACGACTCCGGCCTCTCGGTGCTGCAGCGGCTCAAGGAGAGCTCGCGCACCCGGCACATCCCGGTGCACATCGTTTCCACCGACGACCGCACCGAGCCGGCGCTGCACCTGGGCGCCATCGGCTACGCGCAGAAACCCACCACTCGCGAGCTGCTGGTGGACGTCTTCTCGCGCCTGGAGGCCAAGCTCACGCAGAAGGTCAAGCGCGTGCTGGTGGTCGAGGGCGATGCGTCCCAGCGCGATAGCATCGCCCGCCTGGTGGGCGACGAGGACATCCAGGTGGTCACCGCCGAGCGCGGCCAGGAGGCCCTGGAACAACTGCGCGAAACCCAGTTCGACTGCATGATCATCGACCTCAAGCTGCCCGACATGCATGGCAACGAGCTGCTCAAGCGCATGGCCGCCGAAGACCTCGGCGCTTTCCCGCCGGTGATCGTCTACACCTCGCGCAACCTTACCCGCGACGAGGAGGAGGACCTGCTCAAGCACTCGCGCTCGATCATCATCAAGGGCGCACGCTCCCCCGAGCGGCTGCTGGACGAGGTCACGCTGTTCCTGCACAAGGTCGAGTCGTCCCTCTCCAGCGACCGCCAGCGCATGCTGCAGACCGCGCGCAATCGCGACAAGGTGTTCGAGAAGCGCAAGGTGCTGGTGGTGGACGACGACGTGCGCAACATCTTCGCGCTCATCAGCGCGCTGGACGAGAAGGGCGCCCAGGTGGTGACCGCGCGCAACGGCCAGGAAGCCATCGATAAGCTTGACGAGAACCCCGACATCGACCTGGTGCTAATGGACGTGATGATGCCGGTGATGGACGGTTTCGAAGCCACCCGGCGCATCCGTGAGGAGCCACGCTGGGCCAAGCTGCCGATCATCGCCGTCACCGCCAAGGCGATGAAGGACGACCAGGAGCAATGCATGCGCGCCGGCGCCAGCGACTACCTGGCCAAGCCCATCGACCTGGAGCGCCTGTTCTCGCTGATCCGCGTGTGGCTGCCGAAGCTGGAGCGCTTCTGAAGCAGGGCGCGGCGAGGGTCGCCGCGCCGCTATTCAGTTGCGCAGTTCACGGATCTCGCTGGTCAGGGTGTCCAGGCGCAGCAGGCGCCCGGTGTGGTCGAACAGCCGCCAGTCGTGCTCCAGGGAGCGGCTTTGCAGTGGCGTATCGGACGGCCATTCCAGCTCGGCGCAGGTCTTCAGGGTGCGCGGGTTGAGCAGCCGCCAGTGCGTCATCTCCGTATCCGTCGCTGTGCCGAGGAGCAGCCAGCCGTCGGCCAGCTTGAGGTTCGTCTTGTCGACCTGGTCCGCGCTGACGTCCGGTAGGGCGATCTCGCGGCTGCCGCCGTGGGTGTGTATCAGCAGGCTCTGCTCGCCCGCCTCGTTGCCGCGGAACCAGACTTCCAGCAACCCGCCGTCCGGGTTGGGGACGTAGAACCCCCCTTCATGGCGGGACGGCAGCACCTCGTAGCGATGGGTCAGGCGCCGCGTTGGCAGCGCGTAGCGCCAGAGCTCGGTGCCGCCGCGGCCATCTTCCACCAGCCATTGCTCGAAGCCGGCGCAGCCCTGGAAGGCGAGCAAGTGCCCCGGCAGGTCGCTGACGTGCCAGACCACGGCGAAGGCCCGGTCGACATCCACCACGCGCACGCTGCGGCTGTTGCCGATGGTCCAGGAGGTGCCGTCGAATTCATAGGCGTGGAAGTCCATCGCCAGCACGCCGAGGTCGGTGGCCTTGCGGCTGACCAGGTCGAGCTTGGTGATGCGCCAGACCTGGTCGCGCCGGGCCAGCGCCAGGGCCGCACGGCGGTTGCGGGCGAGGACGATGCGGTGGCCGGGCTCGGCGAAGCGGAACAGCGTTCGGCCCAGGTCGTCCAGCACCGCCAGGCCGGCTTCACCCAGGGCCACCAGGGTGCGTCCCTCGGCCAGGGGCGCGGCGTCGAGGATGGCCCGTTGGCCGGCCGGCGGAGCCTGCCACTGCAGCGGCGGGTTCTGTTGCAGCAATGGCGAGGCGTCCTGTTCCGGCAGCCCCTTGGGCGGCAGATCGGCTTGCAGCAGCTTGTCCTGGCTGAGGTTGAGCAGGCTCTGCAGGTCGCGCCGCGACAGGTTGACCCGGCTCCGGGCGTGGTCTTCCAGCAGGGGCGGCAGTACCAGCCGCGCCAGTCGTTGCAGCTGTTCGTTGCTGCGGGCGCGGGGCACGGTGCCCACCCGGTTCAGCGCCTGGGCCAGGGCCAGGCGCTCGCCGGCCAGCGTCGGGTCGTCACGCAGCGACTTCAGCCGTGCCGCGTAGGCATCCAGGGTGTCGGGCAGCAGCACGGCGCGCTTCACCAGCGCCTCGGCACTGAGGCCGCCGCCGGCTTCCTCGGCGCACAGCAGCCACTGGGCGGCCAGCGCCTGCTTGTCCGGCAGCGGCCAGATGACGTCCACGGCTTCCAGCCAGTCGCCCCGGGCCACCAGCATCTCGGCCCAGTCCTGGCGCAGGCGCTGCGCGGCCTGGGGCCATTTCTTCCCGAGCATCTCCACGGCATTGGCGAAGGCGTTGTCGCGGCGCGCCACCTGCAGCGCGGTGCGCCAGTCGCCGGCCAGGCAGTGCAGGCGCACGATGCTGTCGGCCGGCATGTCCCAGGCCAGCGCCAGGTCGGCGGCCTGGCGGAAGCGCAGGTGGCGCTCCAGGTAGTCCAGGGCTTCCTGGCGAGCCTTGAGCAGCTCGGCGAGGATGAACACCGCCTCGTCGATGCGCCCCTCGCGGTCGAGCTTCTCGAAGTGCTGGCGATAGAGCGTGCGCAGGTGCGCTTCGAGGTCCTCGCCCAGGGAGATGGCGGTGCCCGGGCCCGTGCGCTTGCCGAGGTCGAGATCGTCGCGCCGCGTCGGCGTGCCGAAGGCCTGGCCCAGGTTGCCCTGCTCGCCGCCCAGGGGCAGCGCGTGGCGCAGGGCTTCGGCGATGTCGCCTTCCTCGAACATCTTCAGCATGCGCCGCATGTAGGCACTCTGGCGGCGGTTGAGCAGCTCGCTGAACTTCGAGGTGATGGCCAGGGAGGTGAGGAAGCGCCGCCAGGCGCTCGGCCCGCGTGGAGCCTGGGTGGCGCGGGACTTGATGGGCGGGGCGGCAGGGGCCGGTACCTGCGCCGCCGCTTGAGCAGGCGCCGAGGGCTGGGCGGTCCAGCCTTGCGGGTCGCCCTTGAAGAAGCGTCGCAGCGCGGCGAAGAACAGCATCGCGATAAGCACCGCAAGGGTGACCAGGATGACGATCAGCACGGTGTCCGAGCCGTCGCTCGGCGCTTCCACTATCGGTGCCGCGCTGAGGGTGGGCGGCGGGAGGTTCGTCGGTTGCCTCATCGCATCGCGGATGAAGTTGCCCACCATCATGATGGCGAACAACGACAGCCAGAACGCCCAACTGGCGCTGATCCCCGACTTGCCGGAGACAGCGCGCGAGGGGGCCTTGCGCGGGGCAGGTTTGCTGGCAGTGCTTTTGCCGGCGGCGGCCTGTTGTTGCAGCAGCGACTTGAGGAAGGCGTCGCGCTCCGGGCTCGGCGGCTTGACCTTGCCATCGAGGATGGCGTGGATGTCCTTGATCGGCGGCAGCACCTCCAGCATCGGCGGCGGCAGGATGGCACGGCAATCGTAGGTGTCCAGCAGCGGGTAGCCGTCGAGGGCGATGTGTTCCTCCAGGGCCAGGCGTCGGGCATCGGCCAGGCGCAGCGCCTGCACCCGGCCGCCACGCACCAGCCAGAGATCGGCGGCCGGCAGCGTTGCGCGCTCTTCGGCGGTCAGTTCCGCGGAGCACAGACCTCCGTTCTTCAGCGCCAGCAGCGGCCAGCCGACCAGGCCGTCGCAGTCCATGGGGCGGGCGCTGGCGAAACGCAGCAGGTCGCCGTCGGCGAAGCGCCAGGCGCTGGCGTCGGCGTGCCAGTGGTGCAGCAGCAACGCCGTGCGTTCCTCGGCGCCCAGCCAGTCGGCCGGCAGCCAGAGCCCGGCCACCTTGTGGCGGCCCTTGAGCAGCGGCTGGCGAACCTGCGCATCCGGCGCGTTCATGGCTGGGCTCCTGGGTCATCGGCCTGGGTGCATTGGGCGCGCAGGCGCACCACACGATGTTGGCTGCAATAGACCACCAGCTCGCGGGCATGGGTGAGGATGGCCAGCAGGCCGCTGGTGGGGCAGACGCTGAGGCGGGCGATGGGGGCGGGGGAGTCGAAGAACCTGTCGAGGGCGCTGCCGTCGTATAGGCTCAGGCCCTTGCGGTCACTGCTCATCAGCACCAGCGACAGGGCCTGGGTTTCGCGATCGGCCACCAGGCCCTGGGCGCTCCAGCCACCGGGAACCTCGAGCGACCACCTACCTGGACCTTCACCTTCCGGCCTGTTGGGGTGGCAGAGCCGCCAGCGTTCCTGGGGCGTGGTTTCCATCAGCAGGGCGCAGGCCGGCACGAAATACGGGTTAGTGACTCGGGCCATGAAGGCCTTGCTGGCGTCGCCGATCCTGAGTACGCACATAGACATATTGGGCTGGTGGTTCGGCAATACCTCCTCCAGGAAGACACTCCGGTCGTGCTTGTACAGGTAGTAGATCCGACCGTTCTCGAAGCTGGCCATGGCCAGCACATGTGACTTCAGCCGATGCAGCGATGGCGGTTCGTGGCTGGCGGCCTGCTTGTCGCGGTTCCAGTACAGCAGGTGCCCGGCGGCATCCAGCAGGTACAGACGCTGGCCGGCATGATTGCTGTTGACCAGGGCCAGCGGCAGCAGGTTGGCGGTGCCCGGTGGGGCATTCAGATCGTTCAGCGGCGGGCGCTTGATGGCGCCGAAGCCCTGCAACTGCCAGAAGCGCAGGTAGGCGCCGGTGTCCACGATGGCGCCGAGGCTCCTGCCCTGGAAGGCCATGGCCAGCGGTTGGTTGCCGGCGGGCCAGTTCTGCTGGCGCACCTTGGTCGCGATGTTCTTCTTGCTGTGGAGCGGTGGCAGCTTGAAGACCAGCGCGCCCTTTTGGTCGAGTAGCGTCAGCGCCACCATCTGCCCGGAGCGGGCGATCACTGGCGGCAGGGTCAGGGCCACTCGCGGGGCGTGCAGGAGCCCTGGTTGGGCGAGTGCCTGTGGCCCGGGCAGGCCCATCGGACCGAACTGGCCCAGCAGCAGACGCTTGCCGATGGCGGGTGGCGGCAGCGGCAGGTCGAGGCTGCGACGGCTGCGGGCCTGTTGCAGGGCGACCTCCAGCGCCTTGCCATCGAGGTGGGGGGTGATCTGCAGGCCGTGGCTGATGCCCGCGTCTTCGGCCGTACCGCCGATCAGCCAGCGCTCGTCCGGCTGCGCCGGCAGCGCGTCGACCATGGCCTGCCAGGTTTGCCAGTGGGCGGGTTCGGCGGCCGTCCAGCTGCGGGCCTCGAGCACCCGGGTGAGGTCGGCCGGGCCCTGCAGGCCGTCGTGCCAGGTCGGGCGTTGGAGGATGCCCCAGCGCAGTTCGCCGTCGGCTTCCCGCGCGCGGCGGGCGAGGAGGATCAGCATCGCCAGGTGGGCCAGGCGCGGTGCGCCCAGTTGTCGGGGGCCGGCATCGAACAGGGCGACGATCAGCCGGCTGCTGTGTCGTGCGCGCTGCTGGGGAGCGAGGAACAGGTGCTCGCCGCCGGCCGCGCGGCGGAGGAATTCATCGGGGATTTCGTCGGCCAGCAGCCATTCGCTGGAGAGCAGCCGCTCATAGGGGCCGCGTCGTTGCAGGTCGCCCAGGCCATCGGGTTCGGGCGGGCCGTTGGGGGTGCGCTCGCGGAAGGGGCCGACCAGGGCTTGCAGGCGGCCGAGCATCGCGACGAGCTGTTCGGCGAGTTCCGGGGCCACGCCTTCCAGCAGGGGGTGCCAGGGCTTCAGGGCGTCGGGCAATTGCATGGTCAGCGTTCCTGCCAGTGGTCGAGGATGCGCGCCAGGTGGCCCTCGGAGAGCGGCAGCTGGCGGTCCAGCGGCACCGCCCTGGCCGGCGTGGGCCAGAGCAGCAGGGGAGCGCGGCCGTGGCGCTGGGTGAGGGCGCGGGCGAGCAGGTCCAGCGGCGCATCGGGGCTCAGCCGGGTCGGCAACCAGAGTTCGGGGGCCAGCTCGCACGGGGCGGCGTAGTCGATGCCGTCCACCCAGGGCAGGGCCGCGGGCTCGCCGATCACCACCAGCAGGTCATCGCTGGCGGTGGCGTGCAGGCTCGCCAGCTGCTCGCCGGGCAGGGCGGACAGGCGCGCATGCAGGCGCCGGGCGGCTTCGCCCCAGGCCACGGCGGCACGGGGTTCCAGGGCCTGGGCGCGGGGTTGCCAGCGCCAGGCCTGCTTCAGGGGGCTCATGCGGGTGTGGCGAGGCGGGCGACCAGGCGCTCACGCAGCTCGGCCAGCATCGGCGGCAGGGCGTCGGCGAGGAAGTTGGCGTCGATCTCCCGCAGCACCGCTTCCACGCTCGCGCCTTGGGCGTCGTCGAGGCAGGCGCGGGCTTCTTCGGCCAGGCGGCTGACCCGCGACAGCGGCTGCAGGGTGGCTTCTTCCACGGCGTTGAACAGGTTGTCGTTGCTGGCATGGGCGAACAGCTCGCGCAGCACTTCGCGGCCGTGCTGTTGCGCCTCCTGGGTCGGCAGCACGTAGAGCAGCGGCCAGAGGTCGGCCTCGCTGGCGTGCAGGCGCCCGCCGAGCAGCGCGGCGGCGGCGATCAGGCGCTGGGACTTGACGATGCGGCGGTCCGAGAGCTGCACGCCGGCCTGGCGCAGGCGGCGGATGGCATCGGCCAGTGCCGGGCGCGCGGCGTCCAGGTTCACCGTCTTCATGGCGCGGCTGAGGGTGTCGAGGTAGCCCAGGTTGTGCTGCCCGACGATGGGCGTCTGCTCGGCCTGCCAGCCGCCGGCGAGCATGGCTTCGAGCTGGTGGTCCGGCACCGCCTCGACGAACAGGTGCAGCAGGAAGCGGTCGCCGAAGGCGGCCAGTGCCTCGTCCTCGGGCAGGCCGTTGGCGGCGCCGACGCAGACCCGCAACGGGCAGTCGAGCTGGGTGTGGCCACGGCGGAAGCGCCGTTCGTTGAGCACGCCGAGCAGGGTGTTGAGGATGGCGGTGGAGCCGAGGAACACCTCGTCGAGGAAGGCGATATCGGCTTCCGGCAGCATGCCGCTGACGTCGGTTTCCACGGTGCCTTCGCGCAGCTTGCGCAGGTCCACCGGGCCGAACAGTTCCGACGGCTCGGTGAAGCGCCCCAGCAGGTACTCGAAATAGCGCCCGCCCATGGCCTGGGCGACGCGGCGCACCACGGCGCTCTTGGCGGTGCCGGGCGGGCCGACCACCAGCAGGTGCTCCTGGGCCACGGCGGCGAGGACGATGAGTTCGGCGAGCTGGTTGCGGCCGATAAGGCCGGTGGTGGCGGTGCGGATGGCGTCCCTGATGTGCCGGGCGGCCTCGTGGATATCGTTCAAGACTGCTTCTTCCCTGTGAGCGAGGTGCGGATTTTCCGGGAAAAGCAGGCGCTGTCAAAGCGCTATTACGGCAGTTCGTCGGCTGGCGCACATCCCGGCCCGGCTCCGTGTGGAGCCGGGCCGGGCGGCTCAGTCGATGGTGGGCGAGGCCAGGCGCACGCCGCGCGGCGGCTTGGCCAGGTAGCTCCACAGGGCATTGGCGATGGCGTTGTGGTTGAGGCCGTCGCCGAACAGCTGCTGGCCGATGCACAGGCCGAGCTGGCGGTAGCTCTCGAACTGGGCCTCGTCGAAGAACTGGTCGGCGGTGCTCTGGTTGGGGAACACCGGGTTGGCGCGGGCGTAGTTGAACACGTCCACCGGCAGCGATTCGATCAGCCGCGGCTTGAGCAGGAGGATGCGGCTGGTGAGGGTGCGCGGCGCCTCGGCATCGTCGCGCTCGCCGCTGCTGAAGACGTTGAGCAGCATGGCGCAGCGACGGTCGCCGGCGGCCGGTGGCTGGCGGAAGCCATCGAGGCTGGAGAACACCTGGGACAGCAGCGGGTGGTCGAGCACGTCGCTGTCTTCCTCGATCTCCAGGGCGTGGTCGATGCGCGACAGGCGGATGAGGTTGGCCAGGTCGTCGAAGCGGTAGTCCGGGTCGCAGCCGCAGTCGCACATGACGATCAGCTCGATGTCCCGCTGCGGGCGCACCAGCTCATAGGTGGCGGTGTTCTCGAAGTGCCCGCCGTCGGTGAGGTAGAGCTTGTCGCGACGATGGCCGTGGAAGTGCGCGGTGAGTTCGTAGAACAGGTAGGTCTGCGCCGGCAGCCAGCGCGACAGGCGCTCGGAGTTCTTCGACGGGCCGGCCTGGCGCGGCGGGAAGTTGCTCTGCCACCAGGTGCCCAGGCGCACGTTGGCCAGGCCCAGGGCCAGGGAGGTGCCGAGGCTGGTGGCGCGGCCCAGGCCGGTGCTGAAGGCGGCGCCGGAGGTGGCCACCCATTGGCCGAGGGACAGCGGCTGGTTGATCTCGCCCTTGCCGCTGGGCGGGATGCGCACCTTGCGTTCGCCGTCGAGGATGAAGCTCACCGCTTCGGCGTCCGGGTTGCCCGGGGCGTACCAGTAGGGCGCCACGCACAGCGGCTTGCCCTTGCGGTCGCGCTGCACCAGTTGCTCGGAGGGGTCCACGGTGAGGTTCATGGTGACGTTGATCAGGTGCAGCGGGCCGGCGGTGCGGGTGCGGTAGTAGGCGTCCAGGGCGATGTCGTCGTGGGACAGGGTCTGTGCCACGCTCATGCGCTTGCGGCTCTGCCGGCTAGGCACGTCGAAGCGCTGGCCGTTGGACGCGCCGAGGTAGGCGCGGGTCAGGCGCGCGGCGTAGAAGGCTTGCAGGGTGGAGAGGTTGATGAAGCCGATGAACTGGCCGGAGACCCACGCCAGCAGCGCGGCGACCACCGCCAGGCCGATGAGGCGCTGCAGGGCGAAGGGCGGCATGGCATCCGGGCCGGGCACCTGGCCGTTCCAGGCCACCCATTGCACCAGCAGGCCCCAGACCAGGGCGATGCACACCAGCATCACGGTGCCTGCGACCAGGGCGATCACATCCAGCGGCAACTTGCTCAGCCAACTGGGCAGCGGCTTGTCGTCGGAGGAGCGGGCCAGGTGCCGGGCGATCCAGGCCAGCGCCGGCAGCAGCGCGGCGGGGGCGGAGGCCTGCCAGTAGCCCTGGGCGAGCACCACATAGAGCTCCTGGGCCAGTTGGTGGAGCAGCGCCAGGGCCAGCAGGGCAGCGGTGAAGGTGATGGACTGGCTCAGGGCGCGGGTCACCCGCAGGCGGTAATTGCGCACGTTGTTGGCGTCGAGGCCGGCGTCGTCGCGGCTCGGCTTGCGTTCCTGGGTGAAGACCAGCGCGGCGCACCAGAGCAGCCCGAGCACGGTGACGATGATGGTCAGCCACAGCAGGATTTCCACCGGGTTGGTGGTGTCGGGCGTGTGCAGTTGCAGGTAAATGGCGGGGGCGGCCATGGCGATGATGATCACCACGGCGCAGAGGGTCGCCCAGTTGGCCAGGGCTGGGGGTTCGTCCTGGCTCTTGCGCGAGTAGATCAGCCAGTAGGCGAGCATCAGCGGTGCCACGCTGAGCAGCGTCACCACGCCGGGCACCAGCAGCAGGCTGCCGCAGAAGGGGCTGCCCGGCCAGAAATGGCAGACGGCGCCCTGGGTGAGGGCGATCAGGGCCAGCACCAGCAGCATCGGCATGCCGATCACGTACTGCACCGAGAGCCAGTTGCGCCAGGTCATCGCCAGGGCATAGATCAGGTCGCCGGCGCCGGTGGGCGTCAGGTAGCGGCCGTTCTCCCGCAGCCAGGCGGTGGGGCCGTCACCCACCGGGGCGGCCTGGTAGTTGTCGGAGGAGTGGATGCGCCCCGGCGGCTGGTAGCGCATCACCCGGTAGGCGTCGAGGGCGGCCTGGCGGGCCTTTTCCTGCTCGTCGCCATTGACCGGGCGCAGGCGCTCGGGCTGGAACAGGCTGGAGAAGAACGAGCCCATGTAGCCGCCGCCGCTGACGGTGGAGAGGTAGTCGAAGCGGGGCAGCAGGCGGGCGCGGGGATCGTCTTCGCTGTGCTTCGGCTGGCGGTTGGCGCCGGGGTCGACGGGCGCGCGGGCCAGGGCCTGGAGCACGCCGAAGCAGAAGGTGGCGCTGCGGATGCCGCCGCCGGAGAGGGCGACGGCCCAGGGGCGGCGCGGCGCCTCGTTGTCCGCGTCGAGGCCGAGGGCCTTGCGGCGCCAGGTGATCCGGTCCTGTTCCGCCTTGTACTGGTCTTCCATCCGCCGCTCCCTGGTCGTTGTAGGTCTTCGCTGAAGTCCGCCTAGTAAAGCAGGAGTCGGGCCGATTGCCATTACGGCAAGCGGGCGGCAGGGGCCTGCCGCCTCCGGCAAGCCCTGGCCTCGCCGGAGGCGCGTAGTGGCCTGCAAGCCGCGCCCGGCGTGGGTTTTCAAGCGGTTGAAGGCAAAGGTTTTTGTCGCTGGGGGCCGGTGTGGCGGGGCAGGGCTGGCACGGCCATTGCTCCCCAGGCCCTGTGCTTGAAATTCCGTATGGCAGCACACGCCGGCTTGGTGCAGTTGCAAGCCCCAGCCCTCCAACCCCGGCAGCGGTCCGCCGGGCAAGGCCAAAAGGAAACCCCATGAAGATCAACGCAGGAGTGAACGACTGGTATTCCTACATCAGGCAGTCCAACGCTATGAAAGACCCCTCGATCTCCGCCCTCGACAAGTCCGTCCAGGTCCAGGAGGAGAACGCTTCCCGCTACCAGGACAGGGTGTCCATTTCCGAGGAGGCCAAGAGCCTCCTCAGCCAGGTCGATGGAGGTGACCCCAGCCTCGCCGACGATCCGTTGAGCCGGGTAGCGCCCGAGGCGACCTACAGCCCTGCCAGCCTGCAATCGCCTGCCGCCGCCAGCGAGCCGGAAACCCAGGCCGCCACCCGCGATGGCGCTGCCGTCGACTCATCGGGCCCGCCCTGGCGCGTCCTCTCCGCCGGGCAGTCCCTGACCGCCATCAGCCCGGCCGAGGCTGAGGCGCGTATCGACGAGGTCACCCGCCAACGCGTCGCCCTCTATCAGAAGGCCATGGAGGCCGGTGCCAGTGACGAGGAGATCGGGCGGCAGATGGCCGCCTTCAACGCGGCGTTGCCGGATGACTACAAGGCCCTGGCCGGCAAGACCGAAGACCCCGCCGCTGCGCTGCGGGTGATGACCGAAGGCGCGGGGCTGACGGTCAG
This sequence comes from Pseudomonas sp. TUM22785, assembly GCF_028198105.1. NCBI lineage: Bacteria > Pseudomonadati > Pseudomonadota > Gammaproteobacteria > Pseudomonadales > Pseudomonadaceae > Pseudomonas > Pseudomonas sp. TUM22785. The sequence goes on from NZ_CP116239.1 coordinate 2,610,092, forward strand.
CCAGGACCCCGACGCGCGGCTGAGGTCGCTGGGCATGCAGGTGAGCTGATGTTCAGTGGGTTCCCGCGCTCGCGGGGGCCCACTGAAAAGCTCCGCAGGTTTACTTCCCCTACGGCTTGCTTGTGCACGCCGCGCCCTGTGGCTGGCGCGACAGGTGCAGGGCGATCAGCAGCGCCAGGCTGAGCATCAGGCCGACGAACAGGCCGATGCCGTTCCAGCCGGCGCGATTCCAGAACAACCCGCCGACCGTGCCGGCGATCCCCGAGCCCGCGTAGTAGAAGGTCTGGTACAGCGAAGCCGCCTGCCCCTTGGCCTGCACGGCGCGGCGCCCGACCCAGCTGCTGGCCACCGAGTGGGCGCCGAAGAAGCCGAAGGTGAACAGCAGCATGCCCAGCAGGATCAGCGGCAGCGGCGTGAGCAGGGTCAGGCCGAAGCCGGCGAGCATCAGCAGGATCACCGCCCAGAGCACCTTCTGCCGGCCGACGCGATCCGCCAGGGAGCCGACCATCGCCGAGCTGTAGGTGCCCGAGAGGTAGACGATGGAAAGCATGCCCACCGCCGCCTGGCTGAGGTGGTAGGGCGCATCCAGCAGGTGGAAGCCGATGTAGTTGAAGACGGTCACCAGGCTGCCCATGAGCAGGAAGGCTTCGAGGAACAGCAGCGGCAGGCGTGCATCGCGAAAATGCAGGGCGAAGCCGCCGAAGAGGTTTTTCGCGGTGATGGGCCGCGCCTGGAAGTGCCGCGACTCGGGCAGCACGCGCCAGAACACCAGCCCGGCGATCAGGGCCAGGGCGCCGATGCAGGCGAGGGTCCAGTGCCAGGACACGTAGTCGACCATCACCCCGGCCACCAGCCGCCCGCTCATGCCGCCGATGGCGTTGCCACCGATGTACAGGCCGACGGCGAGGCCGGTGTGGCGCGGGTCGATCTCCTCGCTCAGGTAGGTCATGGCCACGGCGGTCAGCCCGCTCAGCGACAGGCCCACCAGCACGCGCATGAGCAGCACCATTTCCCAGCTCTGCATGGCCGCGCTGGCCAGGGTGAAGAGCCCGGCGCAGAGCAGCGAGACCCCCATCACCCGCTTGCGCCCGAGGGCGTCGGAGAGCGAGCCGGTCACCAGCAGGCCGCAGGCCAGGGCCAGGGTGGAGACGGAGAGGATCATGCTGCTCTGCGCCGCGCTGATGGCGAAGGCCTGGGCCAGCACCGGCATCATCGGCTGCACGCAGTAGAGCAGGGCGAAGGTGGCGAAGCCGCCGCAGAACAGCGCGAGGCTGGTGCGCAGGAAGGCGGGGGTGCCTTTTTCGATATGGCTGGGCAGGGCGCTGTCCTGGGCGGACGGATTCATCATGGACCTCGGCAAGGCTTCATCAGGGCCCCGGCGCCTGTCGTGCAGGCGTGCGCCGTCGCACCCGCTGATCGGGGGTGGAGTGGCTGCTTCGTTCGGGATATGGGCAAAGCCTATCGGCGGGGAGTGATACTTTCCAATATATTGTTCGGCATCTTTGATAGGCAGGACATATCATTCCCGCCATGGAACTCCGTCATCTCCGTTACTTCATCGCCGTTGCCGAAGAGCTGCATTTCGGCCGCGCCGCCGAGCTGCTGGGCATCTCCCAGCCACCCTTGAGCCAGCAGATCCAGGCGCTGGAGGAGGAGCTGGGCGCGCGCCTGTTCGAACGCACCAACCGCCGCGTGGCGCTGACCGAGGCGGGGCGGCTGTTCCTCGTCGAAGCGCGCCAGGTGCTGGCCCAGGTGGGGCAGGCCACCGAGGTGGCGCGCCGGGCCCAGCGCGGCGAGCTGGGTGAGCTGAAGGTCGGCTTCACTTCGTCGGCGCCTTTCACCTCGGTCATACCCGAAGCCATCTTCCGCTTCCGTCGCGCCTACCCGGACGTGCAGCTGGAGGTGCACGAGATGGTCAGCCGCGACGTGGCCGAGGCGCTGCTCAACGGGCGCATCCAGGTGGGGCTGATCCGCCCGCTGCCGCTGCCCGAGTCCCTGGTGGCGGTGGAGCTGTTCCGCGAGCCGCTGGTGGCGGTGCTGCACGCCGACCATCCCCTGGCGACGGACCCGGCCCTGGACGCCGGGCTGTACCTGCAGGCCCTGGCCGCCGAGCCTTTCGTGTACTTCCCGCGCACTGCCGGTACCGGGCTCTACGACCAACTGATCGCCCTGACCCACGAGATGGGCTTCAGCCCACGCATCACCCAGGAATCCCACAGCGCGCTGACCATCATCGGCTTGGTGGCGGCGGGGCTCGGCGTCTCGGTGCTGCCGGCGTCCTTCACGCGCATGCAGTTCGACGGCGTGGTCTACCGCCGCCTGCTCGACCCCGTGGCGACCACGGCGGTCTGGCTGGTGCGCCGCAGCGACGAGCGTTCGCCGTTGTCACGTTCCTTCATCCAGATGCTGACGCAATGAGATTCGCAGGATCAGGCAAGCATCCCGCAGGAATCGTCTAACCGGGAAAGCCTTCCCGCCCGTAGTCTTTCGCTGTATCGGCGCTGACTACGGGCGCCGCATGCCGAGGTCGAAGGCGATGCGAGAGCAACAGCGAAGCAACCCGCGCAAGGCCGATCGTGCAGCACTGCCGGTGATCCTGTGGTTGCTGGTGCTGACGTCCCTGTTTCTCGCCACGCCATTGATCGAGGCCTGTGTCCTGGGCCACGCGCAAGAGGAGAACAGTCCATGACCCCATCCCCATCCTTTACCAGCCTCGCCTCGATCCGCGCCCGCAACGGGCGTTCGGCCGAGCTGGGCGAGCGCCTGCTCGCCCTGGTCGAACCGGCGCGGCGCATCGAGGGTTGCATCAGCCACGACGTGCTGCGCGCCCCGGGTGACCCCGACCTGTGGTTGCTGCAGGGCCGCTGGGCCAGCCAGGCGGCGCTGGAGCACTATTGCGACGGCACCTGCGGCCAATGCCTGGCCGAGGTGCTGCAGGGCGCCCTGGTGCTGGAGGCGAGCTACTCCAGCGACACCCTCTAGCTTCACCGCGGCGCTGCAATGGCGCAGGCGTACCCGCCCCATCCACGGCGGCTTTCAACCCTATAGATAATCCCTAAGAGCCGCGCCCCGGCTGCTTCCCTATCATCGGCCCACTGATTTCCGCAGCCTGGCTGCCACTTCAAGGAGAGCCTGATGAGCGAGCAAGACAAAGCGGCCGCACTGGACGACGCCACCCTGGAATTTGCCAACAAGGTGTTCGACCTGGCCCGCGCCGGAGATGCACACAACCTGGTGGCACTGCTCGACCAGGGGCTGCCGGCGGACCTGCGCAACCACAAGGGCGACAGCCTGCTGATGCTGGCCAGCTACCACGGCCACGCAGACACGGTGCGTGCCCTGCTGGAACGCGGCGCCGACCCGGACCTGCGCAACAACAACGGCCAGACCCCGCTCGCCGGTGCCGCCTTCAAGGGCGACCTGGCCATGGTCGAGCTGCTGCTGGCCCACGGTGCCGATGTGGAGGGCCCGATGCCCGATGGCAAGACAGTGTTGATGATGGCCGCCATGTTCAACCGGGGCGAGATCATCGACAGCCTGCTGGCCCACGGCGCGCGCATCGACGCCACCGACGCCGGCGGCGCCACCGCCCTGTCCGCCGCCCGGCAGATGGGCGCTGCGCAAGCGCTGGAGCGGCTGTCCGCCCGGCATTGATCCCGGATGGGTTGTGGGCTCCCTGTGGGAGCGGATTCATCCGCGATTGGATTGCGTCCGCGCCCGCCGCATCCCCCTCACCCCGTAGGGCGGGTGAAACCCGCGTTGTCGTGGGCCCCGCCTTGTCGGGTTGCCCCTGACCTACAACGGCACGGCGCCGTAGGTTGGTGCCGAGCGCAGCGAGGCCCAACACCGCGAATTCCCGCTCGGCTCAGACGCATTGGGCACCACCCATGTAGGGGCGACTTAAGTCGCCAAGCAGCCCGCAGGGCTGCTATGGCTCGGTGTTGCAGGTAGCACCGCCTGGTGGGTGAAAAGAGCGTCATCCACCCTACAAAAGCTGTCGGCGACAGGGCGTGGAAAGGGGGGGCGGCCGTAGGGCGGGTGCAACCCGCGAAAGCCTTCCTCTCAGATTTCCAAACACCAGAAATGAAAAAGGAGCGGCGCTTGTGGCGCTGCTCCTTTGCCCGAAGGCCTTGGATGGCGGGACGAGCCGCCTGTTGGAAAAGGCGCCAGGCGGATCACCGGGAACCTTGGGTGCCCACATCCCTCTTGAGGAGGCAGGCGCCAGGGGCAGAAGCCCCTGGTTGGAACGGGTGGCGGGCCAGGTGTTCGCCTGGCCCGCCGGCCATCAGCCGATGGTCATCAGGCTGGCGTTGCCGCCGGCCGCTGCGGTGTTGACGCTCAGGGCGCGCTCGATCAGCAGGCGCTCCAGCGGTACCGCGGTCTCGCCTTGGGACAGGCCCTGGACACCGATGATCGGGCCTTTGCGCGCAGCCACTTGTTGGCAGATGCCGCGCAGCTGGTCCGAGTCACCGTGGTGCAGCACGGCGTCGAATTCCACGCCTTCGGCTTTCCAGTCAGCGACCAGCTGGATGCGTGCCTGTACCGCCTTGGGCAGCTTGCCGCGCAGGGCCTTGGTGAGGTCGCCGTCCTGCCAGATCACCGCGCTGCCGACCGCGAGGGCGGCGGCCAGCTGCACCAGCAGGTCGCCTTCGTCGTCGGCCAGGCCCAGCACATTGGCGCGGGGCAGCAGCATGTAGGTGTTGCGCTCGCCGGTCGGGCCGGGGAGGGTGCGGGTCAGGCCGCTCTGGGAGAGTTCGGCGAAGCCGTCGCAGAGGCTGGCCAGCTCGGCCTTGCCTTCCTTGCCCGCCCATTCCTTCAGCGCTGCGAGGGGGTTGCCCTGGCGTTGCTGCAGGCTGGTGCGCAGGTGGGTGTCGGCGGCCTGTTCGTCCATGCGCTTGAAGGTGCGGCTCACCGCGTCCACCGGGCGGGTGGCCAGCAGGCGGTACATGTACAGCGGGCCGCCGGCTTTCGGGCCGGTGCCGGAGAGGCCTTCACCGCCGAAGGGCTGCACGCCGACCACGGCGCCGACCATGTTGCGGTTGACGTAGAGGTTGCCGGCGTGGGCCTTGTCCACCACCTTGGCGATGGTCTCGTCGATGCGGGTGTGCACGCCCAGGGTCAGGCCGTAGCCGGTGGCGTTGATCTGGTCCAGCAGCTGGTCCAGGTCCTGGCGCTTGTAGCGCAGTACGTGGAGCACCGGGCCGAAGACTTCGCGCTCCAGCTCGTCCAGGCTTTCCAATTCGATCAGGGTCGGCATCACGTAGGTGCCGCGGCTCATCACGTCGCCTTCGGTGCGGGCGACCTGGAACACGTGGCGGCCCTTCTTGCGCATGGCGTCGATGTGCTTGTCGATGCCGGCCTTGGCTTCGGCGTCGATCACCGGGCCGATGTCGATGGCGAAGTTGTCCGGGTTGCCCAGGCGGCATTCGGCCATGGCGCCCTTGAGCATTTCCAGCGCGCGGTCGGCGACGTCTTCCTGGATGCACAGCACGCGCAGGGCCGAGCAACGCTGGCCGGCGCTGTCGAAGGCGGAGGCGACCACATCGGTGACCACCTGTTCGACCAGTGCGGAGGAGTCGACGATCATCGCGTTCTGGCCACCGGTTTCGGCGATCAGCGGGATCGGGCGGCCCTGGGAGTCCAGGCGGCCGGCGACGTTGCGGGCGAGGATGCCGGCGACTTCGGTGGAGCCGGTGAACATCACGCCCTTGACGCGCTCGTCGGCCACCAGTGCGGCACCGACGGTGTGGCCTTCACCCGGCAGCAGCTGCACGGCGCCTTCCGGGATGCCGGCTTGCAGCAGGATGCGCACGGCCTGGGCGGCGATCAGCGGGGTCTGCTCGGCGGGCTTGGCCAGCACGGTGTTGCCGGCGGCCAGAGCGGCAGCTACCTGGCCGCTGAAGATCGCCAGGGGGAAGTTCCACGGGCTGATGCACACCACCGGACCCAGCGGGCGGTGGCTGTCGTTGGCGAAGTCGTGGCGTGCCTGAGCGGCGTAGTAGCGGAGGAAGTCCACCGCTTCGCGCACTTCGGCGATGGCGTTGGCGAAGGTCTTGCCGGCTTCGCGGGCCAGCAGGCCCATCAGCGGCTGGATCTCGGCTTCCATCAGGTCGGCGGCGCGGTCCAGGGCGGCGGCGCGCTCCACCGGCGGAGTGGCCTGCCAGATCGGCGCGGCGCTCAGCGAGGCGAGCACGGCGTTGCCGACGTCTTCCAGGCTGGCGTTCTGCACGTGGCCGACGATGTCGCGACGGTCCGCCGGGTTGGCCACCGGCAGGCTCTCGCCGGCGCTGGCTGCGCAGCCGAGCATCGGCTGGGCACGCCAGTCGGCGTGGCCGCTGCTGAGCAGGGCGCTGGACAGCGAGCCCAGGCGGTGCTCGTTGGACATGTCGATGCCGCTGGAGTTGGCACGGGCGGCGCCGTACAGGTCACGCGGCTGGGGAATGCGCGGGTGCGGCTTGCCCAGTGCACCTTCGGCGGCAGCGATGGCTTCGATGCTGACGACCGGGTCTTCCACCAGCTGCTTGATGGAGATGGTCTGGTCGGCGATGCGGTTGACGAAGCTGGTGTTGGCGCCGTTTTCCAGGAGGCGGCGGACCAGGTAGGCCAGCAGCGTTTCGTGGGTGCCCACCGGTGCGTAGATGCGGCACGGGCGGTTCAGCTTGCCTTCGGCGATCTTGCCCACCACTTGCTCGTACAGCGGCTCGCCCATGCCGTGCAGGCACTGGAACTCGTACTGGCCGGGGTAATAGTTCTGCCCGGCGATGTGGTAGATAGCCGAGAGGGTGTGGGCGTTGTGGGTGGCGAACTGCGGGTAGATGGCATCCGGCACCGCCAGCAGCTTGCGCGCGCAGGCGATGTAGGAAACGTCGGTGTAGACCTTGCGGGTGTAGACCGGGAAGCCTTCCAGGCCGTCGACCTGGGCGCGCTTGATCTCGCTGTCCCAGTAGGCGCCTTTCACCAGGCGGATCATCAGGCGGTGGCGGCTGCGGCGGGCCAGGTCGATGACGTAGTCGATCACGTACGGGCAGCGCTTCTGGTAGGCCTGGATGACGAAGCCGACGCCGTTCCAGCCCTTGAGCTGCGGCTCGAAGCAGAGGCGTTCGAGCATGTCGAGGGAGATTTCCAGGCGGTCCGCTTCTTCGGCGTCGATGTTCAGGCCGATGTCGTATTGCTTGGCCAGCAGGGTCAGCGACAGCAGGCGCGGGTACAGCTCGTCCATCATCCGCTCGTACTGGGCGCGGCTGTAGCGCGGGTGCAGGGCGGAGAGCTTGATGGAGATGCCCGGGCCTTCATAGATGCCGCGGCCGTGGGACGCCTTGCCGATGGAGTGGATGGCCTGCTCGTAGGAAGCCAGGTAGCGCTGGGCGTCTTCCTCGGTCAGCGCGGCTTCACCGAGCATGTCGTAGGAGTAGCGGAAGCCCTTGGTCTCGAAGCTGCTGGCATTGGCCAGGGCTTCGGCGATGGTTTCGCCGGTGACGAACTGCTCGCCCATCAGGCGCATGGCCATGTCCACGCCCTTGCGGATCAGCGGCTCGCCGGACTTGCCGATGATGCGGTTCAGCGAGCTGGAGAGGCCGGCCTCGTTGTGGGTCGACACCAGCTTGCCGGTGATCAGCAGGCCCCAGGAGGCGGCGTTGACGAACATCGAGGGGCTCTGGCCCAGGTGTTGTTGCCAGTTGCCGTTGCTGATCTTGTCGCGGATCAGGGCGTCGCGGGTGCCCTTGTCGGGGATGCGCAGCAGGGCTTCGGCCAGGCACATCAGCGCCACGCCTTCCTGGGAAGAGAGGGAGAACTCCTGCAGCAGGCCCTGGACGATGCCGGCGCGGCCGCTGGCGCTCTTTTGGTTGCGCAGCTTCTCGGCGATGCCGTAGGCGAGCTTGTAGGTGGCGTCGGCCATGTCGGCAGGCAGACGTGCCTGCTCCAGCAGCATCGGCACCACTTCTTCCTCGGGGCGGCGATAGGCCCCGGTGATGGCGGCACGCAGCACGGACTGCGGCAGGATGCTTTCGGCGAAATCGAGGAACGGCTGGTGGATCGGGTCGATCAGGGCTTCCACGGCCTCCAGGTCACCCTCGGCCAGGCGCGCGGCGATGCCTTGGAGCTCGGGAAGGGTCTTGCCGCTTTCCAGGGTCTCCAGGTAGCTGTAGATGGCCTGCTTGATCAGCCAGTGGGGCGTGCGGTCGATCTGGCGGGCGGCCTCTTTCAGGCGCTCACGGGTGGCTTCGTCGAGCTTCACGCCCAGGGTGGTGGTGGTTGCCATTTCTTATCCTCATTCTTGCCGTGGTCGCGACGGCTTTTGCGGCGCCAAGAGTAGCTGCGCATGAAGCGGGGTGCAACCAGGTGCAACCTAAGTTTTTCCAGTCAATCCGACCATTGGCCGGGCCGTGCAGCAAAAGCCGCACCGCCTTGGTGCCCGTGGCCTGTAGCGCTTCCTTATAAGGTGCAACCCGGTGGCCGGTGGCAGGGTAACCAGCCAGTCACAAGCCTAGACGCTTTCTGGTTGCACCTGTGGAATCAATCGGCGGGCCGACGGGCTGCACCGGGGCGGCGCAAGGGGTCGAGCAGTGGCTTGAGGCCGTTGTGGTCGATCTCCTGCATGAGGGCGAGCAGTCTGCCGATCTCACCTTTCGGGAAGCCTTCACGGGCGAACCAGTTGAGGTAGTGGCCGGGCAGGTCGGCGAGCAGGCGGCCCTTGTACTTGCCGTAGGGCATTTCACGGGTCACCAGGAGCAGCAGGTCTTCGGGTTTCATCGGTCTCGCGCCGGCCGGGAGAAGGGAAGTGGGCAAGAATACCTGCTAACCGGCTACTGTCACTTGAGCCTGAGTCACGAAGCCGATATTTTTGAGCCGCCTAATCATTAGTCTGCTACCAAATAGGGCGCGGACCACCCCGGAATCCCCATGAGCACCAACCCCCCATCGCTGCGACGAGAGGAGCCCCTGAAGGGCATCCTGCTGGTGTGCCTGGCGATTTTCCTGTTCTCCAGCCATGACGCGATCTCCAAGTACCTGTCGGCGTTCTACCCGATCGTCATGGTGGTGTGGGTGCGCTACCTGGTGCACACGCTGCTGATGGCCGGCTTCCTGCTGCCCCGCGAGGGCCTGCGCGTGCTGCGTACCCAGCGCCCGCTGCTGCAGCTGGGCCGGGCGCTGTGCCTGATCGGCACCAGCCTGTTCTTCACCACCGGCCTGCGCTACATCCCCCTGGCGGAGGCCACGGCGGTGAACTTCCTGGCACCGCTGGTGGTGACCGCGCTGTCGGTGCCCTTCCTTGGCGAGCGCGTCACCCGTGGGCAGTGGGTGGCGGTGCTGCTGGGCCTGGGCGGGGTGATGCTGATCGTGCGGCCGGGCAGCTCGCTGTTCACTCCGGCGATTCTCCTGCCGCTGGCCTCGGCGCTGTGCTTCGGTTTCTACCAGTTGTTCACCCGACGCCTGAGCCAGACCGACAGCCCGGGTACCAGCAACTTCATCACCGGCATCACCAACACCCTGATCATGAGCACCCTGGTGCCGTTCTTCTGGGAAGCACCGACCACGCTGGCCCACGGCCTGCTGTTGCTGGCGCTGGGTGCCTGCGGGATGGGCGGGCACGTGCTGCTCACCCAGGCCTTCCGCCATGCCTCACCGGCGCTGCTGGCGCCGTTCAGCTATGGGCAGATCGTCTTCGCCGGGTTGCTCGGCTTCCTGCTCTTCGGCCACGCGCCGGATGCCATCGGTATCGCCGGCATCCTGGTGATCGTCGGCAGCGGCCTGTTCACGGCCTACGCGCAGCGGCGCTGAAGTCGTCAGCGCTGCGGGCCAGCGTGTGGCTGGCCTGGGCGTTGTCGACGTACTCCTTGAGCCAGCGCAGCACCTCCACCGGTTCCCAGCGGGCCGGGTCGAAGAGGGCATAGGCCAGCCCCTGGTAACCCACCACATCGAGCTGCTTGTGGTAACCGGCGCGCTGGAACAGCGCTTCGATCTCCGCCAGGCAGGTGTTGAAGTGCACCCGTGTGAACGGCGTCTTGCCGTCGGTCACCAGCCCTTCCAGGCGCAGTTCCGCGACCGCCTCGCTCACCTCGTCCACGGCCATGCGATTGACCGTGTATTTCAGCTGCAGTACGTCGACCATCCCTGTTCTCCTCCTCAATGCAGGCCTTGCGCCTTGTTGCGGCTTCCAGCCGACTGGCGCAGGGGGCGGGGGGCCGGCCGCTTCGGCAAGCGGGGTGGAAAGCCGAGACCGGCGACCTGGGAGACGATGATCCCAGGGATTTGTGACAGTGGTTTTGGCAAGGCGGGTGGGGCTGAAAGGTTCATAGGACGCTTCTCTGAAATACTGTATATTTATACATCTATCAGCTTCGCCGCTTCGTTTGCAACCAAACTCCGATGAATAAACGTTGTCAGTGAAGGCCTTGAAAACAGCCGTACCGGGAACCCCAGAAGTAATGATCCGTCTCGTCCTGCTGCTGAGCCTTCTATTGGCCGGCACCGCCAACGCCTCCGCCCCCCGCACCTTCCAGGAAGCCAAGAAGGTCGCCTGGAAGCTCTACGCCCCCCACCCCGTCGAGTTCTATTGCGGCTGCCGCTACAGCGGCAACAAGGTCGACCTGAAAAGCTGCGGCTACGTGCCCCGCACCAATGCCCAGCGCGCCAAGCGCATCGAGTGGGAGCACATCGTTCCGGCCTGGGTCATCGGCCATCAGCGCCAATGCTGGCAGAAGGGCGGGCGCGAGAACTGCGCCAGGCACGACGCCGCCTTCCGCCGCGCCGAGGCCGACCTGCACAACCTGGTGCCGAGCATCGGCGAGGTGAATGGCGACCGCAGCAACTACGGCTTCGGCTGGCTGCCGCAAAAGCCCAGCCAGTACGGCGCCTGCCCGATGGTGGTGGACTTCAAGGCGCGCAAGGCCATGCCGCGCCAGCAGGTGCGCGGCATGATCGCGCGCACCTACTTCTACATGAGCGAACGCTACGGCCTGCGCCTCTCCAAGCAGGACCGCCAGCTCTACAGCGCCTGGAACAAGCAATACCCGGCCGAAGCCTGGGAGCGTAACCGCAACCAGCGCGTCGCCTGCGCCATGGGCCACGGCAACCACTTCGTGGGGACGGTGAACCTGAAGTTGTGCAAGTGAGGACGGCGGCCTTGCCTGGCGGCGGGACCGGTGTCAGATCTCGATGATCAGATCCGGATCGAAGCCGGTCTGCTGCTCCGGGTAGCCGCGCGGGTTGCTCAGCACCCGCGTGCCCGCCAGCTCATAGTCCTGCCGGGTATGCACATGGCCGTGGACCCACAGGTCTATCCGTTCCCCCATCAGGTCATCCCAGGCATTCGCATAGGCTGCATCGAGGCGATCACCCGAATGTGGGTGTCCTTCCATGGAGCGCAGGGAGGGCGCGTGGTGGGTGATGACCACGGTCTTGCCGTCCCAGGGTTCAGCCAACTTGTCGACCAGCCATTGCCGGGTCCTGGCTGATTCCTCGATCACATCGGCGGGCCGCAGCCGGCGATAGCTCCCGGTCCGGATTTTGCGGAAATCGTTCAGGGTCATCTGCGCGGACAGGGTCGCGAGCGTGGCGTCACCCAGCGAGCTGTAGTCCGTCCACATGGTCGCCCCCAGGAACCTCACATCCCCGAGCCTGAATTCATCTCTATCGAGCACGTGCACGCGGTCGGTCTGCGCCTCGCGCATCTTCTCCAACGTCCCGGTGAGGTGCCCCTTGTAGTACTCGTGATTCCCCGGAACGTAGAGCACCGGGCAATCGAAGACCCCGGCTGCCCAGGCGACGCCCCGGGCACGCACATCGACATCACCCGCCAGAATCACCAGATCGGCGTCGTTGACCGTGGGTACATAGGGGTGAAATTCGTTATGCAGATCCGAAAGGATGTGGAGGCGCATGCGTTGCTCATTCGCGTGGGGGCGACGGTGAGCATGCCACTGCAGGAGAAGTTCTCGCCACTCACGGGGTGGGTAGCGAGGCCAATCGCGAATGAATCTCCCACGAGGCGGCAGTGCAGGCACCCCTTGTGGGAGCGGCTTCAGCCGCGAAAGACCTTCCGCAGGCACCCGGTTGCGAATGGCCGGATAACCCAGGGCGACTGAAGTTGCCCCTACGGGGCGGCCTGGCGCTGTATGCCGTTTTTCCCAGTGATCTGTGCCTATCGGCTGCCGCCCGTTGCGCCCTAGCATCGGTCATCGATGAAGAGGGCAGTGCGATGGACGGAATTCCCGGTGGTATCGAATTTCCTGGCCTGCAGGTGCGGCGGCTGGTGCCGGACGACCTGGAGCGGATTTGCGTGCACCGCGAGGCGATGTTCCTCGAAGCGGGCGGCGACCCGGCGGGGCTGCGGGTGATGACCGAGCATTTCCGCCCCTGGCTGCGCGAGCGCCTGGCCGACGGCCGCTACTACGGCTTCGCGCTGATGCACGAGGCGCGCGTTGCGGCGGCCATCGGCCTGATGAGCATCGAATGGCCACCGCACCCCGCCCGTCCTGAACAGGACCAGCGCGGCTATGTGCTGAACGTATTCGTCGAGCCCGACTACCGGCGTCGGGGCCTGGCGTCGGCGCTGATGAAGCTGGCGGAGGCCGAATTCACCCGTCGTGGCCTGGGCTTTGCCGTGCTGCATGCGACCCAGGTCGGCCGCCCGGTGTACGAGGCGCTGGGCTGGGCGGCCACCAGCGAGATGGCCAAGGCCATTGGCTAAGCCTCCATCCCGGCACCGTCCCTGGCCGGAAATCACCGCGCTGTCCCCTTAAGCCCCCCTGGCTGTCCGCGATTGCCCTCAGCCCTTGTCGAGCGGCTGGCTTAACGTTGCCCTCTACCCACCACAACAAGAGCCCGTGCCGGCTGCCTGGCACGGTAGACGAGGGGAGTGCGATGCCGAAACCCAGAACACTGCTGATTCCCGCCGCCCTGCTGGCCCTGGCCGGGCTGCTTGGCGGTTGTGGCGAGGAGGCCAAGCCGGCCGCGCCGCAGAACGCCGCCACCCTGGCCCCCACCGACCCGGCCCTGGCCAAGGTCTACGACACCAGCTGCAAGCTGTGCCACGCCAACCCCGCCTCCGGCGCCCCGCAGAGTGGCGACACCGCGGCCTGGGCGCCTCGTGTAGCCCAGGGTACGGACAGCCTGCTGGACCACAGCATCAATGGCTTCAAGGGCATGCCGCCGATGGGCATGTGCATGCAGTGCTCGGAAGAACAATTCCTCGCACTGATCTCTTTCATGTCCGGTCAGCACCTCGAATAAGGCGTCCTCCATGGTTATGAATCTCACCCGACGCCAACTGCTGCAAAGGGCCGGCGTCGCTGGCGCCTTCACGGCCCTGGCCTGCACCCCGGCAATGGCGGAACTGGTCCGCGCACCCCGCCTGATTCCCTGGCGCAACTGGTCCGGCGGGCAGAGCTGCCTGCCCCAGGCGCGCCTCGCCCCGCAGAACCTGGACGAGCTGGTCCAGGCCATCCGCCAGGCCGAAGGCAAGGTCCGCCCGGTGGGCTCGGCCCACTCCTTCAGCGCCCTGGTGCCCACCGACGGCACCCTGGTGTCGCTCGCCTATTTCAATGGTTTGCTGAGCCACGACCCGGCCACCCTGCAGGCGGAGTTCGCCGCCGGCACGCCGATGTCGCTCATGGGCCCGGCGCTCAAGGATGTGGGCCAGGCCCTGCACAACATGGCCGACATCGACTACCAGACCCTGGCCGGGGCGATCGCCACCTCGACCCACGGCACCGGCGTCGGCTTCGGCTCCTATTCCGACCATGTCACCGGCCTGCAACTGGTGACCGCCAGCGGCGAGGTGCTGGATTGCGATGCCCAGCGCCACCCCGAGGTGTTCAATGCCGCGCGGGTGTCCCTCGGCGCCTTCGGCATCGCCACCCGGGTGCGCATGCAGAACCGCGAGGCCTACCGCCTGCGCGAGAAGCAGTGGATCGCCAGCACCGAGGAGCTGCTGGAGGACGTGGACAACCTCACCCGTGACAACCAGCACTGGGAAATGCTGGTGATCACCCATTCCGACTACGCGCTGTCCATCGCCCTCAACGAGACCACCGACCCGGCGACACCGCCGCTGGACCCGGCGGAGGAGGGGGGCAACGAGTTCGTGAAGATCATCGAGAACCTCGACAAGTACGGCAGCGACTTCCCCGCCGCGCGCCGCGCGCTGCTCAACAGCCTGCGCCATATCGCCAGCTTCGATGACCGGGTCGGCGACTCCTACGAGATCTACGCCAACGTGCGCAACGTGCGCTTCAACGAGATGGAATACTCGGTGCCCGCCGAGCACGGCCCGGCCTGCCTGCGGGAGATCCTTGCGCTGATCCGCGAGAAGGACCTGCGCACCTGGTTCCCCATCGAGTACCGCTACGTGAAGGCCGACGACATCCCCCTGAGCATGTTCGAGGGGCGCGACAGCTGCTCGATCTCCGTGCACCAGCACTACGGCATGGACCACCACAACTTCTTCGCCGCCGTCGAACCGATCTTCTGGAAGTACGCCGGCCGGCCGCATTGGGGCAAGTTGCACACGCTGAATGCGCGCACCCTGCAGCCGCTCTACCCGCGCTGGAAGGAATTCACCGAGGTGCGCCAGGCGCTGGACCCGAGCGGCAAGTTCCTCAATGCGCACCTGTCCTCGATCCTCGGCGTGGCCTGATAACAAGGAGAAGCCATGAACCGTCGCAAATTCCTCGTCGGCACCGCCGGTGTCGGCGTGCTGCTCGCCGGTGTCGGTGCCTGGATGCGCCCGGCCGACAAGGGCGCCCCCTACAGCGATTACTTCGCGCGGCTGAACCGCGAGCTCAAGGAGCGGGGGCCGATGCACCCGGTGATGCTGATCGACCTGGACCGGCTGGACCACAACATCGACGTGGTGATGCAGTCGGTGCGCCGTGCCGGCAAGGCCTTGCGCCTGGTGGAGAAGTCGCTGCCATCGCCGCAGCTGCTCGACTACATCGCCAAGCGCGCGGGCACCCGGCGGATGATGTCGTTCCACCAGCCCTTCCTCAATCACGACGCCGAGCGCTTCCCCGATTCCGACCTGCTGCTCGGCAAGCCGATGCCGGTGCGCTCGGCGCAACTGTTCTACGAAAGCCACCGCGGCGCCTTCGACCCGACGACCCAGCTGCAATGGCTGCTCGACACCCCCGAGCGGCTGGAGCAGTACCTGGCGCTGGCCAAGGGCCTGAACACGCGCATGCGCATCAACATCGAACTGGATGTCGGGCTGCATCGGGGCGGCGTACAGGACCAGGCGACCCTGGGGCGGATGCTCGGCCTGATCGGCGCCAACCCGCAGCACCTGGAGTTCGCCGGCTTCATGGGCTACGACCCCTTCGTCGGCATGGGCGTGCCGGGCATCCTCGGCTCGCCCGAGGAGTTGTTCGCCAAGGTGATGACCCTCTACGACGGCTTCGTCGACTACACCCGCACCCAGCACGCCGCGCTGTGGCGCCCGGGTCTGACGCTGAACACCGCCGGCAGCCCGAGCTACCGCATGCACGAGCGCGAGCGCACCAGCAGCGAGGTGTCGGTGGGCTCGGCGCTGCTCAAGCCCACCCATTACGACCTGCCGTCCCTGGAGGAGCACCAGCCGGCGGCCTATATCGCCACGCCGGTACTCAAGAGCACCGGTGCGGTGCGGATCCCGGCGCTGGACGGGAAGTCGGCGCTGTTCTCCTGGTGGGACCCGAACCAGCGCGAGACCTTCTTCATCTACGGCGGCAACTGGATGGCCGAGCCGGAGTCGCCCAGGGGGCTGCAGTTCAACGGCCTCTACGGGCGCAGTTCCAACCAGGAGATGGTCAACGGTTCCCACGCCGTCGGCCTGGGCGTGGATGACCAGGTGTTCCTGCGGCCGACCCAGTCGGAATCCATCCTCCTGCAGTTCGGCGACCTGCTGGCGGTGCGCGATGGGCGCATCGTCGACACCTGGCCGGTGTACAGCTGAGTGGGTGGGACAACACCGTAGGTTGGCGCCGAGCGCAGCGAGGCCCAACGGTGCGATGACTCGGCCGCGCTGTGTTGGGCTTCGTACCTCAGCCCAACCTACGGGACGGTGCTGCAATGGATCGCCCGCACTGCGAACGGAAAACCCCGGGCATTGGCCCGGGGTTTTCGTATTGGCCTGTCAGAGGGTGAAGGGCAGGTTCAGCTTGGCCCAGAACATCTCGCCTTCCGGGCGGTTCTCCACGGCGAATTCCTTGGCCCAGCGCATCTCCACGCTGGCGTACTTGAGGAAGGTGAGGTGCACGGCCGGGCCGATGGCGAAGACCTGGCCGCGCACGCCGTCGTCCACATCCTCGCCCATGAAGGTCACCGTCCTGCCGAACTGCTCGTCGTCGGTGGTCTGCTTCACGTAGTAGCCGTTCAGGCCCAGGCGCAGGTTGTCGGTCACCCGGTAGCTGGCGGAGTAGTCGAAGTGGAACAGCTGCCCGGAGCGGTAGTCGGTGTCGTGGTTTTCCTCGTTGAAGCTGTAGGTGGTCTTGATCGACAGCTCGGTGCGGTCGTCGGGCTGCCAGGTCGCCGAAAGCATCGGTTTGTAGGTGTAGAAGTTGTTGCTGGTGTTGGCCGGGCGCGCGGCGTCGTAGCTGCCGGTGGGGATTGTGATCTCCAGGGCGGCGCCCAGGGTCAGGTCCTTGCCCATGTCCCAGAGGATGAGCGGTGCGACTGTGGTGTCGCCCTGGCTTTCACGTTCGCTCTGCATGCCGAACATGGCCACCTGCTGGCGCATATAGGGCTGCGCGACGTAGCCGCCGACACGGCCACCGAACACCCGCAGCGGGCTGAGGTAGTCCAGGCGCGGGATGAGTGCGTCGGAGGTGATCTTCACGTCCGGCACCTTGCCGCCGAGGGAGCTGATGTCCAGCTTCTTCGACTCGTAGTGGTTGTAGTAGAGGTTGAAGGCGAACATGTGGTCCGGCAGGTTGTTCACGTCCAGCGGCAGGACGAAGAAGCCGTCGGTACCGGGGCCGATGTTGTCGACACCGTTTTCGGTGGCCTGGGCCGGTGAGGAGAGGGAGGTCGCCATGGCGAGGGATGCTGCCAGCACGGACAGCCGGGGGACACGGATAGGTTTCATAGTGAGCTCATTTCTTATTGTTGGTGGACGGCTCCGGGGCGTGGCCCGGGCCGCCGCATAGAAATAAGCGCTCAAGGCCGAGGGATGCAGGGCATTGCCGGACAATCAGGGGGCCTTTCGGGGCCAGGCCGCAATATTCAGTTACACCCTCATCTGGGACACCCGCTAACGCGATATGATGGCGCCGCCACGCCCCTCTCCAGAACAAGAATTCCGGGCGCGTGGCTGGGGAACCGCTCGCCATGTCCATTACCACCACCGATGCCCAGTTCGACCTCGCCCTGGTTTCGCCCTTCCTCCTGCAGACCCTCGCGGAGGTGGCGCACGACAAGGGCGTCAGCGGCGAACGCCTGTGCCGCGGGCTCGGCTTCACCCTCGAAGAGCTGCAGGACCCTGCCCAGCGCATCTCCTATCGCCAGGCCGTGACCATGATCCAGCGCGCGCTGGTCGCGTTGCCCGAGCGCGGCCTCGGACTCTGGGTCGGGCACCGCAACGTGCTCGGCACCCTCGGCCTGCTGGGCCACGTGCTGTCCCTGTGCAAGACCCTGCGCGACGCCTTCGAGATCGGCCAGCGCTTCCAGCACACCTCCGGCGGCATGGCCGTCTACACCCTGCGCGAAGGCGCGGGCGAAAGCTTCGTCGAAGTGGAATGCCGGCTGCCCTACGCCGATGTGCAGCTGTTCGCCGTGGAGGAGTTCTTCGCCAGCCTGGTGGTCTACAACAACGCGCTGATCGGCCGCGAGTTCCAGCCCCTGCGCTTCGAGTTCACCCACGCCGCGCCGGCCTACGAGGCCGAGTACCAGCGCCTGCTGGGCCCCAACCTGCACTTCGGCTGCCTGCATAACCGCATGGTGATCGACAGCCTCTGGCTGGACATGCAGCTGCCCAGCCACCAGCCCGTCGCCCTGCGCCAGGCGCTCAACCTGCTGGAGCTGGAGTGCGCCCAGGTGCAACAGAAGATGGGCCTGCTGCAGACGGTGGAGCGGGCCATCGCCCGTGACCTGGCCCAGGGCTGCCATATCGACAAGGTGGCCAGCGAGCTGAACATGAGCAGCCGCACCCTGCGCCGCCGCCTGACCGAGCACGACATGACCTTCGACGCCCTGCAGGAGCAGGTGCGCCGCGCGCGGGCCATGAGCCTGCTGAGCAACCCGGAGATGCCCATCGAGCGTATCGCCGAAGAGCTCGGCTACAGCGACATCCGCGGCTTCCGCCGGGCCTTCAAGCGCTGGACCGGGCTCAGCCCTTCGGCGTATCGCGATGAGGCGCCATCCCTGTCCACGGGCGCTGACTAGCTAGCGGGCTGGGTGGACTCATCCACCCAGCCCGCCGTCCTTTTACTCAGTACTGACAGAACCTGATGCGGTTGCCGAAGGGGTCGTACACCTGCAGTTCCTGGCCCCAGTTCTGCTGGACGATGTCCGGGCGGCCGTAGTTGTAGCGTTTGCCGAGCAGTTCATCGCGCAGGGTAGTGATAAGGGCCCCCGGTGTCGGCGAGCCCGTTCGTGGTTGAGGGGACCCGCGAACTAGCGCCGTGGATCCCGCCACAGGGTGAGCAGCGCCAGGGCCGCGACCCAGATCACCGAGACCCCGTAGTTGAGCCGCTGGTAAAGGCCGAAGAGGTGGCCATCGGCGAAGGCCTTGCCCATCAGCGCCACGGTTGTCAGGGCCAGCACCACGCAGAGCGCCGAGAACAGCCCGAAGCCGGGGGCGCCGAGCAGGCGCCGGCCGAGAAACACCCACAGTGCGCTGGCCAGGGTCAGCGAGAGGAACATCACCAGCCCTGCCAGGTTGTGCACCTGTTGCGAGAGCGACGGTTGTGCCGGTGCGCAACCCTGGTCGCAGGGGAAGTAGCCGGTGGCGAAACTGGCCAGGCCGTGCAGGGCGATCAGCGCAGCGCTCAGCAGTGCCAGGCGCGAGGCCTGGAAGTGCCTCGCCACACCCACCGCGAAGAGCACGAACAGCAGCCCCAGGGGCAGGTTGTTCACCCAGGCGGAGAAGCCCCGGGTAGGCGCGCCCTCGGCCCCCAGTTGGCTCATCGCCTGGTCGAGGTGGCTGTAGCCGGGGTAGGCGAGCGCGGTCAGCGCGACCCCGGCGAACAGCCAGAACGGAATCAGCACACCCAGCCCCAGCAGGGCCCGGTCAATCGTCTTCACGGCAGTACTCCCACTCATCACGGATAGCGTTCCGACTCCTGCGGAATCACGGCTCCATGCTAGGGCGCGCCCCTGCCGACGGTTACCGAATTTTTTGCAAGGCAGCTTGCGCATGCGTCATCCTGTCGCCCCATCGATCCACGGATGGCCACCGATGACCAGACGCCTGCCCAGCACCTCCGCCTTGCTCGCCCTGGAGGCTGCCGCGCGCCACCAGAGCTTCGCCAGGGCCGCGCAGGAGCTCTCGCTGAGCGAAGGCGCCATCAGCCGGCAGATCGCCAAGCTGGAACAGTTCCTCGGGGTGCGCCTGTTCCTTCGCGTGGGCAACCGGGTCGAGCTTTCGAGCGCCGGTACCCGCTACGCGGCGCAGATGCGCACGCTGCTGGCGGACATGGAGCGCCACACCCGCCAGGTGATGAGCGAGACATCCGCTGGTACCGCCCTGGAGATCGGCGTCATCCCCACCCTGGCCAGCCGCTGGCTGATTCCCCGGCTCGCACGCTTCCGCCAACGCCACCCCGATATCGAGATCAACCTGCGCGAGCGCACGCAGCCCTTCACCCTGGAGGACAGCGACCTGCACGCGGCGATCAACTACGACCACCCCATCTGGCGTTCCATGCAGGTGCAGCCGCTGTTCGAGGCGCCGATGGTCGCGGTCTGCCACCCGCGCCTGGCGGACGAGGTGCACGCACGCATGCCGCTGCTGCACAAGCACGGGAGCCCCTATGGCTGGTCGCGCTACGCGGAGCTGGCCGGCATGGCCCTGCCCAGCGCCACGACGGGCCCGGTCTATGACCGCTATGCCTTGCTCATCGAGGCTGCCAAGGCGGGCTTCGGCATGGCGCTGGTGCCGCGTCGCTACGTCGAGGACGAACTGGCCGAAGGCCGGCTGAGTGCCCCCTGGCCGACGCTGCCGCAACTCAGCGAGCGCTACGTCCTGGTGACCCGGCCCGCCGCCGAATCGCCGCCTGCGCTCGCGACCTTCACCCGCTGGCTGCTCGCCGAAGGCGAAGCTCCATCGTCTATGTGACGACTCCGTTTCCGAGCCACCTGACCCCGAGGACCCCTGATGTTGACCAAGGCCTTTCAGTACAAGTGCTGGGCGGACCGACGCGCGCTGGAGGCCATCGGCCTCATCGACGCCGAGCGCTTCCCCGACTCGCTGGCCTTCACCCTGCAACAGCTCAACCACATGGTGATAGTCGAGGACCTGTTCCGCGCGCGGCTCACGGGCACGGCGGAACCTCACCCAGCTACCAACACCGAGGCGGTGCCGGGTTATGAGGTGTTGCAGCGCCGGCTGCTCGCTTCCGGCCAGTGGTACGCCGAACAGGTGGCGGCGCTGGAGCCTGCCGCCGCCGCCGAGGCAATCAGCTTCCGCTTTACCGATGGCCGCATGGGCCGGCTGACCCGCGAAGAGATGTTTTTCCACGTGCTGAACCACGCCACCTACCACCGCGGCAACATTGCCCACGCGCTGGACCTGGCCGGCGTGGCGCACCCGGCGGACACCTACACGGTGTTCGTGCACGCCACCGAGCCGGCACGCCGGGAAACCACCTGACGCCCCCTAGGGGCGGGTGCCTTCCGCACCGGCCAGGGGCTCTTCGAGGCGCGGTTTGTAGAACAGCAGGCGCTTGGTCTGCGCCGTGCGGGTGAACGTCTTCGCCCAGGACGGCGAGACGTTGCGGTCGTGGAAATACAGGGCGCCGTGGGTGCGGTCCTGCAGTTGCCCGTTGAGGGCCTTGCGGGCGATTTCGCGGGCGAGGGTGAAGCGTTCTTCTTCCACGGCTTCATCGGGGCGGCCATCGCACCACCAGGAGAACTGGCAGCTCTTGGTTTCCGAGCCTTGCTTGACCACCGCGCAAACGGTCTTGGGGAACTGCTCGTTGCCGAGGCGGTTCATCACCACGTTGGCCACCGATTCCATGTCCTGCGCCGGGGCGCCCTTGGCTTCCCAGTAGATGGAGCGGGCGAGGCAGGTGATGGGGTCGTCCAGCGGTGCTTCGCCGGCCGGGTCCACGGCCTTGGCTTCGCTGCGGGTGATGGGCGGGGTGCCAGCGGGGAGTGGCGCCTGGTTGGCGGCTTTTTCTTCCAGCGCCTCGGCCTTGGTTTCCGCCGCCTGGGCTTTTTGCCGGGTTTCCCCGGCGAAGGTTGGACCGCCGATCAGCAGGGCGGCGACGCAAAGCATTCCTGATATCCAGCGCATGATCGACCTCGCCATCGCTGTGCGTTCGGGGCCGCCCCTGGGGGCAAGGCGGGGCGGTTGTCGGCGTGGCTGCCGTCTGGCTTGCCGCGCTTGAGGGATAGACTGCGGCGCCGCTCAATCATTCCCCGGTGGCGGGCGCGACCTGGGTGAAGGCCAGGGTGTAGCCGTTGCAGTCGCGGATGCCGAACTCCCTTGAGCCGTAGTCCATCTCCTGCAGGGGCCAGGCGATCTCGGCCTTGTCCCTTACCTGCTCGCAGTAGCGGGCGACGTCGGCGATGGCGAGGTAGAGGGTGCCGGAGCAGGCGACGGGAGCGGCCCACAGGTCCTGTTCGGTGAAGATCAGGCGGCAATCCTGCAGTTGCACGGTGAGGCTCGCGTGCGCCGAGTCGAGGGTGGTGAAGCCCAGGGCATCGCGGTAGTGACGGCGGGTGGCGTCCAGGTCGTGGCAGCGCAGCAGGGGCGTGAGCGGCGTGGGTGGCTCCGGTGGCGTGGCTCTAAGTCACCTTTTACCGCTGCGGAACCGTCTTGCCAGTTGCGCCTACGACATGCCGCTGCCCGCGCGGCTTTCCCGTTCGGTGATGGCCTGGGTGAAGTCCAGGAAGGCGTCCAGTGGCAGCGGTTTGCTCAGCAGGTAGCCCTGGAACTGCGCACAGCCGTGGCGCAGGAGGAAGTCCTTCTGCGCTTCGGTTTCCACCCCTTCGGCGATCACCGTCAGGCCCATGCTCTGGCCCAGGGCGATGACGCTGCGCACGATGGCTTCGCTGCTGGCGTCGGTGAGCAGGTCGCAGATGAACGAGCGGTCGATCTTCAGCTTGCCCAGGGGCAGCCGCTTGAGGTGGCTGAGGGAGGAGAAGCCAGTGCCGAAGTCGTCCAGGGAGAAGGACACGCCATGCTGCACCAGGACCGACATCTTTTGCGTCAGGTCTTCCAGGTCCTGCACCAGCACGGTCTCGGTCAACTCCAGTTCCAGGCGCCGCGCGTCCATGCCGTAGCGCCGCAGCATCTCCAGGACCTCGGGCACGAAACTGGCCTGGCGGAACTGCTTCTGGCTGATGTTGACGGCCAGGCACAGGTCGCAGCGGGCGGGGTCGTCCGCCCAGGTGCGCAGCTGCGCGCAGGCCTGCTCCAGCACCCACTTGCCGATGGGGATGATCAGCCCGCTGCGCTCGGCGTGGTCGATGAACTCGCCGGGGGGCAGCAGGCCCCGCTGCGGGTGGCGCCAGCGGATCAGCACCTCGGCGCCGATCACCCGGCCGGCGACGTTCAGCTGGGGCTGGTAGTGGAGCTCGAACTGCTGCTCACGCAGCGCGGCCTGCAGCTCGCGCTCCAGCACCGAGCGCTCGGCGGCATCGGTCTGCAGTACGTGGAGCAGGGCGAAGAACATCGCCATCGCCGCCCCGGCCTGGCCCCAGGAACCCGGCGTGCGCACCTCGTCCGGCAGGCTGTAGCCGATGATGGGCGCCCAGTTGCTGGAGGCCAGGCAGGTGAAGGTGAGCAGGCACAGCAGGGCGATGCCGTAGCGCAGCCACGGGCCCTCGTCGCGGAACGCCATCAGCGCGGCGAGGGTGAGGGGCAACAGGTACAGGTGGGTGGCGCGGGGCGCGGCGGCATTGGGCACATCGAGCACGATGGCGGTGCCGGCGATGATCACGATCAGCACGCTGAACAGGATGAGGTTGGCGCTGCGGGCCTTGTTGCGCACGGTGAGCATCAGCACGGTGAGGCCGGAGACGATGAGCACCGCATCCATCGCGACGATGGCCCAGAACCCCCGCAGGGCGAAGATCACCGCCCAGATCACCCCCAGCACCAGCATCACGCAGCTCGCCAGCAAACGCATGCGCCGCTCGCGGCGTTGGGCCACCGACACCAGGTCGGCGGCGTGCCAGAGCTGTCTGACGCGCTTGAAGAGGCGTGATTTCGCAATCATTCGGCGTTCCCGTACAGCCTGCTCTCCACAAGGCTCCCTGCAGGCTGGAGTGGATTATAGAAGGCGCTTTTCGAGGGCGTAGGGATGGCGATGTCGCCGCTGGAGAAAGTGACCGGGGGCAGCGCGTCGGCGGTGAACGGCGCGGTGACGCAAAGCCGGCCCCGGGCCGGCTTCGTCGTTGTCGGTTTCAGCTCAGATGGGCATCGCGCTGCGGGGGATGATCGCGCCCGGATGCTGGATCACGGCTGCAGCCAGGCGGTGCCCGCTTTCCGCCGCCAACCGGAGTGGCTGCTGCTGGATGCGTGCGGCGAGGTAGCCGGCGGCGAATGCATCGCCCGCCGCGCAACTGTCCACCACCCGGGCCACCGGGCGGGCGGGGACCTCGATGCGCTGCTCCGCCGTGGCTACCAGGCAGGGCTCGCCTCCGCGCTTGATCACCACTTCTGTGCAGCCCAGGCCCAGGGCGCGATCAGCAGCGGCCTGTGCGCCCAGCGTGCCGTGCAGCAGGCATTCGTCAGCCAGCGTCAGCAGGGCGGTGTCGGTCAGTGCCAGTACTTGATCGTGAATGGGGCGGGCGTGCGTGGCGCTCCAGAGTGCTGGCCGCAGGTTGTTGTCGAAGCCGATCCGACCCCCTTCGGCCTTGAATGCGGCGAGCGCGACCAGCAACTCCTCCCTGCGCGGCGGCGGGAACAGCGCGAGGCTGATGCCGGAAAGATAGAGCATGTCGATGCGTGAGCGGTCGACCCAGCGCGCCAGTGCTGCGCCGCTGGAGAAGCAGTGGCGTGCGGCACTGTCTTCGCGCCAGTAGTGGAAGCGCCGTTCGCCCAGTGCGTCCACCTCCACCAGGTAGAGGCCGGGGCGACGACCCGGTAGCCGTAGCACTTCCCGGGTGTCGATGCCTTCTTCGATCCAGCTTTGCTCCATCTCCTCGCTCAGGGTGTCATCGCCGAGGGCGCTGAGGTATTCGACCCGGTGCGCCGTCCCAGCCAGCAGGCGGGCGAGGTAGAGCGCGGTATTCAGGGTGTCGCCACCGAAGCTGCGGCGCAGCGGGTTGCCGGCGAGCTCCACCATGCATTCTCCAAGGCAGGCGATGCGCATGCGGCTACCTCCCTTCGGGCGCACGGTAGGCGATGCAGTCGACCTCGACCCGGCAGTCGATGACCATGCTGGAGACCACGCAGGCCCTGGCTGGCGGGTGGTCGCCGAAGAACTCGAGGAACACCGCGTTGAAGGCGCCGAAGTCCCTCGGGTCATCCAGCCAGACCCCGCAGCGCACCACGTGCTCGGGTCGATAACCGGCCTCGTCGAGAATCTCCAGCAGGTTGTTCAGGCACTGGCGGGCTTGCGGGACGATGCCGCCATCCACCAGCACACCGTCGCGGAGGGGCGTCTGCCCGGAGACGTGGAGCCAGCCATCGGCCTGTACGGCGCGGGCGAAGGGCATGGGTTGGCCGGCGGTGCCGCTGGCGCGGGTGTAGCGTTTGAGTTCGGTCATGGGGTGCTCCTTTCAGTTCACGGGGGAGGGGGTGTCGCGGGCCAGGAAGCGGCCCGCCCTGTCTGGGCAGGCCTCCCCCGGGCAATAGGCCAGGGTGCCGTTGACCCAGACGGCGTGGATGCCGGTGGCGGGGCGTTGCGGGTCGGTGTAGCTGGCGACGTCGGAAAGGGTCAGGGCGTCGAACAGCACCAGGTCGGCCCAGTAGCCGCCGGCGACCACGCCTCGTTCATGCAGGCCGAAGCGGTTGGCGGGAAGCGAGGTCATCTTGCGCAGCGCCTCTTCGATGCTGAACAGGCCGATGTCCTGGGCGTAGTGGCCGAGCACGCGGGGGAAGGTGCCCCACAGCCGCGGGTGGGGTTGCGGGTCTTCCGGAAGGCCGTCCGAGCCGATCATGGTCAGCGGGTGGGCGAGGATGCGCTGCACGTCCGCTTCGCTCATGCAGTGGTACACCGCACCGGCGGGCTGCAGGCGCCGCGCGGCCTCCAGCAGGGGAAGCGCCCAGTCGGCGGCGATCTGCACCAGCGTGCGCCCAGCCATGTGGGGGTACGGCTCCGACCAGGTGATGAGGATTTCGTAGGCGTCGGTGACCTGTTTGAGGTCGAGGGTGGACGAGCTGGCGGCGTAGGGGTAGCAGTCCCAGCCCAGGGGTTGCCCGGTGCTGGCGGCGTCCAGGTGGGCGAGCACCTCGGCGCTTCGGCCCCAGTTGCCGACACCGGCGCATTTCAGGTGGGACACCACCACCGGCCTGTCGATATGGCGGCCGGTCGCGAGCGCCTCGTCCAGCGCACCGAGGATGCCGTCGAACTCGTCGCGCAGGTGGGTGGTGTAGAGCCCGCCAAAGCGGCTCAGCTCTTCGGCCAGCTGGCGCACCTCGTTGGCGTCGGCTGCATGGGCCGAGGCATAAGCCAGGCCGCTGCTCAGGCCGATGGCGCCCTCGGCCAGGCTGGCTGCCAGCTCGCTGCGCATTGCGCGTATCTCGGCTTCCGTGGCGCTGCGGTCGAGGCGGTCCAGGTGGTTGTTGCGCAAGGCGGTGTGCCCCACCAGTGCCGCGACGTTGACCGCCGGACGGACCCGTTCCACCGCCGAGCGATAGTCCGAGAAGCGCGGGTAGCAGAAGGCTTCCGCCGTCCCTAGCAGGTTCATCGGGTCCGGCGGAGAGCCGGTCAGGCGCACGGGGGCGGCACTGATGCCGCAGTTGCCGACTATCACCGTGGTCACGCCCTGGCTCAGCTTGGCCAGCATGACCGGGTTACGGATGAGCGCCAGGTCGTCGTGGGTGTGCACGTCGATGAAGCCCGGGGCCAGGATCAGCCCATCGGCATCGACGGTGCGCTCGGCAGTAGCATCGCCGGCCTCGCCGATCAGGGCGATGCGGCCGTCCAGCAGGCCGACGTCGGCGACGAAGCCTTGCGTCCCGCTGCCGTCCATGACCTGTGCGCGGCGGATCAGTGTGTCGTAGTGGTTCATGTGTCAGTCCCCCAGCGGAAGTCGGTCCTCGCCCTGGCGATAGCCGTCCAGCGCCAGCTTCACCCGGCGCAGGAGTTCCTGGCTGGCTTCGGCGTTGCGCAAGGCGAGCTCGGTGGCGAGGAGGTCGATGATCAGCAGCATCCCGTAGCGGGCGGCTGTCGGTTTATGGATGAACTCGGTTTCGTCCAGGTGCACGGGCAGCACGATGTCGGCCAGCGCGGCGAGGGGGCCGTCCGCTCGGGTGAGGGCGAGTATCCGGGCGCCGTAGTCCCTGGCCAGGCGCAGGACGCTCGGCAGGTCGGGCGGCGTGCCGGTGAGCGACAGCACGATCAGCAGGTCGCCCTCCGCCAGGGTGGAGGCCACCATGCGCATCATCACCGGGTCGTGGTAGGTGGACACCGGGTAGCCCAGCCTCACCAGCCGGAACTGGAACTCGGTCGATAGCAGCGTGGAGCAGCCGCCCATGCCGAAGGCGTAGAGGCGGCGGGCGGAGGCCAGCAGGTCCACTGCGGCACTCAGGTGCGCCTGGTCGAGTCCGTCGAGGTGGTGGCGCAGGCTGTTTTCCACGTCTGCCAGGATCTGTTCGTGGAAAGGCAGCGCCGGTGTGGCAGCCCCGGCGAGGAAGCGGCGGCCGACCAGGGAGGCCCGGGCCAGCTTGAGGCGCAGGTCGCGCAGGTCGTTGCAGTCCATCGACCGGGCGAAGCGCGACATCGCGGCCTTGCTCACGCCGGCCTTGGCCGCCAGTTGATCGATGCTGGCTGCGGCCGCGAAGGCCACGTCGTGCAGCACGGCCTCGGCGATGCGCGCCGCGTTGCCGCTGAGCCGGCCCTGGCGGCTGCGGATGGTGTAGAGGATGTCCATCACAGCACCAGGGCCAGGCCGCAGGTGAGGGCCAGGGCGACCACCGAGATCAGCGTTTCCAGGACCGTCCAGGTCTGCAGGGTCTGGACCACGGTCATGTTGAAGTACTCCTTTATCAGCCAGAAGCCGCCATCGTTGACGTGGGAGAGAATCAGCGAGCCCGCGCCCGTGCTCAGTACCAGCAGCTCCGGGTGCGGGTAGCCGCTGGCCAGCGCAATGGGGGCGACGATGCCGGCGGCCGTGGTCATGGCGACGGTGGCCGAGCCGGTGGCGATGCGCATCAGCGCGGCCACCAGCCAGCCCAGCAACAGCGGCGAGAGCTCGAAGCGGGACGACAGGGCGACGATCTCGGTGGTGATGCCGGTTTCGATGAGGATGCGGTTGAGGCCGCCGCCGGCACCCACCAGCAGGGTGATGGCAGCGGTGGGGGCCAGGCATTCGGTGCTGAACTTGAGAATGGAATCGCGGTTGAAACCACGGGCCAGACCCAGGCTCCAGAAGCTGAACAGGGTGGCGATCAGCAGGGCGATCACCGAGTTGCCGACGAACGACAGGAACTGGTGAAGCCCGCTGCCCCGGGTGCTCAGTTGATCGGCCCAGCCGCCAAGCAGCATCAGTGCCACCGGCAGCAGAATGGTGCCGATGGTGATGCCGAAGCCTGGCAGCGATGCCACGGGCTTGCCGGAGCCGAGCAGTTGTTCACCGATGGGGTTGTGGGCGGGCAACTGGATGCGCGGGGCCACGAGCCGGGTGAAGAGGGGCCCGGCGATCGCCGCCGTGGGAATGCCGACAACGATGGCGTAGAGAACCGTCCTGCCGACCTGCGCCGAGTATTCGCCCACCGCCAGCATGGCCGCCGGGTGTGGGGGGACCAGCCCATGCACCACTGATAGCCCGGCCACCATGGGCAGGCCGGTCATCAGGATCGATACCCCGACCTGGCGGGCCACGGTGAAGGCGATGGGCACCAGCAGCACGAAGCCCACTTCGAAGAACAGTGGCAGCCCGCAGAGGAAGGCGATGGCGGCCATGGCCCAGTGGGCGTTGCGCTCACCGAAGCGGGTGATGAGGGTCTGGGCGATGCGTTCCGCGCCGCCCGACTCGGCCATCATCTTGCCGAGCATGGTGCCGAGGGCCACCACCAGCGCGATATGGCCGAGGGTGCGGCCGACGCCGGCCTCGTACGCGACCATGATGTCCTGGGCCGGCATGCCGGTGGTCAGGGCCAGGCCGATGGACACCAGGGTGATGACGATGAAGGGGTTGAGCCGATAGCGCGCGATCAGCAGCACCAGGGCAATGATGGCGAGCAGTGCGTGGATCAGCAGGTAGGTGCCGGAACTGGCGGGCATGGTGTGCTCCTTTTCTCGGGGCAAAGGCCGGCCGCCCCGCCTGATAAGGCGGGAACCGGCTCGTTCCAGGGGGTGAGCTAGAAGAAGGTTTCCACCGCGCCGATGACCCGGTAGTGGTCATCCACCAGCAGCAACTGGCGCCACTTGTCGAAGGTCAGGCAGGGGTGGGAGATATCGAACGCAAGCAGGTCGCCCACTTGCAGGTCGGCGTCGGGGGGCGTTTCCAGGAAGGCGTGCTGATCCATCATCCGCGTGATCTTCCAGGCGGCCGGAGCGACCACCGGCGGCGCCTCGCGGCCAGGGCGGTGGTGAAGCGCCGGCAGGGGCATGCCCGCGTCGAACGCGGCATCGCGCTTGCCCAGGCCGATGATCGCCAGGCCCGGTTCGGGCTGCGCCTGCACATGGGCCCAGAGCTGCAGCGCTGGCAGCAGGCTGCTACCCATTTCCCTGGCCACGGTGTTGCTGGCGTGGATCCGCTGCGCCGCTTCGCGGTAGATGCCTTCGTCGTGGGTCAGGTAGCAGCCCGGGCGCAGTATCACCTGCAGGGGCTGGCCGATGTCCTGGCCGCTGAAGGTTTCGGCGACCACGTCGTACCAGGCGGAGCCCGCGCCGGAGAGGATCACCTCGGGCTCGTCGAAGCAGCCTTTGGCGGCCAGCTGCCGCGTGCGTTCCAGTACATGGCGCAGCAGGTTCCGAACGCTGGGCTCGTCCTGCAACACGCCTTCGTAGACTTCACAGCCCACCAGGCTGAGGGTGCCAGGCCAGCGCCCGATGGCTGCGAGCACCTCGGCCTCCTGTCGCTCGTCACGGATACCGGTGCGACCGCCTTGCACGCCGAACTCCAGCAGCACCCGCAGGCGTTGGCCGGTGGCGGAGAAGTGGCGCCCCAGTGCCTCGACGTTCGTGCTGGAATCCACCAGGCAACAGAAGCTGAAGCCTGGGTCCCGGAGCAGGTGCGCGACCAGCGCCATGTTCGCCTTGCCTACCAGTTGGTTGGCCATCAGCACACGCCGCACGCCGTGGTTGTAGGCGGCCTGCACCTGTGGGGCGGTGGCCAGGGTGATGCCCCAGGCGCCCTGTTCGAGCTGCATGTGGAACAGTGCGGGGCTCATGGTGGTCTTGCCGTGGGGGGCCAGCTGTACGCCGTAGTGGCGGATGAACCGGCCCATCCACGCCAGGTTGTGTTCGAGGCGGCTCTGGCGCAGTACGGCGACCGGCAGGCTGACGTCGTCGGCGAGGATGTTCCAGCCCAGGCTCGTAACGTCGGCGATACGGCAGCCGCTGGGTGCTGGGCCAAGGCCTTTGCCGTTAGGGTCGAGCGGCCGTTCTTGAAATTTGTTTTCAGCCATCGGGTCTTCCTCCTTGGTTCGCTGAAAACAAGTACCACTACCTCCCGACGTTCCGCTACGTGCCAGCGGGCCTGCCTTGCAGCTTCGGAAACGCGAGCGGATCTGCGGCAAACAGCGTATTGCCAGGGTATTGGCCGGATTCCTTGTCGTGGCTGCGTGTTCTCCGACCTGCGATGTTCCGGATTCGCCCGCCCGGGCGGCTGGATGCGTTGGCGGTGCGGGACGGTGCATCGGCTCACCCCTGGCCAGTGCCGACTCATGGATTCATCGGGCGATGAGCGCTGCGATCACGGAGATCGGCGCTTGCACATCGAGGTTGCGCGCACGCTTTTGGCTGAACGCCCGGCCGTTGGCCAGGGTCCACCCTAGGTCATGCCGAATGAACCTGGAGGTTGAGATGAGACGGCTGAATCTTCCGTTGCTGCTGCTGGTCGGCGCCGTTTCCACGGCGGTGCTGGCCGATGACGAGGACCTGACCATGGAGCAGGAGCGCGACCAGATCGGCGCCAACATGGAGGCCGAGCGCAAGGGCGAGCAACCGGCGTTGAACAATTCCGGGGTGCCGTCTTCGGCGGCGACGCCAGGCGCTGAGGGCTCCGGCAGCTCGGTGGGGACGCCGACCTCTACCACGCGCAATCCGGCCACCGCGCCGGGCTCGCCGACCCCTGGTCAGGGCAGCTCCATCGCGGCTCCCGATACACCGACGACGGGGCAGGGCATGCCGACCAACGCGCCGGGCAATCCGACCACGGGGCAGGGGCGTTCGACGGCGTTGCCCGGCACCTCCACTGCCGCACCCGGCGCGCCGACCACCGGCCAGGGCCGTTCGACCACGGGGTCGGGCGCGGCGGGTGGCGCGGCGGGCGGTGCCGGGGGCGCGGGCGGCGGTAACTAGCGGGTCAGGCCTGGGCGAAGCGGCTTTCGAGGTAACGGATGATGTCGTTGGATTCGTACATCCAGCGGCTTTCGCCGTTCTCGTCGATGCGCAGGCAGGGCACCTTGACCTTGCCGCCGCCAGCCAGCAGGGCGGCGCGGTGGCTTTCGTCGTTCTTGGCATCACGCAGCTGCACCGGCAGGTTGAGGCGGTGCAGGGTGCGGCGGGTCTTCACGCAGAAGGGGCAGGCGTGGAACTGGTAGAGGGCGAGGCCGGCGGTTTCCTCCTCGACCCGGGCTTGCGCCTCGGGGCTGCGGCGCAGCTTGCGCGGGCGGGTGACGAGGTCGATGAGGATGATCAGTTGGCCCAGGCCGATGCGGAGTGCCTTGATGAACACGGTTGGTAACCCTTGCGGCGGAAAACGGGCCGGCAGTCTACCCGATGCACGACGCGGCGGCCGGCTTTCATGCCAACCGGTCGCGGCAGCAGAGCAGTGAATCCATGACGAAGGCGGCGGGCAGCTGAAACTGCCGGCGGATCGGCGGGCTGCCGAGTTCGCCCTTGAGCGCCACCTCGTTGGCGAGCTGGCGGTCGATCTCGTGGCGGGCCTCGATGTTCTTGGCCACGCCGCCCACCGAGCCGTGGGCGTAACCCATCAGCGAAAAGCCGTTGGTCATCAGCGCCAGGCCGGCGAGCAGGAGAAGCCGTTTGCGTTGTGCCTTCATGGCGATCTCGCTCCTCAGCCGCTTTGCCGTCCACTGACCGGTTTCTGGCTCATCAGTATCGCCGGCACGCTCTGGCTGAGCTGCTGGTAGAAGCCCATGGAGCCGTCCACCGGGCTGACACCCAGGCGGGCTTTTTCGTAGCTGAAGCTCACCACCAGCAGCAGGGAGATGGCGATGGTGTAGAGCCCGAGCGAAGCCAGGGCGCCATTGCGTGCGTATTTGAGGGGGAGGTTGCTCATGGTGGTTTCCGCTTGGCTGTTCCGTGGAGTGGGCACAGCTTCGCGAAAAGCGATTCGATAGAAAAACGGATATCAGGCATTTCAACTATCGACGAAACCAATAGGTCTGGGCGGGTTCGTAAAATTTTATTGACGATCGATCCAAGTGCCTGAGTGGCAAGGGAATCTACTGAAAGGCCGCCCCATACGACGTCTCCGCTGCTTTTCCCTATCCCGTTGTTAGTCAGCCTCTATGGCGCTTCGGTGTAGGCGCTATTTCCTTATAGGGGCGCCTGTGTTAAATAAATCGCACACTTTGCGCTGCCCCTTTCATTGCTTCAGGAAGTCCGCCATGCCGTTACGTATCTGCATTCTGGAAACCGATCTCCTTCGCCCCGAACTGGTCGACCAGTACCAGGGCTACGGGAAGATGTTCGAGCAACTGTTCGCCAAGCAGCCGATCGAGGCCCAGTTCAGTGTCTACAACGTGGTGGAGGGCAACTACCCGCCGGCCGGCGAGCGCTTCGATGCCTACCTGGTGACCGGCAGCAAGGCCGACTCCTTCGGTGATGACCCCTGGATCCAGACCCTGCGCACCTACCTGCTGGAGCGCTTCGAGAACGGTGACAAGCTGCTGGGCGTGTGCTTCGGCCACCAGTTGCTGGCGCTGCTGCTGGGCGGCCGCACCGAGCGTGCGACCCAGGGTTGGGGCGTCGGTACCCATGCCTACCGCATCGCCGAGCAACCGGCCTGGATGAGCCCGGCACTGGACCAGCTGACCCTGCTGATCAGCCACCAGGACCAGGTCACCCAACTGCCGAAGAACGCGACCCTGATCGCCTCCAGCGACTTCTGCCCGAACGCGGCCTACGCCATCGGCGACCAGGTGCTGTGCTTCCAGGGCCACCCGGAGTTCATCCACGACTATTCCCGCGCGCTGCTGGACATCCGCCAGCAGTTCCTCGGCGATGAGATCTACGGCAAGGGCGTCGCCAGCCTGGACAAGCAGCACCAGGGCACGACGGTGGCGGAGTGGATGATGCGTTTCGTCGCCCAGGGCCGTAACGCGGCCTGACCGCTTCGTGCCACGAAAAAGCCCGCCTGTGATGGCGGGCTTTTTGGCTATGTCGGCTTTAAGTGTTGCTAGAGAATTTGAGCCCAGCTGATTACCGAACTCTGGTGATGTTTCTGGTTTCGCCCCCCCCGGGCGAGTCCCTTTTCCAATCGTTGAAAAGGAACCAAAAAACTTGCCCCATCATCCGGCCCCGGCTTCGCCGGGGTTCCCTCACTCCATCGTTGCTCTGGGGGCCGGCGCGATGGGCCATCCATGGCCTGGCGCGCCTCTCGCGGCATCCATGCCGCTCGTCCCCCGGCGCAACGACTGCGTTCGGCCTCCTGGAGGGGCGTTGGCGGCTGCTCCAACTTTCTTCGTCCAACGCATCACCACGTGGTGCGCACGGACTTTCGTAGGATGGGTAGAGCGGAGCGAAACCCATGCGGTGGAGGTGGAAGAAATCCATAAATGCCCGGAAAGCACCGTGCTTGAGCGCTTGCATTAAAACCACAACAGCTAACGCAGACAGAGCCGGCTTTTTCGTGGGGCGCGGCTCGTGGCTAGAGCCAGCCCGAGCGCTTGAAGCTGGCGAACAGCCCGGTGCAGCCGACGGCGATGAAGCCGAGCACGCCGAAGTAGCCGTAGTGCCAGGTGAGTTCCGGCATGTTCTGGAAGTTCATCCCGTAGATGCCGGCCACGGCGGTGGGGAAGGCGAGGATGGCGGCCCAGGCGGCGAACTTGCGTTGCACCACGCTCTGGCGCGAGGACTCCAGCAGCAGGCCGATCTCGATGGCGTGGTCGGCCATTTCGCGCAGGCCGGTGAGGTCTTCCAGCAGGCGGTTGACGTGGATGGCGATGTCGCGGAAGTAGGGCCGCATGTTCTTGTCGATGAAGGGGAACTCCAGGCGCTGCAGCTCCTGGCAGATTTCCGCCAGCGGGCCGATGTAGCGGCGCAGGCGCAGCAGGTCGCGGCGCACGCCCTGGATGTGCTCGACATCTTCCTGGCTGAGGGGGCGGTCGAGCACCAACTGCTCGAGGGCTTCCAGCTCCAGGTGGTAGCCGTCCATCAGCGGACGGTAGTTTTCGATGACGAAGGCCAGCAGCGCGTAGAGCACGAAGTCCTCGCCGTGCTCCAGCAGCAGCGGGCGCGCTTCGCAGCGCTGGCGCACTTGGGAGTAAGGCGCCGAGGCACCGTAGCGGGCGCTGATCACGTAGCCGGTGCCGGCGAACAGCTGGGTCTCGACGAAGGTGAGACCGTCGTCGGTGCGGATGGGCGAGTAGAGCACCAGGAACAGGGCGTCGCCGAAGGTTTCCAGCTTGGGCCGGGTGTGGCGCACCAGGGCGTCTTCGAGGGCCAGTTCATGCAGGTCGAACTGGCGCTGCAGGTTGGTCAGTTCCTCGGCGCCAGGATCGTGCAGGCCGATCCAGACGAAATGGCCGGGCTTCTTCGCCCACTCCTTGCCCTCGTCGAGGCTGATGTCGGTGATCTTCTTGCCCTTGGCGTAGACGGCGGCGGCAACCACATGACCCATGCGCTGGTTTTCCTTGTTCGAATGGTGAGCGGCGGTGAGCTTAACCCGCCCCTGCTTGAGAGTGTCGGTGGATGCGGGGAGTTCTTCCACAAAGGCGGGCACTTCGGCCGAATTACCCGGCGGGTCATGGTGCCGGTGCGGCGCTTGCTCTAGATTCGGCGGCTCCCGCTCATAACAAGGAGAACAGGCGTGAACGAGGCATTCCCTTTCGCTGCGGGTACTTTCGATTGCCCGGTGACGATCCATCCGGGTCAACCGGGTGCGCCGGCCCTGGTGGTGATGCCCGCCATGGGCGTGGCGGCGCGCAAGTACGAGGCGTTGGCCCAGGCGCTGGTGGCCGCCGGCTGCAATGTGCTGGTGGCCGACTGGCCGGGCCAGGGCACCAGCCGGCCGCGCCCGGACCGCGGCCATGACTATGGCTACCGCGAGCTGGTGGAGGATTTCGTGCCCAAGCTGCTGGCCATGGCCGCGCGGCATTTCCCCGGCAGCCGCCAGGTGTTGCTGGGGCACAGTTTGGGTGGGCATGTCGCGGCGCTCTATGCCGCGGCTAACCCGGATGCCGAGGTGACGGTGATCGGCGTCGCCTGCGGCAACATCCATTACCGCCACTGGCACGGCCGCAAGCGCCTGATGACGCCGCTGGTGGCGCTGAGCTTCAACCTGATGACAGCGGTGCTCGGCTACCTGCCGGGGCCGCGCATCGGCTTCGGCGGCTACGAGGCGCGCAGCCTGATCCGCCAATGGGGGCGGGTGGCCTTCAGCGGCAACTTCAAGCATGTGGGCCTGCCCCTGGCGGAGCCGGCGCGGGTGGGCGTGACCTCGCTCTTCGTCAATATCGAAGGCGATAACTTCTCGCCGGAAGCCTCCACCCTCGGCCTGGCCGCGCTGATCCAGGCACCGGCCCGGGTGCAGCGCCTGCCGTCGCCCCGGCCGCCCCACGAAAACCCCCACAGCGCCTGGCTGCGAGCGCCGGGTTCGGTGGCGGAGTTCGTGCTTGGCTGGCTGGTGGAGCGGGGCATCCTGGTTGCACAGGGGCAGGTTTCGAGCCGCGTGGGCTGAAGCCCACCCTGCACGCCCGCGCAAACGAAAAAGCCCGGCATCGAGCCGGGCTTTTTCATGGACGGACGATCAGGCCTGGGCCAGTTCGCGGTCCATGGCGTTGATGCAGTCGAGCATCTTCTGCCGGCATTCCTCGATGAGCATGGGCAGGTCGTCCAGGCTCAAGCCGGCGGTGGGGATGGCGGGCAGGGCGCGGATGATGACCTTGCCGCTGTTCCAGCGGTTCAGGCGCATCTGCTTGACGTAGTTGCTGACGCACACCGGGATGATCGGCACGCCGGCGGCGATGGCCATCTGGAAGGCGCCGCGCTTGAACTGCAGCAGCTCCTCGCCGAGGTTGCGGGTGCCTTCGGGGAAGACCCAGATGGAGGTGTCTTTGTTGCGCAGCGTCTCGGTGGTGGTGAGCATCGCTTCGCGGGCCTTGCGGGCGTTGCCACGGTCGATCAGCACGTTGCCGGCGAGCCAGTAGAGCTGGCCGAAGAAGGGCACCCACTTGAGGCTCTTCTTGCCGATGCTGACGGTGCGTGGCGGCACCACGCGGCCGAGCACGTAGAGGTCGTAGTTGGACTGGTGGTTGGCGACGATGACGCAGGCCTTGTCGTGCTCCAGCAGCTTCACCTCGGGCTTCACGTCCAGGCGCAGGATGCGCAGCGCCGGCAGGGAATAGAAGCGGGCGCAGAGGCGACTGTTATCCGGGTTGAACGGGCGGCAGATGCCGAGCAACAGACCGGCGATGCCGGCGACTATGAAGTGCACGCCCATGAGGATCATGCGCAGAAGGAAAAGCATCGATATCGCCCAGTCAGACAAAAGGCGCGCAGTGTACGGGTGTGCACTTTATTGGGCAATTGCTGCCGGTCAGGGGGTTGTAACCTTTTCTGTACCGCTGGCCGTGGCAGGGAGGAACTCCGGCGAGCTGTAGTGTTCGGCCAGTCGGTCGAGGGTGCCGTTGGCCTGTACCTGGGTCAGTGCCGCGTCGAAGCGCTGCATGAAGTCGGCCTTGTAGGGGTAGGCGACCGCATTGAGACGGGTGAAACCGAGGTGGCCGCGTTCGCTGGCCAGAACCGGGCCTTCCACCAGGCTGATGGCTTCCTCCTCGGTGATGCTGCCGTCTTCGCGCATCTGTTGCAGTTCCCAGAGGATCGACAGGCGATCGTTGATGTAGACGTCGATCCGCTGGCGCAGCAGCTTGAGCAGGTTGGTGCGGTTGTCGCGGGCGTAGGACTGGTCGATCTCGCCGGTCTCCACCATCTCGCGGTAGCGCTGGGAGTTGACCGTGACGAAGCCGCTGTTGAGGCCCACGCGCAGCCCGGCGTAGGCAGTGGGGAAGTCGTCGAAATTCCGGGTGCCGGCCAGCCCCGGGCGGATGAACACCGCCAGGCGCTCTTCCATGATCGGCCGCGAGTACTCCATCCACGGGCGTTCGTCCGGGCGGTAGTAGGGCGGGTAGAGGGCAAAGGCGTTGCCCTTGGCCACTTCCGCCAGGCCGCGCGGCCAAGGCACCGGGCGGATGGTGACGCGGTAGCCCGGCATCAGGGCGAAGACCCTGCGCAGGATATCGGTATAGAGCCCCTTGGCTTCGCCATTCTCCTCGTAGCTATAGGGCGGGTAGCCCGAGTCGCAGAGGATGGTGACCTCGACGGGCGTTGGTCCCTGGGCACGGCACAGGACCGTGGCGCAGAGCAGGGCCACCAGCAGAAACGCGCGCATGGCATGCCTCCGGCAAAGCGGCCGCGCTTCATGCGCGGCCTGCCCGGGTCAGATCTTGAAGCGGCTGAGCAACCTGTCCTGCTGGCCGACCTGTTCCACCATCACCGCGCACTGACGCACCTGCTGCTCGGCACCGCCGGCAACCTCGTGGCTGATGTCGCGGATGTTGGTGGTGTTGCGGTTGATCTCTTCGGTGGTGGCGCTCTGCTGCTCGGCGGCGGTGGCGATCTGCAGGTTCATGTCGTTGATGCGGTTGATGGCATCGCGGATGCGCCCGAGCATGTCGTTGGCCGCGCCGGCATCGTCGGCGGTCTTGCTGGCGGTGTCGCGGCTTTGCTGCATGCGCTGCTCGGCCTGGCGGACGCCGGTCTGCAGCTGGTCGATCATCTGGCGGATTTCCTGGGTCGACTGCTGGGTACGCGAGGCGAGGGAGCGCACCTCGTCGGCCACCACCGCGAAACCACGGCCGGACTCGCCGGCCCGCGCCGCTTCGATGGCGGCGTTGAGGGCGAGCAGGTTGGTCTGGTCGGCGATGCTGGTGATCACCGAAAGGATGGATTCGATGCTCTGGCTGAGCTTGGCCAGCTCGTTGATGGCCTGGCCGGTGTCGTCCATCTCGTTGGCGAGCTGCTTGATCGCCTCGGTGGAGCGGGAGACCACAGTGACGCCGTTCTCGGTCTCCTCGTTGGCGGCCAGCGCAGCCTGGGCGGCGGCCTGGGCGTTGCGCGCCACCTCCTCGGCGGTGGAGGCCATTTCCTGCATGGCGGTGGCCAGCTGGTCCAGCTCCATCAGTTGCACCTGCAGGCGGTTGGCGGCCTGGCCGGCTTCGTTGGAGGTGAGGTCGGTGCTGCCACGCACTTGCTGGGAGCTGCCCATCACGTCGCCGATCAGGGTCTGCAGGTTCTGCAGGAAGCTGTTGAATTCGCGGGCCACCAGGGAGATTTCGTCGTTGCCGGCGGCCGGCAGGCGCTTGGTCAGGTCGCCCTGGCCGCTGTTGATCTCGTGCAGCGAGTCACCCAGGGCATCCAGCGGGCGCAGTACGCTCTTCATCAGTACGCCCAGCAGCACCAGGCTGATGATCACGCCCAGCACGGTACCGACCACGGCGCGCCAGCTGAGGGCGTTGGCTTCGGCCATCACCTTGCCCTGGTCGAGCACGACGCCTATGTACCAGTCCATGCCCTTGAGGTTGGGCAGCGGGGTGAAGGACACCAGCAGTTGCTGGTCGCCGGTGTCGATTTCCTGCAGGTCCTTGTTCAGGGCCGGGCTCTTGCCGCCGAACAGTTCGCTGTAGGGCTTGCCGTTCAGTTTGGTGTCGGGGTGGGAAATGATGTTGCCGTTGCGGCTGAGCAGGAAGGCGTAGCCGGCCCCGTTGAAGTCCAGGGTGTTGACCGCGTCGGCCACGGTCTTCAGGCGGATGTCGCCGCCCATCACGCCGAGGAACTTGCCGGCATCGGTGATACGGGCAACGGCGGAGATGAGAATCTCGCCGGTGGTGGAGTCGACGTAGGGCTCGGTGAGCACGGCCTGGCTGCCGGCCTTGCCAGTGGCGTACCAGGGGCGCTGGCGGCCGTCCCAGTCGGGTTTGGGCTGCCAGGAGGGGTCGTTCTTGATTGGCTTGCCGTCGGCTTCGAGGGCGCCGAACACCAGGATGAATTCGTTCTTCAGCATCGTCGAATCGACGACGCGCTGGGTTTCCTCGGGGCTGTATTTGCTGTCGATGGTCTGGGACATGAGGTCCAGCAGGCGCAGCTTGGCGTTCAACCAGTTTTCGATCTGGCGGGCCAGGGCGTTGCTGGATTCGGAAATGCTGGATTCAGCTTGGGCGCGAAGGGTGCTACGGACCTGGCTGACCTGGGCCAGGGACAGGAGCGCGGTGGTGAGGAAGAGTACTGCAGCGGCGGCAAGGCTGACCTTGTGGGCAATCTTCATGCGGAGCTCCTGGCGAGTGAAATGCCTGATGCCTTCCGTCCGTGCCCGGCGTCATGGCTTAAAAGTAATACAGCTTTTCGAGCTTGTCCGAAGCAAAGTGCCATCACTTGTCGGAAATTTCTGCTGCTCGTCTGGGATGGGAGTCTAGGCGGCTACAGCGAGGCAGGAGGCGGAAATGAAAAAGCCCGGCACGGGGCCGGGCTTTCTACAGGGGACGGTGTGATCAGAGCGGGTGCTGCTTGTCCTGCTCGATGGCGGCGTCCAGGGTCTCCAGCAGCGCCTTGCGCACCTTGAGCTTGGTGTTCTTGTGGGCGGTGGAGTTGATCTTCTTCATCTGTTGGGCGACGGCCTGGGCGGTGGCCAGCAGTTCTTCGGCCGGCACCACCTTGTCTAGGAAGCCGGCTTCCTGGGCGCCCTTGGGGTCGAACATCTCGCCATTGACCACCGAGCGCTGGAATGCGGCCTTGGTCAGGCGGTCACGGGCCAGCTCGATGCCTACGTGGTGCATGGTCATGCCGATCAGCACCTCGTTCAGGCCGATGCTGAAGGGGCCCTCGACGCCGATGCGGTAGTCCGCCGACAGCAGCAGGAAGGCGCCCTTGGCCACGGCGTGGCCGGAGCAGGCAACGATGATGGGGAAGGGGTGGGCGAGCATGCGGCGCGCCAGGGTGGAACCGGCGGCGACCAGGTTCACGGCGTTCTGCGGGCCGGAGGTCATTACCTTGAGGTCGTAGCCGCCGGAGAGGATGCCCGGCTGGCCGGTGAGGATGACGATGGCGCGGTCCTGCTCGGCGCGGTCCAGCGCGGCATTGAAGGCGGCGATCACGTCCGGGGAAATGGCGTTCACCTTGCCGTTGGCAAGGGTCAGGGTGGCGACGCCGTCTTCGAATTGGTAGGAGATCAGCTCACTCATGGCAGGGGTCCTTGTTGTGGAATGGGGCAGACACTACTCAGGCGCAGGATTCAGGTAAAGCGCTTTGACTGACTGACAAGTCAGGCGGGCCGGGCGTTTCCTCCCTATAAGGCGTTCTCTATGGGGGTGATGGGCAGGGACAATTGGGCGGGGCCGCGGGAGGCCGGTAAGTTCGCCTCCATTGTCGAAAGGAGCTCCCATGGACCGATCCGCCCACAGCGCCAGCATCATCCTCGCCGTCGTTCTGCTGCTCGGCTCGTTGCTCGTGGCCAACAGCGCTACCCTGCAGAACCCCACCGGCGTGCTCCTGTTATTCGTCGCCGGGGTGTTCGTTTCCTTCGGCTTCATCTTCTTCGGCAGCCTCAAATTCGACGACTACCGCAACGGCCAGGACGGCGACTCGCCCCGTTCTCCATGAGCGCATGAAAATTCTCAAAAAAATGTTTGCATTCCGGAAAACACTCCACTAAATTAGCGCACCTCGACGGGGCTGACGCCTCGGAGAGATTCCGGTGAGGTGTCCGAGCGGTTGAAGGAGCACGCCTGGAAAGTGTGTATACGGGAAACCGTATCGTGGGTTCGAATCCCACCCTCACCGCCACTTTCCGTATACAGAAAACCCCTGATTCGAAAGAGTCAGGGGTTTTTTGTTTGCCCTTGAAATAGTGTCTACACACCCCGCATCCCCAGAAACCAAAACCCCTGATCTCCGGTGGAGCCAGGGGTTGCGCTTTTGAGGTATCCGGTCGTTACGTCTATTACGGCGGCCCGAACTCGATCTGCGCACAGCCGTGGGACAGCAGCATCTGCCCGTCGTCGGCCTCGAAGGCGGTGATGGTCTTCGACTTGTCGACCGTGATGGTGATGATGCAGCGGTTGGGGTGGTGGACGTTGTCCCAGTAGTTGGTGGTGACGATGACGTTGCCTTGCTGCTCCGACGAGGTGCCGACCACTTCGTTCTGGTAGTAGGACGTGTCGCTGTACCAACTGAGCACGACTTCACCGGTGCCGGTGGGGTTCATCTGGTCCGGTTTGCCGAAGAAGTTGATGGCTTCCTCGGCGGAGCGGCCCTTCCATTGGCTGGCGGCGTAGAGCTCGGGGAGCGTGTCCATCTGGATGCAGCCGCCCAGTGCGAGCGGCAGGCAGGCCAGGGCGAGTATCCGTAGCGCTTTCATTTGTCTGTCTCCTGGGGCCTGGCTGCCCGTCAGGGATTGGCGGGCTTGTTGCCCAGGAGGAGGTCGAGGTCGCGCAGGACGCCCTGGCTGCTGTTCTTCACGGCGTTGGGGCCGTGGTTCTCTTCATAGGCGCTTGGGCGGGTGATGCCCCACATCTTGGTGCGGGTGACGGTGGCGAGGACGTCGGCGGTGGTGTTGCCGAGGCGCATCATCGCGTTGGCTTCACGCCCGTCGGGTTTGCAGGCGAAGTCGTAGGAGCGGTCGATCCAGCTTTGCGGGACCGGGTTCCAGCCCTTGGGCGCCGGCAGGGTGGAGGCGGTGGCGGAGCGGTTGTAGGCGGTGACGGTGTTGACCTTCAGCAGGCGCTTGTTGCACTGGAACTGCAGGTCGTAGGCGACGAAGTCGGGGGCGTCGGCGGTTTCGAATATCTGCACCACGGTGACGGAGCGGGCGGGTTCTGCCTGGCCGGATTCCATCTTGAGTTCGGCGACGGAGGCGCCGTCGGCGTAGAAGAGGTCACGGTTGGGCTGGTCGCCGGTGCCGAAGATCACCCACCAGTCAGCAGCCATCGCCGACTGCTGGACCTGGATCAGCAGCAGTGCCAGCGATACGCCCAGTACGACTTTGTTCTTGATGTTCATGCGTGTCTTCCATGAAGGGCCGCTTGGCAACTGGAGAGCCCAGCCCCTTGCACGGCAAAGCGCGGACGTTAGCGAGCGCTCGTGGCGACTTGAATAGGGCGCATGAGCTAGTGGCGCGTTGCTGTCAGGCAGGTTGTGCGCCCTGTCGCAACCTGCCTGTGGCGCAGTGCCGGTTTTTTCGCGTGGGGTCACTGCTGTATGGGTTGCCGGTTGGTGACGCAACCCAGAAACTGCCATGCCTGCTTGGGCATGTTCGGTTTCAGTCATGGGCGCCGGTCGGTGCTTCACTCATGGGTACATCGGGAGCTGCATCGTGGTTTCAGGGACATGGCTGGCGGCGCTCGCCGCAGTGATGGTGTTGTCGGGGCTACCGGTGGTGGCCGGGGCGCAGATCTACAAATGGGTGGATGCCAACGGCAAGGTGCAGTTCGGCAACGTGCCCCCGCCGAGCGGGGCGGAGCAGATCAAGGGGGCGGCGGCGTCTCCGGCCGAGAAGGCGCCCGAAGCGGCTGCGAAGCAGACCACCGAAGCCGCGCCTGCGGAGCCTTCGGCCTTCAAGAGCGCCGATATCGTCGGGCGCTGGTACATGAAGAACGATGAAGAAACGCTGGACTGGACCTTCAAGGCCGACGGCAGCTTTGCCGGCGCCCTGGTCGACAGCATGGGAACCGGGCGCTCGGCCGGGACCTGGGAGCTGAAGGGCGACACGTTGCGGGTGGTGACCCGCAACACCTTCAAGGACGGCTTCTCGGGCAATGGGGAGCGCGAGGCTACGGAGCGTTCCGAGTACACCCTGCTCGGTGTCGAGGCGGGCAGCCTGAAGCTGTTGCCGGATCAGTCGCTGTTCAAGCGGCCGCCGTACACCTTCATCAAGCGCTGATCTTCGCGTGTATGAAAAAGCCCCCTGGAGTCGAGGACTCCAGGGGGCTTTTGCGTTTCAGGGCCTGCCGTCAGCTCAGCGCTTGAGCACGTAGGTTTCGCCCCAGATGGTTTCATCCTTCACCGGCTTGGCGTTGAGCTTCACCGGGCGGTACTGCAGGTTGGCCAGGGCCTTGCTCATCTTCATGTAGCCGTACTTGGAGGGATCGGTGGCGCCGCGGAACTCCTGCAGGCCGGTGGGGATGCGCACCATATAAAGAGCGGAGAGTTCGCACTCGAGCTTATCGTTGGCGGTGCGGCGGCAGTCCTTCTCCTCGAAACCGACGTTGGGCGCTTCGGGGTAGAAGCCGTCGACCACGATGGCCTCGCCAGGGGCGACATCGAAGGAGGCGAAGG
This sequence comes from Pseudomonas sp. TUM22785, assembly GCF_028198105.1. NCBI lineage: Bacteria > Pseudomonadati > Pseudomonadota > Gammaproteobacteria > Pseudomonadales > Pseudomonadaceae > Pseudomonas > Pseudomonas sp. TUM22785. The sequence continues at coordinate 2,653,084 of NZ_CP116239.1, forward strand.
CCTTCTTCAGTTCGCTGTGGGTTTCGACGCTCGCCACCTTGCGTGCGCTGACGCTGGAAACCCAGCCGGCGGCGGCGGTCTGGTTGGTGACATCGTAGGAGTTGTTGCCCCAGCTCACGCATTCGCCGCTGACCACGCGCACGGCGGCGCAGTAGCTCTGGTTCACCGTTTCCGTGCGGTACTGGGCATCCTGCCAGCGCTGGCCGCGGTCGAACTCGGTGAATTCCTTTTCCACCAGCGTCACCTGGCCCAGCGTCGAGGGTTTGATGTCCTGGTTGGTGCGCGGGTTGGGCGTGCTGGTGCGCGGCGAGTTGTAGAGGCTGCCGACCAGGTCGTAATGGCCGGGCTCGACGATGTAGATCTGGTAGAGGGTGCGACCGAACACGGTCTGGTAGTGGGAGCCGTGGGCGCCGATCTTCTCGGCCTGCATGTTGTTGCCCACGAACAGCTGCCTGTCGGGGTTGGTGCTATTGCGCCACACGGCGGTGGCGGTGCGCAGCTTCTCGAAGCGGACCGTGTCGTCATTGTTCTCGAAGTTGTATTGCTGGCTGTCGAGGTTGACGGTGGTAGTGACGACTATCGCCATGCCGCTGGCCATCGCTGCTTCGAACAGGTCGTCGGTGGCGGCGTGCAACAGGCGCGCCTGGGCTTCGACATCCTGCGTGTACTGGTTCTGCTGGTCGATCAGCGAGGGCCGGGCGACGCAACCGCTGAGCAGGGCCAGGCCGAGAAGGCTGAGGCAGGGGAGTCCTTTGTTCATGGGGCGTTCCTTCTGGATGCGGTCCTGGAAATTCCGCCTTGAAAGGGGCGGGGAATAGTCGGGGCAGCCGAGCATAGCGGCGGTGGCCGTTACGTTACGCCAACCAGCTCACGCTTGGGGGTGTACTAGTACATCGGAGCGAGTGGGCTAGAGCAGGCCGAACAGGCGCTGTTTCTGCCGTGCCAGTCGCGCTGTCGCCAGCTCCGAGTTCTCGGGGGCGTCGGGGTTGTACTTGACGCGGACGGGAGTGCCGTCGGGGAAATCCGCGATCTTGCGCTGGGCATCGGAATAGAAGGTCGACTCTTCCTGGGTGCGGCCCTTCTCCTGGTAGTGCTTGCCGTCGACTTCATAGGTGTAGGTAAAGCTGGGGTAGTAATAACTGACCAGGCGATTGTTTTCGTGATCGGTCCGCTTGCCGACGGTCGCCCCGCTGATGACACCTTGGGTTTCCGGCCAGGACTGCACCCTTATCAGGTGGAAGGTGCCGTAGCAGACGACGGCGACCAGGATGGCGCTGCCGAGGAGGTTGTTGATCTTCATGGGTCTCTTCCTTGAGAGGGAGCTGCAGAGGGGCGCTTTTACAGAGCGAGCATGTGTTGTGCAAGGTGCGTTCTGTCAGCGCTTCCCTCCCGGGTGAGTCCGTGCGAGTTGCTGTAATCCTTGTTCAGCGCGTGTTTCGATTCTTGCCAACTGGTTGGATTTTGCTTTGCCAGAGGGTACTCAAGTCGCCTGAAAGTACCGTGCTAGAGTGCTTTCGTCAGGATCAGACACGGATCCGGAGGGATCTTTACCACAAGGAGTGTTATTGATGAAAACCCGCATGATTGCGCGTCTAGCAATTATCTCTGCAGCTATGGGCGTCGCTGCCACGGCGACTGCTGCAACCAAGACCCAGTGCGAGAACATCTCGCGGCCTGCTGGGTATCTGACGGTCCAGGAAGCCATTCCCACCGGTGGCTGCCCGACCGGAAAGGCGATCAAGTATGAAACGCCATACTCGGGGATGATCATTCCGAAGCCCCAGGAACTGCACGGCTGGGAGCCTCCCTACGTAGTTACAAGCGTCACCAAGATCGGCACCATCCAGCAGTTCAAGATCGAACTGCTCAAGGATGGGATGGTGGGATGTGCTGCGCCGCCCATCAGGCCCTATAACTTCTTCACCAAGGACAACGGGACCGTTGCCGGCTGTTCAATCACTTCTTCGCCGGGGGTTTCGAACTCGGTCAAGTTCTTCCAGCACATGTTCGTGGAGCTGGCTCGCCCGGTGGGCAAGCCAGGAGAGCTGCGCGTGAACCTGAACACCAACTGGACGGCGCCTTCCCGCAACTACGCCATCAAGACCACGTCTTACCTGAACGGTGGGAACTCCACGGTCATGAAGACCGGGCTGACGACCACAGGGCAATTCCAGTTGAAGGATATTGCACCGAACTTCGTCAGCGACGCCAAGCAGGGGGCCAACTTCACCTTCGTGGTCGAGTTGTTCCAGGGCACTACGCCGATGGCGTCGTACTCCATCACTGCGACCGGCAAAGAGATGATCCAGAACTGATTCAGCGCCTGTAAAGAAAGCCTGGCCAAGTGCCGGGCTTTTTTGTCAGGTTGGCCCGGCAAGAAGCGCCCTGAGTGAGTGCCCGGGGCATCCATGGGCTGGCCAGGCAAGAAATGATGGCAAAGAGGCGCTAGGGGGAACCCCTAGGAAAGCATCGCTGTTACCAGTAGAGCGTTACGCGGGTGTCGCCTTTGGCGTCGCCGCTGACCTGGGTCACGGCCTGGTCGGCGAGGGTTTCGCTGTGACCGTTGGCGTGCTCGGTGCGCACCTGGTATTCACCGCCCTTGGAGCAGGATTGACGCGTCACGCTGTAGGAGCGGGAGCTGGCGTCATAGCCGCTGTCGACCGCGCAGGAACTGGAGATCGTCAAGCTGACGCCCATGTTTCCAACGGCTTGGCCGGCATTGCTGGTGGTGGAGAAAAAAGCACTGGTGATCATTAACGCTGCGAAGATGGAGCGCTTGAAGGCCGTACTCATTCCGACTGCTCGACGGTGAAGCTGACGGTGATCGGCCTTCCTGGTCGAGTCACAACTGACAGCTTGGATTGCTTTCCTTGGATTGATTGAACGCTGCGTTGCAGGGGGCGCTACGCCAGCAGGTTCGCCATGAACTTGGCGCCAAGTGTACGGTGATGGCTAGGTGATAGCTAGCTCATTTCTTAACCACTTGTCGGCAATCTCTTACACGGCTTAGGGGTGACCCCTAGATCCCCTACATACCTGGCACATGGCCGCAACTCCTGCGCGGCGTAGCGGGTCCAACGAAGGCGCGTGCTATAACCCTATGGTTTAAAGCCACAACGCCACGGAGACGGACACATGAGCGATACAAGCAAACTCGCCAAGCAGGAGCCCGCAGCCCTGCCCGAGTATGACCTGAGCAAGGCCAAGGATTTCGAGTGGACGGGCCGCAGCATGGACTGGTTCCTGCAGATGCTGGTGCGTCAGGCCAACGACCTGGGTGTAGAGGTCGGGATCACGCTGACCATCGGGGCGGGGATGATCAGCGGCACGCTCATTTCCGTGGAGACTTACTTCGCCGAGTTCGCCGACGAATACGCCAACTCCTGGCCCCAAGAGGGCAGGGAGGAGATCCGCGCCACCTTCGCCAACATCGGGGTGATGACCAAAACCACCGGCGACGACCCCAAGCTGCTGCCACCGCAGTACATCCACCTGAAGAACGTCAACGTCTATGCCGCCGGTGGCCTGACCTGCACCGGGCTGACGCTGTGGCGCGGCACCCTCGCTTCGGTGACCGGTTTCAACCTCGGCACCCTGAGCTGATCACTGCGCGGAAGTCGTACAGCAATAGAAAAGCCCCGGCATCGACCGGGGCTTCTTGCTTCTAATCCTCGTTGCTTTCAGTACTTGCGCCGCACCGCGACGTCGGTGATGCCCTTCTCGGCCGTCATGCGCAGGTAGTCGCCGTTGTCCCGCGGCTCCCCGGTAAAGGGGATGCCGTGTTTCTCCATCAGCAACCCGTAGATGTCGGCGCTGGACGGCTGGTAATCCACCTCGACCATCAAGGCGCGTGGGCTGCCGTTTTCCTTGTAGATGATCTCGTAGCGGTTGTGCCCGTTCATGTCTTCCTCCTTGCCGGGGGTGTTCTTGCCAATAGACGGGCAGGGCGGGAATTGGTTTTGCCGATTTTCCCGAACGGGATGCCGGCTGTGATTGCGCTTATCCATAAGCACTATCGAGACGACTGATTTCAAAGCCGCGCCAGGCCCCCATAAAGTGGCTCCCAACAGAGTTAAGGAGGTCGCCATGCCACATATCGACATCATGTCCCTGGTTGGAAGTGCAGTCCCCGAGGCGCTGCGAGCGCAAGGGCATCTCGCCTGCTGGTTCGTGGTGATCGACGGCCAGCGCAAATCCGGCCCCTACACCACCCAGGACATGGCCAGCGCCAGCAAGGCCATCTGGGAGTTGGAGATGGCGAAAATGGCCAAGCGCCACAAGGGTTTCCTGGCCATGGCCGCCTGAGGTTTCTTGCGCCTGCTCCGGCGCATTTTGGCAGCGTGGGGCTGCCCGTTTATTCCTGGTGCCCATCCCGCACCCCCCTTTGGCCCGCCACTTGGCGGGCCTTGTTTTTTCCGCCCGGGCCGGCTGCAGGTAAACTGCCGGCTTTTATCGCGGAAGCCCCCATGTGAACTGGGATATTTTCTGTAGCGTCGTCGACAACTACGGCGACATCGGCGTGACCTGGCGCCTGGCACGGCAGCTGGCCGCCGAGCATGGCTTGCAGGTGCGCCTGTGGGTGGACGAGCCGGCCGCCTTCGCGCGCCTGTGCCCGGATGCCGACGCGGCGGCCGACTGCCAGCTGCGCCAGGGCGTAGAGGTGCGTCGCTGGGCGACCGAGTGGCAGCCGGTGGAGCCTGCGGATGCAGTGATCGAGGCGTTCGCCTGCCAATTGCCCGCCACCTACATAGATGCCATGGCCGCACGCGACAGGGCGCCGCTCTGGTTGAACCTGGAATACCTCAGTGCCGAAGACTGGGTCGGCAGCTTTCACGGCCTGCCATCCCCGCAGCCCGGTGGGTTGCAGAAGTTCTTCTTCTTCCCCGGCTTCAGCGAAGGCACCGGCGGCCTGCTGCGCGAGCGCGGGCTGATCGAACGACGCAACGCACTGCGCAGTGATGCCGCCGGCCAGGCTGACTTCCTGCGAACGCTTGGCGTGGAGCGGGTTGCCGGTGCCCGGTTGATCTCCCTGTTCGCCTACGAGAACGCGGCGCTGCCCGGTTGGCTCGACGCGCTGGCCGGGGAGTCCCGGCCAACCCAGCTGCTGGTGCCGGAAGGCCGTGTACTGGGCGATGTGGCGCGCTGGCTCGGTGTCGATTCACTGGCCGTCGGCGCCAAGGGCCAGCGCGGCAACCTGTCCGTGCAGGTGCTGCCCTTCATGCCCCAGGACGATTACGACCGCCTGCTCTGGTGCTGCGACTTCAACGCCGTGCGTGGGGAGGATTCCTTCGTGCGCGCCCAATGGGCCGGCCGGCCGTTGCTCTGGCACATCTACCAGCAGGAAGAGGGCGTCCACCTGGAAAAGCTCGAGGCCTTCCTCGCGCTCTATGTCGCCGGCCTGGACGATGCCCCGGCGCAGGCGTTGCTGGCGGCTTGGCGCGCCTGGAACCAGAGCGGCGACATGGGCGCCGCCTGGCTGGCGCTGCAGCCGTTCGAGGCCCAACTGCAGGTTCACGCCGAGCAATGGTGCGGCTTGCAGGCGGGGCGGCGGGATCTGGCTGCGGGGCTGGTGCATTTTTATACAAATTGGATATGATACGCGGCCTGTTTTTTGTCACTCATCCAAATCGGATATTCGTATGAAAACCGCTCAAGAGTTCCGCGCTGGCCAGGTTGCCAACATCAATGGCTCCCCCTGGGTCATCCTGAAAGCCGAGTTCAACAAGTCCGGCCGTAACAGCGCAGTCGTCAAGATGAAGCTGAAGAACCTGCTCAACGGTTCCGCCACCGAGACCGTGTACAAGGCCGACGACAAGCTGGAACCGGTAATCCTGGATCGCAAGGAAGTTACCTACTCCTACTTCGCCGATCCGCTGTACGTGTTCATGGACAGCGAATTCAACCAGTACGAGATCGAGAAAGACGATCTGGAAGCCGTACTGACCTTCATCGAAGACGGCATGACCGACGTCTGCGAAGCCATCTTCTTCAACGAGAAAGTCATTTCCGTTGAACTGCCGACCACCATCGTTCGCCAGATCGCTTACACCGAGCCGTCCGTGCGTGGCGATACCTCCGGCAAAGTGATGAAGACCGCTCGCCTGAACAACGGTGCCGAGCTGCAGGTTTCCGCATTCTGCGAAATCGGCGACTCCATCGAGATCGATACCCGCACCGGCGAGTACAAATCCCGCGTCAAGGCCTAAGCCTTTCGCGAGATGTGAAAAGCCCGGCCTAGGCCGGGCTTTTTGTTGCCTGCGATTCAACCGTCGCGGTTATTGCAGGTGCTTCTTCAGCTCGGCGCCGGCCTGGAGCATGGCCGAGCGCACCGCCGGAACCTGGTTGACCACGTTGAGCAGACCGTAGTCGTGGATCATGCCGTTGTAGCGCACGGCGGTGACTTCGACGCCGGCGGCATCCAGCTTGCGGGCGTAGGCTTCGCCTTCATCACGCAGCACGTCGAACTCGGCGGTCTGGATCAGGGTCGGCGGCAGGCCCTTGAGCTGCTCGGTGGTGGCTCGCAGCGGCGAGGCGTGGATCTCGGCACGCTGCTTCGGGTCGGTGGTGTAGCTGTTCCAGAACCACTGCATCATCGGCTTGGTGAGGAAGTGCCCCTGGGCGAACTGGTTGTACGAGTCGGTCTCGAAGTTGGCGTCGGTCACCGGCCACAGCAGCACCTGGGCGCGCAGTTTCGGGGTGCCCTGTTCCTTAGCCATCAGCGCCACCACTGCCGCCATGTTGCCGCCGACGCTGTTGCCGGCCACTGCCAGGCGCGAGCTGTCGACGCCTATGTCCTTGCCGTGCTCGGCCACCCATTTAGTCGCCGCGTAGGCCTGGTTGATGGCGGTGGGGTACTTGGCTTCGGGCGAGGGGGTGTAGTTCACGTACACGGCCACCGCACCGGAGTTCACCACCAGGTCATGGATCAGGCGCTCGTGGGTGGGGTAGTCGCCCAGCACCCAGCCGCCGCCGTGGAAGAACATGAACACCGGCAGGTCACCCTTGGCGCCTTCGGGGCGGACGATGGTCAGCTCCAGGGGCTGGCCCTTGATGCTGATGGTCTTGTTCTCGACGCGGGTGCCGGAGAGGTCGACCTTGACCCCGGCCTGGGCACCCACCAGCACGGCGCGGGCATCTTTCGGCGCGAGGGTTTCCAGCGGTTTGCCGTTGCCGGCTTCGAGGGCTTCGAGGAAGGCCTGGGTGTTGTGTTCGACGCCGGGGCTGCCGGCGGCGAAGGCGCTGCCGATGGACAGGGCGAGGAGGCTACCGGTGAGGAGGGTGGCGATGCGCTGAGTGTTCATGGTGATTCTCCGCTGAATTCGTTTGGTTTCGTAAAATATTGCGCGCTAACTAAGTGCGTGAAGCGAACGTTATCGATCATTTAGTTTGCGCGCAAGGTATTTATTCAGAAGAAAAACGAATAGCGCTCAGCCAGATGGGAATAAGGCCGTCACACGGCCTTCTGCAAGCTCCTGCGCAGGCTCACCAGTTCGTCCTTCAGTTGGCCGAGGCCGGCGATGTCCATCTCGCTGGCGGCGAGGATGCAGGCGGGCACGCGCTGGGCCTGTTTGTGCATGGCGCGGCCTTTCTCGGTGAGGTGCAGCTCCACCACGCGCTCGTCGGCGCTGCTGCGGGTGCGGGTGATCAGGCCTTCGGCTTCCAGGCGCTTGAGCAGGGGCGTGAGGGAGCCCGGGTCGGTCAACAGGCGGGCACTGATATCGCCCACGGTGATGCCGTCGCCTTCCCAGAGCACCATCATCGCCAGGTACTGCGGGTAGGTCAGGCCCAGTTCCTGGAGCAGCGGCTTGTACACCTTGGTCATCAGCAGGGATGTGGAGTAGAGGGCGAAGCACAGTTGGTTATCGAGCAGCAGATCGTCGCAACGTTCCAGCGGGGTATTCATGGCGGCCTCCTGGGGGCGGGAATGGACGTAATTTAGCGCACAAGCCTTTCGTGAGCAAAATTTGACCGGTTCTCATTCCGGCGCACTGGGACTTGCGCCGCCGTGCGCAGCAGCCAGAATTGCCGGCTAGACCCCTGCAAGGAGAGCTGTAAATGACCGATGCCCAGAACCCCTACCAATCGCCCCAGGCGGAGCTGACCCACGAAGCCACCGGCCTGCCGCTGGCCGCCCGCGGCTCGCGCTTCGGCGCCGCGCTGATCGACGGGCTGATCCTGTTGTGCGTCACCATCCCCATCAGCTACCTGCTGGGTGTCTACGATGGGCTCATGGAGGGCGTGCAGCCCGGCTTCGGCCAGCAGGCGCTGGGTTCGCTGGTGGGTATCGTGGTGTTCCTGGCGATCAACGGGCACTTCCTGAAGAACTACGGCCAGACCGTCGGCAAGCGCGTGCTCAAGCTCGCCATCGTCGACCTGCAGGGCAACAAGCCCGAGTGGATCACGATGTACCTCAAGCGCTACCTGCTCTGGGGCCTGGTCGCCTACATCCCGATCATCGGCGGCCTGATATTGCTGGCGAACTACCTGTTCATCTTCCGCGCGGATCGCCGTTGCCTGCACGACCTGACCGCCAGCACCCGCGTGGTGCAACTGCCCAACTGATGGCGCGGCCGCCCGGGCTTTGATCCGGGCGGTTATTCTGTGGTGATGGGTTTCGCTGCGCTCTACGCCATCCTACGTTGCGGCGCTTGCCCGCTCTGCCCTGGATCGGTAGGAGCGGGCTCTGCTCGCGAAGCGTTTCGCCGGCGTTGCCGCACCGTACCCTCAAGACTGCCCCAGCCCGCTCAGGGCCAGGTCCCAGGGCGGTACGGGGCCGAAGCGGTTCTTGAGAAACTCCAGCAACAGCCGGCTCCGCGAGCTGGCTTCGCCCTCCAGGCGCAGGGCGTAGATCCCGCTCGGTTCCGGAGCGGGCAAGCCGTTTTCGCAGAGCAGCGGCACCAGTTCCCCGCGCAGCAGGTAGTCGCTGATCAGCCAGGTCGGCAGGTGGGCGACGCCCAGGCCGGCGACGGCGCTGAACAGCAGGGTTTCGGCGTTGTTCGCGGTCATGCGCATGCGCCGGGGGCGGATCACCTGGGCGCGGCCCTCCACCTCGAAGCGCCAGGCATAGGGCGGTGCGAGGGCATCCCAGTCGAGGCCGTCGTGCTCGGTCAGCTCGCGGGCGTCGCTCGGTACGCCGCGTCGGCGCAGGTAATCGGGGCTGGCGCAGAGCACGCGCACCAGGGGCGATAGCGGCGTCGCCACCAGGCGGGTGTCGGCCAGCGGGCCGATGCGCAGCACCAGGTCCACCTCGCCCAGGTGGGCGCCGTGCATGTCGATGAAGCTGTCGATCAGCCGCAACTGAACGTCCAGGCCTGGATAGGTGACGAGGAATTCGGCGATGGCCGGCGCCAGGTGGCGACGGCCGAACGGGGCGGGCGCATCGATGCGGATCAACCCCTCCGGCGCGCTGCTCAGGGACACGGCCTCGGCACGTGCCAGGCGCAGTTCGGCGAGTATCCGTTTTGCCCGCTCGGCAAAGGCCAGGCCTGCCGGGGTGGCGCGCACCGCGTGGGTGCTGCGGGTGAAGAGGGCGCTGCCGAGGCCGCGCTCCAGGGCGTCGATGCGCCGGGCCACGGCCGAAGGTGTCAGCGGGTGGCGCCGGGCGGCGGCGGAGAAGCTGCCCGCTTCCAGTACATCGAGAAAGAGGGCCAGTTGGTCGGTCAGTGCATCGGGGTTCATGAGGGTGCCTATGCGGATTTCGCAAAGCCATTGTGCGCTGCTGTGCGTTTCCGTGGTAGCCGCCGCTGCGTAGCATGCGCGTCATCGGAACGGAGGCGTTATGGACCTGCTGGCAATTGCGTTGAATGTGGTGCTCGGTGCGGCTCTTGGCACCTTGGGTGGGTTGTTCGGCATCGGTGGCGGGCTGATCGCCATTCCCGCCCTGGGGGTGTTCTTCGGCCTGGACCAGCAACTGGCCCAGGGCACCGCGCTGGTGATGGTGGTGCCCAACGTGCTGCTGGCGCTATGGCGCTACCACCAGCGCAACCGCATCGACCCGCGCTACGCGTTGCTGCTGGCGGTGACCAGCTTCGGCTGTGCCTGGCTGGCCTCGCTGTTCGCGGTGCGCATCGAGGCGGAGAACATGCGCCTGGCCTTCGTCGCCTTCCTGCTGGTGCTGGCGGCCTACAACTTTGCGCGGATGTTCATGGCCAAGGCCGCCACCAGTGCCGAGTTGCGCCACCCCTGGCCCTGGTTGGGCGCGCTCGGCGGTTTCGCCGGTGCCATGGGCGGCCTGTTCGGCGTGGGCGGTGCAGTGGTCGCCACGCCGGTGCTGACCAGCGTCTTCGGCACCACCCAGGTGGTTGCCCAGGGGCTGTCGCTGTCCCTCGCCGCGCCCAGCACGGCGGTGACCCTCGCCACCTACGGCTTTAACCACCACGTCGACTGGGCGATGGGCATCCCGTTGGCTGTCGGCGGCCTGCTCAGCATCAGCTGGGGCGTGCGCCTGGCCCACGCCCTGCCGGAACGGGTGCTGCGCACGGCATTCTGCGTGTTCCTGCTGGTGTGTGCGGTGATGCTGGCGTTCGAGTGATCGACCTCGAAGCGGGCGCTGTGCGTGACGTGGGCAGGACGGGCGTTACGCAAGCGCAGAATGCCCGCCGATGGTCCGCTACCGGAGCTACAGGCGGAAGCCTTCGACGATGTGCTCGGCCAGGGTCTCGGTGACCGGCGAGCTGCTGCGGGGGTTGCGCACCAGCACGATGCTGCAGGCGGGCAGGGTGGGTAGCCCCTCCGCCTCACCGAGGATGCGCATGTCGGTGGTGATCAGGCTCTGCAACTGGGCGGTCACCGCCAGGCCGGCGCTGACCACCGCCATGATCGCCGACAGGCTCGGGCTGGTGTAGGCGACGCGGTAGGGGCGCTCCATGGCGTCCAGTGCGTTGCAGGCCCAGGCGCGGCAGAAGCAGTCGGTGTTGAACATCGCCAGCGGCAACTGGGTCTGCTCGTGGGGGCTGAAGCCGATGGCCTCGGCCCAGACGAAGCGCTCCTGGCGCAGCAACTGGCCGATCTCGGTGCCCGGCTCGCGGGTGACGATGGACAGGTCCAGGTCCTGGCGCTGCAGCAACTGCGAGGACGACTCGCAATGCACCTCCACCTGCACCAGCGGGTAGGACTGGGCGAAGCGCGAAAGGATGCCGGGCAGGAAGCGCATCACGTAATCGTCCGGGGTGCCGATGCGCACCGAGCCGACCATGTGCGGTTCGCGCAGGGTGGTCATCACCTCGCCGTGCAGCTTGAGGATGCGCCGCGCATAGCTCAGCAATATCTGCCCCTCGGCGGTCAGGCGCACCTGGCGGCCGTCACGCTCGAACACCGTGCGTTCCAGCACGTCCTCTTCCAGCCGCTTCATCTGCATGCTCACGGCCGACTGGGTGCGGTTGACCACTTCCGCTGCGCGGGTGAAGCCACCGTTGTCGGCGATGGCGACGAAGGTGCGCAGCAGTTCGGTGTCGATGGCGGGGTAGCTCATTCATCAATTCCTGAGATGCAATGCATAAGAAACATTCGTTGGATTGATCATAAGCGTCGCGGGAAACTGGCGCCAACCCCACAAGGAGGGCGACGCGATGAAAGGTCAATTCGGTTTCGTAGGCACGCTGCACCCCACCCACCGGCCCGTCGTTCGTGGCTCCCATCTTTCCCTCGGTACCCGCCTGCTGCGCTGGTACCAGCTGTACAGCCAGCGCCGTGAGCTGGCCAGCCTGAGTGATGCCATGCTCAAGGACCTGGGCCTGACCCGGGGCGATGTGATGCAGGAAAGCGAGCGGCCTTTCTGGGACGACCCGCTGGGCAAATGAACCCCACGCAGCTACCCCCGGCAACAATGAACTCACGCAACACCCACACAACAACAAGGAAAAGCGATGCAAGTCGAAGTCAGGATCGTGAATGCGTTCGTCGATGGCGGGCAGGGTGGCAACCCCGCCGGTGTAGTGGTCGGTGCCGATGCGCTCAGCGCGGCGCAGAAGCAGGCGATCGCCGCCCAGCTCGGGTTGTCGGAGACGGCCTTCGTCTCCGACTCGGGGCAGGCTGCCTTCAAGCTGGAGTTCTTCACCCCCAACCGGCAGATCCCCCACTGCGGCCACGCCACGGTGGCCACCTTCTCGCTGCTGCGCCAGCTGGGCCGGGTCGGCGAGGGCTGGAGCAACAAGGAAACCATCGACGGCAACCGCGACATCTTCATCGAGGGCGAGCGGGTGTTCATGGAGCAGCGCGCGCCGCAGTACCAGGACGTCGAGCAGGGCTCGCGCCTGCTGGCGGAAAGCCTCGCGGCCCTGGGCCTGGAGCCTGGGCAACTGGCCGAGGGGTTGCTGCCGTCGCGGGTCAGCACCGGGGTCGCCTTCGTCGTCGTGCCCCTGCGCAGCGAAGCCGATGTGGCGAGCATCCGCACCGACCTGGAAGCCCTCGAGCGCATCAGCGAGGAACTGGACGTGGTGGGCTTCTACGCTTTCTCCCGTGACAGCCGCCAACCTGGCCGCGTGGCGGGTGCGCGGATGTTCGCGCCGCGCTTCGGCATCCCCGAGGAGCCGGCCACCGGCATGGCCGCCGGGCCACTGGCCTGCTACCTGCACGACCGCATGGGCCTGCCCGGGGCGCAGCTGCTGATCGAACAGGGCTACCTGATGCAACCGGCCTCGCCGAGCCTGATCACCGTCGACCTGGACCTGGACGGCGAAGGCCGCATCCAGCGCCTGATGGCTGGCGGCAACGCCCAGGTGATGCACACCCTGACCCTCGATATCTGACGCCACACGGAAAGGAGACCCCGATGGCCCCGGCCTTCGAACTGGCACAACTGAATATCGCGTTGATGACCGCGCCGCTGGATTCCCCCGGCATGGCCGATTTCGTCGCCAACCTGGCGCGCATCAATGGCCTGGCGGAAGCGTCGCCCGGCTACGTATGGCGCCTGGAGGACGAGGGCGGTGACGCCACGGCGATCCGCCCCTTCGGCGACGACGTGCTGGTCAACCTCTCGGTCTGGCGGGACATGGAATCCCTGCGCGACTTCACCTACCGTGGCGCCCACACCGAGATGCTCAAGCGCCGCAACGAGTGGTTCGCGCGCATCAGCGAAGCGCACCTGGTGTGCTGGTGGGTGCCTGCCGGGCATCGCCCCGATGCCCGGGAAGCCGCCGAACGCCTGGCCCTGCTGCGTGAGCAGGGGCCGGGGCCACGGGCCTTCACCTTCCGCCATCCCTTCCCGCCGCCGGCGCCCGTGCCGAACGATGGGAAAGCCGCCGCGACGGGTGCTAATGTCCTGGGCTGACCCCGCTGCCAGGACCCCGCCGATGGCCCTCGAACTCAGCGCCGCCGAAGCCCGCCGCCTGGCCCTGGCCGCTCAGGGCTTCATGCGGCCGCCCCGTGGCGCGATCCGCGCCAGCCACGTCCGTGCGCTGGCCGGGCGTCTTGGCGTGGTGCAGATCGACTCGGTCAACGCCCTGGTGCGCTCGCACTACCTGCCGTTCTTCTCGCGCCTGGGCGATTACCCGCGCGAGCTGCTGGACGAACTGGCCTGGGGCAAGCCGCGCCGTCGCGAGTTCTTCGAGTACTGGGGCCACGAGGCCTCGCTGCTGCCGCTGGACCTCTACCCGGCGCTGCGCTGGCGCATGCAGCGGGCGGCCCAGGGGCGGGGCATCTACCAGCAGATGGCGCGCTTCGGTCGCGAGCAGCAGGAGGTGATCCAGCGCGTGCTCGCCGCCGTGCGCGAGCAGGGCGCCCTGGGTGCCGGTGCCTTGAGCACCCGCCAGGAGCGTGCCGGCCCCTGGTGGGACTGGAGCGCCGAAAAGCACGCCATGGAATGGCTGTTCGCCGCGGGGGAGGTGACGGTCGCCGGTCGTCGGGGTTTCGAGCGCCTCTACGACCTGCCCGAGCGGGTGATCCCGGCGGACCTGCTCAACGCTGTCGAACTGCCGGAAGACGCCGCCATCCGCCAGTTGCTGCTGCACTCGGCGCAGGCCCTGGGCGTGGCCACCGAGAAGGACCTGCGCGATTACTACCGGCTGGACCCGGCCGACAGCCGCCAGGCCCTCGCCGAGCTGGTGGAGAACGGCGACCTGCAGGCGGTGACGGTGCGCGGCTGGAAGCAACCCGGCTACTGCATCGGCGAGCCGACGGTGCCGCGCAAGGTGCGCGCCAGTGCGTTGCTTTCACCCTTCGACTCGCTGGTATGGGAGCGCGCCCGCACCGAGCGCCTGTTCGACTTCCGCTACCGCCTGGAGATCTACACCCCGGCGGAGAAGCGCCAGTACGGCTACTACGTGCTGCCCTTCCTGCACGACGAACGCCTGCCTGCCCGGGTCGACCTGCGCGCCGAACGCGCCCAGGACCGCCTCGCGGTGCATGCCCTGCACGAAGAGCCCCGGGGCCTGAGCGAGGCCGGCATCCAGGCCCTGGCCGAGCAGCTGCGCAGCCTCGCCACCTGGCTGGGGCTGGAGGCGGTGGCCATCACCTGCCAGCGCCCCGGCACCCAGCGGCTGCGCGCCGCCTTGGCGGGGCTCCCCGGCTAGGGGCGCGCAGGCAAGAAAAAGCCCCGCATCGGCGGGGCTTTTTCATGGGGCGGAGCGGGGCGTCAGACGATCACGCCCTGGCTGCGCAGGTAGTCGTCGTAGGTGCCGCTGAAGTCGGTCACGCCGGTCTCCGAGAGCTCGATGATGCGGGTGGCCAGGGAGCCGACGAACTCGCGGTCGTGGCTGACGAAGATCAGCGTGCCCGGGTAGTTCTCCAGCGCCAGGTTGAGCGCCTCGATGGATTCCATGTCCAGGTGGTTGGTGGGTTCGTCCATCACCAGCACGTTGGGCTTCTTCAGGATCAGCTTGCCGAACAGCATGCGGCCCTGCTCACCACCGGAGATCACCTTCACCGACTTGAGGATCTCGTCGTTGGAGAACAGCATGCGGCCGAGGGTGCCGCGCACCAGCTGCTCGCCGCCCTGGGTCCACTGGCCCATCCAGTCGAACAGGGTGACGTCGTCTTCGAAGTCGTGGGCGTGGTCCTGGGCGTAGTAGCCCAGCTCGGCGCTCTCGGTCCATTTCACGCTGCCGGCGTCCGGGGTCATTTCACCGACCAGGGTGCGCAGCAGGGTGGTCTTGCCGATGCCGTTGGGGCCGATGATGGCGACGCGCTCGCCGGCTTCGATCTGCAGGTCCAGGCCCTTGAACAGTTGCTTGTCCTCGAAGCCCTTGGCCAGCTTCTCCACGGTCACCGCCTGGCGGTGCAGCTTCTTGTGCTGCTCGAAGCGGATGAACGGGCTGACGCGGCTGGACGGCTTGACCTCGGCCAGCTGGATCTTGTCGATCTGCTTGGCGCGGGAAGTGGCCTGCTTGGCTTTCGAGGCGTTGGCGGAGAAGCGGCTGACGAAGGTCTGCAGCTCGGCGATCTGCGCCTTCTTCTTGGCGTTGTCGGCCAGCAGTTGCTCGCGGGACTGGGTCGCCGCAGTCATGTACTCGTCGTAGTTGCCCGGGAACAGGCGCAGCTCGCCGTAGTCCAGATCCGCCATGTGGGTGCACACGCTGTTCAGGAAGTGGCGGTCGTGGGAAATGATGATCATGGTGCTGTTACGCGCCGTGAGGATGTTTTCCAGCCAGCGGATGGTGTTGATGTCCAGGTGGTTGGTCGGCTCGTCCAGCAGCAGCACTTCCGGGTCCGAGAACAGCGCCTGGGCCAGCAGCACGCGCAGCTTCCAGCCGGGAGCGACTTCGCTCATCGGGCCGAAGTGCTGGGCCAGCGGGATACCCAGGCCGAGCAGCAGCTCGCCGGCACGGGATTCGGCGGTGTAGCCGTCCATCTCGGCGAACTCGGTCTCCAGCTCGGCCACGGCCATGCCGTCTTCCTCGCTCATCTCCGGCAGGGAGTAGATGCGGTCGCGCTCGGCCTTCACCCGCCACAGTTCCTCGTGGCCCATGATCACGGTGTCGATGACGCTGAAGTTCTCATAGGCGAACTGGTCCTGGCGCAGCTTGCCCAGGCGCACGTTCGGCTCGAGCATCACCTGGCCGCCGGAAGGCTCCAGGTCGCCGCCGAGGATCTTCATGAAGGTCGACTTGCCGCAGCCGTTGGCGCCGATCAGGCCGTAGCGGTTGCCGTTGCCGAACTTGACGGAAACGTTCTCGAACAGCGGCTTGGGGCCGAACTGCATGGTGATGTTGGCGGTGGAGATCACGGTTGAATCCTGGGCTGGCTGGGGCGCTGACGCGCAAAAGGGCGCGATTGTAGCGGTTTTGCGGGCGGGGCGGGGAGTCGGTTGTCGGCGGCGCGTCGGTTTAGCGGGCGAGCGCCGGTTTTCACCCGCCCGCGCGGGGTACCGCCCATCACTCCCTGAAGAACACCTGCACCAGGTGGTAGCCGAACTGGCTCTTCACCGGGCCATGGATGGTGCGCACCGGCTTCTTGAAAATCACCTGGTCGATCACCCGCACCATCTGCCCGGGGCGCACTTCGCCCAGGTCGCCGCCGCGCTTGCCCGAGGGACAGAGCGAGTGCTTCTTCGCCAGCACGGCGAAGTCCTCGCCCTTGGCCAGGCGCTGCTTGATCTGTTCGGCTTCCGCCTCGGTCTTGACCAGGATGTGGCGGGCAAGGGCCTTGGCCATGGGATTTCCTCGTGGTTTGTGGAGCCGTTCATTGTGCCAGCGCGCGGCGCGCCCATACAGTTCATCGGTTGCGCGTTCACGCGCAGGAAGCCGGGCGAAATTCGCCTACCGTTATTCGAAATGCCCTTTGGACGTTCGCTCCCATGGATCTCCCCTCGATGCTCAAGGTTCTGGCCTCCCAGGATGGCTCGGACCTTTACCTTTCCACCGGCGCGCCGCCCTGCGCCAAGTTCAACGGCGTGCTCAAGCCGCTGGGCACCGACCCGCTCAAGCCGGGCGACGTGGCGCGTATCGCCGAATCCATCATGGACCCGGAGCAGCGCGGTGAATTCGACCGTGAGCTGGAGATGAACCTGGCCATCTCCCTGCCCAACATCGGGCGGTTCCGCATCAACATCTTCAAGCAGCGCAACGAGGTTTCCATCGTCGCGCGCAACATCAAGCTGGACATCCCCAAGTTCGAAGACCTGAAGCTGCCCGAAACCCTGCTCAAGGTGGTGATGGAGAAGCGCGGCCTGGTGCTCTTCGTCGGTGGCACCGGCTCCGGCAAGTCCACCTCCCTGGCCGCGCTGATCGACTACCGCAACCGCAACAGCGGCGGGCACATCATCACCATCGAAGACCCGGTGGAGTACGTGCACCGGCACAAGAAGTCCATCATCAACCAGCGTGAGGTGGGGGTGGACACCCGCAGCTTCCACGCCGCCCTGAAGAACACCCTGCGCCAGGCGCCGGACGTGATCCTGATCGGCGAGATCCGCGACCGCGAGACCATGGAACACGCCCTGGCCTTCGCCGACACCGGTCACCTGGCCATCTCCACCCTGCATGCCAACAACGCCAACCAGGCGCTGGACCGCATCATCAACTTCTTCCCCGAGGAACGTCGCCCGCAACTGCTCAACGACCTGGGCAACAACCTCAAGGCCTTCGTTTCCCAGCGTCTGGTGCGCACCTCGGACGGCAAGCGCCGCGCGGCGGTGGAAGTGCTACTGGGCACCTCCACCATCAGCGACCTGATCAAGCGCGGCGATTTCAGCTCGATCAAGGAAATCATGGAGAAATCCAAGGCCCTGGGCATGCAGACCTTCGACCAGGCGCTGTTCGATCTGGTGATCGAGGGTTCGATCCAGGAAGAGGAGGCGATCAAGAACGCCGACTCGGCCAACAACCTGCGCCTCAAGCTCAAGTTGCACCGCGACGGCCCCGGCACCCGGCCCACCGCCGCTGCACCGACCCCGCCTCCCGCACCGACGCCCCAGGCCACGCCGACCCAGGATGCCGCCAGCTGGGGTCTGGAACTCAAGCTCGAAGACCTGCCCGAAGAAGATCCGCCGCCGGAAGACCCCGGCAAGCACTACTGACCACGCCGCCAACCCGCGATGTGTTTGCGCATCCGTGCCGGGTTGCACCTGACCTACCGGGTCGTCGAGGCCTGTAGCCCGGGCTTCAGCCCGGGGCTCTGGAAAGGGCTTCGCGAGCACAGCTCGCTCCTACGATGGGGGTGGAGTTTCGTTGGGCGTGTGCGTGCTCTGAACTCTTCTGCCCATCCGTAGGGCGGGTGAAACCCGCGAGGCTTGCATGGGCTCATGTCGGGTTGCACCCGACCTACGGAGCCTGTTGTTCCAGTAGCGGCTGCGCGTCCTTCAGGTACCGCGCCTGGATGCGCTTCAGGCTGCCGTCCGTGCGCAGGGCTTCGATGGCCTTGCGCAGGTCGTCCACCAGTTGCGGGTTGCAGGCCAGGGAGCAGGCGAGGTAGAGGTCGGTGGCCGCCAGGGGCGGGCTCATGCGCAGGCGCTGGTGCGAGACCTTGGGCCAGATGTAGAGCGCCTCGGGGACGCCGGTGAACCAGGCGTCGATGCGCCCCATCTCCAGCAGCTGCGCAGGCTTGTCGCCCAGTACCAGGGAGCGTATTTGCCCGCCGTCGAAGCCTTCGCGACGGAGGATCTCGTTCTGTGCGGTGCCCAGGCCGACGCCGACCTGGCGGTAGCGGGCGCGAGCCTCGGCGAAGTCCTTCACCGGCTCGTCCAGGGTGAAGAAGGCGCGCTGCAACTCCATGATCGGTGCGACCCAGGTGTAGGAGGCTTCGCGATCCGGTGTGCGCGACAGGGGGATGACGAGGATGTCGCGGCCTTCCATGGTGCGCTTCTGCGCCCGTGCCCAGGGCGCGACGAGGATGCGCACCTGGTAACCGGCGCGCTTGAGCGCCAGCAGGGTGGCGTCGCCGACGATGCCGTGGCTGTTGCCGGCTTCCAGCATGGTCAGCGGCGGCGCATCGGGCAGGTACAGGTCGACCTGCAGGGGCCGGGCGGTGGCCTGGAGGGCGCAGCAGAGCAGGGCGGCGAAGCACAGGGTTCTGGCGAGCACGGTGGGGTCCGTTTCAGGGCGACGCCAGGAGTATAGGAGAGGCTGCCGCCGCGTCGGGGTGACGCGGCGGAGGGGTCATTCCACCTTCTCGTAGCCGGCCAGGGCCTGGGTCACGCTGGCATCGTCCTTGTAGCGCTGGCGCAGGGCGTCGAGCTGGGCGTCGATGCCGGTGCACAGTTCTTCCACGGCCTGGGCCAGCTCCTTGGCCCGCTCTGCGTCGTAGGGCTCCTCGCCGAGGAAGTGCTCGCAGTTGGCGTAGCGGTCGGCGAAGGTGGTGACGTCCTCGGGTTGGCCGCTGGCGGCCGGTTCGGGCTGGTCGTCGCCTTCACTGCGCGACGGGGCGGCGTCCAGGCGGTTTTCTTCCACCCAGCCGCTGAAGTCCTCGCCCTTGGCGTTGATGTACATCACCTGCATCCAGCCGTTCTCGGCGGCGTAGATGGTCACGCCGTCGCCGGGGATGATGAACAGGCCGGGGATGGTGCAGGCCTTGTCCGGCGCGCTGTGGAAGTGCAGCCGGCCTTCGCCCTTCACCGTGCCCCACCAGGGCGGGTGGAAGCCGACAGCGTCGTTGGCCTTGGCGGCCAGGGCTTCGCAGTCGGCGCTGGCGGTCGGCTGGTCCTCCAGCCATTGCACGTCCTGCATCAGCAGCGGCGCGTAGTGGAAGGCGGTCTCGGCGGAGAACAGGTGGCCGGCGAGGGTCACCTGCTGGCCCAGATGCGGTTCGAGCTTCTTGTAGCCGGCTTCGTCCAGCACCAGTTGCACCAGGCGCACGTCCTGCTCGGCGCCCATGTCCGTCTCGTAGTCGTTGCCCTTCACGCAGGCGGGCTCGGCCAGCACCAGGTAGAAGCCGGTGCGTGCCTCGTCGCCGTTCTCGACGCTCTCGAAGTTGGGCGGGCCGGGGTGGGTCTGGCGCTCCAGCTTGCCTTCGAGGCGCGCGGTAGCGGGTTCGAACTCCTGGCAGGGCGTGGCCAGGGCGATGGAGGGCAGGGCGAGGCCCAGGCAGAGCAGGGCACGGGGGATGAGATCCATCTCGGGTTCCAGGTGGGGTGAAGCGGCCATGGTAGCGCCGGTGCCACGGCCATTCCCTTGGCCATTGGTCCAAGCGTGATGGGGTTCGCAGGGCGGGTGAGGCTCGCGAGTGCCAGGGAGCCGCCGGGTTGCCCCCGGCTTACGGCCTCGCGGTGTTCACTCCGCCAGTTCCGGCAGGTCCCTGAACAGCTCCAGCGCCTGGGGGTTGGCCAGGGCGTCGGTGTTCTTCACCGGGCGGCCGTGGACGACGTTGCGCACCGCCAACTCGACGATCTTGCCGCTGAGGGTGCGGGGGATGTCGGTGACGGCGATCACCTTCGCCGGCACGTGGCGCGGCGTGGTGTTGGCGCGGATCACCTGGCGGATGCGCGCCTGCAGCGCTTCGTCCAGCGCCACGCCGTCGCGCAAGCGCACGAACAGCACCACGCGCACGTCGCCCTGCCAGTCCTGGCCGATGGCGATGGATTCCAGCACTTCTTCCACCTTCTCCACCTGGCGGTAGATCTCGGCGGTGCCGATGCGCACGCCGCCGGGGTTGAGCACGGCGTCGGAGCGGCCGTGGATCACCAGGCCGCCATGGGCGGTCTCCTCGGCGTAGTCGCCGTGGGCCCAGACGCCGGGGAAGGTCTCGAAGTAGGCCGCGCGGAATTTCTCGCCGTCCGGGTCGTTCCAAAAGCTCACCGGCATCGAGGGGAAGTGCCGGGCGCAGACCAACTCGCCCTTGCCGGAGGTGAGCCGCCTGCCGTCCTCGTCCCACACCTGCACGTCCATGCCCAGGCCCTTGCACTGCAGCTCGCCGCGCCATACCGGCAGCACCGGGTTGCCCAGGGCGAAGCAGGAGACGATGTCGGTGCCGCCGGAGATGGACGACAGGCACAGCTCGGCCTTGATCTCGCGGTAGACGTAGTCGAAGCCCTCGTGGGCCAGGGGCGAGCCGGTGGAGAGCAGCGCCTTGAGGCGCTCCAGGCGATGGCTCTGGCGGGGCTTGGCGCCGGCCTTCTCCAGGGCGGCCAGGTACTTGGCGCTGGTGCCGAACACGCTGATGCCCTCGGCGTCGATCAGGTCCATCAGCCGCTCGGGGCCGGGGTGGAAGGGCGAGCCGTCGTAGAGCACCAGGGTGGCGCCCAGGGCCAGGCCGGAGGCCAGCCAGTTCCACATCATCCAGCCGCAGGTGGTGAAGTAGAACAGCGTGTCGTCGGCCTTCAGGTCGCTGTGCAGCGCGTGTTCCTTGAGGTGCTGCAGCAGGGTGCCGCCCACGCCGTGGACGATGCACTTGGGCACCCCGGTGGTGCCGCTGGAGTAGAGGATGTACAGCGGCTGCTCGAAGGGCACGGGAACGAAGGCGGGCTCGCCGCCGGGGCGGTAGAAGTCGCTCCACAGGCTGACCCGGGCCGGGGTGGCGAAGTCTTCCGCGCGGGCCTCGGGGCGGGCATAGGGCACCACCACCAACTGGGCGAGGGCGGGCAGGCGCTGGAGGATTTCATTGAGCTTGGCGGTCAGGTCCAGGAGCTTGCCGGCGTAGTGGTAGCCGGCGGCGGCGATCAGCACCTTGGGTTCGATCTGGCCGAAGCGGTCGATCACCCCCTGGGTGCCGAAGTCCGGCGAGCAGGACGACCAGGTGGCGCCGAGGCTGGCGGTGGCGAGCATGCCCACCACCGTCTGCCAGGTGTTGGGCATGAAGGCCGCCACACGGTCGCCGACGCCCACCCCGGCGGCGGCCAGGCGCTGCTGCAGGCCGGCCACATGGGCGGCCAGTTCGGCATGGCTGAGCTGCTCGCGGCGACCGTCCTCGGCCACGGCCACCAGCGCCGGGTGGGCGTCACGGCGGCGCAGCAGGTGCTCGGCGAAGTTCAGGGTGGCGCCGGGGAACCAATGGGCGCTGGGCATCGCCGCGCCTTCCTCCAGCACGTTGCGGGGCTGTGCATGGAAACGCACGTCGAACAGCTCCACCAGCGCCTGCCAGAAGGCTTCCCGCTGCTCGACGCTCCAGGCGTGCAGGGCGGCGTAGTCGGCCAGGTCGAGGCCGTGGCGGCGGTTGATCTCGCGGCGGAAGGCGTCCATCCGCGTGGCCGCGATGCGTTCCGGGCTGGGGGTCCACAGGGGCTGGTTCATCGGGCGATTCCTCTTCTTCTACGGCTGGGCCCACTGCGCTGGCGGGCGATGTCCATAGCATGGCACGGGCCGTGGGCGGCCGCTCCGGTACAAGGTTCGGGGTTGGTCTCACTCGCCGGGTTCCGCAGGCGCCTGGCGATTCCAGTCGCGCAGGTGCAGCAGCGCGTCGGCCAGGGCCTGGGCGGCGGTGGAAAGCGTGTGCCCGGAGAGCCACAGCAGGCCCACGCGACGCTCGATCTGCGGGTCGCGCAGGGCGATGCAGCGGGCGCCCAGTTCCTCCATCTGCTGGATGCACAGGCTGGGCACCGCGCTCACGCCCAGGCCCTGGGCGACCATGCGACCGACCGTCACCAACTGGTGGCTCTCCAGGGCCACCGGCAGCCGGCCGTGCCGTGCCGCCACCCGCTCCTCCAGCAGCAGGCGCACGGCGGAGGGGCGTTGCAGGGTGATGAAGGGCTCGCCCAGCAGCTCCGCCCAGCTCACTTCCCGACGCTCGGCCAGCGGGCAATCGCCGGGCACCACGGCGACGAAGCGGTCGGTGTAGAAGGGCGTGAAGGCCAGGCCGTCGAGGGACTCCGGCTCGAAGGCGATGCCCAGCTCGACGCGGTGGTTGCGCACCATCTCCAGCACCTGTTCGTTGATCACGTCATGCACCGCCACGTTGACCTTCGGGTGGCGATCGCGGAAGGCGCGCAGCCCCACCGGCAGCAGGTTGCCGGCGAAGGAGGGCATGGCGGCGATGGCCACCTTGCCCAGCTGCAGGGTGAAGTGCTGGCGCAGCAGCTCCTCGGCGTTATCCCAGTCCGCCAGCAGGCGCCGGGCGATGGGCAGCAGAGTCTCGCCTTCGGGCGTCAGCGCCACGCTGCGGGTGGTGCGCACCAGCAGCTGGCCGCCGAGGGACTCCTCCAGGTTCTTGATCGCCAGGGACAGCGCCGGCTGGGACAGGTGCAGGCGTTCGCAGGCCTGGGCGAAGCTCAGGCTCTGGGCGACGGCGAGGAAGGCACGCAGTTGCTTGACGGTCATTGATTTGTTTTGCCGATCAATAGCGAGGAAAAACAAAATTAACAAATGAGTCGAACGAGGAGAAGCTTGGGCCCACTCACCGGCCCCGCGCCGGGCCAACGACAATCACAAGAGGCAGCACCATGAGTGGACTCGACAAGCGCGTAGGCAGCTACGAGGAAGCCCTCGAAGGGCTCACCGACGGCATGACCGTCCTCGCCGGGGGCTTCGGCCTGTGCGGCATCCCCGAGAACCTGATCGCCGAGATCCGCCGCCGTGGCGTGCGCGACCTCACCGTGGTCTCCAACAACTGCGGCGTCGACGGCTTCGGCCTCGGCGTGCTGCTGGAAGACCGGCAGATCCGCAAGATGATCGCCTCCTACGTGGGCGAGAACGCCCTGTTCGAGCAGCAGCTGCTCAGCGGCGAGCTGGAAGTCGAACTCACGCCCCAGGGCTCCCTCGCCGAGAAGCTGCGCGCCGGTGGCGCCGGCATCCCCGCTTTCTACACCGCCACCGGCTACGGCACCCCGGTCGCCGAAGGCAAGGAGGCCCGCGAATTCAATGGCCGCCCCTACATCCTCGAGCCGGCCATCACCGGCGACTTCGCCATCGTCAAGGGCTGGAAGGCCGACCGCTACGGCAACGTGATCTACCGCCACACCGCGCAGAACTTCAACCCGGTGGTGGCCACCGCCGGCCGCATCACCGTGGTCGAGGTGGAGGAAATCGTCGAGCCCGGCGAGCTGGACCCGAGCCAGATCCACACCCCCGGCATCTACGTCGATCGCATCATTCAGGGCACCTTCGAGAAGCGCATCGAAAAGCGCACCACTCGCTCCTGAGCATCCTCTCCGATAACAGTACAAGATGAGGCATTTGAAATGTCACTGACCCGCGAACAGATGGCCCAGCGCGTGGCCCGCGAACTGAAGGACGGCTACTACGTGAACCTGGGGATCGGCATCCCCACGCTGGTGGCCAACTACGTGCCCGAGGGCATGGAAGTGATGCTGCAATCCGAGAACGGCCTGCTGGGCATGGGCGCCTTCCCCACCGAGGAGGAAGTCGACGCCGACATGATCAACGCCGGCAAGCAGACGGTCACCGCCAGCAAGGGCGCGGCGATCTTCGACTCCGCCGAATCCTTCGCCATGATCCGTGGCGGCCACGTCGACCTCACGGTGCTGGGCGCCTTCGAGGTGGACGTGCAGGGCAACATCGCCTCCTGGATGATCCCCGGCAAGCTGGTCAAGGGCATGGGCGGCGCGATGGACCTGGTGGCCGGCGCCGACAACATCATCGTCACCATGACCCACGCCTCCAAGGACGGCGAGTCCAAGCTGCTCAAGCACTGCAGCCTGCCGCTCACCGGCTGCCGCTGCATCCGCAAGGTGCTCACCGACCTGGCCTACCTGGAGATCGAGGACGGCGCCTTCATCCTCCGCGAGCGCGCCCCCGGCGTCAGCGTCGAGGAGATTGTCGCCAAGACCGCCGGCAAGCTGATCGTCCCGGACGACGTGATCGAAATGAGCTTCTGATTGCTCTTCCGCCTCGCGGACGAAACGCCACGCACGCTTCGTCCGCGGGGCGGTCTTTTGTTCATCGGCCAGGCCCGTGCGGCGTGGCCCCGCAGGAGATCCGCACATGCAAGACGTCGTCATAGTCGCCGCCACCCGCACCGCCGTCGGCAGCTTCCAGGGCTCGCTGGCCAACATTCCCGCCCCCGAGCTGGGCGCTGCGGTGATCCGCCAGCTGCTGGCCCAGACCGGCCTCGATGGCGCCCAGGTGGATGAAGTCATCCTCGGCCAGGTGCTCACCGCCGGCTCCGGCCAGAACCCCGCGCGCCAGGCCGCCATCCTCGCCGGCCTGCCCAATGCCGTGCCGGCCATGACCCTGAACAAGGTCTGCGGCTCCGGCCTCAAGGCCCTGCACCTGGCTGCCCAGGCCATCCGCTGCGGCGACGCCGAGGTGATCATCGCCGGTGGCCAGGAAAACATGAGCCTCGCCCCCTACGTCATGCCCGGCGCCCGCACCGGCCTGCGCATGGGCCACGCCAAACTGGTCGACACGATGATCCAGGACGGCCTGTGGGACGCCTTCAACGACTACCACATGGGCATCACCGCCGAGAACCTGGTGGAGAAGTACGGCATCAGCCGTGAAGCCCAGGACGCCTTCGCCGCCGCCTCCCAGCAAAAGGCTTCCGCCGCCATCGAAGCCGGCCGCTTCGTGGATGAGATCACCCCGATCCTGATTCCGCAGAAGAAGGGCGACCCCGTCGCCTTTGCCACCGACGAGCAGCCCCGCGCCGGCACCACCGCCGAATCCCTGGCCAAGCTCAAGCCGGCGTTCAAGAAGGACGGCAGCGTCACTGCCGGCAACGCCTCCAGCCTCAACGACGGCGCCGCCGCCGTGCTGCTGATGAGCGCCGAGAAAGCCAAGGCCCTGGGCCTGCCGGTGCTGGCGCGCATCGCCGCCTATGCCAATGCCGGCGTCGACCCGGCGATCATGGGCATCGGCCCGGTTTCCGCCACCAAGCGCTGCCTGGAGAAGGCTGGCTGGAACCTCGGCGAGCTGGACCTGATCGAAGCCAACGAAGCCTTCGCCGCCCAGGCCCTGTCGGTGGGCAAGGAGCTGGGCTGGGACGCCGAGAAGGTCAACGTCAACGGTGGCGCCATCGCCATCGGCCACCCCATCGGTGCCTCGGGCTGCCGCGTGCTGGTGACCCTGCTGCACGAGATGATCAAGCGCGATGCGAAGAAGGGCCTGGCGACCCTGTGCATCGGCGGCGGGCAGGGCGTGGCCCTGGCCATCGAGCGTTAAGCCTTCAGTCGGGCCGAGGAACCCGGCCCGACGCATCACCCGGCCCAGCCTCCCGTGCTGGGCTCCGCTGCGCCCGGTGACGACCTCCGGATAGAGGTCGCGCCGGGAATTGCATCACGCACCGCTCACCGAGCGGGGCAAGACGCATTCCACGCCCTGGGGCGTGGCGTCGTCGTTTCAGGCAAACAGGGGGCAAAGACCCCCGTGCTGGTTCCAACCCTTATCCGGTGCCCGGCCCCGGCCGTGCCATGCCGACAAGAATAAAAGTGAGGTAGACCGATGGTCACGCAACTCGAAGAAAGCCGTTCCGCCCGTTTTGCCATGCGCTGCTCAGCCTGGGCCGAGCGCTGGTTCCCCGACTCCTGGGTATTCGCCGCGCTCGCGGTATTGATCGTCACCGTCGCCGTGCTGGCCATGGGCGCGCCCGTCAGCTCCACGGCCAAGGCCTTCGGCGATGGGTTCTGGAGCCTGATCCCCTTCACCATGCAAATGGCCTTCGTGGTCATCGGCGGCTATGTGGTCGCCAGCTCCGGCCCGGCATCGCGGCTCATCGACCTGCTGGCGCGGGTGCCGAAGAATGGCCGCACCGCAGTGGCCTGGGTGGCGTTGATCTCCATGGTCGCCTCGCTGCTCAACTGGGGCCTGTCCCTGGTGTTCGGCGGCCTGCTGGTGCGTGCACTGGCCCGCCGTGAAGACATCAAGATGGACTACCGCGCCGCCGGTGCCGCCGCCTACCTGGGCCTGGGCGCCGTCTGGGCCCTGGGGCTGTCGTCGTCGGCCGCGCAGCTGCAGGCCAACCCGGCCAGCCTGCCGCCGTCGATCCTCGCCATCACCGGCGTCATCCCCTTCACCGAGACCATCTTCCTCTGGCAGTCTGGCGTGTTGCTGCTGGCGCTGGTGCTGGTGTCCCTGGCCATCGCCTACATGACCGCGCCCAGCGCCGCCAGTGCTCGCGATGCCAAGGCCTGTGGCGTGGACCCGAGCTTCACCGCGCCGCCCCAGCCGAAGCCGACCCGCCCGGGCGAGTGGCTGGAGCACAGCCCGCTGCTGATCATCATGCTGGTGGTGCTGGCCGGCGGCTGGCTGGCCCAGGAGTTCGCCAGCAAGCCGGCGATCACCGCCATCTCCGGGCTCAACACCTACAACCTGCTGTTCATCATGGCCGGCGCGCTGCTGCACTGGCGCCCGCGCAGCTTCCTGGATGCCGTGGCCCGCGCCGTGCCCACTACCACCGGGGTGCTGATCCAGTTCCCGCTGTACGGCTCCATCGCCGCGATCATGACCACGGTGAACGGCGGCGATGGCCAGACCCTGGCGCACCACATCTCCACCTTCTTCGTGCAGATCGCTTCCCACGACACCTACGCGCTGCTGATGGGCGTGTACTCCGCCGTGCTGGGCTTCTTCATCCCCTCCGGTGGCGGCAAGTGGATCATCGAGGCGCCCTATGTGATGCAGGTGGCCAACGAGCTGCGCTACCACCTGGGCTGGTCGGTGCAGATCTACAACGCCGCCGAAGCGCTGCCGAACCTGATCAACCCCTTCTACATGCTCCCGCTGCTGGGCGTGCTGGGCCTGAAGGCGCGCGACCTGATCGGCTTCTCCTTCGTCCAGTTGCTGGTGCACATCCCGCTGGTGCTGGTGCTGCTGTGGGCGCTTGGCAGCACCCTGGAATACGTGCCGCCGGTCATGCCCTGACAGGGGAAAGGCGTAGGAGCGGTTTCAACCGCGAGGCTTTTGGGGAGCCCCCATCGCGAATGAATTCGCTCCTACGAGGAGAGAGCCGGTAGCCCGGGCTTCAGCCCGGGAGCGATGTTGGACAAGCCCCCGGACTGAAGTCCGGGCTACGACGGGTTGTGGTCGTGGGAGAGAGGATCAGCTGCGCTTCGCCAGGAGCGCGCGGGCGACGCGGGAGCCGTTTTCCTTGCCGAGCACGGTGCAGATGCGTTGGCCCGCGTCCACCAGGCGATCCATGTCGATGCCGGTTTCGATGCCCATGCCGTTGAGCAGGTAAAGCAGGTCTTCGGTGGCGACGTTGCCGGTGGCGCCCTTGGCATAGGGGCAGCCGCCGAGGCCGGCGACCGAGCTGTCGAACACGGCGATGCCTTCCAGCAGGCCGGCATGGACGTTGGCCACGGCTTGGCCGTAGGTATCGTGGAAATGCCCGGCGAGGCGTTCGCGCGGCACCTTGGCACCCACCACTTCGAACAGGTGGCGGGTGGCGCCAGCGGTGCCGGTGCCGATGGTGTCGCCGAGGGAGACTTCGTAGCAGCCCATGGCGTCCAGCTGGGCGGCGATGGCGGCGACCTGCTCGGCCGGCACCTCGCCCTCGTAGGGGCAGCCCAGCACGCAGGAAATGTAGCCGCGCACGCGGATGCCGTTGGCCCGCGCCGCGTCCATCAGCGGCACGAAGCGTTCCAGGCTCTCGGCGATGGAGCAGTTGATGTTCTTCTGCGAGAAGGCCTCGGAGGCGGCGGCGAACACCGCCACTTCCTTCACCCCGGCCTCCAGGGCGGCCTCGAAGCCGCGCATGTTCGGCGCCAGGGCGGCGTAGGTGATGCCCGGGCGGTAGGTGATGCCGGCGAACACCTCGGCGCTGCCGGCCATCTGCGGCACCCATTTGGGCGAGACGAAGCTGCCCACCTCGATGTAGTCGAGGCCGGCGGCGGAGAGGTCGTCCACCAGGCGCACCTTGTCGGCCACGCTGATGGGTTGCTTCTCGTTCTGCAGGCCATCGCGGGGGCCGACTTCGACCAGGCGGACCTTCTTGGGAATCGTCATCGCGTCTTCTCTCTCATTCATCGGCGGTGCCGAGCCGGGTTCATCGCAATTCTTCCGTAGGATGGGTAGAGCGAAGCGAAACCCATCCTACGGACTCGTTCTGTGCAGAGTGGACATCGTTTTTATGTCCACCGGCGGTGTTGGGTCGGGCCACGCTGGTGGATGTAAAGAGCGACATCCACCCTACGGGGCTACGAACGTGGGCTCACGCCTCTTCCAGCTCCACCAGCGCGGTGCCTTCGGCGACCAGTTCGCCTTCGCTGCAGTACAGCGCCTTGACCGTGCCGGCGTGGGGCGCGCGGATGCTGTGCTCCATCTTCATCGCTTCCAGCACCACCAGGGCGGTGCCGGCTTCCACGGCTTGGCCGGCTTCCACCAGGATGCGCACGATACTGCCGTTCATGGGCGCCGTCAGCCCTCCGTGGTGGGCGTGGGCGGCCTGGGCCTCGGCCACCGGGTCGACCTGCTCGACGCGTTGCAGCTCGCCGTCCCATTCCAGGTAGAGGGCGTTGCCACGGCGGATCGCCAGGCGCTGGCGGGTGATGCCGTCCTGTTCCTGCCACAGGCGTTCGCCGTCCAGGCGCAGGGTGCTCGGCGCGGTGCCGCGCAGGCGCACCAGATGGCGTTCGTCGCCGCAGGCCAGGTGCAGGTCGGTTTCGCTGGGCAGGCCGGGGCGCCAGCCGTCGTTGCGGCTCCAGGGCGAATGCGGGTCGTCCTCACGCAGGCGTGCGGCGCTGCCCTGGCGGAAGGCTTCGGCGGCGGCCTGCCAGAACAGCTCCGGGCGCGCGGCGGGGGCGGGCAGCAGCTGCTCCTGGTGGCGGGCGATGAAGCCGGTGTCCAGCTCGGCGGCGGCGAAGGCGGGGTGGGCCAGCACGCGGCGGAGGAAGGCCAGGTTGGTGGCGAAGCCGCCCACGGCGGTTTCGTCGAGCATGGCCAGCAGGCGCTGGCGGGCTTCTTCGCGGGTTTCACCCCAGGCGATCAGCTTGGCCAGCATCGGGTCGTAGAAGGGCGAAACCTCGTCGCCCTCGGCGACGCCGCTGTCCACCCGGCGGCCGGGGCCGGCGGCGGGTTCGCGGTACAGGGCGAGGCGGCCGCTGGCGGGGAGGAAGTCCTGTTGCGGGTCTTCGGCGTAGAGGCGCACCTCGATGGCGTGACCGTTCAGCGGCACCTGCTCCTGGGTGATGGGCAGCGCTTCGCCACGGGCGACGCGGATCTGCCAGGCCACCAGGTCCAGGCCGGTGATGGCCTCGGTGACCGGGTGCTCCACCTGCAGGCGGGTGTTCATCTCCATGAAGAAGAAGTCGCCGCGCTCGTCGAGGAGGAATTCCACGGTGCCGGCACCGACGTAGCCGATGGCCTGGGCGGCGCGCACGGCGGCTTCGCCCATGGCGCGGCGCAGCTCCGGCGACAGGCCAGGGGCGGGGGCTTCTTCGACCACCTTCTGGTGGCGGCGCTGGATCGAGCAGTCGCGCTCGTTGAGGTAGAGGCAGTTACCGTGGCGGTCGGCGAAGACCTGGATCTCCACATGGCGCGGTTTGAGGACGTACTTCTCCACCAGCATGCGCGCGTCGCCGAAGGCCGACTGGGCTTCACGCTGGGCGGAGGCCAGGGCTTCGCCCAGTTCGGCTTCGCGCTCTACCACCTTCATGCCCTTGCCGCCACCACCGGCGGCGGCCTTGAGCAGCACCGGGTAGCCGATGCGCTCGGCGGCGGTGCGGAAGGTCTCCAGGTCCTGGGCCTCGCCGTGGTAGCCAGGCACCAGGGGCACGCCGGCTTCTTCCATCAGCGCCTTGGCGGCGGACTTGCTGCCCATGGCGTCGATGGCGCTGGCCGGCGGGCCGAGGAACACCAGGCCGGCGGCCTCGATGGCGCGGGCGAAGGCGGCGTTCTCGGAGAGGAAGCCGTAGCCGGGGTGGATGGCCTGGGCGCCGCTGGCCTGGGCGGCAGCGATGATGCGCTCGGCCCGCAGGTAGCTTTCCGAAGGCTTGGCGCCGCCCAGGTTCACCGCCATGTCGGCCTCGCGCACATGGCGGGCGTTGCGGTCGATTTCGCTGTGCACGGCCACGGTGTTCAGGCCCAGGGCCTTGGCGGTGCGCATCACCCGGCAGGCGATTTCGCCACGGTTGGCTATCAGCAAGGTTGTAGTCATTGTTCTGCTCCTTTGGCGAGCTGGGGGCTAATGCTGGCTGCGATTGCTTCCAGCTTCGGGCTTCCAGCTTCTAGCTGTTCGTTTGCCAACTCGGCTTACGTTTTTCCAGAAAGGCATTGAGCCCTTCCTGCCCTTCGGGGCTGACGCGGATGCGGGCGATGGCGTTCTCGGTGTAGCGGCGCAGGTTGGGGCTGAGCTCGCCGTTGCCGACCTCGCGCAGCAGGTCCTTGCTCACGCGCATGGCCTGGGGGCTGTTGAGCAGCAGGTTGGCGGTCCAGTCCTGCACCGCCTGCTCCAGTTCCTCCGCCGGGTAGCACTCGGCGAGCAAGCCAAGTTCGCGGGCGCGCTCACCGCTGAAGCGCTCGGCGGTGAGGGCGTAGCGACGGGTGGCGCGCTCGCCGATGGCCTGGACCACGAAGGGGCTGATCACCGCCGGGGCCAGGCCGATGCGCACCTCGGAGAGGGAGAACTGCGCGTCCGCCGCGCCGATGGCCATGTCACAGCAACTGATCAGGCCCAGGGCGCCGCCGAAGGCCGCGCCCTGCACCACGGCCAGGGTCGGTACCTTGAGCTGGAAGAGGTTGTACATCAGCTCGGCCAGCTCGCGGGAATCGTCCAGGTTGGCGTTGTAGTCGAGGCGGGCGGACTCCTGCATCCAGGCCAGGTCGGCCCCGGCGGAGAAGTGTCGGCCCCGGCCGCGCAGGAGCAGGAAGCGCACGTTGGCGGCGGCCTTGACGGCTTCGAGGGCGAGGATCAGCTCGCGGATCATGCCGGCGTTGAAGGCGTTGTTCTTCTCCGGCCGGTTGAGCCAGAGGGTGGCGACGCCGTTCTCGGCGAACTCCAGTTGCAGGGTGTTGAAGTCGGTCATGGGATTCCCCAGCTGCAAGTTTCAAGCGGCAAGCTGCAAGGGTGAGCCGCGTCTCTTGAAGCATGCGGCTTGCAGCTTGCGGCTGGTTTTTTCACATCCTGAACACGCCGAAGGTGGTCGGCTCGATCGGGGCATTGAGGGCGCTGGAGATCGCCATGGCGAGCACCTCGCGGGTCTGCGCCGGGTCGATCACGCCGTCGTCCCAGAGCCGTGCGCTGGAGTAGTAGGGGTGCCCCTGGCGCTCGTACTGGTCGAGGATCGGCTGCTTGAGGCGGGCCTCTTCCTCGGCGCTGAACACCTGCCCGGCACGCTCGCTCTGCTCGCGCTTGACCTGGGCCAGCACCCCGGCGGCCTGCTCGGCGCCCATCACGCCGATGCGTGCGTTGGGCCACATCCACAGGAAGCGCGGGTCGTAGGCGCGGCCGCACATGCCGTAGTTACCGGCGCCGAAGCTGCCACCGATGATCACGGTGAACTTGGGCACCTTGGCGCAGGCCACGGCCGTGACCAGCTTGGCGCCGTGCTTGGCGATGCCGCCGGCCTCGTACTTCTGGCCGACCATGAAGCCGGTGATGTTCTGCAGGAACAGCAGCGGGATGCCGCGCTGGCAGGCCAGTTCGATGAAGTGCGCGCCTTTCTGCGCGGCCTCGGCGAAGAGGATGCCGTTGTTGGCGAGGATG
This sequence comes from Pseudomonas sp. TUM22785, assembly GCF_028198105.1. Taxonomy (NCBI): domain Bacteria; kingdom Pseudomonadati; phylum Pseudomonadota; class Gammaproteobacteria; order Pseudomonadales; family Pseudomonadaceae; genus Pseudomonas; species Pseudomonas sp. TUM22785. Next base: position 2,685,484 of record NZ_CP116239.1, read on the forward strand.
GCGATCGGGTAGCCGTGCAGGTGGGCGAAGCCGCACACCAGGGTGGTGCCGAACAGGGCCTTGAATTCATCGAACTCGGAGCCGTCCACCAGGCGCGCGATCACCTCGCGCACGTCGAAGGGCTGCTTGGCATCCGCCGGGATCACCCCGTACAGCTCCTCCGCCGCGTAGCGCGGTGGCAGCGGCTGGCGGTGGTTGAGCTGGCCGAGCTTGCGCCAGTTGAGGTTGGCGATGCTGCGCCGGGCCAGGGCCAGGGCGTGGGCGTCGTCCTCGGCGTAGTGGTCGGCTACGCCGGAGGTCTTGCAGTGCACGTCGGCACCGCCCAGGTCCTCGGCGCTCACCACCTCGCCGGTGGCGGCCTTCACCAGCGGCGGGCCGGCGAGGAAGATGGTGGCCTGGTTGCGCACCATGATGGTTTCGTCGCTCATCGCCGGCACGTAGGCGCCGCCGGCGGTGCAGGAGCCCATGACCACGGCTATCTGCGGGATGCCGAGGGCGCTCATGTTGGCCTGGTTGAAGAAGATGCGGCCGAAGTGCTCGCGGTCGGGGAAGACCTCGTCCTGGCGCGGCAGGTTGGCGCCGCCGGAGTCCACCAGGTAGATGCAGGGCAGGCGGTTCTCGCGGGCGATGGCCTGGGCGCGCAGGTGCTTCTTCACCGTCAGCGGGTAGTAGGAGCCGCCTTTCACCGTGGCGTCGTTGGCCACGATCATGCATTCGACGCCTTCCACGCGGCCGATGCCGGCTACCACGCCGGCGGCGGGCACGTCCTCGCCATACACCTCGTGGGCGGCCAGCTGGCCGATCTCGAGGAAGGGCGAGCCGGGGTCGAGCAGGCGGTTGATGCGCTCGCGGGGCAACAGCTTGCCGCGCGAGGTGTGGCGTTCCTGGGCCTTGGCACCGCCGCCTTCATGGACGCGCGCCAGCAGCTCGCGCAGCGCGCCGACCTGCTCGCCCATCGCCGCGGCGTTGGCGGCGAAGTCGGGGGAACGCGGGTTGATCTGGGTGTGCAGGATCATGGCTTCTCCATGAGCTGCAAGCCGCAAGCACCAAGCTGCAAGAGGGGCTCCCTTGCCGCTTGAAGCTTGCTGCTTGCCGCTTACTTAGTCTCGTTGAACAGCTCGCGCCCGATCAGCATGCGGCGGATTTCGCTGGTGCCGGCGCCGATTTCATAAAGCTTGGCGTCGCGCAGCAGGCGGCCGGCGGGGAATTCGTTGATGTAGCCGTTGCCGCCGAGGATCTGGATCGCGTCCAGGGCCATCTGGGTGGCGCGCTCCGCGGTGTAGAGGATCACCCCGGCGGCGTCCTTGCGGGTGGTCTCGCCACGGTCGCAGGCCTTGGCTACGGCGTAGAGGTAGGCGCGGCTGGCGTTGAGCTGGGTATACATGTCGGCGACCTTGCCCTGGATCAGCTGGAACTCGCCGATGCTCTGGCCGAACTGCTTGCGGTCGTGGATGTAGGGCACCACCACGTCCATGCACGCTTGCATGATCCCGGTGGGGCCGCCGGAGAGCACCACGCGCTCGTAGTCGAGGCCGCTCATCAGCACCCGGACGCCGCCGTTGAGCACGCCGAGGATGTTCTCCTCCGGCACTTCCACGTCATCGAAGAACAGCTCGCAGGTGTTGGAGCCGCGCATGCCGAGCTTGTCGAACTTGTTGCTGCGGGAGAAGCCCTTCCAGTCGCGCTCGACGATGAAGGCGGTGATGCCGTGTGGGCCCTTCTCCAGGTCGGTCTTGGCGTAGATCACGTAGGTGTTGGCGTCGGGGCCGTTGGTGATCCAGGTCTTGCTGCCGTTGAGCACGAAGCGGTCGCCCTTGCGGTCGGCGCGCAGCTTCATGGAGACCACGTCGGAGCCGGCGTTGGGCTCGCTCATGGCCAGGGCGCCGACGTGCTCGCCGCTGATCAGTTTGGGCAGGTACTTGTGCTTCTGCTCGGCGTTGCCGTTGCGGTTGATTTGGTTGACGCAGAGGTTGGAGTGGGCGCCGTAGGAGAGGGCGACCGAAGCGGAGCCGCGGCTGATCTCCTCCATGGCCACCACGTGGGCCAGGTAGCCCAGGCCCGCGCCGCCGAATTCCTCGGGCACGGTGACGCCGAGCAGGCCCATCTCGCCGAACTTCTTCCACATGTCCATGGGGAAGGCGTTTTCGCTGTCCACCTGGGCCGCGCGGGGCGCCAGTTCGGCGGCGACGAAGGCTTGCACCTGCTCGCGCAGCATGTCGATGGTGTCGCCGAGGGCGAAGTTCAGGCTCGGGTAAGTCATGGTTCCACCTGTGCTTGTGATTGTCGGGAAACGGGTTGTCGGGTCAGGCGCTGGCGCCCTGTTTCTTGGTTTCGGCGAGGGCGGCCAGGCAGCGTTCCTCGGCGGTGTCCAGCTCCAGCTGCATCTGCTGGATGTCGAGCAGTTGCTGTTCCAGCTGCGCGCGGCGGGCGGCGATCTTCTCCATGAAGGTCTCCAGCTGCTTGCGGTTGCCGCTGCTCGGGTCGTAGAGGTCGATCAGCTCCTTGCACTCGGCCAGGGAGAAGCCGATGCGCTTGCCGCGCAGGATCAGCTTCAGCGCCACCAGGTCCTTGGGGCTGTAGATGCGTTCCTGGCCCCGGCGTTCGGGGAAGAGCATTTCCTGCTCCTCGTAGAAACGGATGGCGCGGGTGGTCACATCCAGTTCGCGGGCGAGGTCGGAAATGCTGTAGGTCTTGGACATGGAAGCGGGCTCGGCTGTGTTTACCTTTACGTTAACGTAAACCTGTGCGAACCTGCCTGTCAACGCTCGTCACGGTCGTTCCGCTGGCCTCTTCTGGCGCGAAGATTGCTCGCCATGCCAACGGACGACACGACTCTTTACGGCGCCGAAAGGCGGGTGTAGACATTCTGGGCGACCCTGCCGCCAACCCCCTCCACAGGGGCCAGGCGAGGAGGGCGCTGGAGTACGAATGACATGCGAATAACAAGAAATGACGATGTCCTGCGGCAATCCCGCCTCGCCCGCCTGCGTTTGCAGAACGAAGGCGACCTCCCTGATGGCGTGCTGCGCGAGGAGATCGACGCCTCGTGGCGGCGCAGCCTCGGTCACGGGCTCGACTGCCTCGAAGGCGACGGCGCCGGCATCGAGCAGCTGCGCGACCTCGAGCTGCTGCTGGACGGCAACCGCCTGCTGATCGACGCCGCCACCCCCGAACTCGAATACCTGGTGCGCCAGCAGGGGCAGGGCGGCCTGGTGATACTCGGCGACGCCCAGGCCAACGTGCTGGCCATCGAGGGGCAGACCGACGCCCTGCAGCTCGCCGGCCTGCGCGACCTGCGCCCGGGCAGTTGCTGGAGCGAGTCCCTGCGCGGCACCAACGCCCTGGGCACCGCGGTGGTCGAGGGTCGACCGACCCTGATCAACAGCGGCGAGCATTACCTCGACCGCCTCAGCCGCTTCGCCTGCACCTCGGTGCCGCTCAAGGACCCCCACGGCCGGGTGGTCGGCGTCATCGACCTGACCCGCGAAGGGCACCTGGCCGAGCCCCGCGACAGCTTCGCCACGCTGCTGCTGGCGGCCGGCAATATCGAGAGCCGCCTGTTCGGCCTGACCTATCCGCAGCAGCTGGTGCTGGCCTTCCATTCACGCCCGCAGTACCTCGGCTCCGCCTGGCACGGCCTGCTGGCCCTGAGCCTGGACGGCGAACTGCTGGCCGCCAACGACCAGGCCTGCCACCTGCTGCGGGTGGGGCGCCAGGCGCTGGTGGGCCACAGCTGCGAGGAATTGCTCGGCGCCCGCGCCTCGGGCTTCCTCGCGCGCCTGCTGCAAGGCGGCGTGAGCAGCGTGCAGACCCCGCGCGGCGAGTTCTTCTTCCGTGCCCTGCAGTTGCCCCGGCACATCGGTGTCGCCTCGGTGGCACCGGCCAGGCCGACCGCCACGCCCGCGCCGGAGCTGGAAGCCCTGGCCGGCGGCAACGCGCGCCTGGCCCGTGCCCTGCGCATGGCCCGCCAGGGGCTGGCCGGCGAGTTGCCGGTGCTGCTGCTGGGCGAAACCGGCACCGGCAAGGAAGTGGTCGCCCGTGCGCTGCACCAGGCCAGTGCGCGGGCGGGCAAGCCCTTCGTCGCGGTGAACTGCGCGGCGATCCCCGAAGGGCTGATCGAATCCGAACTCTTCGGCTACCGCGAGGGCGCCTTCACCGGCTCGCGCAAGGGCGGCATGGTCGGCCGGGTGATGCAGGCCCAGGGCGGCACGCTGTTCCTCGACGAGATCGGCGACATGCCCCTGGCCCTGCAGGCGCGCCTGCTCCGCGTGCTGCAGGAACGCCGCGTCGCGCCCCTCGGCGCCGGCGAGGAACAGGAGCTGGATATCGCCGTGATCTGCGCCACCCACCGCGATCTGCAGCGCCTCGTACAGGGTGGCCAGTTCCGCGAAGACCTCTACTACCGGGTCAACGGCGTCAGCCTGCGTTTGCCGTCCCTGCGTGAGCGCGATGACCTGGCCACCCTGATCACCGAGGTGCTGGCGCGCCTGGGCGAGCCGGCCGTGAGCCTGGACCAAGACCTGACCGAACTGCTCACCGGCTACGACTGGCCGGGCAATATCCGCCAACTGGAGATGGTGCTGCGCTCGGCCCTGGCCATGCGCGAAAACGGCGAAAAGGAGCTGGGCCTGGACCACCTCACCGACAGCCTGCTGGACGAGCTGACCAGCAGCCGGCGCCAGCCCGGCAGCATCCGCGAGAACGAGCTGGAGCTGATCCGCAGCGCCCTGGAGCGCCACCAGGGCAATGTCTCGGCCGCGGCCGATGCCCTGGGCATCAGCCGCGCGACGCTGTATCGCAAGCTGAAGCAGCTGAGGGGATGAGTCTGTTCCATGCAGGAGCACATTGTTCTTGTAGGGGCATGCGGGTGATCACATGACCCGCCTTCTGCTCAAGCTCGTCGACGCCAACGACCCCGACCTGCTGCGCCGCGCCCTGGCCTGGCTCTACGGCTTCGTCCGCCCCCACGGCCGGGCCATCGCCGTGCTGCTGGGGCTGTCCCTCTGCGCCAGCCTGCTGGTGCTGGCGCAGCCCTGGCTGACCAAGACGCTGATCGACGACGGCCTACTGGCCCGGGACTTCGGCACCCTGGTGCAGGTGGCCCTGGCGATGATCCTGGTCGGCCTGCTCGGCACGGCGCTGTCGGGCATCAACCGCTACCTGCACACGCGGCTCTCGGGGCGCATCCTCTTCGCACTGCGTGATGACCTCTATCGCCACCTGCAGCAGCTGTCGCCGGCCTTCTTCGGGCGCAAGCGCCTGGGCGACATCCTGTCCCGGCTGGATGGCGACGTGGCGGAGATCCAGCGCTTCGCCGTGGATTCGCTGTTCTCTGCCGTCTCCAGCGTCATCGGCCTGGTGGGGGCGGTGGCACTGATGCTGATGCTGTCCTGGCAGCTGTCGCTGCTGCTGGCGCTGCTGATCCCCATCGAGGTGCTCTGGCTGCGCTGGATGCGGCGCAAGGTGGAGCGCGAGGTGCGCAGCCTGCGCGAGCGCTCGGCGGACGTGTCGTCCTTCCTGGTGGAAACGCTGCCGGCGATGAAGTTCATCCAGGCCGCCGGCGCCCAGCAGCGCGAATCACGCCGCCTGGAGGGGCTGGGGCAGGGCTACATGCGCCAGTTGCTCAGGGTGCAGGTCACCGAGTTCTTCACCCATGCGGTGCCCGGCACGCTCACCTCGCTGTCCCGCGCCTGCGCCTTTCTCATCGGCGGCTACTGGGTGATCCAGGGCACCTGGCAACTGGGCGCGCTGATCGCCTTCTCCACCTACCTGGGCATGGCCGTGGGGCCGGTGCAGAGCCTGCTCGGGCTCTACGTCGCGCTGCAGCGCATGACGGTGAGCCTCGGCCGGGTGATGGAGCTGCAGCAGGAGCCGGTGACCGTGCGCCAGCCCGATGCGCCGCAGCCGATGCCGGAGGGCCGCGGCGCCTTGCGCCTGGAGGGCGTGCATTTTGCCCACGAGCAGCGTGCCGGCCTGCTACTCGATGGCGTGGAGGCGGATATCCCCGCCGGCCTCAAGGTGGCCATCAGCGGTGCATCGGGCGTGGGAAAGTCCACCCTGATCGACCTGCTGCAACGCTTCTACGACCCGGACCGGGGTCGCATCCTGCTGGACGGCGCCGACCTGCGCGAGCTCGATCTGCTCGCCCTGCGCCGGCGCATCGCCGTGGTCAGTCAGGACATCGTGCTGTTCCGCGGCACCCTGGCGGAGAACCTCGCCTACGCCGCCCCCGACGCCAGCCGCGACGCCATCGAGCAGGTGGCCCGGCTGGCTCGCCTCGACGGCCTGATCGACTCCCTGCCCCTGGGGCTGGACAACCCCCTGGGCGAGCGCGGCCAGCAGCTTTCCGGCGGGCAGAAACAACGCATCGCCATCGCTCGCGCACTGCTGCAGGACCCGCTGGTGCTGGTGCTGGACGAAGCCACCTCGGCCGTGGACGAAGCCACCGAGCGCGAGGTGATCGCCGCCATCGACCAGCTGTTCGCCGGGCGCACGCGCATCCTTATCAGCCATCGCTCCTCCACCCTGGCCGAGGCGGAGCTGGCCTTCCGCCTGGAGCAGGGCCGCCTGCAACGCCTGGAGCCGGTGAGCCATGGCCACTGAGCCTTCCATCGGCATCATCGACAGCGGCTTCGCTCCCAAGCAGGCGGCCCGTGTGGCGCTGGCCCGGCGCTTCTGGCTGGAAGGTGGCGAGCTGCAGGAGGGCGAGGCGCAGCCCGACATCCTCGGCCACGGCAGCCTGGTGCTGGACACCTTCGGCCGGCATGGTGGGCCGGCGCGCGTCTGCATGGCCCAGGTGTTCGGCGAGCGTTGGCAGACCAGCCCATTGCAGGTGGCTGCTGCGCTGTACTGGCTGCTGGAGCAGGACGTGGCGCTAATCACCATGAGCCTCGGCCTGCGCAACGACCGCCCGGTGCTGCGCGAGGCCTGCGTACTGGCCCAGAGTGCCGGCGTGCTGCTCTGCGCTTCCAGCCCCGCCCAGGGCGCTCCGGTTTACCCGGCCGGCTACCCGGGGGTGATCCGCATCACCGGTGATGCCCGCTGCGCGCCCGGGCAGTGGTCCTGGCTGAACAGCCCCCAGGCCGATTTCGGTGCCCCTGTCAGCGCCGCCAACGGCGCGGCTGGCGCTAGCATGGCCTGCGCTGCGCTGAGCGGAATCATCTCCGCCCACCTGCGCGAGCACCCCGGCGCCAGCCGCGAGGCGGTGCTGAACTGGTTGCACGAGGGCGCTGCCTTCACCGGTCCGGAGCGTCGCCATGGCTGAGATCGTCGTGCTCGGCGCCGGCCCGGCGGGCGCGGCGGTGGCCCTGGGGCTGAAGCGGTTGGGCTATGGGGTGCGTGTGGTCAGCGAATGGCGGCGCTTCGCGGCGTTGGAGGGCGTCTCCCTTCGAGTGCTGGAAGGCCTCCGCCATGCCGGCCTCACCCGTGCTCTGGCCTGTGCCGATGCGCCGTCGCCACGGCGGGTCGCCTGGGGCGGTGGCAGCCAATCCATCAACCAGGAGTGCCTGCTGGACCGGCCGCGCTTCGATGCGGCGCTGCGCGAGGACCTGGCCCTTGCCGGCATCGAGGTGCTGGAGGCGCGGGTGCTACGTGTGGAGGCGCTGGAGCCGGGGCACCTTATTCATCTGGACGGTGGCGAGCCGCTGCGCGCGGACTTCCTGGTGGAAGCCCGTGGCCGCCAGGCCCCCCTTGCCGGTGGCCGCATGCGCGGGCCGGAAACCCTCAGCCTGCTCAACCTGTGGCGCGAGGCGCCGGGCCGCCCCGGCTCGGCGCTGGAAAGCCTGCCCGACGGCTGGGCCTGGATGGCACGGCTGGAAGACGGGCGCTGCTACTGGCAGATCACCCGCGACGTCCATGGCCTGCCGCCCAAGGAGCAACTGCCGGCCTGGTGCGCGTCGCGGCGCGGCGAATCCACCCTGGTGCGCGAGCTGTTCGGCGAGGCCGCGTTGCAGCCGGCCGAACTGCACGCCCGCAGCAGCACCGCCATTCTCTTCAATGAAGCCAGTGGCCCCGACTGGCTGCGGGTGGGCGATGCCGCCATGGCGGTGGACCCGCTCTCGGGCAACGGCATCTTCCAGTCCCTGTCTTCCGCCTTGCAGGCGCCGGCGGTGATCAACACCCTGCTGCAGCGGCCGGAGCGCACTGCACTGGCCCGGCGTTTCCACCAGCAGCGGGTGGAGCAGCTGTTCCTGCGCTTCGCCCGCACCGGTCGCGACTTCTACGCCATGGAACAGCGCTGGGCTGCACAGCCATTCTGGCGGGAGCGCAGCACCTGGCCCGACGCTGAGCCGCTGCACACACCGGCTGATATCAACCCGCTGCGTGTGGCGCGCGCGCCGGTGATCCAGGGCGACCTGATCGAGGAACGGGAGGTGGTGGTCACCGCTGATCAGCCCCTGGGCATCTGGCACCTGGACGGCATTGCACTCGCGCCCATCATCCAGGCGTTGCACGCCGGGCAACTGGCCGAGGCGCTGGCGAGCCTGGCGCCCGAGGCGCGGCGCAAGGTGCAGGGCTGGCTGCTGGGGCAGGGTTATCGGCCCTGATTCGTGCGTTTCCTGCCCTGCTCGGAATGAGCGAAGGCTAGAATGTGCCGCGTAGATTCAGCCTGGCCATTGAAGGGGACTCCATGCATTTCGACCTGATCCAGACCCTCAGCCTCGCGGGCAAGAACTCGGTTCCGAACGACGACCGCATCGGCAGCGCCGAGCAGCACGCCTGGGTCATCGACGGCGCCACCGACCTCGGCGAGCCGGGGCTCATGGGCGAGCGCGGTGGTGCAGCCTGGCTGGCCGGCGCGGCCCATCGCGCATTCGCCGGCGCCTCGGGCCCGCTGGCGGAACTGTGCGGCGGCGTGTTCGACCGCGTCGCCACGGACTACGGGCGTGAACGCCAACGCGAGCCGGTCGCCCACTGGGAACTGCCCCGCGCCTCGCTCGCCGCGGTGGCCATCGAAGGCGAAAGCCTCGCCTGCGGCCACCTCGGCGATTGCGTCGTCATCCACCGCAGCGCCAGCGGCGTCGCCTTCCTCACCCCCGAGCCGAACCGTGACACCGAGCAGGCCGAAGCCGCCGCACTGGGCCCGGGCACCGGCGCCGACAACGTGCGCAGCGCCCACGTGCTGGCCGACCGCCGCGCCGCCCGCGAACGCCCCAAGGCAGTGCTGAGCGTCGACGCCGAACAGGCGAAGGCCGGCATGCACTACACCCGCACGCCGCTGGCCAAGGGCGACGACCTGTTGCTGATGACCGATGGCTTCGCCGCGCTGTTCGACACCTACCGCCACTATGACGCCGCCACCCTGGTGGCCCGCGTGCTGGAAAGCGGCCTGCTGCCCCTGGCCGCCGAACTGCGCCGCATCGAGCTCGAAGACGCCGCCTGCCTGCGCTACCCGCGCTTCAAGGCCAGCGATGATGCTTCGGTGATCTGGTTGCGGGTGGGGTAGGGCCGAAAGGCCCGCGTAGGGCGGGTGAAACCCGCGTTGCCTCGGTGCACGGACTGTCGGGTTGCACCCGACCTACGGGGAGTGGCAACACCACGTTGAGAAAGGGAGAGAAACACCCATGGAGCATTACTCCTGCCGTGCCCGATTGCACGGGCGGAACCACTTGTTCATCTGGTATTGCGACCATACCGATGGTGTCGTGAAGAACGATGCCGGCAAGGTGATCACCTTCGCGTCGGAGCACGATGTCGGGCGCTATCTGGAACAACTGGGATCGTATTTGCAGGATCAGGACGAAGTTCCTGATTACGATTTCGACGAGGTCGCGGGCTGGTGCGCATCGCCAGATGCCGAGGCGATCGATTGCTCGGACTTCCTGAATACCTGGAACATCCTCGTCGACCTCATCGGCAAGCCGGCTGGTCCCTCCGCATTCAGGGAGGCCAACCGGCGCCTCGACGATATCTACGACACGCTGTTCTGGGGTAACAACCTGCCTTCCATCACGCCTGAGGGTGAGTACTTCACGGCCACCTGGGCAGATGAGGATGTTCAGGAAATAGCCCGTCTGTTCAAAGCGGGTATCGCTGAAATCTCGGTGCTATTCGAGGTCGAACCGTATCGCTTCGTGCCTGAGGCTGGGCAATAAGGGTGTAGGGCGGGTGAAACCCGCGATGGTCCTGTTCTCGGACCGTCGGGTTGCACCCGACCTACGGGACTTACCCGCGCCGCACCACCGGTACCCATACCTCCACGAACCCCGTCCCCTGCATCGGATCGAAATCGGCGCTGTACTGCTCGAATTCCGGGGCGTCGGCGAAGGCGTAATCGGACTCGGGCAGCCACTTGTTGAAGATGGTGAGGAAGGTCTGGTGGATGGTCGAGATGTGGCCCAGGTGGCGGAACACGGCGTAGTCCTGTCGAGGCACCTTGAAGTAGCGCAGGGCCGGCGGCAGCGTGTCGATACGGGGGACTTCGACGCCGGCGATGTATTCGAGGCTGCCGTCCTCGCCCGGGTTACAGCACAGCCCATAGGTGACGTAGCTGGTCTGCCCGGGGATGTTGCCCAGGTACGGCACGAAGGCCTGCCACAAGCCGACGATGCCTTCGTTCTTGTCGAAGGTGAAACGCTCGCCCATGCCGGCGATGATGAATTCGGCGCGGGTTTCGTAGCGGGGTTCGGACAGTTCCACAAAGCTCATTTCTTTCATGCGCAAGGCTTCCACCAGTGACAGGCTGCCGTGCCCCTGTTCGCGAACCTGCCGGGGCGTGGCCCCGAACAGGTCGCAGAAGGCACGCGTGAACGCTTCATGGGACCCATAGCCGGCGCCGAGGGCGACATCGAGGATGTCGTGCTTCCCATCGCTCAACGCCAGCGCCGCCTGGCTCAAGCGCCGGGCGCGGATGTAGCGCATCACCGACCAGCCCGTGGCCAGGGAAAAGAAGCGCGACAGGGCGAAAGGCGACAGGTCGAACTGGCGCGCGACATGCCCGAGGTCCAGCTCGGAGCCCAGCTCCGTTTCGATGAACCACAGGACTTTCTCGATGCTTGGCATAGGTGCTCCTTGAAGACGGGGGCGACGTTAGCAGTGGAGCATGGTGGGGATTTGATCGTTCTTGCGGCCCGGTTATCGATGGACGTGCCAGGCGCCGAATTGTAGGGGCGACTTCAGTCGCCCGCTCGAAGCATCAGCCTTCATGTCGCCCGTCGATCCCCCAGCCGCTCGCCTTGCACAGCACGTCGAAATCGCGTGCCAGCTCTGCCAGGGTGATGGCGCCGAGGCGGTCGATAAGCAGCGCTTCGGCCTGGTTCAGGGCGTCTTCCAGGGCGGCGTTGACCACGCGCTCGACGGCGCATTCCGGGGTTTCGTTTTCGATGCCGATGGCGAAGATCCTCGGGCCGCCGACGGCGTTGTGGATGTCCAGCAGGGTGATGGTTTCGAGGTCGCCGGCCAGGGTCCAGCCGCCGCCGTGGCCTTTCTCCGAACTCACGTAGCCCGCCTGGCGCAGGCCGGCCATGGTGCGGCGGACCACCACCGGGTTGGTGTCCAGCATCCGGGCGATCTGTTCAGAGGTGAAGGGTTGGTCATGGCGGGCCATGTGCAGCAGCACATGGAGCATGCGGGAGAGCCTGCTGTCCTTTCTCATTGCATTGCCTCTGTTGCGCCTTACGTCAGGTGAATCGGATAACGCCACTTTATAAGTTGCGTGAGAAAAAATCCTCGCTCTATCATGTAGCTTAAAAAGTTTCATGATTATCAGCCGGAGTTTCCGAGGCCCGGATGCCGGCGAGCTACGGAGGAGAGCAGCGATGCAGTACGACGTGATCATCATCGGCGGCAGCTATGCCGGCCTGTCGGCGGCCATGCCCCTGGCGCGGGCGCGCCGGCGCATCCTGGTGGTGGACGAGGGGTTGCGGCGCAACCGCTTCGCCGCCCATTCACATGGCTTCCTGACCCAGGACGGCAACGCGCCCGGCGCCATCGCCAGCCAGGCACGCGAGCAGGTGATGGCCTACGAGACGGTCGAGTGGCTCACCGGCAAGGCCGTCGCCGTTGCGCTGACGGCGCGGGGTTTCCGTATCGAGATCGAGGGCGAGGAGCCGCGCGAGGCGCGCCGGCTGATCTTCGCGGGCGGTGTCGTCGACCAGCTCCCCGAGATTCCCGGCCTGGCCGAGCGCTGGGGCAGCCGGGTGTTCCATTGCCCCTATTGCCACGGCTACGAGCTGCAGCAGGGGCGGATCGGCGTCATCGCCACCTCGGCCATGTCCATGCACCTGGCCTTGTTGCTGCCGGATTGGGGCCGCACGACGCTGTTCCTCAACCAAGCCTTCGAGCCCGACGCGGAGCAACTGGCCAAGCTCGCCGCGCGCGGCGTGACGCTGGAGCGCGAGCCGGTGCGGGGTATCGAAAGCGAACTGGATCTGGTGCTGCGTGATGGGCGGGTGATCAGCCTGGACGGCTTGTTCGTGCCCACCCGCATCGATGTCGCCAGCTCGCTGCCGGAGTCGCTGGGTTGCGAGTTCGACGAGGGCTTCTACGGGCGGATCATCCGCACCGACGCGATGAAGGCGACCAGCGTCAAGGGCGTCTACGCCTGCGGTGATGCGGCGCGGATGGGCGGCTCGGTGCCCTTGGCAGTGGGCGATGGGACCCTGGCCGGTGCCGCTGCGCATCAGTCACTGATCTTCGACAGCCACTGATCGCGGAGGCCCCTATGCAAGCGTTTTCCGATCCGCAAGCCGTCGCCCGTTACGCGGAAGGGCCTGTCCGCCAGGTGCCCGGGTTCCATGCCTTGCAGCGGATGGCGACCCTGCTGCTGGCCGAACGGGTGCCCGCACAGGGCCGGGTGCTGGTGCTCGGCGCGGGCGGTGGCCTGGAGCTGAAAGTATTCGCCCAGGCGCAACCCGGCTGGCGTTTCGTCGGGGTGGACCCCTCGGCGAAAATGCTCGCCCTGGCCCGCCAGACCCTGGGCGATCTCGATGCACGGGTGGTGCTGCACCAGGGCTATATCGAGTCGACTGCGCTGGAGCCTTTCGATGGCGCCACCTGCCTGCTCACGTTGCATTTTCTGCCGGAGGCGGAGCGCCTGCGCACGCTCCGGGAGCTGCTGCTACGCCTGAAGCCTGGCGCGCCGCTGGTGGTCGCCCATCACAGCGTTGCACAACCGCTTGAAGAGCGTACGCGCTGGCTGAGGCGCTACGCGGCCTTCGCCACGGCATCCGGGGTTCCCGCCGCCCAGGCCGAGAATGCGATTGCGGCCATCAGCGAACGTTTGCCGCTGCTTTCGCCCGAGCAGGATGAGGTGTTGCTGCGCCAGGCCGGTTTCGAGGGCGTGGAGCTGTTCTACGCCGGCTTCACCTTCAGGGGCTGGGTGGGTTACCGGCCCCTGTAAAAGCCTGGCTTGGTGAGGCCATGAGCGCGTCGATGTTTGGGGCGCGCAGGGACCTACCCAACGAAAAAGCCCATTCCGGAGAATGGGCTTTTTCGTTCGTTACCGCCGCTCGGCTCAGCCGATCAGCACATAGCCGAAGGGGTTGTGGCGCAGGTCGCCCAGCGGGTAACCGAAGTCGGGGCGCTTCTTGTAGGGCGTGAGCGGCTCGCTGGCGTCTTCCAGGCCGAAGGTCGCCAGGAAGGCCTTCTCGAAGCGCGCGACCGAGTCGAGCTGCTCCTGCTCGGTGGGCTCCTCGTCCTCGCCGAAGGCGATCACGAAGTCCGGCAGCCCCAGGTTCTGCATGCCGCAGCTGTAGAGCTTGTCGTCATCGCTGATGGGCTTGCGCACGAACATCTTGTACAGGGCGAGCAGCATGGATTTCTGGTCGCGCTGCTCCACGGCGTCGGTCATCTGGGTGATCAGCTCGCGCCAGCGCACGAGGCCGTGGGCGAGGCCGGCGGTCTCGATCTTGGCGGCGGTGATCATGCCCTTGTCGATCAGGTTGCCCAGGCAGCGCGCGGTCACCATCGCCACGGAGATGCGCGTGCGCTCGGAGAAGATGTTGCGCACGATGAAGTAGGCGGAGGCAGTGTGGTTCTCGATGTTCTCCCAGTCCTGGTCGGTCATCGAAGGCTCGGTGCGGTCCATGCAGGCCGAGTAGGAGCGGGGCATGCGGTCGTCGTTCTCCAGCTCGCTGAACTCGGGGTCCAGGCGATAGGTGTCGACGAAGGCCGCAGCGGCCATTTCCTCGAACTCCGACTTGAGGGCATCGAAGGAATCCATGTTGCCCAGCACGTTGAGAATCATGGCCGGGGGCAGGCTGGCCTTGATGTTCGTCAGTTGCTCGTCCTTGGCGGCGATGTAGGCCTCCAGCGCCTCGAAGTACGTCACGGCGCTTTCCTGGATCGCCGCGCTCTGCTCGGCGATGGGGAAGGTGTCGAGTTGGTCTTCGCCCTGCGCGTCCACCTCACAGGGCTGGTAGCGCACCTCGTACTCACGGGTCTCGTGGTCCACCAGCTTGAAGATGAAGTGGCAGTGGTCGCTGTGACCGTTCTTCGCGCCCGGGCTGTTGAAGTTCTCCACGGCAACGCGGATGCGGTGCTGGTCGAATACCACGAACGCCTCTGTCTCCTCGTCATCCCCGTGTTCCAGGGTCACCCACTCGTCGTTGTCGCCGCCTTCGATGTACGCGTGGAAGTGCTCTTCCACGTACTCCGAATTCAGCAGGGCCTGGATGCGGTCGTAATCGATTGCGGCGAGAGCGGGGCTCGGGGCGTTGGCCATGGTGCGTCCTTTCGGGCTCGTTTCGGCGGCTGCGGTGGCAGCGGATGGATGTGGGATGGCGTGTTGAGGCGGCAATTATCGGGGGAGCCAGGCAGGAAATTCTGTGAGAGAGACCTGAATCCGTGGAGATGGGGTGGCCGGTGGTCGGCGAGCCAGGTTGTTGGAGGGCATTTGCTCGGGGCAATGCCATCGCCCGTTGAGGTGCCCCGAAACCTTACCTATGGATGGTTGCTGCATTTCTCTCTTTGCCCTGCCTACCGCTCGATCTAACGTTGGGGCTTGAACGGCCGAGCTCTGGCGTCAGGGCGTATTTCAAGGAGAGAAAGAATGGCTATCGCCATCGTGCGCTTTTGGGGGAAGGAGAAAGGAGGGCGGCAAAATCCACCTCTGTCGGGCTACCGGCCCCATGTCTACCTGCAGGGTATGTACACCTCATGTTTTATCGAGGGTTTTGATGGCAAGGAGGCGCCTTTCGCTTTTGAGCAGGAGCACCGGGTCAAGTTGAGGCTCATGTTCCCAGATTATTTCCCAGGTGCGTTTAAGGTCGGTGACGAGGTCAACTTCTACGAGGGGGCTAGACAGATTGGCAGCGGTGTTGTCATCCAGGAGTAGAGCCACCCACTGATCGGGGGGCGAGGCCGGCTAGGTGAGTGCGTTAGATGATCACTCTGAGATTTGAAGTGAACGAAGTGTTGGAGCTGCCTCTGGATAGCCTGGCTGGGGCCGATCTGAAGGGCATGAGCCTGGAGCGCGCGTTATTCGCGGAGCTGGATGTTTCCGACACCGATTTTTCAGGGTCTGACTTGAGAGGATCTGTTTTCAATGGTGCCCTCATGCACGGCACGATATTGAAAGATGCCCTGTTGATGAATGCGCTGTTCATTCGGGCGCGAATGGAGCGAGTCGACCTAAGAGGAGCCATGCTGGTCGGCGCCGATTTTTCAGCCGCCGATCTTCGCTTCGCAAATCTGGCTGGGGTGGACGTGGCGGCGGCAGTGTTTGATGGGGCGGACCTATGCGGTGCGGATTTTAGGGTCAAGCGCATAGAAACCTGCAGCTTTCGCGGGGCGAAATACGATGTCGATACTGTTTGGCCACATGGTTTCAGGCTTGACTCAGTGGGGGCCATCAGCTCGGATTATTGAGGTATTGCGGTGGGACGATGGGAGCGCTCGCATCTCGGCGAGCCTTGGCCTTGCGCTTGAATAGCGCAGCGTACAGCGAGCCATTCGTAGCGATTCAGCCATTGACCAAATCTAGGCGGGCTCATTCTTTAGGCAGTTCATTGATAGGGATTTCATATGCGAGCGGAGCTGCTTCAAGCCATGTTGGCCATCGCCGAGAGCCGCAGGCCTGCGTCCGATCTTGACCTGTGGTGGGCTGAAAACTCTTCTGAAGTCGAGGCTGCGTTTGGTCGGGGCGTCTATTTGCGGATCAGCCAGCGAGGGTTCAAGGGGCTGGGACAGGCGCTGGAAAAACTGGAAGTCGAATTCCATCGTTCCGATACCCATTGCCAGGCATGCGGCGAACCCCAGTTCTTCGCGTTGCCCGGCAAGACCACCCGCGAGGAGATCATCGAGTTCGGTCGGCGCTGCAAGCTAAAGGGGGCCAGGGAGTTTGAGGCGAGTGGCTGGATACACCCAGGGCAGTACTGCCCGAATGGCTGCACATTTGCGCTTTACAACCTAGGTTCAATGCGGCTAAAGGGATGACCATCATTGATGGACGCGCAGCTTGAATATCTCATCCGCGCCCTGGAGGAGCGCCTGCTCCAGTCCCATACACGGCAAGACGCCGAGGCCCTGGAGCAACTGCTGGCGGAAGGCTTCATCGAGTTCGGCGCACGGGGCGTCGCCTGGAACCGCAGCGAGGTCATCCAGGGCCTGCTCGAGCAGGCGTTCGCACAGCGTACGCTGGAGGACTTCCGGGTGCGCCTGCTGGCCGAGGATGTGGTGCTAGCCACCTATGTATGCGCCACGCCCAGTGCCGATGGCACGGTGCGCTCATTGCGCAGTTCGGTGTGGCGGCGGCAGCAGGGGGCTTGGCGGATGGAGTTCCACCAAGGCACCAGGATTCCGGATTGACCCACGCTGCCCCGCTTCACCTGGCGCCAATCAGCCAGGTTCCAACCAAGCCCAGCTACCGATTCAACTCATACGCACACATATTCACCGTGGTCGCCAGGTTGAGCGATTCGATGGCGCCGCTGCCGGGGATGGTGAAGGGTTGGGCGTTGAGTGCGGTGAGTGGGTCGCGGGGGACGCCGCGGGCTTCGTTGCCGAAGAGGTAGCAGTCGAAGGCCTTGAAGGCGGCGGATTGCACGGGCTCGCCGTGCATGTCCAGGCAGGCGATGCGTTGGAAGCGGCTGCCGAGGGATTCCAGTTCCACGTCCAGTTCCATCGGCGCGTGGAAGATGGCGCCCATGCTGGCGCGCACGACCTTGGGGTTGTATGGGTCGACGCTGCCCGGGCTGAGCAGGCAGCGGAAGCCACCGAACCAGGCCAGGGTGCGCAGGATGGTGCCGAGGTTGCCCGGGTCCTGGATCTCGTGCAGGTAGATGGCGCGTTCGTTGGCGGCGGCAGCCGGCGCGGCGGTCGGCAGCATCGGCACCAGGGCGATGATGCCCTGAGGCGTCTTGGTGTCGGCGATCTGCGCCATCTGCCGGTCGCTGATGACCTGGGTTTCGAACGGGCTGTGCCAGTGCTCGTAGGCGCCGGTCACGTACAGCTGGCTGCGCAGCAGCAGCGGGTTGTGCTCGGCGGCCTTCTGCAGTTCCAGCAGCAGGTGCTCGCCCTCTACCAGGAAGTGGCCGAACTCGGCCCGGTACTTCTTCTGGTGGAGCTTCTTGATGTCATCGAATTTCATCAATGCGGCGCTCAGTTGCTTTGCTCGTTGGCGTTGCCAGCTCGGCCAGCATCGCCTTGGCCAGGGCCTCGGCGACCTTGATGCCGTCCACGCCCGCCGAGAGGATGCCGCCCGCGTAGCCGGCGCCTTCGCCGGCCGGGTACAGGCCGCGCAGGTTGAGGCTCTGCAGCGTCTCGTGGTCGCGGGTGATGCGCACGGGGGAGGAGGTGCGGGTTTCGATGCCGGTGAGCACGGCGTCATTGCGGTCGAAACCGCGAATCTGCTTGCCGAAGGCCGGCAGGGCTTCGCGGATGGCCTCGATGGCGTAGTCCGGCAGCGAGGGGGCGAGGTCGCCCAGGCGCACGCCGGGCTTGTAGGAGGGCTCCACGTCGCCGAATTCGCTGGAAGGCACGCCACGGATGAAGTCGCCCACCAGTTGCCCGGGGGCGCAGTAGTCGCTGCCGCCCAGCTCGTAGGCGCGGGATTCCAGGCGCTCCTGGAACTCGACGCCGGCCAGCGGGCCGCCGGGGAAGTCCTGCTCCGGGGTGATGCCGACGACGATGCCGGAGTTGGCGTTGCGCTCGTTGCGCGAGTACTGGCTCATGCCGTTGGTGACCACGCGGCCCGGCTCGGAGGTGGCCGCTACCACGGTGCCGCCGGGGCACATGCAGAAGCTGTACACGGCGCGGCCGTTCTTGGCGTGGTGCACCACCTTGTAGTCGGCGGCGCCGAGCTCCGGGTGGCCGGCGTACTTGCCCAGGCGGGCTTCGTCGATCAGGCCTTGCGGGTGCTCGATGCGGAAGCCGATGGCGAAGGGCTTGGCTTCGAGGAACACGTTCTGGCGGTGCAGCATGCGGAAGGTGTCACGGGAGCTGTGGCCCAGGGCCAGGACGACATGGCGGCTGCGCAGGGTTTCGCCATTGGCCAGTACCACGCCTTCGAGCTGCCCGTCATCGATCACCAGGTCGGTGACCTTGCTCTCGAAGCGCACCTCGCCGCCCAGGGCGATGATCTCTTCGCGCATGGTGGCGACCACGCCGGTGAGGCGGAAGGTGCCGATGTGCGGCTTGCTCACGTACATGATCTCTTCCGGCGCGCCGGCGCGGACGAACTCGTGCATCACCTTGCGGGCGTAGAACTTGGGGTCCTTGATCTGGCTGTAGAGCTTGCCGTCGGAGAACAGGCCGGCACCGCCCTCGCCGAACTGCACGTTGGATTCGGGGGTGAGGACCTTCTTGCGCCACAGCGCCCAGGTGTCCTTGGTGCGGCTGCGCACGTCCTTGCCGCGCTCCAGCACGATGGGCTTGAAGCCCATCTGTGCGAGTAGCAGCGCGGCGAACAGGCCGCAGGGGCCAAAGCCGATGATGATCGGGCGCTCGCCCAGGTCGGCCGGTGCCTGGCCCACCGGGTAGTA
Organism: Pseudomonas sp. TUM22785; assembly: GCF_028198105.1. NCBI lineage: Bacteria > Pseudomonadati > Pseudomonadota > Gammaproteobacteria > Pseudomonadales > Pseudomonadaceae > Pseudomonas > Pseudomonas sp. TUM22785. Next base: position 2,704,404 of record NZ_CP116239.1, read on the forward strand.
GTTCGTGTCCGGGGCCGGTCGCACGTTGTTGTCGTCGGCGAAGCGCTTGAGGATCGCCGCCTCGTTACGCACCTCGAGGTCGATGATGTAGATGAACAGGATCACGCTGTTCTTCTTGCGGGCGTCGTAGCTGCGCTTGAATACGGTGAAATCCAGCAGGTCGGCGTCGCTGATGTTCAGGCGCTTGACGATGGCCTGGCGCAGTTCGTCGGCGGAGTGCTCGAGGGGCAGGGACAGTTCGTTGATGCGAATCATGGCGATATCCTGGCCGGTCGATCCGGCAAAGGAGGTAACAGAGGGGGTAGGGCGCGAATTGTACTCGCCGCCGCGGGCCCCTGTCAGGCCTGGCCTGCAGGTTTCCGTCGGGCGTTGCCGCGGGTGCGCCGGGCGCCACCGGCCGGCTTATTTAACCTGAGCGGGATTCTCGGCTTATAATTGCCGCCGCTTCGGGCCCGTACAGCTCCCCGCTGTGCCCAGGGTGGCCCGTTCCTCTACTGATTTTCCGTGGTTGGCTCTCTCATGAAACGATCCAAAAGCAGCCGCCGCTGGCTGGACGAACACGTCAATGACCCCTATGTGAAACGGGCCCAGAAGGATGGCTTGCGCTCGCGCTCCAGCTACAAGCTGATCGAGCTGAACGAGAAGGACAAGCTGATCCGCCCCGGCATGCTGGTCATGGACCTGGGCTCCGCCCCCGGTGGCTGGTCGCAGGTGGCCGGCAAGCTGGTGGGTGAGAGCGGGCGCGTCCTGGCCACCGACATCCTGCCGATGGACGGCCTCGACAACGTCGACTTCATCCAGGGCGACTTCACCGACGACGGCGTGTTCCAGCAGCTCCTCGACAAGCTCGACGGCCGCAAGCCCGACCTGATCGTCTCCGACATCGCGCCCAACATCAGCGGCGTCGCGGCGGCCGACCAGGCGTCCTCCATGTACCTGGTGGAGCTCACCCTCGACATGGTCCGCCAGGTGCTCAAGCCCAACGGCAACTACGTGGTCAAGGTCTTCCAGGGTGAAGGCTCGGACGAGTTCCTGAAAGACGTGCGCACCTCGTTCGAGAAGGTCTTCATCCGCAAGCCGGAAGCCTCGCGCCCGCGCTCCCGCGAGGTCTATCTCGTAGGCAAGGGCTTCAAGGGCTGAGGCCCTGATCGCAGGCCGGTACCCGCTACCGGCCTGCCGCTCCGTTCACACCCTGATCAGCACCGACTTCACTTCCGTGTAGTGCTCGATCGCCGCTGCCCCCATCTCCCGGCCCACCCCCGACATCTTGTAGCCGCCGAACGGCAGCGCCGGGTCGAGCGCGCTGTGGCAGTTGACCCACACCGAGCCGGACTTGATGCGCGGAATCATCCGGTGCACCGCCGACAGGTCATTGGACCAGATGCTCGCCCCCAGCCCGTAGGGGTTGTCGTTGGCCAGGCGCACGGCCTCGTCCAGGTCATCGAAGGGCATGGCCACCAGCACCGGGCCGAAGATCTCCTCTTGCACCAGGCGGTGCTTCTGGTCAACGTCGACCATGACGGTGGGCTTGACGAAATACCCCGGCCCGAAGCCCTCGCCACCACAGGCGACGGTGGCGCCCAGCTCGCGGCCCAGGTCGATGTAGCCGGTGACGCGGTCCTGCTGCTTGGCGGAGATCAGCGGGCCCATCTGCACGCTCGGGTCGAGGCCGTTGCCGAGCTTCATGGCGTTGGCGATGCCGGCGATGTCGGCGACCACTTTGTCGAAGTGCTTGCGGTGCACGTACAGGCGCGAGCCGGCGCAGCACACCTGGCCCTGGTTGAAGAAGATGGCCGTGGCGGCACCGGCGGCGGCCTCCTGCAGGTTGGCGTCGGGCATGACGAGGGTGGGGGATTTGCCGCCCAGCTCTAGGGTCACGCGGGTCATATTGTCCATGGCCGCCTTGCCGATCTGCTTGCCCACCTCGGTAGAGCCGGTGAAGGTCAGCTTGTCCACACCCGGGTGGCGGGTGAGGGCGACGCCGGCGTTGAGGCCGGTTCCGGTCACCACGTTGAATACGCCCGCCGGGTAGCCCGCCTCCAGCACCAGCTCGGCCAGCTTGAGGGCGGTGAGCGGGGTCTCGTCGGCCGGCTTGAGCACCACCGTGCAGCCGGTGGCCAGCGCCGGGCCGAGCTTCCAGCAGGCCAGCAGCAGGGGGAAGTTCCAGGCGACGATGGCGCCCACCACGCCCACCGCCTCGCGGCGGATGAAGCCGTGGAAACGGTCGTCGGGCATCAGCGGCAGGGAGGGCTCCACCGTGGTGCCTTCGATCTTGGTGGCCCAGCCGGCCATGTAGCGCAAGAAGTCGATGGCCAGCTGCACGTCCATCACCTGGGCGACGGCGGCGCTCTTGCCGTTGTTCAGGCACTCCAGCTCGGCCAGCTCCTGGGCATCGCGCTCCATCAGCCCGGCCAGGCGCCACAGCAGGTTCTGCCGCTCGCGGGGGCGCATGCGGCTCCAGGGCGAATCATCGAAGGCCTGGCGCGCGGCGCGCACGGCGCGGTCCACATCCTCGGCGGCGGCGGAGGGCACATCGCCCAGCACAGTGCCAGTGGCGGGGTTGCGGAAGCTCATGGTGGCGCCGCTGGCGGCGTCCTGCCATTGGGCGCCGATCAGCATCTTCAGTGGGCGTTGCAGGAAAGCCTGGGTCTGGGGCAGTACGGGCAGTTCGGCATGCATGGGTCAGGGCCTCTGTCTGTGGGCGTCCCCCAGGCGTGCGCAACCGCCGTGCCAAGGCTCCTGAAATCCGGTAACCCGTTGATCTGCCGATAATTTGTGCGAGGGCTGGCGTGCGCCCGCCAGGCCGGCGTGTTGCAGTTTGAGACGGCCTGAGACAACCGCCGGACAGTCCCGCCGCCCGGCCCAGTCAGCGCGGTGGGTGCTCCTGTCTCAGCCTGTGACGAGCTGTCGCGAAATTAGACGCCCGGCCCCGTTACCGAGGGCCTCGATATCGCGCTGAAAATGACCTAAGTCATTGTTCTGCAAGGGTCTGCCGGCCACTGGCACACATTGTGTATTTGCCAGGCAGACGCACCGCCGGCGAGACAGGTGCGAACCATAAGAACAATACCGTGGAGGTCTGACCTTGAAGACGATTCGACTCCGGTGGCGTGCGGGCAGCCTGGTCCTGGCTGCAGCCGCCTTGTTGTGCACCCAGGCCCAGGCGGCGGACGAGGGCACGGCGCTGCTCAAGGGCAAATGCATGGGATGCCACATTCCCGAAGGCGGCGACAGCTACAGCCGCATCAGCCACCAGCGCAAGACCCCCGAAGGCTGGCTGATGAGCATCGCGCGCATGCAGGTGATGCACGGCCTCTCCATCAGCGACGACGACCGCCGCACCCTGGTCAAGTACCTGGCCGACAAGCAGGGCCTGGCCCCCAGCGAGACCGACGGCGTGCGCTACGCCATGGAGCGGCGCCTCAACACGGTCGAGCACTTCGACGAGCAACTGACGCAGATGTGCGGCCGCTGCCACTCCGGCGCGCGGGTGGCCCTGCAACGGCGCCCGGCCAAGGAGTGGGAACACCTGGTCAACTTCCACCTCGGCCAGTGGCCTTCGCTGGAGTACCAGGCCCAGTCCCGTGATCGCGACTGGCTGGAACTGGCCCTCACGCAGATGGTGCCCGAGCTGGCCAAGCGCTTCCCGCTGGATAACCAGGCTTGGGCCGACTGGCAGAAGGCCCGACCCAAGGCGCAGGCGCTGCCGGGGCAATGGAGCTTCAGCGGCCACATGCTGGCCAAGGGCGATGTGCGTGGGGTGATGACGGTCAGCGCCGACAGCGGCGACACCTTCAAGGTCGAGGTGCAGGGCCAGTACGCCGACGGCACGCCCTTCACCGGCTCCGGCTCGGCCATCCTCTACAACGGCTACGAATGGCGCGGCAATGTGAAGGTCGGCGACACCCCCATGCGCCAGGTCTTCGCCGCCCTGAACGGTGAGATGAAGGGCCGCATGTTCGAGGCCGAGCACGATGAGCGCGGCCTCGACTTCAGCGCCGCGAAGGACGGCAACGCCCGGCTGCTGTCGGTGCAGCCGGCCTTCCTCAAGGCGGGCGGCGAGGCGGAGCTGACCCTGGTGGGCAGCGGCCTGTCCGGCACTCCCGAGTTCGGCCCGGGCGTCGAGGTGGTCAAGGTGCTGGAGGTCACGCCCCGGCAGGTGCGGGTCAAGGTCAAGGCCGCCGCCGATGCCGCGGTCGGCCCCCGCGCGGTGGCCCTGGGCGCGCTCAAGGGCGTGGACCTCGCGGTGTACAAGGACATCGCCGAAGTGAAGGTGGTGCCCGCCTTCTCCATCGCCCGCGTGGGCGAGAACGGCGGCTCCACGCCCAAGGTGCAAGGCCGCTTCGAAGCGGAGGCCTGGGGCAAGGATGCGGCCGGCCAGCCGTATCGCATCGGCTACCTGCCGGCCACCTGGTCGGTCGCGCCCTTCGATGAGCGCGCCGAAGAAGACCAGGACGTGAAGTTCGCCGGGCAGATGCAGAAGGACGGCGTGTTCGTCCCCGGCGCCGCCGGCCCCAACCCCGAGCGGCGGATGATGACCAACAACGCCGGCAACCTGAAGGTGATCGCCCAGCTGGAGGAGGGCGGCCAGAAGGGCGAAGGCCACCTGATTGTCACCGTGCAGCGCTGGAACAACCCGCCGCTGCCATGAACCGGTCGCGAACCGCATCGACGATTGGGCAAATTTCCCGGAGGTCGCCATGGGCGCAATCTTGAATCTGGTCGAGCGCAACCTGCATGAAGTGCAGGTGGACGCGGACCGCATGCTGTTCCACATCCCCAGCAGCTCGCTGTTCACCACCGACGCCGTCACCGGCGGCATCATCGACACGCTGCGCCAGCAGGGCTGCTCGCCCGAGGACCTGGTGCAGCGCCTGGCCGGGCGCTTCCCCGGGCAGGAAGTGAGCGAGACCCTGCGCGAGCTGATCGCGCTGGAACTGGTCAGCGACGGCTCGCCGCTGACGCCGGAAATCGGCGTCAAGCGGGTCGAGCGCACCGCGCTGAACACCGTGGTGCTGAACGTCAACACCGGCTGCAACCTCAGCTGCACCTACTGCTACAAGGAGGACCTCGACAAGCCCTCGGCCGGCCGCAAGATGGCCGTCGAGACCGCCGAGGCCTCGGTCGAAATGCTGCTGCGCGAATCCCCCGACGAAACCCGCTACAGCGTGGTGTTCTTCGGCGGCGAGCCGCTCTCCAACCGCGCGTTGATCGAGCACATGGTGGGCTACTGCGAGCGGCGCTTCGCGGCGGCTGGCAAGCAGGTGGAGTTCATCATGACCACCAACGCCACGCTGCTCACCGAAGAGATCGTCGACTGGCTCGACGCCCATCGCTTCGGCCTCTCCATCAGCATCGACGGGCCGAAGACGGTGCACGACCGCAACCGCATCACCGTGGGCGGGCAGGGCACCTACGACGTGGTGCGGCGCAAGGCCGACATGCTGCTGTCGCGCTACCGCAGCCGCCCGGTGGGCGCGCGGGTGACCCTGACCCGCGGCATCACCGATGTGGAAACCATCTGGAACCACCTGTTCAACGAGATGGGTTTCGCCGAAGTCGGCTTCGCCCCGGTCACCTCGGGCGACCTCAGCGACTACAACCTCACGGGCGAGGAACTGGTGCAGGTCTTCGCCAACATGAAGGCCCTCGGCCGGCGCTACCTGGAGGCGGCGCTGGAGCACCGCAACATCGGCTTCTCCAACCTGCACCAACTGATCACCGACATCCACGAGGGGCAGAAGAAGGCACTGCCCTGTGGCGCTGGGCTGAAGATGCTGGCCGTGGACCACGAAGGCGGCCTCAACCTCTGCCACCGCTTCACCGGCTCCAGCCTGCCCACCTTCGGCGACGTGCACAGCGGCGTGAAACAGGCCGAGCTCAACGACTTCCTCTCTCAGCGCCTGGACCGGCAAGGCACCGGCTGCGACACCTGCCGCATCCGCAACCTCTGCTCCGGCGGCTGCTACCACGAGAGCTACGCCCGCTACGGCGACCCCACCCACCCGACCTACCACTACTGCGACCTGATGCGCGACTGGGTGGACTTCGGCATCGAGGTCTACAGCCGGATCATGGCCGCCAACCCGGCCTTCATCAGCCGCTACATCACCCCGCGGAAGGCGCACTGACATGAAGCATCTCAAGCCGCTGAACAACAAAGCCCAGTTGCTGGACCAGGCCGTGGCCGAAGACCGCGTCGAAGAAGTGGTGGCCATGAGCGCCGTGGCCGGCTGCACCGCCACCACCGACCCGGGCTGGGAAGTGGACGCCTTCGGTGGCGTCTCCTCGCTCTGCCAGCCGATGGAAGCCGACCTCTACGGCTGCTCCGACCCCTGCTGGTGGCCGGCCCAGGTGCCGGACATGATGAGCACCTACCAGGACTGGAACGCCAACGCCGCGGACTCCTCGCAGGACTGGCGCAACCTTGGCACCGTCTTCCCGAAAGACAAGTGACGACAAGAAGAACAACAGGGGAATCCGCATGAAACTCACCGTCATCGCCCGCCTGGCCACCGCCGTCGCCGGGCTCGCCCTGGGAACCGGCGCCTGGGCCGCCGACAACGCCGGCCCGGCCCTCAAGCCCGGCAGCGAATACCTGATCGCCACCAACTACCCGAACAACCTTCACGTGGTCGACCTGGCCAGCGACAGCCTCTACAAGACCTGCCGCCTGCCCGACGCCTTCGGCCCCGGCACCGCGATGATGGCGCCGGACAACAAGACCGCCTACCTGCTCAACAACCACTTCGGCGACCTCTACGGCGTCGACCTGGATGACTGCAAGACCGTGTTCCACGCCCGGCTCTCGCGCAACCCGGGGGAGAAGGTGCGCTCGATGTTCTCCTTCGCCCTCAGCCCGGACGGCAAGGAGCTCTACACCACGGTCAACCCGACCCAGATGATGAGCGACCACTACGTGGTCAAGCCGCCGCGCCTGGAGGTGTTCCGCACCGCCGACGGCCTCGATGCCAAGCCCGTGCGCAGCTTCCCCATGCCGCGCCAGGTCTACCTGATGCGCGCCGCTGACGACGGTAGCCTGTTCGTGGCGGGGCCGGACATCTACAAGATGGACGTGCACACCGGCCAGTACACGGTTGCGGTGCCCGGGCGTAACTGGCAACGGCCCAACTACAGCGCGCCGGACGTGCTGTACTTCTGGCCGCACCAGAGCGCGCTGCATGACTTCTCCATGCTCTACACCACGGCGAAGTTCAAGGACGACAAGCAGGACCTGGCGACCGCCGACTTCATCTACGGCTTCGTCAGTGTCGACCTGAAGACCGGCAAGAGCACGGTGCAGGACTTCGCCCCGCTCACCGAGCTGTACTTCACCGGCATGCGCTCGCCCAAGGACCCGAACCTGATGTTCGGCGTGCTCAACCGCCTGGCCAAGTACGACATCAAGCAGCAGAAGCTGATCAAGGCCGCCAACCTCGAACACACCTACTACTGCGTGGCGTTCAACAAGTCCGGCAGCAAGCTCTACCTCGCCGGTACCTTCAACGACATCGCCGTGTTCGACCCGGACAGCCTCGAGAAAGTGAAGAACATCAAGCTGCCCGGCGGGGACATGGCCATCACCACGACGCAGGTGTTCGTCCGCTAGGCTCTGTACGAAAAGTGTCTACGCTCGGTGATGCTTCGTTAAAAGCGGGTTCGGAATGCTCATTTACAGCTCGTAAACTCCGCTTCCTCACCCGTTTTTACGCACTGGCGTGCGCCCTTCGGGCCAGCCTCCGGCTGTTACTCCGTTGGTCGTTGCGCCTCGCCTGACCGTCGCTCGACGACTTTTGGTACAGACCCTAGGGTGAGAGGGCGGGGCGTTGCGGCCGACATGGCGCAACGCCTCTACGACCAACGGAGCCATCCCCGACCCTGGCTTAACGTTTACGTAAAGGTTAAATATGACCGGCACCCCGCGTTGCCTGCCTGGCAGCGGCAGTCGGTTCTGCGTCTGTCCCAATAAGCACAAGAAGGGAAAGCCATGAATCACCCCAGCTACACCCGAGGGCGCCAGGACAAGCCATTGCTGGCCATGACCCTGGGCGCCGCCTTCGACGCCACCGTGGCGCGTTTCCCCGAGCGCGAAGCGCTGGTGGTGCGCCACCAGGGTCTGCGCCTGACCTGGGCGCAACTGGCGGCGGAAGTGGAACGCCACGCCCGCGCGCTCATGGCCATCGGCCTGGAAGCGGGCGATCGCCTCGGCATCTGGGCGCCCAACTGCGCCGAATGGACCATCACCCAGTTCGCCAGCGCCAAGGTCGGCGCCATCCTGGTCAACATCAACCCGGCCTACCGCAGCAGCGAACTGGAATACGCCCTCAAGCAATCCGGTTGCCGCTGGGTGATCTGCGCCGACGCCTTCAAGACCTCCGACTACCACGCCATGCTGCTGGAGCTGGTCCCGGCCCTGGCCGACGGCGAGCCGGGCACCCTGGCCAGCGACCGGTTGCCGGAGCTGCGCGGCGTGGTCAGCCTGGCCGCCGAGCCACCGGCCGGCTTCCTGCCCTGGGCCGTGTTGCATCAAGCGGCGGGGGCGGTGAGCACCGAGGCCCTGGCCGAACGCGAGGCCCAGCTGCAGTTCGACGAGCCGATCAACATCCAGTACACCTCCGGCACCACCGGCTTCCCCAAGGGCGCCACCCTCAGCCACTACAACATCCTCAACAACGGCTACATGGTCGGCGAGAGCCTGGGCCTCACCGAGCACGACCGCCTGGTGATCCCGGTGCCGCTCTACCACTGCTTCGGCATGGTCATGGGCAACCTCGGCTGCCTGACCCACGGCAGCACCATGATCTACCCGGGCGACGCCTTCGACCCACTGGCCACCCTGGCCGTCGTCGCCGAGGAAAAGGCCACCGCGCTCTATGGCGTGCCCACCATGTTCATCGCCGAGCTGGACCACCCCCGGCGCCACGAATTCGACCTCTCCAGCCTGCGCACCGGGATCATGGCCGGCGCCACCTGCCCCATCGAAGTGATGCGCCGGGTGATCGACGAGATGCACATGGCCGAGGTGCAGATCGCCTACGGCATGACCGAGACCAGCCCGGTCTCCCTGCAGACCGGCCCCGATGACGGCCTCGAGCTGCGCGTCACCACCGTCGGCCGCACCCAGCCGCTACTGGAAAGCAAGATCGTCGACGCCGACGGCCGCATCGTCCCCCGTGGGCAGATCGGCGAGCTGTGCACCCGGGGCTACAGCGTGATGCTCGGCTACTGGAACAACCCGCTGGCGACGACGGACGCCATCGACCCCGGGCGCTGGATGCACACCGGCGACCTGGCGGCCATGGACGAGGAGGGCTACGTGCGCATCGTCGGGCGCAGCAAGGACATGATCATTCGCGGCGGCGAGAACATCTATCCGCGCGAGGTGGAGGAATTCTTCTTCACCCACCCGGCGGTGGCCGACGTCCAGGTGATCGGCATCCCCTGCAGCCGCTACGGCGAGGAGCTGGTGGCCTGGGTCCAGCTGCACCCCGGCCACGACGCCACGGCGGAAGCACTGCGCGACTGGGCCCGCGCCCGCATCGCCCACTTCAAGGTCCCGCGGCACTTCCGCTTCGTCAGCGAATTCCCCATGACCGTCACCGGCAAGATCCAGAAATTCCGCATGCGCGAAATCAGCATCGAGGAAATCGGCGGCCTGTAGGGGCGAATTCATTCGCTCTGTCTGCGTTAGCTGTTGTGGTTTTTAAGCAACCGCTTAAGTACGTTGGTTTCCGGGCATTTATGGACCTCTGCCACCTCCACCGCATGGGTTTCGCTCCGCTCTACCCATCCTACGAAAGCCCGTGCGCACCACGTCCTGATACGCCGGGCGAATAAAGTTGGAGCAGCCGCCAAACGCCCCTTCCCAGGAGGCCGAGCGAATCGTCGTGTAAGGGGTTGAGCGACATGGATGTCGCGAGAGCCGCGATGGGCCAGGGATGGCCCTTCGCGGCGTGCCCCTGGAACGATGATGGAGCGAGGGAAGTCTGGCTTTAGCCAGACCCGTATGGAGGGGCAAGTTTTTTGGTTCCTTTTCACCGGGCTGGCGTTCCAGCGACTGGAAAAGGGACTCGCCCGGGGGGCGAAACCAGAAGGCCCAGCAAAGCTCGGCAATCAGCTGGGCTCAAATCTTCTAGCAACACTTAACGCAGACAGAGCCAATTCATTCGCCCGCTTCCATTGCGCCCCCAACGGTGGGAGCGAATTCATTCGCGAAAAGGGCCGCGCAGCGGCCCCATCAACCATCCCGACCTCAATGCAAGGTCGTCGGCTCGTCCGTCACCAGCACCGTCTCCCAACCGTCGTAATCGCCGTCGAAGGACAGGGCCAGGGCCAGCAGCGCCAGTGTCAGTTCATCGATGGTGCCCGGCTGGGGGATGTCCTCGCGCCACAGCTGCACCCGGTAGGCCTCCTCGTCCTCGGTCCAGCCGCGATCGCGCAGGGTGAAGCCGAGGGTGGCGGCCTCGGCGATCAGCGCTTCGCCCCTGGCCTCGTCGGGCAGGTAGAACCAGTGGTCGATCTCGCGCGGGGTTTCCAGCGTGTCGCCGTTGCTCTCCAGCACCGCGCACAGGCGGCGGTTGCTGATGCGCTGCTGGTCTTCGGCGGGCGGGAAGAGGAAGTCGAAGTAGGTCGACCATTCCGGGTCTTCCTGGGTGCCGGATTCGTACTCGTATTCCGGGAAGGCCTCCAGCACGGCGGCGACCCGCTCGTTCCAGAGCGTCTCGTCGCCCACGTAGAAGAAGAAATCGCGCAGGCCGTTGCCGGTGTAGCGGCCCAGGTAGGCGCAGCCTTCATTGAGCAGGCGCGCGGTCAGCTGGTCCTCGATCTCGATCAGCCGGTCGAACTCCTCCTGGCTGGAAAGCCCGTCGTCCCGTGGCGTGCGCATGTGCAGGCGCACATAGGCCATGAACGGCAGGTGCTCCAGCGGCACTTCGCGCACCGCGCCGAGGTCGACGTAAATGGAGGCGGGACGGTCGTCGACCTGTGCGAAATAGAAATCCCAATCGTCAGTCATGCAGCAGCTCCTTGCGTGGATGAGGCGACTCTACAGAGGCGCGCGCCTTCGCGCACGGGTTGCCGGCATGTCGGTTGAACAGCTTCACTGCATATCTGTCGAAGCTGGGCCATGCCGTTTCGTTTACCGCCGCCGGAGCCTCCATGAATCTCGCCCCCGCCAGCCTCATCCTGTTCGCCGCGCTGTTGCTGGCCGGTTGCGGCAGCCAGCGCAGCCAGGAAGGCCCGCAGCTCACCCCGGCCGAAGTGCGTGCCCAGGTGGCACGGCTGATTCCCAGCAACGTAGTGGACCGCCAGGGCTGGGCCACCGACATCCAGGTGGCCTTCACCGCCCAGGAGCTGGCCACGGTGAAAGGCAACTTCTGCGCGGTGCTGGCGGTGACCGAGCAGGAGTCCACCTACCAGGCCGACCCGGCGGTGCCGGGCTTGGCGAAGATCGCCCGCCAGGAGATCGACCGCCGCGCCGCGCGCCTGCACCTGCCGGGCTTCCTGGTGGATTCGGCGCTGGACATCCGCTCGCCCACCGGCAAGACCTACGCCCAGCGCCTCGCCGCCGTGCGCACCGAGCGCCAGCTGAGCGTGATCTTCGACGACTTCATCGGCATGGTGCCTCTCGGCCGCCAGCTGTTCGGCACCTTCAACCCGGTGCACACCGGCGGCCCCATGCAGGTCAGCATCGCCTTCGCCCAGCAGCACGCCGAAAACTACCCCTACACGACCACCGGCAGCGTGCGCGACGAGGTGTTTACCCGCCGCGGTGGCCTGTACTTCGGCATCGCCCACCTGCTGGGCTACGAGGCGGACTACCCCGAGCCGCTGTACCGCTTCGCCGACTTCAACGCCGGCTGGTACGCCAGCCGCAATGCTGCCTTCCAGCAGGCGGTGAGCCTGGCCAGCGGCATCCCCCTGGCGCTGGATGGCGACCTGATCATCCACGGCAGTCGCGACGCCGGCTCCACGGAGAAGGCGGTGCGCATCCTGGGGCGGCGCCTGGACATGGGCGACGGTGCCATCCGTCGCGCGCTGGAACAGGGCGACGGGCCGGACTTCGCCGAAAGCGAGCTGTACGAGAAGGTCTACGCCCTGGCCGAGAAGGGCGCCGGGCGCGCGCTGCCCCGCGCGGTGTTGCCGGGCATCACCCTGCAGAGCCCGAAGATCACCCGCAAGCTCACCACCGCCTGGTTCGCCCAGCGCGTGGATGAGCGCTACCGGCGCTGCATGGCGCGCTGAGGTGTACGCCATCCCGTCATCCCGGGTGAAAACTCCTTGAACCTCCCGCAGGGCAGATTTTCCCATGACCAAGGCCGGTAATCAGGCAAGTACCGGCCGGGTCACGAGAGGAGAATAACAATGCCCAGTGTCATGTCAGGACGCGCCACCCCCAGCGAACTTACCCAGGCCGGCATCATCGGCCAGAGCCCCCAGCAGCTGGACCTGCAGATCGAGGACGGCTGGCGCAGCCGGGGCGAGCAAGCCTTCGAAGCCATGGTCCGCAGCGACTCGCGGTTGTTCATCGCCAAGCTGGAGGAGGCGGTGCTCTCCGAAAGCATCTGCGTGCAGCTCTACGACATGCTGCTGGAGCGCGCCATGCACCACGACGGCTACCGCGCTGAGCTGGTGGCCACCTTCCGGCAGATCCGCGACGAAGAACTCGCCCACGTCTGGACCCTGATCGAAGCGCTGGAGCGGGTCGGCGTGCGTGCCCGCACCGCCCTTGCCGAGCACCCGCGCAACTGGGGCATCGCCGCCCAGCGCGTGGCCCAGGTGCTGGCCCAGCCGCACAACAGCATGTCGCAGTGCCTGCACGCCATGCTCATCTACGAACTGGGGGAACAGGCCGCCTGGGAAACCCTGGTGACCCTGATGGCCGCCAGCGGCGACGACACCTGGCTGCGCCGCTTCCAGGCGGTGCTGCAGGACGAACAGCGCCACGCCAACACCATCAAGGCGCTACTCTCCCGCGAGCTGCCCGATGAAGCTCCATCTCACTCGTAGGATGGGTAGAGCGGAGCGAAACCCATGCTGTAGCGGCGCGTAGTGTTTGGCGAGGTTGGTAAGGCTCGCGGTGCCGCCCGCCCCATCACTTGGCGAACAGCTGCCCCATGTCCTTGAACGCCTTGAACTCCAGCGCATTGCCGCAGGGGTCGAAGAGGAACAGGGTGGCCTGCTCGCCCACCTGGCCCTTGAAGCGCACGTAGGGTTCGATCACGAACGACGTGCCCAGCCCGCGCAGGCGTTCGGCCAGCGCCTCCCATTCAGCCCAGCCCAGCACCACGCCGAAGTGCGGCACCGGCACATCGTGGCCGTCCACCGCATTGGTGTGGGCGGCTTCCTGGCTGGCGGTCTTCGGGTGTTCGTGGATCACCAGCTGGTGGCCGAAAAAGTCGAAATCCACCCAGTGCTCGCTGGAGCGGCCCTCGGCGAGGCCGAACACCTCGCCGTAGAAGTGCCGGGCGGCGGCCAGGTCGTAGACGGGAATGGCCAGGTGGAACGGGGAAAGACTCATGGCGCGCTGCCTCGTGGTGGTTTCCGGCCCATTCTAGAGATGGGATTGTCGATGGAAAGTCGGGATAATTTGTGCCGAGCACGAATAATTTCGATCAGAGGCCACGCCATGTTGCGCGAACTCCGTACCTTCATCGCCGTCGCCCGCCACGGCACCTTCGCCGCCGCCGGGATGCACATCGGCCTGACCCAGTCGGCGGTCAGCGCGCAGATCCGCAACCTCGAAAACGCCCTGGGCGTGCGCCTGTTCGACCGCACCGGGCGCCAGGCCATCCTCAACGCCGCCGGCCACCGCGCGCTGCCCATGGCGCGGGAGATGCTGGACATCTTCGCGCGCATGGCCACCCCCGAGGCGGCCGAGCAGTTCAGCGGCGAGCTGCGCATCGGCGCCATCGCCACGGTGCAGACCGGCCTGCTGGCCGCCGCGCTGCTGCGCCTGCGCGAGGCGGCGCCCCGGGTCGAGCCCAAGCTGATTCCCGGCGTCTCGCTGAACCTGCTGAACCAGGTGGATGCCGGCGAGCTGGACCTGGCGATCCTCATCGAGCCGCCATTCGAGCTGCCCAAGGAGCTCCACGCCGAGGTGCTGCGCGAGGAGGATTTCGTGCTCATCGTGCCCCGTGGCCTGGAAGGCGATGACCCGCTGCAGATACTCGCCAGCCAGCCGCTGGTGCGTTACGACCGCACCTCGTTCGGTGGCCGGCAGGTCACCCGCTTCCTGCGCCGGCAGCGCCTGGAGGTGCAGGTGGCGCTGGAGCTGGACGAACTCGACGCCATCGTGCGCATGGTCGAGGCGGGGCTGGGGGTGTCGCTGATCCCCGAAGCGGGGTTGTGGCTGGAGCGCGAGGCGGCCATCCGCGTCATCCGCCTGGGCGAGCTGACCTTCCAGCGGCGCATCCTCCTGCTCACCCGCCACGGGCAGCGCAACCTGCCTATCCAGCAGCTCTTCGCCCGCTGCCTGCGCGAGGGCTGAGGGCTTGCAGAATGCCGCGCCGTTCCGGGCCGCCCGTGCATCCTGCAAATGACAGCCTGATATCAATGTTTTTCAACCCATTGAATAAAAAGGAGTTTTGCCAATCCGAAAAGCTGGCATGCCCGGTGCAATTGTCGTTGCGGCAATGAACCAGACTGGAGTGACAACAATGCAGATCGCCATCAAAGAATTCTTCGACGCCTTTCCCGGCTACACCGTTTCCATCAAACCGCGCCCGGACGGCAAGCTCCTGCTGAGCCTGGACCGCAAGGACCGCCCCACACTGCGCAAGGCCATCGACAGTGATGCGGTGTTCTGCCAGCAACGGGTGCGCTGCCTGATCCGCGAACTCACCCGCGACATCAAGCTGGCCGCCGGTGAAGTCAGCTGGAAGGGCGAGGGCAACCAATGGGTCCGTGGCGAGCTGCCGACCTTCACCGGCGGGCCGATCCAGGTCACCGCCGCCAAGACCCTGTTCGCCCGCCGTGCCATCCGCCGCGACGGTGGCAGCCGCCACGCCGTGGCCGGTTGAGCTGCTGCGCTACGCCGCTCGACGCCCAGCTCGCGGGCGCATCGGGCGGCGTTTGCTTTCTCCCTCCGTCGTTTCACCACCCCCTTCGATTGGTCACCGCAAATCTCCCGCAATTGGCTATCGGGCCATCGCCGGCGCAGGGCTAACCTAGCGCGCATTCCCGCTACGCCACTGGATTGGAGATCGACATGAACAACCGCATCGAATGGGCCAAGGCCTCCCCCGACGCCTACAAGGCGATGGTCGCCCTGGAGCAGGCCATGGCCAGCACGGGCCTGGAAGACTCGCTGCTGGAACTGGTGCGCCTGCGCGCCTCGCAACTCAACGGCTGCGCCTACTGCGTGAACAAGCATGCCAACGACGCGCGCAAGGCCGGCGAAACCGAAGCCCGCCTGCAGACCCTCAGCGTGTGGGAGGAAACCCGCTTCTTCACCGAGCGCGAACGCGCCGCCATGGCCTGGACGGAAAGCCTCACCCAGCTCTCCATCCACCACGCTCCGCAACACCAGTACGAAGCCCTGCGCGAGCACTTCAGCGACGCCGAGGTCGCCAACCTGACCCTGGCCATCGCCACCATCAATGCGTGGAACCGATTCGGCGTCGGCTTCGCGATGGTCCCCTGAAAAAACTGCCTGCGTTGCCATCGCTGCGTTAGAAACAGGCTCAAAATGCTCATTTACAGAGCGTAAACTCCGCTTTTTCGCCTGTTTCTGCCTTGCGCTGGCTGCCTCGGCGACGTTTTTGGTGTTCTGCACTACAGGCTCTGTCGCCACTCGTCGATGCCAGAGCTTGCATCACTGGGCTTCGTACCTCAGCGCAACCTGCGGAGCTGCGGGCATTCCCTGTGGGAGCGGCTTCAGCCGCGAAAGACTCACCGCCGGTACCTGGCTGCGGGGTGTCGGATGCTCCATCGCGAATGAATTCGCTCCTACCGATACCAGCGAGAGCTTCGCGAGCAGAGCTCGCTCCTACGGGGGCGTGCCCCGGTGCCCGTAGGTTGGCGCCGAGCGCAGCGAGGCCCAACACAGCGATGCCTCAGGACTCGCCGGAAGCACCGCGCTCGTCGATGTCGCGGAGCTGTGGGCATTCCCTGTGGGAGCGGCTTCAGCCGCGAAAGACTCTCCGCCGGCACCGGGCTGCGGTTTGTCGGGGGCGCCATCGCGAATGAATTCGCTCCTAGCTGCGACTTATCGCGTGGCGACGAAGAACAGCCGGGGGAAGGGCAGCAGCACGGTGCCGTCGGCGTAGCCCGGGTAGGCTCCGGCCAGCGCCGCCTCGTAACGCGCCAGGTATTCCTCTTGCTCCGCTGCCGACAGCGGCGCCAGGAACGGACGCAGGCCGCTGCCCTTGAACCACTCCACGATGGCCCTCGGGCCGCCTGCCAGCTGATGGTGGTAGACGGTGCGCCACAGGTTCACCTGCGCGCCCGCGTCCCGCAGCACGCTGAAATACCACTGCGCCGGCTGGCGGCTGCTGCGGGCGCGGTGGGCCTCTGCCAGGCGCTCGGCCCAGGGGCCTTCGGCGGCGATCTCGCGCATCAGCCGGTGGGCCGGTTCGTCCAGGTTGTCGGGCATCTGCACGGCCAGGCTGCCGCCGGGGGCGAGCTTTTCCAGCAGCGCCGGGAGCAGGCGCGCGTGGTCCGGCACCCATTGCAGCGAGGCGTTGGCGAGGATCAGGTCCACCGGTTCGGCGCCGCTCCAGCTGGCGATATCACCCACCTGGAAGTCCACTGCCGGCAGGCGTTTGCGCGCGGCCCCGATCATGTCGTCGGAGCTGTCCAGGCCGGTCACTCGCGCCTCGGGGAAGCGTTGCAGCAGGAACTCAGTGGAATTGCCCGGGCCGCAGCCCAGGTCGACCGCCCGGGCCACGGGGCGCTCGGGCACCTGCGCCAGCAGGTCGTGGATGGGGCGGTTGCGCTCGTCTTCGAACTTCCGGTATTGCGCGGCGGACCAGCTCATCGAAAGGCTCCAGGCTGCGGGGAGAGGTGCCCATGATCCCCTTCGGCGGCGCATCCTTCCAGCCCGGCCAAGGTCGGCGGAGTGGTCGGCTGCGGCACGCCTGAAAACCGAAACGAAAAGCAAAAAGCCCGCCGAAGCGGGCTTTTTCCAGACCGTCCGACATCCTGTCGGCTGCCATCCTGGCGTTGGTCGATCTTCCCTGACCTAGCGCGTCCTGCGCTTCAGTCATGTGTGTAGGATAGGGCTGTCAGACAAAGCCAAAAAGAGGAGAATCTATCCGCCTCTTGTAAGCCTTTTGCTATAGCGAGACGGCAAACCACTGACAGGCCACTGAAAGCTGCAACGGCGGTTAGTGCTTCATCTTGCTGCTCAATACCAGCCCCACACCCCCGAGTACTGCCAGAGAGGCGATCGCCAGGGGCAGGGTCAGCGCCTCGCCGAGAAACAGGATGCCCGCCGCCGCCGCGAGGATCGGCACGCTGAGTTGCACCGTGGCGGCCTGGATCGATGCCAGCCGTGCTACCGCCGCATACCAGATGGCGTAGCCCATGCCCGAGGCGACGGCGCCGGAAAGCAGGGCGAAGCCGGCGCCAGCGGGGTCGAAATGCAGGCCCTGGAGAAAGGGCAGGGCGCAGGCCAGGGCCAGGGGGATGCCGCGCACGAAGTTGCCGGTGGTGGCCGCCAGCGGGTCACCGGAGCCCTTGCCCAGCAGCGAATACACCGCCCAGGCGAACCCCGCCATCAGCATCAGCAGCGCGCTGCCCAGGGGCGGCGCGCTGGCGCCCGGCAACAGCAGCACCAGCAGCCCGGCGATGGCCAGCAGCAGGCCGGCCACACCCTGCAGGCCCAGGCGTTCGCCACGCACGAAGCCGTACAGCAGCATGCTCAGCTGCACCGCGCCGAACAGCAGCAGCGCGCCGGTGCCGGTGTCCAGGTGGATATAGGCCAGGGAAAAGCCCGCCGCGTACACCACCAGCGCCAGGGCCCCGGGCCAACTGCCCGCCATGGGCTTGCCGGCGTTGCGCCACTTGAGCAGGAACCACAGCATCAGCGCGCCGCTGGCGATGCGCAGCACGGTGAAGCTGGGGGCATCGATGCCGATGTGCTTGAGGGCGAGGCGGCACAGCACGGAGTTGCCGGCGAAGGCGAGCATGGCCAGGGCGGTGAGCAGCAGCGTGGAGCCTCGGGTGGTGGCAAGGCCGGTGGAGGGTGCAGTCATGGGCGGGTCCCGTAGCGTCGGGTGGTCGTTGTTATGCCGCCCATACAAGCGCGGCCACGCGGCGACGGTCAATGCGACCAAGGTGCCGCTTCATCGGCGCGAATGAGTTTTCCGGGCTGTCGATCGAAATCGCTTCATCCTGTCGCGCTCGTCAGGATAGAGTCATAAAACCGCTCTAACATGCATCTTTCGCTGCTTCGTCAGCCTTTCTGAACTGCCGCCAACCCGATGTGATCGGAGGATCGCATGCTCCTGAACAATGAAGTTCGTCTTGCCGTAATGGGGTTTCTGCTCGCTTCCGGCCTCCAGGCCGGCGCCGCAGAAAAACAGTGGGTCGAGGTGTCGCCTGGCTTCTTCGCCGGCACGGCGGACGAGGCACTGCGCAAGCAGGAACCGAGCGGCTACACCCGCGCCGTAGGGGACTTCGATGGCGATGGCCAGGAGGATTCCGCGCGCCTGCTGGCCAGTGCGGCGGGTGACGGCGAGTTCGCCGTGGCCCTCGCGCTGTCGAGCGAACGGCAGGTGCCGCATATCGTCAGCACCGGCACCGAGATCGCCCGGGTAGGCCTTGCGACCCAGGCGCCGGGGCACTACCCGACCGCTTGCGGCAAGGGGGCGGGCAAGGCAGATGCGCCATGCACCGAGGCGGTGACCCTCGCCCATCCGGCGCTGGCGCTGTTCACCTTCGAGTCCGCGACCCGTGTGCTCTATATCGACAATGGCCAGGTGCGCGAGGTGTGGCTGGCGGATTGAGGGGCGGGGCGTTTCGCCAATCCGTTTGCTGCCATGGATCGTAGGTTGGGCCGAGATACGAGTCCCAACGCAGCGGAGGTCTGCCTTGCACCGTTGGGCCTCGCTGCGCTCGGCGCCAACCTACTGTTCGGGGCTAGCGCAGATGTTCCGGCGGGATGGCATAGGTGCCGACCACATGGGCCACCGGGTCGTCGAGGCCTTCGGAGTAGAGGGAGACCTCGCCCATGGCCAGGGTCTTGCCCAGCTTCATCAGCCGGCATTCGCCGATCACCCGGCGGCCGCCTTCCGGGCGGCGCAGGAAGTTGATGGTCAGGCTGGTAGTGACCGCCAGCGGCACGATGCCGATTTGCCCCAGCACGGCGACATAGAGCGCGACATCGGCCACGGCCATGAGGGTGGGGCCGGATACGGTGCCGCCGGGGCGCAGGTCGCTGTCGTCCACTTGCAGCGACACGGTGGCACTCATCGGGCCCACGGCCTCGATCACCACGCGCGTCTGCGGGAAGGCGTCGCCGATGAAGCGGGCGATCTCGTCTTTGCTGGCCATATCCGGGCTCCCAGTGGGTTGGCTGTCAGCGCGACTTTGCCTGCTCGGCGAGCATCTGGTCGAGCTTCTGCTCGGCTTTGTCCGCATAGGCCTTGCAGCTCACCGGGGCCGGGTGCGGCTTTTCGGCGTTGGTGTAGTCCCAGCCGCTGCCTTCGGCGTGGGGTGTCAGCAGCAGGTCGCAGGGCAGGGCGCGGACGGCGGCGAAGCTGGCACGGAAGGCGTCGACCAGGTGGGGGTAGCGGGCGTTGTCGCGCAGTTGGTAGCCCGGCGCGCTGAGGCTGTCGGCGTAGGCGATGCGCAGGGGCTTGCCGTCCTGGGTGTCGGTCCAGGTCCAGCTCATGCTGCCCGGGGTGTGGCCCGGGGTGAAATGCACGGTGAAGGTGGTGTCGCCCAGGGTCACCGCCTCGCCGTCCTGCACCAGGCGCTCGGGCGTCAGCGGGGCGAAGAGCATGCCGCTGCCGAAGTGGATGTCGTCGGCGCCGCCGCGTTGCAGCAGCACGGCGGATTCGGCGTTGCTCACCAGCACGGCGCCGGTGGCGCGCTTGATCGCCGCCAGCGGGCCGACGTGGTCGATGTGGGCGTGGCTGTGGAGGATCAGGCGCAGGTCCTGGGGCTGCACGCCAAGCTTCTTCATATTGGCCAGCAGGTGGTCGGCCACCTGGGGCATGCCGCCGTCGATGAGCACCGCGCCGGCGTCGGTTTTCACCAGCAGGGCGCTGATGCTGGCAGTGCCGATCTGCCAGACGTGGTCGCTGATGCGCAGCGGTTCCACCGGCACCAGCCAGGCTTGCAGCCCTTCATAGGCCTCCAGCTGCGGCAGGGGTTTGGGGGCGGCGACCGCCAGGTTGGCGGCGAACAGGGGCAGCGCGAGGCTGGCGAGGAAACGCATTGGAACACTCCATTGATCACGGGGGCGGCATTTTGCCCGGCCATTGCGCCGGGCACCATGGAGCCGCTCTGACTCTTTTTCGCGGGCAGGGTTCACCGGCTCAGGCGGCACCGTCCAGGGCATCGGGTTGCAGGGCACGCCACATCAGGGTGTGCTCGGCGCCCCAGGCCTGGAAGCGCTCCAGCGGCACCCAGCCCCGGCGGGCGTAGTAGTCGGCGCGGTCCTGGGTGTGCAGGTAGAGGCGCCCATGGCCCTGGCTGCGGGCTTGTTCGCAGATGCCTTCGATCAGGCGTTCGGCGATCCCGTGGCCACGCGCCTCGGGGGTGGTGAACACGCAGGCCAGCCAGGGGCCCAGGTCGTCGCGGCCGGGCAGGTCGTCCTCGGCCAGGGCCGCGCCGCCGAGCAGGTGCTCGCCGTCCAGCGCCACCAGGCACTGCCATTCGCCGCTGCGCTGGCCCTCGGCGAACTCGCGCTGCCAGGCGTCCAGCGGCTGGTCGGCGAACTCATAGGCGAATTGCTGGTGCAGCCAGCGGGCATAGGTGTCGCTGTGCTGCATGTGGTTGCGCAGCCAGTCCAGGCGGTACATGGGGTCGTCCTTGCAGGTTCGGGAGCGCACATGGAACAGCAGCGCCGCCGTCCGTACAAGCGCCGTGTCAGCGTTGCCCCTCCCTGGCGCGGGTGCGGCGCACGTCGGCGATGCCCGACCAGAGCTCGTCGAGGTTCTTGAATGGCCAGTCGGCGGAGGACTCCCGCGCGACGATCTTGTCGCGCCCGGCGAGCTTGGCCAGGTCGATCACCTCCACCGGGATGGCCGCCTTCATGCGCACGGAATAGAACACCTTGACCCGCGGCATGGTCAGGGATTTCGGATGCTGCTCCAGCACCACGCCCAGGCGCCCGCTGTCCAGGCGCACCAGCGAGCCGGTGGGGTAGATGCCGATGGATTTGACGAAGGCCTGGAACACCGCCTCGTCGAAGTGTGACTGGCTCCACTCGGCCATGCGGCGGATGGATTCGGCCGGGTCCCAGCCGCGCTTGTAGGGGCGGTCGGAGGTGATCGCGTCGTACACGTCGCACACCGCGCCCATCTTCGCCAGCAGGCTGATCTGGTCGCTCTGCAGGCGATGCGGGTAACCCGTGCCGTCGACCTTCTCGTGGTGGTGCAGGCACACGTCCAGTACCAGGGCGCTGACCTGGCCGCTGTGCAGGAGTATCTGCGCACCCGCCTCCGGATGGCTGCGCACCTGCTCGAACTCGCTGTCGGTGAGCTTGCCCGGCTTGTTCAGTACATCCATGGGCACGGCCATCTTGCCGATGTCGTGCAGCAGCCCGGCCATGCCCGCCTCGCGCACCTGGGCCTCGGCCAGGCCGAGCTGGCGGGCGAGGGCGATCATCAGCGCACAGACCGCCACCGAGTGCATGTAGGTGTATTCGTCCGCGGACTTCAGGCGCGCCAGGCTGATCAGCGCGTTGGGACAGCGCAGCACCGAATCGGCGATCTCCTCCACCAGCCCCTGGGCGTTTTCGACGTCGATGGCCTTGCCCATGCGCGCATCGCCGAACATCGACACCACCGCCTCCTTCGAGCGTGCGCAAAGCTCGGCGGCACGCGCCACCTCGTCCTCCAGGCTGGTGGGGCGCAGGGGTGGCTTGCGCTCGGCGGCGGCCAGGCGCTCGTCGATCTCGGCCTCTACTTCCGCCACCGTGCGGCTGGGCAGGTGCTCGGCCACGTCCTTGCCCTTGCTGGTGTCGATCCACACCTCAGTGATCTCGCTGCTGCGGATGCGTTGCAGGTCCTTCTCGGTCTTGACCACGAACTTGGCGCGGAAGAAGGGGTGGTCCATCCAGGACCCGCAGAATTCCTGTACGTACATGCCAAGCTGCAGGTCGGCGGTAGCGATTCGCTTTAACACCATTCGACATCTCATTAGGGGGTTGTCCGGCCCGACGCCTGGCACGGCCTGGCCGCCACCCACCGGGTGCGGTCCGCAGGGTTGGATCGCGGCACGGAAGGCGCAGCTCAGGTTGCGCGTCGATACGCACTCACTATAGGCAACGCTGGCCGTTGCAGAGGCCTTTATGCATCGCCCAACCAACTGGTCGGGGATGCGGCCGGGCAGTACCGGCGAGGCTGTTCTATTCTTTTGCCGGGGTTGGGGAGCCACGTCTTGGCATCGTCCCGATGGCGCAACGACGAGGGTTGCAGATGAGGGTTCAGATAGTTGACGACGATCCGTGGATTGCCAACTTGCTGGAACAATTGGTCCTGAGCATCCGCTCCGGCGCTGAAATCGAATGCTTCGCCTCGGTGCATGCCGCCATCGACGCCTGGCAACCGAACCGCTACCAGTTGGTGATCGTCGACTGGAACTTGCCGGACGGCACCGGGCTGGACGTGATGCAGAAGATCCGCCGGCTGGACAAGGACGTGCCGCTGCTGGTGGTGACCGGCCGCGCCGACCGCGAAAGCGTGCTGGCGGCCCGGCCCATGGGCATCAGCGCCTACATCACCAAGCCCTTCGATGTGCCCAAGGTACTTGCCTGCCTGGAAAGCCTGCTGCCCGGCGATGTAACGGCAGCGGAGCCGGAGGCGCGGCAGGTCAGCTTCGAAGAGCACCTGCGCAGCCTCACCCCGGAGCAGCTGGATGTACCGCTGCTCTCCGATGTGAAGGACAAGTTGCAGCAGGCCAGTCGCGGCGTGTCCATGGACTTCCAGGAGCTGGCCGCGGACTGGAACCGCGACCCGGCGCTCTGCGCCTATCTCATCGCTGCTGCCAACAGCGCCGTCTACGGCGGCGGCCAGGCGCCCTGCACCAGCCTGCCCGACGCGCTCAAGCGCCTGGGCGCACGCACCTGCATGAACCTCGCCACCGCCCTGGCCCTGCGCCAGGCCGGCAGCACCACCGACCCCTTCCTGAAGATATTCCTGCAGAACTACCTCGACGAGATCGATCAGCTCGCCGAAACCGTGGTGCGCACCGCGCGCCAGTGCGGCCTCGACCATGGCGCCCTGCAGGCGGCGGCCTTGCTCTACCGCCTGGGCGAGATGTGCGTGATCTTCCAGGCTCAGGAGTGGGCCCGGCAAAGCCGCCAGAGCATCGACGACAACACCCTGTTGAAGGCCTTCGCCGACTTCGCCGAACCCCTGGCCATCCGCCTCAAGGCGCACTGGGGCCTGCCCATGGCCCTGCGCGAGCTGATCGGCGCCTGCTATACGTTGCCGCAGTTCCAGGTGCGGCAGGAACAGGCGGTCATGCGCCTCGCCGCTGCCCAATGCGGCAATGAGTCTGCGGCCGAGATCGAACGCCTCAAGCGCCTGGCGGGGGTGGGGTAGGGGAAGACACGGGGCACGCCGTTGCCTCCCCTTGTGGGCGAATTCATTCGCGATGCTTTTAATCGTTCTGTAGCCCGGACTTCAGTCCGGGAGTTTCTGCAGCCCCGCTCCTGGGCTGAAGCCCAGGCTACGTCTGTAGGGGCGACTTCAGTCGCCAAGCGGCGCGTAGCGCCGCCGCCCTTGTGGGAGCGAATTCATTCGCGAAATGGAGGGAACGCAGCGCCGCCGACCCTCACAGCCCAGACAGGCCGCCATTGGTGGATGAAAAAGCGCCATCCACCCCGGCACCACTCCGTAGGGTGGGTGAACCCCGCATGTTCCAGGGTTGCTCCGGCAACCCCCGTCACAACGGCTACCCTGTTGGAGTCTTTCTCCATACGGCAAGGTGGAACCTGAGCGTCGGATAACTTCGTCTAGGCTGTCAGTTACTCAGCACCATAGTGTCAATCGGGGTAGCCAGGGAATGCACGACCTCTTCAGCCACGACCCAGTGATCCTCATCGTCGACGACCAGGCGACCCATATCCGCGTGCTCAGCGAAGCGGTGCGGGACCTGGCTGCCGTGCACATCGCCAACGGTGGGCCGGGCACCCTGGAGATCGCCCGTTCCTGCCGCCCGGACGTGGTGCTGCTGGATATCGAGATGCCGCAGATGAACGGCTTCGAGATCTGCCGTGCATTCAAGGCCGACCCCAAGCTGTGCGATGCCTCGATCATCTTCGTTACCTCCCACAGCGAGCCGGAAAACGAGCTGAAAGCCCTGGAATCCGGCGCCTTGGGCTTTATTCAGAAGCCGCTCAACCTGCCTGTGGTGCGCGCCCATGTGAAGGCCCACCTGAGCCTGCGCGAACAGGCCAAGCGGGTGGCCTACGTCGATGCGCTCACCGGCCTGCCCAACCGCTCGCTGCTCAAGGACCGTGCCGCCCAGGCGCTGCAGAAGGCGCAGCGCGGCGAAGGCAAGGTGGCGATGCTGATGCTCGACCTGGACAACTTCAAGTTCATCAACGACTCCATCGGCCACACCACCGGGGACCAGGTGCTGCGCGAGGTGGCGCTGCGCCTCTCGGGCACGGCACGCGCCGTCGACACCGTCAGCCGCCAGGGCGGCGACGAGTTCGTGGTGCTGCTGCCGGATATCCAGGGCTTTGAAGCGGTGAGCGACTTCGCCGAGCGCCTGCTGACGACCATCGCCCTGCCGCTGACCATCAACGGTGCCCGCTACGACCTCTCGGCCAGCATCGGCATCAGCGTCTACCCGGACGATTGCGACAACCTGGAATCGCTCTACCGCTACGCCGACTCGGCCATGTACCAGGCCAAAGTCGAGGGGCGGAATCGCTTCCGCTTCTTCTCCGAGAAGATCGAAGCCAGCACCCGCGCCCGCCACATGCTCGAACGCCACATGCGCCGGGCCCTGGAGCAGCGGGTGTTCGAGGTGTTCTACCAGGCCAAGATCGACGCCGCCGACGGCCGCCCCATGGGTATCGAGGCGCTGATCCGCTGGCGCACCGCCGACGGCTCGCTGGTGTCGCCGGCCGACTTCATCCCCCTGGCCGAGGAAACCGGGCTGATCATCCCCATCGGCAAGTACGTGATGCTGCAGGCCTGCAACGACGCCAAGCGCCTGCTGGAAATGGGCTACCCGCTGTGTCTCAGCGTGAACATCTCCGCCGTGCAGTTCCGTGAGGAAAGCTTCCTCGGCATGGTCAAGGACATCCTCCAGGAATCGGGCCTGCCGCCCAGCCACCTGGAGCTGGAAATCACCGAAGGGGTGCTGGCCCACGACATCGACAAGACCCGCAAGACCCTGCTGGAACTCAAGGACGTGGGTGTGCGCATCGCCATCGATGACTTCGGCACCGGCTACTCCAGCCTCGCCTACCTCAAGCGCCTGCCCATCGACGTGCTGAAGATCGACCAGAGCTTCGTCCGCGAGATGCTCACCGACCGCAGCGACGCGGCGATCATCGAAGCGGTGATCCGCCTGGCCCAGGCCCTGGGGCTGGACCTGGTGGCCGAAGGCGTCGAGCACCGCGAGCAGGCGCGGCTGCTGCTCGGGCTGGGCTGCCGGATCATGCAGGGTTACCTGTTCGGCCGGCCGGTGCCCTTTCCCGAGGCCAGCCGCTTTCTCGCCGAGAACACCACCCACCCGCAACGCTGGCTCGACACCGACGACGGAGCCGGCCAATGAGCCGGCGCCTGTCCGGGCCGGTCTACAGCATGCTGGCCGTGGTCCTGGTCGGCGTGCTGGCCACCGCGCTGGTGGCCAGCCAGTTGCAGCAGCACAACCAGCAGCGCATCCACGAGGCGCTGGGGCGGGCCACCGACACCATGGCCGATGCCGTGGTGCGTCGCCTGGGCCTCTACCAATACGGCCTGCGCGGCGCCCGTGGCGCCCTGGTGACCGTTGGCGAGGCAGGCATCAGCCGCGAGCTGTTCAATCGCTACGCGCGCTCCCGCGACATCGCCGTCGAATTTCCCGGGGCGCGGGGGTTCGGCCTGGTCCGAAAGGTCGCCCGGGCCGATGAAGCCGACTTCCTTCGCCGCGCCCGCGCCGATGGCAAGCCGGATTTCACCATCCGCCAGATCAGCCAGCACGAGGGCGATCGCTTCGTCATCCAGTACCTGGAACCGGTGACCAACAATTCGGCGGCCATCGGCCTGGACATCGCCTCGGAAAGCAATCGGCGCGAGGCCGCGCTGGCCGCCATGCGCAGCGGCGAGGTGCGCCTCACCGCGCCCATCACCCTGGTGCAGGAGGTCGGCAAGCCGCTGCAGTCCTTCCTCATGCTGATGCCCATCTACCAGGGCGTGACCGTCCCCGAGAGCGTCGAGGCGCGTGAACGGTTGCTCGTTGGCTGGAGCTACGCGCCGCTGCTCACCGAGGAGGTGCTAGACGGCCTGCAGGTGGATGTCCACTCCCTGCAGCTGCGCCTGCGTGACATCACCGCGCCGGGTTCCGCGGAGGTGTTCTACGAAAGTGCCGCCGCCCCCGACGGCAGTGCCGAGGTGATGAGCCTGCGGGTCGAACGCAGCCTCTACGGGCGCCATTGGGAGGTGGAGTTGGCCGCTTACCCGGCCTTCACCGCCCAGCTCAACCTGCTCTCGCCCCGCCTGGCCTGGGGCTGCGGCCTGGCGCTGACCTGCCTGCTGGCCGCGCTGGTGGGGGCCAACGGCGTCAGCGGCTGGCGCAAGCAGCAGGTGTTCGAGCAGCGCTCGCGCCTGGCGGCCATCGTCGAAAGCTCGCCCGACGGCATCGTCGGCCAGGCCCTGGATGGCACGGTGACGGCCTGGAACCCGGGCGCCGAGACGATTTTCGGCTATGGCGCCGAGGAAGCCATCGGCCGGTTGCTCAAGGAACTGATCGTTCCCGTGCAGCGCTTCGACGAGGAGCGCGACATCCTCCGCCGGGTCGGCCAGGGCGAGCGCATCGCACTGTTCGACACCCAGCGCCGCCGCAAGGACGGCAGCCTGGTGAACGTCTCCCTGTCCATCGCGCCCATCCATGACCGCCTGCACCAGGTGGTGGGCATCTCCAAGACGGTGCGCGACATCTCCGCGCAGAAGCACGCCGAGGCGCGCATCCTCGAGCTCAATGCCGGGCTGGAAGAGCAGGTGGCGGAGCGCACCAAGGAGCTGCTGGCCACCAACGTGCTGCTCGACAGCGTGCTCAGCTCGGCGTCGGAGGTGTCCATCATCGCCACCGACACCGACGGCCTGATCCGCGTGTTCAACCGGGGCGCCGAGCGCCTGCTGGGCTACTCGGCGGCGGAGCTGGTGGGGCGCCAGTCGCCGGCGCTGTTCCACGACACCGCCGAAGTGGTGTCCCGCAGCGAAGAGCTGAGCGAGCGCTACCACCAGCCGATCCGCGGCTTCCGCGTCTTCGTCCATGTGCCCGAGCACGAGGGCGTCGAGGCCCGCGAGTGGACCTACGTGCGCAAGGACGGCACGCGCTTCCCCGTGACCCTGGTGATCACCGCCATCCGCGACGCCGGCGGCAAGGTCACCGGCTACCTGGGCATCGCCCTGGACATCACCGAGCGCAAGGCCGCCGAGCACCAGTTGGAGGAAAGCCTCGCCACCACCCGTGCCGTGCTCGATACGGCGGTCAACCCGGTCATCACCTTCGGCACCGACGGCCGCATCCACACTTTCAACCCCTCCGGCGGCGTGGTCTTCGGCTGCGACCCCGAGACCATGCCCGGGCGTCGCCTGGAAGAGCTGGTGGACCCAGCCTCGCGCGGGGCCTTCGCCAAACTGCTGGCCAGCTACACCGACCAGGCCACCGCCGGCGGGCCCAGCGGCCAGGAACTCTGGGGCCTGCGCGGCGACGGCAGCAGCTTCCCCATGCAACTGACCCTGGCCGCCATGGGCAGCAATGGCGAGCGGCGGCTGGTGTGCGTCATCACCGACCTCACCCAGCAGCACCAGCAGCGCAAGAGCCTGCTGGCCGCCCGTGACCAGTTGCTGCTGGCCGCCGAGGTGGCCGAGCTGGGCATCTGGTCGTGGAACCTGGCGGACGACTCGTTGCAGTGGAACGAGCGCATGTACGAGATCTACGGCATGCCGCCCGAGCAGAACGAGCAGGGCCTGCTGCTCCAGCACTGGCAAGCGCGTGTTCACCCGGAAGACATCGACCGGGTGGCCAAGCAACTGCTCGCCGCCATCGACGGCAGCGCGCGCTACGAGCCGATCTTCCGCATCGTCCGTCCCAACGGCCAGGTGCTGTTCATCCAGGCGGCGGCGCAGATCGAGCGCGACGCCCAGGGCGCGCCGACCAAGGTCACCGGCATCAATCGTGACATCACCGCCCAGCGCGAACTGGAAGCACGTCTGCTGGAGGCCCGCGACAGGGCCGATGCCGCCAGCGCCGCGAAGAGCTTCTTCCTGGCCAACATGAGCCACGAGATCCGCACGCCAATGAACGCCGTGCTGGGCATGCTGCAGCTGGTCCAGGGCACCGACCTCAACAGCCGCCAGCTGGACTACGTGGTCAAGGCGCAGACCGCCGCGCGCTCGCTGCTGGGGCTGCTCAACGACATCCTCGACTACTCCAAGATCGAAGCCGGCAAGTTGCAGCTCGACCCCCACGAGTTCGAACTGGAAGCGCTGATGCGCGACCTCGCCGTGGTGCTCGCCGGCAACCAGGGCGACAAGGACGTGGAAGTGATGTTCGACCTCGACGCACGCCTGCCACGGCGCCTGGTGGGCGACAGCTTCCGCCTGCAGCAGGTGCTCATCAACCTCGCCGGCAACGCCCTCAAGTTCACCAGCGTCGGCCAGGTGGTGGTGGGCTTCCGCCTGCTGGGCCTGTTCGAGGGTTCGACCCTGCTGCGGGTCTCGGTCAGCGACACCGGCATCGGCATCAGCCCCGAGCAGCTGGAGCGCATCTTCGACGGCTTCACCCAGGCCGAAGCCTCCACCTCGCGGCGCTTCGGCGGCACCGGGCTGGGGCTGGTGATCTGCAAACGCCTGATCGAGCTGATGGGCGGCCACCTGCAAGTGGAAAGCCAGCCGGGCAAGGGCAGCCGCTTCTGGTTCGACGTGTCCATGGAGCTGGCCGAGCCCGGCGCCCTGCGCGCCGCCTGCCCCGGCGTGGACGCACCGCTGCGCCTGCTGGTGGTGGACGACAACCCGGCGGCCGGTGAAGTGCTGCTGCGCACCTTGCTGTCCCTTGGCTGGCAGGCCGAGTACGCCTCCACGGGCGAAGCTGCCGTCGGCCATGTGCGCGAAGCGGCGGGGCGCCTGGAGCCCTTCGACCTGGTGCTGATGGACTGGCGCATGCCCGGCCTCGACGGCCTCGCCACCAGCCAGGCGATCCAGGCCCTGGCCGGCGAGCTGGAGGTGCCGCGCATCCTCATGATCACCGCCCACGGCAGCGAGGTCCTGGCCGATCGGCAGCAACAGGGCGGTGCGCCATTCGCCGGTTTCCTCACCAAGCCGGTCACCCCCATGCAGCTGGCCAGTGCCGTGCAGCGCGCCCTCGGCCAGCTGGAAGCGCCACGACCGGTGGCGCTGGAGGGGCCGAAGAAACGCCTGCAGGGGCTGCGCCTGCTGGTGGTGGAAGACAACCCGCTCAACCGCCAGGTGGCCTCCGAGCTGCTGGCGGGCGAGGGTGCCCGCGTGTGCCTGGCCGAAGGCGGCCTGGAAGGCGTGCAGGCCGTACTCGATGACGCCCAGGGTTTCGACGCGGTGCTGATGGACATCCAGATGCCCGATATCGACGGCCTGGAAGCCACCCGGCGCATCCGTGCCGACGGGCGCCACCCGACCCTGCCGATCATCGCCATGACCGCCAACGCCGCCGCCCAGGACCGCCAGAACTGCCTCGACGCCGGCATGGACGACCACGTCGGCAAACCCATCGACATCCACCAGCTGGTGGCCACCTTGCTGCGCTGGACCGAGCCCGGCGCGGTGGCACGGCCTGAGCCGGAACCTGTCGAGCGCACGGGCGATGCCGCGGTGGTGGAATCCCGGGATTCGATCCTGGCGCGCTTCGGCGGCAACCTGAAGCTGTTGCTCTCGGTGCTCGCCAGCTTCGACACCGAGATGCAGAAGCAACTGGTGCGCCTGCGCGAATCCGTCGCCGCCGGTGACCTGCGCAGCGTGGTCGGCGCCTTGCACGGCCTCAAGGGCAGCTCCGGCACCATGGGCGCCAGCGCACTGTGCGCGCGCACCGGGGAGCTGGAGCAGCAGGGCATACATGTCGCCCCGGAAGGCGCCGCCGCGTTCCTCCACGAGCCGCCCTGGCTCGACGAACTGCAGGGCCTGCTCGACCGCAGCAGCGCCGCGCTGCTCGTGCACTTCCCGGAAATCGGTGCCGCGCCCGCGCCGCGCGGGGTGCCCGCCGAGCAGGCCGGCGCCCTGGCCATGGCGGACTGGCAGACCATTCTGGACAAGGTGCTGGAGCTGCTGGAAACCGGCAGCCTGGCAGCCCTGGACCACACCGAGCCACTGCTGCACAAGGCGCCGCCGCCCCTGCGCGATGCCTGCCTCACTTTCGTCCGCCTGGTGGAGGAGCTGGACTTCGACGGCGCCCGCGAATGCGGCTGGCGCCTGCAGCAGGGCGGCGGCCAGGGCTGAGTGGCGGGGGAGCTGTCCTACGCCCTTCGCAGCAGGTATCGTGCGCACCTTCCCCAGGTGTTCGTCAGGGTTTTCGCTCCATGATCAGCTCGTCGTTTCGGCTCGCCGTCCTCGGCATCGCCACCCTCTGCTCGGCCGCCGCCTTCGCCCGGGTCGAGGTGGGGGCCGTGCAGCACAAGAGCGGCCCCATGCTGGTGGCCAAGGTTTCCGAAGACATCGCCCCCGGCGACTACGACGCACTGATGAAGGGGGTGCTCGGCCACCCCGGCAAGTTCGCGCGCAAGATCGTCATCCTCGACAGCATCGGCGGCAGCGTGCCGGAGGCCATCCGCATGGGCCGCCTGCTGCGCGAAACCGGCTTCGACGCGCTGGTGCCGTCCACCGGCCTGTGCCAGGGCACCTGCGTCTACCTGCTGGCCGCCGGGCGCGGCAAGATGGTGCGCGGCTCGGTGGGCCTGCACCGCCCGTACTACGCCCACGGCGACTCCTCCCGCGACCAGGCGCTGTACAAGGGCGTGCGCTACAACTCCGCCGCCTACTTCAAGGAAATGAACATCCCGCCCAGCCTGCTGGAAGACATGCAACGCATCGACCCCCGACAGATGCGCGTGCTCTCGGCGTCCGACCTGGCGCGCTACCGCCTCTCCGCCGGCAAATAGGCCGATCAAAACCGACCAAACGCCCTGTTGGCGGGCTTTGCACGCCTGTATAAGAGGCGATAGGCCATCACGCAGTCGCCGAGATCAACCGTCATGAGAGAAGAAGTCGAAACCACCAACGCGGTCTACAAGACGTTGCTGGAATCCACCAAGGCGATCCCCTGGAAAATCGATTGGAAGACCATGACCTTCGCCTACATCGGCCCGCAGATCGAAACCCTGCTGGGCTGGAGCCCGGCGAGCTGGGTCGGGGTCAACGACTGGGCCGAGCGCATGCACCCCGAAGACCGCGACGCGGTGGTCGCCTTCTGCGTCTCCCAATCCCAGGCCGGTACCGACCATGAAGCCGACTACCGC
Organism: Pseudomonas sp. TUM22785; assembly: GCF_028198105.1. Classification (NCBI taxonomy): domain Bacteria; kingdom Pseudomonadati; phylum Pseudomonadota; class Gammaproteobacteria; order Pseudomonadales; family Pseudomonadaceae; genus Pseudomonas; species Pseudomonas sp. TUM22785. Next base: position 2,736,226 of record NZ_CP116239.1, read on the forward strand.
GCCCTGACCGCCGCCGGCGACTACGTGTGGATACGCGACGTGGTGCACGTGATGCGCGACGAGGCGGGCGAGGTGGAAGCGCTGATCGGCTTCATGTTCGACATCAGCGAGCGCAAGCACGCCGAGCAGAAGCTGGTGGAGTTGCAGAAGCAGCTGGAGGAGTACTCCTACAAGGACGGCCTCACCGGCGTCGCCAACCGGCGCATGGTCGACTCGACCCTGGACGTGGAGTGGGCCAACGCCCAGCGCACCCTGCAGCCGCTCTCGCTGATCCTCCTCGATATCGACTACTTCAAGCAGTACAACGACCACTACGGCCATATCCAGGGCGACGACTGCCTGAAGAGCGTCGGCCAGGCGCTCACCGCCGCCGCCAACCGCCCACGGGACCTGGTGGGGCGCTTCGGTGGCGAGGAATTCGTGCTCATCCTCCCGGAAACCGACGCCGACGCCGCTCGCCAGGTGGCCGAACGCTGCCGCCGCCTGCTGCGCGAGCGCTGCATCCCCCACGAGAAGTCCGGCGTCGCCTCGCTGCTCACCATCAGCCTCGGCGTCGGCACCATCATCCCCACCCGCCACGACCGCGCCCTGACCTTCGTCGAAGCCGTCGACCGCCTGCTCTACCGCGCCAAACAGGGCGGCCGCAACCGCTTCGAAGCCGGCCAATGGCTGGACGCCGACGCCCAGCAGGAGCAGGGCGGAACCGCCTGAACGGCTGCGCTCCCGCCCGTAGGTTGGCGCCGAGCGCAGCGAGGCCCAACGCATCGGCGCTCGCCCATTTCGCGAATAAATTCGCTCCCACGACGCTAGGCCGAGGCACGGAGTGGCCCCGTAGGGCGGGTGCAACCCGCGTGTGGCGCCGTGCCTGGATCGCCGGGTTTCACCCGACCTACGTGCTCCGTTCCATTCCCGGGCTGAAGCCCGGGCTACATCAGGCACGGCGTAGACCGTAGGTTGGCGCCGAGCGCAGCGAGGCCCAACGCAGCGGGGTTCACCCATTTCGCGAATGAATTCGCCCACGACGGTGGGTGGCGACGCGCCGTGGTTGCCGGGTTTCACCCGACCTACGCCCTGTGCGAATTCATTGGCTCTGTCTGCGTTAAGTGTTGCTAGCTTCTAGACTTGTCGTTACGGCATCTCTTTCAGGAGGTCTGCCATGCGTGCGACAGAGTTTCGGAGCTGGCTATCTCGCCTGACTCAGCTCAACCAAACCCAGCGGGATCAGCTTCAAACACAGCTGTCCTGCCCCCAGGGCATGCTGGCGGAGGCGCTGGAGCCTCCCGAGCATTGCCCCCACTGCCAAGCCACGGCCTTACGCCCATGGGGTTCCAGTCACGGCTTGGCCCGCTACCGATGCCGAACCTGCAGGCGCACGTGCAATGCGCTGACGGGCACGCCATTGGCTCGACTGCGTCATCGGGAGTGTTGGGGGCGCTATGCCGAAGCCATGGTGAAAAGCCTGACGGTGCGCAAAGCCGCTGAACATTGCGAGGTTCACAAGAACACCGCATTCCGCTGGAGGCACCGTTTCTTGCGCTTGATCGCCGAGCATCGAGCGCAGCACGAATCAGGGATCGTCGAGGCCGACGAGACCTTCTTCCTGGAGTCATTCAAAGGTCAGCGCAACCTGTCACGCGAGGCCCGCAAGCGCGGGGGCAGAGCACGGCGCAAAGGATTCACGGCCGAGCAGATCCCGGTCCTGGTGGTACGTGATCGGAGTGGGCAGCACGCCGACTTCCAGTTGAAACAACTCAATGCCGCGCACGTAGGTGAAGTGCTACGGCCGTTGCTCGATCCCGACGCGGTGCTGTGCACGGACAGCGCCGCGATCTACCAGAGCTTCGCCAAGGCAGAGGGCATTACCCACCATCGCGTGAATCTGCGCCAGAAGCGCCGCACCGATGGCGCCTTTCACATCCAGAACGTCAACGCCTATCACGGCCGCTTGAAGCTCTGGATGAAGCGCTTCAACGGTGTTGCGACCAAGTACCTGGAGAACTACCTGGGCTGGCGACGGCTGCTTGAGCGTTATGGAAATGATCTCAACCCTTTGATTTGTATGAAGGAATCGCTCGGCGACTATCCAGTGCAACAGCTAACGCAGACATAGCCAATGAATTCGCCCCTACAGCGTGTCTATCGCCACTTCCACCGCATCGCCGTTGACCCGTACCGGCCAGGTGCGCAGGCGTTGTTCGGGGTATTCCAGGCAGCTGCCGTCTTCCAGGCGGAAGTGCTGCTTGTACAGCGGCGAGGCGATCACCAGGTCGCCCTTGAGCTGGCCGACGATGCCGCGGCCGATGACGTTGGCGCCGGATTTCGGGTCGCGGTTGTCGAGGGCGAAGACGCGCTCGCCGTCCGCCTGGGGCAGGTGGAAGAGGGCGACCTGCTCGCCGTCGAGCCAGGCGACCACGCCAGAGTTGGCCACCAGGTCGTGGCGGCTGCACAGCGGGCGCCATTGGGTGGCAGTGGAGGTGTCGAGTTGCAGGGCGTTGGATGGGCTCATCAGAGTGCCTCCTCGGTGACGGGGATCAGGTGGAGTTCGCGTGCGCTGATCGGCCGGCGCTGGCCGCGTTCCTGGACGAAGTGGATGTCCGGGTCGCCGCGCCGGTCGTTGACGAAGGTGCGGAAGCGCTTAAGCTTCTCCGGGTCCTTCAGGGCGTTGGCCCATTCGCATTCGTAGCGGTCCACCACCAGCTGCATCTGCGCCTCCAGCTCGGCGCCCAGGCCCAGGCTGTCGTCGAGGATCACCGCCTTGAGGTAGTCCAGCCCGCCTTCCAGGTTCTCGCGCCACACCGAGGTGCGCTGCAGCTTGTCGGCGGTGCGCACGTAGAACATCAGCACGCGGTCGATGGCGCGCACCAGGCCCTCGTCATCGAGGTCGGTGGCGAACAGCTCGGCGTGGCGCGGGCGCATGCCGCCGTTGCCGCAGATGTAGAGGTTCCAGCCCTTCTCGGTGGCGATCACGCCGATGTCCTTGCTCTGTGCCTCGGCGCATTCGCGGGTGCAGCCGGAGACGGCGAACTTGATCTTGTGCGGCGAGCGCAGGCCCTTGTAGCGGTTCTCCAGGTGCAGGGCCATGGCCACGCTGTCCTGCACGCCGTAGCGGCACCAGGTGCTGCCGACGCAGGACTTCACCGTGCGCAGGGACTTGCCGTAGGCGTGGCCGGTCTCGAAGCCGGCGGCGATCAGCTCGCCCCAGATAGCCGGCAGCTCGTGCAGTTGGGCGCCGAACAGGTCGATGCGCTGGCCGCCGGTGATCTTGGTGTAAAGGTCGTACTTCTTCGCCACCTGGCCGAGGACGATGAGCTTGTCCGGGGTGATCTCGCCCCCGGCGATGCGCGGCACGATGGAGTAGGTGCCGTTCTTCTGCATGTTGGCCATGAAGGTGTCGTTGGTGTCCTGCAGCGGCACCAGCGCCGGGTCGGTGATGGACTGGTTCCAGCAGGAGGCGAGGATCGAGCCCACCGCCGGCTTGCAGGTGTCGCAGCCGGTGTGGCCACGGCCGTGGCGGGCCAGCAGTTCCTCGAAGGTTTGGATGCCCTCCACCCGCACCAGTGCGTAGAGCTCCTGGCGGGTGTGGGCGAAGTGTTCGCACAGGCTCTTGTCCACGGCCACGCCCCGGGCGCTCAGCTCGTGCTCGAACACCTGCTTGAGCAGGGCGCTGCAACCGCCGCAGCCGGTGGCCGCCTTGGTCTGCGCCTTGAGTTCGCCGAGGTCGGTGCAGCCGGCGTCTACCGCGCAGCACACCGCGCCCTTGCTGACGTTGTGGCACGAGCAGATGGTCGCGCTGGCGGGCAGGGCGTCGGCGCCCAGGGTCGGCGCGGCGTCGCCGAGGGGCAGGATCAGGCCCGAGGGCTCCGCCGGCAGCTTGATGCCGTTCTGCGCGTATTGCAGCAGGGTGTCGTAGTAGCTGTTGTCCCCCACCAGCACCGCGCCCAGCACGTGCTGGCCGTCGGCGGAGACCACCAGGCGCCGATAGCTGGCGCTGGCTTCGTCGATGAAACGGTAGCTGCGCGCGCCGGGGGTGGCGGCGTGGGCATCGCCGATGGAGCCCACGTCCACCCCCAGCAGCTTGAGCTTGGTGGACATGTCGGCGCCGGTGAAGGGCTCGTGGGGCTGGCCGGCCAGCAGCGCGGCGAGGTTGCGCGCCATGCTGTAGCCGGGGGCGACCAGGCCGAAGACGCTGCCGTTCCAGGAGGCGCACTCGCCGATGGCGAAGATCGCCGGGTCGCTGGTGCGGCAGTCGTTGTCGATCACCACGCCGCCGCGCGGCGCCACCTCCAGGCCGGCGGCGCGGCCGAGGGCGTCCTGGGGGCGGATGCCGGCAGAGAAGACGATCAGGTCGGTTTCGAGGAATTCGCCGTCATTGAACTGCATGCGGTAGGCGTATTCCTCGCCGACGACGATCTCCTGGGTGGCGCGCGACAGGTGCACGCCCACGCCCAGGGCTTCGATGCGGGCGCGCAGGGCGGCGCCGCCGTCGGCATCCAGCTGCACGGGCATCAGCCGGGGGGCGAACTCCACCACGTGGGCTTCCAGGCCCAGGGATTTCAGCGCGTTGGCGGCCTCCAGGCCCAGCAGGCCACCGCCCACCACCACGCCACGGCGGGCGCTGGCGGCGGCCTCGCGGATGCCGTCCAGGTCGTCCAGGGTGCGGTAGACCAGGCGCGAGCGGCCCTCGGCTCCGGGGATCGGCGGTACGAAGGGGTAGGAGCCGGTGGCCAGCACCAGGCGGTCGTAAGGCTGGCGGCCCGTTGCGGTGACCACCTCGCGGCGCTCGCGGTCGATCTCCAGCACCGCCTCGCCCAGGTGCAGGTGCACGCCGTGGCGGGCATAGAGGCCGGCGTCGCCCATGGCCAGGGCTTCGGCATCCTTGCCGGCGAAGTATTCGGAGAGGTGCACGCGGTCGTAGGCGCGCTGGCGCTCCTCGCCGTAGACGTGCACCTGGTAGCGCGCCAGGGCACCGCGTTCGATCAACTGCTCCACGCAGTGGTGACCGACCATGCCGTTGCCGATGACGACCAGGATCTCGCTGTTGATCGGGGTGACGATGGCGTTCATGTGCCTTCCTCTGTCGAAGCCGCTGCCGGGGCGTGCGGAAAAAAACGCAAAAAAAACGCCTGGAACCGTCTAGCGGCTCCAGGCGCCTTTGCCTGGTGTTCGTGTGGTGTGCGGAAGGGCCGCGCGGGCGTCGTTGCCCTGGCCCTCCGTCCCGGTGGGTGGGTCATCGGCGACCGCCCGGGAGGCTCCTGCGGGGTTGTCCCCTCAGTGCCGAGGGAGCAAAAGCAGGTTGCATGCCAGGTGACGGGGCGGCGGGTGCGCGAGGGGGATGCAGCCCTTGCGGGGCAAGGAATGCAGTGTTGCGAGGGGCGTTGGCGGTGGTGCGGATTCAGCCCGCTGCGGTGGCGGCTGGCTGAACCATAACGGGGCGGGTCGGCGCGCTCGTCCCTTTTTTGGAGCAGCGCGCCGGGGTGGTCACTTGAGCAGTTCGGGGTCGAGCATGTCGCATTCGAAGCTCAGCCAGCCGCCTTCGGCATTGGCGTCGCCACCGGTGATCGGGCCGTAGTAGGACAGGCCGTTGTTCAGGGTGATGCACACATGGGTGGGCTCGTCCGGGGCGGCCAACTGGCCGTTGAAATGCACCTTCATCACGCCGGGGGTGACGGTCTCCAGGCCGACATCCACGGCGGCGTTGTCCACCGCCTCGTTCTCGCGGCCGTGGTGTTCGGCGCTGACGGTCAGGGTGACGGTGTCCTGGTACATGGGGGATCTCCAACAGGGGAAGGCGCGAGGCCGGAAGGCCGCTAGGGTATGCCAGCGCCGGGTGCGCGGCCATGGATGGCGGCGAAAAAAACGCGCCCCGCACGTCAGCCAGGTCGAACCCGGCCCGGCATCGCCCCTCGAACCCTCTACAGCCCTAGAGGAGAGGCATCATGACCCAACAGGCGAAAACCGAACCGCGAAACTGGCCCCGGCGTGACTCGCAGGGAGACATGCGTGGCCTGCCCGGCTACCCGAAAGCCACCGACAAGGCCCAGGAGCAACCCACGGCCGGCGACGAGCTGGGCTTCGACCCGGACTCCCCGGACCTGGCCGACCCGCAGATCGACCCACCCACGCCGCCGCGCATCCCCACCGACAGTGCCCGGCCCGCCAAGCCCCGTGCGCCGGGCAAGCAATACCCGCCCTACGATTGAGCCGCGCATGCCCGTAGCCCGGGCTTCAGCCCGGGAGTGGTGGTGGATGAGCGCTTCGCGAGCAGAGCTCGCTCCTACGTCCGCGTCCCGGACGGGCATTCGGTGGCGTAGGTCGGGTGCAACCCGACGATCCCGCGCACAGCGATTAACAGGTCGCCCCGTAGCCCGGGCTTCAGCCCGGGAGCGGTGGTGGATGAGGGCTTCGCGAGCAGAGCTCGCTCCTACGTCGTACGCCCGAGTAGGCGCCGTACCCCGTCCTACATGCCCAATGGCGCATGGGTCACCACGCGCAGGGCCAGCCCTTCGTAGCCATCCAGTTCCAGGCGCAGTTCGCCCTGTTCGGTGAGGTCGCCTTCCAGGCGCTCGTTGATCATGTCCACCACCGGGCCCGGCGGGACGTTGGGCAGGACGATGACCTCGCTCAGCGGCTCGGCGCCGAAGTTCAGCGCGGTGACCTGGATGCCGCGGCCGGCCGGCAGCTCGTGGACCATCACCAGCAGCGCCGGGTGCTGCGTCTCGGGGATGAGGATCTGCCGGCTCGACGCCACCCCGTAGGCGCGGCGTACCGCCAGCATGCGCCGGGCCTGGGCGGCGAAGGAGTCCGGGTCCTGCAGCTGCTCTACCAGGCTGCCGTAGAGGCTGCGGGCCTTGGGCAGGCCCTCGCTGGAGCGTTCGGCGCTGGGGTCGAGGTCGGCCAGGTCGTAGGCGCCACGGTGGATCCAGCGGGTGTCGCCGTCGGCCAGCAATGCCTCCACCTGTTCGGGCGCCAGGGGCAGGGCGCCCACCAGGTCCCAGCCGGAGAGGGCGACGATGCCCGGCTGCATGGCGTTGAACATCAGCAGCAACAGGTGCACCTGGCGGATGCGCGCGATGTCCGCCGGGCCGATGGCGTCGAGGTCGGTGATACCCAGGGCGGCGGTGATGATGCTCACCGTGGTGCAGGCCACGCCGTTGGTGACGAACTTCAGGTTGTAGGGCGCATCCTTGCCGGCCAGGCGCTCGTACATCTCGCTGCGGATGTGCTCGCGGAGGATGGACCCCGGCAGGCTCTGGCCCTTGAACACATAGGTGTCGTTGGCGTGCAGGGTCCAGAAGTGCACCAGCTCCAGGGTCAGCTCGTCGTGGTTCTGCAGGGCGTGGATCAGCGAGGCCGGGTCGATGCCGAAGGCGTGCATCTGGTTGAGCATCAGGCGCAGGAACTCGGTGTCGCCGGTGAGCAGCGCGTGTTGGTAAGCGGGCCGGGTGATGAAGTCGTAGGAGAGGTCGGCGCCGCCCTGGGACATGGCGGCGATGTCGTCCAGGGTCAGGTTCAGCTCCTGGAAGCTGAAGCCGCCGGCCTTGCGGATCATGCCGCCGAGCAACTGGTTGCCGGTGACCGACAGCGGGTGGCTCTCCGACCAGGCGTTGCCCTGGGCGCGCCGCTCGACGCCGAGGAAGCCGTTGGCATCCAGGCGCAGCACACGGGCACCGAGCACGTCGATAGAGTGCAGGGCGTCGCCGATGATCAGCTGCTGCGCGGCGAAGGTCGGGTCCAGCCAGTTCAGCGACGGCTGGCCCTCCTTGAAGTAGTGCAGGTACACCCAGCGCCGCAGCTTGCCGTCCACGCCCTGCACCGGCAGCGTGGCGCTCCAGTCGGTTTCCTTGACCCCGGGCTCGAAGAAGATCACCCGTTGCAACTGGCCCACCAGGTAGTTGCGGTCGCGCAGGGCGTCCACCGTCTCCGGCGACAGGTTCACGGCGTCGCGCCCTTCGGGCACTTCCGGCAGCAACGGCCAGTCGGCTTCCTGGATCTCCACCATGTGGTAGATGCCGGGGTAGTCGCCGTAGGCCATCTCCGCCAGGCGGAAGTCGGCGCCCTTGCCGGTGTGGGCGGGAATGGTGTCGTCGATGGTCACCGCGTTGTGGGCGGCGGCCACGCGGCTGAGGTGCACCTGCTGTTCGTCGGTGCCGAAGCTCGGGTCGATATCCAGGCCGATGCGGTCGAAGTTGCCGTCCACGGTGGGGGTGTAGTCACGCCCGCGCAGCCCGCCGGAGCGCTTCAGCGGCCCGGTGTGGATGCCCTGGATGCCCAGGTCGGAGAAGGCCGCCCAAAGGCGTTCGTCCCCCAGGGCCTGGAGCACCGAGCCGCCCTCGGCGGTGATGATCGAGGCGGGGTAGACGGTCACCCAGACCGAGGCCACGGCTGTGACGCTGCGCGGGCGCGTCTGCGCATAGGGGTGCTGCCACAGGCGCGGCTGGCCGGCGTAGAGACGCGCACGCTGGCGCGCGGTTTCGAGCATGGAATGTTCGACCAGCCAGGTGACCTGGTCGCTGTCGTGGGTAGGCATCGCTCGCTCCCGGGTGGGTGGCCACCGGGAACCGGCCGGCGGCACTTCCCTTGTTGAGAGCGGCGTAGCGCGGGCTTTGTTCAGGTGATCTCAGACCACGCCCTGGCGCCTGAGCAATTCCAGCACCTGCACCAGGCTCGGCAGCACGTCCAGGCACAGGGCGCGGGTCGCCTCGGGCGGCTGGCGCAGGTCCGGCACCATCAGCGTCGGCACGCCGGCGGCGTGGGCAGCGGCGACGCCGGGGATGGAGTCCTCGATGGCCAGGCAATGGTCGGGGCGGCGGTCGATATGCCGGGCGGCGAGCAGGTACAGGGCCGGGTCGGGCTTGCCCAGGGGCACGTCGTCACGGGTGGCGACGGCATCGAAGTAGTGGGCGATGCCACCCAGCTCCAGGTGCTCCTCGGCGGTCTCGCGGCCGGAGGAGGTGGCGATGGCCATGGGCCGGCCGCTGGCGCGCATGGCTTCCAGCAGCGGCACCACGCCAGCCTTGAGCGGCAGGCCGTTCTCCATGATCTTCGCCTTGTGGGCGAAGTAGGCGGCGCCGAAGTCCTTGAGCGGGAAGTCATCGCCGTAGTGGTCGAACAGGCGTTGGCGGTAGGCCGGCCAGTCGATGCCCACCAGCGCCTCGCACAGCTCGGCGGCGCCCACCAGGCCCAGGGCCTCGATGGCGGCCACGGTGCTCGCCAGGTTGATGCTCTCGGTATCCACCAGGGTGCCGTCCAGATCCAGCAGGAAACCTTCGATGCGTGCTGCGTCCATTGCCTCTCCCCCGATGACTGCTGCAGGACGGGCGACAGAATCGCATTCGCGGGCGGGCTGCGCCAAGGGGGACGGGCAGGGGCGGCGCTGATCTTGACCCCCGGACCGATGCCCGGCGTCGGCCTGCTTTTCGCGAATGAATTCGCTCCTACGATCGGGGGCTGGGGTCGAGCCTGGGTGCCACGCTTGGTGGACCGGTGAAGCGTGGTCCACCCTACGACGGTGTGGATTTCGGGCGCGTGCATATCCGGTGCGGGTAGGGTGGATGACGCTCTTTTCATCCACCGATCGGAGCCGATTTTGACCCCGGACCGATGCCCGGGCGCGGGGCTGCTTTTCGCGAATGAATTCGCTCCCACGATCGGGGGCTGGGGCCGGGCTTGGGTGCCACGCCTGGCCGCGCTTGGTGGACCGGTGGAGCGTGGTCCACCCTACGGACGGTGCGGCTTTCGGGCGCGTGCATATCCGGCGCGGGTAGGGTGGATGACGCTGTTTTCATCCACCAGGCGGGGTCGATTGAAACCCCGGGCTGAAGCCCGGGCTACGGGCCATCCACCGGAACGAATCGGCTGTAGGTCGGGTGCAACACGACAGTGGCTTTCTAGCCCTCCAGCGCGGCGAAGTAGCGGGCTGGCGGCATGCCCAGGGCCTTCTTGAACATGGTGATGAAGGCGCTCACCGATTCGTAGCCCAGCTCCCCCGAGACCCATTGCACCGAGGCGCCGCCGGCCAGCAGGCGCAGGGCGATCAGCAGGTGCAGTTGCTGGCGCCAGCGGCCGAAGCTGAGGCCGGTTTCCTTCAGCACCAGGCGCGCCAGGCTGCGTTCGCTCATGGCCACCCGCGCGGCCCATTGCGCCAGGGTGCCGCGGTCGGCCGGGTCGTCGGCCAGGGCCTGGGCGATCAGGCGGATGCGCGGGTCGTCGGAAATCGGCAGCAGGTGCCGCTCGCGGGGCATGCGCGCCAGTTCGGCGAGGAGGAAGCGCACCAGGTGGTCGGTGGCGCTGCCAGGCGGGTAGTCCCAGGGCAGCTCGGCCAGGTGACGGATGCCTTCGCGCAGCAGCGGGGTGATGCTCAGGGTGCAGCACTCGTCCGGCAGCTCGGCGCAGCCGGGTTCGACGAAGAGGAACCAGATGTGTGCATTGGCCGTGGCACGGTTGCTGTGGGGCGTGCCGCCAGGCAGCCAGATGGCGCATTGCGGCGGCACCATCAACATGGCGTTGGGCACCTCGCAGGTGAGGCCGCCGCGCAGGGCGATGATCAGCTGGCCCTTGCGGTGGCTGTGCATGGGCGCTTCGCTGCGGCTGTCGGAGGTGTCCACCTTCATCGCCACGGCGGGGCTGTGGGAGAGGTCCGGGTCGATGCGCAGGGCGCGTTCCAGTGACATGGCGAATTCTGGCCGGATTTGAAAATAGATCGGCAATATATCCAGATTCAGTCGGCGGGAGTAGGCCGTAACGTAGCGGCTTTCCCTTCGCTGGCCCTGTCCATGAACACCCGCACCTTCACCGCTTCGGTCGCGCGCCCCGCGCTGCTGATCCTCGGCATCCTGCTGATCGCCGCCAACCTGCGTGCCCCCGTGACCGGCGTGGCCCCGTTGCTGGGGCTGATCCAGCCGGAGTTCGGCCTGTCCAACGCCGAGGCCGGCATCCTCACCACGCTGCCGCTGCTGGCCTTCGCCCTGATCTCGCCGTTCTCCGCCATGCTGGCGCGGGAATACGGCCTGGAGCCCACCCTGTTCGGCGCGCTGATCCTCATCGCCGGCGGCATCGTGCTGCGTTCGCTGGGTGCGGTCTGGTGCCTGTACCTGGGCACCTGGGTGATCGGCTCCGGCATCGCCGTGGGCAACGTGCTGCTGCCGAGCCTGCTCAAGCGCGATTTCCCCAACAACATCGCCAGCCTCACCGGCGCCTACGCGGTGACCATGGGCGTCGCCGCCGCCCTGGCCTCCATGGTCGCGGTGCCCCTGGCCGAGGGCGCGGAGCACGGCTGGCGCCTGGCGCTGGGCGCGGTGATCGTCCTGCCGCTGCTGGCGATGGCGGCGTGGAGCCCGCAGCTCGCCCAGCACAGTGCGCCGGCCCAGGGCACGCCCGGGCCGCTGCATGGCGGGCCCATCTGGCGTTCCGCGCTGGCCTGGCAGATCACCCTGTTCATGGGCATCAACTCCTTCCTCTACTACGTGCTGGTGGGCTGGCTGCCGTCGATCATGGCCAACGCCGGCTATTCCCCGGCCGAGTCGGGCACCGCCCACGGCCTGCTGCAGCTGGCATCGGCGTTGCCGGGGCTGATGCTGGCGCCGCTGGTCAACCGCATGAAGGACCAGCGCCTCATCGCCCTGGCCATGGCTCTGCTGGCCGCCATCGGGCTGCTCGGCCTGATGCTGGCGCCGGGCTGGTCGATCCTCTGGGCCATGCTCTTCGGCGCCGGGGCGGGCGCGGTGATCATCCTCGGCCTGACCTTCATCAGCCTGCGCGCCGGCAACCCCCAGCAGGCCGCCGCGCTCTCCGGCATGGTGCAGTGCGTGGGCTACCTGCTGGCCGCCTTCGGCCCACCGCTGATGGGCCGCCTGCACGACGCTGCCGGCGGCTGGGGCCTGGCGCTGGCCCTGTGCCTGGCGCTGTCCCTGGCCATGGCGGTGGCCGGGCTGCTGGCGGGCCGAGTGCGGCAGATCGGCTAGTTCCGCGCCCTCCCTCCGCTAGGCGTCGGCGAGGATCAGGTCGGCACCTTTCTCCGCCACCATCATCACCGCGGCGTTGGTGTTGCCCGAGGTGACGTTGGGGAAGATCGAGGCATCGACGATGCGCAGCCCCTCGACGCCATGCACCCGCAACCGCGCGTCCACCACCGAGGTGCGCGGGTCGGCGCCCATCGCGCAGGAGCCGCACAGGTGGTAGATGGAGCCGGAGTTCTCGCGGAAGTACTGCAGCATGGCCTCGTCGTCGTCCACCGCAGGGCCGGGCAGCACTTCTTCCACCGTGATCGCCTTGAGCGCCGGGGCGGCCATGATCGTGCGGATCAGCCGGCTGCCCTGGATGGCTTCGTCGATGTCCTTCTGCGTGCTCAGGTAGTTGGGGCGGATCAGCGCCGCGTCGGCCGGGTCCTTCGAGGCGATCTCGATGCTGCCTCGGCTGGTGGGGCGGCATGGGTTGAAGCACAGCAGGAAGCCTGAATAGGGCTCTGGCTTGAGGCTGGCCTTGTTGTTCTTGGGGATCTGGTACGACAGCGGGTTGAAGTAGAGCTGCAGGTTCGGGTGCGCCTGCTGCGCGTCGCTGCGGAAGAAGCCGCCGGCCTGGTTCACGCTCATGGACAGCGCGCCCTTGCGCGTCAGCAGGTACTGGATGCCCAGCTTCACCTGGCCCAGCAGCGAGCTCAGCTCGTCGTTGAGGGTGGGCACGTTGGCCTTGTAGTAGTAGCTGACGCAGAGGTGGTCCTGCAGGTTGCGGCCCACGGCCGGCAGGTCGTGCACCAGGGGGATGCCGTGGCGGGCCAGCAGCTCGCGGTCGGCGATGCCGGAGAGCTGCAGCAGCTTGGGCGTGTCCACCGCTCCGGCCGCCAGTATCACTTCCTTGCCCGCGCTGAAGCTGCGCTCTACGCCATGCTGGCTGACCACCACGCCGGTGACCCGGCCCTGGGCGTCGAACAGCAGGCGCTGGGCCAGGGCGTGGTGCTCGATGGTCAGGTTCGGCCGGCCCAGCACCGGGTGCAGGTAGGCGAAGCTGCTGGAGCAGCGCTGGCCGTTGCGGGTGTTGACGTCGTAGAGCCCGGCGCCTTCGAAGTCCTTGCCGTTGAAGTCCTCGCTGCGCCCGTAGCCCAGTTGCTGGCAGCCTTCGATGAAGGTGTCGCAGATGGGGTGGGTGTGGCCCTTCATGGGGCTGATGTGGATGGGGCCGTCGGCGCCGTGGTACGCGGTGTCGCCCAGGGGGTGGCTTTCCAGCTTGCGGAAGTAGGGCAGCACCTCCTTGAACGACCAGCCGTCGTTGCCGCCGGCTGCCCAGTCGTCGAAGTCGTGGGGCTGGCCGCGCACGTAGATCATCGCGTTGATCGAGCCGGAGCCGCCCTGCACCTTGCCGCGCGGTGCGTAGATGCGGCGGCCGGCCAGCTGCTTCTCGGGCTCGCTGTAGTACATCCAGTTGTAGGTGGGGTTGTAGTACATCTTGGCGAAGCCCACCGGCACCTTGAACCAGGGGGAACTGTCCTTGCCGCCGGCTTCCAGCAGCAGCACCGAGTGCTCGCCGGAGGCGCTGAGGCGGTTGGCGAGGATGCAGCCGGCGGAGCCGGCGCCGACGATGATGTAGTCGTACTTCATGGATCGATTACCGCGTTGTCCGTTGGGTGCCCCGGTGGGGGCGCGAATGCGTGGTCAGCCCTTGGCCGGCGCGGTGTCGCGCACGTCCACGGGGTCTGGGGCCATCTGCAGGTGCAGGCGCTGGCCGCGATAGGGCGAGTGGGCGCGCACCACGTCCATGTTCAGCTCGACGCCCAGGCCGGGCTCGCGGGACGGGATGATGTAGCCGTCCTCCAGCTGCAGCGGCCGCTGCAGCACCTCGGCGTGGAAGCCGCCCCAGGTCTCGATGCTTTCCTGGATCAGGAAGTTCGGCGTGCAGGCGGCCAGCTGGAAGCTGGCGGCGGCGCCGATGGGGCCGTTGTAGAGGTGCGGGGCGATCTGCGCGTAGTAGGCCTCGGCCAGGCTGGCGATCTTCTTCGCCTCCAGCAGGCCGCCGCAGCGGCCGACGTTCATCTGCAGGATGGAGGCGCCACCGGCGGCCAGCAGCTTGTGGAACTCGTACTTGGTGGTCAGCCGCTCGCCGGCGGCGATAGGGATGGAAGTCTTCGCCGCCACCTGGGCCATGGCGGCTTCCTGGCCCGGCGGGATGGGCTCCTCGAACCACAGCGGGTCGTACTTCTCCAGGCGCTGGGCGAGGCGGATGGCCGAGGAGGGCACCATCTGCCCGTGGGTGCCGAACAGCAGGTCGCAGCGGTTGCCCACCGCTTCGCGGATCTTCCGGCAGAAGGTTTCGCAGCGCTCCAGCACTTCGAGAGAGAGCTGGTGGCCGGAGAAGGCGGTGTAGGGGCCGGCGGGGTCGAACTTCACGGCGGTGAAGCCCAGCTCCATGTTCTTCACTGCGCACTCGGCGGCGAGGTCCGGGTCGTCGTAGTCGTACTCACCCTTGGCGTTCACCGGGTAGAGGTAGGTGTAGGCGCGCAGGCGCTCGTTCACCAGGCCGCCGAGGAGTTCGTACACCGGCTTGTTGGCAGCCTTGCCGATGATGTCCCAGCAGGCCATTTCCAGCCCCGAGACGACGCCCATCATGGTCAGGTCCGGGCGCTGGGTGAAGCCGCTGGAGTAGGTGCGGCGGAAGAAGCGCTCGATGTGGTGCGGGTCCTGTTCCAGCAGGTAGCGGGCGAACACGTCCTCGATGACCGGCACCATGGCTTCGGGGTCGAAGGTGGCGGCGTAGATCTCGCCGACGCCCTCGATGCCGCAGTCGGTCTTGAGCTTCACGAACAGCCAGTACATGCCGCCGATATGGGGCGGGGGAACGGCGACGACGTGGGTTTCCAGGGAGATGATCTTCATGGGCGGTTGCCTGCCTTGTGGCCGATTCGTTTCTTCAGGGTGAGGGCGGCGAGTACGCCGAGGGTGCCGATGGCGGCGATATAGCCAAAGTAGATCTGGTAGCCGAGGAAGCCGGGGAAGGCATCGGCGATCCAGCCGTTGATCAGGGGGATGAACACGTCCGGGGAGTAGCCCACCACCGAGATGATGCCGATGGCCAGGCCGGTGATGCGCAGGGGGATGTGGCAGCTGTCGAGGATGGCCCAGTAGAGGCCGCGGATAGCGTAGGTCAGCAGGCCGATGAAGATCACCAGTACCACCAGTACGGCAAGGTTGTGCAGGGCGGGCAGGAGGATCAGGCCGAGCATGCCCAGGGTGGCCAGGGCGAGGGCGACGATCAGCACCGAGATGTTGGAGAAGCGGTCGCCCAGGTAGCCGCCACCGATGCCGCCGATGGGGCGCATCCACAGTTTGATGGTGGTGATGGTGCCGGCCATCACGGCGCTGAGGCCGAAGCCGCCTTCCTGCAGGTAGGCGGAGAAGCTGTAGGTGGCCCAGAAGATGTGGTAGCCGCAGAAGACGATGGCAGCCACCAGCCAGAGCTCGGGGATGCGTGCCAGGGTGCGCAGGTCCTGCAGCAGGTTGTTGGCCTGGCGGTCAGCCGCGTCGCGGCCGGCGCGTTTCGGGTCCTTCACCCCCAGCATCAGCACGCCGAGCAGGATGCAGGTGAAGGCGTAGAGGTAGATGACGTGGGTGAAGCCGACCTTGGTCGATTGCCCCTGGGTCTCGGTGGCGTAGGCGAACAGGGCGATGGCGACCGTGGCCAGCAGCGCTTCCACCAGGCCGCGCCCGCCATCGAGGATGCCGAAGAAGCGGCCCTGCTCGTCGGTACGGGCGATCATCTTCACCCGCTTGAGCACCGAGGCCCAGAAGGTCAGCCCGGTGCTGATGCCCCAGCCGGCGTAGATCACCAGCAGGCTGTCGAAACCGGGGGCGGTGGAGTACCAGAGCGCCAGGAGGCCGGTGGCCACCAGGGAGAAGCTGATCAACAGGCGCGGGGCGAGGCGATCGGCGAGCCAGCCGCTGGGCAGGTAGCTGACCAGGAACAGGGTACCGAGCATGGAGTAGAGGTAGCCCAGCTCGGTGTTGCTGATGGCGAACACCTCCAGCATGGTGCTCTGGTACACCTGGCGCAGGTAGAGGACGGGGTAGATGGCACCGGCGGCGAGTACCAGCAGGAGTAGCTGGACGTAGCGTTGGGCCTTGCCGTTCTCCCCGGTACCGGGGGCGGCGTCGATCTGGGCAGCGGTTCTGGACATCGAGGCATCCTCGGGCACGCGCCGGGCGCGCACCTCAATCATTGTTCTTGTTGGTATGCCCTGCACGGTCGCGCCGCGCAGGGTGCAGCCGTGGATCAGTACTTCATCACCACCAGGCGGGTCTGGGTGAACTCGAGCATGCCGTGCTTGCCGTCGTCGCCGCCGAGGCCGGAACGCTTCCAGCCGGCGTGGTAGCCCTGGTAGGGGTCGGCCGGCGTGCGGTTGATGTAGAGCTCGCCGGCCTCGATGGCGTTGGCCACCTTCATGGCGCTGCGGTAGTCCTCGGTGTAGAGCACCGAGGACAGGCCGAACTGGTGGTCGTTGGCCAGGGCGATGGCGTCGTCCAGGTCCTGGTAGGCGAGCACCGGGAGGATGGGGCCGAAGCTTTCCTCGCGGACGATCTCCATGTCCTGGCGGCAGCCGCTGAGCAGGGTGGCCGGGTAGAAGTGGCCGGGCCCTTGCGGCAGCACGCCGCCGGTCTCCAACACCGCGCCTTCGGCCTGGGCGCGTTGCACCAGGGCATGGATGTGCTCGCGGGCGGCGGCGTTGGCCAGCGGGCCCATCAGCCCTGCATCGGTGGCGCGATCACCGCTGCGCACGGCGGCCATCTTCTCCTTCAGCAGGGCGAGGAAGCGGTCGTGCACGCTGGCCTGCACGTAGACCCGTTCGATGGCGGTGCACAGCTGGCCGCAATGGGTGGTCTTGGAGCGCACCAGGTCGGTGGCGGCTTTCTCCAGGTCGGCGTCGGCGGCGATGATCGCCGGCGTCTTGCCGCCCAGCTCCAGGGAGGGCTTGGCGATATTGGCCTTGCAGTACTCCAGCACCATGCGCCCGGCGTTGACGCTGCCGGTGAGGGTGATCATGCCCACCGCCGGGTGGGTGCACAGGACGCCGGCGGTGGCGTGGTCCATTGTCAGCAGGTTGAACACGCCGTCCGGCAGCCCGGCACGCTGGGCGGCGCGGGCAATGGCGAAGGCCGACAGCGGCGTGTTGTTGCTCGGGCGCACCACCACCGTGTTGCCGGCGATCAGCGCCGGCGCGACTTTGCGCAGCAGGGTGTAGACCGGGTAGTTGAAGGGGATCAGGCAGGCCACCACGCCGATGGGCTCGCGCTGCAGCAGCAGGGTCTCGTCGGGGGTGTCGCTGGGGATCACCTCGCCCTCGATGCGCCGCGCCCATTCGGCGTGGTAGCGGGTGATCTCGGCGGCGTAGCGCGCCTCGTTGCTGGCGTCTTCCAGGCTCTTGCCGGATTCGGCCGCCAGCGCCGCGCCTATGGCTTCGGCATCGGCCACCAGGGCATCGGCGAAGCGCCGCAGGTGCTCGGCGCGCTCGATGGCGGTGAGGCGGCCCCAGCGCTTCTGTGCGGCGGCGGCCACGTCCACCGCGTGCAGCGCCTCGGCGGCGGTGGCGGCGGGCACCCGGCCGATCAACGCCTCGGTGGCGGGGTTGTGCACGGCGATGGTCGCATCGCTCCTGGGTTCGACGAACTGGCCGCCGACGAATATCTGCTCGTGTCGCATGGTTCTCTACCTTGTTGCGTGGTTGGCGCCCGGCACGGGGCCGGGCGCCGTTCTCTTAGAAAATATCCAGGGGGTACTGGGTGATGATCCGCACCTGGTCCACGTCGCCATCGGCCTGGGCGGCGTTGGCGCGGTGGATGGTCTGCTGCACGGCGATGGAGAGGTCCTTGGCCGGGCCGTTCTGCACCACGTACTTCACCTCGACGTCCCGTTCCCAGTGGCGGCCGCCGTCGCCCAGGCGCGCGTAGTAGGCATAGGCGCCGTTGGGGTCGACCTTGGAGTTGTCGATGCCGGTGCCGCGCAGGTAGCGGGTCATCAGGCTCAGGCCCGGCACGCCGAAGGCCGCCAGGTCGAGGTCGTAGCGCACCTGCCAGGAGCGTTCGTTGGGCGAGTTGAAGTCGGAATAGAGCACCGAGTTGGCCAGGTAGATGGAGTCGCCGTCGCCCAGGTAGTCGAAGGGCTGGTCACCGTCGATGCGCTGGTGGGCGAGCATGAAGCTGTGGGCGCCGATGCTCAGGCGCGCGTAGGCGCTCCAGCTGTCGGTGTCGATCTCGCCGGCGCGGGCGCTGCCCTGGTCGCGGGTGCGGTAGAGGTTGGCGCCCAGGGCCAGGGCGCTGTCGTCATCGAGGGCGAAGCTGCGGGCCAGGCTCAGGTAGGTCTGGTTCCAGACGTCCTCGTAGCGCGCCTGGTACAGGCTCAGCAGGGTGCTGTCGGGGGCGCTGTAGTCGCCGCCGAAGTAGCTGGCGGATTCATAGGCGGTGCCACCGTACTCGGTGCTCATCTCGCCGTCGTGGTTGCTGCTGGCCTTGTTGCGTGCCGCGTGCAGGTGGCCGCCCTGCAGGGTTAGGCCGTCGATGCTCCGGTTCTCCAGCGAGACGCCACGGAAGCTCTGCGGCAGCAGGCGGCCGTCGCCGCGCTGGAACACCGGGGTGACGGGGAACAGGTCGCCCAGCTTCAGCTCGGTGTCGAAGGCGCGCAGCTTGAGCGCGGCGCCAGCGGCGGAGTAGTCGTCCTCGGCATGGTTGCGGCTGTCCAGCGGCAGCAGGTTGGTGCCGGCGGTGCCGCCGCCGCTGTCGAGCTTTACCCCCAGCAGGGCGTGGGCATCGAGGCCGACGCCGACCGTGCCCGCGGTGTAGCCGGAGCTGTAGAAGCCCTGGAAACCCTGGGCCCATTCCTCGCGATAGCTCTGCTGGCGGCCGTTGAACAGGCCGTCCCCCCGGCTGCGGAAATCGCGGTTGAAGTAGAAGTTGCGGTTGATCAGCTTCAGCGAGCTGCCTTCGATGAAGCCCTCGGGAGCCTTCTCCTCGGCCGTGGCGAGCAGGGGCAGGCCGCAGAGCAGGAGGGTGAGGGTGGGGAGCCTGGGCAGTAAGCGGGCAGGGTGGGGCACGTTGACGTCCTCGATTGTTGTTGTGTGTGAGGTCGCGCCATGTTCGTCGCCGCCACTTTGTCGGACAAACGATTAAATTCGTGGCTGATCATTCGAAAAACGCATGTTAGTTGCCATGAGATTTAGTCATGGCTCCTTGAGTTTTCCTGGCTACTGGCCGCCGCCCGGGCGGTGCTAAAAATCGCCGCAGCTGGTTCGACCGGCACCGCTCCTCCAACAACAACAACGAGCACCGCACCCATGTATGCCCCTCCATCCCTGGAGTCGCTTCTGCATCGGGTCGTCACTGCCCCGCGTTGGCGCTGGTGGATGACGCCCGGCCCCGTCCCCCCGACGACGTGCCCCCAACCGCCCCGGCGCAAACCGGCCATAGCGGTGGGCCACGGCAGCTACCCGACTTTTATGCAAGCTCTGAGGATGACCCCATGAAGCAGCTCGACCTCTACATCGGCGAAGGTTTCGAAGGCCCCGGCGTCAACGCCGCCCACATCAACATCCTGATCGGCCCGCGCAACGGCCCGGCCGGCCAGGCCTTCGCCAACAGCCTGGCGTCCCCCAGCCAGGGCCATTGCCCCTTCATGGTCATCGCCCAGCCCAACGTGCCGGTCAAGCCCATGACCCTCTACGTGAACAAGGCGCAGATCGGCGGCGACCTGCACGCCAACGCCACCTGGGGTGCCTCCCAGGCCGGCATCGCCAAGGCGGTGACCGAGGCGCTGCTGGACGGCACCCTGCCGGCGGAAGCCGAGGACCAGTGGGCCATCGTCACCGCCAACTGGGTCAACCCCGCCTGCGACGACCTCGATGCCGTCTACCTGAACAACTACAACGCCTGCCGCACCGCCATCCGCGCGGCGCTCGCCGGGCTGCCCTCGCGCGCCCAGCTGGCCGATGTGGCGGGCGCCATCGCCAACCCCTTCTACACCCCGAAAGCCTGAGGAGGCCGCCATGCAGTACGTACGTCTCGGCCATTCCGGCCTGCAGGTGTCCAAGCTCTGTCTCGGCACCATGAACATGGGCACGCCGCAGTGGAAACCGTGGATCTTCGACGAGCGCAAGAGCGAGCCGATCGTCCGCCACGCCCTGGACAAGGGGGTGAACTTCATCGACCTGGCGGACTTCTATTCCGCAGGCGTGGGCGAGGAGGTGGTGGGGCGCATCCTCAAGCGCCAGGCGCGCCGCGAGGATGTCGTGGTCGCCACCAAGGTGGGCTACGGCACCCGTGAGGGCATCAACGCCAGCGGCCATTCGCGCAAGCACATCATGGACAGCATCGACGCCTCCCTGGGCCGCCTGGGCATGGATCACGTCGACCTCTACATGCTGCATTTCTTCGATGTGAACACCCCCGTGGAAGAGACGATGGAAGCCATGCACGACATCGTCAAAGCCGGCAAGGCGCGCTACATCGGCGTCTCCACCATGCTCACCGGCCAGCTGGCGAAGATCCTCATGGCCTGCGAGCGCCATGGCTGGGTCAAGCCGATCAACATGCAGCTGCAACTGAACTGCGCCTACCGCGAGGAAGAGCGGGAAATGATCCCCTTCTGCCGCGACCAGGGCCTGGGCGTCTCGGTGTTCAGCCCGCTGGCACGGGGCCTGCTCACCGGCGACGTGCAGTCCACCCGCAACCAGACCGACTTCTTCACCCAGCAGATGTACGCCGACGAGGCCTCCTTCGAGATCGCCCGTTCGGTGCAGCGCGTGGCGCGGCGCCGCGGCGTTTCCAATGCGCAGGTGGCCCAGGCCTGGGTGCTCGGCCACCCGGGGGTGGACTGCATGCTGGTGGGCGCGGATTCCACCGAGCAGTTCGACAGTGCCCTGGCTGCCCTGGACACCCACCTGGAGGCGGACGAACTGCACGAGCTGGAGCGCAACTACACGCCCTGCGACCTGATCAACGACTACACCGCCGGCAAGCGCATCCTGCGTGTCGCACGCCCGGCCGGCGAAACCTTCACCCTCAAGGAGGCCATCGCATGAGCCGGTTGCTGCGCAAGGGACACTACATCGACGGTCGCTGGCTGGAGGAGGGCGCCCGCTACGCCGTGTGCAACCCGGCCGACGGCACGCTGGTCGCCGAGGTGGCGCGCGGCGGGGCCGAGCAGACCGACCTGGCCATCGCCGCCGCCCAGCGTGCGCTGCCGGCCTGGCGCGGGCTCACCGCCAAGGAACGCAGCCGGCCGCTGCGCCGCTGGGCCGAGCTGATGCTGGCCCACCAGCGCGAGCTGGCGGAGCTGCTCAGTCGCGAACAGGGCAAGCCCCTGGCCGAGGCGATGGGCGAGGTGGTCTATGCCGCCAGCTTCCTCGAATGGTTCGCCGAGGAGGCCAAGCG
Organism: Pseudomonas sp. TUM22785; assembly: GCF_028198105.1. NCBI lineage: Bacteria > Pseudomonadati > Pseudomonadota > Gammaproteobacteria > Pseudomonadales > Pseudomonadaceae > Pseudomonas > Pseudomonas sp. TUM22785. Next base: position 2,757,627 of record NZ_CP116239.1, read on the forward strand.
CGTGTACGGCGACGTGATCCCCAGCCACAAGGGCGACGCGCGCATCGTCGTCACCAAGGAGCCCATCGGCGTGGTCGCCGCCATCACGCCCTGGAACTTCCCCCTGGCCATGGTCACCCGCAAGGTCGGCCCGGCCCTGGCAGCCGGCTGCACGATGATCCTCAAGCCCTCCGAGGAGACCCCGCTCTCGGCCTTCGCCCTGGCGGTGCTGGCGGAGGAGGCGGGCATCCCTGCCGGGGTGTTCAACATCGTCTCCGGCGACGCCCCGGCCATCGGCGGCGCCCTGCAGGCCTCCAGCGTGGTGCGCAAGCTGTCCTTCACCGGCTCCACCCGCACCGGCAAGCTGCTGATGCGCCAGGCGGCGGAGACCCTGAAAAAGGTTTCCCTGGAGCTGGGCGGCAACGCGCCCTTCATCGTCTTCGACGACGCCGACCTGGATGCGGCGGTGCGCGGGGCCATGGCCTCCAAGTTCCGCAACACCGGGCAGACCTGCGTCTGCGTCAACCGCTTCTTCATCCAGGAAGGCGTGTACGAGGCCTTCACCGCCAAGCTGGCCGATGCCGTGCGCGCCCTGCGCGTGGGCGCCGCGCTGGAGGGCGAGAGCGACCAGGGCCCGCTGATCAACGAGGCGGCCCTGGCCAAGGTCGAGCAGCACGTGGGCGATGCCCTGGAGAAGGGCGCAAGCCTGATCTGCGGCGGCCGTCGCCACCTGTTGGGTGGCACCTTCTTCGAGCCCACGCTGCTGGGCGATGCCACGGCGGACATGCTGATCGCCGGCGAGGAGACCTTCGGCCCGGTGGCGGCGTGCTTCCGCTTCAAGGACGAGGCCGAGGTGCTGGCCCGTGCCAACGACACCCCCTACGGCCTTTCCGCCTACTTCTACAGCCGCGACATCGGCCGCGTCTGGCGCATGGCCGAGGGCCTGGAAGCGGGGATGGTGGGCATCAACGAAGGGATCATCTCCACCGAGGTGGCGCCCTTCGGCGGCATCAAGGAATCCGGCCTGGGCCGCGAAGGCTCGAAGTACGGCATCGAGGACTACCTGGAGATCAAGTACCTCCTGATGGGAGGACTCTCGATCGTTTGAACCGGGGCTTTTCCCGGCCCGCTCGGGGCTTCACATGGAGCCCTGTTCCCACCGCTACGGCGAACAACAAGAAAGGGAGCTGGACATGTCACACACCATCAAGCTGGACGACGCGCCCCTCGGGCGCTTCCACATCCGTATCGCCGGCCTCACCTTCGGCGCGCACTTCACCGATGGCTACATCCTCGGCCTGATCGGCATCGCCTTCACGCTGATCGGCCCGCAGATGCAGCTCGACCCGCTCTGGCAGGGCCTGATCGGTGCCTCGGCGCTGATCGGCCTGTTCCTCGGCAGCCTGTTCTTCGGCTGGATCTCCGACTACGTCGGGCGGCAGAAGATCTTCGTCATCAGCTTCGTGCTGATCACCCTGGCTTCAGTGCTGCAGTTCCATGCCGAGACGGCGTTGCAGCTGTTCCTCCTGCGGGTGCTCATCGGCATCGGCCTGGGCGGCGACTACAGCGTCGGCCACACCCTGCTGGCGGAGTTCGCGCCGAGGCAGCATCGCGGCGTGCTGCTGGGCTCCTTCAGCGTGATCTGGACCTTCGGCTACGTCGCCGCCACCTTCGTCGGCACCGCCATGCTCGGGCTGGGCGACGACGCCTGGCGCTGGATGCTGGCGTCCTCGGCGATCCCCGCGGCCATCATCCTCATCGCCCGCATCGGCACGCCCGAATCGCCGCGCTGGCTGGTGAACCAGGGCCGGGTGGAGGAGGCGCGGGCCATCGTGCACAAGCACATCGGTGCCAACGTCGAGCTCGACGACGAGCGCCCCCAGCGCAACCGCAGCGGCTACGCCGTGCTGTTCAGCCGCGAGTACCGCAAGCGCACCGCCTTCAACTGCCTGTTCTTCATCTGCATCGTGATGCCGTACTTCGCCATCTACACCTTCCTGCCCACCATCCTGGCGAAGATGGGCCTGGCCGAGGGCATGGGCACCGAGATGATGCTCAACGCCCTGCTGGTACTGGGGGCGCTGGCGGGCATCTGGTGCACGGTGAAGTTCTCCCGGCGCGGCTTCCTCATCGGCTCCTTCTGGATCCTCGCCGCAGCGCTGTTCCTCCTGGCGGCGCTGCCGGGCAGCATGGCCTGGGCCCTGGTGGCGCTGTTCGGCCTGTTCACCCTGGTGCTGTCGGCGGTGAGCAACCTGGTGGGCGTGTTCCCGGCGGAGAGCTTCCCCACCGAGGTGCGCGCCAGCGGCGTCGGGCTGGCCACCGCCGCCAGCCGCCTGGGCTCGGCCATCAGCACCTTCCTATTGCCGGTGAGCGTGGCCGGCATCGGCCTCAACCCGACCATGGCGATACTGGCCGGCGTGCTGGTGTTCGGCGCCCTGGTGTCCATGGCCTGGGCGCCGGAGACCAAGGCGCTGTCCCTGACGGAGGCGTGCAAGGCGAAGGAGGGCGAGGAGGGTACGCGGGCGGCGGTGGCACGCACCGCCTGACCCGGCTTCGAGGGCGTGGGGCGGCAGCGGATACCCGCTGCCGCCCTTTTTGCGTTGTGGCTATTCCCCGCTCTGGGACTCCAGCCACTGGCAGAACAGCTCCACCTTCGACAGGCCGTGGCTGCCGTTGGGCACGTCCAGCCAGTAGCCGTAAGGGCCTTCCACTTCCACCGGGCTGATGGGCAGCAACTGCCCGGTAGCCAGTTCGTACTCGATCATGCGTCGGTCGATCACCGCCAGGCCGCCGCCGGCCAGGGCGGTGTGGATCACCTGGTCCAGGGTGCTGAATTCCAGGCCCTGGCTGGGGTCGATGTCGCTGCGGCCAGTGGCCTCCAGCCAGTTCTCCCACACCTGCAGGTGCCGGCCCTCATGGAGGATGTGCAGCAGCGGGTGGGCCGCCAGTACCGGCGGCTGGCCTGCTTCGAACAGCTCCGGCGCGGCGACGGCCAGGTGCCGCTCCAACAGCAGCAGGCGGCTGTGCCAGCCCTGGGCCGGCGCCTTGCCGAAGCGGATGCGGCAGTCGATCTCGCTGGGGCTTTCCGGCCCGGCGTCGTTGCGCACGTTCAGGGCGATGTCCGGGTAGCGCTTGTGGAAGCCCTTGAGCCGGGGCGACAGCCAGCGCGTGGCATAGGTGGGCGGGGCGAGGATGCGCAGGCGCTGGCGCAGGTTGGGCACCCGCACCTCGCGCAGGGCCTGCTGCATGCGGTCGAAGGCATCGGTGAGGCCGGGCACCAGGGCGCTGCCGGCCGGGGTCAGCCCAAGCCCCTGGGGCGTGCGCACGAACAGGGCCACGCCGAGGTAGTCCTCCAGCTGCTTGATCTGCCGGCTGACAGCGCCCTGGGTCACGTTCAGCGCCAGGGCCGCGCGGCTGAAGCTGCTGTGGCGGGCCACTTCCTCGAACACCCGCAAGGCGTTGAGCGACGGCAGTTCACGCATCCTCTTCACCTGCGGCGGTGGAGGGTGCCAGGTTGCGTGTGGACAGCCACACCTCCTGCTGCAACCAGGCCTGGAAGGTGCGCAGCGCCGCCGACTCGGCCTGCTCCGGGCGGGTTACCAGCCAGTACGACTGGTGGCCTTCGACGTGCACGTTGAGCACCTGGGTGAGCTGGCCCGCCGCGAGTTCGCGGGTGACCATGTGCCAGTCGGCGATGGTGATGCCGAGGCCATCCAGGGCTGCGCGTATGGCCAGGTCCAGCAGATCGAATTCATAGCCGCCACGGGTATCCACGCCGCGAATCCCGGCAGCGTCCAGCCAGTGCTGCCAGGTCTGGTAGCGGCGGTCCTCGCTGGCCAGCACGTGCAGCAGCGTCATGCGCTCCAGGTCCGGCGCCTCGCCGTTGCCCTGCACGCTGGCCAGCAGCCCCGGCGAGCACACGGCGATATGGCGCTCCTGCATCAGCAGGGTGGCGTCCAGCTGTTCCCACTCGCCGTTGCCGAAGCGGATGGCGCAATCCAGGGTGCCGGTCTCGGCCAGGCTGTCCTGCAGCCGCGTGGTGATGCTCAGCTCCAGCTCCGGGTGCTGCTCGCGCAGGCGTCCCAGGCGCGGCAGCAGCCAGCGGCTGGTGAAGGTCGGCGGTGCGTTGACGCGCAGGCGGTTGAGGTGGCTCTTCTGCTGGATGGCGCGCACCGCCAGCTCGATGCGGTCGAAGGACTGGTTCAGCGCGTCCAGCAGCTTGCGCCCCGCGCGGGTGAGTTCCAGGTGGTGGTGGCGACGTATCAGCAGCTCTTCGCCGATCTGCTCTTCCAGCTGGCGCACCTGGCGGCTGACCGCACTCTGGGTGACGTTGAGCTGTTCGGCAGCGCGGGTGAAGCTGCCGGTGCTGCCGGCGATCTCGAAGGCCTTGAGGGCGTTGAGGGCAGGGATCTTGCGTTTCATTCTTGTACTTGTCGTGACGACCGCATCGGTGGCGGCCGGGGTGGCGCCATCCTGCCGCCGGCCCCTTGGCAACGTCAACCGGAGCAGGGCGCCTGCGGGAACATCACCGGGTTTCCCCACCGCCGGACGGTGACCCGGTGCGGCGGCGGGCGTCGCGCGCTAGGATGACGCTCCCCGAGAGACGGACCTTTCCCATGCGCTTCAAGACACTCATCGGCACCTGCCTGGCACTCCTCATCAGCGGCCCGGTAGCGGCGGCCCAGACGGTCGACCCCAACAGCGTGCGCCTCAACGACCGCGTGCACGAGCAACTGCCGGCGCCACTGCTGGCGCGCATCCGTGCGGTGACGGATGTCTTCGAACCCATCGACGGCATCAGCTACGCGCGGGCGGTGGACCTCTACAAGCGCGACGCCGACCCCGAGGCCAACCTGGTCATCTTCGAGGAGATGGCGCGGGTCTACCGCCAGTTCTGCGCCAGCCGCTGCAGCACGCCGGAGGAACGCATGGACGTGTACCGGCTGGTGCTGCTGCGCTCGATGTACAGCTCCGAGGAGACCCTGCGCCAGGCGCAGCTCGACGTGCTGTCGAAGGCGGAGGCGCAGGTCGTGGTCGATGCCTATCGGCTGAAGGCCACCCCCATCACCGTGGAAAAGCGCTGACAGGCCACCCCCTCACTCCACCGGCTCATAAGGCAACCCCACGTAGTTCTCGGCGATGCTGGTGCGCCCGGCTTCGGAGCCGACGAAGTAGTCCAGCTCGGCCTGTTGCATGCGTCGGCTGAAGGCGTCGGTGTCGGGGAAGCGGTGCAGCATCGAGGTCATCCACCAGGAGAAGCGCTCGGCCTTCCAGATGCGTTTCAGGCAGATCTCCGAGTAGCGCGCAGTGAGTGCGTGGCGGCCTTCGCGGTACACGGCCAGGAGGATGCGGTGGAGGGTGCTGACGTCGCTGGCGGCGAGGTTCAGGCCCTTGGCGCCGGTGGGCGGGACGATGTGCGCGGCATCGCCCACCAGGAACAGCCGGCCGTGCTGCATGGGCTCGACCACGAAGCTGCGCAGGGGCGCGATGCTCTTCTCGATGGACGGCCCGGTGACCAGGCTCGCGGCCGTCTCGGCAGGCAGGCGGCGCTTGAGCTCCTCCCAGAAACGCGCGTCGGGCCAGTCCTCCACCCGTTCATCCATGCCCACCTGCACGTAGTAACGGGTGCGGGTCGGCGAGCGCATGCTGCACAGGGCGAAACCCCGTTCGTGGGCGGCGTAGATCAGCTCCTCGGCCACCGGCGGGGTGTCGGCCAGCACGCCGAGCCAGCCGAAGGGGTAGACCCGTTCGAACGTCTTGAGCACCCCGGCGGGGATGGACTGGCGCGCCACGCCGTGGAAGCCGTCGCAGCCGGCGATGTAGTCGCAGTCCAGGCGGTGCACCTCGCCCCCGTGGGTGAAGGTGACGTGGGGGCTGTCGCCTTGCAGGTCGTGCAGGGCGACGTCGGTGGCGCTGTAGAAGGTCGGTGCGCCGCAGGCCTGGCGGGCCTCCATCAGGTCACGGGTGACTTCGGTCTGGCCGTAGATCATCACCGCGCGGCCGCCGGTGAGGCCCTTGAGGTCGATGCGTTCGCGGCGGCCGTCGAAGGCCAGTTCGAAGCCGTCGTGGACCAGCCCTTCGCGGTCCATGCGCGCGCTGACGCCGGCTTCGCGCAGCAGCTCGACCATGCCCTGTTCCAGCACGCCGGCACGGATGCGGCCGAGCACATGGTCGGCGGACTGGCGTTCGAGGATGACGTTGTCGATACCGGCCTTGTGCAGCAGTTGGCCGAGCAGGAGGCCGGAGGGGCCGGCGCCGATGATGGCGATGCGAGTCTTCATTGTTGTTGTCCTCATGGGGCCTCGGTCGACACGCCGCCGGGCCCGCTTGTTGTTGTGTGTCCCTGTATTTTTGGTGGATGGCGGGTGCCTTTGAAGGCACTATCCAGTTGGTTTCATGGACTTTCCGAGGGTGTCATGCCGCAGCATTCCCCGGTCCCGGTGTTCCGTCTCTACGGCGAGACCGACGCCTGGCCGACGCCGGACCTGATCCATTGCGAGTCGATTCCCGCGCGCAGTGCCCTGCACGACTGGGACATCCGCCCCCACCGCCATGGCGAGCTGGTGCAACTGCTCTATGTGCAGGGCGGCACCGCGGAGCTGGAAGTGGAGGGTGTGGTCAGCCACGTGGACGTGGCCGCGTTGCAGGTGGTGCCGGCGCTCTGCGTGCACGGCTTCCGCTTCTCGGAGGACATCCGTGGCTATGTGCTCAGCCTGGCGCTGCCGCTGGTGGAGCAGCTCGGCGCGGCCCTCGACGAGCCGCCGTTGGCCCGCGCCGCCTGCTACCCGGTGGCGGGGCAGAAGCGCTACCTGGATGCGCTGTTCGAATCCCTGGCCCAGGAATACGCCGAGCAGGCACCGGGGCGCGAGCTGATGCTGCAATCGCTGATCAGCGCGCTGCTGGTGTGGGTGGGGCGCCGCTCCCTGGCGCTTTCCCGCGCCGAGGCGCCGGTGCAGGACCGTGGCCGCGAGCACCTGCAGGGCTTCACCCGCCTGCTCGAAGCCCATTACCGCGAGCACCGCCCCATCGACTGGTACGCCGCCACCCTCGGTATCAGCGCCGCCCACCTCAACGCCCTGTGCCGGCGCCTGGCCGGGCAATCGGCGTTGCAGATGATCAGTGCCCGCCTGCTGCTGGAGGCCAAGCGCTGCCTGGTCTACACGGCCATGACCATCAACCAGGTCTCCGACAGCCTGGGCTTCTCCGAACCGGCCTACTTCTCACGCTTCTTCAAGCGCGGCACCGGGCAATCGCCCAAGGCATTCCGCATACGGCGGTAGGGGCGACTTCAGTCGCCAAGCAGGCCGCAGGGCTGCTCTGGCTCCGCGCCCCCGGTGGCTCCGCTTGGTGGACGAAAAGAGCGTCGTCCACCCGCATGGGTCGGCGCGGTGGTTTGGGTCGGCACAGCACCGTAGGTTGGCGCCGAGCGCAGCGAGGCCCAACGCAGCGATGTTCGGCCGCGCAACGTTGGGCTTCGTGCCTCAGCCCAACCTACGAAGAGGTGGGTGTTTCCCGGCCACGCTGCAGGGCCAGCGCCATGGCCAGGCGTTCGAGCCCGATGCCGAAGCCGGCGCCTTCGGCATAGGCGCCGCCGCCCACCACCTGGCGCTGGTTCTCGAGCACCGGGCAGCGCACTTCGAAGCCCTGGCCACCCAGGTAGTAGGTCAGCCCGCGGCTGGCACGCAGGTCCAGTTCATACGTCAGCCCGAGCGAGTCGAGGAAGCCGATGCAAAGCGCCTGGCTGCGGGCCAGGCCGCGCTCGGGGTCGCCGAGCACCTCGACGCCCAGTTGGGTGAATTCGCGGTAGCGCAGGGCCTGGGGACGCTCGTAGCGGTAGCAGCGGGCGGCGTAGAAGAAGGTGGCTTCCCGGCGCCCGGCCAGCAGGAGGGCGCTGCGCTCCTGGAACAGCGCGGTGGCTTCGGGGATCAGGCAGCAGGGGCGCCCGGCCTTGTCATCGAAGGCCCACATCTGGCCCATGATCTCGCTGCCGCCGGTCTTCTCGATGAAGGTGTCCTGGCCCCACAGCGCGGGGACTATCGCTTCCTCAGCCCCGGCGTCGATGAAGCCAGCTCCGGAAGCGGCCCTCGATCTCGCGCATGGCTTTGGCTTCTTCGCCGGTGATGATCCGGGTTCCTCGTAGCATGGTCATTTCTGGTTCCTCTCTGGTTTTCTACAGGCATGAAAAAAGGCGCCCTTGGGCGCCTTTGCGTGTCCATCGCAGCCGGTTCAGTCGGCTTGCAACGGGCATGAGCAATCACGGCGCCCGGAAGGGGGGCCGTGATGATGGATGCGGTTGCTCGGGAAGCTGTTCATGGCGCGAATCCTGGCATGGGCCATCGTTCGCCGGCAAGGGGGCGGCTCGGAATTGATAGCCGACCTACAGGCTCCGCGCTTCCAGGTGGCAGCCATTTGTAGGGGCGACTTCAGTCGCCAAGCAGCCCGCAGGGCTGCCCTGGCTCCGCGCTCCCTGGTGGCACCGTTCGGTGGACGAAAAGAGCGTCGTCCACCCTACGCGTCGATTGGCACCCTGTGGTTGGGATGGCGCCTTAGGGCGGGTGGAACCCGCGAGGTCAGCTCGCCTGGCTGTGCAGGCCGTCGTCGATTGTCTTGGCCTTGATGCCGAAGCGGCGTTGGAGCTGGGCGCTGCCCTTGGGGGTGATGCGCAGGGCGCGGGAGTCGAGGTGGCGGGTGAGCCAGCCGCGCTTGAGCATCAGCTCCAGCAGCAGCGCGCCGAGGGCGCCGCCCAGGTGCGGGGCGCGTTGGCTCCAGTCCATGCAGGGGTAGGCGAGGCGGCGGCGTTGCTGGTGCAGCGCGTCGAGGTCCAGGCCCAGTTCGGCCAGGGCGTCGGCGCCGCTGGCGGTGAGGCGGTAGTCGCGGCCGTCGGCTTCGATCCAGCCGGAGCCCAGCAGCACGTCGTGCAGTTTCACCGCCAGCTCACCCGCGCAGTGGTCGTAGCAGGTGCGGGCATAGCGCAGGGCGGATGGGGTGGAGGGCTTGAAGGTGGGGCGGGGCAGGTCGGAGACGATCAGCAGCGCTTCCAGCGCCGTGGCCACCCGGGCATTGGCCAGCCGGTAGTAGCGGTGGCGGCCCTGGACCAGCATCTCCACCAGACCGCTGTCGCGCAGGCGGGCGAAGTGGCTGCTGGCGGTGGAGGCGCTGATGTCGGCGACGGCGGCCAGCTCGGTGGCGGTGCGCGCGTGGCCGTCGAGAAGGCTGCAGAGCATCCGCGCGCGAGCAGGGTCGGCGATGGCCCCGGCGATGCCGGAGAGCTGGTGGTCGGCGGTCTGTGCATCCATGTTTCGATGGCCCTCGAAGTGTCCCTTTTGCGCCTGAGCATACTGCCATTCATTCACTGGACGGGAATGGAGTGTGCACATGAAAAGCTCGGAATTTTTCGGCGCCAGGGTGGTACTGGCGACCTTCGTACTGGCCATGTTCGGCTGGGGCATCGGCTTCTACGGGCCGCCCATCTACCTCTATGCGGTGATCCAGCGCACCGGCTGGTCGGTGGAGCTGTGCTCGGCGGCGGTGACCCTGCATTTTCTCGCCGGCACCCTGGTGATCGCCAACCTGCCACGGCTCTATGGGCGCTTCGGGATTCCCCGGGTCACCGTCACGGGCACCCTGTCGCTGGTGCTGGGGGTGTTCGGCTGGGCGGTGGCGGTGCAGCCCTGGCAGCTGTTCCTGGCGGCGACCCTGAGCGGCTTGGGCTGGGTGACGCTGGGGGCGGCGGCGGTGAACGCGATCATCTCGCCCTGGTTCGTGGCGAAGCGCCCGGCGGCGCTGGGCATGGCTTATAACGGCGCGAGCCTGGGCGGGGTGGTGTTTTCCTCGGCCTGGGTCTTCCTGATCGCGCGCCTGGGGTTCGCGCCGGCATCGCTGCTGGTGGGTGCGCTGGCGTTGCTGGTGATCGGCTTCTGCGCCTGGCGGGTGTTCCGCTTCACGCCGGAACGCCTCGGCCAGCAGCCCGATGGCCTGGATGCGTCGAGCGCTGCTGTCGCCCAGGTCGCCCCGGCGCGCACGCTGGCAGGACGCGCGCTCTGGACTGACCGGCGCTTCCTCAGCCTGGCGGCGGGCATGGCCCTGGGGCTGTTCGCGCAGATCGGCCTGATCGCCCACCTGTTCCTGCTGCTGGTGCCCCGGCTGGGCGAGCAGCAGGCCGGGCTGGCCATGGGCCTGGCGACCCTGTGCGCGATAGTCGGGCGCACCCTGGTGGGCGCCTGCATCCGCCCCGGCACCAACCGGCGCACGGTGGCTTGCATGAGCTATGGGGTGCAGCTGTTGGGTTGCCTGGCGTTGCTGATGGCCGATGCCCATGTGGCGCTGGTGTGGCTGGGCGTGGCGCTGTTCGGGGTGGGGATCGGCAATGCCACTTCCTTGCCGCCGCTGATCGCCCAGAGCGAGTTCGAGCGTGGCGACGTGCCCCGCGTGGTGGCGTTGATCGTGGCCATGGCCCAGGGCTGCTACGCCTTTGCCCCGGCCATCTTCGGCGTGTTGCTGGCGATGGGCGATGCGGCTGCAGCGTCCAGTGCGTTGTTCATCGGTGCTGGCGCTGTGCAGCTGCTGGCGATCCTGGCGCTGAGCCTGGGCGGTGCCGCGCGGGGCGTGACGGCTGCCGCCCGGCAACAGGCATTGGGGCGCTGAATGGCCTTTGTCAGGCCCGCGCTCCCCGGCTGCACCGATTGGTGGACGAAAAGAGCGTCGTCCACCCTACGCGTCGATTGGCACCCTGTGGTTGGGACGGCGCCGTAGGTTGGCGCCGAGCGCAGCGAGGCCCAACGGGGCGGGGTTCGGCCGTGTCGTGTTGGGCTTCGTGCCTCAGCCCAACCTACGGGAATCCGTGCTTCCCGGTTGCACCGATTGGTGGACGAAACGGGCGTCGTCCACCCGACGCGTCGGTCGGCGCGGTGGTTTGGGTTGGGCACGGCGCCGTAGGTTGGCGCCGAGCGCAGCGAGGCCCAACGGAGCGGGGTTCGGCCGTGTCGTGTTGGGCTTCGTGCCTCAGCCCAACCTACGGGCATTCGTGCTCCCTGGTGGCACCGATTGGTGGACGAGAAGAGCGTCGTCCACCCTCCGTATCGTTCGGCGCAGTGGCTTGGGTGGGCCGCTTACCAGTGGAAGGAGACCGAGCCCAGCAGGCTGCGTTCTTCGCCCCAGTAGCAGCGCCCGGCGTTGTTGCAGCCGGCGACGTATTCCTTGTCGAGGAGGTTCTTGGCGTTCACCTCGGCGGACCAGTTGTCGTTGATGGTGTAGCCGACGGCGGCGTCCAGCAGGGTCACGTCGCCGGTGTCCAGGCGGCCGTAGAGCGAGGCGGCGGTGTAGGCGAAGGTGCTGTCGAAGTGGCGCACGCCACCGCCGATGCGCAGGCCCTTGAGGGCGCCGTCGAGGAAGCGGTAGCTGGCCCAGGCCGAGGCCTGGTTGCGCGGTACGCCGGTCATCTGGTGGTCTTCGAGCAGCGAGCCCTGGGCGTCCTTGGTGATGCGCGAGTCGGTGTAGGTGTAGGCGGCGGTGAGGTTGATGTTCTCGGTGACGTCGCTGTTGAGTTCCAGCTCCACGCCCTTGGCGCGGCTCTCGCCCACCTGGCGGTAGTCGTTGGCGGCGCTGTCGAAGATCACGTCATCGGTCTTGCGCAGGTCGTAGACGGAGGCGGTGAAGGAGGTGTTCCAGCCCTTGGGCTCGTACTTGATGCCGGCTTCGTACTGCTCGGCGGTGGTCGGGTCCAGGGGGCCGGAGCGGCTGGAGGTCTGCTGGGTCGGGGCGAAGGCCGTGGAGTAGCTGACGTAGGGCGAGAGGCCGTTGTCGAACTGGTACATCAGGCCGGCCTGCCAGGTGAAGTCGGTGTCCCAGTAGTCGAGGTCGGCGGCGGCGTTGGTGGTGCCGGGCTTGTTGCGGTACTGGCTGTTGACCCGGTCGAGGCGGCCACCGAGCAGCAGCACCCAGTTGTCGTAGCGGGTCTGCAGCTGGCTATAGGCGGCGTACATCGACTGGTCGAGCTGGGCGTTCTGGATGTGCACTGGGGTGGTCGGGGTGCTGGTCCAGACCGGGTTGAAGACGTTGATCAGGCCACCGGCGCCGGCATCCCAGTTCTGGTTGAACGAGGTGCGGTCGAGGCTGGCGCCGAGCAGCACCGTGTGGTCGAAATCGCCGCTGGCGAAGTGGCCTTCGAACTGGTTGTCCAGGGAGTAGGCGATGGATTTGTTGGTGCGGTCGTAGGCGGTGTAGGCGAGGGTGGTGCCGAAGCCGCCGGCGTTGAGGTTGCCGGGCCACATCTCGTGGCGGTCGATGCGCGACTGCATGTAGCGCGAGTTCTGGCGGAACTGCCAGGTGTCGTTGAGCTGGTGGGAGAACTCGTAGCCCAGGGTCCAGGTTTCGCGCTCGAACTTGTCCCAGTCGGGGTGGCCGAGCAGGGTGTCCTTGTCGATCTTGCCGTTGGGGTTGCGCAGCAGGGTGCCGGCGGCGGGGTAGCCCAGCTCCATTAGGGTGCGGTCGCGCTGGTAGGTCGACAGCAGCGTCAGCGAGGTGGCGTCGCTGAGGTTGAAGGTCATGGACGGGGCGATGTAGAGGCGATCATCCGGCTGGCCGTCGACCTGGCTGTCGGCGTTGCGGCCGAGCATCACCAGGCGGCCGAGGACGTTGTCGCCTTCGCTCAGCCGGCCGGAGACGTCGATGCCCAACTGGCGGCGGTTGTTGCTGCCGTAGGTGAGCTCGACCTCGCCGCGCGGGTTGGCGGTGGGGCGCTTGCTGACCATGTTGACCACGCCACCCGGGGCGTTCTCGCCGTAGAGGATCGAGGTCGGGCCGCGGAACACTTCGACGCGCTCCAGGCCGTAGGGCTCGCTGCTGGTGTCGTAGCGGTTGCCCTGCACGCGCAGGCCGTCGCGGAGCAGGCCGTAGCCCCAGTCGGTGGCGTTGAAGCCACGGACGAAGAACAGGTCGCCGGCCTGGCCGTCACCGGCGGCGAAGGGCGGCGCGAAGATGCCGGGCACGTAGCCGAGCACTTCGGTGAGGGTCTGCGACTTCTGGTCGTCCATGCGCTGGCGGGTGACCACGGACACCGAGCGTGGCGTGTCGGCCAGGGCGGTGGCGGTCTTGCCGGCGGTGGTGCTGACTTCGGCGCGGTAGCCAGGGTCGCTCTGGCCGAGGCCGCTGGCGAGGCCGCTGCCGACGATGGCGGTCGGCGCCAGTTGCATCGCGCCGTCCTGGGGGGCCGGCTGCAGGACGAAGCCGCCGTTGCCCTGGTCGACGGCCTGCAGGCCGCTGTTCTGCAGCAGTGTGGCGAGGCCCTGGGTGACGCTGAAGCGGCCGTGCAGGCCGGCGCTGGTCTTGCCGGCGGCCAGGCTGTTGTGGCCGGCGAGGTAGATGCCGGCCTGGCTGCTGAATTCGTTGAGCGAGGCGACCAGGGGGCCCGGGGCGATGTCGTACTGACGCTCGGCGACGCCCTGTTGCGCGGTTTCGGCCTGGGCCAGCGAGGCGGGCAGGGCCAGTTGCGCGGCGCCGAGCAGGGCGACCGGGATGGCGAGCGCGAGCGGCCGCAGGGCGAAACGGAGGGTCGGGTTGGCGAGCAAGTGCATGGTGTCCCCTGGAAATGTTCGGTGGCGGATGGCGTTGTTGTCTGGTTGAACCGAACGAGAAATGAAAAAGGGAACCGCTCGCTGAAAAATATTTGTGGCTATGTCTGGGTCAGGTGTTGCCAGGGGATTCGAGTCCAGCTGATTTCCGAGTTCTGCTGATGCTTCTGGTTTCGCCCTCCCGGGCGAGTCCCTTTTCCAATCGCTGGAACGCCAGCCCAGTGAAAAGGAACCAAAAAACTCGCCCCCGACATGCGGGTCTGGCTGGCGCCAGACTTCCCTCTCTCCATCGTCGCTTACTCGCTGCGCTCGCCCTTTGGGCCGCACTGAAGTGCGTTCGCTGCAAGCAGCGTCGGGGCCGGCGCGAAGGGCCATCCATGGCCAGTCGCGCCTCTCGTGGCATCCATGCCACTCGTCCCCCTGCGCAACGACTGCGTTCGGCCTTCTGAAAGGGGGCATTTGGCGCCTGCTCCAACATGGGTACTTAGCCCACCATTGATGTGCGCATCACCATCAGGTGCATACGGCTTTTCGTAGGGTGGGTCGGGCGGCGTTCCGCGAGCTCGGCGAAACCCACGCGGGTAAGCATCAGGCAGGCTCGACGCTGAGCCACCAGTCGGTGAGGCGTTGCACGCGGATGGGCAGGGCGGCGCTGAGCAGTTCCAGCGCCTGCTCGGTGTCGCCCAGGGGGAAGGCGCCCATCACCGGTAGCTGGGCGACCGCCGGGTGGCAGCCGAGGTGGCCGTGGCGGTAGCGGGCGAGGGCGGTGATCAGCTCGCCCAGGGGCATGTCGTCGGCCACCAGTACCTGGCGGGTCCAGGATTCGCCGGCCCGTTGCACCGGGGCCGGGGTGCCGAGGGACAGGCCGTCGAAGTCGACCCGCTGGCCGGCCTCGATGACGCTGAGCTGGCCGCTGTCGGCGGTGCGCACTTCCACCGCGCCCTGGTAGACGCTGAGGCGGGTGATGCCGTCGTCCTGGCGCACACCGAAGCGCGTGCCGAGGGCGCGCAGGCGGCCGTGCTGGTTTTCCAGCAGGAAGGGCCGCGTCGCATCCTTGGCGGTGTCGATCAGCACTTCGCCGAAGCGCAGCCGCAGCAGGCGCTGCTCGGTGTCGAAGGCGGCGTCCACGGCGCTCTGCGCGCGCAGCCACATATGGCTGCCGTCGGCCAGCAGGGTTTCGCGGGTTTCGCCGGTGCCGGTGACGAAGTCCGCCGACCAGCCGGCCACCAGGCGCGGCAGCGGCGTGGTGCGCCAGGTGCCCCAGCCGAGCAGCGAACCGGCGCCCACCACCAGCAGGGTCTTGAGGCCCTGGCGGCGGCTGATGCGGCGCGGGTCGTCACGGAGCATGCGGCTGGCCAGCTCGCGTTCGCCGCCGGTTTGCAGCGGGGCGAAGCGCTGGCCCACTCGCTCGACGTAGTGCCAGGCATCGCGGTGTTCGGGTTGCTGGTCGAGCCAGGCCTGCCACTGCGCCCGCAGCTGGGCGCTGGGGGCGTCGTCGTGGAGCAGCACGTACCAGTTGGCGGCCTGTTGCAGGCTGGCGTGGCTGAGGGTGCGTTCCGGGCTGGCCATGCCGCTCATTCCACCAGCAGGCCGTCGAGCTCTGCCTCCAGCACCGCGCAGTGGAGGAAGGCCTGGGCCAGGTACTTCTTCACCATGCGTTCGGAGACGCCGATCGCCAGGGCGATCTCGCGGTAGGGCATGTCGTCCAGTTGGGCCATGAGGAAGGCACGGCGCACCTTGTGCGGCAGGCGCAGGAGCATGGCGTCGACTTCGTGCAGGGTCTCGATGATCAGCGCCTGCTGCTCGGGGGAGGCTTGCAGCGGTTCCGGGCGGGCGGCCATGGCCTCGAGCCAGTCCTGCTCCAGCTGCCGGCGCCGCCAGTGGTCGATGCACAGGCCGCGGGCGATGGTGGCCAGGTAGGAGCGCTCGCCCGTGGCGCCGTCGAAGGTGCGGGGCCGCAGCAGCACGCGCAGGAAGGTGTCTTGCATCAGGTCGGCGGCATCGAAGCCGCTGCCCAGGCGACGGCGCAGAAAACCCAGCAGCCAGGCGGAATGGCTGAGGTAGAAATCGTGGAAGGGGGCGTTGGTCGACGGCATCGAGAGCGGGGTGTCCGGCGCGGGATGCGCTCGTTCGCGAATGAGAATTAGTGGCAACTATACGGGTCGGCTTTACGCCCCGCAATCCGTCTTCGTCGTTGCCCTTCTCTTCGGCTTCGCTACTCCATGGCCTGGCGTCGGGCCCTTGCGGGCCCCGCCTGGATGCCGCCGCTGGCGGTCAGCGCGACAGCCCACGCCGTTCCATGCCGCGTGCGGCGTTGCCCAGTTGCAGCGGCGAGCCGATGAAGCCGGGCAGCTCGCCCAGCTTGCGCTGCTTGCACATGGCATCCACGCAGGCGACCAGGAGCATCTCCTCGGCCACCTCGCGGATCAGGCAGCGGATGCGCCGCTGGCTGAAGGCCGCCTCGCCATCGAACTCGCGGCTCAGCTCCTGCACGCCGCCCTTGCTCAGGGTCAGCAGCCACTTGCCGTCGCTGCGTGGGGTGATGGCGACGGCGTGGTCGGGAAAGGCTTCGTAGATTTCCTTGATGGCGGTGAACATGGGCTGTGCCTCCATTGTTTTAGTCAGCGCAGCAGCCTGTTGCAGCCGCCGTGCCAACCGGGCACGGGCCGCCAGCCCAGCAGAATCAAGCCATTGGCTATAAGCGCAGCGCCGGCACCCGTGCAAAGTGCATGAGCGGCCCCTTCAGGCCTTGGCAATTTGCAAGGTGCGGGGAGGGCGTCAGTCGGCGTCGCGGGACGGGGCTTCCACCAGCTGCGGCTGCAGCAGCTCGGCGATGCGGTCGCGCACGCTTTGCTCGGGCTCGCGGTCGAGGGTGCGCCGCAGCAGTTGCAGGGCGTCCGCCGGCCATTGGTTGCGGCCCCAGGCGGCGAGGGTCTTGAGCGCCATGTGGCGGTTGCGCACCACCGGGCTGGCGAGGCCGGTGGCGACCAGGTCCCAGCCCTGCACGGGGAAGCGGCCGAGGTCCTGGAGGATGAAGTCCAGGGCGCTGTGCTGGCGGTACTCGGGGCCCAGGCCGAGGGCGTTGCTCGGGCCGCTGGCGATGTGTTCGAGGTCCAGCTGCTGGCGCGCCAGGTCGATGACCCGGGTGATGCGCTGCGGGTCGCTGGTCTGCATCAGCTGGTACCAGGCCGAGGAGCGCTGGCTGCGCTGGCGTTCGTACCAGGCGTCCCAGGGGTCGATGTCCAGGCGCTTGCCGGCGTGGGCGGCGAGCCAGAAGGCGCGTTCCTCTTCCTGCTCCAGGCCGGCGTGCACCAGCGCCGACCAGTGCGGGTCGTTGCGGATGGCCTCGGCGCGGCGGGCGATGTCGTCGCGGCTGGCCTGGGTCCAGCCGTGGCCGGCGAGGCCGTCCCAGTCCTGGTTGGGGTCGCGGACGAAATCGAGGATGCCTTCCACCGCGAGGAAGTGCCCCAGGTGGCGCGGCGGCCGCCGGGCCAGGTGGTCGAGCAGGTGCAGCACCGCTTCGGTGCCGTCGGCGTAGTCGTTGATGTCCCGCGCGGGGCCGCCGTTGATCAGCGCCTCGATCATTTCCACGGCGCCGTCGAGCAGGGCGTCGTCCACGTCCTGGCCGCTGAGGGCCGCCAGCAGGTTGCCGCCCACGGCGCAGGGGTAGGCGAGGTATTCCACCATCACCGAGTTCTGGTAGCCCTCGCGCAGCAGCCAGTCCTGCACGGCGGGCGAGGGGTTCTCGGCGAGGCGCTCCACCAGGTGGATGCGCCCCCAGCCCCGCACCTTGCGCGCCAGCGCCCACCAGGCGCGTTCGCGCTCCGGCGGCGCCAGGGTGTGGCCCAGGGCGATGGTGGCGAAGAGGGTGAATTCCTCGTGCTGGCCGAAGGTGAGGAACAGCTCGCGCTGGCTGCCGCTGTCGAGCACGCCGAGCAGGGCCAGGGCGAACTTCACCGCGCCACGGTCCGGGCTGCTGCGCGCCAGCCACAGGGCCAGGGCGTGGAGCCGTGCGCGGGGCAGGCCGGGGCGCTGCTGCAGGCGCTCGACGAGCTGGTCGATGAAGCCGAGCACGCTGCCGTCGGCCACCAGCTGGTAGAGGCGGGCCATGTGCCGGGTGGGGTCGTCGAGGGTGGCGAGCAGGGCGGCCATCACCTCGTTGGCGGTGTCCATGTCATCGGCCGAGGCATGGTGGCCGAGCACGCCGTCGAGGGCACCGGGTGCCCAGCGCAGTTCGCTGCCTTCACCGGGCGGCGCCTCGTCGGGCAGGGTGAGCTCGCTGTCCGGCAGGCCCTCGGGGCTGTCGGCATAGGCGGCGAGGAAGGCGTACAGGCTGGGGCGCTCGATGGCCCAGGGAATGGGGTAGCCCTGCGTCTGGCCCTTGTCGTCCCTGACGATGCGGAAGAAGGTGGCGATCCAGTTTTTCATCGTGTGTGACGGCGACTGCGAAAAGAGCACCTCTTACCGCAACCACCGGCTCGCGGCAATCACGGCGCGTCAGGAGCACGACGCAGTCGACGCGGTTCAGGCGGCGTTGCGTTCACGCACCTCGCCGAGCATGCGCTGCAGTTCGGCCACCAGCAGCGCCTGGCAGCGCAGCAGGCGCGGGGCGTCGTCGCCGGCCTGGCGCAGCGCGTTGCAGGCGCGCAGCAGCCCCGTTGCATCGACGGTGCAGGCGAGCCCGGAGAGGCGGTGCACGCATTGGCCGATAAGGTCCTGGCGCTCTGGAGACAGGGGCGTGGCCAGGCGCTGCAGCTCGTCTTCGAGGTTGCGTGCCAGCTCGCCGAGCAGGCGTTTGGCGAGTGTCGGGTCGAGGCCTTCCAGGTGGCCGAGGTCGAAGGCCGGGGCAGGGGGCTGTGCCTTGATGGCAGCCGGGTCGCCCCCGGCGAGGGCGGCTTCCAGGCGCGCCAGGGTCACGGGCTTGACCAGCAGTTCGTCCATGCCGGCCTCGCGGCAGCGTTCGGCCTCGCCGGCCAGGGCGCTGGCGCTGTAGCCGATGATCCGCTGGCGCGCGCGGCCGATCTCACGTTCACGCTCGCGCACGGCGCGGGTCAGTTGGTAGCCGTCCATGTCGGGCATGTTGCAGTCGGTGATCAGCAGGTCGAAGTCGTCTGCGGCCCAGGTGGCCAGGGCCCGGCGCGCGTCGGTCAGCACCTGGGCGCTGTGGCCGAGGCTGTGCAATTGCTGTTGCAGCACCAGGGCATTGATGGAGAGGTCGTCCACCACCAGCACCCGCAGCCGCGGGCTGTGCTCACCGGCTGGTCGGGACGCCGGGCGATGCTGCCCGGAGGGGGCGGGGCGCCAGTCAAGAGGCAGTTCGAGGGTGACGCGGCAGCCCTGGCCCGGTTCGCTGTCGAGGCCGATGCGACCGCCCATCAGTTGCACCAGCTGGCGGCAGATGTGCAGGCCGAGCCCCGAGCCGCCATGCAGCTGGGTGACTTCGGCGC
Organism: Pseudomonas sp. TUM22785; assembly: GCF_028198105.1. Taxonomy (NCBI): domain Bacteria; kingdom Pseudomonadati; phylum Pseudomonadota; class Gammaproteobacteria; order Pseudomonadales; family Pseudomonadaceae; genus Pseudomonas; species Pseudomonas sp. TUM22785. Next base: position 2,776,621 of record NZ_CP116239.1, read on the forward strand.
AGCCCTGGCGGTAGGGCTCGAAGATCCGCGCCTGCACGCTGTGGGGAATGCCGATGCCGTCGTCCACCACATAAAGGGTGAGCAGGCTGCTGCCCGGGGTGGTGTCCCGCAGGTGCCCTTGCAGACGCACGCTGCCGGTGCCGGTGAACTTGATGGCGTTGGCCAGGAGGTTATGCAGCACCTGGCGCAGGCGCAGCGGGTCGACGCGGTACAGGCGGTGGGCCGGCAAGGGGCAGTCCAGTTGCAGCGCCAGGCCCTTTTCCCGGGCGCGGGCGGCGAACAGTTCCAGGCACTCCCGCAGCAGCGCGGCCAGTTCCACCGGGCGCGGCGCCAGTTGCATGCGGCCGTTCTCGATGCGGTCGAGGTCGAGGATGTCGCCCACCAGGTCGATCATCGCGTCGGCGGACTGGCGGGCGATGCGCAGGTTGCTCGACTCCGGGCGGGCGCGGCTTTCCAGCTCCAGCAGGCCCACCAGGGCGTTGAGCGGGGTGCGCAGCTCGTGGCTCATGGTGGCGAGGAAGCGGCCCTTGGCCGCGCTGGCGTCCAGGGCCTGGCGCTGGGCGTCGCGCAGGCGGGTTTCCAGCTCCTTGCGGTCGCTGATGTCGATCCAGCCGCCGAGCACGCCGAGCAACTTGCCCCGGGCGCTGTAGAAGGGCACCTGCCACTGGTATAGGTGGCGCGGCTCGCCGGCCTCCTCGGTGCAGCTGTCGAAGAAGCGTGGCTGGCGGCTTTCCAGCACCTCCAGCATGCCGCCTTCCAGGGCATCCGCCAGGGCGCGGCACATGCCCTGCTGGCGCGGCGTGGTGCCGTGCATTTCCTCCTGGGAGCTGGCGAAGAACTGCTCGTAGGCGCGGTTGCAGCTGCTCAGGCGGCCTTGCAGGTCACGCACGTAGAGCGGCGTGGGCTGGCCGTTGAGCAGGGAGAACTGGAAGGCCAGCTGGTCGCTGAGCTGGGCCTGGGCCGCCTGGCGCTGGCGCACCTGGCGTTGCAGGCGCCAGTTCCAAAGCAGCGAGAGGATGATCACCACCAGTACCAGCACCAGCAGGTGGCCGAGGTTCTCCGGCATCTCGTGGCGCAGGGGCGGTGAGGGCTCGGGGGTGTCCAGGGGCCAGGTGACCGAGTAGGCCCAGGCGTTGGACAGGGCGGTGAGGCACAGGCCGAGCAGGGCCAGGGCGCGCAGGGTGAGCGTGGGCATGTCGTGTTCCTCAGGCCAGGCCGTTTTCCTGGATGTAGAGGAACAGCGCGGCGTTGGTGTCCAGGCCGAGCTTGCGCATGGCGCTGGTCTTCTGCGCGCTGATGGTCTGCTTGCTGCGGCACAGGCGCTGGGCGATTTCGCCGATGGCCAGGCCGCTGCCGTACAGGCGCAGCACTTCCGCCTCGCGGGGGGAGAGTTCGTCGAAGCGCGCCAGGGGCTTGCCGTGGGCGGCTTCGCCTATCTGCAACAGGCGGCGCAGGGAGGCGGAAACGAAGGGACGCGTGGCGCTGGCGGCCAGGGCGCGGGGCAGATCGGCGAGCAGCCCGCGCTTGCTCACCAGGCCCTGGATGCCGAGCTTGAGCAGGGAGGCGGCGAGGGCCGGGTTGTCGAGCATGGTGACGACGATGATCGCCAGCTGCGGGTAGCGCCGGCGCAGTTGCTCGATCAGGCGCAGGCCGTCCGCCTGGTGGCTGTCCGGCATCATCAGGTCGGTGACCAGCAGCTCGCAGGGGTGGCTGGCGAGCTGGTCCAGCAGGCCGTCGGCGCTGTGGGCTTCGCCGACGATCTGCAACGAGCTTTCGCGGCTCAGCAGGGCGCGCAGGCCGATCAGGGTGATGGGGTGGTCGTCGACTATCAGGGTACGTCTGTGCATCTGCTACCGGGGCTCGCTGGGTGGGGGCGGCGCACATGGTAGGGATGGCGGGGGCGCAGGAAACGGACCCCGGCTGCAGTTGGGTAGGAATCGGAGCAATCCGACATTTGTCGTCGGGCGCTTCCCACCGGGGTGCTGAAGTCTTACGGAAAAGTGATGGGCGTCGGGAATGGGACGACGCCCTTCAGGGGTGGCAGTGCTTACTGGACCTGCTGCTGGGGCGGCTGGATGGCGTTGTCCAGCGCCGCGATCATCGAGCCCACCAGCCCCGGCTGCTGCTGTTCGGCGTTCTGCAGGATGGGCGCCAGGCCGGCGATGCGCTCGGCGGCGGGGCCGCTGCCCCGGTTGGCGGCCACGGCGAACCAGGTGTAGGACTCCAGCTCCGGCTGGGTCGAGGGGTATTCGCCGCTGAGCAGCTTCTCGGCGTAGAGGACCATGGCGTCGAGATCGCCGGAGAGGGCGGCGAGCTTGGTGGCTTCGGCGGCGGCTTCGTTTTCGGCTGGCTCGGCGTTCAGGGCGATGGCGGTGGCGTCGCGCTCGGCCGGTGCGGCGATGCTCGACGCCAGGCACGGCAGCGGCTCGTGGGCCTGGACCACCGAGGCTTCGATGGGCTGGCCTTCCTGCTGGCGCAGGGCGAGCTGGTAGAGCGGGCCGGAGATGCTGTCACCGGCGTCGCTGGCCACCTTGAGCAGGGCCAGGCCGCGCTCGGGGTTGTTGAGGAAGGGCTCGCAGGTGTTGAGGTAGAGCAGGCTGACTTCACGCAGGGCACGGTCGCTGCTGCGGGCGGCCTTCTCCATCAGGCGCGTGCCGTATTCCACGTCCTGCTGCACGCCGGTGCCGCGCAGGTAGTTCCAGGCCAGCACGCGGCTGGCCTCGGCGCTGCCCAGGGCATCGGCCTGGCTGAGGTGGTCGAGGGCCGCGGCCTGGTCGGTGGGCACGCCTTCACCGCTGAGGTAGTGACGGGCCAGCTCGTAGTGGGCGCGGGCGTTGCCGGCGTCGGCGGCTTCCTGCAGGTGCGCCAGCATGGTTTCGGTGTCGCCGATCTGCTCGGCGACCATGGCCTGGGCCAGCGCTTCCTGGGCCGGCTCCGGGCGCGGCTCGATATTGCGCGTGCTGCCTTGCACCTCGTCCGGGGCCTCGGCGACCCACACCAGCGGCGCTTCGTAGCTGGGCACGCCATAGACCGGGTCTTCCGGCGGCAGGGGGTGATTACCCGACATGACGGCGGGCTTGGATTTGAGCGGCTGGAAGCCGGAGCTGCAGCCGGCGGCGAACACGGCGGCGAGCAGAAGCAGGGTAAAACGCATCTTCATGGGAACGTTCGGAGCCTTGAAACCATTGCGGGAGACGGGTCGGAGGCTGCATAGCATTCCAGAGTGCGGCGCCCGATCCAAGCTGCAGAGCGGAATTGAGGGTGCCGTACGTCAGGCTGGCGAGGCGGGGTGGGGGATTTGCGTCTGCGTGGGCCATTGGTGGGCTGAAGCCCACCCTACGGCAGGTTGGGGCATTGAGGTTCGGTCTCGCTGCGCGCGCCCTTGTGGGAGCGGCTTCAGCCGCGAAAGACCTGCCGCCGGCACTGGGCGGTGAGTGGGCGGGTGCTCCATCGCGAATGAATTCGCTCCCACCGGAGCGGGCACGACGGTGCCTGGTGGGGCGCGATGGTGGGTTTCGCTGCGCTCTACGCCACCCTACGGGGTTGGGATGGGCGGGTTGCCCGGCGTTAGCTGCCGAGCATGCCCGCGCGGGTGGAGGGGTTGAGCATGGCCCGCAGGCGCGGGTCTTCGGTGTTGAGGGAGACCAGGTCGACGCCGCGTTTGCGCAGCTCTTCTTCCTGCTGGATGGCGGTGAGTTCGGTCATGCGCTGGGCGATCTGCTTCTCGATCTGCTCCTGCTGCTCCGGCGGCATGGCGTCGATGTCTTCTTCGGTCAGGCCCAGTTCCTTGAGGATCTTGTCGCGCATCTTCTCGCCGGCGGACTTGTTCATGTAGTCATGGAATTCCTGGGCGGCGGCGCTTTGGGTGGGCGTGCCCACGCTGGCGGCGGCGCTTTCGGCATCGGCGTAGACGTCGTTGGTGAGCGTGTCGGCGCCGCTGGCCGAGGTGCTGCCATCCAGGCTGCCGCTCTGCATGCTCACGCGTATGCGGGCGAAGGCTTCGTCGTAGGCGGCGTCGCGCTGGGCGGCGGCCTGGTCGACCTTGGGCGTGGGCTTGGCCTGGTTCGGCTGCGGGGTGGCGGTCGGTTCTGTGGTTTGCGGGGGGACCGGGCGACCGTCGCCATAACGCACGAGTTTGAGCGTGTGCGTCATGTCCTGCAGTTTGGAGCGATCGAGGCCGGAGAGGCCGGTGCCGAAGAGGCTCATGCTGAATCCATCCCTAGGAAGTCCTTGTGGGCGGCTGTGCAGCAAGGCCTGTGCCAAGGGCTGGAACGCCCGTTCCAGAGCCTTCTGCCGTCGGCGTCGTGGTCGCCGGGCGGCAAGGAATTGCCGCTCGCGCCCCTCTCTTTGCCGCCCCCTTGCCGCAACCTTGTAGACTGCCGCCCGATTCGCAACCGGAGCGGGAGAGGGAATGGAAGGCTTATCGCCACTGGCGGCCTATCGGCACGCGGTGGATGACCTGGGGTTCGCGCCCGACGCCGCGCAGCTGCACGCGGCCACCTTGCTGGAGGCCTGCCAGCGGGCCCTGCACCAGGGCGAGGACGGCATCGCCGGCGTCTATCTATGGGGCCCGGTGGGGCGCGGCAAGACCTGGCTGCTGGACCGTTTCCACCAGAGCCTGCAGGTGCCCGCCCGGCGTCTGCACTTTCACCACTTCATGCGTTGGGTGCACCAGCGCCTGTTCGCCCTGACCGGCACCGCCGACCCGCTGCGCGCCCTGGCCCGCGAGCTGGCGGGGGAGGTGCGGGTGCTGTGCTTCGACGAGCTGTTCGTCAGCGACATCGGCGACGCCATCATCCTCGGCGGCCTGCTGCAGGTGATGTTCGAGGAAGGCGTGGTGCTGGTGGCCACCTCCAACCAGCCGCCGACCCAGCTCTACGCCGACGGCTTCAACCGCCAGCGCTTCGTCCCGGCCATCGAGGCCATCGAGCGGCACATGCAGGTGGTCGGGGTGGATGGCGGCCAGGACCACCGCCTGCACCCCGGCAAGGCGCAGCAGCGCTACTGGGTGAGCGAGCCGGGCCAGCCGAGCGTGCTGGCGGGGCTGTTCGCCGAACTCGAGGACGCTGCCGCGAGCCATGCCGCGCCGCTGCACCTGGGCCACCGCGACATCCCCGTGCACCGCCAGGGCCCGCAGGTGCTCTGGTGCGATTACGCCGCCCTGTGCGAGTCGCCCCTGGCGGCGCTGGATTTCATCGCCCTGTGCGACCGCTTCAGCACCATCCTCCTTGGCGCGGTGCCGCGCCTGGGGGCGGCACGCCGCGAGGGGCGTATCGCCCGGGGCACCGAGGACGCCGCCGAGCGCGTGGTGGCCGGTGACCGCCAGTTGCCGCAGCTGTCGCCCCTGGACGACGGCGTGCGCCGCTTCATCGCCCTGGTGGATGAGTGCTACGACCGCCGCGTGCCCCTCTATATCGAGGCCGAGGTGCCGCTGGAGCAGCTCTATACCGAAGGCTGGCTGGAGTTCCCCTTCCGCCGCACCCTCAGCCGCCTGCGCGAGATGCAGCTGGCGCGCTTCGGCCAGGGCTGAGCCCGCGCCTGCGATGGGCGGCCCTTGAGGGGCTGCCCGGCCGGCCGCATATTGGCCGGCATGAAGCCGACTTCCCCCACCGTCGCCAGCGCCCTGGCCGACTTCCACCCGGCCGTGCGGGCCTGGTTCGCCGGGCGTTTCGCCGCGCCCACCCCGGCCCAGGCCCAAGCCTGGCCGGCCATCCGCGCCGGGCGCTCGACCCTGGTGGCCGCGCCCACCGGTTCCGGCAAGACCCTCACGGCCTTTCTCGCCGCCATCGACGAACTGGTGGAGCAGGGCCTGGCCGAGGGCGGGTTGCCGGATGCCTGCTTCGTGGTCTATGTGTCGCCGCTCAAGGCGCTGTCCAACGACATCCGCATCAACCTCGACGAGCCCCTGGCCGGCATCCGCGAGGAATTGCAGCGCCAGGGCCTGGGCGACGTGGAGATCCGCACGGCGGTGCGCACCGGCGATACGCCCCAGGGCGAGCGCCAGGCCATGCGCAAGCGCGCGCCGCACATCCTGGTGACCACGCCCGAGTCCCTCTATGTACTGCTCGGTTCCGCCTCCGGGCGGGCCATGCTCGCCAGCTGCCGCAGCCTGATCGTCGACGAGATCCACGCCATCGCCGGGAGCAAGCGCGGCAGCCACCTGGCGCTGAGCCTGGAGCGCCTGGAAAGCCTCTGTGGCCGGCCGTTGCAGCGCATCGGCTTATCCGCCACGCAAAAGCCCATCGAGGCGGTGGCGCGTTTCCTCGGCGGCAACCCTGCCAGTGGCGAGGCCCCGGCGCCGTCCCGCGATTGCCTGATCGTCGACGTTGGCTACAGCCGCGAGCGCGACCTGGCCATCGAGGTGCCGCCCCTGCCGCTGGAGGCAGTGATGAGCAACGACGCCTGGGAAACGGTCTACGACCGCCTGGCGCTGCTGGTGGCCGAGCACCGCACCACGCTGGTGTTCGTCAACACCCGGCGCCTGGCCGAGCGTGCCGCGCGGCACCTCTCCGAACGCCTGGGCAATACCGCCGTCGCCGCCCACCACGGCAGCCTGGCCCGCGAGCTGCGCCTGGACGCCGAGCAGCGCCTGAAGCGCGGCGAACTGCGGGTGCTGGTGGCCACCGCTTCCCTGGAACTGGGCATCGATATCGGCGATGTCGAGCTGGTCTGCCAGCTGGGGTCGCCGCGCAGCATCGCCGCCTTCCTGCAGCGTGTCGGGCGTTCCGGCCACAGCGTCGGTGGCACGCCCAAGGGGCGCCTGTTCCCGCAGTCGCGGGACGACCTGATCGAATGCGCGGCGTTGCTCGATTGCGTGCGCCGGGGCGAGCTGGACAGCCTGGTGATCCCCCGGCAGCCGCTGGATGTGCTGGCCCAGCAGATCGTCGCCGAGGTGGCCAGCCAGGAGTGGGACGAGGATGCGCTGTTCGCCCTGATGACCCGCGCCGCGCCCTATGCGCAACTGAGCCGGGCCCGCTACGAGGCGGTGCTGGCTATGCTCGCCGAGGGCTACAACGGCCGCGCCGGCGTGCGCGCGGCCTACCTGCACCGTGATGCGGTCAACCGCCGCCTGCGGGGGCGGCGCTCGGCGCGGCTGGTGGCGCTGACCTCCGGCGGCACCATCCCCGATGCCGGCGACTACAACGTGCTGCTGGAGCCCCAGGGCATGCAGGTGGGCACGGTGCACGAGGACTTCGCCGTGGAGAGCATCGCCGGCGATGTGTTCCAGCTGGGCAACCAGTCCTACCGCATCCTGCGCATCGAGGCCGGGCGGGTGCGGGTGGAGGACGCCGCCGGGCAGCCGCCGAGCATCCCCTTCTGGCTGGGCGAGGCGCCGGGGCGCAGCGACGAGCTGTCCGCCGGGGTCGCGCGCCTGCGCGGCGAGATCGAGCAGAAGCTGGTGGCGAGTGACGGCGAGCTGCAGCCGGTCATCGACTGGCTGGTGGCCGAGCGTGGCCTGAGCCCGGCGGCGGCCCGGCAGATGGTGGAATACCTGGCCCGCGCCCGTGCCGCCCTGGGCCGTTTGCCGACCCGCGATTGCCTGGTGATGGAGCGCTTCTTCGACGAATCCGGCGGCATGCAGTTGGTCATCCATTCGCCCCTCGGCAGCCGGGTCAACCGCGCCTGGGGGCTGGCGCTGCGCAAGCGCTTCTGCCGCAGCTTCAACTTCGAGCTGCAGGCCGCCGCCACCGAAGACGCCCTGGTGCTGTCGCTGTCCACCAGCCACAGCTTCCCGCTGGACGAGGTGTGGCGCTACCTGCACTCCAACAGCGCCGAGCACCTGCTGATCCAGGCGCTGCTGGACGCGCCGCTGTTCGGCGTGCGCTGGCGCTGGAACGCCACCTGCGCCCTGGGCCTGCCCCGTGCCTCCGGGGGCCGCAAGGTGGCGCCGCAGCTGCAGCGCATGCGCAGCGAAGACCTGCTGGCCAGCGTCTTCCCCGACCAGGTGGCCTGCCAGGAGAACCTGGTGGGCGAGCGCGAGGTGCCCGACCACCCGCTGGTGGCGCAGACCCTCGACGACTGCCTGCACGAGGCCATGGACGCCGAAGCCTGGCTGGCCCTGCTGCGGCGCATGGAAAGCGGCGCCGTCGAGCTGGTGGCCCGCGACCTGCCGGCGCCCTCGGCGCTGGCGGCGGAAATCCTCGGCGCGCGGCCTTACGCCTTTCTCGACGACGCGCCGCTGGAAGAGCGCCGTACCCAGGCGGTACAGAACCGCCGCTGGAGCGACCCGGAATCCGCCGACGACCTCGGCGCCCTGGATGCCGAGGCCATCGTCGCCGTCGCCGAGGAAGCCTGGCCCCGGGTGCGCGATGCCGACGAGATGCACGAGGCGCTGCTGGCGCTGGGTTGTGTCACTCCTGAGGAAGTCGCGGCCAACGACAGTTGGGCGGGCTGGCTGGCGCAACTGGCCAAGGCCCGTCGAGCCGCTTGCCTGCACCTGGAAGATCGCCCGGCGTTCTGGCTCGCCGCCGAGCGCCTGCCACAGCTATTGGCCCTGCACCCGCTGGGCTCGTTGAAGCCCGCCATCGTCGCCCCGGCGGGCCATGACCGGCCCTGGGAGGCCGAGGCCGCACTGGTGGAGTTGGTGCGCTCGCGCCTGGGCGGGTTCGGCCCGCTGACCCTGGCACGCCTGGCTACCGACTTGCGCCAGGCACCGGGTGATATCGCCTTCGCCCTGGCCGCGCTGGAGCGCGAAGGGCATGTGCTGCGTGGCCGCTTCAGCCCGGGTGTGGCGGCGGACGAGTGGTGCGAGCGGCACCTGCTGGCGCGCATCCATCGCTACACGGTCAAGCGCCTGCGGCGGGAGATCGAACCGGTGGAGCCGGCCGATTTCATGCGCTTTCTTTGCGATTGGCAGCACCTCTCGGTGGGCACCCGTCTGCGCGGGGCCGAAGCCCTGGGCGGGGTGCTGGGTTTGCTGGAGGGCTACCAGGCCGCTGCGGCGGCCTGGGAGGCCGAGCTGCTGCCGACGCGGGTGGCGGACTACGGCATCAACTGGCTGGACGACCTGTGCCGCTCCGGGCGCATCGCCTGGAGCCGCCTGGCCGCCCCGGCGCGTGCTTCCAGCGGGCCCTTGCGCAGCACGCCGATCCTGCTGCTGCCACGCAAGAGCCAGGGCACCTGGCGGGCCTGTGCCGGCGCCGGGCCGGTGGCCGAGCCGTCGCCCCGCGCGGCCTGTGTGCGTGAGGTGCTGGCCGGGCAGGGTGCGTTGTTCTTCGATGAATTGCTGGACGAGACCCGCCTGTTGCGCAGCGAGTTGGAGGATTGCCTCGGCGAGCTGGTGGCCCTGGGGCTGGCCAGTGCCGACAGCTTCGCCGGCCTGCGCTCGCTGCTGCTGCCCGCCGCACGGCGCAGCCGCAACGACCGCCGCGCGCGCCTGGCGCTGGCGAACATGCAGGACGCCGGGCGCTGGTCGCTACTGCGGGGCCGGGGCGAGGAGGGGGGCGCACCGCCCGCCGAGGCCCTGGAGCATGTCGCCCGCACCTTGCTGCGCCGCTACGGCGTGGTCTGCTGGCGCCTGCTGGAGCGGGAGGCGGACTGGCTGCCCAGCTGGCGCGAGCTGCTGCGCGTCTATCACCGCCTGGAGGCGCGGGGAGAGGTGCGCGGCGGGCGATTCGTCGCCGGTGTGGCGGGCGAGCAGTTCGCCCTGCCCGATGCGGTCGGCCTGCTGCGCGAGGTGCGCAAGCGGCCGCTGACGGGCGAGCTGGTGGGGTTCTCCGCCTGCGACCCGCTCAACCTGCTGGGCACGCTGCTGCCGGGCGCCAAGGTGCCCGCCGTGGTGGGCAACCGCCTGCTGCTGCGCGACGGCGTGCCGGTGGCGACCCTGGTGGCCGGCAAGGTCAACCTGTTGCAGGCGGCCGATGGCTTCAGCGCCGCCGAGTGGCAGGCCGCGCTCATCCGCCAACCCACCGCCAGCGCCCTCCAGGGCCATGGCGCCAGGCGCATGACGCTACTGCCTTAAAACCGTCGGGTTGCACCTGGCCTGCCATGGCACGGTGCGTAGGTTGGCGCCGAGCGTAGCGAGGCCCAACGATGCAGGGTTCGGCCGTGTTGCGTTGGGCTTCGTACCTCAACCCAACCTACGTGGCACCGCGTTTGCCTGGGGTACCGCCGGTGGATGAAAAGAGCGCCATCCACCCTACGCAGCGGTCGGCTTCGTGTTCTGGGCCTGGTTTTTGCGCGGGGATGGGATCTATTCAGCCTTTTCATCGAACATTTTCAGACGTTACCGCTTGATCGGGCCTTGGTACTTTTCGGCGGCAGCTATGCTCTTTTTGGGCTCGTTCGAGGAGTAAGAGCAATGGATTTTTTCGCCACCCCCGCTTCGCCATCTTCGCCTTCACCCGCTAGCCGGTCATTGGCCCCTTGGTGCGTGCTGGTGATCGACGACGACCCGGAGGTCCACGCGGTAACCCGGCTGGCTCTGCGCGGCTTCGAGTTCCAGCAGCGGCCGCTGGAGCTGCTGTCGGCCTACTCGGCGGCGGAGGCGCGGGAGACCTTCCGCCAGCGCGGCGACATCGCCCTGGCCCTGGTGGACGTGGTGATGGAAACCGAGCACGCCGGGCTGGACCTGGTGCGCTACCTGCGCGAGGAGTGCGACAACCGCATGACGCGCCTGGTGCTGCGCACCGGGCAGGCCGGCCAGGCGCCGGAGGACCAGGTCATCCGCGAATACGAGGTGGACGACTACAAGGAGAAGACCGAGCTCACTACCCAGAAGCTGCGCACCCTGCTCTATTCCATGCTTCGCGCCTACCGCGACCTGGGGGTGATCGACGCCCAGCGCAAGGGCCTGAGCAATGTGCTGGAGGCCTGCGCCCAGGTGCAGAACGCCGCCACCCTCAAGCTGTTCTCGTCCACGGTGCTGGAGCAGCTCACCTCGCTGCTGTGCCTGGGCGACTCGGCGCTCTATTGCCTGATCCGCACCGTCGACCACGAGCCGCAGACCCGCACCCTGGCGGCCACCGGAGAGTTCGTCCACTACGAGCCGGACTCGGCGCTGGAGACGCTGCCGCCCATGGTGGTCCAGCGTTTCGACCAGGTGCTGCAACTGGGCGCTTCGCAGCACTTCGACGATGCCTACGTGCTGTTCCGCCGCAACGACCGGGGCGGGGCGAGCCTGCTCTACGTCACCCATGTGGAGCCGCTCAGCGACCTGGACCGGCAACTGCTGGAAATCTACGTGCGCAGCGTGGCCATCACCTTCGAGAACATCCACCTGATGGAGGACCTGCAAGCCACCTCCAAGGAGCTGGTCTACACCCTGGCCAACGCGGTGGAGGTGCGCAGCAAGGAGACCGGCGCCCACGTGCAGCGGGTGGCGCTGTTCAGCGAGCTGCTGGCGCGCCTGCATGGCCTGCCCGAGCGCGAGGTGCAGCTGATCCAGCACGCGTCTCCCCTGCACGACATCGGCAAGGTGGCGATCCCCGACGCCATCCTGCACAAGCCCGGCAAGCTCGACGAGGCCGAATGGGCGCTGATGAAGAAGCACGTCGACTTCGGCGTCGACATCCTCCAGCGTTCGCGCCGCGAGCTGATGCGCGTGGGGGCGGTGATCGCCGGCAGCCACCATGAGCGCTGGGACGGCCGCGGCTACCCGCGCGGGCTGGAGGGGGAGGACATTCCCCTGAGCGGGCGCATCGTTGCCCTGGCCGATGTGTTCGATGCCCTGGGGTCGCGGCGCAGCTACAAGGAACCCTGGACCCCCGAGCAGGTGCTGGAGCTGATCCGTGCCGAGCGCGGCGCCCACTTCGACCCACACCTGGTGGACCTGCTGCTGGCCAATCATGAGGAGTTCCTGGCCATCCGCGAGCGCTACCCGGACGAGCCCCATTCATGAACCCGGCCTTCCAGCGACCCGCGCCGTCGCGGATCGGCCGCAGCCTGTCTTCCAGCCTGGTACGCATCAACCTGCTGTGCGCCTGCCTGCTCGGCCTGGCTATCAGCGTGGTGCAGGTGGGCCTGGACTACTACCGCGCCCGCGCGCAGCCCGAAGACGACATGCAGGCCCTCTTCGACATGGTGCGCGAGCCGGTCACGGCGGTGGTCTTCAGCCTCGACCCGCGCACCGCCAGCGACCTGCTCAGCGGCATGCTCAAGCAACCGGCCCTGGCCTCGGCGCGCATCCTGCTGCCCGAGGGCAAGGTGTTCGCCGAGCACCACCGCGAGCTGGGCGCGCAGGAGGGGCGGCGCCTCAACGACCTGCTGTTCGGTGCCACCCTGCATTTCCAGTGGCCCTTGCAGGCCGACCTGCCCGGTGCCGGCCAGCGCGAGGAGCTGGGCAGCCTGCAGGTGGAAGTGGACACCTACCGCTACGGGCGGGACTTTCTCGACCGTGCGCTGATCACCCTGCTGAGCAGCCTGTTCTACGCCCTGGCCATCTCCGCCATCCTGCTGCTGGTGTTCTACCTGTGGGTGACGCGACCGCTGCGCAGCCTGATCCTGTCCATCGCCCGGGTGGACATCGACGCACCGGAAACCACCCGCCTGCAGGAGCCCCCCGGCCACGCCGACAACGAGATCGGCGTGCTGGTGCGCTCCACCAACCAGCACCTGCAGGCCATCGGCGACAACCTGCGCCAGGTGCGCGAGGCCGAGGGCAAGCTGAAGTTCTATTCCGACCAGCTCGAATCCACCGTCGCCGAACGCACCCGCGAGCTGTCCCAGAGCGTGCGCCAGTTGCAGGCGGCGCAGCGGCAGCTGATCGAGTCGGAGAAGCTGGCGGCCCTGGGCGGCCTGGTGGCGGGCGTGGCCCACGAGGTGAACACGCCGCTGGGCATCGCGGTGACCGCGTCCTCGGTGCTCTCCGAGGCGCTGTCGGACCTGCGCACCCAGTTCCAGGCACAGACCCTCACCAGCGACAGCTTCCAGGCGCTGCTGGAGCTGGCCCACGACAGCAACGGCATGCTGGCCAACAACATCGGCCGTGCCGCCAAGCTGATCAGCGATTTCAAGCAGACGGCGGTGGACCAGGTGTCCGAGGCCCGCTGCGAATTCGAGGTGCGCCAGGTGCTGGAGGCGCTGATCGCCAGCCTGCACCCGGAGACGCGCAAGGTTCCGGTGGCGGTGCAACTGGACTGCGAAGCGGGCCTGCACATGCGCAGCCTGCCGGGGGTGCTGACCCAGGTGGTGGCCAACCTGATCATCAACAGCGTGCGCCATGCCTTCGCCGAAACGCCCGAGGCGCACATCGAGCTGCGGGTGCGCAGCGAGGGGGAGGGCATCGAACTGGACTACCGCGACAACGGCTGCGGGGTGCCGGCGGAGCTGCACGAGCGCATCTTCGAGCCCTTCTTCACCACCCGGCGCGGCACCGGCGGCACCGGGCTGGGGCTGAACATCGTCTACAACCTGGTCACCCGCAAACTGCAGGGGCGCCTGGAGTTCCACTCCGAAGAGGGCGCCGGAGTGCGCTTCCTGCTGTGGCTGCCGCGCCGCCTGGCGATGGCCGATGAAGCCACGACGTCCATCGATTCCGTGGAGGGTGAAGCATGAGAGCCCTGGTGATCGCGCTGCTGTGCAGCCTGCTGTCCGTGCCGGCCTGGGCCGAGCGCGTGACCATCGCCGCCGAGGACGATTGGGCGCCGTACTCCTCCATCGGCACCGATGGTTCCTCGGCCCAGGGCTTCGCCGTGGACCTGGTGCGCGCGGCCCTCGCCACCCAGGACATCGAGGTGGATTTTCTCACCGTGCCCTTCTCCCGCTGCCTGTTCTACGCCCAGGGCACCCGCGCGGTGGCCTGTTTCGACGTGACCATCACCGACGCCAACCGCGACCAGTACATCTGGCACCCGACGCCGTTGTTCGAAGAGGGGCTGGCGATCTTCGGCCCCGCCGACGACCCGCGCACCGACATGGGCGCCAAGGACCTGGCCGGCAAGGTGGTGGGCATCACCAATGGCTACACCTACCCGACCTCCTTCATGGAGGACCCGGCCATCCACCGCTATAACGCCAACTCCGACAGCCAGCTGCTGCAGATGCTGGTGGCCGGGCGGGTGGACTACATCCTGCTCAACACCATGCCGGGCTACATGCGCATCAACCAGGACCCGCACCTGCGCGGCAAGGTGAAGCTCACCGGCGTGCTGCAGACCGACGGCTTCTGGCTGGCCTTCTCCAAGGCCCACCCGGACGGCGCGCGCATCGCCAAGGCCTTCGAAACAGGCCTCCAGGCCCTGCACAAGAGCGGGCGCTACGCGAGCATGGAGGCGGACTTCCGCAAGCGTTACCAGCAGTGATGGGGTACCCCCGACCTTCAACGGCACATGCCGTAGGTTGGCGCCGAGCGCAGCGAGGCCCAACACAACCCTGTCCGTTCTCGCTGCGGGCGCTCTTTGTGGGAGCGGCTTCAGCCGCGAAAGACTTGCAGTCGGCACGAGTCTGCGTGTGGTCGGCTATTCCATCGCGAATGAATTCGCTCCTACAGGGTGAGGGCGGGGCATGACGGGGAAGGGGGATTTCAAGGGGGTTGCCGGCTCGTTAGACTGGCTGCTCCTTCCCGCTTCGATGGCCGATCCCCATGGCACTGCACACCTGGCTGATCTACCTGCTGGCCGTTCTCGGCCTTTCCCTCACGCCTGGGCCGAATGCGTTGTTGGCGCTGTCCCACGGGGCGTTGCATGGCCACCGCCGGGCGCTGTTCACCATCGCCGGCGGGGCGCTGGGCTTCGTGCTGATCATGGCCTTGTCGATGTTCGGCATCGGCGCGCTGCTCAAGGCCTCGGCCGATGCGCTGACGGTGCTCAAGGTGGCCGGCGGGCTGTACCTGATCTGGCTCGGCGTGCAGCTCTGGCGGGCGCCGCCGGTCCAGGTTTCCACCGGTGGCGAGGGCCAGCGCCGCAGCGGCATCAGCCTGTTCCGCCAGGGCCTGTTCTCGGCGGTGTCCAACCCCAAGGTGATCCTGTTCTTCGGCGCCTTCCTTTCGCAGTTCCTCGACCCGGCGCAGCAGCTGTGGCTGCAGTTCCTGGTGATGACCCTGACCTTCGTGCTGATCGAGGCGCTGGTGGAATACCTGCTGGCGCGCCTGGCCCACCGCGTGCGGCCCTGGCTGGCGCGCAGCGGCAAGGGCTTCAACCGCTGCTGCGGGGCGCTGTTCGCTGCCGCCGGGCTGGCGCTGCCGCTGACCCGCTAGGGGTCAGCCGGTACGTGCCGAGGGGCCCTGTCGCTCGCTGCGCTGGCGTGGCTGCACGCTTTTCTGCAGCAATCCCTTGACCCGTGAGGCGAGGGATTCGATGGCGAAGGGTTTGGCCAGCACCTCCATGCCCGACTCCAGCTGCTCGTTGTCGAACAGGCTGTTCTGCGCATAGCCGGTGATGAACAGCACCCGCAGGTCGGGGCGCAGGCGCCGGGCGAGCCGGGCCATGTCCTTGCCGTTCATGCCGCCGGGCAGGCCGACATCGGCCAGCAGCAGGTCGATGCGCTGTTCGCTGTCCAGCAGGGCCAGGCCCGAGGCGCCATCCACCGCTTCCAGCACCTGGTAGCCCAGGTCGCGCAGCACCTCGCCGATGAGCATGCGCAGGGGCGACTCGTCGTCCACCACCAGCACCGTGGCCTGGCGCTCGGCCCGGGGTGCGAATTCCGACCCGGTGTTGTGCTCGATGCGTTCCTCGCCGTGGTGGCGGGGCAGGTGGATATAAAGGCTGGTGCCTTCGCCCGGCTGCGAGGCGATCTGCACCGCGCCGCCGGACTGGCGGGCGAAACCGTAGACCATCGACAGGCCGAGGCCGGTGCCCTGGCCCACCGGCTTGGTGGTGAAGAAGGGGTCGAAGACGCGGGCGATCACCTCTTCCGGCATGCCGGTGCCGGTGTCGGTCACGCAGAGCGAGAGGTATTCACCCACTGCCAGGCCCAGTTCGCCCGCACGGGGCTCCACCAGGCGGTGGTTGCAGGTGCCGATGCTGAGGCGGCCACCGCCGGGCATGGCGTCGCGGGCGTTGATGCAGATGTTGAGCAGGGCGCTTTCCAGCTGGTTGGGGTCCACCAGCACGGTCCACAGCTCGGGGCCGCTGAGCACTTCCACCTCGATCATCGGGCCCATGGTGCGGCTGATCAGCTCCTGCATGCCGGCCACCAGGCGGTTGACGTTGGTCGGCTTGGGGTCCAGCGCCTGGCGGCGGGAGAAGGCCAGCAGGCGGTGGGTCAGGGTGGCGGCGCGCTCGGCGGCGGTGCGTGCGGTGGAGATGTAGCGGTCCAGCTCGCCGGTGCGGCCCTGGGATACCCGCAGCTTGAGCAGCTCCAGGCTGCCGCTGATGCCGGCCAGGAGGTTGTTGAAGTCGTGGGCGAGGCCGCCGGTGAGCTGGCCCACCGCCTCCATCTTCTGGCTCTGGCGCAGCAGCTCTTCGGTCTGGCGCAGGGTTTCGGCGCGTTCGCGCTCCTGGGTGATGTCGCGGCCGATGGCGCTGATATGGCCTTCGCCGGGGCTGGATGACCAGCTGATCCAGCGGTAGCTGCCGTCCTTGTGGCGCATGCGGCAGTCGAAGTCGCGCAGGGTTTCGCCCTGCATCAGGCTGTGGCTGGCACCCCAGGCGAGGGACAGGTCATCGCCGTGCACCAGGTCCAGGGAGCTGGTGCCCACCAGTTCCTTTTCGGTCCAGCCCAGCACCGGCCCCAGCGCCGGGTTGGCGGCGGTGATGGTCATGTCCAGGCGGGTGATCAGCATCACGTCGGGCGACAGGTTCCACAGGCGGTTGCGATCGCGGGTGCGGTCGGCCACCTGGCGCTCCAGGGTCTGGGTGAGCTGGCGCAACTGCTGTTCCGCCACCCGCTGCGCTGTGGTTTCGATCACGGTGTCGAGCACGCCCACCACCTCGCCGCGCTCGTCGCGCACCGGGCTGTAGCAGAAGGTGAAGTAGCAGCGTTCCATGCGCCCGTTGCGGTCGATCTCCAGCGGGAAGTCTTCGATGAAGGTGGCCTCGCCAGTGAAGGCGCGGTCGGCGATGGGGCCGATGCTGTACCAAGCCTCCCGCCATACATCGTCGAAGGGCCGGCCGAGGGCTTCGGGCTTGGCCCCGAGAATCGGCTTGAAGGCGTCGTTGTACAGGGTGATGCGCTCGGGCCCCCAGAACAGGCAGCTGGGAAAGTGCGAGGCGAGCATCATTTCCACGGCCACCCGCAGGCTGGCGGGCCAGGCGGCGATGGGACCGAGGGGCGTCCGTGCCCAGTCGAGTTCGCGTACCCGCCGGCTCATCGGGCCGGGGGCAACGGGGAAGGATGTGGCGTCCATGGCGTTATCCGTTGGAACAGGCAAGCAATATCGGTCATGACGGCCGCCTTGGCCACCTTCCAGGCGATAAAAAACGCTGACTGGCGCACACCCAGGCGGGTCGTTCGTCGCTTGCCCGCCGGGGCGTTGAACGCTCGTACCAATGCTGGCAGGGTGGTTGCCCCCGCTTCGTTACCGGACCCTGTCGATGAGCTTCGATCCCTCCCTGCTAGCCAAGGCCCGTCACCTCGTGGTGTTCACCGGCGCCGGCATCTCCGCCGAGAGCGGCATCCCCACCTTCCGTGACCGCCTGACCGGGCTCTGGGAGCGCTACGAGGCGAGCGAGCTGGCCAGCGCCGAGGGCTTCCGCCGTGACCCGGCCCTGGTCTGGGGCTGGTACGAGTGGCGCCGCACCCTGGTGCACCGCGCCCAACCCAATGCCGCGCACCTGGCCATCGCCCGCCTGGCGACCCTGGTGCCGAAGCTCACCCTCATCACCCAGAACGTCGACGACCTCCACGAGCGCGCCGGCAGCCGCGAGGCGCTGCACCTGCATGGCCGCCTCGATGCGCTGCGCTGCTTCGCCTGCACGCGGCCGGCGCTGGAGATACCCAAGCCCGACGAGCCGAACGAAGGGCGCCGGGTGGAGCCGCCGCGCTGCACCCGTTGCAACGGCAAGCTGCGGCCGGGCGTGGTGTGGTTCGGCGAGCAGTTGCCGGGGGATGTGCTGCGTGCCGCCTTCACGGCGGCCGAGGAATGCGACCTGCTGCTGTCCATCGGCACCTCGGGCGTGGTCGAGCCGGCCGCGAGCATTCCGCGCCTGGCGCTGAGGGCGGGCGCCACCGTGCTGCACCTCAACACCCAGCCGGTGGCGGTGCAGGGCGAGCGCGAGTTCGCCCTGGCGGGCCCGGCCGGCGAGTTGCTGCCGGCGCTGTTGCGCCAGGCCTTCGGCGCTGACGCCTAGGCATCATCTCAACGGGGTGGCCAGCGGCTCATGCACTGCGCTGTTCGGCCTGTTCGAGCAGCGCCAGCAGGTCGTCGACCGTGGCTTCCAGGTAGAGGCCGGCCTTGTAGTCGCGCAGCACCTCGTCACCGGCGCCGATCACCGCCTGCGGGCGCTCGACGAACAGCCCCACCGGCTCGAACGCGGCGTCGAGCACCACCACCAGCGGGATGGAAACCCTGTCGAGGTTCAGGCGCGCCTTGAGGTCGTCCTCGGCGCGGCCCTTGGTGATCACCGCCAGGTCGATCAGCGGCTGGCTGCGGCAGATGAAGTCGAGCACCGAGACGTTGATCTGGCAGTCCGGGCACCACATCTCGCCCACCACCAGCAGGTGGTAGCGGCGTTCGATGCGTTGCAGTCGGGTGAGCGCCGCCGGGGCGATGCAGCCGGGCGTCGCGAGCTTCTGCACCACCGAATTGGCGGCATCCCGCTCGGTGGGCAGGCCGCTGCGGAGGAAGTCGGCGAAGCCCTGGCCGATGTCGAACAGCTGCTGGTAAGACGCCATGGAGGCCTCCTGGGAACGATGGGAAGAGGCGGGCATCCCAGCAGAAAAGTGGCGCTCGCATCAAGTGTTGCTGCCGCTTTTGCCAGGTAGACGGGGGCACCTTTGATCCAGCTTGCGGGGCTGGCTATCGCTCTGTTGGGCCTCGCTGCGCTCGGCGCCAACCTACGGCACTGAGCGCAACCCAAACCACGGTGCCGACCGGTGTGTAGGGTGGACGACGCTCTTTTCGTCCACCGGGGAGGCCGCCGGGAGGCACGATGTTCCGTAGGTTGGGTTGAGGCACGAAGCCCAACGTAGCGGGGGCCGGGCATCGTTGCGTTGGGTCTCGCTGCGCTCGGCGCCAACCTACGGCACCTTGCGCAACCCATCGTCGGGAATCACAGGATTATCTGGCCGCGTTCCGCATGAGCCTGCAAAATCCGCTCTCTTTCCACGGATTTCCCCTGGGCCCGCCCCATGAACGACAGCCTTCTGAAACCGGCCGTGCTCGGCGTCGCGCTGCGGCGTTGGCGCCTGCTGCATCGGGTCAAGCAGGCCCATGCGGCGCAGCTGTTCGGCGTGGCGCAATCGACCATCTCGCGTTGGGAAAGCGGCGTGCAGGAGATGGAGCCCGCCGAGCGGGCGCGGGTGGAGCAGATGCTGGCCGCCCGGCTGGAGGCCGCAGCCGACCAGGCCCTGGCGCGGCTGGTGAGCGACAGCCCGCGCGCCGTGCACCTGGTCTGCGACCTGAGCCATCGCCTGCTGGCCTGTTCCGCCGCCCGCGCTGCCGAATTCTCCATACCCCTGGCCGAGCTGATGGGGCGCTCGCTGTGGCGCTACGCAACGCCGGAGATCGCGCGCAAGGAAGCGGCCCTGGATGCCCTGGGCTGGCGCGACCTGCTGATGCCGCCGGCGCTGGAGTTCGGCAGTGGCACCAATGACTCCGCCATCGTGCCCATCCGCCAGGGCCTGTGCCGCTGGACGCGCATGACCCTCTCCGACGGCACCGCTGCGCGCCTGGTGGAAACCCTCTGAGCCCCGGCCACCCACGCATAATCCATGCGTGGACGTGGGATCGCCCCCGCGCCTAGGCTGTGCGACTGCGAGGGCGCCCCCTGCGCCCCGACGGCCATATTCGTGGGTGAGAGATGAACATCGACAGGATCAAGGGACGGCTCGACTTCCTCCGCGAGGCGGAGCGCCTCAAGGACGTGCTGCGCAGCGCCCACACCTCCAGCGGGCGCGCCGAAAGCACCGCCGAACACAGCTGGCGCCTGTGCCTGATGGCCATCACCTTCGCCGATGAGCTGGCCGGGCTCGACCTGCTGCGGGTGCTGAAGATGTGCGTGGTCCACGACCTGGGCGAAGCCATCCACGGCGACATCCCCGCCATCGAGCAGGGCGGCCACCCCGACAAGGGCGCCCAGGAACGCGAAGACCTGCTGACCCTGACCCGCACCCTCGACGCCGCGCTGCGCGACGAGATTCTCGCGCTGTGGGACGACTACGAGAACGCCGCCTCCCCCGAGGCGCTGGCGGTCAAGGCGCTGGACAAGCTGGAGACCCTGCTGCAGCACAACCAGGGCGCCAACCCGGCGGACTTCGACTACGCCTTCAACCTCGGCTACGGGCGCCGCTACACCAGCGACGAGCCCCTGTTCGCGGCCATTCGCGAGCAGCTGGACGCAGGCACGCGGCAGCGCATGGAAGCCCAGGCGGGCGAGTAGGGCGCTCCCTGGCACCCCGCTCGAACCCCATCACATCTGCGCCCGGCATGACACGAAAACCCTGACGCTAGAGCGGCTGCCTATGGGACCATGGCGGCGTGCCGGTCGACCTCTTGGACGACGCGCGCGTTGCAGGAGCAACGCCGAGGCACGCCCTCAATCCCCGTCTGGTTCGTACAAGGCCGTATGAAAATCAAACCGTCGCTTATCGCGCTGCTGGGCGCGCTGTCACTCACCCAGCCCCTGTCCTGTCTTGCGGGTATCGCCAACGGCAAGACGCTCTACCAGCAGCGATGCGCCGTGTGCCACGGGGCGGACATCAAGGGCACCGGGCCCCTGGCCCATAAGAGCGACCCACCCACCCCCGACCTGACCACAGCTGCGTTCAAGCAGCGGCTGGCGGACTACCCGGGTGTCATCGTCTCGTCGGTGATTCTCCGCCCCAACGGCAACCTGATTCCCCGCACCCTGCAGGAGAACGGCGTGAAGATCCCGCCTCACGCCTGGAGCGTTCAGGATTTTCGCGACCTCAACCAGTACATGAGCGGCGTGATCCTCAAGGCGCGCTGAAGAGCGGCGCAGAGGCGAGCGGGGCGGCTGCCCACCTTCACTGAGCCGCGCGGCGCTGGCGACGGCAACGCTCGGAGCAATAGCGCACCTCGTCCCAGCAATGCGCCCAGCGGCGGCGCCAGGCGAAGGGCCGCCCGCACACCGCGCAGGTCTTTTGCGGCAGGTGCGCCTTCTTCACAGCGCCTCGCCGGCATCCAGCCGCGCCAGCAGCCATTCGCCGCGCTCCCAGAGCGCATCGACCCGGGCCTGGTCCATGCGCTGCAGGTTGCGATAGGGCATGGCCAGGCGCGGGTTGCGGCCCAGGCGCTCGCTGTGGCGCATCAGGAAGTGCCAGTAGAGCGCGTTGAACGGGCAGGCGTCCTCCTCGGTGGCACGGTCCACGCGGTAGCGGCACGACGCGCAATGGTCGGACATGCGCTGGATGTAGCGGCCGCTGGCGCAATAGGGCTTGGAGCCGAGGTAGCCACCGTCGGCGTGCATCACCATGCCCAGGGTGTTGGGCAGCTCCACCCACTCGAAGGCGTCCAGGTAGACCGCCAGGTACCACTCGCAGATGGCCGCGGGGGCGATGCCGGCGAGCAGGGCGAAGTTGCCGGTCACCATCAGCCGCTGGATGTGGTGCGCATAGCCCAGCTCCAGGGTCTGGCCGATGGCCTGGGCCATGCAGCGCATCTCGGTGCGGCCGGTCCAGTAGAACGCCGGCAGCGGCCGGCTGTTGCCGAAGACGTTGAGCGTGGCGTAGTCCGGCATGCGCAGCCAGTAGATGCCGCGCACGTACTCGCGCCAGCCGATCAACTGGCGGATGAAGCCTTCCGCCGCGTTGAGCGGCACCTGGCCCTGGCGGTGGGCATTCTCCACGTCGGCGCAGAGCTGGCGCAGGTCCAGCAGGCCGATGTTCAGGGCGGCGCTGATGCGCGCGTGGAAGAGGTAGGGCTCGCCTTCGGCCATGGCGTCCTGGTAGTCGCCGAAGGCGGGCAGGGCGAACGCCAGGAAGTGCTGCCAGAGCGCCTGGGCCTCGGCGTGGGTCACCGGGTAGTCGAAGCCCTCCAGGCGCCCGTAATGGTGGGCGAAGCGCTCGCCCACCAGGGCCACCACCTCGCGGGTGATGGCGTCCTGGCCGAAGCGCGCGGGAAAGGGGCCGCGCACGCCCTTGGGCAGCGCCTTGCGATTGTCGGCGTCGAAGTTCCAGCTGCCCCCCAGCGGCTGGCCGTCCGGCTCCAGCAGCATGCCGCTGCGCTTGCGCATCTCGCGGTAGAACAGCTCCATGCGCAGTTGCTTGCGCTCACCCGCCCAGCGCGCGAACGCCTCGCGGGAGCAGAGGAAGCGGCTGTCGGCGTGCCAGTTCAGCGGCAACCCGGTGGCGCGCAGCGCGTCTTCCACGCGCCATTCGCCGCACTCGGTCAGGTGCAGCTCCGGCTCGCCCAGGGCGGCGTGCCAGCGGCGCAGCTCGCCCGCCAGGCTGCCGCTGTTGTCGGGTGCGTCGAGCCGGGTGTAGATCACCCGCCAGCCACGCTGCTCCAGTGCCGCCGCGAAGTGGCGCATGGCGCTGAAGACCAGCACGATCTTGTGCGGGTGGTGCGGCACGTAGCTCGCCTCTTCGTTGACTTCCGCCATCAGCACCGCGTCGCGGGCCGGGTCGAGGGCCGCGAACAGCGAAAGGTCGAAGCCGAGCTGGTCGCCCAGCACCAGGCCGAGCCGGCGAACGTGTCCGTTCACCATTGCGAGTCCAGCGACAGGGGCAGGCGCAGCGGTTCCAGCGGGCCCTCGCGGGCGCCGCACATCTCGTCATGGACGCAATGTTGCACCAGCTCGCAAGGCAGCCGTGGCAAACCCTGCAGCAGGTCGCGGAGCTGAGTCGTCGAGCGCAGGCGCAAGACCTTGCCCTGCTCGTCCAGCACCCCTTCGAGGCCCGAAGCGAGGCGCGCCTGGAGGATGTAGAAGCCGCCCTCCAGGGATACCACGTCGAGCCCTTCGATACGGCCCGCCAGCGCGGCTTCGCCAAGTTGTTGGAGATTCATCGCCCAGTCCTCCGGCTCACGCCCGGTCAGTCAGTGTTGCAATGCGGAGTCGCGGCGGAAGAACAGGGTCACCTGGCCCAGTTCGACGCCGAGCTTGCTCATGCTCGAGCGGTTGATCAGGGTGTCCTCGTCCATCAGGTACATCCAGTCGTCGAAGTCCACTTCCCAGGTCGAGCCGTCCACCTCCAGGTTCAGCGTGTAGCGCCAGCGCAGGGCGTTGCCCGCCACCTCGCCATCCGCTTCACCGATCACGTCCGCCGCGCGGCCGCGCCAGCGTCCATCACCCAGCGGTTGCAGGGTCCACACCCGCTGCTGGCGGGTCCCGTCGCTGTAGAGGAAGCGTTCGTCGAGAATCAGCCGCTCGCCCTCGCGGCGGCTGGTGATGTCCACCTTGAAGCGCTTGACCACCTCGCCCGAGCGGTTCTGGAAGATGCCCCAGGCCTGCACCGGCCTGGAGAAGAACCCCGGCAGGTCCAGCTGCGGGCGCTCCTTGGCGTAATGATCGACCTCCACACCACCGCACCCGGCGAGCAGCAGGCAGCACAGCAACCCTATTACGGCACGCATCATCGGCCTCCTCATTGGTTTGTTTCATTGAGCCCGAGCAGCTCGCGGCGCAGCTCGGGATTACGGGTACGGGCA
Source organism: Pseudomonas sp. TUM22785 (assembly GCF_028198105.1). Classification (NCBI taxonomy): domain Bacteria; kingdom Pseudomonadati; phylum Pseudomonadota; class Gammaproteobacteria; order Pseudomonadales; family Pseudomonadaceae; genus Pseudomonas; species Pseudomonas sp. TUM22785. The sequence continues at coordinate 2,800,268 of NZ_CP116239.1, forward strand.
TCCAGCCAGATGGCGAAGAACGCGTGGGCGAAATCGGTATCGGCCACCGCGTGGCGGAACTGGCCGTCGACGTAGAAGCGGCTTCCCCGGCCCGGCAGGTAGAGGCCGGTGATGCGCTGGCCCGGCTGCACATCGACGAAGGCCTGGCGCATCTCGCCGTCCCAGGCCGCCAGGCGCGCCTCGTCCAGCGAGGAACCGCCCAGGCGGCGCATCTCGTCCAGGCTGGCCTGCACCAGGGTGTCTCGCGACAGCTCGCGGCTGTAGATGAGCTCCAGGGCGAAGGGCTGCTCCCAGTCGATGGGCGCCGCCGGGCTCCATAGGCGGGCCTGGTACACCCGCAGGCCGAACCAGGTGAAATCGCCCTGGCCGACCAGCTCGGCCTTGGGAAGCTCGCCCCGCCAGTCGGCCCAGCACGGCGCGGCTATCAGAAGCAGGCATAGCAGGACGGCACGGCGTAGCGCCGAAGCGGGGGATATCGCCAGGCCCATGGTGGTCTCTCCCGGTCTGTGGGTGGGTGATAAAATTATACAAATATTAGCGTTGTATAAGTATTTGTATAGATTTGTTTGCTGGGCTTACCGCGATGCGCGTCTGTGCGGCCCGTACAAGGACCCTCGCACGGCTACCGGGTAATCGCTCGTATCGTGACTGGCTGCTTCTGGCGAGAGCGGCCAAGGGGCAGTGTCCGGGTTCCCGCTGGAGAGTGTCCTGGATGGGTGCCAGGGCATGGCGTATTGGCGCTGGAAATCGACAGGTGTCTTGAATGGGCGGGATGGGAAGGGCCGGCAGAGCTGCCGGCCCCGAGGCTCAGTCGAGTTCGATGGTGAGTAGACGCTTGCACTGGTTGCCTGCGTGCATGTCCCGCTCCAGCTCTCCGCCCTGCGACCAGGTGCGGGGGTAGGAGATCTTCAGGATGTTCAGGTCCGGCACGAGGTAATGGTGCACATGCTCCGGGTCGGCGTTGTAGAGATCGGCGAATACGCTGGGCGACAGTTTCTCGGTCCTGGCGTATTTGCTGAAGCTCTCCTTGCTGTCGAAGAAGATGTCCACGGTGACCCAGAAGGGGCCGGCGTTCTTCGAGCGGACGTGACGGCTGACGTCTTTGAGGGTGGCCATTAGGCGGGCTCCACTTGGTTGGACAGATCGATCCATTGGCTGCGCACGAGCTCGAAGCCATCGTCGGTTTCCACGACATGGTTGAGCTTGAATTCGTACACCGCGCCGCGCTCCAGTTCGGCGGGCGAGAAGGGGAAACCGTGGCTTGGCAGTTCGCGGTTGCGCTCCAGCGGCCAGTGGAAGAACCACGGGTTGCAGGTCTTGGCGATGCGCGTGGCCATCGCCTGGGTGTCGGCGGTGGCGACGAACAGGATGCCGACCTCCAGGGGCGCTGGCGTGCCCGGTGCGCGCTGCATGCCGGACACGGCATTCCAGCCATAGACGCGCAGCGAGATGTGGAAGTCCCCGGCTTCGGCACCGATCACCGACTGCACGCGGCCGGTGAGCGCCTCGTGCATGCGGCCCTGGAATTCGTCGATGCGGGCGAGGATGTCGGGGTCTTCGATGCCGATCAGCATCAGTGTCTGGTAGCGCCCGGCCGCCGCGCCTTCGAGCTTCATGGTGTAGGGCTTCTCGATCCAGCGGGCGCCGGTGACGCGTACGACGCGGGCGTCCTTCTGTACGTAGCGGGCGTCGGTGACGTCGAGCACACCGCCCGGCTCGGTGAGCAGGAACGGGTTGGAGTTCTCGTAAAGCATGTGGGCGCACACGGTCTCCGGTGCGCAGCTGTTGTTCGGCTGCAGCGGCTCGACCTCGAAGCCCTCGCTGTCGATGCTGATGAGGATGCCGTTGCCATTGGTGGGGTCGACGGTGCACTGCGCACCGCACTCGGCGATCTTCGCCGCGTGCCAGGCGGGGCCGGCGGGTGCGCCCTTGAACAGGCCGTAGGAGGCGATCACCGCGGTGTCGGTGGTGCGCCCGCCGAGCACGATGTCGGCGCCGTCACGCAGGGCGGCGATGTAGGGCTCCACGCCCATGGAGGCGACGATGCGCTCGCAGGAGTCGATCAGTTCGTCGGTGATGGGCCCGAGCGGTGGCAGCTCCCTGATCTTGCCAACGGCATGCTTGGCTTTGAGCGTGGCCTTGTCCTGCTCGCAATAGAGCACGGCGATCTTCGGTGTCAGGCCATTTTCGCGGGCGATCTCCAGGGCGATGTCGCGCATCCAGTCCAGGGCGGCATCGGTGCCCGACTGGCCGCAGGAACCGATGATCAGCGGGATCTTCGCTTCGGCCCGGGCCTTCATGAGGATCGCCAGTTCCTGCTTGATGGTGGCGCGTGGGTACTTGCCGACGCCCTGGATCATGTAGGCCGCACCACTGTCCGTGGAGCCCGCGTCGCAGGCGATGGCCTGGGCGCCGAGCGCGATGCCCAGGCGCACTTCTTCTTCGCGGATGCCGCTGCCTATCGAACCACAAGGGATCAGAATCTTGACGGGATTTTCCATGTTCTTCCTAAGTCTCTGCGCGTTTAAAAAATGCCGCCCTCGGGGCGGCAAAGGTCTCTGGCCTGGCGTCGATGACCGGGCGGCCAGAGAAGCGGGGCCCGCGTGTCGCTGAGCGGCTGCGTCAGCGAATGCCCATCAAACGCAGGGCGGCCGGGGTGAAGTCCGAGGTCTTGGCCTTGAGGCCGAACTGATAGGCGTTCTTCACCTTGTTGATCATGAAGTTGCTCAGGTAGCGGCCCGAGGTCAGGTCATAGGTCAGCTCGCCGGCGGATATCTGCGCCTGCACGTCGTAGAGCGGCAGAATGTGGTTCTCCGAGACGCGCCAGAGGTTGCCGCGGCTGTCGTAGTGGTCGGCCTCGACGATGGTCCAGCTGTCTTCATCGATGAACAGGTGGCGCTTGAAGTAGACGTGGCGCTGTCCCTCCTTCAGCGTGCCGATGACTTCCCAGACCCGGTGCAGCTCGTAGCGGGTCTTGTCCTGGTTGAGGTGACCGGGGGTGATCAGTTCGTCATAGCTGTTGTTCGGGTCGGCCAGGCGGAAGCTGTTGTAGGGCACGTACATTTCCCGCTTGCCCACCAGCTTCCAGTCGTAGCGGTCGGGAGAGCCGTTGAACATGTCGCTCTGGTCGTTGGTGCGCAGGTTGCCCGGCCCGGGGCTGTCATAGGCGACCTGGGGCGCCCGTCGTACCCGCCGCTGGCCGGAGTTGTACTGCCAGGCCATGCGCGGTTCCTTGACCTGGTTGAGGGTCTCGTGGACCAGCAGCACTCCGCCAACGTCCCGGGCGGGGGCGATGTTCACCGACGTGAAGTAGTAGAGGATGTTCTTCGACTTCTCCGGGTCGTAGTCCAGGAGCTCCTGGGTATAGGCCAGGCGATCACGCTCGGTCTTCCACGAGTACCCGCCCGCAGGCGTGGTCATGAAGGCCGTGGTTTCCCGAGTGAAGCTGCCGCCTCGATAGCGGGTGATGTGGTTCCACAACACCTCCAGGCCGGTCTGTGGCAGCGGGAAGGCCAGCGGGCTGGTGTAGTGCTCCAGGCCGTTGCCGCCTTCCACCGTGGTGACGTTCAGGGCGTTCTTGCGGATCACCTCGTAGGTTTTCTGCGGCCAGGCCACGCTGCGGTGGCTGGGGTAGACCGGGATCTTGTAGGTGCTCGGGTAGCGGGCGAACAGCGCCTGCTGGCCCGGGCTCAACTGCTCCCGGTACTGCTCGAGGTTCTGTGCGGTGATGGTGAACAGCGGGGTCTCGCTAGCGAAAGGATCGGAGCGGAAGCCGTCGGTGACGGTGCCGGCGTCCGTGGGCAGGCCTCCGGTCCATTCGGGGATGGTGCCCGCGGCATTGCCTGCGCGTTCGGCACCCACCGGTGTCAGGGCAGCGCCCAGCCGGTCGGCTTGCGCGGCGTCCACGGCGGCGAGCGCGGGGTTGATCAGCAGGGGCAGGCACAGCGAGAGCGCATAGCGCGAAAGGGAGTGTCTTGTCATTGGAATGTCCTCAGAACGTCACGCCAAAGCTGGCGCTGATGAAATCCCGATCACCGTTGGTGGTGTAGTCGCCGCCGAAGTAGTCGGTGTAACTGATGCTGGCTTCGTAGTTGGACAGGTACTTGGCACTGAGCCCGACACTGATGGCCTTGCTGCCTTCGGTGAAGTTCGGGCCATAGCCATCCACGTCGTGCGACCAGGCCAGGCTGGGGCTGAGATCGAGGCCGCCGATCACGCCGTTGTAGGTCAGGCCTGCGCGCAGGCGGTAACCCCAGGAGTTGCGGGTGAAGAAGCCATCGTCGTTGCAATATTCCGGGCGCCCGCTGAGCAGCGTCCTGCACAGGTCGTTGCCGTTGTTATCGAAGTATTCGCCCGGGCCGAAGTGGCTCGCGCGGCCGAAGCGCAACTCGCCGTAGTCGCCCTCGCTGATGCCGTTGAGGTGGTTGAAGCCGACCTCGCCGATCAGGCTCAGGCGGCTGGCGCCGAGCACCTGGTCGAAGGTCTGCACGGCACTCACCTGTGCCTGGGTCATCGGGACCCGGACGTAGCCGTGGATCTCGTCGCCGGGAATGCCCGAGTTCGGGATCACGCTTGGAACCGTCGGGGCCAGGCGCAAGGTCGCGTAGGTCAGGTCGTCGAACGCCAGCGGCATGTTCGGCCGATAGCTCACCTCGCCCTCGATGGATGCCGTGCCGACGGTGGTGTTGAAGCTCAGGCCATACAGACGGATGTCTTCCGGGTACTCGAGGAAGTACTGCGCATTGGCCGCACCGAAACCCGGCGCGGCCAGCGGGTTGGGCGCGCTGCTGATCACCGAACTGCCTACCGGCGTGCGGCTGTGGTAGTTCATGTAGTAGAGGCTGATTTCCGTGTCGTTCAACTCGGGTACGAACCAGCGCAACGCGACGCCGAACTGGCCGCTGTCGCGGGCATCACGATCACCGCCGCGAGGCAGGTAGATGGTGTTGCCGTTCAGGCCGCTGTTGTCGGATTGGCCTGGCTCGATGTCCGCACCGCGCACCACGTAACGGTCATAGCAGCCATCGGCGACGATGTCCGAACTGGCGAAGAAGGTGCCGCAGTTGTCGGCGACGGTCTGGTCCCACTCCAGCTGGTAGAAGGCCTCCACGCTGACTTCCTCGGTCAGCGCCTGCTGCAGGTAGATCATGTTGACCGGGAGCAGGCCTTCCTTGAGCTCCGAGCCCGGGCGCCGCAGGGCGTTGGCATCCAGTGGGTTGATGCTGTTGATGCCGCCGCTGATGAAGGTGCTGCCGCCCCAGCTGACCACCTGCTTGCCGATGCGCGTCGAGCCAGGCCGGTCGGCGACCTCGTAGTTGTGGTAGACGAAGGCGTCGAGCAGCTCCACGCCGGATGACTGCGCACCGCGTTTGCGGTTGTCGTCGCGAATGTCGTAGAGCAGCCGGCTCTCGTCCTTCAGCTCGAAGTCGTACCAGTACTTGCCGCGCAGGAATACACCGGAGTCGCGGTACTTCAGCTCGAGGTCGTGGATGCCCTTGAAGATCTTCGAGAAGGTCTCGCCCTTCTTGAAGTTCAGGCGGGCATCGTCGGAGGTTCGCGAATCGCCCTTGCCGCCGTTGCCCTGGGCGATGAAGTCCGGGTCAGGCCCGCGTACCGCCCAGCTCGCGCCGATGGATAACGACGAATCGAGCTGGCCCTCCACTTCGCCAATGTTGAAGTTCACCGCTTGGGCGCCGGCCATGTAGCCCGCCGTCGCCACTGCCAGGAGTGCTGTCCCGGGCAAGCCGGGGCGCTTGATGAATGGTTTCACGTCTCTCACCTTTGTTTTTGTTTTCGATGCGAAGAGCGGCGGACCGCTCTCCCGGCATCCCTAGGCTTGGAGATCGTCATATATGTACAGAAAAAATCTACATGTATGAATTGATCTCGATTAGACGCTATATGTTGGAAATACAGATGTAAATCTGTACGAATTTTGTCCATGCGTGACGAAGCTCGCCGCCGGATACCGGACGGCGAGCTTCGGCGAGGAGGAAAGGGCGCTGCGCCGACTGCGAAGCGAGGGTGGCGCGGGAGGGTATGGCTAGCCGGGCAGGGCGCCGGTGTAGCGGGCGCGGTGGCGGATCAGGGGTTGCTGGTTGTACTGCTCGCTGGCGTGAGCGAACCAGCCGATCAGCCGAGCGACGGCGGCGAGGGCCAGTTCCTGCCCCGCCAGGTTGAGTTTGCGGCCGACGAAACTGACCAGGAGGATGAACTCGACCGGCCGCTGCACCAGCTCCTCGGCCACCTGCATCGCCTTGAGCAGGCGCAGGTACTCCGCGTCGTCGGCGAACATCGCATCGAGGGTCTTCTTCAGGCTGATCGCGCGCGGGTCGGCGATGCTGTGCACGTGATGGGCGCTGTGGGCGTTGGCGCAGAAGCCGGGAATGTCACCGCCCTGGCTGTAGTACTGCAGGATCGGCTCGGCCGGGTCCTTGGCGTTGCAGATGTCGTCCAGCAGGTGGCTGACCGCCTCGTTCCGCCCATAGGCCACGCGACGACCGCGCGCCGTGGCCAGGCCGGTGATGGCGGCGTAGTAGGGCGTGACGCCGGTATTCGCCGCGGCACGCACGCTGTAGGTCGAGTGATCCAGCTCATGGTCGATGCACAGGATCAGCATGCGCCGGATCAGATCGGCGAAGCGCTGGTCGACGCCGCAGGAGGAGGCGAGGAATTCGTGCAGCGGGCGGGTGTCCGGCACGTTCGCGCCGACCACCAAGGCGGCGAACCAGCGCACCACATCGGCGCCGGTGCGCGCATAGCCTTCCGGCGACAGGTCGAAGGCCTTGGGGTTGGCCCGCTCCACCAGCGGAAACAGGGCGATGGCCTTTTCGATCACCGTCGTGTTGGCATAGAGCCCGAGCAATTGGTCGATGCCTTCGGGCATGTGCGGCAGTGTGCTGCCGAAGGCGCCGGGCACCTGCCAGAACATCTCCGCGACTTCCTCCACCGTGGCGGTTTCCACCAGCTCGTTGATATCGCGGCCCCGGTAGTAGAGGCCGTCTTCGGTAAGCAGGGTCAGCGAGCTGTAGGAGTCCACCGTGCGCTTGCTACCGCCTTCGCCACCCTTCGGCCCCTTGACCAGGCGCTGGATGTCCGCGGCCCAGTAGCGGCGCTTGCGCGAGCCCTCCACCTTGAGCGAGCGAATGTTCTTGCGCCCGACATAGGCGTACAGCGTGGGCAGGTTGACGCCGAGCAGGGCGGCGGCTTCTTCGGCTGAGAGGTAGAGCTCGTCTTGCTGGGTCATGGCGGCCTTGTGTGGACGGTCTGTATACAGGTGCACCGAGCTTAGTCGACTGTTTACATTTTTGTAAATGATGGCCGGCGGCGTCTATATCGGTGCTTTCAGCCGCTGCTGGACAGCGGGGAAGTGGGTTGTTTTGAGTTCGGCGCCGAGCGATTGCCGGTGCTCCACGGGTGCCACCAACAGCCGAATCTCGCTGGATGCAGGCGATTCCGGCCGTCCGGGATGGGCGGGTACCTGGGTTGTTCGACTGATGGGTGTACGAAAAAAATACAGATTTACGATTAATTCATCCATGTGTAGTTTTTGATCGTCGTGCACCGGGGCGCTGCCTGCGCCTGACGTGCGGCTCTTCACCTCAACGCTTCTGATAACAAGGATAAGAGAATGGCTTGGGTTGGCTTTGCGATGGTCTCGGTGTTCATGGTGCTCATCCTCACGCGGCGCCTGTCGGCCATCGTCGCGCTGATCCTGGTGCCGGTGGCGTTCGCCCTGGCGCTGGGCCTCGGCGGGCAGATGGGCGGCATGGTGCTGGACGGCGTCATCAAGGTCACCCCGACCGCGATGATGCTGATGTTCGCCCTGCTGTATTTCGCGGTGATGTTCGATGCCGGCCTGTTCGAACCCGCGGTCAAGCGCATCATTCGCTGGGTCGGCAACGACCCGCTGCGCATCACCCTCGGCACCGCCGCGCTGTCGACCGTCATCTCCCTGGATGGTGACGGGGCGACCACCGTGCTGGTGGTGGTCACCTCGTTTCTCCCGGTGTACCTGCGCCTGGGCATGAACCCGCTGATTCTCGCGGTGATGCTGCTGCTGACCAACACGGTGATCAACATCGTGCCCTGGGGCGGGCCGACCGCGCGGGCCGCCAGCGCCCTGCACCTGGATGCCATGGATGTATTCGTCGGCCTGATTCCGGCCATGCTGCTCGCCCTGGTCTACGCCTTCGCCGCGGCCTGGTGGCTGGGCAAGTACGAGCGCCGGCGCCTCGGCTGGGTGCCGGGGCAATCCGACATGGCGGCGCCGGAGCTGGAGCGCACGCTCAAGGACAGCCACCGACCGCATCTGTTCTGGGTCAACCTGGCTCTGACCCTGGGGCTGGTGGTGAGCATGGGCCTGGGTCTTGGCCCGCTGCCGGTGCTGATGATGATCGCCCTGGCGCTGGCGCTGGTGATCAACTACCCGCGCCTGGACGATCAGAAGGAGCGCATCGCCGCGCATGCGGACAACGTGCTCAATGTGGTGGCGCTGATCTTCGCTGCGGGTGCCTTCACCGGGATTCTTTCCGGTTCGGGCATGGTCGATGGCATGTCGAAGGCCTTCCTCGATGTGGTGCCGGAAAACGCTGGCCCCTACATGAGCCTGATCACCTCGCTGGCGGCGATTCCCTTCACCTTCTTCATGTCCAACGACGCGTTCTTCTTCGGCATCCTGCCGATCCTCAACGGCGCCGCCGGCCAATACGGCGTGAACCCTTTGCACATCGCCCGGGCCTCGGTACTGGGCCAGCCGGTGCACGCCCTGAGCCCGCTGATCGCCGCCCCCTACCTGATGGCCGGGCTGCTCAAGCGCGACATGGGCGAGCTGCAGCGCTACTGCCTGCTCTGGGCGCTGGGCTGTTCGGCGATCCTGGTCCTCTCCGCGCTGGTCACCGGCGCCATCACCTAACCCTCCCGTCTGCCGCATGCAGTTCCCCGGGCGTCGAGCTCGGGGCCGGTGGCGGCTTGCCGCAGGAAAACACTTCTTACTCAGGCGAGGCCCTTCATGAGTGAGCGACTCCCCCGCAAGGTGCTGGTGACCCAGCGCTTCTTCGATGCCGAGAGCCTGGTGTATCTGCGCGCCAACGGCTGTGAGGTGGAACTGGTACCGCTGGCCGACGGCCAGGCCGATGGCGACCTTAGCGAAGACCAGCTGCAAGCGCTGCTGGCCGATGCCGATGCCTGGATCGTCGGCCACGCCTGGGTCACCGGCTCGCTGCTGGCCCGCCTGCCACGGCTGCAGGCCATCGCCCGCCGCGGTGTCGGCTATGAGCGCGTGGACCTGGCCGCGGTACGTGCCAGCGGCAAGGTCGCGACCATCGCCGTTGGCGGCAATGACGCCAGCGTCGCCGATCACGCCCTGGCGATGATGCTGGCCCTGGGGCGGCGCCTGGGTGATTCAAAGGCGCGCATGATCAACGGCGACTGGACCATCGCCCTGGGTGGAGACCTGTACGGCAAGACCGTGGGCGTCATCGGCCTGGGCCGTATCGGCCGGGGCGTGGTCAAGCGCCTGTCCGGCTTCGATGTACGCGTACTGGCCTGCTCGCGTACGCCGGACTGGGACTACGGGCGCGAGGCGGGCGTGCGCTTCGTCGAGCTCGATACCCTGCTGGCCGAGAGCGACTACGTGACCCTGCACATGCCGTTGAACGACGAGACGCGCCTGCTCATCGACGCTGCCGCGCTCAGCCGCATGAAGCCCGGCGCCATGTTGATCAATACTGCGCGTGGCGGTCTGGTCGATGACCGCGCATTGCTGGAGGCACTGCTGGATGGCGTCATTGCCGGTGCCGGCCTGGATGTCTTCCTCAGTGAAACCGACGGCAGCTACCGCACCACCACCGAAGCCCTGCTGGCCCTGCCCAATGTGGTGGCCACGCCCCACAGCGGCGCTTCGACCCATGAGGGCCTGCAACGCACCAACCTGATCGCTGCGCAGTGCGTCGTGGCGGTGCTCGATGGCGAGAACCCGCCCGCGCACTGCGTGATCGCGGATGGCCGGCGCGGCCAGGGTGGCCTATGAGCCAGGCCACGCGTGCACGCACGCTCTACGAGAAACTCATCGACTCCCACACCGTCTGCACCCTCGACGAGCAGGGCCACGTGCTGCTCTACGTCGACCGCCAGGTGGCCAACGAGTACACCAGCCCGCAGGCCTTCAGCGGCCTGCGCGAGGCTGGGCGCGCGGTGTGGCGCCCGTCGGCCACCCTGTGCGTGGTCGACCACGTGAACCCCACGGCACCCGAGCGCATCGCCGCCATGCCGGATGCCGGCGGTGCGCGGCAGGTGTCCTACTTCGAGCAGAACTGCCACGACTTCGGCCTGGAGCTGTTCGACGTGCTGGACAAGCGCCAGGGCATCGAGCACGTGGTGGCACCGGAGCAGGGGTTCATCCTGCCCGGCATGGTGGTCGCCGCCGGCGACAGCCATACCACCACCTACGGTGCGCTCGGCGCCTTCGGCTTCGGCATCGGCACCTCGGAGATCGAGCACCTGCTGGCCACCCAGACGCTGGTCTACAAGCGTTTGAAAACGATGCGCGTGACGGTGCGTGGCGAGCTGGCGCCGGGGGTGGTTTCCAAGGACATCATCATGGCGCTGATCCAGCGCATCGGCGCGGCCGGTGCCACCGGCTACGCCATCGAGTTCTGCGGCGATACCGTCGGGGCACTGAGCGTCGAGGCGCGCATGACAATCTGCAACATGGCCGTGGAGGCGGGGGCCCGTGGCGCCTTCATGGCGCCTGACGACAAGGTCTTCGCCTACCTGCGCGGCAAGCCGCGCGCACCGCAGGGCGAGCATTGGGAGCAGGCGGTGGCGAGCTGGCGCGAGCTCCATAGCGACCCCGGTGCCCAGTACGACCACGAGGTGGAACTGGACGTCACCGCACTGCAACCGATGGTGACCTGGGGCACCAGCCCCGACCAGGCAGCGACCATCGGCGAATGCGTGCCCGACCCTCTGCTGGAACGCGACCCGATTCGTCGCCAGGACCTGCAGCGTGCCCTGCGCTACATGGGCCTGACGGCCGGCGAACGGCTGGCGGGCATCCGCATCAGCCATGCCTTCATCGGTTCCTGCACCAACGCGCGGATCGAAGACCTGCGCGACGCCGCCCGGGTGGTGCGCGGGCGCCGCGTGGCCGGCCATGTGCGCGCGATGATCGTACCGGGCTCGACCCAGGTGCGTGAGCAGGCGGAGGCCGAAGGCCTGGCGCAGGTGTTCCGCGAGGCGGGCTTCGAGTGGCGGCAGTCCGGCTGCTCGATGTGCCTGGCGATGAACGACGATGTACTGGCCCCCGGCGATGGTTGCGGCGGCAGCTGTCGCGGGCTGCCTGACCGATGTCCGCAACCTGTCCCCGGAGCGCTGATATGCAACCCTTCACCCGTGTCAGCGGCATCGCCGCGCCCATGCTCGCGGCCAACGTCGATACCGACGTGATCATGCCCAAGCAGTTCCTCAAGGGCATTGATCGAAGCGGTCTGGACCGTGGCCTGTTCTTCGACCTGCGCTTGCGTGCCGACGGTTCGGCCAACCCCGATTTCGTGCTCAACCAGGAGCCCTGGAGCCGCGCCAGCTTTCTCGTGGTCGGTCCCAACTTCGGTTGCGGCTCCAGCCGCGAGCACGCGGTGTGGGGCCTGAAGCAGTCGGGTTTTCGCGCGCTGATCGGCACCCGCTTCGCCGGCATCTTCTTCGACAACTGCCTGCGCAACGGCGTCCTGCTGGTTCAACTGAAGGACGCTGAGCTGCAGCGTCTCGGGCGCAGGGTCAGTGACCCCGCCACGGCGCAGCTCAGCATCGACCTGCAGGCGCAGCAGGTGCTGCTCGGCGATGGCTCGTTCATCGCTTTCGACATCGACTCGTTGCGCAAGCAGGCGCTGCTGCAGGGGCTGGATGCCATCGGCAGCACCCTCATGCGTGCGGAGCAGATACGCACATTCGAGGCGGCGCACCTTCGCGCCAATCCCTGGCTGGTATAGACCCACAACACGGAGAATAAAAACCATGTCCGACCCGGTACTCGCGCGGCAGCTCGCCCGCTATGCCTGCAACCTCTCGTTCGAGGCGCTTCCCGAAAAAGTCATCGCATGCGTGCGCCAGCGCTTCGTCGACAGCCTGGCCTGCATCCTCGGTGCCTATGACGAGAAGCCCGTGAACGCGGCCATCGCGGTGGCGGCGAAGGTGCCGCAGCCTGCATCCAGCGTGTTCGGCACGGCCCTGCGCACCACGCCGGAGTTGGCCGCCTTCGCCAACGGCATCATGGTGCGCTTCCTCGATTACAACGATGGCTACATGGGGCTCGAGCCCGGCCACCCCAGCGATAGCATCCCCGGCTGCCTGGCCCTGGCTGAAGCCGAAGGTGCCACGGGCAGCGAGCTGATCGTGGCCATCGTGATCGCCTACGAGATCCAGATGCGCCTGCAGGACGCCGCCAGCCTCAACAAACGAGGTTGGGATCACGTCAATTACATCAACGTGGCCATGGCTGCCGCGGCCGCGCGGCTGATGAAGCTGGACGAAGGGCAGGCCGAACAGGCGATCAACATCGCCCTCAGTGCACACCTGGCCTTGCGCCAGGTACGCTCCGGCTCGCTGTCGGACTGGAAGGGTTGCTCGGCGGCGAACGCGGCGCGCAATGCTGTATTCGCCGCCAACCTGGCGCGCCACGGCATGACCGGGCCGGCTCCGGTATTCGAGGGGGACATGGGCTTCTTCCGCCAGGTGACGGGCGAGTTCACGCTCGATGTCGAGGGCTTCGGTCATCAGGGCAACGGCGACTTCGCCATCCTTCGCTCGCTGACCAAGACCTTCCCCACCAACGGTGAACTGCATACCGCCGTTTGGGCGGCACTGGAGCTGAGGGAGCAGATCGCCGACCTCGGCGCCGTCGAGTCCATCCATATCGAGACCTCGGAGTTCAATCGACGGGTGCTCGCCGACGCCGAGAAATGGCAACCGAAAACCCGGGAAACGGCGGACCACAGCCTGCCCTACAACGTTGCCCGGGCGCTGCTGGATGGCGACATCAGCCTCGACTCCTATTCACCGCAGCGGATAGCCGATCCCCGTGCGGGTGAGCTGATGAGCAGGACGACGGTCAGCGAAGATCCGGCGTTGACCCGTCTGTTCCCAAGGCACCTGGCCAATCGGGTGAGCGTGACCCTGAAAACGGGCGAGACACTCACCCGCGAGGTGATCAGCGGCCCGGGCTCATTGGAAACGCCGATGACCGATGCGGACTTCGAGCGCAAGTTCCGGCGCATGGCGGCTCTGCATATCGACCGCAGTGCGCAGGATCGCGTGTTGGCCTACGTCGCCCACCTGGAGCGGCAGGTCGATTACTCGGAGCTGTTCAAGGCGATGCGGGCCGGAGCCTCGCTGCCCGAAGAGGCCGTATCCCGATAGCTCCGGTCGGGTCCGGAGGCGAGTGAGCAGGGCGTTTCTGACTCGGTCTGCCGCTCGCCAAAGCCCGCCCTGCGTTTCCATCGTTATCACCTGCTCCTGGCGCTATTCAGGGCGCGCGCTCCATCGGGTCACGCTTAGTACAGATGTACGAGTTGACCCTCGCGGGCGCACGTCGCTAGATTCCCGCTCCCTCTTCGCCGCCGGGCCTGTCGCCCCGCAGCGGTCACAGTGGCAAGGACCGGCCCTTCATGCACAAGATCACTCCCTTTCTTCTCACCAGCGCCCTGGCGCTGATCTGCCTGCCCAGCCACGCAGAGGACATCGAGCCCTTCAGCTGCCGAAATGGCTATTTCCCCTCCGAGGGCAAGTTCAGTCAGCTGTACAAGGTCGTGAACAAGCACCAGACGCACTTCTTCAAGGACGACGAGCGCTGCCCCGAATCCGAGGGCTGCCAGCAGAAGGCCTACCTCATCGAGGGCGACGAGGTGCTGGTCAACAAGATCGAAGGCGGTTGGGCCTGTGCCTGGTACCAGGGCAAGAAGCGCGAAACCGTGGGCTGGATCGAGTTGGTGAGCCTCGCGCCAGCCGCTGACCCCTTGCCGGAAACCAGCGATTGGCTGGGCACCTGGAAGGCCTGGGCCAGCACCCTCACCATCGAGCAGCAAGAGCATGGGCCGGGCCTGCACGTGACCGGTGATTCGACCTGGGGCAGCGGCGCCAGTACCCACATCGGGCAGATCGACGGCACCTTCAAGCCCAAAGGCCGCTACGCCATGACGAAGGACGGCGACGGCAAGTACGACTGCGCTGTCGAGTACACCCGTATCGGCCGCTTCCTGATCGTCGATGACAACAACAATTGCGGCGGCATGAATGTGAGCTTCGACGGGGTTTACGTCCGGGAGCAGTGAACCCGGCGACAAGGCCCGCAGGATGAGCTCGGTGCCGTAGGGTGTGCCGTGCGCACCTCTGCAGGGTGCCGCCGGTAAAGCCGGTGCGCGCAGCACACCCTACGTCCGGAGTGATCTCAGGCCAATGACTGTGTGCAGTAGCGCTCGATCACTTCACACAGTTGATCGACCTCGCCCAACGGCACGAATCGGCTGATCGACCAGCCGTTTTCGCCGAGCTTCTGGCTGAAAGCGCGATAGCCGACCACGGCGCCGCCAAATCGATAGCGGGAGACGAGCAGCGTGTCTTCGCCATAGATGAAGTCGGGTCTGTGGGAGATGTGGAGGTATTGGAAGGGGTTGCTCGGGTCGAAGTGAATCGATTCGAACAGGCCCTTTGCATCCAGCCGTTCGAATGCTTCCTTGAGGTCATCCTCGAAGCAGGTGTGACCCTTGCCAGCCCGCTCGCGGATAGTCGTGACGGGTACGGTGTTCACGGGCCCGCCGCTGAGTTCCGGCACCAGGTGATCCCAGCCCGTGGCCAGTGCAATCTCGCGGGGCGTCTCGCCGTGGGCATTGGCCCGGAAGACATTCGCCATGCCCTGGAGCCCTTCGAGAATCTCGATGCGACGGGTCGCGCCCCAGCTGCCGGGCTTCTCGGCGAACGGTGCCTTGATCAAGGCGGTGATCAGGGTCTCTCCGTCCCGGGTGAACCCTTCCACCACGTCGTACGGAATGCTGTCCCAGTCGATGGAATAAACATTGCCGACCTGGATCAGCGTGGCCAGGGCATCGGTGCTTTGCGTGCTGAGCAGTTCGTTGTTCACCCGCTTGAATGCTTTCAAGGGTAAATACACCGCCTCGATGCTCTCCGCTTCCGAGGTGAAGAGAAAGGTGCCGGGAAGCTTTTTCTTGCAGTGCTTGTGCAGCGCATCGAGAAAGCTCTGATCGATGTAGGTGCCGCCCTCGTGGGTGAACGTCAGCGAGTGGGTTTCCTGCTGCTGGGTGAAGGTCAGGGTGAGCTTGCCGGTGCGGCCGGCTTTGATCTGCACGTCCTCCGGCGCCAGATCGCCATTGCTGATGGCTGCCAGGCGAGCGAGTAGCACTTCGTAGTCTTGCGGCTCATCGATCACGTCGGGGTCCAGCGAGGCAACGTTCGCCGGAATCAGCTCGCGGAATATCTCCACGATAGTGGCCTTGTCCTTTGCGCTGTTGGGCACCCGGCCGGAGAAGGCCTTGGTTTTTCGCAGGATGTCGGTAAGCAGAGCGAGGGTGTTCATGAGATGTCCTTATCTCGGCAACCGAGCGGGTCAGGTGAACGTGAGCGCGTGGGATATCGGGTAGAGCGCGTCGGCAGGCGAGCGCGCATGGCGACATCCATTTCCATGCAGCTGGCCGATAGTGCCACTGCGAATGCCGGTTGGAAATCGAGGCGGCACGGATCTGTGAAAGGGTGCTGGGATACGCCGAGGGTGACCCTAGGTGAGCCGTGCACTTCTCCTCTGCGAACCCTTCGACAGGAACTCATTCCGGGGATTGACCTGGCGCGCGCCCCGTCGATGATGGCGCCCTGGGTACGCCCATCCGCAGGCAGGGAGCCGCCTCGTCGGGCGTCGAGGATGATCCACACAAGGAGGTTGGCACATGCACGGCATGGCATTGATCGGGATGTTGCTGGTGGGCACGCTGCCCGCGCTGCTCCCTGGATGGCGAGCATTCCTGGCGGCCCTGGCCGGGGTGGCGGTGCTCTACTGGGCGCAGGTCGCCTGGTTCTTCTGGGCCGTGGAGCAGGAGGCTACCGAAGGGCCCGCCTTCATGACAGGCATCGCCATCCTGGGCGTCGAGCAGGTGCTCGTCGTTGCCTCGGTCATCGGGCGGTTCATCGTCCACGCCCTGGCCCGCAGCCTGGGCAGGCGCGTGCGTGCCGGCCTGCTCTGGGGGCTTGCCGTGTTGGCAGCCAGCATCTGCGCCTTCTCGCTCAGCGGTTACGCCTCGACCCTGCTCATGGGGGCGGCGGTGCCGTTCGCCTGGTTGTGGCTGGCCTTGCTGCTGGCGCCTCGTCCGGCCCAGCCCTTGTCATACACCTCGACATAACGGCCCTTGTCACCGCTCGCATCGAACGGGAGCAGATCGTCGAGAAGGGCTTCGAAGAGCTGGTGAACAACGAGGAGCACAACGTGAAATCATCGTCTCTCCACGTGCGGCATAAGCCCCCGACTGTGGTCGTGAACTGCGACCTGACCTCGGCGCCAGGCCAGGTTTTTCATGGGGGAGGGAAGGGGGCTCGTGATGTGTAGATATCGGCCAGGAGCTGTGATTCAGGGTCAATAACTATCAGCTCCAAGCTGCCTTTCAGGTTTAAAGCAAATAGTCAAAAAGACAATAATGAGCGTCTGAGTAGCTAACCCACGATAGGGCTTTTTCACTGGATGTCCGGAAGACATATGGCTGAACGGTTTCGCATACGTTTGATGTTCGAGTGGGGAGGCGGCGCATTGTGGTGCGGGAATGAGGCTGCGTTAGCAGAGTTTTCGGTGGGGTCAATCGAAGAAAGGCTTCCGTTAAGCACCGCTACCCTTGAGAGTCTGGGCGAGATGACACGCTGGCACGACACTGCTCTGAACTGGGGCTCTCCAACAGATCCAAGCCCTTGGGACGCGGTCGAGTCTAAGGAATTTGACGATGCCGCTGAGGCTCTGCTCGCGGTTATCCAAGAGGAGCTGGGGGCTGACTTTGAAGTGGTCTATGAAAGGCTCTAGTGTGAGTTGGTTATCGTCCACTTCTGGCCGATAGCGCCATTCCCATCAGTAACGCCGCCCCCCATGCGGCGTTTTTCATTTCTGCACCCTTAGAAAAACCGCTTCCAACTCGGCTCATCTCTCAGCAACGGATCATCGCGCGCGGCCATACAACGTGGCAGGTCATGCCGGGCGATCCAGGCTTAGCTTTGCCAGCGCGGCATAGGGGCTCGAAGGAAACCGGCTAAACGACGGAGCGGCGTAGGGGCGACTTCAGTCGCCAAGGGATGCGCAGCATCCCCCTGTGATACCGAGTGGCAGACCTGCGGTCTGCTTGGCGACTGAAGTCGCCCCTACATGCCGCGCACCCTAGGAGGTGAGCGTGGGCAGGGCGACGTCATTGGGTTGCGAATCAGGCGCCTTGCGTGCCGTACCCAGAATCATCTCCGCCGCCTTCTCCGCGATCATCATCGCCGGGGCGTTGGTGTTGCCGGTGATGAGGGTGGGCATGATCGAGGCGTCCACCACGCGTAGGCCGTCGAGGCCGTGCACGCGCAGCTGGTCGTCGACCACGGCGAGCGGGTCGTGGCCCATCTTGCAGGTGCCGACGGGGTGGAACACGGTGCCGAGGTTGTGGCGTATCCATTGTTCGATCTGCGCCTGGCTGTCGATGGCCTTGCCGGGTACCAGCTCGCCGCGCAGGTGCTGGCGGAAGGCGGTGGTGCCGGCCAGGCGGCGTACCAGGCGCACGCCTTCCACCAGTTTGCGCAGGTCTTCGGGGTGGCTGAGGAAGTTGGCGGCCAGGTGCGGTTTGTCGCGTGGGTCCGGTGAATTCAGGCGTACTTCACCGCGGCTTTGCGGGTGCATCACCGCCACGTGCAGGCTGATGCCGTGGCCGAAGGGCACCGGCCGTTGCGGCTGGTTCTTCAGTGCCGGGGCGACGATCAGGCCCAGCTCCGGTGTCGACGCGGCCGGGTCGAGCCGCAGGAAGCCGCCGGCTTCCACGGTGTTGGAGGTGAGCGGGCCGCGCCGGCCGGCCAGGTACTGCCAGGGCGAGCGCAGCAGCGGCCAGAGCCCGCGCGGGGAGAGGCCGTAGCCCAGGGCGGCGTCGCTGCGGTACATGAGCACCACGTCCTGGTGGTCCTGCAGGTTCTGGCCCACGCCGGGCAGCTCGTGGCGCAGGGCGATGCCGTGGCGCGCCAGCTCCACCGCCGAGCCGATGCCGGAGAGCATCAGCAGCTGCGGCGAGTTGATGCTGCCGGCGCTGAGAATCACCTCGCGCTCGGCGAACAGCTGCAGCAATTCCTCGCCCTGGCTCACTTCCACGCCCACCGCGCGGTCGCCCTGCAGCAGCACGCGGTGAGTGAGGGTGTCGCTGAGCACCTGCAGGTTGGGGCGCGTCAGCACCGGGTGGAGGAAGGCCCGCGCGGCGCTGCAGCGCTCGCCGTTGATCTGGGTGACGTGGAAGGGGCCGATGCCTTCCTGATCACTGCCGTTGAAGTCGGCGTTGTAGCGCCAGCCGAGTTCTTCGCCGGCCTGGTAGAACACCGCATTCACCGCACTGGGGCTGCGCAGCTCGGCGACGTTGAGTTCGCCGCCCTGGCCGTGCCAGGCCGAGGCGCCGGGCTCGAAGTGTTCCGAGCGGCGGAAGTAGGGCAGCACCTCGTCGTAGCTCCAGCCGCGGTTGCCCTGGGTGGCCCATTGGTCGTAGTCGTGGCGGTGGCCACGGATGTAGATCATCCCGTTGATGGCGCTGGAGCCGCCCCACACGCGGCCGCGCGGGCAGGGCACTTCCACCTCGCCGCTGCCGGTGGCGTGGCTGAAGCGGTGCATCCAGTTCCATTTCGGGTTGGCGATGAGGCGGATGATGCCCGCCGGCGTGCGGATGTAGCTGCCGGGGAACAGGCTGCGGTCGCTGGGGCCGGCCTCGATCAGGCAGACCGAGAGGCCCGGGTCGGCGGAGAGCCGGTTGGCCAGCACGCAGCCGGCCGAGCCGGCACCGACGATGATGTAGTCGAAGCGACGGGGTGAGGTCATGGCGGATTCCTTGCGGTTCACAGGCCCAGCAGCGAGCCGAGGTCCAGGGTCAGCTGCAGGGCGACGACGAAACCGTCGCCACTGATCTCGGTGGCGCCGGGGTTGTAGTAGTTGTCCGGGTTGAAGAGGTACTGGACGCTGGGTTCCAGGGCGAGGTGGCGGGTGAGGGCGAAGTGGCCGTTGCCTTCCAGTGCGTAGACATCCCGCGAGCCCTGGCTCGGGTCGCCACCGGCGGCGATGCGGCTCTGGCGCTGGAACTCCAGCTGGTGCGGGTTGAGGCGCAGGTAGCTGGCCTTGAGGTTGAGTGTGTCGCCGGGGCGCTCGAAGGGGGCCAGCCAGCTGATGCCGGCCTCGGCGAAGTGGCGGAAGGGCTGCTTGTCGTCGGCGGCGGCCGACAGCGAGCCGAACAGTTGCGCCGCCTGGGGTGCATCACCCTGGCCGCCGTCGGCGCGCCACACCGTTTGCTGGAACTTGAAGAAGGCGCCGCTGCTGCCGTGCTCGCTGGCACCGGTGAGCGAGTCGGTCTGTTTTGAGGTGTTGTGGTAGCCGTTGAGCTCGTAATGGGAGCTGTAGGGGTTGCGCTCGGCGCCTTCGCGGCGGCCGATGCCGTAGAGCAGGCTGGTGCCACTGGCGTCGGTGGTGCTGAAGTCCAGCCCGTGGCGCTTCTTCAGGTAGTCCACGGGGTTGGATTCGAAGGCCCCGGCGTGCAGGTACAGGTCCGGCGTCAGGCGGTACTTCAGGTAGCCGCCCCAGGCGCCATAGGGGGGCGGCAGCACGCCGGTGGAGGCGTCGATCACCGGGTCGTTGCAGGTGACCTGGCTCTCGCAGTTGTAGATGAAGAAGTAGCGGCGCGCGTTGGTGCGGCCCAGGTGGGTTTCCAGGTTGCCGTCGAGCCATTGCTGCTCCCAGGTCAGCAGGCTCAGCTGGCTGGCGCCGATGTCGTTGTGGATCGGTGCGCCGCCGAAGTAGCTGCCGACGGCGCCCTGCCAGGCGCCCGAGGTGGGCTGGCCGGTGTTGCGGTCGAGGATGAACTGGGTCTGCTCGATGTGCAGGGCGGCGCCGTCCAGGCCAGCCATTTTTCCCAGGTCCAGGTCGGCACCGAGGAACAGGTCGCCGCTGTTGCCGAAGCTGTGCGGGCGCGGGCCGGTGTCGAGGTTCTTCACGGCCAGGCTGAGGAATACCGCGTGGGTCTTGATGCCGTGTTCGGCGAGCTGGCTGCCCAGCTCCGCCAGCGGGCCGGGGGCGTCGTCGGCGAGGCCGGGCAGGGGCAGCAGGGGCAGGCTCAGGAGCAGGGCGTTGCGGGCCAGGGTGCGGTTCATGGTTGGGCGGTCCTTTCTTGTTGTTGTTAAGGCGCGGTTGTTTTGGGCAGCAGGGCCCCGCCCCGGGGCGCGGGCTCCGGGGTGGGCGTTTTCGGGTTGGATCAGGGCTTCAGGTGCAGAGGTAGCCACCATCCACGGCGAGCACGGCGCCGGTGATGAAGCTGGCCGCCGGGCTGCAGAGGAAGGCCACGGCGGCGGCCACCTCGGCGGGTTCGCCCCAGCGCTCCAGGGGCGTGCGCTGCATGATCCGCCGGGTGGCTTGCGCATCCGCCTTGAGGCCGGCGCCCAGGGGCGTGTCGATCCAGCCGGGGGCGATGGCGTTGACGCGGATGCCCAGGGCCGCGTACTCGATGGCCAGCGACTTGCTCAACTGCACGATGGCGCCCTTGCTGGCGCTGTAGGCCGGGCGGTCGGCCGAGCCGAAGGTGCTGAACATCGAGGCGATGTTGACGATGCTGCCGCCCTGGCGGGCCAGCAGCTCGCGGGCGCACTGGCTGGCGCGCATCGCGGCGACGAGGTTGATCTGCAGCACGCGCTCGAAGCTCGCCGGCTGGTATTCCTCGCGGTCGCGGCTGATGCCGGCGCAGTTGACCAGCACATCCAGCCGGGGCAGGGCCTGGATGGCCGCTTCCAGCGCGGCGGCATCGCTTACGTCCAGCTCCTGCGGGCGCACCAGCGGGTGGCGCGGGGTAAGCGCGCCATCGGCGTTAAGCCCGAGGGCCAGCACCGAGGCGCCCAGTTCGGCGAACTGCAGGGCGATGGCGGCGCCGATGCCGGAGGTGCCGCCGGTGACCAGCACCTGGCGATCCCGGAACAGCCCGGGGTTGAAGGTCGATGCGTGCATGTTCAGGCCTCCGCCAGTTCGGGGTTGGGATTGACCAGCACCTTGATCTGCGCCTTGTCAGCCAGCAGGGCTTCGAAGCCATCGCTGACGGCGCGCTCCAGCGGCACGCAGCGGGTCACCGCGCGGCCCAGGTCGAGGTGGCCGCTGTCGAGCAGGGCGATCAGCTCCGGGTAGACGTCGCAGTAGCCGACGCTGCTGGTGATGCGCAGCTCGTTATTGACCAGGTGGAAGGCGTCGAAGCGCGCCTCGCCCATCAGGCCCACCAGCACCGCTTCGCCACCCTTGCGCAGGCCGTGCAGGGCCGCATCCAGGGTCGCCTGGCTGCCGGCGGCCTCGAAGGCACAATCCACGCCACCGCTGGCTTGCAGCTGCTGCACCACGTCCACCTGGCGGGCGTCGAGCACGCGCTCGGCGCCGAACTCCAGGGCCCGCGCCAGGCGCTCGGGGGCCACGTCCACCGCGACTATGTGCTCGACGCCGCGCAGCCGGGCGAGGGCGATCAGCAGCAGGCCGATGGGCCCGAGGCCGAACACCGCGCAGCGGTCGCCGGGCTGCAGGCTGCTCTGGCGCAGGGCGTGCAGAGCCACGGCGGCCGGCTCCAGCACGGCGGCCTGGCGCAGGCTCACGCCGGCCGGCAGGCGGTGCAGCATGTAGGTCGGCACCCGGGCGCGCTCGGCGAAACCGCCATCGCCCATCAGGCCGATGAAGCCCATGGAGCTGCACAGGTTGTACTGGCCCACGCGGCAGTAGCGGCAATCACCGCAGCGGTAGATGGGCTCCACCGCCACCCGGTCGCCCACCGTGAAGCCCTGCACCCCGGTGCCCAGCGCGGTGATCACGCCGCTGAACTCGTGGCCCAGGGTCAGCGGCGCGCGGCAGCCGGACAGCGGGTGCGGCTGCTGCTGGGGGATGGAGTGCGGGCCGTCCTGGTACTCGTGCAGGTCGCTGCCGCAGATGCCGCAGTAGGCCACCTTGAGTTCCACCTCGCCGGGGCCGGGCGGGGGGATGTCGAGGGCGTCCAGGCGCAGGTCCCGGGCGCCGTGCCAGCGCAATGCGTTCATCAGGGTTGTCCTTGCAGGTTGGCGGTGTCGGCGAGGGGGCGGCCGGCTTTGCGGGCCAGCACCGTGGGCGCGGTTTCCTTGAGGAACAGCGAGAGCAGGGCGGCCAGCAGGGCACCGCCGCAGCTCATCCACATGACGATGGAGAGGCCGTAGCGGTCGGCCGCGAAGCCGGCGATGGTCGGGGCGATGAAGCCGCCCACCAGCTCGCCGATGCCCATGATCAGCCCCAGGGCGGTGGCGATGACGCCGCGCGGCACCGTCTCCGCCGGGATGGTGGCCATGAACAGGGTGAAGCAGCCCAGGCCGGTGTAGGTCAGCAGCATCAGCGCGCCGAGGCTGAAGGGCGTGGGCGCATAGAGCAGGGCCAGCGGGCAGCAGGCGGCCACCAGGGAGAACAGCACCAGGGTCGGGCGCCGGCCGATGCGGTCGGAGATCGCCGCCACGGCGAAGCCCCAGAACACCCAGGCCACGCCCAGGCAGCTCATGATCCCGCCCATGCTCGCCGGGCTGTAGCCGCGCTGGCTGACCAGGAAGGTGGGGGTGAAGGAGATCAGCACGATGAACCAGGTGAGGAACACGCAGCTGATCAGCGTGCACAGCAGGATGTTGCGGCTCTTCAGCAGGGCCAGGCGGCCGCCGAGCCCGACGCCGTTGCCGGCCGCGCTGGCGTCGGGTTTACGTGCCCTGTCGTCGGGGCGCACGTAGCGCCAGATCAGCCAGGCGATCAGCAGCCCCGGCACCAGGGAGATGACGAAGGCATGCCGCCAGCCGAAGGCCTCGGCCAGGCCGATCAGCACCGGCGGGCCGATCACCGCACCCAGCAGGCCGGCGGCCGAGCCCTGCAGCAGGCCCATGTTGAGGCCGCGCCGGTGGGGCGACGAGGCCTCCACCATCAGCGATTGCGACAGCGGCAGGATCGGCCCCTCGGCCAGCCCCATCACGCCTCGGAACAGCAGCAGGCTGAGGAAGCCGCCCACCAGCCCGGACAGCGCCGAGCACAGCGAGAAGAGGATCACCGCCGCGATCAGCAGCGGCTTGCGCACGCCGTTGCGGTCGGACCAGAGGCCCACCAGGGCCCCGGATACCGCCCAGGCCAGGGCCAGCACCGACGACAGCATGCCCAGGTGGCGGTTGCCGAGCTGCAGCTCCTCGGCCATGAAGGGAAACAGGAAGGACAGTGCCAGGCGGTCGAAGAATACGAAGCCGAAGGTGAGGAAGAGCACGCCGAGCAGTACGTTTTCATACCGGGCGTTGGAGGTGGTGGGCGCCATGTCGTTCTCCTCCGGGGCGCCGCGCGGGCGCCCCGGGCAAGGGGTCAGCGGAACAGGGAGTCGATGTAGGCGGCGCCGAGGCCGATCTTCTCGTAGTGCTCGCGGCACATGGCGATGTAGGAGTGCACGTCGAAGTAGCCCTCCGGCTCGCCGCGCTCGTCGAGCCAGATCAGCGGGCCCTTGACGATGAAGAAGGCGCGCATGGGCTCCTCGTGCTCATAGGCCACCAGGGTGTGGCCCTCGCCGGGCGTCTCGTAGACGAAGTCGCCGGCGGTGGCGGTCCAGTCGTGCTCCAGGTAGCCCCACTTGCCGGAGAGGGTGTAGGCGAACACTTCGTGGGGGTGGTAGTGGCGGTTCACCAGGCCGGCGCTACGGGCCATGAGGATGTCGCACCAGCGGTTCTCGCTCGGCGAGATCCACAGCGGGCGCGAGGACACCGTCTCGGTGAAGGGCACGTAAAGGCTCAGGTCGTCGCTCGCCGCGTTGGGCAGATAAACCTCGGGCTTGGCATCGGGCTTGAAGCAGTTGGGGATGGCTTGCAGGTCTTTCCAGAATTCGTTGCGGGCAGGCTCGGCCATGTTCCAGTCTCGTTGTTGTTATGGACTGGAGCCGACTCTAGAGGGCGCGGCGGCAGCGGGTTTGATCGTCTCGGCCCTGTTGTTTGCGCTTTTCGGACAGGGCCCGGGCAGCGGGCGGGGGGCGATTGACGGCGGGCAGCGTTCAGATGTTAATGATCGGGCGTCGCCCACACCCACAGAGGATGCGCGACGCCCGGTCCCCGGGAGCTGCCGATGTTTGGCCCGGGGGTTCGATCCGCGGCGACCCACGAGAACAATAAGAATGACCACACCCGCCTTGCTCGAGACCCGGCGAGCCAGTACCTGCGACATCCCGGTCGAACAGCGCCTGAGGTTCTGGGAGCAGTACAACGCCTCCATCCTCGTCGGCCTCAAATGCTCCTCCTACGCCGACGGTGGCCTGGCCGCCTCGCAGTCCAACCTCGAACTGGGCGCCATGAGCCTGGCCCTGGTGCGCGGCAACCAGCACGTGGTGGAGCGGGACTGCTCGATGATCCGCTCGGTGCCCAAGGAATCGGTGTTCGTCTCCCTGGTGCAGGAAAGCCGCTCGTTCTTCTACCAGGGCGAAGGCTGCACCCTGCTGGAGCCGGGGGAGATGATCATCTACCGCACCGACAAGCCCTACCTGTTCGGCTTCTCCGGCGCCATGCGCCAGTTCATCTTCGACATCCCCCAGGACCTGTTCGGCGAACGCTGCCTCGGCCGCCTCGACGGCCCGCTCAAGGTGGGCGCGGAAACCCGCCTGCAACGCCTGCTCACCCGCACCCTCTGCGAGCGCACCCAGGGCTTCTTCCAGCGCCCCGCCAACCGCGAGGCCGAGCACTTCGAGGACGACGCCCTGGAGCTGCTCTCCAGCATCATCGCCGGCAGCACCGGCGAACACCGCGTCAGCGCCCAGGGCGCCTCCTATCTACTGGCCGCCAAACGCCTAATCGCCGAACAGCTGGGCGACCCGGGCCTCAGCTGCGAGCGCGTCGCCCAGGGCATCGGCATCTCCGTGCGCCACCTCACCCGCCTGTTCGCCCAGGAAGGCGGCTCACCCAGCCGCTACATCGCCGAACGCCGCCTCGAACTCGCCCACCGTCTGCTCAGCAGCCCGCAAGCCAATGGCCTGGATATCAGCGAAGTGGCGTACCGGCACGGCTATTCGAGCCAGGCGCATTTCGCGCGGAGCTTCAAGGCGAGGTATGGGAGGACGCCGAGTGAGGTGAGGGGGGAGGTGGGGGAGAGGTAGGGACTGGGCACTGCTGAAAGCGGCGCAAAATAGGAGTTACAAGTTTCCTAGACTGTACTCGGCATTGACCCCGGGCTTTAGTCATGGCAGCTAGCGCTGTGCATGGTATGAACCATATAGCTGAGTAAGTGGTGAGTTTTATTCGCTAGGCTGCGTATCGATAACTATGACATTTGTAGAGTTTTTCAGGAGCTTTTGGACTTCAGATGCCGAGTAGCCCTTTGCGTGTATTCTCTCGCCAGACTCTGTATGGATTATTACTTCCCTACTCTTTCTCGCCTCTATCCAAGCAACTATGATTTTCGCGATTGCATTCCATGGCATAGCATCGGAAAGCGCGGTGATAGCTTCAACCATGCCCGAGGCTTGAGGCGTGTTTGAGAAGTTACGAATAGGGCTGTGGCGGATTTGAGCTTCATCCAATGCGGCTAAAAATGAGGCTGATCCATGTTTGAAGAGTGTCAGGCGTATTAAGCTATATGCTTCACTGCTCACTTAGTAATCCTTGGTTGGCCTAGAGTTCGATAGAGGTAGCTGGCTGATAAATTCGGGATTTTGCTACCTAGTTTACTGTTGCTAAGGAACGTATCGCACTAATCGTATTTCTCTGCCTGATACTGGCCAGAGCAGAAGCAACATCTGAGCTCTATCGTTTCGTCATCCATATGCCATGTGTCCATTTCATTTCTGGGTAAAAATGCACCGCAACTATCACACTGAACCTCAATTTCATCGCTATCTTCATTTTTACAATAAGTGCATCTGTATCCGGTACTGGAGTCTTGATTGGGTGTCATTGTATGGTTGCTGCAGTCCGGGCACGTGTATACATTCCATTCAATAAATGCATAGTGTTTGGGCCTGACGCCCCGAAAAGTATCTGTTTTTTGCTCTACGACCTCTCTTTTTGCTTCTC
This sequence comes from Pseudomonas sp. TUM22785, assembly GCF_028198105.1. Lineage (NCBI taxonomy): Bacteria > Pseudomonadati > Pseudomonadota > Gammaproteobacteria > Pseudomonadales > Pseudomonadaceae > Pseudomonas > Pseudomonas sp. TUM22785. The sequence continues at coordinate 2,826,569 of NZ_CP116239.1, forward strand.
TCAAAAGCTGAGTGTATTCATCAGCAAGCACTTTAAAAATATGTAGCCTATCTTTTCCGATTTCACTTTCAAGATCCATTATGTCGAATATTTCAAGAAACTCGATTGCTCCTCGCACTAGACGCCCGATACATAGTCTGACCTCTTTGGGCTCAAGTTTGAATTGGAAGTGCTCGATATTGTTTCTTAGTCCTTTTATCCACTCAATGTCAATGCAGAAATCAGTATCAATAAAGCTAATTTCTGTGGTTTTACATTTTTCACATTTTGCAAATTCCAGTGCTTGGTCAAGGGTGATTGTGTGAGGGCTATTGTCATTGTTTATTAGAGTTCTAAGATCAAAGCTTTCTTGCTTCAGCTTCTCAAAAGACTCGAGGATGCTTATGTTTTTATCTTTCGATATTTTTGTAATGTGTCGGTAGCATTTTGAAAATACGAGGTTTTCGTCCACGGATATAATATAGATTTTTAGTATTAGTTCTAGGAAGTGTGATGTGTGCAGGATTGCAAATTTATAGGCTTTGTTGTCACCCTTCTCACCTTGCTCGAATTTTTCTAGAGCTTCATTAAAGCTGTCTAAGGCATTTGCCTTTATATCTAGCTCGTAGTTCATTTCTTTGCCTGGGAATTGGTTGGTACGTGCTCTGGTGAATAGTTATGTCGCGTCAATTGGTGGTTGTCCGATTTTTCCGAGATACATAGGTTGCTCCACACCAGCAAACTGAGGCAGCCATTCTTTGTCGGTTTCGGCATTGATTTCGTATTGATAGCTAGTAGTTGAGAAAATTACTTGTGCATTGTTGCGCAGTGCAACAGATTTCAACGCTTGAATATATGCATCTAGATCCTCCCAGTGAATCTCCTGCTGACGCGGTGTGTCGAAAACAAGAACTCTGAAAGGGGAGTTGGGGTTGTTAGTGCAAAGCTCGAATAGCGCTGCGTGAAACGCCAATACCGTCCTTGCCTTTGAACTACCTTTAATTATTCCCAGCTTTTCTGTTCCTAGTATCGGCTTCAGGTCGGAATCAATGCGTATATCTCTGGATATATTTTTTGAGTTTAGAATATCAAGCCACTCGGCCATTTTTTGGCCTAGGTCGATTCTAAATTTCAAAATATCTGGAGACTGTTCGCGTGAGGTTTGTAAGGAGTCCTCAAGAGTTAATGTGTTTTCTCTTTTTTCCATTAGTTCAAAGTGAGATGTTTTTTGTTGCTCATATTTTTCCAGTTTGCTTTTTTCTAGCCCAAGCTCAAAGACTTCTGAAGCAATCTTACTAATGGCTTCGATGAATATTTCAATTCCGGCTTCTCTCTCGGCTAGGCCCCTTTGTTGAGCTAGGTCAGCTATTTGCCTTTCAATGAACTGTTTCTCTGTGACGATTGATTCTGCTTTTTGTATATTAGAAGAGGTGGCTATTTCTAGATCTTTTATCTGGTCTTTTAGGTAAAGTAAGCTCTTTCCGTAGGAGTCTGCGCTAGCCATAAACATGCCGCACGACGGTGAGGAACATATGTCGGAGAAGGAGGTGAAGGCTCTTCTTGCTTCTTCGTTTAAGTTCAGTGTTTCAATTTCGCTAAATATCTCATCGCGTATTTGTGTTGAGCTGGAGATTTTGGATTCAAGTGAGGCTTCTTCTGAGCTTAATTCATGATGCCTTCTTCTTAAATTCCCCATGAGATGGTCGAGGCTAGAGATGGATTCACTCTTGATGTCTTTGGTTTTTTTAAGGTCGTCAAGGCGTGATTTTGACTCGGCTATTAATCTGTCGACATCTTCAATTTTTCGAACCGGCGATGGCAATTCTTGGCTGAGTCTCTCCATTAGTTTCCGACTATCGACGATTGTTGCGTCTAAATACTCCAGCTCTTTTTTTACGTCGATTGCTTTTTTCTTCTTGTCATAAGAGTGCTGAGGAGGAAAGCCTGCCGCTAGCCTAGTCATCTCTGAGAATTGATCTTTTATAAAACCAGGGCGAGGTGGAGAATAATACTCTGAGTAACCTTGGTCCTGGTCCAAGTAGAAAAGAGGAAGCAAAGCGGAGAAATATGGAATCGTCGGGGTGTTGCCGTTGGTTACAAGCCTATCGCTTCTCAAGTTAAGCGACTTCAGCATGAATTTTGAGAAGTCTTCTTCGTTATAAAATCGACTCTCTGTCGGATCTTCAGTTTTGACCGTCAGGTCAAAAGTGTCGCCTATCATTCGTTCTAAAGTGAAACGCTTTTTATTGATCAAGACTTTAAGTCTAGCCATTTTACAGTTTCTTACTATATCGTCTCTGAACTGAACGTGGAGCCCTAGGCAGAACATCATTGCTTGGATTAAAGGGGTTTTCCCGCTTCCGTTCTTGGCATAAAGCTGAGTTATTGCGCTGCCAAACTCGAGCTCACCTGACCGCCAGCCGCTCTGGTTGCTTTGAATAATTTCTAAGGATTCAAATTTCATCTAGTTTGGCCTCAATAGCTCTTTCTTTACAGATATTTCTATATTCGCGCTTGAGCATAAGTAGCGCGACGCAGAGTCTGCTCTCTTCTTTCAGTATGGAGTCTATAAGCTTCTTGCCTGAGTTTGTTGCCTCTATTCGAGAGGTGCTTTTTTCAATGATAATCAGGCCTGTGTTCTCTAGGAATGTTAGTGCTTTGACTGTACGTATTCTTAAGTTTGCAGACCATCCAAGCTCTTGGCTTGATCCTTTGAAGCCTGCAAGGCTTTTCTCAAAACAAACTCCGACAAGCATTCCGATCTCATCTCGCTTTGGCTTGGATCGAGAGCGCGCTAGAAGAACAATAGTCAATGCAATGAGGGGAGTGTGAAATAGGCTTTCATTCCCAAGGGTGTCGTGGCGTGTTTTAGGGTTGCTTTCCGTTAACAGAGTTGAAGACTCAGATATAGCGCTTGCTACGGCGTCGCGGAAATTCACAGAGCCTCTCCCTTAACAAGTTCTGAGAGGACAGCACCGAAAGCTAGTTCTTCGCTGATGTCTTGTCGGGATAAGTCTGTTCTTATTTCTGATGTTAAATGTGATATCTCGCCGACGATGGAATTCATGTCTACATGGCCGGTGGAGATTTTCTTTGCTACTTGAACTATTTTTTCCTTTGCAATAGCTAGGCGAAATTCGAGAAGGGTATGCCTATTTGTTCTATACCAAGCTTCCCAGTTGCACTTAAAGCCAGCGAATGTATCTACTGTGTTGTCTGAGTAGCCTGAGCGCTTTAGTATTCGCTGGAGAATAGAAACTGACTTTATGGCTTTGTCATCGCCGCTGGCTTTTAGAGCGTAATAAGCGGGTCTAGATATGCACAAGATATCCAGTATGTCATCTAGGTCGACACTTGCTTTGGCGTCTAGGTCGCGTTCAGTAATTGAGCTAGAAAGGGGGGTGGAAGATCTTTCTTCTATCAGGGAAAGTAGTTGAATGATTATTTTTCTAACCTCAATGGGGCTGAGGTTGATCTCACTGTATTTGTATATTTGATTTGATGCTTGAGAGACAAACACATCTTCTTCTTCATTGAGTATTTGCTTTCTTGGGGCTAGCAATAAGTGAGACAGAAAACTTACTGCTTCTGCGTCGCTTTTTGTTGCTAGTGAAGGGATTAGTTTTTTGGTTTCTGATATTAGAGTAATTGTGTGCTTGGATGGTGACAGCTTACTATGGATTTCGTCGATTATTTGCTCTACTTCATCATCGAAATTGACGTTCGTGCAGATTTCGATTGACTTGCAAGATCCTCCAAATTCTTCGACATGGAGCAAGAGTTTTCCCGCAAAGCTTCCAGCTAAGTCGTGAATGGGGCTTCTTTTGGGCTTTTTCTTCAGTCCAAATATTTCAAGAATAGAATACTGATGGTTAAGCTTGCTTTTGGTTTTTACTTGGACGAAACGATATTTGGGGGCTGAATTTATTAAGTGCTTTACTACATAGTCTTCATGAAAGTCGCAGTAGATTCTTTCTATTTCCCCGTTTTCCAAGAGTGCTAAGCTCTCGAGGCTTGCTGCTTTAAATTGTGCCCGAAACCGATCAATTGTATCCCGCCCTTTTTGTTCTCTTGGGTCTATTTCATGAAGTTTCATATCAGGCCATCTTAAATTTGATGAAATATGAAAACCCTATAGCGCGATCAGTTATAGATGCGAAAAGGGTAAGTTTTTATTTGGGGCTGAATGCGTAGTCGCCACTTCGCAGGGTTACTGTCGTTATGGCTGTTAGTTTTGGTTTGAAGTGTGAGTAGAGCCGCCGTGCGCCATCATGGCTATGGCTTTTATGTCGCCGGAGCAAGAATGCTGCATGCGCTCCGTATTGAACCGCAAGGTAGGATGGTTCTCGATCATTGCGCGTAGTGCAGTCCATAGAGCTTCCTTTGCACACTCTCGTTTGAGAGTTAAGTCCTTTTGAGTGCCTCGAATGGTGGCTTGTGGCCATCGGCAATGCAAGCATCATTTATAGGGACCTCTACCTAAGTTGTAGAGGTCCCTAGGAGGCAAGTGAGCATGCTCTGCTGAGGTGCTTTCTTAGGAGGAGAATCCAGTCTGCCTCGGTCTAAATACGGGCTCCTAGCACCAAGTCAATGATCACTGGCCGTCTTTTATGTTTGCTCACCTCTTCTGCTACTCCTGCCGTGTTTCGCCTGTTCAATCAGCTACAGCTATTAACGACGGGTCCAGCTAGCTGAGGGCGACATGGGCCTAAGCCTCTCGCGCGATCCCTTGCCCTCCCGCCCCCCCGTCCCTATCCTGCACCCGCCACGGTAAGTCCCGTGGCCGGGTTTGACAGCCCGCAGCAAAGGCGCGATTGCGCCACCAAGGTGCATGCGAAAAACGGCGGACGTTTTTTGCAGGCCTTTGTACGCATGCAGTTTTCATAACTGCTCTGCTCTATGGCAGATCGCGTGGGGAGACCCTTGCGGTCTGCCGGCTCCTTTGCCCGGTCTGTCAACCCTGCGCGATCTGCCGCCCTTTGAATGACAGCGGATGGCGGCAGCTGATGAACCTCAGCAAAGGACTATTCGCTATGCACGACGCATTCACTCCTCTCGTTCTCTACCGCTCAGCCCCGCAGCCCATCCTTCCCACCCTCGGGGAGGTTTCGGCATGAGCGATATCACTCACGAACAACGCCGCCTCCAGCAACTGGTCCAGGGCCTGGACGCACGCCTGCACACCACCCTGGTGATCGCCGAGGTGATTCTGGAAAACGTGTCCCTGCATGATGGCGTGCCGGGGCCGTTTCTCGATGGTTACCGGGAGGGTGCATTGATGGATGCGGTGATCCACTTGTCGCGCAGTAACTATGAGGATTACCTGCGGCTGGTGGAGATGGTCGGGTTGCCCTTGGGGCGCCAGGTGCCCTGATAGACAGTGGGGCAGGGTGGTGGCGGGCGAAGGCTGCGCCACCCCCTTCGGGCGCCGCTGAACTCGGCGGCGCCGTTGCGGTTCCAACCTTCACGGGCTTGCGAACCCCGGTGCCGTGGCACTCGGGCTGGCGCCGTGGTTGCCCGACTTCCTTTATATGAGGTTCGAACCATGCGCCCACTTGCTGCCTTGCCCATCCGCCCCTTCGCTTTATTGCTTGGCCTGTTGCTCGCCACCGGTGCTTCCGATGCCGAGGAGGCGGTGCTGGTCGATGCCATCAATACCTACCGCGCCCAGCCGCAGAACTGTGGCAACCAGCCCACCGTTGCGCTTACGCCCCTGGCCAGCGACCCGCGCCTGGCGCTGCCCACCGGCAATGGCGAAACCTGGCGCGCGGCGCTGGAGCAGTCCGGCTACCGACCGGGGGATGTGCGCACCATCCGCCTCACCGGCCCGGCCGATGCCCAGGCGGCGTTCAAGGCGCTGCTGGGGTATTGCGATGTGTTGCTGAACCCGCAGTTCGTCGATGTGGGCGTGAGCCAGGCGGTGCCGGTGTGGCGGGTGACCTTCGCGCGGCCGCTGCGCAGTGCGGCCCTGGCTGCCGGGCCTTTGCAGGGGCCGATGCTGCTGGAGCAGGTGAATGCGGCGCGGGCGCAACCACGCCTGTGCGGTAACGAGCCCTTCGCGTCGGCGCCGCCGCTGCGTTGGAGCGAGGCCCTGGGAGTGGCGGCGACCAACCACAGCCAGTCGATGGCGCTCAACGGCTTCTTCGCCCACCAGGGCACCGACGGCAGCGCACCGGCGGACCGGGCGCGCAGTGCCGGCTATGGGGGCACACGGGTGGCGGAGAGCATTGCCGCCGGCATGGGCTCGGCGGCCAGCGCGGTGCAGGGCTGGCTGGCCAGCCCGGAGGAATGCTCGCGGCTGATGAGCCCGCTGTTCACCGACCTGGGCGGTGCCCAGTCGCCGGCGGCGAAGGCGGGTGGGGAGTATTGGACGCTGCTGCTGGGCGCTCCGTAAAACCTGCCTGCGTTGCCATCGCGGCGTTGAAAGCAGGGAGTCCGCCGGAAGCACCGTGCGGAGGTGCGCACGGCACACCCTACGGCTCGTGTTCGTCCTGCTCTTGATTCGCATCGTCACAGGGGCGTAGCCCGGGCTTCAGCCCGGGAGTTTTGTGCGCATCGATTCCTGGGCTGAAGCCCAGGCTACAAGAGCTTTCGACCTTGTTAGCGCTGATGCTTTTTAGTGGCTTGTCGGGGCGTAGCCCTTACTTTGCCTTGGCCAGGCTGGCCATATAGGCCGCGAACATGTCGCTCAAGGCGCCGATCAGTTCGCTGCGCGTGAGCGGCGGCTGGGGGTGGCTCATGAAGCGGATGATGGTCATCAGCGCGCTGTTGATGACCACGTAGAGCGTGGGCAGCGGGTTGTCGATGGGGATTTCCCGCAGGTGGCGCAGCAGGTAGAGGCGGCAGAAGTCGAACAGGTGCCGCTCCATCTCGTCGACCACCTTCAGCGTGCGCAGGTCCTGCCAGTGGCGCGCCAGTTCGAGGTGCAGGCTGGCGTTGCGGTCGATGAATGCGAATACCGCCTGCAGCAGGCGCTCCACGGCGGCGTGCACGTCGTCCGCCAGCAAGGCCGTGGCGTTGTCGCGGACCACGCCGGCCAGCGCCTGGCTCATGCGGTCGAGCAGGGCCTCGACCAGGGCTTCCTTGCTGGCGAAGTATTGATAGAGCGAACCGACACTGACCCCGGCCTCGGCGGCGATGAGGTTGGTGCTCAGGCGTGCCAGGCCGTCGCGGGCGATGACCCGGGCGCAGGCTTCCACCAGGTCGGCGACCATCTGTTGCGAGCGTTGCTGGCGGGGCTGCTTGCGCATGACAGGCTCCGGACGCGAATTGAATGCGAGCGGATAGTCGCATTAGCGTGAGGGCGTTTCCAAGCCCTTGCCGGAGCCGCTCCCATGCACGCACCAGACCTCGCTCAGTCCGCCCATCCACCCGCCCCGCCGAGCCCGTTGGGGCCGGACTCACTGACCTGGCGCTACTTCGGCGACCTGCGCGGCCTGCTGCTGATCGGGCGCACCGGCATCCTGCAGAACATGCACCCGGGCCTGGCCGCCGGTGTGCTGCAGCACTCCGACCTGTTCGCCAACCCCTGGAACCGCCTGCTGCGCTCCATCCCGCCCATCCTCGGTGTGGTCTACGACGGCGGCCAGGCTGCCGGCACCGCTTTGCAGGTGCGCTCCTTCCATCGCGATATCAAGGGCCAGGACGGGCAGGGACGGCCCTACCACGCCCTCAGCCCCGAGCTGTTCTATTGGGCCCACGCGACCTTCTTCGAGGCGCAGATCGCCCTGCAGCAGTGGCTCGGCATGCCCCTGGACGAAGGGCAATGCGAGCGCCTCTACCAGGAGTCCGTCCACTGGTATGCCCTCTATGGATTGCCGATGGGGCAGGTGCCGGAAAGCTACGTCGCCTTTCAGGAGTATTGGCAGCGGATGCTGGAGCAGCGCCTCCAGGCGACGGAGATCACCGCCTGGTACTTCGGCCCGACCGCACGCCTGCCGGCGCCCTATCCCTGGATGCGCGGCCCGCTGTGGTGGTGCCTGCAGCCCCTGCTGGTGGGCGGCGTGCGCTGGGTGGCACGGGGCACCTTGCCGCCGGTATTGCGGGAGCGGCTGGGGCTGCGCTGGACGGCGTCGGACCAGCGCCGGTTGCGCCTGCTCGGCGGGTTCCTGCGGCTGGCCTGGCGTGTGCTGCCCGGGGAGTGGGGCTATTTCCCCAGGGCGCGGCGGGCGATACGGCGTGCGCGCCTGGCTACCCCTGCAGAGCAGCGGAGTCCCGGGGCTTGATGGGCTTCACCGTTCCCGGGCTGAAGCCCGGGCTACAGGGGGGGGCGTGGTTGGGCGGGGCCTTAGTGCGGGGCGCGGTTGCGGATGGTTTTCATCAGGTCGTCGGGGCTGATGTGACCGACCACCTGGGTCGCGGCGCTGCCGGGTTGCGGCAGGTCGAGGATGTGGCCCTTCATCTTGCCCACCACGTGCATTTCGCAGGGTTTGCAGTCGAACTTCAGGGTCAGCACTTCGTCGCCGTGCACCAGTTGCATCGGTGCGACCTTGGTGCGCACGCCGGTCACGCCCTTGGCCTGTTTGGGGCAGAGGTTGAAGGAGAAGCGCAGGCAGTGCTTGGTGATCATCACCGGCACTTCACCGGCTTCCTCGTGGGCCTCGTAGGCGGCGTCGATCAGCTGCACACCGTAGCGGTGGTAGAAGTCGCGGGCCTTCTGGTTGTAGACGTTGTAGAGGAACGACAGGTGCGCCTCCGGGTACACCGGCGGCGGCACGGCGACGGGCTTGCGGCCGCCGCGCGGGTGGGCGGCGACGCGGGCGGCGGTCAGCGCCTCGATGGCTTCGCGGCGCAGGGCCTTGAGCTGGGAGTTGGGGATGAAGAAGGCCTGGGGCGCGTCCAGCTCCACGGCGTCGGCGTGGTACTGGGTGGTGCCCAGTTGGCCGAGCAGGTCGTGCAACTGTTCGAGGGCCTGCTCGGGCTTGTTGGCGGCGCCGAAGGGGCCTTCCAGGGCGACGCTGGCGGTGATGCCTTCCTCGCTGGTGGCGCTCAGTTCCAGGCGCTCTTCACGCAGCTTGGCGACCCAGGAGAGGCCGATGCGGCGCTCGGACGAGGTCTTCTGCAGGGCCTGCTGCCAGTTATGGTCGAGGTTGCGCGAGAGCGGGTGGTTGGGGCGCAGGCGGAACAGGCCCTCGGGCATTTCGTTGGGCTCGACGCGGTAGCGGTAGCGCTTCTGGCCGTCTTCTTCGAACTCGCCCTTGGGCTCGGCGATGTTGGCGCGGAAGCCCACGACCTCGCGCTTGACCAGCACGTTGAGGCCGTCGCCGTTGGACAGGGGCTCCTGGGTCACCACCAGCAGGTCGCGCTTGTTGACCTTCTCCACGTTGCCCACCAGCAGGCCGGTGAAGGTGGGAGAGTCGAAGGCGCCGATGTCGATCTTGCGGTCGGTGACGAAGTAGTCGGTGCTGCCACGGTGGAAGGTCTTGTCCGGGTCGGGCACGAAGAAGTGGTCGGTGCGGCCGCTGGAGGCACGGGCCAGGTCCGGGCGGTTTTCCAGGATGCCGTCCAGGCGCTGGCGGTAGTAGGCGGTGATGTTCTTCACGTAGCCCATGTCCTTGTAGCGCCCTTCGATCTTGAAGGAGCGCACGCCAGCGTCCACCAGGGCGCTGAGGTTGGCGCTCTGGTTGTTGTCCTTCATGGACAGCAGGTGTTTTTCGAAGGCGACGACGCGGCCCTGGTCATCCTTCAGGGTGTAGGGCAGGCGGCAGGCCTGGGAGCAGTCGCCGCGGTTGGCGCTGCGGCCGGTCTGGGCGTGGGAGATGTTGCACTGGCCGGAGAAGGCCACGCAAAGGGCGCCGTGGATGAAGAACTCGATGGCGGCGTCGGTGTGGTCGGCGATGGTGCGGATCTGCTTGAGGTCCAGTTCGCGGGCCAGCACCAGTTGGGAGAAGCCGGCTTGGTCGAGGAACTTGGCCCGCTCCAGGGTGCGGATGTCGGTCTGGGTGCTGGCGTGCAGCTCGATCGGCGGGATGTCCAGTTCCATCACGCCCATGTCCTGGACGATCAGCGCGTCGACGCCGGCGTCGTACAGCTGGTGGATCAGCGCGCGCGCCGGCTCCAGCTCGTCATCGTGGAGGATGGTGTTGATGGTGACGAACACGCGGGCGTGGAAGCGCCGGGCGAACTCCACCAGCTGGGCGATATCGGCCACCTCGTTGCAGGCGTTGTGCCGCGCGCCGAAGCTCGGCCCGCCGATATAGACGGCGTCGGCCCCATGCAGGATGGCCTCGCGGGCGATGTGCACATCGCGGGCAGGACTGAGCAGTTCGAGGTGGTGTTTGGGTAGGGACATGGCAAAAAGGCTTCCGGCACGGTGCAGGGCGCGAATTGTACCGGTCCGGTGCCCGCTCGGCACCCGGTCCGGCGACGAATAGCGGATTGGCTGCAAACACTTGTGTGCTTGGGCTGATCGTCCCGTACTAGGTTAGAACTGGGAACAGCTCCGCAGTTGCTGATGCTCTAACGGGGAGATGAACGGCCTGCAAGGCGCCATCAAGGCTGCGGGCTCGCTGGGCGATCAGGTTGCGATGGCAGAACCGGGCGTCCGCTTCGTAGCAGACCATGCAGATCCGTTGGCTGGGCACTTTGGCGAGCAGGTCATGGAGCCGCTCGTCCTGGGTGTCGATATAGGCATTGAAGCCACGCTCATAGGCGGCCCAGTCACCATCTTCCTTGTAGCGCTTGCGTACGGGCTTGGGGCAACCGAGGGCGGGCTCGTGCTCGTAGGCGATGCCCGCTTTTGCCAGGCAGTCGGCAAAGGCTTTCTTGGAGAAGCCCGGCTTGCGCGAGAGGGGGTATTCACGAACGTCGAGGACCTTGTCGATCCCGGCTTCTTGCAGGCGCGCGATGAAGGCATCGATGGAGAGGCCTTCATAACCCGCTGTGTAGATATTCATGATGTCCTCCGCCTCCGCCTCCGCCTCCGCCTCCGCCTCCGTGCCGGCCAGGCGGCAAAGTCGCGGCGGACCTTATCACCGCAACCTGGAAGCAGGGCTCGCCGACGATGGGCGGCTCTTCAGACGCGTCAATTTCCTACAGCCTCTCAGCAACTGGATATATCGCGAATCCAGTCGTGGATCAGCGGGCGCGGTTGCAGCAGGTCGGCGTCGGCGGCGTCCAGCAGCGGCAGGCCCTGGTGGCCGGCGCGGCGGAAGTGCAGGCGCGTGCGGGCCTGCTGTTCATCGAGGATTTCGCCGCTCAGGCGCAGGCGCGCCAGCAGGCGTTCGTCCACCTGGTAGCTGCCACATTCCCGGCAGCGCAGGGCGAGGCCTGGGCCGCGCGATTCCAGGGGCTTGGCTTCGTGTTCGCAGATCAAGCACTTCACGGGGCAACTCCTTTGTCCGGCAGACGACAGGCTTGAGTGGGGTTGCGATCCTGCCGACCGCTGCGCGACGCGGCTCTGGGGCCGCTGTGCAACGGGCGTGGCGATCGCTGATAACCATAGACCGGGTGCCGGAGGGTGAGTTGCAGAATTATTCGAGCCTTGTGTCGGCTGGGTTGCCAGGCCCCGCGCGCCGGGGCCTGGGGAGTGGCGGGAGGGCTAGATGTCCTTGCCGAGGAAGCTGTCGCGGTCGGGGTGGCGCGGTTTCGGGCGCAGGGCGGTGACCAGGCGGCCGTCGAGGGCGGCCAGGCCGGCGGCGATCAGGGCCATGCCGATGAAGTGCTTGGCTTCCAGCTGTTCGCCCAGCACCAGGGCGCCGAGGAGGATGGCGCTGACCGGGATGAGGAAGGTCACCAGCATCAGGTTGGTGGCGCCGGCGCTGGCGAGGATGCGGAAGTACAGCACGTAGGCCAGGGCAGTGGAGAGCAGGGCGATGCCGGCCAGCGCGGCCCAGGTGGCGGGGCCGGGCAGGGGCAGGGTCCAGGGGTGGTCCACCAGCAGGGCGACGGGGATCAGCAGCAGGGTCGAGGCGCTGATCTGCCCGGTGGCGGTGATCATCGGCGGCACTCCCATGGCCTTGAAGCGGCGGCCGAAGATACCGGCGAAGGCATAGGACAGCGCGGCGCCGAGCACCGCCAGCTGCGCCCAGATATGGCTGCCGAGCCCCGACAGCGCGGCGGGGCCGATGAGGGTGGCGACGCCGGCCAGGCCGATGAGCACGCCGGCGAGCTTGCGGCCGGTCATTTTCTCGTCCTGGGTCAGCAGGTGCGCCACCAGCACCGAGAACAGCGGCGTGCTGGCGTTGAGGATGGAGGCCAGGCCGCTGGCGATGTGGGTCTGGCCCCAGACGATGAGGCAGAAGGGAATCAGGTTGTTGAGCAGCCCCATGCCGAAGAACGCCAGCCACACGCGGGGATCGCGCGGCATCCGCAGGCCCATGAGGTGCACCAGGGCCAGGAGGGCGAGGGCGGCCAGGCCGATGCGGGCCATGACGATGGTGAAAGGCGGCAATTCCTTCACGGCGATGCCGACGAAGAAGAACGAACCGCCCCAGAGGATGGAAAGGGCCACCAGCATGCCCCATTCGCGTGTGCCCATGACGTTCTGCGTGTTCATCGCCTGTCTCCTTGCTTGAGTTCCATTCGTTGCAGGCGGTCGCTTGAATCCCGTCTGTGGCTCCCTATTATTCGGACGGGGCTCGGCGTGACAAACGAGCTTTTCTCCACGGACGATCGAGTTTTTCTAAAGCATGAGCACCTTGCCTTCCCTCAGCGCGCTGCGCGCCTTCGAAGCGGCGGCGCGCCACCTCAGCGTGACCCTGGCCGCCCGTGAACTCTGTGTGACGCCGGGGGCGGTGAGCCTGCAGGTGAAGGAGCTGGAGGCGGCCCTTGGCGTGCAGCTGTTCCTGCGCCGGCCGCGCAGCCTGGCCCTGACCGCCGAGGGCGCGGACTACTTCGCCACCCTGCGCACGGCCTTCCGCCTGATGCGGGAGGCCACCGCCGAGATCACCGCCCGCGCGCGGCCGGCGGTGCTGACCCTGACCTGCACGCCGGGCTTCGCCTTGCAGTGGCTGGTGCCCCGGCTGGGGAGCTTCGAGGCGCGGATGCCGGGGATCGACGTGCGCATCAGCCCGTCAAACCGGCGCATGGATTTCGCCCTCGACGGCATCGACCTGGCGGTGCGCCACGGCTTCGGCCGCTACGAGGGGCTGGTGGCCGAGCGGCTGGTGGACGACGAGCTGGTGCCGGTGTGCAGCCCTGCGCTGGCCGCCGGTACAAGCCTGTCGACGCCCGCGCGACTGGCGGGCTTCACGCTGTTGCACGACGAGCACCGCCACGACTGGCCGCTGTGGCTGGAGGCGGCCGGCGTTGCGGAGGTGGACGCCACGCGCGGGCCGCTGTTCGTCGACAGCAACGGCGCCATCGAGGCGGCCCGAGCCGGGCTCGGGGTGGCGCTGGTGCGGCGCTCCCTTGTGCATCGCGAGCTCGCGGCCGGTACCCTGGCGGTGCTTTTCGACCAGGGCGTTGCCAGCGCCCTGGCCTATTTTCTTGTCTACCCGGCCGGCGTTCTGGAGCGTCCCGCAGTGGCGGCGTTCCGCGAATGGCTGCTGGCCGAGGCAGGCAGGGCTTGAGGAATCGAACATGGAATACCTGATCAGAACCGCCACCCCTGACGACGCTGCGGCCATCAGCCAGGTGGTGCTCCTGGCGCTGGCCGAGAGCAACGCCCGTGACTACCCGCCCAAGGTGATCGCCTCGGTGCAGGCGAACTTCGGCCCCGAGCAGGTGCGGGGGCTGCTGGCGGCGCGCGAGGTGCTGGTGGCGGAGGAGGCGGGCTGCGTGATCGGCACCGCCAGCCTGGATGGCGATGTGGTGCGCACCGTCTTCGTCGCGCCGGGTGCCCAGGGGCTGGGCGTCGGCCGGCGGCTGATGGAACAGGTGGAGGCGCTGGCGCGGGAGCGCGGCGTCGCGCTGTTGAAGGTGCCTTCGTCGATCACCGCCGAAGGCTTCTATGCGGGGCTGGGCTTCCAGGCCGTGCAGCAGATCATCCGGGGCGAGGAGCGCACCATCGTGATGGAGCGCTCGTTGGAGCCTGCTCACCCCGGGTGAGTGATGGGCGGTGGTCTATAAGAAGTCCTTGGCAGCGATCCTCTTGCAGATGGGCCGGGAGGCTGCCATCGACGACCCGGCCCAGCGATGGAGTGCCCTATGCCGCCCAAGAAGAAACCCGTGAATACCGCCGCCGTTGGCACCGTGCAACATGATTCGCTACCCAGGCCGGTCACCGATGAGGAATGGGCGGATTACAGCGCGGCCTTCCCCGGCCTGACCCGCGCCAACGTCTACGTGACCTCCCCTGGCTGCTACGACGGCTACAACTGCATCGGCTGGACCGTGGGCGACACCACGCTCGAGTTCGATGTGGAGGCGGTCACCGGCATGGTGAGGTTCTACCTGGACATGGGGTTCGTCGAGGTGCCAGTGGGGCACGATGCCGCTGATGTGGACCTCATGGCCATTTCCAACGGCCATTTCGCCAGCCATGCCACCAAGAAGTACACCGGCCCCAAGATCGATGGCATGCCTGACGACTTGTGGGAATCGAAGCTCTACCCCGGCGCACGGGTCACCCACGGGCGCCTGGAGCTTGCGGGGGACACTTACGGTGTGCGCGTGAAGTCGTTCAGGAAAGCGTGAAGGGGACGTCCTTGTCCCCAAGGCGCAGCCAACAAGCGCGTCACCAGCCGCAGGCGGCCTCGAAGCTGTCGGCGCGGGCCATTTCCCACATGCGGCCGTAGAAGTCGGCTTCGATGGTGTCCTTGAGCAGGTCGCCCGGCTTGAGGAACACGTGGAGCTGGGAGAACAGGCGGATCTCGCTGTCGGAGACGCGGCGCACCAGGTGGCGCGGCTCCAGCTGCGCTGGGTGGTCGAGGCCGGCGGCGGCGAGCATCTCGGCAAGGGCCTTGAGGGTGTTGCGGTGGAAGCTGTGCACGCGCTGGGCCTTGTCGGGCACCACCAGGGCGCGCTGGCGCAGGGCGTCCTGGGTGGCAACGCCGGTGGGACATTTGTTGGTGTGGCAGCTCTGCGACTGGATGCAGCCGATGGCGAACATGAAGCCCCGCGCGGAGTTGGCCCAGTCGGCGCCGATGGAGAGCACGCTGGCGATGTCGAAGGCGCTGACGATCTTGCCGCTGGCGCCGAGCTTGATCTTGTCGCGAAGGTTCAGCCCCACCAGCACGTTGTGCACGAACAGCAGGCCCTCGCGCAGCGGCACGCCGATGTGGTCGGTGAATTCCAGGGGCGCGGCGCCGGTGCCGCCTTCCTTGCCGTCGACGACGATGAAGTCGGGGTAGATGCCGGTGGCCAGCATGGCCTTGGCGATGCCCATGAATTCCCAGGGGTGGCCCAGGCAGAACTTGAAGCCCACCGGCTTGCCGCCGGACAGCTCACGCAGCTGGGCGATGAACTGCATCATCTCCACCGGGGTGGAGAAGGCGCTGTGGCGCGAGGGGGAAATGCAGTCCTCGCCCATCATCACGCCACGGGTTTCGGAGATTTCCTGGGTCACCTTGTGCTTGGGCAGGATGCCGCCGTGGCCGGGCTTGGCGCCCTGGCTGAGCTTGATTTCGATCATCCGCACCTGCGGGTCCTGCGCCTGGGCGGCGAAGCGCTCCGGGTCGAACAGGCCGGCGGCGGTGCGGCAGCCGAAGTAGCCGCTGCCCAGTTCCCACACCAGGTCGCCGCCGTGCTCGCGGTGGTAGGGGCTGATGCTGCCTTCGCCGGTGTCGTGGTAGAAGCCGCCGAGCTTGGCGCCCTGGTTGAGGGCGCGGATGGCGTTGGCGCTGAGGGAGCCGAAGCTCATGGCCGAGATATTGAAGATCGATGCCGAGTAGGGCTGCTTGCACTGTGGCCCGCCGATCTCGATGCGGAAGGCCGACGGGTCACTCAGCGGTGCCGGGCGCATGGAGTGGCCGATGAATTCGAAGCCCGCCTGGTAGACGTCCATCAGCGTGCCGAAGGGCTTGTCGGCGCCTTCGTTCTTGGCCCGCGCGTACACCAGCGAGCGCTGGGCGCGGGAGAAGGGCAGCTTGTCGCCGTCGGCCTCCAGCAGGTACTGGCGGATTTCCGGGCGGATGCCTTCCACCAGGTAGCGGATGTTGCCCAGGATCGGGTAGTTGCGGCGCACCGCGTGGGGTTTCTGCAGCAGGTCGAGGATGCCGACCAGCGACAGCACGCCGGTGAGCAGGGTGAAGGGCCAGACCCATTCATGTTCGATGAAGGGCAGGGTGGCGAGGGTGAAGAGCACGCAGAAGGCGAAGAACGCGTAGCGGCTGAGAAGCGACAGGCTCATGCGGTTTCCTTGTGAGAGGGCACGGGTTCAGCGTAGCGGAGCGTCAAGGTTACGCCTTGTGGCGCGGCGAGGGGCACCCTGAAGCTCGTCGGGTGAGCCCGCCAGGCGCCGTAGGCTAGCGCGGCGCGGCGAAGAAACGCCGCCACAACTCGGCCTCGCGGCCGCTGGCGCGCAGGGTGGCCAGGCCCTTGTTGAAGGCCTCCAGATAATCGCGGTTGCCGGCGGGTTGCCCGGCGAACAGCACGAAGTACTCCCAGCTTTGCAGCGGTGCGGTGGTGGTCAGCTGCGCGGCTTCGTCCGCGTCCAGCTTCTGGTTCACCAGCCACTGCCCGGTGCCCTTGACCATGTCCACGGCGTCGATGCGCCCGGCGGCGAGCTTGCGCAGGTTGCTGGTTTCATCACCGCCCACTTCGTATTTCAGCAGGCCGCGTTGTTCGGCTTCCTCCAGCAGCGGGGTCTTCGCCGAGCCCAGGGGCAGGCCGATGGTCAGGCCACGTAAGTGCTCGATGCCGGCCGGCGTGCCGTCCCATTGCACCGGGCGGGCGCGGTTGTAGAAGAGCACCACCTCGTCGCTGTAGACCCGCTCGGAGAACAGGCAGCAGGCCTCGCGCTCGGGGTTGCGGCCCCATACGGCCGAGGCCTGCCAGCGGCCCTGGCGCACTTCCTCGAAGGCGCGCTTCCAGGGGAAGAAACCGTATTCCACGGTGATGCCCTGGGTGGCGAAGGCTTCGCTGACCAGGGTGGGGATCACGCCGTTGCCGGGCTGCGCGGCGCTGATAAGGGGCGGCCACTCGCCGATGGCGATGCGGATATGGCCCTCGGCGAAGAGCGGGCGGGCGCAGGCGAACAGGCAGATGAACAACAGGACCCGGAATCGGTACATCGAATTCTCCCGGCGATGCACGCCGGGCGGCGTGGCACCCGTTCAGCCAAGCACAGGGCGTGCCGGCCTGCCAGCCGGCATGCCCTGTGCCCGTCACGGTGCGCCGAAGGCCTGTGGGCGGTCGAAGAAGCGGCGGCGCTGCTCCACGGGCAGTTTGCCGGCGATCTCCAGCAGCATCGCCTGGGCCGCGCTCTGCAGCGCTGCCGTGGCTTCGCGCTGCTGGGCTAAGCGTCGTTCGACGGCGGCGGCGTCGAGGGGCTCGCGGGCCAATTCATCGAGCAGTTGCTGGCGGTTGTCGCGGTTGGTGCGGGCCAGGTCGCGCAACTGCGGGGCGTGCTGGCGGATCACCGCGCGCACCTCGCCGCGTTGCTCGGCGGGCAGCTCCCGGACCCGTGCAATGAGTTGGCGCATGGGCTGGCCCTGGAAGCCGGAGTCGCCCGGTGCCGGGCGGGCGATCAGCCAGCCGCCGAGAAAGGCATTGCCGGCCAGGGAGAGCAGCAGGGCGCCGCCGAGCAGCCAGGTCCTGTTCATGGTTCTTCCGTCCACAGCAGTTGGTCCAGGGCCTGGGCGGCCACTTCCAGGTCGGCGTCGCCGGCCGGTGCGCCGGCATGGCCGGCGAGCAGCCCGAGCACGCCGCACAGAGCGAGGCTGGCGAGCTTCACCTGCCAGCCGTAGCGCCATTGTTCCAGGGCCCGTTGCAGGCGTCGGCGCCAGCCCGGGCGCTGCGGTTGCGCAGTGGCGCGGGCGACGATGCGCGCGGCGAGGTCGGCCGGGGGCGTCGGTCTTGGCTGTGCGGCAAGGCGCCGGCGCAGGTCCTGTTCATCGTTCATCGGTGTTCTCCTCGTTCGGGCGGCCGGGCAGCCAGCGGCGCAGTTGCGCGCGGGCGCGGCCCAGCAGCCCCTCCAGGGCCTTGATATGCACGCCCATCAGCTCCGCCGCCTGGGGGTTGCTGTGCTCCTCGAAGTAGCAGAGCACCACGGCCATGCGCTGTTTGTCCGGCAGGCGCTGCACCACCCGTTGCACCTCGGCGGCCTCGCGGGCGCGCTGCACTTCGGCGGCGGTGTCGGCGTCGGGGTCGAGCAGCTCGTCCAGCAGGGCGTCGATGTCCTGCTCGGGGCGGCGTTTGCGGCGGCGCAGCTGGTCCAGGCACTGGTTGACCAGGATGCGCTGCAGCCAGGTGGTGAAGCGCGCCCGGCCCGGTTGCCAGTCGGCGGCATGGGTCCAGATGCGGGTGAAGGCTTCCTGGGCGGCGTCCTCGGCATCGGCCTGCTCGGGCAGCACGCGCCGGGCGATGGCGTAGGCGCGGGGCAGGTGGCGCTGCACCAGGGTGGCGAAGGCGCGTTGGTCGCCTTCGGCCACGGCGGCCATCAACTGCTCGTCATCGAGTTCCATCCGTCAGTGGGCCGGCTTCAGGGGAGCTGGCCGCCCTGGCGCTGCTGCGCCTGCTGCCGCAGCTTGCCGATCTCGTCCTGGGTGATGCGGCCGTCGTGGTTGGCGTCCAGGCGCTGGAACTGCTGTTCGGCGTGGGCCATGTACTCCTCGCGGGAGATGGCGCCGTCGCCGTTGCCGTCCATGGCCTTGATGCGTTCCTGCATGCGCTCCTGGAGCATCTCGCGGCGGCTGCCGTCGCCGGCGGCCTGGGCGCTGAGGCTGGCGCCGAGGAGCAGGGCCAGGCACAGGCTGGGGATGGGGTTCATGGAATCACCTCAGGGGTTCGGGGTCAGGGTGAGGCTGCCGGTGCGGGTCTCGCCCTGGTTGCCGGTCACGCTGCGGGAAAGGGTGTGGCTATCGCGATCCAAACTGTAGCTGGCCGAGCGTTGTGCCGTCTCGCCCGCTGCGTTGGTGACCTGGGTCTGGCGGGTGAGGCCGTCGTCGCCACGCTGGCTCTGTTGGCTGAAGCTGCCGCTGCGGCCGTCGCTGGTGGTCCAGGTGCCGTTGCTCTGGCCGTCGGTGCGGGTGCCTTCGAGGGTGACGCCACGGCCATCGGCACCGCTGCTGCTGCGGCTGAACTGGCCGCTGTCGCGGTCGTAGCGGGTGGTGCTGTTGGTGCTGGCACTGCGGCCGTCGGCGCCGGTGACGCTACGCTGGCGGGTCAGCCCGTCGGCCAGGTTGCCGCTGCGCTGGGTTTGCCAGCTGCCGGCCTGGCCACGGCCGGTGACGAAGCCGCCCGCGTGTTGGCGTTCCCTGGCCTCGGCCAGGCCGGCGCATAGCAAGAGCAGGCAGAGCAGGTGGGGCAGGGCGTTGCGCAGGGGGGCGTTCATGGGAGCCTCGTTGCCGGGGAAAGGACGGGTTCGAGGGTTGTACGCCGGCGATGGCGGGGTACCTGCGATTATTTTTCGCAGGCACCAGGATGGGCCGGCTGTCGGGTACCGCTCCGTGCGATCGGGTGCTCCGCTTGGTGGATGGGTGAAGCGTCATCCACCCTGCGCGGCTTCGACCGTGGCGTTGGCGGTAAGAGCTTGGTGATCAGTTGGCGGAGCCGGCACCGAGATGGGCCGGATGTAGGGTGGATGGCGCTCTTTTCATCCACCAGGCGATCGTGCAGCACGCGCGCATGCCCGCCTCGTGGGCGCGAATTCCTTCGCGATGGAACCTCCGGCCACCCCTCAGCCGGCTGCCAGCGGGTGGTCTTTCGCGGCTGAAGCCGCTCCCACAGGAGGGGCCCGCCGTTGTAGGTCGGGCGCAACCCGACGGGGCCGTGCGCAAGGTCACGCGGGTTTCACCCGCCCTACAGACTGAAAATCAAGGCTGCCTTCCCCGGAAAGACGCGATGAACCTTATTTTTCGAAGGCACCAGGATGGGCCGGCTGTCGGGTACCGCTCCGTGCGATCGGGTGCTCCGCTTGGTGGATGGGTGAAGCGTCATCCACCCGCAGCGGCGACCGTGGTGCTGGAGTGGGGGCACAGAGGTGGGCCGATTTAGGGTGGATGACGCTCTTTTCATCCACCGGCGGAGCCCGGCGTGACCACGGATGCTGGGCTGGCTGGTGATGCGGTGTTCACCCTACGGCTGCGGCGCCAGGGCATTGCTGCAGGCGGTGATCACGGCGTCGTCGGCCTTGAGGCGGTCGGGGAGGAAGTCGCGGAGGAATTCCACCCAGGTGCGGATCTTCGCGTCGAGGAACTGCCGCGACGGATAGAGGGCGTAGATGCCCAGGGGGAACAGGCTGTGACGCGGCAGCACGCGCACCAGGCTGCCGTCGGCCAGGCCCTTCACGGCGGAGTACACCGGCAGCACGCCGATGCCCATGCCGGCGATCAGCGCCTCGGTCATGGCGTCGGCGGTGTTGGCCTGGAAGGGGGTGTGGTTGATGGAGATCATCTGCTGCCCGTCCGGGCCCTCGAATAGCCATTTGTCCAGGGCCATCACCGAGTTCACCAGGCGCAGGCAGCGGTGCTGGGTGAGGTCCGACGGCTGGCGCGGGGCGCCGTGTTTCGCGATGTAGGCGGGGGAGGCGCAGAGCACGCTGTAGGTGGTGCCGAGCTGCTTGGAGATGAAGCCCGAGTCGGGCAGCTCCTGGGCGATCACCACCGAGATGTCGTAGCCCTCGTCGAGGATATCGGTGGTGCGGTTGGCCAGCGTCAGGTCGAAGCTGACGTCGGGGTAGGTCTCGCTGTACTGGGCGATGGCCTTGATCAGGTAGTGCTGGCCGATGCCGGTCATGGCGTGGACCTTGAGGTTGCCGGCGGGGCGGGCGTGGGCTTCGCTGGCTTCGGCTTCGGCTTCCTCTATGTAGCCGAGGATCTGCTCGCAGCGCAGCAGGTAGCGCTGGCCGGCTTCGGTGAGGGCGATGCGACGGGTGGTGCGGTGCAGCAGGCGGGTACGCAGGTGGGTTTCCAGGGTGGCCACGGCGCGCGATACGTAGGAGGTGGTCAGGTCGAGACGGGCCGCCGCTGCGGTGAAGCTGCCGGTTTCGGCCACGCAGACGAAGGCGCGCATGTTGAAGAGGATGTCCATTGAGGGCTCCGACCTGGAAGGGATGCGAATTCTGGCATGAAGTGCCGAGGGGATTATGGCCGATCAGTACACAATGAATCGCCTATCCGAGCGCTTATCCTGGCCCCGGGCCACACATAGAATCGCCGCCGTTTCGGGCCTCTCGGCCCTTGCCTCAGGATGTGCCGCACGTGCCCCGCAATCGTCGGCCCGGGTTGACCCGAGCCAGTCTGTTCGCCGTCTTCCCGCTTCTGTGTTCCTGCATCGATTCCTCCGGCCTCGCGCCATCCTCCCGGCCCCTGAACGCCCATGAACTGGCGCCGGGCGCGGCCATCAGCACCGCCCAGGCCGAGGCCGGCTGGCCCGCCGGGCAGTGGTGGCGCGCCTATGGCGACCCGCAGCTGGACCGCTGGATGGACCGCGCCTTGGCCGGCAGCCCGAGCCTGGCCATGGCTGCTGCGCGGGTGCGCCAGGCACAGGCACGGGCCGGGGTGGTGGAAGCCGACGAGGCGCCGCAACTGGGCCTGGACGCCAGCCTGCAACGCAAGCGCTGGCCCGACGATGCCTTCTATGGCCCCGGCGACCTGGCCCGCAGCAGCAGCTGGAACAACTCCAGCCAGCTGGGCTTCAGCTACCCGCTGGATCTCTGGGGGCGCGAGCGCAGCCGCGGCGAGTCGGCTCTCGACCAGGCCCGGGCGACGGCGAGCGATGCGCGCCTGGCGGCCCTGGAGCTGCAGGGCAACCTGGTGCGCAGCTACATAGGCCTGGCCCTGCACCACGCCGAGCTGGATATCGCCGAAGCCGAGCTGGCCCGCCAGGAACAGTTGCTGGCGCTGACCCGCCAGCGCCGCCACGACGGCATCGGCACCGGCCTGGAGGAGACCCGCGCCGGGATGGGCCTGCCCGAGGCCCACCGGCAGATCGACCTGCTGCACGAGGCCATCGAACTGGACCGCAACCAGCTCGCCGCCCTGGCCGGTGCGGGCCCGGGGGAGGGCGAGGCCCTGCAACGCCCGGCGCTGTCGCCACTGCTGGACCTGGGTCTGCCGCCGCGCCTGCCCCTGGAGCTGCTCGGCCACCGGCCGGACCTGGTGGCCGCGCGCTGGCGGGTGGCGGCCGAGGCGCGGGGCATCGAGGCGGCGAAGGCGGACTTCTACCCCAACGTGGACCTGCTCGGCGGCCTCGGCACCTCGGCGGTGCAGGGCGGGGTGCTGGACTTCCTGCGCTACGACAAGCTGACCTGGGGCCTGGGCCCGGCGCTGTCCCTGCCCGTCTATGACGGTGGCTTGCGCCGTGGCCGCCTGGCCGAGGCGGGGGCCGGCTACGACCTGGCGGTGGAGGGCTACAACCAGGCGCTGGTGCTGGCGATCAAGGGCGTGGCCGATGCCCTGGTGCGGCTGAAGTCCCTGCGCGAGCAGCAGCACCTGGCCGCCGAGTCGGTGGCCCAGGCGCAACACGCCTTCGACCTGGCCCAGCTGGCCCGCCAGCGCGGCCTCACCGACCAGCGCGCGGTGCTGGAGGCGCAACCGGCGCTGCTCCAGGCCCAGCGCCTGCAGCAGCAGGTGCGCGCCGCGCGCCTGGTGGCCCAGGCCGACCTGTTGCTGCAACTGGGCGGCGGCGTGCTGCCGGTGGCCGCCGGCCCTCAGCCGGCGCGACTGACGCCCAGCGAACCCACGCTGCACATCCCCCATCCCTGAGAAACGACCATGACCACAACCTTGCGCCGCGACCTGGCCAGCTGGGCGCGCACCGAGGGCCTGACCTGGGTGTTCATCCTCAAGGCCCTGCTCACCGCCTTCATCGCCCTGTGGCTGGCCTACCGCCTGGAGCTGCCGCAGCCCGGCACCGTGCTGGTGACGGTGTTCATCGTCATGCAGCCGCAGAGCGGCCAGGTCTTGGCCAAGAGCTTCTACCGCATCATCGGCACCCTGCTGGGGCTGACGGTGATGGTGGCGCTGATCGCCCTGTTCAACCAGGAGCGGGTGCTGTTCATGCTCAGCGTGGCCATCTGGATCGGCCTGTGCACCGCCGGTGCCGCGCGCTACCGGGACTTTCGCGGCTACGCCTGCGTGCTGGCCGGCTACACGGCGGTGATCATCGGCCTGCCGGCGACCCTGCACCCGGAAGGCGCCTTCATGCAGGCGCTGTGGCGGGTGCTGGAGATCACCCTGGGCATCCTCTGCACCGGGCTGGTGAACGCCCTGGTGCTGCCGCAGACCAGCAGCGCCGATCTGCGCGCCACCTTGCAGGCGCGCTTCCGCGACTTCGCCGCCTTCGCCTGCGAGGGGCTGGCCGGGCGCCTGGACAGCGAGCGCTTCGAGGCCCTCAACGCGCGCTTCGCCGCCGCTGCCGTGGGCCTGGAGAACCTGCGCAACGCCACCGCCTTCGAAGACCCGCACATGCGCCTGCGTGCCGGGCGCCTGGGGCGGCTGAACAACGAGTTCATGGTGCTTTCCACGCGCTTCCATGCCCTGCACCAGTTGCTCAACCGCCTGGCCGCGACCGTGGAACCGACCGGCCAACTGGTGCGCGAGGCCCTGGCGCCCTGCCTGGCGGAAGTGGCCGCGCTGCTGGCCGCCCAGCGCGAAAGCCTGGGCAGCGACGCCGAGGCGGCGGAGTTCGCCGGGCGCCTGGCGGCCTGCCGGCAGGAACTGATGCAGCTGATCCGCGCCGGGCGCGGACGCCTGGCCATGCAGCAGGTGGACGAGGCCGGCGCGCTGGATTTCGATACCGCCGCCGAGCTGCTGTTCCGCTTCGTCGACGACCTCCACAGCTACGCCCTGACCCTGGCCTCGCTGCTGGACCACCGCCACGCCCGCGAGGACTGGCGGGAGAGCTTCCGCCCCCGCGCCAACTCCCTGGCCGCCGCCGTGGCCGGCATGCGCAGCAGCCTGCTGATCCTCGCCCTGGGCACCTTCTGGATGGCCACCGCCTGGCCGGCCGGGGAGACCTTCACCATGACCGTGGGGATGATCTCGGCACTGGCGTCGTCATCCTCCAACCCCAAGCGCCTGGCCCTGCAGCTGACCATCGGCGCCACCGGCGGCGCCCTCGCCGGTATCGCGACCACCTTCTGGGTGCTGCCCTGGCTGGACGGCTTCGCCATGCTCTGCTGCGCCCTGGCGCCCACCTTCGCCCTGGGCGCGCTGCTGCTGTCGCGCAGCCAGTGGTCGGGCTACGGCGTCGGTCTGCTGGTGTGGTTCTGCCTGCTGTCGCTGCCGGCCAACCTCACCCACTACGACCCCTACCGGCTGTTCAACGAGTACCTGGCGGTGCTGCTGTCCATGACCCTGGCCACCCTGGCGGCGGCGCTGATCCTGCCGCCCAACCGGCCCTGGTTGTGGCGGCGCCTGGAGCACGACCTGCGCCTGTGCGCGGTGCACACCGTGAGCGGGCGCATCCGTGGGCTGGTGAGCGGCTTCGAGAGCGGCACCCGGGACCTGCTGGCCCAGGCCTATGCCTTCTCCGCCGGGCGCCCGGACGTGCAGCGCCGCCTGCTGCGCTGGATGTATGCGGTGCAGGAGGTGGGCCACGCGGTGATCGAGCTGCGCCTGGAGCAGGCACGGCTGCCGGCGCTGTCCTGCTATGCCGAGTCGATGCCCTGGCGGCAATCGGTGCGGGTGATGGGGCGGGCGCTGATCCGCCTGCTGATCCAGCCCGGCGAGGGCAACCGCCTGCGCGCGCTGCAGGCGGTTGAGCAGGCCATCGAGGCGGTGCGCACCACCCCTGAGCCCTGTGCGCCGCAGTTCGAGACCTCGCCCTTGCGCCGCCTGCAGAGCTACCTGCACTTCATCCGCACCTCCTTGCTCGACCCGCTGGCGCCCTGGGCTGATGCCCTCGAGCCGGCACCTGCCCCGGTACTCGCCCATGCCACGTGAGATCGCCCTGCACGGCGTCTACCTGCCCAGCCTGACGCTGCTGTTCCTCCTGGCCCTGGCCGGTGGCTGGGTGCTCGACCGCCTGGCCGCGCGCCTGGGGCTGTACCAGCACGCCTGGCACCCGGTGCTGCTGCGGGTCAGCCTGTTCACCTGCCTGTACGGCGCCCTGGCGCTGGCCACCTACCGTTGAGAGACCCCTGTCCGTGAAACGAATCATCAGTGTCGTCGCGACCCTGCTCATCCTCGCCCTGGCGGTGACCTTGGTGCACCAGCTGTGGCAGCACTACATGGAGTCGGCCTGGACCCGCGACGGCCGGGTGCGCGCCGATGTGATCAACATCGCCCCCGATGTTGCCGGGCTGGTGGTGGAGGTGCCGGTGCGCGACAACCAGGCGGTGAAGGCCGGCGATGTGCTGCTGCGCATCGACTCGTCGCACTACGCGCTGGCGGTGAGCGAGGCCGAGGCGGAGGTGGACGCCGCCCGCGCCGAGCTGGACATGCGCCGCCTCAATGCCCGTCGCCGCGCCGACATGGACGACCTGGTGGTGTCGCGGGAGAGCCGCGAGGACGCCAGCCATATCGCCAACGGCGCCGAGGCCCGTTACCGCCGCGCCCTGGCCCAGCGCGATGCGGCGCGGCTGGACCTGGAACGCACCGAGGTGCGCGCGCCAGTGGACGGCTACGTCACCAACCTCAACATCTACCGGGGCGACTACGCGCGCACCGGCCAGGCCAGCATGGCGCTGGTGGACGGGCGCTCGTTCTACGTCAACGGCTACTTCGAGGAGACCCGCCTGCCGCGCATCCACGTGGGCGCGAAAGTGGAGATGCGCCTGATGAGCGGCGAGCGCCTGCTGGGCCATGTCGACAGCATCGCCCGGGGCATCTACGACCGTGACAACCCCGAGAGCCGCGAGCTGGTGGCGGACGTGAACCCGACCTTCAACTGGGTGCGCCTGGCCCAGCGCGTGCCGGTGCGCATCCACCTGGACGAGGTGCCCGAGGGGTTGGCGCTGTCGGCGGGAATGACCTGCACCGTGGTGGTGGACGAGGGGCAGGGCGCGGACGCTCCGCAGGGCTGAGGGATTGTTGAGCCAGCGGCCACAGTCCTTGTGCTGGATCGGTCTGTAAGCGCCGGGTGGCGCTCCTTAAAATTGTCCTGCCTCCCACGACGAGGCGCACATGCTGATCTACCTCACCGTCCTGCGGTGTTGCGCAGTACCTTCGGCCCGTTCGTGGAGAGCGGGCCGAAGCCCCTCCCTCCAAGGCAATTCGGATAACAGATCAATGAAAGCGTTCATGTTGCTGGCCCTGGCCGGCCTGTCTCCTCTCGTCTTCGCTGCCGCCCCCGAACAACCCGCCCCCGCCGAAACCGAGCCCTACCACTACGGCATGGAGCTGGACATCGCCCGGGTCATCTCCCGCAGCGAAGTCCCTGATGTCTGCGGCGTGGTGCCGGCCTACCTGACCTATGAAGACCACCAGGGCAAGGTTCACCGCCTCGAGTACATGGTGTTCGGCAATGGGTGCTCCAACGGTTGAGCCCAGTTGCTCGACGTGACAGATGCCCGGCCCGATAAGCCGGGCATTGTCGTTTCTGGGGGCCATGGGGCGGCCTGTGTGACGTTTGGATTAAATATCTGACTTGCCGGTCGGAATTCATTATCCTGCGGCACTCTTGCTTGCAGTACAGAACAACCCATCAATAAAAGGATCAATTCCATGGCTCAAGTAACCCTCAAGGGCAACCCCGTCAGCGTCGATGGCCAACTGCCGGCCAAAGGCGCCCAGGCACCGGCTTTCAGCCTGGTCGGCGGCAACCTGGCGGACGTGACCCTGGCCAGCCTGAGCGGCAAGCGCAAGGTGCTGAACATCTTCCCGAGCGTCGACACCCCCACCTGCGCCACCTCCGTGCGCAAGTTCAACACCGAAGCCAGCAAGCTGGCCAACACCGTGGTGCTGTGCATCTCCGCCGACCTGCCGTTCGCCCAGGCGCGCTTCTGCGGCGCTGAAGGCCTGGAAAACGTGATCAACCTGTCCACCATGCGTGGCGCGCAGTTCCTCAAGGACTACGGCGTCGCCATCGCCAACGGCCCCCTGGCCGGCATCGCCGCCCGCGCCGTGGTCGTGCTGGACGAGAATGACAAGGTGCTGCACAGCGAGCTGGTAGGCGAAATCGCCGACGAGCCGAACTACGCAGCCGCCATCGCCGCGCTCTGATCGGGCGAAGGTGACGAAAAAGGGAGGCCATTGGCCTCCCTTTTTCTTTGGGCGCTAATCCGTGGCCAGGCACGGCGTTGAGCCGTGTGTAGGGTGGAGGTCGATTTTACCTCCACCGGCGGTGTTCGGTGGGGCACCGATGGTGGATGGGTGAAGCGTCATCCACCCTACGCACCGGTCGAATTCGTAGGTTGGCGCCGAGCGTAGCGAGGCCCAACGCAGCAGTGTGCAGCCTCGCTGCGGGCATTCTCTGTGGAAGCGGCTTCAGCCGCGAAGGACCCACCGCCAGCACCGGGCTCTGCGAGTGGCTGGATATTTCATCGCGAATGAATTCGCTCCCACCAGGCGGGGCAGCGGAGCGGGGTTCGATATCGCCTGGTGGATGAAAAGAGCGTCATCCACCCTACACAGCGGTTGGCGCCGTAGGGCGGGTGAAACCCGCGTGGTGGTCGGCCGGAGTGTCGGGTTTCACCCGACCTACGAGGGGCTCGGTGTCGTAGGTTGGCGCCGAGCGTAGCGAGGCCCAACGCAGCGATGTCGGGCCTCGCTGCGGGCATTCCCTGTGGGAGCGGCTTCAGCCGCGAAGGGTTCACCGCCGGCACCGGGCTGCGAGTGGGCGGATGTTTCATCGCGAATGAATTCGCTTGTATGTCCTAGGGTGGAACCTGTCGGGGGGCGGAGGGAGCGAAATCGCTTCTGCAAGCCAGACCGTGGGAGATTTCTCCCGCTCCTCACCTCACTGCAAGCGCCGATAAGGAATCCATCGGCTCAGGTCCGCCCCCGAGACCGACCATATCTGCAAGCCTGCGCCATCGTGAGCCCCCGACAGGTCATTCCATCTTGGCCCTGGGAGTTCGTCATGACAATGCAGAGCACCGTAATCGGTATCGATGTCGCCAAAGACAGTCTGAGTCTGTATCGAGCAGATCTGGAGCAAGCCAGAGAGCTCATCAATGAACCGCACGCTATCGCCACCTGGCTCAAGAGCCTGCCTGCAGGTTGCAGCCTGGCCATCGAAGCCACCAACACCTACCACGTTGCCGTCGCCACGCTGGCGCACAAACGTGGCCACAGGGTCTACGTGATCGATGGTTACCGCCTGAGCAACTACCGCAAAGGCATCGGTGGCCGGGTCAAGAACGACCTGAGCGATGCCCGTCTGCTGGCCCGCTACCTGGCTCATGAACAGAAGCAGTTGCACCCCTGGGCGCCGCCGAGCCGCCTGTACCGCAAGCTGCAGGCCCTGTTGCACCGTCGCGCCACCCTGGTGCGAGTAACGACGGCTCTGCGCCTGAGCTTCGCCCAGGATCGCCAATTGGCGGAGGCATTGAAGCCCGTCCTGCAGCAGATGAAAGACCTGGAGCGGACGCTTAACGCAGCGCTGCAATCCACGCTGAAAGAGGCCGGTTTGAGCGCGCAGGCACAACGTTGCCAGGAGATCGAAGGGGTTGGCCCGATCACCGCTGCCGCGCTGAACCTGGCCTTCCTACGGGGCACCTTCCGCAGTAGCGATGCGTTCATCGCCTTTCTCGGGCTGGATGTCCGGGTCAGGGAATCGGGGCGCTACATCGGCCGGCGCAAGCTGACCAAGCAGGGGGATCCGGAGATACGACGGCTACTGCATAACGCCGCCATGGCCGCCAGTCGCACAGCCGCCTGGAAGGAACGCTATCAAGCTTATTTGCAGCGGGGTTTGAAGAAGACCGAGGCCCTAACGATCCTCGCCCGGAAACTGGCCAGAATCGCTTTTGCCCTGATGACCAGCCAACAGCCGTACCGACACCGGGACGCTACGGCTGGTTGACATAGAATCTCCCACGGGTTCCGGCAACAGCTTCGCGAGCAGAGCTCGCTCCTACGGGGCGTGCCAGGGCCGACCGGTCGGCTCCGTAGGGCGGGTGAAGCCCGCTCCCGGGCTGAAGCCCGGGCTACGGGGGAGTGTGGCGCTATAGCGTGAGCTGCAGGCGCTTGACCAGGGCGCCAGGGAGCAGGGAGGAGAGGGTCTGGCGTTCGTCGTAGGTGCTGGCGGAGAGGCGCAGCTGGCGTTCGGCGGTGAGGGCTTCGAGCTGGTCGCCGAGGAGGTCGAAGAGGCTGTCGTCGAAACGCATGGTGCTGACCGGCGCCTGGATGCGGCCGTCCTCCACCCAGAAGGTGGCGAAGCGGGTCATGCCGGTGATGCGGGCGGCGGGCAGGTCGGACCAGTTGAGGTACCAGAGGTTGCCGATGTAGAGCCCGGTGCCGAGGGCGGCGAGGGCGTCGGCTTCGGGCAGGGTGCCGGCGTCCATCACCAGGGCCAGGGGATTTTCGTCGCCGCTGGCGCCGTTGCCGGGCAGGCCGTATTCGCGGGCGCTGCGCGAGCCCACCAGGCGGTCGGTGAGGCGACCCTCCTGGATGAGCGCGACATCGCTGCGCGGCGAGCCTTCGGCGGTGAAGGGCGGCGAGAGGGCGCCGGCCACCTGCTCGTGCAGGCCCAGCAACGGGCTGAAGCGGGCGCCGTCGTCCAGGCGTTGCAGCGGGCTTTCCTTGCTGGCCAGGGCGCGGGCCGAGAAGCCGCCCCAGCAGAGCATGCCGGTGATCTCCTCCAGCGCCGCCGGGGCGATGTAGGCGCGGTAGCCGCCCGGGGCGAGGATGCGCAGGGGCTTGCCCAGGTGCTCCAGCTGGGCGCGGGCGGCGGCGAAGCGGCGGAGGAATTCCTCATCGTTCCAGCCCTGGCCGGCGTAGTCGGCCTTCACCGCCTGGCCGTTGGCGTGGAACAGGCTGAAGTCGAAGTTGAAACAGTGGGCGCTGTGCCAGCCGAAGGCACCCCAGCTGTTGGCGAAGCCCCGGTAGAGCGGGCCGGCGGCGTAGATGCCGACCATGTCCAGGCCTTCGGCGGCGGCGCTGATGCAGGGCAGCACGGCGGCCGGGTCGGGCAGCGGCTGGCTGTCGACATGGCGGCGCTGCCAGGGCGTGCGGTCGGGCATCAGGTAGGGGTCGGGCGGCAGCTGGCCGATCACCGCGCGCAGGCGTTCGAGGCCGTCGGCCAGGCGCTGGCGGTCTTCGTCCGGCTGGCCGGAGAGGGTGACGGCCATCTGCGCCTGGCGCTCGGCGGCGATCAGCTGCAGGGTGGCGCCGGCCTGGGACACATGGCCGGCCTGGCGCACGCGGGCGTGGTTGAAGCGGATGAAGTCGGATTCCTCGGCGCTGTACCAGAGGGTGAAGTCCTCGCCGGGGCGCATGGCCTGGCGCAGGGAGTCGGCGAGGGCGGCGAAGCCGGCTTCGCGGGAGTCGATATGGACGCTCATCAGGCGGCACCTCCGAATACGTCGACCTGGCTGAACACGCAGGCGGGTGAGGCATGGCCCACCCGCACCACCTGGTTGGGCTCGCCCTTGCCGCAGAAGGGCGTGCCGAGCACCTCGAAGGTGCTGGCGTCGCCCACCGCAGCGAGGCTGCGCCAGAAGCTGGCGGAGATGCCCCGGTAGTTGGGGTTCTTCACCACGCCCTTGAGCTCGCCGTTTTCGATGAGCTGGCCCCATTCGCAGCCGAACTGGAACTTGTTGCGCGCGTCGTCGATGGACCAGGAACGGTTGGTGGTCATCAGGATGCCGCGCTCGATGCCGCCGACCAGTTGCTCCAGGCGCTGGTCGCCGGGCTCGATGTTGAGGTTGGCCATGCGGTCGATGGGCGCGCGGTTCCAGTTGCAGGCGCGGCTGTTGGCCACGCCCGGCAAGCCGCTGCGTTGCTGCGAGAGGGCGCCGCCGAGGGGGCGCAGGAGCAGGCCCTTCTCGATCAGGAGGGTCTTCTGCGCGGCGCTGCCGTCGTCGTCGTGGCCGTAGCTGGCCAGCTCCTCGGGGATGCCCGGGTCGAAGCTGACGTTGAGCAGCGCCGAGCCGTACTGGTAGTGGCCGAAGTCTTCCTGGCGGATGAAGCTGGTGCCGGCGTAGTTGCGCTCGTCGCCAAGGATGCGGTCCAGCTCCAGCGGGTGGCCGATGGATTCGTGGATCTGCAGCATCATCTGCTCGGGCATCAGCAGCAGGTCACGGGGGCCTTCCGGGGTGTTGGGCGCCAGCAGCAGCTGCAGCGCCTCGTCGGCCACGCGGGGCGCCGAGCCGCGCAGGCCCAGGCGCCGGATGACCTCGGCGCCGCCCTGCTGGCCGCCGTGGTAGCCACCGAAGCTGCGGGTCTGGCTGTCGTGGCCGTCGAAGGCGGTGACGCTGGCGCCGGGGTAGACGAACTGCAGTTCCTGCCAGTGTTCGGCGCCGGCGCTGTTGAGGTAGAGCTGCTCGTGGCGGTTGACGCTGAGCAGCAGCGTCCAGTTGACCAGACGCGGGTCGGCGGGCACCGCGGCGGACTCCTCGCGCAGCAGCTCGATGCGCTCGGCGATGCCGGGCAGCGGGGTGTCGAGGCCCGGGGAGCGGTACTCGGCGCGGCCCTGGGGCGGGGCGACGCGGGCGTCCACCAGGTTGTGCGGGGCGATCAGCCGGGCGCGGGCCTCGGCCAGGTCGAGGGCGCGCTGCAGGCCTTCGGTGCTGAGGTCGCTGGTGGCGGCATAGGCTTCGACGCCATCGATGCGCACGCTGAGCATGGCGCCCAGGTCGCTGGAGAAGAACGGCGGCTCGGCGACATTGCGCCGTACCCGGCAGTGCTCGCCGCTCTGGCGGACGATGCGCAGGGCGTGGAAGTCGGCGCGGCTGCGCAGGGTGGAGAACTGCTGCTTGAGTCGTTCGAACACGGGGCGCTCCCAATCATCGGCAAGGCAAGCGCGCATGGTCGCGCGGGGCGGCTTCATGGACAAGAGCGGGCGCGGAAAGGAGATGTGACATTTGCGCAGGGAGCCGCCAAGGGCCGCCACCGCTCAAGGGCGCGCCATCGCTGCGGTAAGGAATGGGTAAATAGGCGGTAAAGAGACTTTGCCTATGGGCGCCGAGTGCTTATCGTGCACGCTCTCGCACAGACCGACCCTGAATCATGTCCTCGATACAAGACTCGCGCCCCCGTCCTTCCCGCAACTGGCTGATCATCACCCTCTGCCTGGCCGCCCTGGTGGCGCTGGTGTGGTGGTTCTGGCCGGCCTCGTCCAAGCACCCGGAAGGGGAGGCGACCCGCACCCGACCCGGCCCCGCCGGCATGGCGCGCCCGGGCTTCGGCGCGTTCGGTGGGCCGGTGCCGGTGCGCGTGGCGGCCGCCAGCGAAGGTGACTTCCCGGTGTTCTACAAGGCACTGGGCACGGTGACCTCGCTGAACACGGTGAACGTGCGCAGCCGGGTCAACGGCGAGGTGATGAAGCTGGCCTTCGAGGAAGGCCAGCAGGTGAAGGCCGGCGACCTGCTGGCGGTGATCGACCCGCGCCCCTATGAGGTGGCGCTGCAGCAGGCCGAGGGCACGCTGCTGCAGAACCAGGCGCAGCTGAAGAACGCCGAGATCGACCTGGCGCGCTACCGCGGCCTGTACGCCGAGGACAGCATCGCCAAGCAGACCCTGGACACCCAGGAAGCCCTGGTGGGCCAGTACAAGGGCACGGTGAAGGCCAACCAGGCCGCGGTGGCCGATGCCAAGCTCAACCTCAGCTTCACCCAGGTGCGCGCCCCGGTGTCCGGCCGCGTGGGCCTGCGCCAGGTGGACCTGGGCAACCAGGTGAGCTCCGGCGACACCACGCCGCTGGTGGTGATCACCCAGACCAAGCCCATCAGCGTCACCTTCACCCTGCCGGAGAACCAGCTGCCGGCGGTGGTCACGCGCTTCCGCGCGGGCAATGCCCTGGCGGTGGAAGCCTGGGACCGTGGCGACACCCTGAAGCAGGCCGAGGGTGTGCTGCAGAGCCTGGACAACCAGATCGACACCGCCACCGGCACCCTGAAGTTCAAGGCGCGCTTCGCCAACGAGGACGAGACGCTGTTCCCCAACCAGTTCGTCAACGTGCGCCTGCTGGCCGACACCCTGAAGCAGTCGGTGCTGATCCCGTCCGCCGCCGTACAGTTCGGCAGCCAGGGCACCTTCGCCTACGTGATGGACGGCGACAAGAAGGTGCGCGTGCAGGCCCTGGAAACCGGCCCGAGCGATGGCGAGCGCACCGTGATCAAGGCCGGGCTCAAGGTCGGCGAGCGCGTGGTGCTGGAAGGCACCGACCGCCTGCGCGACGGCAGCGAGGTGGAAGTGGTGCACGACAGCGACCAGGTGCCGACCCAGCCCAGCGAGCAGTTGCAAGGCGCGGACAAGGGCGCCGAGAAGGGCGGCAAGGCTGAAAAAGGCGGCGTATGAACATCTCCCGCCTGTTCATCCTGCGGCCGGTCGCCACCACGCTGAGCATGCTGGCGATCCTCCTCGCCGGCCTGATCGCCTACCGCCTGCTGCCGGTTTCGGCGCTGCCGGAAGTGGACTACCCGACCATCCGCGTCATGACCCTGTACCCGGGCGCCAGCCCGGATGTGATGACCAGCGCCGTGACCGCGCCGCTGGAGCGCCAGTTCGGGCAGATGCCGGGGCTGACGCAGATGTCGTCCACCAGCTCCGGCGGCGCCTCGGTGATCACCCTGCGCTTCAGCCTGGAGGTGCAGCTGGACGTGGCCGAGCAGGAGGTGCAGGCGGCCATCAACGCGGCCAACAACCTGCTGCCCAACGACCTGCCGGCGCCCCCCGTCTATAACAAGGTCAACCCGGCCGACACCCCGGTGCTGACCCTGGCGGTGAGCTCCAAGACCCTGCCATTGCCGCAGCTGCACACCCTGGTCGACACGCGCATGGCGCAGAAGCTGTCGCAGATCAGTGGCGTCGGCATGGTCAGCATCGCCGGCGGCCAGCGCCAGGCGGTGCGGATCAAGGTCAACCCGGAGGCGCTCGCCGCCAACGGCCTGAACCTGTCCGACGTGCGCTCGCTGGTGAGCGCCTCCAACGTCAACCAGCCCAAGGGCAACTTCGACGGCCCGACGCGCACCTCGATGCTGGACGCCAATGACCAGCTGAAGTCGCCGGAGGAATACGCCAACCTCATCCTCGCCTACCAGAACGGCGCGGCGCTGCGCCTGAAGGACGTCGCCGAGATCGCCGAAGGTGCGGAGAACGAGCGCCTGGCCGCCTGGGCCAACCAGAACGAGGCGGTGCTGCTGAACATCCAGCGCCAGCCCGGCGCCAACGTCATCGAAGTGGTGGACCGCATCCAGGAGCTGCTGCCGAAGATGACCGCCAACCTGCCGGCGGGCCTGGACGTGGTGGTGCTCACCGACCGCACCCAGACCATCCGCGCTTCGGTCACCGACGTGCAGCACGAGCTGCTGATCGCCATCGCCCTGGTGGTGATGGTGACCTTCCTGTTCCTGCGCCGGGTCAGCGCCACGCTGATCCCGTCCATCGCCGTGCCGCTGTCCCTGGTGGGCACCTTCGGGGTGATGTACCTGGCCGGCTTCTCGGTGAACAACCTGACGCTGATGGCCCTGACCATCGCCACTGGCTTCGTGGTGGACGACGCCATCGTCATGCTGGAGAACATCGCCCGCCACCTGGAGGAGGGCGCCACGCCGCTGGAGGCCGCGCTCAAGGGCGCCCGGCAGATCGGCTTCACCCTGATCTCCCTGACCTTCTCGCTGATCGCCGTGCTGATCCCGCTGCTGTTCATGGCCGATGTGGTGGGGCGGCTGTTCCGCGAGTTCGCCATCACCCTGGCGGTGGCCATCCTGATTTCCCTGGTGGTGTCGCTGACCCTGACGCCGATGATGTGCGCGCGGCTGCTCAAGCCCGAGCCGGAAGAGAAGGAGCAGGGCCGCTTCTACCGCGTCAGCGGCGCCTTCATCGACGGCATGATCGAACGCTATTCCCATGGCCTGCGCTGGGTGCTGCGCCACCAGGCGCTGACCCTGCTGGTGGCGGTCGCCACCCTGGGCCTGACCGTGGTGCTCTACCTGGCGGTGCCCAAGGGCTTCTTCCCGGTGCAGGACACGGGCGTGATCCAGGGCATCACCGAGGCGCCGCAATCGGTGTCGTTCCGCGCCATGAGCGAGCGCCAGCAGCGCCTCGCCGAGCTGGTGCTGAAGGACCCGGCGGTGGCCAGCCTGACGTCCTATATCGGCGTCGACGGCGACAACGTCACCCTCAACAGCGGGCGCATGCTGATCAACCTCAAGCCCCATGGCGAGCGCGACCTCACCGCCAGCGAGGTGATCCAGCGCCTGCAGCCGCAACTGGACAAGCTCAGCGACATCCGCCTGTACCTGCAGCCGGTGCAGGACCTGACCATCGAGGACCGGGTCAGCCGCACCCAGTTCCAGTTCAGCATGGAGTCCCCCGACGCCGACCTGCTGCGCGAGTGGACCGGCAAGCTGGTGGACGCGCTGAGCCAGCAGCCGGAACTCTCGGACGTGGCCAGCGACCTGCAGGACAAGGGCCTGCAGGTGTACCTGGACATCGACCGCGACATGGCCGGGCGCCTGGGGGTGGAGATTTCCGCCATCACCGACGCGCTCTACGACGCCTTCGGCCAGCGGCAGATCTCCACCATCTTCACCCAGGCCAGCCAGTACCGCGTGGTGCTGGAGTCCGCCACTGGCGACCGCATCGGCCCGCAGGCGCTGCAGCAGCTGCGCGTCGCCGGCACCGACGGCGTGCAGGTGCCGCTGGCCACCCTGGCGCGCATCGAGGAGCGGCAGACGGAGCTGGCGATCAACCACATCGGCCAGTTCCCGGCGGTGAACCTGTCGTTCAACCTGGCCCCCGGCGTCGCCTTGGGCGAGGCGGTGGCGGCGATCGAGCGGGTGCAGCAGGAAATCGGCATGCCGGAAGGCATCCAGACCCGCTTCCAGGGTGCGGCGGCGGCCTTCGAGGCCTCGCTGTCGAGCACGCTGCTGCTGATCCTGGCGGCGGTGGTGACCATGTACATCGTCCTGGGCGTGCTCTACGAGAGCTACATCCACCCGGTGACCATCCTCTCCACGCTGCCCTCGGCGGGCGTCGGCGCCTTGCTGGCGCTGCTGCTCTCGGGCAACGACCTGGGCCTGATCGCCATCATCGGCATCATCCTGCTGATCGGTATCGTCAAGAAGAACGCGATCATGATGATCGACTTCGCCCTGGAGGCCGAACGCCACCAGGGCATGAGCCCCGAGGACGCCATCTACCAGGCCGCGCTGCTGCGCTTCCGGCCGATCCTGATGACCACCCTGGCCGCGCTCTTCGGCGCCGTGCCACTGATGCTCGCCACCGGCTCCGGCGCCGAACTGCGCCAGCCCCTGGGCCTGGTGATGGTCGGTGGTTTGCTGGTCAGCCAGGTGCTGACGTTGTTCACGACGCCCGTGATCTATCTCGCCTTCGATCGGTTGTCGCGGCGCTGGAACCGCCAGGCCACCGGGGAGGTGGTGTGATGGGCGTCAGCGGCAAGCCGCAAGCCACAAGCTGCAAGTGGTCGTGTGCGGCTGATGAGGCCGGTGTTGGCCTGCTCTTTTCTTGCGGCTTGAAGCTTGCCGCTTGGAGCTGCGTTCAGCCATGAACCTCTCTGCCCCGTTCATCCACCGCCCCGTCGCCACCATGCTTCTGAGCCTGGCCATCATGCTGCTGGGCGGCATGAGTTTCGGGCTGTTGCCGGTGTCGCCGCTGCCGCAGATGGATTTTCCGGTGATCACGGTGCAGGCGAGCCTGCCCGGGGCGAGCCCGGAGATCATGGCGTCCAGCGTGACCACGCCGCTGGAGCGTTCGCTGGGGACCATGTCCGGCGTCACCCAGATGACCAGCCGCACCAGCCAGGGCTCGACGCGGATCATCATCCAGTTCGACCTGGACCGTGACATCAACGGCGCCGCCCGCGATGTGCAGGCGGCGATCAACGCTTCGCGCAACCTGCTGCCCAGCGGCATGCGCAGCTTGCCCACCTACAAGAAGGTCAACCCGTCCCAGGCGCCGATCATGGTGCTGTCGCTGACCTCCGATGTGCTGGAGAAGGGCCAGCTGTACGACCTGGCCTCGACCATCCTGGCCCAGAGCCTGTCCCAGGTTAAGGGCGTGGGTGAGGTGCAGATCGGTGGCAGTTCGCTGCCGGCGGTGCGGGTCGAGCTGGAGCCGCAGTTGCTCAACCAGTACGGCCTGTCCCTGGACGACGTGCGCAGCCGCATCGCCGCCGCCAACCAGCGCCGCCCCAAGGGCGCGGTGGAGGATGACGCGCGGCATTGGCAGGTGGGCGCCAACGACCAATTGGAGAAGGCCGCCGACTACGCGCCGCTGATCCTCCGCTACCAGGAGGGCTCGGCCCTGCGCCTGGGCGATGTGGCACGGGTCCGCGATGCGGTGGAAGACCGCTACAACAGCGGCTTCTTCAACGACGAGAACGCGGTGCTGCTGGTGATCAACCGCCAGGCCGGCGCCAACATCATCGAGACCATCGAAAGCATCAAGGCGCAGCTGCCGACCCTGCAGGCGGTGCTGCCGGCCAGCGTCAAGCTGAACCAGGCGATGGACCGCTCGCCGGTGATCCGCGCCACCCTGCACGAGGCCGAGCGCACCCTGCTGATCGCCGTGGTGCTGGTGATACTGGTGGTCTACCTGTTCCTCGGCAGCCTGCGCGCCTCGCTGATCCCGGCGCTGGCGGTGCCGGTGTCGCTGGTGGGCACCTTCGCGGTGATGTACCTGTTCGGTTTCTCCCTCAACGTGCTGTCGCTGATGGCGCTGATCCTCGCCGCCGGACTGGTGGTGGACGACGCCATCGTGGTGCTGGAGAACATCTCGCGGCACATCAACGACGGCATGCCGCCGTTCAAGGCGGCGCTGCAGGGCACCCGCGAGGTGGGCTTCACCCTGCTGTCGATGAACCTGTCGCTGGTGGTGGTGTTCGTTTCCATCCTGTTCATGGGCGGCATCATCGACCGCATGTTCCGCGAGTTCTCCCTGACCCTGGCGGCGGCCATCCTGGTGTCGCTGCTGGTGTCGCTGACGCTGACCCCGATGCTCTGCGCGCGCTGGCTCAAGCCCCACGTGCCGGACAAGGACAGCCGCATGCAGCGCTGGAGCGAGGCCATCCACGAGCGCATGACCCGGCTCTACGACGTGACCCTCGGCTGGGCCCTGCGCCACCCGCGCCTGACCCTGCTCAGCCTGTTCATCACCATTGGCCTCAACGTCGCGCTCTACGTGATCGTGCCCAAGACCTTCCTGCCGCAGCAGGACACGGGGCAGCTGATCGGCTTCATCCGTGGCGACGACGGCCTGTCGTTCAGCGTGATGCAGCCGAAGATGGAGATCTTCCGCCGCGCCGTGCTCAAGGATCCGGCGGTGGAGAGCGTCGCCGGCTTCATCGGTGGCAGCGGTGGCATCAACAACGCCTTCATGATCGTGCGCCTGAAGCCGATCAAGGAGCGCAAGCTGTCGGCGCAGAAGGTCATCGAGCGCCTGCGCAAAGAGATGCCCCTGGTGCCCGGCGGCCGGCTGATGCTGATGGCCGACCAGGACATCATGACCGGCGGCTCCCGCGAGCAGCGCAGCTCCCAGTACGAGTACGTGCTGCAGGCCGAGGACCTGGGCGACCTGCGCACCTGGCTGCCCCAGGTGACTGCGGCGCTGAAGTCGCTGCCGGAGCTCACCGCCATCGACGCGAAGGAAGGCGAGGGCGCCCAGCAGGTGACCCTGAAGGTGGATCGCGAGACGGCCAAGCGCCTGGGCATCGACATGAACATGGTCACGGCGGTGCTCAATAACGCCTACAGCCAGCGGCAGATCTCCACCATCTACGACAGCCTCAACCAGTACCAGGTGGTGATGGAGGTCAACCCGAAATACGCCCAGGACCCGGCCACCCTCGAACAGGTGCAGGTGATCACCGCCGACGGCCAGCGCGTGCCGCTGTCGAGCTTCGCCAGCTACGAGCGCAGCCTGGAGGAGGACCGGGTCAACCACGAGGGCCAGTTCGCCTCGGAGAGCATCTCCTTCGACCTGGCGCCGGGCGTGAGCCTGGACCAGGCCACCGTGGCCATCGAGAAGGCGGTGGCGGCCATCGGCATGCCCAGCGCCGTGGTCGCGCGCCTGGGCGGCACCGCCGACGCCTTCGCCGACACCCAGCAGAACCAGCCGTGGATGATCCTCGCCGCGCTGGTGCTGGTGTACCTGGTGCTGGGCATTCTCTATGAGAGCTACATCCACCCGCTGACCATCCTTTCGACGCTGCCGTCAGCGGGGGTGGGCGCGCTGCTGACCATCCAGCTGCTGGGCGGCGAGTTCAGCCTGATCTCGCTGCTGGGGCTGTTCCTGCTCATCGGCATCGTCAAGAAGAACGCCATCCTGATGATCGACCTGGCCCTGCAGCTGGAGCGCAACGAGGGCCTGTCGCCGGCGGAGTCGATCCACCGCGCCTGCCTGCTGCGCCTGCGGCCGATCCTGATGACCACCCTGGCCGCCATCCTCGGTGCGGTGCCGCTGCTGATCGGCGGCGCCGAGGGCGCGGAGATGCGCCAGCCGCTGGGCGTGACCATCATCGGCGGCCTGGTGCTGAGCCAGATCCTCA
Source organism: Pseudomonas sp. TUM22785 (assembly GCF_028198105.1). Lineage (NCBI taxonomy): Bacteria > Pseudomonadati > Pseudomonadota > Gammaproteobacteria > Pseudomonadales > Pseudomonadaceae > Pseudomonas > Pseudomonas sp. TUM22785. The sequence continues at coordinate 2,866,148 of NZ_CP116239.1, forward strand.
CCCTTTACACCACCCCCGTGGTCTACCTGTACCTCGACCGCCTGCGCCATCGCTTCAACCGCTGGCGCGGCGTGCGTACCGACGCTTCGCTGGAGACACCGCTATGAGTCCGCAAACCCGCCGTCTTTTCCCGGTGCTGGCCCTGGCCATCGCCCTGGCCGGTTGTGCCATCGGGCCGGATTACCAGCAGCCCGACCATGCCGTGCCCGCCCGCTTCAAGCACGCCGAAGGCTGGAAGGCCGCCGCGCCCGCCGATGCCCTGGCCCGTGGCGCCTGGTGGGAGCTGTACGGCGACGCCACCCTCAACGACCTGCAAAAGCGCCTGGAAACCTCCAACCAGACCCTGGCGCAGTCCGTCGCCCAGTTCCGCCAGGCCCAGGCGCTGGCCCGTGGCGCGCGTGCCTCGTTCTTCCCTTCGGTGAGCGCCAACGCCAGCAAGACCCGCTCCGGCCAGGGCGGGAGCAGCAGCACCGTGCGCCTGTCCGATGGCTCCACGGTCACCAGTGGCGGCAGCGGCGGCATCTCCAACAGCTACAGCGCCACCCTCGGCGTGAGCTGGGAGCTGGACCTCTGGGGCAAGCTGCGCCGCCAGCTGGAAGCCGACAGCGCGAGCATGCAGGCCAGCGCCGCCGACCTCGCCGCCGTGCGTCTGAGCCAGCAGTCCGAGCTGGCGCAGAACTACCTGCAACTGCGGGTGATGGACGCGCAGAAGCGCCTGCTGGATGCCACGGTGCAGGCCTACGAGCGCTCGCTGAAACTCACCGAGAACCAGTTCCGCGCCGGCATCGTCACCCGCGCCGACGTGGCCCAGGCGCGCACCCAGCTGAAGAGCACCCAGGCCCAGGCCATCGACCTCAAGTACCAGCGCGCGCAGCTGGAGAACGCCATCGCCGTGCTGATCGGCGTGCCGCCGGCCGAGTTCGACCTGGCCGAGGTGGACAGCGTCCCAAGCCTGCCCCAGGTGCCGGCGCTGGTGCCTTCGCAGCTGCTGGAGCGCCGCCCGGACGTGGCCTCGGCCGAGCGCAAGGTGATCGCCGCCAACGCGCAGATCGGCGTTTCCAAGGCCGCCTACTACCCGAGCCTCAACCTCAGTGCCACCGGCGGCTACCGCAGCGGCGGCCTGAGCGACTGGATCAGCACGCCGAACCGCTTCTGGTCCATCGGCCCCGAGTTCGCCCTCAACCTGTTCGACGGCGGCCTGATCCGCTCCCAGGTCGACCAGGCCGAAGCCAGCTACGACCAGACCGTGGCCAGCTACCGGCAGACCGTGCTCGACAGCTTCCGCGAGGTGGAGGATTACCTGGTCCAGCTCAGCGTGCTGGAAGAGGAGAGCGGCGTGCAGCAGGAGGCCCTGGAGTCCGCCCGCGAGGCCCTGCGCCTGGTCACCAACCAGTACAAGGCCGGCCTGCAGGACTACAGCAGCGTGGTCTCCAGCCAGGCCACCGCCCTGTCCAACGAACGCACCGTGCTCAGCCTCACCGGCACTCGCCTCACCGCCAGCGTCCAGCTCATCGCCGCCATGGGTGGCGGCTGGGAACAGGCCCGGCTGGAGCAGGTGGATTCCGACGACGAAGGGCAGCCGGCGCCCTGAGCGGGGCGGCTGGCGCGTTGCCCTGCATCCTGCCCGTAGGATGGGTAGAGCGAAGCGAAACCCATGCTGTTGTGCGGTGACCCAATGCCTCTGTGCATGGGATCGGCTTCGCTCGGTGGATGAAAAGAGCGCCATCCACCCTACGCCACGGGAAGGTGGGTTTGTCGCGGATGCCCCTACAGGTCTGCGCCATCCGGGCTGAGAAGCCTGACCAGGCGCTCTTCCAGCTCGCGGCCGGCGCTGCCTTGGCCGGGGCGGCTGTAGAGGGCGAGGCGTACGCCCTGGATGTCGGGCAGGCCGCTGCTGGCGTCGAGCACGCGGTGCTGGGTGGTGGCGATGCGCAGGGGCAGCAGGCTGATGCCGAGGCCGGCGGCGACGGCGGAGCAGACGCTGGCGAGGCTGGCGCTGGAATAGGCGATGCGCCAGCGGCGGCCCTGCACGTCGAGGCCGTGGAGCATCTCGTTGCGGTACAGGCCGCCGGCGGGGAAGGCCACCAGGGGCAGGGGCTCGCGGCCCAGCACCGGGTTGTCGCGGCTGTCGAACCAGCCCATGGGCTCCGGCCAGGAGGCGAGGCAGTCGTCGCTGTCGCCCATCTGCTTGACCAGCAGCAGGTCGAACTCACCCCCCTGCCAGGCACGGCGCAGGTCCGGGCCGAGGCCGCTGGTGACCTCCAGGCGCGTGCCGGGGTGGTTGGCGGCGAAGGCGGCCAGCAGCGGCATCAGGCGTTCGGCGGCGAAGTCCTCGGGCACCCCCAGGCGCAGCACACCGGCGCTTTCCAGGTCGCCCATGGCGTCGCGCGCCTCTTCCTGCAGGGCGAGCAGGCGCCGCGCATAGCCCAGCAGGCGCTCGCCTTCGACCGTGGCCACCACGCGGCGCTGGCTGCGGTCGAGCAGGCGGCAGCCGGCGTCGTCTTCCAGGCGGCGCAATTGCTGGCTGACGGTGGATTGGGTGAGGTGCAGGCGCTCGGCGGCGCGGGTGAAGTTGCCGCAGTCGGCCACTGCCACGAAGCTGCGCAGGAGTTGCGGGTCGAACATGGAGTCATGCCCTCTGCCACTGGTTTGCATGGTCATATTTAATTTCAGAATACCTGGCCGGCTGGACATAATCCGCAGGTTTTCCTCACCTTCGGAGCGATTTCCATGACGGATGACCAGGCATTCCTGCAGCGGGCGGTGGAGCTGGCCCGCGCCAACGTCGAACGCGGCGGCCGGCCTTTCGGCGCGCTGCTGGTGAAGGACGGTGACGTACTGGCCGAGGCGGTGAACGAGATCCACCTCAGCGGCGACCCCACCGCCCACGCCGAGTTGCTGGCCATGCGTGCCGCCAGCCAGAGCCTGGGCCCGCGCCTGGAGGGCTGCGTGATCTACGCCAGCGGCCAGCCGTGCCCGATGTGCCTGGCCGCCATGCACCTGAGCGGGGTGAGCCGCGCGGTGTTCGCCATCGCCAACGAAGAGGGCGAGCCCTTCGGCCTCTCCACCGCCGCCATCTACCAACAGCTGGCGCTGCCCCTGGCGCAGCAGCGCCTGCCGGTGCGGCACCTGCCCCAGGCGGGCGCCACCACGCTCTACCAGCGCTGGAAGGACCTGCATGCGCAAGGCTGAAACCCGCACCCCGCTGGTCGCCTGGCTGCTGCTGGTGGCCCTGGGCCTGAACCTGCGGCCGATTCTTGGCTCGGTGAGCCCGCTGCTGGGCGAGATCCGCGCGGCCACCGGCTTGAGCTTCCAGGGCACGGCGCTGCTGACCACGCTGCCGGTGATCTGCATGGGCCTGGTGGCCCTGGCGGCGGTGCGCCTGGAAGCGCGCCTGGGTGAGCGACGTGGCGTGGCCATCGGGCTGGCGTTGATCTTCGGTGCCTGCCTGGCCCGCTGGCTGTGCGACCAGGGCGGCGCGCTGCTGGGTACGGCGTTGCTGGGTGGCATCGGCGTGGCGCTGATCCAGGCACTGGTGCCGGCGGTGATCAAGCGCCAGTTCGCCGGTCGCGTGGCCTTGGCCATGGGGCTGTATTCGGCGTCGCTGATGAGCGGTGGCGGGCTGTCGGCCTTGCTCAGCCCGGTACTGGCCGGGCATTTCGGCCACTGGCAGGCGGGGCTGGGCTTCTGGCTGGTGCCGGCGGCCCTGGCCTGGGCGTTGTGGCTGTGGCTGCCCATGGCGGGCAGCGCGGCACCGCGCGTGGCGGGCGGCGGGCCGAGGTTGCTGGGAGACCGCCGCGCCTGGACGCTGGCGCTGTACTTCGGGCTGATCAACTGCGGCTACATGAGCATGGTGGCCTGGCTGCCGGCCTTCTATCAGCAACTGGGCTGGAGCCCGACCCGCAGCGGCTCCCTGCTGGCCTTCATGACGGTGTTCCAGGTGCTGGCCGCGTTGGTGATGCCGGCCCTGGCCCAACGCAGCGTGGACCGCCGCCCGCTGCTGACGCTGTGCCTGGTGGCCCAGGCGGTGGGCTTCGCCGGGTTGGTGTGGATGCCGCAGCAGCTGACCCTGCTGTGGGTGGCGCTGATCGGCTTCGGCCTGGGCGCGTGCTTTGCGCTGAGCCTGATCCTCACCCTCGACCATCGCCGTGACCCGCGCGAAGCGGGGCAACTGGCAGCCTTCGTGCAGGGCATCGGCTTCCTGATCAATGCGGTGTCGCCCTGGCTGACGGGCTGGCTGCGGGAAGTGACGGGCAGCTTCACCAGCGCCTGGGTGGTGCTGGTGGTGATGGTGCTGGCGATGCTGGCGCTGACCCGGGTGTTCAGCCCGGCCAGCTATGGGATGGCGCCGGGCGGCGAAGTGCCGGCCCGGGCCTGAGGCGGGTTACTGCGACTGCTTGCGGTTGACGACCTGCGCGGCCTTGACGATGTCGGCGCCGATCTCGGGGGTGAACTGCTCCCACACCGGCTGCATGGCGGTGCGCCAGGCTTGGCGTTCCTCGGGGCTGAGGGAGACCAGCTGGGTCTTGCCGCTACTCTGGATGCGCTGGCGGTCGGCCTGGTTCTGCTGCTCGGCGGCGTGGTTCACCGCAAAGGTGACCTCATCGATGATGGCTTCCAGCTCGGTGCGGGTCTTGTGCGGGATGGCGTACCAGGTGCGCGCGTTGCTCACCAGCATGTAGTCCAGCACACCGTGGTTGGTTTCCATGATGAAGGGCTGAACGGTGTTGATCTTCTGGCTGTAGAGGTTGGACCAGGTGTTCTCGGTGCCCTGCACCTTGCCGCTTTGCAGCGCCGCGAAGGCTTCGGCAAAGGGCATCGGCACGGCCTTGGCGCCGAGCTGGGCGAACTGCGCCTCGAGTACGCCGGAGGCCTGGATACGGAATGCCAGGCCGCGGGCGTCGGCCGGTGTGTGCAGGGCGCGGTTGGCCGACATCTGTTTCATGCCGTTGTGCCAGTAGGCGAGGCCGATGATGCCCTTGTCTTCCATGGAGCGCAGCAGTTGGCGGCCCTTGGCGCGCTTCTGGAAGCGGTTGACGGCTTCGAGGTCGTCGAACAGGAAGGGCAGGTCGAAGATCTGCAGCTGCTTGGTGTACTGGTCGAACTTGGCCAGCGATGGGGCCAGCAGGTCCACCTTGCCGTCCGCCAGGGCTTGCAGCTCGTCGGCGTCGCCGAACAGCGTGGAGTTGGGGTAGACCTCCACCTTCACCTGGTTGCCGAGGCGCTCTTCCACCAGCTTCTTGAACAGGAGCGCGCCCTGGCCCTTGGGCGTGTCGTCGGCCACCACGTGGGAGAAGCGCAGGGTAATGGGGGCTTCCTCCGCAGCGGCGGCGAAACCGGTGGGCAGAGTCAGTGCGCAGGCCAGGACGGCGATGTACTTCTTGATCATTGATGTCCCTTTCTTGTTATCGGGCAGATAAGTGCACCTTCGCGGGTTAGCGAGGGCGGCAGGCGCAGTGGCGCCCATCGGGGGCGTCCGGCTACGGCCTTGTCGTTATGGTAGTTCCCGCTTCGGCAGTTTGCCGGGGCGGTTTCGGGCAGGGGGCTGGCGGGTGGCCATCGACTGCGACGGACCGCCGATTATCTCCCAGAGCGGCCGCTCCAATGAGCGGAGCACTGCTCAGTTCTGGCAAATAGCCGGTGGCGCGGGTGACGTGTCGTCGGCTGGCTGCGTCGACGGCGCCCCTGGCGGATGACCGGCATCACGGCCGCGACCCCGCCAGCTATACCCAGTGGAGGCCCGGCCTGCCTGAAGTCGCCGTGGCCTCCCGGAGGGAATCCATGCCGCACCCTGCCAGAACCGCAATCGTCACGGGCGCCTCCCGAGGGATAGGGGCCGCCATCGCCCGACGCCTCGCCGCCGACGGCTTCCAGATCGTCGTCAACTATGCCGCCCGTCCCGAGGCCGCCGAACAGGTGGTGCGCTCGATCATCCAGGCCGGAGGCCGGGCGTACGCCATCCTCGCGGACGTCAGCGACCCGGCGGCGGTGGCCGTGCTCTTCGACCAGACCGAGCTGGAGTACGGCGGGGTCGATGTGCTGGTGAACAACGCCGGGATCATCCAGCCCGGCCTGGTGGACCTGGCCGATACCAGCGAGGCGCTGTACGACCGGATCTTCGCGGTCAACACCCGCGGCGCCTTCAACACCATGAAGCTGGCCGCGCAGCGCCTGCGCGACGGCGGGCGGATCGTCAACTTCTCCACCAGCGTGGTGGGCCTGGCGCTGCCGGGCTACGCCGCCTATGCCGGCTCCAAGGCGGCGGTGGAGGCCATGGGCCGGGTGTTCGCCAAGGAGCTGCGCGGCCGCGGCATCACCGTCAACTGCGTAGCGCCGGGGCCGACCGCCACCGAGCTGTTCCTCGACGGCAAGGATGCGGAAACCGTGGCGCGCCTGGCCAACCTGGCGCCCTTGCAGCGCCTCGGCCAGCCGGAAGACATCGCCGGGGTGGTGGCCTTCCTCGCCAGCGAGGAGGGCGGCTGGATCAACGGCCAGACGCTGCGGGTCAACGGCGGCATCGTCTGAGCTGACCTGCCTGCCCTTTCAGCAAAGCGAGGAAAAACCCCGGCAAGCCCTGTACAGTCGCGCCGCAATATTCGCTGCCGCTCGTCATTGAGCGCGCGGCGGGTGGTCGATCGATACGGGGTGCAGGGAGTGGTTGCATGGTGAAGGGAAGCAAGGCGCTGCTGTGGGGCCTGGCGCTGATGATGGGCGGCACGGGCGCTGCCGAGGCGGCGTCGCAGCTGCTCTGCGGCATGCGTTGGTCGAGCGCCAACGAGGCGGTCGACCAGCGTCTGGGTGGCGATTGCATGCTGGTGACGGCGAAGGGGGCGCTGCAGGTGCCGCAGCTGTTCCAGCAGGTGGGCGGCGGGTTGCAGGCCGGGCGCTTCGCCTTCAAGCGCGACGAGCTCTGGGGCTATGCCGATGACGCGGGGCGGGTGCTGGTGGCGCCCGGCCTGAGCATTGCACGGCCCTTTGTCGAAGGTCGGGCGATGGTTTGCCGCGAGGAGGCCGAGCGGCGCTTCTGTGGCTACCTGGGCCTGGATGGCAAGCCGGCGTTCCCCTTGGTCGAGGGGCTGTATTTCCTCCGTGACTACCGTGGCGGCCAGACCCTGGCGGCGCCCGATGGCGGCCGGGGCAATTTCATGATGGACAGCGCCGGGGTGCGCCAGGAACTGGGGGCCAGCGCGGCCGGCCGTTGCAATACCTGGGTGCTGGAGACCCGTTCCGCCCGCGCCCTCGGGCGCCTGCCGGCGGATGGGCGGCTGCCGGTGCCGGGGGCCGATGCACAGCACCCGCTGGGCGATTGCGCCCAGGCGCTGGAGGCGGTGCCGCCCCTGGAACTGGACCTGCCGGCGCTGTTCAGCGAGTGGCTGCACCTGCAGATCACCCGTGTGCACCCCTTGAACGAAGGCGTGCGGGTGATGGCGACGGACGGGCCCTGGGGCTGGGGCCTGCTGGATGAGCAGGCGAAGCTGCTGTTCGGCCCGGCGCCTAGGTTGTACAGCGAGCCGCTCGACCTGAGCCTGCGCGAGGGCCTGCTGCCGGTGCGGCTGCCCACCGGGGAGAACCTGGGGCAGGTGCAGTCGCCGAGCACGGTGCGTTTCATGGCGGTGGACGGCAGCTACCCGCTGCCGGGGGATTTCGAGGATGCCCACGGCTTCCACGAGGGCCTGGCGGCGGCGCGTTCGTCGCAGAATCACCTGTGGGGCTTTATCGATCACCAGGGAGCCTGGGTGATCGCCCCGAGCTACCCGGCAGTGATCGACGATTTCGATGAGGGGCGGGCGGTGGTGACCCTGCCGCTGCCCTACGAGCGCAGCGTCGAGGCGCTGATCGACCGCAGCGGGCAGGTGCTGGCCCGTTACGACGAGCTGCTGGCGCGCCATTTCCCCGACCCGCAGCTGGAGCAGTTGCCGGGGCCGCTGCCTTTCCTGCCCTGCATGCTGAACGGTGCGAACTACCTGTCGCCAGAAGAACGGCGGGTGGCGCTGGAGGGGCAGGGCGGTGACTGGGCGGGCCTGTGTGTGGACGATCAGTTGCGGGCGAAGGCGCAGCAGATGGCGGTGCGCTTGCACGGCAGCCTGGCGCCGGAGCGCTCGATCCTGCAGTGGTCCGCTGCCCTCGATGCCTGGCTGGCGCGCTTGCGGGCCTGCAAGGCCGACACCGGCTGCCAGCGGGCGCTGCTGGACGAGGGACTGAGCGACCCGCGCTGGGCGCAGCCGGTGGCTTCGGAAGGCGGCATGGCCTTGCCGGAACTCCCGGGCGAGGTGCCGGAGGCGCTGCAGCAGCGCCTGCGTCAACAGGTGGCGCAGTCGGGCAACTACTCGCCCGAAGACGAGGACATGGGCGATGGCTGGGGCAAGGCGAGCCTGGGGTTCGGCCGGGTCGACCTGGGCGAAGGCCGGCCGGGCGTGCTGGTGTCGCAGAACGTGCAGCGCAGCAACGCCCTTTGGCTGTTCGCGGTGAATGACCCAGGCGAGCCGCAGCTGCTGCTGGAAGGGCAGGGCATGCTCGGCGCGGTGAGCGGGCCGCTGAGCCAGGGCCATGTGCCGGTGCGCCTGTATGCGGACCAGGGGCAGGGGGTCTCCGACTGGCGCTTCAACGGCTCGACCTATGTGCTGGAGGCGTCCTGCTGGCAGGCCTGGGGCGTGGATGTGCTGCTGAGCTACGACTGCCAGCCCGCCGGCCTTGACTCAGGGCGCTAGCGGGAACTCCAGCACGAAGCGCGTCCAGCCACCGGCTGATTCGCAGCGGATGGCGCCGCCGTGGGCGTGGACGATGGAGCGGGTGATGGCCAGGCCGAGGCCGGCGTGCTCCGCCTGGCCTTCACGGCGCGCCGGGTCGCCCCGGAAGAAGCGGTCGAACAGCCGCGGCAGCAGTTCGGCGGGGATCGGGGTGCCGTCGTTGGCCACTTCCAGGCGCACCTGGCCGGCGTCCTGCTGCACCAGGAGCTGGATGCGTCCGCCCGCCGGGGTGAAGCGCAGGGCGTTGTCGATCAGGTTGGACAGGGCACGGCGCAGCAGGGCGCGGTCGGCCGGCAGGCGGGCGTCGCCCTGGCGGCTGAGGGTGACCTGGCCATCCTCGGCCAGGGGCGCGAAGAATTCCGCCATCGCGTCCAGCTCGGCCCCCAGCTGCAGGGGCTCCAGGCGGGTGGCGAGCAGGCCGTGCTCGGCCTTGGCCAGGAACAGCATGTCGTTGACCATCTGCGCCAGGTGCTGCAGCTCTTCGAGGTTGGAGTGCAGCGCTTCGCGGTAGGCGTCGCCGTCACGGGGCTGGGCGAGGGTGACCTGGGTCTGGGTGAGCAGGTTGGACAGCGGCGTGCGCAGCTCGTGGGCGATGTCGCTGGAGAAGGCCGAGAGGCGCTGGAAGGCGTCGTCGAGGCGGCCGAGCATGGCGTTGAAGGCCTGGGTGAGGCCGGCCAGCTCGGCGGGCAGCCGGTCGTCGGCCAGGCGCGTGGTGAGCGAGCTGGCGGAGACGCCGGCGGCGACTTCGGTCATCCGCCGCAGGGGGCGCAAACCGCTGCGCACGGCCCAGGCGCCGAGCAGGGCGGTGGCCAGGGCGCTGAGGCCGACGGTGAGCCAGATCAGCCGCTGCATGCGTTCGAGGAAGTGCTGGTGGTGGGTGATGTCCAGGCGCAGTTCCAGCCGGGGCGATTGCGCGCGCTGCGGTTCCAGGGGCGCGTCGAAGCGGCGCCAGGCGGTGTCGCCGTGGCGGTCATGGCCGGCGCCGGAGACGGCCTGGCTGTCGAACCAGGGTTCGCCGTCGGCGCCGAGGATGCGCAGGGCCAGGTCGGGGTGGCGTTCCAGCTCGGTGCGCAGCTCGTCTGCATGGCGGCCGATGGCTTCGGCGTTGCGCGCCGGGCCGAGGATGCTGCGGAACACCTCGACCTTGCCGGCCAGCAGTTGCTGGTCGAGTTCGACGAAGTGCGCGGCGCTGGCGCGGTCGAAGAGCAGGCCGGCGATCAGCGAGACGGCGGCGGTGCAGGCGGCGAACAGCAGGCTGAGGCGGGCGCCGAGGGACAGGCGGCGCATCAGGCGTCCCGCGCCTCGAGCACGTAGCCCATGCCGCGCACGGTGTGGATGAGCTTGGTCGGCCAGGCGTCGTCGACCTTGGCGCGCAGGCGGCGGATGGCGACCTCGATGACGTTGGTGTCGCTGTCGAAGTTCATGTCCCAGACCTGCGAGGCGATCAGCGACTTGGGCAGCACCTCGCCGTGGCGGCGCAGCAGCAGTTCCAGCAGGGCGAATTCCTTGGCGGTGAGGTCGATGCGCTGGCCGTCGCGTTCCACCCGGCGGCGCAGCAGGTCGAGGCGCAGGTCGGCCAGTTGCAGGCTGGTGTCCTGCTGGCCGGTGGCGCCCCGACGCAGCAGGGTGCGCACCCGGGCCAGCAGTTCGGCGAAGGCGAAGGGCTTGACCAGGTAGTCGTCGGCGCCCTGTTCCAGACCGCGCACGCGGTCTTCCACGGCGTCGCGGGCGGTGAGGAACAGCACGGGTATCTCCAGGCCGGCCTCGCGCAGGGCGCGCAGCACCTGCCAGCCGTCGCGGCCGGGGAGCATGACGTCGAGGATCACCAGGTTGTAGTCACCGGTGAGGGCCAGGTGCTGGCCGGCGATGCCGTCGCTGGCGAGGTCGGCGAGGAAGCCGGCTTCGCCCAGGCCCTGGCGCAGGTAGTGGCCGGTCTTGGGTTCGTCTTCGACGATCAGGAGTTTCATGGAGTACTCGTAGCGGGGAACGCTTGCTTTATACCGCGCCGGCGGCTGTCGGTGGCGCAAGCTGACAAAGTTGTAATGTCGCGGTCAGCCAGGCGCCAGCCTGGGGTGCTTAAGGTGGCGTCATCGTCACTCAAGGAGCGCCTTATGAAATCCTCTCTCATCGCCCTGGCCCTGGGCCTGTCCTTCAGCCTGCCGGTACTGGCCGGCACCCCAGCCGGCGGCTACGCCTTCGGTCACCCGGGCAAGGCCGCCGAGGCCGATCGCACCGTGGAGATCACCCTCGGCGACATGTATTACGAGCCGGCCAGCCTGGAGGTGAAGGCGGGCGAGACGGTGCGCTTCGTGCTGAAGAACACGGGCGGCCTGCTGCATGAGTTCAACCTGGGCGACGCCGCCATGCATGCGGCGCACCAGAAGGAAATGCTGCAGATGCAGCAGATGGGCATGCTCACCCCCACCGGCATGAACCACGACATGGGCCAGATGGACCACAGCAAGATGGGCCACGACATGGCCAGCATGGACCATGGCGCGATGATGAAGCACGACGACCCCAACAGCGTGCTGGTGGAGCCGGGCAAGACCGCCGAGCTGACCTGGACCTTCAGCGCCACCACCGGGCTGGAGTTCGCCTGCAACATCCCCGGCCATTACCAGGCGGGGATGGTGGGCAGCCTCAAGGTCACGCCATGAAGCGGGTGCTGATCGGCGCGGGGCTGCTGGCCCTGGCCGCCAACGCCCTAGGTGGCAGCTATGACCTGGTGATCGATGAGGGGCAGGTCGAGCTGAGCGATGGCCGCCGGCCGGCGCTGACCATCAACGGCCAGTCCCCCGCCCCGGAGTTGCGCTTCAAGGAGGGCGAGGAGGTGGAGATCCGCGTCACCAACCGCCTGGACCGCGACACCTCGCTGCACTGGCACGGGATCATCCTGCCCTACGACCAGGACGGCGTGCCGGGCATCAGCTTCCCCGGCATCAAGCCCGGGCAGACCTTCACCTACCGCTTCCGCCTGCAGCAGTCGGGCACCTACTGGTACCACGCCCACAGCGACTTCCAGGAACAGGAGGGGTTGTACGGGCCACTGGTCATCGAGCCCCGGGCCCGCGAGCCGTACCGCTACGACCGCGAATACACGGTGATGCTGTTCGACTGGCAGGACGAGAAGCCCGAACGCACCCTGGCCAACCTGAAGAAGGACGCCGAGTACTACAACGACCAGAAGCTGACCATCGGGGATTTCTTCCGCGATGCCGCTCGCGATGGCGTCTGGGCGACGCTGAAGGACCGCTGGGCCTGGGGCGACATGCGCATGTCGACGACCGATATCGCCGATGTCAGCGGCTTCCGCTTCCAGGTCAACGGCCGCGACACCGAACAGAACTGGACGGCGCTGTTCAAGCCCGGCGAGCGGGTGCGCCTGCGCCTGATCAACGCCTCGGGCATGAGCTACTTCGACCTGCGCATTCCCGGCCTGCCGATGACCGTGGTGCAGGCTGACGGCAACGACGTGTTGCCGGTGACGGTGGACCGCCTGCGCATGGCGGTGGCGGAAACCTATGACGTGATCGTGCAGCCGACCGAGGACCGCGCCTATTCGCTGCTGGCCGAATCCATGGACCGGCGCGGCCTGGTGCGCGCCACCCTGGCGCCGCGCGAGGGGATGGCCGGCGAGGTGCCGCCCCTGGGCGCGCCGCGCCGCCTGACCATGGCCGACATGGGCATGGCCCACGACATGGGGGATATGGGTGACATGGCAGGCATGGACCACAGCACCATGGCCGGGATGGACCACGCCGCAATGGGCCACGGGATGCCATCGGCGCCGGCGGGCAACCCCGACTACGCGCCGGGCAGCGGCGTGGCGCCGGAGGCCGAGGGCGGGCGGGTGCTGGTCTACGGTGACCTCAAGGCGATGCGCCCGGACGCCCGCTACCGCGCGCCGGACCGCACCATCGAGCTCAAGCTGACCGGCAACATGGAGCGCTACTTCTGGTCCTTCGACGGGGTGAAGTATTCGGAGGCCGAGCCGATCCGCCTGCGCTACGGCGAGCGGGTGCGCTTCCGCTTCGTCAACCAGACGATGATGAACCACCCCATGCACCTGCATGGCATGTGGATGCAGCTGGACAAGGGCAACGGGCGGCTCAACCCGCTCAAGCATGTGGTGAACGTGGCGCCCGGCAGCACCTTGGAAGTGGATGTGCCGGCCGACGCCATCGGTGAGTGGGCCTTCCACTGCCACCTGATCTACCACATGGCCAGCGGCATGTTCCGCAAGGTGATTGTCGAGGCGCCCGACGGCAGCAGCCGTTCCCTGGGCGACGCGATGGAGATGGACAGCAAGGGGGAGGCCGCTCATGCGCAGCATTAAGTGGGGATTGCTGGCGGCATTGGCCAGCCCGGCGGCGCTGGCGATGGACATGGACGCCATGCCCGTCGGCTACTTCGGCTTCGATCGCCTGGAGAGCCGTTTCCACGGCGACGACGCCCAGCTGGCCTGGGAGGCGGAGGGCTGGTACGGCACCGACTTGCACAAGCTGGTGCTGAAGAACGAAGGCGTGCGCGATGCCGGCGGGCCGACCGTGGACAGCGAGACGCAGCTGCTCTATCGGCGCATGGTCAGCGACTTCTTCGACTGGCAGGCGGGGCTGCGTTACGACGACCAGCCGGGGCCTTCGCGCAGTTACGGGGTGCTTGGCATCAAGGGCCTGGCGCCGCAGTGGTTCGAGGTGGAGGCGAACCTGTTCCTCAGCGAGCGGGGCGACCCCTCCCTGCGCCTGGAGGCGGAGTACGAGCTGCTGCTGACCCGCAGCCTGGTGCTGGAGCCGCGCCTGGAATACGACCTGGCCCTGGCCGACGACCACGACCTGGGGCGCGGCGCTGGTGGCAGTACGCTGGAGACCGGGCTGCGCCTGCATTGGCGGCTGGCGCCGGACTTCTCGCCCTACGTCGGCTACGAGTGGGAGCGCACCTATGGGCGCAGCGGCGATTGGCTGCGACAGGAGGGCGAGGCGGACGAGGAGGGGGCCTGGGTGGTGGGGCTGCGCGCCTGGTTCTGAGCGGGCGCCGCGCGGGTTTCGCGGCGGGTGGCGGCCTGTATACAATTGCCGGGTTTTCCCGCTCAGGTCGCCTTCCTCATGCAGCATCCCGCCGAACACTCGCCGCTGGGCAAATCCAGCGAGTACATCAGCACCTACAGCCCGCAACTGCTGTTCCCCATCTCCCGCGTGGCGAAGTGGAACGAGCTGGGGCTGACGGCGGAGACCCTGCCTTATAAAGGCGTGGATTTCTGGAACTGCTATGAGCTGTCCTGGCTGACCCCGTCCGGCAAGCCGGTGGTGGCCATCGGCGAGTTCGCCATCCCGGCGGCCTCGCCGAACATCATCGAGTCGAAGTCGTTCAAGCTTTACCTCAACTCGCTGAACCAGAGCGCCTTCGCCAATGCCGCCGAGCTGGTGGCGGTGCTGGAGAAGGACCTGTCGGCCGCCGCTGGCGCGCCGGTGCAGGTGCGCGTGCGCAGCCTGGCCGAGGTGGAAGCCGAAGGCGTGGCCCGCGCCGCCGGGACCTGCATCGACGACCTGGACGTGGCCATCGCCAACTACGAGCACCCGCAGCCGGAGCTGCTGCGTGCCGATGCCGGCGAGGTGGTGGAAGAGGCGCTGCACAGCCACCTGTTGAAGTCCAATTGCCCGGTCACCAGCCAGCCGGACTGGGGCACCCTGGTGGTGGAGTACAAGGGCGCGCGCCTGGATCACGCCAGCTTCCTGGCCTATATCGTCAGCTTCCGCCAGCACTGCGACTTCCACGAGCAGTGCGTGGAGCGCGTCTTCCTCGACCTGCAGCGCCTGCTCAAGCCGGAGTACCTGACGGTGCATGCCCGCTACGTGCGCCGGGGCGGGCTGGACATCAACCCCTACCGCAGCACCCACGAGCTGGCACCGGACAACGGGCGGTTGGCGCGGCAGTAGGCGGTCCATTTTCCCGGGCTGAAACCCGGGCTACCCACCAGAACGCAAAACCCCGGCACAAGGCCGGGGTTTTTCGTTTGCGGGTGCTTCAGATGCCCATGTTCGCCAGGCTCTGGACGATGTTGCGCAGGGTGCCGGCCAGGGTCGGGTGCTTGATCTCGAAGCGCTCGACCGCGAGGTTGACGCCATCCGCCAGGCTGTCGTCGGGCGGGGTGGCCGGTTCGGTGGCCAGTTGCAGTTCTATGTCCTGGATCAGCGTGTTCAGCTCGGCGCGCTCGTGCTCATCCATCGGGGCGTCGCTGGCCAACTGCTCGCGCAGTTCTTGCAGTTGCTGCTGCAGACGTTCAGACATGGCGTTCTCCTTTCATAAGACTTTGGAGTGGACCTCCGGCGGCTGCCAAAAGGTCCCTCGTGTTGTTGAGATTAATCCAGGAGTGCCGCGCGCGCCTGATCCCGATCAAGGCTGTAACAATTGTGCGGTCAGGGCTTTTCGCCTTTCTGTCGGCGCGCCGCGAGGTCGTCCAGGCAGGCGGGCAGCTCGCCCAGGTGGTCGATCACCGAGTGCGCGCCCAGGCGGTAGAGCTCCAGGGTGGCGCGGGCACGCAGGGGGTCGCGCTCGTTGGCGGCCAGGGCCTGCCAGTCGCCCAGGGCCTGGCCACAGAGGCGGCCGCTGGCGGCGAGGCCGACGGTCCAGAGTCCGGCATTGAGGCCGGCCTGGAGCAGGCGCGGTTCGCTGCTGACCAGCACGCAGCCCTCCAGGCGCTCCACGCCCAGGGCGGCGAGGGCCCGCCAGCAGGCGTCGGGGGCTGGCCAGGGTCGGCTTTCGGGGTCGTTGCCGGCGGCCAGGGTGCTGGCCAGGGGGCCGGCGAGGGCGTGGGTGGTGCCTTCGGGCAGCTCGTCCAGCCAGGCGCCGGGGATCTGCCGGGCGGCGAGCAGGTCGAGGAGCTGGTCCAGCCCGGGTGCGGCTTCGGCGTGTTCATCGGCGGCGCTGGCCAGGGCTTCGTTGAAGCGCGCCAGTTCGGCGGCCTTGGCCGGGCGTTGCAGGGCGTGGCCGAGGGCCTGGGTCGGCGGCAGGGTGGCAGCTTCCTGCAGGCGCTCCGCGGTGCAGCGGGGCAGGGTGCGGGTCAGGGCCACGGGGAGCGTCCTGGCGCCGAAATCCACGAGGCAGCCGGAGAGGCCGAAGAGCAGGGCATTGAATGCGGGCGGTGTGCTGGTGGGCATGGCAAGGTCATCCTGACGGGGTCAGGCCCCAGCCTAGCCCTGCCGCATGACGGCTGGATTAAGGAAAGATGACGGCTCAGCTGCCGTTCATCAGCTCACGCAGGCTGGCTGGCACGGGGACCGGGCGGTTGCCGGCGTGATCGACCCAGACCAGCTTGCAGTAGCCCTCGCCGTAGAGGGTGTGCGGATCTTCCTCGGTGCTGAGGCGGTGCTCGACCACCAGGCTGGAGGTACAGACCTTGCCGGCGAACAGCTGGATGACCACGGTGGCGGGGTGCACCACGGGCTTTAGGTAGGTGTGCAGGGTCTGCAGGACCACCGGGCCCTGTTCGACGTTGGTCATGGGGATGCCGTGCTGCTCGAACCAGGCGACGCGGGCTTCTTCCAGGTATTGGATATAGAGGGTGTTGTTGACGTGGCCGTAGCTGTCCATGTCGCCCCAGCGCACCGGGATGCGGGCAATATGAAGCAATCGTTTTTCCTGCATCGGGCGCCTTCGCTATGCTGCCTATTGAGTTCCCGATGGCCGTATAATGCGCGCCTCACCGGGCGGCCCACGGGTTCGCCACACTACTTTTCTCTAGGAGAGTCTGCAATGCGAATGATCGCCACCGGGTGGCTCGATCGTCTGGGTCGTGTGTGCTGCGTAGCGGGGCTGGCACTGCTGCCGCTGGCGGCGAATGCGGCGGAAAGCGATCCGTGGGAAGGCGTCAACCGGGTGATCTTCCGCTTCAACGACACCCTGGATACCTATGCGCTGAAACCTGTCGCCCAGGGCTACCAGGCGGTGACCCCGGATATCGTCGAGAGCGGCGTGCACAACGTCTTCAACAACGTCGGCGATGTCGGCAACCTGGCCAACGACCTGCTGCAGGCGAAGTTCCATGACGCCGGCGTCGACACCGGTCGCCTGATCTTCAACACCACCTTCGGCCTGCTGGGCGTGTTCGACGTGGCCACCCGCATGGGGCTGCAGCGCAACGACGAGGACTTCGGCCAGACCCTGGGCGCCTGGGGCGTGGGCAGCGGCCCGTACGTGGTGCTGCCGCTGCTGGGCTCGAGCACCCTGCGTGATGCGCCGGCGAAGATCCCGGACAGCTACCTGGGCCCGTACCCGTACATCGACCACGTGCCGACGCGCAACGTGATCCGTGGCGTGAACGTCATCGACGCCCGCGCCAACCTGCTGTCGGCGGAGAAGTTCATCCAGGGCGACAAGTACAACTTCATCCGCAACGCCTACCTGCAGAACCGTGAGTTCAAGGTGCGCGACGGCGAGGTCGAGGACGACTTCTAAGCGTTCGCGGGTATGAAAAAGGCGGCCATCGGGCCGCCTTTTTCGTTTCCGCGCGTTGCTCAGCGCATCGAGATGATGGCGAGCCCGATGGACTTGCCACCGTTCTCGCTATCACTCAGGCGCACCACCTCGGCTTCAGCCAGGAGGCCCTGCAGTTCGGCGTGGTCGGATGGGATGTGGACCTTGACCTTGTCGCCGATCGCCAGCTCCACGTCCGCTTCCAGCTGCATGCCGGTACTGGAGAGGTCGCGGCAAAGGGCGGGAATCTCGCGTCCGGCATGATGCAGGACGACATGGGCTTCGACTTGCATCCGGATGAAATCGCGTTTCTCGCTATAGGCTCGATCGCTTTGGCTCATTGCCACTGTCCTCTTGTATTTGATGGACTCTCCCCGAGCTTCTTATAACTCCCGTCGATTTCTTGTGTAAAGGCGGGTTTCGACAATCGGTGCACGCTTGAATCGCCCCGCGGATGGGAGTACCGTCTGCGCCTTGAAGCGAACCCCCATACGCGCACCAGGGCCTTGGGCCGGGTGTTCAACCAGCCCGTCCCCTGGCGCCGTTTGCCTGGATACTCCATGCACAATACCAGTGCCAAGCTGCTGATCATCGATGACGACGAGGTAGTGCGCGCAAGCCTTGCGGCCTATCTGGAAGACAGTGGTTTCAGCGTCCTGCAGGCTGCCAATGGCTTGCAGGGGCTGCAGGTTTTCGAGCAGGAACATCCTGACCTGGTGATCTGCGACCTGCGCATGCCACAGGTCGATGGCCTCGAACTCATCCGCCGCGTCAATCAACTCCAGTCCGATATCCCGGTCATTGTCGTGTCCGGCGCTGGCGTCATGAGCGATGCCGTGGAAGCGCTGCGCCTGGGCGCGGCCGACTACCTGATCAAACCCCTGGAAGACCTGGCGGTACTGGAGCACTCGGTGCACCGGGCGCTGGACCGCCACGCCCTGCGCGTCGAGAACCAGCGCTACCGCGAGGAGCTGGAAGCGGCCAACCGCGAGCTCCAGGCCAGCCTGCACCTGCTGCAGGAAGACCAGAACGCCGGGCGCCAGGTGCAGATGAACATGCTGCCGGTGACGCCCTGGACGGTGGATGGGCTGAAGTTCGCCCACCAGATCATCCCGTCGCTGTACCTGTCGGGGGATTTCGTCGACTACTTCCGCGTGGACGATCACCGCGTCGCCTTCTACCTGGCCGATGTTTCCGGCCATGGCGCGTCGTCGGCCTTCGTCACCGTACTGCTGAAATTCATGACCACCCGGCTGCTGTACGAATCCCGCCGGGGTGGGTTGCTTCCCGAGTTCAAGCCTTCCGATGTGCTCGGCCATATCAACCGTGGGTTGATCAACTGCAAGCTGGGCAAGCACGTGACCATGCTCGGCGGGGTGATAGACGAAGAAAGCGGTCTTCTGACCTACAGCATCGGCGGGCACCTGCCGCTGCCGGTGCTGTTCAGCGAAGGCAAGGCGCGTTACCTGAGCGGGCGCGGCCTTCCGGTTGGGCTGTTCGATGAGGCGACCTACGAGGACCAGGTCCTCGAGCTGCCGGAGTCCTTCAGCCTGACGCTTTTATCCGACGGCATTCTGGACCTTTTGCCGGGAGATACGCTCAAAGAAAAAGAGGCTGTGCTACCGGAATTGGTGTGCACGGCAGGTGGCAGTCTGGATGGCTTGCGACAGGTGTTTGGACTGGCCAATCTGGGCGAGATGCCGGATGATATCGCCTTGCTGGTGTTGAGCAGGAACCTTGCATGAGTACCGGTAAAATCCAGTTTGCCGAGCAGGACGGAACCTTCGTCCTGAAGTTCGTCGGTGAAATTCGCCTTACCTTGTGTTCGGCTCTGGATGCGACCATTGAGAAGATCTTCTCCGCGCTGAATTTCTCTGCGATCGTCATCGATCTCACGGAAACTCGCAGTATCGACAGCACTACATTGGGCCTGCTGGCCAAGCTGTCGATCCTCTCGCGGCAGAAGGTAGGACTGTTGCCGACCGTGGTGACCACCCACCCGGACATCACTCGACTGTTGCAGTCGATGGGGTTCGACCAGGTGTTCAACATCGTCGGCAAGCCGCTGCCATGCCCGGAATGCCTGGAAGACCTGCCTCCGCAGGACCAGACCGAGGACGTGGTACGCACCAAGGTGCTGGAAGCACACCGCATCCTGATGGGGCTCAACGAGTCCAATCGAGAAGCCTTCCACGATCTGGTGAGCGCCCTCGAGCGCAGCTGATCGTCTTTCCCCCTGATTGGTGAACCCGCGCGCGCAGCCTTGTGGCTGCGCGCGCGTTTTTATTTCTGGCGGGCGTTGAGCAGGGCTTCGAGCTTTTCCTGGTCGCGGGCGAACAGGCGGATGCCTTCGGCGAGTTTCTCGGTGGCCATGGCGTCTTCGTTGAACTGCCAGCGGAACTGGGCCTGGTCCAGGGCGACGCGCGGCTCGTTGTCATTGCCCGCCCTGAGCGTGCGCTCCAGGGTGCCGGTGTCGTCTGCCAGCTGTTGCAGCAGGTCGGGACTGATGGTCAGGCGGTCGCAGCCGGCCAGCTGCTCGATCTGGCCGAGGTTGCGGAAGCTCGCCCCCATGACCACTGTGTCGTAGCCGTGGGCCTTGTAGTAGCGATAGATGCGCGAGACCGACTGCACGCCCGGGTCTTCGGCGCCTGCGAAGTCGCGGCCCTCGGCCTTCTTGTACCAGTCGTAGATGCGCCCGACGAAGGGCGAGATGAGGAAGACCCCGGCATCGGCGCAGGCGACCGCCTGGGCGAAGTTGAACAGCAGGGTGAGGTTGGTCTGGATGCCGTCGCGCTCCAGCTGCTCGGCGGCGCGGATGCCTTCCCAGGTGGAGGCGATCTTGATCAGCACGCGATCACGGCCGATGCCGGCCTTGTCGTAGAGGCCGATCAGGCGTTCGGCGCGACGCAGCGTGGCCTGGGTGTCGAAGGACAGGCGGGCGTCCACTTCCGTGGAGATGCGGCCCGGGATCACCTTGAGGATCTCCTGGCCGACGGCGACGCCGAAGCGGTCACAGGCCAGGCCCAGGTCGCCTGCGCTACCAGCGACCGCCGCGTCGAGCAATTCGGCGTAGCGGGGCAGGGCGGCGGCCTTGAGCAGCAGCGAGGGGTTGGTGGTGGCATCGACCGGCTTGAGGCGGGCGATGGCGTCGAGGTCGCCGGTGTCGGCGACCACGGTGGTGAACTGCTTGAGTTGATCCAGCTTGGATGTCATGGACGAAGCCTTGTCGTTGCAGATTGCATGACCTTACCCGAGCCGCCTGGCCCGCTCAACGGGGCGGTGCGGGTAAATTCGTGGCCTTGTCCCGCGTCATTCTTCCCTGAGGGATCGAGCGGAACCGCCGCAGCAGTCTGACCGCCGGATTTGGATTTTTTTCCTTTTTTCTTGCGGGTTTTTCGTTCTCGTTCGTCTTTATTAGTAGAACCCCTGAAATTGCAGGGGGAAAAGAGGCCAGCAGGACAGCCAGCCTCGATGCGAGCCGAACAGGCAACAGATACAACAAGGAGTCATGCCATGCCGATGAGCGACCACCAGCACCTGCGCCACATGCTCCAGGAGGCCGGCCTGAAGGCCAGCCTGCCCCGCCTGAAGGTGCTGGAAGTACTCTGCGATGCCAGCCAGGAAACCGGCGGCATCTCCACCCGCCTGCTGCACGAGCGCCTCAACGCCGCCGGCGACCCCCTGTCACTGATCAGCGTGCGCCAGGTGCTTGGCCGCATGCTGGAAAGCGGCCTGGTGGTGCCCGAAGGGCAGAAGGGTTACTGCCTGGCGCGGAGCCAGAGCGCGGCTTAGTGGCCGCGTAGCAGCTCGGTGGCCTGATCCAGCAGGCCCAACGGGTCCTGGGTCTTGTGCACGTCCACCGAGAGCAGCTGGCGGAAGCGCCGCGCCCCGGGGAAGCCCTGGCCCAGGCCCAGCACATGGCGGGTGATGTGATGCATCTGCCCGCCTTCCGCGATGTGCCGTTCTATATAGGGGCGCAGCGCTGTCAGGGCCTCGGCCCGGGTCGGTTGCGGCGCCTGGTCACCGAATAGCCGCGCATCCACGCCTGCCAGCAGGTAGGGGTTGTGATAGGCCTCGCGGCCGAGCATCACGCCGTCGAATACCTCGAGGTGGGCCGCGCACTCATCCAGCGTCTTGATGCCGCCGTTGAGGATCAGCTCCAGGTCCGGGAAATCCTGCTTCAGTTGCGCAGCGATGTCGTAGCGCAGCGGCGGGATTTCACGGTTCTCCTTCGGCGACAGCCCTTCGAGGATCGCGATGCGCGCGTGCACGGTGAAGCTGCGGCAGCCGGCGTCGCGGACCTGGCCAACGAAATCACAGAGCCCGGCATAGCTGTCGCGGCCGTTGATGCCGATGCGGTGCTTGACCGTCACGGGGATCGCCACCGCGTCCAGCATCGCCTTCACGCAATTGGCCACCAGCGCTGGATGCCCCATCAGGCAGGCGCCGATCATGTTGTTCTGCACCCGGTCACTGGGGCAGCCGACGTTGAGGTTCACCTCGTCGTAACCCGCTTCCTCCGCAAAGCGCGCGCAGGCCGCCAGATCGGCCGGCACGCTGCCGCCCAGCTGCAGCGCCAGAGGGTGCTCGGCCTCGTCATGACGCAGGAAGCGCGCGCGATCGCCCTGGAGCAGCGCCCCGGTGGTCACCATCTCCGTGTACAGCAGCGCATGGCGCGAAAGCAGGCGCAGGAAGAACCGACAATTTCTATCAGTCCAGTCCATCATCGGCGCAACGGAGAAGCGGCGGGACAGCGCAGGGCGCGTGGTTGCTGGGCTTGAGGCTATTTCTTTAAGCATTTTCGTACAGCTGATAGAGGGCGGTTTGGGGCCGTTTCCGATTGTTTTGAGAGGGTCGTTGCCACAATGTGACAAGTCGATTCATTGATGTGACAAACGGCATGGCAACAATCATCAAGCGAAAGCGGAAGGACGGATCTGTGGCCTATCTGGCACGTATCCGCATCATGAATGACGGGGTGCGAGTCTATCAGGAAAGCCTCACCTTCGACCGGCTGCAGAGCGCCAAAGCGTGGGCGGGACGACGTGAGGCGGAGCTGTCGGAGCCAGGTGCTATCGAGAGGGCCAACCGGAAAGGGGTCCTGCTCAAAGACATCATCAGCCAGTACCTGGAGGAGTATGAGCGCATCCGACCCCTGGGCAAGACGAAGAGGGCGACGCTCGAAGCGATTGGCAAAACCTGGTTGGGCGAGCTGACCGACCGCGAGCTCGATAGCAAACGCTTGGTCGAGTACGCGCAATGGAGGTTGAGCCCCGAAGGCGGGGGGGTTAAGCCGCAGACCACTGGTAACGACCTGTCGCACTTGGGCGCTGTGATGGCAGTGGCCAGGCCGGCATGGGGCTATGAAATTGACCACCACGCCATGAGTGACGCTCGCCGGGTCCTGCGCAAGCTGGGAATGGTTGCCAAAAGCCGCGAGCGATCTGTGCGGCCAACCAGGGAGCAGCTGGATAGGCTTCTCCACCACTTCGGCGAGATCCTGAAGCGCCGGCCGAGCTCCATCAACATGCTCAAGGTGGTGGGCTTTGCGATCTTCAGCACTCGGCGGCAGGAAGAGATCTGCCGCATTCGCTGGGACGACCTCGATGAGCATCAGCAGGCGGTGCTGGTGCGGGACATGAAGAACCCCGGGCAGAAGATCGGCAACGACATTTGGTGTCATCTACCGGACGAGGCGTGGCAGATCGTGCAATCGATGCCGAGGGTGTGCGCGGAGATCTTCCCCTACAACGGCGAATCAATTTCCGCCTCTTGGGCGCGCGCGTGCAAGTTTCTGGAGATCGGGGGTCTGACCTTCCACGACTTGCGCCATGACGGCGTTAGCCGTTTGTTCGAAATGGGTTGGGATATTCCGCGAGTGGCCAGTGTGTCTGGGCACCGGGATTGGAACTCGATGCGGCGCTACACGCACTTGAGAGGGAGAGGGGACCCCTACGCGGGGTGGGAGTGGCTGGAGCGAATCCTGGCGGCGCCCGTGGACCTGGGCGCGCGGAGAGAGATGAAGAAGCGCCGGGCTCGTTAGGCTCGGCGCTGGTAGCGTCCCATCAGCTTGTCGTGCTCGATGGTTGCCTTCTCATGTTGGGCGTCGAGGTAGGCAGCAAGATCCCTCACATGCACGCCTCGTGCGGTCTTCTGGCTTCTCTCCAGCCTCACCAGCGGCAAGTCGATTTCGCCGGCCAGAACCTTGCGCTGAAACTTTTCCGGGGTGAGGTGGCTGAAGTAGTCCGTGCAGACTCTGTCGACCGGGATGATGGCTTGGCCTTTGTACTGGGCCATCAGTAGAAACATCGTATTCAAATCTCTGCTCTCCTTTTGCCTGAATTTCTCAGTTGTGGCGTTTGAGTTCGCTGGAGATCGCCGCGGCGATTCTAATCATCGGTTCGGCATGGCCGGCTAAGCCTTCTTCGTCAGCATCGAGCACTGCGTTGTAGACCGCGCGCAGGTCGTCGATACGCACGTGAACGATGCGGTTCTCTTTGTCTGCCTGCCAACTGGCGATCAACTCACATGCTTCGTTCCATTCCTCGCCTTCCAGGTTCTCCAGCCAGTCGCAGACCGGGCAATGCGGATCAACGGGGCTTCTATTCATGGCTAGTGCTTCCTGCGCATTTGGCGCTGATTCGATTGATGGGGAAGGGCTTGTATTGAGCTGGCAGCCATCAGCGGTTGCAGAGTTCAGTCTTGCTCGGGACGGCGCTGCGGGGAGGCGATTGGTGTGGGGCATAAAATGTGAATCTGAAGAATCGGCTGCACTCGCCAAGTAGATAAAACGCATTCGCTGGTGTAGCTTCTGCAAGCATTTAGTGTCAGGAAGCCACCATGCTAGAGCTGTTCAAGGATAGGGAAGCCGAGTACCTAGAGTGGATCGAGTCGAACCCCGTTTCGTACGTTGCAGAAATAGATCAGGCCCACTCTTCCCCGCACTACCCATTGGTTCACCATGCATCTTGCGAATCGATTGTTGGGGAAAAAATCGCCACAACCGGAGATAACTACAAGGTTTGTGCTGCAAGGCTAGAAGATCTGGAGCAGTGGTCGCTGCAAAAATTGGGGAGGCCAGTCCGTTTCTGTGTCCTTTGTAGCCCCATTCGCTGGACGGGGTTTTGGTGGGTCAACCACAAGCAAACTGCCAAGGTTGAGCTGAAGGAGGGTTACATCTGGTCGCCCGAAACGAAGAAGGGCGGGGTGCGCAATCAGGCATATACCAACCTTAAGCTGGTTAGGCCTGGCGACATAATTGTTTCCTATGCAGGTGGAATCAAGGCTATCGGAGTTGCGACTGCTCACTATTCCAATGCCAAGAAGCCCGAGGGTTATGGTCCGGCAGGCGAGAGTTGGAACGATTTCGGATTGCGGGTACCAGTTGAATGGACCTTCCTTGATGCCCCTATCAAGCCTAAAGATCACATTGCTGAGATAGCGCCGCTTCTTCCTGACCGATACTCACCGCTCCAGCTGAGCGGTGATGGTAATCAGGGCTTCTATTTGTCCTGTATTTCGAGTGAGCTTGGTTCGTTAATTCTGCGCTTAGCCGGCGCTCAAGAGTCGGTCGTCCGCAGCATTGCCGAACGTGCCTCCTCCAAAGCTCCAAGTCGGTTACCTATTGCTGTGCTGCGTAGGGTTACTGCGCTGCACGTCTGGGAGGCGGTGCGTGACCTGCTTGCTGGTACAGTGGCCATTGAGGATTTCGGTCCTCCGATTAAATACGAGCTTGTGACTGAAGACGGGCAAAGGCTGCCACCGAAAGCGGTCTTCGGTCTTGCCGCTACTCGGGCTTTGGGCTTTCCAATCAAACCTAAGCACTTTACTGCAGGTATCGGAAGTCCTTGCTTCCAGATTCTTATCGAGGCTGGATTTCCGATTGTTTCCCTTGGAGAGAGCACAAGTCCTGAGCCGTATCTTCTTCCTGAAGAGCAACTCTGGGCGGAAGGTAATAAGAAGCTGGTGGCCCACCTCCGCGGCGAGCGTGCACCTGGTTTGTCTAAGGCTAAGAAGGCCAAATTTCGTGAAGTCCACGGTGAGTTGTTCTGCGAGCGCTGCAAAATGAAGCCTGTCGACGTATACGGAGACGAGGGAGATGCTTGCATTGAGGTCCACCACCATACAACTCAAGTCGCAGATATGGCTCCGGGACATAAAACAAGTCTCGAGGACTTGCAGTGCTTGTGTGCCAACTGCCATCGAGTTGTGCATCGATTACTGAAGCGATCTCTGCTGTCGGCTTAGTAGTTTCATTTGATCTGAAATGGCCATGTCCAGGGCATGGCCAGAACTCAGTCGTAGTAACGGACTTAGCCTGATCTAATATTTGTATTTTTTATAAACGGCCGCATTTTCTAATAATATACGGACTTCAGATTCTCGGATGCGTTTTCCATGTGAGAAAATATCTGAGTTGGTTTTGCTGGAGCTTCCGCTATCCGCCGCAGTAGGAGCGCTGGGTAGCTCGCGTGAGATGTTTGTCATTACCGCGTGAAATATTTTATGCTTTGTTCTTTCTGGTCCGGAGATACTGTGCGCGGCCCTGTATTCTTTCCCTTTTGTAGGGTCAGTCAATATAGGTGACCATTTAGGATTATTAATCCACCTCCAATAGCTGTTGTTATTGGCTTGCTTCTCTAGTGAGAAAACTAACCCGTCAGTACGCTCTTTTTGGCCTTCTGTTATGAAGGCTCCGGCATCCTTGATGGTAAAGCCTTGATGGCGGGCAAAGTATGCTATTAACGCAAACGCAGTTCTACTGTTGCCATTTCTGCAGTGAACAGTTGCTGCGTTTCCGGATTGAAGCTCTGAATGCATGATGTCTGCGGCTGCAATGAAGCACGGAATGCACTTGTCTTCAGTGTCATCACTTCCATGGCTCATGTCGCGTAGATCAACTCTGTTTGCTGTTTTTGCAAGGTGGTGATAGCTGCCGAAGTATATGGTTTCCCCTCTTGGTCCTTTGATTTCTCCTGTTCTGTAGCCTGCAGAGATTGTCCAGCCATTTTTCTCATATGGCATTGCTTGCCTCCATTCTCAAAATTGCTCCATATGTGTAAGTGCTGTTTGCGGTTATTAACGCGGTCAACGTGCTTATTAAATCTAGTAGTCAGGATTGCAATTCGCTAGCAATTTACTGTTGATTTTGGCGCCGTATGCGCTCGGCCACTTCTTCACGGTTCACCACAATATCCCTCGGCGCATCGATTGCCAGCTTCACCTGATTTCCTTTGGTGCTCACCACAGTGACCGTGATGTTGTCGCCGATGAGTATGGATTCGCCGAGGCGGCGGGTAAGAATCAGCATGTCGATTTCCTTTTCGTTGGGGTGAGGTGGGAGGGCTCGTATTCAAGTCACCAACTCGAGCCCTCCCAAGGGCCTAGGCCCTTTTCGGACGCCGCCGTTTGCACGGTGGCGGTTTATTGCAGGGCTTCGTCCGTCTGGCGTACCAGTTCGGTGAAGCGGTCTACCTGTTTGGCCTGGAGCGTGACGGTGATGTACTCGGCGCCGTTGGCGATGTCGGCCTGCACTTGCTCGGGGAAGCTGTCTGCAATCGATTTGCAAACTGCGTAGAGGTCGCCGCGCAATGCCCGCGGTACATCGGGCTTGGCAATGGCCTTGGGGGTTACCTTGCTGCCGCCGGCGGCCTTGATCTGATCCAGCTTCGCCTTCAGCACCTTACCGGCTGCTTCACCGTGCCTACGCACGAGCGTGGTGGCGGTGCTGGCGGCGACTTCGCCTGAGGCGACCATCTGCTGCACATCCGTATTGGCATTGCCGAGGACGAGTACCTGGTCGACGTGCTGCCGCGTTCTGCCCATCTTCTGGGCGATCTGCTCCGGGCTCCAGCCGAAGGCTGCAAGACGTTTGTAGCCTTCAGCCAGCTCCAATGGGGTGAGCTTGCGACCTTCCTGGCTGGTGATGACGCGCAGTACCCGCTCGGCATCGTTGCCGGTGAAGGCCGTGATGGCGATCCAGGCTTCGTTGTCCTTCGGGTCGCGGGGGAGGCGGCCTTCGGCGTCGAGTTTCAGGTAGGCGCGACGACGACGGTGGCCATCGACCACCCATAAGCCGCCTTCGGCGCGCGGCCGGACTTCGAGCGGTGGGAGCTGGCCGCCCTGGTAGATGTACTCGGCCAGCTCGGCAATGCTCTGTTCAAGGTCTTCACCCTCGCTGCGGAGGTTGAAGCCGGGTTCTTCGTGGAGGTCTTCCAGGCGGGCCTTCATGGCGTCTGCGCGCCTCAGGTCACCGTCCTTGATCATCTGTTTGAAGGATTTCGCAGACATGCGCCATTCCTCATGAATGTGGAGCGGGCGGCGGGAGTTGAACCCGCGTCCTTCTGCTTGGAAGGCAGAAGCTCTACCGCTGAGCTACGCCCGCAAAAAGCCCCGGTGTGAACGGGGAAGGGGAAGGCTCGGAAGCCTGAAGTCGATCCGCTGTTATTGGCGCCACCGGCGGTTGGGCGCTTTGCTCCTGTCGGTCCCGCTGGACACACCATTGCGGGGCAGGGGGAACGGCTCGATCTACTAAGCCAACTCACTTCGCTGAGTCCCGAGCTAGCCGGCGAGTCTCCGGCTTATATCTGCGTATGACGCAGAATTTAATTTGCATTATGAGCAGATTTAAATCTGCGTCAAGCGCAGTAATGTGTAAGGAAAAGCCCACTCACGGCAGAGTTAGGAAGAAAGCTGGTATCAGGATCGCGTGATGAACCAGCCGACATGCATGCTCCCGTCGGGACGGAGAGTTAGGCGAACGCCGGGTGCTTCGCGGATTTCGTCCATCAGTTGCTCCCATGCGGCATGGGTGTCCTGGGGCTCGCGGGCTATCACTATCTGGTGCTCTATCCGGGCCCGATAGGAACCGAGCAGGGCTTGCATGCGTTGGACGAGGTCGAGGTAGCTCTGGTAGTCGGGATCATGCTGATACTCCACGTGAAACATGAGGAACTCCGTGTACTCCGGAGCAGGCAGTATTTCCCTTCGACCAGGATCAGGACATACGAGAAAGCCCCGCAGGTGCGGGGCTTTCGTTGTCAGGCGGGGTCAGATGAGCTTGCGTCTTGTCTCGACGACGACGCCGATGAGCCGGCAGTGCTCATCGATTTCGATGAGTGGGTAGGCGGGGTTGAGTGGCTTCAAATAGGATCGGCCGCCATCGCGAACCAGCTGTTTGAAGTTTGCCTTGTCGTCGGCCAGCAGCTTGGCGATCACGAGCAGGCCAGGGCGGGGTTCTATGCCGGTGTCGACCAGGATCAGGCTGCCTTCGGGAAAGCTCTCCCCGTAAGGCGCGGTCATGGAGTCGCCGTTGACCCGAAGCCAGAAGCACGGGCCTTTGCCCATGTAGTCACTGATGACGTGTTCGTCTTCAGCGCCAGGTTCGTAGGCTTGAAGAGCATCTCCCCACAGCCCTGCGGAGACGAGGCTTAGCACTGGATAGCGATAGGAGCGGTCGGGTGGGGCAACTGGTCGAACATTTCCATTTTCAGGCTGCGAAATTTCGCTGCCGATGGATATGCCCAGCTCGCGAATGATCTTAGCCAGAAGCTCTTGGCGTGCTCCCTGCTGACCACGCTCCAGGCGTGAAAGATTGCCGGTGTCGGTTCCGACCCGATGTGCAAGCTCTTCAAGCGTCCAGCTTTTAGCTTTTCGCGCTTTTCTAATCAGAGATCCTATATCCATCCCGGAATTTTCCTTGCGATCTGCGTGGCACGCAAAGCGCGCAGCGCAGAATGCCTTGCAATTAAATCTGCGCTATGCGCAGAATAATTCCTGGCATCACAGAGGGTTTCGCCTTGCAGCAGATCAACACACCGCTTAAGCGAGCACGAACTGGCCGGAAATGGAGGCTCGCCGATGTCTGCGAGCGCCTGCGTGTGCTTGGGGAAAACATCGATACAGGCAACCTGTCCCGTATAGAGCGTTGCGAGCAACGAGCTTCGCCCACTACTGCAGAGAAACTAGTGCGCGTATTCGATGGGGAAATCACTGAAATCCACATCCTGTATCCAGAGCGCTTTACGGATACAGGACTGGCTACTGGAGCAATATCGGAGAACTAATAATGCCGACCCAACTGATTAAGGGCCGTATAGAAGACCTCAACCCGATGATCTACACCCAGTCCCGGCTCACCGCGATCTTCCATAACAGCCGAAGATCCAAAGTGTCCAACGAGCTGTACATACAGATTGTGGAATGCCGGGAGCCGGTCCTCTATCTGGAGCTTTGGTTCGAAACGAACTTCCTGGGTTACGCCCGTCTGGAGCGCTGCAGGACATCGCCAGAAATCAGGCAGGGGTATCGCGTATACATGTTTGCACTAGCTGAATTGCTCTCGGCAGATTCTCCAACCCCGCATCCAGTAGTCGCGTTGTCAGGTGTTTTATGGAATCGCCAGGAGCTCTTTTCAGAGCTTCAAGGACCCCGTGCTTCTCTATTTCTGGAAGGTCTGCCTGACGTATTCGATCCTCTACCAGGTGACGGATCACCTCCTCGTGAAAGTTGATCGTGACGACGCCCAGGATTGCGGAGAGGCCGCCATCCTTTCTAATGAAGTCAGTTCCTCTTGCGGTGATTTTGACTGAGGCCAGCTCGCTCCCTCCGCTCAGGTAGTCGGTGATCGTGGCCCGCACAAGGCCGTGCTCATGCAGGTAAAGGCAACAGGCGGTGAGCTGCTTCATGTCGTCAATCAGATCCATCAGCTCGCTGGAGCCGACGGCGTTTGGATTCGCATCGTTAAGCCGCTCGAGAAGCGCCTTCTGAACTGACCTTTCAACTTTCATTGCTGGGCCTCTTGGTATCCGTTGCGTGTGGAAACAAAACGCTATCACGCAAGGCTAGGCACCTTTTTCGCCAGGGCTCTGTCCTGACTCCGTGCTAACAGGGTGGCGAGCCCGGCTGCACGTCGCCACTGAAAGATCAGCGAGGTTTTACGGTGGAACACTTCCTTCGGGCCATACACGACACGGTTCTGGATAACGAGCCGAAGAGGCTGGCGGCGGCTATGGCGATGCCCCATGTCAGCCTGCTGCAACGCGCCAACCCCGATAACGATGGGCACTGGCCGAACGTGAAACACCTGTTTGCGCTGCTGCTCCACTCTGGCGACCTACGCCCTCTGGCTGCACTGGCGGAGGCGTTCGGCCACCGAATCGTCCCGAAAGACGGGGTCGAGACGAAGGCGGTGCCGGCTGCCGTGCTGGGCATGCACACCAATATCGCGGATGTCACGCGGTCGGTCGCTGACGCCCTGGAGGACAACGTACTGACCGAGTCGGAAAAGAAGACGGTGCGGCGAGCAATCGTTGATGCTCGTTTGGCTCTGGATGTTCTGGAAGCGTCGGTGAGGGCAGCGTGAGGTGATCGAGCAAAGCCTGTGCACGAGGCATGACCTGCCCGTTGCCCTGAAGTGGCGAACGATGGTCCGGCGCCCCCTCCAACTGGAGTTCGGCTGACGTGGCTGCTGTGCTGATATCGGACTCGGAGTGGAGCTTGCTGATGGGCGAGCCTGCCGAGCTGCTCAAGCTCTACATAGCGCTGAAGCGCCGAATGGACTTCGCCACCGGCATTGCCGGACGCAAGACAAAGCTCCACGAGATCGTGCTGCGAGAGGGGTTCAACGTCGATCCCATACCGGGCCGGGCGAAGCCACGGCCGATCACCCGCGAGGTGTACCGGTCGGCCGTCCGCCGGCTGGAGAAGGTGGGGTTGCTGGTGACCCTGGGGCCCCTGGTTTTCGAGTTTCCGCATGCCCGTAGGGATAGTCCGCCCAGAACAGCTACAACCGAGCTACAACCAGAGCTGCAACCGCAGCAACAACCCGCCTGCAACCCTTCCGGGCCCACTGAATACGGGGCTTTGGCGCTGGAGCCGATAGCGCTGCAACCCGAGCAGGAACCGACACCTCCGACGAGCTGCAACCTACTTCCGGAGTCCGGTATTCCTCCTACTGCTCTCTGCGCGCGCGAAGAGCCCGGTGCATGCAATTCGCGCCAGCGCTTCGCCATGCATGACGAGTGGCAACCGTCCTCCGCTGGCTGGAAGGCCACCACATTGCGCAACGGCCTGGGCGCCACACCGCTCGACCCGGACGTGCTGCGTGAATTCCGTTCGTACTGGTTCAACCGACCCGACAAGCATCAGTCCCAAGGGCAGTGGGAGCACGACCTTGCCCAGGCTCACCTCAGGAGCATCCGCCATGGCCAATCCGCAGCGACAGGTACCGGACCACTTCAAGCAAAAGGCAATCCGCAACTCCCCCCGCGCAGCCGCGCTGGTGGGCAGGGCTTTGTCTCAGCCATCGACCGAGTCTTCGAGGGCATCGCAGAACGAGACGCTTGCGACGCGGTTGCTGGATCAATTCTGGATACGGATGACTGAGATGTACGGGCACCGGTGGATCTCCAACTACGGCGCCACTCCGAAGCCGGACAGCGTCTGGGGCAAGGTGCTGGGTGGCCTTACGGGCGAGCAGCTGGCCGTCGGCCTCGGTGCCCTGATCGACCGCGGTGAGGAGTTCGATTGGCCGCCGCCGGCCAACACCTTCCGAGCGCTGTGTCTGCAGGTTCCCGGTTTGCCCACGGAGGAGGAGGCCTGGGAGCAGGCGCTGCGGGGTGTCTATGCGCACGAGGCGGTCAGGATCGCTGCGAACGCTACCGGCACTTACGACCTGAAGCGCGCGGAGCTCAACGATCAAGGCTTGCGTGCTCGGTTCAGCCGTAACTACGCCATCGTCCGCGCCAGGGCGGTGATGGGAAAGCCACTGGACGATCACATCCCCGAGGCGATTGGCCACGAGGTGAAGTCACCCATGCAGGTGCAGTTCGCACATTCCCGCAAACAGGCCCGCGAGCTGATCAATGCCCAAGGTATTCCCACTGATGCTGAGAAGGCGCGGGAGCTGTTGCTGGGGCGGATGGGGATTTGTCGGGAGGTACGTGATGAGTGAGACACAGGCCGTCTTGGCCGAAGTGCTGAAATGGCGCACGAAGCGCGACCAACACCGCAACCCGATACCGGGCTGCTGGGAGACCCGTTGCGGTTACACGGTGGCGCTGTGCCGGTTGCCGGAGAAACGCTATACGGTGACGGCGCCAGATGGGCGATTGCCGTTCGCCTACACCGGGCAGGCCGATGATGTGCCGCGCCTGATCGAGGCGCACAAGGCTTCGCTGGAGGTAGAGCCATGAGGACGCAGGTGGTGACCTTCAGCGACGCGGAGCTGCGCCGTCAGGGCGAGGGGCGGGCGGTGGAGCTGCGTGACCCTCGCTACCCCGGGGTGCGCTTTCGCTTCACGGGCAACCGCGAGGCCGGAAGCTGGTTTCTGATCCACCGCCGGCAGTGGCGTCGGGTGGGTGGCTATCCGGAGCTGGGTATCCGTGCGGCGCTGGAGGCGATCCGCGCCACACGTGCCCGCCTGGCCGTCGACCCGGATGCGGTGATCGGCAAGGGGCACTGGCACACGCTGGGTGAGCTGCTGACCTGGTACCACGACCGCATCAAGACGAATCGGAACATCTCGGCCAGGCGACGGGATTCGGTGTTGTCGATCCTGACGTTGCACTTGATCCCCAGGTTGGGCGACCTGTTGCTGGCTGAGGTCGATGTGGAGCAGGTGGATGCATTGCTCATGTGGCCGCTGCAGCAGCGCTACTCGGTGGGGCACCTGCGGCATATCTTCCGGGTGTTGGTAATGGCGCTGGAGCAGGCTCTGGAGCTGGAGATGATCGAGGCGAACCCGTTGGCGGGCATGCGTTTCCGCCGATTCGTGAAGGCCCGCAGCAAGCCCCGGCCGGCGCGGCTGCACAGCATGGGTGTTGAGTCACTGCTCAAGCTGCTGGGGCAACACTTCGAGCGTGCCCCGGGTGAGGCGATGCTGGCGCTGATGATGCTTGCGCATGGCAGCCGCATCGGCGAGACGCGCTTGGCGCGCAAGCGCCATGTCAGCCTGCGGGAGCGGCTCTGGTTGCTGCCGGCGGAGAACACGAAGACCGGTACCGAGCATGTGCTGCCACTGACGGACCAGGTGGTGGCTTTGCTGGAGCGCTACTTCGAACGCACAGGGGGGCAGGGCGATGGCTTTCTGGTGGTGGACCACGACGGCTTGCCCTTCAGTGCCCGGCAGGCGAGTGAGGTGTTCTCCACCCTGGGCGGCGGGGAGTGGACCAGCCACGACCTGCGCAAGCTCGCGCGCACCGGCTGGGCCGACCTGGGCGTGGACTACCTGATCGGCGAAATGCTGCTGAACCACGCGATGGGCTTCTCGGCGGAAACCTACATCAACACCTCGGCGGACGACCTGAAGCTGGCCGCGCTGCAGCGTTGGCATGCCTGGCTAGATGAACGTGGCTTCGACGCCATCCACGGTGCGACAGATGCAAGACGCGCCGTTTCGACAGGGCCGCAAAAGCCCAGCAATCACGCGCCTTACAGCGCCAATCCGGATTCTTCACGGTAGAGGAGGCGAATCAGGTGCCGCAGGCCGCTGCGGCACCGCATCAGTGACGAACAGGAGCCTCAACGGCCGCATGGAAGGGCATCAGGAATCAACTGGAGACCGACCATGGCAACAACGAAAGACACCGAGCGCCTGCTGGAGCAATGGGGCATCTGGGCGAGGCAGGGCGCCAGCGTGCGTGGGCTGAACGTCCGTGGCTACCAGGCTGCGGCGATGATCACGGACGACGATGCACTGCTGATCGACCGCTTGGTGGCCCGCCTGGGGCAGCGCTACGAGGAGTGCGCGGAGGTGATCGTTCGGTATTACACGAGCGGCGCGACCTTCAGGATCGTAGGCAAGCGGATGGGGTTCGGGGAGGAGAAGACGCGGCAGCTCTGGAAGGCTGGCGTGGCATGGGTGGATGGGGCACTGGAGGCGAGGCGGGTGGCCTGAGGGCCGTCCTAGGAGCTGGACGCGGGGTGCTTAGAGTGGAGCTTTGAATCACGGAGGAGTGGGCATGGCTTCACGGGCGCGGAATAGACGGAGGGCGGAGGCGCGGGCGGTTAGGAGGGGGGAGAAGCAAAGCACAAACGATCTCCTGTTAAGTTTATCTATCGCAGTGCTTCTTCTCATTTTTTGCTTTGTAATGGCTTTGCTTGTTACATCCGTATCATTTATCAGGGGCTGAACGAGTCTGTGAGGCGGCTTGTTTGAGGGCATCGAACAGAATTGATGAAGGAGGATTTCCAAACATCAAACGCTTGGCGGCTCCATGCTCCAGTTTCTGTATGTTCATGAAGCAAGCACAGACGCTGGATAAAAAACGTTCGACATCAACCCCGCCCTCGCTGTAGTGCTCTTCGTCTAGATTTTCGTACTCATCTTTATCCCAAACGAATGAGCCGTCTGCCAGCTTGTGCCCACGTTGGGTTTTGGTTGATTTGTATTCTGTAATTATGGGGGCGTGGCCGAGTGTGGGGAGTTTTTTAGAGTATATGAATATTAGCGGGGATAGCTTGGCTCCAATGTGGGGGATGAAAATGATCATTTCTTTTAAGTTGATATGGTACTCACATTTAGTGTCTTCGCTAAATATTACTATTGCGCCCTCAGAAGTGACGGTGGTAAGTGATGACTTGCCAGAGCAATGCAGGTTAGACATGTCAAAGCCATATGAGATTTCATCGCCCTGCATAGACCTCAGAATGCTCACAGCGGTCATGGTGTCGGTAACCCTTAAGACGCCGGGGGTAGTGACCTCCGTGATCTTGTTAATTTTGAGGGCATGTATCAGTCTTTCAATAGCTTTGTGCTCGACTTCGTTTTCATTCGGTGATTGTTGTGAGCGGAGCCTTCTGAAGGCTCTGTCTAAGTTTGCTTTTCCTGGGCTGTCAACATAGGCGTCGCCAATTGTCTTGCTGAAGAAAATATCTAGTTGGTCGAAGAATTTCGTTAAAACCGAAGAGACTTCGAACTCATTAAGTATAACTGCGCTATGAGTGATCCCATTTCGCCATTTCTCAACCTTAATGCAGTTGTCTTTTAGTTTTTTGTCAATGGGGATGTTGCACATGTCAATGATTCTATCAATGCATTCACGATAGGAAATCGTGTGCACGCCATCTGCCTCAAATAACTCGTCAATCTCTCCAGCATGTTTTTGGCGATAGGCCTCTTTAAGTCTGCTTAGGTCAGAGTAGAGTAGGGTTTCATTGTGGGTCTTTAAGAGATATTTGAAAAGTATTTCTGCGCCATGTTGAATTGCAAGAGTGGCGTCTTTTAGGATGTAAAATCGTGCACTGTCTGACTGCGCAGATTCTTTCGCTTCTTCATATTTTTTAAGATGGATGTAACCTTTTTCCAAAGAATCGAGGCCATTCTCTATCAATGATATTTTCATTATGAGTCCATTCTTTGTGTCGAACTGTATGGCTAGATTTAGCGAGAGCTATGTCGATTATGCTTCAAGTCCTGGTTATGTTGACAAGCCCGGGGATAAACCTTAGATTCCAGGCATCTTGCGGTTAACCCCGCACAAGAAAGCCCCAGCCAATGCGCCGGGGCTTTTTCGTTTCTGGCCTGGTCATGCGCTTTGCGGCCACTCTCCAGCTTCAACACTTACCGCTAGCCGCTTACCAAGCTTCGCCAATGCCGCTTCGACTGCCTCCATCTTCGAGGTGTGGAGGAAGTCCACCAAGCGGTCGACCTGCATGGGCGCGACGCCTAGCAGGCGGCATAGGTCTGCCTTGCGCAGACCCTGCTCCATCATGGCGTTCCAGAGGTAGATCTTGGCGACGGTGACGGCGGGTAGCCGCACCGCATGCTCGCCAGCCTGAGCAGGGCTCGCAGCAGGAATAGCGCGGCGCTGGTCCACGTAGAGGGAGAGGGTGGACTCGATGGCGTCCACGGCTTCGGCCAGCGCATGCGCAACGTCATCGCCGTAGCTGTTCAGCTCTGGAAGATCGCGGCAGAAGACTGCCAGCCCTGGAGTGTCATCGGCTTCAAGCCGGATTGGATAGTCGAACATGGGCGCTCCTTTGAGGTGAATCACTCAGCCTTCAGTGTCGGTGGTGGGGCTCACTCGGTGAGCCCCAGTTGCTTGATGATTGCCTTGCGGGTCGGCTCTTTCATTTCCTTGGAGCCGTGATCCGCGAAGATCGTCGTCTTGCCGTTGGGGGCTGTGATCTTGAAGTGGCTTCCTTTTGCCGCTTCGAAGGTGACCCCCTGGGCCCGTAACCATCGCCTGAATTCGCTGTGTTTCATCACCTCGTCTCTGTCATTCGGATGGCTCAACGATACAACAAATATGTTGCAATGCAACATTAATGTTGTGTAGGCCGTTTCCCCTCATACGCCTGTTGAAGCCTCCGTTCCGGGAGGTTCTGAGACATGAAGATGCCTGATAGACCTGATACCTGGGGCGCGCTGCTCGACTGGCTGCGCGAGCAATCGCTGCCGCTCTATGCGGCGGCACTGGCCTTTGCGATGGCGGTACTGCGCATCCTGTACGGAGGCGGCACCCGCCAGCAGATGCTGGTGGAGGGCGCGCTCTGCGGTGGCCTGACGCTGACGCTGTGCAGCGCGCTGGAGTGGCTGAACATACCCATCTCCATGTCCACCTTCGTGGGTGGTTGGGTGGGGTTCCTGGGCGTGGAGAAGATCCGCGAGATCGCGGGCCGCTTCTTCGATATCAAGCTGCCGAGGAAGTGACGTGGCGAGAATCAGGACGCTACGCCCACGGGTCTCCATGCAGCGAGGCGGGCGCGTGCCCACCGTGCAGCCAGGCTCATGGCGCCAGGGCAAGACGTCTTCACAGCGCGGCTACAACTACGCCTGGCAGCAGGCACGCGAGCAGTACCTGCGGGCCAACCCGCTGTGCGTGTACTGCAAGCGCAAGGGGCTGCTGACTGCGGCCACGCTGGTTGACCACATCGTGGCGCATCGCGGGGATCAGGAGCTGTTCTGGGATCGCGAGAACTGGCAGTCGCTCTGCACGCCATGCCACTCGGGTGACAAGCAGCGCGAGGAGGCGAACCGCGAGGGGTAGGGGGGTGAAAAATTTCCAGACCTTTCGCCTTGCTAGACCGCCCCCTGACTCACGCACAGATTTTATCGGCCGTGGAGGAAATGTTAATGGCATTAACACCCAGGAAGCGGCGCTTCGTCGACGCTCTTGGGCACGGCGCGAGCAACAAGGAGGCGGCCATCGAAGCGGGCTACAGCCCAGCAACTGCGGGGCCTGCGGGCTCCCGGCTGGCGAAGGACGCGGACGTGCTCGCCGAGCTCGCCCGCCGTGCAAAACCCAAGGACGCTGGTGTTAACACCGAGGCGCCAGATGTTAAACCCCCTGCGGCTCCGGTTGAGGACGATCCCCAGGCCTATCTGCTCGACGTGATGAACGACGGCGAGGTCGATACCAAGTTGCGCCTCGATGCGGCCAAGGCGCTGATGCCGTACATGCATGTCCGCAAGGGGGAGGCCGGCAAGAAGGCAGGCCGAGCCGATGCCGCGAAGAGTGCCGCCACCGGCCGATTCGGTCAGGGCGCCGCACCCAAGGTGGTGCCGATCAAGAGGTGATGAATGCAGTGGACGACGGCTTGCCCGGACTGGGAAGCGCGGATCGTCAACCGTCAGAGCCTTGTCCCGATCCCGCCGCTGTTCCCGCAGGTCGCCGAACAGGCGCTCGATGTGTTCCGCGAGCTGCGCATCGTCGACATGGCCGGCAGCCCGACCATGGGCGAGGTCAGCCTAGCTTGGGTGATGGACTTCGTCGGCGCCGTATTCGGTGCCTACGACGAGGAAACCGGCCGGCGGCTGATCAACGAGTTCTTCCTGCTCATCAGCAAGAAGAACTCCAAATCGACCACCGCAGCCGGGATCATGCTCACCGCGTTGATCGTCAACTGGCGGCACTCGGCAGAGTTCCTGATTCTCGCCCCGACCATTGAGGTGGCGAACAACAGCTTTCACCCCGCCAGGGACATGATCAAGGCCGACGACGAGCTGGCCGACCTGCTCCACGTGCAGGAGCACATTCGCACCATCACCCACCGCGTCACCGGTGCGACGCTCAAGGTCATCGCCGCCGACAGCGAGACAGTGGGCGGCAAGAAGGCAACGGGGGTGCTGATCGACGAGCTCTGGCTCTTCGGCAAGCAGGCCAACGCCGAGAACATGCTGCGCGAAGCCTGCGGTGGTTTGGCGTCGCGCCCGGAAGGGTTCGTCATTTTCCTCTCCACCCAATCGGACGAGCCGCCCGCCGGCGTCTTCCGGCAGAAGCTGCAATACGCGCGTGGCGTGCGGGACGGTCGCATCGACGACCCCAACCTGTTGCCGGTGATCTACGAATTCCCCGAGCGCATGCTCAAGGCCAACGAGCACCGCAACCCGGCGAGCTTCCACATCACCAACCCCAACCTCGGCGCATCGGTGGATGAAGCCTTCCTCCAGCGCGAATTCCGCAAAGCCGAGGAGGGCGGTGAAGAGTCACTGCGTGGTTTCTTCGCCAAGCACCTCAACGTCGAGATCGGCCTCGCGCTGCGCTCCGACCGCTGGGCCGGCGCCGAGTACTGGGAAGAGCAGGGCGTCGAAACCGGCCTGACCCTGGAAGACCTGATAGCGCGCTGCGAGGTCATCGACTTCGGCATCGATGGCGGCGGCCTGGATGACCTGCTCGGCCTCGCCGCCCTGGGCCGCGAACTGCACACCCGCAAATGGCTGCTCTGGACCCACGCCTGGGCGCACCCCTCGGTGCTGGAGCGGCGCAAGAGCGAGGCGCCGCGTTTCCGCGACTTCGAGCGCGACGGCCACCTCACCATCGTCGAGCACATTGGCGAGGACGTCAGTCAGGTCGCCGGGCTGGTCGCACAGGTCTACCACGCCGGTCTCCTCGACCAGGTGGGCGTCGACCCCGCCGGCATCGGCGCCGTGCTCGACGCCCTGGTCGAAGCCGAGGTGCCCGAGGAACAGGTCATCGGCATCTCCCAGGGCTGGCGGCTGGGCGGTGCCATCAAGACCACCGAGCGCAAGCTCGCGGAAGGAACGCTGATCCACGGCGGCCAACCGCTGATGGCCTGGTGCTGCGGCAACGCGCGGGTCGAGCCGCGCGGCAACGCCATCCTCATCACCAAGCAGGCCAGCGGCACCGGCAAGATCGACCCGCTGATGGCCACCTTCAACGCCGTCACGCTCATGTCGCTGAACCCGGAGGCACGCCACGGCACCTCCATCTACGACCAAGGGGTCGGAATATGAAATTGCAGATCCTCTCCTGGCTCACCGGGCTGGCCGGCTTCGGCCTGCTGGTGGCCGGCGTCGAACAGGTGCACAGGCCCAGCGCCCTGATCGTCGCCGGGCTCGGCCTGCTCGCCTGGGCCTGGCTGGCCGACCGCGCCGGCGCCATCCAACAGTTCCGCAAGCGAGGCTGAGCATGTTCTTCGCCAACCTGCTCGGCAGTGGCAACCTAACCGACAGCGGCAGCGACTTCTGGCGCAGGTTCCTCGGCAGCTCGCGCAACAGCACCGGCATCACCGTCACGCCAGACAGCGCGCTCGCACTGCCCGTGCTGCAGAACTGCGTCAGCCTGCTGGCCGAGAGCATCGGCCAGCTTCCCCTGGAGGTCTTCCAGCGCTACGGCGAGGGCCAGCGCAAGCCGGCCATCAACCACCCGCTGTACGACGTGCTGCGCTACCAGCCCAACGGCTTCCAGACCCCCTACGAACTGCGCGAGGCCGAGCAGCTCGCCCTGGGCATGCACGGCAACAGCTTCGGGCTGGTGGAGCGGCGCGACGACGGCAACGTCACCGCCATCTGGCCGCTGGACCCGGAGCGGGTCGGCGTATTCAAGGGCAGTGACCTGCTGCCGTATTACCAGGTCGGCGCCCACCCCGAGCGCCTGCCCATGCGCCAGATCCACCACGTGCGCTGGCACAGCCGCAACTACTATCGCGGCCTCTCGCCCATCGAGCTGCATGCCGACGCCATCGGCCTCGCCCAGGCCGTGCGCCAGTACACCGGCAAGAGCTTCGCCAACGGCGTCGCCATCTCCGGCGTCATCGAGCGCCCGCGTGAAGCGCCGCCGATCAAGGACCAGGACAGCATCAACAACATCACGGACCAGTGGGCGCAGAAGTACGGCGGCATGGACAACGTCAAGAAGGTCGCCCTGCTGCAAGAGGGCATGACCTTCAAGCCCATGTCCATGAGCAACGTCGATGCCGAAGTCCTGGGCATCCTCAAGGTCAGCGGAACCGACGTCGCGCGGATCTACAAGATCCCGCTGCCCATGGTGAACGACCTCGAAAAATCCAACTACAACACCCTGGAGCAGCTGCTCATCCACTACGTGGTCTTCGCCCTGCTGCCCTGGGTGAAGCGCCACGAGCAGGCCAAGATGCGCGACCTGCTGCTGCCCCAGGACAGGCGCGACCACTTCATCGAATTCAACATTTCCGGCCTGCTGCGGGGCGACCAGAAGAGCCGCTACGAGGCCTACGCCATCGGCCGCCAATGGGGGTGGCTATCGGTGAACGACATCCGCCGCCTGGAGAACCTCCCGCCCATCCAGGCCGGCGACATCTACCTGCAACCGCTGAACATGATCGACTCCACCAAGGGCATGCCCGACCTCAACAACCCCGGCGTGCGCGCGCAGCTGGAAATGCAGCAACGCCAGATCGAAAGGATGCTTGCACAGTGAAACGCTACCTGCGGGCCTCCAGCCTGCTGTTCAACCAGCCGCTGCTGGTCACCCCCGACGTGCTCGACCTGGGCGTGCGCTGGGCCAACCAGACCATGAACCTCAACATCGTCAACGTCGTCCCACCCGGCGCGCTCGGCCTCTGGAAGGATGACGACGACCCCGGCGCCCAGCTCGAACGCATCGAAGAGCGCCGCCGCGCCCGCGTCGCCCAGACCGGCATCGAGGTCATCCCCGTGCACGGCATCCTCGTCAGCCGGGGCGGGCACATGAACCCCTGCGAGACCATGACCAGCTACGAAGGCCTGCGCACGTCCATCCAGCAGGCCGTGGCCGACCCGATGGTCGAGCGCATCGTGCTGGATATCGACACCCCGGGCGGTTCTGCGACGGGGGCCTTCGAGCTGGCCGCCAGCATCCGCGCCATGGCCCAGCAGAAGCCCATTACCGGCATCGTCAACTTCATGGCCTTCAGCGGCGGCTACCTCATCGGCAGTGCCTGCAGCGAGCTAGTGGTTAGCCAGACCTCCGGCGTTGGCTCCATCGGCGTCATCGCCAGCCACCTCGACAGGTCGCGGCTGGAGGAGCGCATCGGCGTCACCGTCACCACCGTCTATGCCGGCGCCCACAAGAACGACCTCACTCCTCACGAACCCATCAGCGAGCAGTCCCTGCAACTGCTCAATGAGCTGGTGCAGGAGAGCTACGGGCACTTTGTCGACGCGGTGGCCGACTACCGCGGCCTCACCACCACCCAGGTACGGGCAACCGAAGCACGCACCTACAGCGGCCAGGCCGGTATCGATGCCGGGCT
Organism: Pseudomonas sp. TUM22785; assembly: GCF_028198105.1. Taxonomy (NCBI): domain Bacteria; kingdom Pseudomonadati; phylum Pseudomonadota; class Gammaproteobacteria; order Pseudomonadales; family Pseudomonadaceae; genus Pseudomonas; species Pseudomonas sp. TUM22785. The sequence goes on from NZ_CP116239.1 coordinate 2,907,823, forward strand.
CGCCGACCGCCTGCAGGCCCCGCAGGACGCGCTCGACGGCATCGCACGTTCCGTTGCCAGCAGCCGTGCCGAGCGGCAGGGCCGCAAGCTCGCCGTGCGCGCCGCTGCCCTCAACATCCAGACGTTGATCTGACCGCGTTCGCGGCAGTCACCCAAGCCCGCCCAGTGCGGGCTTTTTCATGCCCAGGAGGCACCATGTCCCAAGTACTCAAACTGCGCAGCGAACGCGCCCAGCTCAATGACGAGCTGCAGGCACTGGCCAAGCTGGATACGACCGAGACGCTGAATGAGGAGCAGCTCACCCGCTTCACCGAACTGGAGGGCCAGATCACCGCACTCACCGACCGCATCGCCCGCGCCGAAGTGGCCGAGCGCGCCGCCGCTGCTTCCGCCGTACCGGTGCAAGAAGGCGCCCAGGGCATCCAGAGCCCGCCCGGCACCATCGAGGGGCCGCACTCGCCCAAGCCGGTCGCAGGTGCCAAGGTCGCGCAGATGGTGCGCCTGCTCGCAGCCACCCAAGGCAACCAGCAGATGGCTGCGCAAATGGCCAAGGAGGGGGGCTTTGGCGCTGACGTCGCCATGGCCCTCAACACCGTCACCCCAGGGGCCGGTGGCGTACTGGTGCCGGAGAACTTCAGCACCGAGCTGATCGAGCTGCTCAGGCCCAAGTCCGTCGTTCGCGCCATGGGTTGCCGCACGCTGCCGCTGAACAACGGCAACCTCACGCTGCCGCGCATCCGCAAGGGCACCACCGTGCAATACATCGGTGCCGACACCGACATCCCCGTGACCGGTATGGAGTTCGCGGACCTCAAGCTGTCCGCAAAGACGCTGGCAGCCATCGTCCCCATCGCCAACGACCTGATTGCCTATGCCGGTGTCAGCCCGCGAGTGGACGAACATGTGGTGCTCGACTTGACCGAGAGCACCAGCCTGGCTGAAGACCTTCACTTCCTTCGCAGCCCAGGTAGTGATGTTCTTCCCAAGGGCACCCGGTTCTGGGCGCATCCCGGCAACCTGGTCCCCGCCCCGTTGAAAGACGACCTGCAGAGCGTCGAATTCTTCCTCTCCGCCATCCTGTTGCGCCTGGAGGGCGCCAACGCCCATATGGCCAGCCCCGGGTGGGTCATGGCACCGCGCACCCGCCGGTGGCTAGCCTCCCTGCGCGACGGCAACGGCAACAAGGTCTACCCGGAGCTGGACCAGAAGATGCTCAAGGGCTACCCGGTGGGCATCACCACCCAGATCCCCATCAACCTCGGCGACAAGGGCGAAGAGTCGGAAATCCACTTCGTGGACTTCGGCGACTGCTACATCGGCGAAGGCGACGGCCTGGTCATCAACTTCTCCAGCGAAGCGACCTACAAGAACGCCGACGGTGAAGTCGTCAGCGCCTTCCAGCGCAACCAGACCCTCATCCGCGTCATCGCCAAGCATGACTTCGGCCCGCGTCACATCGAATCCGTCGCCATCGGCACCGGCGTGCGCTGGGGCGTTGAGCTCTGACGTAGCGCCCCGAACTCTCACCCCGAGGAAGCACCATGGAAAAGAAAGAGATCGTCCAATTCGTAAAGCCCTGGCGTGGCTACGCGCCGAAAGAGAAGGCCGGCTTCGACGCTGAAACCGCCAAGGCCTTGGAGAAGGCCGGCATCGCCTTCCCGCCGGGCAAGGCGCCCAAGGCCAGCGCCGAGCAAAGCTGATGGCGCGCCGCATCGCCTACCTCGGCGAGCCGGTGCTCACCCTGGCCCAGGTGGCGCAGCAGTGCCGCCTGGAGCCCAGTGACCTGCAAACCGAGCTGATCGAGCAGGTCATCATCCCCGGCGTCACCGCTCAGTGCGAAGCCCTCACCGGCGCAGCCATCCGGGAAGCCCGCTATGAGGAGGACTGGCCTGTGCACTACCACGCGGGTCGCTCGCTCGACATAGGCCAAGCCCACACCATCGAGCGCATCGAACGTGTTCATGCAGACGGCCAGCTGCAGGCCCTGGATGACTCGCACCTGCTCTACCAGGGCATGCGCGAAAGCCAACTGGAGTTCCCCGGTGGGCGCCCGCCAGGCCGATTGCGCATCCGCTATCGCGCCGGGGTGGATCTGGATGTCCACCCCGGCGTGCGCAACTGGCTGCTGATGAACGCCGCCACCGCCTTCGAATATCGCGAAACCCTGGTCACCGGCGCTCAGCTGCAACCGTTGCCCAGTTCCTTCCTCGACAGCCTGCTGGCCGACATCACCCTGCCGCCCAGGTTCTGATCCGGAGACCGCATGAACAGCTACCTGTACGAACTGATGCAGAACCTCACCGAAACCCTGCAGGCCCAGGCAGACGCCATCGACCGGCTGGTAACCAGCAACAACCAACTGCTGGAAGTCCTGCTGGAGGAGGAGGGCAGCGAAGCACCATCTCGCACCTACATGGACGGCTCGCCCATCCGCGAAGCCTCCTGATGCGCGCCGGCACCCTTCGCCACCAGGTGGTGATCGAGGCGCCGCAGCACGAGCAGGACCCGGAAACCGGCGCCATGCGCACCACCTGGGTGGAATGGGCGCGGGTCTGGGCCCGCATCGAACCGCTCTCCGCCCGCGACTTCATCGCCGCCCAGGCGGTGCAGAGCGAAGTTACCGCGCGCATCACCATCCGTTACCGCGAAGGCGTCACCGCCGCCATGCGCATCAACCATGGCGGCCGCCTCTACAACATCCACGGCGTGCTGCCTGATGCCAGGAGCGGTCGTGAGTACCTGACCCTGCCCGCATCCGAGGGAGTGAACCATGGCTGATATCGAATTCGCCCTGGGAGGCATCGACAGCCTGCTCGGCAAGCTGGACGCCGTCAGCGACGACCTCAAGCGGCGCAGCGGGCGCTCTGCACTGCGCCGTGCCGCGCGGCTGGTTGCCGAAGCCGCGCGTAACAACGCCCGCAAGCTGGACGACCCCGAAACCCGGCAGAGCATCGCCGCCAACATCGTGGTGCGCTGGGACAGGCGCCGCCATCGCCGCACCGGTGACCTGGCCTTCCGGGTCGGCGTACTGGGTGGCGCCAAGCAGACCAACAACTACCACACCCGGCGCGGGCGCCCGTCGCGGGAGTACCAGGTGGACGGCGACAGCGGCAACCCGGGTGGCAACACCTTCTACTGGCGCTTCCTTGAGTTCGGGACCCGGCATATCCGTGCCGAGGGCTTCATGCGCCGTTCGCTCGCCGAGAACATCCAGGCCGCCACCGGCACCTTCCTCAGCGAGTACGAGAAATCCATTGACCGTGCCATCAAGCGCGCTGCCAAACGTACCGCAAGGAGCAACTGATGCCACCCATCTTCCGTACCTGCGCGCGCAGCGTAGAGGTGGTCGCGCTGCTGGGCAGCAAGCCCACACGGCTCTACCCATTCGGTGAGGCACCGGAAAGCGTGCAGCTCCCCTACGCCGTGTGGCAACTCATCGGGGGCGCACCCGAGCAGTTCCTGGCCGGCTCGCCGGATATCGACAGCTTCGCCCTGCAGGTGGACGTCTACGCCACCAGCGCAGCCAGCGCCCGCGCCGTAGGCCGAGCACTGCGCGATGCCATCGAAACCGAAGCCTGCATAACCCGCTGGGGCGGGGAAATGCGCGAGCCGAACACCCGTGACTACCGCCTGAGCTTCGATCTCGACTGGTGGACACCCCGCAAGCCCTGACACCCGCAACAACGAGGAAGACCCATGTCCGTATTGTCCCAGGGCACCCAGCTTTACGTGCTGGTGCCCAGCCCAGCCGCGCCCGACAAACTCGAAGTGATGGAGGTGAAAGGTGTCACCGCCTTCAGCCCCGGCGGCAACCCGGCCGACCAGATTGAAACCACCACCCTGGATGAGAGCGTGCGCAGCTACATGCGCGGGTTGCGTACGCCTGGGCAGGCCTCGCTGACAATCAACGCCGACCCGCGCATCGCCTCCCACGTGCGCCTGCATGAGTTGTCCGAGGACGACAGCATCGAGAGCCTCGCCTGGGCGGTGGGCTGGTCCGATGGCAAGGACGTCGCGCCCAAGCTCAACGCCAAGGGCGACGACTTCGAGCTGCCCGATACCCGCACCTGGTTCGTGTTCGACGGGTACGTGAGCGACTTCCCGTTTGACTTCGCGGCTAACGCCGTTGTGACCACCGCCGCCACCATCCAGCGCAGTGGCGGCTCCGCCTGGATCAGAAAGAAGGCCTAAGCCATGCCCTTGTCCCTCGATAACCTCGCAAGCATGGGCGCCTTCACCGGCGCCCTGGTGGAGCGCGAAATCACCTGGCGGCAGGGCGCGGCCGAGCACCGCGTCACCGTCTTCGTGAGGCCGCTGTCCTACCTCACCACCGTCACCGACCTGCGCGCCAGCCGCGACGACAGCGACCCGGTGGCCGCGCGCATCGCCGCCAGCATCTGCAACGCCGAAGGCAAGCCGGTGTTCACCGTGGGCGACATCACCGGGGACGCGAACCCCGAGCGCGGCCCGCTCAACGACCAGCTGGCGCTGGCCCTGCTGGTGGCCATCGGCGAAGTGAATCAGCTGGGAAAGACCAAACGCTCAGCGAGCTAGACGAGCTCTGGCACGAGCTGGTGCTCAACGGCATCGGTGGGCGAACCATAGTCGAGGCCCAGCAGCGGCTCAGCTACCGCGAGTTCCTCAGCTGGGCGCGCTTTCGCAACAAGCGCGGTTCCCTGCACCCCGGCATGCGCATCGAGCGCGGCACCGCGCTGCTGGCCTCCCTGCACGCCAACACCCATGGCAAGGGCGGCTACAGCCTCTACGACTTCATGCCTCACGAAGAGGCACCCGCGCTGACCCTGGAGCAGGCCATGGCCACCTGGGCCTGACCGCCCATAACCGGAGTGATTCATGGCGACCCGATCCCTCGGCCAACTGACCCTGGACCTGATCGCCCGCATCGGAGGCTTCACCGGGCCCATGGACCAGGCCGCGCGCAACGCCGAGAAAAACGCCAGGCGCATGCGCCAGTCGGCCAAGGGTGCGGCGGTGGCCTGGGGCGAACTCACCAAGGTCGCCGCCGGCGTGGCGGCCGGCTTCTCGGCGCTGTCGGTCATCCGCAGCGTGATCGACAACACCCGCGCCCTGGAGCAGGAGCAGGCCCAGCTCGCCGCCGTGCTGCGCTCCACGGGTGAGGCGGCCGGCTTCAACCGCGCCCAGCTCAACGCCATGGCCGAGTCCCTGGCGGGTGTGAGCATCTACAGCACCAACGAGATCAACCAGGCGCAAACCACCTTGCTCGCCTTCAGCGGCGTGGTGGGCAACGAGTTCACCCGCGCCATGCAGGCCAGCATGGACATGGCCACGCGCACCGGCATGTCCGTCAGCGCCGCTGCAGAAATGGTCGGGCGTGCGCTGGATGTGCCGTCCCAGGGCCTCACCTCGCTGAGCCGCCAGGGCTTCCGCTTCAGTGCCGAGCAGAAGCGCCTCGCCGAGCACCTGGAAGCCACCGGCCGCACCGCCGAGGCCCAGGCCATCGTGCTGGAAGCGCTGGAAGAGTCCTACGCCGATTCTGCGCGTGCCGCCCGTGACACCTACGGTGGCGCCCTCAGCGCACTGCGCAACACCCTCGACGGCCTGCTCACGGGTGATGAAGCCAGCATGGAGGCGGCGCGAGAGGCGGTGGAGCGCCTCAACGACGTGCTCTCCTCGGAGGACACCCAGGTCGCCTTCGCCGACTTCATCGCTGGCGTGGCGGATGTCGCCACCGAGGTGGCCACGGCGACCGCACAGCTCGCCGAGTTCGTGCACTGGGTGCATGCCGCAGGTGTGGGCGCCAAGGCCGCGTTCGAGCTGGCCGGCAAATCCGCAGGTGCCGTGGCGGCCATCACCGAGACGGCCACCCAGGGCACTCACTGGTGGGAGTACCTCAGCCTGCAGACCGCCCCGGCCGCCATCAGCCGGGGGCTGATCAACAACTGGAAGCAGACCCGCGAAGTCATAGACGCAGCCGGCGAAGACCTTGCCGCCACCACCGAGCACTACGCCGCGCGGATCGACGAGATCCTCGAACGGCCCGTGGAAGGCTCGGCGATCGAGCAGCACACCAGGGTCATCGACGGGCTGCTGGGTGATGTCGCCAGCAGCGCGGGTGATGCCGCCGATGCCTTTGCGGCCATGGACGAGCAGGCTCTGCGCGCCGCACAGCGGGCCTTCGAGGCCCTGCAGAAGCAGGTCGACGCCCTCAGCCTGCAGGCCCGCACCCTCGGCATGGCGGCGGATGAGGAGAAGCTCTACCGCCTCGCCGTCGAAGGCGCCACCGAAGCCCAGCTCGCCCAGGCCAAGGCGGCCCTGGACCAGATCAGCGTCTTCGAGCAGCAGAAGCGGATTCAGGAGGATTACCGCCGCCTGGTGGGCGAACTGCTCACCGATGAGGAGAAGCTCACCGAGCAGGCCCGCGCGCGCCTGGCCGTGCTCGATGCCATGCGCGACATCAGCACGGATGAGCGCGAGCAGCAGGCCGGCCGCATTGCCGCCGCCGTGGTCACCGATGCCTCCAGCTTCGGCGGTCTGGCCCCGGAGGTGGGCGGCCCCATGGGCGAACTGGACAAGCTCGACCAGGCCGAGCAGGAGCTGGAGCGCTGGTACGCCACCCAGCTCGACATGCTGGAGCAGTTCCGCGCCGAGCGTGCCGACATGACCGAGCAGTGGGATGCCCAGGAGCAGGCTGTGAAAGCTCAGCACGAGGCACGGCTGGACGAGATCGAGCAGGCCCGCCAGCGGGCGCGCATGGCATCGGGGGAAGCCTTCTTCGGCGGCATGGCCGGCCTGGCCAAGGCCTTCTTCGGCGAGCAGTCCTCGCTGTACAAGGCCATGTTCGCCGTCGAGAAGGGCTACGCCATGGCCAAGGCCATGATCAACGTGCCCAAGGCCTACTCCGAGGCCTATGCCGCCGTGGTCGGCATACCCGTCGTCGGGCCGGTGATGGCGCCGGTGGCGGGTGCGGCCGCAGCCGTCGCGCAGATGGCCCAGGCCTCCAGCATCGGCTCCATCAACCTCGCCGGCATGGCCCACTCAGGCCTCGACGAGATCCCGCGCGAGGGCACCTGGCTGCTGGACCGTGGCGAGCGGGTGGTGGACGCCCGCACCAACGCCGACCTCAAGGACTTCCTCGCCAGCCGCCAGGCCATCGACAGGCCCGCCAGTGCCCCAGTCGTGCAGGTGACCGTGAACGTGGACGGCGACGGGAACTCCACCACTGACACTACCGCACCGCAGGAGTACGAACGCATGGGCCAGCAACTGGGCCAACTGGTGGACGAGGCCGTGCGCCGCGCCATCCAGCAGGAGCAACGCCAGGGCGGGCTGCTCGACCCGACACGGGAGCGACGCTGATGGAAACCTTCGACTTTCCCGTTCTGGTCGGTGCCAGCGGCGAAGTGCGCCAGGCGGTGCTGGAGAACCGCTTCGGCGACGGCTACGTGCAACGCATCGGCGTCGGCCTCAACAACCAGTCGCAGCAGTGGTCGGTCTCCGTCACCGGCACCTTCGGGCGGCGCAATGACATCGCCCCGGTACGGGCCTTCCTCGACCGCCACCAGGGCTGGCGCAGCTTCCTCTGGACGCCCCCCGGCGGCGAACAGGGGCTGTACATCGCCAACGGCTACCGCACCCGCGCGCAAGGCAATGGCGTGTTCACCCTGAGCTGGACCTTCGAGCAATCCTTTCATCCCTGAGGCAGAGCATGAGCATCGAACCCATCGACCTGGGCCTGGCCCCGGACGGTGAACAAGGCGACAACGCCCGCGAAGCATTCGACAAGGTCAACCGCAACCTCCAGGCGCTGGAGGACGGCAAGCAGGACAAGGCCCAGAACCTCACCGCCCTGGCGGAGCTGCAGGGCGCGGTGGACCGCCTTCCGTACTTCACGGGTGCCGGCGCACTCAGCCTGGCCGTGTTGACCCAGGCCGCCCGGGACTTTCTCGCCGCCCCCAGTGCTGCGCAGCGGCAGCAGGCGCTCGGGCTGGGCAGTGCGTCCCTCCACGCGATACTCGATGGCAGCGAGGATCGTACGCGTGGGCGGGTCATACGGTCCGGCGATGCGGGCATCGCCGGCTACTTCGACATGCGCGGGACGGTCTATGAAACCGGCACGCCGGCCGATGTTGCCGGCCATGGCTTTCAGGTCGGCTTCTCCCAGGGCAGCAATATCGGCGTCCCCTATTCCTACTGGCAGGTGAGCCCCTACGGGGCGCTGACGGTGGTGGCCCCGCTGCCGGGGATCACAGCCAACCCTGCCATCGGCGCCACGCATCAACGCATCTACAGCTCCTATGACCGGACCTTCCTACAGTACGCCGTCAGCCCCAAGGCCTGGTCTGGCTGGCTGGAGAAGATGCACACGGGCAACTATTCGCGTATCGCCAGCGAAACCGCCGTTACTTTCAAGGCGCGGCAGACCTTCGACGCCAGCAGCGCCGGCAGGCTCGATTATTTCTGCGCGGAGTTCATGACCTCTGCCAGCACCCCCAATGCCGGTAGGGTGCTGTTCAGCCAGAGATCCACCTATGGGCTGGCTCTGGCCATGAACGGCTCGGGTAGTGAGTCGGCATCTGCCACTTTCCAGTGGGTTCGTTGCAGAGACGGGGTGCTGCAATCCACTCCGCTTACCTTTACCTACAGTGGCAACGTCCTGGCCCAGGGCTACGTGCGCCTGGGGGCGGATGCGCCGGCCATCAAGCAACGCAAGCTGATCGGTACCACACCCGCCAAGGCCGGCACGGCTGTGGTCATCGCCCATGGGCTACCCGTCGCGAAGATCCTGGCCGTGGAGGTGCTCATCGAATACCTCCCCAACCAGCTCATCCCCGCCCTGACCGCAGGCGCGGCGCCCGGCATGGCCGGCTTCCAGATCGAGTGGTACGTGCTGTCGAGCGGTATCCATCTGGTGGCCACCGCTGGCGGTTCGGATGAGGTGCTCGCCAAGCCCGTCCGCATCCTGATCACCTACGAGGAATAGCCATGTTCAGCGCCGATATCCAGCGCCTGCAACCGGGCAGCCAGGTGCGCCTGTTTGAAGTGGATTGCACACCCATGGGAGGCGATGTGCTGCGCTTCCATGGCCATGCGATCGCCTCGCGGCCAGAGCAACTGGAAACCGACGAGAGCGCTCTTTATGCCGGCTCGCTGCACTGGAAGGCCGGGGACTCATCCAAGCAAGCTGGGCGGGGGCGCTCCACGACGTACCGGGTGAGCGGTGCCGTACCCATCATCTGGCAAGGCGAGACCTACAAGGCCATCAGCATCGACGCCCAGGGCTTCGACCTGCGCGGGGAAGGGCGACAGGCTGCGCCCACGCTCAGCATCGGCAACCTCATCGACGGCGTGCAGGGCGCGGTATCGGCCCTGTGCCAAGCGCTGCGGGATCTTGCCGGCGCCAAGGTCACCTACCGTGAAACCTTCGTTCACTACCTCGACGCTGCAAACTTCAAAGGCGGCAACCCCGAGGCTGCCCACCAGGAGCGCATCAGCATCTGGTACATCGAGCAGAAGGTGGACGAAGACGAGCAGCGCGTGCAGTTCGAACTCTCCGCCCCGACGGATCTGCAGGGCATCCGCCTGCCGCTTCAGCAGATCACCAGCCGCTGCCGCTGGGCGCACATGGGGCAGTACCGCGGCGAAGCTTGCAACTACCTGGGCACGGCCTATTTCACCAAGCTCAACGAGCCCACTGACAACCCAGCCCTGGACCGCTGCCGGGGCGATTGGCGCGCCTGCAAGCTGCGCCGCAACACCGCCCGCTTCGGCGGCGCCCTGGCCTCCAGCCTGCTGCACAGTTCGAGGTAGCCATGATCATCAACAAGCACCTGCGTGCCGCCATCCGCGAGCATGCCGAACGCGAGCACCCGCGCGAAGCCTGCGGGCTGCTCATCCGCAACGCCGAGCGGCGCGAATACGTGCCTTGCGGCAATATCGCCCGTACCCCCAGCGAGCACTTCATCATCGACCCGGCCGACTGGGCCCAGGCCGAAGACCGGGGCAGGGTGCTCGCCATCATCCACAGCCACCCCGACGCAACCGCCACCGCCAGCATGGTCGACCGCGTGGCCTGCGAGCTTCATGGCCTGCCTTGGGGCTTAGTCAGTTGGCCGGGTGGGGACATGGAGTGGATTCAGCCCAGCGGCTACACCGCGCCGCTGCTCGGCCGCGACTTCGGCCACGGCATGCTCGACTGCTGGGCCGCCTGCCGCGACTGGTACGCCCGTGAGGCCGGCATCCAGCTTCCCGACTTCCAGCGCCCCGACCTCTGGTGGGAAGACCCGCACAGCCCCAGCTTTTACGAAGACAACTACGCCGCCTGCGGCTTCGAGTGGGTCGAACAACCCCGGCGCGGCGACCTGCTGGTGCTGCAGATCCCCAGCCCGGGACGCCCCTGCCATCACCCCAACCACGGCGCCATCTACCTCGGCGACGACCCCAGCTTCAGCAGCGAGCCGGCCCCGCCGCTGGGCGGCTCCGGCCCCTTCATCTTCCACCACCTGTACGGCAGCGCCTCGCGCCGCGACGTTTTCGGCCACTCCATGGGCCAGCGCGTGCGGCTCATCCTGCGGCACAGGGAGTACCCGGCATGATGCGCACCATCCGGCTCTACGGCGTGCTGCGCCAACGCTTCGGCCGCGAGTACCGTCTCGATGTCATCAGCCCCGCAGACGCCATCCAGGCGCTGTGCCAGATGCTCCCCGGCTTCGAACGCTTCCTCGCCACCGCCGAAGAGCGCGGCCTGGTGTTCGCCGTCTTCGCCGGCAAACGCAACCTGGGCGAGCACGACCTCAGCCTGCAGGGCGCAGACGAAACCGACATCCGCATCGCGCCCATAGTCGCCGGCAGCAAACGCGGCGGGCTGTTTCAGGTGATCGTCGGTGTGGTGCTGATCGTGGCCGGAGTCGTCACTGGCGGTACCAGCACCGCCGCCGGTATGGCGCTGCTGGGCGCAGGCGCTGGGCTCGCCATTGGTGGCGTTATGCAAATGCTTTCACCCACCCAGGGGCAGGTGCGGGGGCGGGAGGAGGAGGGCAACGCCGCCAGTTACGGCTTCGGCGGCGCGGTCACCACCATCGCCCAAGGCAACCCATGGCCCCGGCTCTATGGCGAGCGCGAGATTGGTGGGGCCGTGGGGAGTGCGGGGATTTATGCTCAGGATCAGGTGTGAATGTTGCTCTTAAGTCGCAGTGCAGAGCTGGCAGTTTTGTACTTTGATATCAATGCGCCGGTATGCATGCCGGTGCTTTGACGAATCGGAGTCGATTTCAAGAATTCTGCGTGAGATCCAGCCAGGGACAAGGAGGTGCATGTGGCAATTATCCAAGAGATTCTCAAATGGTCTAAAGATCTGTCGGCATGGCAGCAAGATGCAATCGCTCGGTTGTACAGCGACCGAACCCTCTCACCTGATGATTTGGACGATCTCCTTGCTCTTGCTAAGGCTGAGGTTGGGATTCCTGACCCTAAAGGACGAGTTCCTAAGAAGCTAAACGATGCAGAAATAGCTCCTAAGGCGGCGTTGAATCACCAAGTGAAGTTGGTGGCAGTAAAAAATCTTGTGAACGTAAACGCAATAGCACCTGATGTTCGGCTGCCAATTGCCGTTGATGGTGTAACGGTTATCTATGGTGAGAATGGCGCGGGCAAGTCGGGATACTCGCGCGTGTTCAAACATGCTTGCAGAGCTCGAGATCGGCGTGAACAGATTCTTCCTGATGCCAAGCTTGATAAAAAAGCTGTCGGAAAGGCTGAGGCGCTGTTTGAGGTCCAGGTCGAGAATGTAGTGCACGATCTGGCATGGCGCTTCGGAGAAGAAGCTTCAGAACTGTTGGCCAGTATTTCAATATTTGATGCGCACTGTGCTCGAGCATACATTGATAATCATGGCGATTTCGCTTTTGTCCCATACGGACTAGATATATTGGAGAGCCTTGCTGGAGCTTGCAAGAAACTGAAGGAATCGGTCAATCAGGAAATGGCTGCGCGTGCGCCTAGTGATGCTGCGTATTCTGTGCTGGCACAAGAGCCAACAGCCGTGGGCATCGCGCTGAGGGGGATTCCAGGCAAAACTACAGCTAGAGATATAGATGTATTGGCAGTCCTGACTCAGCAAGATGCTGATCGACTTATATTTCTGAAAAAGACACTTGCTGAAGTTGACCCCAAGCAAAAAGCCCAAGCTCTCCGTCAAAAGGCTGCTCGCTTTGAAGGGCTAAATAGTCGCTTGCAATTGTCGCTTGCCATAATAAGTGCCGATAAGGTTCTAGAGCTGCAGGCGTTGATTGATCGCTCTAATGCAGCGAAGAAAGCGATGGAACTGGCGGCGGCGGAGTTCCAGGGTACTGCCTTGGAAGGTACAGGGGGTGAGGCTTGGAAGGACCTTTTTAAGTATGCTCGCGAATTTGCGAAAATTTCCCATGCTGATCATGAGTTTCCAAAACTGTCATCGAGCTCTTTGTGCCCGCTTTGTCAGAACCCCCTTGGCGATGAAGGTGTCCAAAGATTAGTTAGATTCGATGAATTTGTGGAGCGCTCGGTGGAAAAAGCCGCTAAAGAGGCACGAGATACTGCGGCTGTGGCATTCAAGACGATTAGGGATGCCACACTTGATATCTTGCTTGATGATGCGTTGAAGGAAGAGTTGGCGGAGGTTAATCAGCAACTTCTGGAATATTATGTAGAGATTCAGCATGGTCTGAAGACTCGTCAAGAAAGCATTATTCGAGCTGCCGGAGGGGGTATTCCTTGGGATGGGGTCTTCGCTCTCCAGAAAGAAACCGATGCTTCTGTTGCTTCAGTTGCTAAAGATCTAATAGCCCAAGCGGTCGCTCTAGAGGCTGCTGCTGATGAGAAAGCGAAGCTACAGATGGTAAAAGAGTGCGCTGAGCTTGAGTCTAAGAAGAAGTTGATCGATGTGAAGGAGGCTGTGCTAGAGAATATTGGAAAGCATTCGTACCGCGATAAGCTTCAGGCTTGCTTAGGTACTATGGACACGGGAGGGATTTCCAGGAAGTCGACTGATTTGTCGAGAGATATTGCTAGTCAAGAGCTTGCAGACGCTTTGAATGATGAGCTTAAGCGATTAAAAGTTAATCAATTGAAAGTTGCTATGAGGCCGGTTACATCAGCCGGGCGTGTGTCTTATAAACTTACGCTGGAATTACCGGGTGGGGGGAATCCGGCTGCGATATTAAGTGAAGGAGAGCAAAAAGCAATCTCTCTCGCCTCTTTTCTCGCTGAGATAAAGCTATCTGGCGGGGGCGGAGGTGTTGTTTTCGATGACCCAGTTTCCTCGCTTGATCATCGCCGTCGCTGGGAAGTCGCTGAGCGTCTTGCCGCTGAAGCCAAAGAGCGTCAGGTTATTGTTTTTACCCACGATATATATTTTCTTTGCATATTGGAGCAGCATGCCAAAGAGCTTGGTGTGCCTTTTACTTCCAATTATATTAGAAGAACGAGTGCTGGTTTTGGCGTTCACTCGGACAGAATGCCGTTCGACTTGCTGGGCACAAAGGGGCGAATCGGTATGCTCAGGGAGATGATGAACGATGTCAGGCAGGCGGCGAAGGTTGGGGATGAAGACCTGCAGCGCAGTTTGACAGCCGCTGTCTATGGAAAACTCCGTCACGCTTGGGAGCGATGCGTTGAAGAGGTTTTGCTGAACTCTGCAGTTCAGCGTTTCAACGAGGGCGTATCAACAAAAAACTTAAGAAGTGTCACGGTAACGAATGAGGACTATAAGTCCATCAATGAAGGCATGACTAAGTGTTCCAAGTTTGAACATGACTCTGCTATGCGAATTGAGCGCTTACCTATTCCTCACCCAGACGAGGTCAGAGAGGATATTGAGAAACTCGATACATGGAGAAACGCTGTTCTAGCACGGCAAAAAACTCTCCAAGCCGAAAGGCCGTAACCTCTTCGGCTGTATCAATTTAGAAGCCCGCCCCGCGCGGGCTTTTTCATGCCTACAGGAAACCCATGACCGCACTCCCAGCACCCGCCACCGGCGCCAAGGGCGGTAAGCCAAAGCAGCGCCAACCTTCCATCGCCCGCGACAGCACGCCTTCGACGGCGGTCGCCAAGCTGCTCTACATCTACAGCTGGGGCGAGATCGTCGGGCCGGTGCATGGCCTGCGCTCGGTGATGATCGACGGCACGCCCGTGATGGCCGAGGACGGCAGCCTCAACTATCCGGATGTGAAGTGGCAGTTCCGCCCCGGTGCCCTGCATCAGGAGCCGCTGGAGGGCTTCCCCGAGGTCAACAACGAGCTGAGTGTGGGTGTCGAGCTGCGCTCCGGCACCCCATGGGTGCGTGCGATCACCACGCCTGAACTGAGTGCAATTCGTTTGCGCCTTTCCTGGCCGCACCTGCAGAGCCAGGACAGCGCCGGCAACATCAACGGCTGGCGCATCGCCTATGCCGTGGACGTGGCCACCGATGGCGGCCCCTTCATCACGGCGCTGGAGAGCGAGGTCAGCCGCAAGAACACCACAAAATACGAGCGCAGCCACCGCATCGACCTCCCTACAGGCAGCCGCTGGACGGTGCGCGTGCGGCGCCTCACCGACAACCAGTTCAGCTCGCTGATTTCCGACTCCATGTACGTCGAGTCCATCACCGAGGTGATCGACGCGGACATGACCTATCCGCTCACCGCCGTCGGCGCCATCGAGTTCGACGCCGTGCAGTTCGGCGGGCGTACGCCCAAGGTTTCCGTCCTCATGCGCGGTGCGATGATCCAGGTGCCCGCCAACTACGATCCCGAGCTGCGTCTGTATTCCACCAGCGGCCCAGGCACCTCCGGTGGGGTGTGGGACGGCACCTTCAAAGTCGCCTACACCAACAACCCGGCATGGATCTGGTACGACCTGGTCACCAACCCCTACCTCGGCCTCGGCCAGCGCATCACGGCGGACATGGTTAACCGCTGGGCGCTATACCGCATCGCCCAGTACTGCGACCAGCTGGTGCCCGACGGGCAGGGCGGCATGGAGCCGCGTTTCACCTGCAACCTCTACCTGCAGCAACAGGCCGAGGCGCATGTGGTGCTGCAGGACATCGCCGCCATCTTCCGGGGCATGTGCTACTGGGACGGCCAGCAGATGGTGGCCACTGCCGATATGCCGCAAGACCCGGTCTACAGCTACAGCCGCGCGAGCATCAAGGGGCCGATCAAGTACACCGGCACCCGCTGGCGCGACCGCCGCTCCCTCGCCCTGGTCAGCTGGGACAACCCCGCCAACGGCTTCGAAACCGAGCAGGAACCGGTGTGGGACGAGGAGGCCATGGCCGACTATGGCCTGCGTGAGCTGCGCATGGGCGTGGTGGGGTGCACCAGCCTCGGCCAGGCCCAGCGTGCCGGTGACTGGGCGCTGAAGACCGAGAAGCTGCAGACGCGCCCGGTAACCTTCAGCGTCGGCCTGGACGGCCATATCCCGCGCCCCGGGCAGGTCATCACCCTCAGTGACGAACTGCTCGCCGGCCGCGCCAACGGCGGGCGCATCCGGGCCGCCTCCGGCCGCATCATCACCCTCGATCGCGAGGTGGAAGTACCGGCCGGCTCGCGCCTGCTGTGCAACCTGCCCAGCGGCCGCAGCGAGGCGCGTGAGGTGCGCTTCGCCAATGGCAACCAGCTCACGCTGGTAGCGCCCTACAGCGAACGGCCGCAACCCGAAGCCGTGTGGGTGCTGGATGCAGGCGACCTTGCCGCCATGCAGTTCTACATCTACAACGTCACCCGCCCCGACTGGGGCAGCTTCAAGATCGAGGGCATCCAGTACGAGCCCGGCAAGTTCGAGCTGATCGACCACGGCGCGGTGATCGAAGAGCGCCCCATCAGCATCATTCCGCCCAGCGTGCAGGCGCCGCCCGGCGAGGTGGAAATCAGCCAGCATCTGGCGGTGGACCAGGGCCTGTCCATCACCACCATGACCATCGCCTGGAGTGCCGCGCCCAACGCCGTGGCCTACCAGGTGGAGTGGAAGTGGAACGATCGCGACTGGGTGCGCGTGCCGGATACCGGCGAGCTGTTCATCGACGTGCCCGGCATCTACGCCGGGCAGTACCTGGCGCGGGTCAGGGCGGTCAACGCCCTGGGCGCTGCGTCCCTGCCGGCCAGCAGCATGCTCACCCACCTCGAAGGCAAGAAGGGCGCACCGCCGGTACCGAGCTTTCTCGCCACCGACAGCCTGCTGTTCGGCATCGGCCTGCGCTGGGGCTTCCCCGAGGGCACCTCCGATACCCAGTACACCGAACTGCAGCAGAACACCTCGCCCACCGAAGAGCGCGCCCGGCACCTGGGCAACTTCGCCTACCCGCAGCGTGCCCACTCGCTCAGCAGCCTGGCCGCTGGCGCCGAGCTCTGGTTTCGCGCACGGTTGGTGGACCGTGCCGGCAACATCGGTGCCTGGACAGAGTGGGCGAGGGGCCAGGCCAGCAGCGACGCCGGCCCCATCCTCGACTACCTGGGCGAGCAGATCACCGAGACCCAGCTCGCCAAAGGACTGCTGGAGCGCATCGAGCTGGTGGATGGCCCCGCCAGCAAGCCCGGCAGCGTCGCAGCACGGGTAAAGTCCGAGAGTGAGGCGCGTATCAGTGCCGACAGCGCCCTGGGCAAGCGTATCGACTCGGTTGCCGCCACCTCCCAGCAAGCGGCTGCCCTGGTTCAGGGTGAAGCGACTGCACGCGCGGACGCGGATGCCGCCCTTGGGCGCCGGGTGGACTCGGTGAGCGCGACGGCCCAACAGGCGTCAGCCGCGGTGCAGGCCGAAGCCAAGGCCCGTGCCGATGCCGATGGCGCCCTGGGGCGCCGCGTCGACAACATCCAGGCGGTGGCCAACAACGCCTCGGCCAGCGTGCAGCAAGTCAGCCAGGCGCAGGTGCGCACGGATGGCCGGCTCTCGGCGATGCACACCATCAAGACCGAAGTCGCCCGCAACGGTCAGACCTACATGGCAGGCATCGGCGTTGGGGTGGAGAACACCCCGGGCGGCATGATCAGCCAGGTGCTCATCTCCGCCAGCCGCTTCGCCATCATCGATCCCAACTCCGGCACCACCGTGTATCCCTTCGTGGTGGAGAACGGCCAGATCTTCATCAACGAAGCCTTCATCGGGAAGCTGGATGTGCGCGAGGCGCTGCTGGAGGCAACGCTGGAATCCAAGGCTCGGTTGCCGGACGGGTCACCGATACTGAGCCTCAACTTCAAAACGGGGGAGGTGCGCTTCGGCAGCGCCATCCCAGGGGGAGGGCGTATGACGCTCAACAACCGATTGCTGGAGATCTTCGACGCGGCCGGTACACGTCGCATCCGGCTTGGACTGTGGGGGTAAGGCATGCGCGCAGGGTTGCAGATCTGGGACGCCTCGGGCCGCCAACTGCTGGATACGGACGACCGCACCGGACTTGTGCTGGGCTTCGTGGATACGGGCGGTGTGAACGGGAGCAGGACGGTCCAAGCCCCACCGGGCCAGGTGTTCTTCTTCAGCCTGCCCCGTGGCTCCATCCAGCGCGGCGGCAAGACGGCGCGCGTGGTGGTCGAGAACCGGACAATCTCCTGGTCCTACATAGTCGGCAGGGGCGAGTACGCCGTGCCCGTACGCATCATCTACGGGGTGCGCTGAGTGCTTGCCGGTATCGAGATCGTCAACGATTGGGGCACGACTCAGATCACCGAGGCGTATGCCAATTTCGTGCTCACGGGTAAGTACGAGGTGGCCATCAGCACCTATGTTGGCTACCTCAGTGTGCGTGGTACCAATCCAATCCTGGCTTTCCGGGGTGGAGGGCGTTGCTGCGTGACTGCGTTCACCCTCGACGGGGACACGCACCACTTCACTTTCCGATGCAATGTCTCTGGTACCGTCACGGTCTACGTGTTCGACAGCCCCTCTCCCTACCAGCCTACGGGCCGTGAGGGCTTACAGGTATTCAAGGCTGATGGCAGCTTGGGATATGACTCCAGCTTCCCCTACATGAAGATCCTGCAGATTTCGCCAGTGCCCGCGCCGCTGCCGATAGACCGCTACAAGCCTTACGACCATCGCGAGATTCACGCCCCAGCAGGGCGCACCTGTGCGGTCTTCATCGGCTACCACCGCATGGGCGAGTATCACGTTCCCTTCACCGAGGTGGTTTACCTGAAGGATGCGGTCGGCATCATCGGGCAGACGGCAAGCATCGGCGCACTGCCATGGGGTAACCAGGGCGGGAACAACACGGGGAGCAGCGGGGTGCGCTACGACATCAACCCGCCACCGGCGATTGTGTTTGTGGACGTAGAAGGGCTTTAGAACCGAGGCTGGGATGAAACATGAAACCCGACGAACGGTAGCTTTTAAGCCACTTGCATGTTCGAGAGAGTGACATAGCGTGGGTATCGCAATTCAATTACGAGTGAGCGATACCTAATGAAACTACGTGTTAACCCCACCCTTGGCGCAGTCGTCCTCTACCTTCTGGTCAATGGCTTCGACATTCATATCTCGTTTCGACCAACCCAGGGCGCAGTCGCTCTGCTTGCGCACACGACGGAGCTCTAGCTCGTGCAGTGGAGGGTGATAGAAGGCGGCATGCAACGAATGCCGCTGCGGCTCCGGTGGAAGGCAGGCCAGTGGCCTGCCGATATGATTCAGCCTTGCGTCGTATCGTGAGGTCGCATCATCGGCGGGTTAAGTCGCGTATCCAGCCCGAATCGTTCCTGGCACACGACCTCATACAGCCCTTTCGCCAGCAGCGGATTGATCAACAGGTTCCAGCTGTGACGCGAAACGGAGGAGGGGATCAGCACAAAAGGGTGCTTCGCCAGAAGCTCATCACCAAAGCGTTGCTGGCCGCCGCCTGGGATGCCGGGTACCAGCCAGTTCGGATTCGGAACGCTGTTCCCATCCACCTGATGGATTGCAGAGGGCTCTGTGATCCGAGCACCGGTCAGGATGTGTGGCACTGTATCCAGCGCCTTGAAGCCTTTGTGCACGGCGACCTCCAGAATCGCCGTTGCCGGGTCCAGGCTGCTGTAAACCGCTTTCACTCCTTTAGAGTTCCAGCGGCCGCCGACCAGCTCGGCCCCAATCCCGCTGTCCCAGGTACCTGCGTGCTGTGCAGCGTCCAATCGCCAGAAGTGAATCTCACCGCTCCCTGGTGTCGTGATCACTGATAGACCCCGTGTTCCAGGCGAGTGAGGAACTCATCCACCAGCTCGAACCCGATCGGGTTGGTAAGCAGGTCCACCGGCTTGTGGCCGTCCAACCCCATCACCGGCTGCGACATCCAGCGTTCGGCCTCGTCGCTGCTACCGAATACCAGCGTCGCTTTCTCCAACACTTGGGCGAAGCGCACAGCTCGGGCGCTTTGGTCAGGGTTCAGGGGCTCGTCCGGATTCTTCAGCCGGCGGTGCAAGGTTCGTTCAGAGAGGCCGAAGATCTTGATGAGTATCTGCTCGTCCTTCAGAAGCGAGACCGAAGACACGAAGGTGATCACGTCCGAAAGCGGGATGCCTTTCTCGGTCAGCTTGTAGATGGAAACGCGGTCATCGAAGCGAGCACGGCCTCGTAGCAGGATTTCCGAAGTGCTGTCCTTGCCCTGCTTCAGCGACTTGGGGGCACGCTTGCCCTGCGGCTCGGCGGATGCGGTAGTGCTCATATTGCAAGCTCCTGTTGTGACACTTGGCTATCAGTGTACTGCCAAATGGCGAGGGGTGGGGCGAAATGGTTCGCCCCACCCCTACGGGCTACCGACGTGGGTTGCGATCCAGCCTCGGTTTGCATGCGGTCCGCACTACTCGGTTGCGCAAGTCTCTGGCACTGCGAGCCGTGCGCTCGATCCATGTATCCAGGGCCTCCATATGAGCCTTCATCGCATGCAGCTCCAACTCGCAGGCTTCCACCTCATAGCCCTCTTGTGATAGCCGATACAGCAACTGCCCTATGGGCGATTTGCTGTCCATGCCGTAGAGGCCGGTAATGGGAATCTGGATCTCGGTCACCGGGTAATGTCGCACGCTCTCAAAGCCCCTCGTGCTCTCGTCGATCCACTTGTCGAGGCTATAGTTGATCTCCAGCCGGCCCACCACCTTCTCGGGCTCCGCAATCAGCAGCTCGCCCTCCAGAGGCAGCCGCGCAATCAGGCTGATCGCCTCGGTGAACTGCGTCGGTTCGATCTCCTTGTAGGTGCAACCGAATTTGGTCTTGAGAGCGGACCAGCACTTGATCGTCGCCTTGGCTCGAAATTCCTCCGGCAATGATTCGGCGCGGGCCTTCACCAGCGCCTTCACCGCATCCTGCTGGTCTTGGGTCAGGATCTGCTTGGGCCTTGAGGAGTGAGGCGCCTCAGCCACTCCCTCCAGCACATCGAGCACCCAGTGGCGAAACTCCTTGGCGACCTTGGTGCGGGCGAACATAGCGAGGAGGTGGGCGCCGCGGAGGGAGAAGATGCGCACTTCTCGCTGCTGACCCTTCAACGTCAGCTTGACGTTGGAGGTCATCTCGGTCGTGAACTCATCAGCGTTCCGCTCATAGATCTTGTTGATTGCGTCTTCCCGGGCATAGCCGAGCGCTGCGCCTATTTGGCGGGCTTGAAGCCAGGGGGCGCCGTTGCGATCAACGACCTCAAACTGGGTGTTGTGGAAAGAAAGAGATGTCATTGCCTGGTCCTCGTAAAGCTTCCTTGCCGCCTCCCAAACGCCAAATGGGGTGGGCGGGGCCGTGAGGGTTGGCGTGCCGGTACGAGGGCCGGTGGGTCTCGGGACCCCCACACACGGCCCGCCCGCATGACGAGACATGCTGCAGACACAAAAGAACCGCTCAAACGGCGGTGTGTCCGCCTCGCAAACCAGGACGCCAATCCTGCATCGCTGAATGCTCAGCGACAGCCGCACCGTACTCTGAGGGGCGGGACGAAACTATCGGACTTGGCTTTCCAGGTTGTCAGGGCCGTCCCTTTTCGCCCGCTCGACGTAGGGAACGGCAGACGAAAGGCATTTGCTCGTGCCTTGACATCACATTATGTGGGGTATATTTATTTGTAAGACACAATATATTGTGGTGGCGATATGAGGCTAGACTACATACAAGATGCCGCAGGGTGGCTGCACAGGGAGATCTGGACCAACAAGGAACTGCTCTGGCCTGATCGTCATCCCACGGCTATTGAAATGCTCCAGCCTGAAACTGCTGCGTATATTCTGGATCTTGAGTACATGGAGCTTCCCAACTTGGGTAGTCCTGCATTTGGATTGAATGGCCAGCGGTTTAGGCCTGCAGGCCTCTTGGATCGGCAGGCCAGCCGAGTCGCGATTTCGACGGAGTTTCCTGTCGCAGTGCAACGTTTTACTGGGGCACACGAGATTGGCCACTGGATGCTTCATGACGGGATGGTGATGCATCGTGATAAACCGCTGGATGGCTCGCAGTCGCGTGAGTCGCGTGCTCCGGTGGAGTGCGAAGCTGATCAGTTCGCTGCCACATTTCTGATGCCGCCGAACCTCCTCACTGATCTCTTTCGGGCGCAGTTCAAGGTACGTGATCAGTTCATCTTCAATGACCAAACCAGTTTCCATTTGAATCCCCTTGACCCTCATGCGCTTCTCTTGGCGGAAGAGGGTTCTTTGGACCGGGAGATTGCATTGGCGCGCTGCAGAAGTTTTGGAGGGCGGCGACTTGTGCCGCTAGCACAACAGTTCAACGTTTCAGATAGCGCCATGGCCATTCGAATCAAGGAGCTTGGCCTCGTTCGGTGGCCGTGATGTTGATACATGTTTATGAACCCGCCTCGGCGGGTTTTTTCTTGCCTGGAGAAAATTCATGTTTCTAACTGAGCAGCGCCTGCTGCAGATCCTCCCCAACGCTCGCCATGCTGCGGGCGTTTTTGTTTCTCACCTCAATACGGCCACCGAGCGTTGGCATATCAACACGCCCCAGCGCTTGGCGGCCTTCCTCGCCCAGGTCGGCCACGAGTCCGGCCATCTGCGTTTCACCCGCGAGATCTGGGGGCCGACGCCGGCCCAGGAGCGCTATGACGTGCGGGTGGATCTGGGCAATACGCCGGAGCGCGATGGCGACGGCAAGAAGTACCGGGGCAGAGGTCTGATACAGATAACCGGGGCTGCCAACTACCTGCGCTGCAGCCAGGCATTGTTCGGTGACGAGCGCTTGCTGGCCGAGCCCGAGCTACTGGAGCAACCCGAACACGCGGCGCAATCGGCAGGTTGGTTCTGGTGGGATGCCGGGCTCAACGAGCTGGCGGATCGGGACGAGTTCACCCGCATCACCCGCCGCATCAACGGTGGCCTCAATGGCCTGGAGGAGCGCAAGCGAATCTGGCGCCGCGCCCGTGAGGTGCTGTTGGTGAAGGAGGGCACATGAGGCTGTTCAGCCCGAGCGTAGTCGTCGCCCTTTTGCTGGTGCTGCTCTCCGGCTGGGCGGGTTGGCAGGCCCAGGGCTACCGACTCGGTGAGCGACATGCACTCGACCTCGCCGGCCGGGACAAGCTGCACGCCAACGCCCTTGACGAAATCGCTCGCGCGGCTGAAGCCAGCAAAAGGGCAGAGCAGGGTAAGCGTCTTGCCTTGGAGCAGCAGCTGCAAAGCCAAGATACCCTTCATCACGGGAGACTCATCCATGCCCAGCAAGAAGCTGCTCGCCTGCGTGACCGCATCGCTACTGCTGACTTGCGGCTGTCAGTCCTACTCGACGCAAGCTCTGCCGGCGGCACCGGTGGAGTGCCTGCCCCCACCACTGCCGGCAGCCTGGTTCATGCAGCCCCGCGAGCCGAACTTGACCCAGCGTATGCTCAACGAATTGTCGCCATCACCAGCGACGGCGACCAGGGATTGATAGCCCTTCGAGCATGTCAGGACCATATAAGGGCACTTGCTGGCTCATCCCCTTTCAGGGAAGGACGGTGAAGGCGGGGGTCGGGAAGATAACTAAATTCCTCAAGATGCAGCTGCCCACTACCTGACTTGCCGCAGTAAAAGTGTTTGAGCTGTTAGACCAGGCGCCGTTGATCGTCACAGGTGCGCTGTTGCAGTTAACCCCTCCAACGGTGATTTTGATGCCCGATAGGGTTGCTGTGGTTGTGCTTGTTGCTTGCAATTGCCATGGCAGCCCCGAGGACGAAATCGTTCCACAGAGAGGGGAAGCAAACGAAGTGAAGTTGGCGACCTGAATGGAAACGGTGTTACTGAATTGAGTAACGCCGCTAAGCTGAGCGCTACAGGTCATTGCCGGAACCGTCGGGGCGCTTATCGTAATAGATCCCGAGGTGGAGAATGCCGTAGCTATGGGGATTATTGTCACAGCCATGGCGCTGAGGGAAAGAGTCGCTGCTATCAGAAGAAGGATGATTCTGAACATGTTTTTCATGGGATGGTCCTTGCTTTCGCATGTCTGGGTGCGTTGCTCCTTTTGCCGGTAAGGCTCGGCATTTGAACGCTAGAACACGCTCATCAAGGGGAGGCCAAGCTAAAGGCTGGCATCTACGAAACTGGAGCAAGTACCTGTGTTTCCAGGTAACACAAGATCAAACAAGGCAGGTTTGACTCTCGCCTTGCCTGAGAGAATGTGCTTAGTAGTTGATTTCTTATAGGCGAAGGCGATAAAAATCATTGCTTCGAGTAAACTCAGAACGCCCTTGCTTGTCAGTAAGTAATGACACAATCCACTAAAAGGTTCCCCATGTCCAAACTCGCAGAATTCAAAGCCCTCGAAGCCAAGCTGGCCGAACAACTCGCTCAACTCGATGCCCTGAAAAACGACAAAGAACTCAAGCGTGAGATCGAGTTCGAGCAGAAGCTGCGTGCACTGCTGGGTGAATACGATTTCTCCCTCCGCAACGTGATTGCAATTCTCGACCCGGAGGTTTCGCGTAACGCAACCCCGAAGAAGGCCGCCGGCCAGCGCCGTGCGCGTGCTGTGAAGGTCTACATCAATCCGAAGACCAATGAGCGCGTAGAGACCAAGGGCGGTAACCACGCTGTTCTCAAAGCGTGGAAGGCTGAGCATGGTGCTGAGGCTGTAGAAGCCTGGTTGCAATAATCCCAGCCCCACGCCTTAATTTCGGAGTCCCAAGGATGTCTCGTCCACGTTTCATCAGGATCGACTTGAGTAACGTCACGAGCGCCTTGGATCTCCACAGCACCCTAAGAGATTCGCTTGGGTTCCCGGTGTGGTATGGGTGTAATTGGGATGCTTTTTGGGATGCAATTACTGGACTTGTTCAGCTACCCGAGAAGCTGCAGATTGTCGGCTGGGACAGCCTGTCTTTGCGCCTCCCCCAAGATGCTGAGCTTATGCAGTCATGTTTACTAGATTTGGTTTCTGAGCATCCTGAGTTAGTTACAAGCCTCGAGTTCTGTCGATGAAAGGGCTGCTTTCGGCCAATAGCAGCCTGTCGAAGCCGGTTGATACTGCTTACTAAGCGGTCATCGCATACCAACGATAGCTGTGCAGATTGACTTCTACGTAGGGCACCACTGACCAGCTTTACGAGCTGCTCTCAGTTTCGAAGATCAATTATCCAAGCAGTGCCTCGAACTCCATTTACACAGACTGCTGCATACCCTCGCCGGAGGGATGGAGTCCCAGGAACTCACGCTCGGTTGGTTAGATCGCTTGAAGGGGCTTTCCTCAGGCTCAACTGATCGCTGTCCAGATGATGTGCGCGAGTACATGTACCCGTCCGTGGGGCTGTTACTCGGTGGGACCACCGAATGGTAGCTCTCGACGATGGCGGTATGGGGCTCGATGGCCCGGCGCCGCAACTGCTACTTCCACGTTGGCCGGTTCAATAGCGGCAAGCGCATTGCGATGTGCACTGCGTCCGGCGTCAATAGTTTCGACGGTACCAGCGTCACTCGCCTGCCCAGGCTCGACGCGGCGTTGGCCAATACCGAGAACCAGGGGGGTCTTTTTTCTTTCGGGTCGCAGCACATAGCACCATGAACTTAGTTTGCGGCTGGCATTGCATCTAATCCGAATAGGCCATAACCTGACGGTGGTTTTGGAAGCCCCAGCCTCCCCCATCGCACGCAAGTGCAAGGTAAATGCCTTCCCAACCTCCGCTGCTGCGGGGGACGCCGTCTTCATACAAGGCCTAATCGAGCTGATCTAGTGTCTGTAACCGGGGAGCCAGATGCACACGGATTGATCGTCTGGAGCCATGTATGTCTTCTCTCTCACGCCCCCAAGTAAAACTGCTTTCGCAGATACTCCATTCCACTTCCCTTTCTCTTGGTCGTGACAGCCAACTAGCTGCACAGCGCGAAAAACTCAGCCGTCTGCTGGGATTTAACGATTGGAATGGGGCGAGCGCTTTGTTGCCCGACCAGAGTGCCGGCGATACCGATGTTGCTATTGCCTTGCTTGAGGTGCCGCAGCATGACGCCAAGGCAATCATGTGCGTTGGCCGTGATGCGCCGTGGCGATTGCCGGAAAAGGTTCGTGATTATCTGATCGATAGATCCCTTGATCCATCGGGGTTTGTGGTGGCCAGCTACACAAGGCCTGATTCAGTGCTGCCACCGAAACCAAAGTACTACGAAACCGTTTGCTCCTCTTCAGTTGGGGAGTGCACAGCGTACAGAGAGCAACTGGCCCCGGCCGAGGTTGATTACAGGCCTTTTTACCTTACGCCTATTGTCATGACCTTCGCCAAACCGCAAGGCCAATTCGCATTCAAGCTCACTGTCTGGCTGGTCAGTCTGCGTTCGAAGACTGGTGCTGCATGGTATTTCACCGGTGCCGCGTCCAAACCTCTGTACAACTCAATCATTCAGACCATCACCGGGATTGAGCCAAGGTTACGCGAGGCTTACTGCCTGGTCAGCAATGTCGATGCAAACTTTCCATGTGCGATCGTCAGGTGTGATGAGAGAGGTACAGAGCTCGAATTCGTTAAAGCTCTCCGATACTCACCCGATGGGGAAATATGGGAGCAGTTGAAAGGCTACAACGACCAGCTAGGCCTATCCCTCTTAGACGTTGCCGAAATCACCAATAGCCGGTCGATCACGGACAGCGAGAATGATGAAGGGGAAACCTACGATTAGGCATTGTCGAGATGAATAAACCGCCTCAAGGGGCAGTTTTTATGCCCGCACGAAAAGAAATACTTCTACCCAGCTCACTTGCAAGATTGATTCAGAAGCTAAAAAGGCGCTATTAGGAATAAGGATCTCTTGACTGCTAGTACTGCACAAGCAAAGCCAGTTTCACAGATAAGTAAGGTATCAACGAAGGTAAGTCGATGAGCGAAAGAAGCGGAACCCTGAAAGAGTTGCGCGCAGTAATTCAAGGGCAGTTGAAACTCTTGAACCTGACGCTCTTCGTAATGTCGGAGGGTCCAGTTCTCCGCCAGGGACAATGGCTGGCTTGCAGCCTGGAGCCAGACCAAGCGCGCGCGACGGCAGCAATTGCCATGGGCGCTGGCCAATCCCTCAATACCATCCTGAAGAATTCGACTGAGCGCGGCCTTGCAGTCCGCGATCTCTATCCGATTGCTCGGTCTGTCGTTGAGGGATTCATCAACGCGGCATTTTTCACCACGCAGCCAGTTGACGTCTCACAACGCGCTTTAAATCATCGACATTACGCCGCCTGGAAGCATGACAATCGAGTCATTGGATCCGGGGAATTCATGATGACTTTGGGTAATGATCCAGATCCTAAAGCGACGGCAGCGAGGCTCTTCCCGGAGTTCGCCGGCCCTGGTAAGGACTCGTGGTGCTCCCTCGACACGCCATCCAAGATTAACCGTATAGGCAAAGTCGTGCGGGCGTCCGGGGGCGCCCTTTTGGGGGCGTATGCAGGCATCTACGCCGTCTCCTCGGAAATCATTCATGGCTCCGTGTATGGCATGAGTTACTTCATGAGCGCATACAGAGGCCGGGAGCAGACCGCCGAGGCGTTCCAGTCAGGGACCGAGGGACAAATGGTCGATATCTTGTCAGCAGTTGGGCATGCCGCTAGCGGCTTTATTGCCGCCTTTGCAAATGTCCACCAGTTCGGCCCCTTGGTTCTGGCGGAGCATGAGCTATTCAAGCGGTTGTTCAAGGCTGCAACTGGGGACGAATGGGTTGGTGGGGATCCACCAGACGCGTAGTTTTACAACCCATCTTATCGTCCCTGATTTAGCAGACACTCGTTGACCGCTTTTGGCCGAAAGCGGCCATAGCTATTGACGTGCCAGCACTCCGCGAGTGCTGGCCACCGATCCGAGCCCACGAATTCTTGGGCTTAGAAAATCTTGTCGCGCCAGACCTCGCTCCATGTAGTGATCGACCTGCTCCTGTTCAGCCCTTGTATGAAGGCGACGCGTGGGCTGGTGCTGCTCATCACCGCCTCGGCGGTGGAGATGTTCTTGGTGGCGAATTTTCCGTACGGAGCTGCCAGCTGCAGATACGCGTTGTCTGCTTCCTCTGCGTTCGCCCAGAAGAAACGCCCACCGCCTTCCTGTCTAATCTGCTTGCCGGCCCGCTCCCAGTTTGCCTGGGTGTAGTAGTGGTTGAATCTGAAGCGCAGTCTGAGGTTCTTTTCCTCGATCCTCATCTTTGCAAACGCGCGCGGAATGGTGTCGCTGATGCAATGCTTGCAGGGGCTCCAGTTGCCGTAGAGCACGATCTTTGCGTTCGCCGGTATCTCCGCATATCCCCACCACACATCCAGCTGGTGAAGCAGCATGTCTTCCACGTGCACAAGTGTGCCGCTCCCATAGGTGTACTCAGAAGAGTGAATCTTGCCCTCCACCTCAACCATGAGCTTGGAGCTCATGTTGTTGTCGAAGGCGTACATGCTGTGAAAGTGCTGAGCCCGCGCTGATAAGTCGCCCATGTGAATCTCCCTCTCTAACTGTTCATCCCAGACTTCTTGCTTCGCACCGCTATCGTTCCGTCAGCACCGGCCACCGATCATGTATCCAGGCAAACTCCTCGGGCGGATCGGTGGTCACCACATACACCCGCCGATCCTCTCCCTCGCCAATCACCACGCACTCCAGGGCCTGGCCCTCAGGCACATCGAACCAGTGTGACGGCCGGTTCTTCTCGCCCTTGTGGCCTTCCTTCTCCATGAATCGCTGCACCAGGCCAAAGGCGCGGCGGGGCTGGTACTTCGCCCAGCCACCGGTCTGTACGGTGCTGAGCCGGGCCCAGCCGCCCTGGGGGCCGATGCCGGGTTGGCCTTCGCGACGGCCCCAGCCGATCCAGTCGATCTGACTGCCGCCATCGAGCTGCACCGGGATCGCCGCTTTGGGGTTGGGGAAGTAGATCTTCCACACCTTGTCCGCCTCTCTGGCTTCAACACCGCCGCACATACGCGCCTCCGGTTTTGGGTGTCAGGTTTCAGCGTAGGACAGGCTGACGGCCTTCCTCCCGTCGGCTGACGGATTGACCGATAAGGCATCCTGAAAAATACTGTATCTATATCCAGTATTCGCGAGTGTATGAGATGTCGCTTTCGATCCTTGCCCGGGGCCAGCGCCTGCGGGAACGCCTGCTAGCCGAGGCCGCTGATCTACGGATCACCGGCTTTCAATCGCCCGCCGAAGACGAGAAGGAGGAGGGGCTCTCCCTCGACCGTCTCACTGGCCTGGGCGCGCCGCACATCTGGGGCGTGCGGGTACTGGATGGCACGCTGGAGGGCTTCGGTGTGTTCCAGGGCGACCGCCTCATCGTCAACCGCGCGGCCAGCCATGTGGATGACCGGCTCGTGGTGGTGGACCTGGGCGGGGAGGGCTACCGGGTGCGCCTGATGGTGAAGGACATGTTCGGCGGCCGCTGGCTGCGCGCCGCCGAGACGCACGTCCATGACATCCAGCTCGACGGTGACGAGCCCATCGAGATCTGGGGCGTGGTGACCTGGGTGGTCAGCCACGTCGCGCCATGAGCGGCCAGCGGATCTTCGCCCTCATCGACTGCAACTCCTTCTACTGCAGCTGCGAGCGTATCGGCCAGCCGGAGCTCAAGCGCCGGCCGGTGGTGGTGCTCTCCAACAACGACGGCTGCGTCATCGCCCGTTCCGCCGAGGCCAAGGAGCTGGGCATCGCCATGGGCGCACCGTTCTACCAGGTGCGCGAGCAGATGCGTCGCAGCGGCGTGGTGGCGCGCTCGAGCAACTACACGCTGTACGCCGACATCAGCAACCGAGTGATGCGGGTAATGGCCGAGATGCTGCCCGGCATCGAGGTCTATTCCATAGACGAAGCCTGGGGCGACATGACCGGCATCACCGACCTTGAGGCGCACGGCCGCGCCATCCGCCAACGCCTGGCGCGCGAGATCGGCATGCCCGTGGGCATCGGCATCAGCACCACCAAGACCCTGGCCAAGCTCGCCAACTGGGCGGCGAAGAAGTGGAAAGCCACCGGCGGTGTGCTCGACCTCACCGACCCGGCCCGCCAGGAGCGGCTGCTGCGCCTGGCCCCGATCAGCGAAGTGTGGGGCATCGGCCACCGCTCGGCGGCGAAGCTGGCCGCGCTGCGCATCAACAGCGCCTGGGAGCTGGCGAACTTCGACATCGGCACCCTGCGCAAGACCTTCGGCGTCACCATGGAGCGCACGGCTCGCGAACTGCTCGGCGTGAGCTGCATCGGTTTCAACCAGGGCCCGCCGCCGAAGGAGGCCATCTGCAGCAGCAAGATGTTCGGCGTGCGGCAGACCGAACTGGCACCGATCCGCGAAGCCCTGGCCGCCTACGTGAGCCGCGCCGCCGAGAAGCTGCGCGCCCAGGGCTCGCTATGCCAGACGATTCAGGTAGGCCTGCAGACGCAACTCGCTGAAAGGGTAGGGCCGCGCTTCTGCGAAACCATCACCCTGGCATTGCCCGCGCCAACCAACGACACCCGCGAGATCCTCGCTCTGGCGCAGCGCGGGCTCGGTGAGATCTATAGGCCCGGCTACCGCTTCTCGAAGTGTTCCATCCTGCTGATGGATCTGTGCCAGCCCGGCGAGGTGACACCGGACCTGTTCGCCCCAACGAAACGCCGAGGCGCTGAACGCCTTATGCAGGTGGTGGACCAGATCAACCAGCGTGAGGGGCGCGGCACGGTACATATTGGGCGGGTGCCGGTTGCACCGGCCTGGGCCATGCGGCGTGACATGTTGAGTCCGCGTTACACGACTCGCTGGGATGAAGTAATCGGGGTACGTGGTTGAGTGGGGAGGCTTCATGGCCGGTTCTGGCAGGACTTGCAGCTACTGATTATGAAGGGCTTCTTTCGGCCATAAGCGGTCACTGACGTTCAGGTCAGGGGCGCTGTGCGGCTTCACTGCACAGCGTCCCCCGCACCGTCGGGTTGTGCATCATCTGCACCATCGTCCGAGGAATCGTCATCAATGTATTCGGCGTACTGCCGTTCGTAAGCAATTGCTGGCGTCTTATTCACCCATTTGTTTGGTTGAGCAATTAGTAGGGGGCTTGCCCGAACTAAGTTAGTCTTATCAGCTTGCAGATCAACAGTGCGTACAAGACAATAAATGATGTAGCGATTCTTGCCACCAATTCGGGTGATAGCCGACATGGACATCATGAAGATTGGATCTAGTATCCACTCAATTCGAAGATGCCTTCTTGAATAGTGAAGCAGGATGGTTGGTGTGCTCGCAGTTATAGGTAGATCCGGCCCTTTAGCACAAACACCACCAATAAAAAAAGCGTAACATCCTTCGCTCGCCTTCAGTTCAGCGTACCCTGCATTAGCAGTTTCATCTAGATCGATAAATGTAGTCACAGTTGCAATCTCTTGCATCAACTGCTTGTAGTGCTCTGCCTCTTGGTGCGTGATGTAGTCAAATAAATAGCGCCCTCCAGACAGGTTTGTCTGAACATATTTCTGATCAAATGAGCCATCAGCGCCCAATGTACCTGTCCTGCGAAGATTGGCTGTAAGCGTTGTTTGAGGTATTTCCTTGAAGAGCCGAACGCACAACTCTTCTATGCGCTTCACATTGATATAGTCAATAGCGTCGTCATTTACTTGAATCAGTCGCGCTGCTTTTTGCGCATTCTCCACCTCGACTTGCTGTTCCCACTTCTCTTTTGTTGTGCGCAACTGAGACTCGGTAAGACTCAGAGTGAGTCCACCTCGGTGCGCGAGATCGTGATCGACAGGGCAAAGCACGATGAGATTGTTGTAGGTGTTGTCCTGAGTTTTCTCGTGTTCGATTATGTGATGAATGATGTACGAGGGCCCTTTTTGACCTTTGCACATGCTGCATACGAAGTTACTGCGCTCCAACAGTAGTTGAACAATCTGCTCATCGATTGGCTCCCGCCGTACGCAATGGCTCAAGATCTTTGCTTCAGCAGCGGAAAGACCGAACTTTGAAACCATGTCCTTCTGGCTTAAGGATCTAGCCTTAGTTACGGTGAGCCCAGCTGAGTTGGCCTTTGTGGCCAGATCGCTAGTAACGCCATATTGAAGCAGAGTATTTAGGGTTCGTGCATTCATGGGGTCAGTCGTCGCAAGCTATGAAATGATTCCCAATAATTAAGCTAAGGCGCCAGTTCGCCGATCCCAGCGAACGAACTGAGCGCTTTGAGCGAATTGTTGGCTGGCATTCACTCCGCATCTGAATAAATAATTTTCTTAAACCATTCTAATGGCTTATCTGTTTCTTCGTAGAGCCTATGGATTTTGTACGATAAGCCATCATCTCGCAGAGCGTCTTTATTGCGCCGATTCTGATGCACTCCGTAGCCATCGACCTCTACAACGTGCTTTAGTTTCCATGTCGGGCTGCCGTTGTCGTCGCCATAGAAAATTGCCAAATCATGAGTTATTTCTTTTTCTGGAGACTTAAATTGCGGCACAAACATTATTGCCGAAGGCCCAGTTTGTTTTTCAGGTGGAAGATCATCAAGGCGCCAGCCAAGCCAAGGCTCCCAGAACCAAATGCCAGAGTATTTATGACCATTTAATCTGACGACTGAAGCGGATAAGGTTGGGGTTGTTTCGCAGCGAGCCCTAATAAGGTCGCAGGCTCCAAGTATAAACATTTTCTCAAGCATGGAGTCGCAGCGAGAAATAACTTCCAAGCACTCAGGCGAGAGTTTTGGCGCCCATTCAATATTTAGCATTTGCTTGCAGATATATTCGACATCTCGATTATTCAACACACTCACCAATATCGACCGATTATAAATAGATACCAATTTACGGATAAAACGCGCAATTAGTGAATGAAAATCTCTTGCTGGAAGCTGGAGCGACACTGGGTTGAGCCATCTGCACTAACGGTGAAGCTATGCACCAACCCTACAAGTCCTTTTGCCAGCATGCTGGCTGGACTGCACACTAGCCTTAAGCCTGGGGACTAAACAAGTGGGCACGCGTCCGAGTCGGTATCACTGGGACGGATTGCGGCGCAATGGGTGGCTGGGAACTATTCCTGCTTTCTTAAATTCCCTGATCGGCTGTTTTGGCCGTTTTCTGCCAATCGCGCGATGCAGCCTTCAGGTTGACGAGGTCATCGACAGCTCGTTTGCCAATGCCAAGGACGTCAACGGCAATCCGCTGAACACCGCCTGCTCGGGTGACTCCAAGCTGGCCAGCGGCCTCAAGACGTCCACCTTAGGCAACCCGGACACCTACTGCCTGCTCGCCCAGATCGTCTACAACAAGACTGGCACCAGGGCGACAATAAGCTGCGGCGTGGCGTACACCGGGGCATCAACAGCATCGTCAAAGCGGTGCGCTGACCATGCTCCGCTTCGCCATTGTCGCTATGCTGGCGGGCTTCCTGCTCGCCAGCTTCACCCTGCTGCACATCCTCCCCACCACCTACATCTTCGGCGTGCTCTCGGGCCTGCTGCTGGGTGCTGCGCTGTGAATGAAGTGGCGGCGAAAGCCGACAGGCTGAACACGGACAGCATCACTGAGCAGCCTTGGCGACAGGGCTGCTTGGGATGACAACCGAACAAGGCCCACAGAGGCAGAACCGAGGGATAACAAATGTCCAATGAACATACGCTGCAACAACTCCTGGTCGAGCGCGTAAGGCCATGAAGTAAGCCAACGCTTCACCCGAGCGTCGCAGTAAGCCTGAAGGCTGCGCCCGTATCCAAAGTGCTTCGGGATTTTGCGTCTGAGATCAGGTAACCATTGTTCAGCTCTAGGCTAGGCTTTGCTGATCTCCTCCCGTACCAAGGAGATTTGTTCTGGATATCGTTTCGCCGAGCTATAGCTATAGCTATAAAGGCTTACCTTCATGGGACATCAAGAAAATGAGCAAAAAGAATTTGATGCTTTTTTCAATCGTGCTCCTCACTTTAGCTTGGGAGAAATGCAGCGGAGATACGACAGTCGAGGATGACAGACTATGCTCTGATGCGGGAACCAGAATATTCGATACTTGCAAACTAAACGGAAACACCGACTCCGCTTGCTTTCGCGCATCAGGTATCGAAATAAATAATTGCCTGGAAAATAGAAGCATACGCAACGCTGCAAGGCTACCGCCGCCCTCACCATCCACCGAACTAAAAAACTACGGATTGCCTTCCAGCAATAGTGGGAGAGTAAATAAATGTGGAATCTGGAACTGTGTACCAAAGTGACCGCTAGTGCTTTGACATTATTTTTTTGTGGTACATCGCTCGCTAAAGAACCCACCGAAGAGGAAACCTATCAATATATTGAAGACCACCTCTCAGAGTGCTCTTACGTATCCAAAGTAGAGCATGCTGATAGCAATTTTCGGGTTTATAGAGCACATGGCTCATTACGAACCTACTACGAATTTAATATTCTAGATTTTGAAATTCCGGGAGAGTTTCACCCTGGCTCGGTTTATCAATGCGCCAACGGAGCATGCATTAATGTTTATGCCTCAACCCCGCCAAGTGAGTGGCAACAGCAACCAAGTGAAACCTTGTTCGGCTTGTTTTGCAGTCGAAGCTCTGAGGAACGGATAGTTAAGGCAGTTCGGTACATAATCAAACTCAAAAATCCAGACCAGCTACAATTCCCGGACTAAGTTATAGTCATCTAAATCTATGCGGCAGCCGCTCTTCAAGGCTAGTTAATTAGCCTCGATTAGAGGCCAGATGAGTAGCCCCTAGTTTTGTAGGCACTTTTGATGGGCTGCTTTTGGCCGGGAGTCGCGGGTTGTAACGGACTGGTGTCGGCCGATTCTTTTGAAAAAGGCCCGTCGCGATTTTTACTCATGAAAGAGCGTGAGCAACGTTGAAATCTGGTGCGCTCAGAAGACAGAGCTGCCTTGGTTTTTACGAAGCAGCGCCGAAATCGAGCGTTTTTTGAGCTGCCGATAAGCAGCTCTCTCATAAGCCGCCTTTTTCAACAGAATCGGCCAGAAGCTGCCGGTCTAGTCCGGGGCCTTACGGGTCAGAAGTAGACACTCAAGAACTATTCAGGTTGGTATCTCCGCTGTCAGCTTGACCTTCTTCAGTTTTCAGATGTACATGCCCTTGATACAAGCTAGGAGCTTCGTCTGCAACTGCCGGTATACGGAGGATCCTTTCCTGCGGTTCAACTGGACAGCTCAGTCGGCAATCTGCTATATAAACCAGAATCCCATGAATGTATGAACAAGGAAGAACAATATGAACCAGGAACAGTTGGCGTCAGTAAACCTAAAGATAGGTAACTGTGAATTTAAGGGCGCAGCCGATGAAATGTTAGCGATTGCTAAATCTTTGTCCGAGTCTGGAAGTGAGTCGTTATCTGATTTTTTGGCCAGCTATGCGCACGGTTTATCGCGGAGGAAATCTGATATCAGCAAGCCTTCACAGAGCCTCAAGGATGAAATTGAGAGAGGTGAAAAAGATCTGGCGGGTATGAGTGATCAGATAAATACTCTCATGTGCGAGGTTTATGACTACTTTTTGGAGTTTGAAGAGATATCCATCCTCCAGAATCCATTGCTAATACGCTCTATGTTTTTCAGGCCTGAGAATCGGGAGAGTTTCCCGTTCATTAAAAAATTTATTGATGGAAGTGATATTCATATAACGTGTGAAAATTTTCACGAAGTATTTAAAAAGCAAATTATCTTCTACCTAAGCCTGAGTATGTATGGCGAGAAGTCAGTCCTACACATAGGGCAAAGGAAAACAAATATTGCTAAAGGAAAATACTGGAAATTCGTCGAGCTTAGTAGGCAGTATAAACAGAAAATATCCTGCCTAGATCAGGTTCAGGAGTTACTGGATAAGAAAATGGCCTTGAACACGAAGCTGGCAGGCCTTAGTAGCAAGCTCATGAGAAATGATGAGGCTGCTCATTTTTCTCAATCAGAATTCAATAGGGATTTAGAGTCATTCATGGCTGGTTTGGCCGCTGAAGAGTGAATCGCCCCTGATTTCGTAGACACCCCATGCATTTGCTCGACAGGCTGTTAAAGCTGACGCAGGCGACAGGCCGCTTCTGGCCGAAAGCTGACTGCCAGTCCGTCGATCAACTCAAGACCATTGCCACAAATTTGCTACAAGCGTGAAGGTGTTGGAGCTAGAACGTTCGATTCTATTGGGCTTTCATCGGCAATCTGTCCAATCCATCATCGGCGCAACGGAGAAACGGCGGGACAGCGCAGGGCGCGTAGTTGCTGGGGTTGCGGTGGATTCGTTGAGCATTTTTCGTACAGCTGATAGGGGGCGGTTTGGGGCCGGCAGCAAGTGGCGATTCGACTCACTGGCACGGCGATGCAGGGAAACGGAAGCGCTCAGACGAGGCAGTGTCTGTCTGGCCCAGTTTGAGGCCCTGCGAGACAGGCGCGGGAGTTTATCAGGAAAGACGGTTATCCGGCCGGAAGAGACGACCTGTGCGCTCTGCGCTGCGCTCGATGTACCGGCTAGCTCAGCAGCGTTGCCAACCCCGTCACGAACACGAATGGCAGGGGGATGAAGAGTGCGGCGATCCATGCGCCGGATCAATTGCGGCGGGTTTCCAGTCGCTAGGATGCGCCCGAAATCAACCACGGAAAGGAGTTTTTCATGTCGGATCGGGTTTCCATTCACCTGGCGGGCGCTCCGGGTATCCAGGCTGCGGAGAAGCTGCTCGAGCTGGATGGTTACAGCAGTTTCAGGCAGGTGATGAGCGGGGAGTTGTCCGCGGCGCTGGACGAGGAGTGCTACCTGGTGGCGCTTGGGGGCGACTACGTCGGCTTTGCGGTGATCCGAGGCGCTTCTGCCGGCAACTCGGGCTTTTTCGAGATATTCCGGCTGTTCGTTGCAGCGTCCGCTCGCGGCAAGGGGGTGGGCAGGCGCGCGGTGGCCCAGATCATCGACCTGCTGAAGAAGCGGGGCAAGGATGAGCTGGTTCTGGAGATCGAGAGCGATATCGCGGCTTCGTTCTGGGAGAGCGTGCTGCAGGGCTACAAGATCCATGACCTGCACAACGGCAAGCGCATCGTCCACCTCTATCCCGCCTGAACCATGGGCTGGCGTTACACCCGCAGCCCCGGCCCGTGCCGGGGCTTTTCATGGCCAGGCATTTTTCCTTCACACCCTCTGACGGCCCCGCGCCAGGCGCCTGCGCGGATGCACCTGGCGGCTCAACCGGCCGCGGGCAGTGCCTCGGGCAGGTTCAGGCGCTGGCGCAGGGCGCGGAAATGGGCGAGCGAGTCATGGAAGAAGGCCTGTGGCAGTACGCCG
The DNA here is from genome assembly GCF_028198105.1 of Pseudomonas sp. TUM22785. Lineage (NCBI taxonomy): Bacteria > Pseudomonadati > Pseudomonadota > Gammaproteobacteria > Pseudomonadales > Pseudomonadaceae > Pseudomonas > Pseudomonas sp. TUM22785. The sequence continues at coordinate 2,944,414 of NZ_CP116239.1, forward strand.
TAGCGGCCCAGGGCATCTTCCACCCGATCCAGCCCGGCCTGCTCGGCCAGCTCGTAGGCACGCATACCTTTTTCGATGCGCTCTCGGGTATTGGCGAAGTCGCTGAATTTCATATCGCGGCTGCTGGCGAAGTAGGCGAACTCGATGCGGGGGCGCAGCGCCACCTGGCGGATCAGCGACCAGTCCAGTGCCGCCAGCGCCTGCTCGACGGCGGGCCCGACTATGACGGCCTGTTCCCAGAGGAAGAACGCTTCGAACAGCTCGCGCCGCACCGGTTGCGGCAGTGGCTCGCCCAGCGCCTGGGCCTGGTGGCAGCGGTTGAGCGCGGCCAGCAGGCGTGGCTGCAGGTAGTGCTCGATGCCGGCAGCCTGACCATGCAGCCGGCTGAGGTGATAGGCCGTATAGGCCTCGACGCAGACCCGCCGGTTGATCTCGCGGAAGGCGTCGGCGAAGGCGTGTAGCTGGCGCAGCTTGTGGTGACGGAGTGCGGGAGTGAAGAGGAATTGCGCCGAGAGCAGGGTGCCCACGCGCATGCCCAGGGCGAAGTAGCCGGCGCCCCAGAGCGCGCCGTGGGCGGCGATCAGCGGGAACACATTGCGCCCGCCGGAATCTTCGTAGAGGTGGTGGTAGACCGAGGCGCGCTGGCCGAGGTCGGTAAGGGTGCCGGCCAGTGCCGTTGCCTCCCGGTGAATCCGCTGGTAGTCACGGTCGAGTGTGCCGCTTTCGCTATCCATATGCAGGGCTCCAAGGCTAATCATCTGGATTGAATCTATGCAGGCTTGGGCCTGCCAGCCTCGCGGCAAATTGCCTCAGGTCGCGTCGCGCGCGGCTTCCGCCCTGGTTGCAGTGGGGGCGCCAGCCGCGCTGGCGTGGGTGTGTGACGGGGGTATCAGCAGGTCCAGCCGATACGTCCGCTGGTCGGCCGATCGTCGGATTTACGGCGAAAGGCCAGTATCCTCCGCGCCAGTCTGTTCCCCAGGCCCGGACGGCCGCCCGCGTGCGGCGTCGGCGCGCTGCTGGGGAGCAAGATCCATGGAGCCGTAGTCGCAGGACATTGGATGTTGTCTTCACCCCTCAGCCCGGCCGGGTTTCCTCTGGCCCGCTCGTTCCGCCCCCTTGCCGATCACGCATTGCATAGGGCCTGCCATCAGGTGCGCTGCCGTGCGCTGCATGGTATTTCGCCGACGCAATCACATTCGGCAGATTTTCCGGGGGATGCATGTGGGGAATCGTCCCCGCAGGGCGTCTCCAGTCTTATCGCTTCGCCCATCACCTCCGCCGATGCACCGCTGCCCACCGGGCGGCCGTCGCCGGCACCTTCCGCTCGTTCAAGGAGAACCCCATGAGCATCGTTTCGAGAACCGCTTTGCTGCCGATCCTGGCTACGGTGGCGTTGGCCGGCCTGTCGGGCTGCGCCACCGAAACCTCCACCGCCGTCGCCGTGCAGCAGGTCGAAAGCGTCAACCGTCCCTACAGTGGCGTGCGCGCGCCGATCGCGGTCGGCAAGTTCGATAACCGCTCCAGCTACATGCGCGGCATCTTCTCCGACGGCGTCGACCGTCTCGGCGGCCAGGCCAAGACCATCCTCATCACCCACCTGCAGCAGACCAACCGCTTCAACGTGCTGGACCGCGACAACATGAGCGAGATCCAGCAGGAAGCCGCGATCAAGGGCCAGGCCCAGCGCCTCAAGGGTGCCGATTTCGTGGTCACAGGCGACGTCACCGAGTTCGGCCGCAAGGAAGTGGGCGACCACCAGCTGTTCGGCATCCTCGGTCGCGGCAAGACCCAGATCGCCTACGCCAAGGTGGCCCTGAACATCGTCAACATCTCCACCTCCGAGGTCGTCTATTCGACCCAGGGCGCCGGCGAGTACGCGCTGTCCAACCGCGAAGTCATCGGCTTCGGCGGCACCGCCAGCTACGACTCCACCCTCAACGGCAAGGTGCTCGACCTGGCCATGCGCGAGGCGGTGAACAAGCTGGTGAATGCGGTGGAGAGCGGCGCCTGGAAGCCGCAGAACTGAAACAGGGACGTCAGGACATGAACATGAGCAGGACAATCGCATGCGCGGCCGCGCTGTTGGGCAGCCTGGCGCTGGCCGGTTGCAGCGGCCCCAAGACGCTGTACCAGTGGGAGGGTTACCAGACCCAGGTCAACCAGTACTTCAAGGGCGAATCCAAGGAGGCGCAGGTGGAGGCGCTGGAAGCCGACCTGCAGAAGATCCGGGCCAAGAACGGCGCGGTGCCGCCGGGCTATCACGCCCAGCTCGGCCTGCTGTACTCCAGCCTGGGCAAGGATGACGAGATGATGCGTTCCTTCGAGACCGAGAAGGCGCTGTTCCCCGAATCCGCTTCGTACATGGACTTCCTCATGAAGAACGCCAAGGGAGGCGCCCAATGACCCGTCTACTCTCCCGCCTGCTGGCCTGCGCCGCGCTGGCGGCCCTGGTCAGCGGCTGCGCGCCGACCCGCAGCGTCGATTACTCGGCCTACAAGGAAGCGCGCCCGCGCTCGATCCTGGTGCTGCCGCCGCTGAACGAGTCGCCCGACGTGAAGGCCACCTACAGCATGCTGTCCCAGGTGACCTACCCGCTCGCCGAAGCCGGTTACTACGTGGTGCCGGTGGCGCTGGTGGACGAAACCTTCCGCCAGAACGGCCTGACCAGCCCCGGTGACATCCACCAGCTGCCGACGGCCAAGCTGCGCGAGGTCTACGGCGCCGATGCTGCGCTCTATGTCACGGTGAGCGAGTACGGCACCCAGTACATGCTGATCAGCAGTGCATCCATCGTTACCGCCAGCGCCAAGCTGGTCGACCTGAAAAGCGGCACCACCCTGTGGACCGGCTCGGCGAGCGCCTCCAGCGAGGAAGGCAACAACAATAACGGTGGCGGCCTGGTGGGCATGCTGGTGACGGCTGCGGTGAAGCAGATCATCAACAGCTCCATGGAGGATGCGTCCTATCCCATCGCCGGGATCACCAGCGCGCGCCTGCTCTCCACCGGCTACAACGGTGGCCTGCTCTACGGTCCGCGTTCGCCGAAGTACGGCACCGACTGACCGGTAGCCGGCGCATCGCAAGGGTGCGCCGGCCCGCTTGGCTGCCGGGTGGCAGCGTCAGTGCATCTCGATCCTGTTGCGTCCTTCCGCCTTGGCCCGATAGAGCGCCAGGTCGCTGCGTGAAAGTGCAGCTTCGGCGTTGGCGTCGCCGGCATCGAGGGTGGTGATGCCGATGCTGACCGTCAGGGGGATGACTTCGCCCTGATGCCGCAGCGGGGTTTCCAGCATCTGCTGCTGCAGGCGCTGGGCGAAGACCAGGGCGCTGGCGTGGTCCGCCTCATTGAGCAGCACGGCGAACTCTTCCCCGCCCATGCGGCCGGCCAGGTCGACACGGCGCATCTGCCCGGCGAGGAGGGCGGCGAAGTGGCGCAGGGCGTCATCGCCGACGCCGTGGCCCCAACGGTCGTTGATCACCTTGAAGTGGTCCAGGTCGCACATCAGCAGCACCGCGCCACGCCCCGGCGCGCGTTGCAGCCGGGCCAGCTCCTCTTCGAGGCGCGCCATGAAATGGCGGCGGTTGGGCAACTGGGTGAGAAAGTCGGTGGTGGCCAGGGCCTGCAGTTCGACCTCGATGCGCTTCTGTTCGGTGATGTCGGTGATGAAGCCGTGCCAGAGCACGCTGCCGTCAGCCAGGCGCTTGGGGTGGGCATTGCCCTGGCGCCAGCCGGTGGGGCGGCCGGGGATCTGTACGCGGTATTCCATCTGCCAGGGGGTGAGGGCCAGGGCGGAGGTTTCCAGTGAGTTCTGGTAGGCGGGCAGGTCGTCCGGGTGGACCAGCGCCAGGATGCGTTCGCGCCCGTTGGGCAGCTTCAGCTGTTCGGGGGACAGCCCGTAGACGTCCAGGCTGCCGGCGCTGATGTAGCGGTAGCTGCCGCTGCCGTCAGGGCGCCCCATGTACTGGAAGACCATGCCGGGGATCTCGTTGGTCAGTTCCGTCAGCAGTTCGAGGTTCTGCTCCAGGCGCTCGCCCATGCGCTTCATTTCGGTGATGTCGGTGGTGGTGCCGATCATCCGCAGCGGGCGGCCCTGGTCATCGCGCTCGACCACACGGCCGCGGCTGCTTACCCAGATGAAGTGGCCGTCCTTGTGGCGCAGGCGATGCTCCACCTTGTACTGATCGCTGCGCGATTCGAAGTGGTCGAGCATGGTACGCCGGACGTATTCGAGGTCGTCGGCGTGTACGCGGACGTAGGCGTCCTCGATGCGGGTGCCGATTTCATCGTCGGCATAGCCCAGCAGCGATTTCCAGCCGGGCGAGTAGTGGATCAGCCCGTTGACCACGTCGCGGTCCCAGATGCCGGTGCCGCTGCCGGCCACGGCCAGGGCCAGGCGCTGTTCCTTTTCCCGCAGCACCCGCAGCCACTCCCGCATGCCCAGCACTTCGCGGCGGCGGGTGAACAATTCGCTCGCCAGGCTGGCGAATTCGGCCAGCGCCTGCTGGTCCACCTCGCGGGGCTGGTCATCGAACAGCAGCAGCTCGCCGCCGCCATCGGCGATGGGGCAGCGGGCGATCGGTTGGGGAGTGCCGGAAACCAGCGTGCGAGCGGCTCGCTGCTGGTCGATGCCATCGCAGGCGAGCGGGCCGTCGGGCTCGATCAGCACGGCAGCGCTGACGCCGAAGTGCAGGCGCACGAGGTGCAGCAGGGAAGAGAATCGGTTGGCCGTGGTGCTCACATCAATACCTCGAGAAACGGCTGGCTACGCTGGACGACGTGGAGGCTCATGGTCCCGTCCCTGGTCCGTTGGAGGCAGTCTCGTCTCTGCCGCACGACAACCTGTCATCGGCTTTGCAATGAATGTAACAGGATGTGACGCCAATCAAGTGGTTCCCTCGCCTCTGGATGCTAGCTTAGTGCTATTAACTTGCCATGGAAGGGTTGGCCCGTGCACCGGGCGGCGTGCGTTTTTCACGCCTTTTCGGTGCCGTGCTGGGTTTTCCATGGTGACCCCGGGTGGGCCCGCAGGTGTTCGTGGAGCTGCCTGCCGCCGCCCGGGGGCGACAGGGCACTGCAACCAACCGGAAGGGACACCATGATCAGCTTCAAGACCTCGCCTGAAACCCATCGCACCCTGAGCAAGGTGTCGATGATCCTGCTCAGCCTCGCCGCCGTGATCGGCGCCGGCTTTCTCATCGTCACTGCGATCCTCAACTACTTCAATGCCAACGCCATCCTCAAGGACCACTCCGAGGTGCTGGCGCCGGTGAGCCTGGACAGTGTGACCGAAGAACACCATCGCCGCGGCCGTACCAGCGAGACCTACCACTTCCATTACAGCTTCGAGGTGGCCGGCAAACCCTACGACGGCACCTTCGAGACCTCTGCGTCCAATGCCGAGCCCTACTTGCATGAGGGCGCCTCGGTGAAGGTGGGCTACGCCAATGCCGAGCCGTCGCACTTCGGCCGCCTCGACGTGCTGCAGAGCCAGGCCGATTTCGGCTCCAGCATCACCCGCGCGCTGACCGCCGTCCCCCTGGCCGCGCTGCTGGCCTTCATCCTCCACCTGATGCTGACGCGCCGGCTGTTCGTCCCCAGGGAAACATCGGCCTGATACGAAGAACCCCGCAAGCGCGGGGTTCTTTTTTGTGCGTGCGGGGCTCAGGCGCCGCAGTCGTTCTGCAGGGTGGCCTGGGTGATGTTGCTGTCCGCCGGCACGCTGCGGGTCAGCCAGACGTTGCCGCCGATGACCGAGCCCTTGCCGATGGTGATGCGGCCGAGGATGGTGGCACCGGCGTAGATCACCACGTCGTCTTCGACGATGGGGTGGCGCGGCTGGCCCTTCTGCAGGTTGCCCGAGTCGTCCGAGGGGAAGCGCTTGGCGCCCAGGGTCACTGCCTGGTAGATGCGCACGCGCTCGCCGATGATCGCCGTCTCGCCGATCACCACGCCCGTGCCGTGGTCGATGAAGAAGCTTCGGCCGATGGTGGCGCCGGGGTGGATGTCGATGCCGGTGGCCGAGTGGGCGATCTCGGCGATGATGCGCGCCAGCAGCGGCAGGCCGTTGCGGTAGAAGTAATGGGCCAGGCGGTGGTGGATCACCGCATGCACGCCCGGGTAGCAGAGCAGCACTTCGTCGACGCTGCGCGCCGCCGGGTCGCCCTGGTAGGCGGCCAGCACGTCGGTATCCAGCAGCACGCGCAGCTCCGGCAGGGCGGCGGCGAAGCCTTTCACCACGCGGATCGCCTGGCATTCGCTGTCGCCGTCTTCGGCGCTGCCGTTGCGGGCGGCGTAGCCGAGTTCGCGGCGCACTTCGATGACCAGGGCATTGAGCGCCGTGTCCAGGGTGTGGCCGACGTAGAAGTCTTCGCTCTCTTCGCGCAGGTCGGTGGGGCCGAGGCGCATGGGGAAGAGCGCGCCGCTGATGGCTTCGATGATCTGGCCGACTGCAGTACGTGAGGGCAGCTCACGGCCGCCGCGATCCTGGGTGCGGCCATTGCGGCTGCGCCATTCGGCGCGGGCGGCGCGCAGTTCGGTGACGATCTGCTCCAGCTGCCAGTTGACCGGGGGGCAGCCGCTGGGGCCGGAAGTGAACTTGTTCATGGAGGGTCCTGTTGATGCGCAAGGCTGGCGATAGCCTTGCGCAGGAGTGCGCTTCTCGGCAAGCAGATTCGCAGCGCGATCAATCGGCGGGGATCAGCCCTTCGGCTTCCTTGCGGCTCTTCATGCTGGCGGTGGTGCCCACCGAGGCGAGGATGATCGCGCCGATGGCCAGCCATTGCAGCAGCGACAGGCGCTCGCCGAGGAACAGCAGCCCGGAAAGCGCGCCCAGGGCCGGCTCGATGCTCATCAGGGTGCCGAAGGTGCGCGCGGGCATGCGCGTCAGGGCGTACATCTCCAGGGTGTAGGGGATGGCGGTGGAGAGCAGCGCCACGCCCAGGGCGACGGGCAGCAGGCTGAGGTTGAGCAGGTCGGTGCCGGCATGGGCGATGCCGAAGGGCGAGATGACCAGCGCCGCGACCAGGACGCCGAGGCTGGCACTCTGCATGCCGTGATCGGCACCGGCGCGCTGGCCGAAGATGATGTACAGCGCCCAGCAGACCCCGGCACCCAGGGCGTAGGCGGCGCCCACCAGGTCGAGATGGGCGGCGCTTTCGCCGATGGGCAGGAGCAGCAGCAGGCCGACCACCGCGAGGGCGATCCAGAGAAAGTCCAGCGCCCGGCGCGAGGAGAACACCGCCACCGCCAGCGGGCCGGTGAATTCCAGGGCCACGGCGATGCCCAGGGGCACGGTGCGCAGGGACATGTAGAACAGCAGGTTCATGAAGCCCAGGGCGAGGCCGTAGAGCAGCACGGTGCCCAGGGCGCCGGTGTTGATGCGGGTGCGCCAGGGCCGCAGCACCAGCAACAGGAAGATGGCGGCGAGGATCAGGCGCAGGGTGGTGGTGCCCTGGGCGCCTATGACCGGGAACAGGCTCTTGGCCAGGGAGGCGCCGCTCTGCACCGAGATCATGGCGACTATCAGGATGCCGACGGGCAGCAGCGTCGAAGCGAGGTTGCGGGCGTTCATGGAGGGTCCGGATCAGGCAGTTACGGGGGGGGCGAAGCTTGTTCTGGTTCGTTGTGTGCAACATAATGCGCAAAAAACAGCGTGTGAGCAATATATTGCCCAACTCTATGATTCCCTCCATGGACAGACCCAACGTACTCGAACACGTCTCCGACAACGTGCGGCGGCTGCGCAAGGCGCTTGGCCTGAGCCAGGACGCCCTGGCCACGGCTTCAGGTGTGAGCCGGCGGATGATCGTCGGCATCGAGGGGGGCGATGTGAACGTCAGCCTGGCCACTCTGGATCGCATCGCCGAGGCGTTGGGCGTGCTGTTTCCCGACCTGGTGCAGACGCCGAGCCGACCCGACCGTTCGCGCATCGAGGCGGTGGCCTGGGTCGGCAAAGACCCGCGCAGCCGCGCCACCCTGCTGGCCAGTGCGCCGGCGCGGCGCGAAGTCGAACTCTGGGCCTGGTCGCTGGAACCGGGTGAACGCTATGTGTCGGAGGCCGATGCCGAAGGCTGGCGGGAGATGGTCTACGTCACCGAAGGCGAGCTGACCCTGGAGCTGCCGGAAGGCGAGGTGCGCATTGGCGCGGGGGACTTCCACGTCTTCGCCAGCAGCCAGCCCTATGGCTACGCCAACCGTGGCGAAGTCGCGGTGCGCTATATCCGCAACGTGGTGAGCTGAGGCTTCAGGCGCGGTCGATGCCGTCGTCGTTGGCGGCGTCGCCCGCTTCTTCTTCGCCCTCGTCTTCGTCGTCGTTGCTGCCGCTGAAGGCTTCCATGCACACCAGGCTGTGAACGCCCTGGTCGTCATGGAGGATCCAGGTGCCCTGGGCTGCGTCGAACTGAGCTGCCTGCACCTGCTCGGCGCTGAAGTTCCAGCGGCGCTGGGTGCGGCCGTCGACGCATTCGATCAGCAGGGCGCCGGCGTCGAGCTCGAACTGCCAGGCGTGCAGGCCGTCGATTTCCAGCATGTCGCTGTTGGCCAGGCGGTCGAGAAGGGTGGTTTCGTTGCTCATGGGCTGGGGCTCCCGGGGTGAATGGCCGGCGATGATAGTGCAGCGCCGGCCCGGGTGCGAACTCAGCGGGCCTTCAGGCCTTCCAGCAGCGCCTTGTGGAACACCTCCGGCGCCTGGATCTGCGGCGAGTGGCCGAGGTCGGCGAAGGCCACCAGGCGGGCGTCGGGGATGCGTTCGGCGGCCTGCTGGCCGAGCACCTTGTAGTTGCCCAACTGGCCGCGCAACGCTTCGGGCGCGGCGTCCTTGCCCGGTGCGGTGTTGTCGGTCTGGCCGATGAGCAGCAGCACCGGCATCTGCAGTTTGTCGAACTCGTGCACCACCGGCTGGGTGTAGATCATGTCGTAGGTCAGCGCCGAGTCCCAGGCCACCGCCTCGCGCCCCTTGCCGCGGTACATGCCGGCCTGCATTTCCACCCACTTGTCGAACTCCGGCCGCCATTGGCCCGCGTAGTAGGTGCTCTTCTGGTAATTGCGGATGGCCTCGCTGCTGGTCTTCAGCTCGCGCTGGTACCACGCGTCGATGCTGCGCCAGGGCACGCCCTTGGCCTTCCAGTCCTCCAGGCCGATGGGATTCACCAGCACCAGCTGCTCCACCTGCTGCGGGTACTGCAGCGCGTAGCGGCTGGCGAGCATGCCGCCCATGGAATGGCCCATCAGCGTGACCTTCTCCAGCTTCAGGCTCGCCAGCAGGGCGTGGGTGTTGGCCGCCAACTGCTGGAAGCTGAACTGGTAGCGCTGTGGCTTGCTGGATTTGCAGAAGCCCACCTGGTCCGGCACCACCACGCGGTAGCCGGCCTGAGTCAGCGCCTGGATGCTGCCCTCCCAGGTGGCGCCGCAGAAGTTCTTGCCGTGCAGCAGCACCAGGGTGTGGCCGTTGGGCGTGCTCGGCTGGACGTCCATGTAGGCCATCTGCAGTTTCTCGCCCTGGGAGTCGAAGGCGAAGCGCTTGACCGGGTGCGGGTAGTCGAAGCCTTCCAGCTCGGGGCCGTAGGCGGGCGGCTCGGCGGCCAGGGCGGGGAGGGCGAGGCTCAGCAAGAGTGCGGCGCAGGCGGTGCGCATGGTCGGGCTCCTTGGTTCCGGGTGGGGATGGGCAAGGGTTTTGCCAGACAACGGCGCGCGGCGACAGGAAAAACCGGCGCCGCGCTGTAACCGTTCTTTTCGGTCAGAGCTTGCGGGCTTCGATCAGGTTGTCGGCCTCGCTGATGAAGGCCTTGCCGCTCTTGCGCTGGTACAGGCACAGCTCGCGGCCGGCGCGGTTTTTCATGTGCGCCTGGGGGTAGCGGCCGCTGAGGGCCAGGGCGGTGATGCCTAGACGGTCGTCGAAGAGCACCGCCTGGCCGGCGGCCTTCACTTCTTTCAGCCCGCTGAGTTTGGTGCAGGCGGCGAGCATGCGTTTGTCCTGCTCCTGCCAGGCTTCGGGCGTCGAGGCCTGGGCGCTGGCGGCGCAGAACAGCAGGGTGGCGAGCAGGCAATGGCGAGTCTTCAAGGGGCTTCTCCGCAGTGGGTGTCAGCAGCGTAGACCGCGCGCCTGGCCGTTTGTTGTGGTGACTGGCCCTGCGCGCGGGCTTCCGTCAGCGTTCGCTGTTGCCGGTGACCATGCTGGCGAGCACGCCGTCGCGGCGGATCAGCCCGTGGAACAGCGCCGCGCCCAGGTGCAGCAGCACGGTGGCGAACAGCAGGTAGCCCAGCCAGTGGTGGGCCTGGCGCAGCACGGCATAAAGCGCGGCGTCATGGGGGGCGATCGCCGGCAGTTGCAGCCAGCCCAGCAGCACCACCGGGTAGCCGCCGGCCGCGAGCATCGCCCAGCCCACCATCGGCATCGCCAGCATCAGTGCATAGAGCAGCAGGTGCGAGAGGTGGGCGAGCCTGTGCTGCCAGCCTGGCAGGTCAGCGGGCAGCGCGGGTGGCGGGCGACGCAGGCGCACGGCGATGCGCAGCAGCACCAGGGCCAGCAGGACGATGCCCAGCGGCTTGTGCAATTCCACCAGCCAGGTGTGGCGGGTGGACAGGGTGACCACCATGCCGACGCCTATGAACAGCATGGCGAGGATGAGCAGCGCCATGGACCAGTGCAGCAGGCGGGCGAGGGGGCTGAACCCTTGGATGTGGCGGCTCATGGGTGGGCTCCTATGGGGGCGCTGGGAGCACCTTCGCGGGTGCGGCGGTTGAAGGACACGGCGTAGGCCGCCGAGCGCGCGGCGAGGATTGGGTCGGCAGAGGGCTCGATGCCGTCGGGGAGGATCAGCGGGTCGAAGTTGAGGTCGCGGCAGGCGCCCTGGTCCTCGGGCTGGGCCTGGTCGAGTACCAGGGTGCCGGCGTCGATGCGCTGGCGCGTGGCGGGCCAGGGGCTGGATGGGTCGTCGCTGGGGTCGCCGGCTTCGGCCAGGGTCAGCACCAGGTGCCAGCGCAACGGGCCCTGCTGCAGGCGCTGGAGCAGGTCGTGGGCGAGGAAGTCCTTGTCGTCCGCCTCGCTGCCCAGCGGCTGGTAGGGCGTCTCCGGCTCCATGGCCCAGCGCACGTAGCGGCCCTTGCCATCGCCATCCACCAGGCGGAAGGCGTTGATGCTGTTGTAGGTGGCGTTGGCGAAGCTGTTGGAGGCCTTGTTGTCCTTGGCCCATTGGCGGAAGGCGGCGCTTTCCGGGTGGGCGGCGAAGAAGGCCTGCAGGCGCGCCGGGTCCGGCTTGCCGGTGGCCGGGTCGGGCTTGGAGGCCAGCACCTGCTCGAAGAAGCCTTCGATGGTGGACACCGGCAGCACCGGCGGCGTGTTCATGCCGGTGCGCCATTCCTGGCCGCTGGCGCTGCGCAGCTGCAGTGCCAGGCTGCGCACCGGCACGCTGGCGTCGGGCGCATAGGGGTTGCTGCCGCCGATGGCCAGGCGGCCGATCACCGGCACCTCGCCGGTGGCGAACACCTCGGCCCGGGACAGCCCGGCGGCGGCGCCGTTGCTGAGGAACTGGCCGCTGACGCAGAGGCCCTTCGCGTGGTTCTTGCGGTAACCGGGGTAGCTGCCGGCGTTGGCCTCGAAGGTGTCGATGATGCGTTGCGGCGTCAGCCGGTCGGGCCCTATCCAGCCGCCGGCATAGGCGAAGGTGCCGGCCAGCACGGCCAGGCCGAGGCCTATCAGCGCCAGGCGGCCCAGGGTCTGGGAAGGGGAAAGCGGGGGTCGGCTCATTGGCAGCTCCATGGGCTTGCGATCATGTCGTCGAGCCCGTGGGACGAACCAGTTGCAGATTTATTCCCGGCCCCTGGAATAAAGTTGCTGCCTGAGCGTCTTCCTTGCACTGGAACCACGACGAGCACCGCACGACCCCATGCACGACATCGATGACGACGAACTTCGCGAGCTGCTGCAGCGCCTGCGCCGCTTCGCCCTGTGGCTGACGCGCAACCCCGCCAGTGCTGACGACCTGGTGCAGGCGACCCTGGAGCGCGCCCTGGATGGTCGCGCCGGGCCGCGCACCGATGGCAGCCTGCGTGCCTGGCTGTTCGCGATCCTCTACCGCAAGTTTCTCGATGGGCAGCGGCGTGCCCGGCGTTATGCACGCATCCTCGAGTTCTTCGGTGCGGCACCGGCCGAGACGGCCTCCACCGAGGAGCTGGTAATGGCGCAATCCACGCTGGAGGCCTTCGCCCGGCTGCCCGCCGAGCAGCGCGCGCTGCTGGTGCTGGTGAGCGTCGAGGGCCTGAGCTACAAGGAGGCCGCCGTGGCCCTGGACGTGCCCATCGGCACCGTGATGTCCCGCCTGTCCCGGGCGCGCAAGGCGCTGCGCGAGCTGGCCGAGGGCGAAATCGCAAATCCCCCGTTACGGATACTCAAATGAACCGCTTCGAACCCAGCGAGAACGATCTGCACGCCTACCTCGATGGCCAACTGGATGCCGCGCAGCGGGCCCAGGTGGAGGCCTGGCTGGCGGCCAACCCCGACCAGGCGGCGCGGGTCGACGCCTGGCGCCGCGACATGCAGCAGTTGCGCGCGGGCCTGGCCAACCTGGAGCTGCGCACCACCAACCCGCAGCTGGACCCGCTGGCGATCCGCCGCTCCCTGCGTGCGCGTCGCCGCCAGCGCCTGGCCACGGCCGCGGCGCTGGTGCTGGCCCTGGGCTTCGGCGGCCTGGGCGGCTGGCAGGCCCGCGACCGTTCGTTGCTGGCGGAGAACCCACCGATGCAGGACGCCCTGGAAGCCCACCGCCTGTTCGCCACCGGCCACGCCGGGGTGGTCGACATCGCCGCTCGCGAACCGGGGCAACTGCAGGCCTGGCTGGACCAGCGCTTCAACCACGCCTCGCGCATTCCCGATCTCGCCCCCTATGGCTTCCACCCGGTGGGCGCGCGCCTACTGACCAACGAGCAGGGCGCTGCGGCGCTTCTGTTGTTCGAGGATGTGGGCGGGCAGCGCATCAGCGTGTACCTGCGCTCGCCGGGTTCGCTCTATGCCGAGATGCCCGCCGGCAACCGCCGTGATGGCGAGCTGGAAGCGCGCTACTGGTCACGCGGTGGCTACAACTACGCCCTCGTCGCGCCCAGCGACGACCCTCGCGGCGAAGTGGTGCAGCGGGCGTTCTCGTTGTAAGCCGGACACCGTAGGTTGGCGCCGAGCGCAGCGAGGCCCAACACAGCCATGTCCGGTCTCGCGGCGGGCTCTCCCCGTGGGAGTGGCTTCAGCCGCGAAAGACTTTCCGCAGGCACAGGGTTGCGCGTGGCCGGGTATTCCATCGCGAATGAATTCGCTCCCACGAGGTGGGTTGCGGTGCTGGCTGCAAGATCGCCTGGTGGATGAAAAGAGCGTCATCCACCCTACAGGTGTGCGGATGTGCGGGGGACGCGGGTATGGGGACCCCCGCGCCAGGCGGCGCGGGGCGGGGCATTACATGCCGTTGGCGAAGGCCGGGATGCTCATGTCGATGGTTTCGCGAACGGGCTTCAGCGCGGTGGCGTACTTGGCCAGGATGTCCAGGTCGTAGTCCATGCGCGCGCGGATGCGCTGGTCGTCTTCGCCGACCACTTCGGCGCCGTTGAGCACCTTCTCCACGCCGCGCACGATCAGGTGCTCGGGCAGGTAGCAAAGGCGGCAGTTCTTGTAGCTGGAGGCGCGCAGCTCGCTGATCGGGTAGCCGCCGCCGATGCCGGAGGAGATGCCCACCAGCAGGCCCGGCTTGTGGGCCAGTTCGGCCTTGCTGGCGTAGATGAAGAAGTTCTTGATCGCCGGGCAGGCCATGCCGTTCCACTCGGGGGCGATGACGATCACCGCGTCGGCGGCCTTCAGTTGCTGCTGGAAGTCGGCCCAGGGGCCGGTGTCTTCGGCCGGCCACAGGGGCAGCGGCTGGGCGCCCAGGTCGATGACGCTGGTGTGGGCTTCGTTGGCCAGTTGCAGCTCCACCAGGCGTTGGCGGATGAAGCGGGCGACCTTGCCGGACTGGCTGTTGGCACGGCTGGAGCCGGCGACGATGGCGTAGTTGAGCATCTCGGGTTTCCTTTCTGAGGGATGGCGCAGGCTAGCTGGCAGCGCAGCGGCGGACAAGCACCGGCGCGTCAGCGCGGCGGGCAAATGGTGACAGGGGCGGTGCGTGCCAGGCGCCGCGAACGCGGCCCCTGGCAGGGCGTCAGACGCGGAACTGGTCCATCAACCCTTGCTGGTGGTTGGCCAGCCTGTTCAGCGCCTGGCTGACCTGGGCGGATTCCTGGGCCTGGCCGGAGAGGGACTCGGTGACGTCGCGGATGGCGGCGACGTTGCGGTTGATCTCCTCGGCCACTGCGCTCTGTTCCTCGGCGGCGCTGGCGATCTGCAGGTTCATGTCGGTGATCACCGCCACGGCATCGCCGATGCGTTGCAGGGCGGCGACCGCGTGTTCCACCTGCTCGACGCTGCCCTGGGCCTGGCGATGGCTGCTGTGCATGGAGCCGACCACCTCGCGGGTGCCGTGCTGCAGGCCTTCGATCACCTGGCGGATTTCCTCCACCGAATCCTGGGTGCGCTTGGCGAGGTTGCGCACCTCGTCGGCGACCACGGCGAAGCCACGCCCGGCCTCACCGGCACGGGCCGCTTCGATGGCGGCGTTGAGGGCCAGCAGATTGGTCTGCTCGGCGATGGCGCGAATCACCTCCAGCACCGAACCGATCTGCTCGCTGCTGCTGGCCAGGCCCTGGACTTCTTCCATGGCGGCGCTCATTTCGCTGGCCAACTGCTCGATGGCGCTGGTGGTCTTGCCGATCACGCCCAGGCCCTCGCGGGTGGCGTGGTCGGCACCGCGCGCGGCTTCGGCGGCCTGGGCGGCGCTGCGGGCGACGTCCTGGGCGGTGGCGCTCATCTCGTGGGAGGCGGTGGCGACCTGGTCCACTTCGCGGTACTGCTGCTGCATGCCGGCGCTGGTCTGGCTGGCGATGGCGGCGGATTGGTCGGCGGTGCTGCGGGCGTCCTGTACCGAGCGCTTCACGTCGGCGATGACCGGTTGCAGCTTGTCGAGGAAGCGGTTGAACCAGCCGGCCAGCTCGCCCAGTTCGTCCTGGCGGGCGTACTCCAGGCGACGGGTGAGGTCGCCTTCGCCACTGGCGATGTTCTTCAGCATGGCGGCGACCCCGAGGATCGGCCGGGTCACGCCCAGGGCGGTGAGCCACATCAGCAGCAGGCCGACCACGGCGGCGGCGAGGCCGATCAGGGTGGCGGTCAGGCTGCTGGCGGCGCTTTGCTCATCGAGCTGCGCTTCGAGCTTCAGCGCCGGGCCCAGCAGGACCTTGTCCGGCACTTCCAGGAGCACACTCCAGGCGGCGCTGGTGGGGATCGGCTTGAACGGCTGCATGACGCGGAGAATGCCTTCGCGGTCGATCTCGGCGGGCTTGCCGGCGCTGACCACCGAGGCGATCTCGCCGGCGTCGGCGCCGAAGGCCTTGTCCAGCTTGAGGCTGAGCTGCGAGGCGTCGCGACTGTGGCCGGCGAGCAGGCCGATGGGGCTGATGATGCTGACCTGGCCCTGGCCGTCGTAGAGGTCCTTGCTGCCGTCGACGCTGAGCTGCTGGAGGTTGTCCAGGCTGATGTCCAGGCCCATGACGCCGACCACCTTGCCGTTCAGTTCCAGGGGGAAGGCGATGCTGGTCATCAGCACCTTCTTGCCACCGACGTCGTCGTAGTAGGGCTCCAGCACGCAGGAGTCACGGGTCTTCAGCGGGCAGGTGTACCAGGTGTTGTAGGGCATGCCGTTGGCCATGGGGCTGCTGTCGCCGAGCAGCTCCTCGGTCATGGATTCCGACTCCAGCTTGCCGGGGGTGGATTGCGACCAGTAGAGGGAGAAGCGGCCCTTGTCGTTGCTGCCCAGCTCGGCCTGGTCGATGAACAACTCGTCCTTGCCGTCCAGGGCGTTAGGCTCGAACACCAGGTAGAGGCCGAGCAGATTGGGGTTGGCCTCGAGGCTGGTCTTCACCTGGCGGGTCATGTCCTCGCGCAGGTCGAAGGCGTCGAGGAAGCGTTTCTCGGCCTGGTCCTTGAGGAACAGCACCTGGCGCGAGAAGCCCTTGCCGTACTGGTAGGTGTCCATGAAGTAGCGCTGGATGCGCAGCGCCTGCAACTCGCCGCGGGCCTGCATGCGCTGGCGCGCACTGTAGTCGAGCATCTGCGAACTGGCGGACTTCACCAGCTCGGCACTGCGTTTGGACTGGTAGAGCGAGGCACCGACCAGGAGGGTCACGATGGCCAGCAGGCAGAGGCCGGCGAGCAGGGTGATTTTCCACTGAATGGACAGGCGACTGAACGGCATGGGTCTTTCCTTCTATCTCGTCGGACTGCAAGCCGCTATCGGCTCGGCAGGGGAAAACTTGATTCACCTGCCATGGCGATGCGGCTTCCACACGGAATGCATGGGAGCGGCGAATTTGGATGCAAATATTATGCACAGGGCGTCCAGTATTTCGCACGGCGTTTCTTTTGACACCCGCCCGCTCATTCGGCAGAGTACGCGGCTTTTTTTGCGGGACACCGCAAGGCGGGAGAGAAGCGGATGAATGCAGTGATTGTAGCTGTCGCCATCATGCTGGTGCTGAGCCTGTGCCGGGTGCACGTGGTGATGGCCCTGGTGATCGGCGCCCTGGCGGGCGGCCTGCTCGGCGGCCTGGGTGTGCAGGGCACGCTGGATGCCTTCAACAAAGGCCTCGGTGGTGGCGCGACCGTCGCCCTGTCCTATGCGCTGCTGGGGGCTTTTGCCGTGGCCATCGCGCGTTCCGGGCTGGCCCATGCACTGGCGGACGGCATCATCGGCCGTGTCGGCCGGGGTGGTGCACAGGAAGGCGCTGCGCTGAAATGGGTCCTCATCGCCCTGTTGCTGTGCGTGGCCATCTCCTCGCAGAACATCCTGCCCATCCACATCGCCTTCATCCCGCTGCTGGTGCCGCCGCTCTTGTACGTGCTGACGCGCCTGCAGATCGACCGCCGCCTGGTGGCCTGCGTGATCACCTTTGGCCTGATCACCCCCTACATGTTCCTGCCGGTGGGGTTCGGCAACATCTTCCTCAACGAGATCCTGCTGGCGAATGTGGTGAAAAGTGGCGTCGACGTTACCGGTGTGAACGTCACCGAGGCGATGCTGATACCGGCGCTGGGCATGGTTTCCGGCCTGCTCATCGCGGTGCTGTTCAGTTATCGCCGCAAGCGCGTCTATGGCCTGACGCTGATCGCCCAGGCCGAGCAGGTGGAGGCGAAGTACGATCCGCGCAGCCTGGCGGTGGCCGGCGTGGCCATCCTGGTCGCCTTCGTGGTGCAGCTGTGGCTGGACTCGATGATCGTCGGCGCCCTGGTGGGCTTCCTGGTATTTTCGCTGTCGGGCGTGGTGCGCTGGAAAGAGGTCGACGACCTGTTCACCCAGGGCATGAAGATGATGGCCATGATCGGCTTCATCATGATCGCCGCCGCCGGCTTCGCCGAGGTAATGCGCGCCACCGGCCAGGTTTCCAGCCTGGTGGAGGCCTCCGCTGCGCTGATCGGCAACAGCAAGGCCATGGGCGCGCTGCTGATGCTGCTGGTGGGCTTGCTGGTGACCATGGGCATCGGTTCGTCCTTCTCCACGGTGCCGATCATCGCGGCGATCTTCGTGCCGCTGGGCGTGCAGCTTGGCTTCAGCCCGCTGGCCATCGTGTCCATCGTTGGCACCGCCGGGGCGCTGGGCGATGCCGGCTCGCCCGCCTCGGACTCGACCCTGGGGCCGACCTCTGGGCTCAACGTCGATGGCCAACACGATCACATCTGGGACACGGTGGTGCCCACCTTCCTGCATTACAACCTGCCGCTACTGGCATTCGGCTGGGCGGCAGCCATGCTTCTCTGACAGCCCCCGTGCCATCCGGCCGAACGTCGGTGTCGGCCGGGTGCTACAGCTATTCACGGGGCTGCCGATAAGCGGTCGATCCCGTTTCGTTTTCCCGGCCTGCCTCCCTTCAAGGAATGGAAATATGCGCCTGACACTCAAAACCAAGGTCTTGCTGCTGGCGCTCGCGCCGGTGATCCTCTTCGCCCTCGTACTCAGCGGAGCCGCCGCCAAGGTGCTGCTTGACCTGGCCGAAGGCGAGGTCAAGGAAACCCGCGAACGGCTGATCCAGGAGAGCCGCCAGGAGCTGCAGCACTACATGCAGATCGCCCTGGGCTCGGTCCAGACCCTCTATGACGGGTCCCCGGCCAACGACATGGCCACCCGCGACAAGGCCATCGAGATTCTCAAGAAGATCAAGTACGGCAAGGACAGCTACTTCTTCGCCTACGATTCGCAGGTGATCCGCCTGTTCCGCGGCGACAGCCCGGTTGACGTGGGCAAGAGCTTCTCGGGCCGCAAGGACGTCAACGGCGTGCCTGTCAACGACGAGCTGGTCCGGGTCGCCAAGGACGACAGCCACTACGTGTTCTACAGCTCGCCCCTACCGGGCAACGAGAGCGTGCAGGTGCCCAAGCTCGGCTACACCTACTACCTGCCCAAGTGGGACATGGCGCTCGGCACTGCGGTGAACCTCGATGGCGTGGAGGCCCAGGTGGCGGTGGTGCAGGAGGCGATCGATGCACGCATCAGCACCATCCTCACCAGCATCGCGGTGATCGCCGCGATCCTGCTGGTGGTGTTCGGCATCATTGGCACCGCGCTGAGCAACGCCTTCCTGCGTCCCCTGCAGCAGATCAAGGCCAACCTGGACGACATCGCCGCCGGTGAAGGCGACCTGACGCGCCGTTTGCCGGCCGACAGCCATGACGAACTGGGCGAACTGGCCGGCTCCTTCAACCGTTTCGTCGAGAAGATCCACGGCCTGGTGCGCCAGATCGTCGACATGACCGGGCAGCTCACCCGCCTGGTGGGCGAGGTATCCGCCCAGGCCCATCGCTCCGAGCAGGCCATGGAGCGTCAGCGCCACGAGACCGACCAGGTGGCCACCGCGATCAACGAGATGTCCGCCGCCGCCCATGAAGTGGCGAAGAGCGCCCAGGGCGCCGCCGAAGCCGCCCAGCAGACCGACCAGGAAGGCCAGGCGGCGAAGAAGGTGGTGGACGGCAGCATCATCCGCATCCACGCGCTGGTGGGTGATATCCGCGAGAGCGGCGTGTCCCTCGACAGCCTGCAGCAGGACGTGCAATCCATCGTCAGCGTACTGGGGGTGATCCGCTCCATCGCCGAGCAGACCAACCTGCTGGCGCTCAACGCCGCCATCGAGGCTGCCCGTGCCGGTGAGGCGGGCCGGGGTTTCGCCGTGGTCGCCGACGAGGTGCGCGCGCTGGCCAGCCGTACCCAGCAGAGCACCCAGGAAATCCAGGGCATGATCGATCGCCTGCAGCAGGGCACCCAGGAGGCGGTGACCTCCATGCGCCGCTCCAGCGACGCCGGCGAGATCACCAGCGAGCAGGCCAACCAGGCCGGCTCCTCGCTGGATGCTATCGCCCAGCTGATCGGCACCATCAATGCCATGAACGCGCAGATCGCCAGCGCCGCCGAGGAGCAGACCGCCGTGGCCGAGGAGATCAACCGCAGCGTGCACCAGATCGCCGTCGCCGTTGACAGCGTCGCCGACGAAACCCAGCAGGGCGCGCAGACCGCCCGCAGCCTGGCCGCTCTCGGTGAGCGCCTGGGGGCGCTGGTGCGTCAGTTCCGCATCTGATCCGGTAGTGATTCACGGGGGCGAATCCAGTGGAGATTCGCTCCTCGTGCTCCGTTTCCCCGGGCTGAAGCCCGGGCTACGCGCCACCCCGCAAAGTCTTCGCACTTTCCCCGCCTCGCTGCGGACTAATCAGGAACCCTCCCTGATGGTGTCCGGTCCATGTCCGAATCCCGCTACCCCCTGGAAGTCCGCACGCTGATCCTGTTGCTGGTGCTGGTGACCCTGGCCTTCGGCTGGATACTGCTGCCGTTCTATGGGGCGGTGTTCTGGGCGGTGGTGCTGGCGGTGGTGTTCAGCCCGCTGCAACGGCGGCTGGCGCTGCGGATCGGCGGGCGCGGCAACCTGTCGGCGCTGATCACCTTGAGCGTCTGCCTGCTGGTGGCGATCCTGCCGGTGTTCTGCATTGCTGCGCTGCTGGTGCAGCAGGGCGCCGATATCTACCAGCGACTGGATTCGGGCGAGCTGGATGTCGGTGTCTACGTGGCGCGGGTGCGCGAGGTGCTGCCGGCGGTTCTCCAACATCAGCTCGACCGTTTCGGTCTCAATGATTTCGATGGCCTGCGTGACCGCATCGTCAGCGGTGCCATGCAGGGCAGCCAGTTCATCGCCACCCAGGCCTTCTCCATCGGCCAGGACACCTTCCAGGTGGTGATCGGTTTCTTCCTCATGCTCTACCTGCTGTTCTTCTTCCTGCGGGACGGCCTGGACATCGTCCGTGGCATCCGCATGGCGGTGCCCCTGGCCGACCACCACAAGCGCCGCCTGCAGATCAAGTTCACCCGGGTGGTGCGGGCCACGGTGAAGGGCAACGTGGTGGTGGCGGCCATCCAGGGCACCCTGGGCGGGCTGATCTTCTGGGTGCTGGACATCCCCAGCGCGTTGCTCTGGGGCGTGCTGATGGCGTTTCTCTCGCTGCTGCCGGCGGTGGGCTCGGGGATCATCTGGGCACCGGTGGCCGCCTACCTGCTGCTGTCCGGCAACACCTGGCAGGGCGTGGTGCTGGCGGTATTCGGCGTGCTGGTGATCGGCATGGTGGACAACGTGCTGCGCCCGATCCTGGTGGGCAAGGACACGCGCATGCCGGACTACCTGGTGCTGCTCTCCACCCTGGGCGGGCTCTCGCTGTTCGGCCTGAATGGCTTCGTCATCGGCCCGCTGATCGCGGCGCTGTTCATGGCCAGCTGGGACCTGTTCACCAGCACCCGCAAGCAGGTCAGGCTGCCTTGAGGGCGGCCCTCAGCTGAGGATCTGGCGAAAGGTCAGGCTGATGCGCGGGCCGGCCGCTTCCACCCGGGGAATGGCGTGCAGCCAGTGGGCCTGGACGGCCTGGTCCATGTACAGCAGCGAACCCGGTACCAGCTCCCAGGTGACTTCATGGCGCCTGTCGGCCTTGTTGCGGAAATGGATGGGGCGGGTGCTGCCCAGGGAGAGGATGGCGACGCCGGTGTCCGCTGCCAGCCCGGTGCAGTCGTCGGAATGGAAGCCCATGGAGGACTGACCGTCGCCATAGAGGTTGAGCAGGCAGTTGTTGGGCCGGAAACCCAGGCGCTGGTGCAGCCGCTCGCACAGGGGTTGGAGGACGTCCGGCAGCGGGGTGGCGGGGTAGTCGATCTGCGAGTAGTTGTAGGCCACGCCGTAGCTGGCGGTGCGCCGGGCGCGCATCCGTGTATCCCACTCGACGCTGGCCATCAGTTGCTGGAAGAGCGCGTCCGGGGCATCGAGGAAGTGCGGGTCGAACAACAGGTCGGGTGTGTCGTGCATGGGCGGCATCCTTGCTGGAGGGAGGATTCTATGCCGAGGACGGGCGTCATGTATCGGCGGGTTTACCCAGTCTTTACCGAGCGCTGACCGACGCCGCCGGCCCCGCTGCCGATAATGCCGGCTCCCTTCCCTGGTCTTCTCTCGGCTATCGCCATGCCCAATCCCCGTTCCCGTCGTTCGCGTTTTTCCTTACTGCCGTTGCCCCTGGCCATCGCCCTTGCGCTGGGCGCCTGTTCCAGCCCGCCGGAAAAGCCCCAGGACCAGGTGGCCGCCATCCAGGCGGCGCGCCAGGGCGGCTATGTGCCGATAGCCGGGCCGGTGCAGGGCTGGGATGCCACCTGGACGCTGGGCCAACAGCCACTTGAGGTGAGCTGGCTGGCGCCGGCCGGTGAACATGGCGCGGCACCGCTGATCCTCTACCTGCCGGGGCTGGGAGAGTCGGCCCGTTCCGGCGAGCTCTGGCGTCGCGCCTGGGCCGAGGCGGGTTACGCGGTGCTGTCGATCCAGATGCCGCAGCAGGGGCGCGCGCTGTATTCCAGTGGCGACGCCCAGGCCGGGGCCTTCCGCAAGCTGGCCCAGGATAATTACTCCCAGGCGTCCCTCAGGCAGCGCATCACCCTGGCCCAGGCGGCACTGGCCGAGGCGGCGAAACGCGGCCGGGCGGGCGACCCCGCGCTGGCGGGGGTGGACTGGGACAACTGGATGGTGGCCGGCTTCGATCTGGGGGCGCAGACCGCCGCCGCGCTGGTCGGTGAGCACGGCAACGGCGAAGCGCGGCTTTCCGCCCTCAGGCCCAAGGCGGCGATCCTGCTCAGCCCCTATGTGGAAAGCAGCTACGACACCGATCGCTTCACCCATATCGATGTGCCGGTGCTGAGCATCAGCGGGCCGCGCGACGAAGACCCCTTCAGCTGGATTCCCTCGCCCCAGCAGCGCCAGGTGCTCTGGCGTGGGCTGCAGGTGAACGACAGCTACCTGCTGACCCTGATCGAGGCCGATCACGCGTTGCTGGGGGGCGAACTGCCACGCCCGATGGGCGGGCCGGGGCACGGTGGCGAGCGTGGCGGGCCGGGTGGCGGCATGGCGCGGCCACTGGCTTTCAATGAGGGCGGTGGTGAGGGACGCCGAGGTGGCCCCGGTGAAGGCCCGGGCGGTCGCCATGACGGCCGCAAGCCTGGCACCGGCGGTGGCATACGCGAGCACTTCGACCCTCGGCAAGCCGCTTATGTGCAGGCAGTGACCTTGGCATTTCTCGATTCGCGCCTGCGCCGTGCGGCGGCTGCAAGCCAGTGGCTGGACCAGAACGCGGCGACCTGGCTGGGCCACGGCGCCTGGCTGGAGAAGAAGAACCCCTGACCGCTGCGGCGGGGGAGGGGAGCACTCGCGCACTTCCTGCTCCCGGAAAAGAAAAAACCCGGCCTAGGCCGGGTTTTTCAGTGCAGCGGCTGGCTTCAGTGAGCCAGGGCCACCAGGCCGGAGTGCTGCACCAGGTCCAGCAGCGGCTGAGGGTAGACGCCGAGGAAGAACGCCAGCAGGGCGACGAACAGCAGCATGATGCCGCCGGCGCGTTGCGCCCAGTGCAGGTCGGCGTCATGGCGGCGCAGGTTGGGCTCCACCAGGAACAGGGTGACCATCACTCGCAGGTAGTAGAAGACGCCGATGGCGCTGCCCAGGACCATCACGCCCAGCAGCAGCCACAGGCCCGACTCGACGCCGGCGGCGATGACGAAGAACTTGCCGATGAAGCCTGCGGTGAGCGGGATACCGGCGAGCGACAGCATCATCACGGTGAGCACCGCGGTCAGGTACGGGCGGCGCCAGAACAGGCCGCGGTATTCGTACAGGGCGTCGCAGTCACGGCCGTTGTACGGGGTGGACATCAGGGTCACCACGCCAAAGGCGCCGAGGCTGGTCAGCACGTAGGTGGCCAGGTAGACGCCGATGGCTTCCACGGCCATGCCCTTGCTGGCGATCAGTGCGATCAGCAGGTAGCCGAAGTGGGCGATGGAGGAGTAGCCCAGCAGGCGCTTGATGTTGTTCTGCACCAGCGCGAGCAGGTTGCCGAAGAGGATCGAAGCGATGGCGATAGCGCCCAGCAGGTCGTTCAACCAGCCGCCGGCGGTGGCCGGGGAGATCTGGTACAGGCGCAGCAGCACGGCGAACACGGCGACCTTGCTGGCGGTGGCCAGGAAGGCCGAGACCGGTGCCGGAGCACCTTCGTACACGTCCGGGGTCCAGAGGTGGAAGGGCACCAGGGACAGCTTGAACGCCAGGCCGATCAGCATCATGCCGATGCCGAGGTGGACCAGCATGTTCTGCGCGCCTTCGGCGGAGAACTTCGCGCCGATGCCGGTGAAGCTCAGGGTGCCGGCGTCGGCGTAGAGCAGCGCCATGCCGAACAGCAGGAACGCGGAGCCGGCGGCCGAGAGCACCATGTACTTGATGCCGGCTTCCAGCGAACGCTTGTTGAAGAAGGCGTAGGCGACCATGCCGTAGACCGGCACCGAGAGCAGCTCCAGGCCGATGAACAGGCCGGCCATGTGCTGCGCGGTGACCAGCACCAGGCCGCCGCAGGCCGACAGCAGGATCAGCAGGTACATCTCCTCGCGGTTGCCCGGGTAGCCCTGGCCGGTGTTGCCGCCCAGGTAGGCGTGGATCAGGGTGACGCAGGCGAGGGTCGAAGCCAGCACCAGGCCCATGTAGTAGCAGCCGAAGGTGTCGATCTTCAGGAGCGGGGTGACCTCGATGGGCGTGACGCCCAGGGCCGGGATGATCGCCAGCAGTGCCAGGTTGAGGCCGACCACCGAGAGCCCGAAGGTCAGGGTGTGGTTGCGCTTCCAGGCGATGGCCAGCATCACTACGACGACGGTGGCGCAGGCCACCAGCAGCGGTAGCAGGGCGATCAGGTGTTGAGTCGTGAATTCCACAGCGTGATGTTCCATAACAGCTACCGGGCCGAGGCGAGTTGGGTGAAGGCTGCATCCAGCCACTGATGCACGCCGTGCATGCTAGCGGCGGAGGTGTCCAGCACCGGTTGCGGGTAGACGCCCAGGAGGATCAGCAGGACGGCGAGGCCGAGCACCATGATCAGCTCGCGGGGCTTGAGGGCCTGCAGCGGGGTGTCGGACTTGGCCGGGCCGAAGTAGGCGCGGTGAATCATGATCAGCGAGTAGACCGAGCCGAACACCAGGCCGGTGGCGGCGATCACGGTGACCCAGGTTGCCTTCTGGAACGAGCCGACCAGGATCAGGAACTCGCCGACGAAGTTGCCGGTGCCGGGCAGGCCGAGGGCCGCTGCGGCGAAGAACAGGCTGATGGCCGGCAGGTAGGGCATGCGGCTCCAGATGCCACCCATCTCGCGCATGTCACGGGTGTGCAGGCGCTCGTAGAGCTGGCCGCAGAGGATGAACAGCGCCGCGGCGGAAAGGCCGTGGGCCATCATCTGCACCACCGCGCCCTGCAGGGCGATCTGGCTGCCGGAGTAGATGGCGATGAGCACGAAGCCCATGTGCGACACACTGGAGAAGGCCACCAGGCGCTTGATGTCGGTCTGGGCGAAGGACAGCAGGGCACCGTAGATGATGGCGAACACGCCGAGCCAGTGGGCGATGGGCGCGAACTCGGCCGATGCATGGGGGAACAGCGGCAGGGCGAAGCGCATCAGGCCATAGGCGGCGGTCTTCAGCAGGATGCCGGCGAGGTCCACGGAGCCCGCGGTCGGGGCCTGGGCGTGGGCGTCGGGCAGCCAGGAGTGGAACGGCACCACCGGGAACTTCACCGCGAAGGCGATGAAGAAGCCGAGCATCAGCAGGTATTCGGCGGTCGGGGTGAGCTGGACCTTGAGCAGGTCGGCGTAGTTGAAGGTCATCACGCCGGTGTTGTTGTAGTTGATCAACACCAGGCTGAGGATGGCCACCAGCATCACCAGGCCGCTGGCCTGGGTGAAGATGAAGAACTTGGTGGCGGCAGTGATGCGGGTCTTGCCCTTGCTGCCGCTGTGACCCCAGAGCGCGATGAGGAAGTACATCGGCACCAGCATCATTTCCCAGAAGAAGAAGAACAGGAACAGGTCGACGGCGAGGAACACACCGACGACGCCGCCCAGGATCCACATCAGGTTCAGGTGGAAGAAGCCGACGCGGTTCTGGATCTCGTTCCAGGAGCAGAGCACGGACAGCACACCGAGCAGACCGGTGAGGGTGACCATCAGCACCGACAGGCCATCCATCGCGAGGTGGATGGTGATGCCGAAACGCTCGATCCACTGCACCTTGAACTCGTGCGCCCATACGGGGCCGGCTTCAGGGGAGGGGGCCAGGGTGAAGTCACCGGTTGCCCACAGCCAGAGGCCGAGGCCGAACAGCAGGGACATGGTCAGCAGCGCGATCCAGCGCGGCAAGGTGTTGCCGAAGCGCTCACCTTGCCAGCACAGCAGGCCGCCGATGAAGGGGATCAGGATTAGCCAGGGCAGAATCATGACGGGCTGGTTTCCTTAAGAAGATTCAAGTCAGCAACACGGCGCCGAGCACGAGCACGGCTCCGCCGACCAGGGATACTGCGTACCAGCGCAATTGGCCGGTCTGGCTGCTGCTCAGCAGGCCGTTGCCGCCCCGCACGATGCGCGGGATCAGGCCGATGCCGGAGTCGATCGGGTCATGGCCGAGCAGGCGGGTGATGAGCAGGTAAGGCTTGACGAAGAGCTTGTCGTAGATCCAGTCGAAGCCCCAGGCGGCGAACCACCAGGCACCGAGGAAGCGGCCCGGCGCGCTCTGGGCGACGGCGCTGACGAAGCGGCGCTTGCCGAGGAAGAGCAGGGCGGCCAGGAGGATACCCGCCAGTGCGATGGCACCCGAGGCGATCTCCAGGCTGTGCTGGGCTTCGCCACCGGCATGGCCGACGCTTTCCGGCAGGACGCCAGCCAGCGGCGGGGTGATCAGCGCGCCGATGAAGGTGGACAGCACGATCAGCACCGACAGCGGCAGCCAATGGGCTACGCCGTGGCCCGCATGGGCTTCGGTCTTGGCCTCGCCATGGAAGGCGATGAAGATCAGGCGGAAGGTGTAGATCGAGGTCAGGAAGGCACCGGCCAGGCCCGCGTAGAGCAGCCACTGGTGACCACTGGCGAAGGCTTCCCAGAGGATCTCGTCCTTGGAGTAGAAACCGGCGGTGACCAGGGGCAGTGCAGCCAGGGCCGCGCCGCCGACCAGGAAGCTGGCATAGGCCAGCGGCAGCTTCTTCCACAGGCCGCCCATCTTGAAGATGTTCTGCTCGTGGTGGCAGGCGTTGATCACCGCACCGGAGGCGAGGAACAGCAGGGCCTTGAAGAAGGCGTGGGTCATCAGGTGGAAGATCGCCGCGTCCCATGCGCCAACGCCCAGGGCGAGGAACATGTAGCCGATCTGGCTCATGGTGGAGTAGGCGAGGATGCGCTTGATGTCGGTCTGCACCAGCGCGGCGAAGCCGGCCAGTACCAGGGTGACGCCACCGACGATGCCGACCAGCTCGAGGATCTCGGGGGTCAGTAGGAACAGGCCGTGGGTACGGGCGATCAGGTAGACGCCCGCGGTCACCATGGTGGCCGCGTGGATCAGTGCGGAAACCGGGGTCGGGCCCGCCATAGCGTCGGCCAGCCAGGTCTGCAGCGGCAGTTGGGCGGACTTGCCCACGGCGCCGCCGAGCAGCATCAGGGTGGCGATCCACAGCCAGGCGTCGCCGGCGACGTATTTCTGCGGGGCCAGCACCATCAGCTCCTGGATGTTCAGGGTGCCCAGGTGCATGAACAGCAGGAACAGGCCGATGGCCATGAACACGTCGCCAATGCGGGTGACGATGAAGGCCTTGAGCGCGGCGTTGCCGTTGTTCGGGTTGCTGTAATAGAAGCCGATCAGCAGGTAGGAGCAGAGGCCCACGCCTTCCCAGCCGAAGTACAGGAACAGCAGGTTATCGCCGAGCACCAGGAACAGCATGCTGGTGATGAACAGGTTGGTGTAGGAGAAGAAGCGCGAATAGCCCTCCTCACCACGCATGTACCAGGAGGCGAACAGGTGGATCAGGAAGCCGACGCCGGTGACCACACCCAGCATGGTCAGCGAGAGGCCGTCCAGGTACAGGGTGAAGCTGGGTGCGAAGCCGTCGACGTTCATCCACTGCCAGAGCACCTGGGTGTAGACGCCACCTTCCGGCGGGGCGACGTTGAACTGGAAGATGATCCAGGCCGTGGTCAGTGCCGAGAGGCCAACGGAGCCCACGCCGATGACGGCGGAGGTGTTTTCGGAGAAGCGCCCGCGGGAGAACGACAGGATCAGCCAGCCGAGCAACGGGAAGAGGAAAGTCAGGAATAGAAGGTTCATCCGCGCATCTCGCTGGCAGCGTCGATATCGAGGGTGTGGAAGCGGCGATACAGCTGCAGCAGGATGGCCAGGCCAATGCTGGCCTCGGCGGCTGCGAGGGTGATCACCAGAATGAACATGATCTGGCCGTCGGCCTGGGCCCAGCGGGCACCGGCGACGACGAAGGCCAGGGCGGCGGCGTTCATCATCACTTCAAGGCTCATCAGCACGAAGAGGATGTTGCGGCGCACCATCAGGCCGACCAGCCCGAGGCCGAACAGCATGCCGGCGACGGCGAGGCCATGTTCCAGGGGGATTGCTTGCAGCATGGCGTTACTCCTTCGCTTCGTGGCGGCCGAGGTGGTAGGCCGCGACCAGGGCTGCCAAAAGCAGCATGGAGGCGAGTTCGACGGCCAGCAGGTAAGGGCCGAACAGGCTGATACCTACTGCCTTGGCGTCTACCGTGGTCTGGCCGATGGTGGCGCCGCTGCTCTGGCTGAACAGCACATAGAGCAGT
Organism: Pseudomonas sp. TUM22785; assembly: GCF_028198105.1. Lineage (NCBI taxonomy): Bacteria > Pseudomonadati > Pseudomonadota > Gammaproteobacteria > Pseudomonadales > Pseudomonadaceae > Pseudomonas > Pseudomonas sp. TUM22785. The sequence continues at coordinate 2,972,702 of NZ_CP116239.1, forward strand.
TCGGCCAGCAGGGCCAGGGACAGCGCCGAAGGGCCGACCCAGATGCCGGGCTTGAGCCACTTGCGCTCCTGCTCGACGATGGCTGGGCCAAGGTTGAGCATCATCACCACGAAGACGAACAGCACCATGATGGCGCCGGCGTAGACGATGATTTCCAGGGCGCCGGCGAAGGGCGCCCCGAGTGCGAAGAAGCACATCGAGACGGCCAGCAGGGAAATGATGAGGTAGAGCAGCGCATGCACCGGGTTGGTGTTGGTGACCACCCGCAGGGTGGAAACAACAGCGACGCCTGCGGCGAAATAGAAAGCGAATTCCACGCACGTCTCCTTAGGGCAGCAGGCTCTTCACGTTGATCGGCTCGGCTTCGTTCTGCGCGGCGCCTTTCGGCTTGCCGGCAATGGCCATGCCGGCCACGCGATAGAAGTTGTAGTCGGGGTTCTTGCCGGGGCCGGAAATCAGCAGGTCTTCCTTCTCGTAGACCAGGTCCTGGCGCTTGTACTCGCCCATCTCGAAATCCGGGGTCAGCTGGATCGCGGTGGTGGGGCAGGCTTCTTCGCACAGGCCGCAGAAGATGCAGCGGGAGAAGTTGATACGGAAGAACTCGGGGTACCAGCGGCCGTCTTCGGTCTCGGCCTTCTGCAGCGAGATGCAGCCGACCGGGCAGGCCACGGCGCACAGGTTGCAGGCTACGCAACGCTCTTCGCCGTCGGGATCACGGGTCAGCACGATGCGGCCACGGTAGCGCGGCGGCAGGTACACGGGCTCTTCGGGGTATTGCAGGGTGTCACGCTTGCGGAAGCCGTGGGAGAACACCATCACCAGGCTGCGCAGCTGGGTGAAGGTGCCGACCACCACGTCGTAGATGTACTTGATCATGGTCTTTCTCCTTACTGGGCCGTGGCCAGCACGACGGCGCCGGTCACCAGCAGGTTGATCAGGGTCAGCGGGAGGCAGAACTTCCAGCTGAAGGCCATCACCTGGTCATAGCGCGGACGCGGGATCGACGCGCGGAGCAGGATGAACAGCATGATGAAGAAGGCAGTCTTCAGGGCGAACCAGATGAACGGGATTTGCGGCAGGATGCCGAAGGGGCCGTGCCAGCCGCCGAAGAACAGGGTCACCAGCAGCGCGGACACCAGCACGATGCCGATGTACTCGCCGACGAAGAACATGCCCCATTTCATGCCGGCGTATTCGATGTGGTAGCCGTCGGCCAGTTCCTGTTCCGCTTCCGGCTGGTCGAACGGGTGACGGTGGGTCACGGCGACGCCGGCGATGAAGAAGGTACAGAAGCCGAAGAACTGCGGAATGATGAACCACAGGTGCTGAGCCTGGTATTCGACGATGTCGCGCATGTTGAACGAGCCGACCTGGGCGACGATGCCCATCAGCGACAGGGCCAGGAACACCTCGTAGGAGACGGTCTGGGCCGAGGCGCGCAGGCTGCCGAGCAGGGCGAACTTGTTGTTGCTCGACCAGCCGGCGAAAAGCACCGCGTACACGGTGATACCGGCCATGGCGAAGAAGAACAGGATGCCGATGTTCAGGTCTGCCACACCCCAGGTGGGGGTGATCGGGACCACGGCGAAGGCGATGAGCAGGGCGCTCATGGCGATCACCGGCGCCAGGGTGAAGATCACCTTGTCGGCGAAGGGCGGGGTCCAGTCTTCCTTGAAGAACATCTTCAGCATGTCGGCGGCGATCTGGAACATGCCGAACGGGCCGACGCGGTTGGGACCGTAGCGGTCCTGCCACCAGCCCAGCAGGCGTCGTTCGACGAAGCTGAGCAGGGCGCCGCAGACGACCACGGCGAGCAGGATGACGATGGCCTTGACCACCGCGATGATGACGTCGATCACCTCGGGAGTGAGCCAGCTCATTGCGCGGCCTCCTGCAGCAGGGTCACGGTGGCGCCAGCGATGGCACCCGGGATACCCGGCAGGCCGGCGGGCAGGCCCACCAGGCCGGCGGCCAGTTCTTCACGGATCTGAAGCGGCAGGCGCAGGGCCTGGCCCTTGACTCGCAGGGCCAGCATGGCGCCGTCGTTCACGCCCAGGCGATCCGCCTCGGACTTGGCCAGGGCCACGTAGGGCTCGGGCATGCGCTCCTGGATCGGTGCGGCACGGGAGGAGTTTTCCTCGCTGCCGAACAGGTGGTGGAAGGGAACCACCTGCCAGGTGCCCTGGGCCGGGTTGAACGGAGCGGCGACGGCGAACCAGGGTAGGGTGGCGCCCTTGGCTTCGATCAGGCGCACGCCCGGATCGCCGGCACGCAGGTGACCGCCGACTTCGTCCTGGAACTTGTTCCAGGCCTGGGGCGAGTTCCAGCCCGGGGACCAGGCGAACGGAATCTGCTGACGGGGTTCGGCGCTGCCGGCATAGCCTTCCATGGAGAAGGCGAAGGGCGAGTCCTTGTCCTGCGGCTGACGTGGCTCGTGCACGCTGATGTTGGCGCGCATGGCGGTACGGCCGCTGTAGCGGTGCGGTTCGCGGGCCAGCTTCAGGCCCTTGATGCGGAACGAGGCGCTGGGCGCGGCGTCACGGATCGAAGCCAGCAGGCTGCTGCTGTCGGCGACGGCGGCAGTGACCTGGTCGAGCTGGGTCCAGTCGACGGACTTGCCTTCCAGGGTGCTGTGCAGGGCGTGCAGCCAGCGCCAGCCCTCGCGCACCAGGATGTTGGCGTCGTAATAGGTCGGGTCGTAGACCTGGAAGAAGCGCTGGGCGCGGCCTTCCTGGCTGACCAGGGTGCCGTCGCCTTCGGCGAAGCTGGCGGCCGGCAGCACCAGGTGGGCGCGCTCGACGGTGGCGGTCTGCTGGTGGTCGGCGACGATCACCACCTGGGCGGCGGCGAGGGCGGCGTCGACCTTGGCGGCGTCGGCACGGCGGTAGAGGTCGTTCTCCAGTACCACTACTGCGTCGGCCTGGCCGGCCGTCAGGGCTTCCAGGGCGGCGTCCACGGATTTCCCACCGAGCTCTTCACCCAGGAGCAGGGCGAGGCCCATGCTGTTGGCTTCCGGCACCACCAGGCTGATGGAGCCGTTCTTCTCACGGTTCTTCAGCGCGCTGGCGATGTTGGCGGCTGCTTCGATCAGGGCCTTTTCGCCCAGGGACGCGCCGGAGACGATCAGCGGGCGCTTGGCGGCGAGGAGGGCGTCGGCGATGGCCTTGACCAGTTCGGCGGCTTCGCTGTCCAGGCCTTCAACGGCCGGTGCACTCGGGTCGATGGCGTGGGCCACGGCGAAGCCGATGCGGGCGAGGTCAGCCGGGGCGGCGTGCACGCACTGGGTGGCGACGTCGTCGAGGCGGGTCTCGGTGGTGCTGGCGATGAACAGCGGGTTGAGCGCGTCCTGGGCGACGTTCTGTACGGCCGCCATGTGCCAGTCCTGGATCTTCATCGAGGCGGCGATGTCGGTGGCCTTGCCCTTGACCGACTGGCGCAGGGCCAGGGCGACGCGCGCGGCGGTCTGGGTCAGGTCTTCGCCGAGGACGAACACGGCATCGTGGCTTTCGATGTCGCGCAGGGTCGGTACCGGCAGCGGGCCGTTCTGCAGGATGTCGCGGATCAGGCGGATGTTTTCCAGCTCACCCGCGGCGATGCCGGAGTAGTAGTTGGCTTCGCCTACCAGTTCACGCAGGGCGAAGTTGGATTCCAGGCTGGCGCGGGGCGAGCCGATGCCGATCACGCGCTTGCCCTTGAGCAGTTCGGCGGCCTTGTCCAGGGCGGCGTCGAGGCCGAGCTTCTGGCTGCCGAACAGCGGTTGGCGCGGGCGGTCTTCACGGTTGACGTAGCCGTAGCCGAAACGGCCGCGGTCGCAAAGGAAGTACTGGTTCACCGAGCCGTTGAAGCGGTTCTCGATACGGCGGATTTCGCCATAGCGCTCACCGGGGCTGATGTTGCAGCCGCTGGAGCAGCCGTGGCAGATGCTCGGGGCGAACTGCATGTCCCACTTGCGGTTGTAGCGCTCGGAGTGGGTCTTGTCGGTGAATACGCCGGTCGGGCAGACCTCGACCAGGTTGCCGGAGAATTCGCTCTCGAGGGTGCCGTCCTCGACACGTCCGAAGTAGACGTTGTCGTGGGCGCCGTAGACGCCGAGGTCGGTGCCGCCGGCGTAGTCCTTGTAGTAGCGCACGCAACGGTAGCAGGCGATGCAGCGGTTCATTTCATGGGAAATGAACGGGCCGAGCTGCTGGTTCTGGTGGGTGCGCTTGGTGAAGCGGTACCGGCGCTCGTTGTGGCCGGTCATCACCGTCATGTCCTGCAGGTGGCAGTGGCCGCCTTCCTCGCACACGGGGCAGTCGTGCGGGTGGTTGGTCATCAGCCATTCGACGACGCTGGCGCGGAATTGCTTGGCCTCTTCGTCGTCGATGGAAATCCAGGAGTTGTCGGTGGCGGGGGTCATGCAGGACATGACCAGGCGGCCGCGCTTGTCGTTTTCGTCGGTGTACTGCTTGACCGCACACTGGCGGCAGGCGCCGACGCTACCGAGCGCCGGGTGCCAGCAGAAGTAGGGGATGTCGAGTCCGAGGGACAGACAGGCCTGCAGGAGGTTGTCTGCACCATCGACTTCGAGCGTCTTGCCGTCTACGTGGATAGTGGCCATGGTTCAGTCTTCATCTGCCCGTTTGACCGGGCGTGGCTAATGGAATCAGGTTGCGATCGGGGCCGCTTGTGGCGGCCGCCAACCGGCGGAACTGGCTCTTATGCGCCGACCGGTTCGGGTCGGATCGCCGGTGTGTTCTCGGCGATGCCTGCCTCGAACTCCGGACGGAAATACTTCATCGCGCTACCCAGCGGCTCGACGGCGCCCGGTGCGTGGGCGCAGAAGGTTTTGCCTGGACCGAGGAAGTTGACCAGCCCTTCGAGGGTTTCCAGGTCACCGCGTTGGCCTTCACCGCGCTCGAGGGAGCGCAGGACCTTGACGCTCCAGGGCAGGCCGTCGCGGCAGGGGGTGCACCAGCCGCAGGACTCGCGGGCGAAGAACTCTTCCATGTTGCGCAGCAGCGAGACCATATTGATGCTGTCGTCCACGGCGAGCGCGAGACCGGTGCCCATACGGGTGCCGACCTTGGCGATGCCGGCGGCGTACATGGGCGCATCCAGGTGTTCGGGGAGCAGGAAGCCGGTACCGGCGCCGCCGGGCTGCCAGGCTTTCAGCTTGAAGCCGTCACGCATGCCGCCGGCATAGTCTTCGAAGAGTTCACGGGCGGGGACGCCGAAGGGCAGCTCCCACAGGCCGGGGTTCTTCACCTTGCCGGAGAAGCCCATGAGCTTGGTGCCCATGTCTTCGCTGCCGGGGCGGGCGAGGCCCTTGTACCAGTCCACGCCGTTGGCGACGATCGCCGGCACGTTGCACAGGGTCTCGACGTTGTTGACGCAGGTGGGCTTGCCCCAGACGCCGACAGCGGCGGGGAAGGGCGGCTTGGAGCGCGGGTTGGCGCGGCGGCCTTCCAGCGAGTTGATCAGGGCGGTTTCTTCACCGCAGATGTAGCGGCCGGCACCGGTGTGGACGAACAGCTCGAAGTCGAAGCCGCTGCCGAGGATGTTCTTGCCCAGCAGGCCGGCGGCCTTGGCCTCGTCGATGGCGCGGTTGAGGTTGCGCGCCGCGTCGACGTATTCGCCACGCAGGAAGATGTAGCCGCGATAGGCCTTGAGCGCGCGGGCGCTGATCAGCATGCCTTCCACCAGCAGGTGGGGCAGCTGTTCCATCAGCATGCGGTCCTTCCAGGTGTTGGGCTCCATTTCGTCCGCGTTGCACAGCAGGTAGCGGATGTTCATGGATTCGTCGGCGGGCATCAGGCCCCATTTCACGCCGGTGGGGAAGCCCGCACCGCCGCGGCCCTTGAGGCCGGAGTCCTTGACGGTCTGCACGATGTCGGCCTGGGCCATTTCGCCCAGGGCCTTGCGTGCGGCCGCGTAGCCGTTCTTCTGCTGGTATTCCTCCAGCCAGATGGGCTGCGCGTCGTCACGCAGGCGCCAGGTCAGCGGGTGCGTCTCGGCGCTGCGCTGAATGCGGTTGGCCGGGCCGACGGAGGTGAGGGTCTTCATTGATAGGCCTCCAGCAGTTGCGCGACGCCATCGGCGCTGACATTGCCGAAGGTATCGTCGTCGATCATCAGGGCCGGGGCCTTGTCGCAGTTGCCCAGGCAGCACACCGGCAGCAGCGTGAAGCGGTTGTCGGCGGTGGTCTGGCCGAGGCCGATGCCGAGATTCTGCTGGATGCTACCGAGCACGGACTCATGGCCGCCGACATAGCAGGTCATGCTGTCGCATACACGGATGATGTGGCGGCCCACCGGCTGGCGGAAAATCTGACTATAGAAGGTGGCTACACCTTCGACGTCGCTGGCGGGGATGCCGAGGATTTCGCCAATGGCATCGGCGGCGCCGTCAGGCACCCAGCCGCGCTCCTTCTGGACGATCTTCAGGGCTTCGATGGACGCCGCGCGCGGGTCCTCGTAGTGGTGCATCTCGTGCTCGATGGCCGAGCGCTCGGTTTCGCTGAGGGCGAAACGGTCGGTCTGGATAATGCTCATGTCAGCGGTCCACGTCAGCCATAACGAAGTCGATACTGCCCAGGTAGGCGATCAGGTCGGCCACCATGCTGCCGCGGATAACCGAGGGGATCTGCTGCAGGTGGGCGAAGCTGGGCGTCCGGATCCGGGTGCGGTAGCTCATGGTGCTGCCATCGCTCGTCAGGTAGTAGCTGTTGATGCCCTTGGTCGCCTCGATCATCTGGAAGGCTTCGTTGGCCGGCATGACCGGGCCCCAGGAAACCTGCAGGAAGTGGGTGATCAGGGTTTCGATGTGCTGCAGCGTGCGTTCTTTCGGCGGCGGCGTGGTCAGCGGGTGGTCGGCCTTGTACGGGCCTTCCGGCATGTTCTTCAGGCACTGGTCGATGATGCGGATGCTCTGGCGCATCTCTTCGACGCGGACCATGCAGCGGTCATAGGCGTCGCCGTTGTGGGCCAGCGGCACTTCGAACTCGAAGTTCTCGTAGCCCGAGTAGGGGCGTGCCTTGCGCAGGTCGAAGTCCAGGCCGGTGGAGCGCAGGCCGGCGCCGGTGACGCCCCATTCCAGCGCTTCCTTGGTGTTGTACTGGGCGACGCCGATGGTACGGCCCTTGAGGATGCTGTTCTTCAGGGCAGCCTTGGTGTACTCGTCGAGGCGCTTGGGCAGCCATTCGACGAATTCCTTGACCAGCCCGTCCCAGCCGCGCGGCAGGTCGTGGGCGACGCCACCGATGCGGTACCAGGCCGGGTGCAGGCGGAAACCGGTGATGGCTTCGATCACCTTGTAGGCGCGCTGGCGGTCGGTGAAGGTGAAGAACACCGGGGTCATGGCGCCGACGTCCTGGATGTAGGTACCCAGGAACAGCAGGTGGCTGGTGATGCGGAAGAACTCGGCCAGCATCACGCGGATGGTGTCGACCTTCTGCGGCACCTTGATGCCGGCGAGTTTCTCGACCGCGAGCACGTAGGGCAGGTTGTTCATCACCCCGCCAAGGTAGTCGATGCGGTCGGTGTAGGGGATGAAGCTGTGCCAGGACTGGCGCTCGGCCATCTTCTCGGCTCCGCGGTGGTGGTAGCCCACCTCCGGTACGCAGTCGAGGATTTCTTCACCGTCCAGCTGCAGGATGATGCGGAAGGCACCGTGGGCAGAGGGGTGGTTGGGGCCGAGGTTGAGGAACATGTAGTCCTCGTTTTCGCCCTGGCGCTTCATGCCCCAGTCTTCGGGGTTGAAGCGCGCGGCTTCTTCTTCCAGCTGCAGCTTGGCGAGGCTCAGGCTGTAGGGATCGAATTCGGTGGCGCGCGCCGGGTAGTCCTTGCGCAGCGGGTGACCTTCCCAGGTGTTCGGCATCATGATCCGCGACAGGTGCGGGTGGCCGGAGAAGTGCACGCCGTACATGTCCCAGACTTCACGCTCGTACCAGTTGGCGTTCGGCCAGATGCCGGTGACGCTGGGCAGGTTGAGGTCGCCTTCGGACAGGGACACCTTGATCATCACGTCGCTGTTTCGCTCGATGGAGATCAGGTGGTAGAAAACGGTGAAGTCGGCGCCCGGCAGGCCACGGCGCTGGGTGCGCAGACGCTCGTCGACGCCATGCAGGTCGTACAGCATGACGAAGGGGCGCGGCGAATTGCGCAGGAAGGTGAGGACTTCGACGAGCTTCTCGCGAGCGACCCAGATCACCGGCATGCCGGTGCGGGTGGCCTGGAGGGTGAAGCTCTCGGCGCCAAAGCGGGAATTCAGTTCAACGACGACGTCTTGGTCGTCAGCCTTGTAAGGCGGGATAGACAGAACGGTGTCTGCAGTCATGGTCTCGGTCGCTTTCGGTCAACGTACAGAGTGAGCCGGGTCTCTTCTCGTGGAAGAGACCGGATCAGACTTCGTCGGGGCTGCGCAGGTTGGTGACCTGAATACGCTGTTCGCGGCGCTGTTCCTTCTGCGACGGCATTTCGGCACGGTAGATGCCTTGGTCGCCGACGACCCAGGAAAGCGGGCGGCGCTCCTTGCCGATGGATTCCTGCAGCAGCATCAGGCCTTGCAGGAATGCCTCCGGGCGGGGAGGGCAGCCAGGGATGTACACGTCCACGGGGAGGAACTTGTCCACGCCCTGAACCACCGAATAGATGTCGTACATACCGCCGGAGTTGGCGCACGAACCCATCGAGATCACCCACTTGGGCTCCAGCATCTGCTCGTAGAGGCGCTGGATGATGGGCGCCATCTTGATGAAGCAGGTGCCGGCGATGACCATGAAGTCAGCCTGGCGGGGTGATGCACGAATGACTTCCGCACCGAAGCGGGCGATGTCGTGCGGCGCGGTGAAGGCGGTAGTCATCTCCACGTAGCAGCAGGACAAACCGAAGTTGTACGGCCACAGGGAGTTCTTGCGACCCCAGTTGACTGCACCGTTGAGAACATCTTCGAGCTTGCCCATGAAGATGTTCTTGTGGACCTGATCTTCTAGCAGGGGGTCGGAAACGATCTCCCGCTCGCCGATCGGGTACTGCTCGTTGGGAGCAGTCGGATCGATCCGAGTAAGTTTGTATTGCATCGCCAAAGCCTCATTGTTTTAGCTTCGCCTGCCGATTGCGACGACCTTCGGGAGCCCAATCAAGAGCACCGATGCGCCAGAGATAGACAAGACCTGCCAACAGAATTGCTATGAAAATGGTAGCTTCGATGAGGCCCGCCCACCCGCTTTCGCGAACGGATACGGCCCAGGCGAAGAGAAAGAGGGCTTCGACGTCGAAGATCACGAAGAGCATCGCGACCAGATAGAATTTTGCGGAGAGGCGCAGGCGCGCACTACCGGTGGGGAGCATCCCCGATTCGAACGGCTCGTTCTTGGCGCGGCCATGGGCACGGCTGCCGAGAAGGCTCGAGACACCGAGCATGAAGGCACAGAGGCCGATCACGCCCAGCAGGAAAATAGCGAAACCCCAGTTATGGGAAAGAATGGCAGTGGCGTCCGACATGCCGGAACTCCTTCAACAAGGAACGGCGTTCACTCGTAATTAAATGGGGTCTTGCCCGCACTAGAGTGCCCGGCAATCTATTCGGACAATTTTATGCCCGTATGGGTCTACAAGTAAATTTTTCAGACTAAAAAATTAACTCGAAAGGCAGTTTAAAGAGCTTGTACTGCTCTGAAAGCCTAGAGCGGTGTGGGTTCCAGTTTTTTGTCAGGCTTTGGTCGGATTGCGTCGCTATGCCGCAGGGCGCAAATATAGGTAAGTTAATGATAGTCATTATCATTTGACTGGGGAATATATAACCACTACATGGTGAGTCCTACGGAAGTGGTTAAAACATGCGCACTTAATAGCCGCTGTTACTCACAACTTCTTTCCTCTATGCCTAATTCATATGTGGCGGCCGTTGTCGCTCTGACAACCTTGTACTAGCGTGCTAGAAGCGCCGTGGATGCGGTGCGTTCCCCCCTGTTTCCCTGCCGTACTCAGTGGGTCGGCTGGACCACGGATTCGTCTGCCTGGGCGTGGTGGTCCACTCAGAAAACAAGAAAAAGAGGGAATCGCCATGGGCGTTGCCAAGTTGCTGCGTCACTGCTTCGTGCTTCTGCTGTTCTTCCTGCCTTCACTGCCTGCCCACGCCGAGCTCGGCGACTACGGGTTCTGGCAGACGCTGGGCAATCTCACCTCCCCACCCAAGGCCGACAACAAGGTCCTGCCCGAGCAGCGGGTCGGGCCCTATCCGTTGCTGGCCAACCCGGCGGGGTTCAACTCCGGCTTCAAGGCGGCCAACTACTACGCCTGGCAGACGGTGCAGCTCGCACCCGAGACCGGTGCCGTGTGTGGTGATGGTTCGCCCTACAAGTTCTTCGTCAACCGGGTACCGAACACCAGCAACACCATCATCTATATGGAGGGCGGTGGCGCCTGCTGGGATTACGCCAGCTGCACCGGCCAGACCGGCATCCGGGGTGCGCGGAACCCGAATGGCATTCCCGACGATTACATGAAGCTGCTCAACCCCAGCGCCAGCCTGGTGAGCCCCTTCGTGGTGCGGTTGCATCCCTGGACACGGGTGAAGACGCAGAACTGGAACATGGTGTACGTGCCGTACTGCACCGGTGACATCTATTCCGGTGACAAGGTGGCGGTCTACCAGGATCCGACCGGGCAGAAGCCGCAGCTGGTGTGGCACCACAACGGGCTGCGCAACACCCGCGCGGTGACCGCCTGGCTCAAGGACAACCTCGAGCGCCCCGGACAGATGCTCTCCACCGGCTGCAGCGCCGGCGGGGCGGGCAGCCTGATCAGCCATGCGGTGACGCGCCAGGACATCGCGCCTAACCGTGGCTTCCTGATCGACGACTCGGGGCCGGTGTTCAGTGCGGTGACCGGGGGCAGCAACCAGGCCTATCCGTCGCTGCCGTTGCAGACTTTCATCCGCCAGGCCTGGGGCCTCGACAATGGACCGCTGCAATTGCTGCAGAGCCGTCTGCCGGGCGTCACCCTGAATGACCTGGGCAGCATCTATCCGGCGCTTTCCGCCAACCTGCCGGGTGATCGTCTCGGGCATACGCACTTCTGGAAGGACCTGAACTACTCGTCCTACTCCTATGAGCGCTTCTACCCGGAGATCGCCAACGCGCCGGACCAGGCCACCAAGGAGGCGCTGATCCACGCCAAGTGGGATGTGGACACCGGCCGCCTGCGCAACACCCTGGCCAACCTGCATAACTTCGGCGGCTACTTCCCGCAGTACCGGGCGGTGAACGAGAGCCATTGCACCAGCATCATCGAGTTCGCCAACGCCGACATCCAGGAGCAGAACCTGCAGCTGGATGACTTCGTCACCAATGTGCTGGATGGCACCGGGCCGGTGATGGATGCATCCGAGTCGAGCGATGCGGCCGATCGGGCCAAGCCGTTCAACCTGCTCTACTACGTGCTCAACCAGTTGCTCTGAGAAGCGGCTGCGGGGCGGGCAATCCGCCCCGCAGCTCAGTGGTAGGCCTGCTCGCGGGCCTGTTGCAGGCGCTGCCTCAGGTACTCGTCACGGCTGAGGCCGTCGGGGATGGACTGCATCGCCAGCACCTCGGCAACGATGCGTTTCTCTTCCTGCTTGTAGTGATCGAACTGGGGGGAAGGCTGTGCCGCGAGCTTCTTCTCCAGGGCATCGCTGCGCGCCTTGTACCGCTGCAGCAGGGCGTTGGCGCGTGCCTTCTGTTCCTCGACGTCACCGCCGCTGGCCTGGATCAGGGCGATCTGCAGCACCAGGGATTCGCTGGCCGCCAACTCGCCGCTCTGCTCATGGGATTGCACTTCCTCCGCCAAGCGCTCGGCCTGTTTCTCCCGTTCTTCGCTGGGCAGGTCCGGTGCGGCCTTGAAGAAGGCTCGGTAGGCGGAGTGGAAGGCCAGGCGCTTCTCGTACTCCGCCGTCAGGGCGGGGTCGATGTGCTGGGCGCTCGCCGCTGCCGTCGCGTCGCTGGCCGGGGTGGCCAGGGGTTGGCTGGCTTGCGAGCGGGGCTGGGCGACAGCCTGGGATTCTGGGCCCAGGCGCCAGTAGAGGGTGGCGGCGGCTGTCGTCGCGGCGATCGCGGTGCCGGCCAGGATGAGCGTGGTTCGGGCCATTGCGGTTCTCGGCCTCTCAGTTGGGACATTCGTACAGCTTAGTCAATGCTCGCGCTTGCGGCTGACCCAGGCCCAGATCATCTCGCAGCGGATGGGTTCGATGCCGGTTTCGTCGGTGATGGATACCGCGACCCGCACCTCGCCCCGGTCTTCTTCATGGATGCGACGGACCTGTTCGGCATCCAGTTGCGCCACTGCCTTCAGGCCGCCCGTGGCGCGCTTGAGGTAGTCCACGTGCAGGCTTTTGATCAGGGGCAGCTTGTCGTCCGGCACGTTCATGCCCACCAGCAGGCCGGTGGCGGATTCGGCCAGCAAGGCCATGGCGGCGGCATGCACGCCCTTGATGTGATTACGCACCCGGGGGCGGTTGGCGAGGCTCATCACCGCCCGTTGCTGGCTGAGGTGATGGACGCGCACGCGGGCGGTGCCGGCGAAGCGCACCTGGCTGCCGATCAGCAGGCTGAGCAGGGGTGTGTGCAGGGCGGTAGGCAGTTTGCTCACCAGGGAGGTGGCGCGACTCAGGCGGTTGGCAGGCATGGGCAGGCCCTTGGTGTGTGGCTGGCCAGTCTGTCAGTGGAAAAAGGGACCGGCCATTGCTGGCCGGTCGCAAATGCCTGGCACTTCGGCCAGTGGCTGGGGGATCAGAGGATGCGGCGACGGTCTTCGCGGGTGATCACCACCGTGGACGAGCGCGGGCGCTTGCCCGGGCCGTCGGGCCAGGCGCTGGTGAGGTTGGTGGGCGTCGAGCCCTCACCCGGGTGCTGGATGTTGACGAACAGGGTGCGGAAATCCGGCGTGGCGGCGATGCCGGTGACCTCGGCGCCCAGCGGGCCAACCAGGAAGCGCTTGAGCTCGCCGGTGCGGGGGTCCGCCACCAGCATCTGATTGTTGCCGAAGGGGCCGGCGGACAGCTGGCTGCCGCTCATGTCGGTCTGGATCCACAGGCGGCCGTCGTCGTCGAACCACAGGCCGTCGGGGCTGGCGAGGATGTTGCTGGCATCCAGCGGCTTGCCGTTCGGGCCGCGGCTGTCGGTTTCCGGGCCGGCGAGCATGAACAGGTTCCAGTTGAAGGCCTTGCCGGCGTAGTCGCGGCTCTGCTCGCGCCAGCGGATGATGTGGCCGTAGGCGTTGGCCGGGCGCGGGTTGGGGGCGTCCGGGACCGTGCGCGCGGTGTTGTTGGTGAGGGTGAAGTACACCTCGCCGTTGTCCGGGTTCACCGCGCCCCATTCGGGGCGGTCCATCTTGGTGGCGCCGACCACGTCCGCCGCGAGGCGGGTGTTGATCAGCACGTCGCCCTGGTCGGCGAAGGTCACGCCAGCGGCGAGGCAGGCCTTGAGGAAGGACTTGTCGTTGATGTCCAGCGGCAGCCACTGACCGCTGCCGTCGGCATTGAAGCGCGCGACGTACAGGGTGCCTTCGTCCAGCAGGCGGCCGTTGCTGCGGCCGGGGCGATAGGTGTCGCGGCTGACGTATTTGTAGATGTACTCGTTCTGCGAGTCGTCGCCGGAGTAGCAGACCACCGGGCGGCCGGGTTTCACCGGGGCGAAGATCAGGCCTTCATGGGCGAAGCGGCCGAGGGCGGTGCGCTTCACCGGCACGGAGTCGGGCTCGAAGGGGTCGATCTCGACGATCCAGCCGAACTGGTTCGGTTCGTTGCGGTAGTCGCCCTTGGCGTCGGCGGCCTTGCGGGTGGCGTCGAAGCGCTCGAACTCGTCGCCGGGCAGGGTTTCCCAGCCGAAGCGGCTAACGTTGCGCAGGCCGTAGCGCTTCAGTTCACGGGGCAGGTCGGTGTCGCGGGTGGAGAAGTAGCCGGCCCAGTTTTCCTCGCAGGTGAGGTAGGTGCCCCAGGGGGTGAAGCCGTTGGAGCAGTTGTTCTGGGTGCCGCGGGCCGCAGTGCCGTTGGGACTGTGGCGCGTTTGCAGGAGCTTGTTGCCGCGGGCCGGGCCGCTGATCTGCATGGGCGTTGCGACGGTGATGCGGCGGTTGCGGCGGCTGGGCACCACGGTCCACTCGCCGCGCACGTCACGGCGGATTTCGACCACCGAAACGCCGTGGGCGTTGATCTCCTTGCGGACTTCTTCGGCGCTCGTGCGCTTGCCGTTTACCACGGTCGGGCCGTTGGGGTGCAGCAGCGGCGCGTCGATGTATTCGTGGTTGAGCACCAGCAGGCCGTGGTCGGAGCGCAGGCCCAGGCCGAGGCGGGTGTCGATGGGGAAGAAGTGCATGCCGTCATGGTGCATGCCGGTTTGCTCGGCCTGGTCGCGGGCGCTGTTGCTGGCGTCGTCGGCAAAGGCGGGGTAGCGGCCGGTGATGGGGGTGCCCCAGGGGATGAAGGGCGTGGCCTTGTAGCCGGGCGGCACGGTGATGGTGTCGGCACGACCAGCCGGGATGCCTTCGAAGCCGAGGCGACGGCGTGGCTTGAAGGGGAAGCCCAGCCCACGGGCTTCGCTCTGCCCGGCTTCGGCCTGGCCGGGCAGGGATACGCCGAGGAAGGCGAGGGCGCCCAGTGCGGCGCCACCGGCCAGAACGTTGCGGCGTTTAACCCCCTCAATCAGCTCGCTAATGTGAGGGTTGCTGGAAAGGTTGCTAGGCACTTCGTCGCCATTTCCAAAGAGGACGGCGTTCTCTTTTTCGTTATTCAAGGCTTTGTCTCCATACAGGCGAATCGACGGAGACTCGACGCTACGGCCTCAAGGCGACGGAACTGTGACAGTGCGGCGGGTGTAATGCCTTATGTGCTGCAGTGCACAAAACACTTCAAAGGGTGCCCGACGGTGCGGGGGGTGGCTTGATGGCGAAGATCAGTGCGCCGCCCTGGAGTGCCTCGATCGCCTGGTCGCGATCAGCGGCGGCCAGCACCAGGCAGCCGAAACTGCGCCCGGCCACGCCGTGCTGGCGGATGAAGCGATCCTCCATGTAGTCCATGGCGTGGATGACGATGGCGCGCTCCATGGCCTTGTCGTTGCTCGGGTCCAGCCCCGTCAGTCGCATCGACAGGCCGTGCCCGGGTTGCCTGCTCTGATAGACCTCGCCCGTGCGGTAGGTGCCCAGCGAGGAGGCACGGCTTTCGGGCTCGTTAGAGAAGCGCTCGGCGTAGCCGTCATGGTCGGCATCCGAGCCTTTGCCATGGGCGACGCGGTAGCTGGCCAGCAGGGCGTGGTTGCGGCTGTCGTACAGCAGGAAGCGCTTCTGGTCCGAGCGCAGGGAGTAGTCGACCACGGCGAAGCGCGGGTGCTCGTTCTGTTGCAGGCGCTGGAGAATCGGCTGGAGGGCGTCCGCCGGGAAGCGTTGCTCCAGGTCGCCGGCATAGGCGAGGAGGGGAAGCAGGGCCAGCAGGCTGGTGGCGAGCGTTCGGAGCATGGGCTGGAGACCTTGGGCTGTTGGCCAGAGGTAAGTTCAGACGTGGCGCGAACGCAAGATGTTCCCGGGTGGCGGGCGGGGCATAAAAAAAGCCCTGGCATCGCTGCCAGGGCCTTGAGGCATCCAGCCGGCCCGAAGGCCGTGCTGGTGAACAGTTCCTATTAGTGGAACTGGTTCATGGTGTTGTCTTTACCGCTTGCTTTCAGAGCCGCTTCGCCAGCGAAGTACTCTTTGTGGTTGTCGCCGATGTCGGAGCCAGCCATGTTCTGGTGCTTGACGCAGGCGATGCCCTGACGCAGTTCCTGACGCTGTACGCCTTTGACGTAGGCCAGCATGCCCTGGTCGGCGAAGTACCCTTTGGCCAGGTTGTCGGTGGACAGCGCGGCGGTGTGGTAGGTCGGCAGAGTGATCAGGTGGTGGAAGATGCCGGCGTGAGCCGAACCGTCGCGCTGGAAGGTACGGATCTTCTCGTCTGCAACCTGGGCCAGTTCGGTTTCGTCGTACTCGACGGCCATCAGCTTGGCGCGGTCGTAGGCGGAAACGTCTTTGCCTTCGGCAACGAACGCATCGAACACTTGCTGACGGAAGTTCAGGGTCCAGTTGAAGGACGGGCTGTTGTTGTAAACCAGCTTGGCGTTCGGGATCACCTGACGGATGCGGTCAACCATGGCCTTGATCTGGCCAACGTGCGGCTTCTCGGTTTCGATCCACAGCAGGTCGGCGCCGTTCTGCAGGCTGGTGATGCAGTCCAGTACGCAGCGGTCTTCGCCGGTGCCAGCGCGGAACTGGAACAGGTTGGACGGCAGGCGCTTGGGACGCAGCAGCTTGCCTTCGCGGTTGATCACCACGTCGCCGTTCTGCAGGTCGGAAGCGGAGATTTCTTCGCAATCCAGGAAGGAGTTGTACTGGTCGCCCAGGTCGCCGGCTTGCTTGGTAACGGCGATCTGCTTGGTCAGGCCGGCACCCAGGGAGTCGGTACGGGCAACGATCACGCCGTCGTCAACGCCCAGTTCGAGGAAGGCGTAGCGAACTGCGTTGATCTTGGCGAGGAAGTCTTCGTGCGGAACGGTCACTTTGCCGTCCTGGTGGCCGCACTGCTTCTCGTCGGAAACCTGGTTCTCGATCTGGATGCAGCAGGCACCGGCTTCGATCATTTTCTTGGCCAGCAGGTAGGTGGCTTCCGGGTTACCGAAGCCAGCGTCGATGTCGGCGATGATCGGAACGACGTGGGTTTCGTAACCGTCGATCTGAGCCTGGATCTCGTCGGCCTTGACCTTGTCGCCAGCGGTGCGGGCAGCGTCCAGGGCGGTGAAGAGCAGGTCCAGCTCGCGGGCATCAGCCTGGCGCAGGAAGGTGTAGAGCTCTTCGATCAGGCCGGAAACGGCGGTTTTCTCGTGCATCGACTGGTCCGGCAGCGGGCCGAAGTCGGAACGCAGGGCAGCGACCATCCAGCCGGACAGGTAGAGGTAGCGCTTGTTGGTGGTCTTCAGGTGCTTCTTGATGGAGATCAGCTTCTGCTGACCGATGAAGCCGTGCCAGCAGCCCAGGGACTGGGTGTAGACGGAGGCGTCGGCGTCGTACTCGGCCATGTCCTTGCGCATGATGGCCGCGGTGTATTTGGCGATGTCCAGACCGGTCTTGAAGCGGTTCTGGGCGCGCATACGGGCGACGGATTCCGGGTTGATAGCGCTCCAGCTGTTGCCTGCGGCTTCTTTCAGAGCGGCAACTGCCTTGATGTCGTTTTGATATGCGGACATGGTCAATCCTTCAAATGTGTTTGGTTGAGCACCGACTTCCCCCTGTGAGCCTTGGAAGGCAACACGGGTAGCTCACAACAGAACGCCGAGAATGTGACCGGGGCGAGTAGGACACTCGAGAGGAGGGGTGACGATACGAGCGGCACGGATGACTTCGCTGCCCATTCCGGATGCGCTTTCGGCTCGTGGATGCCTCGGGCGTATCAGGTTCGGTTGGATCGTCGATCTGGCTGCTGCGCTAAACGCTTCCCCGTCCCTCAGGACAACTTCGTTCCAGTCGCAACCTCGTCGAACGGCCTTGTGGGCTGTAACAACACGGGACGGCTCGAAGGTATTGAGCGCGGCCCGGGAGCCCGTTTCAGGGCCCCTGGTTAGCGGGAGCGGGGCCATGATGCGCTTCAAACAAGTGTTCGTCAAACGTTTTGTAGTGATTTTTTGGCACTACTACATAAGTCTTAAGAGCGACCGATTGGTCAGGGAAAGGTGGCTCAGTCGAGGCTCTCGACCTTCAGGCGCATGGTCATGTTTTCGCTGCCCTGGGTGCTGCGTTGGCGGAGGAAACCGCTGTCGTCGGACTGGCTGGATTCGTTGACGCCGCCCACTGTGATCCATTCGCCGAGGCGGCCGCTGACGCGGGTGTCGGTGCTCTGTACGTCGATCACGCCGGGTTGGGATTGGCTCAGGCGATCGCGGTTGCTGCTGATGGCGACGTGGACGATGTCGCCGGTGATGCTGGCGGTGACATAGAAGCCCCGGGTCACGTTGCGGTACTCGGTGTTGCTGTAGACCTGGCCGTAAGGGCCGGTGCTGGCGGTGGTGATGGGGACGCTCTGGCCGACCTGGATCAGTGCCGGGTAGCCCTCGCTGGCCTGCACCTGCTGCACGCCGCCACCACGGGTGTCGGTGCTCCGGCGGATGATGCGCACCTGGTCGCGCCCGCGCACTTCGCCGCGCCCGGCTTCGATGTCGACGCCGCCGACGCTGGCCGAGCCGTTGACCGCGTAGCCGCGATCGTCCTGGTAGTTGCTGTCGCTGGTGTCCACGGAAATCAGCAGGCGCTTGGGTGCAGTGTCGAGCTGGCCCAGCACCGTGCGCAGTTCCTGGATCTTCGCCGGCTCGGCGTTGACGATCAGCTGGTTGCCGTAGGCGCTGACGCGGCCTTCGTTGCCGAGTACCGACTGCACCACGGGCATCACGTCTTCGGCGGTGCGGTAGTTGAGCGGGATGACCTCGGTGGCTGCCTGGAGCGGCAGGCTCAGGGCAAGGAGCAGGGCGGCGAGGAGCGCGCGTGGGGTCATAGCAGGAAACTCCGCAGGTCGGGGTCACTGACGCTCTGTTCCCAGGCCTGGTCGAACTGGGCCTGGCGCAGGCGGCAGCGCCCGGGGTCGTTGTACAGAGCGTAGCCGGAGAAGCTGTCCGGTTCAGGGCGCAGCAGCAGGCCGCGGTCGTCCGTCAGCAGGTAGGCGCATTCTTCGTTGGGATGGTCGGGGTTGAGCTTGCGGATCTGGCTGTTGCTGGAGAGGCGGCGCACCAGGTTGAGCAGGCGATGGCCTTCCTTCACCGGGCGGGTCACGTCGCGCACCAGGATGCGCAGGCGGTTGCGCGGGTTGGCCAGGAGGAAGCGGGTGCAGGCGTCCTGGATGCTGCTGTGGTGGTAGAGCCAGGCTTCGAGGTCCGGCGTGTAGAGGCACAGGCTGCGCTGCGCCTGTTGCAGCAGGGCGAGGGCGTGGGGGCGGGCGTCTTCGGGCTTGGCGAAGCGCTGCAGGTCGCCGTGCTCGCCAAGGGTGAAGGGCGCGGGCTCCCAGGGGGCGGGCTCGCGCAGGTCCGGCACGGGGTTATGGACTTCGAAACGCCCCGGTGACTGGAATTCGATGGCCGGCAATTCGGTCTCGGGTTCTTGGTTTTCCGGGGCGTTGGGTTCCATGTCGACCTCTACTGGCTGTCGCGCACCATGTCCACGTGGGGGATGCCGGCTTCGAGGAACTCGCCGCTGACGACGCGGAAGCCGTGGCGTTCATAGAAGGGGGTGGCGTGTACCTGGGCGGAGAGCATCTGCTGCTTGAGGCCGCGACGTTCCGCTTCGGCGATCACCGCTTCCAGCAGGCGATCGCCGACCCGCAGGCCACGCCAGTCCTTGAGCACCGAGACGCGGCCGATATGGCCGTCGGGCAGCAGGCGTGCGGTGCCGATGGCGTAGTCATGCTCGAGGGCGAGGAAATGGACCGCGTCGACGTCTTCCGCGTCCCATTCCTGCTCCGGTGCCACCGCCTGCTCGGCGATGAACACGGCTTCACGGATGCGGCGCAGGTCGGCATTGTCCTTCTGCCAATCGGCGATGCGGACGTGTATCTCACTCATCGGCAAACTCCAGACTTCCTTGCTTGATCAGTTCCCACAGAAGCTTACGCCCGTCCTCGTCCGCCAGCCATTGGCCGAGGTTGTCGATGTGCAGCGCGTCGCTGGCGCAGACCAGTTTCAGCAGCTCGCGCAGGCTGCTGGGCAGCAGGCGGCTCTGGCCGCTGGCGAACAGCATCAGGCCGATATCCATTTCGGACCAGGCCATGCGGGCGCTGGGGTTGCGGATCAGTACCGCGCCGTCTTCCAGGGCACCGACGAATTCGTCTTCGTCCACTTCGGTGCCGGCGACCAGTTCGGGGTAGCGCGGCTCGGTCATGAACTGGCCGAACCAGGTCAGCAGCAGGCGTTCATCGCTCATGTGCTCGGCCAGCAGCGCCTTGAGGCGGTCGAGGGCGTCCTGCTGGATCTGGTGCGGGTCGCTGACCGGGGTGATGTCGGCGTCGTTGTAGCGCTCTTCGTCCGGAATGAACTGGGCGAGGAAGTCGGTGAAATGGGTCAGTACCTCGGCGGCGCTGGGGGCGCGGAAGCCGACCGAGTAGGTCATGCAGTCATCTTCGGCGATGCCGAAGTGGGCCAGGCGCGGCGGCAGGTAGAGCATGTCGCCCGGTTCCAGTACCCACTCATCGGTGCCGTGGAATTCGGCGAGGATGCGCAGATCGGCGTGGGGCAGCAGCGGGCTGTCGGTGTCGCACATCTGGCCGATCTTCCAGCGGCGCTGGCCGTGGGCCTGGAGCAGGAAGACGTCGTAGTTGTCGTAGTGCGGGCCGACGCCGCCACCGGGCGCGGCGAAGCTGACCATGATGTCGTCGATGCGCCAGCTCGGCAGGAAGCGGAAGTGCTCCAGCAGCTCGGCGACCTCCGGGACGAACTGGTCGACGGACTGGACGAGGAGGGTCCATTCCTTTTCCGGCAGGTCCTGGTAGGTGTCTTCGGCGAAGGGGCCGCGACGCAGCTCCCAAGGGCGCTCGCCATGTTCGATCACCAGGCGCGATTCGACCTCCTCTTCCAGGGAGAGGCCGGCCAGCTCGTCGGGCGAGATGGGGCTTTCATAGCCCGGGATGGCCTGGCGGATCAGCAGCGGCTTCTTCTGCCAGTAGTCGCGGAGGAATTCACGGGCGGAGATGCCGCCGAGGATTTGCAGGGGGAGATCGGAAGTCATGGCGGAACCTTTGAAATAAAAACGCCCGGCACAGCCGGGCGTGCAAGGGGGCGATAGCCGTTAGATGCGCTTGGCCTGGGCCACCGCGTTGCCGATGTAGGCGGCGGGGGTCAGCTTGCGCAGCTCGGCCTTGGCTTCGGCCGGCATGTCGAGGCCGTCGATGAAAGTCTGCAGCGCTTCGGGGCTGATGCCCTTGCCGCGGGTCAGTTCCTTCAGCTTCTCGTAGGGGTTCTCGATGGCGTAGCGGCGCATCACGGTCTGGATCGGCTCGGCGAGGACTTCCCAGCAGGCGTCCAGGTCGGCGGCGATGCGGGCTTCGTTCAGCTCCAGCTTGCCGATGCCCTTGAGGCTGGCTTCGTAGGCGATGACGCTGTGGGCGAAGCCGACGCCGAGGTTGCGCAGCACGGTGGAGTCGGTCAGGTCGCGCTGCCAGCGGGAGATTGGCAGCTTGCTGGCCAGGTGCTGGAACAGGGCGTTGGCGATGCCGAGGTTGCCTTCGGAGTTTTCGAAGTCGATCGGGTTGACCTTGTGCGGCATGGTCGAGGAGCCGATCTCGCCGGCAACGGTCTTCTGCTTGAAGTAGCCGAGGGAGATGTAGCCCCAGACGTCGCGATCGAAGTCGATGAGGATGGTGTTGAAGCGGGCGATGGCGTCGAACAGCTCGGCAATGTAGTCGTGCGGCTCGATCTGGGTGGTGTAGGGATTGAAGCCCAGGCCCAGGTCGCCTTCGATGAATTCGCGGGCGTTGGCTTCCCAATCGACTTCCGGGTAGGCGGAAAGGTGGGCGTTGTAGTTGCCCACGGCGCCGTTGATCTTGCCCAGCAGCGGGACGGCGGCTACCTGGGCGATCTGGCGCTCCAGGCGGTAGACGACGTTGGCCAGTTCCTTGCCCAGGGTGGTGGGGGAGGCGGGCTGGCCGTGTGTGCGGGAAAGCATCGGCACGTCGGCGAAGCGGATCGCCAGCTCACGGATGGCGTTGGCCACCTGGCGCATCAGCGGCAGCAGGACGTCATCACGGCCTTCACGCAGCATCAGGGCGTGGGACAGGTTGTTGATGTCCTCGCTGGTGCAGGCGAAGTGGATGAATTCGCTGACCTTGGCCAGCTCCGGCAGCTTGGCGGCCTGCTCCTTGAGCAGGTACTCCACGGCTTTCACGTCGTGGTTGGTGGTGCGCTCGATTTCCTTGATGCGCTCGGCATGCTCCAGCTGGAAGTTTTCGGCCAGCTCGTTGAGCAGGGCGTTGGCTTCGGCGGAGAAGGGCGCGACTTCCGGAACGCCAGCGTGGGCGGCAAGGCGCTGCAGCCAGCGGACTTCGACCTGTACGCGGAAGCGGATCAGGCCATATTCACTGAAGATCGGGCGCAGTGCGCTGGTTTTGCCGGCGTAGCGGCCATCGACGGGGGAAACCGCGGTGAGCGAGGAGAGCTGCATGGGGCGTTCTCGGACAATCGGTCAACGAAAAGGGCGCACATCATACATGAAAACCGGCCCCGAAACCGCGTCCGGGCATGCGCCGTTCGGCGCCTGCCCGTGGCTCAGCCGCGCAGCATGGGGTAGAGCTCGCCGAGCAGCTTGCGGCGGCTGAACAGCAGCTGCCAGCGGTGGCCGCCGAGCTGGCGCCAGAGGCGTGCGGAGCGGATGCCGGTGAGCAGCAGGGCGCGGATCTTGGCGGCGTTGCTCGGTTGCTGCAGGTTGCGCATGTCGCCATGGACCTGGATGCGCTGGCGGAAGGTGCTGAGGGTGTCCTGGTAGAGGCTGCCGCAGGAGGCGATGACGTTGTCGTGGACGAGGCCGAAGTGCTGGGTCTGCTGCTGGATCTGGTCCAGGCGGCTGCCGATCAGCTGCAGCATGTCTTCGCGCTTGTTCAGCTGGCGCTCCAGGGTCAGCAGCGACAGGGCGTAGCGCAGGGGCTCGCGCTGCAGGCTGCTGGGTTCGCGTTCCAGTGCGCTGATCAAGGCCTTGTAGCCGTCGCGCAGGTTGATGTCGTCACCGCCGTACACGTCGAGGGTGCTCTTCGGGTTGCGAACCAGCAGGCTGCCGAGCATGCAGCCCAGCGGCGCTTCGCTGATCTGGCCGGTCTTGGCGATCTTGTCCACCAGTACGGCGGCTTCGAATACGGCGCCCAGCGCGATCAGTTGTTCCTGCAATGGGGTCATGGGCGCACCTCGGCGTCCCAGGCGTCATAGCTTTCGATGACGCCGCCGCCGAGGCAGATTTCGCCGTCGTAGAAGACCACGGACTGGCCGGGGGTGACGGCGCGCTGAGGCTCGTCGAACACGGCGCGATAGCCGGTGGCGGTTTTTTCCAGGGTGCAGGCCTGATCAGCCTGGCGATAGCGGACCTTGGCGGTCAGTGCGCGGGGCTGCTCGAGATCGATGGGGTTGACCCAGAAGATCTCGGAGGCGAGCAGGGCACGGGAGAACAGCCAGGGGTGTTCGTTACCCTGGCCGACCACCAGGACGTTGCGCTCCAGGTCCTTGGCCAGTACGTACCAGGGCTCGTCGCTGGCGTCCTTCATGCCGCCGATGCCCAGGCCCTGGCGCTGACCGATGGTGTGGTACATCAGGCCGTGGTGGCGGCCGATGACGTCGCCATCGGTGGTCTCGATGTTGCCGGGCTGGGCGGGCAGGTATTGCTTGAGGAAGTCGCTGAAGCGGCGCTCGCCGATGAAGCAGATGCCGGTGGAGTCCTTTTTCTTGGCAGTGGCCAGGCCGTGTTTCTCGGCGATGGCGCGGACTTCCGGCTTCTCCAGTTCTCCAACGGGGAACAGGGTGCGGGCGATTTCCTTGCCGCCGACGGCGTGGAGGAAGTAGCTCTGGTCCTTGTTCGGGTCCAGGCCCTTGAGCAGTTCGGTGCGGCCGTCGATGTCGCGGCGGCGCACATAGTGGCCGGTGGCGATCAGGTCGGCGCCGAGCATCAGGGCGTAGTCGAGGAAGGCTTTGAACTTTATCTCGCGGTTGCAGAGGATGTCCGGGTTCGGCGTGCGGCCGGCCTTGTATTCGGCAAGGAAGTGCTCGAAGACGTTGTCCCAGTACTCGGCGGCGAAGTTGGCGGTGTGCAGCTTGATGCCGATGCGGTCGCACACGGCCTGGGCGTCCGCCAGGTCTTCCTTGGCGGTGCAGTATTCGGTGCCGTCGTCCTCGTCCCAGTTCTTCATGAACAGGCCTTCCACCTGGTAACCCTGTTCCATCAGCAGGAGGGCGGAAACGGAAGAGTCCACGCCGCCGGACATGCCGACGATCACGCGGGTTTTGGCTGTATCGGACATAAGACTCTGGGGCTGCTGCAAAAAAGAACGGGATTCTATCAGGTGCGCTTGCCTCGGGCGATCACGCCGGGTCGCGGATCAGGCTGAGGGGGAAGCGCTCGCCGGCCAGGTAGTCATCGACACAACGCAGGATCAGTGGGCTGCGCCATTGCTCGCGGTGGGCCAGGAGCTCGTCGCGGGTCAGCCAGCGCGGGCCGATGATGCCATCGTCCAGCTCGCGTTCGGGTAGGTGGCGCAAGGGGCGGGCGGCGAAGCACACGCGCTGGTAAGTGACGCCATTGCTCGGCGCTGTATAGAGGTAGATGCCGGTGACGGCGGTCAGCTCGACTTCCCAGCCGGTTTCCTCGAGGGTTTCGCGCAGGGCGGCCTGGATGAGACTTTCGTCGGCTTCCAAGTGGCCGGCAGGCTGGTTTAATACCGCCCGGCCATCCGACATCTCCTCGACCATCAGGAAACGGCCCTGGTCTTCGATCAGGGTGGCGACTGTGACATGGGGGGTGAAACGCATGGAGTCCTCCTTGGGTGGGTGGCTGATAGTAGCCATCGGTTGATGACCCGGCGAGAGAGGAGCAATCCGGAAGCAAGCTGCTAGGATGAATAGCGCTTGCTCGGATGGCTACGTGTAGCGAAGTTGTAGTTTGACTACATGTAGGGCTAAAGCACAGGTTTCATGCGGGTTTAACTGCCAGCCCGATCTGTCGAAACATGGAAAAGTGCGTGACTTTCTGTAGAAAAACTACAAGAATGTGCCGCCTTTCCGAGACCCAAGATCCATCCGTCGCGCCGACCGCGTGATGGTTGTCAGACCACGAGAACTACGGAGTCCAGCATGGGATACCAAAAGATCCAGGTGCCTGCTACCGGTGACAAAATCACCGTCAATGCCGATATGTCCCTGAACGTCCCGAACAACCCGATCATCCCCTTCATCGAAGGTGATGGCATCGGCGTCGACATCAGCCCAGTCATGATCAAGGTGGTTGATGCCGCCGTTGCCAAGGCCTACAACGGCACTCGCAAGATCTCCTGGATGGAAGTCTACGCTGGCGAGAAGGCCACCCAGGTCTATGACCAGGACACCTGGCTGCCGAAAGAAACCCTGGAAGCGGTACGTGACTACGTCGTTTCCATCAAAGGCCCGCTGACCACTCCGGTCGGTGGTGGCATCCGCTCCCTGAACGTGGCCCTGCGCCAGGAGCTGGACCTGTATGTCTGCCAGCGTCCCGTTCGCTGGTTCGAAGGCGTGCCCAGCCCGGTCAAGAAGCCGGGTGACGTGGACATGATCATCTTCCGTGAGAACTCGGAAGACATCTACGCCGGCGTCGAGTGGAAAGCTGGCTCCCCCGAGGCCGAGAAGGTCATCAAGTTCCTCACCGAGGAAATGGGCGTCAAGAAAATCCGCTTCACCGAAAACTGCGGTATCGGCATCAAGCCGGTTTCCCTGGAAGGCACCAAGCGCCTCGTGCGCAAGGCCCTGCAGTACGCCGTGGACAACGATCGCAGCTCCGTGACCATCGTCCACAAAGGCAACATCATGAAGTTCACCGAAGGTGCCTTCAAAGAGTGGGGCTACGAAGTCGCACGTGATGAGTTCGGTGCCGAGCTGCTGGACGGCGGCCCGTGGATGCAGTTCAAGAACCCGAACACCGGCAAGAACATCGTGGTGAAAGACGCCATCGCCGACGCCATGCTGCAGCAGATTCTGCTGCGCCCGGCCGAGTACGACGTCATCGCCACCCTGAACCTGAACGGTGACTACCTGTCCGACGCCCTGGCGGCCGAAGTGGGTGGTATCGGTATCGCTCCGGGTGCCAACCTGTCCGACACCATCGCCATGTTCGAAGCGACTCACGGCACCGCGCCGAAGTACGCTGGCCAGGACAAGGTCAACCCGGGTTCGGTCATCCTCTCTGCCGAGATGATGCTGCGCCACATGGGTTGGGTCGAAGCTGCTGACCTGATCATCAAGGGCACCAACGGTGCCATCGCTGCGAAGACCGTTACTTACGACTTCGAGCGTCTGATGGACGGTGCCACGCTGCTTTCCTGCTCTGGCTTCGGCGACGCCACCATCGCTCACATGTGAGATTGATGGCGTGACAAAAAGGCCGGTCATCATGACCGGCCTTTTTTATGCCCTAAGGAATTGGGCTCAAGCCTCGACCGTGCTGCCCTGGGGGAGGCTGGCAGTGGCGGCAGGTGCTTCGGAATTCGCCGTGACCGTACTGATGTTCACGGCGTGCAGGCCTTTGGGGCCCTGGATGATATCGAAGCTTACCGGTTGGCCAGCTTTCAAGGTTTTATAGCCATCCATCTGAATGGCCGAATAATGGGCGAACAGGTCCTCATCTCGGCCGTCAGCGAGGATAAATCCATAGCCCTTGGCGTTGTTGAACCACTTGACCTTACCGCTAACCATGCTGATATCCCTCTGCAAAGGACTCCATCACTGGAGTATCATCCACTTCGACCCCGCGCCCGCTTCGGCCATATGGACGAGGGTGCGGAACCCCTGATACCCGTAGGTGGGTATCCATTGTTTGTAACACCGTTTTGCCTTTAGTCAAGGCAATGCAGCGGCCAGCTGAGAAGCGGGTCAAAGTCCATGGGGCGTCCCATTTCGTCTACCAAGAAGCTTTATTCCAGCATGCATGCAAGCAGCCAGATTCGACTAACATTCAATCAGGATCGCCCTGAGCATCATGGGGACGACGACTCCGGTCTGTTGGTCCAGGAAGCCAAGCCGATCTTGCAGGCGCCACCCATGTATAAGGTGGTCATGTTTAACGATGACTACACACCGATGGATTTCGTGGTGGAAGTTCTAGAGGTGTTCTTCAGCCACAACCGTGAGTCAGCGACCAAGGTCATGCTGACCGTTCACACCGAAGGGCGAGCGGTCTGTGGAGTGTTTACACGCGATATTGCTGAAACCAAGGCGATGCAGGTGAATCAATACGCGAGAGAGAGTCAGCATCCGCTACTCTGTGAGATCGAGAAGGACGGTTAACGCCGACCGCTTGGGTATGAGGTGAAGCTATGTTGAACCGTGAGCTCGAAGTCACCCTCAATCTTGCCTTCAAGGAGGCCCGTGCCAAGCGTCATGAATTCATGACGGTCGAGCATTTGTTGCTGGCCCTTCTGGACAATGAGGCAGCCTCCGCAGTGCTGAAGGCCTGCGGGGCGAACCTGGACAAGCTGCGGCATGATCTACAGGAATTCATCGACTCCACCACGCCGCTGATCCCTCAGCATGACGAGGACCGCGAAACCCAGCCTACGCTCGGGTTCCAGCGCGTATTGCAGCGCGCCGTGTTCCACGTGCAGAGCTCCGGCAAGCGTGAAGTCACAGGCGCCAACGTGTTGGTGGCCATCTTCAGCGAGCAGGAAAGCCAGGCGGTGTTCCTGCTCAAGCAGCAGAGCGTCGCCCGTATCGATGTCGTCAACTACATCGCCCACGGCATCTCCAAGGTGCCTGGCCATGGCGAGCAGCATGATAGCGAGCAGGAAATGCAGGATGACGAAGGTGGGGAGTCTTCTTCCGCTGGGCATCCGCTGGATGCCTATGCAAGCAATCTGAATGAACTGGCGCGCCAGGGGCGGATCGATCCGCTGGTCGGTCGCGAGACCGAGGTGGAGCGTGTTGCGCAGATTTTGGCGCGCCGCCGCAAGAACAACCCGCTGCTGGTGGGTGAGGCGGGCGTCGGCAAGACGGCGATCGCCGAAGGCCTGGCCAAACGCATCGTCGACAACCAGGTTCCCGAGTTGTTGGCTGATAGTGTCGTCTACTCCCTCGACCTGGGAGCCCTGCTGGCGGGCACCAAGTACCGCGGTGACTTCGAGAAGCGCTTCAAGGCGCTGCTCAACGAGCTGCGCAAGCGCCCCCATGCGATCCTCTTCATCGACGAGATCCACACCATCATTGGTGCGGGTGCGGCATCGGGCGGGGTAATGGATGCGTCCAATCTGCTCAAGCCGCTGCTGTCCTCCGGGGAGATCCGTTGCATCGGCTCGACCACCTTCCAGGAGTTCCGCGGCATCTTCGAGAAGGATCGCGCCCTGGCTCGTCGCTTCCAGAAGGTCGATGTAAGCGAGCCGTCGGTCGAGGACACCGTGGGCATCCTCAGGGGGCTCAAGGGCCGCTTCGAGCAGCACCACCATATCGAGTACAGCGACGAGGCTCTGCGGGCTGCTGCTGAGCTCGCTGCGCGCTATATCAACGATCGGCACATGCCGGACAAGGCCATCGACGTGATCGACGAGGCGGGGGCTTATCAGCGCCTGCAGCCGGAAGACAAGCGTGCTCCTCGTATCGATGTCGCGCAGGTCGAGGATATCGTCGCGAAAATCGCGCGGATTCCTCCAAAGCACGTCAACAGTTCCGACAAGGAGTTGCTGCGTAACCTAGAGCGTGACCTGAAGCTGACTGTATTTGGACAGGATGCCGCCATCGACTCGCTGTCGACGGCCATCAAGCTGTCCCGGGCGGGCCTCAAGTCGCCGGACAAGCCGGTGGGCTCCTTCCTCTTCGCGGGCCCCACGGGTGTCGGCAAGACCGAAGTCGCTCGCCAGCTGGCGAAGGCGATGGGTATCGAGCTGGTGCGCTTCGACATGTCCGAGTATATGGAGCGGCACACCGTGTCACGCTTGATCGGTGCGCCTCCCGGGTACGTAGGTTTCGACCAGGGTGGCTTGCTTACCGAAGCCATCACCAAGATGCCGCATTGCGTGTTGCTGCTCGACGAGATCGAAAAGGCGCACCCCGAGGTCTTCAACCTGCTGCTGCAGGTGATGGACCACGGCACGCTGACCGACAACAACGGGCGCAAGGCGGACTTCCGCAACGTCATCGTGATCATGACCACCAACGCCGGTGCCGAGACTACTGCGCGTGCCTCCATCGGCTTTACGCATCAGGACCATTCGTCCGATGCGATGGAGGTCATCCGCAAGAGCTTTACGCCGGAGTTCCGCAACCGCCTGGATACCATCATCCAGTTCGGTCGCCTCAGTCACGAAACCATCAAGAACGTGGTCGACAAGTTCCTCACCGAGTTGCAGGCGCAGCTTGAGGACAAGCGCGTTCAACTGGTGGTCAGCGACGAGGCGCGCGGCTGGCTTGGCGAGCGGGGTTATGACGTGCAGATGGGGGCTCGCCCGATGGCGCGCTTGATTCAGGATAAGATCAAGCGTCCGCTGGCGGAGGAGATCCTCTTTGGCGAGCTGGCTGAGCACGGCGGTGTCGTGCACATCGACGTCAAGGATGGTGAGCTCGAGTTCGATTTCGAGACCACTGCCGAAATGGCCTGACGATGGAGCAACGCAAAAAGCCCGGCGAGTGCCGGGCTTTTTGTTGTGGATCTGTCAGCGGGCGCGGTAGGTGATGCGGCCTTTGCTCAGATCGTAGGGAGTCAGTTCAACGCGAACCTTGTCACCGGTGAGGATGCGGATGTAGTTCTTGCGCATTTTCCCAGAAATATGCGCGGTGACGACGTGCCCGTTTTCCAACTCCACGCGGAACATGGTGTTAGGCAGGGTATCGATGACAGTGCCTTCCATTTCGAAGCTGTCTTCTTTCGACATGCAGTAAAGCCCTCGGTATCAATGATTGGCCGGGTGCAAACGGCGCCTGGCAAAAACGGCGTGCATTGTGCCCGAAAATTGCACCGTAAGCCAAGGGTTTCAGGTGAGGGTGACCCAGCGCTGATTGACGAAGAGCTCGATGGGGCGGTACTGGGTCTTGTAGTTCATCTTCCGGCAGTTCTTGATCCAGTAGCCCAGATAGACCGCCTGGAGGCCCAGGCGCAGTGTTTCGCCGATCTGCCAGAGAATGGCGAAGCGGCCGAGGCTGCGGCGCTCCTCCGACGGGTCGTAGAAGGTGTAAACGGCAGAGAGGCCGTTAGGCAGGACATCGGTGACCGCTATGGCGACCAGGCGGCCGTCCAGGCGGAACTCGTAAAAACGCGAGAAGGGCAGGTCGCGAACCAGGAAGGTGGAGAACTGGTCGCGGCTCGGTGGGTACATGTCGCCATCTGCGTGGCGCTCTTCGATGTAGCGGACGTAGAGGGCGTAGTACTCCTCGTTGAAGGTCGGGCGTACTGCGCGGACTTCGATATCGGTGTTGCGCTTGAGGATGCGCCGCTGCTGGCGGCTGGGGGCGAAGGCTTCTGCGGGGATGCGTGCGGGGACGCAGGCGGTGCAGCGTTGGCAGTGGGGGCGGTAGAGGTGGTCGCCGCTGCGACGAAAACCCATTTCCGAGAGCTCGGCGTAAACCTCCACGTCCATTGGCTGACTGGGGTCGAGGAACAGCGTCGTGGCCTGTTCCTCGGGCAGGTAGCTGCAAGGATGCGGTTGAGTGGCATAGAACTTCAGGCGAGCCAGCTCGGTCATGGTCGAATCTCGAAAAAGCCTTCCGCAAGTGTAAGCCAGGCTTGGCGACTCGCCTAGGCAACGACCCAGTCAGCGCTGTTGGGTTGGTCGAGGTAGAGTTGCAGGTAGCGCGAGAACTTCTCGCGGCTGATGGAGCGGGCGCCGAAGCTGTGCAGGTGCTGGGTCGGCATCTGGCAGTCGATGAGCACGAAGCCCCAGCGGGACAGGTGCTGGGTCAGGGTGACGAAGCCGACCTTGGAGGCGTTGTCGGTGCGGCTGAACATCGATTCGCCGAAGAACAGCTTGCCCATGGCGAGCCCGTACAGGCCGCCTACCAGCTCGTCTTCCAGCCAGACCTCGACCGAATGTGCGACGCCGCGGCGGTGCAGTTCCAGATAGGCGGCCTGCATCGGCGTGGTAATCCAGGTGCCGTCCGCGTAGCTGCGTGGCCCGGCGCAGGCCTGGATGACGGCGGCGAAGTCCTGGTCGAAGGTGATGCGGAAGCGCTGCTGGCGCATCAGCTTGGCCAGGCTGCGGGAGGTATGGATTTCCTGGGGTGGCAGGACGGTGCGTGGGTCTGGTGACCACCAGAGTATCGGCTGGCCATCCTGGAACCAGGGGAAGCAGCCGTGGCGGTATGCCTGGACCAGGCGCTCCGGGGAGAGGTCGCCACCCGCGGCCAGCAGGCCGTTCGGCTCGCGAAGGGCGCGCTCCAGGGGTGGGAAGATGAGGTTGTCGCGGCTCAGCCAGGTCAGCATGGAGGAGGGGAGGGCGGCGCGGATAGGCGCCGCCTCAGGGCCTTAGTTGTCGTCGAGGAATTTTTCGGCGTCCAGCGCGGCCATGCAGCCGGCGCCAGCGGAGGTGATGGCCTGGCGGTAGACGTGGTCGGCTACGTCGCCGGCGGCAAACACCCCTTCGATGCTGCTAGCGGTGGCGTTGCCTTCGGAGCCGCCGCGTACCACCAGGTAGCCGTCGCGCATTTCCAGTTGGCCCTGGAAGAGCTCGGTGTTGGGCTTGTGGCCGATGGCGATGAATACGCCAGCCAGGGGCATTTCACGGGTTTCGCCGCTGGTGGTGTCCTTCAGGCGCACACCGGTGACGCCGGTGGCATCACCCAGTACTTCTTCCAGGGTGTGGTTCCAGTGCAGGCGAACGTTGCCGTTCTTGGCTTTCTCGAACAGCTTGTCCTGAAGGATCTTCTCCGAGCGCAGCTTGTCGCGGCGGTGGATCAGGTGGACTTCCTTGGCGATGTTGGAGAGGTACAGCGCTTCTTCGACTGCGGTGTTGCCACCGCCGATCACGCAGACCACCTGGTTGCGGTAGAAGAAGCCGTCGCAGGTGGCGCAGGCCGAAACGCCCTTGCCGGCAAAGGCTTCTTCGGACGGCAGGCCCAGGTACTGGGCGGAGGCGCCGGTGGCGATGATCAGGGCGTCGCAGCTATAGGTGCCGCTGTCGCCCTTGAGGATGAACGGGCGTTGCTGCAACTCGGCGGTGTGGATGTGGTCGTAGACGATCTCGGTGTCGAAACGCTCGGCGTGCTTCTGCATGCGCTCCATCAGGGCCGGGCCGGTAAGGCCTTCGACGTCACCGGGCCAGTTGTCGACTTCGGTGGTGATGGTCAGCTGGCCGCCGGGCTGGATGCCAGTGATGACGACGGGCTTGAGGTTGGCGCGGGCGGCATACACGGCAGCGGTGTAACCGGCTGGGCCGGAGCCCAGGATGATCAGGCGTGAATGCTTGACGTCGCTCATAAAAAGGCCTCATAAGTCTTTGTCACAAAAGAGAATGCATGCTCAAATTGAGCGCTGCGCAAGATGTTGGCGGCTATGCTACACCGAAGCACGAATCAGCGGCAAAACGCTCCAGGCTCAATGGGCGCGCTGTCGCGCCGGGTGGTTAAGCCCGTACAATAGGCGGCATTTCCGCCAGTAACCGATTCTTGAGCGCGCCTCGGGGCGCAGGAAAAAAGGCGTTTGAAGAATTCCACGAGTACCGCCCAGACGCCCGTCTGGCGCCAGCAATTGCATTACCGCCTCAAGGAAGGTGCGCTGATCGCGCTGGGCGCGTTGTGCCTTTACCTGTGGATGGCGCTGCTCACCTACGACTCCTCCGATCCGGGCTGGACCCACACCAGCAACGTCGAGCAGGTGCAGAACGCGGCGGGCCGCCTCGGCGCCTGGTTCGCCGACATCCTGTTCATGGCCCTGGGCTACTTCGCCTATATCTTCCCGTTGCTGCTGGCGATCAAGACGCTGCAGGTGTTCCGTCATCGCCACCAGGCTATCGACTGGAGTGGCTGGCTGTTCTCCTGGCGCCTGATCGGCCTGGTGTTCCTGGTGCTTTCCGGCGCTGCGCTGGCCGATATCCATTTCCAGGACAGCGTCGGCATGCCTGCTTCCGCTGGTGGTGCGCTGGGCGAGAGCCTCAGCCACTTGGCGGTCAACGCCCTGAACGTCCAGGGCAGCACGTTGATGTTCTTCGCGCTGTTCCTCTTCGGCCTGACGGTGTTCACCGACCTGTCCTGGTTCAAGGTGATGGACCTGACCGGCAAGATCACCCTTGATCTCATCGAGCTGATCCAGAGCCTGATCAACCGCTGGTGGAGCGCGCGCTCCGAGCGCAAGCTGCTGGTTGCCAAGCTGCGCGAGGTCGATGACCGCGTCAGCGAAGTCGCCGCCCCTGTGGTCCGTGACAGTCGTGAGCAAGCCAGGGTCAAGGAGCGCCTGATAGAGCGCGAAGAGGCCCTGGCCAAGCACATGACCGAGCGCGACAAGCGCCCAGCCCCCGTCATCACTCCGCCTGCGCCGGCCAAGGCGGCCGAGCCGAGCAAACGGGTGCAGAAGGAGAAACAGGCCCCGCTGTTCGTCGACAGCGCTGTGGAAGGCACCCTGCCGCCCATCTCCATCCTCGATGCGGCGGAGAAGAAGCAGAAGAGCTACTCCCCGGAATCCCTGGAGGCCATGTCGCGCCTGCTGGAAATCAAGCTCAAGGAGTTCGGTGTCGAGGTGCTCGTCGAGTCCGTGCATCCGGGTCCGGTGATCACCCGTTTCGAGATCCAGCCCGCCGCCGGAGTGAAGGTCAGCCGCATTTCCAACCTGGCCAAGGACCTTGCGCGCTCCCTCGCGGTGATCAGCGTGCGCGTCGTGGAAGTGATTCCCGGCAAGACCACCGTGGGTATTGAAATCCCCAACGAGGATCGACAGATCGTGCGCTTCTCCGAAGTGCTGTCCTCGACCGAATACGACGATGCCAAGTCCCCCGTGACCATGGCGCTGGGCCATGACATCGGCGGCCGCCCGGTGATCACCGACCTGGCCAGGATGCCTCACCTGCTGGTTGCCGGTACCACCGGTTCCGGTAAGTCCGTGGGTGTGAACGCCATGATCCTGTCGATCCTGTTCAAGTCCACGCCCGAGCAGGCGCGGCTGATCATGATCGACCCGAAGATGCTCGAACTGTCGATCTACGAAGGCATTCCGCACCTGCTGTGCCCGGTCGTGACCGACATGAAGGAAGCCGCCAACGCGCTGCGCTGGAGCGTGGCCGAGATGGAGCGGCGCTACAAACTGATGGCCGCCATGGGCGTGCGCAACCTGGCTGGCTTCAACCGCAAGGTCAAGGATGCGGAAGAGGCGGGCACCCCGCTCACCGATCCGCTCTACCGTCGCGAGAGCATGGAGGACGAGGCGCCTCTGCTGAAGACACTGCCCACCATCGTGGTCATCGTCGACGAATTCGCCGACATGATGATGATCGTCGGCAAGAAGGTGGAAGAACTCATCGCCCGTATCGCGCAGAAGGCGCGTGCGGCAGGCATCCACCTGATCCTCGCCACCCAGCGCCCCTCGGTGGACGTGATCACAGGCCTGATCAAGGCCAACATCCCGACCCGCATGGCGTTCCAGGTCTCCAGCAAGATCGACTCGCGCACCATTCTCGACCAGGGCGGTGCCGAACAGCTGCTCGGCCACGGTGACATGCTCTACCTGCCGCCGGGTACCGGCCTGCCCATCCGCGTCCATGGCGCCTTCGTTTCCGACGATGAAGTGCACCGCGTCGTGGAAGCCTGGAAGCTGCGTGGCGCCCCCGACTACATCGAAGACATCCTGGCCGGCGCCGAAGAAGGCGGTGGCTCCAGCGGTGGTTTCGATGGTGGCGAAGGCGGCGAGGGCAGCGAGGAAGACCCGCTTTACGACGAAGCCGTGCGCTTTGTCACCGAGAGCCGCAGGGCCTCGATTTCCGCCGTGCAGCGCAAGCTCAAGATCGGCTACAACCGTGCTGCACGGATGATCGAAGCGATGGAAATGGCTGGCGTCGTCACGCCCATGAACACCAACGGCTCGCGTGACGTAATCGCGCCGGGCCCGATTCGCGACTAACCCCGAACGAATTCTGATGAGGACCCCCATGCGACTGATCCGCATGCTGCTCGTTGCCGCGCTGAGTCTTGGCGCCCTGCAGGCCCAGGCCGATGACCAGGTAGCCATCGCCCGCCTGACTGAAATGCTCAACAAGGCACAGACCATTACCGGCCGCTTCTCCCAGCTGACCCTGGACGGCTCCGGCACCCAACTGCAGGAAACCTCCGGTGAGCTGGTGCTCAAGCGCCCCGGGCTGTTCCGCTGGCACACCGACGAGCCGATGGAGCAGCTGCTGGTATCCAACGGCCAGAAGGTCTGGCTGTATGACCCGGACCTGCAGCAGGTCACCATCCAGACCCTCGATCAGCGCCTGACCCATACACCTGCGCTGCTGTTGTCGGGCGACGTGTCGAAGATCAGCGAGAACTTCGAGATCACCCACAAGGAAGGTGGCGATGTGGTCGACTTCATCCTCACGCCCAAGGCCAAGGACACCCTGTTCGACACCCTGCGCCTGTCCTTCCGCAACGGTGTGATCAACGACATGCAGCTGATCGACAGCGTCGGCCAGCGCACCAACATCCTCTTCCTCGGCGTGAAGATGAACCAGGCGATCGATGCCGCCCAGTTCGACTTCAAGGTTCCGGAAGGCGCCGACGTCATTCAGGAATAAGAGGTTTCCGCGCAGCCATGGACCTGTTCCGTTCCGAGCCCATCGCCCAGCCCCTGGCCGCACGCCTGCGCGCCAGCAGTCTGGACGAGTACGTTGGCCAGGAGCACCTGTTGGCGCCGGGCAAGCCCCTGCGTGAAGCACTGGAACAGGGTGCGCTGCACTCGATGATCTTCTGGGGGCCGCCGGGCGTGGGCAAGACCACCCTGGCCAAGCTTCTGGCTCAGGTCAGTGATGCCCATTTCGAGACGATTTCGGCGGTGCTGTCCGGCGTCAAGGAAATCCGCCAGTCGGTGGAGATGGCCAAGCAGCAGGCGGCCCAGTACGGTCGTCGCACCATCCTCTTCGTCGACGAAGTGCACCGTTTCAACAAGTCCCAGCAGGACGCCTTCCTCCCCTATGTCGAGGACGGCACGCTGATCTTCATCGGCGCGACCACCGAAAACCCCTCGTTCGAACTGAACAATGCGCTGCTGTCCCGGGCCCGTGTCTATGTGCTCAAGAGCCTGGACGAGGCCGCGTTGCGACGGCTTGTCGACCGTGCGTTGAACGAGGAGAAGGGGCTCGGCAAGCGCAAGCTGCGCCTGCCGGACGAGAGCTTCGCCATTCTGCTCGCCGCTGCCGATGGTGATGGCCGACGTCTGCTCAACTTGCTGGAGAATGCGGCCGACCTCGCCGAGGACGACAGCGATATCGAGTCCGAGCTGCTACAGAACCTCCTGGGGGACAGCCGCCGTCGTTTCGACAAGGGTGGCGAGGCTTTCTACGACCAGATTTCCGCCTTGCACAAGTCCGTGCGCGGCTCCAGTCCCGATGGCGCGCTTTATTGGTATGCGCGGATGATCGACGGCGGCTGTGATCCGCTCTACATCGCCCGGCGCGTGGTGCGCATGGCCAGCGAGGACATCGGCAACGCCGATCCGCGCGCTCTGAGCCTGTGCCTGGCTGCCTGGGATGTGCAGGAGCGCCTCGGCAGCCCGGAGGGCGAGCTGGCGGTGGCCCAGGCCATCGTCTACCTGGCCTGCGCACCGAAGAGCAATGCCGTCTATACCGCCTTCAAGACCGCCATGCGCGATGTCGCCGAAAACGGTTCCCATGAGGTTCCGCTGCACCTGCGCAACGCCCCGACCAAGCTGATGAAGCAGCTCGGCTACGGCGATGAGTACCGCTACGCCCATGACGAGCCGGATGCCTATGCGGCGGGTGAAGACTACTTCCCTGAAAACATCGAGCCGCGCCAGTACTACCAGCCCGTGCCGCGTGGCCTGGAGCTGAAGATCCGCGACAAGCTGGAGCACCTGGCCGGGCTCGACGCCCGCAGCCCGAGGAAGAGGCGCCCATGATCCCCCTGGTCCTTTCCGTGGCGGTGGGGGGCATCGCCGGCACCCTGCTGCGCTTCGCCGCTGGTAATTGGGTGAGCGCCCACTGGCCTCGCCACTTCTACCTCGGTACTCTTGCCGTCAATATCGTCGGTTGCCTGCTCATCGGTTTTCTCTACGGCCTGTTCCTGCAACGGCCCGAAGTGCCCGTCGAGATCCGCGCCGGACTGATGGTCGGCTTCCTCGGCGGCCTGACGACGTTTTCTTCGTTTTCCCTCGACACGCTGCGCCTGCTGGAAAGCGGCCAACTGCCCCTGGCCCTTGGCTATGCGGCGGTAAGCGTGCTGGGAGGCCTGCTCGCCACCTGGGCAGGCCTGACTCTGACCAAATTCTGATAGACGGGAACCTCACATGCTCGACTCCAAACTGGTACGTACCCAGACCCAGGAAGTGGCTGACCGCCTCGCCAGCCGCGGCTTCCAACTGGACGTGGCGCGCCTCGAATCCCTGGAAAACCAGCGCAAGTCCGTGCAGACCCGCACCGAGCAGCTGCAAGCCGAGCGTAATAGCCGCTCCAAGGCCATCGGCCAGGCCAAGCAGCGTGGCGAAGACATTGCACCGCTGCTGGCGGATGTCGACCGCATGGGTAATGAGCTGGAAGAGGGCAAGCGCGAGTTGGAGAGCATCCAGGTCGAGCTGGACAACCTGCTGCTGAACATCCCCAACCTGCCTCACGAATCCGTGCCGGTGGGCGAGGACGAGGAGGGCAACGTCGAAGTTCGCCGTTGGGGCACTCCGCGCAGCTTCGATTTCGAGGTCAAGGACCACGTCAGCCTGGGCGAAACCCATGGCTGGCTGGACTTCGAGACCGCCGCCAAGCTCTCCGGTGCACGCTTCGCTTTGCTGCGTGGCCCCATCGCCCGTCTGCATCGCGCCCTGGCGCAATTCATGATCAACCTGCACACCGCCGAGCACGGTTACGAAGAGGCCTACACGCCCTACCTGGTCCAGGCTCCCGCACTGCAGGGCACCGGCCAACTGCCGAAGTTCGAGGAAGACCTGTTCAAGATCGGTCGCGAAGATGAGGCCGATCTGTACCTGATCCCCACCGCTGAAGTGTCCCTGACCAACATCGTGGCTGGCGCGATCCTCGACGCCAAGCAGCTGCCGCTGAAGTTCGTCGCCCACACGCCTTGCTTCCGCAGCGAAGCCGGCGCCTCCGGTCGTGATACCCGCGGGATGATCCGCCAGCACCAGTTCGACAAGGTCGAGATGGTGCAGATCGTCGAGCCGTCCAAATCCTTCGAGGCGCTGGAGAGCCTGACCGGCAACGCCGAGAAGGTCCTGCAGCTGCTCGAGCTGCCGTACCGCGTCCTGGCCCTGTGCACCGGTGACATGGGCTTTGGCGCCACCAAGACCTATGACCTGGAAGTCTGGGTGCCGAGCCAGGACAAGTACCGCGAGATTTCCTCCTGCTCCAACTGTGGTGATTTCCAGGCTCGCCGCATGCAGGCCCGTTACCGCAACCCGGAAACCGGCAAGCCCGAACTGGTGCACACCCTCAATGGTTCCGGCCTGGCAGTCGGTCGTACCCTGGTGGCCGTGCTGGAGAACTACCAGCAGGCGGATGGCACCATCCGCGTGCCGGATGTACTCAAGCCCTACATGGGCGGTATCGAAATCATCGGTTGATCCTCATCGCTCCCGCTTCGGTGGGAGTGGCTTGAGTGCTCCCAGGCGCCCGCGTTCCGGTTCTCCCCGGATGCGGGCGTCGTTTTCCACGGCAACCACTGCAGCAAGGCTTCCCCATGGATTTCCTCCCGCTCTTCCATAACCTCCAGGGCCGCCAGGTGCTCGTCGTCGGCGGAGGCGAAGTCGCCCTGCGCAAGGCTCGCCTGCTGGCGGATGCCGGTGCGGTACTGCGTGTGGTGGCGCCGGAGATCGACGGCCAGCTGAGTGAACTGGTGCAGGCGTCGCAGGGGCAGGCCCATCTTCGTGGTTACGAAGAGTCGGATCTCGATCAGTGCGTGCTGGCCATTGCCGCCACGGATGACGAACCGCTCAATGCACTGATTTCACAGCATGCGCAGGCACGCGGCGTGCCGGTGAACGTGGTGGATGCGCCGGCCCTGTGCAGCGTGATCTTCCCCGCCATTGTCGATCGCTCGCCGCTGATCGTTGCCGTCTCCAGCGCGGGGGATGCACCGGTTCTGGCACGCCTGATCCGCGCCAAGATCGAAACCTGGATCCCTTCCGCCTATGGCCAGCTAGCCGGGCTCGCCAGCCGCTTTCGCAGCCGGGTCAAGGCGCTCTTCCCTGATGTGCAGCAGCGTCGGGTGTTCTGGGAGGACGTTTTCCAGGGGGCGATCGCTGAGCGCATGCTCGCCGGCCAACCGGCCGAAGCCGAGCGCATGCTCGAGGAGCGCGTGGCTGGTGGTGGAGCCAAGCAGGCATTGGGTGAGGTTTACCTGGTGGGTGCGGGCCCGGGTGATCCCGATCTGCTGACCTTCCGCGCCTTGCGTCTGATGCAGCAAGCCGATGTTGTGCTCTACGACCGCCTAGTGGCGGGTCCCATCGTCGAGATGTGCCGTCGTGATGCCGAGCGCATCTACGTTGGCAAGCGCCGCTCGGAGCACGCCGTGCCCCAGGACGAAATCAATCGCCAACTGATCGACCTGGCGCGCCAAGGCAAGCGCGTGCTGCGCCTGAAGGGCGGTGATCCGTTCATCTTCGGTCGGGGCGGCGAGGAAATCGGTGAGCTGGCCGCCAATGGCATCCCCTTCCAGGTGGTGCCAGGCATCACCGCGGCGTCGGGCTGCGCTGCCTATGCCGGCATACCGCTGACCCATCGCGACTATGCGCAGTCGGTTCGCTTCGTTACCGGCCACCTCAAGGACGGCAGCAGCGACCTACCCTGGTCGGACCTGGTCGCACCTGGCCAGACCCTGGTGTTCTACATGGGGCTGGTCGGCTTGCCGAGCATCTGCAGCGAGCTGATCCGCCACGGTCGTTCGGCGGATACGCCAGCCGCTCTGGTGCAGCAGGGCACCACCAGCAACCAGCGAGTCTTTACCGGCACCCTCGGCGACCTGCCGCAACTGGTCGCCGAGCACGAGGTTCACGCCCCCACGCTGGTTATCGTGGGTGAGGTGGTGCAGCTGCGTGACAAGCTCGCCTGGTTCGAAGGGGCTCAGGCCGACTGAGCCACGCCCTTGCCTGGTAGGCGGTCGCGCCCATGGGGTTGGCTGAAGTCCTGCAGCGGGCCGACGGGAATGATCCCGGTCGGGTTGATGGTGCGGTGGCTGCCGTAGTAGTGGCTCTTGATGTGCTGGAAGTTCACCGTCTCGGCCACTCCGGGCCATTGGTACAGCTCGCGCAGCCAGCCGGAGAGGTTGGGGTAGTCGGCGAGGCGACGCAGGTTGCACTTGAAGTGCCCGTTGTAGACGGCATCGAATCGTATCAGCGTGGTGAACAGGCGCCAGTCGGCTTCGGTCAGGTGGCTTCCGGCCAGGTAGCGGCGCTCGCCCAGTAGCGCTTCCAGGGCATCCAATTCATTGAACAGCTCGCCGAAGGCTTCCTCATAGGCGTCCTGGGTGGTGGCGAAGCCTGCCCGATAGACGCCATTGTTGATCGCCGGGTAGATGCGTTCGTTCAGCGCGTCGATTTCGCTGCGCAGGTGTTCAGGGTAGAAGTCCTGGCGATCATTGGTCAGGCCATCGAAGGCCGAGTTGAACATGCGGATGATCTCGGAGGACTCGTTGCTGACGATGCGCCCTTCGAACTTGTCCCACAGCAGCGGCACGGTCACGCGGCCGGTGTAGCCGGCGTCATCGCGGGTATAGCGCTGATGGAGGTAATCCAGGCCGTCGAGGGTATCGCCGCTCGATCCGTGGCTGCGATCGAAGGTCCAGCCGTTCTCCAGCATCAGCCAGCTGACCACGGAAACATCGATCAGGCTTTCGAGGCCTTTCAGCTTGCGGAAGATCAGCGTGCGGTGGGCCCAGGGGCAGGCCAGCGACACGTAGAGGTGGTAGCGGCCGGGCTCGGCGGTGAAGCCACCCTTGCCGCTCGGGCCGGGCGACCCGTCAGCGGTGATCCAGTTGCGCCGGCGCGCGCT
Source organism: Pseudomonas sp. TUM22785 (assembly GCF_028198105.1). NCBI lineage: Bacteria > Pseudomonadati > Pseudomonadota > Gammaproteobacteria > Pseudomonadales > Pseudomonadaceae > Pseudomonas > Pseudomonas sp. TUM22785. The sequence continues at coordinate 3,013,544 of NZ_CP116239.1, forward strand.
TTCACGTTGAAAGCGACCGTCTTTGGCGGTGTCGTACCACTTGTCCTGCCATTTGCCTTCGACCAGCAATCCCATGGCTCTGACCCTCTGAAGTTGGAAATTGGGCTGAGTCTAATGGTGTTGAGTCGATTGAATGGCGCAAATTCAAAGTGTCTTTGATCGATTAAATCGAACGATTCCGGTTGGCCCACAGCGTTTCCGCTTCGCTGAAGGCTTTATCCCGGGGTTTGCCCAGGCCACGAAGGGCCAGGGCCATGGTGCTGAGAATGGCCAGGCGGGCGTAGCTGTCTTCGATGCTGCCGTCCCACACGCCCAGCAGCTGTGCCGCCTCGATGCGCTCGGGTTTGACATGGCGCAGGGGCGAGAGGGCCGGCCATTCCTCGTCCCAGTCGCTGCCGCCCTGGGTGCCGTATAGGTGGGAGGTGGCATCCGGGTTGACCTCGATCTCTCCGCCTTCACCCTTGATCACGATTGCCGTATCGCCGAGCAACCGGCTGGCTTCACGGTGCACTGCCTGATAGCCCGGATGGAAGATGCTCTGCAGCCCGCAGCGTGCGCCCAGCGGGTTGAGGATGCGTGCCAGCGAGTGGATCGGCGAACGCAGGCCGAGGATGTTGCGCAGGTCGATCATCCGCTGCAGCGGTGCCGACCAGGCGCCCAGCGGGATGAACGCGAGGTTCTGCTGGTCCAGTGCCAGGGCGACGTCCTGCCAGTTCGTGCAGTCGGGTATGCCGAGCAGCTCCAGGCATTGCTCGGTGTAGATGCGGCCCGCCGTGTGCAGGCCGCCGCCGTGCAGGAGGATGCGCACGCCGCCATGGGCCAGTGCCTTGGCGGCCAGCAGGAACCAGGGGTGGTGGCGCTTCTTGCCCGCGTAGCTGGGCCAGTCGATGTCCACGGGAATGGCCGGAGCGTCGTTGCGTTCACGAAAGGCTTCAGTGAAGCCGGCCAGCTCTTCGGCACTTTCTTCCTTGTGCCGCAGCAGCATGAGGAAGGCGCCCAGTTGGCTGTCTTCTGTCTTGCCGTCCAGTAGCATGCCCATGGCTTCGCGAGCTTCTTCGCGGGTCATGGGGCGGGCGCCACGCTTGCCCTTGCCGAGGATGCGCACGAACTGGGCGAAGGGGTGTTCAACGGGGGCGGCGGGAGTCATAGGCAATTGGTCGGCTTGGGCAGGCCGGCGAGCTTGGCGGCAAGCTTGGCCGGGGCGCCCTTGAATAGGTGGTTGAGATGCAGGCTGTTGCCCTTGTCCGGGCCGAGCTGCTGGGCGACGTACTTGATCAGCGGGCGATTGGCTGGCGACAGCTGGAATTCAGCGTAGAAACGTCTCAGCAAATCGAGGATTTCCCAATGCTCGGCCCGTAGCGTGATTTCTTCGCGGAGGGCCAGGGCTTCTGCGACCGCTGGGGACCAGTCCGCCAACTCTTGCAGGTAGCCGTCCTTGTCCAGCGGGATGCACTGTCCGTTGAGGTCGAGGCTGCTCATAGCCAGCTGTTCACCTTGTCGTGCTGGATGCAAAGCGCCACGAACCCCGGGTAGTCGAGCGGCGTGATGCGCGAGGGCAGGGCGCCGAGCGCACGCGCGGCCACATCTTCTTCCAGGGCAAAAAGAGCGATGCCGGCCGGGAGGGCCTCCAGCTGCTCAAGCGGAGCGGTCGACTGGCGCAGGGCCTGGACGGCTTCACCGCTGAGCAGCAGCGCATCCTGTTCGCCCAGCAGGCGCAGGCAGCTGGTGAAGCGGTCGTCACCGAATGGCGAATGGGAAAGAACGTGCAATGTGCTCATCAGAGGGTGATTACCTGATCATGGCGCCCGATGAGGGAGCGCAGGGCTGCATCATCCAGGACCTCGACGGGAAGGTTCAGTCCGTCGGCGGTCAGGCCACGTTTGTCCAGGCTGTAGGCGCAGGCGTAGAGGGCTTCCACGCCGAACAGCGGCAGGGCCTGCAGGTTGGCGGTCAGGTCTTTCTGCTGCAGTTTTGCAGGCGCCTGGTTGCTGGTGAGCTGGAAGACGCCATCGTCCAGAAACAGCATTGCCAGCGGCAGGTCGAAGGCGCCGCCCGCCAGGGCGATATCCAGCGCCTCACGGGCACCGGGGCCGGCCCAGGGCGCACTGCGACTGATGATCAGCATGGACTTGGCCATATCAATTCCCTCCGAAGCAGATCAGGCGATCGGCCATCTGCGCAGCCTCATGCAGTTGGCCCAGGCCGGAGAGTTCCCAGCCCGGCGCCAGGTTGGCGGCTGCGCGGCCATAGCGTTCGGCCTCTTCCTGGTTGATCACGCCGCGGCGCAGGGCGGCAGCGATGCAAACCACACCGTCCAGTTGGTGGTTGGCCAGAAGATTGGCCCAGTCGCGGGCAATGTCTGGTTCGTCCTGTGGGGTCACCACATTGGCGGAGGCGCTGTGGACGCCATCTTGATAGAAGAACAGCCGGGTAATTTCATGGCCACCGTCCAGTACGGCCTCGGCGAAGCGCAGGGCGCGGCGGGAGGAGGGCGCATGGGCAGGGGCGAAGAGGGCGATGGCGAATTTCATGAGGGTGCTTCGACACAGGATTGCTGGGCGCAATGATACGGCTTGCGTCCAGGTTTTGCAGGCAAGAAAAAGCCCGCCGAAGCGGGCTCTTGCAAGGTGTTGCTATCAGTCGTCGCCGCTCATCACGCCGAAAATCTGCAGCAGGCTGACGAACAGGTTGTAGATCGATACATACAGGCTGATGGTCGCCATGATGTAGTTGCGCTCGCCGCCATGGATGATCGCACTGGTCTGGTACAGGATGCAGACCGAGGCGAAGACCACGAAGCCGGCGCTGATCGCCAGTTGCAGGCCGCTGATCTCGAAGAAGAAGCTCGCCAGCATGGCGCCGATCAGGACGAAGAAGCCCGCGGTGATGAAGCCGCCGAGGAAGCTCATGTCCTTGCGGGTGGTCAGCACGTAGGCGGACAGGCCGAAGAACACCAGAGCCGTCATGGCGAATGCCGAGCTGATCACCTCGCCGCCGTTGGGCATACCCAGGTAGCGGTTGAGGATCGGGCCCAGGGTGTAACCCATGAAACCGGTCAGGGCGAAGGTGGAAAGCAGGCCCCAGGACGAGTTACGCAGTTTTACGGTGAGGAAGAACAGGCCGTAGAAACCGATCAGCACCACGAAGATGCTCGGGTAGGCGACGCGCATCTGCTGCGCGACATAGGCGACCAGGCCACTGAAAGCTAGGGTCAGCGCCAGCAGCCCGTAGGTATTGCGCAGCACACGGCTGACTTCGAGCCCGCCGGCCTGCGCCTGGTTCAGTACGTAATCTTGATCGCTCATCTGCAAAACTCCTGCAAGAAATTGGGTCCGTGACCGCAGTCGAGCGAAATGATAACAGAGGTCGACACCGGCTCTGTTGCGAGAGTTTGACAGCGTGTTGCGTTCGGGTAGTATGGCGGCCCGCAAATGCGGAAGTGTGGCCGAGTGGTTGAAGGCAGCGGTCTTGAAAACCGCCGACGGGAAACTGTCCGTGAGTTCGAATCTCACCGCTTCCGCCATATAGTTACACCGCAAAGCCCCGTTCTTCGGGGCTTTGTCGTTTCTGGGGCCTTGGCTACCTGGACCGTCTTGCGTTTAACGGTCTTGCATCTTCAAGCGTTGCCAGGCGCTCAGGTCGTGGTCGACAGGGTCGATGTCGCGCCACTGCCAGTCTTGATGTCGGGATCCTGGATCCTTCTGATGAACCATCTGCCCAGGTCGGAGAGTGAGTAGACCAGCTCTGCTGCTTGGCGGCCGCCGTTATTGCTGAAGCTGGTTCTCTGGGTGAACGAGTCGTTGAGCAGGCCCTTGGCAATGAGCTCGGAGATGCACAGTGCGATCAGGTTCGGGTCGAAGGCTGTGAGCTTGGGGTCCAGCGGTATTGCATTCGGGGTGCTCTGACCCACGCTGAAGATGGTGGCCTTGCCGCGTGCGTCCTGCCCCAATGCCGCGGCTTCGCGAAGGATGATGATGTGGACGTCCTCCAGCTCCCTGATGAGTTTCAGCACCTGTGAAAGCTCGTTCCAGTCAGTTGAGCTGTTCATCCATGCATGCGCGAGGATGGCGGCGAAGTAGTTGGCCTTCCTTTGGCTCGTGCTGCCCATGAGCGCGGTGATGCATACATGCAGCGCCGCCATGAATTCTTCTGATTCAGGGTCCGGGGCGTTGCGATCCACTCTTCTTGCCAGGTGCTCGAAGAGGCTGTCCAGCCGCTTGATGTTGTAGCTGGCCACATGATTGGAGGCGATCCGGTCGATCGTCCCGCCTCCCAGTAGATTCACCGCCCAGACGAAATAGGGAAACAGGACGCTGCCTTCGTACTTCTTGAAGGCTTCGACGAGAACGCTGGGCTTGTTCGCGTAGGCCATTGCGGAGCTTGAGCGTTGCTGGATCAGTTCGTTGTCACTCATGGGTTTTCCTCGTTGCAAGTACGGCGATGGTAGGGATCCGGTTGCTCCTCCTGCAACGCAACACGCCGTACTTGCTCGTGGATGACGTTCTCCGTGGCCTTGGCAGGTGCTACTTAGCCGACCAAGCAATAAAGCGCTGCTCCAGCTCCTCGCCGTGGTCCAGCCAGAACTGCGCATCGACCTTCAGCGCCGGTGCGATGTTCTCTGGTGCGGTGGGGAAGTCCGCCCGCGTAGCGGGGCTCACCATGTCGAGGGCGCGAAGGTTCACTGGCCCGTTGTGCATGATCTCGGCAAAGCGTGCCTGTTGATCGGGCTGGCCGGTGAACTGCATGAATTGCAGGGCGGCGGTTTGATTGCGGCTGCCTTTGACGATGGCCCAGTTGTCCATGTCATAGAGGCTGCCGGCCCAGATCACCGGGAAGTCGTAGCCATCCTTGCGCGCACCTATCGCCCTGGCGGTGTAGCCGGAGGTCATGACGACATCGCGCGAGGCCAGCCACTGTAAGGGTTGAGCTCCTGTTTCCCACCACTGGATATGGGGCTTGATCTGGTCCAGCTTGCGGAATGCGCGCTCGACGCCCTGGGGGTTCGACAGCACCTCGTAAACCTGCTCGGAGGGCACGCCGTCGGCCATCAGGGCGATTTCCAAGGTCAGCTTGGCGCCCTTGCGCAGGGCGCGTTTGCCGGGGAACGCGTCCAGGTCCCAGAAGTCCGCCCAGCCTTTGGGTGCGGTTGCCAGCGCCTTGGCGTCGTAGGTCAAGGCGGTCGACCAGATGAATATGCCCACGCCGCACTCGCTGATCGCATCGTCGATCAGGTCTTCGGTGTTCAATTGCTGCAGTGGTGGCAGGGGCTCGAAAAGGCCCTCTTCGCAGCCTCGCTGCAGGTCGGCGTGGTCCACCTCGACCAGGTCCCAGCTGATGGAGCCGGTCGCGACCATGGCCTTGATCCTGCCCAGCTCGCCGTTGTAGTCGTCCGAGCGCACCGAGGTGCCATGGGCTTGCTCAAAGGGCGTGTAGAACGCTGCTTGCTGGGCTTGCTTGTTCAGGCCGCCCAGGGATACGACGGTCAAAGTGGAGGCGTGGGCTTCGAGCGCCGAGATGGCAATGAAGAAAGCGACTGCTGAGGGTTTGAGCATGATCGAGATCCCTTGTTCTTGTTGTCATTTCAAGGTGGCGATCAGGGCTTCTCGTCCACCGTCCGGCATGCAGGGCCATCCTAGGGGTGAGCTGTTGGCGGTGCGTGGAAATAGCCTCCCGCAGGCAGGGAGGTTTTTTCCGATACATTCGCGCTCGTGAGTTCCACTGTGTTTGACGAGGATGAGCGGGGTAGGGGGCAAACATGAGTGACTATGGCAACTATCGACTGCCGTCCCTGGATGCCATGCAGGCATTCGTGGCCGCTGTCCGCCTTGGCTCGTTCGAGCGCGCCGCCGAGGAGTTGTCGCTGACGGGCAGTGCGCTGAGAAAGCGGGTCTCCGGGCTCGAGCAGTTGCTGGGTGTGCAGTTGCTCAATCGCCGTGACGGCGCCTTGTCATTGACGGCACAGGGGCAGGTCTACCTGGAGCAGATCAGGCCGGTGATGACGCAGCTTGTGGCGATTCCCATGCACAGTCGTCTGGTGCAGCGTCGGCAGCGCCTGGCCATTTCCTGTCCGCCGACCTTCGCGCGGCAAATCCTTATTCCCCGCCTGGCGGAGCATTGCCTGGCCCATCCTGGTGTCGATCTGGAAATCCAGGTGACGGCGCCGCTGAATGGCGCCGGGAATGGCACGAGTGATGTCGATATCTTCGGCGGGAGCCCCGAGGGCTCATGTGCTCTACCGCTTCTCGATGAGTGGCTGCAGCCCCTGGCTGCTCCGCAGTTGCTGGCCCGGCTCTCGGTGCCCGGTAGCGCGCCGGACTTCAGTCGCCTGCCACTTCTTCGTTCTCCCCTTGAGCCCTGGCGGCCCTGGTTGGCGGCTGCCGGGCTGTCCCTGCCAGAGCCTGACCAGGGGCCTGCGCTGCTCGACCTGGGCATGATGCTGGAGGCTGCGGCCAATGGTCAGGGTGTGGTCCTCGCCCGGCCTTCGCTGGCTCGCCCGTGGTTGGCGGACGGGCAACTGGTACCCCTTGGGCGTGTGCGCAGTCGGCCTTCCTATCACTACGAAGCGGTGCTGCTGAAGGCCTCGCCGGCTGCCGATGCATTCATGGCGTGGTTGAGGTCGATTTGCAGTGACGCGGTGACTCAGTCGCAGGCGCAGATGGATGAACTGCTCGCGGAATAATCCGCCTGGGTAGCGGGAATTCTTTTCCTAATCCGCCACAGGCTGGCTCGCTAGCATCCTCCCCGATCGCCTGAGGAGGACTGCATGCCCACCATCACCTGTGTCGAAGACCTTCGTGCGCTGGCCCGTCGACGCGTTCCGAGAATGTTCTACGACTATGTCGATGCCGGCTCCTGGACCGAGACCACCTACCGGGAGAACCAGGCTGATTTCGCCCGGATCAAGTTACGCCAGCGTGTCGGCCGCGATATCGAGCATCGCTCGTTGGCGACCCGGATGCTTGGCATCGACATGGCCATGCCGCTGGCCATCGCACCCACCGGCCTGGCCGGCATGCTGCACGCCGACGGCGAGATACTGGCGGCACGAGCAGCAGCGCGTGCGGGTATCCGCTACACCTTGTCGACGGTCAGCATCTGCTCCCTGGAGGACATTGCCGACGCGGTCGGTGCGCCGTTCTGGTTCCAGCTCTATGTCATGCGCGACCGTGGGTTCGTCGGTAGCCTGATCGACAGGGCCAAGGCCGCTGGCTGCGACGCGCTGGTGCTGACCCTCGACCTGCCGCTGAGCGGTCAGCGCCACAAGGATCTGAAAAACGGCTTGAGCACGCCGCCCCGGCTAACTGCCGCCAATCTGCTGGATATCCTCTGCAAGCCCCGCTGGGCTGCGGGTATGTTGCGTACCCGGCGTCATCACTTTGGCAATGTCATGGGGCATGTGAAAGGGGTGGATGATCTGCATCGGCTGGCCGCCTGGACCCTGGAGCAGTTCGACCCGAGCTTCAGCTGGAGCGATATCGCCTGGATCAAGCAGCGTTGGGGCGGCAAGTTGGTGCTCAAGGGCATTCTCGACGCGGAGGACGCACTTATCGCCGCCAGCCTCGGCGCCGACGCCTTGGTCGTCAGCAACCACGGTGGCCGTCAGTTGGATGGAGCACCTTCGAGCATCAGTGCGCTGCCCGCCATAGCCGAGGCGGTGGGTGAGCAGGCGGAGGTCTGGCTGGATGGCGGCATTCGCAGCGGGCAGGACGTGATCAAGTCCCTGGCCCTCGGCGCTCGCGCCGCACTGATCGGTAGGGCGCATCTCTATGGCCTTGGCGCCTTGGGGGAGGAGGGGGTCGACAAGGTGCTGGAAATCATCGGCCGAGAAATGGACCTAACGCTGGCGCTATGTGGCTACCAGGATGTCCGTGAACTCGATCATCGCATCCTGGTTCCGGGAAGCTTCCCATTGCCGTAGATGAAATGCCCGGCAAGGAACAGCTTCCTGCCATGACTGGCTTCCGGGTCGAGCCGGCGTGGAGAATCCTTGCCACGGATCGTCGCATCGGAGCGCGATATCGCATGCAGGGATGGCCATGAAACACATGCCGGAAAAGCGTGAAGCAACGCTGGGTGGGCAGCGCCAGGCTGGCTGACACGGCGCACTCCATAAGACGAAGTAAGCAACGAGCGCGAGACACTGGCGCAGATGGCGGCAGCGCCTGGCTTTCCGCCGATCCCGCTGCGGGTGCTATCGGGGGCGCGGCGGTCTCCCGCCTGGCTGATGTCCGCCGAAGCCGTCGCCTTGTGGACATGCAACCAGCTTGGGTTGTCCGCGCTTTCTCCTTGTGGTCAGCGGTTGCTGGCAGCCCGCAGTGGGCATTTCCCGCAGATGTCCGAGCCTGGGGGGCGTATTGCAGGTTTTGCAGCAACGCATCGAGGCCGCAGATTCTCGCTAAGGCGAGGCCGGCCGCGCGCTTTCGGTTCGCTGGTCGCCCGATTGCAGCCATAACTTTCAGGCGGTGCTGTGATGTGCCACCTTGAGAGTGCGTCTCCCTGCCTGGTGCTCGATTGTCAGCCCCTATGGACTGTGTTTTCCTGGCGCTTGCTATTTGACGGCGATGAATCAAGCTAGGTCTTGTGAGGCTGTCTTGATAATGTATCTGCCTTTCTACAATCCAGCCGCCCAGGCGGTCTGCGATGCACTGCGAGGTGTCGCTTGATTAGGGTACTGGTGGTCGATGACCACGATCTGGTTCGTACAGGTATAACGCGCATGCTGGCCGATATAGACGGCCTGCAGGTGATTGGGCAGGCCGACAGCGGCGAAGAGGCGCTCAAGAAGGCGCGTGAGCTCAAGCCGGATGTCGTGCTCATGGACGTGAAGATGCCGGGCATCGGCGGCTTGGAGGCGACCCGCAAGCTGTTGCGCAGCCATCCGGACGTCAAGGTGGTGGCCGTTACCGTCTGCGAGGAAGACCCGTTCCCCACGCGTTTGCTGCAGGCTGGTGCTGCCGGTTACCTCACCAAGGGCGCGGCATTGGAAGAGATGGTCCAGGCCATTCGCCAGGTGTTCGGTGGGCAGCGTTATATCAGCCCGCAGATCGCTCAGCAGTTGGCGCTGAAATCCTTCCAGCCGCAAACCAGTGGCTCGCCCTTCGACCTGCTTTCCGAGCGCGAGATCCAGATCGCCCTGATGATCGCCAACTGCCAGAAGGTGCAGACCATCTCCGACAAGCTGTGCCTGTCGCCCAAGACCGTGAACACCTACCGGTACCGGATCTTCGACAAGCTATCCATTTCCAGTGACGTCGAGCTTGCCCTCCTGGCCGTGCGCCACGGCATGGTGGACGCCGTCAGCTAAGATGCCCGACATTTTCGACGCAACTGATTTCCTTGCCGCCTGCAGCGGGCGCCCGGGTGTTTACCGGATGTTCGAAGAGGGCGGCAAGCTCCTCTATGTGGGCAAGGCCAAGAACCTCAAGAAGCGCCTCGCCAGCTACTTCCGCAAGACCGGGCTGGCACCCAAGACCGCCGCCCTGGTGGCGAAGATCGCGCAGATTGAAACCACCATCACCGCCAACGAGACCGAGGCGCTGCTGCTCGAGCAGACCCTGATCAAGGAGTGGCGCCCGCCGTACAACATCCTGTTGCGCGACGACAAATCCTATCCCTATGTGCACCTGTCCGATGGACCGTATCCGCGCCTGAGCATCCACCGCGGTGCGAAGAAGCGGAAGGGGCGTTATTTCGGGCCCTATCCAAGCGCCGGGGCCATTCGCGAGAGTCTCGCCTTGCTGCAGAAGGCCTTTCTCGTGCGCCAGTGTGAGGACAGCTACTTCCGCAATCGCACCAGACCCTGCCTGCAATACCAGATCAAGCGTTGCAAGGGGCCGTGCGTGGATTTGGTCGAGCCGGCCGAGTACGCCGAGGACGTGCGGCATTCGGTGATGTTCCTCGAGGGGCGTAGCAATGCGCTGGCCGAGGAGCTGTCCAGCAGCATGGAGCAGGCCTCGATGCGGCTGGAGTTCGAGCGAGCCGCCGAGCTGCGCGATCAGGTCGCCATCCTGCGCCGCGTCCAGGATCAGCAGAGCATCGAAGGCGGTACCGGGGATGTGGATGTGGTCGCTGCCATCGTCAACCCGGGCGGTGCCTGTGTGCACATGATCAGCGTGCGTGGCGGGCGAGTGCTTGGCAGCAAGAACTTCTTCCCGCAGGTCGCTATCGAGGAAGAGGTGGGTGATGTACTGGTGGCCTTCATCGCCCAGTACTACCTGAGCAACATGGAGCGCGACCTGCCCCAGGAGCTCATCGTCAATACCGTGCATGAGGACTTCCCCACGCTGATCCAGGCCATCGCCGAACTGCGTGGGCGGGAGCTGAGCATCAGTCATCGGGTGCGGACCAACCGCGCCCGCTGGCAGCAACTGGCCGTCACCAACGCCGAGCAGGCCCTGGCTGCGCGCCTCGCCAATCGTCAGCACATGGCTGACAAGTTCGAAGCACTGGCCGAGGTGCTGGACCTGGACGAACCGCCGCAACGGCTGGAGTGCTATGACATCAGCCACTCCAGTGGTGAGGCGACCGTTGCCTCTTGCGTGGTCTTTGGGCCGGAAGGCGCGCTGAAGTCGGACTACCGCCGTTACAACATCGAAGGCGTCACCGCTGGCGACGACTACGCCGCCATGCACCAGGCGCTGACCCGCCGCTTCAGCAAGCTCAAGGAAGGTGAGGGCAAGCTCCCCGACATCCTGCTGGTCGACGGCGGCAAGGGCCAGATGGCGATGGCGCAGGAAGTGCTCCAGGAGCTGGCTGTGCCCGAGCTCATCCTTTTGGGTGTCGCCAAGGGTGTGACCCGCAAGCCCGGCTTCGAGACCCTTTACCTGAACGATGCGGCCCATGAGTTCACCTTGCCGGCGGACTCGCCCGCGCTGCACCTGATCCAGCAGATCCGCGACGAAGCCCACCGTTTTGCTATCACGGGCCATCGCGCGCGTCGTGGCAAGGCTCGGCGGACTTCCAGCCTGGAAGAGGTGGCGGGCGTGGGGCCAAAGCGTCGGCGCGAGCTGCTAAAGCACTTCGGTGGGCTGCAGGAACTGTCCCGCGCCAGCATCGAGGAAATCGCCAAGGCGCCTGGTATCAGCAAAAAGCTCGCAGAGTCGATTTATGCAGCCCTGCACAGCGAGTAGAATGCCCGCTCATTTCCGGTTCAGCTGTCACGATGAATATTCCTAATCTCCTCACCGTTCTGCGCGTTCTGCTGATTCCCGTCTTCATCCTGCTGTTCTATATGCCGTTTTCCTGGAGCTACCTGGCAGCCAGTGCGGTGTTCGCTGTTGCAGCGGTGACCGACTGGTTCGATGGCTACCTGGCCCGGCGCTGGGAGCAGAGCACCCCCTTCGGCGCCTTCCTCGACCCCGTAGCCGACAAGCTGATGGTCGCCGTGGCGCTGGTGCTGCTGGTGGAGGAGCATCACAACCTGTGGCTGAGCCTGCCGGCCGCCATCATCATCGGCCGCGAGATCGTCGTCTCCGCGCTGCGCGAATGGATGGCCGAGATCGGCGCCCGCGCCCATGTGGCGGTATCCAATCTCGGTAAATGGAAGACTGCCGCGCAGATGCTGGCACTGGTGATCCTGCTGGCCAACCCGCCGCATTTCACCTTCTGGGTGCTGGTGGGCTATGTGCTGCTGATCATCGCTGCCGGCCTGACCTTGTGGTCGATGCTGCACTACCTGCTGGCCGCCTGGCCGCATCTCAGCACCGAGCCGAAAAAGAAATAAACTTTTTTGAATCAAGGGGTTGACGGGCGCTTATGAATCTATAGAATGGCGCCCGTCACCAAGACAAAGCGGGAATAGCTCAGTTGGTAGAGCACGACCTTGCCAAGGTCGGGGTCGCGAGTTCGAGTCTCGTTTCCCGCTCCAGATTGTCACGATAGACGCCGCCCCAAGCGGCGTCTTCGTTTGAGGCCGGATGGCAGAGTGGTCATGCAGCGGATTGCAAATCCGTGTACGCCGGTTCGATTCCGACTCTGGCCTCCAATACAAAGCCCCGCAGGCTCACGCCTGTGGGGCTTTTTCTTTTATGCGTTGTTCTTTGTTTGAGCGCGCAGGGTGGGGGATTTCGGGTGAGCCCGAGATTGCCGATCTGCATGCTTTAGGGTTTCCGGCGGGGTATTTTCGTCGGCTTGCGTGGGGAGGAGTGGCTGTATATAGTCCTGCCCTCGCGAAAGGGAGGGCACTCTTCCCATCGCTCAGCGCTACCGCCCGAATGGCGAAATCGGTAGACGCAAGGGACTTAAAATCCCTCGCTGGTAACAGCGTGCCGGTTCGACCCCGGCTTCGGGCACCATACGAATCAAGGGCTTGCGTGCATCATGTGCGCAGGCCCTTGTTGTTTTTATTGCCGCAATTCCCACAAATTGCCGCAATTCAGCGCGTTGGGGTGACGACGCGGTAGCCGAGCGCTCAGCCCTATCTGGGTATTCCGCAAGTGAAAGGCCCTGCGCCTGGATGAGGCAGCAGGGCATTCAATGCTAAGCGGCGCCGCGTGCTGCCTTGGCCGGCCTGTAGAGGTCTTCGAAGACGTGGCCGGGCATCCAGGTTTCGTATTGTGCGGGGGTGTCGATGTTCCGCACCACGAGGTAGCCGGCGAAGATGCGGTCAGCGCTGGGCGGATGCTTCATGTTGTAGGATTTTGCGAGTTTCTGGTGACGGTGGCCGTATTCGCGATTCGACAGCTCGCAGGCCCGGACTATCAAGTGGCCAGCCACTGGTGCGCCCTTGAACGCTTCGAAAATCGGCATATCACTAACCTGGATGTACGCCCGATTGAGGTCGTATGACATGGCGATGCCCTCCATGGAGTAAATGTTCAGGGAGCGTAGAAGTGACCTGGCCTCAACGCAAAGAACCTTCGATCGGTGCGACGAGATGCCCCTTGGCTGCGTGCAGGGGCTGGCTTGGCCGAATTACTGCAGCCGGAAAAGGGCGCACGCGCCCCTCGTTCTACGGGTAAAAGGACCGGTTCAAGCCGTCAGCTTGGGGTGCGGTACGCCAGCCTGGATGCGTTCGTAGACTTCCTTGCGATGCACGGCAACGTTCTTCGGCGCGACGATGCCGAACTTCACCTGATGCCCGTGGATGCTGATCACTTCCACCGTGATGCCGCCTTCTATGACGAAGCGTTCGCCGACCGAATTGATGAACAGCTGCATGACGGATCTCCCATAGGGTTGTCGTGGGGCACTCCGGCAGCGCTTCCGGAAATCGGCATGACGTCCCGACTGACATGGATTGCAGCTACCTGATCTCCTGACCTATCGCCATGTTTCGAAGTTCCATCCTTCTGGATGCGTGGTTGTGCGCTTGCCTTTTCCGTACGAAGGATAGGGGCGGCTCCGCTTGTCCGATTTCCCCGCCGGGTTTGAACCCCTGCGCGGGCGGGCTGCTCAAATTTGAAATTTTTCTTGCAGTACTGGGCTCCGCGCATGTGTTGCCATGCTTTTCAGCTAGCCTGAGTGCTGCCTGAAGGAGTCAGGTTCAAGAGGTGCATGAATGGAATCCAAGGAACAGCAGTTGGTTCGCCTGCTCAGTCTCACAACCCGCAGTCTCACCCACCTCACCGCCGCGATGACCGAAATGTCGTTCGAGATGATGCGCAGCGACGACCAGGCCATCAAACAGGCCGGGCAGCGCATGATCGATCACCTCGCGGCCATCGGCGCCGGCCTCGATCAGCACTGGGAAACCCTCGGCACCTACGCCGGCGAGCCCGTGGTCCATGAGTCCACCGAAACCCTGGTCGAGGTCGAGCTCAACCTTCCCGCCGACGGGCGCTGAGCGCCATCACGGCGCGGTCATCCCGCTGTCACCGTTCTGCCACCGGAGTCCGCTGCAATCCCTGTATTCATACAGGGAGGATGAGCCATGCAGCTTTGCGTCGTCGGTGCGGGTTACGTGGGGCTGGTGGCGGCGGCCTGTTTCGCCGAGATGGGCAATCGGGTCGTATGTGTCGAGCGCGATCCTTGGCGTCTCGCACGCCTGCAGCGCGGCGAGCCGACGATCTACGAGCCCGGCCTGGAAGCCATGTTGAAGATGCACCTCGCCAGTGGCCAGCTGAGCTTCAGTGCGCAGCTGGAGGAGGGCATCGACCGGGCGGAGATCATCTTCATCGCCGTCGGCACCCCCAGCGGCGAGGACGGCTCTGCCGACCTTTCCCACGTGCTGGCGGTGGCCGATCAGCTGGGCGCCAGGCTGCGGCGGCCCTGCCTGGTGGTGAACAAGTCCACGGTGCCGGTGGGCACGGCGGAGCGGGTGGCCGATCGCATCCACATGGCGCTCGCCAGGCGTGACCTGGCATTCACCGTGCCGGTGGCGAGCAACCCCGAATTCCTCAAGGAGGGTTCGGCGATCGACGATTTCATGCGGCCGGACCGCATCATCATCGGCTGTGACGACCCGGCCTCCGGCGAGTTGCTGCGCCGCCTCTACGCGCCGTTCTCGCGCAACCACGACCGGGTGCTGCTGATGGCCACCCGTGCCGCCGAATTCAGCAAGTACGCCGCCAACGCCTTCCTCGCCACACGCATCTCATTCATGAACGAAATGGCCGGCCTCTGTGCGCGCCTGGGTGTCGATGTGGAGGAGGTGCGCCGCGGCATCGGCAGCGACCGGCGCATCGGCACCCACTTCATCTATGCCGGCTGCGGCTACGGCGGCTCGTGCTTCCCCAAGGATGTGCGCGCGCTGATCCGCTGCGCCGAGCAGGAAGGCATCGAGCCCGGCATCCTGCGGGCGGTCGAGGCGCGTAACGCGCTGCAGAAGACCCTGCTGTTCCAGTCCGTGCGCGAGCACTTCAATGGTTTCGTGCGGGGGCGCACCGTTGCGGTATGGGGCCTTGCCTTCAAACCCGGTACCGATGACCTGCGCGAGGCGCCGAGCCTGGTGCTGCTGGATGCGCTGCTCGCCGCAGGCGCGCGCGTTCGCGCCTGTGACCCCGTGGCGGTATCGGCGGTGGCGGCGCGCTACCCGGAGCAGCTCGCCAGCGGGCAGCTACACTTGGGCGACTCGCCGTACCAGGCGGTGGAAAATGCCGACGCCCTGGTGCTGGTGACCGAATGGAAGCAGTTCCGCCAGCCGAACTTCGAGCGGATTCGCGGTCTGATGAAAATGCCGGTCATCTTCGATGGCAGGAATCTCTATGACCCGGCGCAGCTGGCTGGAATGGGGTTTCTATATCGCGGCATCGGACGCCCAGCAGCTGGGCATTGTAAGGCGACTGCGGCCTGATTAGACTGCGCGGCAGTTTGCCCAACACCCCACCTTTTCAAGGTTAAACATGATCAAGAAATGCCTGTTCCCGGCCGCTGGTTACGGTACCCGTTTTCTGCCAGCCACCAAGGCCATGCCCAAGGAAATGCTGCCGGTGGTGAACAAGCCACTGATCCAGTACGGCGTTGAAGAGGCCCTCGACGCGGGCCTCAGCGAGATCTCCATCGTCACCGGCCGCGGCAAGCGCGCCCTGGAAGACCACTTCGACATCAGCTATGAGCTGGAGCACCAGATCAAGGGCACCGACAAGGAGAAATACCTGGTCGGCATCCGCCGCCTGATCGACCAGTGCAGCTTCTCCTACACCCGCCAGGTGGAAATGAAAGGCCTCGGCCACGCCATCCTCAGCGGCCGCCCGCTGATCGGCGACGAGCCCTTCGCCGTGGTCCTGGCGGACGACCTCTGCCTGAACCTCGAAGGCGACGGCGTGCTGACCCAGATGGTCAAGCTGTACAACCAGTTCCGCTGCTCCATCGTCGCCATCCAGGAAGTACCGCCGGAAGAGACCTCCAAGTACGGCGTGATCGCGGGCGAGATGATCCGTGATGACATCTACCGCGTGAACAGCATGGTCGAGAAGCCCAAGCCGGAAGACGCCCCGTCCAACCTGGCGATCATCGGCCGCTACATCCTCACCCCGGACATCTTCAAGCTGATCGAAGAAACCGAGCCGGGCAAGGGTGGCGAGATCCAGATCACCGACGCCCTGATGAAGCAGGCCCAGGACGGTTGCGTGCTGGCGTACAAGTTCAAGGGCAAGCGTTTCGACTGCGGTGGCGCCGAAGGCTACATCGACGCGACCAACTACTGCTTCGAAAACCTCTACAAGACCGGCAAGGCCTACTGATCAGGCCCTGCCAGTCGCATCCACAAGGCCGCCTCTGGGCGGCCTTGTCGTTTCCGGCATTCACGCAGCCCGGGCTTCAGCCCGGGAGGTCGTGCTCAGGGAATCACCATCCCCTCCGAGCCCGGCCCCAATGGCTGCCCGTAGCTGAACTCCACGTAGTTTCCCGCCGGGTCCCGCAGCCCGCAGTAGTAGCCCACCGGGTAGGGCTCGTCCCGTGGCGCCCACACCAGGCAGCCCTCGGCCCGGGCGCGGGCGGCTATCGTGTCCACCGCCTCGCGGCTTTCCAGGGCGAAGCCGAAGTGGCTGTAGTCGTCCGGCGCCAGGTCGCGCGGGCGGCCGCCGGGCATGATGACGAAGATGAAGCGGTGCTCCTGCCCCGGCTCGGCCATCCAGACGATCTTCGAGCCCTTGCCGGCGCGCTCGTGAATCACACGCATGCCGCAGAACGCTTCGTAGAAGCGGATGCAGGGTTCGAGGTCCGGCACGTGCAGGGCGAGGTGGGTGAGGGTAGGGCGCATGGGGTTCCTCCTTCGCTGGCTCAAGCATAGGCCCGGCAACTGGTCAGCGGCGCCCGTTCAGGTATGCTGGCCGCCTGTTTCTGGAGACCCTGCCATGGCCTACGATTTCGACCTCTTCGTCATAGGAGCCGGTTCCGCCGGTGTACGTGCCTCGCGCTTCGCCGCCGGTTTCGGTGCCCGCGTCGCGGTAGCGGAAAGCCGCTATCTGGGCGGCACCTGCGTCAACGTCGGTTGCGTGCCGAAAAAGATGCTGGTGTACGGCGCCCACTTCTCCGAAGACTTCGAGCAGGCCCAGGGTTACGGCTGGAACCTGGGCGAGGCGGGCTTCGACTGGCCCACCCTGATCGCCAACAAGAACCGCGAAATCCAGCGCCTCAACGGCATCTACCGCAACCTGCTGGTCAACAGTGGCGTCACCCTGCTGGAGGGCCATGCGCGCCTGGTGGATGCCCACACCGTGCAGGTCGGCGAGCAGCGCTTCAGCGCCGAGCACATCCTCGTCGCCACCGGTGGCTGGCCGCAGATTCCTGATCTGCCGGGCCGCGAGCACGCCATCAGCTCCAACGAAGCCTTCTTCCTCGAAAAACTGCCCCAGCGCGTGCTGGTGGTGGGCGGCGGCTACATCGCCGTCGAGTTCGCCTCGATCTTCCACGGCCTGGGCGCCAAGACCACGCTGCTATACCGCAAGGACCTGTTCCTGCGCGGTTTCGACGGCGCCGTGCGCACCCACCTGCGTGACGAGCTGAGCCGCAAGGGGCTCGACCTGCAGTTCAATGCCGACATCGCCCGCATCGACAAGCAAGCCGACGGCAGTCTGCTCGCCACCCTCAAGGATGGCCGCACCCTCGAGGCCGATTGCGTGTTCTACGCCACCGGCCGCCGCCCGATGCTGGACGACCTGGGCCTGGAGAACACCGGCGTCGAGCTGGACGACCGCGGCTTCATCAAGGTGGACGACGAATACCGCACCACCGAACCCTCCATCCTCGCCCTGGGCGATGTCATCGGTCGCGTGCAACTGACCCCGGTCGCACTCGCCGAAGGCATGGCCGTCGCCCGCCGCCTGTTCAAGCCCGCTGAATACCGCCCGGTGGATTACGACCACATCCCCACCGCCGTCTTCAGCCTGCCCAATATCGGCACCGTCGGCCTCAGTGAGGAAGACGCCCGCGCGCGCGGCCACAAGGTCAAGGTCTTCGAGAGCCGCTTCCGCCCCATGAAGCTGACCCTCACCGAGAGCCAGGAACGCACCCTGATGAAGCTGGTGGTCGACGCCGAAAGCGACCGCGTGCTCGGCTGCCACATGGTCGGCCCGGAGGCGGGCGAGATCGTCCAGGGCCTGGCCGTGGCGCTCAAGGCCGGCGCTACCAAGCGCATCTTCGACGAGACCATCGGCGTGCACCCCACCGCCGCCGAGGAGTTCGTCACCATGCGTACCCCCGTGGGGAACTGACGCGGAAATGGCCCAGCTCTTCTACCTGGCAGACCTGTTCGGCGTCGCTGTCTTCGCCATCACCGGCGCGCTGATGGCCGGGCGCAAGTCCATGGACCTGTTCGGCGTGCTGGTGATCGCCATCATCACCGCGCTGGGCGGCGGCACCTTGCGGGACGTCATCCTCGGCAACCACCCGGTGAGCTGGATACGCGACGACACCTACATCCTCGTCGCCTCCCTGGCCGCCGTGGGCACCGTGCTCTGGGTGCGGCTGACCCGGCCGATCAACGAAACCGGCCTGCTGGTGGCGGACGCCTTCGGCCTGGCGGTGTTCACCGTCTACGGCACCGAGGTGGCCCTGCAGCACCAGGTGCCGTTCAGCACCGCCATCATCATGGGGGTGATCACCGGCGTTGCCGGCGGCGTGATGCGTGATGTCATCTGCAACGAGATCCCGCTGATCTTCCAGAAGGAGATCTACGCCATCGCCTGTGTCGCCGGCTCCCTGGTGTTCATCGCCATGCTCCATCTAGGGCTGCCGCGCTGGCTGGACACCGGTGTCGCCATGCTGGTGGTACTCGGTACGCGCCTGGCGGCGATCCGTTGGGGGCTCTCGCTGCCACGCTTCCACCTGCTGGACCGCGACTGACCTCGCGCCCGGCCGCTACCTGGATTGAGTCGTCGCGGGCTGTTCGGCCCGCACTTCGATCGTCATCTCGCCACCCCGGGCGAAGCGCAGCGTCAGCGGAAAACGCTCGCCATTCTTCAATGCGCCCTTGAGGCCTACCAGGGTCAGGTGGCTGCCCGTCGGCGCCAGCTTCAGTACGCCACCGGGCGGCACGCCGAAGGACACCAGGGTCATCACCCGTCGCGCCTCGCCGATGCGCACCGTCGTCTGCAAATCCACCCGCCAGGCGCGGGGCGTGCTGGCGCCCACCAGCCGATCGCCCTGGGCGCCCGTATCGGTGATAGCCAGGGAAACCACGGCAGCGGTGGCATCCCAGTCGGACGGCTGCGCCCGCGCCTCGCCAAGCGACAGCTCGCCCGCCTGGCTGGTGGTGCAGGCCAGCAGCGTCAGCAGGAGCAGCGCGTGGCGTTTCCAGGGCAGTGAACGAAAGGGAAGAGGGCGCATCGGCAGAGTCCGGCAGGCGGTGGTGGCTGCGCACGATACCACCGCCATGCCCTGGGGCCTCAGGGCGCCGCCGGCAGGGCGACTTCCGAGAACGGTACCGGCATCACCACGGGGGTGCCTTCAGGCAATGCGGCGCGGGTGCGCGCCACCATGCCCTGTTCGTCCAGCAGGCGGATGGTCTGCGGCCGCTGCGGGTCGTTGCCGAAGAAGTCCTCCCAATGGCCAAGCACCACCAGGCGTGGGCGGCTGACCTTGAGCAGGGCGTCGGGGTAATGCTGCACCTGGTTCCAGGAGCCGACGCAAAGAATCTCCACGTCGATGGCCTTGCCGTCTTCGAGTATCGGCGGGAAGCCATAGGGTGGGGTGCTGGCGGAATCCTGGTAGTGGATGCGGTACACGGGCTTCCCGGCTTCATCCAGCAGGTCCACCAGCCAGGCCAGGGTCTGGCCTTCCTTCCAGTTCCACACCGCGGTCGGCAGCTCCTTCAGGTCCTGGTCGTAGCTACCGCGCAGAAAGGTGATCCCGGCGAAATGCGGGGCGTGCATGCTCTGGATAGGCATGGCGCGGAAGCGTCGGTCCCTGGAATAGAGCCAGGTTCCCGGTTGCGCGGCTTTCCCGGGCTCCCCGGCTTCCTTGACGTTGGCCATGGCCGGCTCGGCGTTGACGATGCGTTCCGCCGGCAGCACCGCGCGGAGGATGTGCCCGGCGGTGGCCGAACCGTAGGCGATGGCGTTCGGCGCCTGCTTCTGCATCACCCGGGGCACGTCCAGCAGGTGGTCGTAATGCGCATGGCCGATCAGCAGCATGCTGACGTCATCGGCGGGCGGCATGCGCGCATCGATGGTCGCCTCGTCGGCCTTCACCCGCAGCGGTGGCAGGCCCAGGAATGACGGGTTGCTGAAGGACGGGGCGATCAGCAGCCCCTCGCCGCGCCAGTGCATCAGGTAGCCGCCCACGCCCAGGTACTGCAGCTTCGGTGGCGGGGCGTCGCGCTCGGTGGTCAGCGGCAGGCCGACCGGGGCGCGGGCGCAGCCGGCCAGTGCAAGCAGGAGCAACAGGGCGTATCGGGGCATGCGGATTCCTCCAATGGGCGCGCGAGTATGGAGTCTCGCCGCTGCGCTTTCACCTGTCATAAGGAGGGTGCTACGCGGGTGCGACCCTATCGGCGATTGGCGAATGCCGGGAAAACCGCGACACTGCATGCTTTCCAAGCGCTTCGCTTCACCCAGGGAGAGATAGAAATGCCCAGATTGCCGCTCATTTTCGCCTTGCTGGCCTGCGCGGGTATCGCCCAGGCGGAAATCCGCACTCAGGAGATCCCCTACAAGGCCGCCGACGGCACGGCGCTGGTGGGCTACTACGCCTACGACGACGCCGTCGAGGGCAAGCGCCCCGGTGTGGTGGTGGTGCACGAGTGGTGGGGCCTGAACGACTACGCCAAGCGCCGCGCCCGTGACCTCGCCGAGCTGGGCTACAGCGCCCTGGCCATCGACATGTACGGCGAAGGCAAGAACACAGAGCACCCGGCCGACGCGCTGGCCTTCATGCAGGCCGCCCTGAAGGACGCCCCCGCCGCCAAGGCGCGCTTCCTCGCCGGGCTCGACCTGCTGAAGAAGCAGCCGCAGACCGATGCCACCAAGCTCGCCGCCATCGGCTACTGCTTCGGCGGCAAGGTGGTGCTGGACGCCGCGCGCCAGGGCGTGCCCCTGGCCGGTGTGGTCAGCTTCCACGGCGCCCTGGCCACCGCCACCCCGGCTACCAAGGGCAGCGTCAAGGCCAAGGTGCTGGTGGAGCACGGCGGCCAGGACAGCATGGTCACCAAGGCCGACGTCGCCGCCTTCAAGGAGGAGATGGACAAGGCCGAGGCCGACTACCGCTTCGTCCTCCAGGCCAAGGCCAAGCACGGCTTCACCAACCCCGATGCGGATCGCCTCAGCCACGCCGGCCACGGCAGCGAGAAGGGCCCGGATATCGGCTACAGCAAGGTCGCCGATGAAAACTCCTGGGCCGACATGCAAAGCTTCTTCAAGGACCTCTTCCCCCGCTGATACCGGGTTTGCGCCGCCCTCAGCGTGACGGGCGGCGCAGGCGCGGCGTATGCCCCTGGTTGTCGTTGCGCTGGCCGGTGCGGTCCTGTTCGCGGCGCGCTTCCTCTATCAGCGCCTCGTGATCGGCGACTTCCGTCGGTGTCTGTTGCGGGTCGTTCAGGTTGTTGCGCTTGCGCTCTGTCATCGAAGCCTCCTCGCCATGCTCTCTGTGCGCCCGTGAGCCCGTCGCGGCTGTGAGGGGCATGGTGGTGGAGTACAAGGGGCTGGGTCGGGTTCAACCTATGCTTTGACAAGGCCCCGGTTGGGCGCACCTTCGCCCCGAGCACCGGTCCAAAGCAGGACCTGCACGCCGAATCTGCTTAATGTTGTTCTAATAACAAAATAGCGCTTATGAAATGGCGTGATTCCGTGATTTTGAGTTATCTTGATGCGATTAAAACAAGATATCGCCTGGAGCCGCTGATATGCATCCCCGCATTATCGAAGTAACCGAACGCCTTATCGCCCGCAGCCGCCCCACCCGCGAGCGC
The DNA here is from genome assembly GCF_028198105.1 of Pseudomonas sp. TUM22785. Classification (NCBI taxonomy): domain Bacteria; kingdom Pseudomonadati; phylum Pseudomonadota; class Gammaproteobacteria; order Pseudomonadales; family Pseudomonadaceae; genus Pseudomonas; species Pseudomonas sp. TUM22785. Next base: position 3,035,328 of record NZ_CP116239.1, read on the forward strand.
TACCTGGCGATGATCCGCGAGGCCGCCAGCAAGGGCCCGCAGCGCGGCAAGCTGCAGTGCGCCAACTTCGCCCACGGCGTGGCCGGCTGCGGTGGCGAGGACAAGCAGCGCCTGCGCCTGATGGACGCCGCCAACGTCGCCATCGTGACCGCCTACAACGACATGCTCTCCGCCCACCAGCCCTACGAGCACTACCCCGAGCGCATCAAGCAGGCGCTGCGGGAGATCGGCTCCGTGGGCCAGGTCGCCGGCGGGGTGCCGGCCATGTGCGACGGCGTCACCCAGGGTGAGCCGGGCATGGAGCTGGGCATCGCCAGCCGCGAAGTCATCGCCATGTCCACCGCAGTGGCGCTGTCGCACAACATGTTCGATGCGGCGGTGTTCCTCGGCATCTGCGACAAGATCGTCCCCGGCCTGATGATGGGCGCGCTGCGCTTCGGCCACCTGCCCACGCTGTTCATCCCCGCCGGGCCCATGCCCTCGGGGCTGTCGAACAAGGAAAAGGCCGACGTCCGCCAGCGCTATGCCGAAGGCAAGGCCACCCGCGACGAGCTGCTGGAGTCGGAGATGGCGGCCTACCACGCCCCCGGCACCTGCACCTTTTATGGCACCGCCAACACCAACCAGATGCTGATGGAGATGATGGGCCTGCACCTGCCCGGTGCCTCCTTCGTCAACCCCGGCACGCCGCTGCGCGACGCCCTCACCGAAGAGGCCGCGCGCCAGGTCACCCGGCTGACCCAGCAGGCCGGCGGCTTCATGCCCATCGGCGAGCTGATGGACGAACGCGTGCTGGTCAACTCCATCGTCGCCCTGCACGCCACCGGCGGCTCCACCAACCACACCCTGCACATGCCTGCCATCGCCCAGGCCGCTGGCATCCAGCTCACCTGGCAGGACATGGCCGACCTCTCCGAAGTGGTGCCGACCCTGGCCCACGTCTATCCGAACGGCAAGGCCGACATCAACCACTTCCACGCGGCGGGCGGCGTCGCCTTCCTGGTGCGCGAGCTGCTCGATGCCGGGTTGATGCACGAAGACGTCAACACCGTCGCCGGTCCCGGCCTGCGTCGCTACACCCAGGAGCCCTTCCTCGAAGACGGCCGCATCGCCTGGCGCGATGGCCCGGCGGCGAGCCTGGACGAAAACATCCTGCGCCCCGTCTCCAATCCGTTCTCGCCGGAAGGCGGGTTGCGGGTGATGGAGGGCAACCTCGGGCGCGGGGTGATGAAGGTGTCCGCCGTGGCGCCGCAGCACCAGGTGGTGGAGGCGCCGGCGCGGGTCTTCCATGACCAGCAGGCCCTCGCCGATGCCTTCGCCGCGGGTGAGCTGGAGCGCGACATGGTGGCGGTGATGCGCTTCCAGGGCCCGCGCTGCAACGGTATGCCCGAGCTGCACAAGATGACTCCCTTCCTCGGTGTATTGCAGGACCGCGGCTTCAAGGTGGCGCTGGTCACCGACGGGCGTATGTCCGGTGCCTCCGGCAAGATCCCGGCGGCCATTCATGTGTGCCCCGAGGCATACGACGGAGGTCCACTGGCGCGCGTGCGCGACGGTGACATCATCCGTGTCGATGGCCAGGCCGGAACCCTGCGGGTGCTGGTGGATGCCGACGCGTTCGCCGCCCGCGAGCTCGCGCCGATCCAGCACAACGCCGAGATCGGCTGTGGCCGCGAGATGTTCGCCTTCATGCGTGCCGCGTTCAGCACGGCGGAGCAGGGGGCGAGCGCCTTTACATCCAGCCTGGAGAGCCTGAAGTGACCTTGGCGCTGGTCGGCGATATCGGAGGTACCAACGCGCGTTTCGCCCTGTGGCGTGACGAGCGGTTGGAGTCGGTCAAGGTCCTGGCGACGGTGGATTTCGCCACCCCGGAACTGGCCATCGAACACTACCTAGCGGGCCTCGGCCTGGCTCCGGGTGCCATCGCCGCCGTCTGCCTGGCCTGCGCCGGGCCGGTGGGGGGCGAGGATTTCCGCTTCACCAACAACCACTGGCGCCTCAATCGCCGCAGCTTCTGCGCAACGCTGAAAGTCGAGCGGCTGCTGCTAATCAATGACTTCTCCGCCATGGCCCTGGGCATGACCCGCCTGCAGCCCGGCGAGCGCATGACCATCTGCGCGGGCGAGGCCGATGCCGAGCGCCCGGCCGTGGTCATCGGTGCCGGCACCGGCCTCGGCGTCGGCACCCTGTTGCCCCTGGGCGAAGGGCGCTGGGCGGCGTTGCCGGGGGAGGGCGGCCATGTCGACCTGCCCATCGGCAGTGCCCGCGAAGCCGAATTGTGGCGCCACCTGCACGAGCGCCATGGCCATGTCAGCGCCGAGAACATCCTCAGCGGCGGCGGCCTGTTGCAGCTCTACCGCGCCAGCTGCGCCCTCGATGGCGTCGAGCCGCACCTGGACAGCCCGGCCGCCATTACGTCGGCGGCCCTGGCCGGGGACAGCGAGGCGAGGGCGGTGCTGGAGCAGTTCTGCGTCTGGCTCGGCCGTGTCGCCGGCAACAACGTGCTGACCCTCGGCGCCCGGGGCGGCGTCTACGTGGTCGGTGGCGTGGTGCCGCGTTTCGCCGAGTTCTTCAAGGCCAGTGGCTTCGCCGCTGCCTTCGCCAGCAAGGGCTGCATGAGCGACTACTTCAGCGGTGTGCCGGTGTGGCTGGTCACCGCCGAATACCCGGGCCTGGAAGGCGCGGGCGTGGCCTTGCAGCAAGCGTTGCAGCCCTGAGGCGCAAACACGGGAAGCAGACGCGTTGCACGTTCCTGCCACGGCGCCTGATGTAGGGTGGACCACGCTTCACCGGTCCACCGATGGTTATGCACCGACGCCGACAGGTGGATGAAAAGAGCATCATCCACCCTACGCCAACGCCCTGCATCCAAATGGACATGACCCATAACAACAAAGGAAGGCCCACGTGAGCCAAGCCGGTAAAACCATCCTCCTGGTCGATGACGACGAGGAAATCCGCGACCTGCTGCACACCTACCTGAGCCGCGCCGGCTTCCAGGTGCGCACCGTGGGCGACGGCGCCGCCTTCCGCCAGGCCATGGGCGAGGTGGCCGCCGACCTGGTCATCCTCGACGTGATGCTGCCCGACGAAGACGGCTTCAGCCTGTGCCGCTGGGTGCGCCAGCACCAGCGCCTGGCCCAGGTGCCGATCATCATGCTCACCGCCAGCTCAGACGAGGCCGACCGGGTGATCGGCCTCGAACTGGGCGCCGACGACTACATCGGCAAACCCTTCAGCCCCCGCGAGCTGCAGGCGCGCATCAAGGCGCTGCTGCGTCGCGTCGGCTTCGCCCAGGAGCGCGGTGCCGGCGAGGCCCAGGTGCTGGCCTTCGACGAGTGGCGGCTGGACATGGTCAGCCATCGCCTGTTCCACATCGACGGCGAGGAGGTGATCCTCTCCGGCGCCGACTTCGCCTTGCTCAAGCTGTTCCTCGACCGCCCGCAGCAGATCCTCGACCGCGACACCATCGCCAACGCCACCCGGGGCCGCGAGGTGATGCCCCTGGAACGCATCGTCGACATGGCCGTGAGCCGCCTGCGCCAGCGCCTGCGGGACACCGGCAAGGCGCCACGGCTGATCCGCACCGTGCGCGGCTCGGGCTACCTGCTGGCGGCCCAGGTCTCGCCCCATGCCTAAACGCCGCTGGAACCCCATGCCGCGCTCGCTGCTCGGGCGCATGCTATTCCTCACCCTGCTGGTGGTGCTCATGGCCCAGGCGCTGTCGAGTGTCATCTGGGTTTCGCAGCTGCGCGCCAGCCAGATGGAAGGCCTGCTCACCAGCGCGCGCAGCCTGGCCCACTCCATGGCCGCCAGCGTCGCCTACTTCCGCTCGCTGCCCCTGGGCTACCGGCCGCTGGTGCTGGACCAGCTGCGCAGCATGGGCGGCACGCGCTTCTTCGTCTCCCTCAACGACAAACCGCTGGACATGCAGGTGCTGCCCGCCACGCCGCGCAAGGCCGCGGTGCTGGATGTGGTCGACGACGTGCTGCGCGAGCGCCTGGGCAAGCAGGTGGACCTCTCGGTGCAGTTCGTCAGCCCCGACGACCTGCGCATCTTCAACGGCGAGCTCAAGCTCGACGAGCTGCCGCGCTCCTGGGCCCACTACGCCCTGAGCCTGGAGCCGCTCAACCCGCCGGTGCTGGTGACGCAGATCCAGATCGCCCCCAACGAATGGCTCTACCTCGCCTCGCTGATGCCGGCACCTTACGTCAGCCTCGAAGACCAGGGCCTGCCGGCGCAGCAGCTGTGGTTCATCATCCTCACTAGCAGCTTCCTGCTGCTGTTCATCGGCCTGCTGGTGCACTGGCAGAGCCGGCCGCTCAAGCGCCTGGCGGCAGCGGCGCGGGACATGTCCCTGGGCGCCACCGTGGAGCCGCTGGCGGAGGCAGGTGGCAGCGAGGTGGTGGAGGTGAGCCGCGCCTTCAACAGCATGCGCGAGCGCATCAGCCGCTACCTCAGCGAGCGCAGCCAGCTGTTCAGCGCCATCTCTCATGACCTGCGCACCCCCATCACCCGCCTGCGCCTGCGTGTCGAACTGCTGGAAGACGAAGCCCTGCAAGCCAAGTTCGGCCGCGACCTCGACGACCTGGAGCTGCTGGTCAAAGGCGCGCTGCAGTGCGTGAAGGACACCGACATCCACGAGAACATCGAGCCGGTGGACCTCAACCACCTGCTGCACTGCCTGGTGGACCCCTACCTGGGCAACGGCCGCGTCACCCTGGAAGGCACCGCGCGCCGGCCCTTCCCAGGCAAGCCCCTGGCGTTGCGACGCTGCATCGGCAACCTGGTGGACAACGCCCTCAAGTACGGCCAGCGCGCCCACCTGCACATCGAGGACGGCCGCGACGCCTTCGTGCTGCATGTGGATGACGAGGGCCCCGGCGTGCCCGAGCAGCGCCTGGAGCAGGTCTTCGAGCCGCACTTCCGTCTCTCCGGCCAGCAGCAGGGCTACGGGCTGGGCCTGGGCATCGCCCGCAACATCGCCCATAGCCATGGCGGCGAGGTCAGCCTGCGCAACCTGCGTGAAGGCGGGCTGCGGGTGACCCTGGAGCTGCCCCGCGTCGCCGACTGAGCACCGCTCGCCACTGCGCATCAGGGCCAGGGCTCCAGCCCCAGCAGGCGGCGCCCGTGTTCGCTGAGTTCCGCGCGGGCGAAGTGGCGGCGTTCGTACTCCCTCGGGTCGCCGGGGAAGGGGTCGCCCAACGGGTGGGTCTGCTCCGCCCAGGTGCGGATGCGCGCCTGGCGCAGGGCCTCGTTGTCGAAATCCGCCGGGAACATCGAGATGTACTGCGCCAGGCGCACGCGATCCTCCGAGCGGTTGGGGCGAACGCCGTGGGCCAGCAGGCTGTTGAAGATCAGCAGGTCGCCCTTGTCGAGGCGAATGTTTTCGATGGCGTGCGCGCCGATATCCGGCTTGAAGGGGTTGGCGCCTTCGGGCTGGCGCGACCACCACTGCTCGATCGCTTCGAAGATGCCGGGCACGCACTGGAAGCCACCGACCTCGTCGTCCTGCGGCGCCAGGGACAGCACGCCCTGGGCGGCGATGGGCAGCGGCCGTTGCGACACATCGACGTCGAAGTGGATGAAGCCGTCCTTCTTCCCGGCCGCGCGGGCCGCCTTGTTCGGCGGGTTGAGGTTGGCGCGGTCGATGGCCACCCACAGGTCCTCGCGGTCCCAGATGTCGACGAAGGCGTCGTAGATGCGCCGGTTCTGCCGGGTGTCCCACAGGCTCTGGTGGTTGTAGACCTCCACCATCCCGGTGTTGTTGAGCTCGGTCATGCGGTGTTCGCGCAGTTGCGGGCGATACCAGGTGCTCGGGTCGTTCGGGTCCATCTCCTGAAAGCGCCAGAGCATCGCCACCACCGCGTCGGCCTCGGCGGTACTGACCGCGCTGCGCACGATCACGTAGCCCTTGCGGGTCCAGTGCTGCCAGTCGGCCTCGCTCAGCACGCGCAGCGGGCGGCGCTTGTCGATGGCCTGCAGCGGGGTGGTGGCGCTCCCCGCGCCAGGGTGGTTGCCGTGCCCGTCGGTGTAGAGGGTCGCCATGTCGTTCTCCTGCGTCGTTGTGATGGGAACGCTTCGCAGGCTATCCAGCGGGGCGCGGCGCCGATGCCGCGGTTAGAGGTAGAAACCGATACTTTTATGGCGTGAGTGCGTTCACCGGTTGCGCTATCGTGCCGGCATGCGCGCATACCTCGAAACCATCATTCCCGACGACGGGGCCTCCTGGGCACTGCTGAACCGGCGCCTGGAGGAGGGCATCCCCTTCGAGTGGCACCACCACCCGGAGTACGAGCTGACCCTCACCCTCAACAGCCGTGGCCATCGCTACATCGGTGACGACATCGAGCCCTACGACGATGGCGACCTGGTGCTGGTCGGCCCCGGGTTGCCCCACAGCTGGTGCTCCCGCGAGCGGATCGACGCCGGGTCGCCCCATGTGGCGCTGGTCATCTGGTTCCACCGCGACTGGGCCAATGGCCTGCTGGCCATGTTCCCCGAGCTGCGTGACATCGGCGTGCTGCTGGCGGGTGCGGAGCAGGGGTTGAGTTTCGGTGCGGCGACCCGCGCCGGCGTGCGCCCGCTGATCGAAGCGATGCCGGAGGCGGAGCCGGGCCGGCGCCTGATGCTGTTGCTGGACGTCCTGTTGCAGCTCTGCCGCGACCCGGATGTGCTGCACCTCGCCAACGCGCCGGCCACGCCTGCCGCCATGCCCACGGCCGACCCGCGCATCCAGCGGGTGCTGGACCGGCTGCACCAGGGCTTTGCCGAGCCGCTTTCCATCCCCGAGTTGGCCGAACTCGCCTGCGTCAGCGTCTCGGCCTTCCATCGGATGTTTCGCCGCCACACGCGGATGACCGCCGTGCAATACGTCACGCGGTTGCGCATCGGTCGCGCCTGTTCGCTGCTCATCGCCACCGACCTGGCCGTGGTGCGCATCGCCGAGCAGGTGGGCTATGCCAACCTCTCGCTGTTCAACCGCCAGTTCCTCGCGCTCAAGGCCAGCACCCCGAGGGACTTCCGCCGCCTGCACCGCAAGGCGCCGAACCCGCCCCGGGTGGTGTCGGCGATGGGTTGAACCAACCGAGGCAGTTTCCGTTCTGTGTAACCGAGCTGTGACCTTCGGGCATCCCTTTGTTACCCGGCGTTCCGACCATCCTGTTTAGACTCCTGGCATGCGCAAGCACCGACTTGCACAGCCATAAAAACAAAAAGGTGATCCCCTCATGAATGCGTTCTCTCGCCTGGCCGTTGTCGTATCCCTCGCTTCGTTCTTCCCCCTTTCCGCCCTCGCCGGTGAAGTGGAGGTTCTGCACTGGTGGACCTCCGGTGGCGAAAAACGCGCCGCCGACACCCTCAAGGAACTGGTCGAGAAGAAAGGCCATACCTGGAAAGACTTCGCCGTCGCCGGCGGTGGTGGCGAGGCGGCCATGACCGTGCTGAAGACCCGCGCCGTATCCGGCAACCCGCCGTCCGCCGCGCAGATCAAGGGGCCGGACATCCAGGAGTGGGGCGAACTCGGCCTGCTCACCGAGATGGACAACGTGGCCGAGGAGGGCAAGTGGGACCAACTGCTGCCCAAGCAGGTCGCCGGCATCATGAAATACGAAGACCACTACGTCGCCGTGCCGGTCAACGTGCACCGGGTCAACTGGCTGTGGATCAACCCCGAGGTGTTCAAGAAGGCCGGCGCCACGCCGCCCACCACCCTCGACGAATTCTTCGTCGCCGCCGACAAGCTCAAGGCCGCCGGCTTCATCCCCGTCGCCCACGGTGGCCAGCCCTGGCAGGACGGCACCACCTTCGAAAACATTGCCCTGAGCATTCTCGGCCCGCAGGACTACCACAAGGCCTTCGTCGAGCTGGATTCGGCGACCCTTTCCGGCGACAAGATGGTCAAGGTGTTCGAGACCCTGCAGAAGCTCCACGGCTACATCGACGCCAACGCCGCCGGCCGCGACTGGAACTCCGCCGCCGCGCTGGTCATCAACGGCAAGGCCGGCATGCAGATCATGGGCGACTGGGCCAAGGGCGAATGGACCGCCGCCGGCAAGGTGGCGGGCAAGGACTACCTCTGCGTGCCGTTCCCCGGTACCCAGGGCAGCTTCGACTACAACATCGACTCGCTGACGATGTTCAAGCTCAAGGACGACGCCAACCGCAGTGCCCAGGAAGACCTGGCGCGCATCGTCATGGGCACCGAGTTCCAGACCCTGTTCAGCCAGAACAAGGGCTCCATCCCGGTGCGCCAGGACGTTGACATGAGCGGCTTCGACAGCTGCGCCCAGGCCTCCATGAAGGACTTCAAGGAAGCCGTCGGCAACGGCGGGCTGCAGCCGAGCATGGCGCACCTGATGGCCTCCTCGGGCTACGTCCAGGGCGCGGTGTTCGACGTGGTCACCAACTTCTTCAACTCGCCCTCGGCGGACCCGAAGAAAGCCGCCCAGCAGCTGGCTGCCGCCATCCAGGCCGTGCAGTGACCTCCGGGGCCGCGTAAGCGGCCCCTCCCTTACCGACGTTTTTCCAGGTGCCGGCAGGCGCCACGGGTTCCTGCTGCCTCGATTTCTCTCTGCTCCCTACGGGAGAGCGGGCTGTTCGCGTCACCTGTCATACGGAGTGCCCCATGAGCTCAACCGCAGTCTTCGCCAAGGCATCGCCGCTGGATGCGCTGCAACGCTGGCTTCCCAAGCTGGTGCTGGCGCCGAGCATGCTCATCGTGCTGGTCGGCTTCTACGGCTACATCCTCTGGACCTTCCTGCTGTCCTTCACCAACTCGCGCTTCATGCCCAGCTACAAGTGGGTGGGCCTGCAGCAGTACGAGCGCCTGTGGGACAACGACCGCTGGTGGGTCGCCAGCCACAACCTGCTGGTCTATGGCGGGCTGTTCATCACCATCAGCCTGGTGATAGGCGTATTCCTCGCCGTGCTGCTGGACCAGCGCATCCGCCGCGAAGGCTTCATCCGCACCGTCTACCTGTACCCCATGGCGCTGTCGATGATCGTCACCGGCACCGCCTGGAAGTGGCTGCTCAACCCCGGCCTGGGGCTGGACAAGCTGCTGCGCGACTGGGGCTGGGAAGGCTTCCGCCTCGACTGGCTGGTGGATCCGGACCGCGTCGTCTACTGCCTGGTGATCGCCGCCGTGTGGCAGTCCTCCGGCTTCGTCATGGCGCTGTTCCTTGCCGGCCTGCGCGGGGTCGACCAATCCATCGTCCGCGCCGCCCAGGTGGACGGCGCCAGCCTGCCCACCATCTACCTGCGCATCGTCCTGCCGAGCCTGCGCCCGGTGTTCTTCAGTGCGCTGATGATCCTCGCCCACATTGCCATCAAGAGTTTCGACCTGGTGGCGGCGATGACCGCCGGCGGCCCCGGCTACTCCTCCGACCTGCCGGCGATGTTCATGTACGCCAGCACCTTCACCCGTGGGCAGATGGGCCTCGGCGCGGCCAGCGCCATGCTCATGCTCGGCGCCGTGCTGGCGATCATCGTGCCCTACCTGTATTCCGAACTGAGGAACAAGCGCCATGACTAGCCTGGCCGGAAAACCCCCGTTCAGCCTCAGCCGCCTGGCCATCCACGCGACCCTGATCTTCGCCTGCGCCCTCTACCTGGTGCCGCTGGTGGTGATGCTGCTGACCAGCTTCAAGACCCCCGACGACATCCGCACCGGCAACCTGCTGTCGCTGCCGGACGTGTTCACCCTGATCGGCTGGGCCAAGGCCTGGACCCAGGTCGGCGGCTACTTCTGGAACTCGGTGATGATCACCGTGCCGGCGGTGCTGATCTCCACGCTGCTCGGTGCGCTCAACGGCTACGTGCTGTCCATGTGGCGCTTCCGGGGTTCGCAGCTGTTCTTCGGCGCGCTGCTGTTCGGCTGCTTCCTGCCGTTCCAGGTGGTGCTGCTGCCGGCGTCCTTCACCCTCGGCCAGTTCGGCCTGGCCAACACCACCGCCGGCCTGGTGCTGGTGCACGTGGTCTACGGCCTGGCCTTCACCACGCTGTTCTTCCGCAACTTCTACGTCAGCATCCCCGACGCCCTGGTGCGTGCGGCGCGGCTCGACGGGGCGGGGTTCTTCACCATCTTCGGGCGCATCCTGCTGCCGATGTCGGTGCCCACCGTCATGGTCTGCCTGATCTGGCAGTTCACCCAGATCTGGAACGACTTCCTCTTCGGCGTGGTATTCGCCAGCGGCGACAGCCAGCCCATCACCGTGGCCCTCAACAACCTGGTCAACACCAGCACCGGGGCCAAGGAATACAACGTCGACATGGCCGCCGCGATGATCGCCGGCCTGCCGACCCTGCTCGTCTACGTGTTCGCCGGCAAGTACTTCCTCCGGGGTTTGACCGCCGGCGCGGTCAAGGGCTGAACGCCGCTGCGCGTGCCCGCGACGCTACTCATTTGTGGAGATTGATATGGCAACCCTCGAACTGCGCAACGTCAACAAACGCTACGGCAGCGGCCTGGCCGACACCCTCAGGGACATCGAGCTGTCCATCGACTCGGGCGAATTCCTGATCCTCGTCGGCCCCTCGGGCTGCGGCAAATCCACCCTGATGAACTGCATCGCCGGGCTGGAGGACATCACCGGTGGCGCCATACTCGTCGACGGCGCCGACATCAGCGGCATGAGCCCCAAGGACCGGGACATCGCCATGGTGTTCCAGTCCTACGCCCTGTACCCGACCATGAGCGTGCGCCAGAACATCGCCTTCGGCCTGAAGATCCGCAAGCTGCCGGCCGCCGAGATCGAGGCCGAAGTCAGCCGCGTGGCCAAGTTGCTGCAGATCGAGCACCTGCTCGAACGCAAGCCCGGCCAGCTCTCCGGCGGCCAGCAGCAGCGCGTGGCCATGGGCCGGGCCCTGGCGCGGCGGCCGAAGATCTACCTGTTCGACGAGCCGCTCTCCAACCTCGACGCCAAGCTACGGGTGGAGATGCGCACTGAAATCAAACTGATGCACCAGCGCCTCAAGACCACCACCGTCTACGTCACCCACGACCAGATCGAAGCCATGACCCTGGGCGACAAGGTGGCGGTGATGAAGGACGGCGTCATCCAGCAGTTCGGCACCCCGCAGCAGATCTACAACGACCCGGCCAACCTCTTCGTCGCCGGCTTCATGGGCTCGCCGCCGATGAACTTCATCCCCCTGCGCCTGCAGCGCCGCGACGGCCAGCTGTGGGCCCTGCTGGACAGCGGCCAGGCCCGCTGCGAGCTGCCCCTGGGCGAGCTGGGGGAGGGCATCGAAGGGCGCGAGGTAATCCTCGGCGTGCGCCCCGAGCAGATCCTCGCCAGCGCGCCGGCCGACGCCAGCCTGCCGAGCATCCGCGCCGAGATCGAAGTCACCGAACCCACCGGCCCCGACACCCTGGTGTTCACCAGCCTCAACCAGACCAAGGTCTGCTGCCGCCTGGCGCCGGACGCCGCGCCGCAGATAGGTGAAACCCTCTCGCTGTATTTCGATCCCAGCAAGGTATTGCTCTTCGACGCGCAGAGCGGTGAGCGGCTGGGTGGGCTGGGAAAGTCACGAACCGTTGAGCGCGCGGGCAATGTCGCGCAGTTCAAGGGGCGTTGAAAGGAAGGCCGCCCCGGCTGCCATCCGAGCCCAGGGACGGCCCTGATATCCAAGGCAATACAACAATAAAAACTGGAGTGGATATGAACGTGAAGAAGAGTTGGTGGATGCTGCCCTGCGCCATGCTGGCGATGCCCGGAGCGGCCAATGCACTGGAGTTCACCGGCTACATGCGCAGTGGCGCCGGCAGCTCCACCGACGGCGGCACCCAGTCGTGCTTCCAGCTGCCGGGGGCGCAGTCCAAGTACCGCCTCGGCAACGAATGCGAGCAGTACATCGAGCTGGACCTGCGCCAGGATGTGTTCAAGCTCGACGACGGTTCGGTGATCAGCCTCGAAGGCATGGCCCAGCTGTACAACCAGTACGGCCACACGCCCAAGTTCACCGGCGACTACGGCTTTGCGCGGATGAACCAGATGTACGCCGAGTGGAGCAATATGCCCGCCCTCAATGGCGGCTCCTTCTGGGCGGGGCGTCGTTTCTACAAGCGTAACGACATCCACATCTCCGACTTCTACTACTGGAACCAGAGCGCCACCGGCTTCGGCTTCGACGAAGTGGCCATCGGCGACCTGAAGTACAGCTACGTCTTCTCGCGCAAGGACAACTACGACCAGAAGCCCTACATCAACCGCCATGACTTCAACGTCGGCGGCTTCCAGACCAACCCCGGCGGCGAGATGGAAGTGGGCTTCAGCTACATCGACAAGCCCGACAGCACCGACTCCCACAGTGGCTGGGCGGTGACCGCGCAGCACAAGCAGAAGCCCTTCGCCGGCGGCGCCAACACCTTCGCCCTGCAGTACGGCCGCGGCCCGGGCACCGGCCTCGGCTACACCGGCGACCCGACCCTGGACAACAGCGCCTCCAGCTGGCGCGCCGTGGAGTTCTTCGACTGGCAGATCACCCCGCGCTTCGGCGGTCAGTTCGAGGTCGTCTACCAGAAGGACAAGCGCCCCGACGGCGCCGACCAGAACTGGCTGTCGGTGGGCGTGCGCCCGGTCTACGCCATCTCCGAGCAGTTCAAGCTGGTCACCGAACTGGGCCGCGACCAGGTAGAAGCCCCTGGCGGCACCCGCAAACTGACCAAGTTCACCATCGCCCCCACCTGGTCGCCCGCCGGCCCGGGCTTCTGGGAGCGCCCGGAAATCCGCCTCTACTACACCTACGCCAGCTGGAACGAAGCGGCGCAGCGTTCGGCCAGCCTGCTGGCGGCCGGCTCGGCGCTCTCCGACACCGGCGCCTACGGCACCGACCTGCACGGCTCCAACGTCGGCGTGCAGATCGAGTACTGGTGGAAGTGAGCCTGCGCGGCGCGGCCCTGCGATGAGTCGTGGCGAACCGCGCCGCCATGGCCTGGAACTGGCGGCCGAGCCCGTGGAGCATCCGCTCGCCGGGCTCTTCGTCCCCGGTGTGCGCCAGGTCTTCCGTTGGGGCAGCGAGCAGGGGCGCGAGCTGCTGCTGATCGATCACCCGCGCTGCCGCGCCATCTTCGCCCGCCAGGGCGGCCAGCTGCTGCACTTCCAGCCGCGCGGCGAACGCCCGCTGCTCTGGTGCGCCGCGCGCTGGCCCAGGCTCGGCGCGATACGCGGCGGCGTGCCGGTGTGCTGGCCCTGGTTCGGTCGCCACCCGCAGGAAAGCGGCTGGCCCCATCACGGCTGGGCACGCCTCACCGACTGGCGCCTGCAGGAGCGCGAAAGCTCCGACGCCGGCGTGCGCCTGCGCTGGCGCCTGGCCCTGCATGACTGGGAGGTGGAGCTGCAGGCGGAGCTGGGCGATGAGCTGGCGCTGACCCTGACCACCCGCCATGGCGACCAGGAACCCTGCGTACTCAGCCAGGCGCTGCACGCCTATTGGAGCATCAGCGACATCGCCCGGGTCGCCGTGCTCGGTCTGGAGGGCGCCAGCGGGCAGGACCTGCTCAGCCGCCAGCGCTTCACCCAGCAGGGCGAGCTGCGCCCGGTGGAAGGCTGTCATCGCATCTTCGATCACGCCGGCCCGCTGCACCTGCAGGACGCCGGCTGGCAACGCCGCGTGCGCATCGACACCGGCGGTTCACCCAATACCGTGGTCTGGCACCCCGGCAGCCGCCCGCTCAGCGATGTCAGCTGGAAGGAAGGCCTCGGCTTCGCCAGCATCGAAGCCGCCGCCTGCGGCACCGGCAGCCAGGTCTTGGCGCCAGGGGAGACGGCGCGCATCCAGCTGCGTGCCAGGGTGGAGTGAATACCTGAGGTAGCCCGGGCTTCAGCCCGGGGGCAGGCTGAGGGCTCGGCAGTATGAGCACGTGCCGTAGGGTGTGCCGTGCGCACCTCCGCTCGGTGCTTCCGGCGAGTCCGAGGTGCGCGCAGCACACCCTACGTCCGGAGTGAACGGCGGCTGCATGCTCCGAGGCCTGGCTGTGCTCACTCCAGGGGGGGGCAAAAAGCAACGCCATGCTCCAGGAACGTGGATGTTTACTCGCGAACGCGCCACCCCTCCGACCATCGGCCCCGAATCAATCCCGCCACCCTGGGTCTGCCTTTTAAAGGGCCTTAGCCCGGCTCTTCATCCGCGGGGTAGCGGCTGGCGTTGAGGCTTTCCTTGATCTTGCGCAGGTGCGGCTGGAAGTCGACGCCGCGGCGCAGGGTCACGCCGGTGGCCAGCACATCGAGCACGGTGAGTTGGATGATGCGCGAGGTCATCGGCATGTAGATGTCGGTGTCCTCCGGCAGCGGGATGTCCAGGCTCAGGGTGCTGGCGCGGGCCAGCGGCGAGCCGGCGGCGGTCAGGCCCAGCACAGAAGCGCCGTTCTGCCGCGCCAGGCGCGCCACTTCCACCAGTTCGCGGGTGCGGCCGGTGTAGGAAATGATCACGAACAGGTCGCCCGTGTGGGCCACCGAAGCCAGCATGCGCTGCATCAGCACATCGGCATGGGCCGACACGGCGAGGTTGAAGCGGAAGAACTTGTGCTGGGCGTCCAGGGCCACCGGTGCCGAGGCGCCCAGGCCGAAGAAATGGATCTGCCGGGCCTGGATCAGCAGGTCCACGGCGCGGCTGATCAGCTGCGGGTCGAGGGCGTTGCAGGCGCTGTCCAGGGACGCGATGGCGCTGCCGAAGATCTTGCGCGTGTAGGCCTCGGGGCCGTCGTCCGCCTCTACCGCGCGGCTGACATAGGCGGCGCCGCTGGCCAGGCTCTGCGCCAGCTGCATCTTCAGCTCCGGGTAGCCGTTGACGCCGAAGGAGCGGCAGAAGCGGTTCACCGTCGGCTCGCTGACGCTGGCGGCCTGGGCGAGGGCGGCGATGCTGAAGCGCGTCGCCTGCTGTGGGTCCTGGAGAATGACTTCGGCGACCTTGCGTTCGGCCTTGTTGAGGTCTTCGAGTCGTCCCTGGATCTGCTCCAGAAGATTGCGTACGCGGTCCATGTAGGTTCCTTGCAAGGGGCCTGCAAAATCGGTGGCCTATCGTAATGAGGGGCACCGGCCAGAGCCAGAGGTAACAGGAGGGTGACAAAATGTTGTTCTTATTACTACATTTATTCTTGATATGGCCATTCTCACCGTGTATTTCTAGTTCAACCTCGTAAAAGAACAATCATTATGGCTTCCTTATCTGTAGAACCCTGCACCTTCGCCCTGTTCGGCGCCCTCGGCGACCTGGCCTTGCGCAAGCTGTTCCCGGCGCTCTACCAACTGGACCGCGCCGGCCTGCTGCATGTCGACACGCGCATCCTCGCCCTGGCCCGCGAAAGCGAGGAGGGCGGCGCGCGCCTGGCATCCATCGAGGAACACCTGCGCGGCTACGTGCCGGAGCGGGAGATCGACGCGGCCGTGCTGCAGCGCTTCATGGCGCGGCTGAGCTACCTGCCCATGGATTTCCTCCACGCCGAGGGCTACCAGGTGCTGGCCGAGCGCGTCGGCCCCGAGGAGCGGCTGATCGCCTACTTCGCCACGCCGGCTTCGGTCTATGGCGCCATCTGCGAGGGCCTGGCCCGCGTCGAGCGCGCCCGCCACACCCGCGTGGTGCTGGAGAAGCCCATCGGCCACGACCTGGAATCCTCGCGTCGGGTCAACGACGCGGTGGCCGTGCACTTCCCCGAAAATCGCATCTACCGGATCGACCACTACCTGGGCAAGGAGACGGTGCAGAACCTCATCGCCCTGCGCTTCGCCAACAGCCTGTTCGAAACCCAGTGGAACCAGCACCACATCTCCCACGTGGAAATCACCGTGGCCGAACAGGTGGGCATCGAGGGGCGCTGGGGCTACTTCGACGAAGCCGGCCAGCTGCGCGACATGATCCAGAACCACCTGCTGCAGCTGCTCTGCCTGATCGCCATGGACCCGCCCAGCGACCTTTCCGCCGACAGCATCCGTGACGAGAAGGTCAAGGTGCTCAAGGCCCTGGCGCCCATCACTGCCGCCCAGGTGGCGCAGCAGGTGGTGCGCGGCCAGTACATCGCCGGCAGCACCCAGGGCCGCCCGGTGCCGGGCTACCTGGAAGAAGAGAACTCCAACACCCAGAGCGACACCGAAACCTTCGTCGCCCTGCGTGCCGACATCCGCAACTGGCGCTGGAACGGCGTGCCCTTCTACCTGCGCACCGGCAAGCGCATGCCGCAGAAGCTGTCGCAGATCGTCATCCACTTCAAGGAGCCGCCGCACTACATCTTCGCCCCCGAGCAGCGCCCGCTGATCAGCAACCGGCTGATCATCCGCCTGCAGCCCGACGAAGGCATCTCCCTGCAGGTGATGACCAAGGACCAGGGCCTGGACAAGGGCATGCAGCTGCGCAGCGGCCCGCTGCAACTGAGCTTCTCCGACACCTACCGCAGCGCGCGGATCCCCGATGCCTACGAACGCCTCCTGCTGGAGGTGATGCAGGGCAACCAGAACCTCTTCGTGCGCAAGGACGAAATCGAGTACGCCTGGCAATGGTGCGACCAGTTGATCGACGGCTGGAAGCAGTTGGGCGACTCCCCCAAACCCTACGCGGCCGGCACCTGGGGGCCGGTCGCATCCATCGCATTGATCACCCGTGACGGCAGGAGCTGGTATGGCGATCTGTAATCTCGACCTGCCCACGCAGGTCACCGGGGTCAGCCTCGGCAGCCCCGAACAACTGGCCGGCGAACTGGCCCTGCACGTGGCCGGCGCCCTGCGCTCGGCCATCGACTCCCACGGCGTGGCCTCCCTGGTGGTTTCCGGCGGGCGCAGCCCCATTGCCTTCCTCGAGCGGTTGTCCGCCCAGGAACTGGAACTGGACTGGTCCCGCGTCGCCATTAGCCTCGCCGACGAGCGCTGGGTGCCGGTGGGCCACGCCGACAGCAACGAAGGCCTGGTGCGTCGCCACCTGCTGCAAGGCCCGGCGGCCAAGGCACGCTTCATCGGTCTCTATCATTCCGCCGCCAGCCTGGACGAGGCGGCGCGCCTGGCCGATGCCGCGCTCGCCGAGCTGCCGCAGCCCATCGATGTGCTGGTGCTGGGCATGGGCGAGGACGGCCACACCGCCTCGCTGTTCCCCAAGAGCCCCGGCCTGGACGAAGCCTTGAGCCACTCGTGCACCCGGCGCTGCGTGCCCATGCAGGCGCCGAGCGTGCCGCGCCAGCGTCTGTCCATGCCGTTGCCGCTGCTGGCCGGCGCGCGCCTCACGCTGCTGGCGGTGCAGGGGCAGGGCAAGCTCGACACCCTGGCCACCGCGCTGGCCGGTGAAGACGTGGCGGCCATGCCGATCCGCGCCTTCCTCCACCAGCCCCTCGAGATCTACTGGTGCCCTTGAGCCCGAAGGACCTGTCATGAACGCGAATCCCTCCCCAGTGCGCAACGTGCCGAGCATGGCCGAGAAGGTCGAGATGATCGACCGGCTCTGCGCCGAAGCCCGCATCCTCCCGGTGATCACCATCGAGCGCGAGGAACACATCCTGCCCCTGGCCGATGCCCTGGCCGCCGGCGGCCTGCGGGCCCTGGAAATCACCCTGCGCTCCGAGCACGGCCTCACCGCGATCCGCCTGCTGCGTGAACAGCGCCCGGACCTGCTGATCGGCGCCGGCACCGTGCTGGACGAACAGATGCTCGCCGAGGCCGAGGCCGCCGGCGCGCAGTTCATCGTCACCCCCGGCTGCACCGCCGAACTGCTCGACGCCGGCCGGCAAAGCCCGCTGCCGTTGCTGCCCGGCGTCGGCAGTGCCTCGGAAATCATGCTCGGCCACGCCCGAGGCTACCGGCGCTTCAAGCTGTTCCCCGCCGAAGTGGTAGGCGGTGCGGCGGCCCTCAAGGCCTTCGCCGGCCCCTTCCCGGGCATCCGCTTCTGCCCGACCGGTGGGGTGAAGCCGGACAACGTGCGCAGCTACATGGCCCTGCCCAACGTCATGTGCGTGGGCGGCACCTGGATGATGGAAAGCGCCTGGGTGCGCGCCGGCGACTGGGCGCGCATCGAAGCCACCACCGCCGAGGCGCTCAGGCTGCTGCAGTGATGCCTCGTCCAGTGGCCCAGCGTTCGTGGGTGGCGGCAGTGTTTACCGTCATTCCCGCGAACGCGGAAACCCACTGAACGCGGAACCCACTGAACCAGCTGAACCCACCGAGCGGGCCAGAACCCACTGAAAAGCACAGTGCAGCGACGCCCCCCAACGACAGAAACCCCAGCGAGGATCGCCCCATGTCCCGTTTCGCCCCCGAAGCCCTGTTCCCCCATGCCGACGACATCCCCGAAGCCTGGCGCCTCGGCGCACCGGTGGAGCAGCGCGAATACCTGGTGGAGGGCGAGCTGCGTCGCTGGGACGGTCCCCTGGCCACGGTGCGCAGCCCGATCTTCCTCAAGGGCGAGCAGGGTGAGGAACAGGTCATCCTCGGCAGCACGCCGCTGCTGGATGCCGACGCCGCGCTGGAGGCGCTGGACGCCGCCGTGCGTGCCTACGACAACGGCCAGGGCGCTTGGCCCAATATGCGTGTCGGTGAGCGCATCCACCATGTCGAGCTGTTCCTGGCGCGCATGCGCGAGCGGCGCCACGAGGTGGTGCGCCTGCTGATGTGGGAGATCGGCAAGAACCTCAAGGATTCCGAGAAGGAGTTCGACCGCACCTGCGACTACATGGTCGACACCATCAACGCCCTGAAGGAACTCGACCGCCGCTCCAGCCGCTTCGAGCTGGAGCAGGGCACCCTCGGCCAGATCCGCCGCGTGCCCCTGGGCGTGGCGCTGTGCATGGGCCCCTACAACTACCCATTGAACGAAACCTTCACCACGCTGATTCCGGCGCTGATCATGGGCAACACCGTGGTCTTCAAGCCGGCCAAGTTCGGCGTGCTGCTGATGCGCCCGCTGCTGGAAGCCTTCCGCGACAGCTTCCCGGCCGGCGTCATCAACATCATCTACGGCCGTGGCCGCGAGACCGTCAGCGCGCTGATGGCCAGCGGCAAGGTCGACGTCTTCGCCTTCATCGGCACCAACAAGGGCGCCAGCGACCTGAAGAAGCTGCACCCGCGCCCGCACCGCCTGCGCGCCGCCCTGGGGCTGGATGCCAAGAACCCCGGCATCGTCCTGCCGCAGGTGGACCTGGACAACGCCGTCAACGAGGCCGTCACCGGCGCACTGTCGTTCAACGGCCAGCGCTGCACAGCGCTGAAGATCCTCTTCGTCCATGAAGACGTGCTCGAACCCTTCCTCGCGCGCTTCAGTGCCAAGCTCGCCGCGCTCAAGCCAGGCATGCCCTGGGAAGACGGCGTGGCGCTGACGCCGCTGCCGGAGCCGGGCAAGGTCGACTACCTCGCCACCCTGCTGCAGGACGCCACCGCCAAGGGCGCCCAGGTGGTCAACGAAGGCGGCGGCCAGAGCCGCGAGAGCTTCTTCTACCCGGCGCTGCTGTGCCCGGTGAGCCCGGACATGCGCATCTACCAGGAAGAGCAGTTCGGCCCGCTGGTGCCCGTGGTGCCGTACCGAGACGTGCAGGTTGCCATCGACTACGTGCTGGATTCCGACTACGGCCAGCAGCTGTCGATCTTCGGCAACTGCTCTGCCGAGGTCGGCCGCCTGGTGGACGCCTTCGCCAACCAGGTGGGGCGTATCAACATCAACGCCCAGTGCCAGCGCGGGCCGGACACCTTCCCCTTCAACGGGCGCAAGAACTCAGCCGAAGGCACCCTGTCCGTGCACGACGCGCTGCGCACCTTCTCCATCCGCACCCTGGTGGCCACCCGCTTCCAGGAAGACAACAAGACGCTGATCAGCGAGATCATCCGCAACCGCGAATCCAGCTTCATCAGCACCGACTACATCTTCTGATGCGCCTGGCACCGATTCTCGCGCTGCTGTTCCTGGCCGGCACCGCACAGGCGGCGGAACCGGCCTGCGGTGACTTCCTCGAGCAGCTCGGGGTCGAGTCGCCCGGGCTGCACTTCGAAGGCTGCAAATTGGAGGAGGGCGGCCAACTGCGCCAACTGGTGGCCGAGTACCAGGTGCCCGGCCCCCAGGCCCATGGCGTGGAAAGCCTGCTGCAACAACGCTTCGGCCTGCAGCCGCTGAGGTTCATCTGCTGCGGCTGGGACACCCAGCCCGCCAACGCGCCCCACGCCAGCGGCCGGCCCTACGAGATCCACATGAACTCCGGCGAGACCCTGGAAAAGGACTGGGCGCGCATCGACCGCTTCCATGTCAGCGTCACCCTCTATCTCGAAGACCCGTGATCCCGGGGGCTGCTACGCGCCAAGTAGGGTGGATGACGCTTTTTTCATCCACCGGCGGTGTTGTTTGTGACACCGAGTTGGGGCAGCCGCAGCCACGTACCGGCTGCGGGTCTTCGCGGCTGAAGCCGCTCCCACAAGGAGAGCCCGCTGCGACGCCAACCTCGGGAGGTGGTCCGGGCGTAGGGTGGATGGCGCTTTTTTCATCCACCGGCGGTGTTGGTTTGTGACACCGAGTTGGGAGCCCTGCGGTCTGCTTGGCGACTGAAGTCGCCCCTACATCGCCCCTACGACGTCGTGCCAGGGGGGATTTCCTGTGGGAGCGAATTCATTCGCGATGGCTCCGTCCCGGGCTAAAGCCCGGGCTACAACAGCCTCGCGTGGCGAGTGAAACCAGACGGGGTAACGCGATGCGTCCTTCAGCCTCCGCTACGCACCTGCAACCTTCGCGGTATTGCCAGCACCCCTGGCTGGTAGTCCCCGGCGATGGCCTGCAGCGCCCGATCCAGCACCTGTTCGGCGATCAGCTCGTGCTGCTGGCGCATGGAGTTCACCGGCAGCGGTAGGAAGTCCAGCAACTGGGTGTCGCCGAAGGTGGCCAGTTGCAGCTGCTGCGGCCAGGCGCCCCGTTCGCGCAGCACATCCAGCACGCCGGCCAGCAGCACGTAGGCGGTGGTCACCAGTGCATCCGGCAGGTGGCCCTGGCGCTCCAGCAGGCCCAGCATCAGTTGCCGGCCGCACTCGCGGCTGAACTCGGCGCCATGCTCCACCCGCATTTCGCCCCCGAAGCCGGCGAGTGCCGCGCGGAAGCCCGCCTCGCGGTCGCGGCTGATGGGCAGCTCCGGCCGCGCGCCGAGCAGCGCCACGTGGCGCGGCGGCGGGTTCAGGAGGCTGCGGGTGAGCAGTTGCGCCGCCTGGTGGTCATCGCTCACCACCGAGCAGAAACGCCCCGGGGCCAGCTCGCGGTCGACGGCGATCACCGGCAGCCCGGCATCCAGCAGCGCGCCCAGGCTCGGGTCCTGGGGCGGCAGGCAGCTGGCGACGATCAGCGCATCGCAACGCCGCGCACTGAAGAGCTGCAGCAGCTGGCGTTCGCTCTCCGGCTCGTCGTCGGAGCTGGCGATCAGCAACTGGTAGCCCCGGGCCCGTGCCTGTTGTTCCAGCAGCTTGGCCAGGCGCGCATAGCTGGGGTTCTCCAGGTCCGGGAGGATGAAGGCCAGGGTGCGCGTCTGCCCACGGCGCAAGCCGGCGGCATGGGGATCGGGGCGGTAACCGTGGGCATCGACCACCGCGCGCACCCGCTCCACGGTGGCGGGGGAGATGCGTTTCTCCTCGGCCTTGCCGTTGACCACATAGCTGGCGGTGGTGACCGAAACCCCGGCCAGCCGGGCGATGTCACTGAGTTTCAAGGGGCGACTCCTCGTGGGGTGCGCGTTTCATCGGTCGGGCTTCAAGCGGCGAAGAATATCGAGTAACGTGCCGCCCTGGATTAGTGAAACGATTCAGCACGGCTTTTGTCCAGATAGCAACCACCCTCTGCCAAGGGTTGGGCAGCGCCTAAGCTGAAGGTTCATCGCACAACGACAACAGGGCCTGAAGGCCCGCGTGGAGGAAACGGCATGCTCGAACTGACCCCGGCTCTGGTGTCCATGGGCCTGGCGGCGGCGGACAAGGCCGCCGCCCTGCAATTGGTGGCCGGCCGCCTGGTGGGGGATGGGCTCGCCGCCGAGGGCTACCTGGCCGCGCTGCAAGCGCGTGAAGCGCAGGGCTCGACCTACCTCGGCCAGGGCCTGGCCATTCCCCACGGCACCCCGGAAACCCGTCACCTGGTCCACGCCACCGGCGTGCGCCTGCTGCACTTTCCCGACGGGGTGGACTGGGGCGACGGCCAGCGCGTTTACCTGGCCATCGGCATCGCCGCGAAATCCGACGAGCACCTGCGCTTGCTGCAACTGCTGACCCGCGCCCTGGGCGAAGGCGACCTGGGGGACGCCCTGCGCCGCGCCGAATCCGCCGACGCCATCATCGCGCTGCTCCAGGGTGGCCCTGGCGAGCTGGCGCTGGACGAGCAACTGGTGGCGCTGGGCAGCACCGCCGAAGATTTCGACGAACTGGCCCTGGAAGGCGCGCGCCTGCTGCGTCGCGCCGGCTGTGTCGCCAAGGGTTACGCCAACCAGCTGTTGCAGGGCGAGGCGCTGCCCCTGGGCGAAGGCCTCTGGTGGCTGGACAGCGACCAGGCGGTGAGCCGCCCCGGGCTCGCCTTCGTCGCCCCGCGCACGCCCATGCGCCATGAGGGCCAGCCGCTGGCCGGGCTGTTCTGCCTCGCCAGCCGGGGCGATGCCCATGTGGCGCTGCTGGAGCGTCTCTGCGCGCTGCTGATCGAAGGCCGTGGGGCCGAACTGGCCCGTGCCGCCGATCGCCGCCGGGTGCTGGAGACCCTGGCGGGCGACGCCACGGCCGACTGGCCGAGCCTGCGCGTGCCCCTGGCCAACGCCCACGGCCTGCACGCCCGCCCGGCCAAGGAGCTGGCGCAACTGGCCAAGGGGTTCGCCGGGGACATCCGCGTGCGCGTCGCCGACAGCGGGCTGCCGGCGGTGAGCGCGCGCAGCCTGAGCAAGCTGCTGGGCCTGGGCATCCGTCGGGGCCAGGTGCTGGAGCTGCTGGCCGAACCGGGCATCGCCGCCGAAGCCCTGCCGGTGCTGCGCCAGGCGGTGGAGCAGGGCCTGGGCGAGGAGGTGGAGCCCCTGGCGGACGGCGCCCCCGAACAGCCCGAAGCCGAGTTGCCGGAAGCCGCCCCCGCCGCACCGGCGCCCGGCAGCCTGCTCAACGCCGTACCGGCCTCGCCGGGCATCGCCATCGGCCCGGCCCATGTGCGGGTGGCGCGGACCTTCGACTACCCCGCCCGTGGCGAGACGCCCGCCAGCGAGCGCAAGCACCTGCACCAGGCACTGGCCCAGGTGCGCGCGGAGATCGAGGCGCTGGTGCAGCGCAGCGAGGTGAAGGCCATCCGCGAAATCTTCGTCACCCACCTTGAAATGCTCGCCGATCCGGCCCTGGGCGAAGAAGTGGAGGCCCGGCTGCAGCGTGGCGAAAGCGCTGCCGCCGCCTGGGCGGGCGTGATCGCCACCGCCGCCGCGCAGCAGGAATCCCTGCAGGACGCGCTGCTGGCCGAGCGTGCCGCCGACCTGCGCGACATCGGCCGCCGCGTGCTGGCCAAGCTCTGCGGCGTCGTGGAGCAGGCCGAGCCCGAACGCCCCTACGTGCTGGTGCTGGACGAGATGGCGCCCTCCGACGTCGCGCGGCTGGACCGTACCCGCGTGGCCGGCATCCTCACCGCGCGTGGTGGCGCCACCTCCCACAGCGCCATCGTCGCCCGCGCCCTGGGCATTCCCGCCCTGGTCGGCGCCGGGACCGGGGTGCTGGCCCTGGAGACGGGCACGCCGCTGCTGCTGGACGGCGGTCGTGGCCGCCTGGTGGTGGCACCGGAGCAGGCCCTGCTGGAGCGCGCCCGGGCCGAGCATCAGGACCGCGAGCGCCTGCTGCGCGAGGCCGAGGCGCACAAGAACGAACCGGCCCGAACCCGCGACGGCCACCGGGTGGAGGTCTGCGCCAACCTGGGCGACGCTGCCGGCGCCGTGGCGGCGGTGGAGCAGGGCGCCGAAGGCGTCGGCCTGCTGCGCACCGAATTCATCTTCATGGCCCATTCCCAGGCGCCCGACCTGGCGAGCCAGGAGGCCGACTACCGCAAGGTGTTCGACGCCCTCGACGGCCGCCCGCTGGTGGCGCGTACCCTCGATGTGGGTGGCGACAAACCCTTGCCCTACTGGCCCATCGCCCATGAGGAAAACCCCTTCCTCGGCCTGCGCGGCGTGCGCCTGACCCTGCAGCGGCCCAAGGTGATGGAGACCCAGTTGCGCGCCTTGCTGCGTGCCGCCGACGGCCGCCCGCTGCGCATCATGTTCCCCATGGTCGGCAGCGTCGCCGAATGGCGCCAGGCCCGCGACATGGCCCTGCGCCTGGCGGAGGAAATCCCCCAGGCCGACCTGCAGCTGGGGATCATGGTCGAGGTGCCGTCCGCGGCGTTGCTGGCCCCGGTGCTGGCCCGCGAGGTGGACTTCTTCAGCATCGGCACCAATGACCTGACCCAGTACGCCCTGGCCATCGACCGTGGCCACCCGACGCTCTCGGCCCAGGCCGATGGCCTGCACCCGGCCGTGCTGCAACTCATCGAGCTCACCGTGCGTGCTGCCCATGCGCGGGGCAAATGGGTGGGGGTGTGCGGCGAACTGGCCGCCGACCCGCTGGCGGTGCCGCTGCTGGTGGGGCTGGGGGTGGACGAGCTCAGCGTCGCGGCGCGTAGCGTGCCCGAGGTCAAGGCGCGCATCCGCGAGCTCAGCCTGGCCGACGCCCAGGAACTGGCAGGCGTGGCGCTGGCGGCGGAAAGCGCCGAAGCGGTACGCGCCCTGGCGGAGAAATTCTGATGGCACGCATCCTCACGCTCACCCTCAACCCGGCGCTGGACCTCACCCTGCGCCTGCCGCGCCTGGAGCCCGGTGCGGTCAACCGTGGCCAGGCGCTGGTCAGCCACGCCGCCGGCAAGGGCCTCAACGTCGCCCAGGTGCTGGCCGACCTCGGCCACTCCCTCAGCGTCAGCGGCTTCCTCGGTGCCGGCAACGCCCAGCCCTTCGAGGCGCTGTTCGCCCGGCGCGGCTTCCACGACGCCTTCGTCCGTGTCGAGGGCGAAACCCGCAGCAACCTCAAGCTGGCCGAAGACGACGGCCGCATCACCGACATCAACGGCCCTGGCCCGGACGTGAACGCCGCCGCGCGGGACGAACTGCTGCGCCGCCTCGACGCCCTGGTGCCCGGCCACGACCTGGTGGTGGTGGCCGGCAGCCTGCCACGGGGCGTGGACGCCGACTGGTTCGCCACACTGCTGCGACGCCTGCATGGGCTGGGCGCACGGGTGGCGCTGGACAGCAGCGGGGCGGCCCTGCGCGCCGGGCTCGCCAGCGCGCCCTGGCTGGTCAAGCCCAACGCCGAGGAGCTGGCCGACGCCTGTGGCCGCCCCCTCGACGAACTGGCCGCACAGGCCGAGGAGGCCGCGCGCCTGCAGGCCGCCGGCATCGAGCACCTGGTGCTGTCCATGGGCGCCGAGGGCGTGCGCTGGTTCAACCGGGGGCAGGCCCTGCAGGCGCGCCCGCCCAAGGTGAAGGTGGCCAGCACCGTGGGCGCCGGCGATTCGCTGCTGGCGGGCATGGTCAACGGCCTGCTGGCCGGCTGGCCCGCCGAGCGCACCCTGGCCCACGCCACCGCCATCGCCGCCCAGGCGGTGACGCAGATCGGTTTCGGCATCAATGACCGGGCGCAACTGGCCGCGCTGGAAAGCGCGGTGCTCGTGCAGCCCGTAGAAGAACAACACGAGGTTCCCCGATGAAATTCGCCCTTGTCACCGCCTGCCCCAATGGCGCGGTCAGCAGCCTGATCAGCGCGCGCCTGCTGGAGGCCGCCGCGCGCCGCCTGGGCTGGATGCCCCAGGTGGAAATGCCCGGCGGCGAAACTGTGCCCGCCGAAGCGCTGGCGGCTGCCGACTGGGTGCTGGTGGTGAAGACCGGCCCGCTGGACCTCGCGCGCTTCGCCGGCAAGCGCCTCTACCTGGCGACCCCGGCCGAGGCCCTGCACGAGCCGGAAGCCTTCCTCCAGCGTGCCGAGCGCGAGGCCCAGGTACCGGCCGAACAGGCCGCGCCTGCACCTGCCGTGGCCAGTGAACGGCCACGCCTGGTAGCCGTCACCGCATGCCCCACCGGCGTCGCCCACACCTTCATGGCCGCCGAGGCGTTGAAGCAGGCCGCCGCGCGCCTGGGCATGGAGCTGCAGGTGGAAACCCAGGGCTCGGTGGGTGCCCGCGACCCGCTGCCGGCCGCAGCCATCGCTGCCGCCGATGTGGTGCTGCTGGCCACCGATATCGAAGTGGACACCGCCCGCTTCGCCGGCAAGCGCGTGTACCGCTGCGGCACCGGTGTCGCCCTCAAGCAGGCCGACACCACCCTGCGCAAGGCCCTGGCCGATGCCCAGGTGCAGCAGGCCGGCAAGCCCGGCAGCACCCAGGCCGAGGGCCAGGGCGAGGCCAAGGGGGTCTACAAGCACCTGCTCACCGGCGTGTCCTTCATGCTGCCGATGGTGGTGGCGGGGGGGCTGCTGATCGCCCTGTCCTTCGTCTTCGGCATCGAGGCCTTCAAGGAGCAGGGCACCCTGGCCGCCGCGCTGATGCAGATCGGCGGCGACACCGCGTTCAAGCTGATGGTGCCGCTGCTCGCCGGCTACATCGCCTATTCCATCGCCGACCGCCCGGGCCTGGCGCCGGGGATGATCGGCGGGCTCCTGGCCGCCACCCTGGGCGCGGGCTTCATCGGCGGCATAGTCGCGGGCTTCCTCGCCGGCTACTCGGCCAAGGCCATCAGCCGCTGGGTCAGGCTGCCGCAGAGCCTGGAGGCGCTCAAACCCATCCTCATCATCCCGCTGCTGGCCAGCCTGATCACCGGCCTGGTGATGATCTACGTGGTCGGCAAGCCGGTGGCCGGCATGCTCGCCGCGCTGACCCAGTTCCTCGACGGCATGGGCAGCACCAACGCCATCCTCCTCGGCGTGCTGCTGGGCGGGATGATGTGCGTCGACCTCGGCGGGCCGATCAACAAGGCCGCCTATGCCTTCTCCGTCGGCCTGCTGGCCTCGCAGAGCTACGCCCCCATGGCCGCGACCATGGCCGCCGGCATGGTGCCGCCCATCGGCCTGGGCATCGCCTGCCTGCTGGCGCGGCGCAAGTTCGCCCAGAGCGAGCGCGAGGCGGGCAAGGCGGCGCTGGTGCTGGGGCTGTGCTTCATCTCCGAGGGCGCCATTCCCTTCGCCGCCAAGGACCCGCTGCGGGTGATCCCCGCCAGCATCGTCGGCGGCGCGCTCACCGGCGCGCTGTCGATGTACTTCGGCTGCAAGCTCATGGCGCCCCACGGCGGGCTGTTCGTCATGCTCATCCCCAACGCCATCAACCACGTGCTCGCCTACCTGCTGGCCATCGTTGCCGGCAGCCTGGTCACCGGCCTGCTCTATGCCGCGCTCAAGCGCGGCGATAGCCAGGAGTTAGTGCCCTCGTAGGATGGGTAGAGCGGAGTGAAACCCATTCGGTGGTGCCTCGCATCTGATGGGTTTCGCCGGGCTCTACCCATCCTACGGACTCGTCCACCTTCCCCAACGGAGCCACGCAATGCCCCGCACCCTGAACAAGGACACCCGCCTGTGCATGTCGCTGTCGGGCCGCCCCGGCAATTTCGGTACGCGCTTCCACAACTCGCTCTACGAGCAACTGGGCCTGGACTACGTCTACAAGGCCTTCACCACCCAGGACCTGCCGGCCGCCATCGGCGGCATCCGCGCGCTGGGCATCCGTGGCTGCGCGGTGTCGATGCCGTTCAAGGAAGCCTGCATCGCCCACCTCGATGAGCTGGACTCCTCGGCGGCGGTGATCCAGTCGGTCAACACCATCGTCAACGACGACGGCCACCTCAAGGGCTACAACACCGACTACCTGGCGGTGGCCAGCCTGCTGCGCAGCCACGGCGTCGACCCGCAGGCGGACTTCGCCCTGCGCGGCAGCGGCGGCATGGGCAAGGCGGTGGCCTTCGCCCTGCGTGACAGCGGCTTCACCCAGGGAACCCTGGTGGCACGCAACGAGGTGCGCGGCAGCGCCCTGGCCGCCACCTGTGGTTTCGCCTGGCAGGCGGAGCAGGGCGGGTTGCGCCCGCGGCTGTTGGTGAACGTCACCCCCATCGGCATGGATGGCGGCCCCGAGGCCGGGCAGCTGGCTTTCGACGAGGCCACCATCGAGGCCGCCGAGGTGATCTTCGACGTGGTCGCCATCCCCGTGGAGACCCCGCTGATCCGCGCCGCCCGCGCCCTCGGCAAGCGGGTGATCACCGGCGGCGAAGTCATCGTCCTGCAAGGGGTGGAGCAGTTCGTGCTATACACCGGCATCCGCCCCAGCGCCGAACAGATCGCCGAGGCCGCCGCCTTCGCGCGCAGCTGAGGCCGCCACGAGGAGCACGTCGATGATCAAGCAGCTTGGCGACACCCCGATCCTCCCCATCCACCGCGCCAGCTGCCACTGCGGCGCCGTGGTGCTGGAGCTGACCCTGCCGGACGGGGTGGTGGACCCGCGCCGCTGCGACTGCTCCCTGTGCCGGCGCAAGGGCGCCATCGTCGCCAGCGTGCCGCTGGCCGGGCTGCGCGTGGTGCAGGGCGCCGACGTGCTCACGCTCTACCAGTTCAACACCCTCGCCGCACGGCATTACTTCTGCTCCCGCTGCGGCATCCACACCCACCACCAGCGCCGCTCCAGCCCGGGCCAGTACGGCTTCAACGTCGGCTGCCTGGACGGGGTCAACCCCTTCGACCTGGGCGAGGTGCCCACCAGCGACGGGGTCAATCACCCGGCCGATCGCTGAGCGGGGGCGTCGGGTTTCACCCGGACCTACGCAATGCCAGGGATACACCGATCGTGGGAGCGAATTCATTCGCGATGCGCTTCCCCCACGCACCAAACACAAAGGCCGCTGTCCTCCCGGAGCAGCGGCCTTTTCGTTGTCATCCCGGCTCAGGTGAGCAGCGCGATGAGGATGATGATCGGGATCGGTACACCCAGGAACCAAAGCAGCAGCGAACGCATGGTCGTTCTCCTCGTTCAGCGAAGGGGGGCGGTGCGGTGGTAGGCGAGGCCGTCGGTCACCGTGTCGCGGCTGCGACCGCCACGGGTGGCGGCGAAGCTGGCGGTGAAGGCACCGATGAGCAGGGCGACGAACATCCACAGCGAGGCATGGATGCCAGCCTTGCGGGCCGCATCGGCGGCCTGGCGGGCGTCGTTCACGGCCTGCTGCGCCATGGCGTGGACCTGTTCGACGCGGGCCTGGGCTTCGGCCTGGGTCAGGTTGGTGCGCTGGGCCACCAGGCGCACCAGGTAGTCGTGGTCCTCGGGGCTCAGCTGGCCACCGTCGGCCAGGCTGCGGACGAAGATGCGCGACACCACGCCGTGGGCGGCATCATCGACGGTGGGGGCCGGACGGTCGTCACGGAACAGCGTGTCGATGTAGTAGCCGTAGGGGGTCTGTGCATCGTCGCTGGCGCCGGGCGCGGTTCCGGTGCTGGCACCGGCGGCGATCGCCGCACCGGCCTGCACGCCACCGCCCACCAGGTTGCCGACGGTGCCTACCAGCAGCGCGGCGGTCACCAGCGTGGCGACGGCCCAGGCGAGGAAGCCATGGGCGGTGTCGCGGAAGAACACCTCGTCGCCGTGCAGGCGGCTCCAGCGCAGCCTCAGGCGCCCGGCGAGGTAACCGCCGAGGCCGGCGGCCGCCAGCTGGGTGAAGGCCAGCCAGGCGATGCCGGCGAAGCCCAGCCCCTCGGCACCTATGCCCTCGTGTTGCCAGGGCGAGATGGCCGCGAAGCCGAGGCCCAAGCCCAGCAGCACGAGGATCAGGGACAGCGCGGCGGCGGCCGCCGCGCCAGCGAATACCGCGCTCCAGGAAACGCCGGGGGCGTCGTTGACTTCCAGGGCGGTTGCGTAGGCATCAGAAGTGGTGTTCATCGTCGTGTCCTTGTTCGGGAAGGCTCAACGCCGTGACCGCCAGGGGCGACGGTCACCGTGCCTTATTTGCCGGCACTCATGGAATTGGGTGCCGGACGGCGGGCAAAGGTTCAGGGATTATCTTGCGGGCTCGACGTGCACCGGCGTGCTGGTGCGGCGGCATTGGCTCCTCTAAAGTGCGGCGACGCGTTTTCATCGTTTGGTATCGCCATGGGATTTCTGGATTTCCTCTTCAACCGCAAGCCCTCCCCGGATGACTTCGCCGTGCTCTTCGAGTCCGCTGCGCGCAAGGCCGGCTTCAAGGGCGAAATGACCTATCGCCCCCGGGAATTCCGCCTGGTGTATGGCGACAGCGCCTTCTTCAACCTGCACAACGCCTACCGTGAATATTGCGGGCAGCGCGGTGCCAAGCGCCGGCAGGCGTTGCAGAGCTACATCACGGCGCTGTGCGAGAACCAGCGCAGCCTGGCGCTGCCGCTGGACGAGGCGCGGCCGCTGCTGCTGCCGGTGGTGCGCAGCCGCGGAATGATCGAGGACCTGCGCCTGCACCACCTGCGCACCGAGGGCAACGACCTCGAATTCGATCCGGTCTACCTGCCCATGGGCGACGACGCCGTGGTGCTGCTGGCCATCGACCACCCCGAGTCCACCGCCACCCTGGTGCAGGGCCCCGACAAGAGCTGGGGCATCACCCTCGAAGAGGGGATGGCCATCGCCCTGACCAACCTGCGCGACAGCACCGGCGACAGCTTCGTCGAGGTGGTGCCGGGGCTGTTCCGGGGCAACTGGAACGACAGCTACGACATCAGCCGCATCCTCCTGCCCGACGTGCTCGAGCGCCTGCCGCTCAAGGGCCGGCCGCTGTTCATGGTGCCCAGCCGCGAGACCCTGCTGGTGACCGGCGACCGTGACGGCCACGGCCTCGCGGCGATGGTCGAGCTGAGCCTGGAGGCCGCGACCGAGGGCCGCGCGATCTCCTCCGGGCTGTACTGCTACCAGGACGGCAAGGTGGCTCCCTACACCGTGCACAACCCGCTGCTGCAAGCCCGCCTGGAGCGTATGCGCCGTCTCGCCACCAAGGCCGAGTACGACACCCAGAAGCACGCGCTGGACCTGATCCACGAAGAGAACAGCACCGACATCTTCGTCGCCACCTACCAGCTGTATGCCGTCCAGGAAGACCCCGACATGCTCTTCTCCATCGCCAGCTGGACCGAGGGCGTGGACAGCCTGCTGCCCCGCGTCGACCGCCTGGTGCTGGTGCGCCCCAACGAAGACTGCAGCGACGCCGAGACCCGCGCCGTTTCCTGGGAGCAGGCCATGGCGCTGCTGGGTGATCTGCTCGAAGAAGCCCCCGGCTTCTACCCGCCGCGCTACCGCACCCTGGGCTTCCCCGAACCCAGCCGTGCCGAGCTGCTGGACGAGCTGGGCTAGCTGGCTTCCCGGGCTGAAGCCCGGGCTACCGGTAGGTTGGCGCCGAGCTCGCGAGGCCCAACGCTGCTGGGCTCGATGGGGCACCGCTGCTACAAGGGCTTCTCCTTATGGAAAACGCCTACAAGGCAACGCCGTTGCGGGCCTACAAGGGGCTTGGATAGGGTTCCGCCGCTGCTTTCCACAGAAAGCAGTCGGGTGTGGAAGCCCGGCATCAGAAACAATGACCCATGCCATAGCGACGCCTGGCGTCGGCAGTCTATGGCGGACCGTGTGAGTGGGCTCGCGCCCAGCCGGTTTTGGGTCGTTTCCCGGTACTTCCACCTCGCACGGTCCGCCACCCTTCATGCAGTGGGTGGCGGCTCTATCACAGGATGGATGGAGTACTGCCATGAACCTTCCCGAGATCACCCCTCGCATCTTCCTGCGTCACCAGCGTCAACTGCGCGCTTTCCTGATGGGCCACGAAGCCTGGTTTTCCACCCGCGACCTGCGCCGCCTGCTCAACACCGATATCAACCGCCGGACCCTGTTCCGCCTCTGCGACGACCAGCACCGCCGCGTGCGCCTACGCACCGCCAACGGCTGGTTCGAGGAAGAAGCGGTGGTGAGCGAATCCGGCCTGCACGACCTGCTCAGCGTCTACTGCTTCCACCCGGAGAACCGCATGCTGCGGCGTTGGGTCAGCCAGGAGGTGGTGGCGGTGCTGCGCATCGGTTGAGGGGGCTGCCAGGCAACGCACCAGCGGTGCGTTGCCGAGCCTGCCCCGGGCTGAAGCCCGGGCTACGTCGCCGGCGTGGCATACCCGTAGGTTGGCGCCGAACCTGCGAGGCCCGACGCAGCGGTGCATCGATCAGAGACGCAGGCCGAGCTGGATGACCGCTTCGGTACTCAGCCGCACCAGTGGCGCCAGCGAATAGGCCCAATGACCGCCGGCGAGGCCTTCCCACTCATCGTGATGCTGTTGCTCTTCCACGAGGATCGAGCCGATACAGGCGCTGGCAGCGGGGTCCTGATCGGCCAGGGTCGCCAGCTGTTCGTCGAGATGCCGCAGCACCACATGCTCCACAGCCGCTGTCGTCGTTGCGATGGCGCGCTGGCCCAGCAGCCCGGTGATCAGCCCGAGCAGCCATCCACCCCCTGCGCAGAGCCAGTAGCTGCGGCAGCGTGGGACGCCTCGCTGTGCCAGTTCGGCGCGAAACACTTCACGGTGGCCGCGCTCGTGTTCGCGGAACTCCTGCAACCGGATGACCAGGGACGGCGCCGTCAGGCGCGCCATGAAGATCTGCCCGCTGTAGATGCATACCGCACCCATTTCGCCGGCGTGGTTGACCTTTAGGAAGCGGCTACCGGTATTCAACACGGGGGGCTCCGAGAGGTGGGAGGTGAGATGAGGTCGGTTCAGAACAGCGTTCGCAGCCGGTGTCCCCTGGGCGCACCACAGCCACCGTAGTTGCACAGGATGCTGTTGCCCGCCTCGGTGGGCAGCAGCTGCACATTGGCCTCGACGTCGAAGGCGATTCGGTAGCGGCTTGCAGCCTGGTCGGACAGCGGCACCATGAGCTGCGCGCGGCCGCAGTCGCCGGCGTCAACAGCCAGGTCCCACTGGCCGTAGGGAAGCTGGAAAGCGGCCGACTCTGCCGTCTCCAGCTGCACGGCGAGCTTGCCATTGATGTAGACGCTGGCCAGGCATTTGCGCCCCCACCAGGCATCGTCGCGGTTGACGATCAGGTACTGGCTCGGCTCGGCCGGTGTTTCCTGATAGGCGAACAACCGCTCTGGCGGAACCGGCCAGGTCTGGTTGGCGGGGATCTGTTTGCTTTGGCAAGCGGTGAGCAGCAGGTAGCAGAGCAGCAGGAGAGGGCGCATGGTTCATCCTTGAATGGGTGTTGCCGGGCGTGAATATATACGGCGGCCAGGCGCCGGAGAAATGGATCGCTAACGATTACCAGGATTCATAAGGGATGCCGTGTTGTTCGATATAGGCCGCCGATTCAGGCTCAAGCGCGGGCCAGGCGTACTGCCCATTGGTTTCGCCTTGGGACGGCCCCAGTGGTTCGACCTTGGCCTGGTAGCGCCCGATCTCGATATTCGACAGGCATGGCCCACCCACCCATGCCTTGGCGATGCCACCGGGAGCCATGCCGATGGAGATGTCGTATCGATAGAGGTTATCGACCCATTGGCCATCGGCTCGGCAGAAAGCCCGTTGTGGTTTGAGCATCTCGTCGCGTACCCATTGCGGGATATCGATGCGCAGCTTGTAGGTCTGGGGCTCCACCAGGGACTGCCAGCGCACGAACAGGGTTTCGGGCAAGTCGACATTGCTGACCGGCATCATCTTCCCACCACCGTCGTACCAGCCGGGCGTCTTGTCGTTGTAGGCCACTACACCGCCGTGGATATCGAAGTACGCGTAACCACGGCGATCGATGACATCCACGCTTTCCACCCAGACCTCCATGAAGCGGGGTGCACCTATACCTACACGCCAGCGTTTGTATGGGATGTCTGGAGGGCCATATGCACCGGCACATCCAGATAGGACAAAGATCAGAAAGGCGAGAAGGGGGCGCTTTATTGCGGGTACCCCGCTTGCGGTTTGTTGTCGAGGATGAAGCGGGCGTCGGGGAGCCGGTCTGCCAGCCGGCCCCCTGCCCAGGCGTGGCGATTACCAGGATTCATAAGGGATGCCGTGCTGCTCGATATAGGCCTGCGCGGCCCCAGTGGGTGGGCGGTAGTAGCGCCCATTGGAGTGGCCCTCGTAGGGGCCCCTCGTATCGACCGTGGCCTGGTAGCGCCCGATCTCGATATTCGACAGGCAGGGCCCACCCACCCAGGCCTTGGCGATGCCACCGGGGGCCATGCCGATGGAGATGTCGTATCGATAGAGGTTATCGACCCATTCGCCATCGGCTCGGCAGAAAGCCCGCTGCGGCTTGACCATCTCATCGCGTACCCATTGCGGGATATCGATGCGCAGCTTGTAGGTCTGGGGTTCCACCAGGGACTGCCAGCGCACGAACAGCGTTTCGGGCAAGTCGACATTGGATGCCTGCTTCATGGCGCCACCGCCGTTGTGCCAGCCAACCGGGTTGCCGGTGTAGCTGACGACTCCACCGTGGATATGGAAGTACGCCAGTCCTCGGCGATCGATGACATCCACGCTTTCCACCCAGACCTCCATGAATCGTGGCGCGGCAAGACCGACGTACCAGTAGTCATAGGGCAGCCTCGGCTGGCCGGAGCCTGCCGCGCAACCGGCCAGGGAGAGGATAAAAAGGGCTAGCAACAGGCGCTTCATTGCGGGTACCCCGCTTGCGGTTTGTTGTCGAGGATGAAGCGGGTGTCGGGGAGCCGGTCTGCCAGCCGGCCCCCTGCCCAGGCGTGACGATTACCAGGATTCATAAGGGATGCCGTGTTGCTTGATATAGGCCGCCGATTCAGGCTCGAGCGCGGGCCAAGCGTACTGTCCATTGGTTTCGCCTTGGGACGGCCCCAGTGGTTCGACCTTGGCCTGGTAGCGCCCGATCTCGATATTCGACAGGCATGGCCCACCCACCCAGGCCTTGGCGATGCCACCGGGGGCCATGCCGATGGAGATGTCGAAGCGATACTGGTTATCTCGCCATTGCTTTCGTCCCGAGCAGTAAGCCCGTTGTGGCTTGAGCATCTCGTCGCGCACCCACTGCGGGATATCGATGCGCAGCTTGTAGGTCTGCGGCTCCACCAGAGACTGCCAGCGCACGAACAGGGTTTCGGGCAAGTCGACATTGGATGCCTGTTTCATGGCACCGCCGCCGTTGTGCCAGCCAACCGGGCTACCGGTGTAGCTGACGACTCCACCGTGGATATGGAAGTACGCCAGTCCTCGGCGATCGATGACATCCACGCTTTCCACCCAGACCTCCATGAATCGTGGCGCGGCAAGACCGACGTACCAGTAGTCATAGGGCAGCCTCGGCCGGCCGGAGCCTGCCGCGCAACCTGCCAGGGCGAGGATGACGAGGGCCAGCAACAGGCGCTTCATTGCGGGTACCCCGCTTGCGGTTTGTTGTTGAAGACCAGCCGCTGGTTGGGTGCGGGTTTGCTGATCAGCAGCCCCTTGCTCGGTGTCCAGTGGGCTGACAGGTGGATATAGCGTGCCCACAGGTGGCGCTGGTCGTCGGGGCTCAGCCGGGACGGGGCACCTTGTACATAGGCGAGGATTTTCTCGGCAATAGGGGCAAGGTCATCCGGAATGGCGAACTCCGGTGATGAGGGCAGGGATTTGAACGGCACCCCATGCTTCACCCCCAGCTCACGCATGGCGCGCAAGGCCACCCGCGATAATTCGCCACGCACCTTTCGCTGTAGCACGACACCGACCAGGGCCTGCAGGCCGGTTCGCTCCTGATCGGGGTGGGTGCCCTGGACCGGCCAGGCGTTGATCCGGATTTCGCCATCGCCGGGCAGGCCGAGGGACCGGAGGCGGCTGACTTCGTGCTGCGCCTCCAGCCACGCCGGGGTGGCGTCCAGCGGTTGGCCGGGGCGTTCTGTTGCCAGGCGCGGTTGGGAGGCCAGCAGGCGTTCTTCCATCAGCGGCGGATAGCCACCCCCGATATCCGAATGGACGCCTGGCAGGCTGATTTCCTGGTGATGCGGGGCCACGCTGTTGAGCGCGAAGTTCCAGCGCCGCTCGGAACCTGCCACCAGCTGGACCACCTTGCGCGCGCAGCCGGGAGGCAAGTAGAGGTTGATGCCGGGGTTGGCGACGTTGGCCGGGCTCCAGTCGCCCCGCAGCGGGTCGACCGTCGCCGCCACGGTATCGAACAGGCCGATGAAGTTGAGGCGGGTATCGCGCTGCCAGTCGAAGCTGCTGGCCAGGCCGAACCGGCCGGCCTGGAGCACCTCGGCCAGCAGGCCGCCACCGGGCTTGAGCACTTCGTTGGCGAAGTGCCGAGCCGCCGCCGCGCCGCGACTGAAACCGAATAGATCTAACTCCAGCCCCCGGATCTGGATGCCAGGGTTGGTTTTATCAAAACGATCCAGCTGATCGGCAATCAGCCCTGGGCTCTGTGCAACCCGATGCAGGATGCCGGTCTCGCCTCGCCCACTCACCTGGGCCGGCAGTACGGAGTCCGATCCGCCGCTGGTGGTGCCAATGCCTTCAAAATAAAGGCGCGCGAAGCCTGTGGCGGCGTCTGCAGAAATGGGTGTGGCGGTGTTGTCCGGATACAGCGCATAGAGATACGCCACATTGCTCGGCGCATTGCCGTAGCTGTCGTCAGGCACTTGGCGGAAGAGGCCACCCTCGTCGGGGTCGCGGTAACCGTAGCGGGCGCAATGGCTGATGAGGGCGCTCAATGCTCCTTCGTCGAACTGCTGGCGATCTTCGCGCCGGCACTGTTCGGTGAGCGCCGAGTTGGCCTGGTTGTTACCGGTGCCATCGAAGAACAGGCCCAGGCGCAGTGTGATGCCGATGTCCTTCCGTTCTTTCTCGGCTGTCTTTTCCGCCAGTTGGTTTTTTCCGGGGGGAGGGCCAGCAGGGCGCACGGCGGCAAGCGGGGCTGCGGCCAGAGCGGGGGCGGCGCGTGTTGCGGTCGGGCTGGCGGTGGTCTCTTTGCGGTAGACCGCGTCGTACAGCGTAGGGATGAAGGTGGCACGGCAGGGGCAACTGCTGATGCTGTCCAGGCTGCCCGCCACCAGGCGACCGCTGCTTTGGATGAAAGAGACCCCTCCCATGATCGTGTAGATGCCCGGGTGCTTGCCGCAGGTGACGCGGTCCCCCATGCGGGCGTGGGCAATTCCGAACATGTTGACGAGGTTGTCCGCCTCGATCACCACACCCCCACAACTGGTCTTGTCGCCTCGGCGAATGAAATAGCCGGTTGCCATGTCGATTTCCTATCCCCTGTCGTTGAGCGGAGCCCGCGCGCCTGGAACGCCCTGCCGTGAACCGCGCCAGCAGCCCGCAATCGGGACAGGGCGCGAGGCCTCAAGGCTCGGGATGTGGCAAGGGAAAGGAAATCGGAAAGGGCTGAAGGTGGGGCGTGTTCTGTCCGTAAAGGCTCGACGCATCCGGCCGGGCCTGGAAGGCACGCAATGCGCTGAAGGGTTGGCTGTCACGCGGGGTGGGGCGATTGAGACCCTTCGCCAAACTAAAGATTGGCTATACCTGCTGTGGGTTCCTGGCCTTACTGGCGGGTGTTAATTATCTGAGCCAGGGCTCTGGCATCCCGAGTGGCCTGCCTTTTCCACGGGATGGGAACGGAACCCCTGTATCGGTCCGCTAAAGGATGCAGGTCAGCGGAAACATGGACATGTTGAACAACAATAACGAGCGGCTCATCCGCCTGCGGGATATCGAAAAGCGCTATCGGCTCGCCGAGCAGGAGCTGCGCATCCTCAGTGGGGTCTCCCTGGAGATCGCCCGGGGCGAGAGCTGCGCCATTCTCGGCAGTTCCGGCTCGGGCAAGAGCACGCTGCTGAATATTCTCGGCCTGCTCGACCTGCCCAGCAGCGGCTTCTACCACCTGGGTGGCCACGATGTGTTCACGGCCAGCCCGGATGACCTGGCGGCGCTGCGCAACCGCCTGATCGGCTTCGTCTTCCAGAGCTTCAACCTGCTGCCCCGGCTCAGCGCGCTGGACAACGTCGCCTTGCCCCTGAGCTACCGCGGCGTGGCCCTGCGCGAGTCCCGCGAGCGGGCCCATGCCATGCTCGAACGGGTCGGCCTGGCGGCGCGGGCCGGGCACCTGCCGGCGGACCTTTCCGGCGGCCAGCGCCAGCGCGTGGCCATCGCCCGTGCCCTGGTGGGCGAGCCGGCGCTGATCCTCGCCGACGAGCCCACCGGCAACCTCGACGCCGCCACCGCCGAAGACATCATGCAGCTGCTGCTGGAGCTCAACCGCGCCAATGGCGTGACCCTGGTGATCGTCACCCACGACCCCGGCATCGCCGCCCGCCTGGAACGGCGCATCCGCGTGCGCGAGGGCAGGGTGGTGGACGAGGCGGTCCCGGCATGACGCTGCTGGAGTCGGCCCCGGCCCCCTCGCTGACGCAGTTGCTGCACGAGGCGCTCGGCAGCCTGCGCAACCTCGGGCGGCGCTCGTTGCTGGCGCTGCTGGGCATCGTCATGGGCAGCTGCTCGGTGATCGCCCTGTTGAACATCGGCCAGAACGCCGCCGACCAGGCCATGAGCGTGTTCCGCGAGATGGGCACCGAGGCGGTGGTGGTGCAGCTGCCTTCCGTGGCGCGGGGGAGCGACGGCCTGCCATTGGTGCTGGACGGCCCGACCCTCGAGGCGAGCGTGCCCGGCATCGAGCATGTCAGCCCGCTGGTGCTCTACAGCGGCCAGGTGGTGTTCCACGGCCGCACCCGCAGCCTGGCCCTGGTGGGCGCCGATGCATCCCTGGGCGATGCGGCGCGCTTGCGGGTGGCCCAGGGACGCTACTTGTCGGCTTTCGACGCCCGCCAGACTTTCGTTGTGGTCGGTGCCCAGGCAGCCCTGGCGCTGGGGGTTCCGGGCGACCCGCTGCAGCTGGGCGACCGTGTGCGCATCGATGATTACCAGTTCCAGGTGATCGGCATCCTCAAGCCCCAGGGCGCTGGCGGCATCATTCCCTTTACCGCCGACGACGCGCTGTTCCTGCCGCCGGCGGGCATGGCGCGCATCAATCCGGCGCCGAGCATCAGCACGCTGATCGCCCGGGTGGTGCCGGGCAAGGACGTGGCCACCATCGGTGAGCGCCTGCTGCAACGGGTCAACCGCGAGATCGCCGGCGAGCAGAAGGGCACCTTGCAGGTGGCCCAGCAGATGATCGACGCCATGCAGCAGCAGACCCGCACCTTCACCTACCTGCTGGCGGCCCTGGGCGGCATCTCCCTGGTGGGCGGCGGGGTGGGGGTGATGAACGTGATGCTGATGAACGTCAGCGAGCGGCGCCGCGAGATCGGTGTGCGCATGGCCCTGGGTGCGCGGCGGCGCGACATCCGCAACCTGTTCCTGCTGGAGGCGGTGACGCTCACCGCCGCCGGTGCCGTTTCCGGCGCCTTGCTCGGCGTGGCTGCCGCCTGGGGCTACGCACGCCTGTGTGGCTGGGACTTCGCCCTGGCGTCCTCGGCATTGCCGCTGGGCATTGGCAGCACGCTGCTGGTGGGGCTGTTCTTCGGCCTGCACCCGGCCATTTCGGCCGCGCGCCTGCAGCCGGTGGAGGCCCTGCGTGATGCGTAGCCGCCTGCTGCCCTTCGCCCTGCTGATGGTCATCCTGCCGGCCCAGGCCAAACCCTGGGGCGAGGAGCGCCTGGACCCCTCGGCGCCGACCATGGAGCGCCAGGGTAACGGCCCGCTGCTCAGCGAGCAGATGGCCGACCTGTCATTGCTGGATGCGGTATTCCTCGGCCTGCGCAACAACCGCAGCATCCAGAGCAGCTACCTGCGGCGCATCGCCGAGAAGTTCGACCTGCGCGTCTCTGAAGACGTGTTCAACCCCAAGCTCTATATCACCGGCAGCTACCGGGCCAACCGCAACCACGAGGACCGCTACCGCGACGGCCGCATCGGCCCCACCGCGACCGTTCTCAACGAGTACGGCACCCAGTTCGCCCTGGGCTGGAGCAAGGGCTACAACGATGCCGACCGGGCCGGGCGCACGCGTAACGATGGCGTCGACCTGAGCATCATCCAGCCGCTGCTGCGTGGCGCCGGGCGCGAGGTGAACACCGCACCGGTGCGCCTGGCCCAGCTGTCGGAACAGGCCAACCGGCTCAACCTCAAATCCAGCGTCTCGCAGACGGTCACCGCCATCATCAGTGCCTACCGCAACCTGCTGCGCGCCCAGGAGCAGCAGCGCATCGCCCGCGCCGCCCTGGAGCGCACTCAGCAATTGGTTACGGTCAACCGCTCGATGATCGAGGCTGGGCGCATGGCCGAGTTCGAGATCGTGCAGACCGAAGCCGACCTCGCCACCCAGGAGCTGAGCGTGGAGGAGGCCGCCAACCAGCTGGATTCCGCGCGCCTGGAACTGCTGCGCCTGCTGGCCCTGGACCTGTCCTCGCAGGTGCGCGCCAGCGATGCCCTGGAGGCCGAGCGCATCGAAGTGAACCGCGAGCAGGCGGTGAAGCTGGCCGAGCAGCAGCAGCCGGATTACCTGCGCCAGCTGATCACCCGCCAGCAGGCGGACATCAACCTGGTGGTGGCGAAGAACCAACGGCTCTGGGACGTTTCCCTGGAGGTGGGGGGCAGCCAGACCCAGGACCGCTACGACTACCCGTACAGCAGCGGCAGCAACCGCTCCTGGGACAGCTACGCCGGGGTGCGCGTGGACATCCCCATCGGCGACCTGACGCGGCGCCAGGGCGAGGTGCAGGCGCGGGTCAATGTCGAGGACCAGGAGCTGCAGGTGGCCGATGCTCGCCAGGCCCTGGAACGCAACGTCACCGATGTGGTGCGCGATGTCGGCACCCGCTGGCGCCAGCTGGAGATCGCCAGCCGCGCCCTGGACCTGTCGCGGCGCAAGCTGGATATCGAGCGCGACAAGCTCAACGCCGGACGCTCCAGCAACTTCCAGGTGCTCAGCTTCGAGAGCGACCTGCGCAGTGCCGAGAACGCCCGCCTCAATGCGCTGATCGCCTACCTCGACGCGCAGACGCAACTGGACCTGGCCCTGGGCATGACGCTCGACAGATGGGACATCTCGCTCAATGACTACTGACCGCTCCCCGCTGGCCCGCCGTGGCCTGCTGCTCGCCGTCGCCGTGCTGGCCATTGCCGGCATCACCTGGGGCCTGCGTGATGCGCCGGGCGCGGCACCGGCCGCCCTGCGCTGGCAGCGCGTGGACCCGGCACCGCTGGAACACAGCATCGGCCTGGTGGGGCGCATCGAGCCGGAGAAGACCCTGGCCCTGGGCGCGCCCTTTGCCGGCATCGTGGCCGAGTCCCTGGTGGAGGCGGGGCAACGGGTCAAGGCCGGGCAGTTGCTGCTGCGCATGGATGTCGCCGAAACCGAGGTGCAGCAGCGCGATGCGCTATCGGCCCTGCTCAAGGCGCGGCGCGCGGTGCAGGAGCTGAAGGACTGGGACAGCGGCGAGGAGATGTCCCGCGCCCGCCGGACCCTGCGCAGCGCCCAGCTGGCCCTGGCCAGCACCGAGAAGAAGCTCGGCCAGACCCGCGCGCTGTTCGACCGCGGCATCATCCCGCGCAACGAGCTGGAAGACCTGGAACAGCAGGAGCGCCTGCAGCGTTTGGACCTCAGCGCCGCCGAGCGCGACCTGGCCCGTTCCCAGGCGCGCGGCAGTGGCGAATACCTGCAGATCGCCGAAATGGAGCTGGCCAATGCCGAGGTCAAGCACCAGGCCCTGCGCAAGCTGTTGGAGGCCAAGGACATCAAGGCGCCGTTCTCCGGCATCGTTGTCGCGGCCCCCGGCCTGAGCCTGGAGGACGCCGCACGCGGCCCGGTGCAGGCCGGCTCCCAGGTGACCCAAGGCGCGCCGCTGTTCGGGTTGGCCAGCATCGAGCAACTGAAGATCGTCGCGCGGGTCTCCGAGCTGGACGTCAACCAGCTGCGCGAAGGCATGGCGGTGGACGTGCAGGGCGATGGCTTCGAGGGTGAGGCGTTGCATGGGCAGGTGAGCGTGGTCGGCGGCCAGGCGCTGCCGAGCACCCAGGGTGGCGCACAGTTCGAGGTGATGGTCGCCATCCCCGACCTCAGCGAAGAACAGATGCGCCGGGTGCGCCTGGGCATGAGCGCACGGCTGTCGATCCTTGCCTACCGCAACGAAGCGGCCATGGTGGTGCCGCCTGAGGCCCTGCGCAACGCAGAAGGGCGCTGGCTGCTGGATTACCGCCCCACCCTCGAACAACCCGAGCGCGAAGTGGAAGTGCGCACCGGCCGCTCCACCCCCGCCGGTGTCGAAGTCTTCGGCCTGGAGCCCGGCTTCGTCGGCGTCTCCGGCTGAGCCTCCGCGTTTCGTCATCCCCGCCGGGTTTCACCCGGCCTACGCCGAACCCTCATGCAAATTCCCGTAGGTTGGCGCCGAGCGTAGCGAGGCCCAACGCCGTGGAGCCCATTGAGGCGCGGATGTGTTGGGCTTCGTGCCTCAGCCCAACCTACAAGGCGTGCTTACCCGGCCCACGCCTAACCCTCATGCAATCCCCGTAGGTTGGCGCCGAGCGCAGCGAGGCCCAACGTTGCTGTGCTCATTGGGGCTCCGATGCGTTCGGCTTCGTCGCTCAATTCAACCGGCGAGATGCAACGGTTTTCAGCCTCCAACTCGCACGATCGCGCGTATTACCCGGCTTTCTGCCTGCAGATTCGCCGTGGATGGACGCGGATTCATTTTTCGAACAATCAATTCATGCACCAGAACGATGCGGCGGATGGGCGAGTGTCCGTG
Organism: Pseudomonas sp. TUM22785; assembly: GCF_028198105.1. NCBI lineage: Bacteria > Pseudomonadati > Pseudomonadota > Gammaproteobacteria > Pseudomonadales > Pseudomonadaceae > Pseudomonas > Pseudomonas sp. TUM22785. The sequence continues at coordinate 3,078,000 of NZ_CP116239.1, forward strand.
ATGGAAACACCCGTCAAGCCCCGAGTTGTCGGGATAGTCAGCTATATGGCGTGCGACCTTTGACGCAGGTGTGTAGGAAGTTCCCGCTTTTGCGGCTTCGCTGGCAGGCTCTGGAGCGGGGGTACCCAACCTTTTGCTAGGTATGAAATGCGGTCCAGCAACCTAATCTCGTTCCCGGCGCTACCCACTGGGAAGTCACCCACAAGGGCACAAGCCCGGGTCCCACAGGTAAGACGCCGATGAGTAACAACCCCTGGCGAGTCGGTAAAGATCGCTACGCATTGGAACGCAGCAGGGAGGTGGCAACGGATGCTCCATTTTTCGCCTGTATCAGGCAACGCCCCTATCACTCGCCGGGAATCTGCCGCCCGGCTCCCTCGCCTCGTATCGAGCCTTGTGCCCGAGCCGATGCGTCCTTTTCGCCCTGGTGGCGGAAGCGGTGGAAACCCTCTCGCAGGCCGTCGTGTGTCCATGGCCCTGCATCGAAACGAGCGTGACTGAACAACAGCGTTGAGGAACTCGTCCGGCACTTGCTTCGGCAAGTACCGGCCCGATCAGTGCCATGCGGACGTTGTTGGATGGATGACATGACGCAGCCTGGATAGCTGCACTTCGATTGTTATCTGCCCGCAACGGAAGTTGGCCTGGGAACTTGCCCGGAAACAGTGTGGCGTCGCCGATTGAAACCGGAATTGGAATAACGTCCGCCGGTAACTTGAAGCAGCGGGTGACTGGGCAAGTTTGAAAAGCGGTCATGGGTTAAACAGGAAGGTCTTCGTGGTGTATTCCCAGTGACCAAAAACAAAACCATGTTTTGCTTATTCAACCAAGGAACGAAAACAATGAAAATGTCCAAAATCTCCGTTGCTACCGCTGCTCTGGCTCTGTGCATGGGCGCTTCCTCGGCCATGGCCGTAACCATTACCCCGGCCAACACCGCCTTCTCCGCCAAGGGTGTTTCGGTGGTCAAGCCTGGCTTCCTGTCGCCCGTGACCTGCAACGTGGAATTCATCGGCACCACCTCCGTGGGCGGTGCTGACAAAGCCACCATCACTGCCGTGAACATCACTGGCGGCGGCTTCTGCGGTGCAGCCAGCGCAGCCGGCCTGCCTTGGACCCTGACCGCTTCCAGCCTCACCGCTGGCAACGTCAGCGGCGTCAAGTTCACCGTGGCCGGTATCAACTGCAGCTCTTCTCCGGTCACCGTGACCGGTGGCTGGAGCAACGCCACCAACACCCTGACCCTGACCCCGAACCAGCCGGTTGGCTCCTGCACCATCCAGAGCCTGTATGTCAGCCCGACCCCGGCATTCACGCTGGTTCCGTAAGCGTGAACGGCCTTCCCATCCCAGGGTGGGAAGGCCGCTTTCATTGTGATTGGAATACTGTCGCTATATGGGTTCAGCACATTCGGCAAGTAAGAAACGTTTCGAGCCATTAGTGAGGAAGTTTGATTTTCTGAACTATTAGTTGTGCAGGACGCGCCCCGTGAGGCAGAAAACTATAATAAGCAAGGAGTTGTCATGAAGACGTATTCGAAGCGCCCCTCTCTTTTCAATTTCACGTGCAAACGCAGTTTGCTGAGCCTGGCCGTACTCAGTGCCGTTATCGGTGTTCAACAAGCCGAAGCCGGTGCCTTTGCCGTACCTACCTATGGCACGCCCGGTTGGGGCCGTGCCTTCGCCGGTGGCTCGGTGTGGAAGAACGATCCCAGCGCCGCCTTCAACAACCCGGCTGCCATGGCCTTTATCGAGCGTCCCATCGGCCAGGTGTCGGCGATCTATGCCGATATCGACATGAAATTCAAAGGGGAGGCCTATGACTACGCGGGCAACCCCCGTAGCGAACTCATCGATGTTAACGGGCCCGAAACTCGGGAGCTGGGTGATGGCGGTAACGGCGGGTTCAGCAAGTGGTTGCCCACCCAGTTCCTGGTCATCCCTGTCGGTGATCGCTTCGCTATTGGCCTTGGTCAAGTTGTCCCCATGGGCATGCGCAGCACGTGGGACAAGAACTTCAAAGCCAAAGACTTCGCCCTGGATACCAAGATCGAGACGGCGGCCCTGGCCGGCTCGCTGTCCTTCAAGATCGATGATCAGTGGGCGGTCGGCGGTGGGGTTGTGATTCAGCGTACCCAGGGCTTCGTGAGCCAGAACGTGGACCTCATGGCTGCCGCTGCGGCAAACCCGGGTTCCATTTTCGCAGGTGGCTTACCCAGTGGTGTCACCAGGGCGACGATGCGTGTGAAGGTCGACAACGTATCCCCGGGCTGGTTTGCCAGCGTTGCCTGGAAGCCAACCGCCCAGGACACCTTGGGCCTGGCGTACCACGCCAAGATCAAGAACGAGCTGGACGGGGACTACAACTGGCATTTCTCGGATGCCAATGGATTGAACTTCCTCACCTCGCCCGAATTGATGAACCCCGATGCTTTGGCACAGGCGGGCTATGCAGGGCTGATATTGAATCCCAATGGTGACCACGCCGAATCGCGCATGGACATCCCGGCCATGGCCACCTTCGACTGGGTGCACGATTTCAACGACAGCTTTAGCCTGGGCGCCAGCGTGACCTGGACCGAGTGGTCGTCCTTCAAGTCCCTGAAGCTGGAGTCCCACGGCAACCTGATCGTCGACATTCCCTACAACTACAAGGACACCTGGATGTACTCGGTGGGCGGTGACTACCGTCTCAACGACCAGCTGACCCTGCGCGCGGGCGTGGCGTTGGACCAGACGCCGACCCGCAACTCCACCCGCGATGCGCGCATCCCCGACGGTGACCGTACCTTCGTCTCCCTGGGTGGCAGCTACCGCTTCGCCTCCGACCCGAACCTGAGCGTGGATGTGGCCTATTCCCGCCAGTTCGTCGATGAAGGTCGCCTGCGCACCCAGAACCAACCGCGTCTGGGCGGCGGCAGCGTCGATGGCAAGGTGGAATCCAAGGGGCAGATCTTCAGCGTCTCGGCTACCTACATGTTCTAAGGCTGGAAATTCCCCATCTGTGCTCTCGATCGTCACCCGGTTCCCGGGGCATCGGGCCGATCAGAACAGGTGGGGAAGTTGGGGCGGGTCCGGGCTCGTGTCCTCACCACGGGTGGGCCTGCCCCCTTTTTACGTCGGCCGCCGGAAGGAATCAGCGGCCTTTCTCTTTTCCCTCGGGGCATTTCCTGTGCCCGTGCAGGGTGTCTTTGTTCGGGAGCGCCTGGGCCCTCAGCCCCTCCACCCCTCTGGGCAACACGGCGGCAAACTCAATCAGCGATGACGTTGTGTCGATCATCCTTGGCGCCAGCCCCCACCAGCACCTGGGCTTCGTCTTCGCTGATCAGCGCGTCGCCCGCCGGGCTGCGGATTACCGAAGCGCGCAGGCCATCATCGGTGCTGATGACGATGTCGCGGATCGGCATTTCGCTGTGGTTGCCGTTCAGTTCGATGGCGCAGGTGCCGCCTTCCAGATCGATGTTCACGGACATGTCGTTCTCCTTGCATGGCTGGGCCTGTTGGGTAGAAGCGCCCGAGCCCCTAAAGGTTCAGGCCGGGCGACCGGGGGCTCAGGAGTAGAAGGCCGAATGGTGGGGAAAGTCGCCCACCCGCTCGCCGATCACCATCTCGCTGATCCAGTCGGTCAGCAGGCCGGTGTAGGCCTTTTGGCTGCGGTCGCCGCTCAGCGCGTGGTCGGCGCCGTCGAGGATGCGGTGGGTCAGCGAGTGGGCGCGCTCGAAGGCGGCGCGGTAACTCATGATGGTCGGGTGCGGCACGAAGTCATCGTGTTCGGATTCGACGATCAGCACATCGCCCTCGAAGGCGGCGCAGGCCGCCAGGGCGCGGTTCTCGCTCGGGCGCACGGCGGTCAGCCGGTAGCTCGCCAGGCGTTGGCGGTCGAGGGCGTGCTTGGGCGTGTCCCACTCATCATCCCAATACAGCGCGGGTACCCGCAGGGCCAGCCAGCGCACCGGGCGCAGGGTGCTGAGGATGGTCGCCAGGTAGCCGCCGTAGCTGCTGCCGATCACGGCGATGGCCGAGGTGTCGGTGGCGGGGTGGCTGGCAAGCATGTCGTAGGCGGCGATCAGGTCGTCGAGGTTGTCGGCGCGGGTCACCGTCTGCTTCTGCACCTCGGTCTTCTCGTGGCCGCGCAGGTCGAAGGTCAGGCACACGCAGCCGAGCCCGGCGATGCCCTTGGCCCGTGCCAGGTCGCGCTGCTGGCTGCCGCCCCAGCCGTGGACGAAGAGGATGCCCGGCACCTTGGCGGCGGGGGTGAGGAAGGTCCCGGCGATCTGTTCGTTGGCGACCTGGATATCCACGCTTTCGCTACGCGACGCCATAAGGTTCCACCCTCGCGAATTTACTGATGGGGCCGACTTCGGCATCGTCGCCCTGGTAGAGCAGGGTGGCCCCGCCCGGTATTTCGAACCCCGCGCCGTAGCGCTCGACGGTCGCCGCGCGGATGCACGTCAGCTGCGGATCGCCGGCGAAGGCTTCGATCGCCAGTATTTCCGCCGCGCTGGCCCCGCCGATGCGCCAGGATTGCTCCAGCACCCCCGAGCGCAACTGGCCCCGGGCATTGATGCCCTGGGCGATGTCGTAATTGCGCCGCGAGGCGAGAAAGCCCGGGAAGCATGCCTGCGCCGCCTGCTCATAGGCCCGGGCCTGTTCGATGGCCAGGTGCACCGGTTCGTCACCGGCTAGGTCCAGCAGATCCTTCCAGCCACCGCGTGCCACCAGCAGTTCCGAGCCGCCGTAGACGGAGACACCGCCGTTGTCCTCGGTCAGCCCCTGGGTGCCGAAGTAGCTGGCGGTGATGCCGGCCACCTGCACCTGGCCGACGCTGTAGGTGAGGACGTCTTCCAGGTGCTCTTCCAGCACCAGGCCCCAGGTGGCGATCTCGTCGAGGTCCTGGGCGGCGATGGCCTCGCGCAGCTGGTTCTCGTCGGTCACCCGGCACTGGCCGCGCCCGGCGGTGGCGCGCACCGGCTTGACCCGCACCGGCCCGGACAGCAGCAGGCGGATGCCGGCCTGCATGGCGTCGTCGATGTTGAAGGCGCTGTAGCCGCTGAGCACCGCGCGCCCGGCGAGGTGGAAGAAGCCTTCCGACCAGCCTGGCGGCGCATGGGCGGAAGGGCCGGGCAGGGGATGGGTGATGGCCTTGGTGGCCATGAAGGGTTCGGCGACCATGCCGCCGAAGAAGTCGGCATCCGAACGGATGCCCAGTTCACGGGCCTGGCCACGGCCGATCAGGGTGTCGTTGGGGATGAAGTAGCGCGCCCGCGTAGCGCTGTCTTGTCGATCTGCCAGGAAGGGCGTGTCGAGCAGGGCGGCGATATGTTCGCCGAGCCAGTGGTGCACGCGGCGTTCATGCTCGGGCGCGTCATGGCGGACATCGAGCAGGGCGACCCCTTCGCGGGGTGGTGGGGATTCAGGCATGGGGCTGCTCCTCGTGGCGACGGGTGATCAGGGGGCCTGCCAGGTGCCGCCGCCGCTTTCGCAATCGATCTTCGCCTGCGCCGGGTCCTTGGCCGTGTAGTGGTAGGTGACCACCTTGGCGTCGGCGGGGATGTTGGCCGGGTCGCTGCCTTCTTCGCCGCTGGACTGCGGGTTGGCCAGCGCCTCCTGGGTGAGGGCGCCCGTACAGCGGCCGAACCAGCCGCTCTTGCAGCTGGCTACCTTGCGCTTGTCGCTCTGCAGCATGTCCTTGCTTTCGTTGCTGCAGGACCAGTCGACCGCGCCGGCTGGCATGCCGGAGTACTCGTAGCAGGTCTCGGTTTCGACGCCGGGTACCTGGCGGCTCACCGGGTGGGTCTCCACCTGGCAGGCATCGGCCAGCGCAAGGGGCGAGGCCAGGCAGGCGGCCAGCAGCAGGGGCATCCTCAGGGTCATGACGGTTCTCCTCGCGCACCCTTGGCGCGCCGTGTGCGACTACTGCTGGAAGGGCGTTTTCACCAGGCTGGCCGGATTGACCAACTGCTTGCCTGGCGGCACCCGCTCCACCACTGGCAGGGGGTGCAGCTGATGCACGCTGGCGCGGGGGCGGGTACGGCTGATGCCGCGGTAGATGGCGGCGGCGCCGACCAGGATGTCGGCCAGCCCGAGCAGGCCGCGGGTGGCGACGCCCTTGCGGATCAGCAGGATGCCGCCGCCGATGGCGACCAGGCGTTCCATGTTGGAAGGTTCGGCCATGGGGTTCTCCTTGGTGGGCGCGACCGGGAAGGCCGGCCGCGCGTGATCGTCGTGGGTGATCAGGGGGGCGGTCAGGCGGCTTTCTTCAGGGCCTTGACCAGCTCGTCCTTGCGCATCCGCGAACGGCCGGGAATCTTCAGCGCACGGGCGCGGATCATCAGGTCGGCCTTGCTGGTGTCTTCCAGGCGGGTGCCGGGGCGTGGGGCGCCATGCTTGGTCGCCACGGCACGACGGGCCGAGGAACGACGCGCCGCCGCCTTGCTTGCCGGCGAGGTGCTGCGGCCCGAGCCGCCGGCCTTCTCGCCGCCGCCGGATTGCTTGTTGACCGTGGCCCAGGCGCGGGCCTCGGCTTCGCCCTGGGGCACGCCCTGGCGCTCGTAGCCTTCCTCGATATGGGCGGCCTTGCGCTTCTGGGCTTCGGTGTATTTGTCTTTGCTTCCGCGTGGCATATGAACCTCCGTGCGTCGCGTTCGACTCGCCCCGTGCGGCCTGTGCCGCTCCGGGGCCCTCAGGTTTTCTGAATGGCCCCGGCGGGCAGAGTTCAGGTTTTTGCCGGCGGGCCATGACCGGCGGTCGCGGTGCAACGTGCGAAATGCACGATTAGGTTGAACTCTCTCCGCCCCCCGGCGGACTCACCTCCTAGGGGATGGACGCGCGCTCCGCACCGGCTCCGGTGCACCACCGCACGACGTTGCGCAGCTCCGGCCGAACCGTGCCGGGCGGCACCTCCTCGCACGCATGCAATCGCGCACCGATAGGGCATAAGGACACCGCGACATGAAAAGAGACTGGGACCTGATCAGGGCCTTGCTGCTGGAGATCGAATCACTCGGAACCGGCCAGCACTTCCACCCCCAGCCCTACGCCGGGCACACACTGGAGTCGGTCAGCCACCACCTTCACCTGATGTGCCAGGCGGGCCTCGCCGAGTGCACCGCGCATCACCCGTGGAACGGTGACCCGGTGATGATCGCCAAGGGCCTCACCCTGGCCGGCCACGACCTGCTCGACCCCATCCGTGATGACGACGCCTGGGGGACGACCAAGGCCTTCCTGCAACAGCGCATGGGTGGCATCAGCCTGGAGACGCTGCGCTCCACGGCCCGGCCGCCCGCCACGGGCGACACCGCGCGTCACCTGCGCCTGGCGCACAACGACGCACTGTTCAACTGAGGGCTCGCGCCTCATCAGCCAAGGAGCAGGACATGTCCACCGAGAAAGCCGCCACCCCGGCCGGCCCCACGCCGGTCGAGGCCTTCAAGCAGAACATCCTCGCCAAGCTCAAGTACGCGGTCGGCAAGGACCCGCGCAATGCCTACAGCCACGACTGGTTCGAAGCCGTGGCCCTGGCCGCCCGCGACCACCTGGTGGACAACTGGGAGGAGGCCGAGGCGCAGGTCGACCGCAAGCAGCACAAGCGCGTCTATTACCTGTCCCTGGAGTTCCTCATCGGCCGCCTGCTGGTGGACTGCCTGAGCAACCTCGGGCTGCTGGAAACCGCCCGCGCGGCCCTCGCCGAGCTGGACGTGGACCTGGACACCATCCGCCAGGTGGAGCCCGACGCGGCCCTGGGCAACGGTGGCCTGGGGCGCCTGGCGGCCTGCTTCATGGAAAGCATGGCGACCCTCGGCCTCGCCGCCCACGGCTACGGCATCCGCTACGAGCACGGCCTGTTCCGGCAGGTGGTCAGTGATGGCTGGCAGCAGGAGCACACCGAAACCTGGCTGGATTTCGGCAACCCCTGGGAGTTCGAGCGGCCCGAGGTCAGCTACAACATCGGCTTCGGCGGCAGCGTGCTCACCGAGGATGGCGAGGGCGAGGTGCCGCGCCAGGTCTGGCAGCCCAACGAAACCCTGCGCGCCATCGCCTATGACACGCCGGTGGTGGGCTGGCGCGGTGCCAGCGTCAACACCCTGCGCCTGTGGCGCGCACGGGCCATCGAAGACCTGCAGCTGGAGCGCTTCAACGCCGGCGACCACTTCGGCGCGGTGGCCGATGTGGTGCGTGCCGAGAGCATCTCGCGGGTGCTGTACCCGGCCGACAGCACCGAGGCCGGGCAGGAGCTGCGCCTGCGCCAGGAATACTTCTTCGTTTCCGCCTCGCTGCAGGACCTGCTGCACCGCCACATGACCAGCCACGGCGACATCCGCTCGCTGCCGGAGAAGGCGGCGATCCAGCTCAACGACACCCACCCGGCCATCGCCGTGGCCGAGCTGATGCGCCAGCTGGTGGATGTCTACCAGATCGAGTGGTACGCGGCCTGGGAAATGACCGTGGCGACGCTGTCCTACACCAACCACACCTTGCTGCCGGAGGCGCTGGAGTCCTGGCCCGTGTCGCTGATGGAGCGCCTGCTGCCCCGGCACATGCAGATCATCTACCTGATCAACGCCTACCACATCGACTCCCTGCGCGCGCAGGACATCCACGACTTCGCCCTGCTGCGCTCGGTGTCGCTGATCGAGGAAGACCACGGGCGCCGGGTGCGCATGGGCAACCTGGCGTTCCTCGGCTCCCACAGCATCAATGGCGTTTCGGCGCTGCACACCGACCTGATGCGGGAAACCGTGTTCCGCGACCTGCACCGGCTCTACCCGCAGCGCATCGGCAACAAGACCAACGGCGTGACCTTCCGCCGCTGGCTGTACCAGGTGAACCCGCTGCTCACCGGGTCCCTGGTGGACGCCCTCGGCGAAAACCTGCTGGACGCCCCCGAGGAGCTGCTGCGCAACCTCGAGCCCCATGCCGACAAGGCCGGCTTCCGCAAGCAGTTCGCCGCCCACCGCCAGCAGAACAAGGCGGCCCTGGCGCGGCTGGTGCACGAGCGCCTGGGCATTCACCTGGACACCGAGGCGATCTTCGATGTGCAGGTCAAGCGCATCCACGAGTACAAGCGCCAGTTGCTCAACCTGCTGCACACCGTGGCGCTGTACCAGGCCATCCGCAACGAGCCGACCACCGACTGGGCGCCGCGGGTGAAGATCTTCGCCGGCAAGGCGGCGGCCAGCTATCACCAGGCCAAGCTGATCATCAAGCTGGCCAACGACATCGCCCGCACCATCAACGCCGACCCCACGGTGCGCGGGCTGCTCAAGGTGGTGTTCATCCCCAACTACAACGTCAGCCTGGCGGAGGTGATCATTCCCGCGGCGGACCTGTCCGAGCAGATCTCCACCGCCGGGCTGGAAGCCTCCGGCACCAGCAACATGAAGTTTGCCCTCAACGGCGCGCTGACCATCGGCACCCTGGACGGCGCCAACGTGGAGATGAGCCAGCTGATCGGCGCCGAGCACATGTTCATCTTCGGCATGACCGCCGGCCAGGTGGAACAGCGCAAGCGTGCCGGCGAGCTGGACATGAGCGCGGTGATCGCCGGCTCCGAGCGCCTTAGCGGGGCGCTGGAGGCGGTGCGCCGTGGGGTGTTCTCGCCGGATGACCCGCACCGCTACGAAGCCCTGGTGGCGGGCCTGGTGCGGGACGACCGCTTCATGGTCTGCGCGGATTTCGACGCCTACTGGCACGCCCAGCGCCGCGTCGACGCCGCCTGGCAGAAGCCCGCGCAATGGTGGAAGTCGGCCGTGCTCAACACCGCCCGTGCCGGCTGGTTCTCCTCCGACCGCACCATCGGCGAATACGCCGCCGACATCTGGAAGGTGCCCACCAACCGGGATTGACCGGAGCAGAGCAGGGGGCTGACGCGGGTGGACGACGCCCCACCCGTCCACCATTCGTAGCTCGTGGTGGCACCGCAGTCATACCCTGGCAGGTGCTGTGTAGGGGCGACTTCAGTCGCCAAGCGACGCGCAGCGCCGCCGCTCTTGTAGGAGCGAATTCATTCGCGATCGAGAGGGCACCGCGCGCCGGGTTTCACCCGACCTACCTGTCGCTCAACCATCGGGCTCACCTGCGACACCGCCTGGTGGAGGTAAAAGCGACCTCCACCCCACACCCCTGTGTGAGAGCGAGCTCATGGGTGAGGCGCAGCGGTAGGGTGGACGACGCTTCACCCGTCCACCACGCGGACCATCCGTAGGCAGGTTGTTTGGCGGGCGGCGCGACGGCCCTACCAGAACCCCGCCTGGCGGCGTTCGGTGACGTAATCCAGGGGCAGGGCGAAGGCCTTGAGGAAGAAGGCGGCGAGGCGGGTGTCGATCACCGTTTCGTTGATCGAAGCCAACTGCGCGGGCAGGGTGCGGGTCTCGTCGTTGAAGGCGTAGAACTCTTCATGCACCAGGCCCAGGTTGGCCGCGTCGGCGATGATCCGGTAGTGGCTGGTGCGCGTCCCCGGGTTGCTGGCGGCCAGGCGCAGCTGCGGGTGCAGCGGGTCGCTGCTGTCCATCTCCACCGTCACTTCGATGCCGCCCCGGCGGGCATGGCGCGCCGCTTCCTCGAACAGCGGCAGGGCCTGGCTGGCGACGGCCGTTTCGAAGTCGCGGAGAAACTCATGGGTCTTGCTGGGCGAGGGCAGCGAGGTCGGCTCGGGTGCGGCTGGGTTCATGGCAAGGCTCCATCGGGTTGCGAATACAGGGCCGACCACTCTTCCAGCAGCGCGGGCCCCAATTCGAATAGAGCCTCCTGGTTGCCATAGGTTGCACGGGTAATGCCCACCACCGTCAGCTGCCGTTCGCCATCGTGCAGGTGAATGGTCAGGGTGCCATCCGCCTCCATCACGCAGTGGCCATGGGTGCTGGGCCGCAGACGCTGGTTGAAGTGGATTTCGATATCGCGGGCACTGGGTTGGCTGCTGGGCACGGTGACTACCTCCGGTCGCAGGATAGGGGGCGGCAACTCCGCTCCGGTGTCTTGCCTGTTTTCACCTTAAACCCCTGCCGACACGCGTAAATACTGGCCAACGGCCCAGGTACGGCATGGACCCGGAATTGCCCGTGATTACATCAGCCTGCGCCCGCGAAATATGTCCCGGCAGTTAATTGACGACGATCTCTCTGATTGGCGCTCGCTATCGACGCCCCAGTCGTGGCCATAGCCGTACTCAATCGACAGCCCCGCAACCTGCGCCGAACGGGGCGCAAATAGTTAGAACCTCTGCGCAATGCTGCCCTCAGACCTACTAGGCGCCGGTTTGGCGCCTGCTCCACGACAACGTCAGATCAACGACCAGAGAGGACCTGTGCAATGGCTCAACATCGAGGCGGCAAAGGCAACTTCGCAGAAGACCCACAACGCGCATCCGAAGCCGGTAAGAAGGGCGGACATGTGAGTGGTGGCAATTTCAGGAACGACCCGGCACGCGCATCCGCAGCCGGCCGCAAGGGAGGACAGCGCAGCCACAGCAACAACAGTGACTGACGCCCAACGGGGGGCGGCGGCATGCGGCCGTCGCTCCCCACCCTTGCCGGATTACCTGCCACACCCGTGATTACCTGCGCACGCGCAATGCGTCGTCAGGCCCGGCGCCTGTCTGGGCGTCGATTCCAAGCCAGGAGAAAGCCCGATGCCCACCCAGAAGAAGACCGGCAGCCAACTCGCCGGTACCGACACCCCTGACCGTGAAAACAGCAACCGCAAGCTCGACCAACTGGAGGGCTTTCGCGAAGACGCCACCGACCAGGCCCTGACCACCAACACCGGCACGCGCATCGCCGACAACCAGAACAGCCTGAAGGCTGGCGAGCGCGGCCCCTCGTTGCTGGAAGACTTCATCCTGCGGGAGAAGATCACCCACTTCGACCACGAGCGTATTCCCGAGCGCATCGTCCATGCCCGTGGCGCTGCGGCCCATGGTTACTTCCAGGTCTACGAGCCGCTGGCCGAGCTGACCAAGGCCGACTTCCTCAACGAGCCGGCGAAGAAAACCCCGGTGTTCGTGCGCTTCTCCACCGTGCAGGGGCCGCGTGGCTCGGCCGATACCGTGCGCGATGTGCGCGGCTTCGCGGTGAAGTTCTACACCGACGAGGGCAACTTCGACCTGGTGGGCAACAACATGCCGGTGTTCTTCATCCAGGACGCCATCAAGTTCCCCGACTTCGTGCACGCGGTGAAGCCCGAGCCGCACAACGAGATCCCCACCGGTGCCTCGGCCCACGACACCTTCTGGGACTTCGTCTCCCTGGTGCCCGAGTCGGCGCACATGGTGCTCTGGACCATGTCCGACAGGGCCATACCGGTGGGCTACCGGGGCATGCAGGGCTTTGGCGTGCACACCTTCCGCCTGATCAACGCCGAGGGCCGCAGCGTCTTCGTCAAGTTCCACTGGCGGCCCCTGTCGGGCGTCTACTCGCTGGTCTGGGACGAGGCGCAGAAGCTCGCCGGCAAGGACCCGGACTTCCAGCGCCGCACCCTCTGGGAAGACATCGAAAAAGGCGACTACCCGGAATGGGAGCTGGGCCTGCAGGTGATCCCCGAGGAGGACGAGCATAAGTTCGACTTCGACCTGCTCGACCCCACCAAGCTGGTGCCCGAGGAACTGGTGCCGGTGCGCAAGGTGGGCAAGCTGGTGCTCAACCGCAACCCGGACAACTTCTTCGCCGAGACCGAGCAGGCCGCCTTCCACCCCGGCCACCTGGTGCCCGGTATCGACTTCAGCAACGATCCGCTGCTGCAGGGGCGGCTGTTCTCCTACACCGACACGCAGCTCTCGCGTCTTGGTGGGCCGAACTTCAACGAGATCCCCATCAACCGCCCGGTTTGCCCGTTCCACAACAACCAGCGCGACGCCCTGCACCGGCAGACGGTGAACAAGGGGCGTGCTGCCTACGAGCCCAACTCCATCGACGGCGGCTGGCCGAAGGAGACGCCGCCCGCTGCGCGCAGCGGTGGCTTCAGCAGCTACCACGAGCCGCTGTCGGGCACCAAGCTGCGTAAGCGCGCCGACTCCTTCGCCGACCACTTCTCCCAGGCGCGGCTGTTCTACAACAGCCTCAGCGAGACGGAGAAGGGCCACGTGGTGGCGGCCTACAGCTTCGAGCTGGGCAAGGTGGAGCGGGTGCACATCCGTGAGCGCCAGGTGAAGGAAATCCTCGCCAATATCGACCTCGACCTGGCCCGCCAGGTGGCCGAGAACCTCGGCCTCACACCGCCCCAGGCGCCCACGGTGCAGGTGCCGGAGATCGGCCTCAAGGCCTCGCCCGCACTGAGCCAGATGAACCTGCTGCCTGGCGATATCAAGTCGCGCAAGGTGGCCATCCTTATCGCCAATGGCGTGAAGGGCAGTGATGTGGAGTTCATCCAGGGCGAGCTGAAGAAGGCCGGCGCCAGCGCCAAGCTGCTGGCACCGAGTTCGGCACCGGTGAGCACCGCGGAGGGCAAGCAACTGGTGCCCGATGCCACCATCGCCGGGCTGCCTTCCATTGCGTTCGATGCGGTGTTCGTGCCCGGTGGCGACAGTGCGGTGAAAACCTTCGGCGGGGATGGCGATGTGCTGCACTACCTGCAGGAGGCCTACAAGCACCTCAAGGCCATCGCCCTGTGCGGCGCGGCGGGCGATCTGGCCAGCCAGCTGCACCTTGAGGCGGACGAAGGACTGCTCAGCGGTGCCTCCGCCAAGGACGTCGCCAAGCCGCTGTTCGATGCCATCGCCAAGCACCGGGTCTGGGCGCGGGAGCCCAAGGCCAGGAAGGTACCGGCCTAAGCCATGCGGGGCGCCAGGGAGGGCGCCCCGGTGTGGCCGATGTTTATGATGGCTGTCGACGTTTGCCAGCGCGGGTTCGAGAGAAGCTCTCAAAATAAGGCGCACATCGATCGATGAAAGCGGGCATCAATGTTGGAGCAGCTGCCAAACGCCCCTTTCAGGAGGCCGAGCGAATCGTCGTGTAAGGGGTTGAGCGACATGGATGTCGCGAGAGCCGCGATGGGCCAGGGATGGCCCTTCGCGGCGTGCCCCTGGAACGATGATAGAGCGAGGGAAGTCTGGCGAAGCCAGACCCGTATGCAGGGGCAAGCCCTTTTGGTTCCTTTTAAGTGGTTCGGCATTCCGACGATTGTTAAAAGGGACTCGCCCGGGTGGGCGAAACCAAAAGCACCAGCAACGCTCGGCAATCAGCTGAGCTCGAAACCTTCAGGCAACACCTATCGGAGACCTGGGCTGGCCGATCAGCCCTGGATGCGTACCCGCTGGTGCCGGTGGGCCGCCAACTGGCATTCATCCAGCACGGCCGCGGCGAAGCGGCGCAGGGCGGTCACGGCGTCTGGCTCGTTGCTGTGGGTAGGGGTGAGGAAGTCGTCCAGACCGAACAGGTCCTCACCGCCCACGCTCGGCGCGTCCACCAGGGTCCAGTCCAGGGTGCTGTCCAGCAGGCGCTGTTGCAATTGCACACCGGGTTCGGGCCGGTAGCCGACCTTCTCATCCAGCCAGCGGAAGTCACCGATCACCAGCAGGCGCTTGACCCTGGCCATCGCCAGGCCGTCGAGCAGGGCGGTGATGGCGCGGAACTCCACCTCGAACTCTGTCGTCGCCTGCTGCCGGGCGCTGGCCAGCAGCGGCTGGCTGCACAGGTTGCACAGCACGGCGTCCATGCCCGCCACCGCGTGGCTCACAGCCAGGGCATCGAAGGGCTCGCCGGGCTTGGCGCGGATGCCGGGGCGCGAAGGAATGGCGTTGAGGTCGTCGAGCAGTGCGGTGGCTTCCCATTGCCGGCTCAGGGCTTCCACCAGCGTGGCGCTGCCCAGGCTGCCGAGGGCGCCGAACAGGGCCAGTTTGTAGGCGGGTGATTCGAGGTTCTTCATGGGGGCTCCTTGGCAGCGTCGTGGGGCTTTCCCGCGTGGGGTTCTCCATCTAGACAGGGTGCGCGACGAAAATGGTTCAGCAAATGCTCCCGGTGGACGGAGCACCCGCCCGGCGCAAAAAACAGCAAACCTTTGGCGAAGTGCCACAGTCGAAAAACATGAGTCCGGTATTCATACGGCACCCGCCGGTGGAGGTGACATGACGCTCTTCTGTCTGATCGGTGGTTGTTCCTGGTCGCCCAGCACCTCGGTGCACATCGGCAAGGAAGACCTGCTCTGCCAGGTGTGCGCCCGCTGCGGTGCCTATCGCTACCTGCCCCTGACGGGCGCCCTGGAGCGCGGTGGATCGTGACCTGGTGGGACCAAGTCCTGGCGACCCTCGCCAGCGAGTTTTCCGACCTTGATGACCCCACCCAGGCGACCCGGGTGACCTTGCGCGTGCTGCTGGCCGCGTTGCTCGGCGGCCTGCTCGGCTTCGAGCGCGAGCAGCACGGCAAGGCGGCCGGCATCCGCACCCACATGCTGGTGGCCCTGGGCGCCGCGCTCTTCGTCCTGGTGCCGCAAATGGCCGGCGCCGAACACGATGCGATGAGCCGGGTGATCCAGGGCATAGTCGCGGGCATCGGCTTTCTCTGCGCCGGCACCATCCTCAAGCGCGACAGCGTGGCCGAGGTGAAGGGCCTGACCACCGCCGCCGGTCTCTGGCTGACCACCGCCATCGGCGTCACCGTCGGCCTCGGCCGCGAAGCCACGGCGGTTCTCGCGACCCTGGTGGCGCTGGTGATCCTCAATCTGGTGCCGCACCTGGTGTCCCGCCTGGAAAAGCTCGACAAGCGATAGGCGAAACTCTTTTCCGCCGACGCGACTCAGAACCTTGTGTGGCAGTCAGCAACAAGGAGCTTTTCGCCATGTTCAGAGACTTCAAACACTGCACCGCATGGACCGATGCCATGAGGGAAGGGCAGAACTACGTCGGCCTCATCGAGTACCAGCCCAAGCGCGAAGGCGCCGGCGTGCGCGTGCTCTGGGTGCTG
Source organism: Pseudomonas sp. TUM22785 (assembly GCF_028198105.1). Lineage (NCBI taxonomy): Bacteria > Pseudomonadati > Pseudomonadota > Gammaproteobacteria > Pseudomonadales > Pseudomonadaceae > Pseudomonas > Pseudomonas sp. TUM22785. Next base: position 3,093,892 of record NZ_CP116239.1, read on the forward strand.
ACGCCGGGCTGTGTGTGCGAGAACGAGGCGGAGACCGCCGCCGACAACATGCTGCGACAGATCCGCGACATCACCGTGGAAGGCAGCGTGATCTACAGCGACGGCGTGGCGCTCTAGGCCCGCTCGTGAGGTGACCCGTGGCACGTGCGATCTGGAAGGGCGCCATCAGCTTTGGCCTGGTACACATCCCGGTGGGCCTGGTTTCGGCCACCTCGTCCCAGGGCGTGGACTTCGACTGGCTGGACAAGCGCAACATGGACCCGGTGGGCTACAAGCGGGTCAACAAGCGCACCGGCAAGGAAGTGACCAAGGACGACATCGTCAAGGGCGTGGAGTTGGAGAAGGGCCGCTACGTGGTGATCAGCGAGGAGGAAATTCGCGCCGCCCACCCCGAGGCGACCCAGACCATCGATATCTTCGCCTTCGTCGACAGCGCCGCCATCCCCCTGCAGAACATCGATACCCCCTACTACCTGACACCGGTCAAACGCGGCGAGAAGGTCTATGCCTTGCTGCGCGAGGCGCTCTCGGGCACCGCGAAAGTGGCCTTGGCCAATGTGGTGCTGCACACCCGCCAGCACCTGGCGGCGGTGATGCCGCTGGAGTCCGCGCTGGTGCTGGTGATGCTGCGCTGGCCCGCCGAGGTACGCGGGCTGGACAGCCTGGAGCTGGGCAGCGCGGTGACCGACGCCAAGCTGGCCAAGGCCGAGCTGGACATGGCCAAGCGGCTGATCAAGGACATGAGCGCCGACTGGCAGCCTGACGAGTACGTCGACAGCTTCACCGACCGCATCATGGAACTGGTGGAGCGCAAGGCCAGCCAGGGCCGCATCGAGGCGGTGGAGTCGCCAGCGGGCGAGGAGGAGCGGCGCAGCGCCGATGTCATCGACCTTACCGATCTGCTCAAGCGCAGCCTCGGCGGCAAGCCCGCCGGCAAGGCCAAGCCGGCCAAGGCCGCTGCCAAACCGGCGCGCAAGAGCAGCGCCAAGCCATCCCGGAGCAAGGCCAAGGCTGGCTGAATCCGCATCCACGCCGAGGTGATCCGCCATGGCCCGCCGTTCCAGCGAATACAACCGCAAGCGCAATTTCGAGGTCACCTCCGAGCCCCATGAGGCTGGGCGGCCCAAGAGCCGGTCCAGAGCCGGCGCGCTGGGTTTCGTGATCCAGAAGCACGACGCCCGCCATCTGCATTACGACTTCCGGCTCGAACTGGACGGCACCCTGAAGAGCTGGGCGGTGCCCAAGGGGCCGAGCCTGGACCCCAAGGACAAGCGCCTGGCCGTGCATGTGGAGGACCACCCGCTGGGCTACGCCGAGTTCGAGGGCAGCATCCCGGCCGGGCAATACGGCGCGGGCGATGTGATCGTCTGGGATCGCGGCATCTGGCAGCCCCATGGCGACCCGCGCGCCGCCTACGCCGCCGGCAAGCTGACCTTCACCCTGGTGGGCGAGAAGCTCAGCGGCGAATGGAGCCTGGTGCGTACCCGCCTGCGTGGCAGTGGCGACAAGGAGCAGTGGCTGCTGATCAAGCAGGACGACGAGGTGGCGCGCCCGGCGGACGAGTACGACATCGTCTCCGCCGAGCCGGCCAGCGTGATCAGTGGTGCCGATGTGGGCAGCGATGCGCCGGCCGCTCGGCCGCGTGCTTCCAGGGGGGCTGGCAAGGCGGCCAAGGCGCGCAAGGGCGAGGGTGCCGAACCGGGCATGCCCGACACCCTGGCGCCGCAGCTGGCGACCCTGGTGGATGCGCCACCCTCGGGCGACTGGCGCTACGAGATCAAGTTCGACGGCTACCGCATCCTCGCCCGCATCCGCGACGGCGAGGTGCGCCTCTACACCCGCAACGGCAACGACTGGACCGCGCGACTGCCGCTGCAGGCCCGCGACCTGGCGGCGCTGGACCTGGGCGACAGCTGGCTGGACGGCGAGGTGGTGGTGCTCGACGAGGACGGCCTGCCGAGCTTCCAGGGCCTGCAGAACGCCTTCGAGATCGGCCGCAGCCACAGCATCCTCTACTACCTGTTCGACGCGCCGTACCTCGACGGCCGCGACCTGCGCCAGCAGCCGCTGGAGGACCGCCGCGCCGCCCTGGAGCAGGTGCTCAAGGGCCACAAGCGCAGCCTGCTGCGTTTCTCCCAGGATTTTGCCGCCAGCCACGAATCGATCCTGGAAAGCGCCTGTTCCATGTCCCTGGAAGGGGTGATCGGCAAGCGCGCGGGCAGCCCCTATCGCTCGGCCCGCAGCCCGGACTGGATCAAGCTCAAATGCCGCCGGCGCCAGGAGTTCGTCATCGTCGGCTACACCGCGCCCAAGGGCAGCCGCAGCGGTTTCGGCGCCTTGCTGCTGGCGGTGCACGACGAGCCGGGCGGGGCGGAGCTGCGCTACGCCGGCCGGGTGGGCACCGGTTTCGACGAGGCACGGCTGGCCGACATTCTCGGCCGCCTGCAGGCCATCGCCCGCAAGGACAGCCCGCTGACCAAGGCCCTGACCGCCAGCCAGCGCCGGGGTGTGCACTGGGTGGAGCCGCAACTAGTGGCCGAGGTGGAATTCGCCGAGTGGACCGGTGACGCCATCGTGCGCCAGGCGGCGTTCATCGGCCTGCGCAGCGACAAGCCGGCGGAGCAGATCATCCGCGAGCAGCCACGTAGCGCCTCCAGCCTGAGGAAGGCGCCTGTGGCGGCCGCCGAGACGGCTGGGCAAGCCGGGGAGGGGGGGCGCCAGACCCTGGCCAAGGTGTCCATCAGCCATCCGCAGCGGGTGATCGACGACCAGAGCGGCACCCAGAAACTGGAACTGGCGCGCTACTACGCGGACGTGGCCGAGTGGGTGCTGCCGCATCTGAAGGGGCGCCCGGTGTCCCTGTTGCGGGCGCCGGAGGGCGTCGGCGGCGAGCTGTTCTTCCAGAAGCACGCCGAGCGCCTGGCGATTCCCAATATCCGTCACCTCGACCCGTCGCTGGACCCCGGGCACGCGCGGCTGATGGAGATCGACACGCTGGAGGCCCTGGTGGGCGCGGTGCAAATGGGTGCCATCGAACTGCACACCTGGGGCGCCACCAGCGACCGCATCGAGCGACCCGACCGCCTGATCCTCGATCTCGACCCGGACCCCAAGCTGCCCTGGAAGACCATGCAGGAGGCCACCCGCCTGACCCTTTCGGTGCTCGATGAACTGGGCCTGCAGGCCTGGCTGAAAACCAGCGGCGGCAAGGGCATGCACCTGGTCGTCCCGCTGGCGCGCCATGCCGGCTGGGACGAGGTGAAGGGGTTCGGCAAGGCCATCGCCAGCTTCCTTGCCCGCCAGTTGCCGGAGCGCTTCGTCGACAAGATGGGGCCGAAGAACCGTATCGGGCGCATCTTCGTCGACTACCTGCGCAACCAGCGTGGCGCCAGTACCGTGTGCGCCTACTCGGTGCGGGCACGGCCGGGGCTACCGGTGTCGGTGCCCATCGAGCGCGATGAGCTGGAGCGGCTCAAGGGCTCGGCGCAATGGACCCTGGGCAACCTGCGCCAGCGCCTGGACGGCCTGGATCGAGACCCCTGGCACGACTACGTCGCCCGCCAGCGCATCACCCGCGCCATGTGGGAGCGCCTGGAAGCGGTGCCGGAGGACTGAGGCCGCTGGGTGAATTTCCCTGAACCGGCCGCGCCAGGGCCAGTCCTGTTGAGTAACAGGCACTGATACGGGAGACGACCATGAGCGACGAACAGACCCTTCCGCCCCAGCACCAGGACCAGCAACCGGGCCAGGAAACCGAGATGCGCCCGCAGCCGCTGACCATTGGTGAGTACTACCAGGCCGCCGGCAAGCTCGACGGCATGACCGCCATCGTCACCGGGGCCGACAGTGGCATCGGCCGTGCCGTTGCGGTGCATTACGCCCGCGAGGGTGCCAACGTGGCGGTGCTTTATCTGAACGAGGTGGAAGATGCCGAGCGCACGCGCCTGGAGGTGCAGGCAGCCGGGCGCGAGGCGCTGCTGTTCGCCGGTGATGCGGCCGATGGCGAGTTCTGCCGCCGGGTCATCGACGCGGTGATCGAGAAGTGGGGCAGGGTGGACGTGCTGGTGAACAACGCCGGTGAGCAGCATCCTCAGGAACGCCTGGAAGACATCACCGAGGAGCAGTGGGAGCAGACCTTCCGCACCAACATCTTCGCCATGTTCCAGCTGACCAAGGCCGTGCTGCCACACCTGCGCCCGGGGGCCAGCATCATCAACACCAGCTCGGTGACCGCCTACAAGGGCAACCCGACGCTGCTGGACTATTCCTCAACCAAAGGCGCGATTACGTCCTTCACCCGCTCCCTGGCGCTGAACCTGGCCAAGCGCGCCATTCGCGTCAACGCCGTAGCCCCGGGGCCGATCTGGACGCCGCTGATCCCGTCCACCTTCGATGCCGAGAAGGTCAGCCACTTCGGCGCCGAAACACCCCTCGGCCACCCCGGCCAGCCGGCGGACGTAGCCCCGGCCTATGTCTACCTCGCCAGTGCCGATTCCGCCTATGTCAGCGGCCAAGTGCTGCACGTGAACGGCGGCATCGTGGTGAACGGCTAGGGCGTCACGCGGCGATGTTCGTGTGGGAGCGGCTTCAGCCGCGAAAGACCTGCAGCAGGCACGGTGCCGGATCCGAGCATCGCAATGTTGGGTTTCGTACCTCTACCCAACCTACAGACCGTGCACATGCAGAGGGCCGATGTAGGTCGGGTGAAACCCGGCGGTTTCTGGTGCTCGAAAATTGCGGGTTTCACCCGCCCTACGACTTGGCACCGACTCGCCCGTAGGTTGGCGCCGAGCGCAGCGAGGCCCAACGCAGCGATATCCGGCCCCGCTACAGGCCCTTCCCGTGGGAGCGGCTTGAGCCGCGAAAGAGCTGACGCAGGCACCGGGCCACGAGTTGGCCGGACACTCCATCGCGAATGAATTCGCTCCTACAACAAGTGGTGCCACACCCGACGGCACCAACCGTGGTAAATCGCAGGCAAGAAAAAGCCCCGCTTATGCGGGGCTTTGGGTCGACGTGCCTGGCGTCAGGCGGCGAGGGCGCGTTGGGCGCGATCGATCACCTGCTGAAGCTGGCTGGAGTTGCTGTACTGCTCCGGGTAGATGCGCTGGCTGTGGCAGGCGACACCGTACTCGCTGACGATGGTGAAGCTGAAGCCGCCCTTGCGGGAAGGCGCGGTGATCTGACACTGGAGCGGCGCAAATGCGCGGGTAAGGGTGGTAATGGCTTGTTCGGCCTGGTGGTGGATAGTCATATTGTTAGGTCCTGCAAAGTGCGGCAATCAGGCCGCGTAATAAAACTCCGAATCCGTCGCCCACCTTGGGCACACCGGATGATCCTTATCGGAGCGAATGAGCTGGCGGAAAGTTCCGCCTGTGAGCGGAGCGTGCCAGCCAAGTACTTTGGATGCCAGGTTGTAATCGTGGGCAAGGTTCCGGCCCGGTGATTGTCCTGATCAGACTTCTGGATGGGAGGCCAAGACGAATGCGCTGCCAGTGATTGGCGGGAGGCATGGGTCAGGTAACCATCGAGGAGACCGGCGTCGCGATGCGCATGAGAAGCGCTGGCTGCGACTGGCCGGATTGACTTACAGCTTGGTACTAGGTGCGCGATCATACGGCAAGCTCCGTTGATTGGATAGGGCCACCCGGGCCCAGATGTATCCGAATCTTTCCTTTTTCTACCCCTTCTTCATGACAATCCGTCGATTCTGCTTCCCGCTCCTGTGACCGCCCAGCGGACGCGTCCGATTCGCGGGCAAAAAAAAGCAGCTCGGGGGTGAGCTGCGTATTGGCCAAAGGGGGGGAGTGGCCATGGGAGGAGCATGCAATCTGGGGTGACTCAGCCCTTGCTCGGCTGCACGTCGCGGATGGCGTTGGACATCCGTTGATCCTGTTTCAGCAGCGCCCGGCGGACCTTGGCCAACTGCTCGGGCGGCAGGCCGCTCTTGCCGAACATCTCCAGGGCGAACTGGCGGACCTGCGCATCGGTGTAGGGTGTTTCCTCGCTGTGTTGCGGCGAGGTGCAGCCAGCGAGCGCGAGGGTGGCGAGCAGGGCGATGAGTGCGATCGACTTGTGCATCTGGCCCTCCTGTTCGGCTGTCTGCGTTGCGATGGGCGCAGATTAGCCAAGCGGCGGTCGGGGCAGAAATCATCAGGCTTGATAGTGATTATCGGGGCAGCGCATCGTGCGCCGCAGAGGGCGCCGCCAGGCTGGCGGCGCCAGGCTGGCGGCGCCCGGAAGGGTCAGCGGTTGACGTCCACCACCACGCGGCCACGCACGCGGCCTTCGAGCAGTTCGCTGGCGCTGAGCACGGCCTCGCCGAGGCCGATCTCGCTGGTGATCTCGTCCAGCAGCGCCAGGTCGAGGTCACGCACCAGGCGGTCCCAGGCCTCGATGCGGTCGGCGCGTGGGCGCATCACGCTGTCGATGCCCGCCAGGGTCACGCCGCGCAGGATGAAGGGCGCGACGCTGGCGGGGAAGTCCATGCCCTGGGCCAGGCCACAGGCGGCAACGGCGCCGCCGTAGCGGATGCCGGCGCAGACGTTGGCCAGGGTGTGGCTGCCCACCGAGTCGACGGCGCCGGCCCAGCGTTCCTTGCCCAGCGGCCGGCCGGGCTCGGAGAGGCTGGCACGGTCGATGATCTCAGCGGCGCCCAGGTGCTTGAGGTAATCCGCTTCCTGGGGCCGGCCGGTGGAGGCCGCCACCTGGTAGCCGAGGCGGGCGAGCAGGGCGATGGCGAAGCTGCCGACACCGCCGTTGGCGCCGGTCACCAGCACCGGGCCCTTGTCCGGGGTCACGCCGTTGCGCTCCAGGGCCAGCACCGAAAGCATCGCGGTGTAGCCGGCGGTGCCGATGGCCATCGCCTGGCGCGGGGTGAAGCCAGCAGGCAGGGGGATCAGCCAGTCGCCGTTGAGGCGCGCCTTCTGCGCCAGGCCGCCCCAGTGGGTCTCGCCCACGCCCCAGCCGTTGAGCAGCACGCGGTCACCGGCCTTGAAGGCGGGGTTGTCGCTGGCTTCCACGGTGCCGGCCAGGTCGATGCCGGCGACCATGGGGAATTTGCGTACCACCGGGCCCTTGCCGGTGATGGCCAGGCCGTCCTTGTAGTTCAGGGTGCTGTAGTCGACCTGCACGGTGACGTCGCCCTCGGGCAGTTGCGCCTCGTCCAGCTCGGCCAGCGTGGCGCGGTAGCCCGCGTCGTCCTTGTCGATCAGGATGCCTTTGAACATCGGTTGTCTCCTCATGGCAAGCAGTGGAAAGGGACGGGCTAGCGGGGCAGCCCGGCGATGAATCCTTGGATGAAGCAGTCCAGTGGCCCGTTGTCCCGCACCAGCCGGGCGCGCAGCACGGCGCCTTCCCAGCCGATCCAGAAGAACGCCGCCCAGTGCGCGCAATCCGTGTCCGGGGCCAGCTCGCCCTCGGCCTTGGCCGCCTCCAGGCACAGCGCCAGGCGTTGTTGCCAGCTGAGCAGGATGGCCTCCAGGGATTCGCGGAAGGCCTCCGGCAACTGGGTCACCTCCTGGCCCAGGTTGCCCACCAGGCAGCCACGGCGGTACTCGAAGCGCTGCATGCCGGCCTTGGCCTCCTCGACGAAGGCGGCGATGCGCGCCAGGGGCTGGCGCGACGCGTCCAGCAGGCAGCGGTCGAGCTTGCGCGCGAAGTAACCGGCGTAGTTCTCCAGCACCGCGTGGCCGAAGTCCTCCTTGCTCTGGAAGTAGTGATAGAACGAGCCCTTGGGCACGCCGACGCGGCTCAGCACCGCGTCGATGCCGGTGCTGAGAAAGCCCTGTTCGGTGAGGATCTCGGTGCCGCAACGCACCAGGGCGTCGCGGGTGTCGAGGTTGTCGCGGGCGACCTTGGGTGGCCGGCCGCGACGGGGCGGGGGAGTGGAATCGGTCATGGCGGAGGATATTAGACCGATCGTCTATAAAATCAATGGTGCTGCGCGAAGGCTTCTATTCCGCGGCAACGAGCTGGCGGATCGCCTGCTCGAAATACTCCGCCGGCTGGCCGCCGCTGATCAGGTGGCGACCATTGAGGATCACCGAGGGCACCGAGCGGATGCCGTGGCTGGTGTAGAAGTTCTCCTCCTCGCGCACCTCCTCGGCGAAGCGGCCGGATTCCAGCACCTCGCGCGCCGCCTCGGCGTCCAGCCCAGCGGCAGCGGCCACCTCAACCAGCACCGCGCGGTCGCTGGGGTTGCGCCCCTCGGTGAAGTAGGCGGCCAGCAGGCCCTGCTTGAGTTCCAGCTGGCGCCCCTCGAGCTCCGCCCAGTGCAGCAGGCGGTGGGCGTTGAAGGTGTTGTAGATGCGCCCGCGCGCCTGCATGTCGAAGCGGAAGCCCACCTCGGCGCCGCGTTGGCGGATGTGCTCACGGTTGGCGGCCACCTGTTCCGGCGTGCTGCCGTACTTCTGCTGGATGTGCTCGACGATGTCCTGGCCCTCGGGCGGCATATCCGGGTTCAGCTCGAAGGGCTTGAAGGCCAGCTCCACCCGCACCTCGTCGCCGAGGTTGGCGATGGCCTGCTGCAGCGCGCCCAGGCCCACCGCGCACCAGGGGCAGACCACGTCGGATACGAAGTCGATGCTGATGGTCTTGCTCATGGGAAATGCTCCGGTGATGGAAAGATGCCGCCCAGTCTATGCCTCGAACGCGTGCACGGCGACGCATCGCACGACTGTCATCGGCACGGGTTAAAAAAACACCGCTCCGGCAGCGCCTCACGGCTTGCGTCGGCGGCATCTTCAACCATGCTTGGTAATCCACCCCGGCTGCTCCGCCGCTCGTGTCCCCGAGCGGCCGTGCCGTTCCCGTCCGATCCCATCCCCGACCATTACGAGGTGTAGACAATGGCCCGCGCGACCCCCATCAACCGCTACCGCAACATCGGCATCGTGGCCCACGTGGATGCGGGCAAGACCACCACCACCGAGCGGATCCTGTTCTACACCGGGGTCAACCACAAGATGGGCGAAGTGCACGACGGCGCCGCCACCATGGACTGGATGGTGCAGGAGCAGGAGCGCGGCATCACCATCACCTCGGCCGCCACCACGGCCTTCTGGTCGGGCTCGGCCAAGCAGTTCGACAAGTACCGCTTCAACATCATCGACACCCCCGGGCACGTCGACTTCACCATCGAGGTGGAGCGCTCCCTGCGCGTGCTCGACGGCGCGGTGGTGGTGTTCAGCGGCGCAGATGGCGTCGAGCCGCAGTCGGAGACCGTGTGGCGCCAGGCCAACAAGTACGGCGTGCCGCGCATCGCCTACGTCAATAAGATGGACCGCGCCGGCGCCAACTTCCTCTGGGTGGTCGGGCAGATCAAGCAGCGCCTCGGCCACACCCCGGTGCCCATCCAGCTGCCCATCGGCGCCGAAGAGAACTTCGAAGGCCAGATCGACCTGCTGAAGATGAAGGCCATCTACTGGAACGACGCCGACCAGGGCACCAGCTTCCGCGAGGAAGAGATCCCTGCCAACCTCCTGGCCGAAGCCGAGGAGTGGCGCGAGAAGCTGGTGGAGGCCGCCGCCGAGGCCAGCGAAGAACTGATGAACAAATACCTCGAAGGCGAGGCGCTGAGCATCGAGGAGATCAAGGCCGGCCTGCGCCAACGCACCATCGCCTGCGAGATCGTCCCTGCCGTGCTCGGCTCCTCCTTCAAGAACAAGGGCGTGCCCCTGGTGCTGGATGCGGTGATCGAACTGCTGCCGGCACCCATCGAGATCCCCGCCATCAAGGGCACCCACCCGGACGACGAGGAGCGCCACGACGAGCGCCACGCCGACGACGACGAGCCGTTCTCGGCCCTGGCCTTCAAGATCGCCACCGACCCCTTCGTCGGCACCCTGACCTTCACCCGTGTGTACTCCGGCGTGCTCAGCTCCGGCGACTCGATCCTCAACTCGGTCAAGGGCAAGAAGGAACGCGTCGGCCGCATGGTGCAGATGCACGCCAACACCCGCGAGGAGATCAAGGAGGTACGCGCCGGCGACATCGCCGCACTGATCGGCATGAAGGACGTCACCACCGGCGACACCCTCTGCGACCTCGACAAGCCGATCATCCTCGAGCGCATGGACTTCCCCGAACCGGTGATCTCGGTGGCGGTGGAGCCCAAGACCAAGGCCGACCAGGAGAAGATGGGCATCGCCCTCGGCAAGCTGGCCCAGGAGGACCCTTCCTTCCGTGTGCGCTCGGATGAGGAATCCGGCCAGACCATCATCTCCGGCATGGGCGAGCTGCACCTGGACATCCTCATCGACCGCATGAAGCGCGAGTTCAACGTTGAGGCCAACATCGGCAAGCCCCAGGTGGCCTACCGCGAGAAGATCCGCAACAAGTGCGAGATCGAAGGCAAGTTCGTCCGCCAGTCCGGCGGTCGCGGCCAGTTCGGCCACTGCTGGATCCGCTTCGAACCGGGTGAGGACGGCAAGGACACCCTCGAGTTCGTCAACGAAGTGGTGGGTGGCGTGATCCCGCGCGAATACATCCCGGCGATCCAGAAGGGCATCGAGGAGCAGATGAAGAACGGCGTGCTAGCCGGCTACCCGCTGCTCGGCCTCAAGGCCACGGTGTTCGACGGCTCCTACCACGACGTCGACTCCAACGAGATGGCGTTCAAGATCGCCGCCTCCATGGCCACCAAGCAGCTGGCGCAGAAGGGCGGCGCGGTGCTGCTGGAGCCGATCATGAAGGTCGAGGTGGTCACCCCCGAGGACTACATGGGTGATGTCATGGGCGACCTCAATCGCCGTCGCGGCCTGATCCAGGGCATGGACGATGCCCCCGCCGGGCGCATCATCCGCGCCGAGGTACCGCTGGGCGAGATGTTCGGCTACGCCACCGACGTGCGCTCCATGTCCCAGGGCCGCGCCAGCTACTCCATGGAGTTCTCCAAGTACGCCGAAGCCCCCGCCAACATCGCCGAGACCATCGTCAAGAAACAGGGCTAGCCCCTGCGCACGGCCCTCTCTCCATGAGAGGGCCGCCGTAGCCCGGGCTTCAGCCCGGGAATTCCCCGCAACAATCCCCTAATTTTCCCTCGCGCCCCGACGTCATCTGTTGCACAGACCTCCCATTTCGCGAGCCGCCCATGCCCCAGCACAACCCCCTGTCGAACCTCCCGCTGCCCGATGGACGCAGCCTTGGTGCCGACGAAACCGACACCCGCCTGCACCTGACCCTCGATGGCCAGCCGCTGATCGACCTGGCGCTGCAGCACGGCGCCGAACCGCGCTTGCAGGTGCTCGGCGCCCAGCCTTCCGTGCAGGCCCTGCACGCCGCCTGCTACTGGTTGCTGGCCCGCGATCCGGTCTGCCAACGGCTGCACTGGCAACTGCCGCAAGCCCCCGCCGAAGCCCTGGCCAGCGGCCTGCTGGTGGCGGCCGGGGCAGGGGAGTACCGCTGCGAGCGCGGCCAGTTCTGGCAACTGCCGGCACCCTGGATCACTGCAGCCAGTCCTTACCCGGAGCGCATGGTCATCAGTGACGGCAAGCGCCACCCGCAGCGTCCGCCCAAGCCCACCGGCGAGCTTTACCGTCGTTTCGATGCGCGCCTGGGCAGCTGGATCTCCCTGCGCGCGCTGGATATCGACAGCGACCTGGAGCGCTTCAACCGCTGGCAGAACTCGCCCCGCGTGCTGGCGTTCTGGCAGGAGGGCGGCGACCTCGACCAGCACCGCGCCTACCTGCAGAAGCTGCACGACGACCCCCATACGCTGACCCTGATCGGCTGCTTCGACGACCAGCCCTTCGCCTACTTCGAAGCCTACTGGGCCAAGGAAGACCGCATCGCGCCCTTCTATGCGGTGGACGACTACGACCGGGGCATCCACATGCTGGTGGGCGAGGACAGCCACCGCGGCCCGCACAAGGTGGCCAGCTGGCTGTCGGCACTGACCCATTTCCTGTTCCTCGACGACCCGCGCACCCGCCGCGTGGTGGCCGAGCCCCGTGCCGACAACGCGCGGATGATCGGCCACATGCAGAACCTGGGTTACTACCGGGAGAAGGAATTCGACTTCCCGCACAAGCGCGCCGCGCTCATGGCCATCGGCCGCGAACGCTTCTTCGATCATTGCGTGCTGGTCTGAGGCCGAGCCGCGTTCTCAATGCGTAGCCCGGGCTTCAGCCCGGGATCGGCGTCGAAGGAATCCCCGGACTGAAGTCCGAGCTACCAGGTAGGGGTTCGCCCCAGGCGCGAGTCGCGCCCGGGGCGGAAAACGGGGGAGAGGTCAGGCGGATTTTTCGCTGCGTTCCTGGTCGTTGCCGGCGGCCTTCTCGGCTTCGGCACGGGTCACCTTGCGGCAGTGCACCAGGGCATCGCGGATCATGAAGTTGACCAGGGTCGGCGAGACGCCCAGCTCCTTGGCGATGTCCTTCTGCGGCACGCCGTGCAGGCGGTACATCTCGAAGGCATAGCGGGTACGCGCCGGCAGCTCAGCCAGGGCATCGGCGATGTGCTCGAGGGTCGCGTAGTTGATGTGCGAGGTCTCGGGCGAAGCACCCTGGGTGACCACCACGTTGAGCCCTTCCTCCTCGGTGCCGGAATACTTCTGCTCCAGCGCCTGCTTGCGGTAATGGTCGATGGCCAGGTTGCGCACGATCTGGAACAGGTAGCTGAGCTGCGCCTTGAACGACGAGGTGATCTGCGGAGCCGACTGCAGCCTGAAGAACGCATCCTGCACCACATCCTCGGCGCGGGAGCGGCATCCGGTGATACGCGCGGCGATCTTCACAAGGATCGTGCGGTTATCGATGAATGCCTGGAGTAAGGGTGAATCGCACCTGCTTGTGGACAGTTGATCCGTCATGGAAATCACCTTGCGCTTGGGTAGGCAAAGGGCGCCGGAAAAAGGGCGACCTGTTCAGCGGGGTAACAAATTATGTCCAATGATAATCATTGTCAAATGCGATGAATAATTAATATGCATATATTCGAAGAAGAGCACGGAAAGGCTTCAGGGCTGTTGCAGCCCCGCCCCGCGAAGACCCTTCCGATCGACGGTGAAAGCGCTCCCGGCCCCGGGAAATTCCGTTAATTATTTTCCGTCTCCATCCGTTCTCCTCTGTGAAAGCGCGGGCAGTTGGCCCCGCTGCAACGGTTTCGCAGACAGGAGAACGACATGGTTTTCGATCGTGACGATGTGATCTTCCAGGTGGTCATCAACCACGAGGAGCAGTACTCGATCTGGCCGGACTACAAGGCCATCCCCGCCGGCTGGCGCGCTGCCGGCAAGAGCGGGCTGAAGCAGGAGTGCCTGGCGTACATCGAGGAGCACTGGACCGACATGCGCCCCCTGAGCCTGCGCAAGCAGATGGAACAGGCCGAAGGGGTGGCCTGAGGTGAGCGCGCCGATCAGCCTGCGCCTGTTCTGCCTGCCGTATTCCGGCGCCAGCGCCATGGCCTACAACCGCTGGCGGCGCATCCTGCCCGCCTGGCTGGTGGTGCAGCCGCTGGAGCTGCCCGGGCGCGGCATGCGCATGGACGAGCCGCTGCACACCCGGCTCGACACGCTGGTGGCGCAGCTCGCCCGCGAAGTCGCGCCCCAGGTGCAGCAGCCCTACGCGCTGTTCGGCCACAGCCTCGGCGGGTTGCTCGCCTTCGAGCTGGCCCACGCCCTGCGTGACAAGGGGCTGCCCGAGCCCCTGGCGCTGTTCCCCTCGGCCACCGCCGGCCCAGCCCGGCGCAATGTCGATGACTACCGCGAAGCCAAGAGCGACGCCGAACTCATCGCCAAGCTGCGCAACCTCCAGGGCACCCCCGAGGAGGCCCTCGCCAACGAGGAGCTGCTGCGCCTGACGCTGCCCATCCTGCGCGCCGACTTCCTCGTTGCCGGCAGCTACGCCTACCGCCGGCGCGAGCCGTTGCGCTCGCCCATCCACGTGCTCGGCGGCAAGGCCGACGAACTGCGCGTGGACGAACTGCTGGACTGGCAGGAAGAGACCGCCACCGGCTTCTCCCTCGACATGTTCGAGGGGCACCACTTCTTCCTCCAGCAACAGGAAGCCGCCGTGCTGCGCACCCTCAAACGCTACGCCGAGCAGCACCTGTTGCGCCTGCGCACCCGCCCCCTGCGCCAGGTACCGCTGGCGGCCGGCTGAGCCGCCTGGCGTGGCCGTCTGCCGGCTGCGCCCCTTCGCTGTTCCGAACCCCGAATTCAAGCCGCACTAGGCAGGACGACAACATGATGGACGCCTTCGAACTCCCCAGCACCCTGGTCCAGGCCCTGCAGCGCCGCGCTGCCGAACAGCCGGAGCGCCTCGCCCTGCGCTTTCTCGAAGGCGAGGGCGACGGCGTGGTCATCAGCTACCGGGAGCTGGACCGGCGCGCCCGCGTGATCGCCGCTGCCCTGCAGGCGGAAGCGGAGTTCGGCGATCGCGCCGTGCTGCTGTTCGACAGCGGCCCCGATTACGTCGCGGCGTTCTTCGGCTGCCTCTATGCCGGCGTCATCGCCGTGCCGGCCTACCCGCCGGAGTCCGCGCGCCGCCATCACCAGCTGCGCCTGCTGTCGATCATCGACGACGCCGAGCCGGCCCTGGTGCTGACCAGCGCCGCCCTGCGCGAACCCCTGCAGCAGATGAACCAGGAGCTCGGCGCCGCCGGCCCGGCGCTGCTCTGTGTCGACGGCCTGCAATCCGAGCTGGCCGCTGCCTGGCGCGAGCCGGTGCTGGCCGCCGACGACATCGCCTTCCTGCAATACACCTCCGGCTCCACCTCGCTGCCCAAGGGCGTGCAGGTCAGCCACGGCAACCTGGTGGCCAACGAGCTGCTGATCCGTCGCGGCTTCGGCATCGGCGCCGACGATGTGATCGTCAGCTGGCTGCCGCTCTACCACGACATGGGCCTGATCGGCGGCCTGCTGCAACCCATCTTCAGCGGCGTGCCCTGCGTGCTCATGTCGCCGCGCTACTTCCTCGAACGCCCGGTGCGCTGGCTGGAAGCCATCGCCCAATACGGCGGCACCGTGAGCGGCGGTCCTGACTTCGCCTACCGCCTGTGCTGCGAGCGGGTCAGCGCGGCGGCCCTGGCGCGCCTCGACCTCAGCGGCTGGCGCGTGGCCTTCTCCGGCTCCGAGCCGATCCGCCAGGACAGCCTCGAACGCTTCGCCGGCCAGTTCGCCGCCTGCGGCTTCAACGCCGCCAGCTTCCTCGCCTGCTACGGCCTGGCCGAGGCCACCCTGTTCGTTACCGGCGGCGTGCGTGGCCAGGGCATTCCGGCCCTTGGCGTGGACGGCGCCGCGCTGGCGCAGAACCGCATCGAACCAGGCGCCGACAGCCTGCTGCTGAGCTGTGGCTTCGGCCAGCCCGAGCACGGCGTGATGATCGTCGAGCCGGCCACCGGCGCCGCGCTCGGCGAGAACCAGGTGGGCGAGATCTGGGCCAGCGGCCCGAGCATCGCCCACGGCTACTGGCGCAACCCGGAAGCCACCGCCAAGGCCTTCGTTGACCGCGATGGCGTGAGCTGGCTGCGCACCGGTGACCTGGGCTTTTTGCGCGACGGCGAGCTGTTCGTCAGCGGCCGTCTCAAGGACATGCTCATCGTCCGTGGCCACAACCTCTACCCGCAGGACATCGAGCGCACCGTCGAGACCGAGGTCGAGCTGGTGCGCAAGGGCCGCGTCGCCGCCTTCGCCGTCGAACAGGACGGCGAGGAGGGCATCGGCATCGCCGTGGAGATCGGCCGCAGCGTGCAGAAGGCCCACGCGCCGGAAACCCTGATCCGCATGATCCGCCAGGCCGTGGCCGAAGCCTGCCAGGAGGCGCCGCGCGTGGTGGTGCTGCTCAACCCCGGCGCGCTGCCCAAGACCTCCAGCGGCAAGCTGCAACGCTCCGCCTGCCGCAGCGGCCTGGAAGACGGCAGCCTCGACGCCTACGCCTGTTTCCCCGCCATCGACTCCACCACAGCATCCACTGCCCCGGCCGAAACCGCCGGCGAGCTGCAACAGCGCATCGCCGCCATCTGGGCCGAGCAGTTGCAGGTGCCGGCAGTGAATGCAGACGACAGCTTCTTCCTGCTGGGCGGCAACTCCATCGGCGCCGCCCAGGTGATGGCGCGCCTGCGTGATGAACTGGGCCTGGAGCTGGAACTACGCCAGCTCTTCGAAGCCCGCTCCCTGGCCGAATTCACCGCTGCCGTGCAGGCCCAGCAGGCCGCCGGTGTGCCGCGCCAGGGCGCCATCCCGCGCCTGCCGCGCAACCAGGACCTGCCGCAATCCCCGGCGCAGAACCGCCTCTGGTTCCTCTGGCAGCTGGACCCGCAAAGCGCCGCCTACAACATCCCCGGCGGCCTGCGCCTGCGCGGCGAGCTGGACGAAGGCGCCGTGCTGCGCAGCTTCCAGCAACTGGTGCAGCGCCATGAAGCGCTGCGCACGCGCTTCCGCGAACGGGACGGCGTCGCCCTGCAACGCATCCTGCCGTCCCTGGAGCTGGGCCTCTCGCGCCTCGACCTCGGCCACCTCGACGGCGCCGAGCGCGACGCCCGTGTCATCCAGCTGCGCGAAGAGGAGGCCCAGGTGCCCTTCGACCTGGAGCAGGGCCCGCTGCTGCGCCTGACCCTGGTACGCCTGGACGATGAACAACACCAGCTGTGGCTGACCCTGCACCACATCGTCGCAGACGGCTGGTCGCTGCACCTGCTGCTGGACGAATTCTCCCGCCTCTACGGCGCCGCCTGCGGTGGCCCGGCGGCGGACCTGGCGCCCTTGCCCCTGGGCTACGCCGACTTCGCCGCCTGGCAGCGCCAGTGGCTGGCCGACGGCGAGGCCGAGCGCCAGCTGGCCTGGTGGCGCGAGCGATTGGGCGACGAGGCCCCGGCCCTGCAACTGCCCACCGACCGCCCGCGCACCGCCCAGCGCAGCCACGCCGCCGCGCGCCACAGCCTGCGCCTGGACGACGACCTGGCCAAGGCCCTGCGCGCGCTGGCCCAGGCCGAGCATTCGACCCTGTTCATGGTCCTGCTGGCGGCCTTCCAGGGCCTGCTGTTCCGCCTCAGCGGGCAGGCGGACATCCGCGTCGGCGTGCCCGGCGCCAACCGCCAGCGCCTGGAAACCCAGGGCCTGGTCGGCTTCTTCATCAACACCCTGGTGCTGCGTGGCCAGCTCGACGGCCGCCGCACCTTCAGCGCACTGCTGGCCCAGGCCCGCGAAGCCACCCTCGGCGCCCAGGCGCACCAGGACCTGCCCTTCGACCGCCTGGTGGACGCCCTCGGCGGCGAGCCGTTCCAAGTCATGTTCAACCATCAGCAGCGCGACCTCTCCGCGCTGCGCCGCCTGCCGGGCCTGCTCGCCGACGAGCTGCCCTGGCACAGCCGCGAGGCCAAGTTCGACCTGCAATTGCACAGCGAGGAAGACGCCCGTGGCCGCCTGACCCTGGCCTTCGATTACGCCACCGAACTGTTCGACGCCGGCAGCGTGCGCCGCCTGGCCGAGCGCTTCGTCAGCCTGCTGCGCCAGGTGGTTGAGCAACCTGAGCGGGCCCTGGGCGATATCCAATTGCTGGACGAGGCCGAGCGCAGCCAGCTGGCCGGCTGGGCGCGTGCGCCACAGCCCGCCGCCAGCCGCTGGTTGCCTGAGCTGCTGGAACGGCAGGCTGCCGCCGACCCGCAGCGCATCGTCCTCAGGTGGGCCGAGGGGCAACTGGACAGCGCCACGCTGCACCGCCGCGCCAACCGTCTGGCCCACCGCTTGCAAGCCCTGGGCGTCGGCCCCGACGTGCCGGTGGCCATCGCCGCCGAGCGCTCGCCGGAGCTGCTGGTCGGCCTGCTGGCCATCATCAAGGCCGGCGGCGCCTATGTGCCGCTGGACGTGGACTACCCCCGCGAACGCCTCGCCTACATGCTGCAGGACTGCGGCGCGCGCCTGCTGCTGACCCAGTCTCACCAGATCGAGCGCCTGCCGATTCATGAGGGCGTGCGCGTCATCGAGCTGGACCGGGAGGAGGGCGACTGGCCCGACAGCCCGCCGACCGCCGCCGTGCATGGCGACAACCTCGCCTACGTCAACTACACCTCCGGCTCCACCGGCCAGCCCAAGGGCGTCGGCAACACCCATGCCGCCCTGGCCGAACGCCTGGCCTGGATGCAGGCGCAGTACCGACTGGATGCCAGTGACGTGCTGCTGCAGAAGGCGCCGGTAAGCTTCGATGTGTCCGTCTGGGAATGCTTCTGGCCGCTGATCACCGAGGCACGCCTGGTGCTGGCCGCGCCCGGTGAGCACCGCGACCCGCGCCGCCTGGTGCAGCTGGTGCGCGAACACGGCGTGACCACGCTGCACTTCGTGCCGCCGCTGCTGCAGCTGTTCATCGAGGAGGAGGGGGTTGGCGAATGCACTTCCCTGCGCCGCCTGTTCTCCGGTGGCGAGGCGCTGCCCGCAGCCCTGCGTGATCGGGTACTGGAACGCCTGCCGGCAGTGCGCCTGGACAACCGCTACGGCCCCACCGAAACCGCCATCAACGTCACCCACTGGCACTGCCGCATCGAAGACGGCGAGCGCTCGCCCATCGGCCAGCCCCTGGGCAACGTGCTCTGCCATGTGCTGGATGCCGAACTCTCGGCATTGCCGGTGGGCGTACCGGGCGAGCTGTGCATCGGCGGCTCGGGCCTGGCCCGTGGCTACCTGGGCCGCGCGGCGTTGACCGCCGAACGTTTCGTACCCGACCCATTCGGCGAACCCGGTGCGCGCCTGTACCGCACCGGTGACCGCGCCCGCTGGGGCACCGACGGTGCGCTGGAGTACCTCGGCCGCCTCGACAGCCAGGTCAAGCTGCGTGGCTTCCGTGTGGAGCCCGAAGAAATCCGCGCGCGCCTGCTGGCCCAGCCCGGCGTCGGCCAGGCCGTGGTGGTGCTGCGCGACGGCCCCGGAGGCCCACGCCTGGTGGGCTACTACTGCGCCAATGGCGCCATCGAGGATGAAACCCGGCAGACCGAGCGCCTGCTGCAGGCCCTGCGTGACGAGCTGCCGGACTATATGGTCCCCGCGCAGCTGATGCGCCTGGAGACGCTGCCCGTCGGCCCCAGCGGTAAGCTGGACCGCCGCGCACTGCCCGAGCCCGCCTGGCAGCAGGCCGAGCACCGCGAGCCCGCCAGCGCATTGGAACAACGGGTCGCCGCCATCTGGCGCGAGGTGCTGGGCATCCAGCGCATCGGCCTGGACGACGATTTCTTCGCCCTCGGCGGCCACTCGCTGCTGGCCACCCAGATCGTCTCCCGCACCCGCCAGGCCTGCGACGTCGAGCTGCCGCTGCGCGCGCTGTTCGAAGCCAGCACCCTGGAAGGCTTCTGCACCGAGGTGGCGCGCATCCAGGCCAGCGGCCAGGTGGACAGCCAGGGCGTGATCGCCCGCGTCGACCGCAGCCGCCCGGTGCCGCTGTCCTATTCCCAGCAGCGCATGTGGTTCCTCTGGCAGCTGGAGCCGGACAGCCCCGCCTACAACGTCGGTGGCCTGGCACGCCTCAGCGGCCCGCTGGATGTGGCCCGCTTCGAGGCCGCGTTGCAGGCCCTGGTACAGCGCCACGAGACCCTGCGCACCACCTTCCCCAGTGAGAACGGCGTGGCCCGCCAGCAGGTGGCCGAGCAATCGAACCTGATCATGGGCTGGGAGGATTTCTCCGCCCTCGATGCCGACACCCGCCAGGCCCGCCTGCAGGCCCTGGCCGATGACGAGGCCCATCGCCCGTTCGACCTGGAAACCGGCCCGCTGCTGCGGGTGGTGATGGTCAAGGGCGGCGAGCGTGAGCACCACCTGGTGGTGACCCTGCACCACATCGTCACCGAAGGCTGGGCGATGGACATCTTCGCCCGTGAACTGGGCGCGCTCTACGAAGCCTTCCTCGATGACCGCGAGTCGCCCCTGGCGCCGTTGCCGGTGCAGTACCTCGACTACAGCGCCTGGCAGCGCCAATGGCTGGAAGCCGGCGAACGCCAGCGCCAGCTGGACTACTGGACGGCCCAGCTGGGCCACGAGCACCCGCTGCTGGAACTGCCCTCGGATCGCCCACGCCCGCCGGCCCAGAGCCACCGGGGCGAGCTGTACCGCTTCGACCTGCCGGCTGCACTGGCCGAGCGTGTGCGCGCCTTCAACGCGGCCAACGGCCTGACCCTGTTCATGACCATGACCGCCACCCTGGCCGTGCTGCTGCACCGCTACAGCGGGCAGCAGGACCTGCGCATCGGCGCGCCTGTGGCCAACCGCATCCGCCCGGAAAGCGAAGGGCTGATCGGCGCCTTCCTCAACACCCAGGTGCTGCGTTGCCAGCTCGACGGGCAGATGAGCGTCGCCGCGCTGCTGGAGCAGGTGCGCCACACCGTGATCGAGGGCCAGTCGCACCAGGACCTGCCCTTCGACCAGCTCGTCGAGGCCCTGCAACCGCCGCGCAGCAGTGCCTACAACCCGCTGTTCCAGGTGATGTGCAACGTGCAGCGCTGGGAGTTCCAGCAGACCCGCGAGCTGGCGGGGATGAAGGTCGAGTACATCGCCAACGACGCCCGCGCCACCAAGTTCGACCTCAACCTGGAAGTCACCGACCTCGACCATCGCCTCGGCTGCTGCTTCACCTACAGCTCCGACCTGTTCGACGAGCCGCGCATCGCGCGCATGGCCACCCACCTGTGCAACCTGCTGGAGGCGCTGCTGGGCGATCCCGAACAGCGCCTGGCCGAGCTGCCACTGCTGGGTGAAGGCGAGCGCCTGGCGCAGCTCGCCAGCCTGGGCGAGGAGCCCGGCGAGCACCGCCTCGACGGCTGCATCCATCGGCTGTTCGCTGCGCAGGCCGCGCGCACGCCCACGGCACCGGCCCTGACATTCGCCGGCGAAACCCTCGACTACGCCACCCTGGACGCCCGCGCCAACCGCCTGGCCCATCTGCTGCGCGAGCGCGGCGTCGGCCCCGAGGTGCGCGTCGGCCTGGCCCTGGAGCGTTCGGCGGCGATGGTGGTCGGCCTGCTGGCCATCCTCAAGGCCGGCGGCGCCTACGTGCCGCTGGACCCGGAATACCCCACCGAGCGCCTGCACTACATGATCGAGGACAGCGGCATCGTCCTGCTGCTGGGCCAGGCTGCGCTGTTCGACACCCTCGGCGAGCTGCCGGCCGGCGTCGGCTGCTGGTGCCTGGAGGAGGACGAGGCCGCGCTGGCCGCTTACCCCGCCAGCGCGCCGGTCGACCTCGCACGGCCGCAGCACCAGGCGTACCTCATCTACACCTCCGGCTCCACCGGCAAGCCCAAGGGCGTGGCCGTGAGCCACGGCGAGATCGCCATGCACTGCCAGGCGGTGATCCGTCGCTTCGGCATGCGCGCCGACGACTGCGAGCTGCACTTCTATTCCATCAACTTCGACGCCGCCAGCGAACGCCTGCTGACGCCGCTGCTGTGTGGCGCGCGCCTGGTGCTGCGGGCCCAGGGCCAGTGGGGCGCCGAGGACATCTGCCAGCTCATCCGCGAGCAGGGCGTCACCATCCTCGGCTTCACCCCCAGCTACGGCAGCCAGCTGGCCCAGTGGCTCGGCGCGCGGGGCGAGACCCTGCCGGTGCGCCTGGTGATCACCGGGGGCGAGGCGCTGACCGCCGAGCACCTGCAACGCATCCGCGCGGGCTTCGCGCCCCAGGCCTTCTTCAACGCCTACGGCCCCACCGAGACGGTGGTCATGCCCCTGGCCGCCCTGGCCCCGGCGCAGCTGGAGGAGGGCGCCGCCAGCGTGCCCATCGGCCGCATGGTCGGTGCGCGGGTGGCCTGCATCCTCGACGCCGACCTGGCCCTGGTGCCCCCGGGTGCCATCGGCGAGCTCTATGTCGGCGGCGCCGGGCTCGCCCGTGGCTACCACCAGCGCCCGGGCCTCACCGCCGAGCGCTTCGTGCCCAACCCCTTCGCCACCGACGGCGGGCGCCTGTACCGCACGGGCGATCTGGTGCGCCAGCGCGACGATGGCCAGCTGGAATACCTCGGCCGCATCGACCAACAGGTGAAGGTGCGCGGCTTCCGCATCGAACTGGGCGAGATCGAAGCGCGCCTGCTGGAACACCCGACCGTGCGCGAAACCGTGGTGCTGGCCCTGGACAGTCCCAACGGCAAGCAACTGGCCGGCTACGTGGCCTGTGCCGCCGCAGAAGAGGGTGCCGATGCGCAGCAGGCGCTGCGCGAAACCCTCAAGGCGCACCTGCGCACCCAACTGCCGGAGCACATGGTGCCCGCGCACCTGGTGCTGCTCGCCAGCCTGCCGCTGACCCCCAACGGCAAGCTCGACCGCCGCGCGCTGCCCGCGCCGGACCCGGAGCACAACCGCCAGCAGTACCTGGCGCCGACCAGCGAGCTGGAGCAGAGCCTGGCGGCCATCTGGCGCGAGGTGCTCAACGTCGAGCAGGTCGGGCTCGCCGATAACTTCTTCGAGCTGGGTGGCGATTCCATCCTCTCGATCCAGGTGGTCAGCCGTGCGCGCCAGCAGGGCATCCACTTCAGCCCGCGCGACCTGTTCCAGCACCAGACGGTGCAGACCCTGGCCGCCGTCGCCCGCCGCGAGGCGCTGACCCAGGTGGACCAGGGCCCGGTGACCGGCAGCATGCCGCTGACGCCCATCCAGCACTGGTTCTTCCAGCAGGCGCCGGAGAACGTCGCCCACTGGAACCAGTCGCTGCTGCTGGAAGCGGGCGAGCGCCTGGAGGCGGGTCATCTGGAGCAGGCCCTGCAAGGCCTGGTGCAGCACCACGACGCCCTGCGCCTGTCCTTCACCCGTGAAGGCGACACCTGGCACGCCGAACACCGCGCAACCGCCAGCGAGGCCGATGGCCTGCTGTGGCAGGCGCGGGTGGGCGATTTCGCCGAGGCGGAAACCCTGCTGGCCGATGCCCAGCGCAGCCTCGATCTGGCCCACGGCCCGCTGCTGCGTGCCCTGCTGCTGGAAGGCCCGGACGGGCGCCAGAAGCTGCTGCTGGCCATCCACCACCTGGTGGTGGACGGTGTCTCCTGGCGCGTGCTGCTGGAAGACCTGCAAGCCGGCTATCGCCACCTGCAGGCCGGGCAGCCCCTGGCGTTGCCGGCGCGCACCAGCGCCTTCAAGGCCTGGGGCGAACGCCTGGCAGCCTACGCCGGTAGCGAACCGCTGCGCGAAGAGCTGGGCTGGTGGCAGGCGCAGCTCGGCGGTGAGGATGCGCCGCTGCCCTGCGACCGCGACGCCGAGCAGGACCTGGAACGCGACGCCCAGCGCATCACCCTGCGCCTGGACGCCGAGCGCACCCGCCAGCTGCTGCAACAGGCGCCCGCCGCCTACCGCACCCGCGTCGACAACCTGCTGCTCACCGCCCTGGCCCGCGTGCTGTGCCGCTGGGCCGCGCGTGATTCGGTGCTGGTGCAACTGGAAGGCCACGGCCGCGAGCCGCTGTTCGACGACATCGACCTCAGCCGCACCGTGGGCTGGTTCACCAGCGCCTATGCGCTGCGCCTGGCGCCCGCCGACGGGCTCGGTGCCTCCATCAAGGCGATCAAGGAGCAGCTGCGCCAGGTGCCCCACAAGGGCCTCGGCTTCGGCGTGCTGCGCCACCTGGCCGACCCGGCCACCCGCGCCACCATGGCGGCGCTGCCGCCGGCGCGCATCACCTTCAACTACCTGGGCCAGTTCGACGGCAGCTTCGCCGAGGGCGCGCTGCTGCGCCCGCTGGAAGAGAGCGCCGGCCCGGCCCACGACGCCGACGCCACGCTGCCCAACTGGCTGAGCGTGGACGGCCAGGTATTCGGCGGCGAGCTGCTGCTGAACTGGACCTTCAGCCAGGCGCGCTACGACCGCGCCACGGTGCAGGGCCTGGGCGAAGCCTTCATCGCCGAGCTGCAGGCGCTCATCGCCCATTGCCTGGAAGAGGGCGCCGGTGGCCCGACGCCGTCGGACTTCCCCCTGGCGCACCTGAGCCAGGAGCAGATCGACCAGCTGCCGGTGCCGGTCGCCGCCATCGACGACATCTACCCGCTGACGCCGATGCAGGAAGGCCTGCTGCTGCACACCCTGCTGGAGCCGGGCACCGGCATCTACTACATGCAGGACCGCTACCGCATCAACAGCGCGCTGGACGTGGAGCGCTTCACCCGCGCCTGGCGCGCCGTGGTGGCGCGGCACGAGGCGCTGCGCGCGTCCTTCGTATGGAACGCCGGGGAAACCATGCTACAGGTGATCCACAAGCCCGGCGCCACCGAGGTGGACCTGCTGGACTGGAGCGACCTGCCCGAGGACGGCCACGAGGAGCGCCTGCAGGCACTGCACCGCACCGAGCGTGAGGCGGGCTTCGACCTGCTGCACCAGCCGCCCTTCCACCTGCGGCTGATCCGCCTGGGCGAGGCGCGCTACTGGTTCATGATGAGCAACCACCACATCCTCATCGACGCCTGGTGCCGTGGCCTGCTGATGAGCGACTTCTTCGAGGTCTACGCCGCCCTGGGCGAGGGCCGCGAGCCGCAGCTGCCATTGGCGCCGCGCTACCGCGACTACATCGGCTGGCTGCAGCGCCAGGACCTGGGCCAGGCCCGTGCCTGGTGGCAGGGCAACCTGGCCGGCTTCGAGCGCACCACCCACCTGCCGAGCGACCGGCCGATCCTCCGCGAGCACGCCAACGACAGCGGCGGCATGCAGGTGGGCGACCGCATCACCCGCCTGGATGCCGCCGACGGCGCCCGCCTGCGGGAACTGGCGCAGCGTCACCAGCTCACCGTCAACACCCTGGCCCAGGCGGCCTGGGCCCTGGTGCTGGCGCGCTACAGCGGCGAGCGCGACCTGGTGTTCGGCGTCACCGTGGCCGGGCGCCCGGTGGGTATGCCGGAGATGCAGCGCACCGTCGGGCTGTTCATCAACAGCATCGCCTTGCGGGTGAAGCTGCCCGCACCGGGCCAGCGCCTGGGCGTGCGTGATTGGTTGCAAGGGCTGCTGGCCAGCAACCTGGAGCTGCGCGAGCACGAGTACCTGCCGCTGGTGGCCATCCAGGAATGCAGCGAGCTGCCCAAGGGCCAGCCGCTGTTCGACAGCCTCTTCGTGTTCGAGAACGCACCGGTGGAAGTCGCGGTGCTGGACCGGGCGCAGAGCCTCTCCGCCAGCTCGGATTCCGGCCGCACCCACACCAACTTCCCGCTCACCGTGGTCTGCTACCCGGGGGATGACCTGGGCTTGCACCTGTCCTATGACCAGCGCTACTTCGAGGAAGCGACCATCGACCGCCTGCTAGGCGAGTTCAAGCGCCTGCTGCTGGCCCTGGGCGAGCGCATCGAAGGCGACATGAGCGAGCTGCCGCTGCTGGGCGATGCCGAGCGCGAGCTGCTGCTCAAGGGCGTCAACCACAGTGCCCGCGACTACCCGCTGGAGCAGGGCTACGTGCGCCTGTTCGAGGCCCGCGTCGCCGCGCACCCAGCGCGCATCGCCGCCCGCTGCCTCGACCGCCAGTGGAGTTACGCCGAGCTGAACCGCCATGCCAACCGCCTGGGCCACGCCCTGGGCACCGCCGGCGTCAGCCTCGACCAGCCGGTGGCGCTGCTGGGTGAGCGTGGGCTCGACCTGCTGGGCATGATGGTCGGCACCTTCAAGGCCGGTGCCGGCTACCTGCCGCTGGACCCGGCGCTGCCCACCCCGCGCCTGACGCGCATCCTCGAACTCAGCCGTGCCCCGGCGCTGGTGGCCACCCGTGCCTGCCGCGAGCAGGCGATGGCGTTGCTGGAGGAGCTCGGCTGCGGCCAGCGTCCGCGCCTGCTGGTGTGGGAGGACGTGCTGCAGGGCGCCTGGCCTGAGCAGGACCTGGGCATCCATAGCGGCCCGGCCAACCTCGCCTACGTGATCTACACCTCCGGCTCCACCGGCCTGCCCAAGGGCGTGATGGTCGAGCAGGCCGGCATGCTCAACAACCAGCTGAGCAAGGTGCCGTACCTGGATCTCACCGAGGCGGACGTGATCGCCCAGACCGCCTCGCAGAGCTTCGACATCTCGGTCTGGCAGTTCCTCGCCGCACCGCTGTTCGGCGCCTGCACCGAGATCGTCCCCAACGTCATCGCCCACGATCCGCAGGCGTTGCTGGCCCATGTTCGCGAGCGCGGCATCACCGTGCTGGAGAGCGTGCCCTCGCTGATCCAGGGCATGCTCGCCGAGGACCGCGCCGTACTCGGCGCCCTGCGCTGGATGCTGCCCACCGGTGAAGCCATGCCGCCGGAGCTGGCGCGCCAGTGGCTGGAGCGCTACCCGGCGGTGGGACTGGTCAACGCCTACGGCCCGGCCGAGTGCTCCGATGACGTGGCCTTCTTCCGCGTCGACGCGGCCTCCACCGAGGGCACCTACCTGCCCATCGGCAGCCCCACCGACAACAACCGCCTGTACCTGCTGGACGACGCCTTCGAACTGGCCCCCCTGGGCGCCGTGGGCGAACTCTGCGTCGCCGGCACCGGCGTTGGCCGTGGCTACGTCGGCGACCCGCTGCGCACCGCCCAGGCCTTCGTGCCCAACCCCTTCGGCGCGCCGGGCGAACGCCTCTACCGCACCGGCGACCTGGCCCGGCGTCGCGCCGACGGCGTGCTGGAATACGTCGGCCGTGTCGACCACCAGGTGAAGATCCGTGGCTACCGCATCGAACTGGGCGAGATCGAAGCCCGCCTGTTCGAACGCCCCGACGTGCGCGACGCCGCCGTCAGCGTGCAGGAAGGCCCCACCGGCAAATACCTGGTGGGCTATCTGGTGCCACGCGAGGCCGAGCGCTTCGCCAGCGCCAGCTCGCCGGCCAGCCGCCTGGCGGAAGAGGGCGCCTGGTTCGAAGCCATCAAGCAGCAGCTGCGCAGCGACCTGCCGGACTACATGGTGCCGCTGCACTGGCTGCTGCTCGACCGCCTGCCGCTGAACGCCAACGGCAAGCTCGACCGTAAGGCCCTGCCTCCCCTGGAGTTCGGCCCGCTGCAGGCTCAGGACTACCTGGCCCCGCGCAACGAGCTGGAAACCACCCTGGCCGGCATCTGGGCCGAGGTGCTCAAGGTCGAACGGGTCGGCGTGCGCGACAACTTCTTCGAACTCGGCGGCCACTCCCTGCTCGCCACCCAGATCGCCTCCCGCGTGCAGAAGACCCTGCAACGCAACGTGCCCCTGCGGGCCATGTTCGAGTGCAGCACGGTGGAGGAGCTGGCGAGCTATATCGAGTCGCTGGAAGGCAGCGTCGTCACCGAGGAGAAGGCTGCGCGCCTGGAAGACCTGATGGCCAAGCTGGAGATGCTGTAACGGCAGCAGGGCACGCGGAGCGGGGAGGGCTCCGCGTGCCCCGGCTGCAGGGGGTGGCGCAGCGGCATTTCACCCAATCCCTGAACGCACGCACATAAAGGCCTGAAAAACCTACTTAAGTAGAACCCGCCGCCGCCGATACCAGAGGACGGCCCAGCGTTCGTGTCCGGTCCATTGCCGACCGGGCCGACAACGCCTGTGGCCACCTCATGTATCTGCACCTTTTTGAGCGAGTTCCTCCATGCGAACCCTGAAATTCAGCCACAAGATCATGGTGGCAGCCTCCCTGGTGGTGATCGCTGCCTTCGCGTCCTTCGCGCTGTACAACGACTACCTGCAGCGGAACGCCATCCGCCAGAACCTTGCCAACTACCTCAACGATGTCGGCCAGGTCTCCACGGGCAACATCCAGCACTGGCTGGTGGGCCGCATGCAATTGCTGGAGAACCTGGCCGAATCCATCGAGGACGACGCCAGCGAGGCGGCGTTGGCCAAGAGCCTGCAGCACCGCAGCATCGCCGCCGCCTTCCTCTATGCGTACTACGGCCAGGCGAGCGGCACCTACACCCAGTTCCCGCCCAGTGAACTGCCCGCCGGCTACGACCCGCGCCAGCGGCCCTGGTACATAAAGGCGGCGCAGACCAGCGGCCCCGGCCTGACCGAGCCCTACCTGGCCGCCGACCCGCGCGACGGCCTGCTGATCACCATCACCCGCCCGGTGAACGCCTCGGGCGCCCTGCAGGGCGTCGTCGGCGGTGACCTCAAGCTGAAGACGGTCGACGAGATCCTCAACTCCTTCGACCTGGGCGGCATGGGCTACGCCTTCCTGGTGGACGACAAGGGCACGGTGCTGGTCCACCCCGACCAGCAGCTGGTCCTGAAGAAGCTGCCGGACCTGTTCGCCGGCACTGCGCCGCGCCTGGAGTCTGCCCTGCAGAGCGTGAGCGACCGCAACGGCGAGGCGCGGATCGTGACCTTCCTGCCGGTGGAAGGGCTGACCGGGGTGCGCTGGTACGTGGGCCTGTCCGTCGATGAGTCCAAGGCCTTCGCCGCCCTGCAGGAGTTCCGCGTTTCCGCGCTGATGTCGACCATCATCGGCGTGGTCGCCATCCTCCTGCTGCTGGGCGGGTTGATCCGCATCCTGCTGCGCCCGCTGCACGTGATGAGCCACGCCATGAGCGGCATCGCCGAGGGCGAGGGCGACCTGACCCAGCGCCTGTCGATCGACTCCCGTGACGAGTTCGGCGAGCTGGCCGATGCCTTCAACCGCTTCGTCGAGCGCATCCACAAATCCATCCGCGAGGTGGCGTCCGCCACACGCGAGGTGCACGAGCGGGTGAGCACCGTGGTGCAGGCGTCGAACGCCTCCATGACTAACTCCAGCGAGCAGGCCGCCCGCACCGACAGCGTGGCCGCCGCCATCAACGAACTGGGCGCTGCCGCCCAGGAGATCGCCCGCAACGCCGCCGATGCCTCGGAACAGGCCAGCGACGCACGCCGCGATGCCGAGGAAGGGCAGGGCATGGTCGAGCGCACCCTGGTGGCGATGGGCGAGCTGTCGGAGAAGATCCAGGCGTCCAGCAACCACATCGAAGTGCTCAGCCAGAAGAGCAACGACATCGGCCAGATCCTTGACGTCATCAAGGGCATCTCCGAGCAGACCAACCTGTTGGCACTCAACGCCGCCATCGAAGCCGCCCGCGCCGGCGAGGCGGGACGCGGCTTCGCCGTGGTGGCCGACGAAGTGCGCAACCTGGCCCAGCGCACCCAGAGCTCGGCGCTGGAGATCCAGCAGATGATCGAACAGCTGCAGACCGGCGCCCGCGACGCCGTGGCGACCATGGGCGAAAGCCGCCACTTCAGCGACGACAGCGTGCGCATCGGCGGCCAGGCCGGCGAAAACCTGCGCGGCGTCACCCGCCGCATCGGCGAGATCGACGGCATGAACCAGTCCGTGGCCACCGCCACCGAGGAACAGACCTCGGTGATCGAAAGCCTGAACATGGACATCACCGAGATCAACGTCCTCAACCAGGACGGCGTGCACAACCTGCAGGCCAGCCTGAAGGCCTGTACCGAGCTGGATCAGCAGGTCAGCCGGCTCAAGCAACTGGTGGATACGTTCAGGATTTGATGGGGCGGTACCGTTCTTTCCTGGCCTGAGTGGATGCCGACTCAACGCGGATAGACATCTGCCTCGATGGGGTCATGGCCCAGGCCAGAGAACCCTTGCCTGAACCCGTAGGGCGTGACGTGACAGACCGGCTGGGTGCCGGTCTGCCGCTTCGCTGATAAAGGCGGAACGCTCGGTGTTCCGCAGCCCTCTGTATCTAAAAGCCCCTGCAATACCGAAGAAAAAGCCGTGTGCCCTGGCGACCCTAGATGACCTGTTCCAGCGTCTCTTCCGCCTGGGTCAGCCCCCGTGCCAGCAGTGACAGCAGGCAATGCAGGTTTGCGCAGTCTGGCCCGTGGGTATCGGCGTCGAGGAGCAACCCCAGCAGCAGTTCCAGGGCGCCGCTCACCCGAGCCAGTTCGTGTCCGACACCGGGCAGGCGTGCCAGCTCCACGCGGATGGCATGCAGTTCATCGAGCCGTGTATCGAAATCATTGGATCGGAGCAGGGCGCTGTCGGCACCGCGCAAGGGTTCGAGGTGGTCTTGCAGATCGTCCAGACGCCTAAGCGTGCAGCTGAGCATGGTGAGACTCCTGTGAAACGGTGCGTTCTCCGCTACCCAAACGCCAATTTGGGTGGGCGAAGCCGTGCGGGTTGGCGTACCGGTACACAGGAAACCGGCGTGCCCGAAGGCACCCACGCACGGCCCGCCCATTGAGAGCCAACCATGCCGGGGACACAAAAAACCGCCGAGTGGCGGTTTGAGTGTCCGCCTGTGTTCCGGGACGCCAATCCCAGGCCGCTGGCTAGCAGCGGCGGGCGAACGATAACGAGGGTGAGGAGAGGGGTCAACTACGTGGGGGCCAGGTGTATCTGCTGCTAGCCCCCTGGGCATGACCTAGTGCGAAGCATGCTTGAAAGGCTCTGGAATGGGGTTTTCAAGTAGAATTTGTGGGATTTCAGGGTTCCCTGAACGGCTTCACAAAATCTTCATCGGGCCAATTGACGCTGATCTGTCAAAGGCGTTTTCTACGTCATCTCCCCGGAAGCCGACAGGATCGTCGGCGAACATTCCGCTTCAAGGATGAGCATGCCAACCCAAACGCTGTCTCCAGTAAATATCAATACCTGCATCGGCTCAATTAAGTTGATGTGCTCCGTCTCGTTATTCTTTGTGATGGCTGAGATGTGCTCTGGCGTCGGGTCTATATATCTTTAGTTTTTCACGGAGTTATTCCATGGGCTGGTATGTCGGTGTTGCTTGTGATTTGAGATAAGGCGACTCATCTGTTTTATATGTTGTGCTCCGAGCTAGACATGATTGGGTGATTATTTGGGGGTTGTATGTGCTGCGTAAAATTGCTGCGAATGAGCTTTTCTGTCTTCTTCTTTTTCGTACTTGGAGGGGCAGGTTCTGCGTTCTCAAAGGAAGATGCCGTACTGGCTGAGAAATTCCCCGTATGCGAAAAGAATGTCCCGGTAGAGTGGGTAAGCCGGGAAAGAGCTATTGGTTTGACTGCGTATTCATTAGTAAACGGTTCTGGAGAAAAAAGAGATGTTGAGGCCATGGTCTATTTGGATAGAAATTATCCAAAAATTGATTATGGTGGGATTGATCGTAATGAAAATCCACTGACCAAATGGGAAGAAGTTTCAGAGGAAATATCCATTTTGAGAAAAGAGCAGGATGGGATAGATATCTCGAGTGATCAGAAAGACTCTATTCGCTTCTGGGGTTTTTTACCTTTTGAGCGAAATGATGGTGCTCTCACTTTTAAAAAAGATGGGCGCACTCTTTTGATTTATCGAAATATCTGGGAATTTGATGAAAGCCTGGCTAATCATTCTAAGGTAGTGTGTTTGGCTTACCCTGGAGGTCTCAAAGCTCTTCTCTTGGAAATGCCGCGAACAGTCAATGTATATGGAGAAAAAGAGCTATTGGGCCATTACAGGGATGTTGTTGAGTCGCTGTCGGAAAGCTCAGAGAAGATCTGGGAGAGCGACTTTAGAAAATCATCTGTTATGGATTTAAATGATGATGGGGTCGATGATTATCCATCTTTGGGCATTTATTCCACTAAGGAGGGTTATCGTTCTGCAGCATATTTTTTAAGAAAGGCTGATGTGGCCGAAGGATGTATTGATCTTGTTGAAGATTCATTTTTTATAACTACTGATGGTGGTGATTATTTTCTTAATGGGACTTGCAGCTTGAAAGAGCTTACACGGAGAGGTAACTAATATGGTAGCAGTAAAGTTATTGTGCGAACTAATAAAACTAGGGTCGGCCTGCTATTGATTTTTCACGTTTTTGGCTGCTTTTTTGTGATGTGTATGTTGCCCGGCTGGCTTGGTGCAAGGAGAGCTAATTGTCTTGATTTAAATGTCGGTTGTTTTCTTTGAGGATGGTTTGAATGTATAGATCTTTCATTGGGGAATGCCGTGCTTAAAAGAATTCTGCAGCGGAATGGGCGATTATCAGTGGTCAGGGTAGTTGTTTTTCTTGTTCTGCTTGTTGTGTTTGGCAGAGTTCTGGTTGGTGTTGGTTTGGAGGGTTATAAGGGCTATTGGAATTATTTGGGCTACTGCTCTGTTGATGGGGGTAAGTTGACTGATCAGCGTCGACTTGACTCTGCTGTTGATCACTATTTGTTGAATCAGAAAAATATTGACTATCTGGAGATTGCGGATGTTGAACGACCTGATAGGCCACCCTTGGATGATGTCATCAATGGTTTCAAAAGAGTGCCCTATGAGAGTAGGTCGGAGTTTTTGAAAGAAAATCCTGCTTGTTGCGAACTAACTGAAAGCATGCCTGACGGACAGCGCTTAGATTTTTGGGATCGTGTGGCGGGTGCGGGCGAGGGGCAATTCTTCTTCTCATACAAGGTTAGATATTTTGATGGGCTTGGGAGGTTGAAGGAAATTGTTGCCGATGGAGTCTTCTATCAGGTGGGCAATTGTGGGGAGGCTTTTTTTACTCATTATTATTGATTGGGTTTTAAAGGTGCTGATATTGTTTTTATAGGGAAATAGAAATGGCGTTGCCGACAGCGGAAGAAATTAAAAATCTTTATCTTTATGGGGTTAGCAAAAGACTACAGAATCTATTGGATCCCAGTCTGTCACAACCAAGGGCTGGTGTTGTGCTCTCCGTAGATGTTAATGACTATATGTCCAACGGTACTGGGCGGTATGCGGATGTTGCGGGTTTTGATTTTATAGCGGACTTCTTTGGGTGGGGTAATAGTATGCCGCCCGAAATATATACCAAGAGCGCCGCTCACCCGGGCCAGCTCGTGGCTGACATCGGGCCGGCGGCGGATGGCCTCCAGCTCATAGAGCCGTGTATCGAAGTCATTGGATCGGAGCAGGGCGCTGTCGGCGCGCGCAACGGTTCGAGGTGGTCTTGCAGGTTGTCCGGATGCATAAGCGTACAGCTGAGCATGGTGAAACTCCTGAGTTGCAGCGTGCTCCCCGACACTCAAACGCCATTGGGGTGACAGTCCCCTGGAATGGCCCCTGCCAGGCATGCTTGAAAGGCTTTGGGATGGGGTTTTCAAGTAGAGTTTGTGGAATTTCAGGGTTCCCTGAACGGCTTCACAAAATCCTCATCGGGCTGATTGACGCTGATCTGCCAAAGGCGTTTTCTACGTCATCTCCCCGGAAGCCGACAGGATCGTCGGCGAACATTCTGCTTCAAGGATGAACATGCCCTCGCTTCCCTCTGCTGCTTCTCTACATAGTCATTTTTTATTAACAGTGCTGGCAGGTTTTCAAGTGCCGGTGCACGGGTGCTTTTATATTAAGTCTTGAGTGGGTTGCCTCTTGGGTATTTCTCTCATTTCGATAATTTTCTGGAGTGGTAGTGCAACTTAAAAATTATTTTTGGAGGTGGTATGAACGGGGTTTCTGGTAAGCGTCGCTGGCTCTTATTGGGGGGTGGAGTACTTGCTCTCGGGGTCGCGTGCTCATTGCATTTTTGGTATCGGCTCTATCAGAACGACAAAGGTATTTGTCATGTCGATGGCCGAGTACTGGCCGAAGAGGAACATCGTAAGAGAACCTTGCAAAGCCTTGTGAGTTTGGAGGTTGAAAATATATGGACTAATGAGAGCAAGTATAACGATGGGGCTGCGGTTGTAGGGGTGATTCCAGGAGGGTTGAAGTCTGATGTTCCAAGCATAATGGCTTTGTCTGTTCAGAACGAAGAATCTTTTGAAGCTAATTTCGGTATTGAGGTTGTTCCTTTCCAAGAAAGTGGTCCGGCTATAGTGGCTCCTGAAGAGCCATATACTCTGGTGGTCTATGACCGTGGTGTTGGAGGGCGGGCTGGTTTTACTGATTCAAAGAGTGTTGTTCGCGCTCTTGTGCACGTTGTAGGGGAGGATGAGGTTGGCCTTTTAGATCGCTATAGAGGGTATGGAAATTATTTTTATCGAGTAAATAATGTGCTGATTTCGCGTGAGTGTTGCGATGCCAGGAAGGGAAGCATGACGCGAGAAGAATATATAAGTAGAAAATATAGATTTTATAAGGAGTCGCTCGAGACATTTAGGCTCGGTTGGGCGGATTTTTATCAGATTGCGGTTGTTTCGAATTGTGGGGAGTTGTTGCTTGTCGATAGCGAAAATGGAATTAATGATAAAAGCGTAAAATGGCTAAAGGGAGTTTACTAAATGACGATGCCTACGATCGAGAAAGTGGTTTCAAGATTTCTTTTTGATTCGGATGCTCCTCCTTCTGATTTGAAGGATGATGCTCTTATTCGAGGGGCTGGGGTAAAGGGAAGCGTGCTTCAGGTTGATATGAACGATTACATGACGAACGGTGGGGGGCGCTTCGTTGGTCTTGAACAATTCAGATATTTGAGAAATTTTTTGGCGGGTAATGACTCGGCGTATGTGGGTGGCCTGACTTTACCTCCGGGTGCATATAGCACTGCTCAAATTTTAGCTTTTTACAGGATACCTGCGAATAAGGAAATTTTGGCAGCGGCTCAGTACTATTTTGGTATTGATGAGGCCGACTACGCTGAGAGAGCGTATGTCTTTGGGTCAGGGAAGTATCGTATAAATGATGATGCCGTTTTTTTGGTGAATGCAGATGGCTCTCGTGAGGTACATAATGCTTATGTAAGGCCTGAGAATGACGATTTTGACTACGAAGGAGATGGTATCTATGCAGATGTGACTAATTTTTTAACTAAAGAGCAAATTGATCCTTCTGGAATTGGCAGGACAGTGCCCATTGAGTTTACTGGTACTATCCCTCTTGCATCGCGGCAAACACTGACGGGTTCAGATTGGGCCAGGCTTGAGAGTCTGAACGAGAAAGTACAGGAAAAAATAACTGCCAATCAAATTTATTTGGCGGCAAATATTTTAGATTAT
Organism: Pseudomonas sp. TUM22785; assembly: GCF_028198105.1. Taxonomy (NCBI): domain Bacteria; kingdom Pseudomonadati; phylum Pseudomonadota; class Gammaproteobacteria; order Pseudomonadales; family Pseudomonadaceae; genus Pseudomonas; species Pseudomonas sp. TUM22785. The sequence continues at coordinate 3,128,606 of NZ_CP116239.1, forward strand.
TCTGCCCTTTTTGCGGGTGTAATGAAGCGTCTTGTTGATGCTGGGTTGGTGACATATAAGGATGCGGATGGGCGTTTTGTTATTTATGATGGGAAAGATATTTTTCATAATGGGGTTATTGATGCGGAGGAGATAGGTAATGTAACTGACTTCTTTAATGGTGCTGCCATTATTGCAGGGAAAGGCAATGATACTCTTTTGGGTACAAGTTACTCTGATGAAGAGTTATACGGTGGGGAAGGTGACGATCGTCTCGATGGGCGCCAAGGTGCGGACCGGATGGAGGGGGGCATAGGCGATGACACCTATGTTGTCGACGATGAAGGGGATGTCGCTTTTGAAAAGCCAGGAGAAGGTAGGGACAAGGTTGAGTCCAGTGTCTCGTTTACCTTGGGCGCTGAGGTTGAAGAGCTGACGCTCACAGGAAGTGCGAAGATTAATGGTACGGGTAACTCACTAGGAAATCTAATTGAGGGTAACGGCGCTGCTAACCTGCTTAAAGGAGAGGGTGGGGCCGATACAATAATTGGTGGTGGCGGTAATGACACCATTTATGGCGGCGATGATGCGGATACTATAAAGGGCGGAGCCGATGATGATGAAATTTATGGTGAGGCCGGAAAAAATCATCTACTTGGTGAGGGAGGTTCGGACAAGCTCTACGGCGGTATCGATGCAGATTATCTAGATGGTGGGAAGGGGGGCGACTATCTGTATGGCTCTGCTGGTTTTGATGTCTATGTGGCTGACGCTAGCGACGTCATTGAGGATGACGCAAATGGGTTCGGCAAGGTTTTGCTGAATAACAAGTTGCTCACTGGCGGCACCAGAAAAGAAGATGATCCCGAAAACGAATACAAGGGCGGCGGGAACATCTATGTTCTGAATGGCAACACTCTGGTCATCAATGGCGGCCTTACGATCAATAAGTTCAAGAACGGTGACCTAGGCATCAATCTTGAGACTAAGCCAGAAGAAGAGGAAGAGGAGGAAGAAGAGGAAGAGGTCCCCGAGACCAATGACGCCGAGACTAGAACCTCGCCTATCGTCATCGACCTGGACGGTGACGGGATCGAGACCAAGAAAGTAGGCTCGGCCTATTTCGACCTGAACAACGATGGCCTGAGTGAACGAAGCGGTTGGGTCAGCCCTGATGATGGATTGCTGGTACATGACCGCAATGGGGATGGGCGCATCAGCAATGGCGCAGAGCTGTTCGGCAACCACAGCATCCTCAACAATGGCAAGACTGCCGAAAACGGCTTCCAGGCGCTTGCCGAATACGACAATAACGGCGACGGGCTGATCAACGCCGATGACGCCTCGTATTCGTCGCTGCAGGTGTGGCGCGATCTGAACGGCAATGGCGTCAGCGATGAAGGTGAATTGCAGAGCCTGGCCGATGCGGGTGTCGTTTCTATCAGCACCGGATATACGACCTCCAATCAGAAAGACGCGAACGGTCATGAGTACCGGCAGATCGGCAGCGTAAACCTGGCAAATGGAACGACCTCCGTTGCGGCGGATGTCTGGTTCAAGGTCGATGGGGCCCGTCGTATCAACAGCGGCGATATCGTGCTGACGCCCGATATCCATTTCCTCGCCAACGCGAAAGGCTTCGGCAACGTCCATGACCTGCATCAGGCCATTGCACTGGATCCCGCGCTCAAGGGGCTGCTTGCCCAATACGTATCGGCGACAGATGCAACCAGTCGCGATGCGCTGCTCGATAACCTTATTTACCGTTGGGCTGGTGCTGCTGATGTCGACCCTTACAGCCGTGACCCCAAGAAGGTCTACAGCCATGTGATGGATGCGCGTCAGCTCGTCACCCTGGAGAACCTAGTGGGGCGCCCCTACCTGGGTACTTGGTGCTGGGGTGAGCGTGACCCGAACCCCCACGGGCAGGCGGCGCCGATCCTGGTGGCCGAGTACCTGGAGTTCAAACGCTTCACCGCTGCGCAGATTCTCGCGCAGACCGAATACGCAAAAGAGCTGGACATCATCAAGTCGGCGTTCGGCTCCGATGCGCAGAGCATCGTGGTCGATTGGAACTCGTTGCAGGGCAAGCTCAACGGGCTGCTGGCCAATGGTGAACAGGAGCGCATTCGTGGCGTTGTAGCCATCCTTACCGATCTCGGTACCTACTCGCCCAGCTATCGCGCCAAGCGCGACGCGGCCTTCCAAGCCATCGCCGCATCCAACGTAAACCTGGCGACGTATTTCGATTTTTCCAAACGTATCGGCACTGCGGGTAATGACACGCTTTACGGTGTCGAGGCCGGGACCATCTTCTACGGGCAGGAAGGTGACGATCGCCTGTATGGCTATTCCGGCGTCGACAGCTATCACTTCGCTCGTGGTCAAGGTAACGATGCCGTTCTCGACCGTGGCGGTCTGGACCAACTGGTGTTCGGTTCGGGTATCGGCCAGAGCGACCTGGTGTTTTCTCGGAACACCACCACCGTCTGGATCAACGTCAAGAACGCGGACGGCAGCGATGCCGGCTCGGTGCGCATCGACAACTTCTTCGACTTCGATGGTTCGCTGGCCTATGGCGCCATCGAGGCGATCCGTTTCGTCGATGGCGGCGGCCTGAGCCAGCAGCAGATGCTCGACCTGCTGACCGCATCGTCGCTGACCGCTGGCAATGATCTGGTGTTCGGCACTGCCGCTGGTGACAGCATCGATGCTCTGGCCGGTAACGACAGCATTCACGGCCTGGGTGGCCACGATCAACTCTCCGGCGGTGCCGGCGATGACGTGCTGATGGGCGACGATGGCAATGATTCCCTGATCGGCGGTGCCGGCAACGATTCGCTTGTCGGTGGACGCGGCAACGACACCTACCTGTTCGATGTCGGCCATGGCAACGATGTGATCGATAACGCGGCCGATGCAGCCGGCGGCAAGATCGACCGGGTGGTGTTCGGCGCAGGGATCGATCCCGCCGCCGTTGGCGTGAAGCGCAATGGCAGTGACCTGCTGCTGCAAACCTCGGCCACTGACAGCGTGCGGCTCACCAATTACTTCAGCGCCGAAGGTACCAATGGCATCGCTGTCGACCGCATCGAGTTCCACAACGGTACGGTCTGGAGCATCGCGGACGTCAAGGGCCTAGTGTTGCAGGCCACTGCTGGTAACGACCTGATCGAGGGCTACGTGACCAACGATCAGCTCTCCGGTCTGGCGGGGGACGATCGACTGTTCGGTTATGCCGGCAACGACACCCTGCTGGGCGGCGAGGGGCGCGACACCCTTGACGGTGGCATCGGCGATGACCGGCTGTTCGGCGAGGCCGGTGACGACGTGCTGGAGGGTGGCGAGGGCAACGACTACCTGGATGGGGGAGAAGGCAACGATCGCATCGACGCGGGTGTCGGTGACGATACGCTGGTCGGCGGTGCCGGCAACGACTACCTCAATGGCAGCGCCGGCCGCGACACCCTGCAAGGTGGCGACGGCGACGACACTCTGGTGGGGGGCGCCGGTGATGACTTCCTGGGCGGTGGCAAGGGTAACGATCGCCTTGATGGTGGCAATGGCACCAACAACTACCTGTTCGCCCGGGGTGATGGCCAGGATGTGATCGTGGACGCCTACGAGGGGATCGTAACCATCTATCTCGCGGACCTGCCCCTGGAAACCCTGGTCTTCCGCCGTAATGGCACCAGCCTCGAGGTTTCGTTCCCGGACAGCCCGGCCGACCTGATCTCGCTTTCCGCGTTCTTCCGCGAAGAGGTGCCGCTGAGCGGTATTCGCCTGCGCTACGGCGATGGGCTGGAAACCTTCATCGCCGCTACGCAATTGCGCCAGCTCACCCTGGACGGTACTGCAGCGGGTGACCTGATCAACGCCTATTCCACCGACGACCTGATCGACGCACTTGCTGGTAACGATACGGTCTACGCGGGCGCTGGCAATGACACTCTGCGAGGCGGTGAAGGGGACGACCTCCTGGACGCCGGGGTCGGCAACGATCTCGTCGAAGGCGGCCTTGGCAATGACACCCTGTTGGCCGGTGAGGGCGATGACCTGCTGGACGGTGGGGCGGGCGACGACCAACTGGAAGGCGCCGCAGGCAATGACCAGTACCGGCTCGCGGCGCATTGGGGTCATGACCTCATCATCGACCGGAGCGGTACCGACAGCGTTCGTTTCGACGGTATTGCGGCGGAGGACCTGCTGCTGCGCCGTGACGGCGAAGACCTGGTGGTGACCCATAAGGTCTCAGGCGACAGCGTGCGGATCCAAGGGCAGTTCTCCTATCAGGCCGGGCAGGCTGGCGTGTACGCCATCGAGCAATTCATCTTCGACGGCGGCCTCACCTGGGACTTCGACACCATCAAGCTCAAGGCCCTGGAAGGCACCGCCCAGGACGACGCCATCTATGGCCATGCCGACGACGATGTGATCGATGCGGGCCTAGGCAACGACCTCGTCCAGGCCGGCTTCGGCAACGACCAGGTGCTGGGTGGCGAAGGCAATGACACCCTGCATGGCGAAGCGGGCAACGACACGCTCTCCGGCGGCGCAGGCGACGACCAGCTGTACGGCGAAGAGGGTGAGAACCAGCTCTCCGGTGGCGACGGCAACGATGCCCTCTACGGGGGCTACCAGGCCGATTTGCTGGCTGGTGACGCGGGCGATGACCTGCTCGACGGCGGCGATGGCAACGACACCCTGCGCGGTGGCGAAGGCCATGACTCGCTGATCGGTGGCGGCGGCAATGACCAGCTGTTCGGCGATGCCGGTAACGACACCCTGCAGGGCAATGGCCTGCTCGATGGTGGCAGCGGCGATGACCTGCTGGAAGGCTACGGCGAACTGCTGGGCGGCGATGGCAACGACACGCTCCATGGCCAGGGCTCCGACACACTGGTGGGCGGCGCGGGCAATGACCTGATCGTCGCGCGCAACGATGCCTGGAGCGGCAACGCCAGCGTTATCGAAGGCGGCACCGGCAACGACACGATCTACGGCTCCTTCGGCGACGACACCTACCGCTTCAACCTCGGTGACGGCCAGGATCTGCTGATCGAACGTCGCGCCAACGAAGCCTTCAGCAACATCACCCCGAGCGTCGACACCCTGAGCTTCGGCGAGGGCATCAGCGCGGCGGACCTGAGCTTCCACCGTCGTGGCCTGGACCTGATCATCGAACACGCCAACGGCACTGACCGCATCACCGTGCAGAACTGGTTCAAGGAGCCCACCGACCACTTCAAGCTGGACAGCCTGACCTTCGCCGATGGCAGCTCGCTGAGCCAGGCGGATGTCGAAAACCGTGTCATCCACCACGGCACCGACAACGCCGACAGCATCCTCGGTTACCGCAACCTCGCCGACACCATCCACCTGGGTGCCGGTGACGACAAGGCCTGGGGGCGTGCCGGCAACGACACCATTCTCGGGGAGGGTGGCAACGACTACCTCGAGGGTGAGGACGGCGATGACCTGATCCTCGGCGGTTCCGGCAACGACCAGCTTGACGGCGGTGCAGGCGCCGACCGCCTCATCGGCGGCACTGGCGACGACAAGTACGTCTACAGCCTGGGCGACGGTGCGGACGTTATCGACAATACCGGCGGCGGCAACGACGGCGTGTTCTTCTCCGGCGGCATCACCCAGGACCGGCTGAGCTTCCGCCGCGACAGCGACGATCTGCTGATCCTGGTGGACGGCGATGCGCAGCAGTCGGTGCGCGTGCTGGGGCACTTCCTCGGTGGCGACAAGGCCATCAGCTACGTCCAGCCGGATGGCGGCTTCATGCTCACTGCCACGCGCATCGGCCATATGGCCGCGGCCAACGGCGTGGCCGGTGGCTACGAGGCGGTGATCGACGGCGGTACGGCGGCGGATCGCCTCTCCGGCTACGACGGTCGCGACCTGCTGCGCGGCCTGGCCGGCAACGACACCCTGTTCGGCATGGCCGGCAACGACCAGCTGGAGGGCGGTGACGGCAACGACTACCTCTCCGGCGGCAACGGCGGCAATGCGGGTTCCGGCGACGATGTGATCATCGGCGGCGCGGGCAACGACGTGCTGGACGGTGAAGACGGCAACGACCGTCTGGTGGGTGGCACCGGTGACGACAAGTACTACTACCGCGCCGGTGGCGGCAAGGACGTCATCGACAACACCGGTGGCGGCTTCGACGGCGTCTTCGTGCTCAATGGCGTGGCCCGTGCGCGCCTGAGCTTCCACCGCGACGGCAATGACCTGGTCATCCTCGTCGACAAGGACATGGCCCATCAGCTGCGCATCACCAACCACTTCCTGGGCGGCGACTCGGCCATCGACTACGTACAACCGGACGACGGCGGCAGCTACCTCACCACCGCGCAGATCGCCGGCATGATCACCGCCTTCCCGGACGGCACCGGCACCCCCGGCCCGGTGGACCCGGAACCGACCGACCCGGGCACGCCCACCGACCCTGGCACCGGGCAACCGCCGGTTCCCGGCCTGGGCGGTGCCGACTCGCTCACCGGCACCGCTGGCAACGACGTGCTGATCGGCGGTGCCGGCAACGACACCCTGGCCGGCGCGGCGGGCAACGACCGCTTGCTGGGCGGCGTGGGTGACGACACCTACGTCTACACCGCCGGGCTGGATGTGATCGAGGAAGCGGGCGGCGCGGCGGACACCCTGCGCTTCGCCGGTGGCATCACCTACAACCAGGTGGGCTCGGGCCTGTCCAAGTCGGGCAACGACCTGATTCTCAAGGTCAATGGCAGCACCACCAACCAGGTGACGCTGAAGGACTTCTTCCTGGGTGGCGACAACCTGGTCGAGACCTTCACCTTCGAGACCGGTGGCCAGCTCACCGCCGCGCAGATCTTCGGCGCGTTCGGTATCGCCATGCCGACACCGGTGGCGGCCTTCGACAACACCGTGCAAGGCACGGCGGGCAACGACGGCGCCCTCAACGGCACCGCCCAGCGCGACCTGCTGCTCGGCTACAACGGCAACGACTCGCTGTCCGGCGGTGCCGGCAACGACCGCCTGGAAGGGGGTAACGGCAACGACACCCTCGTCGGTGGCCAGGGCAACGACACCCTGCTCGGCGGTCGTGGCGACGACACCTACGTCTTCAGCGCCGGCAGCGGGCAGGACGTCATCGACAACACCGGTGGCGGCTACGACACACTGCGCTTCGAAGGCATCGCCTTCAATCAAGTCTCCAGTGGCTTGATGAAGAGCGGTAACGATCTGGTGCTCAAGGTTAGCGGTGGCAGCGATCAGGTCACCCTGAAGAACTGGTTCCTGGGCGGCGACGCCGTCGTCGACGTGATCACCTTCGCAGCCGGCGGGCAACTGACCGCTGCCCAGGTGTTCAGCGCCTTCGGGCTCACCAACCCCGACACTGTCGGTTCGCCGAACTACCTGAACGTCCCGGACGACCGCAGCTTCGGCACCGTCCTGGCCGGCCAGGCGGGCGATCAGAACATCCTCGGCTCCTCGGACGCGGACCTGATCGACGGTGGCGCAGGCAACGACACGCTGCGCGGCGGCAAGGGCAATGACTACCTGATCGGCGGGGACGGCAACGACACCTACCGCTTCGCCGCCGGCGACGGCCAGGACGTCATCAACAACCTGTCGAACAAGCCCGCCGACAACGATGTGCTGAGCATCGAAGGCATCACCCGCGAGAACCTCTGGCTGTCGCGCCAGGGCAACAACCTGGTGATCGACGTGCTGGGTTCGGCCGATGCCATCACCGTGCAGGACTGGTACGCGGGTGCGGCGCAGAAACTGGACGCGGTGCAAGCCGGCAGCTCCACGCTCTACGCCAACCAGATGGACAACCTGGTCAACGCCATGGCCGCCTTCGGCGCGCCCACGGGCGGGGAGATGAACCTGTCCCAGGCCCAGCGGGATCAGCTCAATGTGGTGATCGCCGCCAACTGGCAGTGAGTGTGAAGATGTAGCCAACTGAAGCAGCCCGCCTTATGGCGGGCTGTTTCCATGTGGTTTTCCCGCTTATGCGGTGTGTTGTTTGATGCAGATAGCATATTTTCACTTTTTCATTGAGTCGATGCTGTAGGTAGGTTTATGCGCTATCGGTTTTTCTTGGTGCTACTGCTTTTAGGGGCGTTCTCTGAATGCTCTATTGCAAACCAAAATTCGCGCTGGGGAGTTTGCAATGATTTGCATGAGTACTCTAAGGACGGAGGGATAACCGAAGAGAAACTCTCTCAGTGGGTGCATGGGCTGGATAGGCCTGATTCAGTTGAAATGTCTGCTGGGAGAGCGGTTCGTATTCAGGTCGAGGCATCGACTATTGGCTTGGCAGAAATTGATGAGCTTACTTGGAGTGGGGTTGATCGCTCTGTGGATAACCTATATTCCGGGGTTTGGCGGGCTTTTTTTATGTCCGTGGATATAGATAACGATGGAGAAAATGAACGGGTGGCGATATATCGCAAATCCGGAATTTTTGGGCAGGCTTATGCGTATGTGTTGGCTGATGGGGATGAAATAAGTCGGAGCTATTTAGGGTCGGATGGTCGCCCTCTTGCGGTGGGTGGGGAGCTGTTTTTTTATGAGGGTAAGGTCTACTGGCTTCAGATTGATCCTCGTCTAGACAAAAAATATAAAGCTCATGTGAGTGGTTGGAAGAGATTCATAAGGGTTTATCGCGCGGAGAGAGGAACAGGGTTGCCGATTTTAGTTTATGGGGTTCATGGTGAGTTGTGCGAAATTAGCATTAAAGAGAGTGGGTGAGTTTGGGGTGTCAGAATATTAATAGGAAAGAAGGTGTGTCGGTGCTGGGCGGTACGGCTGCTTTCTGCCGGTTCTCCAGTTTCATGGAGTAAATTTATGCCTTGTGTTTTCGAGAAAATGAGTAGTGCTGATTGGGAGAAAGTGCATCTCTGATGCACGCTGTAATCCTGTAAATAAAGTATGGCTTGAGATAAATGGTTTTTCTAATTGGGAGAGGTTGTTCTGGGTTGTCGATAGGCATAACGATTATTACGTTTTCCCTTGCGCGAGTGGCAGGGATAGCTCGTGTGGTGCGTCATTTTACGTTTATTTGAATGGGTTGATTCAAGAGGTTTATGTTGACGGTTTGTTTGGGGATTTGGTTGAGTTCAGAGGTGGGCAGTTGCTCGCAGCAGATAAAGTAAGGTTTTCAGCTTTTCTGAAGACTGCCTTACCTGTTTTAGCTAGGTATGGAGTGGGTGCGGATAATGAATTGGATAAGATCAATCCGGTGTTCAAAGACGTATAAAACCACCCTGGGTGTCGTATGTGGGAGGATGCCTGTCTTGATGTTGATTGTTTTGCTGAGGTGCTGAATTGTCTGTTCTGCTTTTGGGAGTGAGGTTGACCAGATTTAGGGTGAGCCTGATTGCCCTCTCGGTCATCGCTGTATTGACTGTTTTATGGGGGCGATACAATCCGCTTCCCAATGATGAATTCTACATCCGGCACTTCGAATTGAATCGTGCGGAGATTGAGGCACTGGTCTACGAATATAGGCATCGAACTGAGCGTGGTCGTGGTCCGTGGGTGCGACAGGATGAGAATCGCAAGCGCCTTGTTGCTGCTGGGTTAAGGCAGATTGGTGAGACATTTCCAATGTGGACCAGTAGGCCCTATTCAAGGCTGTTTTACCGGAGGTTACTTCAGGATGATGCGTTTCGCGAGGCGGAGTGCGGTCAGTTACTGCAGCGGTGTCACTCTATAATTGTGGATGTCGGTGCTGAAGGGAATGAGAAAGAAGGTTTCGCTTTGATTCTCTTGGGTTCAGGTTTTTCTCTTGTTCAGAAAACGCTTGTGTACTTCCCAGTTGTGCCCAGGGTTGAGGAAGGACGCCTCCTGCTGCCCGTTCATACTTACCCTGTTGATGATAGTTCTCGGCTATTTGAATCTCTTGATGATACGCCTCCAGACTGGAGTCGGGGGGAATGTGTTTACAGGATGATAGAGCAAAATTGGTTTATTAGATTTTGTAGCGTTGGGGTTTGAAGTCGGAAGGTGCAACCCGATTGGATTTGGCTGACGCCAGTGTGTCTTTTTGAGGCCGAGCACGTAGGAGGCGCATGTTTATTGGTTTTGGACGTCCCAGGCTTACCGCTCCTCCACGGCTTCTTCTTCCTTTGATGGGGCTGGTGTTTTTCTTGCCATTTTCAGGCGTTCTGTTTGCAGCGAAAGCTCACCTGGATAAGGCGTCGATCACTGAAGAAGTGCCCCACAGAAATGCCTTCTATTCGGACATCAGGAAAACGGTCCTGGTGAAGGGCGGGGCGAAGATCAAGACCCTTTTGTCAACGAAGCGGCCAGCGGGTTTTTATCAACTGGCGGGTGTTCGGGACGAAGCGCTTTGTGCCGAGTTCCTGGAGGACATGAACAAAGAGGGTGTATCGGCGGGCAATCTCTTTGAGTGGCTCTCCAGCTCCAGTCGCAGGTTGGCGTTCCAGCCACTGGAAGAGTCCAGGGCGATGCCTGAATGGACGGGGGTGGAGCGCGCCTTGGAGTACGTGTCGATGGACGTGGATGGCGATGGGTCGATTGAGCAGATCTACAGGAGGACTGGAATTATCCGGGAGCATGGCACTCAGCAGTTGATGATCACGGATGAGGCCCTTCATGAGAGGCCTGACAAGCTGCTCCCATATGGTCCTGATTGCTTGAAGTGGCAAGGCAAGAGAGGCAGGTGTGGCACCGCAGCCGGGCTTATTCAGCATGTAATGAATCTACCGGCGAACAGCAGGCTGGCGGAGGAATGGGTTTCCACCCGGCAGGATCCGATTGGACAGGCCACGGGTGATGCGCAGTCCGGGCAGTCGATATATGGGCGGCAGAGGAATCGCCTGATTAGAAATGTCGGGCTGGGGTCCAGCGCCTATTGGGCGGTGTACAGGCTCCACAAGGGGCCGGTCTTTGTGTCTGTCCCGACGCGTACCTTTGCTCCGCCTGAGGTTTTCGTATTTTCAATGCACCGAAACGGCCCGCCTGAGTTGCAGTGCATTGTCATGCCTGTTGCCTGGGAGAAGTGAAGTGGCTATGACGACAGCGTCGCGTGCCCGGAATGTTGGAAGTGGAGAGCGTGGCACCTGCCTGCTCATGCTTTTATTGGCTTCGCATTGGTTGCATGCGGAAAGGAAAGGCCTGCGACCCATACTCCCGAGTACCGGGCGGCGCATGGGATCGTCGAGGGGGCGGCCAATACCATTGAAGTCAGCGGAGTGTCATTCCGAATACCGAACGACGTGGAGTTTGACGTGTATTCGTCTGAGGACATCCGCCCTGGCAAGGCCGATGAGTTGAGCTTGCTGCTCTTCATCGACCAGGCGGGCATTCACAAGGGAAATCCCGTTCCAACCGCTCGGAACAGCAGGGTCATGGTCGATATCCTGAAAATGGGTGATCCCAACGGAAAGACCTATTTCGAGGCCGAGAAGGAGGAAGCCGAGACACCAGTTGCCCGTCCAGCGCTGGGCCTTATCGAATATCCCCTGAAAGGGCCTGCCGCAGAGGCTGAATACTCAGGAGCCTATGTCTATGTGCCAGCGGATGGGTCGCGCGGAAATGGCAGGGAGTTCTTTTGCAGTGTGGCCCGGCCGAAGGACCCAGTCCTGAGAAACGGTGATTGCAACGCGTACTACTACCTGGGTTCAGGGCTGCAGGTTCGGGTTCTCTTCGAGTACAGCGCACTGGTGAGTTGGCAAGTCATCATGGAAACGGTCCGCAGGGAAGTGGATGGCATCCAGATTTGAAGGGGGCACGAATCGTGAGTAGGGATTACACGCTGAGGGAGACGGGTCGAATGCCGCCACGCATGGCGTTGCTCACCCTTGCATGGGCGCTTTGTGGAGCGAGTCAGGCCCGAGACGCTGAAGGCGAGATCGAGGGCTGCTTCAACCTGAGCAATGATCAGGTCGTGGCGTGCATCGAACCGCTTCATCAACGCTCGGAAGACGAACTCGATGCAACGGTGCAAGGCATTCGCGCTCGTTTGAAGGTGGACCTTCAACTATTTGACGCGGCCCAACGTGCCTGGCTGGAGTTCCGCAGCCGCGAATGTGCCGTTCAGTCAGTTGCGGCACGGGGTTATCGCGACCCGGAGAGGCAGAAGGCAGTGTTTCTCAAGGCTTGCCAGGTGGAATTGAATAATGCGCGTATTCAGGGGCTCAGGCGGCTCCAGTTGTACTGTGACAGTTGCCTGCACTAGATCGATGAACCCTGCATTCACGCCCGGTTCGTCAGGAAGTGAAAAGCATGTTCTGCAAGGCTGGCTGGAGCCAGCGCTGTACCTTTGATCAAGGATGACCGATGTCAGCATCAACTCTCCGATTCGAAAAACGACTGCTTGCTGCCGTACTGGCTGTCGTATTTGTCCTGCTCCTGTCCCTCGCCGCTTACGCCTTGAACCGGGTCCATCGCCTCGATGAGGGCATCTGCATGGCGCTGGATCGTGCCCTCAGCCCCGCGGAGCATCGCCAGGCCTTGCTGCGCAACCTGGTGCGCCTCGCAATGGAGAACAGCCGCACCCATGACGAGTACCTGGGCGGGCAGAAGCTCAAGACCGGTGTCATCCGCAATCCGCCGCGCTATGACTTCCCGGCGCTCATGGAGGCGTTCTCGCACAACGACCGCTCGTTCGAGGCGAATTTTTCCATCGAGCCGATTGCGCCGCGGCGCCCCGGCTTCGACCCGCGTAGCCTGCATGAGCCCTACGTGCTGGTGAGCTACCGGACAGATGACTCAGGCGGCGCCAGCCTCCTGGATACCCGCCGCGTAGAAAGGCTCGACCCGGTCGCCGCGGCGAAGCTGGACTACAGCCCGAGCCTTTATGAACGGTTCCGTGGCTTCGGTCGGCACTTCTATCGCGTGAGCTACACCTTCCTCGATACGGATTGCTGCGACAGTGCGCATGCCGGCGAGCCGCACCCGGACTACCTCGCAAGAAAACGCCGCGAATACTGGGAATGGCAGGAGTCCTTCGACCGTGGCCTGGTCGACCACCAGTGGAGTGTCGCAGCCTCGAACTGCGGTGAGGTACTGACCGAGGAGGATGAGACGGGAGCCGGGACGCGTGATGCCAGACGGCTGTTCTGATTCATTGCCGGCCCGGGGTTTAAAGCGCTATACAGCGGCCCTGATTTACTTCTGCACTCGAACTCTCGATACAAGGATGTTCCATGCGCTTTACGCCGTTGCTTTGTCTTCCCCTGATGCTTTTGCTCGGCGCCACACAGGCCGCCGAAGAGCCAGCACGCCCGGCGCTGGTAAGGCCCTGGTTCACCCCGGTGCTGGCCGAAGGCAAGGGTGCTCTCTGCGATGAGGCCATCAAGGCTGCCAAGGCCCATTTCCTGTCGCCGAAGCGCTGGGCGTCGTTCGAGCTGCCTGGGGCGGAGCACGTGCAGCCTTGGGGCGATGATCTTGCCGATGCGAAGGGGCCGATCCACGTTCAGGTGTATACCCATAGCGGTTTTGGCAGCGCATGCGAACGCTATCAGTACGTGGCAAGCCGAGGGCCTGAGCCGAGCCGGGAGCATCTGGAAGCGATGGCCAAGGGCCCACCCGCCCCAGCTGCCGACATCGCGCTGTTCAAGGGCGCGGATAAGCAACTGTTCAGCATTGCCAGCGGTATCGATGGAGAGCCCGATACGGTCGAGATCAACCGGCTCAACGATGACCTGACCTGGACGGCTTGCCGGATCAGCACAGCTCCAGCGGCGGACAGGGTGGCGGATATCGTTCCTGCCGAACTGCGTGCGTCGGTCTACGCGCTGAGCGCCCGCACATCGAATATGAGGCAAGGGGCGGGAAGCTGGTGCGGCAGCATGCGGACCCACGAGCGCTGGAGCGAGCGTATCGGGACCAGGCTGCAGGAGGTCTATTACCGGCCCTGGGCAGTGCGGGATGATGCCGATGACAGCTATGGCTCCTACGAGCAGGACCTGAGCAACCTGCAGCTCTGGGCGGCCACGGGTGTTGCCGAGTACAAGGCGTACCGGGTCTTTCTACAGCAGATGACCAGCAGTCAGGCGGCAATGGCGGCGTTCTACCAGCGGCGCTTCGGCTGGAACGATGGACAGGCCCGTACCATGGCTCGCCAGGCACTGGAGGGAGCGATCAGCAGCGGCATCCGCTTCTACATGTACGAACCCTTTCCCAAGGACGAAACCGCCCTGCGCAACGCCATCCTCGCCCATCGCCCTATGGACGAGATCCGCGCCATCGAAGGCCAGGTCCGTGACCTGTCCATCGCCATCGAATACCCCGCGGCGCTCGAGTACCTGATCGAGCGGGGCACCGACGTCAACCAGGCCAACGCCTTCGGCAAGACGGCGCTGATGTACGCCGCGCACTACGATCAGCCCGAATCCGCGCGCATCCTGCTGGAGCAGGGTGCCAACCCCAATGCGGTGACCGTCATCCCAGAGGACGACTGCTACTACAGCATCACCACCCGCAACATGACCGCACTGCACTATGCGGCACGCTACGCCTCGCCAGCATTGGTGAGGCTGCTGGTGAACAACGGGGCCGAGCCCTTCATCCAGGCCCATCGCGAGGGGGAGGAGGGGAGTACGCCGCTGGACTGGCTCAACCGATACACCGCGGCGAATGCCGAGGAGCCAAACCCGAACATCGCCCCAGCCCAGGTGGCGGAGGTCGAAGCATTGCTGCAGCCGCCTACGGACGAGGCCTTGCAGGCGCGTGCCAAGCGGCTGGTGCTGGAGGGCGAGAAGGCCTATGGCGCAGGCGACCTGAAGCTGGCGCTGCGCAAGCTGACCCTGGCGATCAATATCCAGCCTCACAACGAGCGGGCCTTGAGCGACCTGTCACTGGTGGCGCTGCGCGATGGCGATCTCGGCGTGTCCTTGCAGGCCGGGCAGGCGCTGATCGACAGCAGCAAGGACGCCAAGCTGTTGGCCAATGCCTGGTTCAACCAGGCATTGGCCTGTGACGCGTCGGGCAGTTCCTGGCCGTTCTACAACGGGACTTATTACTGCCGGGCGGGCGCGGTGTATGCCTATTACCAGGCATTGAAAGCCCACAGGACGGAAGCACGGGCGGCCAAGCTGTTGCAGGCGGTGCAAGCCGTGCCGGGCGCGACGGTGCACGGGTTGCAGTTTGATGGCGCCGAGGTGCGCATGGTGCAGAAGGACGGGCCGGATTACGCGTCCCGCTACCTCTACCTGCTGCATCCCCGCAGCCTGGTGATACCCGCCGAACGTATCGGCTGGACGCTTTCCAGCCAGAACGAGGGGACAAGGACTATCACCCCGTCACCCGCCGGGCGTGAGGAGCTGGAGGGTGATTGGACGCTGACGGTGCTGCAGAGCAAGGAGAGCGTCGATTTCAAGACCCTGTTCATCCGCCCGGCACAGACCGGCACCGCAACCCCGTAGGAGGGCTACCTCGGCCCACCCAGCCACTTCCGCTCCAGCTTCACCAGCCGCCCATCCGCGCGCACCTTCTCCAGCGCCTGCTGCCAGCGGGCGACGAGGTGGGCGTCGGTCTGCCGGGAGAAGGCGATGTAGCTGCCCTGGTGCATCACCGGCGCCACGTAGCGCAGTTGCTCGGGGGTGAGGCCTTCCTCGCGGGCCAGAGTGGCGACGCTGAGGGTGTCGGCGGCCACCAGGTCGGTACGGCCGAGGCGCAGCAGGCGCATCATCTGCTCGGGGGTGTCGACGCCGTAGAGGTTGGTGAAGCCCGCTTCCTGCAGGCGGCGGTAGACCAGCCATTTGCGCGGGGCGGCGATGCGCTGCACCTTGTGCGCCTCATCCAGGCTGGTGATGGCGGGTGTGTGGTCAGCGTGGGCGTAGAGTGCGGTCTCGACCTCCAGCAGCGGGCCCACCAGTCGGTAGTCGGCCTCGCGTTCCGGGGTGCGCAGGAGGGTGAAGACGGCCACGTCCGGGCCCTCGCGGGTGATCACCAGGGCACGCAGCAGTGGCAGGCGCTCCAGCTGGATGCTGTCACCGGTCTCCCGGGCGAGCTCGCGCACAAGGTCCACGGCGAAGCCCATCAGCTCGCCATCGCGCTCGAAATGCAGGGGCGGGTGGTTGTCGGTGAGCATGCGCAGCTCGGTGGCGCCAGCGGCCTGGATGGCAAGCGCGGCGCCGAGCAGCAAGCGGGTGAAAAAACCTTTCATGACACGGTCTCGAAAACGCTCGGGTTCAGCGTAGCCGGGCGATGCGCTACCTGACGCGATAGAGCACCACGGAGCCGAAGTCGATCAGCCGGCCAGGCTCGTAGCGCTCGATCACGACCTTCTCTTCCCAGCGCTTATTGCGGAAGGAATCGGGCTCATGAATGTAGGTCAGCAGATTGCCCTTGAGCCTGAAGCGGACGGTGATCTTCACGCGATCACGGATTTCCATGCCCTTGCGGTCCATGCGCACGGTACTGGAGCCGAACACCCAGTAGCCACGCAGGGGCGAGTCGAAGTCCAGGTCCGACCAGGTGCCCTGCAGGTCGGCCAGGGTCAGCAGCGGCGGGTTGGCCTGCTCGGCCGCCGCGTAGCTCGCCTGGATATCGTCCAGCGGCAAGGTGGCCTTGCCGGTTTGCTCCGTGCTGCTGGGAGGTGGCGGTGCGGGGTTCTCGTGGGCGATCTCTTCCTGGTTCTCCGCCGTGCCGCAGGGGCGGTCGGAGAACTGGGTGGCGCCGTTGGCGGCCTGGCATTTGTAGATGGCGGCGGAGGCCGGGGCCAGGGGCGCGAGGAGCAGGGCACAGGCGAGCAGGGCCAGGGTGAGGCTGAGGGGGGAGCGCATCGAACATCCTTGTGCTGGGGCCGCAATGGGGGGAGGAGTCTATCCACTGGCCCGGGGCAGTGACAGCCCCGGCTGCGACACTCGCACCGCTGCGCTTGCGGTGGCCTCTTGATGCAAATCAAGAAGCGCGGTGGCTGGCTGAAATCTCCTGAGGCAAGCCAGAAGAAAGCCTGAGGAGTCACCCGTATGCGTCCTATACAGATGTTAGTGCTCGGTGGTCTTACGTTCGCAGCGGCATTGCCCTGGGAGGCCACGGCGGATCCCCTGCGCGACAGGGCCGCTGCGCTGTTCAAGCCGGTACCGGCCACGGTCTCGCAGACCCAGGGGCGCACGCTCACCGAGGCGCAGATCGCCCTCGGCAAGCAACTGTTCTTCGAACCGCGCCTCTCCCGCAGCCACATCATCAGCTGCAACACCTGCCACAACATCGGCACCGGCGGGGCGGACAACGTGCCCACCTCGGTCGGCCACGGCTGGCAGAAAGGGCCGCGGAACTCACCGACGGTGTTCAACGCGGTGTTCAACGCCGCGCAGTTCTGGGACGGCCGCGCCGAAGACCTGCAAGCCCAGGCCAAGGGCCCGATCCAGGCCAGCGTGGAAATGAACAACACCCCCGAGCGCGTGGAGCGGACCCTGGCCAGCATCCCCGAGTACGTCGCGGCCTTCTCCGCAGCCTTCCCCAAGGCGGAGAAACCGGTGAGCTTCGACAACATGGCCCTGGCCATCGAGGCCTTCGAGGCGACCCTGACCACGCCCGACTCGCCCTTCGACCGCTACCTGGCGGGGGATGACAAGGCCCTGGCCGCCCAGCAGAAGGAAGGCCTGGCGCTGTTCATCGACAGCGGCTGCAGCGCCTGCCACAACGGCGTCAACTTCGGCGGCCAGGCGTACTTCCCCTTCGGCCTGGTGCGCAAACCCACCGAAGACATCCTGCCCATCGGCGACAAGGGGCGCTTCGCAGTGACCAAGACCTCCAGCGACGCCTACGTATTCCGCGCCGCGCCCCTGCGCAACATCGCCCTCACCGCACCGTACTTCCACAGCGGCCAGGTCTGGGAGCTGAAGGAGGCGGTGGCGATCATGGGCAACAGCCAGCTGGGCCGCGAACTCAAGGACAAGGAAGTGGCCGCGATCACCGCCTTCCTCCACGGGCTATCGGGGCGTCAGCCGGATGTCAGCTACCCGATCCTGCCGGCCAGCACCGCGAGCACGCCACGGCCGGAGTGACGGCGGGCCCGGCGGGCTCTAGGATGGTCGCCCCGGAGCAAGGACCCCGCCGATGGACACGCGTTACCTGATCGAGATGCTGCTGAAGCGGGATAAGGTGGACTCCTTCTCCCGCTACCCCTACGTCCTGCCGGCGGTGCGCAGCCTGGAGCGCCTGGAGTTCCACCCCAAGGTGACTTTCCTGGTGGGCGAGAACGGCTCGGGCAAGTCCACCCTGATGGAAGCCCTGGCGGTGGCCCTGGGCTTCAACCCCGAAGGCGGCACCCGCAACTTCAACTTCGGCACCCGCGCCTTCCATTCCGAGCTGCACCGTGCGTTGCGCGTCAGCCGGGGCGTGCGCCGCGCGCGGGATGGCTTCTTCCTGCGGGCCGAGAGTTTCTTCAACCTGGCCACCGAGATCGAGCACCTGGACGCCGAGCCGGCTCCGGCGCCGCCGGTGATCGACGCCTACGGCGGCCGCTCGCTGCACGAGCAGTCCCATGGTGAATCCTTCCTCGCGCTGTTGATGAACCGCTTCGGCGGCAAGGGCCTGTACCTCCTCGACGAACCCGAGGCGGCGCTCTCGCCCCAGCGCCAACTGGCCATGCTGGCGCGCATCCACGATCTGGTGAAGGACGATTCGCAATTCGTCATCGCCACCCATTCGCCCATCCTCATGGCCTACCCGGACGCCTGGATCTACCAGTGCGGGCCGGAGGGCTTCACGCTCACCGCCTACGACGACACCGAGCACGTGCAGGTCAGCCGTGGCTTCCTCGCCAACCCGGCGCGCACCCTGCGCACCTTGCTGGGGGAGGAGGGCTGAGGCCCGCCGCCTTCGGTACAGTCAGCGGCGGGCGCTCTCAGGTGCCGCCGCCCATCGCCTGCCGATACTGCCGTGGCGTAAAGCCGGTGAGCTGCTTGAACTGGCGGCTGAAGGCGCTGTGGTCGGTGTAGCCGCATTGCAGGGCGACGTCGGTGATGGGCAGGTCGGTCTGCAGCAGGCGGTGGGCGTGCTCCAGGCGGGCCTTGCTGATCATCTGCCGGGGCGTGAGGTGGAACACGCGCTTGCAGTGGCGCTCCAGCTGGGCGACGGAGAGCCGGGCGATGCGGGTGAGGGTCTCCAGGGTGATGGGCTCGTGGAAGTGCGTGCGGATGTGCTCGTCCACGGCGGCCAGGCGTTCGTAGGCGGGGTGGCTGGCGCTGGCCGATTGCAGGTCCACCGAGATGCCCACCAGGCCGATCACCTGCCCGGCGCGGTCGTGCAGGGGGCGTTTGTGGGTCAGGCACCAGCCGGGTTCGCGGCTGCCGTACAGGTGCAGCTCCAGCTGGTCTTCCAGCACCTGGCCCTGTTCCAGCACGCGGCGGTCCTGCTCGGTGTAGCCGGGGCCGAGCTGGGCGGGGAAGACCTCCGCGCTGGTCTTGCCCAGTAGCGGTTGCAAGGCCTTCAGGCCGCAGCGCTGGACCAGGGTGCGGTTGGCCAGCAGATAACGCGCCTGGGTGTCCTTGATGAAGATCGCCGCATTGGGGATCGCATCCAGCATCGGCAGCAGCAGCCGCGCGCTGGCCAGCAGTGCGTCCATGCTCTCGGGGCGTTCCAGCCCCTCTTCGGCGAAGAGTCCTTCCAGCGGGTTCTGCGGCATCGTCCGGCCTCCCAGTGCACGCGAGACGGCAGGTTGCCGCAGGCGGCCAGGGCCTGTCGAGCCTTGCCCGGTCATTGCGCCAACTGTGCCGATTTCGTCATGGGAACCGAGGAAATGCATCAAGCCCGCAGGCGTCCGGGCGGGCCAACCTATGGCCGTTGCAGACCTCGGGGCGCCGTCGCACCGGTTCGTCTCCGTGCCTGATTCGTCGCCAGGCCCCGGCGCTGCACAGGGATCTCTCCAGCCCATCCAATAACGCACAAGAAGGCTACGCCATGTCTGGAAAGTTCAAGAAACAGCTGTCCCTGACGGACCTCACCTTCATCGGCCTTGGGGCCATCTTCGGCTCCGGCTGGCTGTTCGCCGCCAGCCACGTCTCCGCCATCGCCGGCCCGGCGGGGATCATCTCCTGGTTCATCGGCGGCTTCGCCGTGCTGCTGCTCGGCATCATCTACTGCGAACTGGGCGCGGCGCTGCCCCGTGCCGGTGGCGTGGTGCGCTACCCGGTGTTCTCCCACGGCCCGCTGCTGGGCTACCTGATGGGCTTCATCACCCTGATCGCCTTCTCCAGCCTGGTGGCTATCGAGGTGGTCGCTTCCCGCCAGTACGCGGCGGCCTGGTTTCCGGGGCTGACCGAGGCCGGTTCGAGCAACCCGACACTCAGCGGCTGGCTGGTGCAGTTCGGCCTGCTGTGCCTGTTCTTCTGGCTCAACTACCGCAGCGTCAAGACCTTCGCCCGGGCCAACAACCTGGTCAGCGTGTTCAAGTTCATCGTGCCGCTGCTGGTCATCGGCGTGCTCTTCGCCTTCTTCAATCCGGAGAACTTCCAGGCCCAGGGCTTCGCCCCCTTCGGCCTCTCGGGCATCGAGATGGCGGTCTCCGCCGGCGGCATCATCTTCGCTTACCTGGGGCTCACGCCGATCATCTCGGTGGCCAGCGAGGTGAAGAACCCGCAGCGCACCATCCCCATCGCGCTGATCCTCTCGGTGCTGCTCTCCACCGCCATCTACGTGCTGCTGCAACTGGCCTTCCTCGGCGCCGTGCCGACGGAAATGCTCGCCAACGGCTGGGCCGGCATCTCCAAGGAGTTCGCCCTGCCGTACCGGGACATCGCCCTGGTCCTCGGCATCGGCTGGCTGGCCTACCTGGTGGTGGCCGACGCAGTGGTCTCCCCCAGCGGCTGCGGCAACATCTACATGAATGCCACGCCCCGGGTCGTCTATGGCTGGGCAAAGACCGGCACCTTCTTCCGCCTCTTCACCCGCATCGATGAACAGTCCGGCATCCCGCGCCCGGCGCTGTGGCTGACCTTCGGCCTGTCGGTGTTCTGGACCCTGCCGTTCCCCTCCTGGGAGGCGCTGATCAATGTCGTCTCCGCGGCGCTGATCCTCAGCTACGCCGTGGCCCCGGTCACCGTCGCTGCGCTGCGGCGCAACGCCCCCGGCATGCCGCGGCCGTTCCGCGTCCGGGGCATGGCGGTGATGGGGCCGCTGTCCTTCGTCATCGCCGCGCTGATCGTCTACTGGTCGGGCTGGAACACCGTGTCCTGGCTGCTCAGCCTGCAGATCCTGATGTTCGTCATCTACCTGCTGTGCCGCCGCTTCGTGCCCACCGAGCACCTGAGCCTGGCCCAGCAGGTGCGCTCGTCCGCCTGGCTGATCGGCTTCTACGCCGTGACCCTGCTGCTCTCCTGGCTCGGCAGCTTCGGTGGCCTGGGCCTGCAGGCCCACCCCTTCGACACCCTCGCCGTGGCGGCCTGCGCCACCGCGATCTACTACTGGGGCGCGGCCACGGGCGTGCCGGCCGAGCTGATCATCCTCAGTGGCGAGGATGAAAGCGAGGAGGCCGCCGACACCGAGCAGGGCCTGCAACCGGCCGCGGCCCCCAGCCAGGCCCTGTCCTGATAGCCGCAAGAAGGAGTACGGATATGAGCGAGCTCATCAACCTCAGCCTCGAGCAGGTCCATGACCTGGCCCTGCGCACGCTGATCGGCAACGGCATGGGCGAGGATCACGCCCGGGCCATCGCCGACACCATCACCCAGGGGCAGCGCGACGAGTGCCACTCCCATGGCCTCTACCGCGTGCTGGTGTGCGTGCACTCGCTGCGCTCCGGCAAGGTCGACCCGAACGCCCGGCCGACCCTGAGCCGGCCGGCACCGGCCATCGTCAGCGTCGATGCCCACCGCGGCTACTCGCTGCTGGCCCTGCAGACCGGGCTGCCGCTGCTGGTGGAGCAGGCCCGCGAGCTGGGCGTCGCCGCCTTGGTGATCCGCAACTGTTTCCACTTCTCCGCGCTCTGGCCGGAGGTGGAAGCCATCGCCGCTGAAGGGCTGGTGGGCCTGGCCATGACCCCCAGCCACGCCTGGGTGGCGCCGGAGGGCGGCAGCCAGGGCGTGTTCGGCACCAACCCGCTGGCCTTCGCCTGGCCGCGCGCGGGGCGCGAACCCTTCGTCTTCGACTTCGCCACCAGCGCCATCGCCCGGGGCGACATCGAGCTGCACGCCCGCCAGGGCAAAGCCATTCCCCTGGGCTGGGGCCTGGATGCCGAAGGGCGGCCCAGCACCGACGCCCGCGCCGTGCTGGAAGGCGCCATGCAGACCTTCGGCGGGCACAAGGGCTCGGCCCTCGCCGCGATGATCGAGCTGATGGCCGGCGCGCTGATCGGCGACCTCACCAGCGCCGAATCGCTGGCCTTCGATGCCGGCGCCGGGGCCACGCCCTGCCATGGCGAACTGCTGCTGGCCTTCGACCCGGCGCGCTTCCTCGGCGGCGCCCTGGAGGAGGGGCAACGCCGCGCCGAGCAGTTGTTCGCCGCCATCACCGGGCAGGGCGCACGCCTGCCTTCGCAACGTCGCTTCGATGCCCGCCAGCGCAGCGCGCGTGACGGCGTCTGGGTGGCGAAAACCCTGCTGGATGATATCGAGCGGCTGGCGGCCTAGCGCCCCGGCCACCCACCTGTCTCCCTGAATGGAACCGCCCATGAAGCGCATACATGTGATCGACTCCCACACCGGCGGCGAACCCACGCGCCTGGTGATGGACGGCTTTCCCGAACCCGTCGGCCGCACCCTGGCCGAGCAGCGCGACAGCCTGCGCGAGCACCACGACCACTGGCGCCGCGCCTGCCTGCTGGAGCCGCGCGGCAACGATGTGTTGGTGGGGGCGCTGCACTGCCCGCCGCTGTCGCCCGGCGCCACCTGCGGGGTGATCTTCTTCAACAACGCCGGCTACCTCGGCATGTGCGGGCACGGCACCATCGGCCTGGTCGTCTCCCTGCACCACCAGGGGCTGATCGACCCGGGCGAGCACCGCATCGACACCCCGGTGGGCACCGTCAGCGCCACCCTCCACGAGGATGGCCGCGTGACCATCTGCAACGTGCCGTCCTACCGCTATCGCACCCAGGTGCCGGTGGAGGTGCCCGGCCACGGCACCTTCCTGGGCGATATCGCCTGGGGCGGCAACTGGTTCTTCCTCGTCGCCGAGCACGGCCAGCGCCTGCAGCTGGACAACGTCGAAGCCCTCACCGCCTTCACCTGGGCGATGCTCAGGGCCCTGGAGGCGCAAGGCATCCAGGGCGAAGGCGGCGCGCTGATCGACCATGTCGAGCTGTTCGCCGAGGACGAACACGGCGACAGCCGCAACTTCGTCATGTGCCCGGGCAAGGCCTACGACCGCTCCCCCTGTGGCACCGGCACCAGCGCCAAGCTGGCGTGCCTGGCGGCCGACGGCAAGCTGGCCCCGGGTGAGACCTGGGTCCAGGCCGGCATCACCGGCAGCCGCTTCGAGGGCCGCTACGAATGGGAGGGCGAGCGCATCCGCCCCTTCATCACCGGGCGCGCCCATATCACCGCCGACTGCGTCCTGCTCATCGACGAACAGGACCCCTTCGCGTGGGGCATCTGAACCCGCGCGCGCCTCTCCATTTCCCTGCACCAAGGAGCAGAACCATGAGTCACGACATCTTCACCGGTTGCATCCCCGCCCTGATGACACCCTGCACCGCCGCCCGCCAGCCGGACTTCGACGCCCTGGTCGCCAAGGGCCGTGAGCTGGTCGAGCTGGGCATGAGCGGGGTGGTGTACTGCGGCTCCATGGGTGACTGGCCGCTGCTCAGCGAGGCCCAGCGCCAGGAGGGCGTGGCGCGCCTGGTGCAGGCCGGCGTGCCCACGGTGGTCGGCACCGGCGCGGTCAACACCCGCGAGGCGGTCGCCCACGCCGCGCACGCCGCCAAGGTGGGCGCCCAGGGCCTGATGGTGATCCCGCGCCTGCTGTCCCGCGCCGCTTCGCCCGCCGCACAGAAGGCGCACTTCGCCGCCGTGCTCGGTGCCGCGCCGCAGTTGCCCTCGGTGATCTACAACAGCCCCTACTACAGCTTCTCCACCCGCGCTGAGCTGTTCTTCGAGCTGCGTAGCCAGTTCTCCAACCTGATCGGCTTCAAGGAGTTCGGTGGCGCCGAGGCCATGCGCTACGCCGCCGAACACATCACCTCCCGCGACGACGAGGTCATCCTCGTCGCCGGCGTCGACACCCAGGTGTTCCACGGCTACGTCCACTGCAATGCCGCCGGCACCATCACCGGCATTGGCAACGTGCTGCCCCGCGAAGTGCTGCAGCTGGTGGCCCTGAGCCGGCAAGCCGCTGCGGGCGACACCCGTGCGCGGCGCCTGGCCCTGGAGCTGAGCGAGGCACTGGACGTGCTCTCGTCCTTCGACGAGGGCTGCGACCTGGTGCTGTTCTACAAGTACCTGATGGTGCTCAACGGCGACCGCGAATACAGCCTGCACTTCAACGAGAGCGACGCCCTCAGCGACGCCCAGCGTCGCTACGCCGAGCAGCAGTACGCGCTGTTCCGCCAGTGGTATGCCAGCTGGTCGGTGGAACAAAACCTCGTCTGACCCAGGCGCCGCTGCGCAGCCCCTGCGTAGCGGCGCCCCGCACAACAGGAAGCACCATGACACTCACAGGCAACATGCTGATCGGCCGCCAGGCCGTGGCCGGTCGCGGCGCGGCCATCCGTGCCATCGACCCCGCCACCGGCGCCGTGCTGGAGCCCGCCTACCCGGGCGGCAGCCCGGCACAGGTGGAACAGGCCTGCGTATTGGCCCGGGAAGCCTTCACCGCCTACCGGGAAACCTCGCCAGCGGCACGCGCGGCGTTTCTCGACACCATCGCCGAGGAGATCGAAGCACTGGGGGATGCGCTGATCGAGCGCGCGGTGGCTGAAACGGGCCTGCCCCTGGCACGCATCCAGGGCGAGCGTGGCCGCACCTGCCAGCAGCTGCGCACCTTCGCCCGCACCCTGCGCGCCGGTGAATGGCTGGACGTGCGGATCGACAGCGCCCAGCCGCAACGCCAGCCCCTGCCATGCCCGGACCTGCGCCAGCGCCAGGTGGCCCTGGGGCCGGTGGCGGTGTTCGGCGCCAGCAACTTCCCCCTGGCCTTCTCCGTGGCCGGTGGTGATACCGCCTCGGCGCTGGCGGCCGGCTGCCCGGTGGTGGTCAAGGCCCACGGCGCCCACCCGGGCACCAGCGAGTGGGTGGGGCGGGCGGTGGCCCGCGCAGTGGAGCGCTGCGCGATGCCCGAGGGCGTGTTCTCGTTGCTGTACGGTGCCGGCCACGAGGTGGGCATCGCCCTGATCAGCGACCCGCGCATCAAGGCCGTCGGCTTCACCGGCTCGCGCAGCGGTGGCCTGGCCCTGTGCCAGGCGGCCCAGGCGCGGCCGGAGCCGATCCCGGTGTATGCGGAAATGAGCGCGATCAACCCGGTGTTCCTGTTCCCTGCTGCCCTGCACGCCCGGAGCGAGGCGTTGGCCGAAGGCTTCGTCGCCTCGCTGACCCAGGGCGCCGGGCAGTTCTGCACCAATCCGGGCCTGCTCATCGCCCAGCGGGGCGAGGCGCTGGATGCCTTTGTCGCCGCCGCCACCGGGCAACTGGAGAAGAGCCCGGCGCAGACCATGCTGACGCCGGGCATTTTCGATGCCTTCGCGTCCGGCGTCGGCGCCTTGGCCCGGCACACCAAGGTGCGCCAGGTGGCCAGCGGGCAGCCGGGTGATGGACCCAACCGCTGCCAGGCGCAGCTGTTCGTCACCGAGGCCGACGCCTTCCTCGCCGACCCGGCGCTGCAGGCGGAAATCTTCGGTGCCGCCGGGCTCATCGTGCAGTGCCGGGATGCGAGGCAAGTGCGGGCCATCGCCGAGCACCTCGAAGGCCAGCTCACCGCCACCCTGCACCTGGACGAAGCGGACCACTACGCCGCCCGGGCCCTGCTGCCGACCCTGGAGCTGAAGGCCGGCCGCGTGCTGGTCAACGGCTGGCCCACCGGCGTCGAGGTGGGCGATGCCATGGTTCACGGCGGCCCCTTCCCGGCCACCTCCGATGCTCGCAGCACCTCGGTGGGCACCGCGGCCATCCAGCGCTTCCTGCGGCCGGTCTGCTACCAGGGCTTCCCGGATGCGCTGCTGCCCACGGCGCTCCGGCAGGGCAACCCGCTGCAGCTGCGCCGCCTGCTCGATGGCCAGCGGGAGGCGTAGCGCCATGGGCAATCATCCCGCTTCGGACGCGATCGATATCGCGGTGGTCGGCGCCGGCATCATCGGCGTCGCCTGCGCCTTGCAACTGGCGCGGCAGGGCAAGCGCGTGCGGGTCCTGGATCCGCAGGAGCCGGGGCAGGGCGCCTCGTTCGGCAATGCCGGGCACCTGGCCACCGAGCAGGTCTTCCCCATCGCCGACCTGTCGATCCTCACGCGCCTGCCGGCCATGCTCATGGACCCGATGGGCCCGCTGCGCCTCGACTGGAAGTACCTGCCCCAGGCGCTGCCCTGGTTCCTGCGCCTGCTGCTCAACCTGCGCGCTGCGCCCTTCCAGCGCACCGTGGCCGGCCTGCGCGGGCTCAATGAGGCCAGCCTGGAGGCCTGGCAACGGCTGCTGGCCAGCATCCAGCGCCCCGACCTGCTCAAGGTGGACGGTTCGTTGCTGGTGTATGAGCGCGAGGAATCCCGCCGGGCGCTGCAGCAGGTGCAGGCGCGCATGGCCGGGCAGGGCGTGCCGCTGGAGTTCTGGGAGGGCGCCGCCGTGCACGCGGCGGCGCCCCAGTTGAGCGAGCGCATACACGGCGGGCTGTTCTTCCCTCGCACCGGGCACTTCATCGACCCGCATCGGGTGGTTCGTGAACTGGCGGCGGCCGCCGAAGGGCTGGGCGTGCGCTTCGTGCGCCAGCGGGTGCACGGTGGCCATCTTCTCGCGGATGGCGTGGCGCTGAGCACCGATGCAGGCAGTGTGCAGGCGCGCCAGGTGCTGGTGGCCTGTGGCGCCCACTCGGCCCCGCTGACCGCCAGCCTCACGGGCAAGCAGGTGCCCCTGGACACCGAGCGCGGTTATCACCTGATGCTGCCCCACGAGCACGGCCGGCTGCCCTTCGCCGTCACCTCGCTCGAGCGCCGCTTCATCATGACGCCCCTGGCCGACGGCCTGCGCCTGGCCGGCACCGTGGAGTTCGCCGGCCTGGTACGCCCCGCCAACATGGAGCGTGCCTGGCAGCTGCACCGCCTCAGCCAGGGGCTGTTCCGCGACGAGCTGGACACCGCAGGCGCCAGCCCCTGGATGGGCTTCCGTCCCTCGCTGCCGGACTCGTTGCCGATCATCGACCGGGTGGGCGAGGGTCGCGTCCTGCTCGCCTTCGGCCACCAGCACCTCGGGCTGACCCAGGCCGCCGTCACCGCCGAGTACATCGGCCAACTGGCCGAGGGGCAGGCCATGGCGGGGCTGGAGGCTTACCGGCTGGGGCGCTTCGCGAGCTAGTGCGCCCGGCTGCTGGCGCATGGGGCCTGGGGCCCCCAGAATGGCGGGCCTCTGCACAGGAGCTTCGCCATGGACGACCTTTTCCCTAATCCCTTCCTGCTGGCCGGTGGTGCCCTGAGCGCCATCGCCGCGCTGCTGCACATGGGCTGCATCCGCTACGGTGCGCCCTGGTATCGCTTCTTCGGGGCCGGTGAGCGCATGGCGCGCCTGGCCGAGGCCGGCAGCCCGGTGGCCACGCTGGTCACCCTGGCCATCGCCACGGTGCTGGGGCTCTGGGCGCTCTACGCGCTGCTGGCCGGGCTCGGCCTGCCACTTCCCCTGACACGGCCGGTGCTGTGCCTGGTCACCGCGGTGTACCTGCTGCGGGGGCTCGGCGGGCTGTTGCTGGTCAAGCGCGGGCTGGGCCGCAGCGCCGCCTTCTGGCTGTGGAGCTCGGCCATCTGCCTGACGCTGGGCGGGCTGCACCTGGTGGGGCTTTCGCAGGTGTGGAGCGCGATCCAGGGGACCTGACCCGCGAGCCCGCTGCCCGCCGGTGATTGCATCGTAGGGGCATGCCGGCCCCAGTTGCAGGACGGGTGTGAACGCGCCGTGCGCCTGTGCCTGCGCCTGTGCGCCCGATCACGGCCAGCCCTTGCGCCTGCTGCCTGCGCCTTCCCCTGGCGGCGATGAGGGGCTCGGCCCGGACTCCATCGTCCCGCATTCCCGCGTGCTAGAACGCCCCGTCGACACTCACAGAGGGAATGACGGGATGAATCGCTTATCCATCAGGCAAAAGATCCTCCTCCTGGCCCTGGTGCCGGTCCTGGCACTGGCCACGATCAGCGCCTGGCTGTTCGTATCCCAGGCCCGTGAGCTGCGCGACATGAGCCGCGACGATCTGCGCGAGTCGTTGCTGGCGGCCAAGCGCGAGCAATTGGCCAACTACATGGAGCTGGCCCTGAGCGCCGTGGCGCCATTGGCCAACGGCGGCTCGGCAGCGGGCCGCGAGCGCATCAAGGAGGCGCTGCGCAGCCTGCGCTTCGATGGAGGCAACGGCTACTTCTTCGCCTACGACAGCCAGGGCGTGCAGGTGATGAGCGCCGACAACCCCGCCCGTGAAGGCACGGGCTACTGGGACTCCACCAGCCCCGAAGGCCGTCATCTGGTGCGCGAATACGTCGAAGCCGGCGCCGCCGGTGGCGGCTACGTGGAATACGGCTGGGCACGGCCCGGCGAGGAAGAGCCCTCGCCGAAGCTCGCCTACGTGGTGCCGATGCCCGACAGCGACTGGGTCCTGGGCACCGGCTTCTACATCGACGACCTGGAAACGCAGCTCGCCGAGCTGGAGCGGGAGTTCGCCGGTGCCGTGCGCCTGAGCCTGATCCGCAGCGCCGCATGTGCCGCCATCCTGCTGGTGCTGATCGCCACCCTGGCGACCCTGCTGGCACGCAGCATCCATCGGCCCCTGGACCAGGCGGTGCGGACCATGGAAAACATCGCCCGGGGCGAAGGCGACCTGACCCGCCGCCTGGACCCTTCCACCGGCCACGAGCTCGGGACCCTGGCGCGAGCGTTCAACCACTTCGCCGAGCAGGTCGGCCAACTGGTGCGGCAGACGCGCTCGTCCGCCGCCACCCTGGGGGCCGCCAGCGAGGAGCTGGGGGCCTTCATGGAGCAGACCGGTCAGGGCATCGCCAGCCAGCACGTGGAGAGCGACCAGTTGGCCACCGCCATGGAACAGATGTCGGCGGCGGCCCTGCAGGTCGCCAGCAGTGCGGCCGGCGCGGCGCAGGCGGCCCAGGCAGCCGAGGACCAGGTACAGGGCGCGCAGGGCCTGGTGCGTAGCGCCGCCGAGGTGATCGACGGGCTGGAGGGACAGGTGGAAAGCGGGGTCGAGATCATCCGCCGGCTGGGCAGCGAATCCGAGGGTATCGGCAGCGTGCTGGATGTGATCCACGGCGTCGCCGAGCAGACCAACCTGCTGGCACTCAACGCCGCCATCGAAGCCGCGCGTGCCGGTGACCAGGGACGCGGCTTCGCGGTCGTCGCCGATGAGGTGCGCACGCTGGCGGGGCGTACCCAGAGCAGCACAGCGGAGATCCAGGAAATGATCGGTCGCCTGCAGGCCGGCGCCCGCGAGGCCATCGCTGTCATCGGCCAGATCCGTGGCGGTAGCGCCCGGGCCGTGGTGGAGGTGGGCCGGGTCGGCCAGGCCCTGGAGGCGGTCGTCGAGGCGACTACCACCATCAACGGCATGAACGCGCAGATCGCCGCTGCGGCGGAAGAGCAGACCCAGGTCTGCGAATCCATCAATGCCAACGTGCACCAGATCGCCGCCATCGCCGAACAGACCGCCGCCGGCTCGCGCACCGCCAGCGACATCACCCAGCGCCTGGGTGAGATGGCCGGTGGCTTGCAACAGCTCGTGGGGCGTTACCGAGCCGATTGAGGGGGAGGCGCGCGCGTTGCCGCCGCTATCGGCCGTGCATCCTTCGCGGCCTGGTGTTGGGGCTACCCGAGCGGGGCCGGCTATCGCGCTCCCTGCTCAGGCGTCCGCAAGCGAGACCAGCCGCTCGAGTTGGTCTTTCGCCGGCATGTAGGTGGACGAGAGCATCATCCGCTCCCAGCTGAGCATCTTCTCGGTCGCCTGGCGCTGGGCCATCGGCGAGATGTCGAAGGTCACCGAATAGCGCAGGTCGAACAGCAGCGACCAGAGTTCGGCGGGTGACTCGATGCCATCGATATGAGCGATCAGCTGCTTGTGGATCTTGCTGACCTGGGCCTTGATGTCGCTGCTCTTGTCGCCGACCGGCAGCAGTTCCCGGGCCTTGGCCCTGCACGCCTGCATGCGCTGGTGGTTGGTCGTTGAAGCCGGGTCGGTGTCGCTGTCCGTATGGCTTTCGCGTAGGTAGGTGGCGAAGAGATCGAGGTTCTTGCGCACGATCTCGATGGCCTTGTTGGTATCGGCCCGGCCCGCCACCAGGTTCACCGGCGCGCTGTTCAGGTACTTGGCGATATAGAGCATCACATCCTTGCTGTTCTTGGGGATGCGCTTGAGGCTCCGCGACTGCAAGGGCTCGATCAACACCTCGTAGAGCTTCTTGGCATCCGATCCGTACGCCTGGTTGATGGCACTGAAGACACGCTCGGCGTTCTTCCTGATCGACTGGCTCCAATGCACCATGTGGCGCCTGTCCTCGATGTCGCCCTGGCTCGAGCGCTGGTTGACCTTGATGCGCTTGGCGTTGGTGGTCCAATCCGGGCGGCCGGTCACCTTGACGTCTCCGGAGACGGGGTCGATATGGACTCTCAGCTTGCTCTTGGTTTTCTGCGGGCCTCTTGGCATGGGCGTTCCTCCCTGATGAATGCTGCAAGAGACTAGATCAGAAAGGCGCTTCTGCACCTGCCTTCAGTCCGACGTCGAGTCACCCGGCCCAGGGCTGGCGGTTGCGCCGGGCCAGGGCTTCGATGGCGCGGACCCCGGCCTGCATCTTCAGCACCGCCGAGGAGTTGGCCGAATGCACGGCGATGCGTGGCGGCACGAAGCCGTGCAGGGCCACGGCTTCCTCGATCCACAGGATCACGTCGTAGCCGGTGCCGCGTTCGTCGTCGCCCAGGTCGTGGTCCAGGCTCAGCTCGCTGACACTGCCCGTCTTCAATAGCTCGATCACCTCGTCCGGCCACCAGGTGCGGACCCAGCCGTCGGGGGTGGTGCGTTCGTCGTCCAGATAGACCTTCATCGCCTCAGGCTCCTGTTGCCCAGCTGTAGAGCAGCCAGGTGTCGCGGGTTTCGCAGAAATAGAGCTTCTCGTTCCAGCTGTCCTGCAAGGCCAGCGCCGGCGCGATCAACGGCTCGGGGAGGATAGGGGTGGCCAGCGGTTGCGGCTGGCCGTCGCGGAAGATGCCCCAGCGGTCACTGTGATAAGGGCGGCCGGTATCGGCATGCCGCGCCAGGATGGCGCTGCGGATGGTGTCTCCCAGGCTGGTGATCTCCAGGGTCGCCTTGTCGATATCGACGCGAGTGGGCTGGGCGTTGGCGAGCTCTGGGAGCAGCCAGCGCTCCATCAGGTCGCCGACATGCGCCGGAGTCGTCTCCTCCAGCGCCCATTCTTCCACCTGGTGCAGCTCGCGATTGAGCAGTGCGATCAGGGCCTGGGCGGGCGTTGCGGCCTGCGCCTTGCCGCAGTGATAGAGCCTGGCGTCACAGAGGCCTTCATCCCGGGTACGGAATTCCAGCACCTCCACAGGGGTGGCCAAGGCGTGCAGAAGGTGCTGGTGCATCAGGCCGGGCGCGGCCAGCAGTTCCTCCACCAGGGAGCGGTCCAGATTCGATTCCATTCAGCGTGCAGCCAGCCGGGAGTGTGCGGGGTTGCGAAGTTTATCTTGCGCTGCATCCCGCTTCACGCATTGCGTCTAAATCCCCACCGTCGCCCATCGTCTCCTCTGCACAAGGCCGAGAAGCGCCACAAGCGCACGGCCCGGAGCTTGATGCCACTTTATCGAGGGTCGAAGGATGCAAGCCGCTACCAGCCTGCCGCTGTCCGCCGCAGAAGAAGAGACGCTCTACCAGTTCGAGGAGACGCCGCTGCTGGCCCGCCAGAAGCAGCAGGAGTCCAATGCCCGCAGCTACCCCCGGCGCATCCCCCTGGCGCTCAAGCGTGCGCGCGGGCTCTATGTTGAGGACGTGGAAGGCCGCACCTTCATCGATTGCCTGGCCGGTGCCGGCACCCTGGCCCTGGGCCACAACCACCCGGTGGTGATCGATGCCATCCGCCAGGTGCTGGCCGACGAGCTGCCCCTGCACACCCTGGACCTCACCACCCCGGTGAAGGACCAGTTCGTCCAGGACCTCTTCGGCCTGCTGCCCGAGGGCCTGGCCCGCGAGGCGAAGATCCAGTTTTGCGGCCCCACCGGGACCGATGCCGTGGAAGCCGCGCTGAAGCTGGTGCGCACCGCCACCGGGCGCAGCACCATCCTCTCGTTCCAGGGCGGCTACCACGGCATGAGCCAGGGCGCCCTGGGGCTGATGGGCAACCTGGGGCCGAAGAAGGCCCTGGGCGCGGTGCTCGGCAACGGCGTGCAGTTCGCCCCCTATCCCTACGATTACCGCTGCCCCTTCGGCATCGGTGGTGAGGCCGGCGTGCGCGCCAACCTGCACTACCTGGAGAACCTGCTCAGTGACCCGGAGGCCGGCGTGCTGCTGCCCGCCGCCGTGATCGTCGAAGCGGTGCAGGGCGAGGGCGGCGTGGTGCCGGCGGACATCGAATGGCTGCGCGGCCTGCGTCGCATCACCGAAAAGGCCGGTGTGGCGCTGATCGTCGACGAGATCCAGAGTGGCTTCGGCCGCACCGGCAAGATGTTCGCCTTCGAGCATGCCGGCATCATCCCCGACGTGGTGGTGCTGTCCAAGGCCATCGGTGGCAGCCTGCCGCTGGCGGTGATGGTCTATCGCGAATGGCTCGACGTCTGGGGTCCGGGCGCCCACGCCGGCACCTTCCGGGGCAACCAGATGGCCATGGCTGCCGGCTCGGCGGTGTTGCGCTACCTCAAGGAGCACGACATCCCCGGTCACGCCGCCGCCATGGGCGAGCGCCTGGTCGGTCACCTGCGCGAGCTGCAGCGCGACTACCCGCAGCTGGGCGACATCCGTGGCCGCGGGCTGATGCTCGGCGTCGAGCTGGTGGACCCGTCCGGCCCGCGCGACGCCCTCGGCCACCCCCCGACCTTCAACGCCCTGGCCTCGCGCCTGCAGGCGCAGTGCCTGAAGCGAGGGCTGATCCTCGAACTGGGTGGTCGCCATGGCAGCGTGGTGCGCTTCCTGCCGCCGCTGATCATCACCGCCGAACAGGTGGACGAAGTCGCCCGCCGCTTCGGTCGGGCACTGGCGGCCGCGCTGCGGGATTGAGTCGCCCATCCCGCCGCTGAAGCGTCCGTCTTCCCCGAGGCGCCCCGTCATGGGCGCCTCATTCATTTCGAGCAGACCCCATGGCATTCGTATTCGATCGTGACGACCGGCTGTTCCGGGTGCGGCACCGCGCCGTCTGGCGCGCCCGCAAGGCGATTCCCGTCGGTTGGTACCTCGCCGGCAAGGGCCGCCTGGCGGGCTGAATGGCGCCTTCTTCGTTGCGGCTGATCTGCCTGCCGTTCTGTGGTGCCAGCGCACAGGTCTATCTGCGATGGCAGCGGCACCTGCCGGCCTGGCTGGAGCTTCACCCGCTGGAGTTGCCGGGTCGTGGCGAGCGTGCGGAAGAGCCCGCGCAGACCGATATCGTCGGGCTGGCGCGGCAACTGGCCCGTGAGCTGGAGCCGGCGTTGCGCCATGGGCGCTATGCGGTGTTCGGGCACGGGCTCGGGGCCTTGCTGGCTTGCGAGTTGCTGCATGTCCTGAGGGCGCGGGGGCTGCCGATGCCCCGCTGCCTGTTCGTCTCGGGAGCGGCTGCGCCCGCGCGTCGGGAGGAGTGCGGTGCCAGCCTGTTCCACCTGGGGCATGACCCGGCCCCTGTCACCGGCATCAGCGGGTCGATGGTGCTGCCTCTCCTGCGCGCCGATTACCTGCTTTGCGTCGGCCACCGGCCCAGGCCGCGCACGCCGCTGGATTGCCCGATCCATGTGCTCTCGGGGGTCGATGACCGGATCACCCGCGCCCAGCTCCGCGCCTGGGGCGATGAGACCTCCGCCACCCTCGAGCTGCGCCAGTTCGAGGGTGGCCACTTCTATTTCCACACCCTGGAAGCGGAGGTGCTGGGCTACCTGCGCAACGTCCTCGCCGCCAGGGTCGAGCGGCGGCGTTCAGGGGTCGGTCGCGCCCTGTCCTGGTAAGCCTCCCGCAGCGGGAGCGCACGAAGATGCCCCTGGGCGGCCAATTGCTTGATGCCTATGGAAATCCGCCCGTCCCGCGCCTTTGCCGGCGGGGCTGGCAGCGCTAATTTTCCGCGCCTTCCATCCGTTTTCCATGGACGACCGAGCCTTGAACGCTCGTTGCCCACGTGCACGGAAGAAGACCGATGAATGCAGAAGACTCCCTGAAACTCGCGCGCCGCTTTATCGAGCTGCCCCTGGAGAAACGCAGGATTTTCCTCGCCAGCCTGCGCCAGGAAGGCATCGATTTCTCGGTGTTCCCGATTCCGTCGGGGGTGGAGTCCGTTGAGCGCGACACGCTGTCCTATGCCCAGCAGCGCATGTGGTTCCTCTGGCACCTGGACCCGCAAAGCGGCGCCTACAACCTGCCGGCGGCCGTGCGCCTGACCGGGCCGCTGGACGAGGCCGCGCTGGAAGCGGCCTTCGCCAGCCTGGTGGCGCGCCACGAGACGCTGCGCACGGTCTTCCGGCCAACCGAGGATGACAGCCTGCGCCTGGTCGCCTTCGACGCTCCACTGGTCATCGAGCGTGACGATCTCAGTGCGCTGCCCAGCGCCGAGCGCGAGGTGGAGGTCGCCCGACAGGCGCAGGAGCAATCCCTGCAACCCTTCGATCTGGCCAATGGACCGCTGCTGCGGGTGCGCCTGCTGCGGCTGGCGGAGCGTGAGCACGTCCTGCTGCTGACCCTGCACCACATCGTCTCCGATGGCTGGTCGATGGGCGTGCTGATCGAGGAATTCTGCCGGCTCTACGATGCTCACGAGCAGGGGCGGGAGCCCGAGCTGGCGCCGCTGCCGGTGCAGTACCGCGACTATGCGCTGTGGCAACGGCAATGGCTGGAGGCGGGTGAGCAGGAGCGCCAGCTCGGCTACTGGCTCGCGCAGCTGGGCGATGAGCACCCGGTGATGGAGCTGCCCACCGACCATCCACGCCCGGCGCTGCCGAGCTACCAGGGGCTGCGCCATGAGCTGGCCCTGGAACCGGCGCTGTCGGAGCAGCTGCGCGAGCTGGCCAGGCAGCACGGGGTGACACTGTTCATGCTGCTGCTGGGCAGCTTCAACGTCCTCTTGCACCGTTACACCGGGCAGACCGACCTGCGCATCGGTGTGCCCATCGCCAACCGCAATCGCAGCGAGATCGAAGGGCTGATCGGCTTCTTCGTCAACACCCAGGTGCTGCGCACCTGTCTGGACGGCCGCACCTCCCTGGGGGATCTGCTGCGCGACATCAAGGAGACCGCTCTCGGCGCCCAGGCCCACCAGGACCTGCCTTTCGAGCGCCTGGTGGAGGCGCTGAAGCTGGAGCGCAGCCTCAGCTACAACCCGCTGTTCCAGGTCATGTACAACCACCAGCCCGAGGTGGCGGATGTCACCACCCTCAAGGTGGGGAGCGGACTGGAACTGGGCGTGATCGACTGGGAGAGCCGGACCACCCAGTTCGACCTGAGCCTGGACACCTTCGAGAAGGCGGGCCGCCTGCATGCCTCCTTCACCTACGCGAGCGACCTGTTCGACGCCTCCACCATCGAGCGCCTTGCGCAACATTGGGCCAACCTGCTGCACGGCATGGTGCGGAACCCGCAACAGCGCGTCGGCGAGCTGCCGTTGCTGGCCGAGCCCGAGTACCGCCAACTGGTGGTGGGCTGGGGGTGCCACGAGCAGGCCCAGCCCGTCACGCAATGCGTCCATGAGCTGTTCGAGGTGCAGGCCGCCCGTGACCCGGGGGCGCTGGCGCTGGTCTGCGAGGGCCAGCGGCTGACCTACGGCCAGCTGAACACCCGTGCCAACCGCCTGGCCCATGTGCTGGTGGAGCGGGGCGTAGGGCCCGAGGTGCTGGTCGGTGTCGCAGTGGACCGCAGCCTGGAGCTGGTGGTCGCGATTCTTGCCGTGCTCAAGGCCGGCGGCGGCTATGTACCGCTGGACCCGCAATACCCCCGCGAGCGCCTGGCCGCCATGATCGAGGACAGCGGCTGCCGGCTGCTGTTGACCCAGGCCGCACTGCTCGAGCGCCTGCCGATCCCCGATACGCTGCCGACCCTGTGCCTGGACCACCAAGACGCCGGGGCACAGGCCGCCGGCGACAACCTCCTGCCGCGTGCGAGCCTCGGCAACCTGGCCTACGTGATGTTCACCTCGGGCTCCACCGGCCGGCCCAAAGGCGTGGCCATCAGCCACGGCGCCCTGGCCGGGCACGCCCATGCGGCGGTGCACTACTACCGCCTGGAACGCGGCGACTGCGTGCTGCAGTTCGCCACCTTCAACTTCGACGCCTTCGCCGAGCAGCTGTACGGGCCGCTGATCCACGGTGCATCGGTGGTCATGCGTGGCACCGAGGTGTGGGACAGCGAGATGCTGTACCGGCAGATCCTCGAACAGCGCATCGCCGTCATGGACCTGACCACCGCCTACTGGAACATGATGGCCAAGGCGTTCGCCGCAGCCGGGCCGCGCGACTACGGCGTGCTGCGCCAGGTGCACAGCGGCGGCGAAGCCATGCCGCCGGAAGGGGTGCAGGCCTGGCGCCAGGCCGGGCTCGAACAGGTACGGCTGCTAAATACCTACGGGCCGACCGAGGCGACCGTCACCGCCACCACCTTCGACTGCAGCGACTATGTCGAAGGCCGCCAGGCGCTGCCGCGGGTCCTGCCGATCGGTCGCGCCTTGCCCGGGCGCAGCACCTACCTGCTGGATGGCAACGGCCAGCTGGTACCCGTGGGTGTGGTGGGCGAACTGATGATCGGGGGCGAGCTGCTTGCCCGGGGTTACTTCCAGCGCCCCGGCCTTACCGCCGAGCGCTTCATCCCCGACCCGTTCTCCACCACCGGTGGCCGTCTGTACCGCACCGGTGACCTGGCGCGCTTCAACGAGGCCGGCGTTATCGAGTACGTCGGCCGTGTCGACCATCAGGTGAAGATCCGTGGCTTCCGCATCGAGCTGGGCGAGATCGAGGCGCGCCTGCTGGAGCTGGACACCGTCGGCGATGCCACGGTGCAGGCGGTGCAGGGCGAATCGGCGCTGCAACTGGTGGCCTATGTCGTGGCGGTGGACAAGGCCCTGGCCCAGGCGCCTGGCGATGCCCAGCACGACGTGCGCGAGGGCATCCGCGAGCAGCTGCGCGGCAGCCTGCCGGACTACATGGTGCCGGCCCATATCCTGTTCCTCGATGCGCTGCCCCTGAGCCCCAACGGCAAGCTGGACCGCAAGGCCCTGCCGCTGCCGGATGCGAGCCAGCTGCAACAGGCCTACGTGGCACCGCGCAGCGAGCTGGAGCAGCGCATCGCCGGTCTCTGGCAAGACGTGCTCAAGCTGGAGCGGGTCGGCCTGACCGACAACTTCTTCGAGCTGGGCGGCGACTCGATCGTCTCCATCCAACTGGTCAACCGGGCCCGCCAGGCCGGTATCGCGTTCACCTCGCGCGATCTGTTCCAGCACCAGACTGTCCAGGCCCTGGCCGCCGTGGCCCGCCTCGGCGAGGCCGGGCAGGGCATCGACCAGGGGCCGGTCACCGGCGAGCTGCCCTTGCTGCCGATCCAGCGCGGGTTCTTCGACGAGGCCATCCCCGACCGGCACCACTGGAACCAGGCGCTGCTGCTGCGCCCGCTCGAGCCGCTGCAGGCCGCCGCGCTGGAGCAGGCGCTGCACGCCGTGGTCGTGCATCACGATGCGCTGCGCACGCGCTTCGAACAGCGTGGCGAGGCCTGGCGGGCGGAACTGGCCGGCCTTGCTGCCGGCCTGCCGACCCTGCTCTGGGTGCGTGACGACGTGGCGGATGACGACCTGCAAGCGCTGTGCACCGATGCACAGCGCAGCCTCGATCTGCGTGGCGGGCCGCTGCTCCGCGCGGTGTTGGTCACCCTGCAGGACGGCACCCAGCGCCTGTTGCTCGCCGTGCACCACCTGGTGGTCGACGGTGTGTCCTGGCGCATCCTGCTGGAAGACCTGCAGCGGGCCTACCAGCAAAGTGTCCAGGGCGAGCGACCGTCCCTGCCGGCCAAGACCAGCGCCTACAAGAGCTGGGCCGAGCAACTGCAGGGTTACGCCCAGAGCGAGACGGCCAGGCGCGAGCTGGGGTACTGGACCGCCCAGTTCGAGGGTGCGACCACCGAACTGCCGTGCCGCAACCCGGAAGGCGGCCTGCAAAGCCGCCACGCGCGGGTGGTGCGCAGCCGGCTGGACCGGGCGCGCACCCGGCAGCTGCTGCAGCAGGCCCCCGCGGCCTACCGCACCCAGGTCAACGACCTGCTGCTCACCGCCCTGGCCAGGGTCGTGGGCCAATGGGCGGGGCAGGAGCATGTCCTGATCCAGCTGGAAGGGCATGGCCGCGAAGACCTGTTCGACGGCATCGACCTCAGCCGCAGCGTCGGCTGGTTCACCAGCCTGTTCCCGGTACGCCTGAGCCCGGCTCCGGGCCTTGCGGACACCCTCAAGCGGGTCAAGGAGCAGCTGCGGGCCATCCCCAACAAGGGCATCGGCTTCGGCATCCTGCGTTACCTCGGGCAGGCGGCGGACCGCGAGGCGCTGGCACGGTTGCCGCAGCCGCGCATCACCTTCAACTACCTGGGGCAGTTCGACGGCAGCTTCGACAGCCGCGAGGGCGCGCTGCTGGTGCCCGCCGGCGAGCGTGCCGGGGCCGAACAGAGCGCGGATGCGCCCCTGGACAACTGGCTGGGCGTGGAAGGGCAGGTCTACGACGGCGAGCTCGAACTGCGCTGGACCTTCAGCCAGGACATGTTCGATGAAGTCGACATCCGCCAACTGGCGGACGGCTACGGCCTGGAGCTGCAAGTCCTGGTCGAGCACTGCTGCCAGGCAGACGCAGCGGGCCTCACGCCCTCGGATGTCCCCCTGGCCGGCCTGGACCAGGCCCAGCTGGACTCGCTCGGGCTGCCCGCCCAGGCGGTGGAAGACATCTACCCGCTGTCGCCCATGCAGCAGGGCCTGCTGTTCCACAGCCTCTACGAGCAGGGGGATGGCACCTACATCAACCAGTTGAGCGTGGACGTCGACGGGCTGGACCCGCAGCGCTTTCGCGACGCCTGGCAGGCGGCGGTGGACAGCCACGACATCCTGCGCACGGCCTTCCTCTGGCAGGGCGATCTGCCCCATCCGCTGCAGGTGCTCCACCGCCAGGTGAGCCTGCCCTTCGTGGAGCTGGACTGGCGTGGCCGTCGCGATATCGACGTGGCGCTGGCGCGTTTCCTCGAAGAGGATCGGGCACGTGGCTTCGACCTGGCGCAACCGGGCCTGCTGCGCCTGGCGCTGATCCGCACGAGCGACGAGCGCCACCATCTGGTGTTCACCAACCACCACATCCTGCTGGACGGCTGGAGCAGCTCGCAGCTACTCGGTGAGGTCCTGCAGCGCTACAGCGCAGAGGCGCCTGCGCCCGCCGTCGGCCGTTACCGTGACTACATCCGCTGGCTGCACCAGCAGGATGCGGTGCGTGACGAAGGCTTCTGGAAGCAGCAGGTCGCCGAGCTGCAGGAGCCCACCTTGCTCGCCCAGGCCAGTGTCCAGCCCCAGGACCTGCTGGAGGCGGGCAGCCACCGCCTGCTCGATGCCGCGATGGACCCGCAGCGCACCCAGCGCCTGAACGCGTTCGCCCGCCAGCAGAAGGTCACGGTCAACACCCTGGTGCAGGCCGCCTGGCTGTTGCTGCTGCAGCGTCACACCGGTGCCGAGGCGGTGGCCTTCGGTACCACGGTGGCCGGGCGCCCGGCCGAGGTGGCAGGCATCGAGCAGCAGGTCGGCCTGTTCATCAACACCCTGCCGGTGGTCGCCGGCTCCCGGCCGGACCAGCGCGTGGCCGACTGGCTGCAAGCGGTGCAGGAGAAGAACCTCGCGTTGCGGGAGTTCGAGCACACGCCGCTGGCCAGCATCCAGCGCTGGGCCGGGCAGGGCGGTGAGGCCCTGTTCGACAACATCCTGGTCTTCGAGAACTACCCGATCGCCGAAGCACTCCGCCGGGGCGGAGCGCTCGGGGTGCGTTTCGGCGCAGTCGGCAACTTCGACCAGACCCACTACCCCCTGAGCGTCGGCGTGACCCTGGGAGAAACCCTGGCCCTGCACTGCAGCTATGCGCCCGCCCGTTTCTCCGAGGCGGCCGTCGCCCGCGTTGCCGGGCAACTGCTGCACCTGCTGCAGGAATTCTGCGTATCGGCCGAGCGCCGGCTGGGCGAAATCGCCCTGGTCACCCCTGAGCAACGGGCGCGGCTGCAGGAACAGAACCTGCCGCGACCCTATGCGGTCGAGACGCCGGTGCACCGGCGTTTCGCCGAGCTCGCCGCAACGCAGGGGCAACGTACCGCGGTGATCTTCGCCGGCCAGCGCTTCAGCTACGCCGAGGTGGAGGGCCGCGCCAACCAACTGGCCCACGAGCTGGTGGCCCAGGGCATCGGGCCGGAAGTCCGGGTCGGCGTCGCGCTGCCCCGTGGTGATGGCCTGATCGTCGCCCTGCTGGCGGTGCTCAAGGCCGGGGGCGCCTACGTGCCGCTGGACAGCAGCTACCCGCGCGAGCGGCTGGCCTACCTGATGAAGGATTCCGGGCTC
This sequence comes from Pseudomonas sp. TUM22785, assembly GCF_028198105.1. NCBI lineage: Bacteria > Pseudomonadati > Pseudomonadota > Gammaproteobacteria > Pseudomonadales > Pseudomonadaceae > Pseudomonas > Pseudomonas sp. TUM22785. Next base: position 3,169,380 of record NZ_CP116239.1, read on the forward strand.
GCGTTGCTGCTGATCGACTCGCAGCTGCTGCCCGCGCTGCCCGTGGACGCCGACCTCAAGGTGCTGGAACTCGACGGCCTCGACCTCTCGCGGCATCCGCGCCAGGCCCCGGAGGTACAAGTCGACCCGCACCACCTGGCCTACGTGATCTACACCTCAGGCTCCACCGGCCAGCCCAAGGGCGTGTGCGTCGCCCATGGCCCGTTGAGCATGCACTGCCAGGCGATCGGCGAGCGTTACGAGATGAGCGCCGACGACTGCGAATTCCACTTCATGTCCTTCGCCTTCGACGGCGCGCACGAGCGCTGGCTCACCAGCCTGACCCACGGCGGCTCGCTGCTGATCCGCGATGACAGCCTCTGGACCCCGGAGCAGACCTACCGCGCGATGCAGGCCGAAGGCGTGACCGTGGCGGCGTTCCCGCCCGTGTACCTGCAGCAACTGGCCGAGCATGCCGAGCGCGAGGGCAACCCGCCCCGGGTGAGGATCTACTGCTTCGGCGGCGATGCGGTGCCCAATGCCAGCTTCGAGCGGGTGAAACGGGCGCTGGACCCCGACTTCATCATCAACGGCTATGGCCCGACCGAAACCGTGGTCACCCCGCTGATCTGGAAGGCCGGGCGGGACCAGCAATGCGGCGCGGCCTATGCCCCCATCGGCAGCCGCATCGGCGATCGCAGCACCTATGTGCTGGACGCCGACCTTAACCCCGTGCCCCAGGGCATGACCGGCGAGCTCTACCTCGGTGGCAGCGGCCTCGCGCGCGGCTACCTGAACCGCCCGGGCCTGACCGCCGAGCGCTTCGTCGCCGACCCCTTCGGCAGAGCGGGCGGCCTGCTCTACCGCACCGGCGACCGGGTGCGCCAGCGTGCCGATGGCACCTTCGACTACCTGGAACGCATCGACAACCAGGTGAAGATCCGCGGCTTCCGCATCGAGCTGGGCGAGATCGAGGCGAGCCTGCAGGCCCTGGAGGGCGTGCGCGAGGCGGTGGTGGTGGCCCAGGAAGGCGAGGCCGGAAGCGGCAAGCGCCTGGTGGGCTACGTCGTCGCCAGCGACGACGCGGCCGGCTTCATCGAGGGCCTGCGCGAGCAGCTCAAGGCCAGCCTGCCGGCGCACATGGTGCCGTCCCACCTGATGCGCCTGGAGCGTCTGCCGCTGACACCCAACGGCAAGCTTGACCGCAAGAACCTGCCGCGCCCGGACGTCAGCCAGCTGCAGCAGGCCTACGTGGCCCCGCAGAGCGAGCTGCAACGGCAGCTGGCACGGATCTGGGAAGAGGTGCTCAAGCTGGAGCAGGTCGGCCTGAACGACAACTTCTTCGAGCTCGGCGGTGACTCGATCATCTCCATCCAGGTGGTCAGCCGCGCGCGCCAGCTGGGCATCCGCCTCACCCCGAAAGACCTGTTCCAGCACCCGACCATCCAGGCGCTCGCCGGCGTGGCGCGCCAGGGCGAAGCGACCCTGGCCATCGACCAGGGGCCGGTGCGCGGCGAGTCGCCGCTGCTGCCGGTGCAGCGGATGTTCTTCGACAACGACATCCCCCAGCGCCATCACTGGAACCAGTCGGTGATGCTCAAGCCGACCCGCCCCCTGCAGCCGGAGGCGCTCGAGCAGGCCCTGCAACGCCTGGTGGAGCACCATGACGGGCTGCGCCTGTCCTTCAGCGAAACCGAGGCGGGCTGGACGGCCCGCTACCAGGAGCCACAGGCCCAGGGCGAAGCGCTGCTGCAACAGGCCCGGGTCGCCGACGCCCAGGCGCTGCATGAACTGGGCAACACCGTGCAGCGCAGCCTGAGCCTGCAACAGGGCCCCTTGCTGCGTGCACTCCTGGCCACCCTCGATGACGGCAGCCAGCGCCTGCTGCTGGTCATCCATCACCTGGTGGTGGACGGCGTGTCGTGGCGCATCCTGTTCGAAGACCTGCAGCTCGCCTATCGCCGCATCGAAGGTGGCCAGGCGGTCGCGCTGCCGGCCAAGACCAGCTCCACCAAGGACTGGGCCGAGCAGTTGCAGGCCCATGCCCGGAGCACCGCCATGCAGGCGGAACTGGGTTACTGGCAGGCGCAGCTGCAGGGCGCCTCCGTGTCCCTGCCGTGCGACCATCCGCAAGGGGGCCTGACCCACCGCAGCGCCGTGGCGGTCCGTCGCCGCCTGGATGCCGGGCTGACCCGCCGCCTGCTGCAGGAGGCCCCGGCGGCCTATCGCACCCAGGTCAACGACCTGCTGCTGACGGCGCTGGCCCGCACCATCGCCCGCTGGACCGGTGAAGCGAAGGTGCTGGTCCAGCTCGAAGGGCACGGACGTGAGGACCTGTTCGATGCCATCGACCTGACCCGTACCGTCGGTTGGTTCACCAGCGTGTTCCCGGCCCGGCTGAGCGCCGAGGGGAATCTCGGGGCCGCGCTCAAAGGCATCAAGGAACAGCTGCGGGCGATTCCCAACAAGGGCATCGGCTTCGGCGTGCTGGCCCACCTGGGAGAGCCCCAGGCTCGCGCCGCGCTGGGCCAGTTGCCCGTGCCGCGCCTGACCTTCAACTACCTGGGGCAGTTCGACGGCAGCTTCGATGAGGCCGATGCCGCCCTGTTCGCCCCGACCGCGGAGTCGGGGGGCGAGGAAGTCGACCTGGAGGGGCCGCTGGGCAACCAGCTGGCCCTGGACAGCCAGGTATTCGGCGGCGAGCTGGACCTCAGCTGGACCTTCAGCAGCGCGCTGTTCGAGGTCGCCACCATCGAGCGCCTGGCCGATGACTACCAGAACGAGCTGCGTGCGCTGATCGAGCATTGCTGCAGCGCCGCGAACCAGGGCGTGACCCCGTCCGACTTCCCCCTGGCCCGCCTGACCCAGGCCCAGCTCGATGCGCTGCCAGTGGCCGCTGCGGCCATCGACGACCTTTACCCGCTGTCACCGATGCAGCAGGGCATGCTGTTCCACTCGCTGTTCGAGCAGGCCCGCGGCAACTACGTCAACCAGACCCGCCTCGACATCGAGGGGCTGGAGCCCGCGCGCTTCCGCGCGGCCTGGCAGGCAGTGCTGGACCGTCACGACATCCTGCGCACCGGGTTCTTCTGGCAGGGTGATCTCGAACAGCCGGTGCAACTGGTCTACCGCCAGCTCGACATCCCCTTCAGCCTGCTGGACTGGCGTGACCAGGCCGGCATGGAGGCGGCGCTCGATGCGCTGGCCGAGGAAGAGCGCGCCCGGGGCTTCGAGCTGGAACAGGCGCCGCTGATGCGCCTGGTCCTGGTGCGCACCGGCGACGATCGCCACCACCTGATCTACACCAACCACCACATCCTCATGGACGGCTGGAGCAGCGCCCAGCTGTTCGCCGAGGTGCTGCAGCACTACGGCCAGGGCACGCTGCCTTCGGTCCCGGGCCGCTACGGCGACTACATCGCCTGGCTGCAGCGCCAGGACGCGGCCGCTGCAGAAGCCTTCTGGAGCCGCCAACTGAGCGTGCTGGACGAGCCCGTGCGCCTGGCATCGGTCTTCCCGAGGCCGGATTCCCGCGACGCGACAGCCGCCCATGGCTTGCATGGCATCCAGCTGGATGCCGGGCAGACCCGCCAGCTCGGCGCGTTTGCGCGGGCCGCCAAGGTCACCGTCAACACCCTGGTACAGGCCGCCTGGCTGCTGCTTCTGCAGCGCCATACCGGCAAGGCGGGCGTGGTCTTCGGCGCCACCGTCGCCGGCCGCCCGGCGGACCTGCCCGGCAGCGAGCAGCAGATCGGCCTGTTCATCAACACCCTGCCGGTGGTCGCCAGCCCGCGCGGCGAACAGCGGCTGGTCGACTGGCTGCAGGCGCTGCAGGCCCAGAACCTGGCGCTGCGCGAGTTCGAGCACACCCCGCTGTTCGATATCCAGCGCTGGGCCGGGCAGGGCGGCGAAGCCCTGTTCGACAACATCCTGGTGTTCGAGAACTACCCGATCGCCGAGGCCCTGGAGCAGAGCGCCGCCCATGGGGTGCGTTTCGGCGCCGTGGACAGCCAGGAGCAGACCAATTACCCGCTGACCCTGATGGTCAGCCTCGGCGAATGCCTCTCGGTGCAGTTCAGCTACCAGCGCGAAGCCTTCGCCCATGACGCCATCGAGCAACTGGGGCGCCACCTGGGCCGCCTGCTGCAGCAGATGCCCGACGCCGCCGAGCAGCCGTTGGGCGAGCTGAGGCTGCTGGATGCGGCCGAGCACGAGCGTGTGGTCAGCGCGTGGAACGCCACCGCCGCCGACTACCCGCAGGCGCCCTGCATGCACCAGCTGTTCGAGGCCCGGGCCCGCGCCACGCCTGACGCCATCGCCCTGCGCTTCGATGGGCAGGCACTGAGCTACGGCCAGCTCAACCGCCAGGCCAACCACCTCGCGCACCGGCTCATCGGGCTCGGCGTGGTGCCGGACCAGCTCGTCGGCATCGCCCTGGAGCGCGGCGTCGAGATGGTGGTCGGCCTGCTGGCCATCCTCAAGGCCGGCGGCGCCTACGTGCCGCTCGACCCGCAATATCCCCAGGACCGCCTCGCGCACATGGTGGAGGACAGCGGCCTGCAACTGCTGCTGACCCAGCCGGCCCTGGCCGGGCAGTTCGCCCTGCCGGCTGGCGTGCGCACGTTGCTGGTGGAGCCGGCGGCCAGCCTGGAGGAAAGCCCGGTCGACCCGCAGGTCGCGGTCGCTGGCGAGCACCTGTGCTACGCCATCTACACCTCCGGCTCCACCGGCAAGCCCAAGGGCGTGATGGTGCGCCACCAGGCCCTGGTCAACTTCGTCGCCAGCATGGTGCGGGAGCCCGGCATCGAGGCGGCCGATCGGGTGCTGTCGCTGACCACCTTCTCCTTCGACATCTTCGGGCTGGAGCTCTATGGCCCGCTGTTCCAGGGCGCCTGCGTGGTGCTGGCGGACCGGCACAGCGCCCATGACCCGGAGCGCCTGCTGCAGCTCATCGAGCAGCAGCGGGTCAGCGTCATCCAGGCCACGCCGTCCACCTGGCGCATGCTGCTGGACCACCCCCGCGCCGCGATCCTGGTCGGCCGCACCTTCCTCTGCGGAGGCGAGGCCCTGGCCGATGACCTGGCCCAGCGCATGCTGGCCCTGGGCGCTGCCGTGTGGAACCTCTATGGCCCCACCGAGACCACCATCTGGTCGGCGACCCACCGCTTGACCCCGGAGCAGCCGCAACCCTGGCTGGGGCGGCCGATCGCCAACACTTCGCTGTTCATTCTCGACGGTGATTTCGCGCCGAACCCGGCGGGGGTGATCGGCGAGTTGTACATCGGTGGCGATGGCCTGGCCCGTGGCTACCACGACCGCCCGGCGCTGACCGCCGAACGCTTCCTGCCGGACCCGTTCGGCAACGGCACCCGCCTGTACCGCACCGGGGACCTGGCCAGGCACCGGGCCGATGGCGTGATCGAGTACCTCGGCCGCGTCGACCACCAGGTGAAGATCCGTGGCTTCCGCATCGAGCTGGGCGAGATCGAGGCGCAACTGCTCGCCCATCCGCTGATCCGCGAGGCGGCGGTCGTCGCCCAGGAAGGCCCCCTGGGCAGCCAGCTGGTGGCCTACCTGGTGCCCCACGAGGCTCTGGAGGTGGCCGAGCTGCGCAACCAGCTCAAGGCGGCCCTGGCGTCGGCGCTGCCCGACTACATGATCCCCGCCCAGTGGCTGGTGCTCGAACGCTTCCCCCTCACGCCCAACGGCAAGCTCGACCGCAAGAGCCTGCCCAGGCCGGACGGCAACCAGCTGCTGCGTGCCTACGTGGCGCCCGAGGGCGAGCTGGAGCGGCGCGTGGCCGATATCTGGCGGGACGTGCTCAAGCTGGAGCGCGTCGGCCGCGACGACAACTTCTTCGAACTCGGTGGGCATTCACTGTTGGCGACCCAAGCGACCGCACGGCTCCAGATGGAGCAGGGGGCTGCCGTGCCCCTCGACCTGCTTTTCAGAACCTCATCCCTGTCCGACTACGCGCAGCAGCTGGCGGAACACCTGACGCCTCACTCCAGCGACGACCTGAATGAGATGCACGACTTTCTCGCTGACCTGGAGGCCCTCTGACATGACCCAACCCGACAACCTCTCCCTGGTGCAGCGTTTCATCCGCCTGCCGCTGGCACAGCGCCAGGCCTTCCTGGACAAGCTGCGCAGCAAGAACATGAGCTTCTCGGCGCTGCCGATACCGGTGACGCGCCACGAGTTCCCCTCGCTGGAGCTGTCCTACGCCCAGGAGCGCCAATGGTTCCTCTGGCGCCTGGACCCCGACAGCGCCGCCTACAACATGCCTACCGCCCTGAGGCTGCGGGGTGCCCTGGATGCCGAGGCGCTGCAACGCAGCGTCGACGGCCTGCTCGAACGCCACGAGGTCCTGCGCACGGTGTTCGTCGAGGACGGGCAGGGCCTGCGCCAGGTGGTGGTCGAGGCCGGCCGCCTGGCGATCGAGGTCCAGGCCCTCGAAGGCGCTGTCGACGAGGGGGCGATCAAGGCGTTCGTCGATGACGAAGTCGCCCGCCCGTTCGACCTGCAGCGGGGGCCGCTGGTGCGGCTGAAGCTGCTGAGGCTGGCCCAGGACGACCATGTGCTGGTCCTTACCCTGCACCACATCGTTTCCGACGGCGCCTCCTCGCAGGTGATGGTCGAGGACCTGATCGAGCTCTATCTCGCCCATGCCAGCGGTCGCGCGGCTGCGCTGGCGCCGCTGCCGATCCAGTACGCGGACTACGCGATCTGGCAGCGGAAGTGGATGGAAGCCGGCGAGCGTGAGCGCCAGCTGGCCTACTGGACCGAACGGCTGGGCGATGCCGGCAGCGTGCTGTCGCTGCCGGCCGACCGTGCCCGACCGCTGGTCCAGAGCCATCGCGGTGCGCGCCTGGACCTGCAGCTGGAGACCGCGCTGGCCTCGGCGTTGCGCGAGCTGGCCCAGCGCCAGGGGCTGACCCTGTTCATGGTGCTGCTGGCATCGTTCCAGGCCCTGCTGCACCGCTACAGCGGGCAAGCGGACATCCGCGTCGGCGTGCCGATCGCCAACCGCAACCGCGTGGAAACCGAGCGCCTGATCGGCTTCTTCGTCAATACCCAGGTGCTGGATGCGGATATCCGTGGCGACATGCCTTTCACCGATCTGCTGGCGCAGGTCAAACAGGCCGCCCTGGGTGCGCAGGCGCATCAGGACCTGCCGTTCGAGCAGGTGGTGCAGGCCCTGGCCCCCGAGCGTCAGCTCAGCCATGGCCCGCTGTTCCAGGTGATGTTCAACCACCAGACCAATGCGGCGGGCCAAGCCCTGCAACTGCCGGGGCTGCGGGTGGAGAGCCTGGACTGGAGCGCCCACACTGCCCAGTTCGACCTGACCCTGGACACCCTGGAAACAGCCGGCGAACTCACCGCCTCGCTGACCTACGCCACCGACCTGTTCGATGCAGACACTGTCTCGCGCCTGGCCGGCCATTGGCTCAACCTGCTGCGCGGCATCGTCGCCGACCCGCAGTGCCGTGTCGGCGAACTGCCGCTGCTCGATGCCGAGGAACGCCAGGCGAACCTGCAGCAGTGGAACCCGGCGGCCCGTGATTTCGACGTCACCCAGTGCGCCCACCAGCGCATCGCCGAGCAGGCACGCCTGCGCCCGGAGGCCATTGCCCTGCGCTTCGAGGCACAGACCCTGAGCTACGGTGAACTCGATGCCTGGGCCAACCGCCTGGCTCACCAACTGATCGAGCGCGGCGTGGGCCCGGATGTGCGGGTGGGCCTCGCTGTCGAACGCAGCCTGGAAATGGTGGTGGGCCTGTTGGCGATCCTCAAAGCCGGTGGCGCCTATGTGCCCCTGGACCCGAGCTACCCCGAGGACCGTCTGGCCTACATGATCGAGGACAGCGGCATCCGCTTGCTGCTGACCCAGCCCGAGCTATTGCAGCGCCTGCCGATACCGGCGGCGGTGGATGCATTGCTGCTGGAGGGCGCGACGGGCTACCCCGAGCACGAGCCGCAGGTGGCGATGTCGCCGGCCAACCTGGCCTACGTGATCTACACCTCCGGCTCCACCGGCAAGCCGAAAGGCACGCTGCTGCCCCACAGCAACATCATGCGGCTGTTCCAGGCCACCGAAGGCTGGTTTGACTTCGGCCCCCAGGACGTCTGGTCGCTGTTCCATTCCTATGCCTTCGATTTCTCGGTGTGGGAAATCTTCGGCGCGCTGCTCTACGGCGGCGAGCTGGTGATCGTGCCCCACGACGTGAGCCGTTCGCCGCAGGACTTCCATGCCCTGCTGGCGAGCACCGGCGTCACCGTGCTGAACCAGACGCCTTCAGCCTTCAAGCCGCTGATGCAGGTGGCGTGTGCCGATTCGCGCCCCTTGGCACTGCGCTATGTGGTGTTCGGTGGCGAGGCCCTGGACGTGCACAGCCTGCGCCCCTGGTTCGAACGTTTCGGCGACACCGCGCCGCAGCTGATCAACATGTACGGCATCACCGAGACCACGGTGCACGTCACCTACCGGCCGTTGTCCCTGGCGGACCTGGAACATGACGCCAGCAGCCCGATTGGTGAGCCGATTCCGGACCTGTCCTGGTACCTGCTCGACGGCGATCTCAACCCCGTGCCCCGTGGCTGCATCGGTGAGCTCTATGTAGGTCGCGCCGGCCTGGCGCGGGGCTACCTGAACCGTGGCGACCTGACCGCACAGCGTTTCATCCCCGACCCCTTCGGCGAGCCGGGTGCGCGCCTGTACCGCACCGGCGACCTGGCGCAGTACCGCAGCGACGGCGTCATCCAATACGTGGGACGGATCGATCATCAGGTGAAGATCCGTGGTTTCCGCATCGAGCTGGGCGAGATCGAGGCGCGCCTGGCCGCACTGGATGCCGTGCGCGAGGCCGTGGTGCTGGCCCATGAAGGGCCGACCGGCACCCAGCTGGTGGGCTACGTGTTGCCAACGGACCTCGTGGAGGATGCCGCAGCACTGCGTGACGCCCTGAAAGCCGAGCTGAAGGCCGAGTTGCCGGACTACATGGTGCCGACGCACCTGCTGTTCGTGGAGCACTGGCCGCTGACCGCCAACGGCAAGCTGGATCGCAAGGCGCTGCCGCAACCGGATGCGAGCCAGGCGCAGCAGCACTACGTGGCGCCGCAAAGCGAGCTGGAGCAGCGCCTGGCGGTGATCTGGCAGGACGTGCTGAAGCTGGAGCGGGTAGGGCTCAACGACAACTTCTTCGAGCTGGGCGGGCACTCGTTGCTGGCCACCCAGATGGTGTCGCGGATTCGCCAGGAGCTGGGGCTCGACCTGCAGCTTCGCCAGCTGTTCGAGAATGCCGACTTCAAGGCCTGCGTGAAGGTGCTGGAACAATCCGCAGGTGTGCAGACCCTGTCCATTCCACGGGTGGATCGCGGGCAGAGCCTGCCGCTGTCCTATGCCCAGCAGCGCCAGTGGTTCCTCTGGCAGATGGAACCGGGCAGCGCCGCCTACCACATTCCTGCAGCGCTGCGGATCGAGGGCGAGCTCGACATCGAGGCATTGCAACGGGCCTTCGCGGACCTGGTGCAGCGTCACGAAAGCCTGCGCACCACCTTCGTCCAGAGCGATGGGCAGGCCCGTCAACTGATCCACCCCGACCTGCCGTTGGTGCTGTCGCCCGAGGTGGAAGAGGGCGCAGACGAGGCGTACATCCGCGCCTTCGTGCAGAAGCAGGTCAGCGAACCCTTCGACCTCGAGAAGGGCCCGCTGCTGCGGGTCGGCCTGCTGCGCATCGCGCCGCAGGCGCATGTGATGGTGCTGACCCAGCACCACATCGTCTCCGATGGCTGGTCGATGCAGCTGCTGGTGCAGGAGCTGATGGAGGGCTATGGGGCCCATGGCCAGGGCCTGGCAGTGCGCCAGGACGCCTTGCCCATCCAGTACGCGGACTATGCCGCCTGGCAACGCCAGTGGATGGAGGCGGGTGAGCGCGAACGCCAGCTGGCCTACTGGACCGCCGCCCTGGGCGACGAGCACCCATTGCTGGAGCTGCCCACCGACCGCCCACGCCCGGCCCAGCAGAGTTTCGCCGGTGCCCGCCTGGCCATCGAGCTGCCGCCGGCATTGGCCGGGCAACTCGCCCAGCTGGCGCAGCGCGAGGGCGTGACCCTGTTCATGGTGCTGCTGGCCTCGTTCCAGGCGCTGTTGCATCGCTACAGCGGGCAGGCGGATATCCGCGTCGGCGTACCGATCGCCAACCGCAACCGCGTGGAGACCGAGCGCCTGATCGGCTTCTTCGTCAACACCCAGGTGCTCAGGGTCCAGGTCGATGGGCAGGTGCGCTTCGCCGATCTGCTCGGGCAGGCCCGGGATGCGGCGCTGGGCGCGGAAGCGCACCAGGACCTGCCCTTCGAACAACTGGTGGATGCCCTGCGTCCGGAGCGCAGCCTGAGCCACAGCCCACTGTTCCAGGTGCTCTACAACCACCAGAGCGCCGGTCGTGAGGCGCTGCCGTCCCTTCCCGGGTTGACGCTGAAAGCGCAGGACTGGGACAGCCACACCGCCCAGTTCGACCTGACCCTGGACACCCTGGAAGCAGCCGGCGAACTCACCGCCTCGTTGACCTACGCCACCGACCTGTTCGATGCAGACACTGTCTCGCGCCTGGCCGGCCATTGGCTCAACCTGCTGCGCGGCATCGTCGCCGACCCGCAGTGCCGTGTCGGCGAACTGCCCCTGCTCGATGCCGAGGAGCGCCAGGCGAACCTGCAGCAGTGGAACCCGGCGGCCCGTAATTTCGACGTCACCCAATGCGCCCACCAGCGCATCGCCGAGCAGGCGCGCCTGCGCCCGGAGGCCATTGCCCTGCGCTTCGAGGCGCAGACCCTGAGCTATGGCGAACTCGATACCTGGGCCAACCGCCTGGCTCACCAACTGATCGAGCGCGGCGTGGGCCCGGATGTGCGGGTGGGCCTCGCTGTCGAACGCAGCCTGGAAATGGTGGTGGGCCTGTTGGCGATCCTCAAAGCCGGTGGCGCCTATGTGCCCCTGGACCCGAGCTACCCCGAGGACCGCCTGGCCTACATGATCGAGGACAGCGGCATCCGCCTGCTGCTGACCCAGCCAGCCTTGCTGCAAAGCCTGCCGATCCCGGCGGCGGTGGATGCGCTGATGCTGGAGGGCGCAACGGGCTACCCCGAGCATGAGCCGCAGGTGGCGATGTCGCCGGCCAACCTGGCCTATGTGATCTACACCTCCGGCTCCACCGGCAAGCCCAAGGGCACGCTGCTGCCCCACAGCAACATCATGCGGCTGTTCCAGGCCACCGAAGGCTGGTTCGACTTCGGCGTACAGGACGTCTGGTCGCTGTTCCATTCCTATGCCTTCGATTTCTCGGTCTGGGAGATCTTTGGCGCGCTGCTCTACGGCGGCGAGCTGGTGATCGTGCCCCACGACGTGAGCCGTTCGCCGCAGGACTTCCACGCGCTGCTGGTGAGCACCGGTGTCACCGTGCTCAACCAGACGCCCTCGGCCTTCAAGCCGCTGATGCAGGTGGCGTGCGCCGATTCGCGCCCCTTGGCACTGCGCTATGTGGTGTTCGGTGGCGAGGCCCTGGACGTGCACAGCCTGCGCCCCTGGTTCGAACGTTTCGGCGATACCGCGCCGCAGCTGATCAACATGTACGGCATCACCGAGACCACGGTGCACGTCACCTACCGACCGCTGTCCCTGGCGGACCTGGAGCATGACGCCAGCAGCCCGATTGGTGAGCCGATCCCGGACCTGTCCTGGTACCTGCTCGATGGCGATCTCAACCCCGTGCCCCGTGGCTGCATCGGCGAGCTCTACGTAGGCCGTGCCGGCCTGGCGCGGGGCTACCTGAACCGGGGCGACCTGACCGCACAGCGTTTCATCCCCGACCCCTTCGGCGAGCCCGGTGCGCGCCTGTACCGCACCGGCGACCTGGCGCAGTACCGCAGCGATGGCGTCATCCAATACGTGGGACGGATCGATCATCAGGTGAAGATTCGTGGTTTCCGTATCGAACTGGGCGAGATCGAGGCGCGCCTGGCCGCACTGGATGCCGTGCGTGAGGCTGTGGTGTTGGCCTATGAAGGGCCGACCGGCACGCAGCTGGTGGGCTACGTGCTGCCAGCGAGTCCGCTGGAGGATGCCGGGGTATTGCGTGACGCCCTAAAAACCGAGCTGAAGGCCGAGTTGCCGGACTACATGGTGCCGACGCACCTGCTGTTCGTGGAGCACTGGCCGCTGACCGCCAACGGCAAGCTGGATCGCAAGGCGCTGCCGCAACCGGATGCGAGCCAGGTGCAGCAGCACTACGTGGCGCCGCAAAGCGAGCTGGAGCAGCGCCTGGCGGTGATTTGGCAGGACGTGCTGAAGCTGGAGCGGGTAGGGCTCAACGACAACTTCTTTGAACTGGGCGGCGACTCGATCATCTCCATCCAGGTGGTGAGCCGCGCCCGTCAGGACGGCATCCGCATCACGCCCAAGGACCTGTTCCAGCACCAGACCATCCAGGCACTGGCCGGCGTTGCGCAGGTGGGCGACGAAGCGTTCGTCGTGGACCAGGGGCCGGTCCTGGGCAGCACGCCCTTGCTGCCGATCCAGCAAGCCTTCTTCGCCGAGCCCATCCCCGAACGCCATCACTACAACCAGTCGGTGTTGCTGGCCCCGGCCAGCCCGTTGCAGCCCGGGGTGCTGGAGCAGGCCCTGCGCAGCCTGGTCAGGCATCACGATGCCCTGCGCCTGAGCTTCGTCGAGGGCGTGGAAGGCTGGGAAGCTACCCACCGTGACCTCGACCGCCAGGAGCAGGACTGGGCACACGCCAGCCTGCTCTGGGAGGCCCGTGTCGCGGATGCCGCCGCCCTGGACGCGCTGCTCGAGCGGGCCCAGCGCAGCCTGGACCTGCAGGACGGCCCGCTGCTGCGCGCGGTGCTGGCCACCCTGGCGGACGGCAGCCAACGCTTGCAGCTGGTGGTCCACCACCTGGCGATCGATGGCGTCTCCTGGCGCATCCTCTTCGACGACCTGCAGGCCGCCTACCGCCAAGTGCAGGGCGGCGAGCCGGTGCGGCTGCCGTCCAAGACCAGTTCGGTCAAGGCGTTCGCCGAGCAGATGCAGCGCCATGCCCGCAGCGAAACCCTGCAACGGCAGCTGGGGTTCTGGCAGGAGCACCTGCAGGACGCTTGTGCCGAACTGCCCTGCGAACACCCGGATGCACCCCGTGAGGCGCGCCTGGCGCACACCCTGTTCACCCAGCTGGGCCGGGAGGCGACCCGTCGCCTGTTGCAGGAGGCCCCCAAGGCCTACCGCACCCAGGTCAACGACCTGTTGCTCACCGCGCTGGCACGGGTGATCTGCCGCTGGACCGGGCAGCCGAACACCCTCATCCAGCTGGAGGGCCATGGTCGCGAGGAGCTGTTCCCCAACATCGACCTGACCCGCACCCTCGGCTGGTTCACCAGCCTGTTCCCGGTGAAGCTCACGCCGGCGGGCGCCCTGGCAGCGTCGATCAAGGCGATCAAGGAGCAGCTGCGGGCCGTTCCCGACAAGGGCACGGGCTTCGGTGTGCTGCGCTACCTGGGGGACGAGAGCGCCCGTGCCGCGCTGCGGGCGCTGCCCGAGCCGCGCCTGACCTTCAACTACCTCGGCCAGTTCGACGGCAGCTTCGACGACAGCCAGGCGGCACTGTTCCGCCCGGCCCGCGAGGGTTCCGGCGCCGACCACAGCCCGCTGGCGCCCCTGGGCAACTGGCTGAGCCTCAACGGCCAGGTGTACGACGGCGAGCTGAGCCTGGGCTGGACCTTCAGCCGCGAGCAGTTCGACGAGCAGACGATCCAGCGACTGGCCGATGACTATGCCGCCGAGCTGGAGCAGCTGATCGAACACTGCGCCCAGCCGATCAACCAGGGCGTGACGCCCTCGGACTTCCCCCTGGCCGGGCTTGGCCAGGGGCAGCTGGATGCGCTGCCGGTTTCCGCCCGCGAGGTCGACGACCTCTACCCGCTGACGCCGATGCAGCAGGGCATGCTGTTCCACAGCCTGTATGAGCCGGGCACCGGCCACTACATCAACCAGATGCGCCTGGACATGCAGGGGCTCGACCCCGAGCGTTTCCAGCGGGCCTGGCAGGAAGCCGTGGAGGCCCACGACATCCTGCGCAGCCGGTTCATCTGGGAGGGTGGCCTGGAGCGACCGCTGCAGGTCGTCCAGCGCCAGGTCGAGGTTCCCTTCGCACGGCACGACTGGCGTGGCCGCGATGACCTGGCCACCGCGCTCGATGCCCTGGCGACCGCCGAGCTGGAGCAGGGCTTCGACCTGGCCCGTGCGCCCTTGCTGCGCCTGGCCCTGGTGCAGGTCGGCGAAGGCGCCTGGCACCTGGTCTACACCCACCACCACATCCTCATGGATGGCTGGAGCAATTCGCAGCTGCTCGGCGAGGTGCTGCAGCGCTATGCGGGGCAGCAGGTGGTGCGCCAGGGTGGGCGCTACCGCGACTACATCGCCTGGCTGGCGGGGCGCGACCCCGTCGCCAGCGAAACCTTCTGGCGCGGCCAACTGGCGGCCCTGGACGCGCCGACCCGCCTGGCCGGGCCGGACCAGCCGCGCGCCTCCCGGGCCGACGAGCCCAGCCACGACAGCTTCCACCGCTCGCTTTCGCGGGAGGAATGCCAGCGCCTGGGCGAGTTCGCCCGGCAGCAGAAGGTCACGCTCAATACCCTGGTGCAGGCCGCCTGGCTTTTGCTGCTGCAACGCCACACGGGGCAGGACGGCGTGGCGTTCGGCGCCACGGTGGCCGGTCGCCCGGCCGAACTGCGGGGCATCCAGGAGCAGATCGGCCTGTTCATCAACACCTTGCCGGTGATCGCCAGCCCGCGCCCCGAGCAACCCCTCGTCGACCTGCTGCAGGTGTTGCAGGCGCAGAACCTGGCGCTGCGCGAGCACGAGCACACGCCGCTGTACGACATCCAGCGCTGGGCGGGGCAGGGCGGGGACAGCCTGTTCGACACCTTGCTGGTGTTCGAGAACTACCCGGTCTCCCAGGCGCTGCAGGACAGCGCACCGGACGGGCTCGGCTTCGGCGCCCTGGGCAACCGGGAACAAACTAATTTCCCGCTGACCCTGGCCGTTCATCTGAGTGACATCCTCAACCTGCACTTCACCTATGCCAACGCTTGCTACTCCCGCGAATCGATCCAGGGCCTCGGTGACCAGATGGTGCACCTGCTGATGCAGATGCCCGGTTCGAACGCCCAGCGTCGTCTCGGCGAGTTCGGCCTGCTGGACGCGCCGATGCACACCCGCGTGGTGGAGCAGTGGAACGCCACCGAGACCGCGCCGCGGGATGCGCGCCAGGTGCACCAGTGGGTGGCCTTCCAGGCACATCGCCAGCCCCAGGCCGTGGCCGTGCTGGCAGAGGGGCAGAGCCTCACCTACGGGCAGCTCAACGCCCAAGCCAACCGCCTGGCGCACCTGCTGATCGAACGCGGCGTGGGCCCCGATGTGCTGGTGGGGCTCGCCTTGCAGCGAGGGCCGCTGATGGTGGTCGGGCTGCTGGCGATCCTCAAGGCCGGTGGCGCCTATGTGCCGCTGGACCCGGCCTACCCGCAGGACCGCCTGGCCTACATGGTCGAGGACAGCGGCATCGCCCTGCTGCTCAGCGAGCGCGCCCTGGAGGCGCGGTTCGCCGACAGCGGCGTGAGCTGCCTGGCGCTGGATGGCCTGGACGAAGCGCTGGCCAGCCGCGACGAGCGCGACCCGGCGGTTTCGCCGGACGGGCAGAACCTGGCCTATGTGATCTACACCTCCGGTTCCACCGGGCGCCCCAAGGGCGTCGGCATCCGCCACAGCGCGCTGAGCAACCACATGGCGTGGATGCAGGACCGCTTGGCGCTGCAGGCCGAGGACCGCGTGCTGCAGAAGACCGCGATCAGCTTCGACGCCTCGGTCTGGGAATTCTGGCTGCCGTTGATGAGCGGTGCGCAGCTGGTCCTGGCGAGCCCGTACCTGAACCTCGACCTGACCCGTCTCTGGGCCGAGGTGGCGCGCTGGCGGATCAGCGTCCTGCAGCTCGCCCCCTCGCTGCTGCAGGCCCTGCTGCCCCTGGCCCGGCGCGAGCAGCTGGTCACCCTGCGCCTGTTGCTCTGCGGCGGCGAGGCCCTGGGCCAGCACCTGGCGGACCAGGCGATGGCACTGTTCGACGGTGAGCTGCACAACCTCTACGGGCCGACGGAAGCCACCATCGACAGCACCAGCCACCTCGTGGCAGCCGCCGAGGGTGACGAGCGCCGCACGGTCGCCATCGGCCGCCCGCTGGGCAACGTGCGCACCTATGTTCTCGACTGCGCGCTGCAGCCCTGTGCCATTGGCGCCGTGGGCGAGCTGTACATCGCCGGCGATTCGCTGGCCCGTGGTTATCACCAGCGACCGGCGCTGACCGCCGAGCGCTTCATACCCGACCCCTTCGCCCGCAGCGGTCGCGAGGGCGGGCGGCTGTACCGCACCGGGGACCTGGTGCGCTACGCCGCGGATGGCGTCATCGAATACATCGGGCGCATCGACCACCAGGTCAAGGTCCGTGGCCTGCGCATCGAACTCGGCGAGATCGAGGCCCGCCTGCGGGCCCAGCCGGAGGTGCGTGAAGCCGTGGTCCTGGCCCCGGATGGCCAGGCCCTGGTGGCCTATGTGGTCGCCGAGGAAGGTGCGCTGGAGCCGGCCGAAGCGGTGCTCGGCGAACGCCTGAAGGCGCGCCTGGCCGATCACCTGCCGGACTTCATGGTGCCCGGCCAGGTGGTGTTCCTGGACCGCCTGCCGCTGACCACCAACGGCAAGCTGGATCGCAAGGCACTGCCGGCGCCGGATGCCCGCCCGCTGCAGGTGGCCTACGTGGCACCCGGCAGCGAGCTGGAGCTGAAGGTCGCCGCCATCTGGCAGGACGTGCTGAAGCTCGATCAGGTCGGGCTCGGCGACGATTTCTTCGAACGGGGTGGGCACTCGTTGCTGGCGGTGAACGTGGTGTCGCGCCTGCAACTGGAGCTGGGCATGAGCCTCACCCCGCAATTGATATTCCAGCACCCGGTACTTGGGGACTTCGTCGCCCAGCTGCAACAGACCGGGGCGCCAACGAGTACGTCGACATTGAGCAGGCTCGAGGCCCTGCTCGATGAAATGGAGGAGGTTTGATGGACAACACGGTTGCTTTACGCATCGCCAGGCGCTTCATCACGTTGCCACTGGAGAAGCGCAGGCAGTACCTGCAGAAGATGCGTGAAGAAAACGTGTCGCCGGCGAACCTGCCGATCCCGCCGGTGAGCGATGCGTTCGACAGCCTGCCGCTGTCCTTCGCCCAGGAGCGCCAATGGTTCCTCTGGCAGCTCGACCCGGACAGCGCCGCCTACCACATGCCCACCGCCCTGCGCCTGCATGGCGCGCTGGATGTGGCGGCGCTGGAACGCAGCTTCAACGCCCTGGTCGCGCGGCACGACAGCCTGCGCACCACCTTCGTCCAGGACGGTGAGGCGACCTTCCAGCGGGTCGGCTCGCCGGCACCGCTGACGCTGGTGGCCGAGCCCCTGGCGCAGGTGCCGGATGCCCAGCAGCTGCGCCAACTGATCGAGGAGCAGACCGAGCAGCTCTTCGACCTGCAGAACGGGCCGCTGCTGCGCGTCCGCCTGTTGCGCCTGGCCGATGACGATCACCTGCTGATCGTGGTGCTGCACCACATCGTCTCCGATGGCTGGTCGATGCAGGTCATGGTGGAGGAGCTGGTCACCTTCTATGCCGGCTTCAGCCGTGGCCAGGCGCCCGAGTTGCCGCCGCTGCCGATCCAGTACGTCGACTACGCCATCTGGCAGCGGCACTGGATGGAGGCGGGCGAGCGCGAGCGGCAGCTGGAGTACTGGACGGGCCTGCTCGGCGGCCGGCAGCCGGTGCTGGAACTGCCCACCGACTTCCCGCGCCCGGCGGTGATGAGCTACCGCGGCGCGCGCCTGGAGGTCGCGCTGGACGACGGCCTGTCATCCGGGTTGAAGCAGATGGCCCAGCGTGAGGGCGTCAGCCTGTTCATGCTGCTCCTTGCGTCCTTCCAGGCCCTGCTGCACCGCTACAGCGGGCAGGACGACATCCGCGTCGGCGTGCCCACCGCGAACCGCAACCGGGTGGAGACCGAGCGCCTGATCGGCTTCTTCGTCAACACCCAGGTCCTGCGCAGCGAGGTCGACGGCCAGGCGCCGTTCCGCGCGCTGCTGCAGGACGTCAAGCAGGCGGCGCTGGGGGCCCAGGCCCACCAGGACCTGCCGTTCGAGCAATTGGTGGAGGCGCTGCAACCGGAGCGCAACCTCAGCCATACGCCGCTGTTCCAGGTGCTGTTCAACCACCAGACGGAGGGCCCTGCACGCGGGGCGCCGGTGGCTGGGCTGCGGGTCGAGGGGCTGCAGGGCGAGACCCGCACGGCGTCGTTCGACCTGACCCTGGAGACGCTCGAGCATCCCGACGGCATCAGCGCCTCCATGACCTACGCTACCGATCTGTTCTGCGCCGCCACGGTGGAGCGCATGGCCGGCCATTGGCTGAACCTGCTGCGCGGCATCCTGGCCAGGCCGGAGCAGGCCGTCGGCGAGCTGCCGCTGCTGGATGCGAGCCAGCAGCAGGCGATGCTGGTGGAGCTGAACGACACGGCGGTCGCGCTGCCGGAGGCGCGTTTCGTCCATGAGCTGTTCCAGGCCCAGGTGACGCGTGATCCCGACGCCATCGCCCTGGTGATCGGCGGAGAACGACTGGGCTACGCCGATCTCAACCTCCGCGCCAATCGCCTGGCCGGCCGGCTGGTCGAGCTGGGCGTGGGGCCGGACGTGCTGGTGGGGCTCTCGGTGGAGCGCAGCGTGGACATGCTGGTGGGGCTGCTCGCCATCCTCAAGGCCGGCGGCGCCTACCTGCCGCTGGACCCGGCGTTCCCCGAGGATCGCCTGGCCTACATGATCGAGGACAGCGGCATCGAGCTGCTGCTGACCCAGCGCGCGCTGGCCGAGCGCCTGCCGGTACCGACGACGGTGCGGGCACTGCTGCTGGACGAACTGGGCGACTCGCTGGATGCCTTCCCCGACGCGGACCTGCCCACCCGGATCGAAGCGGAAAACCTCGCCTACACCCTCTACACATCGGGCTCCACCGGGCGCCCCAAGGGCGTGATGGTGCGCCATGGCGCGCTGACCAACTTCGTCGCCAGCATGGCCCGTGTTCCGGGCGTCGTGGCCGGGGACCGGGTGCTGTCGCTGACCACCTTCTCCTTCGACATCTTCGGCCTGGAAATCTACGTGCCCCTGATGGTCGGCGCGCGCATCGTGCTGAGTGGACCCGAGGTCGCCCAGGACCCCTACGCGGTACTGGACCTGGTGGAACGCGAGCAGGTGAACGTGCTACAGGCGACGCCTTCGTCCTGGCGCATGCTGCTGGACAACGAGCGGGCAGAGGTCCTGCGTGGCTGCACCTTCCTCTGTGGCGGCGAGGCGCTGCCGCGAGAGCTGGCGGCCCGCATGCTGGCCCTGGGCGGCGAGGTGTGGAACCTCTACGGGCCGACCGAGACCACCATCTGGTCGGCCATCCACGGTCTTGGCCAGGAGGCCCCCGAGCCCTGGCTGGGACGCCCCATCGACAACACCGCGCTCTATGTGGTCGGCGCCGACCTGTCCCCCGTGCCCCATGGCGTGGCCGGTGAACTGCTGATCGCCGGCGACGGCCTCGCGCGCGGTTACTTCCAGCGCCCGGGGCTGACCGCCGAACGCTTCATTCCCAATCCCTTCAAGGCTGGGGAGCGCCTGTACCGTACCGGCGACCTGGCCCGTATCCGTGCCGACGGCATCATCGAGTACCTGGGCCGCATCGACCACCAGGTGAAGATCCGTGGCTTCCGCATCGAACTGGGCGAGATCGAGGCGCGCCTGCAGGAGCAGGACGAGGTGCGCGAGGTCGCCGTGGTGGCGCAGGACGCCCCGGGCGGGCAGGTGCTGGTGGCCTATGTCGTGCCCCGCGACATGCCGGCTGCCGAAGATGCCGACGCCCAGGCCCGGCTGCGTGACGGCCTCAACGACCGCCTGCGCCTGAAGCTGCCGGACTACATGGTGCCCGCGTACACGGTGCTGCTGGAGCGCTTCCCCCTCACGCCCAACGGCAAGCTGGACCGCAAGCAACTGCCCAGGCCCGATGCGCGGCAATGGCAGAAGGCCTATGTGGCGCCGCGCACCGAACTGGAGCGGACCATCGCCGAGGTCTGGGCGCAGGTGCTTCGCGTCGACCGGGTCGGCGTGCACGACAGCTTCTTCGAACTGGGCGGGCATTCGCTGCTCGCCACCCAGGTCATGGCGCGCCTGCGCCAGGCCCTGCAGGCCCAGGTACCGCTGCGCCTGCTCTTCGCCCATCCCGAGCTCGATGCCCTGGCGCGTGCCCTGGAAGCGGACATGCAGCCGGTCGAGCAACCGATCCCCCGGGTTTCCCGGGAGCAGCCGCTGGAACTCTCCCATGCCCAGCAACGGCAATGGATTCTCTGGCAGTTGGAGCCCACCAGCAGCGCCTATCACATCCCGGCGGCCCTGCGCCTTCGCGGCGCCCTGGACCTGCCCGCGCTGGAGCGCAGCTTCGCCGCCCTGGTCGCGCGCCATGAAAGCCTGCGCACCACGTTCGTGCTGGACGGCGAGCGGCCCCTGCAGGTGATCCACCCGGCGGCACCGGTGGTGATCGAGGTCGAGGCGCTGGCCGCCGACGCGAGCGACGAGGCGATACGGGCGGCGGTGGAGACCGAGACCCGGCGCCTGTTCGATCTGCAGGCCGGCCCGTTGCTGAGGGTGAAGCTGTTGCGGCTGGCCGAGGACGACCATGTCCTGGTACTCACCCAGCACCACATCGTTTCCGATGCCTGGTCGATGCGCGTGATGATCGACGAGACGCTGAAACTCTATGTCGGCCACAGCCAGGGCCAGCCCGTAGCGCTGCCGGAGCTGCCGATCCAGTACGCCGACTACGGCCACTGGCAGCGGCGCTGGCTGGAGGAGGGCGAACAGGCCCGCCAGCTGGCCTACTGGAGCGCGCAACTGGGAGGCGAGCAGCCCGTCCTGGAGCTGCCGACGGACCGGCCGCGCCCGGCACAACAGAGCTATCGCGGCGCGCGCATCGCCATCGCCCTGGAGCCGAGCCTGGCGGTTGCCCTCAAGCAACTGGCGCAGCGCGAGAACTGCAGCCTGTTCATGGTGCTGCTGGCCTCCTTCCAGGTGCTGCTGCACCGCTTCAGCGGGCAGGGCGATATCCGTGTCGGCGTGCCGATCGCCAACCGCAACCGCCTGGAGACCGAAGGCCTGATCGGTTTCTTCGTCAATACCCAGGTGCTCAAGGCCCAGGTCGACGGCCACGCGCCCTTCGCGACGCTGCTGCGCCAGGTGCGCCACACCGCCCAGCAGGCCCAGGCGCACCAGGACCTGCCCTTCGAACAATTGGTGGAGGCGCTGCAACCGGCGCGCAACCTGAGCCACAGCCCGCTGTTCCAGGTGATGTTCAACCACGGCGGCGAGGTGCAGCGCGAGGTCACGTCCCTGGCCGGCCTGGCGCTGGAAGAGCTCAGCTGGGATGCCGGCACCGCGCAGTTCGACCTGACGCTGGACACCTTCGAGTACGAGGCGGGCCTTTCCGCCGCGCTGTCCTACGCGACCGACCTGTTTGACCGCGCCACCGTGGAGCGCATGGGGCAGCACTGGCTGAACCTGCTGCGCGGCATCGTCGCCAGCCCCAGCCAGGCCGTCGGCGAGCTGCCGCTGCTGGACGCCGGGCAGCGTCATCACATGCTCTACGAGTGGAACCGCACCGGCGCCCACTACCCGAACCACCAGCCGGTCCATCACCTGATCGAGGCGCAGGCGGCGGCGAAGCCCGCGGCCTGTGCGCTGGTCTTCGCCGGCCAGGCCCTCAGCTACGGCGAGCTCAACGCGCGGGCCAACCGCTGGGCGCACCGCCTGATCGAACAGGGCGTGACCGCCGACTCCCTGGTGGGGATCTCGGTGCACCGCAGCCTGGACATGGTCGTGGGCCTGCTGGCCATCCTCAAGGCTGGCGGCGCCTATGTGCCGCTGGACCCGGAATACCCTCGCGAACGCCTGGCCTACATGATCGAGGACAGCGGCATCGAGCTGCTGCTGACCCAGGCCGGGCTGCAGGATCAGCTGCCGATACCCGGTGGCGTGAAGACCTTGCTGCTGGACGATGGCGAGGCGCGGTTGCAGGGCTACCCGGCCGGCAACCTCGAGGTGCCGCTCGCCGCCTCGAACCTGGCCTATGTGATCTACACCTCCGGCTCCACGGGCAAGCCCAAGGGCGCGGGCAACAGCCATGGCGCGCTGACCAACCGCCTGTGCTGGATGCAGGACGCCTACGGGCTCGGCGAAGGTGACAGCGTGCTGCAGAAGACGCCGTTCAGCTTCGACGTTTCGGTCTGGGAGTTCTTCTGGCCGCTGATGTACGGCGTGCGCCTGGTGGTCGCCGAGCCGGGTGCCCACCGCGACCCCGCGCAGCTGATCCGGCTGATCGAGGACGAGGCCATCACCACCCTGCATTTCGTGCCCTCGATGCTGCAGGCCTTCCTGCTGGACGAGAACGCGGGGCGCTGCCGCAGCCTGACCCGCATCGTCTGCAGCGGCGAAGCCCTGCCGGTGGATGCCCAGCAGCAGGTGTTCGCCCGGTTGCCCGGCGCCGCCCTGTACAACCTGTATGGCCCGACGGAAGCGGCCATCGACGTGACGCACTGGACCTGCCGCGACGAAGGGCGCGAGGCGGTG
This sequence comes from Pseudomonas sp. TUM22785, assembly GCF_028198105.1. Lineage (NCBI taxonomy): Bacteria > Pseudomonadati > Pseudomonadota > Gammaproteobacteria > Pseudomonadales > Pseudomonadaceae > Pseudomonas > Pseudomonas sp. TUM22785. The sequence continues at coordinate 3,192,138 of NZ_CP116239.1, forward strand.
CCGATCGGCGAGCCCATCGCCAACCTGATGACCTACATCCTCGACCCCGAGCTGAACCCGGTGCCGGTCGGCGTCAGCGGCGAGCTCTACCTCAGTGGCCAGGGCCTTGCCCGTGGCTACCATCGCCGCCCCGCGCTGACCGCGGAGCGCTTCGTGGCCAGCCCCTTCGTGGAGGGCGAACGGCTGTACCGCACCGGTGACCTGGCCCGTTACCGCGCCGATGGCGTCATCGACTACCTGGGTCGTATCGACCACCAGGTGAAGATCCGTGGCCTGCGTATCGAGCTGGGCGAGATCGAAGCGCGCCTGCTGGACCATGACGGCGTGCGCGAGGCCGTGGTCGTCGCCCTGGACGGGCGCAGCGGCAAGTACCTCAGCGCCTACCTGGTCCTGCAGGGAGAAACGCCGGACTGGCCGCTCCTGCGTGAGCAACTGGTCGCGCACCTCCAGCGCACCCTGCCCGAGCACATGGTGCCGCCGCACATCACCGCGCTGGAGCGCATGCCGCTGAGCCCCAACGGCAAGCTGGATCGCAAGGCGCTGCCGGTTCCGAGCCTGGACGAGGCGCAGAGCGCCTATGTGGCACCCGGCAGCGAGGTCGAGCGGACCCTGGCGGAAATCTGGCAGGCGGTGCTCGGCGTGCCCGAGGTGGGCATCACCGACAACTTCTTCGCCCTGGGTGGCGATTCGATCAACTCGATCCAGGTGGTCAGCCGCGCCCGCCAGCGGAGCATCGTCCTGGCGCCTCGCGACCTGTTCCTGCACCAGACCATCCAGGCCCTGGCCCAGGTCGCCCAGCAGGGCGACGCGAACCTGGCGGACCAGGGGCCGGTCACCGGAGAGAGCCTGCTGCTGCCCATGCAGCAGGGCTTCCTCGCCAGCGAAATCGCCCAGCCGCAGCACTGGAACCAGTCGATCCTGCTGACGCCGCGCGAGCCGCTCGACGTCGCGCGGCTAGGTGCGGCCCTCGAAGCGGTCGTCGCCCATCACGATGCATTGCGCCTGCGCTTCCACAAGACCGCCAGCGGCAGCTGGAAGGCCCGCCACGCGGTCGTGGCTGCGCAACCGCTCGAGGTCTGGCAAGGCACCGCTCGCGATGCCGATGAGCTCGTCGCCCTGGCCAACCGTGCGCAACGCAGCCTGGACCTGCAACAGGGGCCGTTGCTGCGTTGCAGCCTGATCGACATGGCCGATGGCAGCTCGCGCCTGCACCTGGCCATCCACCACCTGGTGGTGGATGGCGTGTCCTGGCGCATCCTCCTGGAAGACCTGCAGAGCGCCTACGAGCAGCTGTCGCGCGACGAGGCTGTGAAGCTGCCGGCCAAGTCGACGGCATTCAGGACCTGGGCCGAGCGCCTGCACGACCATGCGGGAAGCGATGCGCTGGAGCGGGAGCTGGCCTACTGGACCAGCCGCCTCGACCAGCCCCTGCCGGAGTTGCCCAGGGCGAACCCCGAAGGCAGCCAGGCCTCCGCGCATGGGCATTCGGTGAGCCTGTCGCTGAGCGTCGAGCAGACCCAGCGCCTGCTCAAGCAGGCCCCGTCGGCCTATCGCACCCAGGTCAATGACCTGCTGCTCAGCGCGCTGGCCACGGCCGTCTGCCAATGGACCGGCCAGCCGGCCTGCCTGGTGGAGCTGGAAGGCCACGGCCGCGAGGAGATCTTCGACGGCATCGACCTGAGCCGCACCGTCGGCTGGTTCACCAGCCTGTACCCGGTGCTGCTGACCCCTTCGGAGAACCCGGGGGAATCGATCAAGCGCATCAAGGAGCAGCTGCGGGCCGTGCCGGACAAGGGCCTCGGCTATGGCGTGCTGCGCCACCTGGGCGCGCCGGATATCCAGCAGCGCCTGGCCGGGCTGCCCCAGGCCCGTATCACCTTCAACTACCTGGGCCAGTTCGACCAGAGTTTCGACGAGCAGGCGCTGTTCGTGCCGGGCGAGGAGGGCAGCGGTGACGGCCACGGCGACGATGTGCCCCTGGGCAACTGGCTGACCATCAACGGCAAGGTCTTCGATGGCCGCTTGAGCCTGGACTGGACCTTCAGCCGCGAGGTGTTCGACATCGCCGTGATGGAGCGCCTGGCGGGCGCCTATGGCGCTGCGCTGGAGCGGCTGATCGACCATTGCTGCGACGAGGGCATCCAGGGCCTGACGCCGTCCGACTTCCCGCTCGCCGGCCTGAACCAGAAGCAGCTGGATGCGCTGCCGGTAGCGGTGCCGCAGATCCAGGATGTGTACCCGCTGTCGCCGATGCAGGAAGGCATGCTGTTCCACAGCCTGGCCGACGACGCCACCGGGCTGTACGTCAACCAGATCAGCCTGCCCGTCGAGGGCCTCGACGCCGAGCGCTTCGCCTGGGCCTGGGAGCAGGTGATCGCCCGCGAGGATATCCTGCGGACCAGCTTCCACTGGCAGAGCGGCTCGAGCGAGCCGGTGCAGATCGTCCACCGCCATGTGGCGCTGGACCTGCGGCAGGAAGACTGGCGGCAGCGCGAGCAGGGCGAAGAGGCCCTCGCCGAGCGCGCGGAGGCCGACTACCGGGAAGGCTTCGACCTGGCGCAGGCACCCTTGCAGCGCGTGTTGCTGCTGCGCCTGGACGAGCAGCGCCACCAGCTGATCTGGACCTGCCACCACATCCTCATGGACGGCTGGAGCAGTTCGCGGCTGTTCGGCGAGGTCATGCAGTTCTATGCCAAGGGCCAGGTCGCGAGCCGCAACGGGCCATACCGGGACTTCATCGCCTGGCTGAAGCGGCAGGATGGGAACAGCCTGGAGTCGTTCTGGCGGGCACGCCTGGGCGAGCTGGAGCAGGCCACCTTCCTCGGCCAGTCGGTCTTCCCCCGGCATGTGCAGGACCTGCCCGGCCACGACGCCCTGTACACCCGCTGGGACGAGGTGCAGACCCGCCGCCTGCAGCAGGCCTGCCGCGACCTGCACATCACCCCCAACACCCTGATCCAGGGCGCCTGGCTGCTGCTGTTGCAACGCTTCACCGGCCAATCCACCGTGGTGTTCGGCGCCACCGTGGCGGGGCGCCCGGCCAGCCTGGCCAACGCCGACAGCATCCTGGGCCTGTTCATCAACACCCTGCCGGTGATCCAGACCCTGCGGGCGGAGCAGCCCCTGGTGCAATGGCTGCAGCAGCTCCAGGCGTACAACCTGGAGATCCGCGAGCACGCCCACGCCCCCCTGGCGGATATCCAGCGCTGGTCCGGGATGGGCGGCCAGGGGCTGTTCGACAGCATCCTGGTGTTCGAGAACTACCCGATCGACGAACGCCTGGGCGAGGAGAACGACACCGGCCTGAGCTTCGGTGCGTCCCGCAACCACGATGTGACCAACTTCCCCATGGACCTGGCGGTGCACCTGGGGGACCGGCTGTCCATCGAGTACCTGTTCCTGCGCAATGCGTTCAGCGTCGAGGCGGTGGAGCGTATCCGCGTCACCATGGAGCACATGCTGGAAGTGCTGATCGCCTCGCCGGACGTGGCCCTGGGCAACCTCGCGCTGCTGCCGCCCGTGCAGCAGCAGGCCTTCGCCCAGTGGAGCGCGGCGCCCGTGGCCGATGAACAGCCGACGGCACTGCTGCCCGAGCTGATCGCCCGCCACGCCGCCGAGCGCCCGGACGCCGTGGCGCTGGTCTGCGGTGAGCGGCAACTGTCCTATGGCGAGCTGGCGAACCTTTCGGACCGGTTGGCCCACCGCCTGCTGGCGCTTGGCGCAGGCCCGGAGAACGTGGTCGGCGTGGCCCTGGAGCGCTCGGTGGAGACGGTCGTGGCCTTCCTGGCGGTGATGAAGAGCGGGGCGGCCTATGTCCCCCTCGACATCGACTACCCGGCGGAACGGCTGGCCTTCATGATCCAAGACTCCGCCATGGCGCTGCTGGTGAGCCACAGCGACGTGCAGGAGCGGTTGCCCCGGGTGGATGGCCCGCAGGTGTTGCTGCTGGATGGCTTCGACGAATGGGCCGGCAGCACCGAGCCGCTGCACAGCGGCCTGCTGGCGCAGAACCTGGCCTACCTGATCTACACCTCCGGCTCCACCGGGCGGCCCAAGGGCGTCGCGGTGACCCATGGCCCGCTGAGCATGCATTGCCAGGCGATCGCCAGGCTGTACGAGATGGAGGCCGCGACCCGCGAGCTGCACTTCATGTCGTTCGCCTTCGACGGGGCCCATGAGCGCTGGCTGAGCACCTTGTTCAGCGGTGGCACCCTGGTCATCCGCGACGGTGCACTGTGGACGCCCGAACAGACCTTCGAGGCCCTGCACCGGCACGCCATCAGCATCGCCTGCTTCCCGCCGGCCTACCTCAAGCAGCTGGCCGAATACGCGGAGCAGAGCGGGCTGACCCCGCCACCGGTGCGCGTGTACTGCTTCGGCGGCGACGCGGTGCCGGACCAGACCTTCGAGCAGGTGAAGGCCGCCCTGCGTCCCCGTTACTTCACCAACGGCTACGGGCCGACCGAGACCGTGGTCACCCCGATGCTGTGGAAGGTGCCGGCCAGCACCCGCTGCGAAGCCGCCTATGCGCCCATCGGGCGCGCGGTGGGGCAGCGCACGCTCTATGTGCTGGACGAGAACCTCAACCCGTTGCCACCGGGAATCGCCGGCGAGCTCTACATCGGTGGCGAAGGCGTCGCCCGTGGCTATCACCGTCGTGCCGGGCTCAGCGCCGAGCGCTTCGTGCCCGATCCTTTCGGCAAGCCGGGTGATCGCATGTACCGCAGTGGCGACCTGGTGCGCCGCCGCGCCGATGGCGTGCTCGACTACGTCGGCCGCATCGATCACCAGATCAAGGTACGGGGCTTCCGTATCGAGCTCGGTGAGATCGAGGCCTGCCTGCGCCAGTCGGGCGATGTCGGCGACGCCCTCGTGGTCGCCCGTGACAGCGCTTCGGGCAAGCAACTGATCGGCTACGTGGTGACGCCGGGCGGCGAGCCCATCGGCGACCGCCTGAAAGCCGAGCTGCGGGCCAGCCTGCCGGACTACATGGTGCCGGCGCAGATCATCTGCCTGCCGCGCCTGCCGGTGACGCCCAACGGCAAGCTCGATCGCCAGGCGCTGCCGGAGCCCGAGTTCAAGGGCACCCAGTACGTGGCCGGGCGGACCCGCGACGAGCAGTTGATGGCGCAGGTCTGGGCCGAGGTGCTGCAGGTGGAGCAGGTGGGCATCACCGACAACTTCTTCGAGCTGGGGGGCGACTCCATCCTCAGCCTGCAGGTGGTGTCGAGGGTGCGTAACCACCCGGAGCTGAACATGGAGCTGAAGCTGCGGGACCTGATGCGCCACCAGACCATCGAGGCGATCTTCGGGCAGCGACCGGTTGCGGATCAGCCCCAGGCGGACACCACCCAGGTGGCTGCCGAAGGCCAGTTCAACCTGATTCCGATCCAGCAGTGGCTGTTCGACGAGCGCATGGAAGAGCCTCACCACTTCAACCAGGCGTTGATGTTGCGCGCACGCCAGGCATTGAACCTGGCGGCCCTGGAGCTGGCGCTGCGCAGCATCGTCCAGCAGCACGACGCCCTGCGCTTGCGCTTCACCGAGGTTGGCGGGCGCAACCTGCAGCACTACCAGCCGTTGGCGGAGATGCAGGCGCTCTGGGCGTCGGAGCCCTTGCTCTGGCAACGGGAGGTCGTGGACGAGGCGGAGCTGGAACTGTTCGCCGAGGAGGTCCAGCGCAGCCTGGACCTGCACGACGGCCCGGTCTGGCGCACCGCCCATGTGGCCATGGCCAACGGCGAGACCCGGGTGCTGATGGTGATCCATCACCTGGTCATCGACACCGTCTCCTGGCGGGTGCTGCTGCAGGACCTGCAGATGGCCTACGAGGCCTACGACAGGGGCGAGGCGCCAAGCTTCCCGTTCCGCACCAGCAGCTACCGTGCCTGGGCGGAAGGCCTGGGCGCCTATGCCGAGAGCTTCCCGGCCGAGGAGCGGGACTACTGGCTCGCGCAGGCGCGCCAGCCGGGCAGCGAGCTGCCTTGCGACAACCCGCGGGGCAAGAACCAGGTGCGGCACCAGGCGGTGGCCCACCTGACCCTGTCCGAGGTGCACACCCAGCAGCTGCTCAAGCAGGTGCCGGCGGTCTATCGGACGCAGATCAACGACGTGCTGCTGGCGGCCCTGGGCCGCGTGCTGTGCCGTTGGAGCGGGCAAGCCTCGGCGCTGATCCAGCTGGAAGGGCACGGGCGTGAGGACCTGGTGGCCGACATCGACCTGAGCCGCACCGTCGGCTGGTTCACCAGCATGTTCCCGGTGCGCCTCACCCCGGGGCTGGACGACGACATTGGCGCTTCGGTCAGGGCCGTGCAACGCCAGTTGGCGGCGGTGCCGAACAAGGGGCTCGGCTATGGCGTCCTGCGCCACCTGAGTGGCCCGGAGGTCGCCGCGCAGTTGAGCGCCGCCCCCCAGGCGCGGGTCACCTTCAACTACCTGGGGCAGTTCGACCAGAGCTTCGACGACAAGGCCATGCTGGTGCCGGCGGCCGAGAGCTATGGCAGCTGCTACAGCCCCATGGCCGCACTGGGCAACTGGCTGGAAATCGTCGGGCAGGTGTACGACGGGCAGCTGGCCTTGCGCTGTGTCTTCAGCAATCGCCGCTACCGCGTCGAGACCGTCGAGCAACTGATGCAGGCCTACCAGGCCGAACTGGAGGCGCTGATCGAGCACTGCGTCGCGCAGGCGGCCTAAGTATTCGTTGCGGTCCTTCGTACTGCTGGGGGGCGCCACCTGCGTGGCCCCTCCGTTGGATGTACCCCTTGATCAAGGAACCATGCGATGCCATTGCATCCAGAGCTGAACGCCTTCCTCGACCTGGCGGAAGAAAGCCAGGCCAGTGGCCCCGGGCCTTTCCATGTGTCGTCCCCGCAACAGGCCAGGGAGGCCTTCGAACGCACCACCTTGCAGTTGCGCTGGGCCGCGCCGCAGGGCGTGCGTTCGACGGATTTCGAGTTCCACAGCCGGGATGGCGCCTCGCTGCCCCTGCGCCTGTACCGGCCGTCCACTGCCAGCGGAACGCTGCCCGTCCTGGTGTATTTCCACGGCGGCGGCTACGTGGTCGGCAGCCTCGACTCCCATGACGGCGTGTGCCGCGAGTTCTGCGAGCGGACGCCGTGCGCGGTGCTTTCGGTCGGCTATCGCGTGGCGCCCGAGCACAGGTTCCCGACCCCGCTGAACGACGGTGCCGATGCGCTGGCCTGGCTGGCCGCCCATGCCGGGGAGCAATCCCTGGATCTCACCCGCGTGGTCTTCGGCGGCGACAGCGTCGGCGCCACCCTGGCCACGGTGTTGGCCCTGGAGGCGGCGCGCTCGGCGGAGGCGGTCATCAGGCCCTGCCTGCAGCTCCTGTGCTACCCGGTTACCGATGCCTCGGCCAGCAGCTCGTCGATGCAGCTGTTCGGTGAGGGCTACCTGCTGGAAAGCGAAACCCTGGAGTGGTTCTACCGGCATTACGCGCGGGAGGCGGCCGACCGGCTCGATTGGCGCTTCTCGCCGTTGCTGGCGACCGACCATGCCGGCGTGGCGCCGGCGGTGATCGCCCTGGCGGGGTTCGACCCGCTGCTGGACGAGGGGCGGGCTTATGCGCGGCGCCTGCAGGAGCAGGGGGTTGCGGTACAGGTGCTGGAGTTCGAGGGGCTGATCCACGACTTCCTGCGCCTGCGCAGCGTGGTGCCGGATATCGACGACGTCTACGCGCAGCTGGTGTCCGCCTTGCGCCAGGCGCTGGCGCGTTGAGCCGGCGATAGCCCCCGGCTCTGTCGGCGTTAGCTGTTGTGGCTTTAATGCAAGCGCTCAAACATGGCTATTTCCGGGCACCCAAGGGTTCGTGCCACCTCCACCGCATGGGTTTCGCTCCGCTCTACCCATCCTACGAAAGTCCGTGCGCACCACGTGGTAATGCTCTGGGCGAAGAAAGTTGGAGCAGCCGCCAACGCCCCTCCAGGAGGCCGAACGCAGTCGTTGCGCCGGGGGACGAGCGGCATGGATGCCGCGAGAGGCGCGCCAGGCCATGGATGGCCCATCGCGCCGGCCCCCAGAGCAACGATGGAGTGAGGGAACCCGACGCAGTCGGGCCGGATGATGGGGCAAGTTTTTTGGTTCCTTTTCAACGATTGGAAAAGGGACTCGCCCGGGTGGGCGAAACCAGAAACATCACCAGGGCTCGGCAATCAGCTGGACTCAAATCCTCTAGCAACACTTAACGCAGACAGAGCCATAGCACCTGGCGGCCCAGGCCGCGCAAGGCCCGGTTTTTTCATGGGCGGAGGAGGGGATGTCCGTCCCCGAATGCTGGCCTCGACCCTGCACGGCAGCCATAAAAAAACCGGGCCTAAGCCCGGTTTCTTCATGCCGCTGGCGTTCACCAGTCGTAGGACACCTCGACCGAAGCGACACGCTCCTGGCCGTAGTAGCAGCCGAACGAGTAGTTGCAGTCCGACACGTATTCGCGGTCGAAGAGGTTCTGCACGTTCAGGCTGGCCTGGAGGCCTCGCATATCGCTGGAGAGCTTGCCCAGGTCATAGCTGAGGGTGGTGTCGTAGACGACATAGGACGGGGTGTGAAAACTGTTGGCGGCGTCGCCCGGCTTGCGGCCGGTGTAGCGCGCGCCCACGCCCCAGGTGAGGCCGGCGAGGGGCGCCTGGACGAAGTGGTAGTCGACCCAGGCGGTCGCGGACACGGGGGCCTGCGCCTCGCTGCGGTTGTCTTCGTTGCCGTAGGTTTCCTTGGTGTAGAAGGAGTCGATGTAGGTCGCGGCCGCGAGCACGTCGATGTTCTCGATGCTGGACTTGACCTCCAGCTCGATGCCTCGGGAGCGCACTTCACCCTGTTGCGACTGGTACTGGGGGTATTCGACGTCCCCGGTCAGCACGTTCTTCTGCTCGATCTGGAAAACCGCGGCGGTGATCAGGGTCTTCTCATAGGGCTGGTACTTCACGCCCACTTCGTACTGTTCGCCTTCGGTCGGCTCGAATGCCTTGCCACCGCGCTCGGGGGCGGCGGTGCCGACGGTCGGCAGGAAGGACTCGGAGTAGCTGACGTAGGGCGCCAGGCCGAAGTCGGTGACGTAGGTCAGGCCCACGCGACCGGTGAACTTGTGGTCACGCTGTTCGGTGATGGTGTCGGCCAGCAGGTCCTTGTTCTCCACCTCGGCCCAGTCCTTGCGGCCGCCGATGGTCAGGATCCAGCTGTCGAGCTTGATCTGGTCCTGGGCGTAGAGGCCGATCTGGCGGATGGTGTTGTCCCACTTGGTGTCCAGCACGGGCGTCAGGCTGCTGGTGTCGTAGTTGTTCTTGCCGTACAGGTCCACCGGCAGCACGTTGTAGGCGTTGTAGCCGTCGTACTTGCGGTTGAAGTGGCGGTAGTCGATCCCCGCCAGGGTGGTGTGCTCCAGGGCGCCGGTGTTGAACTTGAACTCCAGGTTGTTATCCAGCGTGTAGGCGGTGTTGTGCTGTTGCCAGTCCAGCTTCACGCGGTTGGCGCGGGTGTAGTCGGTGTCGCCGTTGGTGTCGGTCGCGAAGCTGCGCAGGTAGAAGCCCTTGTAGCGGTCGCGCACGTCGATGTAACGGGCGGTGGAGCGGAATTTCAGGTCATCGGTGAGGCTCTGGGTGAAGTCGTAGCCCAGGATGTACTGGTCGCGCTTGTAGTCGTTGTACTTGGAGTCGCCGGCGAAGAAGTCGCGGTCGATCTTCTGCCCGTTGGGGCCACGGACCAGGCTGCCGACCATCGGCAGGGCCTGGTAGTCGAACAGGCCGTCGTCACGCTGGATCTGCGCCAGCAGGGTCAGGGAGGTGTCTTCCGACGGGGCCCAGGTCAGGCTGGGAGCGAGCAGCAGCCGTTCGTTGTTGGTGTGCGCGACCTGCTCGTTGCCTTTCTTGGCCAGGCCGACCAGGCGATAGGAGAACTGCTTCTCCTCGTCGATGGGGCCGCTGGTGTCGAAGGCACCGTTCACCCGGTGGTAGCTGCCCAGGCCGAACTTCACCTGGCTGCGCTGCTCGGTGGTCGGGCGCTTGGACACCATGTTCACCACGCCGCCGGGCTGGTTCTGCCCGTAGAGGACCGAGGACGGCCCCTTGAGCACTTCGACGCGTTCCAGGGTGTAGGGGTCGATCTGCGGTGCACCGCCCAGGCTGCCCGCGTAGGGCAGGTAGGCGCCGTCCAGGTACAGCGGGGTCGGGGCGAAGCCGCGGCTGGTGATCTCGTCGGCGATGGCGTTGCGATCGGTGAAACCGTTGACGCCGAGGCCGGGCGTGTAGCGCAGGGCCTGGGTCAGGTTGCGGGCGCCCTGGGTTTCGATCTGGTCGGCGGTGACGACGTTGATGGCCTGGGGGATCTCCAGGATCGGGGTGTCGGTCTTGGTGCCGGTGGCGCTGCGGGTGGCCACGTAGCCGTCGACGGGGCCATAGGCCGATTCGGTCGACTGGCCGGAGATGTTGATGGTGCTCAGCTCGAGGGAGTCGGAGGCGGAGCGCTTCTGCAGGATGGCGGTGTTGTTCTGCAGGCTGAAGGACAGGTTGGTGCCCGCCAGCATCCGCGCCAGGGCCTTGTCGGTGGAGAACCGGCCGACGACCGCCTGGCTGCGCAGGCCCTGGACGTCATCGGCGCTGTACAGCACCTGGAGGTCGGCCTGCTTGCCCAGGGTCAGCAGCGCGCTGGCCAGTGACTGGGCGGGAATGTTGAATTCGATCTCCTGGGCTTGTACCTGGGCGGCAACCGCCATGGAGAAGGCGAAGCCTAGCGCGGTGGCGTTGAAACCCGGCTGAAGCATACGGCGCATGAGCAATGCCTTGGTGAGGTTCGTAAGTCCCGGTAGCGCTGGCATGGTGGTCCTCTTGGTCGTCGAAGTGGTGGCGTTGTTTTTGATTTTTGATAAGACGGATGGCACTGAAAAAACCGGAAATAAGAATCGTGATCAATCACGCTGTCTGCAATTCGCTCACCACTTTCCCCGCTTCCATGCGCACCAGCTGGTCGGCGATGTCGAAATAGCGGTCGTCGTGGGAGATCACGATGATGGTCTTGCCCAGGCGTTTGAGGTCCGGCAGCAGCTCGGTGTAGAAGATGCGGCGGAAGGTGGGGTCCTGGTCGGCGGCCCATTCGTCGAACACCAGCACGGGCCGCTCTTCCAGCCAGGCGTTGACCAGCGCCAGGCGCTTGCGTTGCCCGGTGGACAGGTCGGTGGTGGTGAAGGAGCCGTCCCGGACGCTCACCTTGTGGGCGATCTCCAGGCGTTCCAGGTAGGTGTTGGCGTCTTCGGGCAGGTGCTGGTCGCCCTGGACGACATCGTCGAACAGGTAGTAGTCGGCGAAAATGGTGGTGAACAGCTGGCGGTAGTCATCCCGCGTGCGCGCGTTCACCGCCTGGTCGTTCAGGCGTATCTCGCCATGTTGCGGGGCATAGAGGCCCAGCAGCAGCTTGATCAGGGTGGTCTTGCCGCAGCCGTTCTCGCCGACGATGAAGACGATGTCGCCCTGGTCGATCTTCAGGTTCACCGGGCCGAGGCGGAACGGGGCGCTGCCCTCGACGGCGGGGAAGGCGTAGGACACATCGCGCAGTTCGAGGCTGCTGATGGACTTGTCCGGGCTGCCCTGGGCGTTGAGGAGCAGGTGGGGCTCGGGTGAGGAGAACTGCTCCGACAGCTCGGCGATGCGGCTGAACGCGATCTGTGCCTGGCCGATGATCGGCAGCGTGCCGATCAGGTGTTCCAGCGGCCCCTTCATGTACAGCAGCACCAGGACGAAGCCGCTCATGACCGTCTTGTCGGCGCTCGGCCACATCGACTGCATGGCCAGGGCCAGGCCGATGACCACGAAGAACAGCATCGAGCCGAAGGACTTGGCGATCACGAAGGTGTTGATGGAGCGGATCTGCGTGTTGCAGATGTTCTGGGCCGTCTGTTCGATCCCTGACACGTACATGCGGTTGCGGCGTGGGCGGTGGATCCTCAGTTCCTTGGCGCCCTCGGCGATGGCGCTGTAGTTCTTCTGCAGGTCGTCTTCCCAGTCGCGGGCCTGCATGAAGCCTCTGATCCCCCGCCCTTGGGCGAAGTACTGCACGGTGATGCCGATGACGATGGCCAGCACCAGTATCAGGAACATCGGCCAGGACAGCATGGCCAGGTAGCCCATGCACCCCAGGGTGACGGTGAGTGCGATGGCCAGCGGCGAGAAGGCGAAGGCGAAGTCGCTGATGGTGTCGACGTCATGGGTCAGCACGGGGATCAGGCGATGGGTGCGGAAGCGCTCGATCTGCTCGATCGGCGCCGAGAGCACCTTCTCGCCCAGTTCCTTGCGCAGCTTGGCGATGATGTGCTGCCCGACGTAGTTGGTGCCGATGTCCGAATAGATGGCGCTGCCCAGTGCCAGCAGGCACAGCCCCGCGAAGGCGGCCACGACGCCGCCGCTCAGGCTGGTTTCGGAATGCAGGGCGCCGTTGATGGTCGCCAGCAGCACCGTGACGCTGAGGCCGCCCACCATGCCCAGCACGATGGAGCTGATGACGATCAGTCGGAAAGGTTTGAGCAGCGTGAACAACTCTTTGATCACTCCGCGCGCGGGCCTGTTCATGGGGGGTACCTGCTTGAAGAGTTGGCGGGTGGCCGCTGCCACCCGCTGGGGCGCAACCCGTGGCTGCGCACCTCTTGAACGTCTGGTGACGGGGCAAATTTAGCGGGGGGGCTAAAGCTCCCTGGCGACCCGGAAGCCGATCCAGTCGCCGCGCTCGGTGGTGACCAGTGCATTGCGGTTGCCGGAGCGGGAGAAGATCGGCGCCTCGCCCCAGTCGTTACCGCGGATCTGCACGACCTCGCACGTCTCCTCCATCCACGGGCTGCCATCGGTGGGGGCGCCGACGTAGCTGTCGTGCAGGCAGTCCGCCACCCATTCGTAGACGTTGCCGTGCATGTCGTAGACGCCGAAGGCGTTGGCCGGGAAGGTGCCCGCCGGGGAGGTGAAGTTGTAGCCGTCGGCGGCGCCGTAGGTGTTGGCGTGCTGGGCGATGCTGTACTCCTTGCCTTCGTCGAAGGGGAAGGGGAACGGGCCTTCGCTGCCGGCGCGGGCGGCGTACTCGCGTTCGGATTCGCTGAGCATGCGGTAGTGCTTGCCGGTCTTCTTCGACAGCCAGGCGACATAGGCCTTCACCTCGTCGTAGCTGATGCACACGGCGGGCTGCTCGGGGCCTTGCGGGTAGCTGGGCTTGCCGTTGCTGCACAGGCGGCCGGGGCGGTCGTCGCCGTCGGGGAGGGTGACCTTGGCCTCGCGCTGCCAGGCCTGCAGCTCCTTGGCCAGCACCTGGAACTTGCTGATGGCGAAGGGCTTGGCGAAGGTCACGGTGTGCAGCGGGCCTTCGTCGGGTTGGCGGCCGACTTCGTCGTCGGGGGTGCCCATGGTGAAGCTGCCGGCGGGCAGCACGACCATCTCGGGGCAGTCCTTGCAGTCCTTGAACAGGCTGCCGGGCTTGTTCGCCTCGGCGGCGAAGGCCGGGGCGGCGGCGAACAGGGTGGCCACCAGGGCCAGGGGCTTGAGTGCATGCATGGCGGTTCTCTCGAATGGCGAAAGGGTCAGGCGAGCTGCGGGGCGAGGATGTCCATCACCCGGTCGATCTCGGCTTCGTCGTTGAGCAGGCCGGGGGCCAGGCGCACCACCGGGCCGACGTCGCGGTCCACGGCGTCGCTGATCACCTTGTGCTGCAGCAGGTAGCGGGCCACAGCGTCGCAGTCGCGGCCTTCGACGCGGAAGAAGGTGAAACCCGAGGACAGCGCGGGGCTGCGCGGCGTGACCAGCTGCACCTTGGCGTGCTCGGCGAGGCGGTCCTTGAGGTAGCTGTTGAGCTGGTGGATGCGTGCCTGGACATCGGCCTTGCCCAGCTCCAGGTGCAGCTCGAAGGCCTTGCCCACCGCCAGGCGATGGTCGAAGGCGTGGTAGCCGCCGGGGGTCATCAGGGTGCCGAAGGTCTCGCCCAGGGTGAAGGTGGGCACGCTGGGCACCAGGTAGGGCTGCGGTTTTTCCTCGCGGGCGATGATGACGCCGGTGCCGCGCGGGCCGAACAGCCACTTGTGGGTGCCGGCGATGAAGTAGTCGCAGTTGAAGTCGGCGAAGTTCAGGTCCTCGACGCCGAAGCCGTGGACGCCGTCCACCACGTAGAGGATGCGGTCGGCCTCATCGCGGCCCTGGTTGGCTTCCCTCACCAGCTGGCCGACCTCGCGTGCCGGCAGCTTCACGCCGCTGCCGGATTGCACCCAGGTCATGCCCAGCACGCGGGTTTCCGGGCGGATGGCCTGGCGGATGTTGCCGAGCATCTCGTCCACCGAGGCGCTGTGCGGCGCCTTGAACAGCGGCACGCTGCGCACCCGGGTGCCCATCATCTGCTCGCGGTACTCCAGGCGGGTCATGGTGGAGTAATGCTCGTGGGCGCTGACCAGGATCTCCTTGCCCGGTGCCACCTGCAGACCGCCGTAGATCATCGACAGGCCGTCGGTGGTGCTGCCGGTGAGGGCGACCTGGTTCGGTTGCACGCCGAAATAGCGGCCGGCCCAGGCGCGCACCTCGTTCTCGTAGCCCCAGAGTTCCTCGCGCTCCCAGTCCAGCACTTCGCCGGGGTTCTGGTCGAGGCGGGCGCGGAAGTGGGCGATGGCTTCGCGCACCACGCGGGGGTGGGAGGCGAGGAGGAAGCTGCAGAAGTGCAGGTAGGCCGGGTCCAGGTCGAACTGCTGGCGCAGCGCCTGCCACTTGTCCTTGGCAGGGCTGGCTGGCGGCGTGGCGGCCTGGGCGTGGCCGGCGAGGGTGGAACCCAGGGGCAGGGCGGCAGCGAGTAGGCCGGCCTGCTTGAGGAAGGTACGGCGATCGCTCATCAGCCACGCTCCGCTTGTGGTTGCTCGGCGCTGGCAGCGGCCGGCTTGGCGCGGCGCTGCACCTCTTCCCAGACGCGAAGGAAGTTGCCGCCCCAGAGCTTGGCGATATCGGCGTCGGAGTAGCCGCGCTGGATCAGTTCGGCGGTGAGGTTGCGCGACTCGCCGACGTTCATCCAGCCGTCGACGCCGCCACCGTCGTTGAAGTCGGAAGCGATGCCGACATGGTCGATGCCGACCTTGCGCACGGTGTAGTCGATGGCGTCCACCAGCTCCTTGACGCTGGCACGGGGCTCCTCTTCGAGGATGGCGTAGAGCGAGCTGGCGTATTCGCCGAAGCGCTGCTCTGGCCAGATGGAGATGATCGCGTCACCCGGCATCAGGGCGTTGGCCAGGCCGTCCAGCGGCTGCAGGTCGAAGCGCGCGCGCAGGGCGTTGAGCTTGTCCAGGGTCGGTTTGCTGAGGGGCTTGAGGTAGGCGGGGAAGCCCACCACCTGGATCACGCCGCCGCTGCCCTTGATGGTTTGCAGCTCGCGGTCGCTGAGGTTGCGCGGGATGTCCACCAGCGCGCGCGGCGCCGAGTGGGAGGCAACCATGGGGGCGCGGCTGAGGCGCGCGACGTCTTCCAGGGCCAGGGTGGACATCTGCGACACGTCGATGATCACGCCCAGGTCATTGAGGCGCGCCACCGCCTGCTCGCCCAGGGGCGAGAGGCCGCCGAGGGCATCGACGCTGTCGTTGAAGAAGGGCAACGGGCGCGAGGAGTCGGCCCAGGCGTTGTTGCCCACGTAGCTGAAGCCGAACATGCGCATGCCACGCGCGGCCCAGGTGTCCAGGGCGCTCAGGTTATCGCCCAGGGGGTAGGCGTTGAGCATGCTGATGAAGATGGCGAACTTGCCTTCGCCGTGCAGGCGGCGGAAGTCGGCCGGGGTGTAGGCGATGCCGACCTGGTTGGGGAAGTCGCGCACCATGCCGCTGATGATCTTGTAGCGCAGCTCCTGCTGGTGGCGCGCCTCGTCGACGAAGGCGGCGGTGGGGCGATGGGGCGCGTTGGGGCCGTTCCAGATCTCCGGCCAGCCGAAGATGGTCAGCGCCGCGCCGGAGAGGCGCCCGCGCCCGGCCTTGACCAGGTCAAACTGGCCTTCGCCGTCCTTGTCGACCTCGTTGCCTCCGGTGCCGAAGTCCGGCGGCACGGTGATGTGGCTGTCGAAGGAAAGAATGCGGTCCTGCAGCTCCTCGGCGTGCTTCATCACCTCGCGCGGGTAGCCTTCGGCGGGCCGTGGGAAGAGGACGTACCAGGCCGCAGCAGCGACGAGGGCGAGGAGAAGCGCCAGGGCGACGAGGTAGGGGGCCTTGCTGGAGCGGGTCGTGTTCATTGCCATCCCGTTGATTGCCAGGGTCGATGCGGTTCCGGCGCCCGCCGCTGCGGGGTTCGCCTGTCACGGAGGAACGAGGGTGGCGGCGGGAAATTTAGCGCTGCGGGGGCAGTAAATTTGTATCAGGGCCTCTCGTTCTAGCTGGAGTGGCTGACACGGATACGGATGTGACGATGAGGTTTTCCAGGCGTGGGTTCATGGCGGGGCTGGCGGTGGTCGGGGCGGCAGTGCCTGCGGTGTGGTACGCACGCCAGCCGGTGGACCACGACGACACGCTGGAGAAGGACCAGGTGGAGACCCCTGGCGAGGCCAGTGTCGAGGCCGCCGCAGGCGAGGGCGTGAGCCTCACCGGCAAGCTGCGCGGTATCTGGGACCTGCGCTTCAGCGGCATGGACATCGGCCTGGACGACCTGCCCGTGCAGGGCGTGCAGATGCTCCTCGATATCGGCCCCACCGGGCGCTCCCTGCGCGGCTTCATCGACCTGGGCGAACGCCTGCGTGGCAGCCAAGAGCCCCGTTACCGGGTGCTGGGCGAGCTGGTGGCGGCGGATGCCGGGAAGCTGCGCTGGCGCCTGGTGCCGGTGGGCGAGTCGGCCCCCAGCCATGAACTGGAGGCGATCCTCGACGAGGTCTGGAGCAGTTGGGGCGATGCCGGGGCGGGGACGCTGACCGGGCGCATCCGCCGTATCGACCGGCCACTGGACATGCCCGAGCCGGACAGCCAGTTCGTCGCCACCAAGCGTGCCTTCCCCGAGGCGCACCAGGTCACCCCGCTGGCACCGGCGCTGATGCGCTGGCTGGTGTCCGCCGAGCACCGGCTGTTCCACCAGCTCTGGCACGCCACGCGGGACAAGTGGCACCGCTTCGACGACGCCCGCCGCGATGCCCTGCGCGGCGCCGGCTGGCAGCCCGGCCCGCGTGACGCCGAACGCGGCGCACGGGGGCGGCGCAAGCACCTCAACGGCTCGGGCGAGGACTTCTTCTTCATGCACCGGCACATGCTCGGCCAGGCCCGTGCCCTGCAGCCCGACTTGCCCAACTGGACGCGCCTGCCGCTGCCCTCGCCCTATGTCGAGCACGATCGCCTGGGGTTCATCCGCTACCAGGAGAACCACGACGGCAACTCGGTACCGCCGGCCTGGCTGGCGGCCGATGACGAGGAGCTGAGCGAGTGGCTGCGCGGCGTCAAGGCGGCCGAGACCTTCTTCAGCAACTTCCAGGTCTGGGAATCCCAGTACCAGGACCCGGACTACCTGAGCCGGCTGACCCTGGCGGAGTTCGGCTCCGAGGTGGAGCTGAACATCCACGACTGGCTGCACATGCGCTGGGCCACGGTCACCCGCGACCCATCCAACGGCATGCCGGTGGTGGGCGACCGCGACCAGGCGGACTACGCCGCGCGCTGGTTCCGCGCCGAGAACGACTATCTGGGCGACCCCTTTTCCTCCCATGTGAACCCGGTGTTCTGGCGCTTCCATGGCTGGATCGACGACCGCATCGAGGACTGGTACCGCGCCCATGAGCGCGCCCACCCGGGCGAGGTGCAGCGCCGCGATATCAACGGCGTCTCCTGGTTCGCGCCGGGGCGCTGGGTGGAGGTGCCCGACCCCTGGCTCGGGCCGAGCACCCATGGCTGCGGTGGCATCACCGACGCCGGCGGCGGCATGGGCGAGATGGAGATCGAAGCCATGAAGCTGGCCTTGCGCATCGCTTTCAGTGATGAGGGCGATATCAGCGACCTGCTGCGCCGCACCCCGCGCCGGCCCTGGTATGCGCGCAACCTGAAGTTGCCGGGCAAGGCCTGATCCGGCCTTGGCCCGCGTGGCGGGCATCGCGAATGAATTCGCTCCCACGGGCGATGCTGCGCACTGCTGGGCGAATGAATTCGCCCCTACACAAGCGTGCCGGGATCGGCCTGTGCGCGTGCCTGAATGCCGATCACGAATGAATTCGTTCCCACAGGCAGGGCGTACCCCGGAGCGTAGGGTGGAGGTCGCTTTTTACCTCCACCAGGCGGGGCATCAGGTCGATACCGATGGCGGGTGAGGCGGGATGTAGGTCGGGTGAAACCCGGCGCGTGGTGCATTGCCAATCGCGAATGAATTCGCTCCCACGGGCGATGCTGCGCCTGGTGCGAATCGGGTAGCCCGGGGTGCGTTCGGCCAGCTGATTAGCGTCCGGTGTCCAGCCGCCACCCAGGGCCTTGTAGAGGCCGACGGCGGCTTGCAGGCGGGCGAGGCGCAGTTGCACGGCTTCGTCTTCGGCCTGGTAGAGGCTGCGCTGGGTTTCCAGCACGGTGAGCAGGGTTTCGGCGCCGGCGCGGTAGCGGTTTTCCGCGAGGTCGAAGGCACGTTGCGCCTGGGCCAGCTCCTCGGCTTGCCATTGGCGTTGGCGGTCGAGGCCGTCGATGGCCAGCAGGGCGCGCTCCACATCGCCGAAGGCGGCGACGATGGCGGCACGGTAGTTGGCCAGCAACTCTTCCTCGCGGGCCTGGCGCTGCTGGTGGCTGGCGTCGAGGCGGCCGGCATTGAAGATCGGCGCGGCGAGGCCGGCGGCGACGCCGAAGTAGGGGTTGCGCAGCACGTCGGAGAACTGCTCGGAACCCGTGCCGAGGTTGGCGCTGAGGGTCAGGCTCGGCAGCATCGCGGCGCGGGCGACGCGCACGTCGGCATCGGCGGCGGCCAGGCGGGCTTCGGCGGCGGCGATGTCGGGGCGGCGCCCGAGCAGTTCGCTGGGCAGGCCGGCGCCGGTGCCGGGCCATTGCAGGGCGTCCAGCTTCTCGCCCTTCAGGCTGAGGGTTTGTACCGGTTGGCCGAGCAGGGCGGCGAGGGCGACGCGGGCCTCCCCGGCCTGCTGGTGCAGGCGCTCCAGGGCGCGTTCACGGCCGGCCACCAGGCTGCGCTGCTGGGCGAGTTCCAACTGCGTGGCGGCGCCGGCGCCCTGGCGCGCGTCCACCAGTTGCAGCACCTGGCGGGCATTGTCGAGGTTGCTTTTGGCGATGCGCCGTTGCTCGTCCAGGGCCAGCACCTGCAGGTAGCTGCTGGCGACGCCGGCGAGCAGGGTCAGCTCCAGGGTCGCCTGGTCGAAGCGGGCCGCATCCAGGCCGTGCACGGCACTGTTGCGGGCGGCGCGCTTGCCGCCCCAGAAGTCCAGCTCGTAGCTGGCGCTGAGGCCGGTGGCGTAGGTGTCGAAGCGGGGTTGGTCGGAGGAGGCGTCCAGGGCGCTGAAGCCCTTGTCGCCCAGCAATTGCTGGTAGCTGCCGCTGAGTTCGGCCTTCACCTCGGGCAGCAACGGGGCGCCGGCGATGATCGCAGCCGTGCTGGCCTGGCGCACCCGCGCGCGGCCGGCGGCCAGGTCGAAGCTGCCCTGGCGGGCCTGGTCGATCAGCGCGGCGAGTTCCGGACTGCCGAAGGCGCGCCACCAGTCGGCGGCGAACTGCGCCTGGCGGTTGTCGGCGCTGGCCTGCCAATGGGCGGGCGGCGCGATGCCGGTGGTGGGTGTCTTGTCCGTGCCGGCGCAGGCGCCGAGGGCGAGACACAGGGGCAGCAGGGTGCGGGGCGTGAATACGGTCATGGGCTGCTCAGTGCGGTTACCGGGTCGAGCCGTGCCGCCTTGCGCGCTGGCATGAAGCCAAAGGCGACGCCGGTGGCCAGGGCGCAACCGAAGGCGCCGAGCATGGCCGTGAGGGAGAAGGCGATGGCGACGTCCGCCAGCAGCAGCGCGCCGCCCACCAGCAGGGCGATGGCGATGCCGGCGATGCCGCCGGTGACCGAGAGCAGCGTGGCCTCGGTGAGGAACTGGCGGAGGATGTCGCGCTGGCGGGCGCCGGTGGCCATGCGGATGCCGATTTCACGGGTCCGCTCGCGCACGGTCATGAGCATGATGTTCATCACGCCGATACCGCCCACCAGCAGGGAGATGGCGGCGATGGCACCGAGCATCAGCGAGAGGCTGTTGCGGGTGCTGGCCTCGGCCTGGATCAGCGCGGCGTTGTTGGTCACCTCGAAGTCGCGCACGCCACGGTGCAGGCGCAGCAGCAGGCGGTCGATGGCGGCTTCGGCCTGTTGCACGCGGCTGGCGTCGGCGGCGGCGACCACGACGAAGTCCGGGTCCGGCTTGCCGAACAGGCGGATGCTGGCGGTGGAGTAGGGCACGACGATCTGGGTGTCGGCGTCTTCGTCGCCGGAACTGGCGCCCTTGGCCACCAGGGTGCCGATCACCTGGAAGGGCACGTTCTCGATGAGGATGTGCTGGCCGATGGGGTCGCGCCCGGCGAACAGCTTGTCGCGCACCTTCTGGCCGATCACCGCTACGGTGGCGGCGCTGTCTTCGTCGGCCTGGTCGAAGAAGGCGCCTTCGGCGACGGGCCAGTTGAGGATGCTGGGGAAGTCGATGCCGTTGCCCCGGGTGTAGGCCTGGAAATCGAGGTTGCCGTGGCGTACCAGGGTGTCGCCGCCGGTGACCGGCATGATCCGCTGCACCTGGGGCAGGCCGGACAGCGCGGCGATGTCGGCGAGGGTGACCACGCCCTCGGGCACGCGCGGGTTCGGCGAGAAGCCGGAGAGGTAGATGATGTTGGAGCCGAAGGCGCCCATCTGCGCCATCACCTGGCGCTTGCTGCCTTCGCCGATGGCCAGCATGACCACCACCGAGGCGACGCCGATGACGATGCCGAGCAGGGTCAGGGCGGTGCGGAAGCGGTTCACCCACATCACCCGCCAGGCGGCGCGCAGGGCTTCCAGCAGTTCGCCGCGCCAGGCGCCGGCGGGCAGTTCGCGGCGTTCTTCCAGGCGCTCGCGCAGGCGGCTGGCGGGCAGTGCGCCGGCGTTGCCGCTGGGCAGCTGGCCGTTGGCGCTGTCACTGAGGATGTGGCCGTCGCGCACTTCGATGATGCGTTGGGCGCGGGCGGCCACTTCGCGGTCGTGGGTGATGAGGATCACCGCGTGGCCTTGGGCGGAAAGCTCGTCGAGCAGCTTCATCACCTCGATGCCGCTCCGGCTGTCGAGGGCACCGGTGGGTTCGTCGGCGAGGATCACGTGGCCGCCGTTCATCAGCGCGCGGGCGATGGAGACGCGTTGCTGCTGGCCGCCGGACAGCTGGTGCGGGCGGTTGCCGGCGCGGCTTTCCAGGCCCAGGCGCTGCAGCAGCTCGGCAGCCCGGGCGGCGCGCTCGGGGCCGGGGGTGCCGGCGTAGATGGCCGGCATCTCGACGTTTTCACGGGCCGAGGCGGAGGGAATCAGGTGGTAGCCCTGGAACACGAAGCCGAAGGCCTCGCGGCGCAGCCAGGCCAGTTCGTCGACATCCAGCGCGGCGACGTCGCGGCCGGCGAAGCGGTAGCTGCCGGAGCTGGGGCGGTCGAGGCAGCCGAGGATGTTCATCAGTGTGGATTTGCCGGAGCCCGAGGCGCCGACGATGGCGACGAATTCGCCGGCATCGATGCGCAGGGAGATGCCGCGTAGCACTTCGACTTCCGGGGTGCCGTTGCCGCCGTAGCGCTTGCGGACGTCGACCAGTTCCAGCAGGGCGGGTTCGTGCAGGGCCTTCATGGGGCGGGTTCGCCGATCAGCAGGCGCTCGCCCTCGGCCAGGCCGGACAGCACCTGGACCTGCATGCGGTCGCGCACGCCGGTTTGTACCGGGCGCTCCTCGAGGGCGCCACGGGCACCGACCACCAGCACCATGTCGCCGCCGGCGTCGCCGTCGCGCAGGGCGGCGATGGGCACGGCGAGGGTGTTTTCGGCACGCTGGGAAACGAAATGGACCTGGGCGGTCATCTCGGTCATCAGGGCGTTGTCCTGGTTGTCCACGTCCAGCAGCACGGTGTAGAGCACCACGCGACCGCCGCTGCCGGTGGGGCTGCCGCCGCCCTGGCTGAGCTGGTCGAGGGGGCGCGGCGGCAAGGGCAGCACCTGGCGCACGCGGGCTTCCCAGCGACGGCCTTCGCCGCTGAGGGTGGTGAACCAGGCGGGCATGCCGGGGCGCACGCGGCCGATATCGGCTTCGGAAACCTGGGCCCAGACCGTCATCGGCGAGAGCTTGGCGATGCGCAGGATCAGCGGCGTCTGCTGCTGGGCGTTGAGGGTCTGGCCGACGCGGGCGTCGACGGCGACCACGGTGCCGGAGATAGGGGCGTAGATGCGCGTGTAGCCGAGCTCGGCCTCGTCGCTGCGCAGTGTGGCCTGGGCCTGGCGGATCTGCGCCTGGATCATGGCGATGCGCGCCTGGGTGGAGCGCTGCTGGGCGTGGGCCACCTGCAGGTCTTCGTCACGGGTGGCGCCGCTGGCGGCGAGCTTCTGCTGGCGGGCGTACTGCTGCCGGGCCAGTTCGTGCTGGGCCCGTTGTTCTTCCAGCTGGGCCTTGAGGGTGTCGATGGAGGAGCGCCCGGCGTCGACCCGTGCCTGTTGGGTGGAGGGGTCGATCTCCACCAACAGCTGGCCTTCCTCGACCGTGTCGCCGGCTTCCACGTGGAGCTTCTGGATCTGCCCGGACGCCTGGGCGCCGACGTCGACGTAGCGCCGGGGCTGCAGGGTGCCGAGGGCGCTGACGCTGCTTTCGATGCTGGTGACCGCCACGCGCACAGTGTCGCCTTCGTGGATGCCGTCCGGCAGGGCCTTCCAGGCGGCCAGGGCGATGAGGGGGACGAGCAGCAGCGGGGCGAGGATCAGGCGGCGTGAAAGTCGTGGGGCGCTCATGGAGATGTCCGGCTCTGGGTGGGGCCCTGGCCGGCGCGGTGCGGCAGCCGAAGGGGCGCTGCCAGTTGAACGAGCTAAGGGCGGGGAAATTTACCGGGCGGTGCGTCCTTGGCGGCCCGGACGCCCGGAATCAGAGACGCATCTTGCGGTTGCTGATCAGCGTGCTGCCGTCGGCCTGCTGGGCGAGGCTGATGGGCAGGACGCGGGGCAGCGCGGTGACCAGGCTGCGGATGTCGCGGGTGCTGTAGATGCCGCCGATGCGCTGGTCGGCGCTGGCCTGGTCGCCCAGTACCAGCGGCGCGTCGAGGTAGCGGTTGATCAGCGGCACCGCCTCGGCGAGGGTCAGGTCGTCGAGGATCAGCTTGCCGTCGCGCCAGGCCAGGGCCTGCTGGGTGTCCACGGCGCCGACCCGGGGCTTCATGTCGCCGGCCTTGAAGCTGGCCTGCATGCCAGGGGTCAGGTTGCTGTCGTTGCCGCGTTGCTCGCTGCGCACCTTGACCGAGCCTTCGGTGACGGTGACGACGATGTTGTCCTGGTACTTCCACACGTTGAAGCGGGTGCCGGTCACGGTGATCGAGCCTTCGCCGGCATGCACCACGAAGGGGTGGGCACTGTCGTGGCTGACGTGGAAGTAGGCTTCGCCGCTGTCCAGGCTGACCCGGCGGCGGTCGATGAAGTTGGCGTAGCT
The DNA here is from genome assembly GCF_028198105.1 of Pseudomonas sp. TUM22785. Lineage (NCBI taxonomy): Bacteria > Pseudomonadati > Pseudomonadota > Gammaproteobacteria > Pseudomonadales > Pseudomonadaceae > Pseudomonas > Pseudomonas sp. TUM22785. The sequence goes on from NZ_CP116239.1 coordinate 3,215,738, forward strand.
CAGGCGCGTGGCCAGGTTCAGCTCCACGTCGCTGCCGTCGGGCAGGGTGACGCGGCGGATGCTGCCTTCGGCCTCGTAGCGCTGGTAGCTGTCGGGCACCCAGCCGGCCAGCCAGCCGCCGTAACCGGCCAGGGGCGCGGCGATCAGCGCCAGGGCCAGGGCGCGTGCATGGCGGCGGATGAAGCCGCGTGGGCGCTGGCGTACCGGCAGCTGGGCGAGGGTCGGCGGTGGCGGCGGGAGCTGACGGGGAATGTGCAGGCGGGGCGAGGGCTGGGTCGGCGGCAGGTGCTCGCTCAGGTCCCAGATCTCCAGCATCTCGGCGTATTCGAGGGCATGGCTCGGGTCGGCTTCGATCCAGGCCTTGAACTGGGCGCGCTCCTCGTCCGTGCAATCCTCCGCGTGCAGGCGCATGCACCAGTGTGCGGCGACCTCGACCAGCGGGTCGCTTTGGGTTTGCGAGGAGGCGTTGTTCATCAGGATTACCGGTTATGCCTGAATTCGAGTTCTGTATTCACACGGTGGAGCGGCACGCTGAAATATGAATCTTGATGAGAATTATTATAAATTTAATAATTTCAGACTGCCAGCATCACCCAAAGGGTGTGTCTTGATCCAGCTCAAGTGTATGCGCCGCATTCGTTAGGCGCCGGGGAAGCGACTTGGAAATCTACTATCGGGAGCTGTTGCGTTTTCTCAGCGCGAAGCTGGGTGATCGGCAGGCAGCTGCGGATGTGGCACATGACGCGTATTTGCGGGTGATGGAACGCGCGAGTCAAGAGCGGATCGATTCGCCCCGCGCGTTTCTCTACCGAACGGCGCTGAATCTGGTGATCGACGAACACCGCCGCAACGCCATTCGCCGCAACGAGCCGCTGGACGTGCTGGACGAGGAGGAGCGCTACCACGCCCCATCGCCGCACCGTTCTCTGGCTCAAAGCCAGCGCCTGGGCATGTTGCAGCGCGCCCTCGACGAGTTGCCGGCGCCGTGCCGCGACGCCTTTCTGCTGCGCAAGCTGGAGGGGCTCTCCCATGACGAGATCGCCGAGCGCCTGGGGATTTCCCAGCCCCTGGTGGAGAAGCACATCGTCAACGCCATGAAACACTGCCGCCTGCGCATGCGTGAGTGGGACGCGGCCTGATCGACCGGTGAGTGCAACGCCCGGCGGCTAAATTTCATTTCCTTGTCCTCGTTCCTAGTCAACAGGCGGCCAGTGGGGCCGTCAGCGAACGGCAACCGTCGCCCGGACGGGCGCACCTCCAGAGGACACTGGACATGACTCAGCCCCTGAACACCGCTATCCACGACCTGATCGGCATTGGTTTCGGCCCCTCCAACCTGGCCCTGGCCATCGCCTTGCAGGAGCGTGCCCGCAAGCAGGGGGCGCTGGATGCCCTGTTCCTCGACAAGCAGGCCGACTACCGCTGGCACGGCAACACCCTGGTGACCCAGAGCGAGCTGCAGATCTCCTTCCTCAAGGACCTGGTGTCCCTGCGCAACCCCACCAGCCCCTATTCCTTCGTCAACTACCTGCACCAGCACGGCCGCCTGGTGGACTTCATCAATCTCGGCACCTTCTACCCCTGCCGCATGGAGTTCAACGACTACCTGCGCTGGGTGGCCGGGCAGTTCATCGAGCAGAGCCGCTATGGCGAAGAGGTGCTGGCCATCGAGCCGGTGCTGGAAGGCCAGCGCGTCGAGGCGCTGCGGGTGATCTCCCGCGATGCCGGTGGCGAGACCCATGTCCGCGCCACGCGCTCGGTGGTGGTCAGCGCCGGTGGCACCGCGCGGATTCCCCAGGCCTTCCGCCACCTCAAGGACGACGCCCGGGTGTTCCACCACTCCCAGTACCTGGAGCGCATCGCCATGCAGCCCTGCGTCGGCGGCAAGCCGATGCGCATCGCCATCATCGGCGGCGGGCAGAGCGCGGCGGAGGCCTTCATCGACCTCAACGACAGCTACCCGTCGGTGCAGGTGGACATGGTGCTGCGCGGCTCGGCGCTGAAGCCGGCGGACGACAGCCCCTTCGTCAACGAGGTGTTCTCCCCCGAGTTCACCGACCTGATCTTCAACCAGGCCGGCGCCGAGCGTGAGCGCTTCATCCGCGAGTACCACAACACCAACTACTCGGTGGTGGACATCGACCTGATCGAGCGCATCTACGGCATCTTCTACCGCCAGAAGGTCTCCGGCATCCAGCGCCACGCCTTCCGCATCCTCAGCACCGTGGAGCGCGCCACCGCCGGCGCCGATGGCATCGAACTGGTGCTGCGCAACAACGCCAGCGGCGAGCAGAGCGTGCAGCGCTACGACGCCGTGGTGCTCGCCACCGGCTACGAGCGCCAGGTGCACCGCCACCTGCTGGAGCCTCTGGCCCAGTGGATGGGCGACTTCGAGGTGGGCCGCGACTACCGCGTTCGCACCGACGAGCGCTGCCAGGCGGCCGTCTACATGCAGGGCTTCTGCCAGGCCAGCCACGGCCTCAGCGACACACTGCTGTCGGTGCTGCCGATCCGCGCCGACGAGATCGCCGCCTCGCTCTACGACCACCTCCAGCCCGGCTCCTGTGCCGAGCGCGGTGTCGTCCAGGCGCTGGCCGCCGCCAGCTGATCCGTTTGATCCGCGCCGGCACCCGCCGGCGCGGTTTCCCCCATCCCTTGCGAGAACCCCCGATGCCCATGCGTAGCCTTGTTGCCGGTGTCGCAGCGCTGTTGCTGTGCCCGGCTTTTGCCGTTCTGGCCGCCGATACGGCCGCCAAGCCGCGAGAAACGCTTATCCGCTGGACCGCCCATGGCGTCCCGCACATCCAGGCGGCGGACGAACGCGGCCTTGGCTACGGCATCGGCTACGCCTATGCCCGCGACAACGCCTGCCTGCTGGCCGAGGAGATCGTCACCGCCCGTGGCGAGCGCTCCCGCTGGTTCGGCGCGGAGGGCCAGTCTTCCGCCCACCTCGACAACCTGCCGTCCGACTTCTTCTTCACCTGGCTCAACCAGCCGGCGTCGATTGCCGCCTTCCGCAAGGCGCAGATCCGCGAGGTCGCCCAACTGCTGGACGGCTACGCCGCCGGCTTCAACCACTACCTGAAGGAAGCCGATGCGCGCACCACCCATTGCCTGGGCGAGGGCTGGCTGCGCCCCATCGACGCCGACGACCTGGTGCGCCTGACCCGTCGCCTGCTGGTGGAAGGCGGTGCCGGCCAGTTCGCCGAAGCGCTGATCGGTGCCGCGCCGCCCGGCGCCCAGCAGGCGCAGCTGGATTCCGGCTACACCGCGGCGCGCACCGAGGGCTTCCGCCTGGAGCGCGGCAGCAACGCCGTGGCCGTGGGCAGCAAGCGCAGCGCCGATGGGCGCGGCATGCTCCTGGCCAACCCGCACTTCCCCTGGAGCGGCGCACTGCGCTTCTGGCAGCTGCACCTGACCATCCCCGGCAAGCTCGACGTGATGGGCGCCGCGCTGCCCGGCCTGCCGGTGGTCAACATCGGCTTCGGCCAGCAGCTGGCCTGGACCCACACCGTCGACACCTCCGCGCACTTCACCCTCTACCGCCTGGAGCTCGACCCCAAGGACCCGACCCGCTATCGCGTCGACGGCCGTACCGAGAAGCTGAAGAAGACCCGCCTGCAGGTGCAGGTACGTGACGCCGCCGGCAAGCTCTCGGTGCGCAGCCACGACCTCTACGAGTCGCGCTTCGGCCCGCTGCTCAACTGGCCGGGCATGCTGGAGTGGTCGGCCGGCGAGGCCTGGGCGCTGAAGGACGCCAACCTCGGCAACACCCGCGTGCTGCAGCAGTGGTACGCGATCAACCAGGCCCGCGACGTCGATGCCCTGCGTGCCGCCGTGACGAAGATCCAGGGTATTCCCTGGGTCAACACCCTGGCCGCCGACGCCAGCGGCAAGGCCCTGTACATGAACCAGTCCGTGGTGCCGCACCTGCTGCCCAAGCAGCTGGCGGAATGCGTGATCCCGCAACTGGCCGCCGAAGGCCTGCCGGCCCTGCAGGGCACTACCAGCGCCTGCGAATGGACCCGCGACGCCAGCGCCGCCCAACCGGGCATCACCCCGGCGGCCCAGCTGCCGGTGCTACAGCGCGACGACTTCGTGCAGAACTCCAACGACAGCGCCTGGCTGAGCAACCCGGACAGCCCGCTGGCCGGCTATTCGCCCCTGGTCAGCCGCGAAGGGCGTGAGCTGTCGCCGCGCGCGCGCTTCGCCCTGGGCCGCCTGCAGGGCGACGCGACGCTGAGCGCCGAGTTCCTCAAGGCGATGGTCACCGACAACGAAGTGGCGCTGGCCACCGACCTGCTGCCCGGTCTGCTGGAGCTGTGCCAGGCCGAGGCGGGCAACGCCGCCCTGGCCGCGCCCTGCAAGGCGCTGGCGGCCTGGGATGGCAAGGCCAACCTCGACAGCGGCATCGGCTTCCTGCACTTCCAGCACTTCATGAAGGGCTTCGCCGAGATCGAGGACGGCTGGCGCGAGCCCTTCGACCCGCAACGCCCAACCGTGACCCCGCGTGGGCTGAACCCGGCGGCCAAGGACAAGGTGATCCAGGCGCTGGTTGCCGCCGGTGAGGAAGTGGCCAAGGCCGGTGTGCCCGAACAGGCCCGCTGGGGCGACATCCAGCGCTCGGGTGCCATCGGCATCCCCGGCGGCGACGGCCACTTCGGCGTCTACAACGCCATGCAGAGCGAACTGCAGGGCGACCATCTGGAAGTGGTCAGCGGCACCAGCTACCTGCAGCTGGTCACCTTCGACGGCCAGGGGCCCCAGGCCCGTGGGCTGCTGGCCTTCTCCCAGTCCAGCGAAGCCGGCTCGCCGCACCACAGCGACCAGACCGAGCTCTTCGCCCGCCAGCAATGGCAGAAGCTGCCCTTCACCAACGCCGAGATCGACGCCGACCCGGCGCTGGAGCGCAAGGTGCTGAAGGTGAAGTGAGCGGATTCCACGGTTCCGTAGCCCGGACCTCAGTCCGGGGTCGCCGGCGGCGGGGCGTTGCTTGGCAAATGAATGGACTGTGTCTGCTCTAGCTGTTGTGGATTGAAAGCAAAGAGCTGTGCTTTCAGGGTCTCGCTGGGCACCTGGTACATCCACAGCATGGGTTTCGCTTCGCTCTACGCCATCCTACGAAGCGCTCGGTGCTCCGCCGTAGGCTGTGCTGCGCTCAGTGCGACCCATTGAGCGAAGAGCGTGAGGCCGTCACCACCGGCGCCTTTGAGTGTGCGCAGCAAGGTTGGCAACGGATCGCTGATTGGAAAGGCGCCCGGATGAAAGGCCGACGTGCCTGGGATGGGGTTCTCAGGGTGATCGCCTGCGCTCGATCACGACCCGGAGCGGGAAGGGTGCGCGCCCCTCAATCCTCCGGCAGGTTGTTGAAGATCTTCTCCAGCGTGCCGTTGAGCTTGGTGATCTGCGCTTCGCTGAGGTCCTTGAAGCTGTTGGTGAAGATGTGCGCGGTGGTGACCTGGATCTGTTCGGCGGTGCGGCGGCCGGCTTCGGTGATGGAGACCTGGGTGACGCGGCCGTCGTTGCTGCAGGGGTTGGTGTCCACCAGGCCGTCGGCCTTCATGCGGTAGACGATCTTGGTGACGGTGGAGAGCTTGGCGATGGCGTGTTCGGAGATTTCCGAGATGCTCGACTCGCCGTTCTCCTTGAGGATGAACAGGATGCGCCAGCGCGGGATGTCCATGTCGATCTTCTTCAGCGCTTTCTCCATGGCCATGGAGTAGCGGCCGTGCACCCGTGCCAGCCAGTAGAAGGGAAAGTCTTCCTTCCTGAAGTTGTCGCTGGCGGGGTTGTAGCGGCTTTGGCGTTTTTTCGGGGTGGTCATGGGTAACTGCGTGCTGTTGCAAAGATGTGGGGGTGATTTATAGGGGGTTGGGCGCAGGCTGTCGACTGGCTGTCGTCATTGCCTTGATGCAAGTCAGCTTCGGCAGGGCGCGGGATGCGGGCGCGCAACGCCTGGCGGCGTCGGCGCGCCCGTTGGTGCAGGGAGGCGGTGGGGGTTCAGCTGAGGTTTTCACGCTCCAGGCTGCGGCGGAAGTGGCCGCAGCCCTTGATCAGCAGGACCATGGTGAGCAGCACCGCGCCGGCGTTGAGCAGGGAGACCGAGTGGCCCACCAGCGCGGGCGACTGGAACAGGCGATCGGTGAGCAGCGCCACCAGGGTGGTGCCCAGGCCCAGGCCGATGAGGTTGGAGATGAGCAGGAACAGCGCCGAGACCTGGGCGCGCATCTGGTTGGGCGGGAGGATCTGCATGGCCGCGGTGGAGGCGGGCATGGGGAAGGAGGCGTAGAACATCGCCGGCACCAGCAGAGCCAGGGACAGCCACAGCTCGCCCACCTGGGTGAACAGCACCGCCGGCACGGCCATGCCGATGGCGCCGATCACCCCGGCGCGCATCGGTGCGTCGCTGTAGCCGCGCTTGGCCAGCCAGTCGATCAGCCAGCCGCCGCAGAGCACGCCGCTGGTGTTGGCCAGCAGCACGATCAGGCCGAGGATGTAGCCGGCCTCGCTGGGCGCCAGGCCGAAGGTGCGCATGTAGAAGGCCGGGGTCCAGCTGAGCATGCAGAACAGCGTCATGGCATAGAAGGAGAAGCCCAGGTAGTGGCAGGTGAAGGTCTGCCGGTGGCGGCCGAGGAAGGCGAAGGCCTGGCCCAGGCTGGGCTTGTGCACCTGGCCGTTGGCGTCCAGCTTCAGGCCCTTGCGCGCCGGGTCGCGCACGGTGGCGGCGATCAGCAGGGCCACCAGCAGCCCCGGCAGGCCGACCAGGAAGAAAGTCACCTGCCAGGGCCGCATGCTGCCCAGCAGGGGCAGGGTCACGCTGTCGAGGTTCTTCAGCAGGTCGATCACGTAGCCGCCGATGAGGAAGGCCACGCCACCGCCGATGAAGGAGCCGATGGAGTAGATGGCCACGGCGCGGCCGAGCTTCTCGCGGGGGAACATGTCGCTGAGCATCGAGTAGGTGGCCGGTGACAGCGCGGCCTCACCGATGCCGACGCCGATGCGGGCGAGGAACATCTGGGTGAAGTTCTTGCTCAGCCCGCACACGGCGGTGGCCAGGCTCCAGAAGGCGACGCCGATGGCGATGATCTTTGGCCGCGAGAAGCGGTCGGCGAGCAGCGCGATGGGCATGCCCATGAAGGCGTAGAACAGCGAGAAGGCTAGCCCGTGCAGCAGGCTGAACTGGGTATCGGAGAGCTGCAGGTCCTGTTTGATCGGCTCGATCATCAGCGCGAGGATCTGCCGGTCAACGAAGGAGAAGATGTAGGCCACCATGCAGATGGCGACCACGTACCACTCGTAGGCGTAGCGTTTGCGGGTGAGGTCGGTGGGTGTCTGGCTGGTCATTCGGTTCGGCCCCTCGAGGCGGTGGTGATGAGGTCTGCGGCAGCGTGGGAGGGAGCGGGGTAGTTCGGTGACGGCTGCGTTACCGATGTGCCTCGCCCTGGTGCGCCCTTTGTTGTTTTCATGCATCGCCAACTGGCAGAACCCGCTGTCGGCGAGCCCCGCCCTGTCTTTTTATGCCCTTGGCCCCCGGGGCTCTATGCGCCAGGCGCAGCCGCTGTTCCGGCTGCGCAGATTTGCTTTGCGTGGCGTGGAAATTGCTTTCCTTTTCCACTAATTCTGCGGTGCATGCAGTGGGCGTGCCGCACTGATCACGGGGCCGCCACCATGCTCGACGATGCATCCCTCCTGCAGCGCCATTGCCTGCTGAACCCCGCCGCCGGTATCGGCGAGATCCGCGACAAGGTCAGCCACTACCTGTGGCCGCACCGGATGAACCTGCCCCGTGCGGATGCCCTGCATTCGGCGCTCTATGGCGTGTTCTTCGGCAGCTCGGCGCTGTTCGACCTGCACTACGGCGCGGAGGTGGAGATCGATGCCGGCGATATCGCCAGCTACTACCTGATCCGCATCACCCTGCAGGGCACCGGAACCGTGACCCTGGGCGCGCAAAGCGCGGCCATGCGCCGGGGCAGCCTGACCATTTCCTCGCCCTCCGAGCGCAGCCTGATCCGCATCGGCAAGGAGTGCCGCAACCTGATCCTGCGGGTGGAACGCGACGCCCTGGAGCGCCAGTTGCAGCGCCTGCTGGAGCGGCCGCTGAAGCAGCCGCTGCTGTTCGACATCCAGGTGGCGGCGGGGCACCCGGGGATGGCGGCGGTGCGCGAGACGCTGGAGTACATCTGCCGCCTGCACCAGGGGCCGATGGTCGAGGACCTGGCGCCGACCCTGGGCAGCGGGCTGTCGGACTACCTGCTTTCGGTGCTGCTCACCCAGTTGCCGCACAACTACTCCGAAGCGCTGCGCGAGGATCGCCGCCAGCCCATGCCCTTCCATGTGCGCAAGGCCCGCGACTACATCGAAAGCCACCTCGACGAGCCCATCGCCCTGGCCACCCTGGCCGAGCTTTCCGGGGTGTCCATCCGCACCTTGCAGAACGGCTTCGCCCACTTCCTCAAGCAGACCCCCACCGACTACATGCGCAGCCGCCGCCTGGCGCTGGTGCATGAGGCGCTGCAGCAGGCGCGAGCCCAGGACAGCGTCACCGACATCCTCCTGCGCCATGGCGTCAGCAGCTTCGGCCACTTCGCCACCCACTACCGTCGCCAGTACGGTTGCCTGCCGTCGGAGACCCTGCGCGGCGGCCGTTGAGCGGCGCAGCACACCCTGCATCCATGCCTTCCCCGTTCGAACCCTGCCGGTAGCCCGGGCTTCAGCCCGGGAACGCCTTCGTGCCAACTCCCGGGCTACGGTGCAAGAGCTGGCCTCGTGCCGTAGGGTGTGCCGTGCGCACCGCCGCTCGGTGCTTCCGGTGAGGCACAGGTGCGCGCAGCACACCCTACGGGCGAAACGCCGGATGGCTGCATGGCTTTCGCTCCCTTGAGAGGGCAGAAGCAACACGCACGACTCAGCCCTCGAGAAAACGCTGCGCCAGGTCCAGCTGCGAATTGGCCAGCTGGTGCAGCTCCTGGCCGATCTGGCTGTTGCGCTGGGCCTGGCCGGCGCTGCATTCGGCCAACCCGGCGATTTGCGCGATCTGCCGGTTCACTTCCTCGGCCACCAGCCCCTGCTGTTCGATGGCCGAGGCCATCTGCAGGCTCATGCCGCTGATCTGCCCGACCGCGCCGCAGATGCGTTGCAGGGCCTGGCGCACCTGCTCGACGTCCTGCCCCGATTGCTGCACCGCCAGCTCGCCCCGGCGGGCGGCGGCCAGGGCCTCGGCGCTGCCGTCGCGCAGGCGCTGGATGGATTGCTGGATCTGCCCGGTGGAGTCCCGGGTGCGTGAGGCGAGGGTGCGTACTTCGTCGGCGACCACGGCGAAGCCGCGCCCGGATTCACCCGCCCGCGCCGCTTCGATGGCGGCGTTGAGGGCCAGCAGGTTGGTCTGCTCGGCGATGCTCTGGATCACCGTGGCGATGCCGCTGATGGACTCGATGGATTCCGCCAGGCGGCCCACCGCCGCATCGATACCGGCCACGGTGTCGCGCATGCCGTGCATGGACCCCTGGCTCTGCTCAGCCAGACGCTCGCCGTCGCGGGCCAGCTGGTCGACTTCCTGGGTGGCCTCGGCCGCTTCCTGCAGGTTGCGCGAGAGTTCCTGGATGGTGGCGCTCATCTGGTGGATGGCCGCCGCCGATTGCTCGGCTTCCTGCAGCTGGCGTTCGAGCTGCTCGGCGCCGCTGGCCACCAGTTGCGCCGACTCCTCGCTGCGGCTGCGGAGGATCTCGCCGTTGATGCTGATCCGCGCCATCACCGTGCGCATGCGCAGCTTCTGGCTGTTCAGCGCCATCTCGAACAGGCCGCTGGCGCCACTGTTGCCGTAGATCGGCGCCAGCAGCGCATCGCTGTAGACCTGGGCATGGCCGCCCAGGGCACGGTGCAGCTCGCGGCGCCGGCCCGCCCATTGCTGCAGGCCGGCACCGAGCAGCAGGGCGAGCAGCACCAGGCCGAGCAGCGGGGCGACCAGGCCACCCAGGGTGGCGCCGACCAGGGTGGCACCGAGCAGGCCGAGAAGGCCCTGCTCGGTCAGGGCCCGGCCCAGGCGCTGCGGCAGGCTCCTGGGGCCGCGGCCCTGGCGCAGGCGGCCGTAGAGGCGGGCGGCGCGACGGCTCTGGGCGGCGTCGATGGGGTGGTAGACGGTGCCCAGGGCCACCAGCTTGCCGGCGTCGAACAACGGCACCACGTAGAGGTGGCTCCAGAAGCTGCCGCCGTCCTTGCTGCGCCCCATCAACGGGCCGCTCCAGGGGGTGCCGGCATGGAGCGTCTGCCACATGCGGGCGATGACCTGGGCGGGCATCTGCGCATGGTTGATCAGCTCGAAGCTCTGGTTCAGCAGCTCTTCGCGCGGGTAACCGCAGAGCGCCAGGTAGGCGTCGTTGCAGGCCAGCAGGCGGCCTTGCGGGTCGAGGCGCGAAATGGGCGGCTCGACGAAGGCGGGCAGGCTGGCGATCGAGGTGCCCATGCTTACCAGCCCGCGCCGCGTTCGGCCTGCATCTTGCGCACCATGGCGTCGAAGAACTTCACCGCGAAGCCGCTCTCGCGGATCAGCATGGCGGTGAGGTCGGCGCACTTCTGGCTGACGGCTTCCGGCAGCGGGTTGTCCTCGCCGCCGAGGGCGCCGGCCGCGCACTGGATCTCCGCCGCGCGCTGCACCGTCCAGAGCAGGAAGAAGGCCTTGGCGATGCTGCTTTCACCCACTGCGATGCCGTGGTTGCGCAGCACCAGGATGTGCTTGTCGCTGAGGCTGTCGATCATCCGCACCTTCTCGTCATCGAACAGGGTGATGCCCTCGAAGGTGTGGTAGCCGATGCGCCCGTACAACTGGGCGCCGTAGAAGTCGTGGTGGCCGAAGCCGGCCTTCTTCTGCACCACGGCGGAGATGGGCGTGGTGTGGGTGTGGATCAGGCAATGGATGTCGTCGCGGGCGCCGTGCACCGCGCTGTGCAGGGCGAAGCCGGCGGGGTTGGCGTCGTAGGGCGAGTCCTCCAGCTTGTGGCCGTTCAGGTCGACCTTGAGCAGGTTGGCCGGGGTCACTTCGCGGTAGTTGAGGCCGAAGGGGTTGACCAGGTAGTGGTGCGCGGGTCCCGGCAGGCGTGCGGAGATGTGGTTGAAGATGGTTTCGGTCCAGCCGAAGAAATCCACCAGATGGTAGCAGTGGGCGAGCTGCACGCGCAGGGCCCATTCCTCGTCGCTGCAGTGCTGGGGCTGGGTGATGGCGATGGCATTCATGGGAGGCTCCTGAGAATCAATGGCTGGCCTGGGCGCCGCGAAAGCGCGCCAGGGCGATGAGGTGGCGGGTGATGGGCATGGGCAGGTCGAGCAGCTCGGCCAGTTCCAGCACGGCGTCGCCGATGGCGGCCAGCTCCAGGGGCTGGCCCTTGTCGTGGTCCTGCAGCATCGAGGTGCGCACGGCGCCCATGCCGGCGCCGAGTTCGAGGAAGGTCTGCGGGTCGATGTCCACCCGCGCGCCATGGCCGGCTGCCACCAGCAGCGCCTCGTGCAGGGTGGCGCGGGCCAGCTCGCGCAGGCCGGGCTGGCCGTAGAGCTGTTCCAGGGTGGCGCCGCTGACCACCGACAGGGGGTTGGAGGTGAGGTTGGCGATGACCTTGGTCCACAGCGGGTCGCGGATGCGTTCGCTGGCGCGGGCCTCGATGCCGGCGTCGGCGATCACCGTGCGCAGGCGTTCCAGGCGCGGGGTCAGGCTGTTGTCCGGCTCGCCGACGATCATCAGGTGCGGGTTGCTCGACTCGGCCACCCCCGGCGCCGGGCATTGCGCGGTGATGAACACCACGCAGCCGATCACCCGGGCCAGGTCGAGGGCGCTGCTGAGCGCGCCGTCCGGGTCCACCGCCTCCACGCGGCGCCCGGCGAAGCGTCCCGGCAGGCCGTGGAAGTACCACCAGGGCACGCCGTTGACCACCGGCACCACCATCGTCTCGTCGCCCAGCAGGGGCTGGATCTGCGGCAGCAGCGCGGCCAGGGCCGGGGCCTTGGTGCAGAGGAACACCAGGTCCTGCTGCCCCAGTTCGGCGGCGTCGTCGCTGGCCTCGACCCGCACCTGGTGCAAGCCGTCGAGGTCGTGCAGGCGGATGCCATCGCGGCGGATGGCTGCCAGGGTCCTGCCCCGGGCCAGCACCTTGACCACCTGGTCGCTGGCGGCGAAACGGGCGGCCAGGGTGCAGCCGATGGCGCCGGCACCGGCGATGCAGATACGCAGGGGAGGTTGCTTCATGGTTCGCTCCATCGAGTGGCCCGCCCGGGATCGCCGGGCGGGCTCGGGTCAACCGGCAAGCATGTCCTGATGCTTGCTGGCGAGGCCCAGGTAGGCCTCGATCACGCGGGGGTCGTCGGCCAGCTGGGCGGCGGGGCCCTGCATGGCGATCTGCCCGGTTTCCAGCACGTAGGCATAGTCGGCCACGCGCAAGGCTGCGCGGGCGTTCTGCTCCACCAGGAGGATGGACACCCCCTGCTGGCGCAGCGCGGTGATGATGCGGAAGATCTCGCGGGTGATCAGCGGCGCGAGGCCCAGGCTGGGTTCGTCGAGCATCAGCAGCTTGGGCTTGGCCATCAGCGCGCGGCCCACGGCGAGCATCTGCCGCTCGCCGCCGGAGAGGGTGGCGGCCAGCTGGTCGCGGCGCTCCCACAGCCGTGGGAACAGCTCATAGACCTCGGCCAGGGTGGCAGCGTGGCTGCGGTCGCCCCGGCGGTGACGCTGGAAGGCGCCGAGCAGGAGGTTGTCGGCCACGCTCATGCTGGTGAACAGCTCGCGCTTCTCAGGCACCAGGCCGAGGCCGCGGGAGACCAGCACTTCCACCTCCGGCACCGCTTCCAGGCTGCCGTCGAACTCGACCCGGCCACGGGAGCCGAGCACGCCCATGATGGCCGAGAGCAGGGTGGTCTTGCCGGCGCCGTTGGGGCCGATGACGGTGACGATCTGTCCCTGGCCGACCCGCAGGCTGGCGTTGGACAGGGCTTCCACCTTGCCGTAGGCGACGCACAGGTCGCTGACCTCCAGCACGGCGTCGGCCACCTGGTTCTCCATGGGCTTGAGGGGTTCGATCTGCATGTTCATCACTCTGCGCCTCCGAGATAGGCTTCCAGCACGGCTGGGTTCTTCTGCACCTCTTCCGGCAGGCCCTGGGCGATGCGCTGGCCGAATTCCATCACCACCACGCGGTCCACCAGGCCCATGACGAAGTCCATGTCGTGCTCCACCAGGAGAATGGCCATGCCTTCGCTGCGCAGGCGGCTGAGGAGCAGGCCGAGGGCCTCCTTCTCCTTGTGGCGCAGGCCGGCGGCGGGCTCGTCGAGCAGCAGCAGGCAAGGGTCGGCGCACAGCGCGCGGGCGATCTCGAGGATGCGCTGCTGGCCGAGGGCGAGGCTGCCGGCCTCTTCATGCAGGTAGTCGCCGAGGCCGACGCGCTCCAGCTGTCGGCGCGCTTCGGCGAGCAGGTCGGCCTCCTCGGCGCGATCCAGGCGCAGGGCCGAGGCCAGCACGCCCTTGCCGCCGCGCAGGTGCGCGCCGATGGCGACGTTCTCCAGCACGCTCATGCCCGGCAGCAGTTTCACGTGCTGGAAGGTGCGGCTCATGCCCATGCCGGCCACGCGGCGCGAAGCCAGGCCGTTGATGCGCTTGCCCATGAACAGCACGTCGCCGCTGCTGGGGGTGTCGACGCCGGAGAGCTGGTTGAACAGGGTGCTCTTGCCGGCGCCGTTGGGGCCGATCAGGGCAAGGATTTCCCCGGCGCGGACGTCCAGGCTCATGTCGTTGTTGGCCACCAGGCCGCCGAAGCGCCGGGTGACATGGCGCGCTTCGAGGATCACCTCGCCGTGGGCCGGGCGTTCCCGCTGCGGCAGCTCGCGGGCCGGGGCCTCGGCCGCCGGCAGGCGGTGGCGGGTGCGCAGGCGGGCTGGCACCAGGCGCACCAGCAGCGGCCACAGGCCACCCGGCGCGCGCTGCATCAGCAGCACGATGAGCAGGCCGAAGACGATGGTCTCGTAGTTGCCGGTGCTGCCCAGCAGGTGCGGCAGCAGGTCCTGCAGCCACTGCTTGAGCAGGGTGAGGATGCCGCTGCCGAGCAGGGCGCCCCAGACGCTGCCGACGCCGCCGATCAGCGCCATGAACAGGTAGTCGATGCCCATGTTGAGGCCGAAGGGCGTCGGGTTGACGAAGCGCTGGGTGTGCGCATAGAGCCAGCCGGACACCGCCGCGAACACCGCCGAGATGAGGAAGATCACCAGCTTGGAGCGGAAGGTGTCGACGCCCATGGACTCGGCCATCAGCTGGCCGCCCTTGAGTGCGCGGATGGCGCGGCCCTCGCGGGAGTCCAGCAGGTTCTGGGTGATCAGCATGGCCAGCAGGAGCACCACCCAGATCAGGTAGAAGACCTTCTCGCCCTTGTCGAGCAGCACGCCGAACAGCGAGATCGACGGCAACCCGCTGACGCCGGTGTGGCCGCCCAGGGATTCCACCGTGCCGAACAGGTAGTACAGCGACAGGCCCCAGGCAATGGTGCCCAGGGGCAGGTAGTGGCCCGAGAGCTTGAGCGTCAGCGCGCCCAGCAGCAGCGCCACCAGGGCGGTGATGGCCACGCCCACCAGCAACGTCAGCCAGGGCGATGCGCTGGCCCAGGCGAGCCAGGCCGGCAACTGCTCGGCGGTGGTCAGGTAGGCGGTGGTGTAGGCGCCGAGGCCGACGAAGGCCGCCTGGCCGAAGCTGGTCATGCCACCGACGCCGGTGAGCAGGACCAGGCCCAGCACCACCAGGGTGTAGAGGCCGATGTAGTTGAGCAGGGTGACGTAGAAGGGCGGCAGCACCAGCGGTGCGACACCGAGCACGGCGACCAGGAGCAGGATCAGGTGGCGCGGTTTCATTCTTCTTCCTCCACGTGACGGCTGGTGAACGAGCGCCAGAGCAGGAAGGGGATGATCAGGGTGAACACGATGATCTCTTTGTAGGTGCTGGCCCAGAACATCGAGAAGGCTTCGATCAACCCCACCGAGAACGCGCCGAGGGCGGCCACCGGGTAGCTCGCCAGGCCGCCGATGATGGCGCCGACGAAGCCCTTGAGGCTGATGATGAAGCCGGAGTCGAAGTAGAGCGTGGTGATGGGCGCGATGAGGATGCCCGACAGTGCGCCGATGAAGGTGGCCAGGAGGAAGGTGGCCTTGCCCGCCAGGGTCGGCGAGATGCCCATCAGCCGCGCGCCCATGCGGTTCACCGCCGTGGCGCGCAGGGCCTTGCCGTAGAGGCTGCGTTCGAAGAACAGGAACAGGCCGATGATCAGGCCCAGGGACACGGCTATCACCCACAGCGTCTGGCTGTTGAAGGTCACCGGGCCCAGTTCCAGGCCGGCTTCGGAGAAGGGCTCGGTACGCGCGCCCTCCGGGCCGAACAGCAGCAGGGCGATGCCGACCATGGCCACGTGCACGGCGATGGAGACGATCAGCAGCACCAGGGAGCTGGCCGAGGCGATGGGCTGGAACACCAGGCGGTAGATCTGCGGGCCCAGGGGCACCACCAGGGCCAGGGTCAGCAGCGCCTGCACCGCCATGGGCAGCTCGGCCAGCGGCAGCAGGCGGATGGCCGCGACCATGGCCAGGGCGTAGGCCAGCTTGGCGAGGATGCGCTTGGGAAAGCGGAAGGCGTGGCTGGAGCGCGCGGCGTCGTACAGGTCCAGCGCGCAATCGACCAGGGTCAGGCCCAGCAGCAGCCAGACCAATGCGGTGGGATGGCCGGCCTGCAGGGTGGCCATGGTCAGCGCGCCATAGGTGACGAACTCGCCCTGGGGGATCAGCAGGATGCGCGTGACGGTGAAGACCAGCAGGATCGACAGGGCCAGCAGCGCGTAGATCGCGCCGTTGGTGATGCCGTCCTGGCCGAGCAGCATGGCTATCTGGAAATTCATGGTGGGAACTCTTTATCGCAATGGAAGAGGCTGTGGCTTCGGAGCCCAGTGCGGCCTCGCCTGGTGGACATGAAGAGCGATGTCCACCCTACGGGGTGTGTCCGCGAGGGTTTCGCTCGTTGGCAGACGTAGGGTGGATGACGCTTGTTTCATCCACCTTTCGGCGTTGAGCCGGGCTCCGCCTGGTGGACAGAAAAGCGCTGTCCACCCTACGGGGAACCCGTGCCTGCGATCAGTTGCCGCGCAGCAGCGTCCAGTTGCCGTTCTTCACCTGGATCAGCTCGCGGCCGCGTTCGTCGAAGCCGCTGTGGTCCTCGGGGGTCATGTTGTAGACGCCCTGGGTGGCAGCCAGCTCGTGGCTCTGCTCCAGCGCGTCACGCAGCGCTGCGCGGAACTCCGGCGTACCCGGTGCAGCCTTGGCGGCGGCGGTGGGGATGGCCTGCTGCAGCAGCAGGCCGGCGTCGAAGGTGTTGGCGCCGAAGGTGGCCGGCTTGCTGCCGTTGAGCTTCTCGTAGGCGGCGATGTAGTCGGCGGCGACCTGCTTCGAGGGGTGGCTGTCCGGCACTTCGTCCAGCACCAGCATCAGGCTGGCGGCGAGGATGGTGCCCTCGACCTTCTTGCCGCCGAGCTTGAGGAAGTCGGGCAGGGCGGCGCCGTGGGTCTGGTACATCTGCCCGCGGTAGCCCTGGTCGAACAGGGTGGTCTGCGGCATCACCGCGGAGCTGCCGGGCGCGGCGACCAGGACCGCGTCGGGGCGCGCGGAGAGCACCTTGAGGCTCTGCCCGGTGACCGAGGTGTCCTGGCGCTGGAAGCGTTCGTTGGCGACCACCTTGATGCCGTGCTCGGCGGCCATCGCGCCCATCACCTTGGACCAGTTCTCGCCATAGGGGTCGGCGGTGCCGATGAAGCCCAGGGTCTTCACGCCCTTGGCGACCATGTTGTCCACCAGGGCCTTGGCGATCAGGTCGTCGTTCTGGGTGGTCTTGAACACCCATTTCTTCTGCTCGTTCATCGGCAGCACCACGGCGGCGGTGCCCACCGGGGCCAGCAGCGGCACGCCGGCCTCGGCGGCGAACTGGATCACGCCCATGGCGTTGGGCGAGCCGCTCGGGCCGATGATGGCGTCGACGTTTTCCTCGCTGATCAGCTTCTTCAGCGCCTTGACCGTGGCGGTCGGGTCGCTGCCGTCATCCAGGGCGATGTATTTCACCTGCTGGTCGCCCGCCTGGGTCGGCAGCAGCGGCACGCTGTTCTTCTGCGGCAGGCCCACCAGGGCGATGGGGCCGGTGGAGGAGGTGATGACGCCGACTTTGACTTCGGCCTGCGCAAGGGCGGCGCAGGCGGCGCTCAGGAGCAACGTGGACACAGCTTTCTTGAAGAGCATGACTTTCTCCGAAGAGTTGCAAGGCGATACGGGGCGGTTGTCCGACGGGTGCCGCGTGGCGAGCCCGTGGTCCTTCTTGTTGTGATGCCCGTGCGCTGCACGCTGCCGAGGGCAGGGCGGCGCCGTCGAGCCCATGGAGGGCCGAGTGGCGTGTACGGCGATAGCAGGTTGCATGCCAGGAAAAATCGTTACCCCGTTGCGGCGCCGTCGGACAGGGGGCGTTTCGGCACGTCGTCTGCGGGGGCTGGGCGAGGGGATGGCGCCGGGGTTCCCGTGGCCACTCGCGCACCGCTGCCGATGCGCGCCGATCCCGCAGGCGACAAGGCATTGATCTGGATCAATACGGCTTCTGGAAAGTCGATTTCCTGACCAAAAAATCTCGATTTTTCAGGCTAAAAACACCTGTTTTTTTGTGGCATTTTTGGCCTGTTTTCAGGGGCTGAAAATTCTTTTTCCAAGGGGTTTGTGCAGGGTCTTTAGGCAGGGCGCGGGAACACTTTATTGAATGATTGTGTTTCTCATTAAATACATAAATCATTGAAAATAAATAATAAAAATAAGATTCATAGGTGAAATATCCATTTTCATGCCTGTTACCGAAATGCACGGAAAGGGTGCGAACCAGAGAGAAATGCACCGAATCTACACACGGATTTATTTGCCAAAATTCAATTGACATTTCACGTAAATATTCCGATTTTAGATTTAAGCGTTCACCTGCTCAGGCAGGCAGAAGGCTTCCCTGAAAGCGCACAGCGCGAACAACTCGAATACAGGTGAAGGCATGGCGACAGTCGTCGAGAAACTGCAGCTTGGAGGGTCTGGCAGGACCGTGATGGTGAAGGACACCATCGATATCGCCGGCTACCCGACCCGCGCTTCCAGCCGTGCGCTGGAAGAGGCGCCCGACGCCAGCCACCATGCCGATGTGGTCCAGGCGCTGCTCGATGGCGGCTGCTGTATCACCGGCAAGACCAGCCTCCATGAGCTGGCCTTCGGCACCACCGGCATCAATGCCTGGACCGGCACGCCGGACAACCCGCTTTACCCCGGGCGCATCCCCGGCGGTTCCTCCAGCGGCTCCGCCACGGCAGTGGCCGGTGGGCTCTGCGACTTCTCCCTGGGCACCGACACCGGCGGCTCGGTGCGCATCCCCGCCGCCTGCTGCGGCGTGTTCGGCCTCAAGCCCACGTTCGGCCGCGTGAGCCGCCACGGGGTGATGCCGGCGCAGTCGTCGCTGGATTGCGTGGGCCCCTTCGCCCGTGACATGGACATGCTGATCGAGGCCATGGGCCTGATCGCCCCCGACTTCGGCTCGCTGCCCTCTATAGAGGGCGTGCGCATCGGCGTGGTGCCGGTGCAGGCGCTGGACGAAGTGCAGTTCGCCGTCGATGCGGCCCTGGCCGCTGCGGATTTCCCCCTGCAGACGCTGCCCTTGCCGGGCATGCGCGCCGCCTATGACGCCGGCCTCACGGTGATCAACCGCGAGACCTGGAACGCCTGCCAGCACCTGCTGGCCAGCGGCAAGGTCGGCGCCGATATCGCCGGCCGCCTGGAAGCCGCCGGCACCACCACCGACGAGGCGCTGGCCGCCGCCGAAGCCTGCCGCGCAGCCTTCACCGCCGAGGTGGATGCGGCGCTCGCGCAGTGCCCGATCCTCGCCATGCCGACCATGCCCGACTACCCGCTGCTGGCGGTGGACGCTGCCGACACCCGCGCGGTGATTGGCATGACCGCCTTCGTGCGCCCCTTCAACCTCACCGGCCACCCTGCGCTGAGCATCCCCCTGGTGGGCGCCTCGCAACTGCCGGTGGGCCTGCAACTGATCGCCGCCAAGGGCGCGGACGAGCTGCTTTGCGCAGTCGCCCGCGAGCTGGTGCGGCGCCTGGAGCCTTAACCCCATGCCAACCCTGGAGCACACCATGTCTTCGCTAAGCGAGCTGGACTACCAGCGCCCCGTGTCGATCACCGCGAGCGAGGCCTTCCAGGCGCTGCTCGGCGAGATCCGCGAGCGCGCCCGGAGCGAGGAATTCGACCGGCAGAAATACATCTCCCAGGACATCATCGAGCGCTTCAAGGCGCTGGGGGTGTACCGCGCCCTGGTGCCCAGGCGCTTCGGTGGCGATGAGCGTTCGCCGATGGAGTTCTGCCAGATGATCGAGGACATCTCCATCGCCGACGGCTCCGCCGGCTGGGTGGCGAGCTTCGGCATGAACCCGGTGTACCTGGCCTCGCTGCCCCTGGCGACCCTGGAACAGGTCTATGCCGACGGCCCGGACGTGGTCTTCGCCGGCGGCATCTTCCCGCCGCAACCGGCCACCTTCGTCGAGGGCGGGCTGGAAGTGAACGGCCGCTGGAAGTTCTCCAGCGGCTGCATGGGCGCCTCGCTGATCGGTGTCGGCATCGCCCCGAAGAACGGCGAGATGCTCGGCCTGCCGCGCCTGGCGGTGATGCCGCGGGACAAGGTGAAGATCGAGGAAACCTGGGACGTGGTGGGCCTGATCGGCACCGGCAGCCACGACGTGGTGATCGACGGCGTGGTGGTGCCCGAGGACTGGACCTTCGTCCGTGGCGGCCCGGCCAACCTCGATGAGCCGATGTTCCGCTACCCGTCGCTGTCCTTCGCCACCCAGGTGCTGTCCGTGGTCGGCCTGGGCGTCGCCCGCGCCGCGCTGGACTACCTCGCCGGCATGGCCAGCGGCCGCTTCTCGGTGACCGGTGCGCCGGCGCTCTCCGACCGCCCGCTGGCGCAGATGCAGGTGGCCAAGGCCGAAGCCGAGCTGCGTGCCGCCCGCGCCTGGTTCTACGAGGCGATGGAAAGCGCCTGGGCCAGCATCCTCGCCGGCGACGCGGTGTCGGTGGAGCAGACCAACCTGCTGCGCCTGTCCTCGACCCACGCGACCCGTGTTTCCGCCGACGTGGCGCGCAGCGCGCAGATGCTTTCCGGCATGAGCGGCGTGTACCGCGAGAACCCGCTGTCGCGCTTCGTCAACGACACCCTGGTGATCACCCAGCACGCCTTCATGGGTGACATGACCTACCAGAACGCCGGCGCGATCTTCTTCGGCAACAAGCCGCTGCCCGGCTACCTGTGAATTCCAACTGACTGATCGGTGATTGTGATGAGCGAGAAAAAAGCCCTGCGCGTGTTGTTCTGCATGGGAATCAACCAGAACTTCTTTGACGCCCCGCGCGAAGAGCAACTGGAAGTCTGGGCCGCGTTCAGCGCCATGTGGAACGGCATCCACGACCTGCCCGGCGTGACCGTGTTCGGCAACATGGACGACGACCAGAGCATGGTCGGCCCGTCCACCGGCTACCCCTGGACCACCTACCTGCTGGCCGACGTGCCGGACATCGAAACGGTGCACGCCGCCTGCAACCTGTTCCGCACCACCGCCGTGGGCACCGGCCCCTACAAGCTGTGGCGCTACTGCAAGGTCGAGGCCCGCACCGGCCGCGAACTGATCATCCAGCGCGCGTGACCGCCATGTCGACCGAAGCGCTCGAGGCGCGCCTGCACCGGCTGGAAAGCGAGAACGCCATACGCGCCTGCATGAACCGCTACATGGTGCTGTGCGACGCGCTGGACGCCCGCACCCCGCTCGACGAGCTGGCCGGGCTGTTCACCCACGATGCGCTGTGGGAAGGCAAGGGCGCCAAGTACGCCAAGAGCTTCGGCGGCTACCGCGGGCGCGAGGCCATCGCCGCCATGTTCGCCACCTACATGGTGGAGCCGGCGCACTTCGCCCTGAACGTGCATTTCCTCTGCTCGGAACTGATCCGCGTGGAGGGCGGCGTAGCGATCGGCAGCTGGGTGATGTTGCAGACCTCCACTTTCGCCAGCGGCGCCTCGCACCTCAACGCGGCGCGTCTGACGGTGGAGTTCCGCGAGGAGGAGGGCGCCTGGCGCATGGCGCACTTCCAGACCGAAAACCTGTTCAGCCGCCCGGTGGATACCTGGAACAGCGCCGCGCACCTGCCGGTGCCGGGCAAGACCAGTGAATAAGAATTTCTGCATGTCGGCACGCGATGCCGACGAGGAGTGATCGTGACCAACCTGATCGAAACCGTGAACCTGGCCGCCACCCCGGCCGACCTGGTGCAGCACGACCGCGTGCACACCTCGCTCTACACCGACGGGCGCATCTTCGACGAGGAGCTGGAGAAGGTGTTCTACAGCACCTGGATCTGGGTCGCCCACGCCAGCGAGATCCCCGACAGCGGCAGCTACAAGAGCACCTACATCGGCAAGCAGCCGGTGATCGTGGTGCGTGACCGCAAGAAGGACGTGCACGTGCTGCTCAACCGCTGCCGCCACCGTGGCGCCACCGTCTGCGAGCACAAGAAGGGCAAGGCCAACAGCTTCGTCTGCCCCTACCACGGCTGGAGCTACGGCCTGGACGGCAGCCTGCGCGGCGTGCCGCACCCGGAAAGCTACGCCGACTGCCTGGACAAGGGCGAACTGCCCCTGGTTAGCCTGCGCGTCGAGCAGTACAACGGCATGATCTTCGCCACCTTCAAGGACGACATCGAGCCGCTGGTGGACTTCCTTGGCCCGGCGAAGAAGTGGATCGACCTGTTCATGAAACAGGGCGCCGGCTACGGCGTGAAGGTCTCCGGCGAGCACCGCTTCCGCTTCCCCGGCAACTGGAAGATCCAGCTGGAGAACACCACCGACGCCTACCACTTCCCGCTGGTGCACAAGTCGTTCCTGTCCTCGGTGGACGAACAGACCCTGGAGCTCTTCGACTTCGTGAAGGGCCCGGGCTATGTCGAGGACCTGGGCAACGGCCACAGCGTGATGGTGATGATCCCGGACCTGATCGACCTCGAAGCCGACCTCGACAAACCCATCCCCGAGCGCTTCGAGGCCCTGGCCGATGAGCTGCGCGGCGAAGGCATCGACGAGCAGCAGGTGCGCCGCATCGTCCGCGCCGTCGGCGGTTCCGGCTTCAACCTCAACCTGTTCCCCAACGTCGCCTGCTCCATGGCCTTCTTCCGCGTGCTGCAGCCGATCTCGGTGAACGAGACCGAGATCCACCACGCGGTGATCACCATGGACGGCGGCCCGGCCGTGGCCAACCGCTACCGCCTGCGCCTGCACGAGCACTTCCAGGGCCCGATGGGCTTCGGCACCCCGGACGATTCCGAGGCCTGGGAGCGCGTGCAGAAGGGTGCCCAGGCCGGCACCGACCTGTGGATCATGCTCAACCGCGGCCTGCCGGGCGAGAAGCCCAGCGAGGACGGGCGGGTCAGCGACGTGAGTGCCGAAACCGGCATGCGCGCGGCCTACCAGCAGTGGAAAAAGATGATGTCGGCCTAGGGCGGATCGATATCCAACCCGGATGGCATATGCCGGTAGGAGCGAGCTCTGCTCGCGAACATAGGTGCCACAGAAGCTTCGCGAGCAGAGCTCGCTCCTGCGCTGCTCGACGCACTACTTGAGAGACCGATCATGAACCTTGAATTGCTCAACCACGTCAGCGCCTTCATCTGGCAGGAAGCGGACATGCTCGACCACGGCGAGTTCGACGCCTGGCTGGACCTCTGGGCCGACAAGGGGACCTACATCATCCCCATCGACCCCAACGAGACCGACTTCGAGAACACCCTCAACTACGCCTACGACGACCATCACATGCGCAAGCTGCGCGTGCAGCGCCTGATCGGTGGCGAATCCATCTCCACCAGCCCGCGCGCCCGCACCGTGCGTGCCCTGTCGCGCTTCCGCGTGCTGGGTGAGGAGGGTGGCGTGGTCACCGTGCGCTGTGCGCAGAACCTGCGGGAATTCCGCAAGGACGTGCTCAAGCACTACACCGCCGACATCACCTTCGAGCTCCAGCGCGAAGGCGAGGGCTTCCGCATCCAGCGCAAGCTGATCCAGCTCATCAACTCCACCGATACTCTCGCCGGTATCGGCTATATCCTGTGAGGGTCTGCCCATGAGCTGCTACGCGTCGGCGATACGGCGTCATCAAGGGCTTCGGGATGCTCATCTACAGCCCGTAGACTCCGCTCCCTCAGCCCTCTCTTCCTTGTCTCGCTCTAGCTCGCGAGCTCATGAACAGACCCTGGGGAGCCGGCAATGAGCCAGATCGCACTCGTCACCGGCGCCGCCCAGGGCCTGGGTTTCGCCATCGCCGGCCGGCTGTTCGCCGCCGGCCATTCGGTGGTGATCACCGACCTGTCGCTGGAGCGCGCCCGGGCCGCCGCCGACCGTCTCGACCCCGGCGGTGAGCGCAGCCTGGCGCTGCAGCTGGATGTGGCCAGCAAGGCCGATTTCGAGGCGGCGCTGGCGGCGACCCTGGAGCGCTTCGGTGCGCTGCATGCGGTGGTCAACAACGCCGCCATGACCCTGACGACGCCGGTGATGCAGATCAGCCCCGAGGAATTCGACCGGGTGCTGAGCCTCAACACCCGCAGCGTGTTCGTCGGCTGCCAGGTGTTCGGCGCGCACATGGCGGCGGCCGGCTACGGGCGCATCGTCAACCTGGCGTCCCTGGCCGGGCAGAACGGCGGCACCGCCACCGGCGCGCATTACGCCGCCTCAAAGGGCGCCATCGTGACCCTGACCAAGGTCTTCGCCAAGGAGCTGGCGGCCAGCGGCGTCACCGTCAACGCCATCGCCCCGGGGCCCATCGAATCCCCGGCGGTGCGCGCGGCGATCCCGCCGGAGCGCATGGACGGGCTGCTGGCCAATATCCCGGTCAGGCGCCTGGGTGATGCGGATTTCCTCGGCGACCTGGTCGTGCAGCTGACGCGGCCGGAAGCCTACTTCACCACCGGCGCCACCTGGGATGTGAACGGCGGCCTGTACATGCGCTGAGGCGCAACCGAACGACGATGCGACGGCCGCCGAACGGCCGCCTTCTTTCCATGACGTGCAATGCGGGTGAACCCGAGATGACAGAACAACTCCTCAAGGTCGTGGTGCACAAGCGCCAGTTGCAGGGCGACGGCGTCGTCGTCCTCGACCTGCTGCCGGTCGGCGGCGCGACGCTTCCCGCCTTCGAAGCCGGGGCCCACGTGGACATCCACGTCGCCCCCGGCCTGGTGCGCCAGTACTCGCTGTGCAGTGATCCGGCCGACTCCAGCCTCTACCGCCTCGGCGTGCTCAAGGACCCGGCCTCGCGCGGGGGCTCCCTGGGCGTGCATGACAGCCTGCTGGAAGGCACCGAGGTAGAGATCAGCACCCCGCGCAACCTGTTCCCGCTGGCCACCGATGCGCGCCGTTCGATCCTCATCGGCGGCGGCATCGGCATCACCCCGATGATCGCCATGGCCCATGCGCTGCAGGCTGCCGGCAGCGAGTTCGAGCTGCACTACTGTGGCCGTTCGCGCAGCCGCACCGCCTTCCTCGACGAGCTGGCCGCCGCCCCCTTCGCCGGGCGCGTCAGCACCCATTTCGACGATGAGCCGGCGCAGAAGCTCGACCTGCCCCGCGTGCTGGGCACGCCCCAGGCCGACGTGCACGTCTACGTATGCGGCCCGGCCGGGTTCATGGACTGGGTGATCGGTGCGGCGCGCGAGGCGGGCTACGCCGAGGCCAACATCCACCGCGAGTACTTCCAGGTCGAGGTCGACGCCAGCGGCGATGCCTTCGAAGTGGTGGCCGCGCGCAGCGGCAAGACGGTGCAGGTGGCCGAGGGGCAGAGCATCCTCGAAGCCCTGGCGACCGTCGGCATCAAGGTGGAGATCTCCTGTGAGCAGGGCGTCTGCGGCACCTGCCTGTGCGATGTGCTGGAGGGCGAGCCGGATCACCGCGACGTCTACCTGACCGACGAGGAGAAGGCCGCCAACGACCAGATCCTGGTCTGCTGCTCGCGCGCCAGGACCCCGAAGCTGGTCCTGGACATCTGAACACCGGAGGGTAGAACCATGGTCGACACCACAGGATTTCGTAATGCGATGGCGCTGCTGGGCGGCGCCGTCTCGGTCATCACCACCAATGGCACCGCCGGGCGCTTCGGCTTCACCGCCTCGGCGGTGTGCAGCGTCACCGACCAGCCGCCCACGCTGCTGGTGTGCATGAACCGCTCCTCGTATTCCAACGTGCATTTCAAGAGCAACGGCGTGCTCGGCGTGAACGTGCTGACCGCCGAGCTGAAGGACATCTCGGCGGTGTTCGCCAACCGCGAGCTTGACTCCGACCAACGCTTCGCCGCCGCCAGCTGGAGCACCCTGGAGAGCGGCGCCCCGTTGCTGGACGGCGCGCTGGTGAGCTTCGACTGCCGCATCGCCCAGGCCCATGAAGTGGGCTCGCACACCATCTTCTACTGCGAGGTGCTGGGCATCCGCCACGGCGACAACCGGGAGGGGCTGGTGTACTTCGACCGCGCCTACCACCGCCTCGGCGACGCTTCCAAGGCGGCCTGCTGACACGGGCCGGAGACCGGGGGCGAGCAACTTCCCGGTGTTGAAAGTTTCGGTACTCGTTACCGGAAACTTTGCGAGTCATTCCCGCGCAAAGTCTGCTGTATGAAACACATAACAATAAAGGAGGGTGCCCGTTACTTCTGTTCGGGTAACAGGGTCTGTTTCGCCTTTTTGCAGTAAGTGGTCATAAAAACAACACTGCGGATTAACTGCCTGCGTTTGCTGATTTGCCAATTAATCTGCTCCCACTCTAGTGCCTTGCACATGTATTAAAGGAACATCCCATGTTTCAGAAAAGCTGGCTGGCCCGCGGCGTTGCTGCCGCGAGCCTGATGGGTGCGCTCGCGCCTATTACCGCCCAGGCGGACTTTCTCGATGATCGGCAAGTGAGCCTCGGCTTGCGCAACTTCTATATCGACCGTGATTACAAGCAGAGCGATGCACCGAAGTCGCGTATCGGCAGTTGGACCCAGGGTTTCGACTTCCGCGCCATCTCCGGTTATACCGAGGGCCCGATCCAGTTCGGCCTCGATCTGTCCGCGCAATATGCCTATCGCCTGGATGGCGGTGGTGGCCGTGGCCCGGACAGCATCATTCCCTACGACGACAGCAAGGGCGAGCAGGTGCGTGACTACGGTCGCGCCGCGCTGACCGCCAAGGTCAGGTATTCCAGGACCGAGCTGAAGATCGGCGAGCACCGGCCGATGCTGCCGGTGGCCTTCATGGACGACTCGCGGCAACTGGTCACCACCTACCACGGCTTCCTGGTCGAATCCCGCGAGATCGACAAGCTCACCCTCACCGGCGGGCGCTTCACCGAGATCAGCAGCCGCGAATCCTCCGACCGGGAGAAGATGTACCTGTTCAACGGCCCGGACATCAAACGCCGCAGCGACGGCCTCAACTTCGGCGGCGCCACCTACGCCTTCAGCCCCTCGCTCTCGGCCACCTACTTCTACGGCCAGCTGGAGGACATCTACGAGCAGCACTACGGCGGCCTGACCCATAACGCCGACCTGGGCGACGGCTTCGGCCTGAAGACCGACCTGCGCTACTTCGACAACAAGGAAGACGGCAAGGCGCTCTACGGCGAGATCGACAACCGCTCCTACGGCGCCATGACCACCCTGCGCAAGGGCGCCCACGCCATCGGCGTCGGCTACCAGCGCATGCTCGGCGACAGCACCTTCCCCACGCTCAACGGCTACGCCCCGCAGCCGTACCTGGTGAACTGGTCCACCGTCGCCTTCGTCAAGCCCAACGAGAGTTCCTGGCAGCTGCGCTACGACCTGGACTTCGCCGGCTACGGCGTGCCCGGCCTCAAGCTGATGACCCGCTACATGCGCGGCACCGGCATCGACCGGGGCAACAACGCGCTGGACGAGAACGTCGAGAGCGAACGCAACATCTTCCTCAGCTACGTGGTGCAGAGCGGCCCGCTCAAGGGCGTCGGCTTCGAGTGGCGCAACATCGACGTCAAGACCCGCTACGGCAACGGCGCGGCCTCGGGGGCGGACTACAAGGAGAACCGCCTGATCACCACCTACACCTTCAAGTTCTGAGGAACAGGGGCATGAAGGGCCGGCCCGGCGTCGTCGACTTCGCGTCCTGCGGGATGCGGGAGAGCGTGCCCGGGCCGGATCAAATCTGTAGGGGCGAATTCATTCGCCAAGGGCTGCGCAGCGGCCCCGACACAGCATGGGTTTCGCTCCGCGCTACCCATCCTACGAACGGCCCATCCTATGTGCTGCGGGCGGCCCCGACAGGCACGGATTGCGAGCCCGCATGAGGGCGCTTCGCGAGCAGGGCTCGCTCCTACGTGCGGTGCGAGCGATGAGCCCGCGTCCTGTACCAATCCCTTTGTTTTCACCTCGGCCCGGCCACTCCTTTGCGGGCCTTTTTTATTGCGATGCGCCTGCGTGTTCAGGCCTCCTGCGCCACCAGCTCCTCGATCAGCGCCAGGCAGTCCGCCAAGGCCGGGGAGGTGTCGCCCACGCGGCGGCTGATGATGATCGGCGAGGTGGCGTTGCCTTCCAGCAGGCGGGTGTAGCCGATGTCGTCGCGGTGCTGCAGCTGCACCGAGGCGGGCACCAGGGTGATGCCGATGCCGGCGGCGACCAGGCCGATGGCAGTCTGCAGTTCGTTGGTCCACTGCACGACACGGATCTGCAAGCCGTGGGTGGCGAACAGCGCGAGCACATGGTCGGCGTAGCTCGGCCGTGGGTTGCCCGGGTAGAGCACGAAGGGCTCGCGGGCCAGGGCTTCCAGGCTCGCCGGGGCGGCCAGCAGCGGGTGGCCGGCGGGGAGGGCGGCGACCAGCGGGTCCAGGGTCAGCACCTCTTGGTGGATGGCCGGGTCCTCGATATGGATGCGGCCGAAACCGATGTCGATGCGCCCGGCCTTGAGCGCCTCCACCTGCTGCAGGGTGGTCATCTCGTTGAGGCCCAGCTCCAGCTCGGCGTCGCTGCGCAGGCGGCGGATCAGCTCCGGCAGCACGCCGTAGAGGGTCGAGGGGGCGAAGCCGATGCCCAGCCAGGTCTTCTCGCCCTGGCCGATGCGCCGGGTGTTGTCGCAGACCTTGGCCAACTGCTCCAGCAGGGCGCTGGAGTGCTCATGGAAGAAGCGCCCGGCCTCGGTCAGGCGCAGGGGCCGGCCACGCTCCAGCAGGGTGACGCCGAGCTCTTCCTCGAGCTGCTGGATCTGCCGGCTCAAGGGCGGCTGGGCGATGTGCAGGCGCTCGGCGGCACGGGTGAAGTTGAGGGTTTCGGCGAGTGCCTGGAAGTAGCGCAGATGGCGAAGCTCCATGGGGTCTCCGAGGTGCTGGTTCTATACCTGGCGAGTATGGTGCCAGACAAACTCAATATTGGAACCGGTTCAATCGTGGATTTAGGCTCCGGTTCATTGAAAACAGAACCTGATGGGTATTGAAATGATTTCTACCGCGATCGAGTCCCTCGAAGCGATCATCGTCGACCTGCCGACCATCCGCCCGCACAAGCTGGCGATGCACACCATGCAGAACCAGACCCTGGTGATCCTGCGCATCCGCTGCGCCGACGGCATCGAGGGGATAGGCGAAGCCACCACCATCGGCGGCCTGGCCTATGGCTACGAAAGCCCCGAGAGCATCAAGACCAACCTCGACCGCTACTTCGCGCCGCTGCTGGTCGGCCAGGACGCCAGCAACGTCAATGCCGCGATGCAGCGCATCGACCGCACCATCACCGGCAACACCTTCGCCCGCTCGGCGGTGGAAACCGCGCTGCTGGACGCCCAGGGCAAGCGCCTGGGCCTGCCGGTGAGCGAGCTGCTCGGTGGCCGTGTGCGCGACAGCCTGGAAGTGGCCTGGACCCTGGCCAGCGGCGATACCGCCCGCGATATCGCCGAGGGTGAGCACATGCTGGAGGTGCGCCGCCATCGCATCTTCAAGCTGAAGATCGGCGCCAACGAAGTGAGCCAGGACCTGCGCCACGTCATCGCCATCAAGAAGGCCCTGGGCGATCGCGCCAGCGTGCGCGTCGACGTCAACCAGTACTGGGATGAAGCCGTGGCCCTGCGTGCCTGCCAGGTATTGGGCGACAACGGCATCGACCTGATCGAGCAGCCCATCTCGCGCAACAACCGCGCCGGCCAGGCGCGCCTCGCCCTGCGCAGCCCGGCGCCGATCATGGCGGACGAGTCCATCGAATGCGTCGAGGACGCCTTCAACCTCGCCCGCGAAGGCGCCGCCCCGGTGTTCGCCCTGAAGATCGCCAAGAACGGTGGCCCGCGCGCCGTACTGCGCACCGCCGCCATCGCCGAGGCGGCCGGTATCGGCCTCTACGGCGGCACCATGCTCGAAGGCAGCGTCGGCACCCTGGCCTCGGCCCACGCCTTCATCACCCTGGCCGAACTGGCCTGGGACACCGAACTGTTCGGCCCGCTGCTGCTGACCGAAGAGATCGTCACCGAGCCGCCGCGCTACCAGGACTTCCAGCTGCACGTACCGCGCCTGCCCGGCCTCGGCCTGACCCTCGACGAGGAGCGCCTGGCGCGCTTCCGCCGTACCTGAACCCTCGCCTGAAGAAGGAGATGCTTCCATGCTGTTCCACGTGAAGATGACCGTGAAGCTGCCGCTCGACATGGACCCGGCCAAGGCCGCCAAGCTCAAGGCCGACGAGAAGGAACTGGCCCAGCGCCTGCAGCGCGAGGGCAAGTGGCGCCACCTGTGGCGCATCGCCGGCCACTACGCCAACTACAGCGTGTTCGACCTGGCCAGCGTCGAGGAGCTGCACGACACGCTGATGCAGCTGCCGCTGTTCCCGTACATGGAGATCGAGGTCGACGGGCTCTGCCGCCACCCTTCGTCAATCCACCAGGACGATCGCTGATCGCCGCACCGTCCCAGCTAAGCCCGGCCAATAACTACAAGATGAGGTTCCAACCATGACTGTCAAACTCTCCCAGACCGATAGCGTCCAGCAGTTCTTCAAGGAAGCCAGCGGCTTCACCAACGACCAGGGCAGCCCGCGCATGAAGGCGCTGGTGAACCGCATCCTCCTCGACACCGTGAAGATCATCGAGGACCTGGACGTGACCACCGAGGAATTCTGGAAGGCGGTGGATTACCTCAACCGCCTGGGCAGCCGCCAGGAGGCCGGCCTGCTGGTCGCCGGCCTGGGTGTCGAGCACTACCTCGACCTGCTGCTGGATGCCCAGGACGAAGCTGCCGGCTTCAGCGGCGGCACCCCGCGCACCATCGAGGGCCCGCTCTACGTGGCCGGCGCGCCGCTGTCCGAGGGCGAGGCACGCATGGACGACGGCACCGACCCGGGCACCGTGATGTTCCTCCAGGGCCAGGTGCTGGACACCGACGGCAAGCCCCTGGCCGGCGCGACCGTCGACGTCTGGCACGCCAACACCAACGGCACCTATTCCTACTTCGACAGCACCCAGTCCGAGTTCAACCTGCGCCGGCGCATCATCACCGACAGCGAAGGCCGCTACCGCGCCCGCAGCATCGTGCCCTCCGGCTACGGCTGCCCGCCGGACGGCCCCACCCAGGAGCTGCTCAACAGCCTGGGCCGCCACGGCAACCGCCCGGCGCACATCCACTTCTTCATCTCCGCCCCCGGCCATCGCCACCTGACCACCCAGATCAACCTCTCGGGCGACCAGTACCTGTGGGACGACTTCGCCTACGCCACCCGTGAAGGCCTGGTGGCCGAGGTGCGCTTCATCGAGGACGCCGCTGCCGCCGACGCCCGGGGCATCGAAGGCCGCTTCGCCGAGATCGACTTCGACTTCCAGCTGCAAGCCGCCGCCAAGCCCAAGGAAGAAGAGCGCCGCGATCGCGTCCGCGCCCTGGAAGCCTGAGGCCCGTAGTCCCGGCGGGGAATCACCCGATTTTCCCCGCTGTTTTCAACCACGCCGGTGGTCATGCCGGCGTGGTTTTTTTGTGCCGGGGAGGAGCCGAATCGTAGGGTGGATGACGCTCTTCTCATCCACCAGCGGAGCATGGCTCGGCTTCGATGTCGGGTTGGACATGCGGGCCGCTGCGCGGCCCTTGGGCGAATGAATTCGCCCCTACGGGATCGATTGCCTAACCGGCACCAATCCCTTGCACATTCCGAATCCTCGTTGCGCATTCCGCGCAGCCGGGTGCGGGTCGGGCCCCTAGGATCGAGGCTCTTGAACGAGGAACTTGGCCCATGAATATCAGCGTTATCGGCGGTGGACACGGTTGCTACGCGGCAGCCATCGAGCTGGCGGAGAAGGGGCACCGCGTGTGCCTGTGGCGCCGTGACGGCGCGGCGCTCAAGGAGCTGGCGGCCATCGGCAGCCTGACCGTCAAGGACTATCGCGGCACCCGCCAGGTGGCCGTGGGCGGCGAGGGCGCCAGCCTCAGCCTGAGCGACGACCTGGCCGAAGCCGTGGCGTTCGCCGAGCTGCTGGTGGTGCCGCTGCCGTCCACCACCCATGAGAGCCTGGCGCGGGAAATGGCGCCGCTGCTGCGCGACGGCCAGGTGCTGTTCCTGCCGCCGGGCACCTTCGGCAGCTACCTGTTCGCCAAGGCCATGCACGAGGCCGGCAACGACGCCGAGGTGGCCTTCGCCGAGACCGGCACCTTGCCCTATCTGGCCCGCAAGCACGGCGCGGCCAATGTGGTGATCAGCGGCTACGCCACGCGCCTGCCCACCGGCGTGTTCCCCAGCCGCCTGGCCGAGCCGGCCTTCGCCCTGCTGCGCCAGGCCTACCCGAGTGTCGAACCCATCGAAGACGGCCTCAGCGGCGCGCTGATGAACGCCGGG
Organism: Pseudomonas sp. TUM22785; assembly: GCF_028198105.1. Taxonomy (NCBI): domain Bacteria; kingdom Pseudomonadati; phylum Pseudomonadota; class Gammaproteobacteria; order Pseudomonadales; family Pseudomonadaceae; genus Pseudomonas; species Pseudomonas sp. TUM22785. Next base: position 3,247,699 of record NZ_CP116239.1, read on the forward strand.
CCGATCATCCACCCGCCGCTGATCATGATGAACGCCGGCCCCCTGGAGCACTTCGAGACCTGGGACATCCACAACGAAGGCACCCAGCCGGCTATCCGCCGCGTCACCACCGCGCTGGACGCCGAGCGCATGGCCCTGCGCGAGGCGCTGGGCTACCCGGGGCCGCATTTCCCCCTGGCCGACCACTACAACACCACCGAGGGCGATGAGTGGATGTACGGCCGCGGTGCCCACGGCAAGCTCACCGACAGCGGCGACTGGCGCGAGGACATCGACCTGCAGCGCCACCGCTACATGCTCGAGGACACCCGCCTGGGGCTGTCCTTCCTGGTTTCGGTAGGGCGCTGGGCCAGCGTGCCCATGCCCGTCGCCCAGGGCCTGCTGAGCATCGCCTCGGCGGTGGCCGGCTTCGATCTCTATGCCGAGGGCCGCACCCTGGAGCGCCTCGGCCTGGCCGGGTTGAGCCGCGCCGAGATGGTCGAGCTGCTGCGCGAGGGCATCCACTGATGGCCGCGCGCATCGCCGTGGTCGGCGCCGGGCGCATGGGCGAAGGCATCGCCCTGGCCTTCATGCACGCCGGGCTGCCGGTGACCCTCATCGACATCAAGGCCCGCGATGCCGAGCAGCAGCGGGGGTATTTCGACAAGGTGCGCGCCAGTCTCGCCGGCGAGCTGCAGACCCTGGTACGCCTCGGCGTGCTCGAACCCGGGCAGGCGGACGAGGCGCTGGGCCGGGTGCGCCTGTGCGACCGCGAGCAGGCGCTGGCCGACCTGGCCTGCGCCGAGCTGGTGTTCGAGGCGGTGCCCGAGGTGCTGGAGGTGAAGCGCGAGTGCTTCGCCTGGCTGAGCCTGCATTGCAGCGGCGACTGCATCATCGCCTCGACCACCTCCACCTTCCTGGTCACCGAGCTGGCCGGGCTGGTCAGCCACCCCGGACGCTTCGTCAACGCCCACTGGCTCAACCCGGCCTACCTGATCCCGCTGGTGGAGGTGAGCCGCAGCGAAACCACCCGCGGCGAGGTGGTCGAGCGCCTGCTGGCGCTGCTGCGCCAGGTGGGCAAGGTGCCGGTGCTCTGCGCCCCGGCGGCGGGCTACATCGTGCCGCGCATCCAGGCCCTGGCGATGAACGAGGCCGCGCGCATGGTGGAGGAGGGCGTGGCCAGCGCCGAGGACATCGACACGGCGATCCGCGTCGGCTTCGGCCTGCGCTTCTCGGTGCTGGGCCTGCTGGAGTTCATCGACTGGGGCGGCGGCGACATCCTCTATTACGCCTCGCGCTACCTGGCCGGGGCCATCGACCCGCGTTTCGCCTCGCCCCAGGTGATCACCGACAACATGCACGAGGGCCGCAACGGTTTGCGTGAGGGGCAAGGCTTCTATGACTACGCGGGCGTGGACGTGGAGGCCTACAAGCTGCGCCGCCTCGGCGAATTCACCCGCAAGCTCGACCTGATGGGGCTCGCCCCGCGTTTCAACGGGGCCTTGAGGCAGGCGTGAACGCGCCCCTCGCGGCCCCGGTTGCAGGGTGGCAGGCACAGTGCCCGCCGCCGTATCTAGATGAACCACGGACCACGAGGTAACGATGCGCCTGTTCGAACTGATCACCTTCACCCTGCGCGTGCGCACCACGGCCGATGCCCTGGCGCGCCTGGAAGAAACCCTGGCCAGCAGCGGCCCCGGCTGCACCCTTATGGGTTGCTGGGCCTCGGAGATCGGCCCGTTGAACCAGGTCATCGTGCTGCGCGGCTTCACCGACGAGCAGGCCCGCCAGGCCGAACGCGAGCGCTACCTGCTGGCGCGGGACGCCTTCGGCATCGAATGCTTCATGACCGACATGAAGGTGGAGAACTACACGCTGTTCCCCTTCCTCGAACCCCTGGCTCCGGGCGCCCATGGACCTTTCTACGAGCTGCGGGTGTACGACCTGATCCCCTCCGGCCTGGCGCCGACCCTGGAAGGCTGGAAGAAGGCCGTCGGTCCGCGCACCGGCGAGGGCTATTCCCAGGTCTACGCGGCCTTCTACGCCACCGACGGCCGCACCCCGCGCTACCTGCACATCTGGCCCTACGCGAGCCTGGAGCAGCGCCTCGACGTGCGCACCCGCGCGGTGGCCGATGGCGTGTGGCCGCCGGAAAACTCCGGCCCGCAGCTGCGCGACATGCACTCCACCGCGTGCCTGCCGGCGCGTTTCTCGCCGTTGCGGTGAGGGGGTGGCGGTGCTGCGCACCGCTGGGCGAATGAATTCGCCCCTACCGGGTGGGCTGTGGTGTGGGGTGATGCATCGCCTGGTGGATGAAAAGAGCGTCATCCACCCTACACAGCGGTCAGTTCCGTAGAGCGAAACCCGCGAGGCCCTTGCACGGTATATGTCGGGTTGCACCCGACCTACAGCGGCACGGTGCGTAGGTTGGCGGCGAGCGCAGCGAGGCCCAACACGGCGATGCATGGCCTCGCTGCGGACACTCCCTGTGGGAGCGGCTTCAGCCGCGAAAGGCCTGCCGCCGGTACTGGGCTGCGAATGGGCGGATGTTCCATCGCGAATGAATTCGCTCCCACGATGGGGCAGCGCGCCGGCTGGCTTTCTTCAGGCAAAAAAAGCCCCGCGACAGGGGCACCGTCGCGGGGCGAGAGGTCGGCCGGGGGGCGGCCGAGCCAGGAGGAGAGGTTCAGGCCTGGGGCTGCCAGCCGCCGCCGAGGGCCTTGTAGATGGCGACGATGCCGCTGTAGAGCTCCACTTCGGCCTGGGCCTGGGCGTCTTCGGCGGCCAGGCGTTCGCGTTCGGCGTCCAGCAGCACGAGGAAGTCCACGGTGCCTTCGCGGTAGCGCACGGCGGCCTGCTGGGCGGCGGCGCGGGTGGCCTCCGACTGGCGGACCAGGGAGATCAGCCGTTGCTGGCGCTTGGCGTAGTCGCTGAAGGCGTTCTCGGATTCTTCCAGGGCCAGCAGCACCTGCTGCTCGTAGCCGGCCAGGGCGCCGTCGGCATCGGCTTCGGCGCCGCGCAGGCGGGCCCGCACGCTGCCGAGGTCGAAGGCGGCCCAACTGATGGTCGGTGCCACGCCCCAGGCGCGAGCAGCGGAGGAGCCGATCTGCGAGCCACGTCCGGCGGTGAAGCCGAGGAAGCCGGAGAGGCTGACGCGGGGGAACAGGTCGGCCGTGGCCACGCCGACATTGGCGGTGGCGGCGGCCAGCTGGCGTTCGGCGGCGGCGACGTCGGGGCGGCGGCGCAGCAGCTCGGCGGGGTCGCCGATGGGCAGTTCCTTGGCGATCACCGGCAGCGGCTTGGCCGAAAGATCGACGCTCAGCTGTTCCGGGCGCTGGCCGAGCAGGGTGGCGATGCGGTTGCGCGAACGCACTTCGAGGGCCTGCAGTTGCGGCAGGGTGGCTTCGGTGGCGGCCAGGCGGCCGTCGGCGCGCAGCACGTCCAGTTCATTGCCGACGCCGGCGTCACGCAGTTGCTCGGTGAGGCCACGGGATTCCTGCTGGTTCTTCAGGTTTTCGCGGGCGATGCGTTCACGCAGCTGGGCGCCACGCAGGTTGCCGTAGGCGTCCACCAGCTCGGCGATGAGGCTGACCTGCAGCTGTTGCAGCTCGGCCTGGGCGACGCCGATCTCGGCGTCGCTGGCTTCGATCTGGCGCTGGATGCGGCCGAACAGGTCCAGCTCCCAGGCCATGTCCAGGCCCAGGTCGTAGCGCTCGGCGTTGACGCGCTGTTCGGTCTGGCCGGGCTGCTGGCCCTTGCCGACTTCGGCACTGGCGCGGCTGGTGATGGTCGGCAGCTGGTCGTTGCCGACGTCGTCACGGATGGCACGGGCGGCGCGCAGGCGGGCGAAGGCCACGCGCAGCTCGCGGTTCTGTTCGAGGGACTGCTGCACCAGCTGGTTCAGGGTCGGGTCGTCGAACTGTTGCCACCAGAGGGTTTCGAAGCGGGCGCGGTCGTAGTGGCCGGCGTCCGCGGCAGCGAGCCGCGCGGGCTCGCTGTCGGGGGCCTTGTAGTCCGGGCCCACGGCGCAGGCGCTCAAGGCGAGGGCCAGCAGGGCAGGGGCGAAAGCCTTGTTGATCATGCGTGCAGTTCCTTGAGTTTCTGGGCCTTGGCTGCCTTGCGGGCTTCGCCTTTCTCGACGAAGCCGCGGATCAGCACATAGAACACCGGGGTCAGCAGCAGGCCGAAGAAGGTCACGCCGATCATCCCGCTGAACACCGCTACACCCATGGCGTGGCGCATTTCGGCGCCGGCGCCGGAGGAGAGCACCAGGGGTACCACGCCCATGATGAAGGCGATGGAGGTCATCAGGATCGGGCGCAGACGCAGGCGGCAGGCTTCCAGTACCGCGGCCAGGCGGTCGAGGCCTTCTTCCTGTTTCTCCTTGGCGAATTCGACGATGAGGATGGCGTTCTTGCACGCCAGGCCCACCAGGACGATCAAGCCGATCTGGGTGAAGATGTTGTTGTCGCTACCGGCGAGCATCACCCCGACGATGGCCGAGAACAGCACGGTCGGCACGATCAGGATCACCGCCAGCGGCAGGCTCCAGCTTTCGTACTGGGCGGCCAGCACCAGGAAGGCCAGCAGCACGCAGAGCGGGAAGATGAAGATCGCGGTGTTGCCGGCGAGGATCTGCTGGTAGGTCAGGTCCGTCCATTCGTAGGTCATGCCGTTGGGCAGTTCTTCCTTGAGCAGCTTGGCGATCGCTTCCTCGGCCTGGCCGGAGCTGTAGCCCGGAGCGGCGGCGCCGTTGATCTCGGCGGTGATGAAGCCGTTGTAGTGCATCACGCGGTCGGGGCCGGAGGCGTTGTCGACCTTGACGAAGGTGGACAGCGGGATCATCTCGCCACGGTTGTTGCGCACCTTCAGCTGGCCGATCTGCTCGGGTTCGAGGCGGAACGGCTGGTCGGCCTGGACGTTGACCTGGTAGGTACGGCCGAAGCGGTTGAAGTCGTTCGCATACAGCGAGCCGAGGTAGACCTGCATGGTGTCGAAGATGTCGCTGATGGCGACGCCGTGGGTCTTGGCCTTTTCGCGGTCGATGTTGGCATCCACCTGCGGGACGTTGACCTGGTAGCTGGTGAACACCGACATGGGGTTCAGCTCGGGGAGCTGGCGCGCCTTGTTGATGATGTTCTGGGTCTGCTTGTACAGCTCCTCGTAGCCCAGGTTGCCGCGATCCTCCACCTGCAGGCGGAAGCCGCCGATGGTGCCGAGGCCTTGTACGGGCGGCGGCGGGAAGATGGCGATGTAGGCGTCCTGGATACCGGCGAACTCCTTGTTCAGCTCGGCGGCGATGGCACCGGCGGACATGGACGGGTCCTTGCGCTCATCGAAGGGCTTGAGCGGGGTGAACACGATGCCGCTGTTGGGGCTGTTGGTGAAGCCGTTGATGGACAGACCGGGGAAGGCCACGGTGTTTTCCACGCCCGGGTGCTTGGCGGCGATCTCGGACATGCGCTTGATCACCGCTTCGGTGCGATCCAGGGTCGCGGCATCGGGCAGTTGGGCGAAGGCCACCAGGTACTGCTTGTCCTGTTGCGGCACGAAGCCGGCCGGGGTGCTGGAGAAGCCCAGGTAGCCGAGCACCAGGATGCCGCCGTAGACCAGCAGGGCCACCGAGCTGCCACGCAGCACGCGGCGCACGGTGCCGACGTAGCCGTTGCCGGCACGCTCGAAGACGCGGTTGAACGGGCCGAACAGCCAGCCACCGAAGAGTTTGTCGAGGATGCGCGAGAAGCGGTCCTTGGGCGCGTGGTGGTCCTTCAGCAGCACGGCGGCCAACGCCGGGGACAGGGTCAGCGAGTTGAAGGCCGAGATCACGGTGGAGATGGCGATGGTCAGCGCGAACTGCTGGTAGAACTGCCCGGTGAGGCCGGAGATGAAGGCGGTGGGCACGAACACGGCGCACAGCACGAGAGCGGTGGCGACGATGGGGCCGGTCACTTCCTTCATGGCCTGGCGGGTGGCGTCCACCGGTGATTTGCCGAGGCCGATGTTCCGCTCGACGTTCTCCACCACCACGATGGCGTCGTCCACCACGATGCCGATGGCCAGCACCAGGCCGAACAGCGACAGGGCGTTGAGGGAGAAGCCGAACAGGTGCATGACCGCGAAGGTGCCGATCAGCGAGACCGGTACGGCCACCAGCGGGATGATCGAGGCGCGCCAGGTCTGCAGGAACAGGATCACCACCAGGACCACGAGCACGATGGCTTCGAGCAGGGTGTGGACCACCGCTTCGATGGAGCCGCGCACGAAAATGGTCGGGTCATAGACGATTTCGTAGTCCATGCCCTGGGGGAAGCTCTTCTTCAGTTCGGCCATGCGGCCCCGCACGGAGTCGGAGATCTCGATGGCGTTGGAGCCGGGGCGCTGGAACACCGGGATGGCCACGGCCGGCTGGTTGTTCAGCAGCGAGCGCAGGGCGTACTGGCTGGAGCCCAGTTCGATGCGCGCCACGTCACGCAGGCGGGTGATCTCGCCGTCGTCGCCGGCACGGATGATGATGTTCTCGAACTCTTCCTCGGTGACCAGGCGGCCCTGGGTGTTGATCGAGAGCTGGAAGCTGTTGCCCGCATCGGACGGCGGCGCACCCAGGGCACCGGCCGCCACCTGGCGGTTCTGCTCGCGGATGGCGTTGACCACGTCGGTGGCGGTGAGGTTGCGCGAGGCCACCTTGTTCGGGTCCAGCCAGACGCGCAGGGAGTAGTTGCCCATGCCGAACAGCTGCACGTCGCCCACACCGTCCAGGCGCGCCAGCTCGTCTTTCACGTTGAGCGCGGCGTAGTTGGACAGGTAGAGCATGTCGTAGCGGTTATCCGGCGAGGTCAGGTGCACCACCATGGTCAGGTCCGGGGAGGCCTTGTCCACGGTCACGCCGAGCCGCTGCACTTCGGTGGGCAGGGTGGGCATGGTCCGGGTGACGCGGTTCTGCACCTGCACCTGGGCGTTGTCCAGGTCGGTACCCAGGGCGAAGGTGATGGTCAGGGTCAGCTTGCCGTCGTTGGTGGACTGGGACGACATGTAGAGCATGCCTTCCACACCGACGATGGCCTGCTCCAGGGGCGAGGCTACGGTCTCACCGATCACCTTGGGGTTGGCGCCGGGGAAGTTGGCGCGCACGACCACGGTGGGCGGGACCACTTCGGGGTATTCGCTGATGGGCAGCTGGAACAGCGAGATGGCGCCGCCGATCAGGATCAGCAGCGACAGCACGGCGGCGAAGATCGGCCGCAGGATGAAGAACTGGGAAAAATTCATGTCGTACTACCTCAACCGCGCGGAGCGACGGCAGGTTTGGCGTTCTGTTCGGCGACACGCGGTGCGTCACGGCCTTCCACGCTTTGGCGCAGGCGGGCCAGCTCGGCGAGGGTGTTCTCGTCGGCCATGGGCACGGACTGCGGGTCGACGGTGGCGCCGGGCATGGTGTGCTGCAGGCCGTTGACCACGATCTTCTCGCCCTTGGCCAGGCCGGTGCGGATGATGCGCAGGCCCTGGACCTTCGGGCCGAGCTCGATGGAGCGGTAGGCCACGGTGTTGTTCTCGCCCAGGACCAGGACGAACTTCTTGCCCAGGTCGGTGCCGATGGCATCGTCCTTGATCAGCGCGGCGGGGTAGGTGTCGCTGCCGACCAGCTTGATGCGGGCATACAGGCCGGGGGTGAAGCGGCCGTCCTTGTTGTCGAACACGGCGCGGCCACGGATGGTGCCGGTGCGCGGGTTGACCTGGTTGTCGAGGAAGTCCAGCTGGCCCAGGTGCGGGTTGCCGGTCTCGCTGGTCAGGCCCAGGTACACGGGGCTGGCGCCACGGGCGTCACCGCCGGCCTTGCGGGCCAGTTCGACGTATTTAAGGAAGACGCGCTCATCGGCATCGAAGTAGGCGTAGACCTTGTCGGTGGAGACCACGGAGGTCAGCAGCGACTGGCCGGCGTTGACCAGGTTGCCTTCGGTGATTTCGGCACGGCTGACGCGGCCATCGATGGGCGAGGTGACGCGGGTGAAGCTGAGGTTGAGCTTGGCGTTGTCCAGCTCGGCCTGGGTGGCGGCGACAGCGGCCTGGGCTTCCAGGGCGGCGCTGCTGCGGGCATCGGCCAGCTCGGCGGAGATGGCGTTGCTCTGGCGCAGACGATCACCGCGACGGGCCTCGTTGAGGGCGCGGGTCTGGCTGGCACGGGCCTGTTGCAGCTGGGCTTCGAGGCGTTTCACTTCGGCCTGGAAGGGGCGCGGGTCGATCTGGAACAGCAGGTCGCCTTTCTTGATCAGGCTGCCTTCGCGGAAGGACACGTGATCGATGTAGCCGGAGACGCGCGGACGGATCTCGACGGATTCCGGCGCTTCGAGGCGGCCGGTGAATTCGTCCCATTCGTTGATCGGCTGTTGCAGCACCTCGGCCACGCTGACCTTGGCGGCAGCGGGTGCAAGCGTGGCTTCCGGGGCCTTACCGCACGCCACCAGCACCAACAGGGATGCGAGGGTGAGGCCGGTACGCCAGGTGGATTGAGTGGACTGTTCCATGTGTAGCTCCGCCATTTGGATTTGTAGATGGGGCGGAGTCTGCTGGCTGGCTCGTTCGCGGACGAATCGAACGCCACGAAGATAAATATCACCGTCAGTGATAAATCACTTTTTTCCATTGATAGTAGGTGGCTTGCCCTGCGAAACAGCCCTGGAATGGGGCTTTCGGCGGTTCGCTGCATGGTTTCAGGGCATTCACGGGATTGCTTGCAACGGCAGATCGGGGCGGTTCTATCGATAGAAGCGAATGGCTGTTGCTTTTCATCGATTCGGGCCGGCGCGTACCCGTAGGAGCGAATTCATTCGCGAAGCGTTTCGCGGTTGAAACCGGTCCCATCAGTGTCATGGCGGGCTCCGCTGGTGGATGAAAAAAGCGTCATCCACCCTACGCAGTGGTCGCGTACGTGCGGCGGGGCTGTAGGGGCGACTTCAGTCGCCAAGCGGTGCGCGGCATCGCCGTAGGGCGGGTGAAACCCGCGGTGGGAGTGGCTGGGGGCGTCGGGTTTCACCCGGCCTACACGCTATTCGAGGCTATCCGGGTCGCCGCAGTACATCTGGATGCGCGAGCGCAGCCAGCGTTCTGCCGGGTCGTTGTCCTGGGCGCCGCGCCAGGCCATGGACAGCTCGAAGGAGCGGCCGCCGTAGGGCGGGTCTTCCGCGCGCAGGCCACCGGCGGCGGTGAGGGCGGCGGCGGTGTAGTCGGGCACCACGGCGACGATGTCGGTGCCGGCGAGCAGCGCGCCGAGGCCGTTGAACTGGGGCACGGCCAGCACCACGCGGCGCTTGCGGCCGAGTTTCTCCAGCTCCTCGTCAACGAAGCCGGAGAGGTCGCCCGCGTAGGACACCAGGGCGTGGGGGCGTTCGCAGTAATCCTCCAGGCTCAGCGCGCCGGGTATCGCATCGGCGCGCAGCAGCTTGGACTTGGAGCGGCGGATGGTCTTGCGCTTGGCGTTGGCCGGCAGCTCGTCGGTGTAGCTGACGCCCACGGAGATTTCCCCGGACGCCAGCAGGTTGGGCATCAGCAGGTAGTTGGTACGGCGCACCACCAGCACCACGCCGGGTGCCTCGGCGCGCAGGCGGCGGAGCAGGGCGGGCAGCAGGCCGAACTCGACGTCATCGGACAGGCCGATGCGGAATACCGCGTTGCTGGTGGCCGGGTCGAAGTCGGCGGCACGGCTCACGGCGGTGGAGATGGAGTCCAGCGCCGGGGAGAGCAGGGCGAAGATTTCCACCGCCCGCGCCGAAGGCTCCATGCTGCGGCCGGTGCGCACGAACAGCGGGTCGTCGAAAAGGGTACGCAGCCGCGCCAGGGCGGCACTGATGGCGGGCTGGCCGAGGAAGAGCTTCTCCGCCGCCCGTGTCACGCTGCGCTCATGCATGAGCGTCTCGAACACGATCAGTAGATTGAGGTCAACTCTACGTAGGTCGTTCCTGTTCATGCAGGGCTACTTCCGAAATAAGTGTGTGAAAAATGAGGCTCTGCAGCGCGGTCGTCAAGGCTCACATCATCCGTGTTTATGACAACTATTGATGCGCGCGGGTGGTTTTAGGGATAAAGCCCGGATAGAGTCCATGGCCATGACAGAGTCACAGGCGAGGTGTGTGATGTCCCGCATGATCCGTTTTCATCAATTCGGCGAGGCCGATGTGCTCAAGCTGGAAGAGCTGCCCACCCCGAAACCGGGGTTTGGCGAAGTTCTGGTGCGCACCCAGGCGCTGGGCGTCAGTTGGAAAGACGTGCTCTGGCGGCAGAATCTGGCTTCCGAACAGGCCCGTCTGCCTGCCGGGCTCGGCTTCGAGCTGGCCGGCGTGGTAGAGGCTGTTGGCGAAGGTGTCGATGACCTGCAGCCCGGCATGGCCGTGGCCAGCTTCCCGTCCGCCACCCCGAATACCTATCCGGCCTGGGGCGACATCGTATTGATGCCGCGCCGTGCCCTGACCCGCTATCCCGAGGTGCTGACCCCGGTCGAAGCCGCCGTTCACTACACGCCGCTGCTGCTGGGTTACTTCGCCCTGGTGGAACTGGCCAAGGTCAAGCCCGGCCAGCATGTGCTGATCACCGAGGCCGGCCATTGCCTGGCCCCGCAGTCGGTGCAGCTGGCCAAGGCGCTGGGCGCGATCGTCATCGCCTCCACCAGCTACCCGGAGAGCCGCCCGTTCCTTAAGGAGCTGGGCGCCGACAAGGTCATCGTCACCGAGGAGCAGGACCTGGTCCTGGAAGTCGAGCGCTTCACCGCCGGCAAGGGCGTGGAGGTGGTGCTGGACCAATGCGCCGGCCCCCAGATGAAGCTGCTGGGCGATGTCGCGTCCCCGCGCGGCAAGCTGATCCTCTATGGCATCAACGGTGGCAACGATGCAGCCTTCCCGGCCTGCGCTGCCTTCAAGAAGCACCTGCAGTTCTTCCGCCATTGCGTGATGGATTTCACCGGTGACCCGGAAACCGGCCTGGAGCGTGATGACGCTGCCGTGCAGCGAGCCCTCGCGCATATCAACCAGATGACCGGCGACCGCTTGCTCAAGCCGGTCATCGACCGGGTCTTCGAGTTCGCCGACTTCGTCGAAGCGAGCCGCTACATGGAAACCTGCCCGGCCGGTGGCCGCGTGGTGATCCACGTCGCCGACTGACCCGCCGTTGCAATGGGCTTCACCGAATCCGGCGCCATGTGCGCCGGTTTTCGTTTTCGCCGGCTGGGTGCCGATCGTCGCAACGGCGTTCATCGATGCACGGAGTCGGCCAGGCTCGAAGGGGCGCCAGTGTGTGATCACGGGTCGCCGCTTCGGTAGCAGGATTCTGCAGGATTCTTGCCTGATCCTGCCTAAGTGGTTTCCCGCCCAAGACGCGCCCCGCGCGCGCAAGTAGAGTTGTCGCCTGATCCGGAGGGGCTGAAACCATGACCACACCCGCAACCCTCGAAGAACAGGGGCGCAGCGCACCCCTGGGGCCGCAAGCCAGGCTCGCGCGCCTGATTGAACGATTCGCCCGGGAGGAGGGCGTCAATCACACGCCTATCCCTCGCCTGTCACTGTTCCGCGCCACCGCTGCCACCGAGCCCATCCACTGCCTCTACGAGCCCGCCCTGGGGATCGTCGTGCAGGGCTGCAAGCAGGCGATGCTCAATGACGAGACCTATATCTACGGCCAGTCCCAGTACCTGATCGTGTCCCTCGACCTGCCGGTGATCGGTCAGGTGCTGGACGCCACCCCCGAAGTGCCCTTCCTCAGCATGCGCCTGGACCTGGACCCGGCGCGCATCAGCGAGCTGTTGCTGGAAATGGACAGGCCGCCGGCGGTGACCAGCTCCGCGCGCGGCATCTCGGTGTGCAGCCTGGACGAGCCCCTGCAGGACGCGGTGATCCGCCTGGTGAGCCTGCTCGATACCCCCGACGACATCGCCGTGCTGGCGCCGCTGGTGGAGCGGGAGATCCTCTATCGCCTGCTGCTGGGCGAGCGCAGCGCGCAGCTGCGCCAGATCGCCTGCGTCGGCAGCCACACCCAGCGCATCGCCAAGGCCGTGAGCTGGCTGAAGAACAACTACCACCGGCCGCTGCAGATCGGCTCCCTGGCCGGCGAGGTGAACATGAGCACCTCGGCGCTGCACCACCACTTCAAGTCGGTCACCGCCATGAGCCCGCTGCAGTTCCAGAAGCAGCTGCGCCTGCAGGAGGCGCGCCGGCTGATGCTCGCCGAGGCGCTGGACGCCGCCACCGCCGGCAGCCGTGTGGGCTACGAGAGCCCCTCGCAATTCAGCCGCGAATACAGCCGTCTGTTCGGCGAGCCGCCGCAGCGCGACATCGCGCGCCTGCGCCAGAGCGCCTGATACCGCTCCGCTGGTCGTCCCGCCGCCGTAACGGCGCTGGGACAGCCAGGGAGCTTCTACCCTGAAACAACCGTGCCCTGAACCGGCCCTCCCGTGGCCGGTGAACCATGAATCCATACCCGTAGAGGTGGAGAAGCCGATGATCACCCTGAACCTGAATGGCCAAGACAAGGAACTCGATATCGCCCCCGATATGCCGTTGCTCTGGGCATTGCGCGACGTCGCCGAGATGACCGGCACCAAGTACGGCTGCGGCATGGCCCTGTGCGGGGCCTGCACCGTGCACGTGGACGGGCAGCCGACGCGGGCCTGCATCACCCCGGTGTCGATGCTGGTGGGCAAGAAGATCACCACCATCGAGGCGGTGGGCGATGACGCCGTGGGCAAGGTGGTGCAGGAGGCCTGGCGCAAGCTCGACGTGGTCCAGTGCGGCTACTGCCAGTCGGGGCAGATCATGGCGGCCACCGCGCTGCTGGCGGGCAACCGCAAGCCCAGCGACGCCGATATCGATGCGGCCATGAGCGGCAATATCTGCCGCTGCGCCACCTACGTGCGCATCCGCGCGGCCATCCACGAAGCAGCCGGCCAACTGGCCTGAGGAGCACCGACATGGGCAAGATCGAAACCCAGGCTGCGCCGGGCAACGGCATCCTCAACATCAGCCGCCGCACCTTCCTCCAGGGCAGCGGCGGGCTGGCCCTGGGCGTGCTCTTCGCGCCGCTGCTGGACGCCGCCGAGATGTTCGCCGCCGACGCGCGCTTCGAACCCAACGCCTTCGTGCGCATCGCCCGCGACGGCACCGTGACCGTGGTCGCCAAGCACGTGGAAATGGGCCAGGGCGCTTACACCGGCCTCGCCACCCTGGTGGCCGAGGAGTTGGACGCCGACTGGAACCGCGTGGTGGTCGAGGGCGCGCCGGCCAACGCCGCCGTGTACAACAACCTGGCCTTCGGCACCCTGCAGGGCACCGGTGGCAGCAGTGCCATGGCCAACTCCTTCGAGCAGATGCGCAAGGCCGGGGCCAGCGCCCGGGCCATGCTGGTGGCCGCCGCCGCGAAGCAATGGAAGGTGCCGGCCGAGGCCATCACCGTCAGTGAGGGCGTGGTGGCCCATGCCGCCTCCGGCAACAAGGCGGGCTTCGGCGACCTGGCCGAGGCGGCCGCGCAGGAGTCGGTGCCCACCGAGGTGAAGCTCAAGCAGCCGAAGGACTTCAAGCTCATCGGCCAGCTGACCGCCAAGCGCAAGGACAGCCACGACAAGACCAACGGCACCGCCGTATTCACCCAGGACTTCAAGCTGCCGGACATGCTGGTGGCCGTGGTCGCCTACCCGCCGCGCTTCGGTGGCGTGCCCGGGAAGGTGGACGCGAGCAAGGCCAAGGCCATCGCCAACGTGGTGGCCGTGGTCGAATTCCGTGACCTGCCCCATGGCCGCGCCGGGGTCGCCGTGCTGGCGAAGAACACCTGGGCCGCGCGCCAGGGCCGCGATGCGCTGGTCATCGAATGGGACGAGAGCAAGGCCTTCAAGCTGGGCAGCGCCGAGATCTTCGCCAAGTACCGCGAGAGCGCCGGCAAGCCCGGGCTGATGGCCGCGCGCAGCGGCGACGTGGACGCCGCGCTGGCCAAGCCGGCGAAGCTGATCGAGGCGGAGTTCGAATTCCCCTACCTGGCCCACGCGGCGATGGAGCCGATGAACTGCCTGGTCAAGCTCGGCGACGGCGCCTGCGAAATCTGGAACGGCGAGCAGTGGCAGACCGGCGACCAGGTGGCCGTGGCCAAGTACCTGGGCATCCCGGTGGACAAGGTCGCTATCACCCAGCTCTACGCCGGCGGCAGCTTCGGCCGCCGCGCCAACCCGGTGTCGGACTACCCGCTGGAAGCCGTGGCGGTGGCCAAGGCCGCACGGGACCAGGGCATCAAGGCGCCGGTGAAGCTGGTCTGGACCCGAGAGGACGACACCCGTGGCGGCTACTACCGCCCGGCCTACCTGCACCGTGCGCGCCTGGCGCTGGATGCCGAGGGCAAGCTGCTGGCCTGGCACCACCGCATCGTCGGCCAATCCATCATCAAGGGCACCGGCATGGAGGCCTTCCTGATCAAGGACGGCATCGACAACACCTCGGTGGAAGGGCTGGCGAACCTCTCCTACGCCGTGCCCAACCTGCAGGTGGAACTGGCCACCCCCGACGACATCCTGGTGCCGGTGCAATGGTGGCGCTCGGTGGGCCACACCCACACCGGCTTCGCCGCCGAGGTGCTGATCGACGAAGCCGCCACCACCGCCGGCAAGGACCCCTACGACTACCGCCATGCACTGCTGGAGAAACACCCGCGCCACCGGGGCGTGCTGGAAGTGGTGGCGAGCAAGGCCGGCTGGAAGCAGCCGCTCAAGGCTGGCGCTGAAGGTGAGAAGCGTGGCCGTGGCATCGCCGTGCACGAATCCTTCGGCAGCTACGTGGCCCAGGTGGTGGAAGTGACGGTGAAGGCCGACGGTGCCTATAAGGTGGATCGCGTGGTCTGCGCCGTGGATTGCGGCGTGCCGATCAACCCCGACGTGATCCGCGCGCAGATGGAGGGCGGCATCGGCTTCGGCCTGGCGGCGGCGCTGCACAGTGCGGTGACGCTGAAGGATGGCGCCGTGGAGCAATCCAACTTCCACGACTTCCAGGTGCTGCGGATGAACGAAATGCCGACGGTGGAGGTGCACATCCTGCCGTCCACCGAACAGCCCACGGGCGTGGGTGAGCCCGGTGTGCCGCCCCTGGCACCGGCGCTGGCCAATGCCCTGCACGCGGCGGTTGGCGTACGCCTGCGGACCCTGCCATTCCCCGCCCAGGTCAAGGCCTGAGGCGGCGCGACCGGGCCGCTGTTATCAGGCGGCCTGGTTGCGGATCAGCTGGCGCAGGGCGCGGCGCTCGGCGATGGGCGTCGGGGCCTGGAGCATCTCGAAGGTGCCGTCTTCCTGGCAGATGGCGACTTCGGTCTCGAAGTGCAGGTGGAACTCATCCAGGGTCACGTGGGTGACCAGGTAGCTGCTGTCGACGAATTTCGAGTGAGCGGTCATGGCGGTCGTCTCGGTTCATGGGGCACAAGGCCGATGAGCGAATCTTGCCGGTCCGCTGGCAATCGGAGAATTGAAAGGGGCTGATGGTCAGTATCAGTGGTGTCGATGCTTGCCGTTGCGCTGACGCCCTGGTGCGGCAGCGTCCCTGTTTCCTCGCCCTCGCGGCGGCTCTATAGTGGGCGCCGGATGCCGGGCCAGGCCCCGGCGAAGCTGATTGCCAAGGAGTGAATCCCATGTCGAACCCCGTCACCATGCGCGCCCTCGTGCTCGAGGATTACCAGAGCGGCCGCTTCACCCAGCAGGAGATCGCCCGCCCGGTCGCCGGCGAAGGCCAGGTGCTGGTGCGCATCAAGGCCAGCGGGGTGAACCCCATCGACTACAAGATCCGTACCGGCCGTGCGCCCTACGCCGACCCGGTGCTGCCGGCGGTGCTGGGCACCGAACTGGCGGGCGTGGTGGAGGCGGTGGGCGCGGGTGTGACGCGCTTCAAGGCCGGTGACGAGGTCTACGGCCTGGTCGGCGGCGTGCGCGGCCTGCAGGGCACCCTGGCGGAGTTCGTCGCGGCGGACTGGCGCCTGCTGGCGCTGAAACCGAAGAACCTGAGCATGCGTGAAGCCGCGGCGCTGCCGCTGGTGTTCCTCACCGCCTGGGAAGGCCTGGTGGACAGTGCACGCCTGCATTCCGGGCAGACGGTACTGGTGACCGGCGGTTCCGGCGGCGTCGGCCATATCGCCGTGCAGATCGCCAAGGCGTTCGGCGCCGAGGTGTTCGCCACCGCCTCGCCGGCCAAGCACGAGATGGTGCGCGGCCTGGGTGCCACGCCCATCGACTACCACACCACCAAGGCGGCCGATTACGTGGCGGCCTTCACCGGTGGCAAGGGCTTCGATGTGGTCTACGACACCGTGGGCGGCAGCTCCCTCGACGACGCCCTGGAATCGGTGCGTATCCGTGGCCATGTGGTCAGCTGTGCCGCCTTCGGCAACCACAGCCTGGCGCCGTCGTCCCTGCGTGCGGCGACCCTGAACGGCATCTTCGTGCTGCTGCCCATGCTTACCGGCGAAGGCCGCGCCCACCACGGCGAAGTCCTCGCCGATGCCACGCGCCTGGTGGAAGCCGGCAAGCTCAAGCCGGTGCTCGACCCGCGTCATTTCACCCTGGCGACCGCCCACGACGCCCACGATGCGGTGGAGCAGGGCACCGCCTTCGGCAAGGTCGTCATCGATATCGCCGAGTGATCCCCGAACAGCGGCATTGATGGGGTCGCCGATGATCGCGGTGTTCCGGGCTCGGATCGATGGGTTTCGCTGCGCTCTACACCATCCTACGGGGGGCGGAATTCAACTCGTAGGATGGGTAGAGCCGTGCGAAACCCATGCTGGGGTCGCCGATGATCGCGGTGTTTCGGGCTCGGATCGATGGGTTTCGCTGCGCTCTACGCCATCCTACGGGGGGCGGAGTTCAACTCTCAGGGCGGGTGCAACCCGCGATTTCCCGCTCACGGCTTATCGGGAATTCAGGGCTCCAGCGGAACCCAGGCCGGATCGGAAAGCCGCTCCACCAGCCGATCGAACACCAGCCGCACCCGGGGTGATACCGGGCCGCGCTGGGGGCGATAGGCGAACATCTCCCAGGCTGGCGATTCGTTGTCGCTGAGCACTCTCACCAGTTGGCCGCTGCGGATATGCGGCGTCACCAGGTAGCTGGGCAGCTGGCCGAAGCCGGTGCCGGCCAGCACCGCCGCGCATTCGCATTCCTGGTCGTCGGTGGTGAAGGCGGCGCGCTGCGGCTGCATCTGCCGGCCCTCGGCGAAGGTCCAGGGCCACAGGCGCCCGGTGTTGCCATCGATCAGCGCGGTGGTCGGCACACGGTTCAGCGCCTCGATGTCCTCGGGCGCACCGACGCGCTCCAGCAACTCCGGCGACCCCACCACATAGAGCGGCACGCGCGCCGTGGCGCGGGCGATGTAGCGGCGGTCACGGATGAAGCCCATGCGCACGCCGATATCGATCTGCTCGTCGACGGAGTCGGTCATCTGGTCCGATAGACGCATGTCCAGGACGATTTCCGGGTGCTCGCGTTGCAGTTCCGCCAGCAGCGGCAGCACGTAGCGGCGGCCGATGGAGCGGGGCGCGGTGATGCCCACGCGCCCGGCCATGCCGTCCTGGCCCCGGCGTGCGTGGCGTTGGAACAGCTGGTCGAAGCTGCCCAGGGTCTCCCGCGCCTGGGTCGCCAGCTGCTCGCCATAGGCGGTGATCTGCACCTGCCGCGTGCTGCGGTGGAACAGCGGCTCGCCCACCAGTTGCTCCAGCTCCTTGATGGCCCGGGTCACGGTCTGCGGGGAGGCGCTCAGGCGCGTGGCTGCCTCGCGGAAGCTGGCGGACTCGGCGGCGATGCAGAAGATGCGCAGCATCTCCATTCGATTGAGCATGGCGGATGACCTTTGGATTGTTCCGATTCGCGGAATTCCGCAATCCTAATACTTCCATTCCCTGGTCGTCATCGGCTTCCCATACTGGCCCCCAACAGCAGGAATACCTCCTGCCGGCAGCCAACCTGAGGAACCCGACATGAGCACCAATATCAACGGCAAAGTCATCGTCATCACCGGCGCCAGCAGCGGCCTCGGCGAAGCCACCGCCCGCCACCTGGCCGCCCTGGGCGCCTCGGTGGTGCTCGGCGCCCGCCGCGTCGACCGTCTCGACGCGCTGGTCAGCGAAATCACCGCCGCCGGCGGCAAGGCCGTGGCCTTCGCCACCGACGTCACCGATGCGGCCCAGGTCCGCGCCCTGGTCCAGGGCGGCATCGACGCCTTCGGCCGCATCGACGTGCTGGTCAACAACGCCGGCCTGATGGCCATCGCGCCGCTCGCCGAAACCCCGGTGGAGGAGTGGGACCGCATGATCGACATCAACATCAAGGGCGTGCTCTACGGCATCGCGGCGGCGCTGCCGGTGTTCCAGCAGCAGCGCAGCGGCCAGTTCATCAACGTCGCCTCGGTGGCCGGGCACAAGGTGTTCAGCCCGGGCGGCACCGTGTACAGCGGCACCAAGTTCGCCGTGCGCGCCATCAGCGACGGCCTGCGTCATGAAGTGGGCGGCGACATCCGCGTCACCGTCATCTCCCCCGGCGCGGTGGATTCGGAATTGAAGCTGGGCAGCTCCCACGAAGAAAGCCGCCAGGCCCTGGGCGAGTTCTACAAGCTGGCGATCCCCGCCGAATCCGTCGCCCGGGCCATTGCCTACGCGGTGGAGCAGCCGGCCGAGGTGGATATCAGCGAAGTGGTGCTGCGCCCGACCGTGCAGGACTTCTGATCGAGCGGGTGTACCTGCGCAGCAAAACGAAACGGCCCCTATGGGGCCGTTTTTCATTCGGTCTTCAGGCATCGCGTCCTAGGTGTATTGCCGAGCTATCGGCGCTGCTGGTGAGGGCCGGAGTTCCGAACCCATCAGGACAAACGCGTGCCGTAGGGTGTGCCGTGTGCACCTCCGCTCGGTGCTTCCGGCGAGTCCCAGGTGCGCGCAGCACACCCTACATCTGAGCCACGTGCTGCTCTGGCTGTTCGCCGGCTCACTTCGACAAACGCACCGCCAGCTCATCCACTTCCACGGCCCAGTCGGCGTCCTGGACCAGGGCGTTGCGCAGGAAGGCGCTCTGGGCCTCGTTCCAGAAGGGCGCGTCCTGGATCTTCTGGCCGTCGGCGAGGGGGTGGTCGGCGATGAAGGCTTCGATCTGGCGGTGGTCGGACTCCAGGCCGAGCTGCTCGAACAGGGTGGCGAGGTTGTGCGGGGTCGTATCCATGGATGGGCTCCGGTACGGGTGGGAAAGGTGCAAGGACTATAGACCCGTGCCAGCCACTTTCGGTGCCGCCGGAAGCTGCGCTAAGGTGGCGCGCCCCGCCCACGGAGGGCGGGCGATGGAGGAGGGAACCCATGCATTTCAATGCCCTGGTACCGGAGCTGCTGGTGCGGGACTTCGCCCACAGCCTGGATTTCTACTGCCGCGTGCTGGGCTTCGAGATCGCCTACCAGCGGCCCGAGCACCGCTTCGCCTACCTGCGCCTGGGGGAAGCCCAGCTGATGCTGGAAGAGGACGACGGCGAGGCCTCGGAATGGCGCGTCGAACCCCTGGAAGCGCCGTTCGGCCGTGGTCTCAACCTGTCCATTCGCTGTGCCGATGCGCTCGCCCTGATCGCACGCATCGAGGCGGCCGGCGTGCCCTTGCGGCGCGGGGCGCTGGAGCGCTGGTACCGCCAGGACGAACAGGAGCACGGCGAGTGCAACTTCCTGCTGCAGGACCCGGACGGCTACCTGTTGCGTTTCCACCAGAGCCTGGGCATGCGGGCGTTCAGTGGGGTTCTGCCGGGGCAAGGGTGACGAGGGCCTTGAGCTGGGTTGCGGCTCCAGGATCAAGGGCTTCGCGAGCAGAGCTCGCTGCTACGGTTGGCGGCGGATGTGTGTTGCCTCGCGTGGCGGGAAATCTTTGCCGGCTCCAGGGAACCCAGCGCCGCTGCGCTGGTTCAAATCGGCACGGATTCCCCCTCACATGCCGATTCCCGGAGCTGTCATGCGCGTGCACACCAAACTTCTGTTGGCAGGTCTCTGCTTCCTTCCCATCGCCGGTTGCTTCAAGGGCGAGGTCGATCAATCGTCCCTCTGCACCTACAGCTCCGACGCCGAGGCGCGCCAGTGCAAGGAAGGCGAGCTGTCCTGGTTCAAACCCACCCAGTGGAACAACGAGCAACTGCCGCTGAGCGTTGCCGCGGCCTACTGCAATTTCAATCACGAGGTGATGTACAACAACGCGGGCGTGATCTGCGTGTTCACCGAGAAGCGCATGAGCCTGGTGAAGAACAGCCAGTAACCCCGCCGAGCGCCCACAAAAAAGCCAGCATCAGCTGGCTTTTTTTGTGCCCGGGCGCCGGATCAGCGCTTGCCCATCGAGCGGCGCGAGCCGCGCGGTGCCGCGCCGGGGCGCTGGCCGCGGTCGTGGCCCTTGAGGGTCTGGTACCAGGGCACGTTCTGTTTCTTCACAGCCTTGGCGGGGGGCGCAGCCTCGGTGCTGCCTTCGGCTTGGGGCTGTTGCTCGGGGCTGATGGGTTCGTTGGTGTTCATGGTCGGTCCGGGGGCGCCTGGGCGCCGGTTCGCTTGTGGTTGGCCGTGATTGAGGCGCGCAATCATACATCAACTCGATTTCGCCTGCCGTGGCTTCGGCCCGGTGGATTTCCGGGTTCCCAAGGCGGCCGAAAAGGGCCCTGAAAAGGCCTGACCTGACATGAGTCAAAGTGACTCATTGCCGATTGGCGGATGATTTCTTCCATCGAAATCCAGCCATTCGGGACACCAAGATGAAGCAGCCAAGCAAGCAGAAACTGACCTGGGCGGTGGCGGTGCTGGCCGCCGTGGCGGTCGCCGCCGGTGCCTGGTGGGTGTTGCGGCCCGCCGGCCTCGGCGAAGGCTTCGCCAGCGGCAACGGCCGCATCGAGGCCACCGAAGTGGATGTGGCCACCAAGCTGGCCGGCCGCGTAGCCGAGATAATGGTCGACGAGGGCGACTTCCTCACCCCCGGCCAGGTCGTGGCGCAGATGGACACCCAGGTGCTGAAGGCGCAACTGGCCCAGGCCCAGGCCCAGGTGCGCCAGGCCGAGAACGCCCGGTTGACCGCCCAGGCCCTGGTGGCCCAGCGCGAAAGCGAGCAGGCCACGGCCAAGGCGGTGGTGAGCCAGCGCGAGGCGGAGCTGGTGGCGACCCAGAAGCGCTTCGCCCGCACCGAAACCCTGGTCAAGCGCAATGCCATGCCCCAGCAGCAACTGGACGATGACCGCGCGGTGATGCAGAGCGCCCAGGCGGCGCTGGCGGCCTCGCGCTCCCAGGTGATTTCCGCCCAGGCTGGCATCGAGGCGGCCAAGTCCCAGGTGATCGAGGCGCAGTCGGCTATCGAGGCGGCCAACGCCAGCGTCGCCCGGCTGCAGGCGGACATCGACGACAGCCTGCTCAAGGCGCCCCGCGCCGGCCGCGTGCAGTACCGCGTGGCGCAACCGGGCGAGGTGCTGCCGGCCGGTGGCAAGCTGCTCAACCTGGTGGACCTGGGCGACGTCTACATGACCTTCTTCCTGCCCGCCGGCCAGGCCGGCCGCGTGCACCTGGGCGACGAGGTGCGGCTGATCATCGATGCGGTGCCGCAGTACGTGATCCCCGCCAAGATTTCCTACGTGGCCAGCGTCGCCCAGTTCACCCCGAAGACGGTGGAAACCGCCAGCGAGCGCGAGAAGCTGATGTTCCGCGTCAAGGCGCGCATCGACCCGGCGCTGCTCAAACAACACATGACCGCAGTGAAGACCGGCGTGCCCGGCATGGCCTACCTGCGCCTGGACGCTGAGCAGGAATGGCCGCAGCAGCTGCAGGTCAAGGTGCCCTGATGGACGCCTCCAGCGGCAGCGTCGCGCGCCTGGCCGGGGTCAGCCTGGGCTACGGCGAGACCTTCGCCCTGCGTGAGGTCGACCTGGTGATCCCGGCCAACCGCATGGTCGGGCTGATCGGCCCGGACGGCGTCGGCAAATCCAGCCTGCTGGCCTTGCTGGCCGGGGCGCGGAAGATGCAGCAGGGCGAGATCGAGGTGCTGGGCGGCGACATGCGCTCCGCCCGCCATCGCCGCGCCATCTGCCAGCGCGTCGCCTACATGCCCCAGGGCCTGGGCAAGAACCTCTACCCGACGCTGACGGTGTTCGAGAACGTCGACTTCTTCGGCCGCCTGTTCGGCCACGACCGCGCGGAACGGGAGCGGCGCATCGACGACCTGCTGCGCAGCACCGGCCTCGACCCCTTCCGCGAGCGGCCGGCGGGCAAGCTCTCCGGCGGCATGAAGCAGAAGCTCGGCCTGTGCTGCGCGCTGATCCATGACCCGGATTTGCTGATCCTCGACGAGCCCACCACCGGCGTCGACCCGCTGTCGCGCAACCAGTTCTGGGAGCTGATTGGCCGCATCCGCCAGGGCCGCCCCGGCATGAGCGTGCTGGTGGCCACCGCCTATATGGAGGAGGCCGAACGCTTCGACAGCCTGGTGGCGATGGACGCCGGGCGCGTGCTGGCCACCGGCAGCCCGGCCGAGATACGCCGGCAGACCGGCACCGACAGCCTGGAAGCGGCCTTTATCGCCCTGCTGCCGGAAGAGAAGCGCCGCGACCACCGTCGCCTGGTCATCCCGCCACTGCCCGCCGGCGAACGCGCGGTGGCCATCGAAGCGGACGGGCTGACCTGCCGCTTCGGCGATTTCGTCGCCGTGGACCGCGTCAGCTTCCGCATCGAGCGCGGGGAAATCTTCGGCTTCCTCGGCTCCAACGGTTGCGGCAAGTCCACCACCATGAAGATGCTCACCGGCCTGCTGCCCGCCAGCGAAGGCAGTTGCGCGCTGTTCGGCCAGCCGGTGGATGCCGGCGACATGGCCACGCGGCGGCGGGTGGGCTACATGTCCCAGGCGTTCTCCCTGTACCGCGAGCTGAGCGTGCGGCAGAACCTGGTGCTGCATGCGCAGCTGTTCCACCTGCCGGCCGAGCGCATCGAGGCGCGGGTGGCGGAGATGCTCCAGCGCTTCGACCTGGCCGGCGTGGCCGACGAGTTGCCCGACGCGCTGCCGCTGGGCATCCGCCAGCGCCTGTCGTTGGCGGTGGCGGTGATCCACCAGCCGGAGATCCTCATCCTCGATGAGCCCACCTCAGGCGTCGACCCGGTGGCCCGCGACGGCTTCTGGGAGTTGATGATCGACCTGTCGCGCAACGACGGCGTGACCATCTTCATCTCCACCCACTTCATGAACGAGGCCGAGCGCTGCGACCGCATCTCCCTGATGCACGCCGGCCGCGTGCTGGCCAGCGACACCCCGGCGGCGCTGGTGGCCGAGCGCGGCCTGCCGAGCCTGGAAGCCACCTTCATCGCCTACCTGGAAGAGGCTGCCGGCACCGCCTCGGCACCCGCCAGCGCGCCGAGCGTCACCGCCAAGGCCGAGTCCCCGCGTGACCAGCGCTTCAGCCCGCAGCGGCTGTTTAGCTATGCGCGGCGCGAAGCCATGGAGCTGCGCCGCGACCCGATCCGCCTGACCCTGGCGCTGCTGGGCACCGTGCTGCTGATGTTCATCATTGGCTACGGCATTAGCATGGATGTGGAGGACCTTTCCTATGCGGTGCTCGACCGCGACCAGACCACCACCAGCCAGGCCTACACCTTGAACCTGTCCGGTTCGCGCTACTTCATCGAGCGGGCGCCCATCCGCGACTACGCCGAGCTGGACCGGCGCATGCGCAGCGGCGAGCTGAGCCTGGCCATCGAGATTCCGCCGGGCTACGGCCGCGACCTCAAGCGTGGCGCCAGCCCCGCCGTGGGTGTGTGGATCGACGGCTCCATGCCCACCCGCGCCAACACCGTGGCCGGTTATGTCCAGGGCATGCACCTGGGCTACCTCGCCGAGCTGGCCCGGCAATCCCCGGAGGGTGGCGCCCAGGCCGCCGCCAGCGTCGAGGTGCGCTACCGCTACAACCCCGATGTGGAGAGCCTCAAGGCCATGGTGCCGGCGGTGATCCCGCTGCTGCTGATCATGATCCCGGCGATGCTCACCGCCCTCGGCGTGGTGCGCGAGAAGGAGCTGGGTTCGATCACCAACCTCTATGTCACGCCGGTCACGCGGCTGGAGTTCCTGCTGGGCAAGCAGCTGCCGTACGTGGCCATGGGCATGGTCAGCTTCCTGTTGATGGTGGCCCTGGCGGTGTTCGTGTTCGGCGTGCCGCTCAAGGGCAGCTTCGCCACCCTGGTGCTGGCGGCGCTGTGCTACGTCACGGCCGCCACCGGGCTCGGCCTGTTCCTCTCCACCTTCATGCGCAGCCAGATCGCCGCGGTGTTCGGCGTGGCCATCGCCACCATGGTGCCGGCCATCCAGTTCTCCGGGCTGGTGCACCCGGTGTCGTCCCTGGAAGGGGCGGCAGCGGCGATCGGCCAGGCCTATCCCGCCACCCATTTCCTGATCATCAGCCGGGGCGTGTTCTCCAAGGCGCTGGGGTTCTCCGACCTGGCCTTCTACTTCGTCCCGCTGCTGCTGACCATTCCCTTGCTCACCCTGTTCAGCGTGCTCTCGCTGAAGAAGCAGGAGGCCTGACCCATGCGCAGCCTGGCCAACATCTTCCACCTGGGGCTCAAGGAGTTCCGCAGCCTGCAACGCGACTACGCGATGCTGGTGCTGATCCTCTGGGCCTTCAGCCTGGGCGTGTACAGCTCCGCCACCGGCATTCCGGAAACCCTGCACCACGCGCCCATCGCCGTGGTCGACGAGGACCGCTCGCAGCTCTCCACACGGTTGGTCAACGCCTTCCAGCCGCCGTACTTCCGCCCCCCGGAACTCATCGACCAGGGGCGCATGGACCGGGGCATGGACACCGGGCTCTACACCTTCACCCTGGACATTCCGCCGGACTTCCAGCGCGACGTGCTCGCCGGGCGCAACCCGGCGGTGCAGCTCAACGTCGACGCCACACAGATGGGCCAGGCCTTCAGCGGGGCGGGGTACATCCAGAACATCGTCAATACCGAGGTCAACGAGTTCGTCGCCCGCTACCGGGGTGCGAGTGCCATGCCGGCGGAGCTGGCGGTGCGCACGCTGTTCAACCCCAACCTGACCCAGGCGTGGTTCGGCGGGGTGATGGAGGTGATCAACCAGATCACCATGCTGTCGATCATCCTCACCGGCGCGGCGCTGATCCGCGAGCGCGAGCACGGCACGGTGGAGCACCTGCTGGTGATGCCGCTGTCGGCCTTCGAAATCATGCTGGCCAAGGTCTGGTCCATGGGTACGGTGGTGCTGGTGGCCGCGGCGCTGAGCCTGGTGTTCGTGGTGCGCGGCTGGCTGGCGGTGCCCATCGAGGGCTCCCTCGGGCTGTTCCTGGTGGCGGCGGCGCTGCACCTGTTCGCCACCACCTCCATGGGCATATTCCTCGGCACCGTGGCGCGCTCCATGCCGCAACTGGGGCTGCTGACCATTCTCGTGCTGATGCCGCTGCAGATTCTTTCCGGCGGCACCACGCCGCGGGAGAGCATGCCCGAGCTGGTGCAGCAGATCATGCTGGCGGCGCCCACCACCCACTTCGTCGCCCTGGCCCAGGGCATCCTCTATTGCGGCGCGGGGCTGGAGATCGTCTGGCCGCAGTTCCTCGCCATCATCGGCATCGGCAGTGCCTTCTTCCTCGCCGCCCTGACGCGCTTCCGCCGCACCATCACGCAGATGGCCTAAGCGCCACCCCGAGGCCCGCCTTGTAGGGTGGGCTTCAGCCCACGCTGTGAAGCGAGACGCCCAGCACTCGCCATAGCTGCCAGGCAGCGAAGCACAGCAGGAACAGCCCCGCCACCTGGTCGATGCGTCGCAGCAGGCGCCCATCCAGGCGGTGGCGCACGGCGGCGACGCCCAGCGCCAGGGCCAGCCACCACAGTGCCGAACCGCAGAACACCCCGGCGACCATCAGCAGCGCGTTCGCCGTACCGGGCGCGGCGCCGGCACCCAGGCCGGCGAAGACCGCGACAAAGGCGAGGATGGTCATGGGGTTGGTCAGGGTCAGCGCGAAGACCGAGGCCAGCGCCCGCCAGCCACTGCCGGGCTCCGCCAGGCTGGCGGCTTGCCGAGCAGGCGCGGTGCGCAACAGGCGGATGCCCATCCACGCCAGGTAACCCGCACCCAGCAACGCCAAGGGCGTGGCCAGCGCCACGAAGCCCTGGATCAGCGCCTGCACCCCGAAGGCGCCCAGGGCACCGAAGCAGGCGTCGGCCAATGCAGCGCCGAGGCCGCTGAGAAAGCCGATGCGCGCCCCATGAAGCAGGCTGCGCTGGATGCAGAGCAGGCCGACGGGCCCCACCGGCGCGGCGATGGAGAGGCCGATCAAGGCGGATTTGAAGAACAGCGCTAAGTCCATCGGGCGGTACCGGGCAGGTGGCGGGATGGCATTATTTTGCGGGCCACTGAAGCGGCTTTGAATGCAGAAGCTACGGTAGTTATCGTGCTTTGCCTGAAATGCTCTCGTATTTACCCGTGAGGACCTTAATCATGGAGCTTGATGCTAAATCCTGGAAAATCCTCCAGGCCGTTCAGGCCGAGGGGCGGATTTCCCTTACCGAGTTGGCCAACCGGGTGGCGCTGTCGTTGCCGGCCACCTCGGAGCGCCTCAAGCGGCTGGAGGAAGCCGGGGTGATCGAGGGCTATCGCGCCTGCGTCTCCGCCGAGCAGGCGGGCTACGAGGTGATGGCGCTGATCGGCATGACCACGCCCCAGCCGGACAAGGCGCGGCTGGTCGCCTTGTTGCAGCAGATGCCCGAGGTGCTGGAATGCCTCCACGTCACGGGGCAGGACTCGTTCGTGCTGCGGGTGGTGACGCGCAATATCCGCCACCTGGAGCGCTTCGTCGGCAGCATCAATCACTTCGGCGAGACGCGCACATCCATCGTCATGTCGCAGCCGATTCCGCTGCGCCCACTGCAATCGCCGGAAGGCGTCGGGCAGGAATGAACGCGGGATAGAGAAAGAGGGAAGGGTAGATGCACTGAAGGCGCCTTATGGGCGCCTTCAGCATTTACGGGCTGGGTACATCGCTCAGACCTCGTGCGTGGTTCCTGGGTCGGGTTGCAAGCTGTGCAACGGCCTAATCAGGCGACGCGGAAGCCCGGGGTGCGGTCGGAGCCGTCTTCGGCAACACGGAAGCCAGGAGTGCGATCGGAACCGTCTTCAGCTACGCGGAAGCCAGGAGTGCGGTCGGAGCCATCTTCGGCAACGCGGAAGCCCGGAGTGCGATCGGAACCGTCTTCAGCAACACGGAAGCCCGGGGTGCGGTCGGAACCGTCTTCAGCAACACGGAAGCCCGGAGTGCGATCGGAGCCATCTTCGGCAACGCGGAAGCCGGGAGTGCGATCGGAACCGTCTTCAGCGACGCGGAAGCCAGGAGTGCGATCGGAGCCATCTTCGGCAACGCGGAAGCCGGGAGTGCGATCGGAGCCGTCTTCAGCAACGCGGAAGCCGGGAGTGCGATCGGAGCCGTCTTCAGCAACGCGGAAGCCAGGAGTGCGAGCGGAGCCATCTTCGGCCAGGCGGTTGATGGTGCGCTCAGCGCCGCTGGCAAGGGTCTGCTGGGGCTGTGCGGCGTCCTGGGGCAGGGCGAACGCGGTAGCGGACAGGGAAGCGATGAACAGGCTGGCAAGGATTTGCTTTTTCATTTTGGGTGCCTCGTGGTTTCAAGTGGGGTTGAAAGTGAACACGAGGCCAATGTTACGGATGGAAAATCGATAAAAAAGTGGATACGGCTAATGGTCAACATCGATGCCGTCGATAGTTGTGTTTATATTATTGAAAATCAATGAGTTGGATATATTTGTGGTGTGTTTTTAGGGTGCTGAAATGCGCTGTAAAAGTCTTTTTCGTTAAATTACAATAATCAATTAATTCGATTGATTGGCCTGTTCAAGCGGATTGTTCGGCTTCCTGGCGTATCGAGTGTTCGAGGAAAACAACGCGTGTGATGGGCCCGCTGCCATCTCGTCGCGGTGTAAAGGGGCGGTCACTCAGGCTAGGCTATGGCCCTTTCCCACCATCGGATGGCGACATGTCCAGCGAGATCGAAACCCCCTTCAGCAACGAGCCCCTTTCCGCCGTCGAGGTCCGCCTGCTCGGCAGCCTCATCGAGAAGCAGGCCACCACGCCGGAGTCCTACCCGCTGACCCTCAATGCCCTGGTGCTGGCCAGCAACCAGAAGACCAGCCGCGAACCGGTGATGAACCTGACCGCCGGCCAGGTGGGGCAGGGCATGCGCAGCCTCGAAGGGCGCAGTTTGGCGCGCCTGGTCATGGGCAGCCGCGCCGACCGCTGGGAGCAACGTGCCGAGAAGACCCTGGAGCTGGTGCACGGCCAGCTGATCCTGCTCGGCCTGTTGCTGCTGCGCGGCCCGCAGACCCTCAACGAGCTGCTCACCCGCAGCAGCCGCATGCATGAGTTCGACGATGTCGAGCAGGTGCAGCACAACCTCGAACGCCTCGTCGCCCGTGGGTTGGTCACGCTGATTCCGCGCCAGGCTGGCCAGCGCGAAGACCGCTACATGCACCTGCTGGGCGAGAAGGGCGACCTGGAAGAGCTGCTGGCTGCGCGCCAGAGCGCCCCGGAGCGCAGTGAAAGCCGTGCCGGCAGCGATGCACGCATCGAGCAGCTGGAAGCCCGCGTCGCCGAACTCGAAGAGCGCCTGGCGCTACTCGAGGCGCGTTGAGCCCCATCTGCGCAACTCTTTGTCGCTTGGCGCGTTTCCCAGGGATGGCCGACCTGCCATCCTTGCGCGCAACCCTGATCCACAGCCTTTGAGGTAGCCATGAAAATCAGCTCGGACTTCGATAGCGGCAATATCGAGGTAAAGGACGCCAGCAACCCCCAGCACGTACTGTTGGCGATGCGCCCGGACCTCAAGAGCCATCACTTCCAGTGGTTCCACTTCAAGGTCGAGGGCCTCACCCCCGGCCAGCGTCATGACTTCAGCCTGGTGAACGCCGGGCAGTCCGCCTATGCCCATGCCTGGACCGGCTACAACGCCGCCTCCTCCTACGACCACGTCAACTGGTTCCGCGTGCCCAGCCACTTCGACGAGAAGGGCCTGCACTTCGGCCTGCAGCCCCGTGAAGGGCAGATCTGGTTCGCCTACTTCGAGCCCTACAGCCGCGAGCGCCACGATCGCCTGATCGCCGACGCCCTGGCCAATGCGGGTGCCGAGCTGTTCGCCACCGGCAAGAGCATCGAGGGCCGCGACATTCAACTGTTGCGTGTCAGCCGTAACCCGGCGGCCCAGCGCAAGGTCTGGATCATCGCCCAGCAGCACCCCGGCGAGCACATGGCCGAGTGGTTCATGGAGGGCATCATCGAGCGCCTCAAGGGCAAGGCCGATGCCGAGCTGGAAGAGCTGCTGGCCAAGGCCGACCTCTACCTGGTGCCGAACATGAACCCCGATGGCGCCTTCCGTGGCCACCTGCGCACCAACGCAGCTGGCAAGGACCTCAACCGCGCCTGGCAGTCGGCCAGCGAGGCCGAGAGCCCCGAGGTGTTCTTCGTCCAGCAGCAGATGCGCAAGGTCGGTGTCGACCTGTTCCTCGACATCCACGGCGACGAGGAAATCCCCCATGTGTTCACCGCCGGCTGCGAAGGCAACCCCGGCTACAGCAAGCGCCTGGAACGCCTGGAAGACGAGTTCCGCAACCGCCTGGTGGACATCGGCGCCGATTTCCAGACCCGCTACGGCTACCCGAAGGACGAGCCCGGCAAGGCCAACACCACCCTGGCCTGCAACGCCGTGGGCATGGAGTTCGATTGCCTGTCGTTCACCATCGAAATGCCGTTCAAGGACCACGACGACAACCCCAACCGGGAAACCGCCTGGGACGGCAAGCGCTCCATGAAGCTCGGCCAGGACGTGATCAGCGTTGCCGCCGCCATGGTCGACGGCCTGCGCTGACCGCCGCTGCGCCCTTGTGAAAACGCCGCCTTCCCGGCAACGGGGAGGCGGCGTTTTTCGTTGTGGCTCCATCGCGGATGAATCTGCTCCCACGGCCCTCGCTCTTGGGCTACCCGTAGGTTGGGCTGAGGTACAAAGCCCAACAGGCGGGGCCGGGGTCTGCATCGTTGGGCCTCGCTGCGCTCGGCGCCAACCTACGGGCGAACGCGTAGCGCGTAGCCCGGGCTTCAGCCCGGGAACGCTCCTCAGGCGCGGGCCGGCACCGCGGCACCATGCAGCTCCGTAGGTTGGGCTGAGGTACGAAGCCCAACACAGCAGGGCCGGACCTTGCCAAGACCCCACCGCTTTGCACGCCTGTAGGAGCGAGCTCTGCTCGCGAAGCTGGCGGCGCTACGCGTCGCTTGGCGAATGAATTCGCCCCTACATGCGAAGCACGACGCGCCTTGGAGGAAGAACCGCACGTAGCCCGGGCTTCAGCCCGGGAACGCTCCTCAGGCGCGGGTCGGCGCCGCGGCGCCATGCAGGAAGAACAGCTCGAGCAGGGCGGCGGAGCTGGAGCTGGCGGCACGGCCGCGGCGTTCGGCGTCGACGATGCCGAAGATCAGCGACAGGAAGAGTTCGGAGAACAGCGCCGCGCTGATGTCGATGCGGAACACCCCTTCCTGCTGGCCGCGCAGGAAGAACTTGTCCAGGGCGTCGCAGTAGGTCTGCCAGCGGGCGTCCTCGGCATTCGGGTCGAGGGTGTCCGGGTTGTACTGGAACATCAGGAACACCAGCAGCTCGCGGTGCATCAGGTGCTCGGCGATCAGCCGGCGCAGCACCTGCAGCGGTTCGGCCTGCTGCAGGTCGCCGGCCGAGAGAATCTGGCCGATCACCGTCTCGCCGTGGGTGATGAGCATGTCCACCAGGTTGTCCCGCGTGCCGCAGAAGCGGTGCAGCGTGGCCTTGCTGACCCCGGCCGCTTCCGCCAGTTCCTTCAAGGTGGCACGTGGACGCTCGACGAATGCCACGGCCAGCGCCTTGAGAAGTCGTTCGTCTTGAGCTGTCAGCGACATGGATGGATCCCGTCTTGAATTTCGGATTGCGCGCATTGTGCAGAAAAAAACTCCGGCTTCAACGGTGGAGGACATGATTAATAACAAAAGATTCAAATGAGACAATATTGACTCATTTCGATCTAGATAAGATCATGCGCGCCTTTCCAGTCAAGTCGTCCGGGTGAACTAGATGGGCAGGTTGCGTGCAGTAGGAACAATCAGTGTGTTGGTGACGGCCATGGCCCTTGCGGGTTGTGGGCCGTCCGGCGAGCCGGAGGCGGCGCCCGAGCAGGCCAGGCCTGTGGACGTGGTGGCGGTGACCACCGAGCCGCTGGTGCTTACCACCGAGCTGCCCGGGCGCATCGAGCCCGTGCGCGTGGCCGAGGTGCGGGCCCGGGTCGCGGGCATCGTGGTGCAGAAGCGCTTCGAGGAAGGCGCTGACGTCAAGGCCGGCGAGCTGCTGTTCCAGATCGACCCGGCGCCGCTGAAAGCCACGGTATCCCGTGCCGAAGGCGAGCTGGCCCGCGCAGAAGCGTCGCTTTTCGAAGCCCAGGCGCGGGTCAAGCGCTACGAGCCCCTGGTGAAGATCGAAGCGGTCAGCCAGCAGGACTTCGACACCGCCACCGCCGATCTGCGCAGCGCCAAGGCGGCCGTGCGTTCGGCCCAGGCAGACCTGGAAACCGCGCGCCTCAACCTGGGCTATGCCTCGGTGAAGGCCCCCATCTCCGGCCGCATCGGCCGTGCGCTGGTAACCGAAGGCGCGCTGGTGGGGCAGGGCGAAACCACCCTGATGGCGCGCATCCAGCAGCTCGACCCGGTCTACGCCGACTTCACCCAGCCGGTGGCCGATGCCCTGCGCCTGCGTGAGGCGCTCAAGGGCGGCCAGCTTTCCGCCGGTGACAGCCAGGCGCTGAGCATCCGTATCGAGGGCACCGACTACCAGCGCCAGGGCGAGCTGCTGTTCACCGACGTCTCGGTGGACCCGGGCACCGGCCAGGTGTCCCTGCGCGGCAAGTTCGCCAACCCGGACGGCATGCTGCTGCCGGGCATGTATGTGCGCGTGAGCGCGCCCCAGGGCAGCGATGCCCAGGCCATCCTGGTGCCCCAGCGCGCCGTGCAGCGTTCGCCCGACGGCTCCGCCCTGGTGCTGGTGGTGGGTGCTGACGAGCGTGTCGAGGCGCGGCCCGTGCACACCGGCGCCATGCAGGGCGCGCGCTGGCAGATCAGCCAGGGCCTGGCCAGTGGTGATCGCGTGATCGTCGGCGGCTTCACCGGCCTGCAGCCGGGCACCAAGGTCGAACCGCGCCCCACCCAGGAGCAACAGGCGTCCCGCCAGTAAGGTCGGGATAGTCGCGAGGAATCATCCATGTCTCTGTTCTTCATCAAGCGTCCCAACTTCGCGTGGGTGGTGGCGCTGTTCATCTCCCTGGCCGGCCTGCTGGTCATCCCGTTGTTGCCGGTTGCGCAGTACCCCAACGTGGCGCCACCGCAGGTCACCATCACCGCCACCTACCCGGGCGCTTCGGCGCAGGTGCTGGTGGATTCGGTCACCAGCGTGATCGAGGAAGAGCTCAACGGCGCCAAGAGCCTGCTCTACTTCGAATCCACCAGTAACTCCAACGGCACCGCTGAAGTGGTGGTCACCTTCCAGCCGGGCACCAACCCGGAACTGGCCCAGGTGGACGTGCAGAACCGCCTGAAGAGGGCCGAGTCGCGCCTGCCCCAGGCCGTGCTCACCCAGGGCGTAAAAGTGGAGCAGACCAGCGCCGGCTTCCTGCTCATCTACGCCCTCAACTTCAAGGAAGGCGCCCAGCGCAGCGACACCACCTTCCTCGGCGACTACGCCGCGCGCAACATCAACAACGAGCTTCGTCGGGTGGCCGGTGTCGGCAAGCTGCAGTTCTTCTCCTCCGAAGCGGCCATGCGCGTCTGGATCGACCCGCAGAAGCTGGTGGGCTACGGCCTCTCCCTGGACGACGTGAGCAACGCCATCCGTGGGCAGAACGTGCAGGTCCCGGCCGGTGCCTTCGGCAGCTCGCCGGGCAGCACCGAGCAGGAACTGACCGCCACCCTGGCGGTGAAGGGCACCCTGGACGACCCGGCCGAGTTCGGTCGCATCGTGCTGCGCGCCAACCAGGACGGCTCCTCGGTGAAGCTGGCCGACGTCGCCCGCCTGGAAGTGGGCAGCGAGAGCTACAACTTCTCCTCGCGCCTCAATGGCAAGCCCTCGGTCGCGGGCGCCATCCAGCTGTCTCCGGGCGCCAACGCCATCCAGACCGCCGAGGCGATCAAGCAGCGCCTGGCCGAGCTGTCGGTGAACTTCCCCGACGACGTGGAATATTCGGTGCCCTACGACACCTCGCGCTTCGTCGGCGTGGCCATCGAGAAGGTGATCCACACCCTGCTGGAAGCCATGGTGCTGGTGTTCCTGGTGATGTTCCTGTTCCTGCAGAACGTGCGCTACACCCTGATCCCGGCCATCGTCGTGCCGGTGTGCCTGCTGGGCACGTTCACGGCCATGTACCTGCTGGGCTTCTCGGTGAACATGATGACCATGTTCGGCATGGTGCTGGCCATCGGCATCCTGGTGGACGACGCCATCGTGGTGGTGGAGAACGTCGAGCGGATCATGGCCGAGGAGGGCCTGTCCCCGCGCGACGCCACGGTCAAGGCGATGGGCCAGGTGTCCGGCGCCATCGTCGGCATCACCATGGTGCTGTCGGCGGTGTTCCTGCCGCTGGCCTTCATGGCCGGTTCCGTGGGTGTGATCTACCAGCAGTTCTCCCTGTCGCTGGCGGTGTCGATCCTGTTCTCCGGCTTCCTCGCCCTGACCTTCACCCCGGCCCTGTGCGCCACGCTGCTCAAGCCGATCCCCAAGGGGCACCATGAGAAGCGCGGCTTCTTCGGCGCCTTCAACCGTGGTTTCACCGGCCTCACCCAGGGCTACACCCGCCTCAACGGCGGCCTGGTGAAACGTGCCGGGCGCTTCATGCTGGTGTACGCCGGCCTGGTGGCGGTGCTTGGCTACTTCTACCTGCGCCTGCCGGAATCCTTCGTGCCGGTGGAAGACCAGGGCTACATGATCGTCGACGTGCAGCTGCCGCCGGGCGCCACCCGTGCGCGCACCGACGTCACCGGCCAGCAGTTGGAGCAGTACCTGGGCTCCCGCGAGGCGGTGGAGAACACCTTCCTGGTGATGGGCTTCAGCTTCTCCGGCATGGGCGAGAACGCCGCGCTGGCCTTCCCGACCCTGAAGGACTGGTCCGTGCGCAGCGACGAGCAATCGGCCGGTGCCGAAGCCATGCTGACCAACCAGAGCCTCGCCGGTGTCAGCGACGGCGCGATCATGGCGGTCACCCCGCCGCCCATCGACGGCCTCGGCAACTCCGGTGGCTTCTCCCTGCGTCTGCAGGACCGTGGCGGCCTCGGCCGTGAAGCCCTGCTGGCCGCCCGCGACCAGTTGTTGGGCCAGGCCAACGGCAACCCGAAGATCCTCTACGCGATGATGGAAGGCCTGGCCGAAGCACCCCAGCTGCGCCTGGAGATCGACCGCGAGAAGGCCCGCACCCTGGGCGTGAGCTTCGAAACCATCGGCAGCGCGCTGTCCACCGCGTTCGGCTCCTCGGTGATCAACGACTTCTCCAACGCCGGCCGCCAGCAACGCGTGGTGGTGCAGGCCGAGCAGGGCGAGCGGATGACGCCGGAAAGCGTGCTCAAGCTCTACGTCAGCAACGCCAAGGGCGAGCAGGTGCCGCTCTCCGCCTTCGTCACCACCCACTGGGAAGAAGGCCCGGTGCAACTGGTGCGCTACAACGGCTACCCGACCATCCGCATCGCCGGCGACGCCGCACCTGGCGTCAGCACCGGTGAAGCCATGGCCGAGATCCAGCGCCTGGTGAGCCAGTCCCCGGCCGGCATCGGTTACGAGTGGACGGGCCTCTCCTACCAGGAGAAGGTCGCCAGCGGCCAGGCGGTGCAACTGTTCGCCCTGGCCATCCTGGTCGTGTTCCTGCTGCTGGTGGCGCTCTACGAGAGCTGGGCGATCCCGCTGTCGGTGATGCTCATCGTGCCCATCGGCGCCCTCGGCGCGGTGCTCGCGGTGACCTCGGTCGGCATGCCCAACGACGTCTACTTCAAGGTTGGGCTGATCACCATCATCGGCTTGGCGGCGAAGAACGCCATCCTCATCGTCGAGTTCGCCAAGGAACTGATGGAACAGGGTCGCGGCCTGCGCGAGGCGGCCATCGAAGCCGCGCGCCTGCGCTTCCGCCCGATCATCATGACCTCCATGGCCTTCATCCTCGGCGTGGTGCCCCTGGCCCTGGCCAGCGGCGCCGGTGCGGCCAGCCAGCGCGCCCTCGGCACCGGCGTGATCGGCGGTATGCTCAGCGCCACCGTCCTGGGGGTGATCTTCGTGCCCATCTGCTTCGTCTGGGTGCTGTCGCTGCTGAAGCGTCGCTCCGCACCCGCTCAACAATCCACGGAGGCCTGAGCGCCATGCACAGACACGCCTTGACCGCATCGGCCCTGCTGATCGCCCTGACCCTGGGCGGCTGCTCCATGGCCCCCACCTACGAGCGCCCCGAAGCGCCGGTGGCCGCGCACTGGAACGGCCCAGCCGCCAAAGCCGACCAGGCCGCCAGCGAGCTGGACTGGCGCACCTTCATCGTCGACGCCGACCTGCGTCGGCTGGTGGGGGAGGCGCTGGCCAACAACCGCTCCCTGCGCCAGACCCTGCTCGACATCGAGCAGGCCCGCGCCCAGTACCGCATCCAGCGCGCCGACCGGGTGCCGGGGCTTTCCGCCAGTGCTTCGGGCAATCGCCAGCGGGTGCCGGGGGACCTCTCCAGCACCGGCACCT
Source organism: Pseudomonas sp. TUM22785 (assembly GCF_028198105.1). Taxonomy (NCBI): domain Bacteria; kingdom Pseudomonadati; phylum Pseudomonadota; class Gammaproteobacteria; order Pseudomonadales; family Pseudomonadaceae; genus Pseudomonas; species Pseudomonas sp. TUM22785. The sequence goes on from NZ_CP116239.1 coordinate 3,283,479, forward strand.
CCACCGTCACCAGCAGCTACCAGGTGGGCGTGAGCCTGCCGGAGTACGAGCTGGACCTGTTCGGCCGGGTCAAAAGCCTCACCGACTCGGCCCTGGAGCAGTACCTGGCCACCGAGGAAGCGGGCCGCAGCGCCCGCATCGCCCTGGTCGCCGAAGTCACCCAGGCCTACCTCACCTATGACGGCGCCCAGCGCCGCCTGGCCCTGACCCGGCAGACCCTGGAAAGTCGCGAGGACTCCCTCGACCTGACCGCCCAGCGCCGCGCCGCCGGTGCCGCCACCGCGCTGGATCACCAGGAAGCCCTCGGCCTGGTGGAGCAATCCCGTGCCGAGCTGGAGGCCAACCAGCGGCAAAAGCAGCAGGCGCTCAACGCCCTGGTGCTTTTGATCGGCACGCCGGACGCCGCCAAGGCACTGCCCGAGGCCCCGCGTGACGAGCTGCTGCTGATCCAGGACATCGCCCCCGGCGCGCCCTCGGCGTTGCTGGAACGGCGCCCGGACATCCTCGCCGCCGAGCATCGGCTGAAATCGCGCAACGCCGATATCGGTGCGGCGCGCGCGGCGTTCTTCCCGCGCATCAGCCTCACCGGCAGCTACGGCAGTTCCAGCGCCGAGGTGTCCGGCCTGTTCGATGGCGGCTCGCGCTCCTGGAGCTTCATGCCGACCCTGTCGCTGCCGATCTTCGATGCCGGCCGCAACAGCGCCAACCTCGACCTCGCCGAAGTGCGCAAGGACGCCGCCGTGGCCGCCTATGAAGGCAGCATCCAGACGGCCTTCCGCGAAGTGGCCGACGCCCTGGCCGCCACCGACACGCTGCGCCGCGAGGAAGCGGCCCGCCGCGCCCTGGCCAACACCAGCAACGAGACCCTCAAGCTGGCCAAGGCCCGCTACGAAGGTGGTGTCGACAGCCACCTGCGCTACCTGGATGCCCAGCGCAGCAGCTTCGTCAACGACTCCACGCTGATCGAAACCAGCACCCAGCGGCAGCTCGCCCTGGTCGACCTGTTCCGCGCCCTGGGTGGCGGCTGGAGCAGCGCCGACGCCAGCGTGGAGAGTCGATGAGTTCGAGCCACCCTCCGGGCAAACGCTGGCTGATCCTGCTGGTGGTGGTCCTGGCGTACCTGCCCATCGTCATCGACATGACGGTGCTGCACATCGCCGTGCCGTCGCTGACCCTGTCCCTCGGGGCCAGCGGCGAGCAGGTGCTGTGGATCATCGATATCTACCCGCTGATCATGGCCGGCCTGCTGGTGCCCATGGGCACCCTGGCGGACCGCATCGGCAGCCGGCCCATGCTGCTCACCGGCCTGCTGGTGTTCGTCGGCATGTCCTGCGTGGCGGCCTATGCGCCCACGGCCGGCGCCCTGATCGCCGCCCGCGCGGGCATGGCGGTGGGCGCCGCCATGGCCTTGCCCTGCACCCTGGCGATCATCCGCCGCGCCTTCGAGTCGCCCAAGGAACGCGGCATCGCCCTGGGCCTGTGGGGCACGGTGGCCTCCGCCGGCGCGGCGCTCGGCCCGTTGGTGGGGGGCGCGCTGCTGGAGCATTACTGGTGGGGCTCGGTGTTCCTCATCAACCTGCCGGTGATGCTGCTCATCTGGCCCCTGGCCTATGTACTGGTACCCCGTGATGCCGGCAGTGGCAGCGGTGGCTGGAAGATCGGCCAGGCGCTGCTGCTGATCGCCGGCATCATCGCCAGTGTCCATGCGCTCAAATCCGGCCTCAAGCCGGGCGGGCCGTCCTGGGTCAGCGGCCTCACGCTGCTGGTGGGTGTCCTGTTGCTGGCCGACTTCGTGCGCCGCCAGCTCACCAGCGCCGAACCCATGCTCGACCTGAGCCTGTTCGCGCGGCCGGCGATCCGCTCCGGGCTGATCATGGCGTTGGTGGTGTCCGGCGCCCTGGCCGGCACCGAACTCACCATCGCCCAGGAGCTGCAACTGGTGCTCGGTCGCACGCCACTGCAAGCCGGGCTGTTCCTGTTGCCGCTGATGATCGCCGCCGGCGTCGGCGGGCCGCTGGCGGGGTACCTGGCGTCCCTGGTCGGCCTGCGCCGGGTGGCGACCACCGCCTTGCTGTGCTCGGCCATCAGCCTCGCCGGGCTGGGGTTCAGCGACTTCCGCGAGGCCGGGCTGGCCGTGGTCGGCCTGCTGGTATTGCTGGGCCTGGCCCTGAGCATCGGCCTCACCGCATCCTCCATCGCCATCATGGGCGCCGCGCCGGTCAGCAAGGCGGGCGCCGCCGGTGCGCTGGAGGCCACCGCCTACGAGATGGGCACCGGGCTGGGCATCACCGCCTTCGGCGTGCTGCTCTCCAGCGTCTATGGCGCCGCCATCCACCTGCCGGGCGGCGTGTCCGAGGCGGTGAAGGACCAGGCGATCCGCTCGCTGTCGGACACCCTGGTCGCCGCCGAGCGCCTCGACGCCACCCTGGCCGCGACGCTGGCCCAGGCCGGCCGCGAAGCCTTCAGTGCAGCCCACGGCGCGGTGCTGCTCTCCGCTGCCACCTTGCTGGTCGGCCTGGCGGTGGTGGTGTTCCTCTCGCTGGGCAAGGAGGAGGGCAGCGAGCCGGCCGCAGTGGGGCACTGAGTGCGATGCGTCTGCGACTCTGGGCCGGGGCTGCGCATTCAAGGCCTGTCACAATTTCCGCGCATCCTGCGCCCGGCGGCTGCGCTATCGTTGCGCGCTTTCCATCAACGACAGGCGGGCTCCATGCCATTCGTGCTTCCTCCTTCCATCGCGCGCTTCATCGACGGCGCGCCCCTGACGCGGGATTGCGTCGGTGAATCCCCGTGCGAAGTCCACGCCTTCAGCCGGGGCAACGACCGTTTCTTCCTCAAGCTGAGCGCCGCCGTCTATGTGCCCACCACCTACAGCGTGCTGCGCGAGGCACGTGTGCTGCAGTGGCTGGACGGCAAGCTCGCCGTGCCCGAAGTGGTGGCCAGCACGGCGGATGAGGCCCATGAATTCATGATCACCCGCGCCGTGCCCGGCCAGCCGCTCTCCGAGCTGATGGCGGAGGCGCCCACCGTGCACCAGGCCTTCGGTGAGGCCCTGCGCCAGCTCCAAGCCGTGCCGGTGGAGGGCTGCCCCTTCGACTCGTCAGCCGCCGTGCGCCTGCGCGAGCTGGAGTACCTGGTGGGCCAGGGTCTGATCGCCGATGACTGGGCCCCGGACACCTGGCCCGACCTGCCGACGCCCGAGGCGCTGATCGCCCACCTCCACGCCAGCGTACCGGTCGAAGACCTTGCCTTCAGCCACGGCGACTTGTGCGACGCCAACCTCTTCCTCGATGCCCGGGAGCGCCTGCACTTCATCGACCTGGGGCGCGGCGGCCTGGCCGACCGCTGGCTGGATATCGCCTTCGCCCACCGCAACCTCGCCGAGGAGCTGTCGCCGGCAGCGGCCGAGCGCTTCATCCGCCAACTGGGCATCCCCGACCAGCCGGCCAGGCGCCTGTTCTTCGAACAGCTGGACGAGATGTTCTAAGCCCCTTGCGGGCACTGACCTAGCTCATCTGCACTATTTCGCCCCCATACCGTGTCGATGGAAAATGACCGGTCCAGGACCCGCTCCAGCCTCTATCAAGGATCGATGCATGCGACTGCCTCGCCCGCTTTACGCCCTGTCTTCCGCCTTGCTGCTTGCCCTGTCCCTCGCCGGTTGCGTGCCCGAGCCCTATACCAGCGGCTACGGCATGGACGACCCGAGCAACGGGCCCCTGCTGGACAAGGTGGACGCGGCGCTCAAGGCGAACATGGCCGTGGTGCTGGTGGCCGACGTGATGCCGCACAAGACGCTGAACGACGCGTTGACCATGACCCAGTGGACGCCCACGGTGATCTGGCAGAACGAGAACGACCCGAACATCACCTTCGGCCGCCGCTTCAAGACCAACCAGCTGCAGCGCGACCCCAAGCCCAACAACCTGTTCACGGCCTTCGAGGTGCACATCCTGCCGCCCGGCAAGTACCTGCTCACCGGGGGCGACGACTACCAGATCCGCGGCGTGCTCGACGAGGTCGGCGCCCGCAGCGGCCCGGTCGGCTCGGGTAAGGGCCCCAACGGCACCGCGTACCTGTCCACCGAGATGTACCGCGAGTACTACCGCGAAGAGGTGTGGAAGGACGCCACCTACGGCAGCGAAATCAAGACCCAGCAAGTCTGCACCGCCGTGCACGTGGCCAGCGGCGCCTGCGTGGCCTGGGGTGAGCAGCAGTACAGCCAGACCACCCAGGGCGCGGGGGCCGGCTACTACCAGCAGACCGACTCCCGGGACGTAGCCTCGATCAAGATCCAGGCGCGCCTGCCGGCAGACAAGGCCCTCGCCAGCTTCACCGTCCAGGGCGGGCAACTGGTGCTGGCCCCGCGCATGCACCTGAAGAGCCCCAGCGCCCAGTACCAGCGCTCCAAGTGCCGGGCGACCGACCCGACGAAGATCGAGTGCCCGCTGCAGAACTTCACTGTCTACACCTGGCCGGCGCCCATGGACTTCGCCACCTCCGTCATCGCCCCGCGCTACCTGAGCGACAGGCACCAGGAGATGCTGTCCCGGCTTGTGCCCCTGCAACTCACCCCGCTGCGCCAGCAGGGCAAGGAAGACCCGCTCTGGGGCGTACCGCTGTCGTTGACCCCGTAAGCCCGCCCGCCAGCGGTGTCCGGCATGACTCCGAATGGTGGACCGATGAAGCGCGGTCCACCCTACGCCCGGTCAATCGCACCTATGCACCGGAACCCCCGCGAACGCGAGGCCTCCGAACCAGCAAAACGGCCGCCTCCAGGCGAGCCCGCACTCACGGCCGCGTAGGGTGGATGGCGCTTTTTTCATCCACCAGCGAAGCGACCGGCGAGCCCGAATGGCGGACCGTTGAAGCGCGGTCCACCCTACGCCCGGTCAATCGCCCCCATGCACCGGAACCGCCGAGAACCTTAGGCCTCCGAACCGGCAACACGGTTGCTCCCTGGAGAACCCGAACTCATAGCCGCGTAGGGTGGATGGCGCTTTTTTCATCCACCAGCGACGTGTCCGGCGATCCCGAATGGTGGACCGATGAAGCGCGGTCTACGCCCAGTCCATCGCCCTCCATGGACCCACACCGAGGCCAGGAGGTGAGGGCATGCCTGCTGCAACCTATGGCGCGCTGAGGTTGGCTGGTATTCAATCAGCCCCTGGCACAAACCCGCGACCCAATGGAGACAACCCCATGAGCAATGACCGCCGCAAGGTGGAAGAGGGCGCCGACGACGTCACCCGCCTGATCGCCGCGCTCAACGCCTCGTGCCCCGCCAAGGCCCGGAAGCGCGCCTGATGACCGAGCTGCCCGGCACGCGCGACTGGGTGCTGCGCAGCGACCACCCGGCGCGGATCGAACGCATCGAGGCCTACTTCGGCGGCCACGGCTACGACCCGCACCGTCACGACACCTACGCCATCGGCCGCACCCTCTCCGGGGTGCAGAGCTTCAGCTACCAGAAGAGCCTGCGTCACAGCCTGCCCGGCGGCACCCTGGTGCTGCACCCCGACGAGCTGCACGACGGCATGGCCGGCACCGAGGCCGGCTTCCACTACCGGATGATCTACGTCGAGCCGGTGCTGATCCAGCAGGTGCTCGGGGGCAGGGCGCTGCCCTTCGTGCCGGGCGGCCTCTCCGATGACCTGCGTCTGCACCGCGCCACCGAAACCTTCATGCAGGCCATGGACCGCCCGCTGCAGGCATTGGAGGAACAGGACGCCCTCTACGACCTGGCCCAGGCGCTGCAGGCGGTGGGTGGCAGGCGGCGAGGGCGCCGGGCCTTCGATTTCGCCTCGGCCGAGCGCGCCCGGGACTACATCCACAGCCACCTCGGCAGCAACGTCACCCTCGACGAACTGGAGCGCGCCAGCGGCCGCGAACGCTGGAGCCTGTCCCGCGATTTCCGCGCGCTCTACGGCACCAGCCCGTACCGCTACCTCACTCTGCGTCGCCTCGACCGCTGCCGGCGCATGCTGCTGGACGGCTTCAGCCTCGCCGATGCCGCCCTGGCCGCCGGCTTCTTCGACCAGAGCCACATGACCCGCCACTTCACCCAGTGCTACGGCCTGCCGCCGGCGCGCTGGCTGCGCATGCACGGCCGCTGAAGCTGCAGGATCGTACAAGAGCGCTACGGCGGGCCTCGCTACTCTCGCGGCTCAATCCCCAGCCCGGAGCCGCACCATGGCCGTTCAGCCCAATCACCAGAGCATCAACCTGTTGCACAAGGTCTCGCTGTTCAGCGAGCAGTGGAGCCCCAAGGTCGTCGCCGAAATGAACGACTACCAGTTCAAGGTCGTGCGCATCGCCGGCGACTTCATCTGGCATTCCCACGCCGACACCGACGAAGCCTTCCTGGTGCTCGAAGGCCAGCTGCGCATCGATTTGCGCGACGGCACCGTCCTCCTCGGGCCGGGCGAGCTCTACGTCGTGCCTAAGGGCGTCGAGCACAAGCCCTACGCCGAAGGCGAGGTGAAAATGATGCTCATCGAGCCCCGTGGCGTGCTCAACACCGGCGAGGAAGGCGGCGAGCGCACCGCGCAGAACGACGTCTGGATCTGATCGCCCGCCTGTGTACCAGCACGGGGATGGAACCCTCAGCTGAGGGCTCGACAGGATGAACACGTGCCGTAGGGTGTGCCGTGCGCACCTCCCCACGGTGCTTCCGGCGAGCCTGATCGCCCTCCCGCATCGCACCTCCGTAGGAGCGAATTCATTCGCGATCAGCGGGCGCTGCCGCGCCCCGGGCTGAAGCCCGGGCTACACACCGATCCCACGTCGGTTGTAGGGGCGACTTCAGTCGCCCAGCGCCTTCGTGGGAGCGAATTCATTCGCGATAGGCGGGGCGGGGTGCAACCACGACCCCGCTATGTAGGGCTTCGCCCTGACACGCGACGTTGCACAGCCTTCCACCCTCACTGCGGCACAGCGTCGCGCCGATCTGGCGACGCTTCGATTCCTTCATCCCCACATCGCCCCGGCCCGCTGGAGCCCCTGCAGCGCCTGGCCGTAACCCGCAAACGCAGCGGTAAAGCGCAGCGCAGAGGACTTCCCGCAGGTTAAGGATTTACGACAGAAGGTAGGCATTTTCCCCGGATGGGGGCTATAGCAAAGAGAAGGGCAGCCGAAACAGGAATCGGCATAACTAGAAATAAAAGTCACAGCGTGACCGCCAAGTGGCTATTGGCCACTAAATAGTCTTTTTGTACAATCCGCGCCCCAATCTTGGGTACCTGCCAAAATGCTGAAGAATCTGTCGCTGACACTAAAGCTGTCTCTGCTGCCCGCTGTTGCCTTGTTGGGTCTATTGCTGTTCGTCGGCTACACCTCGATGCAGCTCTCGGCCAACGACGACCGCCTGGTAACCCTCGAAAACAACAGCTTCCCCACGCTGGAGAAGGCTGACGCGGTGAATTTCCAGTTCTCCCGCCTGCCCGGGCTGCTCAACAGCGCGGTGGCCGCTGGCGAGCTGGAAACCCTCGACGAAGCCCGCAAGGTGCTGGCCGATATCGCCGGCATGCAGCAGGCCCTGCAACCGCTGACCCGCGCCAACAGTGAGCGTGCCAGCGAGCTGGACGCCTGGCGCGCCGCCATCGGCCGCTATGCCGACAACGCGCTCTCCGCCTCCGAGCAACTGATCAAGGGCAGCGCCGGGTTCGACGACCTGCGCCCCAGCCTCGACCGCATGGCCACCGACCTGAAGGCCGCCCAGGACCTCGGCGCCGCCTTCCGCGCCCATGCCTACAAGGACTTCCAGGCCACCCTGGTGCAGGCCCGTACCGACAACGCCGAAACCACCCGCGTGGGCTTCATCCTCACCGCCTTGCTGGTGGCGCTGGTAGGCCTCGGCGCCTGGGTGATCATCCGCGGCATCATGGGCAACGTGCACGGCGTCATCGAATCCCTGCAGGCCATCGCCCGTGGCGACGGCGACCTCACCCGTCGCGTCAACGTCGACTCCCGTGACGAGATCGGCGAGATGATCCAGCTGTTCAACGGCTTCCTCGACAAGCTCCAGGGCACCATCCGCCAGATCATCGAGGCCGCCAGCCCGCTGGGGCAGATGTCCAAGGAGCTCTACCGCCTCACCCAGGGCGCGGAAGAGAACGCCAAGTCGCAGCAGGGCCACACCGACTCCATCGGGCGTGACATCCAGACCATGACCAGCAGCATCCAGGAGGTGGCCCAGCGCTCCCAGCAGGCCACCCAGGGTGCCGGCGACGCCTCGCGCCAGGCCGTCGACGCGCGCACCAGCATCAACGCGCTGTCCGGCAGCATCAGCGACCTGGGCAGCAGCGTGCTCGGTGCCGTGCAGGCCATGCAGCAACTGGAGGAGGAGACCCAGCAGGTCGGCTCCGTGCTCACCGTCATCCGCAGCATCGCCGAACAGACCAACCTGCTCGCCCTCAACGCCGCCATCGAGGCCGCCCGCGCCGGCGAACAGGGCCGTGGCTTCGCCGTGGTCGCCGACGAGGTGCGCAACCTCGCTCAGAAGACTGCCGCCTCCACTGCCGAGATCCAGCAGATCATCCAGCGCCTGCAGAACAGCGCCAATGGCGTGCTCAACGTCATGACCGCCAACGGCGACAAGGCCCAGGCCAGCATCGAACGCTCGGTCGAAGCCACCCGCATGCTCGAGTCCATCGCCACCGCGGTGGGCCAGATCGATGAACTGAACGCCGGCATCGCCCAGCTCACCCAGGAGCAGATCGGCCTCTCCAGTTCCATCCAGCAAGAGACACAAGTGTTGCAGCAGGACGCACAAGCAACCGCCCATGGTGCAGATGCCACCGCCCGCCTCGGCGAGCAGCTGGTCAGTACCGGAGATCACCTGCGCGCGGCCACGGCCCAGTTCCGCGTTTAAAACCCCATTTTCAACGGAGCATCACGATGACCAAACTTCGTCTCCTCGGCCTGTCCATCTGCCTGGCAGGCTCTCCGGCGTTCGCGCTGGAGCAGGGCGAATACCGTTTCAACGGTTTCGGTACCGTCGGCGTCACCCACCTCGGTGGCGAAGACGACGGTCGCAGCTACGGCATCACCGGCCAGACCACCGACTCCTGGCGCGGCGACCAGCTGAGCAAGTTCGGCGCCCAGCTGAGCTACGGCCTCACCGACACCGTGGGCGTCACCGTCCAGGCCACCGCCAAGCCCCAGCAGGACGAGTGGAAGGCCAACCTCGAGTGGGCCTACCTGTCGTGGCAGGCCAACGACGAGCTGATGTTCCGCTTCGGCCGCCTGCGTACCCCCGTGTACATGTACTCCGAGAGCATCGACGTAGGCTTCAGCTACCCCTGGCTGCGCCTGCCGGACGAGGTCTACAGCCAGGTCCAGCTGTCCAACTACGAAGGCGCCGACGTCGTCTACAACATGCCGCTGTCCTTCGCCACGCTGTCGTTCCAGCTCGCTGGCGGCCAGGCCAAGAACCGTGACTACTTCGCCTACGACGACCAGTTCGACATCGACTACAACAAGGTCTTCGGCGGCAACGTCAGCCTCGCCACCAACGATTTCGGCACCTTCCGCGTCGGCTACGTAGAAGCCGACATCAAGACCGACATCACCGGCACCGTGGTCGGCATCCTGCCCCCGGGCGTTGGCGTGGTGCAGCAGCAGAGCCTGCTCAACCTCGACAACAAAAAGGGCAAGTTCACCTCCATCGGCTACCAGTACGACAACGGCACCTGGCTCACCGCCAACGAGTGGACCAGCCGCAAGGTCGAAGGCGACAACACCGGCAACACCGACTCCTTCTACCTGATGGGCGGCCGTCGCTTCGGCGAGTTCCTCGGCCACGTCACCTACGCCCAGCTGGATGATGACGAAGGCCGCCAGAACTCCTGGACCCTCGGCCTGAACTACAACATCCTGCCCACCGTCGTGCTCAAGACCGAGTACAAGCGCGTGGACACCAGCGGCGGCTATGACGGCGTATTCATCCGCAACGCCCAGGAGCTCTACGAGAACACCGTCAGCGAGCGCACCAACGGTGCCTTCGGTGTACCGGCCCGCAACTACGACGGCGACATCATCAGCGCCGGCGTCGAATTCGTGTTCTGAGGAGCCGGTACATGAAGCAGTCAATCAGCCTCCTGATCGCCGCTGCCGGCCTCAGCGCCGCCACCCTGGCCAGCGCCGAAGTCGCCGTCATCGTCAATGCCGGTGCCTCGGCCAGCCCGTCGCAGTCCGACGTGGCCAACATCTTCCTCGGCAAGAACAAATCCCTCAAAGGCGTCGACCAGAAAGACTGGAACGCCACCAAGGAGAAGTTCTACACCGCCGTCACCAGCAAGAACGAAGCGCAGCTGAAGTCCTACTGGTCCGGCCTGGTGTTCACCGGCAAGGGCCAGCCGCTGCCCACCGTCGCCGGTGACGCCGACGTGGTCGCCAAGGTCGCCGCCGAAGCCGACGCCATCGGCTACGTCGACAAGGCCGCCGTGACCGACAAGGTCAAGGTGCTCTTCACCCTGCCGTAACCCGGCGCGGTAATGAAAAGGCCGACGGGGCAACCCGCCGGCCTTTTTCTTTGCCCAATCAAACCTCAACGCAACCCCCTGTAGGGGCGACTTCACTCGCCCGGCGATGCCCGGCATCGCGCCGTTTTTTTGTGGGAGCGAATTCATTCGCGATAGGCCGTCCCGCTACGAACCGAAAGCCAACAGGACGAACACCTGCCGCGCCTTCAGGGAAGCTGGCACTCGTAATAAGCACCTTGGAGCGTGCTCGTAGGGCACCACTTCGCCATGTTGACCAGGTAAGCAGTGGGATTGAGCGTCTTGGCTTGAGCCAACGCCTGCTTGGCTTCGTTGTTGTCGAGGTAGACCTTCACGCTGCGGAACGAGCCGGCCCGGCGAAATATCTGCGCATCCATCTTTAGGCTCTCTTTGATCGTCCCGACGGCTCTCTGCGCGTCGGCAAGTAGACCGCTACCGCCCATGACCACCCCCCAGGTATCCGCCGGGCTGGTTGCCGAGGGGGTAGCTGCCGCACTTGAAGGAATGGCGGGAAGCGCGGTGGCCGAGATAACCGCCTCCGCTTGATCCTTCGACATGGGAACTCCCGAATAGGCGTCCAGTATCTTCACGGCCCAGCCTCTTATCTCCTGGTCCGCTTTCGCGTTTTCGTCGGTGCGTGGGTCCTCGGTCAGGATGGTGACGGCCAGCTCCACGAACTTCACTTCCGCGTCCCGCTGCTTGTTTGCGCTGGCAACGACATCTGCCAGGACTGCGATCGCAATAGGAATGAATACGGCGGCGATGGCTTTGCTGATGTAGTCGAGTTTCTGCCAGTTGTTGATGGATTCCATTCCGTCGTCCTCGGTTGTGCCTATCCAATCACCCTAGTAATTACGAGAGTAGTTCACTTGATCCCGACAGGATGGCACGTGCCGTAGGGTGTGCCGCGCGCACCGCCGCTCGGTGCCACCGGTAAGGCTGGAACCCAGGCTATGCACGCGATCGCGCAGGGTGTAGGGGCGACTTCAGTCGCCCAGCGATGCGCAGCATCGCGCTTGCGCAGGACCGAACTCATTCGCGACAGGCGGGGGCAGGGCGCAACCCACGACCCCCGCCACGTTGGGCTTCGTTCCTCAGCCCAACCTACAGGAGCTGCAAGCCCTTCCAGCTCGGCAGGTTGCGCAGTTCCGGCTCGTCATGGATGGCCAGGAACACCGGCAGGTCACGCCGCGCGATCCAGATATCGCCCTGCCACTTGAGCACGCCCACCTGCTGGTTCGCCCAATGCATCAGGGCCCGTTGCGGCGCTGCCTCGGCATCGCGGTGGCGGTCGTGCAGGGTGGGCAGCACCACCTCGCTCAACCACTGGCCGATGCAGCGGTGCTCCGGGTGGCGGAAGCGGTACAACGCCTTGTAGGCCCCGGCATCGCTGATCACCTCCACCTCCTCGCGCAGCCCGGTGGCGTACTCCAGCAGCACCCAGCGCTTCTGGTTCGGGTCCATCCGCTGGGGTAGGCGATAGGGGCGCAGCGCACCGATCATCCGCGCGAAATCCACGGCGACGAACCAGGGCTGGTTGTCGATCATCACGGCGCGCAGGGGATAGGTGTTGCGGTGGAAGAAGAGCGGGGTGAGTGCTTCGTGCATGGTGTAGCTCCTAGCTGAGGTCTCTGGAGCCGTCACCACCCGCTGTCAAACGAAGGGTGACGGACCGCGCGGGGTTGACAGACCGGAGCTAGGGCCGGCAGACCCGAAGGTCTCCCCGCGCGATCCGCCATAAAACGGTGCAGTCATAAAACTGCATACGCACCGATGCCTGCAAAAAACATTCGCTGTTTCTCGCATGCACCTGGTGGCGCAATCGCGCCTAGCTCGTCGGGCTGTCAAACCCGGTCGCGGGATTTACCGCGACCGGCGAAGGATAGGGAGGTGGGGCGGGGAGGGCAAGAGGTGCAAGCAGTCATAGAAGCTTATTAGCCTGTTTTCATTTCACTGGGCTTTGAAGTTGCGGTAATAGTTGTATCGTCAGAGGTAATGGTTTGTATAAAGCCTCTCGTTTTAAGTGATGTAAGCAATCTGATGTTCTGATCGTTATTTGGGACTTTAATTTTTCTTGAGCTTGGAGAGAGTTTGGAGAATTCTTTGTCAGGCATAAGCATAAGCATAGGATGTGTTTCGCTCCAACTGCTAGAAGGTAGGCATTGAATTAGTAATTCTAGTCGCTGCGCCGGTTCTAGTGCCTCATTGTGAAATATGCGCTTTAGAGTTGGAATGTAGTGTGTGGAAAAATTTAATGACTCTTTATTTGCCAGTTGGCAAATTCTCAAGAGTTCCTCGATGGCTCTCTCGTTGGCTTCTAGAAAATCCGCAGGGACGCCCTCCCACATTGATATTTTATCATGCAGGGTAGGCCCGTCTTTTGGGCTGAGAAGTAGAATTAACGCCGGGGTTAGTTGAGGGGCGTTAGTGTTGGTGCTCGCTTCAGTCCAACGCTTTGCAAGATATATGGCCTCTAGCTCTTCATCAATTGTTCGGAGCTTTTCGTGAATTTCGACGCTGTATTTTATTGAGCTGGAGCGCGCGAGTATAATCCAGCGCTCTACTGATATGGTTAACTCAAGTAGTGTGGAATTTTCAATGTGTGTGTTAGAAAAAATACATTGAAGTGTATCGTTGTCTATGTGCGAGTTGCGAAGTAAATATTGTTGAAAAATTATTGTTTCGGTGTTGCTGGAGCGCCAGATTTCGTCTTGTAATTGCTTTGAGTTTTTGTTCATGAAGCTTGCGAGCGCGGACATGTCGCGATCTTCGCAGCCTTTGCTCGCTAGTGCTGGGGCAAGAATTTCATGGAAGAAGGTCCAGACGGACTCTGCTTTTGTGAGCACTCTGTTTGATTCAAGGGCATTGCACCATAGTGATTTAGGTATTTCTTTGAGTTCGTTGAATGTGCATTCTGTGCGGTTAAAAAGAGCTTCCGCAAGGTCTGGGTCTTCAGCTATGAATGCTAGTAGTTCAGAGAGACTTTCGCTAGATTCTGTCAGAGTGCCCAGTTGACTTAACAATGCTTCAGCAAATTCATGGGCTGACGATAGTAGAAGTTCTTGCAGGCCTTCTATATTCAGATTTCGAAGTTGGTAGTAGCTAAGTGGCTCTGAGTTACTGGCGGTGGTCTTGTCGGGGGTGGTGCCCTCTGTTTTATTGCGAAGCAGCAGTAGCATATGTAAATTTGGTTTGAAATGGTTTTGCTTGATTAGTGTTTTTAAGTCTTCTAGTGATGTTCTGCTTCCCAGGTTGTTGAAGAGTACATTGCCTTCTTTAAGCCATTCCCATCCTTTTTCGTATGTTTCTAGGTTGGACATAAGTCGGGATACGTCTTCTAGATTTTCTATTGCTTCATACAAATTCTCTTGATACTCGCTGCTTAGACTCTTAAATTCAATAATGTGTAGGCCGCTAATGATCGAAAATATAAGCTCTTGTTTTGAGCTTGCTGCAGCGAATCTCTCTGATTTGTTGAGGAGTTCAATAAATAATGAAGGCTCTATTGAATTGATGGCCTGAATTAGTTTTGGGCTGTCGGCTGTGTAGAGTAGTGATTCTGTTGCTTCTGCTATTCGATCTAAATGGCCATTCAGTCCGTCTTTGAAAATGGTAGATAGTTTGTTTCTATTGATGCTGTCAGCATGTCGGTATTGTGTTTTGCAGAGCTCCTTTAAGATGTCTGTAATTATTCCTTTCCCATCACTTAGATCTGCTGCGTCTAATTTTTCAATTACCTTTCTAGCTGTTCTGACTGGAGTTGCAACGTCTGGGGATATCCCGTTTCTAAGATCTAGTATTAGGTTTTTGTCTTCCGCAGATATTGAGCCTTCGTAGAAATATCCAAAGTAGTCTGTGTAATCAGTGTCGAAGTAGCCAGAGCGCATCAGGTAGCTGACTATGCTTTGATCTTTTAGCGTTGCTGCTATTGTTTCGCCATAGCTTCCTAAAGCTCCTGCTCGGAATGTAAGGTGGGTGGCTCGAGCAATTTCTTCACGCTGATTTTTTATTCGCTCATCAATTTCCGAGAGCGTGTTTTGAAGTGTGTTGTACCTTTGAGTGTAAGACGTTGATTCCAAGATTTCTTTGGTTCCAACGCTTCTTGGTGCTTGTTGAACTATTCTTTCATATTGATCAGTGGTTATTGATGTTAATAGATTGTTATTGCTGAAAATATCTTCGAAAAAATCGTCGCTAACAAACTGTTTTAGTGTGACTTTTTGGTTCTGGTTTTGGTCTCTAAGTAGCTGGTTTGGGGCAGGTATTTCGCTTGCTTCGTGAATGGCGTACCAAACATAGGCTCTTAATTCTGTTGTGCTTTTTGCGATCTCTTGAATTCGTGCCTCTCTAAGTTTTCGCAAGTCGTCAAGAGCCTCGTTTGCTTGTTTTATTTTTTCGGATCGCCACTCCCCAAAGGCAGTAATTATTTCGTAGATCGGTCCTTTTCGCTTAACTAAATCAGCATAGGCTTTAGGGAGTAAATTTCGGATTGTTATTATTGAAAATAGCTTGTTGGGATCAAGTTTTAGGCCGGAATCAGAAACCAGTATGCTTGAGAACATGTCGAACTCATTAACGATATTTTTGATTGTTCGCATGTCATCTATATAGTAGCAGATAGTTTCCGCTAGCGATGGATCAAGGGTTTTGTCAAGAGTGGTGTTGTTCAGTGTGCGAGTGCGAAGTAACTCAATAAGTTTTTCTCGAGAATTTTCAGAGTTGACCACGGGAATGATAGGGATTATTACGTCGAAGAATTTGGTTTTCTCTCCTGGCTGAAAAAGCTCGTCCCGAATTGCATATATAAAATAAATTGGTCGTTTTATCTGAGGCGATTGTTTTATTATGAAATTAATTTCTCTTAGTCGTGTAAATGCATCGTGAATGCCGAATCTATCTAGGTCCTCAATTATGATAATGTCTATATTGCTTTTTTCGAAGCAATATATTAATTCGTCAATGTGTTTGTGTAGTGCAGATCCCTGATGGACTATCTCTAGCTTCCCTCCTTTGATTGTGAGGCCGTCAATACTAAAGGGGGATAACGATTTTAGGAGTGAGAATAGTAAATAAAAACTAGCTGCCCCTAAGATAATAATGGCGATCCATGCGGGTATATTAATTAGTGCTGGAATTAGCCATGATGGATCAAGGTTTGGTAGTTTCTCAATCGTTGGTATGTAAAGCCTGCAGGCGCTAATTGCGAGCAGGGTGATTATTGTTGTTGTGGAAAATATTTTAGATGAAGAGGCCTGGGTAATGCGTTTGAGTCGAGTTTTAGGAAGACGCTCTGCTGGGACAGAGTAAAGTAGTTGTTGGACAATCGTCTCTTCAATGCGGGTCAAAATTTCTAAATTTGATTCTTTCTTGGAGGGGCTTGTGTTTTTGCTGTCATTGAGTTCGGGTTGTATGGTTGATTCAGTGCCAAATGCTGCAAGTGAGACAAATGAGTAATTAAATTCTGGGTGACGGTCAATGAATGTGTGGATTACGCTGCTTTTGCCTGCGCCATACTCCCCAGAGATAGCTATGTTTCTGATTTGTTTGTTTTTTAGTGCTTCTAGCAGTTCGCTTTCGTAGCGCCGAAATTGCGTAGGTTCCAGTAGTGTTGGCGTTAACGGTTCAAATTTATTCGTGCTATTGGGTGGTGAAAGGAACTCCGTTGCTGCGCTCACGGCCTTAATGAAGGCGCCTTTGTATCGTCTATATCTACCCACAAGGTAGCGGACTGAAGAGGCGGCTTTATCTGCTCTCTGTCGAAGATAAAACTTTACCTCTTTGAGCATATCGGTTCGCTCCTTTGTGTGGGCTAGTACACCTTAGAGAAGGTTAATTAGGTTTGAGTTGGGCGGGGTATGTGGAGTCATGTTAGTTGCTGTAACTGTTGAGCTATAGGAGGCTGGCTCCATAAATTTTTTTAGGTTTATTTTTCGTAAGTTTGAGGCCCGCCGGCGCTCCCCGCGCCAGCCGGCCCCATCCATCACTCGTGCTCTTTCACCTCAGCCTGCGGCTGCGCCACGCCATTCCGTTCATGCCGGTACACGCTCACTGTTTCGTACACCACCTTGCGCAGGCGGTTGATGCCGCCGATGGGGCGGTGTTCGGGGAGGGCGTGCCAGGGGTTGAAGGAGAGGTTGTCGCAGAATTCGTTCTGCTCGCGGCTATCGAAGTCCTGCGCGGGCACCTTGATGGTGGCGACGGTCTTGAAGGGGGAGACCTTCTCGCTCCAGGCCACGCTGGTGTCTTCGATGGGCATGTAGTACTGCGGGTTCTGCACCTGCACCTGGAGGGCGAAGCAGGCCGGTACGCGGTCCAGCGAGAGTTGCTGGTACAGGGCGTTGCGCAGGAAGTTGGGCAGGTCGGTGTTCTGCTTGGGCAGCGTGTACTGGGGGCAGGATTGCGGGTCGGGGATGACGCGGTACTTGATGTTGGCCTGGCCGAGTTTGTACGGCGAGACGGAGCTGTAGACGGTGTCGGTGGGGCTGGCCGGCGCCGGCGCGAGGGTTTGCAGGGCGATCAGCATGTGGCGGATTTCCCAGGTGCGCGGGTCGAGGCTGGGGAAGAAGGCGCCGACTTTCTGGCCGTTGGCCTGGGCTTCGAAGTTGCTGCGGTATTCGGCCACGTCGCGGATGAAGAAGACGTCGTGGTTGAACATCACGAAGTCCTGCTCGGTGGCGTGGTCCGGGGCGTTCATGAGCTTCTGGCCGGGCACGTCGAGCAGTTTGATGGCCATGCCGCGGGCGTCGCGGGCGCTGTCGAACTGCGGGTAGGCGTTGCCGTTGGAGAGGCGCATCCAGGCTTGCCAGGTCTTGCCCGGTTCGGCGAGCACGCCGGCGCGCAGGTCGCTGGCCAGGTCCTGGGCGACGGTGACTTCGGCCTTCACGCAGCCGTGGGCCTTGGCGTGGGCGTCGCGCATGACGCGGGTGTTGTCGCGGTGCTGTTCGACCACGCGCACGGCTGATTCCATGATCGCCTTGGCGTCGCTGGCTTCGTTCGGCGGGATCTGTTCGTCGGCGGAGACGGGGCCGGAGAACTTCCAGCCGTAGTAGAGCGAGCCGATGCCCCAGCCGAGCAGGCCGACGACCAGGAGGATGAGGAGGAGCTTGCCGAGGAGGCGGCCGAGCCAGAGCCAGAAGCGCTTGAGCATGGGAGCTTGAGTCCTTGTTGTTCGTTCCCAGGCCCTCCCCGTGGCGGGGAGGGGTTTTACAGCGGTCTATCAGCCTTCGCAGGCGGGGCCGGGCGTCCAGGGTTTGGGCGCGACGGGGCTGAGCTTTTCCTCCAGGGGCTGGTTGCCCATGACCTTGAGGTATTCGATCAGCGCGAGGCGTTCGTCCGGCGAGAGGGCGCGGCCGATCACGCCGTTCTGGCGGCAGCCGTCGCGGAATTCATGGCCCTGGTTGCCGTTGCCGGTGACCGAGGTCTTGAACAGGAAGCCGCCGGGGAACTTGTCGTGCTGGAAGCCGGCGAATTGCGGGTCGTACTCGAAGTTGCCGACGTAGAACTCCTTGGCGCGTTCGGGCACGGGGGAGAGCAGCTGGAAGATCGTGGGCACCGAGCCGTTGTGCAGGAAGGGCGGGGTGGCCCAGATGCCGTCCAGCGGGCGGGCCTTGTAGGCGCGCAGTTCGCGCACGCCGATCTTCAGGCCGTAGCCGTCCATCTGCTTGCGTTCCTCGCCGCTGATGCCGGCTTCCTGGTAGGCGCGGTCTTCGACGAAGGCAGTGAGGTAGGCCAGGCCCTTGGCGCTGGAGATCTTGCTGAAGTCGAGGTCTTTCAGCGGCGGTTTGCTGAACAGTTCGACGTCGAGCTTGGAGAGCTGCTCCTTGGTCCAGCCGAGCTTGGTGATGTCGAAGCGGTGGTCGGCGATGTTGTCGGCGGTGGTGGGGTCGGTGCCGATCTTGTCGGTGGCGACCATGCGCATCTTCCATTCCGGGTCGCGGTCGGGCGCCAGGCGCTTGTCCACCGGCTGCGGGTTGGGGGCGTGGCAGTAGGCGCAGTTTTCGGCGAACAGGGCGCGGCCCTGGCTGGCGCGGGGCAGGTCGATCTTGCCGAAGACCTCTTCCGGCCAGGTCGGCGGCTTCAGGGTCTTGAGGGTTTCTTCCAGGGTGTGCAGGTCACGCACGCGCACGCTGGAGGCGTAGCGCTGGTCCAGCGGCACCGGCTGGCCGTTCTCCTGGTGCAGGGTGAGGCTGGCGCCCACGCCGAGGGATTCACCGATGTTGCGTGCCATGGGTTGCATGGCGGAGCCGTTCCACTGCACCCAGTCGAACTTCCAGATGTCCCACAGCTGCGGGTAGCTCACCGGGGCGTTGGCGATGCGGTAGTTGGCCGGGTCGATGGCGTCGCCGAACACGCTGTTGGCGATGCGGCCGAAGGCGTCGGTACGGCCGAAGCCTTCCTCGGTGGGGTAGAGGCCGCGGTGGGTGTCGTTCCAGGCGGTGCCGAGCAGGCGGTCGAGCACATCCTTGAAGTCGCTGCGCAGCTCGTCCTTGCCCTTGGGGTATTCCTCACCGAGCACCGTCTTGGCGAAGCGGTTGAACTTGAGCGGGTTGTAGTAGGTGAAGGCCATGCTCATGCCCAGCGCCTGACCGAAGCCGCCGCCCTTGAGGGTGGGCACGGTGGAGGCGAGGGAGTGCAGCGCGGCGCCGCCGTCGATGCGCACGGCCTGGCCCTTGTAGTGCAGCTCGCCGGTGTGGCAGGCAGCGCAGCTGATGTCGAGGTACTGCTGGCCGGTGTCGTCGTCTTCATGCCGGGCGAAGCCCACGGGCAGGTTGCCGGGGTTCAGCTCGGTGGGCTTCTGC
Source organism: Pseudomonas sp. TUM22785 (assembly GCF_028198105.1). Lineage (NCBI taxonomy): Bacteria > Pseudomonadati > Pseudomonadota > Gammaproteobacteria > Pseudomonadales > Pseudomonadaceae > Pseudomonas > Pseudomonas sp. TUM22785. The sequence goes on from NZ_CP116239.1 coordinate 3,302,776, forward strand.
TTGGGGTCGACGAGGAAGCCGAAGCGGCCGAGGTATTCCGGGCGGGCGAACTTGTCGCTGGAGAAGGGCAGCTCGAGGGCGGTGAACCAGTCGTAGCGCAGGCCCTTAACCGTGGTGCCCTGGGGGGTGTAGTAGTAGGTCTGACGCGCCTGTTCGTCCCACTGGTCGAGGTAGTGCAGCTGCTCGGGGGCTTTGTAGGTGGGCAGGTTGGGGTTGGCGACGTAATAGAGGACGACCGCCAGGCCCACGAGGACGAGCACGAGCAGAAGCACCAGGGTGCGACGCAGGATTCGCATCAGATACATCCTTGTAACCAGTGTGGAAAATCCTACGTTATGCCAATCAATAGGAATATTGGCAAGGTGCTATTACCAATGTCCTCAGATTGGGGTGTTTTGTCGGTTGCGTCATGTTTTTGCAATCCCATTTCCCACGGCCTTTTCGGCATAGACCCGCGCCATCTGACGGCGCTGTGGCTTTAAGAACTTTTCGCGATCTTTCCTATAAGAAATGGTTCCATATCCCGTCAAAGATATTGCTAGCGTTACAGTCAGGCGCGCCAAACCCTTGTTTTTAAAGAATTATTCAAAAAATTGGCGCCAAGGATGGGACATGTTGGACACCATCACTCCTAGTACCCGCCGCGTGCTGATGATCGACCCTTGCGAGGAGTGCCGACAGCTATTGCCGCGCTTGCAGGCGAGCGGTTGGACTGTGGAAAGCCGCGAATCACGACAGGCCCAGGCCGGCGGTTATGACGTAGGCCTTTTATGCCTGCGCCATGAGCACCTGGATAACCCCGAACGCATCAAGACCCTGATCAGCAGCAGCGGCACCGAGTGGATCGGCCTGCTGGGGCCGGATATCGCGCCCCAGGAGCGGGTCGAGGATTTTGCCGGCGAGTGGTTCTTCGACACGCTGGAAATCCCGGTGGATTCCACCCGCTTGCAGGGGCTGCTCGGCCGCGCGTTCGGCATCGCCCGGTTGCGCGGGTTGGGCAGCCGCCAGGGCGCCGAGCACGAGCTTCTGGGGCAGAGCCGGCCGCTGCGTGACTTGCGCAAGCAACTGACCAAGTTCGGCCCGCTGGACAAGCCGGTGCTGATCCTCGGCGAGAGCGGCACCGGCAAGGAGCTGGTGGCGCGCACGCTGCACCGTTATTCGCGGCGCGTGGGCGGGCCCTTCGTGGCCTTCAATTGCGGGCTGCTGGACGAGGCCGGTTGCAGCGCCGCGCTGTTCGGCCCCAATGGGCGCCTGCAGGCGGCGAGCGGCGGCAGCCTGTTCCTCGATGCGGTGGGCGAGTTGCCCCTGGAGGTGCAGCGCACGCTGATGCACTGCCTGCGCACCCGCAAGCTGCCGCAGCCCCAGGGCCCGGCGCGCAACCTGGATGTGCGCCTGCTGGCGGCTTCCGACCGCGATATCGAGCTGATGGCCGAGCAGGGGCGCTTCCTCCCGGAGCTCTACCAACTGCTGGCGGCGCATCAGGTGCGCCTCACGCCCCTGCGTCGGCGCCAGGGCGATATCGCGCTGCTGGCCAATTACTTCGCCGATCTCTACAGCCTGGAGTCCGGGCACAAGCCGCGGCAGTTCAGCGAAGAGGCGCTGACGGCGATGGTCCGTCACCACTGGCCGGGCAACGTGCGCGAGCTGGCCAGCCGGGTGCGGCGCGGCTATGCGCTGGCGGAGGGGGAACAGATCGAGGCGGGGGAACTGGGCCTGCACAGCGTGCCGATGGACAGCGTGCTGATCGGCACCCTGGATGACTACAAGCGCCGTGCGGAATACCAGGCGCTGTGCGATGCGCTGGCACGCTACGGCAACAACCTCAGTCTGGCAGCGCGGGTACTGGGCATCTCGCGGCCGACCTTCTACCGGCTGCTGCACAAGCATCAGCTTCTCTAAGCAGCCGGGCTCCGTGCAGGGAGCCGAGCCCGCGCGCCGATGTGCTCTTGTAGGGTGTGCTGCGCGCACCTGGAGTCTGCCGGAGGCACCGTGCGGAGGTGCGCACGGCACACCCTACGGCACGCGTTCGTCCTGCCGGGCTCTGAGGAGCCAATGACTCCTGGCCACGTCTCAAGCAAGCGAAAAAGGCGCCGGGTAGGCGCCTTTTTCATGGGCATCACGCCGTCAGCTTTGCATCGCCCAGCCGCTGACATCCATGGCCGCCTGGCGCAGCGCTTCGGAGCGCGTCGGGTGCGGGTGGCAGATCAGCGCGATGTCTTCGCTGGAGGCGGAGAACTCCATCGCCACGCAGTACTCGCCGATCATCTCGCTGACGCTGGGGCCGACCAGGTGCACGCCCAGCACTTCGTCGGTGCGCTCGTCCGCCAATACCTTGGCGAAGCCTTCGGTCTCGTGGTTGATCTTGGCGCGGCTGTTGGCGGTGAAGGGGAACTTGCCCACCTTGTAGGCGCGGCCCTCGGCCTTCAGCTGCTCCTCGGTCTTGCCCACGGTGGCCACTTCCGGGCGGGTGTAGATGACGTTGGGGATCACCTCGTAATTCACCTCGGCCTTGTGCCCGGCGATGCGCTCGATGCAGACGATGGCCTCGTCCTCGGCCTTGTGCGCGAGCATCGGGCCGGAGGTGACGTCGCCGATCACCCAGACGTTGGGCGTGGTGCTCTGGTGCTTCTCGTTGGCGAGCATGCCGCGCTTGTCGACGCTCAGGCCCACGGTCTCCAGGCCCAGGCCCTGGGTGTAGGGGCGACGGCCGATGGCCACCAGCACGTAGTCGGCCTGGATGCTTTCCGCCGCGCCGCCGGCAGCCGGCTCGACGCTGAGTTCGACGCCGTTCTTGCCGCTCTTGGCGCTGGTGACCTTGGAGGCGAGCTTGAACTTCATGCCCTGCTTGGCCAGGGCGCGTTGCAGGGTCTTGCCGGTTTCCACGTCCAGCCCGGGACAGATGCGGTCGAGGTATTCCACCACCGTGACCTCGGCACCCAGGCGGCGCCAGACGGAGCCCAGCTCCAGGCCGATCACGCCGGCACCGATCACCACCAGGTGCTTGGGCACCTCGGGCAGGGACAGGGCGCCGGTGGAGTCGAGGATGCGCTTGTTGTCGATCTCCACGCCCGGCAGCGGGGTGGGCTCGGAGCCGGTGGCGATGACGATGTGCTTGGTCTCCAGCACCTGTTCCTTGCCGTCGGCGCCTTTCACGGCGACGCGGCCCGGGCCGTCGATACGCCCCCAGCCCTTGATCCATTCGGCCTTGTGCTTGCGGAAGAGGAACTCGATGCCCTTGGTCAGGGCGCTCACGCTGTCGGCCTTCTGTTTCATCATCTGGCCGAGGTTGAGCGTGGGCTTGACCTCGATGCCGAGCAGTTCGAATTCCTTGCCGCTGGCCGCTTCATAGAGTTCGGAGGCGTGCAGTAACGCCTTGGACGGCATGCAGCCGACGTTGAGGCAGGTGCCGCCCAGGGTCTCGCGGCCTTCCACGCAGGCCACCTTCAGGCCCAGCTGGCCCGCCCGGATGGCAGCGTTGTAGCCGCCTGGGCCACCGCCGATTACAACCACGTCGTATTGGCTCATGAAATTTCCTTCTGTCTCGATTGATGGCTATCAACCCAGCAAGCGTAGTGGAGCTTCACGGCGCGTCCATCGGCTTTGGATGACGGCCGTAATATCCTCGCGCCTGAATGATCGGTCAAGAAAAGATCGTGAGGGTCAGGGGGGATAGGGGCTGGCACGGCCCGTAGGTTGGGCTGAGGTTCGAAGCCCAACACAGCGGAGTCTGGGCTGGCACCAATGCGGCGCGGTGCACCGCTGGGCGAATGAATTCGCCCCTACAGGGTGCAGGCCGGTGGCGTGGGTGGGGCGGTGGGGCTTTCGCGAATGAATTCGCTCCCACGGGGTAGGTTGGGCTGAGGCACGAAGCCCGCCGCAGCGGAGCCCGCCGGGGTTAGGCGATATCCATCAGGCGCAATTCGCTTTGGAAGCGCAGCGCCTCGCCGCTGATGGGGTCGATGAAGGCCAGCTCGCGGGCCAGCAGTTGCAGGGGGCGTGCGTGGTCGTCGGGGGCGCTGGTGTCGTGCAGGTCGGGGTAGAAGCCGTCGTTGAGGATGCCGGCGCCGAGGGCGGCCATGTGCACGCGCAGCTGGTGCTTGCGGCCGGTCACCGGGTGCAGGGCGTAGCGCCACAGCTGCGGGCCGCGCTCGATCACTTCCAGGCGGGTTTCGGTGTTGGGCTCGCCGGCCACCTGCTGCATGCGGAAGAAGGGCTCGCCCGCTTCCAGGCGGGTGCGCAGGGTGCAGGGGAACTCCAGCTGCGGCAGCGGCGCGGCCACCGCCTCGTAGCGCTTGTGCACACGGCGCTCGCGGAACAGCGCCTGGTAGGCGCCACGGCTGCCCGGGTCGCGGGAGAACAGCACGAGGCCGGCGGTGTGCCGGTCGATGCGGTGCAAGGGCACCAGGCCGGGGAGGCCGAGGCGGCGGGTGAGGCGCGCCTGCAGCGTCTGCTCGACGTATTCGCCGGCGGGCATCACCGGCAGGAAGTGCGGCTTGTCGGCCACCACCAGGCGCTCGTCCTGGTAGAGCACGCGCTCCTCGAAGGGGATCTCCCGCTCCTGCGCCACTTCGCGGTAGTAGCGGATGCACAGCCCCTGCTGGTAGGGGCGCGTGGCGTCCACCGGCTGGCCTTCGCCATCGGTGACCCGGCCACGGGCCATGCGGTCCAGCCAGGTGGCGCGGTCGATGGCCGGAAAATGCGCGCACAGGCAGTCGAGCACCGTGGCCCAGGGGCCCTGGGGCAGGTGCAGCGTGCTGGGGCGCACATTGGGTTCGGTGCTCATGGCCATCTCCGGCAACGCCTGGCGGGGCGCGCATTAGGCCGCAGCGGGGGCGAGCGGTCAAACCCCGGCGTGCTTGTTTTCCCATTGCCCAGTGGGGCTTCGGCCGGCAGCAGAAGCGGACGGCCTCACCTGTCGAGCCTTTGAAACTTCAGCCTAGGATCACGGCCACTTCAAGCCACCGGGCCCCGCCATGACCGCCTTCGACATCGCTCCCTTCGCCCCGGCGCCAGCCGCCTCGCTCTCGCTGCGCGACGCCGCCTACGGGGCCATCAAGGCGCGGATCATCCGCTGCGAGTTCCGCCCTGGGGAGGTGCTCAACGAGGCCGCGCTGGCCAGCGGCCTGGGGCTGGGCCGTACGCCGGTGCACCAGGCGCTGCAACGTCTGGAGGCCGAGGGGCTGGTGTCGATCATCCCGCGCAAGGGCGTGCTGGTGACGCCGCTGTCCATCGACGAGGTGCTGGAGATGATCGAGGTGCGCCTGTGCAACGAGGTGCTCTGCGTGGGCCTGGCCATCGAACGCGCCAGCCTGGCGGAGATCGCCGCCATGGACGAGCTGCTGGCCCGCGTGCCGGCGCTGATCGCCGAGCGGGACGTGGCGGCGCTGTCCGCCCTGGACCTGCAATTCCACCTGGCCATTTCGGCGGCCGCGCGCAACCGCGTGCTGGCCGAGCTGCTGCGCAGCCTGCACGAGCGCCAGGCGCGCTTCTGGTTCCTCTCGCTGGCCACGGCCGGGCACCAGGAAGCGGTGCACCAGGAGCACCGCCGCATCCTCGAGGCCTTCCGCACGCGGGATGTGGCGGCAGGGCAGCGGGCCATGCGCGACCACATCGAAGCCTTCCGCAGCACCATCGGCAGGAGCATCTGAAACCGGGGCAACGGGCCCCGGCACCTTTTCATGCACGCAAGGAGAATGACCATGGCACTGGATTTCATCGTCGCGGGCGAGCGTCGCCTCGCCTTCGAACCCCGGGAACTGGTGATCGCCGGCTGGACCGGGCGCAACCGGGTGGCCGTCGACCGGCACATCGCCGAGCTGGAGACGCTGGGCATCCGCCCACCCACCGAGGTGCCGTGCTTCTACCAGGTGGCGGCTTCGCTGCTGACCACCGCCGAGAGCATTCAGCTGCCCCGCGACCATTCCACCGGTGAGGTGGAATGCGTGCTGATCGCCGCCTGGGACGGCCTCTACGTCGGCGTCGGTTCCGACCACACCGACCGCCAGGTGGAGGCGCTGGACATCACCCTGTCCAAGCAGCTCTGCGCCAAGCCGGTGAGCCGCCAGCTGTGGTCCTTCGACGAAGTGGCCGGGCATTGGGACAGCCTGGTGATGCGCTGCTGGCGCGAGCGCGAAGGCCAGCGCGAGCTGTACCAGGAGGGCGAAGCCGGCAGCATGCTCGACCCGCTGGACCTGATCGAGCGGCGCAACGGCGGCATGACCCTGCCCCAGGGCAGCGTGATGTTCTGCGGCACCCTCGAGGCGCTGCTGCCCATCGCCCCGGGCGAGGCCTTCTGCGTCGAACTGCACGACCCGGTGCTGGAGCGCACCCTCAGCCACCGCTACACAGTGGAAGTACTGGAGGTGGAGGCATGAACGGCCTCGTCACCCTGGCGGAATGGTCCGCGCGCCTGTCCAACGGGCGCACCAGCAGCTGCGAGCTGACCGAAGCCATGCTGACGCGCGCCCAGGAGCACTTCGCAGGCGGCGGCCATGCCTTCATGGAACTGGACGAGGAGGGCGCCCGCGCTGCCGCCGCGTTCGCCGACCAGCGCCTGGCCCTGGGGCGGCGGGTGTCGCCGCTGGATGGCCTGCCGGTGTCGATCAAGGACCTGTTCGACATCGCCGGCCAGGTGACCCGCGCCGGTTCTCGGGTGCTGGAGTGGCAGGCCCCGGCCACGGTGGATGCGCCCGCCGTGGCGCGCCTGCGCGAGGCCGGCGCCGTGCTGCTCGGCCGCACCAACATGACCGAGTTCGCCTATTCCGGCCTTGGCCTCAACCCGCACTTCGGCACGCCCCTGTCACCCGTGGGCGAGGGGCTGATCGCCGGGGGCTCCAGCTCCGGTGCCGCCGTCAGCGTGGCGCTGGGCATGTCGGTGGTGGCGCTGGGCACCGATACCGGCGGCTCGGTGCGCATCCCGGCGGCCTTCTGCGGCATCACCGGCTTCAAGCCCACGGCGCGACGGGTGCCTAGCGAGGGCATGGTGCCCCTGTCGCAGAGCCTGGACTCCATCGGCCCGCTGGCGCCCACGGTGGCCTGCTGCGCCCAGGTGGACGCGCTGCTGACCGGCGCCCAGCCCTGGCGCGATGCCGGCCTGCCGCTGCAGGGGCAGCGCTTCTTCGTCACCCCCGACTACGTTTTGGAAGACCTCGCGCCGGAGGTGGCACAGGCCTTCGACTGGGCCATCGCGCGCCTGGCGGAGCAGGGCGCGGAGATAGTCGAATTCCGCTTCCCCGAGCTGCTGCGCCTGCCGGAGATCAACGCCGGTGGCGGCTTCGCGGCGGCCGAGTCCTGGCATTGGCACCGCGAGCGCCTGCTGGCCGAAAGCGCCCGTTACGACCCGCGCGTGGCGGTGCGTATCGAGCGCGGTAGCCGGCAGAGCGCCTGCGACTACCTGGAGCTGCTGCTGGAGCGCGCCGAGCTGAAGGCCCGCGCGGCGGAGGTGCTGCTGGGCGCGGATGCCTGGCTGATGCCCACGGTTTCCATCGCGCCGCCGCGCCTGGCGGAGATCACCGATGACGACGCCTTCCAGCGCATCAATGCGCGGGTGCTGGCCAACCCCGCCGTCATCAACTTCCTCGACGGCTGCGCGCTGTCCATCCCATTGCCGGAACGCCCCGGCATCGCCCTGAGCCTGTGCGGGCTCGGCGGGCAGGACGCCAACATCCTGCAACTGGGGGCCGCGGTGGAGCGCTGCCTGGGCTGACCCTTCACCTCTGTGGGCGGCCTGGCCGCCCCGGGAGCGATCGCATGTCCATTTCCGATCCGGCCCGTTCGCGCCTGCGCGAGCGGGCCTACCGCAGCATCACCTGGCGCCTGGTGCCCTTCCTGGTGCTGCTTTTCATTCTCGCCTGGCTGGACCGGGTCAACGTCGGCTTCGCCAAGCTGCACATGCTCGACGACCTGGGCTTCAGCGAAGCCGTCTACGGCCTGGGCGCGGGCATCTTCTTCATCGGCTATTTCCTCTTCGAGGTGCCGAGCAACCTGCTGCTGGAGCGTATCGGCGCGCGGCGCACCCTGGCGCGCATCACCATCTGCTGGGGGCTGATCTCCACCGCCCTGTTCCTGGTGACCACGCCGATGCAGTTCTATGTGCTGCGCTTCCTGCTCGGGGTGTTCGAGGCGGGCTTCTTCCCCGGCGTGGTGCTTTACCTCACCTACTGGTTCCCCACCGCGCGGCGCGCCCGGGTCAATGGCCTGTTCATGACCAGCTTCGCCCTGGCCGGGGTGGTAGGCGGGCCGCTGGCGGGGTTGATCATGACGGGCATGGCCGATGTCGGCGGGCTGGCCGGCTGGCAATGGCTGTTCATCGTCGAAGGCGTGCCCTCGGTGCTCGCCGGCCTGCTGGTGTTGCGCTACCTGCCCGAGCGCCCGGCGGACGTGCGCTGGCTGAGCGCCGCGCAGCGCGCCCTGGTGAGCGCCGAGGTGGCCGCGGACGCCGCCGCGCCGGGCAAGGCTTCGAGCCTGCGCGACGCCTTCTGCAACCCCCACGTGTGGCTGTGCGCGGCCATCTACTTCTGCCTGGTGAGCGGCAACGCCACCATCGCCTTCTGGGTGCCGACACTGATCCGCGACCTGGGCGTGCAGGGCAGCCTGGATATCGGCCTGCTGGCCGCCTTGCCCTTCGCCGTGGGCACGGTGGCGATGGTGCTCAACGGCATCCATTCCGACCGCAGCGGCGAACGGCGCCTGCACTGCGCCGGTGCCGCCGCCCTGGCCGGTGTCGGGCTGGCGGCCTGCGCCGCACTCATGGGCCACGGCGTCGCGGCGATGCTGGCGCTGACCCTGGCGGCGGTGGGCATCCTCGCCGCCTTCCCGGTGTTCTGGTCGCTGCCCACGCTGTTCCTCACCGGCACCGCGGCGGCCGGCGGCATCGCCGTGATCAACTCGGTCGGCAACCTCGCCGGTTTTGCCGCGCCCTACCTCATCGGCTGGGTGAAGGACCGCACCGGCGCATTGGCCGGCGGGCTCTATGGGGTGGCCGGGCTGGAGCTGCTGGCGGCGTTGCTGGTGGTGGTGTTCATCCGCAAGACGCGGCACGGCTAGGCCCTTGCATGGGAGGGCGTGCTGGTTACCCAGGGCCGAGCGGCAGGCCGCCACACGCTGTGCTCGCCCCGCATGCGCTAGGCGCTAACTGCTAAATTCAGTATTTCGAAGATTATTGGCGCCATTCTTCAATAAGACGTGTTTTTATGAAGTTATAGGGCTTTCTGAATTTTCATATAACTCTATAATTATGCGTATTAAAGGCGATTTCTGGGTTTAACACTCGATATGATGAATTTAGGTCTGGTAAAGCCGGCGGAAGTGGTCGAACTGCTCTGCGTGCGTCTGCGCCAGGAGCGCCTGATCCAGGGGATGACCCAGGCCGAGGTGGCCGCCCGTGCCGGTATCGGCGTTGGCACCCTGTCCAACCTGGAGGCCGGGCGCAGCGTCGCGTTCGACAGCGTGGTTCGCGTGGCCATGGTCCTGGGGCGTCTCGAGGAGCTGGAGCTGTTGTTCATGCCGCAACTGGAAAGCCTGGATGACATCCTCCGCTATGAACAAGGCGCCCAGCGTCAGCGGGTGAAAAGGAAAGCCGGCGATGTCTAAGCGGGTCGACGTCTACTACGACGGCTGGGGCGCGCATTGGCGCTGGGGTTCGCTGGTTTCCTCGACCGCGCTCACCGGCCGCCCGTTGATTGCCTTCGAGTACAGCGAAGAGGCGCTGGACTCGGGGCTCGAGCTGTCGTCCCTGCGCCTGCCCCTGAAAGGGCCACGGCTGCGCAGGGATTTTCCCGATCACCAGCTGTCGCTGCCGGGGCCGGTCTACGACTCGTTGCCCGATGGTTGGGGCATGTTGCTGATGGACCGCCTGTTCAAGCGGCGTGGGCTCAACCCCGCCCATGTCGGCCCCCTGGAGCGCCTGACCTACATAGGCGCGCATGCCATGGGGGCGATGTCGTTCGAACCGGCGGCAGCAGAACCGCCGCTGCCCGCTGAAGAGATTCCCCTCGAGCAGTTGGCGGCGGAGGTCCAGGAGGTGCTCGACGGCGAGGGCGGGGAGTTCCTGCAGCAACTGATGCTCATGGGCGGCTCGCCGCACGGCGCACGGCCCAAGGTCCTGCTCTATCGCGACCCTGCGTCCGGCCGCTTCAGCACGGCGGCGGCGCCTGGCCTGGATGCCTGGCTGATCAAGTTCCCGGCGGCCTGGGAACACCCCGAGGTGTGCGCCACCGAGGCGGTCTACGCACACTGCCTGCGCGAATGCGCGATCGACACCCCGGACACCGAATACTTCGAGCTACCCAATGGGCGGGCTGCGTTCGCCAGCCGACGATTCGACCGGCAGCAGGGCATGCGCGTCCCCATGCAGAGTCTGGCCGCCTTCACCGGGGCGGACTTCCGCGCAGCCGGCGCATTGGATTACACCAGCTTCCTGCGGGCGACCCAGTTCTGCTGCAACGACGTGCGGGAGAAGGCGCGCGCCTTCGAGCGGATGGTGTTCAACGTGGTGTTCAACAACCGCGACGACCACCCGAAGAACTTCGCCTACCGCATGGCTTCCAGCGGCCAGTGGACCCTGGCCCCGGCCTACGACGTGACCTTCTGCGAAGGGCCGGGCGGCTACCACCAGATGGATGTGATGGGCGAAGCGCTGCGCATCACCCGCCAGCACCTGCTCAAGCTCGCCGTGGACGAGGCGGACCTCTCGGCGCGGGACGCCGCCGATGTCATCGCGCGGATCTGCGACGTGGCCAGTGGTTTTACCGCCTGCGCCGAGGGCCAGTTCCCTCAGGGCATCACCCGTGACACGGTGCGCACGATCCAGGCGCGCATCGACGACAACATCGCGCTGCTCGGCTGAGACCCGTACCCCGCCACGGATGTGCTAAGCCTGCATAAGGCCGGCGCAGTGACATGCCGCAAGGATTTCACCGTGCAGCGCAACGGGCAGCGGGCCGGAGCCGCGCTACAATGCGCGCCTGCGTCGGGAACGGCGAGCCGGCGGTGCGTGTCCCATGCACGCGGCCCGGGCCTTCCCAGCCACCGATTTCAGCTTCGTTTTCACTTTGTATGAGGATCGCAGTATGTCTCGCACTTCCATCACCCTTGGCCTGGCGCTCGTAGGCGCTCTGCTGGCCGGCTGCAGCTCCACCGATGCGCCGGCGGAGAAACCTGCCGCCGCTGCCACCGAGAGCCTGCCGGCCGCCGCTCCTTCGGAAGACGGCCGCTGCTCGTCCGGCCCGGTGCGCTCGCTGATCGGCAAGGCCGCCACCCCGAACTGGTGGAGCAGGCCAAGAACGCCGCCGGTGCCAGCGACGTGCGCGTACTCAAGCCGGGCAGCGTGATGACCCTGGAATACAACTCCCGCCGCCTCAACATCGACACCGACGACACCAACCTGATCAAGGGCGTCAGCTGCGGTTGAGCTGAGCTACCTCCAGGGCCCGCGTCGCCGGGCCCTGTCCCTCCCGCTGCTGCCATAAGGCTCCGTCCACACCTGTGGTGGTGCCATCCTTCAAGGGTTACGGACTTCGCCCTCTGTGCCCGCAACGTCCCGCCCCCTAGCATCTGAGCTTCATCGCTTCCCGCCCGGCTGGATCGCACCCCCTGACGATTCGGCATCACCCCGCGCGGGAAACACCGCATCACCGCAATCGACAGGAGTTAGCCATGACACTGCACTTCACCGTGGCCGGTGGGGAGTCCCTCGCGTTCGACGTGCGCAGCCTGGTGGTCGCCGGCTGGACCGGGCGCGATGCCGACCAGGCCAGCGCCCAGGCCCGTACCCTGAGTGCACCGCCGCCGCAGGAGTTGCCCCGCTTCTTCGAGCTGTCTGCCGACCTGCTGAGCACCGATGAGGACTTCCAGGTGCCGGGCAACGACTCTTCCGCCGAGGTGGAGTGCGTGCTGTTCTCCACCGGCACCGCGCTCTACGTCGGCATCGGCTCCGACCATGCGGACCGCCGCGTGGAGGGCTACGACGTAGCCGTCTCCCGCCAGCTCTGCCTCAAGCCGGTGGGGCGCGAGCTGTGGCGCTTCCACGAGGTGGCGGGGCATTGGGACCAGTTGCTGCTGCGCTGCTGGCGCCATGTGGAGGGGCGGGACGAGCTGTCCCAGACCGGGCTGGTGGCGACGCTGCTGGACCCCCGCGAGCTCATCGCCCGGCGCACCGGCGATGCCAGCCTGCCGGCCGGCACGGCAATGTTCTGCGGCACCTTGCCTTTCATTGGCGAGCCGCTGCCGGGGGAAGGCTTCAGCGTCGAGCTGCACGACCCCGTCCTGGGGCGCAGCCTGCGTCACAGCTACCGGGTCAAGCCCCTCGCCTGAGGGGCTCAGCCCAGCTTCATCACCACCACGCCGAGGGCGATCACCGCGCACGCCAGCAAGCGGATCGGCTTCATGGGCTCCTTGAGGAACAGCCAGCCGATCAGCAACGCGAACACCACGCTGGTCTCGCGCAAGGCAGAGACCAGCGCCACCGGCGCCTGGGTCATCGCCCAGATGACGATGCTGTAGGCCAGCAGCGACATGGCGCCGCCCGCCAGGCCGCTCTTCCAGTACGGGCCCAGTTGCAGGAATACGCGCGGCCCGCGCTGCACCGCGATCACCCCGGCCATCACCCAGCCATTCACCGCGAACAGCCAGGCGGCGTAGGACAGCGCATCGCCGTTGCTGCGTGCGCCCACCGCGTCGGAGAGGGTGTAGCCGGCGATGAAGGCTGCGGTCATCAGCGAGCAGAACAGCATCGAGCGATTGATCCCGCCCCCGGCACGCCCGCCGCGCCAGGCCATCAGCCAGATGCCGGTGACCAGGGTCAGCAGGCCGGCCAGTTCGGCGTGGCCGAGCCCGTCGTGGAGGAAGGCCAGGGACAGCAGCGCCACCATCAGCGGCGAGCTGCCCCGGGAGATGGGGTAGACCTGCCCGAGGTCGCCGTACTGATAGGCGCGGGCGAGGAAGTGGTTGTAGCCGATGTGCAGCACGGCGGAGAGGATGATCCAGGGCCAGGCGGCGGCCACCGGGAAGGCCACGAAGGGCAGGGCACAGAGGGAGACCAGGCCGGCGGCCATCTGGATCAGGGTGGCGGTGAGCAGGCGGTCGAGGCCGATCTTCAGCAGCGCGTTCCAGCCCGCATGCAGGGCGGCCGCCGCCATTACCACCAGAAAGACCGAGGTTTCCACGCGCGAGGTTCCTTGTACCGACGGAGCGACGGCGCCCACGAGGGGCGCCGCGAAGGAGGCGCGATAGTGACACAGCCTCTTGCTCGCTGTGAAACCGCCGTCTCCTTCTTCGTAGCCCGGGCTTCAGCCCGGGAAGCTCGCCGAGAGCCTCAGTTGATCGGCAGCGCCACCGGGCGGATCGGCGCGGCATCGGCACCGCGGAACTTCAGCGAGGCGCCGACGAAGGCGAACTCGTAGACCTTGTCCCGCGAGAGGCCTTCCAGGTCCACCAGCTCCATGATGGGTGCGCCCTGCTGGGCCAGCAGGTAGGTGTGCACCGGGATGTAGTTCTCCGGCACCTCGGTGGGGAAGGTCTCGAAGCTCAGGTTGTCCGCGCCCACCACCATGGCGCCGCCTTCCTCGATGAGGAACTTCGCCGCGTCCAGGCTCAGGCCCGGCGGGTTGGTCATGTAGCGCTGGGCGTTCTCGTAGTCGCGCATGCGCCCGGTGCGGATCAGCACCACATCGCCTTTCTCCAGGTGCACGCCCTGCTTGTTCAGGGCCTGGCGCAGGTCCAGGCGGGTGACGCGGTAGCTGTCCGGCAGCATCTCCACGCCCTTGGCGGCGGGCACGTCGATCAGCACGCCACGGGCGACGATGGGGGGCAGCTTCTCGGCGCCGGTCACGTTCCAGCCCCGGTCGCCCAGGTGGTCGGCGGCGGCATAGCCGTTCCAGATCTTGCCCTCCAGGCCGAAGTGGTTGAGCGCGTCGATATGGGTGCCCATGTGGGCGTACATGGACACTGCCGAACCGGTGTAGCTGACGTGGCGGTTCATCGCCTCGCCCACGTCCATCGGGTCGGCCAGCAGATTGCCGTGGGGCGTGTGGGTCATCCACATCTGGTAGGGCGGGTCGCCGGCGGCCTGCCAGCTGGGCATGCCGATGAAGTACTCCACGGCCAGGTCATAAGCCTTGCCGCCGGCGAGGCGGCCGAGGATGGCGGCGCGGGATTCGGGGGTGATCAGGTTGAGGCGGCCGATCTCGTCCTTTTCGCCCCAGGGGCTCTTGCCGACTTCCTCGGCGGCGAGGGCACCCTGGGCCAGGGCCAGCAGCAGGGGCAGGGCAGCGAGGCGGGAAAGGGGGCGGGGCAGGTGCATGGCGGAACTCCTGGGTGGTGATGAGTGCCGCGATGGTATTTGTTGAGTCTGGCGAGATAATCTGCGCATCCGCTGAAAGACATTCAACCAGAGGGAAAATATGGACCTGCTCGTTGCCATGCGCACCTTCCGCCGCGTCGTCGAGCTCGACGGCTTCAGCAAGGCCGCCCTCGACCTGGGCCAGTCCACCGCGGCGGTGAGCAAGCAGGTGCGCCAACTCGAGGCGCGCCTGGGCAACCTGTTGCTGCTGCGCACCACGCGGCGCATGAGCCTCACCGACACCGGGCGTGCCTACTTCGCCGAATGCTGCCGCCTGCTGGACGAGCTGGAGGCCCTGGAAAGCGCCACCGCCCAGGGTGCGGGCGAGGTCAGCGGGCGCCTGCGGGTGAATGCGCCGCTGTCGTTCAGCCTCAAGGTGCTGTCGCCGCTGCTGGCGGAGTTCATGGCGCTCTACCCGCAACTGAACGTGGAGCTGACCCTCGACGACCACCTGCTGGACCCGGTCTCCGAAGGCTTCGACGTTTCCTTGCGCATCCGCTCCAGCCTGGCTGACTCCACGTTGATCGCCCGGCGCCTGGGGGAGGTGGAGCAGGTGATCTGCGCCTCCCCGGGCTACCTCGCCGCGCGCGGCACGCCGCAGCGGCTCGAAGACCTCTGCAGCCACGACTGCCTCGCCTACCGCCTGGCCGACAGCCCCGGCGGCTGGCGCCTGGACGGCCCCAAGGGGCGCGGCGTCGAGCTGCGCACGCGGCTCTCGGTGGACAACAGCCTGATGCTCGGCGACCTGCTGGTGGCCGGTGCCGGCATCGGTGCGCTGCCGTCCTTCATCGCCGCGCCGCTCCTGGCCAGCGGCCAGCTGCAACAGGTGCTGCTGCACCAACAGCTGGCCCGGCGCAGCATCTACGCCCTCTACGCCAGCAACCGCCACCTGCAGCAGAAGGTGCGGGTGTTCGTCGACTTCCTCGCGGAGCGGCTGGCGGGGTGAAGCCTGTTCACAGGCGGGCGCCGCCGCACGTCTGCTAAGCCGTAGGTCGGGTGCAACCTGACGGCGGGGCCGATCAACTACGCAGGTTTCACCCGCCTACCACCCGAAATGTAAGTACCGGTGTTTTTGTGCGTGCGACTTGATCAAGGTCAGGGTGGGCCTTCGACGCAGAGTGCCCAATAGAAAGGATTTCAGAAGACTCTTGCGGAGGAATCGGAAGATGTCCTCAGACACCCACCCAGTGCCGCATTCGGGCGCGCTTGATGCCCGCAGCGCAGTAAACGGCCTCGACAGCAGGATGCTGAGCCTATGAGCAGTTACGAGAAACACGGCAATCCGGGCCTGGATGCCGTCATGAAGGTGATCGGCGGCAAATGGAAGGCGCAGATCCTCTACAGCCTCGGCGACCAGACGCGTCGCTTCGGCGAGCTGCGCCGGCAGATCGGCGGCATCAGCGAGAAAATGCTGGTGCTGCAGCTGCGCGAGCTGGAGCTGGAAGGCCTGGTGCTGCGCCGCGACTACCAGCAGGTGCCGCCCCGGGTGGAATACCGCATCACCCCCCTGGGCGCCTCGCTGGTGGACGCACTCAAGGTGCTCGACGACTGGGGCCAGCGCCATGGTGGCCAGATCGGCCTGCCGCCCCGGGTGATGGGGGACGAGTAGCGGCACGCGGGTTTCACCCGCCCCACGGAGCTGCGCCGGTCGGGGTTGGGCATTGGATGTAGGTCGGGTGCAACCCGACACGCTTGCCGGAAGCGCGGGCTTCACCCACCCCACGGAGCTTTGCCGGGCGTGGAGGTCGCTTTTTACCTCCACCAGCGGTGCCGCGCCGTGCTGCGAATGGTGGACGGGGGAAGCGTCGTCCACCCTACCGAACCGTCACTCCCAGTCAGCACAGACGCATCCCGGGATGTGGAGGTCGTTTTTTACCTCCACCAGGCGAGGTTGCAGGACTGCACCGACGGTACTGCCGGCTACTCCCATCGCGAATGAATTCGCTCCCACAGGTTGAGCGTCGGATGTAGGTCGGGTGCAACCCGACGTGGTTACCCCTGAATGCAAACGGCCCCGCATGTGCGGGGCCGTTGTTCATCCGTCGTCTGCGTCAGATGCGGAAGCTGCCTACCAGGTGCTTCAGGCGTTCGGCCTGTTGCTCCAGGTCGGCGCAGGCGCGCAGGGTGGCCTGGAGGTTTTCCACGCCTTCCTGGTTGAGGGTGTTGATCTCGGTGATGTCCATGTTCAGCGCTTCGACCACCGAGGTTTGCTCCTCGGTGGCGGTGGCCACGGACTGGTTCATGCCGTCGATCTCGCCGATGCGCTGGGTCACGCTGGAGAGGCGCTCGCCGGCCAGGTTGGCGATTTCCACGCTCTGCTGGCTGTAGCGCTGGCTCTCGGTCATGGTGCCCACCGCTTCACGGGAGCCGACCTGCAGCTCTTCGATCATCTTGTGGATTTCCTGCGCCGACTCCTGGGTACGGTGGGCCAGGTTGCGCACCTCGTCGGCGACTACGGCGAATCCACGACCGGCTTCACCGGCACGGGCGGCTTCAATGGCGGCGTTGAGCGCCAGCAGGTTGGTCTGCTCGGAGATGCCTTTGATCACGTCGAGGATCTGGCCGATGTTCACCGTCTTGCCGGCCAGGGTTTCGATCTGGTTGCTGGACGCGCTGATCTTGGTGGACAGCTCGTGCATGGCGGTCAGCGTCTTGCCCACCACCTGCTTGCCTTCCTCGGCCAGCTCGCGGGCGTCGGAGGCCTGGTGCGAGGCATCGGCGGCGTTGCGGGCGATTTCCTGGGCGGCGGCGCCCAGCTCGTTGATCGCGGCGGCGACGCTGTTGGTGCGCTGGGCCTGCTCGTCGGAGTTGTGCATCGAGGAGTTGGAGGCGTTGACCACCAGCTTGGCCACTTCGTTGACCTGGATGGTGGCCGAGGACACCTCGCGGATCGACGCGTGGATACGCGACACGAAGCGGTTGAAGGCCTGGGCCAGCTCGCCGAACTCGTCCTGGGAGTGCACGTCCAGGCGGCGGGTCAAATCGCCTTCGCCCTCGGCGATATCACCCATGGCGCGGCCCATCACCAGCAGCGGCTGCATCAGCACGCGGATCAGCATGCCCAGCAGGAAGAAGGTCACGACCACCGCGATGAGGGTGGCGATGACGGCCGAGGTGCGGAACTCGCCGAGCATGGAGAAGGCGGCGTCCTGGTCCAGCACCAGGGCGATGTACCAGTCGGTGGACGGCACGCCCTCGATGGGGGTGAAGGAGATGAACTGGGTGCGGCCGTCCACGTCGATTTCGGAAACGCCCGGGCGGATCACCGGGGCGGCGCCGGGGTAGAGGTCGCTGAGGTTTTTGAGGATGTACTGGTTCTGCGGGTGCAGCAGCACCTTGCCCTGGGCGCTGACCAGGAAGGCATGGCCATTGCCCTTGAAGTTCAGCGAGTTGATCAGGCGGGTGATGCTGTCCAGGTCCATGTCGGCACCGGCGACGCCGACGAAGCGGCCATCGACGCGCACCGGGGTGGCGATGGTGATCACCAGCTTGCCCGAGGAGGCGGCGATGTAGGGCTCGGTGAGGATGGTGCCCTGGGCGGCGCTGGCAGCCTTGTACCAGCCACGCTGTCGCGGGTCGTAGTCGGACGGGCGATTGCCCGCCGGCACCGAGAACATCAGGCCGTCTTCACCGCCGAAGTAGCTGAGCTGGAAGCGCTGGCCATACACCGGCAGGCCGATGGAGCGGGCCAGTTGTTCCTTCTCGGTGCCATTGGCAGCGACCTGCTGGCCGAGGGATTCGAGCAGCTGGATGCGGCCTTCGAGCCAGTTCTTGATGTTGCTGGTGGTGAGGGCGCCGAGGTCCTGCAGGGAGTTGTGCACGTCGGTGCGCAGGGTCTGGCGCTGGCGGTAATCGTTGAACAGCACGAAGCAGGCGAAGGCGGTGATCATCACCAGGGACGCTGCCAGGAGGATCTTGTGGCTGAACTTCAGGTTTTTGGGCATCGCAAGGGTATCCACGTGTTCTGGCAGCGGGTGTGCCTGTTATCGACAGCCGGGTTTTGCCAGGCTGCGGGATAGTCGTTACAGCGCGGAGTACGGGGTCGCCGTCTGGCCGCGAACACAGCCAGGGCCGGGCCGACGCACGAAGCGGGCCTTGGCTGGACGCTGTGAGGGTTCCGCAGGACGCGGAGAAGGGTCCGGGCGCCGTGGCGCTAAGGGACATGAGCCCGGGTTGCGGGCTTTGTATCTGCGGGCATTCCATCGCCGATCGGCCCGACACGGGAACGCATGGCGCCGGGCGGCGCGCATGATGTCATTTTGGTTGTGACGGGTGAATCCCCCTCGGTCATATTTACAGCGCAACGCGGACGGACGGGTGCAACCGGGTGCTACCCGTCCGCGGCCTAGGCGTGCTTCGCCAGGTCCTTCAGCAGCTCCGCCGGCGCCGTCCAGGGCAGGTTGTGGGCTTCGGCGACGCCGGCAATGGCCAGGCGGCCATGGGCGACGTTGAGGCCGTTGCGCAGGTGCGCGTCGTCCGCCAGGGCCTTGTACGTGCCCTTGTTGGCCAGGGCGATGACGAAGGGCAGGGTGGCGTTGTTCAGTGCCAGGGTGGCGGTGCGCGCCACGGCGCCGGGCATGTTGGCCACGCAGTAGTGCACCACGCCGTCGACCTTGTAGGTGGGTGCCGCGTGGGTGGTGGCGTGGGAGGTTTCCGCGCAGCCGCCCTGGTCGATGGCGACATCCACCAGCACCGCGCCTTCGGCCATCAGCGCCACCATCTCGGCGGTGATCAGTTTCGGCGCGGCGGCACCGGGCACCAGTACGCCGCCTATCACCAGGTCGGCGCCCAGCACCTGCTCGCGCAGGGCCGCGTGGGTGGAACAGAGGGTGACGATGCGGTTGCCGTAGAGGGTGTCCAGGCGGCGCAGGGCATCGACGCTGCGGTCCAGCACGGTAACGTCGGCGCCCATCCCCACGGCCATGGCCACCGCATGGCTGCCAACCACCCCGGCGCCCAGCACCACCACCTTGCCCGGGGCCACCCCGGGCACCCCGCCAAGCAGCACGCCGCGCCCGCCACGGGCCTTCTCCAGGCAGCTGGCGCCGGCCTGGATGGACATGCGCCCGGCCACTTCGGACATCGGCGCCAGCAGGGGCAGGCGGCCGAGGTGGTCGGTGACCGTTTCATAGGCGATACAGGTGGCGCCCGAGGCCATCAGTTCCTCGGTCTGCGGCCGGTCGGGGGCCAGGTGCAGGTAGGTGAACAGCGTCTGGTCCGAGCGCAGGCGCGAACGTTCCGTGGCCAGGGGCTCCTTGACCTTCACCAGCAACTGCGCGGTGTAGAAGAGCTCGTCGGCGCTGGCGGCGATATGCGCGCCGGCCTCCTGGTAATCGGCGTCGCTGAAGCCGATGCCGGCACCGGCGTGGGTCTCGATCCACACCTCGTGGCCGAGCCGGTGCAGCTCCGCGACCGATTGCGGGGTCAGCCCCACACGGTATTCGTGGTTCTTGATCTCCCTGGGCACGCCGATGCGCATGGCCATCTCCTCCAGTCGGAAGGGTTCCTGTCTGGAGTGTAGAAAAGCTTGGCTAATTCGTAGGATGGGTAGAGCTACGCGAAACCCATCAATTTGCACGGTGGGCGCGAATCCATAGGTGATTCGCGGCGCCGACAGGGGCAGAACGTAGGGCGGGTGAAACCCGCGTGGCCGGTATTCGTGTTGCGATTTGCGGGGCGTCCTGCAACTTCGCGTGATGGGTTTCGCTGTGCTCTACCCATCCTACGGGCTACGTGCAGCGCCCGGTCTACGGCTTGCGCAACCACTGCAGGAAGCCGCCCTTGCGCAAGGCGGTGGGCTTTTGCAGCAGCAGGGAGTGGCTGGCCTGCTCGCGGAAGGCATGCAGGCGGTTGAGCGCGGTGCGGATTTCGCTGCGCTGCTCCAGGCAGGTGCGGATGTTGTCGCGGTCGATGCGGTACAGGCGGCAGGAGGTGAGGGCGGTGAAGCGGGCCCGGGAGGGCGTGTCGTCGATGATGCCTTCCTCGCCCATGATCTCGCCCGGGCCCATGCGCCCGGCCTCGATCCAGGCGTCGCCGTCGGGCACCGCCGCCGAGACCACGCCGGTGCCGATCACCAGCAGGTGCTCGGCCACCTCGCCGACGTTGAGCACCACCTGGCCGGCCAGGTAGTCGCGGGCCTCCATGGCCTGGGCGATCAGGTCCTTCTCCTCGTTGCCCAGGGCACGGAAGATCTTCACCTCGTCCAGCAGCAGGCGCTGGCGCGGCTGGGGCAGGGCGTCGGCGTTCCACACCACGCCGCTGGCTTCCAGGTGGCGGTGGGCGAGGTCGAACATCAGGTTGCGCACCTCCACCTTGCTGGTCTTCGGGCCGATGAAGCCGCTGGCCTCGTAGACATTGACCGAGGCGCCGGCGCTCTTGATCGAGACTTTCGGCGCAGGGGAACTGAGCAGGGCGCTGCAGCCCTGCAGGGTCTTCTCCAGGGCATCCAGCACCCGGCGCGGGCGCACGCTGGCCGGCACTTCCAGGCTGATGGCCACCCCGTGGGCGTCGTTGGGGCGGCTGCTGTTGATGATCTTCGCCTTGGCCGCCACCGAGTTGGGGATCACTGCCGTGCTGCCCTGGCCGGTGAGCAGGTGGGTGGCGCGCCAGTCGATCTCGATGACCTTGCCCTCGGTGCCGTCGATGGAGATCCAGTCATCCAGCTGGTAGGGCTTGGTGGTGTTGAGGATGATCCCGGAGAACACGTCCGCCATGGTGCTCTGTAACGCCAGGCCGACGATGATCGCCATGGCGCCGGAGGTGGCCAGCAGGCCCTTGACCGGCAGCTGCATCACATAGCCGGCGGCGGCGACTATGGCCACGAGGAAGATCACCGCGCCCATCACGTCCTGCAGCAGGCGCCCGGTGTGGCCGTTGCGCGAGATCAGCAGCAGGCCCAGCACCACGGTGAGTGTGCGTGCGCAGTACAGCCACCAGACGATCTCCAGCACCGTGGCAGTGAGCGCCTGGGCGGTGTCGGCACCGGGCGGTGGCAGCAGCGGGCTGAGCCCGGCACCGATGATCAGCGCGCTGTAGGCGAGGAACAGCCCCAGGCGTGCCAGCACCCGCCAGGCCGGCGGATTGGCCGGCAGCAGGCGCCAGAGGACCAGGTCGAGGAGCACCAGGGCGATGCCGAAGATCAGCGGGTAGTTCTGCAGCAGGTCGGGCATTCGCGGGGGCCTCGGGGCGGTGGCGGTGTCGGGGGCGCGCAAGCATCTCGCTGGCACGCGCCCGGCGCAAGAGGGGCGATCACGGCGGTGCATTCTGGCCCAGCACGCGCCGTTCTACAGTCCCTGGAGGTGCCGGAATAGACGCTTCGGTCATCACCAGCGCACATCGGCGCCAAGCCAGCACATGCATACAAGTAACCCCTGGCCCGGCGCGGCACCATGGTCGTCGATCAACGCTGCGGGACTCGCTGTTGGCACCCGCAATGGCTCGCCGTCGCCGGCTCATTCACAGGGCCCGTGCCGCGTTTCGGCGGGTACGGCGCAACGGCGCTGCTACGCTGAATTTCCCGGCGCCGGCCGCCGGCGCTCAACCCCTGGACAGGAGCTGGACATGTCCGATGAACTCACGCGGGAAGTCGTCACCCTGCTGGTACGCCACCGTATCCGCGCGGGCAGCGAGGCCGCTTACGAAGCCTGGCTGCGCCGCACCATCACCACTGCACGGGGCTACCCGGGCCACCTGGGCATCGATGTGATGCGCGGCCACGAGGCCGGCCTGGCGCTGTTCACCTGCGTGCTGCGCTTCGCCAGCACCGGGCAGTTGCAGGACTGGCTGGATTCCACCGAGCGCCGCGCGCTGATCGCCGAAGCCGAGCCGCTGCTGGCCGACGGCGACCGCATCGAGGTGCAGGACGAGCGCGAGTTCTGGTTCACCCCGCAGGCACCGGATGCGCCCCAGCCGCCGCGCTGGAAGCAGGCCTGCGTCACCTTCCTGGTGATCCTGCCGCTGAGCCTGCTGGTGCCGCTGCTGTGGCAGCCGGCCTTCGCCCGCCTGCCCTGGCTGGGCAGCTACCTGGGCAGCAACCTGGTGATCACCGCCAGCATCGTGCTGCTGGTGGTGTACCTCTTCATGCCCCGCGCCACCCGGCTGTTCGCCGGCTGGCTCAACGCCCGCTGACCGGAGAACCCCATGGACAACGACGACACCAACCAGGGCCGCCGCCGCTTCCTCGCCAACAGCTCCCTGCTGGGCGCAGCGGGCGCGCTCTGGTCCGCCCTGCCTTTCGCCGGCATGCCCGGCGCCTCTTTCGCCGCCACTTCGGGAACCGACATGAAAGCCGACCTCATCCTCTTCAACGGCCGCCTGCACACGGTGGACCGTGACAACCCCAGCGCCACCGCCGTAGCCGTCAAGGACGGCCGCTTCATCGCCGTCGGCAGCGACGCCGAGGCCATGGCCCTGCGCGGCGACGCCACCCGCGTCGTCGACCTGAAGAAGCGCAGCGTCATCCCCGGCCTCAACGACTCGCACCTGCACCTCATCCGTGGCGGCCTCAACTACAACCTGGAGCTGCGCTGGGAGGGCGTGCCGTCCCTGGCCGATGCCCTGCGCATGCTCAAGGAGCAGGCCGACCGCACGCCCACGCCGCAGTGGGTGCGCGTGGTCGGCGGCTGGAACGAATTCCAGTTCGCCGAGAAGCGCATGCCGACCATCGAGGAGCTGAACAAAGCCGCGCCGGACACCCCGGTGTTCGTGCTCCACCTCTACGACCGCGCGCTGCTCAACCGCGCCGCGCTCAAGGTGGTCGGCTACACCAAGGACACGCCCAACCCGCCGGGCGGCGAGATCGTCCGCGACAGCCGTGGCGAGCCCACCGGCATGCTGGTGGCCCGCCCCAACGCGATGATCCTCTACTCGACCCTGAGCAAGGGGCCGAAGCTGCCGCTGGACTACCAGGTCAACTCCACCCGCCAGTTCATGCGCGAGCTCAACCGCCTGGGCATCACCAGCGCCATCGACGCCGGCGGCGGCTACCAGAACTACCCCGAGGACTACCAGGTGATCGAGCAGCTGGCCAAGGCCGACCAGCTCACCGTGCGCATCGCCTACAACCTGTTCACCCAGAAGCCCAAGGAAGAGCTGGAAGACTTCAAGCGCTGGACCGGTTCGGTGAAATACGGCCAGGGCAACGACTTCCTGCGGCACAACGGCGCCGGCGAGATGCTGGTGTTCTCCGCCGCCGACTTCGAGGACTTCCTCGAACCGCGCCCGGACCTGCCTCAGACCATGGAGCAGGAGCTGGAGCCGGTGGTGCGCCACCTGGTGGAGCAGCGCTGGCCCTTCCGCCTGCACGCCACCTACGACGAATCCATCTCGCGCATGCTCGACGTGTTCGAGAAGGTCAACCGCGACATCCCCTTCAACGGCCTGCCCTGGTTCTTCGACCACGCCGAGACCATCACGCCGAAGAACATCGAACGCGTGCGGGCCCTGGGCGGCGGCATCGCCATTCAGGACCGCATGGCCTTCCAGGGCGAATACTTCGTCGAGCGCTACGGCTCCAAGGCCGCCGAGAAGACCCCGCCGATCCAGCGCATGCTTGCCGAGGGCGTGCCGGTGGGCGCCGGCACCGACGCCACCCGCGTGTCCAGCTACAACCCCTGGACCTCGCTCTACTGGCTGGTCAGCGGCCGCACCGTCGGCGGCCTGGAGCTGTACCCCCAGGGCCTGAGCCGCGCCACCGCGCTGGAGCTGTTCACCCACGGCAGCGCCTGGTTCTCCTCGGAGCAGGGCAAGAAGGGCCAGATCAAGGTGGGCCAGCTGGCCGACCTGGTGGCGCTCTCGGCGGACTTCTTCAGCGTCGAGGAAGAAGCCATCAAGTGGATCGAATCCGTGCTCACGGTGGTGGACGGCAAGGTGGTGCACGCCGCCGCCGAGTTCGACGACCTGGCGCCGCCGACCGTGCCGGTGCTGCCGGACTGGTCGCCGGTGGCCAAGGTGCCCGGCCACTGGCGCCCCAGCGCGCCGCTGGTGGCCCAGGTGCACCAGTGCGTCGGCCCGTGCGGCGTGCATGCCCACAGCCATGAGCGGGCGCGCCTTTCCAGCGTGCCGGTGAGCGACTTCCAGGGCTTCTGGGGCGCCTTCGGCTGCTCCTGTTTCGCCTTCTGACCACCCCGAATCCCTTCCGCCGGCCCACCAGGCCGGCGCCCAACCGAAGCAAGGAGCAATGCCATGGCTTACCGCTATAACCGCCTCGACAAGGACAACGCCGTCGTTCTGCTGGTCGACCACCAGGCCGGCCTGCTGTCGCTGGTGCGCGACTTCACCCCCGACGAGTTCAAGAACAACGTGCTGGCCCTGGCCGACATCGCCAAGTTCTTCAACCTGCCGACCATCCTCACCACCAGCTTCGAAAACGGCCCCAACGGCCCCATCGTGCCGGAGCTCAAGGCCCTGTTCCCGGATGCGCCCTACATCCCGCGCCCCGGCCAGATCAACGCCTGGGACAACGCCGACTTCGTCGACGCGGTGAAGGCCACCGGCCGCAAGCAACTGATCATCGCCGGCGTGGTGACCGACGTCTGCGTGGCGTTCCCGACCCTGTCGGCGCTGGAGGAGGGCTTCGATGTGTTCGTCGTCACCGACGCCTCCGGCACCTTCAACCCGGTGGTGCGCGACGCTGCCCTCGACCGCATGAGCCAGGCCGGCGCCCAGCTGATGAACTGGTTCAGCGTCGGCTGCGAGCTGCACCGTGACTGGCGCAACGACATCGAAGGCTTCGGCGGCATCCTCGGCGGCCACCTGCCGGCCTACGCCAACCTGATCCAGAGCTACAGCCAGAAGTCCTGATCCACGGGCGGCCCCGCAAGGGGCCGTTTCTGCACAAATCTTCCAGACGCGCTTTTCCGACGACGGATAATGGCCTTTCACCCACGCCCGGTGCAGGCTTGCACCCTGGCCTTTGGAGAGCCCCTTGGAAAACCGCAACTGGATCGATCTCGCGCAGGACGGTGACACGGGCATCGAGACCATCCGCGCCCATTTCCAGGGCCACGCCTACGACCCCCATTGGCACGACAGCTACCTGGTGGGCGTCACCGAGCAGGGCGTGCAGCAGTTCAACTGCCGGCGCCGGCGCAACGTCAGCACGCCGGGGCAGGTGTTCCTGCTGGAACCGGGCGAGATCCACGACGGCCACGCGCCCACCGCAGACGGTTTCACCTATTCCATGCTCTACCTCGACCCGCAGTGGGTGGCGCGCGAGATGCACGCGCTGTTCGAGGACGCGCCGGCCGGCTGCCAGCCGAGCTTCGCCGACACCCTGGCCCACGACCCGACGCTGGCCCATGCCACCCTGCAGGCCTTCCACGCCCTGCATGGCAACGAGGTGCGCATGCTGCGCCAGGCCGCCATCGATCACCTGCTGGCGAAGATGACCGGGCACCTGCACTGGCGCCTGCGCCAGCAACAGGACCCGCGCCTGCCCCAGGTGGCGCTGCGCGCGCGGGATTACCTGCACGCGCACCTGGACGAGGAGATCGGCCTGGACGACCTGGCCCGCGCCACCGGCGTCGACCGCTTCCGCCTCACCCGTGCCTTCAAGGCCGCCTTCGGCCTGGCACCCCACGCCTACCTGATCCAGCTGCGCCTGGCCCGTGCTCGCACCCTGCTGGCCCGGGGCGATACGCCGGCGCAGGTCGCCAGCGCCCTCGGCTTCGCCGACCAGAGCCACCTCGGGCGCTGGTTCCGCCGTGCCTACCGGCTGACCCCGGCGGACTACCGCAAGCGCTGCTCAAAGCTTCCAGACTGAGCCGGGCGCGGCGGTGACCATGGGGCTCGTCTTCACAGGAGCCCTTGCCGATGTCCGTTTCCGTCTCTCTTCACCCCCGTTGCGGGGGCTGACCATGGAACAGTTGCTGCCTTTCCTGCTGTTCGCCTTCGTCGCCTCCATCACCCCCGGGCCCACCAATATCCTGGTGCTCAGCAACGCCTCGCGCTTCGGCCTGGGCGCCGCGCTGCCCATCGTCCTCGGTGCCTGTTCCGCCGCCGCAGCCATCGTGCTGCTGGTGGGGCTCGGCCTGGGCGAGGCGTTGGCCAGCCACCCCGCGCTGCAACGGGCCATGGCCTGGGCCGGCATCGCCTGGCTGAGCTGGCTGGCCTGGCAGATCTTGCGCAGCGAGGCGCGCTCGCTGGACGACCCGGCCGACCCCGGCACGCGCCTCGGCCTGGCCGGCGCCATCGGCCTGCAGCTGGTCAACCCCAAGGTGTGGATGATGGCCCTGGCGGTGGTCGGCGTATTCGCCGGGGAGGACGCCGACAAGGCCGCGCGGGTGGTGACGTTGTCCCTGGCCTTCCTGCTGGTCTCCATCCCCTGCATGGGCGTCTGGGCACTGCTCGGCTTCGGCAGCGCCCGCCTGTGGCGCAGCGCCGCCGCGCAGAAGCGCTTCAACCAGGCCATGGCCCTGCTGCTCCTGGCCTCCGCCTGGCTCAGCCTGTTGGTCTAGCCCGCATTGTCGGGTACGCCGGCACGATGCCCCACACGGCACCTGTAGGGGCGAATTCATTCGCCCATCGGCCTCGCTGCGGCCTTTCCCTGTGGGAGCGGCTTCAGCCGCGAAAGACTCCCCGCCGGCACCTGGCTTCGAATGGCCGGATGATCCATCGCGAATGAATTCGCTCCCACGAGGCGTGGCATGCGTGTGGGCTGGAAGGTCGCTTGGTGGATGAAAGAGTGCCATCCACCCTACGCCCCATTCGGCTCCATCGATCAGGCAGGGCATGTAGGTTGGCGCCGAGCGCAGCGAGGCCCAACACAGCGATGTCCGGCCTTGCTGCGGGCTTTCCTTGTGGGAGCGGCTTCAGCCGCGAAAGACCTTCCGCCGGCACCTTGCTGCGAGTGAGCAGGCACTCCATCGGCTCCCACAATGGGCCACCGCAGCCCAATAAAAAGCCCGCCATGAAGGCGGGCTCGAAGGGGGCAGGGCGCTCAGTAGTCCATGCCGTCCTCGATGGGGATGCCCTGTTCGCGCATCCGCTCGATCAGCTCGGCGCGGGTGCCGGGCAGGTTGAGCATGCTGACCTTGCGCAGACGGCTGACTTCCTCGGTGCTGTAGGGCTCGTAGCGGGCGGGCATGCTCTTGCCGGCCATGCCGTCCTCGCGCATCAGCCAGTTGAGCAGGTCGGCCAGTTGCGCGTCGTTGAGCGCGGACTGGGACATGCCCGGCACGCGCACGAGGAACTCGCGGCCACCCTCGACCTTGAGGAAGTTGCCGACGAAGCCTTTCATCCGTGGCGTGTCGTTGGCCTTGGAGCCGGTGCCGTCGCCCAGGTGGCAGCCGGCGCATTGCAGCTGGTAGTTCACCGGGGTGCTGTAGCCCGCCTGGGAGATGGGCTTCTGCTCGGCCTCGTTGCCGGGCGCGGCCCGCTGGTGCGGGTCGGGGATCGCCCGGGCGAAAGCCGGCGGGGCTGCCATGGCGCAGGCCAGCGTGACGATGAACAGTGCTCGCATGACAACCCCTCCGTTCATATCGCCACGCCGCGGATCACCGAGATGGTGCAGTGGTAGATGTGCGACTTGGCGGCCAGGCACCAGTTCACGTCGTTGTTGTTGAAGGGACGGTAGGCCGGCTCCTCGCTGTCGTTGCGGGTACAGGCGCACTGGGCGCAGCTGTGCTTACCGCAGCAGTCGTTGTAGGAAATGATGTAGTCCTTGCCGTCCGCCGGGTTGCGGCAGGTGCCGATCCAGGTCACCTGGGACACCTCGGTGCCTGGCGGGCAGGAGGTGACGGTGCCGCCGCAGCAACTGCACAGAAAGCCGTCGATGGAGCAGTAGCGCCAGTAGTCGCAGCTGGTGGGGTCGCCCGGGTCGCCGGCTTGGGGCGCCTCGGCGGCCAGGGCCTTGGCGGTGCGGTCGATGGGCAGCAGCACCGGCAGTGCGGCGCCGGCCACCATCAGCGAGCCGAAGCGGGCCAGCAGCTTGCGCCGCGAGGTGGTGTCGGCAACGTGCCGGGCGGAGCGTTCGAACAGGAGATCGAGCAGTTTCATGGAAGTCTCCCTTCCTTATTGTTGTGCGGAGTGCGAGTGGCCATGGGCATGGCCAGCGTGCAGGTACTGCTGCAGGGTCGCGCTGCCCAGGTGCTCGGTCTCGAACAGGCTGTCCAGGTGCTCGCGGGAGTTGACCAGGCCCTTGGCGCGCAGGGTGCCGGCCTTGTCGATCAGCGCGGCGTAGGGAAGCTTGCCGATCTGGTAGGTCATGCCCACTTCCGGGCCGACCACGTAGGTGGCGTCTTCCAGCTTGAACTCGCGGATCAGCGCGGCCTGGGCATCCATGTCGCCATCGCTGACGTAGATCACCTCCAGGCGGTCGGCCTGTTCCTTGGCGATGGAGCGGATGGCCGGCAGCAGCGATTTGCAGATGGGGCAGGTGGGCGAGAGGAAGAACAGCAGCTGGCTCTTCTCGCCGGCGTAGCCGAAGTTCACCGGGCGGCCGCTGCGGTCGGCGGCGGTCACCTTGGGTGCGGCGTCACCGACGGCGACGCCCTTGTCCATCATCAGCGCGCCGGCCGGGGCCAGGCGGGCATGGAGCACGCCGATCTGGCGCACCAGGCCCATCACGGCGAAGGCCAGGGCGAGCAGCAGGCACCAGAGCAGGATGTTGGAAACGATCAGGCCTTCCATATTTCACCTTCCAATGAGTTTGAGCAGACGGGGGCTGTTGGCCAGCAGGCCATCGGCCGCGGCATAGATGAGCAGGGCGACGGCGGCCGCGGCGATCACCACGAAGCCGTCGAAGGCGCCCAGTTCACGGGCGCCGGGGGTGAGGGTGGCGACCAGCGCCAGGGCCACCAGCACCGCGTTGCGCAGCAGCAGCTGCGGGCGGATGGGCTGGGACTGGTCCGGGCCGGAGCAGCCGCAATCGATGTCGCGACGGCCGCGCCACAGGTTCAGGCCGATGGCGCCGGCATAGGCAGCCAGCAGCAGGGCCGCGCCGAGGGCGGCGAGGCTGCGGCTGGCGGGCACCAGCAGGGCGAAGGCCAGGGCCACCTCCAGCAGCGGCAGCAGTCGGGCGAAGGGCTTGAGCAGCACCTTCGGCAACAGCTGGTAGGCCTCCACCTGGTCGCGGAACCGGGCCGGCGCGCGCAACTTGTGGGTCGCGGCGCTGGCCAGGATCACCGCGACGGCGAGGGCGCTGGCGATGACGAAGATCGGGTCGCTGTACATGGCGGACCTCCTAGTGGCTGAGGATCTGGATCGGCGTCTTGGCGATCTTTTCCATGGTGCCGGTGTGCTTGCCGCTGGCCAGGTCGAAGACTTCCAGCCCGCCGGTGATGTTGGTGCCCAGCAGCAACGGCTTGTCGTCATTGGTGGCGGCCAGGCTCCAGATCGGGTTGGGCGCTTCCAGGGTGGCGACCTTCTTGCCGGTCTTCAGGTCGTAGACCCAGACGAAGGGGCTCGGGTCTTCCCATTTCATCGGCTCGTGGGCGTCGTGCATCAGCACGTACAGGCGGTTGAGCTTGGGCGCCACGGCCAGCAGCTGCCAGCCACCCGGTGCCCAGCCGGCCTTGCGCTCGGCCTCGGTGGTCAGCGACCAGGGTTCGAGGAATTTCGGCTTGTCGCCGGAAACGTCCACGCCGCGCACGGTGCCGGTGGTGGTGGTGAAGTAGTAGGTGTCGCCCAGGGCGATGCCGCGCTCCACCAGCTTCTCGGCGTTGGGGTCGAAGAAGGCGGTCTGGGTGCGCGCCACTTCCTTGCCGTTGTCGTCGAGCTTGATCACCTGCAGCTTGCCGTCGCCGCACAGCGAGGCGAAGGCGCGCTTGCCCACCGGGTAGTTGAGCACGCAACCGGGGATGGCGATCTCGGCGGTCACCGCCTTGGCCTGGGTGTCGACCACGGTGACCGAGGTGGACGGGGTGAAGTTGTAGACGTAGACGAAGCGGTCGTCGCTGCTGGTGCCCAGGGAATAGCGCTGGGTGAGCATCTCGGCGCGCTTGGTGGGGATCAGCACTTCCCAGGACGGCGACAGGGTGGAGGTGTCCCAGGCGGTCAGCACGTCGGTGCGGGTGCCACGGGTGCCGCGCGAATAGAACAGGTCGGCGGTGTACAGGCGCTTGCCGTCACGGCTCAGGGTCGAGGGCGCGGCGAAGCCGGTGCTGACCATGCCGAGCATCTTCTTCTTCTCCGGGTCCACCACCGTCACGCGGCCGGCGACGAAGTTCTCGAACTCGACGTCGACGATGTAGGCGCGGTGCGGCTCCGGCGGGAAGGGCAAGGTCACCTGGCCGATGGTGTCGGCGGGAAGGTCCGCATGGGCGTTCAGCCCCGCCAGCGACAAGCCGAGGCTCAGCGCTGAGTGGACGAGGATCCTGTTTATTCGCATTAGGGGGGCTCCCTGAATTATTGGTCTGGCGGATCGCGGTGCGTTGGCAGATTTCTGCAGTCCCAGTCTGCCTCGTGGCTGCGCCAGGGAAATTGCTCTGTCTGCCAACCCGTTGTCTGCCTGTGCCAGCCATTGTGCCGCCGTGCCAGGGGCTTGCGTACAGGCACAGCGGGCAGGGGAAAGTGTAGTGCCGGCCACACGGGTTTCACCCGCCCTGCGGGGTTATGCCGGGCGGCGTGAAACCGATGCGCTGATGCCACCGGGATACGCCGCATCGCGAATGAATTCGCTCCCACGAAAGCAGGCCCTGTAGGTCGGGTGCAACCCGACGGCTCAGAGGCGGAAGCTGCCCACCAGTTGCCGCAGGCGTTCGGCCTGCTGCTCCAGGTCGGAGCAGGCGCGCAGGGTGCTCTGGAGGTTTTCCACGCCTTGCTGGTTGAGGGTGTTGATCTCGGTGATGTCCATGTTCAGGGCTTCGACCACGGCGGTCTGTTCTTCGGTGGCGGTGGCCACGGACTGGTTCATGCCGTCGATCTCGCCGATGCGCCGGGTGACGCCGGAGAGGCTGTCGCCGGCGCGCTGGGCGATCTCCACGCTCTGCTGGCTGTAGCGCTGGCTCTCGGTCATGGTGCCCACCGCTTCGCGGGCGCCGGCTTGCAGCTCTTCGATCATGCGTTGGATTTCCTGCGCCGACACCTGGGTGCGGTGGGCCAGGCTGCGCACCTCGTCGGCGACCACTGCGAAACCGCGACCCGCTTCGCCGGCACGGGCGGCCTCGATGGCGGCGTTGAGCGCCAGCAGGTTGGTCTGTTCGGAGATGCCCTTGATCACGTCGAGGATCTGGCCGATGTCCACCGTCTTGCCGCTGAGGCTTTCGATGTTGCCGCAGGAGGCCTGGATGCGGGTCGACAACGCGTTCATCGCCTCCAGGGTCTTGCCCACCACCTGGCGGCCGTCCTCGCTCTGCAGCCGGGCGTCGGAGGCCTGCTGCGAGGCGTCGGCGGCGTTGCGGGCGATCTCCTGGGCGGCGGCGCCCAGCTGGTTGATGGCCGCTGCCACGCTGCTGGTGCGCTGGGCCTGTTCGTCGGAGTTGCGCAGCGAGGCGTTGGAGCTGTGCAGCACCTGGCGGGCCACCTCGTTGACCTGCCCGGTGGCCGAGGCCACCTCGCCCAGGGAGGCGTGGATGCGTTCGACGAAGCGGTTGAAGGCGGCGGCGAGCTTGCCCAGTTCATCACGGGAGTGCACGGCCAGGCGCCGGGTGAGGTCGCCTTCGCCCTCGGCGATGTCTTCCAGCATGCGCGTCAGGCTCTGCAGCGGGCGGGTGATGCGGAAGGCGGCGAACCAGATCAGCAGCACGCCGAGCAGGGCGGCGCCGCTGCCGAGGCTGAACTCCAGCGCGGAGCTGGCCAGGCGCTCGGCATCGAGTTCCTTCTGCAAGGCTTCGGCCGGGGCCAGCAGCACCTGCTGCGGCACGTCCACTAGCACGCCCCAGGGCGCGGCGCCGGTGATCGGCGGCAGCGGTTCCAGCACGCGGATGCGTTCGGCGTCCGCCTGGGTGATGGGCTGCCCCTGGCGCAGGGTGGCGAGCAGCGGCTCGGTACCGTTGGGCAGCACCTGGTCGAGGCGCTTGCCCAGTTGCGCGGCATCGGCGCTGTGCCCGGCGACCACGCCGCCCTGGCTGATGATGCTGACCCGGCCGGCGCCGTCGAACAGCTCGCGGCTGCTGTCCAGGCTGCTCTGCTGCAGGGCATCGAGGCTGATGTCGAGGCCGACCACGGCGATCAGCTTGCCGTCCTCGATCAGCGGGAAGGCGATGCTGGTGACCAGCCGGCGGGTGCCCGAGGCCTCGTCGAAATAGGGCTCCAGCACGCAGGCGCGGCGGCTGTCGCGGGGGCAGGTGTAGAAGGCGTTGTAGGGGCTGCCGCTGGGGCCGGGGGAGGTGTCGGTGAGGATCTGCTCCGGGCCCACCACCGGTTGCAGCTCGCCCGGCTTGCCCTGCACCCAGTACAGGGAGAAGCGCCCGGCGTCGTTGCCGAAGGCCTGGTCCTGGCCGACGAACTGGCTGTCGGCGCCGTCCAGCGCGTCGCGCTCGAAGATGACGAAAAGCCCGAGCAGGTCGGGCTTGGCGAGGAGGCTGGTGCGCATCTGCTCGGCGACGCGCTGGCGCAATTCGGCGGCCGGCAATTCACCGCTGGCGCCCCGCGCCCGCAGGTAGAGGAGAAAGCGCGACAGGCCCTGGCCGTACTCGTAGGTCTGCAGGAAAGTGCGCTGGAGTTGCAGGGCCTGCACACGGGCCTGGGCCTGCATGTGGGCTTCGGCGGCGCTGGCTAGCATGCGGCCGCTGGAGGCCTTGACGCGTTCGGTGCTGAGCCGGGTCTGGTACAGCGAAAGCCCCACCAGCAACGCCACTACCAGGATCAGGCAGGCGCTGGCGAGCAGGGTGATCCGGCTCTGGATGCTCAGGGAAGGTGTACGCATGGCGTGCTCGGGGGAAGGGCGGCGGGAGGCCCGCCGCCGGAGGCTCAGAAGTGGCTGGCGAACACCAGCTGGGTATAGAGGTTGCGGTCGTTGCTGCCGATCTGGGTGCCGCCGTTGTCGGCGCTGCGGCTGGGCTCGTACACACCCACCACTGGCATGATCACCAGGTTGTCGTTGACCGCCCACTCGGCGTAGAGGTCCAGCTCGCGGCCGTCGAAGTTGCCCAGGTCGCGGTCGAGGGTGTCGAAGTCGAAGTACAGCGCGCCGATGCTCAGGTTCTCCAGCGGAGTGGCCTTGAGCGCGACGTGGTGGACGCGGGTGTTGCTGTTGAAGGGGCCGGCGTAGTTGGCCGCCACCTCGCCCTGGAACCAGGTGCCGTAGCCCCGGTTGAAGCCGAAGAACAGCGGGTCGAAGGCCTCGGAGAAGCGGCTGTAGCGGTAGCTGACGCTGGGGCTCCAGGGCGCATCGGCGAAGGTCCAGCCGGCTTCCAGGTACCAGGCGTCTTCGTTGTCGGCGGTCTTCTTGTCCTGCCAGGCGTATTCACCGGAGAGGAACAGGTTCTCCACGCCGGCATTGCCCTGGGCGCGCAGGCTGTAGGTCTTCATGCCGTCGCGGTCGAGCTGGATGGGGGAAGCGTATTCCTCGTCGACGTCGCGGATGTCGATCCAGGTCAGGCCGACGGTGCCTTGCTCGGCCACGTGCTCCAGGGTGCCGACGAACAGCTCGGGCTTGGCCTGGGAGCGGTTGTCGGACTTCAGCCACATCAGGTCGCCGCGCCAGCCGTCCTTGCCGCCGATGCGCAGCACGGCGGTCTGGTCGAAGGCCTTGCGCGCCGCCAGCCAGTAGGCGCCGCCCCGGTCGAACTCGCCGTCGGCCGGGCCGTTGCCCAAGTTCAGGGCGTCGCCGTTGATCAGGAAGCCGTCGCCCACCGAGATGTTCTGGCGGCCGAAGGAGAAGTCGATGCCGTCCTCGCCCAGGGCCTCGAACAGGGTGCCGGAGCGCCAGCCCAGGTAGGCGTCCTCGATCTTGGTGGTGCGCTCGTCACCGTCGGTGAAGCCCGCCGCGTCGCCATCTCCCCAGGTGGCGGAGCTGAGCAGGTTGAATGCGCCATAGCCGGTACCCGCGCCGCCCAGGCCCTGGTCGCCGCTGATGCCGTACTTGATGTAGCCCTCGCGCCAGCTGGAGGAACCCTTCGACTTGGTGCCGGTGGTGGCGTAGTTCTCCTGGCTGTGGAAGACGCCGAACACGGCTTCCAGGTCGGCATTGAGGTGGGTGTCTTCGTCGGCGTAGAGCTCGTAGGCCCCGGCCTGGGAGGCGCAGGCCACCAATAGGGCCAGGGTGGACAGCCGGAACAGCGGCGTGACGCGGGTGAGAGTTTGCATGCGTGGGATTCCCGTTGTTGTTGGTGTTGGCGTGGGGGCTCTACGCGGATCGGCCCATGGGGCGATGGTACGTATCGCCCTCGCGCCAGCCTTGTGCCTGCTTGCCAACCGTTTGGCTGTGCATGCCAGATTGCGTGGGAATCGTTTGGGTGTAGGGCAGAGGGGTGAACCCGGGCTGAAGCCCGGGCTACCTGGAGTTGCGGGGAGGTGCTGCGCAATACCTGGCTCAGGCCGGGCGCTTGAGCACCAGGGTGAGGATGTCGTAGCTGGCCACCAGCTCGCCGTTCTGGTTGGTGACTTCCACGTCCCAGGCCACCACGCCCTGGGGCTCGCCCTTGGCGCTCTTCTTGCCCTGGTCGATCTTGCGCTTGCAGGTCAGGCGCGCCTGGATGGTGTCGCCGATGCCCACCGGGTTGACGAAGCGCAGCGTGTCGAGGCCGTAGTTGGCCAGCACCGGGCCGGGGGCCGGGGAGACGAACAGGCCTGCGGCGGCGGAGAGCACGAAGTAGCCGTGGGCGATGCGCTTGCCGAACTGGGATTCCTTCGCCGCCAGCTCGTCGAAGTGCATGTAGAAGTGGTCGCCCGAGAGGCAGCCGAAGTTGACGATGTCGGCTTCGGTGACGGTGCGGCGGTGGGTGAGCAGGGATTCGCCGATCTGCAGCTCGTCGAACCAGCGGCGGAACGGGTGCACCTCGGTTTCGATCACCTTGGCACCGCGCACGTATTCGCCGGTGACGGCGGCGAGCATGGTGGGCGAGCCCTGCACGGCGGCGCGTTGCAGGTAGTGCTTCAAGGCGCGCAGGCCACCCAGTTCCTCGCCACCGCCGGCGCGGCCGGGGCCGCCGTGCTTGAGCACCGGCAGCGGCGAGCCGTGGCCGGTGGATTCGGCGGCGGACTCGCGGTCGAGGATGTGCAGGCGGCCGTGCAGGGCGGCGGCGCGCGGCACCACGTAAGCGGCGACGGCGGGGTCGCGGGTCACCAGGCTGGCCACCAGGCTGCCCTTGCCACGGGCGGCGAGGGCGATGGCTTCGTCGATGTCGTCATAGGCCATCAGCGTGCTCACCGGGCCGAAGGCCTCGATGTCGTGGGCGCCGCCTTCGGCGTGCGGGTCGCGGGCGCGCAGCAGAGTGGGGGCGAAGAAGGCCCCTTCGGCCACGCCTTCACCTTGCGGGGCGAAGCCGTCGCGGGCACCGAACAGCAGCTCGCTGCCGGCCAGCAGGGTTTCCACCCGCGCGGCGACGTCGGCCTGCTGGGCATGGGAGGACAGGGCGCCCATCTTCACGCCTTCCACGGCCGGGTCGCCGATCACCACCTTGGCCAGGCGTTCGCGCAGGCGCTCGGCCACGGCGTCGATGTGTTTTGCCGGCACGATGGCGCGGCGGATGGCGGTGCACTTCTGCCCGGCCTTCACCGTCATCTCCCGGGCCACTTCCTTGACGAAGAGGTCGAACTCCGGGTCGTCCGGGGTGATTTCCGGGGCGAGGATGGCGCAGTTCAGCGAATCCGCCTCGGCGTTGAAGGGGATGGAATTGCGCACCAGGTTGGCGTTCACCCGCAGCTTCGCGGCGGTGTCGGCGGAGCCGGTGAAGGTCACCACGTCCTGGCCCTGGAGGCGGTCGAGCAGATCGCCCGTGCCGCCGATCACCAGTTGCAGGCTGCCCTCGGGGAGCAGGCCGGATTCGTGCATCAGGCGCACGGCGGCTTCGGTGAGGTAGCTGGTGGCAGTGGCCGGCTTGACGATGCAGGGCATGCCGGCGAGGAAGCTCGGCGCGAACTTCTCCAGCATCCCCCAGATGGGGAAGTTGAAGGCGTTGATGTGCACGGCGACGCCGCCGCGCGGCACCAGGATGTGGCTGCCGGCGAACAGGCCCTGCTTGCCCAGTTGCATGGCCGGGCCTTCATGTACGACGTTGCCGGAAGGCAGCTCGCGGGCGCCGACGCCGGCATAGGCGAACAGGGTGCCGCTGCCGCCCTCGATGTCGATCCAGCTGTCGGCGCGGGTGGCGCCGCTGTGGCGCGACAGGGCGTAGAGCTGCTCCTTGCGCTCGTTGAGGTAGAGGCCCAGGGCCTTGAGCCGCGCGGCGCGCTGCTGGAAGTCCAGCGCCATCAGCGCGGGGATGCCGCGACGGCGGCCGAACTCGACGGCTTCGGCGAAATCCAGGTGCTCTTCATGGGTGCGGAACAGCGCGCTGCCGTCGACGGCGCTGCGCAGGGACTGGGCGCCGTGCTGGCCGATCCAGCGGCCGGCGATAAGGCTCTGCAGGGTGGTGACGTTGCTCATGGTGGTTCTCCTTGAGGCGGTGTTCGAGGGGGTGGGGCCGCCCCCGCTCGGGAGCTGGGGGCGGCCGAGGAGTCAGTGGCGGCTGGCGGCGGCTGCGCCGATGCCGGTCATGGAGCGGATGAACTGGGCCAGGTAACGGCCGCGTTCCCGGGTGGCGCGCTCGGAACGGTCGGTGACCGAGAACAGCCAGGCGCTGGAGAAGGCCAGGGTCATGGAGAACAGCGCCGGGTTGGCGTAGGGGAACAGCGCCTGCTCGTGGTGCAGCACGTTGACCCACACCGCCGGGCTGGCCACCAGCAGGGCGATGGCCGACGCCAGGCCGGCCAGGCTGCCGGCGACGGCGCCCCGGGTGGTCAGGCCCTTCCAGAACATGGAGAGGAACAGCACCGGGAAGTTGACCGAGGCGGCGATGGCCAGCACCAGGCCGGAGAGGAAGGCGATGTTCTGCGACTCGAAGAGGATGCCGAGGATCACCGCCAGCACGCCGATGCCCAGGGTGGCGAGGCGCGACACGCGCATCTCCTCGCGCTCGCTGGCCTGGCCCTTGCGGATGACGCAGGCGTACAGGTCGTGGGACACCGCCGAGGCACCGGACAGCGCAAGGCCGGCGACCACCGCGAGGATGGTGGCGAAGGCCACGGCTGAGATGAAGCCGAGGAACAGGCTGCCGCCCACCGCATGGGACAGGTGCACGGCGACCATGTTGCCGCCGCCGATGATGGCGCCGGCGGCGTCGCGGAATTCCGGGTTGGTGCCGACCATGACGATGGAGCCGAAGCCCACCACTATCAGCAGCAGGTAGAAATAGCCGATGAAGCCGGTGGCGTAGAACACGCTCTTGCGCGCTTCCTTGGCGTCGCTGACGGTGAAGAAGCGCATGAGGATGTGCGGCAGGCCGGCGGTGCCGAACATCATGCCGAGCCCGAGGGAGATGGCATCGACGGGGTTCGACAGCAACCCGCCCGGCGCCATGATCGCGGTGCCCTTGGCGTGCACCGAGGCCGCGGCGGCGAACATCGCCTCGGTACTGAAGCCGAAGTGGCGCAGCACCATGAAGGCCATGAAGCTGGTGCCCGAGAGCAGCAGCACGGCCTTGATGATCTGCACCCAGGTGGTGGCGAGCATGCCGCCGAAGGTGACGTAGCAGACCATCAGCACGCCCACCAGCAGCACCGCCTGCAGGTAGCTGAGGCCGAACAGCAGCTCGATCAGCTTGCCGGCGCCGACCATCTGCGCCACCAGGTAGAGCAGCGCCACGGTGAGGGTGCCGAAGGCGGCGGTGATGCGGATCGGGCTCTGGTCGAGGCGGTAGGACACCACATCGGCGAAGGTGAAGCGCCCGAGGTTGCGCAGGCGCTCGGCGATCAGGAAGAGGATGATCGGCCAGCCGGCGAGCACGCCCAGGGCGTAGAGCAGGCCGTCGTAGCCGTTCATGAACATCATCGCCGAGATGCCGAGGAAGGACGCCGCGCTGATCATGTCGCCGGCGATCGCCAGGCCGTTCTGGAAGCCGGTGAGGCCGCCACCGGCGGTATAGAAGTCGGCGGTGGAGCGGGTGCGCAGGGCGGCCCAGCGGGTGATGCCGAGGGTGAATACGACGAACGCCAGGAACATGTAGATGGCGGGCCAGTTCAGCGGCCGCGCGCCGGCATCGGCGGCCAGGGCGCTGCCGGAGGCCAGCAGGGCGGCGAGGGCGAGGAGGGCCTTCATGGTGCGCACTCCTGCTTGAGCTTGTCGTTCAGCGGGTCGAGCACGCGGTTGGTGCGCGTCACGTAGATGCCGGTGAGGCCGAAGGCCAGGAGGATGATGACCACGCCTACCAGCATGCCGACGCTGGTGACCCCGCCACTGAGGGAACGACCCAGCAGGCCCGGGGCGAAGGCCACCAGCAGCACGAAGCCGTAGTAGATCGCCAGCATGGCGGCGGTGAGGGACCAGGTCAGGCGCTGCTTGCGCTTGACCAGCTGGATGAAATCCGGGTGCTGCCGGATGCGATCGAGGTCTTGCGGGGTCATGGCTGCTCTCTCTTGTTGTGGTTGTAGAGACGGTGCGGCACGCAGGTGAAGCGGGTGGATCTGCTCTCGTAGGGTGGGCTTCAGCCCACCGATTGGGGCGCGTAGCGTGCTGGTGGGCTGAAACGGAGCGCCGCCCGGCCCACCCTACGGTTCGGGGTTGGGATCAGAGCTGGTCGAAGTCGAGGACGACTTTGTCCGTCAGCGGATAGGACTGGCACGAGAGCACGTAGCCGGCGGCCACCTCGTAGTCCTCCAGGGCGAAGTTGCTGTCCATCTCCACCTCGCCCTCGACCACCCGGCACTTGCAGGTGGAGCAGACGCCGGCCTTGCAGGAGTAGGGAAGCTCCAGGCCCTGGGCATTGCCGGCGTCGAGCAGGCTCTGGCTGTTGCGGGCCAGCTCGAAGCTCACTTCGCGGCCGTCGCTGATCACCGTTACCCGGCTTTGCGCAGCGTTCGTTTCGTGGGCAGCCTCGCGGGCTTCGCGCTTGTGCTCGCTGCCGGCGGCGGCGAACAGCTCGAAGTGGATGCGCTCGGCCGGCATGCCGTTGGCGCGGAGCTGGTCGCGCACGGTCTCGGTCATCGCCTGGGGGCCGCAGATGAAGGCGGCGTCCAGGGCGCGCACGTCGATCCAGCGCTGGAACAGCTGGCCGCATTTGTCGGCGTCGATGCGGCCGTTGTAGAGGTCCACGTCCTGCTGCTCGCGGCTGAACAGGAAAATCAGGTTGAGGCGCTGCAGGTAGCGGTTCTTCAGGTCTTCCAGCTGCTCGCGGAACAGTGCCGAGGCGCTGGAGCGGTTGCCGTAGAGCAGGGTGACGCGGCTGTTGGGCTCGGTCTCCAGGGTGGTCTTGACGATGGAGAGGATCGGCGTGATGCCGCTGCCGGCGGCGACCGCCAGGTAGTGGCCGTGGCGCACCGGGTCCAGCGGCACGTTGAAGTGGCCGGAGGGCGGCATCACGTCGAGGCTGTGGCCGGCCTTCAGCTGCTCGTTGGCCCAGCTGGAGAAACGCCCGCCCGCCACGCGCTTGACCGCGACGCGCAGTTCGCCGTCGTTGACGCCGGTGCAGATGGAGTAGGAGCGGCGCACTTCCTCGCCATCCAGCTGGGTGCGCACCACCAGGTGCTGACCCTGGGTGAAGCGGAAGCTGTCGCTGAGACCCGCGGGGATGTCGAAGGCGATGGACACCGCGTCGCGGGTTTCCGGGCGCACGTCCTTGATGGTCAGGCTATGGAACTTGCTCATTGTTGTTCTCCTGCGGCTTTACCGCATGGAGGACGAATACAACCGGCGCCAGTGGCAACGGCCTGTGTTCGCTCTCCTATATGCACTTGAAGTAATCGAAGGGCTCCAGGCACTCCTTGCACCGGTGCAAGGCCTTGCAGGCCGTGGAGCCGAATTCGCTCAACTGTTCGGTATGCACGCTGCCGCACTGCGGGCAGCGGATTTCCGGGGCGTCCCCCAGCAGGGCGCGCTTGCTGGTGCTGCCGCTGGGCGGGGCGATGCCGTAGGCGCGCAGGCGCTCGCGGCCGTCATCACTGATCCAGTCGGTGGTCCAGGCCGGCGCCAGGCGGCGTTCCAGGTTCGGCGCGGCGAAACCGGCGCCTTCCAGCGCCTGCTCGATGTCGCGCTCGATCACCTCGGTGGCCGGGCAGCCCGAATAGGTGGGGGTGACCACCACGTGCAGGTGGCCGCCTCGCCAGTCGAGGTCCCGGACGATGCCGAGGTCGACCACGCTGACCACCGGCACTTCCGGGTCCATCACCTCGCCGAGCACCGACCAGGCGCGGGCCAGGTCGGCGGGCGCACCGGGGCGGGCGCCACGGTCGCTGGCGATCAGCTCACCAGGACGCATCGGGATGGGCCCTTTGCAGGAACTGCATCTCGGCCAGCAGCAGGCCGAGGTGCTCGGTGTGCAGGCCACGGCGACCGGAGAGGTAGAAGTAGCTGGCCGGCTCCGGCAGCGGCAGGGTGGCGCTGGCGAAGGTGTCGGCGACCTTGGCCTTCCAGGCAGCGGCGACGTCGTCCGGCGCCGGAGTGATGCCAGCGGCGGCCAGGCGTTGCTCCACCTCGTCGCCGTTCACCAGTTCGACGGTGAAGCGCCAGGTGTCGCGGATGGCCGCCAGCATGCGGCGGTGGCTTTCCTCGGTGCCGTCGCCCAGGCGCTGCACCCACTCGGTGGAGCGGCGCAGGTGGTAGGTGACTTCCTTCAGTGCCTTGGCGGCGATGCCGGCGATGCGTTCGTCGCTGGAGCTGCTGAGGCCATGGAGCACCTGGAAGTGCCAGGCGTCATAGAGGAACTGCTTGGTGATGGTCACCGCGTAGTCGCCGTTGGGTTGCTCCACCAGCAGCAGGTTGCGGTAGGCGCGCTCGTCGCGGCGGTAGGCCAGGTGGTCGGCGTCGCGGCCGTCGTCCAGCAGCTCGGCGGCGTATTCCAGCCAGTTGCGGGCCTGGCCCACCAGGTCGAGGCCGACGTTCATCAACGCCAGCTCCTCTTCCAGGGCCGGGGCCTTGCCGCACCATTCGCAAAGGCGCTGGCCCTGCACCAGGGCGCTGTCGCCGAGGCGCAGCAGGTATTCGATCAGGTCGTGTTTGGCATTCATGGCGGGCGGCCTCACATGTGGCCGACTTCGGCCGGCAGCTCGTAGAAGCTGGCGTGGCGATAGACCTTGTCTTCGGCCGGGTCGAACAGCGGCTCCTTCTCATCGGGGGAGGAGGCGGTGATCAGCGCCGAGGGCACCACCCAGAGGCTCACGCCCTCGTTGCGGCGGGTGTACAGCTCACGGGCGTTCTCGATGGCCATGGCGGCGTCGGCGGCGTGCACGCTGCCGACATGCTTGTGGTTGAGCCCGTGCTTGCTGCGCACGAAGACTTCGTAAAGGGTCCACTCACTCATTGTGTTCTCCTGCTCATCAGGCATGAGCTGCTGCGCGTCGGCATAACGTCGTTGGAAACAGACCCGGGCTTGCTCATTTACAGTCGTAAACTCCGCGCCCGTGCCTGTTTCCGCCTAGTTCTGCTCTAGCTCGCGA
Source organism: Pseudomonas sp. TUM22785 (assembly GCF_028198105.1). Taxonomy (NCBI): domain Bacteria; kingdom Pseudomonadati; phylum Pseudomonadota; class Gammaproteobacteria; order Pseudomonadales; family Pseudomonadaceae; genus Pseudomonas; species Pseudomonas sp. TUM22785. The sequence goes on from NZ_CP116239.1 coordinate 3,344,624, forward strand.
GCTCAGAGGCGGAAGTTGGTTAGGCGGCGTCTTTCTTCTGTTGTTGTTTGCGGGCATGGGCCACCGCGGCTTCACGGACCCAGGCACCGTCTTCGATGGCCTTGCGGCGGGTGGCGACGCGCTCCTGGTTGCAGGGGCCGTTGCCCTTGAGCACCTCGTAGAACTCGTCCCACTGGATGTCGCCGAAGTCGTAGTGGCCGCGCGCCTCGTTCCACTTCAGATGCGGGTCCGGCGCGGTGCAGCCGAGCAGCTCCAGTTGCGGCACGGTCTGGTCGATGAAGCGCTGGCGCAGCTCGTCGTTGCCCTGGCGCTTGATCTTCCAGGCCATGGACTGGGCGCTGTTGGGGGAGTGTTCGTCGCTGGGGCCGAACATCATCAGTGAAGGCCACCACAGGCGGTTGATTGCGTCCTGGACCATGTCCTTCTGCGCCTGGGTGCCGTTGCGCATCATGTGCAGGAGGATTTCGTAGCCCTGGCGCTGGTGGAAGGACTCTTCCTTGCAGATACGGATCATGGCGCGGGAGTAGGGGCCGTAGGAGGTGCGCTGCAGCACCACCTGGTTGACGATGGCGGCGCCATCCACCAGCCAGCCCACCGCGCCCATGTCGGCCCAGCTCAGGGTCGGGTAGTTGAAGATGCTCGAGTACTTGGCGCGGCCGCTGTGCAGCTTGGCGACCTCCTCGTCACGGCAGGCGCCGAGGGTTTCCATGGCGCTGTAGAGGTACAGGCCGTGGCCGGCCTCGTCCTGGATCTTCGCCATCAGCTGCAGCTTGCGCTTCAGGGTGGGCGCACGGGTCACCCAGTTGCCTTCCGGCAGCATGCCGACGATCTCGGAATGTGCGTGCTGGGAAATCTGCCGGATCAGCGTCTGCCGGTAGGCGTCCGGCATCCAGTTCTTCGGCTCGATCTTGATTTCCGCATCGATCTTTTCCTGGAAGGCGCGCTCTTCCGGGGACATCTCCTCCAGCGCCTTCACGCGCTTCACGCCGGTCTCAACCAATTGTGCGTACATGCCGTTCTCCAGCCATGCGGGTTCGTGGGGTGGCTTGGTCATGGCGCTAGTTTTAAATGATACAAAAATAAATATCAAATTAAAAAATAAGTGTCGTATTTAGAAAGCGGCAAGCGGTAAGCTTCAAGTGGCAAGCTAGGAGCCGGAAGCTGGAAGCTGAGAGCCAGAGCCAGAGCCAGAGCCAGAGCCATGGGCTGGGGCGCTTGCTGGCTTTTTCTTCCAGCTTCAGGCTTCAAGCTTCCAGCTAAGGGGAAAGAGATTCAAAATTTCAGGAATGACTACGTTGTTCCGTTCCCTTTACTCTTTTTAACAATTGCCCTCCAAAGCTTAAAAGACCGGCGCGGCGCGCCTTTGCATACTGCTGGCCTGCCATCGGCATTGGAGGCCGTCATGTTCAGGCGCGTGTGTTCATCCTTCTGTTTCCATCCGGGTTCCGGCGCGGCGTTGGTGGCTTGGCGTGGGCCGAGGCCGTGGTCGTTCTCGGCGCCTTCGTCGGAGGCGTTCGGGCACTTGGCTCTGGCGTTGCTGGCGTGCGGGGTGGGTGTGGTGGCGCTGGTGGCTGCGCTGCGCCCGTTCCTCGCCTGCGCCGATGGCGGGCTGTGCCTGCCGCTGTTCTCGGCCGAGCTCGGTGAGCTGGTGGGCGTGCTGGTGGCGCTGGAGCTGATGGCCGTCGCCTGGCTGGTGAGCTCGCTGCGCGGGCTTGTGCGGGGCTGAACGGCCTCGCATTCCACTCAAACCCGTCATTCAGGGATGTTCGAAATGATCACGAAGGCGAAGGGCTGATGGGCGCGGGCCTAGAAGCCATCGAGGTGCTGCTGGTCACCCCGCGCGTCGCAGAACTGCACGCCCAGGCCCTGGCAGAAGGCGCCACTGAACTGGCCGCGCCTACCCGCGAGGACTCCGGCCGCCTCGCCTCGCGCCTGCGCTGGGCCGACGGCGTGCTGGTGGCGCTGCAATCCCCGGCGCTGGAGCCCTGAGCGGGTGGGCTACAGGCGTGGGGTGGGCGTAGGGTGGGCTTCAGCCCACCGTTCTAGATGCTCCGACTTCTTCGTCCAATGGATGCTGCGCATCGATTCCTTGTGGGAGTGAATTCATTCGCGAAGAAGTCCCCGGGCTGAAGCCCGGGCTAACCGGCATCAGGCGTCGACTATCACGTCGAAGCCGCCGAAGATCATGCGCTGGCCGTCGAAGGGCATCTTCTCGGGATCGGGGTGCAGGCGCGGGTCCTCCATGGATTTCTTCATGCCCTCGTCGCGGGTCTGGCGGGAAGGCCAGGTGATCCATGAGAACACCACCGTCTCGTCGTCCTTGCATTTCACCGCCATGGGAAAGGAGGTCACCTTGCCCTCTGGCACGTCATCGCCCCAGCACTCCACGACGCTGAGGGCGCCATGGTCCTTGAACACCTGGGCGGCGATGCGGGCGATGGTGATATAGGCCTCGCGCTTGGCGGTGGGCACGGGAACGACGAATCCATCTACATAGCTCATGAGCGATCTCCTGGTCGGTGGCGCGTGGCGGTCCACGTGCCGGTCTCATCCGATAGTCGATTCAGGATTGGCGATTGAGACAATTCCTGGGCGAATGCCCGGGCTGTTCCGACGAGCGGCGCGGTGGCTGCAGGTTGTGTATGATCCCATCCCGGGACTAGCATCGCTCGCCATGAGAATCATCGCGATCAGCCAGTTGAAGGCTTTCTGGGAGCGTCATCCCGATGCGCAGCAGCCACTGCTGGCCTGGGTCGATGAGGCCCGGCGGGCCGAGTGGAAAAGCCCGGCCCACATAAAGGACCAGTACCGCAGTGCGAGCGTCCTCAAGAGTCGCCGGGTGGTCTTCAACATCAAGGGCAATGACTATCGGCTGGTGGTGGCGGTTGCCTACCGCTTCGGTGCGCTCTATATCAAGTTCGTCGGTACTCACAGGGAGTACGACGCCATCGATGCCAACACTGTGGAGATGGACCCGGGACTATGAACATCCGCCCGATTCGCACTGACGATGACTACCGCGCAGCGCTCGAGCTGGTGGCGCCGCTGTTTGAGAACGAGCCTGAGCCGGACACGCCCGAAGGCGACTTCTTCGAGGTGATGCTCACCTTGATCGAGGCGTACGAGGCGCGTCACTTCCCGGTCGACCTGCCCGGGCCGGTGGAGGCCATCAAGTTCCGCATGGAGCAGTCCGGGTTGACCGTGGCCGACCTGGTGCCCGCCATCGGGCGCCCGAACCGGGTCTACGAAGTGCTCAATGGCAAGCGCTCGCTCACCTTGCCGATGATCTGGAAGCTGCACGAGATGTTCGGCATTCCCGCAGAAAGCCTGATCAAGCCGCCGACCGCCGTCTGAGTGGTTCCAGCACGGCAAAAAGCCCCGCTTCGGCGGGGCTTTTCATTTGAACTTGAGCAGTCACGCCCTTAGGGCGTGGTCATGTGTCATCGGCTTTGCCTGTGACGACTCGAACTGAGGGCACGACAGGATGAGCTCGAGCCGTAGGGTGTGCCGTGCGCACCGCCGCAGGGTGCTTCCGGCGAGCCCAGGTGCGCGCAGCACACCCTACGTCCGGAGTGAGTGGCGGCCGCAAACTCCCGAGGACTGTCTGTGCCCCTCCACGTTCTAAAAGCGTGGGCGGCTCACGCCTTGGCGCGGTTGTCGTAGACGTGGCAGGCCTTGCCCTCGGAGCGTTTCAGGGAGTACGCCGGGCGCAGCACGATGCGCGAGCTGATGCCGATGTAGGTCTTGATGTGGCGGCCCAGCTCGCTGCACAGCGCCAGTTCCTGGGTTTCGTCCAGGGGCTCCAGGCCGTGGCGGGGTTCGACGTGGACTTCCATGCTGTCGAGGTTGCCGTTGCGCGAGAGGTGGATCTCGTAGGTTTCGGCCAACTGGCGGACCTTGAGCACCTGCTCCTCGATCTGCGTGGGGAACACGTTGACGCCCCGGATGATCAGCATGTCGTCGCTGCGCCCGGTGATCTTGTCGATGCGCCGCATGGGCCGCGCGGTGCCCGGCAGCAGGCGGGTGAGGTCGCGGGTGCGGTAGCGGATCATCGGCAGCGCCTCCTTGGACAGGGAGGTGAACACCAGCTCGCCCATCTGCCCGTCCGGCAGCACCTGGCCGGTCACCGGGTCGATGATCTCGGGGTAGAAATGGTCTTCCCAGATGGTCGGGCCGTCCTTGGTTTCGGCGCATTCCATGGCCACGCCCGGGCCCATGATTTCCGAGAGGCCGTAGATGTCCAGGGCGGTGATGCCCAGGCGCTCCTCGATGGCACGGCGCAGCTCGGCGGTCCAGGGTTCGGCGCCGAAGATGCCCAGGCGCAGGGCCAGCTTGTGCGGGTTCAGGCCCTGGCGCTCGATCTCGTCGGCCAGGTTCAGCATGTAGGAGGGGGTGACCATGATGATGTCCGGCTGGAAGTCGCGGATCAGCTGGACCTGCTTCTCGGTCTGGCCGCCGGACATGGGAATCACGGTGCAGCCCAGGCGCTCGGCGCCGTAGTGCGCGCCGAGGCCGCCGGTGAACAGGCCGTAGCCGTAGGACACGTGCACCTTGTCGCCCTTGCGGCCACCGGCGGCGCGGATCGAGCGCGCCACCACGTTGGCCCAGGTGTCGATGTCGTTCTGGGTGTAGCCGACCACGGTGGGCTTGCCGGTGGTGCCGCTGGAGGCGTGGATACGCACCACTTCTTCCTGGGGCACGGCGAACATGCCGTAGGGGTAGTTGTCGCGCAGGTCGGACTTGCCGGTGAAGGGGAAGCGGGCGAGGTCGTCGTGGCTCTTCAGGTCCTCGGGGTGCACGCCCAGTTCGTCGAAGCGCTGACGGTACAGCGGCACGTTGCGGTAGGCGTGGTCGAGGCTCCAGCGCAGGCGCTCCAGCTGGTGCTGGCGGAGCTGGTCGACGCTGGCGGTTTCCATCGGGTCGAGCAAGGCGGCATTGGCGATCATGTTCATTTCATCACTCGTATTGTTCTTGTGCGTGGCGCTGGGCGCCTGAGTGCAGGAAGGCAGGATACTCCCGGCCTTCCCGGTCCGGTGTGGCGGTTACAGTTTTTCGATGATCAGGGCGATGCCCTGGCCGACGCCGATGCACATGGTGCAGAGGGCGTAGCGGCCGGCGCGGGCCTCCAGTTCGTGCAGCGCGGTGGTGACCAGGCGCGCGCCGCTCATGCCCAGCGGGTGGCCCAGGGCGATGGCGCCGCCATTGGGGTTGACCCGCGGGTCGTCGTCGGCCAGCTCCAGTTCGCGGAGCACGGCCAGGCCCTGGGCGGCGAAGGCTTCGTTGAGTTCGATCACGTCCATGTCAGCGAGCGACAGGCCGGCGAGCGCCAGCACCTTGCGCGTGGCCGGCACCGGGCCGATGCCCATGATGCGCGGCTCGACGCCGGCGCAGGCCATGGCGACTACGCGGGCGCGGGGTTTCAGGCCGAAGCGGCGGGCGGCGTCGGTGCTGGCCAGCAGCAGGGCGCAGGCGCCGTCGTTGACCCCGGAGGCGTTGCCGGCGGTGACGCTGCCGCCCTCGCGGAACGGCGTGCCGAGGCGCGCCAGCTGTTCCAGGGTGGTGTCGCCGCGCGGGTGTTCGTCCTGCTCGACCCACTTCGACGGCCCCTTGCGCTGGGCAATCTCCACCGGAACGATTTCCTTCGCCAGGCGGCCATTGGCCTGGGCGGCGGCGGCCTTGAGCTGGCTGCGCAGGGCGAAGGCGTCCTGGTCGGCGCGGGAGATGGCGAACTGCTCGGCGACGTTCTCCGCCGTCTCGGGCATGGAGTCGATGCCGTACTGGCGCTTCATCAGGCCGTTGACGAAGCGCCAGCCGATGGTGGTGTCGAACAGCTCTGCGCTGCGGCCGAAGGCCTGCTCGGATTTGCCCATCACGAAGGGCGCGCGGGACATGGATTCCACGCCGCCGGCCAGCATCAGCCCGGCTTCGCCACAGCGCAGGGCGCGGGCGGCGCTGCCGATGGCGTCCAGCCCCGAGCCGCACAGGCGGTTGAGGGTGGTGCCGGGCACGGTGACCGGCAGGCCGGCGAGCAGGGCGGCCATGCGTGCGACGTTGCGGTTGTCTTCGCCGGCCTGGTTGGCGCAGCCGTAGATCACGTCGTCGATGGCGCCCCAGTCCAGCTCGGGGTGACGCTGCATCAGGGCGCGGATCGGCACTGCGCCGAGGTCGTCGGCGCGAACGGAGGACAGGACGCCGGCGTAGCGCCCGATGGGCGTGCGCACGGCGTCGATGATCAGGGCGTCATTCATGCAGGGATTCCTCGTCGAGCAGGGTGCCGCGCACCTTGTAGGACTTGCCGTGGAACAGGGCGATCAGCTGCCCGTTCTGGTTCTCGATGCGTACGTCGTAGTTGCCGGTGCGGCCGCTGCGGCTCTGTTCGGTGGCCTGGGCGGTGAGGGTGTCCCCCAGGTGCGCCGGCGCCACGTAGTCGATGCTGCAGCCGATGGCCACGGTGACTTCGTTGTAGGTGTTGCAGGCAAAGGCGAATGCCGAGTCGGCCAGGGCGAACAGGTGGCCGCCATGGCAGGTACCGACGCCCTGCAGCATGTCGGCGCGCACGCTCATGCCGACCCGTGCAGCGCCGGGCGCCACCGAGAGCAGGCGCATGCCCATGGCCTGGCTGGCGGCGTCGCGTTCGTACAGGGTGCTGGCACAGGCTTCGGCCAGTGACAGGGCTTCACGGTTGGTCATGCAGCGTCCTCCCTTCGGCCACCCGGCGGCGCAGGGCCAGCGAGGGGCGGTAGCGCGGCTCGCCATAGGCGGCCTGCAGGTTGTCCAGGGTGCGCAGCACCTGCGGCAGGCCGATGGCGTCGGCCCAGGCCAGCGGGCCGCGCGGGTAATTGACACCGGCGCACATGGCCAGGTCGATGTCGGCGGCGCTGGCGACCCCGTGGAGCAGGGCGTCGGCGCCTTCGTTGGCGAGCATGGCCACGGTGCGCAGCACGGCAAGGCCGGGGATGTCGGCCAGCGGGCTGGCGGCGATGCCGGCGCGGGCGAGCAGGGCGACCGCCGCGTCGATGGCGGCCTGGGTGGTGCCCGCCGCCCAGCTGATGCCGAGGCGTTCTGCGCGGCCGTAGTCGAGGGCCAGGTCCAGCAGCACCAGGTTGTCGAGGCCGTCCTCGCGGGCGCGCTGGGCGGCCAGGCGGCCGTCGCTCAGCGCCAGGGTGGCGTCGCCGACCCGCAGCAGCCCGGCGCCGTCACGGCGGGTGACCCGCACGCCGGCGTTTTCCAGGCGCTGTACCAGCGGGGCTGCGACACCGAGGTCGCCTTCGATGGCGCAGGCGTCCACGGTGGCGGTGCTGGCGAGCGTCGCCGCCTGTGGGCGCTCGGCGCCTTCGGCGTAGTCGTAGAAGCCCCGGCCGCTCTTGCGCCCAAGGCGGCCGGCTTCCACCAGCTCCTTCTGGATCAGCGAGGGCTGGAAGCGGAAGTCTCCGTAGTAGGCGTCGAACACCGAGCAGGTGACGGCGTAGTTGACGTCATGGCCGATCAGGTCGGTGAGCTCGAAGGCGCCCATGCGGAAGCCGCCGGCCTCGCGCAGCAAGGCGTCGAGGGTGGCGCAGTCGGCGGCGCCTTCCTGCAGCAGGCGCAGGCTTTCGGCATAGAAGGGGCGCGCTACGCGGTTGACGATGAAGCCAGGGGTGGAGCGCGCGTGCACCGGCTGCTTGCCCCAGGCGCGGGCGGTTGCGAACAGGCGGGCGGCCAGGGTCGGGTCGCTGGCGAGGCCGGAGACGACCTCCACCAGCGCCATCAGCGGCGCGGGGTTGAAGAAGTGCATGCCGAGCACGCGGCCCGGGTGCTGCAGGCCGGCGGCGAGGCTGGTGATGGACAGCGAGGAGGTGTTGCTGGCGAGGATGCAGTCGGGGGCGCACAGGGCTTCCAGGCGCTGCAGCAGCTCGCGCTTGATCTCCAGCTTCTCGACGATCGCCTCGATCACCAGGCCGGCGTCGGCCAGCTCCTCCAGCGCATCGGCCGGGTGCAGGCGGGCGAGGGTGGCGGCCTGGGCGTCGGCCTCCAGCTTGCCTTTCTCCACCAGGCGGGCGAGCTGCCGGTCGATACCGGCAATGGCCTGGGCCGCAGCACCGGGGCGGGTGTCGTACAGGCGCACCGGGTGCCCGGCCTGGGCGGCGACCTGGGCGATGCCGGCGCCCATGGCGCCAGCGCCGATCACGGCCACCGGGGTTTCTCTGTTCAGGGCGTGCATGGGCTCAGCGTCCTTTGAAGCTCGGGGTGCGTTTCTCCATGAAGGCGCCAACGCCTTCGCGGTAGTCCTCGCTGCGGCCGGCGAGGCGCTGCAGGTCGCGTTCCAGTTCCAGCTGCTGGTCGAAGCCGTTGTCCAGGCTGGCGTTGAGGGCGCGCTTGATCAGGGCCAGGCCGTAGGTGGGCTGGGTGGCCAGGTGGCGCGCCAGCTTCAGGGCCTCGTCGCGCAGCGCGGTGTCGTCCACCACGCGGTGGATCAGCCCCCATTGCTCGGCCTGTTCGGCGGTCAGCCGGTCGCCGAGCAGGGCCAGGGCCTTGGCGCGGGCCATGCCGACCAGGCGCGGCAGGCTCCAGGTGCCACCGGAATCGGGCACCAGGCCGATCTTGCAGAAGGCCTGGATGAAGCTCGCGGAGCGCGCCGCCAGCACCAGGTCGCAGGCCAGCGGGATGTTGGCGCCGGCACCGGCGGCCACGCCGTTGACCGCGCAGATCACCGGCAGCGGCAGGTCGCGCAGGGCGCGGATCAGCGGGTTGTAGAAGCGCTCGATGGACAGCCCCAGGTCGGGCATTTCGGCGCCTGGCGCGACGTTGCGGTCGGCCAGGTCCTGCCCGGCGCAGAAGCCGCGGCCCTCGCCAGTGAGCAGCAGTACGCGCACCTCCGGGTCCTGGCGCACGCGCTTGAGGGCCTCGCGGACCTCGCCATGCATAGCGGCGTTGAAGCTGTTGAGCTGTTCGGGGCGGTTGAGGCTGAGGGTGGCGACCCCGGCCTCGATGGAAAACAGGATGTGCTCGAAATTCATGGCGTGCGCTCTATGGAGTCGAGTTGTGGGCGGCCGGGTCAGCGGCCGGTGAATTCGGGGGTGCGTTTCTCGCGGAAGGCGGCGAGGCCTTCTTCGCGGTCGGCGGTGCCGGCCAGCAGGGTGAAGGCATGGCGCTCGAAGCGCAGGCCGCTGGCGAGGTCGGTGTCCTGTGCCTTGAGCAGCGCCTCCTTGGCCAGGCGCAGCGCCAGGGGTGCCTTGCCGGCGATGACGCGGGCGATGGCCAGGGCGCGTTCGACGGTGAATTCCGGCTGGGTCACCTCGCTGACCAGGCCGGCGCGCAGGGCGTGGCGGGCGTCGATGGCCTCGCCGCTGAGCACCATCTGCATGGCCAGGGACTTGCCCACGGCGCGCAGCAGGCGCTGGGTACCACCGGCGCCGGGCATGATGCCGAGGTTGATTTCCGGCTGGCCGAAGCGGGCGTCCTCGCCGGCGATGAGGATGTCGGCGTGCATGGCCAGTTCGCAGCCGCCGCCGAGGGCGAAGCCGTTGACCGCGGCGATCAGGGGTTTGGGGAAGCGGGTGATGCGCTGCCAGTGCGCCTGGCGCGGGTCGTCGAGGATGCCCACCAGGTCGCGCTCGGCCATCTCGTTGAGGTCGGCGCCGGCGGCGAAGGCCTTGCGGCTGCCGGTGATCACCACCACGCGGGTCTGCGGGTCGTGTTCCGCATCGTCCAGTTCCTGGGCCAGTTCGCCCAGCAGCCGGGTGTTCAGGGCGTTGAGCGCCTCCGGGCGCTGCAGGGTGATCAGGCGCACGCCCCGGTCAGGGGGCAGGACGGCAAGAGTCTCGGGCATGGAACGGGCCCTCAGGGTGCACGCACGGCATCTGGGCCGGGCTTTGTTGTTGGATTGCCAGGCGTTCGTCCGTTGGGCGGGCTGGCGTTTTTCCGGAGTATACGCATGAAGCGATACAAAACAATAAGTATTAAATCGTATTTATGTGTCTCTAATGGGGTGGCTTTCCATGCTTCGATGGGTATCCGAGTGCTGGCCTGCTGCCCTTTCCCGGGAGGTTTATCCAGTATTCATGCGGGTTTCGCGAGGCGGGCGTGGGCCTCGCACCAACCGATACGCGATTGCCTGCTTTATCCGATAAAAATGATGTGATACAAGTTGCGTCATCCGTCGCATCGCTTTCCGTTGCGGCATCGCCCTGCGAGGACCGACCATGAGCCGCCTTTTCCCTCTACAGCCCGTCGCGCGGGGTGTCGCGCCATGACCTGCTACAGCCTCGACGGCCTGGTTCCGGTGGTGGACCCGAGCGCCTACGTGCACCCTTCGGCGGTGCTGATCGGCGACGTGATCATCGGCCCCAACTGTTATGTGGGCCCGCTGGCCAGCCTGCGTGGCGACTTCGGGCGGATCGTCCTGGAGGAGGGCGCCAACATCCAGGACACCTGCGTGATGCACGGCTTCCCGGAAAGCGACACGGTGGTGGAGCGCAACGGCCACATCGGCCACGGCGCGGTGCTGCACGGCTGCCGCATCGGCGAGGACGCCCTGGTGGGCATGAATGCGGTGGTGATGGATGGCGCCCATATCGGTGCGCGCTCCTTCGTCTCCGCCGCGGCCTTCGTCAAGGCGCGCTTCGAGTGCCCGGAGCAGTCCCTGGTCATGGGTGCGCCGGCGCAGGTGAAGCGCCGCCTCAGCGACGAGGAGGTGGCCTGGAAGCAGCGCGGCACCCAGGAGTACCAAGCGCTGGCGCGGCGCTGCATGGCGAGCATGGTGGCCTGCGAGCCGCTGCCGGCGGTGGAGCCGGATCGCCCGCGCAACCGCGTCGACGGCCTGCGCCCAAAGGGGGAATCGGCATGAGCGCGACTGTGGTCAGCGCGCCGATGCGGCGGGTATATTCGGCAACTTTCCAGCGCCCGGTTCGCCCATGACGTCCCTCGCTCCCCTGCAGCACCTCATCACCCGTTTCCAGGAGCAGACGCCGCTGCGCGCCAGCTCGCTGATCATCACCCTCTATGGCGATGCCATCGAACCCCATGGCGGCACCGTGTGGCTGGGCAGCCTGATCCAGCTGCTGGAGCCCATCGGCGTCAACGAGCGGCTGATCCGTACCTCGATCTTCCGCCTGACCAAGGAAGGCTGGCTCACTGCCGAGAAGGTCGGCCGGCGCAGCTACTACAGCCTCACCGGCACCGGGCGGCGGCGTTTCGAAAAGGCCTTCAAGCGTGTGTACAGCTCCAGCCTGCCGGCCTGGGACGGTTCCTGGTGCCTGGTGATGCTCTCGCAGCTGCCCCAGGAGAAGCGCAAACAGGTGCGCGAGGAGCTGGAGTGGCAAGGTTTTGGTGCGATTTCCCCCATCGTGCTGGCCTGCCCGCGCTGCGATCGCATGGATGTGAACGCCACCCTGCAGGACCTCGAGGCCCTGGAGGAAACCATCGTCTTCGAGACCACCGCCCAGGATGTGCTCGCCTCCAGGGCTCTGCGCATGCAGGTTCGCGAGAGCTGGAACATCGACGAGCTGGCGGCGCACTACAGCGAATTCATCCAGCTGTTCCGCCCGTTGTGGCAGGCGCTGCGCGAACAGGAGGCGCTGCAGCCGCAGGACTGCTTCCTGGCACGAACCCTGCTGATACACGAGTACCGCAAATTGCTGCTGCGTGACCCGCAGCTGCCCGACGAGCTGTTGCCGGGTGACTGGGAGGGGCGTGCGGCGCGCCAGCTGTGCCGCAATATCTACCGCCTGGTGCAAGCCAAGGCCGAGGAGTGGCTCAATGGCGCACTGGAAACCGCCGACGGTCCGCTGCCGGATGTCGGCGAAAGTTTCTATCGGCGATTCGGCGGGCTTAAATAGGGCTCCTGTCTCGAAATGCCCAGGAGGGCGAAGTGCTTGGCGTGATCCGCCGGGCCGCACCGCAGGTTGCGGGATGGCACGGAGGAAGAATGAACGAAGGTCGCCTCGATGCGGCCTTGAATAACAATAAGAAAGCTAGCCAGAGGCTCCATGGCCATGACTGCACGTGCACTGAGAACCGACCGCTTCGACGAATGGTTGCAGCGGATCAACCAGGTTTGCGGGCGCTTCTGCGCCAAGACCCTCGGGGAGGAATTCTCCGGGGCGGTCCGCGAATACAAATCCGGCGCGATCAAGCTCAGCTTCGTCGACGTCGCCCAGGCCCGGCTCTACCGTACCGAGCATGAGGTGGCGCAGAGCGACAGCCGACACTTCTTCGCCGCCTTCCAGCTGCAGGGCGAGTCGAACATGGAGCAGGGCGGCAACCGCGTGCGCCTGGCCCCTGGCGACATCACCCTGATCGACTCCTCGCTGCCCAGCGACTTCACCTACGGCGCCAACTCCCGGCAGCTGTCGCTGATCCTGCCGCGCCACCTGGTGGAACAGAATCTGCGCTACGGCAGCGTGCGCTGCGCGCAGAAGATCGCCGCCACCTCGCCCATCGCGCTGCTCACCCATCGCCTGATCCTTGAGGCCAGCCAGCACGAGTGCCTCAGCCAGCACGAGAGCGAGGCGACCCTGGAGGCGGTGGTCAGCCTGCTGCGCCCGGCCATCAGTGCCGCCGAAGGGGATGCCGATCCCCATGAGCGGGCGTTCCGCAAGACCCTGGACTTCATCGATGCGCACATCCGCTCCGAGGAGCTCTGCCCCGAGCTGCTGGCTCGCGAGGTGGGGGTTTCGGTGCGCGGCCTGTACCGCATGTTCTCGCGCAAGGGCCTGGTGGTGGCGCAGTACATCAAGAACCGCCGGCTGGATTTCTGCGCCGAATCCCTGCGCCTGGGCGCCGCCGAGCACAAGCTCTCGGCCCTCGGCTACTCCTGGGGCTTCTCGGACTCCAGCTACTTCTCCACGGCCTTCAAGGCGCGCTTCGGCGTCTCTCCCGGCGAATACCGCAAGCGCTACCAGCACTAGGTGCTCTTGGATTGCGCGACTGTAGGGGCGAATTCATTCGCCCAGGCAGCGCGCAGCGCTGCCACATGGCCCCAATCCGCTCCGTGTCGCCTGTCGGGATCGCGATTGCGGACGTTGGGGCGTGGGTGCGAGGGGTATGGGGCGGATGCGGGGGCGCGGCCAAGAGGGTGGGTGCGAGCGGGGGCACGGCGGGCAACTGCGTTGCCCTTGGGCGAATGAATTCGCCCCTACGGGTGCTCCCGGGTGGGTTGGTGTCGGGTTCCTTCGCGAATGAATTGGCTCTGTCTGCGTTAGCTGTTGTGGTTTTAATGCAGGCGCTCAAGCACGGTACTTTCCGGGCGCTTGAGGGTTTGTGCCACCTCCACCGCATGGGTTTCGCTTCGCTCTACACCATCCTACGAAAGCCCGTGCGCACCTGTGGTGATGCGCTGGACGAAGAAAGTTGGAGCAGCCGCCAACGCCCCTCCAGGAGGCCGAACGCAGTCGTTGCGCCGGGGGACGAGCGGCATGGATGCCGCGAGAGGCGCGCCAGGCCATGGATGGCCCATCGCGCCGGCCCCCAGAGCAACGATGGAGTGAGGGAACCCGACGCAGTCGGGCCGGATGATGGGGCAAGCCCTTTTGGTTCCTTTTAAGGCGATTGTTAAAAGGGACTCGCCCGGGGGGGGCGAAATCAGAAGCACCAACAAAACTCGGCAATCAGCTGGGCTCAATTCTTCTAGCAACACTTAACGCAGACAGAGCCAATGAATTCGCCCCTACAAAAAGCCGGTATTTTCCGCACAAATGAAAACGGCAGCGCCAAGGCGCTGCCGTCGGGTGACCGTGCTTAGCGGATCACATGTTGTATTTGCTGTGGAACAGGGCGATCTGCTTCTCGGGCTTGGGCTCTTCCTTGGTCAGGACGTAGACCACGCGCTGGCCTTGCGGGCCGCCGCCGATGTCGACGTAGCTGAAGGTGGGCTCGCCGATCTTGTACATGTCGATCATGTCGCCGTAGCGGCTGAATACGTAAATGATGCCGTCTTCGTCACGCAGCTCGCCGTAGAACGGCAGGGCCGGCGGCAGGCTCACGTCGAGGAAGCGCTGGGCGCTGGTCTTGGCTTCCTTGCCCTGGTCTTCGGCTTTGAGGATCAGGGTGATGTCGCGGTCGAAGCCGTCTTTCTTGCCGGTTGCCTTCTTCAGCGGGGCAGTGCCGTTCTCGATATAGCCGCGGTAGGTGGCGTAGTCGTCGAAGACGAACAGTTCCTTCTCGGTACGGACCTGGTACCAGTCTTCGTTGTTCAGCGCCTCGACCTTGGCCGGAGCGGCCGGCGGGGTGCTGCAGGCGGAGATGGCGACGGCCAGCGCGGCCAGGGTCAGCGATTTGATCAGGTTTTTCTTGCAGGGCATTTCATGGTCCTCCCCAGGATTGGTGAGACGCGAATCTGCCCGAGTCGTGTGACGACGAGATGACGGAGATATGCCAGAAGTATTACGGCGAGGTTTCGGCGCCTGAATCGCCTGTTTTCAACTGGATGTCGGCAGAAGTTAAAGTAAATTCTAGATTTTTCAATTTCATATGAATCAATGGGTTACGAGCGATTTGTAATCTTTAATGTGATGATTTGAGCGGCCTGCGGAGGCCCGCCTGTACCCGTTTTTGTGGGAGCGAATTCATTCGCGATGGTCGGGCACGGTGCAATTCGCGCTTGAAACCGCTCCCACAGGATCGCTCCGGTACAAGGTCGTAGGTCGGGTGCAACCCGACGTCGTTGCGCGCTGAACCACGCGGGTTTCACCCGCCCTACGCAATCCACCTCGACCCCCGCCCGTAGGAGCGAGCTCTGCTCGCGAACAGCCTTGGCACCTTCCCATTGACCACCGTTGGGCCTCGCTGCGCTCGGCGCCAACCTACGGCGGTGTGGCACGGTTCGGGATTGGGTTGTGACACCGGGCATCGCCGGTGGAGGTAAAGAGCGACCTCCACCCTACATTCCGGGATAGGCCCTGCCTTGGGTCGGAGTGCCGGAAAAAGAAAAGGCGGCGGTTTGCACCGCCGCCTTGAGGGCCTCGCTTCGGCTGGGGGAGCCTGCGGGGCATCGAGGGTGAAGCGTTAGCCGCGGTAGTAGCGCTGCGGCACGAAGGGGGTCTTGGCGACTTTCATCGCCACGCGCTTGCCGCGCACCACGGCCCAGATCTCGCTGTCGAGGGCGGCATGGGCGGCGTTCACATAGCCCATGGCCACCGGGGCGCCCAGGGTGGGGCCGAAGCCGCCGCTGCTGACGCGGCCGATCACGGTGCCGTCGGCGTCGACGATCTCGGCGCCTTCACGCACCGGTACGCGCTCCTGGGGCAGCAGGCCAACGCGCTTGGCAGCGACGCCTTCACGCTGCTGGGCGAAGATGCGCTCGGCGCCGGGGAAGCCGCCGGCGCGCTCGCCATCGGCACGACGCACCTTGGAGATGGCCCAGGCAAGGCTGGCGTCGATGGGGGTGGTGGCGGTGTCCATGTCGTGGCCGTAGAGGCACAGGCCGGCTTCCAGGCGCAGCGAGTCGCGGGCGCCGAGGCCGATGGCCTGGACTTCCGGTTCGGCCAGCAGGGCGCGGGCCAGGGTCTCGGCCTTGTCGGCGGGCACGGAGATCTCGTAGCCATCCTCACCGGTGTAGCCGGAGCGGCTGACGTAGCACTCGACGCCCAGCAGGCGGGCACTGCCGAACTGCATGAAGGTCATCTTCGCCACCTCGGGCGCCAGGCGTGCCAGCACGGTGACCGCCGCCGGGCCCTGCAGGGCGAGCAGGGCGCGTTCCTCGAACAGCGGCTCGATCTCGCAGCGGTCGCTGAGGTGCGCGCGCAGGTGGGCCAGGTCCTGGTCCTTGCAGGCGGCGTTGACCACCAGGAACAGCTCGTCCGCCCCCAGGCGCGCCACCATCAGGTCGTCGAGGATGCCGCCGTTGGCATCGGTGAACACGGCATAGCGCTGCAGGCCCACCGGCAGGTCGATGATGTCCACCGGCACCAGGCTCTCCAGGGCCTTGGCGGCGTCGCTGCCGCGCAGGCGGATCTGGCCCATGTGGGACACATCGAACAGCCCGGCCTGCTCACGGGTGTGCAGGTGCTCCTTCATCACGCCGAGCGGGTACTGCACCGGCATGTCGTAGCCGGCGAAGGGAACCATTTTCGCTCCGAGTTCGAGGTGGAGGCTGTGCAAGGGGGTCTTTGCGAGGGTCATGTAAATCTCCTTCGGAAGCTGCAAGCCACAAGCGGCAAGCCGCAAGCAGGTGGCAGCAAAACGGTGTTTTCACTTGAAGCTTGCGGCTTGAAGCTTGCCGCTGCTCTCAACATTCAATGATGTTCACGGCAAGACCGCCGCGAGCGGTTTCCTTGTATTTGCTCTTCATATCGGCACCGGTCTGGCGCATGGTGCGGATGACCTTGTCCAGGGAGATGAAGTGCTGGCCGTCGCCGCGCAGGGCCATGCGGGCGGCGTTGATGGCCTTGACCGAGCCCATGGCGTTGCGCTCGATGCAGGGCACCTGCACCAGGCCGCCGACCGGGTCGCAGGTCAGCCCCAGGTTGTGTTCCATGCCGATTTCGGCGGCGTTTTCCACCTGCTGCACGGTGCCGCCCATGACTTCGCAGAGCGCACCGGCGGCCATGGAACAGGCCACGCCGACTTCGCCCTGGCAGCCCACTTCGGCGCCGGAGATGGAGGCGTTCTCCTTGTAGAGGATGCCTATGGCGGCGGCGGTGAGCAGGAAGCGCTCCACGCCTTCGTCATTGGCGCCGGGCACGAAGCGCGCGTAGTAGTGCAGCACCGCCGGGACGATGCCCGCCGCGCCGTTGGTGGGCGCGGTGACCACGCGGCCGCCGGTGGCGTTTTCCTCGTTCACCGCCAGGGCGTAGAGGTTGACCCAGTCAAGCACCGTCAGGCTGTCGCGCAGGGCGGCTTCCGGGCGCTCGCTGAGCTGGCGGAACAGCGCGGCGGCGCGGCGCTTGACCTTGAGCCCGCCGGGCATGATGCCTTCCTTGCGGCAGCCGGCCTTCACGCAGTCCTGCATCACCTGCCAGATGCGCTGCAGCCCGGCGCTGGTTTCCTCGGGGCTGCGCCAGGCCTTTTCGTTCTCGCGCATCAGCGCGCTGATGGAGAGGCCGCTGGTGGCGCAGTGGGCGAGCAGTTCCTTGCCGGTCTTGAAGGGGTGGGCGAGCGGGGTCTGGTCTTCGACGATGCGGTCGTGCCCGGCCGCTTCCTCGTCCACCACGAAGCCGCCCCCCACCGAGTAGTACTCGCGGGAGCGCAGTTGCAGCCCGGCGGCGTCGAAGGCGCGGAAGATCATGCCGTTGGGGTGGAAGGGCAAGGGCTTGCGGATCATCGCCAGGTGATCCCTCTCGACGAAGCGGATGGTCTTTTCGCCACCCAGGCGCAGTTCGCCGTTCTTGCGCATGTGCGCCAGGCGCTCGTCGATGCCGCTGGTGTCCACGGTGTCGGGTTGCTCGCCTTCGAGGCCGAGCAGCACGGCCTTGTCGCTGC
This sequence comes from Pseudomonas sp. TUM22785, assembly GCF_028198105.1. Lineage (NCBI taxonomy): Bacteria > Pseudomonadati > Pseudomonadota > Gammaproteobacteria > Pseudomonadales > Pseudomonadaceae > Pseudomonas > Pseudomonas sp. TUM22785. Next base: position 3,362,021 of record NZ_CP116239.1, read on the forward strand.
CGTGGCCCTTGCCGGTGGCGCCGAGGGAGCCGTAGAGCTCCACCTTCAGGGTTTCCGTGCCCGCCAGCAGGCCTTCGCGACGCAAGCCGTCGACGAAGCGTGCGGCCGCCCGCATGGGGCCGACCGTGTGGGAGCTGGAGGGGCCGATACCGATCTTGAACAGGTCGAAGACGCTGAGGGACATGGTGTCGCTCCTGAGCCTGGATCGCGCTCGTTGTTATTGGGTCAGCGTAGACACTGGGAGGGATCGGGCCTCGCGGCCCGACCGTTGAAGCGCAAGGCGGTGCGTAGGGGCGAGTTCATCCACGAATGAACCCGCCCCCGCGATCACGTGCCGATCAGGCGTCCTGGTACGCCTCGATGGACGGGCAGGCACAGACCAGATTGCGGTCGCCGAAGACGTTGTCGACGCGGCCCACCGGCGGCCAGTACTTGCCTTCCACCAGGCTGGCGGTCGGGTACACGGCCTGTTCGCGGCTGTAGGGGTGGGTCCACTCGCCGACCAGCTCCGCCGCGGTGTGCGGGGCGTTCTTCAGCGGGTTGTCGTTGGCGTCCAGGGCACCGGTTTCCACCGCGCGGATCTCGTTGCGGATGCGGATCATGGCGTCGCAGAAGCGGTCCAGCTCTTCCTTGGATTCGCTCTCGGTCGGCTCGATCATCAGCGTGCCGGCCACCGGGAAGGACATGGTCGGGGCGTGGAAGCCGAAGTCGATCAGGCGCTTGGCCACGTCGTCGACGCTGATGCCGCTGCTGTCCTTGAGGGGGCGCAGGTCGAGGATGCACTCGTGGGCCACCAGGCCGTTGGTGCCGGTGTAGAGCACCGGGTAGTGCTCTTCCAGGCGACGGGCGATGTAGTTGGCGTTGAGGATCGCCAGCTGCGAGGCGCGGCGCAGGCCGGCGCCGCCCATCATGCGGATGTACATCCAGGTGATCGGCAGGATGCTGGCGCTGCCGAAGGGCGCGGCGCTCACCGCGCCTTCCTTGCGCTCCATATGGCCGTGGCCGGGCAGGAAGGGCGCCAGGTGCGACTTGACGCCGATCGGGCCGACGCCCGGGCCGCCACCGCCGTGGGGGATGCAGAAGGTCTTGTGCAGGTTCAGGTGGGACACGTCGCCGCCAAACTGGCCCGGGGCGCAGAGGCCGACCATGGCGTTCATGTTGGCGCCGTCGATGTACACCTGGCCGCCGTTGGCGTGGATGATCTCGCAGATTTCGCGGATGCCTTCCTCGAACACGCCGTGGGTGGAGGGGTAGGTGATCATGATCGCGGCGAGGCGCTCGCGGTGCTCTTCGGCCTTGGCCTTGAGGTCGGCGATGTCGACGTTGCCGCGGGCGTCGCAGGCGGTCACCACCACGCGCATGCCGGCCATGTTGGCGGTGGCCGGGTTGGTGCCGTGGGCCGATTGCGGGATCAGGCAGATGTCGCGCTGGTCGTCGCCGCGGCTCAGGTGGTAGGCGCGGATGGCCAGCAGGCCGGCGTATTCACCCTGGGAGCCGGCGTTGGGCTGCAGCGACACGGCGTCGTAGCCGGTGGCGGCGCAGAGCATGGCTTCCAGCTCGGTGGTCAGTTGCTGGTAGCCCTGGGACTGCTCGGCCGGGGCGAAGGGGTGCAGGTTGCCGAACTCGGCCCAGGTGACCGGGATCATCTCGCTGGCGGCGTTCAGCTTCATGGTGCAGGAGCCCAGCGGGATCATGCTGCGGTCCAGCGCCAGGTCCTTGTCGGCCAGCTTGCGCATGTAGCGCATCAGCTCGGTTTCCGAGTGGTAGCGGTTGAATACCGGGTGGGCGAGGATCGCCGACTCGCGCAGCAGCGCGGTGGGCAGGCGGCTGGGGATGGTGGCGGCCAGCTCGGCGAAGGCGGGCAGGGCCTGGCCATCGGCGAACAGGGTCCACAGCGCTTCGATGCTGGCCTGGGTGGTGGTCTCGTCGAGGGACAGGCCCAGGCGCTGGTCGTCGACCACGCGCAGGTTGATGCGTTGCATGCGGGCGTTGGCGTGCAGCTCGGCGGTGCGGGCGCCGGTGGCCAGGGTCAGGGTGTCGAAGAAGCTCTGCTGCTCGACGGTGACGCCCAGCTTGGCCAGGCCCTGGGCCAGGATGGCGGTGAGCTGGTGCACGCGCTTGGCGATGCGGGTCAGCCCCTGCGGGCCGTGGTAGATGGCGTACATGCTGGCGATGTTGGCCAGCAGCACCTGGGCGGTGCAGATGTTGCTGGTGGCCTTCTCGCGGCGGATGTGCTGCTCGCGGGTCTGCATGGCCAGGCGCAGGGCCGGCTTGCCGTGGCGGTCGATGGAGACGCCGACGAGGCGGCCCGGCATGTCGCGCTTGAAGGCATCGCGGGTGGCGAAGTAGGCCGCGTGCGGGCCACCGAAGCCCTGGGGCACGCCAAAGCGCTGGGCGCTGCCCAGGGCCACGTCGGCACCGAATTCGCCCGGCGCCTTGAGCAGGGTCAGGGCCAGCAGGTCGGCGGCCACGGCCACCAGGGCGCCGACGGCGTGGAAGCGCTCCACCAGCTCGGCGTTGTCGAACAGGTCGCCATTGCTGGCCGGGTATTGCAGCAGCGCGCCGAAGTAGGGCGCGGCGTCGGTCAGCTCGCGCTCGTCACCTACGACCACTTCGATGCCCAGGGGCTCGGCACGGGTGCGCAGCACGTCGAGGGTCTGCGGGTGGCAGTGGCGGGAGGCGAAGAAGGCGTTGCTGGCCTTGTTCTTCGACAGGCGCTTGCAGAAGGTCATGGCTTCGGCGGCAGCGGTGCCTTCGTCCAGCAGGGAGGCGTTGGAGATCGGCAGGCCGGTGAGGTCGCTGATCAGGGTCTGGAAGTTGAGCAGCGATTCCAGGCGGCCCTGGGAGATTTCCGGCTGGTAAGGGGTGTAGGCGGTGTACCAGGCGGGGTTTTCCAGCAGGTTGCGCAGGATGGGCGAGGGCGTGTGGGTGCCGTAGTAGCCCTGGCCGATGTAGTTGGTGAACAGCTGGTTCTTGCCGGCGATGGCCTTGATCGCGGCAAGGGCGTCGGCCTCGCTCTGGCCCGGGCCCATGTCGAGCACGCTGGTGCCCTTGATGCTGTCGGGGATGACGCTGGCGCTGAGGGATTCCAGGTCGGCATGGCCGAGCAGGTCGAGCATGGCCTGGATGTCGGTCTCGCGCGGGCCGATATGGCGGGCGATGAACTCGTTGGCGGTGCCGAGGGCGTTGGTCTGGGTGGGCATGGTCAGGCTCCTCAGGCGTTCTTGATCAGGGCTTCGTACGCGGCGCGGTCCATCAGGTCGGCCAGCACGGCGTTGTCGGCGAGGCGCATGCGGAAGAACCAGCCCTTGCCGAGCGGGTCTTCGTTGACCAGTTCGGGGCTGTCGTTGAGCGCTTCGTTGATCTCGAGTACGTCGCCGTCCAGCGGCATGACGATGTTGCTGGCGGCCTTGACCGATTCCAGCACCGCCACTTCGGCGCCTTGCTCATAGGCCTGGAGCTCCGGGAGCTGCACGAAGACCACGTCACCCAGCGCCTCCTGGGCGTACTCGGTGATGCCCACGGTCACCTGGCCATCGGCCTCCAGGCGCAGCCATTCGTGTTCGGCGGTAAAACGCAACTCGCTCATTCGGAACTCCTCGGTGCTGTGGCCCGGTTCTTTGCCAGGCGCTCTATGGACCCCCGCACGGGGCCTCGCCCCGTGCTGTCTGGTCGGCTTCATAGCAAGGGCGGTGCCAGGATGCTTTCACCCAGTGAAAACAAGGGGTTGGGCGCAATTCGAGACGTCTTTCGCGAAGAAGACTGTAGCGAAAACGCTACAGAAAATAGGGGTTTTCCAATGGGGGCGCCGGGAGTGGCAGAAACGGCGGGGTGCGTGGCAGGTTGTTACGGAGTCGTTACGCTGTAGCGAAATCGATACAGATCGGGTGAGTCCATAAAAATATAATTTATAAATCAATATGTTATGTAATTTATGTAGAGATCAAGTGAGGTTATGCGCCGTAGGATGGCGTAGAGCGAAGCGAAACCCATGCTGTGCTGCAGCACATTCTCGATGGGTTTCGCGGTGCTCTACCCATCCTACGTGGTGTTTTTAATAAAATAATCAATAAAAACAGATAGATATAAATATTTGTTGAAGTGCCATATCAATTTTTGCCGGGTATCCCGTACTTGCGCAAACGGTGGGCGATGGCGGTGTGGGAGGTCTGCAGGCGGGCGGCCAGCTGGCGGGTGGAGGGGTAGCTGGTGAAGAGTTTTTCCAGCAGTGCGCGCTCGAAGTTCTCCACGGCTTCTTCCAGGCTGTTCACCTCGCCGTCGTTCTGCCGCGCCACGGCGGTGCCGGCGATGTCCAGGTCACCGATTTCTACCAGGCTGCTTTCGCAGATGGCGGCGGCGCGGAAGATCACGTTCTGCAACTGGCGCACGTTGCCCGGCCAGCGGTTGCCCAGCAGCGCCGGGTAGGTGCCCGGGGCCAGGCGGCACGGCGGGCGCTGGATCTGGGTGCAGGCCTGCTGCATGAAGAAGCGCGCCAGCAGGAGGATGTCCTGCCCCCGTTCGCGCAGCGGCGGCACTTCCAGGTTGAGCACGTTGAGGCGGTAGAACAGGTCCTCGCGGAAGCTGCCCTCGGCCACCATCTTCTCCAGGTCGCGGTGGGTGGCGCTGAGGATGCGCACGTCCACCTTCACCTCGCGGTCGCCGCCCACCCGGCGGAAGCAGCCATCGCTGAGAAAACGCAGCAGCTTGGCCTGCAGGTAGGGCGACATCTCGCCGATCTCGTCGAGGAACACCGTGCCCTGGTTGGCCAACTCCAGCAGCCCCGGCTTGCCGCCGCGCTGGGCACCGGTGAAGGCGCCCGGGGCATAGCCGAACAGCTCGCTTTCGGCGAGGTTCTCCGGCAATGCCGCGCAGTTCAGCGCCAGGAACGGCTGGTTGTGCCGCGCGCTGACGGCGTGGCAGGCCCGCGCCACCAGTTCCTTGCCGGTGCCGGTCTCGCCGTTGATCAGCAGGGGCGCGTCCAGGGCCGCCACGCGCAGGGCGCGGGCCTTGAGGGTCCGAATGGGCTGGGAGTCGCCCAGCAGCGCGTCGAAGCCTTCGGCGTGATCGTGGTGCAGGGCCGAGAGGCGTTCGCCGATGCGGTTGGGCAGGTAAAGGGTGAGCAGCGCACCGGCCAGGTGCTCGCCTTCGGTGATGGGCACGGCGTCGAGCATCAGCGCCTGGCCCTTGAGCGTCACCTCGCGCAGCGGCAGGCGGAAACCCTGCTCGCGCAGCACGTTGTGCAGGCTGTCGTCGGCGAACAGCTGGGCCAGCGTCGCGCCTTCCAGTTCGCCGCCATGCAGGGCCAGCAGCGCCGGGTTGGCCAGCAGCACGCGGCCGTCCTGGTCCACCGCCAGCACCGGGTCGGTCATGGCCGCCAGCAGTGCATCCAGCTGCAGCCGGTGGCGCTGGCCGGGGAGGATGTCCACCACCGTCACCTCCTGCACGCCATGCACCTTGTGCAGCGCGCCGCGCAGCTCGTCCAGCACCTCGGCGCTGAGGGTGGGCGCATCGATGTAGACGTTCGGCGGGACCATCTCCACCGCGTCCAGGTTGAGGTTGCGCCCGCCCAGCAGGGCGAGGACTTCCTGGGTGATGCCGACGCGATCGATGAAGGTGACGTGAATGCGCATGGAGGCGGAGCCGCTGGATGAAAGCCGCAGATTATGCCCGCTCGGGGCGGTGCGGGGCCATGGCTTGTGCCGTGCAGCGGAACCGGCCGCCGGTGGCCCCGGAGAAAGTTCGAACTTTGCCCCGCGAGGGGGTTCGGAACTAGCACACCACATCCGCAACCCGGCGCGGCCCCAGCCGGCCTCCATGCGCCGGTCAGAAGGAGCCAGACCGATGTCCCTGAACACCCCAGCCGAGTCCGCCGCGCGCCTTTCCGGGGCGCTGCAACTGGATGAGGCCCTGGCCTTCCCGCGTATCGCCATCGAGTCCGTCGAGCCCCAGCTGGAGGGCGGCCGCTTCGCCGCCAAGGCCATCGAGGGCGAGGCTCGCACCGTCACGGCGGTGATCTTCGCCGACGGCCACGACAAGCTCGCCGGCCAGGTGCTCTGGCGCCTGGTCGAGGACCCCGAGTGGCAGCGCGTGCCCCTGGAGTTCCTCGGCAATGACCACTGGCAGGCCAGCTTCGTGCCGCCGCGCGTGGGCCGCGTGGTGTTCGCCGTGGAAGCCTGGTGGGACCTCTACGGCAGCTACTGCTACGAGCTGTCGAAGAAGCACGGCGCCGGCGTGCCCATCAAGCTAGAGCTGCAGGAAGGCGAGCTGTTGCTGCGCCAGGCCCTGGAACAGGCCCCGGCGGCCCTGGTGGACGAGCTGCAGGCGTTGCTCACGCGCCTGGAGGAAACGCAGTCCATCGACGAGCGCGTGGCCCTGCTGCTGGCGCCCGAGACCGTGGCCGCCGTGACCCGGGTCGAGGCCCATCCCCACCGTGTGCGCAGCCCGCTGTACCCGCTGGACGTGGAACGCAAGTTGGCCGAGTTCGCCAGCTGGTACGAGCTGTTCCCGCGCTCGGCGGCCAACGACGGCAAGCGCCACGGCACCTTCCGCGACGTCATCGCGCGGCTGCCGGACATCCAGGCCATGGGCTTCGACGTGCTCTACTTCCCGCCCATCCACCCCATCGGCCGTACCCACCGCAAGGGTCCGAACAACTCCCTCAAGGCCGGCCCGGACGACCCCGGCAGCCCCTACGCCATCGGCAGTGCCGAGGGCGGCCACGAGGCCACCCACCCGCAACTGGGCAGCCGCGAGGACTTCCAGGCCCTGGTCCAGGCCGCCCGCGAGCACGGCCTGGAGATCGCCCTCGACTTCGCCATCCAGTGCTCCCCGGACCACCCCTGGCTGGCCCAGCACCCCGGCTGGTTCAGCTGGCGCCCCGACGGCAGCATCCGCCACGCCGAGAACCCGCCGAAGAAGTACGAGGACATCGTCAACGTCGACTTCTACGCCCGGGATGCCCAGCCCGACCTGTGGCTGGCCCTGCGCGACGTGGTCAAGGGCTGGGTGGAGCAGGGCGTGACCCTGTTCCGCGTCGACAACCCGCACACCAAGCCGCTGCCGTTCTGGGAATGGCTGATCGCCGACATCCGCGCGGCCCATCCCGAGGTGATCTTCCTCGCCGAGGCCTTCACCCGGCCGGCGGTCATGGCGCGCCTGGGCAAGGTCGGCTTCACCCAGAGCTACACCTACTTCACCTGGCGCAACACCAAGGAGGAGCTCGCCCAGTACTTCACCGAGCTCAACCAGCCGCCCCTGTGCGACTGCTACCGGCCGAACTTCTTCGTCAACACGCCGGACATCAACCCCTTCCCGCTGCACGGCCAGGGCCGCGCCGCCTTCCTCATCCGCGCCGCCCTGGCGACCATGGGCTCCGGCCTCTGGGGCATGTACTCGGGCTTCGAGATCTGCGAGTCGGCACCAGTGCCGGGCAAGGAGGAGTACCTGGATTCGGAGAAGTACCAGCTGCGCCAGCGCGACTACCGGGCCCCCGGCAACATCGTCAGCGAGATCGCCCAGCTCAACCGCATCCGCCGCGCCAACCCCGCGTTGCAGACCCACCTGGGGCTGCAGGTCTACAACGCCTGGAACGACAACATCCTGTACTTCGGCAAGCGCACCGCCGACCGCTCCAACTTCATCCTCATCGCCATCAGCCTCGACCCGCACAACGCCCAGGAGGCGCACTTCGAGCTGCCGCTGTGGGAACTGGGCCTGCCCGAGGACGCCGCCACCCACGGCGAGGACCTGATGAACGGCCACACCTGGACCTGGCACGGCAAGACCCAGTGGATGCGCATCGAGCCCTGGCACCAGCCCTTCGGCATCTGGCGCATCCGCGCCGCCACCTGAGGACAACGCCATGGCGAACCAACAGCGGCCCGAGCTGCACACACTGGTCATCGAGCAGGACCTGCAAGAGCTACTCCAGGGCGGCTCCCTGGTGGGGGACTCCCTGGCGGCCTACCTGCCCAGGCGCCGCTGGTTCTCCGGCGACGCGGCGGGCGAGGTGCACCTGCTCTATGCCGTGCCCTTCGGCGAGGCGGACGAACTCTGCGTACTGGCCGAGGTGGAGAGCCGCGACGGCGAGCGCCGCGAGCATTACCAGCTGCCCCTGGCCTTCGTCACCGAGCACCAGGCCGGCAGCGCCGCGCCCGAACACCTGGCCCTGGCGCGCCTGCACCGGGGCCGCCAGGTGGGCCTGCTCACCGACGCCTTCACCCTGCCGGGCTTCGTGCGCCAGGTTGTGCGCCAGCTGAGCCGTGGCCAGGTGCTGCGCTGGCAGGGCAGCGAGCTGCAGTTCGTGCCCACCTCGCGCCTGGTGGACTTCATCGGTGACCTGGACGGCGACGTCAGCCTGGTGTCTGCCGAGCAATCCAACAGTTCGGCGGTGATCGGCGACAGCATGGTGCTCAAGCTGGTACGCCGTGTGCTGCCAGGCATCCACCCGGAAACCGAGATGGGCGGCTACCTCACCGAACACGGCTTCGCCAACATCCCGCCCTTGCTGGGCGAGGTGCGCCGCGTCGACGAGGCCGGCACGCCGCATACGCTGATGGTGCTGCAGGCCTTCCTCAGCAACCAGGGCGATGCCTGGCAGTGGACCCTGAACACCCTGGAGCGCGCCGTGCGCGACGAACTGGCCGGCGGCGCATCCGGGCAGGAGAGCCCGCACAGCGCACTGGGGGAACTGGAAGCCTTCGCCCGCATGCTCGGCCGCCGCCTCGGCGAGATGCACGAGGTGCTGGCCCGCCCCAGCGACAACCCCGACTTCGGCTACCGGAGCAGCGATATCGCGGAAACCAACGGCTGGGCCCACAGCGTCGGCCTGCAGTTGCACGAGGCGTTGGAGCGGGTGGCCGAGTCCCGCGAAGGCCTTTCCGAGTCCGCCCGGGCGCTGGCCGACTGGCTGGGCAGCCACCAGGGCGGGCTGCTCGAGGTGGTCGGCAAGCTGGCCCGGCACAGCGCCGGTGGCATCCGCATCCGCGTCCACGGCGACCTGCACCTGGGGCAGGTGCTGGTGGCCCGGGGCGACGCCTTCATCATCGATTTCGAGGGCGAGCCCACCCGCAGCCTGGAAGAACGCCGCGCCCGCCACAGCCCGCTGAAGGACGTGGCCGGCATGCTGCGCTCCTTCGACTACGCCGCCGCCATGGCCCTGCGCAACGCCCAGGGCGCCGATGCCTCCAGCGAGGCCGCCAGCGCCCGCCAGCGCATCGCCAGCACCTACCGCAGCCAAGCGCGCACCGCCTTCCACGAAGCCTACCGGCTGGCCGCCGCGAACCTGCCCCATGCCTGGCACGAGCGTGACGGCGAAGTCGCCGCCCTGGCGCTGTTCAGCATCGAGAAGGCCGCCTACGAAATCCTTTACGAAGCCCGCTACCGCCCCGATTGGCTGGATGTGCCGATGCTGGGGCTGGTGGAGTTGGGCCGTCATCTCCTGGGGAGCACGCAATGAACGATGTAGCCATGGGGCAGGGCGCCGACCGCGCCCAGATCGAGGCGCTGGTACGGGCCGAGCACGGCGACCCCTTCGCCTTCCTCGGCCCGCACCAGGATGACCAGGGGCCGGTGATCCGCGCCTACCTGCCCGGTGCCCTGGGCGTCGAACTGCTGGACGGCGACAGCAGCCAGTCCATGGGCCGCCTGGTGGAATCCGCCACCCCCGGGCTGTTCATCGCCCGGCCCGAGCGCCTGCACCGCTATCGCCTGCGCATCCATTGGGGCGAGGGCTTCCAGGAAACCGAAGACCCCTACAGCTTCGGCCCGTTGCTGGGCGAGACCGACCTCTACCTGTTCGCCGAGGGCAACCACCGCGAACTGGGCAAGGTCTTCGGTGCCCAGCTCACCGAGCACGACGGCGTGCCCGGCGTGCGTTTCGCCCTCTGGGCACCCAATGCCCGGCGGGTTTCAGTGGTCGGGGCGTTCAATGGCTGGGATGGCCGCCGTCATCCCATGCGCCTGCGCCACCCGGCCGGGGTCTGGGAACTGTTCGTGCCGCGCCTGCAGGCGGGCGAGGTGTACAAGTACGAGCTGCTCGGCCAGCACGGCGTGCTGCCGCTGAAGGCCGATCCGGTGGCCCTGGCCACCGAACTGCCGCCGGCCACCGGCTCGGTGGTGTCCGCGCCGCTGGAGTTCCACTGGCAGGACCAGGGCTGGATGGACGGCCGCCAGCGCGGCCAGGCCCATGACCGGCCGCTGTCGATCTACGAGGTGCATGTCGGTTCCTGGCGCAAGGAGGGCGGCAACGACGGCCGCGTGCTCAGCTGGCACGAACTGGCCGAGCAGTTGATCCCCTATGTGCAGGAGCTGGGCTTCAGCCATATCGAGTTGCTGCCGATCATGGAGCACCCCTTCGGCGGCTCCTGGGGCTACCAGCCGCTGTCGCAGTTCGCGCCGACGTCGCGCTACGGCAGCCCGCGCGACTTCGCCGCCTTCATCGACGCCTGCCACCGCGCCGGCATCGGCGTCATCCTCGACTGGGTGCCGGCGCATTTCCCCACCGACGCCCACGGCCTGGGCCGCTTCGACGGCACGGCGCTGTACGAGTACGAGCACCCCTTCGAGGGCTTCCACCAGGACTGGGACACCTACATCTACAACCTTGGCCGCACCGAGGTGCACGGCTTCATGCTGGCTTCGGCGCTGCATTGGCTGCGCGCCTATCACATCGATGGCCTGCGCGTGGATGCGGTGGCCTCGATGCTCTACCGCGACTACTCGCGCAAGGACGGCGAGTGGATTCCCAACCGCCACGGCGGTCGCGAGAACCTGGAGGCCATCGACTTCCTCCGCCACCTCAACGACGTGGTCGCCACCGAGGCGCCCGGTGCCCTGGTGATAGCCGAGGAATCCACCGCCTGGCCCGGGGTCAGCCGGCCCACCCGCGAAGGCGGCCTGGGCTTCGCCTACAAATGGAACATGGGCTGGATGCACGACAGCCTGAAGTACGCCAGCGAAGACCCGGTCAACCGCAGCCATCACCACCACCAGCTGACCTTCGGCCTGCTCTACGCCTTCTCCGAGCACTTCATCCTGCCCATCTCCCACGACGAGGTGGTGCACGGCAAGCGCTCGCTGCTGGACAAGATGCCCGGCGACCGCTGGCAGAAATTCGCCAACCTGCGCCTGTACCTCAGCTTCATGTGGAGCCACCCGGGCAAGAAGCTGCTGTTCATGGGCTGCGAGTTCGGCCAATGGCGCGAATGGAGCCACGACAGCGAGCTGGACTGGTACCTGCTGCGCTACGGCGAGCACCTGGGTGTGCAGAGCCTGCTGCGTGACCTCAACGCCCTGTACCGCGCCGAGCCCGCGTTGCACCAGCTGGACGGCGTCGCCGAAGGCTTCCAATGGCTGATCGGCGACGACAAGGCCAACAGTGTCTACGCCTGGCTGCGCAAGGGCCAGGACGGCGCGCCGCTATTGGTGGTGCACAACTTCACCCCGGTGCCGCGCCCCGGCTACCGCATCGGCGTACCGCTGCCCGGCACCTGGCAGGTGCTGCTCAACAGCGACGCCGACGCCTATGCCGGCAGCAACGCCGGCACCCTCGCCGAAGCGCACACCGAGGACGACACCAGCCACGGCCAACCCCACTCCCTGGTGCTCGACCTCCCACCGCTCGGCGCGCTGATCCTCAAACCGCAGTAAAGGTGACCCGGGCTACAGACTGCGGGTGGAGGTCGCTTTTTACCTCCACCAATTGTGTTGCACGGGGCCGCGATGGTGGATGGGTGAAGCGGCATCCACCCTACACACCGGTTAACACCGTCGTTCGGGATAAGCACGGTGCCGTAGGTTGGCGCCGAGCGTAGCGAGGCCCAACGGAGCGGCATTCGGCTCTGCTGCGTTGGGCTTCGTACCTCAGCCCAACCTACACCCGTGCCAGGACGGCTCCAATTTGTAGGGGCGACTTCAGTCGCCCAGCGATGCACCGCATCGCCGTAGGGCGGGTGAAACCCGCGTGGTGTCGTGCTGGGACGTCGGGTTGCACCCGACCTACAAGGTGGCGCTGCGCCGTAGGTTGGCGCCGAGCGCAGCGAGGCCCAACGGAGCGGGGTTCGGTTCTGCTGCGTTGGGCTTCGTACCTCAACCCAACCTATATCCGTGCCAGGACGGCTCCACGTTGTGGGAGCGGCTTCAGCCGCGAAAGATCCGCCGCCGGCACAACGCTGCGTGTAGCCGGGCATTCCATCGCGAATGAATTCCCACAGACCTTGGCAAGAGCCTCGCGAGCAGAGCTCGCTCCCACGGGGTGTGCCCCAGGGTTCACTCGAACGGCCCCATCACCTGGCGGTAATGCTCGGGGCCTTGTGGTGTCTGGCGGGTGAGGGTGAGTTCGAGGCCACGGGGGTTTTCCACCGGGGTGCCGGTGAGGGTTGCCCAGCCCTTGCCGGGGCGCCAGGTGCGCAGGTCGAATTCGCTCACACCGCTCATCACCGCCACGCCCTTGCCGGGGGCCGGCAGCGGGTAGCGCGTGCCGGGGGCGGAGGCGGCGCGGTAGAGGGTGTCGCCTTCCACCCACCAACGCACCCGCAGCAGGCGGCCGGGGCGGGACGGGGCGACGCGCACCAGTTCCAGGCGCGGCGGGCCATTGCCTCCGCCGCGCAATACCAGGGCCGGCGGCCCGGAGCGGATCGGTTTTGCATCCGCGTCGGCGTCCGGGCGCAGGGGTTCCAGCAGTTCGGTGGTGGCGCGCTGGGCCAGGTCGCGCTGCAGCTGGTTGAGGGCGCGCAGCAGCTCGTCGTTGCGTTCGGCCGCCTCCTGCAGGTGGGCGTCGCTGCGGCTCACGCTTTCCAGCCCGCGCCAGGCCACCAGCGATACCAGCGCCATCAGCAGGATCGCCACCATCACCTCGATCAGGGTGAAACCACGCTGGCTCGTCATCACTGCACCTCGATGCGGCCGGACGGCTCACGCACGACCCTGACGCTGTTGCGCCCATCGGACAGCTCGATGCGCGCCGGCTCGCCTATCCACTCGGCGTCGATCAGCAGCCAGCGGCCGCTGCTCAATCGCACATCCAGCGGGTGCACCTGCCAGGTACGCGGGCGCAGTTGCGGGTCGCCGGCGAACGCCCGCTCATCGGCGCCGCCGTCGCCCAGGCGCAGGAAGCGGTAGCCGCGCTCGTCCGCCTGCCAGGCGATGGCGCGGCCGTCGGCGCGGGCCTCGTCCTGGGCGGTCTGCAGCAGCAGGGCTAGGCGCTTGGCGTCTTCCCGCAGCAGGCGCGCCGGGTCGGGGCGGATGCTCAAGGTCACCGCCGCCGTGGCGATGCCGACGATCACCAGCACCACCATCAGCTCGATCAGGGTGAAGCCCCGTTGCGTCCGCCCGGCAACCTCGGGAGGAGGTGAAATAAAACCGTGAAGATCGGCTGCTAGCGTCGGGGCCAGGAATTTTTGGAGGACCGCCGGATGCGCCTTATCAGCCGCTTCAACCCCGCCGCATGGGTCCAGGGCGCCGCGCTGGCGGCGACCCTGGCGGGCCTGGTCACCTGGGGGCTGTTGCTGGGTGACCCCACGCTTCAGCAGGCCCAGGCGCGCAGCGAAGCCCCGCAACCGGTGCCGGCCGCTGCCCACGATGCGGCGCAATGGTTCGCCAGCCGCGCCAGCCAGCTGGACGTGCGCCTCACCGGGCTGTTCGCCGGGGAGCGCGGCGCCGTGGCCATCCTCGCCATCGACGATGCACCGCCGCGCGCCTTCCTCACCGGCGAAAGCCTGGGCGAAAGCGTGCGCCTGGACGCCATCGAAGGCGACGCGGTGATCATCGCCCGGGGCGGTGAAACCCAGCGCCTGTCCATCGCGCGCCTGCCCGAGGCGCCACCGCTGCCATCCCTGCGCTGAGTTCACGGCGTCACCTGCAGGCGGTCGCGCGCCACCAGGGTTTCCAGGCGCGCCAGGGGCGGGCCGCCGCTCTCGCGGTCATGCACGCGGATGCTCAGTTGCAGCAGGTCGCCCACGGGGGTGACGCGTTGCTCGCAGCTCAAGCGCAAGCGCCCCTGATCACACTCCAGCACCTTGCGGCCGTTGCCCGGCAGCCCCTCCAGACGCAGCTCCGCCATACGCCCCTGAGCCGCCAGCAGGGCGATGGAGCGGTCGCGCAGCAGGCCATCGGCCTGGGTCATCTGCCCAGCGGCACGCACCGCCGCCGACATGGCCACGGCGACGATGGCCAGCGCCACCAGCACTTCGATCAGGGTGAAACCGGACGCTTGTCGGTGCATCGCGTGGGCCTTGCGCATGGCGGGGGTCACAGGGCAGGGAAGAAGGCTCCAGCCTAGCGGCCGCGTCTGACGAAACGGCGACGGAAACACCGGAGAACGAGGCCGCCGTTCTCCGTGGCAGCGCGTCGCAGGCCCCATGGCATGGGCATCGTGGCGCAGTGCCGGGGAAATCCTCCCGAGGATTTTCAATACCAGTGACATATGCGCTTGGAACAATCCGGGGCGAAAGGACAGGCCCGGCTCCCGGAGACGCGGCCCGATGCAAACCCAAGGAGTGTCGAGATGGATATCGCGCGGTTCAGCTCCCCGGTTCGCGGCCGGAATGGCCAGCAAGGCTTCACCCTTATCGAAATCATGGTGGTGGTGGTGATCCTCGGCATTCTCGCCGCCATGGTGGTGCCCAAGGTGCTTGACCGCCCCGACCAGGCCCGCGCCACCGCCGCGCGCCAGGACATCGGCGGGCTGATGCAGGCGCTCAAGCTCTATCGCCTCGACCAGGGCCGCTACCCCAGCCAGAACGAGGGCTTGAAGGTGCTGGTGGAGCGCCCGGCGAACGCCACGTCCAGCAACTGGCGTTCCTACCTGGAACGCCTGCCCAACGACCCCTGGGGCCGCCCGTACAACTACCTCAACCCCGGCGCCAATGGCGAGGTGGACATCTTCTCCCTGGGCGCCGACGGCCAGCCCGAGGGCGAGGGCGTGAATGCCGATATCGGCTCCTGGCAGTTGTAGGCCGCGCCATGCATCCCCTGGCCAGCCAACGCGGCATGGCGGTGATCAGCGCCCTGCTGATCGCTGCCGTAGTGGCGGTGATCGCCGCCGGCATGATCGCCCGTCAGACGCGCATCACCCGCGCCGTGGAAAGCGAGAACCAGCGCCTGCAAGGCGCCTGGGCCGCGCGCGGCGCCCTGGAGTGGAGTCGCCAGCGGCTCTGGGAGGAGCGCCTGCGCGAACCCGCCACCCGGCTCGACCAGGCCTGGGCGCAGCCCTTGCGCAACCTCAGCCTGGGCGAGGGGACCGCCTTCGAGGGCGCGATCCTCGACGAGCAGGGCCGCTTCAACCTGCGCAACCTGGTGCGTGACGAGCAGCTCGACCCCCTGGAAATGGCCACCTTCGAGCGCCTCTGCGCGCTGCTGGGGGTGCCCCAGGAGGCCGCCGCACGCATCGCCCGCCGGGTGATCGACGCCTATGCCTACCGTATCTATCCGCCCCGCAGCGAACCGGCCAACAACAGCGGCTTCGACAGCGGCCGGCTAACCTCACCGGAAGCGCAGAACCGCGCCTTCGAAGCCAAGCGCCCGATGCTGCGTCGCCTCGAAGACCTGGCCGACCTGCCTGGCGTGCCGGCCGATGCCCTGCAGCGCCTGGCGCCCTTCGTCACGCTGTTGCCCATGCCCACCTGGGTCAACGGCAACACCGCCAGCGCCGAGGTGATCGCCGCGCGGGTGCCCGGCCTCGGCCTGGAGCGCGCCCGTGCCCTGATCGCCGAGCGCGACCGCGGCCAGTGGTTCATCAACAGTGGCGACGTGCTCAACCGTCTGCGCATGCCGGATATGACCACCGAACTGGTGCGCATCGGCATTACCAGCGAATGGTTCCTGGTGCGCGGCCTGGCCCGTGCCGGTGAGCGTCGCAGCCCGGTGGAGGCGCTGTTGTTCCGTGCCGAGGAAAGCCAGCCGCGCATCGTCTGGTCGCGGGTGGGCGCATGAGCGCGCTGCTGCGGATCGCCCTGCCAGCCCTGGACGGGCTGCGCCCCGAGGCCGAGGTGGAGTACGCCTGGCTGAACCGCCAGGGCCAACTGGATAACCAAGGCATTGCCAGCCTCGCCGAGCTGGGTCGCCAGGCCCGGGGCAAGGCCGTGGAACTGGTGCTGCACCCCGACGACAGCCTGCTGGCCAGCCTCGAACTGCCGCCGTTGCCCGCTGCGCGCCTGGGGGATGCCGTGCGTTGCGCAGCAGATGGCCTGGTGCTCGGCGGTTGCGAGGGGCTGCAACTGGTGCACGGCCCGCGTCAGGCCGATGGCCGGGTGCAGCTCGCCTGGCTGGAACGCGAGCGCCTGCAACGCCTGCTGCACGGCCTGCGGCAATGCGCGCTGGAGCCCCGCGGCCTCTATGGCGCACCGTTCTTCCTGGCGGCGGACAAGGGCATGGCCTGTGCGCAGCTGCGCGACGGCCAGTTGCTGGTGCGCGACGGTGCACAGGGCGGCTGGGTGCATCCCCTGCCTGAAGATTGCCTGCCGCGCCTGCTGGAGAGCGGCGTGGCGCCGGACTGGCCCGGCGAGGTGCCCGAAGGCCTGCCCGGCGAGGCCGTGGCCGCCAGCCGCCGGTGGACCGGTGCGGTGCCCGCCTGCAACCTGCTGCAAGGGCTTGCGGGCCCGACCCAGGGGCCGCGGCGCTGGGGGCGGGCCGTGGCCTGCTGCGCCCTGGCTGCTGCCGTGTGGACCCTCGGCCTCAACCTCCATGCCTCGCAGATGGCCAGCCAAGGCCTGGCGCTCAAGCAACAGA
The DNA here is from genome assembly GCF_028198105.1 of Pseudomonas sp. TUM22785. Classification (NCBI taxonomy): domain Bacteria; kingdom Pseudomonadati; phylum Pseudomonadota; class Gammaproteobacteria; order Pseudomonadales; family Pseudomonadaceae; genus Pseudomonas; species Pseudomonas sp. TUM22785. The sequence continues at coordinate 3,378,746 of NZ_CP116239.1, forward strand.
TGTCGCAGCGGGTGAAGCAGGTCTTCCCGCAGTTGCCGGTGGTGCTCAACCCCTTGCAGCAAGCTCGCCAGCAGCGCGACGCGCGCCTGGCGGGTGGCACCCAGGATGGCCCCGGCCGCTTCGCCGCCATGGTGCAGCAGGCCGTTGGCGCCATGCCCTTCGCCCTGGGCGCCATCGAGTCCATCGATTACGACGGCGAGACCTTGCGCCTGACGCCCCGCGCGGGTGCGCGCAAGCCTCCGGCGGACCCCGCCTGGCAGGCGGCCCTGGCCCAGGCCGGGCTGCAAGCCGGCATCGGCGCCGATGGCTGGAGCCTGAAACGCCTGCCGCCGGATGCGCTGAAAAACGAGGCCGGTCGTGATGAATGAACGCCTGCTGAAACTGTGGGGCACCTGGCGCGAACAGACGGCCCAGGCCCGCCAGCGCTGGCAGCGGCTGGGCCCGCGTGACCGGCGCATCCTGCGCCTGGCCGGCCTGGTGCTGCCGCCGATGCTGCTGTGGTTCGCCCTGATCGAACCCTCCCTGGCGCGCATCGAGCATTGGCAGGCCGAGCTGCCGCGCCTGCGTGCCCAGGCGCAAACCCTCGAAGCGGTGTTGGCCGAGGTGCAGGGGCCCGCAGCCCTGGCACCCGGTGCATCCCTAGAAGCGCTGCTGCGCCAGGGGCTGGATGACAACGGCCTGGCCGGCCACTACCAGTTGCGCGCGGAAGGCCCGCACTGGCGACTGGAACTGCAAGGCGCCCCCGCGCAAGGGGTGATGGATTGGCTGCTGGGCGTGACCCCGGGCCTGCCGCTGGAGCTGCGCCAGGTGCAGCTGCGGCGCGACGGCGGGACACAGAGCGAACAGACGGACGCGCGGCTTTCCGGCGTCGTCGGCATGGAACAGGCGCCAGGCGCTAAGGAATCCTCATGAAGCGGTTCGATGGACAAGGGCTGCGGCGACCGCTGCGGCATGGGGTGGCGATTTCTCTCGCGGCGGTGCTCGCCGCCTGCAGCCAGTCCGGTGGCACGCCGCCGCTGCCGATCCCCGCCGAAAGCGAACTGGGCCGGCCCATGGCCCGGGTGGGGCAGGGCGATGCCCTGGCGGAGCGCGAACGCATCCAGGCCCAGGCGGAGCGCCAGCAACGGGCGGCCCAGGCCCAGCGTGCGCAACAAGCGGCACGCCGCACGGGCACGCCGCCACGCCAGGCCCGCGCTGCGGGGCTGGGCGACCAGCCGGTGCAGCTGAATTTCGTCGAGGCGGACATCCCTGCGGTGCTGCGGGCGCTGTCCCGCGCCACCGGCCGGCAGTTCCTCGCCGATCCCCGGGTCAAGGGCCAGCTGACCCTGGTGTCCGAGGGCGAGGTGCCGGCCCATACCGCCTACGACATGCTCCTGGCGGCGCTGCGCATGCAGGGCTTCTCGGTGGTGGAAGTGGGCGGCGTCAGCCAGGTGGTGCCCGAGGCGGACGCCAAGCTGCTCGGCGGCCCGGTGAGCGACGCCGACCGCCCCGGCGGCAACGGCATGGTCACCCGCACCTACCGCCTGCAGTACGAGAACGCGGTGAACCTGATCCCGGTGCTGCGCCCCATCGTCTCGCCGAACAACCCGATCAACGCCTACCCGGGCAACAACACCGTGGTGGTCACCGACTATGCGGAGAACCTCGAGCGGGTCGCCGCGATCATCGCCAACATCGATGTGCCCGGCTCCATCGACACCGATGTGGTGCCGGTGCAGAACGGCATCGCCACCGACATCGCCGCCATGGTCTCCGAACTGATGGAGAGCCCGGGCAACGACGTTGCGCAGAAGGTCGCGGTGATCGGCGACCCACGCTCCAACAGCATCATCCTGCGCACCGGCAGCCCCGAGCGCAGCGAGCTGGCCCGCCAGCTGATCGCCAAGCTCGACAGCGCCCAGGGCAACCCCAGCAACCTGCATGTGGTCTACCTGCGCAACGCCCAGGCCAACAAGCTGGCCCAGGCCCTGCGCGGCCTGCTCACCGGCGAGGGCGAGAGCGCCGGGCAGGGTGACGGCAGCCGCGCCCAACTCAATGGCGGCAACCTGGGGGGCAGCACGCAGAGTGGCACCGGCAGCAGCGGTTCCAGCGCCGGCACCTCCACCAGCAGCAACGGGCAGAGCGGCAGCTCCGGCGGCTACGGGCAGTCGGGCGGCGGCCTGCTGTCGGCGGCCAAGGGGCAGGGCGGCCAGGAGGGCGCGGTGGCCTTCTCGGCCAACGGCGTCACCGTGCAGGCCGACACCACCACCAACACCCTGCTGATCTCCGCGCCCGACCCGCTGTACCGCAACCTGCGCGAGGTCATCGACCTGCTCGACCAGCGCCGCGCCCAGGTGGTGATCGAGAGCCTGATCGTCGAAGTCAGCGAAGACGACACCAGCGAGTTCGGCATCCAGTGGCAGGCCGGCAACCTGGCCGGCAACGGCTGGATCGGCGGCGCCAACCTCGGCGGCGCGGGCATCAACACCGGCGCCAAGAACAGCATCGACGCACTGCCGGGCGGCCTCAGCATCGGCAAGGTCTCCGGCGGTGTGGACATCCCCGGCATCGGCCGCGTGCTCGACCTCAAGGTCCTGGCCCGCGCGCTGAAGAGCAAGGGCGGCACCAACGTGCTGTCCACGCCCAACCTGCTGACCCTGGACAACGAGGCGGCGAGCATCTTCGTTGGCCAGACCATTCCCTTCGTCAGTGGCAACTACGTCACCAACGGCGGCGGTACCAGCAACAACCCCTTCCAGACCATCGAGCGCGAGGAAGTGGGCCTGCGCCTCAACGTGCGCCCGCAGATATCCGAAGGCGGCACGGTGAAGCTGGACATCTACCAGGAGGTCAGCAGCGTCGACGAGCGCGCCGACAACGACGCCGGCACCGTGACCAACAAGCGCGCCATCGACACCAGCATCCTCCTCGACGACGGGCAGATCATGGTGCTCGGCGGCCTGCTGCAGGACAGCTTCATCCAGAGCAGCGAGGCGGTGCCTGGGCTCGGCAGCCTGCCCGGCATCGGCGCGCTGTTCCGCGGCGACCGCCGCTCGCGGACCAAGACCAACCTGATGGTGTTCCTGCGGCCCTACATCATCCGCGACGACAGCGTCGGGCGCAGCATCACGATGAACCGCTACGACTTCATCCGCCGTGCCCAGGGCGCCATGCAGCCGGAGCACAAGTGGCCCCTCACCGACATGCAGGCGCCGCAACTGCCGCCGGCCGAGCAGGCCATGCCGCTGAACCCGGCCGCGCCGTTGCCGGCCCCGCAGCCCCGGCCCATGCGCGCCGTGCCGCTGCGCCCGGGCGAGCAGCCATGAGCGCGCTGCCCTACGCCTGGGCCCGCGCCCAGCGCCTGTTGCTGCAGGGCGAGGGGGAGGGCGCACGGCTGCTGGTGAGCCCGAGCACCCCCGGCTGGGCCATCGGCGAAGTGCGTCGTCGCCACGGCGCCACGCCCATCCAGCGGGTCACCGACGCCGAGCTGGAAACCCTGCTGGCCAGCGCCTACGCCGACACCGGCAGCGCTGCCGCAGTGGTCGGCGCCGCCGAGAGCGAGGTGGACCTGGACCGCCTGCTGCAGGACATGCCCGAGGTCACCGACCTGCTGGACACCGAGGACGGCGCACCGGTGATCCGCATGATCAACGCCCTGCTGACCCAGGCCGCACGGGACGAGGCCAGCGACATCCATATCGAGCCCTTCGAGACCCACTCGGTGGTGCGCTACCGGGTGGACGGCGCGTTGCGTGACGTGGTCGCCCCGCGCAAGGCGTTGCACGCGGCGCTGGTGTCGCGGATCAAGATCATGGCGCAGTTGGACATCGCCGAAAAACGCCTGCCCCAGGATGGCCGCATCGCCCTGCGCGTGGCCGGCCGGCCCATCGACGTGCGCGTCTCCACCGTGCCCACCGGCCACGGCGAGCGGGTGGTGATGCGCCTGCTGGACAAGCAGGCCGGGCGCCTGCGCCTGGAAACCCTGGGCATGGCGCCGACGCTGCTGGAACAGCTCGACCGGCTGATCCGCCAGCCCCACGGCATCGTGCTCGTCACCGGGCCCACCGGCAGCGGCAAGACCACCACCCTCTACGCCGCCCTGGCACGGCTGGACGCCGCCACCAGCAACATCCTCACGGTGGAAGACCCGGTGGAGTACGACCTGCCCGGTATCAGCCAGATCCAGGTCAACGCGCGCATCGACATGAGCTTCGCCCTGGCCCTGCGCGCCATCCTGCGCCAGGACCCGGACATCATCATGATCGGTGAGATCCGCGACCTGGAGACGGCGCAGATCGCCGTGCAAGCCTCGCTCACCGGGCATCTGGTGCTGGCCACGCTGCACACCAACGACGCGGTCTCGGCCGTCACCCGCCTCACCGACATGGGCGTGGAGCCTTTCCTGCTGGCCTCCAGCATGCTCGGCGTGCTCGCCCAGCGCCTGGTGCGCCGCCTGTGCAACCAGTGCCGCGAGCCCGACCCGGCCTTTCCCGGGCAGTGGCGCGCGGTGGGCTGCGCTGTCTGCAACAACACCGGCTACAGCGGCCGTACCGGCATCCATGAACTCTTCGTGATCGACGACGACATCCGCCGCCTGATCCACCAGGGCGAGGCTGAGCAAAGCCTGCGCGAAGCCGCCCGCGCCGCCGGCATGGCCAGCATGCGCGAGGACGGCGAGCGTTGGGTGCAGGGCGGCTTCACCACGCCCGAGGAAATCCTCCGCGTCACGAGGGACGCCTGATGAACCGCTACCGTTTCGAGGCCGCCGACGCCAGCGGGCGCATCGAGAGCGGCACCCTGGAGGCCGACAGCCCGCGCGGCGCCATGGGCCTGCTGCGCACCCGTGGGTTGACGCCCCTGGAACTGACCGAGGACGCCGCAGCCGGCAGCACCGGCGGCGGCCTGTTCGCGCCGCGGCTGTCCGATGGCGACCTGGCCTGGGCCACGCGCCAGCTGGCCAGCCTGCTGGCGGCGGGGCTGCCGCTGGAGTCGGCGCTGTCGGCCACCGTCGACCAGGCCGAGCGCCGCCATATCGCCGAAACCCTGGGCGCGGTGCGCACCGACGTGCGCAGCGGCATGCGCCTGGCCGAGGCCCTGGCGGCGCGCCCGCGCGACTTCCCCGACATCTACCGCGCGCTGATCGCCGCCGGTGAGGAGTCCGGCAACCTGGCCCAGGTGATGGAGCGCCTGGCCGACTACATCGAGGAGCGCAACAACCTGCGCGGCAAGATCCTCACCGCCTTCATTTACCCGGCGGTGGTGGGGCTGGTGTCCATCGGCATCGTCGTCTTCCTCCTCGGCTTCGTCGTGCCCCAGGTGGTCAGCGCTTTCTCCCAGGCACGCCAGGACCTGCCCGCGCTGACCCGGGTGATGCTCCAGGCCAGCGACTTCGTCCGTGCCTGGGGCGTGGTCTGCTTCGCCGGCATCGCCGGGGCCTTCTGGGGTTGGCGGATGTACCTGCGCGACGCCGCCGCGCGCCTGGCCTGGCACGCCAGGGTGCTGCGCCTGCCGCTGCTGGGGCGCTTCGTGCTGGGGGTCAACACCGCGCGCTTCGCCTCCACCCTGGCGATCCTCGGCAGCGCCGGCGTGCCGCTGCTGCGAGCCCTCGACGCCGCCCGCGAAACCCTGGCCAACGACCGCCTGGCCGCCTGCGTGGCCGACGCCACCCTCGCCGTGCGCGAGGGCATCAGCCTGGCTAGCGCACTCAAGGCCGGCGGCGTGTTCCCGCCCATCCTCATCCACCTCATCGCCAGCGGCGAGAAGACCGGCTCCCTGCCACCCATGCTCGACCGCGCCGCGCAGACCCTGTCCCGCGACATCGAGCGCCGCGCCATGGGCATGACCGCGCTGCTGGAGCCGCTGATGATCGTCATCATGGGTGGCGTGGTGCTGACCATCGTCATGGCCGTGCTGCTGCCCATCATCGAGATCAACCAGCTGGTGCAGTAGGGCGTTCGTCTCCCCTGGGAGAACCGTTTCACAAGTGCCCCGGACGCAAGGTGTGCTGCGCGCACCTGGGATTTTCCGGAAGCACCGAGCGGCGGTGCGCACGGCACACCCTACGGCACATGTTCCTCTGCCGAGCCCATTCGCGAATGAATTCGCTCCCACTTCAAGGCTTGCCGCTCACTCCAGAGCCCCGTCTTCGCGCCACTCGGGTTCATCCTTCCGTCATGCAACGAGGGCCCGGCTCAGCAATGGCGGGAGAGGGCGATCCGCACCCCATGGAAAATGGCTGAAGGGACTGGCCGACATGTCAGGAAAGTTTCGCTAACTCCCGAGAAATACTGGAAAAAATCCGCACAAGCTCCCGAGGTTTTTTCCTTTCTCTGTCACCGGAAATTGAGAACGTCTATCTCGTGGCCAGCCCACCGACGAGCAGGGGAATGTTGCTCGGGGCCAGGCCGCAGCGTGATGCAAGAGCGAACCACTCAACGTCCAGACACGATGAAAGGAGATTCTTCATGTTCAAGCGCAATGTTCTCGCTGTTTCCATGGCCGTCGCCGGCCTGTGCTCCGCCCAGGCCATGGCTGCCGTAGTCGGTGGCGGCGCCACCCTGCCGCAGAACCTGTACAACACCGCTACCGTCCTGTCGTCGGGCTTCAACGCCTACATCGGCGTGGGCAGCGGCGCCGGCAAATCCGCCGTGCTGACCAACGACTCCACCAAGCTGGGCCTGGCTTCCGGCATCACCGTCGACTACGCCGGCAGCGATTCCATCCTGTCCGCCAGCGAGATCTCCACCTACCAGGCCGCTCACCAGTCCCCGGCCGTTCCCACCAGCAGCGCCGCCAACTGGGGCCCGCTGGTCCAGGTTCCCTCGGCCGCCACCTCGGTGACCATCCCCTACAAACTGACCCTGGCCGGTGGCGCCGCGCTGAACAACCTGGACCTGACCAGCGCTCAGCTGTGCGACATCTTCTCGGGCACCATCACTACCTGGAACCAGGTCAACGCCAGCTACCCGGCTACCGCCATCACGGTCGTCTACCGTGCCGGCAGCAGCGGCACCACCGAGATCTTCACCCGTCACCTGAACAGCCAGTGCTCGGCCAAGTTCACCACCAACAGCACCTTCACCACCGCTAACGTCGGTGCCGAGCCGGCTTCCTGGATCGCTGCCACCGGCAGTGCCAACCTGGCCAGCACCGTCGCTTCCACCGAAGGCGCCATCGGCTACGTCGGCCCGGAAGACGTCGATGCCACCAACAACGCCGTAGTGGCCAAGGTCAATGGCCTGCTGCCCACCATCGGCAACGTCACCACCGCCCTGAGCACCATCGCTCCGCCTTCCACCGCTGCTGACCGTGCCGACCCCTCCAAATGGGTACCGGTACTGGCCAACCCCGCCAGCGGCTACAAGATCGTCGGCTACACCAACCTGGTGTTCAGCCAGTGCTACAAGGACAGCGCCGACCAGACTGCCATCCGTAACTTCATCAACCGCCACTACACCCTTTCCGACGCCTCCAACAACGATGACGAGATCATCGCCAACAAGCTGATCCCGCTGACCGACGACTGGAAGACCGCTGTTCGCAACAGCTTCTTCCTGGTGAGCAGCTCCCTGGCTGTGGGTAACACCACTGCCTGCAACGGCATCGGCCGTCCGCTCTAAGCCTCCAATCAGGCACCGCTCCAACGAACCGGCAATGGCCTCGCGCCATTGCCGGTTTTCCTGTTTCAGCCGCCTGCCGGGCAGATGAACTTTGCATGACAAAAGTTCGGTCGAGCGCGGCTGCTACCGCCTTGGGGTATAGCCATGGCGCGCACCTCAGGGGAGGGCGATGCGCCCGTCTTTCGCGAGAACACAAGGATCCGTAGTGATGCGTTCCCAGTCGAGCAAGCCCGCTTCCCGCACCGCCACCCGCCACGACACCTTCCTGCCGCTCAAGCCCCTGGCCCAGGCCATCGCCCTGATGCTGCTGGCCGGTGGCGCCCAGGCGGAGCAGGCATTCAGCTCCGCCTGGTTCGCGTCCAAGGGGGCTGCGCAGGCATCGGGCGCCGTTCGGCCGACCACGCCGGTGCCGGGCTCGCCGCCGCCCCTGGCCCAGCAACAGCGGGTGCAGGAACGCCTGGGGCGCAGCTTCGCCAATATGAACAACACGGTGGCCGCCATCGCCGCGGCTCAGGCCGCGCAGGCGGCGGGGCGCGCTGCCGCCTCCAGCGGGCCGCAGACCCTGCATAACGGCCTGGGCGGCAACGGCCTCAACGTGGTGATCGGCCCGGACGGCAAGCCGCTGTTCGTCAACGCAGAGGGGCCGGTGCAGACCGACGCCAACGGCAAGGTGCTGGTCTCCATCAAGCAGACCGCCGACAAGGCCATCCTCAACTGGGAGACCTTCAACGTCGGCCGCGACACCACCGTGGCCTTCCAGCAGGACGCCAGCTGGGCCCTGATGAACAAGGTCAACAACAGCACGGCGCCGAGCCAGATCCAGGGCCAGATCAAGGGCGACGGCACGGTGATGATCCTCAACGGCAACGGCGTGGTGTTCAGCGGCAGCAGTCAGATCAACGTGCGCAACCTGGTGGCCGCGGCCACCGACTTCAGCGACGAGCAGTTCAGGACCGGCGGCCTCTACAGCGGCAGCAACCCGGCCTTCACCAACGCCCAGGGCACCATCCGCGTGGAGCAGGGCGCGCAGCTCAACACCGCCGCGCCGGCCACCTCCACGGCCGGCGGCGGTTACGTGCTGCTGCTGGGCAAGGAGGTGGACAACGCCGGCACCATCGCCACGCCCAAGGGCCAGGCGCTGCTGGCGGCGGGCGACAGCTTCACCATCCGCAAGGGCTATGGCACCGACGGCAGCCCGACCTCCACCACCCGTGGCAACGAGGTGACCGTCGGCGGCACGGGCACCGTGACCAACAGCGGGGTGATCCTCGCCGCCAGCGGCGATGTGACCCTGGCCGGCAACCAGGTGCGCCAGAACGGCGCGGCCCTGGCCAGCACCACGGCCGATGCCCGTGGCACGGTGCACCTCACCGCAACCGGCGCCAACGGCAGCGTGACCCTGGGCGAGGGCAGCACCACCGCCATCCTGCTGGACGCCAGCGCCACGGCCCTGGGCAGCCAGCGCGATGCGCTGATCGCACCGGCGGTGACCCAGGACGGCAAGGTGATTCCCGGCGACGCCTACCGCCGCGACCTGTCCCTGGTGCAGATCGACAGCAGCGGCACCGTGGACTTCCAGAAGGGGTCCATCACCCTGGCCACCGGTGGCCAGGTGGCGGTCAACGCCGGCCAGCGCAGCCTGGTGCGCGATGGCGCGGTGATCGACGTCTCCGGCGCCACCGGGGTCAAGGTCGCGATGGCGTCCAACAGCGTCAAGGTCAACCTGCAGGGCAACGAACAGCGCGACTCCTCGGTCAACCGCGATGGCGGCGGCCTGAACAACAACGATGTCTGGGTCGATGTGCGCGACCTGGTGTTCGTGCCCGCCGGCACCAACGGCTACGCCACCGACCGCTGGTACACCGCCGGCGGCCTGCTGGAGGTCAGCGGCTACCTGGGCACACAGGGCCACAGCGTGGCGGAATGGATGGCCCAGGGCGGCACCGTCAGCTTCACCGGCAACGAGGTGGTGACCCAGGCTGGCTCGCAGATCAACCTCTCCGGCGGCACCCTGGATGTGCAGGCCGGCACCCTCAAGCAGACCTGGCTCAAGGGCGCCGACGGGCGCCTCTACGAGCTCTCCAGCGCACCGGGGGACATCCTCTACACCGGCATCTATAAGGGCTACGAAGACCATAGCCAGCGCTGGGGCCAGACCGATTACTACTACAACCCGCTGATCGCTTCGAACGAACGCAAGGAAGGCGGCTACACCGTGGGCCGTGACGCCGGGACCCTGGTGATCGGCACCCGCAACGCCGTGCTGGAAGGCACCCTGGCCAGCGACACCTACCAGGGTGAGCGCCAGTCCCAGGGCGCCCAGGCCGGCCTGGATGGCTACAGCCAGTCGCAAAAGGCCGTGGCCCGTGGCGCCCAGCTGGTGGTGGGCAGCTACACCCCCTGGTACGTGAAGAGCAGCGGCACCCTGGAATACGCCCTGGGCGCCGATGCCAACACCTTGAAGAACGTGATCCTCGGCGAGGGCGGCACCCGCATCGCCGATGGGCTGGACCTGGGCTCGGCCTTGCCGGCCGGCCGCCAGGGCACCCTATACCTCGACAGTGCCCAGCTCAACGGCTTCAACCTGGGGGCGATCAAGGTGGCCGCCAGCGAGGGCATCCGCGTCGATGGCGACCTGCAGGTGGCCCCGGCGGGCAACGTCACCCTGTTCGGTCCGAAGGTGGAGGTGAACGCCGACATCACCGCCCGTGGTGGCAGCATCCGGCTGGGCAACGTGCTCAACCAGATCACCGCCAACGGCAAGGCCGATACCACGCTGGGCGGAGCGGCGTCCGTCACCCTCGGCGCTGGCGCCAGGCTCGATGCCAGCGGCTTGTGGAGCAACCTGCTGCTGGACCCGAACGACAGCCGTGCGCTGGCGTACCTCGATGGCGGCAGCGTCTCCCTGCGCAGCAGCGGCAGCACCCTGCTGGGTAGCGGCAGCCTGGTGGACGTCTCCTCCGGCGCCGCCTTGCTGGCCAGCGGCAAGCTGCAAGGCGGCAAGGGCGGCAACCTGACCCTGGCGGCCAACGCCAACACCGCCAGTGGCGCAGGTGTACTGGGCCTGGGCGGCGAGCTGCGCGGCCAGGGCGTCAAGGGCGGTGGCACCCTGGCGTTGCAGGCCGGCAAGGTGCTGATCAGCGACAGCGCCACCTCGGCCGATGCCGGCACCCTGCTGCTGCGTGGCGACTTCTTCGACAAGGGCTTCTCCGCATACGAGGTGGCGGGCAACCGTGGCCTGGAAGTGGCCGAGGGCACCCGGGTGGATGTGAGCATGCCGGTGTACCGGCAGGGCGATGGGGCGACCAACCTGGCCACCGGTGGCGCGCCCCGTGACGCCCTGGAGACCTGGACGCCCCCGGTCTATCTGGACGATGCCGCCAAGGGCGTGCTGACCCAGCGCCAGGGCGCCAGCCTGTCGCTGCGCGCCGGCAGCGGCATCACGGCGGCGGGTGATATCGCCACCACCCCTCTGCTGGTGGGCAAGGGGGCGATACTCAACGTCGACCCGGGCCAATCCATCGGCCTGGCCGGCATCGGCCAGGTGACGGTGGACGGGACCCTGAACGCCTGGGGCGGAAGGATCTCGGTCAACTCGATCATCGTTTCGGCCCCGGATACCGAGCTGCAAAAACCGCTGGAGACCTACCAGTCCATCTGGATCGGCGACAACGCCGTGCTGGATGCCGCCGCACGCGCCGTCACGGCCGTGGACAGTCGTGGCAACCGCTATGGCACGGTGCGCAACGGCGGCAGCATCGTCGTCGGCGGGGAAATCGATCACGCCAAGGGCGGCCTTACCGCCACCGACGCCTTCGTGGTGGTACGCCAGGGCGCGCGCCTGGACGCATCCGGTGCCCAGGCCGTGCTGGACATCCCGGGGCAGGGCGCCACCCCCGTGGCCAGCCATGGCGGCAGCATTGCCTTCGCGTCCACCGGCGGGCTCTATCTGGATGGCCAGTTCAAGGCCGAGGCCGGTGGCGCAGGGGCATCGGGGGGCAGCCTCTCCGTTGCACTCGGTGCCCCGTCCTATCGGATAAACGACCCCAGGGCGACCGATGCGGTACGTCAGGCGCGGGAGCTGGTCCTGGCGCAACACCAGGGCGAATCGCTGCCGACCGGCGTTGAGCCGGGCCAGGGCGCCACCTGGCTGCAATACGGACATGGCCGGCTGGGCGTGGATCAGGTGGTGGGCGGCGGCTTCGATAACCTCTCCCTGCTGAGCACCGGTTTGCTCAGCTTCGACGGCACTCTGAACCTGGATATGGCCAACGCGCTCAACCTCTATGCCGGTACCTACGGCCTGGCCGAGACAGCTGCCGCAGGTTCCGTGGTCGATCTGCGCGGTGGTTACCTGCGCCTGGCCGGGGCATTGGGGGCGCCTGCTGACAGCGCAAGTACGGACACCGCCATCCGCGTCGGCAGTTCGCAGCGCCCTGCCACGGGGCAGTTGAATCTATCGGCCAGAGGCCTGCTGGATGTGCGCGATGCCGTCAGGCTCGGCGCCCGGGGCAGCATCCTGATGCTGCAGGGGGGCGCACAGGTGGTAGACCGCCGTGCCTTCTCCGATATGCACCTGAGCAGCCAGGGGGACCTGCGGCTGCTGAGCACGGAGGACGCCCGCGCCATGCGCCTGCAAGTGCCCGGCAACCTGGCCATGAGCGCCGCCCAGGTCTATCCGGGTACCGGTGTCAAAGGGCAGGTGAGTGCATCGAGGATCGACATCGCCCGCAGCGGTCAAGGCCTGCCGTCCGTTCCCTACTCGGCCTTCGGCTCGATCAGCCTGCAGGCGGACGTCATCAACCAGGGCGGCATCCTGCGTGCGCCGCTGGGCGATCTGATACTCGGCTACCAGGGCGACGCCACCCGCCCTGCCAGCATCGTCAACCTGCTGCCCGGCAGCCTGACCTCGGTCAGCGGCGCCGGGCTGGTGATCCCTTACGGCGGCACGGTGGACGGCAAGACCTGGCTCTACGACGGTGTCTCCCTGTCCACCAGTCTGCTCAAGGAAGGGCAGAGCCTGATGCCGGGCAAGGTCGACCTCGTTGGGCAGGTGATCGATGTCGCCCAGGGCGCGGTGGTGGATGTATCCGGCGGCGGCGAGCTGGTGGGCGCGGGCTTCGTCTCCGGGCGCGGTGGCTCCACCGATGCGCGCTTCAATCCGCTGATGCAGTACGGTGCCGATGGCTTCCTGCTGCCGGCCCTTGGCAGCAACCCGGTCTACGCCATCGTCCCGGGCGCGCAGGCGGGCTATGCGCCCCAGGGCGGCGAGGGCGGCGCGGTCGACCCCAGGGTGGGCCAGCAGATCACCCTCGGTGCCGGCGTGCCGGGCCTGCCGGCGGGCACCTACACGCTGCTGCCATCCACCTACGCGCTGTTGCCGGGGGCCTTCCGCGTGGAGGTCAACGGCCTGGCCGGGCAGGGCGGCGTCATCGCCACCCAGGCCATGCGCAATGGCTCCTGGTCCACCGCCGGCACCCTCGGCCTGGCCAGCGGCGCGCGGGACAGCCTGGCCAGCCAGGTGATCCTCACCTCTGCCGACGTGCTGCGCCGCTACTCCCAGTACAACGAGACCCGCTTCAGCCAGTTCCTCCAGGCCGACGCGGCGCGCCTGGGCATTCCCGCCGCGTTGATGCCCAGGGACGCCAAGGCCTTCAACCTGAGTTTTGCGAACAACACCACGGGCCAGCCCAGCTTCAGCTTCGCCGGCGAACTGCTCAAGGCGCGCGGGGAGGGCGGGCGCGGCAGCACCTCCAGCATCACCCAGACCTCCACGGGCAACCTGGAGATCGTCAGGGCCGGGCAGGGCGCCACCGCCGGCTTCAATGGTGTGACGCTGACCGATGAATCCCTCAACGCCATCGGTGCCGGCAGCCTCAACATCGGCGCCTATGCGCGCTCCTTCTACGGCCAGGGCGGCAACTTCATCCAGTTCGACGACGGTGCCAGTAGCACGGGCGGTAGTGTGGCCCGCACCGCCAACCTGGTGCTGCGCAGCGGCGCGACCCTCAAGGCCCCGGAAGTCTTCCTGGTCACCGCCGGGCCCACCGGTGGCATCACGGTGGAGCAGGGTGCCAGCATCAACACCCTGGGCCAGGGCGATGCACCCCGCGACTCCCGCGATGGTTACATCTACAAGCCGGGGCGTAACAGCGTGCTGGCGGTCTCCAACGGTTACCTGAACATGCTGGCCCCGGACGCTGCCAACCCGCAGGAGCCGCAGAAGGCCCCGGGCAGCATCCGCATCGGTGTGTGCGATGGCGTGTGCAGCGGCACCACCGGGCTCTACTCCGAGGGCACCATCGCCACGGCCACCGACAACGCCTTCGAACTGGGCGAGGCGGTGAACTATGGCACCCGCAACCTGACCCTGGCAGTTGGCGGCATCAACGTCGGCAGTGCCGAGGCGCTGGCCGACCTCGCCGCCCGCAATCGGCTGCCCAGCGGCCTGACCCTCAACCAGCAGGTACTGGACCGCCTGCTGCGCGGTGATACCAGCACCGGCGCGCCGGCCCTGGAAACCCTGGTGCTGGGCGCTCGCGACTCGCTCAACTTCTTCGGCAACGCCAGCCTGGATACCTACGCGGCCGACGGCAAATCGCGGCTCAAGGAGCTGGTACTGACCACCCCGGCCCTCTACGGCAAGGGCGAGGCGGGGGACACTGCGCGCATCCACACCTCCAACCTGATCTGGAACGGCGCCCATAACGAGGCCGGCTCCATCATCGCCGGCGGTGCCGGCACCGGTACGGGCAACCTGGTGATCGACGCCGAGCGCATCGAGTTCGGCTACCAGCCTGATGCGCAACCCACCGCCGCGACGATTCGCGATCGCCTGGCCGTGGGCTTTGCCAACGTCAACCTCAACGCCAGCGAACGCATCACCGCCAATCACAAGGGCGGCCTGTCGGTGTACCAGCGCCAGGATGGCTACGTCACCGGCAAGGGCTTCCAGTACAGCGGCGGCAACCTGAACATCAGCACCCCGGTGATGACCGGCGGCGCCGGCTCGGTCAACCGCATCACCGCCGGCGGCGATATCCGCGTCAGTGCGCCGAGTGGCAGTGCACTGCCGGGCATCGGTGGCGATGCGCTGGGTGCCGAGCTGTCCCTCAGCGGTCGCAACCTGCTACTGGAGAGCGCCGTGGTGCTGCCCAGCGGCAAGCTGAGCCTCAAGGCCGAGGCGCAACTGAGCCTCACCGATGCCGCGCGCATCGACCTGGCCGGGCGCAAGGTCACCTTCAACGACGTGAACAAGTACAGCTGGGGCGGCGACCTGATCCTGGAAAGCCGCAACGGCGACATCCGCCAGGCGTCCGGCTCGGTGATCGACCTGTCGGCCAAAAACAACCAGGGCGGCAGCCTCAAGGCCACTGCCCTGGCCGCCGATGCAGGGGTCGTCGACCTGCGCGGCAGCATCCTCGGTGGTAGCAGCGGCTATTACGACGCTGGCGGCACCCTGGTGCCGTTCAAGGCCGGCAGCATCGACATCCGTGCCCAGCACCTGGGAGATGGCAGCCTCAACGACGACTTCGCCGCCCTCAACCAGCGGCTCAACCAGGGCCAGGTGTTCGGGGCCCGCAGCTTCCAGCTCAAGCAGGGCGACCTGGTGATCGGCGACGGCCTCAAGGCCGGGGCGATCGACGTCTCGGTGGACGGTGGCACGCTCACCGTCAACGGCACCGTGGACGCCAGCAGCGAGCGGGTGGGTTCCATCCGCCTGGCCGGCAAGCAGGGCCTGACCATCGGCGGCCATGCGTTGCTGGACGCCCACGGCACCCGCCTGCGGGTGGACAGCTACGGCAAGATCATCGACTCACCCAACCGCGCCACAGTGGAACTGGGCTCCGGCGACGGCCTGCTGACCCTGGCCGATGGCGCGCGCATCGACCTGCGCCACGGCACCGCCGCCACCAGCGGGCATGACGGCAAGGCTCGCGGTACCCTGGAACTGAACGCCCCGCGCCTGGGCGGCGCCACCGCCGGTGATATCGCCATCGACGCCAGCGGCAGCCTGGACATCCAGGGCGCCAGGCTGATCGCGGTGAACGGCGTGCAGCGCTACGACGACGCCCGCGAGGTCACCGACCCCGTCAACGGGCACCGCTACCAGGAGATCGACCAGAACTACCTGAACCAGAAACACACCGACAGCCTGGCCTTCATCGGCAACGCCCTGGCCAATGGCGCGCTGGTCAATGGCAAGCTGGCCGGCCTCAACAACGCCGCCTATGCCGACGCCTTCCACCTGCGCCCCGGCGTCGAGATCGTCAGCAAGACCGCTGACGGCGACCTGGTGGTGCAGGGCGACCTGGACCTCTCTGGCCATCGCTACGAAAGCCTCAATCCCAACACCCAGAAATCCAGCGCCGTGTATGGCTCGGGTGAAGTGGGCAACCTGGTGATCCGCGCCGGCGGCGACCTGAGTGTCTATGGCAGCCTCAACGACGGCTTCATGCCGCCGCCGGACACCCCGGACAACGACGGCTGGGTCCTGACGCCCGGCAAGCAACCGTTCAACGGTGATGTGGTGGTGCCGCGTACGGGCATCGAGCTGCAGGACGGCACCACCTACCTCTCCGGGGTGGTGCTCAATTTCGATCTGCCACTGCAAGCGATCACCCTGGCCGCCGGCACCCGTCTGCCCGTAGCGGGTGAACTGGCGACCGGTATCTCCCTGCCGGCTGGCACGGTACTGGCGGGCGACATCCTCAACCCGGATCGCACCGTGGCTTACGCGGCCGGCACGCGTCTGAGTGCGGACCTGGCCCTGGCTCCAGGCATGATTCTCGGCAGCGGCTCCCTGCTGTTGGGCGACACCGCACTAGCCGGGCTGATATGGCCCAAAGGCGTGGCGCTGCCAAGCCGCCCGGCCAGTACGACCAGCCTGTCCAACCCCAGCACCGTGGCGCAGCTCGGCGCCGTGCTGTTGCCGCTGGGGGCGCTGATCCCGGCGGGCACCGATGTGAAGCTGGCGGCGGGGGTGGAGAAGATCAACCTGCGCGGTGGCGATGGCAAGGGCCGCAACTGGGCCGCCGCGCAGATGCTGCCGGAGGGCTCGCAGTCCTGGTCGGTGCGCCTTGTGGCCGGGGCTGACCTGGCCGCTGCCGACAACCGCCTGGTCGATCCCTACGCCGAGCGTGGCAGCCTGAAGGTGGCCGATACCCACTACGGGATGCTGGTCAGCCGGGTTCAGCTGCCGGGTGGCGGTCCTGTGCAGGGCGGGCCCAACGACCCGTTGGTACTGACCGAGCAGGCATCCCTGGACTACTGGGGTGACGACACCTACACCGGGCGTCCGGTAGCGGAACTGGCCGTGCAGCTCGGCATGTCCGTCGAGGATTTCTGCGCTCAGAGCGCAGGCTTGTGCATGAACAGCGCGCTGGTGGTCACGGAAGAGGGGTCGACCCAATGGTGGGGCGATCTCAGTTTTGCCGGCCGCCCGGCCAGCGAGCTGGCCGACCAGTACGGCTGGACAGTGGACGAGTTCTGTTCCCAGGGGCCAGGGTTGTGCATCGCACAATCCGGCGAGGCCCAGTACACATACGACTACAAGCCGGGTAGCAGCGCCTTCAGTGTTCTGCGCACCGGAACCGGTGACCTCGACCTCGTCAGCGCGGGCGACCTCGGCATGCAGTCCCTTTACGGCATCTACACCGCCGGCAGCTCGGCACTAAGCCTGGCGGAGTCGGCTGCCTTCAATCAGCCACGGAGTCTCAACCAGATTTTCGGTCGCACAGCGATAGACACCACCGTGTTGGGCAAGAACGGCGGCAGCTACGAGGCCCTGGTCGATGGTGGCGCCAGCAGCCTCTATCGCGCCTGGTATCCCGATCATGGCGGCAACCTGCTGCTTTCCGTCGGCGGTGACCTGACCGGCGATATCCTCGGCGCCAAGCTGTTGAAGGCGGGGGGAACCGACCAGCCCGAAAGCTCCAGCGTCAGCAACTGGCTGTGGCGCCAGGGCGGCGGCGTCAATGGCGAGGTGCCCACCGCCTGGTGGGTCAACTTCGGCACCTACATGCCCTTCAACGACAACGTCGCCTTCACCGGTTTCACCGGGTTCGGAACGCTGGGGGGAGGCAACCTCGATGTACGTGTCGGCGGCGACGCCGGCATGCTGGCGGCCCGGGGCACCCTGGACAACACCATCGCCACCCGCAGCCAGGGGCTGGTACTGGCGGTGGGCTCGACCGGGCGCATGGTGGACGGTGAACTGGTGCTTACCGGCGGTGGCGACCTCGATCTGAAGGTGGGCGGTGGGCTCAACCCGGCCTTGACGGCGCGCGCGATGCTGGACGACCGGAGCCGCCCGGTCGCACAACGCCATGACCTGAATGGCAGCCTGGCCAACCTGCGTGGCGCCGTGCGTGCCGGTGCGGGCTCCTTCGGCGGCATCGAGCAGGTCAATGGGCCGCTGCAGATGTCGCAGGACCCCCGCGAAAGCCGTGCCTACGACCCCTTCAAGGCCACCATGGCCAGCGCCACCGGCGGCCTGGTACTGGTGCCGGGCGACGCCACCATCAGCCTGGACGCCCGGGGTGACCTGGTGCTTGGCGGCGCGGCCGATGCCGGGCGGACCGACGCCCGCAATTGGCAGCCGGTGGATCTCGATGGCGGCAAGAGCATTGGCCGCTCATGGTTCAGCCTGTGGACCGACCACACGGCCATCGACCTGTTCTCCGCAGGCGGCAACCTCACTCCCTCGACGCAGGTCGGTGAGCTTCCTGCGGGCTCCAACGACAGTGTTCGTAGCGGCCTGGACTTCTCCGCCACCGATGGCCGCTTCGTCTACCCGTCGATCCTGCGTGCTACAGCACCGGGCGGCAGCCTCTACTACGGCCCATCGGCGTTGTGGACGGACAACAGCCTGAACACCACCCACTATTCGTTGTTGCTGGCACCCGGCAGCCGAGCGCAGCTGGAATTCCTGGCAGGCGACTCGATCTATGCCGGCGGTTATGCCGTCACGCCCAGCAATGCACCGGTTTCCAGCCTGGCCACTCCCTTCAGCCCGGCGTTCTACTACCTCGATTCCAGAGGCGCCAATCAAGGAGACCTGTCTGGTGCGGGGGGCCTCGGGCGCAGCCTGTTCGCCTTCGGTGGCACGGGGACCCGCAGCGCCTACCGCGGTGCCGACGAGCCAGCACGCTTCTATGCCCTCAACGGCGACATCATCGGCCTGCGCACCGGCGAGCTCATCACCTTCGGCAGTGCACCGAGGGCGGGCGAGACCTGGTACGAAGCGGCTCGGCCGGCGCGCATCATGGCCGGCCGCGATATCGTCAACAGCGGCCAGCTGACCGGCACCTTGCTGCCGCAGTTTGCAGGCCTGGCCACCAGCACCGGCAACCTCTTCATCCACGACGACCCCACCGATATCTCCATCGTCTCGGCTGGCCGCGACATCCTCTACAGCACCTTCAACGTCGCCGGCCCCGGCACGCTGGAGATCAGTGCCGGGCGCAACATCCTGATGGAAGACAAGGCCGCGGTGACCAGCCTCGGCGCGATCGTGCCGGGCGACAACCGGCCGGGGGCGGACATCGTCATGCAGGCCGGCGTTGGCGCCGGCCCGGACTACCTGGCCTTCGCCCAGCGCTACCTGGACCCGGCCAACCGCGTCGAGGCCGGCGGCAGCCTGGCGGGTGGCGGCGTGGCCAAGACCTACGAGGTGGAACTGGCGGCCTGGCTGGCCCAGCGCTTCGGCTTCAGCGGCACGAGCGAGGAAGCACGCGCCTACTACGCCGCGCTGCCGGCGGAGCAGCAGCGGGTGTTCGCCCGGGAGATCTACTTCGCCGAGCTGCGTGCCGGTGGCCGCGAGTACAACGATGCGGAGAGCCCGCGCTTCGGCAGCTACCTGCGGGGCCGCAACGCCATCGCCGCGCTGTTCCCCACCCACGACGTGGCCGGCAACCCGATCCTCTACCAGGGCGACATCACGATGTACGGCGGGGCCGGGGTGCACAGCAACTTCGGTGGCGGCATCCAGATGCTCACCCCGGGCGGGCAGCAGGTGTTCGGCATCGAGGGCGAGGCGCCGCCGTCCACCGCCGGGGTCATCACCCAGGGCGCGGGGGATATCCAACTGTTCGCCAACGGCAGCGTGCTGCTGGGCCAGAGCCGCATCATGACCACCTTCGGCGGCGACATCCTGGCCTGGTCCGCAGCCGGCGACATCAACGCCGGGCGTGGCTCCAAGACCACCCTGGTGTACACACCGCCGCGCCGGGTCTACGACAACTGGGGCAACGTCACCCTGTCGCCGAGCGTGCCCAGTACCGGCGCCGGCATCGCCACCCTGGCCCCCATCGCCGAGGTGCCGTCGGGCGACATCGACCTGCTGGCGCCCCTGGGCACCATCGATGCGGGTGAGGCGGGCATCCGCGTCTCCGGCAACGTCAACATCGCCGCGCTGCAGGTGGTCAACGCCGCCAACATCCAGGTGCAGGGCAAGTCCAACGGCGTGCCGGTGGTGGCTGCGGTGAACACCGGCGCGCTGTCCTCGGCCAGCTCGGCGGCCAGCTCCGCCAGCGACGCCGCCGAAGGCGTGGCCCGCGACCAGCAGGCCGCCTCGCGCCAGCGCCAGCCGTCGATCTTCACCGTGCAGGTGCTGGGCTTCGGCAACGAGCGCGTGGCGCCCTCCGGCGAAGGCGCCGGCCGCACCCCGACCTACGACTCCGGCAGCAGCGTGCAGGTGCTCGGCGCCGGCCAGTTGGACGACCAGGCACGCAACCAGTTGACCCCGGAGGAACAGCGCAACCTGACCCTCTGATCCCACCTCTTCACCGCCCTGCGGGGCGGTATCCCTTTCCCGAGGGCGGTAGGCGACTGTCGCTCTTTTTTTGTTGGGGGAGTGGGGGCAACCGCAGTTGGGCCTCGAAACACGCCAAGAGCGGTGGGCTGAAGCGGAGCGCCGTACGCTCGAGGTTGGCGAGGATTTAAGTGCGGTTCAGGGGACCGCTGTGCGGTCCTTGGCGAATGAATTGGCTCTGTCTGCGTTAAGTGTTGCTAGAGGATTTGAGTCCAGCTGATTGCCGAGCTCTGGTGATGTTTCTGGTTTCGCCCCCCCGGGCGAGTCCCTTTTCCAATCGTTGAAAAGGAACCAAAAAACTTGCCCCATCATCCGGCCCCGGCTTCGCCGGGGTTCCCTCACTCCATCGTTGCTCTGGGGGCCGGCGCGATGGGCCATCCATGGCCTGGCGCGCCTCTCGCGGCATCCATGCCGCTCGTCCCCCTGCGCAACGACTGCGTTCGGCCTCCTGGAGGGGCGTTGGCGGCTGCTCCAACTTTCTTCGTCCAGCGCATCACCACGTGGTGCGCACGGACTTTCGTAGGATGGGTAGAGCGGAGCGAAACCCATGCGGTGGAGGTGGCACAAACCCTTTGGGGCCCGGAAAGTGCCGTGCTTGAGCGCTTGCTTTAAAACCTCAACAGCTAACGCAGACAGAGCCAATGAATTCGCCCCTACAAGGGTGCCTTGGCTAGGCTCTGCTGCCCTACATGGCAGGCCTGATTGGGGGGCGGGAAAGGGCTTGGGCGAAGTTCCCGGCGCCATAGTGAGGAGAGGGGGTTACGGCTATCGCCAGTAGCGAGCTGCGTGAACGGGGTCGTCTATGTCACGGGGCCTCAATAAAAATTGAGAACCCCATGCGCCCTATCAGGAACACCAATAAAACCAGGAAGAAAATCCGAATGAATCCACTTCCATAACGAAGTGCTAAGAACACGCCGGTGAGGGCGCCGGCGATATTGCACAGGCTCACCATGCCACCGATAAGCCAGAGCACATTACCTGAGGGTACGAAGAAGAAGAGCGCAGCACTGAAGGTGCCCAAATTAACGAGCTTGGCCGAAGCCGACGCATTAAGAAAATCGAAGCCGAAGTACTTTACAAAAACAAACAGCAAAAGACTCCCGCTGCCAGGGCCAAATACGCCGTCATAGAATCCCAATAACGCGCCAAAGAAAACGCCCAGCACAATCTCTTTTGGCCCATGCTCGACAGATCGATGAATCCTGCCTAAGTCCTTCTTGGCAAAGGTATAGACAGCCATCACTATCAACACCACAAAGACGACGTACTCCATTGCCTCTTTAGGTATCAATGAAACAGAGAAAGCACCTAGAAAAGAGAAAATAAAGGCAGCGATCATGGTTGGAAGAATTAATTTCCAAGCAATATGTATGCGCCTCAAATAGCGGGATATGGAAAAGCAATTCCCTAGCAGCACGGCCAGCTTATTGGTCCCGAAGACCGTCGCCAGGCTTTGCTGAGGGAGTGCATGAAGCAGGGCAGGCACCTGAACAAGTCCCCCACCTCCAACTGCTGCATCGATCAAACCGCCGCAGAATGCAAAAAAACCCAATGCGACGAGGGTGTATTCAACGGTCATGAAAACATCTCTTCACCTTCCACTGTTCACATCATCTCCCGAAGCCGTATCCATGCAGAGATCAGATGAGCGAAACCGCTGATGCGCAGCCGCATCGCACCAGCGGCAAGCAGTTTTAAAACACGATCAAGCAGTTAACGCCTCGTGCAAACTACGGAATGCCTTTCCAACACGGCCGTTATAATCAATCATGATTTCTTTCAAACGATTAATGTCAAACTCCAAGTCGGCGAATCGGCAATAGGCCTGAGCGGCGGCCAATGCATGCAATCCATGCCTGTTCTCCACCTCTCCTGAATGCCCCATGACATAACCCTTGGCATTCCGAAGCGCCTTCACGTCAGCGCGAAGATCTGGATTGACGGCGTTTAGCTTCTCCTCGATATATTGCGCAATATAGTTATATTCGCGACCATTCCAGAGTTCTGACGCCACCGACGTCATCATGGCCTCCAGCATGGAGCGCTTGTATTCATGGGAATTCAAAGGCGATTTGTTTTCTGCGATGCCTACTCTGTAGAGGAAGCCTGAGAACTCATTGCACCCGGGTACGACATATTGACTTTCGACCCAGCGCGAAGCGCCGAACGCGGACGTCATGTATCCGTACATGCCATCGTGCCCTTCATGGCCGAGACCGAAGTCATCCTTGGCCACCTCATGCATATGTGCCATGACATTGTTGTACAAGGACTGCTGGTGAGCAGGGATCGCGCCTGCGTCAGCAGCCAGTCGCATGATTATTTTTGCTGAAACCAAACTTGTGGTCTTATGGGTTTCATTCCAGCCATTAAAGAATTTCAGCACACCTTCGTCGACAAACGCTTTCTCTAGAAACGCGTTGAAGCTCTTCTCTGTCCACTCCTGCGACGCTTGAGTTGTTTCATGGCCTAGCACTTCATGCATCGCCAACTGGATAGCGGGCACCTGATCTACGTGTGCCGGAATTGCAGCTTTGCGCTGATCGCCGCAAATCACTCGGCCAGGTATCTTCAAGGCTGCGAAGTGCTTGGGAAGATCGTCAATAAATGCCTCACCAAATTGCTGCATGGATAGTTGATGGTGGGGCACAACTATATTGCTTTCCATAACAATAGAATTCATTGCTTAACCTTCTTCCATAAAGTGTGTGAGCGGACGTGTTGTCGCTTCAAGTTAAGGGCGGGCACGAAGCTAGGTCACTTGTACGCGCCAAACAAGTAATTTATAATCACGCCACTATTCACTTTAAATGAATCGTCGGTGCAGCAATGGAACTGTCGCAACTCAAAATGTTTAAAGTGACTGCAGAGCAGGGAAGTATTGTCAAAGCCTCCAAGATATTGCATTGCGTCCCCTCCAACATTACCAACAGGATAAAGCTGTTGGAGCAGGAACTTGGAGTGAGTCTTTTTATACGTAAAGGTCGGGGGCTGATCATAAGCCCTTCCGGTGAGTTGCTTCTCGGTTACGTGAACAAGATTCTCGATACTTGCCAAGAGGCGAAAAGAGCGCTTGACCCTGAGGCGACCCCAGCCGGGGTGCTCAAGATAGGCGCTATCGAATCAGCCGCGACTGGCCGCCTACCTGCTCTACTGTCCCGTTACCATGTGCACTACCCGAGTGTGCATATGCAGTTCAGTACCGGCACGTGGTCACAATTGGTCGCCGAGATTATTGGGCACAAGTTGGATGGCGCAATCATCGCCGTAAAGAGCGACCACGCTGACATTGCCCAGCTGGAAATATACAAAGAGCCCTTGATACTGATCGCATCAGACTCCATAGGCGAAATCACCTCTGCTGATGATGTCAACAATCTGAATATTTTTATGTGGCCTGAAGGCTGCCCTTATCGCCACGCCCTTGAGCGCTGGCTAAAGGCCGCACAGGTATCAACACCGATAACCAGCATCGCGAGCTATGGAACCATTCTTGGCTGCGTCAGTGCAGGTGCGGGGGTTTCTCTGGTTCCCTCTGGCGTGTTCGAGCAGTACAAGAAGATTGGCAATATAAAAGGCTATGCCTTCGACGACCTGACGCCAATACAGAATTACTTCATCTGGAACAAGAATATTGGATTGCATCGAGCACGGGATGCCTTTGCAGAGTTGATAACGGATGAGTTCAGAAACATCAGTACATTCCAGGAACGGTCTGAATGAGCCCGGTATTTTCCACCGACCTCAGACTTCGCCGATATTGAAAGCAGCAAACCGATCAAAAACGTTCAGATCACCCACTCACTCGTGAATAGCGTGACCAGAAGAAGAGGCCCGGCATCAGCCGGGCTTCTTCATTTCAGGCGAGCCGTTTCTGCAGAAATGGCAGAGGTTCCGGGTGCCCCGGACAGCACATTCCCGAGCGCAGCCCTTGGCGATCCTGGAAGGGACTGCGAGATCCGCCGCATGGGTTTCGCTGCGCTCTACCCATCCTACGAAAGCTGAGCGAGGCGCGGGGCGGGGCCGTGCGTAGGGTGGATGCCGCTCTTCGCATCCACCAGGTGGAGGCGGGCATGGGCACTCTGTAATGCCCATTCCAGACGCTTTTCACCCTGTCAGTGGCTCGCCGGAAGCACCGTGCGGCGGTGCGCACACGGCACACCCTACGATCCTGTCGGGTCCTCCGATTGAATCCTCACAAGCAGAACCGATGACTCATGACCACGTCCTAAGAACCTGGCTTCCCACGCTCAAATGAAAACGCTCTTTCTGCGTTAGCTTTTTGTGGTTTTAAAGCAAGCGCTCAATCACGGTGCTTCCTCCACTCACATGCAAAGCTGCCCTTGCAGGCTTTTCCACTGCCTCATATAGTCCGCCCGTTGCGGTCAATCCCGCAGCCGATCTTGGCCGGTCGAACTCTCTAGGTGCACAGGCGCCGCCTATCCGATTGCAGGCGCCTTCTTCTCACACCAGGAGCATCACGTCATGACTCGCGCCGCTCTCGATAGCTTCATTTCTTCTGTATTCGCACCCAGCCACCGTTGCAGTGGTGGAGGTGTTCATCATGGCTGACCTGCGCCCGCTCTCCGCCAACCCTTCCGGTTCTTCTGTCCTCTTGCTCGATGGCAGCCGGTCATACATGGAACTCCAGGAGACAGCCGAGTACCGCCTGGTTGCTGCGCGAGATTTGCTCGCCAGTCTCTCGTGCATGGAGGGCTCCTGTGTCGATGGGCGTGATCTGGCCAATGTGGCCGACGCGGCCTATTTGCTGTTGTCCGATGCCAGCGACTTGTTCCGTGCTGCCCGCGAGGCGGTGCGGCGTGATCGCCTGGGCGTTCGTCGCTAAGCCCTTTACGTGCCCATGAAGAGGCCCGGCATCAGCCGGGCTTCTTCATTTCGGGCGAGCCGTTTCCGCAGAGACGGCAGAGGTTCCGGGTGCCCCGGACAGCACGTTTACGAGCGCAGCCCTTGGCGATCCTGGGAGGGGCTGCGAGATCCGCCGCATGGGTTTCGCTGCGCTCTACCCATCCTACGAAAGCTGAGCGAGGCGCGGGGCAGGGCCGTGCGTAGGGTGGATGCCGCTCTTTGCATCCACCGGGCGGAGGTGGGTATGGGCACTCTGTAATGCCCATTCCAGACGCTTTTCACCCCGCCAGGTCCTTCCCGCCGTTCTCCGTTCATGAAGATTCGATGACAAAAGTTCGGTGGTGCCATCCGGCCTCGGTCAAGGTGATGTACGGAGCGTCAACGGCGAGGGATATCGCCGAGAGGGAACGTGTCGCCAGGGATGGCGACGACTTTCGCCCGCGGTTTGCGGGCGTGCCGAGGCCACTGGAACAAGGGCGATGGGGAATATGGACGGTTACTCGAAAGTGGGGATGCAGGAGCTTGACCAGCGGCTGTCGAAAATCGTCGAGGCGGCGCGCAAGAAGCCGGTCTCGGTCTACCGCTACGGCGCACCCTGGGTGTGGATCGTGTCCCAGGACGACTGGCAGAGCGCCCTCAAGGAAGTGTCCAGCTACATCCCGCCCGGCCATTCGCTGGTCCTGTTGCGACCGCAGATCGACGAGGTGATGGGCAAGGCCTTGGCCGAACTCCAGGGCTGGGCCGCGACCCAGCAGCTGCAGGTGCCGCTGCCGGCCTTGCTCCATGCGTTGCTGCTGCAACTGCTGTATTCGCTGCCCAGCGAGAAGCAGCTCTACGAGCAGCTCAATTACAACCTGCTGTTCCGCTGGTTCGTCGGCCTCGAGCTGAACCAGCGGGTCTGGGGCTTCGCCACCTTCGTCCGTGATCTCGGCGTGGTGCTGGACAACCCCCAGGCGGTACGCCTGATCGAGCGGGTGATTGGCGAGGTGTTCTCCGGCGGGTTGATGCAGATGCCGGAGTTCTCGCTGAACTTCGCCCAGCTGCACACCTGGCTGGCCCGGCCCGCCGCCGGCGCAAGGCAACGCTGAGGCGGCCTGCGAACCAACAACGAAACGTTCACTGATGCGGTGGGGTACGCGCGTTCGGCGCGGCCACGCCTGCACGGAAGGCAGCCCGGGATGCCGGGCGCCATTTCACGAGGGGGCTGTGTGGGTCATCTGTCATTCAACCAACGAGGCGTCGCCGCGGCCCTGAGCCTGCCGTTCGCGCCGGCCTGCCTGGCCCTGGCGATCCACGCCGCGCCGGTGTTCGCGGAGGAGGGGGCGCAGCCGGTGGCGAGCGCCGACGCTCCGCCGCGGCTGGTCGACGTTAACGAATACGTGGTGCGCGGCAACACGGTGCTGGAAGCCCGCGACATCGAGGAGGCGGTCTATCCCTTCCTCGGCCCGCAGCGCAGCCTCGCCGACATCGAGGGCGCCCGCGACGCCCTGCAGCAGCGCTACCAGGGCAAGGGCTACCAGTCGGTGTTCGTCGAGCTGCCGGAGCAGCAGGTCGAAGGCGGCGTGGTCTACCTGCAGGTCAGCGAAACCAAGGTCGGCCGCGTGCGCGTGGTCGGTGCCAAGCACTACTCGCCGGTGGCCATCCTCGACGACGTGCCGGCATTGGAGGAGGGCAAGGTGCCCGACTTCGCCAAGGTCCAGGGCGAACTGGCGGCGATCAACCGCAACCCCGGGCGCCAGGTGGTGCCACTGGTACGCGAGGGCCAGCGCCCGGGGACCATGGATGTGGACCTGCAGGTGGAGGACAAGAACCCCTGGCAGGCCAGCGTCGGCCTGAACAACGATTACAGCGCCGACACCGAGAAGCTGCGCTCGGTGGTCAGCCTCGGCTACAACAACCTTTTCCAGCGCGGCCACAGCGCCTCGCTGACCTACTTCACCGCCCCCGAGGACCGCAACAACGCCGAGGTCTGGTCCGGCTCCTACGCCGCGCCCCTGGACGAGCGCTGGACGCTGCAGTTCTCCGGCTACCAGTCCGACAGCGACGTGGCCACCATCGGCGGCAGCAACGTGCTGGGCAAGGGCCACTCCTATGGCGTCTCGCTGATCTACGGCCTGCCGCCGCAAGGCCCCTGGGCCCACTCGCTGTCGGTGGGCGTGGACTTCAAGGATTTCGAGGAGTCGCTGCAATTCGGCGGCGCCGAGGACAAGGTGCCGCTCAAGTACGCCCCCATCACCCTGGGCTACAACGGCTACCGCTACACCGAGGCCTCGCAGCTGGGCCTCGGCCTGGCGCTGGTGGCCGGCACCCGCGAGTTCCTCGGCTACGGCAGCGACGCCGAGGAATTCGACTACAAGCGCTACCGCGCCAACCCCAGCTTCGCCGTGTTCAAGGGCGACGCCACCTACACCTTCGGTTTCGGCGGCGACTGGCAGTCGGCGACCAAGCTGGGCTTCCAGCTGGCCTCCGGGCCGCTGGTCTCCAACGAGCAGTTCTCCGCCGGCGGCGCCACCAGCGTGCGCGGCTACCTGGCCGCCGAGCGCACCGGCGACGACGGCTGGCTGCTCTCCCAGGAGCTGCGCACGCCGTCGCTGGTCAGCTTCCTCGGCAAGGGCCTGGGCAGCCATGTCGAGGACTGGCGCTTCTACGCCTTCGCCGAGGGCGCGCACCTCTCCCTGCAGGACCCGCTGCCCGACCAGGAAGACAGCTACAGCCTCGCCAGCGTGGGCCTGGGCACCCGCGCCACGCTGCGCGAATGGCTGTCCGGCAGCCTCGACTGGGGCTACCCGCTGAAAGACGGCCCCAACACCAAAAAACGAGACCCGCGCGTGCACTTCAGCGTGCAGGCGAACTTCTGACCCCACAGGCACAGACTTCGGAGTGACACACATGCAACGCTTGATCTTCACCGCGCTCATCAGCCTGGGGCTTATGTACCCGGCGATCGCCAGTGCCTGGTGGCAGGACGACTGGCTCTACCGCAAGCAGATTTCCGTCGACACCACGCCCCAGGGCGCGGCCATTGACCAGGCCGCCGGGCGCACGCCGCTGCTGGTGCGCCTGCACACCGGCAACTTCAGCTTCGACGGGGTCAACGAGAACGGCTCGGACATCCGCTTCGTCGCCGCCGATGACAAGACCGTGCTCAACCACCAGGTGGAAAGCTTCGACCCGCTGATGGGCATGGCGCTGATCTGGGTCGACGTGCCCCAGGTGGAAGGCGGCCAGCGCCAGGACATCTGGATGTACTACGGCAACGCCAAGGCCCCGGCCACCGGCAACGGCCAGCTGACCTTCGACCCCGACTACAGCCTGGTCTACCACTTCGACGGCGCCGTCGGTGCGCCCCCCCGTGACACCACCGCCTACGGCAACCACGGGCAGACGCCCCCCGCCAGCAGCATCGACGGCGTGATCGGCCGCGCCGCCCAGCTCAATGGCCAGCCGCTGATGCTGCCGGCCAGCCCGTCCCTGGCCCTGCCGGCCGGTGGCGCCTTCACCTTCAGCGCCTGGGTGCGCGCCGATCAGTCCGCCGGCGACCAGCTGCTGCTGGCCCGCCGCGACGGCGGCAACACGCTGTTGCTGGGCCTGGCCCAGGGCCTGCCCTTCGTCGAGGTCAACGGCCAGCGCGCCCAGGCTACCCAGGCCCTGGCCGCCGGGCAGTGGCAGCACCTGGCCCTGAGCGCCGATGGCAGCGCCCTGCGCCTGTACGTGAATGGCCGCGAATCCGGCAGCCTGGCACTGTCGCTGCCGGCCTTCGCTTCGGTGATCGCCATCGGCGCCGACCTGCCGAACACCCAGGCCGCACCGGCTGCACCCGTCGAAGGCGCCACCGCCGAGACCCCGGCCCCGGCTGCCTTCGGTGCCTTCGCCGGCGCCATCGACGAGCTGCGCCTGTCCAAGGTGGCGCGCCCGGCGGCGCTGATCCTCGCCGACGCCACCGCCCAGGGCGCCGAATCGCGCCTGGTGGTCTACGGCGTCGATGAAGAACAGTCCGGCTTCGGTTTCGGCAGCCTCGGCTTCCTGCTCAAGGCGGTGCCGGTGGATGCCTGGGTGATCATCGCCGTCCTGATCCTGATGATGATCCAGTCCTGGGTGATCATGATCCGCAAGAGCCGCAGCGTGGCCCGCGTGATCCGCGCCAACGAGCTGTTCCGCGAGCAGTTCGCCCGCGTCGGCACCCGCCTGGAAATGCTCGCCGACGACCGCGCCCTCAACGAGGGGCTGGTGAATTCCTCGCTCTGGCGCCTGTACCAGGTGGCGGTGAAGGAGATCCGCACCCGCCGCGACCAGGGTGCCGACACCTCGTCCATCTCCGCCGCCACCATCGAAGCCATCCGCGCCTCCATGGACGGCGTGCGCACCCGTGAGAACCAGCAGCTGTCCTCGCGCCTCTCCACCCTGTCCAACGCCATCGCCGGCGGCCCCTACATCGGCCTGCTGGGCACGGTGCTGGGCATCATGGTGGTGTTCCTCGGCACCGCCATGGCCGGCGACGTCAACATCAACGCCATCGCCCCCGGCATGGCCGCCGCGCTGCTGGCCACCGCCATGGGCCTGTTCGTCGCCATCCCCGCGCTGTTCGGCTACAACCGCCTGACCACGCGCAATCGCGAGGTCAGCGCCGACATGCGGGTGTTCGTCGACGAGTTCGTCACCCGCCTGGCCGAAGTGCATGGCGAATCCCAGTTCAGCGAAGCGGCTCACCGGCGGGGTTTCCATGCCGGCAGCGCACCGCTGACCGCTTGAGGACGCAGCCATGGCCAACCTGAGCAGCAGCCATGACGACGACGAGGACGCCGCCGTCGACAGCATCAACATCACACCCCTGGTGGACGTGCTGATGGTGGTGCTGGTGATGTTCATCCTCACCGCCACCGCCCAGGTCTCGGGCATCCAGATCAACCTGCCCAAGGCCAGCGCGGCCATCTCCCTGGCGCAGCCGAAGACCAAGGCCATCTCGGTCAACGACGGCGGCCAGGTGTTCCTCGACGCCTACCCGGTGACCCTGCCGGAACTGGAGGACCGCCTGCGCACCGAGAAGGCGCTGAACCCCGACTTCCCGGTGATCGTGCGCGGCGACGCCACGGTGCAGTACCAGAAAGTCATCGAAGTGCTCGACCTGCTGCGGCGCCTGGAGCTTTCCCAGGTCGGGCTGGTCACCGGCAAACCGAACCAGGGCTGACCATGACCACCTTTCCCAGCAAGGGCCCGGACAGCGGGCTCGCCGAAGTCCGCAGCGCCGAGCCGAAATGGCGCCGGCCGCTGGTGTGGGGCGTGGGGGCGCTGGTCGCCGCCGGCCTCGCCTGGCTGCTCTGGCAGTGGGCCAACGACATGAGCGGCATACGCCGCGAGGCGCCGAAGATCCCCGCGATCATCCCGCTGCCACCGCCGCCGCCCCCACCGCCGGTGCAGGAGAAGCCGCCGGAGCCGGAAACCCCGGTGGAGGAGAAGATCGTCGAGCCGGAGCCCACCCCCGAGCCCGAAGAGGTCAAGCCGGAGGAAGAGGCGCCGCCGACACCCGCTGACGACCTGGCCAACCCCATGCAGATGGATGGCGACGCCCAGGCCGGTTCCGACGCCTTCAACATCGGCGCCGGCAAGGGTGGCGGCATGGCCGGCAGCGGCAGTGGGCGCCTGGGCAACGGCACCTACAGCCAGTTCCTCTCCTATGCCTTCCAGCGCCTGATGCGCGACAGCCCCGAACTGCGTTCGCTGGCGTTCCGCGTGAACCTGGAGGTGTGGATCAACCAGAGCGGCCAGGTCACCCGCGTGGAGCTGACCCGCTCCACCGGCGACCCGGAACTCGACGCCAAGGTGCTGGCCGCGCTGCGCGGCTCGCCGCCCCTGGAACGCCCGCCGGCCTCGATGTCGATGCCGGTCCGCCTCTCATTGCAAGGACGCCGGCCCAGCTAGGCCGCGCCACTCAAGAACAGCCAAGGAGTAGAACAATGATCTGCAGAATGAGCCGACTGGCGCTGGGGATTGGTGCCGTGGTCGCCGGCCTGGCCGGCCCGGTACTGGCGCAACCGCCGGCACCCTCGGAAAACGCCACCATCAACCTGATCCGCCTGCTGGTGCAGCAGGGCGTGCTCAAGCAGGACCAGGCCCAGGCGCTGATCCAGCAGGCCGAGGCCGAAGCCGTGCAGGCCCGCCAGGCTACCGCTTCCGCTCCGGCGGCCCCGGCCGGCGTACCGGGTGAGGTGCGTGTGCAATACGTGCCGGCCATCGTCCGCGACCAGATCCGTGACCAGGTCAAGGCTGAGGTCATGGCCCAGGCCAAGCAGGAAAACTGGGCCGCGCCCAACACCTTCCCCGACTGGGTGTCGCGCATCAGCCTGGAGGGCGACGTGCGCCTGCGCAGCGAGTCGCGCTACTTCGCCGACACCAACAGCGACCGCATCACCGACTTCGCGCGGCTCAACGACCGCGGCCCCTACGACGTCAACAAGAACACCAACACGCAACTGCCACCGCTGCTCAACACTCGCGAAGACCGCGAAAACCTGCTGCGCCTGCGGGCCCGCCTGGGCATGCGCGCGGTGCTTTCGCCGAGCTGGACGGCGGTCATGCGCGTCGGCACCGGCTCCGACAGCGGCCCGGTGTCCACCACCCAGACCCTGGGTGGCGGCTTCGGCAAGAAGGACCTCTGGCTCGACCAGGGCTACCTCGCCTACAAGCCCGACGAGCGCCTGACCCTCACCGGCGGGCGCATGCCCAACCCGTTCTACACCACCGACCTGCTGTACTCCGGTGACCTCAATTTCGACGGCCTGGCGGCGGTGTTCGACCAGCCGCTGGACCGCGACATGGGCCTGTTCGGCACTGTTGGCGCGTTCCCGGTGGAGTACACCTCCGACACCGCCAGCAGCAACGGCTTCGACAAGGAAAGCAGCGAGAACAACTGGCTCTACGGCGCCCAGTTCGGCGCCCGCTGGCAGCTGGATGCGGACAATAGCGTCAAGGGTGCGCTGGCCTACTACCGCTTCGACGATATCGAAGGCAAGCGCTCCAGCCCCTGCTCGCTGTACTCGGGGCAGCCGGCCTGCGACACCGACGAATCGCGCCCCGCCTTCATGCAGAAGGGCAACACCCTGATGCTGCTGCGCGACGTCGTCATCGACCCCACCCGGCCCACCACCACGCCGCAGCCGCAGTTCGTCGGCCTGGCCTCGGAGTTCAACCTGGTGGACCTCAACCTCGCCTGGGACACCGCGCTGTTCCACGACTTCAAGCTGCGCAGCCAGGCCCACTAC
Organism: Pseudomonas sp. TUM22785; assembly: GCF_028198105.1. Taxonomy (NCBI): domain Bacteria; kingdom Pseudomonadati; phylum Pseudomonadota; class Gammaproteobacteria; order Pseudomonadales; family Pseudomonadaceae; genus Pseudomonas; species Pseudomonas sp. TUM22785. The sequence continues at coordinate 3,411,283 of NZ_CP116239.1, forward strand.
GTGCGCAACCTCGGCTACGACGAAGGCGAGATGCGCAAGCGCTCCGCCGGCCAGCTGGCCAGCAACGTCGATGCCAACGGCAACATCGAAAGCGGCGATACCGCCTGGATGCTGCAGTTCACCCTGGGCAACGCCCTGGACCTGAAGAAGCACGGCGACTGGAACCTCTACGCCGGCTACAAGCGCATCGAACCCGACGCCCTGCCGGACGGCTTCAACGACTCGTCCTTCCACCTCGGCGGCACCAACGCCAAGGGCTGGTTCCTCGGCGCCAACTACGGCTTCGACAAGAACGTGGTCGGCAGCGTGCGCTGGCTGAGCGCGCAAGAGGTGTACGGCGCGCCCTTCGATATCGACGTCCTGCAACTGGAGGTCAACACGCGCTTCTGATGCGCGTGTGGCCAAGGAGCGAGAGCATGAACACCCGATCGCACACAACGCTGAAGCTGGGCCTGGCCCTGCTGCTGGGGGCTTGCGTCGCCAACTCGGCCTCGGCCGAAGGCATGGAGGAGCGCCTGCGCGCCCAGTTGCGCACCACCACCCAGCAACTGCAGGCGTTGCAGAGCGAACAGGCCCAGGCCGCCGCCGCGCGTACTGCGGCGGAAGGCCAGCTGACGGCCGCCCAGGCGCAGATCAAGCAGCTCACCGCCGAGCTGGCCAAGGCCAAGGGCCAGGCCGAGCAACTGAGCGGCCAGCAGGACAGCCTGCGCAACGCCGCCCAGGCCCAGGTGGCTGCCAGCAACGAGCAGGTGGGCAAGTTCAAGCAGGCCTACGAGGAGCTGCTGGGGCGTGCCCGTGGCATCGAGTCGGCCCGCGCCCAACTGGCCACCGACCTCGCCACTCGGGATGAGCAGGTGCAGCAGTGCACCACCAAGAACCAGCAGATGTACCAGGTGGCCAAGGGCATCCTCGAGGCCTACGAGAAGATCGACGTCAGTGATGTGATGAAGATCCGCCAGCCCTTCGCCGGCAGTGCCCGGGTGAAGTTCGAGGAGCTGGGGCAGGTCTACGGCGACGCGCTCTACAAGAACCAGTTCGACGCCGCCATGGTGCCCGCCACCGGGCAGTGATCCAGGACGCCGGCAGTGCCGGCGCCAACCGCAGACAAGGAGTAGCGCAATGACCGCAATCGACATGATCCACAGCATCAGCCCCGACCAGCTCACCGAGCGCCTGCGGGCCGCCGGCTACCGCGTCAACCGCACTGAACAGGGCGGCGTGGTGCAACTGCTCAGCGCCAGCCAGGGCATCGGCTTCGCCGTGCGCTTCGGCAACCCGGCCCAGGAGCCGGGCGCCTACCTCGACTACTGCTTCAGCTGCGCGCTGCGCATCCAGGGCGAGCTGCCGGCGGGCATGGCCGAGGTGTGGAACGCCACCCGCCGCTTCGCCCGCCTGTCGCGCCAGGGCGAGTTCCTCGTGCTGGAAATGGACGCCATCGTCGCCGCCGGGGTCAGCCCGCAGCACCTGCAAAGCCAGATGGAACTGTGGGACCGCCTGCTGCAGGAATTCATCGCCTACCTGCGCGACTACAGCCAGGCCATGGCCCGCGAGCAGGCCGCCGCCACCCCGGCGCCGGTCGAAACCGCAGACAGCGAGGCGTGAGCCGGATGAACGCCAAGGGCTGGATGCTCGGTTGCGGTGCACTTGCTGCCGTGGCGCTGGCCGTGGGCCTGGCCCTCGGGCTGCGCCCGGGCAGCGGCCTCGAGGCGGCGGTGCAGGCCGTGCCCGAGGTGCAGCAGGCGAAGGCGGCCAGCCAGGCCGCCCCTGCAGAGCGGGCAGTGGCGCGCCTGGGTGAACTGGCGCTGGGCGAGGGCGAACTGCAGGCGGTGCTGGACGGCCTGCCGGCGGCCAGCCGCGAGCAGCTGCGCGCCGACCGTGGCGCCCTGGAAGGCTGGATACGCGGGCGCCTGGCGGAGAAGGCCCTGTTGCAGCAGGCCCAGGCCCAGGGCTGGGAGGAGCGCCCGGAAATCCAGCGCATGACCCGCGCCGCCACCGAGCAGATCCTCCTGCGCACCTACCTGGAATCGGTGAGCCAGGTGCCTGCCGACTACCCCAGCGATGCCGAGTTGCAGGCCGCCTATGAGGCCGGCAAGGACAACTGGGTGACCCCGCCGCTGTACCGCGTCAGCCAGATCTTCCTCGCCGTCGGTCCCGGTGCGGCGGAAGAACAGGTGCGCAAGCAGGCCATCGAGCTGGCCCGCCGCGCGGCGGCGCCCAACGCCGATTTCGCCGCCCTGGCGCGCCAGTATTCCCAGGATGCCCGCACGGCCGAGCAGGGCGGCGACACCGGCCTGCAGCCGCTGCAGCAGTTCGTTCCGGCGATGCGCCAGGTGCTTGCCCGCCAACGGGTGGGCAGCGTCTCCGAGCCGCTGCGTAGCGACGCGGGCTACCACATCCTCAAGCTCACCGAGCAGCAGCCCGGGCGCAGCGCCAACCTCGACGAGGTGCGCGACCGCCTGCGCCAGGCCCTGCGTGCCCAGCGCCAGGAACAGGTGGCACGGGCCTACCTGGACGGCATGGTCAGCTCGGCGACCCTGAGCATCGACGGGGCGAGCCTCAACCAGGCACTGGAGAAGGGCCGCTGACACAGCGCCGGGCGGGAGGCCCGGCGCGCCGCAACCTTACGGAGGAGGGCATATGGCATTTCAGGAGAACGAACAGGCGACGACCCATGGCGCGGCCGTCGCAGGCGGGCATGCGGCGGACGACGGCTTCTTCGGCCTGGACGTGGAGGCGGCGCATTACTTCGTGGTGGCGGCCCGTTGCGGCTGCTTCATGCAGGCGGCGCGCAGCCTCAGCATCAAGCCGACGCTGCTGCGCAAGAAGCTCGGGTTGCTGGCCGCCTGGGCCGGGCACCCGTTGTTCCTGCACCAGGGCAACGCCCTGGTGCTGAGCCCCGAGGGCCGGCGCCTGCGCACCCAGCTGGTGGCGCGCCTGGCGGTGCTGTCGCCGGGCCTGGCGCAAAACGAAGACCAGCCCCTGGTGCGCATCGCCGTCGCCGAGCCGCTGCTGCACGACATCCTCGGCCGCGACCTGCTGGCCTTCCTCCGCCAGCACGCCAACGTGCGCCTGGAACTGGCGCGCCTGGACGAGGGCGAACCCCCCGCGCCGGACACCGACCTGCGCGTCTGGCTGGCCCCGCCCGACGACGTCGAACCCTGGCCGGGCTTCGCCAGCGCCCACCTGGAGTGCCTCGCCCAGCTGGAATACCTGCCCCACGTCGCCAAGCGCTACTCCCGCGAGACCAGCCGCCCGCGCAGCCTGGTGGAGCTGGAGGACTACATGCTCGTCGACCTGCAGGGCTACGCCGGCATCGATGCACTGCAACCCTGGAACCTGGCCATCGCCGAACGCCGCGCCGGCGTCACCCGGGTCAACTCCTATGAAATGCTCCGGCAGATGATCCAGTGGAGCGCCTGCATCGGCCTGTTGCCCCATTACGTCGGCCAGTTGGACAAGAACCTCATGGCCCTGCCGGCGCTGTTCGAACCGCGCATGGACATGCAGGCCTGGCTCGCCGTGCGCGCCGGCGAAGAAGAACGCGAGGAAGTCCGCCGCCTCATCGCCCTGGTGCATGCCGCCTTCGATGAGCGTCGGGATTGGTTCTAGCGGAATATGCGGATTGCTATCCGCCCCGGCCACATCGTTGCCTGGGGAATTTGAGCCCAGCTGTTTGTCGAGTTCTGGTGATGCTTTTGGTTTCGCCCACCCGGGCGAGTCTCTTTTGGCAATCGCCCCAAAAGAAACCAAAAGGGCTTGCCCCTCCATACGGGTTCGACTTCGTCGAACTTCCCTCACTCCATCATCGTTCCAGGGGCACGCCGCGAAGGGCCATCCCTGGCCCATCGCGGCTCTCGCGACATCCATGTCGCTCAACCCCTTACACGACGATTCGCTCGGCCTCCTGGGAAGGGGCGTTTGGCGGCTGCTCCAACTTTCTTAGCCTAATGCCCGAATGATGTACGCATCATCTCTAGGTGCGCGCAGCACACCCTACGTGGCGACGGCTTTCGTAGGGTGGATGACGCTCTTCTCATCCACCATCTGGCGGCACCGGCACCCCGGGAGCATCAGCATGGGTTTCGCTTCGCTGTACCCATCCTACGAAGCACCATGCCCGTAGGATGGGTAGAGGTACGAAACCCATCAATTCCCTGGCTCCGGGGCATTCGGCTTGCTCGTGTGAGTCCAATCCCGCTTGCGGATCTGCTTGGCACGGCGTTCGAGCACGAGATAGACCACGCAGGCGATGGCCAGGGGCAGGAGGAAGTAGATGGCCCGGTAGCCGATCAGCGCGGCGAGGAGGGTGCCCTTGGACATCTGGTGCTGCATCAGCGCGATGAACACCGCCTCCAGCACGCCGAGCCCGGCGGGGATGTGGGTGATGACCCCGGCGATGCTGCTGATCAGCAGGATGCCGAGGATGGACGGGTAGAAGGCCTCCTTGGGCAGCAGGATCCAGATCAGCGCCGCCATCAGCGACCAGTTGAGCATGCCCAGGCCGACCTGGATCAGCGCCATGCGCAGGCTCGGCAGGGTCAGCTCCTGGTCGCGGAAGTGCCAGTTGCGGCGCTTGGAGAAGCGGCAGGCGGCCAGGTAGGCGAGGGCGGCCGCGACCAGGGTGAAGCCGATCGCTTGCAGGCCGGTCTCGCCGATCTTCCAGCCCTCGGGCAGGTCCACCAGGCGCAGGGAGAACACGCAGCCGGCCAGCAGCATGTAGCCCAGCCAGTTGGTGATCAGGCTCAGGCTGAGCACCTTGGTGATGGTCGGCACATCCAGCCCCAGGCGCGAGTAGAGGCGGTAGCGCAGGGCGATGCCGCCCACCCAGGAGCTGAGGTTGAGGTTGAAGGCGTAGCAGACGAAGGTCACCGGGATGGTCTGCCAGGCCGGCAGCTTGTGCGCGGTGTAGTGGCGGCCCACCAGGTCGAAGCAGCAGTAGGTGGCGTAGCTCGCCGCGCAGGCCAGGCCGGCCAGGGCCAGGGTGGTGGCGCTGTAGTTGGTGATGGCCTGGCGCACTTCCTGCCAGTCGAGGTTCTTCACCAGCATGAACAGCAGCACCGGCACCAGGCAGAAGAAGAACGCGGTCAGGCCGCGCTTGGCCCAGGTCTTCCAGGTGGCCTTGCCTGCGCTCATGAGCTCTTCTCCTGCTCGTAGACCGGCTCGGCGCCGGCCTCTTCCAGGGGCTGCAGCGACTTGATGCGCGGCGAGTGGGCCGGGAACCAACCGGCGATCGCCGGGAAGTGACGCAGGAAGTGGAAGCTGAGGAAGATCAGCGGCGCCCGCCACCAGTGGCCGCGGGTGATGCGCTGCAGGGTCACGCGTTTGCACTTGGCGTCGGCGAGCTGCTGCAGGTGGTCGTGCAACTGCTGGTTGAAGGCCGGGTCGCGGATGATCAGGTTGGCCTCCAGGTTCAGCGACAGGCTCAGCGGGTCGAGGTTGCTGGAGCCCACCGTGGCCCATTCGCTGTCCACCAGCGCCACCTTGCCGTGCAGCGGCCGCTGGCAGTATTCGTGGATCACCACGCCGTCGCGCAGCAGGTAGTTGTAGAGCAGTCGCGAGCACAGGCGCACCAGGGGCATGTCCGGCTGGCCCTGCATGATCAGCGTCACCTGCACGCCACGGCGGGCGGCGTTGCGCAGCTCTCGCAGCAGGCGATAGCCGGGGAAGAAATAGGCATTGGCCACCACCAGCCGTTGCCGGGCCGAGCGCAGGGCGCGCAGGTACTGCTCCTCGATGTCGTTGCGATGGCGCTCGTTGTCGCGGATCGATAGCAGCATGCGCGCCTGCCCGGCCGCGCGGTTTTCCGGCGATTCCGGCAGCAGGCTATGCACCTCGCTGGCGCTGTGGGCCAGCAACTGGCTGCAGGCGTGGTGCAGGTCGCAGACGATGGGCCCACGCACCGCCACGGCGTAGTCCTGCTTGGCCATGGGGCCGAAGTCGGCGAGGTGGTCGGCGCAGAAGTTGATGCCGCCGATGAAGCCCAGCTCGCCGTCCACCACCACCAGCTTGCGGTGCAGGCGGCGGAACAGGTTGGTGCGCAGGCCCAGTACCCGGGGGCGCGGGTCGAACATGTGCAGGTTGACGCCGGCCTCGGTCATCTCGCGGATGTAGCGGGTGCCGAGGTCGGCGGTGCCGTAGCCGTCCACCGTCAGCTCCACGCGCACGCCGCGCCGGGCGGCGGCGATCAGGGTCTCCTTGAGGCGCAGGCCGACCTTGTCCTCGAAGACGATGAAGGTCTCCAGCAGCACTTCGTGGCGGGCCTTGTCGATGGCCTCGAACACTGCGGGGAAGAAGTCCTCGCCATTGATCAGCAACTCGACCTGGTTGCCTTCACGCCAGTCGAATTTCACAGGTGCACCTCCACAAGCAAAGGGGCGTGGTCGGACAGGTGGGACCAGGGTCGGCGCAGCAGCACCTGGGGCGAATGGCTGGTGGCGTTGCGCACGTAGACGCGGTCCAGGCGCAACAGCGGCCAGCGTGCCGGGAAGCTGCGTGCCGGGGTGCCATAGGCATTGGCGAAGGCCTCGACCATGCCGCGGCTGGCGAGGATGTCGTCGGCGCGCACGCGCCAGTCGTTGAAGTCGCCCGCGACTATCACCGGCGCCAGGGGCGGCAGGCTGTCGAGCAGGCGGCAGAGCAGTGCCAGTTGCTCGCGGCGATGGGCTTCGCGCAGCCCGAGGTGCACGCACACGGTGTGCACCTCGCGGTGGCCGGGCACATCGAGCACCGAATGCAGCAGGCCGCGTTCCTCGTTGCCGGCGATGGACACGTCCAGGTTCTCGTAGCGCAGGATGGGGAATTTCGACAGCAGCGCGTTGCCGTGGTCGCCTTCCGGGTACACCGCGTTGCGGCCGTAGGCGAAGTCGGTCCACATGCTGTCGGCGAGGAATTCGTACTGCGGCGTCGGCGGCCAGTTCCTGAAGCGCCTGGCGTGGGATTGGTGGGTGCCGAGCACCTCCTGCAGGAACACCAGGTCGGCGCCCAGGGTGCGCACGGCGTCGCGCAGCTCGGGGAGGATGAAGCGCCGGTTCAGCGCGGTGAAGCCCTTGTGGGTGTTCACCGTGATGATGCGCAGCTGGTGCACGGCCGGCAGCAGGTCGGTGGCGGGCAGCGGGGCGGTGGTGACGGTATTCACAGGTCGGCTCCTTCCAGGGCCTGGCCGGGTTCGGTCTGCAGGTGCGTGGCCAGTTTGAGGGTCTCCAGCAGGTGGCGCGCGTCGTAGGGGGCGCGCACCTTGATGTCGTTGTCGAAGTAGCAATACACATCGCGGCTGGCGCGTTTTGCGGGGGGCTCGGCGCTGATCAGCCGGGCGTCGTCGGGCTGGCCGCCCTGGCTCCAGGCTTCGATCCGCTTCTTCCAGGCCTTCAGCGCGGCGGGCGAGTAGCCGCTGGCGTAGAGCTGCTTGTCGCCGTGCAGGCGCATGTAGACGAAGTCGCTGGTGAGGTCTTCGGCGTAGGGCCACTTTTTCGCCGTGTCGGCGACCACCAGGGCCACCCCGTGCTGGCGCAGCAGGGCGATGAAGGCCTCGTCGCGGAAGCTGTCGTTGCGGATCTCCACCGCATGGCGCAGGGGCCGGCCCTTGGGAATGTCGAGGTAACCGGCCTGGTGCAGGCGCGCATCGCTGTGGCGGGCCAGGGTCCGGGCGGCGTCACTGTCCCTGGGCAGCAGGGCGAGGAAGTCGGCGAACAGCGCGGGATCGAAGGCGAAGCTGGGCGGGAACTGCCAGAGCAGCGGCCCGAGCTTGTCGCCCAGGTGGAACAGCCCCGAGGCCATGAAGTTGGCCACCGGCTGCTGCACGTCGCGCAGGCGCTTCACATGGGTGATGTAGCGCGGTGCCTTGACGCTGAAGAGGAAGTCCTCGGGGGTGTCGGCGGCCCAGCCGGCGTAGCGCTCTGGGGTTTGCAGGGCATAGAAGGAGCCGTTGATCTCGATGCTGTTGACCGCCCGCGAGGCGAAGCGCAGCTCCTTCTTCTGCACCAGGCCCTTGGGGTAGAAGTCGCCGCGCCAGGGGGCGTAGCGCCAGCCGGAAATGCCGATACGGATCTCTGCCATCACCGCGTCCCCGTTAACGAGCCTGGCCCTTGGATGCGGACAGGGTCCGTTCCAGCTGTTCCTCGCCTTTGATGATCTCCTCGCCGCTGTCGCCGGCCGGCTGCTGCCGTTGCGGGTGCAGCTCCACCTTGATCCAGCCGTTCTCGCGGCGGTCGAAGGCCTTGAAGGCTTCGATGGCATCGCTCATGGGTTTGACCTGGGTGAGGATCTTCGCCGGGTCCACGCGCTTGTTCAGGGTCAGCTCGATGAGCGTGGGGATGTACTTGCGGTGGTGGCAGTTGCCCATGTTGATGGTGAGGTTCTTGTTCATCGCCAGGCCGATGGGGAAGCTGCGCGCCTGCTGCGGGTAGACGCCGATGATCGACAGCGTGCCGGCCTTGGCCAGCCCCTCGACGGCCCACTGCAGCGCCTGGCTCGGGGCATCGCCGGGGTGCCAGTTATCGCCGTCGGGATGGGTGCGCGGGGTCAGCTCGGCCATTTCCCGGCGCATGCGACCGGCGCCGTGGTGGTCGTGGCAGGCGTGCTCGGCGTCCACGCCCACGGCGTCGATGGCGCGGTCGACGCCGATGCCGTCGGTGAGGCGACGCAGGGTCTTCACCGGGTCTTCCAGATCGAAGTTGATCACCTCGGCGCCTTGCTGGCGGGCCATGTGCAGGCGGTCGTCGAGGTGGTCGATGGCGAACACCCGGGCGGCCCCCAGCAGCTTGGCGCTGGCGATGGCGAACTGGCCCACCGGGCCGCAGCCGAACACCGCCACTGTGTCGCCGGGGGTGATCTCGGCCATCTCCGCGCCGAAGTAGCCGGTGGGGAAGATGTCCGACAGCAGGATGGCCTGGTCGTCGCTGATTTCGCTGGGCAGCTTGATCAGGCCGATGTTGGCGTAGGGGATGCGCGCCTTCTCCGCCTGCAGGCCCTGGAAGAGCCCGGTGGTCTTGGGGCCGCCGTAGAAGGCGGTGCCGGCCTGCTTGCCGTTGGGGTTGGCCAGGTCGCACTGGGCGTAGTACCCGGCGCGGCAATAGGAGCAGTTGCCGCAGGCGATGGTGGAGGGCACCACCACCCGGTCGCCGATCTGCAGGTTGCGCACGTCGCTGCCCAGGGCCTCGACTATGCCGACGCCCTCGTGGCCAAGGATGGTGCCCTTGACCATGCCGCTGACGGTGCCGCGCACGAAATGCAGGTCGGTACCGCAGATGGCCGAGGCGGTGAGGCGGATGATGGCGTCGGTGGGAGCCTGGAGGGTGGGCTCGGGGACATCGTCGAGGCGGATGTCACCTACGCCATGGAATACGACTGCCTTCATGGAGGGCTCCTGTTCGGGGCCGGGCCGCTGTTCGTCGGCGACCAGGCATGGGAAACGGCAGGCGCCGGAGCGGCACCTGTGCTAGTTCCGACTGGGCGGCATAGGAGCGGTTCAGGTTTTCTGCCCGTTGGGCTCGTGGCGCAGCCCGGGCTTAGGCCCGGCGTGTGGGGTGACACCGATCGCGACTGAATCCGCTTGTGCACGGGCGGCGCTGCGCACCGCTTGGCGAATGAATTCGCCCCTACAGGTGCAGGAGTCCCGGGAGGCACGGTGCAGCGCCGTAGGGTGTGCTGCGCGCACCTGGGAAGACGGCGCGCACACCGATGTGAGGCCCGGGGCATCGATGGTGGGGCGGCGGGTAGGCCGGGTGAAACCCGGCGTGCGGTGTGGCATCGATCGCGAGTGGGCTCGCTGCTACAGCAACCCGCGCAGGAACTCCGCGAAGCCTTCCGGGGCGCGGGCGTCGAGGCGGGCGCTGGTGTGCACGGCGGGGCGGCTGCTCCAGGAGATGCGCGCGCCGCTGCGTTCGAAGGCGCGCACCAGGTGCAGGTCCTCGTGGGCGGCCAGGGGCGGGAAGCCCCCGGCGCGCAGGTAGGCCTCGGCGCTGAAACCGAGGTTGGCGCCGTGCACGTGGCGGTGGTCGTCGTGCTGCTGGTAGTGGGCGTGGTAGCGCGCCTGGGCGTCGAGGTGGATGCCGTCCCACTGGGCGATGCGCACGGTGCCGCAGACCACATCGGCACCCAGGGCCAGCTGCGCGGCCAGCCAGTTGGCGCCGGCGATGCTGTCGGCATCGGTGCAGGCGATCCAGCGCGCGCCTCGGTCCAGCAGCCAGCGCACGCCGGTGGCGCGGGCCTGGCCGACGTTGCGCGCATCGATGGCCAGGGTGGCGATGCCGGCGGCCTCGGCGATGGCGGCGGAGCCGTCGCTGCAGGCGTCCAGCACCGCCAGCACCTGGACGGTTTCGCCGCCGAGTTCGGGGTGCGCGGCGGCCTGCAGCACCGAGTCGATGCAGGCGCCCAGCAGCTGTTCCTCGTCATGCACGGGGATGACGACGCCGATCATGCTTCGCGCTCCCGCAGCCCTTCGCGCTCGGCCACCGAGGTGGCGTCGTGGCACCAGACCTCCAGCAGCAGGTCGGGCTCCTCGTGGCGCAGCAGGCGCGGCATGCCGAGGCCTTCATGCAGGCGCGCGTGGACCTGGTCGCCGGTCAGCGGGCAGCCTTCGATCACCGGGCGCCAATGGCAGGCGAGCAGGGTGCCGCCACGGTTCAGGGCCCGTAGCGCGCATCCGATCAGGCGTTCGAGGTCGGCGGCGTCGAGGTAGTAGCACAGCTCGCTGAGGACGATCAGGTCGAAGCGCCCGCTGGGCCATTGCTCCGGCAGGCGCGCCTGCTGCAGGCGCACGTTGGGCTTGTTGGCCAGGCGCTGGGCGGCCAGCTCGATGGCGCGGCCGGAGGTGTCGCAGCACAGCAGGTCATGGCAGCGGTCGGCCAGGCGCAGGCTCAGCTCGCCGTTGCTGCAGCCGGGCTCGAAGACCTTGTCGTAGAAGCCGCGGGGCAGGGCGGCCAGCACCAAGTTGCGCTTGCGCTTTTCGTACCAGCGCTTGCGGAAGGCCCAGGGGTCGCGGCTGTCCTGGTAGAGCGTGTCGAAATAGCTGTCGGCCACGCTCACAGGAAGACCAGCTCGAAGGGTTGCTGCAGGCGTTCCAGGCTGGCGGGGGTGAGCACCGGCTGGCCGCCGTCCGGGTCCGCGTACAGCTGGCTGGCGAAGGCCTGCACGGCATGGCGCTTGCGGGCCAGGGTCCAGTTGTCCAGTTCCACCTTGCGCGCACGTTCCCAGGGGATGCGCGGGTCCTCGGGGGCGGCCCAGTGCCAGGCCCAGATGGGCACTTCATGGACCAGCGCGCCGACTTCCATGCCGGCTTCGAGCGTGGCCAGGCCCACCGCCTCGTGATCGGCGTGGCCGTCCTCGCGCCAGGTGGTGAAGACCACGTCCGAGGGTTGCAGGTAGGTGGTGAGGAAGCGCTTGAGCTCGCCCAGGTGGCGCTCGACGCCGGTGTCCGGGAAGCCGCCGCGCAGCCATTTCAGCTCGGCCACGGGGATGCCCAGCCGGTGCAGCGCCTCGGCGCTCTCCTGGGGGCGCACGATGCCGAGGCGGTGCGCCGTCCAGTAGGGCGAGCCGGGGTGGCTGGCGCTGCCGTCGGTGACCGAGATCAGCAGCACCTGGCGGCCCAGCTGGAACAGCAACTGCAACAGGCCGCCGCAGCCGAGCACCTCGTCGTCCGGGTGCGGGGCGACGATCACCGCGCGGGCTTCCGGCGGCACCAGGCGCTCGCAATCGATGCTGGGCACCAGGCCCAGGTGGTGCGAGGCGTTCCAGGCCTGCAGCGGCGTTCCGTCGCCATGGATGAGGTGGGCTCTCATGGCATCCAGCTCCCTTGTGGGGCCAGGGCGGCGAGGCGACCGAGTGCGGCGAGGTCGCGCTCGGCGTGGCTCTGGCGGAGGTACACCGGCAGGTCGGCGAGCAACCTGGCCAGGTAGGGGTCGAGGCAATAGGGGGCCGCGCCCAGGGCGTGGCCGACATGCAGGAGGGCCGCTTCGGCCGCGCTTTCGCAGAGGGCGCGCAGGCGGCGCACCTGGCCTTCGGCGTCGGCGCGTGGGTGGCGGTCGATCCAGGCGGCGCATTCGCGCAGGGCGCAGGCCGCCCCATGCAGGTGCGCGTCCAGGGCGCCCAGGTGGGCCAGGGCGTGGGGTTCGTCATGCTTGGCACAATGGCGGCGCAGGGCCTCGCCCAGGGCCTGGGCGGCGCCGAACCAGCAGGTGGCGATGCCGGCGCCCCCGTGCCAGAAGCCGGGGCGCTCCAGGTAGCCTCCGGCGGCGCCGATGCAGTGGGCGCGGGCCTGCTCGAAGTGCACCGCAACGCTGCCGGTGGCGGCCATGCCCACCGCGTTCCAGCCGCCTTCGCCGACGCGCACGCCGGGCTGGTCCAGGGCCACGGCCACCAGTTGCTGCCGGCCTTCCTCGTTCCAGCCGGTGAGCAGCGCGTGGCTGAGCACGGCGGCACCCGAGCACCAGGCCTTGGTGCCATCCAGGCGCACGTCCTGCTGCGAGGTGCGGGCGTTGATGCGCACCCGTGCCTGGGGCGGTTCGGCGGCCCAGACGCCCCAGGTGCTGCCGGCCGGCGGAGCGTCGGCGCCCAGTTCATGGAGGATGGCCAGGGCGTCGGTGTGGCCTTCGTAGAGCTTGCACAGGCCCAGGTCGCGGGCAGCGACCCGGGCCAGGGCCTGCCAGCGCGCCAGGGTGGCGCCCGCGCCGGGCAACGGCAGGCGGTCGAGGCCCGCCGCCACCAGTGCGGCCAGGCGATGACCGAGTTCGCGGGCGTCGGCGCCCGGGCACGGGTGTTCCGCCAGGCACCCTTCCAGGCGCTCGGCAGGAACGGCCGGGGCACCCTGCATCAGCCGATCTCCCGTTGCAGCTCGAAGAGCAGCAGCGAGCGGTTGGTGAGGGTGAACTCGGTGTCGAACTCGAAGCGCTCCAGGGAGCGTTCGTCGGGGCGGTTGGTGTCCAGCAGCAGGGTCCAGGCGGTGCCCTGGGCGACCTCCGGCAGGCGAAAGTTGACCACGTCATGGTGGGCATTGAGCAACAGCAGCAGGGTGGCGTCGGCACCGCTCTTGCGGATGCCGGTGGGTTGCGCGCGTCCGTCCAGGAGCATGCCCAGGCAGCGGGCGTTGCCGTCCTGCCACTGTTCCTCGGTCATCTCGTTGCCGCAGGGCGACAGCCAGGCGACGTCCTTGACCCCGAGTTCTTCGTTGTACTCGCCCACCAGGAAACGGCCCCGACGCAGGATCGGGTAGGCACGGCGCAGGCTGATCAGCCGGCGGGTGAAGTCCAGCAGGCTGCGGCCCTCGTCGTCGAGTTCCCAGTCCACCCAGCCCAGTTCGTTGTCCTGGCAGTAGACATTGTTGTTGCCCTGTTGGGTGCGGCTGAACTCGTCGCCCGCCACCAGCATCGGCGTGCCCTGGGAGAGCAGCAGCGTGGCCATCATGTTGCGCATCTGGCGCAGACGCAGCGCGCGGATGTCGGCGTCGTCGGTGTGGCCTTCGACGCCATGGTTCCAGGAGTAGTTGTTGTCGCTGCCGTCGCGGTTGCCTTCGTCGTTGGCCTCGTTGTGCTTGTGGTCGTAGCTGACCACGTCACGCAGGGTGAAGCCGTCGTGGGCGGTGACGAAGTTGACCGAGGCGTAGGGCCGCCGGCCGCGCTGGTTGAACAGGTCGCCCGAGGCGGTGAGGCGGCTGGCGAGCCCGGCGATCTGCCCGCCATCGCCGCGCCAGAAGGCCCGCACGGTGTCGCGGAAGCGGTCGTTCCATTCCACCCAGCCGGGCGGGAAGCCGCCCACCTGGTAGCCGCCGGGGCCGCAGTCCCAGGGTTCGGCGATGAGCTTGAGCTTGCTCAGCACCGGGTCCTGGCGGCAGGCGACGAGGAAGCCGTGGCGTTCGTCGAAGCCGTGGGGGTGGCGGCCGAGGATGGTGGCGAGGTCGAAGCGGAAGCCGTCCACGTGCATCTCGGTGGCCCAGTAGCGCAGCGAGTCGGTGACCATCTGCAGCACGCAGGGGTGGCTGAGGTCGAGGGTGTTGCCGGTGCCGGAATCGTTGATGTAGTGGCGGCGGTTGTCGGGCATCAGCCGGTAGTAGGTGGCGTTGTCGATGCCGCGCATGCTCAGGGTCGGGCCCAGCTCGTTGCCCTCGGCGGTGTGGTTGTAGACCACGTCGAGGATCAGCTCCAGGCCGGCGTCGTGCAGGTGCGCGACCATTTCCTTGAACTCGTTGATGTGGCCGCTGGCGAGGTAGGCAGCGTGGGGCGCGAAGAACGCCAGGCTGTTGTAGCCCCAGTAGTTGTTCATGCCCTTTTCCAGCAGGTGCTGGTCGTTGACGAAGCCGTGGATCGGCAGCAGCTCGATGCTGGTGATGCCCAGGGAGCGGATGTGCTGCAGCAGCTCGGCGTTCATCAGCCCGGCGCAAGTGCCGCGCAGGTGCTTGGGCACCGCCGGGTGGCGCATGCTGGTGCCGCGCAGGTGGGCCTCGTAGATGACCGTGGCATCCCAGGGCACTCGCACCGACTTGTGCTCGGGCCAGGTGAAGGCCGGGTCGATGACCTTGGACTTGGGCACGAAGGCAGCGCTGTCGCGCTCATCGAACGACAGGTCGCCGTCCTTGTGGCCGATGGTGTAGCCGAACAGCGCCTCGGACCAGCGTAGCCCACCCACCAGTTGGCGAGCGTAGGGGTCCACCAGCAGCTTGTTGGGGTTGAAGCGGTGGCCGGCGTCGGGCTCGTAGGGGCCGTGCACGCGGTAGCCATAGATCTGCCCGGGGTGGGCGTCCGGCAGGTAGCCGTGCCAGATCTCGTCGGTGTATTCGGGCAGTTCGATACGTTCCAGTTCCTGTTCGCCCTTGGCGTCGAACAGGCAGAGTTCCACCTTGGTGGCATGGGCGGAAAACAGCGCGAAGTTCACCCCCAGCCCGTCCCAGGTGGCGCCCAGGGGGAAGGGGTGGCCTTCGGTTATCCGTGAGCGTTGCCTGCTCATTGGGTGGTTCTCCTCATAGGGCGTTCAGTGCGGTTCAGGCCTTGGATGGCTTGGGTGCGGTTTTGGTGGCGCGGGGTTTCTTCAGCAGTGCCGGTTTCTCTTCGGCGGCGGCCTTGCTGGTTCGGGGCTTGCGCGCTGCCGGCGGAGCGGTGATGGCTTCGGGGTCAGCGGCAGCCGCGGCCTTGGCCGGCACTTCCTTGGGCTTGTTCACGCGCCGTGGCTTGGGCGCTGGCGGGCGCTCGCCCCGGGTTTCCGATTCGGCGAGCTTGCGCGCCATCTCCCAGTGGCGCGCTTCCTGGCCGCTGGGTTTGCCTTCCGATTCCCAGATCTGGTAGGCGAATTCGCGGATGCGCTGTTCATCTGCACTCATGGCTGCTGCTCCTGATGGGGTCTGAAACACAAGAGGTTGACGGGGAAGTCGGCCAGCGCCTCGGACAGGGCGATGCACCCTTCGATGGGGTGCAGCGGCGCCCGGGAGAACACGCCGGTCAGCGGGCTGTCGCCGATGGCGGCGGGCAGCACCACGCGGGTGTCGGCCCAGCGTTCGGGCGGAATATGGGGGGTGACGGCCTCGCCCAGCAGCTCGCTGGCCAGGCGCGGGACCAGCACCACCAAGTAGTCGCCACCCAGGCTGCGGGCGAAGGCCAGCACCTGCCCGGCGTGGGCGCCTTCCACCTGCAAGGGCTGGTAGTCGCCCCGGGCGAACAGATCGGCGCGGGCGTAGCGCACCGACAGCACGGTCGCGATCAGCGCTTGCTTGATGCGGCCATCACGCCAGGACGCGATCAGCCCGGGCTGGTCGGCCAGCTCGGTGAGGGCGTCGATGCGCCGGGCGAAATCCACTTCGCGTCGGTTGTCCGGGTCCACCAGGCTGAAGTCCCAGAACTCGGTGCCCTGGTAGAGATCGGGGATGCCCGGCGTGGTCATGCGCAGCAGGCACTGGGCCAGGCCGTTGAGGGCGCCGGCGGGGGCGATGGCGTTGGCCGCCGCGGCGATCTCGATGCGCAGCTCGCGGGCGGTGTCGCGGGCCAGCAGGTCATGCAGGAAGGTGCGGCAGGCCACTTCATAGGCGGCGTTGGGTGCGCTCCAGCTGCTGTGCAGCTTGGCCTCGCGCAGGGCCTTTTCCTGCCAGCGCAGCAGGCGCTCCAGGTAGGCGTTGAGGGCGTGGCGGTCGTCGGCGTCCAGGTCCAGCGGCCAGCTGCCGAGCAGGCACTGGTAGAGCATCAGCTCGTCGGCTGCGCTGGGCGCGCCCTGGTTGTCCAGCACCTCGCGCAGCGGCGTGGCCAGGCGGCGCCAGTGCTCGCAGCGGGCGGCGAACCAGGCGGAGCGTTCGCTGAGCACCGCCAGGCGTGCGCGGTTGTCTTCGCCGCGCTTGTGGTCGTGGGTGGCAGTGGTCAGCAGGTTGCCGGGGAAATGCTGCGAGCGTGCCAGGCACTGGGCGTGGAAGTCACCGACCGGGCCGCTGAACTGCTGCGGGTCGAAACCCACGTCGTTGCGCGAGAGCAGCACCGCCGAGCGGTAGCAGGCGGTGTCTTCCACCGCCTTGGCCGCCGCTGGCGAGGTGAGCTGCTGAAAGCGCGCGAGCACCTTGCGCCGCAGCGTGCGCTGCGGCCCCGGCGGCACCTCGCGCAGGGGCTGGCCGCCCAGCCAGCGGTCGAGGTGCTGCAGCAGGGGCTGGTCGGCTTCGCCCAGGGTGCTGCGGGCGCCGGCCAGGGCCTGCTCGAAGACCCGCCGGTCCTGTTCGGAGCGGCCGAGGGCGCCGGCATAGGTGCGGTACACCGGGAAATGCACGATGAGCTCCAGCAGCGCGCGGCGGATGGCGCCCAGGGTCAGGTCGCGGGTGGCGATGTCCTCGCGGGCCACCAGCAGCAGGTTCTGCGCGAGGTTTTCCAGGTCGCCCGCCAGGGAGCTGGTGAGCACCAGTTGGCGGGCTTCGCGCACCTCGTCCTCGAAGCGCCCGGAGCGGCCGCTGAGGGTGCTCCACAGGGCCGTGAGCTGCAGCTCGCCCAGGGGCGAGTGCTGCAGCAGCGACACCTGGTTCATGAATTCGTAGCCGGTGGTGCCGTCCACGAGCCAGTCGCGGGACAAGCACTCCCCGGGGCCGAGGATCTTCTCCACGTAGATGGGGAAGTGCTGGCCGAGCAGGGCGCGCGGACGCTTGTCCAGCAGGCCCTCGACGCGCCGGCGCAGGCGGCGGCAGTAGCCGCGCGGGTCGGCCAGGCCGTCGATGTGGTCGATGCGCAGGCCGTCCACCAGGCCGGCTTCGATCAGCTCGAAGACCTTGGCGTGGGTGGCCTCGAACACCTCGGGGCGTTCCACCCGCAGGCCGCCCAGCTCGTTGATGTCGAAGAAGCGCCGCCAGTTGATGTCGTCGGCGGCGGTGCGCCAGCTGGCCAGGCGGTAGTGCTGGCGCTCCAGCAACTGGTGCAGGCGTTCCAGGCCCTCGGGCGTGTCGGGGTGGTAGCGCTCCAGGGCGCGCAGCAGGGGCTCGTCGCTGGGCGCGGCGGCGGCCAGCTGGCGGCGCAATTCACCGGCCTGTTGCCAGGCCTCGGGCTGCCCCTCCAGGGCCTCGAAGCGCGCGGCCAGCTCGGTGAGCGTGGGGGCATCGCTGGCCCGCAGCAGCTCGCCATAGCTGGGCGGGGTGAGGGGGAAGCGGTGGTCGAAGTGCTGGGCATAGAGGCTGCCGCTGTCGGCGTCGTAGCGCAGGGCGATCTCCCCGGCGGCCAGCACCTCGCCATAGTCGCTGCGCAGGAAGGGCACCAGCAGCTGGCCGCGCAGCAGCGGATCGTGGGAGCGCCACTGGATGTCGAAGAACTGCGCGTAGGGGCTGCCACGGCCCCATTCGAGGACGTCGAGCCACCAGGGGTTGTCGTCGCCGCCCACGGCCATGTGGTTGGAGACGATGTCGAGGATCAGCCCCATGCGCTGTTCACGCAGGGCGGCGACCAGGCGCTTGAGCGCCGCCTCGCCGCCCAGCTCGGGGTTGACCCGGGTGGGGTCGACCACGTCGTAGCCGTGGGTGGAGCCGCTGCGCGCGGTGAGCAGCGGCGAGGCGTAGAGATGGCTGATGCCCAGGCGCGCGAAGTAGTGCACCAGGGGCACCGCGTCGTCGAGGGTGAAGCCCCGGTGGAACTGCAGGCGCTGGGTGGCGCGGATCTCACTCATGGCCCTGGTCCTCCACCTGGCGGCGTGCTTCGTCGAGGCGGTGCAGGCGTCGCTCGGCGGCGGGGCCGTCGAGCATGGTCGCGGCGGGTTCCGCCCAGCGCCGCCGCCAGTTGGGGTGGTGGTCACCGGGGCCGGGCAGGTTGGGCTGTTCGTCGCTGCCCATCACGTCTTCCAGGGGCAGCAGCACCAGGGGCGCGGGGGTGCGGCCGATGAAGCCGATGCAGGCATCCAGCTGCTCGTCGTTGTCGCGTTCGCCCTGCAGCGCCTGGGACTGGTCGCTGGCGTAGAGCGCGGTGGTCAGGGCGAGCTTTTCCCGGGCGCGGGTTTCGCGGTCGCCGTGGCTGTGCTCGGCGCTGCGCTGGCCGGTGATTTCGCGCCACTCGATATCGCGGCCCAGCAGCCAGCCGCGCATGCTCGGCAGGTCGTGGGTGGTGGTGGTGGCGAGGGCGTCGCGGGGCCAGCTGTGGGGCGGCAGGAAGCGGCCGTCGCTTTGCTCGAAGAGCAGCACGCGCATGCCGAGGATCATCCGCTGCGCCAGTTCCTCGCGCAGGCCGGCGGGCACGGTGCCGAGGTCTTCGCCGATGACCAGGGCGCGGTGGCGGAAGGATTCCAGCGAGAGCAGGCGCAGCAGGTCCTGCAGCGGGTAGTTGAGGTAGGCGCCGGCTTCCGGCGGCGCGCCCTGGGGCAGCACCCAGAGGCGCTTGAGGCCCATCACATGGTCGATGCGGATGCCACCGGCGCGGGCCAGGTTGGCCTGGAGCATCTCGATGAAGGCGCGGTAGCCTTGGCGTTGCAGCCCTTCGGGGGAGAAGGCCGAGACGCCCCAGCTCTGCCCGGAGCGGTTGAGGATGTCCGGCGGCGCACCCACGGTCACGGCGGGCAGCAATTCGGCCTGGCGCGCCCAGGCCTGGCTGCCGGCGCCGTCGGCTCCCACGGCGAGGTCGGCGATCAGGCCGATCTTCATGCCGGCGCCACGGGCGGCGCTCTGCACCCGATCCAGCCCCCGGGCCACCAGCCACTGGCAGAAGGCGTGGAAGGTGACTTCCTGTTCGTGCTCGGCGGCGAAACGCTGCACGGCCTCGTGGTGGGGGTCGCGGTATTGCTCGGGCCACACGCGCCAGTCGGTGGGCAGGCCGCTGCGGCTCATGAAACCGTGCAGGGCCTCGAAGCGGCAGTGTTGCAGCAGGGCATCGCCGCCGTGCTGGCGGAAGCTGGCGAAGTCGGCGCTGAAGGCGTTCTCCGGGCCGGCGAAGCCCGCGAACAGCTGGCGCAGGATGGCCTGGCGGCTGGCGGCCACGGCGGGCCAGTCGATCAGCGGCTCGGCCTCCAGGCGCGCCAGTTCGGCGCCCAGGCCGCTGGCGCTGATGGCTTCCTGCAGGGCGCGTTCACCGAGGATGCAGCCGGGGGCGGCGTGCAGCACGTTGAACAGCAGGCGGCTGGAAGGCGAGTAGGGGCTGTAGGTGTAGCTGTTGGCGCTGAACATGGCGTGCACCGGGCTCAGGGCGATGGCATCGGCGCCCTTGGCCGCGGCGCTGCGGGCCAGTTCCTCCAGGGCCTGGGTGTCGCCGAGGCCACCGTCGCCGGGGCGGCGCAGGGAGTACAGCTGGGCGGTGAGGCCCCAGATGTGGCGGCGCTGGTGGTCGCTGAGCTGGGCCACGCTCTGGCAGGCCGGTGGCGCCACGGCCAGGGTCAGGGCCTGGTCGCCGATCAGCAGGCGCTGGTAGCCACAGGCGGCGATGGCGGGCAGGCGGCCTTCGTGGTCGAGGCGGGCGTCGATCCGGGCGCCATCCTCCAGCTGCAGCTGGAAGGGGGTACCGGCGGCGAAGTGGCGGGCCAGGGACAGCGGCTGGCCCTGGTCCAGGGTCAGCAGCGGGGCGAGGGCGGCCTGGCTGCGCTGCTGTTCGAGGTGGGCAAGGGCGGCGTGCAACTGCTGCTCGCTCTGCGCCGGGTAGCCGAGGGCTTCGAGCAGCGCGCGCTGGGCCTCGGGCGCCACCTGCTGGGGGCGGCCGTCGGCGTCGGTCCAGTGGATGCTGAGGCCGGCGGCACCGGCCAGTTCGGCCAACAGGGCGTCGCTCATGCGCTGTCCTCCAGGGTTACGGCGACGCTGCGCGCGGCCAGCAGGCCCTGGCGGTAGTCGTCCAGGTCCATGCGGTGGGAAAAGATCACCCGCGCGCCTTCACGGGGCAGCGGGGCGCGTACCGGCTCGGCGGCGAGGTTGAGGTCGATGCGCAGCAGGCTGCCGTCGCCCAGGCGCCAGCTGGCCGAGACGGCCTTTTCCTCCAGCACCCGGGTGCCGATGGCCTGGCTGCCGGGCAGGCGCGGCACCAGATGCGCGTGGCGCAGTTCCAGCAGGCGCCGGTAGTACACGCGCCAGGCCTGCTGGGCGGGCTCGGTGCAGGTGGCGCAGTCGGGAATGGAGCCGGTGAAGGTGCCCAGGGCGTTGGGGTCGGGGATGCTCTGGCGGATCTGCTCGTCGGCGAACACCGTGAACTCGCGGAACTCGTTGCGCCGACCGTCGCGCACCGCGCGGCCCAGTTCCTCGTTGTGCGAGGTGAAGAACAGGAAGGGCTGGCGTGAGCCCCATTCCTCGCCCATGAACAGCAGCGGGATCATCGGGCTGAGCAGCAGCAGGGCAGTGGCGGCCTTGAGTTCGTCGGGCTCGGCCAGGCTCGCCAGGCGTTCACCAAAGGCGCGGTTGCCCACCTGGTCATGGTTCTGCAGGAACAGCACGAAGGCGGTGGGCGGCAGGTGCACGCTGGGTTCGCCGCGCAGGTGGCCGCGGCGGGTGGCCTCGCCCTGGTAGACGAAACCCTCGCCCAGGCAGCGCGCCAGCTTGCTGGTGGAATCGCTGGCGAAGTCGGCGTAATAGCCCTCGCGCTCGCTGGTGAGCAACGTGTGCAGCACGTTGTGGCCGTCGTCGTTCCACTGCGCGTCGTAGCCCTGTTCCAGCAGGCCGGCGTCGTTGTCTTCGTTCTCCAGCACCAGGTGCAGGTGGCGGCCGTTGCCGGCGGCCGCGCGCAGGCGGCTGGCCAGTTCGGTGAGGAAATCCTTCTCGGCGATGGCGTGCACGGCGTCGAAGCGCAGGCCGTCGACCCGGTAGTCGAGCACCCACATCAGGGCGTTCTCGCAGAAGAAGTCGCGCACCTGCACCTGGCGGAAGTCGATGGCCGGGCCCCAGGGCGTCTGCCGTTCGGCATTGAAGAAGGCGCTGGCGTACTGGCCGAGGTAGTTGCCGTCGGGGCCGAAGTGGTTGTAGACGACGTCGACGAACACCATCAGGCCCAGGCCATGGGCGCTGTCGATCAGCCGCTTCAAGGCTTCCGGCGTGCCGTAGGTGCTGTCGGGGGCGAAGGGCAGCACGCCGTCGTAGCCCCAGTTGCGTGCGCCGGGGAACTCTCCCAGGGGCATGAGTTCGATGGCGGTGACGCCCAACTCCTTGAGCCCGGGCAGCAGGGCCTCGACCCGGTCGAAACCGCCCAGCAGGCCGACGTGCAGCTCGTAGATCACCGCCTCGTGCCAGGGCCGCCCGCGCCAGTCCGGGTGGCGCCAGCGGTAGGCCTCGGGGTCGACCACCCGGCTGAAACCGTGGGGGCCGTCCTCCTGGGCCCGCGAAGCCGGGTCGGGCACCCGCAGGCGCTCGTCGATCAGGTAGCGGTACAGGGTGCCCGCGCCCAGGGGCAGGCGGCTGCAATGCCAGCCTTCGCCGTGGGCACGCAGCGGGTGGCGACTGCCGTCGGCCAGTTCCACTTCGACGAAGCGGGCGTCGGGTGCCCAGAGGGCGAAGCGCGTGGTGCCGTCCTCCTCGAGCAGCGCCCCATGGCTGCGCGTGAGGGGAAACATCAAGCCGGGCCCTCCGCCTGCAGCGCCACCGAGGTGGCCTTGAGCAGCCGCTTGTAGAGCCGGTCGTAGGGCTTCACCGATTGCCGCCAGTAGAGCGGCGAGGCCATGGCCTGGCAGCGCATGGCGTTGAGCAGCTCGGGGTGGCGGTAGACGTTGAGGGCGCGCTGCACGGCATCCAGGTAGCTGGCGGCATCGGCCTCGCGGAACAGGAAGCCGGTGACACCATCCTCGATGGTGTCGGCCAGGCCGCCGGTGCGCCGGGCGATGGGCAGCGAACCGAAGCGCTGGGCGTACATCTGGCTCAGGCCACAGGGCTCGAAGCGCGAGGGCATGAGCAGGAAGTCGCTGCCGGCAAACATGCGCCGGGCGTCGGTCTCGTTGAAGCCCACGTGCACGCCGATGCGCCGCGGGTGGCGCTGGGCGAGGTCCTGCATGGCCGCTTCCAGGGCCGGTTCGCCCCGGCCGATGATGGCCATGCGACCGCCGCCTGCGACGATGGCGTCGGCGATCTCCAGGGTCAGGTCGATGCCTTTCTGCTGCACCAGGCGCGAGACCACGGCGAACAGCGGGCCGTCCATGGGCTCCAGGTCGAAGAGCTTCTCGACGTATTCGCGGTTCTCGCGTTTGCCCTGCCACAGCTGGGCGCTGAAGCTGGCCACCAGGTGCTCGTCGGTGCGCGGGTCCCAGCTTTCGTCGATGCCGTTGGTGATGCCGCTGAGCTGGCCCTGGTCGACACGGTGCTTGAGCATGCCTTCCAGGCCGCAGCCGAAGTCCTCGGTGGTGATCTCGTGGGCGTAGTTCTCGCTCACGGTGGTCACGTGGTTGGCGTGGGCGATACCGGCCTTGAGGAACGACAGCTTGCCGTAGAACTCCATGCTCTCGTGGCTGCAGGCTTCCGGCGGCAGGCCCAGTTCGGGGCTGCATTGCGGGTCGATCAGGCCCTGGTAGGCGAGGTTGTGGATGGTGAACACGCTGGGTGTGGTCTGCCCGCGCCAGGCCATGTAGGCCGGGGCGAGGCCGGCGGGCCAGTCGTTGGCGTGGATCAGCTCCGGACACCAGCTGAGGCACGCGGTGCCGGCGGCCAGCTCGGCGGCGGCCAGGCCCAGGCGGGCGAAGCGGATGTGGTTGTCCGGCCAGTCGCGGCCGTTGGCGTCGCCGTAGGGCGTGCCTTCGCGCTCGTAGAGCTCGGGGCAGATGATCACGTAGACGATCAGGCCGTCGGGCAGGTCCATGCGGCCGATGCGGCAGGCGGGCAGGGCGGCGTGCCCCGGCACCCGGCCGATCACGCGGATCGGGTGGCCGCTCTCCAGCACCTGTCGGTAACCGGGGATGAGGACGCGAACGTCATGTTGGGAAGCCAGGGCACGGGGCAAGGCAGCAGAAACGTCCCCCAGGCCGCCGACCTTGACCAGGTCGGCGAACTCCGAGGTGACGAAGAGAATTCTTTTCTTGTTGGTGTGCAGGCTTTCAACATGCAGCTGGGGGCGATTGGTCATGGAACTCAAACCCCCGAGCTGAGCGCTCGCTACAGCATTTCCCATATCATCCTCCGCTATCCGAGATTCCCTGATACGGGGATGCCGTCCTCGCCACCCATGCGCGGGCCATCGTTCCTGCATCGCACAAACGCCGATGCCAGTTGGAAAGATGAGTTTGAAAACCGGGCACAGACGTCACATCCCCACATAAACCCTGACTGGACGCAGCGCGGAGAAGTTTCGACTTTTTTTCCTTCCGGCCGGCTGTCGGGGAACTTTGGCGATGGCGGTTGTCGTCGAGAGCGGTGGGCTGAAGCAGAGCGCCGCACGGCCCACCCTCTGGAGCATCGTGGGTAAACATCCACGCCCTCAGGACACCTCGGAGCATGCAGCCGCCGCTAACTAGGGACGTGTGCTGCGCGCACCTGGAGCTCGCCGGAAGCACCGTGCGGCGGTGCGCACGACATACCCTACGGCACGCGCTCATCCTGTTGAGTCCTCACACAGGCAGAGCCGGTGACTCATGACCACGTCCTAAGGACATGCGCGCCCGTCGCCTGGGACGGTGGATTGGGGGAACTCGGGGGCGCGGGGGTATTCCTAGCCTCTACAACAGGTACAGCGATACCCGGAGGCCGTCATGCAGAGCGTCGAGCAGGTTGTGAGTTTCCTCGAGAAGTACCAGCTGTCCCTGGTGACCGCCGAATCCTGCACCGGGGGGCTGATGGCCTCTCTGCTGGCCGGCGTGCCCGGCTGTGGCGCGGTGCTGGACCGCGGTTACGTGGCCTATTCGCCCACCGCCAAGCAGCAGTGCCTGGGGGTGGACCCGGAGACCATCGCCCGTTACGGGCTGACCAGCGAAGAGGTAGCGCGGGAGATGGCCCTGTGCGCCCTGGCCAACAGCGAGGCCAGCGTGGCCCTGGCCAATACCGGCATGGCCGAGGCTGAAGGCCCCCTGGACGGCCTGGTGTGCTTCGCCTGCGCCATGCTGATGGACGGCGAGCCCTGGGTGGTCAGCGAGCAGCTGCGCTTCGACGGCGACCGCAACCAGGTGCGCGAGGCCGCCGCCCAGCATGTGCTGCTGCAATTGCCCTATTACTACGAGCGCCTGCACCAGGCCATCGCCGCGCGGCTGCCAGGCGCGGCGGCCAACGGCTGAGTCACACCGGCGGCTGGCGCTCGGGCTCGACGATGGGTTCCGGGTGCCGCCCGACCAGCTCCGGCGCTTCGCTGCGGGTCAGTTCGGCGCGTAGCTGCGGCAGGCAATGCGGGTAGCGGTGGGCGATGAAGTTCAGCAGGTTCTCCCGCAGGTAGCAGCGCAGGTCCCAGTTGCGCGAGGAGTCGATGGAGCTGACCAGCACCCGCAGCTGGATGGAGCGCTCGGTGGTGTCCACCAGCTGCAGCACGCTGACGCGGCCGTCCCACAGCTGCGGCACTTCCTTGCACAGGCGGTCCAGCTCCTGGCGCAGCGGGTCCAGCGGCATCTCGTAATCGGCCCAGAGCACCACCGCCCCGGTGATCGACGAGCTGACCCGGGTCCAGTTCTGGAAGGGGTTCTCGATGAACCACTGCAAGGGCACCACCAGGCGCCGGTCATCCCAGATGCGCACCACCACGTAGGTGCCGGTTATTTCCTCGATGCGCCCCCATTCGTTCTCGACGATCACCACGTCATCCAGGCGGATGGGCTGGGTGATGGCGATCTGCAGGCCGGCGATCAGGTTGCCCAGCACCGGTTTGGCGGCGAAGCCCACCGCCAGGCCGGCGACGCCCGCCGAGGCCAGCAGGCTGGTGCCGAACTGGCGCGCGGTGGGGAAGGTCATGAGCATGGTGGCGGCGCCGAACAGCAGCACGAAGAAGCTCAGGGTGCGCACCAGGACGCGGGTCTGGGTCTGGATGCGGCGGGCGCGCAGGTTGTCGCTGATGTCCACCGGGTTGTGCAGCAGGATCACCTGTTGCACCGCGTCCACCGCACGCAGGCCGAGCCAGGTGAAGGTGCCGATGATGGCCATCGAGGTGAGCTGGCGCAGCGGGCCGATGAACAGCAGGTTGTCCGGGGCGGCGCTCCACACCGTCTGCAGGCCCAGCAGGGGCAGCAGCAGGTAGAGCGGACGGCGCACGCGCTGCAGCAGCTCGCGCAGGAACAGCACCGGCTTGGCCAGGCGAACCAGCACGCGCATCACGCCGCGCGCCACCAGGCTCAGGATCAGCACCACCGCTGCGGCGGTGAGCAGGGCCTTGAGCTCCGGCAGCGGCAGGTAGGGCAGCCAGTCTTCGAGCATGGGAAACCTCCGGGATCGCGGTAACCCTGTTAGTGACCCGGAGCCCGATGATGGGTTCGGGTGGATGTCCAGGCGGCCATGGCACGCCTGTAGGTTGGCGCCGAGCGCAGCGAGGCCCAACGGAGCGGGGTTCGGCTCTGCTGCGTTGGGCTTCGTGCCTCATCCCAACCTACGGGAGCTACGGCGCCGAGAAATCCCCTGAACCGCCGCGCAACGGCGCGGCCGAAGTACAGGAGCCCCTTGCCTGGAGAAGCCTATGAATGCCGAAGCCCAAGCCTGTGCCGATGCCTGCCTGGTGTGTGCCGACGAATGCGCGCAATGCGTGACCGCGAGTCGCCTGGATGAGGGCGGGGAGTACCTGGAACGCTGCATCGAGCTGAGCCGCGAATGCGCGGACAGCTGCCTGCTGATGCAGGAGCTGGTGGAGCGTGAGAGCGCGCAGGTGGTGGGCTTCGGCAGGTTCTGCGCGAGTATCTGCCGGCTGTGCGCCGCCGAATGCCGGCGCCATGACCTGGCGCACTGCCAGCGGCTGGCCCAGGTCTGCGAGGACTGCGCGCAGCAATGCCAGGGCCTGGCCCTGGCTGCCTGAGGCTCAGGGCAAGAAGCGCAGGGCGCTGGGGGCCGGGGTGCTGACCCTTTGCACCTGCTCCACCAGCAGGCCGCTTTGCGGGTCGCGGCTGAACACCACCAGGCTGTCGCTCTTCTGGTTGGCCACCAGCAGGAAACGCCCGTCCGGGGCGAAGGTGAATTCCCTCGGCTCATCGCCCCCGCTGGCGTGGCGCTGCACCTCGCTGAGGCTGCCGTCGGCGGCGCTCACCGCATAGACCACGATCTGGTTCTCCACGCCTCGACGGGCGACGTAGAGAAAACGCCCGTCCGGCGACAGCTGGAGGGCGCCCAGGCGGCGATCGCCCGTGGCGTTGGCACCGGGCGGGTCCAGGTCCACCAGACCCTGCTGTTCCAGCTTGGCCTCGTCGCGGCCGAGGATGGCGATCTGGTTGGACAGCTCCAGGGTCAGGTAGGCGCGGTTGCCGCTGCGGTCGAACACCAGGTGGCGCGGGCCGCTGCCCTTGGGCAGGGCGAAGGCGCCGGGCTTGGCCGCCTGCAGCGGCTTCTTCGGTTTATCCCCGTCGTAACGGTAGGCGTAGACCTTGTCGGCACCCAGGTCGGTGACGAAGAGGAAGTCGCCGGCCGGCACCGCCGCGTGCATGTGCGAGGAGCCCTGGCGCTGCGAGCCGCGCCGGGAGAAAGGCTGGCGCACCAGCTGGGCGACCGGGCCGAAGGTGCCGTGGGCGCTGACCGGGATGGCCGCCAGGCTGCCACCGGGCGTGGGCTTGCTGCCGTAATGAGCGACGAAGAGGAAACGGCCATCCTCGCTGAGGCTGGCATGGGTGGGCTCGGCGCCCTTGCTCGCCACCTGGCTCAGGGGCGTGAGGCTGTGCTCGTCACCTTCGCCGATGGCGAAGCTGCTGACCTGGCCGGCCGGGTCGCGGCCCTTGGGCGGGTTCTCGTTGGTGACGAACAGCTGGTGGCCATCCGGCGAAAGCACCAGCCACGAGGGGTTGGCGCTGGCGAGGGTCTGCAGCGGCTTTTCCGTCAGCCGGCCCTGGGTGCCGTCGAAGGCGAAGCGCTGGATGCCGGGGCAGGTCTCGCCACTACAGCCCACCAGCAGTTGGGAGGTGTCGACGGGCGCCCGGCCGGCACAGCCGGCGAGCAGGGTCATGGCGCAGAACAGCAGTGGGACGTTACGCGGCATCGATCATTCCTTGGGCAGGGCGAAGGCCAGGACGTAGTCGCCCTGGCGGGTGTGCAGGGAACCATGGCCACCGGCGACCACCAGCACGTACTGGCGGCCATCCTTGCCGGTGTAGCTCATGGGTGTGGCCTGGCCGCCGGCGGGCAGGCGGCCTTCCCAGAGCTGCTTGCCATTGCGCACGTCGTAGGCGCGCAGGTACTGGTCGAGGGTGCCGGCGAGGAAGGCGACGCCCCCGCCGGTCATCACGCTGCCGCCCAGGCTGGGTACGCCCATGGGCAGCGGGATGGGGATCGGCGAGCTGTCGCGCACGGTGCCGTTCTTGTGTTTCCAGGCGACTTTCATGGTGGTCAGGTCCAGGGCCGCGACGTAGCCCCAGGGCGGCGACTGACAGGGCAGGCCGAGGGGCGAGAGCAGCGGCGATAACAGGGCGCCGAAGGGCGCACCCTTGTTCGGCTGTACGCCTTCGATCTCGCTCTTGCGCGCAGGTTCATCGATGGCACTGCCTTCGGGCACCAATTTCGAGGTGAAGGCCATGTAGCTAGGGTTGAGGAAGGCGATCTGGCGCTCCGGGTCCACCGCGATGCCGCCCCAGTCGAAGACCCCGAAGTTGCCGGGGTAGACCAGGCTGCCCTGCTCGGAGGGCGGGGTGTAGATGCCCTCGTAGCGCAGGGAACGGAAGGCGATGCGACAGAGCATCTGGTCGATCGGCGTGCCGCCCCACATGTCGCGCTCCTGCAGGGGCGGTGGCATCAGGTTGAGTGCGGACATGGGCTGGGTGGGGGCGGTGAAGTCGCCCTTGGCGGCGCCCTGGGGCACGGGGGTTTCCCTGACCGGGACGATGGGCTCGCCGGTGCGCCGGTCGAGCACGTAGAGGCTGCCCTGCTTGGTGGAGGCGATCAGTGCCGGGCGCGGGGCCTCGCCAGCCTTCTGCGGCGGCAGGTCCACCAGGCTCGGCTGGCCGCCGACGTCCATGTCCCAGAGGTCGTGGTGGGTCATCTGGAAGGTCCAGCGCACCTTGCCGGTGGCGATCTCCAGGGCGGTGACCCCGGCGCTGTAGGTTTCCGAGGCCTTGGTCCGGCGACCGCCCCATTGGTCCGGGGTCTGGTTGCCCATGGGCAGGTAGAGCAGGCCGAGCTTCTCGTCGAGGCTCATCACCGACCACATGTTCGGCGAGTTGCGGGTGTAGGTGCGGCCCTCGGGCAGCGGCGCGGTGTCGTCGGGGTTGCCGGCATCCCAGTTCCACACCAGGTGGCCGTCGTGCACGTCGTAGGCGCGGATCACGCCCGAGGGCTCGTCTTCTGAAATGTTGTCGGTGACATGGCCGCCGATGATCACCAGGTCGCGGCTGACGCCGGGTGGCGAGGTGGAGTAGTAGCCGCCCGGGGTGAAGCTGCCGATGCCACGGGTGAGGTCGATGGAGCCCTTGTCGCCGAATTCCTCGCAGGGCTTGCCGTCATCGGCGTCCAGGGCCATCAGGCGGGTGTCGGCGGTGGGCAGGAACAGGCGCCGCTCGCAGCGTTTGCTGTCACTGGGGCTGTCTTCCTGGTGGTAGGCGACACCGCGGCAGGTCATGTGCGCCCAGCCCTTGAAGCTGTCGGCGTTCTGGGTGCTGATCTTCGGGTCGAAGCGCCAGATCTCGCGGCCGCTGTCCGGGTCCAGGGCGATCACCTGGCTGTGCGGGGTGCACACGTAGAGCATGCCGTTGGCCTTGAGCGGGGTGTTCTCGGCGGTGGTTTCCTGCGGGTCGTCCGGGCCGGGCAGGTCGCCGGTGCGGTAGCTCCAGGCCAGTTCCAGCTTATGGGCGTTCTCCGGGGTGATCTGGCCCAGGGGCGAGTAGCGGTCGCCGGCGTTGCTGCGCCCGTAGGCCTGCCAGTCGCCTTCCGGCATCGGCGGCTCGCTCTGCACTGCCAGGGGGTTGCCGCGACCAATCTCGCCTTCCAGGTTGTGGGGCTCGGTGAACTGGCTGAGCAAGGCCACGGCGCCGGCCAGCAGCACCGCCACCAGCAGTGCACCGCCATTGGCCCGCGAGGTGCCGCCGGCCAGGCCACCGCGCGCCCAGGGCAGCAGCAACAGCACACCGATGCCGAACCACAGGGCCAGGCGCGGCACTAGTTGCCACCAGTCCAGGCCCACCTCCCAGAGCGCCCAGGCGGTGGAGGCGGCCAAGGTCACGGCGAACACCAGCAGGGCCGAGCCGAGGCCTTTCCACAGCAGGAAGCCGGCCACCAGCAGGGCGCCACCGGTGAGCGGGTAGTACCAGGAGCCGCCGACCCAGACCAGGCGGATGCCGCCGATGAGCAACGCGAGGCCGAGCAGCAGCAGGAATAAGGCGAGCAGGCGGGCGAGGGGAGAAGGGCGGGCGCCGGGGGCGGACATGGGCAGTCCTCCGAATGGGGTTCTTGTGGGTGTAGTCGGGGGCGGCGGAACACGTGAATGGCGTGGCCTCGCTGAAGAGATCGAACCCCGCTGGGGTGAATAGTTCAGCGCCAGGCCGGCTGGATGGCATTTGGTCATCATTCCGTCATGGGCTTCGGGTTAGCTGTGCGCCACGCCTTCCAGCCTGGCTGGAGGGCCCGGCGTGCCTGGCCTGCGAATTTTCCCTGAACCGTCCTCGTCCAGCCTCCCTCTGAACCTCTGTGATCCCTTTCCTGGTGAGCAAGACCATGAACCAGTTATTCGCAATGCTGCTCGGCCTGTTCGGCGCGGGCGAAACCGTCGCCGATGAGCAGAAGTCCGTGCAGCCGCTCCCCGAGCCCATCAGCGTGCAGCAGTGGCAGGCGGCCTTCGACGAGGCGCTGGCGTTGCCGGAGGTCCGCTACTCGTCGTCGGACCTGGTGACTATCGTCAAGAACGAGCGCGACGGCTCGGTCTACCTGTTCACCACCAGCAAGCACCCGGCCTACCCGGCGATGATCGAGCGGCGCCTGGTGGGGTCGGATGGCCTGCGCTATTCCAGCACCGGCAGCTACGCGGGAAATGGCCAGGCCTATGCGGCGTGGCTGGAGAAGTACCGCCAGTTCGACAACCGTCCCTATGAGTCGATGGCTGCGAGCAAGGGCACGGAGCTGTCTTCGGCCAACTGACGGGTGCCTCTAACAACGTAGGCGAAGCCGTCAATGCAAGGCAAAACAGGCGAAAAAGCGCAGGTTACGCCGTGTAAATGAGCATTTTGATCGGACTCGCGCACGAGCCTGTTCTTAACGCCGCAATGGCAACGCAGGTAGTTTCTAGAGGTGCCCGACGAGCCGGGCGGGGAATCAGGGCTCGGCCTTGAAGGCCGCGCCCCGGCGGGTGAGGGTGATGCCGGTGGCGCTGACCAGCAGCAGGCCCTGGCCGTCGCTCTGCTCACCGTGAGACAGCTGGCCGCTGATCAGGCCAAGCTCCGCGAGATCGCGCAAGCCGATCATGACCCGGGCAGGGTCGCCTTCCAGAACGGCGGCATCACGAGGGGCGTCCTCACTGAGCTGGGCAAGGAGGGAACGCAGGAGCAGGGTGCGGCTTTGGATATCCATGAACGGGACTGCGGTGGGGACCGTCGCTGATTCTAGATCAGCTTGGCCCGGCGTGGTGTGGCGATTGTCGGACATCCAGTGAAATGGCATGTGCGCTGGGCTGGTGGGTGGGCTCCGCCCCATGGGTTTCGCTTCGCTCGCGGAACGCCGCCCGACCCATCCTACGGAAGCACGCCACCACCTGCGTGCTGGACTCGCGATCAGTCATCGCCGCCAACCGACAAATTTTTCACGTCTTCTTGATCCAGCCTTTACGGGTGTTGCTCCAGGGTATGGCCATCTTCTGGAGGATGCGCCATGACGCCCGGACCCCGACTCTCGCTGTTTTTCGCAGGCCTCTTGGCCGTCGCTTCGCTGGCCGTGCCGCTGGCCCAGGGCAATAGCCAGGTGCCGGAGCCGGCGGCCATGCTGTCGCGCCAGGCCTGGGCGGTGTCGCTGGACCCGGGCTTCAACCTGTACCGCATGACCCCTTCGCTGTTTCGCAGCGCACTGCCGGATGCCCGCGACCTGCCGCATCTGCAGCGCCTGGGCGTGCGCACTGTGGTGAGCTTCATCAAGGAGGACGACGCCGAGTGGCTGGGTGATGCCCAGGTGCGCCGGGTGAGCATTCCGCTGCATGCCGACCGGGTCGATGACGTGGACGTGCTCCGCGTGCTGCGGGTGTTGCGCCAGGCCGAAGCCCAGGGGCCGGTGCTGATGCACTGCAAGCACGGCCGCGATCGCACCGGGCTGATGGCGGCCATGTACCGCACCGTGGTGCAGGGCTGGAGCCGTGCCGATGCGCTGGCGGAGATGAAGGCCGGCGGCTTCGGCGATGCGCGGCAGATGGACGATGCCATCGCCTATGTCGAGGGCGCTGATATCGACGCCCTGCGCCAGGCCCTGGATAGCGGCGCCTGCAGCACCCGCGCCCTGGCTGCCTGCCAGGTGGGGCGCTGGTTGCGGGCCACCTTCGGCGAGGGGCCGGACGAAGAGGTGGCCCAGGGCGATGCCGTCCAGCAGGGCCGTTCGGATTCCTAACGGCGGCTTTCGGTGTGCTGCGCGCACCTGGAGGGTCGAGCGCACCCAACAGCCGACATTGAGCGATTTGGCGAGGGGCGTTCGACAGCGAGTTGGCGGAATAAGAGCGGTGGGCTGAAGCGGAGCGCCGCCCGGCCCACCCTACGAGGGTGCGTCGAGGGGCGTCGTGGCTCGGCGGCAATCCGTAGGTGCCGGCAGCTCCGTTTGGTGGATGGAAAAAGCGTCATCCACCCTACACAACCCTCACCATCGTGAGGCTGGGTTCAATCGTCCGGGCTGATGATGCCCTTGCGCACGGCGTAGAGGACCAGGCCGGGGATATCGTGGATGTCCAGGCGCTTCATGATCTGGGCGCGGTGGGCCTCCACGGTCTTGACGCTGAGGCCGAGGCCGTCGGCGATGGAACGGGTGGAGGCGCCGCGGCTGATCAGGCGGAGGATCTCCACCTGGCGCTGGGTGAGGCCGGGGTCTTCGCTGCCGTGCTGGCGGGACAGGGCCTGGTCGATCACCGGCTGGGCGATGGCCGAGCTGAGGTAACGCTGGCCACGGTCGACGGCCTTGAGGGCGAGGGCCAGCTCGACCATGGCAGCGTCCTTGAGCAGGTAGCCGTAGGCGCCTTTCTCCAGGGCGGAGAGCACCACTTCGGCATCGGTGTGCATCGACAGCATCAGTACGCGGGATTCGGGCACACGGGTGCCGAGGCGCTGCAGGGCCTCCAGGCCATCCACACCGTGCATGGAGATGTCGAGGAGAATGATGTCCGGCTTCAGTCGCTCGGCCATCTCGACGGCCTGTTCGCCGTCCTCCGCTTCTCCAACTACTTCGTAACCCTCCAGGTCGTTGACCATGGCGCGGACGCCAACGCGGATCAGTGCGTGGTCGTCGGCCAGCAACAGGCGACAGGTCATGGGCGCTCCTTGCGCAACGCGTCGTTCATGCATTACTCCAGGTGCAGGCTGCCCTGAAAAAGAGCAGGCCTACAGGTACGGAGTAGCATCCGACACGAAGGTTCGCCCGGATCGACCGGACGGACGGTAGCACCGGGCCAGTATCCTGCTGGCCCGTTTCAGTGGTTGCAGCCCTCTATTTAGCGGCTTCGGCGGTCTTGTCGGGTGTTTGCCCCCGTGAGTAGCGAATGATGACTTCGGAAAGTTTCGACAGGGGTTCGGTGCTTTGCGCGGCGCCCATGCGCAGGGCTTCCTTGGGCATGCCGAAGACCACGCAGCTGGCTTCGTCCTGGGCCACGGTGCGGGCGCCGGCTTCGCGCATGGCCAGCAGGCCCCGCGCACCGTCGTCGCCCATGCCGGTCATGATCACGCCCAGGGCGTTGTGCCCGGCGTGGCGGGCGACGGAGCGGAACAGCACGTCCACCGAAGGTTTGTGGCGGTTGACGTGGGGCCCGTCGAGCACTTCGACGAAGTACTGCGCGCCGCTGCGCTTGAGCTGCATGTGGCGCCCACCGGGGGCGACCAGGGCCAGGCCGGGGCGCACGCGGTCCATGTGCCGGGCTTCGCGCACGTCGATCTCGCAGACGGTGTCCAGGCGCTGGGCGAAGGCGGCGGTGAATTTCTCCGGCATGTGCTGGACGATGACGATGCCGGGGCAATCCACCGGTAACTGGCGCAGCACCACTTCCAGGGCCTGGGTGCCGCCGGTGGAGGTGCCCAGGGCCACCACCCGGTCGGTGGTGGCGTAGCCGGTGGGGCGTGCCGCCGGTTCGGTCGGCGCCGCTGCCGGCGTGGCCTTGGCCGGCGGTGGCGGCGCGCTGCGCGGCATGGCGTGGGGGCGGCTGCGGGCGGCCAGTTCGATCTGCCGGATGAGGTCGCCGGAGAGCTGCTGCAGGCTGTCCTTGAGCCCCTGGCGGGCTTTTGTGAACACGCCCACGGCGCCGGCGGCGAGGGCTTCCAGGGTGATGGCGGCGCCGGCTTCGGTGAGGGTGGAGCAGATGATCGAGGGCGTCGGCCGCTCGGCCATGATCTTGCGCAGGAAGGTGATGCCGTCCATGCGCGGCATTTCCACGTCCAGGACCAGCACGTCGGGCCATTGCTTGCGCATCTTGTCGAGGGCGAACAGCGGGTCGGCGGCCTGGCCGATGACCTGGATGCCGGGGTGGTTGTCCAGGCAGGCGGTGAGCACCTGCCGCACCAGGGCGGAGTCGTCGACGATGAACACCTTGATCGGGTTCGGGGCGGGTTTGCTGAGCGGGCTCATGTGCGTTGGAATACCGAAGGCCGCACGGCACGCAGCGGCAGGTTGAAGCCATGCAGGCTTTCCGCATGGCCGATGAAGAACAGGCCGTCCGGGCGCAGGCGCTCCACCAGGCGCGCGACCATGGCGCGTTTTTCCTCCTGGCCGAAGTAGATGAGCACGTTGCGCAGGAAGATCACGTCGAAGGGGCCGATCTCCTTGGGGATCGGCCGGGTCAGGTTGAGTTCGGCAAAGGTCACCCGGTGGCGCAGGGCCTGGCTCATGCGGAACAGCCCCTCGCTTTCCTCCACGCCCTTGAGGCAGTGGCGCTTGAGCCAGCCGGTGGGGAAGTTCTCCGCCTGCTCCATGGGGTAGGTGGCCAGGCGCGCTGTTTCCAGCACGCGGCGGCTGAGGTCGCTGGCGAAGATCGACCAGTCCTGGGTGCGGGCGTTCTCGGCCAGGGTCATGGCCATGCTGAAGGCTTCCTGGCCGGAGGAGCTGGCGGCGCTCCACAGGTGCAGCGGGCGGCGCTGGTGGGTGACCCATTCGCCGAGCTGCTTGAAGTGCTGCGGCTCACGGAAGAAGTAGGTTTCGTTGGTGGTGAGCAGGTCGATGACCGTGCGCCGCTCCTCCTGGGAGGCGGGGTCGTCGAGCACCTTCATGTAGTCGCCGTAGCTGGTCAGGTCGAGGGCGCGCAGGCGGCCCATCAGGCGGCCGGCCATCAGCGTGCGCTTCTGCTCGGCCATGCGGATGCCGGACGCCTCCAGCATCATCTGCTGCAGGCGGCGGAAGTCGCTGTCGCTGAGCTTGGGCAGGTGGCTGGTGGGCATCAGCCGGCCTGCTGGGCGAGGCTCAGCTGGCGGATGTCGTCCAGCGAGAGCACGCGGCGCACGTCGAGGATGATGGTGAAGCCGCGCTCGTCGCGGGCCATGCCGGCGATGAAGTCGGTGCGGATGCCGGCGCCGAAGGGCGGCGCCTGCTCGACCTTGTCGGATTCGATGTCCAGCACCGCATCGACGGCGTCCACCACTAGGCCGATGCGTTGCTGCTGCTCATCCAGGTTGAGTTCGATGATGACGATGCAGGTGCGCTTGTTCGGCACGCTCAGCTCGAAGCCGAAGCGTGCCGCCAGGTCCAGCACCGGCACCACGTTGCCGCGCAGGTTGATCACCCCGTGGATGAAGGGCGGCATCATCGGCACGGTGGTGACCTGGCCGTACTCGATGATTTCGCGCACCAGGTCGATGGGCAGGGCGTAGCGCGCCTGGCGCACCCGGAACGACAGGTGCTGGATGCTGGTGGGCAGGGCCACCGGCACCATGGCCTTGGCTTCGTTCATGCCGCCTCCTCAGTTGAAGCTGACGAACTGGCCTTCGTCGGCCAGCGGCTGGTTCGGTTTGCGCGGTGCCGGCGGGCGACGCAGTTCGCGCACGTTGCCGGGGCCACGGTCGTTGCGCACCGCAGGCAGCTTGTTGGCGTGGGCGGCGTTGTCCAGGCGGAAGTAGCCGATCAGCTCCTGCAGCTGGCTGGCCTGGGCGTTCATTTCCTCGGCGGTGGCGGCCAGCTCTTCGGAGGCAGAGGCGTTCTGCTGGGTGATCTGGTTCATCTGGCCCATGGCGATGTTGATCTGCGCGGCGCCAGTGGTCTGCTCCTGGGATGCGGCGGTGATTTCCTGCACCAGGTCGGAGGTTTTCTGGATGTTGGGCACGATCTGGTCGAGCAGCGCGCCGGCCTGCTCGGCCAGGTGCACGCTGTTGCTGGCGACGCCGCCGATCTCCTGGGCGGCCACCTGGCTGCGTTCGGCGAGCTTGCGCACCTCGGCGGCGACCACCGCGAAGCCCTTGCCATGGTCGCCCGCGCGGGCGGCCTCGATGGCGGCGTTGAGGGCCAGCAGGTTGGTCTGGTAGGCGATGTCGTCGATGATGCCGATCTTGTCGGCGATCTGCTTCATGGCCTGGACCATCTCGCGCACCGCCTGGCCACCCTGCACGGCGTCGTTGGCGGCCTTGCCGGCGATGCC
Source organism: Pseudomonas sp. TUM22785 (assembly GCF_028198105.1). NCBI lineage: Bacteria > Pseudomonadati > Pseudomonadota > Gammaproteobacteria > Pseudomonadales > Pseudomonadaceae > Pseudomonas > Pseudomonas sp. TUM22785. The sequence continues at coordinate 3,447,474 of NZ_CP116239.1, forward strand.
GTCGGTGATCTGCGCGCTTTCGGTGTTCTGCGCGATGGAGGCGGACATCTGCTCGACCGAGGCGGTGGTTTCCTCGACGCTGGCGGCCTGTTCGGTGGCGGCCTGGCTGAGGGATTGCGAGGTGGCGCTGACTTCCTCGGAGGCCGAGGACAGCGAGTCGGCGGCGCTGCGCACGTCGGCCATGACACTGCGCAGGCGCTCGGTCATGTGCTGCATGGAGGCCAGCAGGCGCCCGGTCTCGTCGCGGCTGTCGGATTCGACGTTCACCGTCAGATCACCCTCGGCCAGGCTGTTGGCCACGCCCATGGCGCGGTTCAACGGCCGCGAGATGGAGCGGGTGACGAGAATACCGATGGCGAAGCCGAGCACGGCGGCGATGAGGATCAGCACGATCATCTGCGTACGCGAGCCCAGGTAGATGTCGGTGATGCTGTCGTTGGCGTCCTTGGCGCGGGTTTTCTTCTGCACCACCAACTCGCTGATGGTGGCGTCGGCGGCGTTGCCCTGGGCGCGCAGCTGCGGCATCAGTGCGGTGGCCTCGGTGCCCTGCGCCAGGGCAGCGTTTTTATTCGCCTCGAGCATCTGCAGCACGATTTTCTCGTATTCGGCCAGTTGCGTGTCGAGGGCGGCGAGCTTGGCGAGGGACTGCTCGCTGTCGAAGCTGCCACGCGCCTTGTCGAGGTTCTCGTGCAGGTTCTTCATGGCTTCGTGGACCTGCGCGGCGGTGGCGTCGCGCTCCTGCTGCGAAGACGACAGCAGGTTGCTGCGCAGGTGGCGGCCCATGTAGATGAGGTCCATGTTGGCGTTCATCATGGTTTCCAGGGCAGCCATTTCGCGGCTGTACATCTGGTCGGAGAGGTCATTGACCTTGCCCAGGTTGACAATGCCCAGGACCCCTACCACGGCGGTCAGGAGCACCACCAGGGAGAAGCCGGCGATCAGCCTGACGCCGATCTTCAGGTTGCTGATGAATTGCATGGCGGTGTTCTCCTACGAGCCCGCGAGGTCGGGGCGCGGTTGGGTTGACGGGGTACGTGCGTCGGCATCGACGCGTCCTTGCAGGTGCCGGAACAGGCTGGCGATATCGATGATCAGGGCGACCTGCCCTGAGCCGAGGATGGTGGAGCCGCTGATGCCTTCCAGGTGCTGGAACAGCAGGCCGAGCGGCTTGATGACGGTTTGCAGCTCGCCGTGGAGGTTGTCGACGATCAGCCCGGCCTGCTGGCGCCCGAGGCTGACGACCACGATGTTGCGGCGCTTGCCGCGTTGCACCGGCAGCTCGAAATGCGCGGCCAGGTCGATGCAGGGCAGGGGGCGGCCGCGCAGGTCGAGGTAGCCGTAGGCGGCATCGGCCAGTTGCCCGGCTTCCAGCTCCAGGCACTCGGTGACCATGTCCAGCGGCACCACGAAGTGTTCCTCGCCCAGGCTAACCAGGAAGCCATCGATGATCGCCAGGGTCAGCGGCAGGCGGATGCGGAAGGTGCAGCCGAGGCCGGGGCGCGAGTCGATCTCGATGCTGCCGCGCAGGGCGTCGATGGCGCTGCGCACCACGTCCATGCCGACGCCACGGCCGGAGAGGTCGGAGACGTTGTCGGCGGTGGAGAAGCCGGCGGCGAAGATCAGCCGCTGGATATCGTGTTCGGGCAGGTTGGCCTGGGGGTCGATGAGGCCGCGGGCGATGGCCTTCTCGCGGATGCGCGCGGTGTTCAGGCCGTGGCCGTCGTCCGCCACTTCGATGACGATCATCCCCGACTCGTGGTAGGCGTTGAGGCTCAGCCGGCCTTCGGCGCTCTTGCCGGCGGCCAGGCGCTGCTCGGCGGATTCGATGCCGTGGTCGATGGCGTTGCGCACCAGGTGGGTGAGGGGGTCGGCGAGCTTGTCGATCACCGACTTGTCCAGTTCGGTGTCGGCGCCGCGGATTTCCAGGCGGATGTCCTTGCCCAGCTGCTGGCTGACGTCGCGCACCACGCGGTGGAAGCGGTTGAAGGTGTCGCCGATCTCGATCATGCGCAGCTTCAGCGCCGCCTCGCGGATCTGCTCGACACGCTGGTTGACCGTCTGCGCGCCTTCCTGGCACAGGGCGTTGCCGTGCATCTGCGCTTGCAGCTGGGCCCCGGCGGCGCTGATCACCAGCTCGCCGACCAGGTTGATCAGCTCGTCCAGCTTGTGCGCGGCAACGCGGATCTGGCTGCTTTCCTGGACCTTGCGTTCCCGCGAGCTCTTCTGCTTGGCCAGGGCGGCATTGACCGCTTGCGGCGCGACGATGCCTTCCTCCACCAGCACCGCGCCGAGGGCCGGTTTGAGCTCGGCGGCAACGGCCTGCAGGGCCAGGCCCTGGGCCAGTTCGTGCTCGGTGAGCAGCCCGCTGGCGACGAGGATGGCGCCGATGCGCTCGTCGGTTTCGGGCAGTTCCTGGATCAGGTGGATGTAGTCGTCCTGGGCGCTGTTGGGCGGCAGGATGCGCAGGGTGCAGAAGTCGTGGATGAATTCAAAGACGTCCTCGATCTCGGCCTTGGCGGCGTCGCTGAGCAGATCGATCTCCATGCCCAGGTAGCAGCTTTCCGGGTCCAGCTCGGCCAGGGGCGGCAGGGCGTCGTCGATTACCTGGAGGTTGAGCACATCGCCCAGGCGGCTCAGGTACTGGACGAAGGCGATGGGGTCGAAACCGTTGCGCAGCAGGTCGGCATGGAAGCGCAGGGAGATGTGCCAGGCGCCGTCTTCGGCGACGTTGCCATCGGCCGGCGGCACCGCTTCACCCGGCACCTTGGCCGCCGGCGCGGCCGTGCCCAGGTGGGCGGCGAGGGCGGCGAGCAGTTCGGTCTGGTGTTGTTCGTCCACCGGCAGCTCGCCGGTTTCCGGGTCGATGAGGGCGATCATCGAGACGATTTCGTCGAGGCAGCGCAGCATCAGCGACACCAGCGACGGGTCGAGGGCGCGCTGGCCGTCGCGCACCGCCATGAGCAGGTTTTCCAGGTGGTGGGTGAAGCTCACCAGGGGCGTAAGGGAGAACAGCCCGGCAGAGCCCTTGAGGGTGTGCATGGCGCGGAACAGGCCGTTGATGGCCGCCGCGTCCTCGGGCTGCTGGTCCAGCTGCAGCAGGTACTCCTCGGCCTGCTTGCCGAGGTCGCGGGCTTCCTCGATGAAGCCCAGCAGCAGCTGGCTCCACTGTTCGCCATTGAGCATGGGGGCGCCTCCATTCAGGCCGCGGCCGGTTGCTCACCGGGCAGCAGCACGTCCAGGCGCAGCAGGCTGACGATTTCCAGCGCGGCGCCTTGCAGGTTCACCACTTCGACCGTGTTGCCGGCCAGCACCAGTTGCCGGCGCAGGCCGAGGAGCAGCTGCACGCCGGCGCTGTCCAGTTCTTCCAACTCGGCGAGGTCCAGGCGCCAGGCCTCGACCCGCGCATTGGCCGCCAGCAGGGCCAGCAGCTCGCCGTGGGCCTGGGCCACCTCGTAGATGGTCAGGCTGCCGCTCAGGGCGAGCTGGGCCGGGGTGGCGGCGGTGTCGAAGGCGATGCTTAGCATCTCAGCCCACCAGCTTTTCGACGGCCGCCAGCAGTTGCTGCGGCTGGAACGGCTTGACGATCCAGGCCCGCGCGCCGGCCGCCTGGCCTTCGGCCTTCTTGCTCTGCTCGCTTTCGGTGGTGAGCATGACGATGGGGGTAAAGCGGTAGTCCTTGTGCGCCTTGATTTCCTTGACCAGGCCGATGCCGTCGAGGTTGGGCATGTTCACGTCGCTGATGATCAGGTTGATCTTCTGGCCGTTGAGCTTGGTCAGGGCGTCGCGCCCGTCGACGGCTTCGATGACCTGGTGGCCGGCGCCGCCGAGGGTCATCTTCACCAGTTGGCGCATCGACGAGGAGTCGTCGACTATCAGGATGGTCTTGGCCATGGGGCCTCCAATGATCAGAAAAAGGTGACTTCGCTGTTCTGCGCAGGCTGGCCGTGGCGGCCGGTGCGCTCTTCGTCCGTGGTGAACTGCCGGCGCAGTTCGGTGAGCCAGCGCTGCGGCTGGCCGAGGATCGGGTCCTGCTCGCGCAGGGCACGTTGCAGGCGCCCCAGGTCGCCTTGCAGGTGGTCGAGCATCTGGTCGGAGCGGTCCTGGAATTGCAGGCTGACGATGATGTCCTGGATGTCCGCCTGGGTGGTGCGGGCGTCGCGCTGCAGGTCGCGGGAGGTGTCGGTGAGCTCGTCGAGGTTGGCGCTGAGGCCCTGCATGATGTCGCCGGCCACCTGGTCGAGGTAGCGCAGGTTGTTCTCCTCGCTGACCGAGAGTTCCTCGGCGGCGCTGACGGTGGAGCGGATCGCCTGGTTGATCTCGCCGACCTTCTCGACCATGCGCTGGCCGGTTTCGGCGGAGAGGCTGGAGAGCTTGCGCACCTCGTCGGCCACCACCGAGAAGCCGCGCCCGTAGTCACCGGCTCGGGCCGCTTCGATGGCGGCGTTGAGGGCCAGCAGGTTGGTCTGGCTGGCGATGTCCTGGACGTGCTTGGACATGCTCTGCAGCTCGCTGGCGTAGCTGTTGAGGTGGCCGATGGTGGCCAGCAGTTCGTTCTTGTGGGCGGTGGCGCCGTGGAAGGCGGTGGTGACCTCGTCCAGGCGTTGCTGGGCCTGGCGCAGGTTGTCGGTGACCCCGGCGCCGCCGATCACGCTTTCCGAGCGCTGCAAGGTCTGCTCGAGGCGCTGGGCCAGGCTGGCGAAGCGCTCGAACAGCTTGCTGACATTGCCGCTGACCAGTTGGCGCACCTGGCCGATGTTCTGCTCCCAGGCGGGCAACACGGCGCTGAGCAGGGGCTGGCAATCGGTGGTCGGCGGGGCCACATCCACCGGCGCCGCTTCCACCACCACCGGGGCGCGGGGGCGCAGGAGGAGGGCGGCGACGGCGGCGAGGGCGATGCCGGCACCCGTGACCCAGGGCATCTCCAGCCCCAGGCCGGCGAGGCCGAGGAGGAGGGCGAACCAGAGAACGGAATAGGCCAGCACGGCAACTTCCCGGTAGTGGATGGATACCCGGAACCATAGGAGCTGAAGCGCTTCGTCGAAATCGGGGTGGCCCCTAGGGGCGTCTAGGGGAATCCGGTCATAGCGGAAATGGCGCGGGCGATCAGGGCACGCAGTCGCTGATCACCAGGCGGTTGCGGCCCAGGGCCTTGCCTTGGTAAAGGCGCTTGTCGGCACGGCGGTAGAGCTCGTCGCCGCTATGGCCGTCGACCTGCCATTCGGCCAGGCCGAAGGTGGCGGAGAGGGGGATGAGCTGTTCGCCGTAGTGCAGGGGCGACTGTTGCAGGTCGAGGCGCAGCGCCTCGACCAGGTGCGCGGCGGCGTCGCGGCGGGTTTCGCGCAGCAGCAGGCCGAACTCCTCGCCGCCCAGGCGGCCGATCAGGTCGGTGGCGCGCAAGCGTTGCTGCAGGCGCTGGCAGATGTGCCGCAGGGCCTGGTCACCGGCATCGTGGCCCCAGCGATCGTTGACCTGCTTGAAATCGTCCACGTCCAGCACCACCAGCACCAGGCTGAGACCGCCCCGTTTGGCCTCCTCGATGCTGCGCTCCAACGCACGCTGGAAGAAGTCGCGGCTGGCGACGCCGGTCAGCGCATCGCTGTGGGCCAGGCGCCGCAACTGGGCGTGGGCCACTGCACGGCGGGCCTCGTAGATGTGCACGAAGGCCATGATCAGCAGCCCGCAGAGCATGGCGTTGCCCAGGTCGATCAGACCCCTGGCATCGGCTGCCGGGGGGAAGCGCAGCAGGTAGGCGATGACCGCCACGGCCAGATAGGGCATGGCCAGGAGAAAGCCGCGCAGCTTGCCCAGCAACAGGTAGGAGAGCACCGGGATCAGGTAGATCCAGACGAAGGCCGTGGGCGAAGCGTCGGGCATGACGATGATGTAGATGAGGAAGCTGAAGGTGGGCAGCAGATAGGCATAGAGCCAGGGCGTGAGGACCTGGACGTGGCGGATGCGCTGGCAGGCCCAGCCGAGCAGGATCGCGGTGGCCATTTCCAGGAAGGACAGGACGAGGTTGCCGGCGATGAACTGCAGCACGGAGAAGCAGGCCAGGGTCAGGGCGGTGGAGCTGAAGATCAGCCGCACCAGGGCTCGCTGGTCGGCGTCTTCGAGGCCGGTGGCGCTTTCGTGGGGCTGCTGCATCGACGGGCTCATCCTGCATGCCGTGAGCGCCTAGGCTATCGCAAGGCATTGGCGCCCCGTTAGCCTTTCCTCCGGTTCCGCTCACTTTTTGTACAGGGCATTCGCGCCAGAGGCAGGCCGCCCGTCCTACGGCAAGTGGCGTGCATTGCCGTAGGAATAGGACTGGATTACTGTATATAGATACAGTTATTCATGCCGAGCCCTCCATGCCTGCCTCCTTTCCCCCTGCCGTAACGGGCGCTTCCAGCCGGAGCGACGCCTGATGGGCGCCGTGGTCGCCCTCGATGCGCTGCTGGACGAGCGCCGGGTCTGGAAAGGCCAGGCCAGCACCCAGCCGAGCGGTGCTCAGCCCACCGGGCATGCGGCCCTGGATGCGGCATTGCCGGCGGGCGGGTGGCCGGAGTCCGCGCTCAGCGAAATCCTCGTGCCGGGCACTGGCCTGGGTGAGCTGCAATTGCTCTGGCCGACCCTGGCGCGCCTCACCGCCAGCGCCGAGCGCGTGGCCCTGGTGGGCGCGCCGTACCTGCCGTATCCCCAGGCCTGGCAGGCCGCCGGGGTGGACCTGCGCTGGCTGGTGCTGATCGAGGCCGAGGGCCGCGATGGGCTTTGGGCCGCCGAGCAATGCCTGCGCTCGGGCAGCTGCGGCGCAGTGCTCTGCTGGCCACGCCAGGTGGATGACCGCGCCCTGCGCCGGCTGCAGGTGGCGGCGGAAACCGGGCAGACCCTGGCCTTCGCCTATCGCCCCCAGCAAGAGGCGCACAACCCCTCGCCGGCGGCCCTGCGTCTGGCCTTCGACGGCCCCGGCCGGGTGCGGGTGCTCAAGTGCCGGGGTGGCCTGGCGCCGGCCGCCAGCCTGGCCCTGGCGGGGCACTGACATGCGCTGGGCCTGCATCCTCCTGCCGCAGCTGGCCCTGGACGCCGTGCTGCGCCGCCGCGACGACCCTGAGGCGCCCCTTGCGCTGCTCACCGGTACGCCCCAGCGCCGCGTGCTGCAGGCGGTGAACCCAGCCGCCCGGGCCCTGGGCCTGCGCGCGGGCATGGGCCTGACCGCTGCCCACGCCCTGACCCGCGATTTCGCCCAGGCCGAGTACAACGCCGCGGAGATCGAGCACTGGCAGCGCTTTCTCGCTGCCTGGGGCTACGGCTTCAGTTCCCATGTGAGCCTGCGCTACCCCCGTGTGCTGCTGGTGGAGATCGCCTCCAGCCTCGGCCTGTTCGGCCCCTGGCCGCGTTTCGAGGCACGCCTGCGCGAAGAGCTGACGGCGCTGGGCTTCCGCCACCGCATCGTCGCGGCCCCCAACCCGGTGGCGGCGCGCATCCTGGCCAACGCCCACGACGGCCTGGCGGTGGCGGAGGGCACAGCCCTGCGTGAGGCCCTGGAGCGTCTCCCGGTAGAGCGTGCCGGCTTCGAGCCCGAGGTGGCCACGGCCCTGGGGCGCATGGGGTTGCGCCGCCTGAAACAGGTGATGACGCTGCCGCGCGACACCCTGGCCAAGCGCTTTCCTGCACGGGTGCTGCAGCACCTGGACGAACTGCAGGGCAGCCGTGCCGTGGTCCTGGACTGCTACCTGCCACCGGATGAATTCAATGGCCGTATCGAGCTGAACTTCGAGGTGGAATCCAACCAGGCGCTGCTGTTCCCCCTGCGCCGGCTCACCGCCGACCTGGCCGCCTTCCTCGCCGGGCGCGACAGCGGCGTGCAGCGTTTCGTATTGCATCTGGAACACGCCAGCCAGGCGGACAGCCAGGTGCCTGTGGGCCTGCTGGGGGCCGAGCGCGACCCGGCGATGCTCTTCGAGCTGGCCCGTGGCCGCCTGGAGCAGCTGCAGGTGGTGGCGCCGGTGCGCGGCATGCGCCTGCAGGCCCGTGACCTGCCGCGCTTCGTGCCCGAGCACCGCGAGCTGTTCGACCCGCGCCCGCAGCAGAACCTGCCCTGGGAGCAATTGCGCGAACGCCTGCGCGCACGCCTGGGGGATGACGCCGTGCGCGGCCTGCAGGCCCACGCCGACCACCGCCCCGAACATGCCTGGCGCCTGGGGGTGGACGGCCTGGCCGGGCCCTTGCTGCAGGGGCCGCCACGGCCCGGCTGGCTGCTGCGCGAGGGCCAGCCGCTGCGCGAGTTCGCGCCGCGCATCCTCGCCGGGCCGGAGCGGGTGGAATCCGGCTGGTGGGATGGCGACGACCAGCGCCGCGACTACTACCAGCTGGAAACCCGTGACGGCCGCCGCGCCTGGGCCTGGTGCCCGGCCGGGGAACTCGGCCCCTTCACCCTGCTGGGCTGGTTCGCATGAGCGCCGGGTACGCCGAGCTGCACTGCCTGTCCAACTTCAGCTTCCAGCGCGGAGCCTCCAGCGCCGCCGAGCTGTTCGAGCGCGCCAAGCAGCAGGGCTACGCCGCCCTGGCGATCACCGACGAATGCACCCTGGCCGGCATCGTGCGGGCCTGGCAGGCCGCCAAGGACAGCGAGCTGCCGCTGATCGTCGGCAGCGAGATGGCCATCGAGCACGGCCCGCGCCTGGTGCTGCTGGTGGAGAACCTGGCCGGCTACCAGCACCTGTGCCGGATCATCACCCGGGCCCGGCGCCGCGCCGCCAAGGGCGAATACCGCCTGCTGGCGGAGGATTTCGACGACGCCCTCGACGGCCTGCTGGCCCTCTGGCTGCCCGGCGAGGCGGCGAACGCAGAGGAAGGCCGCTGGTTGCGCGAGCGCTTCCCCGGCCACTTGTGGCTGGCGGTGGAACTGCACCGCGGCGCCGATGACGCCAGCCGCCTGGCCCGCTTGCAGGCCCTGGCGGCGGAGCTGGGCATTCCCGCCGTGGCAGCCGGCGATGTGCACATGCATGCCCGGGGCCGCCGCGCGCTGCAGGACTGCATGACCGCCATCCGCCACCACTGCACCCTGGCCGAGGCCGGGCAGCGGCTGTTTCCCAATGGCGAGCGGCACCTGCGTTCGCGGGCGGTACTGGAGCGTTTCTACCCGCCGGCGCTGCTGGCCGAGACCCGGGTGATCGCCGCGCGCTGCCGCTTCGACCTCGGCGAGATCAACTACCAGTACCCTCGCGAGCTGGTGGCGGAAGGGCACACGCCGGTGAGCTGGTTGCGCCATCTGGTGGCCGAGGGCATCCCCAAGCGTTGGCCCAAGGGCGCCAGCCCGAAGGCGCTTGAGACGGTGGCGCACGAGCTGTCGCTGATCGAGGAGCTGGGTTACGAGAGCTACTTCCTCACGGTGCACGACATCGTCCGCTTCGCCCGCTCGAAAGGCATCCTCTGCCAGGGGCGCGGCTCGGCGGCCAACTCGGTGGTGTGCTTCGTACTCGGCATCACCGAGCTGGACCCGAGCCGCTTCAACCTGCTGTTCGAGCGCTTCCTGTCCAAGGAGCGCAAGGAGCCGCCGGATATCGATGTCGACTTCGAGCACGAGCGCCGCGAAGAGGTGATGCAGTACGTGTTCCGCCGTTACGGCCGCGGCCGCGCTGCACTCACAGCCGTCGCCAGCACCTACCACGGCACCGGGGCGGTGCGGGATATCGCCAAGGTGCTGGGCCTGCCGCCGGACCAGGTCAACGCCCTGGCCGATTGCTGCGGCAGCTGGAGCGACCACGCACCGCCCGTGGATCGCCTGCTGGAGGCCGGCTTCGACCCGGAAAGCCCGGTGATGCGCCGCGTCCTGGCGCTGACCCATGAACTGATCGGCTTTCCCCGGCATCTGTCGCAACACCCGGGCGGCTTCGTCATCTCCGAAGCGCCGCTGGACACCCTGGTGCCGGTGGAGAACGCCAGCATGGCCGAGCGCACCGTGGTGCAGTGGGACAAGGACGACCTCGACGCTCTGGGCCTGCTCAAGGTGGATGTGCTGGCCCTGGGCATGCTCACCACCCTGCGCCGTTGCTTCGGGCTGATCGAGCGGCATCGGGGCAGGAAATTGACCTTGGCGGGACTGCCTGAGAAAGACGCCGCCACCTACGAAATGATCAGCCGCGCCGACACAATTGGCGTGTTCCAGATCGAATCCCGCGCGCAGATGGCCATGCTGCCGCGCCTGCGGCCCAAAGAGTTCTACGACTTGGTGATACAGGTGGCCATCGTGCGGCCGGGGCCGATCCAGGGGGATATGGTTCATCCCTATTTGCGGCGGCGGAACAAGGAGGAGCCGGAGGATTACCCCTCCGAGGAGTTGCAGACGGTGCTCCAACGCACCCTGGGTGTTCCGCTGTTCCAGGAACAGGTGATGCAGATCGCCATGGTGGCGGCCAAGTACACAGCGGAGGAGGCCGATGGGCTGCGCCGTTCCATGGCCGCCTGGAAGCGCCATGGCGGCCTGGAGCCCCATCGCATCCGCCTGACCGAGCGCATGCTGGAGAGGGGTTACAAGCCCGAGTTCATCGCGCGCATCTTCGAACAGATCAAGGGCTTCGGCAGCTACGGCTTCCCCGAGTCCCACGCCGCCAGCTTCGCCCTGCTGGCCTATGCCAGCAGCTGGCTCAAGTGCCACGAGCCGGCGATCTTCGCCTGTGCCCTGGTGAACAGCTGGCCCATGGGCTTCTACACCCCCGACCAGGTGCTGCAGGACGCCCGCCGCCATGGCATCGAGGTGCGCCCGGTGGATGTGCGCCACAGCGATTGGGATTGCGACCTGGAGCCCGATGCGCGCGGGCGCCTGGCCATCCGCCTGGGGCTGCGCATGGTCAAGGGCTTCAACGAGGAGGCGGCCCAGCGTATCTCCGCTGCACGTGCCCTGCGCGCCTTCGACGACGTGGCCGACCTTTGCCACCGTGCCCGCCTGGATGCCCGCGCCCGTGAACGCCTGGCCGATGCCGGCACCCTGCGCGGCCTGGCCGGCCATCGCCACCGGGCGCGCTGGGCGGTGGCGGCAGTGGAGGAGGAACTGCCGCTGTTCGCCGGCCTGCCGCAGCAGGCGGAACTGCCCGTGGACCTGCCGCTGCCCAGCCGTGGCGAGGACCTGTACGCCGACTACGACACCCTGGGCACCACCCTCGGTCCCCATCCCCTGGCCCTGCTGCGCGGTGCCCTGGCCAAGCGGCGCTGCCGCAGCTCGCGGGACCTGGCCGCCACCGAGCACGGCCAGGGGGTGAGCGTCGCCGGCCTGGTCAAGGGCCGCCAGCGCCCGCAGACCGCCAGCGGGGTGATCTTCGTCACCCTGGAAGACGAGTTCGGCATGGTCAACGTGGTGGTCTGGAACGACATCGCCGTACGCCAGCGCCGCGTGCTGGTGGGCTCGCAGATGCTCCAGGTGGATGGCCGCCTGGAGAGCAAGGACGGCGTGCGCCACCTCATCGCCCGCCGCCTGCACGACCTCACGCCCTTGCTGGAGGGGCTGGATGTGCGCAGCCGGGATTTCCATTGATCGTAGGCATCGTGAAAGCCGCCAGCCCCGCTGGAGCATGAGGGGGTGTAGGGTGGATGGCGCTTTTTTCATCCACCAGCGGTGTTCGGCATGACCTCGAATGGTGGACCGATAAAGCGCGGTCCACCCTACGTCCGAGGTTGGTGCCGAGCCCAACGGTGAGCCGGATGAAGGTCGCCCATGCACAAAGCCGCCAGCCTGAGGGGGCTTGACCGCTGTGGGTGGAGGTCGTTTTTTACCTCCACCAGCGGTGTTTCCGGCGAGCCCGGATGGTGGACGGGTGGGGCGTCGCCCACCCGGCGACTGGCCTGCGAAGCCGGGTGTAAGGGAAATGAGACAGCTGTCACATGATGGCAACCTGGCACTGCTTGAATGGCGCCCATTCTCAGTGGAAGGAGCCTTGGATCATGGCAGCCGAAAGCAGTCTGGCGCGCCTGCTCAAACCCGTTGCGGGGCTGGAACCGGCGATGAGCATCAGCGATGTGGCCGACCGGCTGCTGACCCCGGAACACAAGACCTTCCTCTCCCTGCCGGTGGTGGACGCCGAGGCCCGGCCGCTGGGGCTGGTGAGCCGCTACACGCTGCAGGACATCTTCATGCAGCGCTTCGGTCGCGACCTCTGGGGCCGCCGCCCGGTGAGCGAGGTGATGAACGCCACGCCCCTGGTGCTGAGCCTGGAAATGAGCCTGGAGCAGGCCGCCAAGCAGATCACCGCCGAGCTGCAGTACCCCATCACCGAGGATTTCATCCTGGTGGACGGCGAGGGCCGCTACCAGGGCCTGGGCACCGTGCTCGACCTGCTCAAGGCCATGGAGCTGCGCATCGCCCAGCGCAACCAGGTGCTGCGCAAGGCGCTGGTGGACCTCAAGGAATCCCAGGCCCAGCTGGTGCAGTCGGAGAAGATGGCTTCCCTGGGCCAGATGGTCGCCGGCGTCGCCCATGAGCTGAACACCCCGCTGGGCTACGTGAAGAACAACGTGCAGCTGCTCGACCAGCTCACCGCGCCGCTCACCGGCCTGGCCCGCAGCCAGGCGGCCCTGGCCGATTGCCTGCGTGACCCGGACTGCGACGAGCAGCGCCTGGGCGATGCCCTGGATGCCGCCGCGGCGATGCGCGAGCAGGTGGCGCCGGAGCTGCTGGCCGAGGACCTGCGCCAGCTCTATGGCGACACCCTCTATGGCCTGGAGCAGATCGGCGAGCTGGTGGCCGGGCTCAAGGACTTCGCCCGCCTGGACCGCGCCATGAGCGAGGAAGTGGACCTCAACGACTGCATTCGCAGCGCGCTGCTGATCGCCCGCAACCACATCAAGGACAAGGCCGAGGTGCAGCAGCAGCTGGGCGAACTGCCTCGGGTGGCCTGCGCGCCGTCGCAGATCAACCAGGTGCTGCTCAACCTGCTGACCAACGCCGCCCAGGCCACGGTCGGCTTCGGCCGCATCCAGATCAAGAGCTGGACCGAGGCGGACTGGGTGTGCATCTCGGTGCAGGACAGCGGCTGCGGCATGGCACCGGACGTGGTGCGGCGCATCTTCGATCCCTTCTTCACCACCAAACCGGTGGGCGAGGGCACGGGGCTGGGCCTGTCCATCAGCTACAAGATCATCCAGGACCACGGCGGCAGCATTCGCGTGGCCTCTGAAGTGGGGCGCGGCACGCGCTTCCTCATCCGCCTGCCGCGCGTGCAGGCCCGTGAAATGAAACGGAGCGCCTGACCCCATGACTTCGCCCATCCGCGTGATGTTCATCGACGACGAGGAACGCATCCTGCGCAGCCTCGCCATGCAGTTCCGCCGTGACTACGAAGTGCTCACCGAGAGCGACCCGTTGCGCGCCCTGGAGCGCCTGGCCAAGGAGCCGGTGCATATCGTCGTCAGCGACCAGCGCATGCCGCAGATGAGCGGCGCCGAGCTGCTGACCCAGGTGCGCGAGATGGCGCCGGACTGCCTGCGCATCCTGCTCACCGGCTACTCCGACCTGGATGCGGCGGTGGAAGCGCTGAACAGCGGCGGCATCTTCCGCTACCTGACCAAGCCCTGGGACCCGCAGGAAATGGCCTTCACCCTGCGCCAGGCGGCGGAGATCGCCGGGCGCCAGGTTGCCGCCCCGGCCGCACCCTTGCCGGCTGCCACGAAGACCGTTGCATTGAGCGTTCTGCTGCTGGACGACGACCCGGAAACCCTGGCCAGCGTCGCCGACTTCTGCATGGGCGGCGGCCATCGCCTGCTGCGCCCGCACAACCTGGCCGAGGCGGTGGGCCTGCTCAACGACGAGCCGGTGGACCTGCTGGTGGGCGACCTGACGTTTGCCGGGGAAGACACCGCGCCCCTGCTCAAATCCCTGGCCCAGGCCCACCCGCGCCTGCTGAGCCTGGTGGTGACGCCGTTCCGCGACACCCAGGCACTGCTCAAGCTGATCAACGAGGCGCAGATCTTCCGTTACCTGCCCAAGCCGATCCGCCGCGGGCTGTTCGAGAAGGGCCTCAAGGCCGCCGCCGACCAGGCCCAGGCCTGGCGTGCGCAACCGCAGCAGGCCCTGGCCCGCCAGGCCGAGGCGCCCCGCGAGGCGCGCGAACGGGAGAAGGTGGGCAGCCTGCTGGGGATGCTCGGGCGGCTGCGGGAGCGGTTGAGCGCCTGAGTGCTCTGCGGCGGCAGACGGGCGGCCATACCGCGCGTGCTGCCGGCCAGAGAGTCCGCTCGCAGCGCGGGCATAAAGTTCCTGCCTTTCGTCCGCATTTATCTACCGCTTATCGTGTCGACTGACATCAAGGCGCCACCAACCGGTTGAGCGCTTCCTACAGTTTTTCCCAATTAAATTGATGACTTAGCCCCCGTTCCACGCGGCCTTGAAAAAGCGTCAAACAACCGTATGACGCGGCCGTGGAGGGATTGCACGATTCTCGAAATGAACTAGAACTCCAAAATGACAATTCGTACAGTTCGACGCGTAAAGCGACGTCGGACATTGACCGGTTGGCTAGGAGAAGAATCGTGGCAGTCGACAAGCAAGATGAGACCCAGGACGAAGGCGGTGTTTCCCGGCGGCTGTTCCTGGGCATGGCGGGGGTGACCCTGGCGGCCTCGGTGCTGCCCAATGCGGCACAGGCCACCAGCGCCTCGGCGTCGCGCCCGAAAGCGGCTGCGACGGGCAAGCGCGCCGGCAGCCCGAACGTGCTGTTCATCTTCACCGACCAGGAGCGTTTCTCCCGCACCCTGCATGAGGACCTGGCCCTCAGCGGCCACCAGCGCCTGATGGACAGCGGCACCACCTTCCACAACCACTACAGCTCGGCGGTGATGTGCACCAGCTCCCGCGCGGTGCTGATGACCGGCCTGCAGACCGCGGACAACGGCATGTTCGAGAACGTCGACATGCCCTACGTGAAGCCCCTCTCCACCGCCACCCCAACCATCGGCCACATGCTCCGCAAGCACGGCTACTACACCGCCTACAAGGGCAAGTGGCACCTGGACCGCGCCTTCGATCCGGACGCCCCGGAGCGCCTGTTCACCCGTGAGATGGATGCCTACGGCTTCTCCGACTACGCCTGGCCCGGTGACGTGCTGACCCACACCCTGGGCGGCTACCAGAACGACCACATGATCGCCGGCAGTGCCATCTCCTGGCTGCGTGGCACCGGCAAGGCGCTGGCCGACGAGGGCAAGCCCTGGTCGCTGTTCGTCAGCCTGGTGAACCCCCACGACATCATGTACTTCAACACCGACCAGGGCGCCGAGCAGGTGCAGGACAACGGCAGGCTGATGATGCCGGCGGCGCGCGCACCGAAGCACCCGGCGTACGAGAAGCGCTGGTCCCTGCCGCTGGCCGCCACCCGCTACCAGAGCCTGACCGAGGCCGGCCGACCCAAGGCCCACGGCGAGTTCGACCGCGCCTGGGGCTACACCCTGGGGCACATCCCCAACGAGGACGCCCGCTGGCGGCGCTTCAACGATTTCTACTACAACTCCCTGGTCTCGGTGGACAGCCAGCTCAACCGCCTGCTCGACGAGCTGGACCAGCTCGGCCTGGACCAGAACACCCTCGTGATCTTCACCTCCGACCACGGCGAAATGGGCGGCGCCCATGGCCTGCGAGGCAAGGGCCCGTTCGCCTACGAGGAGTCCGTCCACGTGCCGATGATCATCCGCCACCCGGACGTGCAGGGCGGGCAGCGCTGCCTGTCGCTGACCAGCCACCTCGACCTGGTGCCCTCGGTGCTGTCGCTGTGCGGGCTCGATGCGGGCAAGGTGGCCGACGTCGCCGGCCGCGACCTGCCGGGGCACGACATCTCCCGCGCGCTGAACAATGTCCAGGCCAGTGGGCTGCACACCGTGCGTGAGCAGATCCTCTTCACCTACAGCGGCATCGCCACCAACGACAGCGAGCTGATCCGCATCGTCTCCGAAGGCCGCACCCGGGGCGTGCCACCCAACGTGGCGATGCAGGAGGCCGGCTACCGCCCCGACCTGAAGAAGCGCGGCAGCCTGCGTACGGTGTTCGACGGGCGCCACAAGTTCACCCGCTACTTCGCACCGGTGGAGCGCAACACCCCCACCACCCTGGAAACGCTGCAGCGCTGGAACGAACTGGAACTGTTCGACCTGGCGGCCGACCCGCTGGAGAAGACCAACCTCGCCGCCTCGGCGGACGGAGCGCTGCTGATGGCGCTCAACGCCAAGCTCAACACCGTGATGGCGGCCGAGTTCGGCGCCGACGACGGCCGCGAGATGCCCGACTTCAAGGGCATCGACTGGGCCATCTCCAGCATCGACCTCTGAACGCCAGGAGCCTGCAGATGGACGCACGCCACGTTCTCGTCCTCGCCACCCTGCTGCTGGGTGGTGCGATCACCAGCGTTTCCACCCAGGCGGCCGACAGTGCCGATCCCGATGCCTGGGCGGTGAAGATCAACCCCTACCTCTGGGCCACCCGCATGCACGGCAGCACCCGGATCCGCGACCTGCCCGAGGCCCAGGTGGACATGAGCTTCTCCGACATCCTCCATACCCTGGATGCCGGCTTCATGGGGGCCATGGAGTTCCAGAAAGGCCGCTGGGGCATCCTCGTCGACAGCCTGTACATGAAGACCTCCGACTCGGTAGGCGTCGCCTCGCCCGGCGGGCGCGCCAGGGTGGACGCCGACATGACCACCAGCCAACTGATGCTCTCTAGTGCGCTTGCCTACAGATGGCTAGACTCGCCAGTCGTTTCGGACGGCTTCGTCGGCATTCGCTACAACCGCATCAAGGCGTCCCTCGACCTGGATGCCGCCGTATTCGGGGCCACGGCCGAGCTGGACCACACCCAGAGCGTCGACTGGGTCGAGCCCTTCATCGGCATGCGCGGGCGCGTCCCGCTGACCCATGAGGTGGCGGTGGTGGCCAGCGGCGATGTCGGCGGGTTCGGGCTCGGCTCCGACCTGACCACCCAGGCGTCGCTGGGGCTGTCCTGGATGCTGAGCGACCCGTTCGAGGCGGAAATGGGGTTCCGCTACATGAAGGTCGACTACGACAAGGGCGACTTCGTCTACGACATGGAAAACGAGGGCCCCTACCTCGGGATGTCCTATCACTTCTAGGAGGCTTCGATGCATCAGGTGGCACGTGCCTGATCACCGCACCAAGGTGGGCGCCGAGCGCCGCCAGCGTACCCGTCGCAAGCTGGTCCTCACCGCATTCCGCCTGCTGGCGGAGCGGGGTATCGACGAGCCGATCATCGACCTGGTGATCCGTCAGGCGGAGCTGTCGCGAGGCACCTTCTACAACCACTTCCGCTCGGAACGGGAGCTGTTCCTGGCGGTGGCGGCGGAGGTGAGCGTGGAGATCATCGGCTCGGTCGACCCGATCGTGCTCCGCCACGACAACCCGGCCGTGCGCATGGCCTGTGGCGTGACCTTGTGCGTGAAGCTGGCGCGGCGTTATCCGGTCATCGCCGCGTTTCTCGCCAAGGGCGGCGCCCAGGCGGTGTTTGCGGGCGGTGCGGCCATGGCGGTGATCGGCCGCGAAGTGCTCGACGGGCGCGAGCAGGGGTTGTTCAAGGTGCAGGAGACATCGCTGGCGATCGACCTGGTGCTCGGTCCGGTGCTCTGCACTTTCGGCACCCTGTTGCAGCGGGAGGTCGACGAGGTCTACATCCAGACGCTGGCCAGAAGCATCCTCCTGGCACTGGGGCTGGAGCCGCAGCTGGCCGAGCAGGCCAGTCGGATCGACTTCGGCGAACCCGAGCCCGCAGCGGATTCGATTTTCCGGGAGCTGTAGCCGCTTCCCGGCTGTTTTTGATGCAGGTTTCAACGAAACGGGGCGCGGCCACGGCAGGGCGCCGGCTTCCGCACACCCCGAAAACGACCGTTTCACCCCCCGGAGGAACACCCGCATGAACCCGATCCGCACGCTGCTCCCCGTTGTCCTGGCCGTTGGTGTTGCCCTTGGCGGCTGCACCAGCAAGACCGTGAGCCAGGACCAGTATTCCGGCTTCCTTTCCAGCTACGAAGGCTTGCAGAGCGCGCGTTCCGCCTCGGGCGTGCCGGTGATGCGCTGGGTGGACCCCGGCTTCGACCTGTCCCGCTATGACAGCCTGGTGCTGCAACCGCTGGGCTTCTACCCGCAACCCAAGCCCGATGCGCGGGTCGACCAGGCCACCCTGGATGCCGTGCTGGCCCGTGCCAACCAGCAGATGGCCGCCGCCCTGGCCCAGCGCCTGCCGCTAGTGCGCCCCGAGCAGGCCGGCCCACGTACCCTGGTGTTCCGTGGCGCCATCACCGGTGTCGCCGCCGAGAACCAGGGCCTGCGTCCCTACGAGGTGCTGCCGATCGCCCTGGTACTGGGCGGCGCCATGGCCGCCACCGGCGAGCGCGACCAGAACACCGAGCTGTTCCTCGAAGGCGAACTGGTGGACAACGCCTCCGGCAAGTCGGTGTTGCGCCTGGTGCGCAAGGGCTTCGGCAAAACCCTGAGCAACGACCGGCAGAAGGTCACCGCCGCCGACCTTGCTCCGGTGATCGACCAGCTCACCCGCGACGCCCTGCAGTTCCAGACCGCCAAGGCCGCGCAGTAGCCCCCTCCGCAAGGCCATCGACCGCCCCGGGCCACGGCCCGGGTGCAACCCGAGGTGCTACCCACAGAAACCGTGGATGACTCTGTGGATAACCTGGGTGCGGATGGGTGCAGGCCACGAGCTTCGGGCGCTGTAGCGGGGTGGTGGTTTTATGACCGCTCGTCAGGGATGAGCGGCCTGCGCGTCATGATTGACGCGCAGTCGCCCTCGCAGGCACGCGGGAACGCACCGGCTTGCGCCTGGGGCGCAACCGGCGCCAACCGATCACCACGCCGCTGACGCTGATGGCCAGGCCACCGAGGCTGAAGGCGATGATCAGCACCTCCCGCAGCCACGGCCGTTCCAGCAGCGGCTGCCAATCCCAGCTGTGCAGCAGGTTGAACAGCCAGCGGCCAACGCGACGGTTGTCGTCCAGCACATCCAGCACGGCGCCGCTGTAGGGGTCGATCTGCACCCAGCTGTGGCCGGGGTCGTCGAAGGCCAGGCGCAGCAGCGGCAGGCGCTTCGGCTGGCCGCCGTACATGCTGGCTTCGCCCCGAGGGTAGTAATAGGCGTCGTAGGCCTCCAGCCAGTCGGCTTGCGCCACGGGCTCCGGTGCGGCGGCTTCCAGGGTGCTGCGTGGCAGCATCGCCAGGGCCGGGCCAACGCCGTTCAGAGGCAGTACGCGGCTGTCGCCCCGGGCATCCAGGGCGCCGAGGTAGGCCGCGCCGCCGAGCATCCGCCATTGCAGTTCCACCGGCTCCAGGCCGGTTTCGCGGAAGCGTTGCAGGGCCTCGTTCACGCCCACATGGAAGGCGTCGCCTCGCAGCTCGCCGCCCTGGAAATCCCGCGCGGTGAGGGGCGAGCGGCCTTCGGTGAGGTGCCAGGGGCGCATGGACATCAGCCCGCTGAAGATCCAGGCGATCAGCAGCAGGCCGAAGCCCAGGCCGGTGAGGTGGTGCCAGCGGGCGAAGCCGGCCGGGTAGGGCGAGCGCGAACCGCTGCGGTAGGGCCTGGAGAAACGCCAGCGCAGCAGGCCGACCACCGCCCCCAGCACGGCCATCGCCGTGGCCGCCAGGGACAGGTAGATGACGATGTTGGCCCAGAGGCCATCCAGCACACCGCCGCGCAGTGGGTAGAGCCAGTGCAGCCAGGCGCCCAGGTAGTTCCAGGCGCGTTCGGCGCGGCTGGCGTCGCGCACCACCTCGCCGGTGCGCGAGGAGACATAGAGCAGGCTGCGCGCCGTATCGTCGACCCGCACCTTGTGCAGCGGGCGGTCGGCATCCAGGGCGCGGCTGTGGCTCCAAAGGTCTTCGTCCACCCCTTCCAGGTAATGGGCTTCGGCGCCGCTGAAGCTGCGCGCGCTGGCCAGGGCCTGCAGCGGCCCTTGGGCGCCCAGCAGGACGCCGTCGCGGGCGTCCACCGCCAGGTTGGCGTCGCGGTAGCCGAGCAGGTAGCGCGGCTCGCCGGCGATGCTGACCAGGCGCAGGCTCGAGGGGGCTTCGCTGCGGCCGCTGGCCGCGAGCGCCACGCCGGGCTCGACGCAGCAGCCCGCTGCCAGGGGCGGCAGCGGGGCGAGGCGCTCGGCCTGGGTCAGCTTCGGGTAGCCGACGAAGAGCATGACCACGCCCGAGACGAACCACAGGGCCATGAACAGGCACAGGCCGATGCCCAGCCAGCGGTGCCAGAGGTACAGGTGGCGTTTCATCCGGCGGCCCTCAGAAGCGCATGTCCAGGGCCAGTTCCAGGCTGCGCGGCTCGCCCAGGTAGTACTGCGCACCGGTCTGGTGGATGAAGCGCGCGTAGACCTCGTCGGTGAGGTTGCGCAGGCGCGCGGTGACCTTGGTGTCGGCACTCAGGCGGTGTTCGAGGAAGGCGCCGTAGAGGGTGTAGGAGGGCACCCACTGGGTGTTGGCGTTGTTGGCGTAGACCGAGGACACGTAGCGCGCGTCGACGCCGGTGCGCCAGTCCTCGGCCAGCTCGTAGCTGAGCCAGAGGTTGGCCAGGCGATCGGGGATGTTGACCGGGGTCTTGCCCTTGCGCGAGACGTTGGCGCCACTGACCACCTCGTTGAACTCGTCGAAGCGCGCGTCGACCCAGGCGAAATTGCCTTCGGCGGTGAGCGTGGGCGTGAGCCGGTAGGAGGCGGCGATCTCGATGCCGTCGGAGGTCTGCTGGCCGGCCTGGATGGTGCTGTTGGGGTTGGTGGCATCGGCGATGGGGAAGTCCTTGCGCACGATGCGGTAGGCGGCGACGGTGGCCGAGCCGCGGCCTTCGTCGAAGTCCAGCTTGCTGCCCACTTCCACCTGGCGGCCGGTGCTCAGGTCGTAGTCGCGCACCTGGGTAAAGCTGGCGCCGGTGAGGGTGCCGCCCGGCGGCTCGGCCGAGGTGCTGTATTGCACGTAGAGGTTGGCGTCGGAGGTGAACTGCCAGACCAGCCCGGCACGCCCGGTGACGGCGTCCCAGCGGCGCGAGAAGGCGGCCGGGGCGTTGGCGCTGACGGCGCCGTGGTTGGTGGCGTCCAGCTCGATGTGGTCGTAGCGCAGGGCGGTGACCAGGGCCAGCTCGTCGGTGAGCTGCTGGCGGTTCTCGGCGAAGGCGGAGGTGGTCTTCACTTCGTTGCTGCGCGCCTTGACCAGGCTGGCGGCCATGCCAGGGATGTCGTCGAAGTGGTCGGGGTCGAAGGCGCCGGGTTGCACGGTGTCGAATATCGCCGAGGAGGAACGCGGGTAGACCGCCTGCTGGTTGACGCTGTAGTCGAGGCCGAAGGCCCAGTCGCTGGCCCGGCCAAGCAATTCGGCCTTGTGCAGGAACTCCACGCGGTTGCCGTTGAGCTCCTGGTCGTGGCGCTGCAGGTAGGCGCCAGTGCGCTGGATGGCACTGTTGTCGGCGGTGTAGCGGTAGGTCTCGAGGTTGCGGTAATCGCGCTGGCCTTCGTAGTGGTAGAAGGTGTTGCGCAGGCTGCTGGCGTCATCGAGGCGGTAGTCGGTGATGGAGCGCAGCCAGCGGGTGCGCTGCTCGTAGCGGCCGTCTTCGACGTTGTAGTTGGAGAAGCGGTCGTGGCGGTCGATCTTCAGTTCGCCGGCCTTGGGGTTGAGGGTCGGCGCGCCCCAGTAGGGGCTGTCTTCCTTCTCTTCCAGGTACTCGATGGCCAGGGTGTGGGAGAGGTTGTCGGTGAGGTCGCTGAGCAGGGAGAAGGCGAAGTTGCCGGCGCCGCGCTCCTGGCGATCGATGTAGCCGTTGCCGTCGTTGCGGCTGTAGTCGAGGCGGGCGTAGTGGTGCGGGCCGGGGCCGTCGTTGAGCACGCGGTTGATGCCGATGGAGACCTCGCGGTCGTCGAAGCGGGCATAGCGGATGCGCGCCTCGCCGCTGTTCTCGCGGCTGGCCAGGCGGGTGACGTAGTTGAGGCTGCCGCCCACCGAACCGCTGCCGTGGAGGAAGGAGGAGGGGCCGCCGATCAGCTCGACGCGGTCGTAGATCCAGGCGTCCACCGGGCGGTTGGCACTGGTGTATTGCAGGCTGATGCCGTTGTACAGCTGGTTGACCTGGGCGCCGTTGAAGCCGCGGTAGGCGACGTAGCCGCCCCAACCGGGCGGGGCCGAGGCGTTGACGCCGGGCAGGGCGTTGGCGACATCGAGGGAGTTGCGCGCGCCGATGCGCTCGATCTTCTCGCGGCCGGCGATGGCCACCGAGGCGGGGTTCTCGCGGGGGCTGAGGCCCAGGCGCGAGGTGCCTTCGGCAGCGGCGTCGAGATCAAGGCCGGGCTTTTCCCCGGCGGCACTGATGGTGCTGGCGGGCAGTTCCAGGGCGTTACTGGCGTGTTGGGCGTAGGCGGGCGAGCAGGCACAGGCCAGCAGCACCAGGCAGGTGTGTTTCGGGTTCATCGGCTCTTCCTAGTCGAGCGTGCACAGGGGGTCCGGCGCGAAGGCGCCAAGTGGTCAGGCGAGCGAGGAAGAGGTGGGGGAGGCGCGGGGGTTGAGGGAAGGCCAGAGTTCACGCGGCGGCGGTTGCGGCCAGCTGTGGGCTTCGATCGGTGTCGCGGGCACGCCGAGGAAGGCGTCGATCTGCCAGCCGATGCTGCTGAGGGCCACGGCCGGGGCGAAAGAGGAGCAGAGCGGGCAGCTGTACTGGGAGGCGAGCTGGGGCAGTTGCTTGCCGCTGTCGTCGATCCCGGCACCTTCGGCGTCGGTGGCCGAACAGAAGGCACCGCCCAGGCCGCTGAGGGCCAGGCCGCTCATCTGGCCGTGGTGAATACCGCAGGCGAACAGGCTGAACAGGACGCTTGCGTAGAGCATCCAGGCGATCAGCGGGCGTTCGGTGCGGGTGAATTTCATGGGCGGCGACTTTAGCAGGTCGATGGGCTGCTCGGGAGTGGCCGCTCGTGGCGTTTTGCCGCAGGGCCGTGCGGGCAGGAATAACCGGGAAAGTGGGCAATGGGCGCGCATCGGGCCAGCCGACAGCGCCCTGGCTATCACTCGCTGTTGCAGCCCCAGCTGCGCACCAGGCAGGCGTTGCCGCCGCGGTCCTGGCATTCGGAAATGGCGCGCGACTGGGCGTTGCCGGCGTTGAAGTCGGCGCCCCAGCCATAGGCGGTGGAGCCATTGACCTGGTCGGCGGCGTAGGCGGCGCAGCCGCTTTCGAAATTCAGCACCACTTCGCAGTTGCTGCCGCACTCGCTGAGGGCGCGGTCCTGAGCCTGGGACAGGTCCGGGTAGTCGTAGGCGAAGCCGTATTGCAGGCCCTGGTTGCTGTCGATGGCCAGGGCGCCGGCAGCGTGCACCTGGGTGGCGGCCAGGCCGAATGCCAGGCACAGGGAGAGTTTGCGGGCGATAGCCAGGGTCCGCTGCATGGTGAGTCCTCGAAGGGCCCGCAGGGTGGGAAGGTGGGTGCGGGTGGAGGGAGACTAAAGGGAAGGGATGACGATGGCTAGTATTTCGCCATCACTCGCTGCACTGACACCGTACGCGCAGTCCTCGCGTGCCAGGACTCACACTGCCCCCTATGAATAAGCAGACAATTAGGGGGTCTTTCCAAGTAAGTAAGTTCTTACGGCAAAACTTAAATTACTTACAACGCTCGCAATAAAAGATCACTTGGATATTCCACTGATATGACACTTGCCTGGCGCGGACAGGTAATTATCGGGCTGATTCACGTAGTGCCTCATTCATGGGCCTGATGGTTCTTGTTTAAGTTTGCCTGGACTTTAGCCTCGGCCTCGTCAGTTCAAGGCGTCATGCGGTCAATAAAACCCCTTAATGACCTGGAAATTGTCGAGCCAGAGTTACACCTGCACCTGCACCTGCACCTGCCGCGCAAGTGAATAAACCTGCAACGCTTCAATAAAAACGCCACACGTCGCCTTGCTCCAAGAACAACAATAAAAGAGGACGATGCAATGCTTTCAAGATGCTTGCTACTTCAAAGACGCAATTACTCGATCCTGCTGTGTACAGGGGCGCTGGCCATGCCGGCAGCGGCCGATCTGATCGACGACAGCAGCGCTCGGCTGGACCTGCGCAACTACTACTTCAATCGTGACTTTCGCGAGGGCCGTGTTGCCGACCGTGAGGAGTGGGCACAGGGTTTCATCCTGCGCCTGGACTCGGGCTTCACCGAAGGCAGCATGGGCGTTGGCGTCGATGCCATCGGCATGCTCGGCGTCAAGCTGGACTCGGCGCCGGGGAGCAGCGGTACCGGGTTGCTGCAGGTGGACCGCAATGGCCGTGCGAAGGATGACTATTCGAAGCTCGCCCTGGCCGGGAAGATCAAGTCCGGCAAGACCCAGCTCAAGCTCGGGGCACTCGCGCCGCCGGTCCTGCCGACACTCAAACCCAACGATGGTCGCCTGTTCCCGCAGCTGTTCGAAGGCGGGCTGCTGACCTCCGCCGAGTTCGAGAACCTGGAGCTGACCGCAGGGCGTTTGAGCCGGGTCATGCAGCGCAACGCCACGCAGTACACGCCACTGCGGCTGAACACCCTGAACCGGCGCTTCCAGGGGCATGGCGCGACGGCGGCGCACTTCGACACGGCCGGGGTCGACTACCGATTCCAGGCGCACTGGCTGGGTCGCTACCACATCGCCCAACTGGAGGATATCTACCGCCAGCAAGTCTTCGTCCTGAGCCACAAGGGCGCCCTGGGTGCCGGAGCCCTGAGCAGCGACCTGCGCTTGAGCCTCATGCGCGACCATGGCGGCGCCAAGGGCGGCAAGATCGACAACCGGGCCCTGCAGGGGTTTCTCGGGTATGCCTACGCCGGCCACAGTCTCGGTGTGGCCTACCAGCGGATGATGGGGGATACCGGCTACGCCTACCTCCTGGGCTCGGATGCCAACCTGATCAACTTGTCGATACTCGGCGACTTCGCCAATGCCAAGGAGCGTTCCTGGGCATTGCGCTATGGGTATGACTTCGCCGGCCTGGGATTACCCGGCCTTAGTCTCAATAGCCGTTATATGTTCGGCGACCATGCCGAGATCATCGGAACTCGCAAGATCGGTAAGTCCTGGGAGCTGGATAATGAACTGCGCTATGTCGTGCAGAACGGTCCGCTGAAGGACGTCAGTGTTCGCTTGCGCAGTGCGGTCTTTCGTTCCAATCACGCGGTTAACTTCCAGCGCGACACCAACGATACACGCCTGATGTTCAACTACTCGTGGGTCATCCGGTAGTTAATTTCGGCGATTCAATAACGAAACCACTGCAATGGCTCGCACCTATAAATATAAAGAGGCTATTCCTATGCAACGTCACGTATCGAACTGTCTGGCCAGCCTGTTGTTGCTGACGCTCATCAACCCAAGCGAAGCCAGGCAAGCTGACCCGGAGCAAGCGATCCCGGAATTCCGCCCGGGTTACCTGGTGGGCTACCTGCAGAAGGAAGACCTACCCAATAGCCTGGCGCTGCTACCGCCACCGCCTGCTGCTGGCACGCCGGCGTTCCTGCTGGACCAGACACTGGCTGCAAAAAGCCAGGCTTTGCGGGGCAGTGCGCGCTGGGAGCTGGCTATCCGCGATGCCGACCTGAAATTCCCCGCTGCCGCCGGGACCTTTTCCTGTGCCCTGGGTGCGCCCATCAGCGAGCAGCAGACACCGGCGTTGTACAGGCTACTGCGCCGGACCTTGGCCGACGCCGGCCTGGCGACCTACAGCGCCAAGACGCGCTACAGCCGTACTCGGCCCTTCGTGCTGAACCGGCAGCCCAGTTGCACCCCGGAGGATGAGCCGAAGCTGGCAAAGGATGGTTCCTATCCATCCGGGCATAGCGCGATTGGCTGGGCCTGGGCACTGGTGCTGAGCGAACTGGCTCCGGAACATGCCGACGCCATCTGGGCCCGTGGCCGGGCCTATTCGGAGAGCCGCATGGTGTGCAACGTGCACTGGTACAGCGATATCCGTGAGGGGCGTGAGGTGGGTTCCACCGCCGTGGCACGCCTGCACAGCGATCCGACCTTCCAGGCCGATTTCGCCATGGCCCGAAAGGAGCTCGCAACCGCGCGCAGCCAGGGTCTGGACAGCGGTTGCGACTGTGCCGCTGAGGCTCGGACCCTGGCGGTGGGCATCGATTAGAGCGCCAGGGAGAAGACCTTGACGCTGTTGGGCCCGCTTCGGCAGGCGCGGCAACCACGCGGGAAGCGTGGTTGCCCGCAGGCTGGTCACTGGCTGCCGCTGGAGCCGCCGGTGGCGCTGCCGCTCCCACCCGAGGAACCCGAGCCGCCTGTACCGCCGGTGCCGGCGGGAGCGCCGGTACCCGTGCCCGCACCGCCAGTCCCGGAGCCGGTGCCAGCGCCGCCCGTTCCCGAACCGCCGGTTCCGGTGCCGCCAGGCGCGGTGCCAGTGCCGGTTCCTGTACCCGTGCCGGTGCCATTGGTGCCCGGCGTGGGGGCGCCGCCCTGGCCTCCGGTGCCGCTGCCGGCTCCGCCAGTCCCTGACCCGGTTCCGCCCGGTGCGCTCGGGCCGCCGATGCCATTGCCCGGTGACTGGGCGCCGGAGCCGGTCCCGCTGCCACTGTCGGTGGAAGGCGCGGTGGGCGAGCTGGGCGTGCTCGGGCCGGGCACGGTGGGGCCGGTGCCGCCATCGGTTTCGGCCAGCGCGGTGAGGGAGGCTCCGGCCAGGCAGCCGCTGAGCAGGAAGGCAGTCAATGTGTTCAGTCTCATGGGGTTCTCCAGAACAGTGGGGTTACAGGAATTACGGCCCATGGCGGCGGGAAGGGTTCGGGAAGAATGATCAACGGTGGCTCGGCGCCATTGGTCAGGGGAGCGGCAGCCGCAAGCCGGCGTGCTTGATCATGCGGGAGGGTGGCGCATAAGGTGTCACCCTCAAAAAAGGACGAGGCCCGTTCAACCGGGCACCCTGAACGGACAGGACTCCGCATGACCGCTCCCCGCAGTAGCGCCATCGACACCGAACGCTCCCAGGCGGTCGTCCGCCTGGTGATCACCAGCCTCGCAACGCTCTACACCGCGGCTGTCCAGCTCATGGGGCGCATGCCCGAAGAGCTGGCAGTGCCCATCCTCGTCTACAACTCGCTGTTTCTGGTGGTGTCCTTCGTGCTGCTGATGGCCATCGTGCGGCGGCCCGGCAACTACCCCGCGCGGCGGCTGTTCTCCATGGTCCACGACTACGCCGGCATCGGGTTTTCCATGGGCGTGGGCGGGGCGGCGATGCTGCCGGCCTACGGCCTGCTGCTGTGGGTGACGGTGGGCAACGGCCTGCGCTTCGGCTCGCGCTACCTGGCGGTTTCCACCCTGCTGGCACTGGCGGCGCTGGGGGTGATCACCCTGTTCAACTCCTACTGGCAGGAACAGCCCTATGTGGTGCTGACGCTGGTGGTGACCACCATCATCGTGCCGGCGTACGTGAACATCCTGCTGGGCCAGACCCGCCGCGCCACCGAGGCGGAGAGCGCCGCCAACCTGGCCAAGTCGCGCTTCCTCGCCCAGGCCAGCCACGACCTGCGCCAGCCGATCCACAGCATCAGCCTGTTCACCGCCTGCCTGCGCGATGCCGACCTTGGCCACGAGGAACGGCAACTGGTGGACAGCATCGACAAGTCGCTGCACAGCGTGTCGCAGTTGTTCCGCTCGATCCTCGACATGTACAGCCTCGACGGCGGCAAGGTGGTGCCCCGGGCGCAGCCGGTGGCGCTGGGGGAGTTGCTGGAGGACTTGGTGCAACAGAATGCCGAGGCCGCGCGCTGGGCCGGGGTGCGCATCCGCCTGCGGGTGCCGCGCGGGCTGCATGTGTTGAGCGACCCGCATCTGCTGGCGACCATGGTGCAGAACATCCTCTCCAACGCCCTCAAGTACGCGCCGGGCAAGCCGCTGCTGATCGGCTGCCGCCGCCGTGGCGGGCGCTTCGTCATCCAGGTCCACGACCAGGGCCGGGGCATTCCCCCGCAGCACCTGGAGAACGTCTTCGACGAGTTCTACCGGGTGCGCCAGGTGCGCGACAAGGACATCGAAGGTGTCGGCCTGGGCCTGGCCATCGTCAAGCGCCTGGCCGAGCTGATGGGGCTGGAGATCCGCATCGCCTCGCGCCTGGGGCGGGGCACCAGCGTGTCCATTGGCGGCCTGATCGCCAGCGAGGCGCCGCGCCATGCACCGCTGCCGGCACGGCGCGCGCCACTGCGCATGCTCGACGGCCTGCGGGTGATCCTCATCGAGGACGACGGCAACGTGCTGCGCGCCACCGCCACGTTGCTGGAGAAATGGGGCTGCATCGTCGAGGCGCGGCCCTCGCTGCCGCCGGGCGATGTGCAATGCGACCTGGTGATCACTGACTTCGACCTGGACACCGAGCTGTCAGGGGCCGATTGCATCGACCAGGTCCGCGCCCGCAGCGGCTGGAAGGTGCCGGCGGTGGTCATCACCGGCCACGAAGTACGCCGGGTGCAGGAATCAGTGGCCGACCCGGACATCCCCATCCTCTCCAAACCCATCCACCCGGCCGAGCTGCGCTCCGTGTTGATGGCGTTGAAGCTGGGCATGCCGGAGCAGGCCGCGGCTAGTTAAGCGGGGTGGTGTTGGGCCTCGCTGCACTTGGCGCCAACCTACGGCGCCGTGCCCAACCCGAACCACGGCGCTGACCGATGTGTAGGGTGGATGACGCTTTTTTCATCCACCAAACGACCTTGAAGCCCACACACATGCCCGCCTCGTGGGAGCGAATTCATTCGCGATGGGGTGTCCGGCCGCTCGCATGGCCATGGGCTGGCGACAGGTCTTTCGCGGCTGAAGCCGCTCCCACAGGGAGAGCCTGAAGCGGGGCCGAACATGGTTGTGTCGGGCCTCGCTGCGCTCGGCGCCAACCTACGGCGCCGTGACCAACCCGAACCAGGGCGTTGACCGACGTGTAGGGTGGATGACGCTTTTTTCATCCACCAAGCGACCTTGAAGCCCCCACACAAGCCCGCCTCGTGGGAGCGAATTCATTCGCGATGGAATAACCGCCCACCCATAGCAGGTGCCTGCAGAAGGTCTTTCGCGGCTGAAGCCGCTCCTACAGAGAGGGCCTTCGCTGCTCCCGGGCTGAACCCGGGCTACCTGTGGGGGTTTAGATCCCCGCCTTGGCGGCCTTGGCTGCGGCGGCGGCGCGGGTGTTGACGCCCAGGGTGCGCAGCAGCGAGGAGACATGGATGCGCACGGTGAAGGGCGAGATGTCCAGCTCGCGGGCGATTTCCTTGTTCGACAGGCCGTTGGCGATCAGCCGCAGCACGTCCTGCTGACGCGGGGTGAGCTGGGTCAGTTCGGCGTCGTGGGCGAGCAGGCCGGTTTCGCCGAAGCGCACCACGAAATCTCCCTCGCGAATGGCCAGCAGCGCCTCGCCGACCTCGTCGGGGGCGATGGCCTTGCCGATGAAGCCGTCGGCACCGGCGGCCATGACTTCATCGACGGCCTTCTGGCTGTCGACCATGGAGACGATGACGATGGAGCTGCGCTTGAAGGCCTGGCGCAGTGCGCCGATGGCCTCGACGGACTGGCCGGGGAAGAGCAGGTCGAGGATGAACATGCTGGGCGCGGCGCCCTCATTGGCCAGGGCGAGCACTTCCTCCATGCTGCCGGCTTCCTCCACCTGCACGGTGGGCAGTACACGCTGGACGATACGCCGCAGACCATCGCGGAATACGGGGTGATCGTCGGCAACGATGATGCGTTCGGAACTGTTTTCTTCGGACATCCGTTTCTTGTCTTGTTCTTGGGAAGCCGCAAGCCCTCGACGGCGTGTCGACCTGGCCCGCGTGCTTCGGATAATCGACTGCCTGCATCCTGCAGCCCGTGGTTCTTCCCTGAAAGTGTCTCAGGTTAGAGACAAATCGCCGGTCACGCCATCGAACAGATCGCCGCATCGACCATCGGCAATGTCCCTCGAAAGAGTGCTTTTCAGCCCTTCAGCGCTCGCAACTGTCACCGCCACCGCCGCATACCAGGCGCCCGAATAGCGTGGCGGTGCGCTGACGGTAGGCGTCGATACGCCCGGCTGGCGCGCTGTCCATCCGCTTGCGGCGCGTACCTCCCTGGCTGGCAACGGGCATAGCCAGCTCGAGTCGCAGGTGCCTCTCTGCTCTGGCGATATCCGTGGAGTGGGCAAGAATGCATAGGCGTACATCCATCATTCATTGCGGCCAGGTGGTCGCCGTCATCGCCCCTGTGGGCGCAAGGAGCAGTACCCATGATCCGACGCATTGCCCTGGCCTTAGGCCTGTTGTTCGCCTGCCTGGCCCATGCCGACCCGGCGCAGGATGCAATGAAGGCGCGGGCGCTGCTGGACCGCGCCGTCGACTATTACCAGGCGCACGGTGATGCGGCGCTGGCCGTCTTCAGCCGCCAGGGCGAGTTCATCGAGGAGGACCGCTACGTGTTCGTTGTGGACACCCACGGCGTGATGCTGGCCAGCGGCGGACCCTCGGCGGTGCTGATCGGCCGCGATGTGTCCCAGGTGCTGGAGCCGGAGTTGCGCGACGCCTTCCAGAAGGTGCTGGCCACCACCGAGCAGCAGGGCGTGCAGACCGCCGAATACCGCTGGAAGAACTGGCGCGATGGCCATGTGGAGCGCAAGGAGGTCTACTTCCGCCGGGTCGGCGAGCGCATCATCGCCGTCGGCCACTACCTGCCCCGGGCCACGCCCGAGCAGGCCCACCAGTTCATGGCCCGCGCGGTGAAGGCGATGGAGGCCGACGCGGCGGGGAGCATCAAGGCGATCAACGCGCTGTCGCCCGATTTCCGTGAGGACGACCTGTACCTCTTCGTCATCGACCTGCAGGACCGCCGCTACGTCGCCCACGGCTACAACCTGCGCCTGGTGGGCGTGGATTTCGCCACCATCGACGACCCCGAAGGCAAGCCAGTGGGCGCGCCGATCCTCGAGCTGATGACCAAGGCCGACAAGGGCGACTACGAGTACCGCTGGAAGAACCCGGTGACCGGCAAGGTGGAGTACAAGCACGCGCTGCTGCGCAAGGTCGGCCATTACCTGGTGGTGACCGGCTACTACAGCGACTGACGGGCGCGCGGGGGCGGCCGGCGGGCAGCCCCCGCTGCGGGGCTAGCGGCTGGGGGCCTCGCCGACCACCGTGGTGCGGTACATCTCGCGACGCATGCCGTGGTAGTCGGAAATGGGCAGGTGCCAGGTGCTGCGGTTGTCCCAGATGGCCAGGGTGCCGGGGCTCCAGCGCATGCGGCAGGTGAAGGTGGGCTGGGCGGCGACGCTGAACAGGTGGGTCAGCAGCGCCGTGGCCTCCGAGGGCCGCAGCCCTTCGATGCCGCTGGTGTAGGCCGGGTTGACGAAGAGCACCCGCTGCCCGGTTTCCGGGTGGCGGGTGATCAGCGGATGGCGGCGCACCTCGCCGTCGGTGGCTTCGCCGAAGCGGATGTCCATGTTCTCCAGCAGCTTGTTGTGCGCGGCGCCGACGCCATAGGCGCGCTCCGGGCTGTGGATGGCGTCCAGCCCCTGGAGGAAGGCCTGCAGCGGCGGCGACAGCCAGTCATGGGCCAGCGCCAGGTTGGCGAAGAAGGTGTCGCCGCCGAAGGGCGGGATGTTCTTGCCGTAGAGCAGGGTGAAGGCCGGCGGCCTCTCCTGGAACGACCAGTCGGTGTGCCAGGCGCCGCCGAAGACCACCGGGGTCTTCTCGTCGGCTTCCTTGACCACGTGGACCACGTTCGGGTGATCGGGCATGCACTTCACATAGGGCTCGCGGCCGAATTCGCCGAAGGCCAGGGTCACCCGTTCCAGGTCCTCGACTTCCAGCTGCTGGTCTCGGATGAACAGCACCTTGTGGTGCAGCAGCGCCTGGCGCAGTTCGGCGAAGCCGTCCTCGTCCAGCTGTTTCAGGTCGACCCCGCTGACATCCGCGCCCAGGGCGCCGGTGGCGGGAAGGGTCTGGAATCGGCGGGTCTGCAGGGCACGGTTGACGCTGGGATGGGCATGGTAGAACTCGAACATGGCGGCCACCTCTTATCGTTGTCATGGGCCTGCTCAGCATGGCCAAGCTGGCCGCGCCTTGCCACGGCGAGTCCGGCCAAAGTCCGGACGGGAAGTGAAAGGGAGGTGCTGGGCCTCCCTTGGTTCAGGCGCCCCGGGCTGAAGCCCGTGCTACATCATCACGAAAGTTCGCGGGCGAGGGTGGTCACCAGTTCGGCGGCGGGCAGTGCGCGGGCCAGGGGCGCCCCCTGGCCGGCCCATTGCACGGCGTAGTCGTCGCAACCCTTGGCCGAGGCGGCGGCGTGCAGCGCCTTGGCGGCGTCGTAGGTGATGGGGTAGTCGGGCAGGGCAGGGGCCC
This sequence comes from Pseudomonas sp. TUM22785, assembly GCF_028198105.1. NCBI lineage: Bacteria > Pseudomonadati > Pseudomonadota > Gammaproteobacteria > Pseudomonadales > Pseudomonadaceae > Pseudomonas > Pseudomonas sp. TUM22785. Next base: position 3,479,791 of record NZ_CP116239.1, read on the forward strand.
GGGGGTGGCCGACATCGCTGAACAGCCGGTTCGGCAGGCCCCGGGCGGCGCGGCCGGAAATGGCGGCGGTGAGGGCGGTGCGCTCGACCCGTGGGCTTTTCATGGCCTCGCGGTAGGCGGCGTTGGCGGCGGATTCCGGGCAGAGGATGAAGGCGGTGCCGAGCTGTGCGCCGCTCGCACCCAGCTGCAGGGCGGCGCGGATGCCGGCGCCGTCCATGATGCCGCCGGCGGCGATCACCGGCAGGCGGGTCTGGCTGGCCAGGGTGCGGGTGAGGGCGAAGGTGCCGATCAGCGCATCCTGCTCGGGCTCGAACACGCCGCGATGGCCGCCGGCCTCCACGCCCTGGGCGACGATGGCGTCGACCCCGGCCGCTTCGATCAGCCGTGCTTCGGCCAGGCTGGTAGCGGTGGCGAGCAGGCGGATGCCGCGAGCCTTCAACGGGTCGATCCAGCCTTGTGGCGGCAGGCCGAAGTGGAAGCTGACCACCGCCGGGGCTTCTTCCAGCAGCACCTGGAGCATGGCCGGGTCATCGAGGAAGCTGCGGTAGATCTCCCGCAGGGTGGCCGGCGGCTCGGCGTCGAATTCGGCGAACAGTGGGCGCAGGTGCTCAAGCCAGGCCTGCTCGCGCGCCGGGTCGGCCTGGGCCGGCTGGTGGCAGAAGAGGTTGACGTTAAACGGCTTGGCGGTGAGCGCGCGGGTGTCGCGGATCATCGTCCGCGCCTGCTCGGGCGTGCTGGCGCCGATGCCGATGGAGCCCAGGGCGCCGGCATTGGACACGGCGGCGGCCAGCTTCGGCGTGGAAACCCCCACCATGGGCGCCTGGATAAGGGGGATGTCGATCCCCAGCAGTTCGGTGAGCAACATGTTCGGCAGGCCTCTCGGTCGATGGTTGGCTTGACGCAAAATCTCATAAAGAGAATATTTAGATCAACTTGTTCTCCAAAAGAGATTGAAAGTGGACCTGACCAGCCTCGAGATCTTCCGCGCCGTCGCCACCGAGCAGAGCGTGACCCGTGCCGCCCAGCAGCTGCAACGGGTGCAATCGAACGTCACCACGCGCATCCAGCAACTGGAAGATGAGCTGGGCGTGCCGCTGTTCCAACGGGACGGCAAGCGCATGGCGCTGACCGACAAGGGCCGTGAATTCCTCGCCTATGCCGAACGCCTGCTGGCCCTGGCGGCGGAGGCGCGGCAAGCCATGCATCCGGACCTGGCTAGCGGCACGTTGCGCCTGGGCAGCATGGAGAGCACCGCGGCCAGCCGCTTGCCGGCGGTGCTGGCGCGCTACCACCGCGAGTGCCCGGCGGTGTCCCTGGAGGTGTCCACCGGCACCAGTCAGGCGTTGATCGAGGGGGTGCTGTCCAGCCGCCTCGATTGCGCCCTGGTGGCCCACCCCGATGCCTTGCACCGCGAAGACCTCGCCGGCCAGGCGCTGGAACGCGGCCTGTGCGCCAGCCCGGTGTTCCATGAAGAGTTGGTGATGGTGCTGCCGCCGGACCACCCGCCAGCGGCCTCGCCGGGGGACATCCGTGTCGGCACGCTGGCCTGCTTCGCCCGGGGCTGCACCTACCGCCTGCTCGCCGAGCGCTGGCTGGCCGAGCACCGTAGTGAAGGTACGCCGTTGCAGGTGCGCGAGGTGGGTTCCTACCACGCCATCCTCGCCTGCGTCAGCGCGGGGGACAGCGCCGGCATCGTGCCGCGCTCGGTGCTCGCGCTGTACCGGGAGAGCCCGGCGCTCACCGCGCTGGCGGTGATGCCGGTGGATACGCTGCTGGTCTGGCGCGAGGGCTATGCCACGGCGGCGTTCGAGCGTTTGCGCGGGTCATTGCTGGCGCGCTAGCCAGGCGGCGGGGCGCTGCACACTTGCGGCTGGCCGCTCGAGCCCATGGCGGCGCAGTCGCTCGATCGAGGGAGGCACAGGCCTCCCTGCGCGTTTGCTGCCGTTCGCCCTCAACTGGGCTGGCTCTTGCGGTACTCGGTGGTGGTGACACCGGCATAGCCCCAGTTATCGGTGTCGATCTCCTCGATGACGATATGGGTGTATTCCGGTGCCTTGCCCAGGACCCGTTGCAGGGTCTCGGTGATCTCGGCGATGACCTGGGCCTTCTGTTCGCGGGTGACGCCGTCACGGGTGATACGGACATTGACGAATGGCATCTGGAGCTCCTTTGGCGGTAGCGAATGGGACCGTAGCGAATGCTGCCGGCCGGGGGACTCTAGCGGCATTTGTTCCCCTTCCGTGGATGAGTGCAGGGTCGGAATTTTCAGTTATCACCCGTGAGCGGGCTTGCTAGGCGGCCTGGCCCTTGCCGGCACGGATGTCGAAGGCACCGCCGGTGAAGTTGCCGTCGACAGTGACCTTGCCCTTGCCGGGCAGCAACGGGAACACCAGTTCGGCGAAGCGGTAGGCCTCTTCCAGGTGCGGGTAGCCGGAGAGCACGAAGCTGTCGACGCCCAGGTCGGCGTATTCCTGCAGCCGCGCGGCGACGGTCTGCGGGTCGCCCACCAGGGCCGTGCCGGCGCCGCCACGTACCAGGCCGACGCCGGCCCAGAGGTTGGGCGCCACTTCCAGGCGGTCACGCCGGCCCTGGTGCAGGGCGGCCATGCGCCGCTGGCCTTCGGAGTCCATGCGCGCGTAGTTGGCCTGGGCGGCGGCGATGGTGGCGTCGTCCAGGTGGCTGATCAGCTCGTCGGCAGCGGCCCAGGCCGCCTCCTCGGTTTCCCGCACGATCACGTGCAGGCGTACGCCGAAGCGCACGGTGCGCCCATGCCTGGCCGCGCGGGCACGCACGTCGGCGATCTTCTCGGCCACCGCCGCCGGCGGCTCGCCCCAGCTCAGGTAGGCGTCCACATGCTTGGCGGCGAGCTCGTGGGCGGCCACCGAGGAGCCGCCGAAGTAGAGCGGCGGGTAGGGCTTCTGCAACGGCGGGAAGAAGTTCTGCGCGCCACGGACCTTGTGGTGCTCGCCGTCGAAGTCGACGGTTTCGCCCTGCAGCAGGCGGCGCCAGATGGTGAGGAACTCGTCCGAGGCGGCGTAGCGCGCGTCGTGGTCAAGGAACACGCCATCGGCGGCCAGCTCGGTGGCGTCGCCACCCGGCACCACGTTGAGCAGCAGGCGCCCGCCACTGGCCTGGTCGAGGCTCGCGGCCTGGCGTGCGGTGGCGGTGGGGTTGCCGAGGGTGGTGCGCAGGGCCACCAGCAACTTGATGCGCTGGGTGACGGGCACCAGGCTGGCGGCGGTTACCCAGGGGTCGAGGCAACTGGCGCCGGTGGGGATCAGCACGCCGTCGTAGCCGAGCTGCTCCGCCGCCACGGCGATCTGCCGCATGTAGGCGTTGGTGGCCGGGCGGCCAGTCTCGGAACGGCCCAGGAAACGGGTATCGCCGGACGTCGGCAGGAACCAGAAAAGGTCGAAGCTCATGGATCAATCCTCGTTGCAGACTAGCGTCCCGCAGGGGGCAGGGCGCATCGATGGTGTGCAACGCAGGGCAGGAAGGTGCTTGCTTGGGCAAGTCTCTGTAACGGGCTGGGCCCGGTAGAACGACATATATCCTAAAAGCGCCAAACGACCTTGGATAAATAATTTCGGGGAATAAGTATGTGCCAAAACAGGCTGCGACCGGGGGCGGCCGAGGGGGAGGGAGCCGGCAGGCCCGCGCCGGGCGGGCCTGCCGTGCATCAGGCCGGGTGCAGGGGCTGCCCCCAGCGGTTGTGACCCGCCAACTGCGGGTCTTCGCCCGGGCAGCGTTCGGAACTCATGCGGGCCTTCTTCTCCACGTCGCAACCGCACAGCGCGCAACTGGCCCGGGTCTTCATGAGCTTTTGCAGGGCGCTGGGGGCGCTGTCCGAGGGCCGCAGGTTGGGGCAGGCGACGCAGGCCCCCAGGCGCCGCTCGAACACCTCGCTGTCGACCACCGAGAAGCCCACGGCGCTCCAGCTGGCCAGCGCAGTGGACGCCTGCTTCATCAGCTCGCGCGTTCCCTTGACGGGGACTGCTGCCGTTGTGGGCGCGACCGTCGGATTGGCCAGCAAGGTGTCGAGGAAGGCCGGCGTGCGGCGGCAGACCAACAGGTTGCGGGCGTACTCCTCGGACTGCACCGCCGCGATCAGCACCGCGGATGCGACCGGGGCATCCAGCCCGAGGATGTCGGCCAGCTGGCGACAGCCGTCTTCGATGGAGCGCAGCCGGATACCGGCGATGGCCTGTAGTTCGCTCATGTCGGGCCTCCTGGCTACTTGGCCGCTGGGAAGTTGAAGTCCGCGCTGTTGTGCTCGCCCAGCACCGAGCCGTTCTCTGCGGCGACATCGGTCAGGGTGATGGTGAACGCCCTGCCGAGGGGCGCGCTGACGGCCAGCACGACCACCGAGGCGTCCTGCGGGTTGAGCTGGGCGGAGAGCACCTTGGGCGGCTTGGTCACGACTTCGCTCGCGCCGGCGGGGGTGAACTTGAAGTTGTAGAGGTCCTCGATGCTCAGGGGGTCGATGTTCTTGTTGAAGGACAGCGCGAGAAGCAGGTTCTTGGGGTCGCTGCCGTTCGGCGTGGCCGCCAGCAGCGCCAGGTCGTCGCAGGCGCAGGGCAGCACGTTGCCGCCGAAGATGCCGGTGTTGATGGAACCGATGCGGCACTTGATCGAGGGGTTGTTGGCCAGGTCGTTGTCGTCGCCGCCGGCATGGATCGGGAGGATGTAGCCGAACACCGTCTTGATCTGGTCCAGTGCGTTGTTGAACAGGTCGTCGGAGTCGAGGAAGAAGACGTTACGGAAGATCGACGAAACCGCATAGAAGTCGGCGGCCGCCGTATAGGTGAAGCCATTGGCGTCTTTCGGCGTGCTGCCCAGGAGCCGGGCGATGCCCTGGGCGATGATGAACTTGTAGCCATCGGCATAGAGGCCATTGAGCCGGGTGATCTCGCCACTGATCACCAGGTGCTGCTGCCCGTACATCTCGAAGGCGTAGGTGTTGAAGCTGGGGTTGGCGCGGTCGATGAGGACGTTGATCGAGGGGTAGAAAGCCTTGAACACCTTGATCAGGTAGTTGACGGCGTCGATGCCGGCTTCGCTGGTCAGGTCGCGGAAGCTGGCCTGCTTGCTATTGACGATGTCGTCGGCCTGCTCCTCGGTGAGGAAGCGCGCGGCCCCGGCCGGAATGTAGATGTCACCTGCGGGGTTGAAGGCGCTGAAACCTGCGGGGGCAGCCACGCCCTCCAGGTTCTCGCCGGCATGCAGCGCAGCGGCACGGGTCACGCTGAGGTGCGGGTTGGCGGCGGCAAACGACTCGCTGCCGAGGACGGGGGTGTCGTCCGGGCCGTCCATCAGGCCCATCTTGGCCAACTCGTGCTGGTTGATCTGCAGGCAGTAATCGCCGGACACCACGCCCGCCGAATTGATCAGGTGGCCATCGAGAGTACCGGTGAAGTGCAAGCCGGTGGCGATGTGGTGCAGGCCTCCCCTCCATATGCCGATCTGGCAGCTGTTGATGTCGAGCGCGGTGCCCTCGGCGGTCATCAGCTGGTCCCTGCCCGGGACCAGGCGATCCGCGCGCTTGAGCTTGCCGTTGCTCATCAGGAACAGGTGGTCGAAGGAGGCGACCCACTGGCGGTCACCGGCAGCGCGGATGTACACCATGGTGCTGTGCCCGCCAGCGTCGGTGCCGCTGGAGAATTTCACCGTGCCGGTCTTCCAGGACAGCTTCTGCGCGTCCCAGCCCCCCACCGTGACGTCGTCGCCGATGTTGAACTGCTCGATGGCCTTGACCCCGTTCGGGATGGCGATCGGCGTGCCGTTGGCCAGGCAGGAGCAGCAGCAGTAGCAGGTCTGGGTGGCGTAGCCGTCCGGGCAGCTGTAGCCCCAGGTGGGGTCGTAGTCCGGCTCCTTGATGTCATGGGGCGGCTGCCTGTTGATGCACTGCGCGGTGGAGACGGGGTAGAGCGGGTGGCCCTTGCCGAAGGTGTTGCAGTCGTCGTGGAAGGTCTGCGACTCGGTGAAGTTGTCGCAATGCTGCTCGCTGCAGACCTTAGCGTTCGGATTCAGGTCATGCACGGAGTTTTCGCATCCCGGAAAGATCGATCCCATTTCAAGTCCCTCTGGTTCTGGTGGTTGTGCGGATAGGTTCTGTCGGTGCAACGGCCGGCTCAGGAACTCGAACTGACGCACCCCGGCAGCGCCTCACCGAAGATGCCTGCGGTGATGGCGCGGTAGCGGCAGGGGATGCCCGGGTTGGCCGCGAGGTCATTCGGGTCGGGCTTCTGGTTCTGGCTGGAGATGCCCTGCTGGAACAGGGTCTTGATCTGGATCTCGATGCCGCTGTTCAGGGCGCTGTTGTCGGAGACGGAGAAGAACACCCGCGAGAGCAGGGTGACGGTGGTGGTGTAGTCGGCCACTCCGACGTAGCTCAGGCCGTTGCCGTCCACCGGCGTCTGCCCGCTGAAGCGCGCCACGCACTGGCCGACGATGAAGCAGAAGGCTTCGTAGTACAGGCAGGTGATGCGTACCAGGCCACCATTGACCACGACCTTCTGCCGGCCGTCGATGTAGACGAAGCTGCGCGCATTGGCCGTGTCATTGGCCCAGTCGAGGTAGAAGTCGACGTTTGGGTACACGCTCTTGAAGGCGCGGAAGATCGCCTCCATCAGCGGCGGCACCACCTCGTCGTCGATGGCTCGGGCCGGCATCTTGCCGAGGTCCACGGCCTGGGCGTCGGTGACGAACTGGGCGTAGTTGCTCTTCAGGTGGGGGATGCTCGTGCTGACGGCGATGCTCAGGGTGCTGGCGGCCACCAGCTGGGGCGCAGCGCCGTCCTGGCCACCCTGGAAGGCCTGCAGCTGGTACTGCGCGGACATGGAGATCGCCGGCAGATCGACCGTCAGCATGCCTTTGGCCAGGGCCGTGGCGTCCAGCTTCCAGCTGGCGCCGCTCTGCAGGCAACTGATGGTGGCGCTGGTCACGCTCTCGGCCACCCGCCAGTTGAGCACGACGCTGTCGCCGGGGGCGCCGACGCTTTCCGCTGCCCAGAACGCGGCGATGGCCGGGTTGACGGTGATGGGGTAGACGCTGGACTGGAAGGTGAACGAGGTGGTTTCGTCGCTCGCGGCGGTGACGTGCAGGTAGTAGATGCCCGAGGCCTCCACCGCATCCAGGGTGTAGATGTAGGTGCGCGCCGGGATGTTCACGAGGGTGCTCTGGCCATCCACGCTGTAGCTGATGCTGTAGTTGGCCAGGTGCAGGTTCTGCCCGGTCCAGACCAGGGTCACGCTGTCGCCCTGGTTGATGATCGGCGTGGCGCTGTAGAAGGCGTCGAGGCGGAAGTCCTGGGGGAACTTGGGCACCGCCAGGGAGCCGCGGTTGGCCCGCGTCGAGCCGTCTACCTCGATGTGTTCGGTGATGGCGATCAGCGCGGTGCCGACCATGGGGCTGACCGTGAGGTCGAAGACGAAGATCAGCCCGTCGCGGCCGATGCTGTAGGGCGCCGCCGGCAACATCGAGAACCTGCCGCCGCTGGGCGTCGGGTGCGACCAGCCGTCGGGCAGGCTGGGTGTGGTCGGGGTCACGCCGCTGGCGATGTCCCGTGCGCCGCTACCCTGGGTTAGCACGAAGTCGATGCCATTGAGGGTGAAGGGCGCCCCGGCATTCGACACGATGATGGTCAGGCGCGCGGTATTGCCCGCCTGCAGCACCCCGGGCTCGGTGAGGAACGAGTAGGACAGCAGGAGCTCACTCATCGTCGGCATTCCTATCAAGGTGGGTCATGAACTTCAGCCAGCCGTCCTGGACCTGCATGGATGGAGCCGAGAGCTGGGCGTTGGGCGAGCTGAAGTCCACCGCCGAGGCGGTGAACTGGGTGGGGCTGGTGTGGCTGATCCACGACCACTCGCCGTTCTGCTCCGCCAGGCGCGGGATCTGGATCGACGCCGCCGAGGTCAGCAGCGAGCCGACGCTGAAGGTGATTTCCATATTGCTCAGGGTGTTTTCGAAGAAGCGGTTGGGCAGGGCGATGTTCTTGACCGGCAGGATGCCGGTGCTGCCGTGCAGGGTGCCGCGCGGGTCCATCAGCAGGGTGATGAAGGCCGGGGTGCCATCGGCGGTCAGCGACAGGTAGTTGCCGGCCTTGCCGCCGATGGCCTGGACGTAGCTGGAGCCGGTGTCGAGCCCGGCGGGGTAGTGCACCGCGTTGAAGGTCTGGAAGGCCGGGTCGGCGTAGTAGCCGATCAGCCCGTCTTCGCGCACGGCCAGGCTGCCCAGGCGCAAGGCGAAGGCGGTCTGGCCCACGCCGTTGTCATTGTCGGTGAAGGTGTCGGCCCAGCTCTGGTTGGTGTAGCGCTCGCCGGCCAGCTCCAGGGCCAGCTTCAGTCGCAGCACGGCCAGGGGCCGGCCGATCAGCACCGCCATGTCCGGGTCGCTGCGGGGGCCGAGCGGGTCCACCAGCCACAGTGATTCGTCGATCACCGTGAGGAAGTTGTCGAAGGTGCCGCCGGCCTGGCGCTGCGCCGCCATCAGGCCGCTGACCACGCCACGCAGGTGCAGGTTGGGAATCTGCTCCGGGCTGGTGATGGGGTTCAGGCTATCGGGCGCCGGGAACCAGGCGACCGTCTGCCGGCTGGGGTCTTCACGCACCTCGCCCAGCAACTGGCCCTGCTGGTCGTAGATGGCCAGGGCGACGTCCAGGTGGTTGGGCAGTACCCAGCCGCACACGGGATCGGCGGAAGCCACCAGGCCGACCTCATCGCTGTCCTTGTCGGCGTCGACCCAGCGCATGCTCAGTTGCCCGGGCTGGACCAGGCCGAAGCGCTGCTGCACGAACTGCGCCGGCGTGTAGTCGCCGACGGCGATATTCGGGTTGGCCGGGGTGAGTTGCCGCGAGCGGATGGGGGTAAAGGTCGAGGCCTTGCCACCGGAGGGGTTGTTGTTGGCGGGCAGCAGGCTGACGGACTGGCCAAAGCTGTCGACCACCTCGATATCGTCGATCACGAAGAATCCGCCCAGCTGCGGGAAGAAGGTCGGCGACACCGGGCCGTAGTCATAGTCCTGGTCGCCTTTGCTGGGGTCGGGTGCGCTCTGGTACTGGTTCTGCACCAGGGCAGCGATGTCGCCGATGGGGGGCCAGGACTGGCCTGCCGAACGGGTCGCGAACTCGCCATGCAGGCCGCTGAGGCGCTGCGACATCACCCCCCAGGAACGGATCGCCTGGAGCAGGGCATCGAGCCTTTCCAGCTTCGGCTGCGGCGTCCTGGACTTGTCGATGTAGTCGCGCAGGCGGTTCTCGAAGTTGAACACCGAGTGCGACGACAGCAGCGTGCGCCCGGTATAGCCGACCATCAGGCTTTCGTTCAGGTGCACCCCGGTCCAGTTGTAGTCGTCGCCGTCGAATTGCCATTCATTGCGGTTGAACTGCCAGGGCGAGTCGCCATCCTTCTGGCTGTAGGTGGGGTACCACTTCAGGCTCCACTCCAGGAACAGCGGGTTCCAGGGTTGCACCCAGGCCGCCACCGAGAGCGCCAGGGGTCCCTGGGAGCCGGCGGCCGCCCAGGTGCCCTTGGCGATGGCTGCGCCGATGTCGGCAGGTTGCACGTTGCCCATGAACAGGTTGGCGGCGATGTTCGTCCAGTTCGCCGGGTCGAGGAAGAACGCCTCCTTGCACAGCGCGTACAGCGCAGGCGGAATTCCCGGGTTGGCCAGGGGCAGGGGGATCAACGCTGCCGCGCCATCGGCGGTGACGGTCTTGCCGTTGATGCTCAGGCCGGTGACGACCTGGTCCAGGGTGCGGCACTGCAGGGCCGGGCCGGCACTGTCGTTGTCGGGGTTGGCGATACCGGCAACCACCAGCACCGGGTCATTGGGCTGCCAGTAGCGGGGCGCGTTCCTGGGTTTGAGCACCAGAGAGGCCGGCAGCTTGAGCACATTGCGGGCATAGGCCTCGATGGCCGTCTCGTCGCTGTAGAGCGGCACCTGGCCGCTGCTGAGGGTGACGCTGATGCTCTGCTGCAGCTGCTGGATCTGGCTGACCAGGGCCTGGTATTGCGCCGAGCTGGGGTCCAGTGCGCTGGCGATCTGGGCCATGTTGGCCGGCGGATTGGTCGGCCCCAGGCCGAGCACGTTGTAGTTCTGGTTCTTCCACCAACGCGCGTACAGCGTCCATTGCAACGACGTCAGCTGGCGCTGGTTGGCGTTGAGGAGGGCCTGGGCGCGATTCAGGGCGGCGAGGCCGGCGGCGTAGTCGGTGCTGTCGACAGGGGCGCTGGCATTCGTCGTGCCGGTGGTTTCCCGCGCGCGGACTTCCCAGGCCTGGCCGCCCGGGATGGCGCCGTAGCGGGCCTGGCGTGCCTTGTCCGCCACCAGGGTGCGGCCACCGACCTGGTCGAGGGTGTCCAGCGAGCCATATTGCAGGGCTTCGAGCAGGGTCAGGTCGACATCCTGGTCACCGCTGGTCACCCCCACCAGGGCTGCGAGGGCTTCCACCGAGGTGTTGCCGATGGCGACCTTCACGTTCTTGCCGATGTCGCCCGGCACTTGGGTCTGGTCGCCGGTCGGCATGGTCGCGGTTTGCCAGACCAGGGAATGGCGCATGCCGTGGACGATGCAGCGGTTGGCCAGCGCACCGGTGTACTGGCTGAGGTCGGGGAACCCGGCCAGGGCCCAGTTGAGGTCGCCGAGCTGGGCGCTGAAGGCGTCCAGCTGTGCGCCGGCACCCTGCAGCGGATCGAAGTCCGGATTGGCGTACCAGCCGGCCACCAGGTAACTCAAGGCCGTGTTTTCCGGCAGGTTGGCGGCATCGCCGTCGACGAAACTGAAGACGTTCTGCGCGGCCGGAGCATAGGCGCTGAAGGTCACGTCCCCGGGGCCTATGGCGCGCAGGAACATGGCATTGCCGGCGGCGGTTTCGCTCCAGCTGGCACTGAGCAGCTGGGACTTGCCGATCTTGGTCACGGCGTTCGGGCTGCCGAGGTTCTGCGCCTTGGGGTCGAGGAAGGACATCGAGCCGGCGCTGGCATCGAGGTAGTCGCTTTCGATGATCCAGGAGGTGGGGTCGATCTTGTTCGGGCCAGGCTGGAAGCGCACCACCAGCCAGCGGTTGGGCACCTGGGGAAAGCTGATCTGCGCGTCGCTGACGGCCAGGTAGGGCTGTTTCGCCGCATCCTGCCGGGGTTCGATCAGGTAGTGCCGGGCGTTGCGCCAGTCGATCAGTTGCCAGCCGGTGTCGCCGGTGTCCGCCTGGGGGGCGATCGAAACGCCACTGGCGGCCAAGACCAGGCCGTTGCTGCTGAAGGCGGCGAGCAGCTCGGCGCTCGGCTGGTTCTGCTCCAGGGCACGGGTGATGGTGGCAACCGCGGCGGTGATGGTGAACAGCTGCGCGCCCGGCTGCCCGTGCTTGAGGGCCTGGGGCAGTTGCCAGTGCAGGTGGATGCCCGGTTTCGGTGGGTCGCCGCCGTCCTGGAAGGGCGCCGGCGTGGGGCTGTCCATGTTGTTGACCAGGTAGCTGTAGTTGTTCCGCCAGCGCCGGAACCTGCTGCCATTGAGCACGGGCTGGTTCACCAGCAGGGCTTGCAGCGCCATGGGGATCAGCAGTTGGGTCGTCCCTGTCATCGTTTTCACCTGGCCTTCTGTGCCTGATTGGTAAACACCATCTGCTCGGGCACCTTGACCAGTTGCAGCGCGAACTGCGCTGCATTCAAGGTGGTCTTGCCCAGCTTGGCGGCGAGGGCCGCGTTCAAGTGCTTGATGTTCAAGACGCGGTCGGCCTGCGGGCCGCGAAAGTCCGCCACGCCGTCCAGGGTGTAGGTCACGCCGGGCATGATTTCGCCGTTGTCCGGGTCACGCAGGTCGATTTCCAGGGCCTGCTGCACGGGCTCCACGCCAAAGCACAGGCCTTCGCTGGGCTGGTCGAACTCGATCCAGGCCGGGGCATCGGGGAACAGGCAGATCAGCACGTTGGGCGACAACCGGTCGAGCCGAAGGATCTGCATGCGGTCGATGCCCAGCGGCGCGCCTTCGTCGTCCTTGCCCACGCTGCGGTAGCCCTTGATCTCGATGCCCGGGTATTGCACGAGCACGTCGGAGCGCAGGAGGAAGCCGGCGATCACCCCATCGGTGGGGTCCTGTTGGGTGGCGGGCAGGCCCAGCAGCTGTTCGCGGATGCCCAGGGTCAGCCGGTCGAGGGCATCGCGGATGAGGTCCTTGGTGATGGTGTAGTAGTGGCTGTCCCTGGACGACTGCACGCCGATGCTCATGGCGCCGTCCACCAGGCTGTCGATCCAGGCGCGGTCGAGGTAGAAGAAGCGGATCGATTCGATCGGCAGCAGGCGCGGGTCGGCCACCAGGTGGTCGAAGGGCACGTCGTACAGCAGCGAGGTGCGTGCCAGCCACTCGACGATGGTTTGCAGTTCCTGGCCCTCGACGGCGTTGAGCAGCGCCGTGACCTGGGGGTTCTGCATGAGCTTCTGCAGCTCCTGGAGCAGCTGCGGCGGCAGGTCGGCATCGGCCTGGGTCAGGGTGCTGGGCGGCGGCGCGAAACTCACCGGGTTGGCGTTGAGGTTGGGCGCGATCAGCGTGGAGAACTCGCCGAGCATGAAGTCGAGGAAACCCTCGGTGATCAGCTGGTCATGGAAGAACTGGTTGATGTCGCCGGCGTAGGTGTCGAGGAAGTTCTGCAGCTGGTCTTCCTGCGCCAGGTTCGCCAGCAGGTCGACGATGTGGTTCAGCTTGCGGCGCCAGTCCATCAGGCTGGTGGCGAAGGCGCGGTTGCTCAGGGCCATGAGGCGGCCGGTCTGCCAGGCGACCGAGTAGGAGAGGTCGAACAGGCCGGTCTGGGGATCGAAGATCACCGCATCGGATGCCGACCTGAAGGGCTGCATGGTGGCGCCCCGGGTGAACTGGTCGGGTTTGCACGGTGCCAGGGGGCTGCGGTACCAGGACAGGGTCTTGTTGCCGTACAACGCGTTGTATTGCAGGGGCACGTAACCGTTGCCCAGGGCCTTGCTGGCGACCTTGCCGGGCGAGGCGTCCTGGGCGATGGCAGCGGGGGAGAGCGGCAGGCGCAGACTCAGGCCGGTGTTCTGCTCGCTGTCGGCGGACACCAGGTTGAGCATGAAGCTGCTGAAGCTTTCGCCGTGATCGGGCAGGCAGGTGAAGGACCAGCTGTACAGCGAGATCAGCCGAACGCTGTCGATACCCGCCGGGAAGGTCGCGCCTTCGGCTAGGTAGGGCTTGAAGCCTTCCAGCGAGACCAGGTGGACGAGTTGCCGGGTCGGCTGCTCCGGGTTGATCGGGAAGCGGTTGCCGACGATCAGCGAGAACCAGCCCGAGTGGGTCATCTCGAGGATTTCCTTGTGCTCCATGTTCACCTGGCGCACGTGGGCCAGGCTGCACAGTTCGCTGGTGGCCGGAGCGGCACTGTCCAGGTGCGGCACGAGGGCGAGGAAGCTGGCACTGGAGATGTCGATGCTGTGCACGATGTCGTCATCGCTCTGGCCGTGGTCCAGGTGGGCGATGCTCGGGCCCAGCAGCCCGCCACTGCTGATATTGCGCACCTGGGACAGGGGCAATGCCGCCGCCAGGGTCTGGGTGGGAGGCGCCACACTGTTCTGCGGCACGCTGATTTGCGCAGTGTCGAGCACCAACAGGGCCATCCAGGGGGCGCCACTGGTATCGCCCGGCTCCAGGGTGTGTTCCCAAGGCAGGGCGCGCTTGTTGAGGACGATCTGCGGCAGGTCGTTCTCGAACTTGCCACTGCTGCCGTTGGCGGGAAACACCGACTGCACGTCCTTGTCCGTCAGGCTAAAGCGTGGCGCCTGCACGGAGAAGTTCTGGGTGCGCTGCACCTTCTGCGTTTCGTTGTCGTACAGCAGCTCTTGGGAGAAGGCGATGCTGTAGTCGCCGGCCATCAGGGGCGGCACGATCTTGTCGAAGAACTCGATGGTGCCGGGTTCGAGATCGGCACTGCGGCGAATCGGGATGGCGCTCTTCATCTCGTCTCATTCCACCTGGGCAAGGGGCAGCGGGCCGATCAGCGGATCGGTGGCGAAGTTCGATTGCGCGTCGAAACCGGTCATGGATTCGTCCAGCACGGCGAAGCCGCACAGGGCATCGAGCGCCGCGACTATCTGGGTGCGCGCGCTCGCGGTCTTGTCGATGGCCGGGTTGATCACCGCGCTGCGTGCATTCGCGGTGATCGCCGCACTGTTGGGCACCTCTGGCGCGGCGGCGGAGATCGGCAGCCAGGGCAGGGTGGTGCTGCCGGTGGGGAAGAGGGTGAAGTAGGTGAAGGCCTTGGCGATGTCGATCTGCCCGGTGTGCGCCGGCTGGTAGGTGGCCAGTGCGGAGAGGCCCTGAACACCGACCAGGCAGCCGTCGATGAGCTTGCCGTTGGGGTCGACATCCGACGGCTTGGCCACCGGCGCGCCCCACAGGGCCTGCGGCAGGGCCCGGTTGAAGGGCTGTGGCGTGTTCCAGGTGATGGGGTTGCCGTCTTCCGAGGTGATGCTCAGGCTGGCCTTCGAGGAACCGATGCCGGTGACCTTCATCGGCCGGATCGCCAGCGGGCCGGCCTGGGATTGCAGGGTGCTGCCGGCCACGCTGAGCTGGGTCATGGGCACGGCCGAGGTGGCGTCGAAGACGAACTCGTCGGCGCGCACCAGCCAGCGGACGCTGCCATCGCTGTCCTGCACCTGGTTGAGCAGGCCATTGCTGATCGTCAGGTGGCACAGCTCGGCCTGGGCCTCGTTGTTGCTGGCCTGGGCTGCGAGCGAGAGCGCCGCGCTCTGCCGGGGCTGGGCCAGCATCGCCTTGAAGTCGTTCCAGGCCAGCTTCTGGTCCCCCGCGCCTTCGCTGGCGCCGAAGGGCACGCTGAAGGAGATGATCCACAGGTGGATATGCACGATGCCGCCGGTGGGCGGGCCGTACAGGGCCAGATTGGCGCCCAGTTCGAAGTGCAGGGTGGTGCTGACGAACAGGAAGTGCACGTGGTAGGACACGCCCACGTCGACGCCGATGCCGGCCGTGAAATAGAAGGGTTTCCAGTAGATGAGGAAGTCGGCGTAGGCGGTGAACCAGGCCCGCAGGTTGCCCGATTGATAGACCGCCTCGAGCCCGCCGCCGGCCATGATGCAGGAGGGGGTCAGGGCGAAGTAGGCACCGCCCTTGATCGACACTTCGCTCGACACCGCCCAGTCGAAGCCCAGGCGCGACACCACCGGGTA
This sequence comes from Pseudomonas sp. TUM22785, assembly GCF_028198105.1. Taxonomy (NCBI): domain Bacteria; kingdom Pseudomonadati; phylum Pseudomonadota; class Gammaproteobacteria; order Pseudomonadales; family Pseudomonadaceae; genus Pseudomonas; species Pseudomonas sp. TUM22785. Next base: position 3,494,979 of record NZ_CP116239.1, read on the forward strand.
ATAGTCTGGCGGCTTGAAGGCCGGGTGGTAGCCACCGACGGTGAAGACGAAGTCGCCGGCATGGGCGTTGCTGCCGAACCAGCTGTAGAAGGCGAAGCCGCCGGTCAGGTGGCAGTTCTTGTCCAGCACATAGGAGTTGGACGACAGCGCCGCTTCTGCCTTGAACAGCCCGGCATCGGGCTGGAACACCACTTCCAGATCCAGCTCGACGTAGCCGTAGGTGACGCCCGCCGGGGGAAAGGAACCGTAGGACTTGCCCAGGACCAGGATCTCGAACTCCTTGCCGACCTCCACCACCGCCACCACGTTGGAGTGGATCAGCTCGAAGGAGGTGAACTGGATACCGGCGGCGAACCAGTACTCGCCGAGGGCGGGCTGGATGTAGCGGTTGACCTTCCCCAGCACCTGCGCCAGCTGCGATGCCTGGGGCAGGCCACTGCCCGGCAGCCCCAGTTGCGACGGGTCGTTGAGCCCCGCCAGCAGGGGGAAGCTGCCAACGTCGGAGACCGCCGGCGGCTGCACCGAGCGGTTGTAGCCGAAGCCCGCCGACAGCCCGGTGACGAAGAACGCCGGCGGCCCGCCGATGGCGTGGTCAAGGAAGGCGAAGCCGAACAGCGAGTTGTCGGTGTGGCCATTGCTGGCGATGGAAGTGAAGGAGCCCAGGGCCATCAGCGCGAGGTCCGCGGTGCGGATCTGCAAGGCGCCGTCGTACTGCTGCTGGCCGTTCTGTTCGCTGATCAGCAGGCCGCCCTCGATGGTCAGGGCCGAGGTGGAGAAGGCGACGTCCAGGCCCTTGAGCCCCATCCTGATGTCATCGAAGCTGTTCAGGCCGAAGATCGGCACGGTTGCCGACAGGCCGCTGAGTTCGACGCTGAAGGAGGAGGTGGCCAGGCCTGCATCCAGCAGCACCTGGACGTCGTTGCCGATGCAGTTGAAGCCGATCCGGCCGATATGGATGGGGCCTATGGATTTCTGGATGTTGATCCAGAAGATCGAGTCCGGTGGCACGGTCTGCGGCGTGGCGTCGGTGAGCGTGCCGGCCACCGCTGTGCCCTGGCCAGGGGGCGCGACCTGCGAGCCGGATGGCGGCGGGTTGGTCGAGCCCGACAAGGGCAGCTTCAACTGGCTGACGGTGTTGCCCCCCAGTACCAGCGTCAGCTCCAGCACGAACTGGTCGGTGGCGGTGCCGCCGATCGGGTGTTCGAAGGCCAGCTGGAAGTCCTTGAGCACCACGGCGGAGTCGGCGAAGTCCTGGCTCACCAGCGGCATATGCCGGGACAGCACCAGGTCCTCGACCTTGAAGCCGCCTTTGACCTTTAGTCCCTGATCGTCGTACAGCCCGAAGAACAGGGTGCCCGGGAGAATGACCGGAGAGACTTCGACCGAAGCGATCGTGGTCTCGGTTGTGGCTGCCAGCCTGGTGGAGGTGACCATCCGTGGGAGCTCCTGCATGAGTGGGCGTCGCGGCTAGGCGTCGTAGCGGATCCAGCCGCCCCAGCCCGGGACCCGGGGGAAGTTGTTCGCATCGAGCCAGGGATAGACCGGGGGCCGCCCGGCATACACGGTGGCATTGAGCTGCGTGGCCAGCGCCTGGCCGAGGCTGCAGCAGCCCAGGGGCAGGGCGCTGAAGCAGATCAGCAGCTTGACGATGGGCGTGCGGCCCTGGTTCCTGATGCCGCTGAGGTAGTTGGTGAGGTACCCCTGCCCGGCGAGGAACTGGGCGAAGTCGTCCTTGGCCATGGGCCGCGAGAAGTCCACCCGGTTGCCCAGTGCATCGAAATGGGTCAGGGCCGGGAACACGAAACGGCCGATGCCGTGCACGCCGATCACCAGGTCAGCCTGGCGGTCCGGTGCGGGGGCCGGTGCTGGAGGTGGGGCAGGGAGGGGAACGTGTTCGAGCCAGAACAGCCGCTCGCGCATGCCGTTGTAGCCGTTGTCCATCTGCTGGAACTCGCTCCACTTCACCAGGGCCAGGGACAGGCCGTTGGCGGGCGTCGCCGCCGGGTCGTTGAAGCGGGTGGCGTAGACCGCCATCGACCAGCCCGGCAAGGCGACCGGCAGGCCCGGGTTGGGCGGAGGCAGGGGCGCGGCATTGTTCATGACCGCCGGCTGCGCGGCGGCGAGGCCGTTCAGGGCGTGAAGGTTGGCCTCGGCCAGGGACAGCGGCACCGGCAGGCACGAGCCGCCACTCAGGCCGCCCATGAAGTGCAGGCCGCAGCCCATGGCACCGCCACCAAGCCCGCCGATGGCGCCGCTGGTAAGGGCCAGCGGCTGGTTGAAATCCAGCAGGCCGGTCTTGGCGTAGCTCTTCACCAGGGCCGACACCACCGCGCCGCCGCCGGCGCCCAGGGTCAGCACCGAGCCGAGCATGATCAGCCGCAGCTTCGGGATCCGCGCCGAGGGCGTAGCGCCGTTCTGTGCCCAGCCGGCGAACAGCTTGTTGCCCAGTAACGTGGAGACGAAGGCTCCGGAAAAACCACCGGCGAAGCCCGCGAGCAGGTCCCACTTCACGTCCTCGGTGTCGAGGTTCTGCAGCATGCCGAACAGCCCCTGGGAAAGACCGGCCGCCACGCCGCCGACCATGGGCGAGGCGATCAGCCCGGTGCCGAAATTGAGGACCCCGAAGGTGCCGATGAGCAGGGTCGTCACCCCCGACAGCGCCGAGGCGACGCCGACGCGCCAGGCCGGTGGCGCTGCGGCTGCGGCGGGCTCGGGTGCGGCGTCGGCGGCCAGCGCCACGAACGCGAGATCGGCAGAGGAGGGGGCCGGCGTGCCATTGATGAGGGCCACCAGGGTGGCCGGGGCGTTGGTGAACTCGGCGAGGCTCTGGGGATCGCTGAACACCGCCTGGAACTCGCTGGACTGCCCTTGGACCTCGAAGGCGATGAGGCCCAGCAAGGCGCCCAGGAAGGCGATGAAATCGCCCAGGGTGAAGGTCTTGCCGGGGAAATAGTGCGCATAGAGGGCGATGAAGAAGGCGTTCTGCACGGGTTGCTGCAGGTAGGCCTTCAAGCCCAGTTGCCCGATCAGCGAGGAGAGCTGCCCGGAGCCGAACACCCCCTGCAGGGCGTTCATGGCGTCGTCGATCTTGAACAGCTGGAAGAAATCGCCGATCACGCTGGAAAACGGCTTGCTTCCGGATATCGCCTGCAGCAGGTCGGCGGCCCCCATGCCGGTCAGCGAGACCAGTTGCTTGGCGTTCAACAGCTCGGCGAAGGACGCGAACAGCTTGCCCAGGGCATCGAAGGGGTCGGAACCCTCACCACTGTTACGCACCGCACGCACGGGCATCGCCAGGGCTTCTGCCGGTATCGGGGAAAACACGTCGAAATAGCGCGGGATATTCAATTGCTGCAAGAGCACTCGGCGCAGTTCCGGGCTACCGCCAACAGCCTCGGCACCACTCGCCGGCGAGACCAGCCCGACGGCATCCTCCACCGATGAGCCCTGGAGGCCACTTTGGTTGTGCTGGGCAATGACGCTGGCCAGGGGTTTATCGAAAATCTTTTCCAGGTTCTGCTGCTGGGCCTTTATCTCCACACCCAGGGCGTCGAGTACCGCCGTGGTCGCTTGTTTCTCCACCGCTGCGGCGATGTTGGGCAACTGGTCGCAAAGGTTGTCGAGGAAGGTGGCGATTGCGTTCTTCGCGGCGAGCACCTCGGAGAGCGGGTCGTCGCCAGTTGCAGCGGAGCGGGCCAGCTGCAATGGCCGCGCAGCGGGTGTATCCAGCTGCACGTAGCTCAGGGCCTGATCAACCGTACTGACCAGGACGCCGTCGCCGGTATGGGTGATCTTGCTGATCCGGGTCGAGGAGCGAAGCAGTGTGCGGAAGCGTCTCAAGTGCAGGCTTGGGGTGATGACAAGCTGCTGCTGATCCTCGACCTTCGCATGCACCACCCTGTGGTATTCGCCCTCGGCCACCACGAGGCACAGGTGCAACGAGCCGGACACGGGCCCCGGTGAATGGGTGCAGGAGATGACGTTAGGGTTTCCGGGCTCGAGGCTGATCCGGGTCGCTCGGGCCGTGGCGTCAGCCCTTAGCCAGAGCAGGCCATCTTCGAGGTGGAACAGAGACTCACTTGCGGCAGCATAGGCAACCATTTTGCCCTCCGATGGCAGTTGCTGTGCATCCATGCGGCCTTCGTACGACGTGAGCTGGCCATTTGCCTGCGGAAGCGTAGACGGCGACCTTTGTCCGTCAAGGACGCGGCTAAGGCCGATTCGGAATGTCGGCGGCCGGGTAACCGCGTAGATCGTTCCTGACCGTTTCGGGCAAAGGGGCGGCAGGCTTACTCGGCCGGGGCCTCGCGCCCGGGCTTGTGCATGCGCGGTTGCCGCGTCCACGTGTCGGGAAGCGCTTAATGTCGAAGCAGAGGGGCGCAGGTCGTTTGGAATTTTCGCGCAATGGCTTAAAGTCGCCGGTCGCCGAAAGAACCGTCATGGCCATCGCCATGAAGGGCTTTCATCCTTTACGAAGCGCTGTGGTGAAGATGAACAAGCCTTTCATTTCGCTGTGCCCGGAAATCACTCGGGCCCATGCACTGACGTTGATGGACTGGTTGGAAGATGAGCACGTCACCCGTTACCTGAGCGATTCCGCTGATGTCTCACGCACCATCGAGCAGGCCATCGAGCGGACTCGAGCCCCGATCCTGACCCATCTGTTCAACCGCGACGGCCGCTTCTTCATGGCCTTCGACAGGCACGACACCCCGGTGGGCTTCGTCCGTCTCATCAAGTCCGGCACGGATTGCGAGATGGTCCTGGCCATCGGCAACCGCTGCGAATGGGGCCGGAACCTTGGCGCCCGTACGATCCGCGAGGGCATGAAGCTGGCCTTCCTCGACATGCGAGCCCAGAAGCTCATCGCCAAGATCCACCCGGACAACACGCGGTCGTTGAACGCTTTTCTGCGCAGCGGCTTCCAGCTCGAGAGCGAAACGCCGGCATTGAATTCATTCGCCATGACGGCTGGGCGCTACCTGCAGCTGCTGCGCGAAGGTGCCCTTGGCGACGCGACGGGGATTCACATCACCGAAATCGACAAGGCCAGGCTCGAGAGCCTGATCGTGCTCGAGGAAGGCCCGGCCGTCGTGGAACTCGAGCATGAGATTGAGCGTGCGATTGTCGTCACGCCGCAGCAGGTGGCGCGCAATGTCGTGACGATGAACTCCAGGGCCTTGCTGCGACTGGACGACGAAGAGATCGAAGTTGCCCTGGTGTATCCCGAAGACGCGAACGCCAGCGCAGGGAAGCATTCCGTGTGTTCCGACATCGGCGCCGCCATCCTCGGTTACCAGGAAGGCGATGTAATCGATTGGCGTGTGGCTGATCGGACGCGCCAGATCGAAATCAGGAAGGTGCTGTACCAGCCGGAAGCAGCGGGCGATTTCCATCTCTAGCATTCGTCCAGCTGGCGAGGATCCCAAGGACGGGAAATCGCCGATTTGATGAAGCAGGGAGGGCTGATGAGTTCATCGGCCTAACCTCTTAATATGTGATTTAACATAATCTACATTATAGGTAATTTCTTATTTTCCCAGCAGGCGCCCAGGGCACAGATTTCAACGCTCAAAATGGCCACTTTCACCGTTTCGATCATTTCTGCTCCTCACTGCGTTTCGACAACCTCCATTGGTGATCTCACCACGTCGATCTGCTGATCCGATTTTCCAGGTGCACACTTCGCCATGTCGGCTCCTTGGTTTTCATCCGCGTCCATCGTTCGCATCTGCTGCTTCTGTAACGCCCCTGAGTCAGCCGCGCTGCAACTTTCTAGAGCCATTCCTCATCAGCGCTTCGCTATCCATAACCGGATACCTGACGCTGCGTTCCACAAACGAATTCGCGCTTCACCACAGGTCCCGGATTTCGTGGCCTGCATCTGCGCCCGCCATTTCCTGATCGCCCGGGCAGCTTTCAACGCGCCGTCTTCGGTCTTTGCCGCCGCCATCCGCTTGCTTGCAAAAATAACCCCACTGTCTACGTTGCAATTACGCAGTCGCCGTAGATAAGCGAAGCCAGCCGGGCATTAGGAAGTGAAGGCTGGCGCTGTTGAGGCATGGACCTCGACAGCGATAAGGAAATCAGCCTGAGCAAAGGGATCTTGATGAAGCGCCTGATGAGTCACGTCCTCTCGCGGAGAGGACCGCTGGAACACTTCTGCCTGTCGCTTGCCCTGTTCGCGGGGTTGGTGATCATCAGCTTCCTGCTCTTCGAAGAGCAGATGCAGCACCTGCTGGAAAGCCTCGGCCAGCATCCTGCCGACCCTGTCCGCGCATTCAATCTCGCCGTCCTGCTGGTGGCGCTGCTGGCCCTCGATGTGGTGCTGCCGGTGCCGTCGAGCATGGTGTCGCTGCTGGCAGTGGCCATGCTCGGGGCCGTCGGCGGCTACCTGGTGATCTTCATCGGCCTGTGCCTGGGTTCGCTGCTGGGTTACTGGCTGGGGGCCGGGTATTTCCGCATCGCCTCCGGGCTGCTGGATATCGAGGACTGGCGCAAGGCCGGGCGCCTGGCCAACCGGCTCAACACCCTGTCGCTGATCTGCCTGCGCGGCGTGCCCGTACTGGCGGAAACCTCGGTGCTGGCCGCCGGCATGCAGCGTTACCCGCTGGGCCGTTTCCTGGTCATCACCACCCTGGCCAACGCCGGCCTGGCCCTGGTCTACAGCGCGCTGGGCAGCTACATCGCCGAGGACCAGGCCATGCTCCTGGCGGTGCTGGCCAGCATGTTGCTGCCGGCGCTGTTCCTCGCCGGGCGCGGGCTGCTGGCATGGCGGCGCGAGCGCTCTGCCGCCACAGAGAAACCGGCCCACCTGGAAGGCGCCTTCACCGTCACCTACCGCTACCCGGTGCTGTTCACCGAGCACCTGTTCGCCGTCCATAACGACTGCCTGCAGCAACAGCTGATGGCCAGCGGCAAGCGCCCGGTGACCGTCATGGTTTTCGCCGACGAGGGCCTGCTGCGCAGCAACCCGGCCCTGGCGCAGCAGATCACCCGCTACTTCCAATCCCGCGCCGACGACTTGCGCCTGCTGGCCGGGCCGGTGGCGGTGCCAGCCGGCGAAGCCTGCAAGACGCCCGAGGTGCTGCAGCGCCTCTACGGGCAGATGCTCGAACAGGGCCTGGACCGCCACTGCTACGTGCTCGCCCTGGGTGGTGGCGCGCTGCTGGATGCCGTGGGCTATGCCTGCGCCACCTTCCACCGTGGTGTGCGGCTGATCCGCATCCCCACCACCGTGCTGGCGCAGAACGACGCCGGCATCGGGGTGAAGAACGGCATCAACGCCTTCGAGCAGAAGAACCTGCTGGGGGCCTTCCAGCCCGCCGATGCGGTGATCAACGACTTCCAGCTGCTGCTCGGCCTGTCCCGGCGCGACCAGTTGGCCGGGCTGGCGGAAGCGGTCAAGGTCGCGGCCATCAAGGACGCCGCGTTCTTCGCCTGGATGGAACACAACGCCGACGCCCTCGCCGCCTTCGCCCACGATCCCAGCCGCCACGCCATCCGCCGCTGCGCCGAGCTGCACCTGGAGCAGATCACCCGGGGCGGCGACCCCTTCGAGCGTGGCAACGGCCGCCCGCTGGACTATGGCCACTGGGCCGCACACAAGCTGGAAAAACTCAGCCGCCATCGCCTGCGCCATGGTGAAGCGGTAGCCGTGGGCATGGCCCTGGATGCGCTGTACGCCAAGGCCCTGGGCCTGCTCGCACCCAGCGAAGCGCAACGCCTGCTGGACCTGCTGACCCGGCTCGGCTTCAACCTGTCGCCCCCGGAACTGACCCTGGCCGATGACCAGGGCAACCTGCGCGTAGTGCAGGGGCTGGAGGATTTCCGCCAGCACCTGGGTGGCGAACTCTCCATCCCCATGCTGGAACGCATCGGCCACGCCGTGGACGTGCACCACATCGACATGCCCAGCATGCAGCAGGCACTGCGCCAACTGGCCCGGCTGCAGGTCGCCGAGCCCGCCTGGACCGAGGGCTGCGCACGATGAGCCAGCCAATCCCGAGCCTGCAGACCTGGATGACCCTTGGGCGCATTTCCAACCTGCCCACGGTCTGGACCAACGCCCTGGCCGCCGCCTTGCTGGCCAGCAGTGCAAGCGCCCTCGCCCCACCCTCCCCCCTGGCCTGGGCCCTGCTCCTGGCCGCTGCCTCGGCGCTCTACCTGGCCGGCATGCTGCTCAACGACCTGATGGACGCCGACTGGGACAGCCGCCACCACAACCCCCGGCCCATCGCCCTGGGGCTGGTCACCCGGCAACAGGTGGCCCTGGCCAGCGCGGCGCTCCTGCTGCTGGCCGCCGCCGCGCTGCTGGGCCTGAGCCGGCAACTGGAGCACCCCGGCTGGCTGCTGGGCAGTGCCGCGCTGCTGCTGGGGCTGATCGTCGCCTACAACCTGCTGCACAAGCGCCACGCCCACAGCGTCTGGCTCATGGGCGGCTGCCGCGCGGCGCTCTACCTCACCGCCGCCGCCAGCCTGGCTGCCCCCCCGGCGCCGCTGTGGCTCTGCGCCCTGCTGCTGGGCACCTACATCAGCGGGCTGACCTACGTGGCCCGGCAGGAACACCTCAACCAGTTGGCCAGCCTCGCCCCCGTGCTGCTCATGCTCAGCCCGCTGGCCCTGGCGGTCTATGCCCAGGGCCTGTGGTTCTGGCCGCTGCTGGCGCTCTGGCTCGGCTGGCTCGGCCTCAGCTACCGCCGCCACCTGGCGAACCCCGAGCGGCGCAACGTGCGGGCCTTCATCGGCGCCGGGCTCACCGCGTTGCCGCTGATCGACGCCATGGTCCTGGCCCTGGCCGGCCAACCCCTGGGCAGCCTGGCCTGCGTGGGCGTGTTCCTGCTGCTACCGCGCCTGCAGCAATGGGTGAAGCCGACATGACGACCACATTCCAACTCGGCACCGACCGCATCGCCGACCTGCGCCAGAGCCTGCTCGATGAACTGAGCGGCGCATCCCTGGACTGGTGGAACCAGGCGCAACAACGCCTCGCCGCCCAGCCCGACGCCCAGACGCTGATGCTGCTCAGCGGCCCCTGCCGCCGCCAGGTCGGCGACGCGCCCATGCCCGGCCTGCCCTGGACCCGGGCCGGACTGGCCCGCGCCCTGCTGCTGGCCCAAGCCCTGGAAGCCGACGCTGGCCCGGGCCGCGAAGCCTTGCTGCAACGCTATTTCGACTGGGGCGACGACCAGGAAAAGGCCGCCGCGCTGCGGGCCCTGGACTGGCTCGACGGCCAGGGCGCCTGCCTGGAGCTGGCCCTGTTCGCCGGGCGCACCAACAGCTGCGAGGTGTTCGCCGCCCTCGCCCTGCATAACCCCTACCCCGCCCGCCACTACCCCGAGCGGGCCTTCCACCTGTTGATGCTCAAGGGCGTCGGCGTGGATCTGGACCTGCGCCAGGTCGAGGGCCTGGCTCCGCGCCGTGGCCCCACGCTCAACCAGCTGGCCCTGGACATGCTGGAGGAACGCCTCGCCGCCGACCGCCCCGCGCCGCCGGGCATCGCCCATCTGCTCGCCTGGCAGCAGCTGGACGCCGAACAGCTGCAACGCCTGGCCGAGCATCAGCGCCAGGGCCGCCTGCCGCCCGGCTGGCTGCCCAGTGATTTCCCGTTACGAACCTGACAAAAAAGCAAAAGGACGTCGCCATGCCCACGTATTTCGACCCGCACATCCACATGGTCAGCCGCACCACCGACGACTACCAGAACATGGCCGCCGCCGGCATTACCGGGGTGATCGAGCCGGCCTTCTGGCAAGGCCAGGCGCGCACCAGCCTGGGCAGCTTCGTGGATTACTTCGACACCCTGCTGGGCTGGGAACGCTTCCGCGCCAGCATGTTCGGCATCCACCACTTCTGCACCATTGGCCTCAACCCCAAGGAAGCCAACAACTACGGGCTGGCCAACGAGGTGCTGGACATTCTGCCCCGCTACCTGGTGAAGGACGGCGTGGTCGGCGTCGGCGAGATCGGCTACGACGACATCACCCCGGAAGAGGACCGCTTCCTCGCCCTGCAACTGGACCTGGCCAGGCAGTTCGACCTGCCGGTCCTGGTGCACACCCCGCATCGCGACAAGATCGGCGGCACCAAGCGCACCCTGGCGGTGATCCGCGAGGTCGGCATCGCCGAAGACCGCGTGCTGATCGACCACCTCAACGAGCTGACCCTGCCCCTGGTGCTGGACAGCGACTGCTGGCGCGGGCACTCCATCTACCCCAATACCAAGATGTCCGAGCAGCGCATGGTCACCCTGCTGCAGCAGTACGGCACCGAGAAGATGGTGGTGAACAGCGCCGCCGACTGGGGCGTGAGCGACCCGCTCAAGGTGCCCAAGACGGGCGAAGCCATGCGCCAGGCAGGCTTCATCGACGCCCAGGTGCAACAGGTGCTGTTCGACAACCCGGTGGACTTCTTTGCCCAGAGCGGCCAGCTGGATAAGACAGCCGTCGCCACCCTGCTGCCCATCGACCAGCGTCGCCAGTGGCAGGAAAACTCCGCCCTGCGTGGCCAGGAGCCCGTAGTGCGATGAGCCCCGCCATGGGATGGACCCCGACCCAGCTCGGCTACTGCGGCAACGTGCACCCGGCCCATGACCTGGCTACCCTGCGCGCTTCCATCGCCGGGCCCTTCCAGGCCGTGCGCCGCCAGCGCGGGCTGCAGCGCCAGGACAGCGGCCTGTGGATCAGCGCCCAGGCGGCTGCCGAGCTGCAGCAACCTGCCGCCCGTGCCGCCTTCCTCGCGCTGTTGCGTGACAGCGGCCTGCGCCTGACCTCCCTCAACGGCTTCCCCTATGGGCGCTTCCACGGCGACGAAGTGAAGGCCGCGGTCTACCGGCCGGACTGGTCCCAGCCGCAGCGCCTGGACTACAGCCTGCAACTGGCCGGGCTGCTGGCCGCCGCGCTGCCCGAGGACTGCGACGAGGGGGTGATCTCCAGCGTGCCCCTGGGCTACGCCGCTTATTGGACGGACGAGCGCCAGGCCCGTGCCGAAGCACACTTGCTGCAGCTCACCGCAGCCCTTGCCGAGCTGAAGCACGGCACCGGCAAGACCATCCGCCTGTGCCTGGAGATGGAGCCCGATTGCGTGCTGGAACGCACCGACCAGGCCCTGGCCTTCTTCGCCCATTGGCAGGCGCTGGACCCGAACCACGCGCACCTGGCGCTGTGCTTCGACGTCTGCCACCAGGCGGTGCTGTTCGAGGATTGCCACGCGGCCCTGTCACGTCTGCACCAGGCCGGCATCACCATCGGCAAGATCCAGCTCTCCAACGCCCTGGTGTGCCGCCTGCCCGGGGATGAGCAACGCCGCGACCAGGTGCTGGACGTGCTCGCCGGTTTCGCCGAAGGCACCTACCTGCACCAGGTCAAGGCGCGCCATCGCAGCGGCCAGCTGCTGGCCTGGGCAGACCTGCCCGCTGCCCTCCTCGACCCGGCCCTGGCCGGTTGCAGCGAACTGCGTGTGCACTTCCATGTGCCGCTGTTCAGCGAGCGCTTCCAGCTGCCGGAACTGGGCGGCAGCCAGCAGGCCCTGGGGCGCGTCTTCGAATACCTGGCCCAGAACCCGGACTTGCGCCCGGTGCTGGAGGTGGAAACCTACAGCTGGATGGTGCTGCCCGAAGCCCTGCGGCCCGGCTCCGAACCCGCCCTGGCCCGCGGCATCGCCGCCGAACTGGAATGGGTGGAAGCCCAGCTGCAACGGCACGGTGCCCTCGCCGGCGAGCCGCTGCGGGAGGTGCAGCATGCTTGAGCCACGGCCCTTGCTGCTGGTCGACGTGGTCGGCCTCACGCCCTCCCTGCTGGGTGAGAACACACCGCACATCAACGCCCTGCTCGGCCGTGGCCGCATGGCCTGCATGCAGCCAGTGTTCCCGGCGGTCACCACCACGGTGCAGTCATCCATGCTCACCGGGCTGCCGCCTTCCGGGCACGGCATCGTCGGCAACGGCTGGTACTTCCGCGACCAGGCCGAGGTGCGCTTCTGGCTGCAACCCAATGCCCTGGTCCAGGGCGAGAAGGTCTGGGAGGTGCTGGCCCGCGAGCTGCCCGGCTTCCGCTGCAGCCAGCTGTTCTGGTGGTACAACATGTACGCCGACGTCAGCGCCTCCATCACCCCGCGTCCCCACTACCCCGCCGACGGGCGCAAGGAATTCGGCCTCTACTCCGCGCCCGATGGCCTGCACCAGGCGATCGAACGGCGCATCGGCACCTTCCCCTTCCAGCACTTCTGGGGCCCGGCCGCCGGCATCGGTTCCAGCCGCTGGATAGTCGACTGCGCCATGGCCGAGTTTGCGATCAACCGCCCGCACCTGCAGCTGGTCTACCTGCCGCACCTGGATTACGACCTGCAGCGCCTCGGTCCCGCGCACCCAGGCATTGCCGCCGAGGTGCGCGCCATCGACACCGAGGTCGGCCGCCTGCTGGCCTTCGCCCAGGCGCGTGGCGCCGCGGTGATGCTGGTGTCCGAGTACGGCATCGAGGCGGTCGAGCGTTCCATTTCCATCAACCGCCTGCTGCGCGCCGATGGCTGGCTGCAGGTGCGCCAATCCCTCGGCTGGGAGCTGCTGGACCCGGGCGCCAGCGCCGCCTTCGCGGTGGCCGACCACCAGGTCGCGCACATCTACTTGCGCCGCGAACAGGACCTGCCCAGGGTGCGCACGCTGCTGGAATGCGAACCGGGCATCGAACGGGTGCTGGACCGCGCCGAGCAGCGCGAATGGCAGCTGGAACACCCGCGTAGCGGCGACCTGGTGGCGATCGCCGCCCCCGGCCACTGGTTCGACTACCAGTACTGGTTCGATGACGACAAGGCGCCCGACTTCGCCCGCACCGTGGACATCCACCGCAAGCCCGGCTACGACCCGCTGGAGCTGTTCATCGACCCTGCCATCACCCTGCCGAAACTCCGGGTGGCGCGGCGCCTGCTGCGCAAGAAACTGGGGTTCCGCTACTACATGGACTTGATCCCGCTGGATACCCGCCTGGTACGCGGGAGCCACGGCCGCCTTCCCCGCAGCGACCAGGACGGCCCGCTGCTCATCACCGATTGCGACTTGCCTTTACCGGACCGGCTACCGGTCACCGCGGTAAAACAGTTGCTCCTGCAGTACTTCCTGGGGCACCGAACTCTCGACAAGGCCATAGCCAAGGAGACCCCATGCAACGAGCCCTCCCCCTTGCAGTACTGAGCGCCCTGGCCGGATTGGCCCAGGCCCAGAGCCAACCCGCCTTCGACTGCACCGCCTTCTTCGAATACGGAGGCAAGCCCGAAGAGGTGCGCAAGGCATTCGAACAATCCCCCGAGACGATGGCCTGGAACTGGTTCACCTGCCTCAACCAGCCGGAGATCAAGGGCAGCACCGACCGTGTCTGGGAGGGCCTCAAGCCCACCGACCAGGTGTTCCTGCCCGACGGCAGCCAGCCGTTGCCCTATGAACAGCGCGAGCCCACGCCGGTGGCGGTGATCAAGGCCGCGCAGGCCATGGGCATGGACACCACGCGCACCTTCCACAACCTCGACAGCATCCAGCAGGTGGATGGCCTGGTCCTGGAAATGGGCGGCAATGTGCCGGCCGCACAAAGGGGCCAGCCGGTGCGTTTCCAACTGCTGATGGGCAAGGACACCTTCGGCTACATCGTCGACAAGGGGGTCTACAACGTCGACGGCCAGGCCGCGCTCACCGCCAACCTGGCCTTCCCCGCTGCCGCCTGGGAGCTGAAGACCTCATGGATCTGGATCGGCAACGACCAGGCCTTCATGAAGACCCTGGCCAATGACGGCTACTACATCGTCCAGGCCTACTACCTGCAGAACGGCAGCCAGTACCAGGTGGGCTACGCGGCCCTGAGCGGCATGCACGTGATCAACAAGCTCACCCAGGACTGGGCCTGGACCACCTTCGAGAACCGCAACAACAGCAAGTACACCGTCACCAACGACATCCCGCCCAAACCCATGACCAACAGCACCGGGCCCACCAGCGCCGCGCAACCGGTCAACGCCAGCTTCCAGGCACAGTACCCGGCCCTCGCCCAGTACGAGCTGATCGGCGTGCAACACACCGCCGGCGGCGCGCCCAAGCTGCTGGCCAACTCCCAGCTGGAGTCGGCCTTCCAGAGCCAGTCCTCGTGCCTCGCCTGCCACGACACCGCGGCCTATTCGGCGAAGAAGGGCTACTTCAACTTCGCGTTGCCGCAGCAGGACGGGATCGTCTACCCCACCGAACCGCTGCCGGATTCGGCCTTCGCCGGCTACAACAAACTGGACTTCGTCTGGTCGCTGAAACGCGCCCAGTGGAAACGTCAAGGAGGACAGCAATGAGCGTCTTGAACTTCCCCCGCCTGTACCTCAACGGCCATATGTTCTGGAACCCGCCCACGGCCAACAACAACGACATCTACCCGCTCTACGATGCGGCGAAGATGGACCTGAACTGGCCCTTCCTGGAGAGCTTCGGCATCAACCCCGCCAACGCGCGGGACAAGGTGCTGCCCTGGCTGATCACCCCGCTGCCCGAGGCCCAGGTGCCGGAGTACGTGCTGCAGGTGCCCAACAACAGCGCCAACAGCGGCCTGCCGCAGATCCCCGCGGAATGGGACCTGTTCGGCGACAACGCCTGCGGCACCGTGGACTACAACGACATCCGCTCGCTGATCATCGGCGGCGAACTGCAGGCCAACAGCTACATCGAACAGGACCCCATCGTGGGCAAGGGCTTCCAGTTGCTGGGTAACCCCTTCGGCAGCGACAAGCCCACCCCGGCGCGCTTCGTCGACATCAGCCCCTGGCAGAACACCTTCACCGCGCTGTACTTCGACCGCCTGGTGCTGGGCGACGCCACCTGCGGCCTCACGGCCAAGCGCGCCTACCGCATGCTCGACCGCTTCCTCAACTTCAACTGGGGGGCCGTGCAGGGCCTGAATACGGTCACCACCACCTGGCAGACCTGCTTCCCCCGCGAGAACCTGCAGTGGCAGCTGGGCGACTCGGCCCTGCTCAAGGCCCTGCAGCAACAGATGGAGGCGCAGAACGCCAAGGGCCTGATGTTCCGCTTCACCACCTACCTGACCTACTACGACCGCAACGGCATCTTCAACGACTACCCGAAGGTGGTGACCCGCACCGGCGGCCCCGGCTGCAACACCTGCGCGACGAATCCCCAGTGCGCTGACTGCCAGCAGTGCCTGAAGGCCCTGGCCGTGCAGCAGCAGGCGCTGCAGGACATGTACCAGAAGGGGCTGGACAACGTCGCCGACATCTTCTTCAACCCCGCCTACAGCCGTACCGCCGGCGTGCTGGGCCTGTGGTTCGCCGATGAGTACCCCACGGCCCCTGCCGGTCCCCGGCTGGAACCGGCCAATGCGGTATCCATCCTGTCGCCCATCCCGGGAAATCCCGATGCGCCCCTGTCGATCAAGCTGGGGGTGATCTCCGCCCAGGCCCAGGGCGACCTGCTGTCCCTGGACCTCGGTACCGGCTTTCCCTTCTACCCCTTGCCGGAGAGCCAGGCGACCGTGCCGGAGTGCGAAAAGCTCCAGCTGGGCGATTTCCAGGTCGGCATCCAGCAGAACGGCCAGTTCCAGCCCCTGGCCGACCTCGCCTACACCCAGTACGCCCAGGCCGCCTTCGACAAGCGCGCAGGCCTGCTGGACCTGCCCGTGAAGGATGCCGTGGCCAGGACCCAGGCCGGCACCCTGGCCCTGCAGACCCAGGGCGCCAGCCCGGTGCTCGCCGCCCAGCAGCAGATGTGGACCGCCGAAGTGATCGAGAGCGGCACCTTCATCGACGTCGGGGACACCCGCACCCTGCAGATCATGGTGCAGTACGACGGCCTGCCCGCACCGGCCGGCACCACCCTGTGGGTGGCGGAATACAACAACCCCTACATGCTGACCACCAGCAGTTACTTCCTGGCCTTCAGCAATGACGTGGATTTCGGGCTCATCGCAGACGACCCCACGAACCGCAACAAGAACGCCACGCTGCTGCCGCAGTTCGCCGGCACCCAGGCGCCGGCGAGCCTGGTCAGCGAGGGCGCTGGCCGCAGCCTGCAGCGGATGCTGCCGGCGAGCGACGCCTCGACGGCCACGGTCAACTACCAGCACGTCAAGGCCACCCCGGCCGGCGTCAGCCTGGCGCCCTGCCTGCAGTTCGTCCCGTCCATCCCGCGCACGGGCGCGCTGGGTGACGGCACCACGGTGGACTACAGCCTCACGCAGATCACCACCGACGCCAACGGCATCGCCCAGGTGACGGTCAAGGCCATCGCCGCCGGCTTCCCGACCCTGCGTTTCTTCGTCCAGGACGGTCCCGGCGCGGCGCCTGCGGTGCCCTTCAGCTTCGACTACCTGGAGGCCTACACCGACTTCCTCGCGCCCTTGCGGGTGCTGCCGGACGAGCCCGGGCTGATGGGCGAATTCGTCACGGCCTGGAACCAGGTGTGCAGCCAACAGGATGCGCGGGTGCAGATCTGGGAGGGCTTCATCTACCCGCGCATCTTCGAGCCGTTCTATTACCTCTACCCGATCATGGACAAGTACATGCCGCTGAACTCCCTGCAGCGCATCGAGGGCGCCATCGACCAGTTGATCCGCCTGGTCAGCAAGCCCTACCAGGAGGAAAGCACCCTCGCCATGCCCATCACCCGTGACCTGCCGCAGAGCCGGCGCGCGGTGCTGGAACGCTGGGCCAACGAGCTGGTGAAGCTCAACTACCCACCCCGGCCCCTGACCTGAACCGTCGTTTACCTGGAACCCGCAGGCGGGCCGGCACCGCTCGCCCGCCCTGCCCGTTACGAAGGAGTGTTCTGATGAAGAAAGCCCGTTTGCTCGCCTGGCTGCTGCCCCTCGCCTTGCTCAGCCAGCCCCTCCTCGCCGCCGATGACGACGAGGCCGTGTACTTCACCAACGGGGTGCACAACACCCTCGGTTGCGATGCCAGCAACGGCAATTGCATCGCCGAGCGCAAGCCCGGGGAGCCCAGCGATCCGTTCTTCCCCGCCACCTGGATCAGCGACTGGACCATGTTCCGCGTCACCCAGAACTACGAGAAGAACCCGCCGCCCTACAGCAACCCGCCCAGCACCCTGAAGCCTGCGGACTACACCGTTTCCAAGGGCACCAGCTACTACGACACCACCTACATCCCCGCCGATGGCGATGGCTACGGCGCGATGATGGAGCACTACGAGAAGTACTGCCTGCCGATCTTCCCGATCAAGGACAACAACTACACCTGCTCCTTCGTCTCCCTGGGCAACAAGGCCTTCTTCCTCACCTACGAGGACCGGCCCAAGGACATGCCCGAGTGCTGCTCCTTCTCGCCCATGAACCACCCGGCGCGCCAGGACTTCGTCCAGCACCTGCCCTACAGCCCGGCGCGCAGCCAGAACCTGGGCGGCAGCCTGCAGGCCTATGCGCTGGACGTGCAGTCGCCCCAGGGGCCGATCCTGTTCGGCTACGCCTTCTACAAGGACGCCACCCGCGCAGCGCCTGGCCAGCCGCTGTTCCGCCACCCGCAGTCGTTCTACTTCTCCGGGGACGCCAGCGTCGCCAACGCGCCCATCGTCAGCCAGAACTACGTGAACTTCCGCACCGACAAGCCGGACCCGGCGAGCACCTGGGACCAGGTGGCCAAGAAGTGCCCGGTGAACCCGCAGCCCTGCCAGCTGTTCGACCCGCCGGCGTCCCAGGACAACGGCGCCGAGGCGCAGTGGAACAAGCTCCAGTCCCGCAAGCCCTGACCGGCAAGGAGAGCCGCCATGAATCAACATTTCCGTCTCACCGGGCTGGCGCTGCTGGCCCTCGCCTGTGCCAGCTGCAACCTGCGCGAGCAATCACCCGCCCCTACCACGCCCGCACCGACCAACGCACAGTGCCAGCCCCCCACCAACGCCCCTGCCGCCACTGCCAGCCAGCAAGCCTTCGATGACTACAGCTGGCGGCTGTTCATCGCCCTCAACTGGCCCGCCATGGCCGGCCAGCGCGGGCAGCCGGATTGCAGCCAGCCACTCGGCGGTACCGGCACCAGGGTCTGGCAGAGCTACAAGACGGTGAGCGAGATATTCCTGCCCAACGGTGCCAACCCCGGTCCCTGGAATTCGCCGCTGGGCGCGCGCAGCCTCGGCATCATCAACATCGCCGCCTTGAAGAACACCTCGGTGGTGCAGGCCGTGGACCAGGCCGTCGGTGGCTGGCTCATCGACCAGAAGGGCAACCCGACCTACTACGACATCTCCGCCAACCAGGCCTCCTACGACTACATCGTGGCGAACGGCTTCTACAACGCCAACACCGTGTCCAGGGCGCAAAACATCGCCTTCCCGGCCCAGGCCACCGAGGTCAAGGCCGCCTGGCGGGTGCTCACCAGCCAGGACGACGCCAGCCGTTACCTGACCACCCAGGCCCAGGTGGCGCAGTTCAACGCCCAAGGCCAGCCCACCGGCAGCACGGCCCCGGCCACCCTGGGGCTGGTGGGG
This sequence comes from Pseudomonas sp. TUM22785, assembly GCF_028198105.1. Lineage (NCBI taxonomy): Bacteria > Pseudomonadati > Pseudomonadota > Gammaproteobacteria > Pseudomonadales > Pseudomonadaceae > Pseudomonas > Pseudomonas sp. TUM22785. The sequence continues at coordinate 3,513,451 of NZ_CP116239.1, forward strand.
CTGCACATCATCGTCAAGGCGCCGGGCTACCCGCAGTGGATCTGGTCCACCTTCGAGCAGGTGGACAACGTCCCGGGTTCCACGGCCGGCAACGGCACCTACAGCTACTACAACGCCAGCGCGCCGGCGGCCAGCGTCAACCAGTCGCCCTGCAACTGGCAGCAGCAGGGCAGCCAGCTGGTGTGCACGCCCAAGCCCGGCGCTACCTTCCAGACCCCGGACCCGCTCAGCCGCGTCACCCCCATTGCCAGCACCACGGCCGCCGTCAACGGCCTCTACCAGCAGAACCTCGGCAGCAACGTGCTGCGCTACTACCAGTTGGTCACCACCCAGCGCCCGCTGATGCCGGACAACCCCAGCAACCCGCTGGGCCAGCCGACTCCGGCGCTGTCCGCCAACGTCACCATGGAGAGCTACATCCAGCCCAACAGCAGCTGCATGAATTGCCACTCCATGGCCACGCCGGTGCACAGCCCCTACAAATCGGACTTCTCCTACCTGTTCAAATTCGCCAAGGCGCCGGCAACGGCACCCCACAAGGACGAGGAATGACCCCATGAGCATCCTGAACGGACCCCGACTGAACTTCTGGGGCGGCATCCGCACCGACGTGAGCCTGCCCAACAACTCGCCGACCATCCCCCAGGGCAATCGCAAGCTGCACCTGTTCGACCTGCCCAACTCCCAGATCGCATCCGAAGCCGCCGGCTACAGCGACGACCAGCTCAATGAATGGATCAACGCCCCGACCGGCGACTACTACACCGCCGGGGGCTGGAACCACTATGGCCAGCACGTGGTGGACATGCAGAACGTACTGATCAGCTCCCAGGGCACCCCGGGCGCCATCAGCACCACCGGCGACCTGGTGGGGCAACCGGTCTACCTGCTCGGCTCCAAGGACCCGGTGACCAACCAGCCGCCGGTTTCCGGCCCGATGATGGTGGACCTCGACCCCTCCAGCGGCATCACCACGCAGATCTACATCGGCGGCCTGCAGATCGGCGGCACCAGCAACCCGCAACTGGTGATCCAGGCCGACGTGGTGGCCAGCAGCTTCGACGTGGCCCCCCGGCTGCTCAACGGCGAGGATGACGCCCCGGGCTCCTCGCCGCTGTCCGGCACCTTCCAGGTCACCTTCCCGTTGAGCGCCATCGTCAGCTGGAACCAGAACAGCGCGATGCTCAAGTCCATCATCCAGGCGCCCGGCGCCACCGGCATCGTGGTGCGTTTCGTGATGTTCGAGATGTGCCCGGGCATGACCACGCCACAACTCGATGCCGACTACGCCGCCGGCCAGTACACCCCCAACCCCAGCATTGGACGGGTCATCGGCACCCTGGCCCCGGCCTTCGCCGGCGAGCCGCTGATCTGCCCGGTCGGGCGCCAACTGGTGAACGGCGGCACCGGCGGCGCGGGCTATGCCCAGCAGTACAGCCTGAGCAGCCAGGCGATGCTGAGCCTGGACATGGTCAACCTGATCCCCAAGGCGAACTTCCGCGCGGTGCGCACCGACATCACCAGTCCCATAGGCCCGAACATCGACTACGGCCCGGTCAGCATCAGTGCCGGCAGCACCCTGCTGGCGACGCTGCCCGACACCAGCCCCTACCTGGTGAACTACTCCCTCTATGGCGGCATCGTCGACCTGCCGCTGACCTCCACCCAGTCGGCGGCAGCGCAGGCCACGGCCCTTTCCATCACGGCGCCGAACAGCGTCGATGGCACCACCCTGGCGGTAGCCGAAGTGACCTACCGGCTCTACAGCGACCAACGCAACCTGTACATGGACGAGTACCCGGAAGGCGTCACCCTCGACCTGCAGGTGCGCTACCTGGGAGGGCCGGTGCCGGCCAATGGCAGCATCGCCCTGAAAAGCACTTTCCCGGGAGCCCTCGTCGACCCGAACAACTGGAACCTGCTGCAGTACCACGCCAATGTCCCGATCAGCCAGGGCCAGACCAGCGTGTCGATTCCCCTCACGCGCAAGGAAGCAACCTCCGCCAAGGCCGGCTACACCAAGCTCGCCTTCTCCCTGGGCGATGGCAAAGGCTTCAGCAACTTCCGCTTCTACTCCATCACCGACTTCGGCATCCCCGCTGGCAGTGTTCCCACCTGGGACCAGGTCTACCCGGCCGTGCTGCGCTTCCACTACCTGGCCTTCCCGGCCATGTCGCGGTTCATCCCGCTGAACCAGCAGGACGCCATCTGGAACGCCCGCGCGGCCATCGTCGCGCGCACCGCCGATGCCTATCGCGGCACCACCCTGTACATGCCGGTGGTGCGTTCCATGTCGCCTAGCCAGCGGGCGCTGCTCAAGGCCTACCTCACCAGCACGCCCTGGCAGCCATGAGCAGGAGGCACCCATGACCCTGACCATCCCCCCCTCCCCACAGGAAGACCTGCGCCGTTCCACCGTGGTCGTCGAAGGCCTGCTCAACCCTCGGGGCCTGTGCCTGCAAGCCGACGGCAGCCTGCTGTTGGTGGAAGCCGGCTCGGGCCACCCGGACGCGCCCTTCAGCGGCCGTATCAGCCGCCTGCGCCCTGCACCGGGCAGCCCCGGCGCCTACCTGGCCGCCGAGCTCGTCGCCGAGGGCTACCGCTCCATGAACATGCAGGTGCGCATGCTGCGCGACGAGATCATGGGGCTCTCGGACATCGCCTGCGCCGACGGCCGCTGCCTGGCCAGCCTCACCGACTACGTCGAAGGCTCGCGGGTGCTCGACCTGGCGCAGAACCCGCCCACGGCGGTGTTCCACAGCCGTGGCAACCTCAACGCCCTGTGCTTCCACCCCAGGCGACGCACCTGGCTGTCGGTGAAGCCCGATACCAACCAGGTGGTGGAGTTCGACGACCAGGGTGAACGGGTGGTCGCCCAGATACCCGACATGGACCAGGGCCAGGACGCGGTGCCGGTCACCCTGGTGTACGAGCCCACCACCGGTGCAGTCCTGGTCAGCCTGTTCTCCGGCGAACGCCGGCTGGACCCGACGCGCCAAGGCGTCGACTTCGTCGAACGGGCCGGCCAGGTGATCCGCGTCTGGCCAGAGGACGGGCGCATCCAGCCGCTGATCACCGGCCTGCAACTGCCCACCGGCCTGGCCCTCACGCCGGGCGGCGGGCTGCTGATCCTCGAGCTGTGCCGCTCCCTGCTGCAGCCCCTCGGCCCGGACTGGCAAGGCGAAGCCCGCCACGGCGGCTTCGAGCGCTTCAGCGGCCGCCTGCTGCACTGCGACCTGGCCACCGGCACCACCCGCGTCCTCGCCACCGGCCTGGACACCCCCTCCAACCTCTGCCTGCTGGACGACGCCGTGCTGGTCAGCGAAGGCATGGGCCTCCACGGCCGCCCCCTGCCCCTCCCCGGCGGCGTCACCACCCCGCTGGATGGGCGCATACGGCGGGTGCCGTTGCAGGGGTATATCTAGAGGCGGATCTCCCGTGGCGGCGTGCCTGTCGCCACGGGACATTTTCGTTACGTAACGCTTTCTTTTTTCCGTTACGTAACTAGAATTGCGCCGTCTCCCCAGGAACGGCCCCATGAACACCCCCGAATCCCGCAAACGCGGCCGCCCCGCCACCGGCAACGCCATGAGCAACGCCGAGCGCCAACGCGCCTACCGCGAGCGCCAGGCGGAAAAGCGTAACGCCGAGGCCGTAACGTTAAATGAGCGAGCCCAGCAAACCCTCGAAAGCAGCGAACAGCTGCGCGCCCAGCGCGACATGGCGCTTCTGGTTCAGGCCCAGGCGGAACAGAAGGCGCGGGAATGGGAGGCCAAGGCCAAGTCATTGCTCAAGCAGTTGCGCGAACTGGAACAGCGCAAGGACGCCCCGCTAGCCTGGTACCAGGACCCGGGCCTGGAGGCGGTCTATGTCCTGGAGTCACGCCTGCGCGAGGAGAAGAACTGGAAACGCGTCGCCTCCATGGGCGCATTCACCCGCAAGGAAGTGGCGGATGAATGGCTGAAATCCATGGTGGCCCACAGCAGCATGATCGAGTACCGGGTGAACCGGATCAGGTTCAAGACCGAATGAGTCAGGCCGCTCTCTTGAGCCGCCAGTAATACGCCAGGCAAGCTGTGATGCAGACGAGCGAGAGGATGCCGAACAGCTGCGAGGGGCGATCCACCGCTGTCGCCACGCCATACAGCGGGTAAGGCAGGCAGGCCAGGAGCAGCCACAGCGCCGACCGGCGTGAGAAGAACAGCAGCGCACCGGCGAGGGTGAGGAGGAGCGCGAAGAGGTAGAGCCCGGCGGCCCCGAACAGGGAGATGCCCCCGGTCCTGAGCAGCTCCCAGATTTCCCCGCTGTGCCACAGCAGCACCAGGAACGGGATAGCGCCGGCCGCGATAATCGCCAGGCGCAGCGCAATGGGGTTCTTGCTCGATCCGTCGGCAGTCAGCTCCGCCGGGGAAGCCGATGAAGGGGATTGATAGGGGTTGTCCATGCCAGATGCTCCTTATGAGAGCTGCGAATCTACTGCCCTTCCGCCCAGGCCACCAGCTCGATTCCGATCTTTCGCTGGCCCGGCATCCGTGGCCTGCAGCCCAGCCGCCGCTTCGATAAACCGAACCACGGAACCCCATCCGCAGTCGAAAACCAGGTAGGACCCATTAACGTGCCAACCGTGGCCGAGGTATCGGCGCGGTGCGGCCGTACATAAGGAGACCCACCGATGGTCACTCACTACAAGGTCGCCGGCCACCTCGCCTGCGGTCATCACGGCAACAACCTGGTTTCCACCACTGAACTGGCACGGGTCAAGTGCCGCACCTGCCGCAACACCGAAGTCTTCAAGGAGGCCCGTCGCACCGCGCGCAATGCCGCACGGCGTGCCGCCCGCAAGGCCAAGGCCGAAAACGCCGCCAACGATTGGCGCAGCAGCTGGGAGCAACACCTCGCCGCCCTGCCCGGCCGCCAGCGCCTGCCCCGTGGTTTTGGCGAACAGGGCTTCGTCTGACCCGCACGCGGGGCCGCTGTCCTGGCGGCCCCGCCTTCGCTCCGCCCTTCCCTACAGCCTTTTGCCGCAACGCCGCTGGCCTCGCCAATGGCGCCTGGCCGACAATCCCCCGCAGCCCTGAGCCCATGCTTTCCTGGAACTGGAATCCGCGATGCAGAACGCTCATATCGGCCTGGTCATCATCGGTCTCATCATCGCTTTTGGCCTGGTGCTGTTCTATTTCGACCACCTGCGCGAGCCCCGCAAGCCGCCACCCGCGGAGGATGAAGCCACCTGAAACGCCAACGGCCCGGTTTATCCGGGCCGTTGCGTTGTTGGGGTGCACAAACCGTAGGTTGGCGCCGAGCGCAGCGAGGCCCAACGGTGCGGTGCTCGACATCGCTACGTTGGGCTTCGTACCTCAGCCCAACCTACGTGCTGCATACGCGTGGCACCGATCAACTGAGCAGCACCACCCCGCCCGGCAGCTCGGTGACCGTGGCGCCGTAGGCGTCGCGGATCAGGGCGGCGACTTCGGCCAACTGGTCGAGGCGGAAGCGGGCCTGGACCTTGCGCCGGCCGAGTTCCTGGTTGACCAGCAGGATCATCCCCGGGCGGTAGCGGTTGATCTCGTCGATCACCGTGGCCAGGGGCGCGTCGTCGAACACCAGCAGTTGTTGGCGCCAGGCCATGACCACCGCCGGGTCGAAGGCGATCGGTTCGCTGCGGCCGCCTGCGTCATAGGTCAGCTGGCGGCCGGGCGGCAGCAGCAGGCTGCGCCCGCGCACCTCCACCGCCAGGCTGCCTTCCAGGCAGGTGACGCAGATGGCCTCGCCCACGGCGCGGACGTTGAAGCGTGCACCGGCGGCATCCAGGGTGCCGGCCCCGGCCACCACGCGAATCGGCGCCTTGGCCAGCACTTCCACTTCGCCTTCGAGCAGTTCGATGCCCGCCACGCCGCCGCCCAGGGGGCGCCGGTTGATGCGGGTAAGGGTGTTGAGTTCGAGGGTCAGCCCCTCGGCGAAGTCCACGCGACGCTGCTCGCCCACTGCGGTGCTGTAGTCGGCGCCCATGCCGGGAAGCGCGTCCGGCAACCAGGGGCGCGCCATTACCACGGCCAGGGACGCGGCGATGGCACCACCGAGGAAGGCACGCCGGCCGAAGCGCCGGGGCGGCAGGCTGGCCACCGGCGGCGCAGGCTGCTGCAACGCCAGCGCGGCGGGCGCCAGGGCCTGCCACAACTCCCGGGCACGGGTGAAGGCTGCGCTGTGGCGCTCGCTTTGCGAGCACCACAAGCGGAAGGCCTCAGCGTCACGGGTGGTGGCGCGGCCGGAGGTGAGGCGGAGCAACCAGGCTCGGGCTTCTTCCTCCAGCCGGGTCTGCCCGGCGGTGCCGGAATCGGGTGCTGTCATGGCGTCGTCGTTCAACCGCAGCTGTTCTCGGGAGTGGTCGCGGGGCGCTCGTTCAGCCCCTCGACCCTATGACTGTTTTCCGGCGCCGGGACCGAACCGTTGCACCACTTTTCTTTCCAGGCGCGCTGCGCAATAGCACAGCGCGGCCTTGAGCTCCTTCTCCACCATGCGCGTGGAAATGCCGAAACGCCGGGAAATCTCCAGGTGCGGCACCTCTTCCATGCGCGCCGCGATAAGGATCTGCCGACGCCGTGGCGTCAGCTCCGCCAGCGCCGTGACCAGCGCCCGGATCTCGATCTGCCCGCCGACGATCACCGCCGGGTCGAGGTGCTCCTCGGCCAGGTGCAGCAGGTCCTCGACCTCCTCGCCGGTGAGCAGGCGCGCGTCCTGGGCACGGCGGTCGGCGGCGACGTTGAGGGCCATGCGATAGAGGTAGGCGCCAGGCTTCTGCACGCCTTCCGGCTCGTCCATGCGATCCAGGCGCAGGTAGGTTTCGTGGAGCACATCGTTGGCCAGGTCGTCCGACCCCAGGCGCCGTCTCAGGCGCGTCCTGAACTCCTCGTAGGAGGCCAGAAACAGCCTGAGCATGGTGCCACGCTCCTTGTTATTCATGCCCCCGCAGCTCCTTCCCACTTGTTGCATTCCATGCTGGCGGCCGCCTCCGGAACCACCAGCACGGTGACCGGCTGGGGCAGGGAGGACGGTGGCGCCCTGTCGATCATCAGGCCACGCAGGCTTTCCACCAGTGCCGCATCGCGCCGCAGGTTGCCGGTGGGCCCCAGCAGGCGGCTGTGCTCCACCAGGCCGACGGGGCCTATCCAGAGCTGCAACGCGGCGCGGTAGCCACCGGGCCGGGTCAACGGTGAACGGCACAAGGCCTTCGCCAACGCACCTTGCAGGGCCGCCGCGAAGCTGCCCTGTTCCCAGCGCGTCGCCGCGCCGTGGTTGCGCCCCGCAGGCGCCGTCGAAACCTTGGCCGGCAATACGGTAAAGGCCCGGCCTTCGCTGTGCTGGGCCATGAGCCCGGTACCGGTCAGCAGCCTGGCCAAGGCCTGGCGTGCGCCGAGCCGGCCGTTGACCGACGCCGAGCGCCGCCCGCGCGTCAGTTCGCGGTCCACCAGGATGGCCATCCCGGTCAGCTCGCTGAAGCGCTCCAGGGCCTGGGACAGGTCCTGCGCCGGCAGGTCGAACTCCAGCGGGCCCTCTTCGGCCCGGCCCTCACCCGCGAGCGCCATGCATGGCAACGCCGCCAGGCAGCAGGCTGCGACGAAGAGGACGATCAGCACCGCTGGCGCGAGGCAGCCCCTCGCCACGGCTTCCATTGACATAGGCGGCTTCCGACCCGTACTGCGTGTCGATGCATTGCTGGCTTGACCCAGGAAGGCAATCCTGAGGTCTGTTCATGTCGATTGTGTGACGGGCGTTGCAAAAAAGACTTCGCAGCGATGACGGCGCTTTTACCGTAGATTTCCCGGCAATGATCCAGCATCTGGAGGCAATCATGCCCGCACGCATCGCCCTCGCCGGCCTCGTTCTCGCCCTTGCGCCGCTGTTGGCCAGCGCCGATGAAGGCACCCCGCAAGGCAGTTGCATCAGTGCCGAAGTGAACGGCTACAAGGCCTTGTCCTATGACTGCCTGAGCCAGCGCCTGGCCAACCCGGATGGCGCCGAGGCGGCCCGCCGCAACCAGGCCGCCCTGCAGGTGCCCATCGAACGCCGCCCGGCCAACCAGCTGGGCCTCGCCACGCCGGCCGCTACCGGCGTGCGCATGGGCGCCAACTTCGGCCACTCGGTGCAGCCGCAACGCCCGGCGCCCTGACCCCACGCCAGGCAACCGCTCTAGCCCGCCACTTTCAGCGCAGCCCGCGCCGCTCCTGCTTATTCGTTTATCGAATTTAAAAAGACAAATTAATTCTTTTTTGTCCGCTCCAGCCCCCTGCCAGAATCGCCTCGCCAGCGGGCAACCCCCTCCGGCGAACGGCGGCGCTTCCCACCCGGAAGCGACCGCCCCCGACAGATGAGCGGAGCCCGGCCATGTGCGCCAGGGCCCGCCAAAGGAGCTGGATATTCATGAAGAAGCTGACTGCCCTCACCGCCCTCGCACTCGCCCTTTCCACCCTCTCCGGCCTGGCCCAGGCGGACCGCCTCGATGACATCCGCAAGGCCGGCGTCCTGCGCGTCGCGGCCTTCGACAGCAACCCGCCCTTCGGCTTCGTCGATGGCGAAACCCAGCAACTGGCCGGCCTGGACGTGGACTACGCCCGCGCCATCGCCGACAAGCTCGGGGTCAAGTTGCAGCTGCAACCCACCAACCCGGCCAACCGCGTGCCGCTGCTGGTGGCCAACAAGGTCGACCTGGTGCTGGCCAACTTCACCATCACCCCGGAGCGCGCCGAACAGGTCAACTTCAGCATTCCGTACTTCTCCTCGGGGCAGCAGTTCATCGTCAAGAAAGGCACCCTGAAGAACACCGACGACCTGAACAAATGGCGCGTGGGCGTCGACAAGGGCACGGTCAACGAAGGCGTGCTGCGGGAGAAATTCCCCGGCGCCAAGGTGGTGGCCTATGACGACACCCCCTTCGCCTTCACCGCCCTGCGCAACGGCCAGGTCCAGGCCATCACCCAGGACGGCCCCAAGCTGATCGGCCTGCTGGCCAACGTGCCGGACAAGGACAAGTACGAAGTCCCGCCCTTCACCATCTCCAGCGACCTGATCGGCGTCGGCATTCCCAAGGGGGAAACCGCGCTGACCGAGTACGTCAACCAGACCCTGCAGGAGCTGGAAGACAAGGGCCGCGCCCAGGCCATCTACGACACCTGGTTCGGCCCGGACACCAAGACCCCGCTGGCGCGCCTGTACAAGATCGGCACGGTGCACTGATCGCGCCATGAACCGGTGGGCCCGCGCCTGGAGCCCACCGACCACACCGCACGCCTTCCCTCCCCGATCCCCGCCTATGCGGGGATCACCCATTGAAAGACCTCGACAATGTTCGGCGACCTCCTCGCTCCCCGTTACCTGCATTGGCTGCTGGACGGCTTCCTGCTGACCCTCGGCACCTCGCTGCTGGTCTGCGTCATCGGCACCCTGCTCGGCGCCCTGGTCGCCGTCGGCCGCCAATTGCCCGGCCGCCTGTCCTGGCCGGCACGCGGCTACCTTTCGGTGCTGCGCAACACACCGCTGCTGGTGCAGCTGTTCTTCTGGTACTTCGGCGTGCCCGCGCTGCTGCCGGAGGGGCTGGTGTTCTGGCTCAACCTGCCCCATGAGCTGGCGCTGGGCCCGGTCACGCTGGCCTGGCCCTCCTTCGAGTTCCTCGCCGCGGCGCTGGGCCTGTCGCTCTACACCAGCGCCTTCATCGCCGAAGAGCTGCGTGCCGGCATCGCCTCGGTGCGCCCGCAACAGCGTGAAGCGGGCATGGCCCTGGGCCTGCGACCGGGCCAGGTGTGGCGCTACATCATCCTGCCCCAGGCACTGCACACGGCCCTGCCGCCGCTGTTCGGCCAGTACATGAACGCCCTGAAGAACAGCTCCCTGGCCATGGCCATCGGCCTTGCCGAGCTGTCATACGCCTCGCGCCAGGTGGAGACGGAAACCTTCAAGACCTTCCAGGCCTTCGGCATCGCCACCCTGCTCTACCTGGGCGCAGCGATCGCCATCGAGGTGGCCGGCACGCTGATCCACCAGCATCGCCGCCACGTGCGCGGGGAGGCCTGAGATGGATTTCTCGGTAATCCTCGACAACCTTGATTACTTCCTGCTCGGCGCCTGGCCCGATGGCCCCCTGGGCGGTGCGGCGCTGACCCTGCTGCTGTCGCTGCTCTCGGGCATTGCCTCGGCGGCGCTGGGCCTGGTCCTGGGCATCGCCCTGGCGGTGCTCGAAGGCCGGCCGCGCCTGGTGCTGCTGGCGGTGCTGGGCTTCTTCCGTGCCATTCCGGTGCTGATGCTGATCTTCTGGAGCTACTTCCTGCTGCCGGTGCTGTTCCAGGTGGATGTACCGGCGCTGGCGACCGTGGTCTGCGCGTTGTCGCTGATCGGCGGCGCCTACCTGGCGCACTCGGTGTGCGCTGGCATCCAGAGCCTGCCGCCGGGCCAGTGGGACGCCGGCCGCGCCCTGGGCCTGCGCCCCTGGCAGGTGTTGCGGCTGATCATCCTGCCCCAGGCGCTGCCTATCATGCTGCCGTCCTTCCTCAACCAGTGGGTGTCGCTGATCAAGGACAGCTCCCTGGGCTACGTCATCGGCGTCGGCGAGCTGTCCTTCGTCGCCACCCAGGTGAGCAACCGGGTGATGGTCCACCCGACCGAGGTGTTCCTCTTCGTGGCGCTGCTGTATTTCGTGATGTGCGCGAGCCTGGATCTGCTTGCCCGGGTGGCGAGCCGTAACCCAAGACGCCGCGCCACCTTGTAGGTCGGGTGAAACCCGACGCTCCGGCACGATCCCACGCGGGTTTCACCCGCCCTACGGTGATACGAGGTAGGACATTGCATCGTTGGGCCTCGCTGCGCTCGGCGCCAACCTACGGGTCCGCCGGTGGCGCCTTTCCCGGGCTGAAGCCGGGCTACCGGGAGCGGCTAGGCGAAATGCCGGTTGGCGATGCGTTGCAGGCCGAGGTTATCGCGCAGGGTGCGGCCTTCGTATTCGTGGCGGAACAGGCCCAGGCGCTGCAGCTCGGGGATCACCAGGTCGACAAAGTCCTCCAGCCCGCCGGGCAGGTGGGTGAACAGCAGGTTGAAGCCGTCGGCCGCGCGCTCTTCGTACCAGCAGGCCATTTCCTCGACTATCTGGCTTGGTGTGCCCACCAGCAGGCGATGGCCGCCGGCGCCCAGTGTGCGCAGCAGCTGTGCGGCGGTGGGCTTCTCGCGGCGGATCAGATCGACCACCAGTTGCTGGCGGCTCTTGTGGCGCTCGGTGAGCGGCAGCGGGTCGGGCAGCACCACCGGCGCATCCGGCGGCAGGCGTTCCAGGTCGATACCGATGTCCACCAGGAAGGACAGTGCCTTGAGCGCCGCCTCCGGGTCCACCAGGGCCTGCAGTTCCTCGTGCTTTTCCTCGGCCTCGCTGGCCGTGCGCCCCACCACCGGGGCCAGGCCGGGGAACACCTTGAGTTCATCCTCCCCGCGCCCGGCCAGGGCCAGGCGGCGGTGGATGTCGGCATGGAAGGCCTTGCCCTCCTCCAGGGTCTGCTGGGCGGTGAACACCAGCTCGGCGGTGCGCGCCGCCAGGGCGCGCCCGGCTTCGGAGGAACCGGCCTGGGCGATCACCGGCCAGCCTTGCAGCGGCCGGGGTGCATTCAGCGGGCCACGCACGCGAAAGTGCTCGCCGGCGTGCTCAAGCACGCGCATGCGCGCCGGTTCCAGCCAGGTGCCGGAGGTCTTGTCCAGGGGGAAGGCGTCGTCCGCCCAGCTGTCCCAGAGCCCGGTGACCACCTCGAAGAACTCCCCGGCGCGCGCGTAGCGGTCGGCATGCTGCAGGTGCTCGGCGCGGTTGAAGTTCTCCCCGCCGATCAGCGCCGTCACCAGGTTCCAGCCGGCGCGGCCGCCGGACAGGTGATCCAGCGAGGCGAACTTGCGGGCGATGGTGTAGGGCTCGTTGTAGCTGGTGTTGGCGGTGGCGATCAGGCCGATGTGCTGCGTCACCACCGCCAGCGCCGGCAGCAGGGTCAGGGGGTCCCAGCGCAGGCTGTAGGCGCTGCTGCGCAGCACGCGCGGGTCCAGCTCGCCCACCGCCACGTTGTCGTTGAGGAACAGCGCATCGAAGCGCCCGCGCTCCAGGGTCTGGGCGTAGTGCCGGTAGCGCTCGAAGTTGATCGAGGCGTCGGCGTCCGCCCGGGGGTGGCGCCAGCTGCCGGCATGGGCGCCGGAGCCGGAGAGGAAGGCCCCCAGGCGCAGGCGACCGTCACGCCTTGCCATGGCTGGGCTCCTGCTCGGCAGCCGCCTCGGCGGGCGCGGCCACCTGGGCACGCAGCAGCAAGGCGACGCTGGCCCAGACCAGCAGCACGCTGGCGGCGAGGAACAGCATCACCGCCTGGTAGCCCTGGAGGAAGGCGCCATGCACCCAGTCCTGCAGCACCTCCGGGGCCTGCGCCAGGTGCGCGCCCAGCAGTGCCACGCCCTGCTCCGGCGCAGCCGCGGCGCGGGCCAGCCAGTCGGTGTCCGCCGGTACGCCACTGGCACTGGCCAGTTCGCGGGCGGCGAAGCTGCGGTAAATGCCCACGCCCACCGCCAGGCCCAGGCCGCCGCCGACGTTGTGCAGGGTCATCAGCGAGCCCATGGCCACCGAGCCCACCTGCTGCGGCACCGAGGAGATGCCCAGCACCGTGGACGGCCCGAGGATGCAGGCCCAGCCCAGGCCCATCACCGCGAAGGCACCGAGCAGGTGCGGCAAGGACGTGCCCTCGCCGAAGCCGGCCTGCTGCAGTGCCGACAAAGCGAAGAACAGCAACCCGGTCTGGATCAGCAGTGCCGGCCCCTTGCGGTCCACCAGGCGGCCGACCAGGGGCGACAGCAGTGCTACGCCCAGGGTGGTGGGCAGCAGCAACAGGCCGCTGGCCTGCACGCTCTCACCCCGGATCAGCGACAGGTACAGCGGCATCACGAAGAAGGCCACGCAATAGAACAGCGCCAGGCCGAAGCTGGCGGTAACGGCGGCGACGAAGCGCCGGTTGGCGAACAGCCGCAGGTCGACGATGGGCGCCCGCACGCGCAGCTCTACCGCGACGAATGCCAGGAAGGCCACCAGCGCCACGCCCACCAGCCCCAGGGTGGTGGCCGACGCCCAGCCCCAGGCGCCGCCCTGGACGATCACCAGCACCAGGCTCGGCAGCCCAACCAGCAGCAATGCCGCGCCGGCCCAGTCGAGCCGTACGCCATCCTGCTCGGCACGGGACTCGTCCGCCGCCAGGGCGATGATCGCCAGGCTGAGCAGCACGAACGGCACGTTGACCAGGAAGATCCACTGCCAGCCGAAGGCGCTGGTAATCACCCCGCCGAGCACCGGCCCCACCGCGAGGCCGACGCCGTTGACGCCGAACAGCACGCCGAAGGCCTTGCCCTGTTCCTCACTGGCGAAGGTGGCCGAAACGATGGCCCCCGAAGCGGTATAGAGCACCGCACAGGCCAGCCCCTGGGCTACCCGCGCCGCCACCAGGGCGTCGATATCGGAGGCCAGCCCAGCGCCAAGGGACGCAAGGCCGAATACCGCGAGGCCGATGTTCAGCACCCGTCGGCGGCCATGCAGGTCGGCCAGCCGGCCCACCAGCACCATGGTGCTGGACAGCGCGAGGATGAAGCCGTTGATCACCCATTGCAGGCTTTCCACCGAAGCACCGAGGTCGGCCTGCAAGGCCGGCAGCGCGGTGTTGACGATGGTGAAATCCACGCAGCCGAGAAAACTGGCGATGCTCACACCGAGCAAGGCCCACCACTTGCGTTGCTGTTGCGCAAAAACGCTCATGGGAACTCCTTCCGTGATTACAGGGGTTGGAGGCCGTCGTCCGTGTGGCGTGGGGCCGTGTGTGCACTGTTGGGGCGAATTCATTCGCCCAGGCAGCCCGAAGGGCTGCGCTTTATTCGCGGATGAATCCGCTCCCACAGAAGAGCGCCGGGCTCACCTTGTGGGAGCGAATTCATTCGCGATGCTTGGCTAGATCGCAATCGCACTCCCTGCCCAGGCCGGGTGCACGGCGCCCGGCAGGGTGAAGGGAATGGGGATGCCGCGCTTCTTGAACTTCAGCGGCAGCCAGTGCACGAGGTCCGGCGCGTGGGGTTCGATCAGCAGGCGCCGGGCGGTGGCCATGGCATTGGTCATCTGCTGCGGGTAGATGACGTAGTCGTAGCCCTCCTCCGCCCACAGCGGGAGGATGATCGGCACCTCCTCCAGGATGTACTCGCGGCATTGGGCGGCCGCGCGCTCGACGTCGGCGTCCGGGTCGCGAAGTCGGAGGCGCTCGATGAACACACCGATGGTGGCTTCGATGGCGCCGCGCAGGTCCTCGCTCTCGCGGTAGAGCTGGTCCACCTGCTGGCGCAGCTCCGCGTAGCGGTCGGAAGCCAGCTCCTGGTTCCAGCGGCTGATGGTCACCGGCGCTTCCAGGCCGGCCAGGTACTTGCGGTTGCGCGCCAGCCAGGCGTCGCCGTCGCGGATCGAGGCGGAGAGCGCCTCGCCGGGGGATTTGCCGTGCTTGTTGTGGCGCTGCAGGGTGTCGGCCACCACCACCTTCACCCGGCTGAAGCCGGACTTGTTGATCAGGTGCACGGTGGAACTGAGCTTCTGCTCCTCGTGGTACTCCTGGCCCACGCTCACGGCCAGCACGCAGCGCTTGCCGGTGAAGTCCAGTTCTTCTCCACCCTTGTTGAAATAGGCCTTGAGGTTGATCGCTTCCACATCGCTCATGTCTTTAGCTCCAGTAGGCAAGAGGCTGGTCGTCGCCGAAATAGCCGATGAATACACCGAGGGTGACCCGGGTGGCGGTGGCCGAGGGGCGCACCGCATGGATCAGCCGGGGGTTGAGGAAGATCAGGTCGCCGGGCTCGGGCTTGATCACCAGGTCCGGCGGCGGCAGCAGGTGCCGCTCGATGCCGTAGGCGCGCTCGCCGCGCAGGCGGTCGTACTCGATCTCGTCGGGGTGGATGCCCCAGATCTCCAGTTCGCCGCCGTCCCCGGGTATCTGCAGGTAGATGTTGGTGGAGAGCTGGGTCAGCAGCTTCGGCTCGTGGTCCTGGGGCGCATTGCGTTCCAGGTTGTCGGTGTGCGGGGTGAGATCGACGCCGTTGCCCTGGAAGCGGGCGATGCCGACGAAGCACTTCTCGCCGTTCACATCCAGCAGCCGTGCGCCCTTGGGCCAGACCTCGTCGAGCAGCAGGCGCAGCTCGTCGATGGGCGATGCCAACGGGCTGAACACGCTGCGGATCTTGCGGATATTGGTGACGGCCTGACGGTGGTATTCGACCCGGCTGGCCTCGTCACCGATCTCGATATAGGCCTTGCCCAGGCGCACGAACTCGGTCTGTTCGCTGAAGGCACCGCGCAGTTCGTGGCGGCTCAGGCGGTCGAGTGCCAGGGCCACGGTATCGGCCGAAGCGAAGCCTTTTATGAGAATCCCGTAAGTGCGGGCGTGGATAACATCGTGTATATGCGCTGCGGTCAATTCCTCGACCGTGGTAATGGTCAGCATGAAGACTCCTCGCGTATCCCTGGAAGTTGTCGTTCGTATTAACGGCAGGCGTCCCTGCCTGGATATGTATGCGTGATCCGAGATCACCTGAACTGCATATTCAACAAGCCGCAACCACTTGTGAAATATCGATTTTCTCTAGCCTCCAAACTTTGTTTCCAATTAATTCGGGTTTATTTCAATTCAACCAGAATCACTATTAACGCCACGCATGAAGATTATGAAAGTTACAGTTCAAAGTTGAACTGGCGTGCAACTTACAACCGTCATTCACTGAACTTGTCGAGTCGAATTGAATTGCCGATCCACCTGGTTTTCAGCCTCGAATCCCGGCCCGATCACGCCCTCGTCCCGGTACAGTCGGGCGGTGTCGGCGAGGTCCTGCACCAGGGCCTCGTCCACGTCCACCCGCCTGGGTTGCGAGTAGCGGTTGGAGCGCAGGTGCACCTCCAGCGGCAGGCCGCTCTGGCGCGCCTGGATCGCCGAGAAGGCCTCGACATGGGCGTTGGCCCAGTCCCAGGCGCGGCCGACGCGCTGGAGGAAGTCCCGCAGCTGCTCCGGCTTGTCGCGGATCGCCGCCGGGTTGGCCACCAGCAGCATGTTGCCGGCGAACAGACCTTCCCCGCTGACCAGCACCCGGGTGCCGCCTTCCAGCTGCACCATGCTGGTGTACGGGTCCCAGGTGGCCCAGGCATCCGCCCCGCCGTTGGCCAGCAGACTGCGGGACTCCCCCGGCTGCAGGAACACGAATGTGGCATCGCGCCCGCTGCGGCCCACCGAGCGCAGCGCCGCCAGCGCCAGGTAATGGCCGATGGAGCCGCGCGTGGTGGTGATGCGCTTGCCCACCAGGGACGCGGCATCGGTGAGCGGCGAGCCCTCGGGCACGACGATGGCCACCGCCGTGGGCGTGACCTTCAGGCGCACCACGCCCACCGTCTTCAACCCGGCACCGGCCGAGGCGGCGAAGACGAAGGGCGCGACGCCCAGGGTGCCGACATCCACCGCGCCGGCGCTCAGCGCCTCGGCCGTGGGCGCCGCCGCGCCGAAGGCAGCGAACTCGATGGGGTACGGCACCGACTCCAGTTCGCCGGCGGCCTGCAGCAGCACCTGCAGCGAGTTCTTCTGGCTCGACACGCGCAGCGCCTCGGCGCCCAGCACGGGGGCAGAGCCCAGCGCCAGGCACAGCAGGCCCGCCAGCAAACGGCCCGTGCCCATCATCAGAACGCCAGGCTCACGCGGCCGTAGTAGTAGCCGCCACCCAGCCCGTACGGGGAGAACATGCCGTACTCGTAGGTGCCGGCCCAGGGCACGATGCCGATGCTGTCCGGGTATTCGTCGAACAGGTTGTTGGCGCCCAGGGCCACGGTGAGGTTCTGGGTGACGTCGTAGGCGACGTCGATGTCGGTGATCCACTTGGCGCTGTAGGTGCGGTCGTTGGCCGGGATGTTCGAGCCCTCGGTGTACTCGCCGTAGCGGGTCAGCGTCAGGTTCAGGGTCCAGTCGTCCACCTTGTAGTTGGTGTTGATGATCCACTTGTCCTTGGGCGTGGCCTTGGTCAGGTCGGTCTGCTGCTGGCGGTCGAACAGCACGTAGCCGGAACCCAGGCTGGAGAGCTCGGACGGCGTCTCGGCCAGGTCGCGGATGGTGGTCTTGTTGCGGTTGTAGGCCAGGCTCCAGCGCACCGTGCCGTACTCGTCCAGCGGCTGGCGGTACTCGGCCACCAGGTCGACGCCCTTGGTGCGGGTGTCGGCGGCGTTGGCGAAGTACTGGCCGGAGAGGTTCGGCGACAGGCCGTTGGCCACCAGGATCGCCGACACCGCCGGGCCGGTGAGCACGCCGGTCTGCAGGATGCGGTCGTCGATGTCGATCAGGTAGAAGTCGGCCGTCAGGCGCAGGCGGTCGGTGGGCTCGGCGGTGAAGCCCAGGCTGTAGTTGCGCGAGGTTTCCGGCTCCAGGGCCTTGGCACCGAGGGCGATGGCTTCCGGCGAGCCGGGGCGCATCTGCTTGGTGCGCGCGGTGGTGGTGGAGCCACCGCTACCGAAGATGGTCACCGAGCTGGTGGAGGAGAACACGTTCTGCGCCAGGGACGGTGCGCGGAAGCCGTTGCTCACCGCCGCCCGCACCGCATAGCCCGGGGCGAACTCGTAGCGGGTGGTGAACTTGCCGCTGGTGGTTTCGCCGATGTCCTGGTTGTACTTCTCGTGGCGCAGGGCGAAGGCGGTGTACCACTCGGGCGTGATGTTGAGGCCGAAGTCCACATAGGCGGCGCCGCTGTGGCGGATCATGTCGCCGGCGTCCTCGGGCGTGGTGCCGTTGACCGAGAACAGGCCCGGGTCGGGGCGCGTGCCGGCACTGGGACCGCTGGGGATCACGTAGCTGCCGTAGTTGTAGGAATTGGGTTCGCCCTCGGCGAGCTCGTATTTCTCCCAGCGGTACTCGATGCCGAAGGAGGTTTCCAGCGGGCTGCTCCAGCCGATGTCCAGCGCGCGGCTGAAGTCCAGGTTGGTGGTCCACTGGTCGAAGATCTCGTCGGTCAGGTGGAAGCGCCGCTGGCTCAACAGCGGGTTGTTGGAAAGGTTGAGGTTGTTATCGGTGTAGAGCTCGGCCTTGTCGCGGCCGTAGGTGGTGGACAGGTCCCAGTCCCAGTCGGCGGCCAGGCCCTTGAGCCCGCCGAGGAACTGGTAGTCGGTCTCCTCCACCTCACGGGTGGCCTGGCCGCCCTTGGGGTACGGCGCATTGGGCAGCCAGGTGGTGGCGGTGATGTCGCTGGGCGCGCGGTGGCCCAGCACCTTCTTGCCATCGCGGTAGCTGAGGGTGGAGAAGGAGTAGAACTTGAGGTCCTCGCCCAGCGGCAGCTCCAGGTTGTAGGCGCTGCTGTAGGTGCGGTCGCGGCCCAGGCCGTACTCCTCGCCCCAGCCGTGACGCTGGGTGATGCGCGGGTCGGGCTGGCCGTTGGCGAGGGTGCCGAAGTTGCCGCGCACGGCGCCGGCGCGGTCGTAGGGTTCCTGCACCTTGGCGTCGAAGGAGAGGTTGAAGAAGCCGCCCTCCCCCAGGCCGAAACCGAAGTTGGCGGCCTCGTGGCCGGTGGTGCCGTCGCCGCTGTAGTACTGGCCGAGGGAGCTGTCCGAGGTGATTCCCTCGGCGTCCTTCTTGAGGATGATGTTGATCACCCCGGCGATGGCGTCGGAGCCGTACTGGGCGGCGGCGCCGTCGCGCAGCACTTCGATGCGTTCGATGGCGGCGGTGGGGATCAGGTCCAGGTCCACCGGCACGGCGGCGGTGCCGACCCGGGCGTTGTTGTTGATCATCGCGGTGTTGTGGCGGCGCTTGCCGTTCACCAGGATCAACACCTGGTCACCGCCCAGGCCGCGCATGCTGATGCCACGCACCAGGAAGGCGGTGCCGCCGCCGTTGATGGTCGGTGCGTTGAAGGACGGCAGCAGGCGCGTGAGCATGTCCTTGAGGCCGTTCTGGCCGCTGGTTTTCAGTTGCTCGCCGGAGATCACATCCACCGGCGCGGGGCTGTCGGTCACGGTGCGCTGCTGGCTGCCGCGCACACCGGTCACCACCACGGTGGACAGGGTCGGGTCGCTGGCGGCCATGGCCTCGCCGCCCAGGGCGAGGAGCAGCGCGGCGCTGAGGGGGGAAAGCGAGAAGGTCTTGCTGAAGGCGTTACGCATCACGGGACTTCCTGTAGGCGACCGCAACCCGGCCGCATCTGGCTCGATCTGTGGGGGATTGGGTCAACGGGCCTTGGCGGCCACCGCCTCGACTTCGATCAGCGCGCCGGGCAGCACCAGCCCGGCCACCTGCACCGTGGTGCGGGTCGGCTTCAGCGGCTGCTTCTCGCTGCCGAAGAACTGCCGGAAGCCGCGCTGCAGGCCCTCGAAGTCCATGCGCCCATCGAGCTTCGGGTCGCCCACCAGGTACACCCGCAGTTGCACCACATCGCCCAGGCCGAGGCCGCGCGGCGCCAGGGCGGCCTCCACCTTGCGCAGCACGGCGATGGTCTGCGCCTCGGTGTCACCGGCAGCGCGCAGGTCGTCCTTGGCGGCCTTGGGGTCGGCCGGGTCCGGGAGGATGCCGGAGACGAAGGTCAGCGCCGTGCCGGCCGGCAGGGTCGCCGACTGCAGGATCGGCGAGTTGGGATAGGTCGAAGGCACCCGCTCGATCTCCGCGGCGTGGCCGGCGGCGGCGAAAAGGACCCCCAACCCCAGAAGGGCGTGTTTGAAAGGCATCGCGAAAGCTCCAAGGTTTTCAACGCCAGCCTCGGAGGTCCGCTACCTGGCAACTAGGTTCTGGTTATGGATGCGGCGCGGCGTGGTTCAGGCCGTTTGCCGGTGTTGCGACGTGCCTTGCGCACGCTCGAAGATATTCCGCACCACGCGCCGGGCAGCGCCGGCGGCGGCCTCCTGCCAGATGCCCACGCCGCTGTGGGCGAGGCCGTCGCTGGTCAGGTGCACGCGGCCCTGGGCCTGGTTGAGCAGGCCGTAGTCCGGCTCCGCCACCTCGTGGCTGATCCAGGGGCCGAGGCTGTGGGGGATGCGGTTCCAGGCGATGGCCAGCGGCTTGCGCAGGTCCTGCCCATGACCGGGGTGCAGCAGCTCCACGGCCTGGCGCGACAGGGCGATCTGCTCGTCGATGCCCTTGTCGCCGAACTTGCGCGCCACCTCGCCGTTGTTGTACGCGGCGATGAGGATGCCCTCGGCCTGGTTGAAGCCGCCGCTGGGGTACCAAAGCCCGGAAGACTCCTGGTTGAGGAAGGACAGCCCGCCGTAGATCTGGTAGTCGGTCTCCCAGAAGCGCCGCGACTGCCAGGCCACCTTGTTGGCATAGCCGAACTGCACCGCCGAGATCGCCTGGCGCACCGGTGCGGTGAAGTTGCTGTCGATCCTGGCCAGCAGCGGCAGCGGCAGCGCGATCACCGCGTAGTCGCTGGTCACCTGCTGCTCGCGGCCGCTGCGGCGGTCGCGGTAGCCGATCTCCACGCGGTCCTCGTGGTTGCGGATCGAACGCACCTCCGCCCCCAGACGCAGGGACGACTGCAGGTGGCGCTGGAAGGCCGCCGGAATGCGGTCCATGCCGCCCACTGGCTGGAACATGGTGGGCGAGAACTCCGGGTATTCGTCGATCATCAGCGCGGTGCCCAGGGCCGGGTTGAGCAGCGTGCGCAGCGGCAGCGGCTCGTTCTTCTGCGCCAACTGGTCGCCGGCGCCGGGCCAGACCTTGTAGCCGGAACGGGCCGAGCCGAGGTATTCGAGCTTCTCCGACAGGTCGCCCCAGGTCTTGAGGAAGCCCAGCAGGTTGCGCCGGTCATCCGCGCTCAGTTCCTGGTCCAGGGCCTGGCGATTGACCGCCTTGGCCAGCAGCTCTGCGAGGTGGCCGCGGCTGTCGTTCACCGCCTGGCGGATCTGCATCGGCGGCGCGGAGAGGTCCGGGCGCACCAGGGCGTTGCGGCTGGTGTTGACCAGCACCTCCAGCTCCACGCCCAGCTCGCGGCAGTAGCCGAGCATCAGTTGATGGTGGCTGGGCAGGCGCGCGGGGCCGGCGTTGAAGTAGAAGCCCTCGTCGAACTCGGCGACCTGGGTGGTGCCGTCGGTGTACTCGACGCGATCGCCCTTGCGCAGCGTCCAGTTGCGCCCGCCGACCCGCTCGCGGGCCTCCAGCAGGGTCACCGTGAAGCCCGCCTTGCGCAGCTCGTAGGCCGCCACCAGCCCGCCGATGCCGGCGCCGACCACGGTGACGCTGGCGCCCTGCCCCAGCCCGCTCACCGGTTGCAGCGCGGCGTAATTCTCCTGGCTCGCGCCCAGGGCCGGGCTCATCACCCCGAGCATGCCCATGGCCGCCGTGGCGGCCCGGTAGCCCCCTACGGCACCGATACGGGCGATGAGCTGTCGTCTGGTCAAAGGCATTGCAGGCACTCTCCTTGATTCCCTTCCACCGGGCACGGATCGCCCGATGGCGCCCTTCCCTGGCTGCTGCCGGATATCGCATCCGGTTATCAATCAATGCTGTCGAGCTACGAATTAGCTCTATGTGGAGCCATCCTATGGGGCGGAATTTGATAAGAGAAATACATTTTGAGCATATGCAAATATTAAAATGTTTAATGTTTTAAGATTCGCATACTGCACAAAACGCATAATCATCTTGAAACATCATGCCCGCACGCCACAGGGCACGGGCGCCGCCGGGTTGGCTAGGTGGGAGCTGCGGAATGGGATGGCGGCCGTAGGATGGCGTTGAGCGCAGCGATACCCATCAACACCGGCACACGCCTGCAAATTGCAGCATGGGTTTCGCCACGCGCCACCCATCCTACGGAGTCATTTCTGGCACTTCGGAATCCAAATATTTCCCTTACATGAAAGATGAAAAAATCTTTCATGTAAGTAATTGCGCGCCGACGAAAATCGCAGTAATTTGCTCGCCACACCCTTGAGGAGGAATGCAGATGCCTCGCAAGACCACGACGGACAAAGCAGGCA
Source organism: Pseudomonas sp. TUM22785 (assembly GCF_028198105.1). Lineage (NCBI taxonomy): Bacteria > Pseudomonadati > Pseudomonadota > Gammaproteobacteria > Pseudomonadales > Pseudomonadaceae > Pseudomonas > Pseudomonas sp. TUM22785. The sequence goes on from NZ_CP116239.1 coordinate 3,535,460, forward strand.
AGAAGACCACCGGAAGCACCGGCAAGTCTTCGGCCGACTACGTCCGGGATATGCGCAACCGGCTCCGCGAAGCGGGACTGGTGAAACGTGAGTTCTGGATCCTTCCCGAGAACGTGAACGCCCTGAAGGGCATCGAGAGAGCTTTACGGCAGCCCTTCCTGGGTGGCCGAGTCAAACTGGAGGACTACATGACCGAGAACAGCAACTGGACCCTCAGCTCGCTGCACAACGCCCTCGCCGAACTGGCCCTGGTGGCGTCTGGCGAGATCCTGCTGAGCGTCGTCGACGGCGAGCAGGCCGGGCTCAGGCTGACCATGACTGAGTACGGCGACCTGCCGATCTACCTGGCAGTCGAGGGTGACCACATCATGGTCGACGCCACCCTGGTGCCGCTTGACCTGGTGGAGGATGCAAAGGAGTTCAACGCACTGGTGCTGCGTACCCGGGACCTGTTCCCGCTGTCCTCGGTCGGCGTCGAGGTTATCGACGGCCAGGAGGTGTACTCCATGTTCGGCGCCCTCAGCGCCGCCTCGTCGCTTACCGTCATCGTCCAGGAAATCTACACCCTGGCGGAAAACGTGATCCGCGCCGTCGAAGCCTTCGAAGACCACTTCAAGGCTTGACCGAATCCATTCAAGGAGAAGTTTTCATGAGTATCTGGAAGAAGATCATCACCGCCGTTCGTGGCGGTGCCTCCGAAGTCGGCGAAGCCATCGTCGACGCCAACGCCATCCGCATCCTCGAGCAGGAAATGCGTGACGCCGACCGCGCGGTGCTGCAGGCCAAGAACGGCCTGGTGGACATCAAGGCCAAGCAGAAACTGTCGCAGCAACGCCTGGAAAGCCTCAACGGCGACGTCGCCAACTGGGAAGCCAAGGCCACCTCGGCCCTGAACAAGGGCGAAGAAGGCCTGGCCCTGGAATGCGCCAACCGCATCGCCGAGATCGAGGCCCAGCGTGACCAGGAGCGCAACCAGTCCGAGCAGTTCGGCAAGCAGGCCGACCTCCTCCACGCCCAGGTCAACAAGGCCGAAGGCCAGCTCAAGAGCCTGAAGCAGCAGATCGAAATGGCCAAGGCCCGCGAAGTGGTGCAAAAAGCCCGCGTCGCCACCGCCGAAGCCACCGGTGGCGCCAACGGCAAGGTGGAGTCCGCCCTGGACAGCCTCAACCGCCTGCGCCAGCGCCAGGACGAGCAGGATGCCCGTCTGGCCGCCGCCGAAGAGCTGCAGACCGCTGCCAACGGCGGTGACCTGGAGCGTCGTCTGCAGGAAGCCGGCATCGGCGCCCAGAGCGGCAGCGGCGCCGATGTACTGGCCCGCTTGAAAGCCAAGCAAACCCCGGACGGATCGCAGTAGAATCCGCGCCCGGCAGGCGACCCCGGTCGCCTGCCCACCACCTACCCGCAAATGGAGTTCGGGGAACGCAGATGGAAACAGGCAAGCGACTCAGGGTCATCCTGGCACTGGCGGCGATCATGGCCGTGGTCCAGGTGATCAATACCCTCACCGCCAACAGCCTGGTCCACCATGGCATCCTCCCGCGCACCCTCAGCGGGCTCCAGGGGCTGATCTTCGCGCCCTTCCTGCACGGTTCCTTCGCTCATCTGCTGAGCAACCTGCCACCCTTCATCATCCTCAGCTGGTTGGTGTCCACCGAGGGGCTCGGGCGTTATGTCCGCGTGGCCCTGCTGGTGAGCATCCTCGGCGGCGGCATGGTCTGGCTGTTCGCCCGCAACAGCCTGCACATCGGCGCCAGTGGCCTGATCTTCGGGCTCTGGACCTACCTGCTGGCCCGCGCCTGGTACCAGCGCAGCATCGCCAGCCTGCTGGTCGCCCTGGTGGCCCTCGCCGGCTACAGCGGCCTGGTCTTCGGCTTCATCCCCACCCCGGGGATATCGGTGGAATCGCATATCGCCGGAGCCGTCGCCGGTTGCATCGTCGCCTGGCTGATGCACTCGAAGTCGCTCCTCGAAACCGCCCACTGACCCCGCCCCCCTGAACCACTCGAAAAGGATCAATGGAGTTGATTCCATGTCGCTGATCTTGCTGTTGCGGCACCAAACCTCGGCCTTCTTCCAGCGCTTCGGCTGGGCCGGCATCGGCTCGCTGCTGGCCATCCACTACCTGGCGTCCTACCTGCTCCTGGCGCTGGCCGGTGAGCAGCACCTGCTGCAAGGGCAGGACTTCACCTATTTCTATTTCACCACCGCGACGACCGTGGGCTATGGCGACCTCTCCCCCAAGAGCGCCTTCGGCAAACTCGTCACGGCACTGTGGATCATGCTGGGCGGCATCGCCCTGCTCACTGCGGTCATCGGCAAGGCATCGGCTTCGGTCGGCGAACTCTGGAGAAAGAACATGAAAGGCCTGGGCGACTACTCCAACCTCAAGGGCCACACCGTCCTCATCGGCTGGGAAGGCGAAGCCAGCGAGCGCATCGTCGAACTGCTCTACCAGGACGAAGCCACGCGGGACGACAGCCTGGTGATCTGCGACGCGCTGATCGAGGAAAACCCTCTGCCCGGGCGCGCCTCCTTCGTCCGTGGTGATTCGCTGGACAACCCCGTGCTGCTGCGCCGCGCCGGCATCGAGAACGCCGAGCGCATCCTTGTGCACACCCGATCCGACAGCCTGACCCTGGCCATCGTCCTCACCATCAAGGCGATCGGCACGCGCGCCCATGTGGTCGCGCACTTCAACGACTCCGAGCGCGCCGCCCTCGCCCGCCGCTACGCCCCCGAGCTGGAGTGCACCTCCAACATGGCCATCGAGATGCTGGTGCGCGCCTCCCAGGACCCGGGCTCCAGCGCCGTGGTCACCGAGCTGCTGTGCGTCGGCGACGGCGCCACCCAGTTCCGCCATGTACTGCCCGAGGGTTTCAGTGGTACCTGCGGCGAGCTGTACATCCGCCTGCGCCAGGACCACGACGCCACCCTCATCGGCTACCGCGCCTCAGGCTCCAGCCGCTTCGAGATCAACCCCGCCAACGCGCTGGAAATCCGCGGAGGGGAGATCTTCTACATCGCCAGTGAACGCCTCGAGGAGAACGCACTATGAGCAAACTCAAGCGCTGGCTGGGCCTGGAGCCGCCGCTGCCTTCCAGCGACGCGCACCGCCACCCCAGCGACAGCCGCCCCCTGGGGCTGGCGTCTGGCCGCATGCTCTGCCTGGACCCTTCGCTGGCGACGCTGCTCGAAGGCCAATCCCACGTCACCCTCCCCGGCGACGAGAAGATCTGGGCCGTCGGTACCATCGAGCTCGGCCAGTCCACGCGGATCAAGCGCTACTACCTGGACAATGAGGATTACTTCCTGCAGGTGATCATGAACGGCCCGCAGGACAGCGATATCGAGGCGGTGATCCTGTTCGGCTACCACCAGGTCACCCCCATCGCCAGCCGTGAGGAGCTGCTGCGCCTCGCCGGGCCCAACGCGCGCATCGGCATGCAGGTCTACGAGCTGGAGGGCGAGGAATACGGCCGCCAGTGGGGCAGCGAGGATGGCCAGACCGAACTGGTGCCCTTGCACGAATACGTCGTCAGCCCAGACGCCAGCTACGGCGTCGAGCATCAAAGCATGCTCTACGCCCGCGAGATCGGCTTGCTCAACCGGAGGGAGTTCCTGCTCTTCTCGGTGGAGGAAGACGAAGAAGGTGCCATCGCCCTGACCACCGCCGTGGGCGTGACACTGCAGATCACCGACATCCACGTTCTCTGACCAAGGAAGATCCACCATGCTCGACGCGCTCCGCATGTCGCTCAACTCCACCGCCGTCATCGGCTTCGTCATCTACATCCTGGTCGCGGCGGCGCTGTTCGCCCTGTTCCAGTTCATCTACACCCGCGTCACCCCGCACCGCGAGTTCGCCCTCATCCGCGAAGGCAACAGCGCGGCCGCCATCGCCCTGGCGGGTTCGCTGATCGGCTTCGCCCTGCCGGCCAGCAACATCATCACCTACAGCGTCAGCGTCCTCGATTTCGTGGTCTGGGTGGTGATCGCCGCCATCGTCCAGCTGCTGGCGTTCTTCGTCACCAGCCTGGTGCTCAAGGACCTGCCCGGCCGCATCGCCCGTGGCGAACATGCCGCCGCCATCTACTCCGGCGCCGTGGCCATCAGCATCGGCCTGCTCAACTCCGCCTGCATGACCCCTTCGACCTGATCGCCGGCAGCGCAAGGAGACCTTTATGAGAAAGCGCAATTCCATCCAACTGGTGCTCGCCGGCACCCTGCCGCTGGCCTTGGCGGGGTGCAACGACCCGCAGGACACGATGCAGATCACCGCGACCAAGACGTTCAAGAACGTACAGGCCTGCGTCGCCGACAAGTTCCCCGTCGACGTCTGCTCGGACGCGTACATGACGGCCATGGCCGACCACAAGCAGATCGCCCCGACCTATGACAGCCAGGCCGCCTGCGACGCCGACTTCGTGCCCGACTACTGCCAGCCCACCTCCAACGGCCAGTTCATGCCGCGCCTGGCCGGCTTCGAGCTGTCGATGACCAACGAGGTGTCCCGCAGCACCTACGAACAGGCCGAGCAGCAGGTGGTGCACAGCACCGGCCACAGCGACAACGGCCTGGTCACCGGCATCCTCATCGGCCAGATGCTGGGCAACGGCGGCAACCACTACTACTCCCAGCCGATCTACCGCTACCGCGATGCCCGGGGTAGCTACAGCACCTCCACGCTGTCCCGGCAGATCGAACAGGGCAAGACCTTCAGCCGCTCCAACCAGGCCCGCAACAGCCCGACCTCGACCTACACCCAGCAGACCCTGGGCAAGAGCCTGAGCAGCAAAGCGAGCACCAGCGGCTCGGCGGTGGCCTCCACCATCTCCCGCGGCGGTTTCGGCTCCCAGGCCAACGCCCGCGGCGGCTGGGGTGGCAAGACCGGCGGCTCGGGATTCGGGGGCTAAACACCGCTCATGAAGAAGATCAGCATCGAAGAACGCCCGGGTTGGCAGGTACAGGTCGAGCGTGAAGGCTTCCTGTTCCACACCATCGACGGCGAACGCTACTGGGACGAGCGCGGCTACTACCTGTTCACCCGTGAGCAGGTGACCCGCGACATCGAACAACCCACCCGCGAGCTGCACGAGATGTGCCTCGACGTGGTCGAACGCGTGGTGGCGAGCGAGGAACTGCTCACCGGCCTGGCGATACCGCCGGCGTTCTTCGATCTGATCCGCACCTCCTGGCGGGAGGGGCACCCGCACCTATACGGCCGCATGGACTTCAGCTACGACGGCACGGGCCCGGCCAAGCTGCTGGAGATCAACGCCGACACGCCCACCTCCCTGCTCGAATGCGCCTCGGTTCAATTGCTTTGGCTGGAAGACCAGATACGCCGTGGCGTGCTGCCCGCCGAGGCCGACCAGTTCAACACCCTGGCCGAGGACCTGATCCGCGCGTTCGGCACCTTCGGCAAGGAAATCCCCTTCCACTTTTCCGCTATCTCCGGCTCGGTGGAAGACCGGGGCACCACCGACTTCCTCGCGCAGATGGCGCGCCTGGCCGGCATCGACGCGCGGCACATCGACATCGAGGACATCGGCCTCACCGGCGACGGGCGCTTCGTCGACCTGCAGGGGCAGTGGATTCCCCGCCTGTTCAAGCTGCACGCCTGGGAGCACATCTTCAGCGAGGCCTTCGGCAAAGCCGTGCCGGGGTGCGACACCCAGTTCGTCGAGCCGGCCTGGAAGTCGATCATCAGCAACAAGGGCATCCTGCCGCTGCTGTGGAAATTCAACGAAGGCCACCCCAAACTGCTGCCCTCGCAAGTGGACGCCGACCCGCGCGCGCCGGTACCCAAGGGCTGGGTGCGCAAACCCTTCTTCTCCCGCGAGGGCGCCAACATCGAGATCCGCACCCCGCAGGACGAAGTGGTGGTGCAGGACGGCCCCTACACCGATGCCCCCTACATCCTCCAGCAGTTCTCTCCCCTGCCCCGCTTCGGCGACAGCTACACCCTGATCGGCTCCTGGATCGTGGGCGACACCGCCTCGGGCATGGGCATCCGCGAGGACGACAGCCTGATCACCAAGGACACCAGCCGCTTCCTGCCCCATGTGGTGATGGATTGAGTTGCCGAGGCTGGCGCGCTCCCTCGTAGGATGGCGTAGAGCGAAGCGAAACCCATCAGCGACGTCAGCATGGGTTTCGTACCTCTACCCATCCTACGAAGCCAGCGCCGAGGCACTCACCGTAGGTTGGGCTGAGGTACGAAGCCCAACATGACCAGGCCCAGCATCACACCGTTGGGCCTCGCTGCGCTCGGCACCAACCTACGGGCTGAAGCCCGGGCTACCGTCTCGTCACCGACAGTCCCGAGGAGCACCCGTAGGATGGCGTTGAGCGAAGCGATACCCATCAATAACGGCAGCAGCATGGGTTTCGCGGAGCTCTACCCATCCTACGGAGCTGCTCCGGCAGCCTCGGCTGCAGCGAGCACTCGCAATAGATTTCCACCCCAGATGGCAGCGAGGTCCTGCTCGCTGTAGCCGGCGGCGAGCAGGCGTTCGCTGATGCGTGGCAGGTCGCTGACGTCGCGCAGGCCCTCCACGCCGCCGCCACCGTCCCAGTCGGCGCCGATGCCGACGTGTTGCGGGCCGACCACGTCGAGGATGTGCAGCAGGTGCGCCATGAAGTCGTCCAGGCGCGTGGGTGGCAACGGGTAGCGTGCATCGGCCTCGCGGATGCGTCGGGCGAGGTCGGCCACCTGTTCCGGGGAGAGGCTGGCGGCCAGGCGGAACTCGCGGTACAGCGGCGCCAGGACCTTGTCCCGCTCCGGGTTGGGCGCACGTGGCACGAGGTCGCTGGGGAAGCTGTTGACCTGCAGCACCCCGCCCTTTTCCGCGAGCCTGCGCAGCCGCGCGTCGTCGAGGTTGCGCGGGTGCGGGCCGATGGCGCGGGCGCCGGAGTGGGAGGCGATGACCGGTGCGCGGGACAGTTGCAGCACCTGGTCGAACACCGCGTCGGAGGCATGGGATACATCGATGAGGATGCCCAGCCGATTGGTCTCCCCCACCAGTTCGCGCCCGGCCGGGCTGAGGCCGTGCCATTCCGGCAAGGCGGTGGCCGAGTCGGCGAATGAGTTGTTCTGCGCGTGCACCAGGCCAAGCATGCGCAGCCCCAGGCGCCGGTAGGTGGCCAGGCGACCGGGGTCGGCCGCCAGGGGCTCGGCGTTCTCCATGCTGATCAGCACCACGCGGCGGCCCGAGGCGACGATGCCGGGCACCTCCTGCGCGCGGGTGGCCAGGGCGAATTCATCGGGCCGCGCGGCGACCATGTCGCGGATGCGGGTGATCACCGCCAGGCCGTGTTCGCTGGCCAGGGTGCGCCCCTCCGCCGTGCGCGGGCCCTGGGGCGTGAACACGGCGAAGAATCCGCCATCCAGCCCGCCCTCGCGCATGCGCGGCAGGTCGACCTGGGAGAGGTCGTCGGCGTAGCGGTGGCGCTGGCTGATGTCCCAGCCGGGCCGCGCCAGTTGCATGGGCGTGTCGAGGTGGCTGTCGAGCACCAGCAGCCGCTCATGGAGGGCGCGGATAGCGGGCGGGACGTCGGCGGCCTGGGCGCTGCCGGTGAGCAGTGCCAGGGCGATCAGGGTGGGTTTCAGGTGCATGGGGCCGTGTCCTTGCGGGCAGTCGTAGGTCGGGTGAAACCCGGCTTGGTCCAGTAGGCCCCCGCGTTCGCGAGGGTGACGGTCAGGGGGAAGGCCGTACACAACCCCCGGCATCCCCGCACACGCGGATACCCATTGAAAAACAGCGCGCCCATCAGCCCCAGCGGAAGCTCCGATCCCACAACGGCGCCACATCCAGCCGCTGCGGCAGCACGCCGGCCTCGAAGAAGGTGTCGGCCACCTCCTGCTGGGAGCGCACGGCGGCGTCGTCCACCGCCTGCAGCACGCGCGGCCCGCTCTGGGCCTTGTACTGGGCGAGGAACACCTCGCGGGGGATGCCGAGGATCTTCTCGCTCTTGGCCGCCCAGGCCTCCGGGTTGTGCTGCACCCATTGCCAGCTGCGGTACTCGCGCTGGACGTAGTCCTCGATGGCGGCGCGCTTGCCCGGGTCGTCGATGGCGCGCTGGTTGGCGGCGATCACGTAGTTGCCGGAGAGGTAGCCCTGCCCCGTGCGCAGCACCCGCGCGCCGCTGCGCAGCTCGGCCAGCTGGATGAAGTAGCCGAAGGTCACCCAGACATCCAGGTTGCCGTTCTGGAAGGCGGCGAAACCATCCTGGGGCGTCAGTGCGAAGGGCTGGATATCGGCCAGGGTCAGGCCCTGTTCCTTGAGCGCGCGCAGCAGCATGTAGTGCGACGAGGTGGAGCGGATGTAGCCCACGCGCTTGCCCGGCAGCTCCGCCAGGGACTGCATGGCCGAGCCCTTGGGCACCACGAAGGCCTGGTTGTTGACGTCGCCGGTGAGCACGGCGATGAGCTTCACCGGCGCCTGGTTCCTGATGCCGAAGATGGGTGGGATCTCGCTCATGGGCGCGAGGTCCAGGGTGCCGCTGATCAGCGCCTCGAAACCGAGGTTGCCGCCGTTGAACTCGGCGTATTTCACCGCGTAGGGCGGGCGCTCGATGCCCGCCTCGTCGAAGAAGGTGGGCGCCGCGCCCTTGTAGGTGGCGACGTTCAGGCCGATGCCGTTCCAGTCCCGGGCGAAGGCCGTGGGCAGCGCGCAGGCGAGCCCGGCCAGGGCGGAGTACTGGAGGAAGTGACGGCGGTTCATGGGTGCTCCTTGCAATCAGTCGAGGAAGTCGGGCTCGTCGCGCAACAGGCGGTCCCAGTAGGGCTGGAAGCTGAACCAGCCGCCGAATTCGGTGCCCACCTGGCGCGCGGTGTGTTCGGCCACGGCCGGGGGAATGGGCCGGGGCGTGCCGGCGGCTTCGGCCAGCAGTTGGGCGTGGGCGGCGTTGTCCAGGGCGATGAAGCGCCAGACGGCGGCCTCCACGGTGCGGCCCACGGTGAGCAGGCCGTGGTTCTGCAGGATCAGCGCGACGTTGCTCGGCCCCAGGGTGGCGGCGATGCGCGCGCCCTCGCTGGCTTCCAGCACCACGCCGGTGAAGTTGTCGAACAGCGCGTGCTTGCCGTGGAAGGCGCAGGCGTCCTGGGTCAGCGGGTCGAGCAGGCGCCCGAGGCTGGACCAGGCCTTGCCATAGAGCGAATGGGCATGGGCGGCGGCGACCACGTCCGGCCGGGCCTCGTGCAGCGCGGCGTGGATGGCGAAGGCGGCGAGGTTGAGCGCGCCCTGCCCTTCGACGATCTCGCCGTGGGGGTTGACCAGCAGCAGGTCGGAGACGCGGATATGGCCGAAGTAGACGCCCACCGGGTTGACCCAGAAATGATCGGGAAACTCCGGGTCGCGCACGGTGATGTGCCCGGCGCCGCCCATGTCGAAGCCGTACCGGGCGAACAGGCGGAAGGAGCCGGCCAGGCGCTGCTTGCGCAGCAGGCGCTCGGCCTCGACCGTGGGCTGCTGCGGCGGCTCTTGCCAGCGGAATACGGTGTGGCCGTCGCGGGGCAGCGAGTAGGCGGTGGGTTGCGGGGTGCCGGTGAGGCCGGTCAGCCTGGCGGTCATGCGGTTTCTCCTTGAAGGGCCGGCGGGCTCAGTAGCCACGCGTGGCCTGCACCAGGTTCTCCAGCGGTTGCCCGCTGTGGAAACGTTCGAGGTTGCGCGCCAGGAGCGCGACGAGGTTGCGGTACACCTGCGGCGTGTTGGCCGAGGTGTGGGGGCTCAGCCGTACACGGGGATGGCTGTAGAACGGGTGCCCGGCCGGCAGCGGCTCGGGGTCGGTGACATCGAGGCTGGCCAGGGCCAGGCGCCCGTCGTCCAGGGCCTGCAGCAACGCGGCCTGGTCCACCAGGGCGCCGCGCGCGACGTTGATCAGGTGCAGGCCAGGGCGCGCCGAGGCCAGGGTCTGGCGGTTCACCACATGGCGCGTCTCGGCGGTGGCCGGCGCGGCCAGCACCAGGTGATCGGCGCGGGCGAACAGCTCGTGGATATCGGCGGCGCGCTGCACGCCGTCCAGGCCGAAGGGCTGGGGTGAACGGCGCAGGGCGAGCACCTGCATGTCCAGCGCCAGGGCCCTGCGCGCCAGGTCCCTGGCGATGCTGCCGAAGCCGTAGAGCCCCAGCGTACTGCCGGCGAGGGACGCCAGCGGGCGTTGCTTCCAGGCCCCGGCGTTGTCGATCCACAGCTCGGGCAATTGCTTGGCGGCGGCGAAGATGGCCGCCAGGGCGAACTCGGCGATGCTGCTGGCGGTGGCGCCCCGGGCGCTGGCCACCGGCGGGCCGTCGAACAGCCAGGGCGGGAAGAAATCCAGCCCTGAACTCGCCAGCTGCACGAAGCCCAGGCCGGAGGGCCAGCCGGGGGGCGGCTCGGCGGCGTTGCGCCAGTCGGCATGGGGCGCGGCGAGCAGCACCTGTATGTCCGTCGGCAGCGTGCTGGGCAGGCCACGAGGCAGGTCCAGCACCTCCACGCCCGGCAGGCGCGCGCGCAGCAGCTCGTTGAAGGTGCCGTCCAGCTGGCTGGCGATGCGCGCCCGGCTCATGCCTGCCCGCCCCGGCTGGGCAAGGCGAACGCGGCACGGCCGGCGGCGCCGAGGATGGCGTCGTTCTGTGGGGTGTGGATGCGGCTGCAGAGCACATCGCGGTAGTGCCGCTCCAGCGGGTTGCCACGGGCCAGGGCCGGGTTGCCGATGGCTTCCACGCCCAGCTCCACGGCGGTGATGGCCTGGGTGGTGACCAGGTACTTGACCTGGGTCGCCTCGCTGGCGGGGATGCGGCCTTCGGCGGCGGCGTCGAGCAGCACGCGGTTGGACAGCAGCAGTGCGTCGATGCGCCCCACCAGTTCCTGGAAGCGCGGCAGGCTGGAGAGCGGCGCACCGAGGTTGGCCGGCGTGCGCTCGGCCAGCCAGCCCACCAGCCAGTCCCGGGCGGCGCGGGCGACGCCGTCGTAGATGCTGGAGAGCAGCACGGCGAGCCAGAGCACGCCGCTGGAGTCCAACTCCGAGGGGCGCGGCTGGCTGGCGGGGAGGATGTCCACGGCATATTCGTCAGGCACCAGGACGTCGTCGAAGACCACGTCGTGGCTGCAGGTGGCGCGCATGCCCAGGTGGTCCCAGGTTTCCTCGATGCGGATGCCCGGCGTGTCGCGGTGCACCAGCCAGGTGCCGACGCGGGGCTCGGCCTCGTCGCTGCGCGCCCAGACCGACAACCAGGTGAGCCCGGGGATGCCGGTGGAGTAGATCTTCCGCCCGCTGATGCGCCAGCCCTCGGGCATGCGCCGGGCGATGGTGCCGGGCAGGCCGCCGCGGGCGGGGGTACCCAGGTCCGGCTCCACACGCAGGGCGTTGATCAGCGCGCCCTCTTCCACCGCCTCGCGGGCCAGTTGCAGGCGCAGGTGCTCGGGCCAGGCCTTGTTGTTCTGCAGGCGCGCGTGCTGCAGGTATTGCATCACCAGCACCAGGGCGGTGGAGGGCTCGCCCCGGGCCACGGCGGCGATCACCCGGCGCGCCTGGGCCAGGCTCGCCTCGCTGCCGCCGAGGCGGCGCGGCACGGTGAGGGCGACGAGGCCGTGCTCGTGCAGGCGGCGCAGGTTGGCGTGGGGGAATTCGCCGTGGCGGTCGTAATGGGCGGCGCTGGCGGCGAACTCGTCGCTGAGCTGGGCCAGCAGGTCGGCGAAGGCCGGGGAATCGAGGTCGGGCACGCGGGCCGTCTCCTTGGCAGTTTTCAGGTCGAGGCTCATCGTTGGGCGGTCCGTGCGAGGGTGTGGACGAAGGGGCTGGCCGGCGCTTCGACGCCGAGCAGGGTGAGCAGGTGCTGGCGCAGCTCCTGGAAGCCGCGGCTGGCGACCTCCCGCGGCCGCGACAGGCGCACGGGGATCTGCTCGGCGATGCGCCCGGCCTCCAGCACCACCACGCGGTCGGCCAGCAGCACGGCCTCGTCGACGTCGTGGGTGACCAGCAGCACCGAGGGCTGGTGAGTGCGCCACAGCTCGATGATCAGCTGGTGCATGCGGATGCGGGTCAGGGCGTCCAGCGCGGCGAAGGGTTCGTCGAGCAGTAGCAATTGCGGCTCGCGCACCAGGGCGCGGGCCAGGGCCACCCGCTGCGCCTCGCCACCAGAGAGGGTGCCCGGCCAGGCGTCGAGACGATGGCCCAGCCCCACTTCCTGCAACGCGGCCAGGGCGCGGGTCTGCGGGTTGGCGCCGCGCAGGCCGAGGGCGACGTTGCGCCAGGCGCGCTTCCAGGGCATCAGCCGGGGCTCCTGGAACACCGCCGCATGGGCCTCGGGCACCTCCAGCGTGCCGCCGTCCACCGCGTCCAGCCCGGCCAGGGCGCGCAGCAGGGTGGTCTTGCCCGAGCCGCTGCGCCCCAGCAGGGCGACGAATTCGCCGGCGCCCAGCTCCAGGTCGAGGCCGTCGAGCACGGCCTGGCCGGCGAAGCGACGAGTCAGCCCGCGCACGCGCACCGGTGGGCGCAGGCGTTGCAGCGCAACATCCATGGTCAGTTCCTTATGAAGGTGGGGCGCCAGGCCAGGGCCAGGCGTTCGAGCAGGCGCACCAGGGCGTCGATGGACAGGCCCAACACGCTGTAGACGATGAGGCAGATGACGATCACGTCGGTGCGCATGAAGTCGCGGGCGTCGTTGACCAGGTAGCCGAGGCCGGCGCTGGCGTTGATCTGCTCCACCACCACCAGGCCCAGCCAGCTGATGCCGAAGGCGTAGCGCAGGCCGACGAAGAAGGATGGCAAGGCGCCGGGGAGGATGACGTGGGCCACCAGCTCCAGGCGGCTGAGCCCGAACATGCGCCCGGCCTCGACCAGCTTGGGGTCGACGCCACGGATACCGGAGAACAGCGTGAGGTAGACCGGGAAGGTGGTGCCGAGGGCGATCAGGGCGATCTTCGGGGTCTCGCCAACACCGAACCAGAGGATGAACAGCGGCACGATGGCCAGGAACGGCAGCGTGCGCAGCATCTGCACGGGGGAGTCGATGATGAGTTCGCCGCGCCGCGACAGGCCGGCCAGCAGGGCCAGCACGGTGCCGAGGGACACGCCTATGGCCAGGCCGCTGAGGGCGCGCTTGAGGGACACCCAGAGGTGCCCGGCCAGCTCGCCGCTGGCGATCATCTGCCAGAGGGTGTCGCCGATGGCGCTGGGTGCGGCGATGATGCGCGCCGGCAATAACCCCGTGCGGGAGGCCAGCTCCCAGAGCAGGAGCAGCACCAGCGGGCTGACCAGGCGCAGGCCGAGGTTGCTCCAGCCCTTCCAGCGCAGGGGCGCCAGCAGGGCCGTCAGTGCGGTGCCTGGGGGCACCAGGGCGTTGCTTCGCCGGGACATTCCTTCTCCTCGCTCAGGGCCTTTCCAATGGTCGGGGGCCGCAGGCGGGAGATTGGATCGAGCCCGCTGCAGCCTGGCTTGACCCACATGCTATCCATCTAAAAAACCGCAGTGAAATTCGATCTGGTTCTAATCTAATATACAAATTGCGCATCTAACATTTGCAGTTATATGCAAGATGCTTTGGTTATGATGCGCCCGCCCCCTCCTCCACCTGATGTGCCACGCGCTGGGCCACGGTCTCGCCGAACAGACCCACCGGCGCCTGCAGGTTGCCGAGGAAGCGCGGGTGGATCAGCCACAGGTCGATCACCGGCTTGAAGTCGCTCACCGGCACCACTTCCAGGCGCTCTCGATGACGGCTGTTCTCCAGCAGCGGGCGCGGTACCAGGCCGAAGCCCAGGCCATTGGCGATCAGCCCCAGCTGCAGCTCGGTGCCGAAGGTCTCCAGATTGATGCGCAGCGACAGCCCCTCGTCGCTCAGGGCGCGTTGCAGGCCGGCGCGGAAGCCGCAGCCATCCGGGTTCAGCACCCAGCCGCGCTGGTAGCAATCGGCGAGCTTGCAGGAACGCTTGCGCACCTCGCCCTTGGCTGCGACCACCACCAGGTCCATGCGCGCCAGGGAGCGCCCGACTATGCCCTCGGGGAACACCTTGCCCGCCGGGAACAGCGCCGCCACGGCGTCCAGCTCGCCGTTCTCCATCTTGCCCAGCAGGTGGCTGCCCCAGCCGGTGGAGACCTGGGTCTGCAGGTCCGGGTAAAGGGCCTTGAGCTGGCTGAGGGCGTCCAGCAGCACCACGTCGCCGATGGTCTGCGGCACCCCCAGACGCAGCGCGCCGCTGGGGGAGGAATCACTCAGCACCAGTTCCCGCAGGGCGTCCATTTCGCGCAGCACCGAGCGGCACTGCTCGTACACGCGCATGCCCATGGGCGTGGGCTTCAACGGCTTGGTGTTGCGGTCCAGCAGGCTGACGCCCAGGGCTTCCTCAAAGTTCTGCACACGCCGGGTGATGGCCGGCTGGGTGAGCTGCAGGGACTCCGCCGCCTGGCTGATCGACTGGCTGCGGATGACGGCCACGAATGCATCGATATCATCTATCTTCATTCTTTATTCGCATAATAAATGGCTGGAAGAATACGCAAGAAGAATAATATCTTTTGCCCCGGCACGGTAGCGGTTACCGCTGCGCACTCACGGACATCGAGGGAACCATGTCTCAAACGCCCAACCTCGGACGGCTACGCGGCTTTATCGTCGACCTCGCCGACCTCCTCGCCCAGGCACCGGACGAGCCACGGATACTCGACCAGGGCGCCGCGCTGCTGCGCGACCTGGTGAGCACCGATGACTGGCTGCCGGACGCCTACGCCCAGCCCAGCCCGGAGCGCTACCAGCAGTACCTGCTGCACGCCGACTCGCGCCAGGCCTTCTCCATCGTCAGCTTCGTCTGGGGCCCCGGCCAATCGACCCCGGTGCACGACCACCGCACCTGGGGGCTGATCGGCATGCTGCGCGGCGCCGAACTCAGCCAGGGCTTTGCCCGCAACGCCGATGGCAGCCTGCGGCCCCAGGGCGCTGCGGAATCCCTGCAGCCGGGCGATGTGGTCGCCGTGTCGCCCCAGGTAGGCGATATCCACCAGGTGCGCAACGCCTTCGAGAACCGCACCTCCATCAGCATCCACGTGTACGGCGCCAACATCGGCGCGGTACGCCGCGCCGTCTATGCCGAGGGCGGCGTCGAGAAGCCCTTCATCTCCGGTTATTCCAACCTCCACCTGCCCAATATCTGGGACCTGTCGAAAGAGAGCCTGGCACCATGAGCCGTATCCCCAGCCGCAGTTTCGCCGCCATCCGATCCGCCCTCCTGGCCGCCGAGGAAGTCGCCCTCATCGACCTGCGCGAGGAAGCCCCCTTCGCCGAGGAGCACCCGCTGTTCGCGGCCAATATCCCGCTGTCCAAGCTCGAGCTGGAAGTGCTCGACCGGGTGCCCCGCCGCGACACCGCCGTGACCCTCTACGACGACGGCGAAGGCCTGGCCCAGCGCGCCGCCGAACGCCTGCTGCAACTGGGCTACAGCGACGTGGCCCTGCTGGAAGGCGGCCTCGCCGGCTGGCGTGAGGCCGGCGGCGAGCTGTTCCGCGACGTCAACGTACCCAGCAAGGCCTTCGGCGAGCTGGTGGAAAGCCAGCGCCACACGCCCTCCCTCGCCGCCGAAGAGGTAAAGGCACTGCTGGATGCCAAGGCCGACGTGGTGGTGCTCGACGCCCGCCGCTTCGACGAATACCAGACCATGAACATCCCCGGTTCCATCAGCGTGCCCGGCGCCGAACTGGTGCTGCGCGTGCGCGAACTGGCGCCGGACCCGGCCACCCGGGTGATCGTCAACTGCGCCGGGCGCACCCGCAGCATCATCGGCACCCAATCCCTGGTGAACGCCGGCATCCCCAACCCGGTGGCCGCCCTGCGCAACGGCACCATCGGCTGGACCCTCGCCGGGCAGACGCTGGAGCATGGCCAGCAGCGGCGCTTCACCGAGGTCGGCCAGCACACCCGCGAACAGGCCGCACAGGCAGCCCGCGCCGTGGCCGACAAGGCCGGCGTGCGCCGCGCCGGCCTCACACAGCTGCACGACTGGCGCGCCGAGGCCGGCCGCACCACCTACCTGTTCGACGTGCGCACCGAAGAGGAATACCGCGCCGGCCACCTGCCCGGCGCCCGCTGGGTCGCCGGTGGCCAACTGGTGCAGGAGACCGACCACTACGCCAGCGTGCGTGGCGCCCGCATCGTGCTGGCCGACGACGACGGCACCCGCGCCAACATGACCGGCTCCTGGCTGGCGCAACTGGGTTGGGAAGTGCATGTGCTGGATGGGCTCACCGCATCGGACTTCAGCGAAAGCGGCGCCTGGCGCCCCGCCCTGCCCGCCCTGCCCCAGGTCGAAGCCATCGCCCCGCAGACCCTGGCCACCTGGCTGAAGCAAGGCGACACGGCGGTGCTCGACTTCACCACCAGTGCCAACCACGTCAAACGCCACATCCCCGGCGCCCGCTGGGTGCTGCGCGCCCAACTGCGCGAAGCCCTCACTGCTGCACCCAGGGCCGAACGCTACGTGCTCACCTGCGGCAGCGGCCTGCTGGCCCGCTTCGCCGTGGACGAAGTGGCCGCCCTCACCGGCAAACCCGCCTTCCTGCTCGACGGCGGCAACACCGCCTGGGCCGACGCCGGCCTGCCGGTGGAAGCCGGCGAAAACGGCCTGCTGTCACCGCGCATCGACCGCTACCGCCGCCCCTACGAAGGCACCGACAACCCGCGCGAGGCCATGCAGGCGTATCTCGATTGGGAGTTTGGGTTGGTGGAGCAGTTGGGGCGGGATGGGACGAGTGGGTTCTTTGTGGTTTGAGGGAGGATGCTGAGTGCCTGCTCACTGCCAGGAGCACGCACTCACGTCAGATCGATCTGACGCTAACGATTCAGCTAAGTGGCCGGTAGTTGGACTGAGCGTTTTGAACGCGATCAGACAGTGCGCCTTGCTTGCTCGAACGTGACTTCGGGGAGACCAAGCCTCTCCCCACTGGGAAGCTGAATATCCAGAATATGTTGCTCCCAGCGGATAACTACCCCGCCAAGAGACATGAACTCGACAAGGCACGTATAAGGATTTTTCCTGTCACTGTGCAGCTGCGCCCAAGCATCCTCAGAGAGCTGCGCCCGCTGCAAAGAGGTTTCCGCTTCATTGAGTGGATTGTCTCCAACCCAGAATCCGAATAGCCCGATACGTGCTCTTTTCCAATCAATATTGGCGTCGGCAAATCGTGCGGCAGCTTCTCGAATTAGCCTGGATGCTTCGTCGGTTGTCATATAACCCCACGCTATTTTCGCCACGTTGCACCTGAGCTAACAGCGCTTCTGCTTCCTCAATACCTGCGGGTGTAATGCGATCAGAGGCTAGCGCGTTCCGCAGGTGTTCCACCGCTGTCGGAAGAGACTTCCGAACGCCCTTGCCCGCAATCAATAGCTTGGCCAGCTCAACCTCTGCATTACCATCCTTCAGATGTACGGCGCGCCGAAACCATTGAGCGGCTCGATTGAATCGACCTTGCTCTCGATAAAGGATGGCGATATTTGAAGCAGCCGAACTGCTGTCTAGCCGATAGGCCCTCTTGTACCAGTACATGGCTTGCTTTTTATCTTGAGGCGTTCCAATACCCTCATCATAAAAATAGCCAAGATCCAGCATGCAGCCTTCTGAGCCCTGGGCTGCACAGATCGAGAAAAGCTCAAGCGCAAGAGCTAGATTTCCAGCCTCCCAAGCTTCATGAGCATTGAGTTCGGTTTCTTCCATGAAATATGCCTCTAACCGACTGCTACCTACCCAGCTGGACGCCTCAAGCCTCTTTCCCGTGAGGACTGGGCAGATCGTTACGTTCGAGCAGGTACTCCATCGAGTTGTTGATCGCCCACACCATCAGCGCATCCAGCGTCATATCGAGAGGCTGGCCGTTCAGCAACGGTTCGAGCCGCTGCACGGTGCCGGGATAGTCCTCGGTGTGGAAGCGGAACCGCCCGTAGTTGCCATGGCGGTCCACCAGGAGATAGGTGCAGTAGTGGTCATCGTCCGACCAGCGCCCGAAGCAGAAATAGTTGGCGCTCAGGTGCTCGATCTGCTCCTTCGACAGCTCCTCCTCGACGAAGTAATCGCCGAAGTTCCAGGCGATCGCCGGGCAGAACGCGTGCAGGCATTGGTAGGAGGTCGAGGTCGAACGCCCGTAGATTTCGAGAATGCGACGGTCGCCCCAGCGGCCGCGATCCGCAACGACGTCGTAGATGGCGAAGCGCTTCCTGAATAGCGCCTTCAACGCTTCCGGCATGGCGAACGCACACTGCGTCTCGGCGCTCAGCAGGTCCTCGTCGGATACGGCGCCCGGCCACTCGAACAGCGTGCCGTCCTGGAAGTACTCGTCGAAGTACAGCTCATAGGTTTCCCCCTCCTCGTCGTAGAACGCATGCAGGCTCCGGCAGAACGACTCGAAACGGTTCAGGGCCTCAGGCCAGGTCTCGTCCGCACCACCACGGAGATGGTCGCCATAGCTGTTTTCACCAGCGGGTTTGGGCTGGATGCCGAGAATGCCTTTGATTTTCTTGAACACGATGGGGGCCTGATGAGGGATTTGGGGGATGTGAGGACATTAAATGAAAAGAGCCTTGTCTGGATGGGCGTGGTTATCGAATCGAGTGTTGAGTGACAAGAAGCTTTGCCGCCCCAGGGTTCTAGCTCTACGTAGTCAACTGCGATGGCAGCGGCGCTTCGCAGATCGCGGTGGCTCTAGGCGTTAAGCGACCACTTTCGGACAAGAGCGAATCTTGGCAGGCACTGAACTGAGATCAATCAATACAATACTAATCAGGTAGACCCTAGAGTAGTATGTCAAAGCTCAATCCTTAGGCTTCGCGAGCAATATGACGACGAAACGAAAGCGTTCACAGGCCACTAGTCGTGATGGAGTCAACTTCGTAAAAGGATTGATTGAGCGCCAGAACTCAATTTTTCAAGAAATCGATCTTCATAACGACTTAGGTAACGATGCCTATATTGAATTTGTAGTCGAAGAGAATGCCACCGGCTGCTGCGTGGCTTTACAGATAAAATCAGGGGCATCCTACCGTAGTCCTTCTGGCCGATATGCCCTCCAATCAGACCGTGATCACTTCGAGTACTGGGCGTCTCACATATTACCTGTGCTTGCAGTAGTCTTTGATCCAGAAAGAAAAAAGGCAGTTTGGGTCGATATCACTGATCACCTTCGAAAGACCCCCTCGGCCATCACCGATGGACCCTACACAATCTATGCTGACCAAGATTTTTCGGAGTCCACATTCTTAGAGTTTCGAAATCATTGCCTGCAGTATCGAGACCAATACAGCCGCGAATCAAACTTCGGGCAAGCGCTTGAGAGTCTCTCCATTCGAAATGACGTGGAGCGCTGCCTTGACGGTCTGCGGGCTCTTTTTGCGTACCATCGAAATCAACCAGCAACGTGGTATTACCTAATCTCCTGCATTTCAAACTACAGAGGGCACGCTCTTCTTCGTGAACTGATAGTGCAACTTTCCCACATCCCAGGGCATGGTGAAATTTTCTGGAGCAAGAGAAACATTATTAATGAGATGGTTCGTCGTAGCGCTCTTCTTTTCATGAGGGAGCGATTTGAACGC
Source organism: Pseudomonas sp. TUM22785 (assembly GCF_028198105.1). Lineage (NCBI taxonomy): Bacteria > Pseudomonadati > Pseudomonadota > Gammaproteobacteria > Pseudomonadales > Pseudomonadaceae > Pseudomonas > Pseudomonas sp. TUM22785. The sequence continues at coordinate 3,555,015 of NZ_CP116239.1, forward strand.
AGAGATGCTTTGACAATGCTCTCTGCAATAGATGATGCAGGAATTGATAGGGGAACAATAGGGCAATATGTGCATGCGCTGATCGACACTATGACGGACACGCAAGGGATTATGGAATCCATCGCGATTGATATCAGCCAGGATGGGCGTATCCGTCACAGCGCACTATTATTCGCCATTAGTGCCGCGCAAGCTCAATCTGTGGCTGACGCCCTTGCGCTTTTGAGTCGACTTCGACACTCCATCGATGATGAGGAACTTAACTCTGTAGTTGGATGGCTTGAGGAGGATCTTCGTCAATTTGGCTACGTTTCTTTTTACTAGATCGCGTAATATTTGTGAAACCTGTGAATACATTAACCTGCTCAAAACATTAATTTTTGACCAAATTATTGCCTGCCGTGACCGTTGGCTTTGGGTCGACTACTACCGGTCGTGACAGGCCGGAGTCAACCCAAAGCTGACTTTACTCAAGTGCATCTATTCCACCAGCCATTCCTGCTCCTCTGGCGAGCAGGCCGAGGGTCATTGAGCCCGCTGATTACCGCGTATGACATGCACAAGCCTGCGGTCTTCCTGGATATCCATCAGCTCCCTTGCCTTTGCTAACTGCTCTGGCGTCGGGTCGGGGAGATTTCTGAACCACGGCCCCCATCGATTGTGAATCCCTTCGAGCGATACTTCGTCGGTGGTTCCGCAGTTTGCCTGATCTAGAATCAGCGAGAGCAATTCGCGAGAAAGGTCCTTGCCTTCGAAATATCGTTTAAACACCCATAAATACACGTCCACCAACTCAAGCCCAACGCTCTGATCACCAGGGGTTGGTGTAAGTGGAATAATAGGCATATGGCGCAGGTCCATTTCCGGCAACCCCGCCCCACCTGGGAATACATACCCTTTCCCCTGAGCATAAATATTCGCGATAAACTCTTGAGCCTTATTAAACTGAGACTGCCTATCAACAATAATACGTGAGGCGCCCACCCGAGCCTTACCCAGCCGACGTGCAATAGTATGCATCACAGACTGAAAGCCAATTAGATTCGGCGATATCTGTAGCGTGTCGTCTTTACTGTATGCGTTGTAGTGAATTTTTTCTGGGTTCGTCATTGCCCACTGAAGCCCATCAACAAGAATCTCTTTTGCTCGCGGATCTCTAATCAGTCGTTCAATCCTGACAAGCAACTTTTGACAAACTTCGACATATAGCTGATTTGCTTCTGCGTCCTTGACATTAATCCTTGCCTGCCACGCCTTCCTAAGAAGCTCATCATCGAACAGACCCGGCAACTTAAGCAAGAGAAGAAACCTCAACGGCGTCCAGTACCAACTCCATGGAACAGCAGGATTTAACCCCTGATCGAAAGTCTGATCAAAAAAACTTATTAGAGCGTGATCTGACTTCATTATCCTTAGAACATCAAAGGTAATCCTATATTTCTTCTTTAGTTTTCTTATTTCCTCGGCGATCTCGGAAAGCCTTGCGACACCAAGCTCGTTTGAATGCAGGCGATCAACACCAAATCGATTTCGCATTCTCCTAATGGAGTCCGACGCGACTAGATCAAGATTTACCTTTGATGTAATCAGCCCGTAATAAAGGGTCGGCTGACTCTTGTCGAATAAATTTAGCCCGGTGTGCCCACTTTCATCTACGTAAAAATACATAGCAACTCCCTCCTTCTACGAGTTTCCTAAAACTCCTGAAGCCCCCAGTGCCCAACCAAGGGGGGCACTCAGTGTCCCAGTTACGTAAGCGCCGCCAGACTATCCAACAGCTTGAACACCGCCGGCTATCACGGCGACTTTACGGACATCGCCACCTAATACTGCGATAGCAAAGCGAAACCGCGTAGTTCTTGCCTTATTGAGGGGCAGCTTCTGGCCGATTGCTGCTGTTTACAACTAGTGCCTTAACTGCCGCTGGTGAGGCCCGGCGCGAGTTTCCATCTACAACGCATCGTCCGCAAGGAACCTCCTCCCCTTGCCCTAAACCGCCCCCCTCCCTATCCTCCTCCGGCCACGGTCAATCCCGTGGCCGGGTTTGACAGCCCGCTTACGTTGGCGAGTTTGCCCCAAGTGTCATGCAAAGCGATGAATAGCTTTTTGCAGGCATCAAACGGGGCAAGAAAATGGACCTTAATTGGAACTTCGCCATGCATGACGCATCCACCCCCATCACCTTTCAACGCCACTGCCATCAACTGCGCGCGGTAATGATCGACAACCGACCCTGGTTTGTTGCCATCGACTTCGCCGTGATGATCGCCGCCGCCCGCCCCTATCGGCTGACCAAGCGCCTGTATCCCCACCAGCACCGTTTCGCGACGCTGCGTTTTGCGACTGGCCGTTGCGAGGAGCTGGAACTGATCAGCGAAGCCGGGCTTTACCGCGCGCTGTATCGCTTTGGCCACCCCGAGCATTGCGCGTTGAGCCAGTGGATCAGCGATGAGGTGATCCCCGCGCTGCACGATTACCACCGCGAGGCCGATGCCAGCCCACGGCGCATCCTGATGACCTGGGCCAATCAGCGCGTGGCGGCCCTGCGCTGGCAGGGGGAGCTGTGGATCGCGCGGCGGGACCTGCCGCGCTTTATGGCGGCACACGATGACCCGGCGCTGAGTGATGGGCCTAGCTGGAAGCGGTTCTTCTAGGGCAGCAGCGAGAACGCCGCATGGAGGTGCGGCGTTTCCTGCCCCGGCGGCGCCCGCTGGCCGGCCAACTACCATTCAGCATGTTTATCTCCGCCAATCCGGTCGTGAATGGCGGTCCGGCGCGGCTTGACCTTGAACCGAACTTGAACCTTAGGGTTCGACCCAGCGCCCCGTGCCCTTCGCTTCCGGGCGCACTACGGACTTGAGGAGACCCCATGCAAACCATCCTGGGTGCCACCGGCCAGATCGCGGTGGAGTTGGCGCGGGAGCTGAACCGCGCCTATACGACGGACCTTCGGCTGGTGAGCCGCAGCCCGCGCAAGGTCAATGACGCCGATACGCTGCTGCCGGCGGACCTGCTGGATGCCGGGCAGGCGGCCAGGGCGGTCGAGGGGAGCGACACTGTCTATTTCACGGCGGGCCTGCCACCGGATACGCAGCTCTGGGAGACGCAGTTCCCGGTGATGCTGAAGAACGCCCTGGAGGCGACCCGTGCGGCCAAGGCCCGGTTCGTCTATTTCGACAACACCTATATGTACCCGCAGGACGCGCGCCCGCTGACCGAAGCGACGCCGTTCGCCCCGGTCGGCCGCAAAGGCCGGGTGCGCGCGAAGATGGCGTCGATGGTGCTGGAGGAGATGGCGCGGGGAGAGATCCCGGTGCTTATCGGCCGGGCCCCTGAGTTCTATGGCCCGGACAAGACGCAGAGCATCACCAACACCCTGGTCATCGACAAACTCAAGGTGGGCCAGACGCCACGCGTACCGGTGCGGGATGACACCCGGCGCACCCTGATCTGGACCCCGGACGCAAGCCGTGCGCTAGCCGCCCTCGGCAATGCGCCGGATGCTTTCGAGCAGACCTGGCACCTGCCCTGCGATGACGACCGACTGACCTACCGGCAGTTCGTGGCCCTGGCGTCCGAGCGGGTTGGCCGCGAGCCCTCCTATAAGGTGCTCGGCAAGTGGACCTTGCTGGCTGTCGGCCTGGTGTCCCGCCAGGTGCGCGAGCTGAGGGAGCTGCTGCCGCGCTACGAGCACGACAATCTCTTCGATTCCTCGAAGTTCAAGCAGCGGTTCCCCGAGTTCGAGGTGACGACCTACCGCCAGGGACTCGAGCAGGTGCTCACCGGAGCGGACGGTCGGCCAGCCTGAGGAGTCGAACGAACGCCCCTGCGTCCCTCATGGAACATCGAGCACCAGGAAGAAGTTTGCTGTCGTGATTCACTCCGGTCGTAGGGTGTGCTGCGCGCACCTGGAGCTCGCCGGAAGCACCGAGGTGCTCACGGCACACCCTACGGCACGCGTTCATCCTGCCGGCTCTTCCACTTGAGCTCGAATGAGAAACGCCGCATGGGAATGCGGCGTTTTTTGTGGGATGCACCCCGCCTCAGGCCGCTCTGCCCTGCCCCGCGCGGCGGCGCGATGAGAGCGGCAGCAGGTGGCGCAGTTCCTCTTCGACGATGCGGTTGTCGAGACGCATGTCGAGCATGGGGCAGCTCAGTTCCAGGCAGTCGCCGTGCTGCAGGTGCGTGGCGACGATCTCGCTGTCGAGGCGGCTGAACAGGTAGTGGACCATGCCCGGCTGGAGGAATTGCGGGTGCTGTTCCAGCAGGGCTTCGCCGGCTTCCCGCGAGGCGCGCCAGGCTTGCGGGTCGAGGCGCAGGTGGGTTTCGCTGAAGCAGGCGCCATTGCGTTCGATGCGTTGCCGCAGGTGCAGCGGCTCGTCCAGTTCGCCCAGCAGCAGCTCCGAGGCCACCGCGCATTCCAGCAGGTGCGCGCGGGCGGACTGGCCCTGCAACGGGTCGTGCAGGTCGTGGCCGAGGGTGACGCCGACGTAGAGCAGCTGCCCCCGCGAACCCACCAGGTAGACGGAGACCAGGCAGGCCTCCGCCGCGATGGCCTGCACGTGGTACGGCACTTCCAGGTCGTCGCGGTCGATGCGCATGACGCGGCCGTTGCCCTTGTAGAACCAGCCCGCGTCATCCTGTGCCCCGAGCGGCAGGCCGCTGACATGGGTGAGCAGCGGGTTGTCGGGCATGGCGGGCGGGCGCAGGCGGGTTTCCTGGCGCAGGGCGGGCAGCGTCTGGGTCAGGCCCGGCAGGTGGCGCAGGTGCGCCAGGTGGTCCTGGTGGCGGCGCGCGCAGTCCTGCAGGGTCTGGTAGAGGCCGCTGCTTTCGCCGTGGACGCGCACCGTGTGCGCGGGGTCGTCGCCCAGCAGGCCGATGCGCGGCCCGCCGCTGTGTTCGATGTCGAGGACTTTTAGGTAGTCGCCCATTTCAATTACTCCCTAATAAGCAGTGCGGCGTTGGCCGGCGGTGTGGCTTCGCGGGGTGCCTGTGCGCGGCCTTCCTTGAGCCCGAGCGCCAGGCACAGGCCGGCGAGGCTGCCGGCCAGGGCCAGGTAGAGGATCGATGGCAACCCGTGGTGGGTGGCGAGGTAGCCGGCGAGGATCGGCGCCAGGCCGCCACCGAGGATTTCACCGAAGCCGATGACGATGCCGGTGGCCGCCGTGAGCAGGTGCGGTGCCACCGATTCGCCCGTGAGCGGGCCGACGGTGAGGCAGATGAGGCTGAAGTTGAAGAAGGTGATGAAGAACAGCACCAGGAACAGCAACCAAGGCTCGGCGGGGGTGACGATCAGCGTGGCGACCAGTGCGGCGCTGGCGCAGAACGAGACCAACACCACCGGCTTGCGCCCGAAGCGGTCGGACAGGCCTGGGATGATCAGTTGGCCGACGAAGCCGCCGAAGCCGATCGCCGAGATCACCAGCGCCATCGCCTCCAGCGACAGCCCGAGGTGGTCGGTGAGGTAGCTGGGCAGCAGCGCGCAGAGCACGAACTGGCAGGTGAGGATGCAGAACATGATGCCGATGTTGCGCCGCACGTTGCCGCTGCCCAGGGCTGCCAGCCACAGGTGCCAGGGCCGCTCCGCCGTGGTGGCGGCCGGCGCCGGGACCGGGCGGTAGGTGCGCTGCAGCAGCCAGGCGAGGATGAACCCCGGGATGGCGACGCTGACGAACACCCAGCGCCAGGAACCGAGCCAGGCCAGCAGGCCGGCGGCGATCAGTGGGCCGAACCCGAGCGCGAGGATCGGGAATACCGCCTGCTGCACACCGAGGTTGAAGCCGCTGCGCCGTGGGTGCGAGACCTGGGTGGTGACACTGATGCTGGTGGGCGTGAACGCACCTTCGGAAAAGCCCATGAGGCCGCGCAGGAGGATCAGCCCGAGCACGCCCCCGGCCAGGGCGGAGAAGCCCGAGAGCAGGGAGAACGCCAGCACCGAGACCACCAGCACGCGCTTGGCGCCGAGGCGCTCGACCAGGCAACCCATGCCCAGGGCGGAGACGCCCCAGGTGAGGGCCAGGGCCGCGGAAATGTTGCCGAGGTCCTGATAGTCCAGCTGCAGGTCGCGCATGATCAGCGGGAACAACGGCAGGATGATGAAGCGATCCAGCCCCACCAGGCCGAAGCTCAGCGACAGCAGGATCACCATGCGTGTTTCGTAGCGGGCATCCCAGCCCGTGTCGCTTGCCTGCTCGCGCATGGCCAGCCCTCCTCTTCTAAGGAGCCGAAAAGGGTGGCGCGGGTTACCCCGCGCCACCGTGCCCGAGGGTACTCAGGCCGCCCATTCACCGAGTGCCATTTCGGCGGTGAAGCCCGGCCCGAAGGCGGCGAGCAGGCCTTTGCTGCCGGGTTTGGGGGAGCTGTCGAACTGCCGGCGCAGGACGTCAAAGACCACGACGCTGGCGATGTTGCCGGCCTCCGACAGGCTGGTGCGCGACAGCGAGACGCGCTCGGACGGCAGGTCCAGGTGGCGGACCAGTTCGTCAAGGATCTTGCGGCCGCCGGTGTGGAAGATGAAGAAGTCGTTCTCCGCGCAGTTCTGCTGGTAGCCGGCCTGGTTGAGGCGCTCGATCACCGGGGCGACGTCCTTGATGGAGTTCATCACGGCCTTGTCCAGGGTGAAGTGGAAGCCGGTGTCCTTCACGTCGTACTTGATGAAGTGCTCGCTGTTGGGCAGGAAGAACGAGTCGGTGGCCTTGATGCGGAAGCCCTTGGCCTCGTCGTCCGCACGCAGCACGCAGGCGGAGACCGCGTCACCGAACAGGGCCGCCGAGATGAACGAATGCAGCTTGGTGTCGTCCGGCTGGTAGCACAGCGAGGAGAACTCCAGCGACACGATCAGTACGTGGTTGTCGTCCTTCAGGGTGGCGAAGTCGTGGGCGCGGTTGATGGCGGCGGCACCGGCCACGCAGCCGAGCTGGGCGATGGGCAGCTGGACGGTGGAGTTGGGCAGGCCGAGGTCGTTGATCAGGTGCGCGGTGAGCGACGGCATCATGAAGCCGGTGCAGGAGGTGACGATCACCATGCGCACGTCCTGCGTCGTCAGCCCGGCATTTTCCAGCGCCTGGCGCGCGGCCGCCGAAGACATTTCGCGGGCGGCGCGCTCGTAGACGATGCTGCGGTGGGTGAAGCCGGTGTGGATGGCCAGCTCGTCGATGGGCAGCACCAGATGGCGCTCGTTGACCTCGGTGTTGAGGATCATGCGCTTGGCCAGGGCCATGCGCGGGTGGTCGCTGTGCAGGCTTTCCAGATGCTCGATCATCTGCTGCTGGGTGATCTTGTGTTGCGGGAACAGTACGTGGGGCTGGCAAAGAGTCGACATGATGAATCCTCGTTAATCGTTCAAAATTTGTTCATTCGGTGGGTACAAACCCGTTCTTCAGGCACAGCCAAGCCCGTCGGCGCTGGCGAGGGCCAGCACTTCCCAGGAGGCGTCAGCAGGAGAAAAGGGCGTTAAACCGCACGCCGGAAAAAGGTTCTTGTTATGGCTGCCGCGGAGCCCATGCAGGCTCCGCGAGCGGAACACTCAGTGGTCGAGCACGAACTTGTAGGCGTACTGCCAGGCCAGGTTGCTTTCGCGCACCTGCTTGCGTACCACCATCCTCACGCGCGCCCCCACCTTGAGCTGGGCCTGGTCGACGACGTCGACGATCTCCGAGGCGATCACCAGGCCGTCGTCGAGACGCACCATGGCGATGTGCCGCGGCACCACTTCGCCATAGCCCATGGCCGCGAGAATCGGGTTCTCGGCATTGGCCATGACTTCGATATGGCCGGTGCGCTGGCAGCGATAGGCGCTGACCTTGAGCGAGTTGCAGGCGCCGCAGACGCTGCGCCGGGGGAAGAAGATCTCCTGGCACTCGTCGCAGCGGGTGCCTTCGAGCCGGTACTTGCCGCCATGCTCGCGCCATTCGCGGAGCATGCTGGCGGTGGTCATCCGGTGGATCTGTTCGGGGTAGAGAGACATGGTCGACACTCCTTAGTCGTTGGACAGGACGATCACCGAGTTGTGGGCGGCATAGCCCCCCAGGTTCTGCGAGACGGCGATGCGCGCCCCGGGGACCTGGTTCTGGGACTCGCCGCGCAACTGGCGGAACAGTTCGGTGATGTGGAGGATGCCGTCGGCGCCCGAGGCGTGACCGCGACCGATGTTGCCGCCATCCGTGTTGAGCGGCAGTTCCCCGTCCAGGGCGATGCCGCCCTCGCGCACGAAATCACCGGCCTGGCCGGGCTTGCAGGCGCCCATGGATTCCATCTGGATCAGCCCGGCGCCGAGCAGGTCGTAGACCTGGGCGACGTCGATGTCCTTGGCGGTGATGCCGGCCTTCTTGTAGGCGATCTCGGCGCAGGCGATGGAGTTGGCCGATACCGCCATGCCGACGTCCTGGGGCAGGCCCGGGTACTTCAGCGTCGGGTTGTGGTAGCGGGTGCCGTAGTAGTGCGAGACGCCGGTGTAGGCGCAGCCGCGGATGAACACCGGCTTGTCGGTGTACTTGTGCGCCAGGTGCTCGGCCACCAGGATGGCGCAACCGCTCGCCTCGCCCCAGGCCAGCATGGAGCCGCAGGCCTCGGTGCGCTTGAGTTCCTCGAGGCTGGGGATCGGCTGGCCGAAGCGGGTGGCACCCGGGGTGTTGTGGGCGTAGATGCGCATCTGCCGGCCGAAGCTGGCGAGCACGTCCGCCTCGCGGCCGGCGTAACCGTACTTGTGGAAGTACTCGGCCGTGGCCAGGGCGAAGGCATCGGTGTGGGAGATGCCGAGGAAGTAGTCGTACTCGCACTCGGTGCTCGAACCGATGTACTCGGCGTAGTTGAAGTGGTCGGTCATCTTCTCGAAGCCGCCGCAGAGGACGATGTCGTACTCCCCGGAGGCGACCATCTGATGGCCCATCTGGAACGACACCGAGCTGCTGGTGCAGTTGGCGGTGCTCATGAAGGTGGGCGCCGGGCTGATGCCCAGAGCGTCGGACAGGGTCGGGCCGAGGCCGCCGTATTCGGAAATGCCTTCGCCGTGGTAGCCGTAGGCGACACCCTGGATTTCCCGCGGGTGCATCTTCGCGGCGTGGATGGCCTGGTAGGCGGACTCGACGATCATTTCCTTGAAGGTCTGCCGGACGCGGGAGTTGCCGGGTTTCGGCGTATGGGCGGCCGACACGATTGCAACGCGACGTGCAGTCATGGTTGTGCTCCTTGCAGGTACGGGCTGTTCTAGAGGTAGGCGGTCAGGGCGTAGTCAGCGCGCAAATACTTGAATTCGTATTTGATCGACGTGCCGTAATCCACGTACACCTTGTTCTCCAGCACCTTGCGCAGCGGCTTGGCGCGCTGCTGGTAGGCGAGGATCGCGTCGGTGACCGTCAGCGCAATGGCATCGCTGCCGGCGCCGAACCCATACGAGGAGAGCAGGATCTTCTGGCCCGGCCGCGCCTGGTCGAGCACGTTGATCAGCCCCAGCAGCGGGCTGGCCGCACCGGTGTCGCCAACGCTGCCGGCGTAGATGCCGGGCTCCACCTGGCGCGCCTCGAAACCGAGATGACGGCCCAGCGAATACGGCGTCGAGACCAGGTTCTGCTGGAACACCACGTAGTCGTAGTCGCTGCTGGAGGTCCCGAGCTTCTTGAACAGGCCGTGCACGGCGCGGGCGGTCTGCTCTTCCAGGCCGATGCTGTTCTTGTCGGAGCCCAGCCCCATGCCGGAGCGGATGTAGCGTTCGCCCTGGGGGCGGATGTTGTCGGCGACGTCGGCGGCGCAGGAGACGCTGCCGTCGAACTCGGCGATCAGGTTGTCGCGGCCCAGCAGCAGCGCGGCGGCACCGGCACCGGCATAGGCTTCGGTGAGGTCGCCCGGGGCGGTGTTGCGGTTGATGGTGTCGGCGCCGATGGCCAGGGCGTTGCGGGCCATGCCCGAGGCGACCAGCGCGTGGCCGATCTGCAGCGCCGAGGTGCCGGACTTGCCGGCGAACTGGACGTCGGCGCAGAACGCGTCGTAGCCACTGCCGAGCATTTCCAGAATCACCGCCGCCGAGGCGCGGGACTCATAGGGGTTGGTGCAGGTGCCCAGGTAAAGGGCTTCGAGTTCGGCGATGCCGCCCCGCTCCAACGCCTGCTGTGCCGCCTGGGCGCCCAGGGTGATGACATCCTCGTCCGGCTGCAGCACCGCACGCTCGGTTATTCCTAACTGCTCCTTGACCAATCTCAGGTCGGCATTACGCCACACACTAAGCACGTCCTCGACTTTCAGGCGGCACACTGGCAACCCGTAGCCGTAGCTGACTATTCCTGTCTTTTGCACGGTCTATATCCTCTTGAGCACATTTTCATTGAGACGAGCCATCCCTTGCCGTCCGGGATAGGCAGCACGCAAATCACCTCGAAAAGAAAGTCTTGCTTGTTGTTGTTCTGATAGTCGGGAGCGAGAACTCCATTCGCTCGCCGCACGCGTCCACGGCGTCCGTTTACACACGGGCACCGATGTACATCACGCGAAGTCTCGCGCTTGCGCGCGCTGTTTTCAGCGCGGCTCAGGCCTTGAAGGCACTGCGCGGGTATCTACTGGTTGTTCTCACCCTCTCAACAAGATACGAAACGTACCGTATCTATTTTAGGAAACAATTTTGCTTCAGTTACCTATGAGATTGGGAAACCGGTAGCCTAGGGTCTATCTGCCTGTGATATGTGACCGCCGACCTGGTCCCCTCATCTCAAGAGGGATTCTGTTACAGAATAACTACTCGAAACGGTCCGTATCGTTTCGTAAAAACGAGCCTATACCTTAGAATCCGTTTGTCAATACATTTTCTATGGGGACTTTGCCTTGACTCGAACCCGCTCCAGGAGCTCCATCGGCTCGCTGCGCAGCCCGCATGCGCACAAAGCCATCCTCAAATCGACGACGGAAATACTGATGGAAAGCGGCTATGCCGGACTGAGCATCGAGTCCGTTGCCCGACGCGCCAGCGCCAGCAAGCCGACGATCTATCGCTGGTGGCGGAACAAGGCCGCGCTGATTGCGGAGGTCTACGAGAAGGAAAGCGAGCAGGTCAGGGTCTTTCCGGAATTGGGCTCATTCCGCGAAGATCTCTCCTTTCTGCTGCACAATCTCTGGAATATCTGGCGGGAAACCATTTGCGGCCTGGCCTTCCGCAGCGTCATCGCCGAAGCCCAGCTGGACCCGGAGACGCTCGAAGAGCTCAAGGACCAGTTCATGGAGCGGCGCCGGGAAGTGCCCAAGCGCCTGGTGGAAAATGCGGTGAATCGCGGCGAGCTGCCGAAGGACATCAACCAGGATCTGCTGCTCGATATGATCTTCGGCTTCTGCTGGTACCGGTTGCTCACCGATCAGTTGCGCGCCGAACAGGACATCGACGATTTCATCAACTTGCTGATCAACGGTGTCTGCGCCTCCCCCACCGCTTGAGGCCAGAACGAGACCCGCAGGGATCGCGGGTCGCTCAAGCGTTAGGCCGGGTGGCCTGAAAACTCGCGGTAGAGTTCCGGCAGGAAGCTCGCCAGATGGTTGAACTCGCACAGATCATGCACCGCGAACTCGAACGCCAGCTCCTCCAGCCCGGCGGCATCCAATCCCAGCCTCGCCAGCAGCTGTTCCGCCCGCTCCGCCCCGGGGAACCGCGCCATCGATGGATGCGCACCGACCCAGTAACGGCTGGTCAGCCACATCCCCTCCTCCGTTTCCTTGAACAGATGGACCATCAGCGACACCGGCATATCCGGCTCCTGGGCCAGGCTCATCAGTGCGCTGACGCTGCCATCGATCTTCGCCTCGCGGTACAACGCCGGGTCCAGGCCCAGCTCCGCCGGGTCGTGGAAGTCGATCTTCAGGTCCATCAGCCGCGAACCGACGTATTCCGTGGCACAGAAGCTGTTGCCATACAGCCGGTGCTTGAAGCAGCGGTCGGTGTCACAGAGCTTATGGGCGTTCAGGCAGGGGTTCTTCACATGGGCATAAGGGAACCAGAGCATGTAGCGCTCGGCTTCCAGCGGATGCCAGAGGAACCACCACTCGAACATCTGCGCCGTGCAGCCCGGAAAGAACTTGCGGCTCTGGACATAGGCCATCGGCCCGTCCAGCAGGGCGTACCCGGCCTCTGCGCTGGCATAGTCCGGGTCGAGCAGGCGATTGATGTCGTCCACCGAGGGGGTCAGCGTCTGCTCCAGGGGCAACGGCCCCTGCTGCAGCAGGCGCATGGCGGACAGCGGGACGCGCATATCGCCACTGAAGAAGCGCGCATAGGGCTTGCCGCGGATCGCCTCGCGATTGCGCAGGAACTGCTTCTGCATGGGCAAGGAAAAATAACTGAATGGCACCATCACACGTGTTTGCATTGAAGTTAACCTGCATCGTTGGGTTCGATGAGGACCAGGTGCGGGTGGATCACATATCTCACCGCCCAGGCAAGGCGATGTCGGCCCCAGAGACGCTAGGACAGGCCAAAAGCAAAGTCAAATTTGAATTTAAACTAAGACAAGAAGAGTCGGCTCCATGACAACTACCGAGCAGCAGGCCCCAAGCCGCGCGCCTCGCCAGGATGGCCAGGCCACGCGCCAGCAGATTCTCGAGATCGCCGGCCAGGTTTTCGCTGAACGCGGCTTCGCCAATGCCACCAGCAAGGAGATCTGCGCCCGCTCGCAGGCCAACGTGGCGGCGGTGAACTATCACTTCGAAGGCAAGGACGGCCTGTACACCGCCGTGCTGCTGGAAGCCCACCAGCGCATCATGACCCTGGAGACCCTGGAAGCCCTGACCGCCAGCGAACTCTCCGGCGAAGACAAACTGCGTCGGCTGATCACCGAGCTGCTGGCCAGCCTCGGCAGCCCACGCCTGGCCTGGCCGGCCAAGGTGCTGGCGCGGGAGCTGCTCTCGCCCTCCCCGCTGCTGCCGGCCGTCCTGAAGAAGGAGTCGTTCCCCAAGGCACGCGCCACCCGCCGCATCATCGGCGAGCTGCTGAACCTTCCCGAGGACGACCCGGCCGTACTGCGCAGCGCGCTGAATATCTTCTCGCCGTGCCTGTTCCTGCTGATCGCCCACGACAGCCTCAGCACCACCGTGCTGCCCGGCCTCGACACGGAGCCGCAGCCGCTGCTGGAGCACATGCTGGTATACGCCCTGGGCGGGCTCGCGGCGATCGGCGAGCACCACCGCAAGGCCACGACCCCGTAGCCCGGGCTTTAGTCCGGGGGCTTGGCTAGGAGCGTTCCCGGGCTGAAGCCCAGGCTACGTCCTGTTGTCGACACCGCATGGGTTTCGCGTTGCTCGCGGAACGCCGCCCGACCCATCCTACGCAAGGCTTCCCCGGAGTCTGCGGGCTACTCCGCCTCGCCATCCCAGGGCTTGCCGTCCAGCGGCCGCGCACGGGCTTCCTCGGCCTCGTCCAGGCCATCACCGGCGCCGATGTCGGCACCATCCACCACCGACAGGTCCTTGTCCGCCGGCAGCACACCGCCTTGACCACGACCGGTGCGGGTCTCGTTCTCATCGATCAGCGTCTCGGGGCTGAGGTCGTCGGCTGAAACACCGTCCTCGTGCAGGCTGCGCCCCAGGGTTTCGCCACCGCTCATGCCGGCTTCACGCACGCGACGGTCGGGGAACTCGCGCTCCACCTCTTCCTCGGGACGCAGGTCACCCACCCTGCCCTGGCGCTCGTCCTTGCGGTCACTGAAATCCAGTTGCTCCATCGAGCCCATGCGGTCCTCGATGTCATCGATCTCGCGGGGCGTATAGGGCTTGCGCTGGCTGCTGCTCATGGTGTCTCTCCTGTTTTGGCGTGTTCAGGGTGGACCAACCCATGCCCGCAAAGATTCAGGCTGTTCGACGGCCTGTGTTCCAAGCGCCAGCCCTTTTCCAGACAAACCTAGAATTCACATTAAGATTTTTATAGTCATATTTTTCATATAGTTACGACATATATCTAAAGCCATTAGAGAGGAAATACGGTCTTTCCACCCGCGTTTCGGCTATTCCAGGTCCCATTTCGTGCAGGTGCCGCTCGCGGCCGTGGAATTCTGGCGAAAAGCGCATCATGGCCGCCATAAAATCAAAATAAATCACCTATTTATCAATCAGTTAAATGATTTTCCTCGACATGAAATAAAGATTAGATCGACGCCCGTCATCCCTTGAATGGGCTCGACGAAAACCACACGAACTTTCTTAGAACCCAAAGCATCAGACCCTATAACCCCGTTCGGGGCCCGCCGCCCTGCCCGTCGCCTGGGCATCGCCATCACGCGCATCCAACAGTCCTGCCAACAGCACTGAAGAGAGAGGCCGATGAACAGCACCGCATTGCTCGATCGCTACCTGCAAGTCCGTCAGCACAGTGAATCCCTGATAGCCCCCCTGAGCGACGAAGACATGGTCGTGCAGTCCATGCCCGACGCCAGCCCGGCCAAGTGGCACCTGGCCCACACCACCTGGTTCTTCGAGACCTTCCTGCTGGCCCCGCGCCTGCCCGACTACACGGTCTTCGACCCCACCTTCGCCTACCTCTTCAACTCCTATTACGAAGCCCTGGGCCCACGCCAGCCACGCCCGCAACGGGGCTTGCTGACCCGCCCACCGGTGGCCCGGCTGATGGCCTACCGGCGCTACATCGACGAGAACATGCATGTGTTGCTGCAGGGCGGCGTGACGGACGAGATCACCGCGCTGGTGGAACTGGGCCTGGCCCACGAGCAGCAGCACCAGGAGCTGTTGCTCATGGATGTGCTGCACCTGTTCAGCCTCTCGCCCCTGCAGCCCGCCTACTCCCCCCGCTGGCGCGAGCCGGGCAGTGATCGGCCCGCGCGTTTCGTTGCCCTGGCCGGTGGGCTGGTGGAGATCGGCCACGACGGCCAGGGTTTCGCCTTCGATAACGAAGGGCCGCGTCACAAGGTGTTCCTGCAACCCTTCCAGATCGCCGACCGCCTGGTGAGCAACGCCCAGTGGCTGGCCTTCATCGAGGCGGGCGGCTACTCCCGCGCCGACCTCTGGCTCTCGGAAGGCTGGGCGCGGGTGCAGGAAGAAGGCTGGGAAGCCCCGATGTACTGGCGACGCGGCGATGAGGGCTGGATGGAGATGGGCCTCGGCGGCCTGCACCCGCTGCAAGACGGCTCCCCCGTCACCCATATCAGCTACTACGAAGCCTGTGCCTACGCGGCCTGGGCCGATGCGCGCCTGCCCAGCGAGGCGGAGTGGGAAGTCGCCGCCCGCGCCGGCCTGCTCGGCCAGGTGGAAGATTGCGCCTGGCAATGGACCGCCAGCGCCTACACGCCCTACCCCGGCTTCCATCCCTCCGCCGGCGCCGTGGGCGAGTACAACGGCAAGTTCATGGTCAGCCAGATGGTCCTGCGGGGCGGCGCCAGCATCACCCCGGCCGGGCATGCGCGGCCCAGCTACCGCAACTTCTTCTACCCGGCACAACGCTGGATGTTCTCCGGGCTGCGCCTGGCCCGCGACGCCCGCACAGGTGAAGACGCCAGCGAGCACGAAGGCTTTGCCGAAGACGTGCGCAGCGGGCTGGGTGCACCGACCAAGAGCCTGCCACCGAAATACTTCTACGACGCCACGGGTTCCGAGCTGTTCGAGGCCATCTGCCGCACCCGCGAGTACTACCCCACGCGTATGGAGACGGCGCTGCTGCGCGAGATCGCCGAAGAGCTGTCGACGGTCATCCCCCGTGGCGCGGCGCTGGTGGAGTTCGGCAGCGGCGCCAGCCTGAAGACCCGCTTGCTACTGGACGCGGCGCCGCAGATCGGCCTCTACCTGCCCATCGACATCAGCGAATCCGCCCTGCGCAAGGCCACGACCATGCTCGAAGGCGCCTACCCCGAGCTGCGGGTGTTGCCCCAGGTCGGCGACTTCACCCACCTGCCGCACCTGCCGCCAGCAGCGGCCTCACGGGCGCGGGTGGCGTTCTTCCCCGGCTCCACCCTGGGCAACTTCACCCCGGCGGAGGCGCTGCGCTTCCTGCGTTCGGTGCGGCGCTTCCTCGGGCGCGAGGCGCGGTTGATTCTCGGCCTGGACATGCAGAAGGACGTCGCCACCCTGGAGGCCGCCTACGACGATGCCGACGGCATCACCGCGCAGTTCAACAAGAACCTGCTCACCCGCATCAACCGCGAGCTGGGCGGCGACTTCGACCTCGACGCCTTCACCCACCTGGCCCGCTGGAACCCGCAGGACAGCTGCATGGAGATGTTCCTGGTCAGCCATCAGGACCAGGAGGTGCATGCGGCCGGCCGGCGCTTCCACTTCGCCGCGGGGGAACGCCTGCACACCGAGTGCTCCCACAAGTACAGCCTGGAAGGCATCGCCGAGATGGCGGCCGAGTCCGGCTGGCACCTGGCCCGCCACTGGCTGAGCCCGGAGCCGCAGGTGGGGATATTCGTGCTGGAAGGGAACTGATCCGCTCGGGGAACCTGAGGAAGCCGGGGCGCGAACGGCCCCGGCGGCACGCGTCAGAGCGCCTGGCGGGCCTCAGCCTGCTGGGCGCTGGCGAGCTTGATGATGCGCCGGCTGCTGCTGCCGGCCTGGAGCAGCACCATGTCTTCGAAAACCTGCTTGCCGAGGCGGAGCACGGCGCCGAGGTCCTGGTAATCCCCATGATTGAGGCCGGCCACGGTGAAGTGCTCGTGGGTCGCGGGGTTGTGCACCATCAGGTTGAAGGTGCCATCAGTGAGCGTCCTGCTCTCCACCTTGCAACTGGGGATGGCACGTGCGAGCAACAGATCCAGTTCCTTGCCAGACAATGCAGCCTTCATAGATTCGCTCCTTGTTACGCCTTGTGCCGGCCTCGTGAATTCGGGCCGTGCCCTATGCCATGGGTCAGAGCATGCGCACCGGGAATACCGATGTGCCGTCCGCCCCCTTTGGCGATGGCCGTTCGACCATCACCTCGAAAATCGCCTTGTCCAGGCTGGGGTCCAGGGGTTCCAGTTCGATCAACCGCGTGCGGTTCCAGTTCTCCGGTGTCGCACCCTCGATGCTGATATGGCCGCAAAGCCCATCCAGCGCAGCCCAGCCATCGAACTGCGGCACGCCGAAGTCCAGGGTCACGGAGCGGTGGTCGAGCCGCACGGCACCCTCGGCGAGCGCGGGGGAGTACAGGGTCAGATGTGCAAGCGAAGTGATCATCCTGATACCTCCAGAAGCCTTGAAAACAGGCCTGGAAAAGGTCCGAAACACCCCAGGGGAGCACTAGCGGCTAGCGATAAACATGCCAGTAGAAGTTATTCCGCCGCTCTTGCAGATCAGCGGCCTTTTTCACGATAAAAGTTGTACGTCTCGATATCGCTTTGATGGCAAACAACCCAAAAGACCGGTGAACCCGTGCATTTCAAACAGCTATTACCTGTGCAACTTGCACGAGCAAAATGCACGATTCGGGCAACTTGCAATGCGTCTGGAGTGCGAGGGGTTCAATGTGGTGCGTCGTGCGCGACTGGGGTGCAGGGCGCGATCCTGCAATATCGGCTGATCACCACCTTTTTGACCCAATACGGCGCCTGCGGGGATGTACGCCACGTTCATACAGCACTTGGAAGAGCCACCCCTAACAACTCCAAAGACATATCGGCAACTGTTGCTCACCAGCAGAAACAACCTGATATCAACGCGGCATCTCGATGATATTAAAAACATTCCAACAGACGAACGGGCCCGTCCGCCCCCCTATTCAAGCTGAACTCACACGGCCTCCCAGCCTTCTCAATTACTACTCACGTGTATACCAACTTGAGGCCCGGTCGCTGCGGCATGCGTCGGGCTTATTTTTTGGATGGATCAACTTGTACTTGGATGTAGCCATGGCGTTTCAACCTTCCGGCGAAGAGTTGCAGAAGAGGCTGGATGCGCGGCTGGACAGCCATATGTGCGTGGTGAAGTTTCGCGACGATGACGTGGTGCTCTCCCTCCGTGACCTGCGCAGCGGGCAACTGACCGTCGTCTCCGGCCTGTTCCCCCGGCACTGGGCGAGCCGCGAGCAGTTCGAGACGCTCTGCGGCACGCTGATCGATGAGCTGGAGCGGATGCTGGAAAACGCCACGGACGCTAATGACGAAGAGCGGCTCAAAGGCTTCTGAGCTAGTCCGGCATCGCCCTGCACAAAGATCGGAACCTGTGCGGCGCAGCCCTGCTCTATAGGTGCTTGGGAGGCGCCTGCGTGCGCGAACGGCGATAAGACCGTCGATTTGGAATGAACTGGAGATCTACATGGGCTGTTATCACATTTCCCCGACGGACAAGGGGTGGGAATTGCGCAAGGAAGGTGCAACGCGCCCGTCGAAGACCGCCAGCGAACGATCCGAGCTGCTCGATTGCATCGGCAACTTCATGCAGAACCGTGCGGGGACGGTAAAGGTGCACAGCGAAGACGGTAGCGTCGAACAGGAACTGCGCTACCCGCCCGCCCGCCGCTTTCACGACCAGGCGAGCGGCTAGCGCCTCGGTCAGGACCGCGAGATACCGGTCAGGGTGATGCCGTAGCGCTTGAGCAACTGCATCGCCGGCTCGCTGCTGGGGTCCTCGCTCTCCGCGAACTCACCGGCCTGCAGATTCGCGCGGGCCCACTCCAGCAACTCGCGGTTGGCATCTTCCATGTCGGGCTTGCTCGTCGCCTTGCTGTCCAGCGTCGCGGTGTTGTTGTCCTTGCTGTAGGTGATGGTCCAGTGCGCCATGACGATGACCTCCGTTGGCGGGTATACCTGAGCTGACTGGCGCAAGCGCCCGCGAGTTCATTGCAATCCCCCGTTCCCGACTTGAACTTTCCTCCTGCCGCTTCCCTCGAAATGCCATCGACGCCGCCGCTTCGCTGCACGCTCGGCGCCATTCACGTCGCTTTCGCAACAGGAGGCTTGGTCCAGGGATGATCCCGCCGCATACCCCGTCACCGATGAATACCCGCATGGCCCCCGGCCTTCTGCTGGCCGCCGTGCTGCTCGCCGGCTGCCAGGAACACGAGGCACCCAAGCCGGTGCAGCGCGTGCTGGTGCAGAGCATCGAAGCTGCCGACTTCAGCGCCGAAGTGCGCCTCACCGGCGACATCCAGGCCCGCGTCGAAGCGCAACAGGCCTTCCGTGTCGGCGGCAAGATCATCGAGCGCCTCGCGGACGTGGGCGATCAGGTCAAGGCCCAGCAGGTGCTGGCGCGCCTCGACCCGCAAGAGCAGCGCAGCAACCTCGACACCGCCAATGCCGCCGTGGAAGCCCAGCGCGCCCAGCTCAAGGAGGCCGAGCTGAACTTCGAGCGGCAACGCAAGCTGCTGCCCAAGGGCTACACCAGCCAAAGCGAATTTGACCAGGCCCAGGCGCAACTGCGCGCCACCCGCAGCGCCCTGGAAGCGGCCGAAGCCCAGGCCGCCAACGCCCGTGACATGCTGGCCTATACCGAGCTCAAGGCCTCCGCCGATGGGGTGATCACCACCCGCCACGCGGAAGTCGGCCAGGTGGTGCAGGCCACGGTGCCGATCTTCACCCTGGCCCGTGAAGGCGAGCGCGATGCGGTGTTCAACGTCTACGAATCACTGTTCGACCAGCAGTTGGAAAGCCAGGACGTGGTCGTCGCCCTCCTCGGCCAGCCGGACATCAGCGCCAAGGGCCAGGTGCGCGAAATCACCCCCACCATCGATCCGCAGAGCGGCACCCTCAAGGTCAAGGTGGCGCTGGAGCAGGTGCCGCCGCAGATGAACCTCGGCGCCGTGGTCACCACCCTGCTCAGGCCCCGCAGCGGCGACGGCGTGGTGCTGCCCTGGTCGGCACTGTCCAAGTCCGGGCGCCAGCCGGCGGTGTGGCTGGTGGATGAGCAGCAGCGGGTCTCGCTGCACAAGGTCGGCGCGGTGCGCTACGCCAGCGGCAAGGTGCTGGTGGGCAAGGGCCTGGAGGCGGGCCAGAAGGTGGTGATCGCCGGTGGCCAGCTGCTGCACCCCGGCCAGCGCGTGGAAATCGCCCGGGCCGAACAGGCGGCAGAGCCCGACAAGGCCGCCGCCGTGCGTGAGGACCAGGCCGCGCCGCAGCCCCAGGTCGAAGGGAGCGTGCCCCATGAATGACGCCACCCGCCGCGCCTGCCTGCTGCCCCTGGCCGCCCTGCTCCTCGCCGGCTGCGGCGAGAAGGAGCAGCCACCACCACCGCCCCGCCCGGTGCTCAGCCTGGTGGTGCAGAGCCAGCACCAGCAGAGCGTCGGCCACTTCGCAGGCACCATCCAGGCGCGCTACGAAACCACCCTGGGCTTCCGCACCAACGGGCGTATCGCCTCCCGCGCGGTGGATGTCGGCGACAAGGTGGCCGAGGGCGCCCTGCTCGCCACCCTCGACCCCACCGACCAGCAGAACCGACTGCGTGCCAGCGAGGGCGATCGCGCCAGCGCCGAAGCGCAGTGGATAGACGCCCAGGCCGACGCCCGCCGCCAGGAGGAGCTGTTCACCCGGGGCGTTGGCGCCAAGGCCAACCTCGACGCGGCCCGCACCCGCCTGAAGACCACCCGCGCCAGCCTCGACCAGGCCCGTGCCGCGGAGCAGCAGGCCAGCGACCAGCTCGCCTACACCCGCCTGACCACCGACTTCGACGGCGTGGTCACCGCCTGGCGCGCCGAGGCCGGCCAGGTGGTCGCCGCCGGCCAGGAGGTGGTGACCCTGGCTCGCCCGGAAGTGCGCGAAGCGGTGTTCGACCTGCCGGACGACCTCGCCGGGGCCATCCCCGAAGACGCCCGCTTCACCGTGGTCGCCCAACTGCAGGGTGAGGCCAGCACCACCGGCCACATCCGCGAAATGGCGCCCCAGGCCGACGCTGCCACCCGGACCCGCCGGGTGCGCCTGAGCCTGGAGCAAACCCCGGAAAGTTTCCGCCTCGGCACCACGGTGCGGGTGGAACTGAGCAGCCCCGTGGCACCTCGTGTCAGCCTGCCCGCCAGCGTGCTGGTGCGCGCCGAGCCCGGCGCCCCGGAGGATCGTGGGCAGGTCTGGGTGGTGGACGAAAAAGCCGCCGTGGTGCACCGCCGCGAGGTGCAGGTGCTGCGCCGCGAAGGCGATCGCGTGCTCATCGGCAAGGGCCTCGCCGACGGCGAGCGGGTGGTCAGCGCCGGGGTCAACAGCCTCAAGGAAGGCCAAGCGGTGAAACTGGATGAAGGGGATCGGCCATGAGTGATGCCAAGGGCGGCTTCAACCTCTCGGAATGGGCGCTGCGGCACCAGTCCTTCGCCTGGTACCTGATGGCCGTGGCGCTGGTGATGGGGGTGTTCTCCTACTTCGAGCTGGGCCGCGAGGAAGACCCGGCCTTCACCATCAAGACCATGGTCATCCAGACCCGCTGGCCCGGCGCCACGGTCAACGACACCCTGGAACAGGTCACCGACCGCATCGAGAAGAAGCTGGAGGAGCTGGACAGCCTCGACTACGTGAAGAGCTACACGCGCCCGGGGGAATCCACCGTATTCGTCTACCTCAAGGACACCACCGACGGCACCGAGATACCCGACATCTGGTACCAGGTGCGCAAGAAGATCGACGACATCCGTGGCGAATTCCCCCAGGGCCTGCAAGGCCCGGCATTCAACGACGAGTTCGGTGACGTCTACGGCAGCCTCTACGCCTTCACCGGCGACGGCCTCAGCTACCGCCAGCTGCGCGATTACGTCGAGCGCGTGCGCCTGGACATCCGCAGCGTCAAGGACCTGGGCAAGGTGCAGCTGATCGGCGAGCAGGACGAGGTGTTCTACCTCAACTTCTCCACCCGCAAGCTGGCCGCCCTGGGCCTCGACCAGCGCCAGGTGATGCAGAGCCTGCAGGCACAGAACAGCGTCACGCCCTCGGGGGTGATCGAAGCCGGCGCCGAGCGCATCTCGGTGCGCACCTCCGGCGAGTTCCGCTCCCAGGCGGACCTGGAGGCGGTGAACCTGCGCATCAACGACCGCTTCTACCGCCTCGCCGACCTGGCCAGCATCCAGCGCAGCTACCAGGACCCGCCCACCTCGCTGTTCCGCTTCAACGGCGAGCCGGCCATCGGCCTGGCCGTGGCCATGCGCGACGGCGGCAATATCCAGACCTTCGGCGCGGCGCTGCATGCGCGCATGCAGGAAGTGACCAACGAGCTGCCCATCGGCGTTGGCGTGCACCAGGTGTCGAACCAGGCCGAGGTGGTGGAGAAAGCCATCGGCGGCTTCACCAGCGCGCTGTTCGAGGCGGTGATCATCGTCCTGGTGGTGAGCTTCATCAGCCTCGGCGTGCGCGCCGGCCTGGTGGTGGCCTGCTCGATACCCCTGGTGCTGGCCCTGGTCTTCGTGTTCATGGAGTACAGCGGCATCACCATGCAGCGCATCTCCCTCGGCGCGCTGATCATCGCCCTCGGCCTGCTGGTGGACGACGCCATGATCACAGTCGAAATGATGGTCACCCGCCTGGAGCTGGGCGACTCGCGGCACGACGCCGCCACCTACGCCTACACCTCCACCGCCTTCCCCATGCTCACCGGCACCCTGGTGACGGTGGCCGGCTTCGTGCCCATCGGCCTCAACGCCAGCTCGGCGGGGGAATACACCTTCACCCTGTTCGCGGTGATCGCCGTCGCCCTGCTGCTGTCGTGGGTGGTCGCAGTGCTCTTCGCCCCGGTGATCGCCGTGCACGTACTGCCCGCCACGCTCAAGCACAAGGAAGAGAAGAAGGGCCGCATGACCCGCTTCATGGACCGAGGCCTGCGCCTGGCCATGGGGCACCGCTGGGCGACCATCCTGCTCACCGTGGCGCTGTTCGGCGGCTCGCTGTTCCTCATGCAGTTCGTCCAGCAGCAGTTCTTCCCCTCCTCCGACCGCCCCGAGCTGCTGGTGGACCTGAACCTGCCGCAGAACAGCAGCATCGCCGAGACCCGCGCGGTGATGGACCGCTTCGAGGCCAAGCTCAAGGGCGATGACGACATCCAGCGCTGGAGCTCCTACATCGGCGAAGGCGCGGTGCGCTTCTACCTGCCCCTCGACCAGCAACTACAGAACCCCTACTACGGCCAACTGGTGATAGTCGCCAAGGACATGGACGCCCGGCAGCGCCTGTCCGCCCGCCTCAAGCAGCGCCTGCGCGACGAGTTCGTCGGCATCAGCGGCTACGTGCAGCCCCTGGAGATGGGCCCGCCGGTGGGCCGGCCGATCCAGTACCGGGTCAGCGGCCCGGACATCGACAAGGTGCGCGACTACGCCATGGCGCTGGCCGCGCGGCTGGACGCCAACCCCAACGTCGGCGAGATGATCTACGACTGGAACGAGCCCGGCCGCGTGCTGAAGATCGACATCGCCCAGGACAAGGCGCGCCAGCTGGGCCTCTCCTCCGAGGATGTGGCGCAGATGATGAACGGCGTGGTCACCGGCGCCACCATCACCCAGGTGCGCGACAGCATCTACCTGGTCAACCTGGTGGGCCGTTCCGCCGAGGGCGAACGCAACTCGCCGGAGACCCTGGAAAACCTGCAGATCGTCACCCCCAACGGCACCTCCATCCCGCTCAAGGCCTTCGCCACCGTGGGCTACGAACTGGAGCAGCCGCTGGTGTGGCGCCGCGACCGCAAGCCCACCATCACCCTCAAGGCCAGCGTCCACGGCGAGATCCAGCCCACCGACCTGATGGCCAGGCTCAAGCCCGAGGTGGACGATTTCGCCGCCAAGCTGCCCGCCTCCTACCGCATCACCCCCGGTGGCACGGTGGAAGAAAGCGGCAAGGCCCAGGGCCCCATCGGCCAGGTGGTGCCGCTGATGCTGTTCCTCATGGCCACCTTCCTGATGATCCAGCTGCAAAGCGTGCAGAAGATGTTCCTGGTGGCCAGCGTGGCGCCCCTGGGGCTGATCGGCGTGGTGCTCGCCCTGCTGCCCACCGGCACGCCGCTGGGCTTCGTGGCCATCCTCGGGGTACTGGCGCTGATCGGCATCATCATCCGCAACTCGGTGATCCTGGTGACCCAGATCGACGAGTTCGAACGCGAGGGCGCCAACCCCTGGGACGCGGTGATCGAAGCCACCCACCACCGCACCCGGCCCATCCTCCTCACCGCCGCTGCCGCCAGCCTGGGCATGCTGCCCATCGCCCGCGAAGTGTTCTGGGGCCCCATGGCCTTCGCCATGATCGGCGGCATCATCATCGCCACCCTGCTCACCCTGTTCTTCCTCCCCGCCCTCTACGTCGCCTGGTACCGCATCCACGAACCGGACGACGCCACGCCCCCGGCCCAAACCCCGCAGGAGGCGTAGAACGGCGATGTGTGTAGGGGCGAATTCATTCGCCCATCGGTGCCATACCGGGCACCCCTGGTGGATAAAAAAGCGTCATCCACCCCACGGGCGTGCACCCGCAAGGTCCGAGACAGGGAAGGTTCTGTAGGGGCGACTTCAGTCGCCCAGCGGTGCGTAGCACCGCCGTAGGGTGGACCACGCTCTACCGGTCCACCAATCGGTGCCATGCCGGCCCCCCCTGGTGGATGAAAAAAGCGTCATCCACCCTACAGGCGTGCACCCGCAAGATCCGAGACAGGGACGGTTGTAGGGTGGGCCGGGCGGCGCTCCGCTTCAGCCCACCAGCACCGCACAAGCGCTTCGCGAGCGGAGCTCGCTCCTACGGGACTATGCCTTGGCACACACCCGTGGGAACGAATTCATTCGCGATGGGCAGACTCAGGCGTTGCGATGCAGCTCGGCCAACTTGGCAGCGGCCTCTTCGATGCGCGCCTTGAGCGCTTCGATCTCGTCGCGGCGTTCGGCGATCACCCGTTTCGCCGGGCACTGCCCCGTGAGGCCACGGGCGAGCACCACGCCCCCGGTGCCGGCGCGCAGCCAGCCTACCAGGCCACCCTGGCGCAAGCCGGTACCGACCATCACCAAGCCACCGGCGATGCACAGGAAGCGTTCCCAGCCCTCGACGTTATGGGGGCGGGCAGCGTTTTCGCGGGACTGCGGTTCGAAAGCGACCATGGTGTTCTCCTGGCTCTATGGGGTTGTAGTAACGACTGGCCAGGCGCGTGCGGGGTTCAGAGTGCTGGACGAGCGGAGCGCGGCGCCGCCGGAAAGCGACGGCGCCGCAGGGGTCACACGGGTTTGTGACCGTGGTCGAGGCTCTGGTCCACCAGCCAGCGACCGTGGGCCAGGGAGGCCCGCCGAGCGCTGTCTTCCTCGGCGAGGAAGGCGGAGTTGGCGGGCAGCGGGATGCGCCGGGTGCGGCTGCCATCGGGCGCGGTGATGTGCAGCCCGCCGGCCCAGGGCGTGGGAATGCCCGGGTGCTCGATCAGGTGCGCGGTGATGATGTGATCGCGGTGGGTGAGCTGGTTGCTGCTGTTCATGGCTGTGCCTCCATTGGCGGGGCGGCCGCCTGGATTCAACGGCCGCTCCCTCGCAGGTGGATGCCCGACGGGCATGCGGACCTTCACCTTAGCGCAGGCCCGCCCCCTGGCCTCCCGGCCCGACGAAACGCATCGCCACGGGTCGCGGCGAAAGCCTTCTCTCCACCCCGCCCCATCGGTAATCTCCCGCCACCACCCGCCGGAGTCACCATGGAACTGCACATCGTCATCAATGGCCGCAAGGACCTCGCCCAGCAGCTCTACCGCCAGTTGCGCGACGCCATCGAGGACGGCCGCCTCGCGAGCGGCGCCCGGCTGCCACCCAGCCGCCTGCTGGCCGAGCAACTGGGCATCTCGCGCAAGACGGTGGCCGACACCTACGCCCAGCTCACCTACGAGGACTACCTGGTGGGCCGCATCGGCAGCGGCACCTTCGTCAACGCCCGGGCGGCAACGCGGGTGCGCAGCCGCTTCGCCTCGGAACTGGCCGAAGCGGACTTCATCCGCCACTGGCAGGACGTCCCCATCCCCTTCCGCCACCCGACCCTGGAAGGCACCCTGCGCTACGACTTCATCGGCGGCGCCACCGCACGCAGCCAGTTCCCCCATGACGACTGGCGCCGCTGCACCCAGCACGCCCTGCGGCAGATGGCCTCCGCCCGTGGCTTCTACGGCCAGCCGGAAGGGGTGGAAGCCCTGCGCCAGGCCATCGCCCGGCACATCAGCTTCGCCCGTGGTGTGCGTTGCACGGGGGATGATGTGATCGTCTGCAGCGGTGCCCAGCAGGCGCTGGACCTGCTCGCCCGGGTCATGCTGCAACCCGGCAGCGTCGTCGCCATGGAAGACCCCGGCTACACCCCGGCGCGCCTGCTGTTCGGCATCCAGGGCGCCCAGGTGGCGAGCATCCCGGTGGACGCCGAAGGCATGTGCGTGGACGCCATCCCCGATGGCACGCGGCTGATCTACGTCACCCCCTCGCACCAGTTCCCCCTGGGCATGCCCATGAGCCCGGCACGGCGCGAAGCGCTGCTGCAGCGGGCGCGCGAACTCGGCGCCATCGTCATCGAAGACGACTACGACAGCGAGTTCCGCTACGAGGGGCGCCCCACCGATTCCCTGCAAAGCATGGACGAGCACGGCGTGGTGGCCTATGTCGGCACCTTCTCCAAGACCCTGCTGCCGGAGCTGCGCCTGGGTTACGCCATCCTCCCCGACGTGCTGCTGGAGCCGCTGATCAAGGTCAAGCAGATCACCGACTGGCACAGCTCCACCCTGCCCCAATGGGCCCTGGCCAAGTTCATCGACGAAGGCTCGCTGCACAAGCACATCCGTCGCTGCCACGCCGTCTACAGCAGCCGTCGCGAACGCATCCTGGCGCGGGTGGCGGGGGATCTCGCGCCCTGGTTCGACGCCGTGCCGGCGGTGGCCGGGGCGCACATGGCGCTGCTGTGCAAGGTGCCGATCGACCTGCCGCTGCTGATGGAGCAGGCGCGCAAGGTCGAGGTGGGCCTCTACCCGCTGGCGCCCTTCTATCACCAGCAGGAACCCCGGGCCGGTTTACTGCTGGGTTTCGGCGCCATCGAAACCCTGGATATCGACCCGGCCCTGGACCGCGTGCGCGACATCCTCCTGCGCATCGCCTGAAGCCCGCATGCTGTCAATGCGACAGCATTGGAGTCACTCCGACAACAGGTCGATATGACCGCACCCGCCTGCAGCCCAGTGACTGCGGGCCCCCGGCGCTGGCACGAAAACTGACAGGTAAAGGCAATTCCACTCGCTCACCGGAGGTGAGACATGCTTTTCGTCAGTGCCGGCCGCCACCAGCGGCTGCAACAGCAGAACCAGGCCCTCCTCGCCCGCCTCGACGCCACAGAGCACGAAGCCGCGCAACTGCGTGATGCACTCCAGGCCAGCCGCGACGACACCCGGCTGCAAACGGACCTCGCGTTCTACAAGGGCCTGGCCGGCAACCTGCTGAAATTCGGCCACTCCATCGGCCATGTCGGCGACTCCTTCAGCTACCTCAACGCGCGCCTGGACGACAACCACCAGCGCGCCCAGGACGTCGCCAGCGCCGCCATCCACAACAAGCTCAAGTTCGGCGTGCTGCAGGAGCAATCCCAGCGCATGGAAAACGGCCTGGCCACCCTCAACCAGCGCATCTCGGAACTGGTGCAGCGCGCTGGCGAGATCGACCGCATCGTCGGACTCATTGGCAGCATCGCCAGCCAGACCAACCTGCTGGCCCTCAACGCTGCCATCGAAGCGGCCCGCGCCGGCGAATCCGGCCGCGGCTTCGCGGTGGTTGCCGGGGAGATTCGCGACCTGGCCGAGAAAACCGCCAGCGCCACCCAGGACATCGTCCGCGAAACGGCGGACATCCAGGCGGTGATCCACACCGCCCAGGACGAGATCCGCCTTCACGTCGACAGCGCCAACCACTTCCACACCATGACCACCGAAGCCAGCAGCGCCATGCTCGACGTCCACGGCCAGGCCCAGCGCATGCACCACGAGATCGGCCAATCCTTCTTCCGCGCCGGCATCGAATTGGCCAACCTCGCCGAGCTCTCGCTCAAGGCCTCGGTCTACGACGCCATCCTCAGCGGCGAACCGGACGCCAGCGTGCTGCCAACCGAGGAACAATGCCCCTTCGGCCGCTGGTACTACGGCAACGCCGCGCTGCGTGGCAACCTCCAGTTCCGCCTGATCGAACGCCCCCACGAACAGGTTCACCACACCGGCGCCGCCGCCATCCAAGCCTTCGCCCAAGGCCGGCTCGACACCACCCTCGAGCAGCTGGCGCTGATGGAGGACTCCAACGTCGAGGTGATGGACATCGTCAAGAAGGTCCTGGCGGAGCATGAAAAGGGTTTGCAGGTGCCGGCCCGCAGCTCGGCGGCGGCCCCCTTGCTGAGAGTTGTCGGCGCCGATTGACAGCCGCACAGGGCCCCCAGCACTATCGACGCCATGAACGCATCCGCACGCCGTACCGCCACCACCACTACCACCGCCATGTGCGGGGCGAGTGGGTGTGCGTAGCGGATAGCGCAAGGAACCCCAAAGGCCCCGCCAGCGATGGACGGGGCCTTTTCTTTTGCCCCGGCGGCGCTGGCATTCAAGGAGAAATGCCATGCACGACCCGCGCAAATCCGCCCTGCTGATCATCGACATGCAGGTGGCGCTCTATGAAGGACCCGACAAGCCCTGGCAGGCCGAGCTGCTGCTGACCCGGGTCAACCAGTTGATCGCCCGAGCCCGCGCTGCCGGTGCGCCGATCTTCGCCGCACGCTTCGCCGGGCCGGAAGGCTCGCCGGTGGCGCCGGGCAGCAAGGGCTGGGCACTGCACCCGCGCCTGGAAATCGACCCGGCGCATGACCGCATCTTCGACAAGAACCGCCCCAGCTGCTTCTCCGGCACCCGCCTGGACGACTGGCTGCGCGATGCCTCCATCGGCGAGCTGGTGGTCGTGGGCATGAAGACCCAGTACTGCATCGACAGCACCTGCCGCGCCGCCGCCGACCTGGGCTACCGGGTGGTGCTGGCGGAAGACGCCCACAGCTGCATGGACACCCCCGCGCTGGACGCCGCCGCGATCATCCGCCATCACAACCTGACATTGTCGGGGCCGTTCGCCCGATTGGTGAAGGCCGATGATGTGAGTTTTCTCTGAGGCTCCCGGGCGGAAGCCCGGGCTACGGCCCGGGCGACCATTCTGGGCTCGCAGCGCTTCCCCGTATCGGTGGTGTAACAGGTCAGGCGGTTTACGAGCTTTTCCCTATAAGCCCATCGCAAACGGTGCTAGCAGCCGGCACTTCGCGCCTGCGGAGTGCTTGCCAAGCGGGATGAGGGCTCTGAAAATCCAAAGGGCAACCAGCCGGGAGTGAGGGAGTCGGCGTCTTTCAAGGAGGAAAGCATGCCTAGCTATTTTTCCATGTTCGTCGCCCTCGTCCTGGGCGGCCTGCTTCCGCTCGGTATCTTCATCGGTCGCAGCAACATTCGCGCGCGGCGCTACGAGATCATCAGCGATCTGGAGAACCTGTTCGGCTTCGCCCGCCGGGAGGCCGGCGATCCGCTGATCATCCCCTCCTTCGAGCTGGTCAAATACAAGTACAGCCCCGTCGACCTCCATGAACCCAACCCACTGCTGAAGAAGCGCGCACGGCCCTACGACTACGTACTACCGGTATTTCTCTACGTGTTCACCTCCACGCTGGGAATTCTCGCGGTCATGGCGGAGCCGGCGGCGTTCAACCAGGCCGCGCTGTTCCTCGAAGGCCCCATGGCGGACCAGAGTCGTCACTTGCTCTCGGTGATCTGCTTTGCCTTTCTTGGCGGCTACATCTGGAGCGCGCAGTACCTGATTCGCCGGGTGGCGAATTTCGACCTGTCACCCATTTCGTTCTTCCGCTCCACACTGCACCTTGTTCTCGGCGTACTGGTGGCCACGGTGCTCTACCGTGGCCAGATCTTCCACGCGCTCAACGCGGACAGGTTCGCCATCGCCCTGGCATTTCTGGTGGGCATGTACCCGGCACTGTTCATCGATGTCGTGATCGCCAAGTTCTCCTGGATCCGGCTCAAGCGCGTCAGCGAGCACAGCCGCGCCCTGCAGGAGGAGTTGCCCCTCGACGTGATACTCGGCATCGACGCCTTCATGAAGTTTCGTCTGGAGGAGTTCGAGATAGAGGATGTGCAGAACCTCGCCACCATCAACCCGATCCAGATATTCGTCGAGACGCCCTACGGGCTCTACGAGGTGATCGACTGGGTAGCTCAAGCACAGCTGATCCTGGCCGTCGGCCCAGAGAAGACGCTGCAGCTGCGGCAGATCAACATCCGCACCATCTTCGATCTGGAAAAGATGCTCGACAGCCCTGTGCTCAAAGCCCGCCTGCTGGGAATCCTGGACCCGGACAGCGCATCAACGGCACTGCCACATCCCGTGCCGCCGGCCGGCACGCCGCCACTGTCCCTGCCCTCACGACAACGCCGAAAAGGGCACGGTGAAGTGGCCCTGGACCTGAGCGATCAGGTCGAAGCGCTGGTCTCGGTGATCCGCGATGACCTGCACGTCAAACGGCTACGGCAGATATGGGATGTGATCGCCAGCAAAGTGGACGAACGCCCCAAAGAACCTCTGCGCCAAAGCGGACCCGAGAAAATCGCCAGCCTGGTCGGCCGGCGCCACAGGTAGAACTCAATGAACGGTAGTGCCCCTTGGGTAAGGACGAATCAACTCACGGAGGTCCGTCAGACTCCGCTGGATCATGACGAACGCTTCTTCGCCGTCGTAGCGCATGCTCGACTCGTGATAACGGTAATCACTGGCGACACGTACGGAAGAAAGCCAATTGAAAGAGCCGACCGTGAGCCATTGTTCATCGACCAGCAAGAGCTTGCTGTGAACGCACTGTCCCTGACTATCACAGTACTTCGCCCCTGCTGCCTTGAGGTCGTCAATGCACTCGCCGAAGTCTTTCCGAGAGCCCGCTAGACGGCTGTTGGAGATCACGACAACGTTTACACCCCTCTGGCATGCGTGTCGTATCTGCTCCTCTATCGCATCGGCCTTCAGGGCGCTTCGAGACAGGTAAGGGGACACGATGATCAGCCTGCGACGGGCACCTTCAAAAGCTGATCGCAGTATCTTCCGGTGTCCTTCGAGGTCCCTGATCAGTACGGTCGGAGCAAGCCCCATGGATGGCGTCAGAAGCTCGACATCGACATCCTTCAGCTCGTGCTTCTCGTTTTCCAGAAGGAACCGTCCCATGACAGATGCAGGATTGCTGTGCCCCGGCTGAAACAGATGCATGTTGCCGAACACCAGGAATGCATCCTGAGCACGTGACACAGCGACGTTGAGCAACGAGCCGTAATCCTTATCAAACATCGTACTCCCCGGTGCCGTGCCAACGCCGTATGTAGGGGAGAAGATCACCAGGCGCCGTTCTGCGCCCTGCAGACTGTGTACGGTGCCAACCGTGATGCCATGTCCATTCCCCAGGTGCTCATCCAGCTCCCGCCTGACTGCATGGCTCTGAGCAGCAAAGGGTGTGATCACCGCCACCAGTTCACCGAACTGCTTGCCCTCACTTGCGAATGCCGCTTCGATTTCGCTTCTGCGGCGTCTTAGCCAGCGAGCGATCGCCTGAGCCTCGACCAGATTACGGCGGCTTTTCCCGACCCGCTCGTCCCGTGCAGCCAGGTGGACATAGCCCAAAGTCGGAGAGAACAAGCGGCTCCCGTCGTCATCACGGCAAGGTTGCAGCAAGTTCTGATAAACAAGGGCATTACTGATTGCAATGATCTCCGGCCAGCATCGGCGATGCTCGCAGAGAAACATTCCAGAACCACGCTGCGGGTGTTTTGCAAAGGGCGTTGCCTGCTGAGCAATCTGCATCACATTGCCGCTTGAGGCCGCCATGCCGGTTTTCCGAAAACCTTCCCAGCCTGCTTGGAGAAGGCCATAACGGTGCGCGTTAGACCTATCGATGCTGGCTGGCAGGCCATGAACGGGAGAGATCTGATTCACATCGCCCACCACCAATGCACGCTTGGCCAATGCGAAGGCCGGCATACCGATTTCCGGCGGCACTTGCCCAGCCTCGTCAACAATCAGTAGATCCATACGTCCGAACATCGGTTGCACGACGCCACTCCATCCCGTGTAGCGCGAAGGCAAGCTGTGCAGGGTCGCAACCGAACAGGGGTACAGTTTTGCCAGGCGTCGGTATTGCAGCTCCAGCCTGTCCGCCGATTTACTGTCCTCCACCTTGCGGTATTTTTTCAGCAACGCATCCACTTCCATCAGGTAGCGCGCTTCCCAATAGTGGGTAGCCAGCTTGAAGGCCTCGAAACGTGGACCTACATCCAGGGCCGATTGCACACCTTCAAGGCTGAGGCGCTTGGATTTGCCACAGAAATCGCTCAAGAAACTCAGCAGCTCACGGAGGGTTTCCATCGTTTTACGATGCAGATCATGTTCTGCCTGAGCCTGAACCTGCCGATGAGCTATCGCTTTGATTCGCTCGGTCAACCAGCCACCGAATGTTTGGCGCAAATCCATCTCAAGCAAGTGCTGGGCAATCCAGTCATGGCTTTGCATGACCGTCGCCCGAAATAGTTCATCACGACGGCGCCGAGATGTGGTGATACCAAGACGGGATAACAGCCCTATCCACCAGCTCTCATCATGGCAGTGCTGCTGCCATGCAAGGTTGATGGCGTGCCAGTGCTTCTTCTGCTCGATAAGTCGCTCAAGATTGGTCTGAGAGCTTTCGAGCAGTGCTCTTGTAGACTGCTCCAGCGCCAGGATGCGCTCCGTTGTAGGAGGCAGGCCCTTGCAGAGCCGAGTCAGCGTGATGAGCTTGCGCATCACCACGGTGATCATGTCGCATCGCTGCTTCAAACGGGCATGCAACGCCGCCGCCACGCTCTCGAGGGTAGGTGCCGCCAGTTCGCCCAGGGCCTGCTGAGCCTTGCTCAGAAAGCCGCGGCGAGCGCTCTCTAATCCCTCTACCGTTTCGAACGACTTGGCTTCGTAGCTCGAATCTTTCGCCATGCCCTTGAGCATGTGAACAGGAAAACTGAAGGTGTTGTTTTCCCGGCTCTTTGCTGGCAGGTACAGGCCGTAGCTTTTCACGTCATCGAGCCAACGCCCGGCCAGTTCGCCCGCCGGCTCCTTAACCTTGGCAAATGCCTCAAGGATGTTCACCACCGCCTGATTGTTCGTGGAGCTAGCGACTATTAATGGCGGTTCGCTTTTCTCTAGCGCTCTGCGCACCCACAGCGATGCAATCACACTCAGTAGCAAGGTGGTCTTCCCGGTCCCGGGAGGTCCATCTACCGCCGTGACGGCGTCGGGCAGAGCAAAAAAATGCGCCAGCGATTCCCGTTGCGAGTCGGACAGTCCGTAGCGAGACTCCATCTGCCCAAGGTGTTCAGTGCCGAGGTCCAGCTGGGCCTCCAGCTCGAGCAAAGGGCGTTGTACGGCGGCCTCCATAAGGGAAGCAAGGAGCGGGGTCTTCGCCTGAGCTCCGCTGTCCTTGCGCAATTCACCAACCAAAGCCTGGATGTGCTGAGTAGCCCCTCTGTTTCCATCAGCGAGAGCAATGCCAGCATTCTCCTGCAATTCGTATTGTTCGATCTCCAGCGTCCCCCAGTCGTACCCGGAGACTTGCTGCAACAGGTCGTGGGTGACCTTCAACAAGGCATGCCAATTGTCTGGTTGCTGTGGCAACTGGGAGCGTGCCTTATCCAGATCATCGAGGGCGCCAATGGATACAGGCAGAAAGGTAGGCTCGAGTAAATTTCTGGGAATCGACGGTAGGCAGTCTTTTTCATCCAGAGCAAGACTGCCATCGGGGCTCAAGAGTGCATTGAAGAATATCGGTGCGATCTGTTCAGGAAGCTTTTTATCGAGCTCCGCGTGCTCGGCACGACGCCCATAGACCAGAGGGAAAAGCGTCACCCGCACCGGCCATTTCTCTTCCTCGACTCGAGTGTCTCTGCTTTCCTTGCTTTTACGTGCCGCCTGCATTTTCCGGGCTGCCAGCTCTGACAGACGTCCCTGCAAAATGTCATCCAGGCTCAGTTCTCGACAAAGCCCGGAGAGGTCCGGCATTAAATTCTGAGCATCAGCAAGTGATGCCGCTATGTAATCCAAGACGCTGACAGTCCTTTGCACCTGCGCTCTCCAACGGTGGTCCCGAGCAGGCGATTATTCCATGGCTGCCTTCGCAAGCAAAAAACCGATCGCCTCCCGCTGCAGAACCACCGCTCCACCCGGTGGGAGCAAGGACTTTAAAGTGCCGCGCCCGACCGCCTTCACCCCAACAACGACGCCACCGTGCGCTCACCCAGGGCCGGGCCGATGCTCATGCCGAGGCCGGTGTGCATCAGTACGGCGGTGACGCCGGGGATGGCCTTGAGCACCGAGAACGGGCCGGGGCCGCAGGCGCCGTAGACGCCCTGCCAGCGCTCCAGCACCTGCAGGCGGGTGCCGAGGGTGTGCTCGGCGAGGTCGAGCATCAGGTTGTCCACGGCCTCGGCGTTGAAGGGTGAAGCATCGCGGCCGTAGTCGTGGGAGTCGCCGATGATCAGCTCGCCATAGGGCGTGGGGCTGACCAGCAGGTGGATGCCGTGCTGCTCCAGCTCCGGGGTGTGCTGCTCGATCTGGCCACGGATGGCCTCGGCTTCCGGCAGGTCGGAGAAGGCGCCGTAGTGCACGCAGCTGAGGCCGGTGAGCACAGCGTGCTGCAGGCCGATGTCCACCGCCGGGCGTGCGCGGAGCATCTGCAGGCGGCAGACGCTGGGCTGCAGCGGGGCGATCTGCTCGGCCAGCAGGGTCAGGTAGTCATGGCCCGAGCAGACGATGATCTGCTCGGCGCGGCAGCTGCCGGCGCTGGTGTGCACGCGGTTCTGCTCGACGTCGCGCACCAGGGTGGAGAAATGGAAGGTCACGCCCAGTTCATCGCGCAGGTAGTCGACCAGCGCCGGGACGGCCTCGCGGGAATACAGCTGCTGGTCGTCCAGGCCGTGCAAGGCCACGCGGTGGTGGCTGAACTGGCCCTGGTAGAGGTCGTGCAGGCGCTCGCCACGCAGCAGCTCGACGCGGTAGCCGTGCTCGACGGCGCGGGTGGCGCAGAAGGCCTCCAGCAATTCCTCTTCCGCCTCGGTGCGGGCGAACAGCAGGGAGCCGTTGCGGCGGATGTGGAAGCCGGCCACTTCGGCCAGCTCGGCCCAGATCGTCCGCGCCTCACGGGCCAGGGCGAACATGGGACCGGGGGCCTGGCCGGTGATCAGGGCCTGGCCGAAGTTGCGCACCGAGGCGCCCAGGGGCCGGTCGCTGCGCTCGAACACGCTGACCTTGAGGCCGCGCCGGGCGGCGGCGTAGGCGTGGGAAAGGCCGAGGATGCCGGCGCCGACGATGGCGATATCGGAGTCTTGGATGGGCATGGAGTTCTCCAGGAAAACAGGGCCGCCCCTGCCCTCCCCACAGCCTCTCCCCGCAGGGAGAAGGTGTGGAGCGGGTGGGTGCGGAGGTCGGGCTTGTTACTGCGGCAGTTTTTCGGACTTACCGTCGTAACGCTTGCGCCACTCGGCCAGGATCGAATCGCGGTTCTTCGACGCCCAGGCGAAGTCGTTCTTGATCAGACGCTGCTCGTAGTCGGCAGGCAGTTCGGTCTGCGGCTTGGCGATGCCCGGCTGGGCGAGAACGGCGAAGTTCTCCTTGTACAGCTCCATGGCGGCGGGGCTGGCGGAGAAGTCGGCGAGTTTCTTCGCGGCCTCAGCGTGTTGGGTGCCCTTGATCACGCCGGTGGCTTCGATTTCCCAGCCCAGGCCTTCCTTCGGCAGGACGATGTCCAGCGGCGCGCCCTGGCGCTTCAGCTGCACGGCCGGGTATTCGAAGGAGATGCCGATGGGGAACTCGCCGGCAGCGGCCAGCTTGCACGGCTTGGAGCCGGAATGGACGTACTGGCCGATGTTCTGGTGCAGGTCATCCATGTACTGCCAGCCCTGCTTCTCGCCGAAGGTCTGCAGCCAGGCGCTGACGTCGAGGAAGCCGGTGCCCGAGGACGCCGGGTTCGGCATCACGATCTTGCCCTTGTATTCCGGCTTGGTCAGGTCCTGCCAGCTCACCGGCTTTTCCAGGCCCAGCTTCTCGGCTTCGACGGTGTTGAAGCAGATGGTGGCGGCCCACACGTCCATGCCCACCCAGGCCGGCGGGTTGGCGGCGTCGCGGTAGTTGGCGCCGATGGCGTCCAGGTGCTTGGGCGCGTATTTCTCCAGCATGCCCTGCTGGTCGAGGATCGCCAGGCTGGAAGCGGCCAGGCCCCAAACGGCGTCAGCCTGGGGGCGTTCTTTTTCGGCCAGCAGCTTGGCGGTGATGATGCCGGTGGAGTCACGCACCCACTTGATCTCGATATCCGGGTTTTCCTTCTCGAACGCCTTCTTGTAGGCACTCAGCTGCTCGGCTTCCAGGGCGGTGTAGACGGTCAGCTCGGTGGCGGCCTGGGCCTGCATGGAGAACCCGGCGACGACGGCGGCAGCGAGGGCGAGACGCTTGAACATGTGGAGCTCCTTGGTTGGTGTGCTGGGGTCAGGTTTGGCTTGCTGTGGTTATGCGTTGGCGGGGGTTTCGCCCTGCGCCAGGCGTGCGTTGATCAGGTCGATCACGCCCGGCAGGTCGGCGATGGTGTCGATCAGGTAGTGCGGGCGGCTCGGCGCGAACAGCGCGTCGATGCGAGCGCGCTCCTCGGCCAGGCGCGCGGCCGGCAGGGCCTGGTAGGCGGCGTAATCCAGGCCGAGGAAGTTGCCGGAGAAGCGCAACGCCACGGTCCACATGCCGGCGCTGCGGCCTTCGAGGATGCCCGGCTCGGTGTCGTCCACCTTTACGCAGGCGGCGACATCGTCCAGCCCCAGGGCGATGACGTTGGCCAGCGCCTGGGCCGGGCTCGGGCGGCCCTTGGGTACTTCGTCGGTGGCGACCACGTGGTCCGGGCGGTAGCCGGCTTCGGCGGCCAGCTCCACCACCTTATCCATCACCACCTTGGGGTAGCCGGAGCAGGTGCCGATCTTCAGGCCCCTGGCGCGCAGGGCGGCGATGGCCTCCAGGGCGCCGGGGATCAGCGCCGAGTGCTCGCCGACCTTGGCGATCTGCAGGGGCATGAAGCGCTCGTAGAGTGCGGTCACGTCCTCATCCGTCGGCAGGTGGCCGAAGCGGCGTTCGAAGCGTGCGGCGATGGCCGGCACGTCGCACAGGGTGCGGATGTGGTCCCACTTGCCCATGCCCATCGGGCCGCGTGCCTCCTCCAGGCTGATCTC
This sequence comes from Pseudomonas sp. TUM22785, assembly GCF_028198105.1. NCBI lineage: Bacteria > Pseudomonadati > Pseudomonadota > Gammaproteobacteria > Pseudomonadales > Pseudomonadaceae > Pseudomonas > Pseudomonas sp. TUM22785. Next base: position 3,592,137 of record NZ_CP116239.1, read on the forward strand.
CACATCGAAGCTGGCGAAGGCCTCGACGAAGATCCGCGTCGGCGCGAAGGAGCCGAAGTCGACCACGGTGCCGGCCCAGTCGAGGATGGCGGCCTGCAGGTAGGTGGGGGTCTGGTAATGCATGGTGTTCTCCGTGGATCAGTGGCCGGGCGCGGTCTGGCGCCAGGCCTGGGAGCGGCGCAGCAATCCGCGCGAGGCCCCGGCCAGCAGCAGCGAGACAGCGGCCGAGGTGAGCAGGATCAGGGTGGACATGGCAGCCGCACCGCCGACGTTGCCGGCGTCGTCCATGTTCAGCACGGCGACGGCGGCGAGCACGCTGTCCGGGCTGTAGAGGAAGATCGCGGCGGACACGGTGGTCATGGCCGAAACGAACAGGTAGCGGACGATGTCCAGCAGCGCCGGCAGGCAGATGGGCAGCGTCACCTTCAGGTAGTGGCGGTACAGGGGCATCTTCAGCGACAGGGCGGCGGCTTCGAACTCACCGTCCAGCTGGCGCAGCGCGGTGGTGGCGGTCATCTGTGCGGTGGTGAGGAAGTGCGCGATGGAGCAGACCACCAGCAGCGCCATGCTGCCGTAGAGGCCGTGCAGCGGGTTGGCCGGCAGGTTGAAGAAGAAGACGTAGCCCAGGCCGAGCACCAGCCCGGGCACCGCCATGGGCACGAAGCTGAGCATGCGCAGCAGCGCGTTGAGGCCGGCCTGGCCGCGGGTCTTCTCCATCAGGTAGGCGCCGGTGAAGATCAGCGCGCCGCCGAACAGCGCGGTGCAGCTGGCCATGGTCAGGCTGTTGCGATAAGCCAGCCAGCCGCCACCGGCGCTCTCTTCGAAGGCGTAGTGACGCAGGGACAGCGACAGGTTGTAGGGCCAGAACTTCACCAGCGAGGAGTACACCGCCATGCCCAGCACCGCCAGCAAAGCGAGGCAGACCAGCAGCACCAGGGCGAGGAAGCAGGCGTCGCGCAGCCGCGAGGGTTTCGGGTGGTAGACCTGGGCGCGGCCGCTCATGGAATCCCCTTGGCCACGGCGCAGCCAGGCATCGACGCCGAAGCTGAGCAACGCCGGCAGCAGCAGGATCATGCCGATCAGCGCGCCCCGGCCGAATTGCTGCTGGCCGACCACGGCCTTGTAGGCCTCCAGGGCCAGCACCTGGTAGTCGCCGCCCACCACCACCGGCACGCCGAAGTCGGTGATGCACAGGGTGAACACCAGGCAGAAGGCGGCGAACACGCCCTGGCGGGTGGCCGGCCAGGTGATGCTGCGGAAGGCCTTCCAGGGCCCGGCGCCCATGCTGGAGGCAGCGTCGAACAGGCGTGCATCGGCCAGGGACAGCGCCGACAGCAGGATCATCAACGCATGGGGGAAGGTGTAGATGGCCTGGCCCAGGACGATGCCCCAGAAGCCGTAGATGTTGTCCGGCAACAAGCCGCGCAGCAGACCCTGGTTGCCGAACAGGTAGATCAACGCGATGCCCGGCAGCATCGACGGCGCCAGCAGCGGCAGCAGGGAAATGCCCCGCCACAGGCCCTTGGCCGGAATCAGCGTGCGTTGCAGCGCATAGGCGAAGAGGTAGGCCAGCGGCACCACGATGGCGGCAACGCTGAGGGACACCTTGAGGCTGTTGCCCAGCAGCCAGTGGAAGTTGGCGCTGGCCAGCAGCTCACGTGCCGCCACCAGGCCACCGCCCTGCCCGGCTTCACCGCTGAAGCCGCGCCAGAAGATGGCCGCCAGGGGCAGCAGCACGGCAAAGGTCAGCAGCACCAGGAGCAGCAGTTTGCCGCCCACCACGAACAGGCGGTCACCCAGGTCGCTGCGTGCGGCCCGCACTGGAGCGGTCTTGAGCGATGCCGGCATTTCCATCACCCGCGCCATCTCAGGCGAACACCTGCAGGCTGCGCGACGGCAAGGCCACCCAGATATCGGCACCGCCCAGGCGCGGCAGCAGCGCCGGGTCCAGCTCCGCCAGCAGCGGATGGCCAGGCAGTTGCTCCAGTTCGAAACTCAGGCGGCAGCGGTTGCCGAGGAAGATGATTTCGCGCACCTGGGCGCGGAAGCGGTTGTCATCGCCCTGCTGCGGGTCGATGGCGATGGCTTCGGGGCGGCAGAACAGGCGGCCCTGCTCGGCCCCCCCTGCGGCTTCCGGCAGGCGCAGGTTCAGCTCGCCGACCCGCGCGTGGCCATCCTGGCGCCCCTGGAACGGCAGCCAGTTGCCCTGACCGACGAACTCGGCGACGAAGGGCGTGGCCGGGCTTTCGTAGATTTCCCGCGGGGTGCCGTATTGCTCGACGCGGCCCTGGTTGATCACCGCGATGCGGTCGGCCATGAGCATGGCCTCGTCCTGGTTGTGGGTGACCATCAGGGTGGTGATGCCCAGGCTCTTCTGCAGCTGGCGCAGCTCGGTGCACAGGTGCTCGCGAACACGGGCGTCCAGCGCCGACATGGGTTCGTCCAGCAGCAGCAACGATGGCGACGGCGCCAGGGCACGGGCCAGGGCCACGCGCTGCTGCTGGCCGCCGGACAGCTGGCCGGGGAATTTCTTCTCGCTGCCGGCAAGGCCCACCAGTTCCAGCATCTCGGCCACCCGCTGGCGGGCTTCGTCACGGCTGGCACCGGCCAGGCCGTAGGCGATGTTCTGCTGCACGCTGAGGTTGGGGAACAGCGCGTAGGACTGGAAGAGGATGCCGTAGTCACGGGCCTGGGGCGGCAGGGTGGAAATGTCGCGCGGGCCGATGTGCAGGCTGCCGCTGTCCTGACGCTCCAGCCCGGCGATGCAGCGCAGCAAGGTGGTCTTGCCACAGCCGGAAGGCCCCAGCAGGCAAACCAGCTCGCCCTCGGCGATATCCAGCGACACCCCATCCAGGGCGGTGAAGCTGCCGAAGCGCTTATGGATGTCGCGGACCTGGAGATGGGCGGCGTGATGCATGACATGACCTCGTAGAACGGTGGGCGTAACGCAGGAAGCGCGGTACGACTCGACGAGGCTGATGCTAGGGAGGCAATGCGAAATCTATGTGGCGATAACCCCAAGCCCACCGATAGTGGCATTGGTGGATTTGGTATAGGCCAGGTGAGAGAGCTGGAAGCCGAGAGCCTGAAGGTGGAAGGCGGCAGCGCTGGAGAGAGCGCCTTTTTGAGCAAGTCGCGCTGCGGCATGCGGCTCTTTGCAACCGCCAGGATTCGCCTGCAGCGCCGAGCGGCTGAACACACGCCCCTGCGGCACCCACTCATCCTGCCAAGCCTTTGCTCGAACGTCTCCGATGGAGTCGATGATTCCGTGCCCTGGGACGTGATGTCCCAGTTACAGATGCAGCCGGCGCCCCGGTCCGGGCGCCGGACTGCCGGCGTCAGAGCCGGTTGAGGCTGACGTTGTCCAGGTACAGCGACTGGTCGGAGCGGGTGCTGAGCACCATCAGTTCCATGCGCCGGTAGTTTCCGGCCGGCACCTGGAAGCTCTGCTGCAGCTTGCCCCAGGCGCCGCCCTGGGTGTTCACCACGCCCAGGGACAGCAACCGGCCGTTGCCGGCGGTGTCTTCCAGGTAGAGGTAGGCATAGGCCAGCGCGGCCACGCTGGCGGTGCGGCTCACCATCACGTCGGCGGCGAAGCGGTAGGACAGCCCCGGCTGCACCTTGCCGGCCAGGAGCAGGCTGGCGCCGGTGCCGTCGGCCTTGCGGGCATAGACCTCCAGGGACTTGCCGGTGGTTGCCAGGGCGGTCAGTCGGGTGCTGCCGTAGAAGCCCGCCCACTCGCCGATGGCGCTGTCGAAGTTCCAGCTGAAGGCGGCCGGGGTCGCCGGAGTGATGGGGTTGGTGGGGGTCACCTCGCTGAGTTCGACCTCATCCAGTAGCACGGCCAGGCGGTTGACGCTGACCAGGCCCAGGTAGGTGTTGCGGATGACGCTGGCCGGCGGCTGGTAGACGAAGGTGACGTCGATGGGGGTGAACTCGGTGCTGGTCACCGACTTGATCACACCGTTGGCCTTGTTGTAGCTGATGCCGGCGTTTTCTTCGTGAAGCATGCCCAGGTAGACGTTGCCGCGCAGGTTGGTGCCCTTGAGCATCACCTTGGCCTTGAGCCGATAGGTGGCGCCGACCTTCAGTGCGCCCACCGAGGTGGCCAGCACGTCGTCGCGGCCGGCCGGCAGCTCGAACTGCAGGGCGTCGTCACGGCAGGTCTTGCCGACGTTGAGCGTGCTGAGCTTGGCCAGGTTGAGCAGTGCCTTCCAGCCGTCCAGGGTGCGGAATTCACCGTTGGCCACCAAGCCCTTGAGCGCCGGCTTGTCGCACCAGGCCGTGGTGACCGGCGGGGTGGGCGTCGTGGGAGTGGTGGGTGTGGTCGGCGTGGTGGGGGTCGTGGGCGTCGAGGTCGGGTTGACCGTCTCGGGCACCTTGGTCGGGCGCAGGGCGGCGATCTGCGCGGCCATGTCGTTCAACGCGCGGGCGGCGTCGGCGAAGCTGGCACGGCCGCAGGCTTGGTTGGCGCAGGTGGTATCGACCACGGTAGGCGTGGAGAACAGCGGGGCCTGCACGGACGCGTTGAACACCTGGGGGTAGGCCATGATGGTGGAGAAGCGCCCCTGCACGCCGTAGCCACGGCCCCACTCGTAGGTGCCCTGATGGATGCCACGGGCCAGGTAGGTGTAGTAGCCCTCGGTCTGGTCCTGCTCATAGGAGTGGCGCAGGCCCATGTTGTGGCCGATCTCGTGGGCCATGGTGCTGAGGCTGCAGTCCACCCCGGTGATGCCGTAGGCACTGGCCCAGGCACCGTTCTGGAAGGTGCCGCTGTTCTTCGGCCCGGAGAGCACGTAGCCGATGCCGCACACGCCATAGCCCTGCCCTACCTGGGTGCGGCTGATCAGCTGCACAACGTCGGCGCCATAGGTCTCGCGCAGCTGCTGCACGCGGCTGTCGGCGGCGAAGGCGGACAGGTCCTTGTCGGAGATGGTCGGGTAGCTGGCCCAGGTGAGCGGCTGGGCGTTGACCAGGCGCAGGCGCAGGTTGACGTTGCTTTTCTTGTAGGCGTTGTTGGCGAATTCGATGTAGCTGGCGATGCGGGCGTTCATGTCCCGCCCGTTTGGCAGCGCCTGGGCGTCCTTGGTGTAGAGCACCAGGATGTCGACGGTGCGCGGTTCGGTGGTGGCGGCTTGGGTGAAGGGGGCCAGCAGGAGCAGGGCCAGGCAAGCGAGCAGTTTCTTCATGGTCATCGTTCCTGTAGCGCTCAGCCGCGGGTCGGCGGCGGGAGGGGCTGCAACGGCGTGGAATCGGGGGTCACGAGGGCGTCCGGGGTGGCACGCATCAGCAACTGGTTCTGGTCGGTCACCAGGGTGCTGCCGGTGGCGTTGTCCACCACCATGGACAGGGTCTGATCGCGGGTGGCGAGGGTGATGTGGGTCTCCAGCTGGCCCTTCACCACGGTGAGGGTGTCTTCCGGCTGGCCACCCTCCACCGCGCCGCTCCAGACGGCAGCGCCGCCGGTGTTGTGGGTTTCGTCCAGCGTGGCGCGCAGCGGTGCCTGGCGGCCGGGCACACCCAGCTGCAGGGTCTTGCCGACGGCCAGTTCGCCCAGGGAGGTGGTCGCTACCTGGGTGCGGTAAAGGGTCATCTCCTGCTGCTGCTCGGGCACCAGGGAGTGGCTGTCCCAGAGCTCGACCAGGGTGTCGGCGGGGGCGTCCACCACCGGCACCGGGGCGACGTGGGGTGCCGGCACCACGTTCACGGCGGCTGGCATCGGGCTGGCCGCCACCGGAGCGCCCGCCATGGCCGGGGCGACGGGCAACGGAGCTGCCAGGGGTGTCGGCGATGGGGTGTGCTGGGTAACGGCCGGGACCGCTGGGGTATCGCGCAGGAGTACGGCGAAGGTGACACCTGATGTGACCAGGGCAACCGCCAGGTAGAGGAGCGTACGGGGCATGACCACCTTCCCATGTTTCACCCGGCACAGCCGGGTGGCAGCGAAACCACGGAAGAGCATCCCTGACGAACCGTGGAACAGGTTCGACCGTTGCGAGGGGTAACGGCCAGTTGTTCGATTTATTGACGCCAGAAAATTGATATCACAGTGCCTGCATGGAGCATAAATACGCTTTCGCTATTAGCCAGGCGCCGGATCACACCATTGCGCTGCTGTGCTGCCTGACGTCGATATTCGGGAGCGTGGGAACGTTGAGCGGCATAAATAAAGTTGAACGCGTTCAACTTCCGCAAGTGAACCAGCCGCCACCTTAACCCGCTACTCAATGGCCGTCGGAATAATTGGGATTTCTCGCACATTGCTGGTTTGACAGCCCCGGCGCCAATCGTGGGTAATTGCGAAATCCGGCGACATCCCGCAGCAAACAGCTGATACCCCATCGCCATCACCGATGTAATTGTTCGACAAAACCCTTTGATTACAACCCGTTGCGAAACAGCTCCAATTATTGCGCCTGACTTTTTCACTGTGTCCGTTAGTTGAACTTGCGCAACTTAATACGCTGGCAATCTGATAGTAGAAAACACACTTTTCAATTCAAACCGACGTCACGCGTTTGAATAAGGAGTGCCCACCTGATCGGGGCGCTACTTCACTAACTCGACTGAACAGCCCCTGGCCTCGTCATTGAGTTCAATGGCCAGCCTGCCTGCTCGTCGACTGAACCCGCCTGCGCATCACGGACGTGCCCAGGCGGATCCCCACTACCCGGCCCAGGCCGGGTGCATGAAAGGAGAACCCATGCGGAAAATCTGGCTCTATCCGGCCGTCGCCCTGGTGACGGCCGGCACGACGCTCGCCGTCCTGCTGCAGGACACCCCCGCGCAGAGTGGGCAGGCGCCCGTCGCCTCGGCCCCGACCGGCGCGGGCAGCGTGTCCCTCCCGTCCTTGCCTGGCACAGCCGGCGCACGGGCGGCGGTCCAGACCAGCGGCCAGGCCGCGGTAAATCCATCGTCCGCCGCAGCGCCGGACAGCGCCTCCGAAGCGCCCCTGGCCCTGTGGACGGCTGATTCCCTGCAGGCCGCCGAGCAGGACGGGCTGGCCGTGTACCGCACCCAGGTCGCTCCCGAGCTGCTGGGCACCTTCGCCGTGGGCCGCACCCTGGAACTGGGCGTGCCGGGCCAGCCGGAGCCGCTGCGCGCCACGCTGGAGCAAACCCATAACACCGGCACCACCGCCGTGTGGACCGGCGCGGTGGAAGGCGGCAGCGACGCCGACACCCTGACCGTGGTCAAGGGCCGCCTGGAGACCCACATCACCCTCGCCACCACCGAGCAGACCCTGTCCTTCGTGGTGGACAACGCCACCGGTGCCACCCAGGTGACGGACCAGAACGAGCTGCTGATGCGCGCCACGCCGGACCCGATCATCACCCCCGACGCCAAGCAACTGCCGCCCCTGCCGCCGCCCGCCCAAGGCTGATCCCACAAGGAACGTCCCACCATGAAAAGACTCTTCATCGGCACCCTGCTGGCCGTCGCCGTACAGGCCGCCCATGCCGCCGAACCCCGCACCGTGGACCTGTTGGTGCTCTACACCAAGGACGCCCAGGCGCTGCCCAACGGCCGCGACATGGATGCGCGCATCGCCAGCTACATCGAGTACGCCAACAACGCCTACAAGAAAAGCAACGTCGACCTGCGCCTGCGCCTGGTGCACCGCCAGCTGCTGGACTGGGCCAGCTACCCCACCGTCTCCAGCCGCGACCTGGCCGCCTTCGCCGCCGACAGCCGCGTGCAGCAGCTGCGTGAAACCTATGGCGCCGACATGGTCCACCTCATCGGTCGCACCCAGGAAGGCCAGGGCTACGGCGTGTGCGGCATCGGCTACGTGCTCTCCGGGCCGAAGAACAGCGGCACCTTCCAATCCGGCTCCGCCAACAGCGCCTACGCCATCACCGGCGTCGACTGCAGCCTGAGCACCATGGCCCACGAGATCGGCCACAACATGGGCCTGCGCCACTCCTACGAGCAGGACATGACCGAGGGCTACTACCAGTCCAGCTGGCACCAGGGCACCTTCGAATGGAGCCGTGGCTACGGCGTGCAGGGCCAGTTCTCCACCATCATGGGCTACCCCCACGTGTTCAACGCCCGCACCCAGGCGCCGCTGTTCTCCTCGCCGCGCGTGGTCGACAGCAGCTGCGCCAACCAGGCCTGCGGCCAGGAGAACCAGGCCGACGCCGCCCGCGCACTGAACGCCATGGCCACGCAGATCGCCGCCCTGCGGGCGACCAAGGTGCCGGAGACGCAGAACCCCACCAACCCGGGCACTCCCACCACCCCGCCGACCACCCCGACCACGCCACCGACGACGCCGCCCACCACGCCGACCCCGGCCTGGTGCAACAAGCCGGCCCTGAAGGGCCTGGTGGCCAACGGTGAATTCCGCACCGCGGACGGCTGGCAGGGCCTGCTGGGCAGCGCCAACATGAGCCTGGTGAACGTCGGCAAGACCTGCCGCGACAACGCCCTGCTGTTCGAGCTGGCCAAGGGCGGCAGCGACATCCTCGCCACCCCGGTCGCCGCCCTGCGTGAAGGCACCCGCTACCGCCTGCGCGCCAAGGTCATGCTCAAGGGCACCAATGCGCGCGGCAACATCTACCTGGGCGTCCTCCACGAGGCCAACGACCGCATCAGCTACAGCAACGCCTCGGGCCTGACCCAGTCGGTCACCAGCAGCGAGTTCACCACCCTGGAACGCACCTTCACCTACACCCGCGCCCAGACCCCGCCGCGCAGCACCTACGTGGGCCTGATCAGCCGCGACGGCCTGAGCGTGCTGGTGGACGAAGTGGAACTGACCGAAGTGGCCGAGCCGACGCCCACCAACCCGACCACGCCTTCCGTTCCCTCGAAGCTGGGCTGGAACTTCGAAAACGGCGCGGCCGGCTGGGCCGGCTTCCATGGCACCACCCGCCTGGTCGCCCTGGGTGGCAACACCGGCACCTCGCTGGAAAGCTACGCCCGTCAGTACGAAGGCAGCGGCGCCAGCATCCCGCTGCAGGGCAAGGTGCAGGGCGGCCTGAACTACCGCCTGGCAGCCGATGTGATGATCGGCCGCAACGCCGGCATCAAGGGCCTCACCTACGGCTACCTCTACCTGGAGGACGCCAACGGCCAGGGTCGCTACCTGCCGCTGGGTGCAAGCCCCACCCTGGGTGGCACCTGGAGCCGCCTGCAGCAGGATGTGCAGATCCCCGCCGGCACCTACCGCCGCGTGGAGCTACTGGTACTGGGCACCCGCAAGGACCAGTCCCTGTACCTGGACAACGTCAGCTTCAACCGGCTCTGAGCCAAGGCCCCCGGCGCTGCCGGGGGCTTCCCCCCTGCAGGGCCCTTCAGCGGCCCTCTTCGCAGGCCTCTCGCCCCAGGGCCATGAAGGCCGCCGGCAAACGCGCCTGGCGGCGGTCCTTGAGGCAGTAGAGGTATTCGTCGATCTGCGGCGCCTGTTCCAGCTCGATCACGCACAACTCGGGGTTATCCGGCACTTCGTGGCGAGCGATGATGCTGATGCCGATATTGCGGATCACCGCCTCGCGGATGGACTCACGGCTGCCGATCTCCAGCAGCGGGCCGATGTCCAGGCCGGCCTTTTCCAGCAGCGCCTCGGTGAGCTGGCGGGTGATCGACCCGCGTTCACGCATCAGCAGGTTGTGGCCCTTGAGGGCGGCGATATCCACCGACACGCGCCCGGCCAGGGGGTGGCTGCGGTGCACCGCCAGCACCAGGGGGTCGCTGCCCAGCACCAGGCGGGTAAGGCGCTGGTCGTCGAGCTTCTGCGACGAGGCGGCCAGGTCCACGCGGTATTCCTCCAGCGCCTCCAGCACCTGCTGGGAGTTGCCGATCTCCACCGAGACCTCGATCTGCGGGTAGCGCTCGCGGAAGGTCCGCACCAGCCCGAGGATGTAATAGGGCGAGGTGGCGCCGATGCGCAGGCTGCCCTGCATCTGCCCGCTGTTGCGCAGGAAGAACTCGATATCGGCTTCCTGCTGCAGCAGCACCTTGACCATGGGCAGCAGGCGCGCGCCCTCCTCACTCACGGTCAGCCGGCGGCCACCGCGATGGAAGAGTTCGACGGCGTACTGGCCTTCCAGGTTGCGGATCTGGGTGGTGACGGTCGGCTGGCTCAGGCCCAGCTTCTTGGCGGCCTGGGTGATGCTGCCCAGGCGCGCGACCATGTAGAACGCCTTGAGCTCGGCACTGAGCATGAGGGCTGCTTTCCAATAGAAGGGAGGCGGCGATTATAAGCGCGACGGCGAACCGACTTCATGCAGGGCGTGACGCCCCCGAACCTTGGCCGGGACACGCAAAGTGGCTAATGGTTCACAAGCACTAGCACACCCGTACTATTCAAGCCTTTCGCCTCCCTCCCTAGACTCCCCTGCAGGCGCTATGGCCCGCCCGCCCGCTCCGGGTCCCGCGGCACCGTGCTGCCGCCACGCCGATAACGACACCTGCCGCCCCGGTAGGCCCGGATCACGCACCAAAGGAATGCCCCCATGAAACTCCAAGGAATCGCCGCCGGTTTCGCCCTCGCCTCCACCCTGCTCACCACCGGCTGCATCCCGCAGAATGGCCAGACCCAAGGCCTGTTCACGCCCCCGGCTACCAACAATGCCGCCGCCGGCACCCAGGTCGCCTCGGCCAACGCCCCCTGCACCCCGAACGCCACGGCCGACCTGATCTCCACCGGCCGCAGCCTGCTGGAAATCGGCACCAGCATCATGCAGACCAAAGCCAACATGAATAACGCCAACAATGGCTACAACAGCTACACCATGCAGGACGTCGAGAACGCCCAGAAGATCAACAAGGGCAACGAGATCCTCAACAACGTCGAAACCATGACCGGCGGCCCCCAGGCCCCCTGCAGCTGATAGCGTTTCCCCCCGTCGCCTTGAGTACAGGGATGTACGGGGCGCCGGGTTTTCCCTCCCCGAGCAACGAGCCCGCGCCTGCGCGGGCTCGCTCGTTTCAGGGCCCCTGTCACTTCCGTGTCACAAAAGAGTCATAACCTCCGCAAAATCGATAAACCAAGGAGGTGGCAGATGAGCGTTGGCAACGACCTGCTGGCACAGCGCATCCATCGTGAGCTGCTGGACCACAGCGACGAAGAACTCGAACTGGAGCTGCTGGAAGACGGCCACGACCTGGACGCCTACTTCGACAACCACGTCGACGACAACCCCGGGCGCCAGGCACGGCGCAACTACTTCCAGGAGCTGTTCCGCCTGCAGGGTGAGCTGGTGAAGCTGCAGAGCTGGGTGGTCAAGACCGGACACAAGGTGGTGATCCTCTTCGAAGGCCGCGACGCCGCCGGCAAGGGCGGCGTGATCAAGCGCATCACGCAGCGCCTCAACCCCCGCGTATGCCGGGTCGCCGCCCTGCCGGCCCCCAACGACCGCGAGCAGACCCAGTGGTACTTCCAGCGCTACGTCTCGCACCTGCCGGCCGCCGGCGAGATCGTCCTGTTCGATCGCAGCTGGTACAACCGCGCCGGCGTCGAGCGGGTGATGGGCTTCTGCAACGACGAGCAGTACGAGGAGTTCTTCCGCACCGTGCCGGAGTTCGAGCGCATGCTGGTGCGTTCCGGCATCCAGTTGGTGAAGTACTGGTTCTCCATCTCCGACCAGGAACAGCACCTGCGCTTCCTGGCGCGCATCCACGACCCGCTCAAGCAGTGGAAGCTCAGCCCCATGGACCTCGAGTCCCGCCGCCGCTGGGAGGCCTACACCAAGGCCAAGGAAATCATGCTCGAACGCGCCCACATCGAGGAGGCGCCCTGGTGGGTGGTGCAGGCCGACGACAAGAAGAAGGCGCGGCTCAACTGCATCCACCACCTGCTCGGCCAGATGCCCTACGAGGAAGTGGAACAGCCCAGCGTCCAGTTGCCGCAGCGCCTGCGCCACGCCGACTACGTGCGCAACCCGACGCCCCGCGAGATCCTCGTCCCCGAGATCTACTGAGCATCATTTCCGGCGTGACTCACTCGCGTGAAAATGCATCGCAGACACAGAACTATCGCGGCGCCCGGCATTTTCAGCTATCAAGGCCGGCGCGCTGCAACGTCGCAGCGATTCGAGGAAGCGGTGCATGTATCACGGAGAACGTTTCAACGCCTGGACCCACCTGGTCGGCGCGCTGCTGGCAGGTATCGGCGCCATCTGGCTGCTGGTCCTGGCAGCGCTGGATGGCAGCACGACGAAGATCGTCAGCGTCGCCATCTACGGCGTGACCCTGGTGATGCTCTACAGCATATCCACGGTCTATCACAGCGTCCGTGGGCGGGCGAAGGTGATCATGCGCAAGCTCGATCACCTGTCGATCTACCTGCTCATCGCCGGTAGCTACACGCCCTTCTGCCTGGTCACCCTGAAAGGCGCCTGGGGCTGGACGCTGTTCGGCATCGTCTGGACGCTCGGCATCATCGGCATGCTGCAGGAGATCAAGCCGCGCTCGGAAGCCCGCGTACTGTCGATCATCATCTACGCGGTGATGGGCTGGATCGTGCTCATCGCCATCAAGCCGCTGATCGCCGCCCTGGGCACCACCGGCTTCACCTGGCTCGCCGCGGGCGGGGTGTTCTACACCGTCGGCATCATCTTCTTCGCCTTCGACAGCCGCTTCCGCCACTGGCACGGCATCTGGCACCTGTTCGTCATCGCCGGCAGCCTGCTGCACTTCGTGGCGATCCTGCGTTTCGTGGTGTAGAAACCCGCAAAAACCGTGCTTCGCAACCGCCGGGTGGCACCCGACCTACGCGTGCAGTGCAGCGGCGACCTTGGGGCAAATGTAGGGGCGAATTCATTCGCCCAGCAGGCCGCAGGGCTGCCATCGCTCGGTGCCTCCCGGCAGCCCCGCTTGGTGGATGAGAAGAGCGTCATCCACCCTACACACCGGTTAGCACCCTGGCTCGGGGTGAGCACGGTGCCGTAGGTTGGCGCCGAGCGCAGCGAGGCCCAACACGCGATGCCAGGCTCCGCTTCAGCCCCTTCCCTGTGGCTTCAATCCCGGCGCGAATAGGCCCGGGGCATGAGGCCGCCGGACATCAGGGCATCGCCCATGGAGGCGGATGACGGCCGCGCGCCTGGCGTTCGGGCCGTGAGCAGGCCAGCCAGCAGCGGCGAGGATGGCCGCTCCGGGCCGTCGCAGCCCAGGAGCAGCAGTTCGATCAACGCGTGTGCGGATGCACAGTCCCGATTGTCCATGGGTGTTCTCCGGCAATGGCTTTGTCCTTACGCTACTGCCCGTCGCAGAGCGGAAATTGACCTGGGTCAGTCCCGTCCACGACGCCCCTGCGACAACCCGGCGCAGGGCACCGTCCAATGCATGTTGACTTCGATCAATCAAAGGTCCCGCCAGAAGGGTAAACAGGAGCCATAGGCGCAATGCGCCGCCCCTTTTCCCTTACCTGGAGACAGCCATGTCCGCACTCAACTCCGCCCTCGCCGCCAAGCCGCTGCACCCGACGCCGCGAGGCGATTACTGGATCGAGCCCCTGGAAGACGGCACCTATGTGCTCATCCGGCCCTTGCGCGAAGAGGATCGCGAGCGCGAACGCGCCTTCATCAACCGCCTGTCACCGGAGGCCCGTCATAACCGCTTCCTCGGCGAGTTCCGCGAAGTGGCCCCGCCGCTGCTCAACCAGCTCATGGATGTCGACGACAAGGACCGCGTCGCCCTGGTGGCCCTGGCCCATGTGGACGGCGAACTGCTGGAAGTCGGCATCAGCCGCTACGCCAAGGTCGGCGAGCTCGGCCAGTGCGAGTTCGCCGTCACCGTGGCCGATGAATGGCTGCGCCGCGGCCTCGGCAGCATCCTCTTCGAACACCTGGCGGACAGCGCCCGGCGCAACGGCTTCCGCCAGCTCTACTCCATCGACTCGGCGAGTAACGCCGGCATGCGCGGCCTGGCCCGCAAGCTCGGCCTGCAGCGTCGCCGCGATGCCGAAGACCCGACCCAGGTGATCCACCGCCTGGACCTGTAACCCCGACCCACCCTCGCGAGCAGGCCCCTCAGCGGGCCTGCCGTCCCGGCGGCACACCGTGGCCCGCGCCTGCCAATGCAGCGAAGCGTGGTTCCGCCAGGCGCGCCGACCAACCCAGCCAGCTTGCCGATGATCCGGCGCCCGTGCGTGCCACCCTCAGCTGCACGTGGATATGCCCCACCATGCAGACGCTCATGCCATCCATGTTGAAATAGGTGCACGCCTGCTGGGTGTTCTCGCAGCCGGCCGATCTGTCCTGGTAAACGGGCTCGCCCTGCTCCGCCGCATGGAACGCCAGGTCGGTAATCAGCCCGGTGCGTTCGGTGCCGCTGCGCTTGCTCAGGTCCCATCCCATCTTCTTTCGTTGCCCTGAAAGCCGAAGGCCTGGTAGCGAACTGCCGACGTGACCGCAGCCCTCGCCAAGGGCGGCCGCGCCTCGCTGTGGTCGCCAGGCCTTCCGGCGTAGCGACTTGGTCATGAAAGAGTAGCCAGCCCTCGTGAGCTGACAAGCAGCAAGCGGCGAACTTCCCGGGCGTTCCGACGATCAACCGATACGCCAATCACCAGCGGAGTCGCCATGAACCAGGCCAAAGACGGCAAGACACCGGGGTTGTCCGCCCGGGAGAAACAGGACGTCAACGAAAACCAGCCACCCCGGGCCGCCGTCCTTCACGAGATCATCCGCACCCAGGGCGACCAGGAGCTGGAGCGCAACGCCGCTGCGCTCTGGTGGTCGGCCCTGGCCGCCGGGCTGACCATGGGCCTGTCGCTGATGGCCATGGGGCTGTTCAACGCGCGCCTGCCCGCTGGCGAGGCGAGCAAGGTGATCGCCAGTCTCGGCTACTCCGCGGGCTTCCTCGCGGTGATCCTGGCGCGCCAGCAACTGTTCACCGAGAACACCCTCACCGCCGTGCTGCCGGTGATGAGCAAACCCACCCTGAACAACGTCGGGCGCCTGCTGCGCCTGTGGAGCGTGGTGCTCGCCGGCAACCTGGCCGGCACCCTGCTGGTGGCCTGGGTGATGCTGCGCCTGCCGATCTTCGATGCCGCCACCGATGCCGCCTTCCTCGACATCGGCCGCAAGGTGATGGAGAACGACGTCAACCAGATGTTCGCCAAGGGCATCGTCTCCGGCTGGATGATCGCCACCATGGTCTGGATGATCCCCTCCCAGGAAAGCGCCAAGCTGTGGATCATCCTCCTCATCACCTACCTGATGGCCCTGGGCGACTTCACCCACATCGTGGTCGGCTCGGCCGAGGTCTCCTACCTGGTGTTCGCCGGCCATCTGGACTGGAGTGCGTTCTGGCTGACCTTCGCCGGCCCCACCCTGGCCGGCAACATCGTCGGTGGCAGCCTGATCTTCGCCCTGATCAGCCACGCCCAGGTGCGCAGCGACGGCGACAGCCCCCGGCCCACCCGGGATACCGAGCCCGCGCCCCGGCGCAAGGCCACCCGCCGCTGAACGGTTGTCGATCCGCCGCCACGCCAGACGACCATGAGCATGCCGGCTATCCTCGAACCGGCCCGCACTGGAGAACCGCCATGCCCATCCGCCCGCGCATCACCCCCTGCCTGTGGTTCGACGATCAGGCCGAAGCCGCCGTCGATTTCTACATCGGCATCTTCCCCGACTCGCGGATCACCGCCGTCACCCGCTACGGCGAGGCCGGCAAGGAAATCCACGGCCGCCCCGCCGGCAGCGTGCTGACCCTCGCCTTCGAGCTGGACGGCCAGGCCTTCACCGCCCTCAACGGCGGCCCGCTGTTCCAGTTCAACGAAGCCCTCTCGCTGCAGGTGGATTGCCGCGACCAGGCCGAGGTCGACCACTACTGGAACGCACTGGGTGCCTGCGGCCCGGTGGAAGCCCAGCAATGCGGCTGGCTCAAGGACAGGTTCGGGCTGTCCTGGCAGATCGTGCCCCAGGTACTGCCCGCCATGCTGCAGGCGCCGGACGCGGTGAAATCCCAACGCGCCTTCCAGGCCATGCTGGGCATGAAGAAGCTGGATATCGCCGCCCTGCAGCAGGCCTTCGACGGCCGCTGAGCGGAGCGAACGGCGCCTGGAGCCCCACGGGACGGGGCCTCCAGGCGATGGCGAGGGTGCGGGACGCGATCGCTAGCCGGCACCAATAAAACTGATTATCATTTGCGCCATTTTCCAGTGGCCGGATGCTGCAGTGACCTCCTCCAACCTCGACAGCGTATTCCTCGCCCAGCGCATGCCCCTGCTGCGTACCCTGGCCAGGATGGTGAAGAACCCCAGCGTCGCCGAGGACCTGGTGCAGGAGACCTACCTGCGCGTCGCCCGCACCCTGGCCGAACGCCCCATCGACCACCTCGAACCCTTCCTCTTCCAGACCGGCCGCAACCTGGCCCTCGACCACCTGCGGCACATGCGCATGCAATCGCGCACGCTGATGGACGATGTGCCCGACGACGTCATCCAGGCCGTTGCTGCACCCATCTCCTCGGCCGAGGACGGGCTCCACGCGGAGAAGCTCCTGCAGCGCCTGGGCAGCACCCTGTCCCAGCTGACCCAGCGCCAGCAGCGCATCTTCATCCTCAGCCGCCTGCACGGGCATGGCTACGCGGAGATCGCCGAAGAGCTGGATGTGTCGCCCAGCACGGTGCAAAAGGAACTCAAGCTGATCATGGCGATCTGCATGAACCTGCTCAGCCGCCTGGATCCGCCGACATGAAGGACTTCCGCTCGGCCTCGGGTTCGACAAGAATAGACGCCCCCGAATCCGAGGTAGGCGCCGTGCCCCAGCCCGATCCCGTTCCGCCCGCAGCCGGCCCCGGTGCCGACGACGCGCGCCTGGGCGAAGCGCTGGACTGGCTGATCCTCCTCGACAGCGCCGACGCCGAATGCCGGGCCCGCTTCGAGGCCTGGATGGCCGCCTCGCCGGACAATGCCCTGGCCTTCCGCCTGGCCCAGAGCCTCTGGCAATCGCCGCTGCTCACCGCCGCCGCCGCTCGCCTCGACCGTGAACACAAGCGCCCGGTCCGCCGCGCCCTGCTCAAGCCCCTGGCCGCAGCCGCCGTGCTGCTCCTGGCGGTGGGCGTGGGCCTGCAGAGCGACCTGCTGCTGCGCCTGCGCGCCGACCACCTCACCGAGGTCGGCCAGCGCCAGAACCTGGAGCTCGCCGACGGCTCGCGCATCCTGCTCAACACCGACACCGCCTTCTCCAGCCGCATCGATGACCAGCAGCGCAGTGCCCGCCTCTACCAGGGCGAGGCCTACTTCGACGTCGCCCACGACCGCAGCCGCCCCTTCGAGGTGGACGCCGGCCCGGTGCAGGTCTCGGTGCGCGGCACCGCCTTCGCCGTGCGCTACCTGGGTGACGAGGCCGAAGTCAGCGTCGAGCGCGGCGAAGTCGACCTGCGCTCGCGGGAAGACAACGCCCGCGTCAGCCTCAGCGCCGGCGACAGCATCCGCATCGGGCCTGCCGGCTTCGGTGACCGCCGCCACGGCCAGGCCGACCAGTTGGCCTGGGTCAAGGGCCGCCTGGTGTTCGAAGACTGCCCCATGCGTGAAGTGCTGGCCGAGCTGCGCCGCTACTACCCGGGCTGGATCATCAGCACCGACGAGCGCCTGGGCGAGCGCACCGTCACCGGCAACTACCGCCTGGACGATCCCCTGGGCGTGGTGCGCTCCCTCGCCCACATCACCTCGACCAAGCTCCACGAATTCCCTGCCCTGGTCATCCTCGACTGAATGGGTGGGCCGGTTCAGCCGCGCCCACCCCACTCGCTGCATGAGGGCGATTAACCGGGCGTAGGGTGGACCGCGCTTCATCGGTCCACCTTCCGGGCTCGCCGGTCACTCCGTTGGTTGATGAAAAGAGCGTCATCCACCCTACGCGCCATGAGTTCGAGTTCACCAGGGCGCAGCCCTGTACCGGTTCGGAGGCCTCCCGTTCGCGGGGGCGCAGGTGCATGAGGACGACTGACCGGGCGTAGGGTGGACCGCGCTTCACCGGTCCACCATTCGGGCTCGCCGGTCACTCCGCTGGTGGATGAAAAGAGCGTCATCCACCCTACGCAGCCATGAGTTCGAGTTCATCAGGGCGCAGCCCTGTTGCCGGTTCGGAGGCCTCGCCCGACACGCGCCGACGGGCCTTGTCACCCCCCGTCGGAATAACCCCGACATTATTTTTACGCGATTGCATTTTCTCGTTCGTCTCGTCAAAAGCCAATGACACTGATTCGCATTAGAAATGCGATTAACGGACAGAAGAGAGCCGCTCCCATGACCACCCGCTCAAACCGCCCCACCCTGCTGTCCGCCCCCACCGGCGTGTCGCTGCTGGCCCTGTCGATCGCCCTGGGCAGCCTGCCCTTCGGCATCACCCAGGCCGCCGAAACCGGTGTCGCGCCGATCCAGCTGGCCAGCCAGGGCGGTTACAGCTTCGCCATCGCCCGCCAGCCCCTGGTGGAAGCGCTCAACGCCTTCAGCGCCGTGAGCGGCTGGCAGGTCGGCCTCTCTTCCGATCTCGCCGCTGGCGTGCAGTCCCCCGGCGTCAATGGCCGCCTGCCGGCCGAACAGGCCCTGCAGCGCCTGCTGGCAGGCACCGGCCTGGAATACCGCGCCGTCGGCGAGCGCAGCGTGGTGCTGGTACGCACCCCGGCCAAGGGCCTGGCCATGGAGCTGAACCCCACCACCGTGACCGCAACCCGCCACGAGCAGAGCGCCAGCACCGTGCCGGTCACCGTCAGCGTGAAGAGCCGCGAACAGCTGGACCGCAAGAACGTCAACAACATCCGCGACCTGGTGCGTGACGAGCCGGGCGTCTCCGTCGGCGGTGCCGGCCAGCGCGCCGGCACCAGCGGCTACAACATCCGTGGCATCGACGGTGACCGCGTACTGACCCAGATCGACGGCGTCGAAGTGCCAGCCAGCTTCTTCTACGGCCCCTACGCCCAGACCCACCGCAACTACGTGGACCCGGAAATCGTCAAGCGCGTGGAAATCCTCCGCGGCCCGGCCTCGGCCCTCTACGGCAGCAACGCCATCGGCGGCGCGGTGAGCTACTTCACCCTGGATGCCGACGACATCATCAAGCCCGGCCGCGATGTCGGTGCCCGCCTGAAGACCGGCTACAGCTCCGCCGACGACAGCTGGCTCAACTCGGCCACCGTCGCCGGCCGCCACGAGCAGTTCGACGCCCTGCTGCACCTGTCCCAGCGCAACGGCCACGAGACCGAATCCTTCGGCGGCCACGGCGGCACCGGCCTGGACCGCACCGAAGCCAACCCGGAAGACGTGCGTTCAACCAACGTCCTGGCCAAGCTGGGCTGGAACTACAACGACACCGACCGCCTGCAACTGACCTACGAGAAGTACAAGGACGATCGCGACACCAACCAGCTCAGCGCCGTCGGCGGCCCCTTCAACGCCCCGACCATCGGCGTGGGCTCGGACTACTACAAGTCGCGCAGCGGCAACGACACCATCACCCGCGAGCGCTTCGGCCTGGAACACACCGTCGCCCTCGACAGCCTGCTGGCCGACAACCTGAAGTGGAGCCTGAACTACCAGATCGCCAAGACCGATCAGAGCACCCAGGAACGCTACGCTCCCAGCTTCGGTGGTTCGGTGTTCCGTGACGTGATGCGCTACCGCGACACCTACTACAAGGACCGTCTGTGGGTGATCGATGCGCAACTGGACAAGGCCTTCAGCCTGGGCGACACCGAGCACCTGCTGACCTACGGCCTCAACCTCAAGCACCAGGAAGTCACCGGCCTGCGCAGCGGCACCGCCTTCTGCTACGCCTCGGTCGGCAGCTGCACCAACCGCGTCGGCCAGGTCAGCCCCACCGCCAGTGACAGCCTGCCCCCGCAGAGCGATTTCCCCGATCCCACCGTCAAGACCTACGCCCTGTTCGCCCAGGATGAAATCCGCTGGAACCAGTGGACCTTTCTCCCCGGCCTGCGCTATGACCGCACCGACCTCGAGCCCGAGTTGACCCCGGACTACCTGCGCACCCTCGGTACCAGCAGCTTCCGCCCGAGTGACGAAACCAAGCACTGGCAGCGTGTATCGCCGAAGTTCGGCGTGACCTACGCCTTCGACGACACCTACACCTGGTTCGGCCAGTACGCCGAAGGCTTCCGTACCCCCAACGCCAAGGAAATGTACGGCCGCTTCGAGAACACCTCGCTGGGCTACATCGTCGAACCCAACCCGGACCTGGAGCCGGAGAAGAGCCGCAGCCTGGAAACCGGCCTGCGTGGCAACTTCGAAGGCGGCAGCTTCGACGTGGCGGTGTTCTACAACCGCTACCGCGACTTCCTCGACAACGATGCCGTCGGCCGCAGCGGCAGCCTGACCGTGTTCCAGAGCAAGAACATCGGCCGTGCCAGCATCCGCGGCATGGAGGTCAAGGGCCGCCTGGACCTGGAACATTTCGGTGCCTTCCCGGGCCTCTACACCCAGGGTTCCATCGCCTATGCCCGTGGCCGCAACGACGAAACCGGCCAGCCGCTGAACAGCATCAACCCGCTGACCGGCGTATTCGGCCTGGGCTACGAGCAGGACGCCTTCGGCACCCAACTGAGCTGGACCCTGGTCAAGCGCAAGACGCGCATCGACGAAGACAACTTCAACGCCCCGGATGGCAGCCCCAGCCAGTTCGCCACCCCGGGCTTCGGCATGCTCGACCTGACCGGCTACTACAAGCTGACCGACGACCTCACCGTCAACGCCGGCCTCTACAACCTGACCGACAAGAAGTACTGGCTGTGGGATGACGTGCGCGGCTACGACGGCGTCGGCGAAGCCGGCGTGACCGCCCCGGCCAACCTCGACCGCCTGACCCAACCGGGCCGCAACTTCTCCGTCAACCTCGTCTGGGACATCTGATCGCCGCCGGCAAGGCCTCCCTACCCGCTTCGGCGTGATGGGGAGGCCGCCAGGCGCGACACCCCCTTGCGGGCATTTTTTACGCGATGGACAGGCTCGTTCGTCTCGTCAACAGAAGCCAATTTTCAGGATGACTCCATGACCAGCACCCTCCGTTCCCAACGCATCAACCAGATCACCCACGCGCCCCACGCCGAGCTGGACCAGGCGGTGAAAGCCAACGACCCCTTCGCCAACCGCGAGAACTTCTCCCGCTTCGTGGTCGCCCAGTACCTGTTCCAGGCCGAGCTGCAGAGCCTGTACCAGGACGCCGCGCTGGTGGAAGTCTTCCCCGACCTGCCCGCCCGCTGCCGTGCCGAGCAGGCGCGCCTGGACCTGGCCGACCTGGACACCGACGTACCCGCCCCGGTCGCCGGCGCCGTGCAGAACCCCAGCTTCGCCGAAGCCCTGGGCTGGCTGTTCGTTTCCGAAGGCTCCAAGCTCGGCGCCGCCTTCCTGATCAAGCGCGTCGCCGCACTGGGCCTGACCGAAGAAGTCGGTGCCCGTCACCTGGGTGAGCCCGCTGGCGGCCGCGCCGAAGGCTGGAAGAGCTTCACCCGCACCCTCGACGGCCTGGAACTGAGCGCCGAACAGGAAGCCGATGTGGACAAGGGCGCCCTCGCCGCCTTCAACCGCTTCCGTGAGCTGCTGCAACACGCCTACGCCAGTGCCGACACCCCCGCCTGAGTCCCTGGCCGGCGACCTCCCGGTCGCCGCGCCCGCTCCATCGCGCTCGCGCATCAGCCGCCTGCTGTTCGCCCTGCTGGCCTACACCAGCCTGGGCGTCGGCATGGTCGGCCTGGTGCTGCCGGGCCTGCCCACCACCGAATTCGTCCTGCTCGCCGCCTGGGCCGCATCGAAGAGTTCGCCGCGCCTGGCCCACTGGCTGGACAACCACCGCCTGTTCGGCCCCATCCTCAAGAACTGGCGCAACGGCCGCGCCATCGCCCGCCGTGCCAAGCTCGCCGCCAGCGCCTCGATGCTCCTGGCCCTGGTCATCATGCTCATCAGTCTGCCCCACGGCGCCTGGCTCTACCTGGTCATGGCCGGCATGCTGCTCGGCAACCTGTGGATCTGGTCGCGCCCGGACCGACGCTGACCCCTCTCCGCGTGGTTCCATAGCCGTCATCGTCGATTCGCACACGGCCTCCCCCCTCAGCCACGGGGCTGAGCCAGCAGGCGCGGTTTAAGGTCGGGCGCCGATCATCCCTGCAGCCCGCCTGGCGACAGCAGCCGCCCCGGGGTACGACGCACCAGCACGGGCTCGGGTGAAACCCGCATGGCTTCGTGCCCACTCCCACCGCGTTGCCTGGCGAAGACGCCCCCTACGAGAGTCGAGTTGCGCCCCTGCGGTTTCGGCACCACAGTTCAGGCATGCGGGCCCCTCGACGGGCACGGACAATAAATAGAAGAACCTCCCATGCGATTGCTTTCTGCCTTCCTGATCCTGCTGCTCCCGGTGCTGGCACAGGCCGACACCCTGCGTGTGGACCTGCGCGACCGCCCGCCCGAGATGTGGAGCATCGACGGGCGCCCCACCGGCCCCCTGGTCAAGGTGCTGGAAGTGGCCGCCGAGCGTGCCGGGCTGCAACTGGAGTGGCGCTATGCGCCGTTCGCCCGCAGCCTGGCGGACCTGCGTGAAGGGCGCATCGACGTGGTGCCTCGGGTGCTGCCCGACCCGGAGCGCGACCACTACCTGCACTACCTGCCGAGCATCGGCACCCAGGACAAGCAGATACTCTTCACCATCCGCCCCACCCAACGGGTGGAGCGTTACGAGGACCTGGCGCCCCTGCGCATCGGCGTCAAGCGCAGCACCCTGTACTTCCCGCGTTTCGACGCCGACAAGGCTCTGCACAAGCAGCCGGCGGTGGACGACGACATCCTGGTGCGGATGTTCCGCGCCGGTCGCATCGACACCATCGCCGTCCTGGACAAGGCCGCCATCGACACGGCCTTTGAAAACATCCGTTTCAGCGACTACACCTACGCCGGGATGCGCGAACCGATCCGCGTCGAAAACCGTTTCGCCGTCTCGAAGAAGCTCTACGAAAGCGACCGCGCGGCGATCTACGATCGCCTCGGTCGCGAACTGGAGGCCATGCGCCGCAATGGCGAGGTGGTGTCCATCTACCGCGAGCAAGGCGTCGAGCCCCCCACCCCCTGACCCCCACCGCGCCCGATGCACGCCGCCCCCGGCCGCGAGGTGGGGCCCCGGGTGCGGCCATCTGCCCCCTGCATGCCCCGGAGCGCACCCCGTCACTGCAGCGTCAATGACGGGCCTGAGCAAAAATCTGCCGGCATTTCGCCACTGATCCATACTCCGTCAGTCGCATCGCACGTGATCGGGGGAGTCATGGGCCAAAGCGCTGGGGGAGAGATCTTTCGTCGGGCATTCGAGTCGTCGTCGGTGGGGCTGGCCCTGCTGGAACTGGACGGTACCGTCCGCCACGTCAACCGAGCCTCGGAGGAACTGCTCGGGCGCTCCCGGCAGACCCTGATCGGCACGCCCCTGGACAGCCTGCTGCACCCCAGGGATCGCCAGGCACTGGGCGAGGCCCTTGACCGGGCACGTCGCCAGCACGACGACCTGTCCTGCGGCGAGATGCGCTTCATCACCGCGTCCGGCGAGCATCGCTGGCTGCACCTGGGCTTGAGCATGGTCGAGGACGGTCGCAGCCAGCCCACCCATTACCTGGTGCGCCTGCAACCCCTTGCCGGGCACCGGGAGCGGGCCGAGCAGACGCACCTGCTGAGCTTCGCCCTGGACTACACCGCCGATGGCGTCCTGCTGCTCGATGGCGAGCAGAACATCCGCTACCTGAACGAAGCCGCCTGCCAACTGATCGGCCAGCCGCGCCAACACCTCGTCGGGCAGCCGCTGGCACCGGTGCTGGCCCTGCTGACGCAGCAGTTCGCCGAACTGTTCGCCCGGGAGGATGGCCTGCAGGAAGCGTTGGACACCCAGCGCGTGCTCAGTTGCGAGCTGCACGTCCCGGGGGAAGATTTCCCCCGCTATGTGACGATGCAGTTCAACCGCTTCCGCTACGACCAGCGCCCCTACAGCCTCGTGCTGATGCACGACTTCACCGAGCGGCGGCGCATCGCCAACGCCCTGTTGCGCAACGAGCGGCAATTCCGCGCGCTGATCGAGAACACGCCCGACGCCATAGGCCGGCTGACCCCCGACTTCCGCCTGCTCTACGCCAACCCGGCCCTGGAAGCCCTGTGCCGCCTGCCTCTGGTGGAGGCCCGTGGCCGACCGGCACGGGAAGTCTTCGGCGACAACTCCCAGGTCGACATCATGGGCGACCTGGTGCGCGAGGTCGCCGCCACCGGCGAGTCCATGGAAGAGGAACTGATCCACGGCATCGACGGCCCCAGCGACCAGCAGATCCACTACCTCATGCAACTGGTGCCGGAGCGCAACGCCGAGGGCGAAGTGACCAGCGTCATCTCGGTGGCCCGCGACATCAGCGGCATCCGCAAGGCGGAACGCCGCCTGGCCGCCAGCAACCGCCAGCTGCGCGAGCTGTCCAGCCGCCGGGAAAGCGCCCGCGAAGAGGAGCGCAAGCTGATCGCCCGGGAGATCCACGACGAACTGGGCCAGCACCTCACCGCCCTGCGCATGGGCATTTCCCTTCTGCGCCTGAAGTACGGCGAGCAGGCCGCGGGGCTCGGTGAGGACGTGGAGCGGCTCATGGCCCTGTGCGACCGCACCATCGGCGTGGTGCGCTTCATCGCCACCAGCCTGCGTCCGGCGGCGTTGAACATGGGGCTCTACCCGGCCCTGGAATGGCTGATCGACGAATTCCGCAGCCACCACACACAGATCACCCTCGAGCTGGTGGCCCACAGCGGCGCACCGGCCCTGGACGACAGCCAGGCCACCACCGCCTTCCGCATCGTCCAGGAAGCGCTGACCAACATCGCTCGCCATTCCGGTGCCAGCCGGGCGGTGGTCAGCCTGGAGCAGGTCGATGACCGCTACGTGCTGGACATCACCGACAACGGCCACGGCTTCGACCCGGCCAAGGTCGGCAAGCGTTCCCTGGGCCTGGCCGGCATGCGCGAGCGCGGCACCAGCCTGGGGGGCGAAGTGGTGATCTTCAGCCACCCCGGCCAGGGCACCACGGTGCAGGCCACCTTCCCCATCAACGAGCCTACGGAGACGGCATGACCCGCATCCTCATCGCCGACGACCACGCCATCATGCGCGGCGGCCTCAAGCAACTCATCGAGTTCGACACCCGCCTGCAGGTGGCGGCCGAAGCGGAGAACGGCGCCCAGGTGCTGGAGCAGTTGCGGTTGGGCGAGTTCGACCTGCTGCTGCTGGACATGAGCATGCCCGGCCTCAGCGGCGAGGACCTGATCAGCCGCGTGCACGGCCGCTACCCGCGCCTGCCGATCCTGGTGCTGAGCATGCACAACGAGGCGCAGATCGCCCAACGTGCCCTGCGCGCCGGCGCCAGCGGCTACCTGACCAAGGACCACAACCCGGAGACCCTGCTCGCTGCCATCCACCGGGTGGCCGATGGGGGGCGTTACCTGGACCCGCGCATCGCCGAACAGCTCGCCTTCGCCAGCAGCAGCCCCACGGACGATGCCGCCGCCCAGCTCTCCGACCGCGAGTTCCAGATCCTCCGCCTGCTGGCCCAGGGCCTCAGCGTCAACCAGATCGCCGACCAGCTGGTGATCAGCAACAAGACCGTCAGCACCCACAAGACCCGGCTGATGGAGAAGATGGGCTTCACCTGCAACGCCGACATCATCAAATACGCCATGACCCACGGCCTGACGGCCTGACGGCCTGAGCCACGGGTCGCCATTCGATAAGGGCCGCGGCGCGACGCAGCCCCTCGGGAAATCCCTACAAAAAAGCAGGATGTCCCGATGCCATCACCGGGATAGGACGATAGGGCCGCGCAGGCCCCGCGCTCATGCTGGACACACCCCCGCAACGTATCGCCGCTGCGGGCCCCGTGTCCTCAAGGAGCGCGACCGTGACCAGCCCGACCCACACTTCCAGCGTCCCCTGGCTGCCCATCGCCCTCTGCGGCGCCAGTTGCGCGCTGCTGTTCTGGACGGCCAGCCAGTTCCCCTCCCCGGCCTGGGCCCTGGCGGCCGTGGCGCCCACGCTGCTGCTCTGGGTCGTCCTTGCCCACCGTGGCGGCGCCCACGAACAGGCACTCAAGCAGGCCCGCGACGAGGCCCTGGCCGAAGGTACCCGGCTCGAGGCCGAGCGCCACGTGCAGGGCCTGCCGGAGCTGTGCGTCAGCATCGCGCCGATCTGGTCGGCGCAGATCGAATCCGCCCGCCACCAGACCCAGACCGCCATCGAAGCCCTCTCCGAGCGCTTCGCCCGCCTCGCCGGCCGCATCAGCGAGGCCGTCTCCAGCGGCATGCAGGCCGACAGCGATGCCCTGGTCACCCTGCTGGCCCAGAGCGAAGTGGAGCTCGAAGACATCGTCAGCCAGCTGCGCCTGGCGCTCTCCAGCAAGGAGAGCCTGCTGCAGGAGGTGGAGCGGCTGAACAGCTACACCGCCCAGCTGCGCACCATGGCCAAGGAAGTGGGCGACGTGGCCAAGCAGACCAACCTGCTGGCCCTCAACGCCGCCATCGAAGCCGCCCGCGCCGGTGAAGCCGGTCGCGGTTTCGCCGTGGTCGCCGACGAGGTGCGCAAGCTCTCCACCCTCTCCGAGGAAACCGGCAAGCGCATCGGCGACACCATCGAGACCGTCAGCGGCGCCATCGAGCGCACCCTGGAGGTCTCCAACGAACACGCCACCCGCGACGCCGGAACCCTGGAAAACGCCAGCCAGGTGATCCGCCAGGTGATCGCCCAGTTCCGCTCCGGCGCTACCCGACTGGTGGAGCACGGCAACGCCCTGCGCAACGACAACGCCGTAGTCGGCGAGGAAATCTCCGAGGTGCTGGTCGCCCTGCAGTTCCAGGACCGGGTCAGCCAGATGCTCGGCCACATGCGCGACGACATCGGCCGCCTGGCCCAGCACCTGGAGCAGGACGACGCCCGCCACGTGGACGCCCGCTCCTGGCTCGACGAACTCTCCAGCACCTACACCACCCCCGAACAGCATGCCATCCACCACGGCCGCCAGAGCGGCTCGGGCAGCGCGGGCGCCAGCCATTCCGCTTCCGACATCACCTTCTTCTGAGGACCCATCATGGCCAAGACCATTCTCATCGTCGACGACTCCGCCTCCATCCGCCAGGTGGTGGGCATGACCTTGAAAACCGCCGGCTACGACGTGCTCGAAGGCGTCGACGGCAAGGACGCGCTGACCCAGCTCGACGGGCGCAAGGTCCACCTGATCATCAGCGACGTGAACATGCCGAACATGGACGGCATCACCTTCCTGAAGAACGTCAAGCAGCTGGCGGCCTACAAGTTCACCCCCGTGATCATGCTCACCACCGAGGCCGGCGACGCCAAGAAAGCCGAAGGCCAGGCCGCCGGGGCCAAGGCCTGGGTGGTCAAGCCCTTCCAGCCGGCGCAGATGCTCACCGCCGTCTCCAAACTGATCCTGCCCTGACCGGGAGACCGCCATGAGCACCCTTGAATCCCTCGATGGCAGCCGCCGCCTGGCCCTGGACAGCGCGCTGACCATCTACACCGCCGCCGACACCAAGCTGCTGCTGGCCAACGCCCTGCAAGGGGCCGTGGACCTGCACCTGGACCTCAGTGCCATCGAGGAAGTGGATTGCGCCGGCCTGCAGCTGCTGCTGGCAGCCTGCCAGGAAGCCCGCCGCCAGCACGTCCACCTCAGCCTCGAAGGGGCCAGCCCGGCCATGACCGAGATCCTGCAACTGAGTGGCCTGCGTGACCTGCTCCCCATCGGAGGGCTGCACTGATGAACCTCGACAGCGTGATCGGCACCTTCATCGCCGAAAGCCGGGAGCTGCTGCAGCAGATGGAAGACGCCCTGCTGCAGATCGAGCAATCCCCGGAAGACCCCGAACTGATCAACGCCATCTTCCGCGCCGCCCACACCATCAAGGGGTCCTCCGGGCTGTTCGGCTTCGACTCCATCGTCGCCTTCACCCACGTGGCCGAAAGCGTGCTGGACCGCGTCCGTGCCGGCGAGCTGCCGTTCAGTGCCGACCTCAGCGCCCTGATGCTGCTGGTGGGCGACCACCTGGCCGGCCTGGTGGACCACCTCGCCGAGGGCCGCGACCTGGCCGAGCTGCCGGAGGTCATGGGCATCCACGAGGCCGAACTGGTGCAACGCCTCAGCCAGTACCTGAACGACACCCCGGCCGCCGCTACCGAAGCGCCCTCCGAATGTGCAGCCGCGCCCCGCGATGGCGTCGCCAGCCAGCACTGGCACCTGTCCCTGCGCTTCGGTGCCGACAGCCTGCGCGACGGCATGGACCCGGTCTCATTCCTGCGCTACCTGGCGACCTTCGGCGACCTGCTGCACACCGAGCCGGTGCTCGATCACCTGCCCAGCTTCGACGCCCTCGACCCCGAAGCCTGCTACCTGGGCCTGGAAGTGGCCTTCACCACCGAAGCCGACCCGGCGGTGATCGAAGGCGCCTTCGACTTCGTCCGCGAAGAGGGCCGCATCCGCATCCTGCCGCCCGGCGCCCCCTTCGCCCGCTACGCCGAGCTGCTGGCCGAACAGGCCGACGAAGGCGACGCCCAGCGCCAGCGCCTGCTGCGTTGCGGCACCCTGAGCGAGGCCGAACTGGCCAGCCTCGATACCCCGCAGGCCAACGAAGCCCAGGCCGATTCCAGCCCCGAGGCACCGGCCGCCGCCGAACCGGGCGAGACCGCCGCAGTCGGCAAGGCCCTCAAGGAAACCGCCCGCGCCAGCGGCGAGGCCAACCTGATCCGCGTCGACGCCGGCAAGTTGGACCAACTGATCAACCTGGTGGGCGAGCTGATCATCGCCGGCGCCAACACCCGCATGCTCGCCCAGGGCTGTGGCCTGGTGAACATGAGCGAGTCCGCCGAAAGCCTCTCGCGCCTGGTGGAGGAAGTCCGCGACTCCGCCCTGACCCTGCGCATGGTGCAAATCGGCGCCACCTTCAACCGCTTCCAGCGGGTGGTGCGCGACGTCTCCAAGGAGCTGGGCAAGGACATCGTCCTGCACATCAGCGGTGGCGACACCGAGCTGGACAAGACGGTGGTGGAGAAGATCGGCGATCCCCTCACCCACCTGGTGCGCAACGCCATGGACCACGGCATCGAGCCGGCCGAGCAGCGTCGTGCCAGCGGCAAGCCCCTGCAGGGCGTAGTGCGCCTGAACGCCTACCACGAAGCCGGCGGCATCGTCATCGAAGTGAGCGATGACGGCGGCGGCCTCAACCCCGAGAAGATCCTCGCCAAGGCCGTACAGCGCGGCCTGATCACCGAAGGCCAGCAGCTCTCGGACAAGGACACCTTCAACCTGATCTTCGAGCCCGGCTTCTCCACCGCCGAGCAGATCAGCAACCTCTCCGGCCGCGGTGTCGGCATGGACGTGGTCAAGCGCAACATCACCGCCCTGCGCGGCACGGTGGAGCTGGACAGCCGACTGGGCGCCGGCACCTGCGTACGCATCCGCCTGCCGCTGACCCTGGCCATCATCGACGGTTTCCTGATCGGCGTCGGCAGCTCCAGCTACGTGGTGCCCCTGGACATGGTGGAGGAATGCATCGAGCTGCCCAGCAGCGACCTGGACGACCTCGACCAGCTGGACCTGCGCGGCGACGTGCTGCCCTTCATCCGCCTGCGCAACCTGTTCGAGGAAGCCAGCCTGCGGCCCCGCCGAGAGAACGTGGTGGTGGTCAGCTACGCCGGGGTCCGCGCCGGCCTGGTGGTGGACCAGCTCCACGGCGAGTTCCAGACCGTCATCAAGCCCCTCGGCAAGGTGTTCGGCCAGGTCCCGTCGCTCTCCGGCTTCACCATCCTCGGCAGCGGCGCGGTGGCGCTGATCCTCGACATCCCCGGCCTGCTCGCCCAGTTCGCACAGCCTGGTCGCCCTGGCGCCAGCGGCACCGCCCTCAGCCAACGGAGTAGCCTGCAATGAGTACCGCCAGCCTGCCCCTGCCGGAATTCGTCGACGACGAGCAACGCCAGTACCTGACCTTCCGGGTCGGCCGCGACCTGTTCGGCGTTGCCACCCGCTACGTGCGGGAAATCCTCGAGTTCCACGCCATCACCCAGGTGCCGATGATGCCGCCGCTGGTGCGCGGGGTGATCAACCTGCGCGGCGCCGTGGTGCCGATCATCGACCTCGCCGAGCGCTTCGGCCTCGGCAGCACCGAACTGGGCACCCGCACCTGCATCGTCATCGTCGAGCTGCAGGACGGTGACGAGGCCCAGCTGATGGGCGCCCTGGTGGACGCCGTCACCGCCGTCGCCGAGATCGAGCCGCGCGCCCTGCGCCAGGCCCCCGCCTTCGGCAGCCGCGTACCCCCGGAATACATCGAAGACCTCGCCCGTGTGGACGAACGCTTCCTCACCCTGCTGCGCATGGAGCAGGTGCTGAACGTCGACCAGATCGCCGCGCTGGCTGGCCAGCGCAACACCCCCCGACTGTCCCTCGTCTGATTGCGCAGACGCGCACAGGAGTCCTGAAAATGACCATCAGCAAGAAAATGATCCTCCTGGTGATGTCCGCCCTGATCGGCATCCTCCTGCTCTCCGGGATCGCCTATCAGCAACTGAACCAGGTCTACACCGCCGCCAACTTCGCCAACGTCAACTCAGTGCCGAGCATCGTGGCCCTGAACAAGCTGCGCAACGCGGTGAATATCCAGATCCAGCACGTCTATGCCCACATCCTGACGACTGATGACAAGGCCATGGCTGAGGTCGACGCAACCATCAAAGCCAACCAGGTCGATGTGATGGCAGCCATCGACGATTACGAGAAAACCATCGTCGATGCGGAAGACCAGCAGCTGTTCGATGCGGATCGCAAGATCATCTCCGAGTTCCTCCACAAGGCAGACTCTGTACTGCTGCTATCGCGCGCTAACCAGAACGATGAAGCTCGTGACGCCATGATCGCGCTCCAGAGCGATGTCATCGAACCGCTGCGTAATGCGCTCAACAAGCACCGTGACTACAACATCCGCATGGCCACCGAAGGCGGCCAGCGTGCCGAAGCGACCCGCCAGCAAGCCACTCTGATTTCCATCGTGGTCTCTGCCATCACCCTGTTGGTGATCGGCCTGATCGGCGGCCTGGTCACCCGCAACCTGCTGCGCCAGCTGGGTGGCGAACCGGCCTACGCCGTGGACGTGGTCAGCCGTATCGCCGCCGGCGACCTGACCGCCACCGTCGAGACCAAGCCCGGCGACACCGGCAGCATGCTGGCGGCCATCAAGACCATGGTGGAGAAACTCAGCCAGATCATCGGCGAGGTGCGCAGCAACGCCGACTCGCTGACCAGCGCCTCGGAGCAGATTTCCGCCACCGCCCAGAGCATGAGCCAGGGCGCTTCCGAACAAGCGGCCTCGGTGGAAGAAACCAGCGCCTCGATGGAGCAGATGTCCGCCTCCATCGCGCAG
Organism: Pseudomonas sp. TUM22785; assembly: GCF_028198105.1. Lineage (NCBI taxonomy): Bacteria > Pseudomonadati > Pseudomonadota > Gammaproteobacteria > Pseudomonadales > Pseudomonadaceae > Pseudomonas > Pseudomonas sp. TUM22785. The sequence goes on from NZ_CP116239.1 coordinate 3,623,521, forward strand.
AACACCGAGAACGCCAAGGTCACCGACGGCATGGCCGGCAAGGCCGCCCGTGAAGCCGACGAAGGCGGCCAGGCCGTGCGCGACACCGTGGCGGCCATGAAGACCATCGCCGAGAAGATCGGCATCGTCGACGACATCGCCTACCAGACCAACCTGCTGGCCCTCAACGCCGCCATCGAGGCCGCCCGCGCCGGCGAACACGGCAAGGGCTTCGCGGTGGTGGCCGCCGAGGTGCGCAAGCTGGCCGAACGCAGCCAGGTGGCCGCTCTGGAGATCAGCGAAGTGGCCAAGAGCAGCGTCTCCCTAGCCGAGCGGGCCGGCACCCTGCTGGACCAGATGGTGCCCTCCATCGCCAAGACCTCCGACCTGGTGCAGGAGATCGCCGCCGCCTCGGAAGAGCAGACCACCGGCGTCAGCCAGATCAACACCGCGATGAACCAGCTCAGCGAGATCACCCAGCAGTCCGCCTCCTCCGCCGAGGAGCTGGCCGCCACCGCCGAGGAGATGAGCGGCCAGGCCGAGCAACTGCAGCAGCTGATGGACTTCTTCAAGGTCGCCAGCGCCGGCAAGGCCGGTCGTGACGCCAGTGCCAAGGGCAAGGCCGGTGCGGCCCGCAAGGCCTCCCTCAGGGTGGTGGAGGACCGCGACGACGCCTTCGACGACGCAGTGCCGGCCGGCTTCGTCCGCTTCCAGCACTGACCCGACCTTTCGATACCGTGACCGGGGCACCTGCCGGTGCCCCCAGGAGCGAAGCATGTCCAGCGTCTTCAGCCGCCCCGGCGACGCCGCCCAGCCGGATGCGCCCCAGCAGTACCTGACCTTCACCCTGGCCGACGAAGTGTTCGCCGTCGGCACCCGCAGCGTGCGCGAGATCATCGAGTACGGCCACCTGACCCCGGTGCCGATGATGCCGCCCTGCGTGCTGGGGGTGATCAACCTGCGCGGTGGCGTGGTGCCGATCATGGACCTGCACCAGCGCCTCGGCGCCGGGAACACCGCCATCAGCCGGCGCAGCTGCATCGTCATCCTTGAGGTGGAACGCGACGACCTGCGCCAGGTGATGGGCATCCTCGTCGAGGCGGTCAACGCCGTGATCGAGATCGGCACACAGGACATCGAACCGGCCCCGCGCTTCGGCGCCCGCATCCGCACCGACTTCATCCACGGCATGGCCAAGCTCGACGGCCGCCTGGTGGTGCTGCTGGACATCGGCCAGGTGCTATCCCTGGACGATCTGCAGCGCCTGGCCGACGTCGGCACCACCGCCGACCTGCAACAGTCGGCCTGAGCGGGAGCCCACCATGACCGATCTCAGCCTCTCCAACCGCGAGTTCCAGCAGTTCCGCGGGATGATCCACGAGATCGCCGGCATCGCCATGTCGGAAGCCAAGCGCCAGCTCATCGCCGGCCGGCTCAGCAAGCGCCTGCGCCATTTCGGCCTGGGCTGCTACGGCGACTACTACCAGTTGCTGATGAAGGACAAGAGTGAGTTGCAGATCGCCGTCGACCTGCTGACCACCAACGAGACCTACTTCTTCCGCGAGCCCAAGCACTTCGAATTCCTGCGCGAGAAGCTGGGCACCGAGCTGCGCAGCGGCAGCGGCCCGCTGCGCATCTGGAGTGCCGCCTGCTCCAGCGGCGAGGAGCCCTACACCCTGGCCCTGCTGCTGGCTGACGCCGTCGCCGCCCGCCCCTGGGAAATCCTCGCCTCGGACATCAGCACGCGCATCCTCGACAAGGCCCGGGCCGGGCTCTACCCGCTGGAAGACGCCGAAGGCATCCCCGGCAACCTGCGCCAGCGCTTCTGCCTGCGGGGCACCGGGCGCAACGAAGGGCTGTTCACCCTGGACCCGGCCCTCAAGCGCCGCGTGCAGTTCCGCCAGATCAACCTCAACAACGCGCTGCCGGACGTGGGCGTGTTCGACGTGATCTTCCTGCGCAACGTGATGATCTACTTCGATGCCGACACCAAGCGCCAGGTGGTGCAGCGCCTCTGCGCACGCCTGCGCCCAGGCGGCTATTTCCTGGTCAGTCATTCGGAAAGCCTCAACGGCATCAGCGACGAGCTGCAATCGGTACGCCCGTCGATCTACCGGAGGCCCCATGCGTAAGCCCCAGGGCGTCATCGAGGTGTTCCTGCAGCCGGGCGAGTTGTATTTCGGCGACCGCTACACCCGCTTGCGCACCCTGCTGGGCTCCTGCGTCTCCATCGTGCTCTGGCACCGCGAGGCGCTGCTGGGTGGCATGTGCCACTACATGCTGCCCACCTGTCGCCACCCGGGCCGCGAACCGGACGGGCGCTACGCCGACGAAGCCTTGCACCAGCTGCTGCAGGAGATCCGCGACAGCGACACCCGCGCCACGGACTACCGGGTCAGCCTGTTCGGCGGTGGCAACATGTTCGGCAGCCGCGAGCGCCGGCACATCGGCCACAAGAACGTCGAGGCCGGCCTGGCCCTGCTGGCCGCCCACGGGCTCGCCTGCCACGCCCGCCACGTCGGCGGCGAGGGCTACCGCAACCTGATCTTCGACGTGTGGAGCGGCAACGTCGCGCTCCGCCACCCCAACCCGCAACAACTTGCCAGTCGGCGCTACGAGGCCTGCTCGCCATGAACAAGATCAAGGTGATGATCGTCGACGACTCCGCCGTCGTTCGGCAGGTACTGACCGGCAGCCTGTCCGGCCACAGTGGCATCGAGGTGATCGGGGCCGCCGCCGACCCGCTGTTCGCCCTGGAACGGATGAACCGCAACTGGCCGGACGTGATCGTGCTGGACGTGGAGATGCCACGCATGGACGGCATCTCCTTCCTGAAGAAGCTGATGGCCGAACGGCCCACGCCGGTGGTGATCTGCTCGACCCTGACCGAGAAAGGCGCCGCCACCACCATGGAGGCCCTGGCCGCCGGTGCCGTGGCCATCGTCACCAAGCCCCAGGGCAACCTGCGCCAGTTCCTCATCGAGGCCACCGAGGAGCTGGTGGGGGCCATCAAGGCCGCGTCACAGGCGCGCCTCAAGCGCTTGCCCGGCGCCCCCGCGTCCGCCACGCCGGCCGTGGCGCCCAAGCTCAGCGCCGACGCCATCCTGCCGGCCGGCGGGCCGGCCGCCATGACCCGCACCACCGAGCGCATCGTCGCCCTGGGCACCTCCACCGGCGGCACCCAGGCCCTGGAATACGTGCTCACTGCCCTGCCCCGGGTCTGCCCGGGGATCGTCATCGTCCAGCACATGCCGGAAAAATTCACCGCTGCCTTCGCCGCACGGCTGGACGGCCTCTGCCAGATCGAGGTGCGCGAGGCGCGCCACGGCGACCGGGTGATTCCCGGCCGCGCACTGATTGCCCCCGGTGGCCGCCACATGCTGCTCAAGCGCAACGGCGCGCAGTACGTGGTGGACATCGTCGACGGGCCACCGGTGTCCCGCCACAAGCCCTCGGTGGACGTGCTGTTCCGCTCCACGGCCCGCGCCGCCGGCGCCAACGCCACCGGAATCATCATGACCGGCATGGGCGATGACGGTGCCCGAGGCCTGCGGGAAATGTACGAAGCCGGCGCCTACACTTTGGGGCAGGACGAGGCAACCTGCGTGGTCTACGGCATGCCCAAGGAAGCCCGCAAGCTGGACGCGGTGCGACGGGAAATCCCCCTGGAGCAGATCCCGGCCCAGATCCTGAGGGGCGACCGCCCCTGAGTTCGTGGCCCGGCGACGTGCAGTCGGCGACTTCCCCACTCGGTCGCCGGTGCCGCTGGGCCCTTTTGAATCCGGGTGTGCGTGTAGCCCCCACACGCCCGACGCCACCTTGGAGCGACGTGAAATGATCCTGTTCAGTGCAGCCCTGAAAAACGAACTGGCCAGGTGCCAGGATGAACTGGCCACAGCACAGGCCCTGCGCGACGCGCTGGACCGCTCCCAGGCCATCATCGAGTTCCTGCCCGACGGCACCATCGTCGCGGCCAACGACAACTTCCTGCGCACCATGGGCTACCGCCTGGACGAGATCTCCGGCCGGCACCACCGCCTGTTCTGCGAACCTACGCTGGCCGAAAGCGCCGAATACCGGCGCTTCTGGCAGCGACTGGCCCAGGGCGAATTCATCCGCGAGCGTTTCCTGCGGCTGGACAAGCAGGGGCACGATGTGTGGCTGGAGGCCACCTACAACCCGGTACGCGACGCCAGCGGGCGGGTCACCAAGGTGATCAAGCTGGCCACCGACATCAGCGCCAACCTCCTGCACGAACATGAGGAGGACGCGATCATCAATGCCCTCAACCGCTCCATGGCGGTCATCGAATTCAACCCGGCCGGCGAAGTGGTCACCGCCAACGAGAACTTCCTCGCGGTGACGGGTTACCGCACGCAGGATGTCGTCGGCAAGCACCATCGGATCTTCTGTTCGAGGGAGGAAGCCGGCAACCCCGGCTACCAGCAGTTCTGGCAGCGCCTGAACCGGGGCGAGTACATCAGCGGTCGCTTCGAACGGCGTAATAGCCAAGGTGGCGTCATCTGGCTGGAGGCCAGCTACAACCCGGTCTTCGACACCCGCGGCAAGCTGTACAAGATCGTCAAGTTCGCCTCCGACATCACCACCGAGGTGCTCGAGCAGCAGGCCGAGTCCGAAGCGGCCCACGTGGCGTACGAGACCGCTCAGCAGACCGACGCCGAGGCCCAGGGTGGCGCAGAAGTGGTCAATCGCACCGTGGCGCTGGTCCAGGGCATCGCCGGGGAGCTGAACCATGCCGCCGAGCGCATCGGCGCCGTGAGCCAGCAGTCCGACGTAATCAACAGCATCGTGCAGTCCATCCGTGGCATCGCCGACCAGACCAACCTGCTGGCCCTCAACGCCGCCATCGAAGCGGCGCGCGCCGGGGAGCAAGGCCGCGGCTTCGCGGTGGTGGCGGACGAGGTGCGCAACCTCGCGGCACGCACCGCACGGGCCACCGAGGAGATTGTCGAGGTGGTCAAGCGCAACCATGAGCTGGCCCAGGAAGCCGTCGGCAGCATGCGCGAGAGCTGCGAGAAGGTGGACCAGGGTGTACGCCTGGCCAACGAGGCGGGCCGGGCCATCCAGAGCATCCAGGAGGGGGCCCAGCGGGTCGTGGACACCATCCAGCGCTTCACCCGCACGCTGCGGGGCCACTGAGCAGGCCCGGCCCCCCCGGCACGGTCCAGGGGCCACCCGGCGGCACGCAGCACCGCTCTCGGGTACGAGGTGAAAACAGGAAGGGCTGTCGCTGGAAGGCAATCACCCGCCCAGGCGGGCGGGTGATGGAGGTGGCGGGCTGGAGGGGCCTGCCGAGGGGTCAGGCCTTGGAGGCGCAGCTGGCCGGGGCCCAGTCACCCATGTCGGGGCTGTTGCACACATCGCTGACCATGGTCTGGCCACGGCTGGCGACTTTCTGGCTTTCGGCGCGCTTGGCTTCGGCCTGTTGCAGGGTGCGCTCGGTGCTCACCGCTTCCTTCGGCACGGCCTTGGCAGTGGCGGTGGTCTTCTTCGGCGGCGTGGTGGTCTTGGACGTGGTGGTCTTGGTGTTGGTCTTGGTCGTGGTCTTGGTGGTAGCCGGGGTGACCGGCGTCTCGGCGGCGACGACCTGGCTCACGTCCTTGCGCTCGACACCGACGGTCTGCAGGTCTTTCTCGTAGGCCTGGGTGTAGGTATTGATGTTCTCGCCGGCACGGCCGTCGACGGCCGCCATCAGGGCGTTGGTTTCGTTCAGCCCGCTGACGATCTCGGCCAGGCGCAGGCGGCCTTCGGTCTCGCTGACGGTCTTGGCCTTGCGCGAGGCCTGCAGCGAGGCGAACTCGCGCTGGTAGCAGTTCTGCGCGGCGCTGGCGTACTGGATGCTGCGGTCGATCTCGCCGCTGCTGCGATCGATGTCGCTGGCGTAGGAGGCAATGCGCGCGTTGTCGTCGGCGATCTGCTGCTGACGGGCGCTGTAGTAACCCGCTGCACCACCCACCAGGGCACCACCCGCTGCGCCGATCAGCGCGTTGCGGCCGGCGTGGTCACCGCCGGAGAGGCCGCCCGCCAGGGCGCCGATCACGCCGCCGGCGATGGCGCCGGTGGCGACCGACTGGGTCATCGCCTGGTCGGAGGCGCGCAGCTGGCTGACCGGCTGGTAGCACTGCGGGTAGTACTCGGCCTTGGTGCTGGCCGCGACCTTGGAGCTGGGGGAGCCCATACCGGCGCAGCCGGTGAGCAGCACGCTGGTGCAGGTGACGGCGGTGAACAGTGCGGTGCGTACTGCGGAAAATGCGGGAATGTTACGTGGGGTTGCCATGGTCGATGCTCTCGTTCTTGAGTTTGTCTAACAAGCCGCTGAGAAGCTATCTGCGTTGCCATCGCAGCGTTGAAAACAGTCTCGAAATGCTCATCTACAGCTCGTAGACTCCGCTTTCTCACCTGCTTTCGCCTTGCGCTGGCGGCCTCGCTTACGCTTCTCAGTGGCTTGCCAATCCATTAAGGCTTCACGGAAGCCACCTAAAACGCCGTCCTTGTAGCGCGGCCTCAGGGGCCGAGCAGTTCTTTCAGAATCGCTTCCGGGTCCGCCCTGCGCTGCTGACGATACTCGCCCACATGCTTGACGAAAAGCGTGGCGCGCGTCACGAGACTCTTGCCCAGCACCGGGTTGCGATTGAGTTCTTCTTTGGTCCGCTGGAACTGCGCCTGGATCACCGCATCGGTATAGCGAGTACCGGTCGCCAGGTTGTCAATATAGATCGCAACGGCGCCGTCGAGTGCCGTCTTGCCGTTGGCCATCGCACTCTCGTAGAGCTTGACCGAGGCTTCGTCCTTGGCGGTCTTCGCCTGGTCACGGCTCTTCTTCAGGTTGGTCAGGCGGATGTTGTAGTTGTTGATGGTCTCGGCCACCAGGGCGGCAGACTGGATCAGGTTGCCCGCCGCCTCTTCGCGCTGCTTGGCGATCAGCGAAATGTTGCGCTTGAGCTCCTCGTTGACCAGCGCCAGGCGCCCTTGCAACTCGGTATCGGTGCTGCCGGCGATGATGCTGTCGAGCAGTTGGGTCGGGTCCTGGTCGTCGGCGATCTCATCGGTGAGCGAGGAGGCGCGGCCCTCGGCCTTCCACTGCTCGAACAGGTCCTTGTAGCGCGAGCGCGGCGCCGACAGCGCGCCGATGGCGACGCGGAAGCCGGTGGTCTCGTTCTGCTGCTCGGTGCCGTCGGCGGCGAACAGCGGGTACTCGCGGCGCATGCCGGTGAACAGGGTCATCTCCCCTTCCAGGTAGTTGCCGCCCTTGACCACGAAGCCGCCGTAGGTGCCCTGCCGACGCCCGGCATGCACCAGCTGGAAGGATTCCTGGACCATCTCGGCGGCGTTGCCGATGACATCGAACAGGCCGATGGGGTTGGGCTTCTTCAAGCCGATGGGCAGCAGGCGCGCGGCCTGGCCGGTGCCACCGGCGACCTGGTTGTACACCGCCCAGTCGCCCAGCGGGCCGTCACCCTCGGCGCCTTCCTGCTTGCGCGGGAACAGCCGTGCTTCCAGCTCCTGGCGGCTCACCGCATGGGCGCCACGGGCGGCGAACTCCCATTCCACTTCGGTGGGCAGGCGCACGAAACCGACGCCGCCGTCCTCGGCCTTGCTGCCACGCCCGCTGATGGGCAGCAGGTCGCGGTGGTTCTTCAGCAGCCAGGCGCTGTACACCGCGCCAAAGCGCTCGGCCTCGAAGCGCGACAGCTTGACCTTGGGCAGGCGCGAAGCCATGCCCGCCGGTGCCGGCTCGCAGGCCGGCGCCTCACCCTGGCCGGCCAGGGAGGCCGCCTGGGCCATCACCAGGTCGTACTGGCGCTGGGTCACCTCGTACTTGCCGACGAAGTACAGCATCGGCTTCAGCGGCGTGCCCTTCTCCGGCTTCGGCAGGCTGCCGGAAAGCTTGGCCTGCCAGTCCTTGGACAGGTCCGACAGGGTGAACTGGCCGTTGATGTAGTCGCGGCGATAACCGGAGATGAACGACTGCTGGTAGCCGGTCTCGCTCTCGCTGAAGGGGTAGCCGAGGCTCACTTCACGGTCGTCCAGGGTGCCCTTGGCCAGCACGTAGACGTAGCGGAAGACCATCTCGCCGTCGCAGGGCAGCGGCAGGCTGACGTCGTCCGGCAGCGGCTTGGGGTTGTACAGCGGGTCCGGGTCGGCGTGCGCCGAGGCCACCGCCAGGGACAGTGAGAATGCGACTGTCAGCAACTTAAACATCACGTAATCCTTCCGAAGCTTCGATTCGGGCCGCACGCCAGCCACCGGTGGCCGCAGCCAATGCGCTGCAGGCCAGGGTCGCCAGCAACGCCAGCAGGTAATGGGAGAACAGCAGGCGGCAGGCGGATTCGCCCGCCGCCGACTGGAACAATTGGTTGAGCCCGGTCTCGGCGGCGAGGTACAGCACGCCCGCCAGGGCCAGGCTGAAGGTGCCGGTGTAGAGCGCCTGCAGCACCACGAAGCCGACCAGTGCGGCGGTGGAGAAGCCCAGCAGGCGCAGCACCGAGAGTTCGCGGCGCTTGCGCTCCACCGCTGCCAGGGTGCTGGCGGCCATGGCGGCGAAGGCACCGGCCAGGGCCAGCCCGGCGATGATCCAGAACACCAGGGTGAGGTTGCGGCTCAATGAACGCACCTGGGCGATGGCTTCGGCCTGGGTGGCGACTTCCTGGTCGTGTTCGGCGAAGTGCAGGCGCAGGGTCTCCACGGCATCGAGGTCGCGGGCATAGAGGCGGAAGCCGGGGTAGACCCGCGCCCGTGTGCCGGCGGCTTCGCGGCCCGGCCAGCCGAAGCGCTCCACGGCCAGGCCGTCGCGGTAGTCCTCCACCGCTTCCAGCAGGTCCAGGCGGGCGAACAGGGCCTGGCGCTGGAAGACTTCCAGGGGCAGCACCGCCTTCACCTTCACGCGGGTGCGCTGGTATTCGGGCGTGCCGGAAACCGAGCGACCGAAGGCAGCGGTGAGTTCGTCGCCCACCTTCACGCCCAGGCGCTCGGCGGCGCGCTGGCTGAGCACCACCTCGCCGCTGCCCCGGGGCAGCTGCTCGGCTGGCACCAGCGGGTCGCCTTCGGCGGTGGGCACCATCTCCACGGTCAGTGGCTGGCTGCCGCCGTCGGCGTGCAGGTCGACGGTGGCGGCGATCTGCCGGGTACGCGGCACCACGAAGGCCACTTCGGGGCGCGCGGCCAGCGCGGCGATGCTGTCGAGGTTGTAGCGGGCGCCGCCCAGGGGAATCACCTCGCGCACGGCGGGATCGCGCTCCAGGCGTTCGGTCAGGGTACTGACCAGGCCGTGCTTGAGGCCGAAGAGCACCAGCAGCGGAGCCACCACGGCCACCAGCGCGAGCACCGCACAGGCCGAGAGCCGCGCCTCGTTGCGGTAGTCGTGCCAGGCCAGCGTGGCGAGCAGCCCCTTGCGCATCAGCCGGCCTCCGCCAGGGTGGCGGTGACGCCGCCGTCGACGCCGCGTTGCAGCGCCAGGGGCAAGGGGGTCAGGCCGGCGCGGGCGGCCAGGGCCTGGTCGTGGGTCGCCACCACCAGGCACAGGTCGTGGGCGCGGGCCTGTTCCACCAGCAGCTGCATCACCCGCTCGGCGTTGATGGGGTCGAGGGACGCGGTGGGCTCATCGGCCAGCAGCAGGCGCGGGCGGTGGGCCAGGGCACGGGCGATGCCGACGCGCTGGCGTTGCCCCACCGAGAGTGCCGATGGGCGCTTGCCGAGCTGGTCGGCGATTTCCAGGTGGGTCGCCAGGTGGCGCACCGTGTCGTCGTCGGGCATGCCCAGCAACGCACGGGACAGGCCGATGTTGCCGGCCACATCGAGATAACCCAGCAGCCCACCGGTCTGCAGCACGTAGCCGATGCCACGGCCGCGCAGGGCCGCCAGTTCGTCGTTGCGACCCTGCCGCCAGAGCGCGGTGACATCGCGCACGCGGCCGTCCAGCTCGCATTCCATCACCCCGCCGGCATCCGGCGAGAGGATCAGTGCGAGCAGGTCGAGCACCGTGCTCTTGCCACTGCCGCTGGGGCCGACCAGGGCCAGGCGTTGCCCGGCGCGCAGGTCCAGCCTGGGGATTTCCAGGCTGTAGCGCTGGGCGCCCTGCCCCCGCGTCTTGCGCAGGTCGCGAAGCCTGAGCATCAGGGCAGCGTCGACAGCGGCACGCGGTAGAGGGCGTCACCGGGCGCCGCGTCGCCGAAGCGCACCCAGTTGGCGGTGTCGTTGTGGAAGGTTTCGTAGAGGCGGATCTTCGAGTCCAGCTCGTCGATGAAGTCCTCCTGCTCGGCCACCGACAGCGACAGCCACAGGTCCTGGTTCATGTTCAGCGACTTGCTGCGGTACGGCAGCCCTTCCAGGTACTCGCCGAGGATGCCGCTCTGCGCCAGGTTGCTGCCACGGGCCAGTTTCGAGGGGTCGCGGGCCATGTGTGCACTGGCGCTGGCGATCTCCTGGAAGAAGTCCTTGGGCGAGCTCTGGGTGCGGCGCGCGGCGTCGACGATCACCTTCAGCGACTGCTGCAGGTCGTTGAGCTGCAGCTTGGTCAGCAGCACGCAGACCTGGAAGGCCGGCAGCTGCGGGTTGGTCAGGTCGCGATCGGAGGTCCAGGCGGTCACCAGCTGCGGCGCACGGGCCTGGGACTTGTGGCCGAGGAAGTCCATGTGCATGGCGTAGCCGATGGCGGCGGTCTTGGCGGCGATGCTGTTGCCCGCCACCGGCGCCTCCAGCGGTGCGTCGCTGCGCACCTTGTGCACCAGGTCGGCGAAGACGCTGCCGATCTCGCCGATGCTGTCGCCGAACTTCTTCACGTCGCCGCCGGCCACCGGGATGTACAGGTCGCCGATCTGCGGGTTGGCATCGGCGGTGAGGCTGCGGTACTGCTGCTCGGCGAAGCCGTGGTTCTTCTTGCCGGCGTCGGTCTTCAGGTGCAGGGCGTAGATCTTGATCTGCTTGCGCAGCGCCGCCTCGCGCACCTCGGCCTCGTTCATCTGGGTACGGCCCAGGGGGTCGTTCTTGCGGATCGCGCCGGCATCGCTGACCAGCAGGATCAGGCGCCCGCCGTAGCCGCTCCAGTCCATGCCGTCGACCGCTTCCATGACACCGGCGAAGGCATCCTCGTTGAAGTCGTGGCTGGAGACGTTGGTGGCCTTGACCTGTTGCGCCAGTTGCAGGAACTGGTCCGGATTGCGTCCCTCGTCCAGGCTCACCAGGGTCTTGGCGGTGTACTCCAGGCCCGGCGTCTTGTCGGTGTTGCTGCGGAAACCGACCATGCCGAAGCTGACGCTGTCCAGCTCGCCCCGGGCGGCGATCTGGTTGTGCAACTCGTGCACCACGTCGCGCACGCGGTCGATGTAGGGCTGCATGGACACCGAGGTGTCCACCACCAGCACGATGGCGGTACGGAAGGCATCGGTCTTCGCCGCCGGCGCGCTGCCCTCGCCCTTCACCTGGGGCGTGTCGCCCGGGTCGATGGAGGCGACGTTGAGCAGCTGCACCGGCTGGCCGCTGGCGTCGAAGCTTTCGCGGGAATCGAAGATCGGCAGCAGGTAGAACTGGTCCTGGGGGATGGCGCTGGCGGCCGGCTCGATGGCGACGATCTCGGGGTCGCTGCTGTCGCCGAACTGGGCCTGGTGCACGGCGTTGCGTGCCTTGTTGGAATCGGCGAGGAACAGCTCGACCTGGTCCGGGTCACGCAGGAACATCACCGGCGAGCGGCCGGAACGTTCGGTGAACTTCAGCACCAGGCTCTGCTTCCAGTCGCTGAGCTTGTCCAGGGGCAGCCAGCCATCGCGGTGGCCATCGCTGGAGGCGCCCACTTCCACCCAGGGCGTGCCGCCCACGACCTTGCGCGCGTACACGTAGAACACCGAGAACGCCGGCACCGGCGCGCCGTCGGCCTGGGCGCCGGCGGCGCTGGCAAAGCGCGCACCGGGCTTGCTCAGCACGCGCTCGAAGAGGGTTTTCTTGCCGGCCATGATCAACGGCCGGCTGCCGCCGTCCTGGTTGCCCACGGGCTTGGAGTCAGTGCTGGAACCGCTGTCTGCCGGCTTGTCGCCTTCGCCGCCGGTGGTGCCGCTGGCACCGCCATCGACCTGGCCAGCGTCGACCTGGGCCGTTTCGGGCTTGGCCGGCGACTGGTTCAGCCACCAGTAGGCACCGCCGCCGATGCCGGCGAGGCCGAGCACGGCCAGGCCGGCGGCAGCGATCAGCGGTGCGCGATTGGGGCCACTGGACGGCTGGGCGGCAGCGGCGCTGAGTTCGGTGTCCAGCACCGAGGCGCGCTTGCCCTTCTTGGGCGGCGTGGCCGGGGGTGTCGCCGGCGGCGGCACCTGGGTCGGCGGCGCGGGGGCGTCGAGGGGCGGCATGGTCACCGAGACCGGGGTCAGCCCGGTCATGCCGCTGCCGGTCTGCGCGGCGGGCGGCGTCGGCGGCAGGCCGAGGGGGCGGAACTGGGTGGCGCCGTCGTCGTCCGCCGGGGCTGCTGCGGGCAGCGTCGGCAGGCGGTCGAGGGCGGCGATCAGCGCGGCGGCGTCCGGGTAGCGGTCCTTGGGGTCCTTGGCCAACAGGCGGGTGAGGATCTCCTGGTAGCGACCCTGGGCGATGGGCAGCTCCGGCAGCGGCTCGGTGAGGTGCGCCAGGGCGGTGGACAGCGAGTCGGAGCCGACATAGGGCAGCTTGCCGGTGAGGATTTCATAGAGCACCACGCCCAGGGCGTAGAGGTCGGCGCGGCCGTCGATTTCCAGGCCGCGCGCCTGCTCGGGGCTCATGTAGCTGGGGGTGCCGACGGCGAAGCCGGCCTGGGTGAACTGGGTGCGGTCGTCCAGCGCCTTGGCGATGCCGAAGTCCGAGAGCACCGCGCCGCCGTCGGCGCGGAACAGGATGTTGGCCGGCTTGACGTCACGGTGCACCAGGCCCTGGGCGTGGGCGTAGCCCAGCGCGGAGGCGATCTGGCGCAGCCAGACCAGGCCCTGCTCGGGGCTGAGGCCGGCGTTGATGCGCTCCTTCAGCGTGCCGTTGGGCAGGTACTCCATGGCCATGTAGTACAGGCTGCCGACGTTGCCGATGTCGTGGATGGTGACGGTGTGCGGATGCGACAGCCGCGCCAGGGTCTTGCCCTCGCGCAGGAAGCGCTCGCAGAAGCTGGCGTCGGCGGCGAGCGCCGCGGCCATCACCTTCAGCGCGACCTTGCGCTCCAGCGAACGCTGGGTGGCCAGGTAGACCACGGCCATCGCGCCGTCGCCCAGCTCGCGCTCGATTTCATACCCCGGAATTTCTATGTCCATGCTGGTCTTTTTTTCTTTTTCAGGATGCTTTGACGACTACCGCCGTGATGTTGTCCGGCGCGCCCCGGGTCAAGCCCAGATGCACCAGGCTGCGGACCACCTGATAGGGGTCCTCGTGGCCCAGCACTTCACACAGTTCGTGGTCTTCGGCGGTCTTGTTCAGACCGTCGCTGCACAGCAGGAAGCTGTCGCCGGGCAGCACCACGAACCTCGTTTCTTCTACGTCCAGGTCATCCTGGACCCCCACCGCACGGGTGACGATGTTGGCCATGGGATGCACCTTCGCCTCGGCCTCGCTGAGCAGGTGGCTGTCCACCAGTTCCTGCACGTAGCTGTGGTCGCGGCTGATGGGTTCCAGCTTGCCCTCGCGCAGGCGATAAAGGCGGCTGTCACCGGCCCACAGGCAGGTGCCCTCGCTGCCCCGCGCGGCCAGCAGCACCACCGTGCTGCCCATGGTGCTCACCCCGCGATGCTGGGTCTCCGCACGGACCAGGGTGTTGACGTGTATCAGCGCCGCGCGCAAGGCGTCGACATAGGCATCGAGCCCGTCGCCGTATTGCACGCCGCGAAGGGTATCGACGATCAGGTTGCTGACGTAGTCACCGGCGGCGTGGCCGCCCATGCCGTCGGCGACCACCCAGAGGCCGTTGTCGCCGGCATCCAGGCAGGCGTCTTCATTGACCTGGCGGACCATGCCGACGTGGCTGTGGCTGGCCGAGCGGTATTGCGCAACCGGAGGCAGTGGCATCACAGGCTCCCGAAATCGATCTGCCCGATGCCGGCGGGCTGCTCTACGGCGCCCTCGCCCACCAGGAAGCGGCTGAAATACCGCGTCGGCGGCAAGCCCTGGAATCTCACCAGCTCGGCCGCGACACGCTCTGAACCATGCCCCCACCAGAAACTGCAGCCGTCGCTGGCGATCTGCGCCAGTACCGCCTGTCGCGACTCGCCGCCCTGCACCGCGTAACGCAACGCCCCCACCTCGCTGAGGCGCGCGTCATGGCGCGTGGTCACCAGCGGCGAGCCGAGCCCCTGCACCCCGGCTTCGAACGCGTCGAAATCCGCCTCCGGCTCCAGGGTGGATAGCAGCAAGGCTTCGGCACGGTCGAACCAGTCATCGGCGCCGCCGACGATAGCGCCGAGGTTGGTGCGCTCGTCCAGCAGCACGGCGATGGCCAGCGGGAAGTAGCGGCCGACCCGGTCGATGCTGGGCATCACCACGCCGACCACGGCGTCCCCGCCCAGCAGGTTGGGCGCGATCGCGAACCGCCACAGCGGGCTGACCAGGTAGGCGTCGAGCCAGGCAGCGCCCAGCTCGGCCTGGCTCTGCGCCATGCCGGCGGCCAGCCATTGGTCCCAGGCCTCGATGAAGGCCGGTGGCAGGCCGCGATGGATGAAGTCGCCGCGGCCAGCGAGCTTGCCGTAGAAGCCCGCCGTCGTCATAGGCGCTCCGGCAGGCCGAAGCCGCTGACCACACGGCTGCGGAACGGGTTGAAGGCACTGCTGGCGCGCAGCTCGCTGGAGATGCTGGCGTTGTCCACGCGCATGCGCAGGGTGAAGCGGTCCGGCGCGTTGCCCTGGGTCAGGTCCGACTGGTCGAGCAGGCGGAACCAGGCCCAGGGGCCTTCCATGGTGATGGCCGAACGGCCGCTGGAGGACGGCGGCGAGATGGTCAGGCGCACCACGCCCAGGCTGTTGGGGCTCGGCCACTGCATGGCCACCGGCCGGCTGGGGCCGTGGTCATAGCTGAACTGCTGGCCGTCCAGGTCGAGCTGGAACTGGTCGATGGCAGCGTCCATGGCCACCGCCTTCAGCTCGAAGCGCACCATGGGCGTGGTGTTGCCGGAGCGGAAGAAGGCATCGCGGATCTGCGCGGCACGCTGGAAGGTGCCCAGCACGCCGGAACCGATGCCGAGCTTCTCCGCCGCGCCCGGCTGCCAGCGCCAGGTGGTGGCGGAGGTGTCGACGTAGGGCTGCAAGTACTTGCGGAAGTAGCTGTCCATCACCCCGCCGACGCCGAAGAAGGCGCCGAAGTCGTCCAGGGTGGCGTCGCGGGTGCTGTTGCGGTCCAGCGGGTAGCGGCCGGCCAGGGACTGGCGGTAGACGTTGACCACTTCGGCCGTCCAGGCGGCGTTCAGCTGGTTGCGGATGCCGCCCATCATGGTGCTGGTGGTGGCGCTGACCACGGACTTGACCAGCCCCTGGACCAGCGGCGGCTGGCGCTCGGCACCGAGGCTGACGCGCTGGGCGGCGGCCTGGGCCTGGTTCTTCGCTTCACCCAGCAGGGCGTCGCCGCTGGCACCGCTCATGGCGCTGATCTGCACATAGAGGGCGTTCATGTCCGCCAGCAGGCCGTCGATGGCCGCCGGTTCGTTGTCGTTCTTGGCCACCAGGCTGTTGAGCTCGGCGAAGTGCGCGGTGATCGGGTCCTCGCTCGGTGCCTGCTGCTGTTGCGGGGCGTCGTCGCCCTGCCCCACCAGGGAGCCGAGGCGATCCTTGAGCTTGCCGACGGTGTCGCTGGTGCCCTTGAGCTTCTCGGCGGCCAGGCGTTCTTCCTTCTGCAGGTCGGTCTCCTTGGCCACCGCTTCGAGCAGCTTCTTCAGCGGCGACTGCGGGCCGGAGAGCACGCGCAGCACGTCGGCGGCCTGGGCGGTGCTGGTGATGGCGACGAAGTCGATATCGGCCAGCAGTGCATCCCATTGGCGCAGGTAGTCCTGGAAGTACAGCTGGCGCACTTCCAGGGCCAGGCTGGCGGCGTCCTGGGTGTCGTCCATGGTGCGACCGAGTACCCATTGCTCCTCGGCCAGGGTGCCGGACTGGCTCAGGCTGGAGACCATGAACACTTCGCGGTAGCCACGCTGGGTGAAGAAGCCCGACAGCGGGTCGTTGAGCGGCTTGCCGCTCTTGCGCGAGAACACCAGGGCGGCGTCGCGGCCGGCGGCTTCGCTGATGCGGAAGTCCGGCAGGCCCTGGGGCAGCTTCTGGCGCTTGACGCGGTCGTACACGCGCTGGGCGATGGACAGCTGCTGCAGCTGGCGACGGGTGTCCTGCACCAGGTTGTCGTCCAGGCGCACCGCTGGCGGCGCACGGTCGTAGAGCGCGGCCAGGTGCTCGTTGAGCGCCTGGCGCTGTTCGGGCACCAGGTCGCGCGGCAGGCTGCGGTCCCAGTCCAGCGCCACCCAGGCCTTGATGAAGTCGCCGTCGTAGTGTTCCGGGTCGGCGAGCATCAGGTAGGCCTTCAGGCCCTCGTAGAGGAAGTCCGAGGAGCCGCCGCTGCGCAGCTGTTCCTCGATGCGGGCCATGACCCGCGGCGCCATCACCGCGATCAGCAGCTTGCGGTACACGCTGGCGCCTTCGGCACCGAGCATGTCGCCCTGGTAGAGGCCGTAGCCTTCCGCCCAGCTCGGCGCATCGCCGGACACGTTGCGGATGGCATTGAGCAGCGGCAGCACCGCGAGCACGTCGCGTTGTGCCGGGCTGAGGCCCTGGAGTTCACCGTGCAGCGGCTTGACCCGGCCGTCGACGGCAGCGATGTAGCTGCGGTTGGCACTGAAGCTGGCGAACCAGATGGCGGCGATGCCCAGGACCAGGATCGCCGTCGCGGCGAGCACGCCACGGGCCATCCATTTGCGCTGGCGCTCGACCTTGGGGTTGGCCCCCACCAGGCCGCGCTCGCCGAAGGCCACTTCGCGGAACAGGCGCTCGATGAAGTAGCTGCGCCCGGTGCCGGTCTGGCGGGCCAGGTGCTGGCGGTCGAGGTTCATGCTCTGCGCCATGGCGCCGATCAGGCGGTCGATGGGGCTGCCTTCCTGGGTGCCGCTGGTGAAGTAGACGCCACGCAGCAGCGCGCGCTCTTCATAGGGGTTGGGCTTGAACACGCCGTCGAGGAAGGTGGACAGCGCATCGCGCAGGGCCGCGAACTGCTGCGGGAAGCCGTAGATCAGGTCGCGCCGCGCGGGGTCGCGTTCCTGTTGCAGACGTTCCACCAGGCGGTCGTTGAGGCGCTGCTCGAGCAGGGCGAACTCGTTGCCGAACACCGACAGCGGGCCCTCGGCGCTCTTGCCGTCGTCGAGGGCGAAGGTCATGCCCCAGACCTGGGCGCGGTCTTCCTTGCTCAGCGAGTCGAAGAACTCCATGAAACCCGGCACCAGGTCGAGCTTGGTGAGCATCACGTAGACGGGGAAGCGCACGCCGAGCTGGGCGTAGAGCTCCTGCACCCGGGCGCGGATGGCGCGGGCGTGGGCGGCACGCTCGGTTTCGCTGCCCAGCAACAGGTCGGACAGGCTGATGGCCACGAAGGCACCGTCGATGGGGCGGCGCTTGCGCTGGTTCTTCAAAAGGTCGAGGAAGCCCAGCCAGGCGGCCTTGTCCACCTGGGCGTGGCTGTCCTGGGTGGTGTAGCGGCCGGCGGTGTCGAGCAGCACAGCCTCGTCGGTGAACCACCAGTCGCAGTTGCGGGTGCCGCCGACGCCACGGATGGCGCCGCTGCCCATCTGTTCGGCGAGCGGGAAGTTGAGGCCGGAGTTGACCAGCGCGGTGGTCTTGCCGGAACCCGGCGGGCCGATGATCACGTACCAGGGCAGCTCATAGAGGTTGCGCCGCTCGTTGCCGCCGAGCTTGGCGCGCTTGAGCAGGACCAGGGCCTCGTCCATGCGCTGCTTGAGGGTGGCCAGCTCTTCGCTGGTGGCCACGCTGGCGGCATCGGGGGCCACGGCGACCAGGCCCTGCATCACCTTGGCGGCGTTGCGCCGCGCCTGGATGACGCGCAGCACGCGCCAGCCGATCCACACGGCGAACAGCAGGCCGATGAGCACCCAGCGCACGGTGGCCGAAGCCAGGGGCTCGACGTCGCCGATGGCGATCAGCGGGCCGACGAACCAGATCACCAGGCTGAGGGCGATCAGGCCCAGCACCGGTATCACCCAGCGGGCGAGGAAACTGAAAAACGCCTTCACTCGACGCCCTCCGCAAAGACTGTGATCTCCACCCGACGGTTGCGCGAACGGCCGTCGGCGGTGTCATTGGATGCGACCGGCTCGGTGTCGCTGCGACCCTCGGCGCGGAAGCGCTCGGGTTGGCCGCTCTTGGCCGCGAGCACGTCCATCACCTGCTGGGCGCGGTCCTGGGACAGCTTCCAGTTGGACGGGTAGCGCAGCGTGGCGATGGGCCGGTTGTCGCTGTGGCCGGTGACCAGCACATTGCCCTTCACCTTGCGGATCGCCTCGGCGATGCGCAGCAGCAGGGGCTGGAAGTCGTCGGCGATGGTGGCGCTGCCGGAGGCGAACAGCTGGTCGCCACGGATGGTCACCACCGAACGGTCGACGGCGTCTTCCACCGCGACCTTCTGCTGGCGGATCTCCTCGGCGAGGAAGCCGGCCAGGCGCGGGCGCTCGACGATCTTCGGCTGTTGCGGCGGGCGGTCGATGGTCTGCACCGGGACGTCGCCCAGGGCATGCAGGTTCTTGAACACCGGCTCGGCTTCGGCGGCCAGCTTCAGGCGCATGCCGAACAGCAGCGCCAGGAGCAGCGCGGCGCCGATGGCCACGGCCACCCAGGGCGGCAGGAACTGGCGCAGGCGATCACGCGCCACCACCAGGCCGCGCCAGTGCGGTGACAGTTCGCGTTCGATCTCGCCGTGGGTGCTGCGGATGGTGCCGGCCACACGCTCGCGCAGGGCCTCGAGCTGGCTGCGGCCATCGTTCATCACCCGGTAGCGGCCTTCGAAACCCAGGCTGATGCACAGGTACAGGAGCTCCAGCAGGTTGAGGCGCTGGCGCGGGTTCTGCAGGCAATGGTCGAGCAGCTGGAAGACCTTCTCGCCACCCCAGGCTTCGTTGTGCAGGGTGATCAGCAGGCTCTGCTTGCTCCAGTCGCTGCCACTGCCCCAGGGGGTGCTGAGCACGGCTTCGTCCAGCGCAGTGCAGAGCACGTAGCGGCTGAGCATCACCTCGTCCTGGGCGATGCCGGCGGCACGGGCCTTTTCTTCGAACTGGCGCAGGTAGCCCAGCAGTTGCGCGCGCAGGCTGGCGGGCATCGGGTGGGCGATGGTGTTGCGCAGGCGGGTGAGCAAGGCCAGCATCGGCCCGGCGGCGGCTTCCAGCGGGTTGAGGCCCTGGCCACGCGCGGTGAGCATCGGGCCGGTGGGCGCCGGGCCCGCAGGCGGCGGCGTGGGCGCGTCGTAGCGCGGCGCGGCCGGGTCCGGGGCGCGGCCACCGGGGCGCGGCATGATCATGGTGCGGTCGTTGTTGCCGTTACCGTTGCCGCCGCTGCCACCACCGGCGGGCGGCCCGCCGAAGGGATCGTCGATTGGATGCATCGCGAATTAACTCCGGATGGCCCAGAAGGCCAGGTTCAGGCCAGGGAACTGGCCAGCGATGTGGAAGGCGAAGCCGCCGGAATGCACCAGTTGCTTCCAGTGGTCGCTGCCGCGGTCGAGTTCGAAGTAGGTGCTGCCCGCGTGGTACGGGATCTGCCGCGGTGCCACCGGCATCGGCAGCAGCGCGATACCCGGCAGCTGCAGGTTGACCAGGTCGCGGATGTGCTCCACGGAGCCGATCTTGGCCTGCTGCGGAAAGCGCGAACGCAGCGACTCGCCGGGCACGTCGGCACGCACCACGAGGATGAACGCCGAGTTGTCCAGCAGGCTCTTGTCCGCGAGCATCGCCACGTGCACGCCGTAGGCTTTCTCGATGATGGGGATCGGCACGGCGCGGCTGTCGATGACCATCGACAGGGCCTGGCGCAGGGCGAGCATCACCGGGGCGAAGGTGGTGGCCAGGTCGTCGTGCTCATAGGCCGGGAATTCCGCCGGGCGACGGCCGCTGGCGGAGAAGGTGGAGAACTCGCCGGCCAGGCTCACCGCCTCGCGGTAGAACCATTCCGGGTGCAACGGGGTGATGTTGGCCAGGTGCGAAACCAGGGGTTCGGCGCGATTGACCAGTTGCAGCAGGAGGAAGTCGGCGATCTCCGAAGCGCCACCGGCACCGGAAGCGACCACGCGGCCGGCCAGGGCCTCGCCACGTTGGTGCAGCAGGCCCAGCAGTTCGCTGCGGAAGGCCGCCAGGGGCTGCGAGGCGGTCACATCCAGCAGCGGCGGAATGTAGCTTTCGTCCAGCGCCAGGGAGCGGTCGGCGCGTTTTTCCACCACCCGCACCACGCCTACGGCGGCGTATTCGCCGAGGCCGTCACGCGCGGTGAGCAGGCGCAGGGCGCGGCCACCGATGGACACGGGGGCGCGGCTTTCAAAGGGGGCGTTGTCGTCGCGCACTTCGCGCACCGCGCTCTGGTAGCGGGCGCCACCCAGGGCCTCGCCCTCCTCCACCGTGTCGCGGGCACCGGCGCGCTTGAGCGGCAGGGCCAGGTAGATGATGCCGTCACGCAGGCTGTCCTCGACGTCCAGCGGCACCGGGGCCACATCGTCGCCGGGGATGTCGAAAGGGGTGCCGTCGGGCAGCACGCCACGAGCCGAGACGATGGCCAGCTTGCCCTGGGTGAGCAGCGCCTCGTCGATCTTCAGTTCGGAGAAACCCCAGCCGCCGGCTTGCAGTGCTCGGCAGCGGCCTTCCACCAGGGACTCCAGGTAGCGGTCGTGCTGCTGGAAATGCTGCGGGCGCAGGAACATCCCCTCAGACCAGACCACTCGGTTGTTCCAGGACATGGACGAACTCTCCGTTTCTATTTGGCCGGCTCGGCGATGGGAGCCGGCGAGACGCTGATGGCGTGGGCGCCGAATTTCACGCTGTAGGCGCTTGTCTGGTTCAGTGGCACGGTGATCACGTCACGCCAGACCGCGCTGTCGAGCTCGCGGTAGCCGACGACGATGCCGAACTGGCGGGTGGCGTCGTCCAGCTTGCGCTCCTGCATCTGCTTGTCGCCGGGCTTGACCAGCAACTCGTCCTGGGCGACCAGGTCGGTGGACAGGGTGGCCTGCGACTGCTCCACCAGGGAGAAGTAGTCGGCACGGTTGAAGGCGGTGGCGCTCTTGAGCTCGAACACCCGCACGCGCACGGGTGCGCCCTGCCCGCCCGGACCCGGGTTGACGTCGCTGGAGGCTTCGATATGCAGCTGCACCACGGTGGGCGGTGGTGGCGGCGGTGGCTCGGAAGCACATGCGCCCAGAAGCGCTACTACGGCTACCAGTAGAATCCTTGGCATTTCGATTCGTCCTCAATGACTGCTGTTGATCCGCGGGGCCGACTGCCTGGCACCCAAGGGGTTGCGGGGGTCAATGCCCGCGAAGTCTGGCGCTGTGCTCCTCGTAGGCGCGGCTGAATTCGCGCCCGAAAAGGTCCTGGAAATCGTCCTCGGCCTCCCGCGAGATGCTCGCGTAGAGGTCGGTGAACAACTCCCAGTATTGCGACTGCCGGGAACCCGGCAGCAAGGCCGAAAGCCCCGAGGGCTTGTTCAGCCGCGCTTCCAGCACCGAGGGCTCGAAGCGTTTGAGAATGTGCTTGATGGCCGCCTGCACGCCGGCCATCACCGCCAGCTGATGGGCCTTGAGGTCGTCGAAGCTTTCGCCCACGGCCTGGTCCGGCGGCATGAACGCGGCGTTGCCGTGGCGCAACAGGAGCAACAGGGCCTCGTCGACGTTGGGGGCGAATTTGAGCGGGTTGTTCTCCACCGGTCGGATCATGGTCTGCGCCATGCGGAACTCGCCCTTGAGACTGGAGCGCGCGCGCAGCACATCCACCAGGCCTTCCACCATCAGACGATAGCTGCGACCGATGGCTTCCATCTGCGCGGCGGCTTCGGCGCGGTCGATGCGCAGCTGGCCAAGGCCGGCGCCACGCAGGAAGGCATCCATCAGTGCACCGTCGTCGCCGCTCGGTGCAGGTGCATGGGCCGGCGCCTGAGTGGCCGGGGAGGACACCGCGGCGGCGTGGGTGGCCTGGGCAGTGGGCGTCAGCGCAGGCGGTGCCGGAACCGGTGCGGGCGTGGCAACGGCAGGCACCGGGATCGCCGCTGGCGCCATTTCGATGGCGGGCGGCATCGGTGCGATGGTCTGCTGGGCAATGGGCTGCGGATCAGGGATGGGCGTCGGAATCGAGGTCGCCGCGGAGTCGTGGCCAAGCGGCGGATTGCTGAAGAAGTCCGCCGGCAGCTCGACGGCTACCGGGGCCGGTTCCAGCGGTGCCGCCGCCGTGGGCATCGGCACCGGAACGGCCGGCGCGTGCTGGGGCGCAGGGCTGGTAAGGCCGAGGTCGGCGAAGGGGTCCCAGTCGGCGGGGATCGCCGGTGCGGCGCCTGCTGGCTCGGCGAAGGCGGCAGGTGCACTCACGGGCGGCACCGGCGTCGGCTCGTAACTGGGGATCGGCGTCGGCGGGCGGAAGTCATGACGCTCGGCGGGCACGTGATCGGGAATCGACGGTGCGGCAGCCGGTGGCGGGTTGAGGAAGTCGAACAGGTCGGGCTTGGTGTCCAGCGGGGAACCGCCACCCTGGATATGGGCCATGGAAGCCGGCGGCGGCGCCATCGGCTCGGGAATCGAAGGCGTGGAGGTCTGCCGGCTCATCAGCGCATCGAAGCTGCTGAAGGGGTCGCCGCCCCCGCTCATCGGCGCGGCGCTGGCGGGCTGCATGTTCATGCTCATGCCCTGCACCTGAACGAGGATCTCGTACTCGCCGAGCTTGAGGATTTCGCCATCCAGCAGCGGCTCGCTGTTACCGCGACGCAGGCGCACGCCCGACTGCGCGAGCATCACGCCGTTGGTGCTGGTGTCGGTCAGGTAGTAGGTGCCGTCGCGGAACTGGATGGTGCAATGCTGGCTGGAAACGAGGCGCTCGGGATCGGGCAACACCCAATCGTTATCGGCACTGCGGCCAATCCTCAGCTCACCACGATCAAGCTCCACCTCGGGACGTTGTCCTGGCGTCAGCTTGTGATAACTGGTGATGGTCAAACGCAGTGGCATTGCGACTCCTTGCACTTCTCACTGTGGACGCGAGCACCGAGTCCCTTCGATGCCGTGCAACTTCGATCCGGTCCCTGTTCTGCACGTGGCCCTTGGCCATACACCCATCGTATAGACGAACGGAAAATATGCATGGCTTTAGCCGAAATATCTTAGATCGAAAAAAGACAAAAATGACAGCTGAAAGAGGCTAGCGTGGACTGGTGCACATCTGTCGTTTGTGCTCTGGGATTGTCTTGACAAGGGCGAAATACGACCCCAAGAATGGAAAAGAGTTGCAGCGGGTGAAGCCATGAAATTGGCGTCATCGGAACGTTGATCCAAAGGACTGTGATCAGGCCGTACGTTCACTCTGAATACTGCTCGCCTTTACCTCTGAGGCCTGACAAGGAGAACACCCACCGTGGTGGATGTGTCGCGTTTGCTATCCCCTGTTTCCGCTGATTCGCCTTGCGGCGACGACCTCGAATACGACGCTGCGTATCTCGAACTGGAACGTATTGCCCAAGGGCAACCCGAGCGCCAGATGGGCGACTCCGTACTCCCCGCCGAGCCCCCTGTCTGGCGTGATGTCCGCGAGCTTTCCAGTGAGCTGCTGCAACGCAGCAAAGACCTGCGCATCGCCAACTATTTCCTGCAGAGCACCCTCGCCCTCGAAGGGCTGCCGGGTCTCGCCCAGGGCCTGATCCTGGTGCGCGAGCTGCTGACCCAATACTGGGACGGCCTGTACCCGCAGCTCGACGCCGACGATGACAACGACCCCACCTTCCGCATCAACGCCCTCACCGGGCTGGCGGCGGAACCGGTGATCCAGCTGCTGCGCGAAAGCAGCCTGACCAGCTCGCGGGCCTTTGGCTCGGTGAGCCTGCGTGCCGCCCTCAACGCCCTCGACCTGCAGCGCTTCCCCAGTGAAACGCTGACCCCCGAGCAGTTGCAGGGCGCCTTCCGCGACAGCGATGAAGCGCTGCTCGCCAGCACCCGCAACGCCCTGACCGATGCCCAGTCCGCGCTGGCCACCATCGAGTCGACCCTTTCCGATCGCGTGGGCTCGGCCCAGAGCGCCGACCTCGGCGCCCTCAAGCAGTTGCTGCGCCACGCCCTGCAGATCCACAAGGACCAGGCCCCCGGCGACGACGCCGTAGCCGATGAGCCGGCGGCCGGTGACGACACCGCCAGCGACGCCGGCAGCACCGGCAGCGCACCGAGCGCCCGCGCCACGCCGCGCATCTCCGGCGAGGTGACCAACCGCGACGACGTACTCAAGACCCTGGATCGCATCCTCGAGTACTACGCGCGCCAGGAGCCATCGAGCCCGGTGCCGATCCTGCTCAAGCGTGCGAAGACCCTGGTCACGGCCGATTTCGCGGCGATCGTGCGCAACCTGATCCCGGATGGGATGTCCCAGTTCGAGAATTTGCGGGGCCCCGAGTCCGAATAGTGCAGGGCACGTTCGAAGCGGGTTCACGCATCCGTTACCGGCTAGCTGCCGATGACGCCAATACAGCCGCACAGGCAGCGAAGGAGGAGCACCATGGGTAGCACCAGCAGTCAGAAATTCATCGCACGCAACCGCGCGCCCCGCGTCCAGATCGAGTACGACGTGGAACTCTACGGCGCCGAGAAGAAGGTGCAGTTGCCCTTCGTCATGGGCGTCATGGCCGACCTCGCCGGCAAACCGGCCGAACCCCTGGCCGCCGTTGCGGACCGCAAGTTCCTGGAGATCGACGTCGACAACTTCGACTCGCGCCTCAAGGCCATGAAGCCGCGCGTCGCCTTCAACGTGCCCAACGCCCTGACCGGCGACGGCAACCTGTCCCTGGACATCACCTTCGAGAGCATGGACGACTTCAGCCCCGCCGCCGTGGCGCGCAAGGTCGACTCGCTGAACCAGCTGCTCGAAGCCCGCACCCAGCTCGCCAACCTGCTGACCTACATGGACGGCAAGACCGGCGCTGAAGAGCTGATCATGAAAGCGATCAAGGACCCGGCCCTGCTGCAGGCCCTGGCCAGCGCGCCGAAGCCGCAAGACAACGAGCCGCAAGCTTAAGAGGACACCCAGATGGCCGAATTGATGACCGACGCTGCGCCCCAGGGCGGCGAAGCGACCGAGCAGACCAGCGAGTTCGCCTCGCTGCTGCTGCAGGAATTCAAACCCAAGACCGAGCGCGCCCGCGAAGCGGTGGAAACCGCCGTGCGCACCCTAGCCGAGCATGCCCTGGCACAGACCAGCCTGATCTCCAACGATGCGATCAAGTCGATCGAATCCATCATCGCTGCGATCGACGCCAAGCTCACCGAGCAGGTCAACCTGATCATGCACCACCCGGATTTCCAGCAACTGGAAAGCGCCTGGCGTGGCCTGCATTACCTGGTGAACAACACCGAGACCGACGAGCAGCTGAAGATCCGCGTGCTGAACATTTCCAAGGGCGAGCTGCACAAGACCCTGAAGAAATTCAAAGGCACCGCCTGGGACCAGAGCCCGATCTTCAAGAAGCTCTACGAAGAGGAATACGGCCAGTTCGGTGGCGAGCCCTACGGCTGCCTGCTGGGCGACTACTACTTCGACCAATCGCCGCCGGACGTGGAGCTGCTGGGCGAGATCGCCAAGGTCTCCGCCGCCATGCACGCGCCGTTCATCTCCGCCGCCTCCCCCACCGTGATGGGCATGGGTTCCTGGCAGGAGCTGTCCAACCCGCGTGACCTGACCAAGATCTTCACCACCCCGGAATACGCCGGCTGGCGCTCGCTGCGCGAGTCCGACGACGCGCGCTACATCGGCCTGACCATGCCGCGCTTCCTGGCCCGCCAACCCTACGGTGCCAAGACCGACCCGGTGGAAGAGTTCGCCTTCGAGGAAGACACCGCCGGTGCCGACAGCGCCAAGTACACCTGGGCCAACTCGGCCTACGCCATGGCGGTGAACATCAACCGTTCGTTCAAGCTCTACGGCTGGTGCTCGCGCATCCGTGGCGTGGAGTCCGGTGGTGAAGTGCCGAACCTGCCGGCGCACACCTTCCCCACCGACGACGGTGGCGTGGACATGAAGTGCCCGACCGAGATCGCCATCTCCGACCGCCGCGAGGCCGAGCTGGCGAAGAACGGTTTCATGCCGCTGCTGCACAAGAAGAACACCGACCTGGCGGCCTTCATCGGCGCCCAGTCCCTGCAGAAGCCGGCCGAATACGACGACCCGGACGCCACCGCCAACGCCAACCTGGCGGCGCGCCTGCCGTACCTGTTCGCCACCTGCCGCTTCGCGCACTACCTCAAGTGCATCGTTCGCGACAAGATCGGCTCGTTCAAGGAGAAGGACGACATGCAGCGCTGGCTGCAGGACTGGATCCTCAACTACGTCGATGGCGATCCCGCTCACTCCACCGAAACCACCAAGGCGCAGCACCCGCTGGCAGCCGCTGAAGTGGTGGTCGAGGAGATCGAGGGCAACCCGGGCTATTACAGCTCGAAGTTCTACCTGCGCCCGCACTACCAGCTCGAAGGGCTGACCGTGTCGCTGCGCCTGGTATCCAAGCTGCCTTCGGCCAAGGGGGCCTGAGGCGCGTCACTTTAAGCGCCCGCCAGGTGGCGGGCGTCTCTGACAAAGTGGCGAAAGCCACGAAGGAGGAATGATGGCTGTAGATATGTTCATCAAGATCGGCGACGTCGAAGGCGAGTCCGCCGACAAGAGCCACGGCAAGGAAATCGACGTGCTGGCCTGGAGCTGGGGCATGTCCCAATCCGGCAACATGCACCAGGGTGGTGGCGGCGGCGCCGGCAAGGTAAGCGTGCAGGACCTGTCGCTGACCAAGTACGTCGACAAGTCCAGCCCCAACCTGATGATGGCCTGCTCCAGCGGTAAGCATTACCCGGAAGCCAAGCTGACCATCCGCAAAGCGGGCGGCGAGTCGCCGGTCGAGTACCTGATCATCACCATGAGCGAAGTGCTGATCTCCTCCGTGAGCACCGGCGGTAGCGGTGGTGAGGATCGCCTGACCGAAAACATCAGCCTGAACTTCGCCCAGGTGAAGGTCGACTACCAGCCGCAGAAAGCCGACGGCGCCAAAGATGGCGGCCCGGTCAAATACGGCTGGAACATCCGCGAGAATGTCAAGATCTGATGCTCTCTCATCCGGGCCTGCGCAAGCGGGCCCGGATGCGTTTCAAGCCACCCTCCCCCGGACCGACCATGGCCAGACCCTTGCCCGATTCCCACGCAGCGGCCTCCCCTCCGCCGGTCGACCTTCGTGACGCTGCCCACTGCCGCCTGCCCCAGGCCGCAGTGGAGAGCGCCACCTCGAGCCACACCCCCCATTCCCTTCGCGCAGCCCGGCTGCAGGCAGGACGACCATGACCGCCGAAGAACTACTGCGCACAGGACGCGCCGACGAAGCCCTGAAGTCCTTGCAGGACCAGGTGCGTGCCCAACCTTCCAACGCCGAGCTGCGGGTGTTCCTGTTCCAGCTGCTGGCGGTGCTCGGCCAATGGAGCCGCGCGCAGAACCAGTTGAAAGTCGCCGGCGAGCTGGATGCCAGCACCCTGGCCATGGTGCAGACCTACCGCACCGCCCTGGAATGCGAAGCCCTGCGCGCCGAAGTCTTCGCCGGCCGCCTCACCCCCGTGGTGCTGGGCGAGCCCGCCGAATGGGTGGCGCCGCTGATCCAGGCCCTCAAGCATGACGCCGAGGGCCAGCACGAAGCCGCCCAGGCCCTGCGCGACCAGGCCTTCGAAGCCGCCCCCGCCGTCGCCGGCACCCTCAACGACCAGCCGTTCGAGTGGTTCGCCGACGCCGACCCGCGCCTGGGCCCGGTGCTCGAACTCATCGTCAACGGCCGCTACGTGTGGCTGCCGATGCACAACATCCAGAGCCTGGTGACCGAGGCGCCCACCGACCTGCGCGACCTGGTCTGGCTGCCGGTGGAAGTCACCCTGGTCAACGGCGGCGCCACAGTGGGCCTGATCCCCAGCCGCTACCCGGGCAGCCAGGACGACGCCGACGGCGCCATCCGCCTGAGCCGCAAGACCGACTTCCTCGACGACGGCCGCCCCATCGGCCAGCGCCTGTTCGTCACCGACCAGGGCGACACAGCGCTGTTCGAACTGCGCACCCTCGCCTTCGGGCAGCCGGAGGCCTGAGCATGGCCGAGCTGACGCTGCAGGAACGTCTGCAACCCTCCCTTCTGGACCGGTTGACCGACGAGGACCCGAGCAACGCCAAGGAGAGCGTCGACAAGCGCGTGCTCTCCCTGACCCAGCTCAAGGCGTCCGTCCTGCGCGACCTGGCTTGGCTGTTCAACACCATCGCGCCGCTCGACAGCGAGACCTCCAGCGAGATCCAGGCCGGCAACTCGGTGGTCAACTACGGCCTGCCGCCGCTGGCCGGGCACACCGCCTCCAGCGTCGACGTGCAGGCCATCGAGGCCCTGCTCACCGAGACCATCGCCGACTACGAGCCGCGCATCATCCGATCCACCTTGCGCGTGCGCGCCCAGCTGGCAGCCGACCAGATGAACCACAACGCCCTGTCCTTCGAGATCGAAGGCGACCTGTGGGCCGAACCCGTGCCCCTGCGCATGCTCCTCACCACCGACCTGGACCTGGAGACCGGCCACGTGCAGATCGTCCCCGCCGACCACCTGCGGAAGCGCAACAAATGAACCCGCGCATGCTCGAGTACTACAACCAGGAGCTGCAGCACATCCGCGAAAGCGCGGCGGAATTCGCCGGCGAGTACCCGAAGATCGCCAGCCGCCTGACCCTCTCCGGCATCGACTGCGCCGACCCCTATGTCGAGCGCCTGCTGGAAGGCTTCGCCTACCTCACCGCGCGGGTGCAGCTCAAACTCGACGCCGAGTACCCGACTTTTACCCACAACCTGCTGGAGATCGCCTACCCGCACTACCTGGCACCGACCCCGTCGATGACCGTGGTGCAGCTGCAGGCCGATCCCAACGAAGGCTCCCTGGCCAGCGGCTTCACCGTGGAGCGCAACGCCTCCCTGCGCGGCCTGCTGGGCACCGACGAACAGACCGCCTGCGAGTACCGCACCTCTCAGCCGGTGACCCTGTGGCCGCTGGAAGTGGCCAAGGTGGAATACTTCGGCAACCCCGCCTCGGTGCTCGGCCGCCTCGCCGCCTCCGAGCCCAGCGCCAAGGCCGCACTGCGCCTGCGCCTGCGCACCGGTGCCGGGCTGCCCTTCAGCGCCCTGCCCCTGGAAAGCCTGTCGTTCTACCTGCACGGCGCCGACGAACAACCCTTCCGCCTCTACGAGCAGCTGCTGGGCAATGCCTGCGCGGTGTTCGTCCAGGCCCCCGGTGGCGACTGGGTCGAGCGCCTGCCGCCGGAAAGCCTGCGCCCGCGCGGCTTCGACGACGAGGACGCGGTGCTGCCGGTGGTGCCCCGCGCCTTCCAGGGCTACCGCCTGCTGCAGGAATACTTCGCCCTGCCCAACCGCTTCCTGTTCATCGACGTGGCCAACCTGCGCCGCCCGGTGCAGCGCTGCGCCGGCCAGGAGCTGGACGTCATCGTGCTGTTCAACCGCATCGACCAGAGCCTGGAAGGCAGCATCGGCACCGAGCAGTTCAAGCTGTTCTGCACCCCGGCGGTGAACCTGTTCCCCCGGCGCGCCGATCGCATCCATCTGAGCGACCGCGTGCACGAGCACCAGGTGATCGTCGACCGCACCCGCCCGCTGGATTTCGAGGTGCATTCGCTCACCGAGGTCAGCGGCCACGGCGCCGGCCCGGAGCAACCCTTCCAGCCCTTCTATGCCGTGCGCGACCCGTCCCGCTATGGCCGCGAGCAGGCCTGGTACACGGTGCGCCGCGAGCCCCGCGTGCTGTCCAGCAAGCAACGCCGCAAGGGCCCGCGCTCCACCTACATCGGCAGCGAGACCTTCATCTCCCTGGTGGACGCCAACCAGGCGCCCTACCGCCACGACCTGCGCCAGCTGGGCATCGGCGCGCTGTGCACCAACCGTGACCTGCCGCTGTTCATGCCGGTGGGCAACGGCCGCAGCGATTTCACCCTGGAAGACAGCGCCCCGGTGGTGTCCGTGCGCTGCCTGGCTGGGCCGAGCCGCCCCCGTGTGAGCCGCGCCCATGACGCCAGCGCCTGGCGCCTGATCAGCCAGCTGTCGCTCAACTACCTGTCGCTGAGCCAGGAAGGCCAGGGCGCCGCCGCCCTGCGCGAACTGCTGCGCCTGTATGGCGACCCCACCGACTCGGCGCTGCAGATGCAGATCGAAGGCCTGCGCCAGGTCACCAGCAAGCCCTGCACGCGGCGCCTGCCGATGCCGGGGCCCATCGTCTTCGGCCGCGGCCTGGAGATCGGCCTGGAGTTCGACGAGAACGCCTTCCGCGGCACCGGGGTCTTCCTCCTGGGCGCGGTGCTGGAACGTTTCCTGACACGCTATGTGTCGATCAACAGCTTCACCGAAACGGTGATGCGGACCACTGAACGGGGCGAGGTGATGCGATGGCGGGCGAAGCCCGGACGCCGTCCGAATCTGTGAACACCCTCGCGGCCATGGAGACCGCGCCCTGGAACTACGATTTCTTCCAGGCGCTGCGCCGCATCGAGTGCGAATTCCCCGAGCGCCCGCGCCTGGGGCATTCCGTGCGCCTGGCCGACGACCCGCTGCGCCTGGGGCAGAAACCCGATTGCGGCTTCGCCCCCTCGACCCTGGCCAGCGTCGAGCACAACCCCGACGGCACGCCGCGCATCGAGCAGTACTTCTTCGGCCTCACCGGCCCCAACGGTCCGCTGCCGCTGCACCTGACCGAATACGCCCGTGAGCGCCAGCGCAACAACGCCGACGCCACCTTCAAGCGCTTCCTCGACGTCTTCAACCATCGCCTGCTGACCCTGTTCTACCGCGCCTGGGCCGAAGCCCGGCCGACCGTGAGCCAGGACCGCCCCGGCGACGACTACTGGTCGCCGCGCCTCGGCGCCCTCTCCGGCCGCGGTATGCAAAGCCTGATGGGCCAGGGGCCGATCGACGACGCCGCGCGCTATTACTTCACCGGCCACCTGGCGGCACAGACCCGCTACCCGGACGGCCTGCGCACCATACTCGCTGAGTTCTTCGGCGTGCCCGTGGCCATCGAGGAGTACGTCGGCCAGTGGCTGGAGCTCCCCGAGTACAGCCGCCTGGGCGCCCAGGCCAGCACCCTGGGCGTCGACCTGTGCCTGGGCACCCACGTGTGGGACCGCCAGCACAAGTTCCGCATCCGCATAGGCCCGCTGGGCCTCTCGCAGTACCAGCGCTTCCTCCCCGGTGGCGAGCTGTTCCATGAGCTGGCCGCCTGGGTCGCCGAGTACCTGGGCGAGGAGCTGGACTGGGACAGCAACCTGGTGCTGGAACGTGACGAAGTGCCGCCCATGACCCTGGGCGGCGGCGACCGGCTGGGTTTCAACACCTGGCTGGGCAAGCCCGAAGGCGACGCCGACGACCTGCTGCTGGCGGTGAGCCACCTGAACCACGGTGCGGAGGCGCGCGCCTGAGTGCACGCCACCGCGACCCGCCGATAGAAAACAACACGAAGCGCATGGAGTGCTTCAGACAGGACCAACCACACGGCCATCACAGCAAGCGTGCCGTCAGGAAAAGGAGAGCAAGATGAGCGAAATCAGTCGTGCCAAGCTGTTCGGAAAGCTGAACAGCCTCGCCTACAAGGCGATCGAAGCGGCCACGGTGTTCTGCAAGCTGCGTGGCAACCCCTATGTCGAGCTGGTGCACTGGTTCCACCAGGTCCTGCAGCTGCAGGATTCCGACCTGCACCAGATCATCCGCCAGTTCAACATCGAACCCGGGCGCCTGGCCAAGGACATCACCGAGGCGCTGGATCGCCTACCCCGTGGCTCGACCTCGATCACCGACCTGTCCTCCCACGTCGAGGAAGCGGTGGAGCGCGGCTGGGTCTACGGCAGCCTGATGTTCGGTGAGAGCCAGGTGCGCACCGCCTACCTGGTGGTCGGCATCCTCAAGACGCCGAGCCTGCGCCACGCGCTGACCTCCATTTCCCGCGAGTTCGACAAGATCAAGGTGGAAACCCTGATCGAGCGCTTCGACGAGATCGTCGGCAGCTCCCCGGAAAACGCCCTGACCGCCACCGACGGCTTCAACGCCGGCGCTGCCCCGGGCGAGGCCAGCGGTGCCATGGCCCCCTCCGCCATGGGCAAGCAGGAAGCGCTGAAGCGCTTCACTGTCGACCTCACCGAGCAGGCCCGCAGCGGCAAGCTGGACCCCATCGTCGGCCGTGACGACGAGATCCGCCAACTGGTGGACATCCTCATGCGTCGCCGCCAGAACAACCCGATCCTCACCGGCGAGGCCGGCGTGGGCAAAACCGCCGTGGTGGAAGGCTTCGCCCTGCGCATCGTCGCCGGCGACGTGCCGCCCTCGCTGAAGGACGTCGAACTTCGCGCCCTGGACGTGGGCCTGCTGCAGGCCGGCGCCAGCATGAAGGGCGAGTTCGAACAGCGCCTGCGCCAGGTGATCGAGGACGTACAGAGCTCGCCCAAGCCGATCATCCTGTTCATCGACGAAGCCCACACCCTGGTCGGTGCCGGTGGCGCCGCCGGCACGGGCGATGCCGCCAACCTGCTCAAGCCGGCCCTGGCGCGCGGCACCCTGCGCACCGTCGCGGCCACCACCTGGGCCGAGTACAAGAAACACATCGAGAAGGACCCCGCCCTCACCCGCCGCTTCCAGGTGGTGCAGGTGGACGAGCCCTCCGAGCACCGCGCCATCCTGATGATGCGCGGCGTCGCCTCGACCATGGAGAAGCACCACCAGGTGCAGATCCTCGACGAAGCGCTGGAGGCGGCGGTCAAGCTCTCCCATCGCTACATTCCCGCACGCCAGCTGCCGGACAAGTCCGTGAGCCTGCTGGACACCGCCTGCGCCCGCGTCGCCATCAGCCTGCACGCCGTGCCGGCCGAGGTGGACGACAGCCGCCGCCGCATCGAGGCGCTGGAGACCGAGCTGGCCATCATCGGCCGCGAGCACGCCATCGGCGTCGCCATCGGCAGCCGTCGCACCGACGTGGAGAACGCGCTGGTCGAGGAACGCGCCCGCCTGGCCGGGCTGGAAGAGCGCTGGAACGAAGAGAAGGCCCTGGTCGACGAGCTGCTGGCCACCCGCGCCAGCCTGCGTGCCGCCGCCGAACCGGTGGACGGTACCAGCCGCGAAGGTGGCGCCAATGCGCCGAGCCTGAGCGAGGACGAGCTCAATGGCCTGCGCGCCAAGCTGGCCGACCTGCAACAGCGCCTGAGCACGCTGCAGGGCGAGAACCCGCTGATCCTGCCGACCGTGGACTACCAGGCCGTGGCCTCGGTGGTCGCCGACTGGACCGGCATCCCCGTGGGCCGCATGGCGCGCAACGAGATCGAGACCGTGCTCAACCTGGGCACCCACCTGAAGAAGCGCATCATCGGCCAGGACCATGCCCTGGAAATGATCGCCAAGCGCATCCAGACCTCCCGCGCGGGGCTCGACAACCCGAGCAAGCCGATCGGCGTGTTCATGCTCGCGGGCACCTCGGGCGTCGGCAAGACCGAAACCGCGCTGGCCCTGGCCGAAGCCATGTACGGCGGTGAGCAGAACGTCATCACCATCAACATGAGCGAGTTCCAGGAAGCGCACACCGTCTCCACCCTCAAGGGTGCCCCGCCCGGCTACATCGGCTACGGCGAGGGCGGCGTGCTGACCGAGGCGGTACGGCGCAAGCCCTACAGCGTGGTGCTGCTGGACGAGGTGGAGAAGGCCCACCCGGACGTGCACGAGATCTTCTTCCAGGTGTTCGACAAGGGCGTGATGGAAGACGGCGAAGGCCGGGTGATCGACTTCAAGAACACCCTGATCCTGCTCACCACCAACGCCGGCACCGACCTGATCGCCAGCCTGTGCAACGACCCCGAGCTGATGCCCGAACCCGAAGGCATCGCCAAGTCGCTGCGTGAGCCGCTGCTGAAGATCTTCCCGCCGGCCCTGCTCGGCCGCCTGGTGACCATCCCCTACTACCCGCTGACCGACGAGATGCTGAAGAGCATCACCCGCCTGCAGCTGGGCCGCATCAAGAAGCGCGTGGAGGGCTCGCACAAGGTGCCCTTCGACTTCGACGACAAGGTGGTGGACCTGGTGGTTTCCCGCTGCACCGAAACCGAGAGCGGCGGTCGCCAGATCGACGCCATCCTCACCAACAGCATGCTGCCGGACCTCTCCCGCGAGTTCCTCGGCCGCATGCTGGAAGGCCGCAAGGTCGAGAAGGTGACGGTGGGCGCCGAGAACGGCGAGTTCACCTACAGCTTCGATTGAAGCGATGCGGCGCGCCCCCACGACGGGGTGCGCCGCCTGAATGTGGAAGGTTCCGGCGCGTCGGAACCCGGTAGTGACGCGTACAGCGCTAAGGACGTGTGGGATGGCGATTTCGCAACGGGCACGCATGGCCAAGGTCAGCAGCCCGCTGGGCGGCGATGCATTGCTGCTGGACAGGCTGGATGGCCATGAGGAGCTGGGACGGCTCTTCGACTACGAGCTGAACCTGATCTCGGAAGATCACTCGATCCAGCTCGATGCCCTGCTGGGCAAGCCCATGGGCGTTTCCCTGGAGCTGCCCGACGGCAGCCAGCGCTACTTCCATGGCATCGCCAGCCGCTGCAGCCAGACCGCCGGCAGCGGCCAGTTCGCCGGCTACCACGTGAGCCTCAAGCCCTGGCTCTGGTTGCTGTCGCGCACCTCCGACTGCCGCATCTTCCAGAACAAGACGGTGCCGGACATCATCAAGCAGGTGTTCCGCGACCTGGGCTTCTCCGACTTCGAGGACGCCCTCACCCGCTCGTATACCGAGTGGGAATACTGCGTCCAGTACCGCGAGACCAGCTTCGAGTTCGTCAGCCGCCTGATGGAACAGGAAGGCATCTACTACTACTTCCGCCACGAGCAATCGCGCCACGTGCTGGTGCTCTCCGATGCCTATGGCGCCCACGCGCCGGTGGCGGGCTATGGCACGGTGCCCTTCTACCCGCTCGCGGACCAGATGCGCGAGCGTGACCACATCTACGACTGGTACCTGGCCCGCGAGGTGCAGCCGGGTTCGCTGTCCCTCAACGACTACGACTTCCAGCGTCCCAGCGCCCACCTGCAGGTGCGCTCCGCCGTCAGCCGTGCCCACAGCAACGCCGAGCTTCCGCTGTACGACTACCCCGGCGAATACACCCAGAGCCAGGATGGCGAGCAGTACGCGCGCAACCGCATCGAGGCGATCCAGACCCAGTACGAGCGCGTGCAGCTGCGCACCAACGCGCGCGGCCTGGGCTCCGGGCACCTGTTCAAGATGACCGGCTACCCGCGCGCCGACCAGAACCGCGAGTACCTGATCGTCGGCGCCCGCTACCAGGTCAGCCAGGAGAGCTACGAGAGCGGCTCCGCCGGCGGCCCGCTGCAGTTCGAAAGCGCCCTGGACTGCATCGAGGCGCGCCAGCCCTTCCGCCCGATGCCCACCACCATCAAGCCCATCGTCCAGGGACCGCAGACGGCCATGGTCGTCGGCCCCAAGGGCGAGGAAATCTGGACCGACCAGTACGGCCGGGTGAAGGTGCACTTCTATTGGGACCGGCATGACCAGTCCAACGAGAACAGCTCCTGCTGGATCCGCGTATCCCAGGCCTGGGCCGGCAAGAACTGGGGCTCGGTGCAGATCCCGCGCATCGGCCAGGAAGTCATCGTCAGCTTCCTCGAAGGCGACCCCGACCGCCCGATCATCACCGGCCGCGTGTACAACGCCGAGCAGACCGTGCCCTACGAGTTGCCCGCCAACGCCACCCAGAGCGGCACCAAGAGCCGTTCCAGCAAGGGCGGCACGCCGGCGAACTTCAACGAGATCCGCATGGAGGACAAGAAGGGCGCCGAGCAGCTGTACATCCATGCCGAACGCAACCAGGACATCGCCGTCGAGCACGACGAATCCCACTGGGTCGGCCACAACCGCACCAAGAGCGTGGACAACGACGAGCTGGCACGCATCGGCCAGGACCGCACCCGCGCGGTGAAGCGCAACGACACCCTGATGGTGGGCGGCGCCAAGACCGACAGCGTGAGCACCCAGTACCTGATCGAGGCCGGCGCGCAGATTCGCCTGGTGTGCGGCAAGAGCGTGCTGGAGTTCAACGCCAGCGGCGAGATCAACATCTCCGGCACCGCCTTCAACCTCTACACCAGCGGCAACACCGCCATCGACACCGGCAGCCGCCTCGACCTCAACTCCGGGGTCGCCAGCGAAGTGCCGAACAAGGGCAAGGGCATCAAGGGCACCATCGACGCCATGGTCAAGGCGCTGTTCCCACCGCCCAAGGCCTGATCGCCCTGCCCGGCCGCCGGCTGATCACCCATGCCCCGCCGCGGTGGACCCCGCTCCATCGGTCCACCTTGCGTGCTCGCCGGCCGCTCCGCTGGTGGATGAAAAAGCGCCATCCACCCTACACACCGGTTGGCACCGTGGTTCGGGTTGGGCGCGGTGCCGTAGGTTGGCGCCGAGCGCAGCGAGGCCCAACACCGCCATGTCCGGTCTCGCGGCGGGCTCTCCCTGTGGGAGCGGCTTCAGCCGCGAAAGGTCTGCAGCCGGCACAGGGCGGCGAGTCGCCGGGTATTCCATCGCGAATGAATTCGCTCCCACGAGGCGGGCGACGGTGCTTGCTGCAAGATCGCCTGGTGGATGAAAAGAGCGTCATCCACGAAGGTGTCACGGCACGGCGCCTGGGTTGGGAATTGGTGTAGGGGCGAATTCATTCGCCCACGGGCAACGGCGTCGCTCGTCAGGCGTTGGCCGGCACGAAGTCCGGGCCGCCGAGCTTGTCGCGCACGGTCACGGCGGTGCGCAGCAGCGGGGTCCACATGCCGTCGGGGCTGTTCCAGGCGGCGCCGGCCCAGCGGGTGTCGGCCTGCAGGGCGGCCTTGTTGGCTTCCAGCTGGCGTTGCAGGGCTATCGCCACGCCGTTCATGTCCACCTCGAACAGCTCGCCATAGGGCCCTTCGGGCTGGGCACGTTTCTTCGCCAGGCAGAAGCGGTAGTACCAGACCCAGTCGTGGGCCAGGTAGATGGCGCGGTTGCGGTCCGGGTAGGTGGCCAGGATCTTCAGCAGCGCCGCGACGAAGCGCTGGGGGAAGGCCGGGTCGCGGGTTTCGCGCCAGTACGGCACCACCAGCTGGTCGAAGGCGGCCACCACGTTCTGCGGTTCGTCGTTGTCGCTGCGCGCTTCGAGGAAGTAGAACGGCTCGCCCACCAGGAAGCGGTCCAGTTCATCGTTGGCGAGGGCGAGGAGCAGGACGTTGTCCAGTTTCTGATTCATTGGATTCTCACGACGTCGTGGGCCGACTTCAGTACGTTGATGTCGTTTCCGTGGCTGATGGCGACATTATCCAGCACCGCTTCGCGCATGCCACCCGGGTGCGTCAAGCCGCCGGGGCGCCAGAGGGAGTTCACCCCGCCTTCGTTGCCGGTGGGCATCAATACCTTGGGGTTCTCCACCTTGAGCATGTAGATCTCCTTGCCCGCCAGGGAGCCGGGATCATAGCCGAGCGCCGATTCCAGCACGGAGACATCGCCGGTCTTCTTGTACTGGGCCACCACCGAGGACAGGTCGGAGTCGGCCATGACGAACTTGTTGGGGTTGAACGCGGCGTATTTCGGGTTGGCGATATCGTCCGCCGTGAACAGGAAGGCGCCGCCTTCGTCCTTGAAGGTCTTCAGGTGCTTGTCGATGTAGGGCTGCTCCAGGTAGTCGCCCGGTGGCGGCCGCGAGCCCTTGGGAATACCCATGATGTCCGCCTCGGTGACGCCGGCCTTGTAGGCGGGCGTACGCGTGGTCGGTGCCGGCTTGCCCAGGCGCGCCATCTTCGGCCCCAGGCCGAGCATGGCCATGCCGGCCACGCCCTGCAGCAGGTCGCGGTAGCCGGGGCCGAGGCGGTCGCCCAGGTCACCCAGCAGCTCCATGCCGCCATAGATGGCACCGCCGATCAGCACGGTGGCCGCCAGGGCGGCCAGGCCGGCCATGGCCGCCACCACCAGGCCGACGCCCAGGGCAGCCAGGCCCAGGGCTTCGAGGCCGCTGTGCATCCAGCCTTCGATATCCAGCACGAAGGCGACCCGCTCGGTGGGGCCGCCGATGAAGGTGTTCTCGCTGCCGCTCTTGATGTGCGCGCCGCAGACCATCTTGCTGGTGATGCGCGCGGCCGGCTTGCCGTTGATGTAGACGGTGGCGCTGCCCTCGGCGATGGTCACCTCGAAGGGCCAGATGGGGTGGTTGCAGGGCAAGCCGCTGCAGGAGGACGAGGCGTCATCCCCGGCGCGCATGGCGGCGCGGATGTTGATGAAGACGTTCGGGCTGCCCCGTATCAACACCCCCGTGGTGGGTTCGGGGAGGTTGAAGATAGTGTTCAGGCCCTTGAGGATCTGGAACATCGACAGGCCGCCCGCAGCGATGGAGCCGGCCATCACCGCCAGGGCCACGCCGCCGGTGGCCGCCGTGGCGGCGATCACCGCCGCACCGATCAGCGCACCCGCCACCGCGCCGGCGACCATGGCCGCCACGCCGAAACCGTGGGCTATCTCATCACCGAGCCGTGCTGCTGCCTGTGCATCCATGGGTTACGTCTACATCCTTGTTGCGGGGCGCCTCGCGGCGCTCGGTTCAGGCCGCCGGGGGCAGCGGCTTGAAGGTCTGCATCGCCTGCTTCCAGGCCGGCTCGTGGTACGGCAGGTCCTGGGGCGTGGTGGTGAGGGTGGCGATCAGCACCGTGGCGCTGAGTTCGATGAACACCTGGCGCAGCATCAGCTGGCGGCCTTCGCGCTGCCAGGTGTAATCCAGCAGCACGGCGGGCGAGCCCTGGATGTTGATGTCCCATTGCTTGATCAGGGCGAAGCCCGGCAACTGCTGGCGCGCATTGGAAAGCTGCTGCTCGATGTAGTCGGCGAACACGCCATCGCCCTTGCTGGGGTCGCGGCTGATGACGAAGCTGGCTTCCTTGGCGGGGCCCGTTGCGGGCAGCTTGAAGATGTTGATGCTCTGGTCCTGCCAGGAGTCCGGAATATCCAGATCCGCCTCGTGGAGTCGGTAGAGAGTCACTGCTGAAGGCCTTCCCTAGTCTGTATCGCGCATGAGCGGGTCGCCGAATACCTCGCCGCGACCCGGGGTGCGGGTTCGACAACCGGTGAGGCGAAAAATTTTCGGGGAACGCGAAACAAACATCAAGGAGCAAGGCCGCTGGATATGCCCCAGGTCTCGATTTATCTGTGTGGGGAGCGACCCTGTCGGGTTTCACCCGACCTACAGGTCAGCCTGGAATCCCCCGGTCGGCGCCGGGAGGCTCCAGCAGCAGGTGATCCATGAGCCGTGCCCGGCATTGCTCGACGAAGGGCAATGCGCTGTCGAGGTCGCGGCCATAGCGCTCGAAATCCTCGACGCTGATGGCGTAGCGCTCCTCGTAATCCACCAGGCGATTGCTCACGGGGATAGCCAGGTAATGGCGGCCGCTGCCCTCCTCCACGCCAATGGCGAAACGCCCGGCGCGGCTCACCGCCACATCACGCCAGGCCATCAGCCCTCTTGCTCCAACACCTGCAACGCCCTGTGGTACTTGGCGACCCGCGCCAGGTCCTTGTCGTCCAGGTGCGGCAGGCGCGAGACGTCGAGGTTGTCGCGGATGTCGGCGAGCTTTACCCGGCGGGCCAGCGGGTTGGGGCGGATGCGCTCGATGAAGGCCTCGTAGCCTTCGCCTTCGCGCTTGCTCAGGCAGTCGATGGCGGCCAGCACCGGTTCGGGGATGCCGAGGGCGCGCAGGTCGTCGAGGCCGACGTCGCCGTCTTCCACCACGTCGTGGAGCACGGCGACCATCTGCGACTCGGCATCGTCGAAGCGCAGCATCAGGCGCAGGGGGTGGAGGATATAGGCCTTGCCGGCCTTGTCGCGCTGGCCGGCGTGCACACGGCAGGCCAGGGCGATGGCACGTTCGAGGGTGTCGTTCATGGAGGGCTCCGGGGTTCGGGCAGGTGGCGAGCATAGCACCCGGCCCCTGTCTCCCCTCGCCCGCCCCGTTGCCATGAATGTGAACCCCGTCTTGAAGTGGAGCGCGCATCGGGCACTCGAAGAACGGGCGTCTGGACAGCGGAGCCGCTCTGCACTACAACAATCGCCGGCGAGACTCTGCCGCATGATCGGCACCGTTGTTTCTCGCCACCCCCGAATGGATTCGCGGATTTCGGAAAAAGCGCCCGGGACGAGCGTCGTCTGCTAATACTTCGACCAAGGTTTCCCCGGAAATCCCGGCCTGCCCGCCCCGCGTCGATACCCTGACGTCGGCCCGTTGGCGGTTCGCTCCGATCCCCAGTGGTATACGAGGCAAGGACAGCATGGCAATCACACAACAGGCCCGCATGGCCAAGGTCAGCAGCCCGCTGGGGCCCAACGTGCTGGTCCTGGACCGGCTCGACGGCCACGAGGAGCTCGGCCGGCTCTTCGACTACGAACTGACCCTGGTTTCGGAAAACTACTCGATCAAGCTGGATGCCCTGCTGGGCAAGCCCATGGGCGTTTCCCTGGAACTGCCCGACGGCAGCCAGCGCTACTTCCACGGCATCGCCTGCCGCTGCAGCCAGACTTCCGGCACCGGCCAGTTCGCCGGCTACCAGATCAGCCTGCGCCCCTGGTTCTGGCTGCTCTCGCGCACCTCCGATTGCCGCATCTTCCAGAACAAGACGGTGCCGGACATCATCAAGCAGGTGTTCCGCGACCTCGGCTTCTCCGACTTCGAAGACTCGCTGTCACGCTCCTACCGCGAGTGGGAATACTGCGTGCAGTACCGCGAGACCAGCTTCGAATTCGTCAGCCGCCTGATGGAACAGGAAGGCATCTACTACTACTTCCGCCATGAGAAAGAGCGCCACGTGCTGGTGCTCTCCGATGCCTATGGCGCGCACAAGACGGTGGCCGACTACGCCTCGGTGCCCTTCTACCCGCTCGAAGACCAGATGCGCGAGCGCGACCACATCTATGAGTGGTACCTGGCCCGTGAGGTGCAACCCGGTTCCCTGGCGCTCAACGACTATGACTTCCAGCGCCCCAGCGCGCGGCTGGAAGTGCGCTCCACCGTGAGCCGCCCCCACAGCAACGCCGAACACCCGTTGTACGACTACCCGGGCGAGTACGTGCAGAGCAAGGACGGCGAGCAGTACGCGCGCAACCGCATCGAAGCCATCCAGACCCAGTACGAGCGCGTGCAACTGCGTACCAACGCCCGCGGCCTGGGCTGCGGTCACCTGTTCAAGATGACCGGCTACCCCCGCGACGACCAGAACCGCGAGTACCTGATCGTCGGCGCGCGCTATTCGGTCAGCCAGGAAAGCTACGAAAGCGGCTCCGCCGGCGGCGTGCTGCAGTTCGAAAGCGCCCTCGACTGCATCGAGGCCTCCCAGGCCTTCCGCCCCATGCCCACCACCATCAAGCCCATCGTCCAGGGCCCGCAGACCGCCATGGTCGTCGGCCCCAAGGGCGAGGAAATCTGGACCGACCAGTACGGCCGGGTGAAGGTGCACTTCTATTGGGACCGCCACGACCAGTCCAACGAGAACAGCTCCTGCTGGATGCGCGTCTCCCAGGCCTGGGCCGGCAAGAACTGGGGCCATATCCAGATTCCGCGCATCGGCCAGGAAGTGATCGTCAGCTTCCTCGAAGGCGACCCCGACCGGCCGATCATCACCGGCCGCGTGTACAACGCCGAACAGACCGTGCCCTACGAGCTGCCCGCCAACGCCACCCAGAGCGGCACCAAGAGCCGCTCGAGCAAGGGCGGCACGCCGGCGAACTTCAACGAGATCCGCATGGAGGACAAGAAGGGCGAAGAGCAGCTCTTCATCCACGCGGAGAAGAACCAGGACATCGAGGTCGAGAACGACGAGACCCACTGGGTCGGCCATGACCGCACCAAGACCATCGACCACGACGAAACGGTGCACGTGAAGCACGACCGCACCGAGACCGTGGACAACAACGAGACCATCACCATCGGCGTCGACCGCACCGAGAAGGTCGGCAACAACGAGAAGATCACCATCGGCGTCAACCGCACCGAGGACGTCGGCAGCAACGAGACCATCACCATCGGTGCCAACCGCACCGAGAAGGTCGGCAGCAACGAGAACATCACCATCGGCAGCAACCGTACCGAGAGCGTGGGCAGCAACGAGAACATCACCATCGGCAGCAACCGCACCGAGAGCGTGGGCAGCAACGAGAACATCACCATCGGCGCCGACCGCACCGAAAGCGTGGGTGCCAACGAGCAGGTGGACATCGGAAGCAACCAGACCACCAGCATCGGCAAGAATGAGTCGCGCAGCATCGGCCAGAACCGCAGCACCGACGTCGGCCAGAACGACAGCGTCGACATCGGCAAGAGCTTCTCGCTCAACGCCGGCGACTCCATCAGCCTGGTCACCGGTTCCGCCAGCATCACCATGAAGAAGGACGGCACCATCGT
Organism: Pseudomonas sp. TUM22785; assembly: GCF_028198105.1. Classification (NCBI taxonomy): domain Bacteria; kingdom Pseudomonadati; phylum Pseudomonadota; class Gammaproteobacteria; order Pseudomonadales; family Pseudomonadaceae; genus Pseudomonas; species Pseudomonas sp. TUM22785. Next base: position 3,666,215 of record NZ_CP116239.1, read on the forward strand.
CATCCGTGGCAAGAACATCACCATCGACGGCTCCGGCGCGATCAACATCAAGGCCAGCAGCAACGTCGTGGTCAAGGGTCAGAAGATCCTGCAGAACTGAGCCCGCGCTCGGTCAGGGAGTACAGAGCATGACAGTCCAGATCCACACCCCCGCCGCCACCCGCCTCGACGGCGTGGTGATCGGCATCCTCCTCGACGTGCCCGAGGCCTCCAGCCCGGTGGTGGCCTTCCCCGGCTGCCCGTCGGAGACCGGCATCGCCGCGACCACCACCACCGTGCTCGCCCGCGAGGACATCGGCACCCAGGTGGCGCTGATGTTCGTCGGTGGCGACCCGGCCCAGCCCCTGGTGATCGGCCGCATCCAGCGCCTGCCGGAAACCCGCAAGGAACCGGCGGTGGCGCATATCGACGGCGAGCGCCTGGAGTTCTCCGCCGAGCGCGAGATCGTCCTGCGCTGCGGCAAGGCCAGCATCACCCTCACCCGCGAAGGCAAGGTGCTGATCAAGGGCGCCTACCTCTCCAGCCGCTCCTCCGGGGTCAACCGCATCAAGGGCGGTTCGGTGCAGATCAACTGACAGAGCCGCGCACATGGAATTGCTCAACGCCACCCGCCTGATGGCCGCCTACACCCAAGGCCTGGCCCCCGACGGGCGCGAATCCCTGGTGGTGGTCGCCAAGGGCACCTTCGACCTGCCGCTGGACGGCAGCGAAGCGCGTCTGGCCGACGTCCAGCGCCCACTGCTGATGGCCGACGAATACGTCGGCGAGCCCGGCCTCTCGGCGCCACGCCAGGAAATGGACTTCGCCCCGCTCAAACCCTTCTGCGACGTGCTGGTGATGGGCAAGGCCCACGCCCCCAACGGCCGCCCCGCCACCCAGATCACCGCCGGCATCCGCGTCGGCCGGGTCAGCAAGGCCTTCAGCGTGCTCGGCCCGCGCCAGTGGCAGCCCGGCATGCTCGGCGCCAGCCCCGGCGTGCCGCAGCCCTTCCTGGAACAGGACATCGGCTACGCCCACGCCTTCGGCGGCAGCCGCGCCATGGCCGACCGCCCGGACTTCGCCGAAACCTACCTGCCCAACCCGGCCGGCACCGGCTGGTACCCGAAGAGCGCCGGCACCGCCGAGATCGTCGGCATGCCCATGCCCAACACCGAAGCCCTGGGCCAGCCCATCGACGGCCCCCACGGCGATTTCACCCCCATGGCCCTCGGCCCCATCGGCCGCCACTGGCCGCCGCGCATCGGCTACGCCGGCACCTACGACGACGCCTGGCTGGCCGACCACTTCCCCTTCCTGCCACCGGACTTCGACCCCCGCTACTACCAGGCCGCCCCGCCGGACCAGCAGACCGAGCACCTGCAAGGGGGCGAGGACGTGCTGCTGCTCAACCTGACCAAGCAGGAACGCGCCGGCTTCAAGGTGCCGAGGATGCAGGTGCCGGTGACCTTCTTCCTGAAGAAGGGTGGCCACGAGACGCTGCAGGCGGTGATCGACACGCTGGTGGTGGACACCGATGCCGGCAAGGTCGAGATCACCTGGCGCGCGAGCCGGGCGTTGAGGAGGAACATGTTCGAGGTGGAGCAGTTGCTGGTCGGCTCACGTTCCCGTGCATGGTGGCGGGCACGGGAGCTTGGCAAGACCTACTACCCGTCCTTGGACATGCTGCGACGCAAGGAAATCAACCCGTGATGCAGGCACTCAGTATCAAGGGCGTGGGGATGGTCACGGCCGTCGGCCATGACGCCCTGTCCACCTGTGCAGCGATACGCTGCGCCATCGACAACTTCCAGGACACCCGTTTCCTCGACAAGGGCGGCGAGTGGCTGGTCGGCTCCAGCGTGCAGCTCGAAGAGGCCTGGCGCGGCCAGACCAAGCTGGTGAAGATGGCGGCCAGGGCCGTTGCCGAAGCGATCGCCTCTACGCCTGGCCTCGATCCCGCGAAGACCCCGTTGCTGCTCTGCATCGCCGAAGAAGACAGGCCCGCCCGACTCGCCGACCTCGGCCCGCGCCTGATTCGCGGCATCCAGAAAGAGCTGGGGGTGGAGTTCCATGCCGATTCGAGCTTCATCGCCCGCGGCCGTGTCGGTGCGGCGGTGGGGCTGCTCAATGCGCGCAAGCTGATTCATGAACTCGGCCACCGCCATGTGCTCATCGCGGGCGTCGACTCGTTTCTCAACGCCCCGGTCATGGAGGCCTATGAGCGCCGTGATCGCCTGCTCACCAGCCTCAACTCGAACGGTTTCATCCCCGGAGAAGGCGCCGCGGCGGTGAGCCTCTGCGCCCCGGTCGCGGAAGACCAACCGCAGCTGGTCTGCACGGGCCTGGGCTTCGGCATGGAGCCGGCCACCGTCGAGTCGCTCGACATCCCCCTGCGCGCGGATGGCCTCACCCAGGCCTTGCGCGCCGCACTGCAGGAAGCCGGTTCCCGCATGGAGTCCTACGACTACCGCCTCACCGATCTCTCGGGAGAGCAGTACTACTTCAAGGAAGCGTCCCTCGCGCTCAGCCGCAACCTTCGGGTACGCAAGGAGTTCTTCGACCTCTGGCATCCCGCCGACTGCATCGGTGAATGCGGCGCGGCGATAGGCCCGGCGATGCTGGCGCTGGCGTACTCCGCCAGCCGCAAGGGCTACAGCCCCGGCAACAACATCCTCTGCCACCTGGGCAACGACGCCGGCCAGCGCGCGGTCGCCCTGTTGAGCTATCAACGCGTGAGGGCTGCCTGATGGCCAACCAGGTCTACGCGAACAACATGGAGGTCTCGTGCAAGGCGGCCGACGGCAAGTCCGTGGCCTGCTTCCCCGACGTCTGCTTCACGCCTCCGCAGGCCCCTCCCACCCCCACCGGCGTGCCCATCCCCTACCCCAACACCGGGATGGCCAAGGACACCACCAACGGCACCCGGACCATCAAGATCTCCGGCCAGGAAGTGATGCTCAAGAACAAGAGCTACTTCAAGACCAGCTACGGCGACGAGGCGGGTTGCGCCCCCAAGAAGGGCGTGGTCACCAGCAAGATCAAGGGCAAGGTCTACTTCACCGCCTGGTCGATGAACGTGAAGTTCGAAAGCCTCAACGTCGTGAGGATGATGGACCTGACCACCCACAACCATGCGTCCTTCCCCGGCAACACGCCCACCTGGCCCTACATCGACGAGGTGGCCACGGGAACGCCGGGCAAGGGCTGCGAGGAGGAGCGCGAGAACGTCAAGCAAAAGTGCTCCGGGGACCATGACAAGGACTGCAAGGACGACGCCTGCCAGAACGCCAAGAAATGCATGCTGGTGCCCTACACCGCACGCTCGACGGAAAACCAGAAGGGCTGCTGCGAAGGCGAGACCCCGCACCACCTCGTGGAAGTCCACTGCTTCACCGAGGCCGGCGGCAGGAAGGAGAAGACCCGCCTGAGCGGCTTCAGCGCATACGACGACACGCGTGCGCCCTGCGTGTGCGTCACGGGGTCACGCTATACGGAGACCCACGGCAACATGCACGCCATCCAGAACACGGCCGAGAAAGGCTACATGGTGTCGGAGAGCGCCGGCGGCGCCCGGTCGCAGATGGGCGGCAAGGACAACACCTGGAACTACGGCGCCGCGAAGAAGACCGGAATCTTCGCCCACCAGAAGACCTTCCCCACCTCCGGCAAGGATGGCAAGCCCTGCAGCGAAGGCTGCCTGGAAGCCCAGCTCGACAACTACCACAAGCAGGTCGGCGTGAAGAACAACGATACGCCGCTACGCGCGGACCGTTCGCCGCTCAAGGACGAGCAGAAGGAATGGGGCGCCAAGCAGCTCGAATCGATGGATGACGATTGAAGAGTGATGTGAACAACATGAATGACGGAAACGTAACCTTTGCCAGGTGTTCGATAGTCAGGCGTGACCTGGTATTCATCAGCGCCCAGGTCACCGAGCTGAACGAACGCAACGTCGATCACACCAAGGTGCTGCGCTGGAAGGACGGTGCCTTCGTGCACTTCATGATCGACTGGGCCACCACCGCGATCAGCGCGACGACGCCCCCCCTGACCCTGCTGTCGATGGGGCTCGATGGCGACATCCATGTCTTCCAGGGCTCCAACAGGACCACCGAACGCATCGTGGGACCGGGCGATTTCGGCCCACTGCGCGACATGCGCCTGATCGCCGGTACGCACTATGCCGCGGGCATGCAACGCCAGGTCTACCGGCGCAACGACGACGGCAGCTGGCAATCCATCGCCGACGCCATCCTCAACCGCGAGGGCATCAAGGGCTTCAACGCCATCGACGGCTTCACGCCGAACGAGCTGTACACCGTCGGCATGGATGGCGAGATCTGGATATTCGACGGCCAGCGCTGGCAGGCCCTAGAAAGCCCGACCTCCGTCGCGCTGCAGGCCGTGCACTGCAGCGAAGATGGCACGGCCTATATCGTCGGCCAGGCCGGCGTCGTGCTGTTCGGTCGAGGGGACCAATGGGACTTCATCGACTTGAGCGACTTCAGCGAAGACCTGTGGGGGGTGCAGACCTTCGACGGGACCCTGTTCGTCGCGTCCTCCAAGGGCGTCTACCGGATCATCGACGGCGAGCTGAAGAAAGCCGATATCGGCTCGGTCGGCACCGGCTCGGCGTCCTACCTCACCAAAGGTGACGGCGTGCTCTGGTCCGTTGGCAACCGGCACCTCGCCTATACCGCCGACGGCGAAAACTGGACGGTCGTGGATTATGACGATGCCAGCTACTGATACGCCCTTCGCCTTTTTCCCGGTGCTGCCCAGTGCGGTGTGCCCATGAACCAGCCTGTCTTGCGCGTCCTCGACCAGCACGCCGAAGAGGCCGGCTTCCTCGCCGGCCTGCGCGACTACGCCGTGCGCGCGCCGCACTACGACCTCAAGCACCTGGGCACCCTGGATGGCCGCATCGAGGCGCACCTGGACGGGCTGCTGATCGCCGGGCTCAAGGGCCTGGACCTGCTGCTCAAGGGGCTGCATCCGCTGGCCACGGGCGAGGTGTTCGCCGCCACCGCGCTGGCCTTCATGGCCGGCAACGGCCCGGCGCTGTCCACCCTCGCCGAGCACCTGCGCAAGGCGCCGGACGGCGAGCGGGCCTTCACCGCGGCCCTTGGCTGGCTGGAGTGGGACAAGGTCGAACCCTGGACCGAGCGCCTGCTTTCATCCCAGGAGCCGCTGTTCCGCCGCCTGGGCCTGGCCGCCTGCGGCATGCACCGCCGCGACCCGGGCCCGGCGCTGATCGCCGGGCTCTCCCACGCCGACCCCGGCGTGCTGGCCCGTGCCGCGCGCACCGCCGGCGAACTGCGCCGGCGCGACCTGATGCAAGCCATCCGTGCCCATCGCCTGCACGCCGACGAGGCGGTGCGCTTCTGGGCCAACTGGGCAACGGTGCAGATGGGTGACGAAGAGGCCCTGGGCCCCCTGCGCCTGCTGGCCGAACGACAAGGCATGTTCCGCCTGCGGGCCCTCAACGCCCTGCTCTGCTGGCAACCCCGCGAGGCCAGCATCGCCTGGCTGCGCGGGCTGATGCAGAGCCCGCAGCATCGACGCCTGGTGATCCAGGCCACCGGCCTGTTCGGTGACCCGGTGACGGTGCCCTGGCTGATCCAGCAGATGGGCGACCTGCCCCATGCCCGCGTGGCCGGCGAAGCCTTCACCCTGATCACCGGGGCGGACCTGGCCGAGCTGGACCTGGAGCTGAAGGTCTACCCCGACTACGACGCCGGCCCCACAGACGACCCCGAAGACCCGAACGTGGACATGGACCCGGACACCGACCTGGCCTGGCCGGACCCGGCACGGGTGGAAGCCTGGTGGCAGGCCAACCAGGAGCGCTTCACCAAGGGCGCCGGCTACCTGCTGGGCCAGCCCCTGAGCGAGGCCCGCTGCCTGGAGGTACTGAAGACCGGCTACCAGCGCCAGCGCGTCGCCGCTGCCTGCGCCCTCGCCCGCTACATTCCCACCCGCCCGCTGTTCCCCACCAGCGCCCCGGCCGTGCGCCAGCGCCAGTTACTGGGCAACTGACCCCGCCGGGGGTCAGGCCTGGAGAAAGCGCAGGATCGATTCGACGATCATGTCCCGGTGGCGCGCCTTCACCTCGGCCTCGTTGAGGTCGATGGCGAAGATCGCGCCCAGGGTGTGGCGGTTGGAGACGCGGTAGAAGCAGAACGACGACATCAGCAGGTGCACGTCCATCGCCTGCACGCCGGTGCGGAAGGCGCCCGCAGCCACGCCACGGCGGAGGATGTCGTCGAGGCTGGCGAGGATGGTGACGTTGAGCGAGCCGATGGCATCGGACTCGCGGATGTACTGCCCGTGCTGGATGTTCTCGATGCTGACGATGCGCACGAAGTCGACGTTGCGGTCGTGGTGGTCGAAGGTGAACTCGACCAGGCGGCGGATCGCCTCGCGCGGTTCCAGTTCCGCCAGGTGCAGCTGCGCCTCGGTGTGGCGGATGTCGCCGTAGAGCTTCTCCAGCACGCGCAGGTAGAGCTGCTCCTTGCTCTCGAAGTAGTAGTAGATCATCCGCTTGGAGGTCTGGGTGCGCTCGGCGATGGCATCGACCCGGGCACCGGAGAGGCCCTGCTGGACGAATTCGACGATGGCCGCCTGGAGGATGTTCTCGCGGGTCTTCTCCGGGTTGTTCTTGCGGCTCTTGCGGGGTGTTTCGACAGGCTCGTCGGGCAGGTCAGCAGTAAGGGTCATAACGGACTCAGGCCAAATGCATACCGGCCGGATTATGGGCCGGTCGCCCCGTCGAAGGAAGCGCCGGCCCGCCCATCGGCTAGAGCTTCGCCTGGCGTGCGGCACCACTGCGCGCCTTGGCCATCGCCGCCAGGCGCACCGCCACGTTGGCCGCGCCGTAGCCGGCATAGCCGCCCTTGCGCTGCAGCAATTCGAAGAAGAAGCGCCCCTCGAACGGCTCGGTGTAGACGTGGAACAGTTCGCCGCCCTGGGCGTCGCGGTCGTAGAGCACGTTGTAGTAAGCCAGCTCGCTGAGGAACTCGTCGTCGAAGTCGAAGCGCGCGGCCAGGTCGTCGTAGTAGTTGAGCGGGATGTCCAGCAGCGGCACGCCGGCGTCCTTGGCGCGGGCGATCTCGGCGAACAGGTCGTCGCAGGCGAAGGCGATGTGGTGCACACCCGAGCCCCGGTAGCTGGACAGCGCGTGGGAGATGGCGGTGTTGCGGTTCTCCGAGATGTTCAGTGGCAGGCGCACGCTGCCGCAGCGGCTGCGCAGGGCGCGGCTCTTCACCAGGCCGTAGGGGTCGGGCAGCACCACCTCGTCGTCGGCCTCGAAATCCAGCAGGCCCTTGTAGAACAACACCCAGCTGTCGAGGCTGTCGGCCGGCAGCGCCATGGCCATGTGGTCGATGCGCGTGAGGCTGCCGCTGGGCTGTGCGGTGGCGTCGAGGCGGAAGTCGCTGTCGTAGATGGTCTGCCCCGGCGCGGAGGGTTCCACCAGGTAGATCAGGCTGCCATCCGGCGCGCGCACGGCGGGGATTTCCCGCTCGTTGGGGCCGACCAGGCCGCGATAGGGCTGCCCGCGATAGGCCCGCGCCCGCTCCAAGGCCGAGGCGCTGTCGCCCACGCGCAGGGCGGTGGCGCAGAGGGACGGGCCGTGGGCCTCGAAGAAGCCGTGGGCGAAGGAATAAGGTTCGGCGTTGAGGACGATGTTGATATCGCCCTGGCGCAGCAGGCTCACGTCCTTGGAGCGGTGCTGCCCGGCGCGGGCGAAGCCCAGGCGCTCCAGCCAGGTGGCCAGGCGCGCGCCCTGCTCGCCGTCGACGGCGAATTCGAGGAACTCCACGCCGTCGTAGCGGCCGGCCGGCGGCGGGGCGAACAGCAGGTCGAGGTCGGCGGGCGGCGTCGGGTCCTGGCGCAGCAGGTCGCGGGTCTTCTCCTCCAGGTACAGCAGCGAGCGCAGGCCGTCGGCGGCATTGGCCCGGGGCGGTGCGGCGCGGAAACCGTCGTTGAAGATTTCCAGGGACAGCGGGCCGCGATAACCGCTGCGCAGGATGGGCGCGAGGAAGCCCGGCAGGTCGAACTCGCCCTGACCCGGGAAGCAGCGGAAGTGGCGGCTCCACTCCAGCACGTCCATGGCCAGGATCGGCGCGTCGGCCATCTGCACGAAGAAGATCTTCTCGCCGGGGATGGCGGCGATGGCCCGGGGGTCGCCCTTGAGCGACAGGGTGTGGAAGCTGTCGAGGATCACGCCCACGGCCGGGTGGTCGGCCTGGCGCACCAGGTTCCAGACCTGCTGCCAGGTGTTGACGTGGCGGCCCCAGGCCAGGGCCTCGTAGCCGATGCGCAGGCCGCGCGCGCCGGCGTGCTCGCCGAGCAGGCGCAGGTCGTCCACCAGGGTGCGCTCATCGCCCAGGGAATCGGCGGCGACGTTGCTGCACACCAGCACCAGGTCGGTGCCCAGGTCCTGCATCAGGTCGAACTTGCGTTCGGCGCGGTCGAGGTTCTTCTGCAAGCGGTCGCGGCGGCAGCCCTCGAAGTCGCGGAACGGCTGGAACAGGGTGATGGCGAGCCCGAGGTCGGCGCACAGCTGGCGCACTTCACGGGGGCTGCCGGCGTAGTAGAGAAGGTCGTTCTCGAAGATCTCCACACCGTCGAAACCGGCGGCGGCGATGGCTTCGAGCTTTTCCGGCAGGGTGCCGCTCAACGAGACGGTGGCAATCGAACGCTGCATGCTTCAGCTCCTGATCGAGGGCGCCGGCTCTGCGGTCGGCGGCAGGGGTGGTCGCCGCGATTCCCGACCCGCAGTCGGAGGATTTTGCGCGGCAGCCGTAGCGCAATCGATTATTCGTAGCTAAAGTCCGCCCAGCAATTGAAATGTACGAACTGGTTAGTTTTGTGTTCGATTACCGAACAGAAGGCCGGTTATCGAATTGACGGTATTTCGCTCACTGCGCAACCATCTTCACCACATTGCAACCCGCCGTCGGCACAGCCTGCTGAAAACACCACGGCAAAACGCAATCGGAACCCAGCGTCACCACATAACAATTTCAAGAATCGGGTAAATGCTCATGCTCACGCCAAGCCGCCTCACCGCACTCCCCCCTCCCCCCAGCCATGCCGTGCCCCGACACCCGGGCGCGAACGGCCTAGCCATCCCCGGCAGCACTCCCTGAACCAGATCGGTCAACCCGGTACGTGCCCCTAGGGCACCGCCAGTCCGGCCAAGCCTGCGTGCACCTCATTCGACCCGGCACAATACCGGTCGAGCCCGCTTGCCCGGCGTACAGACAAGAACAACGGAGACAACGATGGCTACTCCCTCAAGCTCCCAAGCCAAGAAAGCAACTGCCAGCGGGTGGATAGGCTCCGCCCTCGAGTACTACGACTTCTTCATCTACGCCCAGGCAGCGGCGCTGATCTTCCCGCAGATCTTCTTCCCCTCCACCGACCCGAAGATCGCCATCGTCGCCTCGTTGGCCACCTACGGCGTCGGCTACCTGGCGCGCCCCATCGGCGCCTTCGTGCTCGGCCACTGGGGCGACACCCGCGGCCGCAAGAACGTGTTGCTGCTGTGCATGTTCCTCATGGGCATCTCCACCATGGCCGTGGGCCTGCTGCCCACCTACCACGACATCGGCATCCTCGCGCCGGTGCTGCTGGTGGTGCTGCGCCTGATCCAGGGCTTCGCCGTGGCCGGGGAAATCTCCGGGGCCAGCTCGATGATCATGGAGCACGCGCCCTTCGGCCGGCGCGGCTACTACGCCAGCTTTACCCTGCAGGGCGTGCAGGCCGGCCAGGTGATGGCCGCCGCGGTGTTCCTGCCGCTGGCCTACTTCATGCCCAGCGACGCCTTCAATGAATGGGGTTGGCGCATTCCCTTCCTGCTCAGCGCCTTCGTGCTGGTGGCTGGCTACATCATCCGCCGCGAAGTCCACGAGACCCCGGCCTTCGTCAACGAGGAGGCACAACAGAAGGTCGCCAAATCGCCGGTCACCGAAGCCTTCCGCCACAGCTGGAAGAACATGATCCTGGTCACCTTCATGGCGCTGATGAACGTCATCCCGGTGGTGGCCACCATCTTCGGCGCCGCCTACGCGGTGCAGCCGGCCTACGGCATCGGCTTCGACAAGAGCGTCTACCTGTGGATTCCGGTGGTGGGCAACATCGTCGCGGTGCTGGTCATCCCCTTCGTCGGCAACCTCTCCGACAGGATCGGCCGCCGCCCGACCATGATCACCGGCGCCCTGGGCTCCGGCCTGCTGGCCTTCGCCTACCTCTACGCCATCAGCATCCAGAACGTGCCCCTGGCCTTCTGCATGTCGATCCTCATGTGGGGCATGGTCTACCAGGGCTACAACGCGGTGTTCCCGAGCTTCTACCCGGAGCTGTTCCAGACCCGCTACCGCGTCTCGGCCATGGCCATCTCGCAGAACATCGGCACCATGTTCACCGCCATGCTGCCGGCGCTGTTCGCCGCCGTCGCCCCGCCCGGCTCGGACAACGTCCCGGTGATCGTCGGCAGCCTGGCCTTCGCCATCACCTGCATCTGCGCCCTCGCCGCCTACCTGGCGCCCGAGACCTACCGCCTGGGCATGGCAGACCTCGGCAAGCCCGACGCCAAGCCCATGGACAAGACCCAGTACGACAGCAGCCGCGAAAACAGCCTGCGCGTCGCCAGCCACTGACGCCCCCGGGGCTCCTCCGGGGCCCCGCACTCACCTGCACCACTCAACGCCTTTCGCGCCACGGCGCGAGATGGCTTCGCCATGCCTGAAAACAACAAGCAAAGAGGCACGATCACCATGCAACAGCCGCATCGCAACCGCCTTTCCCACGCCCGCCTGCCGCTGGCCGTCGCCTTGGCCCTAAGCGCCGGCGCCGTGTCTGCCGCGCCCGGCTTAGTCGAGGACGCCACGGCCACCCTGACGGCGCGCAACTTCTACATGAACCGCAATTTCGTCGGCGACACCACCCAGGCCCAGGCCGAGGAATGGACCCAGAGCTTCATCCTCGACGCCCGCTCCGGCTTCACCCAGGGGCCGGTGGGTTTCGGTGTCGACGTGCTCGGCCTGTATTCCCTCAAGCTCGACGGGGGCAAAGGCACCCGGGGCACCCAGCTGCTGCCGGTGCATGACGATGGCCGCCCCGCCGACGACTTCGGCCGCCTCGGCGTGGCCGGCAAGATGCGCCTGTCGAAGACCGAACTGAAGGTCGGCGAGTGGATGCCGGTGCTGCCCATCCTGCGTTCCGACGACGGCCGCTCCCTGCCGCAGACCTTCGAAGGCGCCCAGCTGACCTCCAAGGAGTTCGACGGCCTGACCCTCTACGCCGGCCAGTTCCGCGGCAACAGCCCGCGCAACGACGCCAGCATGGAAGACATGTCCCTCAACGGCCGCGCGGCCTTCACCTCGGACCGCTTCGACTTCGCCGGTGGCGAATACGCCTTCAACGAAGGCCGCACCCTGCTCGGCGCCTGGCACGCCCGACTGGAGGACATCTACCAGCAGAACTACCTGCAACTGACCCACAGCCAGCCCATCGGCGACTGGACCCTGGGCGCCAACATCGGCTGGTTCAACGGCAAGGAAGACGGCAGCGCCCTGGCCGGCGACCTGGACAACCGCACCTGGTCCGGCCTGTTCTCGGCGAAGATCGGCGGCAACACCTTCTACCTCGGCCTGCAGAAGGTCAGCGGCGATGACGCCTGGATGCGCGTCAACGGCACCAGCGGCGGCACCCTGGCCAACGACAGCTACAACTCCAGCTACGAGAACGCCAAGGAGAAGTCCTGGCAGCTGCGCCACGACTACAACTTCGTCGCCCTCGGCATCCCCGGCCTGACCCTGATGAACCGCTACATCCACGGCTCCAACGTGCACACCGGCAGCGTCACCGACGGCAAGGAATGGGGCCGCGAAAGCGAACTCGCCTACGTGGTGCAGTCCGGCACCTTCAAGAGCCTGGCGGTGAAATGGCGCAACTCCAGCCAGCGCCGCGACTGGGGCAACACCAACAGCTTCGACGAGAACCGCCTGATCGTCAGCTACCCCTTCTCGCTGCTCTGAATCCCCGCTTCATCCTCGTAGCTGCAGCCCCTCGCCCGTCCTTGTGACGGGCTTTTTTCCTCGATGGGGACGAGGACAACGCGGCTGATTCGACGATTCGTAGGGCGGGTGAAACCCGCGAGCCTCCTTGCAAAACCGCCGGGTTGCACCCGACCTACGGACGACTCGTCCCGTGGGAGATTCTATGTCAACCAGCCGTAGCGTCCCGGTGTCGGTACGGCTGTTGGCTGGTCATCAGGGCAAAAGCGATTCTGGCCAGTTTCCGGGCGAGGATCGTTAGGGCCTCGGTCTTCTTCAAACCCCGCTGCAAATAAGCTTGATAGCGTTCCTTCCAGGCGGCTGTGCGACTGGCGGCCATGGCGGCGTTATGCAGTAGCCGTCGTATCTCCGGATCCCCCTGCTTGGTCAGCTTGCGCCGGCCGATGTAGCGCCCCGATTCCCTGACCCGGACATCCAGCCCGAGAAAGGCGATGAACGCATCGCTACTGCGGAAGGTGCCCCGTAGGAAGGCCAGGTTCAGCGCGGCAGCGGTGATCGGGCCAACCCCTTCGATCTCCTGGCAACGTTGTGCCTGCGCGCTCAAACCGGCCTCTTTCAGCGTGGATTGCAGCGCTGCGTTAAGCGTCCGCTCCAGGTCTTTCATCTGCTGCAGGACGGGCTTCAATGCCTCCGCCAATTGGCGATCCTGGGCGAAGCTCAGGCGCAGAGCCGTCGTTACTCGCACCAGGGTGGCGCGACGGTGCAACAGGGCCTGCAGCTTGCGGTACAGGCGGCTCGGCGGCGCCCAGGGGTGCAACTGCTTCTGTTCATGAGCCAGGTAGCGGGCCAGCAGACGGGCATCGCTCAGGTCGTTCTTGACCCGGCCACCGATGCCTTTGCGGTAGTTGCTCAGGCGGTAACCATCGATCACGTAGACCCTGTGGCCACGTTTGTGCGCCAGCGTGGCGACGGCAACGTGGTAGGTGTTGGTGGCTTCGATGGCCAGGCTGCAACCTGCAGGCAGGCTCTTGAGCCAGGTGGCGATAGCGTGCGGTTCATTGATGAGCTCTCTGGCTTGCTCCAGATCTGCTCGATACAGACTCAGACTGTCTTTGGCGACATCGATACCGATTACGGTGCTCTGCATTGTCATGACGAACTCCCAGGGCCAAGATGGAATGACCTGTCGGGGGCTCACGATGGCGCAGGCTTGCAGATATGGTCGGTCTCGGGGGCGGACCTGAGCCGATGGATTCCTTATCGGCGCTTGCAGTGAGGTGAGGAGCGGGAGAAATCTCCCACGGTCTGGCTTGCAGAAGCGATTTCGCTCCCTCCGCCCCCCGACAGGTTCCACCCTAGGACATACAAGCGAATTCATTCGCGATGGAGTGCCCGGCCATCCGCAGCCAGGTGCCGGCGGAAGGTCTTTCGCGGCTGAAGCCGCTCCCACAGGGGACGCCCGCAGCGAGGCCGAACCTCGCACCGTTGGGCCTCGCTGCGCTCGGCGCCAACCTACGGCGCCGTGCCCAACCCGAACCACGGCGCTAACCGATGTGTAGGGTGGATGACGCTCTTTTCATCCACCAAGGGGAGTGGCCGGGAAGCACGGTGTCGGGCAGCCCTGCGGTCTGCTTGGCGAATGAATTCGCCTCTACAGGTGCCATGGGCGGGATACGCCGCACACACAAAAACGCCGCCCGGATGCGGGGTCCGGGCGGCGTTTGTGTGGCTCGCGGGTCAGTCTTGCAGCGATTCCACGCCCAGCTCGTCCCACACCGATTCGGCCAGGTGGAAGGTGGCATTGGCAGCGGGAATGCCGCAGTAGATGGCGCTCTGCATGATCACTTCCTTGATCTCGTCGCGGGTCACGCCGTTGTTCTTCGCCGCGCGCAGGTGCAGGCGCAGCTCGCCCTCGCGGTTCATGCCGATGAGCATGGCGATGGTCACCAGGCTGCGGGTGTGGCGCGGCAGGCCCGGGCGCGTCCAGATATCCCCCCAGGCGTGGCGGGTGATCATCTCCTGGAACTCTTCGTTGAAGGGCGTGAGGTTCTGCTGGCTGCGGTCGACATGGGCATCGCCCAGCACCGCACGGCGCACCTGCATGCCGGCCTCGTAGCGTTCTTTCTCGTCCATCGGTGGCTCCTCGCTAACCCTGGGCCTTCAGGCGATCAGGAAGTCCAGCACCCGGCGGGTGAAGGCCTCGCCGGCCTGGACGTTGGACAGGTGCGCGGCATGGAACTCCACAAGCTCCGCGCCAGCAATGTGCGCCTGCAGGAAGCGGCCGTGCTCGGGCGTGGTCACCGCATCGCCGCTGCCGCAAACGATCAGTGTCGGCGCGCGGATGGCGCCCAGTTGTTCGCGGAAATCGGCATCGCGCACCGCCGCGCAGTTGGCGGCGTAACCCTGGGGCGAGGTCTGCGCCAGCATGGCGACGATGGGCTCCACCTTGGCCGGTTGCGCCTCGGCGAAGTCCGCGGTGAACCAGCGGGCGATGGAAGCGTCACGCAGGGCCGCCATGGCCGCCTGGCCGTCGCGCAGCACCGTCTCGATGCGCGGGTTCCACACATCCGGGCTGCCGATCTTCGCAGCGGTGTTGCACAGCACCAGGCGCTGGATGCGCTCCGGCGCATGGATCCCCAGCCACTGGCCGATCAGCCCACCCATGGACAGGCCGCAGAACGACGCCTGGGCGATATCCAGCGCATCCAGCAGGGCCAGCACGTCACGGCCGTTCTGCTCGATGCTGTAGGGGCCTTCGGTCACCAGCGATGCACCATGGCCACGGGTGTCATAGCGCAGCACGCGGAAATGCTCGGTGAAGGCCGGGATCTGCGCGTCCCACATATGCAGGTCGGTGCCCAGGGAGTTGCTGAGCACCAGCACCGGCGCACCGGCCGGGCCTTCGAGGAGGTAGTTCAGGTCGCCATCGGCGAGTCGTACGGCAGGCATGCAAAGGCTCCTAACGCGAAAAATTCTGATGCTCGGCCACGGCGCGGTCGACCCAGCGACGCGCCTGCCCGAGGTAATGGGCCGGGTCGAGCAGGCGGTCCAGCTCGTCGGCGGAAAGTTGCACGGTGACCTCGGGGTTGGCGCCGAGCACGGCACGCAGGTGTGCGCCCTCCTTCACCGCCTGACGGCAGCATTGCTCAACCAGGTGGTGGGCGGCGTCACGGCCGATGCGCTGGGCCAGGGCGATGCTCACCGCCTCGGCCAGCACCAGCCCCTGGGTCAGGTCCAGGTTGTGGCGCATGCGCGCGGCATCCACCTCCAGGCCCGGCACCACCAGCAGCGCCTGCTGCAGGGCGCCGGACACCAGGCAGCAGAGCTCCGGCAGGGTTTCCCATTCGGCGTGCCACAGGCCCAGGCTGCGCTCGTGTTCCTGGGGCATGGCGGCCAGCAGGGTCGCCACCAGGCCCGGTGCGCGGGTGGCGGCGCCGATAAGCACGGCGGCGCTCACCGGGTTGCGCTTGTGCGGCATGGTGGACGAGCCGCCCTTGCCCGGCGCGGCGGGCTCGAAGACTTCGCCCGCCTCGGTCTGCATCAGCAAGCTGAGGTCGCGCCCCAGTTTGCCCAGGCTGCCGGCGACCAGCCCCAGTAGGCTGGCGAACTCCACCAGGCGGTCACGCTGGGTGTGCCAGGGCTGCTCGGGCAGGGTCAGGTCCAGTTCCTCCGCCAGGGCGCCGGCCACGGCGAAGGCCTTGTCGCCCAGCGCCGCGAGGCTGCCGGAGGCGCCGCCGAACTGCAGGCACAGTAGGCGCGGTTTCAGCTCGGCCAGGCGCTGGCGGTGACGGGTCACCGCGCCCAGCCAGCCGGCGATCTTCATGCCCAGGGTCACGGGCGTGGCGTGCTGCAGCCAGGTGCGCCCGGCCAGCGGCGTGTCGGCATGCAGGCGGGCCTGGCTGGCGAGTGCATCAGCCAGGGTGGCGAGGTCGTTTTCCAGCAACACGATGGCAGCACGCAGCTGCAGTACCAGGCCACTGTCCATGGCGTCCTGGCTGGTGGCGCCCAGGTGCACATGGCGTTCGGCGGCTGCGTCGCTGGTGGCGATGCGCCTGCCCAGCGCCTTGACCAGCGGGATCGCCGAATTGCCAGCGCTGCCGATGGCCACGGCCAGGGCGGAGAAATCATAGAGCTCGGCCTTGCAGGCCGCCTCGATGGCCGCCACCGCCTCGGCGGGAATCACCCCGACACGGGCCTCGGCGCGGGCCAGCGCGGCCTCGAAATCCAGCATGCCCTGCACCCGGCCGTGGTCGCAGAAGATCGCGCGCATGGCCGGCGCGGTGAAGTAGGCATCGAAGAGTTGGTTGCTCGGGCTGTTCAAGCCAGTGCTCCGGAAATCAGGAAGGTGAATCGTTTTATAGCAGCCGGCCCGTCACGACCAGCCTTTACGCACTTCGCCTGGCACATCAGGCGTAGCGAGCTCAAACCGCTTCGTCGGATGAGTCATGGTGGGCTGAAGCCCACCCTACGACTGCATCACGCCGCCAGCCGTAGGATGGGTAGAGCGGAGCGAAACCCATTACGCGCCTCGCAGCTCCACGGAACGTCCCTACAGCTGCGCCGCGCACAGCAGGCATAGCGAGCGCAGTAGCCTGTCACACCCTCTCTATGACGAGTGCGAGCCCTTGCCCTACCCCCACGCACATGGTGGCGAGGCCAAGCTTGCCGCCGGACTTCTCCAACTGGTGCAGCGCGGTCTGCACCAGGCGTGCGCCGCTGGCGCCCAGGGGGTGGCCGAGGGCGATGGCGCCGCCGTTGGGGTTAACCCGGGCGTCGTCGTCGGCGAGGCCGAGGTCACGGGTGACTGCCAGCCCTTGGGCGGCGAAGGCTTCGTTGAGCTCGATGACATCGAACTGGTCGATGCCCAGGTTGAGGCGCTCCAGCAGCTTGCGCACCGCCGGCACCGGGCCGATGCCCATGACACGGGGTGCCACGCCGGCACTGGCCATGCCCAGCACCCTGGCGCGCGGGGTCAGGCCGTGTTTCTTCACCGCCTCGGCGCTGGCGAGGATCAGTGCCACGGCGCCGTCGTTGACGCCCGAGGCGTTGCCGGCAGTGACGGTCTTGCCTTCGCCGTTGACCGGCTTCAGCTTGGCCAGGGCCTCCAGGGTGGTGTCCGGGCGCAGGTGCTCGTCCTGGTCGATCACCGTGTCGCCCTTCTTGCCCTTGATCACCACCGGGACGATCTCCTCGGCGAAGAAGCCCGCCGCCTGGGCCGCACCGGCGCGCTGCTGGCTGCGCAGGGCGAAGGCGTCCTGGTCCTCGCGGCTGACCTGATGGTCGTCGGCAACGTTGTCGGCGGTCTGCGGCATGGCATCGACGCCGTATTGCGCCTTCATCAGCGGGTTGATGAAGCGCCAGCCGATGGTGGTGTCTTCGATCTTCTGGCTGCGGCCAAAGGCGCTGTCGGCCTTGCCCATCACATAGGGCGCGCGGGACATGGATTCGACGCCGCCGGCCAGGGCCAGCTCCATCTCCCCGGCAGCGATGGCGCGGAAGGCAGTGCCCACCGCGTCCATGCCCGAGGCGCAGAGGCGGTTGAGGGTGACGCCGGGAACGCTTTCCGGCAGGCCCGCCAGCAGCAGCGCCATGCGCGCGACGTTGCGGTTGTCCTCGCCGGCCTGGTTGGCGCAGCCGAGGAAGACTTCGTCGACTTCGTCCCAGCGCACCTGCGGGTTGCGCTCGATCAGCGCCTTGAGCGGGATGGCCGCCAGGTCGTCGGCACGTACCGACGCCAGCCCACCGCCGAAGCGACCGATGGGCGTGCGCACGGCATCGCAGATGAATACGTCGCGGCTCACTCCTCACCTCCCTGCTGGCCGTGGGCGGCGGCGGTACGGGCCTCCAGGGCGCGCAGCGCGGCCAGCTCCTCGGCATTGGGGGCGAGGGTTTCGCTGACGCTGTCGGCGAAGCGGATCGGCCAGCCGGTGGCCTCGACCACCTGCTCGCGGGTCACCCCCGGATGCAGCGAGGTGACGATGAATTCGTGGGTGCCGGCTTCCGGCTCCATGATGCACAGGTCGGTGATGATGCCCACCGGGCCCTTGCCGGGCAGGCCCAGGCGCTGGCGCGAGTCGCCGCCTTCGCCATGGCCGACCGAAGTGACGAAGGCCAGCTTGTCGACGAAGGTGCGGTGGGACTGCTTGAGGATGATCAGTACTTCCTTGGCGGAGCCGGCGATCTCCGGCGCGCCACCGGCACCGGGCAGGCGCACCTTGGGCTTGTGGTAGTCGCCGATCACGGTGGTGTTGATGTTGCCGAAGCGGTCGACCTGGGCGGCGCCGAGGAAGCCGACGTCGATGCGCCCGCCCTGCAGCCAGTAGCGGAAGATCTCGCCGGTGGGCACCACGGTGTCGGCGGTCTCGGCCAGCTCGCCGTCACCGATGGACAGCGGCAGCACCGTGGGCTTGGCACCGATGGGGCCGGATTCGTAGATCAGCACCACGTCCGGGGACGAGGTCAGGCGCGCCAGGTTGGCGGCCTTGGACGGCAGGCCGATGCCGACGAAGCAGACCGCGCCGTTCTTCAGGCGGCGGGCGGCGGCGACGGTCATCATTTCATTGGTGCTGTAGCCAGTGGATTGGGCGCTCATTGCTTGGCCTCCGCAATTTTCTGCTGGAACTGGGCGAAGTCCTCGGTGCCACGGATGTATTCGTCGATCCAGGCGCTGAAGGTCTCGCGGTCGCGGGCGATGGGGTCCCAGGCCTGGTAGAAGCGGTTGTCGCGCTCGTAGTAGCCGTGGGCGTAGGACGGATGCGCGCCGCCGGGCACGTGGCAGACGGCGGTCAGTGCCCAGGTGGGCAGCACGCAGGCGTTCATCGGGGCGTTGAGGTCGTCGACAATCTCTT
Source organism: Pseudomonas sp. TUM22785 (assembly GCF_028198105.1). NCBI lineage: Bacteria > Pseudomonadati > Pseudomonadota > Gammaproteobacteria > Pseudomonadales > Pseudomonadaceae > Pseudomonas > Pseudomonas sp. TUM22785. The sequence goes on from NZ_CP116239.1 coordinate 3,685,068, forward strand.
CCACCGTGACGATGCAGCGCTTGGCCGCCAGGGCCGCTTCCTTCTGCACGCCGAGGATGCCCCAGAGCAGCACGTTGCCCTTGCGGTCGGCCTTCTGCGCGTGGATCACGGTCACGTCCGGACGCACCGAGGGCACGGCCGCCAGCACTTCGCCGGTGAAGGGGCAGGTCACGCTCTTGATCAGCGGGTTGACCTTGGGCAGGTCGGAGCCGGCATAGGCGCGCAGCACCGCGAACGGCAGCCCGGAGGCGCCGGCCACATAGGCGTTGGCCAGGTCGGCGTGGCTGTGTTCCTCGATCTCCAGCTCGCGGGGCCAGCCCTTCTCCACCGCGTCACGCAGGCGGTGCAGCGAGCCCACGCCCGGGTTGCCGCCCCAGGAGAACACCAGCTTCTTCGCGCAACCGGCACCGATCAGCAGGTCGTAGACCAGGTCGGGCGTCATGCGCACCAGGGTCAGGTCGCGCTTGTTCTGGCGGATCAGCTCGTGGGAAGCGGCCGTGGGAATCAGGTGGGTGAAGCCTTCGAGGGCGACGGTGTCGCCGTCGTTGACGAAGCGCTCGACCGCTTCGCGCAGGGAGATGATTTCAGCCATGTCGATCTCGTTTTGTTATCCAGGGCGGAAGGTTCGCCGGGTGAGGGAAAGCTACCCCCGGCCCGGCCGTGGAACAATCCGATAATCGACTATCCGTTCGATAATCGAACATTTACGTACCTTGCTAAGGATTTTCCCGCCTCGATGGCCACGACGCCTTCCGGGCGCCGATGGCCGTGTCGCGACTTAAAGGAGCGTCCAGGTGTAACTGAGGATCAGCCGGTTCTCGTCGATATCGGTGCGGTAGTTGGAGCGCGCGACGACGTTGCGCACGCGGATGCCCAAGCCCTTGAGGCTGCCGCTCTGCACCGCGTAGGCGATGTCCAGGTCGCGCTCCCAATCTTTGCCCTCGTAGCCCTGGCCGGTGTCGACGTTGTCCCCGGTGATGTAGCGCAGGGTGCTGGTCAAGCCCGGCAGCCCGAGGCCGGCGAAGTCGTAGTCGTAACGGGCCTGCCAGGAGCGCTCGTCGGCGTAGGCGAACTCGAAGGTGGGCACTTCGTTGCCCAGGGGCGTGATGTTGGCGAACACCCGGGGAAACGAACTGTCGCCGAACATCGCCTGGTAGCCGACATGCCAGGTGTGGCTGCCCCGCCTGGCCGAGAACAGTGAGAAGAAGGCCTGGTTGTCGATGGCGCCGATCAGTTGCTTGCCGTCTTCGCTGGCGTCGTAGTAGCCGAGGTTGGCGCTGAGCACCCAGTCGCCCACCGGCTGGCTGTGCTTGAGTCCGAGAAAGCGCTGGTCGTAGATGTCCTCCAGTTGGGCGTACCAGGCGCTGGCCGTGGTGCGATTGGCGTTGAAGGCGTAGTCGGCCCCGGCGTAGTTGAAGGCATCGCTGCTGGCCTGGCGCTGCGGCTTGTGGCCGAGCATGGCCTGCATCGTGTCGTCGCCGGCCTCGTTGCGCAGGCTGGTGGTGAGCAGCCGGCCGCCCTGCAGGGTGAGCCCGGCGATCTCGCTGGAGCTGATGCTCGCCCCCTGGTAGCTGGGCGGCAGCAGGCGGATGTCGCTGAAGGCGAGCACCGGCAGGTTGGGCTGCAGTTCGCCGAGCCTCAGTTCGGTCTTCGAATAGCGCAGCTTCAAGGTGGCGCCCAGGCGGCTGTAGTCATCCGCCGCCTCGCCGTCTTCCTGCACGGGCAGCAGCCCGGTGTTGACCCGCCCTCGCCCGCTGTCGAGCTTGAGCCCGAGCAGGCCGATGGCATCCACCCCCACGCCCAGCGGCCCTTCGCTGTAGCCGGATCTGAAGGTGAGGATGAAACCCTGGGCCCACTCCTGGGCCCGGGATTGCTCGGTGCCGCGGATATCCGAGAAGTCACGGCTGAACCAGTAGTTGCGGGCCTGCAGGGTGGCGCTGGAATCCTCGATGAAACCGGCCTGGGCGTTGGCGCCGGCCAGGGCCACGAGGCCCGCGGAAAGCATGCTTGCAGTCTTGTTCATGGTGTCACTCTTGTTTTTATGGGGACGAGACAGCCCCTCGCCACGGGCACGGTGTGATGGCGGACCGTGCTCGCGGCTTGCACGCAAGGGGCGATGGGGGTGGATCAGTTATCCGTGGGCAGTGCCGCTCGGGTCTCTGTGCAACGGGCCTGTGGCTCGCGCCGGCGCACGCCCAGCAGCAGGTGCGCAGCCAGGCCGAAGATCAGCCCCCAGAAGGCCGCCGACAGCCCGAGCAGGGACATGCCGGACGCCGTGACCAGGAAGGTGATCAGCGCCGCTTCGCGGTCCTCCGGCACCGCCATGGACCCGGCCAGCGCACCGGCGATAGCGGCGAACAGCGCCAACCCGGCCAAGGCCGCGACCAGCTCCCGGGGGAAGGCGCTGAACAGCGACACCAGGGTGGCGCCGAAGATGCCCAGCAGCAGGTAGAACAGGCCGCCGACCACGCCGGCCACGTAGCGCCGGCCCGGGTCCTCGTGGGACTCGCGGCCGCTGCAGATGGCGGCGGTGATGGCCGCCAGGTTGAGGCCGTGGCAACCGAAGGGGGCCAGCAGCAAGGTGCCCAGTGCGCTGCTGGCGATGATCGGGCTGGCGGGCGTGCCGTAGCCGTCGTTGCGCAGCACGGCGATGCCCGGCACGAACTGCCCGGTCAGCGCCACCATCACCAGCGGCAGGGCGATGTTCAGCGTGGCGTGCCAGCTGAATTCGGGGGTGATCCACACCGGGGTGGCGAAGCCGATCACCAGGGCCGAGGCGTTCATCTCCCCGGTCGCCAGGGCGATGCTGCAGCCAGTCACCAGCACCGCCATCACCGCATAGCGCGGCAGCAGCCGCTTGCCCAGCAGGTAGGCGGCGAACATCGCCAGCACCAGCAGCGGTTTCTCCTTCACCGAGACGAACAGCTGGGTGCCGAAGCTGAAGAGGATGCCGGCCAGCATCGCGGCGGAAATCGCCGCGGGCAGCCGGCCGATGATGCGATCGAAGGCACCGGACAGCCCCACCAGCAGGATGAGCAGGCTGGAGAGCAGGTACGCGCCCACTGCCTGGTTGAGGCTGACGCCCGGCAGCGAGGCCACCAGCAGCGCCGAGCCGGGCGCGGACCAGGCGATCACCAGCGGCACCTTGAAGCGCAGGCTGAGGACGATGCCCAGCACGCCGCTGCCGATGGAGATGGCCCAGACCCAGGACGACAGCACCGCGTCGGGCAGGTTCGCGGCCTTGGCCGCCTGGAAGATGATCACCAGCGGCCCGGCATAGGAAATGACCGTGGCGATGAAGCCTGCCACGGCCGCTGACAGCGAGAAATCACGGATCAGGGTGCGCAGGAAGGTTGCCTGTCGCGTGGCCATGGCCAGCTCTCCTGTTAGTCTTTCCGGGTCAGGCGGGGCGTCGCCGACGCCCCGCGCGCTTCAGAGCCTGGCGCCCGCCAATGGAGCAGCCTGGGGCGCCCGCAGCGAGACGAAGCACATGGCCAATGCGGCGATGGCGCCGGGGATGGCGAAGGCCATGAAGTTCAGCTGCAGCGGCAGGTTGATGCCCAGCAGCGCACCGCCCAGCAACGGCCCGACAATGGCGCCGTTGCGGCCGATGCCGGAGGCCCAGCCAAGGCCGGTGGAGCGGATGGCCAAACCGTAGAACTGCGCCGCCGTGGCGTACAGGAGAATCTGCGTGCCGATGGTGGTGGCGCCGGCGATGCCGATCAGCAGGTAGAGCAGCGGTGTCGGGCTCTTGAAGCCGAGCAGGCTGATGGACAGCGCCGCGACGATGAAGAAGGCCGCCACCACCCGGGGCAGGTTGAAGCGATCACCGAGGAAGCCGCCGGCGATGGCGCCGAACATGCCACCCAGGTTCAGCGCCAGCAGGAAGGACAGGCTCGAACCCAGGCTGTAGCCGGCGTTGGCCATCAGCTTCGGCAGCCAGGAGCTGAGCGCGTAGACCATCAGCAGGCAGCAGAAGAAGGCGATCCACAGCATCAGCGTGCGCAGGGCGCGCCCTTCGCGGAACAACTCCAGCACCGGTGCGCCCTGGGCCTTCACCTCCACCAGCTCGAGCAGGTCGTCATCGCGCAGCTCCCGCTGCGGGTCGACCTTGCGCAGGATGGCCCGCGCCTGTTCGGTGCGGCCCTGGCGCAGCAGGAAGCCGACGGACTCGGGCAGGTACCAGAGGATCAGCGGTAGCAACAGCAGCGGCACCGCGGCGGCGAAGAACATCGCCTCCCAGCCGAAACGCGGCAGCATGTAGATGCCGACGCCGGCGGAGAGCATGCCGCCCAGGGAATAGCCGCTGAACATGATGGCGACCAGGGTGCTGCGCAGCCGTTTCGGCGCGTACTCGTTCATCAGCGCCACCACGTTGGGCATCAACCCGCCGATGCCCAGCCCGGCCATGAAGCGGCAGATGCCGAACTCGGTGGGGTTGCGCGCCAGGCCGTTGAGCACGGTGAAACCGGAGAACAGCACGAAGCAGATGGCGATGCCGCGCTTGCGCCCGATGCGGTCGGCCAGGGGGCCGAAGAACAGCGCCCCGAACATCATGCCGAACAGCGCGTAGCTGCCCAGGGCGCCCGCTTCCAGGGGCGTCAGCCCCCACTCCTTCATCAGTACCGGCAAGACCACGCCGTAGATGAACAGGTCATAGCCGTCGAAGATCAGCAGCAGGGCACACCAGCCCATCACCATCCAGTGGAAGGGCGTGAAGCGCGCGTCGTCGATGATCGCGTGTACGTCGAGTTTTCGCATGGCATTCGTCTCTTGTTCTTGTTGTCGAGAAAGCGTTGCGGGTGGAACCGCGGCTCGGGTTTCAGCCCAGGTCGCCACCGCCTACCGGCAGGGTCACGCCGGTGATGTAGGAGGCTTCATCGGAAGCCAGGAAAAGGATCGCGCCGGCCTGTTCGTCGATGCTGCCGTAGCGTTTCATCAGGCTGCTGTCGAGGGTCTGGTCGACGATCTGCTGGTACCAGATATTCTCCTGAGCGCTCTGCTCCGCCGTGTTGCGCGGGATACGCCGGGGCGGTGCCTCGGTGCCACCGGGCGCGGTGGCGTTGACGCGGATGCCGCGCCCGGCGTTCTCGAAGGCCAGGCAGGCGGTGAGCGCGTTGACGCCGCCCTTGGCCGCGCCATAGGGCACGCGGTTGAGGCTGCGGGTGGCGATGGAGGAAACGTTGACGATGGCCCCTGCGCCCCGCTCCAGCATGTAGGGCAGCGCCGCGTGGCAGCACCAGAGCGTGGGGAACAGCGAGCGCCGCACCTCGGCCTCGATCTCGTGCACTTCGTAGTGCTCGAACGGCTTGGCCCAGAGGGTGCCGCCGACGTTGTTGACCAGCACATCGAGGCGCCCGAAGCGTGCCACCGCCGCCGCCATCACCCGGCTGCATTCGGCGTATTGCTCGAGGTCGGCGGTCAGCGCCAGCACACGGCCTTCCCCCAGCCGTTCGCGCAGCTCGAAGACCAGCTCGGAGCGGTCCACCACCACCAGGCGGGCGCCCTCTTCCACCAGGCGTTCGGCCACACGGCGGCCGATGCCCTGCGCCGCGCCGGTGACCAGCGCGACCTTGTCGTTGAATCTGTTGCTCATGACGGTCCTCTGCCGTTGCCGGCCACCAGGAGGTTCACGGGTTGGAGTGGTACTCAGGCGGCGCTGGCGGCGAACTTCTCGTAGTAGAAATTCGCCGGCTGCACGCCCTGCTCGCGGATGAACCGGCTGACCGCCTCCACCATCGGCGGCGGGCCGCAGAGGTAGATGTCGACGTCGCCGTCGTTGAGGTGGCGCGGTTCGATGTGCTGGGTGACGTAGCCCTTGTGCGGGTAGCCGCTCTCGGGGTTGGCCACGCAGGCGCTGAAACTGAAGTTGGGGATGCGCGCGGCGAAGGCCTCCAGGCGATCCAGCTCCACCAGGTCGAAGTCGTTGGTCACGCCGTAGATCAGGTGCAGGGGGTGTTCGCTGCCCTGCTCGGCGACCTTCTCCAGCATCGCGGTGAAGGGCGCCAAGCCGGTGCCACCGGCCAGCAACAGCAGCGGCCGGCGGATGTCGCGCAGGTAGAAGCTGCCCAGCGGCCCCACCAGGCTCATGCTGTCGCCGGCCTTGGCCAGCCCGGTGAGGAAGCTGCTCATCAGGCCGCCAGGCACGTTGCGGATCAGGAAGCTGACCTCGCCGTCCTTCGGCAACGAGCTGAAGGAGTAGGCACGGGACTGCTCGCTGCCCGGCACCCTGAGGTTGACGTACTGCCCCGGCAGGAAGGCCATGCGGCTCAGGGACTCGCCCTTGATCGACAGCGAGATGGTGCTGTCGGACAGCTGGCGCACGGCGCTGATGGCCGCGTCGAAGCTGGCCTGCTGGGTCTTGCACAGCGCGGACGAAGCCGGCACCCGCACCACGCAATCGCTGGCCGCGCGCATCTGGCAGGTGAGCACATAGCCCTGCTCGGCCTCCTCCGCGCTCAGGGCGTCGTCGATGTAGTCCTGGCCCAGGTCGTAGCGGCCCGCCTCGGCGAAGCACTTGCAGGTGCCGCAGGCGCCGTCGCGGCAATCCAGCGGGATGTTGATGCCCTGGCGATAGGCCGCGTCGGCCACGGTCTCGTCGGGGCTGGCGTCGATGAAACGGGTGACGCCGTCTTCAAAGGTCAATGCGATGTGATGAGTCATGTCGGGCTCCACGGAGCGCGGCCTCATGCTGGCCGGGCCGGGTATTCAGATGTGGTAGATGTCGATGACCTGGCGCACGTAGTCGTTCTTCAGGACCACCTTCTTGGCCTTGATCAGCGGCTGCTCGCCGCGCACGTCGAGGCTGTAGAAACTGGTGCCGAAGTAGCTGTCCACGGTCTTGTAGCGGTAGCTCAGGGTGTGCCAGTTGAAGCGCACCCGGCACTCGCCGGCGGCCTGGTCGAGGAGCTCGATGTTGCTGATGTTGTGGGAGGTGCGGGTGTCCGGCATGGTCGCGCTGGAGCGGTCGGTCTTGATGCGGAACACGCGGTCCTCCAGGCCGCCCCGGTTGCCGTACCAGATCAGCGAGATCTCGGTCTGCGGGTTCTCGGTCAATTCGTCGCGGTCGTCCCAGGCCGGCATCCAGAAGCTGGCATCGGCGGCATAGAGCTCCAGCCAGCTGTCCCAGTCCTTGTCGTCCAGGTAGCGCGCCTCGCGGTAGAGGAAGTCGCGCACGGCGTCATGGGAGATGCTCATTGCACGGCCTCCACGGGAATCAGTCGCTGCTCGGCCGCAGCGGCCTCGAGCAGGGTTGCCTGCCAGTACTTGTGCTGCAGCACGAACAGGCCCTCGTCCTCGGTGCGCACGCCGGACAGCAGCGGGTGCAGGTCGATCTCGCGGGCCGCCTCGTCGGCGCCTTCCACCCAGTGCGCGGCGCCGCGCGACATGTCGTTCCAGCCACGGTTGCCCTGGTAGCCGAGCTGGCAGGAGCGGAACTCCTCCAGGTCGTCCGGGGTGGCCATGCCGCTGACGTTGAAGAAGTCCTCGTACTGGCGGATGCGCCTGGCGCGCGCCTCGGCGCTCTCACCCCGTGGCGCGATGCAGTAGATGGTGATTTCCGTCTGGTTGACGGAGAGGGGTCGGGCGATGCGGATCTGCGAGCTGAACTGGTCCATCAGGTAGACGTTGGGGTACAGGCAGAGGTTGCGCGAGTTCTCGATCATCCAGTCGGCACGAGCACGGCCGAAGTCCCGGGCCAGCTCGTCGCGGCGCTCGTAGAGGGGGCGGTCCTCGGGGTTGGCCCAGCGCGTCCAGAGCAGCAGGTGGCCCTTGTCGAAGGAGTAGAAGCCACCGCCGTTCTTGGCCCAGCTGCCGGCGCTCATGGTCCTGATCTCCTCCCCCGCCTCGCGCTGCTTGCGCTGGTTCTGGGTGGCGGCGTAGTTCCAGTGCACGGAGCTGACGTGGTAGCCATCGGCGCCGTTCTCGGCGGTCAGCTTCCAGTTGCCTTCGTAGATGTAGCTGCTGGAGCCACGTAGCACTTCCAGGCCCTCGGGGGACTGGTCGACGATCATGTCGATGATCTTCGCCGACTCGCCCAGGTGCTCGGCCAGCGGCACCACGTCCGGGTTGAGGCTGCCGAAAAGGAAGCCACGGTAGGACTCGAAGCGGGCGACGCGGGTCAGGTCGTGGGAGCCTTCGCAGTTGAAGCTCGCCGGGTAGCCCGCCTCGGCCGGGTCCTTGACCTTGAGCAGCTTGCCGCTGTTGTTGAAGGTCCAGCCGTGGAAGGGACAGGTGTAGGACGCGCGGTTGCCGCTCTTGTGCCGGCACAGCTGCGCACCGCGATGGCTGCAGGCATTGAGGAAAGCGTTGAGCTCCCCGTCCTTGTTGCGCGCGATGAAGACCGGCTGGCGCCCCATGGTCAGGGTGAGGTAGTCGTTCTTCTCGGGAATCTGGCTCTCGTGGGCGAGGTACAGCCAGTTGCCTTCGAAGATGTGCTTTATCTCCAGTTCGAACAGACGCGGATCGGTGAACATCTCCCGCTTGCAGCGGTAGACGCCCTTCTCCTTGTCTTCCTCTAGCAGCGAATGCAGGAACTCGAATCCCAGGGACATGGCCAGGGCCTCCATTGTTATTGTTCAGGCAGGCTCAGGTTAGGGAGACGCGGGCAACGGCAATATCCGCTTTGTGCAGATCGCTATCCGTTTTGTGCAGAGGGGTTACGGGTTGTTGCGGATAGCGGGCATGGCGGCCGCTTCAAGGCACAGATGCGCTGTTTGTAGGGGCGAATTCATTCGCCAAGCAGGCCGCAGGACTGCCCCGGCCCAGAGCCCCATGCAGCACCGCCAAGGTGGAGGTAAAGAGCGACCTCCACCCTACCCGTAGGCTGGCGCCGAGCGCAGCGAGGCCCAACGCATCGATGTCGGGCCCAGCACAGAGCCCGACATTCGCGAATGAATTCGCTCCTACGATCGTTGACCTGTAAACACCTGCCACAGCATAGGGCTGCCCACGACAGGCACTACAAACCGCGCCGCTTCAAGGTATCCGACGGCAACTCGCCGAACTGCGCCTTGTAGCTCTCGGAAAAGCGCCCCAGGTGCAGGAAGCCGTAATCCAGGGCCAGTTCGGTGACATTGCGCACGCAGCAGTCCGGATCGCTGAGGCAGGCATGGATGCGCTCGAGCTTCTTCTGGCGGATGTAGTGCCTGGGCGTGGTACCGGCGTGACGCTCGAACAGGGCGTAGAGCGAGCGCAGGCTCATCTGCGCCTGGGCGGCCAACTCCTCGCTGGTGATGTCCTGCTTGAGGTTGCGCTCGATGTGGTCGGCGATGCGCTCGAAGGACGCCGCCTGGGAACCGAGCTGCTCACGACTGACGTTGGTGTGCATCAGGGTGAGCATCTTGCTGGCGACGATCTGGGTGTAGTGGTCCTGCACCCGCAGCAAGGGGTCGCTGCTTTCCGCCTCCTGGCAGACCATGGCCAGCAGGTTGATGAAGCCGTCCAGCTCCAACAGGCGATAGCGGTTCTGCAGGAAGCGCACGCCGTCGCCCGGGCGCAGCCAGCGCTGCTCGTCGCAGACGGCCTCCATGAGCGCCACCGGCATCTTGAGGATGAACTTCTCGCAATCGTCGGAATAGGTCAGGTCGACCGGGTCGTCGGGGTTGATCAGCAGCAGCTCGCCCGGCGCCAGGTAGTGCTCCTGGCGATGCCCGCGCCACAGGCAATTGCCCCGTAGCAGCACCTGCAGGTGGTAGATGGTCTCCAGGGCCGGAGAGGTGACCCGCACGCTGCCGCCATAGCTGATACGGCACAGGTCCAGGCTGGCGAACTTGCGGTGATTGAGGCTGGCTTCGGACCGCCCCACGGTGGGCAGACGGATATCGTGGGAGCCGACATGCTGGTTGACGTAACCCGACACCGCATAAGGGTCGGCACGCTCAAACACCATGCTGCGCTCGCTCAGCAGGCAATTTTCCATGTCCAACGCACTCTTGTTGTTATTTACGGAGCCACAGTGACCGGCAAGGTATCCCCGCGCTCGCGAACCAAGCAATTCGTTGGCGGAATATCTGTTCGATTATCGGACGCAGCAGTAGCTTTAATGAGGCAGACCTAACGCTGGCGGAGTCAGGGCTAGCCGCTACCTTTCGCCCTCTACTGGAAAGTTCATACCTGACGAACGGTCTCGCGCCCTCAAGGACGCGCAATTCAGACCAAAACCCTTGCAGATTCCGAACTCAGTAAGGCTTGTCGCAGGTATTTATTTTTCATTTCCCCCTAAACAAATCCGCGAATCTCGGAATAGAGCTCCCCAGAGGCGCACACATTTACCGTGCGCGATGAATTTCGGGCCGCACTTTCGGCCCTCAAGGGGATGCAAGGACATGGTTGCAATCGTTGCCGGCAATGGACTGGGTCTGTTCAACGCATCGCTGAACTCGTTGGGTGGGGCCGCTGGCGGGGGCCTGGGCCAGGCGGGAGGGCAGGCGCTGGTCAATGCCAGCAACGGCAACCTGGTGCTGCGTTTTACCGATGAGCAGCTGTCGGCGATGGGGCTGGACCTGTTCCACACCCGCACCTACAACGCCCAGGGCGGCCTCAACGATGGCGATGCCGATGGCTGGCGCTGGGAGGGCGAGCGGCGCCTGGTGCTGAGCGGCACGCTCAATGGCGCGGGCAGCACGCTGACGCGTACCACGGGCGATGGGCACGAGACGGTGTATGCCTGGAACGGCAGCCGCTACCAGTCGAGCGAGGGTGATGGCGCGCACGATTCGGTGGTGTGGGATGCCGCGGCCAGCGAGTGGGTGTGGACGGAGGGTTCGAGCCGGGCGGTGGAGCGCTACGAGGGGGCGTCGGGGCGGCTGGTGTCGTTGACCGATCGTTCCGGGGTGGTGACCCGCTATGGCTATGACGCCAGTGGCCGGCTGAGCAGCGTGCGGGATGCGAGTTCGGGGCAGGAGCTGGTGCTGAGCTACAACGCCGCCGGCAAGTTGCAGCGTCTGGACACACGCAGCGCGACTGGTGGTGCGCTGACCCAGCAGGTGTATTACGGCTATGACGGGCTGGGCCGGCTGGTGAGCGTGAGCACGGACCTGACGCCGAGCGACAACAGCATTGCCGATGGCAAGGTCTACACCACGACCTATGGCTATGACGGGGACAGTTTCCGCGTTGCCAGCGTGAGCCAGAGCGACGGTACGACGGCGAGCTTCACCTATGTGCTGGTGGGGGGCGAGTACCGGGTGCGCACGGTGACCGATGCGTCGGGCACGATGACCTTCAGCTACGACACGGCGAACCGCCGCACCGACGTGAGCAACGGCCTGGGCCAGCTGTGGAGCTATTACTACGACGCCCAGGGGCAGATGGTGCAGGTGCAGACGCCGGCGGTGAATGGCCAGCGCCTGTCGACCTCCTACCTGTACGACGCCGAGGGCAACCTGACGCGGGTGACCGATGGCCTGGGCAATTCGGTGAGTTACCGGTACGACGCCAATGGCAACCGCATCCACGAGCGCGACACCCTCGGCAACACGGTTACGCGCCAGTACGACGGCAACAACCAGTTGCTGAGCGAGACGCGCTACAGCGTGCCGGCGACCTGGAGCGGCGCGAACGGGACCTGGACCGAGCCGCCGGCTTCGGCGGCGCAGGTGACGCGCTACATACTCGATGCCAATGGCCGGCCGCGCTACGTGGTGAGTGCCGGCGGCAGCGTCACCGGCTACGAGTACAACGCGGCGGGGCTGCTCACGCAGGAGGTCAGCTACACCGACGCGCGCTATGACCTGAGCGGCCTGGCGCCGGAGCAGATGATTGCGGGGGCGGCGTTCGACAGCTGGATCGCGGCACGCGACAAGACCCGTTCGACGCTGACCGAGCTGACCTACGACTACCGGGGCAACCTGAGCAAGCGCACGAGCTACGGCACGGTGGATGCGGCGGGGGTGGGGGTGATCGATGCCTCGACCGTGATCCTCGAGTACATCTACAGCGAGCATGGCCAGTTGCTGCAGAGCCTGGTGACGCGAGGGGCTGACCGGGCCCGCCAGAGCACCCTGAGCTCGACGGTGTACGACGGCCTGGGCCGGGCGGTCAGCCAGGTGGATGCCAGCGGTACGCGCACGATGGTGTACGACGGGGTCAACCGGCGGGTGTCGGTGACCAATGGCGCCGGACTGACGGTGACCCAGAGTTATGACACGGCGGGCCGCCTGCTCGGCCTGACGCAGACGGCGGCGGGCGAGGCGACGCGCACGACCCTGTACGTGTATGACGCAGCGGGTCGCCAGGTGATGGTGCAGGACCCCACGGCGGTGCGCAGCTACACCTTCTACGACGAGGCCGGGCGGGTCAGCGCGCGGGTCGATGGCACGGGCGCGGTGGTCGAGTACGTGTATGACGCGGCGGGCCAGCGCACCCAGGAGAAGCGCTACGCCACCCTGGTGGACACCAGCACCTGGTTCAATGGCACGACGGTGATCAAGACCCTGGTCGGCGAGATCCGCCCGGGGAACTCGGCGGCGGACCGGACGAGCACCTTCCTCTACGATGCCAGCGGCCGCTTGAGCAGCAGCACCGATGCGAAGGGCACGGTCACCACCTACAGCTACGATGGCCGTAGCCAGTTAGTCCAGGAGCAGACGGGTGAGCGGGTGACCCGTTACTTCTATGACAGCGAAGGTCGGCAGGTGGGCAGGCTGGATGCCGAAGGCTACCTGAGCGAGTCGGTGTATGACGCCGGTGGGCGTTTGATCCAGAAGATCCGCTACGGCCAGGCGACGACCGAGGCGCTGCGCGCCAACGGTACCCTGGCGCAGCTGCGCCCGGGTGCGGGCGAAAACCTGGAGAGCTGGTACTTCTACGATGCGGCGGGCCGCCAGGTCGGCAGCATCGACGAGCAGCAGTTCGTCACCGAGGTGGTGTACGACGAGGCCAGCAACCTGCAGCGCACGATCCGCTACGGCACCATCTACCACGGTGCGGCGGTGACCACGTCGACGAGCTTTGCCGATGTACGTGCCGTGGCGGCGGCCAACGGCGTGCAGCAGACCAGCACCGTGGCCTACGACGACCTGGGCCGGGTGAGCCAGCGCACCGCCACCGATGGCACCCGCACCACCTTCGAGTACGACGTGGCCGGGCGCCTGGTGCGCGAGGTACAGGCCCGCGGCACGAGCGATGAGCGCACCCTGAACAGCCGTTACAACGCCTTTGGCGAGGTGATCGGCAAGCTGCTGGGCAAGGCCTCGACGCGGATCAAGGAGGGGATGACAGAGGCCGAGGTGACGGCGATCTACGCCCAGTACGGGCTGGCCTACCGGTACGACGCGGCGGGACGGGTGGCCAGCGTCACCGACCAGGAGGGCAACCGCACGCTGTCCTACTACGACGCAGCCGGACGCCTGACCCAGGTGATCAACGCCCTGGGCGAGGTCAGCGAGACGCAGTACAACGCCTTCGGCGAGGTCAGTGAGCGCACGGACTTCAGTGCACGGCTGGCGAGCGGCGATGTGAGCGGCCTGAGCGGCGGCCTGCTGGGCACGCCGGTGAAGGCCCTGGTGCAGGCGATCCGCAATGCCGCGGTCGACAACCGCCGCACTTATGGCTACGACAAGCAGGGCCGCCTGACCAGCAGCACCGATGCCCTGGGCTACCTGACCGGCTATGGCTACAACGCCTACGGCGAGCAGACCTCGATCACCCGTACCCTGGCCAGCGGCGTCACGGTCAGCGAGAGCCTGAGCTACAACCGGCGCGGCGAGCTGATCGGCCGCATCGAGGACGTCGGCGGCCTGGCGCGCAGCACCGCCACGGCCTACGACGCCTTTGGCCGGGTGATCAGCCGCACCGACGGGCGTGGCCTGGTGAGCACCCTCAGCTACGACAGCAAGGGTCGGCGGATCGTCAGCCGCGACCCGCTGAACCAGGCGCGCATCGTCGACTACGACGCCTTCGGGCGGGTGATCCAGGAGATCGACGGGCTCAACCGCCTGACCAGTTATGCCTATGACGACAACACCCGCACCCTGACGGTGACCACCCCGGACGGGGTGAGCATCAGCACGGTGAAGGACCGCCACGGCCAGACCCTGAGCGTCACCGACGGCCTGGGCAAGACCACCCGCTACATCTACGACCGCGATGGCCGGGAGACCCGCGTCACCGACGGCCTGGAGCGCAGCACCAACCGCACCTACGACGCCGCCGGGCGGCTGCTGACGGTGACCGATGCCCTGGGCCGGGTGACCCGCTACGGCTACGACGCCGCCGGCCGGGTGGTGACCCGCACCGACGCCAACAATGGGGTGACCCGTTACGCCTTCGACGGCCAGGGCCGCCAGGTGCGGGTGACCCAGGCCGAAGGCCTGGCCGAGCAGCGCATCACCGACTACGCCTATGACCGCAAGGGCCAGACCCTGGTGGTGACCCAGGACCCCAACGGCCTGAAGCTGACCACCACCTACAGCTACGACGGCGTGGGCCGGCAGGTGCAGGTGGCACGCGGCACCGTGGCCAGCCCCAACCAGCAGGTGGTGCTCTACGTCTACGACAAGCTGGGCCGGCGCACCGCCGAGCGCCAGGACCCCAACGGCCTGAACCTCACCACCCAGTACCGCTACAACGGCAACGACCAGGTGACCCGCAAGATCGACGCGGGGGGCAACAGCACCTGGTACATCTACGACAATGCCGGCCGCCTGTGGCACACGATCGACGCCTTGGGCGGGGTGACCCGCACCGTCTACGACGCCGCCGGGCAGATCACCCGCATCCGCCGTTTTGCCACGCCGCTGGCCGCCAGCGTGCTGGCCGGTCATGGCGATGAAGTGAGCAGCGTGACCGTCGTGGCCAACGCCGCCGCCGACACCTTCACCGACTTCGTCTACGATGCCGCCGGGCGCCAGCGCTACAGCATCGATGCCCTCGGCCAGGTCACCGAGACCCGCTACGACAACGCCGGGCGGGTCACCGACAGCCTGCGCTACGACAAACCCATTCCGGTCAAGCCGCCCTACACCGAGGCGGCGGTCGCCGCCGCCCTGGCCAGCGCCGGGGCCCAGGCCCGCACCACCCACTCGGTGTACGACGCTGCCGGGCAACTGCTCAGCGTCACCGACGCCGCCGGGCGCACCGAATCCTATGGCTACGACGCCGTGGGCAACCGCACCCGCCTGACCAACAAGAACGGCGACGTCTGGACCTACACCTACGACAGGCTCAACCGCCTGACCGAGGAAATCACCCCGGCGGTGAACGTCGCCACGATCGACGCCACGGGCACCGTCAGCAGCCAGAGCCGCCTGCTGGTCACCCGCATGACCTACGACGCCCTGGGCAACGTCAGCAGCCGCACCGTCGGCCGCCTGCGCAGCAGCCTGCAGGCCGACCCGGCGCAGGACGACCTGAGCCAGGCCCGCACCACCGCCTACGGCTACGACGCCGTCGGCCACCAGGTGCGCATCACCTCCCCCGGCTGGTACAACAAGACCACCGGCGCCTACCAGGCCGCCAGCGACGGCACCGCCAACACCTTCCAGGTCACCACCGAAGTCACCTACGACGCCCTCGGCAATGCCGTGCGCAACCGCGTGCGCGTGGGCAACAGCGGCAATGCCGCCAGCGACTACGTCGACAGCTACAAGGTCTACGACGGCCTCGGCCGCCTGACTCATGACATCGACGCCCTCAAGGGCGTCACCGCCTACGCCTACGACGCCCTCGGCAACCGCACCAGCACCCGTCGCTACGCCAACGGCCTGACCGCCGCCGTACCGGCGGCCGGCTACTACCTGGCCGGCGACATCACCGCCACCAGCCTGGTGGCCAACCCCGCCCAGGACCGCACCCTGACCACCCGCTACGACGCCCTCGGGCGCAAGGTCGCGGTGCAACAGGACGCCGTCAGCCTCTACGTCTTCAACGGCAGCGTCGCCGGCGCCACCAGCCTCAGCGCCTCGCCCACCACCCTCTACAGCTACGACACCTTCGGCAACCTGGTGCGCGAGACCCAGATCGCCCGCGACGCCAATGGCACCACCGTGCTCACCGGCGCCAGCACCGTGCATTACTACGACGTGGCCGGCCAGCGCATCGGCAGCGTCGACGCCCTCGGCCACTACACGCGCATGGAATACAACGCCCTCGGCCAGCTCAGCCGCCAGGTCGAATACGCCACCGCCCTGGCCAGCTGGAGCGAAGCCGCCCTGCCGGCGGCCCCCAGCGCCAGCGCCAACGACCGCAGCACCCGCTACGCCTACGACGGCATGGGCCGGGTGACCCAGGTCACCCAGGAAAACGTGCGCTACTGGCAGCAGAGCATCAACGCCCAGACCAACGCCGTCAGCGCCAGCCTGGTCACCGGCGACCTGCTGGTCAGCCAGATCAGCTACGACGGCCTCGGCAACACCCGCACCGTCACCGACGCCGCCGGCAACGTCGCCACCACCGACTACAACGCCCTCGGCCAGGTCAGCAAGGTCACCGAACCGGCCCGCGCCACCGCCCGCGCCGGCGCCGTCGACCCCTTCGCCAGCGGCGCCGTCATCGCCTCGCCCACCACCACCTACCAGGTCAACGCCTTTGGCCAGGTGATCAGCGAAACCCGCAGCGCCGGTGCCCAGCAGGCCGGCCTCAGCCAGACCACCCGCACCCGCTTCGACGCCGCCGGCTACGAAGTGCAAAGCATCGATGCCGGCGGCTCCGCGCAGAGCTACAAGGTCGACGTCGCCGGCCGCCGCCTCGAGGAAAGCCGCCAGACCAGCGTCACCCTCAGTGCCTGGACCGTCAACGGCGCCGCCCTGACCCGCACCCAGACCATACGCCGCAGCTACAGCTACGACGCCCTCGGTCAGCAGCTCTCCACCAGCGACGCCTACACCGCTGCCGACAACACCCAGAAGAGCACCACCAACAGCGCCCTCTACAACCGCTTCGGCGAAGTCACCCAGCAGTTGCTCAACGGCAACCTGCAGACCCGCTACGCCTACGACCAGGTCGGCCGCGTCATCGAGCAGCAGAACGCCCAGGGCATCACCCGCGTCGACTACGACCTCGGCGGTCGCGCCAGCCGCAGCAACCAGATCGGCGACGCCGCCGTCAGCACCGACGACCGCATCACCTACACCCGCTACGACCTGCTCGGCCGCGCCCTCGAACAGCACCTGCCGGCCTTCGAGGCCAACCTCAACGCCGACACCCTCAACAACGTCAACCTCACCCTGGCCACCCCCATCATCCGCCAGGCCTACGACCGCTGGAACAACGTCCTCAGCCGCACCGACGCCCGCGGCTACGTCACCACCTACAGCTACGACCACAACAACAAACAGCTCAGCGAAACCCTCCCCGTCACCGACATCCTGCGCGAGAACGGCACCAGCTACCGCGCCAGCCTCATCCACGAGAAGCGCTACGACGCCCTCGGCCAGCTGATCCAGGAAGTCGACCTGGTGGGGCCCTACACCGGCATGCCCACCAGCACCGAACTGCGCATCCGCCAGCACGTCTACAACCAGGCCGGTGAACTCGTCCGCGACATCGACGCCCTCGGCTACTCGCGCACCTACCGCGTCGACGCCCACGGCAACCGCGTCGCCACCCAGGACGCCCTCGGCACCGTGCTGGTGGAAAGCTACGACGCCATGGACCGCCAGCTCACCCACGGCATCATCCGCAATGGCGCCCAGGTCATCCTGCAGACCAACCAGTACGACCAGGCCGGCCGCCTCGTCGGCGAAATCACCGGTGCCACCGCCCTCGAGGAAACCCTCACCAGCATCGCCAACGCCGACTGGAGCTCCACCACCACGGGCGTGGCCGGCACCGTGCGCTACACCCTCTTCGACGAGCGCGGCAACATCGTGCGCACCCGCAATGAATCGAAGATCGAGAAGCGCTACGAGTACAGCGAGGCCAACCGCAAGACGAAGGAAATCGACGGTCTCAACAACACGCTGACCTGGACCTATAACGAGGCGGATTTTGGGAGGTTGACGGAGAGGAAGGATCTAGCAGGGAGGCTTTTTAACTACACCTATAATTTATTTGGCCAAGTAGTTCTGGAGAAGGGAACCGATGCTTATTACACACCCACAGAGTTATTTGGAGGCTTCTACCTATCCCAAAGTAATATTTACGATTATTACTCCAACGGCACCATAAAAAGCATTGACTATCGACCAGCATTAGCTTTTGAAGGGGATTATGAATCAAGAATTTCAAAATATGAATATGACATTTCTGGAAAAATGGTCAGAGAGCTAGAAATAGGGAAAAGCATAAATAACCTGGTCTTTTATATAAACATAGACGCAGCAAGCGAAAAAAGATTTGCCTTTGACGAAGCCCAACGCCTTACAAAAGCAAGTTCCCCAAATGGGACTGCGATATCTAGCTATGGCGTTGTAAGCAACCTCGCAAAAATGGATTTGCTTCAATACTCCTACGATGAATACGGCAATCGCAGAAGATCCTATATGGACACTACGAACCAGTCAGGGAGCCGAGCAATTATCGACAGCTGGTTCAAATACGACCTTGAAGGGAGAGTGACAATTGGCGACGGCTATTTAGAAAATGGAAAAATACTAGCCGGCAAAATAAACTCAAAAGAAAAAGGATACATCAACTCCTATGACATCCTCGGAAGAATAAAGACCACCGAAAAATGGTCTCAGACAAACAGCTCAAATGAAATATACTCAAAACTCGAGCATGCTTACAACAGCTTAAATCAAATAGAAGCCACCACCAGCAGAAAGCTCACAAAAACTCTAAATGCCGATGCTCTCCAAGCCTCGCTCAGCCAGACCGAGGCCATACTAGAAAACACAAACAGCTATGACAATCAAGGAGACAAATCCAGGCAGACACTCTACACATCAGGAGTCGCATCATCAGCTACAGACTACAAATACCGCGGAGACAAAACTCAACTATCTCAATTCTCTTACAAGATAGTTAACGGTGAGCAACTGGCATCTCAAGCCAACTACTTCGCAGAAGCAGGAATGATTGATGCCGCTGGAAATCAACGAAAATATCGATATGTTGTCTACAATACCAATGGAAGCAGCATTAACCATACGGGGGAATACAGTAAAATATACTCCCTTTTCTCCAGCTACAAAGAGTCCTATACAACCGCAACATGGAGCCTCCCAGGTTCCCCTGGAATTTCAGCATACAGTTACCATGGTAATGGTGAGCTGTACTACATAGGGTATGACACCCCAAGCTATGAGTGGCGAGTTTTCTCTACAAACAGAGAAGGCCAACTTACCTCACGACAAGAACGAAATGGCTCGACGCAAAGCTATATCTATTATCAAGGCTCGTTGCTGGCCACGATCGGCAATGCCAGTTCTCCTGAAATAAACAGCGCCTTGAACCCAATATCTCCCGAATACCCCGCCCGCACCCCTAGCAACTATGTAGTAAACAGCGGCGACACTCTTGAGCGTATCGCTCAAAGTGTTTGGGGCGACTCTCGGATGTGGTACCTGATTGCAGACGCTAACGGGTTGGATCCTAGTAAACCCTTGATAGCTGGTTCCAATCTAAGCATTCCAAACGTTGTGAGCAGCACTCATAACGACGCTTCAACATTCAAACCCTATAACGCCGCCGAGATCATTGGTGACACTACTCCGAGCCCTCAACTCCCGCCACCGCCACCAAAGCCTAAGAAGAAAAAATGCAGTGGCGTAGCCAGCATCGCCATGGTGGTTGTAGCCGTGGTTGCAACTATCTATACAGCAGGAGCTGCTGCCAGTGCTTTTGCAGTTGCAGGCTCAGCCGCCTCCGCAGGAGGCGCGGCAGTTGGTGCCGGTGTGATGGTCGGCGGAACTGCCGCAACCGCAGGTTTATCCACTGGAGCCTTGATAGGTTCTGCAGCAATAGGCGCTGCAGTCGGTAGCGCGGCTTCACAGCTAGCAGGTATGGCCATGGGAGTGGTCGACAGCTTCTCCTGGAAACAAGTCGCTGTCGGCGGTTTGACCGCTGGTTTTACGGCAGGCCTGGGAACAGTGGTAAGTACGAGCCCAACCGTTGCCAATATCGCTTCATCACTCGGAAAAGCGGCTCCTGCCGTTGGTTATGCCTCTCAGGGAGCAGCCGCCTATTTGATCAGCCAAGCCTCCAGTCGAATAGTAGGCTTGGAAACTCGCTTCAGCTGGCGTGATATGGCTGCGTCGAGCTTGGGTACCATGGCAGGCGGTGCAGTTAGTGGCAGCGGCTTGGGCAGTAGCATTCTTCGGGGGCAGATAAGTGCACAAACCAGCGCCCTTGTTCGAGACAAGTGGCTTGGTGGTGATACACCTGACTATGCAAAAATTGCGCTGGATGCTTTTGGAAACTCCCTGGCTAACTACCTGGCAAGACAACTTGGCAGGGCAGATGAAGAGCGCCAAGTAACCTATGCTTCCAACCCCAAATATATCGGCATGCTGGCTTCAAATTTCAATGGTAAACCCGAAGGATATGAGCCAGCTTCGTTGACGCTAATGCCGCAACTCGTTACAGCGAGAGCCCCTGGGTTTGAAGTAGAAAATCCAAGCGACTCAATCGAGCCGATCAGTTGGATCGAAGGTATGTCCGAATTTACATGGTATGGACAGCTGGCTGCTGGGGCGACTGATTTCATTGAGTCTGTACCGCAGACCGTTGCAGGGTTGAAATCTGAAATAATAAATCAGAACAAAGATGCGCTTCTATATGGCTACAATTATGCTTCCAACGCATTATCTGGGCGTCAGGATGCTTATGATCCATCGAGCGCATTATTCAGAAGCATTGAAGAAAAAGGACTTACGGCGACAGGACTATCCATTGCAGGTGGTGTTGTACAAGGCGCAATCAGCCCTCTCAAGGCGTTTTTCAGCTATAAGCAGGACTACCGAGAAATCGGGTATAGCCTGGCTGAAATGGCGGCAGGGTATGGTGCCGGCAAAGTCATCGGTCGCTTCTCGTATACTAGGGCGACCGGCACTGCAAGCCTTCATGCAACTGAGCATCTCTGGCGCAGGAATCCAGATGGAGCAAGAACCATCACCGAAGCAGAGAATATTGCAGAGAAGCATGGGGTTGATCTGCTTGATGAGATAAGATTTGTCCCTGTTGCGGATGAGCTTTTGGACGCACTAGGCAAGGATGTATTTGCTCATTATGGTGACTTTGAATCTATACAACTGAATGCCAGGATTAGCTGGAAGGCCCAACCTGGGGCACGCTCGCTACTCGACAAAGATGGGCTAATAACTGTTCGCATCAGAGAGTCAGTACTGGAGAGTGATCGAGCCATAGTTGCAATTCTTGCGCATGAAATATATGAAATTAACGCACTTCGTTCAGTATTGGCTCAAAAAGGATCAATAACTGCCGCCGAATATAAGCGCAGTATCGAACCCGGGTACAGAGACAACCTTCACTGGAAAGCTGTGGATCACGGGGACAAATTAGTTAGGAGAATGATAGATGAAGGACACTAAAATTATCAGACTAATCGAGGAGGTACTTCGGCTTCACCGCGAGGGGTTTAGTAGCGAGGAGTCGGTCGCGACTGATCTGATCATTGTCATTGCGAGATATGGCAGCCAGGAAAATTTCGATGCACTTCCCGACTGGGCTAAGGATGAAGTGAAGAAAAAACTAGACAATTATAGGAAAACTGGAATATGGACAAGCCTCTCAAACGCGGGACTTAAAGACCTATCAAATTTTGCAGATATATTCATGAAAAAAATAAAATTATAAAATCTAGATTGCCCCGCCATCGATGCATAAGACCTCTTAATATAGGGAATCTTGAATATTAGGGTATCGAAAGAATGGTCTCAACAAGACCATAGAACGCTACCTCTCAACCCGGGCGCAGAATGGGGCGCTAGTCTTTTCAGCGCCCCCTCAGGACTCCTGATCTGCCTGCTCACAGATATCGCTAACAACCAATTGCTGATGTAGTGATGCATTGAGCGCTGGCTTCAGTAGAGCGATGCTCGTCTCTACAAGCTGACTCATCTAACTTCCCTGACTCCGGTATTTACCTCACTGACCAGGTTTGCAAGGTTAATGCCCTCCCTCCGCCATGCCTTGCACGTCATGCTCGGTCCCGTAGAGACCGAGCATTGCTATCACGCGATATCAAAGATGCTGCCCAAACAGGTCCTCTCACGTCGCATCCGCATGGCTCACCAACCCCTTGATCACCACCGCCGCCGTGGCGATGGCGGCGGGGACCACCAGCGCGGTGAGCACCTGTTCGAAGTTCCAGCCCAGGCCCAGCAGCGTGGCACCGATCCAGGCACCGAGGATGGCGCCGAAGCGGCCGATGCCGAGCATCCAGGACACGCCCGTGGCGCGGCCCTGGGTGGGGTAGAAGCGTGCGGCGAGGGATGGCATCGCCGATTGCGCGCCGTTGATGCACATGCCGGCGAGCAGCACCAGGGTCGCCAGCAGGGTGACCTGGCCCAGGCTCTGGCCGACGAAGTAGGCGAAGACGCCCGCCAGCAGGTAGAACACGCCGATGACCTTGTGCGGGTTGAATTTGTCCATCGCCCAGCCCACGCCCACGGCGCTGAGCACGCCGCCGAACTGGAACAGCGCGCCGATGAAGGCGGCCTGCTCCATGCTCGCGCCGCTGTCGCGCATCAGGGTCGGCAGCCAGCTGGTGAGCAGGTAGACGATCACCAGGCCCATGAAGTAGGTCAGCCACAGCAGCAGGGTACCGGCGCTGTAGGTGCCGGCGAAGACCACCTTGAGCACGTTGCGGCTCTGCACCGTCTTCTGTTCCGGCACGCTGAAGTCCGTGGCCACGGCCACTTCCGCCGGGGCGATGGGGGCCAGCACCTGGCGCACCTTGTCGGCACCGCGATTGCGCACCACCAGGTAGCGGGCGGATTCCGGCAGCCAGACCACCAGCACCACCGCCAGCAGCAGCGGCAGCACGCCGCCGAGCAGCAGCAGGCTGTGCCAGCCGAAGGCCGGGATCATCTTCGCGGAGACGAAGCCGCCCGAAGCCATGCCGAGGTTGAAGCCGCAGAACATGCTGGTCACCAGCAGCGACTTGAGCCGCTCCGGCGTGTATTCGGAGAGCAGCGTGGTGGCGTTGGGCATCGCCGCGCCCAGGCCCAGGCCGGTGAGCAGGCGCAGGGCGAGCAACTGGTCGATGTTGCTGCTGAAGGCCGACAGCAGGCTGAACAGGCCGAAGAGAAACACCGCCACCACCAGCACGATCTTGCGGCCGAAGCGGTCGGCCAGCGGGCCGGAGCCCAGAGCGCCGAAGACCATGCCGATCAGCGCGGCGCTCATCACCGGGCCGAGGCTGGCGCGGTCGATGCCCCACTCCTGGGTCAGGGCCGGGGCGATGAAGCCCATGGCGGCGGTGTCGAGGCCGTCGAGGAAGACGATGAGGAAGCACAGCAGCACGATCCGCCATTGGTAGCGGGAGAGCGGCTGGGCATTGATGAAGGATTGGACGTCGAGGGTACCGGCGGCCGGTAGCTGTGCAGGTCGGGTCATGTAGGAAGTTCCTGTGAAGGCGTCTTCGCGCGGCGCGGGTCGATGGGTTCGACCTCTAAGCCGGACTGCGCGAATGAGACAGGAATGAGCGTGCCCGGCAGGCGAACCCCTGCGGCGTGCGACGACGGAGCGCTTGCGCGCTGCGGGTGGCTGCTGGCCATGGCTGACTCTCATTGTTTTTATGGCGCCGCATCGTGTCGTGCGGCCCGGCAAACACTACGGAGAGGCCCGGGGCAGTTCAATTCGATAATCGACTATGCGTGCGCTTATCGAACGCTTTGCAAGCGGCGCTGCGCGTGGATGTCGGAGCGACATCCACGCCGTGTGGGAATGCCCTTACTGGAACAGCCGTGCGCTGAGTTCCTTGCTGGCCTCCAGCAGCACTGGCAGGAAGCGCGTCTCCAGTTCCTGGCGGGTGACGCGCCCGGCGTGGGTGCCGACGTTGAGGGCGGCGAGCACCTGGCCGGCGGAATCCTTCAGCGGCACCGCCACCGAGCGCAGGCCGACTTCCAGTTCCTGGTCGATGATCACCCAGCCCTGGGTGCGGATCTCCGCGACGCTCGCGCGCAGCCCCTCGGGCGTGTGCACGGTGCGGCTGGTCTTGATCTGCAGGTCGGCGTGCTCGATGTACTCCTCCAGCGCCGCGTCATCCAGCGCGGCGAGAAGGATGCGGCCCATGGAGGTGCAATAGGCCGGCAGGCGGCTGCCGACGCTGAGGTCCACCGATATCAACCGCTGCGGCGTGGCCGAGCGGGCGATGTAGAGGATCTCGTCGCCCTCCAGGGTGGCCATGGAGCAGGCCTCGTGCAGCTGCTCGCTGAGGCGGTCGAGGATCGGCTGCGCGGTGACCGCCAGGGGCGTCGACGACAGGTAGGCGTGGCCGAGGGTGAGCACCTTGGGCAGCAGCGAGTAGGTGCGCCCGTCGGTGGTCACGTAACCGAGGCTCATCAGCGTGTGCAGGCAGCGGCGCACGGCGGCGCGGGGGATCTCGGTGCGGTGGCTGATCTGGGCGATGGTCAGGTGGCGCTTGCGCTCCTGGAAGGCGTGGATCACGGCCAGGCCGCGGGCCAGGGAGGTCATGAAGTTGGGGTCGCCGGTGAAGGCTTCGATGCGCTTGGCCGGCGAGGCGATGATGGGCGGCGCCAGGGGCGGCAGGGGGACGCGTTGTTCGTCGCTCATTGTTGTTGTCCTTGGCGGTCACGGCGAGAGTCGGGCGATTATCGAAGCGGTGGGCGGTTATCGCAATTGTCGGCACGCCCTCGCAAATACGGGACTACTGGGCAGCGTCCAGCTTCACGCTGCGCAGCTGTTTCATGCGGCTCAGGGTGCGGGCGAAATCCACCGCATTGCCGCCTTCGGCCAGTTGCTCCAGCGCCACGGCGGAGAACAGCCGCAGGTGCAGCCCGCGGTCGTAGGCGATGTCGATGAAGTTGAGGAAGCGCTGGCTGACGTCCTGGGGGTGATCGCCGAGGCGGTCCAACCCGCCCACCGCCATATGCGGGAAGTGCTCGATCAGCCACAGGTAGTCGCTGGCCGAACGCGGCGTGGCGAACAGCTCGTGGAAGTCCAGCCAGGCGCGGTCGCCTTTCAGGGCATGCACCCGCAGCGGGTGGTGATTGACCTCCAGCACCTGGTTCAGCAAGGCGCCCTCCCCCAGCCCCAAGGCACGGCGGATCGACGCGCCGCCATCATCCGGCTCGGGCCAGCAGTAATCGCCCCAGGCTTCCAGCTCGGTGCTGTGCTGGCGGTAGTCCTGCCCCGCATCCAGGGAAACCACGTCGAAGCGTTTCTCGATCAGCTGGATGGCCGGGCGGAAGCGCTCACGGTACAGCGGGTTGGGGCACAGCTTGTCGGGGCTGTAGTTGGAGGTGCAGACCAGGCCCACGCCCTCCTCCACCAGCACCTTGAGCAGGCGCCCGAGCAGCATGGCGTCACCGATGTCGTGTACGTGGAATTCGTCGAAGCACAGCAGGCGCGTCTGCAGGGCGATCTCTTCGGCCACGCGCGCCAGGGGGTCGGCCTGGCCGCTGAAGGCGAGCATGCGCACCTGCAGCTCCTGCAGGAAGGCGTGGAAGTGCACCCGACGCTTGGCCTGCACCGGCGCCGCGGCGAAGAAGGCGTCCATCACGAAGCTCTTGCCACGGCCGACGCCACCCCACAGGTAGACGCCCGCCACCGGCCGGCGGAACCAGCCATGACGGGCGGCCAGGTGCTTGCCCAGCCAGTCGCCGAGGTGCTCGATGGCCGCCTGCTGCGCGCTGTCGGCACGGTAGCCCCGCGCCTCCAGTACGCCATTGAAGTGCCGCCGAACGCGGTCGAGGACCGCTTCGGCGGGCTGACCCGCCTCGTGAATCTGCGCGTTAGAAGTCAAAGAAGACCGTTTCCCCTTCCCCCTGGATGCGGATATCAAAGCGGTAAGCGAGCCTGCCGTCCACCTCGCAGCGCTTGGCGACCAGGGTTTCGCGTCGCTGCGGCTGCTCGATCAGGTCGAGCACCGGGCACCGGGCGTTGGCGTCGGCCTCGTCGTCGAAGTACAGGCGCGTCTGCAGCTGGATGTTGATGCCCCGGGCGAACAGCGCGACGTTGATGTGCGGCGCCATCGGCACCCCGGCGGCGTTGTGCACCACGCCGGGCTTGATGGTTTTCAGCGTCCATTCGCCGGCATCGAAGGTGGTGGCGGTGCGGCCGAAGCCGTTGAAGGGCTTTTCCAGGTCGAAGGCGCTGTCGTAGCGGCCTTCATGGTCGGCCTGCCAGAACTCGAGAAAAGAGTCGCGCACCAGGTGGCCGTTGCCGTCATGGACGTGACCGATGAGCAGGATGTGCTCGCCGGGGGCGCCGGGCTTGGCCATCTCGTTCCAGATTTCCTGGTCGCGGCTCGGGTTGCCGGCGGCGGCGAGCGCCAGGCCGATGTGCACGTAGGGGCCGGCGGTTTGCGACGGGGTTTCCGGCAGCAATTGAATGGGCATGCGCGCAGCTCCTCAGCGGTTTTCGAAGTGGGTCCGGCGCTGGCCGCGCAGGACGATGTCGAAGCGGTAGGCCAGGCAATCCATGGGGTTGGCGGCGTTCATGTCGAGCTTGGCGATCAGGCTCTGCACCGCCTCGGGGTTGGCGATGGATTTGACGATGGGGCACATGGGGATCAGCGGGTCACCCTCGAAATACAGCTGGGTGATCAGCCGGGTGGCGATCGACGGGCCGCTGATGGAGAAGTGGATATGCGCCGGGCGCCAGTCATTGGGGCCGTTGCGCCATGGATAGGGGCCGGGCTTGATGGTGCGGAAGCTGTAGTAGCCCTCGCTGTCGGTCAGCGCGCGGCCGACCCCGCCGAAGTTCGGATCCAGCGGCGCCAGGTAGCGGTCGTTCTTGTGGCGGTAGCGACCGCCGGCGTTGGCCTGCCACATCTCCACCAGGGTGTGGGGGATCGGCTTGCCGTACTGATCGCAGACGCGCCCGGCGACGATGATGCGCTCGCCGATGGGCAGGCCGCCGTGGTCGAAGTTGAGCAGCAGGTCGTTGTCGAAGCGCCCTAGCTTCAGGTGCGAGAAATCCGGGCCGCTGGTTTCGGAAACCGATTGCGGGATGCTCACCAGCGCCTGGCGCGGGGAACGGGGAATGGAGGTCTTGTAGTCAGGCGTCAGGGCTTTGGGGTGCCAGTTGCGGTCACGAATGACGAAGCGGCTCTGTTCCGCATCGGACATGTCGATCTCCTTCTTATTGGATTTATGGAGGCTGCGGGGCAGCAGGCTGTGGCGGAGTGTCGCGCCTCGCTGGCGGCGGCAAAACTGAAATAACGCCGCCCATCCATAACCAATCAGTTAAGGATATTGCCCTTCGCGGTACGACTGCCCCAGCTCCCGCAACACCTCCACGCACCAGTGCGCCGCCAGGGGCAGCGGCAGCGCGGCGTTGCTGCAGATACCCACCGAACCGCCCGGCTCCTGGATGCCCAGTTGCAGCTCCACCAGCTCGCCCCGGCGCAGGTCCAGCTGCACCGCGTCGGTGGGGGCGATCCAGATCGCCTCGCTGGTCTGCACGTAGCGCCGGCTCAAGGCCACGGACAGGGTTTCCAAACGCTGGCGCGGCGGGTTGATGCCGCATTGCACGAAGAAGGCATCGGCGTACTTGCGGATGGTGGTCCCGGCCAGCGGCAGCACCAGCGGGTAATCCTGCAGCCGCTCCCGTGCCGGCGGCCCCGCCAGCAGGGGGTGGCCTGGGCGCACCACCAGGGTCATCGATTCGCTGTACAGGTGCTCGAACAGCAGGCCCTGGATCTGCGGGCTGTCGGTCATGCGCCCCACCACCAGGTCCAGCTCGCCCACGTGCAGCTGCGACAGCAGGTAGGCACTGGGGCCGGTCACCACGCTGGCCACCAGGGTCGGGTGGCGTGCGTGAAGGCGGCGCACCACCTCGGGCACCAGCAAGCTCTCCACCGTGGACAGCACGCCCAGGCGCAGGGTGGCGGATTCATGCTCGCCACTGCGCAGGCTGTCCACGCCATCGCGCAGCGCCTGCACGCAGGGGCCGGCGTAACGCATGAAGGCGACGCCCGCCTCGGTAAGGGTGACGCCGCTCTTGCTGCGCGCGAACAGGCTGGCGCCGAGCAGATCCTCCAGCTCCTTGAGGGTCTTGGAAATGGCCGGCTGGCTCACCGCCAGCTTGTCCGCCGCCCGTGCCAGGGTGCCCTGGCGCGCCACTTCGAGAAAGCACACCAGGTGGCGGAACTTGATGCGGGTGTCGATATTCACGGCAGGCGCCCGGTCAGGGAAATGCCGGAAGCCTAGCCTTGATTCCGGGCCAGGCCAACAGATTTGGTTATGACCGGGGACCGAGTTCGCGTCGCGTAGGTCGGGTGAAACCCGACAACCCTGCACAAGGCATTTGTGGGTTTCACCCGCCCTACGAACGAGCCGTCGACACAGGCGAGGAATGACTCCACCCCATAAAAAAACAGGCCCGAAGGCCTGTGAATTAGGAGGGTGTCGCACTTGCTCAGTGGGCGATGCACACCGATTTCAGCTCGGTGTAGGCCTCGATGACGGTGCGGCCGAATTCACGGCCCATGCCCGATTGCTTGACGCCGCCGAACGGCATGTTGGGGTCCAGCAGCACGTGGGCGTTGACCCACACGGTGCCCGCTTCGATGCGCGGCACCAGGTTCATCGCCTTGGTCAGGTCGTTGGTCCAGAGGCTGGCGGCCAGGCCGTACTCGCTGTCGTTGGCCATGGCGATGGCGCTCTCCTCGTCGTCGAAGGGAATCACCGACAGCACCGGGCCGAACACCTCCTCGCGGGAGACGGTCATGGAGTGGTCGACATCGGCCAGCACCGTGGGGCGCACGTAGAAGCCTTCGCTGTCCACCGGCGTGCCTCCGGTGACCACCCGGGCACCCTCGCTGCGGGCCAGCTCGATATGGCGCAGCACGCCCTGCTGCTGCTTGCGCGACACCAGCGGGTTGATGGCTGCCGTGCAGTCCATGCCGGCACCGATGCTCATGCCGGACACGGCGGCGGCCAGCTTCTCGACGAACTCGTCGTAGCGCGAGCGCTGCACATAGAAGCGCGACGCCGCAGCGCAGACCTGGCCCTGGTTGAGCAGGCCGCCGAGCAGCGCGCCGCCGATGGCTTTGTCGATGTCCGCGTCGGCGAGGATGATCATCGGGTTCTTGCCGCCCAGCTCCAGGGCGAAGCGGGTCATGTTGCGCACCGCCACCGCGCCGACGCTCTTGCCCACGGCGGTGGAACCGGTGAAGGACACCTTGTTGATCAGCGGGTGCGAGGCCAGGCCGTTGCCCACGGTGGCGCCGCCCCCAGTCACCAGGTTGAACACGCCCGGCGGGATGCCCGCCTCCAGCGCCAGTTCGGCCAGGCGCAGCGCGGTGAGCGGCGTCTCGGTGGCCGGCTTGATCACCACCGTGCAGCCGCAGGCCAGCGCCGGCATCAGTTTCCAGGTGGTGATCATCAGCGGGAAGTTCCAGGGCACGATGCCGGCCACCACGCCCACCGGCTCGCGACGGGCGAAGGCGGTGAAGCGCGCGCCTTCGGGCAGCGGGATGGACACGTCCAGGGTCTGGCCCTCGATCTTGGTCGCCCAGCCGGCCATGTAGCGCATGAACTCCACCGTGGCGCTGACATCGAGCATCCGCGCCATGTTGATGGACTTGCCCTGGCTCAGGGTTTCCAGTTGCGCCAGTTCCTCGCCGTGCTCCTCCACCAGCGCGGTGAAGCGCAGCAGGATGCGTTCGCGGTCGGCCGGGCGCAGGCCCGACCAGACGCCGGCCTTGAAGGCGCGGTGGGCCGATTGCACGGCACGGTCCAGCAGCGCGTCGTCGGCTTCCGCCACATCGGCGATCACCTCGCCGGTGGCCGGGTTCAGCACCGGGGTGGAAGCGCCTTCGGGCACCACCCACTGGCCGTCGATGAAGCAGCCGTGGCGGCGTTGCAGGAAGGCCGCGACCTGCGGCAGTACGTCAACCTTGCTCATGTTCTTTCCTCGTTCATGGGAGTTCCGGGGCGCCTCAGTGCGGCTGGGCGAGGAAGCAGGCGATGGCCTGGCGATCCGTCGCGTCGGCCAGGCCGGCATAGGGCATGTAGGTGCCGGGCACCTGGGCCTGCGGCTGGGCGATGAAGGCTTGCAGGCTGTCCTGCTGCCAGGGCTGGGCGCGGGCCTTCATCGCCTGGGAATAGGCGAAGCCGGGCTGGCTGCCGGCGGCGCGGCCGATCACCCCGGCCAGGTTCGGCCCCATGCCCGGCGCGGCACCTTTGCTGGCGGCGTGGCACACCGAGCATTCGGCGGCGAAGGCATTGGCGCCCCGCTCCACCCCGGCCTGGCCGCAATCGGCGAGAACCGGC
Source organism: Pseudomonas sp. TUM22785 (assembly GCF_028198105.1). Taxonomy (NCBI): domain Bacteria; kingdom Pseudomonadati; phylum Pseudomonadota; class Gammaproteobacteria; order Pseudomonadales; family Pseudomonadaceae; genus Pseudomonas; species Pseudomonas sp. TUM22785. The sequence continues at coordinate 3,715,379 of NZ_CP116239.1, forward strand.
AGGGCCGGCAGCAGGAACAGCAGTGACGCGGCAGCGAGGAACGGGCGGATCTTGTTGTTAGGCAGCATGCAACGAACCTTGATGACCTGGGCCACCCGGCGGACACCGGGGCGCCCTGCGGGAAATGCCACCCTCGAAGCCCTCCCGCAAAGGGAGCGGCCACTGGGGTGGCGGTCAGTCGATTCTTACCGCTCGGCAGAGCCCGGGGTTTTTCCTGCATGCCAGACGTATTGGCAGTTCTGCCAGCGCCCGCTCCGCGAGGAACAGGGCGCCGTTAAGGGAAGGGATGCACCCCGGAGCGGCTCCGGGGCGGCGGGGTCACTTGGCGTCGACGACGCCCGTGGTGTTGCCCAGCAGGCTCTTGGTGGCCACCTGGAGGAAGGCTTCGAGGCGACGGCTCATGGTTTGTACCGCCTCCGGGTCCTCGACGCGGGTCGCGCCCTGCTCGCTGTTGAGGTGGTAGTCGTAGAGCAGCGGGTCGCCACCACGCGGCTGCACCAGGATGCGCCCGTCGGCCACCATGGCCACGGTCTGGTCGCTGCCCGAAGGCTTGATCACGCCGAAGCCCTTGTCTTCCGGCGCCAGGCTCAGCAAGTCGCGGCCCCAGCACTGGTGGCGGGTCTCGCCGCCGAGGCGGCCCATGATGGTGGGCACCACATCCACCTGGGTACCGACCACATCGGTGCGCGCGCCGAACTTCTCCTGGAGGCCGGGGGCGATCAGCAACAGCGGCACGTTGAAGCGGTACAGGTCGATGTCGGTGAGCTGCTCGGGGGTGCCGAAGCCGTGGTCGCCGACTATCACGAACAGGGTGTCCTTGTAGTACGGCGACTGCTTGGCCTTCTCGAAGAACTGCCCCAGCGCCCAGTCGGAATAGCGCATGGCGGTGAGGTGCTGGTCCAGCGAGCCGAAGCCGGTGACCGGCTCCACCGGCAGCTGCTCCGGCAAGGCGTAGGGGGTGTGGTTGGAGAGGGTCTGCAACAGCGCATAGAAGGGCTTACTGCCGTAGTTGTCCTTCAGCTCCTGGGCGGCGCGGTCGAACATGTCCTGGTCGGAAACGCCCCAGGTCGGGTCCGAGACCACCGGGTTCACGAAGTCATTGCGGCCAACGAAGTTGCGCATGCCCTGGTTGCCGAAGAAGCCCAGCTGGTTGTCCCAGCCGAAATCACCGTTGTAGACGTACAGGTCGTCGTACTGGCGGGCGCTGAGCAATTGCGGCAGGCCGGAGAACTTGTGGGTGCCCTCCTGCTGCTCCATCAGGTACTCGAAGCCCGGCAGGTTGGGGAAGCAGGCCATGGTGGCGAACATGCCCTGGTGGGTGTGGGTGCCATTGGAGAAGAAGCGGGTGAACAGCAGCCCCTCCTTGCTCAGGCGGTCGAAGTTGGGGGTGATGTCGCCCTTGCCGCCGAGGGCGCCGACGTAGTGTCCGGCCAGGCTCTCCATAAGGATGACCACCACGTTGCGCACCGGCAGGCTGCCATCGGCATTGGGCGTGAGCAGGCGGCGCACGGCGGCACTGCCCTCGTCTACCAGTTGGTCCTGCGGGGTCAGCAGCATGTCGCGGACCACATCCTGCGCCTCGCCTTCCGGCAGGCTGGCCTTCCACTGGTTGTCACGGGTTTCGGAGAAGCGCGCCTGGGCAGCGTTCATCAGCATCAGCGTGCCGTTGAGGCCGAGCTGGTTGGCGAAGGCCGAGTCGGTGGTGTTGGCGTCACCCCAGCGCAGCGGCGGGCCCTGGCGCAGGGTGCCACGGGCGGCGACCACGGCGAGTACCAGCACCAGGCCGAAGACCCCGGCACGCAGGTACCAGGGGGCGATGGCGGCGCGGCCGCTGCCCTCGCCCGCCCGCGCCTCGCCACGGGGGCGATGCACCCTGCTCAGCCACTGGAACAGCTTGAACAGCAGCCAGGTGGCGATGGCCCAGGCCAGCAGGTAGCGCACCACCGGGAAGCCGTACCAGAGCATGCTCAGTACCGTTTTCGGGTCCTGGCTCATGTACTGGAACACCAGGCTGTTCAGGCGCTGGTGGAATTCACGGTAGAAATCCAGCTCCAGCAGGCCGAAGAACAGGGTGACGCTGGCGAAGCCGGTCAGCCACACCAGGTGCAGGCGGCGCGCGGCCATGGCACCGGCGAAGGGAATGGACAGCAGCAACGGCGCCAGGGCGTAGATGGTCAGGCGCAGGTCGAAGCGGAAGCCGTTGAAGAAGGCCTCGACGAAGGTGGCGGCCGGGGTGGCGCCGATCAACTCGCGGTTGTAGACCAGCAAGGCCCCCCGCAGCAGGGTGTACATCACCAGGAACACCAGGCCACACGACAGGGTGAAGGCCAGGTGGCTGCCCAGGGTCGGGCGGTAGGCGCCCAGCGGGTTGCGGGTTCTACTCATGTATCGGAGTCCATCCAATTGGAAAGGAAATGCGAACTGCCGGGCACCCGTAACGGGATGCCGGAGAGGCGCGATGATAGTGCTTAGGTGACGCAAAGGGGAAAGGTTCAGCTGTAACCGGTTTTTCCATCACCCGTCCTTGCGCAGGACGTAGGTACGCACCATCGCCCAGCCGGGCAGGAAGTCCTGGTGCGAGAGGATCTGCAGGCCCAGTTGGCGGAACTCGTCCTCCAGCACGTCACGGCGCAACGGCGGCACGCTGGCACCCTCGCCCCGGTGGCGCCGCCAGTGCCAGGCCTCCAGGTTGCCGTCCACCGGCAGTGAGAGGATCAGCGTGTCGCGGGTCACCCGGCGCAGCTCGCGCAGGGCCATCAGGCGTTGCTCGGGGCTCAGGCGGCTCAGCGACTGCAGGCAGAGGATGCTGTCCACCGCATTCTCCGGCAGCTGGATGGCCAGCACCGAGGTCTGGAAGCCACGCACGCGCTCCACCAAGGGGCCGCTGCGGGCGGCCAGGGCACGGTCGAGCACGTCCCGCGAGGGGTCGGCGGCGAGGATGAAGCGGTTCGGGTGCTCGGCCAGCAGCGCCCAGGAGCGCCCCAGGCCGCATGGCAGGTCGAGCACCAGGTTGGGCTCGCCGGCGGCCTTGAGCGCGCGCCGGGCGATCTGCCGCTGGCGCCAGCGCCCGAACCAGGGGGCCAGGGTCATCAGGACGCCGACCTCCGGCAGGGTGCGAAGAGGTCCAGGTCGCGCTGGTATTCGCCGGTCTCGATCTGCAGCAGCCCGAGCATGGAGTGGAACAGGTTGTCCTGGCTCACCGGCTTGTCGCGCTGGCTGCCGAGGCAGGCGTTGTCCAGGCCGAAGTCCTTCTGGTAGCCCTCGGAGAACCAGGTCAGCAGGCCCACGTGCTTCTGCTCGTCCGGTGCCATGGCGTAGGGCGTGCCGTGCAGGTAGAGGTTGTATTCGCCGAGGGATTCGCCGTGATCGGAGAGGTAGATCATCGCCGTGTCGACACGGTCCTGGTTCTTGCGCAGCAGGTCGATCAGGCTCGACAGCAGGTAGTCGGTGTAGACCAGGGTGTTGTCGTAGGCATTGATGATGCTCTCCCGCGAGCAGTCGCTCAGCGTCGCGCTGCGGCACACCGGGGTGAAGCGCTCGAAGGCCGCCGGGTAGCGCTTGTAGTAGGCCGGGCCGTGGCTGCCCATCTGGTGCAGCACCAGCACGCTGTCATCCTTGAGGGTGTCGATGTAGCCCTGCAGCCCATCGAGGAGGATGGCGTCGTGGCATTCACCGCCGGCGCACAGGCTGGGGTCCTTGGCGTTGCCCATGTCCTCGAAGGCCACGCGGTCGCAGGTGCCCTTGCAGCCGGACTGGTTGTCGCGCCAGCGCACCGCCAGGCCGGCGTGCTTGAGCACGTCCAGCAGCCCTTCCTGGGATTTGGCGCGGGCGTAGCTGTAGTCGCTGCGGGGCATGTTGGAGAACATGCAGGGCACCGACACGGCGGTTTCGGTGCCGCAGGAGCGCATCTGGGTGAAGGCGGTCAGGCCCTGCTGCTTCGCCAGCAGCGGCGTGGTGTCGCGGCCGTAGCCCAGCAGCCCGAGGTTGGCGGCACGGGCGCTCTCCCCCACCACCAGCACCGTCAGGGACTTGCGCGCATGGCCCTGCCAGGCGGGCGCACGGCGGGCATCGGTACCGATGGCACGCAGGGGCTCGTCCGCCGTGGCGAAGTGGGTGCGCAGGTAGCTGAACGAAGCCCCCAGGTAGTTGCTCGGCACCACCATCAGGCGCAGCTCGTGGTGATTGCGGAACAGCGAGGCCAGTGCCTGGTAGTTGCTCAACGCGATGGCGCCCAGGGCCAGCAGGCAGGCCGCGGTCACCAGCAGCTTGCTCAGCAGCTCGCGCAGCAGCGGGCGATGGCCGATCTGCAGGTGCCACAGCAAGCCGGCCGGTAGCACACCGAACAGCAGCAGGAAACCGGCGAACTTCAGGGTCAGCAGGTCGCGCACCTCGCTGACGTTGGTCTCGGCGACGTTGCGCAGCATCTCGATGTCCACCACCACGCCGTACTGGGTCATGAAATACAACACCCCGGCGCTGCCCAGCAGCACCAGCGTCAGCAGCGGCTTGAACACCCAGCGGAAGGAAAACAGCGTCAGCACCAGGTTGAAGATCAGCACCACCAGCACGCCGAAGACCACGCGCAGCCAGGGGTCGGGCACGATCTGCGCGACATGGCGCCACAGCGGCAGGTTGTAAAAAAGCAGCAGCGCGACGCTGACCAGCAGGGTCAGGGCTTCGGGGCGCAACCGGAGGTTCTTCAGCATGGACGGGGCTCGACCGGCCCTGCAGGGGTTGCAGGAGACGGCTCGCAGCCTAGGTAGGGGGCAGTCAAGAATTCGTGAAAAAAACCTCGTGGAAACGTCGCCGCCAGCGCCCAGGGGCCGCGACGGCCAGCAGCGGCGATTGCCAGCTTTCAGGACGCGAATATAGAATGAGATCAATTCTTATCTACATCCAGGGCGGGCCGCCCTGACGGACGCAGTAGCCCATGTCGGCAGCCGATCAGCCCCTCAACCGCCAGATCCACACCCTCTACAACGACCACCACGGCTGGCTCCACGCCTGGCTCAGCCGGCGCCTGGGCAACGCCTGGGATGCGGCGGACCTGGCCCACGACACCTTCCTGCGCCTGCTGGGCCGCCAGGTCGGGCGTGATTTCGGCAGCGAACCCCGCGCCCTGCTCACCCATATCGCCAAGGGCCTGGTGATCGACCGCTGGCGGCGCCAGGACATCGAACAGGCCTACCTGGAAAGCATCGCCCACCTGCCCGAGCCCGAAGCGCCCTCCCCCGAGACCCGGCTGCTGATCCTGGAAACCCTGTGCCGCATCGAGGCGCTGCTCGCCGACATGCCCGAGAAGACCCGCCAGGCCTTCCTCCTGTCCCAGCTCGAAGGCCTGGGCTACGCCGAGATCGCCACGCGCCTGGGCGTGTCCCTGGCCAGCGTCAAGCGCTACATGCGCGACGCCTTCCTCGCCTGCCTGAGCGCAGCCTGATGAACCGCATCGACCCGCAGATCCTCGGCGAGGCCGCCGACTGGCTGGTGCACCTGCACTCTGGCAGTGCCACCGAGGACGACCACCGCGCCATCCAACTGTGGCGCAGCCGCAGCCCGCAACATGCCCAGGCCTGGGCCCGCGCCGAAAGCATCCTCGGTGATTTCCGCAATCTGCCCGGCAGCCTGGCGCTACAGACCCTGGACAACGCCAAGCGCAAGGGCATCGGGCGCCGCCAGGCCATCGCCCGCCTGGGCATGCTGCTGCTCGCCGCGCCGGTCGCCTGGGCGGCCTGGCGCCAACTGCCCTGGCAGGACTGGAGCGCCGATCTGCGCACCGCCACCGGTGAACAGAAGGACCTGCACCTGCCCGATGGCACCCGCCTGCAACTCAATACCGCCAGTGCCCTGGACGTCGCCTTCGACGCCACCCGCCGGCGCCTGCGCCTGTTCAGCGGCGAGGTGCTGATCACCACCGCCAAGGACCCGTCCCCCACGCCGCGGCCGTTCCTGGTGGAAACGCCCCAGGGCATCGCCCAGGCGCTGGGCACCCGCTTCAGCCTGCGCCTCGACGGCGAGCGTTGCCGGGTCGCGGTGATGGAAGGCGCCGTGCGCATCAGCAACAGCGGGCGCAGCGACTCGCAGGTGATCGAGGCGGGCCGACAAGCCGCCTTCGACCGCGACCGCGTGCTGCCGAGCACCGCGCTGGACCCGGCCGCCACCGCCTGGGAGACCGGCATGTTGCTGGCCCAGGACATGCGCCTGGCCGACCTGGTGGATGAACTCGGCCGCTATCGCCCCGGCGTGCTGCGCTGCCACCCGCACATTGCCGATATCCGCGTCTCCGGTGCCTTCCCGCTGCGCGACACCGATGCCAGCCTGCGCCTGCTGCAAGACACCCTGCCAATCGCCCTCAGCAGCCTGACCCGCTATTGGGTGACGCTGGAGCCGGCGACGCCCGCCTGACCCCACCGCCACCCGGCGGTAATCCCCCGGACGCAACGCCCTGCGACAGGACCGCAGGCCGCTTCACCTCACGGATCGAAACCCCAGGGAAACGGGGCCCCACGGCCTCGCGGATTTATTTTCGCGGTGCCCTGACACCTTTTTCGATTTCGTCCGGTGTGGTGGATGAACCCCTTTCATCCAAGCGTCGACAGGAAAGCAGCATGACTTCGTGGTCGCCCCAGCAGCGTCGCTCCGCCACCCAACCGGCTCCGGCCCGTATTCCGTTGCACGCCCTGAGCCTGGCCATCGGCCTCGCCCTGTGCGCCGCACCGTTCGCCCAGCCGGCCCAGGCCGAGGACGCCACGCAACAGGCCGCCGCGCGCCAGTACGCCATCGCCCCCGGGCCACTGGGCCATGTGCTGGCCCGCTTCGCCGCCCAGGCCGGCGTGCCGCTGTCCTTCCGGCAAGGCCTGCTCGATGACCAGCAAAGCCCCGGCCTGCAAGGCAGCTACGGCGTGCAGGACGGCTTCGCCACCCTGCTGGCCGGCAGCGGCTACCAGCTGGCCAGCAGCGGCAACGGCTACACCCTGGTGCCGGCCGCCACCGGTGCGGGCCTGGAGCTGGGTGCCACCACCATCAATGACAGTGCGCTGCGGGGTGACGGCCTGCCGGAAAGCTACGCTGGCGGCCAGGTGGCGCGCGGCGCGCGCATCGGCATGCTGGGCAACCAGGACATGCAGGACGTGCCCTTCAGCTTCTCCAGCTACACCCGCGAGCTGATCGAGAACCGCCAGGCGCAGAACATCGGCGACGTGCTGCGCAGCGACCCGGCGGTGCGTCAGTCCTATGGCTTCGGCAACTTCTCCCAGGTGTTCGTGATCCGCGGCTTCGCCCTGTTCAGCGACGACATTTCCTTCAACGGCCTGTACGGCGTGCTGCCCCGGCAGATCATCGCCACCGAATCGGTGGAGCGCGTCGAGGTGTTCAAGGGCCCCAGCGCCTTCCTCAACGGCGTGTCCCCCGGCGGCAGCGGCATCGGCGGCAATATCAACGTGGTGCCCAAGCGCGCCGAGGACGCGCCCACCCGCCGCCTGACCCTGGATTACGCCAGCGACGACCGCGTCGGCGGCCACTTCGACTTCGGCCAGCGCTTCGGCGAGGACAACCGCATCGGCGTGCGGGTCAACATGGCCAAGCGTGACGGCGAGACGGCGGTGGACGACGAGCATCAGCACTTCAGCCTGTTCAGCGTCGGCCTCGACTACCGGGGCGACCGCCTACGCCTGTCCGGCGACATCGGCTACCAGAAGCAGCGCATCAACGACGGCCGCTCGGTGGTCTACCTGGTCACACCGCCGACCTCGAACCTAACAAAAGTCCCCAAGGTGCCGGATGCCAACCACAGCTACTCCCAGCCCTGGGCCTGGTCGCAGCTGGAGGATACCTACGGCATGCTCAACGCCGAGTACGACCTCAACGACAGCTGGAGCAGCTACCTGGCGGTCGGCAGCAAGTACACCCGCGAGAACGGCGTGTATTCCTCCCTTTATGTCAGCGCACCGGATGGCACCGGGCGTGTCGGTCGCCTGTACGCACCGCGTGATGAGGAAAGCAACAGCGTCAGCAGCGGCCTGCGCGGCCATTTCGACACCGGCGCGGTGAGCCACCAGGTGAACCTCGGGCTGTCCGGCAACTGGCGGGAATACCGCAGCGCCAACCAGTCCACCAGCGCCGGGAATCGCCTGCCAGGGAATCTCTACGACCCCTTCCCCAGCCCGGAGCCGACGCCGACTCGTAACGGCGACCTTCATCACCCCGGCAAGACGGGCTCCAGCAAGGCGCGCAGCGTGGCGGTGTCCGACACCCTGGGCTTCTTCGATGACCGCACCCTGCTGACCCTGGGCATCCGCCGCCAGTCGATCGCCACCGATGGCTGGTCCACCGCAGGTGTGCGCACGTCCAACTACGACGACTCGATCACCACCCCGGTCGTGGGCCTGGTGTTCAAGGCCACCGATTCCATTTCCCTCTACGCCAACCGTATCGAAGGCCTGGCCCCGGGACCGATCGCCCCGAGCACCGCGAGCAACTCCGGGCAGATGTTCGCGCCCTATCGCACCAAGCAGATCGAAGCCGGCATCAAGCTCGACCAGGGAACCTTCGGCGCACAGCTCGGCGTCTACCGCATCGAGCAGCCCCAGGGCCTGACCAGCGGTGGCGTCTACAGCGTGGACGCCCAGCAACGTAACCGGGGCCTCGAATTCAGCGTCTTCGGCGAGCCGCTCACGGGCCTGCGCCTGCTGGCCGGTGGCACGCTGATGGACACCGAACTGTCGGGAACCGCCGGGGGTGCCAACGACGGTAACCGCGCCGTCGGCGTGCCGCAGTTCCAGTACAACCTCAGCGCCGACTGGGATGTGCCCGGCGTGAATGGACTGGCGGTCAACGCCCTGCTGCAACACACCGGCGGCCAGTACTACGACTCGGGCAACACCCTGAGCATCCCCGCCTGGACCCGCGTCGACCTGGGCGCGCGCTACGCCTTCAAGCTGGACGAGCGCGACATCACCCTGCGCGCCGGGCTGGAGAACGTGGCCAACGAGGACTACTGGGAATCCGCCTACGGCGGCTACCTGACCCAGGGCGCGCCGCGCACCCTCAAGGTCTCGGCCACCCTCGACTTCTAGGTCGACACGACCGGCGGCTGAACCGGGCCACCCGCTCCTTGTCAGAAGGTCAGCACGATCACTGACAAGGAGTTCCCGACGTGGCCCTCATCGACTGCCCCGAATGCAACCGCGCCATCTCCGATCAGGCCCCCAACTGCCCGCAATGCGGCTACCCGATGAAGGGCGGCGCCAACCCGCGCCTGCTCTCGGAGAAGAACATCGGCCAGGTGGCCGGCGTCGCAGGCGTCTGGCTCGCCGCGCCCTGGCTGGCCCGTACCCTGGTCGCCGTGACGCTCATCATCGCCGGCACCCTTGCCTACATCTATCGCTGAACCGGAAAGCGGCACGCCCATGTGGGCGAACTCATTGGCTTCGTCTGCGTTTGCTGCTGTGGTTTTAAAGCAAGCGGTGCTTTCCGGGCACCCAACGGTTCTGCCGGCTCCGCCGCATGGGTTTCGCTTCGCTCTACACCATCCTACGAAAGCCTGTGCGTACCACGTGGCGATGCGCTGGACGAAGAAAGGTGGGGCAGCCGCCAACGCCCCTCCAGGAGGCCGAACGCAGTCGTTGCGCCGGGGGACGAGCGGCATGGATGCCGCGAGAGGCGCGCCAGGCCATGGATGGCCCATCGCGCCGGCCCCCAGAGCAACGATGGAGTGAGGGAACCTCGGCGAAGCCGGGGCCGGATGATGGGGCAAGCCCTTTTGGTTACTTTTCTGGCGATTGAGAAAAGTGACTCGCCCGGGTGGGCGAAACCAGAAGCACCAACAAAGCTCGGCAATCAGCTGGACTCAATTCTTCTAGCAACACTTTGAGCTTCCCGGGCTGAAGCCCGGGCTACAGGTCGCTGTCGATTCCGGCGGCTTCGAGCATCCGCTGGTAATACCCGGCGAGCTGCCCACTGGCATCCCAGGCATCGGCGCGGCATTCCTCCAGGGCGATATGGCTGCCGGCGCGGCAGCGGATGTCCAGGCCGCACTCGCGGTAGAAGGTGTTGACCACCTCCACCATGGCCTCGCGCTGGTTGCCCATGAGGATGGCGCCGTGGGCCAGCACCACGTGGCGGCCGTCGCGTTGCCGGCGGCGCCAGCGCTGGGCGGTGCCCACCAGCTTGCGGCCCTGCAGGTTGACGTTGAAGCGGCCATCGCAGAAGGCACCCTCCACCTCGCCCAGCCCAGGTTCCAGGTCCAATCCGCTGAGCCAATCGCACAGGGGCTGGCACAGCCGCCTATAGGCGGTCTCGATGCGCGTCAGTTCGTTTTCTTCCCGGGGCACCGCATAGGCCAGAGCGACGTTGAGCACCGCCGATGATTGCGGCACCGGCTCACCCCCGGTGTCGCGCAGGGCGATGGGCCAGCCTAACTCCAGGCAGGCCTGCCGGGCGCTCTCGTAGGCTGGCAGGCGGCTCATGCGCCGGGGCATCACCAGCGCCGCATGCAGGGGGCGCCACAACAGCAGGCCGCTGTCGCGCTGCCCGTCATAGACCTGGTCCAGCAGTTGCCGCTCCGCGTCCAGCCCCCCACCCACCGTGTGTCGCTGCATGCTTTCACCACCGCCTCGAATACCTGGAGGGTGCCGATGCTACGCCGGCCCCCGACCCTTGCCCAGACGGCGGCCGGCGCCCTTGATGCAAATAAATTGCTGCAAATGAGCAATATTATTCATTGGCGACATAGCTGATGCCGCCCGTAGGATGCCCACCATCTCGCCGCCCGGCCACGCCGGCTGCGGTAACGATCGCCCCCCCTTGCTCCTGTTCCATGTCCAAGGATGGCACCCCTCCCGCGCACGCAGTGGGACTCCTGCAGGGCCCTTAAGGGGCCCTTTTTTATCGCCCCGAACGACTGAAAAGCGAACGAGACCCCGATGCACGAGAACCCGGACGCCCTCTGGCAGCGCTGGCGCAAACGCCTGTCCCCCGCCCCACGTACCGCTCACCCCGGGGAATGGCTGCGTGCCGCACTGGGCGCCTGCCTGGGCCTGGCGCTGTGCTGCATCGCCTGCGGCCATGTGTTCGGCACCGAGATCACCCTGCGCCTGGCCGGCCCGCTCGGCGCCAGCTCGCTGCTGGTGTTCGCCGTCGCCTCCAGCCCGCTGGCGCAACCCTGGTCGGTGGTGATGGGTAACCTGGTGGCGGCCCTGGTGGGCACGGCGGCGGGCCTGTGGATCGACCACTCCATACTGGCCGCCACGCTGGGCCTGGCCCTGACCGTGCTGGCCATGTACGCCCTGCGCTGCCTGCACCCGCCGGGCACCGCGCTAGCCGTATCGGTGGCCCTGGGCGGCCCCGCGTTCGAGGCCCAGGGCTTTGCCGTCGCCTGGCCGGTGCTGCTCGGCTCCGCCCTGCTGGTGGCGGTCGCCCTCGCCTATAACCGCGTCACCCGCAGCGCCCTGAGCACCGCCCCGAGCCAGGCCCGCAGCGGCCAGCACCTGACCGCCGACCCGCTGCCCAGCGAGCGCGGCGTGTTCTCCGATGAAGACCTGGACCAGGCCCTGGAAGAGTTCGGCGAGTTCGTCGACATCACCCGCGACGACCTGGAACGCCTGCTGCGCCAGACCGAGCGCAACGCCCTGCGCCGCAGCGTGGGCCAGGTGACGGCGGAGCAGATCATGTCCCGCGACCTGCTCACCGCCACCCCGCAGACCACCCGCGAGCAGGCCTGGAAGCTGTTCGAGAAGCACCACATCAAGGCCCTGCCCGTGCTCGACGAACAGAAGCAGTTGGTGGGCATCGTCACCCCCGGCGACCTGTTCCGCCACGCCCAGGAAGACACCCCCGGCTCGCTGTTCGGCCGCCTGCGCCACCGCCCGGCGCCACGCCTGGGCGAGCTGATGACCCGCGCGGTGCGCTGCGTGAAGCGCGATACCGATATCGGCGTGCTGGTCTCGATGCTCTCCGACCAGGGCCTGCACTGCCTGCCGGTGCTGGGGGATGACGACACGCTGGTGGGCCTGGTGACCCAGAGCGACCTGATCGGCGGGCTCTACCGCTATTGGCTCAAGGACCTGACCGCCCGTGCTCCGGCCCCAACGCTGAAAGTCGCCAGCTGACGCCCCGTAGCCCGGGCTTCAGCCCGGGAAGGCCCCTCACTGGGCTCAGAGCGTGGCTTCCCAGCGCTGCGACCAGTCGATGTCCTCGCCCACCACATCGCGCAGCACGGCGATGGCCTGCTGCAGCAGCGGCGAATCCTTGTCGCGGGAATAGACCAGGTAGGTCGGGTAGGTGAATTCCGGCGCGCGCTCCACGCGTTCCAGCTGGCCGCTGTCCAGGTAGCTCTGCACCACGCGGGTACGGAAGTAGCCCGAACCGCCGTGCTGGAGGATGAACTGCAGCGCCAGCGGTCCGAGGTTCACCGTGACCGCAGCGCGGGCCTTGTCCGGCAGCGCGGCGTCGTGCTGCTGGCGGAAGGTCGGGCCCCAGTCCACCTGCACATAGGGCTCGGGGTTGGCGGTGGAGCGGATCAGGATGAGTTTTTCCTCCAGCAGCTGCTCCACCTGCATGCCCGGCCAGTACTCCGGCTGGTAGACCAGTGCGGCATCCAGCAGGCCCAGCTCCAGCTGCTTCTGCAACTGCTGCCCGGGCGCGACCTCGACGCGCACCGCATGGGAGGGAATGCGTTCGCGCAGGCGGCTCATCCAGCCCAGCAGCAAGGGGTTGCTCAGGCTCTGTTCGCCGCCAATGGCGAGCAGGTCGCGGTAGCCCTTGGGCAGCGGCAGGTCACGTCGCGCGGCTTCCCAGGTCTGCACCAGTTGCGTGGCGTGGCCGACGAACACCTCGCCTTCGGCCGTCAGCCTCGCACCGGCGCGGTTGCGCACGAAGAGCTTGCAGCCCAACTGGTTCTCCAGGTTCTGCACCCGAGCGGTGATCGCCGTCTGGGTCACGTGCAGGCGCTCGGCGGCAGCGACGAAGCTGCCGCTACGAACGATTTCGAGGAAGGTGCGCGCCAGGTCGATATCCAAGGTACTGACTCGTTGATAAAGAGGGAGATTTTAGCAAGAGCCACCCAACGATTATCAGGTCGGAACCCGCCGAACGGACACGGAGGCAAACTCCTCGGAACTAGCCTGCTGACGGGGCGACTATTCCTACAACCCACATGGATTACGGACTCCATTCGACCTGGAAAGCCCTCGTTATCATTGCGCTCGCTCTGCTGAATGCGATCCAGCTCTCATTATCGAGGCTGCAGCGCGATTCGGTTCTGGTTCCGACTCTCGAGGTCAACCTTTAATCCGGCGCGTGGAGCCAGGCGCCATCAAGGAGAGATAAATGAAGAAGTTCCTCACCACCAGCGCAGCACTGGTCGGTTTTGGCCTGAGCAGCCTGGCTCTGGCAGTCGACGGCACCATCACCATCAAGGGCGAGGTCTCCAGCAAAACCTGCAGCATCAACAGCTCCACGCTGAACCAGACCGTACAGTTGCCGGTGGTTTCCCAGAGCAGCCTCGCAGCTGGTGAGAACGCCGGCTTCAAGCCTTTCGGGATCATGCTCTCCAGTTGCACCGACGGCTCCAAGGTAAAGGCGAACTTCGAGGTCGGCCCGAACGTCAACCCAGCCAACGGCGCCCTGAAGAACGAGCTCAGCGGCGCCGACGCCTCCAACGTCGCCGTACAGCTGTTCAACAAGGACCAGCAGCCCATCAACCTACTCAACGGCACCAACAACCTCGAAGAGATCAGCGATGCAGGCGGCAACGCCTTACTGGGTTTCTTCGCGGCCTACCTGGCTCCGACCGGTGAAGGCGTGAAGCCGGGCCAGGTCAGCACCAGCGTCACCTACACCATGAGCTACGAGTAACACCCCCGACTCGCCCGGCACTGCCGGGCGAGTCATTCATGCGACACCCCGCCCCAACCTCCTCGTTATTCCAACCTCCCCACACCTTCACCGAGCTGCCGGACCAGCCGTCATGCCTCCTCGGGTGCATCGAAGCGCACCGCCTTGGCCCCGTAGCGCCAGATCGCCTCACCCAGCAGGCGCGCGCTGCAGGAGTCGCCGTCCAGGGCCGCCTGCGCCGCATCGGCCGAAGCCCAGCGGCTGCGCTGGATCAGCCAGCGGCCATCGGCGCTCGTCTCCAGGCTGGTGGACAGCAGCCCCACCTGGGCTTTCAGGCAGGCGGCCAGGCGCACACCCAGGTCCTCCACCAGCGCCGGTAGGCAGGCCGGGTCGGCCGCGAAATGAATGGATGAGACGACGCCCTGCAAATGCTCGTTGGTCATGCCGAAACTCCTTCTACCGTTGTGCAATGCTGGCGGCGAGGGTAAAACCTCAACTTAACTTGAGGTCAAGAGGAAATGGCACGCATGCCCAAGGTGACGGCGAGCAACATCGGTAAGGCGCTGACGGTGGGCCAGGTGGCCGAACGCAGCGGGGTAGCGGTGTCCACCCTGCACTTCTACGAAGCCAAGGGACTGATCAGCAGCACCCGCAATGCCGGCAACCAGCGCCGCTATCCACGGGAGGTGCTGCGGCGGGTGGCGGTGATCAAGGTGGCCCAGCGCCTGGGCATCCCCCTGGCGTCCATCCACGCGGCGCTGATGACCCTGCCGGAAGGTCGCACGCCCACCGCCGCCGACTGGCATGCGCTCTCGGCGCGCTGGAAGGCGGAGCTGGACGAACGCATCCGTCGCCTCACCCAGTTGCGCGACCAACTCGACGGCTGCATCGGCTGCGGCTGCCTGACCATGGAGGTCTGCCCCCTGCGCAACCCCGGCGATGAACTCTCGGACCTGGGCAGCGGGCCGGTGCTGCTGGACACGGGCGACGCCGTCGAGTGACCGATTATCGAACGAAACAACCTAGGGCAAACCCACCGCCCACCCGCCATCGATTGATTAAATTAACCAGTTAGTACATTTTTCATTGCAACGCTCCCCGTGCATTCGGGAGGGTTCATAACAATGGAGAAATGTCCGCGATGTCCCCCACCCTGCTGGTCCTCAACGGCCCCAACCTGAACATGCTCGGCACCCGCGAGCCCGCCAACTACGGCCACGAAACCCTCGCCGATATCGAGCGGCTGTGCTGCGAAACGGGCGCTGCGCTGGGCCTTGAGGTCGAATGCCGCCAGACCAACCACGAAGGCCAGTTGATCGACTGGATCCACCAGGCGCGCGGCCGCTGCGCCGGCATCCTGATCAATCCCGGTGCCTGGACCCACACCTCGGTCGCCATCCGCGACGCCCTGGTGGCCAGCGAGCTGCCGGTGGTCGAGGTGCACCTCTCCAACGTTCACAAGCGCGAGGAATTCCGCCAGCACTCCTTCGTCTCCGCCATCGCCGTCGGGGTCATCTGCGGCCTGGGCAGCGACGGCTACCGCGCCGGCGTGCAGCATTTCGCCAAGCGGCTCGCGGGGTGAGGCCATGACTGCACATGCAAGCGTTCTCGCCGGCCTGATCGGTTCCGGCATCCAGGCCTCGCGCACCCCTGCCCTGCACGAGCACGAAGGCGATGCCCAAGGCCTGCGCTACCTCTACCGGCTAATCGACCTCGACCCGCTCCAGCTCGATGTCAGCGCCCTGCCCCAGCTGCTGGAAGCCGCCGAGCGCACCGGCTTCACCGGGCTCAACATCACCTTCCCCTGCAAGCAGGCGATCATCCCGCTGCTCGACGAGCTCTCCCCCGAGGCACGCGGCATCGGCGCGGTGAACACCGTGGTGCTGCGTGGCGGTCGACGCGTCGGCCACAACACCGACTGCCTGGGCTTCGCCGAAGGCTTCCGCCGTGGCCTGGGTGATGTCGCCCGTGGCCGCGTGGTGCAGATGGGGGCTGGTGGTGCCGGCGCTGCGGTGGCCCATGCGCTGCTGGCCGAAGGCGTCGGCACGCTGGTGATATTCGATGTCGACGCCGGGCGCGCCCAGAGTCTGGCGGACAACCTCAACCAGCACTTCGGCGCCGGCCGTGCCCACGCGGGCAAGGACCTGCCCGGCGCCCTGGCGACGGCGGACGGCCTGGTCAACACCACGCCCATGGGCATGGCCAAGCTGCCCGGCACACCGGTACCGACCGAGTTGCTACGGCCCGCCCTGTGGGTGGCCGAGATCGTCTACTTCCCCCTGGAAACCCAGCTGCTCAAGGACGCCCGCGCCCTCGGCTGCCGCACCCTGGACGGCGGCACCATGGCGGTATTCCAGGCGGTGAAGGCCTTCGAGCTATTCAGCGGCGCCGAGGCGGACGCCCAGCGCATGCTCGAACACTTCCGCAGCCTCGGCGCCTGATCAGGGCTGCAGGTCGAACAGTGCCTGGCCACTCTCCATGTCGAAGGGCGCGGAGAAGTGGTCATGGACGATGCGCCACTTAGCGCCGCTGCGCTGGTAGCCGCAGCTGACGCGCATGTAGCCCTGCTGTTCGACCCCTTCGGCGTTGGTGCCGCCGCACAGGCAGAGGAAGTGGGCGAAGCCGACATCGCAACTGGCGCGGATCTTCACCTGCTGCGGGTCGAAGATCGAATGTCCCTGGCACATCTCCATGCAGTAGCCCCAATGCGCGCCATAGGCCTCACGGCCGACGAACTGCAGCTGGAGGATGGCGTCATAGGCCACCACCTCCTCGGCATAGAAACCGACGATGCGCTTCACGTCCTTGCTGCGTACCGCCTCGGCCCAATCGGCCAGCAGGGCCTGGATCTCGGCGACGGCCTGTTCATTGCTGCTCATGCTGTTTCTCCTTCGTGGTCCAACCCTGAAAAACCCTAGCCCGGGCTTGAGCCCGGGCAATCCGCATCACTGCTCCAGTTCCGCCAGGCGCCGCTCGATGAAGCGCCGTTCGGTGTCCTGGCGGGTCAGCCCCAGCGCCACCCGGTAGGCCGCGCGGGCCTCGTCGCGGCGGCCGAGGCGGCGGTAGAGATCGGCGCGGGCCGAGTGCGCCAGTTGGTAGTCGCGCAGCTCGCCGCGTTCGAGGATGGCCTCGATCAGCACCAGCCCGGCTTCCGGCCCCTGGTGCATGGCCACCGCCACCGCGCGGTTGAGTTCGATCACCGGCGAGCCGATGCCGCGCTGCAACACGCCGTAGAGCGCGACGATCTGCGCCCAGTCGGTGGCCTCGGGCGTGGCGGCGCTGGCGTGCACGGCGGAGATGGCCGCCTGCAGCGTGTACATGCCGATGCGCCGCGACGCCAGGGCGCGCTCCACCAGAGCGCAGCCCTCGTCGATCTGCTGGCGGTTCCACAGCGCACGGTCCTGGTCCTCCAGCAACACCAGCTCGCCATCCACTCCGGTGCGGGCCTGGCGCCGCGAATCGTGCAGCAGCATCAGCGCCAGCAGCCCCATGACTTCCGAATCCGGCAGCAGCTCCAGCAGCAGGCGCCCCAGGCGGATGGCCTCGGCCGAAAGGTCGGCGCGGGTCAGCGAGTCCCCGGAGGTGGCCGAGTAGCCCTCGTTGAACACCAGGTAGATGACCCGCAGCACGTTATCCAGGCGCTCCGGCAGCTCGGCCATGGCCGGCACCTGGTAGGGAATGCGCGCATCGCGGATCTTCGCCTTGGCGCGGACGATGCGCTGGGCGATGGTCGACGGCGTGGCGAGAAAGGCCCGGGCGATCTCCTCGGTCTTCAGGTCGCACACCTCGCGCAGGGTCAGCGGCACCTGGGCGTCCGCCGGCAGCGCCGGGTGGCAGCAGGTGAAGATCAGGCGCAGGCGGTCGTCTTCCACATCCTCGATCTCCTCGGGCTCGTCACGCTCCAGCTCGATGATCAACTGCGCCTGGCGCGCATCGAAACGGGCGCGCCGGCGCAAGGCGTCAATGGCCTTGAAGCGCCCCGCCGACACCAGCCAGGCGCGCGGGTTGGCCGGCACGCCGTCGACCGGCCACTGCTCGACGGCGGCGATGAAGGCGTCGTGCAACGCCTCCTCCGCCAGTTCGAAATCCCCCAGCAGGCGGATCAGCGTCGCCAGCACCCGGCGTGACTCCTCGCGGTAGACCGCTTCCACCCGCTGGCGGGCCTGGGTCACCTCCATCAATCGCCCCCGGCCTTGGCCGAGCAGCAGTCGTGGCGCGGGCCGGCGCCTTCGTAGCGGTCGTGGTGGCGCACCCAGTCCATGATCTCGTCCTCGTCGCGCCCCTTGGGCAGCAGGTCGAGAACGTTGTAGGTGCCCACCAGCATGTCCAGCCCGCGCGCGTAGGTGGAATAGGTGTGGAAAACCTCCCCCGAGGGCAGGCGGAAGAACACGCTGAGCCCGGGCATCTCCTCGCCGGGGTCGCGGCTGGTGTCGTAGTTGTAGCGGGCGGTGCCGGCGGCGATCGCCTCGGGCGTGGCGCTGACGCCGAAGTCGGCGTTGAACGCGCAGCCGTGGGACGACACCCATTTGAACGCCCAGCCCATGCGCCGCTTGAAGTCCTGGAACTCCTGCCAGGGCGCGGGGGAGACGGCCACCAGGCTGACGTCGTGATGGGCCAGGTGCAGGTTGGCGCCGTCGAAATGGTCGGCGAGGAAGGAGCAACCGTCGCAGCCCTCCTTCCACCCCGGCCCGAACATGAAGTGGTAGACCACCAGGGTGCTGCGGCCCGCGAACAGCTGCTCCAGCGTCTCCTGCCCCGTGGGGCCCTCGAAGCGGTAGGCATCGCTCACCCGCTCCCAGGGCAGGTCACGGCGTGCGGCGCTGAGCTCGTCACGCAGGCGGTTGAATGCCTTCTCCTTGCGCAGCAGCTCCTTGCGGGCGTCCAGCCACTGTTCGTGGCTGACCACGGGATGGGATTCGATCTTCATCGGGGGTTCCTCCGTTGTTCAGAGCCTGGGCAGTTCCTTGATCGGGCGGATCTCGATGCAGCCCAGGCGGGCCGGCGGGATCTTCGACGCGATCTGGATCGCCTCGTTGAGGTCCTTGGCATCGATCAGGTAGAAGCCGCCTAGTTGCTCGCGGGTCTCGGCGAAGGGGCCGTCGGTGATCGACAGCTTGTCGCCCTGCAGGCGCAGCGTGGTGGCGGTCGCGGTGGATTGCAGCGCCTCGGCGGCGATGTACTGGCCGCTGCGTTGCAGGCGCTGCTCGTATTCCATGCAGTGGCCGACGATGGATTCGAAGCGCTCGGCGGGCATGGAATCGAGCACGGTCTCGTCGAAGTAGATCAGGCACAGGTACTTCATCATTCGCTCCTTGTTGTGGGGCTTGCATCCATAGTCGAGCGGCAGCGGGCCGGATCGACAGGCCCGCTGAAAAAAAGTCGTCCAAGCATAGACAGTGATAGTCCGTCCGCCCTTGGCCGGCTCTTCGACCGATTGGTGCTAAGGCGCCCGCTGCTGGGAACGGGCGCCTATAACGCGCCCCATGCCATCGGCCCGGCTAGCGTCGCCGGGCGATCTGCACCGTTACCGGTGCCAGGGGGAAGGTCACCGCCGGCAGCTGCTCGATCACCTCGAAGCCCACTGCTTCCAGCGCCGTGACCAGCTCCCCCGACAGCGGCAGGTAACGGCCCTGCATGCGCAGCCCCAGGTAATAGGGCAGCACCCGCGCCGCATCGGCCGCCTGCCCCGGCACCTCGGCGTGGGCGCAGACCAGGGTGCCGCCCGGGCGCAGCGCCCGATAAATCTTCGCCAGCGCGGCGGGCGGGTCCGGCATGAAGTGCAACACCGACGAGCACCAGACCAAGTCATAGCCGCTACCGAGGTCGTCGTGCAGCAGATCGCCGCCCAGCGCCTCCAGCCTGCCGCCGAGCCCTGCAGCGCTGATGTTCTCCCGGGCCACGGCGGCTGAGTCCGGCAAATCGAACACCACGCCATGCAACTGCGGGTTGGCGCGGGCCAGGGCGATGGCCACCAGGCCGGGGCCGCCACCCAGGTCGAGCAGCCGCGGCGCGCCGGTGAAAGCCTCCAGGCGCTGGATCAGGGCCAGTGCGGTGTCGACGGTCACCGCCCGCTGTTCCTGGGCGATCTGCACCCGCGCCGCCTCGGCCCAGCCGCCCGGTGGCGGTCCGGCGGGCACCTCGCCGGCAAGCCGGCCTTCCAGTTGCGCACCCAGCGCCCGCAAGGTGCGCAGGCGGAACAGCAATGCATCGCCGCAGTAGCGCGGCGCTTGCGGGTGCAGGTAGCAGGCGGCTACTGCTGTATTGCGGTAGGCGCCCTCGCCCACTTCCGGCCGCGACAGCAGACCCATGCTCCACAGCTGGTCCAGCAGCGCCCGCGTGGGCGATGCCTGCCAGCGCTGGGCTGCGGCGACGGCCGCTGCGTCTAGCGGCTGCTCCAATGTGGCGAACAGCCCGTGCTCCAGCGCCACCCGCAAGGCGTCGGCCCGCACGCTCGCCAGCAAGCTGTCCCAGCAGTCCTGCAAGGGGTGTATCGATAGGGTTTCCATGGGTGCCTCTCCTCTGTACCGCCGTGCTGGGCGGCGCCCGGCGTTCATGGAGATGCTAGGGATTATCGAGAATGAGTATCATCCAGAGAACTATGGGAAACGGATCGATATCCATGGAATCCGCAGCGCGGCCAACGGAGGCAGGCAGATGACAACGGCACAGGGCAGCACAAGGAGCCAGCGGATCAGCCCCGCGCAGCTGGAGTCGGGCCCCACGCCGCACCCTGGCGGCCAGCGCATCCGCCTGCCCGCCGCATTCGGCGACTGCCGCACGGAGCGCCTGTCGCTGGACGATGGCCTGGCGCTGGTGAGCACGCGCTACCTGCCCAACCGACCGCTGGTGGAGGAATCCATCAACCCGCACCCGGAGCCCATGCTGGTGATCACCTTCGGCCTGCGCGGCCGCTCCGGCTACCTGGGGCGCGACGGTTCGGCGCTGGCCTTCGACGCCGGGCGCACCACGGTCAGCCGCTTCCACGGCGGCAGCGGCGAACGCCGCTACGACGCGGCGCAGGAAGTTTCGCAACTGCGCCTGCTGGCGGACCGCCGCCTGCTCACCCGCTACCTGGGAGCCGAGCGTGTTGGGCAGTTGCTGGGCGATGGCGGCGTGCGCCAGTTGGCCGGTAGCCCCACCGCCCCGGCCAGCACAGCCCATGTCAACGCCCTGGCCCTCGCCCTGGAACAACCAACGGGCGGCCCGCTGCAGATGCACATCCACGCGCTCAGCCTGCTGGCCATGCAACTGGAGGCGCTGGCAACCCCGCCACCCAGCCCGACCGCACGCTTGAGCCAGGCGGACATCGAGCGGCTGCACCAGACCCGCGAACTGATGCAGGCGCAGCTGGGCCAGCCGCTGACCGTCGCCTACCTCTGTGCGGCCGTAGGGCTCAACGCGTTCAAGCTCAAGCAAGGCTTCCACCACTGCTTCGCCACCACCCCCCATCGCCTGCTGCTGGAAATGCGCATGCACAAGGCCCACCTGCTGCTGGAGTCCGGCTGCCAGGTGGCCCAGGCGGCCTGGCAGGTGGGCTATCGCCACCCGAACAATTTCAGCGCGGCCTTCACCGCCTTCTTCGGCAAATCCCCCAAGACCGTATTCGGCAAACGCCGGCCGGGTTGAGGGCCATCGAGGCGTACCCGAGCCTGGCTGCGTTGGGCCTCGCTGCGCTCGGCGCCAACCTACGTCACCGCGCTGCTGTAGGTCGGGTGCAACCCGACATGGGCGGTGCAAGGTTTCGCGGGTTTCACCCCGCCCCACGGATGCCAAACCTGTAGGGGCCAATTCATTCGCCAAGCGATGCGTAGCATCGCCGCACCATCACCGTTTCCACGCCATCCAGAAACAAAAAGACCCCGCCTAAGCGGGGCCTGTTTCCTCCTCGATCACCAGCGACGCGGGCCGCCGCCGTGCCAGTGGCGCGGCGGGCCGTAGTAAGGGCCGGGGCCATAGTAGACGGGTTGGGCGACCACCGCCGGCTGGTAGTACACCGGTCGTGCCGGGTAGTAATAGACCGGCGGGGGCGGCGGCGGCGGAGGCGCATAGACGACCGGAGGCGGTGCCACGTACACCGGGGCGGGCTGCACATAGACCGGGGCCGGGCGCGACGCGACGATGGCACCGCCGACAACGGCCCCCACGACCGCCCCGATCACGGCCGGGCCGGCATCATGCCCGTGGGCCGAAGCCTGGCCGGCCAGGGCGGCGGCTCCCAGCAACAGGGCAACCTGGGGCAAACGACGAAACATGACTCCTCCTGTACCCGGTGAAGGAATGGACCGGGACACAGGATCAGACAACGGCGCGGAATCGCCGCTCACTGGCGCTGGGTAAAGGTTGTGTAAGGCTGACCGATGGTTGGCGTCAGGGCCTCGCCACGATGGCCTGGGCCCAGGCCATGTCGGGGGTGGCCGAGCCGTCGCGCAGCAGCCCCAGGGCCTGCTCCAGGTGCGGCCCACGGATGACCCCGGCGGACGCGACGAAGGCCAGGGCATCCTCGCGGGCGCGGCTCAGCTTGAGCTGCTTCTCGTCACTGCTGAGGTCGGTGGTGGCGATGATGCTGATCATCGGCGAGACCAGAGTCATGGAGAACGCCGCCTCGAAGGCGTTGGCCGGTTGCTTGCCGCCCGGTGGCGGCTCGGCGGCCTGCACCTGGGCAGCCAGCAGCACGGGCAACAGGGCCAGGGGCCTGGTCAGCATGGGGTCCTTCCTCGGTCGCGGCGCTCAGGGCGATGGCCGAGGGTGCACCGACGGCGACAGCCGATCAAGCCGGGCGTCAGGCCACGCGCCACGCCTGGGTCAGCACACCGTCGCGCCCGGTCAGCGGGTCGGCCACCGGGGTCGGCACCTGGGCGATGCGCCGCACCGAGGCCAGGTAGCGATCGGTGCCCGCGCGCTGGATGTCATAGGCCTCCTGCCCGCGCGGATAGGCCCCCACCACCAGGAAGTCCTCGCTGGCTTCCAGGCAGCAGTGCCCGGTGCCTGCCGGCAACACCAGCACGTCCCCGGCGCGCACGGTGATTTCCCGTCCGTTCTCGCCACCGAGCATCAACCGTGCGCTGCCGGTGGCGACACCCAAGGCCTCGTGGGCACTGGCGTGGTAGTGGTGGTAGTCGAACACCCCGTCGCGCCACAGAGGTGCCCAGCGATGGGCGGCGAAGCGCTTCTCGAAGGCTTCGGCACGGTCCACCTGCCCCAGCAGCACGGCGCGATAGAGCAGTACGGGGAAGCGGCTGTTGGGCGTGCGTCCATCGCCCTCGAAGAACAGCAGCTCGGGCTCGGCGTGTCCCACCCGGGCGGCAACGTAGGCGCGGCGTGCAGGCTCGGTGGCGAAACGGGTCAGGCTGGCTGGCATCTCTCGGTCCTCCGACTCGGTGCTATATGGACGTTGGAAACACCGCCTACGCCGGTGGTTCCCCCGAACCGACCGGGCGGTCACGTTCAACGGGGCGTCACGCCGTTCGCGCGCGGGCGGTGCCGCCCTGCGAATCGCGCCGATGAGGCGCCCGGAATCGTGGGCTGCAGCACGCTTCATCCATCTTCTTGTCGCACCAAATGGCGTCGCTGCGTTCCTATTGCCGAAGCCCGTTGCGGCTGTGCGCGACGGAGGCCCGAAACGCCAGTAGACTCCGCCGCTTCGTGCTCCGTTTACCCGTGCGCCTCGCTAGTGTTGGGCACTTTTTCGTGGTCGAAAACCGAACCGCTCTTCAACGAGCCATCCGACAGGGAGATAACAATGTCCACCGCCGTTCTAGCCGATCTGTTGAAGCAAAACGAAAAGCCGATCCTTGACGAGTGGATGGCCGCCCAGCGCAGCGCCGGCATCCGCTCCGACCTGATCGACGACCGCACCGTGCAGGAGAACTCCCGGGAGCTGCTCAAGGCCCTGACCGCCGCCATCGCCGAGGGCGGTGAAGACTTCCAGGCAGCAGCCTGGAAGCCGGTGCGCTCGCTGCTGGAGCGCCTGTCGCAGGCCCAGAGCCGCCAAGGCTTCACCCCGTCGGAAACCGCCACCTTCGTGCTCTCCCTCAAGGAGCCGCTGTTCCAGCGCATCCAGGACCGCGGGGAGAACGCCATCGAGCTGATCTGGACCACCACGCGCCTGCTCGACAAGCTCGGCCTGTACAGCATGCAAGCCTTCATGGCCGGCCGTGAAACGGTGATCCGCGAGCAGCAGGAAAGCATGCTGGAACTCTCCACCCCCGTGGTGCAGCTGTGGAAAGGCGTGCTGGCCATCCCGCTGATCGGCTCCCTGGACAGCAACCGTACCCAGGTGGTGATGGAAGCGCTGCTGCAGAAGATCGTCGAGACCGAGTCCGACATCGCCATCATCGACATCACCGGCGTGCCCACCGTCGACACCATGGTCGCCCAGCACCTGCTCAAGACCATCACCGCCGCCAAGCTGATGGGCGCCAAGTGCATCATCAGCGGCATCCGCCCGCAGATCGCCGCCACCATCGTCCACCTCGGCGTCGAGCTGGGTGACGTGATGACCAAGGCATCCCTGGCCGACGCCTTCCAGCTGGCGCTCAAGGAACTGAACGTCCGCCTGGTCGGCGGCCGCTAAGGGGAACGCACCATGGTGGACAGAATCCCGATCCTGAAGATGGGCAAATACCTCATGCTGACCATCCAGGTGGACATGCATGACCAGCTCGCCCTGGACCTCCAGGAAGACCTCACCGAACAGATCGTGCGGCACAAGGCCAAGGGCGTACTGATCGATATCTCCTCCCTGGAAATCGTCGACTCCTTCATCGGCCGAATGCTTTCCCACATCGCCAACGTTTCCCGCATCCTCGACGCCAAGGTCATTGTCGTCGGCATGCAGCCCGCCGTGGCCATCACCCTGGTGGAGCTGGGCCTCTCGCTGGAGGGCATCGCCACTGCGCTGAATGTCGAGAAAGGCATGCGCTGGCTGGAAAAAACCGTGGCTGACGACGACCTGATCCTGGAGCAAGAGCGTGACGAAGACCGAAACGCTTCCGCTGAAGCAGGAGACTGACATCGTCGTCATCCGCCAACGCGTGCGCAAAGCCGCTGAGGAAGCCAGGCTCGGCCTGATATCCCAGACCAAGGTGGTGACGGCCGCCAGCGAGATCGCACGTAACGCCCTGATCTACGGTGGCGGTGGCGAATGCGTGATCGAGAGCTGCCTGCGCGACGGCCGCGCGGCGGTGCGCCTGAGCATCAGCGACCAGGGCCCCGGCATCGCCGACCTGGAGCGCGCCATGGTGGATGGCTACACCTCCGGCGGCGGGCTCGGCCTGGGCCTCAGCGGTGCGCGGCGCCTGGTGGACGAGTTCGCCATCGACACCCGTCCCGGCGAAGGCACGCGGGTGGAGCTGTGGAAATGGAAATGATCCCCAGCTGCCACCTGCTGCTCGAGGTGTCCGACAGCGCCCATGTGGATGCCGTGCGCCGCACCGTGGTGCGCCACGCCAGCCAGCTGACCGGCGATGAAACCCTGCTCGGTCGCCTCACCGTGGTGGTGCAGGAAATGGCCCGCAACCTGATCAACCACGCCGGCCAGGGCGAGCTGCTGTTCCGCTGCGACGAAGCCGGCCTCGAAGTCACCGCAGTGGACCGTGGTCCCGGCATGACCAACGTGGCCCAGTGCCTGAGCGACAACTACTCCACCACCGGCACCATGGGCGCCGGCCTCGGTGCCATCCAGCGCATGTCCGATGGCTTCGACCTGTTCTCCCAGCCGGGTCTCGGTACCGTGGTGCAGGCCCGCTTCCACCTGGGCCAGCGCCCGGCCGCTGGCGCCCTGCAGGTGGGCGCCGTGTGCACGCCCTACCCCGGCGAGACCCTCAGCGGCGACGCCTGGGCCGTGCTCGGCAACCGCGTGCTGGTCTGCGACGGCCTGGGTCATGGCCATGCCGCCAGCACTGCCAGCCAGAAGGCGCGCGAGGTGTTTCTCGGCCATGACCCGCACATCCCCCTGCAGGCACTGATGGAGCAGTTGCACCGCGCCTTGATGTCCACCCGGGGCGGTGCCGCTGCCATCGCCGAGGTCCAGCCCGCGCAACGCCAGGTGCAGTTCTGCGGCATCGGCAACATCGCCGGCAGCCTGCTCACCGACAAGGCCCGCAGCATGGCATCGAGCAATGGAACGGTCGGCTACCGCATCGGTCGTATCCATACCTTCAGTTATCCCTGGGATGACAGCTCGATCATGATCCTCGCCTCGGACGGCATCAGCACCAAA
Organism: Pseudomonas sp. TUM22785; assembly: GCF_028198105.1. NCBI lineage: Bacteria > Pseudomonadati > Pseudomonadota > Gammaproteobacteria > Pseudomonadales > Pseudomonadaceae > Pseudomonas > Pseudomonas sp. TUM22785. The sequence continues at coordinate 3,741,429 of NZ_CP116239.1, forward strand.
CTCGACCTCAACGCCTATCCTGGCCTGCGCGTTCGTCACCCGGGGGTGATCGCCGCGCTCATCCACCGCGATCACAAGCGCCTCAACGACGATGCGACAGTGGTAGTGGTGAAGAATGGCTAGCGACAAACGCCGCATCACCAGTGTCAGCATCATCAACGAAGTGGACGTGGTCAGCTGCCGCCAGAGCGCCAAGCAGATCGCCGCCTGGCTGGGGCTTTCGCCCCTGGAACAGATCCGCCTGGCCACCTCGGTCTCCGAGCTGGCACGCAACGTCTATCAATACGCCGGCAGCGGGGTGTTCAACTTCGACCTGCGCCTCGACAACCGTGGCCTGGTCAAGGGCATCTGCTTCGATGCGCTGGACAAGGGCGGCGGCATCCCTCACATCGACCGCATCCTCGATGGCAGCTACGTGTCGCCCACCGGCATGGGCGTCGGCCTGCGCGGGGCCCAGCGGTTGATGGACGAGTTCCAGATCGACACCTCGCCCAGCGGCACCCACATCCGCGCCTGCAAGACCGTGCACCCGCCCCGGCCCCTGCCGGACGAGCATTCGATCCAGCAGATCCGCCGCCAGCTGCAAGCCGAAGGCGCCGCCGACCCCTACGTGGAGCTCCAGGTGCGCGGCTCCGAACTGCTGCTGACCACCGCCGAACTGCAGGGCAAGCAGCAGGAGCTGGAAGCCACCAACCTCGAGCTGGAAAACACCAACAAGGGCGTGGTGGCGCTCTATTCGGAGCTGGAGAAGGCCTCCTCCGAGCTGAAGGATGCCAGCGAGGCGCGCAGCCGCTTCTTCTCCAACATGACCCACGAATTCCGTACGCCGATCAACATCATCGAGAACATCTCCAAGCTGTTGCTCAGTGGCGTGGACGGCACCCTCAACACCGAGCAGCACAAGCAGATGCGCTTCATCGCCGACGCTGCGAGTGACCTGTCGCAGCTGGTCAACGAACTGCTGGACCTGGCCGAGACCGAGTCCGGGCGCATGGAAGTGGTACCCGAGCGCTTCCAGCTGAGCGACTTCCTCGACCAGTTGCGCCAGTTCACCGGCGCCCTGGCCATGCGCTACCCGGAGCTGACCTGGGAGATTGCCGAGCCCGCCTTCGACCTGCCCCTGGATACGGACCGCAACCGCCTGTTCCAGATCATGCGCAACCTGATCAGCAACGCCTTCAAGTACACCCCCAGGGGCAGCGTCACGTTGCGCTGCTTCCAGCCCGACGAAGACAACCTGGAGTTCGTCGTGGAAGACACCGGCCTCGGCATCTCGGTGGAAAACCAGTCGCGCATCTTCGAAGAGTTCGCCCGCATCCGCGCACCCGGCATGCAGGTCCACGGCAACGGCCTGGGCCTGCCCCTGGCGCTGCGCCTGGCCAACCTGCTCAAGGGCGACATCCACCTCAGCAGCGAGCCGGGGCGCGGCAGCCGCTTCCACGCCTTGGTGGCGCGCGAGTACAACCAGCGCCAGCCGGTGCTGGCCAGCCTGGCCGGCACCACCATCCTGGTCATCGACGACAGCCCGGCCGACCGCTACCTGATCAGCCACCTGCTGCAGCCCTACGAGCCGGTGATCATCGAGGCCGAGAACGCCAGCTCCAGCATCGACAAGCTGCATGCCGTGCGCCCGGACATCATCATCCTCGACCTCGACCTGCCGGACATTTCCGGCGAGGACCTGCTGGAAAGCATGGACTGGAGCATGCACTCACGGGTGCTGGTCAACACCGCCAAGCAGATGAATGACGACGAACGCGCCCTCCTCGGCAGCCGCTGCCAGGCGATCCTCAACAAGTCCCATCCCAACCATGCCGAGACGCTCCTGCACCATGTGCAGCGCCTGGCAGGGAGATATCACGATGCGAACTAGGCGAATCCTCATCATCGACGACATGGATGCCAATCGTTACGTGCTGCGCAAGATCCTCGGCGCCGAGCCCCACTACGAGGTGCTCGAAGCCGCCAACGGCGCCGACGGCCTGGCGCACCTGGAAAGCGGCGTGGACCTGGTGATCCTCGACATCAACCTGCCGGACATGAGCGGCTTCGAGCTGATCCAGAAGGCCGAGCAGCGGCTCGGCCACGGCAAGCTGCCGGCGATCATCAACATCTCCGCCACCTTCATGAGCGGCAAGGACAAGGCGATGGGGCTCAACACCGGTGCCCGCGCCTATCTGACCCACCCGATCAACCCCGACGAAATGCTCGCCACCATCGCCAGCTTGATGAAATCGGATATCAAGCTCGAACACGTCGAGAAGCAGCGCGAGGTGGCGGAGGCGCAAAGCGAGCACCTGCGGGCGGAGAAGATCATGCTCGAGCGCTTCATGCGCTCCTTCAGCCACGACCTGCGCTCGCCCCTGGCCGCCGCCGTGATGGTGGCCGGGCTGATGCAGAAGAACCCCGCGCGACGCACCGAAGAGATGATCACCCTGCTGGAGGACAACCTCCGGCGCATCGACAAGATGGTCGCCAACATCCTCGACATCTCCCATGTCAGCATGGGCGGCGGCATCCGCCTGATCGGTGAGCAGATGCCCCTGGCCCACTTGCTGGAGGAAGCCGTGGCCAACCTGCGCCTGCAGGTGGAGAACCCGCTCGACCTCCAGGCAGAGGGCGCGGACCAGATGGTGTTCTGGGACAAGCTGGCCTTCTTGCGCATCTTCGACAACCTGGTGCTCAACGCCGCCAAACATGGCGATGCGGGCACGCCAATCGAAGTGTCGCAGCACATGGAAAATGACCAGGTGGTGTTCGAGGTCAGCAACCTGGGCGCCTTCCCCGAGGACGTGCTGACCAACCTCGCCACCCCGTATTTCATTTCCACCAAGAGCGAAACCAAGAGCTGGGGCCTGGGCCTGCCCATCGTCAAGGCACTCTGCGAGAGCTATGGCGGCGGCGTCTCCTTCGCCAACCAGGACGGCTACGCACGCGTGCGCCTGAGCCTGCCGGCGGCCCTGGTCAGCCCCGCCTGAGCCCGCGAGGGGCGCCGACCCGGCCCCCTCGTTGCTTCCCCCGCACGTTCCCGCTTTCTCACATTCGAGAAAGACCCCGCCTACCGCGTATCATTCTTGAGCCCCTACAAAGCCCCTCGCTAGAGTCCTGAGCTCATGGCCCCGCCATGATCGTCGCTCACCCGGCACGCCGGGAAATCCACCTGTCGCGAGGACCTTGCCATGCACCCTGTACCACCCGCAGCAGCCTCACATCGTCTCGCCCGACACGAGGACAAGCGCCGTGCCTGACATCCGGTACTTTCCCCGCCCGCACTTCGACGTACTCACGCGCGATGCCCGCGCCCCGCATCTCGACCTGTTCGAAGCCCCTACCCAGGCCTCGGCCAGCGCACACGACAGTGAGGAGATACACGTGATGGAAGACCCCTTGCAGTTCCCCCGGCTCGAAGACTTCTCCGAGTACGTACTCGATGTTCGCCCCGACTCGCCCTGCGCCAGTTGCTACGCGCTGGGCAACTACCGCCTGGTGCAGGCCACGCACCTGATCCAGCGCATCCGCGACGAGTCCGACTACTGCGAGTACAGCCACAGGGCCGTGCGCCAGGAGAAACTGCTCTCCGGCCTGGAAGCCCTGCTGCTTGACGCCTACCTGATGTTCCGGCGCTCCGGCCTGGCCGAGCCGGAGGAACGGCGAGGCGAGCCGCCCTACGATTGCGGGGAAGAACACCCCGCCTACCGCTGAACCCGGGAGGCCTTCGGGCCTCCCTCCCGCCGTTTCGTTTGAGCCTGGAAAGCCACGCCATCAGGACATGGTCCATCGGTTCTGCCTGCGAAGATTCAAACCGAGGACGGATGAACACGTGCCGTAGGCTGTGCCGTGCGCAGCGCCGCACGGTGCTTCCGGCGAACTCCAGGTGCGCGCAGCACACCCTACGTCCGGGCGCCCTTACAGGCTCCGCGCGATGACCATGCGCTGCACGTCGCTGGTGCCTTCGTAGATCTGGCACACGCGCACGTCGCGGTAGATGCGCTCCACCGGGAAGTCCTTCAGGTAGCCGTAGCCGCCCAGCGTCTGGATCGCCGCCGAGCAGACCTTCTCGGCCATTTCCGAGGCGAACAGCTTGGCCATGGACGCCTCGGTCAGGCAGGGCAGCCCCGCCTCCCGCAGCGCCGCGGCGTGGTGCACCATCTGCCGCGCCACGGCGATCTGCGTAGCCATGTCGGCCAGGCGGAAGGCCACCGCCTGGTGCTCGATGATCGGCTTGCCGAAGGTGCGGCGCTCGTGGCTGTAGTCGCGCGCCGCTTCGAAGGCCGCCCGGGCCATGCCCACCGATTGCGCAGCGATGCCGATGCGCCCGCCCTCCAGGTTGGACAGGGCGATGCGGTAGCCCTCGCCCTCCCCGCCCAGGCGCAGGCTGGCCGGGATGCGCACCCCGTCGAGCTGGATCTGGCAGGTATCGGAGGCATGCTGGCCGAGCTTCTCCTCCACTCGCAGCACCTGGTAGCCGGGCGTGTCGGTGGGCACGATGAAGGCGCTGATGCCCTTCTTGCCGGCGGCAGGGTCGGTCACCGCGAAGACGATGACCATCCCCGCGTGGCTGCCCGAGGTGATGAACTGCTTGGCACCGTCCAGCACGTAGTGGTCGCCATCACGGCGCGCGCGGGTGCGCAGGTCGCTGGCGTCGGAACCGGCCTGGGGCTCGGTAAGGGCGAAGGCGCCGATCATCGAGCCTTCGGCCAGCGGGCGCAGGAAGCGGCGCTTCTGCGCCTCGTCGCCGAACTTGAGAATCGGCATGCAGCCCACCGAGTTGTGCACGCTCATGATGGTGGAGCAGGCACCGTCGCCGGCGGCGATCTCCTCCAGAGCCATGGCATAGGCCAGGTGCCCGGTGGCGGCACCGCCCCACTCCTCCGGCACCAGCATGCCGAGGAAGCCCAGCTGGGCCATCTCGCGCAGGGCTTCGCCGGGGAAGCGGTGTTCGCGGTCCCAGTCGGCGGCGAAGGGTTTCAGCCGCTCCTGGGCGAACTGGCGGGCGACGTCACGTATCTGCAGGTCTTGTTCGGACGGAATCATCGGGTTCTCCTTCAGTCCAGGCGCTCGATGGCCACGGCCGTGGCTTCGCCGCCGCCAATGCACACCGAGGCTACGCCACGCTTGAGGCCGTACTGGCTCAGCGCGCCCAGCAGGGTCACCAGCACCCGCGCACCGGATGCGCCGATGGGGTGGCCCAGGGCGCAGGCGCCGCCGTGCACGTTGAGGCGTTCATGGGCGATGCCCAGGTCACGCATGGCCACCATGGGCACCACGGCGAAGGCCTCGTTGATCTCGAACAGGTCCACATCGCCGAGGTTCCAGCCGGTGCGTGCCAGCAGGCGCTGGATCGAGCCCACCGGCGCGGTGGTGAACAGCCCCGGCGCCTGGGCGAAGGACGCATGGCCGGCGATCCGCGCCAGGGGCGTGAGGCCGCGCTTCTCCGCCTCCGACAGGCGCATCAGCAGCAGCGCTGCCGCGCCATCGGAAATCGAGCTGGAGTTGGCCGCGGTTACGCTGCCGCCCTCACGGAACGCCGGCTTCAGGGTGGGAATCTTGTCCAGGCGCGCCTTTGGCGGCTGCTCATCGGCCTCGATGCTGCGCAGCTCACGCCCGGCCCATGCCTGCACCGCCACCGTCTCGGCAGCGAAGCGGCCTTCGGTCAGGGCCTTCTGCGCACGGGTGAGGGATTCGATGGCGAAGGCGTCCTGCTGCTCGCGGGTGAAGCCGTAGGACTGGGCGCAATCCTCGGCGAAGGTGCCCATCAGGCGGCCCTTGTCGTAGGCGTCCTCCAGGCCGTCGAGGAACATGTGGTCGAGTACCTTGCCATGGCCCATGCGGTAGCCGGAACGCGCGCGCTCCAGCAGGTAGGGCGCGTTGGACATGCTCTCCATGCCGCCCGCTATCACCACATCGGCGCTGCCGGCCGCCAGCAGGTCATGCCCAAGCATCGCCGCCTTCATGCCGGAGCCGCACATCTTGTTCACCGTCGAGCACACAACGCCCTGGGGCAGCCCGGCACCCAGTGCCGCCTGGCGCGCGGGAGCCTGGCCCTGGCCGGCCTGTAGTACGCAGCCCATCAGCACCTCGTCCACCGCGTCGGCGGCCAGGCCGGCGCGCGCCAGGGCAGCGGCGATGGCGGCGGCGCCCAGTTCGGCAGCGGTCATCTCGCGCAGGTCACCGAGGAAGCCGCCCATGGGCGTGCGGGCGGCACTGACTATGACGATGGGGTCGATCTTCGCGTTCATGACGGGCTCCTTATTTCGCGGCCATGCGCAGCGCGCCATCCAGGCGGATGACCTCGCCGTTGAGCATGGGGTTGCCGATGATGTGGGCGGCCAGGGCGGCGTACTCGTCCGGGCGCCCCAGGCGCGGCGGGAAGGGCACGTCGGCGGCCAGGGAATCGCGCACCTCCTGGGGCATGCCGGCCATCATCGGCGTCTCGAAGATGCCGGGGGCGATGCACATCACGCGGATGCCGGAGCGCGCCAGGTCCCGCGCCAGCGGCAGGGTCATGGCGGCGACGCCGCCCTTGGAGGCGGAATAGGCGGCCTGGCCCATCTGCCCGTCGAAGGCGGCCACCGAGGCGGTGTTGATCGCCACCCCACGCTCGCCCTCCTCGTTCGGCTCGTTGCCGGCCATGGCTTCGGCGGCCAGGCGCAGCATGTTGAAGCTGCCGATCAGGTTGACCTCCACCACCCGGCGGAAGCTCTCCAGCCCGTGTACGCCCTTGCGCCCCAGCACCTTCTCGGCGGGGGCGATGCCGGCGCAGTTGACCAGGCCGTGCAGCGCGCCGAAGGCTTCGATTGCGGCGGCAACGGCCGCCTGGGCTTCGTCTTCACGGGTGATGTCGGCGCGCTGGAAGCGGGCCTTGTCACCCAGTTCGGCGGCGCGGGCGGCACCGGCTTCGGCGTTGATGTCCACCAGCAGCACCCGGGCGCCTTGCAGCAGCAGGGTGCGGGCGGTGGCCAGGCCGAGGCCGGAGCCGCCACCGGTGATCAGGAAGGTTCTGTTTTCTATCTGCACGTCTAGGGCTCCTTGGTGGTCAGTGGGCGGCACGCGCCTGGGCGCTGGCGATTTCCTGGTTGCGCAACAGGAAGCGCTGGATCTTGCCGCTGGGTGTCTTGGGCAGTTCCGCGACGAACTCGATCTCACGGGGGTAGGCATGGGCGGACAGGCGCTTGCGCACGTGCTGCTGCAGGGCCTCCGCCAGGCCGGCATCAGCGGCATGGCCGGGCTTGAGCACGACGAAGGCCTTGACCAGCTCGGTGCGCTCCGGGCACGGCTTGCCGATGACCGCCGCCTCGACCACGGCCGGGTGCTCGATCAGCGCGCTCTCCACATCGAAGGGCCCGACCCGGTAGCCGGAAGTGGTGATCACATCGTCCGAGCGGCCGACGAAGGCGATGCTGCCGTCCGCGCTCAGCTCCACGGTGTCGCCGCTCAGGTAGTAGTCGCCGACGAACGCCTTGGTGGTGCCGCCCAGGTAGCCGGGGAACCAGAACAGCGGCGAGCGGGCGCGGTCGATGGCGAGGATGCCCGGCTGCCCCGCCGGCAACTCGCGATGGGCGTCATCCAGCACCACCACGCGGTGGCCGGGCACGGCGAAACCGGCGGCGCCGATGCGCACCGGGTGCGCCAGCTCGTGGTGGTTGCACAGCACCATGCCCAACTCGGTCTGGCCGTAATGGTCGTGGATGGGGGTGCCCAGGCCCTCGCCGAACCAGCGGATCACCTCCGGGGTCAGCGGCTCGCCAGCACTGCTCACCGCGCGCAGCCGGCCCTTGAGCTCGGGCTCCACCTGCTCCCGCGCCGCCAGCAGCAGGCGGAAGGCCGTGGGCGAGCCGGCCAGGTTGGTGATACCCAGCTCACGGATGATCCGGCAGGTGCTTTCGACGCTGAAGCCACCCTCGTAAAAGGTGGTGGCGTGGCCCAGGGCCAGGGGGCCGGTCACTGCGTAGTAAAGCCCGTAGGCCCAGCCCGGGTCGGCCAGGTTCCAGAAGCGGTCGTCCTCGCGCAGGCCCACCGCATCGCGCATGTAGCCGACGAAGGCGAGGATCGCCCGCAGCGGCACCTGCAGCGCCTTGGGCAGCCCGGTGGTGCCCGAGGTGCACATCAGCAGGAACGGATCATCGGCACGGCGCAGCACCGGCTCGAAATCGTCGTCGTGCTGTGCCAGGGCATTCCAGAAGGCGCAGCCAGCCGGCTCGCTGCCACCGACCGTGAGGATCGCCGGCACCTGGGCCACTTCATCCAGCTTGGCGCGGTTGGCGGCGTCCACCACCACCAGGCGCGATTGGCCGCATTGCAGGCGGTGCTCGATGGCCTTGGGGCCGAAGGCGGTGAACAAGGGCTGGTAGACAGCGCCGATGCGCCAGGTGCCGAGGATGGTGACCAGCAACTCGGGCGTGCGCGGCAGCAGGCCGGAGACGCAATCCCCCGGGCCGATGCCCTGTTCGCGCAGGTAATGGGCGAAGCGTGCGCTGGCCTCCTTCAGCCGGGTGAAGGTCCAGTCCTCGCGGCGGCCGTCACGGCCTTCCCAGACCAGTGCCACGCGCCCCGGTTCGGCGTGGCGGTCACAACATTCGATGCAGGCGTTGAGGGCGTCCGACGTGCCCGCCAGGGTGCCGGCGAAAGCGTCGGCAAGGTCGAATCGGCGTGCAGCCTCGTGGTAGTCGCGCATGGACGGTGACTCCGCATTGTTCTTGTAGTGAGCGGAATCTTCGGACCGGCGTTGCCCAGGGGCAATGTCGAATGGCGCCAACCTGGGCGAGCGCTTTTGACAACGGCCAGTGGCCAGCTCAGCCCGACGGCGGGCTCGGCTGCATCAGCTCGCGGTACTGGCCGGGCGTGGTGCCGGTCCATTTGCGGAAGGCCTTGTAAAAGGCGCTGGCGTCGGCGAAGCCCAGCTCGAAGGCCAGTTCGGCGAAATTGCCCTCGCCGCTGTCCAGGCGGGCGATGGCCAGGTCGCGGCGCACCTGGTCCTTGAGCGCCTGGTAGGACTGGTCTTCCAGGGCCAGCTTGCGACGCAGGGTCGAAGGCGCCATGTAGAAGTGGCTGGAGAGCGCCTCCAGGTCCGGCCAGCGCTCGGGACGCAGGCTGCGCAGGTAGGCGCGGATGCGCGCCGCCAGGCTTTGCGGGTCGCGGTAACGCACCAGGATGTTGGCCGGCGCACCGCCGAGGAAGCGCTTGAGTTCGCGCTCGCCACGGCGCACCGGCAATTCCAGGCAGTCGGCATTGAACAGCAGGCGCGTGCGCGGCCGGCCGAAGCGCAGGTTGTCGCTGAACATCACCCGGTAGTCCTCGATGTAGTCCGGCGCCGCGCAACGCAGGTCGATGGCGAGGATGGGGATGCGCCGCCCGGCCAGCCAGCAGGCCAGGCCGTGGACGATCATCCACAGGGTGAAATAGGCGAAGGCGCGCTGGGACTCGCCCGGAGCCTCCTCCAGCACGATCTCCGCCATGCCGCCCTGGCGCACCAGGCGCGGCGACAAGCCATCGAACACCAGGCCGAGGAAGCCGAGGATGCCCTCCAGCGCATCCCCCAGGCTGGCTTCCTTCAAGGCCGCGCGGGCCATGAAGGCGAAGCTGCCGGACTTCATCCGCCGCGGGTTCATGCCGAAGAACTCATCGTCCATCCGCTGTGCCAGGCCCAGCCAGAGCCGCGCGTATTGCTGCGTGGAGACCCGCCCATAGGGCCGCTCCAGCGCCTCGGCGGCGATCTCGGCGTGCAGCAGCAGCGGCTGCGCATCAAGGCCACGGGCACGCAGCTCCTGCAGGGCCTCGCGGACCAGCTGGACGGAAATGGTGCCTTTTTCGGTGAGGGTGCCGGTCATGGTTCCCTGGCGCGTGCAGTGGGGAGGCCGATTGTAGAGCGATCACGTCGAGGCGCGCAGCCCGGATGTAGCCCGGGCTTCAGCCCGGGGGGCACTACACCCGCCCGAGCCCCCGCATCCGTGCAAACGCGGCCCGCTACAGGTGCTCCAGCACATTCAGCAGGCGCCCCGCCGGGTCCCGCACGAAGAAGCGCCGCATGCCCCAGGGCTCATCGCTCAGCGGGTAGGCGATCTCGGCGCCCAGGGCCTCGGCCCGGCGGTGCACCTCTGCCACATCGTCCACCTCGACCGAGAGCTCCGGCACCGGCGTGCCCGAGCCGCCTTCGCTGGCCAGGCCCAGCTGCGGGCGCATGCGCACGTCCTCCGGGGAGGCCAGGGTGACGATCCAGCCGTGGTCCATCACCACATCGAGGTCCAGCAGGCGGCGGTAGAAATCCGCCAGCGCGGCGGGATCGGGGGTGGCGAAATTGGCGACCAGGCGCAGCACCTTCATGGCATCGGGCTCCTTGTTGAAGACCGCAGCAGCATAGCCGTTCGCCGGGCCGGAGCCGCCCGCCCCTCGGGTGCTGCGCAGGTCCGCGCCAACCGGACACAGGGCCGCACCGTGACAGCGACGGCCCCCACCCCCTATCCTTGCGCCCTCTGCCGCTCCGTCGGATCTTTCGTAAGTCAGCCCAAGGAAATTCCCATGCCCCATGAAGGCAGCCCGTTGCAGGTCGCCGTGGTCTTCCTGCTCGCCGCCGTCCTTGCCGTGCCTCTCGCCAAGCGCCTGCAACTGGGGGCCGTGCTCGGCTACCTGCTGGCCGGCGTGCTGATCGGTCCCTCCGTCCTGCGCCTGGTCAGCGACCCGCAGAACGTCGCCCACCTGTCCGAACTGGGCGTGGTGCTGCTGCTCTTCATCATCGGCCTGGAGCTCTCGCCCCGGCGCCTCTGGGTGATGCGGCGCTCGGTGTTCGGCGTCGGCCTGGCCCAGGTGCTGCTCACCGGCGCGCTGATCGCCGGCATCGCCTACCTGGCCTTCGCCCGTTCCTGGCAGAGCGCCGTGGTGCTGGGCCTGGGCCTGGCGCTCTCCTCCACCGCCTTCGGCCTGCAGATACTCGCCGAGCGCAAGGAGCTGACCAGCCCCCACGGTCGCCTGGCCTTCGCCATCCTGCTGTTCCAGGACATCGCGGCCATCCCGCTGATCGCCCTGATCCCGCTGCTCAGCGGTGCCACCGCCGCCCGCGACGACGGCGGCCAGCTGGCCCACCTTGCCGAGGTGGTCGGCAGCATCGGCCTGGTGGTGATCGGTGGCCGCTTCCTGCTGCGCCCGGTGTTCCGCATCGTCGCCCGCACCGGCCTGCAGGAGGTGTCCACCGCCACCGCGCTGCTGGTGGTGATCGGCACCGCCTGGCTGATGGAGCTGGCGGGCATTTCCATGGCCTTGGGGGCCTTCCTCGCCGGCCTGCTGCTGGCGGACTCGGAATACCGCCACGAGCTGGAAGCCCAGATCGAGCCGTTCAAGGGCCTGCTGCTGGGGCTGTTCTTCATCAGCGTGGGCATGAGCGCCGACCTCAGCCTGCTGCTGGGCCAACCGCTGCTGGTGCTGGGCCTCACTGCGCTGCTGATCGGCCTCAAGTTCCCGGTGCTGTTCCTGGTGGGCCGCAGCGCCGGTGGCCTCACCCGCGAGAGCGCCCTGCGCCTGGGCGTGGTGCTGGCCGCCGGTGGTGAATTCGCCTTCGTGGTGTTCAAGATGGCCCGCGACCAGGGCCTGTTCGATGCGCAGCTGCATGGCTTCCTGGTGCTGGCCATCACCCTGTCCATGGCGCTGACGCCGCTGCTGATCCTCGCCATCAACCGCGTGTTCAAGGCCAAGCCCGCGCCGGTGAACGTGCCGCCGGAATACGAGAAGATCGAAAGCGACTCACCCCGCGTGGTGATCGCCGGCACCGGCCGCATGGGCCAGATCGTCGCCCGGGTGTTGCGCGCCCAGCGCGTGCCCTTCCTGGCCCTGGACACCTCGGTGGAAACCATCGAGCTGTCCCGCAGCCTGGGCCGCATGCCGATCTTCTATGGCGACCCGCTGCGCCCGGAGATCCTCCGCGCGGCCAAGGTCGACAAGGCCGAGTTCTTCATCATCGCCACCGACGACCCGGTGACCAACCTGAAGACCACCGAGCTGGTGCGCCGCCTCTACCCGCACCTGAAGATCATTTCCCGCGCCCGGGACCGCCAGCATGTGCACCAGTTGCTCGACCTCGGCGCCCTGCCGGTGCGCGAGACCTTCTATTCCAGCCTGGAGATGAGCCGCCAGGTGCTCATCGGCATGGGCCTGGACGAGGAGCAGGCCAATGCACGCATCCGCCGCTTCCAACGCCACGACGAGGAAGTGCTGGCGGCCCAGCACAAGGTCCATGGCGACGCCGCTGCAGTGATGCAGACCGCCCGCGAAGCCCGTGCCGAGCTGGAAACCCTGTTCGACGCCGACCGCATCGAGGACCAGGGCGTCAAGTAAGCACCCAACCGCTCGGCCTCAGGGCTGGGCGGCCTTCCAGGCGCTTATCTGTTCCAGCGTGGCGGTGACCCCGCCACACACCACCACCATCACCCGCCCATGGACCCGCAGCACCTCGTTCCCGGCATAGGCCAGGGCCAACGCCGCGCCACAGGCCGGCTCGACGAGGATGCGCTGCTCATCGAGGAAGCGCTCGCAGGCCTCCAGCGCCGCCCGGTCACTCACCACCTGCGCCTGCACCGGGTGGCTGCGCCCCAGGGCGAAGGCCCGCTCGCACACCTGCCTGGCGCCGAGCGAGGTGGCCACGCTGTCGATGCGCTCCAGTTCGATCCGCCGCCCCGCTTCCAGCGCCCGGGCGAAGGACGCCGCGCCCGTGGTTTCGGCGGTGATCACCGGCACGGTATTCCAGCCGTTGCGCTGCAAGCCCTCCACCACTCCGCTGAACAAGCCACCACCGCCCACCGAGAGCAGTACCGCGTCCGGGCGAAAACCGCTGGCGGCCACCTCGTCCACCAGGCTCGCATGGCCCTGCCAGAGCAGCGGGTCATCGAAGGGGTGGATGAAGGCATCGGTCGCGCCCAGCATCGATTGCGCCAGGGCATTGGCCTCGTGCCAGGCGGCGCCGTGGACGATCACCTCGGCGCCCTCCTGGCGGATCAGCGCCTTGGCGCGCTCGGTGGTGGTTTCCGGCACCACCACCGTGACCGGGATCGACAGGCAGCGCCCGGCATAGGCCACGGCGATACCCGCGTTGCCACCGGAGGACGAGATGAAGCGCCGCTTGCCCTGCCGTGCATGGGCCTCGCAGGCGGCACCGATGCCGCGCAACTTGAACGAGCCCGACGGCTGCAGGGCCTCCAGCTTCAGCCACACCTCGGTACCGGCGGCGAGGCTGAGGGGGCGGGAATGGATAAACGGGGTCTGGATATGCAGGGTCATCTCGGGCTCGCACGGCATTCTCGGGCCGCCAGTTTCGGCCGACCACGGCCGGGGCGTCTTGTATGTTCTTGCAGCGGGACAGCGGCACGTCAAATTCCTTGAGCAACCCACGAGCGCCACGGTCTACCCGTTAACGCCAACAGGACGCTCGCATGCACAAGACGCCCGACCATTCCCACCTCGCCGGCCTGGAACTGGCCAGGCAACTGTTCGACACCGGCCCGCTCGAAGACCTGACGCAACGGCTCGACCTGGCGATCGCCCAGGCCCGCGCGGCGCAGCCTGCGGAGGGCGACGGCATCTACGAGCTGGAGCGCATCGCCAGCCAGCTGGAAGCCGGCGGGGCCATCGACCCGCCGCCGGTGTTCAGCGCAAGGCTCGACGCACCGGTGCGCCAGGGCACCTCCGTGGCGCTGATGCTGGTCCACCGACGCCTGGCGAAGTTGCGCGAGCAGCCCCCCGAAGGTTGAAGCAGAGAGATCCGCCGCCTGGAAACCGTCCGTCCGCTCGTGTGCGTCCACCGCCGGCAGGGCGTAAGGCGCATCTATCCTTAGTGCGTTGCAACAGGGAGAAATCATCGACAGGAGGTTGCCATGCGCTGTCCCTCGCAGTTGCCGAACGAAGCCGAACGCCTGCGTGCCCTCGTCGACTACGGTCTCGACGACGAACGCATGGTCCCCAGCCTGGACCCCGTGGTGCGCATCGCCGCACGCATGTTCAACATGCCTGTGGCCGCGGTGAACATGATCGGCAGCGACCACGTGTTCTTCGCCGCCAGCACCGGCGTCGGCAAGGTGGACATGGACCGCGACGTGTCCTTCTGCGCCCATGCCATCACCCAGGACCAGGTCATGGTGGTGCCGGATGCCACCCAGGACGACCGCTTCCACGACAACCCCCTCGTGCTGGGCCCCACCAACCTGCGCTTCTACGCCGGAGTGCCGCTGCTCTCCGCCGAGGGCTTGCCCCTGGGCGCGCTGTGCATCATCGACGACCAGCCCCACCAGGACTTCTCCGAAGAAGACCGCGAGCGCCTGCGGGAGCTGGCGCGCATGGCCACCGACCGCCTGGAGCTGCGCCGCATCGAAGTGAGCGCCGAGCGCAAGCGCCCGGCCTTCGAGAGCTACGCCGGCCACTCCGACACCCCGGTGCTCTGGTTCGACCACCGGGGCCATATCCTCGCCTGGAACCCCGCCGCCGCCGACCTGCTGGGCTACGCCCCCGAGGAAGGCGCCGGGCTGCCGGTGGAGGCGCTGCTGGCCGTGGCCGAGCGCCCGTCCTTCCTGGCGCTGATCCGCCGTGCCGTGACCGCCGGCTACCTGGCCGACCTGAGCACGCCCACCACCCTCAAGGGCCTGCACAAGGACGGCAGCGAATTCGACCTGGGCCTGTCGCTGTTCTCCTGGAGCGAAAAGGGCTACCCGCGCTTCGAGGCGGTGCTCAGCGACAACAGCCAGCGCCGACAGGAAGAGGCCGAGCTGCGCCGCCTGGCCACCTTCGACGCCCTTACCGGCCTGGCCAACCGCGGCTGCTTCTACCGCCGTGCCGAAGAGGCGCTGCTGGCGGCCGAGCCGGTGACGGTGCTGATGATCGACCTGGACGGTTTCAAGGACGTCAACGACACCCTGGGCCACCTGATCGGCGACGGCATCCTGCGGGAAGTGGCGAACCGCCTGGCCGCCATTGCCGGCCCCAGCGACCTGGTGGCGCGCATCGGCGGCGACGAGTTCGCCCTGCTGCTCACCGGCATCACCCAGCCCGAATCCGCGCTGCTGGTGGCGCAAAACGCCATCAGCGACATCGCCCAGCCGATCCTGGTGGACGGCCACGAAGTGCGGGTCGCGGCCAGCTGCGGCCTGGCCCTGGCGCCCCTGCACGCCCTGGAAGCACTGGAGCTGGTGGGTGACGCCGACCTGGCGCTGTTCAAGGCCAAGGGCGTCGGCCGCAGCCAGGTGGCCGCCTTCACCCCCGAACTGCGCATGGAGGCGGTGAGCCGCCATTTACACGCCATGGAGCTGCACCGTGCAGTGGAGAACCGCGAGTTCGTGCTCTTCTACCAACCCCAGGTGCGCCTCAGCGACGGTTCCCTACGGGGCGCCGAAGCCTTGATCCGCTGGCAGCACCCCGAGCGCGGGCTGCTGCCGCCTGCGGCCTTCCTGCCGGCCCTGGAGGGCGGCCCGCTGGCGGCCAGCGTGGGCAGTTGGATACTCGACGAGGCCTGCGCGCAGCTGGCCTTCTGGCGCAACAACGGCGCCGAGGACATACGCATGGGCGTGAACCTGTTCAGCGCCCAGTTCCGCGTCGGCGACCTGGTGACCGAGGTGCTGGAGGCCCTGGCCCGCTATGGCCTGCCACCGGAGTCCCTGGAGCTGGAAGTCACCGAGAACATCGTGCTGGACAACGACGACATCGTGCTGGAAACCCTGCAGCGCCTGCGGGCCCACGGCGTCGGCATCGCCTTCGACGACTTCGGCACCGGCTACGCCTCGCTGATCCTGCTCAAAACCTACCCCCTGAGCCGGATCAAGATCGACCGCTCCTTCGTCCAGGGCATCCTGGAGTCACGCCGGGACGCCTCGGTGGTCCGCGCCATCCTCGACATGGCCCGCAGCTTCGACCTGGAGACCATCGCCGAGGGCATCGAAAGCGAAGCCCAGCGCGCTCGTCTCAAGCTGGAGCGCTGCGGCGAGGGCCAGGGCTACCTGTTCTCCCGGCCGATGTCCGCCCAGGCCTTCACCGAGGCGTACAACATCCGCCTGCCGGTGCGCACCGCCAGCTAGCCTGGCGCCGGACCGGCCCAGAAACGATGAAGGGCGCCTCGAGGCGCCCTTCTGCATCCATGGAACTCGATGGAATCAATGCCACCAGCGCGGCAGGCCCTTGCGCTGCTCTTCGCTGCTGTTGCCACGGTCGACCTGGGTTTCGCTGACGGAAGCGCGGTCGCTGGCGGCGTCCTTGAAGGCACGTTCGATGCTGGAATGATGGTCGGCGGCGCTGACGCTGAAGGCGCTGCTGGCGACGACGGCGGCAAGCAGGGTGGCGGTGAAGTAGCGGCTCATGATGGATTCTCCTGTGGGGATGGGTGAGTGATTCGACGGGGCCAGTGTCGCGTCGCCGCCCCGCCCGGAGAAACGCAATCGGTCACTAGTGGATATCAGCGAAATCGATTGCGCCCATCCCGGCCCGGTGCCGGCGTCAGGTCTTTCGCGGCTGAAGCCGCTCCTACAAGGGCGTATACGCAGCCACGAAGTCGACCGGTGCGTAGGGTGGATGGCGCTCTTTTCATCCACCAGGCGGTGCCACAGGGGGCACCGAGCCCGGGCAGCCCTGTGGCCCGCTGGGCGAATGAATTCGCCCCTACAGGTGCCGCCCAAACAGGCCGTTATCCCGCCTGCACCTGGCTCCGCGTGGCCAGGCGGGTGTGCAGGCCGAAGGCGACCAGGGCCAGCAGCGGCAGCGCGGCACCAAGGGCGGCGATGGCCTGCCAGCCGCCCTGCTCGTACAGCAGGCTGGCGATGGACGAACCGACGGCGCCACCGATGAAGATGCTGGTCATGTACAGCGCATTCAGCCGGCCACGACTGGCGGCATCCAGGGCGTAGA
Source organism: Pseudomonas sp. TUM22785 (assembly GCF_028198105.1). NCBI lineage: Bacteria > Pseudomonadati > Pseudomonadota > Gammaproteobacteria > Pseudomonadales > Pseudomonadaceae > Pseudomonas > Pseudomonas sp. TUM22785. The sequence continues at coordinate 3,758,292 of NZ_CP116239.1, forward strand.
CCTCGCGCTGGCCGAGCACCATGTTCATCTGCACGGCGAAATCCAGCAGTACGCCGGTCAGCGCCAGGCCGACCACGCCCCAGGGCAGGCCGAACAGGGCCGGGAGGAAACTGAGGATGGCCAGCAGCATGGCGCAGCGCGACATGCTCCGGGTGTGCCCCGCATCGGCCAGGCGCCCGGCGATGGGGGCGGCCACCGCACCGATGGCGCCGACCAGGGCGAACAGCGCGATCTGCGACTGGGACAGCCCATGGGTGCGGGCCAGCTCCACCGGCACGGCGGTCCAGAACAGGCTGAAGGTGCCGAACATCAGCGCCTGGTACAGCGAGCGCTGGCGCAGCACCGGCTCGCGGCGGAACAGGTGCCAGAGCGAAGCCAGCAACTGGCCGTAGCTGGCGCGGTGGTCGGGGCGCCGGCTGGGCAGCGCCATGGCCATTACCAGGGCGATCAGCAGCATCAGCCCGGCAGCGCCGAAGAACACCGCGCGCCAGCCGAAGTGGTCCGCCACAACGCTGGACAGCGGCCGCGCCAGGAGGATACCCAGCAGCAGCCCGCCCATGATCCCGCCGACTACCCGGCCCCGGGATTCCTCGGGCGCCAGGTGCGCGGCCAGGGGTATCAGCATCTGCACCGAGACCGAGCTGAAGCCGATCAGGGCCGAGACCAGCAACAGGACGGCGGGCGCGTCGGCCAGGGCCATGCCCACCAGGGCGAGGACGCTGACGCCGAGGGTGGCGAGCATCAGCCGGCGGTTCTCCAGCAGGTCCGCCAGGGGCACCAGGAAGAACAGCCCGACGGCATAGCCGACCTGGGTCAGGGAGACGATCAGGCTGGCGCCGTGGGTGGAGATGCCGACATCGGGGGCGATCAGCTCGATGATCGGCTGGGCGTAGTAGATGTTGGCGACGATGGCGCCGCAGCAGAAGGCGAAGAGCAGCACCAGGCCCCGGCTGAGCGCCTGGGGGGCATGGGTGGCGAAATGGCTGGCAGGGTTCATCCAACGGTCCTCAGGGTGTAACGGTTCGAGGCGCCTATCCTGGGCAAGGTCGCGGGTGGAGGGAATCCGCCCGGGGCGCAAAGCGGCTTTGCCTTTTGCGCAATGCCAGCCGCTAGAGCAAGCCGCCGACGAACTCGATGAACGCCGCGACCCGCCGCGAACCCCGCTGGCTGGGCAGGTAGAGCGCGGTGATCACCGCGCTGGTGTCGTCCGGGTTGACCAGGTGCTCGGGGAACAGCGGCAGCAGGCGGCCGGCAGCGATATCTGTGTCCACCAGCCAATCCGGCAACAGCGCCACCGCCGACCCGGCCAGCGCCACGTCGCGCAGCACCTCGACGTTGTTGCTGCGCATGCGCCCACGCACCGGTACGCGGACTTCGCCATCCTCGCCGCTGAAGGTCCAGACCTGGCGGGCCGCACCGTAGTTGAAGCGCAGGCAGTCGTGCTCGGCCAGGTCCAGCGGCTGCCCGGGCGTGCCGTGCTCCGCCAGGTAGGCCGGGCTGGCCACCACATGGCGCCGGAACTGCCCCAGGCTGCGGGCGACCACGCCATCCATAGGCGCCGCCGCACCGAGGCGGATGGACAGGTCCACCCGCTCGCCGAGCAGGTCGACGATCTCGTCGGTCAGGGTGATATCCAGTTCCAGGCGCGGGTAACGGCGCAGCAGCTCACCGATCCTGGGCGAGATCAGGCAGCGGCCGAAGGCGCTGGGAAGCGAAACCCGCAGCGGCCCGCTGGGTTCCTCGCCGCCGTCCATCACCGAGGCATCGGCCTCGGCCACGTACTCCAGCACCTGGCGCGAACTCTGGTAATAGGCGGCACCGGCCTCGGTGACCGTCACCTGGCGCGTGGAGCGGTTGAGCAGCACCGTGCCCAGCTCCTGCTCCAGGGCATCGACCATGCGCGTGACCGAGGAGGTGGCCAGGCCCAGGCGCCGTGCGGCTGCCGAGAAGCCCTTGGCGTCCACGGCGGCGACGAACATCTTCAGGGCCAGCAGCTTGTCCATGGGCGCTCCGGGGAATGGAAAAGCCCGGCACAAGGGCCGGGCTGGGGATCGGCGGATGATACCTGGCGCCGCTCCAGGCTTCACCGTCAACCGGCAGCTTTACCCGCCTCCTCGGCCGGAGCCGTCTCCGGCTCCGGTGCGCGCTCGCGCACCACAGGCCAGAACAGCTCGTGCTGCCAGCTCACCGGGCGCAGGTGCTCGATGCCGTAGCGCTCGGGGCGGCGGCGGGTGATCTTCGCCGTGCCGAACAGCACATCCCAGAAGAACAGCAGGTTGCCGTAGTTGCCCTTGTAGTGGGTCACGCCGTCGTCGGCGCTGAGGCCGTGGTGGGCCGAGTGGGTGGAGGGCGTGGAGATGGTCCGTTCCAGCAGCCACATCAGCGGGCGCAGGGGGCGGATGCGGTAGAGCCTGTCGTCCCAGGGCACGCTGCTGTGGGCGCCGAAGATCACGCACATCTTGAGGATCAGGTAGACGTAGTAGACCGGCGCCAGCCCCATGTGGATGAGCATCCCGCTCAACCACAGGCCCGGCATCAGCAGGTAGTAGAAGCTGTTGTTGCGGTAGACGATGCGGATGCTCATGTAGGGCGCCGAGTGGTGTGCCCGGTGCAGGGCATAGAGCAGCGGCACGCGGTGGGCCAGGCGGTGCCAGGCGTACTGGGTGAGGTCATCGAACACCAGGAACAGCGCGAACCCCGCCAGCCAGGGCAGGCCGGCCAGGCTGCCTTTCGCCTCGGGCACGAAGTGGTCCAGCAGCCTGGCGCTGAGGGTCATCACCAGGGGGAAGGTGAAGCCCAGCAGCAGGCTGGAGCCGATGATCTCGATCAGCGCGTCACGGCGCCGACCCTCGGGTTGACGGAAGCAGGCACAGGCTATTTCCAGCAGGATGAACCCCAGGAAGATGGCGGCGACTATCAGCGTGGGGTTATTGGCGAGCGTTGTTGTATTCATGGCAATCTCGTTCCGGCCCGACAGGGGCATTGCCCAGCCATAAGAAACCAGGACACCCGCCCGACCTATGCGAGAAGAGGACAGAAACATCCGAATCGAGGCCAAGTCGCCGGTCCGGCGCTTCCATCGCGGCGCCATGGGCCAGGTGCTGGAGCGTTACCTCGATGCACAGTCCCGTGGCCCTCAACGCGACTACCAGTTGGTGGAGCTGGAGCAGCTCTGGGCGGATGCCGCGCGCCACGACCCCGCCATCGGCCTGCACCTGTTCGCCCGGTTCACCTCGCGGGACCTGCACGTGCTTACCCAGCTGTGCCTGTATTGCGTCGATGTCGCCCAGGCCGTCGCCTGCTGGGCGCGCTATGCACCGCTGGCCTCGGACATGGAGAACCTGGCGCTGGTGGAAGACACCGGTGGCGTCGCCGTGGAGCTGCGCATCGACGCGCCCGAGGGCCTGGCCCGCTATGTGGTCGAGCACTACAACGTGATGGCGCTGACCCAGCTGCGCCGGGGCACAGGCGTCGAAGTGACACCGGCACGGGCCTGCTTCACCTACCCCCGCCCCGCCTATCACGCCGAATACCGGGCCTGGTTCGGCGATGACCTGCAGTTCGGCTGCGACCACAACCGCCTGTACTTCGCCCCGGCCACCCTCAGCCTGCCGATGCAGGGACACAACCCCGGCATGCTCGACCTGCTGACCAGCGAACTCGACCGCCGCCTGGCCCGCCAGCACCAGCTCAGCGGCTGGGCCGCCCGTGTCGCCAGCGGGGTGCGCCGCAGCCTGGCGCGGGGTGAGGCGCCGAGCCTGGAGAACCAGGCCGAAGCCCTGCACCAGAGCCCGCGCACCCTGCGCCGGCGCCTGGAGGAGCAGGGCCTGACCTTCCGCCAGTTGCTCGACCTGGTACGTGGCGAACTGGAACAGCACCTGGAGTTGCAGGGCCTGGGCCGCGCGGAGATCGCCGAACAGCTCGGCTACGCCGACCTGGCCGCCTACCAGCACGCCCGCAAGCGCTGGCGCGACTAAGGCTAGCCCGGGCTTTAGGGCCGTAGCCCAGGCTTCAGCCCGGGAGTATGAAAGTCATCGTGCGCTGATGCGGTAGACGCAGCGGGAGGCATTGGCCAGCAGGTGCTGCTCGCGGACCACCTCGGCCTCCTCGCCCACCACTTCCTGGAACAGTTGCAGCTCGGAGCGGCAGAAGCCCTGGCAGCTCCGTGCCGCCACACAGATGGGGCAGTGGTCCTCGATCAGCAGCCAATCCTCGCCATCGCGCTCCACCCGTGCCATGTAGCCCTCGGTCGAGCGCACCGCCGCCAGCTGCTCCAAGCGCCTGGGCAGGCTGCGGCTGCTGCAGGCCTGGCGATAGACCGCGCGGGACTCCGCCTCGCGCTGGCAGATCAGGCGGTCCAGCCCCTCTTCGCCGAACAGCTGGCGCACCGAGCCGATCAACTGCACCGTGAGCTGCGCGTGGGTATCCGGGAAACGGGCGTAACCGGCATCGGTGAGCACCCAGTTCTGCCTCGGCCGCCCGGCACCGGATGCCGGCTCCTGACGCCCCTCCACCCACCCTGCGGCCACCAGCTTCTGCACCTGCTGGCGCGCCGCTTCCGGCGTCATCTCCAGGGCCTGGGCCAGGGCGGCGGTGGACACCGGACCCCGGGTCTTGATCAGCAGCAGGGTGCGATCGCCGGTGGAGGCAGCGGTGTCGGTGATAGGGTCGGAGGTGGTCAAGGCGCGGTCCGGATATCCAAGCGAATGGTTGCATATTAGAGAGCCGCCCGAAGCGCGTCGAGCGGGGATCGCCCTGCGCCCTGGGTAACTTCTTCCCATGGGCCAGGCGGGTGATCCGGCCACGCCATCCTTTGGCTGGCTGGGCAGCGTCTTGGATGGGTCTAGCCTGCGCCTACCGCCCCGGGCCAAGGACAGCCACCGGGCATTCGCACGCTGACAAGGAACGACACGATGAACCCCTACAAAGCCGCCCTGAAGATACTGGCCCTGCTCGGCCTGGCCATCTGGTCCCTGGTCTCCTCCGCCTTCACCCCGGGCGGCGCCTTCACCGCCACCGGCCCCTTCAGCGTGAAGTACAACCCGGTGCTGCCGGCGGTCACCTGCACGCTCACGGTGCACGGGGTCGCCAACCCCGGCGGTGGAGCCTCCGTGACGGCCGCCACCCTGACCGGCAGCAACCCGCTCTGCGCGAACATTGCCCCGCAAGGCCTGCCCTGGCCCTGGCAACCGACCAGCGTCACGACCGTGAATGTCAGCAATATGGGCATCAAGATCGGCACCGTGACCTGCAGCGCCGCAACGCTGGCCACCACCTGGAGCAACGCCAGCAACAGCCTGTCGGCGACCAGCCTGCCCTGGGGCAGTTGCACGCTGCAGAGCCTGACCCTGGTGACCACGCCGGCGCTCACCCTGCCCTGACTGACACCGGGTGTGCCATGAAAAAACCGCGCAGCTGTAGCGGGTGATGCCGGCGACGGCCCGGTAGTGTTGCGCGACCGGCCGCACCCGCGGCCCTCGCCAGGACCGCTGCCATGCTCGACCTCGACACCTTCGTCATCTTCACCTGTGCGGTGGCGCTGCTGTTGATCTCGCCGGGGCCGAACATGGCCTTCGTCATCAGCCACGGGGTTTCCTGCGGCTGGCGCGGTGGCCTGGCGGCGGCGCTGGGCATCAGCCTGGCGGATGCGACCCTGACCCTGCTCACCGCCGCCGGCATCACCGGCCTGGTGGCGGCCTGGCCACCCTCCTTCGACATCATCCGCCTGGCCGGGGCCCTCTACCTGCTGTGGATGGCCTGGAAGACCCTGCGCAGCAGCGCCACCGCCGGCGCCACAGGCGTCGCGCCGCTGCCGCTGCGGGCGGTGCTGATGCGCGCCACCCTCAACAGCCTGCTCAACCCCAAGGCGCTGCTGTTCTTCATCGTCTTCCTGCCACAGTTCGTGGTGCCCGAGCGCGGCCCCATCGCCGAGCAGCTCCTGCTGCTGGGCGCCCTGCTCACCCTGTTGGCCTTCCTCTTCCATGCCGCCCTGGGGCTGGTCGGTGGCTCCATGGGGCGCCGCCTCAAGGGTCGTGGCCGCTTCGCCAGCCTGCAGAAATGGGGCCTGGCCAGCCTGTTCGGCGCCCTCGCCCTGCGCCTGTTGGTGATGCAGCGGCCGGCCTGAACCATAGCGCCAGATTTTCAGGCCCGTAGGTTGGCGCCGAGCGTGCGAGGCCCAACGGTGCGCCGTGGAGGTCCGCTGCGTTGGGCTTCGTGCCTCAGCTCAACCTACGAGGCACGAATTCTGCGGCAATAAAAAGCCCCGCCGGTCCTGCGACAGTCGGGGCTGGGGTGACGCCGTGGCTTATGCGACGACCGGGATCGCCGGGTCGGCGGCGGCCAGGGCTTCGGCGCGGTTGGCGGCCGGCGGGTAGATCCACACGCTGTTGATCTGGGTCTTCAGCTGCTTGCCCTCCTCACGCACCAGCTTGACCTGGCGGTCCCAGCCTTCGGTGAACACCGCGCCCCAGGCGCCCAGGTCCAGGCAGGTGACGTACTTGGGCTGGCTGTAGGGGATCGGCTCGACGCCGAGCAGGTTGGCCGCGACGTTGTTGCCGGCCGAGCGGCCCAGGGCGATGGCGTGCTGGCAGGACATCAGGGCGAAGTTGCCCAGGTCGTCGGAGGCGGCGTAGGCCACGTCACCGGTGGCGAAGACGTCGTCCTGGCCGATCACCTTGAGGTTGCGGTCCACGTGCAGGCGGCCCTGGGCGTCACGCTCGGCGGGGATCTGTTCGGTCAGCGAGCTGGCACGCACGCCCACGGTCCAGACCACGGTGCTGGCCTCGATGCGACGGCCGTCGGCGAGGGTCACGCCGCCTTCGTCCACCGAGGCGACACTGGCGTCCAGGCACCATTCGATGCCCAGCTCTTCCGAGGCTTCGACGATCTGCGCACGCGGGCCGTCGCCCAGGGCGGCGCCGATGCGCGCGCCACGGTCGACCACCACCACCCGCACTTCGGCGTCGGCACCCAGCGCTTCACGCAGGCGCGCCGGCATTTCGGCAGCGGTTTCGATGCCGGTGAAGCCGCCACCGGCGACCACCACCGTGTTGCGCGCCTTGGAGGCCGGCAGCGCGCCCAGCGAGCGGATGTGTTCTTCCAGGCGCACGGCCTCTTCGATCTGGTCGACGTCGAAGGCGTGCTCGACACCCGCCATCTTCGGCCGTACCACGCTGCTGCCGGTGGCCAGTACCAGGCGGTCGTAGGCCAGCTCGGCCGGAGCGCCCTGCTCGTCGCGATAGGCCACGCGCTTGCCTGCCACATCGATGCGGTCCACCACGCCCTTGACGAAGTTCACGCCAACGGCGGCGAACAGCTCGCCCAGCGGAGCCTTCATGCGGTGCACGCCGGCTTCGTAGAAACGCGGACGCACGCGCAGTTCGGCCTGGGGCGCGAGGACACTGACCTCGACATCGGTGCGGCCATGGATGTCCAGCAGGCGCGTGGCACTGAGGGCGCTCCACATGCCACCGAAGCCAGCGCCGACGATCAGGATGCGTTGTTTCATGTTCGTATCTCCAAAGAGGTAAGGGTCGTGTTCGGTTCGAATAGGGACGGGGCTACGAGTGGCGCCAACTGCATGTCCGGGTACTGCTGCTCGTGTGGCGCCATCAGCCGCTCACATCTACGACTATATTGATCGTAGTTTATGGCGACAAGTATTTTTTCTTTGCCCTCCACTGCTTCGCTCGCCATGCTGCTGGCTGCACCGCTCAAGGGCGCACCTTTCTGCAGCCTCCAAGGCACTGAACAACAGTGTTGGAGCGGACGGACGGCAGCCCCGCCCATCGCCGAAGCCGCAGCGGGCCTTGAGATGCATGGGAACAGATCGCAGAATATATGCGACACAAACAGTCGGAGTTATGAATGTCTCTTTACAGCGCAGGGGTCGAGTACGGCATCCACTGCCTGCTCTTTCTCGTGGACGAACGCGGTGACAGCCGCGAAGCCAGCGTGCGCGACATGGCCGAACTGCAGGGGGTACCCCAGGAGTACCTGGCGAAGGTGTTCACCAAGCTGGCCAAGGCCGGGTTGGTGGCCGCGACCGAAGGCGTGCGCGGCGGCTTCCGCCTGGCCCGCCCCTCGGACGAGATCACCGTGCTGGATATCGTCCGCGCCATCGATGGGCACAAGTCGATCTTCGAATGCCGGGATATCCGCGGGCGCTGCGCCCTGTTCGAAGGTTCGCCGCCGGACTGGGCGCTGGAAGGCACCTGCTCCATCCATGCGGTGATGCTGACGGCGCAGAAGCGCATGGAAGAGGCGCTGGCCCAGCAGACCATCCTCGACATTTCCCGCCGCGTGGGCCGCAAGGTGCCGGCGGAATTCGGCGCCCAGATCGCCGAGTGGATGGACGAGCGCCAGCAGAACCGCACCGGCGGCGAGTCGATCCCCCTGGTCAACCTGCCCGACTGAGCCGGCGCCGGCTCAGAACAGGTCGAGCTGGCCGTCGACCAGCTTGCTGAAGTCGCCCTGGACGAAGGGCAGGATGGCATCCGCCACCGGTTGCAGCTGGCGGGTGACGTAGTGGTCGTAGTCGATGGGCGCGCGGCGGTTCTCCAGGGGCTCGGGCCCGGCGACGGTGATCAGGTAGCTGATCCAGCCGCCGTTCTGGTACTGACGCGGGCGCCCCTGGCTTTGGTTGTAGTCATCGGCCAGGCGCGCGGCACGCACATGGGGCGGGACGTTGCGCTCGTAGTCGTCCAGCCGCCGGCGCAAGCGCTTGCGGTAGATCAGCAGCTCGTCCAGCTCGCCGGCCAGGGTGCGGCGCACGTAGTCGCGCACATAGTCCTGGTAGGGCTGGCGGTTGAAGATGCGCAAATACAGCTCCTGCTGGAAGCGCTGGGCCAGCGGCGACCAGTCGGTGCGCACCGTTTCCAGCCCCTTGAAGACCATCTCCTCGCTGCCGTCGGCACGCGTCACCAGCCCGGCGTAGCGCTTCTTGCTGCCCTCCTCCGCGCCCCGCACCGTGGGCATCAGGAAGCGGCTGTAGTGGGTTTCATACTGCAGTTCCAGCGCGCTTTCCAGGCCGTATTCCTGCTGCAGGTGCTCGCGCCACCACTGGTTGACCCGCTGCACCAGCGACCGGCCGATGGCGGCCGCCTCCTGCTCGCCATGGGCGCGGCCGAGCCAGACGAAGGTGGAGTCGGTGTCGCCGTAGATCACCTGGTGCCCCTGCGCCTCGATCAGCGCGCGGGTGCGGCGCATGATCTCGTGGCCGCGCAGGGTGATGGACGAGGCCAGGCGCGGGTCGAAGAAGCGGCAGCCGCTGGAGCCGAGCACGCCGTAGAAGGCGTTCATGATGATCTTCAGTGCCTGGGACAGCGGCTGGTTGTGCTCGCGCTTGGCCGTCTCGCGCCCCTGCCACACCCGCTCGACGATGGCCGGCAGGCAGTGCCGCGTGCGTGAGAAACGTGCCTCGCGGAAGCCCGGTACCGAGTGTTCGTCATCGGGCTGGCGCAGGCCTTCCACCAGCCCCACCGGGTCGATGAGGAAGGTGCGGATGATCGAGGGGTACAGGCTCTTGTAGTCCAGCACCAGCACCGACTCGTACAGGCCGGGGCGCGAATCCATGACGAAGCCGCCCGGGCTGGCCTCGGGCATGCGTTCGCCCTGGTTGGGCGCGACGAAGCCCTGGCGGTGCATCAGCGGGATGTACAGGTGGCAGAAGGCGGCCACCGAGCCGCCGCTGCGGTCGGCGGGCAGGCCGGTGACCGTGGCCCGTTCGAGAAGGAAGGTGAGCAGCTCGGTCTTCTCGAAGATGCGCGTCACCAGCTCGCAGTCCTTGAGGTTGTAGCGCGCCAGGGCGGGCTTGTCCTCGGCGAACATGCGGTTGATCTCGTCCATGCGCTGGTAGGGGGTGTCGATGGCCTTGCCTTCGCCGAGCAGGGTCTGGGCGACGCTCTCCAGGCTGAACGAGGGGAAGCTCCAGGTGGCCGAGCGCAGCGCCTCGATGCCGTCGATGATCAGCCGCCCCGGCGCTTCGGCGAAGTAGTGGTTGTTGCGGCTGCCGTGCTCGCGCCAGCCCATGGCCTCGCCGCCACGCCCCAGGCGCAGGGGCACCTTAAGGCGCTTGGCGTGCTCGTTGAGCACGCGCAGGTCGAACTGCACCAGGTTCCAGCCGATGATGGCGTCCGGGTCGTGCTCCACCAGCCACTGGTTGAGGCGTTCGAGCAGTTGCGCGCGGTCGTCGCAGTACTCCAGGTCGAAGTCCACCTCGCGGGCATCGCCGTTGGCCGGGCCGAGCATGTACACCTGGCGCTGGCCGCAGCCTTCCAGGGCGATGGAGTAGAGCTCGCCGTGGAAGGTGGTCTCGATGTCCAGGGACACCAGGCGCAGGCGCGGACGGTAGTCGGGCGCCGGCTTCATCTGCCCGTCCAGCAATGCGCCCTCGGTATCGGGCGTGCCGCCGAAGAGCACCGGGGCGGTGATGAAGCGCTCCATCAGGTAGCGCTCGGGCGGGCGGATATCGGCCTCGAAGACGTCGACACCGGCCTGGCGCAGGCTCTTGTCCAGGCCGATCAGTTGCCGGTGCTGCTGGCAATAGAGGCCGAGCACCGGGCGGTGGCGGAAATCGCAGAGCCCCAGGGGCCGCAGTTCGACGCCACGCTCGTTCTTCAGCAGCGCTTCGGCGCGCTCGCGCTGCTCGGCGGGGAGGAAGGCCACGGAGGTCTGCGGCGCCAGGCGCAGGTAGCGGGGGCCCTCATCGGTCGCCAGCCAGAAGCCCACTTCCGTGCCCGCGGGCGTATCGCGCCAGTGCCGGGTCAGGACGAAGCCCTGCTGTAGTTCCACCTTGCGACCTCGAGGAAAGATTCAGGGGCGCGATTCTACGTGGCCCGGGCGGCTCGTGCCCGCCCGATCGGCTAGTCGCGGGTGCTCCTGACTTCCTTCAGCTTGCCTTCGATGAAGTGCAGCTCGCGGGTCATGCCGTTGCGCGGGCCGTAGGTCCAGATGTCCACGGTCACCGCGTTGAGCTTGGGTACGCCGTTGTTGCGCAGGGCCGGCAGCGTGCGCACGCGCTTGTCCGGCTCGCCGCACTTGCGCAGCACCTCCTCCAGGCTGTCTTCCTGCAACACCAGGCCCTTGCTGCAACGCAGGGTCAGGGCCTGGGCCGGCGCGCACCAGGCCGCGATGAGCAGCAAGGCGAGCAATGCACGGGGGATGAAAAGCTTCATGGGTCGTCCTCCAGCGCTCATCAGCGCTTGATCGCCTGCAACGTATAGCTCAGGGGCAGGCGCCAGGGCGCCTCGTCCAGGCGCCATTCGCCATCGGCGTGCTGGCTCATGCGCCCGGGCAGCGCGTTCCAGGGCAGGCTCTGGTGCTCTTCCAGGGCGGTGATCTGCATGCCGTGACCGAGCAAGGCGGTGATGATCTCGCCCAGGCCGTGGTTCCAGATATGGGTGACGGTGGCGGTGAGCGTGTCGGGGGACTCCACGTAGGTGGTGTCGCATTCCCAGACCAGCGGCTCGGCCCGTTCGAAGTAAGGCAGGTCGACATGGAGGGTGTCCTCCCGCTCCTCGTCTATCGCCCACATCATCGGATGGCCCTCGCGAATGAACAGGCGCCCGCCCGGCTTCAACAGCGAGGCCACGACGCGGGCCCAGCGCTCGATGCTGGGCAGCCAGCAGAGCGCGCCGATACCGGTGTAGACGAGGTCGAAGGCGCCGGGTTCCAGCACCTGGTCGGCGTCGTACACGTCCGACTCCAACCATTCCAGCGGCGTGCCGCACCGCTCGGCCAGGGAGCGGGCCTCGGCGATGGATTGCGGCGAGAAATCCAGCCCGCACATCTGCGCGCCGAGCCGGCTCAGGGACAGGGTGTCGGTGCCGATGTGGCACTGCAGGTGCACGCCGCGCAGGCCGCGGATATCGCCGAGGCGCGGCAGGTCGAAGCGCACCACCTCGGAGAGGTGCTGCGGGTCGGCGGCGAAGGCCGCCGCGTCATAGCCGCGCGAGGTGGCGTGAAGCACGGCGCGCTGGTCCCAGTTGGCCTTGTTCAGGTGGATGTAGTCGCTCATGGAAATCTCCTTTTCCTGCGGATAGTCGAGTACCGCCCAGGTTCAGGGCGTTTCGGGCGGCGCCATGCCCTTGGGCCAGAGCATCCAGATGCGCCCTTCCTGCTTCATGTTGCCAGCCAGCTCGCCGGCCTCGTGGCCGGTGCCCCAGAACAGGTCCGCGCGCACTTCGCCGACGATGGCGCCGCCGGTGTCCTGGGCCGCCACCGGGCGTACCACTGGAGCGCCGTCCGGGCGGGTGGTGGAAAGCCAGAGCAGGCTGCCGAGGGGGATCACCTTGCGGTCGATGGCCACGCTGTAGCCGGCGGTGAGGGGCACGTTGAGGGAGCCTCGGGGGCCTTCGTTGCTGTCCGGGCGGGCACTGAAGAACACATAGCTGGGGTTGCTGGCCAGCAGCTCATCGACCCGGCCGGGGTTGGCGACGGCCCAGTCACGGATGCGGCCCATGCTCACCTCCTCCTTCTGCAGCAGCCCCTGTTCCACCAGCCAGCGGCCAACGGGGCGATAGGGGTGGCCGTTCTGGTCGGCGTAGCCGATGCGCAGTTGGCGGCCATCGTCCAGCTGGATGCGCCCGGAGCCCTGGATCTGCAGGAACTGCAGGTCCATCGGGTCGTTGAGCCAGGCCAGCACCGGCGCCTTGACGCCCTCGCCACGAATGGCGGCGGCATCGTCGTAGGGCTTGAGCACCCGGCCTTCCAGGCGGCCACGCAGGCGCTTGCCCTTGAGTTCGGGGTAGATCTCGTCAAGGGCGACGACGATCAGGTCGTCCGGTACGCCATAGACCGGCACCTGCCCCTGTTCGGTGCGCTGCAGGTGGCCGGGGTAGACCGGCTCGTAGTAGCCGGTGATCAGGCCGTGCTCGCCCTTCTCCGCCGAACGCAGGCTATAGGGCTGCAGGTTGGCACCGAGGAAGGCGCGGACGGCGCTGGCTTCCATGGGCACCGGCGCCGCGGCGGCACAGGTGGCGGACCAGACCGGGTCCTTGGCCAGGCGAGTGCAGGCCGAGCGCCAGGCGGCGAAGCCGTTGAGCAGTTCCTGGTCGGCCGTGGCGGGCACCTGGCTCCAGTCGACGGCGAGGTAGGTGGTGGCCTTGACCGGCAGCTGGGGCTTCTCGGGCTCGCCCTGGTCGCAACCTGACAGCAGCGCAGCAAGGGGAAGGAGGCAGAAAAGGGTTCGGCGCCAGTGGCGGAAAGCTGGGGACACGCGGGGAATTCCTGGGCAGTGGTGGCGAAGCGCGTAGCTTGGTGAAGGCAAAAGCCCAGGTCAAACGCAACGGCCCGGGCAGCGGTAACAAAGCGTTATCAGAGATTGCAGGAAGGCCCCGGGGTTCCCTGCGCCCTCCTTCCAACGCAATTTTCGGGGTGACACGCGGGGGCGTTGCCTGTGGGCGCGGATTCATCCGCGATGGGCGTGCTCGGGCTGGGTCTTTTCGCGAATGAATTCGCTCCCACTGTGCCCCCCGCAAACGAAAGACCCGGCCACTGGGGCCGGGTCCGGTTCATTGCGGGGGTGCGTCAATGCACCGCGTCCGCCTGGCTTCGCGTCGGCCGTGGGGCCGGGCTGCCGTGGTGGTCGTCATCGTCGGCCAACGGCACCTCGTTACCTTCGGCGTCGTACAGCTTGCCGTTCTGGAAGTAATCGCCATCGTTCAGCGCGGCGATGTCGGTGTAGCGCAGGCTGCGTTCGTGGCCGGCGGAGATCACCGAAGGCTGGTCGGGGTTACCGGCGGTGAACTGGTTGAACACCAGGTTCAGCAGGATGGCCATGATTGCCGCCGAGCTGATGCCGGAATGGAAGATGGTTTCGAACCAGGCGGGGAAGTGCTCGTAGAAGCTCGGTGCGGCGATCGGGATCATGCCGAAGCCGAGGGAGGTGGAGACGATGATCAGATTCATGTTGTTGCGGTAGTCGACCTTGGCCAGGGTGCGGATGCCGCTGGCGGCGACGGTGCCGAACAGCACGATGCCGGCGCCCCCAAGTACCGAGGTCGGCACGGCAGCGACCACGCGCCCCATCACCGGCAGCAAGCCCAGGGTGACCAGGATCAGGCCACCGGTGGCCACCACGTAGCGGCTCTTCACACCGGTGACGGCGACCAGGCCGACGTTCTGGGCGAAGGCGCTCTGGGTGAAGGAACCGAACAGCGGCGCCAGCACGCTGGACAGCATGTCGGCGCGCAGGCCGTTGCCGAGGCGCTTGGAGTCGACCTTGGTGCCGATGATCTCGCCCACGGCGAGGATATCGGCCGAGGTTTCCACCAGGGTCACCAGGATCACGATGCACATCGACAGGATGGCGGCCACGTGGAAGGTCGGCATGCCGAAGTGCAGCAGCGACGGCATCGCCACGATCGGGCCTTCAGCGACCTTGGAGAAATCGGTCAGGCCCAGGGCCATGGCGATCAGGGTACCAAGGACCATGGCCAGGAGGATCGACAGGCGCGAGATGGTGGAGCTGCCGATCTTGCTCAGCAGCAGCACGATGCCCAGGGTCATGGCGGCCAGGCCGATGTTGGTCATGCTGCCGAAGTCCGGGGACTGGCTGTTACCGCCCATGGCCCAGCGTGCGGCCACCGGCATCAGCGTCAGGCCGATGGTGGTGATCACCACCCCCGTGACCAGGGGCGGGAAGAACTTGGTGACGCGGGAGAAGATGGGGGTGATCAACAGGCCGATCAGTGAGGCGGCCATCACCGCGCCCAGCACCGACTGGATGCCGCCCTCGCCGTTGTTGCTGCCGAGGATGGCGATCATGGTGGCGACGCCGGCGAAGGACACGCCCTGGACGAGGGGCAGCTGACAGCCGAAGAACGGCAGGCCGAGGGTCTGGAGGAGGGTTGCGAGGCCGCCAGCGAACAACGAGGCGGCGATCAACAGACCGATTTCGGAAGGGCTTAGCCCTGCCGCCTGGCCGAGGATCAGCGGGACGGCGACTATGCCGCCATACATCGTCAGGACATGCTGCAATCCGTAGGCGAGGTTGGCGCCGATGCCAAGGTTCTCGTCTTCCGGACGTGATGCGACGGACGTAGCTTCGGATAGCTTGTTCATGAGGAGGTCCACTCACTTCTTGTCGTTGTTGTGGGCGCACTGTAAACAAAAGTGTCTGCATATATCCAGAGGGTTGTATACAAAAAATACACTAGTGAATTCCTCATTTCCTGACCAAGTGGTCATAGCCCTGTATCCATGCGGGTTGCGGCCTGAAGGCAGCAAAAGCGGACGTGACGGACGGCACTTTTCGAGTCGTGGCACGGCTCACACTGACAGTGTTTACAGCGACTGAATTTCGCCTACGCTGATGCCGTGACCAGGTGGTCAGCCCAACCGCATTCAAGGAGGAAACGCGCATGCCGCTCGCCATGGCCGATATCGGCAAACTCTTCACCCTCTACATGCCCGCCTACATGTGCGAGGCGACTCGCATGGACAACGGCACGGTCTCGCTGCAATTCACCCGCCGTACCGATCTGGACGTCATCACCATCCACGGCATGACCCAGGCCGAGCTGTCGTCGCCGCTGTCCATCCGGCAGCTGAGCAAGGTGCTGAGCGAGGAATTCGCCATCGCCATCGCCAACCGCCGCAGCTTTCGACCCCGCGCCCTGAGCGCGTGACCCCAGCGGCACGCCCGGGCAACCACCCGGGCGCGCCGTCGCAATCCGCATCCTTCCGCCCTCCTCGACCCGCGCTGCACGCAACCGGAACCCGCACGCCCCTGCATCGCTCCAATCTGCGGTCGCCGCCGGCATTCGCCGTTGCGACGAAAGATCGGCTTCGCACTGGCGCAGGCCCCGGTTTCCGCTGCACTATCGCAACGGGAGAAAGAGCCAGGTTCGCCAACAAGGAAGGCTGCAATGCATTACTTCGATATCCAGTACAAGCTCAGGGGCGCACCAAGAAGCCTTCGTGTGCGCCACACGGAAAAGGAAATGGGCCTGGAGCTGGCCCTCGCGCACATCATTGCCGAGCACCGCGGGCAGCTGGAGGTGGACCGCAGCCTGGGCGGCTCCTCCTTCGAGAACAAGGTGCTCGCCTCCCAGGAGATCGGCGTCTCCGGCGTCACCACCCACCGGGTGGACGGCTAGCCCGGATCAGGCCGAGATCAACGGCCAACGGTCCTGGATGAATTCGCAGCCCAGCGGCGGCTGCCCGATCACCACATAGACCCGGCGCTCCCGCTCGGTCTCCAGCAGCACGCCTTGCAGGCACTGGCTCGCCACCAGGTCGAACCAGTGCGGCTGCTGCGCCCGGTCCTTCTCCATGTAGCGCTGCACGGCGATCTTCACCGCCTGTGGGCGATAGGGCTCCCAGGCTTCCAGGGTCATGCAGTTCTCCCGCGCCCAGCCACTGGCGGGCAAGGCCCCCGGCTGCCGTGGCCGGCGCCCCCAGGGAACCCACTCGATGGAGCCATCGGGCCGCACCACGGGCAGTTCCGCCCTGGGGCTAAGGAAGTACACCCGCCTCGCCCTGCCGCTCTCCGTAAAACGACCCGCCACCTCGACGCCTCCGCACATGACGACCCCCGAACCCTGGCTACCGATAGGAAAATCGACCGTTAAAAACGACTTCCGCTGCATGGCGTGACATGCCTTTCGTCGCCAAGTGCCGCCACTGCTCAAGGGCGCGGGTTGCAGCAGATTGCTAGCATTGCCAGCGCGGCGCGTTCTGCTAGGTTTGCCACTTCTGATATCAGGGGGTCATCGGTACGCCAGTGCACCGATGCAGTGCGATCGAGTCCGCAGACGCTTATGGAATGGTTGATCAGTTACCGGTTCAAGGGTGAACCCCGGCACATGAAGATGAACACCCGGGACATCCCCAACATCAAGGCCATAGGCTTCTCCATCTACACCCTCGAGTTCCCGGGCGAGAAACGGCCGTCCCGCTCCAGCGAAGCGATCCAGGATTGGCTCGCCGACTGCAACATCGAAGTCACCGACGTGCGCCTGCTACGGCGCACGGGCGGCGCCGAGGCACCCTACAGCCAGCTGCTGCCCGGGCGCGACTCTTCCTGACCGCCCACCCGCAGCGCCTCAGCCAGCCGCGGCCAGGCGGGCGAAACCACGGGCCAGGTCGCCCTTGAGGTCGTCCATGTCTTCCAGGCCGATCTGCAGGCGCAAGGCGAAGCCTTCGGCCTCCCAGCGGGTGGCGGTGCGGTAGGTGCTGCAATCGAAGGGGATCACCAGGCTTTCGTAGCCGCCCCAGGAGAAGCCCATGCTGAAGATCGACAGGTTGTCGAGCATCGCCGCCAGGCCATCGCGGGTGTAGCCCGGCGCCAGGACGATGGAGAACAGCCCTGACGAGCCCTTGAAGTCGCGCTTCCAGTGGGCATGGCCGGGGCAGCTCTCGAAGGCCGGGTGCAGCACGCGGGACACCTCCGGGCGCTCGCTCAGCCAGCGGGCCATCTCCAGGCCACGCCGCTCCGCTTCCTTGAGCCGCAGGAACAGCGTGCGCATGCCGCGCAGCGCCTGCACGCAGTCTTCCGCGCCGGGCAGCATCGACATGGCGTCGTAGGTGGCGCGCAGGGCCGGCCAGCAAGCCTCGTTGGCGGTGACCAGCCCCAGCAGGATGTCCGAATGCCCGCCCAGGTACTTGGTGCCCGCCTCCACCGTCAGGTCGATGCCGTGGTCATGGCCACGGAAGAAGATCGGCGTCGCCCAGGTGTTGTCGAGGATGGTCTTCACCCCATGCCGACGCGCCACCTCCACCAGGGCCGGGATGTCCTGCACCTCGAAGCTCTGCGAGCCGGGCGCCTCCAGGAACAGGGTGGTGGTGTTCGGGCCGATTAGGCGCTCGATATCGGCGCCGATCATCGGGTCGTAGTAGGTGGTGGTCACGCCGTAGCGGGCGAGCATCTGGTTGCAGAAATTGCGCGTGGGCCGGTAGACGCTGTCGGGGATCAGGATGTGATCGCCCGCCTTGGTGGTGCTGAACAGCGCCAGCGCCACGGCCCCCAGGCCCGAGGTGGACAGCACGGTGCCCTTGGCGCCGGTGAGCTGGGTCCAGGCGTCCTCCAGGTGGGCGATGGTCGGCGAACCGGCCGTGCCGTAGGAGAAGCGGCTGCGCCGGGCTTCGATGTCATCCAGCGTCTTGTAGATGATGGTCGAGCCCTTGTAGAGCGGCGCGTTGACGAAGCCGAACTGCTCCGCCGGGTCGCGGCCGAGCATGGTGAGCTGGGTGCTGATACTGAATGCTGGGATATCGTCTTTGTTCATTGCGAGGCGGACCAGGGATCGTCGAAGCAAGCGATGCTACCTGAAGCCTGCCCGTGGTTCACGAAGGCTTCCCATCAGCGACTGGCTTTAACGCCCAGGGCCAATACCACGTTAGAGCGCGGCTTTGCTTTTGCTCCCCTGGCGGAGGGCGCAATCAGACCTCGGAGCATGCAGCCGCCGCTCACTTCGCGCGTAGGGTGTGCTGCGCGCACCTGGAACTCGCCGGAAGCACCGTGCGGCGGTGCGCACGGCACACCCTACGATCCTGTCGGGTCCTCCGCTTGAATCCTCGCAGGCAGAGCCGATGACTCATGACCACACCCTGAGGACGTGATCTCCCACGCTCGAATGAAAACGTCACAAGCGCGACATGAAACCGTCATCCAATCCCACGATCATGGCCCTGCATCCAACGGCAGATGGATGCATGCAGAATGCTTCTGATTGGCAGGCCCATATGGGTAATACCGACCTCTTGCAGGTCGGTTTTTTTTGCGCCGGGAAATCTGTTGCAGGCCATTGCCAAGCCGGCCCGCTGCAACTTCACGGCAACATTCACCCCCCAGACTGCGCGCAGTTTTCCCCGAGGTCCTACCCGTGACACGCGCCACACGAGATTTCCGCAAGAACCTGGAACGCTTCGCCATCCACAACGAGGACGCCGCCATCGCCGTGATGCGCGCCGCCGACCGTATCGGCGACGAGTCCCTGCGCCAGCAGCTGTTCGACGTCATCCAACGCATGAACCAGGACGCCCTGGACCTGCGCGCCATGCGGGACGCCGTCTAGGCCTCCCGCACGGCATTCCGCCTCAGGCCTCGCCCAGTCGGGCGACCGCCCGCAGCATCTCCTTGAAGGTGGCCAGCTGCTCCTGGCTGAAGCGGGCGAAGACGCGCTCCTGCTGGCGCTCGGCGATCTCCCAGAGGGTTTCCGCCTGGTCCATGCCTGCGGGCGTCAGGCTGCAGCCCTGGGCATCGCCGCTGAGCATGCCCTTGCGGGTCAGGGTGTCCACCGCCGCTTCGATCTCCCGCGTCGGCATGTTCACCAGTTGCTGCAGGGCGGCCATGCCCAGGCTCGCATCCTTCTCCAGCACCATCAGCATGCGCGCCTCGCTGGTGCGCAGCCCGGTGGACAGCTGCCGGGGCTGGTAGTCCTCCTGGTAGCCGCGCACGGCCTGGGTCATCAGGTAATAGAGGTTGTCGTTGAGGCGCCCCTGGAAGGCGGTGCGGGTGGCGGCCTCGTCCTTCTTCAACAGGCGCGGGTGTGGCAGTACCGTCGAATAGGCGCCCTGGTGATAGAGCAGCGGTGCCCGGCCGAGGTCATCGAAGGCGACGACCTTGCCGATCAGAATCCAGTGGTCGCCACCGTCCAGCTCCTGGTACTTCTCGCACTGGAAGCGCGCCGCGCATTCCTCCAGCAGCGGCGCACCACCGGCGCCCTCCTCCACGCGCAGGCCGGCGAAGCGGTCGTCGCTGGGGCGGGCGAACTGGTTGGAAATGTCGATCTGGTCGGCGGCCAGCACGTTCACCGCGAAGTGCCCGGCGCGGGCGAAGACCTCGTGGCTGGTGGCGCGCTTGTCGATGCTCCAGAGCACCAGCGGCGGGTCCAGCGACACCGAGTTGAAGCTGTTGGCGGTCATGCCCACGCGGCGGCCATCGGCGGCGGCGGTCATGACGGTCACGCCGGTGGCAAAGTTACCCAGGGCACGGCGGAAGGCACGCGGGTCGAAGCCCGCTTCATTGTTCTGTTGGGTCATGGCGATTCCTCGCAACCGGGCCCGCGCCCGGTTGGCAGGTGAGCGAACGGAGTGTGGCGCGGAGCAGGTCAGACCATGCTCGGGTCGGGCTCGAGGCCCATCAGCTCGCGGCCGAGTATCTGCGCGCAGACGTCGTAGTCGGTGTACGCGTGGGCGCCGGTCATGTGCGAGTCGCGGAACAGCCGCTGCATCTCGTTGGCGTCGAACCAGGCGGTGCCGCCGGCGGCCTCGAACAGGCGGTCCACGGCCTGGATGCACATCTTCACCGCGTAGGCCTGGTTGGTGCGCCAGAAGGCCAGGGTCGGGCGATCCGGGTACTGGTGGCGCTCGGCGTGTTCGGCATGCTCCTGCCAGGTCTTCTCCAGGAAGGCACGGGCGGCAGCCACCTGGTGGGTGGATTCGGCCAGGCGCATCAATGCCGGGGTGGCGGTGCCGACGCTGACACCGGTGTAGGCACGCACGCGGTTCTTCGTCTTCTCGGCGAAGGCCACCAGCATGCGCTCGGCAACACCCAGGCTGATGGCGGCGAAGCCGCTGGCGAAGTACGGGCGGTAAGGGGCGTAGAAGATCTTGCTGTCCGGGTACAGGCCGAAGCCGGCGGAGCGGCCTTCCATCATGTCCTTGGCCGCCTCGATGCGGTGATCGGGGATGAACACGTCCTTGAGGATCAGCGTCTTGGTGCCACTGCTGCGCATGCCGGCGACGTACCAGTCGTCACGTATCGCGTAATCCGCACGGGGCACCACGCCGAAGCAATAGACCGGCGGCTCGCCCTCGCCCGCCGGGCGGCGGAAGCCGACGATGGCCCATTCGGCGTGGTCGCAGCCGCTGCTCCAGCCCAGCTCGCCGTTGAGGATGATGCCGCCCTCGACGTTCTCGGCCTTGCCGAAGGGCGCGATGCTGCTGCTCGCGGTGGCGTCGCGGTTCTCGCCCCACACCTCGTCCTGCAGGCGCTTGGAGAACATCGCCATCTGGTGGCTGTGGGTGCACAGCAGGCTGAAGGCCCAGGCGGTGCCGCCACAGGCGCCGGCCAGGGCCACCACGCAGTCGGCGAACTCCGGGAGGGAGATTTCCAGGCCACCGTAGGCCTTGGGCTGGAAGGCGCGGTGCATGCCGATGCCCTTGAGCAGGGCGATGTTCTCGGCGGGCACCATGCGCTCCTGCTCCGCACGGGCGGCATTGGCGGCGATGGCAGGCAGGATGGCGCGGAGGTCTTCGAGCAGAGGATTTGGCTTTTTCATGCGGATACCCGGTCTATTTATTGTTAGTCGCCACCGGTTGGGCCAGCCCTCGCCGCGTGGGGCGAAGAGGCTGATTCCGGTGACCTGGGGCCTATTATGAAGAGGTGAACGATGGCTAGACATGCACGAACCGGATACTCGATTGCACTTTCCATGGCGAAAATGCGTTCTCCGGAGAAATCCCCGGCGGGGAACGCTTAATGTGTTAACGATCCGCCTTTTGCTTTAGCATTCACCCCCGAGAAACCCACCCCCAGCCCAGCCCGAACGCCCGCCGATGCCTCAGCTGCCCAACGCCCTGCGCGCCTTGCGCCATCGCAACTTCCGCCTGTATTTCAGCGGTCATTGCATTTCCACCCTGGGCACCTGGATCCAGCAGGTGGCGCTGGCCTGGCTGATCTACCGGCTCACCGGCTCCGCCGCGCTGCTCGGCATCACCACCTGCGTCGCCCTGCTGCCGCAATTGCTGGTCGGCCCCTTCGCCGGCGCCTGGATCGACCGCCACGACAAGCGCCGCCTGCTGATCGCCGTCGAGGGCCTGCTCGGCCTGCAGGCCCTGGCGCTGGCCGGGCTCACCGCCAGCGGCCTGATCACCCCGGCGCTGCTGGTGGCCATGGCCGCCCTGCTCGGCGTGCTCAACGCGGTGGACACGCCACTGCGCCAATCGCTGCTAAGCCGCTTCGTCGACGACAAGGCCGACCTGCCCAATGCACTGGCCCTCAACGCCATGCTCTTCACCCTGTCGCGCTTCATCGGCCCGCCCCTGGCCGGCCTGCTGCTGGGGCTGGTTGGCGAGGCGGTGTGCTTCGCCCTGAACGCCGCCTCCTACCTGGCGCTGATGGCCGGGCTGCTGTGGGTGCGCATGGCGCCGACGCCACGGGCCATCGGCACCTTCCGCAATGTGTTCGGCGAGGGGCTGGACTACGCGCGCCGCGACCCGAAGATCCGCCTGATGATCCTCAGCGTGCTGGCCCTCAACCTCACCGCCTCCAGCTACGTGGTACTGCTGCCGGTGTTCGCCAAGGACATCTTCGGCGGCGACGCCACTACCCTCGGCTGGCTCTGGGGCGCAGCCGGGCTGGGTTCGCTGCTGTCGACCATCGTCCTGGCCAACCACGGCGGCGGCAGCGCCCTGTCGCGGCTGATCCTGCTCTCCTCCTGCGCCTGCGGCCTGGCCATGCTGGCCTTCGCCTGGAGCACCCAGCTGCCGTTGTCGCTGGCGGCCATGGCGGTGCTCGGCTTCGGCATCTCCTGCAGCAACGTCGGCACCAACATCATCCTGCAGAGCAGCGCGCCGGAGGCCCTGCGCGGCCGCGTCGTGGCGCTCTACACCTCGACCCGCTTCGGCTTCGACGCCCTCGGCGGCCTCTGCGCCGGCCTGCTCGCCTCGCACCTCGGCGCCCCGCCGGTGCTGGCACTGGGGGGCGCATTGCTGCTCGCCTACTGCCTGTGGCTGGCGAACCATCAGCGCCAGGTCGCGGCCTAGGCGACACCGCGCCCCTCAGCGCCGGGCAAACAGCGCCGCCACCAGGCAACAGGCGCCACAGCCAGCCATCACCAGCGCCATGGGCAGCGCCGTGCCGTCATGCAGGCCGCCCACCAGCGCGCTGGCCGCGGTGCCCAGGCCGAACTGGGTAGCCACCGCCAACCCTGCCGCCGCGCCGGCACGCTCGGGGAACTCGGCGAGCAGCGAGGCCAGGCAGTTGGCCCCGAGCATGCCGGTGACGCTGACGTAGAGCGCCACGCACACCACGATCGCCACCAGGCCACCCAGCCCCAGGCCCACCAGCAGCGCCAGGGTCAGCCCCGCCGTAGCCGCCACCAGGGCACCGAGAAACAGCAGCCGGCGCGGCCCCAGGCGCCCGACCAGCCGCGCATTGAGCGTGGTCGCCAGGATGATCCCGGCGATATTCAGGCCGAACAGCCAGCCATAGCCCTGGGGCGAAACCCCGAAGTGGCCGATGTAGACGAAGGGTGAGGCGGTGATGAAGGCGAACATCCCGGCGAAGCCGCTGCCCATGCAGAAGATGTAGCCCAGCGCGCGGGGCCGTAGCGCCAGGTGCCCGTAGGCGAGGAAGGCCGCCCCCAGCGAGCGGCTGCGCGCCTGGTGTGGATGGCTCTCGGGCACCTTCAGCGCCACCAGGGCCAGGCACAGGCCGGAGAAGGCCATCAGCAGCAGGAACAGCGAGCGCCAGCCGGCGAGCAGCATCAGGTAGCCGCCCAGCAACGGCGCCACCAGGGTGGCGAGCATGGTCACCAGGTGCATCAGCGACAGCACCCGAGCGGCGTCCCCCAGGGGAAACAGGTCGCGCACGATGGTCCGCGCCAGCACCGAGGCAGCCGCACCGCCCAGGGCCTGCAACAGGCGCCAGGCCAGCAGCTGCTCGACCTCGGCGGCCAGCGCACAACCCAGGCTGGCGATCAGGTACAGGGCGATGCCGCCCAGCAGCAAGGGCCGCCGACCGAAGCGATCCGACAACGGCCCGTAGAGCAACATGCCGAGGCACAGCCCGGCGAGGAACAGGCCGATGCTCATCTGCACCTGCGCCTCCGAAGCCGCCAGGTCGCTGGCGATCAGCGGCAGGCTCGGCAGGTACATGTCGATGGACAGCGGCCCGAAGGCCACCAGGGCGGCGAGCAGCAGGATCAGGCGCTTGGGGTGGGCGATCATGGGTGGGTTCCTGGGCGTTCGATGGACGAGAGGCCGGGTATGGCGGGCGAAAAAAGGCCGCCCGCAGGCGGCCAGGTGCAGCGAGGGACGATCAGAGGCTCAGCAGCCACAGGCTCAGGCCCGGGAAGGCCACCAGCAGCACGATGCGGGCGAGGTCCGAGCAGAGGAACGGCACGATGCCCTTGGCGGTCTCGCCGTAGGACACGTTGCCGGCGGCCCGCTGGACGATGAACAGGTTCATCCCCAGGGGCGGGTGGATCAGGCCGATCTCCACCACCATCAAGGCGAGGATGCCGAACCAGATGGACTTGTCGGAGTCGCTCAGGCCGAAGAAATCCAGGCCCATGATCATCGGATAGAAGATCGGGATGGTCAGCAGGATCATCGCCAGGGAATCCATCACACAGCCCAGCGCCAGGTAGAGGCCGAGGATGATCACCAGCACCAGCATCGGTGCCAGGCCGCTGCCGATCACCCAGGCGGCCAGCTCGCCGGGCATCTGGGTCAGCGCCAGGCCGGAGTTGAGCAGATCGGCACCCAGCAGCACGAGGAAGATCATCGCCGAGGTTTCCGCCGTGCCCAGCAGGCTGGCGCGCATGCCCTTCCAGCGCATGCCGCCCTGGGTGAAGGCGAGGACGCCGCAGGCCGCCGCGCCGATGGAGGCCGCCTCGGTGGGGTTGGCCCAGCCACCGTAGATGCCGACGATCACCACCAGGAAGACGCCGACCACCGGCAGTACGTTGACCAGCGCCTTGCCCCGCTCGGCCAACGAGGCCTTGGGCGAGACGGTGGCCTGGGATTCGTCCCGCGACACCATGATCCGCAGCACCAGCAGGTAGCCGATGATGGCGATCACCCCCGGCACCACGGCAGCGACGAACAGCTTGGCGATGGATTCCTGGGTCAGAACGGCATAGATGATCAGCGGCACCGACGGCGGGATCAGGATGCCCAGGGTGCCCCCCGCAGCCACCGTGGCCGTGGCCAGGCGCCCGGAATAGTTGTGCCGGCGCAGCTCCGGCAGCGCCACGTGGCTCATGGTGGCCGCGGTGGCCAGGGACGAGCCGCAGATGGCGCCGAAGCCCGCGCAGGCACCGATGGCGGACATGCCCATGCCGCCCTTCCAGTGGCCGATGAAGGCCGAGGCGCAACGGAAGATCGAGCGCGACAGCCCGCCATGGGTGGCGAACTGGCCCATCATCACGAACAGCGGGATCACCGCCAGGTCGTAGTTGGACAGGCGCGAATAGGCCAGGTCGTTGAGGGTGAACAGCAGGCTCGACAGGTCGCCGTCGTTGACCGCCCAGAAACACGCCGCGCCACCGACCAGCATGGTCAGGCCGATGTGCACCCGCAGCAGCAACATGCTCATGGTGATCGCCAGCGCGATCAGCCCCAGGGCCAGGCCGCTCATGCTTCACCTCCCGCACCGCGCAGCACCTGGGCAACCCGGGCCAAGGCACAGATGCCTAGCAGCACCAGGCTCGGCACGATCAGCGCCAGCGGAATCCACAACGGGATCGACAGCAGCGTGGTGGCATCGCCGAACTCGCGGTTGTCGAGCATCTGCAGGCCGGTGCGCCAGGCCAGCAACCAGGCCACCGCGCAGCACAGCAGGTGGGCGAAGGCGTCCAGGCACAGGCGCACGCCGGCGGGCAGCCAGTTGGTCAGCGCATCCACGCGGATATGGGTGCCGCGCAGTTCGCACAGCGGCAGGAAGGCGGCGATGGCCACCGAGGCGCCCACCTCCATCAGCTCCATGTCGCCACGGATGGGCGTGGAGAACAGCTTGCGGCCGACGATGGACACCACCGACATGCCGACCAGCGCCAGCAGGATGGCACCGCCGGCCAGGGCGAAGCCGTGGGTGACGCGCAACAGGGCCTGGCGTACCAGGCCCCCCTGCTCGCCGGCTTCGATATCGAAATGCAGCGACTCCTTCATGGCCTCAGTGCCCCGAACCGGCCAGGGAGCGCACGGCCTCGACCAGCGCCTTGCCGTCCAGGCCCTTGCCGTCGGCCTCGCTGATCCAGTGCTGCACCGCGCTCTCGGACGCCTGGCGCATCTCGCCGTAGGCGGCCTGGTCCAGCACCACCAGGCCCTCGGCCGGGGTCGCGTCGTGGGCCTTGTCGGTGGCCACGTCCCAGGCGCTGGCGAAGCGTTCGGACAGCGCCTTGCCGCTGTTGCGCTCGATGATCGCCTGCAGGTCGGCCGGCAGGCTGTCGAACTTGCGCTGGTTCATCAGCAGGGTCAGCACCGTGTAGCCGAAAGCGGGCTGCCCGGCCGGCACGTCGCTGTGGTACTGGGTCACTTCGTCCAGCTTGGTCGCCGGCACCACCTCCCAGGCAGCCAGGGCGCCATCGACCACGCCCTTGGAGATCGCCTCGGTCATCTGCGCCGGCGGCATGCTCACCGGGGTCGCACCCAGGCTTTCCACGGTTTTCGCCGCGGTGCGGCTGGAGGCACGCAGCTTGAGGCCGGCGAGATCGGCCAGGCTGCGCACCGGCTTGCCACGGGTGTGCAGGCTCATGCCGCCGTCACCGTGCACCACCAGCACCTTGTAGCCCTTGAAGTCGTCGCGGGCGTAGCGCTCGTAGAAGTCCCAGATGATCGCGTTGCCGGCCTTGCCGCCCATGGGCAGCACGAAGGGCAGCTCCAGCGCCTCGACACGGGGGAACTTGCCGGCGGAATAGGCCGGGGCCGTCCAGACGATATCGGCCACGCCGTTGCGCGCCATGTCCGCCAGCTTGGCCGGCGTGCCGCCCAGCTGCATCGAGGGGTAGAGCTGGCACTTCAGGCGGTCGGCCGACTCCTGGCGCAGCTGTTCGCACCAGGGCTCGATGATGTTCGCCTGGGCATTGGAGGTGGACGGCAGGAAGTGGGCGACCTTCAGGGTGATGGTTTCGGCCTGGGCCGAGGCGGCGCCGAACAGCGCCGCGCAGAGGGCGGGAATTGCGAGGGATTTCATGGCGATAGCTCCGTCTTGTTGTTGTAGCCATGCGTGTGGGCGCTGGCGGCATTGGGAAGCGAATTACGTTAATACATTAATTTTTATCGCTTGCCTGTCAACAGAAAGAAGCCGAAACCAGGGACATACCAAAGGCTAAGGTTTTACTTTAAGAATTTTAAATCGTTATTTTTCATGTATTTATACAGATATATTCATGTCATATCTCATTAAAGGCCTGTCCAATCGCCATCCGGTCATATTGTTAATATTTTAATTAATGACTAGATTGCGCGTGCCATCGCAGCGGCCAGACCGTGGCGATAGGCTTCCGACACACCTTTCCTAGAGACAAGAACAATGACCAGGAAAATACGCTCCGCCCCCGTACTCACCTGCCTGCTGGCGAGCCTCGCCGGTACCGCCCACGCGGACCTCGTCAAGGACAGCAAGGCCAGCATCGAAGCGCGCAACATGTACATGAACCGCGACTTCCGCCAGAGCGGCGCCGCCCAGGCCAAGGCCGAGGAATGGGCCCAGGGCTTCACCGCGCGCTTCGAGTCCGGCTTCACCGAAGGCACCATCGGCGTCGGCCTGGACGCCATCGGCCAGGTGGCGATCAAGCTCGACTCGAGCCCCGACCGTCGCGGCACCGGCCTGCTGGCCTATGGCGCCCAGAGCCTGGAGCCCGAGGACAACTACAGCGAGCTGGGGCTGACCGCCAAGCTGCGCGCCTCGAAGAGCGTGCTGCGCATCGGCACCCTGCAGCCGCAGTTGCCGGTGGCGGCGTACAACGACGTGCGCCTGCTCTCCTCCACCTACGCCGGCGGCCTGCTCACCTCCCAGGAAGTGGACGGCCTGACCCTCAACCTGGGGCGGCTGGAGAAGATCAACCTGCGGGATTCGTCGAGCAACGACGAGATGAACTACGGCGGCGTGGAGAGCGCGCACCTGGACCTGCTCGGCGGCAGTTACGCCCTCAACCCGGCGCTAACCCTGAGCTACTACCACGCACAGATGCAGGATATCTATCGCCAGCACTACCTCGGCCTGGTGCACAACGCCACCCTCGGCGAGGGCGTCACCCTGAAGACCGACCTGCGCTACTTCGACACCGGCGAGGACGGCGAGCATCGCTACCGAAGCGCCGCGCGGGTGGACGGCGGGCGCATCGACAACCGCTTCTTCAACGGCATGGTCACCCTCGGCATGGGCGCCCACAAATTCGGCCTCGGTTACCAGAACCTCTCCGGCGACGGTGACTTCGCCTACCCGGGCCTGGACCCCTACTCGGTGAACCTGGTGACCTTCAACGTCTTCACCAAGGCCGAGACCGATGCCTGGCAGGCACGCTACGACTTCGACTTCGTCGCCCTCGGCGTGCCCGGCCTGACCTTCATGACCCGCTACGTCAGCGGCAAGCACGTGCAGACCGCCACCGTGCAGGACGGCCGCGAATGGGAGCGCGACACCGACCTGGTCTACACCTTCCAGGACGGCTCGCTCAAAGGCCTCAACATCCGCCTGCGCAACGCCACCTTCCGCTCCGGCGACGGCCTGCGCACCGATGTCGACGAAAACCGCCTGATCATCGGCTACACCCTGCCGCTGTTCTGATTGCCCCGTGGGGAATTGCGGCTCAGCGCACGCGGGTGGACCCCGCTTCATCGGTCCACCTTTCGTGCTCGGGGCCCGGAGCCGTGCCGTAGGTTGGCGCCGAGCGCAGCGAGGCCCAACGCAGCGATGTTCGGCCTGGCAACGTTGGGCTTCGTACCTCAGCCCAACCTACAAGAGCTCCGAATTTCCATGCGACTCCGCTGGTGATTCTCCTGTGGGAGCGGATTCATCCGCGAAGCTCTGTGCCATGACTCCCCGGGCTGAAGCCCGGGCTACGGTGCTCCATGCCCCTTGCAGCATGGGCTTCAGCCCGGGAACGGAGCCGGCACGAGCCTACCCGCCGTTACGCGCCCGGTACTCACCGGGCGTGATGCCGGCATGGCGGGAGAAGAAGCGGCTGAAGTAGGCCGGGTCCTTGAAGCCGAGCTGGTAGCAGATCTCGTTCACCGAACTGCCGGTGAACAGCAGCAGGCGGCGCGCCTCCTGCATCAACCGCTCGTGCACCAGGCGCTTGGACGGCAGGCCGGCGATGCGCCGGCAGATGTCGTTGAGCCGCGCCTCGGTGACGCCAATCTGCCCGGCGTACTCGGCCAGCGCCCAGTGCTGCGGGTAGTGCTCCTCGATCAGCGCATTGAAACGGTGGAAGAACTGCAGGTCATCACGCCGTGCCGGCTGTGCCTTGAGCGAGCGGGTGGACAGGCGCAGCAGGCTGATGAAGATCAGCCGCGTCAGCGCCTCCAGGCTTTCGCCCCGGCCGGAACGCTCGGTGCGGAACTCCTCGCCCAGGTAATCGAACAGCTGGTCGAGGCGCTGCACTTCGGCAGCGAAGCTGTCATCCAGCTCGTCGAAGGCCACGCACACCGCACCGATCTGCGGCCCGGCAGCCAACCCGAGCCCGGCCTCCAGCAACGGCCACACCAGTTGCTGGCGCACGGTCAGCACATGGCCATCGGCATCCGCCTCGGTGACGAAGGCATGGGGAATGGTCGGCGGGGTGAGGAAGAACAGCGGCCCCTGGCGGTGGTACTGCTGCTCGTCCAGGTAGACGCGCACCGAGCCGCTCTTCACGTAATGCACCTGGAAGAAGCGGTCGTGGCGGTGCACCGGCATGTTGCGGCCGAAGAAGTCGGCCAGCCGGCCCAGTTGCTCGTAGTGCACGTCGGCATCGGCGTAGCGCTGGTCGTAGACCTGGCCGATGTCGATGTTGGGGATCGGGGAAGACGCCATGGCCCGCAGCCTCACCCGATCTCTATCAGGGTTTTATTTGCTTGAGTTCG
This sequence comes from Pseudomonas sp. TUM22785, assembly GCF_028198105.1. Lineage (NCBI taxonomy): Bacteria > Pseudomonadati > Pseudomonadota > Gammaproteobacteria > Pseudomonadales > Pseudomonadaceae > Pseudomonas > Pseudomonas sp. TUM22785. Next base: position 3,788,031 of record NZ_CP116239.1, read on the forward strand.
TTCAGCAGGCCCAGCAGCTGCTGCAGCTTCTCCTCGCCGAACTGCGCCTGGATCCGCTGGTAGTTGCTCTCCATGCCGTCGCTCATGGACACGAAGCACTGCTGCCCCACTTCGGTCAGCCCGACATAGACGCGGCGCTGGTCCTGCGGCGACTTCCAGCGGCGGACGATGCCGTCGCGCTCCATGCGCACCAGCACCCCGGTCATGCTCGGCTTGAGGATGCAGGCCTGGTGGGCCAGCTGGTGGCTCTCCATCTCGCCGTTCTGCCGCAGGATGCGGATCACCCGCCACTGCTGTTCGGTCAACCCGTGCTGGTTGAGCAGCGGGCGGAAGAATCCCATGGCCGCCTCGCGTGCCTGCAAGAGGGTCAGGGTCAGGGAAGGTCTGGGCGCTGCCATGTGTGCTCCGGATGAACGCGATGGCGGATTTAAGCAACAACCGATGGCACGACGCAAACCCTGCCAGCCGCCCCGCGCGCTTTGTCACACCCGGTCAAGCCCGTGGCAGGAATGGACAATCCGCCGGCCGCGCCGGGGTTTCTAATGGCTCAACGATCGAATCGTCCTTTGGTAGGGCTTGATCATCGTTAATATATTAATTATAAAGTTAGCATGTTAACGAAATGACTTCGGGTGCCGCTTCCCACCGTCAGCGCGCACCTTCTTTTATCCGGGGATGACCCCACTGCTTCAGGAGTGAACCCATGCGTCGCGCAACCAGCGAAGTCGCTACCGGCACCCTGTTCGGCGTCGCGCTGAACTACCAGGGCCTGCTCGAAAGCCGACTGGCCGAGTTCGACCAACCCCCTTACCAGAAGCCACCGGTCAAGCCGGTGCTGTTCATCAAGACCTCCAACACCCGCAATGGCGACGGCCAGCCGGTGCCCTACCCGCGTGACGTCGAACGCCTGCAGCCGGGCCCTGCCCTCGGCGTGGTGATCGGCCGCAACGCCAGCCGCGTCAGTGCCGAGAACGCCATGGCGCATGTCGCCGGCTACCTGGTGGTGAACGAATTCAGCCTGCCGGAAGACAGCTACTACCGCCCGGCGGTCAAGGCCAAGTGCCGCGACGGCTTCTGCCCCCTGGCCAGCGAAGTGGTGCCGGCCAGCGAGATCGCCGATCCGCACGCCCTGCCCCTGCGCCTCTTCGTCAACGGCGAACTGCGCCAGGAGAACAGCACCGCCAACCTGGTGCGCAGCATTCCCCAGCTGATCGCCGAGATCAGCGAGTTCATGACCCTGCACGAAGGCGACGTGCTGATCACCGGCACCCCCGAGGGCCGCGTCGACGTGCGCCCCGGCGATGAAGTGGTGGTGGAGATCGAAGGCCTCGGCCGGCTCACCAGCACGCTGGTCGCGGAATAAGGAGACGCAGATGAAACACGCACGCATCCGCCATCAGGGCGACATCCACGCGGTCACGGTCGAGGCCGGCAACGCCGTGCGCCTGGCCGACGGCCGCCTGCTCGCGGAAGACGCCGTCGAGTGGCTGCCCCCGGCCACCGGCGCCATGTTCGCCCTGGGCCTGAACTACGCCGACCATGCCGCCGAACTGGCCTTCAAGGCGCCCACCGAGCCGCTGGCCTTCATCAAGTCGCCGGGCACCTACACCGGCCACAACCAGGTCACCTGGCGCCCCGACAACGTCGCCTACATGCACTACGAGTGCGAGCTGGTGGCGGTGATCGGCAAGCCCGCGCGCAACGTCAAGCGCGAGGACGCCCTGCAGTACCTGGCCGGCTACACCGTCTGCAACGACTACGCCATCCGCGACTACCTGGAGAACTACTACCGGCCCAACCTGCGGGTGAAGAACCGCGATTGCACCACCCCGGTCGGCCCCTGGATCGTCGACGCCGCCGAGGTGCCCGACCCGTCGAAGCTCAAGCTGCGCACCTGGATCAACGGCGAGCTGAAGCAGGAAGGCACCACCGCCGACATGATCTTCGACATCCCCTACCTGATCGAATACTTCTCCAGCTTCATGACCCTGCAGCCGGGCGACATGATCGCCACCGGCACGCCGGAGGGCCTGGCCGACGTGGTGCCGGGCGATGAAGTGGTGGTGGAAGTGGAAGGCGTCGGCCGCCTGGTCAACCGCATCGTCAGCGAAGCCGAGTTCTTCGCGTCCCGTAACAACGAGGTTTGAACATGATCAAGCACTGGATCGATGGCCGCGAGGTCGAAAGCAAAGACGTCTTCACCAACTACAACCCCGCCACAGGCGAAGCCATCGGTGAAGTGGCCAGCGGTGGCGCCGAAGAGATCGCCGCTGCCGTCGCCGCCGCCAAGGACGCCTTCCCCAAGTGGGCCAACACCCCGGCCAAGGAACGCGCCAAGCTGATGCGCAAGCTGGGCGAGCTGATCGACCAGAACGTGCCGCAGCTGGCCGAGCTGGAAACCCTGGACACCGGCCTGCCGATTCACCAGACGAAGAACGTGCTGATCCCCCGCGCCTCGCACAACTTCGACTTCTTCGCCGAGGTCTGCACCCGCATGGACGGCCACAGCTACCCGGTGGACGACCAGATGCTCAACTACACCCTCTACCAGCCGGTAGGCGTGTGCGGCCTGGTGTCGCCGTGGAACGTGCCGTTCATGACCGCCACCTGGAAGACCGCGCCCTGCCTGGCCCTGGGCAACACCGCGGTGCTGAAGATGAGCGAGCTGTCGCCGCTGACCGCCAACGAACTGGGCCGCCTGGCCCTGGAAGCCGGCATTCCCAAGGGCGTGCTCAACGTGGTGCAGGGCTACGGCGCCACCGCCGGCGACGCCCTGGTCCGTCACCCGGACGTGCGCGCCATCTCCTTCACCGGCGGCACCGCCACCGGGCGCAAGATCATGCAGACCGCCGGCCTGAAGAAGTACTCCATGGAACTGGGCGGCAAGAGCCCGGTGCTGATCTTCGATGACGCCGACCTCGACCGCGCCCTCGACGCCGCGCTGTTCACCATCTTCTCGCTCAACGGCGAGCGCTGCACCGCCGGCAGCCGCATCTTCATCCAGGAAACCGTCTACGACCGCTTCGTCGCCGAGTTCGCCGCCCGCGCCAAGCGCCTGATCGTCGGCGACCCGCAGGACCCGAAGACCCAGGTCGGCTCGATGATCACCCAGGCCCACTACGACAAGGTCACCGGCTACATCCGCATCGGCATGGAAGAAGGCGCCACCCTGCTGGCCGGCGGCCTCGATCGCCCGGCGGGCCTGCCGGCGCACCTGGCCAAGGGGCAGTTCATCCAGCCCACGGTGTTCGCCGACGTCGACAACCGCATGCGCATCGCCCAGGAAGAGATCTTCGGCCCGGTGGTCTGCCTGATCCGCTTCAAGGACGAGGCCGAAGCGCTGCAACTGGCCAACGACACCGAATACGGCCTGGCCTCCTACATCTGGACCCAGGACATCGGCAAGGCCCACCGCCTGGCCCGTGGCATCGAGGCCGGCATGGTCTTCATCAACAGCCAGAACGTGCGTGACCTGCGCCAGCCCTTCGGCGGCGTGAAGGGCTCGGGCACCGGCCGCGAAGGCGGCGAATACAGCTTCGAAGTGTTCGCCGAGATCAAGAACGTCTGCATTTCCATGGGCAGCCACCACATCCCTCGCTGGGGATTGTGAGGCGCCGCGCCCCTTCTCGCCTTCGAGGAAGGGGCGCAGGATAACGATTACCGAGCGTGCACCGACAATCACAATGAACCCTGAAGGCCCGGCGGCGGGCCTTCCACTCGGAGAACGACCATGGGCAAACTCGCTCTGGCTGCCAAGATCACCCACGTTCCATCCATGTACATCAGCGAGCTCGAAGGCCCGCGCAAGGGCTTCCGCAAGGCGGCCATCGACGGCCATATCGAGATCGGCCGGCGCTGCCGCGAGCTGGGCGTGGACACCCTGGTGGTGTTCGACACCCACTGGCTGGTGAACGCCAACTACCACGTCAACTGCGGCAAGCACTTCCAGGGGCTGTACACCAGCAACGAGCTGCCGCACTTCATCGCCAACATGGAGTACGGCTTCCCCGGCAACCCCGAGCTGGGCCACCTGCTGGCCGCGGAATGCAACCGCTACGGCGTGGAGACCATGGCCCACGACGCCACCACCCTGGCGCCCGAGTACGGCACCCTGGTGCCCATGCGCTACATGAACACCGACCAGCACTTCAAGGTGATCTCGGTCTCCGCCCTGTGCACCTCCCACTACCTCAACGACAGCGCCCGCCTCGGCTGGGCCATGCGCAAGGCGGTGGAAGAGCACTACGACGGCACCGTGGCCTTCCTCGCCAGCGGCTCGCTGTCCCATCGTTTCGCCCAGAACGGCCAGGCCCCGGAGTTCGCCACCAAGATCTGGAGCCCCTTCCTCGAAACCCTCGACCAGCGCGTGATCCAGATGTGGGAAGGCGCCGAGTGGGAGGAGTTCTGCGGCATGCTCCCCGAGTACGCGGCCAAGGGCCACGGCGAAGGCTTCATGCACGACACCGCGATGCTGCTCGGCGCCCTCGGCTGGTCGAAGTACGACGGCCACGCCGAAGTCATCACCCCCTACTTCGCCGCATCCGGCACCGGCCAGCTCAACGCCGTGTTCCCGGTCACCCCGCAGGACGGCTCGACCATCCCGCAACCGCAAGCCTCCAACCCGGCCGGCGTCGCTTCCGCCAGCCGCCTGTAGCACCCGTGGTGGCGGGCCCCACGCTCGCCGCCACGCCCCCTGAACGCCACGCCAGCCGGTGGCGGATGCGCAACCGCCATCCGCACCAGAGGAGGACCGCATGCCCCATTTCATCGCCGAATACACCGACAACATCGAACGCGAGGCCGACCTGCCCGGCCTGTTCGAAAAGGTCCACGCCTGCCTGGGCGACTCCGGCGTCTTCCCCCTCGGCGGCATCCGCAGCCGCGCGGTGCGCCTGGACACCTGGCGCATGGCCGACGGCAAGCACGACTACGCCTTCGTCCACATGAGCCTCAAGGTCGGCGCCGGGCGTGACCTGGAAACCCGCCGCCAGGTCGCCGATGCGCTGTTCGAGGTGATCAAGGCGCACTTCGCCGAACTCCAGGCCTCGCGCCTGCTGGCCCTGTCCTTCGAACTCACCGAGCTGCACCCGGAGCTCAACTACAAGCACAACAACGTCCACGCGTTCCTCAAGGGGCAGGCGGGCTGAGCACCGCCCCACCCCCGACCCGTCATTGGCAACTCCAAGAAGTACAAGACCATGAGCCAAGCGAAATCCCTGCCCCTGTCCCACGCCAGCGCCGACGACCTGACCTTCCGTCGCATCGGCTGGCGCCTGATGCCCCTGCTGCTGACCTGCTACCTGTTCGCCCACCTGGACCGCATCAACATCGGCTTCGCCAAGCTGCAGATGAGCGCCGACCTGCAGTTCAGCGACACCGTCTACGGCCTCGGCGCCGGCCTGTTCTTCATCGCCTACGCGCTGTTCGGCCTGCCCAGCAACATCGCCCTGGAGCGGGTCGGCCCGCGCCGCTGGATCGCCTTCCTCATGGTCACCTGGGGGCTGATGTCCACCGGCATGCTGCTGGTGGAAAGCGCCACCGGCTTCTACACCCTGCGCTTCCTCCTGGGCGTGGCCGAGGCCGGCTTCTTCCCCGGCATCCTGGTCTACCTCAACCGCTGGTTCCCGGCCCAGCGTCGCGGCCAGATGATCGCCCTGTTCGCCATCGCCGTACCCATGGCCGGCGTCATCGGCGGCCCGCTGTCGGGCAGCATCCTCGACGGCTTCCACGACTTCATGGGCCTGCGCGGCTGGCAATGGATGTTCCTCATCGAAGGCCTGCCGGTGGTGCTGCTCGGCCTGCTGGTGTGGCGCGCCCTGCCCGACGGCTTCGAGCAGGTCGCCTGGCTCGACGCGCAGCAGAAGGACAGCCTGCGCCAGCAGATGGCCGGCGAAGAGCGCGGCAAGACCATCACCTCGTTCAGCGGCATCTTCCGCGACCGCAACGTCTGGCTGCTGGTGGCGATCTACTTCGCAGTGATGCTGGCGGTGAACACCATCGCCTTCTGGATGCCCGCGCTGATCCACGGCGCCGGCATCGCCCAGGACCGCAACGTCGGCCTGCTCAGCGCCATCCCCTACCTCGCCGGCTGCTTCTTCATGGTCGCCCTCGGGCGTTCCTCGGACCGCCTGCGCGAGCGCCGCTGGCACCTCTGCGTGCCCCTGCTCATGGCCGCCAGCGGCCTGGTGCTGGCCGGCCTGTTCCCCGACCGCGTGCTGCCGGTGATGACCGGCCTGCTCATCGCCGGGATGGGCGCCAGCGCCGCCCTGCCGATGTTCTGGCAGCTGCCGCCGGCCTTCCTCTCGGTGCGGGTGCAGGCCGCCGGCATCGCCCTGGTCAGTTCCTTCGGCAGCATCGCCGCCTTCCTCGCGCCCTACCTGATCGGCTGGATGCGCGACACCACCCACAGCGCCAGTCTCGCCCTGTTCCTGCTGGCCTTCCTCATCGCCCTCGGCGGCCTGCTGGTGCTGCGCACCCCGGCCGCCCTGGTCAACCCACGCTAAGAGAGACTCACCATGCTCGACGCCAGCATCATCCAGCAATCCGCCGCCCGCCTCGACGCCGCCGAGCGCTCGCGCCAGCAGGTGCGCCAGTTCTCCCTGGACCACCCCGAGATCACCATCGAGGACGCCTACGCCATCCAGCGCGCCTGGGTCGAGCAGAAGATCCGTGACGGCCGCAAGCTGGTGGGCCACAAGATCGGCCTCACCTCCCGCGCCATGCAGGTGTCCTCCAACATCACCGAGCCGGACTACGGCGCGCTGCTGGACAACATGTTCTTCGACGAAGGCAGCGACATCCCCTTCGAGCGCTTCATCGTCCCTCGCGTGGAAGTGGAACTGGCCTTCGTCCTCGGCAAGCCCCTGCGCGGGCCGAACTGCACCCTGTTCGACGTGCTCGACGCCACCGAGTGGGTGATCCCCGCCCTGGAGATCATCGACGCGCGCATCCAGCAGGTGGACCCGGACACCAAGGCCACCCGCAAGGTCTTCGACACCATCTCCGACAACGCCGCCAACGCCGGCGTGGTCATGGGCGGCCGCGCCATCCGCCCCACCGAGCTGGACCTGCGGCGCATCCCGGCGATCCTCTACCGCAATGGCGTGATCGAGGAATCCGGCGTCTCCGCCGCCGTGCTCAACCACCCGGCCAAGGGCGTCGCCTGGCTGGCCAACAAGCTGGCCCCCTACGACATCACCCTGGAAGCCGGGCAGATCATCCTCGGCGGCTCCTTCACCCGCCCGGTGGCCGCCAACCCCGGCGACACCTTCCACGTCGACTACGACCAACTGGGTTCGATTGCCTGTCGGTTTGTCTGAAATCCAGCTGCAAGCGGCAAGCTACAAGCGGCAAGGCGTGCCCTCCTCTTGCGGCTTGCAGCTTGAAACTTGCCGCTCTCCGAAGGAGCACTTCCCATGCCCACCCTCATCAACACCTTCAAACAACGCCTCCTGGCCGGCGACGCACAGATCGGCCTATGGCTCGGCCTGGCTGATCCTTATTGCGCGGAGCTGGCCGCCAATGCCGGCTTCGACTGGCTGCTGATCGACGGCGAGCATGCGCCCAACGACCTGCGCAGCCTGCTCGGCCAGTTGCAGGCGGTGGCGCCCTACCCGTCGCAGCCGATCATCCGCCCGCCCATCGGCGACCCGGTGCTGATCAAGCAGCTGCTGGACATCGGCGCGCAGACCCTGCTGGTGCCCATGGTGGATTCCGCCGCCCAGGCCGCCGAGCTGGTGCGCGCCATGCGCTACCCGCCGTCCGGCATCCGGGGCGTCGGCAGCGCCCTGGCCCGCGCCTCGCGCTGGAACAGCGTGCCCGGTTACCTGGACCAGGCCGACGAGCAGATGTGCCTGCTGGTGCAGATCGAAAACCTCGACGGTCTCGCCGCGCTCGATGCCATCGCCGCCACCGAGGGCGTCGACGGCGTGTTCATCGGCCCGGCCGACCTTTCCGCCGCCATGGGCCATCGCGGCAATCCCGGGCATCCAGAGGTGCAGGCCGCCATCGAGGACGCCATCGCCCGCATCCGCCGCGCCGGCAAGGCCGCCGGCATCCTCAGCGCCGACGAGACCCTGGCCCGCCGCTACCTGGAACTGGGCTGCGCCTTCGTCGCCGTCGGCGTCGACACCAGCCTGCTGATGAAGTCCCTGCAGGCCCTCGCCGGCCGCTTCAAGGGCGCGCCGGCCCCGCAATACAGCGTCGGCAGCGTCTACTGAGCCGAACACCCTCACCCTCTTACAGCCCGCCCCGGCCCTGCTCGCAGGGCCGGGAACGGGCATGGACCGTCCGAAACAAGGCAGACCGATGAAACTCAACGACCTCAACCTGCTGCGCGAACAGGCCTACGTGAACGGCCAATGGATCGAAGCCGACGACGAAGGCCGCTTCAGCGTGACCAACCCGGCCAACGGCGAGCTGATCGCCGAAGTCGCCTCCCTCGGCCGCGCCGAAACCGCCCGCGCCATCGACGCCGCCCAGGCCGCCCTGCCCGCCTGGCGCGCCCGCACCGCCAAGGAGCGCAGCAACATCCTGCGCACCTGGTACGAACTGATCATGGCCAACCAGGAAGACCTGGCCCGCCTGCTCAGCTGGGAACAGGGCAAGCCCCTGGCCGAAAGCCGTGGCGAGATCGCCTACGGCGCCAGCTTCATCGAATGGTTCGCCGAGGAAGCCAAGCGCGTGTACGGCGACGTCATCCCCCACGACAAGCCCGGCCGCCGGCTGGTGGTGATCAAGCAGGCCATAGGCGTGGTCGCCGCCATCACCCCCTGGAACTTCCCCAACGCCATGATCACCCGCAAGGTCGGCCCGGCCCTCGCCGCCGGCTGCACCGTGGTGCTCAAACCCGCTTCGGAGACGCCCCTGTCCGCCCTCGCCCTGGCCGAATTGGGCGAGCGCGCCGGCCTTCCCGCCGGGGTGCTGAACATCGTCACCGGCACCCGCTCGCGGGAGATCGGCGGCGAGCTCACCGGCAACCCGAAGGTGCAAAAGCTCTCCTTCACCGGCTCCACCGGCATCGGCAAGCTGCTGATGGCGCAATGCGCCGAAACCATCAAGAAGGTCAGCCTGGAACTGGGCGGCAACGCCCCCTTCATCGTCTTCGACGACGCCGACCTCGACGCCGCCGTGCAGGGCGCCCTGGGCTCCAAGTTCCGCAACAGCGGGCAGACCTGCGTCTGCACCAACCGCCTGCTGGTGCAGAGCGGCGTGCACGACGAGTTCGCCCGGCGCCTGGTGGCCGCGGTCAACGCCCTCAAGGTCGCCCCGGCGGAGGAGGACGGCGCCCAGCAGGGTCCGCTGATCAACGCCAAGGCCGTGGAAAAGATCGAGGAACACATCGCCGACGCCCTCGCCAAGGGCGCCACCCTCCTCGCCGGTGGCAAGCGCCACGCCCTGGGCGGCAGCTTCTTCGAGCCCACGGTACTGGGGGATGTGACCGCCGAGATGCGGGTGGCCCGCGATGAAACCTTCGGCCCGCTCGCACCGATCTTCCGCTTCGACACCGAGGAACAAGCCATCGCCCTGGCCAACGACACCGAATTCGGCCTCGCCTCCTACCTCTACACCCGCGACCTCGGCCGCGCCTGGCGCGTCAGCGAAGCCCTGGAATACGGCATGGTCGGCGTCAACGAAGGCCTCATCTCCACCGAAGTCGCCCCCTTCGGCGGCATCAAGCAATCCGGCCTCGGCCGCGAAGGCTCGAAGTACGGCATCGACGACTACATCGAACAGAAATACATGTGCCTCGGCATCGCCTGAAGCCCATTGGTGGGCTGAAGCCCACCCTACTGGAATGCCCCACCCCACCGGGCAGCACCCCGTGGGAGCGAATTCATTGGCGATGCTTTTCGCGGTTGAAACCGCTCCCACAATCCCCCCAAAACGCCGCGCAATCCTGTAGGGGCGACTTCAGTCGCCAAGCGGTGCGCAGCGCCGCCATAGGTTCGCGAGCAAAGCTCGCTTCTACGGGCGTGCAATTGGGAAGGGGTATAGCAACGCCCAGCTCCGCTGCGTTGGGCTTCGTACCTCAGCCCAACCTACACAGCTCACTGCCTCAAGGCTTGATGCCCTTCAGCTCCTGCAACAGCTCCAGCAGTTCCTGCAGCTTCTCCTCGCCCAGTTGCACCTGGATGGATTGGTAGCCCCGCTCCATCTCCTGGCTCATGGACTGGAAGCAGGCCTCGCCCTGTTCGGTCAGGGCCAGGAGGATGCGGCGCTGATCTTCGGCGACCTTGCGTCGGCGGACCATGCCGTCGCGCTCCAGGCGGGCGAGCACGCCGCTCATACTGGGTTTGAGGATGCAGGCCAGGCGCGCGAGCTTGTGGCTTTCCATCTCGCCTTGCTGGCGGAGGATGCGGATGACCCGCCACTGCTGCTCGGTGAGCCCGTGGAGGTTGAGCTGGGGGCGGAAGAAACGCATGGCCGACTCACGGGCCTGCAGCAGGGTGAGGGTCAGGGAAGCACGGGTATTGGGCATGGCTTGGGCAGTGTCAAAAATTAGTTCACAGTTTAACGAATGGCGCTTTCCGCGTCATGGTGAACGGCTCGCCTTGAGTTTCGCCCAGAAGGCGTCCAGGGCCGTTTTCTGCTCCTGGTTGAGCCGTTCGAGCACGTACAGGCGCCGGCGCTCGTCGCTTTTCAGCACCTGCATGGGGCGCTCCTTGGCCAGCTCAGCCAACTCGGGGGTATCGGCGGCCAGGGGCGAGTAGAACTGGCTGGCGCGGGCATCGGCCAGGGCGTTGCGTGGCTCCAGCAGGTAGTCGATGAAGCGGTAGGCCAGGTCCGGATGCTCGGCATTGGCGGGGATCGCCAGGCTGTCGATGAAGACCATCGCGCCCTCGTCGGGAATCCGGTAGCTGAGCGCCGGGTTGCGCGCGGAGGCGGTCAGCGCATGGCCGACCCAGGCCATGGCCACGCACAGGCGGCCGTCGGCCAGGGCATCGATGTAGGTGTCGTTGTCCAGGTGCCGCGCCATGCGGGCGATGCCCAGCAGGGGCTGCAGGTTGCGCTCGACCTGCCGTGCGCCATAGCTCGACAGGCTGCGGCCCCGGTAGTTGAACCAGAGGGAGGCGGTCTCTTCCGGCGCGTCCAGCAGGCCGATGCCGCAACCGGCCAGTCGCGCGGCCTGGCGCTCGTCGAACAGCAGCCCCCAGCTATTGGGCAAGGGCCCGCCATAGCTGGCTTCGGCCAGCTTCGGGTTGACTACCAGCCCCACCGAGCCCCAGAGGTAGGGCACCGCATAGCGGTTGGCCGAATCGATGCCGGCGAGCATCGCCAGCAGGCCTACGTCGACGCTGGCGTAATGGCTGAGGCGCCCCGTGTCCAGGGGCGCCAGCTGGCCGTTGTGGATCAGCCGCGAGAGCTGGAAGTGCGACGGCACGACGATGTCGAAGGCCTGCTCGCGACCCAGGGCGGCGTCCAGTTCCTCGGCGGCGGTCATGGTCTGGTATTCGACCCGGATGCCGGTCTGCTTCTGGAAGTCCGCCAGCACCTGCGGCTCGATGTAGTTCTTCCAGTTGAGAACCCGCAACACCTCCTCGGCCCGGGCTTCCAGGGCCAGCAACAGCATCGCCAGGCAGGCCAGCAGTCTCATCGCGCAACTCCTTGCAGGGAATGGGGCCGGCACCTGCCGGGTGCGCCATTAGGAGCGAGGCGACGCCCACCCGTCATGTTCGAGGCTGCCAGCTTCTTGCTTGCCCGTGCCGGATTCGTCCAAGCGTGACCCCGTGCCCATTCGCCGCCCGGAAAAACCCGCGCCCGGGTCATTGCGGCCGGTCATTAACCTGTTCATGATCGAGCGATAAAAATACCTATAGGTCGCCCCCATGAACGCACTGCTGCGCACGCAGACTCACCTCGGCCTCGCCCTCGCCATGCAGGCGCTGCAGGCCGCCCTGGATGCCGCCGCCGAGCATGGTGCCCGGGTCAGCATCCAGGTGGTGGACGCCGCCGGCCTGCCGATCCACAGCGCGCACATGAACGGCGCCCCCGGCCCCAGCCGCGCCATCGCCCTGAACAAGGCCGTCACCGCCGCCGGCTTCGGCCTCGCCACCAGCGCCTGGCAGGAGCGCCTCGAGGGCTGCTCCGCCGCCGTGCGCCAGGGCCTGCCCCTGCAACCGGGGATGGCCCTGTTCGGTGGCGGCGAGCCCTTCCACCACCAGGGCCAGGTGATCGGCGCCATCGGCATTTCCGGTGCCTCGGAACGGCTCGACGGGCTCTGCGCCCGCGCGGCCGTGGAGCGCGTCGCAGAGCTGCTGGCGCCAGGTTGACCCGGCGCCTGTCACCCCGGGTCAAGGTGACGGGCAGTGAGGGACAAGACCGCAAGGGGCCGCACGCCCCTTAATAGTCGCCAGCAGAACGCATTCCACCCACCGTTTCAGGCTGCAGTCATGATCAATATCGAGACACCCACCTACTACACGGCCACCAAGAAGTACGACCTCTCCTTCCCCTCCCTGGAGGCGGACCTGGACGCAGACGTCGTCGTGATCGGCGGAGGGTTCTCCGGGATCAACACCGCGCTGGAACTGGCGGAACAGGGCATCACCAACATCGTCGTGCTGGAGGCCCGCTACCTGGGCTTCGGCGGCACCGGCCGCAACGGCGGGCAGATCATGGCCGGCATCGGCCACGACCTGGAGAAGATTCGCAACGACGTGGGCGAGGACGGCCTGCGGCAGATCTTCGAAATCAGCGACCTGGGCGCCGACATCATCAAGGGCCGCATCGCCAAGTACGGCATCGACGCCGACTTCTGCCACGGCTACGGCTACATGGGTTTCAACGGCCGCCAGGAGAAGACCCTGCGCGCCTGGGAGAAGGAGTTCAAATCCCTCGGCTCGCCCCACGAGATCCGCTTCCTCGGCGGCTCCGAGGTGAAGCAGATCATCGGCTCCGACGCCTACAGCAGCGCCCTGCTGCACATGGGCGGCGGCCACGTGCACTCCCTCAACCTGCTGCTGGGCGAGGCCAAGGCCCTGGCCAGCCACGGGGTGAAGATCTTCGAATACAGCCCGGCGCTGGAAGTGACCTACGGCGAGCGCATCACCGTGCGCACCGGCAAGGGCTCGGTACGCGCCGGCAAGCTGCTCTGGGCCTGCGACAGCTTCCTCAACAAGCTGGAGCCGGAGCTGCACAAGACCACCATCAACACCTACGCCTTCCAGATGATGACCGAGCCGCTCCCGGACGAGCTGATCCAGCGCATCAGCCCCATTCGCGGGGCCTACAGCGACATCCGCCCGGTCATCGACTACTACCGCGTGACCAACGAGAACCGCCTGCTGTTCGGTGCGGCGACGCCCTTCGTCGAGCACATCCCCGGCGATCTCAAGGCCTGGAACCGCAACCTGATGCTGAAGATCTTCCCCTACCTCAAGGACGTGAAGATCGACCTCGCCTGGGGCGGCCCCATGGCCTGCAGCCCCAACCTGTTCCCGCAGATCGGCACCCTGCCCGGCCGCCCCAACGCCTACTTCGTGCAGGGCTACTCCGGTTTCGGCGTCACCCCCAGCCACATCATCTGCAAGGTGCTGGCCGAAGGCATGAGCGAAGGCTCGTCGCGCTACGACCTGATCAGCTCGGTGCGGCGCATCAAGGTGGTCGGCAAGGACCATATCCGCCCGCTGCTGCTGACCGCCGGCAAGAGCTGGCACCAGGTTTCCGGCTACTGGAACGGCCGCCGCTAGCCGGGTTCGGCGCGGCTGCGCGTCGGCGGTACGGCGTTGGGATCGGCCTTGGAATGCTCATTCACGGGCGTGAACTCCGCTTCCGCGGCCGCTCCCGCCTTGTATCGCTCCAGCTCGCTCGTGCCAGAGGCGGCTCAGGGAAGACTCAAGACAACGCAACCCCACTTTTTCATCACTCGCAGGAGAACTGCCATGTCCCTCACCCCCATCAAGACCGGTATCACCCTCGCTGAACTGGATGCCTGGGGCACCGTCGCCGACCTGGGTTCGGAAATCCTCGAAGGCGAGGTCAAGGCCTTCGGCAAGATGACCGCCGGCGCTCCCACCGACCCGGTCAGCGCTGCCTATTTCGGCACCACCGGCGGCAAGTTCCGCATGGTCTACCCGTTCAACGAGCAGGCCACCGTGGTCACCGGCGAGGTGATCCTCACCGACGAATCCACCGGCCAGACCACCCGCTTCAAGGCCGGTGACAGCTGGTACGTCGCCAAGGGCACCCCGGTGCTCTGGGAAGTCCCCGGCGAGAGCTTCGTCAAGCACTACTACGCGGTGGCCTGACCTTTCCAGGTGCCTGCCCCACGGGGCAGGTTCGCGCCACTGGCAACCTCTGCGGCGATGGTCTGCACTGCCCTCACCGCCCACACGAGGGTTCCTCCATGACGCCATCCCCCGTCGAATTCGCCAGGCACTGCCTGAGCACCTTCACCCACTTCGTCCCCGCCTCCCTCGGTGCCTTCTACCTGATCGACGATCAGTTGCAGGCCCGCGACTTCCAGCTGCTGGGCATGCACCCGCAGATGCACGACGCCTACCTGCGCCACTACCGCCACTTCGACCCGCTGCAACCCGGCGCCTGCCTGGCCACCGGCCTGCCGGTGGTGCCCCTGCAAGCCGGCCAGGCCCGCCAGGGCGAGGCGCAGAACCGCGAATACCAGGGGTTCCTGCGCGCCCATGAGGTGATAGACGTCGTTGAAGTCATCGCCCAGGCCGGCGAGCGCCCCGTGGCCGGGCTGTCCCTGCTGCGTTGCAGCGGCATGCCGGCGTTCTCGGAGGAAGAGCTGGCCAGCCTGGCGGCCCTGCAGGGGATGATGGAAGCCGGTGTGCAGGCCCTGGTGCCCGCCGCCGAGCCGAAGCTGCAGGGCCTCACCCCGCGTGAACGGGAGATCGCCCTGCTGCTGCGCGAAGGCATCGGCAACAAGCAGCTCGCCCGCCACCTGGGCGTCGGCCTGCCTACGGTGAAGACCCACCTGCTCAACCTGTTCCGCAAGGTCGGTGCCAGCAGCCGCACCGAACTGGTGGCGATGCTGTTCCTCTGACGGCGCCCCTCAGCGCCCCGACTGCTGCACCAGGGTGGCGGGCACGGCGCCCGCCGGGGGCTCGCCCAGCTCGGTGCCCAGCAGGTGATTGACGAAGAGGTGGAACAGCTCCGACTGGCTGGAGATGCCCAGCTTGCTGTAGAGGTGCTTGCGGTGGTTCTTCACCGTGCCCTCGGCGATCTCCAGGTGCAGGGAGATGGACAGGCTGGAATGCCCCCGCAGGATCAACCCCACTATGGCCTGCTCGCGCGCGGTCAGGCGATCGGTGGCGAAGCCGGAGAAGGCCGCCGCCAGGTGCTCGGCGATGCTGCGCTCGGGCCGTGCCCCCAGCGGCTGGGCGGCGACCTTGGCGTAATGGCGCTGGAGAAAGGCCTCCAGCGCCGGCTGGCAGAGCCGCAGCGCGGCCACGTCCTGATCCGAGAACACCGGCGAGCCGTTGCAGCGCATCAACGAATAGGCCGCGTAGGTGCCGCCGGGCAGGGGCGAAAGAAACACGATCTCTTCCGCCAGGCTGCCCGAGGCCAGGGAAATGCACGGGTGCACGTCCGGCGAATTGAAATACTCGCCCTCGAAGAAGGCATCCGGCGCCAGCTCCGCCATGCGGTACAGGCCGGCGGGCCGGCCATGGGCGCAGGCGGTGTAGACCGGATCCAGCAGGTAGGTGCCGTTGACGTAGCGCTGCATTGCGCCGGGCTCGGGGATGCCGTGCAGGTTGTCGTGCAGCAGCGCGGGGCTGCCGCCGGCGGGGTAGACGAAGATGCAGCTCTGGTCGAAGGGCGCCAGGGCCTGCAACGCCTCGTCCAGGCGCTCGGCGAAGGCCGCCGTCTCCACGCTGGCGATCAGCTCGGGGCTGTGTGCGTGCCAGGCTTCCAGCACCTGCCAGCCCTGGGAATGGGAGAGTCCTGCTGCGTGCGCCATGCTTCACCTTCTTGTTGTCCGGCCGCCCCGCCCAGGTGCAGAAATGTGCCTTGGGGCGCGCGTTTCAGGGGTGTTTTCAAGAAAGCATTTTGCTTGCCACAACGCCCTCCGCGCCAGCGCTTTTCAGCGCGACCGTAGGGGCGAATTCATTGGCTCCGTCTGCGTTAAGTGTTGCTAAAGGATTTGAGCTCAGCTGATTGTCGAGTTCTGGTGATGTTTCTGGTTTCGCCCACCCGGGCGAGTCCCTTTTAACAATCGTCGGAATGCCGAACCACTTAAAAGGAACCAAAAGGGCTTGCCCCATCATCCGGCCCCGGCTTCGCCGGGGTTCCCTCACTCCATCGTCGTTACTCGCTACGCTCGCCCTTCGGGCCGCACTGAAGTGCGTTCGCCGCAAGCGTCGTCTGGGGGCCGGCGCGATGGGCCATCCATGGCCTGGCGCGCCTCTCGCGGCATCCATGCCGCTCGTCCCCCGGCGCAACGACTGCGTTCGGCCTCCTGGAGGGGCGTTGGCGGCTGCTCCAACTTTCTTCGCTCAAATCCACACATTGATGTGCGCACCAACCCAACGTGCACATAGCGGTGGCTTTCGTAGGATGGCGTAGAGCGAAGCGAAACCCATGCTGTGGCGGTGGCAGAAATCCTTTGGTGCCCGGAAAGCACCGTGCTTGAGCGCCTGCATTAAAACCACAACAGCTAACGCAGACAGAGCCAATTCATTCGCCCAGCGGTGCGCAGCACCGCCGTAGGTTGGTGCCAAGCGCAGCGCGGCCCAACGATGTAAGGTCAGGCCCCGCCACGTTGGGTTTCGTCCCTCAGCCCAACCTACACAGCGCAGTCCTGTAGGAACGAATTCATTCGCGATGCTTTTCGCGGCTGAAGCCGCTCCCACAACCCAACCCCAAAACGCCTCACCACCTGATACCCCACCGCTTACGCCCCCAATGAAAAAGCCCGACACAGTCACCTGCATCGGGCTCGTCCGGCTGCGTTCCCTGCTACACGGACGAAAAGCCGTTATCGACGAACAGATGGGCGCCGCTGACGAAGGAGGCATCGTCGGAGGCGAGGAACAGCGCGGCCCGCGCCACCTCCTCCGGCTCGCACAGGCGGCCCTGCTGGGCGGCGATGTCCGCCTCGCTGGCGTTGACGCCCATGGCCTGCAGGTCATGCAGCTCGCGCATGCCGTGGGCGGTGCGGATGAAGCCGGGCGCCACCGCGTTGCAGCGGATGCCGCGGTCGCGGAACTCCACGGCGATGGCCCGGGCGAACATCTGGCAAGCACCCTTGGTGGCGTTGTAGACCACCTCCCCCGGCGTGGCGTACTGGGCGGAGATGGACGAAGTACAGACGATGCTGCCCTTGCCCTTCGCCAGCATCTGCGGCAGCACGGCGCGGGTCATCAGGAACATGCTCTTGACGTTGACCGCCATCAGCCAGTC
Organism: Pseudomonas sp. TUM22785; assembly: GCF_028198105.1. Lineage (NCBI taxonomy): Bacteria > Pseudomonadati > Pseudomonadota > Gammaproteobacteria > Pseudomonadales > Pseudomonadaceae > Pseudomonas > Pseudomonas sp. TUM22785. Next base: position 3,805,398 of record NZ_CP116239.1, read on the forward strand.
CCACTCCTCTTCCTGCACCTCCAGGAAGGGCTTCACGATCAGCGTGCCGGCGTGGTTGAACAGCACATCGGCCGGGCCCAGCGCGGCGAGGCTCGCCGCCACCGCCGCCTCCACCTGGTCGGCCTGGGACACATCGGCGCCCAGTCCGATGGCCCGACCACCCTCGGCCTCGATCTGCGCGGCCAGGGCGCGGGCGGCCTCGGCGTTGCGGTCGATGATGGCGACCGCCGCACCCTCGCGGGCGAACAGCCGGCTGGCCGCCTCGCCGCAGCCGCCGGCGCCCCCGCTGATGATCGCGACCTTGCCGTGCAGGCGTGGTTGGTTGGAAAGCATGGCAACTCCTGGTTCAAGGGTTCTGTGTAGAAGTGGCGGGGCACGAACCGGCCCCGCCACGTGGCGTGCATGGGGTTATCCGAGAGCGGGCTTCAGCGCGGGTGCCCCTCGCGGCCGCCACTGACGGCGAAGGCCTCTTCCGGCGACAGCACCAGGCGGTGACGGCGGTAGAAGGCGAAGTAGGCCATGCCGATCAGGTACCAGGCGGCGGCGCCCAGGGCGGCCCATTTGTAGAGCGGGTCGAGGAACTGGTAGATCAGCGTGATGGCCGAGATGCCGATCACCACCAGCGCGCCGAACACGCCGTAGGGGCTGCGATAGGGGCGCGGCAGGTCCGGGTGCAGGCGGCGCAGACGGATGAAGGCAATGCTCTGCAGGATGTAGGAGATCATCCCGGCGAACACGATCATGCTGACCATGATCCCGCCCATCAGCGCGTTGTTCTCGCGGCCGAAGCTGAACCAGAACACCAGCAGGATGCTCAGCGCCAGCAGCGAACCGGTCAGCAGGGCGACGTTGGGCGTCTTGTTCACCGGGTGGGTGACCGACAGCGCCGTGGGCAGGTAGCCGGCGCGGGACAGCGAGTAGATATTGCGCCCGGCGGCGAAGCTGCCCGCCAGGAAGGACGCCGCCAGGCCCAGCACCGCCACGGCCGAGAGCACCTTGCTCGCGGTGTGCCCGAAGATCTCGCGGAAGCCGTCCAGCAAAGGCTCGCCCGAGCTGCTCATGGCGAAGGCGCCACCGCCGATGGAGGCACTGAAGAACAGCACGCCCAAAGCCAGCACGGTGAGGATCAGGATGCCGAACACCAGCGCGCGCGGCACATGGCGGCTGGGGTCGTGGGACTCCTCGGCGGTCAGCGGCAGCTGCTCGATGGCGAGGAACATGTACACGCCGAAGGGCAGCGCGAGCATGATTCCGGTGAGGCCGAAGGGCAGCCAGGGCCCGTTGCCGCCGGCCACTTCCACCGGCGTGCCGGCGTCACCTGCGGCCAGGTTCAGGGCCTTGGCGGCGAAATCCACATGGGGGATGGCCGTGGCGAAGAAGAACACCAGCACACCGATGGCCGCCAGGGTGATCACCACCACCACGCGCATCGACACGCCCAGCCCACGCACAGAAAGCAGCAGCATGCAGGCGTAGCCCACCAGCCACCACAAGGGCTGCCACTCCGGCGCGGTGCCGAAGATCGCCGACAGGTAGGTACCCATGAAGAACATGTTGCCGGCGGGCGCCAGGATGAACTCGATGTTCTCCGCCAGCCCGGTGCTGAAGCCGCCCCATGGCCCCAGGGTGGTACGGGCGAAGGAATAGGCGCCGCCGGTATGGGGCAGCGCGGCGGACATCTCGCCGATGGACGAACACAGCAGCAGGTACATGAAGGCGATGATCACCGTGGCCGCCAGCATGCTGCCGAAGCCCTGGGCCAGGCCCAGGTTCCAGCCGGAATACTGCCCGGCGATCACCGCGCCCACACCCAGCACCAGCAGGGTGAAGAACCCCGCATGGCGCTGCAGCGTGCGCTGTTCGAAATAGCCGGCGGACACATCCTGGTAGCTCACGCCACCGCTGCCCGAGGCAGGCCGCCCCAGTGTGGTGCTCTCGTTCATCTCGCCCCTCCCCTTGTTCGGTTTGTTTTGTTGGGTATAGGGGGATGGTCGGGGCAAATGAGGGGGATGGGTATGTCCCTAAAGGGATATGAGGGGAGCAGCTGCAAGCCGCAAGTTGCAAGCTTCAAGTAAGAGCGGCAAGCACAAGCTTCCAGCGCCGACCTCTTGCGGCTTGTAGCTTGAAGCTTGCCGCTGTTGCGACGTGTCGCAGCTCCACCTTCCGGTTGATACCCCCAACCGCCCCATCTGGCGACCATTGAGTCCTCATCAACAAGCACGAGGACCGCTTCATGACCACCCAATCCGACTGGATCACCGTAGGCGCCCTGGCCGAGGGTTTTGCCCCGGAGGCCTTTATCCTGCCCAACCTGGCCGATCTCGACGGCAAGCGCTTCGACCTGCAGTTCGACAACGGCTGGAGCATCGCCCACGTGTTCGCCGATGGGCACCTGGACTGGGCGCTGGCCGACGGGTCTTCCAAGGGTCGTTCGCCCTATCGCGCCACGTCGGTTCGCCCGGGCATCTACCTGGTGGATTTCATCAAGGAGGAGTTCGGCCAGCAGTGGTCGGTGAGCCTGGTGCTGGATACCGGCGCCGCCGCCTTCACCGCCGTGCTCGGCCGCCTGCCCGATGCCGCCGCCACCCGCGAGGGCCTGTATGGCCGGGCGCTGGCCGGCAAGAGCCTGACCGGCGTCGAGGTGCAGTTCTTCCACGGCACCCTCGACCGCCCCTTCCAGCCGGGCGCCTGCCCCCACGCGCCGACCGCCGAGCTGGTGGGCCTGCGCAACCGCTACCGCTACAGCCCCACCGAGGTCTACGAGCACGTCTACCTCAACGAGAACTACTACAGCTGGCAGTGCCTGGCGGGCGTCGAGAAGGGGCTGTGCGACACCGACCGTTGCCACTACCTCAAGATCGCCGACGAGCTGTACCTGTTCGTCTGGCGCGAGAAGATCGTGCCCACCCTCGGCGTGGTGATGATCGACCTCAAGGCCCACCGCAGCGACGGCAAGATCTTCGGCTACGCCGACGGTGATTTCGGCGCCCTCTCCAACTTCCCCGTGTCCTCCCATTGCGACGTGCTCAACCGCACGGTGTATGGCGATGCATAAGCGCACGGTGGTGATCACCGGGGCCGGCACCGGCATCGGTGAAGCCTGCGCCCGGCGCCTGGGGCGCGAAGGCGCCAACCTGGTGCTGATCGGCCGCCGCGCCGAGCCCCTGCAACGGGTCGCCGCCGAGTGCGGCGGCCTGGTGCTGGTGGGCGATGCCGCCAGCAGCGCCGACTGGGCCGGCTTCGTCGCCGCCACCCACACGCGCTTCGGCGGTATCGACGCGCTGCTCGCCTGTGCCGGCGGCCACGGCCTGGGCAGCGCCACCGACACCAGCGACGACGCCTGGCAGGCGGCCATGCGCGGCAACCTCGACACCGCCTTCCACAGCGCCCGCGCCTGCCTGCCGTCGCTGCTGGAGCGGCGCGGCAGCATCGTCCTGCTGGGTTCCATCGCCTCCCTGGCGGCGGGCCCGGAGGTGTGCGGCTACACCACCGCCAAGCATGCGCTGCTGGGCCTCACCCGTTCGCTGGCGCGGGACTACGGACCCCAGGGCGTGCGGGTCAACTGCGTATGCCCCGGCTGGGTGCGCACGCCCATGGCCGACGAGGAAATGCAGCCGCTGATGCAGCACCACGGCGAGAGCCTCGACGCCGCCTACGCGCGGGTCACCGCCGAGGTACCCCTGCGCCGTCCGGCCCAGGCGGAGGAGATCGCCGCGCTGTGCCGCTTCCTGATCAGCGACGAGGCCTCCATCCTCACCGGCGCCACCCTGGTGGCCGACGGCGGCTCCAGCATCGTCGACGTGCCCACCCTCGCCTATGCGCGGCTTGGCGGTGCGTCATGAACCCCGCCTTCGATTTCGCCGGCCGCAGCGTGCTGGTCACCGGCGGCGCCCAGGGAATCGGCCGGGCCATCGTCGAAGGCTTCGTTGCCTGTGGGGCGCGGGTGCTGATCGTCGACCTGCAACAGGCCCCGGCGGAAGCCCTGGCGCAGTCGCTGCGCGACGCCGGCCGCGAGGTGCATGCGGCGGCCATCGACCTGGCGGACCGCGACGCCATCCTGCAGTTGCTCGGCGGCCTGCCCCGGCTCGATGTGCTGGTGCACAACGCCGGTTACTTCCCCTTGAGGCCGCTGCAGGAGATCGGCCCGGAGCTGCTCGAACGCACCCTGGCGGTGAACCTCGGCGCGCTGTTCTGGCTCACCCAGGGCGCCCTGCCGCTGTTCCGCCAGCAGGGGCGCGGCTGCGTGCTGGTCACCTCTTCGGTGACCGGGCCACGGGTGGCCTACCCGGGGCTCACCCACTACGCAGCGTCCAAGGCCGGGGTGAACGGTTTCATCCGCAATGCGGCACTGGAGCTGGCCGCCGAGGGCGTGCGCGTCAACGGGGTGGAACCGGGGATGATCCGCACCCCCGCCATGGGCAACCTGGGCGACGGGGAGCATGCCGCTGCCATCGCCCGGGGCGTGCCCCTGGGGCGCCTGGGGGAGCCTGGTGACATCGCCGCCGCCATGCTGTTCCTCGCCTCGGACCAGGCCTCCTACATCACCGGGCAGACCCTGGTGGTGGACGGCGGCGCCACGCTCCCGGAGACCCTCGCGGCCACCGGCGGCTGAATGCCGAAGGCCAGGGCCGGCGGGGGTCGACGGCCTATCCTGCATCTGTAGGATGGTGACCCCCGCCACCCTTGGCGATACTCGTTCCAGGCCCTGCCTCGTCGTACAGACACCGGCCACCCACTGATGACTGAGAGCCGCTCGCCGGCTCCGACAAAAACAACAAAGTCGCAGACAGGTACCTCCCATGAGCCAGATCGACGAACACCTCATCACCCCCCGCCGTTTCGCCGCCTTCAACGCCTGCGTGCTGGAGCTGCAACGACTGGCCCAGGAACAACCCCTCGCCCGTTTCCATCGCCACGCCCTGCAACGCCTGCAGGCGCTGCTGGCCTTCGACAAGGCCTGGTGGGGGCACGCGGCGATGGTCGCCGACCTGCCGGAGGAACACAGCTCCCAGGTGTTCGGCCTGCCCGCCAGCTACGTGGAGGACTGGCAGTCGATCCGCGAGCAGGACATCACCGTCGGCCTGGTGCAGTCGCAACCCGGGCGCTCGGTGATCGTCGACAGCCAGGCCGAAGACACCCCCGCCGGGCTGCGCTGGCTGGGGCGCAAGCACGGCTTCGGTGAATTCCTCTGCGTGATCCACATCGATCCGCAAACCCAGCTCAGCGTGCACCTGACGCTCTACCGCCGCCCGGGCGCGCCGCGCTTCGGCGAGGAGGAGCGCTTCCTCCTCGACCAGGTGATGCCGCACCTGGTGGCCGCCGAGGGTGCCAACCAGATCCGCGCCCTGGTGGCCCTGCGTGAAACCCTGGACGGGCCCAACACCCTGGCGCTGGCCGTGTGCGACCGCCAGCGCACCCTGCACTACGCCGAGCACGGCTTCGTCGAGCGCCTGCTGCTGGAGTGGCCACGCTGGAGCGGCCCGCGCCTGCCCGAGGCGGTGGACGCCGCCGGCTACCGGGGCCAGCACCTGCAGCTGGACGCCACCGAAGTCGGCGACCTGCTCCTGCTCAGCGCCCGCCTGCGCCCCGCCCTGGCGCAACTGAGCGCCCGGGAAACCGACGTCGCCGAACGCTTCGGCGGCGGTAGCACCTACAAGGAAATCGCCCGCGACCTGGGCCTGGCGCCGAACACCGTGCGCCATCACATCCGCAGCATCTACGACAAGCTCGGCATCAACGGCAAGGCGGGCATCGCCCACCTGCTGCACCACACCTCGAACTAAACCCACCCGCTCCCTCCACCTGCCCCGAAGACGGCGGGACGGGGAGCCTTTGCCTGCACCTACCCGCCAGAGGAACCCTGCACATGCACAGCCGCTACACGCTTCCGCTTGCCCTCGCCGCCGCCCTTGCCGCCTCCAGCGCCCAGGCCGCCGACCTCAATGCCCGCGACTTCGTCTCGGCACCGGTGGGCACCGTGCTCGGTGTCGGCTACCTGCCGCTGACCCGCGCCAACGACTACCACGGTGGGGGTGACAGCACCGGCAAGGCCGACCTCGCGGTCAACGCCTTCGCCTGGCGCCAGCTGATCTTCACCGACATCTGCGGCACCCTGTGCACCCCGCAGTTCATCGTCCCCTACGTGGACGTCGACATCCGTGCGCCAGGCGCCGCCAGCCGCAGCAGCGAACGCGGCCTGGGCGACCCGCAGGTGGGCGGCACGCTGTTCTTCATCAACGACCCGCAATCGCGCACCTACAGCGGCCTGCTGACCATGCTCACGGTGCCGGTGGGCGAGTACCACGGGCGCAACCCGGACGCCTCCCCCGGCGCCAACCGCTGGGCACTGCACCTCAACTACAACTACACCCAGGGCGTCGGCGAGAACTGGATCCTGGAGGCCAACCTCGAAGCCCAGGTCTATGGCAAGAACGACGACTACTTCGGCCAGGACCTGGAGCAGAAGCCGCTCTACCGCCTGCAGGCCTTCGCCTCCTACGACTTCACCCCCAGCACCTACGGCGCCCTGCGCCTGATCCACGCCGACGGCGGCGAACTGGAATTCAACGGCCGCACCCTCGACGACACCCACCAGCGCTACACCCAGCTCGGCTTCGAGGTGGGCCACTGGCTGGACCCGCGCAACCAGGTGCTGCTGGGCCTGACGCGCAACGTCGCCACCGAGAACGCCTTCGAGCAGAACAACCTGCTGCTGCGCTTCGTCCATGTCTTCTGAGGGCCACGCCATGACCACCGCCGTTTCCGCGGGGCTGCCCCGCACCCGCCTGCTGGCCATCGTGCTGTTCGCCGCCATCGTCCCCTGCGTGCTGATGGCCGCGCCGGCCATCGCCACCCAGTACGCCCTCCAGCTCGGCCTCGGCCCGGCGCAGATCGGCCAGCTGTTCTCCGCCGAGCTGGCCGCCATGAGCCTGGCCACCCTGCCCGCCTACCTCTGGCAGCCGCGCCTGGACTGGCGGCGGGTGGCACGCGGCGCGGCCCTGCTGTTCATCGTCGCCAACCTGGCGTCGGCCTGGGCGAGCGCCTTCCACCCGCTGATGGCCCTGCGCGTGGTCAGCGCCCTGGCCGGCGGCACGCTGATGGTGCTGTGCATCGCCAGCGCGGCGCAGAGCCAGGACCGCGACCGCGTATACGGGCTCTGGGTCATGGGCCAGCTGGTGCTCGGCGCCATCGGCCTGTGGCTGCTGCCGCCGCTGTTCGAGCGCTTCGGCCTGCAGGCGCTGTACCTCGGCCTGGCCCTGCTGATGCTGCTGTGCCTGCCGCTGGCGGGCAGCTTCCAGGGCATCACCCCGGCCACCCGCACACTTGAGCGGGTACCCGGTGGCATCGGCTGGCGCGCGTTGCTAGCGCTGTTCGCCGTACTGGCCTTCTACGTCGGCCTCAGCGGCGTGTGGACCTTCATCGGCAGCATCGCCGGCGCCGCAGCCATCGACCCGGCCAGCAGCGGGCGCATCCTCGCCGTCGCCACCCTGCTGGGCATCGCCGGTTCGGCCTGCGCCGCACTGATCGGCAAGCGCTGGCCGCGCGGGGCGATGCTGCTGCTCGGCTACGCCCTGATGACCGGTGCGGTGCTGCTCCTGCTCGACCAACCGGGCCTCGCGCGCTTCGCCACGGCGGCCCTGGTGTTCAAGTACACCTGGACCTTCGCCCTGCCCTTCATCCTCGCCTGCCTGGCCGACCTGGACCGCAACGGCAGGTTGATGAACACCACCAACCTGCTGATCGGCGGTGGCCTCGCCCTCGGCCCCGCCATCGCCGGCCCGCTGCTGGAAAGCAGCGTCGGCATGCGCGGCGTGCTGCTGCTCAGTGCCACCTGCCTGCTGCTGTCCTTCGCCGCACTCAGCCTCGCCCGCCTGCAAAGCGGCGCGCCGTCCCCTTCCCTCGACAACACCGGAGCCAATCCATGAGCCGCCGTACCGCCTTCTTCTCCGATGAACTCTGCTTCTGGCACAGCGCCGGCATGCACGCCCTGACCCTGCCCGTGGGCGGCTGGGTGCAACCGCCGGCCGCCACCGGCTTCGCCGAGTCCCCCGAAACCAAGCGCCGGCTGAAAAGCCTGCTGGATGTCTCCGGCCTGTCCCGCCAGTTGCTGCAACGCAGTGCGGAGCCGGCCACGGACGAGGACCTGCTGCGCGTCCACCCGGCCCACTACCTGCAACGCTTCAAGGCCCTGAGCGACGCCGGTGGCGGCGAGCTGGGCAGCGAGGCCCCCATCGGCCCCGGCAGTTACGAGATCGCCAAGCTCTCCGCCGGCCTGGCCATCGCCGCGGTCGACTGCGTCATTCGGGGCGAGGCGGACAACGCCTACTCGCTGTCGCGCCCGCCGGGCCACCACTGCCTCGCCGACCAGGCCATGGGCTTCTGCTTCCTCGCCAACATCGCCATCGCCATCGAGGCGGCCCGGGCGCGCCACGGCCTGCGACGGGTGGCGGTGATCGACTGGGACGTGCACCACGGCAACGGCACCCAGTCGATCTACGAGGAAGACGGCGAGGTGCTGACCGTTTCCCTGCACCAGGAGAACTGCTACCCGCCGGGCTACAGCGGCCTGGAGGATCGCGGGCGCGGCGCCGGCCTGGGCAGCAACATCAACATCCCCCTGCCGGCCGGCAGCGGCCACGACGCCTACCTGCAGGCCATGCGCCGTATCGTGCTGCCGGCACTGGAGCGCTTCCGCCCGGAGCTGATCGTGGTCGCCTGCGGCTACGACGCCAACGCCGTGGACCCGCTGGCGCGCATGATGCTGCACAGCGACTCGTTCCGCGGGATGACGGCGCTGCTGCGTGAAGCGGCGGAGGGGTTGTGCGGCGGGCGCCTGGTGCTGGTGCACGAAGGTGGCTACGCGGAAGCCTACGTGCCCTTCTGCGGGCTCGCGGTGATGGAGGAGTTGTCGGGGGTGCGTACCGCCGTGGAAGACCCGATGCTGGCCTTCATCCAGCTGCAGCAGCCCGGCGAGGCCTTCGCCGGTTTCCTGCATGACCAGGTGGAGCACCTGGCCACGCAACTGGGCTAGGAAGGTGAGTGGAGCCGCCGTCAGAAGCCGGCGGCGGCCTCCATCAACGCGCCGGCCCGGAAGTCCTTGGGCGAGCGCTCGAAGTGCTTCTTGAACGACCGGCTGAAATGCGCCGAATCGGTAAAGCCCCACTTGTAGGCGATCGAGGTGATGGACTCGCCCCGGAGGATGGGGTTGGCCAGGTCATCGGCGCTGCGCTGCAGGCGCGAGCGCTGGATGTAGCGGCAGACGCTGTCGCCCTGCTCCTCGAACAGCCGGTACAGGTGGCGGACCGAGATATCCAGGCGGTTGGCCAGGGCTAGCGGCGTGAGGTTGGGCTGGGACAGCGACTCGTCGATGATCTTCTGCACATAGCTGCGCAGGTTGGCGCCCTGCAGGGAATCGCAGTTGCCGGCTTCCACGCGATCCTGGCCCAGCGCCGGCTCCAGCAGGGAGATGAAGGCATTCTCCAGGGCCTCGATCTCGTCATCGTCCGAACCCGCCTGCTCGCGGCACAGCTGGTCCATCAGCAGGTGCAGCATCTTGCCGCTGGCACGGGTCGAGGAAATCTTGCCGAACTTGGCCTGCTTGGACTTGAACGCGCGCTCCACTGCCTCGCGCGGCAGGTGCAGGGAGGCATGGTCGATCAGGCCAAAGGGGGTGATCTCGCAGGCGCCCACCGAATCCATCAGCAGCAGCTCGCCCGGCGCCAGGTCGATGCTCACGCCGCCCTGCGCCACCCGGGAGAAGCCGCTGCGCTGGCTGATCAGGAAGCAATGGCGGTCGTCATCGCGATCGGCCTTGAGGGAGGAGCGGGAAATAAGCCCGGCATTGGTGCGCAGGTGCGCCATGGTGAGGCCGGAATGGCATTGCGCGGAGATCTCGCCGATGAACAGCGAACGGCTGGTAGCCAGTTGGGTTTCGAACCTGCCGCAGATGTTCTGCAGCGACTTTTGCCAGTCTTCCAGACCGCCACGGGCTTCTTGAGCACGCATACGAACCTCCGGAGTTATCTTGTTTTTGTTGCGAGATTGTTAACATGTTATCTATGCGAGCGCAACAAGGACTCGATGGCGTCCGAAGATGCAGTTTCGGTGCCAGCGGAGCGGTACGCCGACCATTCCTCGCCAATGGGCAGCATGCCCGGCTCAAGCGTGAGGGGTGTCATGCGTATCGCCTCGGCCCCGGGGCGTGAAGATGTGCATGACCCTGGGCGCCCTCAGCCAGGAAACAAAGCATCACCGCCCTTCGGAATCACCTGACACACGACTCGGCCAGCCGATTTACCAACATCACTAAAATACTTATATTACTTATCGCAGAGTGATAGAGGTATGAATGAGATTCGCTGGACACGGAAGGCCATCAAGCAACTCAGACGAACCGCCAGCATCGACCAGAAAAGAATCTACGACGCCGTCCAGGCACTGGCTTCCATGCCGGATGTGCAAAACGTCAAAGCCCTCGTCCACCATCCGTTCGGCTACCGGCTTCGGGTCGGCAGTTACCGAGTCATTTTCGATTGGGACGGCGCCATCCAGATTGTGAGTATTGAAGAGGTGAAGAAGCGTGATGAGCACACCTACTAACGTGCAGATCATCAATGACGCGAACGGCAAACCCGCCTTCGTCGTCATCCCCTATGCCGACTACATCGCCCAGCAGGGCCAAGACGGCCTGGTTCCCAACGAAGTCGTCGGCCATATGGTCAAGGATGGCCTCACCCCCATCGCCGCCTGGCGCCGACACCTGGGGCTTTCCCAGGCGGAAGTGGCCGCGCGCATCGGTATCAGCCAGCCGGCCTATGCCCAGCAGGAGCAGGCCGCCAAGCCACGCAAGGCCACCCGTGAGAAGGTCGCTGGCGCCCTCGGCATCGCGCCGCAGCTGCTGGACCTCTGAAACGAAAAGCCCCGGCACTCTGGCCGGGGCTTCTTTGGCGTTCTCGCCCTACCTCAGCGGGCCAGCACCGCCAGCACGATGACCAGCAATACGATGCCGCCGGCAATCACCAGGGCCTGGATGCCCGAGCGTTCCTTGCGGGCGCCCCGGGTCTTCTTCGGGTGATGGGTGCCCATGCCCGGCTTGAAGCCGGTGGCCCGGGGCCCTTTCAGTTTGTGCGATGCCATGACTCACTCCTTGTTGAATGCCGACATGCCGAGAACCTAACACCCGCCCGCCGCCCACTCCAAGCCCCCGTTTGCCGCCATCGCGCCAGCCTGCATAATCCCGCCTCATGCCCCCAGCCAGGGAACCGCCCGGATGCCCACCAAAGCCCCGATCACCCGTGCCTACTGCGTCCAGCTGGACGAGGTGCTGTCCATCGCCGAAGCGCGCCGGGCGTTCTTCTCCCTGCCCGAGCCGCGCAGCCGTTTCGACTTCCTCTGCTCCAGCGAGGCCTGCCGCACGTTGGGCACCAAGGTCACTGCGGCGAACTACGACAAGCAGCCGAACGAGACCTACAAGGCCGCGCACTTCCGCGAGAACCCGCACTCCAGCCACGCGCCCGACTGCGAATGGATGGCCGACGAGGAGGACGAGGACGCCGAAGGCAAGCTGCCCGGCGAGAGCGAGGCCGAAGCCCGGCAGCGCCACGCCCGGCGCAAGCTGCATGACTACATCGACGTATTCGAGCCCCCGGTCGAACGGGCCAGGCCCAGCGCCGACAAGCCCGACACGCCAACCGCCCCCGCGCGCAAGCCCACCGGCACTCCCGATGAAGCCCCGGCACCGCGCAACGAGAAGAAATCGGTCAACCAGCGCACCAGTAGCCTGGAGCGCCTGGTGGAGTGCTACCGGCAAGCGCGGCTGGAGCTTGGCAACGACGAGTTCAAGGCCATGCGCCTGCGCGTGGTGGGCGAAGGCGAGATGCCCCTGGGTGCGTACTTCAAGGCGATCAAGTACGCCAAGCTGGGCACTGCCAACCGGGTGCTGCAGGGCGGCGCGCTGCTGGTGGACCGCTACGGCAGCGGCTTCAAGCTGAAGTTCTACGACCGCATCGATAACAAGCCGGTGTTCCTCTACATCTCCAAGGAGCAGATGGACGCCTACCGCTTCAAGGGCTACCTGGATGGTTTGCTGAGGGAAGAGGTGGACTACTTCCGGGTCTTCGCCATGGGTGAGCTGGCGCTGTCCCCCAGCGGCAAGAGCCTGGACCTCAAGGTCGCCGACCTGCGCCAGCTGGTGCTGATCCCGGGAATCAAGAAGGCCCCCGCGACGGAGGCCTGAAGCCGCTCAAAAGCCCGCCAGCACCCGGGCCAGCGCCGGCAGCGCATTCAGCAGGTGGGCCTGCTGCGCGTCGTCGAGGCGGATGTAGCGACGGAACGCCGGCATGCGGTTGACCACCTCGCTGGCGCCCATGTGTTCCAGCAGCACCCGCCAGTGGCCCTCTTCACGCTCGATACGCAGGCGCTTGAAGTCCAGGGGCATCAGCGCGGCCCGCAAGGCCGGGTCACTCTCCAGCGCGGCAATCACGCCAGCCAGCTCGGCCGCCTCCCCGGCGCGCCGGGTGCAGGCCAGGCCCTGGCGGCGGATGGCGCCGGTGTGGCGCAGCTCCAGCTTCGCCACACCCTGCCCGCAGGACGGCACCTGCAGGCTGAACTCGGTGAGCACCAGGTGCATCAGCAGTTCCGACTGGGTGCGCTCGCGGGCCTCCACTTGCAGGCCACCTGCCAGGGTGAAGCGGCCCCGGCCCGGCTCCAGCGCCTCGAAACCGAGGCCGCCGAGGTTGCGCCGCACCAGGGCCAGGGTCGCCCCCGGCCGGTAGCCGGAGGGCGCGCGGGTGTTGCCGAAGAACTCACGCAGTGCGGGAAGCATGGCCATAGCTCTCGCTGGGGTGGATGCCCGGCTCATTGGCGAATTCCTTCTCCAGCACTTCCTCCACCGGCACCGGGCGGAACGGGTTGACCTTCTGCACCACCACCGTCCAGAACAGCGCGTAGGCGGCGGTCAGGCCGAGCATCACGGCGAAGGGGCCGTAGATGTCCTTGGGGTTCATGCCCGGCGGGGTGATGAACCACATGCCCAGCAGGATGCCGACGCTGGAGATGATCTGCGGCAGCGGGAAGAACGGCGACTTGTAGGCACGCGGCAGGTCCGGGCGGCGGATGCGCAGGATCACCACAGAGATCGTCACCAGCAGGTAGGCGGTGCTCCAGGCGCAGACGGCGGCCAGCACCAGGTGGAAGATGTTGTCGGTGTTGCCACCCAGCCAGGCAGCGTGCAGGCAGGGGATCAGCACCGCCACGGCGATGCACAGCAGCGGCGTCTTGTAGCGCGGGTGCAGGTAGGCGAAGACCTTCGGCAGCGCGCCGTCCACGGCCATGCCGTACATGATGCGCGGCACGCCGGCCATCAGGGTGTTGATGGTGGCGGCGCCGGCGAAGAGGAAGCCGATGCCGAGCCAGATCGGGCCGATATCGCCCATCACCTGCTGGGCGAACTGCGGGATGGCCATGGGCGTATCCAGCAGGTGCACGCCGGTGGCCTCGTCGAGCAGCACGTTCTCCACCTGGCGCTTCATCGCCGCGCCGTAGATGAACATGCAGGACGCCACGCCGAACAGCCCGAGCGCCATGGCACGGGGCATGGTCCGCGCGGAGTTGCGCAGGTCCGGCGCCAGGGGCGTGACGAACTCGCAACCGACGAACATGAACATCGCCATGCCCACCAGGGAGAGGATGGTCACCAGGTCGGTGCCCACCATCGAAGTGCCGAACCAGCCGTCCAGCTGCACGGCGGGCGCGGCGATCAGGCCGGCCACGCCGAACACCATCAGCGTCGTCCACATGCCGAAGGTGAGGATCACCTCGGCCTTGCCGAACACGCTGACACCGAAGCCGTTGAGGATGCCGAAGACGATGACGAAGCCCACCCCCAGCAGCCAGGAACCGCCGGCCGATTCGGCCAGGGTGTTGAGGTGCTCGAAGTTAACCAGGGCCATGACCCCGGCCAGGATGGTTTCCGCCGTGCCGGCGAACACATGCACGATCAGGTAGGCGGCGATGGTGCCGGTGATGGCGAAGAAGCGCCCCATGCCACAGGCGATGTAGTCGTAGACCGAGCCCGTGGTGGGCAGGATCGAGGCCGCCTCGGCGAAGGTGGTGGACTGCGCCAGCATCATCACCATGGCGATCAGCATGGCCACGGCGAAGGCGCTACCGCCGATGCCGAAGCCCATGGTGGCGGTAAGGATCACCGGGCTGGCCATGATCAGGCCGATGGTGCTGGCCAGCGCGGTGGGGAACCCCACCGAGCCTCGATTCAGGTGTGCGGTGAGCTTGGCGTTGATCGACATCGTCAGGGCCCTCGAATGCATTGTTCTTGTTTATCGTTATCCGGCCGGGGTGGCCGGTGCGGTCGTAGCCGCAGGTTCCCCACCACTGTGCGCCCGCCCTCCCTGGGCGTCTTGCCCCTGCCTGCCGCTGCTCTTGTTGCAGCCTGACATCCCCGCGCGCCGCTGCCTCCAGCCCTGGCCACCCCGGGCAAGCCGGCTGGCAGCCTCGAACAAGACTCGCCCCCACCACGCCCTCATTAATAGCCGTCGCCGCGCCGGGCGCCTCCGCGCTCCCCCGGGCGGCATGCCAACTCACGGGGCCCAGCCCCGGACGTACAACACAGAAGAATACGAGGGAGAGAACCATGAGGAAAACGCTCCGCTTGCAGCCGCTGGCCAGTGCCGTCGCCCTGGGCACCGCGCTGCTGGCCGCCATTCCGAACGTCGGCGCCTACGAACTCTACGCCGATGACGACAGCCACCTGAATGCCGACTTCCTCGCCGTCTACGGCTGGATGAACAGCCGCAAGAACTACGACGGCACCGCCGGCGGCTCCACCTGGACCGAAGGCTTCGTCAAATACGGCCTCAGCGGCGACCAGGGCCTGGCCGGCAACGGCACCGCCTACGGCGCGCTGAACTGGGTCAGCTCCGCCACCTGGCGCGATGGCGACCCGGGCGGCAACACCCTGGGCAACGAGCGCACCACCAAGATCGAGGAGGCCTACCTGGGCTGGCGCTCCGCCAACCTGTTCCCGGCCCTGGGCGAAGACGGCGTCGATGTCTCCTTCGGCCGCCAGGTGCTGAAGATCGGCACCGGTTTCCTCATCAACGACGACGGCCCCAACCTCGGCAACGGCCCGGCGGACGGCCACCTCAACCGTGGCGGTGCCTACTACAACGCCGCCCGCCACGCCTTCGACCGCACCGCCGTGCTGCGCCTGGGCGGCAAGGACGGCCTGCACGGCAGCGCCTTCTGGCTGAAGTCCGACAACCGCGCCCAGGCCGAAACCGAGCTGGCCGCCGGCACCCTGGAATACACCGCAGCCCCCGGCACCCTGGGGCTGACCTGGATCCACGGCCTCGACGTCACCGATGAATGGGCCAGCGACTTCCAGCAGCAGCGCGACGGCATGGACATCTACAGCCTGCGCGGCGAAGGCGATGCCGGCATCGAGAACGCCAGTTTCGGCTTCGAATACGCAGTGCAGGACAAGGACGCCGGCAACGAGCGCGCCTGGTACCTGGAGAGCGGCTACACCTTCGCCGACATCGCCTGGGCGCCCAAGCTGACCTACCGCTACAGCCGCTACTCCGAAGGCTGGGACAGCCTCTTCAACGGCTTCGCCAGCGGCTACGGCACCTGGTTCCAGGGCGAGGTGGCCTCCAACTACGCCGGCCCCTTCAACAGCAACACCGGCATCCATCATGTCGGCCTCAAGGCCAAGCCGCTGGAGAACCTGACCCTCGGCGTCCTCTACTTCGACTTCAACACCCTGCAGCGCCGCGACGCCCTCAACCTCGACGCCCGCGAGCTGGACATCTACCTGGAATGGGCGGTGACCGAGCACCTGCTGGTCAGCCCGCTGGTGGGCCTCTACCAGCCCGACCGCGACGCCAGCAACGGCGGCAACCAGGTGGGCGGCGACGGCACCAACGTCTACAGCCAGGTGACCATGGCCCTGGCCTTCTGATCCACCCGTTTTGAAGGGCCGGACCCGGCACGGATCGCCAGGCCGCCCTTCCTTTTCCACCCCCACACCCCACGCTCTCGCACACCCGTAGGATGGCGTAGAGCGAAGCGAAACCCATCGATCCGAGGCCCCATCACACACCGTGATCATCGGCCGCCCCGGCAGCATGGGTTTCGCACAGCTCTACCCACCCTACCCAAGCCTTCCCACCAAATCGCAGGCAAAAAAAACCGCCGATGACCAGAACGGCGGTAAAGCGTGGAGCACGGAGCAATCAATAACCGACGCCCAGCAAAGGCGACGGGATGACTATCCGCCCTTCCCCTTCTTACGGCTTGTCCGCTGCTGCCAGATCGTTGCGCCTGCGTGACAGGCCGCCTCACTGCACGCTGGGTCATGTTCGCGTGGCAGGCAGAGTCAAGCCCTGGCCAGGGCCCGACCCTAAGCTGGGGCACGCCCTACGCGGGCGAACCCTCCCGCTGCCCGAACCAGGAGCCGATCGTGTCCAATGCCCTGATCAACACCCTTCCCAGCGTCGACGCCTTCGTCGACCGCACCCACGCCTCGTTCATCGATGGCCAACAACACCAGCCCGCCCAGGGCATCCAGCGCGAGGTGCACAACCCCGCCAGCGGCGCGGCGCTCTCGCGCATCCTGCAGGCCGACGCGCCGCAGGTGGATGCCGTGGTCGCCTCCGCCCACCGCACCTTCCGCTCGGGCGTCTGGAGCGGCCTGGCCCCCGCCGAGCGTGAGCGTGTGCTGCTGCGCTTCGCCGACCTGGTGGAAGCCCACGGCGAGGAACTGGCGCAGCTGGAAACCCTCAACCAGGGCAAGTCCATCCACCTCGCCCGCGCGGTGGAGGTCGGCGCCTCGGTCAACTACATGCGCTACATGGCCGGCTGGGCCACCAAGATCGAAGGGCAGACGCTGGACGTGTCCATCCCCGTGCCGGCCCAGGCGCGCTTCAACGCCTACACCCGCCGCGAGCCGGCCGGGGTGATCGCCGGCATCGTGCCGTGGAACTTCCCGATGATGATCGCCCTGTGGAAGGTGATGCCGGCCCTGGCCTGCGGCTGCACCATCATCATCAAGCCGGCGGACGAAACCCCACTCACCGCCCTGCGCCTGGCCGAGCTGGCGATCCAGGCCGGCATCCCGGCGGGCGCCTTCAACGTGCTGGTCGGCGGTGCCGATGCCGGTGCCGCGCTGGTGGCCCACCCGCAGGTGAACAAGGTGTCCTTCACCGGCTCCACCGCCGTGGGCAAGCAGGTGGGCCGTGCGGCGCTGGACAACATGACCCGCTTCACCCTGGAGCTGGGCGGCAAGAACCCCATGCTGGTGCTCGCCGATGCCGATATCGAGCAGGCCGTGGCCGGCGCCATCGGCGGTGGCCTGCTCAACCAGGGTCAGGTCTGCGCCGCCGCCTCGCGCCTCTACGTGCACGCCAGCCGCTACCAGGACTTCGTCGAAGCCCTGACCAGCCAGGTGGCGCAATTGAAGGTCGGCGCCGGCATGGACCCGGACGCCCAGGTCAACGCCCTGGTCTCCCGCCGCCAGCAGGCCAGCGTGCTGCGCTACCTGGCCATCGCCCGCGAGGAAGGCGCGCAATTCTGCACCGGTGGCGGCCAGCCCGACCTGCCCGGCTACTTCGTGCAACCCACGGTGCTGGGCAAGGTCACCCAGGGGATGACCTCGGTGCGCGAGGAAATCTTCGGCCCGGTGCTCTCGGTGCTGCCCTTCAACGATGTCGACCAGGCCGTGGACATGCTCAACGACAGCCACTACGGGCTCACCGCGAGCATCTGGAGCAACGACCTGGGCCGGGTCATGGACCTGATCCCGCGCATCGAAGCCGGCACCGTCTGGGTCAACAACCACGTCCCGGTGGACCCCAACCTGCCCTTCGGCGGCTACAAGCAGTCCGGCATGGGCCGGGAGTTCGGCAAGGCCGCCATCGAAGGCTTCACCGAACTGAAGTCGGTGTGCATCACCTACTGATGCACCGCGCCATCGCCCGGCCCGCCATGGGCGGGGCGATGCACCTCGCCTATCCCCGCAGCAACCAGAACAGCGCGAACACCCAGCGCTGCCAGCCAGCGTCGGCCGACTTCAGCACCCCCGTGGCAACGCCGTAACGCCAGGCCCAGTGCAGCGCGCGCTTGAGGTCGCGCAACGGGCTTTGCCGGTTGCGGTAGACGTCGATCGCCAGCAGCCCCATGGCATCGACGTTCCCCGCCTCGGCCGCGCGCACCAGGTGCAGCTCCGCCGCCTCCCAGTCGATGGAGTCGGTGCGCAGCGCAAGCTCGCCGCAGAAACCGTGCATGAACGCCAGCACCCGCGGGTCGCCCTCCTCGGCGAAGCACTCCAGGTAGACCTCGGCGTGGTTCAACGCCTCCAGCCACAAGCGCTCCGCCGCTTCGGCATCCTCCTCGGCGTCGGCCTGTGCGGCCAGCAGCTCCACCAGCGCCTGAGTCGCCGGGCCATGGCCATCCGACGCGGCGGAGCGCCACGACACCCGCGCCGCCTCAGGGTCCGCCGGGCAGCCCAACCCATCGCGACGGCAGATGCCCAGCAGGTGCAGCCCCTCGGTATGCACCGCCTGGTTGCGCCCGCTCAGGAGCAGCAGCCGCTCCAGCGCAGCGAAAGCCCGTGCGCCGTCCACCGGCCCGGCGTCGGCATCC
The DNA here is from genome assembly GCF_028198105.1 of Pseudomonas sp. TUM22785. NCBI lineage: Bacteria > Pseudomonadati > Pseudomonadota > Gammaproteobacteria > Pseudomonadales > Pseudomonadaceae > Pseudomonas > Pseudomonas sp. TUM22785. The sequence continues at coordinate 3,824,055 of NZ_CP116239.1, forward strand.
AGCCACAGGCGCGCCTGCAGCAACAGCAGCGCATAGACCTCGTCCAGCTGATGATCCAGCGCCTGCGCCCGCTCCACCCAGCCACGCGCCTGCAGCAGCTCATCCGTGCTGCCGGCCCTCTCGAAGGCCAGCTGCGCCAGCCGCAACCAGGCCGCCGCCGTGGGCTCGGCGGCCCCCTCCAGGCCACAGGCGCGCCGCGCCCAGTCCATGGCCTGGGCCGGGTCTTCGGCCAGACGGGACAGCGCCAGTGCCGCCGCGGGGTCGCCCGCCTGGTAACGGCGCGCCCACTCCCCAGGGGAAACGGGCGGCGGCGCCGGCTCGTCCAGTTCCAGCTCGTTTTCCGGCTCGTGTTCAGGGCCGGGGTCGAGCGCAATGTCGTGCTCATCGAGCCCGACCGGCAGTGGCTTGGCTTCGGCAGGCGCCTCCAGCTCGGCAAAAGGCACCTGCAACCCGGCGAAACCCTCGAGATGGGCCAGCGCCCGGAACCAGGGGTGGTCCAGCGTATCCAGGCCAAAGGCCCGCACCCACTCGTCGAGGTTCTCGTAATCCAGCACCAGGGTGATGTCATGCAGGTCGACCGTGCCCGCCTGCAACGCCTGCAGGCGCGTGTCGGCGTTCCACTTCCAGAAGCCGATGCGCGAGTCGGTGTTGGCGTCGAAGGGGCCGGAAACCGCATCCAGGTCGCCCTGCAGCCACAGCGCCTGCAAAGGCCCCTCGCTGGCTTCAGCGGCACGCTGCAGGAAGGCCGCCACCGCGTCCAGGCAAAGCCCGATGGCGGGCACGCGATTGTGCTGGGGGTGACGGCGGATATAGGCGTCGAACTGCGCCCAGTTGTCCTGCGCCGTTTCCAGCGACAGGCGCAGGCCATTGCCGGGCGTCTGCACCTCCACCTGCGCCGGCGTGATCGCCGGCACCACCTCGGCACCCGCCAGCAGCAGGCACCAGAGCGGCGACACGTACGCATCCGTCGCCAGGCAACGGGGCTCGATGCCCTCGCCACCCAGGTAGAGCCAGGCGGCGGAAGGCCGTTCCGATTCCATGTGCATCGCACGTTCCCGGTACAGCGGGCCCGGCCGATCCATGGCCCGCACAAAGGGGCCAATCATGGCGTGAAGCACGGGTGCTCACCAGCCGTGGCACAGAAGAAATCGCCACGATGCGAAAGCGTCGAGCGTTCGCCTGCAGACGGCGATTCATTTTTCCCGCCACCTGCAATATCCTCCACGCCGTGGCTATGGGCGTCCTTCCTTCTACCTCTGAAACTAGGGTGCCCGCTTCCCACCCGCCCACCTCACGGTGGGCTTTTCATTTCAGGAGCAGATGTGAACGGAATCTTCCTGCGCCGCTGCCGCAAGTTCGCGGTCAGCCCCGGTGAAGGCGGCGCCAGCCTGGCCCAGGTGGCCATGGTGCAAAAGGAAACCGAGCAGCTCGGTTTCGTGCTCTCCGAGGCCCTCGCCGAGCGCCTGCTGACCCTCTCGCCGGAGCAGCTCGCCCGGGTGCTGCGCGACCTGCGCCGCCACCTGGCCCCGATGACCGGCGCACACCGTGAACACCGCCCGCTGTTCCCCGATTTCCCAGCCGGCAGCCTGGCCCTGGACGAGGCGCAGCTGTACCAGCGCGCCGTCTATCACTACCTCACTCTGCAACGCCTGCGCCTGCAGGATCCGAGCCTGCCGGCGCCCCTGCTGCACCACCGCCAGCCGCTGGAGATCGACCTCGGCACCCAGGAAGAATTCGAGCGCCTCTGCACCCGTCTGGCCGCCTCGCGCACCTCGCTGTCGGCGGACGACAAGGCCGACCTGCAGTGGTTCGTGCGCCAGTACCGCGACAAGGTGCTGGACCTGCTGCCGGAAGAAATCCCCTTCAAGGAAAACCTCGCGCTGATCGCCGCCTGGCTGCTGCGCTTCGTCCCCGGCGAGCGCGCCGAGCGCTTCGTCGACCAACGCATCGGCACCGCCACCGATGTGTTGCGCCTGGCCGTGGCGCTCTGCGATGGCGATGTCTCCCTGGCCGAGTCCTGCCGCTTCAAGGGCTTCAAGCGTCGCGAACGGCGCCGGCTGCTGGCGCTGCTGGAAGCCTGCGGCGACCCCACCGAAGACATGCGCCGCTGGCCCGAACGCTGGAAGCGCCTCGGCGAAGGCCTGCACCCCGGCGACTACCGCAGCCAATGCCCGCGTACCTGGCAAGCCTTCCAGGTGTTGCGCGAGGGCCTGCCGTTCAGCGGCTTCAATGGCCAGGTGGAGCGGGACCTGGAAACCGGCCGGGTCGAGGCCGCCAGCCAGCGCCTGGCCACCCGCCCCGGCGAGATGGCCCGGCGCCTGGACCACCTGCTGCGCACCAGCCCGCAGCCGGATGCGGTGCTCAAGCAGTTCGCCGAGGTCGCCCAGCAGGTCGCCACGCCGGTGCTGTTGCAGGCCCTGGCGCAGTTCGAACATCGCGGTCACGCGCCCCTGCGCACCTTCTTCCCCAAGGGCGATGCCGCCCGTGCCTGGACGCTCCCGGATCGGCGCGCGCCCATCGCCCCCGAGCACCTGGCCGACGCCATCGCGCTGATCCGCGCCACCCTGGTGGCCCGCTTCGCCAGCCGCCCGCCGCTGGGCCGCTGCTACCTGGCACCGGAGCTGGCCGACCGGGTGGTGCCCCTGGCCCAGCGCTCGGCCTCGCGCTCGCTGCGTACCCTGGTGCGCGGCAGCCGCATGCCGCTGCCCGAGTCGCGTTACATCCGCCTGTTCCTCTGGTGGACCAACGGCCACAGCCGCACCGACATCGACCTGTCGACCGCCTTCTTCGATGGCGACTTCGTCTACCGCGACCTGGTGGCCTACTACAACCTGCACGGCTACGGCGGCCACCACAGCGGCGACATCGTCGACGCCCCGCAAGGCGCTGCCGAGTTCATCGACCTCGACCTGCAGCTACTGCGCGACAAGGGCCTGCGCTTCGTGGTGCCCTGCGTCAACAGCTACACCAACCAGCCTTATTGCGACCTGCCGGAATGCTTCGCCGGCTGGATGGCCCGCAGCGACGTGGACTCCGGCGAAGCCTTCGAGGCCCGCACCGTGGAAGACCGCCTCGACCTCTCCGCCAACCAGCAGACCTGCCTGCCCTTCATCATCGACCTGGAGCAGCGCTGCATCCTCTGGACGGATATCGGCCTGGGCGGCTACCCACGCTGGAACAACGTCGCCAACAACCTCAGCGGCATTTCGCTGATGCTGCGCGCCATGACCAGCCTCGCCGCCCCGGACCTGCACACCCTGTTCGCGCTGCATGCCGAGGCGCGCGGCAGCCGGGTGGAAAGGCCCGAGCAGGCCGATACGCTGTTCGGCCTGCGCGAGGGCATCACCCCGTTCGACACCGACCGCATCCGCGCCGAGTTCCTCTGAGCCCGGCGCGGGGCCGCTTCAACGCAACGATTCGAACTGCCCCGTGCCCTCGTTCCAGGCGAAGGCCACGCCCGCGCAGCGGTAGCGCTTGCCCACCCGCAACTGGGTGGCGCCCTGCTCCACCGCCAGCTGCACGGTTTCCACATCCTCGCTGCGGCAACCCGGCAGACTCAGGGTCTGCACGCGCTTGCCGGTCTTCTTCGCATACACCTCGATGGCCGACGCCGGGCCACCGTCCTTGGCCAGCGGCACCTGGAAGTAGAAGCGTTCGGTGGAAGCCGCCTGCAACACCGCCGTGGTCGCCCCCGGCCAGGCTTCGTCGGAGCGCAGCATGGCCACGTGCTTCATGTGGATGGGCAGGCGCTTGCCGGTGCGGTAGTCGGTCCAGGTGCCATTGAGGGTGGCATCGCGCTTGTAGTAGCCCGAGAAGAACACAAGGATGCGCGCAGCCGGCAGCCCGCCGGCGTCCAGCTCGTCCATGCCGATGCCGTTGTTGGGCTCGTTGTTGCTGAACACCGGTTTGAGGCGGATCGGCGTGCGGTAGCGGTCATAGAAATACACGCCGCGGATGACGCGGTTCTGCTGGAACGTCACCAGGGTGACCGCCTGCTTGCCGAGGGTGCCCTGGTAGACATCCACGGCGCCGGCCAGGCCGGGCCCACACAAGACCACGAGCAGCGCCAGGCGCAACCAGGAACGGAACAGGCGGCTCATTGGGCGGCCTCCCCGGCCGCTTCAGCCACCACCCGTTGCCCTGCGTCCAGGCGGTAGAAGCCTGCTTGGAAGGTGCCGGGCCGGAAGCGTTCGCCGCCTTCGGGGCGGTATTCGAAGCGCCCGCGCTGGTGGGCATCGGGGTACAGCGAGCCGCTGCCGGCCATCTCGGTCAGGCCCGCGTGCAGGGCGTAGCGGCCGGACGCCGGGTCGTACAGGTAGTACTGCACCGTGCCGCTGGTCAGGGCCTGGTCGCTCTCGCGGATGCGCTTGGGCACGAAGGAGAAGTCGACGAAATCGTCATCGTCCAGGTAGGCCAACCGCAGCGTGTCGGTGCCATAGAAGTAGGCATCCAGCCCCTCGATCACCTGCCGCGTCGCGCCGCTCGCCTTATCGGTGATGGTGATGCGGTCGAAGACCGGCACCGCGTCGTTGGCCACCTTGCGCGCATGCACGCGGAAGCTCATGCCCTGGCTGGTGCCCTGCTGCAGCAGATCGGCCTCGTAGACCGCCCGGGAGCCTTCGCGGAACACTTGCTTGCGCTCCAATTGCAGCACGCGCTCCTCGCGGGTGCGCAGGTCGATCCAGCGCCCGTGCAGCACCTGCTGGTCGAGGGCGAAGGGTTGGAACTCGATCGCCGCCGGCGGCAGTGGCGTGCCGTCGCGCAGGTTGATCAGCAGCGGCTCACTGGGGTCATAGGGCGTCGTTTCCAGGGTCAGGTGATCGGCCGCCGCCGAGGTTTCGACGAACCCGGCCATGCCGTCCCAGGCGCTGTCGAACTGGAGGATGACCTCCAGCTGCATATCCCCCGCCGTGCCGCGGTAAACCGTGCTGGGCAGGGTATGGGCGCTCGCCGTGGTGGCGACGAACAGGGCCGCCCACGAGGGCAGGTGCTTCCATGCTGAAAGGGCCACGCAGTGCTCCTTGCGAAAAAAGGAGCGCAGCCTAACAAAAAGCCCCCTCGGCGCGTCAGTGCGCGAGGGGGCGGGTGTGACGACGCGCCATCAGCTCGCGCGGTTTTCCTCGATGGGCTGCGGCGCCTGGCCACGGGTCTTGTACAGCGACAGCAGCACGCCGCCGACCAGCAGGCCCAGGGTCACGCTGAGGGAGATCACCGCCGGGATCTTGCCGATGATGCCCACCAGGAAGATCTTCGTGCCGATGAACACCAGCACCAGGGCCAGGGCGTACTTCAGGTAGGCGAAGCGGTGGATCAGCGCCGCCAGGGCGAAGTACAGGGCGCGCAGGCCGAGGATGGCGAAGATGTTCGAGGTGTAGACGATGAAGGGGTCCTGGGTGATGGCGAAGATCGCCGGCACGCTGTCGATGGCGAACACCAGGTCGGCGCACTCGATCATCACCAGGGCCAGGAACAGCGGCGTGGCCCAGAGCACGGTCTTGCCGGTGGCATCCGCCTGGCGCACGAAGAAGCGCTGCCCGTGCAGGCTATCGGTCACGCGCATGCGCCGGCGCAGGAACTTCACCAGCGCGTTGTTCTCCAGGTCCGGGTGGTCATCCACCTTGGAGAACAGCATCTTCACGCCGGTGATGGCCAGGAACACGCCGAACACGTAGAGGATCCAGCTGAACTCGTGGATCAGCGCCGCGCCCAGGCCGATCATCACGGCGCGCAGCACGATCACCCCCATGATTCCCCAGAACAGCACCTTGTGCTGGTACTCCCGGGGGATGGCCAGGAAGCTGAAGATCATCGCCATGAGGAACACGTTGTCCATCGACAACGATTTTTCGATGAGGAAGCCGGTGAGGTAATCCATGCTGGCGTCGCCGCCCTTCTGGAAGAACACCCAGAGCCCGAACAGCAGGCCGGCGGTGATGTAGCCGGCGGAGAGCAGCAGGCTTTCCTTGACGCCGATCTCGCGGTTATCGCGATGGAGCACGCCCAGGTCGAAGGCCAGCAGGGCGAACACCACGGCGAAGAAGACCAGCCACAGCCAGGTGGCGGTGCCGAGGAAGTCGGAAAACAGGAACGTATCTAGGGCGGTCATTGGAGCCCCTCCTTGCAGTCGAAGTTGTACAGACTGTGATTCCGACATCGCGGTATTAACCGCCAGAGGGGCCCGGCTTCACGGCAGATAAATTACAGAATCCCGGGGCAGGCGCTCAACGAGCGGGCTTTTGCAAAGTGTTTCCTGCGCGTCATGCGAAAGCCCCGCCCGTAACCGGGTGATCTTGACTGCGCACAGCCCTGCATGAAGGCTGGAATTGAGCATGAGGCCACCTCGTTGTCGTCCATTGACAGCACTCTGACGCTGGCTAGTCTCCATCGCCTCCGTTGTTGCACTCCCTCAGCCAACAGGCCAGAAAGCACAACGAACGCCCACCCCATGAACAAGGAAGTGTCATGACTATCGAACGCCACAAGGTCAGCCAGTCCACCGCCCTCGCCTACACCGGGAACGATGCCCGTGGCGTATGCCTCGAAGCCTGCCGCCGCTGGGTCAGGGCCGTTCTGGCGGGCCATCTGACGCCCGGTGAAACCATCTACGACATCATCGGCCCGGAGACCATCCAGGAACTGCTGGAGAGCCACAGGCAACGCAACAAGAAAAGCGACAACAACATGGAGGGATTCGGCCTGACGGTAACCAAGCGGGAAGGCGGCGGCCCCTTCAAGAAATTCACCGGGCTGCGCACGCGCCAGGATGTGATCGACCATGTACTGGCGGTCCCGGGCGCCTACATCTACGTGGTGGATGGCGCCGATGGCGGGCATGCCATGGCATTCAGCAGCCTCGACAGGGACCACGTGCTGTTCCTCGATCCCAATGTGGGCGAGTGGGAACTCATCAATGAAGACCAGGTGTCGATCCGCAGCTGGTGGAAGGACTTCTGGGCAGGCAAGGGGGCCGAATTCGAAGGCCTGGTCAGCTACAAGAAGGAGTACCACAAGGGCGGGCGCGAGCTCTGGCAGTACAAAGTCGTGACCCATTGACCCCCTGAAGCGCATCCCATCACCCGCCGCCCTCCCCGTGCTAGATTTCGCCACCATTGCAGCGAGGGCCGGGGAGGCGGCATGGCTGAGAACCCGGAAAGCCTCGCCGGGGACGCCGAGTGGCAGCTGGCGAACATCGGCTGCTGCGCCGACTGCAACCTCTGGCCTTCCTACCTCGATCACCTCGAGGCCTTCGTCGAAGGCTTCCCGCCACGGCGCCTGCCCCAGGCGCATGCACACCTGCAAGCACTGCGGGTCGCCTGCGAGAGCCTGGGCCACGGCGCCTACGCCACCCTGGACGGCAATAACTCCGACTTCCCGCAATGGGCGCCGCTGCGCACGGCAGCACGGGAGGCCCTGGCGCTGCTGGGCTGGCATGAGATAGAGGCAGACATGCCGGCGCTGGTGGAGGACTGCCGCGCGGCCCTGGAGAAGTGGCGGTCCTAGCGCGTCTCAAGCCTCTCCATTCGGCCCACGGGATACCGAGCACAGGCGCACCGAGTCGGCCAGCACGTCGATGGCGCGCGGCCTGGGGAAGCTGGCGCGCCAGGCGATGGCCACCTGGCGGAACGGCACCGGCGCGCTGAAGGGGCGGATGGCCACGGAGCCCGGCGAGTAGTGGTGGCCGCTCACCGCCGAATGGGGCAGCACCGAGACGCCGAGCCCGGAGGCGACCATGTGGCGGATGGTTTCCAGGGAGCTGGATTCCACGCTGGCACGCTGGGTGGCCGGGCACACCTCCAGCACCCGCTCGCGGAAGCAGTGGCCCTCCCCCAGGATCAGCAGTTCGGCATCCTCCAGCGCCTCGGCAGAAAGGCGCTGCTCGGCCGCCAGCGGGTGGTCGGCGGGCAGCAGCACGCAGAGGGCCTCGTCGTAGAGCACCTTGGTCAGCACGTCGGGCTCGGAGAACGGCAAGGCGATGATGATGGCGTCCAGCTCGCCTTCCCGCAGCCGCTCGCGCAGCACGTGGGTGAAGTTCTCTTCGATGTACAGCGGCATCTGCGGGGCCACGGTGTGCAGCTGGGGGATCAGGTGCGGGAGCAGGTAGGGCCCGATGGTGTAGATGGCGCCGACCCGCAGCGGCGAGGACAACTGGTTGCGCCCGGCGTGGGCCATTTCCAGCACGGCGTTGGCCTCGGCCAGCACCTTCTGCGCCTGCTCGATGATGCTTTCGCCGATGGGGGTGAGGTAGACGGCGCCCTTGCTGCGCTCGAAGAGCAGCACGCCGAGGTAGTCCTCCAGGCGCTTCATGCCCACGGAAAGGGTCGGTTGGCTGACGTGGCAACGCTCGGCGGCGCGGCCGAAATGCTGTTCCTGCGCCAGGGCAACGGCGTAGCGCAATTCGGTAAGGGTCATGGGTCGTCCTGCGTGCGAGCCGCTTGCGCGGCCTCCTGGTGAAGTCGGGGTGGGGCTTGTACCCGAGAACTCTAAGCAGGCGGCGCGCGTAGGACTTTTAATATTTCCTAATCGCCAGGCTGACCAAATCCTATTATCCGTCCCCTCCCGCGCTCCCTATGGTTCAGGCCGCAACACCCGAACCAGAGACATCAGGAGACGCAAATGTCCAGATTCCAACGCACCGCCCCCGGCCTGCTGGCGGCGGCATGCCTGTTCAATCTTTCCATGGCTGTGGGTGCACCACTGACCCGTGACAACGGCGCCCCCGTAGGCGACAACCAGAACTCTCAGACAGCCGGGCCGAATGGTTCCGTGCTGCTGCAGGACGTGCAGTTGATCCAGAAGCTGCAGCGCTTCGACCGCGAACGCATCCCCGAACGGGTGGTGCATGCCCGGGGCACCGGCGCCCACGGCGAGTTCGTCGCCTCGGCGGACATCGCCGACCTGACCATCGCCAAGGTCTTCCGCAATGGCGAGCGCACCCCGGTGTTCGTGCGCTTCTCCTCGGTGGTGCACGGCAACCACTCCCCCGAAACCCTGCGTGACCCGCGCGGCTTCGCCACCAAGTTCTACACCGCCGACGGCAACTGGGACCTGGTGGGCAACAACTTCCCCACCTTCTTCATCCGCGATGCCATCAAGTTCCCGGACATGGTCCACGCCTTCAAGCCGGACCCGCGCACCAACCTGGACGACGATTCGCGCCGCTTCGACTTCTTCTCCCACGTGCCGGAGTCCATCCGCACCCTCACCCTGCTCTACTCCAACGAAGGCACCCCGGCCGGCTACCGCTTCATGGACGGCAACGGCGTGCACGCCTACAAGCTGGTCAACGCCAAGGGCGAGACGCACTACGTGAAGTTCCACTGGAAGACCCTGCAGGGCATCCGCAACCTCGACCCGAAGGAAGTCGAGGTCGTCCAGGGCAAGGACTACAGCCACATGACCACCGACCTGGTGAACGCCATCGCCAAGGGTGACTACCCGAAGTGGGACCTGTACATCCAGGTGCTCGAGCCCAAGGACCTGGCGCGCTTCGAGTTCGACCCGCTGGACGCCACCAAGGTCTGGCCCGACGTGCCCGAGCGCAAGATCGGCCAGATGGTGCTCAACCGTAACGTCGACAACTTCTTCCAGGAAACCGAGCAGGTCGCCCTCGCGCCCTCCAACCTGGTGCCGGGCATCGAGCCCTCCGAAGACCGCCTGCTGCAGGGCCGCGTGTTCGCCTACGCCGACACCCAGCTCTACCGCGTGGGCACCAACGGCCTGTCGCTGCCGGTGAACAAGCCCCGTGGTGCGGTGAACAACGGCAACCAGGACGGCAGCATGAACGTCGGCCACACCAGCAGCGGCGTGAACTACGAGCCGAGCCGCCTGCAGCCCCGCGAAGCCACCGCCAGCGCCCGCTACGTCGAGACGCCCCTGCAGGGCAGCACCCAGCAGCGCGGCATCCAGCGCGAGCAGAACTTCAAGCAGGCCGGTGACCTGTACCGCTCCTACGGCAAGAAGGACCAACAGGACCTAGTCAACAGCTTCGGCCAGTCCCTCGCCGGCACCGACAGCGAGAGCAAGCACATCATGCTGTCCTTCCTCTACAAGGCCGATGCCGACTACGGCACCCGTGTCACCAAGGTGGCCGGTGGCGACCTGGCCAAGGTGAAAGCCCTGGCCGCCAAGCTCACCGACTGACCCACCCAACCCCGGCCCGCACACGCGGGCCGGCTTACGGAGGCCCGAGATGAAATACACACTTCTCACCCTGCTGCTCTGGGTCGGCCTGGCCCAGGCCGAGCCATCACCCGACCCGGCCGCCATCCAGGCCGAGCTGACCCAACGCTATTTCGACGCCGCGCGCGAAGGCCGGCTGGACGTCCTCCAGGCCTTCATCGACGCCGGTTACGACCTGAACACGCAAGACACCAAGGGCTACAGCGCCCTTATCCTCACCGCCTACCACGGCCACGCCGACGCGGTGGACGCCCTGCTCGCCGCCGGCGCCGATCCCTGCCTGCAGGACGGCCGGGGCAACACCGCGCTGATGGGCGCCATCTTCAAGGCCGAGCTGGGCATCGCCCGCCGCCTGATGAACGCCGCCTGCCCCACCGACCAGCGCAACGCCGCCGGGCAGACCGCCGCCATGTACGCCGCGCTGTTCCAGCGCACCCAACTGCTGGATCAGTTGCGCGAGCAAGGCGCCGACATGCAATTGAAGGACGCCCTCGGCAACGATGCCGAAAGCCTCGCGCGGGGGGAGATCCGTACCCGTTGAGGCGGGGTTCCCTGGAAGCCCGATCGCGAATGAATTCGCTCCTACAAGGGTGGGCTTCAGCCCACCAATTCCCGATGCACATGGCCGACCAAAACCCCTCGCCCCCTCCCCACGCAAACGCCTTTCCGGCATATCGACAAGCACGAAAAGTTCGGTTGCGCGGGGCTCTGTAGCGGCGCCCTTACAGGGCTTCCGGGCGCTCCGACAACCGGTCGCTCCGCACGGCCTGCGGGCGATGGGCGGCGCTATGCAGGGCCTGGCGCAGTCGCATACTCACCGGGCCATGCGCACGTGGTACGCATGACACGACCCTAAAAAGGAACCTTCCAGGGGTGTCGTACCGGCGTCATGCAATGGCTCGCGTGGTTCGGAGTACGGGCAGGGTGCGCCCCTTGTTGAATAGGAGTGTTCAACGATGTCCAGCCTCGACAAAACCCCACCCATGCCTGATGTATTGCCGCCCGAGCAGGAAGACGCCCGAACGGCCAGCGCCCTCCCCCCTATCAGCGAACTCCCCAGGCAAGTGCCCGGCCCGATCATCGTGCCGCCGCTGCGCAGCATCCGCCCCGGTTGCTGGCTGCTCAACTACAAGCCCACCGGCGCGCCGCTGGTGTCCTATGACGGCACCCTGCGCGTGGAATCCCACAGCGCCGGCCGCACCGCCAGCGGCGACCTCTACCAGCGGCCAACCCTCTTCCTGCCGCTGCCCATCGCCTCGCCGATCCCGCTGCTCGGCAGCCGCCCGGAAACCAGCCTGAAGCCCATCCTCCTGGCAGGTCCCAATCCCGCCTCGGGCATCCCGATCCTGTCGCGCTCGCGCTACCGCTACTACATCCGCGTCACCTCGCTGCCGGAGAACTTCTACCTGGGCAACAGCTTCAACCTCGGCTTCGAGCTGTGGCGCTTCACCGCCCCCAACAGCTGGGCGCTGGACTCCAAGCTGACCACGCAGATGGTGCGCATGGCAGGGCCGGCGGGCTATCCCTCGCCCTCCGACTACGCCGAGGGTGATGTGAAGAACGCCGCCAACGCGGTGATCGGGCGCATGACCATGGGCTGGCTGTCGAGCTACTACCGCCGTTGCACCGTGGAAATCGACACCGTCTCCGGCTCCGAACAGCCGACCAACAGCGGCCTCGGGCACACCTGGCAAACGGTGATGGACGCCGTGGGCTGGCAGGTGGCGGTAAACCTCAGCGACACCAACGTCGCCGAGGCCAGCGGCAATTCCTGGTCCGACGCCGAGATGCACGCGGCGATGCTGGCGCGGCGTGCGGTGGTCAACCTCGACACCGAATGGCGCTACCACGTGCTGGCGGTGAAGAACATCGATTCCACCCCGCGCGGGATCATGTACGACAACGGCGGCACCGACTCCAACAACGTGCCCCGCGAGGGCATCGGCATCGCCTCCCACTGGACCATCGCAGCCGGCTGGGGAACGGTCAGCGGCAAGCGCTTCGGCACCGCCGCAGCGCCCTACTTCCGCACCGCCGTGCACGAGATCGGCCACGCCATGGGCCTGTACCACAACTCGGCGGACTTCGGCTTCATGTGCACCAGCGACGTGATCGCCGCCGCCGGCACCCCAGCCACGCCCTTCCCCAGCAACATCCAGTGGTCCTTCCACCCGGACAACCTCAAGCAGCTGCGCCATTACCCCGACCCCTTCGTGCGCCCCGGCTCGGTGGCCTTTGGCAGCGCCTCCACGGCGATGCCGAGCATCACCCCGACGGACCTCGAAGCCGAGGTGCTGGGCCTGGACCTGGACGTCACCCCGCTGCTCGGCGAAGTGCCCCTGGGCGCGCCGGTGCGGGTCGGCATCGCCCTGGTCAACCGGGGCGACCAGCCGGTGCGGGTACCGGCCAACCTGAGCCTGAAGAGCGACTTCGTCAGTGGCAGCGTGATCGACCCCGCCGGCACCCCGCGCAGCTACCGCACCCTGGTGCACTGCGTCGAGGACCAGCCCTACGCCCTGCTGCAGCCGGGTGAGCGCATCAGCGAATCCATGACCCTGATGCGCGGCGCCGAAGGCGCGCTGTTCGGCGTCCCCGGCGTGCACGAGGTGAAGGTGGAAGTGCACTGGGAGATCGACGGCATGGTCGCCCATGCCGCCGGCAGCGCCACAGTGATGGTCACCGCGGCGGTCGAGGCACGCCACGCCGAAGCCGCCCACCGCGTGCTCTCGACGCCCGACGCGCACCTGGTGTTAGCCATCGGCGGCGACCACCTCACCGAGGGCCTGGACGCCATCCAGGCGGCGCTGGATTCGCCGGTGCTCAAGCCGCACTTCGCCGCCATCGCGGCCAAGCGGCTGGCCAAGCGTTTCCACAAACGCAAGGCCGATCCGAAGAACGCCAGCGCATTGCTTGACTACGATACGGTGATGAGCGACGCCGAACGCAGCAAGCTGACCACCCTCATCAGCGATGCCGGTGGTGTGCTCAAGGACCTCGGCAAGGCGCCGAAGGCCCGAGCCAGGCCCACCAACCTGGCGGCCGGCGCCAAGTAGGGGCGACAGGACCGGTGCGAGGTGCCCCCCAGGCACCCCGCACCGGCAACCACCGGAGCACGACATGACCGACCTGGAAAACCAACTGCTGGGGCAATGGCGCAAGAGCCAGTCCCCACCCTGCGCCACCAAGTACGCCAGCAGCCTGCGCTTCGACGCCAACGGCCTGTACAGCGGCACCCCCGACGCCCCCGGCGGCTTCACCTGGTGGGACAGCGGCACCTGGCACATCGAGAGCCCCGGCCGCGTCACCCTCTCCACCGCCAACGATGCGCTGGTGAGCTACGGCTACAGCCTCGACGCCGACGGCCTCACCTTCACCGATCCCAGCGGCTGTCGCTTCAGCTACCGACGCGAGCATTGAGCGGCGCCGCATCTTCCTGTAGCCCGGGCTTCAGCCCGGGAACGGCGCCCTGCAAACCCCGGGCTGAAACCCCGGCCTCAACGCGCATGCGGAAAACCCGCCTAAGGGCCGGCGAGCAGCGGCGGCAAAGCCTGCTATGACTTGCACAACACAAGAACAACAAGAAGGAAGGCCGACCTTGAACGACCATCACGACGTGCTGATCATCGGCGCCGGGCTCTCGGGCATCGGCATGGGCTGCCACCTGGTGCGCGAGGCACCGCAGATGGACTTCGCCATCATCGAGCGGCGCCAGGCGGTGGGCGGCACCTGGGACCTGTTCCGCTACCCCGGCATCCGTTCGGACGCCGACATGTTCAGCTTCGGCTTCGCCTTCCGCCCCTGGGACCAGCTCAAGACCCTGGCCGACGGCGACACCATCCGCCAGTACATCGAAGACACCGCCCGCGAGCACGGCGTCGACCGCAGGATCCGCTTCGGCCAGGCCTGCACCGAGGCCTCCTGGTCCAGCCGTGAGCGGCTGTGGACGGTCAAGACCCGTGACGAGGCCAGCGGCGCGCAGCGGGTGTTCACCGGGCGCTTCCTGGTCTCCTGCGTCGGCTACTACGACTACGACCAGGGCTACCAGCCCGACTTCCCCGGCATGCAGCGCTTCCAGGGCCGCCTGATCCACCCGCAGCACTGGCCGGAAGACCTCGACTACAGCGGCAAGCGCGTGGTGGTCATCGGCAGCGGCGCCACCGCCGTGACCCTGGTGCCGGCCATGGCCGAACGCGCCGGCCACGTCACCATGCTGCAACGCTCGCCCAGCTACATCATCAGCGTGCCCGGCAAGGACGTGGTCTCCGCCGCCCTGCGCCGCGTGCTGCCCGAGCGCTGGGTCTACGCCATGGCGCGCACGCGCAACATCTGGCTGCAGCGGGTCATCTACAAGGCCGCGCGGCGCTGGCCGGAGAAGGTCCGCGCCTGGCTGCTGGGCAGCGTGAAAAGGCAGCTCGGCGGCAAGGTCGACATGCGCCACTTCACCCCCAGCTACATGCCCTGGGACGAACGCCTCTGCGCGGTGCCCGACGGCGACCTGTTCGCCGCCCTGCGCCAGGGCCGCGCCTCGGTAGTCACCGACCGCATCGCCACGTTCACCGAGCAGGGCATCGCCCTGGAATCCGGCGCCGAGCTACCGGCGGACATCATCATCAGCGCCACCGGCCTGCAACTGCGGGCCCTGGGTGGCATCGACATGGTGGTGGACGGCCAGCGCAAGAGCCTGTCCGACCGCCTCACCTACAAGGGCGTGCTGGCCCACGGCATCCCCAACATGGGCTCGATATTCGGTTACACCAACGCGCCCTGGACGCTCAAGGCCGATATCGCCTCCAGCTACCTGTGCCGCCTGTTCAACCACATGGGCAAGCACGAGCTGGAGGTGTGCACACCCCGCGCGCCGGAGGGCGAGATGGAGCCGGGCAGCGTCATGGGCGCCCTGCAGTCGGGCTACGTGCAGCGCGGCGGGGACCTGCTGCCGCGCCAGGGCCGCCACCTCCCCTGGCGGGTGCTCAACCACTACGAGCGCGACCGCGAGATGCTGCTGCGCCAGCCCATCGCCGACCCGGCCCTGGAGTTCGAGCCCGCCCGCGAACCGGTCGGCGCGCCCCTGGCCGCCAACGCTGGCTAGGCCTGCAACGGCCAATCGGCAGAAATGCGAACCGGTCAGCCACTCCGCCCCCCGCAGCGGCGGCTAGAATGTCGGCCTTTCCCCCACACGGAACCGTCGACATGGAGCGTTACCGCCGCCTCGCCTCCTGGGCTCCCCGCCTCGCCCTGCTCGCCTGCGCCTGCCTCGCCGGCCAGGCCCAGGCCCAGGCCCGCGACCCGCAACCCTGCCCCGCACCGCTGATCGACGCGCTGGCCAAGCAACTGGGCCAGCACGATTGGGCGATGCCCGACGCCTACAACGAAGGCCCATTGGTGGCCGCCGCCTGCAAACCCTGGCCGGACGACAAGGCCCGCTCGGTGGTCGCCCTCGCCTACGTCCGCCCGGGCGATGAAGGCATCTCCGCCGGCGAACGCAGCCTGGCCCTGCTGGTGGCCAAGGTGGACGGCAAGAGCGGCGCATTCCTGGAACGCTACGACGCGACCCTGGACGAAGACGCCGTCACCGAGGTGAGCGCCGGCAGCCTGTGGCTGGACACCGCCCGCTACCACCTGGCGCCGGGCGTGCGCGCCTTCGGCCTGGTGTTCGACAGCACCGCCCGCGGCGCCAGCTGCCCGGACGGCGGCTCGGACCAAGAGCTGACCCTGTTCGCCCCGGACGGCAAGGCCCTGCGCCCGGTGCTCAGGGCCTACCTCAGCGAATGGACCACCATCAAGGGCACCCTCTGCGTCAACGACCCGGACTTCATGACCGAAAGCGCCAAGGTCACCCTCGACATCGCCAAGACCCGCAGCAACGGCTTCGCCGACCTGGTGCTGGCCGCCAAGGTGACCGGCGACTCGGCCGCCGGGGAGAAGTACCTGCGCACCGAGCGCAAGACCCTCAAGTACGACGGCAAGCAGTACCCCCACGAAACCTTCCCGCGCTTCTGGGAGCAGCCGGCCAGCACCGCGCAGTAACCGGCGCCATCACCCGGGCTGGCGTCCGGGTGATGGTTCTTGGCAGTTCTGCCTGTGGCGTCAAGGACGGGCTTTTCGCTAAGTTCGCCCGGGTCCGCACGGCCCCGGCCGCGCCATCACCCGCCAAGGAGCGCCGTCATGTCCGTAGCCGAAACCCTCAAGCAACGCATCTCCGTCCGCGCCTTCACCGCCGAGCCCATCGACGCCGCCACCCTGCGCGAGCTGCTGGACACCGCGCGCTGGTCGCCCTCCGGCGGCAACCTGCAACCCTGGAAGGTCATCGCCGTGAGCGGCACCGCCAAGGCCGCGGTGGAGCGCGTCGCCCTGGAAACCCTGATGAAGAACCCCGTGGGCGAAGCCGGCGACCACCCCATCTACCCGGAAGGGCTGACCGAGCCCTACCGCACCCGCCGCTACGCCATCGGCGAGGCGCTCTACGCCAAACTCGGCATCCCCCGCGAAGACAAGGCCGCGCGCCTGCGCGCCATGTCGCGCAACTTCCAGTTCTTCGGCGCGCCGGTGGGGCTGTTCTTCGTCATCGACCGCTCCATGGGCCACGGCCAGTGGGCGCACCTGGGCATGTTCATGCAGTCCCTGGCGCTGGTGGCCGAGGAACGCGGCCTCGCCACCTGCATGCAGGAAGCCTGGGGCATGGTGCGCCAGAGCCTGCACGCCCACTTCGAGCTGCCCGAGCACGAGCTGCTCTATTGCGGCATGGCGCTGGGCCACGCCGACCGCTCCGCGCCGATCAACCAGTTGCGCTCCGAGCGCGCCCCGGTGGACGAGTTCGCGGTGCTCAAGGGCTTCGACTGAGGTCGCCGAGCGGTAGCCCCTGCGACCATCGCGCGATTGTCAGGCACCCCCGGGGAATGAGATATTTCCAAATGTGAAATATTCTCAAATCGAATTCCCCGCCTCCTCCCCCCGCCTGCTGCTGGTCGAAGACGACCCCCGGCTGCGCGAGGACCTGGACGCCCACTTCCGCCAGCGCGGCTTCGCCGTCACCACCTGCAGCACCGGCACCCTGGGCCTGGATGCAGCCGAGACCGGCCACTTCGACCTGGTACTGCTGGACATCATGCTGCCCGGCCTCGACGGCCTGCAGCTGCTGGAAGCCCTGCGCAGCCGCCAGGACACCCCGGTGATGCTGATGTCGGCGCTGGGCGCCGAGCAGGACCGCATCACCGGCTTCACCCGCGGCGCCGACGACTACCTGCCCAAGCCCTTCAGCCTTGCCGAACTGGACGCCCGCACCGACGCCCTGCTGCGCCGCGTGCGCCTCGACCGCCGCCAGCCAGTGCAGCGTGCGGAAACCCCGCTGCAGTTCGACGATCAGGCCCAGGACGTCCGGCACCAGGGCCGCAACGCCGGGCTGACGCCCTCCGAGTACCGCCTGCTGGCCACCCTGCAGGCACACCCGGGCGAGGCCCTGAGCAAGCCCTTCCTCTACCGATGCGTGCTACACCGCGCCTACACGCGGCTGGATCGCGGGCTCGACGTGCATGTCTGCAACCTGCGCCGCAAGCTCGCCGATATCGGCCTGCATAGCCTGCAGATCCAGGCCGTGCGCGGCCAGGGTTACCTGCTGGTCGAGACGGACCGCTCCTGATGCGCCGCCATCCCCTGCTGTGGAAGCTGGCGCTTCTGCAGGTCGGCTTCTGCCTGCTGCTCACCTGGCTCATCTACACCTGGGGCCTGTCGGTGGAGCGCAGCACCTACTTCCTGGCCCCGGCCGACCGCGACTACCTGGCCCAGTACGCGCTGCAGGCCGAGCAGGCCTGGGAGAACGAAGGCGCGGCCGGCGTCGCGCGCTTCCGCCAGGACCTGGCCAGCCGCGAAGACACCTGGGTGGCGGTGCTCGGCCCGCGCCTGGAAAGCCTCGACGGCACGCTGCTGAACGCCGAGGAATCCAGCCACCTGACCTTCATGCGCAAGCTCGACTGGCCCATGAGCCGGCGCCTGCAGGACGAGCTGCCCTACGTCAGCATCGAGTTCCCCGAGCACCCGGAGAACGGCCGCCTGGTGCTCCAGCTGCCCGAACGCCTGCTGCCCAGCGGCCTCACGCCCTGGACCCACCTCTTCACCCACGGCGTGGTACCAACGCTGCTGGCGGCCCTGCTCGGCCTGCTGATCTACCGCCACCTCGTGGTGCCGCTGAACCGCTTGCGCGACCGCGCCGATGCCCTGCGCGCCGACGAACTGGACACCGCGCCCCTGGGCACGCCCCTGGCCGACCGCCGCGACGAGCTGGGCGAGCTGGCCGAGGCCCTGGAGCACATGGCCGAGCGCCTGCGCCTGAGCCTGGGCCAGCAGCGCCTGCTGCTGCGCACCCTGTCCCACGAGATGCGCACCCCGCTGGCCCGGCTGCGCATCGCCCACGACAGCGAGCTGCCGCCCGAGCAGCTGCGCCAGCGCCTGGACCGCGAAATCACCGATATGCAACGCCTGCTGGAAGACACCCTCGACCTGGCCTGGATGGACACCGAGCACCCGCAGCTGCCCACCGAAGCGGTGCAGGTGCTTTCGGTCTGGGAAGCCCTGCGCGAGGACGCCTGCTTCGAAAGCGGCTGGGACGCCGCACGCCTGCCCTGCACCCTGGATGCCGACTGCCGCGTGCAGGTGCACCTCGACAGCCTCGCCCAGGCCCTGGAGAACCTGCTGCGCAACGCCATCCGCCACTCCCCTGAAGGCGGCAGGGTAAGCCTCGACGGCGAGCGTGAGGGCGACTGCTGGCACCTGCGCCTGCGCGACCAGGGCCCCGGCGTCGCCGAGGAAGACCTGGAACGCATCTTCCTCCCCTACCAACGCCTGGAAGGCGGCACCGGCGAAGGCTTCGGCCTGGGCCTGGCCATCGCCCGCCGCGCCATCGAACTGCAGGGCGGCCAGCTCTGGGCCAGCAACGCCCACCCGGGCCTGTGCCTGCACCTGCGGCTGCCGGTGGCGCGATGCCCACTCATGTAGCCCGGGCTTCAGCCCGGGAGCGGCGCCGTGCAGAAACCCCTGGGCTGAAGCCCAGGCTACGGAACTGCCGGCCACATGACGCAATAGCCCTACGCTCGACCTGTAGGAGCGAATTCATTCGCGATGCTTTTTCGCGGTTGAAACCGCTCCCACACCCGGCGCCCCGCACGACCCAATCGCGGGTTTCACCCGCCCTACACCTTGAGTCTGCCGGCAGCCCGGTGCTCCCTCATGTAGCCCGGGCTTCAGCCCGGGAGCGGCGCCGTGCAGGAAACCCTGGGCTGAAGCCCAGGCTACGGGGCTCAATCGCAGGTTTTGCACCCCGCCGTAGGAGCGAGCTCTGCTCGCGAATCCCCCCAACACGGACCCTCACGAAGTGTTTAGAAAGTTAATGCGCTTTACTCTCAAATAACAATTAATATCATTCGTGATCTTCGCGCATCCCAAGGCATTACCGGAGATCGTCCATGTCGCCTCGCCCGTCTTCCACCGCCATCCCCTTCCTGCTGCTGTCCAGCTGCCTGCTGTCGTTCGCCGTGCACGCGGCCAACATCGACGCCAGTGCCCCCGGCATCGAGCTGGAAGCCCAGAACGTCATCGCCACCGCCGAGGAAGAGACCAAGCAGGCGCCAGGGGTTTCGGTGATCACCGCCGAAGACATCAAGAAGCGCCCGCCGGCCAACGACCTGTCGCAGATCATCCGCACCATGCCGGGCGTGAACCTCACCGGTAACTCCACCAGCGGCCAGCGTGGCAACAACCGCCAGATCGACATCCGCGGCATGGGCCCGGAGAACACCCTGATCCTGGTGGACGGCAAGCCGGTGAGCAGCCGCAACGCCGTGCGCTACGGCTGGCGTGGCGAGCGTGACAGCCGTGGCGACACCAACTGGGTGCCAGCCGACCAGGTCGAGCGCATCGAGGTCATCCGTGGCCCGGCGGCCGCGCGCTACGGCAACGGCGCGGCAGGCGGCGTGGTCAACATCATCACCAAGAAGGCCGGCGCCAAGACCCACGGCAACGCCACCGTCTACACCTCCTTCCCCACCCACAAGGACGAAGGCGCCAGCCAGCGCCTGAGCTTCGGCCTCAACGGCCCGCTCACCGACACCCTCAGCTACCGCGTCTACGGCAACGTCGCCAAGACCGAGTCGGACGACTGGGACATCAACTCAGGCCACGAATCCGCCCGTACCGGCAACCAGGCCGGCACCCTGCCCGCCGGCCGCGAAGGCGTGCGCAACAAGGACGTCAACGGCCTGCTCAGCTGGAACTTCACCCCCGAGCAGACCCTGGAGCTGGAAACCGGCTTCAGCCGCCAGGGCAACCTCTACACCGGCGACACCCAGAACACCAACAGCAACGCCACCGTGAAGAAGATGCTCGGCCACGAGACCAACCGCACCTTCCGCGAGACCTACGCCCTCACCCACCGTGGCGACTGGGACTTCGGCAGCTCCCTGGCCTACCTGCAGTACGAGAAGACCCGCAACAACCGCATCAACGAAGGCCTGGCCGGCGGCACCGAAGGCATCTTCGCCAACAGCGGCTACTACACCGCCACCCTGCGCAACCTCACCGCCCACGGCGAGCTCAACCTGCCCCTGGATGCCGGCCGCCCGCAGACCCTGACCCTGGGCAGCGAATGGACCCGCCAGCAACTGGACGACCCGAGCTCCAACACCCAGACCACCACCGAAGGCGGCGCCATCGGCGGCCTCACCAACAGCGGCCGCGACACCACCTCCGAGGCGCAGATCTTCTCGCTGTTCGCCGAAGACAACATCGAACTGGCCCCCGGCACCATGCTCACCCCGGGCCTGCGCTTCGACCACCACGACATCGTCGGCAACAACTGGAGCCCGTCGCTCAACCTGTCCCACGCGCTCACCGACACCCTCACCCTGAAGGCCGGTATCGCCCGCGCCTACAAGGCGCCGAACCTGTACCAGCTCAACTCCGACTACCTGCTCTACAGCCGTGGCCAGGGCTGCTACGGCCAGACCACCAGCTGCTACCTGCGCGGCAACGAAAACCTCGACGCCGAAACCAGCGTCAACAAGGAACTGGGCATCGAGTACAAGAACGACGGCCTGGTCGCCGGCCTGACCTGGTTCCGCAACGACTACAAGAACAAGATCGAGTCCGGCATGGCCTCCATCGGCAGCGCCACCGGCGGCCAGGTGGTTGGCGGCGTGAACTACGCCAACGCCCGCATATTCCAGTGGGAGAACGTGCCCAAGGCGCTGGTGGAAGGTATCGAAGGCAACCTCACCCTGCCGCTGACCGAGCAGCTGAGCTGGACCAACAACCTCACCTGGATGCTGCAGTCGAAGAACAAGGAAACCGGCGACACCCTTTCCGTCACCCCGGCCTACACCCTCAACTCCATGCTCGACTGGCAGGCCCGCGAAGACCTGTCCTTCCAGGCCAGCGTCGCCTGGTACGGCAAGCAGAAGCCGAAGAAATACGGCTACCAGGGCAACCGCGTCACCGGCAACGCCAACAACCAGCTCTCCCCCTATGCACTGCTGGGCCTGAGCGGCACCTACGACCTGAGCGAGAACCTCAGCTTCACCGCGGGCGTCGACAACCTGCTGGACAAGCGCCTGTACCGCGAAGGCAACGCCCAGGGCGTGAACAACATCGACGGTGCCGGCGCCGCCACCTACAACGAGCCCGGCCGCACCCTCTACACCAGCATTACCGCCTCGTTCTGACCGTCGAGACCGCCTGATGAGACTGCCCCGCTTCACTTCTGCCCTGGCCTTCACCCTGGCAGTGGCACTTCCCGGAGTCGCGCCCCTGGCGCGACCCGACCCCAACGCCCTGATGGACACGCGCCTGCTGCAGCGCCAGGGCCTGCCCTACGCCTTCAGCAGCCTGAAACTCGACTCCGAGGACGGCCAGCGCCACTACCAGCTGTGGATCGCCAAGCCCAAAAGCCCGGCCCCGGCCGGCGGCTACCCGGTGGTGTGGATGCTCGACGGCAATGCCGCCTTCGGCGTGCTCGACGCGCCCCTGCTGCAGGGCCTGGCCAAGGGCGATGCGCCGCTACTGGTCGCCATCGGCTACCAGACCCCGCAACGCATCGAGCGCAACGCCCGCACCCTGGACTACACGCCCCGGCAGCCCGACAAGCCCGGCCAACGCGACCCGCTCACCGGCCAGCCCAGCGGCGGCGCCGACGCCTTCCTCGACCTGCTGCTGGTGAAGATGCGCCCGGCCGTGGCCGCGCAAGCGCCTTTCGACACCACCCGGCAAACGCTCTGGGGTCACTCCTACGGCGGCCTGCTGGTGTTGCATGCGCTGTTCACCCGGCCCCAGCAGTTCAGCCAGTTCGCCGCCGCCAGCCCGTCGCTCTGGTGGGGGGATGGCGTCATCCTCGGCGAACGCCCGGGGCTGGAGCAGCGCATCGCCGGCCACCCGGCGCGCCTGCTGCTGATGCGCGGCAGCGCGGAACCGGCCAATCCGCGCGGCACCGCCGAGCCCTACCCGGAACGCGCCGCCACCGAACTGGTGGACGACCTCGCCCAGGTTCCCGGCCTCGATGCCCGCTTCCAGTCCTTCGAAGGCCTCGGCCACGGCGAAGCCCTGGGCGAATCCCTGCGCTATCTGCTGCGCGAGCGGTTCGGCGCCAGCACTGCACCTGCGGAGTAATGCCCCACTACGAAGCGGCCTGGTGCCCCCCAGGCTGCTCGCCGAGGCTCTAGGCCGCTACTTCCCCAACCGCCGAGCGGCCCTGGCGCGTCACCGACCCGCTGCTAGATTGAAGCCAGTCCGGGAATGGATGAACGCTCAGGAGGAGAGATGGCTAATCAGGTGTTCGCGAACGGGCTGGAGATTTCCTGCAAGGCGGCCGAGGGGAAGTCCGTCGCCTGCTTCCCCGATGTGTGCTTCACCCCGCCACAAACGCCCGCGACACCACCCGGCGTCCCCATCCCCTACCCCAACACCGGAATGGCCAGCGACACCTCGAACGGGTCGCGCACCGTGAAGATCTCCGGCAAGGAAGTGATGCTCAAGGACAAGAGCTACTTCAAGACCAGCTATGGCGACGAAGCCGGCTGCGCCCCGAAGAAAGGCGTCATCACATCGAAGATCAAGGGCAAGGTGTATTTCACCGCCTGGTCCATGGATGTGAAGTTCGAAGGCCAGAACGTGGATCGCATGTCCGACCTGACGACCCACAACCACGGCTCGCAAGGCAACACCGTCCCCTGGCCCTACCTGGACGAAGTGGCGCTGGCCCTGGATGACCACCCCTGCGCGAAGTCCGGCGATGCCAAGAAGGTCAACGACAATTGCAAGAAACCCATCGCCAGCGACTGTTCCGATGACTGCTGCAAGGCCCGCCGCTGTGTGCTCGTGCCGTTCAGCCCGAACAGCTGCGTGGGCTGTGGAGACAAGACACCGCACCACCCCATTCCCGTCGCCGAGCTTTCCGAACAGCGCAAGGCCGGCGAGGCCCGCGGGCAACCGCGCTACCCCAAGTACTCCGAAGGCGCCGCCCCCTGCGTCTGCGTGGAAGGCAAGGACCATGACTCGCGCAACCCGGTCTCCACCGAGCTGGACGAGCATGGCCGGGTGGGCGCCAAATTTGCCCAGTTGCGCAACGATCGGATTCCCAAAAAGTCCAAACTGGGCGACCCATACGACTTCAGCATCGCCCTGGACTGCGGAGCGCAAGCCGTCTCGTCCGCCATGGGCTGCGACGAGGCCTGCGTACGCAAACAGCTGGAGGCAGGCCACACAAAGCTGGAGGTGAACCCCACCGACAAGGCCTTCAAAAGCAAGCAGAAGGCCAATGTTCCGCTGTTCAAGAAGCCGAAGATCGCCGCCGCGCCCCTGGCGACGCCGGCGCCCCCCAAATAGGACATGGATCGATCGATGACCCGCCAACCCGACTACTTCTTCCTCGATGGCGTGCCGCTGGGCTCGGGCGATGTGGCGCTTGCCGCGCAATACAACGCCTACCCGGATGTGGACGCCTCACGTGTCCTGCTGAAGCTGCAGGGCCAGTGGACCTACATTGATTTCGACGAAGACCTGATCCGCTCCCTGGCGTTCGACCCGGCCAGCGGCACCCTGTACATGCTTGGCAAAAGCGGCGTGATGTACAGCCTGGGCGGCAAGGGGCCCGACTTTTCCCCGGCAGCGATAGCCGGAACCTTTAGCCAGCAGGAGGTCGTCGACCCGGAGGAGCGCGGCGAGCTCTTCAGGGTTCGCGCGCTGGATGGCCGCGTGCTGGTGTGTGGCCTGGGAGGCCAGCTGCTCGAACTGAGGAACGGCAACTGGCTGGACCTGAGCTTTGCGGCCCCGATCGCCGAATCACCGGACTTCGAAGATGTCGGCCTGGATGCCCAGGGCCTGCCCATCGCCGTGGGCTGGGCGGGCGCGGCCTATCGCAGAACGCCTCGAGACTGGCAACGCATCGACTGCCCCACCAACGCGATCCTCTCCACCATCGTCGCCGACGGCCCCGGACGGCACCTGCTGTGCGGGAACAACGGGATCGTGCTGGAGATGGACGACAGCAGTATCTGGGACCTGTCCGTGGACGCGCCCCTGGGCAATCTCTGGTCGGTCACACGCCATGCGGACCTGATCTACGCCTGCGAACCCGGTCGCCTGCTGGTGCGTGACCGGGACAAATGGCAGCCGGAAATCGTCAGCCAGACCATCGCCTCCCCCTCGTTCCATCGCCTCATTTCCACCGGCTCGGAGCTGTGGTCATTCGGCGCCGACCATGTCTTCGTGAAACGAGCGGACGGCACCTGGGAGCAGTTCCCGGTCTTGGGCAACGAGCTGTAGCAGCACGCCTTTGTAGCCCGGGCTTCAGCCCGGGCACAGACCGTAGGTTGGCGCCGAGCGCAGCGAGGCCCAACGCCGCCCGGTGCTACCGGGTGATGAGGCGTTGGGCCTCGCTTATCGCGCGTCAGAGATACCGCAGCGGATCGCCACTGAGCAGCGGGTAGATCCGCTCCTCTTCCAGCGAACCGTCCTCGCCGTGGATCTTCACCGACGATTGCAGGTGCCCGACCTGGGCGGCGGCCATGCAGATGACGTCCGCCTTGCTGTCGGAGCTGAACAGGTTGTCCAGGCTGCCGAAGCGGCGGCACGCCCATTCCTGGTGGTCCTTGACGATAAGGAAGTGTTCCATGGCATGGGCCCTCAGCAATAGGCGCGCGTGGAGCGCGGGTCGTCGCCATGGGCGGTGAGCGCCCGTGCGGCGAAAGGGGAAGCGAGGTCGTGAACCGGCCGTTCACGGGCGAGCCAGCTGGCGCCCTGCCCCGGCTGACGATCACCGCTGGCCTGCACATCGTGCACCAGCTCGCGGATCAGACCGCCGACCTGAGCCCGCGACAGCACGCTCTCGCAATCGATGACCCGGTGGAAGGCCGGCTGGGCCTCGCCGCCGATGGTCAATGACAGGCGACCGTCCGGGCGGGTGGTGAGGGACACTTCCCGACCGGGAAAGGCTTCGATGATTTCTCTGACACAGACATTCATGGGCGTTCTCCTTCTTGTAGCGAGAGAAAGAGCACGCAACATGCCAGCTTGGCCTTTTCGTAAAGGCCCTTTTAAAACAACGAGTTGCCAAACAATCCTGTGACGGGGCGAATTGCAATCTGCAAGATCGCCCCGTACAGCCCTCGGCATTTTGCATTGGCCACCGGGGCCGCCAGGAAAACCCCGGGCCCACCGGCCCGGGGCGCAGCCATCATGTGATGGTTTCGTTCCCCAGACCCAAGGCCAACGCGGCGTTCAGGGCGTCCTGCCCGGCGGTCTGCAGGATCAGGTCGCACAGTTGTGGGTCCTTGCCAGAGAGGGTCTCGGGCTCCCAGACACCGGGGCGGCGGCTCCAGTTGAACCTGAACTGGCAAGCGCCACCACTGCCCTGGGTGGCCGTGGCCCAGACGGAAGCGGCGTTGTTCCTGACGAAATCCTTGTAGACCGCGCTGCCTCCCGACGCACCGTAGAGGCCCTGCATGCAGCGCATGAAGACGCCCTTCCCGGTAGCATAGTCGGCAATGAACTCTCCCAGCGCACCGCTGATCTCGTACTCGTGGAGGATGCCGTCGTTGTCGATCATCCGCTTCAGCACGGCGGCCGCTACCTTGTGGGAAACCTCACTCCCCGACCCCATCGCCAGGACGAATTGCCCCTGGTCGCCAGTCCAATGCCACTCAGGGTTGACCACATTCCCACGAGGCCGCTCCAGCACCAGGTCCTGCGCGGTCCGCAGCGACCCGGGGATACCGAGCCACTTGTCGAACCACTGGAATTCAGCCGTCGCCATCTCCGCATACTTTGGCGCGTCGGGATCGTTCGGGTTCAACAGGGCCAGGCCCCGGGAGAGCAGCAGGAACCCCAGGTTGGTGACGGTATTGCGACCCGACATGGGTTGGTCGGGGTCCTTGAGGTTGAACGTGCCACCCCTGATAGGCGCACTGCCCGCCGCATGATCCTCACCGCCCTCGTTGTAGCTGTCATCCGACCAATGCCCGGCGAGCTTGTCCCAGCAGTGCTTCGTGGCGCTGATGATGCCGTCTCGCAGTTGATCGTCACGGGGGGCTTGGTAGCCCAGCGCTTCCCAGTTGTACAAGGCGATAAGGAATGCATTTCCCCACCAGCCGTAGTCGTCCACCCACCAGTCGACCCTGGCGTTCAGGTCCTGGTAGATGCCATAGGCCTTGCGCAGGATCCCGCCGTCGTCGTGCTGCTTCGAATTGACGAGATAGTCGAGGCAGCAATGCAGCGTGTTGCCGGCGAACCAGAAGTTCCCCGGGAAGACCTCGGGCTGGTAGAGGTTCAGCAGGCTTTTGTAACCGGCCGAAGCGGCCTCGTTGAATGTGGTCATGACGCTTTCCTTGCATGAGATGGGATGGGAGCCGGCGACTCCCGTGCCCTCCAGCGGCGCACCACTCCCCCGCGGGGGAGCACTCCTTGCACTTCGCGGGGCATGGGGGAAATACGACTCGAACGGCGACCAGGCACGGCAGAAAGAAACGAAGACGAGCGCTGCCGCAGGTTGCGGACAGGCGCCTTCCTGCCGGGTACGGGGATCGAAAGAACGTCGAAAGCATCCGCCAGCCTGAGCAGCGTAGATCAGCCGGCCGCCCCGCAAGGGCCGCTTCCGCATAAGCACGGCGGGCGTTATCTCCGGCTCTGTCTGCGTTAAGTGTTGCTAGAGGATTTGAGCCCAGCTGATTGCCGAGTTCTGGTGATGCTTCTGGTTTCGCCCACCCGGGCGAGTCCCTTTTAACAATCGCCTTAAAAGGAACCAAAAGGGCTTGCCCCATCATCCGGCCCCGGCTTCGCCGGGGTTCCCTCACTCCATCGTTGCTCTGGGGGCCGGCGCGATGGGCCATCCATGGCCTGGCGCGCCTCTCGCGGCATCCATGCCGCTCGTCCCCCGGCGCAACGACTGCGTTCGGCCTCCTGGAGGGGCGTTGGCGGCTGCCCCACCTTTCTTCGTCCAGCGCATCACCACAGGTGCGCACAGGCTTTCGTAGGATGGGTCGGGCGGCGTTCCGCGAGCGAAGCGAAACCCATGCGGTGGAGGTGGTACGAACTCTTGGACGCACGGAAAGGGCCTTGCTTGAGCGCTTGCTTTAAAACCACAACAGCTAACGCAGACAGAGCCTTATCTCCGGCCACGCAGAACGCCCCATTCCTACGGAGCGCTCTACACCGGGCTTATAAAACTGTGGCGCATGAATTGTTATGTTGTAACATTACAATTCAACTCCATAGGAACCGCCTCCGATGTCCGCTCGCTTCCTCCGCCTCCACACCCCCATCGCCGCGGCCTTGCTCATGGCGCAGCATGCGTTCGCCGCCCAGCCCATGGTCCTCGAGCAGCAGGTGATCACTGCCAACCCGCTGAAAAGCGAAGCCCTGGCCTCGCCCACCAGCGTGGTGGAAGGCGACGAGCTGAGCCTGCGCAGCGCCGCGCAGCTGGGCGAAACCCTCAACGGCCTGCCCGGCGTCTCCTCCACCTATTTCGGCCCGGCCGCCAGCCGCCCGGTGATCCGCGGCTTCGACGGCGACCGCATCCGCATCCTGCGCAATGGCGTTGGCGCGCTGGACGCCTCCTCGCTCTCCTACGACCACGCCGTGCCCTATGACGCGGCCAACGCCGAGCGCATCGAAGTGGTACGCGGCCCGGCGGCGCTGCTGTACGGCGGCAGCGCCGTGGGCGGCGTGGTCAACACCTTCGACAACCGCATCCCCAGCGAGGCGGTGGATGGCCTGCACGGTGGCGGCGAGCTGCGCTACGGCGGCGCCGACACCACCCGCAGCGCAGCCGGCAAGCTGGAGGCCGGCGACGGTAACTTCGCCCTGCACCTGGACGCCAACTCGCGGCAGTTCAACGACACGCGCATCCCCGGCTACGCCCGCTCCCGCGACCAGCGCGCCCAGGACGGCGACGACAGCAAGCACCGCGTCAACAACAGCGACGGCCGCCAGGACGGCGGCGCGGTGGGCGGTGCCTACCACTGGGACCACGGCTACGTCGGCCTCTCCTACGACGAGTACGACAGCAACTACGGCTCGCCCGCCGAAGACGCCGTGCGCATCGACATGGAGCAGCGCCACTACGCCATGGCCTCGGAGATCCGTGACCTGGAAGGCCCCTTCAGCTCGCTGAAGCTGGACTTCGGCCACACCACCTACGAGCACCGCGAGATCGAGGACGGCGAAGTCGGTACCACCTTCAAGAACGACGGCTACGAGGCCCGCCTCGAAGCCCGTCACGCGCCCATCGGCCCGCTGGAAGGCGTGGTCGGCGTGCAGGTGGCCAGCAGCCGCTTCGAGGCCCTGGGCGAGGAAGCCTTCGTGCCGCAGACCGACACCGACAGCGGCGCCCTCTTCGCCCTGGAAAGCTGGCAGGCCACCGAGCGCCTGGAGCTCACCCTCGGCGGACGCCTGGAACACACCCGCCTGCGCCCGGACGCCGCCGGCAACGAGCGCTTCGAAGGCGCCGACGACAGCCACAGCTTCACCGCCGGCAGCCTGTCGTTCGGCTCCATCTACCGCCTCACCGACATCTGGTCCCTGGCCGGCACCCTCAGCTACACCGAGCGCGCGCCGACCTTCTACGAGCTCTACGCCAACGGCCCCCACGCCGCCACCGGCACCTACGAGGTGGGCGATGCGAATGCCGAAAAAGAGAAATCCTGGTCCACCGACCTGGCCCTGCGCTTCGACGACGGCACCCACAAGGGCAGCGTCGGCGTGTTCTACAGCCGCTTCTCCAACTACATCGGCCTGCTGGGCAGCGGCCGCTACCTCGACGAGGACGGCCAGGAAGTCGCCCCGAGCGACGACGATGCCCTGCCGGAATACCTCTACAGCGGCGTGAAGGCCGACTTCTGGGGCGTTGAGGCGCAGGACCACTGGCGCCTGGCGCAGACCCCGTACGGCGAGTTCGCCCTGCAGAGCTCCGCCGACTACACCCGCGCCAAGAACAAGGAGACCGGCGAACCGCTGCCGCGCATCTCGCCCCTGCGCCTGAACAGCGCCCTGCTGTGGAATTACCAGAGCTGGCAGGCCAGCGTCGGCGTCGAGCACGCCAGTGCCCAGCGCCGGGTCCCGGACGAGGAGCGCGGCACCGACGGCTACACCACCCTCAACGCCAGCCTCGGCTACCGCTTCGACCTGGCGGAAAGCGAGTGGCTGGTGTTCCTCAAGGGCGACAACCTCAACGACCAGACCGTGCGCTACGCCAGCTCGATCCTGCGGGATCAGGTGCCGGCGGCCGGCCGCAGCGTCGAGGCCGGGGTACGGGTCGCATTCTGACCTACAGGCGACGGGGCCGTTGCGGCCCCGTTGTCATGCCTTCATCGCGTCACGCGCCCGAGTGGGTCATCACCGGCGCGTGGCGCTTCATCAGTTCGGCGACCCAGTCGATGAACACCCGCAGCTTGGCGCTGATGTGCCGGTTCGGCGGGAAGGCCACGTACATCGGCATCGGGTCCAGGCGCCAGTCCTCGAACAAGGGCACCAGCGCGCCGCTGGCCCGGCTGGCAAGGGCCATGTATTCCGGCAGCCAGAGCACGCCCAGGCCCGCCAGCCCGGCGGCGAGGTAGGCGTTGCCATCGTCCACCGCCAGCACGTAGCGGCCGTTCACGCGGAGTTCCTCATTGCCTTTGCGCATGGCGTAGGGCACCGGCTTGCCGGTGCGCGCCCAGAGGAAACCGACGATGCGGTGGGGCGAATCCTCCGGCTCGCGCGGGTGCGCCGGCACGCCGAGGCGCGCGAGGTAATCCGGCGCTGCATACACGCCCAGGCGCAGGTCACCGACCCGCCGCGCCATCAGCGACTGGTCGCGCAACTCGCCGCCGCGCACCACGCAATCGACGTTCTCGCCGATCACATCGACGATGCGGTCGCTCACACCCATGTCGATCTGGATGTCCGGGTGCCGCGCGTGGAACTCGGGCAGCGCCGGCACCAGGATCATGCTCGCCAGCGGGCTGGGCACATCCACCCGCAGACGGCCCCGGGGCGAAGCCGAGGCGCTGGAAAGGCTGGTCTCGGCGTCGTCCATATCGGCCAGCAGGCGCACCACCCGCTCGTAATAGGCGGCGCCATCGGCGGTCAGCGCCACCCGCCGCGTGGTGCGGTTGAGCAGCTTCACCCGCAGGCGCGCTTCCAGCTGCTGCACCAGTTGGGTGACGCTGGTCTTGCTCATGTGCAGGGTGTCGGCGGCGCGGGTGAAGCTGCCGGCCTCCACCACCCGGGCGAAGGCCTGCATCGCATCGAAACGGTCCATCGGCGCTCCAGATTCCAGCGGATTGTTTGGGATTCACAAACAGTGAAGGACAAGCTTGCGCGTTTATCGCCCCCGCGCAAGCTCCTACAGTCGCCTCCATCGTTGATCCCGGGTCCCATCGACCCACCTTGGAGGTATCGCATGACCCAGCGCGACGTCGTTTTCCCGCCCGGCCGCCAGGCGCTCTATGAGCGCAACCGCTACTCGCCGGCCATCCGTTCCAATGGCTTCCTGTTCGTCTCCGGGCAGGTGGGCAGCAACCCCGACGGCTCCCCCGAGCCGGACCTCAAGGCCCAGGTGCGCCAGGCCTTCACCAACCTCAACGCGATCCTCGGCGAGGCCGGCTGCAGCTTCGACGACGTGGTCGACGTCACCGTGTTCATGGTCGACCCGCAGGCGAAGTTCGAAGCCATCTGGGAGGTGGTGCCGGAGTTCTGGGGCGCCGCGCCGCACCCGACGCTGACCGCCGTGGGCGTGACCTGGCTCTATGGCTTCGACTTCGAGATCAAGGTGATCGCCCGGTTGCCCCAGGGCGACCCCCGCTGATCATCCGCCTCAGGCCGGCCCGGACCCCACGGGGTTGCGGGCCGGCGCTGCCTCCTCGGCCGCAACGGCCTTGGGCGGCGCCGCCTTGAGCCGCGACACGCCGAACAGCACCAGCACCAGCCCGACCAGCTGGTAGGCCGAGATGGCCTCGTTCAGCAACGCCCAGGACGCCAGGATGGTCAGCACCGGCCCCAGGTTGCCCACGGCGGCGGTGTGGGTGGTACCCAGGCGCTGGATCGCCAACGCCATCCAGTAGATCGGCAGCACGGTGGAGAGCAGCGCCATCAGCGCGGTGTACAGCCACACCGAAGCCGGCAGCGTCGCCAGTTGGGTGAAGTCGGCCGCCACGCCATAGTGCGCCAGCACCATCAGCGCCGAGGCACCCCCGGCCAGGCCGGCCAGGCGCATGGAGCCGATGCGTTTCACCATCACGCCGGTGCCCAGGTAATAGAGCGCATAGGTCACCGCGCTGGCGAACACCCAGGCGGCGCCGATCATCACCTGCGTGCCCATGTCGGTGCTGCCGATGTCGTGCATCAGCGCGACCCCGAGCCCCAGGTAGCACAGGCCCATGGCGAGCAAGGTGCGCCCGCTCGGCCGCTCGCGGAAGATCAGCGCCTGGAACACCAGCACCAGCGTCGGGTAGGTGAACAGGATCAGCCGCTCCAGGCCGGCGCTGATGTATTCCAGCCCGTAGAAGTCGAACAGGCTGGACAGGTAGTAGCCGAACATCCCCAGCAGCAGCACGCGAAACCAGTCGCGGCCGGACAAGGCCACCTCACCGGTACCGCGGCTCAGCCACAGCAACCAGGCGAACAGGGGCAACGCCAGGCCCATGCGCATCGCCAGGAGGGTCACCGCCTCCACGGGCGCAGCCGCATAGGACAGCTTGACGAAGATCGCCTTGAGGCTGAAGCCGGCGGCCGAGAGCACGGCGAAGAGGCTGCCGTTGGCGGCGCTGCGTTTATAGAGGGAGAGCAAGGCGTTCATCAGGTATCCGGTTTGCAAGGTGGCTACCGTTATTCTGAAGCGAAGGCGCCAGCGCTAGAATCGCTTTTTACCGAACGGCCCCTTCGTCAAAGGAGAACGCCCTTGCACTTCGACCTCGCCGACCTGCGCCTGCTCACCGCCATCGCCGCCACCGGCAGCCTGAGCAAGGCCGCCGCCACCTTCCCCGTGGCCGTCTCGGCGGCCAGCGCCCGGCTGCGCCAGTTCGAGGAACGCTGCGGGCTGGCCCTGTTCGTGCGCAAGGCCGATGGCATGAGCCTGACACCCGCGGGGCGGCTGGTGCTGGAAGGCTGCCACGGCGTGCTGCACGAGGCGCAGAAGCTCAAGGACACCCTGCAGGAGCTCGCCGGCCAGCGCCGCATCACCCTGCGCCTGGCGGCCAGCACCGTGGCCAACAGCACCTTCCTGCCCGCCACCCTGGGGCCCTTCCTCGCCGACTACCCGGAAGTGGACCTGCAGCTCACCGAACTGAACAGCCGCGACGTGCTGCGTGGCGTGCAGGCCGGCGAATTCGACATCGGCGTCTACGACGGCAACCTGCCCACCGGTGGGCTGGTCTCCATGCCGTTCCGCGACGACCGCCTGGTGCTGCTGGTGCCCCGGGACCACCCGCTGGCCGGCCGCCGCCAGGCGCACATGCGCGAGGCCCTGGGCTTCGCCTTCGTCTGCCTGCCGCCGGAACGCGCCATGCAGCGCTTCATCGAGGAGATGGCGCTGAACTACGCCGTGCCGCTGAAGGTGCGGGTGCGTGCGCCGAGCTTCGACGCCATCGCCCAGTTGGTGGCCCAGCGCGCCGGCATCGCCATGCTCCCCGAAGCGGGCGCCACACGCCTGGCGCAGGAACTGCCGGTGGCCATCGTCAGCCTGGAGAACACCTGGGCGACACGGGAATTGCGCTTGTGCATCAGGGGCCAGGAGGCGCTGTCATCCCATGCACGGCAGCTGCTCGCCCACCTGGCCACGCCTGCCTAGCAGGCCCGCAGAAGGCGCGCCCTAGATGAAGCGCCCGACGCGGTTGCGCCCGGCCTTCTTCGCCTCGTAGAGCGCCGCATCGGCGCGTTGCAGCAGGGTTTCGGCGGCCTCGCCCTGCCCCGGCACCATGGCGGCGACACCGATGCTGACGGTGACCCGGCCGAAGGTGGAGAGCTCATGGGGCAAGGCCAGCTCCTCGATGGCCTGCACCAGACGCTGGGCGATGCCCTGGGCGCCGGCCGCATCGGTCATGGGCACGAGGAAGACGAACTCCTCGCCGCCATAACGCGCCACCAGGTCGCTGGAACGGCTGAGGGTGCTGGCCAGCACCTGGGCGATGCGTTGCAGGCAGGCGTCGCCCGCCGGGTGGCCATAGTGGTCGTTGTAGCGCTTGAACCAGTCGACATCGAGAATCGCCAGCGCCAGGGGCTCGGCCGTGCGCTGGGCGCGGTGCCATTCCTGCTGCAGCACCTCGTCGAAGTGGCGGCGGTTGGCGATGCCGGTCAGGGCGTCGGTCAGGCTCAGGGTCTCCAGCTTGCTGTTGAGCGCCTGCAGCTCATCGGTACGCTGGGCCACGCGCAGCTCCAGCTCGCGCTCCGAGCCCTGCAGTGTCTCCACCAGCTTTTCCTGGGCCTGCAGCAATGCCTCCTGCACCCGCGCCTTGTCGCGGCGCATCACGTTGAAACGGTCCGCCAGGGCGAAGGCCAGCACGATCATCTCCATGGCCGAGCCCAGCTGGATGCCGTCCACCGTGAACATGTTGGTGGGCACCAGGCCCATGGCCCGCAGCGTGGTCATGGCACCGCCGAACATCAGCAGGGCGAAGGCCGCGAGGAAGAACCAGGCGCTGCGCTGGCGCTTGATCACCCCGGCCAGGGCCACGCCCAACACCACCACGGCCGTGGCCAGGTTGAAGTACACCGCCAGGCGCGAGAACAGCGGCAAGGCGATGGCGTAGAGCAGCGGCGTCGCCAGGTAGAGGGCGACCATCGCCAGCAGCAGCCGGTCCACCCTCGGCATCAGCTGGTCGGTGCGCAGCATGCGCCGGGTGAACAGCAGCATCGCGCTGAGAGCCAGGGACACGCCCGAGTAGTAGGCGACGTTGGAATTCAGCGGCAGCCCGGCGATGGCCCAGTCCGGCGCCAGGCCGTTCTTGATCGCCAGGGTGAAGGCGGTGCAGGAAACGAAGGCCACGTAGAGCAGGTACACCCGGTCCCGCAGCGCCACGAACAGCATCAGGTTGAACAGCACCATGGCGGTGGCGATGCCGAAGTACCAGACCTTGCTCACGTAGTCGTCGCGCTCGTAGGCGTGGAAGGCCTCCACCGGCCACAGCTGCAACGGCACCAGCAGCCCCACGCTGGACGCCACGCGCAGGTAGATCACCTGCTCGGAATGCGCCGGCAGCAGCAGCGGGAAGACGAAGTTGCGGTTGGCGTACGCCTTGCTCGACGGCGCCACGTCACAGCCGGTGGCGGTGGCGTGGTAGACGCCCTGAGCATCCGGGATGTGCGCCTCGACATGGGAGATGCGCGGGTTCTCCACCACCAGCATGCGCCGCAACGGCGTATCACCGGGGTTGTGCAGCACCAGGCGCAGCCAGAAGGCCGAGCGGGTGAAGCCCAGCGCCAGGGCATTGCCGGGCGGCTGGTCACCCTGGAAGCGCGCCGCCAGTGCGGGGGCCTGTACATCGGCCAGGGTGAAGGACCGCTCCGGGTCTTCCAGCAGCGAGACGAAAGGCGTCAGGGATAGCGCGGCCTTGTCCACCGCCGCCGCATCGACCACCCGCTCGCCCGCGCCGGCCGGCAACGCCAGCAGGGTCAGTACGAACAGAAGCCAGGAAAACAGCTGACGGGAAAGGCGGATGGCATGCATGCGGCCAGGTACCAGCAGAGCCCAGGGGAGCCAAGGATGGCGGCCGCATCGAACGCAGACCGTCGCACCGTGACAGGGAGGAAGTCTACAAGACAACCCTCGAACCCGGCGAGTACCGGGCCGGAGCCGCCTCCCCTCCACGAATGTGCAGGGGGTCTCAGCGCGGTATCACGGAGGCGCGGCGCCTGGTCCCGAGCCTGTATGTTCGCTGGCAGAACCACCTTGGAACGGAGAAGAACCCATGAAGGAACTGGAAGCCTGCCCTGCCTGCTCGGCGCTCTTCACGGCGCGCAAGGCGCTCGTCGCCAGTGGCGTGGGCGTCTACCAGAACGCCTTCGCCGCCAGGATGCAGGTGCGCTGCCCCGAGTGCCGGCACGTGTTCACCGCCCGCACCCTGCGCCTGTTCGGCTTCCTCTCGCCCAACGGCCTGCGCTGGGTGGTGCTGGGGCTCGTGGTGACCTGCGTGGTGTTGGCGAAGGTGCTGCCTCACTGACCCCTTCCCGGACTGAAGTCCGGGCTACGGCACCCCCTACCCGGTAGCCCGGGCTTCAGCCCAGGGGGTAGTGACCGGTAGCCAACGCTGCACTCACTTGAGGTGCGCACGGCACACCCTACGACCGAGCCGCGTGCATCGGGCCGAGCCCGTGCATCAATGTGCGTTGCAATGCACACGGTCGAGCCTCGTGCGCCGATCTGTTCTTGTAGGGTGTGCTGCGCGCACCGGTCCCGAGCTCGGTACTTCCGGCGAGCTCCGAAAGGCTCCGTGCCACTCCCACCTTTGAGGTGCGCACACGGCACACCCTACGGCACGCGCTCACCCCGGTCCTTCTCCCGCGGTGTCGGCTCCGCCTCCCGCCGCTCACGGTTCAGCTCATCCATCACCTGCGGGAAGATCGGGTCCTGTTCGGTGCAGGCCGGGTCTCCATGGCATAGCGCACCTCATCCGCATCGCCTTCTTCATCCCTGCACCCGCCCGAAGCGCTGCCGGTATTGCGCAGGCGTCAGCTCGGTCAGCTCCTTGAACATGCGCGTGAGGTTCGAATCGCTGCTGAAGCCCAACTCGTCGCTGATGGTCTTCAGCGGGGCGGAGGTCAGGGTCAGGCGCTCGCTGACCTGGCTCAGCTTGATGCGCCGCGCATAGGTGGCCGCAGCGACACCGGTCTCATCGCGCACCTTGCGGGCCAGGGTGCGCTCCGACATGCCCAGTTCGGCCGCCAGCTTCTGCACCGTGATCTGCTCGGCCGGCAGCCCCTGCACCAGGCCATGCAGGCGGCGCAGCAACGGGCTGGGCTGCTCGATCAGGCTGAGGGACTGGAAGGCATCGTGTACCTGGGCCGGGCGTGGCAACACCATCAAACGATCGAGGTCGTGGAACACGCTCTGGCTCACCTGCCGCTCGATCAGGGCCTGGGCCAGCGGCAGGTAACCGTTGACACCACTGGCGGTGGCGCTGCGCGCGTTGAAGATGCAATTGCTCTCGCTTTGCCAGCGCACCTTGGGGTAGCGCTTGAGCAATGCATCCGCCAGCCACCAGGTCACGGTGGCGGGCTGCCCGTCGAGGCGGCCACTGGCGGCGACCAGGCACACGCCCGTGCAATAACTCCACAGCTGGCAGCGCTTGTGCAGCCGAGCCAGGGCGCCCAGCAATGCGCCGTTGCCGGCCAGCATCGCCTCGACCTGTTGCGGAGACTCCGCCCAGAAGCCCGGAATCAGCACGGCATCCAGCTCGCCCTCGGCGATGCCCTGGCTCGCCGCCAACACCAGCCCATGGGCGCACTCCACCGGGCCGCCGTGCATACCCACGAAACAGGTTTCGAACAACTCTCCCCCGGCCAGGCGGTTGGCGGCGTGGAGCATGTCGCCAAAAGCCAGCAGCCCGGCGGGCATGCAACCGGGAAACAACAGCAGGCCGATCTTCATAGGGCACCCGGGGGAAATGAGATGACTGGAAATGAATGGATTATGTCCATTCCCGCCATTATCGCCAGCCCCGGACCTCGGCACCATGGCGCCATACCCGAGGAGGGACACATGATGAAGATCCAGCAACTCCGCAACGCAACGATCATTCTCGACCTGGGCCAGCAGTGCATCCTGGTGGACCCCATGCTGGCGCGCAAAGGTACCCTGCCCTCGCTGCGCATCTTCGCCGGGCGGCAGCGCAACCCCACGGTCGAGCTGCCCGAATCGGCCCCGCAGGCGCTGGAGTCCGTCACCCATTGCCTGATCACCCACTGCCAGAAAGGCCACTTCGACCACCTGGACCGCGCCGGTACGCGCTGGCTGCGGGAACGGCAGATCCCGGTCATCTGCACCCCGCACGACGCGCCCTACCTGATGCGGCTGGGTTTGAACGTGCAGCCGCTGCCGGAGGGGCACGCGGAGCCGGTGCCCTTTTTCGGCGGGACCCTCCGCACCGTGCGCTGTACCCACGGCAGGGGCCTGGTCGGGCGCCTGATGGAGCACGGCGTCGGCTACCTGATCGAACTGCCCGGCGAACCCAGCCTGTACCTGGCCGGCGACACCATCCTCACGCCCGGGGTGCGCGACTTCGTGCTGCGCCATCAGCCCCAGGTGTGCGTGGTACCGGCCGGTGGCGCGCGCTTCGATATCGGCGACGACATCATCATGGGCCTGGACGAGGTGCTCGAATTCACCCGCCTCAGCCGGGGCATCGTGGTCGCCAACCACCTGCAGGCCATCAACCACTGCCCGGTCACCCGCGAGGAGCTCGCGGAGGCAGCGCACGCCAGCGGCCTGGCCCAGCGCCTGCTGATTCCCGCCGACGGCCAGGTGCTGGAGCTGGCCTGAGGCAGCAAGCCTGTCCGATTTCCATCGTTTTTTGTCCGGAGCGCTTCTCGCGCTCCACGCCTGGCGGCTGGTTCACTGCACCCCGGTGAAACACCTTCCACCCGGCAGAGAAAACAATGAGAAGAACCGCTGCGTATCGCCCCACCTTCATCTACATCCCCGACTGCCAATCGCTAGATGCCGAGGTCGCCCGATGAGCCGCCTCTCGGTAAAACGCCTGCTGCTGGCAGCCGCCCTGCTGGTGGGCGGCATCGTCCTGGTGCTCGCCACGCAACTGGGCATGCGCCTGTGGCACTTCCACACCCTGTTCGACCCCGAGCGGATCACCCAGAACTTCCGCTCCATGCCGACGATCTTCCAGGCGCGCCCGATCCCCAAGGGCCCCGTGAGCGTCCCCCTGCAGACGGCACCCAAGGCGCTGGTGGAGCGCTTCCACTTCCAGGGCCGGGACCAGGCCCTGGGGGACTGGCTGGTGACCTCGGGCACCACCGGCATGCTGGTCATGGCGGCCGACCGGGTCGTCTTCGAGCAGTACTTCCGGGGCAACCGCGAGGATTCCCGGGCCATCTCCTGGTCGGTGGGCAAGTCCTTCGTTTCCGCCCTGGTGGGCATCGCCCTGAAGGAAGGTGCGATCCGCGATATCCGCGACCCGGTCAGCGACTACGCGCCCGCGCTCAAGGGCAGCGGCTACGACGGCGTGCCGCTGCAGGACGTGCTGGAAATGGCCTCCGGCATCGCCTTCAACGAGGACTACGCCGACCCCGAGGCGGGCATCAACCAGCTGGGCCAGACCATCGCCCTCGGCGGCTCGGTGGACGCCTGGGTGGCGCAGCTCAAAAGCGCCGGCGCCTCCGGCACCGAGCACCACTACGTGAGCGTGGACACCCAGGTGCTGGGCATGGTGCTCAAGGGCGCCACCGGCCGCGACCTGGCCGACTACATGGCCGAGAAGCTGTGGTCGCCCCTCGGCGCCGAGTGCGACGGCCAGTGGCTGACCGACAACGACGGCGCGGAGATCGCCTTCGGCGGCCTCAACCTGTGCCTGCGCGACTACGCCCGCTTCGGCCTGCTGTACCTGCACGAGGGCCGCAACCTGGCGGGCGAGCAGATCGTGCCGCGGCAGTGGGTGCAGCAATCGGTCACCCCCGCGAAGGATTTCCTCCGCCCCGGGCGCTATAAGGAGCAGGGCCAGCCGAACCTCGGCTACGGCTACCAGTGGTGGGTGCCGCAGGGCGACGAGGGCGAGTACATGGCCGTGGGCGTCTATGGCCAGTTCATCTACGTCAACCCGACGCGCCGCGTGGTGATCGCCAAGACCTCCGCCTATGCACGCTATAACGAGGACGGCACGCGCATGGAATACGAATCGCTCGAAGCCTTCCGCGCCATCGCGCGCAACCTGTGATCCCTGAGGAGCCCGGCATGCCGCCGTCAGCGCTGACCTTCGACTTCGAGTGGCGACCGCTGCAGAACTACCTGCACGGCCGGGGCCTGGAGGCGCCGCAACTGCTGCTCGCCGACAGCCCCGACGAGCAGCCACCCAGCCACGCCCTGTACGACTGGATCGTGCGCAACCACGGCGACGCCATCGACGGCCTGAGCCTGGGCGAGCACTACCGCGCCACCGATTACGGCATGGCCGGCCTCGCCCTGATGAGCGCGGAAACCATCGCCGACGCCCTGAAGGTGGTCCGCGCCTACATGCTGCTGTTCAACCCGGACATCGCCGACATCCTGGTCGAGGCGCAAGGCCAGGGGGATGTCCGCGTCACCACCCGCTTCCGCATCCGGGCGGGCTGGGACACCCGGCAGCGCCAGTTCCACGCCAACGTGCTGGCCTCCGCCGCTTACCACCTGTTCAACCAACTGATGGGCCGCCCGCTGCAGGGGCTCGGCCTGACCCTGCCCGCCGGGCTGGAGAGCACCCAGCCCTACCTTGCCTACTTCGGCATGCCGGTGCGCTCCCGTGGCAGCGACATCGTCTTCCTCCTGCCGGCGGGCCTGCTCGAATCGGCGATCCCCACCGCCAACCCGGCGGTGTTCCAGGCGGCCCTGGCGCTGGCCAGCGAGGGCTTCAACAAGCTGCTGGAGAGCGAGATGGGCGGCACCCGCCAGCGCGTCACCGCCCTGCTCGCCTCGCTGCCGGACCGCTACCCGGACATCGGCCAGATCGCCCAGCACCTCAAGCTCACCGAACGCACCCTGCGCCGGCGCCTGGCCGACGAGGGCTGCAGCTACCGGCAGATACTCGACCAGGCCCGCCTGCAGCGGGTGCGGGAACTGCTGGGGCGCACCCAGCTGACCACCGAACAGATCGCCGAGCTGCTCGGCTACAACGACGGCTCCAGCCTGCGCCAAGCCTTCCGCCGCTGGACCGGGATCACGCTCAACCAGTACCGCCAGGGCCTTCGCCAGGAGGCGCCGGAAGACGGAGGGAAAGCCGGCGGTTAGACTGGCCGCCCCTTCCCAGGCACGAGCCGACCATGACGCGCCCCACCGTGCGACGCGCCCGCAGCGCGGATACCGATGCCCTCGTGGCACTGGACCCCATCGCCCGCGAGCAGCCGGGCCGCAAGGCCTTCATCGCCCAGGCGATAGCGGCCGGCCACTGCTGGGTAGCGGTGGAAACCCACGATGATTCGACGCTGCTCGGCTACGGCGTGCTCGACCGCTCCTTCTTCGAACACGACTTCATCGCCCTGGTGATGGTGAAGGACGGGGCACGCCGCCGAGGCGTCGCCTCCGCGCTGATGGACGAACTGGAGCGGCAGTGCACCGGGCCCAAGCTGTTCACCTCGACCAACGCCTCCAACGCACCGATGCTCGCCCTGCTGGCCCGCCACGGTTTCACCCCCAGCGGCCGCATCGACAACCTGGATGAGGGCGACCCCGAGCGGGTGTTCGTCAAGTTCACCGCTCACGCCGGCAACGGTTGATCGCCGGTTTTCAGTTTCCTTCGAGGCGCTCCAGCAGGTTCTGCAGCTCTGCTTCCGCTGCCTTCAACGAGGCCTCCATGGCGATCTCCCAGGGGCGGCGCAAGGGCTCCAGGTCACGCTCGCTGTCGACCTTCAGGCACCACTGGAAGTGGTCGTGCCAATCCCCCAGCGCGCCC
Organism: Pseudomonas sp. TUM22785; assembly: GCF_028198105.1. NCBI lineage: Bacteria > Pseudomonadati > Pseudomonadota > Gammaproteobacteria > Pseudomonadales > Pseudomonadaceae > Pseudomonas > Pseudomonas sp. TUM22785. Next base: position 3,865,331 of record NZ_CP116239.1, read on the forward strand.
TGCACCGCCTTGAGGGAGGCGGCGGCCTTGGCCGAAATCGGCGACAGGCTTGGGTAGGCGTCGTGGGCGTAGCGCATGCGCTTGACCAGGATGCGCAAGGCGTGGCGGTCGTAGGTCGGGTCCTGCAACGCCGCCACCAGCGTGTCGCGCTGCTTCTTCAGGCGCTTGCGGATGAAGTCGCGCAACGCCCGCAACTCGCCCGCACGCTGGGCATCACGGAACTGCTCCGGCCAGTCATCGAGGCTGGCCATCAGCGTGCGGAGGGTGGGGCTGTCCTCGACCACGCGGTAGCCCTGCTCCAGGCGCTGGCGACGCAGTTGCGCCAGGTCGGGCAGCCCCTGGCGCTCCAGCTCGATGATCATCACTTCCAGGTCGCGGATCGGCGTGGTCAGCCGCCCCACCTCCGCTGCTGCGGTATCCAGCTCACGCACCGACTCCAGGTTGCGAATGGGCCGCAGCAGACTGCGCAGCCGCCGCAGGCCGATGCGCAGGTCATGCAGGGCTTCACCATCGGTACGGCACAACAGGCGCACGCTGCTGTGGTGAATCCCCAGCTCTATGCGCAACACCTGCTCAACGATCGAATCGACGAAGGACATCGGGCTCTCCAGGGGTGGGAAGGTCAGTGGCCAGGGGCAATTCCGCGCCGAGCATAAAGGTCGGGAGGGAGTGCCAGGAACACGGAATTCGTTAATCCATTTTTCATCCGGCGGATGCAGGCTACGCCGCCCACATGACCGTCATGCCTTCACATGCAGCACCATGGCGCCGAGCAGCACCAGGGTCACGCCGGTCACCTGCACGGGCGACAGCCGTTCCTTGAAGAACAGGTAGCCGAGGATGGCCGCGATCCCGCCGGACAGCGTGCTGATCACCGTGACCACCGACACCGAACCGGCCATGGCGCCGAACGCGAAGGCCGAGAAACCGCCCAGGTTCATCAGGCTGGTGCCCGCCAGCGCGAAGGCATGCCGGGGCGCGGGCGGCTTGAGGCTGCCACCGCGGCTCAGCATCAGTACCAGCAACAGGCTGACGCCCACCAGGTAGCCCAGCCAAAGCATGCCCACCGTGCCCAGGCGCGGCAGGGTGAAGTGCCCCTGCAACCACAGGCTGGTGCCGTACAGCAGCGCCCCGAGCAGTGCATAGGCGATTGAGCGGCGCGGCTCGACATGATGCGGCGTGTCGGACCCACGGGTGATGCTGGAGAGGATCACACCGACTACGCACAGGCCGATGCACGCCAGCTGCAACCCGCTGAGCCGCTCGCCACCCAGCCAGGCAAGCAGGGTGGTGACCACGCCATAGGAGGTAACCACCGGCGCGACGATCGACGCCTTGCCGATGGAGAAGGCCTTCGACAGCGCCAGCGCGCCGCACAGGGTGAAGCAGGCCGCCAGCACGCCCATGCCCCAATCCCCCGGCGCGGCGCCGGTCAGCTTGAGCAGGAAGGCGGGAAACACCACGAGCAGCAGGCTCATCAGCAGCAGCCCCAGGGTCTGGCTGAAGAACACCGCGCGCTGCACGCCGACGGCCCGGGCATTCAACCCGACCATGAAATCCGTTCCACCCCAAAGCAGGGCCGCAAGTAACCCCATGAGCACATCCATGCCCAGCCTCCGCTACCGTGCGCGTCGAGAAAAAGACTCCGACTATGCAACGGTGAACGGACGGCCAGCCAGTATCAGTTCGGGTGTTTCTGTCCATAGCAGTTTGCGCTGGCGGCCAGGGCGAGATAGCGCGTCACGGCTTCGCCTCCTGCACGGCATCCGGCCCCAGCACCGGCTCGATGCCCCACTCCCCCTGTTCGTGCCAATCCTCGCCGAAGGTCTCCACCGGGTGCATGGTGCGGTCCGCGCCATTGCCGCAGGCCAGGTCGCTCGCCGCGCAATAGCGGTCGCAGCCCCAGCAGATGCGCTCGGGATGCTTGGGGTTGAGGGGAAAGGGCTTGGCCATGTGGACGCTCGGGCTTCGGCTACGGGTTGCCCCAACGTTACCGCGCCCATCCGCGTGCGCCTTGACCGCGATCAAGCCTGTACCGTGCGGTTTCAACCGCGAAAAATATCCAGCGGCCGCCTAGAGCCTGTGCAGCAAGGCTTCCAACTGGCTGCGCTCCCACTGGCTCAACAGCTGAGTGGGGTCGGTGCCGAACCGCGCCCAGGCCTCGGGCGCGCCCTGCCGGCCGTCCGCCGAGGTGCAGGCGCTGCAGTGATCGAGGTGGCCGAATTCGTTGTACAGCGTCAGCCGCCAGCCATCGACCGCGAGCTCGACGTCGCCGCGATGGTCCCGGCTCCAGCCCTGCTCCGTGCCACGGCGCATAAGGCGCACGCCCAGGGCGATGTCCTTGAGCAGTTGGTAGACCTCGCGTGCACTGAGGGAGCCATCGGGTTTCATGGGGTTCTATCGTTTGAAGTGTTATTGAACGGTGCCGAGAGCGGAGCTTATCGCTGGCAAGTGATGGAGTGCGAGGTATCGCGGTAGCCAATAGCCAATCAATCCACCCCGGCATCCCACGCGCCTAACAAGAACAACGCCATGGCCTCTATGTGTTCGTTGCCTGTTCAATTTTGAATAGCCAGGCCGACGTTATCGCTCTTTCACCCGCAACAAAAAGCCCGCCGAAGCGGGCTGTTTGCAACTGGGCAGAAGCGCTTACTGCAGCCAGCTTTCCACGGTTTCAGCACCGTGTTCGGCTTTCCAGGCTTTCAATACGCCGTGGTTGCCGCCCTTGGTTTCGACGCGCTCGTTGGTCTTCGGGTTGATATAGACCTTCACCGCGCGCTCGCGGCGCTGACCGCCGGCTTTAGCGGCAACGGGGCTGCGCGAAACGCTCGGGTCGAGGATGGCGATCACATTGCGCAGCGAGAAGTTGTACTCGCCCAGCAGCGAACGCAGCTTCTGTTCGAATTCGATTTCACGCTTGAGTTCTTTATCGTTCTTGAGTGCATCGAGTTGAGCCAGTTGTTCGGCCAGCTTGGCTTCGAGAGCCTTGAATTCTGCAAGTTTGGACATGGAAAACCTTCGGGTGGGTTGTTTCAGTGATTCTGACAGGCAAGCGCACGCAGAGTTTACTGGATCCCAGAGTTTTATCGCTGTTATTTACACTCGCCGCGCCTCTTTTCTCATTGTCTTAGTTGGCGTTACTCCCGCCCGGCCTTTGATCGGGCCCTGATCATTAGGTGATCGGGCAGGCACCGCCATGGAACGATGGAAGCACATTGAATGACCGATGAGCAGGCGCGTCCAATACCCGCAGAACGCCCGTACCGGCGCTCCCGCAGGCTTTACAAACCCTGAAAAGGAACTAGTTTTCAGTGCCTCGCAGCTCTGCTTTATTCTTTGCGCGGACGCAGCTGATTCACGCTATTCATGAAGGAGAAAGAGCAATGGCGACATTCGAACCCGGCCACCTGCATATCGAGCGTCATGCGCTGAACGAGCACGACTTCAGTTACAACCTGTGCATCGACTACGAGGTCACCACGGACCCCAAGGAAGGCAAGGGCATGCTCTTCACCGTCCATGGCAGCATCTTCGACAAGGAACTGAAGGAGTCCTTCTTCCTGCCCAAGGACCTGGCCTATAACTTCGCCAGCAACATCACCAAGATCGCCGAAAAATACGGCATTCCCAAAGCCATGAGCAGCATTGGCTCGATGCACAAACACTACGATGCGATGTTCGAAGATGTGCGCGCGCAGCTGGACATGAAGTCCGGCGACCCGGTAAACCCCGAGCACCTGGAATAACCCCGCCTCCCTTCGCCGTGCCCTTGCCTCGCTGCAAGGGCCCGCGCCCCTGCCGCCAGCCCCTCAGGTTCCGGAACCCACGCCGCCGCCGGCATTGAACAGGTGTTCGAAGCCCTGCAGCGTGCTGTCGACGAAGCGTGCGTCGGTGGTGCCGGCCGGGAACTGCAACACGCCGTGGATCACCAGCGACGCCAGGCCATGGGTGTAGGACCAGCCCGCCAGCGCGGCGCGGCGGACCTCGGCGCTGTCCATGCCCTGGCCGAGGATCTCGGCGATGATCCGCCGCAGCTCGCCAAAGGCCCGGTCCCGCGCCTCGATGTAGTCGAGGGGCATCTCGCCGCTGGCCAGCTCCGGGCCGAACATCAACTGGTACAGCGCCGGGTTGGCCCGGGCGAAACTGAAGTAGGCCAGGCTGGCGTCACGCAGTTTCTGCAGGCCGGTGCTGCCGCCATCCTCGATACGCAGCACGGCGCCCAACTCGCGAAAGCCCTGGGCCGCCAACTGGCCCACCAGCTCGGCGCGGTTGGCGTAGTGGTGGTAGGCGGCCGTCGAACTCACCCCTACCCGCTCCGACACCGCCCGCAGCGACAGCTTGCTGGGGCCCACTTCCTCCAGCATCTCTCGCGCGGCATCGAGCAGTTGCGGGGCGAGATTGCCGACGTGGTAGGTGTCGCGGGCGCGTTGGGGTGTCTTGCTCATGGGCGGCGGGGCCTTGATTTCGTGGGCGGCGGGGCGTCGCGATCTTAGCACTCGGAAAAATCTTGACGCTGCAAAGATCAAATCTTAGCATCGCCAAGATTATCCGCCCCCGAGGTGTTTCCATGGCCCCAACCTATGAGTGTTTCGCCGTCAGCGTCGACAACGGCGTCGCCCACCTGCAGCTCAATCGCCCCGACAAGGCCAACAGCCTGACGCGCGCTTTCTGGAGCGAACTGCCCGCCGCCGTCGACCAGTTGAGCCGCTCGGGCACGGTACGGGCGCTGGTCATCTCCGCCCAGGGCAAGGTGTTCTGCGGCGGGTTGGACCTGCAGATGTTCTCAGCCGCCAAGGAATTCCACGCCAGCAACCCGCAGGAACGCGAGGTACTGCAGGTGAACCTGGAACGCATGCAGGGCGCGCTCAATGCCCTGGAGCAGGCACGCTTCCCGGTGATCGCTGCCGTCCAGGGCGCCTGTATCGGTGGCGGCTTCGACCTGATCGCCGCTTGCGATCTGTGCTTCGCCACCGAGGCGGCGAAGTTCCGCATCGAGGAAACCAACATCGGCATGATGGCCGACCTCGGCATCCTGCAGCGCCTGCCCCGCCTCATCCCGGCCGGCGTGGCCCGCTACCTGGCGCTGACCGGAGACACCCTCGACGCCGCCGAAGCCCACCGCCTGGGGCTGCTGGCCAAGGTCTTCGCCACCCCGGAAGCCCTGCTCGAAGGCGCCTTCGCCGCCGCCCGCCGCATCGCCGAGCGCCCGCCGGTGGCCATCAACGGCATCAAGCGCTCGATGCTCTACAGCCGCGACCACGGCGTCTACGAGTCCCTCCAGCACACCGTGCTGCTGCAGAGCGCCATCCTCAGTGGCCAGGACATCCTCCGCGCCGTTGGCGCACGGGCGACCGGCACCCCGGCGCAGTTCGACGACCTGCATGCATTGCAGGACCGCTTCTAAAAAGCGTCTGCGCTCGACGACTTTTCGTGCAAACCCTAGGCCCGCTTTTTTTGACCAAATCTTATCGTTGATAAGTTCGAGGTGAGCGATGACCCATTACGACGCCGTGGTGATCGGCGCCGGCAACGCCGGGCTGACCGCCGCAACCGCGCTGCAGCGCGGCGGTGCCCGCACCCTGCTGCTGGAGCGCCACAACATTCCCGGGGGGTGCGCCACCTCCTTCGTGCGCGGTGACTTCGAGTTCGAGGTGGCACTGCACCAGCTCAGCGGCCTGGGCACCGAGGACAAGCCCTTCGTGATGCGCAAGTTCTTCGACAAGCTCGGCGTGCTGGACAAGGTCGAGTTCATCCAGGAGCACGCTCTGTACCGCCTGGCCGTGCCCGGCGAACTGGACGTCACCCTGCCGGCCAGCTGGTCGGGCATCCGCCGCCTGCTGCAGGGCATGTACCCGGCGGAGAGCGAGGCCATCGAGCGCTTCATGCTGGTCTGCGAGAAGGTCACCCTGGAAAGCTTCATGACCCTGCCCCAGGCCAGCCGCGCCAACAGCGAGGCCATGCTCGAATCGCTCTGCCCCTACTACGTGAAGTACGGCTTCCGCCCCGCGCGGGAGGTGCTGGACGAGTTCTTCACCGACGCCAAGCTGAAGAACATCCTCGCCACCTACTGGCTCTACCTGGGCGTGCCGCCGACCATGCTGCCCTTCGCCGACCTGGCGACCATGCTCTACGCCTACGCGGTGTTCAAACCCTGGCACATCAAGGGCGGCTCACAGGCCATGTCCAGCGCCCTGGTGGAATCCTTCCTCGAAGCCGGTGGCGAGGTGCGCTTCAACTGCGGCGTGGAGCGCATCCACACCCAGGGCGGGCGCATCAGCGGCGTAAGCCTGGAAGGCGGCGAGCGGGTCGCCTGCAAGGCGGTGGTGTCCAACGCCAGCCCGCTGATCACCTTCAACGAACTGCTCGACCTCGAACGCCCGCCGCTGAAGGTCCAGCAGGACTTCAAATCCCGGCGCATGGGCACCTCGGCCTTCGTCATCTACCTCGGGCTGGATTGCACTCCCGAGGAACTCGGCGTCACCACCGCCTCCAGCTTCATCTACGAAACCCTCGACGAGGAGCAGATCCACGCGCGCATGGGCAGCCTGGAGCCACCGCTCGGCGGCATGCTCACCTGCTACAACCTCGAAGACCCCAGCGCCGCGCCGGCGGGCAAGAGCCAGGTGGTGCTGGTCTGCCTGCAATACGGCGAGGTGTGGAAGGCCGTGCCACCCGAGCGCTACGCGCAGACCAAGTACACATTCGCCGAGAAGCTCATCGCGGTGATCGAGAAGGTCTACCCCAAGGTCCGCCAGTACATCGAAGAGGTGGAAGTGGCCACGCCACTGACCATGATGCGCTACCTCAACACCCCCGGCGGCGCCATCTACGGCTTCCAGCAAAGCGCCCAGGACTCGGCCCTGCTGCGCGAACGCCTGGATGCCGTGCCCGGGCTCTACATGGCGGGTTCCTGGACCTCCATGGGCGGCTTCCAGCCCACCTACATGGCGGGCGAATCCACGGCCAGGGCCGTGCTCAAGCAGTTGAAGACCACGGAGGTGGAGCATGTCTGACCGCAACCCGATGAACCGCATCGCCGGCTACGCCGAAGCCCTCGCCGCCAAGCAGGCCCTGGAACTGAGCGGCAGCGACTTCGAGGAAGTGCGCGGCGAAGTGGGCAGCACCGTGGTGCAGCTGCACCCCAAGCGCCTGTCGCTGGAAGTGGTCGAGATCATCGACGACACGCCCAGCACCAAGACCCTGCGGCTGAAGGCGAGCGACCGCAAGCCGCTGCCGCCCTTCCAGGCGGGCCAGTACATCAACCTCTTCGTCGAGATCGACGGTGTGCTCACCGCCCGCCCCTACGCGATGTCCTCCCCGCCCGGCGAGCGTGGCCACTATGACCTCACGGTAAAGCGCGCCAAGGGCGGCTTCGTCTCCAGCTACCTGCTCGACCACGTGAGCGTGGGGCAGCACCTGACCAGCTCCGGGCCCATGGGCACCTTCCACCACAACCCGCTTTTCCACGGTGACGACCTGGTGTTCCTCGCCGGCGGTTCGGGCGTGGCCCCGGCGCGCAGCATCCTGCTGGACCTGCTCGGGCGCGACCTGCCGCAGCGCTTCCACCTGGTCTACGTGAACAGCCATGTGGACGACGTGATCTTCGAACACCAGCTGCGCGAGCTGGCCGCGCACCATGAAAACGTCCGCCTCACCGAGGTGATCTCGCGGCCGCCCGCCAGCTATCAGGGGCTCGCCGGCCGCCTGACCCGCGAGCTGCTGCAGGCGCAACTGGGCGCTGTCGACGGCAAGATGTTCTACATCTGCGGCCCCACCCCTTTCAACGAAAGCTGCGTCGCGCTGCTCACCGAGCTGGGCGTGCCCCGCCGGCGCATTCGCGTCGAAGCCAACGGCGCGCCCAAGTCCCCGGACCAGCAACCGGGCTGGCCCGCAGGCGTGGCGCTGGAAAACGAGGTGCAGGTCACCGTGCGCGGCCGTGGCAGCTTCCGCAGCCAGGTCGGCGAGCCCCTGCTCAACGCCCTGGAACGCAACGGCTACTTCGCCGAGAACGCCTGCCGCTCCGGCGAATGCAGCCTGTGCCGGGTCAAGCTGCTCTCCGGCCCGGTGTTCAACCCCCAGGAAGCGCACCTGCGCAAATCCGACCGCGACTTCGGCTGGATCTATTCCTGCGTGGCCTTCCCCACCGGCGATATCGAAGTCCTGCTCTAGGCGGGCACCGGCACCACCGCATCACCCATAACAACAACAGGAGACAAGGGATGACCACCGCACGTCGCTGGGAACAGCACTATCCATCGCAGCTGCGGGGCTACCGGCTCGGCGCCGAGGCGCTGTCGGGCAACCTCGCCGATTGCGCCCGTGACGGCGCCGAGCGTCATGGCGACGCACCGGCCTTCACCCAGGTGATGCCCAACGGACTGCATGCCGACCTGTCCTTCGCGGAGGTGGACGCGCTGTCCAGTGCCTTCGCCGCCTACCTGGTGCACGCGTGCGGTTTGCAGCCGGGTGAGGTGGTGGCCCTGCAGCTGCCCAATTGCCTGCATTACCCCGTCGCGGTCCTCGGCGCCTGGAAGGCCGGCCTGGTGGTCACCAACGTCAACCCGCTGTACACGGAGCGCGAGCTCGATGCGCAGCTGACCGACAGCGGCGCCAGGCTGCTGGTGGCCTGCGACCTGTTCGCCAAGCGCGCCCAACAGGTGGTCGCCCGGCACGGCATCGCCCTGGTGCTCGCCAGCCTCAGCGACTTCTTCCCCGAGCCGGTGGCCAGCGCCATCCAGCAGAAGCTCGAAGAACAGGCCGGCGGCGACCTCACGCCCGAGGTGGGCTTCCAGCGCTTCACCCTGGCCCTGGACATCGGCCGGCAAACGGCGCCGCTGGAACCGCTTCACCACGACGTCGCCCTCTACCAGTACACCGGCGGCACCACGGGCCGCAGCAAGGGCGCGGTGCTCACCCACGCCAACCTCAAGGCGGTGCTGCGCATGGCCGAGGACTACCTCAAGGGCTTCGACGCCGAGATCGAGCCGGGCGAGGCCATCGTCACCCTGCCGCCGCTCTACCACATCTTCGCCTTCAACTTTAATTTCCTGCTGTTCTTCGGCCGCGGCGCACGCAACCTGCTGGTGCCCAGCCCACGGCCGCTGAGCAACGCCCAGCCGGCCTTCGAGCGCTTCCCGGTGCGCTGGATGACGGGGGTGGACACCCTCTACGCCGGCCTGCTGGCCGAGCCCTGGTTCCAGGCCAGGCCGCCTGCGCTCAAGCTCGCCGTCTCTGGCGGCACCTCCCTGCGCCCGGTCACCGGCGAGCGCTGGCGTGCCGCCGTGGGGCAGATACTCGAAGGCTACGGCCTCACCGAAAGCAGCTGCTTCGTGGCCTTCAACCCGCCCGGCGCGAAAGAGCGCCCCGGCACCGTCGGCCTGCCCCTGCCGGGCAGCGACGTGCGCATCGCCGACGCCGAGGGCCGGGAACTGGCACCCAGCGCCCCCGGCGAACTGCTGGTGCGCGGGCCACACATCATCGAGCGCTACCTCAACCGCCCGGAGGAGAGCCACGAAGCCTTCGTCGACGGCTGGTTCCGCACCGGCGACATCGCGGTGATGGACGAGGACGGCTACCTCCGCATCGTCGACCGCAAGAAGGACATGGTCCTGGTCAGCGGCTTCAACGTGTACCCCAACGAAGTGGAAGCAGTGATCGCCGAACACCCGGACGTCAGCGAAGTGGCGGTGATCGGTGTGCCCGACGACACCACCGGCGAAGCCCTCTGCGCCTTCGTCGCCCTGCATGAACCGGGGCTCGACGGCGAGGCGATCATCCGTCACTGTCGCGAACGGCTCACCGCCTACAAGGTGCCCAAGCGCATCGAATTCCGCGAACAGCTGCCCAAGTCGCCCATCGGCAAGATCCTCCGGGCACAGCTGCGCACCTGACTCAACCCCGGGCGGGTCCAACCGGCCTGCCCTCCGACCCAAGGACGTTCGATGTCGACCTGGTTAACCGCCCTGCTTCCGCTCGCTGCCACCGGCCTGGGCTTCCATTACCTGCGCACGGCAGCGCGCAAGCCGCAGTTGATCTACCAGCGCAACCCCGACAACGACGCCCTCATCCAGCAGGTGCCGCGCCTCACCCGGCGCTTCTGGGCCACGCCCTGGCTGTTCAACGGTCACCTGCAACTGCTCGGCCTGGGCCTGAAGAAGGTCTTCTCCCCCGCCCTGCGCTACGACCGCGTCGACACCCTGCTCATGGCCGACGGCGGCACCACCGCCCTGCACTGGCTCGGCGCCGACCTGCCGCCGGAGGTGCCCACACTGGTGGTGCTGCACACCATCACCGGCTCGCCCCACAGCATGCGTGGCTTCGTCCGCGACCTGCAGCGGCTCACCGGCTGGCGCGTGGTGTTCTGCCAGCGCCGTGGCCATGGCGACCTGTCGCTGACCAGCCCGCGCTTCAACACCATGGGCGACACCGCCGACCTGCGCGAGCAGCTGCGCCAGATCGGCGAGCGCTACCCGCAGTCCGCGCTCTACGCGGCGGGCATCTCCGCCGGTACCGGGCTGCTGGTGCGCTACCTCGGTGAACAGGGCGACGACACGCCGCTACAGGGCGCCTTCGCCTACTGCCCGGGCTACGACATACGCGTGGCCTTCGCCCGCTCCCGCGCGCCCTACACCCGGCTGATGGCGCGCAAGCTGGTGCGCCAGTTCGTCACCCCCAACCGCCAGGCCCTGGCCCACCTGCCCAGCCTCGCCGCCCTGGAAGGCGCGCAGAGCCTGGACGAGTTCCACCGGCACCTCTACGAATGCGCGGGCTACCCCAGCCAGCAGGCCTTTCTCGATAACTGCAATCCAATCACCGTGATGGACCGCATCACCGTGCCGCTGCTGGTGCTCAACGCCGAGGACGACCCCGTCTGCGTGCTCGGCAATGTGCGCGACCACCAGCAGGCCATGGCGCGCATGCCCCACACACTGCTCGCCGTCACCACGCGCGGCAGCCACTGCGCCTACCTGGCAGGCCTCACCGCGCGCTCCTGGGCCCACCACCTGGCGGCCGACTTCCTCCGTGCGCTGCACGGGCAGACCGGCCGCTAGTTCCAAATCGAATCAATAGCCGACCTTTTATTCTTTCAGGAGATATCAATAGCGCGGAACGATATTGGTATATACCAGGGCGCCGCCCGTTAAATCCGCCCCCACAGGCCCAGTGGGCAATGCGGAGCACGATGGATGATCGCTGTACGGGTGGTGCTGGAATATTTTCATCCCTGGCCGAATTCGGCGGGTTTCTATGTGGCACGGGAACGTGGCTGGTACCGCGACGCCGGGCTCGATGTGCAGTTGCAGGTACCGGACCCCTATCGCGGCGACACCCTCGAACACCTGCTGCAAGGCGCCGCCGATGTCGGCGTGTTCCCCAGCAACCGCCTGCTGGTGCGGCGCGCCCTCGGCCAGCCGCTGCTGGGCGTGGCGGCCATCAACCATGCCGGCCTGGAATCCATCCAGACCCTGACCGACTTCGGCATCCAGCGCCCCCGTGACCTGGCCGGCAAGCGCCTGGCGCTCAACCCCACCCCGCGCGGCCTGGCCATGGTGCGCCACCTGGTGGCCGCCGACGGTGGCGACCCGGACGCGGTGATCATCGTCGACAGCCAGGTGCGCGAACTGCGCCCCGAGCAGCTGGCCGCCGGTATCGCCGACGCCAGCTTCGGCGGCTACTGGGCCTGGGAAGCGCTGATGGACAGCCCCATCCCCGCCGAGCGTCGCGTGGTCTGGCCGGTGGACGCGATCGGCGCGCCGCGCTACCACAGCTACCTGCTCGGCGGCCGCCAGGACTGGTTCGAGCACCACCCCGACAGCGCCCGCGCTTTCCTCGCCGCCACCGAGCGCGGCTTCCGTGCCGTGGCGGCCGACCCGCAAAGCGCCCTGCCCGCCTACGAGGCGGCCATCCCCTACTTCCCCACCGAGCTGCTCAGTCAGTCCCTGGAGCGCATCGCCCCCACCTGGCTGCACGCCGGCCGCTGGGGCCAGCAGCGGGAAGAACTGCTCGCCCCCTACGCCCACTGGCTGCGCAGCCACGGTGTGCTCGCCGACGCGGATGCCTGGCGCGGCGCCACCAGCAACCAGTACCTGACGGAGCAACGGCCGTGACCCAGCCGATACGCATCGCCCACGGCATGGGCGCGCAGCCGGTGGAGGCCGACTGGCCGGCCCTGCAGCAACGGGATGTGGAGCAGGTGCTGCAACGCTTCCCGCAGCTGGGCGCCGTGCAGCAGCTCGGCTGGCACAGCCCCCGGCCCTTCTCGGCCGCAGCCCAGGTGCACACCGATCGCGGCGAGGTTTTCGTCAAGCGCCACCACCGCAGCGTGCGCGAACCAGCCTGGCTGGAGGAGGAACACCGCTTCGTGCGCTACCTGAAGGACCGTGGCGTACCGGTCACCCCGGCCCTGCGTGACCGCGACGGGCACAGCGCGCTGGCCCTGGGCGAATGGACCTACGAGGTGCTGCCCCGCGCCGCCGGTGACGACCTCTACCGCGAGGCCCTGTCCTGGACGCCCTTCCTCGACCGCCACCACGCCCATTCGGCAGGTGACGCCCTGGCCCGGCTGCACCGCGCCGCAGAAGGCTTCTACGCCGCCCCCCGGCAGGCACCGGTGCTGGTGGCCAACCTGCGCTTGTTCAGCCAGCCCGACCCGCTGCGGGCCATCGAGCAGGCCCTGCTCGGGCAACCGGCCCTGGCCCGCTACCTGGCCGGGCACGACTGGCGCCATGCTCTCCGCGAACTGCACCTGCCCTTCCACCGCCAACTGCTGCCGCTGCTGGCCGCACAACCGGCGCTCTGGACCCACAACGACTGGCACGCCTCCAACCTGCTGTGGCGCGGGCAAGGTGGCTCGGCGGAGGTTGAGAGCGTCCTTGATTTCGGCCTGAGCGACCGGACCTTCGCCCTGTTCGACCTGGCAACGGCATTGGAGCGCAATTGCATTCCCTGGCTGGAACTGGATGATGGCGGCCGTGCAACGGCCGATCTCGATGCGGTCGACGCACTGCTGGCGGGCTACGCCAGCCAGCGCCCCCTCGGCCGCCACGACCTGCTCACGCTCAAGGCCCTGCTGCCCCTGGTGCACGCCGACTTCGCCCTCAACGAAGTCGACTACTTCGAGGGCATCGTCGGCTCGCGGGCCAGCGCAGACATCGCCTACCACGCGTTCCTGATCGGCCACGCCCGCTGGTTCGGCGACAGCGAGGGCGCCCGCCTGCTCGACCACCTCGAGCGGCTCGCCCGCACCCATAACAACTAGGAAGACCGCCATGCCCCCGCTTCACGCTGCCACCCTCGTCTCGCCCCAGGCCCTGCACCAGGCCCTGCAGGCGCCCGGCCTGCTGCTGCTCGATGCCAGCGTGGAACTGGCCGCCGCGCAGTTCGACGGCGACTACCGGGTGGCCAGCGGGCACGCGGCCTGGCAGGCGGAGCACATCCCCGGCGCCCGCCACGCCGACCTGCTGCATGACCTGGCGGACCCGACTGCCGGCTTCAGCTTCGCCCTGCCGACGCCCTCGGCCCTGCAGGCGCCCCTGGCACGCCTGGGCCTCGGCGCCGCCCGGGAGATCGTGCTCTACGACCGCCACGACGGCTTCTGGGCCGCGCGCCTGTGGTGGATGCTGCGCAGCCTCGGCATCGCCGCCCGTGTGCTGGATGGTGGCCTCAAGGCCTGGCGGCACGCCGGCCTGCCCATCGCCTCGGGTGACCAACCCGCCGCCGTCGACACCACGCCCCTGGCACCGCTGCAGGCCCGAGCGGGCTTCTGGGCCAACCGGCAGGAGGTGCTCGCCGTGGTCGAGGGCCGCGCCCCCGGCACCCTGGTCTGCGCCCTCTCCGCCGGCCTGTTCGACGGCAGCGCGGTGACCCGCTACGCCCGTCGCGGGCGCATTCCCGGCAGCCTCAACAGCCCGGCCCGCAGCCTCTTCGACGAGCAGGGCCGCTACCTGCCGCCCGCCGAACTGGCCCAGGCGCTGGGCGCCCCGCTGCTCGATGGCGGGCAGCCGCTGATCCTCTATTGCGGCGGCGGTATTTCCGCCGCCGCCACCGCCCTGGCGCTGACCCTGCTGGGCCGCCAACAGGTCTCGATCTACGACGGCTCGCTGCAGGAATGGGCAGCCGATCCAGCCTTGCCAATGTCCACCGGAGCAGCTCCGGCCTGAGATTCAACCGCCTTCTTTCGTCTTTCAGCAGTAGGCACGCCAGCGCCGCCCGCCGGGCCCTCCCGTCGCGCGGTTCACTCAGCAGCCGGCGTCCATCAAGGAGTTCGTTCATGGTCCCTTCCCTGTTCCTGCAGCACCGCCACGGCTTCGCACTGGCGCTCCTGGCCCTGTCACTGAGCCCGTCCCTGGCCCGGGCCGCCGACACCGTCACCCTGGATGCCGTCACCGTGCACGGCGACGAGGGCGACGGCTACCAGGCGAAAAGCGCCTCGGTAAGCGGCTTCGACGACGCCCCGCTGCTGGATACCCCCGCCTCCGTCTCGGTGTTCACCGAACAACTGATCAAGGACCGCCAGGCCAAGCTGCTCAGCGAAGTGCTGCGCAACGACGCCTCGGTCGGCGACAGCTACGCGCCCATCGGCTACTACGAAAACTTTGTCATCCGCGGCTTCTCCCTCAACGCCGCCAGCAGCTACAAGATCAACGGCCGCACCATCACCGGCGAGCAGAACGTCGCCCTGGAGAACAAGCAGCGCGTGGAGGTGCTCAAGGGCCTTTCCGGCCTGCAGAGCGGCGTGTCCGAGCCCGGCGGGCTGGTCAACTACGTCACCAAGCGCCCGGAAGACGTGCGCTCGGTGACCCTGGCCACCAACGAGGAAGGCGAGCGCTACATCGCCACCGACGTCGGCGCCTGGCTCGACGCCGAGCAGCGCTTCGGCCTGCGCGCCAACCTCGCCCACGAGGACATCCGCTCCTACGTCGACAACTCCGACGGCACCCGCGACTTCGTCTCCCTGGCCGCCGACTGGAACATCAGCGACGCCGCCCTGCTGCAGCTGGACGCCGAATACCAGACCCGCGAACAACGCTCGGTGCCCGGCTACCAGCTGCTCGGCGGCAACGGGGTGCCCAGCGGCATCGACCCCAAGGACCGCCTCGCCGACCAGAGCTGGTCCAAGCCCGTGGGCATCGACTCGCTCAACCTCACCGGGCGCTTCGAGTACCGCTTCGACGACGTCTGGACCGGCAGCCTCAGCGCCGCCCGCAGCCGCGTGGTGATCGACGACTACAGCTCCTTCGCCTGGGGCTGCTACGGCTCCGCCAGCTGCGCCAGTTCCGCCGTGCCCAACTACTTCAGCCCGGAAGGCGACTACGACGTCTACGACTTCCGCAACCCCGGCGACACCCGCCGTAACGACGAGCTGCAGGCGGCCCTCGCCGGCCGCTTCGACAGCGGCCCGTTCAGCCACGAGCTGACCGTCGGCACCAGCGCCTTCCGCCGTCTGCTGGACCGCCGCAAGTCCACCAACGAATGGGTCGGCACCGGCAACATCCATCAGCCCACGCCCGCCTTCGCCCCCACCGACGTGCCCCTCGGCCACACCTACCGCCGCCTGGACAGCCGCCAGTACGGCCTGTTCGCCACCGACCGCGTGAGCTACGGCGAACACTGGCAGGCGGTGATCGGCGGGCGCCAGGTGCGCTTGGATGAAGAAGCCTTCGACAAGAACGGCGACACCACCCGCCACACCGAGCGCTGGGAGTTCCTGCCCAACGCCGCGCTGATCTACAAGCCGCGCGCGGACATCTCCCTCTACGGCAGCTACAGCAAGGGCCTGTCCCTTGGCGGCGAAGCGCCCTGGTTCACCACCAACGCCGACGAAATCCTCGCGCCCACCACCTCGCGCCAGCTGGAGCTGGGCATCAAGCGTGACTGGCAGCGCCTCAGCCTCACCGCCGCACTGTTCCAGATCACCAAGGCCTACCAGTATTCGCGCCCCAACGGCGACCAGACCTTCACCTACGTGCAGCAGGGCGAGCAGAAGAACATCGGCCTGGAGCTTTCCGCCACCGGCTGGGTCACCGACCGCCTGCAGGTCTCGGCCAGCGCCGCGGCCATCCGCGCCCGGGTCGAAGGCACCGCCACCGCCGCCTACGAAGGCCACCAGGCGATCAACGTGCCCACCCTGCGCGCCAGCCTGCATGGCGACTACGCCATCCTCGGCGTGCCCGGCCTGGCCCTGCTCGGCGGCGTGCAATACAGCGGCAGCAAATACGCCAGCCAGGCCGGCAACGTGAAGGTGGACGACTACGCCGTGTTCGATATCGGCGGGCGCTACAGCCTGGCGATCGAGGGCTACGAAACCGTGCTGCGCCTGACCGTCGACAACCTCTTCGACACGCGTTACTGGCGCGATGCCGGCGAGTACATGGGCGACGGCTACCTGTTCCAGGGCGCCCCGCGCACCGCACGGCTGTCCGCCACCGTCAACTTCTGAGGAGCCCGCCATGCGCATTCCCGCCCTGCCCTGCATCGCCCTGCTCGCCGCCCTGCTGGGCGGCTGCCAGCAGCACCCGCCGGCCAACGACCAGCTGGACGCCGTGCTCTGGACCCAGACCTCCATCGAGCACGACCTGCTGTTCCGCCAGGTGTACGCCAACGCCACCCGCCAGTTGGACAAGGCTTTGGCCGACCCCGCCTGGGACGCCCTCGCCGAAACGCCGCGCAACCTCCAGGGGCTGCCACCGGCGCTGATCGTCGACATCGACGAGACCCTGCTCGACAACGTGCCGCTGAACGCCCGCGCCATCCTCGCCGACGCCCCCTACGACTACGCCCAGTGGTACCAGTGGGTGGACCGTGCCGAAGCCCCGGCCCTGCCCGGTGCCGTGGCCTTCATGCAGGCGGCGGCCCAGCGCGGCATCACCCCCTACTACCTGACCAACCGCGAGCCCGGGCAGGAGCAGGCCACCCTGGCCAACCTCCGGCGCGCCGGCTTCCCCATCGACAACACCGCGCACATCCTCACCGCCGGCACCGCCATCGGCGGCTGCGCCGACGCGGGTTCGGACAAGACCTGCCGGCGCAACTGGGTCGGCAGCCAGGCCCGCGTACTGATGCTGGTGGGCGACAGCTTCGGCGACTTCATCAGCGCCAAGGGCAGCCAGGCCGAGCAACAGCAAGCCGCCGCGCCCTACCTCGGCTGGCTCGGCGAGCGCTGGTTCCTGCTGCCCAACCCCACCTACGGCCATTGGTACAGCGCCCCCTACCAGGGCCGCGAAGACCTGCCGGACGCTCAGAAGCGCGCCCTCAAGCACCAGGCGCTGAAACCGCAGTACTGAACCCGCCGAGGCCATCGCCATGTCAACGCTGGAAATCGTCGCCGTGCTCATCAACATCCTCGGCGTCTGGCTCACCGCCCAACGCATCCGCTGGTGCTGGCCGGTGAGCGTCGTCGCGGTGCTGCTCTACGCCTGGATCTTCTTCGGCGTGAAGCTCTACTCCGACATGCTCCTGCAACTGATCTTCGCCCTGCTGCAGGGCTACGGCTGGTGGCGCTGGAGCAGCGGCCAGAGCGTGGCCGGCAAGGTCCGCGTGGAGCGCCTGCCGCCGCGTGTGGCCCTGGTCAGCCTGCTGGCCGGCCTGCTCGGCGCGGTGCTGCTGGGCAGCCTGATGCACCACTTCACCGACGCGGCGGTGCCCTGGGTCGACGCCCTGCTCACCGCCTTCAGCCTGGTGGCCAGCTTCTGGGCCGCGCGCAAGTACCTGGCCAGCTGGGGCCTGTGGATCGTGCTGGATATCGCCTACGTCGGTCTGTTCCTCTACAAGGACCTGCAACTCACTGCGGCGCTCTATGCCGGTTTCGTGATCCTCGCCGCCTACGGACTGCACGCCTGGCGCAAGGACCTGGACGCCCAGGACCGCGCCCTGCCCCAGGGCGCCGGGGCCACCTCGTGAACCTCAACCCGGCGCGCCCTTCGTTCGTCAGCGAGTCCCTGCCCCCGGGCGCCTGGCGCGCCTCGCTGCCGCACTACCTGCGCATCCGCGACCAGCTGGTGGCCGACCTCGCCGCCGGCCTTCTCCCCGGCGACAGCAAGCTGCCGGCGGAGCGCGAGCTGGCCGAGCGCTTCGCCTGCACCCGCGTCACCCTGCGCCAGGCCCTGCAGCTGCTGGAGCGCGACGGCCTGATCTACCGGCAGAACCGCCGTGGCTGGTACGTCAGCCCGCCGCGCATTCGCTACGACCCCACCGGCATCATCGGCTTCATGGAGTACGTCGCCCGCCAGGGCCGCGCGCCACGTACCGAATGCCTGCACGCCGAGCGCCGCCCGGCCGGTGCCTGGCTGGCCAAGCGCATGGGCCTGGAGCACCCCGAGGAGCCGGTGTTCGTCCTCCAGCGGCGGCGCTGGGTCGACCAGCGCCCGGTGCTGCTGGAATGCAACGTGGTGCTGGTGGACTGGTGCCCGGAGTTGCTTTCCGCCGACCTCGACACCTCGCTGACCACCCTGCTGCGCGAGCGCTTCGGCCGGGTGCAATCACGCAGCGAACTGCTGATGCATGCCGAAACCATGAACGAGGCCCAGGCCGGCCTGCTGCAGGTATCCCCGGGCTCCAGCAGCTTCTACCTGGAACGGCTCAATTTCGGCGAGCAGGGCCAACCGGTGGAGTTCGACCAGGAGTTCTGGCGCCCGGACGCCCTCGCCGTGGTGCTGGAGACCCACTACCCGGGGGAGCCGGCCCAGCCATGATCCCGCTCGACGCACTGCTGCAGCGCGCCGAAGGCTTGATCTTCGATTGCGACGGCACCCTGGTGGACAGCCTGCCGCTGTATGCCAGCGCCTGGAATGCCGGCTTCGCCGCGTGCGGCAAGGCCATGGACCCGGCCTGGCACGCCGCACGCTGCGGGCTCTCCGAAGCACTGCTGATGGACGCCTTCGAGCACGAACACGGCGTGACGCTGCACCGCGAACAGGTCTCGGCACGGATGCGCCAGCACTACCTGGCCCACCTGGACACGCACCTGCGGGAAATCACCCCGATCACCGCCATCGCCCGCCGCTTCGCCGGACTCAAGCCCATGGCGGTGGCCTCCAGCGGCTCGCGGGCCATCGTCACCCGCTCCCTGGCCGCCCTGGGCCTGGCGCCGCTGTTCGACGCCGTCGTCACCCTCGACGATACCGGCCAGGCCAAGCCCCACCCGGCCATCCACCTGGAGGCGGCCCGACGCCTCGGCCTGCCGCCACAACGCTGCCTGGTATTCGAAGACAGCGCCCAGGGCATCGAGGCCGCCCTGCGCGGCGGCCTGCCGGTGGTGGATGTGCTGCCGTTGATCGGCTCGGGCTACAAAGGATCGACGCACTTCTCAGACGCACCACTCGCCCTCTGAGGCCGCACGAACACCGCGTACCCAATGGCCAGCAACACCAGGAAAGGCGCACCGAACAGCAGCGTCATCCGGAACGCCTCGGTGAAGACGGTCGTAACCAGCACCAGCGCCATCAGCACCAGCCCTATCAGGGTCCCGTAGGGGTAGAGCGGCAGCTTGAACGTCAATGCCTGCTGCTTGCGGGCGTAGTAACGGCGGAAGAACAGGTGGGTCACGAAGATCATCAGCCAGGTGAAGATCGCGCCGAACATCGAGATGGCCATCATCAGGCTGAAGGATTCCTCCGGGTAGAACACGCTGAGCACGGTCGCCACCGCAATCCCCACGCATGACAGCAGCAGCGCATTGAGCGGGATGCCGGTGCGGGTCAGGCGACCCAGGCCGGCCGGCGCCTGGCCGGCGCGAGACAGGCTGAACATCATGCGGGTGGTGATGTACAGCTGGCTGTTCATGGCCGACAGCGCCGCCACCAGGATCACGAAGTTCATCACGCCGGTGGCCCCGGGAATGCCGATGTACTGCATCACCGTGACGAACGGGCTCTGGGTCTTCCCAGCCTCGTCCCAGGGCACGATGGCCAGCATCAGGGCCAGGGTCAGCAGGTAGAAAACCACCAGCCGCACGATGGTCGCGCGGAACGCCTGGCGCACCGCACGCTCCGGGTCTTCGGCTTCGCCAGCGGCCACGGCGATCATCTCCACGCTCAGGTAACTGAAGATCGAGATGATCACCGCCACCCACATGCCGCTGAAGCCGTGGGGCATGAAACCGCCATGGTCGGTGTAGTGGTGGAGGCCGTACTCCCCGCTACTGGAGCCGAACACCAGCCAGACGGCGAGCAGGATGAAGGCCGCGATGGCCGCCAGCTTGATCGCCGAGAACAGGTACTCGACCTGGCCAAAGGTCTTCACGCTGACG
Source organism: Pseudomonas sp. TUM22785 (assembly GCF_028198105.1). Lineage (NCBI taxonomy): Bacteria > Pseudomonadati > Pseudomonadota > Gammaproteobacteria > Pseudomonadales > Pseudomonadaceae > Pseudomonas > Pseudomonas sp. TUM22785. Next base: position 3,885,576 of record NZ_CP116239.1, read on the forward strand.
GAGTTGAGCGCCACCAGCGCACTGGAGAACGACAGGATCCAGATCCAGGCCGGCACGTCCGGGAACCAGTACTTCATATACAGCGCAATCGCGGTGACCTCGGTGCCCACGGCCAGCACGATGGCCGCCCAGTAGGCATAGCGCACCAGGAAGCCCGCCATCGGGCTGACGTAATACTCGGCGTACGCGCCGAACGAGCCGGACGTGGAATGGGCCACGGTCATCTCCGCCAGGCAGCCCATCAGCAGCAGCGTGATGAAGGCGCCGATGGCGTAGCTGAGCAGCACGCTGGGGCCGGCGTAGCCGATGGCGAATGCGCTGCCCATGAACAGCCCGGTACCGATGGCACCGCCGATGGCGATCATGCTCATCTGCCCAGCACTCAGCTGACGGTGAAGGCCCTGTTCACGTTTGGAGATCGAAGCAAATCCAGATGGTTGAGTCATGTGTGCAGTCCCTTCAGAAGATGCTCAGGGGGTATTCGATGATCAGCCGCACTTCGTCGTTATCGACGGTGTCGGCCTTCGCCACCTGCTGGCTTGAGCGCAGGGTCGCCTGCCGCAGGCGCAACGAGAGGTCGCGCGCCTTGCCGGATGGCACCACGTAGCGCACTTCGATATCGCGTTCCCAGCGTTGGCCGTCGTCGCCGTAACGGCCATAAGCGGCATGGGCGCCGCCCCGGTAATGACTGTCGTCGATGCCATCGCTGGATATGTAGCGGGTCATGAAGCTCAACCCGGGCACACCGAAGGTCGCTAGATCCAGGTCGTAGCGGAGTTGCCAGGAGCGCTCGTTAGGCGCATTGAAGTCGACGATCTGCACCGAGTTGGCCAGGTAGATCGACGTGCCCGGTTGCTGATCGAAGCCCAGGTAGTCGAAGGGCTCGTCGCCATCCACCCGCTGGTACGCGAGGGTTATGCCATGAGGGCCGTTCTGGTAACGGGTCGCCAGTGACCAGGTGGTGTTGTCGATCTCCCCCGCCAGGCGCTTGCCGTGGTCGGTGGTGCGATAGACGTTGAGGTCCAGCCCCAGGCTTTGCGTGTCCGCCAGGGGCCAGCGGTAGTTGGCGTTGCCGTAGTACTGCTGCCAGATATCGGCAAAGCGAGAGCCATAGAGGCTGACGCTGAAGCGGTCACTGAAGGTGTATTGGCCGCCGACGTAATCCACGCTGCGCGCGTCGACACCGGCGAACAGCGCCTTGATCGAGCCACTGTCGTTGGTCGATGCGCCGTCGTTGCCGGAGGTGAAGTGGCCCGCATCCAGGTGCAGCCCGGCCAGGTCGTCACTGGTCAGTTGGAAGCCGTTCGCCTGCATGGTGAACAAGCGCGCCGAGCCGGTGCCGAACACCGGGTTCATCGGCGTGAGGTTGCCGAATTTGAGCACCGTCTGCGACAGGCGCGCCTTTACCGCGCCACCCGCCTCGGAGTACTCCGCCTGCGCCCGCCCGTCATCGCCGATGGGCAACAGGCCGGTGCCACTGGTGCCCTTGCCGCTGTCCAGCCTGATCCCCAACTGGGCATAAGCATCGACGCCGACACCGATCAGCCCGGCGGTATAGCCGGAGCTGAAGTTCAACGACAGACCCTGCGCCCACTCCTTCCGGTAGTTCTGTCCATCGGGGTTATTCAGGTTGTTTCGATAAAAGAAGAAGTTGATCGCATTGAGCGTCAGGTGACTGTCTTCGACCAGGTCAGCCTGCGCATAGGGCGCCAGGCTGCCGGCCAGCGCCAAACCCAGCAGCCGCTGCCTTGGGGAGAGCGTTGATTTCATCTTCGAGTGATCCACTGTAATTGTTATTGGTGAGGTTCATGGCTCGCACAACAACCCACCCCTCGGACGAGGGGCGGGATGAGTCTTGGAAAAATCAGGTCACCTGGTGGCGGACTTGGTACTGCGGTTCGGCCCATGCGTTGCTATCGAGGATTTCGCCCAGTATCTGAGCCGCGTCCCAGGCATCGACGAAGCGGGTGTAGAGGGGGGTGAAACCGAAGCGCATGATGCCCGGCTCGCGGTAGTCGCCAATCACGCCGCGGGCTATCAAGGCCTGGATCACCTCGTAGCCATGGGCATGCTCGAAGCTCACATGGCTGCCACGCTGAGCGGGGTCACGCGGGGTGACCAGCTTCAGCCCGTGCCCGGCGCAACGGTCCTCCACGATCGAGATGAACAGGTTGGTCAGCGCCAGGGACTTCTTGCGCAACGCGGCCATATCGGTACGCGCGAAAACATCCAGGCCGCACTCGATCATGGCGAGCGAGACGATGGGTTGGGTGCCGCACAGGTAGCGAGCGATGCCTTGTTGCGGCATGTAGGAGCTGGCCATGTCGAACTGGCGCGCGTGACCGAACCAGCCTGACAGCGGCTGGCTGACCTCGTCGCACAGCGCAGGGTTGACCCAGACGAACGCCGGCGAGCCCGGGCCGCCATTGAGGTATTTGTACGTACAGCCGATGGCGTAGTCGGCCTTGGCCTGGTGCACATCCACCGGCACGGCGCCCGCCGAGTGGGCCAGGTCCCAGATCGCCAGCGCACCACAGGCGTGGATCTGCGCAGTCATTGCGGCCATGTCATGCATGTGGCCGGTCTTGTAGTTGACATGGGTAAGCATTACCACGGCGGTATCACTGCCGATGGCGGCGATCACCGCCTCCGGGCTATCGACCAGGCGCAGCTCATACCCCTGCTGGAGCAGGCCGATCAGGCCTTCGGCGATATACAGGTCAGTGGGGAAGTTGCTTGCTTCGCTGACGATCACCCGGCGCTGCTCATCGCGACGGGCTTGCACCGTCAGCGCCGCAGCCAGCACCTTGAACAGGTTGATGGACGTGGTATCGGTGATCACCACCTCGTTCCTGCCAGCGCCGATCAGGCCCGCCAACTGGTCACCCAGGCGCTGGGACAGGCTGCGCCAACCAGCGGTGTTCCAGCTGCGGATCAGGCCCTCCCCCCACTCCTGTTGCACCAGTTGCATGGCGCGCTCAGCCGAGGAGAGAGGCCTTGCACCCAGTGAATTGCCATCGAGATAGATCACATCACCCGGCAGAGCGAAGTGCTCCCGTAGTGCAGCCAAAGAGTCGTTCTGGTCCATTGCCAGGCACATTTCGCGGGTCATCACAGGTCCTTGCCGTTGTTCATCTACCGAAAAATCATGAACCAACCGAGGCATAATTTTCCTGCAAAGTCGCGCCCTTTAAACCAGAAAACAGCATAAAATTCTAAGAATCAGAGAAATAACAGAAGGAAATTGCATTGATGAATTTGGATGCCACCGACCTGCGCATTCTTCAGGTTCTGCAATACGACGGGCGCATCAGCAACCAGGACCTGGCCGAGAAGGTCGCGCTCTCGCCGTCGGCTTGCCTGCGTCGTCTGCGGCTGCTGGAGGAGGAAGGCATCATCAGTGGATACCGCGCGGAACTGAACGCCGAACGATTGGGGGTCGAGTTCGAGGCGATCGTCCATGTGTCGTTGCGCCAGGACCAGGACGACTGGCACGAGACCTTCATCAAGCGCGTGCAGGAGTGGCCCGAGGTGGTTTCCGGCTATGTCGTCACGGGCGTCAGCAACTATGTGCTGCGGGTCCAGGCGCGGAACCTCAAGCACTTTTCCGACTTCGTGGTGAACACGCTGAACCGCACCGCAGGCATCACCGACATCCGCTCGGAGATCGTGCTGCAGCGGATCAAGGACAGTAATACCCTGCTCGACCTGATGCTCAGGAAGTGAAGGAAGCCTTGCCGCGTGCCAGGCTCTGCGAGGGCTGTTCGCCAAAGGCCTGCTGATAATCGCTGGCGAACCGGCCCAGGTGGGTAAAACCCCAACGGGTGGCCGTGGCGGCAACCGTGTAGACACCGCGCTCCTCCAGCAGATCGCGACGCACGCCGTTCAGGCGCAAGCGCTTCAGATAACCCAGCGGCGACACCCCGAACCGGCGCTTGAAGCCCTCATGCAGCCGCTGTGGCGATACACCGGCTACCGCCTGGATCTCCATCAGGGTCAGCTCATTCTGGGCATTGCGCTCGATGAACTCGCGAGCCCTGCCCACGTATGCGGGGCAACGGGGCTCACCGACCTGGGCCAGTGCAGCGGAATAGTTATTGGGTTGCGACAGAAGCAGGCCCTTGATCAGGCTACTCTCCAGGTCGCGGGCCAACAGCAACTGACTGGTGATCGGGCTGGCCTGCTCCAGCTCATCGGCCAGGTAACGCACCATTCGCCACCAGCCGGCGGTCGCCCCCTGCTCGGCATCGACGCGGGCATCGAAATGCACCGGTGCTTCGACCGGCTGCTGCAGCAAGTGCTCGAGCACCTGCTGCATCGATTGGCAAGGAATCACCACCTGCAGCTTGCGGCAGTCAGCGGCGATGGTCAGGCGTTGCTGCTCACGGGGGCAAACGATGATCCCGGTCTGGGTATCGGAACCATGCACCTGCCGGCCCTGGCGGATTTCCTGCTCGCCATCCAGCGGCAGGCTGATGCTGTAGCTGGCAAACCCCTCGCGCGCCTCCACGCCTATCACCACCTCGGTGCCGTAGTGGATGCGCCCGATAACGGTGGACAGCGGCCCCAGCCGACTGGCGGCATGCTCGAAGGCCAAGGGGTGCTCGGCACTCACCGACAGGCTGTGGGGGCCGGCGATCGCCGTCATCCAATCACGGGCACCGCCGATGTCGCGCAGGCTGGCTTTGAGTCCCGAAGCACAGGGGTGAGAAAACGGCATAGTCAGTTCCTCAAGGCAGAGCGGCTTATCGTTGTTATGCCGCAAAGCATAGGGCGGCCGGGCGCTCTTTCGCCATAGGCGCCACGAAAACCGGCCAGGGTTGGATGCAAAAGCGGATAGAAGCCGGGACAGGGGCTGGGTCTAATTCGGTGGCATCGGACCACAACAACAAGGTACGCCTGATGACCTCCCGATCCCCCGCTCAATGGCAACGTTTCGTCGAAGGGTGCCTGGACTTCCGCCCCGTGGAAGGCATTTACCGCATCGCCCGCGACATGTTTACCGAACCCGAACTGTTCGACCTCGAGATGGAACTGATCTTCGAGAAGAACTGGATCTACGCCTGCCACGAAAGCGAAATCGCCAAGCCCCATGACTTCGTAACGATCCGCGCGGGCCGCCAGCCGCTGATCATCACCCGCGACGGCGAAGGCCGGCTCAATGCCCTCATCAACGCTTGCCAGCATCGCGGCACCACCCTCACCCGGGTCATGAAGGGCAACCAGAGCACCTTCACCTGCCCCTTTCATGCCTGGTGCTACAAAAGCGACGGGCGCCTGGTCAAGGTCAAGGCGCCGGGGGAATACCCGGCCGACTTCGACAAGGCCAGCCGCGGCCTGAAGAAGGCACGCATCGAAAGCTACAAGGGCTTCGTGTTCGTCAGCCTCGACACCGAAGGTGTCGACAGCCTCGAGAGCTACCTGGGCGATGCCAAGGTGTTCTTCGACATGATGACCGCCCAATCCCCCACTGGTGAGCTGGAAGTGTTGCCTGGCCGCAGCAGCTACACCTACGAGGGCAACTGGAAGCTGCAGAACGAAAACGGCCTCGACGGCTATCACGTCAGCACCGTGCACTACAACTACGTGGCCACCGTGCAGCACCGGCAGCAAGTCAACGCCGAAAAAGGACACGCCGCTGGCGACACCCTCGACTACAGCAAGCTCGGCGCCGGAGACAGCGCCACCGACGATGGCTGGTTCGCCTTCGACAACGGCCACAGCGTGCTCTTCAGCGAAATGCCCAACCCCTCGGTACGCCCCGGCTACGCGAGCATCATGCCGCGCCTGGTGGAGGAATACGGCCAAGGCCGCGCCGAATGGATGATGCACCGCCTGCGCAACCTCAACGTCTACCCGAGCATGTTCTTCATCGACCAGATCAGCTCGCAGCTGCGCATCGTCCGCCCCCTGGCCTGGAACAAGACCGAGGTTCATAGCTTCTGCCTGGGCGTGAAAGGCGAATCCGACGCCGACCGGGAAAACCGCATCCGCCAGTTCGAGGACTTCTTCAACGTCTCCGGCATGGGCACACCGGATGACCTCGTGGAGTTCCGCGAAGCCCAGCGTGGCTTCCAGGCGCGCCTGGAACGCTGGAGCGACATCTCCCGGGGCGCGGGTCACTGGGTCGAAGGAGCGACGCCCAACAGCGAGGCGCTGGGGATAGCCCCGGTGCTGACCGGCATCGAATTCACCCACGAAGGGCTCTACGTGAATCAACATGGAGCCTGGCAGCGTTTTCTACTCGACGGACTGGCCCGCAAGGCCGCCGCGCTCATCGATGTGCAGGAGCTCTGAATCATGAATGCCGAGCTTCAATACCGGGTCGAACAATTCCTCTTCAACAAGGCCGCCTTGTGCGACGCCCAGGACTGGGACCGCTACCTGGCACTGTTCAGCGAAGACAGCGAATTCCACCTGCCACAGTGGGACTCGGAGCACGTGTACACCACTGATCCAAAAACCAGCATGTCGCTGATCTACTACGCCAACCGCGGCGGCCTGGAAGACCGGGTGTTCCGCCTGCGCACCGGCAAGGCCGCCTCGGCCACGCCCATGCCGCGCACCCTGCACCAGGTCGGCAACGTCCGCATCAGCGCACTCGCCAACGGGGATCTCGAGGTCAAGGCGAACTGGCACACCCTGTTCCACCGCCTCGCCAGCACCGACCAGTTCTACGGCCACGCCACCTACCACCTGCGCCCCCATGGCGACAGCTGGTTGATCAGCCGCAAGCATGTGCTGCTGCTCAACGACACCATCAACTCGGTGCTGGACTTCTACCACCTCTGACTGCACGAGACTCCAGGTCATGACACACAAGGTTGCCTTCAGCTTCGCCGACGGCAAGACCCTGTTCTGCCCCGTGCAGAACGATGAAATCCTCCTCGACGCCGCTTTGCGCGCCGGCATCAAGATCCCCCTGGACTGCCGTGAAGGCGTCTGTGGCACCTGCCAGGGCCGCTGCGAAAGCGGCCGCTATACCCAGGACTATGTAGATGACGAAGCCCTGAGCCCGGCCGACCTGGCCCAGGGCCGAATGCTCACCTGCCAGACCCGCGTGCACTCCGATGCCAGGTTCTATTTCGACTTCGACTCCAGCGTCTGCCATGCCGCTGGCCCCGAATGCATCACGGCCTCTGTGCGCGAGGTCGTGCAGGTCTCCGACAGCACGGCACTGCTGTGGCTCGATGCCAGCCAGTTACCCCGCCAGCTGGACTTCCTTCCCGGGCAGTACGCACGCATGCGGGTGCCGGGCACCGACACCTGGCGGGCGTACTCCTTCGCCAACCGACCTGGCACTAGCAACCAGCTGCAGTTCCTCGTGCGGCTGCTGCCCGATGGGGTGATGAGCCGCTACCTGCGCGAGCGCTGGCAGCCCGGCGACATCTTCGAGCTCGAAGCGCCCCTGGGCAGTTTCTACCTGCGCCAACTGGAGCGCCCCGTGGTAATGGCGGCGGGCGGCACCGGGCTTTCGGCCTTCCTCGGGATGCTCGACGAAATGGCGGAGAGCGGCCCGCATGGGCAACCGGTCACCCTGTTCTACGGGGTCAACCAGGAGGCCGACCTGTGCGAGCTGGAGCGCCTGGCCAGCTATCACCAACGCATCCCGGGGTTCACCCTGCATACGGTGGTCAACCAGCCCGGCGAGGCCTGGAGCGGCAAGCGGGGCTATATCCCCGAGCACCTGGATGTTCCCCTCGAGCCCGAACAGAACTTCGACCTCTATGTGTGCGGGCCGCCTCCAATGGTCGACGCAATCAAGCAATGGGCCACCGACCATTGCGTCACCGGAGCTCGGATATTCGCCGAAAAATTCATAGGCAGTTGAACCCAGGGCCAGCGCCGACCCAGCACACTCCCCACCATTCCGCCCCCCCCCGAAGGGAACCCAACGCCATGAGTCGCCCCCAAGATCCAGCTGCACTCGCCGCCTATTTCGAAGCCCAGTACAACGCCCGCGCGAGCGTCGACAACTACGAGCGATACCCGCTCCTGTACCGCGAGCTGAGCGACAGCGCCCACGCTTCCCTGCCCTGCCACCGCGATGTGCCCTACGGTCCCGGGGCGAATGAGAAGCTGGACATCTTCCCCGGCAGCCAGCCAAACGCGCCGGTGCTGCTGTTCGTCCATGGCGGCTATTGGCGCGCGCTTTCCAAGGCCGACTCCGCTTTCATGGCGCCGGCCCTGACGGCTGCCGGCGCCTGTGTCGCGGTGCTTGAATACGACCTGGCACCGGCAGTGACGCTCAACCATATCGTCGACCAGACCCGCCGTGCGCTGGCCTGGCTGTACCGGAACGTCGGTGAATTCGGCGGTGACCCCCAGCGGCTCTACGCGAGCGGCAGCTCCGCCGGCGGCCACCTCACCGGCATGCTTCTGGCCGGTGGCTGGCACGCCTCATACGGGGTGCCCGACAACGTGCTGCGCGGGGCCCTGCCCATCAGCGGCCTGTTCGACCTGGACCCGTTGCGCAGCACCTACGTCAACGACTGGATGCAGTTCGACGCCGATTACGCCCGTCGCAACAGCCCGCTGTTCCACCTGCCAAGCGCAGGCAGCGGTGAGCTGGTAGCCAGCTACGGCGCACTGGAAAGCGAGGAGTTCGCCTGGCAATCGGCCGAGTTCCTGGCCGCCTGGCGGCGGAACGGGTTCGAAGGCCGCACACTCGCAGTGCCTGGCAAGAACCACTTCGATGTCGTGCTCGAACTGGGCGAACCGGGCAGCCCGCTGTACCAGGCCATCTGCCAGCTGATGAAGCTCGACGCTCAATAGGGGCTCGGCCAACAGCGGGCCAGCACGGCCTTTTCATCGCCCGGGGGCCTGCTCATAACGACGCTGGATGCGCTCCACCTCGCCCGAACGGCGCAACTGCTCCAGGGCACGGCCCCAGGCGGCGACCACCTCATCGTCACTGTCGAGGCTGAAGGCGATGTACAGCGATGAGCGATACAGCTCCACGGGAATGCGCCGCAAGGTGCCGGGGGCGATGCCCAGTTGGCCGCTGTAGTAGGCCACCCCCGCGTCGGTGTCGCCGGCGATCACCGCCGTGCGCCCGGCCAGCAGCATGCGATAGAGCTGCTGGCTTTCGGCGGCGCTGCGGTCGAGGTTATTGAAGCCCTGGGCGGCCAGCGTCTGCGGCACCAGGCCGGCGTGGCGGGTGGTGATCCGCGGGGCGCGGCGCAACTGCGCCAGGGAATCCAGCGGCTCGGCGGCATTGGCCAGCTGATAGGGATAGATGCTCTCTTCCACGATCGGCCCCACCCACTTGTACAGAAGCTCGCGCTCCGGCGTGCGGAACATCGAATACATGATGGTCCTGGGGCGGGTGCGCAGTTCGAGGGCGGCACGCATGCTCGGCAGCACCGCCACGGAGAAGTCATCCCCGGTCAAGGCCATGATGGCCCGGACGATATCCGTGGCCATGCCGGTGAGCCGGCCATCCTGCTGGTAGTTGTAGGGCGCCCACTCCTCGGTGACGACCTGGTACTGCGCCGCCCTTGCGGGGAGGCAGAGCAGCAGGCACAGCAGGGTTGCGCCGAGTCTCGAATACGTCACGGGGGCGGCCTGGCGCTCCATGCGGTTGATGACCGAAGGCGTAATCCAAGCATAGATTCGTGCCCCGCGCACAGGCCCATTGGCACCTGTCGTGCCCAACCGAAAGACAGCACTTGCCCATCGTCCGGCTCTTGCCCGATGCTTCCGCCCTTTCGGGCTGATAAGGACATCAGGCACACCATGACTGACCGCGAACAACTCCACCGAGATGGCTACGCCCTGCTGCGCCAGGCGATCCCCGCCGGGTGGCTGGACGAGCTGCGCACCCTGTTCGATGCGGGGGTCAAGCCTTCGGAGCAATGGCCGGTGCCCCGGGGCCGGGACTGGCGCCATTCGCTGCTGGACCTGGAGCCCAGGGTCCAGGCCCTGTGCCGCCTGCCAGCGGTGCTGGCGGCGGTGGGCGAACTGATTGGCGAGCGTTTCTTCCTCGCCCAGGTGGAAGGCCGCGAGCCCCTGGCCGGCGGCGGCTACCAGCAACTGCACCGTGACCTCTCGACGCTGCGCCCCGGCGACACCATCAACGCCCTGGCCTACCTCGACGACTACGGCCCCGACAACGGCGCAACGCGCATCGTCCCCGGCAGCCACCGCCCCGCAGCGGGAGAACCGCCGCTCGACGTCAATGACGAAACCCGCACCCTGCAGCTCTCCGGCAGCGCAGGGGACATCCTGGTGTTCGATGCCGACCTGGTGCACGCCGGCAGCCTCAACACCCTCGGCGGCCGCCGTCGCACCCTGCTGATCGGCTATTGCGCCGAACCCCTCTACGCCTCGTACCTGGACACACGGCAGCTGCGCGGTATCCGCATGGACGCCCAGGAGCGTTTCGAGCCCGTGGAATAGCACCGAGCGTGGCGTGATGGGTTTCGCTTCGCTCTACACCATCCTACGAACAGCCGCAGCCCCGCCGTAGGGTTTGCTGCGCGCACCGAGCGCTGATACGCAACTCGGTGGGTCAGGCCTGCTGATGGGTTTCGCTGCGCCCTACGCCATCCTACGGAGCCGCTACACCACCGGGCATCGCCTCGTCCTTCGGCACCATTTTCGCGGCGCACTGTCGTACCTCAGCGGCCTCAGTCGTGCAATCGAGCGCTGATTCCCCACACTGAGGACCTTCCCATGCCAGGCCATTGCCACCGTTCGCTGTCGCTCGTTTTCGCCCTCACCGCCCCACTGGCCGCCGATGCGCTGGAACTGCGCGTCAACACCTTCGCCGATGAAGACGACGGCCAGTGCACCCAGGCCCATTGCTCCCTGCGCGAGGCCATTTCCACCGCCAATGCCACGCCGGGGCAGACCGTCATCCTCCTCGGCGCCGGCGACTACCTGCTGCAGAAGGCCAACCCCGACCCGGCCGGCAACTGGCCCGTGGACGAGGACGCCAACGCCATCGGCGACTTCGACGTGCACGGCCAGGTCAGCCTGGTCGGCCGGGGCGCGACGGTGACCCGCCTCAATGCCAACCGCCTGGACCGCCTGTTCCACGTGCATGCCGGCGCCCAGCTGAAGCTGCGCAGCCTCGGCCTCACCGGTGGCCAGCAGATCTACGACGGCGGCGCCCTGGTCAATTACGGCCAGGTGCAGCTCAACCAGGTGGAGCTGGTGGACAACCGCGTGTTCGTCTACATGCCCTACCCGGCCGCGCAGGCCGGCAACGGCGGCGCCATCGCCAACTTCGGCGTGCTGGAGGTGCACCGCTCGACCTTCCGCGACAACCGCAACTTCGGTGAGGAAGCCCAGAGCGCCGGCAAGGGTGGCGCCCTGTACAACGAGGGCACGCTCACCGTCCGCGACAGCCTGTTCAACGCCAACCGGGCGTCCGACTACGGCGAATGGGGCATGGGCGGCGGGCTCTACAACCAGGGCTCGGCGGACATCGCCCGCACCACCTTCCAGGCCAACGAGGTGCTCAGGAGCGGCTACGGCGCGGCCATCGCCAATGCCGGGCAACTGCGCCTGGCCAACAGCACCCTCAGCGGCAACCGCAGCATCGAACGGGGCGCCTTCGAGAACGGCCACCCCTTCCTGCCGCAGCTGTCCGCCCAGTCCCGTGCCGAGCTGCTGCACGTGACCATCGCCGGCAACGACGGCTGGGGCGTCACCAACCGGGGCGACCTGCTGCTGCGCAACAGCATCGTCGCCGGCAACCGCGCCACGGAGTTCGATGAGGTGCGCAACTGCCAGGGCCTGCCGGGCGCCGTCGACTTCCGCGCCCGTGGCCTGCTGCTGGGCACGGACGGCAGCAACTGCCTGGCGGAGAACTACATCGCCGACGAGGCGACCTTCACCCACCAGCTGTTCCCCCTGCAGGAAAACAACGGCGCCTGGGTGCACCCGCTGCGGCGCACCAGCGCCGCCATCGACGCCGGTGTGGGCAACTGCTCCAGCCACGACCAGCGCGGGCTCGACCGCCAGCGCGACGGCAACGGCGACGGCCTGGTCAACTGCGACCTCGGCGCCTTCGAGCGCGCCTATCCCTGACTAGCGCTGCGCCTGGCGCGCCTGCAGGTAGGCGAGGATCGCCGGGGCGTCGCCGGCGAACTCGATGCGCGCGCCCTTGGCCTCGCGCTGGTAGGCGTACATCGGGTCGTAGTACTCGCGCAGCAGCCCTTCGATCCAGCCCCGGTGCAGCTCCACCGCGCCGCTGCGGCGCTGCTCGTCGAGGGCCTCCTGCATGACCGCGCGCAGGCGCTGGTAGCGTTCGCCGCCGAGGCGCTTCTGGATGTTGTCCATGCTCTGCAGCAGGCGCTCGGCGAAGCGCTCGAAGCCCTGCTCCTCGCCCTGCACGATGCGGAACTCGGCGGCCAGGTCGATCACATAGTCCTTGAGTATCCGCTCGATGCGCCCTTCCAGGCTGTCCTCCAGCCACACCAGCGGGAAGCGCTGCAGGCCCTGGTGCAGCGACAGCGGCAACGAGCAGGCGCCGATCATGCGGCTCTCGTCCTCCAGCACGAACTGCTGCTGCCCACGGGCGCGGCGCTTGAGCAGGTCGACGGCGATGCGGTTCTCGAAGTCGATCTGCGAGGGCTGCCCCGTGGCGCGCTTGCCGAAGCTGGAGCCCCGGTGGTTGGCATGCCCCTCGAGGTCGATGCTGTTGGCCAGCGCCGCCACCACTTCGGTCTTGCCGGTGCCGGTCATGCCACCGACGATGACGAAATCGCACTCCGCGACCGCGGCATCGAGGGTCTCGATGAGGAAGGTACGCATCGCCTTGTAGCCACCGATCACCCGCGGGTAATCGATGCCCGCCTCCGTCAGCCACTGCTGCACGATCTGCGAGCGCAGGCCGCCACGGAAGCAGTACAGGTAACCCTCGGGGTGGGCCCTGGCGAAGGCCGCCCAGGCCGCCACCCGTTCCGCCTTGACCTTGCCGGAGACCAGTTGGTGGCCCAGCTCGATGGCGGCCTGCTGGCCCTTCTGCTTGTAACAGGTGCCGACCTTCTGCCGCTCGATGTCGGTCATCAGCGGCAGGCTTTCGGTATTGGGGAAGGCGCCCTTGGTGTATTCCACCGGGGCGCGCATATCCATCATGGGAACGTCGTTGAGGAAGAGCTCGCGGTAGTCGGTGGCGTTGTCGCGCATCACAGCACCTCTACCGCGTGGCTCTGTCGCTCGATCAGCTGGCCGATGGGCGCCAGCGTCAGCCGCAGCTCGGCCGCCACGGCGAGGAACTCTGCCTCACCCTCCGGGCTCACCGCCACCAGCAGGCCGCCGCTGGTCTGCGGGTCGCACAGCAGGTCGCGCTGGGCGTCGGTGATCGGCGCGATGCGCTCGCCGTAGCTGTCGAAGTTGCGCAGGGTGCCGCCGGGCACGCAGCCTTCGGCCAGGTAGTGCTCGACACCCGGCAGGCGCGGCACGCTGGCGTAATCCAGCTGCGCGGTGACGCCGGCGCCGTCGGCCATCTCCACCAGGTGGCCGAGCAGGCCGAAGCCGGTGACGTCGGTCATCGCCTGCACGCCGGCCAGCTTGCCGAAGCGGCTGCCGGGCGTGTTCAGGGTGCACATCCAGTCGCGGGCCAGGCCCACGTCCTCGGCGCGCAACTTGGCCTTCTTCTCGGCGGTGGTGAGGATGCCGATGCCCAGCGGCTTGGTCAGGTAGAGCTTGCAGCCGGGGGTGGCGGTGTCGTTGCGCTTCATGTGGCGCTTCTCCACCACACCGGTGACGGCGAGGCCGAAGATCGGCTCCGGCGCGTCGATCGAATGGCCGCCGGCCAGGGGAATGCCAGCGGCGTCGCACACCGCGCGACCGCCACGGATCACCTCGCGGGCCACTTCCGGCGGCAGCAGGTTCACCGGCCAGCCGAGGATGGCGATGGCCATCAGCGGGTCGCCGCCCATGGCGTAGATATCACTGATGGCGTTGGTGGCGGCGATGCGGCCGAAGTCGAAGGGGTCGTCGACGATGGGCATGAAGAAGTCGGTGGTGGAGACCACGCCGCGCTCGTCGTCCAGGGCGTACACCGCCGCGTCGTCACGCGAGGCGTTGCCGACCCACAGGCGCGGGTCGAGGTTCTGCGCGCCGCTGCCGGCGAGGATCACCTCCAGCACCTTGGGGGAGATCTTGCAGCCGCAACCGGCGCCATGGCTGTACTGGGTCAAACGGATCGGCTCGCTCATCACACACCTCGCAACTCTGATGGCGGCGGATTCTAGCAAAGCTGGCGTTTGCGCCTCCCATCCCTAGCCTCCCATCCCTATAATTGCCGCCGATTCGTCTACCCTCAGCAAGCGCGCCCGACGCGCGACCGCTGCGCACCTTTTCCGCTATTGAACCGGAGAATCCCCATGCTCAAGCGCATCCTGGCCGCCACCGCCGGCCTCACCCTGTCCCTGTCCATGCTGGCCACCCAGGCCGCCGAGGTGCTGAAGGTCAGCGCCATCCCCGACGAGGCCCCCACCGAGCTGCTGCGCAAGTTCAAGCCGCTGGGCGCCTACCTGGAGAAGGAGCTGGGCATGCCGGTGCAGTTCGTCCCGGTGGCCGACTACCCGGCGGTGGTCGAGGCGCTGGCCACCGACCGCCTGGACCTGGCCTGGCTGGGCGGCTTCACCTTCGTCCAGGTGCGCCTGAAGACCGGCAACGCCATTCCCCTGGTGCAGCGCGAGCAGGACGCCCAGTTCACCAGCAAGTTCATCACCGCCGACCCTGCGGTGAAGTCCCTGGCCGACCTCAAGGGCAAGACCTTCGCCTTCGGTTCCATCTCCTCCACCTCCGGCAGCCTGATGCCGCGCTACTTCATGCTCAAGGACGGCATCAAGCCGGAAGGCTACTTCAGCCGCATCGGCTATTCCGGCGCCCATGACGCCACCGCTGCCTGGGTGCAGGCCGGCAAGGTGGACGGCGGCGTGCTGAACGCCAGCGTCTGGGACAAGCTGGTCGCCGCCGGCAAGGTCGACACCAGCAAGGTGCGCGTGTTCGCCACCACCCCGGCCTACTACGACTACAACTGGACCGTGCGCGGCACCCTCGATCCGGTGCTGGCCGAGAAGATCAAAAAGGCCTTCCTCGCCCTCGACCCGGCCAACCCCGAGCACAAGGCCATCCTCGACCTGCAGGCCGCCAGCCGCTTCATCGAGACCCAGCCGGACAACTACAAAGGCATCGAGGAAGCCGCCCGGGCCGCCGACCTGCTGAAATGAGCCTGCGCCTCACCGACGCCGGCCTGCGACACGGCACCGGCGTCCAGGCCCTGCGTGGCGTCGACCTGGCCATCGCAAGCGGCGAACGGGTCGCCATCATCGGCCCGTCCGGCGCCGGCAAATCCAGCCTGCTGTCCCTGCTGGCCAGCGCAGTGCGCCCCAGTTCGGGCGAGGTGGAGCTGCTCGGCGAACGCCCCTGGGCCTGCTCCGCCGCAGCCCGGCAACGCCTGCGCGCACGCATCGGCCTGATCCACCAGGCACCGCCCCTGCCGCCCCGGCAACGGGTGGTCACCGCCGTGCTGGCCGGCAAGCTCGGCCAGTGGGGGCTGGGCCGCGCCCTGCTCAACCTGCTGCACCCGTTGGATATCCCGGGCGCCCGTGCCGTGCTCGCCCGGCTGGACCTGGCCGACAAGCTGTTCGCTCAGTGCCAGCAGCTCTCCGGCGGCCAGCTGCAACGGGTCGGCATCGCCCGTGCGCTGTACCAGGCCCCGCAGCTGCTGCTCGCCGACGAACCGGTCTCGGCGATGGACCCGGTGCTCGCCGACCACACCCTCAGCGTGCTCTGCCGCCACGCCAGCGCCCAGGGCGTGACCCTGGTGGCCAGCCTCCACGCGGTGGACCTGGCCCTGGCGCACTTCCCGCGCATCATCGGCGTGCGCGAGGGCCGCATCGCCTTCGACCGTCCCGCCGCCGAGGTCGACCAGCCCCTGCTCGACGCGCTCTACGCCAACGAGCAACTGGCCTCGCCGCAGCCGCCATCGGCGACGCTGCCGCTGCAGATCCCCCGATGCTGAGCCGCGACACCCGCGACCCCGCCGCCCTGCCCCGCCTGCTGCTGACGCTGCTAGCCGTCGCGCTGCTGTGGCCCGGCATCCGCCTGGCCGAGCTCGACCCGGGCGTGCTGCTGCAAGCCGATAGCCAGAGCGAGATGGGCCGCTTCGTCGCCGGCTTCTGGCCGCCGGCGCATACGCCCGACTTCCTCGCCCTGCTGCTGGACGCCACCCTGCAGACCCTGGCCATCGCCACCGCCGGCATGGCCCTGGCGCTGCTGGTGGCGGTGCCCGCCGGCCTCGCCGCCAGCCGTGCCCTGTCGCTCTCCGCCGCCTCCCGTGGCGGGCGCCCGAGTGCCCTCGGCCAGGCCCTGCGCTGGCCCATCCGCGGGCTGCTGATCTTCCTGCGTAGCGTGCCGGAGATCGTCTGGGCGCTGCTCTTCGTCCGCGCCGTCGGCCTCGGCCCCACTGCGGGCGTGCTGGCCATCGCCATCACCTACGCCGGCATGCTCGGCAAGGTCTATGCGGAAATCCTCGAATCGGTAGACCAGCGCCCCATGCACGCCCTGCTGCAGGCCGGCAGCGGCCGCCTGGGCGCCTTCGTCTACGGCCTGCTGCCCAACGCCGCCGCCGAGCTGACCTCCTACACCCTGTACCGCTGGGAATGCGCCATCCGCGCCTCGGTGGTGATGGGCTTCGTCGGTGCCGGCGGCCTGGGCCAGCAGATCGACCTGTCGCTGCGCATGTTCGCCGGTGGCGAGGTGGCCAGCATGCTGCTGACCTTCTTCCTCCTGGTGCTGCTCGCCGACCAGCTCAGCCGCGTGCTGCGCGGGAGGCTGGCATGAAGCGCCTGGCCAATGCCGCCCTGCTGCTGGCGGCCCTCGCTGCCGTCGTCGCCGCCTTCCTCTACCTGGGGCTGGACCTGCTCGCCCTCACCGAAGTCGGCAACCTCAAGCAGATGGGCGCCTACGCCGCGCGCTTCCTGCAACCGGACCTGAGCGCCCCCCACCTGCAGGCCATCGCCCACGGCGCCCTGGAAACCCTCGCCATGTCGGCCCTCGGCACCCTGCTGGCGGCCCTCGTCGGGCTGCTCCTGGCGCTGCCCGCCGCCGGGCGCTTCGGCAAGCCCCTGCAGGCCCTCACCCGCCTGCTGCTCAACGGCCTGCGCGCCATTCCCGAGCTGGTCTGGGCCGCACTGATGGTGCTCGCCGCCGGCCTCGGCCCCAACGCCGGCACCCTGGCCCTGGCCCTGCACACCGCCGGCGTGCTCGGCCGCCTGTTCGCCGAAGCCCTGGAGAACACCCCCACGGCCCCGGCCGAGGCCATCCGCCAACAGGGCGGCGGGCAGGTCGCCGCCTTCTGCTACGGCACCCTGCCCAACCTCTGGCCGCAGCTGCTGGCCTACTCGCTGTACCGCTGGGAAAACAACATCCGCATGGCCAGCGTGCTCGGCTTCGTCGGCGCCGGCGGCCTGGGACAGATGCTCTACGTCAGCCTCAGCCTGTTCCAGGAAGCCCAGGCCAGCAGCGTGATCCTCGCCATGCTGGCGTTGGTGTTCGCCGTCGACGCCCTCAGCGGCTGGACGCGCCAACGCTGGGTGCGCGCCTGAGACGGACGCGCACCGTGATGCCGCCCGGGCGCTCGCCCCACTCCCCCTACAACCCCGCGAGCCCTGCAGGTCGGGCACGGAGCACAAAAGCCAACGCGAGCTTGTTCGTAGGATGGCGTAGAGCTATGCGAAACCCATCAAGCGGAGCCACAGGCGCCCACCAAATCGAGCCCCGCCACGTTGGGCGTCGCTGCGCTCGGCGCCAACCTACGGGGCGACGAACGCCGAGGGCGCCACGCCTTCCCATTGTTTGAAGGCGCGCCGGAAGTTGGCCACGTCGCTGTAGCCCAGGACCTGGGCGATTTCCTCCACCGTCAGCCGCCCGGCTCGGAGGTGTTCGATGGCCAGCACGTGGCGGACTTCCTTGAGGATCTGCTTGTAGCTGGTGCCTTCCGCGAGCAGGCGGCGGTGCAGCGTGCGGGGCGTCATGTAGAGCAGGCGCGCGATGGTCACAAGGCTGGGGAAGGCGTTCTGCCGTTCGAGAATGAGCCGGCGCACCCGCGCGCCCAGGGAGCTCTTCTCCCCCAGCTTCTTCAGCTCGCGCTGGCAGATCAGCTCCGCCTCGCGAAAGGCGGAAGGGTCTGCCATGCGCAGCGGCGTATCCAGCATCGCCGTGTCGAAGGTGAACCCAGCCCAGGACTGCGCATAGTCCACCGGGCAACCGAAGAGCTGCTCGGCCAGCGCCGCGTAGGTGGGTTGCGGGGCCGGGAAGCTGATGCGGCTGGCCGAGCGCCCGGCCGGGGTGATGGCGTCGAAGATGTTCTTCACCGCCAGCATCACCGCTTCCATCACCGTCTGCTCCACCTCGCCAAGCGGGTACTCGACCACGAAGCGCAGGTGCTCCCGGGCCTGGCCCGGTTCGCCGTCGAGCTGCACCCGGGCCAGGGTGGTGCGCACCGCCAGGTAGCGCTCCAGCAGCTGGATGACCTGGCGCAAGGAGCCGCCCTGCAGCGCGGCGAAACCGAGAACGCCGTGGGTGCCGACACCCAGCCGCTCACCGATCAGCAGCCCCAGCGCCTGCTCGCCGCTGAGCCGCAGTGCCTGCTGCATCAGCGGCCCGAACAGCTCGATACCGGGCTGGTACTCCGGGTCGTCCAGCAGCGCGGGGGCCACGCCGCAATCGGCCAGCCATTCGCCCGGGGCCACGCCCATCACCCGCAGCTGTTCCGCGACCTGTCGCAGGTACTGCACGGGGAGTCGGAAGTCAGGCATGGGGGCCTCTGTGGCTCGCATCTGGCGGGGGCGAAAGTGTCATTTAATGACCCCCAGAATGTCAATTGAGGCCCTCTCCTCCTCCCCGGCGACGCCCCTAGGATTCAGCCGTCCGACCCAACAATCACAACAGGAGGACGCATGTTTCCATTCCGCTCCCGATCCCGCCCCAGCCAGGTGCGGATCAACGCCACCGAGATCCTGGTGAACCCGAAGGAAACCCTGCTGCAGGCCGCCCTGCGCCACGGCATCGACTTCCCCCACAGCTGCCGCGTGGGCGGTTGCGCCACCTGCAAGTGCAGGCTGCTGTCCGGCCGCGTGCGCGAGCTGACCGAGGCCAGCTACGTGCTCACGGACGAGGAGCTGGACCAGGGCTACATCCTCGCCTGCCAGAGCGTGCCCCTGGGGGACCTGCGCATCGAGGTGGACCTCGCCCGGCACAGCGCCAGGCGCCACGTGCGCGGCAAGGTAGTCGGCCAGCAACGGCTCACCCACGACATCACCCACCTGCAGGTGCAGCTCGACGAGGCCCTGCCCTACAAGGCCGGCCAGTACGCAACGCTGACCCTCGACGCCCTGCCCGGCCAGCCACGGCCGTTCTCCTTCTGCACGCCGATGCAGCCCGATGCCCAGGTCGGCTTCTTCATCCGCAAGGTGCCCGGCGGCGCCTTCACCGGGTGGGTGGACGAACGCCCGTTGCTGGGCCAAGGCCTGGTGCTCGAAGGGCCCCAGGGCGACTTCCACCTGCGCCCCGCAACAGCGCCCTTGCTGCTGATCGCCGGCGGCAGCGGCCTGGCGCCCCTGCTGGCGATCCTGCACGAGGCTCTGGCCGCTGGCGTCACCCGCCCAGCCACCCTGCTGTTCGGCGCCCGCCAGCAGCGCGACCTCTACGCCCTGGCGGACATCACCGCCATCGCCGCGCGATGGCCCGCGCCCTTCCGCTTCGTTCCGGTGCTCTCCGATATCACCCCCGAGACACCCTGGAGCGGCGCGCGCGGGCTGGTCACGACGCAGATCCAGCCGCTGCTGGAGCCCGGCGCCCACACCTACCTCTGCGGCCCGCCCGCGATGATCGACAGCGCCAGTGCGCTGCTGCGCGGCCTGGGCGTGGCGCCCGAGCACATCCACGCCGACCGCTTCACCACCACCGCACCGGCGGCCCTGGCCGACGCCTGATCACCACAACAAGAGAGACCACCATGAATGCGTTGCACTACCTGAAGTACTTCCTGTTCCAGGGCATCGGGCTGCTCGCCGCGCTGTCCCTGCTGGCCGGTGGCATCTGGACCAGCGCCGGGCTGCTGGCGATCCTCGCCTTCTACCTCGTCGGCGATGCCATCGCGGGGGACGACACCAGCACCCCGCACTTCAAGCACCCCGGCATCCTCACCGTCCAGCTGTGGCTGGCCCTGCCGCTGCTCGGCTTCATCGTCTTCGCGGCGCTGTGGAGCGTGAGCGCAGGCGACCCACTGGGCTTCGGCGCGGCCCTAAGCCGCCTCAGCGGCCATGACCTGATCGCCGCCCGCGACGCCACCGCCGGCATCCACCACGTCTCGGCCTGGCTGCTCACCGGCCTGATGATCGGCATGATCGGCACCATCACCGCCCATGAACTCACCCACCGCACCTGGGACCGGGTCTCCATGCTCATCGGCCGCTGGCTGCTGGCCTTCAGCTTCGACACGGTGTTCGCCATCGAGCACGTCTACGGCCACCACCGCTACGTCTCCACCACCGAAGACCCGGCCACCGCACCACGCGGGCGCAACGTCTACTGGCACGTGCTCGCCTCCACCCTCAAGGGCAACCTCAGCGCCTGGCACATCGAGCGCCGCCGCCTCGCCAGGAAGGGCCAAAGCCTGTTCGGCTGGCACAACGCGGTGCTGCGCGGGCACGCCATGAGCCTGCTGCTGGTGGCCGCCGCCTGGGGCATCGGTGGCTGGCGCGTGGCGCTGTTCTTCATCGCCTGCGCGCTGTGGGGCAAGGCCCTGCTGGAGATCGTCAACTACATGGAGCACTACGGCATGGTGCGCAACCCGGCCACGCCGGTGCAGCCCCGTCACTCGTGGAACAGCAACCGGCGCATCAGCTCCTGGAGCATGTTCAACCTCACCCGCCACTCCCACCACCACGCCCAGGGCGAAGTGCCCTACCAGGACCTGCGCCCCTTCCCGGACGCGCCGATGATGATCGGCGGCTACCTCACCACCATCATGGTCGCCATGATCCCGCCGCTCTGGCACAAGCTGATGACGCCCAAGGTGCTGGCCTGGGACGCGCACTTCGCCAACGAGGAAGAACGCCAGCTGGCAGCCGAGGCCAACCGCCGCAGCGGCATCGCGGCCATGACGGAAAACGCCCACACCCGCAGGCTGGGCTGAAGCAGGCAAGCCAGGCCGTGCACAGCGCCCGCGTGGTGTAGGTCGGGTGCAACCCAACGGGATGGGACACAGAAGCCAACGCGGGTTTCACCCGCCCTACGCGGTGACTCAGAAGGTTGAAGGCTCGCGCCCGACGACGGCTCAGCCCAGCGGCTTATGAAGAACACCCGGGCGAAGCCGTCCTCGACCTGGCGCATCAGCGCGCAAATATCCGTTGCAGCCCCAGCGCCACCAGCGCCGCACCGGCGCAACCATTGATGCCCCGCTCGATGCGCAGGTAGCTCGACCGCAGCGCGGCGGAGCCGAAGACCTGGGCCAGCCCGATATGCCAGCCCAGGGACAGCACGCCGATGAGCAGCACGGTGACCGGGTAGAACCACAGTGGCGCCCCCACCGGGAAGATGGCGGCGAAGGCGCTGGTCCAGAAGGCCGCGCCCTTGGGGTTGGTCACGCAGGTGAGCAGGCCGATGCGGTACGCGGCCAGGCGCGAGCCATCGAGCTCGGGCTGCTCCACCGGCGTCCGACGTGGCGTTGGGTGGAGGGCCGACCGCAGCAGCCGACCGCCGTACCACACCAGGTAGACGGCACCAGCCAGGCGCACGCCGGACTCCAGCCAGGGGTGCTGCGCCAGCAGGGTCGCCAGCCCGGCGATGGACACCACCACCCAGAACACCGAGCCGGTGGTGATGCCGAAGGCGACGTAGCGCGCATCCCGGTGCCGCTGGCTCAGGGCCATCTGGCTGAGGATGAAGAAGTTCGGCCCGGGGCTGGCGAGCACCGCCAGGTAGATGCCGCTGATCAGCAGCAGGGAATAGGCGTAGGTCATGGTCAGGGCTTCCGGGGGGATGGGGCGTTTTCGAACCCTACCAATGGCCCCCCAAGAGCCGATAGATACAGACGGCCCCGATTTTCGACATACAGGCTGGCCGGCCTAAGACCCCGCCACGAACGCCGAGGGCACCACGCCTTCCCATTGCCTGAAACCCTGACAGCATGGGTTTCGCACGGCTCTACCATCCTACGCAACCGGAGTCGCCTCCAGCTCCGTGTCCACACGACGCAGGCATGATTCGTAGGATGGCGTAGAGCGAAGCGAAACCCATGGGATGGCGGTACCAGGAATCCCGAGACGCCCCGCGCCAACCCCCGCTAGAAAGCGGACTCCACCTGCCGATCGAGGTAGCATTCGAACCCCTTCGCCCACACCTTGAAGCGCACGCGGATGCCATCGTGCAGCCAGTACAGCGTGTACACGTTGGGGTGGTCGTCCCTGTAGGTGGCGGCCACATCGAGCGTATTCAGGTGCTGGCGCGCGGCCTCGAGGTCGACCGTCGCGTCGCCCACGGTGTAGATCTCGAAGGCCTCGCGGCTGCCGTCCGAGAGCGAGACGTAGTGGCCGAAGCCGTCGAAGGAATAGGCGTCGAGATTCTTCAGCAGGCCGAACAGTTCGCTGAACCCCACATCCAGCAACGAGGCGGCGCCCAGACGCTGGACGAAGGCATCGGGCTTGCCTTCCAGCTCTTGCAGGTAGCGGCTGATAAGGGACGCGAACGGCCCTTCCATGAAGGCCTTGTTGCGGCCGCTGAACTTGACCTTGCGGGCCTTGGCCGGGCTGATGCTGCCGAGCTGGAGCTTGGTCGGCCGGCGGGCGAACGCCACCGTCTCGCCGTCGTACTCGCCCAGTTCGAAGGTGGCGGAGAAGGTGCAGGTCTTCTCGTGATCGTCGGCGGTCATCGCCGTCAGCCCGGACGACCCCTTGTAGAGAAACAGGCGCCCGTCCTCGGCCTGCATGCGCATCACGCAGAAGCGCTCGAACAGCGACTCCTTCCACTCGTGGCTCAGCAAGGTCGCCTTGACCGTCACCCGGCCTTCCGGGAGGAACAGCTCGGCGCTGGCCTTCAGCGGCGGCTTGGGCATAAGCGCGGCGCTGGCCTCGAAGGCCTTCTGCGACACCCGCTTCAGGCCGATGAAATGATGGCGCTGGCCGCCTTCGTCACGGGACTCACTCAACACCGTGCGGGTCGCGCCCAGATGCACCAAGCCGGGGATCAGCCACAGCGGCGGGTCGATGCGCCCGGCATAGCCCGCCACGATCAGCGTCGAATCCTGCCGCTCCAGGCGCTCGATATCGATGCCCTGCTCCGCGCCGTGGGCACCGACAGGCGCCAATGAAGCGAGGCTGGCCGTCAGTTCGTGGCCGTGGGCCTCGGCGGCAGCGCCGAGGGTTTGCAGAACCTGCTGCGCCTGCGCCTCATCGCTGAACTGCACACGCAGGGTGATGGCGGTTTCGGACATGGGTGGCAGTGCCTCCTGGCGGCTGCGGGCGGGGGGGTGCCCGGGAAGGCACCCACGATACCGCGCCATCGGAACACCTGACTCGGCTGCAATGGCACATTGCCAACCCAAGCACAGAAACGCACTGCACATCCCGGGCTTACCAGTCATGGCCGGATGCGATTATCGTAAATACGGCGATCACGCCCGCCATGGCCCCACGGCCTTCACCCAGCGTGCACAGCCCCCGGAAGCGGAGGCGTAGATGACAAGAACAACAAGGTTTGGGCACAGATGAAACCCGTACGCACGGTGTTGTCCGAGAACTTCTTCCGCCGCTTCAGCGAGGTCTTCGCCCCTCACCTCGGGCCGCTCGGCATCGACCCGCGCGTGCTGGAGCGGGCGGACATCGAGATTCCCGCCGAGCAGTACGTGGCGCTGTGGGAGGCGGCGGCGCAACCCAACCCCAATGTCGGCCTGGAGCTCGCCATGCAGACCGAGGTCGACGACTTCGGCGCCCTCGGCCATGCCCTGGGCTGCGCCGCGAGCGTCGAGGCGGCGTTGCGTACCCTGCACCGCTTCATCGTGGTCTTCGCCCAGGAGTCGCTGTTCGATTTCGCAATCGACGCGCGCACGGTGATGGTGGAATACCGGGTCGGCGCCCCGACCATCCTGCAACGCCGCCAGGACGCGGAATTCGCCATCACCTCCGTGCTGCACATGCTCAACCTGCTCACCGGCCGCAGCCTGCGCCCGCTGCGCATGGACTTCGAACACCCGCGCCCCGCCGACACCGCTGTGCACAAGCGCCTCTTCCAGTGCCCCCTGTACTTCAACCAGCCCAGCAACCGCATCCACCTGCCGGCCGATATCCTCCAGCTGCCGGTGGCCCGGGGCAACGAGCGGCTGTACCGGGCCCTGGAGCCCTACCTGGAGCGGGAGCGCCAGGAGCGCTCGGTGTCCAACGAACTGCTGTCGCAGATCACCCGCCTGATCGCCGCCGACATGAGCAGCGGCGCGCTCTCTCTGACGGATATCTGCGAGCAGCTGGGCCTGAGCCGGCGCACCCTGCAGCGCCGCCTCAAGGACCACGGTATCGAATACTCGGCACTGGTGGAGGACGTGCGCCGCGAGCTGGCCCTGGCCTACATCAAGGATTCGGACTATTCGATGACCGAGATCTCCCTGCTGGTGGGCTACGCCGAATCCGGCTCCTTCACCCGCGCCTTCCGCCGCTGGACCGGCCAATCACCCCAGCAGTACCGCAGCGCCAACCCGCCCCGCACCTGAGCGCCGCCCCCAGTCCGGGCGCGCCGCCACGGATTGGCGCGCACGGCTCAAAAGCTGGCACCTGCGGACAATCCAGCACCACGCCCCGTCGCTAACCTGCCCCTGCCACGCCCACCCGCTCGCCAACGGCCCTCTCCAGGCCCGGCGCCTGGAGCGCCGGCGCCATCGCTGCCTTCCCAATCACACGATCGACAACAAGAGATTGAGAGCATGACCCACGCAGACCCGCGCCTGGACAGCCTGTCCTTCTGGCAGCACGATTTCGGGCCCTACCAGCCCAACCCCGCCCTGAACCAGGACCTGAAGGTGGACGTGGCCGTGATCGGCGGCGGCTTCACCGGCCTCAACAGCGCCTGGCAGTTCAAGCAGGACAACCCCAACGCCCGCGTGGTGGTGCTGGAGACCGCGGTGGTCGGCTTCGGCGCCAGCGGCCGCAACGCCGGCTTCAGCACCAAGCTGTTCGGCCTGGAACCGGAGCTGGTCCTCCTGCGTTGGGGCCGGCAGAAGCTGATCGACGCCCGCCACTACCTGGAGAAGGCCGTGGCCCACACCCGCCACCTGATCGAGGCGCACGGCATCCAGTCCGACTACCGCCATAGCGGCCTGGTGAGCATCAGCTATTCCGCCCCCCAGCAGCGCCGCCTGGAGAAGACCTACGCGCTGCTGCAGGACCTGGGCATCGCCGGCGACCTGACCTGGCAGGACCGATCGAGGGTGCAGCAAGACTTCCACTCCGAGCGCTTCAACGGCGGCATCTACGAGACCAACACCGGGCACCTCAACCCCTGCAAGCAGGTGCGCGGCCTCAAGGGCCTGGCTGAGTCGGCGGGTGTCGCCGTCTACGAAACCACCCCGGTGACGGCCATCGAGCGCCAGACCACGGCCATCGTCATCGACACCCCGGGCGGCCGCATCACCGCGGACAAGCTGGTGGTGGCGACCAACGCCTACTCGCGGCAGGTGCCCGACACCCGCCGCCTGCAGACCCGCCAGTACCCGCTCTGGACCTACCAGGTGGTGACCGAGCGGCTCAGCGAAAAACAGTGGGAGAGCATCGGCTGGAAGGACCGCCAGTGCTTCGGCGACAACCGCCAGATGCTCCACTACTTCCGCCCCACGGTGGACGGGCGGATCGTCATGGGCGGCGGCGACGCGCTGGCCTACCGCACGGCGCCGACGGCCGAGACGCCCTCACCCGCGAGCTGGCAGCACTGCGAAGCCCACCTGAAATGGATCTACCCGCAGCTCAGGGACGTGCGCATCGACTACCGCTGGGGCGGCCCCGTTTCGGTGAACATCGACATGGTGCCGGAGATCAGCTTCATCGACGACGAACGCATCCTCTACTCGGGGGGCTGCTTCGGCCACGGCGTCGCCCTCACCCACCTCAACGGCCGCACCATCGCCGACCTGCTCAATGGCAGGAAGACCGAGCTGACGGACTTCTGGATCGTCAACCGGCACTCCATCTCCATGTCCAGCGACACCCTGTCGTACCTCAGCGGCCGCGCTGCCCGGGGCGCGCTCAAGGCCTGGGACTGGTGGGAGGAACGCAGGCTCCAGCGCAGCTGAGCCGACGCCGCAGCGGCACCCGCTGCGGCCACTTCTCCCCGCTACGCCACCCGCTCCCCTCCCCGCCTGGGCTACGCTTCAAGCAGCCGCGCCCGCCGGGCTCCTCCAGCCATCCACGCGCCGGCCAGCCCGGAGCCCGCAGCATGAATGCCCTGTATTTCTCGCCCCTGCTGTTGAGCATCAACCTGATGGTGGCCAGTGCCCTGGGGTGCACCGCACTCTGGTACTACTCACGGCCCTACCGGGGCCCCGGCGTGTGGACCTGCGGGGTGCTGACGCTGGTGGCCGGGCTGTTCCTGCTGCTGTTCGAAAACACCTCGCTCTACGTGCTCGGCAGCGCCCTGCAGACCGCCGGCGAGGCGATCCTGGTGGTGGGTGTATTCCGCTACCTGGGCCTGGCGGAACCCTGGTGGATAGTGCCCACCAGCGCCAGCCTGATCGGCGTAGCCATGGGCTGGCACAGCTGGGTCGCACCCTTCAACGGCGAACTCATGGTCGCCCTCTCCTCCGGCCTCAGCGCCCTGATCACGGCCCTGGCCAGCCGCGTGCTCTGGGCCGGCCCTGGCGAGCCCGAACTGCGGGGCGTGCGCCGCTTCGTGGCGCTGACCTTCGCCGGCTATGTCCTGGTCAACGTCACCAGCGGGCTGATCGCCATGGCCAACAACCTGCAGGGCATCGAGTTCACGCTGGAGACGACCTCGGTGTCCTACCTGCTGCCGATCAACTTCGGCATCCCGCTGTGGGCCCTGTGCCTCATCGGCCTGGCGCTGCTGACCATGCGCCGCATCCTTCTCGACAGCCAGCACAACGCGCTGGCCGCCAAGGCCAGCGCCCATCGCTTCGAACGGCTCATGGGGGTGACCAATGGCGGCGTCATGCTGCTCAAGGACGGCCACCTGCTGGATGCCAACCCGATGCTGGAAACGCTCTTCGCCCAGCCGCTGACGGAGCTGCTGGGCAAGCCCCTGGCGCACCTGTTCGAAACCTGTGATGACCTTGCCACGCAGATGGCCGACGCCGACAGCCGCCCCCATGACCACCAGGCGATCCGCGGCGACGGCAGCCGCTTCGCTGCCGAACTCAGCGTCGCCGCCCTCGACGACGGCAGCCTGGTGGCGGAGGTCCGTGATGTCAGCCAGCGCAAGGCACTGGAGGAAGAGCTGCGCCAGCTGGCCTTCCGCGACCCGCTGACCGGCGCGCTGAACCGCCGCGCCTTCGCCGAGCGGGCCGAACAGGAGCGGCTGCGCAGCGCTCGCCAACACCGGCCGCTGTGCCTGGCAATCTTCGACCTGGACCACTTCAAGCAGGTCAACGACACCTATGGCCACGCCGTTGGCGACCTGGTGCTGCAGCGCTTCGCCGGGCTGTGCCGGGGCGGCATCCGCCGCACCGATCATTTCGCCCGCTTCGGCGGCGAGGAGTTCGTCCTGCTGCTGCCGGACACCAACCAGAGCCAGGCCAGTGTCCTGCTCGAACGCTTGCGCCAGCACTGGGCCGATGAGCGCCTGGATACCCCGCTGGGCATGCTGCAATCCACTGTGAGCATCGGCCTGGTGCAGATCGACGACGACGCGCCCCTGGAAGCCTGGCTGGAGCGCGCGGATGTAGCGCTGTACAAGGCCAAGAGCGAGGGGAGGAATCGACTGGTTATGGGCTAGGCCACCGCGTCTCCACGCCTCTCCTTCAACTCCGGCACCTGCGGACCTCGACAGTCAGGTAGAAGACATGCCACCTCAGCCCATCATGATGAAGGGCAGTCCCGGGATGAAGATATCCAATGCCCTTCCCCCCTCGAAATGAGCCCCTCCCCACAGGAACAGACAGCCGACGCTGGCAGGCCCTACCGCCTGTGCCGCCCCCGGGCCAGGCTGGTTGGTAACGGTGCGAAACGTCTGGAGTATGGAATTGTGCCTGCGTTGGAAATCACCAGATCGCGAAGCCATGATCGGGTGGTCCGCCAAATGAACAGGCACACCGATCTTGAGTGCGGCGGTAATTACTTGCCTCAAGCTGATAGGACAAACGAACAGGTTGCCATCCGGGCAAGCCGCCTGGATTTGCTGACGCGTCCCACCGTTAGTGGCGATCTGCTGCGCGTTGGCCAGCACGCCGCCGTAATGCGCATCCGCCAGTTCGATGAAGAGGTGGGTAACCAGCCCTGAGTCGATAAGGTCGATGGCCAGTTGGCGACCTTCGGGTTGGGTGTGGTCCTCACCGATGCCCAACGCACCATTCTCCAGGCACCACCACGCGCTGCTGTCATGAACCTGCGGCATCTTCCCTGCTCCTGAAATGGCCGGTCCATGCCCGGGTGAACCTGGTGGTTCTGGCGAATTCCGGCAACTCAACAGTGAAGCGCCGCATCCCGGAATTCGCCAGTCGCCCCGTCAGGCCACCGCCCTCTCCGCGCGCTTCTCTTCCTCCAGCTCGCGCACCAGCGGCAGCACATGCTGGCCGAAGTATTCCACCTCCTCCTGGAAGTGCAGGAAGCCGGAGAGGATCAGGTCCACGCCCACGGCCTTGAGGGCGACGATGCGTTCGGCGATCTGCCGGGGTGTGCCGATGAGGTTGGTCTTGAAGCCGTCGTTGTATTGCACCAGGTCCTCGAAGCTGGACTTGGCCCAGTTGCCTTCGCCCTCGGGGCTGGCGGCGCCGGCGTTCTTCACTTCGGCGCCGAAGGCGTTGACCGCGTCCGGGTTGGCCTTGTCGATGATGTCCTGCAGCACCGCGCGGGCTTCTGCCTCGGTGTCGCGGGCGATGATGAAGGCGTTGACCCCGACCTTCACCGTGTGGCCGTTGGATGCAGCCTTGGCGCGGATGTCGTCGACCTGCGCCTTGATGCCTTCGACGCTGTTGCCGTTGGTGAAGTACCAGTCCGACACGCGCGAAGCCATGTCGCGGGCGGCCCGCGAGCTGCCGCCCTGGAAGATTTCCGGGTGCGGCTGCTGCAGCGGCTTGGGCTTGAGGCTGTAGTTGCGCAAGCGGTAGAAGTCGCCGTTGAAGGTGAAGTCGTCCTGGGTCCAGATGCCCTTAAGGGCGCGGATGAATTCCTCCGAGCGGCGGTAGCGCTCGTCATGGTCCAGCCAGGGTTCGCCGATGGCGTGGAACTCGCCCCGGAACCAGCCGGACACCACGTTGATGGCGATGCGGCCGTTGCTGAGGTGGTCGATGGTGGCCAGCTGCTTGGCCGCCAGCACCGGGTTCCACGGGCCGGGCAGGATGGCGGCGATCACCTTGAGCCGCTCGGTAACGGCCAGCAGCGCGTGGCTGATGGCCACCGATTCGTGCTGGTTCTCGGCGCCGTAGCCGGCGGTGAAGCGGATCTGCGACAGGGCGTAGTCGAAGCCCGCGCGCTCGGCGATCTGCGCCAGCTTGCGGTTGTAGTCGGCGTCCCAACTGGTGCGCTGCTCGATGTTGCTGACCACCAGGCCACCACTGACATTGGGCACCCAGTAGGCGAAGCGGATCGGTTGCTGGCTCATGGCATTGACTCCTCGGGGCTTGGGAATTCAGGCAGCGCGATCGGCCGCGTGGTGGAAGAAGGCGAGCACCGGCTCCAGCGCCCGCTCGATGCGTTCGAACTGGGCGGGGTCGGTGAGTTGGTGATCGGTGAAGGCCTCAGTGGTGGCGTAGAGGCCATAGGGCAAGGTGTGCGCCTGGAAGAAGGCGAACAGCGGGCGCAGCTGGTGGTCGATCACCAGGGCGTGGCGCTCGCCCCCACCAGTGGCGGCCAGCAACACCGGCACGCCCTTGAGGGCCTGGTAGTCCACCAGGTCGAACAGGTGCTTGAACAAGCCGGTGTAGGAAGCGCGATAGACGGGGCTGCCGGCGATGATCAGCTCGGCGTTCTCGATGGCCTGCAGGTGCGGCAGCAGCGCCGGTGAGGCCGTGTCGCGCTCCAGCGAGCCGGCCAATCCCCCGGCGATATCGGCGACACGTATCCAGTGCACCTCGATGGCCAGGCGCGCCTGCAGGCGCTGCACCAGGGCCTGCAGCAACCCATGGGTACGCGACGGGTTGCGCAGGCTGCCCGAGACCACCACCACTCTTATCGTTCGACTCATTCCAACCTCTCGTCACGGTGACGTGCATGTACGAGGGTCAGAGCAGTAGTCGTGCCAATGCAGAAAACACAGCGGACTCAAGCAGATAGGAAAAACCGCCAACAGCTGCGCTGTTGGGTGCCTGGCAGGAATGCTGAACAGCTGTTGCCCCAGCAACAGCTGTTCCCATCCGACACCGGCGCATCCCAGGCGGGGTGGCGGTCGCTTTTTGCATCCACCGGCGCTGCCAAGCCGGGCTGCGAACGGTGGACGGGTGAAGCGTCGTCCACCCTACCGAACCGTCATTCCCACCCGGCACAGACGCATCCCGGGGCGTAGGGTGAAGGTCGCTCTTTACCTCCACCAGCGGTGCCGCGCCGGGCTCCGAATGGTGGACGGGTGAAGCGTCGTCCACCCTACCGGATCGTCATTTCCACCCGGCACAGACGCGCACCGGGCGTAGATACCGTCTTGATCCCTAGTGAGCAAGGGCCAGTTTTACGTCGTACGGCTGGCCCGATTTCAAGACGCCATAAGCGATGTTCAGCAGCTTACGCATCGCTGCGCAGATGATCTGCATGCCGGTCTTGCCCTTGGCTCTGAGGCGTTCTCTCATCGCTTTGATCGCCCCGTTGTGCTGCAGGGCGCAAACGGCAGGCATGTACAGCCCAGCACGTAGCCGCGATGAGCCCATCTTGGAAATGCGGGTCTGCCCCCGGTATTTACCAGACTCCTGCAAACGCGGGTTGAGCCCGGCAAAGGCGGTAATCGCGCGGCTGCTGGTGAAGCGATGAGGGTCGCCCAGCTCCGCCAGGATCAGGGCGGCTGTCTTGTCCGCGATGCCATCGATGCTGGTCAACAGATCACGTTTGCCGCGCAGATCCGGGTCATTGTCGATGTGGTCGTTGATGGCCTTGAGGGTTTCCTCGATCTGTTGCTCGATGTGCCGCAACACTGAGCGGATCGACTCCTGCACGCTGGTATCAGCCACCTCCAGGCGATTGCTCTCCATCTGCTGGATTTCCTGCAGATCCGCCAGGCGCCGCATCAGTGCTTTCAGGCGCCGTATGGCGCGAGGTTCAGGCTGCCAGGGCCGTAGCTCGTCTTGGTGGCGCTCGCCGTATTCGGCGATCAGCTTGGCGTCGACCTTGTCAGTTTTCACTCGCTGCAGCTGACTGCGGGCGTAGTGAGCGATTTGCGCTGGGTTGAGGACGCAGACCCGATAGTTCTGCTCCAGCAGCCATTCGGCCAGGGCTTCATGGTGGATGCCGGTGGCTTCCATCACGACCCAGGCACCCGCCTCGCTGTGCTTATGCAGCCATTCCTGCAGCGTGCGAAAGCCCGCCTCGTTGTTGGCCAGCTTGGCCTTGGTGCGGTACTTGCCGTTCGCCTGCAGGGTGGCGATATCGAACGTGTGCTTCGCAATGTCGACACCAATGACACTGGGCATGTGTGCTCCTCCTGATCGTTCCAAATGCGATCATCACTGCACCCGGCCCAACCTTGTGAATGCGAGCTCTGGGCTCAAGATACCGTTCGGGCTGTTCGAGTGAGTGTGGAGGGGCGGAGCACTATCTACGTCGCAGGCTCAGGGCCTAAGGGTGGACACGACTTCCAGCCCCTCCCCCGATGATCAGTCGGGAACTATTACCCCTGATGGGGTAGTTAGTCGAGATACAAGGGTGGAGGTCGCTCTTTACCTCCACCAGCGGTGCCGAGCCGGGCTCCGAATGGTGGACGGGTGAAGCGTCGTCCACCCTACCGGACCGTCATTCCCACCCGGCACAGACGCATCCCGGGGCGTAGGGTGGAGGTCGCTCTTTACCTCCACCAGCGGTGCCGCGCCGGGCTCCGAATGGTGGACGGGTGAAGCGTCGTCCACCCTACCGAACCGTCATTCCCACCCAACACCGGCGCATCCCGGGGCGTAGGGTGGAGGTCGCTTTTTACCTCCACCGGCGGTGCCGCGCCGTGCCCCGAATGGTGGACGGAGGGAGCGTCGTCCACCCTACCGGTCATGGCGCGACGCCGGGTTCGGGGTCTTCGTCGCGGCGGTATATCCAGCGGTACAGCGCCGGCAGCACCAGCAGGGTGAGCACGGTGGAAGAGAGAATCCCACCGATCACCACCGTCGCCAGCGGGCGCTGCACTTCGGCGCCGGTGCCGGTGGCCAGGGCCATGGGCACGAAGCCGAGGGAGGCCACCAGCGCCGTCATCAGCACCGGGCGCAGGCGCGTCAGGGCGCCTTCGATAACGGCCTCATGCAACGGGCGGCCTTCTTCGCGCAGGTTGCGGATGAAGGCGATCATCACCAGGCCGTTGAGCACCGCCACACCGGACAGGGCGATGAAGCCCACCCCCGCCGAGATCGACAGCGGGATGTCCCGCAGCCACAGCGCCAGCACGCCGCCGGTGAGGGCGAAGGGAATGCCGGTGAACACCAGCAGCCCGTCGCGGATGTTGTTGAACATCATGAACAGCAGCACGAAGACCAGCAGCAGCGCCACCGGCACCACCACCTGCAGGCGCTTGGCCGCCGATTGCAGTTGTTCGAACTGCCCGCCCCAGGTGGTCCAGTAGCCGGCGGGCACCTTCACTTCGCGCTCCAGGCGGCTGGCCGCCTCCTCCACGAAGGAGCCGATATCACGCCCGCGCACGTTGGCGCTGACCACCACCAGGCGCTTGCCGTTCTCGCGGCTGACCTGGTTGGGGCCGAGCACCAGGTCGAGGCTGGCCACTTCCGCCAGGCTGATGAAGGCGATGCGCTCCGAGCCGCTGCCCGGCAACGGCGGCACCGGGATGAGCAGGCGCGAGAGGCCGTCGATATCGGTGCGCAGCGGGTCGGCCAGGCGCACCACCATGTCGAAGCGGCGGTCGCCCTCGAACAGCGTGCCCGCCTTCTGCCCACCCACCGCCACGGCGATGGTGTCCTGCACGTCGCCGGCATTGAGGCCGTAGCGCGCGGCCTTGTCGCGGTCGATGTTGATGGTCAGCACCGGCAGGCCCGAGGTCTGCTCCACCTTGACCTCCGAGGCGCCGGCAACGCCTTCCAGGGCCTGGGCTATCTCGCCGGCGGTGCGGTTGAGCACGGCCATGTCGTCGCCGAAGACCTTCACCGCCACGTCGCTGCGCACGCCGGAGATCAGCTCGTTGAAGCGCAGCTGGATGGGCTGCGACAGCTCGTGGTTGCTGCCCGGCACCGAGGCGGCGACGCGCTGCAGGTCGGCGATGATCGCCTCACGAGGCTTGCCCGGGTCGGGCCACTGGTCCTTGGGCTTGAGCATCACGTAGGCGTCGGAGATGTTCGGCGGCATCGGGTCGGAGGCGATCTCCGCGGTGCCGGTGCGGGCGAACACCCGCTCGATTTCCGGCACCTGGGCGATCAGCGCCTTTTCCAGGCGCGCCTGCATGTCCACCGACTGGGTGAGGCTGGTGCCGGGTACCCGCAGCGCCTGCAGGGCGAAGTCCCCCTCGCTGAGGCTGGGCACGAACTCGCTGCCCATGCGGCTGGCCAGCACGCCGGACATCAGCACCAGCAGCAAGGCACCGCCGAACACCGGCACGCGGTGGCCCATCACCCAGCCCAGCACCGGCTCATAGCCACGGCGTGCCAGGCGCATCACGGCGTTCTCCTCCTCCTTGACCTTGCCGGTGACGAACAGCGCGATGGCCGCCGGCACGAAGGTCACCGAGAGGATCATCGCCCCCAGCAGCGCCGTGACCACGGTGAAGGCCATGGGGTGGAACATTTTCCCCTCCACCCCGGTGAGGGCGAAGATCGGCAGGTACACGACCATTATGATCAGCTGGCCGAAGATCAGCGCGCGGCGCGCTTCCTTCGACGCGGCGAACACCTCGTGCAGGCGCTCGGAGCGGGTCAGCATGCGGCCGTGGTGCTGCTGCGCATGGGCCAGGCGGCGGATGGCGTTCTCCACGATCACCACCGCGCCGTCGACGATGATGCCGAAGTCCAGCGCACCCAGGCTCATGAGGTTGGCGCTGACCTTGTTGCCGAACATGCCGGTGAAGGTGAACAGCATCGACAGCGGGATCACCATCGCGGTGATCAGCGCTGCACGGATGTTGCCGAGGAACAGGAAGAGCACCGCCACCACCAGGATGGCGCCCTCGATGAGGTTCTTCTTCACCGTGGCGATGGCCTTGTCCACCAGCTGGGTGCGGTCGTAGACCGGCACCGCGACCACGCCCTCGGGCAGCGAGCGGTTGATTTCATCGAGGCGCGCCGCCACCGCCTGGGAAACGGCGCGGCTGTTCTCGCCGATGAGCATGAACACCGTGCCCAGCACCACCTCGCGGCCGTTCTCGGTGGCTGCCCCGGTGCGCAGCTCGCGGCCGATCTGCACTTCGGCCACCTGGCTGACGCGGATCGGCGTGCCCACCACATTGGCGATGACGATGTTGGCGATGTCGGCCAGGTCCTTCACCTGCCCCGGCGCACGCACCAGCAGCTGCTCGCCGTTGCGCTCGATGAAACCGGCGCCGACGTTGGCGTTGTTGCGCTCCAGGGCCGTGAGCAGGTCCACCAGGGTCAGGCCGTAGGCGGCCAGGCGCTTGGGATCGGGGGCGACCTGGAATTCCTTGGCGTAGCCGCCGATGGTGTTGATCTCCGCCACGCCGGGCACGTTGCGCAGCTGCGGCTTGATGATCCAGTCCTGGATCACCCGCAGGTCGGTGGGCGTGTAGGCCGTGCCGTCCTCCTTCAGGGCGCCGGCCTCGGCTTCCACCGTCCACAGGAAGATCTCGCCGAGGCCGGTGGAAATCGGCCCCATCACCGCCTCGGCGCCTTCGGGCAACTGCTCCCGGGCCACCTGCAGGCGCTCGTTGATCAGCTGCCGGGCGAAGTACAGGTCGGTGCCGTCCTCGAAGATCACCGTGACCTGGGAGAAGCCCGAGCGCGACAGCGAGCGGGTCTGCTTCAGGTGCGGCAGGCCGGCCATGGCCGTCTCGATGGGAAAGGTGATGCGCTGCTCGGTTTCCAGCGGCGAGAAGCCGGCGGCGGCGGTGTTGATCTGCACCTGCGCGTTGGTGATATCGGGTACGGCATCGATGGGCAGCTTCTGGTAGCTGGCGACGCCAAGCCCGGCCATGGCCAACACCAGCAGCAACACGATGATGCGCTGCTCGATGGCGAACTGGATGATGCGTTCGAACATGTCGTGGTCTCGTGGTGGCGGTCAGTGGGCGTGGTCGGCCGAGCCCTTGCCCAGCTCCGACTTGAGGATGAAGCTGCCCTCGGCGGCCACGGCGGTGCCGGCGGCCAGGCCTTCGGTCACCTCGACGAAGCCGTCGCTGCGGGTGCCGAGGCTGACGGGCTGAGCGACGAAGCCTTGCGCCACCTGCACGAACACGCTGGGGCGCTCCTCGATGCTCTGCACCGCCTGCTCCGGCACGGTGACGCCGGCCTGGCTGGAAGCGGTCGCCAGCTCAATGCTGACGAACAGCCCCGGGCGCCAGGCGCCTTCCGGGTTCTTCAGCACCGCCCGCGCCGTGGCGGTGCGGGTCTGCTCGCCCAGCAGGTTGCCGATATAGGCCACCTGCCCGAGCACCTCGCTGCCCAGCTCCGGCGAGATGACCTTCACCGCGCGGCCCACCCGGGCCTCGCCCAGGTCCTTGGGCGAGAGGCTGAAGGTGGCCCACACCTGGCTGAGGTCGGACAGGGTGAAGGCGTTGCTCGCCTCGCTCACCACCTCGCCGGGCACCAGGTGCTTCTCCACCACCGTGCCGGCGAAGGGCGCGCGCAGCTCGTAGCGGTTGCCCTGGGCCTGTTGCCCGGCGCCGCCCACCGCAGCCAGCTTCTGCCGGGCGTTGGCGACGGCGATCTCGGCTTCCTGCAGGGCCTGCCGCGCCTGGAGGAAGTCCTGCTCGGCGGAGATGCCCTCCTTCCACAGCTGCTGCTCGCGCTGGTGGGTGGTGCGGGCCAGCTCGGCGCGGCGCTCGGCGGCGGCCAGTTCACTGCGCTGCTCGGACAGCTGCGGGCTGGCGATCACCGCCAGCAGTTGGCCCTTCTCCACCTGCTGCCCGAGGTTCACCGCCACGCTTTCCACCACCCCCGACGTGCGCGGCACCAGGTGGGCGGTGCGGTCCTCGTCGAAACGGATCTCCCCCGGCAGCTTCACCCGCGTATCCAGGCTGCGGGCCTGGGCGGTGGCCAGGCGGATGCCGGCAGCGGTTATCTGCTCGGCGCTCAGGGCCAGCAGGCCCTCCTCCTTGGCGTACTCGAAACGTGCGGTGCGGCCCTCGCGCTCCACCTCCAGGGTGGCGCTGAAGAAATGCGGCTCGGCGATGCCCGCCGGGCTGACGAAGGCGCCGTCACGAGGGGTGAACGCCAGCACCTGGGTCTCCCCCGAGGCGCGCCGCACGCTCATCGACACCCGGCTCTGCCCGTCGGCGGCGATGCGGCTGCCGGCGCGGGACAGGTAGACGGACATGGGCACGCGGCCGTCGACGCTTTCCGGCGCCACCAGCTCGACATCGAGGTCGTCGGCGCGGAACAGCTCGCCGCCGTTGGGGCCGCGCGCGGCGGGTTTCGCATCGTCGTGGCCGTCCTCCTCGTCGTGCCCGGCCTCGTCGTGGCCGGCATGCGCCTTGGCGCCCTCCCCGACCGCACCACCGGGCATGAATGCAACCGCGCCGGCAACCACGCCGATCCCCGTTGCGAAGGCGATCGCCAGGGCCAATTTCCTGCTCATAGGTACTCCCGAAATTCAAAAGACAGGGCCCACGCCGGGCGGCGCGGGTGATGGATGGGCCGCGCCCTCAGGCGGCGGGGCCGCCAAGGGCGGTGACGTCGCCGTAGATGCGCTCCAGGCGCACCCAGGCTTCGGTGGCCGAGGCCAGTGCCTGCACGTAGCCGCTGCGTGCCTGGATCAGCGTGCGCTGGGCGTCCAGCACATCGAGGAAAGCCAACTTGCCCATCTCGAAGCCACGGCTGGTGCTGTCCACCGCGCTGCTGGCGGCGGGCAGGATGGTGGCGCTGAAGGCTTCCACCTCGGCGCTCGCCGCCTGCCATTGCTCCAGGGCTTCGCGCACCTCGCCACGCAGGCGCCATTCGACGGCGCGGCGCTGGTCCCGCGCCTGGTCGGCACGGCGGGCCGCCGCCAGGACGTTGCCCTGATTACGGTTGAACAAGGGGATGGGCATGGACAGCCCCACCACGTTCACCCGCTCGCGGTCCTCGGCGCTGTACTGGCTGCCGAGGCTGACGCTGAGGTCGGGGATGCGCTGGGCCTTCTCCAACTCGAAGGCGGCGTCCTGCTGGTCGATGCCCATCTGCGCCAGGCGCAGCTCGGCGCTCTCGGCCAGCGCGCCCAGCAGGCGAGCGCCAGGCGGAATGCCCGGCAGCGCCGCGGCGTCGCCGGCCAGGGCCACCGGCGCGGCGACGTCAGCGCCCAGCACCCGCTGCAACTGGGTTGTCGCGCGGGCCTGCTCCTGCAGGGCACGGCGCAGCTCCAGGGCGATCTCGGCGCGCTGCACCTGGGCCCGGGTGAGTTCGATGGGCGACACCTTGCCGGCCTTGACCCGGCCCTCGGCGATGACCACGCCGCGCCCCGCCAGCGCCTGGGATTGCTCGGCCAGCCCGACCCGCACCTGCGCCTGCAGCAGGCCCTGGAAGGCCTGGATGACCTCCGCCCGCAGCGCATTGCGGCTGCGCTCCAGCTCGAGCCCGGCGGCATCGATGCCCCGCTCGGCGAGCGTCGTCCTCGCGCTCCGCTTGCCGCCCAGCTCGATGGGCTGGGTGATCTGCACGGTGGTGGTGCGGGTAGCGCTGCGGGTGTCTTCCTGCTCCCAGGAAAGCTCCGGGTTGGGCAGCAGCGCCGCCTGCTGGCGCTCGCCCTCGGCGATGCCCAGGGCCCAGCCCGCCGCGGCGAGATCGGGGTTGTTGCGCTGCGCCTGCTCCAGCGCATCGGCCAGGGTCAAGGCGGTGGGGGCGGCGAACGCCTGCCCCAGGGAAAGGCCCAGGCCGAGGGTGCACGCCAGGGCGCAGCGCCGGAAACCGGCCGGTAATTGATCGATGACAGACACAGGTCGCTCCACTCCAAAGACCCAGAACAGGCACCGGCCACCCGAGGGGTGGATGAACGCCGGATACGCAATGGAGGGGCAATCTAGTGGGCAGGCCTTATCGTCAAGGTGACTGCAAAATTACAAATATGTAATCAACCGGCATTTAACAAAGTGCCTGTATTAACATGTGCCGGCCGAGTGATTGACCGTTGAACTTCGTCATGACTCGTAACACATAACCGCGCAACTTTTCGGCCACCGCGACTGACGATCCAGCGCCACCCAGCCGACAAGTGCGACAGCTTGCCGCACCCGTGCCAGCCGCACCAGGCGGGGCTTGACCCTGCAGCAACTACAGCCTTTAGCCTCCGCACAACAACAACGAAGCGGCCTCTATCCGCTCGCGATGAATTCATACAAGCCGCGCGCTTGAATCAATTGAACCTCGAACTTCCAGGTAACTTGAATATGCGAATCCTGATTATCGAGGACGAGCCTAAAACTGCCGATTACTTGCACCAGGGCCTCAGTGAAAGTGGCTATGTAACCGACCGTGCCGCCACCGGTATCGATGGCCTTCATCTAGTCCGCCAGCACGCCTATGACCTGGTGATACTGGATGTGAACCTGCCCGAGATCGACGGCTGGGGCGTGCTGGAAAACATCCGCCGCACCAGCAACACGCGGGTGATGATGCTCACCGCCCGGGGCCGCCTGGCGGACAAGGTGCGGGGCCTGGACCTGGGCGCCGACGACTACCTGGTCAAGCCCTTCGAATTCCCCGAGCTGCTGGCGCGGGTGCGCTCGCTGCTGCGCCGCACCGAGCAGGTGCCCATCCCCGACGTGCTCAAGGTCTCCGACCTGGAGCTGGACCCGGGCCGCCACCGCGCCTTCCGCGGCGAGCAGCGCATCGACCTGACCACCAAGGAGTTCGCCCTGCTGCACCTGCTGATGCGCCGCTCGGGCGAGGTGCTGTCGCGCACCCAGATCATCTCGCTGGTGTGGGACATGAACTTCGACTGCGACACCAATGTGGTGGAGGTCTCCATCCGCCGCCTGCGGGCGAAGATCGACGACCCCTTCGACAACAAGCTGATCCACACCCTGCGCGGCGTCGGCTACGTGCTGGAGGACCGCCCATGAAGCCCGCCAGCCTGTCGCTGCGCCTGGGGGTTTCGGTGGCACTCATGGGCGCCGCGCTGGTGGTGCTGCTGGCGGTGGCGGCCTATTTCGCGCTGCTCCATGAACTCTCGTCCCTGGCCCGCGACGGCCTGCGGGACAAGATCGAGCAGATCGAACACCGCCTGGAGGAAGACCGCCTCACTCCCACCGGCCTGCTCGGCAAGCCCCACGGCCTGCTCGACCTGGTGCTCGGCCACGACAACCTGCAACTGGCCATCTACCAGGCCGGCGCCAACGGCCGCCTATTGCTGGACGTGAGCGACCGCGCCCTGGCCAGCGGCCCGCTGCCGGCGGTGGCGGAGGTGATCCGCTACCACGAGGCCCGCGACGACTTCGGCCACGCCACCCTCACCGCCGCCACCAAGGTGCGCCTGGATGACGGCACGCCGGTGATCATCCAGCTGACCATGGACCGCACCGCCGACCAGACGCTGCTCAACGCCTACCTGCGCTCGACGCTCTATGCCCTGCCCCTGCTGTTGCTGGTGATCGGCATGGGCGCCTGGTGGATCGTCCAGCGTGGGCTGCGGCCGTTGCGCCAGTTCCGCAAGGTGGCCTCGCTGGTGTCCACCCAGGACCTGACCCACCGCATCCCCGTGGAGCGCCTGCCCCAGGAACTGGCCGACCTGGCCCAGGGCATCAACTTCATGCTCCATCGCCTGGACGGCGGCGTGCAGCAGCTTTCGCAGTTCTCCGACGACCTCGCCCACGAGCTGCGCTCGCCCATCACCAACCTGATGGGCAAGGCCCAGGTGACCCTCTCCCGCGAGCGGCCGCCGGAGGCCTACAAGGAGGTGCTGGAGTGCTGCACCGAGGAGCTGGGGCGGGTCACCCGCATCGTCACCGACATGCTGTTTCTGGCCCACGTCAGCCACCCCGCCTCCCTGGTGCCCTTCGAGAGCATCACGCTGGAAGACGAGGCACGGCGCGTGGCCGATCTGTTCAGCATCTCGGCGGAGGAGCGACGCATCGACATCGCCGTGGCCGGCAGCGGCACCACCCGGGGCGACCGGCTGATGATCCAGCGCGCGCTGTCCAACCTGCTGTCCAACGCCATCCGCCACAGCCCGGCCGGCAGCCAGATCTCCATCGTCATCGAACGGCACACGGACAAGGTCTCCATCGCCGTGGGCAACCCCGGCATCGGCATCCCCGCCCAGCACCTGCCGCACCTCTTCGAGCGCTTCTACCGGGTGGACAGCGGCCGCTCCCGCGCCGAGGGCGGCACAGGCCTGGGGCTGGCCATCGTGCGTTCGATCATGAGCCTGCACCAGGGCAGCGTCGAAGCCAGCAGCCTGCCGGGCAGCTTCACCCTGTTCCGTTTGGTGTTTCCCGCACGGGGGTGAGCAGGGACCAGCGCAAACCGTAGGATGGGTAGAGCGAAGCGAAACCCATGCTGCCGGGGTTGCCAATGGGCACGGTGCGGACGGGGCCTTGGATCGATGGGTTTCGCGGTGCTCTACGCCATCCTACGGGGGTGTCGGAATGGCTGCGGCCATGTGCCCCGGCATAACCCCGATTGGTGGAGGTGAAAGGCGACCTCCACCCATCATCTAGCCCATTTACATGCTCGTGATCCGGCAAGGCGCCATGCGGGTTTCAGTCGCTCTACTCCGCGCGCGGCGGAGTTCGATACACCAACAAAAAATCCGTGCATAAAAAACCCGCCGAAGCGGATTATAAAATTGAGTGATCAGGCTGGCAGCCACCCGGCTTCCCGGGTGGCTGCCAGCGCTCTAGTCAGGCGCCCTTGAATCCAGGCTTGCCGTTCTGAGCAC
Organism: Pseudomonas sp. TUM22785; assembly: GCF_028198105.1. NCBI lineage: Bacteria > Pseudomonadati > Pseudomonadota > Gammaproteobacteria > Pseudomonadales > Pseudomonadaceae > Pseudomonas > Pseudomonas sp. TUM22785. The sequence goes on from NZ_CP116239.1 coordinate 3,926,906, forward strand.
GCCACACCTTGACCTTCTGGGTGATGGTCTCTGGAGTGCACTCGGCATCTGGAACGTAATAGATTAGATCGGTGCCTTCAGGGTGTTCAGTAACCTTTTCGAAATGATCGAGCAGTTTGTCCAGCTCCTCATCACTGCCGTTGGCATTGACATCGAGAACGCCCTTCATGAACACCAGGAACTCCTGTTCCGTGTAGTCCGAAAAATTAGATTTGAGTTCCATCACTCTACTCCGCCGTGAATTTCGATGTGTCGCTTGGGTGTAACGATGCCCATGTTGTCGATATCGTAAACCGCTCCACCATCCACGATGCGAGTGGTGTGGTGAATCTCAAACGATCTGCGTCCGCCTACCGAGTCGGCCTTCCTTGCCCTGGGCGCCAGACCTTTATTCATACGCGCCAGATTAGCAGCGGTGAATTGGCCAGCCAGCTCTGGATCAGCAGCGACGGCAGTCCAGAGCTGCTCTCGGAACCCTCGGAAGTTGTCAAACTGCTTACCGCTAAGCTGGTCCGCAATCTGAGTCGGCACCGGAGCCCCTTTGCCCTGAGACGCCCCACCCAACCACACACCGCTCACGGGGTGGCCCACACCAGAAGCGGTGCCGGCATCCTCGCGAGGCTCCCTGAACATGATGTAGATCGGCGGTAGGCCCGAGTCTGCTGGGAACACCGTGATGAAGTCGTTGAAGCCTGCCTCAACAATGCCCGGGAACGTATCGATACGACCGGTAACGGGAGTTACCGAAGCCCCTGTATAGATCGGCGGTAAGGGCTGATCGACAGGGGTCGTACTGGAGCTGTCGATTGGGTCAGCGATGGGCGTCCATGTCAGGGTTCGCGCAGGCACATCACTCGTGCTAACGGTGTAGAGCTTCTGCGAGGCATCGTAGGAGGCCGCAACCACCCGGACCTTAGAGGAAACCAGTATGTTGTCGGTCTTGACCACGATGACTTCGGACTGACCGTCCGCAGCCGTCTTTGAGCTGAGGCGATAGGGCATGTCGACCATGCCTCCAGTTGCCGCAGCGGTTGCTAGATCCTGCTGACCAATCCCCGGTGCCAAATCTGAAAGAGGCGTACTGAGGTTGTAGCGCTCTGGACGCTCACCGTTCGCCAGCTTGGGCGAATAAACCAACGCAGTCACACCTACCATCAGCCCAGCAGCAGTGCTTGCAGCAAGCCCCGCCAGCGCCGCCATAGCCGCCCGGATTGCCCCCTGAAGAGTGGTTACCGCGTTATTGATAACCGTGACGGTACCTGCTGCGGTCGTCACCATAGAGGCGGCGCCAGCAGCTTTGCCAGGAACCCGGTAGGTGTTGGCGGCCTTTAGCGTTTCAGCCGCCTGGCGCTGCTCCTCTTCGCCTTTAGCAACAGCAGCTGCCAAAGCCGTGGACCTCTCGTTAAGAATCCGGATTTTCTCCTGAAGTACCCGGGTCTGAAACGCCGCCCGGGCAGACTCCTCCCAACGTCGGTAAACGGAAACCGACGGCTCTCTCCCACTGCGCCCAAGCTTGTTGGAGAAGTCCACTCCGTTGCCAGTAACTTTCGTGTGATAGAAGAATTCCCTTCCATAAAACGCTCTCGCAACCGCTGCCTTTTCGCCCAAGAGCTTTTCAGTTTGCTCAAGCGCAGCGTCTACAACAGCTTTTTCCAGCTTGATTTTATCGAGACCCGAGACCTGGTCGCCCACTGCCGCTACCACTTCGGCCTCAATATCGGTCGGCACTTGGGGCAAGTAGGCTGCAAAGGCAGCCGCCATGTTCCGTTCAATCGTGGCAATCGTGATCACGACCGAAAGTGCCATCCGATCCGAGCGGATATCTCTACGACTGAAGAAAGCCTCGTACTGGTCGCTCTCAGGCAACTTGCCATCCCATGGCAAAGGCTTGGCGATATAGGGCGGTGGCAGTTGCGGTGTGGGAAAGATCACCACAGGCGGCCGTGCCGGGGGCGGCGGATTAGGGTTAATTACGATAGGGGGTAGTTCAACCTTAGACATCTGATTCTCCTTTGATAGGCGCATTTCTCCCGTTGTTTTCCGTGAGCGCCTTGTCACGATTTATACTGTATAAATATACAGTATTCTGACTAGAAAATCAAGAAAGTGGGACAGCGGATCGCCCTGAACCCAAGCACTGTTCGCCATCCAGCCTCCGGAAAAAGCCCATAAAAAAGGCGCCCACCAGGGCGCCCAAGGATTCACCTCTTCCAAAGGAGCATCACTGCTTCAAAGGTGAATGAGTGGAAGTATGCGAAAGCGAAAATGACGGGACCGTGGTCGGCGAATTACAAATCCGTCATCTTCGCCAAGGCCCGCTACAGCACGCTGAGCGGGTATTCGACGATGAGGCGGAACTCGTCCAGGTCCGATTCGAACTGGGTGGCGCGGGTGTTGGCCTGGCGGATGCGGAACGACATGTCCTTCAGCGAGCCGCTCTGCACCACGTACTTCGCCTCGATGTCACGCTCCCAGCGCTTCTGATCGGTGAGCGGATTGCCATCCGCGTCGCGGCGCATGTAGGTGGCGTTGGCGTTGCTGTAGTCGGCGTCGGTGCCCTTGCCGTAGCGGGTCATGAACGACAGCCCCGGGACGCCAAAGGCCGCCATGTCCAGGTCATAGCGCACCATCCACGAGCGCTCCTTCGGCGAGTTGAAGTCCGAATACTGGATGGAGTTGTCGAGGTAGATGGAGTCCGACTGGCGCAGGTAGTCGAAATCGTCGTCGCCGTTGTTGCGCTGGTGGGTCAGGGCCAGGGTATGGGCGCCGAAACGCACGCCGACCTTGCCGCTCCAGATGGTGTTGTTGAACTCGCCGAGCTGCTTGCTGCCCTCGTCCACCGCCTTGTAGAGGTTGAAGCCGCCGATCAGCGACACCTGGTCGTTCAACGGGTAGCTCAGGGAGGTGCCGACGTAGTACTGGTCCCAGACATCCTTCAGGCGAGCGCTGTAGGCGCTGAGGCTGACGTGGTCGTTCAGCACATAGTCGCCGCCGAAGTAACCGACCCAGGGCGAATCGACGCCACCGGCATAGAAGGTGGCGAAGTTGTCGCGCATGTTGCTCGACACCGGCTGGCTCATGGCGTGCAGGCGACCGCCCTGCAGGGTCAGCCCATCGATGCTGTTGTTGGCCAGGGTGATGCCGCGGAAGGATTCGGGCAGCAGCCGCGAGTCGCCGTACTGCACCACCGGCGTGACCGGGAAGACGTCACCCACCTTGATCACGGTGTCGAAGGCACGGACCTTGGCCGCCCCGCCGACCTTGGTGTACTCGTCCCGCGCATCGCCCGCGCTGTCCACGGGCAGCACGTCGAAGGAGCTGCGCGCGCCGTTGCGGCCGCCGCCGGTGTCCAGCTTCAGGCCGAGCATGGCGAAGGCATCCACGCCAAAGCCGACGGTGCCCTGGGTGAAGCCGGATTCGAATTTGCCGATCACCGCGTGTGCCCAGGTTTCGGAGTAACCCGCACCGCCGGCACCCTCCTCGCCGTTGCGGTTATCGCGGTTGAAGTAGAAGTTGCGATTGAGGACGCTCAGGCTGCTGCCCTCGATAAAACCCTCTTTCTGCTCTTCGGCATGAACGAGCGGGCTGACCCCGAGAATGGCGGAAACGACGGCAAGCGACAGCTTGGCTTTTCTGTTCATCTATTGCTCCTGGCGAATGGCAGTTCTTATTGATCTGGGCGAGTCGTTATGGATTGTTCGAATGAATGCGACCGCGCCTTATCGTCACTGCCGGGAGCTAACGCCAGGATGATTGGAAGATTACAATTCTGAAAGGCAGCACCCCGCCCAGGCCTTGAACGCCGGGGCCTTCACCGCGCACCGGCAAAATTGCAGCAATGTAATGTCCGGCTCATGCCCCTGTTAGTTTCACCTCCGTAGCATCAGGCCCACTTCGCATCGCAACTCCCCATCCGACATGCGAACTTCAAGAGGCCTGCCCATGAAAAAGATCCATTACGCCCTCATCGCCCTGCTCGCTCTCGGCAGCGCGCCCGCCTTCGCCAAGGGCGACGGCTTCGACCGTTCCTACCAGTTCAACCAGAAGGTGCGCGAAGACCAGCAGCGCCTGTGGGGCAAGAAGAACGCCGAAGTGGCGGACGCCAGCCAGCAGCCGGCCAAGCGCAGCGAGCCGCCGGCAAGCGCCTCGGAGAAGAAACGCACTGGCAGCTGATGCCCGCGTTCATGAAAAAGCGCCCCACGGGGCGCTTTTTTGTGCCGGAGAACAACGCGGGTCAGTCCTCGGAGCGGCCCGTGCCTTCGCGGTCGCGGGGGTAGTGGTGGGCGAGCGGGAATGGCGGCAGCCAGGCTTCGCGGCGGCTGACCCAGCTCTCGTAGGTGGGCAACAACTGGTCGGGGGCGTCGAGGCAACCGAGGTTCACCTCGATTTCATCGCCCGTGCGCGAGTACACCGACGAGCCGCAGCGCGGGCAGAAGCAGCGCCCGGCGTAGTCATGGGTTTCGCCCTCGATGGCCACGGCGGCTTCGGGGAATATCGCCGAGGCGTGGAACAGCGCGCCGTGGTGCTTGCGGCAATCCAGGCAGTGGCAGAGACCGACCCGGTAGGGCCGCCCGCTCGCCACCAGCCTTACGCGGCCACACAGGCAGCCGCCGCTGTATCGCTCCATGTGCCGTCCCTCCGCTGCAGGGCCCCGGGTGGTTTCAGAGGCGCAGGCCGGGCCGGCGCCGGGTCAGCTCCTGGATCATCGCGCTGGCGATCACCGCCGTGGGCAGCAGGGTTTGCGGGGCGCCCGGCCCCTTGAGGCGATAGCCACGGATTTCCGTCGAACCGTCCTGCCGCACCGCCAACCACTGCACCACGCTGAACTCTCCCTTGGTGAAAACCGTCGCGCCTGAATGTTCCATCACTCGTCCTGATCACTGAAAAGCAGAACGGTCGAGCGTAGACGCTGAGCCCCGGAGCGCAAGTTAGAGCGGGCGTGGGCCGACCGCAGGCTTGACCCTGGAGTCGCTACAGCCTTCATGCTGCGCGCAAAGCCCACAGGAGAAACGACGATGGATTGGCTGGAGAAACGCGTTCCCCCCTTGATGGTCGCAGGCGCCTTCGCCCTGCTGATGGCGCTGCTGGCGCAACCGGTTCCGCCCATCGGGGTGGCGCAGGCCTGGCGCCTGGTGATGGCGCTGGTGTTGCTGCTGGTGGGGCTGGGCATCTGCCTGGCGGGGGTGGCGAGCTTCCGGCTGGCGCAGACCACGGTCAACCCGCTGGCGCCGGAACAGGCCACGGCCCTGGTGCAGAGCGGCATCTACCGCTACACGCGCAACCCCATGTACCTGGGTTTCGCCCTGGTGCTGCTGGCCTGGGCGGCGTTGCTGGCCACCCCGCTGAGCCTGCTCGGCGTGGCCGGCTTCGTGCTGTACCTCGACCGCTTGCAGATCGCCCCGGAGGAGCGCGCCCTGGCCGAGTTGTTCGGCGCCGAGTACGCGGGTTATTGCAAACGGGTGCGGCGCTGGCTCTGAACCCGCGCCGCACGCCCTGCCCTACACCCCCTTGGTGGAGGGCAGCAGCACGGTGAGGATGCCCAGCAGCGGCAGGAAGGAGCAGAGGAAGAACACGTGCTCGATGCCGTGGATGTCGGCCAGGTGGCCGAGCAGCGCGCCACCGATGCCGCCGAAGCCGAACATCAGGCCGAAGAACACGCCGGCGATCATGCCCACGTTGCCCGGCACCAGTTCCTGGGCGAAGACCACGATGGCGGAGAACGCCGAGGCCAGGATGAAGCCGATGACCATGCTCAGCACGCCGGTCCAGAACAGGTCCACGTGGGGCAGCGCCAGGGTGAAGGGCGCCACGCCGAGGATGGAAAACCAGATCACCGTCTTGCGCCCGATGCGGTCGCCGATGGGGCCACCGAAGAAGGTGCCGGCCGCCACCGCGCCGAGGAACAGGAAGAGGTACAGCTGCGAGCTGGCCACCGAGAGGTCGAACTTCTCGATCAGGTAGAAGGTGAAGTAGCTGGTGAGGCTGGCCATGTAGAAGTACTTGGAGAACACCAGCAGCGCCAGGATCACCAGGGCGAAGGTCACCCGCCGCTTGGACAGCCCGTGGGTGGCGACGCCGCCCTGCTTGAGGCGGAACAGGTTGAGGTGGTTGCGGTACCAGCGGCTCAGCCCGTAGAGCACCAGGATGGAGAAGGCCGCGAACAGCCCGAACCAGGCCACGTCGCCCTGGCCATAGGGAATGATGATGGCAGCGGCCAGCAAGGGGCCGAAGGCGCTGCCGGCGTTACCGCCCACCTGGAAGGTGGACTGCGCCAGGCCGAAGCGCCCGCCCGAGGCCAGCCGTGCGATGCGCGAGGCCTCCGGGTGGAAGGTGGACGAACCGATGCCCACCAGCGCCGAGGCCATGAGGATGGCCGGGAAGGAGCCGACCACGGCCAGCAGCAGGATGCCCACCAGGGTGCACAGCGAGCCGACCGGCAGCAGCCAGGGCTTGGGGTGGCGGTCGGTGTAGTAGCCCACCCAGGGTTGCAGCAGCGAGGCGGTGAGCTGGAAGGTCAAGGTGATCAGCCCCACCTGGGTGAAGCTCAGCCCGTAGCTGGCCTTGAGCATGGGGTAGATCGACGGCAGCACCGCCTGGATCAGGTCGTTGATCAGGTGCGCCAGCGCGCAGGCGCCGATCACACGCATGACCAGCGGGCTGGCTTGGCTCGCGACCGAAGGGGCCGCCAGAGGGGAGGCGGTGGAACTGATGGACATGGCACGCTTCCAGGCAAAGGCAACGCCGCTCCACAGCCGCCGGGGCCGTGAAATCACGCTGCTGGTTCTCAGGATTCGGCGCTATCCTAAGGCCCGCAAAACCGCCTGTCTCGCGCAATCCGGTCAACAACCATCGCGAAAAAGACATCATGATCAAGCCCCTCGACACCTTCCTGAGCGAGATCGACGCCGCCCCCTGGCCCCTGCGCAGCAGCGCCACCGACTACCCGGCGGACTGGTTCATCCAGCCCCACTCGCACAACAAGCACCAGCTGATCTACGCCATCCAGGGCGTGATGGTGGTGCACTCGGCGATGAACCAGTGGACGGTGCCCCCCAGCCGCGGCATCTGGATGCCCTGCGGGCAGGTGCACTCCATCCGCTGCGTGGGCGCGCTGAAGATGCGCAGCGTGTTCGTACGCCCGGACATCGCCCCGGACCTGCCCCTCGAATCGAAAGCGGTGAGCATCTCGGCGCTGCTCAGCGAGCTGATCCAGGCCTCCATCGGCATCACCGAGTCCTATGCGCCGGACTCCCGCGAAGGGCGGGTGATGAGCCTCATCCTCGATGAGCTGAAGATCCTCCCCACCCTCCCCCTGCACCTGCCGCAACCGGCGGACCGGCGCATCCAGGGCATCTGCGCGGCGCTGCAGCAGGACCCCGGCGACGGCTCCACCCTGGCGGACTGGAGCGCCCGGCTCGGCCTGGACGAGAAGACCATCCAGCGCCTGTTCCAGAAAGGCACAGGGATGACCTTCGGCCAATGGCGCCAGCAGGCCCGCCTGCTGCTCGCCCTGGAGCGCATCGCCCTGGGCGAGAAGATCATCGACGTGGCCGGCCAGCTCGGCTACGAAAGCCCCAGCGCCTTCACCACCATGTTCAAGAAGCAGTTCGGCATCACGCCGAGCAACTTCTTCAAATGAGCCGCCCGCTGCGGGCGACGCTACAATGGCGCCCGCGCCGATTTCCCCGATCGGGCACGCCCGGAGTCAGCTGCACATGTTCACCCTCGTAACCCTGGATAACCCGCCGCCCGAGTCCCTGAAGAGCCAGGTGCTGCAGATGGTGGTGGACTACTTCAGCGACATCAGCCCGGTTCCGCTGACGCCCAGCAACCCGCTCTACCAGCTGTACCAGTACGTGATCGGCTACGAAGTGCACCTGTACCTGCAGGCCATGGACAGCGCCCAGGCCAGCGGCGCGCGGCTGGTGCTCGCCCTGGCGGACGAAGACCCGTCCCAGGTGCTGGGCTTCGCCCTGTACCTGCCCAGCCAGGACGACGCCGAGGCCTGCACCCTGGCCTACCTGGCCGTGGCCGCCAGCCACCGCCGCCACGGCATCGCCCGCGCCCTGGTGCACCGCATGCTCGAACACCGCCCCCACGCCGAGCTGGCCTGCCCGGCGGGCAAGGTGCCCACCTTCGAGGCCCTGGGCTTCCGCGTGCTGACCGCGCAGGGGCCGCACGTGCTGCTCAACACCCGCGCCCAGCGCTCCAACGGCATGGTGGCGGTACAGGACCTGGCGCCGATCTTCCAGTCCAAGGAAGTGCGGCAGATCCACGCCTACCTGGTGAAGCAGAACGGCCAGAAGGCCCTCAGCGAGGCCGAGAGCAAGCGCGACCGCCTGCTCGACCAGATGGCCTTCCACGCCCAGGCGCTGGTGAAAGAGCGCTTCCCGACCATTCACTGATCGCGTTTTCTGCCGCTCGAAGCGGCCCAAGTTCCAGGGAGAGGACGTTCCATGCGTGAACGACAATCGGCACGGTTGCGGGTGATCAGCCCGGCCGGCGAAGTGCTGCAACTCGGCATCGGCGACCGCCCCCACACAGGACAACCCGCAAAGGAATGACACCATGACCCGCACCCTGCGCCTGGCCACCACCGGGGATATCGAAGCGCTCTTCGCCATCCGCACCAGCGTCGTGCAGAACCACCTCTCCCGCGAGCAGATGGCCGAGCTGGGCATCACCCCGGCCGTGCTGGCCGACGCCATCACCGCCGGGCCCTGCTGCTGGATCGCCGAGGTGGACGGCGTGCCCGCCGGCTTCGCCATGATCGACCTGGATGAGGGTGAGCTTTTCGCCCTGTTCATCCGCCCCGAGTTCGAAGGCGTGGGGCTGGGGCGCATGCTCCTGCAGGCAGCGGAAGAGGCGCTGTTCCAGGCCCACGACAGCATCTGGCTGGTGACCGATGGCCACGCAGAAATCCGCGCCAACGGCTTCTACCAGCGCCACGGCTGGACCCTGGCCGGGGTCGTGGACGAGCGGGATGTGCGTTATGAGAAGCGCCGGGGGTGGTAGCCGTTATCTGTTGGGGCGAATTCACTCGCCCATGGGCAACGGCGTTGTCCTGAAGGCACGCATGGCAACCCTGCGGGTTGCTTGGCGACTGAAGTCGCCCCTACAGGTGTGGCGCAACAGGGAGCATTTGTGGGAGCGGTTTCAACCGCGAATGGCACGGTGCCTGGCCAATCGCGAATGAATTCGCTCCTACAGATCTCGAAGCGCCCAGCCACTTCTTACTCTGGACGTAGGGTGTGCTGCGCGCACCTGGATTTCACCGGAAGCACCGAGCGGTGGTGCGCACGGCACACCCTACGGCACCCGTTCATCCTGCTAGGCCCGAGACTCGTATCGTCACGAGAAAACCAACAGGGAGCGTTTGTGGGAGCGGTTTCAACCGCGAATGGCAGGGTGCCTGGCCAATCGCGAATGAATTCGCTCCTACAGACATCGAAGCGCCCAGCCACTGCTTACTCCGGACGTAGGGTGTGCTGCGCACCTGGATTTCACCGGAAGCACAGCGCGGCGCTGCGCACGCGGCCGCCTAGCGCCGCGAATGCCTGCGTCGGCTGAACGTCGGCTCCTCCATCAACTCGCGCACGAACAGCCCGAAGAACTCCGCCTGGCTGTTGATCTCCAGCTTCTCGTACAGGTTGCGCCGGTGCACCTTCACCGTGCCCCGGGTGATGCGCAACTGCGCAGCTATCTGCTCGCTGGAATAGCCCTGCAGCAGCAACTGCGCGACCTTGTGTTCACGCCGCGTCAGCAATTCCTCCCCGAAGGAACTGAACACCGCCCGCACATGGCTCGTGGGCAGAACGGCATCCGCCGGCGGCTGGCTCCGCGCCTCCCAGGCCATGCGCACCACTTCCTCCACCACCGGCAGCGCATCGCGCAGCAGCCGCAGCGCCTCCCCATCAAAGGGCCCCCCGCCCTCCCCGCGCATCAACGACAACACCGCCCGACAACCCGGCGCTGGCGTGGTTAAAAAGCCCAGCTCATCGCACAACCGCAGGCGGTGGTAATAGGCATCGAAGTAATGGCCGCTGTGAAAACTGTCCGGCGCCAACTCGCGCATGCCATAGAGCCCATCGGCGTTATCGAACAGGCAAGCGAGGCAGAACGGATCGAGCAGATAGGGGCCGGCGCGGTAGTCATCGATAAAGGTCGCGCGCAACTCGGCAGGCAAGGTGTGGAACAGGGGCAACGGCAGGTGGCTGCCTTCGTAGAGGAACAGCACGAAGTGGTCGGTAGGAGCGAAGCTGTGCAGCCAGTTGGCCAGGGCGCGCAGCTGCGGCTCGCCGGGGGACTGGGTGAGGATGGTGGTGATGGAGTGGGTCCATGTTTTGGGGTGGGTATGCATTGGCCGGGAATCTCCTGATCTAGGCCTGGAGAGGTAACACGTAAGAGGAAATCTCACTCGACCAAAGATACTCTTTTGAGTATAGATTAATGACCGGACGGAAGGCTTCATCGTTCCTTTTTGCGAGTAGGCGGGATGGAACTGAAGCAAGCACTGGCGCAAGCCATCAAGGAACTGAGAAAGAGCAAGGATCTTTCGCAGGAAACGGTGGGAGCGAGCCAGAGCTACATCAGCGATGTGGAGCGCGGCATCAAGAGCCCTTCGGTGATCAAGCTGGCCGAGTTGGCGGAGAACATGGGCGTGCACCCGTTGACGATTCTGGCCAAGAGCTACCTGCTGGCAGACCCGGAACTGGGTGTGGATGAACTGCTTGAGCAGTTGCGTCGGGAGCTTGAAGAAATCTGAAGCTAGACCTCCAACTACCAGCTCCCTTGCAAGGTCCTTTTATGGAACGAGTGTCGGTGGAATACGCTAACGATGGAGGCAGCCTCTTGAAGCTGGGCAACGCTGTGCGCGCCCGCAGAAAGACGCTCGACCTCTCGCAAGAAGCGCTCGCCGATGCCGCTGGAATCGACCGCTCGCATATGGGCAAGATCGAGCGCGGCGAGCGCAACGTGACATTCCTCAACATTGTTCGAATCGCTACCGCCATGCAGTGCAGCCCTTCCGACTTGCTTATCGAGGCGGGTCTCTGAGCCTGTAAAGCTGCGCACTAACAAGGATCGTTATGCAGCAACACCCAGAATCATCGGTATCAAGCAGTCACTCGCTCAGCCATCGGGCCTCTCACCGCCTGAAAATCCCAGTCGCAGCGTTGCTGCTGATCAACACCCTCCCCGCCCTGCACGCCGCAGAATCCTCTTTCACAGGCAGTTGGTACCTGGACCTGCGCACGCCCGAACAGATACAGGCCAAGGCTGAATGCGGCGGCGCGGGTTTCGAACTGGTGCAGCAAGGCAACACCGTGACCGGCACCCACTACTTCGCCACGGTCAACTGCGGCCGGATCAACGAAGGTGGGGAAGTCAAAGGAACGGTTACAGGCTCGGAGGCTGTTCTGTATGTCACTAGTGGCAGGAATGGGGCGGTTGTTAGAGGCAGGGCGACATTGCAGGGGGAGCAGCTTAGGTGGCAGACGCTGGAGGAGATTAAAGAGGGTGTGCCGGAGGGGGATTCGGGGCTTGTCTTGGGGGACGGGGTTCTGGAGAGGGTGGCGGGTTCGGCCTTGAAATAGAGTGGCCACATACACCTACATAGTGGCGGCTGCTTTCGGCCAGAAGCAGTCGCTGGTTTCGTTGCACTTCGTCTATAGGAGGGATCCCAGCTTAGTAATCACTGCATTACGATTTTGTGGTCTATCCTTTCGTTTGCTGCCCGTCAGAATAAATAAATGGCGAGTGTTAAGTGCTGTGCCAATACTCGCATGAAACGCCCAAACATTAGTAATTATGAAACTGCCGCATTCCTGTCTGGGCAAAATAATAGCATCCACAATGAGTGCAGGTTATGGATAATTTGCTTATAGACCTTGCTAAGGTTGCTGGACTGGCTGGACTGGCTGTCGGTGCAGCCACGCTTGTATTCCGGGAGGTAATTAGAAAACGTATTTTCCCCATGCTTCCACCTAGGCAAGCATATCGGCTACTGCGCATTATAGTTTTTGCAGCGTGGAGCATAGCCATAATTGGGATTGTTGCCTGGAAGGCACCGACCATTGTGGCTGGTACTGGAAACACCGTTATCAACAACTCTTCAATAGAAAAATGAAGCAGGTGCCCTCTTGAAAGCTAGCGCGCTCTTAGCATCCGCCCTGCTTATCCTTATGTCATTTCCAGCCACGTCTCAAATTGTAATTGGAGACTGCAATGTAGTGTTTGAGAATGTGCAAATAACTGGGGGAACGATAGAGACCAGCCAGATTGAGGGCTGTCGACAAGACCCTAAAAAGACTTTGCGAATTGGGTACTTTTGGTTAGATGCCGTGTCATTCTCCTTCCTCATGTCAGGCCATAATTATGGAGCAATACGTGAACTGGTTGGCGCAAGACCGATAATTGTTAAGAACGATGTATTCACTGCCGCTGAAGACCTAGTAAATAAATTCGGATCGAGAATAGACAAAAGCTCCTTCTATGCGGAACGATTCAAGGTTGAGGTTAACCGAGACAACCCATACCAAGATAATTACACTTATTTTGACAAACTAGACCCATCCCTGCTTTCAGGCGTTCGTATTTATGATGGCAATGACCCGATATATATGCCAGACCTAGAATCTGCAAGGCATATAAGTACAGATTTAGAATGGCCAAATAAATACAAAAAATACTTAACATCTCCAAGGATGGGCGACGATGATAAGCTGCCGGTGTATACCGGAGCGTCCCCGATAACCGCTGATGAATTATACGGAAGGCTAATACTCTGGCGACACGTTAATAGATCGGAGCTCCAGAACTACCAGAATCTTCTCCTGCAAACCCGATCAGAGATTATCAAGTCAGGTAGCAGCTTGCCTCATCTGCCTTACGTTGCACATATGTACGTTGATCCGTCAGACTATGAACTAGAACAACCCTCAGAAAGCAATGAAGAATATGAGGAGAATTTAACTCAGCACCAGATACAGAAAATACCTAATTTAGCAAAAAATAAAGCACTAAGTTCGATGCTATACATAACCAGGGAAGGATGGCCAGAAGACTTCTTACAAGCTATTGGTTACTTTGATGGGCACGGTGAAATTGGGAGTTGGACTGTGCTTGCCCCGCCAAGAAAAATGTTTATTTTGATTGCTCTAATTGAGAACATGGGCGGGGCTGGTGCAACGTATACTCTTAAGGGATTCAACATACAACACTCTGGAGAGACAAAACTTCGATCTGCGCCCGAAAACATGAAGCCCGACTTTGTCCAATTCACAATCACGGCAGTCGGGCAGGGGGACAAAATAATACTGCCATTGCAAATCGAATTTCGAAAAAACAGCAACGTTGGCGTTGGTGAAGCTATAGATGACTTATCTGCCAGGCTCAATTCAAAAGAAGAAATAGAAACCTCTATTGCATCCCTTCCAGACACAACAATCCTTCAAACAACTGACGGATCCATACAGAAAACCAAAGTTGCATTTCTTGGCATGGAGACACCGAGAATTTCACGCTCGTACATTTATGGCCCGAGCGCCTCACTGGAGTCATTGGTCATAGATGATCTAGTCTTGCCTGCTCGCCAATATAATCCGAATGGATTATATATGGTTTCTGGATACGAAGGCGGCTCCTGCCCTGTCCTGTACGTTAGAAGAGGTGGCCAGGCGGAGCCAATCAAGATTGGGAAAATACTTCATACAGCTAACGGAGCAGGTAGATCAACAACACAAATAATCCCGCTAGGGAGTGGTATTGAGTCAGTATTTATTGCCGAGTCCGAGCCGGAAAGAGCAGTAATTAAAGGCGCGGCATTAATATCGATAGATCCCAGCGGGCAAAAGACCTCATCTAACCTCCTAGAAAACCCCATTATTTTGGAGTGGGGCGATCAAGTGAAGTTCGACATCGGCTCTGCACGCAACTCAGATCATTTCTTGGAGGTTGAAGGATATTATGAAAGATATGAAGATGTTGCAGCTAATGCTGCCAGAGAAGCTTCTGGAATAGACCGCTAGCTTGGCTGTTTACAAGCAATACGGCATTGCGGCGAGTGGTGCCTGAGTCAGCTTGAATCGCCTAATTTTACTTTGCACCGTTCTGGCTGCAAATGCTCATCTATCGAAGATAGCCCCTTAGGGCTATCGGGCATCCGCACGCAGCGGCATTGCTGGATGTGCGAGTAGATTTAACTGAAGGCTGATCGACTGTCCGCTACCGGCCGATAGCTACCTACCATTAGCACCTTTCCGCCACACAGTTCACGCTGTAACTACCTATCTCCGCACCTCACTCACAACCAGCCCCTCAATGAACACCGCACTTGACCTCTTCCACTCCGCCGTCCACGCGCGCGAAATCGACGCCGTCCTGAAGTCCCTCGCCAGCCTCAACGACCAGGCCACCGCCCCACTGCTTGCAAAGCTGCTATTGGAGCACTGGCATGAGGCCCATGAAGATATCGTTTTCGAACTAGGCCTGATCGGCGAGCCCGGCACCACGGCAGCGATCGCCAGAGCTGCGGAGATGAGGTTCGAGTACCTCATCGACTGGGATAGTCTCCACGTCTTTCAGCGCAAGTGCGCTTATGCGTTGGCACGCATCGGTACGACCGAGTCAAAAGTGGCGTTGGAGTTGGTGGCGAAACATTCCGACCCGATGCTGCGTGAGTACGGCCAGAAGGGTCTGGACCATTGGCCCATCCCTTACAAGGGCAACAGATCCCGCTAGCTCACTGAGCTGTCAGCACCACCAGAAATTCCCACTGCTCCCCACTCATCACCTCCCCCTCTCCTTCGCAGCACGTCGAACCGCACGATCTGCGGCAGCGTCTGTAGCAGCCCCATTTTCAGGTGATTCACCAGCACGTTTTCCGATAGCACCATCAAGGCTCTGGTGTATTGCACCAGTTACAGCATGGCGAAGATCAAGGTGCTTCTGGTTCATAGACAAAGCCAACAGCACCAACAGGTGCTTTTAGCGCCAATGGTTGAACAGCCGCTGGCAGGGGAGAAAGTGATGCTCCTTAGAGGAGACACGTTAGCCACTGAATATATATGCTAATAATTCTCAATTACTGTGAGGGCCTAACAAAAACCCATTACCTCTGCATCTGATCTCTAATTTTTATTGAGCTTAATCAGTTAGTTACTGATGAGCACATGGCGCCACAAGCTAGCGCGACAAAAAATCATCATCCGTCCTTGAAATGCGAACAAAAGTCGACCTTAATTGGCGTGATGGCAAAAGGCTTTCTATGCCCATATCTCAACAAGGAGGTTGGTATGAATAAACTATGCATTTGTCTTTTCATAAGCCTAGTGGCTACATCAATATCCGGCTGCGGTGGGTTCATTACTAAATGGGGAGACAAATTTGAAGGGGCCGGCGACTACCGAGTCCACTCAACGGCTAAAGGAACAGACAACAAGGCAGAAACGTGGGAAGGCAAATATGTAAAGGGCGTCTCTACGACTTTCGAAGAGAATGATTACATTTCAGTCAGCCTCAAAAGAGCATACATTGAGACCTTTACAGAAGGATATATAAAGAGAAAGGCAAATGATATCGCCGGCTCAATCGGCCAGCCCTCCCCAGTTCGTGGGCAGATCGCGATCGTTGCGAATGTTATTGAAAAAAAAGACGGCGTAGAAACGGGCACATCAAATAGCAAAGGCCGAGTTATCTTCTACTCAGATGATGTCTACGAAGGGCAACCGATAAATGAATCATTTGCACCAGTATATGGGCCGGTTCGCTGGGGCGGTAACCCTGTAACGATAGAACTCACTGTAATGGAGCTAGACCAAGAAGATAACGAGCAAATCAGGCAAATCCTAGATACCGCCGCCAGTATCGGCACCGACTTAGACAATATTGGCTCAGCAAAGCTAATAGGCGGCCTAAACAGAATCGGTGACGCTTTTCTCACAAGCAACGCCGATGACATTATGGGTAAGTACAAAGCCACGTTTGTCCCAAGCACCGCAACACCTGATTACAACCTGCCTATCCTAAGACATGGTGATGTGATCTTCACTCGAAAAGGCGATAGAACGGTACCAATTGACTGGCAAAAGCACTGTTATAACGAGGTTGAAGGGCTTGTTCAAAAACGACCGAGAGATGACGCAGGCAGACTCGCCGGGACAATTATTTGCAATGACCGGACAGGACACGATCCAGAATTTAGCTATTTCGTTATGACTATAGGTAAAAATTTAGGGACGGTAGATTTGACCCCAGAGCTCAACTTTGAACAGCTGCAAGAGCAAATCAAGACATCTGGCTCGATTCAGGCCATCAAAACCTCAGTGAGAAAATTCGCCTCTACTGTTGCTCGCGACCTAACTTTTAGACGCGTAGCAATGTCGATTGAAGAACTTTCACAACCTAAGGCGGCCATCGCCACGCGCAAGCTTGAATCGAAGGTTGTAGCTGAAGCCCTTCAGTGCTCATATCTTGCTGCGTTGACTAAGAGCGATAGCGACATTGACATAATTAAGAAGCACTGCGGCGATGACTATGCTGACTCATCTCTCAGCCAGGGTGAGTTTAAATATTTTGTTAAGCGCCTGGTACTACTGAAGAGCTGCTTGGATCCAGACCAGCTCAATGACCAAGCCATGGAGGACAACATGACTGAAGCCGGCCTGAAGAACGCCAAAGCCACGCTTACTACCCAGCTAAGCACTTGCACCGCCAGTTGATCAGAAGCCTTAGGCATACATCAACGCTTCAATTGAGCCCCTCACGGGGCTCATTGCTCGGAGAAAACCTGAACGAACTTGAGCCTGAAATTACATACATATCTCCGGTGGCGACGGCCGAAGCCACTGGAAAGAATTCGCTGTCAGTATCGGTCAGATCCAACAGTTTCACAGAAGTCGCTTTACTCGTGCTCCGCATGCAGCGCCATGTAACGGGCACCGTTGTACTGCTCACGCATTTTCGCCTCCATTAATTTAAGGTATTACCAGTAACGCAGGCGTCAGGTTAGTGTCCGAAGAGGTGGCGGCGACTTCATCGGAGAACTTCATTTCATCCTTGGCCCAAGCCTGTAGTGTGGGGACACATTATTGTGAATGCTGCTTGCGGGCGTTTCGAACTCACATTGTTGAGCGGAGACGATTACATCGGCGGGGAAGGCAATTGTTAGCGAAGGACTACTACCACCCAGCGAGTAACGGAGTTCGCGACCCGGGCCCGGCGGCACTACTGAGTCAGGGTGGCGTTGGAGTTGATGGCGAAGCATTCCGACCCGATGTTGCGTGAGTACGGCCAGGAGGGTCTGAAGCATTGGCCCATCCCGTACAAGGGCAACAGGTCCCACTAGCTCACTGAGCCCTCAGCATCTCCAGAAACTCCCGCTGCTCCCCACTCATCACATCACTTTTCCTGCGCATTACACCGAACGGGGCAATCCGATGGAAAGCTCCATTAGCTTGAACTGGCTTATCAGTTAGTTGGAGTATCTTGCTAGGCCCGACCTAGGACAATTGACCGGAAGCTATTTAGTGGGAACAGCGGACCTGGATCAACCTTGCGACCCGGACTTATATCATCATGACCAAGAACATCTGTGAAATTGTAGAACTCATGAAGCAATGCGCCAACTGCTACTGCAGCCTCGATCTGAACCTCTGGGTACTCTTGCCAACCTGTTTCTAAATCTTCGTCTTTGTGCTTTGCAATAGTAACCTCAGTATCAGGAACGGTTTTACCGGACCAATTCACCCATCGACCCGAAGCATCTTTCTTGAGCTTTCCAGCATTAACAAGCTCGATACCAATTGAGTAGTTATTAATACCTTCCAGATTCCCCCATTTGCTCTTGCCAGCATGCCAAGCACGACGATTAAAAGCGACCATTTGCACAATCGAACCATCTCGATCAATTACAAGATGTGCTGATGCCTGTGCTTGTGAATTTTGAAACCATGAAACCGTACCTGAAAGCGTTGTACCGGCCGTGTAGTGCATTATCAGATAAACTGGCGAGATACCAGAAGAATGATTTGGACTTTTAATGAAGGGTATATTTTCACCCGACTCACCCACAAGTATATGGTTCGATATTTTCATTACCCTCTCCCTTTGCTGTTGATGAAGAGCCTTAGGGTCTAATTACAAAAAACACTCAACCCAGCGCCCGAGCGATGCTGATGTATGCACTTCAGATAAAGCATCTTGCTAAACTCTGTTCTCCATACGTCTTTTAGACTCACTGAAGAACGTCTCTAGCGTGGTAACAAATTGATGAAAACCGTCACTACCACCTGCAATCAAGCCAGAAGTAAGCAGTATATCGACGCCACGAAGGAAATTGATATTTCCAGTGCCTGCCGAAACTTCAACGATGGAGCCCAATAAACCCACGCCAGCACAACACACCACAATAGATATTGTGAAGCCGACCAGAAGTGCGATACTTTTTGTTTCCGCCTGATACGAGGCGAGAAATTTCTCCTTAGGCAATAGCTCAGCAACTCTTGCTGGGTCGCCCTTTAGATTTTCAATCTCGGTTTTAATTTGGTCTGCATCTGACTGCCTCCATATCGTTATAGCAATTTCGGTGACTCTTTCAACGAGAACAACGATAACAAAAACTCCGCCGAGCGACGTCATTATTGTGGAAAAAGCAAGATCAGACTTAATTGGCGCGATTAATGGGTCAACCGAAAAAACCACAACTAGAATCACCAAACCGACCAATACAATTATTTTTGCAAATGTCCCATACATATCTGAGTTATCCTTTCCGAAAATTTAACTCCCGCACAGCACAACCTGCTCATCTTGGACTAGTACCTTATTCGCACCGACACCTCGATCCCGGATCTATTCAACAGACCCATCAGCCATCTATGTTTCTCTGGGAAAAGCGCCACCTTTCCATACGGATATATCAGGCCTACTAGCCCCGCAGCGCCAGCGACCGTCCCTTTTGGCATCAAAACAATTAGCTTCTCTTCAAGATTATCGATGCAGTAGTCAAGGACCTTCTCTCGAGCTATTGCACCCCCGCCTGCTTCATCATATTTAACCGACCGGGAAAACTCTGAAAGATCTGCAAAGCAAAGGCGCTCCGAACCCGATGCATCAAGCATTGAGTTAACCAGAGAAACAATCTTAAGGAAGAATTATTACTAAAGAAACCAGGGAAGTGGTAGACGCTGCTCCAGTTTATGCAACCAGACACAGCGGTGATGACGAGGGGAAAAGTAAAAAAAATGGACAGCTTCATTCTGACCTCCTTGTCTTGACTTATGGCGCAAGCCATCTGCCACCACTAAAGTACAAGTTCAGAATAACGTCCATCCAGGATTATTTTATTAAAAATGTCTTGCATCACCCAGACAAGCGCGATGTATATCTTAAGTTCATGAAATCATTAGACTGCCGCTTCGCTTGTAGACTCGACAGCACAAACCAGAATCGTGATATCGCTATAATCGACTTCATTTTAATGTCTAAATATTAGATAGCGCTGCTTCTCAATAAGACATTGCACGACTTTTCGTTAAGCCCATGACGCATCCAGCCCAAGCGACCTACTCGCTGCAGTGCAGCCCGTTCTCATCCCGCCAATACAGCGTCTGCTCAAACTGAAAACTGATCAGGAAGTGAGATAAACATACCTCCGCTATGGACCGTGCTATGCGCTCCAGATCGTCGAGCGGAGAACTCCCTTCCGGCGCAGGGCCTTTGATTCTGATGTAGCACCGCAGCGCGACAAGGAACGTGGCTCCCTTTGTTTCTTCTGCGTAGATTGCCTGGTCATTACTGGCGCTCGTGCTGAATGTCAGGCCCGATTCGAATAAAGCTTCGATAGCCTGGCCGTCGGTGTTGATCTCATCGGCTCCAGCCATCTCCAACGCACGTTCGAGCACCGCCACGGTGAGTACGTCGTCAGCCTCGAGATATAGGTCCAGACTCACTGCAGGCCCCCCATCAGGCAAATCTCTTTAGGCTCAAACCACTCCACCCCCTCCATCCGAATCCCCCGCAAACCCGCCGTCTGCAGATGCGTTGCATACAGCGCCTCGGCGTAGTAGCTGACCACTCGGTGGGGACTGCCTGGCGCAGCAGTGCACAGCCGTTTCGATGGAGTTGTTCGCGGTTGCTCATGGTGCTGTCGATGTCCTTATCGTTCGTACTGCCTGTGGAGCGTTGCCCGCCTGATTGGGCGCCCTAGGTGCGGGTGCGGAACTTGACGAGGACCAGCTCGGGCTCGCCCTTGTCCAGGTTGTCAATGCGGCCGCTGGGGATGAAGCCCAGCTTGGCGAGCAGGCCGAGCATCGGTGCGTTGGAACTGTTGGTGGAGGTGAAAAGCTTGCCCCCCTACCCTGCTGCTCCAGCGTGTGCAGGAGGGCGGCGGCGATTCCACGGCGTCGTGCCGAGTCCCTGACCATCAGCAGCGGGACGAAATCCTGCTCGAAGAAGGCGTCGTTGAGCACCCCGTAGCCGAGCAACGCCGAAGCATCGTCCACCTCGGCGGCGGCCCAGCATTGGCCGGCCGCCACGGCGTTGGCGATGAAGTGCCTGCGGCCCGGCTCTGCTCTAGCGATGGGGTTCACCTCATGGAGAGCAGCGATGTCTTCGCCCTGGGCGAGGCGTATGTGCGGTTGGGAGGCCATGTCGGGGCATCATGGTTGAAGAGCCGCCAGTGTATGCGCCTGCCCTTCCGATTCGTAGCAACAAGTTATGGCCCGATATGGGGCATATCGCCATCACTTTTTGGACTTTGCATCGCTCCATGCGCGCCCACAGAATCCGCGCCACCAAAGCCATTGAGAGCCACACGATGAGTCGCCCGGTAGTTTCCGAATTCCTTCACGACAGGCTTCACAACCGCTACTTCCGCTCCATCGACAACAAGCACGGGGTGTCGAGCAGCGAGACCGTTTTCCACTATCAGGTGACTGAAGCGGGCATCACCGGGAGTTACCAGGGCGGTCGTATCGCTGCGGGTCATCAGGTCGGCCATGTGCTGGGCGACACCCGCATCGAACTCCTCTACCACTGCGTGACGATCGATGGAGAGCTTCTGGCGGGATGGTCGAAAGGCCAGGTGGGCCAAGACGCGGAAGGCCGAACGACGCTGTCGTTTGTCTGGGGTTGGCTGAGCGGTGCAGAAGGTGGCGGCGAATCGCACTACGTCGAGACCACCAGCTGATAGCCATCCTGTTGCCAAGCTGATCAGGTCGCTTCGAGCATCATTCCACGCTCCTGGAAGCTCCGTGACTGGCTATAGAACAGTGGCGGGAACGGTCAACGCCGCATCACCTTCGGCAAAGCCGCGTGCTATACCCATCAGGCGAAATACCTGCATCTGAAACGTCAAAAGGAGTCGACGACCATGCCCCACTTTGTCTACAACATCGACGGCACGTCCTCGCGCAAGTGCCAGTGCTCAACCATTCCAAAAACCTGGCTAGGCCACTGGGAAAGAGGAACGGGCCTTGCCCTCCCCGGGAAATGCGTAGCGAAGTACTGCGGAAACGTTACCCAGGTCGGCGCCCATGTGCGGGACGACGATGACAAGCGCATCGTGTGGATCGTCCCGTTCTGCCAGTACCACAACAAGCGCCCCAGCAGCCAACCCATCGAGCTCAAGGATGCCGTAACCCTGTGTGGCGGCTCCATGACGATCGACTGCGCATAGTCACGCAGTACCGATTCCCTGCTCATGCACGGCGGCCGCAAACGCTTTCGGTTGCGGCCGCCACTACAAATGTGAGCCCCATAACGCCCCCCGATCAGCACTCAGGCTACTCTGCCTCCACGCTCTTACCCCCACCGCTACAGACCTGGATCAGGGACGATATGAAGTTCTCCGATGAAGTCGCAGCCGCCTTTCCGGCCGCCAACCCGATGCCCGCTTTACTGCTGCAAGCCATGCAATTGATGGAAGCGCACGGTTGCGTGCGCACCATCGAGTACAGCGGTACTCGCTACATGACGCTGCACCCGGAGCCCGAGTACAGCGAGATCTCCACCACTTCCTTCCACGTGCCGGACCTGGCCGATACCGCCAGCTGGACCAACAGCGAAGACCCGGCGGTGAACGAACGCCTGCGGATTTTCCTGAGAACCGGCGGTGATGGTTCCTGGGCGGGGCTGTGGGTGGACGACGAGGGGCAGCAGCGCATCGTGCACCTGGGCTCGGGCTCCGGGTCGGTGATGCTGTGCGTGCTGACGCAGAACGTGGAAGACCTGCTGCGCCTGCTGGCCATCGGTTACGACGAGCTGTGCTGGCCGGAGCAGTTCGGGGTAACGCCCCAGCAGATCAAGGACATCGACTACGAAGATGCTGACTACCCGCCGCCCCCGCAGCTGTTCCGCGAGTATGTCGAGGGCACGCTGGGGCTGAGCATCCCGGCGCGCGCGAAGGAGATCGTCCAGAGCACCGCGAGCATGGATGACGATGAGTCGAGCGACCCCTTCTGGAACTGGCTGAAGCAGGTTCGAGGGGACTGATCACACCACCATGGCAAAGGAATTGCGGATGGGCAGGTTTGAACGGAAGCGCCTGGCAGCCTGTGCTGTATTGCTGGGCCTACTTTCACCGGTGGCGCTTGGGGATACCGAGGAAAGCGTGGCGGCATACGTTCGCCTCCAGGAACAGCGTATCGCCGAGGAGATCGAGAATATTCCGTCACTGGTGGAGCGATACGCCAGCACCCTCGGCTGCAGCTATGCGATGGACCCCAAGAACGTCGTGCCCTACACCCTCGACCGGAGGGTTCATGTGGCGCTGTATGCCTTGGACCTGGGGTGCAGCGGCGGCTCGCAGATGCAGGCAACTCAGATAGCAGTCGTGACCTATGGGAGCTACGACAAGCTCTATATCAGCCCTGAGCATTCCCGAATCGCGAATAGGCCCCCAAGAATCGTCGACCGGCTTTATCTGGAGGATGGCGCACTGCGCTACGAAGGCAGGAAACTCAAAGGCGAAGATGCGCTGTGCTGCCCGAGCGGGATCGTTCGCGGCACGCTGAAATTCGATGGGAGCATGTGGACGTTTGTGAACGATGCCGAGCCTCGAGAGGACCGTTCTGAATAGGCCCCCCTGCCCAATCTCGAATACCCACCGCAGCACCTCCCGATCGCAGGACACCCGTAACCGCCCTCCCCGACCTGGCCCGCCAAAGCGGGCCAGGCCTCCCCCTCAGAAGGTCAACGAACCCAGCCCCATGCCTGGGTCGCTGAAGCCCGTGCGGCCGTCTTCCATGCGCCCGCTGAAGCGGCGCAGGAAGCCTTCCACGCCTTGCGCGCGGACGCTGAAGTCGTACCAGTTGCAGCTGCTGCGCAGCGAGTAACGCACTTCCCTGCGTTGGCCCGGCGGGACGGTGACGGTCTGGCTTTCGCCACGGAAGTAGAGGTTGTCCTTGATCGTCAGCTTCAGCGGTTGGCGGCCACGGTTGATCAGTTGCACCTGCAGCCTGCCGAGCAGCGGCTGGTAGTCGATGCGCACTTCCGGCAGCGGTGCCTTGCGGTCCGCCGCGTCGCGGCGCAGGTTGCCGCGGAATACGCGCAGGAAGCCGTTCGGGCCGTGCACTTCCAGGTGGTAGTCGCCGCTGGCGTTGCCCGGGAAGCTGTCGTGCAGGCGGCGGTGCGCGCCGACTGTGTAGCGCTTGGGCGCGCTGACGCTGTCCAGCAGGTTGAACACCTGGAACACCGCACCCGCCTTGCCAGTGTTGGCGAAGGTGAGGCTGAGGGCTTCCTCGCCTGCGCGGTAGCGGGCGTGCACGCCGAGTTCATAGGGCAGCGCGCGAGCGCGGCGGATGCCCATTTCCTGCACGGGCATGGCGGCCACGGCCGGCGGCTTGGGTTTCGGCAGCTTGATCTGGCTGGCGACGATGGCGTCGGCCTGGCTGGTGTCCGGCAGCCCCGGGAAGGCGCCGTCGTTGGGCTTGCTGAAGTCGAAGGCCGAGGTCAGGTCGCCGCACACCTCACGGCGCCAGGGGCTGATGTTGGGCTCCATCACGCCGAAGCGCTGTTCGAGGAAGCGGATCACCGAGGTGTGGTCGAACACCTGGGAGTTGACCCAGCCACCCTTGCTCCAGGGCGAAATCACGTACATGGGCACGCGCGGGCCGAGGCCGTAGGGCTGGTTGCGATAGCGCGTGTCGCCCTGGGTGTGCCATTCGAGGGTCGCGTCGGCGGTGGTCTTGCCGTTCAGCGTGCCGTCGGCGTTGAGGCTCGGTGCGGCCGGTGGCGCCATGTGGTCGAAGAAGCCGTCGTTCTCGTCGAACATCACCAGCAGCGCGGTCTTGCTCCACACCTCGGGGTTGGCGGTGAGCGCGTCCAGCACCCAGGCGGTGTACTCGGCACCCCAGATCGGGCTCGACGGGCCGGGGTGCTCGGAGTACTTCGCCGGCGCCACGATCCACGACACCTGCGGCAGGGTGTTGGCCAGCACGTCGCGCTTGAGGGCGTCGAGCTTCCAGGTGCTGAGGCCGTTGACGATCAGGGGCGAGTCCGGCCCGGCCGCGCGGTACTGGCGGAAGCCGATCAGCGGGTTGTCGGAGAAGTTGTCCGCCATGTCCTGGTACACGCGCCAGCTGATGCCCGCAGCCTGCAGGCGCTCGGGGTAGGTGGTCCAGGTGTAACCCTGCTCCGCCGGGCCGTTGCTGTCGTGGTCGTTGGTGGTCACCGGGCCGCCGTGCTGGCCGAGCGGGTCGTTGGTGCCGCTCCATAGGAACAGGCGGTTGGGGTTGGTGCCGCCCTGGAAGGAGCAATGGTAGGCATCGCAGATGGTGAAGGCGTTGGCCATCGCGAACTGGAAGGCGATGTCCTGCTCCTTGTAGTAGCCCAGGGAGCGCTCGGTCTTGGCGGGCAGCCACTTGTCCATGCGTCCTTCGTTCCAGGCCTGCTGGGCGTCGGGCCAGGTGTGCGGGGTGCCGTCGACGCGCTGGGCGCTGGTGGTGCTGGTATCGAAGTGGTACGGCAGGATCTCGCCCTTGCTGCCCTTCTGGTGCCACACGCGCTGGCCGTCGGGCAGCGGGATGGCCATGCGGTCGCCGAAGCCGCGCACGCCCTTGAGGGTGCCGAAGTAATGGTCGAAGGAACGGTTTTCCTGCATCAGGATCACCACATGCTCGACGTCCTTGAGGTTGCCGTGCCGGCGGTGCGCGGGGATCGCCAGCGCCGCCTGGATGCTGGCCGGCAGCAGGCTGCTGGCAACGGTGGCGCCGACCGTGCCGGCCGCCAGCTGGATGAAGCTTCTTCTGCTTTTCGAAATCATCGAGGAACTCACCAGGTCGTATGAGTGGCATAAGGCTGCCGAGCGCTTCCATGACGCCCGGCAGCGAGATGTTCGAACCCAGGCGACGCTAGTGATGGAAAAAGACGCTTTGGTTTCAACACGCTTTGCAACAGCTCCTCATGCCAACGGAATCACACTTCTGATGCGTGTTTTTGGTCTAGGCCAGCTTTTACTTGACAGCCCCGCCCACAGACTCTTCCCCCGCTCTAGCCCGGGCCTCGGCACCCACCAACGCCCTGTAACCCGTATGCGCCGCCGCCTTCACGCATTCACCCGAGTGAGGCGGCCAAGTGCCACTGTGGTAGAGACCAATGGCGGCCACACAGGAGGTCTGCCTTCAGGCTGGTGGACGCACCGTCGGGTTGCACCCGACCTACAGGCCCCCTGTAGGGGCGACTTCAGTCGCCAAGCAGCCCGCAGGGTTGCCATAACCATGTGCCCGTCGGCTGCATCGTTTGGTGGATGAAAAGAGCGTCATCCACCCTACACATTGGTCAGCACCGTGGGTTGGGGCGACACCGTAGGATGGGTCGGGCGGCGCTCCGCGAGCGCAGCGAAACCCATCACAGCAAATGCCGGGTTGCACACGCGCCCACCACAGCCCATGTAGGGGCGACTTCAGTCGCCAAGCAGCCCGCAGGGTTGCCATAACCATGTGCCCGTCGGCTGCATCGTTTGGTGGATGAAAAGAGCGCCATCCACCCTACACATCGGTCAGCACCGTGGGTTGGGGCGACACCGTAGGATGGTGTAGGGCGCAGCGAAACCCATCACAACAAACCGGGTTGCACCCGACCTACCGGCTAAAGCGTGCCCAGGAACGCTGAGAGCGCATCCTCGGGCTGGCTCCCCTCGGCGGCCGCACCCAGCAGCCTGCCGGACTGGAGCTCTGGTTTGGAGCGCACGAAGGCGATGAGCTGCTGCAGCTCAGCCTCGGTCAACGGACGCCCCAGGTAGGTTTCGGCGAATTGGATAATTGTGCTGAGCTGCTCGTCCATGAATCCGCTCCAAAGCAAGGATTGAAGCCAGCAATCTAGACGCGGATCCACAGACTCGCCAGCAGGATTTACTGGGCACAACCGAACCGGGTAGCCGGCATGGAGGCCCATGCGCGCTCGATTCGGTGACTGCAGAATGCTCGTGTTATGCGGGGTCGAGGATGAAAGCCGCGGATAGGGATAAAAACGAAAGTGGAGCCGTCGGCACGCAGGCAAGGCGACGCCTGCCCGCGTGCTTCCGATGCTGGGCACCCGCTTGCGTTCAGCAGCGGGCGCTCACCAGCGAAGGTCTGGTCAGATGAAGGCTTGACGGGCCTTGCCACGCGGCAGGCGATTGCGACCAGGCATCTGCGCCAGGCGCTGCTGCCATTCGGCGCGGGCCGATTTGACGGAAGCGGGCTGCGCCACTTCGGCAACGACCACAGTTGCGGGTTTTGCAGGCTTAACAGGCGTAGCGGAAGCAACGGCGGCTTGCGCAGCGACCGGCGCCGCAGCAGCCTTCTCGGCCTTGGCGGCGGCCCGCAGCTCGGCGAGGCTCGGGGTCTTGCGTGCGGGTTCTACGGCCTGTTTCTCGATGGAGCGGATGCAAAGCTTGCAGGACACCTGGGCGGCATCAGCGCTGCTGTTCTGGCTCGTGGCGGCGCGGCCGCAGGCGGCGGTCTCTGGAGAGGAGGAGTAGTGAATTACCAACGTGTTGTCTCCTGATTTTGGGGCGCGGGATTCTACACGGGCATCCAGGCTGCATGAACCACAGATGACCAGCGGCCCCAATGGCGCAGTCGGCCCCTTCCCCTCCTCCGTTCGCCCCTAGACAGACGCCTGCAGCAATTGCGCGATCTTTTTACGCAGCTCGCCATGCACGTTCTCGTCATAGGGCGGCGCGTTCTTCCAGTCGTAGAACCACACGGGCATGCGGCGCTTTTCTTCGGGCTCCGTGGGGTAACGCGGGAACAGGTGGCAGCGCAGCTCCGGCTCGGAGTTGCCGAAAATCTCGTGGTTCATGCGCGCGGCGCCGGTGGCCTGTAGCACCGCATCGCCGATGCGGGCCATGTCGAGCAGGTACTGGGTCCTGGCCTCGATATCCAGGTCGTTGAGGCTCGGCACCACCGGGTCGGGCAGCAGCAGGCAGTAGCCGGTGAGGAACTGCACGTCCCCCATCACCGCCCAGCCGGATGGCATGCGGCAGATCACCTTGTCGTGGGTGCCGTTGCGGGCCATCGCCACACGCTGTGAAATCAGGGACATCGGCCGTCCTTACTGATGGGGTAGACAGCGCGTGGCCAGGCCAGCGCACCGTAAACCACTGGCAACGGCCAGCAGGGCCCCACCGCACCGCTCAAGCACGGGTATTGGCGCGAATCAAACGAGGCGCTTCTGGAAGTAGAAGCGCCTGTGCCCCGGCGGGAAGTCGGCGATCTCGCCGAACGCGGTGTAGCCGTGCTTCTGGTAGAAGTCCGGCGCCTGGAAATCGAAGGTGTCCAGCCAGATGCCGACGCAGCCCTTCTCGCGGGCGGCCTCTTCGGCCATGACCATCAACCGCGAACCGGTACCTTGCCCCTGTGCTTGCTCGGGGATGGCCAGCAGCTCGATGTACAGCCAGCCATAGAAGATCTCGCCATAGAGCCCACCGATGACCTCATCGCTGTGCTCGTCACGCACCAGCAGGGCCAGGGTGGCGCGCTGCGGGTCGCCGGCACGGGCCCTGCTGTGGGCCCGGAGCGGCCTGAGGATGGCCTCGCGGTCCTCCTCGCTAGGGGTTGCCGTAATGTCAATGCGGGGGCTCATGGGCTAGTCCTTTAGGGGCTCGTCGTGGGGTTGCGAGCGGCTCTTCCACGAGCCGCGGCGGGCCACTATGTCGGGTGGGGCGTCGGGACGCAATGACCTGCGCCCTACTCCACCACGGCTCAACCGGACACGTGCAGCGCCTCCCTGGCCTGGCCCCGGCCTTCGATCGTGCACTGCGCCGCAGCCAGCACGCCCTGTAACCCGAACAGCACCGGTTCCAGGGTTTCGGCGATCCGGGTCGCCAGGGGCGTTGGCTGTATATAGCGGCAGTGGGGAATGAACAGCGGGTCGCCGAAGCGGCTGCGCAGCTTGCGCAGCGAGTTACTGACGGCAGGCTGGGTCACGTTCAGCTTGCAGGCGGCGCGGGACACACTGCGTTCGCGGTACACGACCATGAAGGTGACCAGGGCATTGAGGTCGAATTTTCGCAGCAGCTGCTCATCGAAAGCCATCGTGACCGCTTCCCGCACTTAGGTTGGAAAAAGTCGCGAAGTGCAGATGGGCGCTGTACCTGGCCAGCAATTGGACCAGCCCTTCCAGCTCATCCCCCGCCAGGTGCGCGTCCATGTCGTCCTGGCTGGCCCAGTAGCCGCTGAGGATCCACAAGCTCGGCTGCCCAACGCCACGAACCAGGTCATAGGCGATGCAGCCCGTGGTGGCCCGTAGCTGCCCAGCGGCGCGGGCAATGCACCCCTCCAGTAAAGCCGCTGCTCCGGGCGGCACCAAGATTTCCAGCGTGTTGACCGCATTGATGGACATGACCAGCACCTTTGTACGCATGAGTTGGGGCCCGTACCAGGCTCCGGTAAGCCGGCGTGCGTTAGCGCGCCCCAGGCTGCTTATGGGCCTTGCATCGGGGGCAGCGAAAACTACGGGAGCCGATGCCTCCCTGGCTGCACAAATTTATAATAACACTTGTTGTGTTAATTAAAACAGATTGCTAGGCTCCGTCTCACCCAAACGAAACGTCCGGGAGAACACTCATGCAAGAGTCGCTACGCAAGGCATTCCTTGAAGACGGTGCGGTGCTGATCAAGGGTCTCCTGAACCAGGAGCAACTGGCGCGCTGCCGCGAGGCCTACGACTGGGTGGTGGCCAACCATGGCCCCCATGCGACCCGGATGTTCGCGGGGACCACACAACAATCCCATGTCGACAACGCCAACCCGCTGGCCAAGGAGCGACTGGAGGCACTGGTCGCTTCCCTGCCCCTGGGGGCACTGTTCGCCGATATCTGGAACTCGCAGAACGTCTGGTATTTCGCCGAAGAGGTGTTCCTCAAGGCCGGGGGGCAAGGCGCCAGGACGCTCTGGCACCAGGACACCTCCTACCTGCCCTGGGCAGGCAACCACTGGGGCAATGCCTGGATCAGCTTCGAGTCGGTGCCGAAGCGCAACGCGCTGGAGATCGTCCGCGGGTCGCACCGGGGGCCGCGCTACGACGGCACCACCTTCATCGACCCGAACGACCCGACCCAGCCCTTGCACGGCAATGGCGCCCTGCCCCGTCTGCCCGATATAGAAGCCGAGCGGCAGGCTGATCCCGCAGCCTTCGACATCCTCTCCTGGGCCACCGAGCCCGGGGACGTGGTCCTGCTACACCCCGGTTCGCTCCACGGCGGCGCACCGGTCGATGCGGACTTTCCTGATCGCCACACCTTCGTGTTCCGCTTCTTCGGGGACGACGCCACCTTCCACCCGCTGCCGGCGCACAGCGCCTCCGGCTACCCGCAGCAGGGCGTTCTGTTCACCGAGGAGCTCGCGCACCTCGCCGCAGGCAGCCCATTCCGCCACGCCACGTTCCGCCAACTCATATGAGAGGAGCACGCCCGATGAATGCCCAGAACCTCAAACGCCAGTCCATCAACCCACCACCGACCCAGGCGCTCTACGACAACTTCCATTTCTCCCAGGCGACCCGCGTAGGCGACATGATCTGGGTCTCCGGCCAGGTCGGAATCGACGCCGCCATGCAACCGGGCAAGGACATCACCGAGCAGGCGCAACTGGCTTTTCAGGGCCTGAAGCAGGTGCTCGAAGCCGCAGGCGCCAGCCTGGCGGACGTGGTCGAGCTGATGACCTTCCACATCGACCTGCGCCGCGACATGCCGGCCTTCGCCCGCATCAAGGACCAGTATTTTCCTGACCGCTACCCATCCTGGACTGCCGTCGGCACCCCCAGCTGGCCATGCCCGAGCTGCTGGTCGAGATTCGCGCCGTGGCCATCGCCGGGTGCGGCGACACCTGAAACCCCATTGCGATAGCGCCCCTGCCGTATCAGGCCGGGGCGAACGGGCAAGAGTGCTTTATTCCTGCAACTTCCCTATGCTGGGGCTCGCCGCGGCCCGCCAGGGGCGGCGAGCGTTCCCCCCAACCAGACGACGCACTCGAGCCTTCATGCCTGACTCCAAAGCCCGCCCCAAGGGCGACGAAAGCGAAGCCGATCCCATTGCCCGCCGGGGCCGCCCCGTGGGTGACCACAATGCCAAGCGTGCCGAATTGCTGGCGGCGGCCATCGCCGTGATCGCCCAGGACGGCTACGCCGGCGCCTCCATGCGCCGGGTCGCCCAGCATGCCGGTTGCACCACCGGGGCGGTGACCTATTACTTCGCCAACAAGGAAGAGATGGTCAGCGCCGTGGCCCAAAGCCTGTTCGACCAGATCGACGCCATGCTGGAAATTAACCGTGAGCAGCTCGATATCGGTGAACTCATCCGCGAGTGGCTGCAATGGGTCAGCCTCGACCAGCCTGGCGGCTGGCTCGCCTGGCTGCAATTGCTGACCCACGCCCGGCACGAGCCGGCCTTCGCCGGCATCATCAAGCAACGTTACGCGCGGTTCCGCGAGGTCTTCACCTCGGTGCTCGAGGAAGGACAACGGCAGGGCAAGATCCGCGACGACATCCCCGCCGACCTGCTCGCCGACCAAGTGAGCGCCATCAGCGACGGCTGGCTGATGATGCTGCCGATCGAGCCCGAACGCTTCAGCGCCAAGCGTGGCCAGGCGCTGCTCGATGCCCTTATGGTGCTGATCTCTCCGGTGAAGGCCGCCAAGCGCCCATCCAGGGCCAAGGCCACCGGCCAGTAGCCCCCTCCCCCGGGTCGGCACCGCGCCGGCCCTCCCCCTATATCGCGCTCACCCAGGCACCGGCTCGCCAGGGCCGGTCCGTGGGCGCCTGCCTGTCCCCCACTCACCTCCCACCCGATGGATGGCTGCCAGGCCGCGGCCATCCACCCGGTTTTTTTCTATGCATGGCAACAGCCTTGGGTTATTTTACGTAACAACGGTTATTTAAATAAAACAACAGCACTGACCGAGGCGAAGATGGATTCAAGGAACAACGAGTTGTCGCAGTCGGCGCACCGGCGGCGCCTGCTGTTGCAGGCAATGGGCGGCGCGACACTGGCGGGCGCAATGGCACTCGGCACACGGGCATTCGCCCGGCCGCCCGCCGGAGGTACCGATGGCGTGCTGGACGTGGCCATCATCGGCGCGGGGCTCGCCGGCCTCACCGCCGCGCGGGACCTGCAACGAGCGGGTTGCGAAGGCTTCCTGGTGCTCGAGGCGCGTGATCGGGTCGGCGGGCGCACCCTCAACCACGACCTGGGCAACGGCGTGGTTTCAGAGGCCGGCGGCCAATGGATCGGCCCGGGGCAGACCGCCATTTTCGACCTTGCCCGCGAGCTTGGCATCGAGACCTTCCCCAGCTACTACCAGGGCAGGAACGTCTACCTGGTGGGCGGCGCCCACTACGAGGAAGATCTGAGCAACGGCCCGGGCGCCAATGCCCCGATCGTGGAGAAGCTCAACCAGCTGGCGCGCAAGGTGCCTAGCAAGGAACCCTGGACGGCGGCGGACGCGGCCGAGATCGACAGGCTCTCTGTGGGTGAATGGCTGGCGCGCCAAGGCATCGACAATGCCGCCCGGCTCAGCTTCGACGCCTCCATCGGCCTGACCACGGGCACGCCGCCATCTAGCCTGGCACTGCTCCACTACCTGTCGCTGATCAACGCCGCCGACTGCCGCATGGAAATGCTGGAAGGCTTCAAGGGCGGCGCCCAGGAAACCCGCTTCGTCGGCGGCTCGCAGCGCCTGTGCAGCACGATGGCAGAGGCTCTGGGCGACCGGCTCCGACTGTCCTGTCCGGTTCACAGAATCGTCGGCTGGGACCGGGATATCGTCGAGCTCCACACCGACCAGGGCATCATCCATGCCCGGCAGGTCATCGCCGCGCTGCACCCCGCGCTGTGCAACCAGATCACCTTCGACCCGCCGTTGCCCGAAGGGCGCGCCCAGTTGCAGCGCCTCTGGCCGGCCCTCGCCCCCATGCGCAAGACCGTGCATGTCTACCCGCGCCCGTTCTGGCGGGAGCAAGGCCTCAACGGCCAGGTCACCCAGGCCGACGGGCCACTGATCCTCTCCTACGACAACTCACCGCCCGACGCCCGCCTCGGCGTCCTCGCCGCCTTCGTCCGCACCGCCCAGCTGCCTCAGGAGCCGAACCAGGCAAGGGACACCCTCTCGGCCATCTATGCGCAGGCGCTGGGCGAGGAAGCGCTGCACCCCAGTCAGTTCCACGACCATGACTGGGGCAAGGCCGACACCTGGACCCTCACCTGCGTCGGCGCCATACCGCCGGGCTTCCTCACCCGCTGGGGGCGGTACCTCAAGCCCCGGGTCGGCCGGCTGGTGTGGTCCGGCACCGAAACCGCGGACCTCTGGGCCAGCGGCATGGACGGCGCCGTGCGCTCCGGCCATCGCGCAGCGCTGGAAGCCTTGCAAGCACTCACTGGCGCGGGGAGGCATGCAGGATGAAGCACACGCACCTCATCACCGCCGCCACGTTGGCCGGCCTCATCGCATTGGGCGTCGCCCTGGCCTGGGCCAGCCAGCGCTCCGGGGCGGCCGAACTCTTCCACGCCGGCCGCCTGGCCGTACTGGAAGCCCTGAACACCCTGCTCCGCAGCCTGGGAGGCGTACGATGAAGCGAGCCTTGCGCATTGGCGCAGCACTGGTTGCGGTGGGGCTAGCGGCGGCAGCGGCCACGGTAGGCCCGGAGCTGCTGACAGGTTATCGATTCATGCAGGCACTCGACCGCTACTACACAGGGTACGAGGCCGATGGCGGCCCCTGGCCCCAGGTCCAGGATAACTGCGCGCTCTGCCATGGCGTCGGCGGCCAGCCCAGCAATGGGCAATACGCGGCACTCGCCGGCCAGCCGGCCGCCTATATCCAGGCGCAATTGCACGCCTTCGCCGCGGGACGCCGGCACAGCCCCCAGATGCAGCCATTGGCGGCGAACCTCGACGACGCGCAGATCCAGTCGCTGGCTGAATATTTCACCCGGCAGCGACCGGTCATCACCGAGCCTCCGAAGCGGGATGAACCCCTGGCTCGCCAGGGCCAGGCGACCATCACCGCCAGAGGCTGCAGCGCCTGCCACGGCCAGGACCTCTCCGGGAGCCCCCTGGGCCCGCGCATCGCCGGCCAGGGCGAGGCTTACCTGCGGGACCAATTGAAGGCCTTCCGGCACGGCACGCGGCAGGACCCGACCCAGGCCATGAACGCCATGGCCAGCCTGCTATCGGAGCGCGATATACAAGCCACGGCGCACTACCTCGCGAGCCTGCCTCCAGCCGGCCGCTAGCCGCCCTCGGGCGCACTTCCTGCGGGCACGGACGCCCGCCATCCCTCTCGAACCCACCCTTCTCCAGGCGCCCACTGCGGCCCCGGATATAGGCGCTCATTTACATAACAATTATTTCCATAACGATTGTTGCGTTAATTTTTTCGCGGAATTACAGTCCTGCAAAACAACAAAAGCGCCAGGAGCTCCTCGCATGTCGACTCCACCAGCCATCCTGCTCACGACGTCGCCCACACCGTCGCCACGCGTATTCCTGCGGGTCCTCTGCCACCCCTTTGGCCGCCACATCACCCTCGATGCCAAGCGCACTGGTGCCCAGGCGCCACAGCCTGCGGCGCCGGATTGCGAAACAGCCGCACCAGCCCCTCCCCGGTATCGCACAGACGGCGCGCAGAACGCTGTCACACCCAAGCCTTGCGCTGCCCACGTCCAATAACGAACCCACTGCGCGGCCTGCATCCACGGGCACGGAGACCTTCATGAGCAACCTGCATTTCGACACCCTGATCATCGGCGCGGGCCTTTCCGGCATCGGCACCGCTTGCCAACTGGCCGAGGAGTTTCCGCACAGGAGCCTGGCGATCCTGGAACGGCGCGACCGTATCGGCGGCACCTGGGACCTGTTCCGCTACCCCGGCATCCGCTCCGACTCGGACATGCTCAGCTACGGCTACAAGTTCCGCCTGTGGGACAGCCCCAAGGTACTGGCCGATGGCCCGGCCATCCGCCGGTACATCCAGGACACCGCCACCGAGCACGGTCTCGACGAGAAGATCCACTACGGGCTGCGCATCACCAGCGCGAACTGGTCCAGCCAGCAGCGCCTCTGGCAACTGACCGCCCGCCACGAAGCCAGCGACACCACGCGTCACTACAGCTGCCGGTTCCTGCTGTGCTGCACCGGCTACTACAACCACGACGACGGCTTCCTGCCGAGCTTCCCCGGGGAAGAAGCCTTCCAGGGCACCCGCATCCACCCGCAGCACTGGCCCGAAGAGCTGGACTACAGGGGCAAGCGGATCGTCGTGATCGGCAGTGGCGCCACCGCCGCCACCCTGGTCCCGGCCATGGCCAAGACCGCCGGGCACATCACCATGCTGCAGCGCTCCCCCTCGTACATCTACTCACTGCCCGCCGTCGACAAGCTCACCGCCGTGCTCAGCCGCTTCATCCCCGCCAGCTGGGCCAACGGCCTGGCGCGCCGACGCAACATCCTCATGTACCGAGCCGTCTACATTGCCTGCCGGCAATGGCCGAAGCTGATGCGCCGGGTGATCCTCTCCCATGTCCGCCGGCAAGTCGGCCCCAACGTCGACATGCGCCACTTCACCCCCAGCTACATGCCTTGGGACGAGCGCCTCTGTGCCGTGCCCGACGGCGACTTGTTCAAGGTGCTGCGCAGCGGCAAGGCCTCGGTCGAAACCGACCACATCGAGCGCTTCACCGCGCAGGGCATCCTGCTGAAATCCGGCAAGGAACTGCCGGCCGACATCATCATCACCGCCACCGGCCTGCGCTTGCAGATACTCGGCGGCGTGGCACTGTCGGTGGACGGCACGCCCTGCCCGGTGGGCGAGCAGATGACCTACAAGGGCGTACTGCTGGAGAACCTGCCCAACCTGGCCTGGATCTTCGGCTACACCAACATCTCCTGGACCCTGAAGGTGGGCCTCGCCGCGCAATACCTCTGCCGGCTGTTCCGCCACATGGAGCACAACGGGCTGGAGGTCGTCACCCCCTACGACAACGACGCCAACGCGCTGGACGACGGGATCATGAACTCCATGAAATCCGGCTATATCCAGCGCGACCAGCACTTCCTCCCACGCCAGGGCAGGAGCTACCCCTGGCACGTGTTCATGCACTACGGCCGGGACAAGAAGATGCTGCTCAGGGACCCGGTCGAAGACAGCCGGCTCGAGTTCCTCCCCACCCACCAGAGCACCTATTCCGTCGCGCCCTCCCGGGCCTCCCGCTAAGGCGCACGCGCCCCCCAATGTCCGACTGCCGGCCCGGAAGCACCGGGCCGGCAGCGGCGGAGCCCCAACATCGAAGGTGGTCCCATGACCCAGTTCATTCGCGCACCGGCATTCACCCGTACCCTCAATCCCTCCCGTGGCCGCTGGTCCCGAGAGATGCTCAACCTGCTGCTGCGCCTGTCGGTGAAGGCCCGCCACGGGCTGCACATCGACATCCCTTCGCTGCGCAAGCAGTTCGCCCTGCTCGACCGACAGGCGCCCGACTCGCTCCCACCGGAGGTGCGCAGCGAACCGGTCACCTGCAACGGTGTCGCCGCCCGCTGGCTGCTGCCCAAGGGCCGCCGCCGGGAACGGGTGCTGCTCTACCTCCATGGGGGCGCATTCGTCGCCAATACGCCCGCTGTCTATGCCGCGATGGTCGCCTCCTGGTGCCAATCGCTGAAGGCCCGGGCGCTGCTGGTGGACTACCGCCTGGCCCCCGAACACCCGCACCCCGCGGCCCTCGAAGACTGCCTCGACGCCTACAGCTGGCTGCTGGACCAGGGCGTGAAGGCCAAGGACATCGTCATCGCCGGTGACTCGGCCGGCGGCAACCTGGTCATCGCCACGCTGCAGCGGCTCAAGGCCGAATGCCAGCCGTTGCCGAGCTGCGCGGTACTGCTCTCGCCTTTCCTGGACTTCACCCTCAGCGGTGCCAGCGCCCTCGACAACGCGCGACACGACCCGATTTTCACCCCGGCCTTCGCCATCGGCATCCGAGGTTTCTATGCCCCCGGCGAGCGCCATGGCGAGCCCTCGGTCTCGCCCCTGTTCGGAGCCTTCGAAGGCCTTCCGCCGATGCTGTTCCAGGTCGGCAGCACGGAAATGCTGCTGGACGATGCCGTGCGGGCCGCCGCCAAGGCGCATGCCGCGGGCGTGCCCGTGCGCCTGGAGGTTTGGCATCGCCTGCCCCATGTCTTCCAGATGATTGCCGCCCTGCCCCAGGCCCAACTGGCGGCCCGCAGCATCCAGGGCTTCATCAACGATCACACCGACTGGGACCACTGACCACCGCAGGTGCGGGCCAGCCCGCGCCCAGCCGGCGAGCCAGCCTCCCGCCCTCCCCGCAACGCAACACATCGAGAACAACAAGATGGAATTCGACTACCTGATCGTCGGTGCCGGCTCCGCCGGCTGCGTCCTTGCCAACCGCCTGAGCGCGGACCCAGGCACCAGCGTCTGTCTGCTGGAAGCCGGGCCGGAGGATACATCCCCCCTGATCCACACCCCCGTCGGCATGGCGGCCATCCTGCCGACCCGCCACGTCAACTGGGCCTTCCACACCACCCCGCAGCCGGGGCTCGGCGGTCGCCTCGGCTATCAGCCACGGGGCAAGGTGCTGGGCGGCAGCAGCTCGATCAACGGCATGATCTACATCCGGGGCCACCAGGATGACTTCAATGATTGGCACGCCCTGGGCAACGAGGGCTGGGGCTTTGCCGACGTGCTGCCCTACTTCCGCAAGAGCGAGATGCACCACGGTGGCGACAGCGACTACCACGGCGGCAAGGGCGAGCTGTATGTCAGCCGCGCCCACCGCCACAGCGCCACCGAAGCCTTCGTCGAGTCCGCCATACGGGCGGGCCACCGCTACAACGACGACTTCAACGGCGCCCAGCAGGAAGGTGTCGGCTACTACGACGTGACCATCCGCGACGGCCGCCGCTGGAGCACTGCAACCGCCTTCCTCAAGCCCATCCGCCAGCGCAGCAACCTCACCGTACTCACCGGCGCCCTGGTCCAACGCATCACCCTGCACGGCAAGCAGGCCACCGGTGTGCAGGCCCTTGTCGCTGGCCGCTCCGTGCAACTGAAGGCCCGCAAGGAAGTGCTGCTGGCCGCCGGCTCCTTCGGCAGCCCGCACCTGCTGATGCTCTCCGGCATCGGCCCCGAAGCCGAGCTGAAGCCGCAGGGCATCGCCATGCGACACGAGCTGCCGGGCGTCGGCCAGAACCTGCAGGACCATCCCGACGTGGTGCTCTGCTACAAGAGCTGCGACACCTCGCTGCTGGGGGTTTCGGTTGGTGGCAGCCTGAAGATGGGCAAGGCCCTGTTCGACTATCTGCGCCACCGTCGCGGCCCGCTGTCGAGCAACTGCGCCGAGGGCGGCGGCTTCCTCAGGACCGACGCGGCCCTGGCACGGCCCGACATCCAGCTGCACGCGGTGATCGGCACGGTCGACGACCACAACCGCAAGCTTCACTGGGGGCACGGCTTCAGCTGCCACGTCTGCGTGCTGAGGCCCAAGAGCATTGGCAGCGTTGGCCTGACCTCGGCTGATCCGGGGGCCGCACCGCGCATCGACCCCAACTTCCTCGGCCACGACGACGATGTGCAGCCCCTGCTCAAGGGCTACCGCATGACCCGGGAAATCATCGCCCAGGCGCCCATGGCGCGCTTCGGCCTGCGGGACTTCTACAGCAAGGACCTGCACAGCGACGAGCAACTGATCGACCTGCTGCGCAAGCGCACCGACACCATCTACCACCCGGTTGGCACCTGCAAGATGGGCCGGGACGACATGGCCGTGGTCGACAGCCAGCTACGTGTGCACGGTATCGAAGGCCTGCGGGTGATCGACGCCTCGATCATGCCGACCCTGGTCGGCGGCAACACCAACGCAGCCTCGATCATGATCGCCGAGCGCGGCGCCGAGTGGGTCGCCCAGGCCTGAAGCCATGAGCCTCCACGCGCCATGCGTGGGGGCTCGCGCCCGCAAGTTCCCTTCCGCAAAACCTCCCCATCATCCCTGCCCGGTCTCCCGAGCGGGGGGTTGGCGGCTGCCCCAACCGTCCTCGCCCAGCGCTTCACCTTGAAGTACGCACGGTTCTGCGTCGGGCGGGTGGAGCTCGACGAACCCCATGCGGGCGGTGGCAGGAATCCGGAGGTGCCCGGAAAACGTCGTGCCTGAGCGTCGATGTGAAAACTACGATCGCTAACGCAGGTAGCGCGCAAAAAGGCCATGTCTGCGTTAAGTGTTGCTAGAAGAACTGAGCCCAGCTGATTGCCGAGTTTTGTTGGTGCTACTGGCTTCGCCCACCCGGCGAGTCCCTTTTCCAGTCGCTGGCACGCCAGCCCGGTGAAAAGGAACCAAAAAACTCGCCCCTGCATACGGGTCTGGCTTCGCCAGACTTCCCTCGCTCCATCATCGTTACTCGCTGCGCTCGCCCTTTGGGCCGCACTGAAGTGCGTTCGCCCCAAGTGACGTCCAGGGGCACGCCGCGACATCCATGTCGCTCAACCCCTTCCGCGATGATTGCGCTCGGCCTCCCGGAAGGGGCACTCGGCCGCTGCTCCAACATCTTCTCCAGAACCTTCATCGATGTGCGCATTACGCTCGGGGCACAGTAGCTTCCGTAGGGTGGCGTCGAGCGAAGCGAAACCCACGCGGTGGACGTGACAGGGAGTCATAAATGTTCGGAAAGTACCGTGCTTGAACCCTTGCTTTAGATCCACAACAGCTGACGCAGACAGAGCCCCAAAAAAAGCGCCCCGAAGGGCGCAAAGGTCGTGAAGCAGCCGGCAAGGCCGGCTTCGGAGGAAAGGCTCAGCGCACCCGGGCGCCCCGGTGCGTGGCACGCTCCAGGGCGAAGAAGGCGTAATAGAGCTGGACCATCATGTAGGACCAGCTGGTCAGGGCGATGGACATGAACACTGCCTTGGAGTCGTCACCCGGTATCGGGTAGAAGTCGTAGATGCAGGCCACCATCAACCCCAGCACGGCGGCCAGGGCCACCCCCAGAGCGTGCAGGCGCTCGCCGACGCGCAGCAGCCGGCCGATGAAATAGATCAGGTACAGCGAATAGCCCGCCCACATCACCACGTAGAAATACGGCAGCGGGCGGGCCATGAAGTCGGCCTTGATCAGCACGAAGGTGCCCGCGAAGGTGAGCGAGAAGATCGCCACGTCCTTGAGTGCCGAAGGCCGAAAGTTATGGGTCACGGCCATCAGCCCCAGCACCGTGACGATGGGGATGCCGAAGCCGCGGGAGAACGCATCGCAGAAGAACGAGATGCCATAGGAGAGCTTCGACTCGGTCAGCATGTAGATCAGGAAGTTGGTCCCGGAGAAGGCGACGATCAACCACTCGAAGCCGAGCAGGTAATTGCCCTTGAGGAGGAACTTGACGCCGTATGTCCCTCCCGAGAACACCAGCAGTACACAGGTGAGCAACGCAAGAACATCTCTGGTTTCCATGGCAACGGTCTCTATCGATAAGGGGGTCGAGGCTTTACTTCGCCGTCGGGGCGAGTGCAGCCAGGTAATGGGAAAGGGCCTTGCGATCCGCCGGCGACAAGGTCGCGGTGACGGCCTGCATCGAGCCGCTGGGGTCGATCCGGCGTCCCTGTGCGAAGGCATCCAGTTGCGCCAGCAAGTAATCGGCCCCCTGTCCGGCCAGGCGCGGGAAGTGCGCCTGGCCCATCAGGGCCTGGCCATGGCAGGCCGCACAGGCGCCGGAAGCCGCCAGCGCCGCCCCGCGCTCGCGCAAGGCCGGGTCGGGCTCGAATGCCTGGTTCGCCTGGGCCGGCTGGCTGGCGTAGTAACTCGCCAGCCAATCGATCTCCTGCGCGCTCAAGGTCATCGCCAGCGGGCCCATGTTCGGGTAGCTGCGCTGCCCCTGGGCAAAGCGCTCGAGCTGCGTCGACAGGTACGCGGCGGGCTGCGCCGCGAGGCTTGGGTAGCGCTGGTGTTGCGAACTGCCCTTGTCGCCGTGGCAGCCGAAGCAGGCATCGGCCAGTTGCGGCCAGGGGCCCAC
Organism: Pseudomonas sp. TUM22785; assembly: GCF_028198105.1. Taxonomy (NCBI): domain Bacteria; kingdom Pseudomonadati; phylum Pseudomonadota; class Gammaproteobacteria; order Pseudomonadales; family Pseudomonadaceae; genus Pseudomonas; species Pseudomonas sp. TUM22785. The sequence goes on from NZ_CP116239.1 coordinate 3,967,392, forward strand.
CGCCTCGTAGGCCTCGGTGGTGGCCTCGATATGCGCCAGCAGGCGGTAGAGACCGATGAGGTCACGCCCGAAAAACGCCAGCAGGCCGACGACCAGCACACCGGCACCCAGCAACAGTTTCTTCTTCATACCCACCTCCTAGGCCTGGCTCAGCGAGCCGAGCGCCTGCAACGCGCCCTGATGCCCCGAGCGCACGGCGCCATCCATGTAGCCCGCCCAGATCTCGGCGGTCTCGGTACCCGACCAGATCAGGTTGCCGCAGGGCGGCCGCAGGGATCGGCCATGGGCGCTCCAGAAACCCGGCGGTATCGCCGAGACACAGGTGATGCTCCAGGGGTCGGCCAGCCCCCAGTCATGCTCGTGGTAGGCCACCGGCTGCAGGGCCTCGTCACCCAGGGCTCGCGCGTAGATCTGTGCCAGCAGCGCCTGCGCCTTGCGCGGTTCGGAAGGCACCTGGGCGTTGACGATGAAGGCGTTGATGACGCCGATCTCCGCGCCCGGCGGCGAGTTGTCCCAGGCCCAGAGCAGCGGCCCCTTGACCTGCAGGGTGTGCCCGTTCAGGCCCTTGTCGCGCCAGAAGGGCCGCGTGTAGACCATCGCCGTCTTGCGTGCCGGGCTGTGGGCCGGCCAGGCGCGTTGCAACGCTGCACGGCCTTCGGGCAACGCCGGCTGGAAACGCACCTGGTTGCACAACGCCGGGTGGATCGCCACGATCACCCGCCGCGCGCGCACCTCACCCTGGTCGGTGTGCAGCCTGACCACCTCGCGGTCCCAGTCGGCTATCTCCCGGACGGGGCAGGACAGGCGCACCCTGTCACCCAGTTGCTCGGCCATGCGCGTGCACAGCAGCTGCGAGCCGCCAACCAGGCGGGTGCCCTGGGCACTGTCCTTGATCGAATCGAGCTGCATGTAGTCGCAGTTCGCCGAATTGACCATCGAAAGGAAGTGCAACAGGCCCATCTTGGCCGGCGCCACGCCGCAGGTGAGCATGAAGCTGGTGTCCCAGCCGGCGCGGTCCTCGGGCCTGATGCCTTGCTGCGCCAGCCAATCGCCCGCCGACAGCTTGTCCAGCTCAGCGACCCTGGGCGATGTCCAGGGCGAGCCCGACGGTACATCCCGGGACAGCTCGCTGAGCTTGGCACCGATGCGCTCATCGGTGCCGAAGGTGCCCTTGAGGTCGATCTCCAGGCGCCCGTCGCCGCCGAGGATCACGGTCTTGCCTTCGTAGTAGGTCGGGAAGGTGCCGACCTCCAGCTCGCGGGCCAGGTCGGCCACGGCAGTCTGCCCCGGACCGATCCACTGGCCGCCGACCTCGGAGATATAGCCCGAGCCCAGGTCGTGGTTGAGCGTGCGCCCACCGACCCGGTCCCGTGCCTCCAGCACCACGAATGAATCGCAACCGGCGCTCCGCAGGTCGCGAGCCGCGGTCAGCCCGGCGATGCCGGCACCGATGATGGCGACATCGAGGATGCCGTCATCGGCACCACGGCCAGGCACCGGGCGCTCCTCGGCGCCGGCCAGCCCGGCACGCAGGCCCAAGCCGCCGAAAGCCGCAGTGGCGCCGGCGAGCTTCAGCAACTGCCGACGCTTAGGGTCGAAAGGTGAATCGAAAGTGGGCTTCTCAGCCATGGATGACACCTCGCACGGTTATTGTTCGAATGCGTTCGCGCATCAGGCGCGCCCGCTCAGGCACTGAGCGGAGCGAGCCGCGCCCGGCGTCGCAGCTGCACGCCGAACATGACCATCCACAACGGGAACAGCAGCACGACGAACACCAGCAGCGCATAGGAGAGAATCTCCAGCGCCTGGAAGAAGCCGGAGAGGAAGTAGAGGCCGAAGCACCAGCCGACCACGCTCAGCGGCACTCGGATCGAGGCGCTCCAGCCCGCGCGCTTGAGGTGGCCGCCAACCACCAGCCCCCAGAACAGCACCACCGGCCCTTCGCACCACCACAGGCCGCGCTGGCTGCCGATGGCGATGGTGGTCCAGGCCGTCTCGGCCGCGGTTTTCGCGGCGGCATCCCCGGCTGCGTGCAGCTCGGCGAGCGGGTTGAGCAGCGACAGCTGCAGCCCGGCACCGACAACGCCCAGCACCACGTAGGTGGTAATGGCCAGGGCGGCCATGTCGCCCAGGGCGCCGGCCTGGTCGCGGAAGCGGCTCCAGAGGTAGCCACCGATCACCAGCAGCGGCAGGTAGAAGCCGAGAATGTCGGCGGACATGGACAGGCGGAAATACTGCCGCGCCTCGGCGGGCAGGCTCAGCATCGTGGCGCCCTGCAGCGTCACGGCCATGTCACCCCGGGTCACCATGAGCATGAAGCCCACGTTGAGGTAGGCGAACAGGCCGCCCAGGATGGCGGCCCAGGCGGTGACGCGGTCGGCATCATTGGTGGAGGTAGGCATCGAAATCTCCAGGGTTTGGGCAACAGTTGGCCGACGCCGGGCATGCACCCGGCGGTGGGTGGCGGTATCGGGAGTCAGTCGTGGGCGGCGTCGCGCACCTTGCGATTGAGGTGGCGGTCGAGCCCGTTGGCGCCGCCCAGGGCGGCCTTGATCGCGCACCACTGCAGGGGCTCGGGGAGCGTCGTCGGCGTCTTGTGACGCAGCGCCGCCAGCAGCGGGTGTTCGATCCCGCCGATCCGCTCGGCCAGCAGGTGGCCGACCAGGGATTGGGTGCCGACGCCGTGCCCGGAACAGCCAGCGGTGTAAAGGATATTGCGCCGCGGGCCGGTCTCGCCGACCACCGGCAGGGCGTCATAGGCCAGGCTGATGTAGCCGCTCCAGCATGCGCGCACGGAAAGGCCGCTCAGGGTTGGGAAGCGATCGTTCAAGGCCTGGGCCAGCGCCTGGTAGGCCGCCTCGTCCGGCTCGTTCGGCGTGCGCGAACCGTAGGCGTAGCCGAGCTGCTTGGTGGTGATCAACAAGGTATCGCGAGCGGTCAGCCGGTGGCTTTCCATGGTCCAGTGCGGCGTTACGATGCCCTCCCGGCCCGGCCACCCCAAGGACTCGAGCTGCGCGGCACTCAACGGCTCGGTCTCGATCGCCGAGACCCGCAGCGGCACCACCTTGTCACGCAACAAGCCGAGCTGCGGCGTATAGGCGTTAGTGGCGAACACCACGAAGGGCGCGCGGGCGGCGCCACGTTCGGTCCAGCAGGTAGCGGTCGCCCCTTCGCTGCAGGACAGCAGGGCCGTCTTCTCGTACAGCCTGACTCCGGCCCGCAGCGCCGCGCGGCGCAGCCCCATCACGTACTTGCCGGGGTCCAGCGTGCCCCCATGCTGGGTGCAGCCGAACAGGAACGCCGGCGGTATGCCACGGGCACGCATTTCGCCCTCATCGAGGTAGCGCGTGACGGAACCGAGCTCCAGGCCCAGCTCCATGCCCTTGCGCAGCTTGTGCGCCTGGGAGGGGTGGACGGCGGCGCGGATGATGCCCGAAGGGTTGTAGTCGCAATCGATGGCCAGCTCGCGCAAGCGCCGCTCCACATAGGCCACGCCTTCGTCGTAGAAGGCCACGATCTTGCGCGCCTGCTCCAGGCCTACACGCTTGAGGAAGAACTCGAATTCCACCCCCATGCTGCCGGCGAGGTAGCCGGCGTTGCGGCCGCTGGCGCCGAAGCCAGCGAACTCCCGCTCAAGGACCACGACATCCGCGCCCAGCGAACGGAGCTCCAGCGCCGTGGAGAGGCCGGCGAAGCCGGCGCCGATGACGATCACATCGGCACTGATATCCCCCTCCAGGGTCGGCTGCAGGTCTACCGGCTGCTCGACCCAGCCACCAATTGAGCGGAACGCTCCAGCGCCGGGGGCGCTCCTGGTTTCTTCGCCGAAGCGATTCACGGACATGGACATCTTCGGGATTCCTTTGTTGTTTCGTCGAACTCTACTGCTGGGAATTATTTTACGCAACAGTCGTTATTTTATTTTAAAGCCTTGCTGCATGGTGCTTTCCGGCCCGCTCTGCAGGCAAAGGAAAGGGCCCCGCAGGACCGCTTTAAGCGGCCGCAGTCACAAGGGTTCGCAAGGTGGGACGCCGCCGTGCCGACGGCGTCCGACTCAGGGTCCGGGCATCGGCACAGGGCCCCGCCGGGAAAACAGCAGCGGGCTGTCATGCTCACGGGCAAGCACCGCCGTGAGCGACAGGCCGTCAGCGTTGCGCCGCTCCTCGAAGGTGCGGCCGCCGTCATGGCTGCTGACCACGAGCCCGTCGAGACCGACCGCGATCACCTGCCCAGCCGAGGCCTGGATGGCGGTGATCGAGCTCTTGCTCTTCAGCGCGATGCGTCGCCAGGAACGGCCATCCGGCGAACCGAGTAGCAAGGTGCCGCGCTGGCCACCCAGCAACAGGCCGCCATCGGCCAGCACCGCGCCACTCCAGAGCGAGCCTTCATAGCCGGTGTCCAGGTAGCGCCAGCTATGGCCCCGGTCGTCGGAGCGCAACACCTGGCCGCGCTCCGCGCTGGCATAGAGCGCGCCATGGCCATCGGTGAACAGGCTCATCAGGTTCAGGTCGGCACGCCGCTGCCCCGGTGGTGGCGGCAAGGTGCGCTCGCTCCAGGTGGCGCCGCCGTCGTCGGTGGTCAGCACCAGGGACCAGAGCCCGACGGCGACGCCATGCTGCGTGTCGAAGAAGTGCACGGCGAACAACGGCCGGTCCTGGTCGCTGGAAAGGCGCTGGATCGACCAGGTCTCGCCACCGTCGACGCTGGCCAGAATGGCGCCCCACTGGCCCACGGCCCAGCCGTGGTCAGCATCGGCGAAGCTCACGGCGGTGAGCGGCGTCGACAGGGGAACGGCCCGGGCCTGGCGGTAGCTGCGCCCCTGGTCGTCGGAAAGCAGCACCACGCCGTGGTCACCCACCGCCACCACCCGGGCCTGGGCCTGCACGGCCCCCAGCAGCATGGCCTGGGTGGCGCTCCCCACCGGGGTCGCCGGCACCGCTTCCAGTACCGCGGCGTGCAGCGCGGCCAATGGCAAGGCGCCGATCAGAACGGCACCGAGAAAGCTCTTCAGGTATCCCATCTCGTTCTCCTCAATGCGCCAATGCGCCGATCATGCGCACCGGGCGCTTGCGCGGGAATGCCCGCTCGAGCCAGACGGCGAACGCCGGCAGCACGGTCATGGCCATCACCATGTTGACCATGAACATGAAGGCCAGCAGCTTGCCCATGTCGGCCTGGAACTTGAGCTCGGAGAAGGCCCAGGTGGCCACGCCGATCGCCAGGGTGATGGCGGTGAAGATGGTCGCCACCCCCACTTCCAGCAGCGCCCGCTCCACCGCAGTGGCGATGGGCTGGCCGTGGGCCTGGTGCAACTGGATGCGGTTGTAGAGATAAAAGGCGTAATCCACACCTATGCCCACCGCCAGCACCATCACCGGCAAGGTGGCGATGGTCAGGCCGATCTGCAGCTCCTTCATGAACCAGTAGCCGATGAACGTGCCGATGGTCAGCGGCAGGCAACACACCAGCACCGCCCGCAGGTCGCGGTAGACCAGGAATACCAGCAAGGCGATGGCCGCATAGACGTAGAGCAGCATTGGCGTCTCGCTCTTCTCCACCTCCTCGTTGATGGCGGCGATGACCCCGGCATTGCCCGAAGCCAGGCGCACGGCGATGCCCGCCTGCGGGTGCTCGCTGCGGAAGGCCTTGGCCGCCTCGATCACCCGATTGATGGTGGTGGCCTTGTGATCGGCCAGGTACAGGTGCACGGCGGTCATGCTGCAATCGCCGCGCATCAGCCCGGGGATGCGTGCCACCTCGGCGGCCAGCGAGGAGTAGTTCATCGGGTCGATGGGCACCGCGCTCATCTTCGGATTGCCCTCGTTGTAGCCCTCGTTGAACTGACGCATCGCCGAGCTGAACGAGGCCACCGACAGCACCCCGGGCACGCCCTCCATGGCCCAGACGAAGCGATCCTGGTACTGCCCCAGGGCGACGTCCTCGCAGGCGTTGCCGCCCTCCTCGACCGCACCCTGGGCCTGAACTTCGAAGACCACGCTGAGCCAGTCCAGGCCAATGTCGTAGCTGCTGGCAATGGCCACCGCGTCGAGGTTGAAGCGCGAGTCCTCGCGCAACTCCGGCGCACCGGCCTGGAGCGAGCCCACCACGCGGTCATGGCTCTGCCAGAGGGCTACGGCGAACACCAGCAGCGCCGCTACCAGCACCCACCGCGCATTGCGCCACTGCGCAAGCTTCGCCAGGCCGTGCAGCCAGCGACCACGGCGCTCGCGAGCGGCCTCCTCGGCGGCGGCATAGCGGCTGTCCACCTGCAGCATCGAGGCCACCAGCGGCAGCATCACCAGGTTGGTAACGATCTTGTAGGCCACGCCCAGGGATGCGGTGATGGCCAGCTCGCGCACCATGGGAATGGGGATCAGCACCAGGGTTACGAAGGAGACGAAAGCCGTCACCAGCGCCAGGGTGCCGGGCACCAGCAGGCCGCTGAAGCTGGCCCGAGCCGCCGCCTCGACGCTGCTGCCGCCGGCGATCTCGCGGACGATGAAGTTGATTTGCTGCACCCCGTGGGAAACACCTATGGCGAACACCAGGAAGGGCACCAGCACGGCCAGCGGGTCGAGCCCGTAACCCAGCAGGCGCAGGCTGCCGAACTGCCAGACCAGAGAGGCCAACGAGCACCCCAGGGCCAGCAGGGTGAAACGCACCGAGCGGCAATACCCGTACACCGCCAGCGCCGTCAGCAACAGGGCCAGAAGGCAGAACTCCAGCACCGCGGCGGCGCCGTCGGCAATATCTCCGATCTGCTTGGCGAAGCCGATGATCTGGACTTCGAACCCCTCGTCCTCAAAGCGCTGGCGGATCTCCTTCTCCAACACCCGGTTGTAGGCAACGTAGTCCAGTCGCTCGCCCTGGGCGTCGTACTCGTTGAGTTCGGCGGTGATCATCGCGCTGCTCTGGTCCCGGGACACCAGGGTGCCGATGAACCCACCCTGGGCGGTGGAATCGGCGATGCGCGCGATGATGCTCTCGTCCAGCCGCTCCGGGGTCACGGTGCCAGGCACCAGCGGGTCGGCACGGAAGCCGTCCTCGGTGATCTCGTTGACGAAGGCGTTGGGCGTCCACAGCGAGCGGACGCTGCTGCGCGAGACACCAGGCAGGAAAGCCACCGCCTGGGTGACGTCGGCCAGGCGCCTGAGCCCGGCCTCGGTCCAGATGCTGCCTTGGCGGGCCTTGACCACCAGGGTCAGGCGGTTAGCCCCGAGCAGGTCGTTGCGGTATTGCTCGAAGGTCCTTACGTACTCATGGCCGATGGGCAGTTGCTTCTCGAAGCCGGCATCCATGCGCAGCTGTACCGCGAACCAGGCCATGCCCAGGGTGAACAGCGCCAGGACCGCCAGCACCAGCCGGCGATACCTGAACAACACGCCCTCGATGCGTGGCAAGACGCCACGCAGCGGAGCTTCCGACAGCTCGATGGAAGGATTCACGGCGGGCCTCACAGGGTGCGTGAAACGACGAGACCGACATAGTCGCGATCACGCAGCAGCTGGTCGTAGGGCGTTTGCCCGCCCATGAACTTCGCGTAGTTGAACGACACCTGCCAGCTGGCCGGGTTACGCACGAAGTTGAGGTAAAGGTTCATGCTGCTGGCGTCCTCGGTGAAGGTCGCGGCCAGGTTCGGCGTGCGTCCGCCGAGTCCGCTCGAGTAGAAGATCCCCGGCGTGACCTGCCAGCCGGGCAGCAGGGTGCCGTCATAGGTGAGGCTGAAGTCCAGGTTGATACCCGAGGAGGTCTTGTCACCCCGTGCACGGGGCGCCGTCGCCGGGTCCAGCTGCCAGGTGTTGGCGCCAGCGGCGATGAGTTCTCCGTCATAGCTGTCGTGCAACCCCGGGTACTTCACCACCACCAGCTCGGTGAGCAGGGTGCCGGTGCTGGCGCCGATGAAGTCCAGCAGGTCGGGCGAGTTGGAAGGCGTCAGGCTGTAGAGCCCGGTGAGGTGCCACTGGAACTTCTTCTCGTCCTTCCAGCATTTGCCACCGTTGCTGGCGCACAGGTCGATCAGGGGGTTGAGCGGCACCGCGTCCTTAGGCCGGTAGGACAACTCGGTGCCCACGGCCCAATCGCCCAGCGGCAGGTTGGCACTGATGCCGTAGAGCATGCGGTCTTCCGGGTAGACCCACTTCTGCGCCAGGGCGAAGGTGTTCGGGTCGAGCAGTTGCAGCGTCAGCGAGGGCAGCTTGTCGTGGTAACGCATCACGTAGAGGCCGTAGTTGATGTCGCTGTCCTCCGGTTGCCAGCGCAGCGAGAGGCCCCACTGGCCACTGTCGCGCGCATCCTTGTCGACGAAGCCGTAGGACTCCATGCCCTTGCCAAGGGCAGCGGTGGTCGACCAGTAGCTGCCCACCGGCGGCACTTCGCTCTTGTTCCAGGCGAACTGGTAGTAGGCCTCCACGTTCACCCCGGAGCCCAGGCCCGAGGCGACGCTGAGCATCGGCGCCGGCAGCACCGCCTCCTTGAGCTGAACGCCGGGACGCGACAGGGCCTGGATGTCATAGGCGTTGGTGTTGTTGATGCCGCCCTGCACGAACAGGCTCTCGCCCCAGTTGATGACCTGGTTGCCGAGCCGCGCGCGGACGCGCTGGTCCCCCACGTCGAACCCCTTGCTGACCCAGAGATCGAGCAGCCGCGCCTTGAATTCGAGGTCGTCGCGGGCGGCGTCGGTCAAGCCGTCGCGCCCAACGGCCGGCGGCGTGTTGAAGGACAGCGCGCCGCTGGTATCGCTGGCGGCGAAATCACGTATCCAGCTGCCACGGGCCATGAAGGTGAAGTCTTCGGGCAGCCTCAGCAGTAGCTCGTGGGTGCCCTTGATGTACTGGGTGAACAGGTCGCCCTTGTCGTAGTTCAGGTCGCCCTGGTCACCGATGCCGGAGGTCTGCGCCAGGCAGCCGCTGGGTGGGTGATGCCCGGTGGCGCCCTGGTTGATCAGGTTGCAGCCCTGGGACTCGGTACGCAGCCCCATGCCAACGGAAATCGTGGAATCGAACGAGCCACGGATGCTCTCGGTTTCGAAGGTGAACCCCATCGCCAGGGGTGTCATGCACGCGATAGCAAGGCCTGAGGCCTTTGTGATTGTTGTTTTCATGTGGGCTCTCGGTGGCGGGGTTTCAGCGTTCGCTGATGGCACGCAGGTTGTCGGAGGTGTAGAAATCACGCTTCAGGCGGGGGTTGCCGGCGTCTTCGGTGAGCCAGCGGTGGTCCTTGCGACCCGAGCCGACCGAGGTCATGTCATAGAGGTAGCGGCCGTCTACCAGGTTGTACTGGACCTGGGCCTCCATATCGCAGGTGCCGGTCTCGTAGACCGGGATGCTGAAGCCCTCGCGCACCTTCCAGATCTGCCCCTGCTTGTCGTAATCCACTGCCAGCAGGCCGTTCCAGCTGTCCTCGTCGATGTAGAACAGGCGCTTCGGTGCCTGGTGACGCATGCCCTGGCGCACGGTGGCCTCCACCACCCAGACCCGGTGCAGCTCATAGCGTCGGTATTCAGGGGCGATGAAATCGGCCTGGGCGACATCCTCGATGTTGGCGGAGATGTCGTAGGCACCGAAGGCGTTGTAGGGCACCAGCAGTTCCTGCTTGCCCACCAGCTTCCAGTCGAAACGATCCATGGGCCCGAAGAACAGGTTCGACTCATCGATGGTGTACTGGTTGTCGAGGCCGATCTGCGGGGCGTCGTAGGAGTAGGACGGCATACGGCGCACGCGGCGCTGGCCAGGGAAGTAGTAGAAGGTGGTGGCCTGCTCGCCCGCGCGGGTGGTGATCACGCCGGTCTGGCCGGCCAGCGCCGCGGGCTCGTTGTAGGAGAAGTAGGTGGCCACCTCCAGGCGGTCGGTGGAGGAGAACAGTGTGCTGCCCTTCTGGCCCCAGGGTGTGTACATGAACCAATCGGTGGAGGTTCGCAGCCAGTCCCCACCGCCCTTGCGTGGTGACAGGCCGGATACCGTCCTGGCCATGTCGAAGCCCACGCCGCGGTAGCGCATCTTCATGTTCCACATCACCTCGGCGCCGGTGCTGGGCATGGGGAACGGAATACCGGGAACATGGGCCTCCTTGAGCGCCAGGCCGTCGGCATCCAGGCTGGCGAAGCCAACGTTCTTGCGGGTGTTCTCGGCCACGAAATCCGGTACGCCGCAGCTGCGCCGCGTCGGGTAGACGTCCATGCGGTAGCCGGGCACCTTCTTGAACAGTTCCAGCTGCCCGGGGGAAAGCTTGCCCGCGTACTGCGCCACGTTCGCGGCCTCGATACTGTAGAGCGGCCTGTCGCCCTTGAACGCCCAGCTCTGCCCGCGCACCTGGCCATAGCTCCAGCCTTCACCTTGCGGGCCGGGGGGCGTCCAGGCAGGAATCGCCCCATCGGCGCTAGCGGCCACCTCCCCTCCCAGTGGTGTCAATGTGGTCCCCAACCGCGCTGGGTCGTTCTCCGCAGCATGAACCGAACAGAAGGCAGCCGCAGCGGCCAACGCCACCACCAGCTGCCTGGCTCCGCCCGAGGTGGCGGGGCCGGCATAGGGGCGCTGAATCATGTCTTTCATCGGAAGGTCCTCATGGGCTTTGACCGGCCACCAGCCCTTCCACCAGGAGGGGTTGGGCTGCGCCAGGATCTGATTGAAGGACTTGGTTGATAGCCAAGGCCAGACGACCATGAGCAAACCACATGCCAATCTGATTGATTTTTATTTTTTGTTTAAATATCAGATAGATATAATTTTTATAACATTTGATACGTGATACTTGAGACCTCATTCGCGCAGGACCACTCACCGAGTGGGCGCACCATTTTGTGAATTTACGAAACGACTGTTACTTAAATGGTGCACATAAGGGTAGCGCCTGGGAGACGCGCGCCGATCAGCAGCCCGCGAGCGTCTGAGTTCCATGATGTCGACAAGGATCCATGGGGTAGCATCAGCCGGCGCCTGACCTCGTCCGGATGGGCAGGAGATTGCAGGGGAGCGAAGAAATCCATGACCAGCGTGGGTACAGAACTACGCAGAGAGGACTTCGTGAGGGCGACGGTCGAGATCATCGCCGACCAGGGCGCGGCCAACGCCGCCACGAGGCATCTCGCTGCAGCCGCGGGCAGCCCTTGGCCGTGTTGAAAGCCACCCGACACACCCTGCTGCTGGAAAGCCTCCAGGCCGCCACGAAGCCCGTCCTACGCCACCTCTACCGGCATCAGCTGGCAGACCACCCGGTTACGCCCCTCCTCCTTGGCCCTGTAGAGCATGGCGTCGGCGGTCGCGAGCAGGTCCCCCGGCTCGCAGCGATCGGTGCCGCTGACGCTGACCGCGCCGATGCTCACCGAAATCACCGTGCCGGCCTGGGAGTGGCCATGGGGAATGGCCAGGGCCAGCACTGCCTGGCGCAACTGCTCCAGCAGGGGCGCGGGGTCTTCGCAGGCCGGCAGCAGGATCGCGAACTCCTCGCCGCCATAACGCGCTGCCAGGTCATAGGGGCGGCGCATGGCGCTCTGCAGCACGCCCGCCACCGAGCACAGGGCCGTGTCGCCAGCGGCATGCCCGTAGTGGTCATTGAACGGTTTGAAGAAGTCGACATCCAGCAACGCGACGCTCAAGGGGCTCCTGTCCCTGCTGGCCTTGCGGCAGGCCACCCGCAGGGCTTCGTCGAGGGTGCGCCGATTGGCGATGCCGGTCAGGCCGTCGAGCCGGGCCAAGCGCTCCAGGGCCTGCTCGGCGTCACGCCGCACCGTGATGTCGTGCAGCGTCAGCACCGCGCCCTGCTCGGGGTCGTCCACATCCAGCAGCTTGAACTGCAGGGTGAACCAGCGGGTACGCCCGTCCTTGCGCAGCAGCTCGCAATCGCCGACGTAAGTGCCGCCGCGCAGCAGCACCGGCATGAAGAAGGACGCCTCCTGCTCGAAGGCCTTGTCGCTGGTGAAGATCACCCGCGTCGACTTGCCCGTCAGCTCACGGGGGCCGTAGCCGAACATCTGCTCGAAGCTGGCGTTGCAACGCAGGATCACGCGCTGGCGGATGAAGGCGATACCGGTGAGGGAGTTGTCGAAGATCGCCTGCTGCTCCAGCAGCGCCTGGTCCAGGTGCAGGGTGCGGCGCGCCACCTCGTCTTCCAAGGCCTCACGCAGGGCGATTTCCTGGCGCTGGTACGCATCCAGCCGCGTCTGCGCATCCTCCAGGGTGCCGGCCAGCACGCTGAGCTCGTCGTTCGCGCGCCGGTCTTCCTCCGTCACCAGCGGCAGCAGGCCCGCCGCCCCTGGGCTGAAGCCACTCAACAAGGTGCTGAGGCGGGTCAGCCGGCGCGTCACCAGCCAGTGGAACAGCCACAGCAATGCGATGGAGAACACGAACGCCTTGACCCCCTGGGTGAGGACGACGATCAGCCCGCGGTCCAGGGTCCGCTGGTAGACCAGGGCCAGGTTGGGCAGCACCCGCAGTTGGCCGACCACCACCGTGCGCGGCCCGAGGTCGTACTCCAGGGGGAACGCCTTGACCCCGTCCTTGCCGTCGAGGCTTTCGCCGATGGCCAGGCGCTGCTCTTCCGCGCGGCCATAACGCAGCTCGGCAGCGGCCACCCAGGGCGAGCCGACCAGGCCGTTGAGCTGCGCCTCCACCAGGGGGCGGTCGAAGTTCCAGGCGGCCGCCGCGAGCCCTTGCAGATGGCTGTCGCGGACGAAGTTCAGGTGCTCTTCGAGGTCCGCCAGGTCACGTCGATAGTCGAGATACAGCTGCACGGACGTCGCCAGTACCGCGTTGATTGCACTGATCAGCAGCACCCAGGCCAGCATCCGCCTCGCCAGGGGGCGAACCGGTGTTTCAGGGTTGCGCGAAAGGCTTGTGTTCAACGAGAGCTTGCTCATAACTCTGGCGCTCTTCTAGGGGGAGATAGTCGATCAACATGTCTATCCAGGGGGGCCGTGGCCCGGCCTTGACCAGCTGCGCATCGATGTCGCGGATCACCCGCTCGCCCCACTCGCTGCGCACGCAGGCGATGTAGCCAAGCGTGTAGGGCGGGTCACCCGCCACCGCCAGCTGCCGCAGCGCGGTACCGGCCATTTCCGGGTGCTGCCGCTGGTACCAGCCCACCTCCAGCGGGTAGGCGAACAGGTAGTCGATCCAGCCAGCCGCCAACTGCTGCAGCGGCGCCCCGAAGTTGACGCCGGCCTTGAGCAGCTGCGGCGGGTAGCCCACCTCGCGCAGCGCGGCGTTGATCTTCGGGGAATACCCACGCCGCTCGCTGACGGCGGTAACCAGCTGGGTATCGGCGAGCAAGCGGCGCACATCCACCCGCCCCGCGCCATCGACGTAAGGGGCCACCTGGGGGATGCGGTCCTCGCGGACCAGCACTTTCTGGGCCGACAGGAAGAACACCGGACGGCTGAACAGCATGGCCTTCTCGCGCCCGGGCAACTTGAGCGTGGTGGAGTGGCACACCGGCTCGCCACGCTCCATCAGCGCATAGGCACGCGCGAAGCTGGCTTCCTCGAATTCATGGTGGTATTGCGGCATGTGCTGCTGCAGGTAGCGCAGCATGTCGGCGGCGATGCCCGGGCCGGGCATCTGCGGCCCCACCTCGGTAAAGGGAGGGAAATCGTTGATCAACCAGCGCAGGCGCTCCCCATCGGCATTGGCGGCGCTTACGGCGAACAACAAGCAGCAACCCAGGATTCGAGCCAGCACGACCACAACCCTCTCCAAGGAGGTGTTGTTCCAGTAAAGCAAAGCGAAGCGGCTTGCGCGAACCCAGGGGCCCAAAGCCTTAGCGCCTGATGCTGCGGCGCTGTGTCAGGTTGACTTTCAGGTGCCCGTCACCAAGTCCACTAAGGAGCCATGCGATGTCGGCTGGGCTAGTTCGAACCTCTTGCCCCGCCCACCCTGCAATGGACACTCCAAAAAGCAGAGAGCCAGCGGAGCAAGACACGAGAGGTACAACTGATGAATAACCCCTTGGAACGTAGCAAACCTCTACTCATGGACATGCAGGCCGACGCCAGGAAAAGGAACCTGATCGATACGGCGGCTCAATTGCTTGGCACCGTTCGAACCGGCTTCAACCTTGATGCGGCCTGCAAGCGCGCAGAAGAGATGACCAGGGACCGCAGGCTATTCATGCTGAGCGAAGAGGCATTCGAGCGGTCCGAGAAAGCCCTGGATGCCAACCCGGCAAGGAGCAATGAGTGCCTATAGGCACTCATGTCCGGGGCAAGCCGCTATTGACTGGCCGTGCAGGGAATGACGCGTTTGATCAGTCTGCCGATGGACAGGCCCTGAACCAGGATCGAGAAGACCACCACCAGGTAAGTGAGCGAAACGATCACATCTCGGAACTCGCCGGCCGGCAACGACAGTGCCAACGCCACGGAGATGCCGCCTCTCAGCCCTCCCCAGGTCAGCACGCTCCAGGAGCCCTGTGGAAGACGGAAGCGACTGCCCAGTACGGCAATCGGCAGGCCGACGGTCAGCAGGCGCGCGAGCAGGGTGAGGACGACCACCATCAGGCCGGTGACGAACAACGAGTTCGAGAACTGGATCAGGATCACTTCCAGCCCGATCAGCACGAACAACACCGCGTTGAGTATCTCGTCGATGAGCTCCCAGAACATGTCGACGTTCTTCTGGGTCTGTTCGGACATGGCGTAGGAGCGCCCCTGGTTACCGATGATCAGCCCCATAACCACCATCGCCAGCGGCCCGGAGACATGCAGGTGCGTCGCCAGGGCATAGCCCCCCAGAACCGCTGCCAGGGTTATGAGGACTTCTTCCTGGTAGCTATCGATGCTCTTGAGCATGCGGTAGGTGACGTACCCGACCACCGCCCCCAGTAGTGCTCCGCCACCGGCCTCCAATGCCAACAAATGGGCCGCCCCAGTGACCGTGGGCGCCTGCCCGCTGAGCACCATGGCCAGAATCAGCGAAAACAGCACCACACTCACGCCGTCGTTGAACAACGACTCGCCCGCTATCACCAGTTCCACGCTCTTGGGGGCACCCGCAGACTTCAGGATTCCCATCACTGCAATAGGATCGGTGGGGGAAATCAGCGCGCCAAATACCAGGCAATAGGACAGTGGCAGTTCAAGATCGATCAGCGATAACACTCCCCAGAGCGAAAAGCCGATGAACAACGTAGAGAGTGTCGTACCGACAACGGCCAGCGAAGCGACTTGCCACCTGTACGTTCGCAACTCAGACAGATTGACATGCAGCGCGCCGGCGAACAGCAGCAAGGACAACATGCCTTGCATAAGCAACTCGGAGAAGTCGATCGACTCGACCAACGATTGTTCCAGGGCATGAAAGGCGTGAAAGCCAAGTGCATCGGCCGCCATGTTCAACAGTGACAGGCCCAGGGCAATACCCATGACGCCGATTGCAGGGGGAAGGCCCACATAACGTCGATTGAGGTAGGCGAGCAAGGCGGTGATGCAAAGAAATACAGCGGTGATGTCAAGCATGAGAGACGCTTATCCCTATGAAGTTATCCATGGTCTTCTCGACCGGCACGACGAAGTAAGTGCCGCACTGCCCAATAGTGCCGTGAACAAAGGCGCCGGTGAGCCTACAGCATTGAGGGGGATTTTCAACGACGCCATTACATGAGTGTGAACGGTAACCTTGCAATGGTACTTGGCGTTGAATGAAGAGCCTTGGCTCATTCCCATCTTCAGTGGATCGCAAGTCGTGTCGAAGACGATATCCGGGCTGCCTTCCATCTGTTCCAGAACCTATTCGCCGACCGTGCTCTAGTGGCACCGAGGCCGCGGACCACAAGGGTTCTGGATTTGGCGGGACGGGAGATTGCCCGCTACGCCCGGGCTATTCGTTTTGCATTTATTGCCGGCATGTTGTTACGGTGAGCTCCCGTTGAATGACCTATTCAAATCGGAGAACCGGATGCAGCAAGAACTAATGGACTTCATTGTCGACTCTCAGTTCCTTGGCATATCGCTGGCAAGTTGGATGCTGGCGGCCTGCGTCTCGATTGTCAGTTTCGTGCTGGTAAGAAGTGTCATCGCCTATGCACTCAAGCGAATCCGCACGACAAACGAAACACCCAATGGCTCGTTCAGCCATATTGCAGTTCTCGTGCTCTCCGGCACCAGCAACACACTGCTGTTACTTGCTTCGTTATTGATTGGCGTCGGCTTTCTCGACTTGCCCGACCGCTGGCTGAGCCGAGTCAGCAGTCTCTGGTTCGCGGTCGCTGCCCTGCAAGTCGGCCTGTGGGCGAATCGTGCTGTCGCACTGGCCTTGATGCGTTACTTCAGGCGCGCTGGCTCCAGCGAGACCTTTCAGGGCAGTGCTCTCGCCACCCTGAGCCTATGGGGCGCAAAGGTACTGCTCTGGGTCGTCGTCGTCTTGGCGATGCTGTCGAACATGGGTGTCAATATCACGGCTTTCATCGCCAGCCTCGGCGTGGGCGGCATTGCCATCGCACTCGCGGTGCAGAACATCCTGGCTGATGTCTTCGCGTCGCTGTCCATCGCAGTGGACAAGCCGTTCGAAGTGGGGGACTTCATCGTCGTCGGCTCGCTTTCGGGAACGGTCGAGCACGTTGGGCTCAAGACAACTCGCATCCGCAGCCTGGGGGGCGAGCAGATCGTGATGGCAAATGCCGAAATGATCGGCAGCACCATTCAGAACTACAAGCGCCTCCAGGAGCGGAGGATCGTTTTCGGAATCGGGCTGACCTATGACTGCTCGCCCGCCCAGGCAAGGGAAGTGCCCAGAAGAATGGAAAAGGTCATCTGCGCCCAGGAAAAGACCCGCTTCGATAGGGCGCACTTCAAGAGCTTCGGCGACAGCGCGCTGGAGTTCGAGGCGGTGTACATCGTGCTCGACCCCGGATACGGAACCTACATGGACATTCAGCAGGCCATCAATCTAGGCCTGATGGAAGAGTTCGCAGAACTGGGGGTCAGCTTCGCCTTCCCTTCCCAGACCCTCTATGTGGCCTCACTGCCAGAGGACATCTCGCTGCAGGTGCAACGCCAGAAGCCCGCTCCGCGGGAGCCGGTGTCCCCGCAGGCGTGAGTGCCATGTTGGCGCCTTCCGTTCAGGCACTGCGCTCGACACTTGCGATCAGCCGTGAATCGTCCAGGGCCGCGGTGCGATGCACGGTTGCCGCACGGTACTCAGGGTCGGCCAGCATGCCCAGGAACGCCTCCTTCGAGGGATACCGCACCAGGATGATCTCGTCCCACTGCTCGCCTTCCGGGGCGATGAGCGCCGCATGAACGGCTGCGAGCACCTGAATCGCGCCGCCAACCTCGGCGACCTTCCCAACGGCGGTGCGGGAGTACCTGGCATAGGCCTCACGGCCGCTGCAAGCCGCGTGATCGAGGTGCGGCGGGTAGTCGGCCGCCGCCCTGAAACGCAGGAGGTTGAGCATCAATATCGGGCTCGCCGAGGGCGTCGCTTGGTCAAAGCGGTCGAGCTGAGTCTTGCTGGGATTCACGCTTGGCATGCCATCACTCCTTTCAACCAGTGGATGACGATGGCGTCCCCGCAGACTGCGGGTCAAGGCACATGCAGCGGGTGAATGCCCGCAGATACGCACGGCTGCCGGATCCATGATGAAACACCAGAGCAAAACACCCCCAGCCGTGGTCTACCTCGATGTCGGGACGAACCACGACTCTATCCAATGCTGCCCACAAGGACGCACGCGCAATGAATGACCCATCGAAGCCAAAGAGCACGCTCAACCCTCCCGTGTTCTACAGCAGTGCCGTACTCGTCTTGCTGCTGGTGCTCTACGCCGCGCTTTTCCAGGAGCACGCACAAGCGGTGTTCGATGATGTTCAGAACTGGATCATCGTCAACGCCAGCTGGTTCTACATCCTCGCGGTCGCCCTGGTGCTCATCAGCGTGGTGTTCATCGCAGCCAGCCGCTACGGCGACATCAAGCTCGGGCCCGATCACAGTGAACCGGAATACAGAAGCAGCAGCTGGTTCGCCATGCTGTTCTCCGCCGGAATGGGCATCGGCCTGATGTTCTTCGGCGTGGCGGAACCGGTCATGCACTTCATCACCCCGCCCGTAGGGGACGCCGGGACGGTCGCCGCCGCACGGGAGGCGATGAAGATCACCTTCTTCCACTGGGGCCTCCATGCGTGGGCGATCTACGCCATGGTCGCCTTGATCCTCGCCTACTTCAGCTTCCGCCACGGGCTGCCGTTGACCTTGCGCTCGGCACTCTACCCACTGATTGGCGAACGCATCCATGGCCCCATCGGCCACGCGGTCGATGTCTTCGCCATCCTGGGCACCGTATTCGGCGTAGCCACATCCCTGGGGTACGGGGTGCTGCAGATCAACAGCGGCTTCCACCACCTCTTCGGCCTGCCGATCACCCCGGGCATCCAGGTCATGCTCATCGCCGCCACCTGCGCCCTCGCCACAATCTCCGTCGCCAGCGGGCTGAACAAGGGCATCCGGATACTGTCCGAGCTCAACCTCAGCCTGGCGGTGATCCTGATGCTGTTCGTCCTGCTGCTCGGGCCCACGGTCTTCCTGTTGCAGGCCTATGTACAGAACACGGGCGCCTACCTCTCCGACATCGTAAACAAGACCTTCAACCTCTACGCCTACGAGCCCACCGACTGGATCGGTGGCTGGACCTTGCTCTACTGGGGTTGGTGGCTGTCCTGGTCACCCTTCGTGGGCCTGTTCATCGCGCGCATCTCACGCGGCCGCACGATCCGCGAGTTCGTCTGTGGCGTGCTCTTCGTTCCGGCCGGCTTCACGCTGCTGTGGATGACCATCTTCGGCGACACGGCCATACACATGATCCTCAACGACGGCATGCAGGACCTGGCCGGAATCGTCGGCGAGGACAGCTCGCTGGCATTGTTCGCCTTCCTCGAACACTTCCCGCTCTCGGACGTGATCTCCCTGGTGGCCGTGCTGATGGTGGTGGTCTTCTTCGTCACTTCCGCCGACTCGGGAGCACTGGTGGTGGACATGCTCGCCTCCTCGGGGCACTCGCATTCCCCGCTCTGGCAACGCATCTTCTGGTCGGTCAGCATCGGCGTGGTCGCCATCACCCTGCTGCTGGCCAACGGGCTCAAGGCCCTGCAGACGGCCACCATCGCCAGCGCCTTGCCCTTTGCGGCGATTCTCCTGGTGTCCATCTGGGGGCTGTTCAAGGCATTGAACCTCGACGCGACCCGTCGAGGGTTGCGCAACCAGGCGCTACCCGCAGCACGTCATGCACGGCACGCTCACGGCGGCTGGCAGCGACGCCTGCGCAACATCGCCATGCTGCCGCGCCGCGCCCATGTCTCCCGTTTCATTGCCGAGGTGGTCAAGCCTGCCTGCGAGGAAGTGGCGGCAGAGCTGCGCAAGCAAGGCTATGAGGTCGCCGTGAATGAGCGCGATGACGGCCGTGTCTCGCTGGAGTTGTCCCATGCCGGCGAGGGGCGCTTCCTCTATGAAGTGCGGCCCCGCGCGTTCAGCACGCCCAGTTTCGTGATGCGCGATACCGAGGACGGCACCGATGCGCGCAAGTACTTCCGTGCCGAGGTGCACCTTCGCCAGGGCGGCCAGGACTATGACGTCATGGGTTGGAGCCGGGACGACGTGATCGGAGACATCCTCGACCAGTACGAGCGGCACCTGCACTACCTGCACGTAGTGAGCTGAGCCTGGCTCGCAGCGCGTCCGCTCCCCGGCAACCCGAGGGGCGGGCGGCGCGGTTCAGGATCGGGCGACACCACCTTGCCCAGGGGCCAGTGAAGCGAGCCCAGACGATCAGTGAGCCCGTCACACCCTTTGCAGCCAATACCCGCTCCAATGTAAAAAAACGCCATTTCCATGCGGATACTGCCAGCATGCCCAGCGTGGCCATCTACCTCTACGAGCAGTGCTACGCCTCCAGCGTCAGCGGTTTTGCCGACGTGATGCAGGTCGCAAACGCGCACCTGGCGGCGCAGGGTTCGGCCGAGCAGTACAGCTGGTCGTTCATCGCCGGGTCGCGCAGCGTCACCGCGAGCAACGGCCTGCCGCTGAAGTCGCGCCGCGCCGAGGTGGACGAGCGCTTCGACATCGTCTACCTCCCCGCCGGGCACTATCAGGGCTACCACGCCTTCAAGGCACTGCTCGACCAGCAGCAGCCGCACTGCAAGTGGCTGGTGCGCCAGTGGGAGCTGGGCGCCGAGCTGATCGCCACCTGCACCGGCACCTTCCTCCTGGCCAGCACCGGCCTGCTCGATGGCCGTGTCGCCACCACCACCTGGTGGCTGGAGGAGCAGTTCCGCTCCTGGTTCCCGGCGGTGGACCTGCAGATGGCGCCGATCCTCACCCAGGCCGACCGGCTGTTCTGCGCCGGCGCGCTGTCGTCCTACCACCTGCAGTCGATCCAGACCATCGAGCGCCACTCCGGCTCGGCCCTGGCGGCGCGCTGCGCGAAGAGCCTGCTGATCGACGTCAGCCAGACGCTGCAGACGCCCTTCCTGCCGCTGCTCGCCCACCGTTCCCACAGCGATGCGCTGGTGCAGCAGGCCCAGGAATACCTGGAGCGCCACCTGGCCGAGCCCATCCGCCTGGCGGACCTGGCCAGGCGCCTGGCGGTGAGCGAGCGCACGCTGATCCGCCGCTTCCAGCTCGCTCTGGAGAAAACGCCCCTCGCCTACCTGCAGAACCTGCGCATCGAAGCGGCCCGAGCGCTGCTGGAAACCGGCAACCAGCGCGTGGAGGACATCGCCCAGGCCGTGGGCTACCTGGACGGCAGCTCCTTCGTGCGGCTGTTCCGCGAGCGTATCGGCCTCACCCCTGCCGCCTACCGGCGCAAATTCCGCTTCGACTGACCGCGTGCGGTTGTCGGCATCCGCATACCGGGCGTCATTTTTGCCTCTGTGACGGCCCGCCCGGGGCCCCTACCCTGGCGCCCACTTCCACCAGAGGTTTCGCCATGAACGTACTGATCGTGCACGCCCACCCCGAGCCGGCGTCCTTCACCTCGGCGCTCTCCCAGGCGGCGGCCGAGCACTTCCGCAGCCTCGGCGCCAGTGTGGAGGTCTCGGACCTCTACGCCATGGGCTTCGACCCGGTGGCCAGCGCGCGCGACTTCAGCGAGCGCGCCGACACCAACTACCTGGTCTATGCCCTGGAGCAGCGCCACGCCGCCAAGAACGGCGCGCTGCACCCCGACATCCAGGCGGAGATCGACAAGATCACCCGCTGCGACCTACTGGTCCTCAGCTTCCCGGTGTACTGGTACGCCATGCCCGCCATCCTCAAGGGCTGGATCGACCGCGTGTTCGTCTCCGGCCTGTTCTACGGCGGGCGGCGCATCTTCGACCAGGGCGGCATGCGCGGAAAACGTGCGCTGGTCTGCGCCACCCTTGGCGGGCGCGAGCGCATGTTCTCCGCCGAAGGCATCCACGATGACCTGCGCGACGTGTTCCGCCCGCTGCTCAAGGGCACCCTGGGCTACACCGGCTTCGACGTGCTCGAGCCCTTCTTCGCCTACCACGTGCCCTACCTCGACGACGCGGCGCGCGGGGCCATCCTCGCCCAATGGCGTCAGCTGCTCGCCGATATCGAAGCCCAGCCGCTGCTGGAGATGCCCCTCACCGGCGACTATGACAGCCACTTCGAGACGCGCATCCGCTGATGCCGGCGCGGCGGCGCCCGTGATCAGGCGGGCTGCCGCTGCGGCGCGTCCGGTTTTCGCCAGGCCCTGACCGCAGCTGGGTTAACATGCCGCGCCGAAAATCCCACGCCCTGGCTGCTTATGTCCTCCAACGCGCTGTACACCGACCTGTCCTCCTACTACGACCTGATGTGCGCCGACATCGACTACCAGGCGCAAAGCCACTGCGTGCGCCGCCTGCACCAACTGTTCGGCACCCCGGGGCGTCGGCACCTGGACCTGGCCTGCGGCACCGGCCCGCATGTGCGCCACTTCCTTGATTTCGGCTACCGCAGCGCCGGCCTGGACATCAACCAGCCCATGCTCGACCTCGCCCAGCAGCGCTGCCCGGACGCGCAGTTCAGCTGCCAGGACATGGCCAGCTTCCGCGTCGACGAGCCCCAGGACCTGATCACCTGCTTCCTCTACTCCATCCACTACAACCCCGGGCTGGAGCAGCTGCGCGCCTGCCTGGCCAGCATCCACGCCGCGCTGGCGGAGGGCGGCGTGTTCTGCTTCAACACGGTGGACAAGGGGCAGATCGACAACCGCTCCTTCGTGCGCCACAGCGCGGAGCACGACGGTAGCCAGTTCAGCTTCGGCTCCGGCTGGTACTACAGCGGCGAAGGCGAGCGCCAGGCACTGCGCCTGAGCATCGAGAAAACCACCGCTGGCATCACCCAGAGCTGGCAGGACGAACACCCCATGGTCGCCCTGACCTTCGCCGAGCAGCAGCAGCTGTTGCAGCCGCACTTCGAGGTGCAGGTGTTCGAGCACGACTACGAGCGGATCACCCCCTGGGCTGGCACCTCCGGCAATGCCCTGTTCGTCTGCGTGAAGCGCTGAGCGTCACCGCCGCTACGGAAGCAGGCCTGAGGCCCAGGCGGTCTGGTCGAGCAATACCGGCGGGGGAAATGGACCGTAGATTGCCCGCCGCGCCGGGCTCAAGACTGAGGAAGGCGCGGCTGCAGTGACTATTCCTGTACACCAACGCCCGCCTCCAGCAGAGGCAGGCATTCATGCGCAGCGGCTTACTTCACGCTGTACTCGCGGCCCCACAGGCGCACGGCCTTGGGCCCTTCCACCGGGCCCTGGAACACGAACCGCTGCCGTACGCCGGTTTTCGGCGGCACGGTGACTTCCTCGGGGTTTTCCATGGGCACCAGGTTGCTGGAGTAGTCATCCTGATCGATGGCCAGCAAAGCGCCGTTGTGCTGCAGGTTGATCAGGCGCACGGGCTTGTCGGTGAGGTTCTTGAAGCCCAGCAAGGCGCCGAAGTTCTCGTCGGTGGTATCGACCTTGAGCAGCTTGACCTCGACCTTGCCTTCCAACTGGTCGAGCTGGGAGATGACGATGGCACCGTCCGCGCCCTGGGCGGATTCGCGGCCTTCGGTGATGCCCTGAGAGGCACCACCCAGCAGGTTCTTGCCGGCGGAGATGGCAGTGGAAACGGCAGCCTTGGCCGACTCCTTCAGGGTGCTGGCGTCTTCCGCCGGCTCTTCGGCCCACACCGTGGTCGCGCCCAGCAGCAGCGCCAATGCCACGCCAATCCTTGAACTGTTGCCCATGCTCGTTGCTCCTTTGTCTGCGCCGTACGGCCGCGGATTCCTGGGCAACTTTTTAGCATAGGCGCCGTCCGAAAACAGCCGAGCATGCAGCGCTTTTGACGTTGGGCCTCGCTGCGCTCGACACCAACCTACGACGCTGCCCTCAACCACGTGCTGACCGATGGGTAGGGTGGATGGCGCTCTTTTCATCCACCAGGCGGCGCCATCCGGGAGCACGGTGCCGGGGCAGCCCTGCGGCCTGCTTGGCGACTGAAGTCGCCCCGACAGGTCGAGGCAACGTATTAGGTCAATAATCCCTCAATATGGTTACTTCGATCGGCAATAACCACGCACCCTTTAATCTCGTTATTTTCACACTTATTTCACATCAACCCTACACTTTCACCACAACTTCCGATGGATTAAAAAACCTTTAAATAAACTTCCACCAAAGGCGAATACCACTCGTCGCTTCGCTGAAGACTCGCCCACTGCGCCTGACTATAAACAGCACAGGCATATTGATATCACTGCCGACATCCAACTGAGAAAATGGACTTATTTGATACAGATTCGCCTCTGCACGAATAAATGCGACGGGCCGTTCACGGCATTAAAACGGGGCCAGGCCCACACTTCAGTTAGCACCCGGCAGGCATGCAAGATCGTAACGCCAATTAGTGGCAGTCAGGACCGGGAGAGTCGTCATGTCCATCCGCAATCTGCGTGTCGCCACCCGCATCAACGTGAGTTTCGCCGCTCTGGTAATGCTGCTGGTGGCCGTGGGCGCTGGGTCGCTGCGGCAGATGCAGGGCATGCACGGCAGTTCAGCGGAGGTCGAGGGAAACTGGCTTCCCAGCATCATCGCCATCAGCCACCTCCACCAGGCCACCTGGCAGATACGCGCTTCGACACTTCGGGCGCTGGCGTCCTTCGACACCATTACGGCGGCAAAACTGGACAATGAAAAGGCCGAACTTGCACGCGCCGGCGACACCTATCGAGGTTATATATCCAGCCCCGAAGAGCAGCCCCTGCACAACAGATTCGACGCGGACCTGAGAAACTACCTCAGCCTTCAAAACCCGATCATCAAGCACCTGTCCGCCAACCAACTTGCCGACGCCGAACAACTCGTCAACCAGAAGTTGAATGAACAGGGCCACTTAATGAACACGGACTTGGCCGCGCTGACGAAGTTGAATGAGGACGGCGCCAAAAATGCGGCACCGGCCAGTTCATCCGCTTACCAGCGGGCCAATCTGCTGGTGGGCTTCATCCTCGCCGGCGCGGTGCTGATGGCGCTGGTGCTGTCCCGCAGCATCGTCCGCCTCCTGTCCCGGGCCGTGCAGGTCGCCAGTGCGGCGGAACAGCAGGCGGCCGTCGCCCGGGAAGTCGACCGCAGCCTGGTGAACATCCGTGACCTGTCGCGCCTGGCGGTGGAGCTCAATGCCGTGGTCGCCTCGTTCCGGCTCTAGACAAGGACAGCCGCAAGGCGATGCAAGAGGATACGGATATGTCGGAACCCCACAACAAGATCGGGCTGCGCCGATGGCTCTGGCGGGCCTACGTGCAGAGCGCGCTGTTGCCCCTGGTGCTGGTGGAGACCGTGCTGATCGCCTGCTACCTGCTCAGCAACCAGGCCATCCGCGACGCCCAGGTGCAGTACCTGGAGCAGAACGCGATGGACAGCCTCAGCGCCACGGCGGACCAGAACGCCCAGAGCATCCAGGACCACCTGGGCCACATCGCCGCCAACACCGACCTCTTCGCCCACATGGTCGAGCAGGCCCTGGCCAACCCCGCCCACACGCCGCCGGAGCGCTTCGCCACCACCGCCGATGGCGCGCGCTACAGCCCGCGCAACCTCGGCGGCGCGGCCTCCTTCTACTCCGCCGCCACGCCCCTGGAGAAGCAGGACCTGGGCAAGGTCGGCAGCCTGGCGTCGCTCGATTCGCTCATGGAGGAGATGAAGAACCACCAGCCCCTGGTGGCCAGCCTCTACTTCAACAGCTGGGACAACTACAACCGCATCTTCCCCTGGTTCGAGACGCAGAAGCAGTATCCCCACGACATGCGCATCCCCGAGTACAGCTTCTACTACCTGGCGGATGCGGCGCATAACCCGGGGCGCCTGCAACGCTGGACCGACGTCTACCTCGACCCGGCCGGCCAGGGCTGGATGACCTCCTCCATCTCCCCTGTGTACCGCGGCGACTTCCTCGAAGGCGTGGTGGGCATGGACGTCACGGTGGGCGGCATCCTCGAGGAGATATCCCGGCTCCACATCGGCTGGGGCGGCTACCTGGTCCTGGTGGGCCCGGACATGAACATCCTGGCCCTCCCCCACGCCGCCGAGCACGACTTCGACCTGCAGGAGCTGACCGGCCACGCCCCACAGGAAGCCGTGAAAAGCGAGCGCTTCAAGCCGGCCGACTTCAACCTGGGCATGCGCCCGGATACGGCCGACCTGGCCGAGACGCTGGCCAAGGCGCCGAACGGCCGCGCCGAGATCGACCTGAAGGGGCGCACACACCTGGTGGCCTGGAACGAGATCCAGCCCTCGGGGTGGCGCCTGGTGGCCCTGGCGGACAAAAGCGAGGTGATGGCCGCCACCAACAACCTCGCCGGGCACTACCGACATATCGGCTACCTGCTGATCGCCGGGCTGGTCGGCTTCTACCTGTGCTTCTTCACCTACATGTGGCTGCGCGCCCGCCACCTGAGCGACCGGCTGCGTGACGCCATCGATGGCATCGCCGACATGCTACGGCAGATCGGCCTCGGCCAGTGGCAGCCGAGACGCGCCGAATCCCGCATTCTCGAGCTGGACCGGATGGCCGAATCGGTGCTGGTGATGGGGCAACAGCTGGGCATCAGCGAAAACCAGCGCAACGCCGCGCAGCAACGTCTGGAGCTGGTCGCCGAAAGCGTCACCGCCGGGCTCTGGGAGTACGACCTGGAACAGGACCGCCTGCACCTCCGGGGAGAGTTCGTTGCGCGCTTCAACCTGCCCGGCTGCGAACTTCTGCGCCACCGGCTGCCCCCCCACATCCACCCCGATGATGCGCCGCGCCTGGACTCGGCCCTGAACGCCCTGCGCCTGGGCGTCATCAGCCGCATCGACCTGGAGCTGCGCTTCCTCGCCCCCGACGGCTCGGAGGTGTGGATGCTGTGCCGCGGGCGCAAGCTCGAACTCGAAGGCGAGGCCACCCACACGTTGGTGGCCGGCACCTTCGTCGACATCGAAAAGCTCAAGCAGGTGGAGGAAGACCTGCTCCAGCGCACCCGCGAGGCCCAGGCGGCCAGCCAGGCCAAGTCGCGTTTCATCTCCAGCATCAGCCACGAGCTGCGCACACCGCTGAACGCCATCCACGGCTTCGCCCAGTTGATGCACATGCAGGCGACCCAGACGGGCGCAGACACCCAGTCGCTGGACGAGATACTCCTGGCCAGCGGTCATCTCTCCCAACTGGTGGACGACCTGCTCGACTGGTCCAGCCTCCAGGCCGAGGCACCCAAGCTGACCCTGCGCCCGGTGAATGCCGGGCGGATGATGCACGAGTGCGCGGAGATGGTGCGCGGGCAGGCCGAGACCGTCGGCCTGGAGCTGCAGGTGCGGCTGCCCGAGGCACCCACGCACGTGATGGCGGACAGCAGGCGCCTGCGCCAGGTGCTGATCAACCTGCTGTCGAACGCCATCAAGTACAACCGTCCCGGCGGGCGCCTGCTGCTGGGCGTCGAGCCTTGCGATGAGCACCTGCGCATCTATGTGGAGGACGGCGGCGAAGGGGTCGATCCGGCCCTGCAGGGGGAGCTGTTCGAACCCTTCCAGCGCCTGGGCAAGGAAAACACCGCGATCAAGGGAACGGGCATCGGCCTCTCGCTGTGCCGCGAGCTCGCGGAACTGATGCAGGGCCGCATGGGCCTGCACAGCGAACTCGGCGTGGGCAGCCGCTTCTGGATCGAGCTGCCCCTCGCGAATACGCCCTCCAGCGTCGGCCGCGTGGAGCGCTCGGGGCGACCGAGGGTCATCCACCTGGATGACGACGAGCCCAGCCGACGGAGGGTTGCCAGGGCGCTGGCCGGCGTCGCCGACGTCGCCTCGCTGGACAACGGCGGGCAACTGGCCGAGGCGCTGCAGCAAGGCCTGCCGGACATGCTCCTCGTGGACCTCGGCGTGGAGGGTGCCTCCGCGATCAGCCAGCTCAACGGCATCGAAGGCGGGGCCGATGTGCCCGTCGTCATGCTCACCGCAAAACCCGACCCTTCGTGGTTGAGCTTCTATGCTTTCAGAGCCGTGCTGTTGAAACCGATAGACGTCGAGGAACTGCGCGAACTGGCGAGTTCGCTGCTGGTCAAGGAGGAGCCTCATGTTCACTAGCATCCCCAAGGAAACCCGCATCGTCATCATCGACGACATCACCGCCAACATGCGCCTGCTGGAATCCAGTACCCGGGCCTTCGGGCTGCGCCATGTACAGGGCTTCAGCGACTCGGCCGAAGGCCTGGAATGGCTGATCCACAACCCCTGGGACCTGCTGATACTCGACCTGGACATGCCCGCCCCGGACGGCTTCGAGATCCTCCGGCGCCTCGGCGACAGGAACCGCTCGCGCCGGCCCGTCATCATCCTCACCGCGCTCGGCGACCCGGAGAGCCGGCGCCGCGGCTTCGAACTGGGCGCCAACGACTACCTGACCAAACCGGTGGACCTGCCCGAGCTGCTGCTGCGCATCCGCAACTGCCTGCAGCTCGCCTACGCCACCGAGCACCTGGAGAACATGAACCAGGACCTCGAAGCCAAGGTGCGCACCCGCACCGCGCAGTTGAAGGAAAGCTACCGCGCCGGCATCCGCGCGCTGAGCCGCGCGGCCTGCTACCGCGACAACGACACCGGCGACCACATCCTGCGCATCGGCGAATTCGCCGCCCTGCTGGCCGCCACCATCGGCATGCCCGAAAGCTGGTGCGAGACGCTGCGCCTGGCAGCCCCGATGCACGACCTGGGCAAGATCGGCATCGCCGACAGCATCCTGCTCAAGGAGGGGCCGCTGACGCTGGAGGAGCGCACCGCCATGATGGAGCACCCGCGCATCGGCTATTCGATCCTGCATGAGGAAGGCGGCACCGAGCTCATCGACATGGCCGCGGAGATCGCCTACTGCCACCACGAGAAATGGGACGGCAGCGGCTACCCCCGGGGCCTTGCCGGCGACGCCATCCCCCTCGCCGCCCGCATCGTCGCGCTTTGCGACGTCTACGACGCCCTGCGCATGGACCGGCCCTACAAGCGCGCCTGGAGCCCCGAACGCGCCCAGGCGCACATCCTCGAGCAATCGGGGCGGCACTTCGACCCGCAGCTGGTCGAGGCGCTGCAGACCCGCTTCGCCGACATCGAAGCCCTGCTGGAAGACCGCGAAGCCCTGCACGCCCACATCGTTTGAGCGGCTGCGCATAACGGCTGAAGGCAACCCCCAGAACGTTTGGGCCGGCTTCAGACTCCATTCAGATTCGCTGCGGATACTGCCCCCACTCGAACCAACGATGGGGGCAAGACATGATCCAGTCGCAATGGGAAACGCTGTTCCCACTTCACTTTGGCAGCCTGGGCCAACGCCACGCCTACCTGGCCCTGCAACGCCCAGGGGACCCGGGCCGCGAGGCACTGGAAGGTTTCGTCCAGCGCAGCTTCAAAGCGGCCCACGACGCCGACGTCCAGCACTTCCTGCCGGAGATGCTCGGGCTCCATGACCGCCACGGCGACCTGGACGCCGCCGTCGGCCTCCGCCTGGCAGACACCGGGCCGCTGTTCCTCGAACAGTACCTGGACGAGCCCATGGAAGCGGCGGTGAGCCGCCTGGCCGGAGCCGCCGTCACCCGCGCGGCCCTGGTGGAGGTCGGCAACCTGTCGTCGCTGTCCGCCGGCGGCGCCCGCCTGCTGATCATCGCCGTGACCTGGCTCCTGGCCACCCGGGGGCTGCGCTGGGTCGCCTTCACCGGCACCGCCAGCCTGGTCAACAGCTTCCACCGCCTCGGCCTGGAGCCGATCTCCCTGGGCCGGGCCGAAGCCGAGCGCCTGGCCGACCCGGACAGCAACTGGGGCACCTACTACGCACAACGCCCGCAGGTATTCGCCGGCGACATCGGCAACGGCTACCACAAGCTGGAGCGCCACGGCGTGTTCCACCGCCTGGGGCTCCCCTCCTTGCACGGGGAGAACGGCAATGCGGCCTGACCTGAAGGGGTTCCGTGAAATCCTGCAACGGCACGCTGATAGCGACGCCCGGCGCCCAGCCGTCAGGGGCGCCCAGCAGCGCTTCAGCTATGCACAGCTGCTGGCCGAGGTCGCGCAGCGCGAGGCCCGCCTGGGCGAGCTGCCGGCGGGGCCGCTGGTGCTGCTCCTGGACAACGGGCCGGACGCACTGTTCTGGGACCTGGCGGCATTGTTCAGCCAGCGCCCGTGCATCGTGCTGCCGCCCTTCTTCAGCCCCGCCCAGCGGGCCCATTGCCTGCAGCAAAGCCAGGCGACCCTGGTGCTGGCGGACGACGACGCCCACGGCGAGGAACTGACCGCCGCCGGTTACCAATACACGGACGGCCTCTGGCAGCGCCCGGCGAGCCACGCCGCCGCCCTGCCGGAAGGCACCGCGCGCATCACCTACACCTCCGGCAGCACCGGTACCCCCAAGGGCGTGTGCCTGTCCGCCGCCGCCATGCTCGAGGTTGCCCAGGCCCTGGAAGCCGCCAGCCGCCCCACCGCGCCGCGCCAGTATCTGGCGGTGCTGCCCCTGGGCGTACTGCTGGAGAACCTCGGTACCTACGCCGCGCTGATCGCCGGCGCCCAGGTCACCCTGCTGCCCCTGGCCCAGCTCGGCCTCAACGGCGCCAGCGGCATCGACCTCAAGCGCCTGCTGGGCTGCATCATGCTCAGCGGCGCGCAGAGCCTGATCCTGGTGCCGCAACTGCTGCTGGCCCTGGTCACCGCCATCGAGCGCGGCCTGATGCAGGTTGGCGAGCTGCGCTTCGTCGCCGTCGGCGGCGCGCGGGTCTCGGAGGCCTTGCTGGCTCGCGCCCAGGCCATCGGCCTGCCGGTGTACGAGGGGTACGGGCTCTCCGAATGCGCCTCGGTGGTGTGCCTCAACCTGCCCGGGCACAGCCGCCCCGGCACGGTGGGCCGGCCCCTGCCCCACGTCGAGGTGCGCCTGGCCGAAGACGGCGAGGTGCTGGTGCGCGGCGCCATCCTGCTCGGCTACCTGGGCGAGCCGGCGCCCGCCTCGCCCTGGTGGCCCACCGGTGATCTCGGCCACTTCGATGCGGACGGCTACCTGCGCATCCTCGGGCGCAAGAAGAACCAGTTCATCACCAGCTTCGGCCGCAACGTCAACCCGGAATGGGTGGAGGCCGAGCTGACCCAGGACGGCACCATCCTCCAGGCCTTCGTCCATGGCGAGGGCCTGAGCCACAACCTGGCGCTGCTCTGGCCGCTGGCCGTCGAGACCACCGCCGCCGAGCTGGAAGCCGCCGTGCAGCGCTGCAACCAGGGGCTGCCGGACTACGCCCGGGTGCACCGCTGGGCGCGCCTGCCCGAGCCCTTCTCCACCGCCAACGGCATGCTCACCGGCAACGGCCGGCCGCGCCGCGAGGCGATCTTCCTCCATTACCAGACCACCTTTAACCAACTCGCCAACGCCTGAGGTTTCCCATGTCCTTCTTCGACACCCTGCAAAGCGCCACCCACACCGAACGCCAGGCGCTGTTCGCCGTACCGGTGATCCGCGACGCACTGGGCGGCACCGTCAGCCTGGAGGGCTACATCGCCTTCCTCACCCAGGCCTACCACCACGTACGCCACACCGCGCCGCTGATGATGGCCTGCGGCGCGCGCCTGCCCAGCCGCCTGGAGTGGCTGCGCAAGGCCGTGTGCGAATACATCGACGAGGAGTACGGCCACGAGCAGTGGATCCTCAACGACATCGCGGCCTGCGGCGGCGACCCCGAGCGCGTGCGCGACAGCCGGCCATCGTTGTCCATCGAGCTGATGGTGGCCTTCCTCTACGACACCATCGCCCGGCACAACCCGGTGGGGCTGTTCGGCATGGTCAACGTGCTGGAGGGCACCAGCATCGCCCTGGCCACCCACGCCGCCGGCAGCATCCGCAGCTCCCTCGGCCTGCCACCGACGGCCTTCAGCTACCTCAGCTCCCACGGCGAGCTGGACCAGGACCACATGGCCACCTACCGCAAACTGATGGACCGCCTCGACCAGCCCGAAGACCAGGCCGCGGTGATCCACACCTCGCAGGTGGTCTACGGCCTCTATGCCGACATGTTCCGCGGCCTGCCCCGTGCCGAGGTGCGCCATGCGACTGTCTGATTGCCGTGCGGTGCTCACCGGCGCCAGCGGCGGCATCGGCCTGCAACTGGCCCGGCAACTCTGCGAGGCCGGCGCCCAGGTCCTGGCGGTGAGCCGCCACGAGGGCAGCCTGGCGCCCCTGCGCCAGCAGTACCCGCACCAGCTGCGCTGGCTGCAGGCCGACCTCACCCAGAGCGCCGACCGCCACCAGGTGCTGACCTCGGCCTGGCAGCTGGGCGGCGTCAACCTGCTGGTCAACGCCGCCGGGGTGAACCACTTCGCCCTGTTCGAGCAGATCGACGACGCGCGCCTGGACGAGCTGCTCGACCTCAACCTCAAGGCCACGCTGCAGCTCACCCGCCTGCTGCTGCCCCTGCTGCGCCGGCAGGAGCACGCGCTGATCACCAACATCGGCTCCACCTACGGCTCCATCGGCTACCCCGGCTACGCCACCTATTGCGCCAGCAAGTTCGCCCTGCGCGGCTTCTCCGAGGCGTTGCGGCGGGAGCTGGCGGACACCTCGGTGGACGTCCTCTATGTGGCGCCACGGGCCACCCGCACGGCCATGAACGGCGCCGCCGCCACCGCGCTGAACGACGCGCTGAAAGTGGGCACCGACGCCCCCGAGGACGTCGCCATCGCCGTGCTCGAAGCGATCGAACGCAACCTCCGCGAGCTCTACCTGGGCTGGCCGGAAAAGCTCTTCGTGCGCCTCAACCACCTGCTACCGGGGCTGGTGGACCGGGCGCTGCGCAAGCAGCTGCCGGTCATCCGCCAGCACAGCCGCGCAACCACCGGGGAAACCAGCAAATGAAACGACTCCTGCTCATCGCACTGCTCATCGCCTCGCCCCTGGCCTGGTCCCTGGACGACGCCGGGCAGCAACGCCTGGCCGACATCCAGACCCGCTGGGCGCAGATCCAGTACCGCACGCCCGAGGCCGAACGCGAGACGGCCTTCGCCAAGCTGGCGGCCGACAGCGAGGTATTCGCCCGCCAGCAACCGACAGCGGCGGAAGCCTGGATCTGGAACGGTATCGTCACCAGCAGCTGGGCCGGGGCCGAGGGCGGCCTGGGCGCACTGGGCAAGGTCAAGGAGGCACGCGCCAGCCTGGAAAAGGCCCTGGCGCTGGACCCGCAAGCCCTGCAGGGCTCGGCCTACACCAGCCTGGCGGCGCTCTATGACCGAGTGCCCGGCTGGCCCATCGGTTTCGGCGACGCGAAGAAAGCCGAGGCGCTGCTGCAGGAAGCCCTGCGCATCAACCCGCACGGCATCGACAGCCTGTACTTCTGGGGTGATCATCTGTACCGCCAGGACCGCCCGACAGAAGCCCGCCAGGCCCTGGAACAAGCCCTGCAGGCCCCCCCGCGCCCCGGGCGCGAGCTGGCTGACCAGGGGCGACGGGATGAGATCAATGCTTTACTCAAGAACCTCAAGGACAACTAGGACCAAGCATGCGTCTGTTGCTGGTTGAAGACGATAGCGCGCTGGGCGAAGGCCTGCGCACCGGCCTTCGCGAAGAGGGCTACACCATCGACTGGCTGCAGGATGGCGCCAGCGCACTGCACGCCCTGACCCAGGAGAGTTTCGACCTGGTGATCCTCGACCTCGGCCTGCCACGCCTGGACGGCCTCAACGTCCTCAAGCGCCTGCGCGGGTCGGGGTCGGCGCTGCCGGTGCTGATCCTCACCGCCCGCGACGGCATGGAGGACCGCATCGCCGGCCTCGATGCCGGCGCCGACGACTACCTGATCAAGCCCTTCGACCTCAACGAGCTCAAGGCCCGCCTGCGTGCCCTGCTGCGACGCAGCAGCGGCCGCGCGCAGGTGCTGGTGGAACACGGCGGCGTCAGCCTCGACCCGGTCTCTCAGCAGGTTCACTACCAGGGCCGGCCCGTCTCGCTGACGCCCAAGGAGTACATGCTGCTGCACGAACTCCTGGCCCAGCCGGGCAAGGTCTTCAGCCGCGAGCGCCTGACCCAGCTGCTCTACGGCTGGGACGAGGAAGCGGAAAGCAACACCCTCGAAGTGCACATCTACCACCTGCGCAAGAAGCTCTTCGGCGAGCTGATCCGCACCGTGCGCGGCATCGGCTACCTGGTGGAAAGCAAACTATGACCTCCTTGCGTCAACGCACCCTGTGGCGGGTGTTCATCCTGCTCATCGCCGGCACCAGCCTGCTCGCCTACTACAACTACCGCGACAGCAGCCACGAGATCGCCGAGGTCTACGACGCCCACCTGGCGCAGAACGCCCGGCTGCTGCAGGGCGTGATGAGCCTGCCGCTGGCCGCCGGCGACCGCCAGAAGCTCTACGGCGCCTTCGACGCGGCCCTGCTCCAGGCAGGCCGCTCCGGCATCGGCCACCCCTACGAGAACAAGCTGGCATTCCAGGTCTGGAGCACTGACGGTGAACTGCTGGTGAACACCCCCAGCGCCCCACGCATCGGCCCCCAGCAGCGCACCCCCGGTTTCTCCGACATCACCCTCGACGGCAAGCAGTGGCGCGGCTTCCTGCTGCCGGTGAGCGAGCAGCAGGTGGTGATCTGGGTCGGCGAACGCAAGGACGTGCGCGGCGACCTGGTCAACCGCATCGTGCGCCACACCCTGCTGCCCTTCCTGCTGGGCGGGCTGGTGCTGGCGCTGCTGGTCTGGTTCGCCATCGGCTGGGGGCTGCAACCGCTGCAGAACATGGCCAACGTCATTCGCGGCCGCCATGCCAAATCCCTCGAACCCCTGCAGCTGGCCCCGCTGCCCAGCGAGCTGGAGCCCATGCAGGCGGCCATCAACCGGCTGCTCGGCCAGGTCAGCGACCTGCTGCGCCGCGAGCAGCGCTTCATCGCCGACGCCGCCCACGAGATGCGCACCCCGCTGGCGATCCTGCGCCTGCATGCGCAGAACGTGGAGCAGGCCCGCTCTGCGGAAGACCGCGAGCGCGCCCTGGGCTACCTGATCGGCGGCGTCGACCGCTTGAGCCGCGTGGTCAACCAGTTGCTGACCCTGGCACGGATCGAGCCGCGCCTGGGGCAACACCCGGGCGATGACCTCGACCTGGCCAAGGTCGCCACCGACACCCTGGTGGAAATGACCCCCTGGGTGCTGGAGCACAACGTCGAGCCGGTGCTGGACATCCAGCCCGGCACCTACCCCGTGCGTGGCGACGCCATGAGCATCGGCATCGCCCTGCAGAACCTGGTGAGCAACGCCGTGGACTTCTCCCCGGCCGACGCCGTGGTGACCATCAGCCTGCGCAACGCCGCCGAGCACATCGAGCTGGCGGTGGAGGACCAGGGACCGGGCATCCCCGAAGAACGCCTGGCCCTGGTCTTCGAACGCTTCTTCAGCGATGGCCACGAGGGCGGCGCCGGCCTCGGGCTGTCCATCGTCAAGACCATCATGGAGCACCTGGGCGGCGACGTGCGCCTGGAGAACGCAGCCGGCGGCGGTCTGCGCGCCATCCTGATGTTCCCCCTGCGCCAGCGGCCCGCCGGGCCGGCCTAGCCCGGCCCCTGCTCCTCCTCCGGCAGCGGGCGGCGCCGGCCCGTGATCATCGACAGCGGCAGGTTGTCCCGCAGGCGCAGGCTCTCGAACACCGCAGCGCTCAGGTGCAGCGCCACCAGCAACGCCAGGCCGTTGGCGCTCCAGCGGTGCAGGTCCTGGGGCCAGTCGACGCCCCACAGCGAATCGACCTCCTGCATCAGGTAGCCGCTGAGCCCCAGCAGCGCGATGGCGCCCATCATCAGCACCATCACCAGCGCCCCCAGGGGCGAATGCCCCAGGCGGTGGCAGGGCGCACCGCTGACCAGTGCCCGCAGGTGCGCCGCGAGCCGTCGCGGCGTCGGCCAGAAGTCGTGCCAGCGCGCGCTACGTGGCCCGATGAAGCCCCAGGCCACGCGCACCAGCAGCCAGGCGCAGGCGTAGTAGCCCAGCCAGGCGTGCCAGGGGTCGCCTTCCTCGGTGAAGAAGTAATCGGCGAAGAAGACGCCGGCGACCGAGACATGGAACAGCCGGACCAGCGGGTCCCAGAGGCGGATGGTCGCCGCGCGCATCAGTCTTCCACCCGGCTCTTCACCGCTTGCCCGGTGACCGGGTCGTGGTAGATCTCGACCTTGCGCTTGTCCTTGTCGAGGCCGTAGATCTCGTAGCAGTTGCCGGAGGTGATCTTGAACTTGTTGATCTGATAGCCCTGCTCCTTCAACTGCGCCTGGAACTGCTCGGGGTCCTTCCAGGTGGAGCGGTCGGCGGTGGTGCATTGCGGTGAAGCGAGGGCGGCGCCGCTGGCGATCAGCAAGGCGGGAAGCAGCATGAAGCGCATGGTGAAGCTCCTTTGGTGTTTGGAGGCCTCACTCTGCGCGCCGAAGCTTAAGGATTTCTGAGGCCCGAACGCCCCGTCCGGCCGCTACGGCAAGGTGCCGATACGGGCCAGTTCGCGCTGCAGCTCGTCGCGCTCGAGGCTCGCGAAGGGCAACGCCAGGAAGGCCCGGCAGCGCCGCTCGATGCAGGCCAGCGTGGCGCGGAAGGCCGCCTCCACCTGGCCCTCGTCACCCCCCGCCTCGGAGGGATCCTCCAGCCCCCAGTGGGCCTTCAGCGCCGGGCCGAAGTACACCGGGCAGGCCTCACCGGCCGCCTTGTCGCACACGGTGATGACCACATCCGGCGGGTTGTCGGCGAAGGCCTCGTTGCCCTTGCTGCGCAGCCCCCGGGTGTCGATGCCCGCCTGCTGCAGGGTGGCCAGGCTGCGTGGCAGCACCTGGCCCTTGGGAAAGCTGCCGGCACTCACCGCCTCGAACCCGGGCGGCGCCAGGTGGTTGAACAGGGC
Organism: Pseudomonas sp. TUM22785; assembly: GCF_028198105.1. NCBI lineage: Bacteria > Pseudomonadati > Pseudomonadota > Gammaproteobacteria > Pseudomonadales > Pseudomonadaceae > Pseudomonas > Pseudomonas sp. TUM22785. The sequence goes on from NZ_CP116239.1 coordinate 4,003,739, forward strand.
TTCGGACAGGATGCTGCGGCAGCTGTTGGCCGTGCACATGAACAGGACTCGCATCGATGGCTCCTGCCGCACCGGGCGGCGATCAAAGGCTCAGGCGCAGCGCCAGGGCCGACAGCGTAATAAGCAGTACGGGCAGCGTCAGCAGGATGCCGACCTTGAAGTAGTAACCCCAGGTGATGCGCATGCCCTTGCGCTCCAGCACATGCAACCAGAGCAGCGTGGCCAGGCTGCCGATGGGGGTGATCTTCGGGCCGAGGTCGCAGCCGATGACGTTGGCGTAGATCATCGCCTCGCGCACCACGCCTTCGGCCCCGCTGCCCTGGATCGACAGCGCCCCGATCAGCACGCTGGGCATGTTGTTCATCACCGAGGAGAGCACGGCGGAAAGCACGCCGGTGCCGAGGGTGGCGCTCCACAGCCCCTGCGCGGCGAGGCGGTCCAGCACCTGGGTGAGAAGGTCCGTCAGCCCGGCGTTCTTCAGGCCATAGACCACCAGGTACATGCCGAGGGAGAACACCACCACCTGCCAGGGCGCCTCGCGCAGCACGCGCCGGGTGGCGATCCGCTGCCCGCGCGCGGCGACGGCGAACAGGGTCGCCGCACAGACGGCCGCCACGGCGCTGACCGGAATGCCCAGGGGCTCCAGGGCGAAGAGGCCGGCCAGCAGCACCAGCAGGGTCCACCCACCCACCACGAAGGTGGCGCGATCGCGGATCGCTGTCTCCGGCGCCGGCAACGCCTCCAGGGCGTAGCGCCGGGGCAGGTCACGGCGGAAGAACAGCCACAGCACCAGCAGCGTGGCAGCGACGCTGGCCAGGTTCACCGGCACCATCACCGCGGCGTACTCGCTGAAGCCCAGGCCGAAGTAATCGGCGGAAACGATGTTCACCAGGTTGGAGACCACCAGCGGCAGGCTGGCGGTATCGGCGATGAACCCGGCCGCCATGACGAAGGCCAGCGTGGTGGCCGCCGAGAAGCGCAGCGCCAGCAGCATGGACATGACGATGGGCGTGAGGATCAGTGCCGCGCCGTCGTTGGCGAACAACGCCGAAACCGCGGCGCCCAACAGCACGCAGAAGCAGAACAGGCGATGACCGCTGCCCTTGGCCCAGCGGGCTACATGCAGCGCCGCCCACTCGAAGAAACCGGCCTCATCCAGCAGCAGGCTGATGACGATGACGGCGATGAAGGTAGCGGTGGCGTTCCAGACGATGGCCCACACGACGGGGATGTCGTGCAGCGACACCGCCCCCACGCCCAGCGCGATGACCGCGCCGAGGGTGGCGCTCCAGCCCACCCCCAGGCCTTTGGGTTGCCAGATGACCAGCACCAGGGTGAAGACGAACACGGCAATGGCGACAAGCATGAACCAGCGCTCCAACAGGCTTAGCAGCAGGCGGCCGCACGGACGGGGCGGTCATCCATGTTGTGCAGGCGCGAGGCGTTTTCCCGCAGCCACTCGGCATTGGCCTTGAGCGTCACCTGCAGCATCTCGTGCACCCAGGCGGGCAGCTCCGGGTTGAGGCGGTAATACACCCACTGGCCTTGGCGGCGATCCAGCAGCAAGCCATTGCTGCGCAGTTGGGCAAGGTGGCGGCTGACCTTCGGCTGGCTGTCATCCAGGGCGCACATCAGTTCGCAGACACACAACTCGCCAAGGTGGGCGATAAGCAGCGTGGCGCGGGCGCGCGTTTCATCGGCGAGGCTTTTGAAGACGTCGGTCGGGGTGATCATGGGAGGGCCAGAACATATGGGAAATCGAATATACGGATTTCCATATATCCAGAAAAGACATTTCGACGCCCAGACTCACGCCTGTGCGGTTTTTTTGCCCGCCGCCCGCAGCTCGGGTGCTGACCGACATGTAGGGTGGATGACGCTCTTTTCATCCACCAAGCGATGCCGCCAGGGGCAACGTGTCAGGGTAGGGTTGCGAGCGCTGGGCGTGTTTCTGCTTCCCGTGGTGCGGTGTTCTTGCACCCAGATGACCACGCTTGACTCTGACCCTAAGGGCAACCTGCATGCTGCCGGCTCTCCTTCATAACCAGGGCTAGCAGATGAGTGCTTTATCGATGGTGACCGGTGCCAATGGGCATCTTGGCAACAACCTGGTTCGGCAGTTGCTCGCTCGCGGGCAGCCTGTGCGTGCAGGTGTACGTGATCTGCGGCACGGCTCCGCACTGAGTGGCCTCGGCTGCCAGGTGGCACGCGCAGAGTTGCAGGATTTCGACTCCCTGCGCCACGCGCTACAAGGTGTTGATGTGCTGTACCAGGTCGCAGCCGTTTTCAAGCACTGGGCGAAGCACCCGGACGCCGAGATCATCGACGTCAACGTGCAAGGAACGCGCAATGTGCTGCGCGCCGCTGCCGAGGCAGGTGTTCGCCGCGTGGTTTATGTCAGCTCTGTCGCGGCAGTTGGCCACAACGGCCACTACCTGGACGAGAGCACCTGGAACACCAACCTGCAGAACCCCTATTACCTGTCGAAGATCCTCTCCGAGCGTGCCGCCTGGGAGGCCGCGCAAAACCACGGCCTGGAAATGGTGGCGGTACTGCCCTCGGCAATCACCGGCCCCTATGCCGAACGCCTGACCGACACCATGGGTTTCCTCACCGCCGTGCCGCAGCGCAAGCTGGTACTGGACCCCAATTTTCACTTCAATTTCGTCGATGTGCGGGACGTGGCCGACGGCTTGATCCGTGCAGCCGAGCAAGGTCGCCCGGGTCAGCGCTACATACTCGCCAACCGGCAGTCGTCTTCATTGGCCGAGGTGATCGAAGCGCTCAACGGGCTTGGCTCGGCATACCGCCTGCCGAGGCAGGCTCCAAAAGCCTTGCTGTTGCTGGTCGCCACGCTGCAAGAGTGGCGGGCACGGTTTACCGGCCAGCCCGCCGAGTTGCTCCGTAGCCAGGTGCGGATGTTCTATGGCGTGCGCCAGCACTACTGCATCGACAAGGCCGTCAACGAACTGGGCTACCAGCCGCGCCCACCCCAGGAGGCTCTCAGGCAGGCGTTTGAGTATTTGCTGGCGCGCTGACCTTGGGAGCGAACTGCTGGTTTATCTGCGCCTGTAGCTCTGCCAGGCGCTGCTCTCGCAGCTTCAGGGCTTTTCTCTGTGCTTTCAGTTCGAGGCGCTTGGCTTCGATGCCCTTGTTGGCCAGCTCCAGGGGAAAGGGCGCTTGATGTTGCTTGGCCGCCAGCAGCTCGCTCATCTCCCCCAGTTTGAAGCCAACGTCCTGGGCCATACGGATCATCTGCAGCAGCTTCAGGTGATGGGCCGTGTAGTGCCGGTATGTACCCAGGCGCTGCGGGCTGATCAGGCCCATCTGCTCGTATAAACGAATGGCTTTGGGCGTGCACCCCGACAATCTGGCCAACTCACCGATATACATATAGCCCCCTTTTCACCGCTCAGTTCGAGCCCGGAGATTACCGCCCGCCCAGGTGCGCTGTCTTGCAAGCAGCCTCCCTGCAGGGGTGCTTGGCGAATGAGTTCCCCCATCGCGTGATGGGTTTCGCTGCACTCGCGGAGCGCCGCCCGGCGCATCCCTCGGCGCTGACCGATATGTAGGGTGGATGGCGCTCTTTTCATCCACCAAACGGTGCCGTCGGGGAGCACCGCGTTGGGGCAGCCCTGCGGCCTGATTGGCGACTGAAGTCGCCCCTACAGGGGCTATGTATGGCCTGTAGGTCGGGTGCAACCTGGCGTTTGCGGTGATGGGTTTCGCTGCGCTCGCGGAGCTCCGCCCGGCGCATCCCACGGCGCCGCCTCGTGGGAGATTCTATGTCAACCAGCCGTAGCGTCCCGGTGTCGGTACGGCTGTTGGCTGGTCATCAGGGCAAAGGCGATTCTGGCCAGTTTCCGGGCGAGAATCGTTAGGGCCTCGGTCTTCTTCAAACCCCGCTGCAAATAAGCTTGATAGCGTTCCTTCCAGGCGGCTGTGCGACTGGCGGCCATGGCGGCGTTATGCAGTAGCCGTCGTATCTCCGGATCCCCCTGCTTGGTCAGCTTGCGCCGGCCGATGTAGCGCCCCGATTCCCTGACCCGGACATCCAGCCCGAGAAAGGCGATGAACGCATCGCTACTGCGGAAGGTGCCCCGCAGGAAGGCCAGGTTCAGCGCGGCAGCGGTGATCGGGCCAACCCCTTCGATCTCCTGGCAACGTTGTGCCTGCGCGCTCAAACCGGCCTCTTTCAGCGTGGATTGCAGCGCTGCGTTAAGCGTCCACTCCAGGTCTTTCATCTGCTGCAGGACGGGCTTCAATGCCTCCGCCAATTGGCGATCCTGGGCGAAGCTCAGGCGCAGAGCCGTCGTTACTCGCACCAGGGTGGCGCGACGGTGCAACAGGGCCTGCAGCTTGCGGTACAGGCGGCTCGGCGGCGCCCAGGGGTGCAACTGCTTCTGTTCATGAGCCAGGTAGCAGGCCAGCAGACGGGCATCGCTCAGGTCGTTCTTGACCCGGCCACCGATGCCTTTGCGGTAGTTGCTCAGGCGGTAACCATCGATCACGTAGACCCTGTGGCCACGTTTGTGCGCCAGCGTGGCGACGGCAACGTGGTAGGTGTTGGTGGCTTCGTGCAGGCAGGCTCTTGAGCCAGGTGGCGATAGCGTGCGGCTCATTGATGAGCTCGCTGGCCTGCTCCAGATCTGCTCGATACAGACTCAGACTGTCTTTGGCGACATCGATACCGATTACGGTGCTCTGCATTGTCATGACGAACTCCCAGGGCCAAGATGGAATGACCTGTCGGGGGCTCACGATGGCGCAGGCTTGCAGATATGGTCGGTCTCGGGGGCGGACCTGAGCCGATGGATTCCTTATCGGCGCTTGCAGTGAGGTGAGGGGCGGGAGAAATCTCCCACGGTCTGGCTTGCAGAAGCGATTTCGCTCCCTCCGCCCCCCGACAGGTTCCACCCTAGGACATACAAGCGAATTCATTCGCGATGGAATAGCCGGCCACTCGCAGCCCAGTGCCGGCAGTGCTTCTTTCGCGGCTGAAGCCGCTCCCACAGGGAGCGCCCGCAGCGAGACCGGACAGGGTGGCGTTGGGCCTCGCTGCGCTCGGCGCCAACCTACGGCACCGTGCCGTTGTAGGTCGGGTGCAACCCGACGGGGCCCCAGCACGGAACCTCGCGGGTTTCCCCCGCCCTACGCCGAACCGGGCGGCCTCTTTTGTGGGAGCGGATTCATCCGCGATCAACCTCACCGCCGGCCTCCGGCCCTCCGGTTGACACCCCGCCCCGAATCCATAACGTTGCCCCGCTGTCCAACCTGGGCAGCCGGGATTGGCGTCCCGAACGAGAACAGGTGCTGGGGACGTGGTTTCCCACCTTCAGATGAACGTCGCTGACTCGACCAGTGGACACCCTGCTCTGCGCCACGTCATGCCGCGCTGATCAAAGCAGGGGTGAGGATTACTTGGAGCTCAGAGATTCTCCGGAATCATCAATCCCTTGAGACGGTAGGACTCTATATCGATACCGAATGCCCCGCTCCCGTGTACCTCACGCACTCTCACGGCCTTGTCGGCGAGATCAATGACCCTTTCCTGACATGCGTTTTTTTCCGCATCACGCACGATCAGTACTTTGGGCCTGAGTTTATTACCCGGAGGGCATCCAATGATGATGCCCACTTCCCCGCTGCTTAACTCGGCAATCTCGCCTGGGGGGTAGAGGCCGATCAGCCGGATAAAGCACTCGACAATCGCCTCATCAAAATGGCAATTGACCGCGTCCAGCAGAATACGCAGGGATTCGAGGCTGGACTTCCCCTTGCTGTAGACCCGATCACTGTTGATGGCGTCATAGCTGTCTGCCACAGCAATGACCTTGGCAAAGTAGGGAATCCTGCTGGCGTCCAGGCCACGTGGATAGCCTTTTCCGTCCAAGCGCTCATGATGCGAATAGGCGACATCGACGGTCGCCGGCGTGATCTGCTGGTTGCTCATCAGCAGCTTGCGCCCTTCTGCTGCATGGCTTTGCATGATCCGCAGCTCTTCTGCGGTCAGTGCACCGGGCTTATTGAGTATCTCGTTGGGAACCTTGATCTTGCCCACATCGTGGAGCATGCCGCACACACCGATCTGCTCCAGTTGATAAAGAGGTATGCCCAGTTCCTTGCCCAGGGCGATGGACAGAATGGACACCCTCAAGGAATGTTCAGCGGTGTAGTGATCACTGTTCTTGATGCGAGCCAGCCAGAGCATCGCGGCAGGATTGCGCAAGATGCTTTCGACGCACTCCTTGACCACGACTTTGACAGCCGCCACATCCAACTCCTGCCCCATCCTCAGCGTATGCAGGATTCGCAACGACTCCTCACGCGCGGCATGCCACACAGGAGTTGCCCGTTCCACCTCCACATTGAAGTCGACCTTAGCAATGGCAGGGATCAAGGGAGCCGCCTGAGCGTAGTTCTCCACAAGCTGCCCACGCACGTCGAGCGAGCGTCGAGCATCCACCCAGACATAGCGGCAAATCTCCTGCAGCAGGCGTATCTCCTGCTGCTGGCGTATGCGAAAACCTTGAAAGAGAAAATTGGTGTCCGTCCATGGGCGATCCAGCTCCACCACATACATGCCGATGGTCAGCTGCGCTGCTTCGACTTTGATGTGGTCCATCCCGGCGCCTTCAGCCATAGGACACTCCAGAGAAAGCGATACCTGTAGAGTCATTTGGATATCAAGTCAGCTCTCGGCAGCCAATTGAATTTCGCTATGAAATCACGAGAGCGCATAGGCTCCGTGCGCTTGGCTGTGGGCGGCCAGATGGTGCGAACATTCGGATCATCTACAAAAAGTACGCTGTACGCTGCGATATGCAGGGGCCGGCATGACAATCACAAGCTACCCGCCGGCATGTCGCTGCAAGTGTTTCGGTTGGCTGAAGCGACCTGCGCCGAAAATGGCCGTTGAATGACGCGATGAAGTCGCTCTACAACCGCATAGTCAGGCTTACCTTTTCCAGGCGGAGTACGCCTCCTCGCCGCGGGCGCTGCGGCAATCCGCCGTGTTGAACCCGGGCGAAATGAATCTATACTCCGCGCACCTTCGAGGATGCCCGCCCTGAACCCACTCAGCCGAAACCTTCGCGACTGGCTCTACGCCTTTGCCCTGGTGGGCATGCTGCTGCGCGTGACCATGCCGCTGTGGGCGATACCGCAGATGAGCGGTGGCGGCTTCATGCTCATGTGCACCTCCCAGGGCATGCAGTGGCAGCTCGGCGACAAGGACGACGGGCTCGCCGGCCAGCAACTGCCCTGCACCCAGTGCGGCCTGCAGTCGGTTGCGCTGCAGAGCCTGCCGTTCACCCCGCCAGCGCCACCGCCCGCGCTGGCGACGCAACCCGCGCGGCACCTTGCGCCCCCGGCCAATGCCCCGCCCTTCCTGCTCGCGCCTCCCAACCGGGCGCCCCCTTCGTTTTCCTGAATCGTTGAAGCGCGCCTTCCTGCGAAGGCGTACTGCTGTTCATCCATTTAGGAACAATCATGTCTGCAATCCCTTCCCTTCCGGGTCGCGCCGCCCTGCGCGTGCCTTTCCTGCTTCACGCCTTGGCCCTGGCCGTGGCCATGCCCTCACTGCATGCCGAAGAGCAACAGCACGATAAGGACGAACTGCCCCCCACCGTTATCACCGCGGTCCAGCAGAGCTCACCGCTGACCATCGTGGCCAACCCCAAGGACGCCCGGCAGCCGGTGCCGGCCAGCGATGCCACCGACTACCTCAAGACCATCCCCGGCTTCGCCGCCATCCGCAGCGGCGGCAGCAACGGCGACCCGGTGCTGCGCGGCATGTTCGGCTCGCGCATCAACCTGCGCACCAACGGCGGCCTGATGCTGGGCGCCTGCCCCTACCGGATGGATGCTCCGAGCTCGTACATCGCCCCGGAAACCTACGACAAGCTGACGGTCATCAAGGGACCGCAAACCGTGCTTTGGGGACCAGGTGCTTCAGCAGGCACCGTGCTGTTCGAGCGCGGCCCGGAGCACTTCGGCGAGCTGGGCAGCCGCCTGGACGCCAGCTTCCTGGTGGGCTCCAACGGCCGCTTCGACAAGGTGCTCGATGGTGCGGTCGGCGGCAGCGAAGGCTATGTGCGCTTCACCGGCAACCAGGCGCAGTCGGATGACTACGAGGATGGCGACGGCGACACCGTGCCCTCGCGCTGGAAGAAGTGGAACGGCGACCTGGCCATCGGCTGGACACCCGATGAAGACACCCTGCTGGAGCTCACCGCTGGCAAGGGCGACGGTGAGGCGCGCTACGCCGGTCGCAGCATGGACGGCGCCCAGTTCACCCGGGAAAGCCTCGGGCTCCGCTTCGAGAAGAGCAACCTCGGCGACGTCCTAACCAAGGTGGAGGCGCAGGTCTACTACAACTACGCCGACCACATCATGGACAACTTCAGCCTGCGTGACCCGGACCCATCCGGCATGATGCCGATGCCCATGGCCGCGCAGGTCGACCGCCGCACGCTGGGCGCCCGCTTCGCCGCCACCGTCAACCTGGGCGAGGTGGAACTGGTCACCGGCGTCGACGCGCTACGCAGCGAGCACCGCTGGCGCAACTCCAGCGCCGACATGATGACCGGCGACTACATCGACACCGACCAGTCACCCTGGGACAAGGACGCCGTCACCCACAACTATGGTGCCTTCGCCGAGGCCACCTGGTACCTCGCCGAGCGCAACCGCGTGGTCAGCGGTGCGCGCCTGGACAGGTCCAGTGCCAAGGATTTCCGCTCGTTCCAGTGGAGCGGGATGATGACCGTCGACAACCCCACCGCCGGGGCCACCCGCGCCGACACCCTGCCCAGCGGCTTCGTGCGCTACGAGCACGACCTGGCCGAATCGCCCACCACCCTGTATGCGGGCCTGGGCCATGTGCAGCGCTTCCCGGATTACTGGGAACTGTTCTCGGCGGAAAGCGGCCCGTCCGGCAGTGCCAACGCCTTTGACGGCATCAAGCCCGAGAAGACCACCCAGCTCGACTTCGGCGTGCAATACGCTGGCGAGAACCTCGACGCCTGGGCTTCCGCCTATGTGGGCCAGGTGCGTGACTACATCCTGTTCAGCTACAACACCGGGATGATGGGCATGACCAGCTCCTCGGCCGGCAACGTGGACGCCCGCATCATGGGCGGCGAGCTGGGGGCCAGCTACAAGCTGGGCGAACACTGGAAAACCGACGGCTCTCTCGCCTATGCCTGGGGCAAGAACAGCTCCGACGGCGAAGCGCTGCCGCAGATGCCGCCGCTGGAGGCCCGCCTCGGCCTGACCTACGAGCAGGATGACTGGAGCGCCGGCGCGCTCTGGCGCCTGGTCGCCCAACAGGGCCGGGTGGCCGAGGGCAAGGGCAACGTCGTGGGCCAGGACTTCGGCAGCAGCGCGGGCTTTGGCGTCTTCTCGCTCAACGGCGCCTATCGCGTCAGCAAGAACGTCAAACTGAGCGCGGGTGTCGACAACCTGTTCGACAAGGACTATGCCGAACACCTCAACCTCGCCGGTGACGCCGGCTTCGGCTACCCCGCCGAACGCGTCGCCATCGACGAGCCGGGCCGCACCCTCTGGGCCAAGGTCGACCTGAGTTTCTGAAGCGACACGCGCGCAGCCGATCCGTGAGTCGGCTGCCGTGCTCCACCTGAAAGCCAACCGATAATTGAAAAAACAGGAGTTGATCATGAAAAAATCCCTGCTCTTCGCAGCCTGCCTGCTGGCCCTCCCCCTGGCCCAGGCGGCCCAGGAACCCGAGGCGGTGTTCACCCGCGCCTGCGGCATGTGCCACAACGGGCAACTGCCCACCGCGCCGAAGAAGGGCGACGCCGCGGCCTGGAAACCCCGCCTGGAAAAGGGTGACGAGGTACTCGTGCAGCACGTGACCCAGGGCTTCAACGCCATGCCGCCGCGCGGCCTGTGCATGGATTGCAGCCCCGAGGACTACAAGGCCGTGATCCACTGGATGGCCCAGTAACGCTGTGCCTGGGTTCGCTCCCGGCGGGCGAACCCATCCACCGCCCTCGTCCCGATGCACAAACCTGCCCGCCCACACCTGAAGAGCGCCCGTCGTAGACCAGGCTCCCTGATCGCCTGGATGCTCTACGCCTGCGTCCTGTACAGCGTATTCAGCTGCGGCATCCACCATGGCCAGGCGGCTGGCCTGCAATTGAGCGGGCTGGAGACACCGTTCTGCAGCGCCGACGGCCAGCCATCTGCCGGGTCAGGCACGAGCCTCCCGCTGCCAGCTGCTTGGCTGGCCTCTTTCACCTGCCCGCTTTGCGCCTCGGTGCCACTCGGCATCGGCCTGCTGCTGGGCCTGTCTTGGCTGTTGCGCGGCGGCCATGCGCCACACCCACGGCCGCGCCCCCGTCCGAGTGCACCTCCCCGCCATGCGTGGCCTCCCGCCAGCCCACGGGCTCCGCCTGCCCCCTGCTGAACATCCATTGCGCTACGCCGGGCACTGCACGTGCTCCGGCGCCCGTTCAGAGAAGCACACAGCCTGCACGCCGCCAGACGGCAAAGCCCGGTGCGGGCGGCGGCTGAATAAAAAAGCAGAATCAAGGAGTAAGTGGCATGTTGATCAAACGTCTGAGCTACGGCATTTCCCTCGCCTTGTGGGGAATGGCCAGTGCCACCGCAGCCCAGGTCAACCCGATCGAGCTACCCGAGTCGAAGGTGACGGGGAAAGCGGTTATCGATGAAAACGCCGTGGACGCCTTCGCCAGCATGGCGACCCTTGTGGGCGAAGAGCAGATCCGCGACCTCAACGCGCTGGACCTGTCGTCCGCGCTGCGTCGCACGCCCGGGGTGACGGTGTCGCGCTTCAACCCGGTCGGCTCGTTCGGCGGAGCCGAAGGTGGGGCGGTCTACATCCGGGGCATGGGAGCCAGTCGCCCCGGCAGCGAGATCAAGACCTTCATCGACGGCGTTCCCTTCTACATGCCGGTTTGGAACCATCCGCTGCTGGACTTGCTGCCCATCAATGGCATGGAGCGAATCAGCGTCTACAAGGGCCCGCAACCGCAGAACTTCGGCAACACCTTCGCCGCCATCGACCTGACGCCACGCGCGGCCGCAGCGGGTGACCACCAGAACGGCACACTCCAATTGACCGGAGGCAGCTTCCGCACGTTCACCGAGCAGGCCAGCCTGACCGGGCGCAGCGGCGCACTGGGCTACAGCCTGGCGCAAGGCACCGCCCGCTCGGACGGTGACCGTGCCGATGGCGACGGCCGCCTGAACAATGGCCTCGCCAACTTCAGCTACCAGCTCGATGACAACTGGTCGGTGGCGCTGCTCGCCTTGCACGCGGACAACCGTGCCTCCGACCCCGGCCAACAAGGGCGGCCCGACACCAGGACCGGCGAGTTCAATACCCGTGGCAGCCTGGTATCGATGACGCTCGCTCACGAACACGAGGAGTCCCGAGGCAGCCTCAAGCTCTATTACAACGAAGGTCGCGGCAGCGCCCTCGACCAGACCGGACTCGACGGCGACACCATCACCGACTTCAGCATGCAGGGCCTGCGCTGGTCCGAAAACCTGATGCCCTGGAATGGCGGCGAGATCGCAATGGGGCTGGATATCGACCAGATGGAAGGCCAGGCGGCCTTCAAGCGCGTGGCGCCGGCTCCCCGTGACGACTTCGATACGCCCACCCTGCGACTCATCTCCCCGCACCTGGGGCTCAGCCAGGCGATCGAACTGAACCCGGACTGGACGCTCACGCCTTCGGCCGGCATCCGTGGCTATGACCACAACGTCTACAAGAGCGAAACGGCACCCCATGCCGGACTGCTGCTTTCCACCCACAACCTCGAGTTCCGGGCGAACCTCTCCAGGGGCGTCAACTACCCCGGCCTGGAAACCTCCGTTCTCTCGCACCTGATTCCAGCCCTGGGTGAAAGCTGGCGTGAGCTGGAGCCGGAGCGCATGGACCACAGGGAACTGGGGGTCAAGTTCAACCCGACCCAGGGCGCGACCCTCGACCTGGCCGTATTCAAGGACAAGCTGCAGAACCGCTACCTGTTCGCCTTCCCCCCGGCCGTGACCCAACCCGCCTACGTGAACCTGGGCGACTACGAGATAAAGGGCGCCGAAGCCTCCTGGCAGCAGAGCTGGAACGAGAGCTGGAGCAGCTTCCTCGGCTTCACCTGGCTCGACCCCAGCCTGCGCAACCTGCCTTACGCGCCGCGACGCTCCTTCTCGCTGGGAACCACCTACACGACCGGCCCCTGGCGCCTGAGCGCAGACGCGCAGTACCAGAGCGGGATGTACGTGCTGCAGCAGGAGCGGGTCGAGGGCGCGAGCAACTTCGAGCAAGTGGACAGCTTCACCGTGGTCAACCTGCGCCTGGGCTATGCCCTGCCCGAGCTCGGCGAGGAAGGCGAGGTGTTCCTGGCCGTCGAGAACCTGTTCGACCGTGACTACGCGTACCGCACCGGCTACCCCATGCCCGGCACCTCAGCCCAGGTGGGCGTGAGGATGGGCTTCTGAAATTTCACGACCTGGCTCATCGAGGAGACAAGCTTATGAAGTGGACAAGACACCTGATCGTGCTCTGGGCGCTCACCGGCGGCTACGCACTGGCCGACAGCCAAGCGGACCGACAAGCCATCGAGCACCTGATGAAACACACCTGGGAGCGCCCGGAGGCGGCATTGGACGTCGGCCCGGTGACCCTGGAAGGCGACTACGCCATAGCGGGCTGGACGCAAGCGGAACGAGGTGGGCGCGCCCTGCTCACACGCGTGCAGGATCACTGGAAAGTGGTGCTGTGCGCGGGCGACGGGCTACTCGACGAAGCGACCCTGAAGGATGCCGGGCTGGCCCAGCGAGAAGCGAGCGACCTATTGCGAGCCGTACGCACGGCGGAGTCGGTGATAGCGCCGGAACGGGTCCGGCAGTTCTCGCGCTTCAAGGGCACCGTGCGCGTGGATGCTCACGCCGGGCACGGTGACCCGCAACACTGACCTGGGGCCGGGTGTATGCGAGGACATGCACCCGGCTTGCACTCAAGCAGCCGCGTGGTGCAAACGCACGTTGAACAGCGGGCCTTTGCTGTAGCGCGACAGCGCCTTGGCCAGAGCCAGCACGCCCAGGTCGATCAGGGGCTCCACCAGGATCACACTCATATAGGCGATGCCGAAGGTGCCGACGGAGGCCAGGGTCTCGCTGGAAAAACCATGCCCGTAGAAGGCCCAGAACCCGACCCAGGCGACGATGCCGCCCTGATAGGCGGTGGACAGCGCCAAGGCCTGGGTGTAGCGCGTTTCCACATAGGGCGTAGCAGACGGAATGAGACGGTTCGCCAGCAGGCTGATGCCCCACAGCGGCACCAGCAGGGTGGTAACGTTCATGCCGTACTGGGGCAGGTCGAAGGGCGCGAAGAACAGGCCCTGGATGAGCAGCCCGGCAGCCAGCCCGACCACCGCCGCCCCCGCACCGAACATCAGCAGCAAGGTCGAGCCGAGAATCAGGTGGACCTCGGAGACGCCCACTGCGTGGTGCGGCAGCACCTCGAAGAAGCAGAACACCAGGGCGGTGGTGATCAAACTACGCAGCGCCAGCACGGTCACACCGCCGTTGCGGCGGATGCTGTCGACGGCCATCTTGGCCGTCAGGCCGAAAGCCGCTACTGCCGTGCCATAACTGAGGAAGATCTTCGCGCCTTCTACGACGCCAGGTTCGATATGCATGGGTGGTGCTCCGTGCCGCGCCCACCGCGCGACGATAGGGATGACTAAGGGGGCCGGGCTTTCGCCCGCTTGCTGATGGCAGGTCTCCTGGCTCGCAGTTCACCGCTCCACCCACCTTCCCAGCCGTCGCCAGTGGTACATCGGGCATCGCGCTCTGCTCACAGTTGCGGGGGCAGCCATGGCTTGGGCATCTCGCCGACCATGTTCCCTCTTAGTTCCGGGGCACCCGGAAAACCATCGGCGGAAATGGTACCGATTCCCGCCACGGCGGCATAGAAATCCTTGCCCCCCGATCACCGGGGGTGCGACAGCTCGCCACAGGGTCATCACGCACGGGGCCTGAGGCGGTCGCTCGGGACGAGCGGCACGGCTGCCTGCGGTGGAACGTCGCAGTTAAGCCCCGGCGCCGGCCTTGCTAGTTTCCCGTCCCGGGCTGACCAATCCCATGGATCGGCAGCCCGACCGCATGCGGGCACCCCTCGGGTGCCCGGCCACCATCCAGGGATCGGATACCTCGAGGCGCTCAAGGCACGCCGCCGTTCCCGGATCAACCGGTGCACCCGCAAGGGCGCCCGAGAGTCTGCGAGAGAAGGGAAAAGGCATGGTTGTCTCTGCATCGTTTCGTCCCCTGTGGTTGCGCCGCACGCTGTCCATGGGGCCTGCCACGGCCTGGCCATTGCTGCTGGCGGCATGCGGGCAACTCCAGGCCGAGGAGCGCCCCACGCTGGTGCTCGACAGCACCACGGTCACCGCCACACGCAGCGCCAACAGCAGCTTCGCCCTGCCCGCCTCGGTCTCCACGGTCGACCGCGAGAACCTCGACGACGCCCAGGCGGACACCCTCTCCCGAGTACTGCGCAGCCTGCCCAACGTGAACGTCGGCGGCGGCCCGCGCCCGGCTTCGCAGAGCCCTGCCATCCGTGGCCTGCAAGGGCCGCGCATCATCCTCAGCGTGGATGGCGCCCGGCGTAACAACGAAGGCGGCGTGAACAGCCCCCTGCTGCTCGACCCGGATTTCATCCGCCAGATCGACGTGGTGCGCGGCCCGATGTCGGCCGCCTACGGGAGCGGCGGGCTGGGTGGCGTAATGGCATTCGAGACACTGGCGGCGGAGGACTTCGTCGCCCCCGGGCAAACCTTCGGTGGCCGCGCCAAAGTGAGCTATCGCAGCGGCGACGAATCCGCCTCCACCAACCTCACCGCTGCGGCCTTGAACGACCAGGGCGATATGCTCGCCAGCGCCACCTACCGCGACTACGGCACCATTCACACTGCCAAGGGCGGTACGGATGCCGAATACCCCAACGATGGCGACCTCACCGCCAGCCTGTTCAAGGCGGGGCTCAACCTGGGGGACCTGAACCGCCTGGAGCTGGGCCGGCAGACCTTCGACGACGACTTCACCGGCCCCACCAACCCCGGCGGCAACCTGCTCTTCCCTTTCGATCAGGACAGCCACCGCCGCCAGGAGCAGTACACCGGCAACTGGCTGTTCCACGATGCCGACCGGGCCCTGCTGGATGGCAGGCTCTCCCTCTATCGCACCCGTTATAGCCTGTCGGGCCATAGCCGCTCCACACCGCCCCAGCCGGACACCTCGGGCATGACCCGCACGGACGGCGGCAGCCTGCAGAACACCACCACCTTCGAACTGGGCGAGGACTACCGCCAACGCCTCACCTACGGCCTGGACTACTACGAGGACACCGCCGAAAACACCTCCGCCGGCCAGGCCAACTCGGTGCTGCCGGACGGCAGGATGCGCGCGCGCGGCGGCTTCCTGCAGAGCGAACAGGAGCTGTTCCAGCGCTGGACGCTCATCGCGGCGCTGCGCCATGACGACTACAAGCTCTCCTCCCCCGGGCAGGACAGCACCCACCATGACCGGCTCTCGCCGAAGCTGGCGCTCAAGTACCAGCCGCTGGATGCCCTGGGCCTGTTCGTCAGCTACGGGGAAGCCTTCCGCGCTCCCACCATGACCGAGATGTACGGCAACCTGAACACCAACAGGGCGCTGTTCAACTTCCGCGCCAACCCGAACCTGAAGCCCGAGGCCAGCAAGACCTGGGAAGGCGGTTTCACCCTGGACTTCGGCCAGCTGCTGGCCCCCGAGGACCGTTTTCGCCTCAAGGCCACCTGGTTCGACGAGGAGGTGGAAGACCTCATCGACCAGCAGACCGTGGGCACCTACACCCGCCAGGCGCCCTTCGCCGGTACCGGCCTGATCTTCCAGCGCCGCAACGTCGCCAAGGCCGAGCGCCGTGGTGGAGAGGTCGAGGCCGCCTACGAGTACGACCGCCTCACCCTCGGGTTGGGGTATTCACGCCTGCGGTCGCGCAACGCCCAGACCGGAGCAGACCTCTACGCCCCACCGGACAAGCTCGCCCTCACCCTGGACTACCGCCTGGATGAGCAGTGGTCGGTCAACTACCGCAGCCAGTTCGTCCGTGCACAGGACTACGACGACACCCTGCTGCGTCGCCGCGACGGCTATGCCCTGCACGATATCGGCCTGACCTGGGAGCAGGACCCCTACCGCGTGGACCTGGGCGTCAGCAACCTGTTCGACCAGGCCTACGCCACCTACCAGCAGAGCCAGGCCAATACCTTCACCTACGAGGAAGGCCGCAGCGTCAACCTCACCCTCAGCTCGCGCTTCTGAGAGACCCTGCCATGACCGCCGCCCGCCTCACCCTCCTCGCCTTCGCCGCCCTGCTCGGAGCCTGCGCCAGCCCTCCACCGCCCGGCCCTCGCACGGTGGTGATCGACTTCGCCCTCCAGGCCAACGGCCAACCCGCCCGTTGCGGTGCCACGCTGGGGCCACTGGGGGTGGACGCCCGCCCGGCGACCCTGCGCGATGCCCGTTTCTACGTGCAGGACCTGGCGCTGATCCGCGCGGACGGCAGCCACGAGTCGGTGGCGCTGGAGCGGGACGACTGGCAGGACGGCCAGGTGGCCCTGCTGGACTTCGAGGACGCCAGCGGCGCCTGCCAGGGCGGCACGACCGCCACGCGCCACCAGATACGCGGCCAGGTGGCAGCCGGCGACTATGTCGGGCTGGCCTTCAGCCTCGGCGTGCCCGAGGCGCTCAACCACACCAGCACCGAACTGCAGGGGCCGCCCCTGGATATCGCCGCCATGGGCTGGAGCTGGCAGGCGGGGCGCAAGTTCGCCAAGCTCGAGGTCAACCCGGAAGGGGGCGTGGCCAAGGCCGACGGCTCACGCGCCGCCAGCTGGTACCTGCACCTGGGCTCCACGGGCTGCAGCGGCAACCCGCTCACCGGCGAGACGGTCGCCTGCCTGCGGGGCAACCGGGTGCCGGTGACGCTGCCCCGCTTCGACCCGGCGCGCGACGCCGTGGCCCTGGACCTCGGTAGCCTCCTGGCCGGCAGCCAGGTCGGCCGCGACCTGGGCGGCGCGATGGGCTGCATGAGCGGCCCGGACGACCCCGAATGCCCCGCCGTCTTCACCCGCCTCGGCCTCGACCTGGCCAGCGGCCAGCCGCTGCCCGCCGGCCAAGTGGTATTCCGCGTGGTGCCGCGCCCATGAAGCCGAGCCATCGCGCCCTGCTGGCGGCCGTGATGGCGCTGCTGTCGGCCGGCGTACAGGCGCAAGAATGGGACTGGCGGCTGCCCAGCCACGTGCCGGCCCCACGGGTCCCCGCCGACAACCCCATGAGCGCCGCCAAGGTGGAGCTGGGCCGCCGGCTGTTCTACGACCCGCGCCTGTCCGGCAATGGCACCCTCGCCTGCGCGGGCTGCCATGACCAGGCCCGGGCCTTCAGCGACGGCACGCCGCGCTCCCGTGGCAGCAGCGGCGCCGCGACCCATCGCAATGCACCCGGCCTGACCAACGTCGCCTGGAACGCCACCTACAACTGGGCCAACCCGGCGGTGGTGTCCCTGGAGCGGCAGATGGAAGGCCCGCTGTTCGGCGACGACCCGGTGGAGATGGGCGTGAACGATGCCAATCGCCCGCGGATTCTCCAGCGCCTGCGCGACGAGCCCCTGTACCCGGCGCTGTTCGCCAGGGCCTTCCCGGACGATCCCGAGCCCATCCGCATGGCGTCGGTGATACGCGCCATCGCAGCCTTCGAGCGCAGCCTGGTGTCGGCCGACAGCCGCTACGACCGCTTCCTGCAGGGTCGCCTGCAACTGACCGCCGCTGAACAGCGCGGCATGAACCTGTTCTTCGGCGAGCGCGCCGAATGCCACCACTGCCACGGCAGCTTCAACTTCAACGACCAGGTGGTCCACGCCCGCACCCGCGAGGTGGAAACGCCCTTCCACAACACCGGGCTCTACGACCTGGATGGCCAGGGCGCCTACCCCTTCCCCAACCGGGGCGTCTTCGAGCTGACCGCCCAGGCACAGGACATGGGCGCCTTCCGCGCCCCCAGCCTGCGCAACGTGGCCCTCACTGCACCCTACTTCCACGACGGCAGTGCGGCCACCCTGCGCGAGGTGCTGCGCATCTACTCGGCCGGCGGCCGGGCAATCACCGACGGGCCGCTCAAGGGAGACGGTCGCCTCAACCGGCACAAGAGCGGGCTGATTGCCCGCATCGAACTCAGCGAAGCGGAGCTGGGCGACCTCGAAGCCTTTCTCGGCAGCCTCACCGACCTGAGCCTGCCCAACGACCCCCGCCACGCCAACCCCTGGCCGGCGGGCACGGAGTTCCTACCCACCCACACCCAGGAGGTCGCGCAACCCCAAAAAGCCAACCGCTTCACCACGGAGCCATGACGGCCTGGCCGTCGAACACCCTTCATTGCTGATCCATCAAGGAGAACCACCATGAACATCAAGATCGCCAGCAAGAAAACCCTCACCGTCGCCGGCCGTGCCGGTGCCTGCTGTGGCGCCTGCTGCGCCCCGGTCGGGGTGAACTGAGCCCAGCCCGCGTCGGTGCCCCGCACCGACGCGGTCCATCCAGGGAAGCCGCGCCAAGGAGAAACCATGCGCCTGGGATTCAACTTCACCCTGGGGGAAACCACCCCCCTGGTCCGTCGCCTGCTGGCCGAAGGGCGGATCGACTACGTGGAACTGCTGATCGACAACTTCCTGACCCTGGAGCCCGACGCCATCGCCACCGCGTTTCCCGCGCCCATGGGCTTCCACATCATGTTCTCCCGCTTCATCGAAGCCGAAGAGGCCGCTCTCGCCGACATGGCCAGGCGCCTGCGCCAGCTGATCGACCGCGTGCAGCCGCTCTACGTCTCCGACCATGTGGCGCGCTTCAGCCACCAGGGCCGACAGCTCTACCACCTCGCCGAAATCGACTATGCCGCGGACTACGAGCGGGTGCGCCGGCGCGTGGACAACTGGCAGCAGTTGCTCGGCTGCCAGGTGCTGCTGGAGAACTACCCCTCCATCCTGGACGGCGGCCGCGATGCGCCAAGGTTCTTCGAACGCCTGTGCCGGGACACCGGGGCGGGGGTGCTGTTCGACATCTCCAATGCGGTCTGCGCGCACCGCAACTGCGGCCTGCCCCTGGACGCCTGGCTGCCGGTGATCGACGCGTCTCGGCATTTCCACGTGGCCGGCTACAACCTCTCCATCCTCCAGCCGCACCTGGTGCTGGACACCCACGACCAGCCCCTGTCGGACGACACCCTGGCCTTCATCGAGCGCTATCGCACGCGCTTCGAGCACCCCGGGGCCACCCTGACCTACGAGCGCGACGACGCCTTCGTCGACCGGGATATCGACGCCGACCTGAAGCGCCTGCGCACCCTGTTCCCCCTTGCGGAGGCCCGCCTGCATGCCTGACAGCCCGCGTACCGACAGCCAGCTCCTGCACGCACTCTTCCACCCGCAGCGCCAGGGCGACTACCCCCGGGATTCCAGGGCCTTCGTGCGCATCGACACCAGCCTGCGGGTCTACTGGCACAGCCTGTTCGACATCTGCCCCGGCCTGCTCGCCCTTTCCGGCCCCGATGGCCTGGCGATCTTCCGCCCCTTCATGGCCTGGGCCGTTGAGCAGGAGCTGTCGTTCAACTGGGCCTGGTACCTGTGGGTCGACCTCTGGCTGCGCCAGTCGCCCTTTCACCAGCAGGTGGAAGACGAGCTGCGCTACAGCCTGATGGCGGCCTCGGCGGCCCGCTGGGCGACGGGTGATCGCTCGTCCCACCGGGGCATCGTCCTGGGAGCGGCCGACCTGCCCGACCTGGTATGCGGCTGGAAAGCCACCAGCCTCGAGGCCGGTCGCCAGGTCGAGCGCCTGGAGCTGGAAGAGCCCCTGCCGCCGCCAGGCACGGCCCATGGTTACTTCACCTGCGAGCAGCCCGACCTGTCAGGTGGCTTCCCCGGATGGACCCAGACGCCTCGATGAAAACGGGCTTCTGGCGAGGTTTCGGCGCCCTGCTGCTGGCCTTCGCCGCCGGTCAGCTCGGGCCGCAGCTCGACCTGGCGCTGCTGGCCCATGCCGGCCAGGGCGTGTCGGGGCTCTACGTGCTGGTGACCCGGCTGGCGATCCTCGAACTGGTCATCACCCTGGCACTGGGCGCCAGCCTGTCGGTACTGGCAGCCCGCGGCGAGCGCTCCGGGCAGCCTGGAGAAGGCCTGCGGCCCGCGCTGCTCCTCGCCGCCGGCGTCGGACTGCCGCTGGGCCTGCTCGGCGGTCTGGCCGGCTACCTGTTGCTACCGCGTCTGTTGTCCGGCGACCCCGGGCAGGTGGTCACGGCGCTGGCCGCACTGCCCTGGTTCTTTGTCGCCGCACCGCTGCGGCTGCTCAACGGCTGTGCCGCGTTCCTGTTGCACGCACGCGGAGAAGGGCCTCTGGCGCTGCGTTGCAAGGCAGTGGAGCTGCTGGCCAGGCTGCTGCTCGGCGTGGCGCTGATCCAGGGCCTGGGAATGGGGTTGGGCGGGTGCTTCATCACCGGGCTGCTGCTCAACCTCGGCACCGCTCTGTGGCTTACCCGGCACCTGGCGCGTGCCTCGTCGGGCCAGCCCTGGTGGCCGCGGCGCGACTGGCGTTCCCAGGCCCTGCGGGGCTGCGCCTGGGAAAGCCAGCGCCTGCTCGCCATTCAGGCCTTCGGCCTGCTGGCGGTTGCGCTGTTCGCCGCCGAGCGGTTCTGGCCGCCAGCGCCTGGCCGCCTGGACGCCTTCTCCAGCGCCCTGACCCTGGCGCTGCTGGTATTCGCGCCGCTCAGTGCCTTGCTGCGCTTCCTGAGCATGCGCCTGGCCGCCTCGCCTGCCGAGGCCCATCCCGAGGCGATCCGCCAGGTGACCCACCGCGCCCTGCCCGTCGCCGTTGCCGTAGCGGCCCTGCTGGCACTGTCGGTCCACAGGCTGGGGGCGCTCTACGGGCAGGCCGGCCCCTGGTGGACGACCTACGTTCTGATCCTCGCCGTCTCCCTGCCCGTGCGCGTGCTCGGCAACCTCCGCCGAGCGCAGCGGCAGGCCGCCGGCCAGTTCGCGCTCGTCGGCCGGCTCGACGCCGGGCTCCTGTGGCTGATCGGGCTGCCGACACTGCTGGCCGGCCTCGCCATGAACAGCCCGCTTCTGGCCTATGCGCACCTCGTGCTGCCGGAACTCTGCATACTGGCGAGCCTGCAGAGAGCCCACACAAAACAGCCGGAATTCTGCTAGCATCCGGCGCGTTGTCCTACACCACGCCTGGAACAGCCGAGAACAGCCCACCGATGAGATTGGCCCGCCGACATCGCTCGCTGATCGCCTGGATGCTCTACTGCAGCATCCTGCTCGGCGCGCTCGCCTGTGCCATCGGTCACGGGCAGATGGCCGGCCTGTCCCTCAGCGGCCTCGACGGGCAGTTCTGCGCCCTCGATGGCCCCCAGGGCGGCACGGCGATGGGGGATGACGGCCTGCCGTTCGGCAACCTCGCCTCGGGCTCCGGCTGTGCGTTGAGCTCCAGCTTCGGTGCCCTGCTCCTGGCGGCCTTCTTCGGCCTGCTGGCCCTGCTCGCTCCCTCTCGCGCCTGGTCATTGTCCAGCCGCCCCCACCTGCATCGCCCGCCTCGGGCCTGGGTGCTGGCCAACCCCCGAGCCTCACCGCCCCTCGCCTGAAACCTGCCCCAACGGGGACGGGCGGCTCGGCCATGGCACCCACAACACCACGGCCCCGGCTGAATCGTCGTCTCCATCGTCAATGCACGGGCGCTCGCCCCCCTTCGAAAAGGGGCCCCGCACCCGTGCCTGGTCAGGCGCTACCGGCGCCTTCGCAAGGCTGATCGACCCTATGCCGTTCAATTCCCGTGCTGGCCTCATGGCCAGCCTGTTCACCTGCTCCGCCCTGCCCGCGGCACTGC
Source organism: Pseudomonas sp. TUM22785 (assembly GCF_028198105.1). Lineage (NCBI taxonomy): Bacteria > Pseudomonadati > Pseudomonadota > Gammaproteobacteria > Pseudomonadales > Pseudomonadaceae > Pseudomonas > Pseudomonas sp. TUM22785. The sequence goes on from NZ_CP116239.1 coordinate 4,025,704, forward strand.
TGTGCCCAGCCGCCCATGCCGACAGCACGCTCACCCTGGGCACGGTCGAAGTATCGGGCCAGCAGAGCGGCCCCCTCTCCAGCCGTGACATTCTCAGCTCCGTGGACATCCTCGGCAGCGACCTGCTGCGGCAGCAGCCCGTCCAGTACAGCTGGGAACTGTTCAACCGCGCGCCCGGCGTGATGCTCACCCAGTTCAACCAGGGCACCACCTCCGGCAAGCTGTCGTTCCGCGGCTTCAACGGCGAGGGTGAAGTCAACGCGGTGAAGCTGCTGATCGATGGCATCCCCAGCAACACCAACGACGGCAACATGCCCTTCATCGACATGCTGTTTCCCGCCGACATCGAGGACATCGAAGTGGTGCGCGGCACCAATGATCCGCGCTACGGCCTGCACAACATCGCCGGCAATGCCAGCATCCGCACCCGCCAGGGCGGCAACGACAGCCAGGTGCGCCTGCGCAGCGGCAGCTTCGATACCCAGGAGCTGCAGGCCAGCACGGGCATCGAAGACGGCCACTGGTCGCAGAACTACTTCGTCGCCTACCAGAAGAGCGGTGGCTACCGCGACCACGCCGACAGCGAGCGCCAGAGCTTTGCCGGCAAATGGTTCTACACCGCCGACGCGGGCTGGCGCGCCGGCCTGATCGCCCGCCATTACAGCGCCGATGCCCTGGAAGCCGGCTACCTCGGCCGCGCCGACGCCCATGACGACCCGCGTCAGTCCTACGCCAACAACGCGACCGACCAGGGCAACCGGGAAATGAACCAGCTCAGCCTGCACCTGGACGCCGACCTGGCCGACGACCTCGCGTGGTCCGCCAAGAGCTACGTGAACACCTTCAAGGACGAGCGCTGGACCCAGTACTGGCGCACTGTCAGCCAGCAGGAGCGGGTCGCCGACGAGACCCAGTACGGCGCACTCAGCAGCCTGACCTGGCGCCCGGTGGTCAGCGGCCTGCATGACTTCGCCCTGGAGGGTGGAGCGGAAGTCCAACGGCAGGAAAACGAGAGCCTGCGCTACCGCACCCGCCAGCGCACACGCCTGGCCCAGACCCGCGATCAGCGCTTCGACCTGAACATCTACGGCGCCTACGTGCAGACGGTGATCGAGCCGGTGGAATCGCTGCGGCTGGTACCCGCCTACCGGGTCGACCGCCTGTATGGCGACTACAAGAACGGCCTGACCGGCGAACGCGCCGAGGTGAACGACTACGGCAGCATCCGCCAACCCAAGTTCAGCATCGTCTACAGCCCCTGGCGCGAGGCGAGCCTCTACGCCAACTGGGGGCGCACCTTCCAGGTGGGCGTCGGCTCCGGCGCCTATCGCCTGGCCAACCAGAGCGACGACCTCAAGCCTTCGATCAACGAAGGCTGGGAGACCGGCCTGAAATTCAGCCCGGTGCAGTGGCTCGACGGCCGTATCGCCTACTGGGAGCAGCACGCCACCGACGAGGTGCAGCGCAAGCTCAACGACGCCATCGGCGACTCGGAGAACGTCGGCGAGACCCTGCGCCGGGGCTATGACCTGCAGCTGAACCTGAACCCGGACGAGCGCACCCGCGTCTGGCTGTCGTACTCGCGGCAGTTCTCCGAAATCCTCCAGCCCAACCCCAACCTGCCGGACAGCAAGGGCAAGGAGATGGACCACGTACCGCATCACCTCTACGCCCTGGGCACCGAGTACCAGGCCAGCGAGAAGCTGCAACTGAGCGCCTGGGTCAACGGCCAGAGCGACTATTACCTGGAGCGCACCAACAGCACGGGCTCGTTCGGTGGCTTCGTGCTGCTCAACCTCGGTGCGACCTACCAGGTCAGCGAAAACCTCAGCCTCGACATGCAGGTGAAGAACGTCACCAATCGCTACTACGAGTACGTCTGGTACGACTCGACCGCCGGCGTCCAGCAGTCCCTGCACGCCCCAGGCGATGGCCGTGCCCTGTATGCAGGGCTGACACTGGACTTCTGACACCGGGCCGCCCAGGCGGGCGGCCATTCATTCCAAACGCAAGGGAGACACCCCGATGACACTGTTCAAGGCCGTTCTACTCAGCGCTCTGATGGCATCGCCGCTGATGGCCGGCGCTCACGAATACGACGTGGGCGACCTGCATGTCGACCATCCGTGGGCGCGCGCAACGCCTCCGGTCGCACCGACGGCGGCGGCCTACTTCATCATCCACAACAAGGGAACCGCTGCTGACCGCCTCCTGGGTGCCGAGACGGCTGCCGCCGGTCGCGTCGAACTGCACGAGCACGTACACCAGGACGGGCTGATGAAGATGCAGCACGTCCAGGCCGTGGAGGTGCCCGCCCACGGCGAGGCGAGGTTCGAGCCCATGGGCTACCACGTGATGCTGTTCGACCTGAAACAGCCGCTGGCGGAAGGCGAGCGCTTCCCCATGACGCTGCACTTCGAGAAAGCGGGCGACCTCAAGGTCGAGATCGCCGTCCAGAAGGACGCACCCCAGGCCCATGGCGAGCATGAGCACGGAGCCGAGCACAGCCACTAGCGACGGGCACGCGACAGCGAGCGCACGCCTCAGGCGTGACTATGCTTGATGCGAGCGCTGCTCTCGCCGCCACCCACCGACCCTGCGAGCCTGGACCATGAGTGCCGTACGCCGTCACCGCTCGATGATCGCCTGGATGCTCTACGCCTGCGTCCTGTACAGCGCGTTCGCCTGCAGCCTGGGGCATGGCCAGCAGAGCGGCCTGGCGCTGAGCGGTATCGGCGGGCTCTACTGCACAGCCAACGGCGACCTGGGTGCGTCACCGAGCAAGACTCCGGCCGGCACCGGCGGCGCTTCGTCGATGCCGGCCATGGGCTGCCCGCTGTGCAGTGCCTTCACCCTCACCACCCTCCTGCTGGGCGGCCTGTTGCTGCCTGGCAGGCCTGGCGGCCATCCACCGCACCCCGGCGTCGTCGAGGGCCATACCCACCCTCGCCTCACCTGGCCCTCGGCCAACCCCCGCGCCTCCCCCGCCTGACCTTCCCTTTCCCTGCACCGGCAGTCGCTTGCCGCTACACGGCGGCCGCTGCCGTTCGACTGACACCCGGCCCGCGCGCCTTCGCCGAGAAGGCACGGTGCCGGGTACCGTGAAGGAGACAGGTCATGAACGACACCAAGGTACTGGTTCTGCCGATCGCCGAGGGCACCATCGGCAATCCCGCCCGCGCATCCACGGCGCAGCGCATTGCCGGGATCAGACGCTGGGGAGCGATCGTCTGGCGAGACCATGAGAAACCGGGAGGCGTGCTGCGCGAGTACCTCGCCTCCAGCCGCGAGGGCCGCACGCTGTTCGTGGCGAATCTGCTGGAAGGGGCTTACGTCGAGTTCGCCATCGCCTACCAGCGGCAGGGGCGCATCAAGATGCGTCGCTACTACCGGGTCACGGCCGTACTCCCGGACGCACTGCACCTGCTGGAGGTGCGCCAGGACGACCTGCCTTGCAGAGCCGTCCGGGCGGCCTAGGGACGCGCGATGATCTGCTGCGGCATGCGCCGTGAGGCGCATCACAATGCCTGGGTGGCGGCATTCCTGGCGATCGTGCTCAAGGTCATGGCGTTGCCGATGGCCACGGCCTTCGGATCGCTCAGCCTGGAGCAACTGCTGGCCGGGAGCTTCTGCTCGTCGGGTGGTTTGCAGCAGAGCGCCCTGGTACTCGACAAGGACAGTTCCGGCTCGCCCGACGCAGGTGGCACGTCCCACTGCTGCTGCTCACAATCCGTCGGCGCGGCCCCCCTGCCGCCGTCGCCTCTGGCTGCACCGGGGCGGCTCGCGGCACTGCGCCCGACGCCCGCCGCCCATCCCTTCGCGGTCTCGCCCCGCGAGCGCTGGCCCTCGATCAACCCCCGTGCCTCTCCCGTCCTGCCTGGCTGCCCCTGATAGCAACCCCTCGGGCACGGGCTTCAACGCCCATCCGCCCCGAGGTAGACCACGCCTCTGCAAGGACGACACGACATGCTCCACAACAGGCTTGCCACCCGAAGAAACGACCTTCCGACGCCATCCCTCCCCAGCCCCCAACGAGGGGCAGGAGGACAGATGCGCTCACCGACCCTTGCCACCCGCCCAAGCGGAAACCGTGGCGACTTTCTGCTGCCCTTTCCCGACTACCCCTGCAACGCACGCAGCTTCGTGCACCTGGACGCACGCCTGCTGCCCTACTGGCACACCCTGTTCGATGTGTGCCCGGCTCTGCTCAAGCTGGACGCACCGGAGGGCCTCAATCTGTTCCGCAGCTTCATGACCTGGGCCTACCGCCGCCATCCCCCGCTGGACTGGACCTACTACCTGAGCGTCTGCCGCTGGCTGCTGGAGTCCGAGTACCGGCAACAGGTGCACGAGGAGCATGTGGAGGCGTTCATGGCAGCCGCCGCGGCACGCTGGGTGAACACCGACGACAGCCAGGCCCGGGGGCTCATCCTCATCTGGCGTGAAACCGCGGTGACGGTGACCGACTGGAAGGTCGCGCCCCGGGCGCTTGCGATGGTCGAGGCCGAGGAGGAGCTGCCCGCACCCCACTGGGACTTTGCCTGGAGCCCGCTGGCCGGGCGGGGAGCGAACGGGTTCCGGCGCTGGTTGCCGATTCCCGGCTGAGCCGGCTGCGACAGCCCGCCGCAGCCGCCGCCCGAGGCGTCGCGGCGCGCGACGGCGGGTGGGGCTGTGTCAGGCTGTCGCAGTGGCGGCAACCAGGCCCGCCCCCTAGAGTTCGACTGCCGAGGGCGGATGCAGGAAAGAGGCTTCCACGGTTAGCCCGAAGCAGCGACAAGGAGCGGGGACGCTCTGCAAAACCAGCCCTCTTCACGGAGGGCTTTTTATTGTGCGCAGGGTGCGACAGGCTGCCGCACCCAATGGCAGCTAGCTGACGGCCTCTGGGCTCGACGCCCGCCTGCGCAACGAGCGTGGCAAGTTGTCGCATCTCGCCCGTCAAAGGCCCGGGTGCTAACGTTTCCGTGACACGACGGTTTCCTTGGCAGGTACGTCTGGTCAAAGGCCGGGGCTCAAAAAGCCCCGGCCTTTTCACATCACGCAAAAGATAAAGGTGCGCAACGCTGCCACCTGCCGGCAGGGTGTGCGCCCGGCCGGCATTGTGCGCTTTGACCCTGTGCGGAGCTGATCGAGGTGGATGACGCTCTTTTCATCCACCAAAGGGTGCTACCGACGAACGCATTGCATGGGCCGTGGCAGGCCTGTCGGTCGGGTGCAACCCAACAACGCCGGTACCAGGCACTCGCGGGTTTCACCCGCCCTACGCCGATCCGGGCTGCCTCTTTTGCGGGAGCGGACTCATCCGCGATCAGCCTCGCCAACAAACCGTTGGGCCTCGCTGCGCTTGGCGCCAACCTACGGCGCCACCCCCACCCACGATGCCCACCCATGCGTAGGGTGGATGGCGCTGTTTTCATCCACCAAACGATGCCACCGACGAACGCATTGCATGGGCCTTGGCAGGCCTTTAGGTCGGGTGCAACCCGACAACGCCGGTACCAGGCACTCGCGAGTTACACCCGCCCTACGCCGATCCGGGCTGCATTTCTTTTGGGAGCGGATTCATCCGCGATCAGCCTCACCGCTGGCCTCCGGCCCTCCGATTGACACCCCGCCCCCGAATCCATAACGTTGCCCCGCTGCCCAACCTGGGCAGCCGGGATTGGCGTCCCGATCAAGAGAAGGAGCATGGGCCTCGGTTCAGCTCCTGGCATGGTCGCACCCGTGTTTTTCATGGGAGGACCGTGCAGGGCATCTTCGGATGCGCCGGTTCTCTTGACGGTTACGCCAACCTGCACGGTCCGCCCACCCTGATTGGCGTCAGGGAGCGGTTCTTGGCTCCAAGAGGCTACGACCATGAACTCCATCAAACTCCCCCACCCGCACCTGCCGCTCCTGCGCATCAAAAAGGAGAGATCGGCATGAACAGCGACCTCGAACACCGCCGCCTGCATCAACTGGCCGACCGCCTGGAATCGCGCCTGAACACCGTACGGGTGCTCGCCGAAATCATCCTGGACAACGCCGCCATGCGCGAAGGCATTCCCGGGCCCTACCTGGATGACGTGCGGGAGGCCGCGCTGATGGAGGCGGTGATTCACCTTTCCCGCAGCAACCAGGAAGACTTCCAGCACGTGGCGAAGCTGGCGCAGTTGCCGTTGCGTTGAGGGTGTTGGGACTTTGCGGCCCGGGTACGCCTGTAAAAGGCCAGGGCTCAAAAAACCTGGCCTCTCCCTATTACCCAGCCGCTAGATATCCGCGACCCTGCCACCGCTGAAGAAGCCCTGAGCAACCACACCGGTTCCATTGGTGGAGTTCTGGCTGGTGCCCCATGTGCTTAGGTGCCCCATCTTCGCCAGCGACTGGATCATCAGGCTGATGGAGCCGGAGACCGAGTGTTGGTAGATGCGCAGCCCCGTTCGCGAGTCGGTCAGCGAGGGCTCGAAATCGAGATCGTTGGTCTCGCAGAGCTGTAACAAGGTAGCGAGAACAGCCTTGGAGAGCGGCGTTTCATCGTCATCGCCGATCACGACCGAGATTTCCTTGGCCGTCTTGATGCTGCCGAGGTTGCTCAACGCTTGGAGGAAGGGGGCTTCGACGCTCTGCGTCCAGCTCTGTGCACTGAACGTACTGCTGATATGGGTCACGAAGATCTTCGGTGGGACTATCACCCCCACCCCGACGCAACCGGACAGCCCGTCCGTCCAGAGTGATAGGTCGTTGTAGCCGGTTGTGTCGAGCACGACCCATTCGTTCAACCCTACCTTTACGCTCGGCATTGGACTCTCCCTCTCCGCGTGTGGATGTTCATCAGTTGCCCGGGGCCGGGACGTGCGCGGCACTACCCAATCCGGGCTACACGCCAGGCGAGCCTCTGCAGCGGGCCCATCCCTGGCTGGATAGGACAATCCAAGCACATCGGTGCGATGGCGCAACGGCTTTCACCCCACCGGTCGGCCCCATTGCGGGCGGGCGAAAAGTCTGTCTTCCAACTACCGTCCGATAGCAGCAGATGCTGGAGAGACGATGACGCGGGTGAATCGGCTTTCCCGGGCCACGACCTGTCAACGACACACCGAAGGCGGTACTTATGGAATCAGTCCTGATCGCAGCGGGCGTCTTCGTATGCCTGATACTGGCCTCCCTGCTGATGATGCATTGGTATCCCAAGCTTTCGGCCCGTCACAAGGACGAAGAAACCAACACGGTGGTCCGCCTGGTGGCCAATATCTTCGTGGTCATGACCTCACTGGTGTTCGGCCTCATGATCAATTCAGCAAAGAACACCTTCGAAGCCATCGACACCAACATGCACGCCTACGCCACCAGCCTGATCATCTTTGATCGCACCTTGAAGAATTACGGAGAAGCGGCACAGGAAACCCGCCTGCGCCTGGCTGCGTATGTGGAGCGCGCCATTGCCAATCCCTATCGTGGGGATGAGGCGCTCCAGCATCGGAACAGCCCCGCCACGCAGTTTCTCGACAACATCGGCGTGGCTCTTGCGGCCATCACACCCGGGAGCCGGTATCAGGAAACCCAGCTCACCGATCTTCGTCGCCAATATCACTCGCTCATCGAGCAGCGCTGGAGAATCGTGGAGCAATCCGAAGGCACGATTCCGATGCCGCTGATAGGCATGCTCGTCGCGTGGTTGACGCTTATCTACGCAAGCTTCGGCTATCGAGCGCCACGCAACCCAATGGTGATCGGCATGTTCACCGTGTCCTCCTTGCTGATCGCCACCTCCGTGTATCTGGTGCTGGACATGGATATCCCCTTCCACGGCCCCATCCAGATATCGGACGCCCCCTTGCGCAGGGCATTGGCAGAGATGCAGATGCAGGGGTGACTTCAGCGCATCGCGCTGGTGCGGGCGTTCATCTCGGCGGGCAATGGCGCTCTTTCATCCAACGTGCGATGCCGCTCCCGCCTGAAAAGCGAATACCGGAGGCGTAGTGGTCACGACGGAACACTGCACGCCCGAATCGGGTACCCGCTGGGCGAATCATTCGAACTTATCGGCATGGCCTCTGCCCATTCAGAAGACTCTCGTGTTCTCCAACACGTGTCCCCGCGCCTAGCGAGGCGCTTCTGCGAAGAGGTCCATCATGAGCATGAATCTGCAAGGCAAGAAGGTTCTATTCATCACCGCCAACACCGGGATCGAGCGCGATGAGCTGCTCAAGCCCATGGAGGCCCTGAAGACCCAGGGAGCCGAGGTGATGCATGCGACGGTCAAGGGTGGCGAAGCCCAGACCTGGGTCCAGGACAGTGAAAAAGACGTGACGGTGCATTCGGACACGACCCTCAAGGGCCTGGGCGCGAGCGATTTCGACCTGCTGGTGATCCCGGGCGGTACGGTGAATGCCGATACGCTGCGCCAGGATGCGGACGCCCAACGTCTGGTGCAGGAGTTCGCCTCGGCGGGCAAGCCGGTCGCGGCGATCTGCCATGGGCCCTGGCTGCTCATCGACGCTGGCGTGGTCGACAGCAAATCACTGACCTCCTACTCCAGCGTGCGTATCGACCTGGTCAATGCCGGTGCGAGCTGGGTAGATGCAGAAGTAAAGGTCTGCCCAGGCAAAGGCTGGACCCTGATCACCTCGCGCAACCCCAACGACCTGCCCGCCTTCAACGCGGCCATCGGCAAGGCCCTGCAGGCGGCCTGATCGACACTACAAAGAGCGCCGCCGAGCACGTCACGGCGGCGAGCCAGGGCCACCTCTTTGTGGGAGCGGATTCATCCGCGATCAGCCGCGCCGACGAACCGTTGGGCCTCGCTACGCTCGGCGCCAACCTGCGACGGCCACCCCAACCGGGGTGCCGCCGGGAGCACATGGCGGAGACGGTGATTGGCCTGTAGGTCAGGTGCAATCCGGCGTTTCGGTGATGGGTTTCGCTGCGCTCGCGGAGCGCCGCCCGATGCATCCTACGGTGCCGATCCCACTCACGATGGACAACCCATGCGTAGGGTGGATGGCGCTCTTTTCATCCACCGAGCGGTGCCACTGGCGAGCACATCGCGTGGTCCGTGAATGCGCGCGCCGGCCCGGTTGAGTCTCCAGCACACACTCGCCCGCCGCCCCTGAATCCGCCTGTTACCCAGGTGCCCGCCGCTGAAGGCGAGCGCGCCGCACCCCAGCCTTTGGCTTGGCTTACAGCCGGCAGGCCTCACCTAGCCTCAACGGACTGTCCAGCAACGCTGGAGAGAAGGAGCAGTTACCCAAACGGCAGTTTGCAGGGAAGAACGCGGACCTCTGCAAGATCAGAGCGAACAGGGACACGACATGAACGCCTATTTCAAACCGCTATGCGCCTTGGTTTTGACAGCCCTTTGCAGCATCGCCCATGCAGCGACATTGTTGCCGCCAAGCACGGCATTCACGGCCTACGGCATGTTTACATTGCAGTCCGGAACCATCCCGACCACAACCTGCAACATCAGCCTCTCCGGCACGACGGGCACCAGCAACACGGCAAGCATCACCACGGTGAGCATTACCGGCACAGGCTTTTGCCCGGCCATCACTGCCTCCTGGCTGCCCTGGACCTGGACAGCGACGAGCACCACGGCGGCGACCCTCTCGGGGGTCAAGCTGTTGGTCCAAGGGAAGTCCTGCACCATTTCCTCTGCGACGCTTAACGGGTCGTGGTCGAACGCTTCAAACACACTTTCCTTCTCGCCCAACCAGTTCTTTGGCGACTGCATCCTCGGGAACCTGCGCTTCAGTCCATCGCCCATGTTCACCGTCGTGCCTTGATCGAAGGTGCCGGTTTTACCAGTGCCCGGCACCGACTCGAACAGCGCGGTGCCGCTCACACCGCGCTATGGCTGGCCAGGTTGCGGTACTGCCCTTTGAAGTACAGCAGGGGCTGCGTGGCCGCGGCATCCGGCAGGCTCAACGCCTTCACTTCACCGATCACGATCAGGTGGTCGCCGGCGGCGTGTTCGGCGTGGATTTCGCAATCCAGCCAATGCAGGCTGCCGGCGATGATGGGGTTGCCCAGCGGCGATTCCTTCCATTCGACACCCTGCCATTTGTCCGTGCCCTTGCGCGCGAACTGGTTGGACAGGGTGGCCTGTTCACCCGAGAGGATGTTGACCAGGAAGCGACCGGCCTGGCGGATTCTGGGGTAGCTGGCCGAGCTGCACATGACGCTGAACGACACCAGCGGCGGGCTCATCGACACGCTGTAGAACGACTGGCAGGTGAAGCCGACCGGCTCGCCATCGTGATGCGAGGTGATCACCGTGATGCCGGATGCGTAGTGCCCGAGCACTTCGCGAAAGCGGCAGGGCTCGATGGCCGTACGAGGGAGTGACATGGCAGGTCCTGGACAGTGGGTGCAGCTCGGAGGTGCAAAGGAGGGTTTGAGCGGCGACGGGCTTCAGCCCTCCCCTGCACCGCGTCCGAATTCAATCCGGCACTAGGCCAGGAGTTCCCTGCGGACGATATCTGCGCCGGCACTCAGGGCATTGAGCTTGCCCCGTGCAACCCGACGGGACAGGGGCGCCATGCCGCAGTTGGTGCACGGGCAAAGCTTGTCGGCATCGACGAACTGCAGGGCTTTGCGCAGGGTGTCGGCGACCTGCTCCGGGGTTTCGATAACGTCGGATGCCACGTCGATGGCGCCCACCATCACCTTCTTGCCCCGCACGAGTTCCAGCAGCTCCATGGGGACGCGGGAGTTCTGGCATTCCAGCGAAATGATGTCGAGGCTGGACGCCTGCAGCTTGGGGAAGATCTCTTCGTATTGCCGCCACTCCGACCCGAGGGTTTTCTTCCAGTCGGTATTGGCCTTGATGCCGTAGCCATAGCAGATGTGCACGGCGGTTTCGCACTTGAGCCCTTCGACAGCGCGTTCCAGGGCAGCGATGCCCCAGTCATTCACCTCATCGAAGAACACGTTGAAGGCGGGCTCGTCGAACTGAATGATGTCGACGCCGGCGGCCTCCAGCTCCTTGGCTTCCTGGTTGAGGATCTTGGCGAATTCCCAGGCCAGTTTTTCGCGGCTTTTGTAGTGGGCGTCGTACAGCGTGTCGATCATCGTCATGGGGCCTGGCAGCGCCCACTTGATGGGTTGCTGGGTCTGCTGACGCAGGAATTTGGCATCTTCGACGAAGACCGGCTTCTGCCGGCTCACAGCGCCCACGACCGTCGGCACGCTGGCGTCGTAGCGATCACGGATTCGAACCGTCTCGCGCTTTTCGAAATCAACGCCGTCGAGGTGCTCGATGAAGGTGGTGACGAAGTGCTGACGCGACTGCTCGCCGTCACTGACGATGTCGATACCGGCGTGTTGTTGTTCCTGCAACGACAGGCGCAGCGCGTCCTGCTTGCCTTCGATCAACGCCTCGTCCTGCAGCTTCCAGGGGGACCAGAGCGTCTCGGGCTGTGCCAGCCAGGAGGGTTTGGGCAAGCTGCCGGCAGTCGACGTGGGGAGCAATTTTTTCACGATGGATGACCTTGTAGATTGATGAGTCAAAGAGCGCAGCCGGCGGACCACTGCTGAAGAATGCTGTGGTACGGCTTGATGAAGTGCTCTTCGACGAACTTCCCTTGTTCGATAGCCAGCCGGCTGCGCTCTTCCCGGTCGTAGACAATCCGGGTCAGCGAGTAGTCCTCGTGCTTAAGGCTCGGCTGATAGGATTTGCCCGCTGCAGAGTTCGCGTTGTAGATCTCCGGCCGGTAGATCTTCTGGAAGGTGTCCATCGTGCTGATGGTGCTGATGAGTTCGAGGTTGGTGTAATCACCCAGCAGGTCGCCAGCAAAGTAGAAGGCCAACGGCGCCACGCTGTTCGGCGGCATGAAGTAGCGCACCTTGAGGCCCATCTTCTGGAAGTACTCATCCGTCAGGGAGTACTCATCCTGCAGGTATTCAAAGCCCAGTACGGGGTGCTGGTTCTCTGTCCGGTGGTAGGTCTTGCTGCTGGAAACGCTCAGGCAGATGACGGGCAGCTTCTTGAAGTGCTCGCTGTAGGCATCCGAGTTCAGGAAGCACTTGAACAGCTTCCCATGCAGATCGCCAAAATCGTCTGGCGTGCTGAAGCCGGCCTGGCTCTTGTTGTGCTCCAGCAGCAGTACGCTGAAGTCATAGTCGCGCACATAGGAGGAGAAGTTATTCCCCACGATGCCTTCAGTACGCTCGCCGGTCTTGCGGTCAACGATATTGGTTTTCAATATCTCGATCAGCGGCAACGCATTGTCGCTGCCCGCCACATCGATATTCATTTCAACGGAAATGATTTCCAGCTCGACGGCATAACGATCGCCCTTGGGGTTGTCCCAATGCGCCAGGGCATTGAAACGGTTGTCGATCATTTTCAACGCGTTGCGCAGGTTCTCCTGGCGGCTCTCGCCCCTGGCCAGGTTGGCGAAATTGGTGGTGATCCGCGTGTTCTCGGAGGGGTAGTAATGCTCGTCGAAACGAATGCTTTTAATGGCAAAGGTGAAGTCGTTGTTCATCGCAATCCGGCACCTGAATACGTGAGAGAAACCTGAGTCTGCTCTGTACTTGCGCAGCACTTTTCAGCCTTCTTCTGGTTGTTTCTGCTCAGCGATATTTAGATTCACTGAAAGTAAAACCATTCTATGCAGCGCCATTAATTGATTGAAAATGAAATGATCTCACCGGGTCATTAGCCATGCTCATGACGTCATCCACGGGTTTTAACGGCCGGATGATCAGGCTCTGGAATGCCCGCTGCCCCTGTAGAGAAAGAGCGATAGGCGGACGGAACTCCGACTGCAACCAGGCCGACGTCAGTGAGAGTTCTTGCAACTGACGAAGCTGACGCAGTGGCCCACCGCGTCGCGCTGGAAAGCGTTTATTACTAGGCTGCGCCAACCTGCCTCCAGCTCCCCAGGAGCCCCCATGCCCTCCCCGTCCCCCACCGTCTCGGCGGAGCCTTCTTCGGCCGTTTCCGGCAGCTCGGGGAATGACCTTTCCGACATCGAACTTCTGCACCAGATCAGCATCGCCCTGATTGGCGAGCAGGATCGCGAAGCGCTCTACGGCAAGATCGTCGACGCGGCAGTGACCATCACCGGCTCGCAGTTCGGGACGATGCAGCGGCTTTGCCCTGATAGCCACAGCTCCGGGCACGGGGGGTGAACTCCAGCTTCTATGTTCACGCGGGCTGCCGCCCGAGGCAGTTGGCTTTTGGCAATGGGTGAGCCCCAACGCCTACAGCAGCTGCACCATGGCGCTGAAGCTCGGCGAGCGGGCGGTGATCCCCGACTTCGAGCAATGGGACGCCATCGCCGGCACCGAAGACCTGCTCGCCTTCCGTCGCACCGGCATCCGCTCCGCCCAGACAACGCCACTGATTTCACGCAGCGGCAACCTGCTGGGGATGATCTCCACCCACTGGCGAGAGCCCCACGAGCCTTCCCAGCGGGACCGGCGCCTGCTCGACATCCTGGCGCGGCAGGCGGCCGACCTGCTGGAGCGCACCATGGCCGAGGAGGCCTTGCGCCAGGCCGAGGTCGATCTGCGCGGCCTCAACGAGACGCTGGAGCAGCGCGTGGCCGAGCGTACGACCGAGCTGATGCAGGCCGAGGAAAAGCTCCGCCAGTCCCAGAAAATGGAAGCGGTCGGCCAACTGACCGGCGGCCTCGCCCACGACTTCAACAACCTGCTGGCGGGGATCGCCGGCTCCCTGGAGCTGATGGGCAAGCGCATTGGCCAGGGCCGCGTCAACGACATCGACAAGTACATGGCGATGGCACAGAGCGCCACCAAGCGCGCCGCAGCGCTGACCCACCGGCTGCTCGCCTTCTCGCGCCGGCAGACGCTGGAGCCCCGCCCCACCAATGTGAACGCACTGGTGCATGGGATGACGGAGCTGATCAACCGCACCGTGGGGCCCGCCATCCAGCTTGAAACGCGAAACGCCCAGGAGCTGTGGCCGGCGCTCGTCGACGCCAGCCAGCTGGAGAACGCCCTGCTCAACCTGTGCATCAACGCCCGCGACGCCATGCCGGATGGCGGCTGCATCACCCTCAGGACGGCCAACCTGGCGCTGGACCACGAGGCGGCCCACGCCCACGACATGCCGGAGGGGTATTACCTCAGCCTGTGCGTGAGCGACACGGGTACCGGCATGACGCCCGATGTGATGGCCCATGCCTTCGAGCCCTTCTTCACCACCAAGCCCATCGGCCAGGGCACCGGGCTGGGGCTTTCGATGATCTACGGCTTTGCCCAACAATCCGGTGGGCAGGTGCGCATCAGCTCCACGGTGGGTGAAGGCACCCGGGTGGTGATCTACCTGCCCCGCCACGACGGCGACGCCCCCGATGATGAGCATGCGCCCTGCGTAGCCGACACGGCGATCACGCAGCACGGCGAGACGGTGCTGCTGGTGGACGACGAGCCGGCGGTACGCATGCTGATGGCCGATGTGCTGAACGAGCTCGGGTACACGGTGATCGAGGCGGCCGACGGCGCTGCCGGGCTGAAGCTGCTGCGCTCCGATGTGCTGATCGACCTGCTGATTACCGACGTGGGCCTGCCCGGCGGCATGAACGGGCGGCAGATGGCCGATGCCGGCCGCGAGCTTCGCCCCGGACTCAAGACCCTCTTCATCACCGGCTACGCCGAGAGCGTATTCACCGGCAATACCCCGCTGCAGCCGGCCATGCACGTGCTGACGAAGCCCTTTTCCGTGGATGCCCTCGGCAGCCGGGTGCGCGAGCTGCTGGCGCTCTAGCGGCCGCGTTCCCGCCGCGCAAGGGCGTTGCCCAGGGCGATTGGAATCGCTCCGGCCTGGGCCGCAGGAACCCATGGAATACCGACACGGCCGCGCCGCATAATCAGCCGCACCGCTTCCAGAACCCCATGTGATGACAACGCCTGCACACCGCGACCAGAGGCCCTGGGCCGTCTTCCTGATATTCCTGCGCCTCGGGCTCACCAGCTTCGGTGGGCCGGTGGCGCACCTGGCCTATTTCCGTGACGAGTTCGTCACGCGCCGGCGCTGGCTGAGCGAGCGCAGCTATGCCGACCTGTTGGCGCTCTGCCAGTTCTTGCCCGGGCCGGCCAGCAGCCAGGTGGGCATGGCGCTGGGGCTCGGCCGTTGCGGCTACCTCGGCGCACTGGCGGCCTGGGTGGGCTTCACCCTGCCATCAGCGGTGCTGCTGATGCTGCTTGCCCTGGGCATCACGGAGCATGGCGATGCCATTCCCGAGGGTGCCGTGCACGGGCTGAAAGTGGTGGCGGTGGCCGTGGTGACACAGGCGGTGTGGGGCATGGGACGCAACCTGTGCCCGGACGCGCCGCGCGTGGCGATCATGGCCGTGGCGGCGGGGCTTGCCCTGCTGGCGCCCCCTGCCTGGAGCCAGGTGGCGATCATGCTCGGCGCCGCGGTGCTGGGGCTGCTGGTGTTCTGCCCTACCCCGGGTGCTACCCATGACCCGCTGCCGATCCGCATCGGCAAGCGCTCCGCCGTGTTGTGGCTGGGGTTGTTCTTCGCCCTGCTGGTGGCCTTGCCGCTGTTGAGCCGGCTCTACCCTGCACCCCGGCTGGCCATCATCGACGCCTTCTACCGCAGCGGCGCCCTGGTGTTCGGCGGCGGCCACCTGGTGCTGCCGGTGCTGCACAACGAGGTGGTGCCGCCGGGCTGGGTCAGCGAGACAACCTTCGTGGCCGGCTATGGGGCCGCGCAGGCGGTTCCGGGGCCGCTGTTCACCTTCGCGGCATTCCTGGGCGCGGCCATGAGCCACTTCCCGTCGCCCTGGGTGGGCGGGCTGGTTTGCCTGGCGGCGATCTTCCTCCCCGCCTTCCTGCTGGTGGCCGGCACGCTGCCGTTCTGGGAGCAGGTGCGCCACAACACCCGCATGCAGGCGGCGATGATGGGCCTCAACGCCGCCGTGGTCGGCCTGTTGCTGGCCGCCCTCTACGACCCGGTATGGACCAGTGCCATCCACCAACCGGCGGACCTCGCCCTGGCACTGCCCGCGCTACTGGCGTTGACTTGGCTGAAGCTGCCGCCCTGGCTGGTGGTAATCGCCAGCAGTGCGGCGGGTTGGGCGTTGTCGGTGGTGGGCTGACGGTCGCGTTTCACATCCCGCCTGGGTGCTCGAATGGAGCCCCGCTGGTGGACAAAAAAAGCGTTGTCCACCCTACGAAAGCCACTCCGCAGCCATGCCTGGATGTAGGGTGGATGGAGCTTTTACATCCACCACGCGCGCTCAACCGGAGCTCCGTTGGTGGACAAAAAGAGCGTAATCCACCCTACGAAAGCCACTCCGCAGCCATGCCTGGATGTAGGGTGGATGGCGCTTTTACATCCACCACGCGCGCTCAACCGGAGCTCCGTTGGTGGACAAACAAGCGTTGTCCACCCGACGAAAAGCAGCTCCGCAGTCTTGGGCTTCGGCCTGTAGGGCTGGTCGCGGTTCAGGCCGCGTGGCGTTGCAGATCCTGCTTCATGGACTTTTTCAGCGCCTCCATCTCGGCTCCCAGCTCGGCGAGTTTCTGCTTGCCCAGCAGCTTGGCGGCCTTGGGGAACATCTCGGTTTCCTCTTCCTCGATGTGGTGCTCCAGCAACTCCTTGAGCACCTTCGCGCGGCCGGCGAATTCGAGGGAAGACGGCGAGGTCTGCTTGAGGTCCGGCAGCACCAGGGAGTCGACGGTGCGGTGCTCCTCCTTGGCCTCGGCCGACATGATGGTCTCGTCCTTGCCGCCGGCGGCTTTGAAGGCGGGGTAGAAAATCTGCTCTTCGAGGGTGGTGTGCACCAGCAGCTCCACCTCGATCTTGCGCAGCAGCTCGGTGCGCGTCTTCACCCCGCGCTCGGTGGTGCTGCCGAGTCGTTCGAGAAGGGCTTTCACGGTGACGTGGTCCTGCTTGAGCAGTTCGATGGCATTCATGGTCATGTCCTCATCGGTTGTGGAGGCCGGTTCATGCCGGCGCCTCTCATAAGAACTGACGCGTGTGCCGTCGGCTTGTTCAAGGTGTTTGCAGGGCCGGGGAAGTTGGATTGGCATCGCGCCCACCCGGTTGGCGTGCGGCCAGGAGCGGTACTACTGATTCGAACAGCGCTTCGTCATGGTGATGTACGAGAAAGACTGCCCATCGATCTTGAACATCTGCGGCACCTCTCCCACCTGGATGAAGCCTGCCTGCCGGTAGAGGGCAATGGCTGCTGCATTGCTGCCAAGCACTTGCAGGTCGATCCACTCCAGCAGGGCCGTGGATGCAGCCCATCGCCCAGCCTGCTCGATCAGCAAAGCGCCCAGCCCACGGCGTCGGTGGGCGCAGTGCACACCCATGCCCAGCAGGCAGCGATGAGTCGCGTAGCGCTCGGCGTGGCTGCGGAGGTCGATGTGCCCGGCGATCTGCCCATCCTCGGCTCGCGCGACCCAGGCCCGGCGCCAACCGGGCTCGCCGAGCGCTATCTCCAAGCCAGCGCGGAACGCCGCTTTCCGCTCAGGCGGGTAGGAAGAAGCGCTGCGCGACAAAGGCTGGAAATAGCCGACTTCCGGCGAGCCGTTCTCGCGCAGGTGATCGTCGAGATAGACCATGAACACATCGAAGTCGGCAGGTGAAACAGCGTCTATCGAGTATGTCTGCATGAATGAACCGCCTGTTGGCCAAGGTGTTTCAAGAGTGCCGGCTGCCGGGGTGTTCTGATTGGCCAGCGGCTAAAACCATTCAATATGCAGCTATCCATCAGCCGCAGCGTTTTTACACAGCCAGGGCCGCAAGCAGCCTGCTGTGATCCCCGGCGTTCAACCAGAAGAAGTACCACAACCCCAGGGTGCTTTGACTAGCCCACCACCAACCCACGCACCCTCGCCACCAGCGCTTCGAGGGTGAAGGGCTTGGTCAGCACCTCCATCCCCGGGCCGAGGTAGCTGGGTTCAAAGACGGCGTTTTCGGCGTAGCCGGTGATGAACAGGGTCTTCAGGCCGGGGCGGATCTCCCGCCCGGCGTCCGCCATCTGTCGGCCATTCATGCCACCGGGCAAGCCGACGTCGGTGATCAGCAGGTCGATGTGCACATCCGAGCGCAGTACCTTGAGCCCGGCCAGGCTGTCGGCCGCCTCGATCAGGGTGTAGCCCAGGTCGCCCAGTGCTTCCGTCAGCAGCATGCGCACCGACGGCTCGTCGTCGACCACCAGAATGGTTTCGCCGGTTTCGGCACAGGCGGAAGGGTTGCCGGGCGTCTCGGCCTCCTCCCCGCTCATGTCGCCGTGATAGCGCGGGAGGTAGATGCTGACGGTGGAGCCCCGACCCGGCGTCGAGTGGATGCGCACCTGCCCGCCGGATTGCTGGGCGAAGCCGTAGATCATCGAGAGGCCCAGGCCGGTGCCCTGGCCGATGGGTTTGGTGGTGAAGAACGGGTCGAAGGCCTTGGCCATGGTTTCCGCCGTCATGCCGATGCCGTTGTCGGTCACCGACAGGCACAGGTATTCACCCTCGGGGAGGTCGAGTGCGCGGGCCGCACTCGGGTCCAGCATCAGGTTGGTGGTTTCAACCGTGATGGAGCCGCCCTCGGGCATGGCATCGCGCGCGTTGAGGCACAGGTTGAGCAGCGCATTCTCCAGTTGGCTCGCATCCACCAGCGCACGCCACAACGTGGCCGCGCCGGAGGTCTCGACACGGATGCTGGGCCCCACGGTGCGCTGGATCAGCTCGGTCATCCCGGCAATCAGCAGGTTCACGTCGGTGGCCCGCGGAGCCAGCGTCTGCCGCCGGGAGAAGGCCAGGAGCCGATGGGTCAGGGCCGCTGCTCGCTTGGCCGCGCCCTGGGCGGTGCCGATGTACCGTTCGATGTCCTGCCAGCGCCCCTGGGCGATGCGCAGGCCCATCAGGTCGAGGGCGCCGGAGATGCCCGCCAGCAGGTTGTTGAAGTCGTGGGCCAGGCCGCCGGTGAGCTGACCCACGGCTTCCATCTTCTGCGACTGTCGCAACTTTTCCTCGGCCTGCATCAGCTCGGCCGAACGCTCGGCGACCCGCTGTTCCAGGGTGTCGGTGAAGGCACGCAGGGCGGCGATCGCCCGGTCGCGCTCGGCCTCGACGGCGCGGCGCCCTTCGACGTCGATGAGCACGCCGGGGAAGTTGAGCGGGCTGCCGTCATCGGCCAGCTCCACGCGCCCGTTCGCTTCGATCCAGTAGTAATTGCCGTCTCTGCGACGGACCCGGTACTGGTGGGCGTAGGCGCCGCCACGGGCGATGACTTCGTCTATTGCCGCGATCAGGCCTTCGCGGTCCTCGGGGTGCACGTTGGCAATGATCTGTTCGAGGGCAAGGCCCTCGCGGCCCAGCGCCGGGTCCAGGCCGAAGGAGTCGGCGAAGGGCTTGTCGACGGTGAAGCTATCGGTGGGCAGGTGCCAGTGCCAGGTACCGATGATGGCGCCGGCCGCCAGGGCCAGTTGCACGCGCTCGCCGTTCTCGCGGGCCTGGGCCTCGCTGATGCGCAGGCGCTCCTCGGCGTCACGCCGCTGGGTGACGTCGCTGAAGATGATGGCGATCTGGCGCTCGGCCGGCTCGCCGATCCGCACCGCGCGTACGTCGAACCAGCGCTCGAAGGCCTTGGCGTAGTTTTCGAAATTGGCCGGCTCGCCGGTCTTCGCCACATGGCCGTAGGTTTCGAACCAGAAGCGCTCGAGATCGGGGGCGAACTCGGTGACCCACTTGCCGCGCAGGTTCACACCCGACTCGCGCTCGAACGCCGCGTTGGCCTCGACGAAGCGGTAGTCCACCGGCTCGTCGTTTTCGTCGAACTTTACCTGCACGATGGCGAAGGCCGCCTCGGTGGTTTCCAGCACCGTTCTGAAACGCTCCTCGCTGCGCAGCAACGCCGCCTCGGCGGTGCGTACCTTGGTGCGGTCCAGCATCGCGCCGATCATGCGCAGCGCCCGGCCTTGCGCGTCCCGGATCACATGGCCGCGGTCGAGCACCTCGGCGTAGGAACCGTCGTGGCAGCGGAAGCGGTAACCGTCCGACCAGGCCGTGCCGGTGCCGTCGATCACCGCGTGGATGGAGGCGCTGATGCGCTCCCGGTCATCGGGGTGGATCTGCGCGATCCACCAGTCGCCCGTCGGCTCGACGCTATTGGCGGGGTGACCGTAGGCGTGCTCCAGGGCATCGTTCCACAGCACGTGGTTGGCGAGCAGGTCCCAGTCCCAGATGGCGTCGTTAGTGGCCTTGGCGGCCAGGCGGTAACGCTCCAGGGTTTCGTCCCGCGCGAGTTCGGCGGGTTGCCGCATACCCGCCTGCGCCGCATCCAGCGCGGCGCGCAGGCGGGCGACCTCGGCCTGCAGTTCTTCTCGGGTCAGGTTGTTCAGGGTCCGGTACTCGCGTGTGGTGTTGGATGGACGGAGGGGTCGCATCGGGTGCGCCTGCATCAGACCAAAATCCAGGCCGGTTTGCACGAGGTGGCTGTGCCGCTGGGGATTCGACGCATTGCGCGCGCACAAATCGGCCAGGCCGTTGTCTCTAGTTGCTCGGACTCCCAGGGTGCCCCATGCCTCTCGTCAAAGAACCCACCCGCACGCCCCGGCGCAAGGCCCAGCGCCAGCCCCGGCAAAGCCGTGGCGAGCAGCGCGTCACGGCCATCCTGGAGGCCTGCGAGCGGCTGTTGGTGGAGGAAGGCGAAGCGGCGCTCGGCATGCACCGGATCGCGGCGGAAGCGGAGACCTCCATCGGCTCGCTCTACCACTTCTTCCCGAACAAGCAGAGCATGCTTCTCGCCCTTTCCGAGCGCCACGAACTGGCCATCCAGGCGGTCGCCGAGGAGATCGGCCACATCGACGACGCCACCTGGCAGGCGGCCAGCGCCGAGCGGCTGATCACCCTGCTGGTCAAGCCGCTGCTGGACTACGTGGCGCAGAACCCGGTGCTGCTGTCCCTGATCCGATTCGACAGGGCGGCGGGCAAGTCCCCCACCGACACCCCCGTCCAGCCCCTGCTGCAGGCCTTGTGCATACGCATCCTGACGCTGCGCCTGCCAGGCACCGACGAGCGTGCCAGGAAGGCCTATGCGGCCACCCTGCTCGGCCTGCCCCTGGGCCTGGTGACCGACCTGATGGTGGATTACGACAAGGACATGCGGGCCGCGGTGCTGCACGAGGAAATCCCCCGGGCGCTCACCGCCTACATCCAGGCCATCGAGGCGAGCCAGGGGCGCCACGCCCCCTGAGGTGCCGGGCGCCCACAGGCGCCCCGCTCGTCACAGCCAGGTGGACAGGGTGACCGAGCCGAACTGGTCGTGCTCCTGCTGGGTCTTGAACTCATGGCTGCGCCAGACGTTGGCGAACGACAGTTGCCAGCGGTCCCACAGCATGGCGAACCCCAACTGAGCGTCGCCCACCCACTTCTCGCGGTCCACGGAGTGGCTGTCCTTGAAGGTGTTGCCGTCCAGCAGCATGTTGTGGGCCATGAAGCGCCCTTCGAGGTTGGCGAACACGAACCAGCCGAAGCCTTCACCGGGCTTGAAGTACTGCGCGCCGCTGGGCGCCGGCGTGACGGCGGGTTGGCTCAGGCTGCGCGAAAGCCCCTGGCCGAAGCGCACGCCCGCGCCGGTGGAGGCGTAGGTGTAGAGGTTGCCCACCGCGCCCCCGACGCTGGGGCCGTATTCCAGCTCCAGGCCACCCAGCTGATGCTGCAGCCACCAGCGCTTCTCGTAGCCCAGGTTGACGAAGGGTTCGTTCTCCAGCTGGTTGTCCCAGCCTTCCGGCGCATCGCTGCCGGTGACCTTGTGCACCGCCCGCTGCAATCGCTTGCCGCCCGCGCCCTGGCCGACCAGGCCGGCGTCGAGGGTGAAGGTGTCGCTCATGCGCAGCCCTTCCCGCTGCTCATCGGCGAACAGCGTCACCCCGCCGAACACCAGCCCGGCGTAGGGGCGGTCCTGCTCCTGCAGTTCGGCGGTCTCGATCTCCTCGGGGGTGTAGAGCTGGTGGCCGAAGCGGTAGGCGGCGTAGCTCAGGTCGCTGGTGGACCAGCCGGGCAGCACGCCTGCCAGGTTGCGCGTCCAGTGCGCCTGCTCGGGTTCGAAAGCCAAGGAGCCCTCGATCCCGTTGGTGTAGTGGCCGTCCTGGCCGCCGGTGAATACATCGTTTTCGACCTTCAGCGAAAAGACTTCGGCGTTCACGCCGCTGGCAACTAGCAGGGAAGTGACGAACATCGCGCTGATAGCGGAGGCTTTCATGGGGGGCTCCAGGTTGTTTTTAGTGGCTTCCGAGGGGCAGGCGGCTGGGCCGCAAAACTATGAAAGCCGGCGCGAAAAACCGTTCAACAAAAATAGACGATGGATTCTAGTTTCCGGCCAAGGCCAGGCCGTGCGCGCCTTGCAGCGCTCCAAGCCCCGCCGCCCCGCCCGTCACCCCAGGGCGGGCCGAGCCGAACCGCACCCGCTCACAGGCCTCCAATGCACCAGGAACGCAGTGGAGACCAGCATGATCAGCTATCACGGGCAGGCCATCGTTTCCTTCAGCGCGCGTGCGGGCCCGATGCTCGGCATCCAGAGCCGGCGAATCGAAATCGGGCTCGAAGAAACCGCCCCGGGCGTCTTCAATCTCACCTGTGGGCTGAACCTCAGGGGTGCTGAAGAGGTTCGCATCACGCTGCCCGAGCGGCAGCACATCAGCGGCACGGTGGCCGTCCAGGAGGGCCAGGTCGTGACCCTGGTGGCAACCGGGCAGGAAACCGCGCCCAATCGCCCCGAGCAGGCCAGGCACCAGGAGCAACGTGGATAGCGCAGGCAGCGCTGCCAGCAAGGAGGAGCTGCAGATGACCAGGTACGAAGGACAAGCCATCCTCACCTACACGGGAACCCATGGCGAGCTCGCCGGCACCTTCCAGCGCCGAACGCGCATCCTCCTGAAGCGCACGGCGCCCGGCGTCTACGACATCACCTGCAGCGCCGACCTCAGGCAGGCCGGCGAGGTGACGGTAGCCCTGCCCAACGGCCAGACCTACAAGGGCAAGGTGCTCTGCCAGACGGGCCAGACCGCGACCCTGGTGACCTCGAGCGATGAGCCGGCCTACCGTGGCTTGAGCGGGTTGCTGGGGTGAGACCCGAACTCATCCGCTGATGCCGATCAGCCTTCCACCTGCGGCGTGCTAAACCACGCCGCATCGGAGGCTTATGTCGGCTTGGAGCCTCGGGGCTCACGCCACCACAGCCAAGCGCTTGAACCATCACGGCGTAACGGCTTCACCCCGGAAGCGTTGCAGCTCTTCACGGGTCACCTTGCGGTCACCGTCTGAGTCGGCCAGCAGCATCATGTCGACCGAAGCCTTCACATACTCCTGCTCGGTCACCTTGCCGTCGAGGTTGCCGTCCCAGTACTCCAAGGTTTTCTGTGAAACCGACGCCAGCACCTCGGCGGGCCAGACCATCTCGGGGGCACTCTCGGCGGCGGTGTAGGCAGCGATCTCTTCCACCGTGAGCACGCCGTCGCCGTTGCTGTCCATGGCGCGGAAGGTCTTGGGGGCCGCCGCCTGGGCTTCCACCACGGACAGCGCGCCATCGCCGTCGGTGTCTTCCGAGCGGAAGATCTCATCCACCGAAGCGGCGGCGACGTGAGTGGCGGCCAGCGTGAGCAGCAGGCCAGCGGAGAACATCCGGGTGAGCAATGGCATGTGCAACTCCCTGTAGAGAACGGCGGAGTCTCGGGGCAGCGCCCTCCCCGCGCGAAGAACAAAGGCTGGGAATCTAGAAGTGGTGGAATGAGGGGTCAATTAGCACATGCGCACTAGCGCTCGACTCACGCGTTGCGGACGATCTCGTCCCAGGTCGTAGGGTTCGGGAACAGCTCCTCGAGAAAGCCGACGAAGGCCTTGACGTTGGGGCTGCCCCGCCGGCTTTCCGGCCATAGCGCGGTGATGGAGGAGCGGTCCACCGCGAACTCCGGGAACAGCGGCGTCAACTCGCCACGGGCCACATAGGGCGCCGCCACATAGGTGGGCGAAATACCGATTCCACCACCCGCGGCGACCACTGCGGCGACCGCATCGCTGGCGTCGATGACGATGGCCGCATCCGGTACCAGCTCGACCACCTTGCCGTCCACGCTGAAGGGCCAGCGCAATGCCTGGCCCGAGCTCTGATAGCGGAAGTTCACGCAGTCGTGGTTCGCCAGGTCCCTGAGCTCCAGCGGCGTGCCGCGCCTGGCCAGGTAGGCCGGTTGGGCGGGCCATCCACCAGATCCACAGTAGCTACCACGAGCACCTGGATGTGGAAGCCCTGGCCCGGGAAGTGCAGATGAGCGTGCCCAACTTCCACATGCACTTTCGCAAGGTGACCGACACCTCGCCCATGCAATACCTCAAGTCGACACGCCTGCACCAGGCGCGCCTGCTGATGCTGCGCAACGACCTGACGGCCGCCCACTCGGCCTTCCTGGCGGGCTATGAAAGCGCCTCGCAATTCAGCCGCGACTTCAAGCGCCTGTTCGGCCGAACGCCGCTGGCGGAAGTGGCCTGGATGAAGCGGACCTATGCGCTGCCGGCACCGACGAGCCCATCGCCCTTTGTCTCGTCGCATTGAGTTTGAGTCGCTTGGGCCTGGTGTTTGGGCGCGACCGGTATACACGCAGTGGCATCGTCGAATCGTCTCAGTGCGCGGAACTGCATGAGATGTTTGCTGGAGGCAAACGGATCGACAGAGGCGGCAGTTATCGGCCTAGGCTGTGTAAAAACGTGTCCAGCGACCTTGCTATGCTGCCGGCAGGTTTCATAGCAGGGGCATTCCATGAAGCGTTTCATCCAGGGCGAATGTCGAGGCCAAAGCACGCTGCTTCCCGAGAGCCTGGATGACTACGTGGCGGACACCAACCCGGTGCGGGTGGTCGATGTTTTCGGCGATGAACTCGACCTTGGCCAGCTGGGTTTCGAGGGTGTCGTCCCGGCTGAAACAGGTCGGCCCGCTTACCATCCTGCTGACCTCCTGAAGATCTACATCTACGGCTATCTCAATCGCATCCAGTCCAGCCGCCGTCTCGAACGTGAGGCTCAGCGCAACCTTGAGTTGATGTGGCTGACCGGGCGTTTGATGCCGGACTTCAAGACCATCGCTAACTTCCGCAAAGATAACGGCAACGCAATCCGTCGCGTCTGTCGGCAGTTCGTGGTGCTGTGCCAGCAGCTTGGCCTGTTCTCTGAAGCACTTGTGGCCATCGATGGCAGCAAGTTCAAGGCGGTCAACAACCGCGACCGCAATTTCACCAGCGCCAAGCTTCAGCGGCGAATGGAGGAGATCGAGTCCAGCATCAATCGCTACCTGAGCGCACTGGATACCGCTGATCGTCAAGAACCTGCCGTGGCGCAGGTCAAAGCCGAACGCCTCCACGACAAGATCGCGACCTTAAAACCAAGCTGCAGGAGCTCAAGGAAATCGAGGTTCAGCTCAACGAAACACCGGATAAGCAGATCTCCCTGACCGATCCCGATGCCCGTTCGATGAAGACCCGCGGCAGCGGCGTGGTCGGCTACAACGTGCAGGCGGCGGTCGACGCGAAGCACCACTTGATCGTGACCCACGAAGTAACGAACGATGGGGCTGATCGAGACCAGCTAAGTACCATGGCCAAGCAGGCGCGAGAGGACATGGGCGTCAAGAAACTCTCGGCGGTCGCAGACAGAGGGTATTTCAAAGGCGAAGAAATCCTGGCGTGCCATGAGGCTGGAATCACTGTTTTCGTGCCCAAGCCGCTGACCTCGGGAATGCAAGTGCCGCCAAAGAGTGCGCCGGGGTTTACGCGCGACCAGCGTGCGAATAAGTGATAGCGGCTGCCCATGTGACAGCGAGCTGCTGAAGGGTTATGCCCAAGAACATTCGCTGGGCGTATTGATGGCCAATCATGGAGCCTCTTCCGGTGGCTGGAGTTGTGAGGGCCGCAGTGCGTTCTGGGCTCCAGGGGGCAGCTGGTGGTGAGCGCGGCGGGTACGGGCGATAGCCTGATAATTGCAAGCCGCCGACAAGGCATCTGGCAGGGCCAAGCTATGGAGTATGGAGTGCCCTCGATCCGGTAGGCATTCCCGGGCAATAACTACCTTTCAACTAGTGATATTGCACTTGTCACACGTCATCTACGGCTTAATCCCGAGGCGCGCAACCACTCCAATAATTCCATCTCCACGCTATCCGGTTCGAATGCTGTCGGAGAAATTAGGCAATACCGCGAACCATCCTCAACGAACCCAGAAGGTGCTGCCAACACGCCGTTATGAATATCGTCTTGCACCAAGTTCCAGGGGCCAATGGCAACACCAAGGCCGGCGACTGCTGCCTGCAAGCTAAAGTAAAAGTGCTCAAAGCACTGCCCCTCCGCCGGAGGCATGGATCGGCCTGTAGCAGCGGCCCATTCTTGCCAAGCGTTAGGGCGTGTTCGGGTGAGTAATTTAGGTGCGGCCGCAACGAGCTTGCCGTCTGCAGTGAACCACTCGCAAACCTTGTCAGGCCGGCACACCGGGGCAACTCTTTCACGGAACAACTCTTCGGCATAGTAATGAGCAGGGCGGGGGAAATCGTCGCGGCGGATCGCGAGGTCTATCCCGTGATCGAAGGAGAAGGCCCCACCTCCTGCCACAAGATGAATGTTCAAGTCCGGGCGGCGCATCTGGAATTCACTCCAGCGTGGAATCAGCCAGCGCATTAACAGCGTGGGCTCGCAAGAAAGCACTAGTTGTCGATCGCGACGTGCCTTCACACGTATTTCCGTTACTGCCTGAGTCATCAAGCCCAAGCCTTCGCGGACCGCGATTGCCAGCTTGCGCCCGTCATCGGAGATAAACACACGCCTACTACGACGGTCGAACAAATCGACGCCCAGCTCATCCTCCAGCAAGCGCACAGCGCGGCTTATCGCGCCCGGAGTGACATGCAACTCTGCGGCTGCACGGGCAAAATTCTCTAATCGGGCGGCGGCCTCGAAGCAGCGCAATGCTACCAGCGAGGGCAGGCGAGAAATCGATAATGGTGACTCAGGCTCACCTTTTTCTTGAGGAAGCATCGTTAGTCATCCGCTTAATGCACAGCAAGAATATGGCCATCTCTAACCAGAGCCAAATTACCTCATGAACGAATGGATAGCTGTAGTCACTATAACGTTGTTGGCATGCATCAGTCCCGGGCCCGATTTTGCCCTGGTTTCTCGCAATAGCCTGATGCTTTCACGCCGTACCGGAGTCCTTACGGCAGCTGGTATCGGCCTTGGGGTCGTCGTGCATGTCTGCTACACCCTGCTGGGGCTTGGACTGGTTCTTCAGCACTCGCTCTGGCTATTCAGTGTGCTGAAGATGGCCGGCGCCGCCTATTTGATTTATCTCGGGATAAAAATGCTGGGCGCCATGCCCGCCGCAGGTCAGTTTGCTACTCCAGCCGCTGCACAGTCAGATATCGCCGCTCTTCGCACAGGGTTCCTGACTAATGCACTGAATCCCAAAACATCGATTTTCATCGTTAGCCTTTTCATAGGTGTAGTGCGTCCCGAAACAACCTTACCCATGCAAATTGCCTACGGCGTATTCATTTCAGCGGCCCACATCACCTGGTTCAGCCTTGTCGCGATGTTTTTTTCGACCTGCCAGATTCGGGAAAAATTGATTGCGATTCGGCATTGGGTGGATCGCGCTTTTGGAGGATTGCTAGTGAGTTTCGGTGTGATGCTGGCTATAACATTGTGAATGCACTGAGCGTCCGCTCTTGGTCGATAGCAGTCTTTCGTATGAGCAGTTGTCGACCAGAAGCAAAACCAGCCATCGACTAACCACCACACCTTCAGCTTTACTCCAGCCCACGACTCCAATCACCGCATCAACCGATGCAACACCCTCCCCCACAGGCCATCACATGCACTATTCCACCACCGCTCTGGCCATGCTCGACAGGCTGGGAATCCCCGTCGGGCTGATCATTGCCAAAGGCCTGCAGGAGTTCACCGAGGCGACCGTTCTGGAGGTGGCCGAAGTCGATGCGAATGGCAGGGAACATCAGCTGGCACCATCCGCCGCCAAAGCCTGGGCAAGGCTGAAGTCCGGCGCGAGCGTGGATGGAGTCGACCTGCATATCGTCTCGGCCTTCAGAAGCGTGGCGCGACAGGTGTCGATCATCGAGCGAAAGCTCAAGGCCGGGCTGAGCCTCGAGCAGATCCTGGCCGTGTCGGCACCGCCACTTTTCAGTGAACACCACACGGGGCTGGCGGTGGATATCGGCACACCGGGTTGCCCGGCGCTGGAGACCGAGTTTGAAAACACACCGGCGTTCGCCTGGCTGGAAAAACACGCAGCGACGTTCGACTTCCAGCTGTCGTACCCGCGAGGCAACCCGAACGGGTTCGACTATGAGCCCTGGCATTGGCGGTTTACCCCTACCGCGGCCTGAGCAGCCAGAACCCAATAAAATCAGCGACTTGAATCAGCGGATGCATCATCCTGCCAGCAGGGATGGCCTCGCCGACTCGAAACCGACTGGCGCTCATGGAGGATGAATTGCGGATCTACATTACAGGCGCCTCGTGTTCAGGCGTGACCACCCTGGGTCAGAATCTCGTGCCGCTGCTCGGCGTCCGCCAGGTGGATGTCGATGACTATTACTGGATGCCCACGGACCCGCGCTTCACCACCAAGCGGCCACCCAGTGAGCGGGTTTCCTTGATGCAGCACGAGCTCGGTGACGACAACTGGGTGCTGACCGGCTCCTGCATCAACTGGGGCGATGCATTGATTGCCCATGCCGACCTGATCGTGTTCGTGGTGACGCCTACGCCCATTCGCCTGGAGCGTCTGGCCGCCCGTGAAAAGGAACGCTTTGGCGAGCGGATCGCGCCCGGCGGTGATATGCATGGCATACACGTGGCCTTTCGCGAGTGGGCTTCGCAGTACGACAACCCGGAGTTCGACGGGCGCAACCGGGCCTGGCACGAGGCGTGGCTGGCCGGGCAAACGGCACCGATCCTGAGGGTCGACGGGGATAGAAGCGCTGAGGCGATGACGGCGAAGGTCATTCACGCCCTGTCACAGGTGGCGCGCTAGTCGAGGCAGCCCGGTGTCGTAGCCGGTACGTCTAGAAGCCGATCGAACGCCCCGCCCATTCGACGCGATTACGCCCCGAGGCCTTGCCCTGGTACAGGGCCTTGTCGGCCTGCTGCATGACCCCGTCAAGGGCTTGCGAGTGGGTGAAACCTTCCGATACACCGATGGTGGCCGTGCAGCGGATCGGCGTTTGCTGATCGTCGCCGGGCGCCTCGCAGCCCTCGATGGCCGCGCGGGTGCGCTCCGCCAGTTGCAAGGCACCCGCCCTGTCGGTGTCCAGGGTGATGATCACGAACTCCTCCCCGCCCAGCCTGCAGATCAGGTCGCCCTGACGGGCGGTGGCCTTGAGGACATCGGCGACTCGGCACAGGACGAGATCGCCGATCTTGTGGCCATGGCTATCGTTGATGTTCTTGAAGTGATCGATATCCACGATCAGCAGATATGCAGGCCCGGCGCTGCGGGAACGGAAGTGCGCATCCAGGCCCTCCATCAGCCCCCGGCGGTTGAGCAAGTGGGTGAGCGGGTCATGGGCGGCCATGCTGCGCAGCTCATCGGTTAGGCGGCGCAGCACCAGCCACACGGCGCACGGCGGCAGCACGGTCGCCAGGAAAGACATGTAGATGTAGAAGATCTTCTGGAAGCCGGTGTTCATATCCAGCGCCGCCATACCGCCGGTGAGGATCATGCCGAGCTTCGCGGCGTTGAGGCCGCAGATGCCGGCGACCAGGACGGCGAACACGGCCATCTCGACGCGCAGGTCCCGGGCAATGGTCCGTCCCGTATAGAGCAACGTCCCCGTCATGCCCAGGAAGAGCAACGCACAGGCCCCCGCCAGCAGTGCATGACGCGCCTCGCTGCCCAGCGCCCATTGCACCAGCACCTGCACCACGGTGTAGGTGCCGGCGAGGATCAGCAGCGGGCGCACCACAGGCGTCGGGCGGTCGAAAAAGCGCAAGGCGCCCAGCACATAGGCCACAGGGGCGCACAGCGTCAGCGAGTGGTTGACCACACTCACCAGCCCCCAGCCCGCAGGGCCGTCCACCAACTGCAGGATGTAGGCGAGCCCAAGCAGGAAATTGCCCAGGGCGAAGACTTCCATGCCCATCTTCTTGCTGTTCAGCCGGGTGCTGATCAGCAGGAACATCACGCAAAAACACAGCAGGTGCACGCAGAGCATGCCGAGGATGACGGTAGCGACCATGTAGTTGCACAACGAGTGGAGTGGCAAGGGGAGCCAGGGGGTGGAGGAATGACGGAAGCGTATGTGCCAAGGGCTGAGGAACGCTTCCTACACTTTCGGCATGGCCATTTAATATCGCAAAGCCCGATCAATCGCCTCAAGTTATTCCGATGAAAGTGTCAGGGTATTGCTTCGCTGTCGCGCCGCATCCTGGCATGGGCAATCTACACGCCCCCTGTGATGATCCTGCCTTCTACTTCGCCGGAAAACGTTCGAACAACTGCTGGGAGAACGCGTTCAGAGCCTTGAACTCTTCGAAGTCGGGTGTGTAGTCCATGCGCTTGGGCCACTGCTCGGCAGCGGTTCTGTGCCAGTAGAGGATGGCGTCGTGCCCGGCAACCGAGTCCGGCATCTGCCGCCGCGTATATTCCCAGGGTTCCCGGTTCACCCAGCGCCACTCGCGTGATACCCGGTCCGCCTCACCGTCGGTGGCCGCCTGTATCAGCGTGCCCGCCTGGTAGCTGTAGAAATAACGCAGGTACATCTCATCACCGGTGCCCGTCAGCCAGATGTTGCACACCTCGCCATTCGGTTTGCTGGTGACGTAAACCTCGGCCTCATGCCGGTACGGCCAGCCCGTGGCGACCGGTAGCGTGGCGAAGTAGGTGCTGTTCACGTAGCTCTGGTTGGCCGGCAACGGGCAGCGATCGTCGAGCAGATCGCGGTCCGTCGCCGGGTTCCACCGCCAGCGATGGTCGGCGCCCGGGATTGCCGGGAATGCGTTGAGCAGCTCGCTGCTGACCATCTGCTGCTCGTCGCCGAAGTGGCCACGCACGCGCGCCATTACCGTCTCCCGGTTGGCCCAGCTGACTTCCCGGCCGACCTTGAGCCCGCACTCGGCCACCTCTCGAGCAGCCTTGGCGCCGCGTGAGTAGCTGAGCAGCAGGCCGGCGGCGAGCACCTCGCCCGGCTCGGTGTCGTCGGCATAGCAACTGAGCGGGATATCCACGCGCTCGATCTCGCAGCCTTTGGCGCAGGTCATGTATTCCAGGGCCAGGCTGTCGATCCGGAAGGTGCCGCCGTGGTCCTCGATTACCGGGGCGAAGTCCAGGTCCAGGGCGTGCGGGCCTGCCGTCATGACCTGCGCGGCGGGCAGCTTCAGCCACACCGTCCGGCTCCAGGTGCGGGTGCAGCGCTTGAGTGACGGCACGCTGAAGCGCGACGACGAGCAGTTGGCGCGGGAGGTGGTGGTCTCCGTGGTGTTCGGCGAGCCTTCCACCAATGGCCGGTAGGTCGCGTGCACCTTGACCCGCCAGGTGCCGACGGCGGGCACATCGGGGTCGAGCACCTGCACGCCGACGCGATGGTTTTCGGCAGCAAGACGCTGAGCGGCGCACGGCAGGGGCGCCCCTAGGCAGATGGCGAGCAACGGGGCGAGCCAGGGCAGGCTGATTTTCATGGCGATGGGACCGTTGAGAGGGAGGGGCCGCAGGCTGGCCGGCCAGGTAATCGAAGCAGATTCTGCCACCCTTGTACGAGCAGGCGAAGGACGCCTGGGTGAATCCTGGTTGCTAAGATCAGCAGCCACCCAAAGCGCAGGCCGATACGCCCCATGACCCGCCTCCTGTTCACCACCCCTCGCCTTCGCTGTCGGCAGTGGGCGGCCGAGGACCTCGACGTGATTCACGCGGTTTATTCCGACCCGGAGGCCATGCGCTGGGTGGGCGACGGGCAGCCGATCAGCCGCACCGCCTGCGAACACTGGCTGGAAGTCACCTGGGCCAATTACAGCGAGCGGGGCTATGGGATGTTTGCGCTGGAAGGCATCGACTCAGGGGCGATCATCGGCTTTTGCGGCCTGGCTCACCCTGGCGGGCAGGTCGAGCCTGAAGTGCAGTACGCCCTCCTCCGCTCGGCCTGGGGGCAAGGCCTGGCCAGCGAGGCCATTCCTGCGCTGCTGGCTTATGGGCACGCCAGGCACGGGCTCGACTGAATCATCGCCACAGTGGCGCCGGAGAACCTGCCCTCGCAGCGTGTGCTGCTAAAGGCCGGCATGCGGCTGGTGGAGCAGCGCCGGGATGAAAGCGGCGCGCTCGACCACGTCTACGCCTGGCTGGCGCCGGGCACTGCTGCCACTGGCCAGACGCCGTAGCAGGTTCGTGCCCGGCCGGTGCCGTCAGCTCTCGGGTTGTTGCGCCTCGGCAACGACGACAGGCTCTTTAGGGCTCTCTTTGGCGCCCTCTTTACGCTTCGCCTGCTTGCGTCGCGCTTGCCCACGCTGGCGCGCAGCCTGCTGCTTGGCGTGCAGCGCCTGCCCGGCCGTCACCGTACCAACGGCTTGGCCGTTGAGGTCCAGACGGGGCGCGTTCTCCACCATGCTTGCCCAGTAGCGACTGCTCGTGCACCAGGCGGCAACGCCCAGCTTGAGCTGTTCGAGGCTCAACCCCAGCAGCGCCAGGTGTTGCTCGGCGTCCTTGAGGATGCCTTCCTTGAGCGGCACCTTGGGGGCGGGGTTGACCGGGAAGGCCAGGGGGAAGTGCTTCTGCAACCGCCAGATCGCTTCCACCGCAGGGTCCTGCTCACGCGGCTTGGCCTGCTGGGGCGCGGCGTCTCGCTTGCGCTGTTTCGGGCGTTCAGGGCGCTCGGGGCGCTCACCCTGTGCCTGTTGCTTTTCAGCCCGCAGGCGGTCCCGTAGCTCAGCTAATTGCTCAAAACCCATCGTTCAAATCACCGCTTCATGGTTGTTTCGTGGCGCAAGATTATCCCATGCGGTCGCCTGTAGGCGATGGGACAGCGCGGTAAGCGTCAATTCCAGACGAACTGACGGTGAATGGAGCACAGGCCGCGCGCGCCCCAAAGCCGTTCGGAACGGTGCGCAACTGACCCCTATTGGCCGTCCTGAACCCGAAATAGAAGGCTCTGTCTACGTTAGCTGTTGTGGTTTTAATGCTGACAGAGCCGCCGTTTTCGCCCCATAGCCGCCCTCTGCGGGCGGGTCGTGTCGCGACGGGCAGATGTCAGCCTGAAGAAGGCTCACTTGGGCGGCTAGACTTACCGTTTGCAGTTCAGATGAGCATCCGCCTCGTGTGATTCAGCGTGGGCGTTGAGGGAAATCCCTCATTGTCTGGCGGTGTTGCGCCTCCCTAGGATGGCTCCGGGTAATCGACCCGATCGACGGAGAAAAACCATGGCTACCGCACAAACTGACGACAAGCGCCCGACCCCTGATCCGGCCGAGGACAATGCCTTCTTCCCTTCGCCGTACTCGCTCAGCCAGTTCACGTCCCCCAAATCCGACCTCAGCGGTGCCGACTATCCGAACCCCTATCGCGGCGGGCGTTGGAAGGTCCTGATGATCGGAGCCGATGAGCGTTATTTGCTGACGGACAACGGCACCCTGTTTTCGACGGGAAACCACCCCGTAGAGACATTGCTGCCCATGTACCACCTAGATAAGGCCGGGTTTGCCTTCGACATCGCGACCCTGTCCGGAAACCCGGTTAAATTCGAGTTCTGGGCCATGCCCTCCGAAGATGCCGAGGTAAAAGGGCAATACGCCAAGTATCGCGATCAGTTCAAGAGCCCGCTCAAGCTGGCTGATGTGATCGAGCAGAAGCTGGGCGAAGACTCCGACTATATCGGCGTGTTCATTCCGGGCGGGCACGGGGCCTTGATCGGTCTGCCTGAGAGCGAAGACGTGAAGAAAGTCCTTCAGTGGGCTGCGGCCAACGACAAGTTCGTGATCTCCCTTTGTCATGGCCCTGCGGCCCTGCTCGCAGCAGGCATCGGTGAAAGTCGGGACACCTGCATCTACAACGGCTACAAGATCTGCGCGTTCCCCGATGATCTTGATGCGAAGACCCCAGATATCGGCTACATGCCTGGCCATCTGACCTGGAAGTTCGGTGAAGAACTTCAGGCGCTGGGCCTCGAGATCATCAACAAGGACATCTCGGGAGCAACCCACCAGGACCGAAAACTGCTCACGGGTGACAGCCCGCTCGCGGGCAACGCCCTGGGCAAGCTGGCAGCCGCCGCGTTGCTGAAAGAGGTTGCCGCGGGGTGAATCAGAACGTGGCCGAGGCGGCATTTCGAGTCGTCCTTGAGATCGAGCGTGCGCAGACGCTTGCGGTGATCCAAAAGTCGGTCCGCGCCTTTGCCATGCCCTTTGGCTACGACCGCTTTGTCCTGTTTTCCGCCACATCCGCAAGGGACGAAGTGGTCGAGCGCGTCTACTGGGTGGAGGGGAACTGGTTCGATGACCAGGCGACGGTCGACGCACAGACCTATGTCCGCCATTGTCCGGTGACCCGTCATATCCTCGAGGCCCGCGAGCCCTTTTACTGGAGCAAGGTGAAAGGCAATGGCGGCGAGCTGTACCGGGTGGTACGCGCGCCAACGGGCCCCGGGGTTCATGGGATGCAAATACCCGTATTCGGTCCTCTGGGGCTTGAAGGCGCCATGAGTCTTGGCGGGGAGCAGGTGGAGTCGGCTCCCTGGGTTCGCCTGGCCTTGTGCATTGTGGCCAGGGCCGCATTCTTCGCCGCACGCCGCTTGCTCGAGGCGCCGGCAGGCGAGGTGTTCAGGAAGCTTTCCGAACGCGAGCGCGAAGTTCTGGCTTGGACTGCTGCTGGAAAGCGTCAGGCGGATATTGCCGCAACACTGGGCCTGTCAGAGCGAACGGTGGAAAACCATTTGCGTTCGGCACGCCGCCGTCTTGGCGTTGCAACGACTGCCCAGGCCATTACCTTTGCCATGCGCAACGGCGATCTGGAGGGCTAGGGACCGCAGGGTGAGCACCTGTGCGCTGCAACCGGATCAGCCTGCCTGATGGCCATGTCCGCGCCTGGCCGACAGCGCCTTCTCACCAGCGCCCGCCTCCGGCCGGATGCGGGCACTGGTAACAGCCAGGCAGAAAGCCCCCCACTCAGAACCGCGTCTGCAACCCCACCCGCCAGGTGCGCCCCGGCGCCGGCATGAAGCTTTGCGCCAGCGGGTCGAGGTAATAGCGGTCGGTGAGGTTCTGCACCGAGACATTCATCTCGGTGTGCTCCAGCAGCTGGTACTTGAGGAACAGGTCGAGGAGCGTCACCGAGCGGTAGTCGATCTGCGGGGTGGTGGCGCCGGTCTGCCAGGGTTTGTCCATCTGCGCGGTGGGGCCGGAGCTGTAGGTCATGCGCCCGCCCAGGGTCAGGGCCTCGTCGAAGAAGCGCAGCCCGGCGAGCAGGTTGGCCGAGTACCGCGGCGGGTTCTGGGTGTTGGTGTACGAGCCCATGTAGCTGCCCGGCGTGCAGTCGGGCGTGTCTTGCGTGGGCTGGTACTGGTTGGCGGAGGCGCGCAGCTTGGCGGCGAAGGCCGCGTCGCAGGTTTCGGTCTTCAGGTAGTAGGTGGCCGAGAGGTCGGCGAACACGCGCCCGGCGTCGTAGTGCGATTGCAGCTCCAGGCCCCGGGTGCTGTAGCTGTCGGTGTTGCTGAAGGTCATCTGCCCCCACAGGCCCGGGCTCGGGTCGTAGTAGCGGGTGATGTAGTTGCGGATGTCGTTGTCGAAGTACGCCAGCTTGGCCGAGGCCGAGTCGCCGCCCACCAGCAGGTCGCTGCGCAGCGCACTGACGCCCACTTCCCAGCTGCGCGAGCGCTCGGGCTTGAGGTGCTTGCCCGGCGTCACCTGCTGGGTGCCCTGGCTGGTTTCGAACAGCGACGGCAGGCGCAGGCCCTGGGTGTAGGAGGCGTAGACGAAGGTGTCGGGCAGGAATTCGACATTGATGCCGAAGGCCGGCGAGAAACCACCGCCGCTGCCGCCGCGCTGCGGGGTGTAGTCATAGCCGGTGACCACGTTGCTGACGCCTTCCGGGTGCACGGTCACGTTGGTGGCGCCGGATTCGTTGAACGGCACGCCATTGAACGGCTCGTTGCTGTTGCCGAAGACGATGCCGTTGTTCAGGCGCGGGTCGGTGGCGTCGGTGTACTGCCCGTTTTCGTCCGGGAACCACATCATGCTGCCCCAGCTCGTGGGGCTGCTCACGGTGATCCAGCGCATCTGCCGGTCCTGCCGCCGGGCCTCGGCCAGCAGGGTGTTGTCCTGGGTGCGGTAATGGCTGTAGCGGCCGCCGCCCCAGAGCGTGACCTCCTCGATGGGCTGGTATTCCAGCTTGCCGTTGAAGCTGAACTCCTGGCGCGAGGCATCCCGCAAGCCACGGTTGGCGTTGATGTCGTGCTGGGTGGTGACCACGCTCTTCTGCGGTTGCAGGTCTTCGAGCTGGAAGCCGCCGCCCAGGTCGAGGGTGAAATCGCCGTGGCGGGTGGCGAAGCGCGAGATGTTGTTGAGGTCGCCGCCGATGCGTCGGTTGTCCTGGCGGGCCCAGCTGCGGTCGGTGCGGAACAGCTGGGATTTCGGCGCCATCCAGGCCGCGCTCAGGGTGCTGGTCTTCGAATCGGTCATCCACAGGTTGCCGGTGAGGTCCACCAGCGGGTTGCCCTCGGGCAGGTAGTGGTAGCGCGCGGTGTAGCCGTCGATCTTCACTTCTCTGGTGGGGTACTGGTAGATGCCGGCGGTGCCGTAGCGGAAGATGTCCGACGGCATGATTTCGCCCATGTTGCCGTCGAAGCGCCGGTAGCCCAGGTCCAGGGTGTGTTCGTCGGCCAGGCGCCAGGTGGTCTTGAACAGGTAGGAATCCGTCTCCGCGGAGGAGTTGAGCACCTCTTCGCCCGGCTCGTAGGTGTTGGCCACGCTGGCCTGCTCGTCGCCCCAGCGGTCGTAGAGGCGATAGCGCTCCTGCCCGTGCTTGCCCGAGAAGTAGTTGCCCTGGTTGCGGTGGGCATAGGCGGCGACCAGGTCGAAACGCTCATGGCTGTAGGCGAAGGCGGCGCTGCCGGACTCGGCCGCCGAACCGAACAGGCTGGCCCGGTCGTCACGCGGCACGGTGCTCAGTTCCTCATCCTTCGAATGGCGGCTGCGGTGGGCAGGTTCGACGCCGTTGTTCCACAGGTTGCCGGTGAAGCGCACACCGATGTCCTTGCCGTCCACCAGGATGTCGTCCACGCCGAGGGTGGTCATCTCCACCGCACCGCCGATGGCCCCGGAGCGCAAGCTGGGGCCCTTGTTCACGGTCACGCTGCTGAGCAGGTCCGGGTCGATGTAGCTGCGCTGCTGGGTGCCGCCGTAGCCCCGGTAGACATCCAGCGCCTGCTCCGAGCCGTCGACCCGCACCGCGACCCGGCTCTGCCCCTGGATGCCACGGATGTTCACGTCCAGCGCACCGCCGTTGCGGCTGTCACCCACCTGCACGCCGGCCACGCCCTTGAGCGTGTCGCCCACAGAGACCGTGCCGAAGCGATCCATGTCCTCCCGCGAGAGGCGCACCGAGGACCGGGGCGCGCGGTAGGTGTCCTGCTCATCCAGGCCGGTGGCGCCGACCACAGTGGGCGTCAGCTCCAGCGCGGCCTTCGGCTCCGCGCCCTGGGGCACGAGCACATAGGTGCCAGGGGAGCTCGGCAGCAGTTGCAAGCCGGAGCCCTGCAGCAGGCGCCGTGCACCCTCCAGCACGGTGTAGCGCCCCTTGAGCGACGGCGCGGTATGGCCCCGCGTCAGCTCGGCGTCGTAGGACAGCAGCAGGCCGGACTGGCTGGCAAAGCGGCCGAGCACCGTACCCAGCGGCCCCTGGGCGATGTCGTAGTCCCGGGGCGTGGCATCGTCCAGCCGCGTGGCGGTGGTCGCCGTAGTGCCGGCGGCGTGGGCACTCATGGGCACACCGCTCGCCAGCAGGCAGCCGATCATGGCGCAGCCCATGGCCAAGGCGACCGGGGACAGACGTTGCGGGGGGCGCGGAACAGGGGAAAGCCGGTGTACTGCGGGCATGCTTCTCTCGCTCGTAGGGTGTATGCCCGGCACTCGATGCGGGCTCTCACTCCCTCTGTCGCACGAGATCAAAAAAGGTATATGCGGAATATTCGTATTTTCATCTGGGCTTGTAGCGCAAAAGATTTTAGTGATAATTGTTTTCATTTGCGACAACCGCCTGCCGATTCAGCTCACCATGAACCCCCTCGACACCCCGCCCCTGCTCACCAACCGCTGCGCCCTCACGACGCTCTATGTCGAGAACCACGCCTGGCTGCGCACCTGGCTGACGTACCGGCTCAGGTCCTGGGGGCGCGGCGTGGCCGACGACCTGGCCCAGGACGTATTCCTGCGCGTGCTGGTCAGCCGGGAGGCGAACCAACCCGAAGCCATCCGCCAGCCACGGGCCTACCTCACCCGTATCGCCAACTGCGTGCTGGTCAGCTGGCGGCGGCGCAATTCGCTGGAGCAGGCCTGGCTGGCAGCGCTGCTACTGCTGCCCGAGCCGGAGCATCCATCGCCCGAGCAGCAAAGCGTCATCCTCGAGACCCTGCATGAGATCGACGCCCTCCTCGAAGCCTTGCGCCCATGGGTTCGGCAGGCCTTCCTCATGGCGACCCTGGACGGCATGAAACAGAAAGACATCGCCCAAACCCTCGGCATCGCCCTGCCCACCGTGAAGAAGTACATCCACGAGGGTTATGTGGCCTGCCTGAGCCAGATGCCCGATGCATGACGTCAGCGCCAATGGCGAACCCATCGCCCAGGCCGTACTCGCCCAGGCCGCCTCCTGGCTGCTGTTGATGCAGGAAGGGCCGCTGAGCCCTGCGCAACAGGCCGAACTGGAGCGCTGGCGGCACCTCGCCCCGGAACACGAACGGGCCTGGAAGCGTGCGCAAAGCCTGCTCGCCCGCCTCGGCACCCTGCCACCAGCACTGGCCAGGCAAACCCTCGACCGCCCGGCTGCCAGCCGCCGCACCGTCCTGCGCGGCTTGCTCGTGCTCATGGGGGCCGCGCCACTGGGTTGGTGGGTGTGGCAACGCAGCAGCGCGGGCACCGACTACCTCACCGCCCTGGGCGAACGCCGGGACCTGGTGCTGGAAGACGGCACCCAGGTCTCGCTCAACAGCGACACCGCCCTAGCCGTGCGCTTCACCGCCGAACAGCGCCTGCTGCACCTGCGCCACGGCGAGCTCTACATCGCCACGGCGACGGACCGGCACGCCCCTCCCCGCCCGCTACGGGTACAGAGCGAACACGGCCTCATGCAGGCACTGGGCACC
The DNA here is from genome assembly GCF_028198105.1 of Pseudomonas sp. TUM22785. NCBI lineage: Bacteria > Pseudomonadati > Pseudomonadota > Gammaproteobacteria > Pseudomonadales > Pseudomonadaceae > Pseudomonas > Pseudomonas sp. TUM22785. The sequence continues at coordinate 4,064,993 of NZ_CP116239.1, forward strand.
CGCTTCAGCGTGCGCCAGCTCCCCCAGGAAACCCTGCTCGCCGTCTATGAAGGCGCCGTACAGGTACAGCTCGCTGGCGCGCCACAGGGAAGCATCGTCCACGCCGGCCAGCAGGTCCGCTTCAGCCGCGACCGCCTCGGCCCCCTCGAAGCGGCCCGCGACACCTCACTGGCCTGGCGCAACGGCCTGCTGGTTGCAGACGACATGCCCCTGCAGCAATGGACCCAGGAGCTGATGCGCTACAGCGCCCAAAACATCACCTGCTCCCCTGCCCTGGCGAACCTGCGCGTCTCCGGCACCTTCCCCCTCGACGACCTGCCGCTGGCGCTGGCGATGTTGGCGCAGAGTCATGGGTTGCGGGTTCAGGCGGGGGCGAAGGGGATGGTTATTGGACGATGAGTCGAGCGGGAAGCCTGACGCCTGGCGTACAGGCTCTGGCGTCGTAAGGCTGCGAGAACAGTGCTATCGAACGAGGCAGTTCGGCTACAGCGGTATTGGCCGAGTCCGACTTTTGTCTCGATGGGAAAGCGATAGCATCCCCTGCCCCATGCACTGACCATCGAGGCCGGCATGAATCACATCGGACGCATCGAACGGGCTGTGGTTCTTTCGAGTCGTCTCGCATCAGGGGCAGCCCAGGGCGCCGCTGGCTGCTTCGGCCAAGCCCCCTGCGGACCCGGCCTGCAAGGCGTGGAGCCGATGCACGGCAACCTGCTCCACCCGATCGGCATCGGCGGAACCGCGCTCGCCGGCCAGGGTGGGGAAACGCACGAAGAAGCCGGTGCGCTTGCCCGCCTTGGCGAACAGCGCGGTGCGGCTTTAGTGGGTGATATCGCCGGTGACCGTGAAGGTGTCGTAGGCGCCCGAGCCCTTGGCGTGCATGCCCTGCTCCCGGATCACCTCGCGGTCGAAGCGCGCCAGCTTCTCCAGGCCACAGATGTCCTGCCGCAAGGCCGGGCCGCGGAGACCGGTCGCCTCAGGTGCGGCGACCGGGAACCCTGCTTAAGCCAGCACTTCGGCCGTTGGAGTTGCGGTGCCGTCGACCTGTGGCGGTGGGGTTCGGACCGTCGTCGAGCGCAGCAGGAAGCACGACAATGCCGGAATCAGAATCAACGCACCGAGCATGTTCCAGATGAACATGAAGGTCAGCAGCATACCCATGTCGGCTTGGAACTTGATCGGCGACCAGGCCCAAGAGACAACGCCAATGGCTAGTGTCACGCCAACCAAGCAGACCACCTTGCCAGTGAAGGCCACAGCGTTCCGGTAGGCGTCGGACAGTGACATACCTTGACGTTGGTAGTGCAACTGCACGCTAAGCAGGTACAGCGCGTAGTCGATGCCGATACCGACGCCAAGAGCGATCACCGGCAAGGTAGCGACTTTCACGCCAATGCCCATGTAGACCATCAATGCCTCGCAGAGGATGGAGGTCAGAACCAGTGGCAGCATGGCCACCAGCGCCGCAGCCAGACTGCGGAACGCAATCAGGCAGAAGACGAACACCGCGAGGTAAACGTAGAGCAGCATGGTGCGGTTCGCCTCGCGTACCACGATGTTCGTGGCAGCCTCGATTCCGGCACTACCAGCGGCGAGGAGGAACTGGCGGTCGTCAGTGCTGTTTTCTTTGGCGAATCTATCGGCGACGGCTACCACGTTATCCAGGGTCTCGGCCTTGTGGTCCTTGAGAAAGGCAATCACCGGCATCATCGAGCATTCTGTATTGAGTAGCTCTGAGGCATTGACCGAGGCCTGCTGCGCCGCATAGTTGAGCATGTCCTGGTTGCGCTGGATGCTGGCCATTTTCGGGTTGCCTTCGAAGGAGCCAGCAGTGATCTGGCGCACCGCGTTGACCAGCGAAACCGTGGTCTGCACGTGCGGGAGTTGCTGCAGTTCCCAGGCCAGCCTATCGGCGAGCATAAGGGTGTGATAGTTCAGGCAACCTTCGGGGCCTGTCTTGATCATCACTGCGAACAGGTCGCTGGAGAGACTGTAGTGGCTGGTTATGTAGGCATTATCGAGGTTGTAGCGAGAGTCCTGGCGCAACTCCGGGGCGCCACTGTCGAGGTCACCAATCTTCAAGCTCTGGCTGTAGAAGAATCCGGCCACTCCAAGCGCTGTGGAAACCAGCACCGCGCAGGTCGCCCAGCGACGGGTGGTGAATCGGTCAAGCAGATCCCAAAGCTTTCCCAAGCCGTGATGATGGGCGGTGCTCGCGTCAACGATAAGTGCACGCTTGGCAGCTTTGGTGCTGACACCGACGAAGGACAGCGCCACAGGCATCATTAGCAGGGTTGTGAAGATCAACACGGCCACGCCGATACTGGCGGTGATAGCCAGCTCCTGGATCACCGGGATGTCGATTAGCATCAGCACGCCAAAACCCACCGCATCGGACAGCAGCGCAGTAACCCCGGCCATGAACAAGCGGCGGAAGGTGTAGCGTGCTGCCACCAAGCGGTGGGTGCCACGACCGATGTCCTGCATGATGCCATTCATTTTCTGGGCAGCATGAGACACGCCAATAGCGAAGATGAGGAAGGGCACCAGAATCGAGTACGGATCGATGGCATAGCCCAACCAGGAGATGATGCCCAGCTGCCATATCACCGCCATGAGCGAGCAGCCGATTACCAGCAGGGTGCTGCGCAGGCAGCGTGTGTAGACGAGGATAATGACGAAGGCACTGATCACTGCCAGGCTGAAGAACATCATGACCTGGAACAAGCCGTCGATCATCTCACTGATCAGCTTGGCGAAGCCGATTACGCGGATCTTGTACTGCCCATGGCCTTCTTCACCAGCAAGACGCGTGGCACGCTCTCCGTTGAATTCGTACTTATCGCGCATTGCATCGAGTTTCTTGGCGAACTCGTAATAGTTGATGCTCTGGCCGCTGGCGCTGTCCTTGTCCAGCAGAGGGACGATGATCATGCTCGAGCGGAAGTCACCGGCGACGAGACTGCCGGTGATGCCGGCGCGGTTGATATTCTGCTTGAGCTGTTCAATGTCCGCTGGTCGCCCGCCATAGCTGTCGGGCATCACTGGGCCACCTCGGAAGCCTTCTTCGGTGACCTCGGTCCAGCGAACGGTCGGGGTCCACAACGACTTCATCCAGGCGCGGTCGACTCCGGCGGTGAGGAACAATTCGTCGCTGACCTGCTTGAGTACTTCCAGGTAAGCGGGGTCGAAGATGTCGCCGTTGGTGTTCTCTACCACCACCCGCACCGAGTTCCCCATGCCGCGCAGCGAGGTGCGGTTTTCCAGGTAATTCTGAATGTAGGGTTGGCTCTGCGGAATCATCTTTTCGAAGCTGGGCCGCAGTTCCAGGCGGGTGGCCGCCTTGTAGCCAAGCAGCAGGGTAAGAAGTGCCATGAGCATGACGAACAGGCCACGGTGGTTGAACACCAGGCGCTCGATCAGGTTGCCGCTGCTCGGGTCGAAGTCCCGTAGATCAGAGATCACCGGCCATTGTTCTTGTTTGATAGTGCCCATTTCAGCTACTCGCTTAAATTGTATTTATTCAGCGGAAAGTCGACGAACGCCACGGTTGCCAACCAGGATCAGCGGGCCTTCGGTAGTTTGCAGCGCACCAGCAATCGGGGCAGGTTCGGACAGGGGCAGCAGGCGCAGTTTTCTTGCGCCAGGTTCGGCGAGCAATTGGTGGCCGGCCTGGGTGAACAGTCGGTAGCTGCCATGTGGGCCGTTAGTTGCGGCGGTGAAGCTCACCTCCAGATCGGATTGCAGCGTCTGCCAGCTGGCGCCTCTATCAAGGCTGCGTAGTACGTTGCCGCGCAGGCCATAAACCAATACCTCGCCATGCTGGCCGGTGACGCCGAAGAAACTGCCCTGATAGGGCGTTTCGATCCGATCGAAGGTCTGTGTCCCTTGGTCGAGCCGGCGTACCAGGCCCTGTTCGCCAACCAAATAGAGCGCATCGCCTGTGTTGTCGATGGCAAACAGGTTCAGGCCCTGCGGGTTGTCGGTGCGATCCTGCCATGGTGTCCAAGTCTGCCCACCGTCGGTGGTGGCAAGAATCAAGTTGAATACGCCGACGACATAGCCGCTGCGCTCGCTCTCAAACCAGACATCCAAAAAAGGCTTATCGGCACCCTCGGCCTTGAGGCGCTCACCTTCGGCGACCAGCAATGGCCACTGCTCATTCTCCGGCTCGGCTGACGCCCGTGCACCGTAGTGGTCGATAAGCAGGTCGCCAATCTGGCGGCCGTCGAGCTGCTTGCTCCAGCTCTGCCCCGCATCACTGGTGTGCAGGATCACCCCATCGTTGCCCACTGCCCAACCTTGTTGGGCGGTTGGGAAATGCACGGCGTTAAGGTCGACGCTGACCGGAACCTGTGCCTGCTTCCAGGTCTGGCCAGCGTCATCGGAATACAGTATGTGCCCGCGCTGGCCAACGCTGACTAGCCGAGATCCAGCCTGGGTCACATCAAGCAGGGGGCTGCGTACGGCCAGCTCGCTGGGGCGCGCGGGCAGCTCCAACACATCCACATAGGCAGCTGCCCGAGCGGTACCCCCAAGGATGATGTAGAGGACCAGAGGCCAAAGCAGGGACTTTCTGAAGGAGCACATCAATTTGTCCTCTTAAAGAAACCGGATTGCCAAAGGGCGGCAATCCGGCCTAAAGCTCGCCCGGCTAGCAACCGGACGAGAGGAGTAGCCGATTGACGGCTATCAGCGGATGCCGGCTCCCGCCAGCGACTCGGGGGCCCACTGGATATCACTGAGCGGTTCTCCGTATGTGATGCCACCATGCGGACCGACCAAGCCGTTTATGTTGTAGGAGCCGCTGACCAGATCGTGGATCAAGGTCGGTGTGGCATCCGGGTTCTGTTGGTCGTAGCTCTGGGTCAGGAAGGCGAATGATCCGCGGTAGAGTTGGCCGCGAGCGTCATACTGATCAGAAGCCAGGGCGACCCAACTGTCCTCATCCAGGTAGAAGCGGCGCTTGTGATAGATGTGACGCTTACCCTCCTTGAGACTGCCTTCCACAACCCACACACGGTGCTTCTCCCAGCGAACCAGATCTGGATTTGGGAAGTTCGGGGTGGTGAGCTGCTTGGGGTCTTTCACATAGGTCAGCGTGTAGGTGTTGTAGGGCACGTACATTTCCTGCTTGCCGACCAGCTTCCAGTCGAAGCGGTCCAGTGCGCCGGCGAAGACAAAGGAATCGTCATACGCTGCTGCGCCCGAGGTACTGGGGTTGGGAGTGTCGTACGCCAGGTCTGGAGCCATCTTCACGCGGCGTACACCCGGCAAGTAGGACCAGGCGCGACGTGGCTGCTCCAGCGGGTTGGCTGCATCGCGCAGCAAAGTGGCTTCTCCAGCACGGCGAGCCGGACCGGTGTAGTACAGCTTGATCAGATAGATGGTGTCGGAGCCTTGGATCGGCTTGTTCAGATCGTTGTAGGACGCGTAGTTGATGAAACCTCTACCGGTGGTAGCCAGGGTAGCCACACCAGCAGAATCGACGTTCCAAGAGTCGAACTTGGACGACGTATTCACGCCCTGGTAGCGGAGCAGGTGGTTCCACATGGCCTCGGCGCCGGACTGCGGGATCGGGAAGGGCACGCCCGGCAGCACGTTCTCGATTGCATTGCCACCTTCCAGCGACTTGGCGTTGACCGCGTTTTTCACTGTGTTGTCCAGCACACCCTGCGGTAGGGAGACACTGCGGTGGGTTGGGTAGACGTTGACCTTGAAACTTGGGAAGCGCTTGGCCAGTTCGGCGGTTACCGCCGTCAGCTTGTCCCTGTATTGCTCGACGTTGCTACCATCGATTACCAGTAGCGGTTTCTCGCCTGCGAAGGGATCGGGGCGAAAGGCATCACCGCTCTTGAAACCGGCCGGCACGGTGGTCAGCCCGCCCTCGTATGCCGGAATAGAACCGTCGGCGTTAGCGGATTTCTCAGCCCCAACCTGGGTCAACGCATTGCCCAGCTTGGCAGCTTCGGCAGGGGAAACAGCGGCCAGGGCCTGGCCGCTGCCGATGACGGCCAGCGAGGCCGCCAGAAGGCTTTTCATGAACATCATCGCGTGTGCTCCGCTATGCATCAGAAGGTGGTTTTGAGGGTCAGGTAGACAGCGCCACGATCTTCGGTAGCACCTGCACCAGAGAAAGATGAATAGCCGCCGGGATAGCAGGTGTAATCAACGCGAGCCACACCGCTTCCCACAGTCGGTAGCAATTGCGCGCCATCACGGACTGGGTCGTCGCACTTGCTCGCTTCGCCGAAGGCATCCACATACTTGAGGTCGACGAAGTACTGGTTGTAGATGACGGCGCCGACGCCCACCGAATAGGTGCCGGTGTTCTCGGCCCCCCCTCCGGCGACTGGCGAAACTCCATCAATGCCATAGTTGATGGAGAGCGGCATGTTCATGTCGACACCCGGGAAGACCTGGTACCAGGTTGGGGTGAAGTTGACCGCGATGCCCCAGTTGTCGCGGGTGGGCTGATCAACGCCGTTGTAGGTGTTCTTGCCCTTGTATAGAGCCTCGTTCTTGCCATCCAGGCTCAGCAGGTTGCTGTAGTACAGCTCACCAAGCAGGCTGGCCGCATCGAATAGTGGGGTTTCGCCGATAGTTGCCAGGCCATTGAGGGTCCAGTGCAGGGTCTGGCCTGTGGCGGCCATCGGGTCGCCGTCTTTGAACGGCGTATTCACCACACCTGCAGTTGTTGGGTTGATCCCCGCTGCTGCCAGGGCCGCGTAACTGGTTGGGTTGTAGTTGGGCGCGATGCTGGCAAGGGTCATATGCTCGCGATAGTTCAGGTCACTGCCTACCGAAACGCCACCGATGTTTTTCGACAGGCTGATGCCATAGATGTCGATGTCGTCGTTATAGGCAAACTGATAGGTCAAATTGGGCAGACCAGGAGTGATGCGAGTATCCAGCGTGACCTGCGGCATGATGTCGGAGGTCTGGCGGTAGTAGAAGCCGAGGGTGCCGTCGAGCCACTCCGGAGACCACTTGGCCATCACGCCCCAGTCACCACGGTCATCTGGAGTGAAATCATCACCGCGGCGCAGAGTGATCTGGTTCTGCACATTTGGGACTGCTGTTGGGTCGATAAATGGCAACACAGTGGGTACGAAGCCGTTCCCGATAAACAGGTTCTGTGCGCCTTCGCCCACGACATCGGAACCTGCGTAGTAAGTACCAGCCTCAGGAAGCCGTGCAGGGCTCCAGTCGAGGAAGTACTGAGCACCGAAACTCAGCTCGGGGTTGAGATTGAAAGTGGCGGAAATCTGGTTACGCGGCAGAAACAGTTCCTTGGCCTCAATGCCTGGTGAAGCAGCAGACTTGGCAAGGTCCAGACCAGCCTGGCCGTAGCTCAGGGAGTGCGCGGCGCTGAGGATGGTCTCCCCCCAGAACACATTGTGCTGGCCGAGTTTGAGACCCAGAAGCGATCCATCACCTACCTCGGTGTTGTAGAACAGGAAAGCATCGAGAATTTCACCGGACGGTCCGCTGTAATAGCGCTTGGCATAACGACTCAGATGCGCGCTGCCAAACCCATCAGCTGCGCGGCCGGCTCCTCCGAGAGGGTTGGCTGCGGTGATGTATCCGGAGTTGGCATCGTTGCCGTTGACCATCGGATTGGCGTTGGATCCAGCGTTGTCGTAAGCCTTGTCGTACCAACTGGCTGCACTGACACGAAAGCCCGTGCGCTCCTGGAACACCACATCGAGTTCGGTCAGAAGATCGATCCGATTGGTGATGTTGGTGCCGGCCTTACGGAAGTTGTAATTGCCATCATTGTTGTTGGGGGTCCCCAGCATCCGGGTGTCGGCACTCTGGGTACGCACCCCGTAGTTGTATTTGATGGTGTTGTCGAATCGTATCGACCAGTCCGTGCTGCCTGTGTCGATTTCGAAAGCCTGGGCGGCAGGCATGCCGGCCACCAAAATGGCGACGGCCAGCGAACTGCGGCGCAAGTGGCAGGGGGGAGCCATCTTCATGGGCTGAGATACCTTTTTTGTTGTGGGTTTTAGTAGGCAGTCATCGAATTAGCTGCTGGTTCGCTGCAGCAATGTCAGGGATACCGCGCGGCCCAAGGCCATGCTGTGCTGTAGCGCCGTGCGGGCATGCGTGACCTGGCGCGCTCCGGCTCTGCCGCTCAGTTGCAGGGACAGCTCAACCAGTTGGGCGATGGCTGTGGCTCCTGGAGCGTGGCCGCGACCGAGCAGTCCGCCGGAAGGGCAAATAACTGCACCCCCTGGGCTGCGACCAAAACCATCCTGGGCAAAGCTCACCAATTGCTCATCGCGGCAAAACCCCAAGGCGGCGCTGTTGATCAGGTAGTCGCCAACGCTCTGGTCATGCAGCTCCACCACATCGACATCCTCAGGACCAAGACCGGCCTGGTCGTATATCTGCCTGACAAGGCGATGGGTGGTGGAGCGGCCGAGTGCGTCGAAAACGCTGGGCGGGTCGAGGTCGTCGTCGAAATCGGCTCCACGCAAGCTCGCCAGGCAGGCGATATCAGCCTGGATGCCATAACGCCGGGCAAAGGCCGGGGTACACATCATCAGGGCAGCGGCACCACAGGCCGGTGTTGCCAGGTAGGGTTGCTGCCAGCCGCTTCCAGGAAGTCCAGCGAGCAGCGCGCTGGGGTCGAGAAGGGCACGCTGGCGAGCTGCATTGAGCACCTGCTGCAGACATTCGGCGCTGAGGCCGAAGTCTTGCAGTAGTTGGCGGGTCTGAGCGGCGTAGAGCTCTAGTGGCTGCTGTCGGCTCGCGATGCGCTGCTGCAGTAGGCCGCCTCCAACCGCCTGGCAGGGGGAGTCGGGTGACGGCTCTCGCAGACCGAAAAAGGCGTGGCTGCCTATTTCGACAGGCATAGCGTCGCAGCCGACTACCAAAGCGCACGCGCTTTCCCCAGACAGCAGGCTCTGGCGTGCCAGATGGAATGCAGCGTGACCGGAAGCGCAACCATCGCTGAGATTGATCAAGGGAATACCACTGAAGCCCAGAGGCGCTAATAGCTGCTCGCCGTTCCCAGCACCGCCCTGGGCACAGGCCAGGACTATGTGGTCTATCAACTCGAAGTCGATTGAGGCGTCGGCCATCGCCATGCGTACTGCGCAAACTGCCAAGGCACGGGCATCACCCTGGCCGAGCGGCACGAAGGGTGTTACCCCCACGCCAGCGAGCAGTACCTGTTGATTCATCACCGTCACCCCGTTGCCGATTCGGATCGCCATTCGCGGCGGATCGCAAGCCGTCCACGCTTGTGGAAGGCAGCTTTTCATGGGGTTTCAGGATAAAGAGCCAGCGCAATCCCCCCACCCCAGCGGCGAGGGGGGGGGCGTGACTTCGAAGGGGGGCTTAGGGGGGGGGATGAACGGCTAGGACTGCAGTATGCCAAGCAGATAAGCCCGATCGACCAGATGCTTGCGGTTGCTCGCCTGGAACTTACTGAGCAGATTCTTCATGTGCCACTTCACTGTTTCCTCTCCTATGTCCAGGGCGAGGGCGATCTGCTTGTTGGACATGTTCTGCGTCAGCAGTTGGAGGATCTCACGCTCCTTCGGGGTGAGCATGCGGCTTGGTGAAACACTGACGAAGCTCCTGGCAGGCGCCGGGGTCTGGGGTTGGCGCTCCTCGTCATTCCCGGCCGGGCTGTTCTGCTCTGTTTGCCGGGCCCAATGTGGCAGGTCCGGGTGAGTATCTTCAAGAATGCGCTCAAGGCCCAGTTCCTTGGCGAGGCTGATCGCCTCGCGCAGCGACGGCAGACCGTCTTCGCCTAGGCGCTGTTTCGCCAGGGCCTGCAGCAACCTGACTTGAACCGATTCGCGGCTATGGCGTTGCTGGTCTGCAAGGCGTGCAGCCTGCTCCAACGGCCCGAGCATCTGCTGCCATGCGCCACGTGCAGCACTGGAAAAAGCTTGTACCAACTGTACCTGCAAGGCCAGCTCCGGCCCTTGCAATCCGCGCTCATCGCGGACGAAGTCGGGCAGCCGGCGCTCAAGGCGCTGCCACAGCGACTGACAAGTCTCGCCATGCCCGCGGAGGGCATGCAGACGAATCTGTTCAGCCTGGGCGGCAATCGAAAGGCGGGGCATTTGCCGAGTTTCGCCCAGTGCGTAGAGCTCGTTGAGCAGGTCATGAGCTCGGTGGGTCTGCCCTTGCAGGGCGGCCAGGCGCGCGGAGGTCAGGTAACCGAGCAGGATTCCTTCCGGCGCAGCCAGGTGAGCCAGTACATCCATACGATTGGCGAGCAGGGGGCCGGCTTCCTCCGGGTCGTTGCGCTCAAGCAGTGTTGCGGCAAGGGTGGCGGCCAGTAGTACGGAGATGCCGTTGCGCCGGCCCAGCTCCTGATCAGCCTTACTCAAGCTGGCCCGAAGGAAGCGTTCAGCACTGAGCACTTGGCCCTCTTTCAGGTAGGACAGGCCGAAGATCCACTCGCGATAACCTGACATGGCGTTGGTGCCCGCTGCCGCCTGCGCGCGCGATATCTGCTGGCAGTAGTAGCGGGCCAGCTCGGGCTGACCGGCAGTGAGAGCCAGCAGTGCCCGGTGGTTGGTCAGCACGGCCTGCAGGTCGGGTGACTTGGCCGACGGGCGTTGCAACCAAGTATCGATGATGGCCTGGGATCGGTCCGGCTGATCGGCGAAGAGAGCTGCGGTCGAGGCAATGGCCGTCGCCTCCAACTGTTCCTCGTCGGAAGCCTGGGCATCGGCGTTGATCTGCTCGACCAGTTGCAGAGCCTCAGCCTGACGCTCGCTGCTGGCCAACGACCAGGCAGCCGCCAGGCGCAGGCGCGGACGGCACTTCAGCTCCTCGGCTGGCAACTGTTCAAGCCAGTCCAGTACGCGGGAGAAGTGACCACGAAGCATCAGGTCGTAGAGACAGGCTTCTGCCAGGCTGTAGGCACGGTCGTTCTGTCCGCCCAGCAATGCCTGGCGGGCGGCGGCCTCGACCAGGTCATGCTCCGCCAGCCAGGCAGAGGCTCGCTGATGCAGGGACTGACGTTCAGCCTCTGGCAGTACGGCGAATCGCTGGTGCAACAGCTCGCGGGCAAGAGGGTGAATGCGTAGCCAGTCGCTGTCGTCTCCCTCAACCAGGATCGGAGTGCTGGCCAGCAGCTCCTTGAGCCAGACCCTGGCTCGCTCATCATCGAGCAATACCACGCAGAGGTCTGGATGAATCATCTCGAACAGGGATATCCGCGTCAGGAATTCGACCTGCTCCGGTGACAGTTGAGCCAACAGAGAATCAACCAGATGCTGCTGAAGGTTGCCGCCGCTTGAAGCCAGGTTATTGGTCGCGACGTGCAAGTCGGTGGCTTGCTCGATGGCAGAGATCGCCAGTTGCAGACCCAGAGGCCACCCCTCGGTGAGTTCGTGCAGGCGAGCGCTGTCGTCCAGTTCCAGGCGTTCGCCAAATCGGCCGTTGAGCAAAACCAAGGTTTCGTCGAGTGTGAAGCGCAGGTCGTCGACGCCGATCGATCGCAGTTGGCCATTGACTAGCAACTCTGCTGTGGACAAGCCAATGCGCCCGCGTGAGGCCATAGCCACGTGCAGGTTGGCCGGAGCATTGCGCAGCAAGTAAGGCAGGGAATGGCGGATGGTTGCGGTTGGAAGGTTGTGGGCGTCATCGAGAATCAGCAAAGTCTCGGCGCCCAGCTCGGCGATCTCCGCCAGCCAGTTTGTCAGCTCATCGAGTTCGTTAGCCTCTTGGCCTAGCCGCTGGTGAGCCGCCAGGGGCTGCACAGGGCGGCCGCTGCCGACCGCTTTAGCCACGGCAAGGCCATGGACCAACCGTAGAGGTACATCCCGTTCATCCAGGCTCAGCCAGATCACTACGCCGCTCTTGGCCAACCACTCGCGTCGCCACTGGGCAAGCAGCTGGGTTTTGCCAAACCCAGGCGGAGCCTGCAACGACAGCACTATCTTGTCTGCCAGGCCTATGGCATCGAGGTTCAGGCGGCTGCGTTGCATTGCCGCCTTCAGCAGGCGCGGTGGAGTGGTTTTGAGGATCAGGCCTGGTTCCGTACTAACTAGGCTCAAGTGCTGTTCTCTACGCTAGTGGGCGACCCATTCGAAGGTCTGCCTCGCTGAACGTTCTTATGATTATTTTTTGTTTGGCAGGTCAGGCACACGGGCGCAGTACCTTTTTTCAGTATGGCCTCTCCCGGACGCATGCGTCCAGATGCCGAACTCCCCCTCTCCTCCCCCCCTATAGCCCACCCCTCCCCCCCCGGCGCTGGGGTTGGGCTATTGCCGGCAAACCCTATTCTCGGTGGGCATGCAGAAACCCACCCGCGGTCATTCGCTCCAGCTACGAAGAGCACCCTGCGGGCCCGTCCGAGGAAATCAAACACATGAAAATGAACGCCTACATCGCCGGGATCGGCATGACCAAGTTCGGCAAGCATCTGGACAAGACTCTCAAGGGCCTTGCCGGCGAAGCCATCCAAGCGGCGCTGGTCGATGCGGGGCTGGACAAGTCGGCGATCCAGGCGGCGTGGATGGGCAACGCCGCGGCTGGAGTGGTCACTGGCCAGGAAATGATTCGCGGTGAGGTGGTGCTGCGCAATATGGGCATTGGCAGGATTCCGGTGGTCAACGTGGAGAACGCCTGCGCCTCCTCTTCCACCGCCTTCCAGCAAGCCTGCGCCATGGTCAGTGCCGGGCTGTACGACATTGTTCTGGCCTGCGGCAGCGAGAAGCTCTACCACGAAGACAAGAGCAGGAGCCTGGGTGCCTTTTCCAGCGCTGTGGATATTGAGGATCCGGATGGTGCTGCGAACGTGGTCAAACGCATCGCGATGGAGATCGGCGAACCCTTTGATGCGTCAGCTGTAGCGGTAAATCACTCGGTGTTCATGGACATCTACTCGATGATGGCCAAGAAACACATGCAGAGATACGGCAGCACACAGGAGCACTTCGCCATGGTGGCGGCGAAGAACTCATTTCACGGCAGCATGAACCCCCGCGCCCAGTATCAGGGACTGCTAACCGTGGAGCAGGTGCTGACCGCTCGCTCGATCATCGGCCCGCTAACCCTGCCGATGTGCTCGCCCATCGGCGATGGCGCTGCGGCGGTGATCATCGTCAGCGATCGTAAGGTCCGCGAGCTTGGCCTGCGCCAGCGGATCAAAGTAGCGGCTTCTGCTCTGGTATCCGGCTGGGACTTCACAGGCCCGGGCGAGTCGGTCGGCGCCCTGGCCGCCCAGCAAGTCTACGAAGCATCCGGGATCCCCCCCAATGAACTGTCCTGTGTGGAGCTGCATGACGCCTCGGCACCATCTGAAGTAGCCGCTTACGAGTATCTGGGCCTGTGCGCACCTGGCGATGGCGCGAAGCTGATCGAAACTCGCGCCACCTACCTGGGCGGGCGCATCCCGGTCAATGTTTCAGGCGGTTTGTTGCGCAAAGGCCACCCGGTCGGCGCCACCGGCTGCGCCCAGATAGTCGAGCTCACCGAACAGTTGCGCGGCCAGTCGGGTCACCGCCAGGTTGAGGGAGCGCGTATAGCCCTCGCACACAACGGCGGCGGCGCCATTGGCACCGATGCCGCTGCCACCGTAGTCAGCCTGCTGATGCGGGAAGCTTGAGATGATGCAATACGATCCCTTGACCCTGGCAGGCTTGATCCAGCTACAGGTCGCTGCGAATCCTGACTTAACCGTGCTGACAATCGAGGGTGCCGGTGTACGACCCGACGATACTCGAACCTACGCCCAGTTGTGGGAACTCGGCCAGCGTCTTGCCTGTGGTCTAAGACACCTGGGTTTGCGCCCCGGCGACAAGCTCGGCACCTTGCTGGCCAACCACGCCGAGTTCGTCGAGCTGATGGTCGCAGCATCGCTGCTGGGCCTCGTTCTTGTACCGATCGACCCGCGCACCAAGGGCGACAAACTGATCTACATGCTCGGTTCGGTCCACTGCAAAGCGGTGGTGGCCGGCGATTACGCGCTGACCGAGGTGCGTGCCGTGCGAGATAGGATCGCCAGCCTGAACTGGTTGATCGGTCTGCCCAGCGATGAAGGCAGATCCACCAGTGGACAACTGCACGAAATTAATACGATTGCCTATGCCAGCCTGCAGGAAAGCCTGGAAGAGGTTGACGCGATGCCCGGAGCCCACCCCGACAGCGCGTTAGAGCTGATCTATACCTCCGGCACCACCGGTGACCCCAAGGGTATCGTCATGACGCACCGGCGCTATGTCGAAACTGCGCGCATGATGCCCGCGGTGTTTGGCTTCCGGGCCGATGATCGCCTGTATTCCGGTTTGTCGCTGACCCACGCCAACGCCCAACTGATCACCCTCGGCACCGCATTGGCCAATGCCATTCCCTGCGTACTGTCGCGCCGCTTCACCAAATCGCGACTGTGGGAAATTGTTCGCCAATACGGTTGCACCAGCTTCACCCTGCTTGGAGGCATGATCACAGCTATCTATGCCGAGCCCCCAAAACCTGAGGACTCCGACAATCCGGTGCGCCTCATCGTCTCGGCCGGTATGCCGGCGGCGATCTGGGAAGACTTCGAACACCGCTTCAACGTCAGCCTGTTCGAGTTCTATGGCGCAGCCGAGGGTGGCCTGATCGGCAATCCGGCCGGTGTCGGCCCGATCGGCAGCATCGGCAAGCCAGTGCCCAGCTTGGACTACCGCCTGGTCGACGACGAAGGTCGGGATGTCGAGCCAGATGCCAAGGGCGAACGTATCGGCGAGCTGCTGTTCCGCCACAAGGACGGCACACCGTTTAACGTCGAGTACTACGGCAATGCCGAAGCCAGTACCAAGAAATGCGCCGGTGGCTGGCTGCACATGGGCGACGTGGTACGCGAAGACCAGGCCGGCTGGCTGTATTTCATGTTTCGCAAGGGCAATGGCATTCGCCGCAATGGCGACTTTATCAACGCCGCCTTCATCGAGAAGCTGATTGCCGAGCAACCGGAGGTAGATGACGTCTTCGTCTACGGCATCCCCTCGGCGAATGGTGTGCCCGGCGAGAAGGATGTAGTGGCAGCTGTAGTAGCCAAGCATCGCGGGCTGGATGTGCAAGGGCTTTTCCGTACCTGCCGCGCGGGGCTGGAAGCCAACTTCGTGCCCAGCCATATCCAGGTATTGGCACAGATTCCCAAAACTGCCTCGGAAAAGCCCCAGGAGCGCTTCCTGGTCGAGGAGTTACAAAACAATCCTCAAGACGTGCACCAGGAGCAGCGCTGAGATGACAGCCCGCTCCAGGGTTCTGCCGGTGTCTCCCGGCCGGAATCGTTTTCCCCACAAACCAGAGCGCCACTAACGCCAGCGGCGCCCAGTCTACTGGCCTGCCGCCGCCCCATCCCAGGAGATAGACCATGCCCCGATTGATTGATCTGACCCAGACGCTGGACCCAGACAACCGCGCCAAGCTACCGCCTCCACTGGCAGGCGCAGCGCCTGTGGTGGCCCCGCTGATCGAGTACCTCCATCCAGCCACCAAGGGCGCCGATGATTTCTGCCGCTATCTCGGCTGCACCCACGACGAACTACCTGGCGGAGAGGGTTGGGGCGCAGAGATGCTCAGCGACATGTCATCCCATTGCGGCACACACGTCGACGCACCTCTTCACAGCGCCTCTCAGATCGAAGGCGCGCCTGCTCGGACTATCACCGACATCGACCTGGAAGAGCTCTACCGACCCGGCCTGGTGCTCGACGTTCGACCGTGGGCGAAACTCGGCGAGCCCATCACAATCGAGATGCTAGACGCTGCGATGCATGCTACCGGCCAGAAAATCAAACAAGGTGATGCCGTGCTGATCCGTACGGGTCAGGAGCGCTACGGCATGACTGATCCTGAGTTCTATCAGCAGCCCGGCATGACACGCGAAGCAACCCTGCACCTGACAAGTCAGGGCGCCACCATTCTCGGTACTGACGCGCTGGGCTGGGATCTGCCGTTCGGCATCATGGCGCGCAAGTATCAGGAAACCAAAGACCAGACCGTACTCTGGGATGGCCACAAGGCCATCGTTCAACGCGAAGCCTTTATCGTGCAGCAGATGACCAACCTCGGCGCCTTGCCCCTGAGTGGATTCATGGTCGGCTTCTTCCCGATCAAGCTGGCCCACTGCAGCGCTGCTCCTGCTCGCGTTGTCGCCTTCGTCGACTGAGCTCGATCATCCCTCGACTCAACGGAGAGATCATATGAAGCTCATTCGTTTTGCCCGCGGTGAAACCGCCCCCGAATTCGGCCTGGTGATCGGCGAACACGCCATCTCATTTGCCAGCCTGCAGGCAAGCAGTGGCCGCCGTCATACCTGCCTCGATAGCAGTGACGCTTACCTAGCCGCATTGCCGCAAAGCGAGCTGCTCGCACGTGAACTGCAGGCCTGGGCCGAAGCCCATCTAGAAAGCTTCAGTGCAGCAGAAAAGCCGCGATTGAATAGTGTGCGTCTGCACGCGCCCATCGAGGTCAGGGCGCTATTCGACTTGGGACTGACCCCACGTCACCTGAGCAACTCGGGCGACACACTGGTCCATTACGAAAAGGACAACCCCGATACCGGCCCTCTGCTCGCGGCCTTCCGCAAAATGCTGTTGGCCCCTCGCGCCAAACCCAGTCCCGGCGTGCCGGAGCGATTGTCTTACTACAAGGGTAATCTCAACTCCATCGTCGGCGACGACGTCGAGGTCCCCTGGCCGGTTTACACCTCACGCCTGGACATCGAGCCGGAGCTGGCAGTGGTTTATGGCAATGCGCACCAGCCGGTGGCCGGCTACTGCATATTCAATGACATCTCGGCCCGTGACGTGCAGGCCCTGGAGATCATTGGCGGCTTCTGCCTGACCAAGGACATGACAAGCGGTAACCAACTTGGTCCTTGGCTGGTGACTGCAGACGAGGTCGGAAATCCGCTGGACCTGGCCGTTCATGTGGCAGTCGACGGAGCACCGCGCTTTCAGGGCTCGACCCGCGAGATCAGCCATCCGGTAGAAGACGTGTTCGCTTGGCTGGGGCTGATCTGTCCGTTACAGCCGGGCTCGGTGATGGGCATGGGCACCATTCCCGACTGCACAGGTCTTGACCACGACGACTTCCTTGACCCAGGCGCAGACATCCGTATCAGCATCGAAAGACTCGGCACTCTGCGCTGCCGCTTCGGTGAGCCCAAGCACCTGCTCCCCAGCCGGTGGCCACTGCGTCAAGCGCTGCAGAAATATCGCGGCTGAGCCAGTTGCTCTCAACGTTGCCCCGTCGGGCCCCAGGGCTCGACGATTTCCTCCGAGCCTGCCCATGATGCAGACCAATAGCGGGGTATCTGCGAGAAGATGACTTTCACCACGCGACGATCGCCGCCGCAGCGGGCTGCACCTTCGCCTCGTTGCACCATTTGTTCCGTACCAAGGACGAGCTCTTCTACGCCGTCTACGAATCGCTGTTCACCCTGCCGCAGCAGGCCCTGGACCAGGTACCCGCAAGCGCCGCCCCAGCGGCAACGGCTGCCGCACGCTCATCCTCCTGTTCGACGGCCTGCTGGTGGCCTGGTCCGCCCATGGCGACATGGACCGCCTGCGAGCGGAAACCGAAACCGCCTGCCGGGCTCTCGCATTGCTAGTGGCGGACTATTGAGTCGTGCCCCCATAACCAGGCTCAAGTTGCTGGAATGGTTGCTTTCGGCCAGGAGCAGTCACTCCAGTGATCGATTGCTGACTGAGCACCACCTTCTTCCAAAAAGCAGTACCTCACTAACGCACAAGGCCCATCCAGGATGGGCCTTGTGTTCAGGTCAGCAGAAGGTCACTGCCAGTTAGCTGCAATCACCGACTCCAGGGCAGACTGGTAGTTGCCTGGCAAGGTGGTTTGACCCGCAGCGGGAGGCGCAAAGGACGCCATCGCATTCACGAGATTCTGCACCTGGCTGTCCAGCAGCGTTTTTCCATCCGTGGTTTTGAACTGCTCAACATGGTAGGCATTGCCCAGGTACCAATCCTTCATGGTGAGCTTGTCGCTGGTACCGATGATGCTCACTTCGAGGTTGTTGGTTCCCGAAACGCGACGGAACCACAGCTGGTCGGCGGCGATACCACCAAGGAACTGGGCAACGTCGGTATTACCAGCCGTCGCGTCGTTCTCCACCACGGTATCGGCACCGTATCCTCGCCCAAGGACGTAGGTGTCGTTGCCCACCCCGCCGGTCAGCGTGTCCGCGCCGGCCAGGCCATCCAGCCGATCGTTGCCCGCAGCGCCCGTGAGGCTGTTGGCACCGGCATTGCCCAGCAGCACGTTGTTGAGCGCGTTACCCGTGCCGCTCAGCGCGGCAATGCCCGTCAACGTGAGGTTCTCGATGTTGTTGCCGAGCGTCAGGGTGATGCTGGACTCGATGGTATCGGTGCCTTCGTTGGCGTTCTCCGTCACCGAATCGCCGGTGGCGTTAACGACATAGGTATCGTCGCCGATCCCGCCGCGCAGCGTGTCGTTCCCCGCACCGCCATCGAGGCGGTCATTGCCGGCGCCACCCACCAGGGTGTTGGCCCCGCTGTTGCCGATCAGGATGTTGTCCAGCGCGTTACCCGTCCCGCTCAGCGCTGAGGAGCCGGTCAGGGTGAGGTTTTCCACGTTGTCGCCCAGCGTCAGCGTGACGCTCGACTCGATGGTGTCGATCCCTTCTCCCACCGCTTCCGTCACCACGTCGGTGGTGCGCTCGACCACATAGGTGTCGTTGCCCAGGCCGCCCTGCATGGTGTCCGAGCCGGCCTTGCCATCGAGGCGGTCGTTGCCGGCGCCTCCGACCAGCAGGTTGGCTCCGGCGTTACCGGTGAGCGTATTGTCCAGTTCGTTCCCGGTCCCATTGGTCGAGCCACTGCCCGTCAGCAGCAGGTTCTCGACGTTCGCGGCGAGCGAGAGGGAGATCGAGCTTTCGATGGTATCCACGCCGCTGTTCGCCGACTCCATGACCACGTCTTCGACGTTGTCCACGACATAGGTGTCGTCGCCCGAACCACCGAACATCAGGTCGGCACCGGAGCCACCGTTGAGACGGTCGTTGCCCTGCCCACCCACCAGGGCATCGGCGCCACCGGAGCCGTTCAACGTGTCGTTACCACGGCCCCCTTCGATGAAGTCGGCCGAACTGGTTCCCGAGCGGGTCTGGTTCGCGGCGTCTTCCACGACGACGAAGCTGAAGTAGGTCCCCGAAGCGGTGACGTAGGCGATCGAGGTGATGCCCGAGAACCCCGCGCTCGGCGTAATGGTGACGGCGCCTGTCTGCGGGTTGAAGGTGAGGACGCCCGTGCTGTCGTCTTCTATCCACGCGTCGAGGATCGTTTCACCATCGTTGGAACCGTCGGCATCACTCGCCAGTAGCACTGCCGAACTCAAGGTCAACGCGCTGCCCTTGTTCACTTTCAGTGACGGCATGACCTCTATATGAGCGGTACCCTGAGAGGTCGCCAGGCCATCGGTGACGGTGAACACGAACGACGCCTGGCCGATGAACCCTTCCTCGGGGATGAAGACGACACCGCTCAGGTCGGGCGAATAGAAGGCATGGCCGCCGACGGTGGAAATCACCTCCGAGACATAGGTGGCGTCGGACTCCTGGTCGGTCACGCTCCCCATGAAGTCGTTCAGGCTGATCAGGCTAGCGGCGCCCGTAGGCACGGACAGGTCGATGCGCCCGACGGTGGGTGCGTGGTTGGACTCGATCAGCCGCGCCCTCAATGCGGCAGCGTCGAGGAATACGCCATCGGCCGCCCGTACCATCAAGGTCGAGTAGTAGCTGGACAGCTCCATCGAAAAGTCCATGAACGACTGGACCTTGAGACTCCCGCCATCGTTCAGGAAGTCGATGAACAGGTCTCGCGATGAGCGCCGGAACGCCAGCTCATCGGCCTTGAAGTCATCGAGACGGACAAGCACCTGAGACCCCGTGGCATTCAAGACATCATTGCCATCGCCGGCATTGATGATGATCGTCTTGTTACCCGATCCGCTCAGGTTGTAGCGATCGTCACCCTGCCCACCTACGAGCGTATCGTTACCGTTCTCTCCGTAAAAGGCATCGCGTCCTGCCATGCCATACAGCACATCGTCGCCATCGCGACCATTGATGGTGTCATCCAGGTGCGAGCCATAAAGAATGTCGTTGCCGATATGGCTGCCTCCGACGAAGTAGCCACCCGAAGCATAAGACCCGTACTGGCCAATGGTGTCGGCATTCGGACTGTAGGCGGTGCTAGTGTAGTACGCCGCCGAGAGATAGTAGGTGTCCATGCGAAGGTCGAGGCAGACGCCGCTCATCTGCGACAACGGGATGTCCCTGATCACCGTTCCATCAGAGAAATTCAGGGAGAAATAATCGGTCCTCGTCTGGACGTCCTGGGCGTTGGTGGAGAAGAACTTGTCGATTCGCAAGCGATCGTTGTAATTCGTGTTGCTGACGATCAGCAGGTCGTCGACAGAGCGGATATATCGCCAGTCACCGACGACGGAGCCGTCTGTGATATTCACCCTGGACAAGGTGGTTTTGTCCTCTCCGTAACCGGCACCGAAGACCAGGGTGGACTGTGGCGTCAGGTAGATGGTGTCGTTGCCCGCCCCGGGATCGACCCAGTCCACGCCGGTGCCTCCCTGTATGTAATCGAAGCCTTGCCCCCCGATCAGGGTGTCGTTGCCGGCCCCGCCGTTGATGTTGTCATTACCGGCGCCGCCGTTCAGGAAATCATCCCCTCCACGTCCTTCTAGAACGTCATTCCCGCCCAGCCCATCGAGGGTGTCGGCGCCGGCTCCTCCAGCCAGATAGTCATTACCCTCCGTTCCCAGCAGAACGATCTGCCGGACTTCCGCCTCACTGACAACGGTGCCGTCGGCGAACCTGAACTCCTTGATGCTGGACAGGTAAGGGCCAGTCTCCCCTGTGCCGTTGCGGTTGAAGTAGTCCCGGATGGTCAGTATGTCACTACCTCCCGAGATGTAGATTTCCAACTCACCCCAGGAAGTCTGCTGGAAGGTGACGTCCCCTCGCTGGACCCCCTGACCGAACACAACCACATCCGCCCCTGAATTGTCGTAGATACGATCCTGTCCATACCCCCGGTCAAAGAGGTAGGTGTCATTCCCCGCATCACCATGCAGATCATCAACGCCACTTCCACCATCCAGGAAGTCGTTGCCAGCTCCGCCGATCAATGTGTCGTCGTCCCCTGCGCCATACAGACTGTCATTACCGGTATTGCCAAGCAGGTAGTCCTGCCCATCCAGCCCGTAGAGCGTTGCGTTGGTGCCAGCGGCTGCAGTGAGCGTGTCGTTATCCGCAGTCCCCGTCATGATCGCAAGGCGCTGGCGAATCACGTCAGGCGTCCACAGATCGCCATTGTCGAATTCGATCCGCTGGATCGTCGGGTTGTCGTCCTGCAGCCAATTGACCAGCGTGAGCCTGTCGCCCGTCGCGGCGATTTCGATGATCAGGTTCTGTTCGCTGCCCACGATCAGGGAAACGCCGAGAGGGTCGATGCCAGCGCCGAACTTCAGCACGTTGACCGAGCCATCGACACTCTCCACGAGCGTGTCCGAGCCATCGCCCAACGCATAGAGGTAAGTATCGGCACCTTCGCCGCCATTCAACGTATCCGCGCCGGCGCCGCCGATCAGTGTGTCGTTGCCCGCATCGCCACGTAGGGAGTCCTCACCCGCCTCGCCGAGCAGCCGGTCATTGCCTGCACCACCGGCAAGCGTGTCGTTTCCAGCGCCGCCAGACAGTTGATCGTTGAGGTTGCTGCCGGATATGACATCGCTGCCACCACTGCCGACCTCAGTGAAGCCAGTACCCAGGATGTCCTGGTAGCTGACTGAGGTTCCATCAGCGAAATCGAAGAAGCCGATGACTTGCGATTCGGCCGCATCAGAGGGATCGAAGTTGTGGATGACCAACTGGCCGGGCGGATCACCCGCCACAGAGACCAGCAACGTGTTCGCCGCCCCTAGGGAAAGCGTTACATCGCCACGGGTGATCCCGCTGCCGAAGCTGATCCGGTTAGCGGGTCGGTCATTTGGCAGGCTGTAGCCGAACCGGGCGTCTGTGTCGTAAATCTGGTCGATGCCATCGCCACGGTTGTAGCGGTAGATGTTCCCGCCGCCCGTACCAACGAGAGTGTCGTTGCCCCTCCCGCCGCGGAATGTGCTTCCGCCCCCGTTCCCGGTGATCGTGTTGGCAATGGAGCTGCCGATCAGGGTTGCGTTTGAGGCATTGGTGAATGCATCCAGGTCGTCCTGACTGTAGGTGGTGTAGACGTCCTGAATGTTGTAGGAAGTGCCGTTGGCGAACTTGAGCGTCTGCGTATTACCCGTCAGGCCATCCATCAGCATCACGAAGTCCGTGGCGCCGTATTGCAGGCGCACCGGTCCATTCATGTACTGGTAGAACTCGATATCTCCGATGTCGATGCCGGCGCCGAACGATAGGGTGTTCTGGCCGTCACGGTCATTGATGAATTCGTCGGAGCCATCCGAGGCCTTTTGCCCATCACCCACATTGAATACGTAGGTGTCATTGCCCTCGTCGCCGGACAGGTAGTCGTACCCGGTGCCACCGGACAGGACGTCGTTCCCAGTGCCGCCCCACAGGCTGTCATTGCCGGCACCGCCTTCGAGAGTATCGTCCCCGCCCTGGCCGAGCAGCCCGTCGTTCCCCTCACCACCGTCGAGCAGGTCTTTACCGTGGTGCTCAGCCGCAGCCAGGGAGTTGTCGCCCTCGAGATGGTCATCGCCGATACCGCCGATAAGCGTGTCGTTGCCGGCATCGCCCCACAGGGTATCGTTCCCAGCCCCGCCGTCGACGTAATCGCTCATCTCGTAAAGGGAAAGCGGCGATTCGATCAGTCCATCTCCCGCGATCTGATCGTCGTCCTCATTTCCATACAGCTCATCCCGCCCCGCCCCGCCATACATCGTGTCATTGCCTATGCCACCGATCAGGGTGTCATTGCCATGATGTACAGCGGCCAGCGCCGATTCGATGTAGTCCCCCTGAAGCAGGTCGTTCCCGTCGCCACCGAAAAGGCGGTCATTGCCCCCACCACCGTAAAGTTTGTCGTTCCCAAGGCCGCCATCCAGGATGTCGTCCCCGTGAAGGGAAGGGGCTGACTGTCCGTTGTCACCCGACAACTCGTCATCATCGTCACCGCCAAACAGTATGTCGTTGCCGCCATCTCCATAGAGTTTGTCATTTCCCGCTCCCCCTACGAGCAGGTCGTCGCCGGTGTTTCCGATCGATGACACGCCGTAATCGCCGACTAGTACATCATTCCCGTCCCCGCCCACGAGAGAGTCATTGTCGTCCTGGCCGAAGATCACATCGTTACCGAGGCCGCCTTCGACAACGTCGTTGCCATAGCCGGAAAATATCCAGTCATTCCCGGCACCGCCGTATATAAAATCGTCGTAATTCCCGGTCTTTGCTTCCAGCTCGAAATAGATTCCTGTTACGGGGGTGAAATACTCCGTGATATCGCCCCTGACTTGAACGACCCGTTGGACCTCCCAATCCTTTGAAGCCCCCAACAAATCGACGTCGCCATAAAAGACATCATCCCCGGCACCACCCCAGAGCGTGTCGCTTCCTGAGCCACCATAAAGAAGGTCATTTCTCCGATCGCCCACAAGAAGGTCGTCGCCGCCGCCGCCGCCCAGCAGATCGCCTCTCTCGGCTATGGCGTTCTGGGCCTGGTTCGCGGCGATGATCTCCGCATCGGTCATCTGCTCTTCGGCGAATATCCGGTCACTACCTTGACCTGCGCCCAATCGGTCGCTTCCCGTGCCACCGATCAACGTATCGTTTCCGCTCCCCGCCAACACGCGGTCCGATCCACTCCCACCATCGATCAGGTTGTCTCCGCCGCGGGTGGCCTCGACTTCGTCGTCCCCGCCTTTGGTATATATCTCGTCGTTACCGACACCATCGCGAAGCCAGTCTTCGCGATTGGCTTCGTCGACAGCAGGGTTGGTAATGATGTTGCCGAGATCGTCGATTCGGGTCTGAACGCCGTCGGTGAACGGATCAAAATCCACCGCTTCCTTGTCACCGACGATGACGCGATCCGTCGTTCCCGGCGATGTTTGCTCGGCGCCCTCCAGCGCAATGCCAAAACGCCCGGGTCGCCAGTCCTGAATGGTCACCGTGCTGGCGCCGACTGTAATGATGAGGTTCTTGACGTCACCCAGGTCCACCAGGGTGTATCTGATGGAGCCTTCCTGCCACGTCTGGGCACCAGGGTGAACGGCCTTTCCGCCGTGCAGCACGGCGCCGTTGTACTTGAGCACGCCACCATCGTCGACAATGATGTCGCTTCCCGCAGAGCCATCTATGACATAGGTATCCAAGCCCTCCCCGCCGACAAGCAGGTCGTTGCCGGAGCCGCCGTCGAGCACGTCATTGCCCCGTCCACCATATAAGGTGTCGTCGCCTCCCCCCCCTTCCAGGGCGTCGTTATCCGCCATGCCCAGAAGTACGTCCGCCTCACGTCCGCCATACAGCTTGTCGTCACCCGCGCCGCCTTCGAGATAGTCGCTCCCCCGCTCGCCTTTCAGCGTGTCTGCGCCGGCGCCACCGTAGAACCTGTCATTTCCGGCTTCCCCGACAAGCTCATCGCCGTTGTCACCGCCAAACCAGACTCTATGTACCTTAGGGCTGAATGCTGTTCTAGGATCGGGCAGAACCATAACCTCTTGGCCAGATGAGATATCTCGATAGTGATAGCCCTCCTGTGCCAACCGATCTGTAACTTGCTGGTCGTCACTCAACGCCCAATCCACTCGAAGCCATGACAGCATTTGAGCACGGTCGGAAATCCACTCGTTTGTCAGCGTTCCTGCGCCTGTTTCGGCGTCATACAGACCCAGCCCTATCGATGTGAGCGGATCAACCACGAATACGCTCAGGCCAGCAAGCGCACTACGATAAGCGAGCCCCTGCAAGTTATTATTCTTAGCAGCCTCGACCCACTCACTAGCATTTCCGTCCAACCAATTCAGGCTCTTGACTCTCTCATCCCCAATTGCCGGATCATTGAAGAATTCATACGCCTTCTGAATGAAATTATCGGGAGTTACTTCCGTGACAACCCGCCCCTGAAAGCTGCTCATCAGCATGTTTAGGACTTTGTCAGAGCCAAGCGTAACTATCTCATTCAAATATTTCTTCGCGGCAGACCCTGTAGGCTCGATCAAATTCAAATATAGCTGACTGGGAGGGATATCCCCTATATCCGAGAGACTCATGATATTGGCGCTGACCGCTATATCAGCCAGGGTGGCTTTCCAGACGACCTTAAACGTATCCCAATAAGCCGCTTCGAAAGCAGCCCAAGAGAACAGCATATTTTTGAGATCACCAACCGTATCAACATATTCTGTCTGGTCGCTTTCGCCCACCTGAAGCAATCTATCAACAAAAGCCGTCTCTCCCAACTTATTAAGCATAACAATGCCAGGCCATGCTTGATTAAGATACAACTCACCACCGTCTAAATTGTCACCGTTACTAGTAAAAAGCGTGTCTCGAACCCCAACAAGATCACTCTCGCCAATTTGTTTGATCGTTGGCAGCACCCCATCTAGTTTTTTATCTGATCAACCACTAACGCCCCCACCGCATTGGAGGCCTTCTGAACTAACGAACTTAGCGCCGTGGAGTCAGTATCTGTGCCATAACGCATAGCGACTTGGTAAACGTTGTACTCACGAATGACATTTGAGAACACCCCTTCACTCGCATTGACCCCGGATGCCCCAATTAGCCATATCACACTCTCCTTAATGCCATCATCCAAAGCCGCAATTGCAGTCGTGAGCGCAATCGCGACTGGCCCATTAATAAGAGAGTTACCGGGAGGTGTAGGTAGACTCAAAATCGTGGCTACGCTGGGAGCGAAGCACTCAATCAGATAACCGTATAGTTCTACATAAGCACCTTGGGCCGTAGCGTCGTTGCTTGCCTTGACCAAGGCCTCATCGGCCATTCGATAAAATTCTTGGAGTTGCTCCGCCGTCATAACCGCATTCATCATCCTTCTCCTTTCGCCAATGCAGCGTCGATATTCCCTTTAGTCGCTTGGTAAATCCTCGTAAAATCACTCAACTGCCTTCTCGGAAAGCGGTAGAGCAACACGATATTGTTCCAAGCAGTGATTTTTGCAGAACAAATCCCAGCCGATATGCTTTTACCGCAGGAAATTGCGGGAAAGCTCATATCCACCGCGCCATTGCGATGCATATAAAAATAATCAAATGCATGACTCCCCTGACCCAAAGCCTGATAAAAACCAAGCTCTTTATTAAGAGAGAGGGAATACGTTGAAGGCCCGCCCATCAGTTGACTGAAAACGCGATCAAATGACAAGTATCTTTCAGGAAAGGGAGCAACACCCACCCTGCAATCCATCTTTATAATAATTCTTGGATTGCCCGGATCTATATTGGATAAAATTACACCAGGCATACGCTCCTTCATATGCACAACGCTCTCCCTGTAAATCAGCGTTACGCCCGGTTGAAACTTCCCATTATGCACCCATACATCTGAATTTCGAAAAGTTGACTTATAACCTCCTGACTCGGGCCTCACATAGCCGAAATCAAAGCGCCTTCCTGCAACCCATACTGGCTCGCCATCATCTAGTGCCTTATCCGTATAGCGTGAATAGTCCTCTCCGCGTACTGCAATCGCCTTCTTGGTGTACTCAATGCACTTTTTCTCTTCGGGGGAAATATAATTTCGGCCACCATTCCCACACGCAGAAAGCAATACCGCACCGACCAAGACTGCAACCCCAATAAATACGCATCTCGAATAGTGAGCGAAGAAACTTCTCTGATCTGAAAGATCATGCATGGAATATCCTTGATCCCTTTAACGGGTTATGGCGCAAGCGCATCTGTTTGCGGCAAGCAGGCGTCGTCTTCCGGGCGAATTGCCTAGCCGCATAAGGGATTTTCGATTGGATAAGGGTTTCGCGTTGTAGAGCGAATTCGTGCGCAAGCAGCTTGGGGAAGGCAAGAGGTCTGTAGAGACGCACCTGCTTGGCCAGACAGGCAAAATCGGCATTCGCGGCCGAGGCGGCATCGCCTTCCTGGCGGTCGTCTGACATCAGCATTCCTTTGCTTGAATCCGTGCGCGCGGAGGGCGCACAGCGATCAGTCGCTCAATCTAGTAGCCACTTGGTGGCATGACAAGGAAGCCATTTCCCGTATTTTTGCTCTCAACGGTATTTTGCGACGCAGGTCTCTTAGCGCCCCGCCCATACGACATGAGAGCGAGGTGGGACAGTCGATCCAAGTCGCTGTAGCACAGCGTCATGAGCTGCGAGTCCGCATAGGCGCCAGACAGGTATTCATCAGCCGTTGAGTAGTGAAGGCACCGACATGCAGACAACGAAAGCCAAACCCCTGCATCATCCATCGGTTGAAGACGCACCGTTGAACGCCACTGAACCGAGGACACGACGATGGACGCAGCGAACAGCCCCGAACCGCTCTACCTGGACGACCTGGCAGTGGGCGACCTGTTCACCAGCGCCACCCATGCGCTGGATGCCGAGCAGATCGTCCAGTTCGCCTCTCAGTTCGACCCGCAGCCTTTCCACCTGGATGCCGACGCGGCGCAAGGCAGCTTCTTCCAGGGCCTGGCCGCGAGTGGCTGGCACACCACAGCTCTCACCATGCGCCTCATCGTCAAGAGCATGCACTTCGCCAAGGGCGTGATCGGCGCCGGCGCGGAGGTGTCCTGGCCCCAGCCCACCCGCCCCGGCGACGTGCTCAAGGTCACCAGCACGATCATCGAGATCATTCCTTCCCGCTCCAAGGCAGACCGGGGCATGGTCATCCTCGAATGCATCACCTCGAATCAGGACCAGCAGGTGCTGCAACGCATGGTCACCAAGGTGCTGTGCTTCAGGAAGGAAAGCTGAGCCGCTAGAAGAGCTTCTCGTAGGTCAGCTCGCCCGGCGCCTTCCTCAGTTCACTCTCCCCTACGTAGAACCTGTTGCCGTTGTCGCAGACGACCGAAACCACCACCACCGTGGGCGGGGTGCTTTTCGCGCTCTTGGGTTCGACGGTGATGATGCGATTGCAGGCGGGCGACAAGGCGACATGGGCAACGGCCTTGCGCTCCATCACCTTGATGCGCTCTATGCCTTCCTTCCCCCACAGCGCATAGAGTTCGGGCTGATCAGCCTCGGAATAGTCGAGGTAGGTGCTTTCAGCAACGGGGGCCGGAGTCGCCGCGAGAGCCAACCCGGCAGTGCCCATGCCGCTGGCCAGCAATACGGCGGCCAGAAGCCGAAAGGCGCTCGAGCGCAGCACCTCGTTAAGTAGATTGATCATCGGAACGTGCATCGGGACGCCCTTCTTTAGCTGAAGGGCGTGAATGTAACTCGGCTTGAGGGGCTCTTTCGAGCTACCGATCAAGCCCCCTCCCCTGGTCGCCTATACGCCATCCCCACCGAGCGCGGCGCGGTATGCACGAAGCCGAACTGCGCGTAGAGGTCCTGTGCCTGGCCATCCGCAATAAGGCTGACGTAGCCGCTTTCCGGAACATGGGCTTCGATGTACTTGAGGATCTCGCCCATGATGCGTTTGCCCAGGCCCTTGCCTTGGTGCGCCTTGAGCACGGCGATGTCCACGACCTGAAAGAAGCACCCGCCGTCGCCGATCACCCGCCCCATTCCCACAGGTTGCGACTGGTGGAGAATCTGCACGGCGAATAGCGTATTGGGCAGCCCCCGCACCGCGGCTTCATCGGTCTTGCCGCTGAGGCCGGAGCCCGTGCGCAGCGCCTGGTAGACCTGGACGGAAGGCGTCTCCAGCAGGCAGGAATAGTCAGTCAATCGAGTCACCCTGGTTGAGTTCGAGGTAGTCGAGCCGTTGGCTGGTAAGCCAGATGGCCCCGCCATGGACAGAAGCTCTTCAGCCCGGAGGCTAAGAAGCCGCTCGCTGACTGTACAGGGCTTGCCCTGGGATGGTGAATCGATCCGCGAAGTATCAGGAGCAGGTAGCTGCGGACATTGGAGCGGGCGAGGAACCGGTGCTCCGCCCCTCCTGCCTCGCCGCCATGTATCGAACCGGCTGCCCCCTTGCCCTCCCGCGCCCGCCTCCCTATCCTGCCCCGGCCACGGTAAATCCCGTGGCCGGGTTTGACAGCCCGTCATCAGGCGCGATTGCGCCGCAAGGTGCATGCGAGAAACGGCGAATGTTTCTTGCAGGCCTTTGCTCGCATGCAGTTTTCAACTGCACTGCTCTATGGCAGATCGCGCGGGGAGACCCTCGGGTCTGCCGGTTCCTGATGCCGGTCTGTCAACCCTGCGCGGTCTGCCACCCTTTGACTGACAGCGAACGGTGGCAGCTTCCTCACTCATCAGGAGCTTTGCCATGAAAAACGTATTCACCCCTCTCGTTTTCTATCACCACCAACAACGCCTGCGCGCGGTGATGGTCGACAACCAGCCCTGGTTCGTCGCCCATGATTTCGCGCAGTTGATCGGCCTGGCCGATGCCCTCCCCTTGCTCCCGGCCCTGGAGCCGCACGAGCAACAAACCCTCTCCCTCAGCTACACCGAAGACTTCCATGAAGAGGTGGTGGTGATCAGCGATATCGGCGCCTACCGGGAGCTGTTCCAGTTCAGCAAGCCCAAGCACGGCGATGTGGGCCGCTGGGTGAACGAAGTGCTGGTGCCGACGATGCATGACTATCACCGCACGCCCGATGCGGCCCCCAGTCGAGAAACACTGACCTACGAGAGCCGGCGGCTGGATGTGGTGCGCTGGCAGGGTGAGCTGTGGG
The DNA here is from genome assembly GCF_028198105.1 of Pseudomonas sp. TUM22785. Classification (NCBI taxonomy): domain Bacteria; kingdom Pseudomonadati; phylum Pseudomonadota; class Gammaproteobacteria; order Pseudomonadales; family Pseudomonadaceae; genus Pseudomonas; species Pseudomonas sp. TUM22785. The sequence goes on from NZ_CP116239.1 coordinate 4,094,793, forward strand.
TGGCCTGGCGGGACTTGCCGCTGTTCATGGCCAGCGACAAGGAGGTGACGGCATGAGCAGGGATGTGGAGCAGCAACGCCTGTACGACCTGCTGGAGCGCCTGGACTCACGGCTGAACGCGGTGCATATGATCGCGGCGATCATCCAGGACAATGCGGGCCGCCGCGAGGGCATCCCCGGGCCCTTTCTGAACGACGTCCGCGAGGGCGCGCTGATGGATGTGATGGTGGACCTGTGCCAGAGCAACCAGCAGGATTTCTGGCAGTTGATGAAGCTGGAGAAGCTGCCGCTCTTTAGAGACTGATTTGGGCTGGCCCCTCTCGGAACTGGGAGGGGCCTTTGGGGCAACTGCGTTGCCCTTGGGCGATTGAAATCGCCCCTACAGGAACTCACCGATGAAGAACGGCTCCTCCTGCATCCAGGCATTCAGGTCGATGCGCGCCTGGCTGGCTTTTGCCTGGTTCCACATCGTCTGCAGCGGCTCCAGCAGGGGCCCCTCGTCCAGCAGCTGGCGCACTTCCTGGCAGTAGGCTGCCCGCTCGGGGTCCACGCCGGTTTGCGGGTAGCGCGCGACCAGCGGCAGGAAGCAGTTCAGATAGGCCTGGATCCCCTGGCTTTCTTCAATCTCACGCATGTAGCCAGCCGTCATCGAACGCACCCAGTGGGCGCCCAGGTAGTTGTAGAGGCAGTAGGTGTTGGTCGGTTTGGTGCCGTCCAGCCACAGGCAGGTTTCGTAGTAGTAGATATGGCCGAAGTATGAACTGGGCTCGAACAGCTTCTTGCCGTTGTAGAGCAGGTGCTCGCTGCCCGGGGTCTGCCCGTTGAGGAAGTGGTAAAGCTTCTTCTCGATGCCGCCCATGAATCCCAATGGCGGCACCACGTCTGACCCCTCATACGGCTGGCTACCGTCGTAATGACGGGCCCCGGCGTGCTGCACCAGGACCTTATAGGAGTCCGCCAGGCTTCTATCGATATGCCAGCCCCAGGCGTGCCCATTGTTCAGTTCCCGCCAGGACTCGCCATCGCCCGTGGGCTCGATGCTCACGGTGGTTTTCCAGGCTTCGGGGCCGGCGAGCAGCCGCTCGGTGATCGCCACCCAGCCTTCGATGCTTTGGTCAGGCGCCAGCCACAGGCGGTAGACCAAGGGAATGGGGTCATTCCGCATGGGGTGCAGATTGGGCTCCTTGCCCTTCAGGAAATAAGCCTCAAAGGCTTTCAGGGCCACCGGCTGCTTGGCGTATTGCAGCCGGAACTTGATATCGGCCCAGAGCGCCTTGCGCTCTTCGAGGGTTTGCTGGCGGGCGTCACTCACGTGAATGGATTCCTTTGATGGCTGGCGAAGCTTTCGCCCCTGGAGGCACCGATAGTGCAGCGACGGCGCGATGAAGAGGCGGCCTGTTTGCATCGCTGTGCGTTGCCTCACACCCAGATGCAGTTCACGGGCTGCCGAGCGGCTAGGCGCCCTTCCCCTCCGCCCCACCCCGCGCATTCAGGTCATCCCGCGGCGAGCGACCGAAGAAGGCTTTATAGGCGCGGCTGAAGGCGGCTTCGGATTCGTAGCCGATGGCGAAACCGATCTCGCCGATGCGGCTGTCGTGCCGGGCCAGCATGGTTTTCGCCAGGGTCAGCCGCCATTCGTTCTGGTAGCGCAAGGGCGAACGCCCCACCAGTGCACTGAAGCGCTCGCAGAAGCTGGAGCGCGACATGCCGGCCAGCTCGGCTAGGGCGTCGATGCGCCATTGCTGCCCGGGCTGCTCGTGAATGGCCCGCAGCACCCGGGCGATGCGCGCGTCGGCGAGGCCGCCCAGCCAGCCGGAGGCGGCGCCCTGCTGCACCCAGGTGCGCAGGATGCGGATGACGGTGAGGTCGATCAGGCGCGAGATCATCAAGGCGCCGCCGGGCTGGACGTCATGGGCTTCCAGCAGCATGAAGTGCATCAGCCCCTCGGACCAGGCCGCCGCGTCCATCTGGCGGATGTGGATCAGCCACGGCAGGGCGAAGAGCATGGCCTGGAAGCTGCCGGCGTCGAACCAGAAGCGGCAGATGACCACGGTGGTAGGCCCGTCGATTGCGGTGATGCTCAACCCCGACGGGTCGTGGGGCAGCAGGAGGATGTCGCCCTGTTCCACCGTCACCGCCGGCTGGCTGGTGCAGCGGATGTGCAGGCGCCCCTGCTGCAGCACGCAGATGTGGGCGCTGTTGCTGTCCAGCAGCAGGCGTTCCCCGCTGCCCGGCGCGGCGGAATAGACGCGGTCGCCGGTCAGGCGGATCTGCGCCAGCACCAGGGAGAGCAGGTCCCCGGTGGCGAGGCCCTCCAGTTGCATTTCCGGAAGAATGGTCAAGTTTTCCAGTGAATCCGTCATGTCGGGGCGGCCGCGCGTTGAATAATCTGGGGCCTGAATCATAGCCCTCCGGCGCCGCCCTGCAGAAGCACCCCTGCACAGGGGCTGGCGGCAACGGCTATGCCGATCGTCCAACCAGAAGGAAACAGCGAATGTTCGGAATCTCCCCCCTCGGCTGGCTGCACACCCTGGGCAGCCTGCCGGCCATTCCACTGGCGCTCTACATGTTCGCGCGGCATGGCCGCATCGTGCCGCGCTCAGGGGCGGGCCTGGCCTACTTCGTCTCGATGCTGCTGGGTGCCGGCACGGTGTTCCTGATTGCGCGGCAACCGGTGAGCAACGCCATCGCGGTGGTCACCCTGGTGCTGCTGGTCGCCGGCTACGGGGTTGGGCGGATAGGCGCACTGGGCCGCGCACGGGTGTACCTGGAAACCATCCTGCTGAGCCTGACGGCGTTCCTGCTGATGCTGCCCACCGTCACCGAGGTGCTGCGGCGCGTGCCGGATGGCCACCCGCTGGTGACCGACCTGCACGCGCCATTGCTGGTGGGCGCCCAGGGCAGCCTGCTGCTGGCACTGGTTCTCGGCGTGACAGCGCAGGTCGTCTACCTGCGCCGGCAGGGCGCGCGGCTCGGCACGCCCGGCAACGCCTGATCAGCGGTTGCGCCCCAGCGCCTCGTGGCTGCTGACCCAGTCACCGGCCAATATGGCCGAGGTCAGCGACACGTCCCCCGCCAGCACCACCGCAGCGATGATCTCCGCCAGCTTGTCCGCCTTGCCGGTGCCGTAACAGCCCAGCAGTTCCAGGCATTCGCGCTGGGTCGGCAGGCCGGTGCCACCGCCGTGGGTGGCGCAGATGACCGCGGGCAGGGTCACCGACCAGTAGTAGTCGCCGTTGTCCAGCAACTGGCCGTAGGTGATGCCGCCGTGGGATTCGGCGACATTGGCCGCGTCCTGCCCGGTGGCGATGTACAGCGCCGCCAGGCCGTTGGCCGAGTGCGCGCCGCTGTACGCCGAGCCGGCCTGGAAGGCGCCCACGGCGGCGATCTGCCGGTAGCGGTAGAGGTTGGCGGGGTCGACGCGCAGCAGCTCGTGGGCCACCTCGCGCTTGAGGGTGAACTCGGCGATCACCCGCTTGCCACGGGTCTGGATCATGTTCATCGCCGAGTGCTTCTTGTCGGTGTCGATGGCGCCGGAGAGGATGTAGCGCGGCTGCAGCGGGTGGTTGGCCTTGATCCATTCGCAGGCGGCGTAGGTGGCCTTGCTGGTCATGTTCTGCCCGGCGGCATCGCCGGTGGTGTAGCAGAAGCGGGTGTAGAGCATGTTGGCGACCGGGTACTGCTCGATCTCGAACAGCTTGCCGCTGCGGGTGGTGGTTTCGCTGGCCGCCTTGATCGCCTCGAACTCGCGCACCAGCCAGACGCCGAACTCCCGGGCCTGCAACGCGTCCTCGAACATGAACACCGGCGCCCGCTGCATGGAGTGCTTGACCACCGTGGTCTTCACCCCGCCAGAAGCGCTGATGGCGCGCATGCCCCGGCTGTAGCTGGCCAGCAAGGTGCCTTCGGTGGTGGCCATGGGCACGTAGAAGTCGCCGCGCGCGTGCTCACCCTCGATGCGCAGCGGGCCGGCCAGCCCCAGGGGCATCTGCACCACGCCGATGAAGTTCTCGATATTGCCCTGGGTAACGGCCGGGTCGATGGCGTACTGGCCCACCACGTCCAGCGCGGCACCGGTCCGCGCCTTGATGAAGTCGCGGCGCACGCCGGCCTGCTCGTTGGAGTAATCGTTCTCGGGGTTGCGGGGAATCGGGGCGCCTCTGGACATCGTGCTCTCCTGATGGTCGGGCGGATCGCCCTGGGTGAAATCCGTTGCCCCGAGTGTGCCCAAGGGCGCCGGAGCCGGCATGACCGATCACGCCAATCAGGTGATCCAACGCGTCAATCTTAGTGAGGATGGCCGCTGGCGCCAGAACCACGGGCGAAGGGCCGCGCCTCACACCCCTTCGTCATCCCCCCGGCGCAGCAGGTAGGTGTCCATTATCCAGCCGTTGGCCTCGCGCGCCTGCTGGCGGGTGCGGGCGATGTCGGCGGCCACGTCCTTGAGCTTGCCGGCGATGAGGATTTCATCCGGCGTGCCCACGTAGGCGCCCCAGTAGATGTGCAGGTCGGGGGCGTCGAGGCGGGTGTAGGTGTCTTCCGCGTCGAGCATCACCAACACGCTGTCGACGTTGCTGGGGAAACCCTCGGCGAGGCGCCGGCCGGTGGTGATCTCGATGGACCGGCCGATGCGGTTCAGCGGCACCTTGTGACGGGCCGCCAGCGCCTGGATGCTGCTGATGCCGGGGATGACCTCGTACTCGAACGCCAGCCGCCCGCCCCGGAGGATCGCCTGCAGGATGCGCAGGGTGCTGTCGTAGAGCGACGGGTCGCCCCAGACCAGGAAGGCGCCGCACTCCCCCTCCCCCAGCTCCTCGCCGATCAGCCGCTCGAACACCTGCTGCTTGGCCAGGTTCAGGTCCTTGACGGCCGCGTCGTACTCGCCGCCGCGCTCGCGCTCGGGGCTGCCCGCCTCGACGAAGCGGTAGTCGCGCCCGCTGATGTAGCGCTCGCAGATTTCCCGGCGCAGGTGGATGAGCTTGTCCTTGCTGCTGCCCTTGTCGAGGATAAAGAACACATCGACCTGGTTGAGCGCCTTCACGGCCTGCAGGGTGATGTAGTCGGGGTCCCCCGCCCCGATGCCGATGACCAGTAGTTTCTTCATGGCGGCTCCTCGCCCGTTCACAGGCCGCCATGGTGAGCGCAAAGGCGGTGGTGATGAAAGAGGCGCAGCCCGTTCCCAGGGCCTGCAACCACCCGCGCCAGCCCGACACCGGCCGTCGCCACGGTCGGGTAATGGCTGCATCCGGGCAGGTCAGCCTGGGCACTGGCCGCCAATTCCCCTATCCTTCCCGCCGGCGAACCCACTGCGGCATCGAATGCCGGTCACAGGACCGCTTCCATGCACGCCCTGCGCAGCCCGATCCCGCCCCGCTCCCTCCGCTGGAACCTGCACGCCCTGGCCTGGCCACGCGCGTTGCCGACGGGGCCGATCGTCCCGGCTGTTCAGTGCGCCCCCTTCATCGCTCCACTTTTTACGCTGGTACCCCCGCATGGAAATCAAGGTCAACTTTCTCGACAACCTTCGTCTCGAAGCCAAGTTCGACGACTTCACGGTCATCGCCGACCAACCGATCCGCTACAAGGGCGACGGTTCGGCACCGGGTCCGTTCGACTACTTCCTGGCCTCCTCGGCCCTGTGCGCGGCGTACTTCGTGAAGCTGTACTGCCAGACGCGCAACATCCCCACCGAGAACATCCGGCTGTCGCAGAACAACATCGTCGACCCGGAAAACCGCTACCAGCAGATCTTCAAGATCCAGGTCGAGTTGCCGGCGGACATCTCCGAGAAGGACCGCCTCGGCATCCTCCGCTCCATCGACCGCTGCACCGTGAAGAAGGTGGTGCAGCAGGGCCCCGAGTTCATCATCGAAGAGGTGGAGAACCTCGACGCCGATGCCCAGGCCCTGCTGATCCCGAGCAGCAGCGAGCAGAGCACCTACATCGCCGGCAAGGACCTGCCGCTGGAGGAGACCATCGCCAACATGTCCGGCATCCTCGCCGGCCTGGGCATGAAGATCGAGATCGCCTCCTGGCGCAACATCGTGCCCAACGTCTGGTCGCTGCACATTCGCGACGCGGCCTCGCCGATGTGCTTCACCAACGGCAAGGGCGCCACCAAGGAAAGCGCCCTGGCCTCCGCGCTGGGCGAGTTCATCGAGCGGCTGAACTGCAACTTCTTCTACAACGACCAGTTCTGGGGCGAGGACATCGCCAACGCCGACTTCGTCCACTACCCCAACGAGCGCTGGTTCAAGCCGGGCCCGAAGGACGCGCTGCCCGCCGAGATCCTCGACGCGCACTGCCTGGAAATCTACAACCCGGACGGCGAGCTGCGCGGCTCGCACCTGTACGACACCAACTCCGGCAACACCGTGCGCGGCATCTGCTCGCTGCCCTTCGTGCGCCAGTCGGATGGCGAGACGGTGTACTTCCCGTCCAACCTGATCGAGAACCTCTACCTCAGCAACGGCATGAGCGCCGGCAACACCCTGGTCGAAGCCCAGGTGCAGTGCCTGTCGGAAATCTTCGAGCGCGCGGTGAAGCGCGAAATCCTCGAAGGCGAGATGGCCCTGCCGGACGTGCCCCAAGCCGTGCTGGAGAAGTACCCCTCCATCCTCGCCGGCATCCGTGGGCTGGAAGAACAAGGCTTCCCCGTGCTGGTGAAGGATGCCTCCCTGGGCGGTGAATTCCCGGTGATGTGCGTCACCCTGATGAACCCGCGCACCGGCGGCGTGTTCGCCTCCTTCGGCGCCCACCCCAGCTTCGAAGTGGCGCTGGAGCGCAGCCTCACCGAGCTGCTCCAGGGCCGCAGCTTCGAAGGCCTCAACGACCTGCCGCAGCCGACCTTCGAAGGCCACGCGGTGACCGAGCCGAACAACTTCGTCGAGCACTTCATCGACTCCAGCGGCGTGGTGTCGTGGCGCTTCTTCAGCGCCAAGGCCGACTTCGAGTTCGTCGAGTGGGACTTCTCCGGCCAGGGCGAAGACAGCAACGCCGAGGAAGCCGCCACCCTGTTCGGCATCCTCGAGGACATGGGCAAGGAAGTGTACGTGGCCACCTACGACGACCTCGGCGCCAACGCCTGCCGCATCCTGGTGCCGGGCTACTCGGAGATCTACCCGGTGGAGGACCTGATCTGGGACAACACCAACAAGGCGCTGCTGTTCCGTGCGGACATCCTCAACCTGCACAGCCTGCCCGACCGTGGCCTGAAGTCCCTGCTGAAGAACCTCAACAACACCGAGGTCGACGACTACACCGACATCACCACGCTGATCGGCGTCGAGTTCGACGACAACACCGTCTGGGGCCAGCTGACCATCCTCGAGCTGAAACTGCTGATCCATCTGGCGCTGAAGAAGTTCGAAGACGCCAAGGAGCTGGTGGAAGCCTTCCTGCAGTACAACGACAACACCGTCGAGCGCGGGCTGTTCTACCAGGCCCTGAACGCGGCGCTGGAAGTGACGCTGGACGACGACCTGGAGATGGACGACTACGAGACCAACTTCCGCCGCATGTTCGGCAACCCGCGCATGGACGCGGTGCTGGGCTCGCTGGACGGCAGCGTGCGCTTCTACGGCCTGACGCCCACCAGCATGAAGCTGGAAGGCCTCGACCGGCACCAACGCCTGGTGGAGAGCTACAAGAAGCTCCACGCCGCGCGGGCCAAGGCAGCAGCCAAGTAACCCGCCCCGCCAGCGACCCTCGCCCCTTCTCGGGCGGGGGCCGTCTCTACCTGCCCCCTCCTTCCGTCACCAGGTCCGCTCGCGGTAGGCGTCCTGGGATTTCTGCAAACGGCGCTTCACAGCGGTGGCCTGGTTCCTGCGGCCGATCACCCGCCGCTGCCACAACCGCTCCTGCCCCAGGGCAGCCGACTCCGAGGTACTCCAGGCGCCGATCAGCAGGTGCTTGGCGGCGGCCAGTGCATCCGGCGATTGCTGGGCGATGGACGCGACCATGCAGATATCCGCCTCCAGCGCGATCTGGCGCTTGATGTGCTTAACGAAAATAAACTCAACAGAAAACACCTAATTTTTTTTGGAGAGTTACTGCATTAACAGTCCAAACCTTTCAGAACTACATATATAAGGAAAAATGGAAATAGGATTATTACCAAATAGCCTAGAGCCTGTACGCTGATACTCACTCGCAGGTAGGAAACTTCCTAATTAAGCAAACCGCTTGACACCCCCAATAAGCAGCGATATTCATTCCCAGGCCTAACTGGCATACAACCAAAAACCAATCAAGGGAATAAATCATGTTCAAATGGAAAAAACACACCCAGACCACCTCAACCAAAAATTTTCTAACATTCAAAGCCAACACCACAATAAACGGCCAAAGTGGTGGTGCTATATACGAGGGGAAATATATGGTCTGGAGAGCAGGATGCACTAACTGCCCATCCGTATAAATCAGCAATCACTGAGTACCCGATAGTGGGTACTCAGTGATAAGCCATACCAAAACCACAACGCCAAGGACCGGTCGTGAGCAAGAGAGAAAACACCAGCCAGACGCCTACTCACAACGCAACAGAAACCTCAAAAAAAGAAACAGTTTATACAAACCCCGCCTCATCCTCCCAAATCATATTCGTCAACACGCTCACTGGTGAGCTAGCCACCAATAGCGACTTAAACAAAAATCCACTCAAGAAACTTGATAGAGAGGTAACTCTCTCGCAGATCGCGTACAGCGAGAGGATTCCAATATCCAGTTACTGGGAGAATTTTTCGCTACTCCCTCCAGGCTGCAGATATACGTACAACCACATTTCCCACTCCGGGAAACTAGAAATAGATCTATTCAACACAAAAAAAGAAACAACCGACACCCCATTAGAAGTACTGACATCCTCCATTAGTAGCAGGTGTAAAACCAATTATTACAAACGTCTCGTAGTACGCCTATCTGGCGGAGTCGACTCGACATGTATTCTTCTCTCTGCAATTGAAGCAGTAGGGGCAGACCGCGTTACTGCCATAACTTGGCTTGATGAAAAAAGCAGTGCTAACGCAGACTTCAAAGCTGCCACAGCCTTGTGCGAAAAACTAAATATTAGCCATTTACTATTCAAATTCGAGCCTTGGTACTTTTTTCAAGAAATCAACCTTGAGGACCATATATCCGTCAGTGTCAGCATGGCCTCCAATAAGGTCTTTGAAAAAGAAATAGAATTCATATCCAGCAAGATAAATGGTGATTTCATCATATTGGATGGCCACGGAGGCGATCACTTATTTTTAGACCCCGTCCCACCCGCGGCATACCAGAGCCTGCTTAAGGACAAGAAAATAATAAAAGCAGCAAAAGCATTCTCAATGTTCTCTAAACTATCCGGCTTGAGTTTTTATGAGGCATTAATTAGCAGCTACAAACAGCGCAACCACGACAATTATCAGCGCAGTCAGTTTTTCACAAGACACATCACACCGCCACCTGCAATAGAAAGACCCAGAAGTCTAAAAGAAGAATACTTGCAAGCCATAGCACAGGCTATCTATCAGAACACCACGCACTCAAATATTAGTACAGATATCCTGTACCCTTTCACCAGCAAAGGAATGATTGAATATGCCTTAAGCCAAGACCCATATGACATGTTTGATAATTACAACACTCGACTACCACTAAGGCGCGCAGCCAATGCAAAATACCCAAATATAGAGCTAAGACGTGACAAGGGGCACATTACTAGCGCTTACCAGAAGGCACTCAAATACCATTCAAATCACATTATTGATCGTTTAGAAAGCAGTTGGCTCACGCAAGAAAAACTCATCAATATCTCACATATAAAAAAAGCAATACGCTATTCGTCAATGGGATTTGGAGGGGCAGACCAAACGCTTATAAAGATAGCCTGCGCAGCCTTGATCAAAATTTGACAACGAGGATAGCTAGATGAGCTTTTCATTCCAGCCCCACATACACCACCTCGTCATGCACAATCAAATTATCCTACTTGACGAAAAGAAAGATCATTTCATGATCCTTAGCGAGAGCCAAACCACTTTACTAACAGAAAGCAGTAAATCATGCGCACAATATGAAAATCTCCTCAACGAACTCACTCAATTAAATCTAATACACCGCACGCCCTATAGCCAAGCACTAAACAGAGTCGACGAAGAATACGAAGGGATAGACAATTACACGTGGCGAATAAGTAGGTGCAGCTCCTCAAGCAGCCTTAGCCTGTTACCAACCATATGGGCTCTTCTGGATCTATTGCGCCTAAAGATAAGCCTAAAGAAACATGGGCTTGGGTACGTGCTTAACAGCATGAGAAAAGCAAAAATTAACAAAAAGAACGGCAGCACACTATCTCAAGAAGCACTGAAAAACTATGTAAACAGTGTCCACCATGCATCACTGCTCCTACCCCTCAAAGTCAAATGCTTAGAATCCTCAATCTGCATATTCAACTACGCCATTAAAAACGGAGAGAATTGCAATTTTTTTATTGGAGTTCAATTGTTTGATTTTCTCTCGCACGCATGGGTAGAAATTGATGAAAAAGTGGTATCTGACGACCAACACCTTTCAAGCAAACTTCCCAAAATCCTGTCTATATAGTGGAATCGCGCCATGGAATGGATAAATCACTATTTAAAAAGCTTCAGAATAATATCAAGAAACTACCAATGGTTCGCAGTTAGCTTTATTGGCGTATCGGCGACGTTCATATTCTGCAGCGCACTGAACTCACTACTCCCCGTATTGCTTAGAAATGCTGCCAACTCTCTTGGAGAGATCAACAGCCTACATACACAGTTTTTAATCTTCTCTGGAGCTTATGCGATCCTATGGACCTTCTCACAGGTACTTTCCAGCATGCGTGGAGTGGGATCAGCCTGGATACTCGCCAAGTGCGACGCGACGCTGTATGAAGCAATCATCACCAGAATTCTCAAGTACCCATACACAAAACAGCAAACGCTGGACCCAGGGTATGTAGTCGCCGACATCAATAGGTCTGCCAGCAGTTTCAGCCTGGTCACGGTTGGAGTTTTTTGGACAATTGCACCTATTGCAGTGGAGATTTTCATAGCGATTAGCGTGCTCTACACCATCATGGGCACACTGTATGCCGTACTATTCCTGGTCTCATCCGCAGTACTGGCCTTCATATCCATTTACATCGCCAAGACCAGCGCTGATATTCATCGGATATTGTTTGAGGCTGACAACAGCCTCTCAAGCTATACAGTTGAGAGGCTCAACAGAACGTACGACATCAAGCTGAACAATACATTCACCAAGGAATTCACTTCAGGCAGAGAATTTTTCGACAACTACGTCAAGTCAATCAGAAAATCCAATTTACGAATGGGTCTTCGAATCGCTTATCAAGGGCTCGCTATTGGTGCAGTGCTCGTCCTCTTCGTAACACTGTCGGGCGTGTATTACCGCACAAGCCTCACAGCAGGAGACTTCATTATGATCGTGGGGTACATCACCATGCTCACGTCTCAGCTGCATCTGCTCGCAGGCACATTATTCAACCTTCAAGCTCATCTTATTTCGTTGAATGACGGCATCAAATACCTTGAAGAGAGCATTGAAGAGCAATACCACCCAAAGCACTACGACAACACCCCAGGCTTTGTTCTTCAAGGCGTGTCACTCGTAAAAGATGGGCACCTAATTCTCGATAATATCCACTGCAAACTTGGCCAGGGCGTGAATATAGTCTCTGGCAAGTCAGGTGCAGGAAAAACGACACTCATAAACACGCTTCTGGGCCTTGAGGAAAACTATACGGGCACAGCCTATTACAAGGGGCACCCGATAAATGGCTCCCTGAGCGAATTCATACTTTCCGATGTATCAGTGGCACCACAGAGGCCTGTATTGATATCGGGCACCCTTGAAGACAATCTACTCTACGGCGCCGACAAGGTAGACCCGCAGAGGTTGCGGCAAGTGGTCGAGCTCTTAGGATTCAACCGCCAGAACACGACTAATGTCGACGCATTACTCGCCATGAACATAGACATTTCAGGCAGCGGACTCAGTGGCGGAGAAAGACAACGAATTGCCATAGGCCGTGCGATTCTGAGAGAGAAAACAACCCTGATATTGGATGAGCCGACTTCAGCATTAGATGAGAGAACGGCGCAACGAATCATTGATTGGCTGACCCTGAGAACTGGCTGCCTGATAATCGTCACTCATGACGAGAAACTAAAAGAGCAACACGGAATAGCGGTAGAGCTACATGGCTCCGCTAGTCCAGCCTATTAACGGGGTGCTCAACGCGCCGGCATGGCGTTACACCGAGACGCTCATTGTGGTTTACCTCAGTCATTGACTCTTGTTAACGGCCACGCAGGCACTCCTGCCCTGATCGGCGTCGAGCGAGGGCTGTTCTGTGGTCGCCAGCGGCCCTCGCCCCTTCTCGGGCGGGGGCCGTATCTACCTGCCCCCTCTTCCCCTCACCAGGTCCGCTCGCGGTACGCGTCCTGGGATTTCTGCAAGCGGCGCTTCACGGCGGTGGCCTGGTTCCTGCGGCCTATCACCCGCCGCTGCCACAACCGCTCCTGCCCCAGGGCAGCCGACTCCGAGGTGCTCCAGGCGCCGATCAGCAGGTGCTTGGCGGCGGCCAGTGCATCCGGCGACTGCTGGGCGAACTCCAGGCAAAGCGCGCGGGCCTGCGCCAGCGGGTCATCGGCCAGGTGGGTGACCAGGCCCAACTGATGGGCCTGCGTGGCGTCAATGATGCGCCCGGAGAACGTCAGCTCCATCGCCACGTCCTTGGGCAGCAGCTCGCGCAACAGCACGGTGCCACCCATGTCCGGAACCAGGCCCCATTGGGATTCCATGATGGACAGCTGGGCGGTGGGCGCGGCGACGCGGATGTCGGCACCGAGGGCGATCTGCAGGCCGGCGCCAAAGCAGTTGCCGTGGATGGCGGCGATGACCGGGACGCTCAGCGAGCGCCACACCAGCGAGACCTTCTGGTATCGGTTCATGCTGGGCTTCCACAGCGGCAGGAGGGCCATGATCTTCTTCAGCGGGCTGCCGGTGACGATGTCCTTGAGGTCCATGCCGGAGCAGAAGGACGGGCCGTTGCCGGCCAGGATCACCGCGCGCACCGCCCGGTCACGCTTGAGGAATTCGCCGCAGGCGATCAGCTCCAGCAGCAGCTGGGTGCTGATCGAGTTGTGCTTGTCGGGGCGATTCAGGCGCACGGTGGCGATGGCGCCGTCATAACTCAGGTCTACATGGTTCCATACGGGCTGGGTCACGCCGGCAGGTCCTCTTTTTGTTGAAAGGGTGGATAGGCATTTCGCCGCTCATGGTAAGCGCGCTCCGGCGGTTTGGGTGCGGGGGGCGTGGCAAAAAAGGGCCGGCCGGACACCGGCCAACCCAAAGGCCAGTGCGACGTGGGGGCCGGTAGGATGGGTAGAGCTCTGCGAAACCCATGCTGTGCAACTGCACGAAATTGACCTGGCGTGGATGACGCTCTTCTCATCAACCCGCGGTGCCCGCATGACCACGAAGGCGGACCGGTGGAGCCTGGTCCACCCCGCGTGTCGGTCCGTGATTGGCCGGCGACAAGGCTTCGACTGTCGACCTACATCAAGGCCCTGGACCTGGGCACGATGATGAAATACGAGTACGAGCCGAGGGCCAGGCCTGTCTCGCTACTGCGGCGCACCGATCACGACCGGGACTTCCTGGAAGGCGTTCACGCGCCAGAACTTCACCTGGATGGTCGAGCCGATGGGCTGCTTCAGGACGATGACGAAGAACTCCGAAGCGTCTGCGACGGGCGTGCCGTTGACCGCCACCAGGGTGTCACCACGGAGCAGCCCGGCCGCTGCCGATGGGCTGCCGGGCAGGGTTCCCTCAACCCAGACCCCGGTGCTTGGAAGCTTCAGGCGTGGGGCCTTGACGGGGTCGATGGTGGATATCCTCGCCCCGATGCGGCCCCCCACCCAGGAAGCCGGTGCGCAACGCTTTTCCGCCAGGGTCTGGGTGACGACGGTTTGTGCCTTCTGCACCCATTGCTTGATTTCGGGGTCTTCGCTGGCGAACCCCGGAGAGGTTTCGATCAACCGCGCATGCAGGTAATCGCAGGAGCGGTTGCGGTAGCGCTCCGGTGTTTCCATGGCGATGTACTCTGCAATCGACGTGCTCAACGCCCCGCTGCTGGCGGGCGTTACGGCAGGAGCAGGCGCCGGAGAGACAGGGGTGGACGGGGCCGCTGCGACCGCCGCCGGTGCGGCGGCGGTCTTGCCTGCATCCGGCTTCGTCTGGGCAGTGCTTTCTGCCAGAGGCGCTGGCACTGTGCAGCCTTTTTCGGCGATCACCTGCTCACGCGTTTCGATGAACATCTGCCCGTTTTCAGCGTCCTTCTGATGCAGCGCCTTGACCTCAGGCCATAGATTCGTTAGCTGCGTGCAGGATTGGGTGCGAAAGTCGGCGATCACCGACTCGCGGACGGAGCGGTCGAACTCGGCCTGGTATTCGGCCTCGCTGGGGCCGGCCGCATCGGCGGCACTCATTGCCAAGGTTATGGGGTCCAGCATGCAACCGCTCAGTGTTCCAGCGACGACGAAAAGTAACGGCAATGCCTGTCTCATGAGGTGACCAGTCCCTGTTTTATTTGCGGGCATACTGCCACCATTGAATAGGCAAAGGCTAACGCACGTCACACGGATGGCTACAGCGTCTCAGCGACAGCCGGAAGCGTCAGGGAAGGCGGCCCCTCCGCTCCCGGTTACATCCGTTCAGAAGCGCTCATCCCTGATCGCTGGCAACGTCAGCTCGCGCACGAACGAAGCGGCGGAGAGCCGCAGCAGCGCATCCACCATCGTCACCACGTCATGCACCGGTACCAACTGCCCCTCCCCGCGCGCGGCGGCTGCCGCCAGCGGCGTGGACAGCGGGTCGTCGGTATTCAGGTAGCCCGGGTGCAGCACGGTCACCGCCAGGCGCTGATCACGGAAGCCTTCGCGCAGCGCATCGGCCATGCCATTGAGGGCGAACTTGGAGGCGCCGAACGCCACTTCCGGGCGCCCGCTCTGGCGCAGGGCCGAGGTGGAGCCAATCAGGATCAGCTGCGGCCTGGCGGACGCCAGCAACCGGGGCACCAACCGCTTGAGCAGCAACAGCGTGGCGGTGATGTTCACCTCCACCAGCCGGCCGATGGACTCATCGCTGTCGCCGAGAAAGTCGTAGTGCTCGCTGAAAGCGTGCTCTTCCCAGATGCCGACATTGCACACCAGCACATCGAGCGCGGCGGGCGCCCCGGCCTCGATCTGCGCCACGGCCACCGCGGGGCGGGCCAGGTCCGCCTCGATCCAGCCGAGCTCGACGCCCGGAGCCAGCGGCAGGTGCTCCGGCCGCCTGCGCGAGACACCTATCACCTCGTCACCCGGCTTGCCGAGCCCTTCCACCAGCGCCCGGCCCAGCCCCCTGCTCGCCCCTACGATCATCATCTTCATGCCATTGCTCCTTGTCCGTTCCTTGCCCGCTAGGCCCAACGCAGGTTGAGCACGACGAAATCCAGCAACACCCAGATGACCAGCACCAGGTGGGTCAGCTGCAGCCCTTCCTGGCGTATCCAGTAACCGAACCAGAGCCCGCCCAGCAGCATGGCGAACAGAAAACCCAGGGCAGCGCTCAAAGCCAGGTTCAGCCAGGGCCGGGCGGCCTCCAGCCCGGTGCCGAGCAGCAGTTGGTAGCAACCGGCCCAGGCCGCGAGCACGGCAGCCGCCTGCAACACCACGATGACCAGCAGCGCCAGGCGATGCATGAAGGGGGAATCCAAGCCACGCCGCAGCAGTGGGATGTCGATCACCGGCGGCTGTCGCAGCGGCGCCATGGACATGGTCGCGCCGATGGCCCCGACCGAACTGGCGAAGGCGTGCAGGTTGTTGATCAGCGCAACGCTCAGCCACAGGCTGAAGCCGAGAAAGCAGGTGCCCTGGAAAATCATCAGTGAGGTCTGGGTATCCATTCCTGGTCCTTGTGCGTGGGTTCGGAAGCGCCTGAAGCGAACCCGGGCGGGCAGCGACAGGCGAGCCGAGCGGCACTCTAAAACCTCAACTTAACTTGAGGTCAACAAGCGCAGCACAAGAGCGATGGCCAGCCCCTGGGAAGGGGCAAGGGGGCGGTCACCTAGGGCGCGGAGGCGTCGGCGGGCAGCAACCGGGCGATGTCCTCGTTGAAGGTTTTCCACTCCGCTTCCGAGATTTCCATGATGCCGAAGGAGCGCAGGAAGAAGGCCCCGGTGGCCGCGAGAAAGGCCAGCCGCACGCGCTTGCCGCGCTCGCTTTCGAACGCTCCGCCCAGCAGCAGGGAGCGGTACCAGTCGTTGGCCTGGGCGCGCAGACTATCCTGGCTGAACATCGCCGTAAGGATCGCCGCCGCCCGCTTGCTCAGCTCTTCGTCCGGGATGGCGATGATGTGGATCTGCGCGGTCAGCAACTCCAGCACCCCCGCATCCGGTGCCAGCTGGGCCATCACCGACGCCTCGTAGTCGGCCTTCCAGCGGTTGACCATGGCCTCGACCAGGCCGTCCTTGGTACCGAAGCAGGACTGCACGCCGCCCTTGCTTATGCCGGCGGCCTTGGCCACCTCACCAATGCTCAATGCAGAAATGCCTTGGTCCATCACCACCGATATGGCGGCATCCAGCACCAGGTTCCTGTCGATCACAGGGCGTTTACTCATCAGGCTTTCTCGAATTAGAATACGATCGTATTTTTATTTTCCACCCCCTCACCGGGGCTCACAGTGAGGTCCATCCCGCTTATGGCACGTGCCTCGCCCGTTACAGGACCAGGCTCCGACGCGCGCACGAATGCACCTCTGCCCATCGACCGGAACCGCTGGCGAATTCCCTCGGGAACCCCACACCCGCGCACCCCGGTTTATTCAAGGCATACAGCGGTAATTTTACCGCCAATCCGCGAGGGCTCATGGCTTTTGATCGTACTAGGGGCGCGGGTATCGGCTTTGCCAACCGCGTCTACAAACCACGAGCCCTGGGCTGCGCGCTCAGCTTTATTTTCGTCGCCACCACCACCTACCCCGGGCCCTCGCCGCTCTGGGTGCTGATGCTGCTCAATGCCTTCATCTGGCCCTGCCTGGCGTACCAGCTGGCAGTGCGAGCCCGCGTGCCCTACCGCACCGAGCTGCGCAATCTTCTGCTCGATTGCGTCTTCGCCGGCGGCTGGGTCGCTGCGATGCAGTTCAGCGTGCTGCCATCCTTGCTGCTCCTGTCGATGGTCGCCATGAACAGCGTCAGCGCCAAGGGCATTCGTTTCATGCTCTACGGCCTGGCCGCCAACCTGCTGGGGATGGCCCTGGCCGGGGCCGCCCTCGGCTTCGAAGTGGCGCTGGAAACCCCGCCGGCCGTGGTCTGGGCCTGCCTGCCGATGCTGGTGATCTACCCCTTCGTGGTCGGCTGGACGAGCTACAGCCTGACGCAGCGGCTGGTCAGGCAGCAGAAGGCGCTGTCCATTGTCAGCGGCTTCGACGAGCGCATGCTCACTTCCCACAATCGCTGGATGTACCAGTTGGCGCGGGTCTTCCTACGCTGCCGCTGCGGCTCCGGCCAGGCCACCGTGGCGCATATCCGCATCGATGAATTCCCCTTGCTGCGCGAGCGCCACGGTGCGCTGGTGGCGGACGCACTGAGCGTTAGGCTCGGGCACCTGATCAAGGCCGGGATACGCAGCACCGACCTCTTGTGCATGAAGCGCCGGGGGGAATTCCTGGTGCTTCTGCTGCAGGCCAGGCGACTCGGCGCGCAATCCCTTACCGACCGCATCGAAGACGGTTTCGCCCACTGTTTCGCCGGCGGCACCGGGCTGCCGGAGGCGCGCATCCGTGTTGGCCTCGCCGAGTTCAGCAACAGCCTGGCCAGCGAGAACGAATGGCTGCGCCTGGCAGAACAGCGCTCGGGCCAGCCCCGGCCCCAGGCGTCACGCCCCTTGGAAGAAGCCCCGCGAGCCCCCCCGGCCGCCGGCCCCCTGCCCGTTCCCTAGCTGCGCCCCGCCGCCACACGTAGCGACACCTGATCACCGATTCCGGCCACCCGCTGGCGCTCGCCTGCACCCGGCTTTCAGCCTTTTCAGCCACCACCAACTGTCGTTTGAAGGAGTATTCAGTTGAGAAACCTTGCCATCGGAAAACGCGCGGGACTTATCTTTTCACTGCTGGCCCTGCTGGTCCTGGCCATGGGCGGCAGCAACCTGTACCAAACCAACAGGATGGACAACGCGTCGATCGAGGTCCGTGGCACCTGGCTGCCCGGGATCATCGCACTGAGCGAAATAGGCACCGCCATCGGTAATGGGCGAGCACTGACGCTGCGCGGCATCATCGTCGACGAGCGGGCCGAGCAGCTCCGCGCCGTGTCCACCATCCGAGGCATCCAGGCCGCACTGCCTGGGCAGTTCGCCGCCTATGAAAGCACCATCGCCCAGGCGCAGGATCGCGAACTTTTCAAGCGCTTCATCCACACCTACGAAACCTACCGGGGGCTGCAGGAGCAGATACTCGACGCCATCGATGACGACCACCTGGACGAGGCCGACCGCCTGGTCAATGGCCCCCTGGTGGATTACGCCAACGCGATGATGAGTGCGCTGGGCGAGCTGATCCGCTTCAACTCCACCGGGGCATCCGAAGCGGCCAAGCGCAGCGACGAAGCATCGGACGACGCCTTCTTCTTCGCCCTGGTCGCCCTGGTAGTGATCCTCGGCGTCACCGTCACCGTCGCCCTGGTGCTGACCCGCAGCATCGTCACTCCGCTGGGCGAGGCGGTGGTCATCGCCGAACGCGTGGCCAGCGGCGACCTGACCCGCGACATCACGGTCATCGGCAAGGACGAGCCGGCCATGCTGCTGGCCGCCCTGCGCACCATGCAGGGCAACCTGCGGGCCACCATCCAGCAGATCGGCAGCTCGTCCGACCAGTTGGCCTCCGCCTCCGAAGAACTGCACGCAGTGACCGAAGACGCCAACCGTGGCCTGCACCAGCAGAACGCCGAGATCGAGCAGGCCGCCACCGCCGTCAACCAGATGACCGCCGCCGTGGAAGAAGTGGCGCGCAACGCCGTGAGCACGGCCGCCGCCTCGAAGGAAAGCGACGAAGCCGGCCGCCAGGGCTTCATCCAGGTCAACGACGCCATCACCTCGATCCGCACCCTGGCAGGCCAGGTCACCCAGGCCTCCGTCCGCGCCTCGGAACTGGCCAGCCAGACCCGCGACATCAGCACGGTGCTCGACGTGATCCGCGGCATCGCCGCGCAAACCAACCTCCTGGCGCTCAATGCCGCCATCGAGGCCGCGCGTGCCGGTGAGGCCGGCCGTGGCTTCGCCGTGGTCGCCGACGAGGTGCGCTCCCTGGCGCAGCGCACGCAAAGCTCCACCGAAGAGATCGAAGAGATGATCGACAACATCCAGACCGGCACCCAGGGCACCGTGGACGCCCTCCTCGCCGGTGCCGGGCAGGCCGAGCAGACACTCAAGTCGGCCGCAAACGCCGGCATGGCACTGGAACGCATCACCGCCTCGATCACCCACATCAACGAGCGCAACCTGATCATCGCCAGCGCCTCGGAACAGCAGGCCCAGGTGGCCCGCGAGGTGGACCGCAACCTCACCAACATCCGCGACCTGTCCCTGCAGACCGCCGCCGGCGCCAACCAGACCAGCGCCTCCAGCCAGGAACTGTCGCGCCTGGCCATCGAGCTCAGCGGCATGGTCACCCGCTTCCGCGTCTGATGCCGGCCCGCGCCTGCCGCCATCGCGGCAGGCGCGCTCTGCGCACCACATCCATGCACGCTTGCACCAATCGTCAGCATCCAGGCTGCATCCAGCGCTTACCCGAATCCACCCGCGCCAGGCCCTACAAGGGTTACAGGACCTTGGCCCGGCGGTTGCAACCCTGCACTCCAACTTGGATACAAGATGGAGCACCTCATGCAATCCGCGACTCCGCACAGCCTCGGCTGGACCCTCGGCCAATGGCAGGCCGCCTACCGCGACGCCACCCTCAGCCCCGCCATCCTCTTCGAGCTGCTGCAGCAATTGCAGGACGAAGACCCGGCCTGGATCGTCCTCGCCTCCCCTGTGCAGTTGAGCGAACGCCTCGCCGCCCTCGCCGAGCAGCTGGCCGCCGTCGACGGTGACCTCTCCCGGCTGCCGCTATATGGCGTGCCCTTCGCCATCAAGGACAACATCGACGCCGCCGGCTGGCCCACCAGCGCCGCCTGCCCGGCATTCGCCTACCCAGCCGGTGAGGACGCCACCGTGGTCGCGCGCCTGCAGGCCGCCGGGGCGGTATTGATCGGCAAGACCAACCTCGACCAGTTCGCCACCGGCCTGGTGGGCACCCGCTCGCCCTTCGGCGCGGTGCCCAACAGCTTCGATGCTGCCTACGTCAGCGGCGGCTCCAGCTCCGGCTCCGCCTCGGTGGTCGCGCGTGGCCTGGTGCCCTTCTCACTCGGCACCGACACCGCCGGCTCCGGCCGCGTGCCGGCGGGCTTCAACAACATCGTCGGGCTCAAGCCCAGCCGGGGCTGGCTGTCCAACAAGGGCCTGGTGCCCGCCTGCCGCACCCTGGATTGCATCTCGGTGTTCGCCTTGACGGTGGAGGACGCCGAGCACGTCGCCGACATCGCCGGGGGCTACGACGCCGCCGACGCTTACTCCCGCACCAACCCCGGCACAGCGCCGGTGGCCATCGGCGCCAAGCCGCGCCTGGCAATCCCGGATGCCCTCGAATTCCACGGCGACGCCCGCAACCAGGCGGTCTTCCAGCAGGCCCTGGAGCGCCTGCGCGAGCTCGGCGCTGAGCTGGTGCCCATCGACTTCACGCCCTTCCGCCGCCTGGCCGAACAGCTCTACCAGGGTTCCTGGGTGGCCGAGCGCACCGTGGCCATGGCCGGCATGCTGGAAAACGCCGCCGAGGCGATTGACCCCGTGGTACGCGGCATCGTCGAGAAGGGCTTCGGTTACAGCGCCTGCGACGCCTACCGCGCCGAGTACCTGCGGGCCGAGCTGAGCCGGACCATCAACCTCGCCCTGGCCGGCTTCGACGCCCTGGTGGTGCCCACCTCCCCCACCCTGCGCACCCTGGAGGAAATGGCCGCCGAGCCCGTGCTGTTCAACTCGCAGTTCGGCACCTACACCAACTTCACCAACCTCGCCGACCTCAGCGCCCTGGCCCTGCCCGCCGGCCTGCGCGACGACGGCCTGCCTGCCGGCATCACCCTGCTCGCCCCGGCCTGGCACGACCACGCCCTCGCCTCCCTGGGCAAACGCTGGCAAGCCGCCCTCGGCCTGCCACTGGGCGCCACCGGTCGCCCCCTGCCGCCTGCCGCCACGCCCGTTCAGGCACCCGGCAGCGTGCGGGTCGCCGTGGTCGGCGCGCACCTCACCGGTATGCCGCTGAACTTCCAGCTGGTCACCCGCAATGCGGTGTTGGTGGAACAGACCCTCACCGCCCCCACCTATCGCCTCTATGCGCTGCCCGGCTCGGTGCCGCCCAAGCCGGGGCTGGCCAGGGCGGCCGAAGGCGCGTCGATCATCGTCGAGCTGTGGGACATCCCCCTCGCCCGCTTCGGCGAGTTCGTCGCGGAGATTCCGCCGCCCCTGGGCATCGGCAACCTGCAGCTGGAGGACGGTCGCTGGGTCAAGGGCTTCATCTGCGAGCCCTGGGCCCTGCACAGCGCCGAAGACATCACCGCCTTCGGTGGCTGGCGCGCCTTCATCGCCAGCCGCACGCCGGCCTGAGTCGCCACCATGCAACTCGCCACCACCGCCACCCGGGCCGCCAAGGAGCGGCCCGACAACCTGGTCGAGCGCATCTACCAGGTGTTGAAGGACGATATCTTCGAGTTCCGCCTGCTGCCCGGTGATCGCTTCAGCGAAGGCGACGTCGCCGCGCGCACGGCGGTCAGTCGCACCCCGGTGCGGCAGGCCCTGCACCGGCTGGAACGCGAGGGCTACCTGGAGGTGCACTTCCGCAGCGGCTGGCAGGTCCGGCCCTTCGACTTCGAGCATTTCGAGGAGCTCTACGACCTGCGCATCGTGCTGGAAATGGCGGCGGTCCGGCGCCTGTGCGAGATGGGCGCCGAGCTGCCGCAGCGCCTGGACGAACTGACCCGCACCTGGCGGGTGGAAGCGCATCAGCGGCTAACGGATGGGCGCGCGGTATCGGAGCTGGACGAAGCCTTCCACTGCGCCCTGGTGGCGGCCGCCGGCAACCGCGAAATGGCCCGCACGCACCGCGAGATCACCGAGAAGATCCGCATCATCCGGCGCTTGGATTTCACTCAGCAGCCACGCATCGCCGCCACCTACGACGAGCACGGGCGCATCCTCGAAGCCATCCTGCAACGGCACGCCGAGCCGGCCTGCCAGCTGCTGCGCGAGCACATCGAAGTGAGCAAGGCGGAGGTGCGCAAGATCACCCTGCACAGGCTCCACTGCGCCCGGCAGCGGACTGGCGACAGGGACGGGGTGGATTGAGGCGCACACATCCAGGTGCCTGGAACGTGCAGCCGCCGCTCACTCCGGACGTAGGGTGTGCTGCGCGCACCTGGAATTCGCCGGAGGCACCGAGCGGAGGTGCGCACGGCACACCCTACGGCACGCGCTCATCCTGCCGAGTTCTCAGATGACTCATGACCACGCTCAGATGAAAGGCGCGGGGTTCAACGGCTGGGCCGGCGCCACGCACTCCATGGGGAACAGCAGCTGCGGCAGCAGGTAACCGGCCTCCGACTCCGCCCAGCGCTGCACACCTGAAGCGTCGCGGGTGGGTAGGTCCGGGGCGTCGTTCCACTGCAGGAGCGCGACGGGGCGGGCATTGGCTTGCGGTTTGTCGAACATGTCATCACCTCGTCAGAGATCGAGCACAAGGGGCTGCGGGCCATCCTCGCCCTCGGCCGGTACGGCGCAGCAGATCAGCACCATGTCCGCCTCCGGCAACTCCGCCGGCGGGTTGGGGTAATGCACCAGGCCACTGACCCGGCGCGTCTTGCAGGTGCCGCAGGAACCGCCCCGGCAACTGAACTCGGGCGTCAGCCCACGGCTCTCGGCCAGCTCCAGCAGGCTGCCGCTCTCGGGCGTCCAGCGCGCTTCCTTGGCCGAGGCGGTGAAGTACACCGGCACCGCCGTGGTCGCCGCCGGCGGCTGGGACGGTACCGCGGCCTGGGCCTCGCTGTGCCGCTGCAGGGCCGAGGGGCCGAAGGCTTCGGCATGGATGCGGCCGTCGGCGACATTCAGCCCGCGCAAACCGTCGTAGAGGGCCTGGATGAACCCACCCGGGCCACACAGGTAGAAGTCGTAGTCATCGAAGGACAGGGCGGCCTGGATCTGCGCCAGGCCCAGCCGGCCGCTCAGCTCGAAATCGCGCCCCGACTGTGCTTCGGCCTCGGGGGCACTCAGGGCGCGGGTCAGCTTCAGCAAGCCATTGCCGCGCTGCACCAGGGCCTGCAGCTCGGCCTGGAACGGCAGGTCGTGCAGCGTCCGGGCGCCCTGGAACAGGTGGATACGCCGACCCTGCGCCTGCCGCTCGTTGAGCGCCACCAGCTCACGGGCCATGGAAACCATCGGGGTGATGCCCACCCCCGCACCGATCAGCACCACCGGGCGCTGGCTGTCGGTCTTCAGGGTGAAGCTGCCCAGGGGCGGGCGCGCCTCCAGCACATCACCGACCTGCACCTGTTCGTGCAGGTGCCGCGAGCCCTTGCCCTGCGCCTTGACGCTGATGCGCAGGTAACCGTCGCTCGGCGCGCTGGAGACGCTGTAGGTGCGCACCAGGGCTTCACCGTCAGCGGTGAGCAGGCGCAGGGGAATGTGCTGGCCGGGGGTGAAGTTCACCTCGCCCTCGTCTTCCGGGGCCAGGACCAGGGAGCGGATATCGGCGCTCTCCTGCTGCTGGCTGAGCACCCGCCACTGCTGCCATTGGCGCCGCCGTTCGCCCTCACGCAGGCGCTCTTCCGCTTCGGCCCAGGTGCCGGTCATCAGGCTGGTGGGGGCGTATTCGTCGAAGGCCCAACGCAGCGACATCGCGCCGGGGCGGAACACCACCTGCTCGATATCCAGGGTCCAGATGCGTTCGGCCCCTTCGAACGCGGCGATCAGCGGGCTGTCGAGAATCACCTCGGCACGGCCCTGCACCTGCAGCACATTGCCCTGCTCGAAATCGACGAACAGCAGGCCGGCGCGCGGGTTGCTGATCAGGTTGCCCAAGGTATTGAAATGCAGGTTGCCGGCGTAGTCCGGGATGGTCAGGCGGTTGCCTTCCACCCGTACGAAACCGGGGCGCCCGCCACGGTGGGAAACGTCCACGGCGCGGTCACCGTCCTCGTGGTCGACGTAGCTGGCAACGAAGAAGGTGTCGGCAGCGAGGATCATCGCCCGGGCGCGCTCGTCCAGCTCGCTGGCGTCCTGGCGGACCGTGCCACGGGGCTCGGGGGAACTGCTCCATTCACGCAGCTGGATGTACTGCGGGCAGTTGCCGAAGGAATGCTCGACCTGCACCTCCAGTTGCTGCGCCGAAGCCTGGCCGATCGAACCATTGAGGCGGTTGCGCCGCCGCGTGTGCAGTTCGATGCCGAGCAGGCCGAGGGCGGCGCCGGCACCGAGGCCGGGGGTGGCCGGGTCCAGTGGGTCCAGCGGGCGCGTGGCCAGGTCGAACACCAGGTGTTTGGGGTCGGGCGAGGTGACGAAGCCTTCCGGGCCTTCGACCAGGGTTGCCCAGGGGCGGCCTTCGCCATCCACCGCACCGGCGATCAGGAAGGGCAATTGATGGAAAAAGGCGCGGTGCTGGTCGGGCATGTAGTCGCGGATGACCTTCTGCCCGTGGGCTTCCATCCGCTCGGCCACGCCGACCGTTTCCTGCAGCTGCTTTTCACCGGCATGCCAGGGCGAGGGGCGCTGGCTGGGAATCGGTTCCATGGTTTGCCCTCCTTGTGAAAAGGGCTGCCGGGCGGGCCGGCAGCCTCGGGTCGGCTCAGGCGGCCTGCAGGCCGGCGGCGGTGCGTTGCATGGGCACGAAGCCCGGCAGCGCTTCGATGCGGGCCAACCAGGCACGCACATTCGGGTAGGCCTCCAGCGACACGTTGCCCTCCGGCGCATGGGCGATGTAACTGTAGTTGGCCACGTCGGCGATGGAGGGCTCGGTGCCGGTCAGGAACGCCGTCGAGCCCAGCTCGCCTTCCATCACCGTGAGCAGCACGTGGGCACGGTTGATCACTTCATCGGCGTTGAACGCCGCACCGAACACGGTGATCAGGCGCGCTGCGGCCGGGCCATAGGCCACCTGGCCGGCGGCCACCGACAACCAGCGCTGCACCTGGGCGGCGCCGACGGCGTCTTCGGCCAGCCAGCGGCCTTCGCCGTAGCGCTTAGCCAGGTAGACGAGGATGGCGTTGGAGTCGTTGACCAGGGTGCCGGCGTCATCGATCACCGGCACCTGGCCGAAGGGGTTGATGGCCAGGAAGTCGGCCTGCTTGTGGGCGCCGTTGGCCAGGTCGACGAAAACCAGCTCGGTGGGCAGCTGCAGCAGCGAGAGCATCAGCTCCACACGGTGGGCGTGGCCGGACAGCGGGTGGCGGTACAGCTTGATGGCGGGACGGGACATGGCGGTGACTCCTTATGGGTTCGGGTGGTTCACCGTGAACCGCCCGGCTGGGCGTTCACGACGATGGAGCCATGTTGAGCCCACGCACCGCCGAGCAGAATCACCATCAAAGGCAATCCACTCTTTCAGTTTCTGAAATAACGGGATGAGGCGGTCATGCCCGTGCAGCGGCCTTCTGTAGGGGCGAATTCATTCGCCCAGCAGCACCATCGTGGGAGCGAATTCATTCGCGATGGAATACCCGTCCATGCGCAGCCCTGTGCCGGCTGGGGGCCTTTCGCGGCTAAAGCCCACAGAGGGGTACCTGCGGGGCTATGCATCGCTGTGTTGGGCCTCGCTGCGCTCGGCACCAACCTACGGCACCGTGCCCTTGTAGGTCGGGTGCAACCCGGCTCAGCCCTCGAACGCAGGGTGCGCGAGCAGCCGTGGCACGGCGAAGTCGAGGAAGCTGCGCACCCGGGCGGCGGCGCGGCGTCCTTCGCGGTAGAAGAGTTGCACCGGTACGGGCTCGGCGGCGAAGGGTTCCAGCAGCCGTTGCAACTGGCCGTCGTGCAGCTCCTGGTGCACCTCGTAACTCAGGCAGTGGACCAGGCCGAAGCCGGCAACGGCGGCGCGGATGGCCGCCTGGGGGGTGCTGCAGATCAAGCGGGGCACGACCTTCACCGCGCCGCCGGCAAAGCGCCAATCCCCCGCATGGCCGGTGGACGAGGTCGCGATGGTGCGGTGCTCCTGCAACGCCTCGGGGCTTTGCGGGCGCCCCCGGCGCGCCAGGTAGGCCGGGGCCGCGCACACCACCGGTCGCACCCGCCCCACCGGCACCGCGAAGCCGGAGGAATCCGGCAACTGGCCGACCACCAGGGCCACGTCCACGCCCTCCTCCAGCAACCTGGGCAGGGCCTCGCACGCCTGGATGTTCAGCGAGAGCTCGGGGAAGGCATTGAGGTAATCGAGTGCGATGGGGGTGAACACCTGGTGCGCCATGAGCAGCGGCATGGCCAGGGTCAGTTGCCCCACGGGTTGCGCGTGCAACCCGGCCACGGAACGCTCCGCCTCGCCGAGCTGTTCGAGGATGCGCCGGCAGCTTTCGGCGAAGCGCTCGCCGGCCGGGCTCGGGCTCACGCCACGGGGGCTGCGTAACAGCAGGGCCGAGCCAATGCGCGCCTCCAGCGCGGCGACGGTGCGCATCACCGTAGCCTGGGACAGTTCCAGCGCCCGCGCCGCCGCCGCCAGGCTGCCGGCCTGGGCCACGGCCAGGAACACCTGCATCTCGCGGTGTTTACTCATCGCCCGGCCGCGCGCAGGGCGCTGTCGGCCCGCAGGCGCGTCACGCAATGGTCGATGAAGGTGCGCACCTTGGCCGACTCCCGGCGCCCGCCCTGCTGGATGATGTGCACCGGCAACGCCGCGGTCTCGAAGGCATCCAGCACGGTTTCCAGCTCACCCCGGGCCACGGCGCCCGCCACCTGGTAGGACAGCACCCGGGTATAGCCCCAGCCCAGGCGCGCGGCGTTGATCGCCGCCTGGTTGGAGCTGACCAGCAGGCGCGGCGTGGGCGTGAAGCCGAAGGGCCCGTCGGGCCCCTCGAACTGCCAGTGGCGCAACAGCCCGCTGGCGGAGGACATGACGATGGGCGCGTCCTGCAGCTCTTGCGGTCGGCGCGGCCGCCCCACCTTGTCGAGGTAGCCGGGTGCCGCGCACACCACCGGGCGTATCTGCCCCACCTGCAGCGCCCCGTGCTCGCCCTCGCGCAGGTGGCCGATGCGCACCGCCACATCCACGCCCTCCTCCACCATGTTCACCACGCGGTCCACCAGCAGCGCGTTGATCTCCACTTCCGGGTAGGCGTCCAGGTACTCGGCGATCAGCGGGATGAGGTACAGCTCGCCGAACATCACCGGCGCCGTCACCGTCAGCCGCCCGCGCGGGCGCACATGGCTGCCGGCGGCCAGCTCCTCGGCCTCTTCCAGTTCCAGCAGGATGCGTCGGCAGTCCTCCACGTAGCGCCGCCCGGCCTCGGTCAGGCGCAGGCTGCGTGTGCTGCGGGCCAGCAGCAAGGTGCCCAGGCGCGCCTCCAACGCCGCGATGGCGCGGGTCACGCCGGGTGGCGACATGCCCATCAGCTTGGCGCCGCCGGCGAAGCTCTCCGCCTCGGTCACCGCCAGCAGCACCTTCATTTCCTGGAACCTGTCCACCCTCACCGCCCGGCATCACGCCCCATTTTCGAGAGGACCACAGCTTAGCGCCCGGCCCCCGTCGAAGACGAGAGACAGTGCAACCCACACCACGACGCCGGCCGTTGTGTAGGGTGGATGGCGCTCTTTTCATCCACCAAAGGATCTTGCAGCCCACACCGCCGCCCACCTCGTGGGAGCGAATTCATTCGCGATGGAATACCCGACCACGCGCAGCCTTGTGCCGGCTGCGGGTCCTTCGCGGCTGAAGCCGCTCCCACCGGGGGCGCTCGCAGCGAGGCCGAACCCCACACCTGTCCAGGCTCCGGCGCCTGCTTTACCATGCCGCGCCGCACTTGCATCGAGGCCTTCCATGAGCACGCCCAGTTTCCGCAACGCCACCCTCTCCGACACCGACCGCTGCTACCAGATCGAGATTTCCGCCTATGAAGGCGACGAGGCCGCCACCCGCGAGAAGATCGAGACGCGCATCGCCCAGTACCCGGAAGGCTTCCTGATCCTGGAGCAGGACGGCGAGGTGGTGGGTTTCATCAACAGCGGTTGCGCCCAGGAGGTGGTGATGTCCGACGAGGCCTTCAAGGAGCTGGTGGGCCATGACGCCGCCGCGCCAAACGTGGTGATCATGTCGGTAGTGGTCGACCCGGCGCAGCAGGGCAAGGGCTTTTCCACGCTGCTGATGCGCACCTTCGTGCAGCGCATGCGCGAGATGGGCAAGGCGACCATCCACCTGATGTGCAAGGAGCGCCACGTCGAGCTGTACCGGCGCATGGGCTACGCCTATGTGCGGCCCTCCCCGTCCGACCATGGCGGCATGGCGTGGCACGAGATGGTCATGACCCTGTGATCGCCCGCATCAAGGTCGACAAGGCCTGCCCCGTGGTGCTGCGCCAGCGCGACAGGCTGGAGGTACTCGCCTTCCTCCACCCCATGGCGGGCCGGCAGCTGGTCAAGGGCAGCGTCGAGCCCGGGGAAGGCAGCGCGGCGGCGGCCGTTCGCGAGTTGGCCGAAGAGGCCGGCATCCAGGGCGAGGTGATCCTCGACCTGGGCACCTGGCAAGCCAGCACCACCGGGCACACCTGGGCCTTCCACCTCTGCCGGGTGGCCGCGGACCTGGCGGATGCCTGGAGCCACCACACGGCCGACGATGGCGGCCATGTGTTCCGCTTCTTCTGGCACCCGCTGGACGAACTCCCCAACGAGGAATGGCACCCGATCTTCCGCGACGCCCTGGCTGTCATCCGGCAGCGGCTGGCGGAAGCGGCCGCAAACTGACCCCTGAGCCGCTCGGGCCTGTAGAATCACCGCCTTTTTCCTGTGGGTGAACGATGCGGATCAGCAGTGGGCGAAGTGCGACGGTGTGTGGACTGGCGGCCATCCTCCTGTGGAGCACCGCCTCCGGGCTGATCCGCAGCGTGAGCGGCTTCTTCGGCCCCATCGGCGGTGCGGCGCTGATCTACAGCCTCGGCGCCGTCCTGCTCATCGCCCTGCTGGGCCGGCCGCGCCTGCGGTCCAGCTCGCGCTTTTACCTGGTCACCGGCACGACGCTGTTCGTCACCTACGAGATCTGCCTGTCCCTGGCCCTGGGCTACGCCCTCGACAGCAACCAGGCCATCCAGCTCGGCGTGGTCAACTACCTGTGGCCGAGCCTCACGGTGCTGCTGGCCATCGTCATGAACCGTCAGCCGGCGCGCTGGCTGATCCTGCCCGGCACCGCCATCGCGCTGTTCGGCATCCTCTGGGTGGTGAGCACCGATGGGCTGTCGCTACCGAGCCTTATCGCCAACGTGCAATCCAACCCGCTGAGCTACAGCCTGGCGGCGGCCTGCGCCATCACCTTCGCGCTCTACTGCAACGTCACCCGGCGCTATGCCCGGGGCGAGAACCACGTGGCGTTCTTCTTCATCCTCACGGCGGCCGTGCTCTGGCTGAAGTTCGCCTTCGCCGGCCAGGCACTGCCTGAGTTCACCCTGCGTGGCGGCGCCGAACTATTCGCCGCCGGCATCGCCATGGCCGGCGGCTACGCGTTGTGGAACATCGGCATCCTGCGCGGCAACCTCACCCTGCTGGCCACCGCCTCCTACTTCGCCCCGGTGCTCTCCTCGGCCTTCGCCGCGGCCTGGCTCGGCGCCAGCCTGACGCTGCAGTTCTGGCAGGGTGCGGTGCTGGTCACCGCCGGCTCACTGATCTGCTGGCACGCCACCCGGGAGCGCAAAGACCAACGCTGATCGCGCTTCCGATCGCGGGCGGAGGGCTCTAAGATGGCCCTCCACACACGTCAAGGAAGCCGCCAATGAGCACCCGAGGGAACGACCGCCAGATCGACAACATCGAGTTCAACGTCACCGACATCGCCCGCAGCAAGGCCTTCTATGGCGCGGCCTTCGGCTGGACCTTCACCGACTACGGCCCCACCTACAGCGAGTTCACCGACGGCCGCCTCACTGGCGGCTTCACCACGGGTGAGCCGGTGCGCCCGGGTGGCCCGCTGGTGATCCTCTACGCCGACGACCTGGCACAGACCCAGAGCCGCCTGCAGGCCGTTGGTGCCACCATCAGCCGTGAAACCTTCGCCTTCCCCGGCGGGCGTCGCTTCCACTTCATCGACCCGGACGGCTACGAGCTGGCGGTGTGGACCGCCGAATGACGGCGCTGCGCATACGCCCGATAGAGGCCGGCGAATGGCCGACCT
The DNA here is from genome assembly GCF_028198105.1 of Pseudomonas sp. TUM22785. Taxonomy (NCBI): domain Bacteria; kingdom Pseudomonadati; phylum Pseudomonadota; class Gammaproteobacteria; order Pseudomonadales; family Pseudomonadaceae; genus Pseudomonas; species Pseudomonas sp. TUM22785. Next base: position 4,125,306 of record NZ_CP116239.1, read on the forward strand.
ACCGCGACCTGCGCCTGCGGGCCCTGCGCGACTCGCCGGAGGCCTTCGGCAGCACCTTCGCGGCGGAACACACGCGGTCGGACGACGCCTGGGCCAGCCGGATCGCCAACGCGATTGCCTCCGGCAATGACAGGGTGCTGTTCGCGCTCGACGAGAACGCTGCCTGTGGGTTGCTCTGGTGCCGCCGCTCGGCCAGCGAGCCCACCGTGGCCGACCTCTACCAGATGTGGGTCGACCCGGCACGCCGTGGCCTCGGTGCCGGCCGCGCGCTGCTGGCCGATGCCCTGGCCTGGGCGCAAGGCCTGGGGGTGCACCGCGTGCACCTCGGCGTCACCCTGGCCGAGAGCCCGGCCATGGGCCTGTACCGCGCCCAGGGCTTCCGCCCCGTCGGCGAGCCGGAGCCGCTGCGCGAAGGCTCCGCGCTGCTGGCCCAGGCCATGGAGCTGGAGCTGCCCGCCAGGGCGGGCTGAGGGCGCGCTACTTCGCCTTGAGCTTCTGGTAGCTCTGGTTCATGTCCTTGGCCCAGCCGTCGATCACGCCCGTGACGTCGCCCGGCTTCATCACCTGGTCGCTGTTCTCCAGCGGCCGCCCGGTGCCCTTGCGCACCACCTGGGCGATCACCTTGTTGCTGCCGCCATCGAGGAACTGCGCCTCGGTGGCCAGCTCGGTCTCCTGGTCGCGGATGCCGCTGGCGGTGCTCACCGCCGCCGCCAGCAGTGCCACGGGAACGACCTCATAGGGCTTGAGTCCCTCGGTCTTGCTGCTCACCCCGGTGATCGCCGCACGCACGACGATGACGCCGGGCCCGGGCTTGGTGGCCAGCGACAGGCTGTTGCTGATTTCGCGCTTGAGCGCCATGTCGTAGTAGCGGGTGATGCCGTCGAGGGTGCTCTGCGGGATCTTCTCGGTGGCCTGGGGGCGCGGGTAGAACTGGGTGGGTTCGACGTAGACGGCGGTGTAGCGGCCGATGTCCACCTTCGGATCGATCCAGCGCATCACCTCCGCGCCGGAAGGCGTGGTCGCCTTCTGCAGGCTGTCGTAACTGGAGAGGAACCCGGAATACTCATCCGGCTGGGTCACCGTACTCGAGCAGCCGACCAGCGCGGTGGACAGCGCCAGCGCCACGCCCAACGCCAATGCATGTTTCATCGAAGACTCCTTGTCCGAGCAAGTTTGGGAAGGCTGGAAGCGTCGGCGACGCCCTCACGTCATCGCCCCACGGGCACACCACCGAAGGTCTCGCACGGATGTGAGAAGTCGACCCCCGGCGCCTTGCCCCCGCACCCGAGCGCGAACGTGATCGAAACGGTGGATGCCGGATTGACGCTAGCAGACTCCCGCCAACTGCCAAGGAGGATCGAGCGAAACGCCTCTCCAGCAACCCTGGCGGCCCCGGTCTTCTAACGCGAGGCCAGCGGCTCGAGGAAGCGCTCACGCAACCGCGCGCGCAGGTCGTCGTCGATACCGAGCCCGTCCCTGAGGAACCCCTCCACCGTCCCGTAGTCCTCGCGCATCGCCTGCAGTGCCGCTTGCAGGTATTCATGCCGGACCTCCAGCAGAGGCTGCAGGATGGCGGGATCGGTACGCCCGCCGGAGGCCTGCCGGACCCGCTCGCCGATGCGCCGGTTCCTGTCCTCCAGGTATGGGTTGGAGGCCAGGTAGTCCTCCATCACCGTGTCTTCCGGCACGCCGAGCGCCAGCAGCAGGACGGCGGAGGCGAAGCCCGTGCGGTCCTTGCCGGCCGTGCAGTGATAGAGGACGGGCGTGCCCTGCTCGTCGAGCAGGCCATGGAGCCAGTCGCGGAAGACCTGACGGTGCTCGCGGACGAAGCTCCTGTTGGCGATCACCAGGAAGTCCTCCAGCCGGAGGTCGCCGATATCCCCGCTGTTGATGCGTCGGCTCAGCTCGCGCACGTCTATATTGCCCGCACGCACCGGCATCTCCACCCGCAGCGCAGCCAGCTCCGGCGACAGGCGATCGGGGGCGTCGTCGATCTCTTCGCGGCTGCGCAGGTCGACCAGGCGACGCAATTGCAGGCGCTGCAGCTCGCGCTGGTCGACCTCGTCGAGCGCGTCGAGGGTGCCGGCGCGGTAGAGCAGGCCCCACTTCACCGTGCGTCCATCTGCGGTGCGATAGCCGCCCAGGTCCCGCAGGTTTGGGACGCTGGGCAAGGCGAAGAGGCGCTGCGCCTCCCGCTCGGCGACGGGCAGGTCACGGGCCAGCGGAAGGCCGGCGGCGCTGGCCGGGCCACAGAACAGCACGACGCTGAGAACCAGGCAGATTCGGGTCATTTCCATTGTTCCTCGGTGGGTCACTTGGCGCGCTTGCGCACGGCGGCAGGGGTGAAGTCACTGGCATCGTGGGCAAGCTCGGAGAGGCGTATCGGTGCGTGCTCGTTGGTCAGCCGATCCACCAGGTAGGCACCGGAGATGAGGTCGTGGTAGACCGACGGCCCGGCTTGGTAGCTCCGGGTGTCGTAGGCGTAGAAGGTGGTCTGCAGGTTGGTGCGCCACAGGTAGTCGCGCGCGTCGTAGCTGTCGGCGAGCACGGCCCCCCAGGTGTCCTCGTCGATGTAGAAGCGGCGCTTGGCGTAGACGTGCCGCTTGCCGGTCTTGAGCCGGGCCTCCAGCACCCACACCCGGTGCAGCTCATAGCGCAAGGCGGCAGGATTGGGGTGGCCCGGGGTCTCGGTGAGGGCCGCCAGGCTCAAGGCCGGGTCGTTGATGCGGTAGTTGTGATAGGGGATGAACAGCTCCTTCTTGCCGAGCAGTGTCCACTCGTAGCGATCCGGCGCACCGTTGAACATGCGGCTGTCGTCGTTGACCCGCAGGCTGCCGCTGGCGCCGCTGGAGGGGTTGTCATAACCGACGTTGGGGGCCCGTCTGACGCGCCGGCTGCCAGGGTCGTACTGCCAGCTTTGCTGCGCATTGGCGAGGGGATCGACGAAGCCGTGGCCGAAGGTGATCTTGCCCAACTCGCGGGTCGGCTCCAGGGTCTTGTACATGAAGTGGCTGAGGATGGGAGCCTCGACCTCCACGCGGGGGTTATCGGGGTTGGTCCACACGTTGAACGTCTGGTGATGTTGCACCTGGCGTGCCCGCTTGCCGTTGGCCAGGGTCACCACCAGCGTATAGATCCCCTCCTCGCCGGGACCGCGCCCCTGGAGGGAGTGGTTGAGGATCAGCTCGTTACCGCTGCGTGGTATCGGGAAAGGCGATCCGCCGAAGGCGCCGGTGACGCCATGGCCGTCCTCGGTCAGCTTTGCTGTACGGCCATTCTCACGGAGGTGGCGCTCGATGTTCTCGCTGGCACGGAAGTCGCGATGGCTCGGGTAGACGTCCATCCAGTAGCTCTGCGGATAACGCTTGAACAGCGCCACCTGGCCATCGCTCAAGCGCTCCTGGTACTGCCCGACGTTCACGGCCGTGATGCGGAACAGGGGGCGCTCGGAGGCATAGGGATCGGGCTGGAGCGAGCCACTGCCGGCGAAGTCGACATGCTCCGGCGCACCGCGCCAGCGCCCGCTCCAGGCCGGGATGCTGCCATCGGCATTGCCGGCTCGCTCCGCGCCCATGGGCGTGAGGTCCTGGTCGAGACGGGCGAGCTCGGCCTCACTGAGAGCGGCCTCGGTCAAGGGGCTGAGGCCGATGGCGGCGGCGAGGAGAAGGTGACGCAAATCGGATTGGCGGGACATGGAAGGTCCTCCTGTCGTATGGGGTCGAAGGTGGTCAGAAGCTGTACTTGGCGCTGAGGGCGATGTGGTCACGGTCGGTCTGGGCGTTGTCGGCCGGGGTGCCGAGGTAGGCGTTGTAGCTCGCCTCCAGCGACAGGTTGCCGAGGTATTCCCAGGTCGTGCCGACGGACAGGCGGTTGCGGCCCCGGCTGTAGCTGCCCAGGGAGGACTTGCCGTTCACGCCCTGGTTGAAGGAAACCGGAATGGACAGGTCCCAGCCGGGCAGGACCTCGATGTAGCGCGCGTTGGCCCTGAGGGTGTAGCCCCATGCAGAGCGGTCGTTCCACAGCTCGTCGCTGGCGGCGCGCCCGGCCAGGTGCGCGCTGTCGTTGTCGAGCACGCGGTTGTAGCCGACCTCGCCGTTGAGGGTGAAGTTGTCGGCGAACGGCGTGTGGCCGAAGCCGTGGGTCACCGACAGCAGCGCCTGGCCGGTGCGGCCCCGCGCGGTGTGTCGGGCGCCGCCGATGTTTACCGCCAGCGGCAGGTGGTTCTGCACGCTGATCTCGCCATTGACGTTGGTGTCCACCACCACCGTCGCGAAGCTCGCGCCGTAGAGGTCGATGTCGTCGAAGTAGCGGGCACGGTAGGTGCCGCGCCTGCTCAGGTTGTCCACCACCGGCGTCTTGGCGTGATAGCGCAGGCGGTAGACGCCGAACTCGGTGTTGTTCAAGCGCTCGGCGACGTAGCGCAGGGCCAGGCCGAACTGGCCGCTGTCGCCGGGCTCGTCATCACGCAGGCGCTGCAGCTTCCCGGTGGAGTTGCTGAAGCCGCCCTTGTCGATGAGGTCGGTGGTGGAGAAATAGTTGCCGACCGCACTGAGTCGGGTCTTCTTCCACTCGTACTGGTAGTAGGCCTGCAGGTCGAGCGTTTCGGTGAGGCCGAAGGAGGCGAACAGCTGGCCCACCGGCAGGGTGCGCTCCTTGACCTCGACACCCGGCACGTTGGACTTGGTGGCATCGAAGGGACTCATGGCCGAGGCGACACCGTTGCCGTTGTAGACGCTTTCGCCCCAGTAGACCACCTGCCGCCCGAGGCGCAGGTTGAGCGGTCGTCCGTCGATGTGCCAGGTGCCGTAGAGGTAGCTGTCGAGCATCTCAAAACCACCGCCATGGGCGTCGCGGGTCTGCGAGGAGAAGCGGTCGGGGCGCGAGCACTGCCCGGCGGCGAAGCAGTTGGAGGTGCCCGTGCGGTTGTCGTTGCCACGGTGGTAGACGTCGTCGTAGTAGGCGCTGCCACGGATGAACAGGCCGAAGTCCCTGCGGTAGCTGATGTCGGCGTCGCTGACGATGCCCAGGCGGTGGCTGATCAGGCTGCCGCGCTTGAACGCGTTGTTGCCGTCGTTGCCGTTGGCGTTGTTGTTGCCACCCAAGGCGTGGGCCGGCTTCTCCGTACGCCAGGCCAGCCCGTAGGAGATCACGTGGCTGGCCTGGATCTTCACATCGTCACTGGGCTCGTAGAGCGCCGCAGGGGCAGTGGTGCTGGCCAGCAGTAGGCCGGCCAGGGCCGGAAGGGTGAAGCACGCTGTTGTTGTCATTCTTGGCCTCCAACCCGGTTGGCGAGATGCCGCCGGGCTCAGTCATGGGGGAGGCCACTATCGAAACCAGACACAGGGCCGGCCATAGTCCGTTGGGACTAGGCGCACCCATGACGGTCCCTGGCGCGCCAGGCACCGGGCGCGGCCGAACGTCACGGCGCAGAGCGGCGCGGGGTGATCGGCGCGCGTCCCCGGGCCAGGCGGGCAAGGCACCGTCGTACGCAGGCCCGGGCCATTTCCACGGCAGGAAGCGCCCATCCGCGCGAGGCGCATCGGAGCCCGGCGGACGAGCGCCGCGCAACGATTGCGTAAGGTTCGCCAGCGCCCCGTAAAGCCTGCGTAACGACGCGAGACAGGGCCCCGGCTTGCTGCTTAATTGAGGCGCACCACCTCTCAAGCGGGCCCGTGAAGATGTCTTCGGTTCAAGCCAGTCTCAGCAGCATTCCCCCCGACCCACTCCAGGCCGTTGGCCTCGCCGAGGGCCTCCTGCAGCGCCGCGACGGCGGCCAGGTATTGATCATCGTCGAGCGCCGGGAGGACTGGTCCTCCTACATCCCCAGCGAGGAGATGCTCACCGCGCGGGAGTACCTCGAGCAGTCGCGAGGCGGCGAGCTCGACAAGAAGGTCCAGGTCATCAACCTGTGCCGCCACTACAAGTACCTCGGCCACGGCTACTACTGCTCGCTGCTGGCCGAGGCGCGCGGGCACAAGGTCATCCCCTCGGTGCGCACCATCAGCGAGCTGGCGCGCAAGTCGCTCTACGGCCTGGCCCTGGACGACCTGGAGAAGTCCCTGGAAGAGGCCCTCGCCCAGCACCCCTGGGCCAACACCGAAGGCTTCACCCTCAGCCTGTACTTCGGCCGCACCGACTTCGAGCCGCTGCAGGACATCGCCCGCCAGCTGTTCGAGGCCTTCCCCTGCCCCATCCTCCTGGTGGACGTACGCAAGGGCGACACCTGGCGCATCGCCGGCCTGCGCCCGGGCTCGCTGCACAAGCTGCGCGAGGCCCAGGAAGACCAGTTCGCCAGCGCCCTCGACGGCTTCAACCGCAAGGTCTGGCGCCTGCCGCGCTCGCGCCGGGTGGCACGCTACGACCTGGCCATCCTGCACAACCCGGACGAGCCCCTGCCGCCCTCCAATGCCAAGGCCCTGGAGAACTTCGTGCGGGTTGGCAAGCGCCTGGGCATCGAAGTGGACCTGATCGAGAAGAAGGACTATTCGCGCCTGGCCGAGTACGACGCGCTGCTGATCCGCGAGACCACCAGCGTCGACGACCACACCTACCGCTTCGCCAAGAAGGCCGAGAGCGAGGGGCTGATCGTGATGGACGACCCGGCCTCGATCCTGCGTTGCACCAACAAGGTGTTCCTCACCGACCTGCTGCGCAGCCACGGCCTGAGCATGCCGGCCACCGAAATCCTCTACCGCGACAACCCCCAGGAGCTGGACAAGGTCGGCGAGCGCCTGGGCTTCCCCCTGGTGCTGAAGATCCCCGACGGCTGCTTCTCCCGCGGGGTGATCAAGGTGGAGAACCTGCAGCAGTTGCGCGAGGCCAGCGCCGGGCTGTTCGAGCACTCGGTGCTGCTGCTCGCCCAGGAGTTCCTCTTCACCGAATACGACTGGCGCATCGGCATCCTCAACCGCCGGCCGATCTTCGCCTGCCAGTACTTCATGTCCAAGGGCCACTGGCAGATCGTCAACCACAAGGCCCAGGGCGCCGAGGTCATCGGCGAATGCCGCACCCTGCCGGTGGAACAGGCGCCCAAGGCGGTGGTGGAGCTGGCCTTGCAGACCGCCAACCTGATCGGCGACGGACTCTACGGCGTCGACCTCAAGGAGGTGGACGGCAGCGTCAAGGTCATCGAGGTTAACGACAACCCCAACCTCGACGCCGGCATCGAGGACGCCCACCTGCGCGATGAGCTCTATAGCCTGGTGCTGGAGGACTTCATCCGCCGCCTCGAACTCAAGCGCCGTGGCGGCGCCCACTGAAGGAGCACGGCCCATGCGCCAGAGCTACAGGCTGACCGACGGCACCCTGCGCCCCTGCACGGACGACGCGGCGCCGCTGCAGCTGTGCATCGCCCCCGAGGCCGAGGAGCTGGAGTGGCTGCGCAGCCGCTTCGGCCTCGACGCCCATGCCCTGGCCTCGGCCCTGGACCCGGACGAGGTGGCCCGCGTGGAATTCCGCGCCGGCTCGCTGTTCCTCATCTGGAAGCGCCCGGAGAACTACTCTGGCGGCGAGCGTTTCGCCTTCGAGGTGTCCTCCTTCGGCATGCTCCTGGACGAACGCCAGTTGGTGCTGATCTCCAACGCCGACTCGCTGCTCGGCGGCCTCGCCGGGCGTCACGACCTGCACCAGCCGCTGGATGTGCTGCTGGCCATCCTGCTGGGCAACATCCACCACTACGAGGGCCACCTCAAGGTGATCAAGCTGGTCGCCCGCGAACTGCAGCAGCGCTTCAACCAGAGCCAGCACAACCGCCACCTGCTGCAGATGCTCGGCCTCAGCGAAAGCCTGGTGTATTACCTCAACGCCATCCACGGCAACGGCGCGGTGCTGGCCCGCCTGCGCAGCCAGGGCGAGCGCCTGGGCTTCCCCCCGGCAAGCCTGGAGCTGCTCGACGACCTGATCATCGAGAACGACCAGTGCATCAAGCAGGCGGAAATCTATTCCACGGTGCTGGCCGGCCTCATGGAGGCGCGCGGCAGCCTGCTGAACACCACCATGAACGAGATGCTGCGCAAGCTCACCCTGATCAACGTGGTGTTCCTGCCGCTCAACCTGATCGCCGGCATCGGCGGCATGTCCGAGTTCAGCATGATGACCGCCGCCATCCCCTGGTGGCTCTCCTACCCGCTGTTCGTCCTCGCCCTCGCCGTGCTGGCGGGTGTGATGCTGCTGGCCCTGCGCCGGCTGGTGGCCGCCCGCGCATCGCCCCCGGCCAGCTGACGCACCCCCTCCCACTCGCAACCGCCGCCGGGCATCCCGCCCGCTGGCATCACTCACCCCAAGGAAGCCTCATGGAACCCCTGCACATCGCCCTCAGCGTCCTCGTCGCCATCGTCGCCCTGAGCATCGCCATCAACTACGTCGACAGCCGCATGAAGCCCGGCGACCTGGCGCGACAGGCGCGCGACAAGGCGTCGCGACGGACACCCCGCCGCTAAGCCCCTCGCGCCGGGCGCAACCGTGCCCGGCCCCCTGCCTGAGCCAGGAAGCGCCATGAATTTCAGCTTTCGCGATGCCCGCCCCGACGACCTCGACGCCCTGCTCCACCTGGAGAACCAGTGCTTCGAACTCGATCGCCTGTCGCCGCGCAGCTTCCAGTGGATGATCGCCCGCGCCCACGCCAGCCTGGCGGTGGCCGAGGCCGCCGGCCGGGTCATGGGCTACGCGCTGCTGCTGTTCCACCGCGGCACCTCGCTGGCGCGGCTCTACTCCATCGCCATCGCCCCGCAGGCCCGTGGCCACGGCCTGGGCAAGGCGCTGCTGGCGGAGGCCGAACGCCGCGCCCGCGACCACGACTGCGCCTACCTGCGCCTGGAGGTACGCCCGGACAACCCGGCCGCCATCGGCCTCTACGAGCAGGCCGGCTACCGCCGCTTCGCCTGTGTCGACGACTACTACCAGGACCACGCCCAGGCGCTGCGCTACGAGAAGCGCATCGTCCAGCGCCCGCTCGAAGCCGCGCGGGCGGTGCCCTACTACCAGCAGAGCACCGAATTCACCTGCGGCCCGGCCTGCCTGATGATGGCCATGGCCGGCCTGCAACCCGGTCGGCCCCTGTCGCGGCGCGAAGAAGTGCAGCTGTGGCGCGAGGCGACCACGGTGTTCATGACCTCCGGGCACGGCGGCTGCAGCCCCCAGGGGTTGGCCCTGGCCGCCTGGCGCCGGGGCTTTCGCGTGCGCCTGCAAGTCAGCGTGGCGGGCCCGCTGTTCCTCAGCGGCGTGCGCAGCGAAGGCAAGCGCGAAGTGATGCGCCTGGTGCACGAGGCCTTCTGCGACGAGCTGCGCGCCAGCGACGTGGAACAGGTGCCCGCCAGCCGCCAGGACCTGCCGGCGCTACTCGCCGAAGGCGGCCTGCCGCTGGTGCTGATCAGCAGTTACCAGCTGACCCGCACCAAGGCCCCGCACTGGGTGCTGGTCACCGGCTGCGACGAGGATTTCGTCTACCTCCACGACCCGGACATCGACCACAGCCGCCACCGCCAGGCGCTGGACTGCCAGCACATGCCGGTGAGCCACGCGCGCTTCCAGCGCATGCGCCTGTTCGGCGGCAACAAGCTGCGCGCCTCGGTGGTGCTCTACAGCCAGGCTGGCAACCTGCCTTGATGGACGAACGCCCATCCGCCGACTAGCGTTCAAGAACCTTCCCCATGCAGCGAGCCCACCCCATGAACAGACTCCGAATCGCGCTAGCCTCCGCCGCCCTGCTGGGCAGCGCTCTCACCCCGACCCTCGCCAGTGCCGATGTCGGCTTCGGCGTCGGCCTGAGCTATGTCTTCGGCAGCGGGGGCGGCCTGTCCGTGGGCGTCAAGGCCTTCTCCAACGACGAGGACAACGAAACCGTCGGCTCCCTGGGCCTGGACTACCTGGTGCAATCGGGTGCCTTCCGCCCGAACATAGGTGTCGCCTACCAGGGCGAGGGCTACTTCAGCGGCGCGGATGTCGGCTACAACCTGGACAGCCAGTCGGTCGACTTCGGCCTCGGTGGCGGCTGGTCCAACAGCGACGACGACCACAAGACCCCGGCCCCCGCCCCGGCTCCGATCCTCATCTGATCGGCCACCGCAGCACCAACCTGAAACCCCGCCTGGCGCGGGGTTTTCTTTGGCTGCAGCGTCAATCCACCGCCAGGCGCATGGACAGCTCCACGTCCTCGGCGAAGGGCAGCGAGAGGTAGCCGCTGTTGGCCTCACGCACCCGCGCCAGGTACTCGGGGCAGTGGTCGGCGTTGTCGGCGATCACCAGCGCGCCGGGGCGCAGGCGGCTTTCCACCAGGGCGAGGATCTCCGGGTAGAGCGCCTTGGCACCGTCGAGCAACAGCAGGTCGATGGAGTCGGGCAGGTCGCTGGCCAGGGTGCGCAGCGCATCGCCCACGCGGAACTCCACCAGGTCCTCCAGACCGCCGGCGGCGAGGTTGCCCCGGGCCCGCGCCACCTTGGTGGGCTCGAACTCGCTGGTGATCAGGCGGCCGCCGCCGTTGTCACGCAATGCCGCCGCCAGGTGCAGCGTGGAGATGCCGAAGGAGGTGCCGAATTCGACTATGGTGCGCGCACCGCTGCTGCGCGCCAGCAGGTACAGCAGGCGGCCGGTCTCGCGGGAAACGGGCAGCGCGACATCCTTCAGGCGGCCGTAGAACTCGCGGTATTCGGTCTTGCTCCGCATCAGCCGCGCCACCTCGCCTTCGGGGAGGTCGGTCAGGCTCGGCGCCAGGGTCTGCCAGGCCGTTTCGGCCTCGGCGAACAGGCGGTCCAGCAGGGCGGCAAGGTGGGTATCGGTCAGGGTGTTCATGCAAGGTCTCCAGGAGTCATTGAGCGCATCGTTGGCGCCGGAATAGAATGCGATCAATTCGTCATCTTTTACTATTCGCATTGCCAGGCCCCGCCATGACCGAACGCCAGAACCCGCGTATTACCTCGCGCAAGCAACCCCAGCAGGCCCGCTCCAACGAGCTGGTGGCCACCATCCTCCAGGCCGCTATTCAGGTTCTGGCCAAAGAAGGCGCGCAGCGTTTCACCACCGCCCGGGTGGCCGAGCGCGCCGGTGTCAGCGTCGGCTCGCTGTACCAGTATTTCCCCAACAAGGCGGCCATCCTCTTCCGCCTGCAGAGCGACGAGTGGCGTCAGACCAGCGAGCTGTTGCGCCGCATCCTCGAAGACCTCGCCACCCCGCCGCTGGCGCGCCTGCGCACCCTGGTGCACGCCTTCCTCCATTCCGAATGCGAGGAAGCCGATATGCGCATCGCCCTCGACGACGCCGCCCCCCTCTACCGCGACGCCCCCGAGGCACGGGAAGCCAAGGCCGCCGCCGGGCGCATCTTCGAAACCTTCATGGAAGAGGTCCTGCCCCACGCCTCCGAAGCCGCCCGCACCCTGGCCAGCGAGCTGATCACCACCACCCTCGGCACCGTGGGCAAGCAATTCTCCGAGCGCCCGCGCACGAAGGAGGAGATCGAACGCTACGCCGACGCCATGGCCGACATGCTCTGCGCCTACCTGGAATCGGTCGCCGCGCGGGGATAGAGGGGGAACCGCCCCCGCGCGGGCATGACCGTTGTGGGTGGATGACGCTCTTTTCATCCACCAGGCGGAGTCGAATGCAGCACCGAGTGACGGGCACTCGCACCCCGAATGCACGACGCCTCCCGAAGGAGGCGCCGTGGTTCAGCCCAGGGGGTGGATCAGGCCAGGTCGAAGCGGTCGAGGTTCATCACCTTGGTCCAGGCGGCGACGAAGTCCTTGACGAACTTGTCCTTGCCGTCGGCGCTGGCATACACCTCGGCGATGGCGCGCAGCTGCGCGTGGGAGCCGAACACGAGGTCGACGCGGGTGCCGGTCCATTTCACCTGGCCGGTCTTGCGGTCGCGCCCCTCATAGCTGGTGGCCGAGGCCGGCTTCCATTCCACGCCCATGTCCAGCAGGTGGGTGAAGAAGTCGTTGCTCAGCACCCCGGGGCGGTCGGTGAAGACGCCGTGCGTGCTCTGCCCCACGTTGGCCCCGAGCACGCGCAGGCCGCCCACCAGCACGGTCATCTCCGGTGCGGACAGAGTCAGCAGCTGCGCCTTGTCCACCAGCAGCTGCTCGGCGGAAACGCTGTAGCGGCCCTTGAGGTAGTTGCGGAAGCCGTCGGCGATGGGCTCCAGGAAGCCGAAGGATTCCACATCGGTCTGCTCCTGGGAGGCATCCATGCGCCCCGGCGTGAAGGGCACGGTGATGCTGTGCCCAGCGCTCTTCGCCGCTTGTTCCACCCCGGCGCTGCCGGCCAGGACGATGAGGTCGGCGAGGGAGATCTTCTTGCCGCCGGCCTGGGCGCCGTTGAACTCGCCCTGGATGCTTTCGAGGATGGCCAGCACGTTCTTCAGTTGCTCGGGCTGGTTGGCTTCCCAGGAGCGTTGCGGCTCCAGGCGCAGGCGCCCGCCGTTGGCGCCGCCACGCTTGTCGGAACCCCGGAAGGAGGACGCGGCGGCCCAGGCGGTGGACACCAGCTGCGCCACCGACAGGCCCGAACCCAGCACCTTGGCCTTGAGCGCGGCGACGTCGGCATCGTCCACCAGCGGGTGGTTCACGGCGGGGATCGGGTCCTGCCACAGCAGTTCCTCGGCGGGCAGTTCCGGCCCCAGGTAGCGGGACAGCGGCCCCATGTCGCGGTGGATCAGCTTGTACCAGGCGCGGGCGAAGGCGTCGGCGAGCTGGTCCGGGTTGGCCAGGAAGCGCCGCGAGATCGGCTCGTAGATCGGGTCGAAGCGCAGCGCCAGGTCGGAGGTGAGCATCGACGGCGCGCGGCGCTTGCTCGGGTCGTGGGCGTCGGGGATCTTGCCATCGCCCGCCCCGCCCTTGGGCCGCCACTGGTGGGCGCCGGCCGGGCTCTTGGTCAGTTCCCACTCGTAGCCGAAGAGGTTCTCCAGGTACTCGTTGCTCCAGCGTGCCGGGGTCGAGGTCCAGGTCACCTCCAGGCCGCTGGTGATGGTGTCGCCGCCCTTGCCGCTGCCGAAGGCGTTCTTCCAGCCCAGGCCCTGCTCTTCCAGGCCGGCCGCCTCGGGCTCGGGCCCGACGTTGTCGGCCGGGCCGGCGCCGTGGGTCTTGCCAAAGGCGTGGCCGCCGGCGATCAGCGCCACGGTTTCCTCGTCGTTCATCGCCATGCGGCCGAAGGTCTCGCGAATGTCCTTGGCCGAGGCGAGCGGGTCCGGGTTGCCTTCGGGGCCTTCCGGGTTCACGTAGATCAGGCCCATCTGCACGGCGGCCAGGGGGTTCTCCAGGTTGCGCTCGCCCTGGTTGGTGCGGCTCTCTTCCTCGGCGTGCTTCCCGGGTTCTGCCACCAGGGTGCCGTCGCCCGGCTCCTGCACCGCCTTGGTGTTGCCGTAGCGCTCGTCACCACCGAGCCAGACGGTCTCGGTGCCCCAGTAGACGTCCTCGTCCGGCTCCCACACATCGGGGCGGCCGCCGGAGAAGCCGAAGGTCTTGAAGCCCATGGATTCCAGGGCGACGTTGCCGGTGAGAACGATCAGGTCCGCCCAGGACAGGTTGCGCCCGTACTTCTGCTTGATCGGCCAGATCAGCCGGCGCGCCTTGTCCAGGCTGACGTTGTCCGGCCAGCTGTTGAGCGGGGCGAAGCGTTGCTGGCCGGTGCCGGCGCCGCCACGGCCATCGCCGGTGCGGTAGGTGCCGGCGCTGTGCCAGGCCATGCGCACGAAGAGCGGGCCGTAGTGGCCGAAGTCGGCGGGCCACCAGTCCTGGGAGTCGGTCATCAGGGCGGTCAGGTCGCGCTTGACCGCAGCGAAGTCGAGGCTCTTGAAGGCCTTGGCATAGTCGAAGTCCGGGTCCATCGGGTCGGACAGGGAGGAATGCTGGTGGAGGATTTTCAGGTTGAGCTGGTTGGGCCACCAGTCACGGTTGCTGGTGCCACTGCCAGCGGCATGGTTGAACGGGCATTTCGATTCGGTCGACATTTTGATCCACCTCGGGTCGCGTTGGTCCATCTGCCCAACCCGCGCAGGCCGGAACACCGAGGAGCGGACCCGACGCAAGGCCGTCACGGCCACGCGGGAGCGCTGACTGGCAGGGTGTTCCAACCACGGTTGCAGCAGGACTCTGTTGTTATCCCTTCATCAGTTGGCGTCGGTCCAAGCCCAACGCCAGATCAAGACTAGACCCCCTGCACCGGAGGTCTAATAGAGCGAGCATTGGGGGTCGATAGCCTGGCTCTGTCAGCCGCCAGCATCCGATCGGGTCCATCAGGCTCATCGGCTCCACGCCCTACTGGCGCGGAGCCGATGTTCGAAGCGGTGTAACTACTGCGCGAGGAAGGCCAGCAGGTCTTCGTTCAATTGCTCCGAGTGGGTCACGGCGAAGCCATGCGGTGCGCCGGCGTAGACCTTGAGCTCGGCACCGGGGATCAGCTCCGCCGCCAGCTTGCCGGTGGCCTCCAGGGGCACGATCTGGTCGTCGTCGCCATGGATCACCAGGGTGGGTACATCGACCTTGGCCAGGTCGCCACGGAAGTCGGTGCCGGCGAAGGCGGTCACGCAGTCGATAGTGCCCTTGAGCGACGCCAGCAAGGCGATGTTCAGGGTCTGGGTGAGTACACCCTGGGAAACCTGCTGGCCGTGGTTGATGCCGTAGAACGGCGCGGCGAAGTCGGCGATGAACTGCGCGCGGTCCTGCAGCAGGCCGGTCTTGATGCCGTCGAATACCGCCTGGTCGACGCCCAGCGGGTGGTCGGCGGTCTTGCCGAAGATCGGCGTCACCGCGCCCAGCAGCGCCAGCTTGGCGACGCGGCCGGTGCCGTGGCGGCCGATGTAGCGGCTGACGTCGCCACCGCCCATGGAGAAGCCCACCAGGGTCACGTCCTGCAGGTCCAGGTGCTCGATCAGCTGGGCGATGTCGTCGGCGAAGGTGTCGTAGTCGTAGCCATTCCACGGCTGGCTGGAGCGACCGAAGCCACGGCGGTCGAAGGCGATGGTGCGGTAGCCGCGGCTGCTCAGGTACTGCATCTGGTATTCCCACATGTCGGCATCCAGCGGCCAGCCATGGCTGAACAGCACGGGCTTGCCGCTGCCCCAATCCTTGTAATAGAGCTCGGTGCCATCACGGGTTAAGAACGTGGTCATGCAAACCTCCAGTTGAACGTTGTTGGGATAGGTGGTGCTGGAGCGGGCCATGCGCAACCGCTCAAGCCCGCACTATCCCCTCCTCGGATAACAGTGGGATTGCACGTGTGTGCTGCGCTCTACGCCACCCTGCGAAGGTGCCCCAGACAACACCGCTGCCATCCCCGTCGTGGGCGAGCTCATTCGTGATGGCGCATCCGGCCATTCCCAGCCGGGTGCCTACGCTGGAGGTCTTTCGTGGCTGAAGCCGCTCCCACAGGAGATACCCTGCGGCCCCAGCCCCGCTTACCCGCGCTTGCGCTGCCTGAACGCTGCGGGCGATTCGCCGAGGTGCTGGCGGAACACGCGGCTAAAGGAGGCCTGGCTCGGGTAGCCGACCTCCAGGGCGATGGCGCCGATGCTCATCGCCGTGCCCAGCAGCAGCTGTTGCGCACGCTCCAGGCGCAGGCGCGTGACCAGGGCGCCGGGCGAGGTGCCGGCGAGCTGGGTGAAGTTGCGCATGAAGCTGGAGCGGGACATGTTCGCCTCGGCCGCCAGGGCCTCCACCGGCCACTCCCGCGAGAGGTCCGCCAGCAGCGCCAGCGCCGCCTTGCCCAGGCGCCGGTCACGCAGCAGAGCGAAGATTCCCGGCAATTCATGCTGCTCCTGCAGGTAGGCGCGCATCACCAGGGTGAAGAGGATCACCGACAGCCCATCGACCATCGCCTGGTTGGCCACCTCCTCGCCTTCGGCTTCCAGGCGCATCAGTTCCACCACGGCGGCCAGCCGGCCCTGCATGGCCTCCCCGGCCGGCACCACCAGCACATCCGGCAGTGCCTCCAGCAGGGTCGCACCCGGGCTGTAGTGGATGCGCCCGCAGAGCATCTCGAAGCCCTCCCCGCCCTGGCCGATGCGCAGCAGCGGGATGCGCCCGGGCTCTTGGTACGGGGGCGGCGGGGTGCGCACGCGTCCCGTCTGGTCTGCCTGCAACAGGTGGGAGTCGCTACGCGGCAGCAGCAGGATCTCCCCCGCGCGCAGGCGTCGGGGCGGCTGGCCGGCGAGTTCCAGGCGGCACTCGCCGCGCAGCAGGATGTGGTAGCTGGCCTGGCCCGCCGGCAGGCGTGGGTGGTCCAGGGCCCAGTTGCCGTGCAGCTGGCAGCGCAGGTCCAGCACGCCACGCAGGTTGGCCAGGTCGATCAGGTGGTCGAATGCATGCATTGGGACATTTCGGCAAAGGGATGGGCAGGAATGCAAAACGCCGGGAGCGCGCCAGCGGGACACTCTCCTCACCGGCCGATCACCGGCCCCGTGCAAAGCTAGGAGAAGCCATCATGCTGTTCAACTGGTCCGACTACGTTCCCGCCGTTAAAAAAGCCTTCGGCAAGCTCGGCAAGTCCCATCCCAAGATGCTCGCCGCCTACCAGGCCCTGGGTGCCGCCGCCAGCGATGGCGACGCGCTCGACGCCAAGACCCGCGAACTGATCGCCATGGCCGTGGCCGTCACCACCCGCTGCGACGGCTGCATCGGCGTGCATGCCGAGGCCGCGCGCAAGGCCGGCGCCACCGAGGCCGAACTGGCCCAGGCCCTGGCCACCGCCATCTCGCTCAACGCCGGCGCCGCCTACATCTACTCGCTGCGTGCCCTGGAGGCTTTCGAGCAGACGGCCTGAGGCCAGGGGCGGGTCAGGCTTCAGCCGACAGCTCCGCCCTCGTCCCCGCCGGGCCGCGTCCGGCGGGTGCCGTACGCAGGCACAGCTCGGCGCGGAAACCACCCTGCTCGCGGTTGCCCAGGCGCACCTCGCCGCCGATACGGCGCATCACCCGCTCGACGATGGCCAGGCCCAACCCGGCGCCATCGCTGGTGCCCTGGCTGTAGAAGCGGTCGAACAGGCGCGCCAGCTCCGCTTCCTCGACGCCGGGCCCGGAATCCAGCACCTGCAGCCGCACCCGGCCCTCGTCCGAGGCCTGCAACACCACACTGATCTCGCTGCCCTCGGGGGCGAAGTTCAGCGCGTTGGCCAGCAGGTTCTGCAGGGCGATGGCCACGCTGTCGGGCTCGCCGATCACCCGGCAATCGCCCTCCGCCGCCAAGGCCAGCTCGACCCGCCGCTGGATGGCCAGGGGCGCGAACTCCGCCAGTTCCTCGCGCACCAGCGCTTCGAGGTCGACCACCTGCTGCTCGGTCTCGCCGGTGTCGGGCTCCAGTCGCGCCATGGTCAGCAACTGGCTGGCGATGCGGGTGGCGCGCTGCACGCCCTGCTGCAGGAACACCAGGGCCTCGCTGCGCTCCTCGACGCTGTCCGCCTGCTGGGCGTTGCGCGCGTGGATGCGCAGGATCGCCAGCGGCGTGCGCAGCTCGTGGGCGGCGTCGGCGATGAAGCGGCGCTCGCGCTCCAGCAGCCCCTTGAGCAGGATCAGCTGGCGGTTCAGCGCCGCCTGCATGGGCGCCAGCTCCGGCGGCAATGGGTCGAGTTCCAGGGGTTCGAAGCTGTCGGCATGCCGCGAGCGGATGATCCGTGCCATGCCCTGCAGGGGCTTGAGCCCCCAGCCGATCATCGCCCAGATCACCAGGGCCATGAGCGGCACGCCCACCAGGGTCGGCCAGAGGGTGTGGCGGACGATGCGCTGGATCAGGTCCTGGCGGATGTCGTCGCGCTCGCCCACCCAGATCAGCAGGCCCTGCTCCGGGTCGTCGAGAAGGAAGCCGCACCACTCGTTGCCGTTCTCGAAGAAGTCATGCAGCCCGACACGAGCCGGCGGACCCGCAAGCCGGGGGGCCCCGGCGGAGCGCGCCAGCAGCTCGCCCGAGGTCGACCAGACCTGGAAGGTCAGCCGCGTCTCGTAGGGGTGGGCGATGCCGGCCTCGCCCACCCGGCTCATGGCGCGGTCGAAGGCCTTGTACAGCCGGGCCCAGTCCAGTTCGCCGGGTTCGCGTTGTTCCAGCACGCCCTGCAGCAGGCGCGCGCCCTGGGCCAGCTGGGCGTCGTAGATTTCCTCCACCTCGTGGTGGGCGTCGCGGAAGGCCAGCACCGAGATGAGCACGCTGCCCAGTACCACCAGGGCGGTGACCGGCAGCAGCACCCGCGCGCGGATCGAGATCACGGCCGCAGCTCCACCACGTAGCCCACGCCGCGCACGGTGTGGATCAACCCGCTGAAGAGCTTCTTGCGCAGGTTATGGATCAGCACTTCCAGGGTGTTGCTGGCACCGGGGTTCTGCCAGCCGTAGAGCGCATTGCTCAGCCGGTCGCGGGTCACCACCACGCCGGGGCGCACCAGCAGCTGGTAGAGCAGCTGGTACTCCATGGGCGTGAGCGCCACGCGCTCGCCCTGGTAGGTCACCTCCTGGGTGGCCGGGTCGATGGCGATGCCGGCGTGCTGGATCAGCGGCTGCGCGCGCCCCTGGCTGCGCCGCAGCAGGGCGCGGATACGGGCCTTGAGCTCGTCCACGTCGAAGGGTTTGACCAGGTAATCGTCGGCGCCGGCATCCAGGCCACGAATACGGTCCGCCTTGCCATCCCGGGCGGTGAGCACGATCACCGGCAGGTCGCCATTGGCATGGGCGCGGCTCTGCTGCAGCACCTCCAGGCCATCCAGCCGGGGCAGGCCGAGGTCCAGCAGCATCAGGTCGAAACGCTCGGTGCGCACGGCATGCAGCGCGCTGGGGCCGTCCTCCACCCAGTCCAGCCGGTAGCCTTCGCCGCGCAGGGCGACGCGGATGCCCTTGGCCAGGGCCTGGTCGTCTTCAACCAAGAGGACACGCATGGGTTCACCTTCGAAGCGGGGATGGGTGGGCAGGCGCGAAATGATGCCCGCAGCGGCGCGGCGACCTGTACGGACGACTGTTACCAGCCATTACAACCTAAGCTTTCCTTAAGTTTCCGTCGGCATGGTGACGCTCCCAGCCACGGAGAACCCCTCATGCGCAACCTGCTGCTCGTCCCCGCCCTGCTGCTCGCCACCTCGTCCGCCTTCGCCGCCACCGAATGCACCACCGCCGACCGCGCCACCTGGCAGGACCCGGACAAATTCCAGGAGAAGCTCAAGGCCGACGGCTACCAGATCAAGAAATTCAAGGTCACCTCGGGCAACTGCTACGAGATCTACGGCTTCGACAAGGACGGGCGCAAGGTCGAGATCTACCACGACCCGGTGTCCGGCAAGGCGGTGAAGACCGAGATCGAAGACTGATGGCGCGGGCGACGATCCTCCTGTGGGACCCGCTGGTGCGGGTGTTCCATCTGTCGCTCGCCGGGGTCTTCGTCGCCAACTACTTCTTCAACGAGGCAGGCGACGATTGGCACGTCTGGCTCGGCTACTACGCCGCCGCCTGGCTCGCCGTGCGCACGCTGTGGGGCTTCGTCGGCCCGCGCAGCGCCCGCTGGCGGGATTTCTGGCCGACACCCGCGCGGCTCGCCCGGCACATGCGCTCGCTGGTCATCGGCCCGCCGCTGCATCGCCTCGGCCATTCGCCCCTGGGCGCGCTGGTGATGCTGCTGATGATGACGGCCATCCTGCTGCTGGCGGTGAGCGGCTTCCTCATGCAGGAAGTCGACGCGCTGTGGGGCGAGGACTGGCCCCTGGACGCCCACGTGTTCATCGCCGACGCCTTGCTGGCACTGGTGGGCCTGCACGTGCTGGCCGCCCTGGTGGAGAGCCTGCGCCTGCGCGAGAACCTGCCGCTGTCGATGCTTACCGGGCGCCGCCGCCCGCCCGAGTGAGCCCCATGCCCCTGCCCTGCACAGGAACCCGCCCCATGCGCCTCGCGCTACTGCTCGCCCTGACCCTGGCCGCCACCGCCGCCCGCGCCGACATCCCCCACGCCGACATTCAGTGCACCGACGCCGCGCGCTCCACCTGGCTGCCGCAGTCGCAGTTCCGCGCACAGATGAAGGCCCAGGGCATCCAGATCACCAAGTTCCTGGTCACCGCCGGCAACTGCTACGAGATCTACGGTTTCGACGCCCAGCGGCACAAGGTCGAGCGCTACCACGACCCGGTCAGCGGTCGCTCGATGAAGGTCGAGCAGGTCCGCCCGCGCAACTGAATTTCACCACACGCCACCCCTGCCTCCGACGCCACAGCCAGGATGCCTTCCCGTGCACACCTTCTCCCCTCTCGGCCCGCGCTCACGCCTGATCGCCGGCCTGCTGATCGTCGCGCTGTTCAGCGGCGCCTGGATCGGCCACCCCGCGCGCGCCGTCGCGCCCTTCGCCGCCAGTGCCCAGGGGCCGGCCACCGCAAGCCCGCTCCTGGCGCAGCAGGCCAGCCGTTTTGCCTCATCCAACCTGGACGACTTCGTGCATTCGGCCTCCATCGCCGAGCTGCCCGGTGACGACCTGATCGCCGTGTGGTTCGCCGGCAGCCGCGAAGGGGCCGCGGATGTGCAGATCCGCGCCTCGCGCTTCGACGCACAAGCCGGCGAGTGGACCGCCGAGCGCGTGCTGGCCACCCGCGAGAGCACACAGGCCGCCGTGCGCAAGCACATCCGCAAGCTGGGCAACCCGGTCATCGCCCTGGCACCGGACCGCCGCCTGTGGCTGTTCTACGTCTCGGTCTCGGTGGGCGGTTGGGCCGGCAGCGCGATCAACCTGATGGTCTCCGACGACCTCGGCGAAAGCTGGTCCGAGCCCCGCCAACTGGTGACCACGCCCTTCCTCAACATCAGCACCCTGGTGCGCGCCACGCCGGTGTTCCATGCCGACGGCTCCATCGGCCTGCCGGTCTACCACGAGTTCCTCGGCAAGTTCGCCGAGTACCTGTACCTGGACGCCAGCGGCCAGGTGCGCGACAAGTTCCGCATCAGCAAGGGCAAGCACTCGCTGCAGCCGACCATGGTCCCGCTGGACGAGCGCCGGGCCGTGGCCCTGCTGCGCTACGCCGGCGACACCCACCACCGGGTGCTGGCCAGCCGCACCGAGGATGCCGGGCGCAGCTGGAGCGAGCCGGCGCCGGTGGAGCCGAGCAACCCCAACTCCTCCCTCGCCGCGGTCGGCCGCCCCGACGGCAGCCTGCTGGTGGCGCTCAACGACCTGGAGGACGGGCGCTTCCGCCTGACGCTCTACGGCACCGACCCGCAGATGCGCAACTGGCAGGTGCTCAGCGAACTGGACGAATCGCCCGATCCCTGGGGCGAGCCCTTCGACCCGCAGGTGTACCGGGAAATCATCGGCCACAAGTTCCGCAACACCGGCGGCGCGCGCCTCAAGGAGCGCGAGGCGGTCTTCCTCGACCTCGCCCAGCAGCGCATGTGCGCCCGGGACGGCTGCGCCTTCGAGTACGAGTACCCCTACTTCATCCGTGGCAGCAACGGCACCTACCACCTGGTCTATTCCTGGAACGACATGTTCATCAAGCACTTCAGCTTCAACGAAGCCTGGCTGAGGGAACGCCAATGAGCCTCGCGCTGTGGCAGGCCCACCTGGCCCTCACCCTCTTCGTCTTCCTGCTGCTCACCCGCAACGGCAACCGCCCGGGCTGGAAGCTGGCGAGCCTCGCGCTGAGCCTGGGGCTCGGCTTCCTGCCGGTGCAGGGCATGCCGCTCGCCCTGTTCATCCGCAGCTTCACCGACGACCTGTCGCTCGCCAGCCTGGTGCTGCTGGGCTGGTTGGCAGCCCAGAGGCTTGGCCTGGTGCCGCTCGACGACAGGGGCCGCGGCGAGGCCCTGGCGCTATTCGCGGTATTCGCCCTGGCGCTGTACCCGGCCACCCTTGGCCTCAGCTATGTCGACCCCTATCGCCTGGGCTTCGAGCCTCGCCCGCTGCTGCTGGCCTGCGGGCTCGCCGCGCTGGCGCTGCTGTACCGGCACAACCCGCTGGGCGCCGCCATGCTGGTGCTGCCGACCCTCGGTTTCACCCTCGGCCTGAAGGCCTCCGGCAACTACTGGGACTACCTGATCGACCCGCTGCTCGGCCTCTACTGCTGCGCCTGGGCCCTGCAGGCGCTGATCCGCCGCGTGCTGCGGGCGCTGCGCCGCCCCCGCGCGCCCTTCCCTCCCGCCACCGAGGCCAACCTATGACCTGGCTGCACTCCCGGCGCCTGCGCTACCTGGCCGGCGTCGCCGCCACCCTGTTCCTGCTGTTGCTGGCACTGCGCGCGCTGTTCTTCTTCGGCTTCTCCGCCTTCGATGCCCGTGCCCTGCTGAGCGACGGCGACCTGGCGAAGACCCTGGGCATCGGCCTGGCCTTCGACCTGCGCCTGGCCATCCTGCTGGTGCTGCCGCTGGCGCTGCTGGCCTGGCTGCCACGCTGGAACCTGCTGCGCAGCGCCGGGCTGCGCCACCTGGCGCGCACCTACCTGGGGCTGGCACTGCTGGCGATCCTGCTGGTGTACATCCTCGATTTCGGCCACTACGCCTACCTCGGCGTGCGCCTCAACGCCACCGTGCTGCGCTTCGTCGAGGACGCCGGCATCTCCGCCGGCATGGTCTGGCAGACCTACCCGGTGCTGTGGATCACCCTGGCCTGGCTGGCCACCGCCGCCGCGACCTTCTACCCGCTGCTGCGCCTGGAACGCGCCACCCTGGCCCGCCCCCCGCGCACCATTGGCCGCCTGGCCGTTGCCTGGGGCAGCGCCTGCGTGCTGCTGGCAACCCTGTTCGGCCTGCTCGGGCGTGTCGACAGCCTGAACCTGGAAAACCCGGTGCCCCTGCGCTGGAGCGACGCCTTCTACAGCGGCAACAGCGAGATCGCCGCCCTGGGCCTGAACCCGGTGCTGTTCCTCTACGACACCCTGGAGGTGAAGCCGGTGGACTTCGACGAGGAGCAGGCCCGCCTGCACTACGACCTGATGGCGGACTACCTGGGCGTGACCCGGCGCGACGCCCAGGCACTCGACTATGTGCGCGAGCAGCCCACACAGCCGGGGATCGGCAACGGCCAGCGCCCGCCCAACGTGGTCTTCGTCATGCTCGAATCCCTCGGCACCAGTGCCGTGGGCGCCTACGGCAACCCGCTGAACCCGACGCCCAACCTCGACCGCCTGGCCAACCAGAGCTGGTTCTTCAAGCACTTCTATGTGCCGGTCACCGGCACCGCCAAGACCGTCTGGGCGAGCATCACCGGGGTGCCGGACGTCTCCCGCCAGGAGACCGCGACGCGCAACCCGCTGATCACCCGCCAGCACACGCTGATCAATGCCTTCGACGGCTACGAGAAGCTCTACATGATCGGCGGCAACGCCGGCTGGGCGAATATCAACGCGCTGATCCACCAGAGCATCGACGACGTGCGCCTGGTGGAAGAACGCCACTGGCGCTCGCCGCGGGTGGATGTCTGGGGCATCTCCGACCTGGACTTCTTCAAGGAGAGCGACGCGATCCTCCGCGCGCTGCCGAAGGACCGCCCCTTCTTCGCCTACCTGCAAACCTCCGGCAACCACCGGCCCTTCACCATCCCCCGCGACAACGACGGCTTCCAGGCCGAGCAGCGGCCCCTGGAAGAGGTCCAGCGCCATGGCTCGCGCAGCCTGGAGCAGTACAACGCGGTGCGCCTGCTGGACTTCAACATCGGCCGCCTGTTCGAGCTGGCCAAGGCCGGCGGCTACTACGAGAACACCCTGTTCGTGCTGTTCGGCGACCACAACACCCGCATCAGCCAGATCCCCCACATGCCGCCCGCCTTCGAACAGCTGGGGCTGGAAAGCAACCACGTGCCGATGATGATCCACGCGCCCGGGCTGCTGGCGCCGCGCACCTTCGACGAAGCCGTGGGGCTGGCGGACTTGCTGCCCACCGTGGCCGGGCTGCTGGGTGTCGACTACCGCAACGGCGGCATGGGCCGGGACATCCGCCAGGCGGCACCGGAGGGCGAGCGCGTGGTACCGCTGGTGCTGCGCGAGGGCACCTTCCCGGTGATCGGCGGCGTCACCCGCGACTTCCTCCTGCAGATGCAACACGACGGCAGCGCGCCGACCCTCCACGACCTCCGCTCGCCGACGCCGCTGGAGAACGTCGCCGAGCGCCACCCGCAGGAATTCCAGCGCCTGCTGGCGCTGACCCGGGGCATGCACGAAACCTCGCGGGTGATGCTCTACCGCAACGTGCGCCACTGACATCACCCGGCGGCGTGATGGCGCGTCGCCAATTTTTAACGGACTTTTCACATCCGCCCCGCTACGATGCACGCCTCTTTGGGGAGTAGCCTGTCGCCGAGCCCTTCGGCGGCGTCCGTATCAACATTCTCGGCAACCTGCCGTGGTGCGGACACCTTCTGGTTGGTGAGACCATCGACATGGCCGTGCCGGCGTCGGGCGCGTGGTCATGTCGTGGACTCGGCCCGACTGGAAGAAGCACGTGAACCCGATTTCCCTCGTCATGCTCGCCCTGGCCATGTCCACCGATGCCTTCGCCGCCGCCATCGGCAAAGGCGCCAGCCTGCATAAGCCGCGCCTCAGCGAAGCCCTGCGCACCGGCCTGATCTTCGGCGTCATCGAAGCCATCACCCCGGTGATCGGCTGGCTGATCGGCCAGGCCGCCTCCAATTTCGTCACCGAATGGGACCACTGGATCGCCTTCACCCTGCTCCTGCTGCTCGGCCTGCACATGATCTACGCCGGCCTGCGCCCCGAGCAGGACGAGGCGCCGGAGAAAGCCCGCTCCCACTCGTTCTGGGTGCTCGCGGTCACCGCCTTCGCCACCAGCATCGACGCCCTCGCCGTGGGCGTGGGCCTGGCCTTCGTCGATGTGGACATCTGGGTCGCGGCGCTGGCCATCGGCCTGGCGACCATGACCATGGTCACCCTGGGCGTGATGCTCGGCCGCGTGATCGGCACCGCCATCGGCCAGAAGGCCGAGATCATCGGCGGCCTGGTGCTGATCGGCGTCGGCGCCGCCATCCTCTACGAACACCTGGTGATCTGATGCCGCTTCCGTCAAGGGTGGCGTGCTAGAGCAGCACGCCCTTGATCGGCTGCACCGGCTCGGGTGCCGGTTCGTCCAGCAGCTCCAGCACCGTGATCTCGATGTTGCGGCACATGGCGTTCAGCGGCAGGTCGTTGGGCTGGGTGTCGAAGGGGTCGGAGATCTGGTCGCCCAGGGCGTCCAGGCCGAAGAAGGTGTACGCCAGCACGCAGACCGCGAAGGGCGTGAACCAGCCGATGGCGTCCACCAGGCAGAACGGCAGCAGGAAGCAGTACACGTGGACGATGCGGTGCAGCATGAGGATGTAGGGATAGGGGATGGGCGTGTTCTTGATGCGCTCGCAGCCGCCCAGCACGTACGACAACCGGGTCAGTTGCTCGTCGAGGGTGGCCTGGACCCTCTCCCCCGCCCCCGCTTCGCGGCTCGCCGCCATCACCCGCTGGCCGATCAGCCCCAACAGCGCGCTGGGCACGTTGCCCTTGCCCGCCAACTGCGCACGGGTGGGCTCGTCCAGCAGGCGCTGCACGTCGGCACCATCGCCACCGCCACGCAGGTGGTCGCGCAACGCATGGCTGAAGGCGGCCAGCGCATCCACCAGCCGGCGGCGCTCGGTTGGCGCCATGGCCGGGGTCAGGCTCAGCAGTTGGCGGGTCAGGTTGCGGGTGACGATCAGCAGCTCGCCCCACAGCGTGCGCGCCTCCCAGAAGCGCTGGTAGGCCACGGTGTTCCTGAAGCCGAGGAAGATCGCCAGGGTCAGCCCCCAGAGCGTGAAGGGCGTGGCGGTGAGGATCACCTTGTAGTGATAGAGCGTGCCGTGGGTGGCCACCACCACCGAGCTGATCAGCACGGTGAACAGCACCTTGCGCCAGATGGCCGGGATGATCGACCCCTTGAGGGAGAACAGCAGGACCGGGATCGAAGGATTCTGGGGGCGCGTGATCATCGGATAGGGCTCGGCAGGTACGGCGGGGATGGGCGCAACTATAGAGCCTGGCGACCCCGTTTGGCCTGCGACGCACAGCAGCACCCGAGGTGCGGGCAAGGCAAAGTGTACCGCTCCGGCCGTTCGCAACTGAGCATTGATCGGCATCGCTGTATAAAATTTAATACTGCGCCTCGGTACCGTGCCGATACAGCCTTGGAGGGCAAGAATGACTGCATCAGCAGCGAAGGAAGCCGTGGGCGAGCACTACAGCCTGGACGCCATGAAGTACGCGCAGAGCATGACCTGGCGCGCCATCGAACAGCTCTCGGAGCTGATTCGCCCCGGCATGCTGGAATCCGAGGCCACCGCCCTCGGCAAGCAGGTGCTCACCGACCTGGGCATGCAGCGCATCTGGCACCCGCTGCTGATCCGCTTCGGCGCCAACACCCTGAAGACCTTCAAGCAGCGCTCCGATGGCGACCCGCGGCTCGGCGAGCACGACATCTATTTCATCGACCTGGGCGCGGTGTGGGACGGCCACGAAGGCGACGCCGGCGCCACCTTCACCACCGGCAATGACCCCGAGATGCTGGCCTGCGCCGCCGCCTGCAAGACCCTCTTCGACCAGGTCGAGCGCTACTGGCGCGAAGAACAGGTGGCCGGCCAGGAGCTGTACCGCTACGCCGCCGAACAGGCCGAGGCCATGGGCTGGGTGCTCAACCTCGACATCAAGGGCCACCGCGTCAGCGACTTCCCCCACGCCATCTACCGCGCCGGCGACCTGGGCGATTTCGCCGCTTGCCCCAACGTCGGCCTGTGGATCCTGGAAATCCAGCTGGCCCACCCGCAGCGGCCCTTCGGTGCGTTCTACGAGGATCTGTTGGCCTAGCACCGTTGGGCCTCGCTGCGCTCGGCGCCAACCTACGGCGCCGTGCCCAAGCCGAACCATGGTGCCGACCGGTGCGTAGGGTGGATGGCGCTCTTTTCATCCGCCAGGCGGCCTTGCAGCCACACGCATGCCCACCTCGTGGGAGCGAATTCATTCGCGATTAAGCCTTCGGCCACTCGCAGCCGGGTGCCGGAGGCAAGTCTTTCGCGGCTGAAGCCGCTCCCACAGGGAGCCCGCCGCGAGGCCGGGTTCTGTCGTTGGTCGACACCAAGCGAAGCCGCTGGAAAAGTCGACTAATCTGCATATTCGAAGACTGCGGTATTACGGAGCTACTCACCGGGAAGGAGGTTGAGCAACAATTCTCGCCGTCATGCGCCAGTGAAGTTCAGCATGGAAAACCTACTGTCTCTGCTTTCTGAAACCGTTCCCGACGCCAAGACGGTCGAGCAACTCACTCGTCCGTTGCTGACACTGCTCAGCAAGGTCACCGGGATGGAGTCCACCTACCTCACCACCATCGACCTCGATGCCGGCGTCCAGCGGGTGGAGTTCGCCCGCAACGCGGGGGATATGGAGATTCCCGAAGGGCTCGCCGTGCCCTGGGGAGACACCCTGTGCAAACGCGCGCTCGATGAGAACCGCCTTTATTCGGACGATGTCTCCGAATGCTGGGGGGACTCCGAGGCGGCCAAGGCGCTGGGCATCCGCACCTATGTCAGTGCTCCGCTGCGGGCCCGCGACGGCCGGCTGCTGGGCACCGTGTGCGCGGCCAGCGCCAGCCAGATGGCGCGCGCGCCGGAAGTGGAACCGACACTGTTGCTGATGTCCGGCCTGCTGAGCTTTTCCCTGGAGCGGGAAATCCTCGTGGAGCAGTTGCAAAGCACCAATGCGGAGCTGGCCCGGCTGGCCCTGACCGATGCGCTGACGGGGCTCTACAACCGCCGCGCCATCCTCGCGGAGATTCCGCGCCTGCTGGCCCTGGCCCGGCGCGAGGACCGCTACTTGCTGGTGGGGGTGGTGGACCTCGATGGCTTCAAGGCCATCAACGACGAACACGGCCACCAGTCCGGGGACCTGTTCCTCACCCAGGTGGCCACCAACCTGCAGAACGGCCTACGCACCAGCGACATGCTCGGCCGCACCGGTGGGGACGAGTTCATCGTCGTGGCCCTGGGCCCGCGTGGCGAGCAACAGGACCTGGCCAGCGAAATGAGCCGTGCCGCCACGCACCTGCAACAGCGTCTGGCCAGTGCCACCGTCGGGCACTACACCTTGAGCGGCGAGAGCAGCATCGACTACTGCGGTGCCAGCGCCGGCGTGGTGGCCCTGCTGCCCGAGGGCGTCGACGCGGAGGAAGCGATCAAGCGCGCCGACCGCGAGATGTACCGCATCAAACAGGAACGCAAGCGCAACGCCGCCACCATGCACTGAGCCTGGGCGCCCGTCGGTGGGCGCTCAGATCTTCGGGCCGATATGCCGGCGCAGCACCGCCAGTTCGATGAACTCCGGCGCCTGCACGGCATTGGCGCTCAGCCCGGTGGCGGCTTCGCGCTTGGCCGCGCGAACCAGCTGTTCGCGGTCCAGCCCCGCGTCCACGGCGGCAGCCAGCACGGCCTCCAGGGCCACCCAGAGGGCGTCGTTCACGGCGGTGTGGCGAATGTCTTCCATCGGTCTCGTCCTTCTGCAAGAGAGGGAAAGGGTAGACCAGTCGGGCAACCCCGCTCCCCCGCCTTGCCGCCGGCCGTCGCGGCTGCTTTTCTTCTCACGCTTCAGGCGCAGATGGACTGAACGCCTGGCCGACTTCGCCGCTCATAGTTGTTGACCAGCCCACGCGCGGAACCTGACCCACGACATGGAATCGCCTCAAGACACCCCCCGCGAGAATGCCCCGCCCGCCACCCCCGGCTTCCTGCGCAACGGCGGCGAGATCGCCGCGCTGCTGCAACACGGCCACTGCAAGGACTCACCGCTCGGCCCGCCCGAAGACTGGTCCCCGGCGCTGAAGACGCTGATGGCCACGGTGCTGCCGGCCAAGGCGCAGATCGTGCTGTTCTGGGGCCCTGACTACGTGGCGCTGTACAACGACGCCTACGCGCCGAGCATCGGCACCAAGCACCCACGGGCCCTGGGCCGCCCGGCGCAGGAAAACTGGAGCGAGCTCTGGGACGACCTCGAACCCCTGCTGCGTGGCGTTCGGGACACCGGCGAGACCTTCGTCGCCAAGGACCGCCCCTTCTACATCGAGCGTCACGGCCACGGCCACGGCGAGACCGTCTACTTCGACGTCTCCTACTCGGCGGTGCGCGAGGCCGATGGCACGGTGGGCGGCGTGCTGTGCATCGTCACCGAGACCACCGAACGGGTTCGCTTCGAGCACCGCCAGGCCTTCCTCCTCGAACTGGGCCGCATCCTGCCCTCGATCACCGATCCCGAGCGCATCGCCACCCTCACCGCACGCCGCCTCGGCGAGGAACTGGGGGCGGCGCGGGTGCTGTTCGGCGAGGACAACGGCGACGGGCAGACCTTCAGTGTGCGCCATGAATACCTGCGCGACGCCCGCTCCGCCGCCGGCCACCACCGCTACCGCAATTTCGGCGCCCACCTGCTGGCCTCGCTGCAGGCGGGCGAAAGCGTCGCGCGCGACGACCTCCACCAGGACTCCGGCCTGGGCCCCGGCGAAAGGGCACTGGCCCAGGAGCTTGGCCTGGCCGCCACACTGCACGTACCGGTGCTGCGCCATCAGCAGTTGGAGGCGATGCTGGTCATCCACCACGCGCACCCCCACGTGTTTTCCGAACAGGAACGCCGGCTGGTGGAAGAAACCGCCAAGCTGGCCTGGATGCTGATCAGCCACGCCCGTGCCGAGCGCGCCCTGCACGCCAGCTCGGCGCAGATATCGGCCATGTTCGACCAGGCCAGCGCCGGCATCGCCGTGTACGACCGCACCTGGCACTTCACCCTGGTCAACGACCGCTACTGCCAGATCGTCGGCCGCCCGCGCGAGGCCCTGCTCGGCCTGAGCCTGCCGGAAATCGCCCACCCGGAAAGCCCCTCCGCACGCCTGCACCTGCGCACCCTCGACACCGACTCGCCCTTCGAGATGACCGAGCGCTACGCACGCCCCGACGGCAAACCGGCCTGGGTGCACAGTCAGATCACTCCGCTGGTGGATGAGCAGGGCAACGTCAACAGCATGCTCTGCGTGTGCATGGACATCAGCTCGCGCGTCCAGGCCGAGGCGCAGTTGCGGGAGCTGAACGAGGACCTGGAGGCCCGCGTCACGGCCATGGTCGCGCAGCGCGAAACGGCGCTGGCGCAACTGCACGAAGCCCGCAAGATGGAAACCATCGGCCAGCTCACCGGCGGCATCGCCCATGACTTCAACAACCTGCTGACGCCGATCATGGCCTCGCTGGAACTGGTGCGCCGGCGCGTGGATGACGAGCGCAGCCGCACCCTCATCGACAGTGCCCTGCAGGCCTCCGACCGCGCGCGGGTGCTGGTGGCACGGCTGCTGACCTTCGCCCGCCGGCAGACGCTCAACCCCCGGGCGGTGGCCCTGAGCGTGCTGGTCAATGACATGCGCGAACTCATCGAGCGCTCGCTGGGGCCGATGATAGACGTCGAGGTGAACATTCCCGGCCGCCTGCCGGCCGTGGTGGTCGACCCGCACCAGCTCGAACTGGCCATCCTCAACCTCGCGGTCAACGCCCGCGACGCCATGGAGGGCCGTGGCCAGCTGACCCTCGCCGCGGCGCTGGACACCGTGCCCGCCGGCCGGGTACAGGGCCTCGCCGAGGGCCGCTACGTCAGCCTGAGCGTCAGCGATACCGGCAGCGGCATGGACGAGGTCACCCTCGACCGCTGCCTGGAGCCCTTCTTCACCACCAAGGGCGTGGGCAAGGGCACCGGGCTCGGCCTGTCGATGGTACAGGGCCTGGCCGCGCAATCCGGTGGCGGTATCGACATCGGCTCCGAAGCCGGCAAGGGCACCCGGGTGACCTTGTGGCTGCCCATCAGCGCCGAACAGGGCAGCCACGAGACGCCCCTCGCCGACGCCGCGCCAGCGCCACAGAAACCCACCCACGTGCTGCTGGTGGACGACGAGGAGATGGTCCGCCAGACCGTCGCCCTGCAACTGCAGGACCTGGGCTACCAGGTGACCGAAGCCAGTTCGGCCAGCGCCGCGTTGCGCATCATCGAACAGGGCCCGCTGCCAGACGTGCTGGTCACCGACCACATCATGGTCGACCAGACCGGCGCCCAGCTCGTCGAGGAATTGCGCCAGCGCAAGATCGCCCTGCCGGTGCTGATCATCACCGGCTTCGCCACCCTCACCTCGGCGCAACTCCAGGGTACCGAGGTGCTGAGCAAGCCCTTCCGCCGCGCGGAGCTGGCCGAGCGCCTCGCCAGGCTGGTGGAGGCGGCCGGCTGAGCCCGGCCCCTTGCCCTCCTCCGCTTCGCTCCCTATCCTGCGCCGGTCGCGGTCAATCCCGCGGCCGGGTTTGACGACCCGAACATACTGGCGCGAATGCGTAGCCAAGGCGCATGCGAAAAACGGCGGACGTTTTTTGCAGGCATCGGCGCGCATGCAGTTTTTAGCTGCTCTGCTCTATGGCAGATCGCGCAGGGAGACCCTCGCGGGTCTGCCGGTTTCCAGTATGCCGGTTCGTCAACCCTGCGCGGTCTGCCACCCTAATGTTTGACGACGTTGGTGGCAGTCTTCCAATTCATACTGGAGCTCCACTATGCATGACGCATCCACCCCCATCGTTTTCCAACGCCACAACCACCAGTTGCGCACCGTGATGGTCGACAACCAGCCCTGGTTCGTCGCCCACGATTTCGCCCGCCTGATCGGCGCCCTGCGCCCCTACCGCATGACCCGCCTGGTGGACCCGCACCAGCGCCGTGTCGTGGTGCTGCGCCACGCCAGCGGTGGCCGCGAGGAGGTGCTGGCCATCAGCGAGGCCGGTGCCTATCGCCTGCTGTACCGCTTCAACCACCCCGAGCATCGCGGCATCAGCCGCTGGCTCAGCGAAGAGGTGGTACCCATCCTGTACGACCAGCACCGCGACGACGAGGCCACGCCACGGCGGGCCTACATGGTGTGGGCCGAACACCCGGTGAACGCCTTGAAGTGGCAGAGCGAACTGTGGATCGCCCGGGGCGACCTGCCGGTGTTCCTCGCCGCCCACGATGACCCCGCACTGAGCGATGAACCGAGCTGGAAGCGCCTGCGCTGACGGCAGGGGCGCACCCAGGCTATGCCTGTAGGTGGGAGAAAAATGGCTCTGTCTGCGTTCGCTGCTGTGAATTCAATGAAAAGGCTCAAGAACAGTGCTTGAAGCGTCTTTCTGGATTCCTGGAACGCCCACCCATGGGTTTCGCTTCGCTCTACACCATCCTACGAAAGCCGCCAGCCGCGGCGCATACCGGTGGTGATGCGCACATCCAGGCATAGCCAAAAAAAATCCACCTGGGCCAAGTGAAAACCCGGGTGGATGAAGAGGTGAAGGTCACACCTTTAATGGGAGGGCGGGCCGGCTCGATAGGTTCAGGCTACTTGCTGTGCTCCGGCGACGACGGCCCCTCCACCGCGCCCCGTGGCCCGGCGATGCCCCAGTAGACAAGGCCGAGTATGGGGAACAGCGAGATGCCCAGGGCCCACAGCGCCTTGGTGCCCACGGTCTTGTCGCTGCGGAAGACGCTGATGATGGCCCAGATATCGAGCAGGATCAGGATCGCCGCCATGGCGATCCAGAAATAGGAAAAGGGTGCGGACATGATTGTCTCCTCCGCTGGTGGCGATGACGGGGAGCCGCCGCACACAGCGCTCCCCCTTGCAACATTGGAAGAGCCTGCCACCCCACAGGTTCAGGGAATCGAGCCCTGAAAAGCCACCAGGGTGGGCCTTCGCCACCGCGTGAACATCACCGCGCCATCGCCGAGTCATCACGAAAACCGTTTGTCGATCAATCGCTTAGCGAAGCGCGAGGCGAGGCGAACAATTCCGCCGGGCTCCGTTCAGAGTTCAGGTAGGGCCAATCCCGGCCTGCCTGAAAGGAGCACCATCATGAGCAACAAGAACCCCGGCAACTTCAGCAACGACCGTGAAAAAGCCTCCGAAGCCGGCCGCAAGGGTGGCCAGAGCAGCGGCGGCAACAACTTCGCCAATGACCGCGAGAAAGCCTCCGAAGCGGGCCGCAAAGGCGGCCAGAGCAGCGGTGGCAACCGTAACTCGTAAGTCGTAGTACGCAGCCCGGGCTTCGCTCAGGCGAAGCCGGGGCTGGACCTCAATCCGCCTCGCCGCCTTCGAGGCCCATCTGCCGCCGCAACGCATCCACCAGGTCCGCCAGGGCTTGCCGCCCGCTCCGCCCCTCGCCTCTCCTGCGCTGATAGAACCCAAGCTGGAACTCCGCCCCGCTGCCCGCCTCGGCCAACCATCGCGCCCGGCTCAGCGCCGCCTCGTCGCCCACGGCCCGCGCCTGTTCGCCGACCTGCCCGAGCACCGACTCCAGCCAGCCCCCGAAACCGGTGACGACACGCGTGTGCGGGTCGACGAAGCGCCCGTGGCGGCCATGGCGCATGGCCTGCCAATGGTTCTCACGGGTGATCAGACGCGTCAGCGGGTCGCTCACCCAATGGGGCTCGTCGCCCTGGGAGGCGACCGCCACCATGGCGCGGAACAGCCCGGCGATGCACAGCACATCATCGAGCCGCGGGCAGGCATCGGCGATGCGCAGCTCCAGCGTGGGGAAGCGCGCGGAAGGCCGCAGCGCCCACCAGACATCGGCCTCGGTGCGGATCAGCCCGGAGCCCAGGAGCAACCGCCGGTAATCGTCATAGGCCGCCTCGTCGGTGAAGTGATCGGGTATGCCCATGCGCGGCCATTCCCCGCAGGCCGCCTGGCGATAGCTCAGCAACCCGGATGGGCGCCCCTCCCAGAACGGCGAGGAGGCGCTGAGCACCAGCAGCAAGGGCAGCCAGGGCGTGACCCGGTTCATCACCCGGATGCGGTCCAACCCCTCGGCGATACCCACGTGCACGTGCAGGCCGGACAGCACGCTACGCCTGGCCACCAGTTGATGATCGTCGAACAGTTGCTGGTAACGGGCCGGCGCGCTGCTCCTCTGCTGGCGCCAGCCGCCCAGGGGATGGGTGCCCACCGCGAGGATGCCCAGCCCGTGCGGGCGCCCCAGCGCGTCGAGCGTGGCGCGTACACCAGCCAGGCAGTCACGGGCCTCGTCCAGGCTGTACAGCACCGGTGTGGCGATCTCGATCTGGGTGGTGAACATCTCGGTCGCCAGCCGCTCGCCCAGCGCTTGCCGGCAGGCGTCGACGTAGCGTTGCACCGAGCGCCGGGCCAGCCCGCGCGTCGCGAGGTCGGTGATGAAGTACTCCTCTTCTATCCCGAAGCCACCCGGCGAATCGGTTGCCATCAGCATTCTCCTTCAGTGATGCATCCCAAGAGGACGCCCGTCGCCCCCGCCCGGTTCCAGTCGTTTCGCCTGGCGAATTAAGTCGGAATCTTTTCCGGCCTGGCCCCCTCACAACCAAGAGGTGCAAAAGCGCCCGTACGAGAGCAGCGAAGCGCCCGCTTCGCGAGGTCCTGCCCGTTCCGGAGAAACTGCCGATGTCCGTTCTCAGCCCAGTCGATACCACCCAGGCCGATGTGCCCCTGGCCATGGCCCCGCTCGGCCCCGCCCAGCGCCTGTATCAGGAGCTGCTGCAACAGCCCGCGGACAGCCTGGACGATGCGCGGGCCTTCCTTCACGAACAACTGCGGCAGGCCGCCGCGCTGCCTTGCGACCTGCCGGGCGAGCCCGCCGACCTGGCGGCCTGGTCCCGCCGCAACGCCGCCCAGGTCACCCACCAATACGCGGCGTACCTGGAAGAGCGCCGCAACGGTGCGGGCCGCCGCTACTTCGGCGACCGCGCCCATGCGCTGTACTTCCTCCGTGGCGTGGCGCCCACCAAGCTGGTGGATGGCGCCTGGCTCCATGGCACCCTGCGCCACTGGCGCGACACCCGCTTCACCCCGCTGGTGCGCACCTTTCTCGAGGAGCTGGGCGATGGCGTGGCCGCGCAGAACCATGTGCTGCTGTACCGCCGCCTGCTCGCCAGCCACGGCTGCGACGACCTCACCGGGCTGGACGATGCGCACTACCTGCAGGGCGCCACCCAGCTCGCGCTCGGCGCCCTGGCCGAGGAGTTCCTGCCCGAGGTCATCGGCTACAACCTGGGCTACGAACAGCTGCCGCTGCACCTGCTGATCAGTGCCTTCGAGCTCGACGAGCTGGACATCGACCCGTACTACTTCCAGCTCCACGTGACCATCGACAACAGCGCCACCGGCCATGCGCACAGGGCCGTGCAGGCGGTGCTGGACAACCACCCGCCGGTGGCCGACGCCGAGGACTTCTACCGCCGCGTCAGCCTCGGCTATCGCCTCAACGACCTGGGCCTGGGCTCCCGCGCGGTGATCGCCGACTTCGACCTGGAGCGCGAGCTGCTGGAGATGTTCGAGCGCAAGCGCGGCGTCGCCGGGCAGGTGCACTCCGACTACTGCCGCATCGAAGGACGCACCGTCAACCAGTGGCTCGGCGCCGACGAAGGCATCGCCGGCTTCCTCTCGGCGCTGCAACGCCGGGGCTGGATACGCCGCCACCACGACCCCGCCGAGAGCCGCTTCTGGCAGCTGGTGCAAGGTGAGCGCGCGGCGATGTTCGGCGTGTTCTCGCTCTACGAGCAGCAACTGCTGCATGACTGGATCGCCGGCACCTGGGAGCGCCCCGGCACGGGCGCGCTGTCCCGCAATGGCGTGTTCCGCAGCCGCCACCGGCAGCCGCACCTGCCCTCCCAGGAGCGCCAGCGCCCCTCGCTGCAACCCCGGGAAAACCCCGAGCAGCGCCAACTGCTGGACGAGCTGCAGCGGCTCGACGAAGCCCGTTACGAAGCGCGGCTGATCGAGCTGCAGGGCCCCGCCACCCACTGGACGCCGGCCGGGCTGCTCGCCACCCGGCTGTTCTCCGAACTGACCCGCTGAGGAGCGCACCTTGTATTACCCCCTGGATCACCTCGGCGTGGCGGCCGACCACCCGCTGCTGCGTCTGGGCCAGTTGCTGGCCAAGCGCGGCTATCGCTTCACCACCATCACCCCGCTGTCGCACCAGCGCGTCAATGCGCGGCCGGGCAACCGGGAAGCGCGCACCCTGGAGGACGTCTTCGGCTGGAGCCGCCCCTTCCGGGAGTCGCTGGTGGGCGATGAGCTGTTCGCCTTGCTGCGCGAGGCGGACGCCCTGGAAGCCCAGGGCGAGCTGTGGTCGAGCCGCATCCGCTGGTCCAGCCTCGACGGCCACCTGTTCGTGCATTCGCGCTACCCGACCACCGACGCCGACGCGGTGTTCTTCGGCCCCGATACCTACCGCTTCGCCCAGGCCCTGCACCAGCACCTGGCGGGCGAAACGCGCACCGCCCTGCGGATCGCCGACATCGGCTGCGGCGCCGGCCCGGGCGCCCTGCTTGCGGCACTGGCCAAGCCCCAGGCGGAGGTCCTGGCCCTGGACATCAACGACCGCGCGCTGACCTGCACCGCCGTCAATGCGTGGCTGGCCGGCGCGGCGAACCTGATCCCGCGGCACAGCGACCTGCTGCATCAGGTGGACGGGGCGCTCGACCTGATCATCGCCAACCCGCCCTACATGCTGGACCCGGCGGAGCGCGCCTATCGCCATGGCGGCGGCGAGCATGGCGCCGGGCTCTCGCAGGCGATCATCGAGGCCGCGCTGGAACGCCTCGCCCCCGGCGGCTCGCTGCTGCTGTACACGGGGGTGGCGATGTTCGGTGGCCGCGACCCGTTCCGCGACAGTTTCCAGCCGCTGCTCGACGCCCATGCCTGGCCGTGGCGCTACCGCGAAATGGATCCGGACGTGTTCGGCGAGGAACTGGACAACCCCCTTTATGCCCAGGCCGACCGCATCGCCGCGGTGGTGCTGGAGCTGACGCGCCCGGCCGATGGCTGAGTGCCCCACGACGAGGACCACGCCATGCAGGACGATAAGGACGACCCCATCAACGACCCCGGCAACGAAGACCCGGGCTCCGCCGTCGAACGGCTGCCCGAGGACGATGCCGAGGTGCACCCGGACGACCCGGACATTCAGGGCGACGATGGCTCGGGGGACCCGCAATGACGCCCGCCCCGGTACCGCCCGAGCAGGCTGCCGAGGGCCGGACGCGCATCATCACCTGTGAGAAGGACCAGCAGTTCCACATCGGCAACGATGTGGTGATCACCATCACCGAGATCCGCGGCTTCTCGGTGAAGATGGCCATCGGCGCGCCGCGCTCCGTACCGGTGCACCGCGAGGAAATCTACCGGCGCATCCAGCAGGCGCTGGAAGCCGAGCAGCGCAAGACCACGGGCGCCCGCGAACCCTGACGGGCGAACCGCAGCGGGCGCCCTGGACTCAGGCGGGCACTTCGACCTGCACGGGCAGGTGTTCGTTGGCCGCGGGTTCGCCAGCCTTCGCCGCGCGCTTGTGGCCACGGAGGTTCTCGAAACAGAAGTTGGTCGCCTCCACATACCCTTCCGCCGAGCCACAGTCGAAGCGCCGCCCCTTGAAGCGGTAGGCGAGCACGCACCCCTGCCGGGCCTGCTCCATGAGCGCGTCGGTGATCTGGATTTCGTCACCCTTGCCCGGTGCGGTGCGTTCGATGTGCTCGAAGATGTCCGGCGTGAGGATGTAGCGGCCGATGATGGCCAGGTTGGAGGGCGCATCCTCCGGTTTGGGTTTCTCCACCATGCGCTCGACCCGCACCAGGTCGTCGCGCAGGGCATCGCCGACGACGATGCCGTACTTGCCGGTCTCCTCCCAGGGCACCTCTTCGATGGCGACGATGGAGCAGCGGAACGTGTTGTAGAGCTGGACCATCTGCGCGAGCACGCCATCACCGCCGGGGTTGAGGCACAGGTCGTCGGCGAGGACCACGGCGAAGGCCTCATCACCGATCAGTGGGCGGCCGCAGAGGATGGCGTGGCCCAGCCCCTTCATTTCCACCTGGCGGGTATAGGAGAAGGTGCATTCACTGATCAGCCGGCGGATGCCGCCCAGGGCCTGCTCCTTGTCGGTGTTGCTGATCTGCTGCTCCAGCTCGTAGCTGATGTCGAAGTGGTCCTCCAGCGAGCGCTTGCCACGCCCGGTGACCATGGCGATCTGGTGCAGCCCGGCCGCCAGTGCCTCCTCGACGCCGTACTGGATCAGCGGCGTGTCCACCACCGGGAGCATCTCCTTGGGCATCGACTTGGTGGCAGGCAGAAAGCGCGTGCCATAGCCGGCGGCGGGGAACAGGCATTTCCTGATCATCGGGGCATCTCCTTGGTATGGGTGCAGTGAGATGCTGACTGCCGGCATCGCCGCTCGGTTCAAGGAAAATGGGCTGAGCGCGGGCGCGGTCTATGCTTGGTTTTCCCAGCCAGCGGAGAACGCCATGACCAAGGACGAGATGAAGAACCGTCTCAACGACGCGATCCAGGCCACCCTCGACTCCCAGCGCGGCGGCCCCTTCCCCGCCCGGCAGATTTCCTACTCCG
Source organism: Pseudomonas sp. TUM22785 (assembly GCF_028198105.1). Lineage (NCBI taxonomy): Bacteria > Pseudomonadati > Pseudomonadota > Gammaproteobacteria > Pseudomonadales > Pseudomonadaceae > Pseudomonas > Pseudomonas sp. TUM22785. Next base: position 4,163,653 of record NZ_CP116239.1, read on the forward strand.
TGGCCATCGGCATGGCGGCGGCGATGCAGCTGTGCGAGCTGGTGGAGGGCGAGGAATATAGCCAGATCATCCAGCGCATCACCGACAGCATCCAGCACGAGTTCGCCAAGGCGGCCGAGGCGAAATCCTGATCATCGGATCACCTGTTTTTTTGTTGAAACATTCTCCTGGCCACTCCGCTCTATAGCGCTGTCCGCCCCTTCCCGTGGGTCATCGCAATCAGGAGGAGATATGGATTGGCTCATCAGCTACCGCAACGCTGAAGGTCAGGAGCAGTCGGTCACCATTCGCTCGGGCCATCTGCCCAACCACAAGACGGCTGCCCGCTGCGTGGTGGAACACGCGTTCGGCGACAAGCCCCCCAGGCCGCTCGGCAACCTGTCCGCTGTGGTCTGGCTCGCCAGCTGCGGGTTGGAGATTCTGGACATCAGCCTGCTGCGGGATGATCGAACGGGGCTACAGCCGATAGCGTTTTCCCGCCCGCAGCCCTACTACCGCCAGAAGCGCGAGGCGGAGGCAGCGCAGCCGGAACAGCCCGCGCCGTAGCGGCGCTCACGGCGGCGGCTGGAGCGCGCGCAGCTCCTCCAGCCGCCGTTCTATCAGTTTCAGGGCGGCGCCGATGCCCGCGTCGAACGGGTCGGTGCCACCGACCACCTCCGTTACCGCCCCCGCCTCCCGCAATTGCTCGGCCAGCCTTTGCAACTCCGTCTCCGCGTGACTGCCCTCGCCACTTGCGCGAGCCCGTGCAATCAGCCGCCGCAACGCCTGCAGCGGTTCTTCCCCCTGTGAATACGGGGCGGCGACTATTTCCAGAGCCAGTTCGAGCCCGGCCAGGTCCTGGCGGGTGAGCGTTCGCATGGGGCTTCCTGAGCGCAGGTGTTTCATCAGTGACACGCGGGAAGCGGCCCGAGTTGCAGATTTCGACTGTCCCACGCAGGTGCCGGCGAGGCGGATTCCCTGAACGTTTCAGCGGGCGGCCGGACAGACCAGAAAAGCCCCCGGACGAGGTAACCGCCATGGCGACCCAACGCATCACCGCCCACCAGCTCGGCCTGGACCAGGCACTGGCCCGCGCCGAGGAAAGCGCCCTGTTCAAATGGCTGATCGCCAGCTTCCTGTTCGGCAAGCCCATCCAGCAGGCCATCGCCGTGCAGGCCTATCGGGTGATAGTCGAGGAGCACGGGCGCGATACGCCGCGCAAGCTGGGCCATTGCAGCCACGCCGAGCTGGTGCGGATGCTCGGCCAGGCGCACTACGTGCGCTACGACAATTCCACCGCCGAGCGCCTGCTCAAGCTGTGCGGCAAGCTGCACGACGAATACGGCGACCGCCTCGGCTCCCTGGTCGAGCGCAGCGCCGACCGTGCCGAGTGCGAGAAGCGGCTGCTGGCCTTCGAGGGGATCGGGCCGAAGACCGTGGAGATTTTCATGCGCGAGGCCGGCCCTGCGCTGTTCGGCAGGGCGACCCGGCACGGTTGAGCCGCTCAGGGCGAGATGGGGTCGCTTGCAGGGAAGGTCTCTTCCACGGCGTTATCGACCTTGGCCTCCAGGGCCCGCTGGCTGCGCAGCGGGTGGTCTTCGATGCGCGGCAGTGCGGCGCGCAAAGCGGCCACGCGCTGGCGCAGGTACTCCAGCTCCGTATCGGGGTCGAACACCAGTCCCTTCATGCTGCAGTGGCCGCTGACCCCGCGCAGCAGCAATGCGGCACCGCCCAGGGCCTTGATCACCCCCGGGGCACCGCCGCGGTACACACCGGACGCGATGGAAACCAGGCCGGCGGCGACCGAGAAGGCGCGCTCGACGCCATGGACGTTATGGGGTTGTGGGTACATGAGGCTGTCTCCTGAGGGTTGAGGCGGCGCTAGCGCGAGGCGCGCCGCAAGTCATGGGAAAGGTTGCCGTGGCCATGGCCCTTCTGCGGCGCGGCGCGCACGCCGAAACGCTCCCATACACGTTCGTGGAAATAGAAGGCGATGGTGTTGCAGGCCGGTTCGATCAGGGCGATCAGGCCGCCGGTCAGCAGGCTCCCGGTGAGCAGGTAGGCCACGGTGAAGGCGATGGTGAAGTGCAACACCGCGAAGCTCAGCGTCTTGACCAGCGGCTGGCGGCGCTGGGGCGGCGTCGCCCGGGGCGGTGCCGTGTTCGTCGAGCGTTCGTTGCGTATCGCCATGGGCCTTCTCCTGGTTCTGTCGGTCGCTATGGATTGGAAGGGCAAGGGCCCGGTCGAGGTTCAGGGAATCGGGCGGGTGGTGCCCGGGCGGGTACAGGCGCGACGCCCATCCGATTGCTGCAACTTTCCGTCGGGGCGCCGCTTCTACTGCCATGAACCCACGATCCCAGGAGATCGCCATGAGATTCGCCCGACTCGCTCTACCCGCCCTGCTCTGCGCCTCCCTCAGCGCCCCGCTGTTCGCCGCCGACACGATCGACGCGGACGATTTCGTCGACGAAGCCAGTGCCGGCGGCATCGCCGAGATCGAGGGCGGCAAGCTGGCACTGGAGAAATCCTCCTCGGCCAGCGTCAAGACCTTCGCCCAGCAGATGATCGACGACCACGGCGCGGCCAACCGCGAGCTGGCGGTGCTGGCCCGCGAGAAGAAGCTGGAGGTGGCCACCGAAGCCGAGCTGATGAGCAAGGCCAAGGCCCTGATCCTCAAGCTGCGTGACGGTGAGAACTTCGACGAGGCCTATGCCAACAACCAGGTGGCGGCCCACGAGAAGACCATCGAGCTGTTCAAGGAAGCCGCCGCTTCGGATGACAAGGAAATTGCCGCCTGGGCCACCAAGACCCTGCCCAAGCTCGAGCATCACCTGCAGATGGCCCGCGACCTCGCCGCCACCCACAAGAAGCCCTGATGCAGCGGCAGCAGCGACCTGGGTGGATGCCGACAGTGGCGTCCACCCCCTCTGCCCCAACCAGGACTCCGCTGGTGGACAAAAAAAGCGTTGTCCACCCTACGAAAAGCCACTCCGCAGTCATGCCGGCGAGGGGCCGTCTCGAGCCTGCAGGTCGGGTGAAACCCGACACCACGGCACCCTGCCACGCGGGTTTCACCCGCCCTACGAATCTCTCTCCAGGGTACATACGTAGGGTGGATGACGCTTCACCCATCCACCATCGGAGCCCCATCCAGCACCGCTGACGGAGGTACGCAGCCTGGCGCCGCCGGCCAGTCTCTCGCGGCTGAAGCCGCTCCCACAGGAATGCACCGATGTGCTCGGGATCACGGGCGCAGGATCACCTTGCGGCAGTCGTCCTCGGCCTTGTCGAACAGGCGGTAGCCTTCGGCGGCGTCCGCGAGGTCGAGGCGGTGGCTGATGATGATCTCGGGGTTCAGCTCGCCCTTCTGGATGTGTTCCAGCAGGCCGGGCAGCAAGGGGTGGACATGGGTTTGCCCCATCTTGAAGGTCAGCCCCTTGTCGAAGGCATCTCCGAACAGGAAGCCGTGGATGAAACCGGCATAGACACCCGGAACGCTGACGGTGCCCCCACGGCGCACGGCGGCGATGCACTGGCGCAGGGCGACACCACTGCTGGCCTCCAGCTTCAATGCCGTGAGCACGGTTTCGGTGGTGCTGCCCTTGGCCTCGAAGCCCACGGCATCGATGGCCGCATCCACGCCCCGGTGCCCGGGTGTCTGCTCGATGATGGCTTCGGCCGGGTCGTCGATCTCGTCGAAATTGATGGGTATCACCCCATAGGTGCGCTGCGCATAGGCCAGGCGGTAGGCGTGCTGGTCGACCATGAAGATCTGCTCGGCGCCGAGCATGCGCGCACAGGCGGCGGCCATCAGCCCCACCGGGCCGGCGCCGTAGATGGCCACGCGGCTGCCCTGCCCGATGCCGGCATTGATCACCGCCTGGTAGCCCGTGGGCAGGATGTCGGTGAGGAACAGGACCTTTTCATCGTCCAGCTCGTCGGGGATGCGGAAGGGGCCGGTATTGGCCTTGGGCACCCGTACCCGCTCCGCCTGGCCGCCCGGGAGCCCGCCATAGAGGTGGCTGTAACCGAACAGTGCGGCGCCCGAGGGAATCTGCTTCTTGTTGAGAATGGCGCCGCGCCCGGGGTTGGTGGTCTCACAGGCGGCGTGCAGGTTCATCTCGCAGAAGAAGCAACTGCCGCAGGCGATCACGAAGGGCACGATCACCCGGTCGCCCCGGCTCACGGCGGTGACGGCGGGCCCCACTTCCTCTACCACGCCCATGAACTCGTGACCGAACACGTCGCCATGTTTCACCTGGGGAATCTTGCCGCGATACAGGTGCAGGTCCGAACCGCAGATGGCGGTGGCCGTCACCCGCAGGATGATGTCGTCCGGCTCCTGGATAATGGGGTCCGGCACGTTGTCGACGCGGACATCGTGGCTGCCGTGGTAGGTGAGTGCACGCATGGGAAACCTCCGAAACGAGTGGGCGTTCATCAGTCCGAAAGGTGGATGCGCGAGGCGTTCAGGGTTTCGGGATGAGTGGCGTACCGTTGCCACTCAGGAGTGGATAGACGAAGTGACCGCGTCAGCGGCCATGCCCAGGCAGTCGATCTCGTGGATCATCCCGGTGGCCAGCGCCGCCTCGGCGTCGAGGATGCGTGGCGCGGCCTTGAGGTAGTCGAGGATGTGCAGCGGTTCGGCGCCGGCCGGGGTGCGTTCGGCGACGATGCGCGCGTAGAGGTGCAGGTCGTAGTCCAGGCTCATGGCGTATTCCGACATCCGCGCGTGGTCCACCGAGCCGTTGAGGTTCCAGTGAAAGGGGTGGAAGAGGAACTTGCTGTGCTGGCAGGCGCTGCGCCGCTGCCCGGCGAGGAAGATGATGTTGCCCATGGATTCCACCGTGCCCAGGTTGTGGGTGCGCACGGGGATGGGCAGCGAGATGAGGAAGTTGTACAGGGAGAAGCCGTAGCTGCACTCCCCGCCCATGGTGGCGATCTTGATCACCAGTTCGTCCGCGCCCTGCTGCACGGCCTGGGTGCAGCGCTCGATGAGCTGGCCGCTGGTGGTGGAGTTGATCGGCGCGGTGAAATGCACGATGTGGCTGGCCATGGCTGCCCTCCTCCTTTTTTGTCTGGGTGGTTCTGAGTGGTGGCCTCTGCCAGGTCAGCTCGCGCCTGCCTGGCGCGGGCGGTCGGGCGCGTCGCTGCTGCCGGGGCGATCCTCGGTGGAGGGGTTGCGCGGGGCCTGCCACTCCGGGTGCAGCTCGGGCGGAATGCCTTCGCGCTCGCGGGTGGGCGCCTCGCGGTCGCTGCCCGGGCTCGATTCGACGCTCTGGTTATCGGGAGTGCGGGGAAGGTCGTTCATGGTCGTCTCCAGTGGGTTGCTCAGGTTCGGTGGAGCCGCCCGCGCCGCTTGTTGTTCCGTCAATCCGTCGGCCGGTGGCGGCCCTCGGCAGCCCCGGTCATCCCATTGCCTGAACTCCGCCGAAGCCGCCGCAGTCACTCCAGCATGACCCTCGGAGGACCGCACCATGCACACCCACTATGAAGGCCAGGCCACCCTCGTCTACGCGCTCGGCCGCCAGGGCAGGTCGACCATGCCGACCGCCTGCAGCACCACCGTCGTGCTCGACGAAACCATCCCCGGCCTCTTCAGCCTCACCTGCGACCTGGACCTGGGCGATGCCGACTCGCTGCGCATCACCCTGCCCAACGGCCTCAGCGTGGAGGGGCTGATCACCTACCAGGATGGGCGCACGCTCAATATCGTTACCCTGAACTGAGGAGCGGGACATGAACCCAATGCGGATGGCAGCCCTGCAGGAAGCGTTGTGGATAGCGCTGGAGGCCACCCTGGCGGCCGCGGAAGAAGCCGGTGTGGACCGCGAAGACCTGCTCGCCGCCGCCCGGGACATCGCCACCTCGGCGCTGAAGAGCGGCTCCGACCAGGCTGCGTCGCTGATCGCCCAGGCCGCCTTGCGCCGGCACATCGGGCAACGCCCCTGAGCGCCCTATCGACCCATGTCCCCCTGCGCAATTGACTCGGTGCCAATAAACTCCTTGAGCGCAAGGCCTGGATCGTGGTGTCTATGCGGCTGAAACGGGCACCCGGATGGTGCCTGGGGTGGGGTTGAAATCAGTAGGCGGAGAGCCGAAGCGTGGTACCTGGATATTTCGAAAAGCTGCTGAGCATCGCCAATGACCCGAAACGGGGCTGGGCCAACCGCCTGGCCGCGACGCGCATGGCGATCCGCAAGGCGGCGCAGCAGCACGACCTGCAGCAGGGCAAGCTGTGGGACCAGCGCCGCCGCATGCGCGAGCACCTGCCCTTCACCCGCCACACCCTCAAGGAACTCGAAGCCGCGCAGCACGCGCACCTGGCTTCCTACCAGGCGCTGCTGCGCTCCACCGGCCAGTTGCTGATCGCCAACGAACCGCAGGTGCTGGACGAGCTGGAGAAGCCCCGCTTGCTGGACCTGCTCGGGGTCAACCCGACGCACCGCCGGCGCATCCCCCGCAACGTCGAGCGCCTGCTCTGCGTGGTGGTGCTGCAGGGGCTGGAAGACAGCGCCCGGCAGTTCAGCGGCCGCCAGCTCGCCGCACCCCGGAGTGGGCCGCTGGCCCGGGCCTTCAACGAGGTGATGGTCTGCACCACCCTGCACACACTGCGCAACACCCCCGGCAAGATCGGCCGCCAGGCCGGCACCCCGCCACAACGGCACAGCGAGTGCGCCGCCCCGGTGCTGACGGTGTACAACGCCGACGGCAGCAGCCGCGTCTACCCGCTGGGCTGACCGCCCTCCCCACAGGCGCCCCGCACGCACTCGCGCAGCCAGCGGTGTGCGGGGTCGGCATCCATCCGTGGGTGCCAGAGCATGGAGACCTTGATGGGCTCTACATCCAGCGGCAGCGGGAAGCTGAACAGCCCCGCGCGCAGGCTGCCGCTGTGGCGCTCGGGCACGGTGGCGATGAGGTCGGTGGCGCGGGCCAGCGCCAGGGCGGCTGAGAAGCCGCCCACCAGGGTGACGACATCCCGTTCGAGGCCGGCAGCCTTGAGAGCGTCGTCCACCGGGCCGCGGTCCTTGCCACGGCGCGACACCAGCACATGGCGCCCACCGGCATAACGTTCGGCGGTGATGGCACCACGGGTCAGCGGGTGGCCTTGGCGCACCACGCCGACGAAGCGGTCCTGGAACAGCGCACGGGTGCGGATCTCCGGGCCGGCGTCGGCGCCTACCACGCCGGTATCGAGATCGACGCTGCCGTCACGCAGGGGCGCACTGTCCTTGTCGGTCTTGGCCACGAAGCGCAGGCGCACGCCCGGCGCCTCGGCCCCCATACGCTCGATCAGTGCCGGGCCGAAGTTCTCCACGAAGCCATCACCCACGCGGAGGGTGAAGGTACGCACCAGGCGCTGCAGGTCGAGGTGCTCCACCGGGCGCAGCACGCCCTCCACCCCCAGCACCAGTTGGCTGACCTGCTCGCGCAACTCCAGCGCCCGGGGCGTGGGCACCAGGCCGCGGCCGGCGCGTACCAGCAGCGGGTCACCGAGGGTTTCCCGCAGCCGCGCCAGGGCCCGGCTCATGGCCGAGGGGCTCAGGTGCAGGCGCTTGGCAGCACGCGCGACGCTGCCTTCGGCGAGCAGCACGTCGAGGGTGATCAGCAGGTTGAAATCGGGATGGCTCATGGACGGAAAAACTAGCACGGCCGGCTCACCTATGGCGTTGGATGCATGAATAAAGTGCAAATGCTGCGCCTTCCGCCCTATCAGCACCGCGCCCAGACTGTGCTGGCGACCCACCCACGGAGCCCCGCCATGCAGCCCCCCACAGCCAACCCAGCGACCACCGAACAGGCGAGCGGCTCGAAATGGGCATTGGCCAGCCTTGCCCTGGCCACCCTGCTCGCCTCCCTGGGCACCAGCATCGCCAACGTCGGCCTGCCGACCCTGGCCGAAGCCTTCGGCGCCCCCTTCCAGAACGTGCAGTGGGTGGTGCTGGCCTACCTGCTGGCCATCACCACACTGAGCGTGGGTGCGGGCCGCCTCGGCGACCTGCTGGGGCGCCGTCGCCTGCTGCTGGCGGGCCTGCTGCTGTTCAGTGGCGCCTCCACCCTGTGCGGCCTGGCGCCGTCCCTCGGCTGGCTGATCGGCGCCCGCGCGCTGCAGGGCCTGGGTGCGGCGATGATGATGACCCTGGCGATGGCCCTGATCGGCGAGACGGTGCCACGTGAGAAGACCGGCAGCGCCATGGGCCTGCTCGGCACCCTGTCGGCCATCGGCACCGCGCTGGGCCCCTCCCTCGGCGGGTTGCTGCTGGCCGGGCCCGGCTGGCGGGCGCTGTTCCTGGTCGGCCTGCCCCTGGGCCTGCTGGCCTTCGCCCTCGCCCACCGCCACCTGCCGCGCGACCGGGTGAACGACGGCGACACCCGCTTCGACATCCCCGGCACCCTGCTGCTGGCCCTGACCCTGGCCGCCTATGCCCTGGGGCTGACCCTGGGCCACGGCCACTTCGGCTCGCTCAACGGCGCCCTGCTGCTGGCGGCGGGCCTGGGCCTGACGCTGTTCATCCGCGTGGAAAGGCGCGTCGCCTCACCGCTGCTGCGCCTGGCAATGTTCCGCGACCCGCAGCTGCGCGCCGGGCTGGCCATGGGGGCGCTGGTCACCAGCGTGCTGATGGCAACCCTGGTGGTGGGCCCCTTCTACCTCTCCGGCGCGCTGCATCTGGCGCCGGCCCAGGTGGGGCTGGCGATGTCCTGCGGGCCGCTGGTGTCGGCGCTGATGGGCGTGCCCGCCGGGCGCCTGGTGGACCGCCTCGGCGCCGCGCCCATGGTGCGCATCGGCCTGCTCGGCATGGCGCTGGCCACCCTGGCCCTGCCGCTGCTGCCGACGCACCTGGGCGTGCTCGGCTATATCGTGCCGCTGGCCGGGCTGACGGCGGGCTATGCGCTGTTCCAGGCAGCCAACAACACCCGGGTGATGGCGGAGGTGCCGGCACAGCGGCGCGGCCTGGTGTCCGGCCTGCTCAACCTGTCGCGCAACCTGGGGCTGGTCACCGGTGCCTCGGCCCTGGGCGCGGTGTTCGCCCTGGGCGCGGCGAGCGACGACATCACCCGCGCGGCGCCCGAGGCCATCGCTGCCGGCATGCGCGGCACCTTCCTCGTCGCCCTGGGGCTGCTGCTCATCGCCCTGCTGATCGCCTTCGCCGACCGCCCGCGTCGCGCGCCTTGATCAGCCCACCTGCTGGCTGCGCTGCACCAGCGCGACAATGGTGGCGAAGAGTTCTTCCTCGGCCTGGGCGGGGGTGATTTCCTCGGCGGCGGCGGCGTGGGACAGCGCCTCCGCCGCGCCGAGCATGGCCCGCAACCCAGGGGCGCCGAGGCCGCCCTGCCCGGTGAAGGGGCTCAGCACTGCGCGGCATTTGGCGAGGAAGATCGCCTCGTATTCACGCTTGATGCGCTCCAGCTCCGGCGAGCCGGCCAGGGCCGCGGTGACCCCGGGTATCTCCCGCCCCTGCTGCAGCACGCAGGCGACGTAGGACGAGGCGATGACCCGGGCGATGCCCTCGAGCGTTGGCTCGGCAGTGTCCAGCGCGGCATCCATGACCGCCGTCTGCCGCGCGTCGAAATCCTGGTAGAGCACCGCCAGCAAGCCCTGGCGGGTGCCGAAGTGGTCGTACACCACCGGCTTGGTCACACCCGCCAGCTCGGCCAGGCGGCCCAGGGTCAGCGCATCGCTGCCCTCCTCCCGCACCAGGCGCCAGGCCGCTTCCAGCAGTTGTTTCTGCCGTTCCTCGCGGGACAACCGACGGCGCGGCTGCGCGGCGGAATCCTGTTGCTTCTCATCGCTTGACATGGGAAACCTACCAAAAGTAACTTACCAATCGTAACTTACTGAAAGTATATAAGCGCTTTCAGCTCTCCCGCAATCGAGCCACAGGAGCCACCGACATGCACGCCCTTATCGTTGTCGCCCATCACGATCCCGAGTCGCTCACCCATGCCATCGCCGCCGAAGTCGCCCGTGGCGTGGCCGAGTCCGCGCCGGGCAACGGCAGTGAAACCGCCGACCTGTTCCAGGAAGGCTTCGACCCCCGCTTCAACCCCGCCGACCACGCCGTGCACCGCCACCAGGCCACGCCGCCGGCGGATGTGCTCGCCGAACAGGCACGCATCGACGGTGCCGATGCCCTGGTGCTGGTCTACCCGGTGTACTGGTGGTCGATGCCGGGCCTGCTCAAGGGCTGGATCGACCGGGTGTTCAGCAACGGCTGGGCCTTCGACTTCGTCCTCGACCAGCGCTTCGAGAAGAAGCTCGGCCACCTCAAGGTGCACCTGATCGGGGTCGGCGGTGCCGATGCCGGCACCTATGAACGCCACGGCTACCTGGAGGCGATGAAGGCGCAGATCGACCACGGCATCTTCGATTACTGCGGGGCCCAGGTGCTCAGCTCCGAGCTGCTGCTGGAATCGGAAAGCCGCGACCCGGCCGACTACCTGCGGGCAGCCCGCAGCCTCGGCCAATCGCTGTTCGCCCAGGCACCCGCAGCGCGCCCCGTGGAGGCATGAGCCCCACAGCCAAAGGCGGCCCCACTCGTAGGGGCGACTGTAGGGGCGACTTCAGTCGCCAAGCAGTCCGCAGGACTGCCCCAACTCCGCGTTTCCATCCGGCACCGCTGGTGGATGAAAAGAGCGTCATCCACCCTACACACCGGTTGGCACCGTGACCGGATTGGGCAACGTGCCGTAGGTTGGCGCCGAGCGCAGCGAGGCCCAACACAACCCTGTCCGGCCTCACGGCGGGCTCTCCCTGTGGGAGCGGCTTCAGCCGCGAAAGACTCGCCGCCGGCACCTGGCTACGCGCTGTCGGATGCTCCATCGCGAATGAATTCCACGAGATGGGCAGCGAGGTGGAGGCCCGGATTGGGCCAGCCGACCGGGGCAACTGGCCCGGGCGGGGGAGTTTCCGTAGAATCCGCCGCCCCTTCCCTTGTCCCGCCCTCCCCCGGTAATCCATGAAACCAGCCCGCATTCGCGCCGACGTCCTGGCCGGCCTGACGACTTCTTTCGCCCTGGTGCCCGAGTGCATCGCCTTTGCCCTGGTGGCGCAGCTCAATCCGCTGATGGGTCTGTATGGCGCGATCATCATCTGCACCCTGACGGCGCTGTTCGGCGGGCGGCCGGGCATGGTGTCCGGTGCAGCCGGGTCGATGGCGGTGGTGATCGTGGCGCTGGTGGTTCAGCACGGCGTGCAGTACCTGCTGGCCACGGTGCTGCTGGGCGGGGTGATCATGATGGCCTTCGGGTTGCTGCGCCTGGGCAAGCTGGTGCGCATGGTGCCGCACCCGGTGATGCTGGGCTTCGTCAACGGCCTGGCGATCATCATCGCCCTGGCCCAGTTGGAGCACTTCAAGGCCGGCGAAGCCTGGCTGTCGGGCATGCCGCTGGCGACCATGCTCGGCCTGGTGGCGCTGACCATGGCCATCGTCTACCTGCTGCCGCGCCTGACCCGCGCCATCCCGCCGGCCCTGGCGGCCATCCTTGGCGTCGGCCTGCTGGTGTACTTCGTCGGCCTGCCCACCCGTACCCTGGGCGACATGGCGCATATCGCCGGCGGCCTGCCGACCTTTGCGCTGCCCGAGGTACCGTGGAGCCTGGAGACGCTACGCATCATCGCCCCCTATGCGCTGCTGATGGCGATGGTCGGGCTGCTGGAAACCCTGCTGACCCTGAACCTCACCGACGAGATCACCGAGAGCCGGGGCTACCCGGACCGCGAATGCGTGGCCCTGGGCGCGGCCAACATGGCCTCGGGCCTGTTCGGCGGCATGGGCGGCTGCGCGATGATCGGCCAGACCGTGATCAACCTCAGCTCCGGCGGCCGTGGCCGCCTCTCCGGCGTGGTGGCCGGGGGCATGATTCTGCTCTTCGTGCTGTTCCTCTCGCCGCTGATCGAGCGCATCCCCCTGGCCGCGCTGGTGGGGGTGATGTTCGTGGTGTCGCAGCAGACCTTCGCCTGGGCCTCGCTGCGGGTCCTGCACAAGGTGCCGGTCAACGACATGCTGGTGATCATCGCGGTGACCGTGATCACCGTGTTCACCGACCTGGCCACCGCGGTGATGCTGGGCATCGTCATCGCCGCCATCAACTTCGCATGGCAGCACGCCCGCGAGCTCTACGCCGACAGCCACCTGGAAGCCGACGGCAGCAAGCTGTACCAGGTGCACGGCACGCTGTTCTTCGCCTCCACCACGCCCTTCCTCGCCCAGTTCGACCCGGCGGGCGACCCGGCCCAGGTGACCCTGGACTGCCGCCATTTGAGCTTCGTCGACTACTCGGCCCTCACCGCGCTGATGACCCTGCGCGAGCGCTACACCAAGGCTGGCAAGCACCTGCGCGTGGTGCACCTGTCCGAGCGTTGCAAGCAGTTGCTCAAGCGGGCGGGTGTGCAGCACTGAGTGGCAGGTTTCTTCCTGGGATAGAGGTGCAAGCATCGACACCGCTTGGTGGATGGGAAGAGCACCATCCACCCTACAGGTGCCGCAGATGGGACCGCGCTGCGTGGGTGGTTCTTGCGTAGGGTGGATGATGCCTTTTTCATCCACCAGCGGAGCCACTGCACCCATGAAAATGCCCGGCCACCGCTGATGCGATGGCCGGGCATTTTGCTTTTCCCGAGCCCTTGCGGCTCAGGCCCCTGCGTCGATCAACCCGCCTCGGACAGCGAGGCCATGTCGATCACGAAGCGGTAGCGCACATCGGATTTCTCCATGCGCTCGAAGGCCTCGTTGATCTGGTCCATGCGGATCATTTCGCAGTCCGGGAGGATGTTCTTGCGGGCGCAGAAGTCCAGCATCTCCTGGGTCTCGGCGATGCCGCCGATGGGCGAGCCGGCGAGGCGACGGCGGCCGAGGACGAAGGGGATGGTCAGCTGTTCGTCGATGGGGCCGATCTGCCCGACTATCACCAGGGTGCCGTCGATATCCAGCAGCGACATGTAGGGCGAGACGTCGTGGCGCGAGGGCACGGTGTCGATGATCAGGTCGAAGCTGGACTGCGCGGCGGTCATCGCCTTCTTGTCGGAGGACACCAGCAGGCGGTCGGCGCCCAGGGCCTTGGCGTCATCGGCCTTGTCAGCGCTGCGGCTGAGCACGGTGACTTCGGCACCCAGGCCGACGGCGAGCTTGACCGCCATGTGGCCGAGGCCGCCGAGGCCGATCACGCCTACGCGGCTGCCGGGGCCGACGTTCCAGGTGCGCAGCGGCGAGTAGCTGGTGATGCCGGCACAGAGCAGCGGCGCCGCCTTGGCCAGGTCGAGGCCTTCCGGCACGCGCAGGACGAACTCCTCGCGCACCACCAGGTGCTTGGAGTAGCCGCCCAGGGTGACTTCCTTGGTGATGCGGTCACGGCTGTTGTAGGTCTGGGTGTTGCGCTCGCGGCACAGCTGCTCCTCGCCCTTGCGGCACTGGTCGCACTGCATGCAGGAGTCGACCATGCAGCCCACAGCCACGTTGTCGCCGACCTTGTGGCGCGTCACCGCCGAGCCCACTTCGATCACCCGGCCGATGATCTCGTGGCCGGGCACGATGGGATACAGGCTGAAGCCCCAGTCGTTGCGGGCCTGGTGCAGGTCGGAGTGGCAAACGCCGCAGTAGAGGATTTCCATCGCCACGTCGTTGGGGCGCAGTTCGCGGCGCTCGAACTTGAAGGGCGCGAGCGGTGCAGCGGCGGTTTGCGCGGCATAACCGATTGTGAACATGAGCAGTACTCCAGGGGTTGAGGATCAGCCGACGCGTCGGCCTTCGATGGGATAGGCGGGCCCGGAATCCGGCCAGGAGCGAAGATTAAGCGTCGACGGGGTCTGTCCGGTAGCCGACTACTCCGGCGTGATTGCCCATTCCTGCCAATCGTCGAACGCCTTGAAAGGTGCATTCCAGAGCTCTCGACGCATTGCCTGATACTGCAACGAGGCGCTTGGCCATTCGCCGTATCGATGATGGGGCATTAGCCCGGCGAGGCCTCTGCCAGGCTCTGATACGAGGTTTGTGGAGCGCCGGACCGGCTCTCCGGGGAGTCGACCCACCCTGCCCGCCAGGCGGCGAAAAACCTGGCCATGCGGTTAGCTTGTGCGGCGCCATGACGCATAGGGCGGAAGTGAATGAGCAATCAACTGCCCAGACTTATATATGTAAGATGCATTGCACGCGTTTCGCTCGAACCGATATTTGACCAATTGCCCGATACTCCAACAGTGCAACTTGGCGAGTGCAGCAATCCTCTTCTCGCGCCTATAAATCGCGGCCAAAAAAAAGCCGCTTCAAGAGAAGCGGCAAATAAACCAAAGGATGATGAAATGGAGCAAGGCGCCACTCCGACAACGAACTGGAGCAGCGCCCTGAGGTATTCATCGCCGCCAGAATACGCGCCACACCCAATCGCAAACTATTAATTTCATTGATATTAATCATCAACCCCATCAGTTACGGATTACTTGCGCGCGCGTGTTAACTGTTACCCGCCACTTATTCTGCGGACCTTATAAGCAACAATTAGTTCGCGCTGTCACGGTTGGGAATCTACAGTTTCCCGGTCGATCGGCAATTGAATAAGCGGTCTCTTCCTGCCGACTCCAAGCCATCAAAAAAACCAATATCTGGGAGCATCCATGCATAACCGAAACTATATAGCCGCCGCCTGCACGCTGTTGGCCCTGAGCATCGCCCAGGCCCACGCCAGCGAGCAGTCCGACGCCAAGGGCTTCGTCGAAGACGCCAGCCTCAAGGTCCTGCTGCGCAACGCCTATTTCAACCGTGACTACAAGGACAAGACCAACGACGCCAAGGTCTGGGGCCAGGGCTTCATCGGTACCTTCGAGTCCGGTTTCACCCAGGGCACCATCGGTTTCGGCGTGGACGCGTACGGCCTGCTCGGCATCAAGCTGGACAGCGGCCGGGGCCGTAACTACAGCGCCTTCTTCGACACCGACAGCGACGGCCACCCGGTGGATGACCTCTCCGAAGCCGGCGGCGCGGTGAAGCTGCGCTTCTCCAACACCGTGCTCAAGTACGGCAACCAGTTCCCCTCCCTGCCCGTGCTCGCCTATGACGACAGCCGCCTGCTGCCGCAAGCTTTCACCGGCACCCTGGTGACCAGCAAGGAAATCGAAGGCCTGGAACTGAACGTCGGCCGCTTCACCGCCGACAGCCCCATGGGCGACCCGGCACGCGACCCCAATCGCCTGAAGAGCATCGATGTGATCGGCGGCAGCTACGTCGTCAACGATGCGCTGTCCGTGGCCCTGTACCACTCCGATGTCGAAGACACCTTCAAGAAGTACTACGGCAATGTGAACTACACGATTCCGTTCAACGCGGAACAGGCCCTGAACTTCGACTTCAACATCTACCGCACCGACTACGACGACAACTCCGATGCCGCGCTGGACTTCGGCGGTGACGGCAACAACGACAAGAACACCCTGTGGAGCCTGGCCGCCAAATACAGCGTCGGCGCCCACGCGTTCATCATCGCCCACCAGCGCAACACCGGTGACGCCGGCTATGCGTACGACTACGGCGACGGCGGCAGCACCATATACGTAGCCAACTCCTACTACTCCGACTTCAACCTGAAGAACGAGCGCTCCTGGCAGGCGAGCTACGAGCTGGACTTCGCCACCTACGGCGTACCCGGCCTGAGCTACAAGGTCGCCTACGTGCGCGGCAGCAACATCGAGGCCGGCGGCGAGAGCGACGGCACCGAGCGCGAGCTGTTCAACCAGTTCAAGTACGTGGTGCAGGACGGCCCGGCCAAGGACCTGTCCCTCAAGCTGCGCAACTCGATCTACCGCGCCGACAACAACGTGGGCCCGGACCTGAACGAAATCCGCGCCTTCGTCGAGTACCCGATCAGCATCCTCTGATCACCCGCATGTGCGCCGGGCAATCCGGCGCGCTCGCCCTCGTCGCCCTGGCGGCGCCGAGGGCAGCAATGTCCGGCCTCGCTCAGGCGTTCCCCGTAGGAGCGGCTTCAGCCGCGAAAGACTCGCCGCCGGCACAAGGCTGCGGGTGGCCGGTTATTCCATCGCGAATGAATTCGCTCCTACAGATTCCCGCAAGCGCTTCGCAAGCAGTGCTCGCTCCTACGGGATCGTGCCCCGGTACCCGTAGGTTGGCGCCGAGCGCAGCGAGGCCCAACACAGCGCTGCTTCACCCGGGCATTGCCTAACCCGCTCAGCAGAGCGTCATCGCCGCCAGGCAGGCACGGTTGCGGCCTTCCTGCTTGGCCTGGTAGAGCAGCTGGTCGCAGCGCGCCAGCAGGTCCTGGGCCTGGACCAGGCCCTCGCCGCTGGAGAGCGAGGCGCCCAGGCTGATGGTGTGATGGCGCAAGCCATCGGGGCGGTGCAGGTGCTCCATGTCCAGGCCCGCCACCTGCACCCGCAGGCGCTCGGTGATGTGCTCCAGCTCGGCCTGGCAGCTCACCTGCAACAGCACGACGAATTCCTCGCCGCCATAGCGGAAGACTTTCGCCTGGCCGTCGCGCAGGGTGTGCACCAGGCTGTCCACCACCTCGCGCAAGCAGCGGTCGCCGGCCAGGTGGCCGTAGTGGTCGTTGTAGGGCTTGAAGTAGTCGATGTCCGCCAGCAGCAGCGCGAAGGGCCGGCCGTGCAGGCTCATCTGGTACCAGTACTCCTCCAGCACGCGGTCGAAGGCGCGGCGGTTGCCCACGCCGGTGAGCGCATCGGTGCTGGCCAGTTCGTGCAGGCGGCTGTTCAGCGTGGCCAGTTCGGCGCGCTGGCGGCGGCCCTCCTGGTCGGCGAGGAAGGCCTGACGCACGCCACGGATATTGGTCCAGCTGATGAACAGGCTGAAGACCAGCACCGGCAGGTAGACCAGGGTGAAGATCAGCAGCGCCTTGGTATCGCCGGGATGGAGCAGCGCGACGTTGTAGAGGATCACCCCGGAGATGACCAGCGAGCAGGCCAGGATGCCCCGGAACGAGTAGCGCACCCCCAGGTTGCCCAGCACGATGAACACCACCGAGGCATAGAGGAAGGTGGCCACATCGGGCGAGTCGCTGCGCTTGAGCAGCTCGAACCAGGCGACGGTGGAGACGATGTCATGCAGCGGCATGAGCATGTCCATCAGCAGCACGCTGCGGCTGTAGCGGAACACCAGGAAGATATTCAGCAGCCCGAGCAGGCTGAGCAGGCCACGGGTGACCAGCGACTCCATGGCCATGTCTGGGATCAGCACCGCGTCGGCCAGCACGTAGGAGTCGTAGGCGATCATCGCGATGAAGTTGATCGCCAGCAGGAAGCCCCGGTGGTGCTCCAGCACATAGGCGCGGAACGCCGGCTGCAACAGGTCGGGAATGCGCCCTCGGCGGTGCCGGGCCGGTACTGTCGGGGACTCGGGAAGGGTCATGGGCGCTTAGCCTGGGCTGCCGCCGGGGCGGCGGTCATAGCAGTTGGCCAGTCTAAGCAGGCGCGCGGGCCGCGTCTACTGGGACGAGAATCATTCCGCCCTCACCGCGCGCCCTGCCCCATGGCTCACTCGGCCAGGGAAAGCACCACACCCACTTGCGGCTCCAGCTGCCCTTGCAAGGCCGCCAGGTAACGCTCGCGCACCACCTCGGCGCCGTGGCCGTACTCGAAGATCAGCCACGAGCGAGCGAAGCCGCTGAAGGCCTGCCAGCGCTCGGCGAGCGTGCGGGCGAAGGCCTCCGATCCCCACAGCTGGTGCAGGCGCTTGCCCTCGTTGGGGGCGAAGAAGAACACCGGTTTCGGCCCGGGCAGGCCATTCGGCAGTGCCTGGCGCTGGTCCCAGTGGGAGGCACCAACCTGGCAGCTGTAGCGCAGCGCCGCCTGCAGGTGGCCGTGCAGGCGAGCGAGCAACTGGCTGTTGCCCGCCAGGTCGATGACCATCGACGGCACATCACCGGCCAGGGATTCCACCTCGCCGTATTCCAGCACCCGGTCATAGCAACCCAGCCCGGCGGCGAAGGCGCGGTTGGTCGTCGAGGACAGGCCGATCACCTCGTAGTCCTGGCCACGCTCGGCACGGTGCCGGCTGAGCAGGTAGGCCAGGCTGATGGCGGTCTTCGACGACGCACTGGTGATGATCACCTGGCGAGCGCCGAAGGCCTGGTTGCCGGCGACGAATTCGTCGAGCAGGAAGGCCGTGGTGAACAGCGGCCGCAGGAGCATCTGCGGGGCCTCGCTGTCGTCGCTGTAGAGCGGGTCGGTGGCGCAGTTCAGGTAGTGGTTGTAGATGGCCGGCAGGCCCTGGCGATGGGCGATGGTGTCGGTGAAGCCCTGGGCATCGACGCGCCCCGGCTCCATCACCACATGGCTGGCCATGGGGTAGTAGCCGTAGAAGCGCTCACCCTCGGCGACACCCTCGCAGTGCGACTGCAGCACCACGGCGAAGCCCCAGACCGGGATCAACCCCTGGCCCTCCACCGTGGGGAAGAAGCGCCAGTAACCCATGGCATCGCCCAGCGCCGCATAACTGATGTTGTTGGCGGTGAAGGCGAAGCGCTCGACGCCCAGCAGCACCTGCCCCTCATCCAGCTCGACGGCCAGCTCGCGGCGGTGGGACTGGCAATCGTCCAGCTGCGTGCGGTTGATCCGCAGTTCCTGATAGGTGCTCATGGGGCGGTTCCTTGTGGGGTGGGCGGCCAGCGGAAAGCCAGTCTAGAAAGGCGCCGGAAGCGCGTCCAGATGCCGCCATGGATCAATCAGCCGCTGAATGACGTGCACACGGTACAGGTGCATGGGCCACCCCTCGAAAAGGCTCTGGCGTGAGGCTGCCACGGCGATTTAGCATGGCGCCCTCATCTGCAGGAGCACACCACGTGAAGCTTTGCGCCGCGCAACTGTCGTCGATCACGGGCGACATCGAAGGCAATATCGGCAAGCACTGCGCGTTCATCCGGCGGGCGGTGGAACAGGGCGCCGCCTTGATCCTGTTTCCCGAGCTCTCGCTGACCAACTATGCGCCGTCCCTGGCCCAGGGCCTGGCCACCACGCCCGACGACCCACGCCTCGACGCCCTGCAGCACCTCGCTGACGTGCACGGCATCATCATCTGCGCCGGCCTACCGGTGACCGGCGCGCCGCTGCCGCGCATCGGCATGGTCATCTTCCAGGCCCACCAGCCACGCGGCCTCTACTGCAAGCAGCGCCTGCACGCCGACGAGCTGCCCTGGTTCAGCCCGGGCGAAGGCCAGGCGCTGATCCGCCTCGGCGAACACAGCCTGGCGCCGGCCATCTGCTACGAATCCATGCTCCCCGAGCACGCCGACGAGGCCGTCGCGGCAGGTGCCGACTTCTATTTGGTCAGCGTCGCCAAATCGGCCAACGGCATCGCCGCCGGGCAACAGCACTACCCCGCCATGGCCCGCCGCCATGCCATGCCGCTGCTGATGAGCAACAGCATCGGCCCGGTGGAAGACTTCCTCACCACCGGCCAATCCGCCGCCTGGAACCGCCAGGGCGACTGCCTCGGCACCCTCCCCGACGGGCAGGAAGGCCTGGTGCTGCTGGACCTGGAAAGCGAGCGCGTCGAGCTGATTCCCGGCCCCTGACGCCCCCGCTGCGGGGCGTGCAACAACCCTCTTTCACGCAAAGGAATTCCCATGTTCATCAGGACGCTGATGCTTCTCGCCGCCGTTTCACTTTCGCTGCTGCAAACCGCCGTGGCCGAGGAGGACGCGCAGATCGTCGAACGCATCGACGCCCAGGTCCGCGCCAACGCGCAATGGACCCAGGAGGCCGAACAATGCCCGGCCGACCTGATGCCCGCTCGCCGAGCACTGGAAGTCAACGCCTATGACTGCAATACCGTCGACCAGCTGGATGGCTGCCTCACGCTCTGCACCGCCGGGGACGCCTACTCCTGCCTGCGCACGGCCGTGACCCTGCAGCAACTCGGCGGCGACCCCGCCGGCTTCGAACCCCTGTACCAGCGCGCCTGCAAGCTGGGCGCCGCCTCCGGCTGCACCAACCACGCCGCCGGGCTATACCGCGCCGACATGCAGAACGAGCGCGTGCAAGCCTGCGCCGCCCGCAGCTTCACCCGCGCCTGCGACCAGGACGACCCCTGGGCCTGCACCATGCTCGGCATGTACCTGGCTCGCGGTATCGGCGTGAAAAAGGACCTACCAAAAGCCCTGGAGGTGCTGGAGAAATCCTGCAAGCACGGCGAGGAAGACCCCGCCTGCAGCAACGCCCTCCAGCTCGGCGCGAGCATCAGGAAGACGCTGGATGAGGCCAAGCCAGCCGATTGACGACGCGTTCCGCCATGCCTGGCCCCACAGCATGGGTTTCGCTTCGCTCTACGCCATCCTACGAAAGTCCGTGCGCACCACGTCGTGATGCGTTGGGCGAAGAAAGCTGGAGCAGCCGCCAACGCCCCTCCAGGAGGCCGAACGCAGTCGTTGCGTAGGGGGACGAACGGCATGGATGCCGTGAGAGGCGCGACTGGCCATGGATGGCCCTTCGCGCCGGCCCCCGGAGCGGCGATGGAGTGAGGGAACCTCGGCGAAGCCGGGGCCGGATGATGGGGCAAGCCCTTTTGGTTCCTTTTGAGGCGATTGTCAAAAGGGACTCGCCCGGGTGGGCGAAACCAGAAGCATCAGCAGAACTCGGCAATCAACCGAGTTCGAATCTCCCAGCCACACTTAACGCAGACCGCGTCTGCCTTCCGCCTTACTCGCTGGGCAGGTGCCGGCCGTGCTTGGCACCCAGCTTGTCGACGTAGTCCACGTCCTCGTCACACAGCATGTAGCCCGCCATGTAGGCGTCCCGGTCGATGTCCGCGCCTTCGCCGGCGGCGTAGCGGGCCTCGTCATAGGCGGGCAGCTGGTAGTGGGCGAGGAATTCGGTGATCAGCGCCTCGCGCTTGGCATCGCCAACGTCATAGCCGCCGTCGTAGAACAGCCGATCGATGCAGGACACCGCGCCCCGGTAGCGCGACTGGGCCGCGTCGAGGGTGGTCGCTTGCACAGCGACGGGCAGCAGCAGGGAGCCGATCAGCAGCAGGGAACGGAGCGCCATGGGAAATCCTTCTCGTTGGGGTGGGTGGCGGAGTGCCAGCGGCGCCACGTTAGCAAGCGCCGCCCGCCGCTGCCGTGAAGCCGGTCCCCTTCTGCTCAGCGCCCACCCCGCAGGGCATCGGCGAACTTCCAGCAGGCGAACAGCGCCAGCACCAGGCCCGTCACGGCGAGCACCGCACCGGCATTGCCCACCTGCTGCAGGGCGATGTGCTGGCTGACCAGGCTGCCCAGCAGCGCGCCACCGCCGATGCCGACGTTGTACAGCCCGGAGAACAGCGCCATGGCCACGTCCGTGGCGTCGGACGCCAGGCGCAGCACGCTGGATTGCTGAGCCAGGCCGAAGCACATGATCGCCATGCCCCAGAGCATGCTCATGCCCAGCAGCCAGCCATGGTGCTGGGCCAGCGGCAGGAGCAGCAGCAGGCTTGCCGCCAGGGTGCTGACCGCCACCAGCAGCAGCCCCCGGGGGAAGCGGTCGCTGTAGCGACTGAAAAGCACCGAGCCGAAGATGCCGGCGCCGCCGGAGAGCAACAGCAACAGGGTGGTCATCTGCCCGCTCATGCCGGCCACGTCCCGGGAGAAGGGCTCGACGTAGCTGTAGGCGGTGAACTGCGCGGTGATCACCAGCACGGTGAGCACGTAGAGCGCCACCAGCGGCGGGCGCTTGAGCAGCATCGGCAGGCTGCGCAGGGAGCCGGAGTTCTGGCTCGGCAACAGCGGCAGGGTGCGCGCCAGGCACAGCGCCGTGAGCACCGCCAGCCCGGCGATGGCGAGGAAGGTGGTGCGCCAGCCCAGGGCCTCGCCCACCACGCGACCGAGGGGAATGCCCAGGACCATCGCCATGATGGTGCCGGTGGCCAGCAGCCCCAGGGCCTTGGCCTGCTTGCCCGGCGGCGCCACGCGCACCGCCAGCGACGCGGTGATGGACCAGAACACCGCATGGGCGAAAGCGATGCCGATGCGGCTGAGCATCAGCACGCCGAAGCTCCAGGCCACACTGGACAGCAGGTGGCTGACGATGAACAGCAGGAAGACGCACACCAGCAGCGTGCGCCGCTCGATATTGCGCGTGAGCAGCATCAGCGGCAGCGAGGCCAGGGTCACCACCCAGGCGTAGAGGGTCAGCATCAGGCCGACCTGGGCGGTGGGCATCTCGAAGCTGCGGCCGATGTCGCTGAGCAGGCCCACCGGGACGAATTCGGTGGTGTTGAAGATGAAGGCGGCCAGGGCCAGGGCGATCACGCTCAGCCAGCTGCCGGCGCGGGGTTCGGGGGTTGGGTCGAGGGTGGGGCGTTCAGGGCTCAAGGGCTGTTCCGGGGCTAAGGCTGGGGTCGGGACAGGGTCGATGCGCCTCCACCGCGCATGCCAGGGGCCACCCGGGGAGCAAGGCACGGGGCGGACGGCTGCGGCAGGGTTTGTTCTTGGAATGGGAGGGGGTACGGCCTGGAAGCGGCGATTCTACGCCCCCATCGCCCCTCGCACCACGGCGAATGACCGGTGGGTCGCCGGAGTGGGCCGGCGAGTGGTGGGAGCGGTTTCAACCGCGGGCCCGGCACGGCATATTTCGCGAATGAATTCGCTCCCACGACGAGGTGGCCTGTGACATTGAGCGGGGGCAGACCTGCGGTCTGCTGGGCGAATGAATTCGCCCCTACAGGTACGGCGCCCCCGTAGGTCGGGTGCAACCCGACGGCGTTGATTGTGCCCATTCCTCATGGAGCAGATCGCACAAAATGCTTGTCAGAGCCCAAGGGTTCCCGCTATCTACGTGAACCCACCTGATTGCGGTGCGCCGATCGACAGTGCCTGAAGCACACCCCCGGCGCGTCACACGACTGCCGGTGCCACGCCAAAATCCGCGCCCGGCGCTCATCACCCCGATGCGGGGGGCCGAGCGGCCCGCCCGACATCGCTTTTCATGGAATAGAGAATGCCCCCGAGACACGTGGTCAACGCCGAAGTAAGCCCCAAAGGCAGCCTGGAAACCCTCTCCCAACGCGAAGTGCAGCAACTGAGCGAAGCCGGTTCCGGCAGCATCTACACGCTGTTCCGCCAGTGCGCCCTGGCCATCCTCAACACCGGCGCGCAGATCGATAACGCCAAGACCATCCTCGACGCCTACAAGGACTTCGAGGTGCGCATTCACCAGCAGGACCGCGGCGTGCGCCTGGAACTGCTCAACGCCCCGGCCGATGCCTTCGTCGACGGCGAGATGATCGCCAGCACCCGCGAGATGCTGTTCAGCGCCCTGCGCGACATCGTCTACGCCGCCAGCGAGCTGGACAGCCTGCGCATCGACCTGGAGAGCTCCCAGGGCATCACCGACTACGTGTTCCACCTGCTGCGCAACGCCCGCACCCTGCGCCCGGGCGTGGAGCCGAAGATCGTCGTGTGCTGGGGCGGCCACTCCATCAGCACCGAGGAATACAAGTACACCAAGCGCGTCGGCCACGAGCTGGGCCTGCGCAGCCTGGACGTGTGCACCGGCTGCGGCCCGGGCGTGATGAAGGGGCCGATGAAGGGCGCCACCATCAGCCACGCCAAGCAGCGCATCGTCGGCGGCCGCTACCTGGGCCTGACCGAGCCGGGCATCATCGCCGCCGAAGCACCCAACCCCATCGTCAACGAGCTGGTGATCCTGCCGGACATCGAGAAACGCCTGGAGGCCTTCGTCCGTGTCGGCCACGGCATCATCATCTTCCCCGGTGGCGTGGGCACGGCGGAGGAGTTCCTCTACCTGCTGGGCATCCTCATGCACCCGGACAACCTCGAGCTGCCCTTCCCCGTCATCCTCACCGGCCCGCGCAGCGCCGAGCCCTACCTGCAGCAACTGCACGCCTTCGTCGGCGCCACCCTGGGCGAGGAGGCGCAGAAGCGCTACCAGATCATCATCAACGACCCGGCCGAAGTGGCCCGGCAGATGGCCCAGGGCCTGAAGGAGGTGAAGCGCTTCCGCCGCGAGCGCAACGACGCCTTCCACTTCAACTGGCTGCTGAAGATCGACGAAGGCTTCCAGCGCCCCTTCGACCCCACCCACGCCAACATGGCCAGCCTGCAGCTCAGCCGCTCGCTGCCGCCCCACGAGCTGGCCGCCAACTTGCGCCGCGCCTTCTCCGGCATCGTCGCCGGCAACGTCAAGGACAAGGGCATACGCCTGATCGAGGAACACGGCCCCTACGAGATCCACGGCGACGCGCAAGTGATGCAGCCGCTGGACCGCCTGCTCCAGGCCTTCGTCGAGCAACACCGCATGAAGCTCCCCGGCGGCGCGGCCTACGTGCCCTGCTACCGCGTGGTGGAAAGCGGCCACTGAGCCGCCAGCGGAGCCAGGCAGGGGTGCAGGGACGGCCCCTGCATCCCGCATTCCCTGCCTTCCCGGGCTGAAGTCCGGGCTACGCCTTACACGCCCTGGATGAACACCAGGGCCTTGAGCCCGCCTTCCGGGTCCACGTCCTCGAATTCCGGCGGGTTGGCCAGGCGCTCGCGGAAGGCCAGCCCCGGCGCTTCCTCGGCCATGGTGCGGACGATGAAATCCGCCCCCGTGGCCGGGTCGTTGACGCAGGCCAGCACCTGGCCGCCCTCGGCCAGCAGCTCCGGCAGGCGGCGGAGGATCTTGCGGTAGTCGCGGTCCAGCTCGAAGCTGCCCTTCTGGAACGACGGCGGGTCGATGATCACCAGGTCATAGGGCCCGCATTTCTTCACCTTGCCCCAGGACTTGAACAGCTCGTGGCCGAGGAACATCACCTGGGTCAGGTCGTGGCCGTTCAGCCGGTGGTTGTCGCGGCCCCGGCTCAGCGCGGCGCGGGCCATGTCCAGGTTGACCACCGCCGCGGCGCCGCCAGCGATGGCGGCCACGGAAAAGCCGCAGGTGTAGGCGAACAGGTTGAGCACGCGCTTGCCGGCGGCCTGCTCGCGCACCCAGCGGCGGCCGTAGCGCATGTCGAGGAACAGGCCGATGTTCTGGTTGCGCATCAGGTCCAGGCGGTAGGCCAGGCCATCCTCGTGCATGGTCCACTGCGCCACCGCCTCGCCCCACAGCAGCTCGGTCTCGCTGCCCGGCAGGTAGCGCCGCTGCAGCAGCAGGCTGCGCACCGGTGCCGCACGCCAGGCGTCGCTGGCCGCCAGTTCGGCGAGCATCGCCTTCAGCGCGGCCAGGGCCTCGTCCTCCGGTTCGCGGAACAGCGCCACCTGCACCACGCCCTCCAGCCAATCCACCACCAGGTGCTCCAGCCCCGGCCAGCGCCGGCCACGGCCGTGGAACAGGCGGCGGGTCTCGGTGGGCAGGTCGCCCAGGGCGGCAGTCAGCTGGAGGCGGAGGGTGTCGAGGGCGGCGGGGGTCATGAAGGGAGTCCTGGTTCAGAGGCGCGGCATTCTAACCGCAGCGCTGCTAGGCTGCCTGTGTCCCGACTCTTCGGAGGTTTTCCCGCGACCATGGTCACAACCATGACGTCCCTGCGTAATCGTCGAGCCCGACAGCCATGAACAGGCCGCCCCCCATGGAGAACCCCCAGGGCCATATCCAGGCACGCCGCCTGGCGTTCGGCTTCACCGCGCTGGTGATCGTGGCGATCCTGGCCATGGAGAGCTGGCAGGTATGGAAGGCCCACCAGCAAGAGTTCCGCCGCGCCGAGGTCAACGCCACCAACGTCGCCAGCGCTGCCGCCCAGCATGCCCGCGACGCGGTACGCCAGGCCGACGCGCTGCTGGTGGGGCTGATCGAACGGGTGGAATGGGACGGCATCGACAAGCTCCAGGTGGAGCGCATGCGCGGCCTGATGAAGCGCCAGCAGCGCTACCTGCCCCAGTTGCACGGCCTGTTCATCTACGACAAGGACGGCAACTGGCTGGTGACCGACAAGGACCACGTCCCCCCCGGCGCCAACAACGCCGACCGTGAGTACTTCATCCATCACCGCGAACACGCCGACAACGACCTGTATATCGGCAAGGTGATCAGCAGCCGTTCCACCGGCGACCTGGTCATCCCGGTGTCACGGCGCATCGACAACCCTGACGGCAGCTTCGCCGGCGTCGCCCTGGCCACGCTCAAGGTGGATTACTTCGTGCGCTTCTACGACAGCTTCGACGTCGGCGACTCGGGCATCATCATCCTCGCCCTGCAGGACGGCACCCTATTGGTGCGCCGCCCCTTCCTCCCCGAATCCATCGGCGCCAGCCTGGCCAAGGGCCTGGTGTTCAGCGAGCTGCTGCGCGAGGCACCGGCGGGCACGGCGATCTTCCATGGCCAGGTGGACGGCGTGGAGCGGCTGTTCAGCTACCGCCAGTTGGCGGACTACCCGCTGGTTGTGGAAACCGGTATTGCCACCCGCTCCATCACCGCGCCCTGGCTGGACCAGGTGGCGCGCTCGGCCATGGTGGTGGTGGCGATGATCGTCGGCCTGGTGCTGTTCGCCCAGGCGCTGATACGCCGCATCGAATCCGGCGCCCTGGCCGAAGAGGAGCTGCGCCTGGCCCACGACGCCCTCGAACAACTGGCCATGGTCGATGGCCTCACCGGCCTGGCCAACCGACGCCGCCTCGACGCCGTATTGCCCATCGAAGCCAACCGCGCACGACGCCAGGGCGCGCCGCTGGGCATCGTCATGCTCGATATCGACCACTTCAAGCGCTACAACGACCGCTACGGCCACCCCGCCGGTGACCAGTGCATCAGAGCCGTCGCCCAGGTGGTGGGCAGCTTCGCCCGCCGTGCCGGCGACCTGGCTGCCCGCTATGGCGGCGAAGAGATGACCCTGCTGCTGCCCAACACCAGCGAGGCGGAAACCCGCGCTGTCGCTGAACAGGTGCGCCTCGCCGTGCGCGAGCTGGGCATCCGCCACGAAGGCAGCGACCTGGGGCTGGTCACCCTCAGTGCCGGCATCTACGCCTACATCCCCGTTCCCAACGACAACACCCCGGACAGCCACCTGCTGCGCGCCGCCGACGAAGCGCTCTATAGCGCCAAGGCCGCCGGGCGTGATCGGGTGCATCCGCCGCTGGCCGAGCCCACCGGCGAAGCGCTGGGGTGACCTGCGGAGCGGTTCCAAGCCTGCTGCGTCAAGCAGGCCCTATGCCCGGGTGAACGGGCTCCATCGAGCCGCACCATGGTCGAATCGAATGGCCCGCCACCGCCGCTCGCCTCGCCCCGGCCCTCGGCTGCGCGCGCAGGCAGCAATGATTTATCGCGGATGATTGATTTATACATTTGATAATAATTATCATTTGATAAATCTAAAACAATGCGAGCCATCATGCACAACAGGAATAAGAACAGGCTGCTGGGTCTTCTGCTGGCCGGCTGCAGCACCCCGCTTGCCGCCCAGGTCGTCAGCCTTGAAACGGTGGAAATCTCCTCCGCGCCCATCGAGAACGCGGTCCAGCGCGCCCACGCCGAACGGCGCGAGGCCGGCAGTTCGAAGGCCGTCATCGAAGCCGAACAGCTCAACCAGTTCGGCGACCAGCCGCTGGGCGATGCGCTGCGCCGCCTGGTCGGCGTGTCGTTCGCGGGTGCCAACCGCGCCCGCGAGGTGCAGTTGCGGGGCATCGGCCCCGAGTACGCGCAGGTGTTGGTCAACGGTCGGCGCATCCTCGATGCCAACTCCAAGCGCAGTGTGCAGCTGGATCGCATCCCCAGCTCACTGGTCGAGCGCGTGGAAATCATCCGCTCCCCCCTGGCCAGCCAGGAGGGCCAGGGCGCTGCCGGGACCGTCAATATCATTCTCAAGCAGCGCGCCAAGGGCGGTAACGGCGAACTCGGCATCGGCGCCGGGTACCTGGAAAGCAACGGCGGCCTGGGGGATGCCACCGCCGTCTACAGCCTGGGCAACGACAACGTCACGCTGAACCTGGCGGGCGGCGTGCAGCTGCAGCGCCGCAACGAGAGCAAGGACTCGCGGGTGTTCAACGGCAGCGGCGCCAATGGGGGCGAGCTGGGCACCAATGCACGCCGCTTCGAGCAAGGCAACTTCCTGCCCTCGCTGGAGCTGCGCCTGGACGACGACAACCGCGTGAACGTCCAGCTCGACTACCTGAAGACCACCGAATACCGCGACGACATCGCCGCCGAGCTGGAAACCGCGCAGAACGCGGTCCGTCGCACCGAGTTCGAAGACCGCGAGCGCGAACGCACCAACCTGGGCCTGCTCAGCGACTGGACGCACCAGTGGAGCGATGACACCGAGCTGCTGCTGAGCCTCGACCTGCAAAAGGCCGACGAGGACACCCAGCGCGACGCCAAGCGCTACCGGGCGAACGGCACCCTGGATCGCACCCGCCTGCGCGACGAGAACATCCACATGACCTCGGTCTCGCCCAGCCTGAAGGTCAAGACGCTGCTCGACGCCCACCGTCTCGAATGGGGCGCCGGGGCACGTCGCGAAACCCGCGAAGAAGACAACCGCAACATCGAGAACGGCACCCTCAGACCGATCAACGCCGCACGCACGTACCAGATCAGGGAGGACATCACCCACCTGTTCGCCCAGGACACCTGGCTCCTGCCCTGGGGCGACAACCTGACCTACGGCCTGCGCCTTGAGGACGCCCATACCCGCACCCGCGATTTCAACGGCGCCAAGCAGCAGACCAGCAAGCTGAGCCCGCTGCCGTCCGTCAATTACCTGGGGCACCTCAGCGCCGATACCGACTGGCGCCTGGGCATCGCCCGGACACTGCGCCGACCCGATCTGCGCGAACTGAGCCCGACCATCACCCCGGACTCCGGCACGCTGGCCAGGCCCGATACCGGCGGCAACCCTGGAATGACGCCCGAATCCATCTGGGGCGTCGACCTGGGGCTGGATCACTTCTTCAATGACCAGCGCGGCCTGCTCTCGGCCAACCTGTTCCATCGCCGGTTCAACGACAAGATCGAGAACGTCCTCAGCCAGCAGAGCGGCGGCCGCTGGCTGAGCCGCCCGGAGAACGCCGGCGACGGCCAGGCCAGCGGCCTGGAAATGGAAGCACGCGTGCCGCTGGATGCATTGGGCTTGCCGCAGCTGACGCTGTGGTCCAACGCCACCGCCGTGCACACCCTCCTGAAGAGCGCAGCCACGGGCGAAACCCGACGTTTCCTCGATCAGCCGGACTACCTGTTCAATGCCGGTGCCGACTACTACCTGGCCAGCCTGCGCACCACCCTCGGCGCCAACTACAACTGGAACAGCGGCTACAACCAGCGCTATCGCCTGGCCTCGGGCCAGACGGTAGAAGGCGATCAGGATGCCGTCGGGCGGGTCGATGTCTCGGCACGCACCCAGCTCAGCGAGAACACCAGCCTAAACCTCTCGGTGCTCAATCTCTTCGCCCAGGACGAAGACAGCCGCGCCACGACCTATGGCAGCAACGGGCTGCTGGAAAGCAACAGCCTGAGCGAGGAAGGCACCTACCGCACCTTCTACGTACGCGTGCAGACCGCGTTCTGATCGCACTCACCGATGCGCGAGGCTATCGGCGCAGCAGCGCCGGTAGCCCTGCGTTCCGGCATCAGCAAGGCCGACGGCGCGCTACAACGCATGCCTGCAACCACCAGCGCCGGATGAAAAAACAGGGTCCCCACTGCCCGCGCCCTTCAGTTCCCCCTGCTCCCAGCCGATAATCATTCAGCCGCTACGCTTGATCCCATGACGGGCGCGGTTGTCCCCTGGCACCCCAGAACGATCCATAACAAACCGGGAGTCGTCCCCATGCTTCTACGCCGCATGAAGATCGCGCCGCGCGCCATCTTCAGCTTTTCCCTGGTCACGCTGCTGGTGATCCTGCTGGGGCTGTTCGCCCTGCACCAGATGAAAGGCATCCGCGCCTCCACCGTGATCCTCAATGAAGACAGCATGCCCAGCTATGCGGCACTGGGCACGATCAACGAGAAGATGCTGCGCCTGCGCATCGTCTCCTTCCGCATCCTGGTGGACCGCGAGCCCGAGCTGCTGCGCGCCACCAACCAGCGCGAAGCGGAGCTCATCGCCCAGCTGCACCAGGCCCAGGAGCTGTACGAGAAGCTACTGGACGACGGCGAGGAAACGGCCCAGTACGGCCGCTTCAAAGGGGTGCTGGAGAGCTACTACCGGGTCAACGAAAAGCTGATGCAGCTGTCCGGCGCCAACCAGCTCGAAGAAATGCGCGCGCTGCTGGGCGGCGAGTACAAGAAGCTTTCCGATGAGCTGGGCGTGCAACTGGAGGCGCTGATGAAGATCAACCAGCGCATCGCCGCCGATACCGCGCTGCAGTCGACCGCCCAGTACGACAACGCGGTACTGGTGGTCAGCGCGGTGATGATCCTCGCCGCCCTGCTCACCGGCGTGCTCGCCCTGATCCTCACCCGCAGCATCGTCACCCCGCTGGACGAGGCGATGAAGGTGGCCGACACCGTGGCCTCCGGTAACCTCACCGAGCGCATCGAGGTGCACGGCAGCGACGAACCGGCCCTGCTGCTCGGCTCCCTGCGCACCATGCAGCAGAGCCTGAAGACCACCATCGAGCACATCGCCCGCTCCTCCGACCAGTTGGCCTCCGCCGCCGAGGAACTCAACGCGGTGACCGAGGACTCCAGCCGTGGCCTGCACCAGCAGAACCAGGAGATCGAGCAGGCCGCCACCGCAGTCAACGAGATGACCACCGCCGTGGACGAAGTGGCGCGCAACGCCGTCGCCACCTCCGAGGCCTCGCGGGAATCCGACCGCACCGCACGCGGCGGCCAGGACCAGGTCAACCGCACGGTGGACTCCATCAGCGACCTGGCCCGTGACGTCGGCCAGACCTCCAGCCAGGTGGAAGAACTGGCCGGCAAGGTGCAGGGCATCAGCAAGGTCCTCGACGTGATCCGCGCCATCGCCGAGCAGACCAACCTGCTGGCCCTCAACGCCGCCATCGAGGCCGCCCGCGCCGGTGACGCCGGCCGCGGTTTCGCCGTGGTCGCCGACGAGGTGCGCGCCCTCGCCCACCGCACCCAGCAGTCGACCCAGGAGATCGAGCAGATGATCGGTGGCATCCAGCAGGGCACTAACCAGGCGGTGGATGCCATGCAGAACAGCAGCCAGCGCGCCCGCGCCACCCTGGAGATGGCCCGTGCCGCCGGCCAGGCGCTGGACACCATCACCGAAGCCATCAGCCACATCAGCGAGCGCAACCTGGTGATCGCCAGCGCCTCAGAGGAGCAGGCCCAGGTGGCCCGCGAGGTGGACCGCAACCTGGTAAACATCCGCGACCTGGCCCAGCAGACCGCCGCCGGCGCCCACCAGACCAGCTCCGCCAGCCAGGAGCTGTCGCGCCTGGCCATTGACCTCAATGGCCTGGTGGCGCGCTTCCGCGTGTGATCGCAGCGCCTGCGCACCCCCTCGCGCAGGCGCTGCACAAGCGCACATGCGTACAAGCCGGCCGCCGGCCGTTGTGCAAGGCTGACGGCCCGCTGCCCCTCTGCACGGATAAAGGAACCCACGCATGAACCGCAGCGAAATGCGCCGCGTCGACCTGAACATGCTGATCGTCTTCGAGACGCTGATGCATGAACGCAACCTGACCCGCACCGCCGAGAAGCTGTTCCTCGGCCAGCCGGCGATCAGCGCCGCCCTGTCGCGCCTGCGTGACTATTTCAACGACCCGCTGTTCGTGCGCAGCGGCCGCGCCATGGAGCCCACCACCCGCGCGGTGGAGATCCTCCAGCAGCTGCGCCCGGCACTGGACGCCATGTCCAACGCCCTCAGCCACGCCCACGAGTTCGACCCGGCTACCAGCAACCTGGTGTTCCGCATCGGCCTTTCCGACGACGTCGAGTGCGGCCTGCTGCCGCCGCTGCTCAACCACCTGCGCGAGGTGGCGCCGAACATCGTGCTGGTGGTGCGCCGCGCCAACTTCCTGCTGATGCCAAGCCTGCTGGCCTCGGGGGAGATTTCCGTTGGTGTCAGCTACACCACCGAGCTGCCGGCCAACGCCAAGTGCCGCACCCTGCGGCGCATCCAGACCATGGTGCTGCGCGCCGACAAGCGCCCCGAGCCGCTGACCCTGGACGACTACTGCAGCCGTCCCCACGCGCTGATCTCCTTCTCCGGCGACCTGTGCGGCAACATCGACCAGGACCTGGCGCGCATCGGCCGTTCGCGCCGCGTGACCCTGGCCGTGCCGCAGTTCAACGGCTTGCGCGCGCTGCTGGCCAACTCCGAGCTGATCGCCACCGTGCCCGACTACGCCGCCAGCGAACTGGTGGCCGGCGGCGGCCTGCGCGCCGAGCCACCACCCTTCGAGATCGTCCCGGCCAAGCTGACCATGGCCTGGCGCGGTGCCCAGGACAACGACACCGCCGAGCGCTGGCTGCGCACGCAGATCGTGCGGTTCATGAGCGAAGACGGGCTCTGAGGCGAATTAACAACGTTTAACTCGCGCCCCAGGGCGGCGCCCCGAACAATCCCGGTGATCCTCCCGTGGCCCCAGGCCACGGGCCAGCCACCGCGAACCGGGATGAACGCCATGGCCAGCCTCCAACACGACAGCACCTGCGAGCACGAACAGCCCGTCGATGCCGGAACTTCCGGCGGCCTCGCCCCCTGGCGCGAGCGCCTGGCCAAGCAGATGCTCCTCGACCACCTCGCCGAGGGCATCCCCGTCGCCCGCCTGGCCGAGGCCTGCGCCCTCTCCCGCAGCCACTTCGCCCGCGCCTTCAAATGCAGCACCGGCATGACGCCCCAGGACTGGCTGCGCCAGCAACGCCTGGCCCGCGCCAAGGAGCTGATCCGCACCTCCGACCTCAGCCTCACCCGCATCGGCCTCGAATGCGGCTTCTACGACCAGGCCCACTTCTCCCGCCTCTTCACCCGCGCCGAAGGGGTCAACCCGATGAGCTGGCGGCTGATCGGCGAGTGATCCCAATGATTTCGTTCCCGTGGTGCCTCATGTAGGTCGGGTGCAACCCGACAGCGACGCAGCCCATGCACCGCGGGTTTCACCCGCCCTACGTGCTCGACCTACGGGCTGGCTCGCGACCCATGTAGGGGCGACTTCAGTCGCCAAGCAGGCCGCAGGGCTGCCCTGACACGGTGCCCCTGGCGGCATCGCTCGGTGGATGAAAAGAGCGTCATCCACCCTACACACCGGTCGGCACCGTGGTTCGGGTGGGGCACGGCGCCGTAGGTTGGCGCCGAGCGCAGCGAGGCCCAACGGTGCGAGGTTCGGCCTCGCTGCAGGGTTCGCTCAACCTGCAAACTCAATGGGCACTACCGGCATCGGTGCTCCGCGCCAGAGGCTGGGCAGCGGCAGCGCCTGGCGCCATTCGGGGGCACGCGGGGGGTGCAGTTCCAACAGCTCGCCGCCGCTGTGCAACTTGTCCAGGGCGTAGGCGCGGGTGGTTTCCAGCAGGCGGTAGCACACCTGCTCCTCCTCCGGCTCCGCCAGCAGCAGGGATTTCGCCACCAGATGGCTGATGGCCTCGTACAGCCGTGTCTCGCTGAGGCGCTCGCAGCCGATGACGCGAACGGCGCTTTCGAAAGTGAAGGCCTGCTTGAACAGCGCCAGGCGTTGCAGCACGACACGCTCCAGGGCAGAGAGCAGACCGTAGCTCCAATCCAGGTTCGCCCGCAGGCTCTGATGCCGGGCCGCTGCGGTGCGACGCCCCTGGGCCAGCAGCTGGAACTGGCCATCGAGCAGCCGTTGCAGGCCTTCGAGGCCCAGGCCATCCACCTGGGCCGCCGCCAGTTCGATGGCCAGGGGCAGGCCGTCGAGACGACGGCAGATGTCGCTCACCAGCGGCACGTCCCCGGGGCGCAGGCGGAAGCCGTCCTGGCGCGCACGGGCGCAGGCGACGAACAGGCGGATGGCCGCACAGCCCAGCGCCTCGTCCACGCCGCAGTCGCCCGGTGGTGGCGGCACCGGCAACCCCGCCAGGCGCTGGATGCACTCGCCTTCGGCCAGCAAGGGTTCGCGGCTGGTGGCCAGGATCGCCAGGCGCGGCGCACGGCGCAGCAGGCCTTCGGCAAGCAGCGCGCTGGCATCGATGACGTGCTCGCAGTTGTCCAGCACCAGCAGCGCGTGGCGCTGCCGCAGTTGGCAGCCGAGGGCGGCGAGGGGCTCGCCGTTGGCCGGCGCCAGGCCAAGCACCGTGGCCACCGCAGCGGCCACGCCTTCGGGCCCGCAGGCGGCCAGGTCGATGAAGTGCACGCCGTCCGCGTAGTGCTCCAGCAGCAACTCGGCGACGCGCAGGGCCACGGTGGTCTTGCCCATGCCGCCGGGGCCCACCAGGGTGAAGAAGCGCCGCGCCGGCAACTGGCTCACCAGCGTGCCGACCACGGCATCGCGCCCCTCGATACGGGTCAGCCGCATGGGCAGGTTGTGTGCCGGTAGCGCCGCCGGGGTCGAGACACTGCCTTCACAGGCGACTTCGGCGACGAAGCTGTAGCCGCGCTGCGGCACATTGGCGATGAAGCGGCGCCCGTCGCGACCATCGCCAAGGGCGCGGCGCAGGGCGGCGATGTGCACCCGCAGGTTGGTTTCCTCCACCACAGTGGTCGGCCAGACGCGGGCGATGATGCAGTCCTTGCCGACCAGGTGGCCGGCGTTCTCCAGCAACAGCTGGAGGATGTCCAGGGCGCGGCTGCCCAGACGCAGCGGCTGGCCGTCTTCGAGCAGCAGGCGCTGCTGAACGTGAAAGCGGAACGCGCCGAAGCGCAGGACCCGCTCATCCCGGGTGGTGCTGATGTCGTGCATGTCACTGTATGCCGGCAACCGGCGGGCACCCTGCGAACTGCCTGCAAGGCCCCGATCCGGGCCCGTGCACCCTCCTTTCGAGAATGCTTCCCATCATCCCAGCCTGATGCGACAGGACAACGGCAACGGGAGGATAAGAACGGCCAAGGCGATGCCCAGGACGGACACGGGCCCCGGCGAGGCCCTTGGCCCGGCACCCCGGGGTCAACTGAACTGGCGGCGATACTGTGCAGGGCTGAGGCCAAGCTTTTCGGCGAAGAGGAAACTCATGTGCCGCACGCTGCCGAAACCGCTGCGATAAGCCACGGTCTTCAGGGGCAGGTCGCCGGTTTCCAGCAGGTGGCGGGCGCGGTCGAGGCGCGCGCCCTGGAGGAACTCCATGGGCGTCATCTTCACCTCGCGGGCGAACACCCGGGAGAAGTGCCGGGGGCTCATGGCCACCAGGGTGGCCATGCGCTCGATGCTGAAGGGCTCGTCCAGGTGCTCCAGCACGTGGTTCTGCACCCGCGCAATGGGCGAATCACCTCCCACCACGCCGGCCGCCAACGGGCTGAATT
Organism: Pseudomonas sp. TUM22785; assembly: GCF_028198105.1. Lineage (NCBI taxonomy): Bacteria > Pseudomonadati > Pseudomonadota > Gammaproteobacteria > Pseudomonadales > Pseudomonadaceae > Pseudomonas > Pseudomonas sp. TUM22785. The sequence goes on from NZ_CP116239.1 coordinate 4,198,878, forward strand.
GCGCCTGGCCGCCCTGGCGCTGCATCACCACCAGCAGCACCTTGGCCACGTCCAGGGCCAGCTTGCGGCCATGGTCCTCGGCGACCACGCCCAGGGCCAGGTCGATGCCGGCGGTGACGCCGCCGGAGGTGAGCAGCTTGCCGTCGCGGATGTAGATCTGGTCGGTCTCGATCTCGGCGCCCGGACAGCGCGCGGCCAGGCGCTCGATGTAGTGCCAGTGGGTGGTGACGCGGCGGCCTTCGAGCAACCCGGCCTCGCCGAGGATGAAGGCACCGGTGCAGATCGAGCCATAGCGCCGCGACGCCTCGGCGGCCCGGCCAAGCCAGGTGAGCATGGCCTCATCCTGGCGGTCGTTGTAGGCACCCGGGCCACCGGGCACCAGCAACAGGTCATAGGTCGGCTCGGCGTCCTCTATCAGCAGATCGGCCTGCATGGCCAGGCCGTTGGAGGCGCGCACCGTGCGCTCGCCGGCGGCCAGGGTGACGATGCGATAGGCCTCTTGCGGCGGCAGGTAGCGGTTGGCGATGGAAAACACATCCATGGGGCCGGCCACATCGAGCATCAGCAGGTCGGGGAATAGCAGGATGGCAACGGTCTTCATGCAGCGGCAGGGTCGTTCCGAGGGAGGGTGTGGGCAGTATGAACAGGCTCTGGGACACTGTCTGCGAACAATTTCCCGCCTCCGCCCGAGCCCCCATTGGCGCCGCCGCTGCACCGCCTGTCGGGAACCCGGGACAGCGCCTTGCGCCGGCGTGCGCTTTGAAAAGACTTGTTGCTATTCCTCCATCGCCGCCGTTCGGTCGAATCTCCAGAATGGCGCCTCCCTGAATCTTCGGATAGCCGACGTGGATTACCTCCTGCAACTCGTGTCGAACCCCACCGCCTGGATCGCCCTGGCCACCCTGGTGGTCATGGAAGTGGTACTGGGTATCGACAACCTGATCTTCATCTCGATCCTCACCAACAAGCTGCCCGAGCACCAGCGCGCCAAGGCCCGCCGCCTGGGCATCGGCATGGCGCTGATCCTGCGCCTGGGCCTGCTCGGCACCGTGGCCTGGATCGTGCAACTGGTGCACCCGGTGTTCGAGGTGTTCGACCACGCGTTCTCCTGGAAGGACATGATCCTCATCGCCGGCGGCCTGTTCCTGCTGTGGAAGGCCACCACGGAAATCCGCCACTCGGTGGACCCGGCGCCGGAAGGCGACCTGTTCGTCGGCAAGCAGGTCGCCGCGATCGGCTTCAGCTCGGCCATCGTGCAGATCCTGCTGCTGGACCTGGTGTTCTCCGTCGACAGCATCATCACCGCCGTGGGCATGACCGAGCATGTGCCGATCATGGTCATCGCCGTGGTCGCCGCCGTCACCGTGATGCTGCTGGCTGCCGATCCCCTGGCGCGCTTCATCAACAACAACCCCACGGTGGTGATGCTGGCCCTGGGCTTCCTGATCATGATCGGCATGACCCTGATCGCCGAAGGCTTCGGCGCCCACGTGCCCAAGGGCTACATCTACGCCGCCATGGCCTTCTCCGCCGCCATCGAAGCGCTCAACATGCTGTCCCGCCGCGCCCGTCGCAAGGCACAGCCGCAGGAGTGACGCACCGCCCCTCTCCTGCGGGAGAGGGGCGACTTCCGTTGCCCAGGACAGCACCGTAGCCCGGGCTTCAGCCCGGGGCCGCGCCCACCCCCGCCTGGTGGATGAAAAGAGCGTCATCCACCCTACACCCCGATAGGCACCGGGCCCGGTGGGAGCGAATTCATTGGCTCTGTCTGCGTTAGCTGTTGTGGTTTTAAAGCAAGCGCTCAAGCACGGCCATTTCCGGGCGCCCAAGAGTTCGTACCACCTCCACCGCATGGGTTTCGCTTCGCTCTACACCATCCTACGAAAGCCCGTGCGCACCACATGGCGATGCGCTGGACGAAGAAAGTTGGAGCAGCCGCCAACGCCCCTCCAGGAGGCCGAACGCAGTCGTTGCGCCGGGGGACGAGCGGCATGGATGCCGCGAGAGGCGCGCCAGGCCATGGATGGCCCATCGCGCCGGCCCCCAGAGCAACGATGGAGTGAGGGAACCCCGGCGAAGCCGGGGCCGGATGATGGGGCAAGCCCTTTTGGTTCCTTTTAAGGCGATTGTTAAAAGGGACTCGCCCGGGGGGGCGAAACCAGAAACATCACCAGAACTCGGCAATCAGCTGGGCTCAATTCTTCTAGCAACACTTAACGCAGACAGAGCCATTCATTCGCGATGCCTTTCACGGATGAAACCGCCCCCACCTGCCCTGTTCGCTGCAAAAACCGCGAAACTGACCTGAACCCTTCATATAGATATGAGATCAACATCATATCGATGCGCCAGGTGGCGATCGAAGCGCCATATCGTTACGAAGGAGTCGAACTTCGATGAATATTTCCCCTGAACTGGCCCTGTCCCAAGCCCGCGAACGGCTGCAGCACATGCGCAACGCCGCTGATGGACGCACCCTCGCCTACCGTTTCGGCGTGGCACAGGGTTATATCAACGCGCTGCGTGATTTCGCCGGGCTGGATGCGGAAACCTGGCGCCACCTGCTCGACGAGGCCGAAGCCGTGCGCCAGGAAACGGATGCCGCGCTGCATCCGCTGGTGCCCCAGGCCTTCATCCTCGCCCAGGCCGGCCCGGCCACCGAAGGCCAGCCCGCCCTGTCCTGATCGCTCCGCTCCAGCCTGCCCGGGCCCTCGCCGGCCCGGGTCAGCTGCGCGAGCGGTGCCACTCCTCCAGCTGCTCCGGTGACATCGGTCGGGCCACGTAGTAGCCCTGCACCTCGTCGCAGCCCCACCACTGCATCAGGCGGTACAGCTCCTCGGTCTCCACGCCCTCGGCCACCACGCGATAGCCCAATTGCCGCGCGAGCTGGATCACCGCGCCCACCACCCGCTGGTCGCGCAGCTCGGTCTGCACGTTGCGCATGAACGACTGGTCCAGCTTCACCGAACTGGCGGGCAGGTCGCGCAGGTAGGACCAGTTGCTGTAGCCGGTGCCGAAGTCGTCGATGGCCAGCTCGATGCCCTGGTCGCGCAGGCGGAACAGGTTGCGCCGCACCTCCTCCGGGTTCTTCATCAGCACGCTTTCGGTGAACTCCAGCTCCAGGCATGAGCCGTCGATCTGGTGGCTGCGCACCAGCTCGATGATGCGGTCGACGAAATCGGCATCGTCCATGTCGCTGGCCGAGACGTTGATCGACACCTTCCAGCCCCAGCCCTGCCGCTGCCATTCGCGGGCCTGCACGATGGCCCGCTCGGCCACCCACAGGCTCAACGGGCGGATCAGCGCGGTGCGCTCGGCCAGAGGGATGAATTCCGCCGGGCTGATGCCTCCCAGTTGCGGGTGGCGCCAGCGCAGCAGCCCCTCGACCCCGACCAGGCGACCGCTGACCAGGTCGACACGGGGCTGGTACTCCAGACGCAGCTGGTCCTCGGCGTGCACCGCCCTGGACAACGACGACAGGAGGATGAAGGCACGCTGCTGGGCATGGTCCAGCGCGGCCTCGTAGTAGCGCCAGCGCACCCCGGTTTCCCGGGCGTTGTCGGCGGAGCTGACCAGCAACCGCAGCCAGTCGCGATTGTCCGTCTGCGGATCGAGATCGAGAATGCCGGCGCCGAAGCGGATCTGCAGCGGGATGCCCTCGCACTCGATGGGCGCCGAGAAAACGTCGGCGAGGCGGTGGGAGAGCCTTTCCACGGCCTCGCGCCGGGCGCCGTGGATGATGAAGCCAAAGCGCGTGGGGCTGATCTTGTAGAGCAGGTGCCCCTCCGGCAGCGCCTGCTGCAGACGGGTCTTGATCAGCAGCATCAACGCCGCCGAGAAGGGGTAGCCGAGCACCTTGACGATGTCGTTGAGGAAGGCCGGCGCGATCATGTCCGCCGCGACCACGGTGATGCGCTGACCGGCGCGCAGCGCCCCCTCCACGTCCTCCTCCAGGCGCAGGCGGTTGTACAGGCCAGTTGGCTGGTCGATGAAGGTGGCCTCGCGGATGTTGCGCAGGCGCAGCATCGCCAGTTCCGCGAGGGACTCCAGCATGGCGGCATCGCGCGCCGACAGCGGCGGGCGCGGCTCGCTGTCGATGATGCAGAAGCTGCCCAGGGCCAGGCGCTCCTCGGTGAGCAGCGGCACGCTGGCGTAGAAGCGGATGCCGGGCTCGCCGGTGACCAGCGGGTTGTCGCAAAAGCGCTCGTCCAGGCGCGCATCGCCGACCTGGAACAACTGCTCCGACATCACCGCGTGGGCGCAGAACGCGTCAAGCCGGGGCGTCTCGCTCACGGCGAGGCCCACCCTGGCGCAGAACCACTGGCGGTTGTCATCGATGATCGAGATCAGCGCGATGGGCACCTCGAAATACCGGGTGGCCATCTGCACCAGCTTCTCGAAGACCTCGTCCTGTCGATTTTCCAGCGGCCGCAGCGCGCGGACCCTGTTCTGGCGTTCGGTTTCATTGGTGGGGAGAGGGGTTACGTCCATATGTCCTCCCGACGATTGGACCCTTGGCTCTGACAGCCTTCGACGACCTTTGATTCAAGCAGCCCGATCGCCTCGGCGCCGCCCCGTGTATTCACAACGCCATTCTCGGACTCGTCCGATGGGACAGGAACCTCCCCGGAGGCATCCTGAATCCGCTCCAGATAACGCCGCCAACCTGTCGCGGCGGGCCTGCTCGCAGCAGGCGGCGGTATCGGAGCGCCCATTTTCGTCACCCTCTCAGAAAGGTACTTCGATGAGCATTTCCAAGCGCACCCTGCGCAAGCTGCCCCTGGCCCTCGCGGTCGGCCTCGCCACCCTGGCATCCCAGCAAGCCTTTTCCCATGGCTACATCGAGAGCCCGAAATCCCGCTCGCTGATGTGCAGCATGGGCGGCGGCAACCTCAACGCCAATTGCGGCTCCATCCAGTGGGAACCGCAGAGCGTGGAATACCGTCCCGACGCGCAGAACCACTTCGGCGGCAAGTGGTGCGGCGGCACCTTCCGTGAATGCGGCCCGGCCGATGGCACCATCGCCGCCGGTGGCCACAACTCCTACAGCCCGCTGAACGAGCAGACCGCCACCCGCTGGCACAAGACCACCATCAAGTCGGGCATGCAGGAATTCCGCTGGAAGTACACCGCTGGCCACGCCACCGCCTACTGGCAGTTCTACATCACCAAGAAGGACTGGAACCCCAACCAGCCGCTGACCCGCGCCTCCTTCGAAGCCGCCCCGCTGCTGCACGAAGACTTCGCCACCAGCGGTCATGCCAAGCCGGTTTCCCAAGGCTCCAGCACCCACCGCCTGAACATTCCCGCTGACCGCAGTGGCTACCATGTGATCCTCGCCACCTGGCGCATCGGCGACACCGACGCCACCTTCTACCAGGCGGTCGACGTCAACATCGACAACGATGGCGCCGGCAACGGCGGCACCACCCCGCCGGCACCGGAATGGAACCAGATCGGCGCCGTGCAGCCCGAGCCCCTCAGCGTCGGCGACACCGTGACCCTGCGCGCCTTCGCCAAGACCGGGCAGCTCAACAGCATTTCGCTGAAGATCGAGAACGCCAACCAGGCCCAGGCCAACAACTGGCCCTTCCTGCTGGCGCAGAAGGTCAACGCCGCCGACCTCGGCTACAAGCTGGGCGAGCTGAACACCACCGGCGACGTCGTGCCCAACTACGGCCGTAACGGCATCCACGTGAAGGCCGACAGCAAGGTCGTGCGCGTCGAAGTGCAGAAAGACCAGCCGAGCGTACCGGGCTCCCTGGGCCTGACCGGCCTGCAGGACAGCTACCAGATCAAGGATGGCAAGGCCGACCTGCACTTCAACGCCATCGCCCAGGGTGGCGAGTACCAGGTCAAGGCCACGGTGCTCAACGCCAAGGGTGAGACCGTCGCCCACCAGGAAGCCGCACCGGGCAACACTCCGCACTTCCACATCCCGCTGCTGAAGGCCGAAGCCGGCAAGCACGACCTGGTGGTCGTGGCCACGCCGAAGAAGGGCGAGCTGCTGCAGCAGACCCACAGCTTCAGCCTGATCGCCGAACCGGGTAACGGTGGCGAGAACCCGGGCGAAGGCGAAAACCCGGGCAACGCCAAGTACGACTTCGTCTTCCCGGACGGCCTGGCCGACTACAAGGCCGGCACCACCGTGCTGGCCAAGGACGGCAACGTCTACGAGTGCAAGCCCTTCCCCGCCAGCGGCTACTGCAAGCAGTGGACCCCGGGTTCGAACCAGTTCGAGCCGGGCAAGGGTTCCCACTCCGGCATGGCCTGGGATCGCAAGTAACCCGACCGGGGCCGGGCCATCGCCCGAGCCCCCACCCCGATGAACCGGAACGCCCGACGGCCAGGAGCCGCCGGGCCGTTCCCGTCCCCGACGGAACTGCCGCCATGACGCTCATCCCCACCCTGCCGCGCGCGCTGCCGCCCCAAGCCCTGCATGGCCTGGCTGCGCTGCTGTTGTGCGCCTGGCTGGCCTGGCTGGGCCTGGGCAGCGGCGACTACCACCAGGCCCTGCGGGCCCAAGCCGACGCACCGCCGACCCGACCGTCGCTGCCGACGGCCATGCCAGCGCCGAGCCTGGATGCCACCACCATCGCCCTGATGTTCGGCGCCATGCCGCCGCAGCAGGACGCCCACGAGGAAGACCCCGGCATGCTCCTGACGCTGCTCGCCAGCCTGCGTGCCGACCACCCTGAAGATTCCCGCGCGCTGATCGCCTCCCCCGGCGGCAGCGCCTTCCACCGCCCCGGCGAGCGCCTGCCCGGTGGCGCCCTGCTGCGCAGCGTGGAGGCCGACCACGTGCTCATCCTGCGCAATGGCCGCGAACAGCGCCTGGGCTTCGCCCGCCCCGCCGAAACCCTGCTGGTGCCCCTGGCTGCGCCAGCGCCCTCGCCCGAGACGACGCCATGAACCTCACCCGCACCACCCGCGCCCTGCTGATGCTCGGCACCCTGCTCTGCCCCCTCGCCGCATACGCTGCCAAGGACGAGCAGCGCCAGTGGACCCTCAACATGAAGGACGCCGACCTGCGCGACCTGGTCAGCGAAGTCGGTGCGATCACCGGCAAGACCATGGTCCTGGACCCACGCATGAGCGGCAAGGTCACCGTGCAATCGGCCGCCGCCATGGACCAGGCCGGGATCTATGCGCTGTTCCTCAGCGTGCTGCGCAGCCAGGGCTTTGCCGCGCTGGATCAGGGCAACCGCGTGCTCATCGTGCCGGTGGCCGACGCCAAGACCCGCGCCAGCGAACACGACGGCAGCGCCGGTGAAGCCGTGGTCACCCAGGTGCTGCCGCTGCACAACGCCAGCGCCGCCGAAGTGGCCGCCGTGGTGCGTCCGCTGGTGGCCACCGACGCCTATATCGCGCCCTCCACCACCGCCAACGCCCTGGTGGTGACCGACAGCGCCAGCAACGTCGAGCGCATCCGCCAGGTGGTCCGCGAACTGGACGACTCCGGCCAGCGTGCCTTCAGCACCCTGAGCCTGAAGCACGCCTGGGCCAGCGACCTGGCCAGCACCCTGAGCGAGAGCGTCAACCAGGCCAATGGCGGCGCACCGGGCGCCAAGGCGGTGGCCGATGCCCGCAGCAACCGCCTGATCCTCATTGGCCCGGAGCCGGCCCGCGCGCAGATGGCGCGCCTGGCCCGCGCCCTGGACACACCCGGTGACGCCAGCGACGGCACCCGCGTGGTCCGCCTGCACCACAGCGACGCCAAGCGCCTGGCCGAGCTGCTCAGCGGCATCGGCAAGCGCCTGGAAGTGGGGCGTGGCGGCAAGGACGGCCAGGCCGGCTCCATTCTCATCAGTGCCGACGAGAGCCAGAACGCCCTGGTGCTGATGGCCGAGCCGGCGCAACTGGCGATGCTCGACGGCATCATCGCCCAGCTCGACCGCCCCCGCGCCCAGGTGCTGGTGGAGGCGGCGATCGTCGAAGTCAGCGGCGACATCAACGAAGCCCTCGGCGTGCAGTGGGCCGGTCGCGGCGGCGATATCGCCGGCGCCGTGCAGTTCGGCGGCAACGGCATCGCCATCGGCTCGGTGATCAACGCCCTGGAGGACGGCAAGCGCCCGACGCTGCCGGACGGCACCCTGATCGGCATCGGCAGCCGCAACTTCGGTGCGCTGATCAGCGCCCTGTCCAGCGACTCCAACAACAACCTGCTCTCCACCCCCAGCCTGCTGACCCTGGACAACGAGGCGGCGGAAATCCTCGTCGGCCAGAACGTGCCCTTCCAGACCGGCTCCTACACCACCGACAGCGCCGGCGCCTCCAACCCCTTCACCACGGTGGAGCGCCGCGACATCGGCATCACCCTCAAGGTCACCCCGCACATCAACGACGGCGACACCCTGCGACTCAAGGTCGAGCAGGAAAGCTCGGAGCTGGCGGCCGCGCCGGCGGGCATCTCCACCAGCGACGTGATCACCAACAAACGCGCGGTGAAGAGCACCATCCTCGCCGACGACGGACAGATCATCGTCATCGGCGGGCTGATCAAGGACAACGTCAAGACCCAGGTCAGCAAGGTGCCGCTGCTGGGCGACATCCCGCTGCTGGGCGCGCTGTTCCGCTCCAGCAAGGACGTGGTGGAGAAGACCAACCTGATGGTGTTCCTGCGCCCCACCCTGTTGCGCAGCAGCGAAGCCGCTGAACGCCTCGGCCAGCGCAAGTACGAAGACCTGCGCCAGTTGCGCAGCAACGACCCGGCGGCCAACCGCCTGCTGCTGCCCAGCGCGCCGCGCCAGCTGTTCGACCCCACCGCCGAGCCGGCCATCGACCTGCGCAACGGGGCCCGCCGATGAGCGCCGTGGCCCGCCTGCCCTTCAGCTACGCCCGGCGCCACGGGGTGCTGCTGGACGATGGCGAACTGCTGTGCCGCGCCGACACGCACCTGGCCATCCTCACCGAGGTGCGCCGCCTGCACGGCGAGCCGGCGCGCTGCCGGGTGCTCGGCCAGGACGCCTTCGCCGAACGCCTGGCCCTGCACTATCGGGACGGCCAGGGCGACGCCCAGCAGGTGGCCGCCGGCCTGGGCGAGCAGATGGCCGGCGACAACGACCTCGCCAGTCTGGCCGAGCACCTGCCGCAGACCACCGACCTGATGGACCAGGAAGACGACGCGCCGATCATCCGCCTGATCAACGCCATCCTCGGCGAGGCGGTGAAGGCCCATGCCTCGGACATCCACCTGGAGACCTTCGAGCAGCACCTTTCGGTGCGCATGCGCGTGGACGGCCTGCTGCGTGAAATCCTCCGCCCACGGCGCGAGCTGGCCGGGCTGCTGGTGTCGCGGATCAAGGTCATGGCGCGGCTGGACATCGCCGAGAAGCGCATCCCCCAGGACGGCCGCATCGCCTTGCGCATCGCCGGCCACGAGGTGGACGTGCGCGTCTCCACTCTGCCCTCGGCCCACGGCGAGCGGGTGGTGATGCGCCTGCTGGACAAACAGGCCGGGCGCCTCGACCTCGCCCGCCTGGGCATGGACGCCGCCACCCGCACGCGCCTCGAAGGCGCCCTGGCGCGGCCCCACGGCATCCTACTGGTCACCGGCCCCACCGGCTCGGGCAAGACCACCACGCTGTACGCCGGGCTTTCCAGCCTCAACAGCGAGTCGCGCAATATCCTCACCATCGAAGACCCGGTGGAGTACCACCTGCCCGGCATCGGCCAGACCCAGGTCAACACCAAGGTCGACATGACCTTCGCCCGGGGCCTGCGCGCCATCCTCCGCCAGGACCCGGACGTGGTGATGGTGGGCGAGATCCGCGACCGCGAAACCGCCGAGATCGCCGTGCAGGCTTCCCTCACCGGGCACCTGGTGATCTCCACCCTGCACACCAACAGCGCCGTGGGTGCGGTCACCCGCCTGGTGGACATGGGCGTCGAACCCTTCCTGCTCTGCACCTCGCTGCTCGGCGTGCTGGCCCAGCGCCTGGTGCGCGTGCTCTGCCCCCATTGCAAGGTCGAAACCCGCGCCGACGCCGCTGCCTGCGCCCAGCTGGGCCTGGCCCCGGACGCCGCGCCCCGGCTATGGCAGCCGAGCGGTTGCCCGGCCTGCCAGCACAGCGGCTACCGGGGCCGCCAGGGCCTCTACGAACTGGTGCTGCTGGACGAAACCTTGCGCCAGCTGATCCACCAGGGCAGCGGCGAGGCCGACCTGGCACGCCATGCCCGCCAGCACGGGCCGAGCCTGTTCGCCGACGGCCGGGACAAGGTCCTGGCCGGCGTCACCAGCCTCGAAGAGCTGCTGCGCGTGACTCGGGAGGATTGAGATGGCGGCCTACGAATACCTCGCCATGGATGCAGGCGGCGGCAAGCAGCGCGGCGTGCAGGAAGCCGACAGCGAACGCCAAGCCCGCCAGCTGCTGCGTGAACGCCAGCTGGTGCCGCTGCGCCTGCGCCTGGCCAAGGGCAGCCGCAGCGCCGGTGGCAAGCCGTCCGGGCGTGGCCTGGGCGCCGCCGAACTGGCCCTGCTGACCCGCCAGCTGGCCACCCTGGTGCAGGCCGCCCTGCCCCTGGAGGAAGTGCTCGCCGCCGTCGCCGCGCAGTCGGAAAAGCGCAGCCAGCAGGCCATGGTGCTGGCCATCCGCGCGCGGGTGCTGGAGGGCCACGGCCTGGCCCAGGCGATGGCCGGCTTCCCCCGCGCCTTCCCGCCGCTGTACCGCGCCACCGTGGCCGCTGGCGAGCGCGCCGGGCACCTCGGCCAGGTGCTGCTGCAACTGGCCGACTACACCGAATCGCGCCAGGCTGCGCGCCAGCAGGTGCAACTGGCCCTGCTCTACCCGAGCATCCTGCTGCTGGCGGCCTTCGGCATCGTCGGCTTCCTGCTGGGGTTCGTGGTGCCGGACGTGGTCAAGGTGTTCATCGACAGCGGCCAGGAACTGCCCGCACTGACCCGCGGCCTGATCGCCGCCAGCGAACTGTTGCAACACCACGGCCTGGCCTTGCTGCTGGCCAGCGCCGGGGGCATCTGCGCCTTGCGCCTGGCCCTGCGCAGGCCCGCCACGCGGCTCGCCTGGCACCGTTTGCTGCTGCGCCTGCCGCTGCTCGGGCGCCTGGTGCGGGCCAGCGACTGCACGCGCTTCACCAGCACCCTGGCGATCCTCGGGCGCAGCGGCGTGCCCCTGGTGGATGCCCTGGAGATCGCCGCCGAAGTGGTGGCCAACGGGCAGATTCGGACCGGTCTGAAAGACGTCGCACGCGCCGTGCGCGAAGGTGGCCCGCTGACACGGGCCCTGGAACGCAGCGGCCACTTCCCGCCGATGATGCTTTACATGATCGCCAGCGGTGAACGCTCCGGCGAACTGGACGCCATGCTCGACCGCGCCGCGCGCCAGCAGGAAGCGCAACTGGCCACCCGCATCGCCATGCTGGTGGGCCTGTTCGAGCCGGCGATGCTCGTGTTCATGGGCGCCAGCGTGCTGGTGATCGTGCTGGCGATCCTCATGCCCATCCTCAGCCTCAACCAACTCATCGCCTGAACGGCAGGACTCCCCATGCACAGCAAACGCAGCCAAGCCGGCTTCACCCTTATCGAGATCATGGTCGTGGTGGTCATCCTCGGCGTGCTCGCCGCCCTGGTGGTGCCGCAGATCATGAGCCGCCCCGACCAGGCCAAGGTCACCGCCGCGCGCGCCGACATCAACGCCATCGCCATGGCCCTGGACATCTACAAGCTCGACAACCACGGCTACCCCGGCACCCAGCAAGGCCTCGATGCGCTGGTGAGCAAACCCAATGGCAGCCCGCCGGCGCGCAACTGGAACCCCGACGGCTACCTCAAGCGCCTGCCCGTGGACCCCTGGGGCAACCCCTACCAGTTCATCACCCCCGGCAGCCAGGGCAACGCCTACGACCTGTTCTCCTTCGGCGCCGACGGCCGCGCCGGCGGCGATGGCCTCAACGCCGACATCGGCAACTGGGATCGCTGAAATGCCGCAGCATGTGAAAACGCTTCCCGTAGCGGGCTGCCGCACCGAGGGAGCCAAGGCAACGCCTAAGACCTGGTCTCCTTTGGCGCCGACATCGGTTGGGATGTCGCACCGTGCCCTTGTAGGGGCGAATTTATTCGCCAAGCGGTGCGCAGCATCGCCAACGCATCACGCGGGGCGTTCGCCCCTCCGTTGGAGCGAATTCATTCGCGATGCCGCCCACACCGGAGCCCACCCATGAACCGCGCGCGGGGCTTCACCCTGCTGGAAATCCTCGTGGTCATCCTGCTGATCGGCCTGGTGGCGGGATTGGCCGGCCTGGCCCAGGGCGACCACGGCGGCCAGCAGGCACGCCGCGAGGCCGAGCGCCTGCGCGTGCTGATCGCCCTGCTGCGCGAGGATGCGCTGCTCGCCCAGCGCCAGTTCGGCCTGCGCGTGGACGCCGACGGCTACGCCGTGCAGCGCCTGGAGCCCGACGGCCGCTGGGCCCCCGCTCCCGGTTACCGCCCGCAGCACCTGGCCGAGCCCCTGCGCTTGCGCATGGAAGCCGCCGAGGATGCCGCGCAGCTGGGCAATGCACCCGGGGGCACCGCGCCGCAGTTGCTGGTGCTCTCCAGCGATGAAATCTCGCCCTTCACCCTGTACCTGGAGCTGCGCGGCAAGCCGCTGCTGACCCTGGCCAGCGATGGCCTGGAAGAGGTGCGCATTGAAACGCTGTGAGGGCTTCACCCTGCTGGAGGTGATGGTCGCCCTGGCCATCTTCGCCACCCTCTCGGTGGCGCTGTACAGCGCCGCCGGGCATATCGCCGGCAACAACGCCGGGCTCACCGAGCGCAGCCTGGCCCAGTGGCTGGCGGACAACCGCCTCAACGAACTGCGCGCGGGCATGCGCGAGCCACAACGTGGCTACCGCCAGGAGCGCATCGCCTTCGCCGGCCGCCAATGGCTGCTGGGCACCGAGATCGGCGTCGCGCCCGACCCGCGCCTGCTGGAAGTGAAGGTGGACGTGGCGGTGCCCAACGACCCACCGCTGACCCGCGCGCTGCTCAGCGGCTTCATCGAGGCGCCGCGATGAACGAGCGCGGCTTCACCCTGCTGGAAGTGCTGATCGCCATCGCCCTGTTCGCCCTGCTCGGCCTGGCCAGTTACCAGTTGCTGGAGCGGGTGCTGCACAGCGAGCGGCGCATCCAGCAGCACGAGCAGCAGCTGCGCCAGTTGCAGCGCGCGCTGGACATCTTCCAGCGCGACCTGTGGCAGGCCCTCCCCGCCGCCCTGCCCGATGACCCGAGCCGACGCCAGGCGCTGATCGGCCGCGACCACCAGCTGCGGCTGATGCGCGGCGGCTGGGCCAACCCTTTGCAGCAGCGCCGCAGCGAGGTGATGTGGGTCGAGCACCGCTGGGAACAGGGCCAGTGGCTGCGGGCCTACCGGGGCGACGACGGCGCGGAGCACAGCCAGCGCCTGCTGGAAGGCGTGGAACTGACCCGGCTGCGCTACATCGATGACCAGGGCCAGCCCACGGACGCCTGGCCGGCAGGCGGCGGCCCGCTGAACCTGCCCCGGGCGCTGGAGATCGAGCTGGACGCGCCGGGCTACCCGGGGCTGCGCCGGGTCATCCTGCTGCCGGGCCTGAAGGTGCCGGACCATGAGTGAACGGCACCGCCAGCGCGGCGTGGCGCTGATCAGCGTGCTGCTGGTCACGGCGCTGGTCACCCTGATCATCAGCGACATGCTCGCCCGTCAGCGCCTGAGCCTGGCCAGCAGCGCCAACCAGTTGCAGCAGCAACAGCTCTGGCAACTGGCCCTGAGCGGCGAGGCCTGGGCCCGCCAGCAGCTGCACGATGACCTCGCCACGCGCGAGGAGCCGCTGCGGGTGCACCTGGGCCAGGGTTGGGCCCGGAACGGCAACCTGTTCGACATCGATGGCGGGCAGATCCGCATCCGCATCGAAGACCTGGCCGGGCGTTTCGACCTCGACACCCAGCGCAGCACCAGCCGCCTGGCCCGTGCACGCTACCAGCGCCTGCTGGCCAACCTCGGCCTGCCCCACCACGACCCGGCGCTGCTGCCGCAACGGCCCGGCGCCGACGGCAAGCCGCAGCCCTTCGCCGACAGCAGCGAACTGGCCCGCCTGGAGCAACTGGACGCAGCCGGCCTGCAACGCCTGCGCCCGCATGTCGCCACCCTCGGCGGCGTAGCGCTCAACCTCAACACCGCATCCGCCGAGGTGCTGGCCAGCCTCGAAGGCCTCGACCCGGCCATCGCCCGCACCCTGGTGCAGGCACGACCGCCCCAGGGCTATGCCAGCGTGCAGGCCTTCATGGAGCAGCCGCTGCTGCACGGCCGCGAGGTGAGCAGCCGGGAGCTGGGCGTCGACAGCCGGCATTTCCGTGCCCACCTGCAGGTGCGCCTGGGCGAGCGGCAGCTGTACCTCGCCAGTGACCTGCGCCTGGAGCGCGATGGCCGTATCAACGTCCTGCGCCGGCAACTGCTGGCGCCCGACCTTTCACACCCGGAGTAACCCCCGTGCACGCCTGGCTCCACCTCGCCACTCCCCATGACGACAGCCCCCTGACCTGGTGGCTGGACGCCCACGCCCCCGAACAGGGCGACCTCCACCAGGCGGCCACGGCGCTGGCCGGCCAGCGGCTGACCCTGCTGCTGCCCGCCGAAGCCGCCAGCACCCATGAAGTGGAGGTGCCGTCCCGCAGCGGCCGCTGGCTGCGCCAGGCGCTGCGCTCCGCCCTGGAGGAGCGCCTGCTGGATGACATCGACAACCTGCACCTGGCCCGGGGCCCCCTGCTGGACGGGCGCCGCTGCCGGGTGATCGCACTGGACCGTGCCTGGCTGCAGGGGTGTCTGGCCCGGCTCGCCCAGCACGGCCTGGTGCCCAGCCGCATCCACCTCGATGCCGACTGCCTGCCAGCGGGCGAGCCCTGCGCCCTGTACTGTGCGGGCCGCTGGTTGCTGGGCGGCGGAGCAGGCCAGTGTGCGGCGTTGCCCGACGCGCAATGGGACGCCCTCGCGGAGCTGCTGCCCGAGGGGCTCGTGCGCCGTGAGGAATCCCCCTGGCCACTGCTGGTGGAAGGCGCGCCACGGGCCATCGACCTGCGCCAGGGCGAATTCGCCCAACGGAACGGCAAGCGCGTGCCCGTCGGCGCCCTGGCGCTGGTCGCCGTTCTCGCCGGGGGGGCCCAGCTGGCCCAGGACCTGCTGCATCGCCACTGGCTGGAACAGGGCAGCGCCGCGCTGCAACAGGCCAACCTCGACGAGTGGCAGCGGCGTTTCCCGGAGGAGCCTCGGGTGGTCGACCTGGGCCGCCAGGTGCAGGCGCAGCTGGTTACGGCGCAGCGCCCAGCCCAGGGCCTGGCCAACAGCCTGGAAAGCCTGGCCAATAGCTGGAGTGCCGGTGGCGGCAGCCTGGCCCGGGTGCAGCGCCTCGATTACCAGGCTGGCGAAGGCTGGACCTTGCGCGTGGAGGCCGGCTCCTTCGCCGATATCGAACGCCTGCGCGAAGGCCTCGCCAGCCAGGGCCTGGAGGTGCAGGCCGACTCCAGCGTGCGCAGCGCCCAAGGCGTGAGCACGCGCCTGCGCATCGCCGAATAAACCCCGCAACCGGCACCCGCCAAACCAAGGAACCCCGCTGATGAACCCGCTCTCCTCCCTGCACAACCGCTGGCGCCAGCTGCCCGCCCGTGAGCGTCGGGCGCTGCTCCTGCTGGGCCTGTTCCTCGGCCCGGTGCTGGCCTGGACGCTGCTGTTGCAGCCCCAGCGCCAGGCCCTGCACCAGGCTGAGCAGGACTACCAGCAGGCCCTGGCCCTACAGGCCGACCTGGCCCGTCTGCCGGCTGCGCGCCCGCAAGCGACGCTGACCGCCGAGGCCCTCCCCGGCCTGCTGGCACGCACCAGCGCCGAGGCGCGGCTGAACATCGAGCGCATGGACCATGAAGGCGCCGGGCGCATCAACCTCGGCCTGGAGGGGGCGCTGGATGACCTGATCGGCTGGCTGCGGCAGTTGCAGCAAGCCGGCGCCCGGGTCGCCAGCCTGGGGCTGGAGGTCAGCCCCGACGGCCAGGCGCGGGCGCGGTTGCAGGTGGAGGCTGGGGCCTAGCGCGCCTCAGGCCTGGCGACCCACCCAGATCGGCGGCCGGCGGTTGGCCCAGGGCAGTGCGCGTTCCAGTTGCCCGGCGAGGCGCAGCAGCAGGTCTTCGCGGCCGCAGTCGGCGCTGAACTGCAGGCCGATGGGCAGCCCGCTGGCCGCGTCCTGGGCCAGGGGCACGGACATGGAGGGGGCACCGGTGACGTTGGCCAGGGCGGTGAAGGGTGATTGCCGGAACACCCGCTGCATCCAGCCGCGGCCGTCCAGCGCTTCCTGGCCCCGGTTGTATTCGCCGATGGGCGGGGCCAGGTGCGGCAGGGTCGGGCTCAGCAGCAGGTCGAAGCGGGTGAAGAATTCGCCCATGCGCCGGGCCACGGTGTTGCGCATGTGCATGGCACCGAGCAGGTCGATGGCGCTGAGGCCGCGGCCCAGCTCATAGAGGGCCAGACTGGCCGGCTCCAGGGTGCTGGCGTCGATGGGCCGGCCGGTCTGCGCTGCCAGGGCGTCGATCCAGTCGGCGGTGTTGGCGGCCCAGAAGCGCGCATTGAGTTCGACGAAGGCCTCCCAGCTCAACCCGATATCCGGCTGCACCGCCTCGACCCGGTGCCCCATTTCCTGCAGCTGCCGGGCGAGCCCTTCCGTCGCCTGGACGATGGACGCCGCGCTGCGTCCCCCATCGAGCGGGTGCAGTAGCAGCCCGATCTTCAGCGGGCCGGGTTCGCGCCCCACTTCCTCCAGGTAGGGCCGCACGGGCGCGGGGATGCGGTACGGGTCGCCCGTGGCGTGGCCCTGGATGGCATCCAGCAGCGCGGCGCTGTCGCGCACCGAGCGGCTGAGCACGCCCTGCACCGCCAGCCCGCTCCACACCTCGTCCAGCGCCGGGCCGATGGACACCCGCCCGCGGCTGGGCTTGAGGCCGAACAGGCCGGTGACCGACGCCGGCACGCGGATCGAGCCGCCGCCATCGGTGGCATGGGCCACCGGCACCAGGCCGGCCGCCACGGCAGCGGCGGCGCCACCGCTGGAGCCGACGGCACCGTGCTGCGGGTTCCAGGGGTTGCGGGTGGGGCCGTTGGCCAGGGACTCGGTGGCGGTGCTGGCGGCCAGCTCCGGCACCGTGGTGCGGCCCAGGGTCACCAGGCCGGCCTGGCGGAAGCGCTGCATCAGGTTGGAATCAGCCGGGCTCACCAGCCCCTCGGCCAGGCGGCTGCCCAGCTCGTTGCGGCGCCCGGCCATGGCCACGCCCACGTCCTTGATCAGGAACGGCACGCCGTGCAGCGGCCCGGCGGCAGGCGCCGGCTCGTCGTCCCAGTACTCGACCAGCGCGTTGATCGCGGGGTTGAGCGCCGCGAAAGCCGCCAACGCGGCGTCCCTGACCTCGGCGGCGGTCACCTCGCGGCGGGCGATGAGCGCGGCCAGGCCGAGTGCATCCTGAGCGGCGTATTCAGACAGATTCATGGGGCTCTCCAGGTTCACCTGCCAGCTGAAGCAGGTATGATTGATACCATTCAGTATCGAGCGATACTGCTCGGTATACAGTGATACTCATCAGTATCGCCCGTCAAGCGGAGAACGCCATGCGACCCGAGCGCGTCATGCGCCTGCCCCCTCGCGAACGCATCATCGATGCCGCGCAGGAGCTGTTTTTCAACGAGGGGATCACCCGCGTCACGGTGGACGCCATCGCGGCCAAGGCCGAGTCCACCAAGATGACCCTGTACCGTCACTTCGAATCCAAGGATGCCCTGGTGCTGGAGTGGATCCGCCTGCACATCGAGCAGTACCGCGACATCTTCGAGCGCCTGGCGCAGGCCCACCCCGGCGACGCCCGGGCGCAGCTGCTAGGCTTCGCCCAGTTCATCGCCGACGATCTGTCCACCTCCTCGTACCGGGGTTGCTCGTTCACCAACGTGATCGCCGAGATACCCGACGACCAGCACCCCGCCCGGGTGCTGATCGAGGCGCACAAGCAGGCGCAGTTCCGCCGCCTCGCCGCGCTCTGCGTCGAGGCCGGCCTGACCGATGCGCAAGACGTGGCCGAGGAATTGACCTACCTGATGGAGGGCGCGCAGATCGTCTCGCAAAACAAGGGCATCGAGCGGGTCGGCGAGAAGCTTCTGCGCATGGTGAGGAAGAAGATCGGCGCCTGAGGCGGTCCAACACAGCAATTCATGGCCCAGGAGCCACCCGATGACCGAAGCGGCCCCCACCACCATCAGCGTCATGCGGCGCTTCCGCCAGAGCGCCGAGCAGGTGTTCGACGCCTGGCTCGACCCGGCTATCGCCTCGCGCTTCCTGTTCGCCACGGCGGACGGCGAAATGCGCGTGGTGGACATCGACGCCCGGGTCGAAGGCAGCTACTGCATCATCGAGCGACGCGGCGAGGAGGATGCCGAGCACCTGGGCGAGTACCTGGAGATCGAGCGGCCGACGCGCCTGGTGTTCACCTTCGGCATCGACCGCGACGACCCTTCACGCGACCGCATCAGCCTCAGCTTCACCCCCCTGGGCGAGGGCTGCGAACTGCTGCTGGAGCATGAGATGCGCCCGGCCTGGGCCCACTACGCCACCGCCACCCGCGACGGCTGGAACATGATCCTCGGCCATCTCGCCCGCGCCCTCGACAACCCCTGAGCGCCGCCTCAGGCGCCGGGGTAGACCACCTCCTCGGCCTCGGTGGGCAGCGGCACTT
Source organism: Pseudomonas sp. TUM22785 (assembly GCF_028198105.1). Lineage (NCBI taxonomy): Bacteria > Pseudomonadati > Pseudomonadota > Gammaproteobacteria > Pseudomonadales > Pseudomonadaceae > Pseudomonas > Pseudomonas sp. TUM22785. The sequence goes on from NZ_CP116239.1 coordinate 4,217,605, forward strand.
CCCATTTGAACAGCATCCGCGCGATGTCCTGGTTGCGCAGGCTGCTGTCGCGCCGGGTGTTGCGCCGGCGGATCTCCGCTTCGCTGGCCTCCAGGTACACCAGTTGCACGCGGGCGTCGTAGGCGTAGAGCAGGTCGAGGGTCTTCTTGCGCATCTGCGCCGACAGGTGCGTGGCGTTCCACACGAAGGGCTGGCGCGAACGCAACAGTGCCTTGGCCTGGTCGATGGCGAAGTGCGCAGCGGCCCCCTCGTTCTGGCCATGGCGCAGGCCCAGCGCCTCGCGTGCATCGTCGAAGGAGATCACCGGCAGCTCGGGCTGGTGCTTCGCCTGCCAGGAGTTCTTGCCGCTGGCCGGCAACCCGGACAGCACGATCACCTGGGAGCCCTCCACCTCGCGGTGCAGGGGATAGTCCGGCAGCACCCGCGCGCCACGGAAGTAGCGCACCCGCGTGTAGTCGTCGACGAAGGCCTTGGGCCCGCGCAGGCAGCCCTCCTCCTCGGCCAGTTGCTCCACCAGCTCGATGTCGTCCAGCAGCGCCTGCTTGCCGTGGAAGTGACGGCCCTGCATATCGGCCCGCGCCACGGCGCAGAGCATCCACACCGGCAGCTCCCAGGACAGCTTGTGCAGGATGAATTCCGCCGAACGCCCGCTCTTGTCCCCCGCCAGGGCGAAGAACGGCAGCTGGTGCACGGCGATGATCCGGCAGATGCGCTCGCGCAAGGCGAAGGGCACGCCGGCGCGCCACAGCAGGATGCGCACGTCGATGGCGCCGCGCCGGGAATGGCCGGGCTGGCCGATCTTGCCGGTGGCCTCGTCGATCACCGTGGTCGCCGGCTTGGCGATGTCGTGCAGCAGCGCGGCGATGAACAGCACGAAGCGCTCGTCGTCGTCCGCCGTGGCGTAGGCGCCCTGCCCCAGCAGCGCCTCCACCACCATTTGCGTGTGGGTCCAGACATCGCCTTCGGCGTGGTAGACCGGGTCTTGCGGGGTGCTGGCCAGCTCGCCCAGCGCCGGGATCAGCGCCAGGCAGGCGGCGAAGTCCGCTGCGCCGCCGGGTGCGGGCACCAGGGCCCGCAAGTGTTCCAGGTTCATGGGTGTCGTCCTTGTGCAGCGGCCAGATCGGCCCAGGTCACCACCGGCTCGGGGGCGTAGAGATCGACGCCCGGAGCCAGCAGATTGGGAATGAACGGCTGCTGTGAATGGTGGATGCCGGAGTCGAGGATGGCCTGGACGAAGTCCGGCCGTACCCACTTGACCCGGCCAAGGGTGTGTTCGGGGCTTTCGATCTTCAGGTACAGCCCTTCCATCAGCTCGGAGCTGTCGCCGTTGGCCCAGGCGCGGGCCAGGTCCAGCCCTTCGCGCCGCACGGTGTGTTCAAAGGCCTCGCGCCAGCCGGCGGAGCGCGCCAGTGACGGCCGCACCAGCTTGAGCAGATCCGCCAGCCGGGGCGGCGGCGCGCCTTCGTGGAGCACCGGCACGGACAGCACCGGGCTGCCGGCCAGCAGCGCGCGCCGCGCCCGGGTGGAAAGGAAGGCCCGTTGCTGGCGGTCCCAGATGTCGAACTCGAGGAACAGGTGCGGCAGGCGGTCGTAGAACACCGAATGCAGCTTGCTGCATACCTCGCCGAACAGCACGTAGCGGTCCTCCAGCCGTTCCAGCAGCAGGTGCTCGTGGGCCCGGGCCCACTGCTTGAACTGGCTGAACTGGCGCTCGCGGCCACCACCGATCAGGTAGTGCCCACGGGACTGCAGCAGCAGCTCGCCACCGGCGGAAAAACTGATGGCGGCATTGGCGCCATCGAGCTTCTCTTCCACCACCAGGTGGCAGCCGGCGAGCTCGCGGTAGGCCAGTTGGTCGGCGTCGCTGTCACCGACCTGCAGGCGTGAGGATTCGAGGTGCGGGGTCCGCGGGTATTTGAACAGCTCGAGATTTTGCGCATGGGCGCAGGAATGATCCGTCATGGTCTTCTCCTGTGAAAAAGGGAAAACCGACGACGCGCTTCAGCGGGGAATCAGTGGAAGCCACCCAGGGGCGGCCAGCAACAGGGCTCGGTGAACCGTCGTCGGTATCAGGCGTGTTGGCTGGCGCGGGGCATTGGCTTCACCACTTGGATGGAGGGGTGGATCGGAAAGGCGCGCATTGAAAACCCGCAGCACACGCGCTGTCAACACGGTCGTGTGAAGTGCGTCGCAGAGCGCTTGCCCGACATGGCGCCAGCTGGCAATCTGCCGCCACTCCACTTCCCAGGAAATGTCCATGGACCGGATCGAGGCCGCCCTCACCACCCTCAAGTCCCTGCTGCTCACCGACGAGACCATCATCCAGAGTTCGCACCAGCTGCGCCTGAAGGCGCTGAAGCACCGGCGGGAGATCGTGGTCGCCACCAACATGCGCCTGATCGTATTCATCCGCCGCGTGTTCGGCGGCTACCGCATGCACGACATCCGCTGGCAGGACCTGCAGGACGCCGCCATCGACGAGAACCTGCTGCCGGGCCTGTTCGGCGCCGTGCTGAGCCTGCGCCTGTACAACGGCACCCTGGTGCGCATCGACGGCCTGGAGCCGGTGAGCGCCCGCGCCCTGTACGTGTACTGCCAGCGGCAGGAACAGGAGTGGCGCGAAAAGAACCGCGTCCGCGGCATGGAAGAGCGCTCGGGGTTCGGCTTTGCCAGCATGCCGGGTACCACCGGCGTTGCCGGAACCGCCGGAACCGCCGGAACGGCGGGCGCCCCCATGCCCAACATCCCCATGCCGGGAACCCCGGCCTTCGACGCGCTCTTTTCCGCCGCCTTCTCCGGTGCGACGCCTGGCACGGTCAGCCACACGACCGTCGGCTCACCGCGCACCACCAGCAGCACCACCGTCGAAAGCACCGTGGATGAAGGCGACTCCTTTTCCTTCCAGGGCAAGGGGGATTTCGGCGCCCTGGCCGGCATGGCCAAGCTCATGAACCCGGCGACCGCGTCCGCCAGCGCCGAGAAGCTGGCCAAGGGCATGGCCGAGGCGAAGAAGCAGTTCGACGCGGGCAAGCTGTCCGCCGCCGAGTACGAGAGCGCGAAAGCCAAGGTCCTCAGCAGCCTGTGACCGCCCGCCCCGCCACCGGCGCGCCCTGCGCCGGTCGGCAAACAACCTGAACTCCCCGCCAGACACCGCGCTCTCTTGATCAATGGCCAGGCCCACGGCCTGCAAGAACAAGATCAAGGGAGCCTGTGATGAACTCGACCACCCTGCCCGCCGATGCCGCCCGGGAACGCGCGACCACGGGCGACGACCCGCACTGCTACGAGACCGACCTGCCGGCGCGCCTGGACCGCCTGCCCTGGGGCCGCTTCCATACGCTGCTGGTGATGGCCCTGGGCATCACCTGGCTGCTGGACGGGCTGGAGGTGACCCTGGCGGGCTCGGTGGCCGGCGCGCTGAAGGACAGCCCCGTGCTGCACCTGACCAACGCCGAAGTGGGCCTGGCCGGCGGCATGTACATCGCCGGAGCAGTGCTGGGGGCGCTGTTCTTCGGCTGGCTCACCGACCGCATCGGCCGGCGCAAGATGTTCTTCCTCACCCTGGCCGTGTACATCAGCGCCACCGCCGCCACCGCCTTCGCCTGGAACATGTGGAGTTTCATGCTGTTCCGCTTCCTTACCGGCGCCGGCATCGGCGGCGAGTATTCGGCCATCAACTCGACCATCCAGGAGTTCACCCCGGCGCGCTTCCGTGGCTGGGTGGACCTGGGCATCAACGGCACCTTCTGGGTCGGCGCGGCCCTGGGCGCAGTGGGGTCGGTGATCCTGCTGGACCCGGACATCCTCGGTGGCGACATGGGCTGGCGCCTGTGCTTCGGCATCGGTGCGGCCCTGGGCCTGGTGATCCTGCTGATGCGCCTGTGGCTGCCGGAAAGCCCGCGCTGGCTGATGATCCACAACCGGCCCAAGGAGGCCCTGGCGATCATCGACGACATCGAGGCGCGCTTCCGCCGCGAGGGCCATGAGCTTTCCAGCGTCGAGCACCTGCCGAAGATGCGCCTGCGCGGCCGCGACCACACGCCGCTGAACGAGGTGTTCCATACCCTGTTCAACGTGCACCGGCGTCGTGCCATCGTCGGCCTGAGCCTGCTCACCAGCCAGGCGTTCTTCTACAACGCCATCTTCTTCACCTATGCCCTGGTGCTGACCGACTTCTACGACGTGCCCAGCGAGAACGTGGGCTGGTACATCCTGCCCTTCGCCCTGGGCAATTTCTGCGGGCCGCTGCTGCTCGGCCGGCTGTTCGACCATGTGGGGCGGCGGGTGATGATCAGCGGCACCTACATCATTTCCGGCGTGCTGCTGACCCTGAGCGGCTACCTGTTCCAGCAGGAGATGCTCGACGCCACCCAGCAGACCATCGCCTGGATGGTGATCTTCTTCTTCGCCTCGGCAGCGGCCAGTTCGGCCTACCTGACGGTGGCGGAGACCTTCCCGCTGGAGATCCGCGCCCTGGCCATCGCCGTGTTCTACGCCTTCGGCACCGGTTTGGGCGGCATCGTCGGCCCGTTGCTGTTCGGCCAGCTGATCGAGAGCGCCGAGCGCAGCAACGTATTCATCGGCTACCTGATCGGCGCCGCGCTGATGGTCGGCGCCGGCCTGGTGCAGGCGTTCTGGGGCGTGGCAGCGGAGCGCCAGCCGCTGGAAAGCGTGGCGGCGCCGCTGTCCCAGGTGGACGAGGTGCCGCGCACGGCCTGATCAGCCCTCCAGGCCCAGGCGCTGGTGCCACTGGGCGATGGACTCCTGCGGGTAGAGGTCGAAACGCTGGTCCTTGACGCCGGCCTCCACCTCCACCCATTCGGCTTTCGAGCCGAGCATCAGGTGGGTGTGCTCCGGCGGCACCGGCAGGGGCGTGTCGATGGCCGAGGCGAAGGGGTGGATCAACTCCGGCCATTCCGGGCTGAACAGCCACAGCCCGCTGCCGCACAGCGAGCAGAAATGCCGCTCGGCGGTGCTGGCGTGGGCCCGCTTGTCGCCCTCCTCCTTGAGCCGCGCGTGGTAGACGCTGATGTGCTTGCGCCCGGTGACCTTCAGGCTCTGCGCATCCCCGGAGAGGTTGATGGCATAGCCACCGCCGCCCTGGGTCTTGCGGCAGATGGAGCAGTAGCAGCGCTGGTAGGGATAGGGGTGGGCGCTGTCCAGGCTGAAGGACACGGCTTGGCAATGGCAGGAGCCTTCCAGGTGCATGCTGACCTCCGGGGTCGAATGGATTGCAGGGCATCTGGACAGGAGGATCGCCGGGGTTGCACGGGGTCGTTCGTCGGTTGGGCCGTAGGGCGAGTGAAACCCGCGTGTATGCAGGCACAGGGCCGTCGGGTTGCACCCGATGTAGGGGCGCCTTCAGTCGCCAAGGAGCGTGCAGCGCTCCCGGCCAGGCACCCTCCCCGACCGTAGGAGCGAATTCATTCGCGAAATGGGTGGAGCGCAGCGAGGCCCACCCTCACCGCCCGGACGGACCGCCATTGGTGGATGAAAAGAGCGTCATCCACCCTACACACCGGTTGGCGCCGTGGCCCGGGATTGGGCACATGTGTAGGGTGGACCACGCCTCACCGGTCCACCTTGCGTGCCTCCCGGCAACACCGATTAGTGGATGAAAAGAACGTCCCAGGCACCGCATCGTAGGGCGGGTTAAACCCGCGTGTGCCGGGGTGTCGGGTTGCACCCGACCTACAACAGCCAGATTGCCAGCAGCACGACGAGTACGCAGACCAGCAGCCCGACGGCAGAGACCCAGGCGGATTCGGGCATGTCATCCAGGAAGCGCCCCCGTGGGTAGCGGCCGAGGGTGAAGGCTTTCACGAAGGGCCAACCAATCCAGAACAGCACCCCCTCCACCAGCACCTCGAGCACTGCACGGAGAAGCCAGCCGATAACCCGCAACACCCCGCCAAAGATCTCCTCCATCCCTTACTCGCACGCCCCGCGCTGGAAGAAGAAGTAGCCCATGTAGTGCAGCACCATCTCCTGCTTGCCGATGGAGACGATTTTGTAGTTGCCCATGCCTTCGGTGCTGATGGTGTCGCCTTCGACGCGGTAGGCGCCGCTTTGGGTGAAGCCGCCCATGCTGTAGTCGAGGGTGCCGGCGCGGGTGAAGTCGTAGGTGGAGTTGTCGGGTTCGCGCTCGCCGTCCTGGGTCGGGGCCAGGCCCTTGAGGCACCAGGGGCCGTAGAGGTCGTCGAGCCTGTAGTCGGCCGCGCCCGCGCGGGTGGCGAGCAGCAGCGTGGCGAGGGTCAAGGCGAGCGAGGTGGGTTTCATGGTCGATCCTTGGGCGGGAAAAGAAGGGAGGACTAGGTGATCTGCATGAACACCGAAAGCAGCATGGGCCAGGCGAGCTTGACCAACTGCGGGACCAGCAATATGACCAGGACCAGGCCGGCGAGCAGGCGCAGGCCCTGGCAATCGGCGTCGCGGTAGAAGGTCCAGGCCACGCGCGCCAGGTAATGCAGGGCGACCAGTATCGGCCCGTAGACCATCGCCAGCAGGCCCAGCATGCGCAGGTCGAAGTCCTGGTCGAGGCCACCCTGGCGCAGGCTTTCCTGGCCCGGATCGAGCAGCAGCCCGACCAGCATGGTCCGTATGCCGATCATCAGCAGCGCGCTGGTGATCAGGTTGCCCAGCAGCGAGGCCTGGGCCGGTTCGACCAGCAACGCACGCACCAGGCCGGCGGTACCCGCCCAGGCGCCCAGCAGCAGAAACGCCGAGAACAGATGAGTGCTCCAGGGCAACAGCAGGGAGAGCAGCGCCAGCGGCAGGGCCGTGAGCACGCCGAACAGCAGGTAGCAGAGCAGGCGCAGCGTCACCCCGAGGGAACGGAGCTGAGCGCTCATGGCCGGCACCGGCGGGCCTGGTGGGAGGTGGATGGCATGCGTACGTCCTTGTACCGGGCGGCGTTATTCGCCGATGTCTTCGTTCCAGAGTTCCGGGCGGGCTTCGATGAAGTCTTCCATCAGGGCGATGCAGGTGGCGTCCTGCAGCACCTCGACCTCGACGCCGCGGGAGCGCAGCAGTTCTTCCTCACCGAGGAAGGTGCGGTTCTCGCCGACGATGATGCGCGGGATGCCGTAGAGGAGGATCGCGCCGCTGCACATGGAGCACGGCGACAGCGTGGTATAGAGCACCGCTTCGCGGTAGACGCTGGCGGGCTGGCGGCCGGCGTTTTCGAAGGCGTCCATTTCACCGTGGCGGATGGCACTGCCTTCCTGTACCCGGCGGTTGTGGCCACGGCCGATGATACGGCCCTTGTGGACGATGACCGAGCCGATGGGAATGCCGCCTTCGGCCAGGCCCTGGCGGGCTTCGTCGATGGCGGCCTGCATGAATGCGTCCATGGTGGTGCTCCTTGCGCGGTTGCGTCGATGGAGCGAACGCTACGAGATGGCCGGCGGGCTGTCCACTGGTGCGTGAAGGCGATGTGACGAAGCGATGAACGCCGTGCCGGGGGCGGCACGGCGTGAAGCAATCAACGCTCGCGCAAGGCTTCGGCGCGGGCGCGGATGATGGGCTTGAGCAGGTAGCTGAGGATGCTCTTCTTGCCGGTCATGATGTCCACCGAGGCGACCATGCCGGGGATGATCAGCAGCGGCTTCTCATCGGTACCCAGGTGGCTTTTGCGGGTACGCAGCTTGATCAGGTAGAAGCTGTTGCCCTCTTCGTCGGTGATGGTGTCCGCGCCGATCTGCTCCAGCTCGGCCTGCAGGCCGCCGTAGATGGTGTAGTCGTAGGCGGTGAACTTCACCATGGCCTTCTGCCCGGGGTGGAGGAAGGCGATGTCCTGGGGACGGATGCGCGCCTCCACCAGCAGGGTGTCGTCCAGCGGGACGATTTCCACCAGGTCGCTGCCCGGCTGGATCACGCCGCCGATGGTGTTGATCAGCAGTTGCTTGACGATGCCACGCACCGGCGAGGTGACCAGGGTGCGGTTGACCCGGTCCTCCAGCGCCTTGCCGGTGGCCTCGGCCTTGTTCAGGTCGGTGCGCGCCTCGTTGAGCTGGGTGAGCGCCTCGCTGCGGAAGCGCGAGCGGGTTTCGGCGATCTTCTGTTCCACTTCCTTGATCGCCGATTCGGCGCGGGGAATGGCCAGGTTGGTGGCCTCGAGCTGGCCACGGTTCTCCACTTCGGCGCGGCGCAGGCGCAGCACTTCCACCTTGGAGATGGCGCCGTCGGCCACCAGGGGCTCGGAGATGGCGATCTCCTGGCGCAGCAGCTCCAGGCTGTTGCGGTACTGGCCCTGCTTGGAGGCGAATTCGCGCAGTTCCTGCTGTTTCTGCACCAGTTGCTCTTCGAGGCCGGCGACTTCGTCGTGCAACTGCTGCTGGCGGCTGCCGAACAGCGCTTCCTCGCTCTGCGCCTGGCCGGGTGCCTTGGCGCGCAGCTCTTCGCTGATGGCCAGCTCGCGGCCCTCCACCTCGGCGCTCAGGCGCTCGACGCGCAGGGCCATGGCGACGCGGTCGGCATCGGTTTCGCCGACGTTGGACTGGAAGCGCGTGGCATCCAGGCGCAACAACGGGTCGCCGATTTCGACCACCTGGCCTTCGTGGACGAACATCTCGGAGATGATGCCGCCTTCGAGGTTGGAGATCTTCTGCAGCTTGGACGAGGGGATCGCCTTGCCATCGCCACGGGTGACTTCGTCGATCTCGGCGAAATGCGCCCAGAAGCCGAGGAACAGGGTGAAGCCGATCAGCGTCCAGATGGTCAGGCGCACCACGCGGGGGGCGTCCTCGACCAGCGCCTTGCTGACTTCCGGCAGGGGCTGGCCGGAGAGGTCTTCGCGGCCTTTGAAATAGCTCAGCAACGATTGGCCCAGAGACTTACGCGACACTGATCTGCCCCTTTTTCAGCGCTTCCATCACGGCGTCCTTCGGACCGTCGGCGATGATCTGCCCTTTGTCGACGATCAGCAGGCGGTCCACCAGCGAGAGCATGGAGGCGCGGTGGGTGACCAGCAGCACGGTCTTGTTGGTGATCACCGCGTTGAGGCGCTGCTTGAGGCGTTCCTCGCCGGTGTTGTCCATGGAGCTGGTGGGCTCGTCGAGCAGCAGTATGGGCGGGTCGAGCAGCAGCGCGCGCGCCAGGGCGACGTTCTGTCGCTGGCCGCCGGAGAGGTTCTGCCCACGCTCGCCCACTTGCAGCTCGTAGCCCTGGGGGTGCAGGCGGACGAATTCGTGGACGCCGGACAGCTCGGCGGCCTGCAGCACCAGTTCGTCCTCGACGTAGCGGGCACCGGACACCAGGTTGTCGCGCAGGGTGCCGGCGAGCAGCTGGATGTCCTGGGGCACGTAGCCGATGTTGTGGCGCAGGTCGCTGACGTCCAGCTGGCGTACGTCGACGCCGTCGATCAGCAGGCTGCCGGAGTCGGCCTGGTAGAGGCCGACGATGAGCTTGGCCAGGGAGCTCTTGCCCGAGCCGCTGCGGCCGACGATGCCGATCTTCTCGCCGGGGCGGACGATCAGGTTGATGTTGTTCAGCGCCGGGGTCTGCTGGTTCGGGTAGGTGAAGTTCAGCTGGCGCATTTCGACGGCGCCCTGCAGGGTCTGGCGCGTCAGCGGGCGTTCATCCTCGTGGCGCTCCTGGGGCAGCTCCATCATGTGGTTGACCGAGAGCATGGTCAGGCGCGCCTGCTGGTAGCGGGTGATCAGGCCCGAGAGCTGGGTCATCGGGCCGAGGGCGCGGCCGTTGAGCATGTAGCAGGCGATCAGGCCGCCCATGCTGAGCTCACCGGCAATGATCAGGTAGACGCCGGCGACGATCATCACCACGCCGGCCAACTGCTGGATGAGCAGCGTGAGGTTGAGCGAGAGGCTGGAGAGCATCTTCACCCGCAGCTCGAGGCGGCCGAGGGTGCCGATGGTCTGCTCCCAGAGGTACTGGCGCTCGCTTTCGGCGTTGTTGACCTTGACCGCGTCGAGGCCGGCCAGGGTTTCGATCAGGCTGGACTGGCGCTCGGCGGACAGCGCCATGGTGCGGTCCATGGTTTCCACCAGGGGCTTCTGCAGCAGCCAGCCGATGGTCATCGCGAGGACGAAGGCGACCACGGGGATCCACACCAGGTGGCCGCCGAGGATGCCGATCACCAGGAGGATCAACAGAGTGAACGGCAGGTCGATCACGCTGGTCATGGTCAGCGAGGCGAGGAAGTCCCGCAGCGACTGGAATTCGTGGATGTTCTGGGCAAAGCTGCCGACCCGCGCCGGGCGGTTCTTCATGGCCATGCCGACGATACGCTCGAACAGCGTGGCCGAGATGATCATGTCGGTCTTCTTGCCGGCAAGATCGAGGCACAGCCCGCGCATGGTCTTGAGCAGCAGGTCGAACAGGTAGGCGCCGGAGATGCCGATGGCCAGCACCCAGAGGGTGGCGGCGGCCTGGTTGGGCACCACGCGGTCGTAGACGTTCATCACGAACAATGGGGCGCCGAGGCCGATCAGGTTGATCAGCAGGCTGGCGGCCACCGCATCTATATAGAGCCAGCGGGAACGCTTGAGGGTGTCGCGGAACCAGTGGCTGACCCGGGGAATGAGGCTGCCGTGGTTGAGGTCGAACTTGTGCTGCGGCTGGGCGAAGAACGACTGGCCGCTGTAGTCCTCGGCCAGCAGTTCGCGCTTGACCCGCACCTCGCCACCATCGCTTTCGCTGAGCAGCAGGCGCGCGTCGCCATTTTCTTCCCAGGCCAGCAACAGGGCACAGCGCCCTTCCTTGAGCAGCAGCAGGGCCGGCAAGGCGATCGCCGGGATCTGCTCCAGCTTGCGTTGCAGCACCCTCCCCTGCAGGCCCGCACGGGCTGCGGCACGGGGCAGCAGCTCGGGGGTCAGGCGCTGGCCGGGCAGCGGCAGGCCGGCGGTGAGCATGGCTCGGCTGGCCGGACGCTGATGCTGCAGACAAAGGGAGAGCAGGCTATCCAGGAGTGGATCGTCAAGCTGTCCGCGTGGATCGTGACTGAAGGGTACTCGGCTGACTTCTGGATCCACGCTTGGACACTCTTTCTCTAGGACGGGTGAAGGCTCAGTTCAGGCCCGGCAGGGTCGCCTCGGGCTTGAGTTCGGACTGGACGACGGAGGCCATCGGCGCGACCACGCCCTGGCTCTTGAGCAGTTCGCCAATGGTCGCCTTGATCCGGTACTGAGTAAACAGTTCGACGTAGCGAATTTCCACCAGGCGGCGGGACGCGGTGAACAGTTCGTTCTCGCTGTCCAGCAGGTCCAGCAGGGTGCGCTCACCGATGCTGAACTGCTTCTGGTAGGACTCGCGTACCCGGGTACTGTAGTCGACATATTGCTGGGCGATCGGGATTTGTTCGCGGGCGTTGGCCAGGGCGTTCATGGACAGACCCAGGTCTTCGTTGAGCACGCGCAGGGCGTTGTTGCGGATGTCCAGCGCCTGGTTGATCTGGTAGGCCTTGGATTCCAGGTCGGCCTTGTTGCTGCCACCGGCGAACAGGTTGTAGCGCATGCGCAGCATGGCCTGCCATTCGTTGACGTGGCCGTTCTGGCCGTCCAGGTCGTTGTCGGCACCACGGCTCAGCTCGGCGTCGAAGCGCGGGTAGAAGAAGGACTTGGCCGCGTCGTACTGCTTCTCGGCAGCGGCGACGTCCGACTCGGCGGAACGCAGGATCGGGCTGTTGGCCAACAGGGTCTGGCGGGCTTCGGCGATGTCGGTGGGCAGTTGGCCCGCCAGGCCGGCCGGCTCGCTCAGGTCCACCGGGTCGATGCCGACTACGCTATAGAAGTTGGTGCGGGCGTCAGCCAGGTTGGTCTGCTCGGTGATCAGGTTGTTGCGGGCCTGGGCCAGGCGCGCTTCGGCCTGGTCCTGGTCGGCCAGGCGACCGACGCCACGGCTGCTGCGCAGGCTGATCTGGTCATAGATGCGCTGGTGGCTCTTCAGGTTGTTTTCCGCCAGGCGGACCATCTCCTGGCGCTGGATCACGTCGATGTAGACCTGGGCTGCGTCCAAGGCCGTTCTTTCCGACGTACCGAGCAGCGAGTAGGCACGGGAATTGACTGTGGCTTGCTGGCGGGCCACTTCGCTGGAGGTGGCGAAGCCGTCGAACACCATCTGTTGCAGGCGCAGCGACGATTCGCCACGGGTCATGGTCTTCCAGTGGTCGCCCTGGCCACGGGTGGTGGTGTTGTCGGAACCCTCGCGGCCGTAGCCGGCGAGCAGGTCGACTTTCGGCAGGTAACCGCCCTTGGCGGCCTTCAACTGGTAATCGGCGGACATCCGGCTATTGATGCCGGCCTGGACTTCGGGGTGTACATCCAGTGCGCGCTGCATGGCTTCGGAAAGAGTCTGGGCATGGAGCGGAAGACTCGCAGCAAGAGCGAAAGGCACGACACAAGCAAAACGCAGACGCATGGATTGGCATCCTTATCAGAGTGTTGGAGACAGTAGTTTGAAGGCCGAAATCACCGTCATGAAATTGGCATCAACCTCGCTCTCGCGGAGCAGAAAACCGTGATCCAAGTCTCATTGAAAAATTCCGGACGGCCATCGAATATCAAAGTGACATTACGAAAACGATTGTTTAGGATGGATGCCAATTGGTCAATACATTGGCATAAACTTAATAGCAAAACGCGATAAGCCAATAAATTGACGACAAAAAAATACCACCTTTAAACAAGGGAATGCCTGCATCGAAACGGCTCTTCGCAAGAGCACCGAAGCAGCACGCCGAAGCTAGAGCCAAACCAGGAGAGTCACCCTCATGAGCAGTGTCGTTGCAATCGTCAAGAGCGTTGTCGGCCAAGTAGTTGCAGTCTCTCCGGAGGGTGTGCAGCGCCAGCTCATAGAAGGTGATCGCATCTTCCAGGGCGATCAGCTGATCACCGGCGCTGCGGGCATGGTGACCCTTGAACTGCCCAACGGCAAAATGCTCGACCTCGGCCGCGACACCCAGTGGAGCAGCGCCGAGATCGCCCCCCAGGCCGCTGACGACAAGCCGGCCACCCAGGCACCCAGCGCCGATGAGCTGCAGAAAGCCATCGCCGCCGGCGTCGACCCGACCCAAGCCTTCGAAGCCACCGCGGCCGGCGGCGCCCCTGCTGCGGGCGGTGCTGGCGGTACTGGCGCGGCCGGCGGCAGCCACAGCTTCGTGCTGCTGGACGCCACGGGCGAGCGCGTCGACCCCACCGTCGGTTTCAACACCGAAGGCCTGGCCTTCCAGGCGGCCGGCGGTGACGAAACCCAGGACCCGCTGCAGAACGTCGCCCCCGAGTTCACCGACGGCTCCGGCAACCCCATCACCACCTTCAACCTGGTCACCGACGAAGACATCCCGCTCAGCGGCACCTTCACCAGCCGTGACGCCAACGGCGACCTTGTGACCTTTTCCGTCACCCGTGTACCGGCCAACGGCACCCTGGCGCTGAACCCGGACGGCACCTGGACCTACACCCCGGGCCAGGACTACAACGGCAGCGACAGCTTCGAAGTGACCGTGAGCGACAGCCGCGGCGCCTCCACCCCGCTGACCGTCAACGTCGGCATCAACCCGGTGAACGACGCCCCGGTCGCCAGCGGCACCTATGAAGCCAGCGTCGACGACACCGCCGCCGCCGATACCTTCGCCGACATCAAGGGCCAACTGACCGCCACCGACGTCGACGACACCGTTCTGACCTGGAGCGGCAGCGCCAAGGGCGCCTACGGCGAGCTCACCGTCAACGCCGATGGCAGCTACACCTATGTCGTCAATGCCGATGCCGTGAACGGCCTGGGCCTGGGCGAGAACGCCAGCGAGAACTTCACCGTCACCGTGAAGGACCCCTCCGGCGCTAGCGATACCCGCGTCATCACCATCAACTTCACCGGCACCAACGACACCCCGATCGCCACCGCTACCACCGCGGCCGTGACCGAAGACCAGAGCATCACCGGCAACCTGGTGGCCACCGACGCCGACAAGGGCGCGGTCCTCTCCTATGCGGTGGATGGCAAGGCCCCGGCCGGCTTCACCCTTAATGCCGATGGCTCCTGGGCCTTCAACGCCGGCGACGCCGCCTACCAGTCCCTGGCTGAAGGCGAGACCACCACCGTCACCATCCAGTACATCGTCACCGACGAGCACGGCGCCCAGGCCACCAACACTCTGACCGTCACCGTCACCGGCGTGAACGACCCGGCCATCCTCGGCAGCGCCAACGTGCAGCTGACCGAAACCAACGCCCCGCTGAGCACCGCCGGCACCCTGTCCATCAGCGATGTCGACAGCCCGAACACCTTCGTTGCCCAGAGCAACGTTGCCGGCACCTACGGCACCTTCAACATCGACGCCAACGGCAACTGGAGCTTCGTCGCCAACTCGGCCTTCAACGAGCTGAACGTCGGCCAGTCCTACAGCGAATCCTTCAAGGTCGTCTCCGCCGACGGCACCGAGACCAGCGTCACCGTCACCATCAATGGCACCAACGACGCGGCCGTCCTCAGCAGCGCCAACGTGCAGCTGACCGAGACCAACGCCCCGGTGACCGCCAACGGCACCCTGACCATCAGCGACGTCGACAGCCCGAACACCTTCGTGGCGCAGAACAACGTCGCCGGCAACTACGGCACCTTCAGCATCGGCACCGACGGCAAGTGGACCTTCGTCGCCAACTCGGCCTTCAACGAGCTGAACGTCGGTGACAAGCGCACCGAAAGCTTCGAGGTCTCCGCTGCCGACGGCACCAAGACCAGCGTCACCATCACCATCAACGGCACCAACGATGCCCCGGTGGGCGTGGCCGACAAGATCACCCTGGACGAAGACACCACCGCCACCGGCAATGTGCTGAGCAACGACACCGACGTCGACAGCAGCAGCCTGACCGTCACCAAGTTCAGCCTGACCAACCTGCCCTTCGTCAGCTTCAAGGCCGGCGAGACCGCCGACCTGGTCATCGGCAAGCTGACCATCAAGGCCAACGGCGAATTCACCTTCGTGCCGGCCAAGGACTACAACGGCCCGGTGCCGTCCATCACCTACACCCTGAGCGATGGCAGCGCCACCAGCACCGCCACCCTCACCTTCGACATCACCCCGGTCAACGACGCCCCGGTCAACACCGTGCCCGGCGCCCAGAGCCTGAACGAAGACAGCAGCAAGAGCTTCAGCCTGCTGACCGGCAACAGCATCGCGGTCCGCGACATCGACGGCGACCAGCTGACCACCACCCTTTCCGTCGAACACGGCGCGCTGACCCTCGGCCCGCTGAGCGGCGGCGTTTCCTTCAGCGGCAACGGCACCGGCAGCATCACCCTGGTGGGCAGCCAGGCGGCCATCAACGCCGCCCTGCAGGGCCTGAAGTACGTTCCGGCCAAGGACTATAACGGCCAGGACACCCTGACCATCAACACCACCGACGGCAAGCTGAGCGACAGTGACAGCGTCACCCTCACCATCAAGCCGGTGAACGACGCGCCGGTGGCCACCCCGACCACCGATGCCACCACCGAAGACGCCCCGGCCATCGGCGGCAAGCTGGCCGCCACCGACGTCGACGGCGACACCCTGACCTACAGCGCCAAGGGCACCCTCCCCGGCGGCTTCACCCTGAACACCGATGGCACCTGGACCCTGGACCCGAGCCACGCCGACTACCAGCACCTGGCCGAAGGCGCGTCCACCACCCTGACCATCAACTTCACCGCCACCGACGGCAAGCTGTCCAGCAGCAGCACCCTGACCATCACCGTCACCGGCGTGAACGACAAGCCGACCATCACCGCCGCCACCGCTGCCGCCAGCGAAGGCGACGGCCAGATCAACGGCCAGATCGCCGCCAATGACGTCGACGACGGCGCGGTCCTCGCCTTCAGCACCACCACCAATATCGCCGGCCTGACCCTGGGCAACGACGGCAAGTGGACCTTTGACGCCAGCAACGCCGCCTACGACTACCTGAAAGGTGGCGAGCAACTGGTCATCAAGGTGCCGGTCACCGTCACCGACGAGCACGGCGCCAGTGCCGACAGCACCCTGACCATCACCCTCACCGGCACCAACGACGCACCGGTGGCCAATGCCGTCAGCGCTTCGGGCAACGAAGACCAGGCCGCACGCATCCAGGTGAACCTGTCCGGCAGCGATGTCGACGGCAGCGTCACCGGCTTCACCATCGGCTCCGTGCCCGCCAACGGCACCCTGTACGCCGGCGCCAACGGCGGTACCGCCCTGAAGGCCGGCGACAGCGTCACCGGCCCGGTGTACTTCGTCCCGGCCAAGGACTGGAACGGCACCACCACCTTCGAATACAGCGCCGTCGACAACAACGGCGCCGTTTCCGCCGACAAGGCCACCGCGACCATCACCGTGGCCCCGGTCAACGACCGCCCGGTCGGCGTCAACGACAGCGTCACCCTGAACGAAGACCAGACCGCCACCGGCAACGTCCTGACCAACGACAAGGACGTGGACGGCGATACCCTGGTGGTCACCAAGTTCAACATCACCGGCTTCCCGCTCGTCAGCGCCAATGCCGGCGGCACCATCGACCTGCTGGGCACCGGCAAGCTGACCATCAAGGCCAACGGTGACTTCACCTTCGAGCCGGCCAAGGACTACAACGGCCCGGTCCCGAGCGTCACCTACACCCTGAGCGACGGCAGCCTCACCAGCACCGCCACCCTCAAGTTCGACATCACCCCGGTCAACGATGCCCCGGTCAACAGCACCCCGGGCGCCCAGACCCTGGCCGAGGACGGCAGCAAGGTCTTCAGCCTCTTCGGCAACAACAGCGTCGCCGTGAGCGACGTGGACGGCGACAAGCTGACCACCACCCTCAGCGTCGACCACGGCGTGCTGAGCCTCGGCCCGATCCTCGCCAACGGCCTGACCTTCAGCGGCAACGGCACCGGCAGCATCACCCTGTCCGGTAGCCAGGCGGCCATCAACGCCGCCCTGCAGGGCTTGAAGTACGTCCCCGCCGCCAACTACAACGGCCAGGACACCCTGACCATCAGCACCAGCGACGGCAAGCTGAGCGACACCGACAGCATCACCCTGAACATCACTCCGGTGAACGACGCCCCGGTGGCCAGCGCCAGCAGCGCCACCACCGTCGAAGACGCCCCGGCCATCGGCGGCAAGCTCGATGCCACCGACGTCGACGGCGACACCCTGACCTTCACCCTGAACAACCCCGCCCCGGCCGGCTTCAGCCTGAACGCCGACGGCACCTGGACCTTCGACCCGAGCAACGCCGCCTACCAGGCCCTGGGCCAGGGCGAGCAGTTGATCATCCAGATTCCCTTCACCGCCACCGACGGCTCGCTGTCCAGCGGCAACACCCTGACCATCACCGTCACCGGCGTGAACGATGTGCCGGTCGTCAGCGGCGCCATCACCTACGGCACCAACGAAGACGCCGCCGGCCAGGTGATCGACCTGCTGGCCAAGGCCAGTGATGCCGACGCCAAGGACGTGCTCAGCGCCGTCAACGTCAGGGAAACCAGCGGCAACGACGCCGCCGGTGTCACCGTCCAGGGCAACACCCTGGTGGTCGACCCGTCCCGGTACAACTACCTGGCCAAGGGCGAGAGCGTCGTCCTGACCTACGAATACCAGGTCAGCGACGGCAAGGGCGGCCTGGTCACCACCAGCGCCACCGTCACCATCGACGGAGTCAACGACGCGCCGGTGGTCAGCAGCGCCATCGCCGTGGACAGCAACGAAGACGCCGCCTCCTTCAGCGTCGACCTGCTGGCCAACGCCAGCGATGTCGACCTCAGCGACGTGCTGGGCATCAGCAACTTCAAGCAGGTCGGCAGCGGCGACGCTTCGGGCGTGACCCTCAGCGGCAACGGCCTGCAGGTGAACCCGAACGCCTACAACTACCTCGCCGCCGGCGAGAAGCTGGTGCTCACCTACAGCTACGACGTGGTCGACAACAACGGCGGCGTCACCCCCACCACCGCCACCCTTACCATCGAGGGCCGCAACGACGCCCCCGTACTGGAAAGCACCGTACAGAGCGGCAGCATCACCGAACGCGCCGACGGCGTGCCCGGCGAGAACGCCGGCAGCCTGACCGCCAGCGGCGACTTCGGCTTCAGCGACGCCGACCTGAGCAACACCCACACCGTGGGCACCGAGCTGGTCAGCGCGAAGGACGGCAACGGCCAGAGCGTCAACGTGCTGGGCAACCTCAGCGCCAGCATCAGCGATGCCGCCCAGGGCGACGGCCAGGGCTCCGTGCACTGGAACTACAGCGTCGCCGCCGGCGCGCTGGACTACCTGGGCGCCGGCGAGACCGTGACCCTGGTCTACCGCGTCACCGTCACCGACAGCAGCGGCGCCCCGGTCTCCCGTGACGTCACCATCACCCTCACCGGCAGCAACGACGCCCCGGTGGTGAGCGGTGTCGCCACCACCCTGACCCACGAAGACGCGTCCGCCTACAGCCTCGACCTGCTGCAGCACGCCTCCGACGAAGACGCCAACGACGTTCTCAGCGTCGGCAACGTCCAGCAGGTGGGCAGCGGCGATGCGTCCGGCGTCAGCTTCGACGCCGCCAGCAACAGCCTGAAGATCGACCCGTCCAAGTACGACTACCTGGCCGTGGGCGAGAAGGTCGTCCTCACCTACAGCTACGAAGTCAGCGACGGCCACGGCGGCGTCACCAGCGCCAACGCCTCGATCACCATCGAGGGCCGCAACGACGCCCCGGTGGTCACCGACACCAGCGTCACCGTCGATGAAGAAAGCACCGGCACTCCGCTGAACATCGCCGCCCCGACCGACGTCGACACCAGCAACGTCCTGACCATCACCGTCAGCGGCCTGCCCACCGTCGGCACCGTGACCCTGGCCAATGGCACCCCGGTGACCAACGGCCAGACCCTGACCAGCGCCGAGCTGCAGGGCCTGAAGTACAACGGCCCGGCCGACTACAAGGCCGGCGACCCGGTTGGCGACTTCAAGTACAGCGTCAACGACGGCACCACCACCGTCGAAGGCAAGGTCACCCTGGGCGTCAACCCGATCAACGACGCGCCCGATGCCAACGACGACTTCGGCGTCATCGCCGGCCTCAAGGGCAACTACTACGCCTACCGTGAAGGCACCGACGGCGGCAACCTGGAGAACCTCGCCGGCGTCACCGCCTTCATCGCCGGCCGCACCCCCAGCGCCACCTTCACCGCCACCCAGCTCAACTACGGCAACGGCGTGTCCACCGACCTGGGCGGCGACCAGCAGCTGCAGAAATTCCTCGGCGCCGATGCCGGCTCCCTGAACACCGACCCGGCGAACAGCTCGGACGCCATCATCCAGCTCACCGGCCAGATCAGCCTCGCCGCCGGCACCTACCAGTTCAAGGTCACCGCCGACGACGGCTACAGCATCGTCATCGACGGCAAGGTGGTCGCCGAATTCAACGGCAACCAGGGCCCGACCGCGCGCGAATCGGCCACCTTCACCATCACCGAAAGCGGTGCCCACAACATCCAGATCGTCTATTGGGACCAGGGCGGCCAGGCCCAGCTCAAGGTCGAACTGCGTCCGGAAGGCGGCAGCTACACCGTGGTCGGCGGCAGCCAGCTGACCCAGGCCGGCAACGACGTACTGACCACCAACGAAGACCAGCCGCTGACCATCGAGCCCTCCACCCTGCTGGGCAACGACACCGATGTCGACGGCGACAGCCTCACCATCATCAGCGTCCAAGGCGCCAAGAACGGCACCGTGGAACTGGTCAACGGCAAGGTGGTGTTCACCCCTGCGCCGAACATCAACGGCACCGGCTCCTTCACCTACACCGTGAGCGACGGCCATGGCGGCACCGATACCGCCACCGTCACCGTGGGCGTCAAGCCGGTGAACGATGCACCGGTGGTCGACAGCACCTCCCTCACCGTGGCGGAGGAAAGCGTCGGCACCAACCTGGGCCTGAAAGCCCCGACCGACGTGGACGGCAACCCGCTGACCATCAAGGTCGCCGGCCTGCCGACCCTCGGCAGCGTGACCCTGGCCGACGGCACCGCCCTCACCAATGGCCAGACCCTCACCAGCGCCCAGCTGCAAGGCCTGAAGTACAACGCCCCGGCCGACTACAGCGCCGGCCAGGCCGTTGGCAGCTTCACCTACAGCGTCAACGATGGCACCGCCACCGTCAGCGGCCAGGTCGCCCTGGGCGTGAACCCGGTGAACGACCTGCCGGTGATGAACAACGCATTCGTCAACGTGGACGAAGACAGCAGCCTCACCAGCCAGCTGAACGCCACCGACGCCGACGGCGACACCCTGACCTACAGCCTCAAGTCCGGCACCAGCAACGGTACGCTGGTACTGGATACCGCCACCGGCGAGTACACCTACAAGCCCAACGCCAACTACAACGGCCCGGACTCCTTCACCGTCACCGTCAACGATGGCAAGGGCGGCGTGGTCGACGCCGTGGTGCGCATCACCGTCAACCCGATCAACGACGCACCGACCGCCAACCCGGCCAACCTGAGCGTTGCCGAAGACACCCCGGTGAGCGGCAAGGTGGATGCCCACGACGTCGACGGCGACACCCTCACCTACCGCATCGCCAGCGGCAACGGCCCGCAGAACGGCACCCTCACCCTCTACACCGACGGCAGCTACACCTACCGGCCGAACAAGGACTACAACGGGCCCGATGCCTTCACCGTCACCATCAGCGATGGCAAGGGCGGCACCACCACCAGCCTCATCAGCATCGACGTGACCCCGGTCAACGATGCACCGGTCACCGCTGACCAGGCCAAGGAAACCGACGAAGACCAGAGCGTCAGCGGCAAGATCGTCGCCACCGACGTGGAAGGCGACAAGCTGGCCTACGTCATCCAGTCCGGTGTCGACCACGGCTCGCTGCTGCTCAACACCGTCACCGGCGAGTACACCTACACGCCGAACAAGGACTACAACGGCAACGACACCTTCACCATCCGCGTCTATGACGCGAAAGGCGCCTACGCCGACTCCGTGGTGAGCGTGAAGATCAACCCGGTCAACGACGCACCGGTGAGCAGCCCGTCCAGCATCAGCACCAACGAAGACACCCCGATCGACGGCCAGATCGTCGCCCGCGATGCCGATGGCGACGCCCTCACCTACAGCATCGCCAACGGCAACGGCCCGCAGCATGGCACCGTCACGCTCAACGCCGACGGCACCTACACCTACAAGCCGGGCAAGGACTTCAACGGCAGCGACGCCTTCACCGTCACCATCGACGATGGTCACGGCGGCACCACCACCAGCCTGGTCAGCGTCACCGTCAAGCCGGTCAACGACGCCCCGGTCACCGCCGACCAGGCCAAGGAAACCGATGAAGACCAGAGCGTCAGCGGCAAGATCGTCGCCAGCGACGTGGACGGCGACAAGCTGACCTACGTCATCCAGGCCGGCGTCGACCACGGCTCCCTGCTGCTCAATACCGTCACCGGCGAGTACACCTACACGCCGAACAAGGACTTCAACGGCACCGACACCTTCACCATCCGGGTCTACGATCCGAAGCTCGGCTATGCCGACTCCGTGGTGTCCATCAAGGTCAACCCGGTCAACGATGCACCGACCAGCAGCCCGTCCAGCGTCAGCACCGACGAGGACACCCCGGTCGAAGGCAAGGTCACCGCCCGTGACGTCGACGGCGACACACTCACCTACAGCATCGCCAACGGCAACGGCCCGCAGCACGGCACCGTGACCCTCAACGCCGACGGCACCTACACCTACCAGCCGGCCAAGGACTTCAACGGCAGCGACGCCTTCACCGTCACCATCAGCGATGGCAACGGCGGCACCACCACCAGCCTGGTCAGCGTCACCGTCAAGCCGGTCAACGACGTGCCCGTCGCGCCCGACAGTACCGCCAGCGTGGACGAGGACGGCACCCTGATCAGCCGCATCACGGCCACCGACGTGGACGGCGACAGCCTCACCTACACCCTGAAGACCGGCACCGCCAACGGCAGCCTGGTGCTCAACCCGAACACCGGCGAGTACACCTACAAGCCCAACGGCGACTACAACGGGCCGGACAGCTTCGTGGTCACCGTCAGCGACGGCAAGGGTGGCGTGGTCGATACCGTGGTCAACATCACCGTCAACCCGGTCAACGATGCCCCGACTGCGGCCAACGACACCGCCAGCACCCTGGAAGACACCGCCGTCACCATCGACGTGCTGGCCAACGACCGCGACGTCGACGGCGACAGCCTGACCCTGATCGGCGCCAACGCGCAGCACGGCAGCGTCAGCATCGTCGACGGCAAGCTGGTCTACACCCCCACCGGCGACTACAGCGGTGCGGACACCATCACCTACACCGTCACCGATGGTAAGGGCGGCAACAGCACCGCCACCGTCCAGGTCGGCATCCAGGCCGTGGCCGATGCCCCGAACCTCGGCGCCCAGGCCCCAAGCGGCAACCCCGCGGCCACCGGTCTGCTGCAACAGAGCTGGAACAACCTGCCCCTGGGCAGCGGCGGCAACGGTGCCAACCCGGCCACCCTGAAGAGCACCATCGACGCCGCCGGCACCCCCGCCAGCAGCGGCAACCTGGCCGATGCCCACATCGACAGCGTCAACGCCGGCGTGGCCAACAAGCTCAGCGGCCTGATCTACCTCGAAGCCGGTCAGACCTACACCTTCAGCGGCTCGGGTGACGACAGCGTGCTCGTCTCCGTGGGTGGCACCACCGTGGCCAACGCAACCTGGGGCGGCTCCACTGGCCAGTTCAGCGGCAGCTACACCGCCCAGGAGAGCGGCTACTACACCCTGGACATCTACCAGCACAACCAGAGCGGCCCGGGCACCCTGGACGTCAACGTCAAGGTCGGCAACGGCCCGGTGCAGGACCTGTCCAGCGCCAACGTGCAGCTCTACACCAAGCCCAGCGACCTGGCCGGCAACGGCCTGCACCTGTCGGAGCTGCATGGCAGCGACGGCAAGGGCTACTACCAGCTCTACAACGTCAACGAAGGTGACGAGGACAGCAGCATCCCGCTGTCGCGCCTGACCGCCTCGCTGAAGGACACCGACGGCTCGGAAAGCCTCTCCGTGGGCATCTCGCAGATCCCCGAGGGCGCCACCCTGACCGACGGTGTGAACAGCTTCACCGCCACCAGCGGCAGCACCAGCACGGACATCAGCAGCTGGAACCTGGGCAACCTGAGCATCACCCCGCCGGCCAACTACAACGGCACCTTCGACCTGAAGGTCACCGCGACCGCTACCGAAGGGGCCAACGGCGACAAGGCCAGCACCAACCTGACCCTGCCGGTGACCGTGCACGCCGTGAATGACGCGCCCACCAGCGCCGACAACACCGTCAACACCAACGAAGACACCCCGCGCAGCTTCACCAGCGGCGACTTCGCCTTCAACGATGTCGATACCGGCGATAGCCTCAAGGGCATCCGCATCAACAGCCTGCCGGCCAGCGGCAGCCTCAGCCTGGGCAACGAAGCCGTCACCGTCGGCATGATCATCACCGCGGCGCAGATCGCCTCCCTGGTCTACACCCCGGCAGCCAATGCCAACGGCAACAGCAGCTTCAGCTTCTCGGTGCAGGACCAGAGCGGCGCCTTCTCCACGTCCAACACCATGACCATCCAGGTCGCGGCGTTGGACAGTGCCCCAGGCCTGGCCAACAGCACCGTGAGCTTCGCCGAGAACATCGCCTCCGGCAGCACCATCGCCGACCTCAGCGACCGCTTCACCGGCACCGACCAGGACCGTGATGGCGAGCCGCTGTTCTACAGCATCACCGGTGGCAACGACGCTGGCCTGTTCAGCATCAACTCCAGCACCGGCGTGATCACCCTCGCCAACGGCAAGACCCTGGACTACGAGACCGCCACCCAGCACCAGCTGCAGGTCAGCGCCACCGACGGCAAGACCCCGGTCACCGCCACCGTCACCATCGACGTCACCAACGTCAACGACAACGGCGTGGTCATCAGCGACAGCAACGCCGCGGCCAACACGGTTGCCGAGAACGCCACCAACGGTTCCACCGTCGGCCTGACCGTACTGGGCACCGACGGCGACGCCGGCGCGACCATCACCAAATACGAGCTGACCGACAACGCCGGTGGCCGCTTCGCGATCAACGCCACCACTGGCGTGGTGACCGTGGCCGATGGCAGCAAACTCGACTACGAGGCGGCTACCAGCCACAACATCACCGTCAAGGTCACCAGCTCCGATGGCAGCACCAACACCCAGGTGTTCACCATCAACCTGAGCAATGTGAACGACAACGGCGTGGTCATCACCGACAGCAATGCCGCGGCCAACACGGTTGCCGAGAACGCCACCAACGGTTCCACCGTCGGCCTCACCGTACTGGGCACCGACGGCGACGCCGGCGCGACCATCACCAAGTACGAGCTGACCGATAACGCCGGTGGCCGCTTCGCGATCAACGCCACCACTGGCGTGGTCACCGTGGCCGATGGCACCAAGCTCGACTACGAGGCGGCTACCAGCCACAACATCACCGTCAAGGTCACCAGCTCCGATGGCAGCACCAATACCCAGGTGTTCACCATCAACCTGAGCAATGTGAACGACAACGGCGTGGTCATCACCGACAGCAATGCCGCGGCCAACACGGTTGCCGAGAACGCTGCCAACGGTTCCACCGTGGGCCTGACCGTACTGGGTGTGGACGGCGATGCCGGCACCACCATTACCAAGTACGAGCTGACCGACAATGCCGGCGGCCGCTTCGCGATCAATGCCACCACCGGTGTCGTCACCGTGGCCGATGGCACCAAGCTCGACTACGAGGCCGCCACCAGCCACAACGTCACCGTCAAGGTCACCAGCTCCGACGGCAGCACCAATACCCAGGTGTTCACCATCAACCTCAGCAACGTGAACGACAACGGCGTGGTCATCACCGACAGCAACGCCGCCGCCAACACCGTTGCCGAGAACGCCACCAACGGTTCCACCGTCGGCCTGACCGTACTGGGCACCGACGGCGACGCCGGCGCGACCATCACCAAATACGAGCTGACCGACAACGCCGGTGGCCGCTTCGCGATCAACGCCACCACTGGCGTGGTGACCGTCGCCGATGGCAGCAAACTCGACTACGAGGCCGCCACCAGCCACAACATCACCGTCAAGGTGACCAGCTCCGACGGCAGCACCAATACCCAGGTGTTCACCATCAACCTGAGCAATGTGAACGACAACGGCGTGGTCATCACCGACAGCAACGCCGCCGCCAACACCGTTGCCGAGAATGCCGCCAACGGCAGCACCGTCGGCCTCACCGTACTGGGCACCGACGGCGACGCCGGCGCCACCATCACCAAGTACGAGCTGACCGACAACGCCGGTGGCCGCTTCGCGATCAACGCCACCACCGGTGTGGTCACCGTGGCCGATGGCACCAAGCTCGACTACGAGGCGGCCACCAGCCACAACATCACCGTCAAGGTCACCAGCTCCGATGGCAGCACCAACACCCAGGTGTTCACCATCAACCTGAGCAATGTGAACGACAACGGCGTGACCCTCAGCGACTCCGACAGCGCCACCAATACCGTGGCCGAGAACGCCGCCACCGGCACCCGCGTGGGCGTCACCGCCCTGGGTGTGGACGGCGATGCCGGCACCAGCGTGACCTACGCGCTGACCGACAACGCCGGCGGCCGCTTCGCGATCAACGCCACCACCGGTGTCGTCACCGTGGCCGATGGCAGCAAGCTCGACTACGAGGCCGCCACCAGCCACACCATCACCGTGCTGGCCACCAGCTCCGACGGCAGCACCCAGTCGGCGACCTACTCCATCGCCGTGACCAACGTCAACGAAGCCCCCGTGGTGGTCGCTGGCGCTGCGGTCACCGGCAACGAAGACACCAACTACGTCTTCAGCTGGAGCGACTTCAAGGTCAGCGACGTGGACGCCAACAGCAGCCTGTCGATCAAGGTCGAGAGCCTGCCGGGCGAAGGCAAGCTGCAGGTCAAGGTGGGCAACACCTGGACCGATGTCAGCGCCAACACCACCGTCACCAAGTCGGTGATCGATGGCGGCGGCCTGCGCTTCGTGCCGGATTCCAACGAATCCGGTCACGACAGCTTCAGCAACACCGGTGTCGGCCTGAACAAGCAGACCTACGCCGAGTTCAAGTACAGCGGCAGCGACGGCTCCCTGAGCACCGCCAGCAGCACCATGAGCATCGACATCGCGCCGTCGGCCGACGTCCCGACGCTCACCGTGAAGTCGGCGGCCGCTGCCAACCTGTTCACCACCACCTGGGAAAGCGCGCCGAACAGCGACAGCACCTCCCAGGACGTCACCAGTGCCACCTTCGAGAACTGGAACCTGGTCACCACCGGCGATGTACGCAGTGGTGGCAACAACGTGTTCGAAGTCTGGGCCAACGGCGACAGCATGCAGAACCAGGCCGGCAACATGGTCACCGTCAAGCTGCAGGGCACCGGCAACAACGACGCCCTGGAGCTCAACGACGCCAGCGGCAGCATGTCGCAGACCCTGGGCGTGACCCGCAACGTCACCACCGAGGTCGGCAAGGTCTACGAGCTGAACATGGACTACGCCGGCCGCCTGGGCTTCGACACCAGCTTCACCAAGATCGCCGTCTACCTCGGCAATACCCTGGTGGGCGAATACGCCTCCACCAGCAGCCAGACCAGCCTGAACTGGGAGAACATCCACTTCAGCTTCGTCGGCACCGGCAATACCGAGGCCCTGACCATCAAGCTGGCCGGCACCTCCACCGACTCCAGTGGTCGTGGCGCGCTGATCGACAACATCACCCTCACCTCGTCCCAGGGCGTGGTGGCCGGCGATGGCGGCGTCAGCGGCAAGACCAGCATCGCCCTGGCCAACTACATCGGCGGCGCACTGACCGACACCGACGGTTCCGAGAGCCTGAGCTACCAGCTGAGCAACCTGTCCAACGGTTCGACCATCGTCGTCGGCGGCACAACCCTCAGCGCGGTCAACGGCGTGTACACCCTCACCGCTGCCCAGTTGGCCACCGCCAAGCTGCAGGTCTCCGGTGACGTGCGCGGCGACATCGGCCTGGACGTCAAGGCGGTCAGCACCGAACCCAACGGCAGCACTGCCAGCACGGCGTCCCAGCACCTGACCCTGAACATCGTCGATGGCGGCGTGGAGCACACCAGCTACACCACCAACACCATCACCATGGCCGACGCCACCGGCACCACCAGCCTGAGTGGCGGCTTGACCGGCGAGTACTGGGGCTACAGCGAGAACGGCACCAGCCGGCCGAACCTCACCACCCTGAGCCAGGTCGAGAACTACATCGAGGGCCGTTCCGGCAACAACAGCAGCCTGGTGGGTTCCAACACCAACGCGGCGAATGGCTCGGTCAACGCCACCTTCATCGCCAATGTCATCGACTACGGCCTGAAGAACGGCAGCCCGGTGTTCAGCGACGACCTCGGTGACAACCGCACCGTCACCAGCGGCACCACCATCGGCTCGTCCAACAACAGCCAGAACAACCTGTACGACTTCCTCACGGCGGCCAGTACCGGCAACGTCACCAGCCTCAAGGCCGGCGGGGCGAACCTGGGTGACACCAGTGACGCCATCATCCGCGCCCACGGCTTCATCGACGTCGGCAACGGCGGAACCTACGACATCCGCATCACGGCGGACGACGGTTACCGCCTGCTGATCGACGGCCAGGACGTCGCCAACGCTGACAAGATCCAGTCCACGACCACCGACACCTACAAGAACGTCAGCCTCACCGGCGGCTTGCAGGCGCTGGAACTGCTGTACTGGGACCAGGGCGGCTCCGCCACCCTGAAGATCGAGCTCAAGCCCAGCGGCAGCGATGACTCGGCGTACAAGACCCTCGGTACCGGCGATTACCAGCTGTTCCAGGCCACCACCCTGTCCAGCGGCCAGGAATTCGTGGAAACCAGCACCGGCTGGGCGGTTCACACCATCCAGACCACCACCGGCACCGAAGCCAGCGACCTGATCAATGGCAGCAAGTACTCCGACATCATCAACGGCGGCAACGGCCACGACGTGCTCTACGGCAACGCTGGCAACGACCTGCTCAACGGTGGTGACGGCAACGACCTGCTGATCGGCGGTATCGGCAACGACACCCTCACCGGTGGCGCAGGCGCGGACGTCTTCATGTGGAAGGCGGGCGATGTCGGCAACGACGTGATCAAGGACTTCAACGCCACCCAGGGCGACCGCATCGACCTCAGCGACCTGCTGCCCGATGCCGCGCACTCCGGCAACCTCCTCGATTACCTCAAGGTCGACACCGCCACCAGCACCCTGCAGGTGAGCACCACCGGCAACATCAACAGCGGCGCCGATGTGACCATCAAGCTCGAAGGCGTGGACCTGACCCAGTACGGTTCCACCTCCTCGCAGATCGTCAGCTCCCTGGTGGCCGGCTCCGACCCGCTGGTGAAAACCGAGCACCACTGATCCACCGACAACGCCCCTCCCCGTCGCCGTGCACCGGCGGCGGGGAGGCGGCCGGTTCGCTTTCCCCATGTTCCCCACTGGCCTGCGCGTGTAGATTGGCGCAGGTCTTTTCATGTCCTCAGAAAGGGGGTACCCCATGCTTTACGTTCAGCAAGACGGCCAGGGTCAACTGGTGCGCGTGGAAGCGGCAGAGTTCGAAGGCTTCACCGGCATGCTCCCCGCCGATGACCAGCTCGTGCTCGCCTGGTATTCCAACCAGACCGTCGAAGCCAGCCTGATGCAGCTCAAGCAGAGCGACCAGGAAATGATCCGGGTACTGGAAGACCTCATCGGCCTGCTGATGACCAAGGGCGTGATCCGCATCACCGACCTGCCCCAGGCCGCGCAATCCAAGCTGCTCAGCCGTAACCAGGCACGCGAGGCCCTCGGCGGCCTGAACCGCCTGATCAACGACGAGGAGTCCGGCGTCATCTGACCCGGCCCCTGCCTCCCCCTTTGCCGCCGCTGCGCCGGGCCCTACACCGGCAACGGCACATCCGCGCCCACCAGCCCCTCTTCCTGTAGTGCCAGCCAGAACGCCCGAGGCACCTCGGCCTGCAGTTGCCCCATGTACTGCACCGGGCGTGCCGGTGTCGCGGTGCCGGGAATCACCGACAGGGTGGCGTCGATCTGTTCTTCGGTGAGTGCATGGGCCTCCTGACGCCGTGTTCTGGCGTAGGTCAGGGGACCGGGCAAAGCGCGGGATGGTTCAAGGCAACGGCCGGAAGGCGGGGCCGTGGCGCCCGCCTCCGCCCGGGATCAACGCCAGGGGGCGGGAGCGCCGAACAGCTGGCCCTGGGCACCCTGGATGCCCATTTCCTGCAGCACCCGCAGCTCGCCCTCGGTCTCGACGCGCTCGGCGATCAGCGGCAGGTCGATGCTGTGGGCCGCGCGCTGCATGGCCTCGATGAACAGGCGCTTGTCGTTCTCGGTGTCGATGGCGCGGATGTGGCTGCCATCCACCTTCAGGTAGGCCAGGCCCAGGCGCGCCAGGTTGCCGATCATGCTGAAGCGACCGCCGAAGTGCTGCAGGCTGAGGGCGAAACCCAGCTCGCGCAGGCGCCGGGTCAGGCTCTCCAGCACCGCCTGCTCGGGCAACTGGTCTTCCTCCAGTTCCAGGGTCAGGCGCGGGCCCAGTTGCGGATGCTGACGCAGCAGGTCGAGGGCACGGTTCAGCGCCTTCTCGTCACGCAGCAGCGCGCCGGACAGGTTCAGCGCCAGGGGCTGGTCGTGGCCGGCCATCTGCGCCAGCACCAGTTCCAGCATCACCAGGTCAAGGCGCGTGGACCAGCCGAAGCGCTCCAGCCAGGGCAGGAAACGCCCGGCGGGGATGCTCTCGCCCTGCTCGTCCGGCAGGCGCGACAGCACCTTGTAATGCAACACCCGCGACGGCTCGCGGCTGGCCACCACCGGCTGGAAGAACAGCTGGAAGCGCCCCTGGGCCAGGGCCTTGTCCAGCAAGGCGTGCCAGGCGTGACGGTCATCGCCGACATTGCCGGCGCGGGTCTGCTCGATGCACGCCCAAGCGCGGTCGGCCTGGCGCTCGGCCTGGGCCAGGGCCTCGTCGGCGAGCATCATCAGGTCCTGCTGCGACTCGCCCGGGGCGAAAGGCACCAAGCCGATATGGGCCACGGGATGGGTGTCGGTGGCACCGGTGCTGGCCAGGCTGCCGAGGGCGCCATCGAGGCGGGTGGCCAGTTGCTCGGCCTCCTCGCGCACCAGGCCCGGCGCCAGCAGGATGAACTCGCCACCGCGGCTGCGCGCCAGCAACTGGCCGGCGCCCTGCCCCGCGCTGTTGCGCACGAGCTGCTCGGCCACGGCCTTGAGCAACTGGTCGGTGCGCTGGCCACCCAGGCGCTGGTTGAGGCCGGCCAGGTCGTTGACCCGCAACAGCAGCAGGTAGCCGCTGCTGGCCTGGTCCTCGGCACTCAGGCGGGCACTGAGCTGCATCTCGAAGTAACGGCGGTTGCCCAGGCCGGTGAGGCTGTCCTGGTAGGCCTCGTCGCGCAGGCGCTCGCTGCGCTCGGCCTGCTCCTGGAACAGCGCCTTGAGCTTCTCCACCATCTGGTTCATCGCCTGCACCACACGGCGCAGCTCGGGGGTGCGCGGCAACTGCGGCAGGCTGAGGAATTCGCGACGGGCGATGGCGTGGGACTGCTCCACCATGTAGTCCAGCGGGCGCAGTTGACGACGCAGCAGCACCGCACCGAGGCCGGCGCTGACCAGGCCGCACAGGGCCAGCCAGCCGAGGCTGCCGAGGGCGCTCTGCCACAACTTGGCGATGGCGAACATCGGGTGGCTCTGCACCTCGACCCGCGCGGCCTGGGTCCAGCCGCGACTGACGATGGCATCACCGCCGGCCGACTCCAGGCCGATCAGCGACACGAACCACTGCGGCACCTGGGCCGCCACCGCATCGGGCACGCCGGTGCGCTCCACGATCACCTTGCCGGTGGCCATGTCGATCACACGGATGCGCTCGAAGTAACCGCTGTCGAAGATCGAGCTGACCATCAGCTCGACCATCGCCGCATCGTCGATGTGCGGCGTCAGCGACAGGCCCAGGGCCGTCGCCGCGTCCTGGGCATGGGAACGCAACTGGTTGACGTACTGCTCGCGCGAGCTTTCCAGGCTGACCATGAAGCTGCCGCTGAAGGCGACGACCAGGAACAGGCAGATGGCGATCAACAGCTGTTTGAACAGGGACATCTCGACTCCGCTATTCGCTCGTGGGAAAGCCTTCGGCTTTCATCTTTTTCAACAGGTCCTGCCAGCGGGACAGACGCTTGGCGTCGCCCACCTTCTTGCCGCCGCCCTGGTTGGTCAGCCACAGGCCCTCACCGTTGAAGGCGTAGACCGGCAACAGGTCACTGCGCTGGGACGCCGGCAGGATGCTGCCGATCAGGTTGTCCAGCACCAGGGGCACCGCGTCGGGTTTCTCGTAATAGGTCAGCACCATGTGCGCCTGGTTCAGGCGCAGTGCCTTGACGTAGGTGATGCGCAGCTTCTCCGCCGGCACCCCCAGGTGACGCAGGCTGATGTACTTGGCGATGGCGTAGTCCTCGCAATCGCCCGCCCCGCGGCGCAACGCCTCCACCGGTGTCGCCCAGTAATCCACCTGGTTCCACAGGGCGAGGTCATCGGTGAAACGCAGCTTGGCGTTGAAGAAGCGATTGACCTCCTTCAACTGCTCCGCCTCGCTGGCGCCCGCCTGGCTGGCCAGCAGGCGCTGCCAGTCATCGATGCGCTGCTTGCCATCGCCCAGGGGGCCATAGAGGGATTCGGCGCGACGGCTGATCAGGGTGAAATCCCAATCCGCCTGCAGGGCACCGGCCAGCAAGGCGAACAGCAACAGCAGCGCCGGGCCTATAACCCCCGGCCTACCCGTGCTTCGCCATTTGCCGATACCGCTGAGCAAAATCCGATTTCCTGCCAATGGAACCGCCGGGCGGCCCCGATAACGAGGCGCGAATGGTGCGGGCTGGCAGCAGAAAAAACAATGGCACAGTGCCCCTATCCGACCTGCGCCGTGCGCAACGCAATCGGGGTTTCAGTGCCATCGGAAAACAGGGAGCCCCGTAGGTCGGGCTGAGGTACGAAGCCCAACGCAGCAGGGTCGGGTGAGGCGATCATCAGAAGAACGTGCAGGGCCGGACACACCGATCGGTGGAGGTAAAAAGCGACCTCCACCCTACGACATGCACAACACCGTGCCGGTGTAGGTCGGGTGCAACCCGACAAGGGTTTCGCACAACAACATCGCGGGTTTCACCCGCCCTACCGCCGTACTCCAACCACCGTGCCGGCCGGTGCGTAGCCCGGGCTTCAGCCCGGGAACGGTGGAGGCAGGATCAGCGCAGCCCGCGCAGGTGCAGGAAGCCGAACAGCAGCACCTGGGTGCGCTCCAGCCAGGGGAAGGGGCGGGCCTTGAGCTTGCGGTTGAACAGCGCAGCCTCGAGGACGTGGACCAGCAGCATCACGCCGGCCACCAGCAGCAGGGGGTGGTGCAGCGGCTCGCCGAAGGGGTAGATGACGTTAAGGATCGCCACCAGCCAGAACATGGCCAGGGCACCCTTGGCGAACGACAGGACGTGCATAGGGGTTCTCCATTGCAAGGTTGAGCCTTGCAGTGTGCCGTCTCCGGCCGCGCGCGCCTTCCGCACTTTCGTTTGGCCGGCGCGCGCGACGGTGGGTCAGCCCGCCTGCGCGCTCGGGGTGGGTCAGCGCACCGTCAGGGCGATGGGGGCGTCCTCGAAGTCGAAGCAACCGAGGAAGGTCTTGATGTCCAGCAGGTTGCCGTCGACCTTCACGTCGCCCAGCAGCGCGCCCTTGAGCAGGCCGTTCTCGCCGCTGATCACGGTGTCGAGGTAGGTCTTGTCGAAGGTCAGCTTCAACGTGGTGCCCTCGGGGATGCCCGGGTGCATCTCCACCACGCCGCGGCGTATCTCCAGCGCCCACTGCTCGTTGATATCGGGGAAGACGAAGCCCAGGGTGAGGTTCACGTCGGCGCTCTTCTCCGGGTCGATGCGGGTGACCCAGTTCTGCAGGAAGATCCGCGCCGGCAGGTTCTTCAGCATGTCCGGCGAGAGGAAGGCGTTGCGCAGCCCCTGGGACAGCTGCAGCGCGGCATCGCCCTCGAGCTTGCCCTCCAGCTCCATGGCGCTCATCAGGTACCAGTTGCGCCAGTTGATGTTCATGCTGGCGTAGCCCAGGCGGCGGAAGCTGCGGGCCTTGATGTCGCGAGCCAACTTGTCGTCGTGGTCGACGCGGATGGCGTAGCTGGCCAGCTCGGCCGCCCATTGCCAGTCCCCCTTGAGGTAGGCGTCGCCGGCGGCCAGCAGCAGCTTGTCACGCCCACCCATGAGGGCGATCAGGCGCTTGGCCTTCTCCGCCGGCGGCGTCGGGTCGAGGTCCACCGGGTCGCCCTGGAACCAGCCCAGGTAGCCCTGGTAGATCTGCCGCACGCTGTGCTTCACGGTGCCGTAGTACTCGCGCAGGTAGGGCGTGTAACCGGCCAGGTGCGGCGGCAGCTTGACCTTCTCCACCAGCTCGTCCGGGGTCAGGCCCTTGTTCATCCAGCGCACGGTCTGGTCGTGGATGTAGGCGATGGCGTCGCGGGTCATGCGCAGCACCTCCTCCACCTTGTCGCGGCCGGACACCGGCTGGCCGTGCAGCGGCACCATGTAGTCGGCCTTGAAGGCACGCAGCTTGTCGAGGCTCTGCACCCACACCACCGGGTCGCGGAACTTGGTGCCGCGCAGGGTGTGGACGTTGGGCAGGGTCGGCCCCTGGGTCACCTCGGCGCTGATCAGCACGCGGTTGTCCGGCAGGTAGAGGACGATCTCGTCCGGCGCCTCGCTGGGCACATGGAGGAGCTGCACCTTCAGCCCGGCGATGGTGGTATCCAGGGCTTCCTTGAAGGTGACGGTCGGCGCGATGAAGGTGGAGGCGCCGGGATGGGCCAGCGGGCCGAGGCCGGCGTTCATGTCGCGCTTGTCGCTGTCCGGCAGGGCCGCGCCGAAGCTGTAGCCCGAGCGCATGCCGAGGATCGGACCCACCAGCGCGCCCTGGGTCACCACGTTGTCCAGCAGGGTTTCCTGGGCGTAGATCTGCACCTCGCCACGCTTCACCTGCTCTTCGCTGACGAAGCCCTTCACGCCGTTGATGTGGTCCGGGTGGAAGTGGGTGTAGACGATGGCCTTGATCGGCTTGGCGCTGATCTTGCGGAACTCCGCCAGCACCTTGCGCGACTGCTCGGCGGACTCGCCCGTGTCGACGATGATCAGGCCTTCCGGCGCTTCGATCATCACGCTGTTGGCCAGGTTCCAGCCCACCGCCGACCAGACGTTGTCGGCGATCTTGTAGACCTTCTCGTCAAAGTGCCGGGTGTGCTCGGCGAGCTCGGCGTTGATGCTCGGCTCCAGGGTCTCGTCGGGCAGCGCGGCGTCGGCGCCGAATGGCAGGGCGGCGGCCAGCAGCAGGCCGCCGAAACGGGTGGTGATGCGCATGGTGTCGGCTCGTTGTTGTTATGGGAGCAGACAGGCTGGCAGGCACCGATCAATAATTCCAATGCATTCCTCTGCCGAAATCGATGCGGGATACGCATGAACGACCTACGCCAGCTCCGCCACTTCGTCGCCCTCGCACAACACGGCCACTTCGCCCGTGCGGCGGAGGCCGTCAACCTCAGCCAGCCGGCCCTCAGCCGCAGCATCCAGGCCCTGGAGGCCAGCCTCGGCTGCAGCCTGCTGGACCGCGGCCCCCGGCAGATCGCCCTCACCGCCCACGGCCGATTGGTGCTGGAGCATGCCCAGCGCCTGCTGGATGGCCGCCGCGCCCTGCACAGCGCCGTGGCGCAGCTGGAGAACCTCGACAGCGGCGAACTGCGCCTGGGCGCCGGCCCCTACCCCGCCGCGCGCCTGGTACCGCGTACGCTGGGCCGCTTCGCCGGGGCCCACCCGGGCGTGCAGGTGCAGTTGCGCATCGAGGATTGGCACAGCCTGCGCAGCCAATTGCTGGGGGACGCCATCGAGCTGTTCGTGGCGGACGTGCGCGAGTTCGAAGGCGACCCGCTGCTGCACATCACGCCCCTGCGCCGCCACGCCGGCACCCTCTTCTGCCGCCCCAGCCACCCGCTGCTGCAACGCCCCCACCTGCGGGTCGAGGACCTGGCCGTCTACCCGCTGGCCGGCACCCAGTTGCCCGTCGAGGTGGCGCGCACCCTCGGCGCGCTGAACAACAAGGCGCAACCGCTGGGCATCGAGTGCGACAACTTCATGGTGCTCAAGGCCCTGGTGGCCGACAGCGAGGTGATCAGCATGGCGCCCTGGGACGTACTGGCCGAAGACGTCGCGGCCGGCCGCCTGGCGGTGTTGCTGCCGGTGGACAACCTCGACGCCCGCTCGGCCTATGGCATCGTCAGCCACGCCGGGCGCAGCCTGTCACCGGCTGCGCGGGCGATGGTGGAGTACTTGCTGGAAGAAGACGCCCAGCCCATTACCGGCTACTGACAACTATCTGCGTTGCCATCGCTGCGTTGAAAACAGGCTCAAGAGGCTCATTTACGGCGCGTAAACTCCGCTCTCTCGCCCGTTTTCGCCTTGCGCTGGCTTCCTCGCCTAGGTTTCAGTGCTCTGCTTTAGCGACGATTCTGCTGCGACCAGTCACTGCGGTGCGGGCGGATGGGGTTTTCGTGGGGGCGCACCTGGTAGGCCGGCGGCACGGCGTAGCTGGGGCGACCGCCGCCCTGGTTCCAGCCCTGTTGCGGCGGGCGGTTGCCGCCCCAGTTCTGCAGGCGCGGGGTGTAGTCGTGGCGGCGCTCGTTCCAGTCCGGGCGCGGCGGGTTGCGGTTGTCCCAACGCCGCGAGTCGTGTCGGTTGTCATGGCGATCGTCGTGGCGGTCGTAGCGATGGTCGTTGCGCCCGTCGTAGCGGCGGTCATGGCGCGGCGGCTGGTAGGGCTGCGGGCGCACCTGGTAGTAGCGCTGCGGCTGGTAGATGCGCTCGGTCCGGTAGTAGTAGGTCGGAGAACCCTGGTAATAGGCCGGCTGCTGCACGACATAGCCACCGCCGCCATAGCTGCGCGGGTAGCCACGGTAATCGTCGTCATAGTCGTAGACGGCACAACCACCCAGGGACAGGCCCAGTACTGCGATCAACATCGTTCGATAGGACATGGCGGCCTCCTTCGACCGCTGGGACGGCGCCAACGAATGTCGGCACCCGGGATTTCTCCCACAATCTTCGACACCGTTTCACACGGCCGGTGTGCATCCCTCCGTCGGCAAAATCCATTTCCAGTTATTACCGCGCACCAGCATGAAGCGCCCCGCCCCAGAGACGGGCACGGCGCGCCCCTGCACACCGCTGGCATTCACCCCACCCTCCTCCACAACGCCCGCCACCAGTGGCTCGCGTCGGGTTGGCACGGCCTTCGCTAAGGATCAGGCGTGCAGGAGCAACCCGGTGGAAGCCGGGGTCCGCGGCACCACCATTTGCAATGGCTGGCTAGGGTTCCGGCTCGCGAAAGCGGGTGGCTGGTCCGAGAGCCGGCGACCTCCTCCGAGGTTACACGGCGGGACAAAAGCCCGGGAGAACGCGCCCCTGCATGCAGGGAAGTGCCGCGCCGCTCCCGCTGTCCCTAACCGAACTGGAGGTCATCCATGCGCAAGCCCCGTCTGTTCGCCGTACTCGCTGCCGGCCTAGCCGCCGCCATCAGCTTCAACTCCAACGCAGCGCAGAAGGACAGCTTCAACGTCTGCTGGACCATCTATGCCGGCTGGATGCCATGGGAATACGGTGCCACCCAGGGCATCGTCGACAAATGGGCGAAGAAGTACGGGATCGACATCCAGGTCACCCAGCTCAACGACTACGTCGAGTCGATCAACCAGTACACCGCCGGCCAGTTCGACGGCTGCACCATGACCAACATGGACGCCCTGACCATCCCCGCTGCCGGCGGCGTGGACAGCACCGCGCTGATCGTCAGCGACTTCTCCAATGGCAACGACGGCATCGTGCTCAAGGGTGAAGGCAAGACCCTCGGCGACCTCAAGAGCCTGCCGGTGAACCTGGTGGAGCTGTCCGTCTCCCACTACCTGCTGGCCCGCGCCCTGGAGCGCGCCCACCTGGCCGAGAAGGACGTGCAGGTGGTGAACACCTCCGATGCCGATATCGCCGCCGCCTTCGACACCGACGAAGTGCAGGCGGTAACCACCTGGAACCCGATGCTCGCCGAGATCAAGGCCAAGCCCGGCACCAGCCTGGTGTTCGACTCCAGCAAGGTGCCCGGCGAGATCATGGACATGATGGTGGTGAACACCGAGACCCTGAAGGACAACCCGGCCCTGGGCAAGGCGCTGACCGGTGCCTGGTTCGAGATCGTCGCGCTGATGAAGGCCGGCAGCGCCGAGAGCACCGCCGCACTGACGCACATGGCCAAGGCCTCGGGCACCGACCTGGCCGGTTACCAGGCCCAGCTGGACGCCACCCGCCTGTTCGCCACACCGGCCGAGGCCCTGGAGTTCGTCACCAGCCCGAAGCTGCCGGCGACCATGGACAAGGTGGCCACCTTCTCCTTCGCCCACGGCCTGCTGGGTGAAGGTGCCAAGGATGCCCACGCGGTGGGCATGAGCTTCGCCAAGGGCGTGGTCACCGGCGACAAGGCCAACGTCAAGCTGCGCTTCGACCCGACCTACGTGCAGATGGCCGCCGAAGGGAAGCTCTGACCGCCGACACGGTTCCGTAGGTTGGTGCCAAGCGCAGCGCGGCCCAACGTTGGGCCTCGTTCCTCGGCACCAACCTACCCGCCCCCTATCACCGAGACCTCGCCATGCGCCTGATCAACCGCCACCCGGACCGTGCAGGAAGGCTGCTGCTGATCCTGCTGCCCTTCGCCCTGCTGCTGTTCGCCTACTTCACCGGATCGGCGGCGCGGCTCACGGAAAACCCCAACGACAAGCTGCTGCCCAGCGCCACGCAGATGGTCGACGCGGTGCAACGCCTGGCCTTCACCGAAGACAAGCGCAGCGGCCAATACCTGTTCTGGCAGGACAGCGCCTCCAGCCTCAAGCGCCTGGCCATCGGCCTCGCCGTCGCCGCCCTGCTGGGCCTGTGCCTGGGCATCGCCGCCGGCACCCTGCCGCTGTTCGGCGCGCCGTTGTCGCCGCTGCTCACGGTGCTGTCGATGGTGCCGCCGCTGGCGATCCTGCCGATCCTGTTCATCGTCTTCGGCCTCGGCGAGCTGTCCAAGGTGATGCTGATCGTCATCGGCATCACCCCGGTGCTCGCCCGCGACCTGGAGCAGCGCGCCCGGGAGATCCCCCGCGAACTGCTGATCAAGGCGCAGACCCTGGGCGCCAACACCTGGACCCTGATCCTGCGCGTGGTGCTGCCGCAGCTGCTGCCGCGCCTGCTCATCTCCCTGCGCCTGGTGCTGGGCTCGGCCTGGCTGTTCCTCATCGCCGCCGAGGCCATCGCCTCCACCGACGGCCTCGGCTACCGCATCTTCCTGGTCCGCCGCTACCTGGCCATGGACGTGATCCTGCCCTACGTGGTGTGGATCACCCTGCTCGCCTGGCTGATGGACCTGGGCCTGCGCCAGCTCACCCGCCTGGCCTTCCCCTGGTACGAAGGAGCCAAGGCATGAGCGCCTTCATCGAAGTGAAGAACCTGTGGCAGGAATACGGTGAGCAGGTGGTGCTGGAGAACCTCAGCCTGAGCGTCGCCGAAGGCGAGTTCTGCACCCTGGTCGGCGCCTCGGGCTGCGGCAAGTCCACCTTCCTGCGCATGCTGCTGGGCCAGGAAACGCCCAGCCGTGGCCAGCTGCTGCTGGACGGCCAGCCCCTGGTGGCCGAGCCCGATGCCAGCCGCGGCGTGGTGTTCCAGCGCTACTCGGTGTTCCCCCACCTCTCGGTGCTGGACAACGTCGCCCTCGGCCTGGAGCTGCCCCGCGCGCCGCTGTTCGGCCGCCTGTTCGGCGGTGCCCGTCGCGCCGCCCGTGAACAGGCCGCCGTGATGCTGGAGAAGGTCGGCCTCGACCACGCCCTCGGCAAGTACCCCGCGCAGCTCTCCGGCGGCATGCAGCAGCGCCTGGCCATCGCCCAGGCGCTGGTGATGAAGCCCCGCGTGCTGCTGCTCGACGAGCCCTTCGGCGCCCTCGACCCGGGCATCCGCAAGGACATGCACGAGCTGCTGCTGGGCCTGTGGCAGGAAACCCGGCTGACCGTGTTCATGGTCACCCACGACCTGGCCGAAGGCTTCACCCTCGGCACCCGGCTGATGGTCTTCGACAAGGTCCGCCATGACCCGCAGGCGCCCGGCGCCTATGGCGCACGCATCACCTACGACATCCCCCTGAACAGCGACCGCCGCGCCGCGCGCGCCGCCGTCGAAGCCCTGCCGGAGCGCGTCACCCGCGCCCTGCAGCCCGCCCCGGCCCATTGAAAGGAGCCCGACCATGACCGCATCCCTGGCCCTGCGCCCCACCCTTTATGAAGAAACCGTCCCCGGCGGCGGCCACACCTCCTTCGTCCTCAAGCGCGGCCAGCTGCTGCGCATCAGCGACATCGAAGGCGGCGCCAACGTCAGCCTGCTGCTGTTCAACGCCGCCGAGAAAAGCGAGCGCCTGAACCTGCCGGACAGCCTCAAGTGCCAGCACACCGCCAAGCTCACCGCCGGCCACTGCCTGTACTCGGACATGGGCCGCGTGCTCGCCGCCATCACCGCCGACAGCTGCGGCTGGCACGACAGCTTCGGCGGCGTGCTCAGTGCCAATGAAGTGCAGGAGAAATACGGCGCCGGCCGCTACCAGGAACTGCGCAACGGCTTCTTCCGCAACGGCGTCGACAACCTGCTGGTGGAGATGGGCAAGTGGGACCTGAACCTGCAGGACCTGCTCATGTGCCTGAACCTGTTCAGCAAGGTCACGGTGGACGCCGACGGCTGCTTCCACTTCCAGCCCGGCCACTCGAAAGCCGACGACTACGTCGAGCTCTACGCGCCGATGGACAGCCTGGTGGTGCTCACCGCCCTGCAGCACCCCATGGACCCCGACCCCGTCTACGCCCCGAAGCCGGTGAACCTGAGCTGGCACAAGGTCGAGAGCGACGGCATCAGCGTGCTCTGCCGCACCTCGCGCCCGGAAAACGGCCGCGGCTTCCACAACACCGAACGTCTGTACATCTGAGGGCTGCCCGATGAACCCCACTCCCAGCGACAAGCACCCCGAAGCCGCCGTCTACACCGCCGTGATCGCCGCCGGCGAACCCTTCATGACCGAAGTGAAGGCCGGCCAGACCCTGCGCCTGCTCGACCTGGAGGGTAACCAGGCGGTGGACACCCTCTTCTACAGCGCGCGCAACCCGCGCGAGCGCTATGACGTGCAGCGCACCCTGCGCAAGCAGAACCGCGTCTACCTCAGCGCCGGCAGCGTGCTCTATTCGAACCTCGGCAACCCCATGCTGAGCATCGTCGCCGACACCTGCGGCCGCCACGACACCCTCGGCGGCGCCTGCGCCCAGGAAAGCAACACCGTGCGCTACGCCCTGGACACCCGCTACATGCACAGCTGCCGCGACAACTTCCTGCGCGCCAGCCTGCATGACGGCCGCCTGGCCAAGCGCGACATCAGCGCCAACATCAACTTCTTCATGAACGTGCCGGTTACCCCCGAAGGCGGCCTCACCTTCGAGGACGGCATCTCCGCCCCCGGCAAATACGTCGAGCTGGTCGCGCACATGGACATCATCGTCCTCATCTCCAACTGCCCACAGCTGAACAACCCCTGCAACGGCTACAACCCCACCCCGGCGCAGGTGTTGGTATGGGAGTGAAAGAGCAGCTGGAAGCGGGAAGCCGGAGGCAGGAAGCCTTTCGGCGCTGGCTGTTCCGCCTGTGCCAGAGCCGCTCAGGGCAATGCCTGCAAACACCGCCGAAAAAATCGGAGCCGACGCTCTAGCTTCTGGCTTCTGGCTTCTGGCTTCTGGCTTCTGGCTTCCAGCTTCCAGCTTCCAGCTTCCAGCTTCCAACTGATGCTCCGCGGACGACCGTGGCGCAGACCCAATTCCGGCGGGACGGCCCGCCACCCATGAGGCCGACCTCATGTTCGAGAAATTGCTGATCGCCAACCGCGGCGCCATCGCCTGCCGCATCCTCCGCACCCTGCGCCAGCTCGATGTGCGCGGCGTTGCCGTGTACTCCGAAGCGGATATCGCCAGCCTGCACATCCAGCAGGCCGACGAGGCCCATAGCCTGGGCGAAGGCCCGGCTGCGAACACCTACCTGGTGGTGGAGAAGATCCTCGCCGTGGCCCGCGACAGCGGCGCCCAGGCGATCCACCCCGGCTATGGCTTCCTCTCCGAGAACGCCGCCTTCGCCGAAGCCTGCGAGGCGGCCGGCATCGCCTTCGTCGGGCCGACGCCGCAGCAGCTGCGGGTGTTCGGCCTCAAGCACACCGCCCGTGCCCTGGCCAAGGCCCAGGGCGTGCCCATGCTCGAAGGCACCGAGCTGCTGGAAAGCCTCGACGCGGCGCTGGTGGCCGGTGAACAGGTGGGCTACCCGGTGATGCTCAAGAGCACCGCCGGCGGCGGCGGCATCGGCATGCGCGTGTGCCGTTCGGCCAGCGAGCTGAGCGAGGCCTTCGACGCGGTGAAGCGCCTGGGGCAGAACAACTTCAGCGACGCCGGGGTGTTCATCGAGAAGTACATCCAGCGTGCCCGCCACCTGGAAGTGCAGGTGTTCGGCGACGGCCGTGGCGAGGTGATCGCCCTTGGCGTGCGCGACTGCTCGGTGCAGCGGCGCAACCAGAAGGTGCTGGAGGAAACCCCCGCGCCCAACCTGCCCGCCGGCATGGCCGAGGACCTTTGCGCCGCCGCCATCCAGCTGGCCAAGGCGGTCAGCTACCGCAGCGCCGGCACCGTGGAATTCGTCTACGACAGCGAGGCCGAGCGCTTCTACTTCCTCGAAGTGAACACCCGCCTGCAGGTGGAACACGGCGTTACCGAACAGGTCTGGGGCGTCGACCTGGTGCGCT
Organism: Pseudomonas sp. TUM22785; assembly: GCF_028198105.1. Taxonomy (NCBI): domain Bacteria; kingdom Pseudomonadati; phylum Pseudomonadota; class Gammaproteobacteria; order Pseudomonadales; family Pseudomonadaceae; genus Pseudomonas; species Pseudomonas sp. TUM22785. The sequence goes on from NZ_CP116239.1 coordinate 4,259,627, forward strand.
GGATGGTCGAGCTGGCCGCCGGCACCCTGCCCCCGCTCGCCGAGCTGGCCCGTGGCCTTGCGCCCAGCGGCCACGCCATCCAGGCGCGCCTCTACGCCGAGGACCCGGGCCGTGACTTCCAGCCCAGCCCCGGCCTGCTCACCGCCGTGCACTTCCCCGAGGCGGACGGCCGCGCCCTGCGCATCGACACCTGGGTGGAAGCCGGCTGCGAGATCCCGCCCTACTTCGACCCGATGATCGCCAAGCTGATCACCTGGGCAGCGGACCGCGATGAGGCCAGCGTCGCCCTCGACCGCGCCCTGGCCGACACGCAGCTCTACGGCGTGGAAAGCAACCGCGACTACCTGCGGCAGATCCTGATCGACGCACCCTTCGCCAGCGGCCAGCCCTGGACCCGCTGCCTGGAAAACCTCGCCTACCGCGCCCACACCTTCGAAGTGCTCGGCGCCGGCACCCAAACCACGGTGCAGGACTACCCCGGCCGCCTCGGCTACTGGGCCGTGGGCGTGCCGCCGTCCGGTCCCATGGACAGCCGCGCCCTGCGCCTGGGCAACCGCCTGCTGGGCAACGAGGAAGGCGCCGCCGCGCTGGAAATCACCATGAGCGGCCCCAGCCTGCGCTTCAACACCGACGCGGTGGTGGCCGTCACCGGCGCGTCGATCCCGCTCACCCTCGACGGTCAGCCGCAACTGCTGAACACCGCGCTGCGGGTGCCAGCCGGTTCTATCCTGGCCCTCGGCACCATCGCCGGCGCCGGTGCACGCAGCTACCTGTGCCTGCGCGGCGGCCTGCAGCTGCCGGATTACCTGGGCAGCAAGAGCACCTTCACCCTCGGCCAGTTCGGCGGCCACGGCGGCCGCGCCCTGCGCGCCGGCGACGTGCTGCACCTGCTGCCCCTGGCCGACCATGCAGCCGGCGCCAGCCTGCCCGCCGAGCTGTGCCCGCCGCTGCCGGCGCTGCGCCGCATCCGGGTGATCTACGGCCCCCACGGCGCGCCGGAATACTTCACACCGGCCTCTATCGAGACCTTCTTCGCCACCGCCTGGGAAGTACACTTCAACTCCAGCCGCACCGGCGTGCGCCTGATCGGCCCGAAGCCGGAATGGGTGCGCGAGAGCGGCGGCGAGGCCGGCCTGCACCCCTCCAACATCCACGACAACCCCTACGCCATAGGCGCGGTGGACTTCACCGGCGACATGCCGGTGATCCTCGGTCCGGACGGCCCCAGCCTCGGCGGCTTCGTCTGCCCGGTGACCATCATCGAAGCCGACCTCTGGCAACTCGGCCAGCTCAAGGCCGGCGACAAGGTGCGCTTCGAGCCGGTGGATATCACCACGGCGCGGGAATTGGCCCAGGCACGCAACCGCGAATGCACCACCCTCTGCACGAGCGAATTCATTCGCGATGCGGGTAGCAGCCAAATCGCGGATGAATCCGCTCCTACAAGTACGGCCGAGCTTTCGAGCCCCATCGTCCTCGACCTGGGCCAGGACGCCACACGCCTGGTGGCCCGCCTCTCCGGCGACACCCACCTGCTGCTGGAGATCGGCGCGGCGGAGCTGGACCTGGTGCTGCGCTTCCGCGGCCATGCGCTGATGCAGGCACTGGAGGCCGAGGCGCTGGCTGGCGTCATCGACCTGACCCCGGGTATCCGCTCGCTGCAGGTGCACTACCAGCCGGAAACCCTGCCCCTGGAGCGCCTGCTGCAGGTGGTCGCGGGGCTCTGGGACGGCGTCTGCGCCGCCGGCGACCTCGCCGTGCCGTCGCGCATCGTCCACCTGCCGCTGTCCTGGGACGACCCGGCCTGCCAGCTGGCCATCGAGAAATACATGACCACCGTGCGCAAGGACGCGCCCTGGTGCCCGAGCAACCTCGAGTTCATCCGCCGCATCAACGACCTGCCCAACCTCGACGAGGTGCAGCGCACGGTGTTCGACGCCAGCTACCTGGTGATGGGCCTGGGCGACGTCTACCTCGGCGCGCCGGTGGCCACCCCGCTGGACCCGCGCCACCGCCTGGTAACCACCAAGTACAACCCGGCGCGCACCTGGACGGCGGAGAACTCGGTGGGCATCGGCGGCGCCTACATGTGCGTCTACGGCATGGAAGGCCCCGGCGGCTACCAGTTCGTCGGCCGCACCCTGCAGATGTGGAACCGCTACCGCGACGTCGCGGCCTTCGACGGCAAGCCCTGGCTGCTGCGCTTCTTCGACCAGATCCGCTTCTACCCGGTGAGCGCCGAGGAGCTGCTGCGCATCCGCCGCGACTTCCCCCTGGGCCGCTTCCCGCTGCGCATCGAACACAGCGAACTGCGTCTCGCCGACTACCAGGCCTTCCTCGCCACCGAAGCCGAGGGCATCGCCACCTTCCGCGCCCAGCAGCAGGCGGCGTTCAACGCAGAGCGGGAACGCTGGATCGCCTCCGGCCAGGCGCATTTCGACAGCGAGGAGCTGGCACCGGACCTGGGCGAAGACGCGCCCCTGGGCGCCGGCCAGCACGCCATCGAAAGCCATATCGCCGGCAACCTCTGGCAGGTGCAGGTGGAGACCGGCGCCAGCGTCAAGGCCGGCGACGTGCTGGTGATCCTGGAGTCGATGAAGATGGAAATCCCCCTCACCGCCCCCCGCGACGGCGTGGTCCGCGAAGTCCGCGTGCAACCCGGCTCCCCGGTGCGCGCCGGGCAGCGGGTGGTGGTGATGGAAGAGGCGTAGGGGCCACACACGGGCCCCCTTTCGGGTTTCGCTTCGCTTTTCGCCATCCTACGGAAGCGACTGTGCCCCGAGCGTGATGCGCACATCGATGAAGGTTCTGGCGATGATGTTGGAGCAGCGGCCAAATGCCCCTTTCAGGAGGCCGAGCGAATCGTCGTGTAAGGGGTTGAGCGACATGGATGTCGCGAGAGCCGCGATGGGCCAAGGATGGCCCTTCGCGGCGTGCCCCTGGAACGATGATGGAGCGAGGGAAGTCTGGCGAAGCCGGACCCGTATGCAGGGGCGAGCGCTTTTGGTTCCTTTTAAGGCGATTGTTAAAAGGGACTCGCCCGGGGGGCGAAACCAGAAATATCAGCAAAACTCGGCAATCAGCTGGGCTCAGTTCTTCTAGCAACACTTAACGCAGACATAGCCAATTCATTCGCCAAGCGGTGCATGGCACCGCCTCTCCCCGAGCAGAGCTCGCCCCTGCAAGATAGCGCCGGGGCATGTCCCACCGAAAAGCGGGCGACTGAAGTCGCCCCTACAACAGACCCCCTCTCCACGTCGTCCGTAAAGCGACCTGTATCGCGCCCCGGCACGCTGCGCATTGCCCATCCACCGCGACGGTTCTAGAGTGCGAGGCGGCAACGCACGCAAAAGGACCCGCCATGCAGCCGCAAAACCGCGACCAGGCGCAGCAACGCGCTGACGACATCCAGGCCTTCCAGCGTGAAGCGGAACGCCTGCGCCAGGAGCAGGCACTGCCCCTGGACGACGCGCAGATGGCGCGCCTGGGCGAGCACCATCGCCGGGTGCTGGCCGATTTCCACGGCCGCTTCGATATCGACCCCGACAAGCAGACCCGCGGCCTGTCCCTGAGCATGCGCATCGCCTCGCTGCTGGGCGCCCTGGCCCTGGGCGCCAGCCTGCTGTTCTTCTTCTACCAGTTCTGGGGCCTGCTGCCGGAAAGCGCGCAGGTGCTGATCCTGGGCGGCGCGCCGCTGCTCGGCCTGGCGCTGACCTGGCAGGTGCGCCGCCGCGACCCGTCCGGCTATTTCAGCAAGCTGGCGGCGATGCTCACCTTCGTCGCCTTCGTGCTGAACCTGGTGATGCTCGGGCAAATCTTCAACATCACCCCCTCCGACCGTGCCTTCCTCGCCTGGGGTGCCTTCGCCCTGCTGCTGGCCTATGGCTGTGACGCACGCCTGCTGCTGGTGGCCGGGCTGATCTGCCTGATGGGCTTCGTCTCGGCACGGGTCGGCAGCTGGGGCGGCTGCTACTGGCTGCAGGTGGGCGAGCGCCCGGAAAACTTCATCCCGGCCGCGCTGGGGGTGTTCCTGATCCCGCAGTTCATCTCTCAGGCGGGCTACGCCGGCTTCGCCGCCACCTACCGCCTGGTGGGGCTGATCACCCTGTTCCTCACCCTGCTGATCCTCGCCAACTGGGGCAGCGGCAGCTACCTGCCCGGCAGCCACGACCTGATCGAGGGCGGCTACCAGCTGGCCGGCTTCGTGCTCGCGGCCCTGGGCATCTGGCTGGGCACCCGCCGCGACTGGCCCGAAGTGGTCAACGGCGCCCTGACCTTCTTCATCATCTTCCTCTACACCAAGCTCTTCGACTGGTGGTGGGAGCTGATGCCCAAGTACCTGTTCTTCCTGCTGCTCGGCCTGATCGCCGTGCTCATCCTGTTGGTGCTGGGCCGCCTGCGCCGCAGCTGGCTCAATGGGGAGGAACGCCCATGAAGCTCTTCGACCGCCGCTATGCCCTGCCCGCCGCCCTGGCCCTGGTGCTGGCCACCAATGCCGTAGTGTTCGGCGGCGCCTGGTACAACCGCTCCGGCGAGCCGGACAGCAGCCTGCGCCTGAGCGAACGGGAAGTGCACCGCGACTACACCAGCTTCGGCTGGGGCAGCGATGAAAACAGCGCCCTGGCCCTGAGGCTGGACTGGCGCGTACTGCCGCTCAACGACGAGGACGAGCCATACCGGGGTGAATGGCTGGAGAACGACCGCCTGGTGGAGCTCGGCTTCCCGCCCTATGACCCGGCCGCCAATGAAATAGACCTGAACACCCATGAAGCCTTCCTGGTGCTGGAACTGGACGGCCCGGCCCGGCAGCAGGCGCTGCAGCGCGCCGAACAGCGGCTGCGAAAAGCCACCGAGGCCCTGGCCCGCGACCCGGGCGACAGTGAACGCAAGGAGCGCGAGTCGGACGCCCGCAAGGCGCTGGAGCAGGAACGTGATACCGCCAGCCGCCTGTTCGTGGTCGACGTCGGCCTGGACGCCGAAGCCCTGCGTGCACGCCACCCCGACCGCCAGCGACAGGCGGTGGTGCGTGGCGAAGTCTATGTCTGGCTGCGCACCGACGACGGCAAGACGCGCATGGTGGGCGAGATTTCGCGGCTCGCGGTGCCGGCCGTGCAGGTGCCCCTCCACTGGCGTGAGGCGCTGGACAGCCAGTTGCGCGACAGCGCCTACATGCCGCCCAACGGGCCGCTGGAACTGCAACTGAATTACGGCAAGCGCCTGGAGCCCTGGATCAGCGAGGTGGTGGTGCCCAAAGGCTGAAATGCCGGGCATATCCCCCGTGACGCCGCCCTGACGAGTGGCTAGCATAGTGCCACTTGACCAGGGACCTCCTCGCCCGATGCCTTCCAGCCCACGCTCCAGAAAGACCCAGCACCTGCTGGTGGTGTTGCTCGTGCTGCTGCTCGCCAGCGGCTTTCTCGTCACCTCGCTGGTGAGCTACTACGCCTCCCTGGAATCGATCCGCGACAGCATCGTCAACACCGAGCTGCCGCTGACCTCGGACAACGTCTATTCCGAGATCCAGAAGGACCTGGTACGACCGATCCTAATCTCCTCGATGATGAGCCGCGACACCTTCCTGCGCGACTGGGCCATGCAGGGCGAGCAGGACCCGGGGCAGATGACCCGCTACCTGCGCGAGGTGCAGGAGCACTACGGCGCCTTCACCAGCTTCTACATCTCCGAGCGCACCCAGACCTACTACCAGGCCAAGGGCGTGCTGAAGAAGGTGAGCGAGGACGAGCAGCGCGACGTCTGGTACTACCGTGTGCGCGACATGAAGGAGCCCTACGAGATCAACGTCGATGTCGATATGGCCAACCAGGACCGCATGACCATCTTCATCAACTACAAGGTGCTGGACTACGACGGCCGCTTCATCGGCGCCACCGGCGTGGGCCTGACGGTGGATGCGGTGGTCAAGCTGATCGACGCCTACCAGGAGCGCTACGAGCGTTCCATCTACTTCGTCGACACCACCGGCAAGCTGGTGCTGACCAGCGCCCAGGGCGGGCCGATGGGGGCCACGGTCGGGCAGAACCTGGCGGATATCGACGGCATGCGCGACCTGGTGGCCAAGCTGCCGCGCCCCCAGGGCGGCGACTTCACCTGGAATGAACAGGGCGACAGCCACTACCTTAACGTGCGCTTCATCCCCGAGCTGGACTGGTACCTGTTCGTCGACAAGGCCGAGGACGGCGCCCTCTCGCACATCCGCAACACGCTCTACCTCAACCTGTTCATCTGCCTGGTGGTCACCGCCGTGGTGCTCACCCTGCTCAACCTGCTGGTGCGCCGCTACCAGGTGCGCATCGCCGCGCTGGCCACCACCGACGTGCTGACCGACCTGCCCAACCGCCGCGGCTTCGACATCCTCGCCGGCCAGGCGCTGCAGGAAGCCCGCCGCGAACAGCGCCCGCTGACGGCGCTGCTGCTGGACCTCGACCACTTCAAGGTGCTCAACGACACCTATGGCCACCTGGCCGGCGACCATGTGCTGCATGGCTTCGCGCAGAACCTCAAAGCCGGCCTGCGCCAGTCGGACATCATCTGCCGCTGGGGTGGCGAGGAGTTCATCCTGCTGCTCAAGGACAGCGGCAGCGCCACGGCCTTCCTGCTGGCGGAGAAGATCCGCGAGCAGGTGCAGGCGCAGCACTACCCGTTCGAAGGCAAGGAGTTGCAGGTGACGGTGAGCATCGGCCTGGCCGAGATGCACCCGGACGACACCCTGCACAGCCTGATCGCCCGCGCCGACCGCGCCCTTTATCGGGCCAAGCAGTCAGGGCGCAACCGTGTGTGCAGCGAGCCGGGTAACGGCGACTGAGGAAAGCGGACGGATCGGGGACGCCGAGCGCAGCGGCTCAGGCCATTACGTCGATGGTGTTGCCGAGGTTCGGCGGGTTGCTGGAAACCGGCGATGGCACCGCCTCCAGCAGCGCCAGGGCGCTCTGGGATTGAATGTCCATCGACTGCTTGAGCACGGCGACCTGCACCTTCATGGCGAGTTGGGCGGAGCTGGCGTCGGAGATGGAGGCGGCGGAAACTTCCACGCGTTTCGATTCCCGGAGAGGTGGGTTCGGTATGGATTCTGAGGCCCATCGCCGCCCCTGAAAAGCACCGTCAGTCGCCTGAAACCCGCGCCGTTGCGCTTGCGGCAACCCTCCAGCCTCCCCAAAGCACAGAGCCGTAGGATGGGTAACCCATCATGGGCCGCGCCGATCCGCATGGGTTTCGCTCCGCTCTACGCCATCCTACGAAAGTCCGTGCGCACCACGTGGCGGTGCGGTGGGCGAAGAAAGTTGGAGCAGGGTTCCGCTTCGCTCACCAACAGGGCCGCTCCGTTGCCCATGGGCGAATGAATTCGCCCCTACGTCCCCTGCCCCATCAGAAGTCGCGCTTGTAGAACAGGTCCAGGGAGCTGGCGAGGCCGCTGGCGGCTTCGATGTACAGGCGCTTGGTGAGTTCGTAGCGCAGGGCGACGACGCTGGTGGGTTCGAGCACGCCGAGGCCGTAGCGGATGCTGAGGCGGTCGGTGAGCACGCCGGTAGCGCCGTCGTCGCCGATCTGGAAGTCCTTGAGGCCGAGTTTCTGCGCCAGTTCGCTGGTCAGCGGCGCACTGCCGGACAGGCCCAGCGCCAACGCGGCCTGGCCCAGGGCGTTGCCGTCGCTGCCGCGCTCCAGCGGGCGACCCAGCACCAGGTAGGACAGCGCCTGTTCCTGGCTCATGGCCGGGGTGGAGAAGACCTGGGTGGTGGGTTCGTCGGCACGGCCGTTGAGGCGGATGCCGGCGGTGACGTCGCCGATCTTGCGGATCGCTTCCACGTCCAGGTAGGGCTGGTCCAGCGGCCCGGCGAAGAGCAGGCGCGCGCGGCGCAGGTCCAGACGCTGGCCGTAGGCGCGGTAGCGGCCGTTCTTCAGGTTGAGCTCGCCGCGCCCGGCCAGGTTGTCGCCCACCTTGAGGTGGCCGGCCAGGTCGGCGGTGAGGCCGAAGCCGCTGAAGGACAGGCGCTCCTGGCCCACCTCGACGTCGATGTCCATGGCCAGCTGCAGCGGTGCCTGCTCCTCCTCCCGCTCGCCCACCAGGTGCGCATCCGGCGACACCTTGACCGCCTGGGGCGGCAGCTCGCGGATCTTGATCTGGCCACGGGGCACCCGCACCTTGCCGGTGAGCGCCAGGCGCTGGTCGGCCAGGCGCACCCGCAGGTCGGGGTCCACTTCCAGGTTGGCGTAGGGCTCCACCACCACCGGCAGCGAACTGCCACGGACCGCCAGGTCCATCTCCAGGCCCTGGCTCCAGGCCAGGGTGCCGGAGAGGTTGCCGTTGCCTTTCTCGCCGCTGCGCCAGGCGCCGCTGAGTTCCAGGCTCTCGCCGGCGATACGGGCATCCAGGTTCAGGTCTTCGATGCGGGTGGGCAGGTCGCCGCCGGCCAGCTTGCCGCCGTGCAGGCGCACCTGGCCCAGCACATTGGGCGCCAGCAGGGTGCCGCCGAGGGTGCCGGCACCGTCCAGCTGGCCTTCCAGTTCCTCGACACCGGCGACGAAGGGGCGCAGCACGGCGAGGTCCAGCCCTTCCAGGCGGAAGTCGCCGGACAGCGGCTTGCGCAGCGGGCGCGGGTCGAGCCGGGCGTCCACCTGCAGGCGGCCGAGGCGCTCGCCCTGGAACAGCAGGCGGCTGTCGATGCTCTGCGGGCGCAGGGTGCTTTCCAGGCGCATGGCCTGGTAGGGGAAGTCGACCCATTTGCCGTCCTTGCCCTCCTCGCGCAGGCGCAGCACGCCGTTGCTGGCATCCAGCTGCACGCGGCCGCTGGGGCCGCGCGCGGGCAATTCGAGCTGTACATCGCCGTCGAGCGTGCCGTGCCAGGCGAAATCGTCCGGCAGCCATTCGGCCAGGCTGTCGAGGGGGAAGTCGCGCAGGCGGTAGTCGAGCTTCGGCTCGGGCAGCAGGCGCTGGTAGCCGCCACAGAGGCTGGCGGGGCCGGAGCGCCAGCAATGGGCGCCCAGTTCCAAGCGACCGTCGGCCAGGCGTTGCAGCTTCGCGGGTTGCTCCAGGCGCCAGTCCTGGCCGCCGCTTTGCAGTTCGCCACGGCTCAGGCGGCCGCGCCAGTCGCCCTTGTCCAGCAGGCCGTCGAGGGCCAGTTGCAGGTCGAGCAAGGGGCCTTGCAGGCGCGTTTCCAGCTGCTGCCGCTGCTTGTCGCCCGAGGCCTTGAGACTGAGGTCGCCCAGGGCCTTGTCGCCGGCCTGGAGCTGGCTGGCGTCCAGCTGCAGGGTGCCGTTCTGCCGTGCATCCAGCCGCGCCTGCAGGGCCAGCTGGCGCAGGCGCTGGTCGCCCATGCCCAAGCGATCGCCCTTGAGGTCCAGCTGCCCCTGGGGGGCGTCGGCGCTGCCGGCCACCACCAGCTTGCCGGTGAGCCCGCCGAACAGGCCGGGCCAGAGCTGGCCCAGGCGGCCAAGGGCAATGTCCAGCTGGCCGTCCAGGCGCTGGTCGAGGCGGCCCTTGCCATCGATGCGGTTGTCGCCCAGGCGGACCTGCAGCTGATCCAGGTCCCAGCGCTGGCCGGCGCCTTCGGCCACGGCCTTGAGCAGCGCCGGCTGGCCGCGCAGCTGGCCCTTGAGATCGAGATCGGCCTTGAGTTCGAGCTGCTGGCGGAAGCGGCCCTTGCTCGCCAGGGTGCCGGCCAGGCGGCCCGGTAATTCGGCCAGCCAGTAGGCCGGGTCAAGGTCGCTCAGGGTCAGTTCGCTGTCCCAGTCGACGCCGTCGGCGAAGCCCAGCTGCAGGCGGCCACGGGCCTTGCCCTGCCCGGCCTTCAGTTGCAGGTCGGGCAGCTCGACGCGGGCCAGGTCGCCCTGCAGCGGGCTGGCCAGGCTGAAGTCGCCTTCCGGCCCCTTGAGCGCGGCGTCGAAGCGGCCCTGGTAGCGGCCCTCGCTGAAATGCACCTCGCCGTCCAGGCGTTGCAGCGCCACGGGCGGCTCCTGCTCCTGGGGGTAGAGGCGCTGCCAGGGGAAGTCGCGCCAGGCGAGCTGGGCGTCGATGGCCAGGGCCTGCTGCCAGTCGATGCGCCCCTGCAGCTGCACGCTCTGTTCGGCGGCGGCGCTGAGCAGCAGGCGCTGGATCTCGGCCCCGGCGGCGGTGACCTTACCGGCCAGGTCGAGGGCGACATCACCGCCCTGCCCCGGCAGGTTGGCGCGGCCCTGCACCGTGTAGCCCTGTTGCAGGTCGCCCTTGGCGTCCAGCTCCACGCGTTGCAGGGTGAGGGTGTCCGGCAGCCCGGCTTGGGCCTTGAAGGCGGCAGCGCGGATGCGCGCGCTGGCGGGCAGGTGCGGCGCCAGGGGCTGCAGCTGGCCGTCGAGGGTGGCGGCCAGGTAGCCGCTGCTGGTCGCCTGGGCAGTGAGGGTGCCTTGCAGGTCGCCTTTCGCCTCCAGGGCCAGGGACCAGGGCTGGCCGTCGACGGCGGGCAATTGCAGGCTGCCGCTGGCCTCGATCGGCCAGCCGTCACGGGGTTGCAGGGTGCCCTGGAGTGCCAGGGCCAGGTCGCCGTGGCGCAGGCTGGCTTCGTCTATATGCAGGCCGTCGCCCAGCCATTGGGCGCGCAGGTGCAGGCCGCTGAGCTGTTCGCTGCCGTCCAGCTCGAAGCGCTGCACGCGCACTTCGCCCAGGCGGATCGCCAAGGGCAGTTCCAGGGCCGGCAGTTGCAGCGGCTCATCGGAGGTCTCACCGCCCGGGGCCAGGCTCAGGGCCACGTCGTCGGCCGTCAGCGTGTCGATGCACAGGGTCAGCTGCAGCAGGCAGCCTGGCGACCATTCCAGCACCGGCGCGGTGATCGACAGGCTGTCGCCCGCCTGTTGCCAAGCCAGGCGCTCGGCGCTCCAGCGCCCGCCAAGCGTGCCGCTGAAGCCTTCCACGGTGAGGCCCGGCACCCTCGCCAGCAGCCAGCGCCCGCCGGCTTCGCTGAACAGCAGCGCACCGACACCCGCCAGCGTCAGGACCAGCACGCCGGCCACCGCGAACAGGCCGAGCCGGAGCCCGCGCCTCACAGTTCGGGGCCCATGGAGAAGTGGATGCGGAAGCCGCCGGGGTCGTCCAGCGCCTTGGCCAGGTCGAGGCGGATCGGCCCCACCGGCGACACCCAGCGCACGCCGATGCCAGCGCCGGTCTTCATTGCCGCGTTGAGCGAGTCCATGGCGTTGCCGCGGTCGACGAAGGCGGCGATGCGCCAGCGCTCGGCCACCGGGTATTGGTATTCGGCGCTGCCCACCACCAGGTAGCGACCGCCGACCTTGTTGCCCTGGCGGTCCTCGGGGGACAGGGTCTGGTAGTCATAGCCGCGCACGCTCTGGTCGCCACCGGCGAAGAAGCGCAGCGACGGCGGGATGGCGCTGAAGTCGGTGGTGGCGATGCCGCCGACCTGGGCCCGGGCCAGCACCCGGTGCCCGCCGGGCAGGGTGTAGAGCCCCTTGGCCAGGGCGCTGGCGTAGGTCATGTCGGCGTCGGAGAGGATGCCCTCCTTGGCCGCGCGCAGGTCCACCTGCAGGTGGTAGCCCTGGCTGGGGTCGAGACGGTTGTCGCTGCGGGTGACGCTGTAGCCGATGCCGGGGATGAGGAAGCTGCTGCGCCCGTCCGGGCTGCCGTCGCCGAAGTCATAGCTCTCCTGCTCCCAGCGCAGGGAGACGACCCGCTGCCAGTCATCCGGCAGCTTCGATTGCCACTGGGTGCCGAGGGTGAAGCGGCGGCTCTCGACGTCCACCAGTTGCTCGCGCTGGAAGCCGCTGGTGAAGCGCAGGCTGTCGGTCAGCGGCGGGTCGAGGGGAATCTCGTACCAGGCGCCGACGTTCTGCCGCGACGCGGAGACTTCGGTCTCGGCGCCCAGGCGATGGCCCTGGGGGTTGACCCAGTGGCGCGTCCAGTTGGCCCGCGCGCGCGGCCCGACGTCGGTGGAGAAGCCGACGCCCAGCCCCATGGTGCGCGGCTTCACCGCGCTGAGCTGGACCTTGACCGGTATCCGCCGGCCCTCCCCCGGGTCGGGCAGGGCATCCACCCGCACCTCGTCGAAGTAGCCGCTGGCCTGGAGGTTCTGGTTGAGCTTGGCCACCAGGTCGGCGTCGTAGGGGGTGTTGGCGGCGAAGGGCACCAGGCGCGCGAGCAGCGCCTCGTCGAAAGGGGTATCGCCCTGGAAGCTGACCCGGCCCAGGTCATAGCGCGGACCGCTGGCGTACACCAGGTCGATGTCGGCGATGCCGGCGCGGGGGTCGATGTCGAGGCGCTGGGAGAGGAACTTGCCATCGAAGAAGCCGTAGCGCAGGGCCTGGTTCTGGATGAGCTTCTTGGCATCTTCATAGGCGCCGTGATTGAGCGGCTGGCCGGGCTGCAGCGCCTTGCTTTGGGGCACGCGGAACGCCTTGAGGACACCCGCTTCGCCCTCGATGCGCACCTGCACGTTGCGCAGGCGCACGGGTTCGCCGGGCACGACCTCCAGCTGCAGCTTGGGGTCGTTGCCGGAAAGTACACGGCTGTCGATCTCCGCCTGGTAGTAGCCGAGGGCCTGGACAGCTTGCTGCGCCTGGTCCTCGGCGGCACGGCGATAACGCCGCAGGGCGGTTTCATCACGGTCGCCAAGGCTGCCGATGAAGGCCTCGATATTGGCCTTCAGGGCAGCATTGGCGGGGGTCACCTTGACGTCCAGCGAGGCCTTGGCCAGCGCGGTCGAACAGAGACACGACAATCCGAGCGCGAGTAGCCCACGCAATCCTTGGCACCAATTCATTCGCGGGATGCTAGCACGTGTTGCCTACAGTCTCGTCCTACGCGTTCGCTTGCAGCGCCGGCGTCGGATTGGGATGGAAGAACACGTGTTCCAGCACAGGCCCCAGCGCAACCTCGCCGATCTCCTCGTAGCCCTGGCGCTTGTAGAAATCCAGGTAGCGGGCGTTGCCGGTGTCCAGCACCACGCCCTGGGAGCCGGCGTCCTCGGCGCACCAGTCGTGCAGGGCCTGCAGCAGCTTCTCGCCCAGGTGCTTGCCCTGGAACTCCGGGTGGATCCCCAGCAGCGGCAATACGTGGTAAGGCCCCGGCGGCAGGCAGGCGAGCACCGCGTCGTGGTACTCCAGGTAGCGCTTGGTGCAGCGGAAGCCGGTGGTCATCAGCATGCGCAGGCGCCAGCCCCAGCTTTCGGTGATGTCCAGCCGGCGTTGCGGCGGTGCGATCAGGGCGATGCCCACCAGGCGGTCCTCGATGAGCAGGCCGATGGCCGGCAGGTCTTCGAGGAAATGCTGCTGCACCAGCTCGCGCACCGTGGCGCGCACGCGCTGGTCGTAGCCGGCGCGCTCGGCCTCGAAGAGGTAGGCGAAGGTGGGTTCGTGGCGATAGGCGTGGTAGAGCAGCGAACGTGCCTCGCGGGCATAGCCGCCGTCGAGCATGCGGACTTCAATCGGCGCGGTGGGGACGTATCCAGGCATTCACGGTGACCTCGTTTGTTATGTGGTTATCAGGCCCACAGGCAAGGTAGCACCGCCCCCAGGGCCTCGCCACACGGGTGGCAGGGCGTGCCGACGATGGGCTAGGATCGGCGTTTTTCCAGGATGGCTCCGTCATGAAGATCGTTTCTTTCAATATCAACGGCCTGCGTGCCCGTCCTCACCAGCTCAAAGCGTTGATCGCCAAACACCAGCCGGACGTCATCGGCCTGCAGGAAACCAAGGTCTCCGACGACCAGTTCCCCGAGGCGGATATCCGCAAGCTCGGCTACCACGTGCACTACCACGGGCAGAAGGGCCACTACGGCGTCGCCCTGCTTTCGCGCCAGGAGCCGCTGTCCCTGCACAAGGGCTTCCCCAACGACGACGAGGAATCCCAGCGCCGCTTCATCTACGGCACCTTCGCCGATGAACAGGGCAACCCGGTGACGGTGATGAACGGTTACTTCCCCCAGGGCGAGAGCCGCGACCACCCGACCAAGTTCCCGGCCAAGCAACGCTTCTACGCCGACCTGCAGGAGCTGCTGCTGGGCAACTTCAAGCCGGATCAGCCGCTGGTGGTGATGGGCGACATCAACATCTCGCCGGAAGACTGCGACATCGGCATCGGCGAGGACAACCGCAAGCGCTGGCTGAAGACCGGCAAGTGCAGCTTCCTTCCGGAAGAGCGCGAGTGGCTGGCGACCCTGAAGAGCTGGGGCCTGGTGGACAGCTTCCGCCACCTCAACCCCGAGGTGAACGACCGCTTCAGCTGGTTCGACTACCGCAGCCGCGGCTTCGAGGACGACCCCAAGCGCGGCCTGCGCATCGATGTGATCCTCGCCACCAGCCCGCTGCAGGCACGGATCAAGGACGCCGGCATCGACTACGACCTGCGCGGCATGGAGAAACCCTCCGACCACGCGCCGATCTGGCTGGAACTGAGCTGATCGCGCCGGGTTTCCCGGCAATCAGGCACAAAAAAGCCCATCTCGCGATGGGCTTTTTGCTATCCGCCGGGCTTAGGCCAGCTCGACCTTGGGCGTGGTGCCGAGGGTCATGATCGTCTCGATGGCGGCGTCGAGGGTCGGCTCCGAATCGTAGAGGTGGCTTTCGAGGATCACCTCGCGACCGGCCTTGAGGCGGAAGTAGTTCTTGCCACCCGTGGCCATGCGGCGCTCATAGCGCTCCTCATTGGCGCAGTGGTTGCGGAACAGCGCGATGGCACTTTCGGCGCTGTCCCGGCAGGGGTAGCGGCCGCTTTGCAGCACGACCTGCGCCTCCCGGGTCTTCAGGCGGAAGCGATATTCACCGTTGCCGTACTTCTTCAGCTCGAACCAGCCAGCCATTTCCAACTCCTTAGTCACAGATGGATGCCCCAAAAAGCGGGGCTTGGTGCCTGGCACGGGCGGACGAGGGACGCTTGAGCTTCCTTGCCTGCCGCCCGGCCAGACAAAGTTGCGAACCATACCGATGGCCGCGCGAGCGGTATGTCGGGGTGCCCGGGCAGCCGTCGTAGGCCCTGGTCCATACGCGGGGCGGGAAAGGTCCCGAGGCCCATTGCAGAGCGCTTTGTAATATCTCCGTCACTTCGCTGACTTAATCTCGCGGCACTTCCCAGTCACCCCTAGCGATAAGGCCCGCCGCATGATGCGCGACCTCAGTGAACGAGATATCTGGAGCCGGACCCTCAGCATGCTGCTGCTCGGTTTCGTCTGCTACGCCCTGCCCTGGTCGGTGTTCGCCGCCCTGCCCCTGCCCGCCGACAAGAGCCCGGCATTGCGCATCCAGGGTTCCAACACCATCGGCGCCAAGCTCGGCCCGGCGCTGGTGCGCGGCCTGATGGAAGAGGAAGGCCTGGGCGGCATCCGCCAGGAGCCCGGCACCCAGGAAAACGAAGTGCAGTTGGTAGGCCGTGCGCCCAACGGCCGCGACGTGCGCATCACCGTGGCCGCCCACGGCTCGGGCACCGGCTTCGTCGCGATCAAGGACGGCAGCGCCGACCTGGCCGCCGCCTCGCGCCCGATCAAGGACGCCGAAGCCAGTGACCTCTCGGTGTTCGGCGACCTCAAGAGCCGCTACGGCGAGCATGTGATCGCCATCGACGGCCTGGCCATCATCGTCAACCCGGGCAACACCCTGGCCAGCCTGGGCACCGAGCAGCTGGCACGCATCTTCGCCGGCGAGGTGAAGACCTGGGAGGAGATCGGCGGCAAGGGCGGTGCCATCCACCTGTACGCCCGCGACGACAAGTCCGGCACCTTCGACACCTTCAAGGAACTGGTGCTGGCCGCCCACGGCAAGAGCCTCGCCGCCAGCGCCAAGCGCTTCGAATCCAACGACAAGCTCTCCGAAGCCGTCAGCGCCGACGCCGCCGGCATCGGCTTCGTCGGCCTCGCCTCGGTGGGCAAGTCCCGCGCCGCCTCCATCGCCGATGGCGAGTCCCAGGCCATGGCGCCGTCGGTGACGCAGATCGCCACCGAGGACTACCCGCTGTCGCGCCGCCTGTTCTTCTATATGAAGCCCGGCGAGAAGAACCCCTGGGCCCAGGCCCTGGTGCGCTTCGCCCAAGGCCCGCGCGGCCAGGCCATCGTCGCCCAGACCGGCTTCGTCGCGCAGACGGTGCAGGCGGTGAAGGTCGCCGCCCAGCCCGACATGCCCAAGGACTACCAGCAGCTGGCCCGCGACGCCCAGCGCCTGTCGGTGAACTTCCGCTTCCAGGAAGGCAGCGCCAACCTCGACAACAAGGCCCTGCGCGACGTGGAGCGCGTGCTGGACTACCTCAAGGAGAGCGGCAAGCTGTCCAACCAGGTGACCCTGGTGGGCTTCGGCGACCCCAAGGCCGACCCGGGCCGCGCCGCCCTCCTCTCCAAGCTGCGCGCCATGGCCGTGCGCCGCGAACTGGCCAAGGCCGGCGTGTCCTTCCGCGAGATCACCGGCCTGGGCGATGAACTGCCGGTGGCCGCCAACAGCGAGGAAGGCCGCATCAAGAATCGCCGGGTGGAAGTCTGGGTCTACTGATCGGATCGATATCCAGCGTCATGGTCGCCCCTGTCCGGTTCGCTCCGTACAGGGCCGGTTTCAACCGCGATGCCCGGGACGAGCCGCTTTTCGCGAATGAATTCGCTCCCGCGGGGATGGCGGCGCTGCGCGCCGCTTGGCGACTGAAGTCGCCCCTACAATCGCCCTTACGAATGCCCCACGCCGGACATGACCGATGTGTAGGGTGGAGGTCGCTTTTTACCTCCACCAGACGGAGTCCTGCGCGGCACGTCACCGTGCCTGGAACGCCGCATCGATGAACCTCGTGGAAGGCCGGGCACCTCGTCCCGGAAAGCACGGCTGAACATTCCCTTCGCACTCCCCGCCCCCTCCGCAGTCGATAACCTTGACCGCGCGCAACGAAATGAAACGTTGCCGGTTTTACCGGCGATGCCGCTGCGCTAGCCTTCCCTTATGTGACGCCGGGCCCCTCTGACGGTTTGCACCCGCCATGTCGGAGTCACTGTTGAGCATTCAACACGACAAGCAAGGAGGGGCTCATGTCAGCTCTGCACACGTTCCTGTTCGCCGACTTCCTCGGCACCGCCACCTGGCTGTGGCTGGTGTTCCTGGCCATCGTCTTCGGCCTGCTGGTGTTCGACCTCGGCGTCCTGCACCGCGACCAGCATGAAATCGAGATGCGCGAGAGCCTGCTGCTCTACAGCGGCTACTTCTGCGTGGGCGTCGCCTTCGGCGGCTGGGTCTGGTACGAGCTGGGTTCCCAGGCCGCGCTGGAGTTCTACACCGGTTTCCTGGTGGAGCAGTCGCTGTCCATGGACAACGTCTTCGTCATGGCGATGATCTTCGGCTTCTTCGCCATCCCCCGCCGCTACCAGCACCGGGTGCTGTTCTGGGGCATCCTCGGGGTGATCGTGCTGCGCGCGCTGATGATCGGCCTGGGCACCGCGCTGGTGAAGGAGTTCGACTGGATCCTCTACATCTTCGGCGCCTTCCTGCTGTTCACCGGGGTGAAGATGCTGTTCGCAAGGGAGGACGCCGAGCGCGACCTCTCGCAGAACCCCGTGCTGAAGTTCGTGCGCAAGCACATGCGGGTCACCGATGACCTGCACGGCGCGCACTTCTTCGTGCGCCTGCAGAACGCCTCCGGGCACCACCTGCTCTGGGCCACCCCGCTGTTCCTCACCCTGGTGCTGATCGAGCTGGCCGACCTGGTGTTCGCCGTGGACAGCGTGCCGGCGATCTTCTCCATCACCCAGGACCCTTTCATCGTCTACACCTCGAACATCTTCGCCATCCTCGGCCTGCGCTCGCTGTACTTCGCCCTGGCCGCGCTGATGCACCGCTTCGTCTACCTGAAGTACGCCCTGGCACTGGTGCTGATCTTCATCGGCGGCAAGATCTTCCTGCACGGTTTCATCGGCAAGATTCCCGCGCTGATCTCTCTTGGCGTAACCTTTGGCCTGCTTGCCGGTGGCGTGCTGCTGTCGCTGTTCAAGACCCGCGACCGCCCCCAGGCTTCATCAGCCGGAGACTGAGAATCGATGCGAGACGTGCAGATCGTAGTGCTCGAACAACGGGGTCGAGTGATCTGGCAGGTAAAGATGGGACAACGCGGGGTGAGCTTCCACGAGGAGCTCGCCGCGCGCACCTTCGCCGCCCAGCTGCACATGCGCCTGGAGTGGCTGCGCCAGCAGCGCGACGCCGCGCCGCCCCTTTCTCACGAACCCTCCCTGCCTCACCAGGATTGAATCAGGATTGATTCCAGCCCTCGCTTGACCCTCACGCAACGTCAGGCCCGAGGATGCCGCCAGGCACGCGAGGAGACACAAGGACATGTCATTGAAAGTCGGTGAACTGGCCAAGCGCTGCGGGCTGACCGTCCGCACCCTGCACCACTACGACCAGATCGGCCTGCTCCGCCCTTCCGCGCGCTCGGGTTCCGGTTATCGCCTCTATGGCCGCTCGGACATTGCCCGTCTCCACCAGATCCAGGTCCTGCGCAAGCTGGGCCTGTCCCTGGCGGAGATCGGCGGGTGGCTGGACGAGGCGCCGGTATCGCTTTCCCCCCTCATCGAGCAGCAGATCCACCAGCTCGACCGGGAGATCGCCCACCGGCAGCTTCTGCGCGAACGCCTGGCCACCCTCGGTGGCCAGCTGAAGAGCGGCCAGGAGCCGGAGCTCTCCGAATGGCTCACCACTCTGGAGTTGATGAATATGTACGACAGCTATTTCTCCCCGGAAGAACTGCAGCAACTGCGCCTGTATGCGGACGAGGCGCGGCGGCGCGAATGGGCCGGGCTGGTGGCCCGGGTCCAGGCGCTGATCGCCCGGGGCGTACCACCGCAAGCCGAGGAGGCGCAGGCGTTGTCGCGTACCTGGATGACCATGCTGGAGGCGGACACCGGCGCCAACCCGGTGCTGTTCGCCAAGCTCAATGCCATGCACGAGGCGGAGCCGGCGCTGCGCGAGGAAACGGGCATCACCCCGCAGACCATGGCCTATGTGGTCCAGGCCTTCAGCGAAACCAAGATGGCGATCTACCAGCGCCACCTGACGCCCGAGGAGTTCGCCTACCTCAAGGCCAACTACGGCAAGCGCATGCACGAATGGCCACCGCTGATCGCCGAGGTGCAGCAGCAGATGGAGTCCGGCGCACCAGCCGATGCCCCGGCGACCCTGGCCCTCGCCCGGCGCTGGCTGGAGCTGTTCCGCTCCTACGCCGGTGACGACCCGCGCACCCAGCAGAAGATCCGCCAGGCGCTGGTGAGCGAGCCGGAACTGCGCCACGGCTCCTGGGCCAGCGATGCACTGCTGGACTACCTGCGCCAGGCCATGGGCCACCTAATGGCCGCCCGCGGCTGAGGCCTTCCCCCCTGAAACGAAAGAGGCCCGCACGGTTTCCCGTGCGGGCCTCTTTATTACTGCGTGGGTGATCAGTGACCGCTGCGCAGCATTTCCTTCGGTACGTACTTGCCGATCTCGAACTTGCCGATAGCCGCGCGGTGCACTTCGTCCGGGCCGTCGGCCAGGCGCAGGGTGCGCTGCATGGCATACATGTAGGCCAGCGGGAAGTCGTTGGAGACACCGGCACCGCCGTGGATCTGGATGGCGCGGTCGATCACCCGCAGGGCGACGTTGGGTGCCACGACCTTGATCTGGGCGATCTCGCTCTTGGCCACCTTGTTGCCCACGGTGTCCATCATGTAGGCCGCCTTCAGGGTCAGCAGGCGGGCCATGTCGATCTCCATCCGCGAGTCGGCGATCTTGTCGATGTTGCCACCCAGGCGGGCCAGCGGCTTGCCGAAGGCGGTGCGGCTGACGGCGCGCTTGCACATCAGTTCCAGTGCGCGCTCGGCCATGCCGATGGAGCGCATGCAGTGGTGGATGCGGCCTGGGCCGAGGCGACCCTGGGCGATCTCGAAGCCGCGGCCTTCTCCGAGCAGCACGTTCTCGTAGGGCACGCGCACGTCTTCGAAGAGCACTTCGGCGTGGCCGTGGGGGGCGTCGTCGTAACCGAACACCGGCAGCGGGCGGAGGATCTTCACCCCGGGGGTGTCCACCGGCACGAGGATCATCGAGTGCTGCTGGTGGCGCGGCGCGTCCGGGTTGGACAGGCCCATGAACACGAGGATCTTGCAGCGCGGGTCGCAGGCGCCGGAGGTCCACCACTTGCGGCCGTTGATCACCCACTCGTCACCCTGGCGCACGGCGCGGGCTTCCATGTTGGTGGCGTCGGACGAAGCCACGCCCGGCTCGGTCATGGCAAAGGCAGAGCGGATCTCGCCGCGCAGCAGCGGCTCCAGCCATTGCTTCTTCTGTTCTTCGTTGGCGTAGCGCACCAGCACTTCCATGTTGCCGGTATCCGGCGCGGAGCAGTTGAACGGCTCCGGGCCCAGCAGCGAGCGGCCCATGATCTCGGCCAGCGGTGCGTATTCCATGTTGGTCAGGCCCGCACCGAGTTCGGACTCGGGCAGGAACAGGTTCCACAGGCCTTCGGCCTTGGCCTTGGCCTTGAGCTCTTCCATGATCGCCGTGGGCTGCCAGCGATCACCCTCTGCGACCTGTTGCTCGAATACCGGCTCGGCCGGGTAGACGTAGGTGTCCATGAACGCCGTTACGCGTTCACGCAGTTCCTGGACCTTGGGGGAGTAGGCGAAATCCATGCGGAGCTACCTTCTGACGGATGTTTTCTGGGTACGGGTGAGGTGTGGAAATGATGCTAGAACAGCGATTAAGATTTATCTAACCTATTTTCACCGTGTATAAACATTCATCACCGATATATGATCCGCCCATAAAAACAGCCTACGGAGTGCACTCGGACATGAATCTGAACAAGGTCGACCTCAACCTCTTCATCGTCTTCGATGCCATCTATACCGAGGCCAACCTGACCCGTGCCGGGCAGATCGTAGGCATTACCCAGCCCGCCGTTTCCAACGCCCTCGCCCGCCTGCGCGAGACCTTCAACGACCCGCTCTTCGTGCGTACCGCCCAGGGCATGGTGCCCACGCCCATGGCGCAGAACATCATCGGCCCGGTGCGCAACGCCCTGCAGCAGCTGCGCATCTCGGTGCAGGAGAGCCGCACCTTCAACCCGAGCCAGGCCAACAAGACCTACCGCATCAGCATGACCGACCTCACCGAGACGGTGATCCTCCCGCCGCTGTTCCAGCGCCTGCGCCGGCTCGCCCCCAACGTGCAGATCGAGAGCTTCCTGGCCAAGCGCCGTGAAACCACCAAGGAGCTGGCCGCCGGGCGCCTGGACTTTGCCGTCGACGCGCCGCTGAACACCGACCCGCAGGTGCGCCACGTCAAGCTGATGGAAGACCGCTACGTCTGCGCCATGCGCCGTGGCCACCCGCTGGCGAAGGAGAAGATCAGCCTCGACGAATACCTGTCGCTGACCCACATCCATATCTCCAGCCGCCGCAGCGGCCTCGGCTACATCGACCTGTCCCTCGGCAAGATGGGCATCCAGCGCAAGATCGCCCTGCGCTCCCAGCACTACCTGATGGCCTCCACCGTGATGCAGAACACCGACATGGCGATGACCGTGCCCGAGCGCTTCGCCCGCCGCCACGAGCTGCACTACGTCGAGCTGCCGGTGAACGACGTGCCCTCCCTGGAAACCCACCTCTACTGGCACGAAAGCACCGACCAGGACCCGGCCAACCGCTGGATGCGCGAGCAGATGATCGAGATCTGCCAGCAGGTTACCGCCCAGGAGCAACGCGCGGAAAAAGCCGAGAAAGCCTGACCCGCCACGCAAGGACGCCCCATGCCGACCTACCGTTCTGCCTGGGCGCTGTCCCTGGCGCTCACCCCGCTGGCCCAGGCCGAGACGCTGCAGGTCGAACCGCTGGTGATCACCGGCAGCCGCTACCCGGCCAGCGGCTTCGAGCTGCCCTTCTCCGTCGACCGCATCGAGCGCGAACAGGCCAGTTCCGGCCAGCCCGGGGTCAACCTCTCCGAAGCGCTCAACGCCGTGCCCGGCCTGGTGGTGCAGAACCGCCAGAACCAGGCGCAGGACCTGCAAGTGTCCTCGCGCGGCTTCGGCGCCCGCTCGGCCTTCGGCATCCGCGGCATCAAGCTGATCGCCGACGGCATCCCTGCCTCCAACCCGGACGGCCAGGGCCAGGCGGCCACCTTCGACCTCGACACCCTCGACCATATCGAGGTACTGCGCGGCCCCTTCGCCAGCATCTATGGCAGCAACGCCGGCGGGGTGATCCAGGTGTTCTCCCGCGACGGCCAGGGCGCGCCCAAGATCTCCAGCGAAACCTCCCAGGGCGCCTGGAGCACCTCCCGCACCCGAGTCACCGCCGAAGGCGGCAACGACAAGGGCGGCTTCCTGGTCAACCAGTCCCATTACGAAAGCGACGGCTACCGCAAGCACAGCGCCGCGACCCTGGACAAGAGCTTCGCCAAGCTCACCCTGTACCCGGACGACGACAGCAAGCTGGCGCTGACCTTCAGCCAGCTGAACCAGAACGGCACCCAGGACCCGCTCGGCCTGACCTGGGCCAGCTACCAGGCCGACCCGCGCGGCGTCGCCGATGCGGCGCTGAACTACGACACGCGCAAGACCATCGACCACCGCCAGGCCGGCCTCAACTACGAGCGCGCCTTCGCCGCCGGCACCTGGCAGGCCACCTTCTATGGCGGCACGCGGCGGGTGATCCAGTACCAGGCGATCCCCTCGACCGCCCAGGCCAGCCCGCGCAGCGCCGGCGGCGTGATCGATTTCGAGCGCAGCTTCCACGGCGCCAGCACCCGCTGGCTGCAGGACTTCGACCCCGGCCTGGGCAACCTCACCCTCACCACCGGGGTGGACTACGACCAGGCCAGCGACGACCGCCAGGGCTACGAGAACTTCGTCGGCAGCCAACTGGGCGTGCGCGGCAACCTGCGCCGGGACGAGCGCGACGAAGTCAGCAGCATCGCCCCCTACCTGCAGCTCGGCTGGCGCCTGGGGGATTTCAACCTGCAGGGCGGCCTGCGCTACAACGAAGTGGCGTTCGACGTGGACGACCACTACATCCGCCCCGGCAACGGCGACGACAGCGGCTCGGTCACCTACCGCGACCTGACCCCGACCCTGGGCGCCAGCTACGCGCTGACCCCGGAACTGAACCTCTACGCCAGCTGGGGCAAGGGCTTCGAGACGCCGACGCTCAACGAGCTGTCCTACTCCGGGCCCGGCGACAGCTTCGGCTTCGACCTGGGTGCGGCCACCAGCCGGCAATACGAAGTGGGCCTCAAGAGCCTGGTCGGCGAAGCCACCCGCCTCAACCTGGCGCTGTTCCGCATCGACACCGAGGACGAGCTGGTGGTGGATGCCGCCAGCGGTGGCCGCACCCGCTACCAGAACGCCGCCCGCACCCGGCGCCAGGGGCTGGAGCTGTCCGTGGACAGCGCGCTCAGCGAAACCCTGCACACCCGCCTCGCCTACACCCGCCTCAGCGCCACCTACGACCAGGGTTTCACCAGCGGCGGCCGCGACATCCCCGCCGGCCGCCACCTGCCCGGCGTTCCCGCCACCAGCCTCTGGGGCGAACTGGAATGGCGCCCGCGAGCGGGCATCAGCACCGCGCTGGAAGGCCTCTACCGCAGCAAGCTCTATGTGGAAGACAGCAACAGCGCCCGCCCGGCCCCCGGCTACGCCCTGCTCAACTGGCGCGCCCGCTTCGAGCAGAAACTCGAACGCCTGACCTTCAGCCAGACCCTGCGCCTGGCCAACCTGCTGGACCGCCGCTACATCGGCTCGGTCATCGTCGGTGACGGCAACCAGCGCTACTACGAACCCGGTCCGGGGCGCGCCTGGTATGTCGCGGCGGGTGTGGAATACGCGTTCGATTGAAGGGTCCGCAATCCGTCGGGTTGCACCCGACCTACGGCCCGAGGGAGTCCAGCTGTAGGAGCGAGCCCTGCTCGCGAACACCGTGCCCCGTAGCCCGGGCTTCAGCCCGGGGCGCTCCCCCTCGGCTACGGCTCAGGGCATGAGCACGTGCTGATCCCGACTCCGCTTGGTGGAGGTAAAAAGCGACCTCCACCCTACGCCCGTTGATAGTCGGTGCCACGGCAAGAGCGGGCGAATGAATTGGCTATGTCTGCGTTAGCTGTTGTGGTTTTAATGCAGGCGCTCAAGCACGGCCATTTCCGGGCGTCCAAGAGTTCGTACCACCTCCACCGCATGGGTTTCGCTTCGCTCTACACCATCCTACGAAAGCCCGTGCGCACCACATGGCGATGCGCTGGACGAAGAAAGTTGGAGCAGCCGCCAACGCCCCTCCAGGAGGCCGAACGCAGTCGTTGCGCCGGGGGACGAGCGGCATGGATGCCGCGAGAGGCGCGCCAGGCCATGGATGGCCCATCGCGCCGGCCCCCAGAGCGACGATGGAGTGAGGGAACCCCGGCGAAGCCGGGGCCGGATGATGGGGCAAGCGTTTTTGGTTCCTTTTTTGGCGATTGAAAAAAGGGACTCGCCCGGGGGGGCGAAACCAGAAACATCATCAGAGCTCGGCAATCAGCTGGGTTCAATTCTTCTAGCAACACTTAACGCAGGCATAGCCAATGAATTCGCCCCTACAAGCCCATGGGGCATCACGCCAGCGCCGGCTCCTCCAGGCGCATCGGCCGCCACTGGCGCAGCTTGCGGTACAGGGTCGGCACCACGAACAGGGTGAAGAAGGTGCCCACCAGCAGGCCGCCGACTATCACCATGCCGATCTGCTGGCGGCTCTCGGCGCCGGCACCGGTGGCGATCGCCAGGGGCAGCGAGCCAAGAACCATGGCACCGGTAGTCATGAGGATCGGCCGCAGGCGCTGCACCGAGGCTTCCATCACCGCCTCGTCCAGGCTGCGGCCCTCGCGCAGCAGCTGGTTGGCGAATTCGACGATGAGGATGCCGTGCTTGGTGATCAGGCCGATGAGCGTGACCATGCCCACCTGGGAATAGATGTTCAGGGTGCCGCCGAACAGCTCCAGGGCGAGCAAGGCGCCGGCGATGGAGAGCGGCACGCTGAAGAGGATGATCAGCGGGTCGACGAAGCTTTCGAACTGCGCCGCCAGCACCAGGTAGATGAACACCAGGGCCAGGGCGAAGGTCAGCGCCACCCCGGCGCTGGATTCCTTGAAGTCGCGGGAGGTGCCGGTGTAGTCGAACTGGGTCTCCGGCGGCATCACCTCGCGGGCCATGCGCTCCAGGTGGGTCAGCGCCTCGCCCAGGGTGTAGCCGCTGCCGACGTTGGCGCTGAGGGTCACAGCGCGCAGCTGGTTGAAGTGGTTGAGCTCGCGCGGCGACACCGTCTCCTTCACCTCGATCAGGTTGGAGAGCTGCACCATGCTGTCGTCGCGGCCGCGCACGTACACGCGGTTGAGGTCGTCGGGGTTGCTGCGGTCGACGTTGGCCAGTTGCACCAGCACGTCGTACTGCTCACCGTTCTGCTTGAAGCGGGTCACCTGGCGGCTGCCGAACAGGCTCTCCAGGCTGCGGCCGATGGTGGCGACGTCGGTGCCCACGGCGGTGGCCTGCTCGCGGTTGACCGTGACCTTGAGCTGCGGGGTGTTGAGCTTGAGGTCGGTGTCGATGCTCTCCAGCCCCGGGTAGTCGCGGATACGCTCCAGCAGCGTGTCCACGTATTGCTGCAGCTCGGCGTATTCCAGGGACGAGCGGATGACGAAGTTCACCGGCTGGTTGCGCGCGCTCTGCCCCAGCGGCGGGCGGTTGACCGGGAAGGCGCGTACGCCGGGGATGTCCTGCAGCTTGGGCAGGAGCTCGTCGCGGATCTCGAACTGGCTGCGGCTGCGCTTGTCCCAGTCCTCCAGCTTCATGAACGACAGGCCCTGGGCCACCGTGGGGAAGCCCACCACCACCATGTAGCGGTTGGTCTCGGGGATGGATTTGTAGGCGTCCTCGAGCATCTTCGCGTAGCGGCTGGTGTACTGCAGGGTGGCGCCGTCCGGGCCGTTGAGGGTGCCGACTATGGTGCCGGTGTCCTCGGTGGGCGCCAGCTCGCTGCGCAGGCCGGTGAACATCCAGGCGCACAGCAGCAACACGCCGACCAGGAAGATGGCAATCAACACCCAGGCCCGCAACACCCGTTCCAGCAGGTGGCGGTAGCTGTAGGTGAGGCCATTGAGGAAGCCTTCGATCAGGTTGTAGACGCGGCCGTGGCGGTGATCGGGCCGGTGCGGCTTGAGCAACTGGCCGCACATCATCGGCGACAGGGTCAGGGCGACAAAGCCGGAAACCAGCACCGCCCCGGCCAGGGTCCAGGAGAACTCGGTGAACAGCTTGCCCGAGGTGCCCTGCATGAAGCCGATGGGCGCATAGACGGCGGCCAGGGTCAGGGTCATGGCGATCACCGCGAAGGCGATCTCGCGGCTGCCCTTGAAGGCCGCCTGCACCGGCGACAAGCCCGCCTCGATGTGCCGATGGATGTTCTCCAGCACCACGATGGCGTCGTCCACCACCAGGCCGATGGCCAGGACCATCGCCAGCAGCGTGAGGGTGTTGACCGTGAAGCCCATCAACGCCATCAGCGCGCAGGCGCCGATCAGCGACACCGGGATGGTCACCAGCGGGATCAGCGTCGCCCGCAGCGAACGCAGGAACAGGAAGATGATCAGCACCACCAGCACCACCGCCTCCCAGATGGTGGCATAGACGTTGGAGATGGATTCGCGGATGAACAGCGAGTTGTCGTTGGCGATGGCCATCTGCATGCCCTCGGGCAGCAGCTCGCGCACATCCGGCAACGCGGCGTTGAGGCCGTCGGAAATCTCCAGCGGGTTGGCCGTGGCCTGGCGCACCAGGCCGAGGGACACCGCCGGGCGGCCGTTGAAGCGCACCAGCGAGCGCTCGTCGGCGGCGCCGATCTCGGCATGGCCCACGTCGGACAGGCGCAGCAGGTAGCCACGGCGGTCGTCGATGATCAGGTCGTTGAATTCCTCGGGGGTCTTCAGGTCGGTTTCCGAGAGCACGCTGAACTCGCGCTGCACCGACTCGATGCGCCCGGCGGGAATCTCCACGTTCTGCCGGCGCAGGGCGTCTTCCACGTCCTGCACGGTGAGGTCGTGGGCGGCGAGCTTCTCCGGGTCGAGCCAGATGCGCATGGCGTAGGTACGCGCGCCGCGGATCTGCACCTCGGAGACGCCGGGGATGGTCTGCAGGCGGTCCTGCACCACCCGCTCCAGCACGTCGGTGATCTCCATCGCCGAGTGCTGCTCGCTGTAGAAGGCGATCCACACCACCGGCTGGGCGTCGGCCTCGACCTTCTGCACCACCGGCTCGTCGATCTCGGTGGGCAGCAGGCCGCGTACCCGGCCGAGGCGGTCGCGCACGTCATTGGCCGCTTCATCGGCGTCGGTGCCAAGGCGGAACTGCGCGGTGATCTGGGTGTTCTCGGAGCGGCTGATGGAGGACACGAAGTCCAGCCCCTCGATGCCCGAGAGCACATCCTCGATGGGCTGGGCCACCTGGGATTCCATGATCTCCGGGCTGGCGCCGGGGTAGATGACGTTGACCGTGACGATGGGCACGTCGATGTTCGGGTACTCGCGCACCGTCAGGCGCTGGTAGGCCATCAGCCCCAGCAGCACAACCACCAGGGAGAGGACGGTGGCGAATACCGGGCGACGGATGCACAGGTCGGAAAGGGTCATAGCTCACCCCGCGCCACGCTGCGCACCTCCTGCCCGGGCCCGGCCTTCTGCCAGCCCGCGGTGATCACCTGCTCGTTGCCCTGCAGGCCCTCGCGCACCTCGGCCTTGCCGCGCTGGCGCTGGCCGATGCGGATCTGCCGGCGCTCCACCTTGCCGTCGACGACGATGGCGACGAACAGCTGCTGGCCCACGGGGATCACCGCTTCCTCGGGAATCAGCAGCGCGTCGGGGCGCTCTTCGAGGATGACCGAAACCTTGACGAACTGGCCGGGCTTGAGGCGGTGGTCGGCGTTGCCGATCTGCGCGCGGATGGCCTGGCTGCGGCCGACTTCGTCCAGGCGCGGGTTGAGGGCGATGATGCGGCCACGGAAGCGCTCACCCAGGTAGGCGTCGACGCTGATCTCCACGGTCTGGCCGACATGCACCTGGGCCACGGCCTTCTGCGGCACACGGAAATCCACCTTGAGCGGGTCGAGCACCTCCAGGTTGACGATGTCCTGGCCGGGGCTGAGGTAGTCGCCGGTGCTCACCTGGCGCAGGCCGAGGAAACCGTCGTAGGGCGCGCGGATCTGGGTCTTGTCGAGGCGCGCCTGGGCCAGGGCCAGGCTGGCACGGGCGGCCTGCTGCTGGGACTGCGCCTCGTCCTGGGCCTGGGCGTTGCTGGCGCCGCGTTTGAACAGCATCTGCGCGCGCTGGTAGCTCTTCTCCGCCAGCTCCAGGTTGGCCCGGGCCTGGTCCAGTTCGGCGCGGGCGATGGCGTCGTCGAGGCTGACCAGCAGGTCGCCGCCCTTCACCGGCTGCCCTTCCTTGAAGTGCAGGCGGGCCAGGCGCCCTTCGATCTCCGGACGGATGGTCACCGACTCGTCGGAGCGCAACGAGCCGAAGGTCACCAGCTCATCCCGCACCAGCGCCCGCTGGGGCTCGGCCACCTCCACCAGGGGCGGATTGGCGGCGAAGGCCGGACAGGCGAGCAATCCACACAGCAGCAACGGCCAGGCACGGCGACGAGCGATCATCAACAGCCTCTTTTCGAGTCGTTCTTGTCGGAAATGAAAAAGTCTACCGGGAGTATCGGCGGACTTTTGTCAGGGGCAGGTAAAGATAGATGCAGTCTGTGACGCTTTGTATCGGGGTTGATGCATTTCGGAGGCGGGCCAGGAAGCGTGGGAGCGGTTTCAACCGCGATGCCCGGTACGGGCCCTTGTTCGCGAGTAAAAATCCACGTTCTTAAAACGTGGCATTGCTTTTGGCCCCCTAGAAAGGGGCGCAATCAGACATCGGAACATGCAGCCGCCACTCACTCCGGACGTAGGGTGTGCTGCGCGCACCTCGGACTCGCAGGAAGCACCGCGCGGAGGTGCGCACGGCACACCCTACGACACGCGTTCATCCTGCATGGCTCTCAATTGAGATCGTCACAGGCAGAGTCGATGACTCATGACCACGCCCTAAGGACGTGGTTTCCCAAGTTCAAATGAATTCGCTCCCACGACAGAGCAATGCCATCCAGCACAAGGTTCGCGAGCAGAGCGCGCTCCTACGGCTGGAGCGCCCTCGCCCTCATCAGCGATGCCTTACTGGCGCATACCCCGGCCGCTCACCAGCAGGCGGATGCAGGCGATGTAGAGGATCACCGTGGTCAGGGTCATCAGGCCGATGGCGATGCCGATGTTGATGTCGGAGACGCCGAGGATGCCGTAACGGAAGGCGTTGACCATGTGCAGGATGGGGTTGGCCAGGGACACCGTCTGCCAGAACGGCGGCAGCAGGCTGATGGAGTAGAACACCCCGCCCAGGTAGGTCAGCGGCGTCAGCACGAAGGTCGGGACGATGGAGATGTCGTCGAAGTTGCGTGCGTACACCGCGTTGATGAAGCCGCCCAGGGAGAAGGTGGTGGCGGTCAGCAGCACCACCAGCACGGTCACACCCAGGTGGTGCACCTGCAGCTTGGTGAAGAACAGCGACAGCAGGGTCACGATCACCCCCACCGCCAGGCCGCGCAGCACGCCGCCGATGGTGTAGCCGAGGAGGATGGTGTGCGGCGAGACCGGCGACACCAGCAGCTCTTCCACCGAACGCTGGAACTTGCTGCCGAAGAAGCTGGAGACCACGTTGCTGTACGAGTTGGTGATCACCGACATCATGATCAGCCCCGGCACGATGTACTCCATGTAGCTGAAGCCGCCCATGTCGCCGATCTGCCGGCCGATCAGGTTGCCGAAGATGACGAAGTACAGCGCCATGGTGATGCCCGGGGGCAGCAGGGTCTGCGGCCAGATGCGGGTGAAGCGGCGGACTTCGCGGTAGACGATGGTGTTGAGGGCGACCAGGTTGGCGCGCAGTTCGGCACTCATACGGCCACCTTCGACAGGTTCTTCTCGACCAGGGACACGAACAGCTCCTCCAGGCGGTTGGTCTTGTTGCGCAGGCTGATCACATCGATGTTCAGCGCCGAGAGCTGGCGGAACAGCTCGGTGATGCCCTGGCTCTTGTCCACCTGCACCTCCAGGGTGTGGTGGTCCACCAGGCGCGCCGGGTAGCCGGCGAGCTGCGGCAGGCTGGCCAGGGAATCCTTGAGGTCGAGCAGGAAGGTCTCCACGTGGAGCTTCTTCAGCAGCGACTTCATGCTGGTGTTCTCGACGATGGTGCCGTGGTCGATGATGCCGATGTTGCGGCACAGCTGCTCGGCTTCCTCGAGGTAGTGGGTGGTGAGGATGATGGTGATGCCCTGGGCGTTGAGCCCGGTGAGGAAACTCCACATGGAGCGGCGCAGCTCGATGTCCACGCCGGCGGTGGGCTCGTCGAGGATCAGCAGGCGCGGCTCGTGGACCAGCGCTCGGGCGATCATCAGGCGCCGCTTCATGCCGCCGGACAGCTCGCGGGACGCCGCGTCACGCTTGTCCCACAGGCCCAGCTGGGTGAGGTACTGCTCGGCGCGCTCCTTGGCGATCTTCGCCGGGATGCCGTAGTAGCCAGCCTGGGTGACGACTATGTCGAAGACCTTCTCGAACTGGTTGAAGTTGAACTCCTGGGGCACCACGCCGAGGCAGCGCTTGAGCGCGTAGGGCGAGGTGTCGAGGTCGTTGCCGAAGACATTGACCGTGCCGCTGGTCTTGTTCACCAGGGTGGAGAGGATGCCGATGGTGGTGGACTTGCCGGCGCCGTTGGGGCCCAGCAGTGCGAAGAAATCGCCTTCGGCCACTTCCAGGTCGATGCCCTTGAGGGCCTGGAAGCCGTTGCCGTAGGTCTTGGTCAGCTGCCGGATGGACAGAGCAGATGTCATGACGTGCCTTTGTGCAAATAGATGGAAATTCGTCTTGATGGCTGCAAACGCAACCATCAAGCCGCTTGATGGGTTGAGCCTAGCATCAGGTCAGGGCGGTCATCACCGCCTTGCGGTAGGCCGGGCGCTCCTTGAGGCGGCCGTACCAGGCCTCCAGGGCCGGCAGCTCGGGGCGCTGGATGGGCATCTCGAACCAGGCATAGATGAAGCTGCCCAGGGGAATGTCACCCATGGCGAAATGGTCGCCGGAGAGGAATGGCTGCTCGGCCAGGGCCCGCTCGGGCATCGCCAGCAGCTCGCTGCAACGGGCCAGGGCGGCGGCGATCTTCGCCGGGTCGCGTTCCGCCGGCGGCGTACGCAGGGTGCCCCAGAACAGGTCGCGGAACACCGGGGCGAAGGCCGAGGTGGTCCAGTCCATCCACTTGTCGCCCCGGGCACGCAGCACCGGGTCTTCAGGGTAGAGACGGCCCGCGGCATAACGCGCGGCCAGGTAGCGGACGATGGCGTTGGACTCCCAGAGCACCAGCTCACCATCCTCGATCAGCGGCACCAGGCCGTTGGGGTTCCTGGCCCGGTATTCGGGGTCGTTGACCAGGCCGAAGGCGCCTCCGGCATCGATCGCCTCGAAGGCGATGCCGGCCTCTTCGGCGGCCCAGAGCGCCTTTCTCACATTGGACGAATTCTTGCGGCCCCAGATCTTCAGCATCTGTGATTGTCCTGACTTTTCTTGAGGCGTCGATTCTAGAGGCAAATCCCCCCACCCTGGCCAAGGATTTGCGTTGATAACGCATATCGACCGGAGCGGGGTGGCGAATGGACGAAGGCGTGCTTGGGGTAAAGCCCGATGCGGCGGGACCGGACCACGATGCGTTGGGCCTCGCTGCGCTCGGCGCCAACCTACGGTGTCTTTACGGCAGCCGCCTCGCTGTGCAGGTCACCGGTCATGAAGGCCGCATCGGCCTCGAACAGGTGCGGGTAGACCTGTTCCAGGTGGCCGAAGAACAGCGCCTCCGGCAGGTCGTCGAACTGGCCGTGGTCGGCGAGGTATTCCATGTAGCGCTCGCCCTGGCGGTTGAAGGGGTGGAAGACGCTGTCGGTCGCGCCGTCGAACTCCAGCGGCGCGACATCGAACAGCCGGCACAGCTCCAGGTTGAAGGCCGGCGTCGCCTTGACCCAGCGCCCATCGAGGTACAGCTCGGTGTAGCCGTGCATGGCGAACACCTCGCTCTTCAGCAACTGCAGCAGGCGCGGGGTGGCGAGGTGGTTGCGCACATCTGCCAGGCCGATGCGCGCCGGGATGCCGCAATGCCGCGCACAGGCCGCGAGGAGGATGGCCTTGGGCACGCAGTACGACTCGCCCACCGCCAGGGCGGTGCTGGCCCTGAGCGACTCGGGGTCGCGGCTGAAGGCGTAGGGGTTGTAGCGGATGGAGTCGCGCACGGCGTAGTACAGACTGACCGCCCGGTCACGGGGTTGCGCGCTCGCGCCGCGGTTTTGCGAGGCGAACTCAACCACCAGGGGGTGGTCACTATCAACGAAGCGACCGGATCGCAGGTAGGGCTGCATGGCATCTCTCCAGGGTGAACCGCCCCAGTCTAGGGGCTGCCCCGATGCCCGCCCAACGACGATCCGGCCAAGCTCACTGCCCATGTCGCCAGCTTTCATGGCGACGTCTACGCTCGTGACGGTCGCGCCTGTGCCGCACCGTCATCAAGGAGGATCACGCATGGTGTTCGTCTGGTTGCTCGTCCTGGTCCTGGGGGTCGCCTGGCTGGCGCACCGCCGCACCGCTCCCCTGCCCGCCCTAGGCGCGGTGGCCCTGTATCTCCTGGCCATGGGGGTGTTCAGCCACTCGCCCGGCTGGCTGCTGGCGATCCTCTGGGTGCTGTGGCTGGCGGTCGCCCTGCCCCTGGCGCTGCCGGACATGCGCCGCAAGCTGATCACCGCCCCGCTGTTCTCCTGGTTCCAGCGCGTGCTGCCGCCCATGTCGGAAACCGAGCGCGACGCCATCGAGGCCGGCACCGTGTGGTGGGACGGCGAGCTGTTCAGCGGCCGCCCCGACTGGAACAAGCTGCTCGACTACCCGCGCCCGGCCCTCACCGCCGAGGAGCAGGCCTTCATCGACGGCCCCACCGAAGAGCTCTGCGCCATGGTCAGCGACTGGGACATCGGCCAGCGCATGGACCTGCCCCCAGAGGCCTGGGAACACATCAAGGCCAACGGCTTCTTCGCCCTGATCATTCCCAAGGAATACGGCGGCAAGGGCTTCTCCGCCTACGCCCACTCCCAGGTGGCGATGAAACTGGCCACCCGCAGCGGCGACCTCGCCTCCACCGTGATGGTGCCCAACTCCCTCGGCCCGGCCGAGCTGCTGCTGCACTACGGCACCGACGAGCAGCGCCAGCACTACCTGCCGCGCCTGGCCCGTGGCGAGGACATCCCCTGCTTCGCCCTCACCGGCCCGCTGGCCGGCTCCGACGCCGGCGCCATGCCCGATGTCGGCATCATCTGCAAGGGCCAGTGGCAGGGCGAGGAAGTCATCGGCCTGCGCCTGACCTGGGAGAAGCGCTACATCACCCTCGGCCCGGTGGCCACCCTGCTCGGCCTGGCCTTCAAGGCCTACGACCCCGAGCACCTGCTGGGCGACGAGGAAGACCTGGGCATCAGCCTGGCGCTGGTGCCCACCGACACCCCCGGCGTCGAGATCGGCCGCCGCCACCTGCCCCTGGGCGCCGCCTTCATGAACGGCCCCAACTCCGGCAAGGACGTGTTCGTGCCGCTGGACTACCTGATCGGCGGCCAGCCCATGCTCGGCAAGGGCTGGATGATGCTGATGAACTGCCTCTCCGTCGGCCGCTCCATCTCCCTGCCGGCGGTGGGCACCGGCGCCGCCAAGTACACCAGCCTGGTCACCGGCCAGTACACCCGGGTGCGCGAGCAGTTCAACGTGCCGCTGTCGGCCTTCGAAGGCATCCAGGAAGCCATGGCGCGCATCGGCGGCAACGCCTGGATGATGGATGCCGCGCGCATGCTCACCGCCAACGCGGTGGACCTGGGCGAGAAGCCCTCGGTGCTCTCGGCCATCCTCAAGTACCACCTCACCGAACGCGGCCGCGAGTGCATCGGCCACGCCATGGACGTGCACGGCGGCAAGGGCATCATCATGGGCCCGAACAACTACCTGGGCCGCTCCTGGCAGGGCGCGCCGATCTTCATCACCGTGGAAGGCGCCAACATCCTTTCGCGCAACCTGATGATCTTCGGCCAGGGCGCCATCCGCTGCCATCCGTTCGTGCTCAAGGAAATGGCCCTCGCCGGCCGCGAGGACCACGACCGTGCCCTGGAAGAGTTCGACGACCTGCTGATGCAGCACATCGGCTTCGCCGTCAGCAACGCCGCAAGCACCCTGCTGCTGGGCCTGACTTTCGGCCAGCTCGGCAGCGCCCCCGGCGATCGCCTGGCACAGGGCTACTTCCGCAGCCTCAACCGCCTGGCCGCCGCCTTCGCCCTGCTCGCCGACTTCAGCATGATGCTGCTGGGCGGCGAGCTGAAGCGCCGCGAACGCCTCTCGGCGCGCCTGGGCGATGTGCTCAGCCACCTCTACCTGGGTTCCGCCGCGCTCAAGCGCTACCACGACCTGGACAGCCCCGAGCACCTGCGCCCGCTGCTGCGCTGGGCCCTGGAGGAAAGCCTGGGCAAGGCCGAGGACGCCCTCGCCGGCCTGCTGGCCAACTTCCCCAACCGCATCTTCGGCTGCCTGCTCGGCGTGCTGGTGTTCCCCTTCGGCCGCCGCCACAAGGGGCCGTCGGATGAACTCGATGCGGAAATCGCCGCCATCATCGGCCGCGACCGTGGCGACCCGGCGCTGGAAAACCTGCTCGCCGGCTGCTTCCGCCCACAGGCCGAAAACGACCCGGTCGGCGCACTGCAGCACGCCGTCGACGCCCTGGCCGCCGTACAGCCGCTGCAGAAGAAGCTGCACAAGGCCGTCAAGGAGGGCCAGGTGAAACCCGCAGCCGGCGAGAACCTGATCGACGCCGCCCTGGCCGCCGGCGTGGTCGACGCCAGCGAGGCCCAGCGCCTGCGCGCCGCCGAAGTGGCGCGGCGCAAGGTGATCGACGTCGACGACTACGCTAAGGAAGAGCTGCTGCTCAACGAAGGCCAGGTCCGCTAGGGCCACCACCCGGCCCGGCGGGCGGGACAGCGGGCGCGGAGCGACTTATACTCCGCGCCCGTTTTCATTCCGCTCCAGGACCCACGCCATGGCCAACTCCTACCTCGACCACCACCTCGCCCTGCTCGCCCACCTGCGCGGCATCCTGGTCGCCCTGGGCGAAGCCGAGCAGGTTCCCGAAGAGAACCACGCCCTCTTCGTCGAACGCTTCGAAGAGCTGATGAGCGAACTGCCGCGCGACCCCGAGGCCAGCCTCTACCTGGGCCAGGACCTGATCAGCCAGGTGTTCCACCGCTACCCGCAGATCGCCCACCTGGTCCCCCGCGACCTGCTGTGGTTCTTCGGCGGCGACTGCCTGCACTTCATGCCCGACGAAGAAATCGCCCTGTTCCAGCGCCTCGACGAGCGCCGTTTCGAAGCCGAAGAAAACGACGAGCCTTTCGACTGGAACCAGGAAAAGCAATTCCTCGCCCTGCCCGACGAAAGCGGCAAGCACTGAGCCGCCTCTGCCCGGGCCGGTTCAACCGGCCCGGTGCGCCCCCCGCAACGCCACGATCGCCTCGACCATCGACTGCATGATCGCCGCGCGGCCATAGCGCTGCGTCGAGCGCCCCCTTAGGGCCGCAACTTTCCCGATGCTATGCTGCCGAAAGCCAGGGCCATGCCCGCCCATGCCCTCTCGTCGACAGCCTTGCCGCCCTGGATCCAGCCCCGATGACCGATGAAGCGCCCCGCTCGCCAACCGGCACGCCGAGCCCGCAATTCCTGCCCAGCAGCGGCGAGCCGGGCCGGCTGATCAACGCCCATGACTGGGCGGCGACGCCCCTTGGGCCCATCGAGGCCTGGCCACAAAGCCTGAAGACCGTCACCGGCATGCTGTTGCTCTCGCCGGTGCCCATCGTGCTGCTGTGGGGCGAGGCCGGCACCATGATCTACAACGACGCCTATTCGGTGTTCGCCGGCGGGCGCCACCCGCAGTTGCTGGGCTCCGAGGTGCGCCAGGGCTGGCCCGAGGTCGCCGACTTCAACGACAACGTGATGAAGGTCGGCCTGGCCGGCGGCACCCTCGCCTACAAGGACCAGGAACTCACCCTGCACCGCAACGGCCGCCCCGAATCGGTGTGGATGAACCTCGACTACTCACCCGTGCTCGACGAGAGCGGCCACCCCGCCGGGGTCATCGCCATCGTCGTCGAAACCACCGAGCGGGTCCGCGCCGAGCGCCACATGCAGGCCGAGCGCAGCCGCCTGCAGAGCCTGTTCGAACAAGCCCCGGGACTGATGGCGCTGCTCGCCGGGCCGGACTACGTGTTCGAGCTGGCCAACCCCGTCTACCGCCGCCTGGTGGGCGACCGCGACCTGATCGGCCGCCCCCTGCGCGAGGCCCTGCCGGAGGTGGAGCGACAAGGTTTCATCGAGCTGCTCGACCAGGTCCGCACCAGCGGCAAGGCCTATGTCGGCACCGGCGTGCACGTCATGCTGCAGCGCGAACCCGGCGGCATCGAGGAAGAGCGCGTGCTCGACTTCGTCTACCAGCCGGTGGTGGATGGCCAGGGCCGGGTCACCGCCATCTTCGTCGAGGGCCAGGACATCACCGAACGCGCCGCCGCCGAGGCCCGCGTGCGCGAGAGCGAGGAGCGCTTCCGCGCGCTGGTCAACGCCTCCTCCGACATGCTCTTTCGCATGGACCCGCACTGGACCGAAATGCGCCGCCTCGACGGCAAAGGCCTGATCGCCGACCTCCGCCGCCCCACCGCCAACTGGCTGCAGGACTACATCCCCGCCGAGGACCAGCCCCGGGTACGCGCGGCCATCGACCAGGCCGTACGCACCAAAGGCATCTTCCAGCTGGAGCACCGCGTGTACCTGCTCGATGGCAGCCTGGGCTGGACCTTCTCCCGTGCCGTGCCCTTGCTGGATGCCGACGGCGAGATCAGCGAATGGTTCGGTGCCGCCAGCGACATGACCGGGCGCCACCTGGCCGAGGACGCCCTGCGCGAGAATGAGGCGCGGCTGCTGTTCCTCGACGCCCTCGGCAAGGAAACCTCCCGCAGCGTCGATGCCGACCAGATCCTCGCCATCACCACCCGCATGCTCGGCGAGCACCTGGGCGTGGCCGTCTGCGCCTATGCCGACATGGACCCCGACGGCGACGGCTTCACCATCCGCGGCGACTGGGCCGCCCCGGGCAGCCAGAGCATCGTCGGCCACTATCACCTTTCCGATTTCGGCCAGCTGGCGGTGCAGCGCCTCGGCGCCGGGCTGCCCCTGGTGCTGGACGACAACCGTGGCCAACTGGCGCCCGCAGAGGCCGCCACCTACCTCGCCATCGGCCTGGCGGCGACCCTCTGCCTGCCCCTGGTCAAGGGCGGCCGGCTCACCGCACTGATGGCCATCCACGACAGCCGCCCACGCAACTGGACGCACAAGGAGCTGGCCCTGCTCACCGAGGTGACAGAGCGCTCCTGGGCCCACATCGAACGGGTGCGCTCGGAGGCCGAGGCCCGCGAGGGTGAGCGCCGCTTCCGCGAGGAGCTGGAAGCCAAGGTGGCCGAACGCACCGCCGCCCTGGCCCAGAGCGAAGCCAGCATCCGCGCCATCTTCGAAACCTCGCACCTCTACCAGGGGCTGATCGCCGCCAGTGGCGAGGTGCTGCACTTCAACGCCACCGCCCTGGCGGGTATCGACGCCAGCCTGGAACAGGTGGCCGGCAAGCCCTTCTGGGAAACCCCCTGGTTCACCCGCACGCCCGGCATGCCCGAGGTGATCCGCGCGGCGGTGCAACGGGTCGCCGCCGGCGCCACCGAGAACCTCGGCATGGCCCTGGACCTGCCCGGCGGCACCCGGCTGTTCGACTTCTCCCTGCGGCCGGTGCTCAACGAAACCGGCGAGGTGGTCGCCATGGTGCCCGAAGCGGTGGAGAAAACCGCCCGGGTCAAGGCCGAGCAGGCCCTGCAGCAGGTGCAGAAGATGGAGGCTATCGGCAGCCTCACCGGCGGCATCGCCCACGACTTCAACAACCTGCTGATGGCGGTGCTCGGTAGCCTCGAACTGCTGCGCCGGCGCATGCCACAGGAGGCGCCGCTGCTGCGCCTGGTGGACAACGCCCGCAGCGCCGCCGAACGCGGTGCCTCGCTGACCACACGCATGCTCGCCTTCGCCCGGCGCCAGGACCTGCGTCGCGAACTCATCGACCTGCGCCAGCTGGTGGAGGACATGACCGAGCTGCTGCAGAGCGCCCTGGGCTCCACCATCGCCGTCGAGACCCTCTTCCCGCTGCAGCTGCCTGCGGTGGAGACCGACCCCAACCAGCTGGAATCCGCCCTGCTCAACCTCGCCGTCAACGCCCGCGACGCCATGGGCGGCGAAGGCCGCATCGTCATCGCCGCCCGCGAGGAGGCGGTGCCCCTGGGCGACAGCGGGCTGCGGCCCGGGCGCTACGTGTGCCTGGCCGTCACCGACATGGGCGAAGGCATGGATGAAGCCACGCTCAAGCGCGCCACCGAGCCCTTCTTCACCACCAAGGGCATCGGCAAGGGCACCGGGCTCGGGCTGTCCATGGTCCACGGTTTCGCCGAGCAGTCCGACGGCGTGCTGCGCCTGCACAGCACGCCACGGCGCGGCACCACGGCGGAGATCTGGCTGCCCGCGCAAGAGGCGCTGCACGGCGAGCCCCCGGTGCGGCAGGTCACGGTGCTGGCACCGGCCGGTGCCTCGACAGCGCCGGGCCTGGCGATTCTCGCGGTGGACGATGACGACCTGGTGCTGACCAACACCGCCGAGATGCTGGAGGACCTCGGCCACCACGTGGCCGTCGCCCACTCCGCCAAGGAAGCCCTGGACCTGCTCGAGCGCGAGCGCTACGACCTGCTGGTGACCGACCATGCGATGCCCTACATGACCGGCGCGCAGCTGGCACTGGAGGTTCGCGCGCGCCACCCCGGGCTGCCGGTGCTGATGGTGTCCGGCTACGCCGAGCTGCCCACCGGGGTGCGCCTGGACCTGCCGCGCCTGTCCAAGCCCTTCACCCAGCGCCAGCTCGCCGAAGCGGTGGACGGCATCGCCGGGCTCGCCGCCAGGCGCGGTTGAGGGACGACGCTTCGTCCGGGCGCCGGACGGCGCTACCACCCAACGAAGCGGCGCCTTACCATGGCGCCCCCACCCGGCACCGGATGCCGGGCCCGATCGACCTGCCAGGACCCAAGATGCTGTTCGTCGTGATGCTCGGAGGCAAGCACCCCCGGGCCAAGATCGAAGTCCATGACGTGGTGTTCGCCTTCGCCGACACCATCGAAGACACCCACACGCAATTGCGCCACGAATGGTTCGGCAGCCCCGCCGGCCTGCACATCGACTCGTGGATGGCCATCGAAGGCATCGACGGCTACCGCGTCAGCCTCGGCAATGCCGCCCCCGCTGCCGGTGCGCCCCGCCTGTTCTTCCTCAACCTCGGCGGCTACGAGCCGGGCGCCTTCGGCGAAGCCCATCGCTACCTGCTGGTGGTGGCGCGGGACAAGGCCGAGGCCAAGGAAAAGGGCAAGCGGCGCATGCTCGCCGGCTGGGACAAACCCCACACCGACGCCCTGCTGGACGTCGACGACTGCGTTCCCATCGACCAGGTGGACGGCCGCTACGTGCAACTGGTGGAAGGCGAGCACCGCGGCATCACCCAGCGCAGCGACTACGTGATCCTCTCCTGAGCACGCCCCGCAGGCGGCCGGCCCTTGCGCCGCCTGCGGAGCAACTATGCTGAACCCCGTGAAACCTGGCCACTCAAAGGAAACGAGGGCGGATCGCGGCATCGACCGGCGCCGATGCAACCCCGCGAATCCTGACGGCCGGGCACGGGCGGCCGAACGGATGACAGGGCTGCTCCGAGGAAGGCAAACCGTTAGACTGCCATCACTTAGCCAGCACCTGGGCCATGGAATGACCGCAGCACCTGCCTACATCACGCCGGACCAGCTTTGCGTCGGCCTCTACATCCAGCTCGAACTGGGCTGGTGGGAGCACGATTTCACCTTCAGCAACTTCAAGATCAAGGACGAGGGGCAGATCAAGGCCCTGCGCGACCTCGGCCTCAAGCGCCTGCGCTACGACCCGGCGCGCAGCGATTGCGAGCCCCTGGAGCTGGAACCCGACGCGCCGCACCCGCCGGAACCCGAGGAAGCACCAGCGCCCAGCCCCGAGGACATCGCCCGCCAGGAGCGGGTGGTCAAGCTCAGCAAGCTGCGCAAGCGCCTGGCGGAGGTGGACCGCAAGTTCATCCTCGCCAGCCAGCAGGTCAAGCAGCTCAACCAGACCCTGCGCAGCCAGCCCGAGGAGGCCCTCAAGCAGGCCGGCCAGGTGGTCGGCGACCTGGTGGCGTCGGTGCTCGGCGAAGACGGCGCCGCTCTGCACAGCATCAACGGCAAGCCCGCCGAAGACGCCTACTTCCATTCGCTGAACGTCACCGTGCTCTCGGTCATGCTCGGCCGCCAGCTCGGCTACGACAGCGAGGCCTGCCACAGCCTCGGCCTCGGCGCCCTGCTCCACGACATGGGCAAGATGGACGTGCCCAGCAAGGTGCTGCTCAAGCCCGAACCCCTGACCCGCCCCGAGCAGCAGCTGCTGCAGATGCACACCGAGTTCGGCCTGCGCCGCAGCCAGCAGCTGATGCTCGATGACGAGGTGCAGCGGATCATCCACGAGCACCACGAGTACTGCGACGGCAGCGGCTACCCCAAGCAGCTGCACGAGGCGAGCATCGGCCGCCTGAGCCGGGTGGTGTGCATCACCAACCACTTCGACAACCTGTGCAACCCGCTCAACCCGCGCGACGGCCTCAGCCCCCATGAGGCCCTGTCGCGCATGTACGGGCAGTACCGCCAGCGCTTCGACGAGGTGATGCTCAAGGCCTTCATCCGCTGCATGGGCGTCTACCCGCCGGGCAGCCTGGTGCAGCTGCAGGACGATCGCTACGGCCTGGTGCTGGGCATGCACCCGACCCTGCCGCTGAAGCCGACGCTGATCCTCTTCGACCCCAAGGTGCCGAAGGAAGAGGCGCTGATCGTCAACCTCGAGCACGAGCCCTCGATCACCATCGCCCGCAGCGTGCGCCCCGGACAGGTGCCAGCGGATGCGCTGGAATACCTCGACCCGCGGCAGCAGGTGACCTACTACGTGGACCCGCGCACCCGGGGCTGAAAAATACCTGCGCTCGGTGATGCTGCGTAAAAACAGCCTCGGGGCGCTCGGTTACGGCCGGTCGGGCGAAATTCCGCCTAGATCACCCCACGCGTGCCCCTGTAATGGCGGACTCCCGCCACTACAAGCCCCCTGCCTGACGGCATGACCCGCACAGCGCCTGGCCTGAAGCCGCCAGGCACGTTCCTTGCTCTATTGGCCGCCCACGGTGGCGAACAGCCACCGCATGCAGGGCGCCGAGGCGCCTGACCGGGGCGCCGCACACGCCCCGGCCACGAGAATGCATGGCCGCCAGCCCAGGAAGACGAACCACCCGAGCGCCACCGAGCCAGCGGGGTTCGTCACTCCGCGTGCCCCCGGGGCGGCAGGCCATGCTCGAAATCTGGACGGTTGGTAAATGAAGAAACTACTGCTGGCGCTCCTGTGCCTGAGCGTCATGGGCTGCTCCCAGCCCGACTCCTCCGAGAAACCCCTGGACGTGCTGCTGATCGGCGGCGGCATCATGAGCGCCAGCCTCGGCACCTACCTGCACGAGCTCGAACCCGAGTGGAAGATCGAAACCTTCGAGCGCCTGGACCAGGTCGCCGAGGAGAGCTCCAACGCCCTGAACAACGCCGGCACCGGCCACTCCGCCTTCTGCGAGCTGAACTACACCCCCGAGACCGCCGATGGCGGCATCGACATCAGCAAGGCCGTGGCGATCAACGAATCCTTCGAGATCTCCAAGCAGTTCTGGGCTTACCAGATCGACCAAGGCGTGCTGAAGAACCCGCACTCCTTCATCAACACCGTGCCGCACATGAGCTTCGTCTGGGGTGACGACAACGTCGCCTACCTGAAGAAGCGCCACGCGGCCCTGCAGCACAGCCCGCTGTTCCGCGGCATGGAGTACAGCGAGGACCACGCGCAGATCGCCCAGTGGGTACCGCTGGTGATGGAGAACCGCGCCCAGGACCAGAAGATCGCCGCCACCCGCATGCCCATCGGCACCGACGTGAACTTCGGCGAGATCACCCGCCAGCTGTTCGGCTCGCTGTCCGAGTCGCCCAACTTCAAGCTCAACCTCAGCCATGAAGTGCGCGACATCGTGCGCAACGAAGACGGCACCTGGAAAGTCGTGGTCGCCGACCTGGCCAAGGGCGGCGAGGAGCGCGCAGTCAACGCCCGCTTCGTGTTCATCGGCGCCGGCGGCGGCGCCCTCAAGCTGCTGCAGAAATCCGCCATCCCCGAAGCGGACGGCTACGCCGGCTTCCCGGTGGGCGGCTCGTTCCTGATGACCCGCAACCAGGACATCGTCGCGCGCCACCACGCCAAGCTCTACGGCAAGGCCTCGGTCGGCTCGCCGCCCATGTCCGTGCCGCACCTGGATACCCGCGTGGTCGATGGCCAGGAGGTGCTGCTGTTCGGCCCCTTCGCCACCTTCTCCACCAAGTTCCTCAAGAATGGCTCGCACATGGACATGTTCAGTGCCATCACCACCGACAACATCGGCCCGATGACCAATGCCGGCATCGACAACATGGACCTCAGCCAGTACCTGATCGGCCAGTTGATGCTCAGCCAGGACGACCGCATGGCCGCCCTGCGCGAGTACTTCCCCGATGCCC
This sequence comes from Pseudomonas sp. TUM22785, assembly GCF_028198105.1. Taxonomy (NCBI): domain Bacteria; kingdom Pseudomonadati; phylum Pseudomonadota; class Gammaproteobacteria; order Pseudomonadales; family Pseudomonadaceae; genus Pseudomonas; species Pseudomonas sp. TUM22785. The sequence continues at coordinate 4,302,495 of NZ_CP116239.1, forward strand.
AGGACGCCGACTGGGAACTGATCCAGGCCGGCCAGCGCGTGCAGGTGATCAAGAAGGACGCCGAGAAAGGCGGCGTGCTGCAATTCGGCACCGAAGTGGTCAGCGCCGCCGACGGCTCCATCGCCGCGCTGCTGGGCGCCTCCCCGGGTGCCTCCACCGCCGCGCCGATCATGCTCAGCGTGCTGGAGAAGACCTTCCCCGAGAAGATGAAAAGCGATGCCTGGCAGGCCCGCCTGAAGGCGATCATCCCCTCCTACGGCCGCAAGCTGAACGATGACGTCGAGCTGACCAACGCCACCCGCGCCTGGAGCCACGAGCGCCTGCAGCTGGACTTCATTCCCGTCCAGCCCGAGGCCGCCCCGGCCGCCACCGTCGAGTGATGCAAGCGCCCCCCCCACGGGTGGGGCGTCTCCCCTTGCGGGAGCGAATTCATTCGCGAATGGGCTACCTGGCCATTCGCAGCCGAGTGCCTGCGAAAGGTCTTTCGCGGTTGAAACCGCTCCCACGCCTAACGCCCATAGCTAACGGGAAGCCCTCACCCCTTGAGCGGCAACTCCTTCCCGCCAACGCCCTCGCCTATCACCAGGTAATGCCCGCCCGCCACATGATGCAGGGTGCGCAGGTCGTCATGCCCCTCGAAGTTCCAGCGGCCCTCGCTGAACACCCGCGCATCGGCCCAGGCGGCCACCACTTCGCCGAGGAACAGGTCATAGCGTTCCTGGATGTGCGGCTCGGGCAGCAGGCGGCATTCCAGCCAGGCCACGCAACCCTCCACCCGCGGCGCCGGCACCTGTGCACCGGGGAAGGTGGCGATGCCATAGGCGTCGAACTTGTCGCGCCCCGCCTCGTCGAGGGTCTGCCCGGAGCTGGAACCGACCGTCTGCACCAGGTCGACCTGGCCGCGCGCCGGCACGTTGAGCACGAAGCTGCCGGAGGCTTCCAGCAGGCGGCGGGTCCAGGTGGACTTGTCGAGCACCACGGAGACCTTGGGCGGCTCGAAATCCAGGGCCATGGCCCAGGCCGCCGCCATGACATTGCGCTTGCCGCCATGGGCCGCGCTGACCAGCACGGTGGGGCCGTGGTTGATCAGGCGATAGGCCTTGGCCAGGGGAACGGGACGGCGGTGATCGGCGGACATGGCAAGGCTCCGGAAGGCTGCGAAACGGGACGGCGCAGCCTGCACCAGCGTGGCGCTTCAGGGCAAGCCCGGTGAGGCCGGATCACCAGCGCAGCCAGCGGGGCCCCAGCAGCCAGCCGGCGAGGGTCGGCAGCGCCATGCCGAGCACGTACCAGACACCCCAGAACGGCACCGCCATCTCCGGGCAGTGCAGGCAATAGACCAGGGTCGCCAACGCCCCCGCGAGCAGGCCGCCAGCCGCCCCGGCCAGGCGCAACCGGGTGGGTGCCAGGCCACGGATGGCCCAGAGCACCGCGATGAACGCCGGCACCGAGAGCAAGGCGATGTTCAACGGACAGGTGCGCCAGGTAGTGCCCAGCACCTGCGCCAACCGGTCCCCGGCGGGCAGTGCCGCCAACAGCACCAGGCTCGCACCCCAGACCAGCGCCACGGGCACGCCGATGGCAGCCCAGCGCGCGCCCACCGCCAAGCCCGGCCTCGCCAGCCGGCCGCTGGCCCAGAGTGCCCCCAGCACCAGGGCCGCCGGCAACGCCACCTTGGCCCAGAACAGCGGAGTGGCGGCCACCTCGGCCAGGTCCTTGCGCACGCCGAACAGGCAGGCCATCAGCAGCAATGCGCCCAGCAGGCCGCAGAACAGCGCCAAGGCGAAACGCCGCGCCGAAGGCGCCCGTGGCGGGGCCGGGTTGCCGGCAGCGAGCATGGAAATCAGGTCATCGGTCTTCATCGCTTACCTCGAATCATGTCCGCCAGGGCCTTGAGCCCGCGGTGTATGCCGACCTTGACGGCAGAGCTGGAAAGCCCGGTGAGCTGCGCGGTTTCCTCCACCGAGAGGCCCTCCAGCTTCACGTGGATGATCGGCAGCCGCTGCTTGTCGGGCAGTTGCTCGAGCAGGCGGCCCAGATCACGGCTGGCCTCGCCTGGCTGCGCGTCGGCCTCATCGAACAGGTCGTCCTCGTCCAGCGGGTCGTGCAGCGCCTCGCGCCGACCCCGGGCGCGGAAATAGTCGGCCAGCTTGTAGCGCGCGATGGCCTGCACCCAGGCCGTCACCGGCTGGTCGGCGCGGTAGGTGTGGCGAGCGTTGTGCACGGCCAGCAACACCTCCTGCACCAGGTCCTCGCAATCACTCGGCTGCTGCAGGCGACGCATCAGGAAGGCCCGCAGGTGGGCGCCGAGCCGGCCGAGGAACTCCCGGTACGCGGCCGCCTCACCCGCCAGCCCCTTGAGCAGCAGGGCCTGCAATCCGGCTTCCCGTGCTTCGAGCGCCTCTTGGTCACTAGTTCGCTTCATCGACCGTCCTGGTTACACACCGGATGAAATTTTCCCGCCACCGGCACCTGCCGGGGTTCGGGCGACACACGTTAGGGCGCGGCGAAAAAAATCTCAAAAAAATTTCAGTGGGCTGTAACCGAATGCCCGGTGCCGGCGAATTACCCATCGAGCCACCGGTGAAAGGCCGGTCGCCACCCTCAACGGACATTGGAGATACGACATGAACAACATCGCTCTCACCGCCGCTGCCCTGGCCCTCGCCACCCTCGCCGGCGGTGCCGTCGCCGCCGACGCCAAGCCCGGCGCCATGGAGAAGTGCTACGGCGTGGCCATGGCCGGGCAGAACGATTGCAAGGCCGGCGCCGGCACCAGCTGCGCGGGCACCTCGAAAAAGGACTACCAGGGCGACGCCTGGAAGAACGTCCCGGCCGGCACCTGCACCTCGATCAAGACGCCCAACGGCATGGGCTCGCTGACCCCGATCAAGTCCTGATCGCCGGCCGTCGACCATGGAACGCCATGCGCCGCTGGGCGCCGGACTGGGCCTCAAGCCCGAGCACTACGAACAGGCTCACGCCTGCACAGCGCCGGGGCTGTGGTTCGAGGTGCACCCGGAGAACTACATGGTCGACGGCGGCCCGCGCCTGGACTGGCTGCACGCCATAGGCGCGCGCCACCCGCTGTCGCTGCACGGGGTTTCGCTGTCCCTGGCAGCGGACTGCCCGCCCGACCCGGACCACCTGCGGCGCCTGCGCGCCCTGGCGGATCGGGTACAGCCGGCCCTGGTCTCCGAGCACCTCGCCTGGTCCACCTGGCGCGGCGTCTACAACCCGGACCTGCTGCCCTTCCCCCGCACCGAGGCGGCACTGGAGCGCATCACCGACAACATCGCCCGCACCCAGGACGCCCTGGGGCGGCGCATCGCCATCGAAAACCCCAGCCACTACCTGCGCATGAACGGCCACGAACGCCAGGAGATCGACTTCCTCGCCGAACTGAGCCGGCGCAGCGGCTGCGGATTGCTGCTGGACCTGAACAACGTGCAGGTCAGCGCGCATAACCTGGACTTCGACCCGGGCGCCTACGTGGACGCCTTCCCCGCCGAGGCCATCCTCGAACTGCACCTTGCCGGGCACAGCCGCGACGAAGGCGGCAGCGGGCTGCTGGTGGACTCCCACGACGCCCCCATAGACGCCGCGGTCTGGGCACTGTATCGGCGCCTGATCGCCCGCATCGGCCCGCGCCCGACCCTGATCGAACGCGACGACCACATCCCCCCCTTCACCGAATTGCTGGCCGAGCGCGACATCGCCCAGGCCGTGCTCGACGGCCTGGAGCGACAAGCATGAGCCTCGACCTCGGCGCCTTCCAGGACGCCTTCATCGACGCCGCCCGTGGCAACCCCGGGGCACCGGACAGCGCAGAGCAGCGGCTGGTGGCCGAGCTCGTCGGCCAGGCCGGTTTCGACCTCTACCGCAACACCCTGATGAAGGGCTGCGTGGATGCGCTGCGGGCCAACTTCCCGGCAGTGGAGCGCCTGGTGGGCGCCGACTGGTTCGGCGCGGCGGCGGCGTTGCATGTGCGCCAGTCGCCCCCGGCCTCGGTGCAGTTGCTCGACTACGGCCTTGGCTTCGCTGACTTCCTCGATGCCTTCGAGCCGGCCCGCGATCTGCCCTATCTGGGCGCGGTGGCGCGGCTGGACCGGCTCTGGGTCGAGGTGTTCGCCGCAGCGGAGCGGCCGTCTCTCGCGCTCGGCGCCATCGCCGACCTCGGCCCCGAGGCGCTGGGCGCCCTGTGCCTGCGCCCACGACCGGCACTGCGCTGGCTCTGGTGCGCCGACATGCCGGCCTACAGCATCTGGCGCCACCAGCGCGAGGAGCGGCCCCTGCCCGACAGCCTGGAATGGCACGGCGAAGGCGCCCTGCTCGGCCGCAGCGGCGGCCAGGTGACCTGGCAGCCCCTGGGCCCGGGCGGCTGCGCCTTCCTCGACGCCTGCGCCCGGGGCCTGACACTGGACGAGGCCAGCGGCCTGGCCCTGGCCGCCGACCCCACACTCGATTTCATCGACCTGCTCGGCCGCCTGCTGGCGGCTGGCGCCTTCACTCCCGTGCTCGCCACGCGCGACACCTGACCGGAGCACCGCCCATGGATACCCCGCATGCCCAGCCGATCTCGGCCAGCCCCATCGCCCACCGCAGCCTGGCCGCGCGGCTGCACGCCCTGCTCCCCGACGCGTTGCTGTTGCTGGTGGCGCGCCTGGGCATCGCCGGGGTGTTCTTCCTCTCCGGGCGCACCAAGGTGGAGGGTGTCCTGAGTATCACCGACAGCACCTACGAGCTGTTCCGCAGCGAATACGCGCTGCCCCTGCTGCCGCCAGAGCCGGCCGCGCACCTGGCCACCTATGCCGAACACCTGTTCCCGCTGCTGCTGGTGCTGGGCCTGTGCACCCGCCTCTCGGCCCTGGCGCTGCTGGGCATGACGCTGGTGATCCAGGTGTTCGTCTACCCCGACGCCTGGTCCACCCACCTCAGCTGGGCCGGGCTCCTGCTGCTGCTCGTCGGGCGCGGCGCGGGCGCCTGGTCGCTGGACTGCAGGCTGGGCCTGCGCTAAGGCAGGCGGCCACTAGGGCTGCACGGGGCAGCAGCCGGTGACCACCGCCGTGCCCGGCTCGAAGGGCGAGCGCAGGCCGCCGAGCAGCTGCAGGCGCAGCTCGGGGTCCTGGGTGCGCGGGTCCAGCCAGATGCCGAAGAAGGTCCGCGCGAACAGCGGGTCGCGCACCTCATAGGGCGCGCGCCCTTCCACGTACAGGCGCCCGCCGACGCCGGGCAGGTAGACGCCGGTGATGCGCTGGCCGGGTTCGACATCGACGAAGGCGCGCTCCATCTCCGCCTGCCAGGCACCCAGCCGGGCCGCATCCACCGCCTCGCCGCCGAGGCGCTGCAGGTCGTCGAGGCTGGCTTCCACCAGGGTGTCGCGGCTGATGGTGCGCTGGTAGACCAGTTCCAGGGCGAAGGGCCGGTCCTCCCCCAGCACCGCGCCGGGGGCCCACAGCCTGGCATCGTAGATATGGAAGCCGTAGGCGCTGAACTCGCCGCTACCCACCACCTGCGCATCCGGCACAGCCTCGCGCCAACCGTCGGCCAGTGCCTGTTGCAGGCCCAGCAGGCCGATGAACGCGACGACCAGCAGGTGGCGCGGCGAGAAGGATCGGATGGTCACGGGATGGCGCCTCCTGAAAGTGGATGGACCCAGTGTCCCGCAGCCAGATTGCAGTATTCCGTACGCGCCCGATCAGCGCCCCAACAGCTCCAGCACCGCCGCCACCGTCTCCCCCGGCGCCTCCTGGGGTATGTTGTGGCCGACGCCGGGCAACAGCTGGCGCCGGTAGGGGCCGGTGAAGTGCGCGGCGCTGTCGTCCACCTCGGGCGGCGAGCCGACGCCATCGTCCAGGCCACTCAGGGACAGGGTGGGCACACCGATGGCCGGCTGCGCCGCCAGCTGCCGCTCGATGGCCTCCAGCGCCGGGTCGCCCGGCGCGTAGCCGTAGCGATGACGGTAGGAATGGATCACCACCTCGACGAAGTCCGGGTTGTCGAAGGCCTCGGCGCTGGCGGCATAGGTGGCCTCGTCGAAACGCCAGGTCGGTGACCACAGCTGCCAGAGCAGGCGGCACAGCGCCCGCCGGTTCGCCTCCAGCCCCAGGTGCCCGCGCGGCGTGTGGAAGTAGAACTGGTACCAATAGCGGAACTCCTGCTCGGGCGCGGCCGGCGTGCCCGAGACGGCGATGTTCTGGATGTTGTAGCCATCCCCCGTCACCAGCGCCCGCACCCGCTCCGGCCACAGCGCCGCGACGATGCAGGCGGCGCGCCCGCCCCAGTCGTAACCCACCAGGGTGGCCCGGGGGATCGCCAGCGCATCCATGAAGTCCAGCAGGTCCTGGCCCAGGGCCGCCTGCTGGCCGGAGCGCGGGGCGTCCCCGGCCAGGAAGCGCGTGGAGCCATAGCCACGCAGGTGCGGCACCAGCACCCGCAGCCCCTCGGCGGCCAGGGCCGGCGCCACGGCATCGTAGGCCCGCGGCGAATAGGGGAAACCGTGGAGCAGGATCACCACCTCATCCCCCGCGCCATGCTCTTCATAGGCCAGCGCCAGGCTGGCGGTGCGGACCTTGTGAATCTCCCTTGCGGTCATGCCGTGCTCCTTCATCGATGATCGGGACAGCTTAGCCAGCCGCCGCCGAACCGCCGGCCGGAACCAACTCCGCAGCCCTGGAACCTAACGACCATCGACAGCCTCGCATCGAGGTCACCCGCCATGCCCGCCTCTCTCCAGCGCCCCTTGCTCGTCCTGGTCCTCGCCCTCGTCACCTGCACCGCCCTGGCCGCCGAGGAAGACGCCCCCGACCCAGGCGCCCTCGCCGCCCTGGTGAAGATGGGCGAACACCTGCGCGGCCTGCAGCAGTACGCCATAGACGCGGAAAGCGACAGCGACCAGTTGCTGGAAAACGGCCAGGCGCTGGTGGTGCATGCCCGCACCCAACTGCTGGTGAGCGCGCCGGACAAGCTGCGCGTGCAGGTGACGAGTACCGATTACCAGCGCAGCCTGTTCTACGACGGCCAGCAGTTCACCCTCTACGACAGCCGCCAGGGCTACTTCGGCCGGGAGGTGGCACCCACCAGCCAGGAGGAACTGCTGGCCCTGCTAGGCGAGCGCTACGGCATCCAGCTGCCGCTGGCCGATCTCATCCACTGGGGCCCGGACACAGCCCAGCGAGTCGGCATCGGCAGCGCGCTCCACGTCGGCACCGAGCAGGTCGGCGACCAGAGCTGCGAGCACTACGCCTACCGCCAGCCGGGCCTGGATTGGCAACTGTGGCTACGCCAGGGCGCCGAGCCCCTGCCCTGCAAGAGGGTGCTGACCCGCCTCGACCAACCCGAACGCCCCCGCCACAGCGTGACCTACCAGTGGGACACCCTGCCCATGGTCGGCCCCACCGACTTCGTCTTCACCCCGCCCGAAGGGGCGAAGCCGGTGCCGTTGCTGGAGTTGCAGGCGGAGGTAGGGGGAGGCTCGAAACCTTAGCGAGCAGTAGAAAAATTCCGTCGCACCAATGGACAGCACATAGTCGAGTCGGTAGCGTTCGCCCCGCTCGCGCCATCAGGGCGCCATGACAGGGAACGTCCCATGAAACCTATCTTCGCCTTGCTGCTGGCCACGCTGCTCGTCGGCTGCGGCACCCCCAACATTCGTAGCGATTACAAACTGAACGCCGCCAGCGGTGAAGGCCTGGTCATCGGTGCCCTGACCTACGATGGCGCGCTGGCCAAATACAACCTCGAGTACAAAAGAATGGAGGATGGCAAGGGCAACTACTTCACGGTAGGCAGCTCCATGTATCCGTCCTTTTCCAGGAGTGACTTTTCCAGCTACGGCTACAGCGGCGCCCTATTCGCCGCCTCGCTTCCCGCAGGGCATTACCTGATGACCAAGTGGGGCACTGGGAGTGGTGTGGTCAACAGTTCCGCCACTGCCTCCGATGTCGTTCCCTTCGAAGTCGTGGCAGGCAAAGCTACCTACCTGGGTACCTTCCACTTCGTTCCCGTCCGCAAGATCAGCCTCACCGTCGGCGCAAAGATCGTTCATACCGATAAGCACGAGCGCGACCTGGAAGTGTTCCGCAAGCTTTACCCGACACTGGCCGATGTTCAGATCGACTCGATCGATATCCGCAACGGCCTTCTGGGAGAGCCATCGCAGCACTCCATCACCGTTACGCCAGTGGTCCCCCTGCTTCCCATCAAATAGACCCCACGCCTGAACCAGGGCCGGCGACCTGCAGGTGAACAGCCCTGGTGCAAGACGCTTACCTTTGCTAACAGCGCGTCTTATCAAAGTGCAACGACAAGGAACGTCCCATGAAGTACCTGCTCACCCTGCTGCTGGCCATCACCCTCGCGGGCTGCCAGAACAACCAGTTCCCGCCCCAGGATATCCCCGCCGCCGGCCCCTATCGGCATGACGACACCGGCATCGTCTTCCCGTCCACCTCCGGCATCTTCCTCCGCACCCAGATCGTGCGCTTCGACGAGCGGGCCCGGCACATCATGGTCGGCTACAACTCCGAGCTGATCGCCCAGCCCGTCGTCTTCACCGCCTATGTCTACCCGGTGCCGCAGGTCAGCTCGATCGGCTCGCCGGCGGATGTCATCGCAGCAGCCCGGCACCAACTGGTGCTCAACCACCAGCAACAGCAGAAGCAGGAAATCCTCGCCTTCCACAAGACCGGCAAGCTGCTCGGCGAGCAGCCGGCAACCCTGAACTACCGGGGCCAGGCCATCACCGGCCTGCGTGCGGACTTCGAATTCGTCGAGCCCTTCGCCGGCGAAGTGCAACCGATCCGCTCCTCGCTCTACCTGTTCGAGCTGGGCGACAGCCTGCTCAAGTTCCGCGTCTCCGCACCTGCATCGGTGGACAGCGAGGCGGCGGTCAAGGCGATGATCGAGGGGATTGCCGGTTCGGCGGGCCGGTAGTCGCCGTTCATCACTTGGAGAAGGCACGCTCATGCAGATGACTTCCGAGCTGCACAAAAAGGCATTGAGTGCGCGAATGGGCACGGTATGCAGCGCTCTCGCGGAACTCATACGGCTGCGCCAGTTCGTACTGAGCCAGCAGGACCTCACCCTGCTTGAGTCCAGAGGCGACCCGTTCATTGACGGTTGGGTCTTTGCCTATCGCTACTACAGCGCACCGTCCGAGCATCACGAGATGCTGCGTCTTGGATTGGCCAGCAGCAATGCACGGGTGCGCGAGCAGGCATGCGACATCGTCGGCGATAACGCCATCCATGAATTCAGACCAGAGCTTGAAGCGCTGAGCCACGACGGTGAGGCGTTCGTTGCGGAAGCTGCCAGCTATTGCCTCGTCCAGCTGCACATGGCCTAGCCAATCCACCCGACCACAGGGACGACACACAAGATGACATGGGAGCCCATATCACTGACTGCGCTCACCGGCCTGATTGCCGAAGCCGAGGCTCGGATGACACCGAAACAGTTGGGGCTTTGGAGCGCGATCAAGATCACGCCCGTCCGGTGGGATGAAGAAACCCAGGGCCCTTTCTGGATAGTCGCGCTGAATAGTAATCAGGTGCTCTGGTACAACGACATCGAGGAAGGCTTCAACCTCTCGACCTACCGCGAGCAAGGCACCATCGAACAGTACTTCTGCAACCAGGACCCGCTCGAATGGACGGTGCAGAGTTTGCTGGAACCAGAAAAGCCCCGGCTGACCCTGCTGCCACCCCGTCCATTATCAAGCTGAAACCTCGCTGCGTTGGGCTTCGTACCTCAGCCCAACCTACGGGGTCACTTCGCCAACGGAGCGGGCTATCACAAAACCATAGAAGCCGATTGCGGAGACGATGGACCACGCCCGGTAACCCTCCGCCTGCAGGTGGGCAGCAGTGCGTTGGCAATCACCCTTCCAGCCCCGAACGCCGTACCAGCGATCCCACTCGGGCAGTCGATCAGCGAACTCTTCCAGCAGGTCGGTGAGCTCGACTTCATCCAGATGCGTGATGATCGCGCCCTGGGTGTGCACGAAGTGGTAGAGCGAAACGTCGGAGAAGCGGATGAAGGAGTCTTCGATTGACGCCCCTTCATAGTCCCAGGACAGATGCAGGGTGACGGTCTGACCGTACTCCTCTACCGAGTAAGCCTTCAGGTGATAGTCGTGATAACGCATGGGCGTTCCGTAGCCTTATGGATGCGCGCGCATTGTGCATATCGCCGCGCATTATGTCCGCCTTGTAGCCCGGGCTTCAGCCCGGGAGCCTCAACGCATCAGCGCCAGGTAGACGCCGCAGGCCAGGGCCAGGAGCCCGGCGGGGATGGCCAGCAGGGAGATGCGGTCGATCTGCCGGGAAAGGCGGATCACGCCGCCGAGGTCATCGGCTTCGGCGGCGCTGCGGCGGCGCAGCACGGGGACCAGGCAGAGGGCGTTGCCGGCCACGGCCACCAGGCCCGCGACCACTTTCAAGGCATAGAGGCCGTCGAAGCGCACCGGCTCGATCAGCAGCAGCCCGGTGACCAGCGCCAGGCTGAAGGCCGGCATCTCGAAGAACAGGTCGATGCGCCGGTGCATCCGCGCGACGGTGAAGCCCTGGGCGCGGCTGGTGGCGCGCCCCTGCTCCAGCAGGAATTCGACCGCGACAACACCGAGCCAGAAGGCTACGGCGAACAGGTGGAGCTGCAGCAGCAGGGGCATGGCCATATCCTCAGCAGGGAGTGGGTTCGGGGTGCCTGGCACGGCGTTGCGGTGCGTGGGCCAGCAGCCATTTCAGGATGTCGTCCCAGAGCGGTTCGGAACCCGCGCGGAAATAGCCCATATGGCCGATGGGCTCGCCGCCCTGCGGGGGATGCAGGTCGCGCCGGGTCAGCGGGGCGTTGCTGTAGCCCTTGACGAAGGCGTCCCGCGAGCGCGGCGGTGCCCAGGGATCGTCCACCGAGGTGGCGAACACGCAGGGCGTGCGTACACTGGCGTAGAGCCCGGCGACATGGGCCATGCCGGGGTCGTCGAAGTAGTAGTGCGGGTGGCGGCACCAGCGCTTCCAGTCGCGGTACACACCCACGGGCAGGTCGTCGCCCATGCCCAGCAGGCTCCAAGCCATGTAGCCCTTCCAAGCGACGATGGGCGGCAGCACCAGGCTCCACAGCAGGCGGGTTTTCAGGGCTTCGCCGCGAGGCATCCAGCCGCTCCAGCCGGCGCCGCTGCCGAGGCTGTAGCACGCGGCGAGGCGATCATGGTTGGGCAGCAGACCGATGGCGTGCCCGCCGAAGGAATGCCCCACCCAGTACAGCGGCAGCGCATCGGCGCCGAGCAGGTCCACCGCGGCGGCCAGGTCCTGGTAGGCCCAATCGAGGTAGGCCATGTGGAAGCCCTTGAGCGTCGCCGGGACGGATTCGCCGACGCCGCGGTAATCCAGGGTCAGTACGTTGAGCCCCTGCCGCGCCGCATGCTCGGCGAAGCGTCGGTAGAAGCGCTGCTGCACCCCTGTGGCGCCGGCCAGGAGCAGGTTGCCCCGGGCCTCGCCCGCTGCGTGGTAGCGGGTGGCGACCAGGGGGTAACCGTCGCGTGCGGGCAGGCTGACTTTCTCCACGCGGATGCCCTGTTCGGGAAGGTGCTTGGTCATCGTCTCGTTCATGTTCCAGCTATTCATCTATCCAGGTCGGGCCGGCGCCCGGGTGGCCGCCGACCGTTCAACCGCGTTTCAGCGGCCTTTGAAGACCGGTTCACGCTTCTGCATCATCGCCATCACCCCTTCGCGCACGTCTTCGCTGCGGATCAGGCCGAACAGCAGTTCGTTGAGCTGCGAGAGTGCCGCGTCATCGCCTTCGTCCCGCGCCTGGAAGGCGGACTGCAGCGTGGCGCGGATGGCCAGGGGCGCGGCCTTGGCGATGCGCTCGGCATATTCGATGGCCCGCGCCAGCGCCTGGCCCGGCTCGACCACCTCGGTGAGCAGGCGCATGCGCAGCGCCTCGGCGGCGTCGAAGGTTTCGCCGGTGAGCATGTAGCGCATGGCGTCGGTCCAGCCGGCGGCCTGGGTGAAGCGCACGGTGGAGCCGCCGGACGGCGGGATGCCGCGCAGCACCTCCAGATGGGCGAAACGGGCGTCGCGGGCGGCGATGGCGATATCGGCGTTGAGGACCAGTTCGATGCCCGCCGTCCAGCAGGTGCCTTCCACCGCGACCACCACCGGCTTGGTGCGGCGCGGCTTGGACACGCCCCAGGGGTCGATGCCCTCGCTGGGGTACTGGAAGCCGCCGGAGGCGAGCTTGGGCGTCAGCTCCAGCAGGTCGAGGCCGGCGGTGAAGTGCTCGCCATGGGCGAAGAGCACGGCGCAGCGCATGGCCTCGTCACGCTCGTATTCGCCGATGGCGAGGGACAGGTCGGCAAGCATGGCGCTGTCGAAGGCATTGCGCTTGCCGGCCCGGTCCAGGCCGATCAGAAACAACTGGTCCCGCCGTTCCCGCGTGACGCGTCCCGCCCCGCTGTTGGCTTCGCTCATGAATAGTCTCCTGGGTGTCGATGGCTGTCTGGCGAAGGCTTCGCCAGTTACTTACCGTTTGTTCGGCCAGGAGAAACTAAACAAACATTCGGTAACCGTCAAATTGAGGTGGCGAGGCTTATGCCCTAGAATCAGCGGCCTTGATCGAGAGCAGGAAATCCACCGTGCGACCGCCAAAAATCTCCCGCGACGAACTCCTCCAGCACTGCGCCAACACCTTCAAGCGGCTGGGCTACCACGGCACCACCATGGATGCGCTGGCGACGGCGTGCGGGCTGACCAAGGCCTCGTTCTACCACCACTACCCGAACAAGGAATCGCTGCTGCGCGACGTGCTGGCCTGGACCCACGAGCGCATCGGCAAGGCGCTGTTCGCCATCGCCTTCGATGAAGAACTGGCGCCCCACGAGCGCCTGGCGAAGATCGGCCACAAGGCCGGCAAGCTGTTCCAGGACGATGCCATCGGCTGCCTGATGGCGGTGGTCGCGGTGGATGCGACCTACGGCAAGAGCGAGTTGATGGAGCCGATCCGCAGCTTCCTCGACGACTGGGCCGCCGCCTTCGCCAACCTCTACCGACCGAACTTCGGCGAGGCGCAGGCCGGCGAGCTGGGCCGCCAACTGGTGGCCGATTACGAAGGCGCCATCCTCCTCGCGCGCATCTACAACGCCCCCGCCTATATCGACGCCGTCACCCGCCGCGCGCTGCAACAGCTCCAGGCGCAGGGCTGACCCGCACGCGTCAGAGCGTGGTCGCCCTGCCCTGGCGGTCCAGCTCGAACACCTTGGTGCCCATCAACCGCTCACGCAGCCAGCGTTGCGCCTGGCCCCGGCCATGGCGGCGCTGCCAGAGCAGGTCGACCCCCACCAGCCAGTCGGTGTGCGGGTAGGCGGCGAGCTGCAACTCCACCAGTTCACCGGCGGCCAGTTCGCGCTGCACCAGCTGGCGCGGCAGGGTCGCCCAGCCGAGGCCGGCCCGCACCATCTCCACCAGCGCCATGTAGCTTTCCGCTTGCCACAGTCGCGTGGCGCGCAGGTATTCGCTGCTGGGCAGCTTGCTGGCGTGGGCGCTGAAGGCCAGCCGGCGATGGGCGTGCAGGTCGTCGAAGCTGACCTCCTCGCGCTGCGCCAGCGGGTGCCGGGGGTGGGTGACGTGGACCATGATCAGCTTGCCCAGCTGCTGGAATTCCAGCTCGCGCGGGTATTCCGGCTGGGAGAAGGCGATGCCCAGCTCCACCTCGCCGCGCTGCAGCATGCCGGCGACATCGCCGTGGTGCGGGTGGCGGATGATCAGGTCGACATGGGGGAAGGCCTGCTCGAAGTCCCGCAGCACCGGCATCACCGTCGCGTAGGGCACCTCGATGGCCAGGGTCAGGCTGGGCTCGGTCTCCTCCGCCAGGCTGTCGGCATGCCCCTGCAGGGCCAGGCAGCGCGCCAGCACCGCCTCGGCTTCCAGTTGCAGCTTGTGACCACCGGCGGTGAGGGTGGGGATGCGCGTGGAGCGGTCGAACAGCTCCACCCCCAGGTCGGTCTCCAGGTTGGCGATGGCCGCGCTGACGGTGGACTGGGTGCGCCCCAGGCGCCGGGCTGCGGCGGAGAAGGAGCCAGCCTGCACCACGGCGACGAACACCTGGAGCTGATCAAGGGAAAAACGCATCGTCGTGCCCACCGCAACCATCGAAATAAGCGATGGTTATTCATTTGTTCCATCGCCTTCAAGCCCCTGAAGATGCCCGCAAGCCAGCACTGCCTCCTCGAAACGCTGGGCAACCCGCCCCCAATAACAAAAACAGCTGCACCTCCAGGAGATACCCATGAGCCCCACCCATCCGGTCGACCAGCTACTCCCCATCCGGCAACTTCTGACCTTCGGTCTGCAACACGTCCTGGTGCTGTACGCCGGCGCCGTGGCCGTGCCGCTCATCCTCGGCAGCGCCCTGGGCCTGAGCAACGCGCAGATCGTCCTGCTGATCAACGCCAACCTGCTCACCTCGGGCATCGCCACGCTGATCCAGACCCTGGGCTTCTGGAAGTTCGGCGCACGCCTGCCGCTGGTGCAAGCCTGCTCGTTCATCGCCCTGGCGCCGATGATCATGATCGGCAAGGAATACGGCCTGGCCCAGGTGTTCGGCGCGGTGATCGCCGCCGGGGTCATCACCATCGCCCTGGCACCGGTGTTCAGCCGCCTGCTGCGCTTCTTCCCGCCGGTGGTGATCGGCAGCCTGATCACCATCATCGGCATCTCGCTGATGCCCGCAGCGGCCATCTGGCTGGGCGGCGGCAACCCGGATGCCGCCGACTTCGGCGCGCCGGCCAACCTGCTGCTGGGGCTGGCCACGGCCGCCATCATCCTTGCGGTCTATGCGCGCTTCTCCGGCTTAATCGGCAACCTCAGCGTGCTCATCGGCCTGCTGCTGGGCAGCCTGCTGGCGGCGGCCTGCGGCATGACCGACTTCAGCCGCGTCGGCGAGGCGGCCTGGTTCGAACTCTCCGCCCCCATGGCCTTCGGCGTGCCGCAGTTCTCGCTGACGCCGATCCTGATCATGACCCTGGCGATGCTGGTGATCATGGCCGAGACCACCGGCAACTGCCTGGCCATCGGCCAACTCACCGGCCGCTCCGTGGATGCGCGCACCCTGGGCAACGCCTTCCGCGCCGACGGCCTGTCCACGGTGATCGGCGGCCTGTTCAACAGCTTCCCCTACAACGCCTTCACCCAGAACACCGGGCTGATCGCCCTCTCCCAGGTGAAGAGCCGCTTCGTGGTGGCCGCCGCCGGCGGGATCATGATCCTCATGGGCCTGTTCCCCAAGCTCGGCGCCCTGATCGCCGCCGTGCCGCCCCCCGTGCTCGGCGGCGGCGCCATCGTGATGTTCGGCATGACCACGGTGGCGGGCATCCAGGAGCTCTCGCGGGTGCGCTTCGAAGGCACGCGCAATGCACTGGTGGTCGCCGTCTCGGTGAGCGTCGGCGTGCTGCCGATGTCCTTCCCCGCGCTCTTCGCCCATACCCACGGCGCCCTGAAGCTGGTGCTGGAGAGCGGCATCTTCCTCGGCGCCATCACCGCCATCGTCCTCAACCTGCTGCTCAACGGCCGTGAGCCCGCCGAGCACACCGCGAGCGGCACCGCCGACCTCGCCGACTGACCTTTCTCTCGCGCCCTGCGCACCCACTGCCCAAGGAGTCACCCATGACCTTCACCCACCTGGTACCCGCCGGGGTCAGCGACCTCGACCTGGAACTGCTGCGCGAATCCATCCGCCTCTCGCAGGCGTCGCGCCAACGCGGCCGCCACCCCTTCGCCGCCCTGGTGGCGGACCGCGACGGCAAGGTGATCGCCAGCGCCGGCAACAACTCGATGCCGCCGGAAGGCGACCCGACCCAGCACGCCGAACTGGTGGCGGTGGCCAAGGCCGCACGCCTGCTGAGCCCCGAGGCCCTGGCCGAATGCACCCTCTACACCAGTGCCGAACCCTGCTGCATGTGCGCCGGCGCGGTGTACTGGACCGGTGTCGGCCGGGTGGTCTATGCGCTGTCCGAGCACGCGCTGCTGGAGCTGACCGGCGCCCACCCGGAGAACCCCACCTTCTCCCTGCCCTGTCGCGAGGTGTTCGCCCGCGGCCAGCGCCAGGTGACGGTGCTGGGGCCGATGCTGGAGCAGGAGGCGGCGGCGCCCCACGAAGGGTTCTGGACGTGAAGGGCATTTCCATCCATGTC
Organism: Pseudomonas sp. TUM22785; assembly: GCF_028198105.1. Lineage (NCBI taxonomy): Bacteria > Pseudomonadati > Pseudomonadota > Gammaproteobacteria > Pseudomonadales > Pseudomonadaceae > Pseudomonas > Pseudomonas sp. TUM22785. The sequence continues at coordinate 4,318,681 of NZ_CP116239.1, forward strand.
GTCGACGTCGCCAGCGGCTGCGTCGCCGAAGGGCTGGCGCTGCAACTGGAGCACCTCGACGGCGAGCGCCGCGAACTGATCCACGCCGGGCGCATCGGCGCGGACGGGCTGTTCGCCGGGCTCGCGGGCGAAGCCGGCCGCTGCGTGCCGGGGGTCTACGAGGTCCGCCTGCAGGTGGCGGACTTCTACCGCGCCCAGGGCATGGCGCTGCCCGAACCGGCCTTCCTCGACCTGCTGGTCTACCGCTTCGGCCTAGCCGACAGCGGGCAGCACTACCACCTGCCGTTCAAGCTCACCGCCTGGGGCGTCTCCTGCTTCCGCGGCGGCGCCTGAGCCTGCCAGCGCCGGCATTTCCGTGCGTGCGACCCTGCGCTGCAGGTACGGAAATGCCCGCCATCGCCCCAGTCGGACAGGCGCGGCAGGAACCAGGCAGGCGCGCGCCGGTGTCGCTGTCGGCTGGTTACGGGTCGCATCCGGGGGGGCAAGGTCGCGGACAGGCTCGGTAGGTTGCCGGCAGGGGGACGCCAAGGCCCAGGCCAGACGCGTCCGTGACCACCAGAGGGCTCGGAGCGACCATGACCATCCAGGCTATTTCCCACACCACCTCGTCCGTCGATCCGGCGACCTTGCGCAAGGTCATCGCTGCCTCGGCCATCGGCAACTTCGTCGAGTGGTTCGACTTTGCCGTGTACGGCTTCCTCGCGGTGACCATCGCCGGCCTGTTCTTTCCGCCGGGCAATGCCTCCCTCGCGCTGTTGCAGACCTTCGCCGTGTTTGCCGTGTCGTTCGCCCTGCGCCCGCTGGGCGGGATCGTCTTCGGCATCCTCGGGGACAAGGTCGGGCGCAAGCGCATCCTGGCCATCACGGTATTGCTGATGGCCGCAGCCACCACCCTGATCGGCCTGCTGCCGACCTATGGGTCCATCGGCCTGCTCGCCCCGCTGCTGCTGGCCCTGGCCCGCTGCATCCAGGGTTTTTCCGCCGGCGGGGAGTATGCCGGCGCCTGCGCGTTCGTCATGGAGCATGCGCCCACCGAGCGGAAAGCCCAGTACGGCAGCTTCGTCCCGGTGTCGACCTTCATGGCCTTTGCCGCCGCCGCAGGCATCGTGTTCGGCATGGGGTTGCTCCTGTCCGAGGCCCAGATGCAGGACTGGGGCTGGCGCGTGCCCTTCCTGGTCGCCGCCCCCCTGGGCCTGATCGGCCTGTACATGCGCCTGCACCTGGACGAGTCACCGGCGTTCCGCGCCCTGGCGGCGGCCCCGCAGGCGGCTCATTCGCCGCTGAAGGAAACCCTGCTGGAGCATGGCCGCACGATCTTCTGCCTCTCGGCCTTCATTTCCGCCACCGCGCTGTCGTTCTATACCTTCACCACCTACCTCACCACCTACATGCAGGTGGTCGGCGGTGCCTCGCGGCCGACCGCCCTGCTCGCCAGCCTGGTGGCCCTGCTGTTCGCCGCCTTGCTGTGCCCGCTGGTGGGGCGCTATTCGGACCGGGTCGGGCGTCGGCGCACCATCTTCACGGGGTGCGCCTGCCTGATCGTCGCGGTCTACCCGGCCTTCATGCTGGCAGGTTCGGGCAGCCTGCTCGCCGCAGCGCTGGGGGCGATGCTGCTGGCGGTGGGTGCAGTGGTCTGTGGCGTGGTGACGGCGGTGCTGTTGTCCGAGCAGTTCCCGACCCAGGTGCGCTACACCGCCTCGGCATTCACCTACAACCTGGCCTATACGGTCTTCGGGGGCACCGCACCGCTGGTGGCGACCTGGCTGATCGGGCAGACCGGCAATCCCATGTCGCCCGCTTTCTACCTGATCGCCATCGCCCTGCTGGCCCTGGCTGGCGGCATGGCGCTGCCGGAGTCTTGCAAACGGTCCCTGGATTACCAGCCGGAATGACAGCCGCCGCCCCCGGCAAAGACGCCCTGTCGCTGACCGGCGGCGGAACATGCCGCCCGCCTGGGGACTCGAACGTCCAGATGCCCCAGGCGAGCGGATTATTCGAACGCCGGACTTGCCGCAGCGACAAAAATTACGCAGAGTGTAAATAGATTATGAAAACAATAGCGTCAGCGGTGAGCCTGCCGACCGACGCCCTGCCCTGCGAGTGCCCGCCATGGACCTCTACACCTATTACCGCTCCACCTCGTCCTATCGCGTACGCATCGCGCTTGCGCTGAAGGACCTGGAGGTCCAGCACCTGCCGGTCAACCTGATCCGCGACGGCGGCGAACACCGCCAGCCCGAGTACCGCGCGATCAACCCCCAGGGCCGCGTCCCCGCCCTGCGCACCGACTCCGGCGAGGTGCTGATCCAGTCCCCCGCCATCATCGAATACCTCGAAGAGACCCACCCGCGACCGGCCCTGCTGCCCGGCGATGCGCTGCAGCGCGCACGCCAGCGCCAGGTCGCCGCGCTGATCGGCTGCGACATCCACCCGCTGCACAACGTCGCCGTGCTCAACCGCCTGCGCCAGCTGGGCACCGACGAGGATGGCGTGAACGCCTGGATCGTCCACTGGATCAGCGAAGGCCTGGCCGCCGTCGAAGCGCTGATCGGCGACGATGGTTTCTGCTTCGGCACCGAGCCGGGGCTGGCGGACGTCTACCTGCTGCCCCAGCTCTACGCCGCCCGACGCTTTGCCGTAGACCTGGCGCCCTACCCGCGTATCCTCAGGGTTGAGCGCCTGGCCCTGGAACACCCGGCCTTCCGCAAGGCCCACCCGGACGCCCAGGCCGACAAGCCGGCCTGAGGAGCACACATGCAGACCCTCGGTTTCAAAGTGACCATCGGCGACTTCCTCGCCCGCAGCGTGCGCGGCGTTCCCTGCGCGCCACCGCCCCTTGCCTGAATCGACGCCACACCGACTTTCATCCGATTCAGGCGCCGCCGCGCGCCACTGCAAGGAGCCAGAACATGGCCGACATCTTTGAAAACCCCATGGGCCTGATGGGCTTCGAATTCATCGAGCTGGCATCGCCGGTGCCCAACCTGCTGGAACCCATCTTCGCCAGCATGGGCTTCACCAAGGTGGCCACCCACCGCTCCAAGGACGTGCATCTCTATCGCCAGGGCGAGATCAACCTGATCCTCAACAACGAGCCGAAGAGCGCCGCCTCCTATTTCGCCGCCGAGCACGGCCCCTCCGTGTGCGGCATGGCCTTCCGTGTGAAGAACGCGCACAAGGCCTATGCCCGCGCCCTGGAGCTGGGCGCCCAGCCGATCGAGATCCCCACCGGCCCGATGGAGCTGCGCCTGCCGGCGATCAAGGGCATCGGCGGCGCGCCGCTGTACCTGATCGACCGCTTCGGCGAAGGCTCGTCCATCTACGACATCGACTTCGAGTTCATCGAAGGCGTGGAGCGCAACCCCAGGGGCGCCGGGCTGAAGATCATCGACCACCTCACCCACAACGTGTATCGCGGTCGCATGGCCTACTGGGCGGACTTCTACGAGAAGCTGTTCAACTTCCGCGAGATCCGCTACTTCGACATCAAGGGCGAGTACACCGGCCTGACCTCCAAGGCCATGACCGCGCCGGACGGCATGATCCGCATCCCGCTCAACGAGGAATCCTCCAAGGGCGCCGGGCAGATCGAGGAATTCCTCATGCAGTTCAACGGCGAGGGCATCCAGCACGTGGCCTTCCTCACCGACGACCTGGTGAAGACCTGGGACGAGCTCAAGGCCCTGGGCATGCGCTTCATGACCGCACCGCCGGCCACCTACTACGAGATGCTCGAAGGCCGCATCCCCAACCATGGCGAGAAGGTGGAGCGACTGCAGAGCCGTGGCATCCTGCTGGACGGCTCCACCGAGGCCAACGACCGCCGCCTGCTGCTGCAGATCTTCTCGGAAACCCTGATGGGCCCGGTGTTCTTCGAGTTCATCCAGCGCAAGGGCGACGACGGTTTCGGCGAGGGCAACTTCAAGGCCCTGTTCGAGTCCATCGAACGCGACCAGATCCGCCGGGGCGTGCTCACCACCGAGTGAGTCACCGCCGTAACGAAAAAGCCCGCATCAGCGGGCTTTTTCATGGGGTCGCAGGTCTGCCTGTGGGAGCGGTTTCAACCGCGAAGCGCATCGCGAGTAAACATCCACGTTCTTAGAACGTGGCTTTGCTTTTGGCCCCCTAGAAGGGGGCGCAATCAGACCTCGGAGCATGCAGCCGCCACTCACTCCGGACGTAGGGTGTGCTGCGCGCACCTCGGACTCGCCGGAAGCACCGCGCGGAGGTGCGCACGGCACACCCTACGGCACGCGTTCATCCTGTCGAGTCCTCAGCCGCGCTGATCCGCATGGGTTTCGCTTCGCTCTACGCCATCCTACGAAAGCCGCCGCTACGTGCACGTTAGGTTAGTGCGCACATCAATGTGTGGATTTGAGCGAGGAAAGTTGGAGCAGCCGCCAACGCCCCTCCAGGAGGCCGAACGCAGTCGTTGCGCCGGGGGACGAGCGGCATGGATGCCGCGAGAGGCGCGCCAGGCCATGGATGGCCCATCGCGCCGGCCCCCAGAGCAACGATGGAGTGAGGGAACCCCGGCGAAGCCGGGGCCGGATGACGGGGCAAGCCTCTTTGGTTTCTTTCTTGGCGACTGAAGAAAGAGACTCGCCCGGGTGGGCGAAACCAGAAATATCACCAGAGCACGACAATCAGCTGGGCTCAATTCTTCTAGCAACACTTAACGCAGACAGAGCCAATAAATTCCCACAACAGGGCGGTGAACCACGCTCAAACGGGACGAACACCCGCCATGCGCGCAGTGATGGATTCCGCCGCCTGCTTCAGCAACTGCGCTGCGCGGCCACTGGTTTCGGCCTGGAAGCCGCTGGCGGCACCGACCACGGTGATCACCCCGGCGATCTGCTCGCCCACGGCGAACACCGGTGCGGAAAGCGCATTCACCCCCGGCATCAGCAGGCCGTGCACGTGGTGCAGGCCGCTCGCACGGATCTCGGCGATCTGCTTGCGCAGCGCCTTGGCGCCGGGCACGCCGGGCAGGTTCGCCTCCTCCTCGCGCAGCGGCGCCGTCTCGGCGTCGGGCAGGTAGCTGGCGAACACCAGGCCGGTGGAAGATCCCAGCAGCGGCAGCACCGAACCCACGCGGGTGACCAGGGTCACCGCCCGCAGCGGCTGCTCGACGTGCACCACGGTGGGCCCCTTGTTGCCCCAGACGGCGAGGAAGCAGGTCTCGTTGAGCGCATCTCGCAGCTCCGACAGCTGCGCCGTGGCGGCACGCACCACATCCAGCCGGCCGATGGCGGCGAGGCCGACGAACAGTGCCTCCGGCCCCAGGCCGTAGTGGTTGGTGGCCACATCCTGCTCGGCAAAGCCGCTGGCGATCAGCGCCTGCAGGTAGCGGTGGACCTTGGCCGCCGGCATGCCGACGTGCTCGGCCAGGCGAGACAGGGAGGTGGCCGGCGCCAGGTCGGCGAGCCCCTTGAGAATCTCGGTGCCGACTTCGGCCGCCTGTACTTTCTGCCGCTTGGGCGCCTCGGCGTCGTCCCGTTGGATGGCCATCTACTACCTCGGTTGGCAATGGAGGCGCTGTTATAGCTTGACCCTCTCAGGCTTTCAAATTACGTTATCCGTAATTCAATTACAAAAAACACAGAGGTTCTCATGAGCTCCTCACTGCCCCCCACCGCCCTCGCCTATCAATCCGGCTTCAACAACCAGTTCGCCAGCGAAGCCCTGCCGGGCGCCCTGCCCGTCGGGCAGAACTCGCCGCAGTGCGCGCCCTATGGCCTCTATGCCGAGCAGTTCTCCGGCACCGCCTTCACCGTTTCCCGCGCCGAGGCCCGTCGCACCTGGCTGTATCGCATCCGCCCGTCCGCCGCGCACCCGCGCTTCCAGCGCCTGGAGCGGCAGATCCCCGGTCGCCACGTGGGGCCGATCGACCCCAACCGCCTGCGCTGGGATGCCCATGACATCCCCGCCGAGCGCACCGATTTCATCGATGGCCTGCTGACCATCGCCGCCACCGCCGATGCCGAGCAGGCCTCCGGCGTCAGCGTGCACGTCTACCGTGCCAACGCCTCGATGCAGCGTGCCTTCCTCAATGCCGACGGCGAATGGCTGATCGTCCCCGAACAGGGCCGCCTGCGCCTGGTCACCGAGCTGGGGCTGCTGGACGTTGAGCCCCTGGAGATCGCGGTGATCCCCCGTGGCATGAAGTTCCGCGTCGAACTGCTGGACGACAGCGCCCGTGGCTACATCTGCGAGAACCACGGCGCCGCGCTGCGCATCCCGGACCTGGGCCCCATCGGCAGCAACGGCCTGGCCAACCCGCGCGACTTCCTCGCCCCGGTGGCCCACTACGAGGACAGCGACGCACCCGTGACCCTGGTGCAGAAGTTCCTCGGCGAGCTCTGGGCCGCCGAGCTGGACCACTCGCCCCTGGACGTGGTCGCCTGGCACGGCAACAACGTGCCCTACAAGTACGACCTGCGCCTGTTCAACACCATCGGCACGGTCAGCTACGACCACCCGGACCCGTCGATCTTCACCGTGCTGACCTCCCCGGGCGACTTCCCGGGCATGGCCAACGTCGACTTCGTGATCTTCCCGCCGCGCTGGATGGTGGCCGAGAAGACTTTCCGCCCGCCGTGGTTCCACCGCAACCTGATGAACGAATTCATGGGCCTGATCCAGGGCGCCTACGACGCCAAGGCCGGCGGCTTCACCCCCGGCGGCGCCTCGCTGCACAACTGCATGAGCGCCCACGGCCCGGACAACGCCAGCACCACCGCCGCCATCGCCGCGGAACTCAAGCCGCACAAGCTCGATCACACCATGGCGTTCATGTTCGAAACCGGCCGCGTGCTGCGCCCCACCCGCTACGCCCTGGAGTGCCCGCAGCTGCAGAACGACTACGATGCCTGCTGGAACGGCATGGCCAAGACCTTCAACGGCAGGAACTGACCGATGACCCAGAATGACAACCGCCGCAGCTGGATAGCCTCGGCCAACGAACACCCCGACTTCCCCCTGCAGAACCTGCCCCTGGGCATCTTCAGCCCGGTGGGCGGCACCCCGCGCGGCGGCGTCGCCATCGGCGAGCAGGTCTTCGACCTCAAGGTCGCCACCACCACCGGCCTGTTCGAAGGTGAAGCGGCCGACGCCGCGCGCGTCGCCGCCGGGGAAGACCTCAACGCCTTCTTCGCCCTGGGCGCCAACGCCCGCCGCGCCCTGCGCCGCCAGCTGCAGGACCTGCTCGCCGAAGGCAGCCCCGCCCAGGCACGCCTGGAAGCCCTGGGCGCCGAGCTGCTGCCGGCCGCTGCCGACTGCCAGCTGCACCTGCCGGCGCGCATCGGCGACTACACCGACTTCTACGTGGGCATCCACCACGCCAACAACGTCGGCCGCCTGTTCCGCCCGGACAACCCGCTGCTGCCCAACTACAAGTACGTGCCCATCGGCTACCACGGCCGCGCGTCCACCGTGTGTGTGTCCGGTACCCCGGTGCACCGCCCCAACGGCCAGACCCTGCCGCCGGGCGCCGAGGTGCCGAACTTCGGCCCCAGCAAGCGCCTGGACTACGAACTGGAGCTGGGCATCTGGATCGGCCAGGGCAACGCCATGGGCGATGCCATCGCCATTGGCGAGGCGGAGCAGCACATCGCCGGCTACTGCCTGCTCAACGACTGGTCCGCGCGTGACCTGCAGGCCTGGGAATACCAGCCGCTGGGCCCCTTCCTGGCGAAGAACTTCGCCACCAGCGTATCGCCCTGGGTGGTAACAGCCGAGGCCCTGGAGCCCTTCCGCACCGCCCAGCCGGCACGCCCGGAAGGCGACCCGCAGCCGCTGCCCTACCTGCTGGATGCCAATGACCAGGCCCGTGGTGCCTTCGACATCCAGCTGGAGGTGCTGCTGCAGACCGCCGCCATGCGCGAGCGCGGCCAGCAGCCGCAACGCCTGGCCCTGAGCAACACCCAGCACATGTACTGGACCGTGGCGCAGCTGGTGGCGCACCACGCGGTGGGCGGCTGCAAGCTGCAACCGGGCGACCTGTTCGGCTCCGGCACCCTGTCCGGCCCGGAAGCCGACGCCTTCGGCAGCCTGCTGGAGAGCACCTTCGGCGGCAAGCAGCCGCTGTCCCTGGCAAGCGGCGAGCAGCGCACCTTCCTGGAAAGCGGTGACGAGGTGATCCTGCGCGCCTGGTGCGAGGGCGAAGGCCGGGTGCGCATCGGCTTCGGCGAGTGCCGCGGCCGGGTGCTCTGAGTTTCAACGCGGGCCCTCCCGGGCCCGCGCCTGTTCAGGCCAGCCCGCGCAGGGCCAGGGCCGCCATCCCCAGCAGCAACACCCCGCACAGCCCGTGGCTGACCCGATGCCAGGTCGGCGAGCTGTTGCGCCGCAGCCAGTCCACCAGCGCCGCACAGAGGAAGCAGCAGGCCAACGAGGCGGTCATGAAGCCGGCGAAGAACACGCTGGTCTGGGCCAGGTCCGGCGCACCGCCGACGATGCCCGCCATGGCCGTACCGAGGGCGCCCCAGTAGACGATGTTCTTCGGGTTGGTCAGCGAGATCGCCGCGCCGGTGAGCAGTGCACCGCGATCCTCATGCGCCTCCGCTTCGCCCTCCTCCGGCAGTTGCCAGGCATCGCGCAGGCTGCGCAGCCCGAGCCAGGCCAGGTAGGCCGCGCAGGCCAGGGTCAGCGGCAGGCGCACCTGGTCCTGCCCCAGCAGCAGGGTCAGCCCTGCCAGGCCGAGCACCGCCCAGACCGCGTCGCCCACCAGGGAACCGAATTGCACCAGCAGCGCCGGGCGGAAGCCATGCAGCAGCCCACGGCGCAGGGTTTCGGCAAGCACGGCGCCGGGGGACAGGCAGAAGACCACGCCGAAGACGAAGGCCGAGCAGAACAGCAGGAGCATGCAAACCTCGAACGATGCAGGGGAGCGGATGGGCGCATTCTGCCCGGCCCCGCGCCCATGGACTTGAACAGGATTGCACTCAGGCGTTGAGCAGGCGCTTCATCTCGCCGGGGGTGATGCCGTAGGCGGCACGGAAGTGGCGGTTGAGGTGGCTCTGGTCGGCGAAACCCAGGGCGTGCGCGGCATCGGTGGCCGACCAGCCCGCGCGCAGCAGGCCACGGGCACGGCGGGTGCGCAGTTGCATGGCCCATTGCCGGGGGCTGAGGCCGGTGTGTTTCTGGAAAGCACGCAACAGGTGGAACTTGCACAGGCCCAGTTCGGTGGCCAGTTCGTCGAGGCTCGGGCTGTCCTGCAGGCGCTCGGCCAGCAGTTCCTGCACCCGCGCCATCGGCCCCACGCCTACCGCTGCCACATCCGGCAGGGGCCCAGCAGTGCGCTGCACCAGGTGCCCGAGCCACAGCAGCAGGCGCTCCTCCGCGCGTTCGCGCACCAGGGCATCGCCACCCAGCGCCCGCTCCACCGCATCAGCCAGGCTGGCGGCGAGGTCGGGCTGGTGGCTGCAGGCCTGCTGGAACTCTACCCGCGCCAGGCCCAGGTCATCGGCCAGTTGCTCGGCGGTGACGTAGAGGCCGACATAGCGCCAGGGCTCGCCCTCCTTCACCCCGCCGCCCTGGATCTGCCCCGGGTTGTAGAGAGTGATGTCGCCCGCGCCGGCGCGGAAGCTGCGCCGGTCCAGCCACACCTGCTCCTCGCCCACCAGGTTCACGCCGATGACGCATTCGTCGTGGCTGTGCTTGGCGAAGGCGTGGCCGCTGCCGCTGTTGCTGGCGATTTCCAGGCGGCCGAGAAAGGCCTGTCGGCTGTGGAGCATGGTGGGAACTCGGGATCGGGAGGCGCCGAGCATAACGCCCCGGCGATTCAGCCGGCCAGGGCCATCGCCCCGCGCAGCAGCGAATGCGTCCCCAGGCCCAGCAAGCCGAGGAAGAACAGCCGGCGGAACATGGCCTCGCTCAGGCGCCGGCGGATGCGCTGGCCGATCTCCAGGCCCAGCAGTGCCGGCAGCAGCATCAGCCAGGTGAGGCCGAGGTCCAGGCTCTGGCTGCCGCCGTGAATGAACAGGCCCAGGCCCAGCGCCAGGGTGGAGACGGTGAAGGACAGGCCCAGGGCTTGGATCAGCGCCTCACGCGGCAACCCCAGGGCCTGCAGGTAGGGCACCGCCGGGATCACGAAGACGCCGGTAAGGCCCGTCACCAGACCGGTGAGCAGCCCCGCCAGCGCAGACCAGGCGCCTTCGCGGCTCTTCGGGGCCGGCGGGCGGATGGACAGCAGCCCGAGCGCGCCGTAGGCCAGCAGGCAGGCCCCGAGCGCGACGGGAATCCAGGGGCTGGCGGACTCCACCAGCCAGCGCGTGGTCACCAGGGTGCCCAGGGTCAGCGTCAGCAGCAGCGGCCACAGGCGACGCAGCAACGGCAACAGGGCCGGGCCGGCGAACAGCTGCCAGAGGTTGGTCAGAAGCGAAGGCACCAGCAGCAGCGCGGAGGCCTCGCCCGGCGTCATCACCACCGCCAGCAGGCCCATCGCCACGGTGGGCAGGCCCATGCCGAGCACGCCCTTGACCAGGCCGGCGAGCAGGAAAACCAGGGCACTGAAAAGCAGCAGCATATCGATCAACACACAGAAGAATGGCTTTAGCTTGCGCGCTGCCGCGCCAGGGCTGAATCTGTGATTCCCGAGCCCAGGCTACGCCCTGGACGAAGCCTGGAAACCCGCGATGCGCTACGACCTGATCGACCTCAAGCTGTTCCTCGACATCCTCGACGCCGGCAGCATCACCCACGGCGCCGAGCGCAGCCACCTGGCCCTGGCCTCGGCCAGCGCGCGCCTCAAGGGGCTGGAGGAAAGCCTCGGCACGCCGCTGTTCGAGCGCCAGCGTCATGGCGTACGCCCTACCCCGGCAGGCCGCGCCCTGGCCCATCACGCCCGCGCGGTGACGCACCAGCTGGAGCTGATGGCCGATGAGCTGGGCGACTTCGCCACGGGCCTGCGCGCCCGGGTGCGCCTGCTGGGCAATACCGCCGCCCTGGCCGAGCACCTGCCCGGCGTGCTCGGCGACTTCCTGCTCATGCACCCGCTGATCGACCTGGATATCGAGGAAAAGCCCAGCCACGCCATAGTCGAGGCGCTGACCCGGGGCCAGGCGGACCTGGGCGTGCTGGCCGATAGCACCGACATGGCCGGCCTGGAGGCGCGCCCCTTCCGCGTCGACCGCCTGCTGCTGGTGACGCGCCTGGATGACGGCAGCCTCGACGGCGACGGGCCGCTGCACTTCGAGCAGTTGCTCGGCCGCGCCTTCGTCGGCCTGGGCCGTGACAACCCGCTGCAACAGCACATCGCCGGCAAGGCGCTCAACGCCGGTCGCCACCTGGAGCTGCGCCTGCGGGTCAGCGATTTCGATACGGTCTGCAGCCTGGTGGCCCGTGGCGTGGGCATCGCCCTGGTGCCCGAGGCGGCGCTGCAGCGCGCCAGGGACCGTCACGCGCTGCGCGCCCTGCCCCTGGCCGATGCCTGGGCCACCCGCCACCTGCACCTCTGCGCCATGCGCTTCGACGCCCTGACCCCCCCTGCCGCGCGCCTGGCGCAGGCGCTGCTCGCCGGATAACGGGCAAAGAAAAGGCCGCCCGGAGGCGGCCGCAAATGAATCAGGAGCACGATGTGTAGCGCCGAGACTAGGGCGCGATGGCTACCGAATCATGTCGGCGTCATGACCATTGCGTGACGGGCGCCCAGCAGGCGCTCCCGGCCAGGGCGGTCTAACCTTCGTCCCCGTACCCGCAACCGTGGAGAACCCCATGCGATCGATCAAGCACCTGCTGGGCGGCGCCCTGCTCGCCGCCACCCTGTTGAGCCAGGGCGCAACGGCGGACCAGCGCGAGCCGATCCATTTCGGCGACCTGACCTGGGAAAGCGGCAGCCTGATCACCGAGATCCTCCGGCTGGTGGTCGAGAAGGGCTACGGCTACCCGACGGACACCCTGCCCGGCAGCACCGTCAGCCTGGAAGCCGCGCTGGCCCAGGACGACATCCAGGTCATCGCCGAGGAATGGCCGGGGCGCAGCCCGGTGTGGATCAAGGCGGAGCAGGAAGGCAAGGTGTTCGCCCTCGGCGATATCGTCAAGAACGCCGACGAAGGCTGGTGGGTGCCGGCCTATGTGATCGAAGGCGACGCCGAGCGCGGAATCGAGGCGGTGGCGCCGGAGCTGCGCTCGGTGCAGGACCTGGCGCGCTACAAGGCGGTGTTCCGCGACCCGGAGTCACCGAACAAGGGGCGCTTCCTCAACAGCCCGACCGGCTGGACCTCCGAAGGCGTCAACAGCCAGAAGCTCAAGGCCTATGGGCTCGAGGGCAGCTACAACAACTTCCGCACCGGCTCCGGAGCGGCCCTGGACGCGGAGATCACCTCGGCCATCCGTCGCGGCCAGCCGGTGCTGTTCTACTACTGGTCGCCGACGCCCCTGCTGGGCCGCTACAAGCTGATCAAGCTGGAAGAGCCGCCCTTCGATGCCGACGCCTGGAAGACCCTGGCCGACGCCAGCCACCCCAACCCACGCGGCACCCGCTCGCTGCCCGCGCGCCTGGCCATAGGCGTTTCCGCCTCCTTTCGCCAGCGCTACCCGCAATTGGCGGAGATGTTCGCCAAGGTGGACCTGCCCATCGACGGCCTGAACCAGGCACTGGCAACCATGAGCGAGAAACGCCAGCCACCCCGCGACGCCGCGCGCGACTACCTGCGCGCCCATCCCGATGCCTGGAAGAACTGGCTGCCCGAAGAGGCCCGCACCAAGGTGGCTGCCGGGCTCTGAGGGGCAAATGACGCACAAACGAAAACGCCGCTCGAATGAGCGGCGTTTTCGTTTAACTGGAGCGGGAAACGAGACTCGAACTCGCGACCCCGACCTTGGCAAGGTCGTGCTCTACCAACTGAGCTATTCCCGCGTGAAACTGGCGTCCCCTAGGGGACTCGAACCCCTGTTACCGCCGTGAAAGGGCGGTGTCCTAGGCCACTAGACGAAGGGGACAGGTAAAACCTGGCAAGCATCGCTTGTGAAACTGGAGCGGGAAACGAGACTCGAACTCGCGACCCCGACCTTGGCAAGGTCGTGCTCTACCAACTGAGCTATTCCCGCATGAAACTGGCGTCCCCTAGGGGACTCGAACCCCTGTTACCGCCGTGAAAGGGCGGTGTCCTAGGCCACTAGACGAAGGGGACAAACAACACTCAACAAGCATTGCTTGAAAATCTGGAGCGGGAAACGAGACTCGAACTCGCGACCCCGACCTTGGCAAGGTCGTGCTCTACCAACTGAGCTATTCCCGCAATACAACTACATACAGCCAGAAAGTGGCGTCCCCTAGGGGACTCGAACCCCTGTTACCGCCGTGAAAGGGCGGTGTCCTAGGCCACTAGACGAAGGGGACGCGGCCCGGAGCTTACAACAGCTATGACGCTTTCTTCCGGCCTTCGCCGCTTTTGCCCTCAGGCTTCGCGTCGAAGTGGCGCGCATTCTAGGGAGCGTTTTGGCACCCGTCAACCCTTCGACAAAAAACTTTTAAAATCAACGAGTTCAGGGCAAAAACTGACACGGAGCTATCAGCAGGGTGGCCAACCCTCTACACTCCCGCAGAAAACGCACACGGGAGCTGTATAAAGATGTCGCCACTCGTGATCACCCTGATGGTGATAGCCGGCATAGCGGTACTGCTGATCATCGGCTACGCCAACCATATGGTGGAGAACAGCAAGCTGGAGAAAGCCCGGCTGCGCGCCGACCTCATCGACAGGTTGCGCCGCACCAGCATCCTCTCCGAAAGCCTGCCCGGCCAGTTCATGACCCCCGCGCTGAAGCTGCAGCTGACCCGCCTGCAATTGCTCTTCTGCGAGCGCCTGTTGCCCCTGGACAAAAGCAACGCCCAGCTCAAGGTCCAGGCCGAGGAACTGCGGGGCCTGGTGGCCCTGGGCGAAGGGATGCCGATCCGCAACGCGCCGCTGAAGATCAGCAACGAAGCCCAGGCCAAGGAAATCCGCTTCCAGCTGGAATCCCTGCACGGCCAGCTGACCCGCTCGGCCAAGGATGGCTTCATGCCCGTCAACGATGCCAAGCGCTGGGTCAACGAAATCCGCGGCATGCTGGTGCAGCTGCATATCGAGTTCTTCACCAACCTCGGCCTGCAGGCCCTGCAGGAAGGCCAACCGCGCCAGGCCCGCCTGGCCTTCGAGCGTGGCGTGCAGTACCTGCAGAAGCAGCCGGAGCCCGCCCGCTACCAGAACCAGTTGCAGCAGTTGCAGAACCAGCTGGCCCGCGCCAACGCCCTGGCCCTGGACAAGCCGCCGGCCGCCGATGAGCCGAGCGAGCTCGGGGATGCCCTGAAATCCCTGGACGACGAAGACACCTGGAAGAAGAAGAACATCTACGACTGACAGCCCGGCCCCGCTCAGACAAGGACACCCACGATGAGCATTACCCTCTACGGCGCCCCGCTCTCCCCCTTCGTGCGCAAGGTGCGCTTGTTCCTCCTGGAAAAGGGCATCGATTACCAGCTGGAAATCATCACGCCCTTCGGCCAGCCCGCCTGGTACCGGGAGCTGAACCCGCTGGGGCGCATCCCGGCGATGCGCGACGGTGATTTCACCCTCGCCGACTCCAGCGTCATCTGCCAGTACCTGGAAGAAAAGCACCCCGAACTGGCACCGCTCTATGGCCGCGATGCCCAGCAGCGCGCCCGGGTGCGCTGGCTGGAGAAGTACGCCGACTACGAGCTGGCACCGCTGACCACCTTCTGCGTGTTCCGCAACCGTGCGCTGAAGCCGACCATGGGCCAGCCCTGCGACGAAGCAGCCGTACAAGCGGCGCTGCAGGACAAGCTGCCCCAGCACTTCAACTACCTGGAAAAGACCCTGCGCGATGCCGAGTACTTCGTCGGTGACGAGCTGACCCTGGCGGACCTGGCGCTGTGCTGCCAGCTGATCAACATGGAGCACGGCACCGAGCTGCTGGACAGCGGCCGCTGGCCGGCCCTGGCCGCCCACTACCAGCGCATCCGTGCGCGGGAGTCGGTGCAGACGGTATTGCCCGGCGAGCAACGGACCCTGGCCAAGCTCAGCGGCGCGGCCTGACCGCCCTGCCCCGCAGAAACGAAAAAGCCCGGCACTTGCCGGGCTTTTTCATGGCGCGACCGATCAGCAGTCGGTCAGGCGCAGGAAGATCGCCGCCAGGTTCTCGATGCCGGCCTGGTCCGCCTCACTGAAGCGGCCAACGCTCGGGCTGTCGAGGTCGAGCACACCGATCAGCGCACCGTCCTTCACCAGGGGCACCACCAGCTCGCTGTTGGACGCGCTGTCACAGGCGATATGCCCGGGGAAGGCGTGCACGTCCTCCACGCGCTGGGTCTCGCGGGTGCGCGCGGCGGCGCCACACACACCCCGACTGAACGGAATGCGCACGCAGGCGACCTTGCCCTGGAAGGGGCCAAGCACCAGCTGCTCCTGCTTGTTCAGGTAGAAGCCCGCCCAGTTCAGCTCCGGCAGCTCGTTATAGAGGAAGGCCGAGAATTGCGAGGCGTTGGCGATGAAGTCGCGCTCGTCGGCGAGCAACGACTCCAGCTGGGCGGCCAGCAGGGCATAGCCCTCGAGGCCGGCACCGGCCTGTTGCAGGTCGATCATCGGGAAGTCTCCAGCAGCGCCCGGCCAACCCATTGGCGGGCGAATTGATAGGCACAACGGCCATTGCGGTTGCCACGCCCGAGGGCCCAGCGGATGGCCGCTTTTTCCAACTCTTCATTCCATTCCCAGGCCAGGTCACGGGGCGCCAGGGTCTCGATCCAGTGGCGCACCACGGCCAGGAAGTGCTCCTGGGTGAAGGGGTAGAAGGACAACCAGAGGCCGAAGCGGTCGGACAGGGCGATCTTGTCTTCCACCGCCTCATTGGGGTGCAGCTCGCCGTCGACCATCTGCCAATGCTCGTTGTCGCTCTGCTTCTCCGGCACCAGGTGGCGGCGGTTGGAGGTGGCGTAGAGCAGCACGTTGTCCGGCGCGCGCTCCAGCGAGCCGTCGAGCACGCTCTTGAGTACGCGGTAGTCGCCCTCACCAGCCTCGAAGGAGAGGTCGTCGCAGAACATCACGAAACGCTGCGGCAGCTTGGCCACCTGCTCCACCACGCGCGGCAGGTCGGCGAGGTGGTCGCGCTCGATCTCGATCAGGCGCAGGCCGGCACCGGCGTGCTCGGCCAGCAGCGCACGCACCAGTGAGGATTTACCCGTGCCACGGGCGCCCCAGAGCAACGCATGGTTGGCCGGCAGGCCATCGACGAACTGGCGGGTGTTGCGCGCCAGCTGCTCGCGCTGGGCATCGACGCCGATCAGGTCGGTGAGGTTAAGATCCAGGCTCACCTGCAGGGGTTGCAGGTAACCGCCGCGCCCTTCGCGGTGCCAGCGGGCGGCGATGCAGTCCTGCCAGTCGATGGCCGGGCGCAGCGCCGGCAGCAGGGGATCGAGGCGCGCGAGTACCGCGTCGGCGCGCTCCAGGAAGTCGATCAAACGGGAATCCACAATAAACTCCTTGGTTCAGCTCGGAGAGCCGGGCTGTCAGCAGGTGGGATAGGCTATGCTTGGCAAGCCCACGGAACAAGGCCAAATCTTCACGCCCATGGATATCCCGCTAACCCAACGCCTGTCGTTCAAACAGGCCAGCATCACCGTGCTGGTGGCGTTCGTACTCGGGACCCTTCTCAGCATCATTCAGGTCGGCATCGACTACGCCAGCGAGAACGCCTCGCTGGAGCGCGAGATCAATGCGCTGCTGGAAATCAGCCACAACCCCGCCGCCCGCATCGCCTACAACATCGACGCCGAACTGGCCCAGGAACTGGTGCTGGGGCTGCTGCGTTCGCCGGCGGTGATCCGCGCCGAGATCATCGACAACAGCGGCACCGTGCTCGCCAGCGTCAGCCGCCCGCGCACCGAGAGCGACTACCGCATCTTCAGCGACTTCCTCTTCGGTGAGCGCCGAGATTTCCAGGACCCGCTCTACATCGCCCACGCCCCCGCGGAAACCCTGGGCCTGCTGCGCCTGGAAGTGGACACCTTCGCCTTCGGCAACCACTTCCTGCGGCGCTCCATGCTCACCCTGATCTCCGGGTTCGTGCGCAGCCTGCTGCTGTCGCTGATCCTCCTGGTGCTCTTCTACAGCATGCTCACCAAGCCGCTGGTGGGGCTGATCCGTGCCCTCAGCGAAGGCGACTCGCGCAGCCCGGTGGACAACCGCCTGCCCTGCCCCCCCGGCCACGAGCAGGACGAGATCGGCGTCCTGGTGGACGTGATCAACCGGCAACTGGCGAACCTCTTCGCCGAGATGGAGCAACGCCGCGACGCCGAAGACAGGCTCACCCAGTACCTGGCGGAGCTGGAGAACATCGTCTCGGCGCGCACCGCTGAACTGAAGGCCACCAACAGCCGCCTCAGCCAGTCCAACCAGGAGCTGGACATGGCCCGCACCCACGCCATTGAAACGGCCCAGGCCCGTGCCGCCTTCCTGGCCAACATGAGCCACGAGATCCGCACCCCGCTCAACGGCCTGCTGGGCATGCTCGCCCTGACCCTGGACAGCCCGCTGAACGCCGAGCAACGCCAGCAGCTCACCATCGCCCACGACTCCGGCAACGTGCTGGTGGAACTGCTCAACGACATCCTCGACCTGTCCAAGTTCGAGGCCGGCCAGCTGGAGCTGGAAGCCATCCCCTTCGACCTCGGCGTGCTGGTGGAAGACACCGCCAGCCTGCTGTCGCAGAACGCCGCCCCGGGCGTGGAGCTGAGCTGCCTGATCGACCCGCGCCTACCGGCCCTGGTGGTGGGCGACCCGACCCGCGTGCGCCAGATCGTCAGCAACCTGCTGTCCAACGCCCTCAAGTTCACCCGCTTCGGCCGCGTCGACCTGCGCGTCACGCCCACCGCCGAGGGCGTGCTGATCGGCGTCCGCGACACCGGCATCGGCATCTCCAGCGATGCCATGCCCAAGCTGTTCCAGCCCTTCGCCCAGGCCGGCGCCGGCATCACCCGGCAGTTCGGTGGCACGGGCCTCGGCCTCGCCCTCACCCGTCGGCTTTGCGAAGCCATGGACGGCACGCTGCAAGTGCGTTCCGAAGAAGGCATCGGCAGCCTGTTCAGTGCCGAACTGCCGCTGGCCAGCCATGCCGATGCCACGCCGGCACCGGCGCTGCAGGGGCGCGTCATCGCGCTGTGCGCCGCCGGTAGCGGCCTGGCCGAACTGCTGAAGACCTGGCTGCCGGCCTGGGGCATCAACTACCAACGAAGCGATGTCGATACCAGCCTGGCAGGCCAGGTGTTCGACCAGATCATCACCGACTCGCCGGAACAACTGCAGCGTCTGCGCGACGAGAGCGCGGCGCCGATCCTGCTAATCACCGGTTACGGCAACTTCCTCCAGGCCGAGCAGGCCACGCCCCTGGCGCCGCTGCAGCAACTGGCACGGCCGCTGGCCCGCTCGGCGCTCTACCAGGCACTGCGCCGCAGCCTGCAGCAGCTGCCGGACGAACCGGCGCCCAGCCCCACGCCCAAGCAACGCCTGGCGCGCTCGGCACGGGTGCTGCTGGTGGAAGACAACGCGGTGAACCAGCTGGTGGCCAAGGGCATGCTCGGCAAGCTGGGCTGTGAGGTGCTGGTCGCCGCCCATGGCGGGGAGGCGCTGCAGATGCTCGCGGAACACCCGGTGGACCTGGTGCTGATGGACTGCAACATGCCGATCATGGATGGCTATGAAGCCACCCGGCGCATCCGCCAGAGCGGCAACTGGCCGGGCCTGCCGGTGGTAGCGCTGACCGCCAACGCCCTGCCGGACGAACGCGAACGCTGCCGCGCCGCCGGCATGGACGACTACCTGGCCAAGCCCTTCCGCCGTGAAGAGCTGGTCGCCCTGCTGGACAACTGGCTGCCGACTACCCAGCCAGCCCAGTGAAGCGGCCGAGCAGCTCGGCCAGGCGACCGCGCAGCTCCACCATCTCGTTGAGGTCCAGACCGTTGCTGCACAGCAGTTCGGTGCGCAATGCCGATACCTGCTCGCGCAGCGCGATACCCGCTTCACTCAGCGCCAGGTGCACCTCGCGCTCGTCATGGGCCGCCCGACGGCGCTGCACGTGGCCGAGCTGTTCCAGGCGTTTCAGCAGCGGCGTGAGGGTGCCGGAATCCAGCATCAGGCGCTCCCCCAGGGCCTTGACCGTGGGTTGCTCGGGCGGCGCGGCATGCCACTCCCAGAGCACCAGCATGACCAGGTACTGCGGGTAGGTCAGGCCGAGCCGCTCCAGCATCGGCCGGTAGCCCCGGATCACTGCGCGCGACGCAGCGTACAGCTTGAAGCACAGCTGGTTGTCCAGCAGCAGGTCGGCGTCGGGCAGGGCTGGTGGGGTCATTTCAGCAGCGCTTCGATCTCGGTGGCCAGGTCTTCCGGCTTGGTGGTCGGCGCAAAACGCTTAACCTCGCGGCCTTCGCCATCGATCAGGAATTTGGTGAAGTTCCACTTGATACCCTTGCTGCCCAGCAGGCCCGGCGCGCGGCTTTTCAGTTCGACGTAGAGCGGATGGGCGTCGGCGCCATTGACGTCGATCTTCTTGAACAGCGGGAAGCTGACGCCGAAGTTCAACTCGCAGAACTCGGAGATGGCGCCCTCGTCGCCCGGCTCCTGCTTGCCGAACTGGTTGCAGGGGAAGCCGAGCACCACCAGCCCCTTGTCCTTGTATTGCTGCCAGATGCTCTCCAGCCCCTTGTACTGCGGGGTGAAGCCGCACTTGCTCGCGGTGTTGACCACCAGCACGGCCTTGCCGCCGAAGTCGGCGAGGGTCTTCTGCTCGCCCTTGATGGTGGTGACGGGGATATCGAAAAGCTTGCTGCTCATGGACTTTCACCTGGAGGAAGGAATGACGGCAGGAAGATAGCTTGCAATTAAATTGCACGCAATTTAATTACCACAAAAAAGACCCGCTCATTAGCGGGCCTTATGGATCAGGCTTCGCGCGGCACCAGCTTCAGCGATACCGAGTTGATGCAGTAGCGCAGCCCGGTCGGGCGCGGGCCATCCGGAAACACGTGGCCGAGGTGAGCGTCGCAGCGGGCGCAACGCACCTCGATACGGTGCATGCCGTGGCTGAAATCTTCCTTCTCGGCGACCGAGACGTCATCCACCGGCTGGAAGTAGCTCGGCCAGCCGCTGCCGGAGTCGTACTTGGCATCGGAGTCGAACAGCGCCGCCCCACAGCACGAGCAGTGGTAGATACCCGGCGTCTTGGTGCCGTTGTATTCCCCCGTGAAGGGGCGTTCGGTGCCCCCCAGGCGACAGACGTGGAACTGCGCTTCGCTCAGCTCTTCACGCCAGGATTCTAGGGGTTTGTCCAGCTTTTCCATGGGTCACCTCGGCTACGGAAAAAAGCCCGACCAGTACCTTTTCCGGTCATCGGGCCGCACGTATCATGCGTGGCTTTAGACGCCAGTCTGGCAGCGGCGTTACAGGCTGCCAAGGCGCAGTTTCCTCAGATCGGGACACGAACAACCATGCAGGTCAGCAAATCGAACAAGCTCGCCAACGTCTGCTACGACATCCGCGGGCCCGTGCTCAAGCACGCCAAACGCCTGGAAGAGGAAGGCCATCGCATCCTCAAGCTGAACATCGGCAACCCGGCGCCGTTCGGTTTCGAAGCCCCGGAGGAAATCCTCCAGGACGTGATCCGCAACCTGCCCACCGCCCAGGGCTACAGCGACTCCAAAGGCCTGTTCAGCGCGCGCAAGGCGGTGATGCAGTACTACCAGCAGAAGCAGGTGGAAGGCATCGGCATCGAGGACATCTACCTCGGCAACGGCGTGTCCGAGCTGATAGTCATGTGCATGCAGGCGCTGCTCAACAACGGTGACGAGGTGCTGATCCCGGCGCCCGACTACCCGCTGTGGACCGCCGCCGTGAGCCTGGCTGGCGGCAAGCCGGTGCACTACCTGTGCGACGAGCAGGCCGACTGGTTCCCCGACCTCGAAGACATCAAGGCCAAGATCACCCCGAACACCAAGGCCATGGTGATCATCAACCCCAACAACCCCACCGGCGCCGTGTACTCCAAGGAGCTGCTGGAAGGGATGGTCGAGCTGGCCCGCCAGCACAACCTGGTGCTCTTCTCCGACGAGATCTACGACAAGATCCTCTATGACGAAGCCGTGCACATCTCCACCGCCTCCCTGGCGCCGGACGTGCTCTGCCTGACCTTCAACGGCCTGTCCAAGTCCTACCGCGTGGCCGGCTTCCGCTCCGGCTGGGTCGCCATCTCCGGGCCCAAGCAGCGTGCGCAGAGCTACATCGAAGGCATCGATATCCTCGCCAACATGCGCCTGTGCGCCAACGTGCCGAGTCAACATGCGATCCAGACCGCCCTCGGCGGCTACCAGAGCATCAACGACCTGGTGCTGCCCAACGGCCGCCTGCTGGAGCAACGCAACCGCACCTGGGAGCTGCTCAACGACATTCCCGGCGTCAGCTGCGTCAAACCCATGGGCGCGCTCTACGCCTTCCCGCGTATCGACCCGAAGGTCTGCCCCATCGTCAACGACGAGAAATTCGTCCTCGACCTGCTGCTCTCCGAGAAGCTGCTGATCGTCCAGGGCACCGCCTTCAACTGGCCCTGGCCGGATCACTTCCGCGTGGTCACCCTGCCCCGCGTCGACGACCTGGAACAGGCCATCGGCCGCATCGGCAACTTCCTCAAATCCTATCGCCAGTAAGGAACGCCAGCATGGGCCAGGCCAGACGCTACCTGCTCACCGGTGCCAGCTCCGGCATCGGCATGGCCCTGGCCCGGCGCCTCGCCAGCCAGGGGCATGACCTCGCCCTCGCCGCACGGCGCGAGGAAACCCTGCAGCAACTGGCCGAAGAGCTGCGCAGCCAGTACGGCCGCACCATCGCCGTGCTGCCGCTGGACGTCACCGACTACGCCGCCTGCAAGGACGCCGTAGGCCTGGCGCAGAACGCCCTGGGCGGCCTCGACGGCCTGATCGCCAATGCCGGCATGGGGCTCGCGGGCAAGGCCGGCAGCGGCCGCTTCGAACGCTACCGGCAGACCCTGGAAACCAACCTGCTCGGCGCCATCGCCTGCCTGGATGCCGCCGCCGAGCTGTTCCGCGAGCAAGGCCACGGCCACCTCATCGCCATCGCCTCGGTCGCCGGCAAGCGCGGCCTGCCCGCCACCGCCGGCTACTCCGCGAGCAAGGCCGGCCTGATCAGCTACATGGAATCCCTGGAGCTGGAACTGCACCGCAGCCCCATTGCCACCACCCTGCTGCTGCCCGGCTACATCGACACGCCGATCAACCAGGATGCCGGGCCCCGTCCCTTCCTCATCGACGTCGAGCGAGGCGCCGCACTGATCGCCCGACACATCGAGAAACGCACTCGCAGCGCCTATGTACCAGGCTGGCCCTGGGCCCTGATCGGCCGCCTGCTGCCGCTGCTGCCCACCTCGCTGATCGCCAGGGCGCTGTGACCATGGACCTGCAGATAGACGACTTCTACAAGGACTGCGCGGCCGGCATGCTGATGCTCTATCAGGCCTTCCCGCGCAAGGTCGCCCTCTATATCGAGGACCTGATCGGCCACGAGGAACCGGACGAGTTCGGCCTGCCCAGCAAGCGCCACCAGAGCTGCCTCGGGGCCCTGATCTGGCTGGCCGAGGAAGGCTACATCCGCTACGAAAGCGCCATTCGCTACGAGGCGCTGGACCAGGCCGTGCTCAGCGAAAAAGGCTTCCTGCGCCTGTCCCGCACTCTGCCCCACGTCGTGCGCAGCGACGACGAACTGCCACCCAGCGTGCGCCGGGTTCACTCAACCCTCGCCCACCAACTGCGCGAAGCGCTGGCCAGCCGCAACAGCGAACGCACCGCCCGCCTCACCCGGCTGCTCTTCGCCGGAGCCGGCAACCCCGCAGGCGACACAGTTTGAAATAGAGCCCAGGTTGAATAGGCCTCTGGCGCACCTTATATAACCCCGCATTACACCGTCTTTCCCTGAGGAGACCGCTTTAACCATGATGCGCATCCTGTTGTTCGTGGCCACCAACCTTGCAGTTCTGGTGATCGCCAGCATCACCCTCAAGCTGCTGGGCGTAGACCGCTTCACCGGCCAGAATTACGGCAGCCTGCTGGTGTTCTGTGCCGTGTTCGGTTTCGCCGGCTCCCTGGTCTCGCTGTTCATCTCCAAGTGGATGGCGAAGATGAGCACCGGCACCGAAATCATCACCCAGCCCCGCACCCGCCACGAACAGTGGCTGCTGCAGACCGTGGAGCAACTGTCCCGCGAAGCCGGGATCAAGATGCCGGAAGTCGGCATCTTCCCCGCCTACGAGGCCAACGCCTTCGCCACCGGCTGGAACCGCAACGACGCACTGGTCGCCGTGAGCCAGGGCCTGCTGGAACGCTTCTCACCCGATGAAGTGAAGGCCGTGCTGGCCCACGAGATCGGCCACGTGGCCAACGGCGACATGGTCACCCTGGCGTTGGTCCAGGGCGTGGTGAACACCTTCGTGATGTTCTTCGCGCGCATCTTCGGCAACTTCGTCGACAAGGTGATCCTGAAGAACGAGGAAGGTCACGGCATCGGCTACTTCGTGGCGACCATCTTCGCCGAGCTGGTCCTGGGCATCCTCGCCAGCATCATCGTCATGTGGTTCTCGCGTAAGCGCGAATACCGTGCCGACGAAGCCGGCGCCCAGCTGGCCGGCACCAACGCCATGATCGGCGCCCTGCAGCGCCTGCGTGCCGAACAGGGCGTGCCGGTGCAGATGCCCGACAGCCTCACCGCCTTCGGCATCAACGGCGGCCTGAAGAACGGCCTCGCCGGCCTGCTGATGAGCCACCCGCCCCTGGAAGACCGCATCGAGGCCCTGCGCCGCCGCGGTTGATACACGGCAAACGAAAAAGGCGGCCAATCGGCCGCCTTTTTCATGCCCGCAATAAACCGCTAGGACCGGTGCAAGCGGAACACCGGCTCGAACAGCGCGTCCAGCCCACGGGAGGCGAACTTCCAGTTCTTCTCCAGCACGTCCTGGCGCTCCAGCAGCGCCACGCTCCAGAGCGGCTCGAAGCGCCGGCGCACCTCCGCTTCCGGCACCGAGAACGGCGGGCCGTCCAGGCACTGCTGGTCGTACTCCAGGGTCACCGCCAGCCCCTCGCAGTGGGCCGGGAGTATCGCCGCGAGGTGCGCCACATAGCGCTCACGCATCTCTGGCGGCAGGGCGATGAGCGCGGCGCGGTCGTAGAGCCCGCCACAGTCTGCGACCTCTTGCGCATCCAGGGCGAAGAAATCCCCCTGGAGGATGTCGATGCCGCCCGCGCGGTAACGGCGCAAGGCACCCTCCTCGCTCACCTCGGGCACCAGGCCCTGCTCTTCGAAGAAGTCCGTCACCGCCTTCTCTGCCAGCTCCACGCCCAGCACCCGATGGCCCTGGGCAGCCAGCCAGACCAGGTCCAGGCTCTTGCCGCACAGCGGCACCAGCACCCGCGAGCCCTGGACCAGGCCAAGCGACGACCAATACTGCTGCAGGTAAGGGTTGACCTCATCCAGATGAAAACCGATCTGGTCGTTGGCCCATCTGTCCTGCCAGAAACTCTCGTGCACAATCCACCTGCCGATTCGATAGGAACACTCAAGAATTTATGCTGGATGTCGATACGTCCAGCCCCGAATATGGCGCCCATCCTAACGGAGGAAACGCCAGATGCTGCCCAGTCTTTTCATCTCCCATGGTTCCCCGATGCTCGCCCTCGAACCCGGCGCCAGCGGCCCCGCGCTCGCGCGGCTGGCGCGCGAGCTGCCGCGCCCGGAGGCGATCCTGGTGGTGTCCGCCCACTGGGAAAGCGAGCGCCTGGCGATCAGCGGCGGCACGCAGTTGGAGACCTGGCACGACTTCTACGGCTTCCCGCCCGAACTGCACGCGGTGCAGTACCCCGCCCACGGCGCCCCGGAGCTGGCCAGGGAGGTGCAGCAACTGCTGCGCGACGACGGCCTGGAGGCCGCCATCGACCCGCAGCGGCCCATGGATCACGGCGTGTGGGTGCCGTTGACGCTGATGTACCCCGAAGCCGATATCCCGGTGCTGCAACTGTCCCTGCCCAGCCGCCTGGGGCCCGCCTTCCAGACCCGGATCGGTCACGCCCTGGCCGCCCTGCGCGAACGCGGCGTGCTGCTGATCGGCTCCGGCAGCATCACTCACAACCTCGGCGAGCTGAACTGGCGCGCCGGGCCGGAAGTGATCACGCCCTGGGCCCTGGAATTCCGCGACTGGATGGTGGAGCGCCTGGAGGCCGGCGACGAGCAGGCCCTGCACGATTACCGCACCCAGGCTCCCCACGCCCGCCGTAGCCACCCCAGCGACGAACACCTGTTGCCGCTGTATTTCGCCCGGGGCGCCGGCGGGGATTTCAAGGTGGAGCACAGCGGCTTCACCCTCGGCGCGCTGGGGATGGATATCTATAGGTTCGGCTGAACCCCAGGGGCTGCCCTGCAGCCTTGGGCCAATGTATTGGCTCTGTCTGCGTTAAGTGTTGCCAGAGGATCTAAGCCCAGCTGATTGCCGAGTTTTGCTGGTGCTTCTGGTTTCGCCCACCCGGGCGAGTCCCTTTTCCAATCGTTGAAAAGGAACCAAAAAACTTGCCCCTCCATACGGGTCTGGCTTCGCCAGACTCCCCTCGCTACATCATCGTTCCAGGGGCACGCGCTGACGGGCCATCCCTGGCCCGACATCGCTCTCGCGACATCCATGTCGCTCAACCCCTTACACGACGATTCGCTCGGCCTCCTGGGAAGGGGCGTTTGGCGGCTGCTCCAACTTTCTTCGCTCGAATACTCACATTGATATACGCACCAACCCAGCACGTGGTGGCGGCTTTCGTAGGATGGTGTAGAGCGAAGCGAAACCCATGCGGTGGAGGTGGTAGAGAGCTAATGAATTCGCCCCTGCAAAAGCGCCAACCACTTAACCACCACCCATAAAAAAGCCCCGCTCTTGCGGGGCTTTTTCGTCAGGCGCTGATCAGTCTTCGCGGTAGCGGCGCAGCTTCAGGGACTTGCCCGCGACGCGGGTGTCCTTGAGTTTGCCCAGCAGGCGATCCAGGCCGTCTTCCGGCAGCTCGATCAGGCTGAAGGTCTCGCGGATCTGGATGCGACCGATGGCGTCACGTGCCAGACCACCCTCATTGAGGATGGCGCCGAGCAGGTTCTTCGCGGCGATGCCGTCGCGGGTACCCAGCGCGGTGCGGCAACGCACGCGGCCTTCGGTCAGCGGCAGCGGAGCACGACGCTCGCGGTACTCGCCACGCTCACCCGACGGGCGCTCGCCATCACGCTCGCGACGCTCACGCGGCTGCGAGGCGCTCGGCACCAGCGGCTGCTCGCGCTCGACGTCGGCGAGGTTCAGCGCCTGGCCATTGGTGGCCTTGCGCAGCAGGGCTGCGGCCAGGGCACGCGGGCTGCAACCGATGTCGGCGATCAGGCGATCCAGCAGCTCACCATGGGTGGCTTCGGCATCGGCCACCAGGGGCGTGAGGCTGGTGGTCAGCTTCTTGATGCGCGCATCCAGCACTTGCTGGCCGTTGGGCAGACGTACTTCGGCGACCTTCTGGTTGGTCACACGCTCGATCACCTGCAGCATGCGGCGCTCGCGCGGGGTAACCAGCAGCAGGGCACGGCCTTCGCGACCGGCACGGCCGGTACGGCCGATACGGTGCACGTAGGACTCGGGGTCGTACGGCATGTCCACGTTCAGCACGTGGGTGATGCGCGGTACGTCGATACCACGGGCAGCGACGTCGGTGGCGACGACGATGTCCAGGCGACCGTCCTTGAGGGACTCGATCACGCGCTCACGCTGGTTCTGGGCGATGTCGCCGTTCAGCGCGGCAGCCTTGTAGCCCTTGGCTTCCAGGGCGGAGGCCAGGTCCAGGGTGGCCTGCTTGGTACGCACGAAGGCGATCAGGGCGTCGAATTCCTCGACTTCCAGCAGGCGCAGCACGGCACCGACCTTCTGGTCGGCGTGGACCATCAGGTGAGCCTGCTCGATGCGGGCCACGGTCTGGGTCTTGGCGGCGATCTTGACGTGCTGCGGCTCTTTCAGGTGACGCTCGGCGATCGAACGGATCGACGGCGGCAGGGTGGCGGAGAACAGCACGCTCTGACGGCTTTCCGGCAGGGCCTGGAAGATCACTTCCAGGTCGTCCATGAAGCCGAGCTTGAGCATTTCGTCCGCTTCGTCCAGTACCAGCTGCTGCACGGTGGTGAGCATCTGGTCGTCACGGCGCAGGTGGTCGCACAGGCGGCCGGGGGTGGCCACGATGACCTGGGCGCCTTGGCGCAGGGCCTTGAGCTGCGGGCCCATGGGCGCGCCGCCGTATACGGCGACCACACTCAGGCCAGGCATCTGCTTGGCGTAGGTTTCGAAAGCGGTGGCGACTTGCAGTGCGAGCTCGCGGGTCGGTGCCAGGATCAGCGCCTGCGGCTCACGTTTGGCCGGATCGATACGGGAAAGGATGGGCAGCGCGAAGGCTGCGGTCTTGCCGGTACCGGTCTGGGCCTGGCCAATCATGTCGTGACCGGCGAGGATCACCGGAATCGACTGGGCCTGGATGGGGGATGGCTCTTCATAGCCCACTGCCGTGATGGCGGAGAGAACATTGGGATGAAGTCCGAGCGCGGCGAATCCGCCGATATCCTGGGTCATGGGTCTGCCTCATGTGCATCCGCAAAGACCCAAATCCCAGAGCTGCATATGCCGAAAGACCTTGTGGGTCACCCTGGCAGCCTGGGAGAGAATTTGCGAGTTGCTTATTGATATGGATGTAACGTCAAGGGTAGTCCGCGTAGCGGACGGTGCAGCCGAAGGCGAATGCCTCGAAAAATGCAGTTCCTGAACGGGGCCAGTTAAGGCCGGCGCGAATCATACCGGAAAAAGCTGACCGCCGTGCGGGTTTTTCACACGTTCGTCATCAACGCCGCCGGACGGTCATTCCCTCGTGGACAAGGGCCGGCGCTCCGGCTATATCCTCCATGCCCCCGCCCCTCCCACGCCAAAGGACCCACCCCATGACCCAAGCCACCCCTGGCCGCGTAAGCCGTGAGAAACGCGGCCACGTCCTGCTGCTCGGACTGGACCGCACCGCCAAGCGCAACGCCTTCGACCAGGCGATGCTCGACGACCTGGTCACGGCGCTGGGCGAGTACGAGCGTGACGACGAGGCGCGCTGCGCCCTGGTGTTCGCCCATGGCGAGCACTTCACCGCAGGGCTGGACCTGGCCAATGTCGCGGAAACCTTCAGGAATGGCTGGCAGCTGCCCGATGGCGCGGTCGACCCCTGGGGCACCTTCGGCGGCAAGCGCCTGTCCAAGCCGCTGATCCTGGCGGTGCAGGGCTACTGCTTCACCATCGGCATCGAGCTGATGCTGGCGGCCGACATCAACCTGTGCGCCAGCAACACCCGCTTCGCCCAGATGGAAGTGCAACGCGGCATCTTCCCCTTCGCCGGCGCCACCCTGCGCCTGCACCAGGCCGCGGGCTGGGGCAATGCCATGCGCTGGCTGCTGACCGGCGACGAATTCGACGCCCATGAGGCCTACCGCCTGGGCCTGGTGCAAGAGGTGCTGGCCAGTGAAGAACTGATGCCCCGCGCACTCTGGCTGGCCGAACGGGTTGCCGCCCAGGCGCCCCTCGGCATCAAGGCCACCCTTGCCTCCGCGCGCCAGACGGTGAGCGAAGGCGAAGAAGCAGCCGCCCGCAACCTGTCGGTGGTCGCCAAGCGCCTGCTGGGCTCCGAAGATGCCCAGGAAGGCGTCCGGGCGATGCTCGAACGCCGCCCGGGCGAGTTCAAGGGGCGCTGAAGCTGTCGGGCATCACGCTGGTGCTGCTGCCGGGCATGGACGGCAGCGGCGAGCTGTTCGCCCCATTGATCCAGGCACTGGGTGTCGACCTGCACACCCAGGTCGTGCGCTACCCGCCGGAACAACCACTGGGTTATGGGCCATTGATAGAACAGGTCCGGCAGCAGCTGCCCGCTGGCCGGCCATTCATTCTGCTCGGCGAATCCTTCTCCGGGCCCATTGCCGTCAGCCTCGCAGCCGAGCGCCCGGCCGGGCTGCTGGGCCTGGTGCTCTGCTGCACCTTTATCCGCAACCCTCGTCCTGGCCTGGCCTGGCTGAGCGGCCTGCTGCCGCTGGTGTCTCCCCGGTTGGCGCCCCGCGCCCTGCTGAGCCAACTGCTGCTCGCCAGGTTCGCCACCCCGGCGCTGGACCAGGCCCTGGCCGGTGCACTGGCGCCCTTGTCATCGGCCACCCTGCAAGCCCGGCTGCGGGCGGTGCTGGAGGTGGATGCCACCGCACACCTGCAACAGATCCAGGTGCCGCTGCTTTATCTGCAAGCGACGGCCGATCGGCTGGTGCCGGCGGACGCCGCGCGCCTCATCGAACAGCACGCAGGGGACTTTCAATGCCAGCAACTGGAGGCCCCGCACTGCCTGCTGCAAGCCCGGCCGTACGACGCCGCCCGCCTGCTGGAGCACTTCGCGAAGACGGTCGGCACTGATCAGGGCGATCAGGTCGCCGGGCGCAGCACATCCAGCAGCGGTCGCAGCGAGTAGCCCAGGCGCGGTGCCAGGGCCTCGCAACGGGCGGTGAGCGTACGGATGTCGAGCTGCTGCTCGAGATCGGCGGGAACGATAAGGATGACGTTGCCCTCCTTCACCGGGCACTCCCAGTAATGCCGGTGGTACAGGCCGCGCAGCAACGCGGCGCCGAGCGGGCGACCGTCATTGCCGGCCCACTGGTTGATCACCAGCCAGCCACCGGGATTCAGGCGCTTCTGGCAGTTTTCAAGGAAGCGCCAGGCCAGGTGGCCGACGCCCGGGCCCGTGTCGGTGTAGAGGTCGACGAAGATCAGGTCGGCGGTCTCGGCGGTTTCCAGCAGCTCCAGGGCATCGCCGATGCGCACGGTGAGGCGCGGGTCGTCGTCGAGGCCGAGGTATTCCATGGCCAGGCGCGGCACGTCCGGGCGCAACTCCACCACTTCGACGTCGTCCAGCGGCAGGAACTTCATGCACGCCTGGGTCAGGGTGCCGGCGCCCAGGCCGAGGAACAGCGCGCTTTCCGGGTACTCGTGGCACAGCGCACCCAGCAGCATGGCGCGGGTGTAGTCGTACTCCAGCCAGGCGGGATCGGCCGTGAAGACGCAGCTCTGCTCCACCGCCTCGCCGAATTCGAGAAACCGGTAGTCACCCACCTCGAGCACGCGGATGACGCCGAACTCGTCATGCACCTCTGCCAGCAAACGCTCCTCGCGCATCACCACTCCCCAATCCGCCCCGTGACATTTCGCACCAGGGGCACGCCACAAAGGCGCCGTTTGCCATTGAAGCGAGGTGCCCTCACCTCGCCATAATCCGGGCATGCCGCAGGCCTCGCCAGGGGCTGCTCGAAAAAACCCGAGAAGAATAACAGCCAAGAGGTGCATCCCACTCATGTACGCCATCATCGGCGCCGGCCCCATGGGCCTTTGCGCGGCCCGCCAGTTGCAGAAGCATGGAATCCCCTTCGTCGGCTTCGAGCTGCACGAGGACGTCGGCGGGCTCTGGGACATCGACAACCCCCACAGCACCATGTACGAGTCCGCGCACCTGATCTCCTCCAAGCGCACCACCGAGTTCAGCGAGTTCCCCATGGCCGACGACGTGGCGCCCTACCCGCACCACAGCGAGATGCGCCGCTATTTCCGTGATTACGCCCAGCACTTCGGCCTGCGCGCGCACTACCAGTTCGGCACCCGCGTGGAATCCCTGGAGCGCCGGGAAAAGGGCTGGACGCTCACCAGCGAGCGCAATGGCGAACGCCGCGAGTGGCTGGTGGACGGCGTGCTCATCGCCAACGGCACCCTGCACGCGCCCAACCAGCCGGAGCTGCCCGGCCGCTTCGACGGCGAACTGCTGCATTCCGCCGACTACCGCTCCCCGGCGCTGTTCGAGGGCAAGCGGGTGCTGGTGATCGGTTGCGGCAACTCGGCCTGCGACATCGCCGTCGATGCCGTGCACCGCGCCCGCTCGGTGGATATCTCGGTACGCCGTGGCTACTACTTCCTGCCGAAGTTCCTCCTCGGCCGCCCCATCGATACCTTCGGCGGCGCGGTAAAACTGCCGCGGGCACTCAAGCAACGCATCGACGGCGCATTGATCCGCGCCCTGATCGGCAAGCCCTCCGACTACGGCCTGCCCGACCCGGACTACCGCCTCTATGAATCCCACCCGGTGGTGAACTCCCTGGTGCTGCACCACCTCGGCCATGGCGACATCAAGGCGCGGCCGGACCTGGCCAGCATCGAGGGCCGCCAGGCGGTGTTCTGCGACGGCAGCCGCGCAGACTACGACCTGATCCTCCAGGCCACCGGCTACAAGCTGGATTACCCCTTCATCGCCCGCGAGGAGCTGAACTGGCCCGAGCGCGCCGGGGCGCCGCAGCTGTACCTGAACATCTTCCATCCCCAGCACGACGACCTGTTCATGATGGGCATGGTGGAAGCCTCCGGCCTCGGCTGGCAGGGCCGCGCCGAACAGGCGGAACTGGTGGCGCTGTTCATCCGCCAGTGCCAGGCCGGCAGCGCCTCGGCCGAGCGTTTTCGCCGCCTCAAGGCCGAGCGCGCCGGGCAGCGCCTGGACGGCGGCTACGCCTACCTGGAGCTGGAGCGCATGGCCTACTACGTGCACAAGGACAGCTACCGCAGCAGCGTGAAACGGCATATCGACGAGCTGCGCCGCGACCTGCGCGAACAGCCCGCCGACATCAGCGCCCTGGCCTGAGGTGGCGGGCGACCCCTGGCTCTGGCTGGGCCTGTTCATCCTCTTCGCCTATGGCCTGGAAGCCGTCACCGGCTTCGGCAGCACGGTGGTGGCCCTGTCTCTCGGCGCCCTGCTGCTGCCGATCGGCCAGTTGCTGCCGGTGCTGGTGCCGCTGAACCTGCTGATGAGCGGCTACCTGGCCTGGCGCTACCGGCACCTGGCCGATGGGCCGCTGCTGCTGGGCGGCATCCTCCCCGCGATGCTCGCCGGTACCCTGCTCGGCTACGCCCTGCTGCCCTGGCTCGAGGGCGCCGCGCTGAAGCAGGGCTTCGGCGTGTTGATCCTCTGGTTCGCCCTGCGCGAGCTGTGGCGCCTGCGCCATGAACGGCCACGGGGCATTTCACCCGCCTGGATGACCCGCCTGCAAATCGGTGCCGGCGGCATCTGCCATGGCCTGTTCGCCTCGGGCGGCCCGCTGCTGGTCTACGCCCTGGCCGGCACGCCACTGTGCAAGGCGCGCCTGCGGGCCACCCTGGCCTGCGTCTGGCTCAGCCTCAACGGCCTGCTCAGCCTGGCCTTCCTGGTGGATGGCCGCCTGGCCCCCGCCCTGCCCCACCTGGCGTTCTACCTGCCCCTGCTGGTGCTGGGCGTGGCGGCGGGGGAATGGCTGCACCACCGCGTAGCCGAGCGGCACTTCCGCACCCTCACCTATCTGCTGCTGTGCCTCTGTGGCCTGTTGCTGGCCTGGCACGCCTGAAGCACCGCCAGGCGCTGGCAGCGCGGGGCCTTTCGGTTACCATGCGCCATCCGCCACACAGCCCTGATCGAGACCCTGATGAGCAACTTGTCGTCCAGCGCAGACTGGAGCCCGGAAAGCTGGAGAACCAAGCCGATCCTGCAACAACCGACCTACCCGGACGCCGCGCGCCTGGCCAAGGTCGAGCAGACCCTGGCCAGCTACCCGCCCCTGGTGTTCGCCGGTGAGGCGCGCGAGCTGCGCCGCCAGTTCAGCGAAGTGACCGAAGGCCGCGCCTTCCTCCTCCAGGGTGGCGATTGCGCGGAAAGCTTCGCCGAGTTCTCCGCCGCGAAGATCCGCGACACCTTCAAGGTGTTGCTGCAGATGGCCATCGTCATGACCTTCGCCGCCGGCTGCCCGGTGGTGAAGGTGGGTCGCATGGCCGGCCAGTTCGCCAAGCCGCGCTCGGCCGATGACGAAACCATCAATGGCGTCACCCTGCCCGCCTACCGCGGCGACATCGTCAACGGCATCGGCTTCGACCCGGCCAGCCGGATTCCCGACCCGGAGCGCCTGCTGCAGGCCTACCACCAGTCCACCGCCAGCCTCAACCTGCTGCGCGCCTTCGCCCAGGGCGGCTTCGCCGATGTGCACCAGGTGCACCAGTGGAACCTCGACTTCATTGCCAACTCGGCGCTGACCGAGAAGTACAGCCAGCTCGCCGACCGCATCGACGAGACCCTGGCCTTCATGCGCGCCTGTGGCCTGGACACCGCCCCGCAACTGCGCGAGGCCAGCTTCTTCACCGCCCACGAGGCGCTGCTGCTGAACTACGAGCAGGCCTTCGTGCGTCGCGACAGCCTCACCGGCGGCTGGTACGACTGCTCCGCGCACATGCTCTGGATCGGCGACCGCACCCGCCAGTTGGACGGCGCCCACGTCGAGTTCCTGCGCGGCGTCGGCAACCCCATCGGCGTCAAGGTCGGCCCGAGCATGCCCAGCGAGGACCTGATCCGCCTGATCGACACCCTCAACCCGGACAACGACCCGGGCCGCCTCAACCTGATCGTGCGCATGGGCGCCGAGAAGGTCGGCGAGCACCTGCCGCGGTTGATCCGCACCGTACAGGCAGAGGGCCGCAAGGTGCTGTGGAGCTCGGACCCGATGCACGGCAACACCATCAAGGCGTCCAGCGGCTACAAGACCCGTGACTTCGCCATCATCCTTTCCGAGGTGAAGCAGTTCTTCCAGGTGCACCAGGCCGAAGGCAGCCATGCCGGCGGCATCCACATCGAGATGACCGGGCAGAACGTCACCGAATGCATCGGCGGCGCCCGCCCCATCACCGAGGATGGCCTCTCCGATCGCTACCACACCCACTGCGACCCGCGCCTGAACGCCGACCAGTCGCTGGAGCTGGCCTTCCTCATCGCCGAGACGCTGAAACAGGTCCGTCGCTGACGACGCCACCCCGAAAACGACGAAGCCCCGCAATTGCGGGGCTTCGTGCTTTCAGCGGGCTCAGGCGGCGGCGAACAGCTCGCCGATGCGCTGTTGGGCGCCCTTGATGGCGTTGTTGCGCGGGTCTTCACCGTAGGCCAGGCCTTCGGCACGGACGATCTCGATATCGGTGATGCCGAGGAAGTTCAGCACCTGCACCAGGTAAGCCTCATGGGCCTGGCCGCTGGGCTGGCCGGCGTGGATGCCACCAGCGGTGGAGACGATCACCACCTTCTTGCCGCCGGCGAGGCCCTTGGGGCCGTTTTCGTCATAGGCGAAGGTCTTGCCGGCGACGGCGATGCGGTCGATCCAGGCCTTGAGCTGGGTCGGCACGGTGAAGTTGTACATGGGGGCACCGATGACGATGGCGTCGGCGGCGAGGAACTCCTCGAGGGTTTCCTCCGCCAGCTTCACTTCGGCCTTCTGCGCGGCGTCGCGCAGTTCCGCCGGGGTGCCACCGGCCACCAGGCTGGCAGCGGAAAGGTGGGCATAGGCGTCGGTGGCGAGGTCACGGTAGCTGAGCTGGACGCCCGCGTTGGCGGCCTGCCAGGCCTGCACCACGGTGCGGCTCAGTTGGCGGGAGGCGGAGGCGTCGCCGAGGATGCTGGAGTCGAGGTGCAGAAGCTTCATGGGTATCCCCTGATCTGGCGATCACCGGATGTGATCGAAGTAGGGAGAATCCTACCCATGACGCGAAACCCTGATTAGCCGGCAAAAATGCGATGCACCGTCTCATCGGTAGGACGAACCTACGGATCATCGTGCCGAGGTCTGCAGGTCGCTCAGGGTCTGGGTGAAGAAGCGCACCGCCTCGGCATTCAGCTGACGGTGGATGGCGACGCGGTCGACGCCCTCGGCGTCCTGGCACAGCTGCGGCAGCATGGCGTCCATTTCCGTCGAGCACGGCGCCATGAACACGAAGTGCCCCGCCCCCGGCAGCAGGCGGAAATCCGGGGGATTGGGCAGCCTGCGCTGCAGGGCCCCGGCGTTCTGCTCCAGTTGCAGGGTGCGGTCGTCATCCCCGGAATAGAGCAGCACCGGCACCTGCACCGGTTCGAGCTCCTTGCGGCCGAACATCAGGCCCAACGGGGCCATCAGCATCAGCGCACTGACCCGGGAATCGGCGATGGCTTCCAGGTCGTCGCGGTCGGAAATCAGCTCGCCGGCATGGCCGCAGGCGTCATCGTCGTCCGGCCACTGCCGGCAGTAGGCACGCAGGCGCTCGGGTTCGGGCTGGGCGCCGGCGAGAATCAGCGCCGTCTCGCCGCCGGCCGAGTAACCAATCACGCCGACCCGCTCGGTGTCCAGGCTGCCGGCCAGCAGTGCGTCCTGCTCGGCGGCGTCTATCGCGGCGGTCAGCTGCAGCGGGCGCCCATAGAGGTTGCTCAGGGTGCCGCTGCGGCTCTGATCCTTGTAGTTGTCGCCGGTGTGCAGCACGGCCAGCACGACGAAGCCGCGCCGCGCCAGGGCGGTGGCGAGGTCGTGGTGCGCCAGTGGCGAACCGCCGTTGCCGTGGGACAGCAGCACCAGGGGGAAGTGGCCGGTGGCGATGGGGGCGTCCATGCCGGCGTCGACCTGGTAGAGGCCAAGCTCGGTGCGGGTCGGCTCGCCGGATGCAGGGTAGAAGGCAACGGCGCTCATCTCGCGCTGCCCGTCCACCGGGTCGGCGAGAACCAGGCGGTGCACGCCCACCGCTTGCGCGCCGAATGCGGGGAGGGTCGCCAGCAGCGACGCCAGGGCCAGTACGGCAGAAAGACGAACCAACATGGTGCTCACCTTCCGTTCCAGGTTCAGGAATCGGGCGTGCCTGCCATCAATTGCGCCTTGCTTCGTTCCTTGAGCCGGCAGCGCCGACGGCCTATCCGCCGGCGCCACATACATTGCATGGATCACGCCACAAGTCGTGGCGCGGGAGGGGCGATCAGACGCCGCCGAGGAAATCCATCTTGCCGATCTTCACGCCGTTGTGGCGCAGGATGTTGTAGGCGGTGGTGATGTGGAAATAGAAGTTCGGCAGGGAGAAATTGAGCAGGAAGGCCTGCCCCGGGAAGCTCACCTCGCTGCCACGCATCTTCAGCACCACGGTGCGGCCCTCGCTGCCATCTATCTGCTCCGGGCGGATTTCCTGGATGAAGCCGAGGGTGCGGGCGATGCGCTCCTGCAGCTCCGGGAAGCTCGCCTCGGTGTCGGCGTAGGACGGCACCTCCAGCTGCGCCAGGCGCGCTGCGCAGCCCTTTACCGAGTCGGTGGCGATCTGCACCTGGCGCACCAGGGGGAACATGTCCGGCGCCAGGCGCGAGTTGAGGAACACGGCCGGCTCTATGCCCTGCGCTTCGGCGTGGGCAGCGGCCTTGTCGAGGATGGTGGACAGGTTGCCGAGCATGCGGGTGAAGACAGGAATGGAAGCCTCGTACATGGACAAGGACATGGGGCTGACTCCGTAATGGCAGGGGGATGGACCGGGCGAAGGTGCCGGTCGCCGCTCCACGATACACCCGCAGCGGGCGGCTTGTGCAGGCCTGCGAGATTGTCCCGCTGACGAAATCCGTGGCGCCGGAATCAGCGCCGGTGCCATAGTTCGTCCCCTCTACAGGACAATCCCCATGCAAGACCTCAACGACCTTTTCTACTTCGCCAAAGTCGTCGAACACGGCGGCTTCGCGGCCGCCGGGCGCCTGCTGGGCATTCCCAAGTCGCGCCTGTCGCGCCGCATCGCCGAGCTGGAAACCCGCCTGGGCGCCCGCCTGCTGCAACGCACCACGCGCAAGCTGGCCCTGACCGATGTCGGCGAGCGCTACCTGCGCCATTGCCAGGCGATGCTGCTGGAGGCGGAGCAGGCCGACGAAGCGGTGGCCTCGCTGACCAGCGAACCGCGCGGGCGCATCCGCGTCTCCTGCCCCACCGAGGTGGCGCGCATGCGCCTGCGCCATGTGTTCCCCAGCTTCCTCCAGCGCTACCCGCAGGTGCAGCTGGAAGTCATGCTGAGTAACCGCCGCATCGACCTGGTCAACGAAGGCGTCGATGTGGCGCTGCGGGTGCGCGAGCAGGACGACGAAGACCCGTCGCTGATCTGCCGCCAACTGAGCCCCGCCCGCGCCATGCTGGTGTGTGCACCGAGCCTGCTCGAGGGCGTGACCCTGAACGGCCCGGACGACCTCCAGCAACTGCCAGCCCTCGGCGCCCTGGAGACCGACCGCCGCCTGCACTACCTGCTGCGCGACAGCCGTGGCAACCGCCGCGACATCGTCCTGGAAGCACGCCTGAGCATCGAGGACTTCGAGATCCGCAAGCTCGCCGCGCTGCAAGGCCTGGGCATGACCATGCTGCCGCAGATGAACTGCCAGCAGGAGCTGGAAGCCGGCACCCTGGTGCGCCTGCTGCCAGGCTGGGAGTTGCCGGGCGGCAACCTGCAAGCGGTCTACACCCACCGGCGCGGCATGCTGCCGGCGGTGCGCGCCTGGATCGAGCACCTGGCCGAGGCCTGCCAGGCCGAGGGGCTGCAGCCCATCTGAGGTTTGCGAAGAATAGTTAGCTAGCTTTCATTAACCCCATGACTGGGTGATGATGGCGCTCTTCCCCAGCCCCAGCCGGACAAGCCCCATGATTGCCGCCGAGCAGTCTGCGACCGCCGCCACCTTGCAGATCGTCTCCATCGTCTTCTTCACCTTCATCAGCTTCCTCTGCATCGGCCTGCCGCTGGCCGTACTCCCGGGCTACGTGCACAACGACCTCGGCTACGGTTCGGTACTGGCGGGCATCGTCATCAGCACCCAATACGCCTCCACCCTGCTCTCGCGGCCCATGTCCGGCGCCGTGGCCGACCGCCAGGGGGCCAAGCGCGCCGTGCTCTACGGGCTTGCCGGCTGCGCACTGAGCGGCGTGCTGACCCTGGCGTCCACCTCGCTGCAGCAGTTCCCCACCCTGAGCATGACGCTGCTGCTGGCCGGGCGCGTCGCCCTCGGCGTTGCCCAGGGCCTGGTGGGCACCGGTTCCATCAGCTGGGGCATCGGCCGCGTCGGCGCCGAGAACACCGCGCGGGTCATCTCCTGGAATGGCATCGCCTCCTATGGCGCCGTGGCCCTGGGCGCACCACTGGGGGTGCTGATGGTGGGCAGCATGGGGCTGTGGAGCATGGGCGCGCTGATCGGCCTGCTCGGGCTCGGCGCCCTGGCGCTGGCCTGGAACAAGGAGGCGGCCCCCATCGTCCAGGGCGTGCGCCTGCCATTCCGCAACGTCTTCATGCGCATCGCCCCCAACGGCACGGCGCTGGCCCTGGGCTCCATCGGTTTCGGCACCCTGGCCACCTTCGTCACCCTCTATTACGCGAGCCGTGGCTGGGATGGCGCGGCCTGGTGCCTGACCGCCTTCGGTTGTGCCTTCATCGGTGCGCGGCTGCTCTTCGCCGGGGCCATCAACAGCCGTGGCGGCTACCGCGTGGCCATCGCCTGCCTGGGTATCGAGAGCCTCGGCCTGCTCCTGCTGTGGCTGGCCCCCCAGCCCTGGCTGACCCTGTGCGGCGCGGCGCTGACCGGCTTCGGCCTGTCGCTGGTGTACCCGGCGCTGGGCGTGGAGGCCATCTCGCGCATTCCCGCCTCCAGCCGCAGTTCGGCCCTGGGCGCCTACGCGGTTTTCTTCGACCTCGCGCTGGGCATCGCCGGCCCCCTGATGGGCGCCATCGCCACGGGATTCGGCTTCGGCTCCATCTTCATGGTTGCCGCCGCCATGGCGCTCGTGGGTATGCTGCTCAGCTTCTACCTGCTGCGTATCGACGAACGCAGCGGGCCCACCCCCGCCCCGTGAAGGAACGCCCATGACCGCCGACGAGATCGCCGCTTTCTGCCTGCAATTGCCGGGCGCCCGTGAAGACCTCAAATGGGGCAGCAACCGGGTGTTCTCGGTGGCCGAGAACAAGATGTTCGCCATCCTCGACTTCCTCGGCAGCGACCTGGCCTTCAAGGTGGACGCCGACCTGTTCCTCGGCCATGTCGACCGCCCCGGCATCCGCCCGGCGCCCTACCTCGCCCGCGCCCACTGGATCACCCTGGCCATGCCGCCTTCGGTGGGCGGTGAAGAGCTCCGCTCGCTGCTGACCCGCTCCCACCAGCTGGTGGTGGCCAAGCTGCCCAAGTACAAGCGCGTAGGCCTGCTGCTGGACTGACTGCGACAATCCGTCCGCTACACGGGGGCCCTGGCCGTTCTATCGTCCGCGTCAAACCCACAACAAGGACGTCACCATGCCTGCACGCCTGTCCGCGCTTCTCGCCCTTGTCGCCTTCGGCGGCTATACCCTCTATGTCATGGCCATCAGCGAACAACCGCTCCTGGAGTTCGGTGCCCAGCTGATGAGCCGCCCGGATACCGCCCAGGTGGTGATCGACCTCTACCTCGCCTGCGGCCTGATCGGCATCTGGATGTACCAGGACAACCGCCGCCAGGGGCGTGGGCTGCTCTACCTGCTGCCCTTCTACCTGGTCACCGCCGTATTCGCCTCCATCGGCCCGCTGCTCTACCTGGCACTGCGCAGGCCCACCAACCGGACAATCGACGATGGCAGCCACCGCACTGTGGCAGCACCTGTGGAACAGCCAGGCACCGACCCCAGGGCTTGAGCACCTGCGCCT
Source organism: Pseudomonas sp. TUM22785 (assembly GCF_028198105.1). Taxonomy (NCBI): domain Bacteria; kingdom Pseudomonadati; phylum Pseudomonadota; class Gammaproteobacteria; order Pseudomonadales; family Pseudomonadaceae; genus Pseudomonas; species Pseudomonas sp. TUM22785. Next base: position 4,358,303 of record NZ_CP116239.1, read on the forward strand.
GGAAGGCCGGCGCGCGGACAGCGTCCTGCTGGCCTTCGACGAACAGGGCTGCCCCTACCGCCTGGGCTATCGGCTGGAATACAGCCAGCACTGGCGGCCACGCCACCTGCTCGTCCGCGTCGACGACGAGCGCGGCACCCGCGAGCTACGCCTGCATTGCAACCGCAGCGGCGAATGGCGGGATGGCGCGGGCACCCCACTGCCGCAGCTAAGCGGCTGCCTGGACCTCGACCTCTGGCCCACGCCCTTCACCAACAGCCCGGCGATCTGGCGCCTGGACCTGGCCCAGGACCAACGCGAAGAGATCGCCGTCGCCTACATCGAGGCGCCGAGCCTCGACCTGCGAGTGATGCGCCAGGCCTATACACGGCTGGACGCGCGCCACCTGCTGTACCAGAACCTGGATGGCGATGGCTTTCATGCTGTACTCACGCTTGGCGATGACGGGCTGGTGGAAGACTACCCGGGCCTGTTCCGCCGGCTGCGCCGATGGGCGCAACAGGGCCCGCCACCGCCGAAGGCTCTGGAACGCGATTTACGGGAAAAATCCCGCTCATGAACTGTAAAGTTTTAGATACACTTCACAAAAAATTTCGGCTCAACTTTGGTGCATCCACGCCGATACGCGCTCTAAGCCTTGCGGAAGAACACTATGAGAAACAATCAGCCAGTCACTCAGCGCGAACGTACTTTCCCTCCCCAGCAACGTCTGATCTCCACGACGGACAGCAAGGGCGTGATCACCTATTGCAACGAAGCCTTCACCGATATCAGCGGCTACAGCCGCGACGAATTGATCCGTTCGCCGCATAACCTGGTGCGCCACCCGGACGTTCCGCCCGCCGTCTTCGCCCATATGTGGGCGACGCTGAAGAAGGGCCGCCCCTGGATGGGCATCGTCAAGAACCGCTGCAAGAACGGCGATCACTATTGGGTCAACGCCTACGTGACGCCGATCTTCGAAGGCAGCCAGGTGGTCGGCTACGAGTCGGTGCGGGTCAAGCCCACCGCCGAGCAGGTACGCCGCGCCGAAGCGCTGTACCAGCGCATCAATGCCGGCAAGTCGGCCATTCCCAGCCGCGATCGCTGGCTGCCCATCGTGCAGGACTGGCTGCCCTTCATCCTCATCAGCCAGATCGGCTTCATGATCGGCGCCTGGCTCAACTCGCACTGGGGCTTCCTCCTCGCCGCCCTGCTGTCCGTGCCCCTGGGCCTCAGCGGCCTGGCCTGGCAGAACCGCGGCATCAAGCGCCTGCTGCGCCTGGCCGAGCAGACCACCTCGGACCCGCTGATCGCGCAGATGTACACCGACAGCCGCGGCGCCCAGGCCCGCCTGGAGATGTCCATCCTCAGCCAGGAAGCTCGCCTGAAAACCTGCCTGACCCGCCTGCAGGACACCGCCGAGCACCTCACCGAGCAGGCCCGCCAGGCCGACGCCCTGGCCCACAACAGCTCCGAAGGGCTGGAGCGCCAGCGGGTGGAAACCGAACAGGTGGCCACCGCGGTGAACCAGATGGCCTCCACCACCCAGGAAGTCGCCAGCAACGTGCAGCGCACCGCCGACGCCACCCAGGAAGCCAACCGCCTCACCGGCCAGGGCCGCAGCATCACCGCCGAAACCCGCGAAGCCATCCAGCGCCTGTCGCGCGCCGTGGGGGAAACCGGCGAGACCGTCACCCGCCTGGCCCAGGACAGCAACGAAATCGGCGGCGTGGTCGATGTGATCAAGGGCATCGCCGACCAGACCAACCTGCTGGCGCTCAACGCCGCCATCGAAGCGGCGCGTGCCGGCGAGATGGGCCGTGGCTTCGCCGTGGTCGCCGATGAAGTGCGCCAGCTGGCGCAGCGCACCGCCGAATCCACCGGGCAGATCCACCAGCTCATCGCGCAGCTGCAGAAGACCGCCGAGGAAGCCGTGCGCACCATGGAAACCGGGCGCCGCCAGGCCGACGAAGGCGTGGAGCGCGTGCTGGAGGCCGACCAGGCTCTGGTGGGCATCAGCGAGGCGGTGGCCAACATCACCCAGATGACCGACCAGATCGCCGCCGCCACCGAGGAACAGAGCGCCGTGGCCGAGCAGATCAACCAGAGCATCAGCAGCATCGCCCAGCTCGCCGACCAGACCTCCGGGGAGGCCCAGCGCACCGTGCTGCTCAGCGAAGAGCTGACCACCACCGCGCAAGGCCAGTACTCGCTGGTGGACCGCTTCAACCGCTGACCTGCTCCACCCCGTAAAAGGGCGCCCTCAGGCGCCCTTTTCGTTTCCGGCCTCAGCCGATGATCAGGCTCATGACCAGATGGCCCCTCAGCGCCTTGCGCGCCTGCAGGCTTGCGTCGGAGCGATCCCCGCCCGGCTACTCAGCGTCCACCAGGGGTGTGCTCCAGATCACCAGCTCAAGGGCTGCGGCGATCTGAATGCGGTGGTCGGCGAGCGGGACGGGCAACAGGTCCTGGGCCCGCTCCAGCCGGCGCAGCAGCGTGTTGCGGTGCGTGCCCAGCACTTCGGCGGTCTGGGTGATGTTGCAGCCATTGGCCAGGAAGGCGTGCAACGAGTGCTGAAGCACCCTGGGCTCCGTGGCCAACCGCCCCAGCGTGTTCAGGACGAATTGCCTGGCGGCACGGAGGTCCTGGGTCATCAGGGAAACCATCCTGACTTGATCGATGGTGGCGACGGCGGGCGCACCCGCCAGGCGCCCCATCAAGCGCTGGGTGGTCAGGGCCTCCAGGTGTGACCGACGGAAGCCGTTCACCCCCATGGCCGGGGAACCGATGGCCGCGCGTACGTTTGGAAACCGCTGGGCGACGCCTTGCAGCGCGTTCAGGTCCAGCGGCCTTGCCGCGCTCATCCAGACCCATAGCGTTGCCGGGCCAGCGAACACGACTAGCGGCGCTACCGTGCCGCTAAGCTGCGCCAGCGCGCGTGCCATGCCCTCCAGGGGGTGGATGTCCGCATCGGCGATTTCGCTCCAGATAAGGCAGGCATGGTGCTTCTGGAACAGGCTGTAGCCGAGCCGCCTGCCGAACTGCTCGGTGTCCACATCTCGGCCATCGAGCAGGCGACTGACCAGCGTCCGCTTATCGATAGGGTCGTCATGGGCCTGGGCGTTCTTCTCTTCCAGGATGATCTGGGTCACGACCCGCATATTGCCGTCGATGAACGCCGAGATGGAGCGCGACGAAACCTCCAGGAACTCCTCGAGCACCACTGGATCCTGCGTCAGGCCGAATGCCATCTTCATCCACATGTCCCACGCGGCGCTCTGGGTCGACCTGGCGACATTCATCAACAGCTCGGACAGCCCCCTGCGGGCCAGCTCCTTGGCCGTCTCCACCATGTCGGCCGACACGTAGGACTCCACCGGCTCTCCAGGGCGCTGCATGTTGGCGCTCGCCCAGTGCAGCATTTCTGCCCGATTGGCGCGCCGGCACGCCGCGAGGATGACCGGGTCCTCCAGCAGCCTGGCATCTTCGGGTGAGGAGAAAAGCGCCTGGTTCAGGCGCTCGATCCACTCCGGCGGCAGCGTCTGAGCGATCTCGGCGCCTTTGCGCATGAGCTCACGGACGGCTTCGGAGGGGCGTGGCCAGGAGGACGGAGTGCTGGTCATAGGCAGTGCAAATCACTCAAAAATTCCAGTGAAAACGGTGCAGTTTGTACCTAGGCGACAGGCCGGGTGAAACCTAGCATGAACCCACTGCCTGAACAAAAAATACAAGGAGGCACCGTGACGCTCCATGTTCCTTTTTTGGGTTTAGCGCAGTGGCAAGCGGCTCCGTTCCTGATGCCCGTTGGTTGAGCATCGATCCGCCTGCGCCAACCGTTCCTTTCAATCTGGAGTGTTTTCAATGTCAGCCTCTCGCGATTCCTTGCCAGGCTTGCCCGTCGTGACCCGATCGAATTCAGCGGAAGAAATTGCGCTGCTGAGCGACCAGGCGGGCGGGGTCATCATCCGTAACTTTCTGACGCCTGAACAAGTCGTACGGATCAACGACGAACTCGAAGCACCGCTTGCCGCGCTCGATGCGGGCTCCAAGCACGAACACCCGATGGTTGCCGAGTTTCATGGGCATCAAACCAAGCGGCTTACCAACCTCGTTACCCACAGCAAGACCTTTCGCGAGGAAATCCTCGATGACGATCTCTTTCACGAACTGGGCCGCGTGCTTTACGAACCCGAGTGCGGTGACTGGTGGCTGACCACGGCTCAACTGATCGAGATCGGCCCAGGCAACAAGGCCCAAATGCTGCACCGGGACATGGCGCAGTACCAACCGTTCGTTGCCATGAACAAGCATGCGCCTCGCGCCATCACCAACCTGATGCTGGCGCTCACGGACTTCACCGAGGAAAACGGCGCGACCCGCTTGATTCCAGGGAGCCAGGACTGGGACGACTTCGAAGAGATGGGCACCCCGGAGATGACGATTCCCGCCCTGTTGAACGCCGGGGATGCCGTGCTGTTCGGCGGGAAGGTCGTCCATGGTGGCGGGGCCAACGTGACCGCCGACTCCTTCCGTCGCGGGCTGACGATCCCGATGCAGGCTTCGATCATCACGCCTGAAGAAGCCTATCCGCTGATCGTGCCGCTCGAGGTGGTCCGGACCTTGTCCCCACGGGTGCAGAAGATCCTCGGCTTCCGCTCTCAATACCCCAATGGCAGCCCGGGCCTGTGGCAGCACAACTACGCGGACCTGGCGGATTACCTCCAGCTCTAGACGCCTCCAGCGCAAGAAAAGAGGCTAGGCATCTGATTGCGATGCCTGGCCTTTTCGCCACCCGCCGGTGAACACCTCACTCCTGATAAGCGACGACCCCGCGACGTGAAAACAGCACGGGCACGCCCTCGGGGTCGAACAGCGCCGCGGTCAGCGAAAGGCCGTCTGCCGACTGCTTATCCTGGAAGCTGTGCCCACTGTCGCGGCTCTCCACCCTGAACCCATCCAGCCCAACCGCCACGACGCGACGGCCCTCTACCGCTACGGAGGTGACAGAGCCCTTGCTTTGCGTCGGCAGTCGGCGGAAGCCGTGGCCACCCACTGCCCCCTGCAACAAGGTCCCGCGTTGGCCGCCCAGCAGGAGGCTCCCGTCGGCCAGTACCGCGCCAGACCAGAGCGTGCCTTCGTAGCCGGTATCCAGGTAACGCCAGCTCTTCCCAACGTCCTCGGATTGCAGCACCTGCCCATGCTCGGCGGTGGCGTAGAGCGTGCCGCGGCTGTCGGCAAAAAGCCCCATCAGGTTGAGGTCGGCCCTCTTGGCACCGGGTGGGGCTTGCAGCGGCTGTTCCGCCCACGTCTTGCCGCCATCCCTGGTGGTCAGCAGCAACGACCAGAGGCCTACCGCAACGCCCTGCTGGGCGTTGAAGAAGTGCACGTCGAACAACGGCCGGTCCTCTTCCGTGGACAGGCGCTGGACCTGCCAGGACTCACCGCCATCCGTGGTCGACAGAATCACGCCCCACTGGCCGACCGCCCAGCCGCGGCTTGCATCCACGAACGACACGCCTGTCAGCTGCGTGGATACGGGTACCGAGCGTGCCTGGCGAAACTGCTTGCCCTGGTCATCGGACAACAACACGACACCGTGGTCGCCGACGGCGACCACACGCTCCCCGGCCCAGGTGGCATCCAGCATGGCGGCTTGCGTGGCATGGCTCGCCTGGGCGGCCGGCACCGCCTGCAAAGGCTCGGCCCTGAGAGACTCCAGCGATAGTGCGGCGACGAGCAAAGCCGCCGCGAATGAACCTCTGTAACCCATGTTTCTCTCCTCAGTGCAGCAATGCGCCGACCATGCGCACGGGGCGCTTGCGCGGGAACACCCGCTCCAGCCACACGGCGAAGGCCGGCAGCACGGTCATGGCCATGACCATGTTGACGATGAACATGAAGGCCAGCAGCTTGCCCATGTCGGCCTGGAACTTCAGTTCGGAGAGCGCCCAGGTGGCGACCCCGACGGCCAGGGTGATCGCGGTGAAGATCGTGGCCACGCCCACTTCGAGCAGGGCGTACTCGACCGCCTTGGTGATCGACTGGCCATGGGCCTGGTGCAGTTGCAGCCGGTTGTAGATATAGAAGGCGTAGTCGACACCGATCCCCACGGCCAGCACCATCACGGGCAAGGTGGCGATGGTCAGGCCGATCTGCAGCTCCTTCATGAACCAGTAGCCGATGAAGGTGCCGATGGTCAGCGGCAGGCAGCACACCAGCACGGCGCGCAGGTCGCGGTAGACCGCGAACACCAGTAACGCGATCGCGGCATAGACGTACAGCAGCATGGGCGTTTCGCTTTTTTCCACTTCCTCGTTGATGGCGGCCAGGACACCGGCATTACCCGAGGCGAGGCGAATCGACATGCCCGGCAGCGGGTACTGGCTGCGGAACGCCTTGACCGCTTCCACCACCCCGTTGATCGTCGTGGCCTTGTGGTCGGCCAGGTACAGGTGCACGGCGGACATGCTGCAGTCGTTACGCATCAGTCCGGGCGTGCGCGCCACCTCGCCGGCCAGCGCGGCGTAGTTCATCGGGTCGATGGGCACGGCGGCCATCTTGGGATTGCCTTCGTTGTAGCCCTCGTTGAACTGCCGCATGGTGGTGGAGAAGGAGGCGACCGACAGCACCCCGGGCACGCCCTGCATGGCCCAGACGAAACGGTCCTGGTACTGACCCGCCGCCACATCCTCACAGGCCACCGGCACGCTTTCACCCGAGGCCGCCGGGTCGACTTCGAACACCACGCTGAGCCAGTCCAGGCCGATGTCGTAGTTGCTGGCGATGGCGACGGCATCGCGGTTGAAGCGCGAGTCCTCGCGCAGCTCCGGAGCCCCCGCCTGCAGCGAGCCGACGACACGGTCATGGCTTTGCCAGATCGCCACCAGGAAGACCATCAGGGCCACGCCCAGCACCCACTGCGCCTTGCGCCACTCGGCGAGCCGAGCCAGGCCACGCAGCCAATGCGTGCGGCGGCGACGGGAGTTCTCCTGCGCCGCCGCGTACCGGTCGTCGACCCGCAGCATGGAGGCCAGCAAGGGCAACATCAGCAGATTGGTGATGATCTTGAAGGCCACGCCAAGCGATGCCGTGATGGCCAGTTCGCGAACCATCGGGATAGGGATCAGCAGCAGGGTGACGAAGGAAACCAGCGCGGTCACCAGGGCCAGCGTTCCCGGGATCAGCAAGCCGGTGAAGCTCGAGCGGGCCGCCTCCTCCGCGCTCTTGCCGACCGCGATTTCACGGACGATGAAGTTGATCTGCTGAACGCCATGGGAAACCCCGATGGCGAACACCAGGAACGGCACCAGGACCGCCAGCGGATCGAGCCCGTAGCCCAGCAGGCGCAGGCTGCCGAACTGCCAGACCAGCGACGCCAGCGAGCAGACCAGCGCCAGCAGCGTGAAGCGAAACGAATGGCAGTACCAGTAGACCGCCCCCGCCGTCAGCAACAGCGCCAGCAGGCAGAACTCCAGCACGGCCGAAGCGCCATCGGCGATGTCGCCGATCTGCTTGGCGAAGCCGATGATCTGGATCTCGAATTCGCCATCTTCGAACTGCTGGCGGATCTCCTTCTCCAGTCGGTGATTGAACGCGACGTAGTCCAGATGAGTACCGTCGGCCTCGTACTCATTGAGCTCCGCCGTGATCATCGCGCTGCTCTGATCGCGGGACACCAGGGTGCCAATGAAGCCACCCTGGGCGGTCGAGCTGGCGATCGCCGCGATGATCCCGTCGTCCAGGTGCTCGGGCGATACCGTGCCCGGCACCAGGGGGTCGGCGCGGAACCCTTCTTCGGTGATCTCGTTGACGAAGGCATTGGGCGTCCATAACGAACGCACGCTGCTCCGGGAGATGCCTGGCAGGAAGGTGACCGCCTGGGTCACGTCGTAGAGGCGCCTCAGCCCCGGGGCACTCCAGATGCCACCCCCGCGGGCCTTGACGACGATGGTCAGGCGGTTGGCCCCCATCAGGTCATTGCGGTAAGCCTCGAATGTCTCGATGTACTCATGGCCGACCGGCAGTTGCTTTTCGAAGCCAGCATCCATGCGCAGCTGCACGGCGAACCAGGCCATGATCAAGGTAAAAATGGCCAGGCTCGCCAGCACCAGCCGACGATGCCCAAAGAGGAAACGCTCGACGCGTGGCAGTACGCCACGCGCCGGGGTTCCACACAGCTTTACGGAACCATTCACGGCGGACCTCACAAGGTGCGGGAGATCGCGATACCGACGTAATCACGGTCACGATAGAGCTGGTCGTAAGGCGTATCGCCCCCCATGAACTTGGCGTAGTTGAGGGATACCTGCCAACTGGCGGGGTTGCGCACGAAGTTCAGGTAGAGGTTCATGCTGCTCGCGTCTTCGGTGAAGGTGGCAGAGAGGTTCGGTGTGCGCCCTCCCAGCGAGCGCGAGTAGAAGACCCCCGGCGTGACCTGCCAGCCCGGCAACAAGGTGCCGTCGTAGGTCACGCTGAAGTCCAGGTTGATCCCCGATGAGGTCTTGTCGCCACGGGCCTTCGGCGCTGTCGCAGGGTCCAGTTGCCAGGTATTGAGTCCCGCAGCGAGCAGCTCGCCATTGACCTCGTCATGCAGCCCCGGGTACTTGATGACCACCAGCTCGGTCAGCAAGGTCCCTGTGCTGGCGCCGGTGAAATCGAGCAGCATCGGCGAGTTGGACGGCGTGAAGCTGTAGAGGCCGGTCAGGTGCCACTGGAATTTCTTCTCGTCCTTCCAGCACTTGCCGCCATTGCTCGCACACAGGTCGATGACCGGGTTGAGCATCACCGAATCCTTGGGCCGGTAGGACAGCTCGGTACCGACCGCCCAGTCGCCGACCGGCAGGTTGGCGCTGATGCCATACATCATCCGGTCTTCCTGATAGCGCCAGGTCGGTGCGGCCGCAAAGGTGCTCGGGTCGAGAATGTCCACGCGCAGCGACGGCAGCTTGTCGTGATAGCGCATCACGTAGAGCCCATAGTTGATGTCGCTGTCTTCCGGTTGCCAGCGCAGCGAAAGGCCCCATTGGCCACTGTCCCGGGCTTTCTTTTCAGCGAACCCGTAGTCTCGCCGGCCCTCGCCCAGCGCATTGTTGGTCGACCAGTAGCTGCCCACCGGCGGCAGCTCGCTCTTGTTCCAGCGGAATTGGTAGTAGGCCTCGACATTGACCCCGGAACCCAGGCCCGAGGCGACGCTGAGCAGGGGCGCCGGCAGCACGGCCTCCTTGAGCTGCACACCGGGGCGGGCCAGGGCCTGGTAGTCATAGGCGTTGGTGTTGTTGATGCCCCCTGCCACGAACAGGCTTTCACCCCAGTTGATCACCTGGTTGCCCAGGCGGGCCCGTACCCGCTGCCCACCCAGGTCGAAGCCCTTGCTCACCCAGAGATCCAGCAGGCGAGCCTTGAAGGCAAGGTCGTCGCGGGCGTCGTCACTGAGCCCGTTGCTGCCGACACTTTCGGGGGTGTTGAACGACAAGGTGCCCGTGGTATCGGTAGCGGCGAAGTCGCGGATCCAGGTGCCGCGCGCCATGAAGGTGACGTCTTGCGGCAACTTCAGCAACAGCTCATGGGTGCCCTTGAGGTAGTTGGTGAAGAGGTCGCCCCGGTCGTAGTTCAGGTCGCCCTGATCAGCCACGCCGGAGCTTTGCGCCAGGCAGCCGGAGGGTACGTTGTGCCCGGTCGGCCCCTGGTTGATCAGGTTGCAGCCGCGCGACTCCGTGCGCAGGCCCATGCCTGCGGCGATCGTGGAGTCGAACGAGCCGTGAAGGGTGTCGGTTTCAAAGGTGAACCCCATTGCCATTGGGGTTGCGCACACGATGGCAAGGCCTGACGCTTTCGTAATTATTTTTTTCATGCTGGCTCTCGATCTGACGTCGTTCTAGCGCTCGCTGATAGCTCGCAGGTTGTCGGAGGTGAAAAAGTCGCGTTTCAGTCGAGGGTTGCCACTGTCTTCGGTGAGCCAGCGAATGTCGTTCTTGCCCGCGCCGATGGTGGTCATGTCGAAGAGATAACGGTTGTCGACCAGGTTGTACTGGACCTGTGCCTGCACATCGCACGCGCCCGTCTCGTACACGGGGATCGAGAACCCTTCACGCACCTTCCAGATCTGGCCCTGCTTGTCGTAGTCGACAGCCAGCAGGGGGTTCCAGCTGTCCTCGTCGATGTAGAACAGGCGCTTGGGCGCCTGGTGGCGCATGCCCTGGCGGACATTGGCCTCGACGACCCAGGCACGATGCAGCTCGTAGCGACGCGATTGCGGCGCGATGGAGTCCTCGCCCGCGAACGCTTCAACCTTGGCGGCCGTGTCGTAGGCACCAAAAGCGTTGTACGGCACCAGCAGTTCCTGCTTGCCGATCAGCTTCCAATCGAAGCGGTTCATGGCCCCGAAGAAGACGTTCGCCTCATCCACGGTGTACTGGTTGTCCAGCCCGATCTGTGGCGCGTCGTAGGAATACGACGGCATGCGCCGGACCCGACGCTGGCCGGGGAAGTAGTAGAAGGTCGTGGCCTGCTCACCGGCCACCGCCGTCTGCACGCCAGCCTGACCGGCCAGCGCCGCGGGCTCCTGGTAACTGGAGAACGTGGCGTTTTCCAGGCGTCCGACGGACGAAAAAAGCGCACTGCCTTTCTTGCCCCAGGGCGTGAAGAAGAAGGTGTCCGTGGACTGACGCAACCATTCCCTGCCCTTGCGCGGCGAAATGCCTGAAATGCTCTTGGGGATATCTACACCCAGGCCGCGGTAACGCATCTTCATGTTCCACATCACCTCTGCGCCGCTGCTGGGTAAAGGGAACGGGATGCCCGGCACATGGGCTTCCTCGAGGGCCACACCCTCGGCGTCGAGCTTGGCGAAGCCAAGGTTCTGCCGGGTGTTCTCAGCCACGAAGTCCGGCACGCCACAGGTACGGCGGGTCGGGTAGACGTCCATGCGGTAACCCGGGATCTTCTTGAACAGTTCGAGCTGGCCCGGTGAAAGCTTGCTCGCGTGCTGTGCCACGCTGCTCGAGTCGATGCTGTAGAGAGGTTTGTCATCCTTGAACGTCCAGTGCTCTCCCCGCACCTGGCCGTAGCTCCAGCCCTCCCCTTGCGGCCCGGGAGCAGCCCAGGCGGGAATCTCCCCGCTTGAATTGGCGGCCACCTCACCGCCCAGCGGCGTCAGCGTCGAACCCAGTTCCTCGGCCCCCTGGGGCGCGGCCTGTACCGAGCAGATCGCGGTCGATGCCGCGAGGGTAACCAGCAGCTGCCTGAACATACGGCGGGCGGATACGTCGCCATCCTGCCGTGTAGATACGTCTTTCATTAGAGACTCCTCGAACAAAGGGCTTGGACTGGCGACCCGACTTTCCAGGCGGAAATCGGCACCTATCGCAAACTGATCATCTGACATGATCAATTGACCATGTCAGATGACCAACACGCAATCCATATGCCAGAAACTTGTATGAGGAAATTAAATTAGATAAATCAGTTAGTTAGGCGTTATTGGCGCTTTATATGTATCAAGTGCCTGCACCATCATGGGAATTAAAGGAACATGTGTTACCCGTATATGCCCACTCATGGCGCACTTCGTAGTTATACGAAGCCTTTCCAAGCCGTCGCCTTTATTGCACCAGAGTTGATCTCCCGACTGAGAGCCCAACCCTAAAAACGAATCACTCGCCCATAAAAAAACCGCCCCGAGAGGCGGTAAAGAAGCGGGACTATGGCCCGACATGGAGTTGCTGAATCAAGGAATATTCAGCACAGCAGCGCACCTTATACCGTTCGATCTAACGGACGTTGAGCAACGCCTCGGCGGAGTTCTTCCTGGAACGCTGAAGTGCACCATAGGCGTAGTACGACTGCGCGATCGAGTACGACCAGGTCAAGAAGGCACAGGTCATGAATACTATCTTTGTGTCGTCACCCGGAAGCGGAAAGAAGTCATACCGCAGTGCAATCGTCAGCCCCGCCACGCCACTCACGGTAGTGGCCAGCGCATGCAAAGGCTCCTTGGCACGGGCCAGTCGCCACACGAAATAGGCCAGGTACAGGGTGTAAGCCAACCACATCGCCACATAGAAATACGGGAGGTAGGCCTTGAATGAACTCGACGTGAAGTAGATGGCCGCTGCCGCAAAACCCGCCAGGAACAATAGGATGTCACTCACCAGGGACGGCTTGTAATTGTGCGTGACCGCCATCAAGCCCAGTGTTGCAATGATCGGAATACCGACCCCACGGGAGAAGGCATCGAGAAACATGGCGACATTGTAATTAGCCAGCCAGCCCGTAACGATGAAGACCGTGAAGTTCGTTGCGGATATTCCTACAATCAAAAACTCCCAACCAATCAGATAGTTATCTCGCCTGATGAACGCCACCCCATAGTACAGGCCGCAGATCACCAGTAACACACATGAGACCAGGGCCCCCACTTCTATTAGTTCCACGACAATAGCCTCTATCAATAAGGGTCGCGCCGTGCTCTGCAGCTGTCTGGAAAGACGCAGTCGCACACCCACTACCTGATCAGTCCTCCGACAGCCTGCGCTGCTTGTGCCTGAGACTGCCACCCTTCAAGCGATACGAAGTTCATTCCGCAGTTCACGGAAGCGGACTTATGTGAAAGGCAGCTATCGGTCAACAACTGCCTTTCACCGACGACCACTATCAACCGGCTCCCCCTGATAAATACTCACTGAGTTACCGGCGCCGCACGAGAAACTGTATATATACGAGCCGTGCAGGATAGCCGCCCGTATTAGCCAGCCAACGACTTCAGGTCGCTGTCAATTTTATTTAGCGCGTCTTGAGAAATCAGGCCGCCCGAATATTTCGCCGCCGTCACCAGGGCAAAGCCACGGGCCATGTTGATTTGCGGATGTTTAGTGATACCGGGCAAGTGTTTTTCAAGAATCTGGCGCGCAGTGCTGTTATCCAGCAATTCACTCACTTTGGACTCAATTGAATACGTCATATATTGTCTCCTCGGTTGTGCCCTACAGGGCAGACATTCAAAACGCAGCCGTGTGCTGCAGGCGCTGAAAACAGAGTTCGTTACTTCAATGACATCGGCATGCGCCTGTCCCGTGAGCGTTGACTGCACATCGGCCAGCCGCTCTCATTCATTCAGGCTGTGAAACTTCAACGACCCCAAGCCACCGGGCACTGTGTTATCCCAGGCACTCATTCATATGATTCCCAGGACGTGCAGCACTGCTCCCACAGTGGGCCGCTTCGTGGCAGCTCAAGATCGTCAGAATCCTTTTCCCGGCTCGGAAAAAGCAGGCATGCCCAGGAGCTCTTGCGGGTCACGCATCTGTCCGTCGATTTCTACCCAGCCCAGCAGCGTTGAGCTGGCGCTCCAGCCCAGCAGGCGTTGCATCTCCGGGGGGAGCTGGCGCACCCGTTCAATGGGAAGGGAAAGGAAGTGGTTTTCTTCGAGGCGCAGGAAGGCCAGGTCGTAGGCCATGGTCAGGCCAGTACGAGGAGAGGAGGAGGTATTGGCGCCACCGCCGTGATAGACCGAGCCCATCCACAGCAGCGCGGAGCCTGCCTTCATCTCGGCGGCAACGGTTTCTTCCTGGGTCGGCATGCGCTCGTCATCCCACTGGTGACTGCCCGGAATCACGCGCGTGGCACCGTTCTCTTCGGTGAAGTCCGAGATGGCCAGCATGATCTGTAGCCGAGCCTCGCGCCCGAACTGGGGATGCCGCCACAGCGAAGTGGCATCGTCACGGTGCAGGGGCTGCAAGCCTTGGCCCGGCCCGATCTGGATGGCCTGGGTGATGCTGAGCTGAATGTCAGGGGCCAACTCCATGCGGTCGCTGCCCACCCAGACATGGGTAGGCGTCTGCAGGATCTGCCTGGCTGCCCCGATGAACAACGGGTTCAGCGCCACCTCCACTGCCGTATCGCTTCGCCCGATGATGCGACCGACACGTCGGGTCTGCGTGCCCGCGAAATAAGGGTCTTCTCCGCAGGGCGTGACATTCAAGTAAGTGTCCAGCTCTTCACTGAGGCACTTGAGCGTTGCAGGCGAGACGAAATCGGAAATGATGACCCCGCCGTCACGCCGAATGATCTCCACTACCTGTTCGACCGATGCATCACTGCTGACCGTCGAGAGTTTTCGTGTGTCCATCTGCTTTGTACCTGTCTGGTTTTGTCATTGTTCTGTCCAGGGAGCCTGGTCAACCGGCTCGGCCCGCCGGGTGCCAGTCACCACAGCGACCTTTCTCCCGCTGCCGCAGTTCGGCATTACCCGCTCGGCGCTGTCATAATCCTCAAACATGGTCAAATGATCAAGTCATTTGATTTTTTATTTTTGGATCATTCCGCAGGCAGCTCAGCACCGGTGAAATCCATGCTCCGCCTGCCCTTCCAGGCGATGGCCGCGCCCTGATAGCTGCGCGCACGAGGGTGGAACCCATCGACGCATCTCATGGATTGGGGAATGACCTTGCGATAGCATTCGTCACCGCCGGCACCGGACCAGAGGGTTGGCGGCAATACCGAAAAGGGAGAACGCTCAATGGCTCGGATAGGCGCTGAAGAGCGCAGACAGGATTTTATCGAGGCCACCATCAAGGTGATCGCAGAGCACGGCATCGCCAACGCCACGACGCGACGTATCGCGGCGGCGGCGGATTCGCCGCTGGCCTCGCTGCACTACGTCTTCCACACCAAGGAAGATTTGTTCTATGCGGTCTACGAATCCTTGATCAACCTGCCGCAACAGTCCTTGCAGCAAGCGCCGGCAGGCGCCACCCCCGCAGAGACGGTAGGGGAGATGCTGCGCCAGCTGGTCAAGTGGTTCATCGCGCACCCCGAACGGGCCATCACCCAGTTCGAACTCTTCTTCTGGAACCTGCGCAACGACCCGGAAATGGCAGAGAAGATCTATACCGTTTCCAACGAAGCGACCCGGCAGGCCATCCAGAAGGCGACGGGCGATGCGCTGGACCAGGCCGCACTGACCACTGTCAGTCAACTGCTCCTCAACCTCTTCGATGGCTTGCTGCTCGCCTGGATCGCCCACGGCAACCCCGAGCGCCTTGAGGCCGAAACCGAGACCGCCTGCCAGGCGGTGGAACTGCTGGTGGCCAGCTACTGAGACGCCATCCGGATGCGCCGTGCTCACATGTGACACGGCAATCCGGGAATCCATCTGGTTGACAGACAAGCTGACCGCGCACCTCGCCGCAAGAGCCCCCCTGCCGACCACAGTCATGACGACTCAAAGCCCTGAAGACGACTGGCGCGAAGCCCCCTCCCAAGACACGCAGCCCAGATAGCCACCCTACTCCCTCTGTTTGATCACGGCGCCAGCGACAGCGGGTCGAGTCGGTGTCTTCGCGGCTGAACTGTTCAAATCGCCACAAAAAAATTAATTCGCGGTGCATTTTGCACCTTGCCCCGGCCAATCGGCCGCCCCATCATGGTCAAATGATCAAGTCAAAAGATCAGTCTCTATAACACAACAATAGGAGGCCCTATGTCCTCGCACACTGCTCTTCCGGTTGAGCCACTCGATATTCTGATCATGGGAGCCGGTGTGTCTGGCATCGGTGCGGCCGCCTATCTGCGGCGCTATCAACCCAACAAGACCTTCACGATTCTCGAGTCCCGTGAGCGCATGGGGGGCACCTGGGACCTGTTCCGCTACCCCGGCATCCGCTCCGATTCCGACCTGTACACCTTCGGCTTCGACTTCAAGCCCTGGACCAAGGCGAAGTCCCTGGCGGACGCCGCAGACATCATCGAATATCTGCGCGAAGCCATCGACGAGCATGAGCTGGACGCCCTCATCCAGTACAAGCAGACCGTCATCTCGGCGAACTGGCAATCGGACAAGGGCCTGTGGGCGGTGCTGGTGGACGACGGCCACATGGGGCAGCTCCGTACTGTCGAATGCCGCTGGCTGTTCGGCGCGGGCGGCTACTACCGGTACGACCAGGGGTTCAGCCCCCGCTTCGAGGGAACCGAACGGTTCAAGGGGTTGATCGTCCACCCCCAACACTGGCCGGAGAACCTGGACTACACGGGCAAGCGTGTCGTCGTCATCGGCAGCGGCGCGACGGCCGTGACCCTGATTCCGGCCATGGCGGACAAGGTGTCCAGCATCACCATGCTGCAGCGCACGCCCTCCTACATCATCAACCAGCCGGCCAATGATGCGGTCGCGGCGTTCTTCCGCAAGGTCCTGCCCGAGCAGGCCGCCTACTCCCTGACGCGCTACAAGAACGCCAGGATCACCCTGGCCTTCTGGGCCTTCTGCCAGCGCTTCCCCAAACTTTCCCGCAAGCTGCTCCTGTGGCTGACCCGCAAGGAGCTGCCAAAGGACTACCCGGTCGACGTGCATTTCAATCCGCCCTACAACCCCTGGGACCAGCGCCTGTGCACGGTTCCCGAAGGCGACCTGTTCAAGGCGATCAGCGCAGGCAAGGCCGACATCGTCACCGACCATATCGAGTGCTTCACCGAATCCGGCCTGTTGCTGAAGTCCGGCAAGACCCTGGAAGCCGACATCGTGATCACCGCCACAGGGCTGAACGTGCAGATGTTCGGGGGCATCAGCCTGCACAAGGACGACAAGCCCGTCGTGCTGAGGGAAACCCTCGCCTACAAGGGCACCATGCTCTCCGGCGTCCCCAACTTCGCCTTCGCGGTGGGCTACACCAACTCCTCCTGGACCTTGAAGGTGTGCCTGCTGTGCGACCACTTCTGTCGCCTGCTGGGCTTCATGGACAGCCACGGCTACAACGTCTGCGAACCCATCGCGCCGGACGGGATCGAGACCCGCCCGCTGCTGGATTTCGGTGCCGGCTACGTGCAACGCGCGCTGGACAGCATGCCGCGTCAGGGGCCGAGCGAGCCCTGGGTGATGTCGATGGACTACTTCCGCGATGTCAAGCTCCTGCGCCGCGGCACGGTGGCCGAGAAGTGCCTGGCGTTCTCCTCGGTGCCCAGCGCACCCCTGCACGCAAAGGTCGAGCTGCAACAACCAGGTAGCCGCGGATGAGCCCCGATCGCTTCTGCGAACTGCCTGGCGCGCGCAGGATCTGCTATCGCAGCCACGGCCACGAAGACGCACCGGCGGTGCTGCTCATCGTCGGCCTGGGGCTGCAGCTGACCTACTGGCCGCAAGCGCTCATAACCGGACTGGTCGAGCGGGGATTGCGCGTCATCACCCTGGACAACCGGGACTCGGGCAGGTCCTTCTTTACCGACGTGACACCGCCCTCGGTCATGCAGCAGTTCTTCCGCAAGCGGACCCCCGGCTATGACCTGGGGGACATGGCCAGCGACGTCATTGCACTCATGGATGGCTTGCAGCTGGAAACGGCGCATGCCGTGGGCATGTCGATGGGCGGCATGATCGCCCAGACGCTCGCGGCGCGTTACCCCACGCGCATCAGGACCCTCACCTCCATCTTCTCCACGACCGGTTCACTGCGCGTGGGCCAGCCCGCGCTCAAGGCCATCTTCAAGCTGCTGCGCCGCCCCCCGCGCAATCAGCAGGAAAGCGTTCGCGACTACCTGGACATCATGCGCGTGATCGGCTCGACGCTCGAATGGGGCGAGGTGGCGATGCGCGACTACGCCACGGAGGCCTGGGAACGAGGTGGCGGCGAGGCCAGCAACCTGGGCACGGCGAGGCAGATCGGCGCAATCATCAACTCGGGTGACCGTACCCAGGAACTCCAGGGCATCCGTTGCAGCACGCTGGTCATTCATGGGGACAAGGACCTCATGGTCGCGACCAACGGAGGCTTCGCCACCGCCGCGGCGATCCCCGGGTCGAGCCTGGTGCTGTTGCCCGGGATGGGTCATGACCTGCCGAAATGCCTGACAGGCACGCTGCTGTCACTTCTCTCGGGGCACATGCGCTAGTACCGACCTCCTTTTGGGGCGTGCAGCTTGCCGCCCCTTTTTTTATTCAACCAGAGGCTTCTCGCAGCACCTTTCGCAGGACACAGAACAACAAGATTCCGGCTTGTTGAAACCGTCAAGCCGTACTTCAAGCGCCCGAGCCGTCAAGACGAACTCGCCCGGGTGCTCCTCCACTGCCCTTTCGACAATCACAACAATCGAGCAAGAGGTCTGTATGGAATTCAAGTTCTTACTCCCCAGCAAAGTCGTCATGGAACCCGGCCTGCGCGAGCGCACCGGTGAGCATCTGCAGGCACTTGGCCTGAGCCGCATCCTGATCGTGACCGATCCCGGGGTGAAGGCAGCCGGCCTGCTGGACAGCGTCTACGCCAGCCTGGAGAAGGCCGGCATCGCCTTCGAGGAAGTGGCGGACATCAAGGCCAACCCACGCAGCGAAGACATCAACCAGACCGCGCAGCGGTACCGGGGCACAGGCATCGACGGCCTGCTGGCCGTGGGCGGCGGCAGCGCGATGGACGCGGCCAAGGCCATCAGTGTGCTGCTCACTCATGACGGCCGCATCGAAGACTACGAAGGCTCCTTCACGCTCACGCGTGCCATACCGCCCATCGTCGCCATCCCGACCACGGCAGGCACCGGCAGCGAGGTGACCTGCTTCTCGGTGATCACCGACACCGCCCGTCATTTCAAGATGAGCGTCCACGATCACCGGGTCGGACCGGTACTGGCGCTGCTCGACTCGCACATCACCGACACACTGCCCGCGTCGATTGCCGCCGCGACCGGTATGGATGCGCTCACCCACGCCATCGAGGCCTACACCTGTCGCGTGTCGAACCCGATCAGCGACGGCTTGGCGCTGCATGCCATCCGCCTGATCAGCCAGCACCTCAAACCCGCCGTGCAAGAGCCGGAGAACCGGGAAGCCCGGGAGCAGATGCTGGTGGCGAGCCTGATCGCCGGCATGGCATTCGGCAACGCCGACGTCGGCAGCGTGCACTGCATTTCCGAAGCGATCGGCGGCATGTACGACACGCCGCACGGCGTGGGCAACGCGATCTTCCTGCCCTTCGTATTCGGCCACAACCGTGACGCCGACATCGTCCGCCATGCCCACGTGGCCTATGCGCTGGGGATCGACCCCAGGCTTTCGCCGATCGACGCCGCCGAGGCCGCTGTCAGCCATCTGTTCCAGATGAGCAAGGACCTGGGGATCCCCCGCTTCGCCGACGTCAGAGGCGTGCGCGAAGAAGACTTCCTGACCCTGGCGGAAAACGCCAAGCAGAACTTCTCGGACGCCAGCAACGCCAAGTCGATGTCCGTGCAGGCCTACCACGACATCATCACCACCGCTTACCACTTCGTCGCGTGAGGGGGGCCGGTCATGAATCAGTCAAACCCCGGCGCCTCGTTGAGGCGCACCCTGGGCCCGTTCTCCGTGCTGCTGTTCGGCCTGGCATTCCTGGCACCCCTGATCGTCTTCGGCACCTACGGCGTGATCTCGCAGGCAAGCGGGAACACCACGGCGATGGCCTATCTGGTCGCAGCGACCGGCGTGGTGTTCACGGCGTTCAGCTATGGCCGCTTGGTGAAGGTGTTCCCGGTGGCCGGCTCGGCCTACACCTATACCCGCAAGATGCTGAATGCCAATCTCGGCTTCATGGTGGGTTGGGCGGCCCTGCTCGATTACTTCTTCATCCCGATGCTGATCTGGCTGCTCGGCGCCAGCTACCTCAACATGGCGTTTCCAGAAGTCCCTCAGTGGGTGTGGATCACCGGGTTCATCCTCTCCACTTCCCTGCTCAACGTCCTCGGCATCCAGGTCGCCAACCGCTTCAACCTGCTGCTGATGGCGGTGCAACTCGCCATCATCGCCGTGTTCATCGGCCTGTGCGTGCACTACATCGTGGCGGCCAACGGTCCTGGCGGGCTGCTGTCGGCCAGGCCGTTCTTCGACCCGGACGTGCCCTTCGCCACCACCATGGCCGGCGCCGCCATTGCCGCGTACTCGTTCCTGGGCTTTGACGCACTGTCCACGCTGAGCGAGGAGACCCGCGACCCGGGCCGGACGCTGCCGCGCGCCATCGTGCTGGTCGCGCTGATCGGCGGCACGATCTACGTCGGCTCCTCGTACTTCATGTACCTGGCGCACCCCTCCCCCACCTTCGAGCAGGTGGATGGGGCAGCCTTCGAGATTGCCCGGATGATCGGCGGCGACCTGTTCTTCGCCGTGGTCCTGGCGGGGATCATCGTCGCCCACTTCGCGGCGGGGATGTCCTTCCAGGCCAGCGTGGGCCGGCTGCTCTACGCCCTCGGCCGGGACAACCAACTGCCCCGCAAGCTGTTCGGCGTCCTGCACCCCCGCTACAAGACTCCGGCCTTCAACATCCTGCTCTGCGGCGTCTTCGGCACCGCCGGTTTTGGCTTGACCATCGCCACCGCGACATCACTGGTCAACTTCGGCGCTTTCCTCGCCTTCACCGCCGTCAACCTGTGCGCGTTGCGACTCACCTTCGATGCACGCACCAGGGATGGAGCCGGCCTGCTGCTCGGCGTGCTCTTCCCCTTCATCGGCCTGATCACGGCCGGGTGGATGCTGGTCAGCCTGGACAAGGACGCGCTGATGATGGGCTGTGGCTGGCTCGCCCTGGGGGCGGTTTATCTCGCCTGCCGGACCCGCCTCTTCCGCCACCCCGTGCCTGACGCGCTGGTGTAGCGGGCGCTTTCCAATCGAACCCCCTGACGACAACCCCAAGGCAAGCCCCTGGCCTTGCCGTTCAATGGCGAGAATCGACATGCAAACAAAACTCCTGATCAATGGCGCCCTCGTGGCCGGCGAAGGCGAAAGCCTGGCCGTATACAACCCTTCCTTGGGCAGCGTCCTGGTGCAGACCACCGAAGCCAGCAGCGCCCAGGTCCAGGCCGCGGTGCAAAGCGCGGATGCGGCCTTCGACGCCTGGTCGCAAACGCCACCCAAGGACCGTGCGGCCCTGCTGCTCACCCTTGCCGACAGCATCGATGCCCAGGCAGCGGTGTTCGCCCGCCTGGAGGCGGACAACTGTGGCAAGCCCTACAGCGCCGTGCTGCAGGACGAACTGCCGGCCGTATCGGACGTGTTCCGCTTCTTTGCCGGTGCCGTCCGCTGCCTGCAGGGCTCGGCAGCGGGCGAGTACCTGCCGGGGCACACCTCGATGATCCGTCGCGACCCGGTGGGCGTCGTCGCGTCCATCGCGCCCTGGAACTACCCCTTGCTGATGGCGGCCTGGAAGCTCGGCCCGGCCCTGGCCGGTGGCAACACCGTGGTCCTGAAGCCCTCCGAGCACACCCCGATGAGCACCCTGAAGCTGGGGGAACTGCTCGCCGAGATCTTCCCTGCCGGCGTGGTCAACATCGTCCATGGCCGTGGCGCCACAGTGGGAGAGCCACTCACCAGCCACGCCCGGGTCCGCATGGTGTCGCTGACCGGCTCCGTGCGCACCGGCAGCCGGATCATCGAAGGCACCGCAGACAGCGTTAAACGCATGCATATGGAGCTGGGTGGCAAGGCGCCGGTGCTGATCTTCGACGATGCCGACATCGACGCCGCCGTCGAAGGCATCCGCGCCTTCGGTTTCTACAACGCCGGCCAGGACTGCACCGCCGCGTGCCGCCTCTATGTGCAGAAGTCGGTCTACCCGGAATTCGTCCGCAAGCTCGGCGAGGCGGTGTCCAGCATCAAGTGCGGGCTCCAGGACGACCCTTCCACCGAGATGGGCCCGCTGATCACCCAGGAGCACCTGGAGCGCGTCGAGGGCTTCGTCAACCGCGCCAGGGAGCTCCCGCATATAGAGGTGGTCACCGGTGGCAAACGGGCGGCGGGGAAGGGGTTCTTCTTCGAACCCACCGTCCTGGCCGGCGCCACGCAGGAGGATGAAGTGGTGTGCCGTGAGATCTTCGGCCCGGTGGTCACGGTCACGTCGTTCGAGGACGAAGCCCAGGCCCTGGCGTATGCCAATGCCTCCGACTACGGCCTGGCCTCGTCGGTGTGGACGGCCGATATGGGGCGCGCCCATCGTCTCGCCGCCCGCCTGCAGTACGGCTGCACCTGGGTCAATACCCACTTCATGCTGGTGAGCGAGATGCCCCATGGCGGAGTGAAGCTGTCCGGGTACGGCAAGGACCTCTCCATGTATGCCCTCGAAGACTACACGGTGGTGCGCCACGTGATGTTCAAGCACTGACGCCCCCAAGACGACGCTTCCCCACTACTTCCAAGAGGTTATGCATGAACAATATCGAGACGTTCGAGAGGCTCGAGTCCAACGTGCGGATGTACTGCCGTGACCTGCCGCTGGTGTTCGATACCGCCCAGGGCAGCACGATCCGCGGCGAGGATGGCCGCGAATACCTGGACTTCTTCGCCGGCGCCGGTGCGCTGAACTACGGCCACAACGACCCACGCATGCGCGATGCCCTGATCGCGTACCTGTCGTCCAACGGCGTGACCCACGCCCTCGACCTGCACACCACCACCAAGCGCCAGTTCCTGGAGTCGATCGAGCGTGACCTGTTCAAGCCGCGTGGCTGGGACTACAAGGTTCAGTTCACCGGCCCGACCGGTGCCGATGCCGTCGAGGCCGCGCTGAAGCTGGCGCGCAAAGCCACGGGGCGCACCAAGGTCGTCTCGTTCTATGGCGCCTATCACGGCATGACGGCCGGCGCGCTGGCCGTCACCGGCAACCGCACTCGCCGAGGCCCCGGGCTGTCCAGCGACGTGGTGTTCGTGCCGTACGAAGACAGCCCCTACGGCGCGTTCGACAGCATCGGCTTCCTCGAACGCCTGGCCAACGACCAGGGCAGCGGCTCGGAAATCCCCGCGGCCGTGATCGTGGAATCCGTGCAGATCCAGGCGGGCGTCTACCCGGCCTCCAACGCCTGGTTGCAGCGGCTGCGCAAGTGGACCACCGATCACGGCGTGTTGCTCATCTGCGATGAGATCCAGGCGGGCTGCGGCCGCACCGGCGATTTCTTCGGCTTCGAGCGCTCCGGCGTCGTGCCGGACCTGATCACCTGTGCGAAATCGATCGGCGGCTTCGGGCTGCCGATGGCGATCCTGTTGATTCGCGCCGAACTGGATGTATGGCAACCCGGCGATCACATCGGCACCTTCCGTGGCAACCAGCTGGCGTTCCTCACCGCCCAGATCGCACTCGGCTATTGGCGCGACGAGCAGTTCCTGAAATTGCTCGCCGCCAACTGCACGGCCATGGAACGAGCAGTCGCCGACTACGCCGAGATCCCGGGCGTCGCCTCCGCGCGCTGCCGCGGCATGATCGCCGGCATCGACTTCGGCCGCGGCAACGTGGCCTTCGCCAAGGATGCCCAGCAGCGTGTGCTGCAGGCCGGCGTGCTGGTCGACCGCTGCGGCCCGAACGGCGAAATCATCAAGCTGATGCCGCCGGTGAACACCCCCACCGACCAGCTCGAACAGGGCCTCAAGGCGTTCGGCGAATCGGTCGCGGCAGCGCTTAGCCAGTAACTGCATGAGCCTGCGTGCGGCCTGTATCGAACAGGCTGCACGCAGGCCCGCCGCATGCAGCAGATAATCCGTCGGTGACAGGAAACCACGCCGGCGATGTCCGGGGTGTCGGGCTGCTGGGCGCTATCGAGCGGGTGGCGAACAAGGCCACCGGCCAAGCGTTGGCCCAACCCGACGTGCTGGGTGGCTACCTGTTCAAACAGGCACACAAGCACGGGCTGATCATCCGCGCCATCTACGACACGATCGCCTTCTGCCCGCCATTGATCACCACGCAAGACGACCTCGACGCGATCTTCAGCGCATTTGATCGGGCCCTGGCTGACGCGACGGACTGGGCCCGGTCACAGAACCATCTGTAAACAAAAACAAGAACCTGGAGTGTTGAATCATGCATAACCCCGTTGATACCTTTTCAGGCTTCGACGTATCCGTCGTGGGGCTTGGAGCCATGGGCACGATCATGGCGCACGTGCTGCTCAAGCAAGGCAAACGCGTAGCGGTCTGGAATCGCTCCCCCGACAAGGCTCAGGTGCTCGTCGCTGCCGGCGCCCACCTCTGCGACAGTGCGCACGCTGCGCTGGCGGCGAGCCCGGTCACCCTCCTGGTGCTTCTGGACAACGCGGCGGTACTCGAGGTTCTGCAATCTGCCGAGGCGAACCTCGCACTGGCCAACCGCACGATCGTCAATTACACCACCGAGTCCCAGGAAGAGAGCATGGCGCTTCAGGCGCTCGTCCACCGTGCGGGCGGTCACTACGTCAAGGGCATGATCGTGGCCTACCCGCGCAACATCGGCCACGCCGAAAGCTACTGCATCCATACCGGCGAGCGGGAAGCCTTCGAGCAGCATCGCGCACTGCTGCACGTGCTGGCGGGCCATACGCTGTTCCTGCCCTGGGAGGAAACGTACGCGTTCGCTGCCCTGCTGCATGCCCATTCGTTTGCCGCGATGGTGGCGTTCTACGAAGCCGTGGGCACGAGCCAGGCATTTGGCATGCCAGTTGCCAAGATGGCCCGGCTGATTCTCGACACGTCGCGCTTCTTCGTCGCCGATGCACTCGAGGAAGCCGTGCGGCGCCTGGAACAGCAGGATTTCGCGGGTGACCAGGCAAGGCTCGACGTGCATGCCAGTGCCTTCGCAGAGATTGGCCAGGCCATGCAGGCAGCCGGTGCCTGGACGCCGGTGTTCGACGCCGTGTGCCAGGTGGCCCAGCGTGCAACGTCGATGGGTTTCGGCGACCAGGACATCGTGGCCACTACCCAGGCGTTCGCGGCAGCGGCCCTCCCCTCGCAACCCTAGCGTTAGCCGGCGCTGACCCGCCCCGTCAGCACGGGGCTTTCCAGGTCCGCGCCAGCCTCACAAAGGCCCATTTAATGGCGCGCTTTATCAAGTCTCCGCAGGCGCCACGGACCAGACTCGACGGCAATTACAACAATAAGTCCGGAGGTTCCTATGCGTGCTTTTGCTTTTCTACTGGCGGGCCTGGCGCTCGCCCTGTTCCTGACGACCCACACCCCGAAGCCTTACGTAGAGAATCGCGCGGCCGTGCCCACAGGGCACCCGGTCGCGAGCATAGGCGATATCTTCCGCCACTATTGATGGGCGAGGCACGGCGCTGATTGCTCCCGGCGCCGGCCGGCTCCCCCTACCGGCGCGTGCGCCCTCGCCCCAGCAGACGCGGCTGGCGCTGGATGCCCTGGCTCTTCTGCCAGTTCAACGGGCTCATGTGGAACCAGCGGTGGAAGGCGCGGCAAAATCCGCTGGCGTCGGAGTAGCCGAGCATCGTGGCCAGCTCGCCGATGTTGACCGAAGACCTGGAAAGATACGCTTGCGCCATGCACTGCCGGACCTCATCCAGCAACTGCTGGAAAGACAGGCCCTCGTGCTCCATGAGCTGACGCAACTCGTTCGGCGTCACCGCCATGACACTGGCCACCCTCTCCGCCGTGGCCCGCCCGGCGGGCAGCAGCTGATGCAACAACTGCTTGATCTGGTCGGACAGGTTGTCGCTGGAGAGCGGCTCCAGGCGCTGCATTCGCCTGGCGATCACCTGGTGCAACGCCTCGTCGGAGGCGGCATTGGGCCGGTCCAGGATCGCCGGTTCGAACACCATGGCCAGAGCGTGCGCATCGAAGGTCGGCGCCATGCCCAGGGCCTGGGCATAAAGGGCCGTGTCGGTGCTGGCCGGGTGCCTCAGCAACAGGGCGCGGGGCAACCAGTGCTCCCCCACCAGCGCCCGCATCAATTGAAGGCCCACCGCACAGGCCAGCTCCTCGGCCTGGCGCACACCGGGCACATTCGACTGACGGACGTGGTAACTGAGGGTGGCCCACCCGCCTTGATGGTCCAGCCCCACCTCGGCGGCACCGTTGTAGAGCGCATAGTGGTGGCGTAACTCCAGCAACGCCTCGCCGACCGTGCGCGTATTGCGCAGCAGGTAGAGCAGATCGCCAAAGACGCCCGGTGCCTGGAACAACCCATATTGCAGGCCGAACAGCGCATTCCCCGAATGCAGGCTGCAGGCCTCCAGCAAGGCGCAATATTGCTGGTAGGGGAAAAGGCCGTCCTCGTGCTGCACGCTGTGGCTCGGCAAGCCGATGTGCCTGAGCATCTGCACGGGATCGAGTCCCTGCGCCGCAGCGAACGCATGGAACCCGGTAAGGCTGATGGCCCGAACGAAAGGAACGGTGGCCATGGGGGTCACGCCTCGGCGGATGGCGGTGGCGACGCGCGGCATTTGGCGTTCGGATCGAGCGCAGGCGCCTGGTGCAGTTGGCGTTTCCATTGTTGCGGGCTGACGCCATGCCAGCGGCTGAACGCCCGGGAGAACGCACCGAGCTGGGTGTACCCCAGCAAGTCCGCCACCTGCGTCAGGCTGATCGAGGCATCACGGATCAGGCGTGTGGCCACCGCCTGGCGCGTCTCGTCCAGCAGCGCCTGGAAACTCGTGCCCTGCGTCAGCAGGTAGCGCTGCAGGCTGCGTGGGCTGACAGTCAGGTCCATGGCGACCTGCTCCACCGTGACGCGCCCGTGGGGCATCCGGTTGCGAATGAGCCGTTGAACGTGGAGGGGCAGCGACTGCAAGCTGATGTCCGCCAGCTCCTCCTGAAGCTGCCGCGCCAGTTGCATGAACCGTTCATCCTGCACGGCGAGCCGTGTATCCAGGAGAGCGGGGGCGAAGACCCAGGCGTTCTCCAGGCTGGAGAAACGCGGCGTCACACCGAGCAGGCACCGGTAGGCAGCCGGCGCCACAGCCGCGCCATGCTGCAGGAGCAGGGCCTGGGGACGCCACAGGTGCTTGAGCAGGCTCTGCATGAGTTGCGCGCTCATGCCCATGGCCCATTCCACGGTCTGCCGTACGCAGGGAATCTCGGCATCGGTGACCTGGTAGAGCAACCGTGCGCTACCGGCATGCCGTTCGATACGGAACTGCACCGCAGTGCCGAGCACATGGGAATGCCGGCTCAACGCGTGCACCACCTCGCCGACGCTGTGCGCGCCCTGAATGGCATGCAGCAGGCTCCCCATGCCGCGCATGCCATGCTCCAGGCCGAACTGCAGCGCGAACAGGCCATTGCCCGAACGTTGCGCGCACAACGCCAGTAGCTGGTTGAACTGCCGGGTTTCGATCGCCGCGTCGAGGTCGCCCGAGCCGGGAAAAACCTCTGCCATCAGCGCACGGGGCTCAAGGCCTTGCGCGACGGCGAAGTCGTCAAAACCCAGTAACGCGCTACCCAGGATGGAGGACGTCATCATTGAAGGTCCGGCTCACGACTTCTGGTCACTGACGGGTGCATGGATTGCCTGAATTTTGGCGGATGATGTGAAGCCTTTGCTCGGGATGATCCAGCAGACTCGATCGGCCTGGCGGCTGGCCGGAAGGGTGACCACGCATCACCCTTCCGGTCGGTCGCCGCATACCGAGCGACGGCAGCTCGATCAGCCTGCGTGGTCTGCGGTTTCCGCTGCCTGTTGCCGGGCCCACTCGCGCAGGACGAACTTCTGGATCTTGCCGGTAGCGGTCTTGGGCAACTCTGCCAGCGTTACATACCGTGGCGCCTTGAAATGCGCCAGGCGCTCGCGGCACCAGCGAATCAGATCATCACCCGTGGTCGTTGCCCGGGCATCGGCACGCAGGGTGACGAAGGCCTGGGGGGTCTCGCCCCAGCGCGCGTCCGGGCGTGCCACCACAGCGGCCTCGATCACCCCGGGGTGCTGGTAGAGCACCTCTTCGATTTCCAGCGAGCTGATGTTCTCGCCTCCGGAAATGATGATGTCCTTGCTCCGGTCCTTGATTTCCACATACCCGTCCGGATGCAGCACGGCCAGGTCACCCGTGTGCAGCCAACCGTCGGCCAGGGCGCTGCGGGTCGCCTCCGGGTTATGCAGGTAGCCTTTCATCACCGTGTTGCCGCGCACCACCAGTTCGCCCAGGGTGGTTCCGTCAGCGGGCACCGGCTGGCCGGTGTCGGCGTCCAGCACAGTGGCTTCCTCCAGCATCGGGTGGGCCACGCCCTGGCGGCTCATGAACCGGGCCCGGTCCTCCAGCGGCAGCTCGTCGACGCCCGGCTGCCACAGGCACAGGGTGCTGGGGCCGTAGCTTTCGGTCATGCCGTAGGCGTGGGTGATGCTGAAGCCGAGCGCCTCCATGGCGGCGATCACTGCGCTGGGTGGCGCGGCGCCGCCGGTGATGACCGACACCGGCCCGCCAGGCGCACCGGCATGCTTGGCATGGATCAGCATCGACATCACCACCGGCGCGGCACTCAGGTGGGTCACGCCATGCACGGCGATCGCGGCGTGAATCGCTTCCGGCTGCACCTTGCGCAGGCAGACGTGGGTGCCACCCGACAGGGTCACGGCCCAGGTGTGGCTCCAGCCGTTGCAGTGGAACATCGGCAGGGTCCACAGATACACGCTGCGCGGCCCCAGCTGGAAGATCAGGGCGCCGGCGCAGGCATTGAGGTAGGCGCCGCGGTGGTGCAGGACCACGCCCTTGGGGTCGCCGGTGGTCCCGGAGGTGTAGTTGATGGCGATGGATTGCCATTCGTTGCGCGGCGCGCTCAGCGGCCGGTTGGCGTCGCCCTGGGCCAGGAAGCCCTCGTAGTCCAGATCGGCTACCGGGTCGCCGCCCTCGGCCTGGGCATCGTCGATGCCCACCAGCAAAGGCGGCGTCTCCAGCATCGCCAGCGCCTGGTGGACCACGGCGCCGAACTCACGGTCGCAGATCAGCACCCTGGCTTCGCAATGACGCAGGATGAACGCGATGCTGCGTGCCTCCAGGCGGATATTGATGCACACCAGGACCGCCCCGGCACCGGGTACGCCGTAGTGCGCCTCCAGCATCTCGGGGATGTTCGGCGCCAGGATCGCCACCCGCTCGCCCGGCTGTACGCCGACCCGCTCGAGGGCGCTGGCCAGGGCGCAACTACGCTGGTGCAGCTGCTGGTAGCTGTAGCGGCGGTCGCCATAGACCACCGCGTCGCGCTGCGGGTAGACCTGCGCAGCGCGCTTGAGGAACGACAGCGGCGACAGCGGCACATGGTTGGCCGCGTTGGGGGCCAGGTCGTGTTCGAAGCTCCGCGTCATCATGCCAGGCACCTCGTCCATGGGCAGTCCAGGGGTTGCACGCACCTATCTCTCTCCTGTTTCTTGTTGTCTTGATCGAGCCTTGCAGCGACCGACGAACACCCGCGCTGCGCGACCCGCCAGCACGGCGCCTAGAGGCTGCCGCACAGATGGCCGCCATCGACCACGATCTCGCTACCGCTCATGCCCCGTCCGGCGTCGCTGGCGAGCAGCAGCAAGGCCCCGTCGAGGTCCGCCGGCTGGTTGAAACGTCGGCTGGGAATACGCGCACGCAACTTCTGCCCCGCTTCGCCGGCCAGGAAGGCCTCGTTCAGGTCGGTCATCACGTAGCCTGGCGCCAGGGCGTTCACCCGAATGCCATGGCGTGCCAGCTCCAGGGCCATGGCCCGGGTCAGGTGAGCCAGGCCGGCCTTGGCCGCGAGATAGGGGCCAACGGCGCCGGCCACACGGCTGGCGAGGATCGAGGTGACGTTGATCAGGCTGCCGCCCTTCCCCGCCGCGACCATGCGCCGGGCGCTTTCCTGGGCCACGGCCCAGGCGCCCTTGAGGTTGGTATCGAGCACGCGATCCCAGCTGTCATCGTCGCAGGCCAGCAAGGGTTGGCTGTCGCTCACCCCGGCGTTGTTGACCAGCACATCCAGCGGGCCCGCGGCATCGAGCACCCGGCAGATATCCTCGCGGCAGGTCACATCGAGGGCGAAGGCACGGGCACGTCCCCCCGCCCCCTCGATGGCCTCCACCAGCTCCTGCAACGGCGCCTGGCGCCGGGCCGTCACCACCACCTCGGCACCGGCGGCGGCCAGGGTCATGGCGAAGTGTCGGCCCAGGCCACTGGAGGCGCCGGTCACCAGGGCACGGCGACCGGCGAGGGAGAACAGTCGAACCAGGTCGGGCTGCATCAGTGGCTCCCCGGGCGCTGGCCGAGCAGCTTCTTCGCCAGGCTCATTCGGTGCACTTCGCTCGGGCCGTCGTAGATACGGAACGGGCGGATGTCACGGAAGATGCGCTCCACCACCGTGTCCCCGGTCACCCCGCGCCCGCCCAGCACCTGCATGCAGCGATCCACCACCCGCCACAGCGCCTCGGAGCTGATCACCTTGGCCATGCTCGAATCGACATTGCCCCGCTGGCCCTGGTCGAGCACCCAGGCGCAGTGCCAGACCGCCAGGCGCACCACATGCAGGTCCATCTGGTTGTCGGCCAGCATGAAGCCCACGCCCTGGTGCTCGCCCAGCGGCTTGCCGAAGGCGTCGCGAGTGCGCGCATAGTCGCAGGCGATGTCGTGGGCACGGCGCGCGGCACCGAGCCAGCGCATGCAGTGGGTCAGGCGCGCGGGCGCAAGGCGCACCTGGGCGTAGCGGAAGCCCTTGCCGATCTCACCCAGTACATCGCTCGCCGGCACCCGCAGGTTGTCGAAGCGCAGTTGGCCGTGACCGCCGGTGAAGCAGCGGTCCAATGAATCCAGCTGACGCTCGTGGACGATGCCCTCACGCTGCATGTCGGTGAGGAACATGGTCGCCGTGCCGTCTTCCATGCGCGCCATGACGATGGCGAAGTCGGCCCCCTCGGCGCCGGTGATCAGCCATTTGCGGCCATTGATCACG
The DNA here is from genome assembly GCF_028198105.1 of Pseudomonas sp. TUM22785. Classification (NCBI taxonomy): domain Bacteria; kingdom Pseudomonadati; phylum Pseudomonadota; class Gammaproteobacteria; order Pseudomonadales; family Pseudomonadaceae; genus Pseudomonas; species Pseudomonas sp. TUM22785. Next base: position 4,388,877 of record NZ_CP116239.1, read on the forward strand.
TAGTCGTCACCGTCGCGGGTGGCGGTCGTGCGCAGCATCGACGGATCGGAGCCCGAGCCCGGCGCCGGCTCGGTCATGGCGAAGCACGAGCGGGCACGCCCCTGGACCAGCGGCCGCAGCCAGCGGTCCTTCTGCGCCTCGGTGGCGACCACGTCCATCAAGTGGATGTTGCCTTCGTCCGGGGCGTGGATGTTCAACGCTACCGGGCCCAGCGGCGAGTAGCCGGCCTCTTCGAAAACGATGGCCTTGGCCACGTGGCTCAGCCCCAGGCCGCCCATCTCGCGGCTGGCATGGGGGGTCAGCAGGCCCACATCGCGCGCACGGTCCAGCAGGTCCAGGCGCAGGGCGTCACTGGGGCCGTGGGCGCCCTGGCGGGGGTCGTTTTCAAAGGGGATCACCTGTTCCGCAATGAAGTCTCGGGTCTTGGCCTGCAGCGCCAGGAGTTCGTCCGGGAGGGAGAAGTTCATGGTTGTCCTTGTGGGCGAGTCGGTCGTGAGGAGTGGGGGTGGCCAGCCGTGTTCAGGGCACGGCCTTGGGATTGCTGATCGCCAGCTGGGCGAGCGTGATTGCGCGCAAGGCGCCGACCAGGTTGCGGCGGGCGTGCGGGGCATCATGTGCACCGGCGCGGATCGAGCCTGCCAACTGGCGGCGGGTCTCGGGCAAGGTGGCGGGCGCCCCATCCACCAGGGCCGCCAGGCGCGTCCGCTCCTGGTCATCGAGCACAGCCTTGGCGCGGCTTTCACGCGCGGCGATGGCCATGGCGTTGGCGATCATTAGCACCGGATAGCGCAGTTCGCCGGGCAACGTCGGCGCGACCTGCTCCAGCAGCGTCTGGCGGGCAATGTCGAGCAGTTCAGCGGCATTCGGCTGGGTCATGGCGCATCGGCTCCAGTCATGTTCAGGATGTCGAGTTCGAGCTCGGGCAACAGGCGTGCAGTCAATGCCAGCTCGAGGGAAGGCTCCTCACCGGAGAGGTGGCGCTGGCCCTGCTGCAGGGCGATCACCGCCCAGCGCAGGGTGGCCATGACCTGCCAGTAATGCAGTTGGCTGCGCTCGATGCGCAGAGCGGACAGCCCGTGGTAGCCCTGCAGGAAATCCTCCAGCACGCCGATGCCACCCGCCTCGAGGTCGGGCCGGGTGAAGCGCCAGCAAGGGGCGGTAAACCAGCCCAGGTCCTCGCAAGGGTCGCCCCAGCCGGTGAATTCCCAATCCAGCACGGCCTCCAGGCCCTGCTCGCTGGCCAGGTAGTTGCCCGTGCGGTAGTCGCGGTGCAGCAGGCACAGGCCGCTGCTGGGCGGAACCTGCAGCTCGCACCAGCGCAACCCCCACTCCAGCACCGGATAGGCATCGGCGAGGGTGTCGAGGTAGCGGCGATAGGCCTGGATGGTCACCAACGCCGGCGAGCTGTCCGGCAGGGGCAGGAAATCCAGCGTGGCGCACGGCGGGCGGACCTGATGCAGACGCGCCAGGTTGGCACCGAGCTGCGCCGCCAGCCGCGCCTGGCCCTGGGCTCCGGCGCCGGCGCTGAGCAACCGCCCGGCGGCGATACCCGGCACGTACTCCATCAGGAAGAACACCCGGCCATGGACGCGAACATCGCGGCACAGCCAGAGCGGACGCGGCACCTTCACGCCCGCCTGGTGCACCACCTGCAACACGGCGAACTCCTGTTCGCGATCGAGGCTGGCGGGAAGCGCAGAGAGAGCATCGCTGCGCAGCACCCAACGCCGGGAGCCGGCCCACGGGCCGCCTTCTATCTGCAGGTCCAGCAGCCAGTTTTCCTGGATGGCGCCACCGCTCAGGCGCTTGCGGGCCTGGATGACCACCCGCGTTGCCGAGGCCTGTTCGCGGATGAAGTCGGTGAGGCGGTGATCGTCGGACCGGGCCTCCGGCGTATCGCTGGCCGGAGAAATCGTTGGAGAACTGCTCATGGATCGGGGGGCTCTGCCTGGGTTTCGAATGGGCAGACACCCGGGAGCAAACCCTGGGCCAATTTCCCCAGAGTTCGCTGCAGGCCTCATGCAGCCTGGGCTTTGCCATTCCCAGGGAGCGCAGAGACAGGCCTGCCGTTGCAAATATGCAATCCATTCATTCAGTATCGAAACACTTCAATAATGAACAGGCTCAGCCATGAACCCTCCCACCTCCCAGGTCGTCGTGCTGATAAGCCACCTGCAACGCCCCCAGCAACGCAGCCGACTCGCCCATGTGGTCACCAGGCTGACGCCGGACTATCCCGATACCCATATCGAGGTCCTGGATACCTCGGTGACCGAAGCGTTGCAGACCGCCCGCGAACTGGAGCAGACGGGCAAGGTCGATGTGTTCGTCTGCGCCGGAGCCACGGCCGCCTACCTGCGCAAGCACCTGACGCGCCCGGTCCTGGCGATGCGAGTGGGCGGCGGCGACCTGCTCCGGGCATTGGGGCAAGCCAGTGAAATCTCCTCGCAGGTGGCCGTGATCAGTTACCGGCGCATCAACCAGGACCTGCAGGCCATGGCCACGCTCTTCACGGTGCAGATTCACCAGGCCGCCTACACCTCGCTCGAAGAGGCCCGCCAGGCCGTGGAGCTGGCGGCCCGGCTGGGCTGTCGCAGCATCATCGGCTCATCGACGGTGGTGGAGCTGGCGGAACAGGCAGGGCTGCATGGCGTGCTTTCGCTGAGCGAAGACACCGCGCGAAAGGCCCTGGAGGAAGCCATGGGCATTCTCGACAGCCAACGCATCGAGATCGCCAAGCGACGGCATCTGGATGCCGTGTTGAAACACATCCCCGCCGGCGTCGCGGCGGTCGATAACCAGGGCGTGGTGCAGTCGCTCAATCCGGCCCTCGCCCAATTGCTGGAGCTGCCGATCAGTGCCGCGCTGGGGCGACCGCTGGAGCAATTGTGTCCGGAGCTGGACCTGCAGCAGGCGCTGCAAGGTGGCGCCAGCGAGGAAAACCGGGTGATCCGCCTCGGCTCGCACGCGGTGGTCAGCAACCTGCTGCCCATCCTGGAGAACGGCGAGCGCACCGGCCTGGTCCTGACCTGTCAGGACATCACGGCCGTGCAGCGCGCCGACCAACGCATCCGCTCCACCCGCCGTCCCGGCGCGTTCGCCGCCCGCTATCGGCTCGACCAGCTGGACGGCAACAGCAAGGCCAACCGCGAAATGCTGCAACTGGCCAAGCGCTTCGCCACCAGCCAGTCGACCATCCTGATCACCGGCGAAAGCGGTACTGGCAAGGAGCTTCTGGCCCAGGGCATCCACAACGAAAGCCCACGCTGGAAGAGCCCCTTCGTTGCCATCAACTGCGCCGCGTTTCCCGAGTCCCTGCTGGAAAGCGAGCTGTTCGGCTACGAGGAAGGCGCCTTCAGCGGCTCACGCAAGGGCGGCAAGCCAGGCCTGTTCGAAGCCGCGCATCGAGGCACGCTGTTCCTCGACGAGATCGGCGACATGCCCGTGTCGCTGCAGACCCGACTGCTGCGCGTGCTGCAGGAGCGCGAGGTCCTGCGCCTGGGTGGCACCGAGCCGATTGCCATCGACGTGCGCATCATTGCCGCCACGCACAAGGACCTCAGCGCAGCCATGAACGAGCGCGAGTTCCGTACCGACCTGTACTACCGGCTCAACATCCTTCGCCTGCAGACCACCCCTCTGCGCGAACGCCCCGAGGACATCCCCCTGATCTGCCGGGGCATCAGCCAGCGCCTGCTGGCCCAGGGCCAACCCACGGGCGCGGCCGCCATCACCGAGGCCTTGCAACCCTACCTCTTGCGCCACGCCTGGCCAGGGAACGTCAGGGAGCTGGAGAACGTCATCGAGCGAGCGATGCTCTCCGCCAACGAAATCCTCCACGAGCACGGCGTGGATGAGCAGTACCTGGCTCGCGTCCTGCCCGAACTGCGGGAAGGCCTGACCCAACCCGCCCCCGAGAAGCAGCGACCACGCACAAAGGAGGATTTGCACACCATCGGCAAAACCGCGCAGCTGCAACACATACAGGAGACGCTGGAAAGCTGTCAGGGCAACCTGGACGAAGCGGCGCGTCGACTGGGGATCAGTCGGACCACGCTATGGCGACGGCTTCGCTCGGCAGATTAGGCGGGGCGTGGGTGGGCTCTTTCAGCTGTATCAGACACGACGTCAGAGGCAAGGAGAGAGCTCCTAGCTTGTAGTTTTTCCGACTCCACTTGCTGTCTGCGGTTACTCACAGAGGGCAGCTAACGGCCAAAAGCAGGCGTTTGGAGCAGAGGGGTGAGTGGTTTGCTCACGCCCCAAGTCGCCATTTCATCCCGGATGACGAAGACATCAGAGTCCGCGAACCTCAACCGCGCATGGACGCCATCAGGTGGCTAACGAAATAATTCCGGTTTATCCAGCCAGCCCACTCCCCCAGATCGGTGACCGCAAGCAGCTTCATCAGGAAGCTCTGGAGAAAATTTCATTGAGCAAGTTCAAGAAAAAGAATTTCGCCCAACCTAACATTCCGATAATTAAGCCCGGACGCGCTGTCGCAGGCGCTTTACATATGGGCCATCGAGCAGATCATCATCTACTAAGCCCAATGCGCAGTTAGCGAACGATGCGAAACCATTGTCCGTGGGATGGAAATCATCAGGAATCCGCCCGTGATAAGCGTGACGATGCTCGTCGATGGCTACGAACCATGCTTTGAAAAAATCAGCGAGTGACGATCGCGATGCATCTGTTGCTGCCTCGGTCAACGGATCCGAGGCTTCGATCTCAGCGACGCGGGCATCATCTGCAATGGCTTCAACGCAATCATGAATCGCCGGCCAGTACTTAAGGTCATAACTAGCTTGCAGCTTTTCCAGCTGTTCCTCCAGATACATCGTGAAGTGACCGTTATATTGGCCGGCCTCTTTGATCAGGTCGCCGATATGGTACTGAGTGTTACTTCGAAAACCTGACTTGTTATGGAGCTCATCGCGACGCCTGAGAAGAGCGGCCAGGTTTTCACCAATTTCAGCGACCTGCTGATTGACCCTGACAAGCTCGTCTCGCTCCTCACGGGCTTTTGCAATCCGCTCCGGCGCCCAGTAGGCAGCGGCATCGAGCAGTGCTCCGAAGAAGCTATTGAGCGCTCCCGGGTATTTGGACAATTTCTTGTGCAGATCTGAGTACGCATTGTGCAGCTCCAACTCGCGGACCAGCAGGCGCTCAATAACGGAGTTATGGCTCCGGAGAATGCTGTGTTCCAAGTTGTACTGCTTTCTGGCGAGAAGAATGGCTCTGCAGGTTTGAACAGCTAGGGATGCATCGACGACTTTCATTTGAAACTCCGTTTAGTTGTGTGCACCTAGACTGCCGAGATCGCTAATTTTTGTCGGTACCTGAGGCAATGAAAATCAAACTGCCTTCAGGTACCTAGCAATCAGGTCGTGGAACAAAGCCTTCCTGACACAAGACCACGAACACATTCGGCGCCGGGTAGAACCCTAAAATTTCTAAGCATCGGCCATAAGCCCCGATCATTTTCCAAGGTCTTTCTACATTTTTCTTGTCATACTCGTCTGCATCCTGCTTGATGCTAGGTCTGATTGCCCTGCAGTTCCTTGCCACCGGACGTTAACGCCAAATGGATTCTCAAGATTTTCTTCGAGAGCTAAATACGCAGCTCACCTATCTGTTCAGCTTCGCGCAAAAAATGAACGAAATTGACACCGCAGCAGCGCTGTTTGGAGAGTTTCGGGGAGCGCAGGACGCTAATTGGAGCACAGTGGATACGGCCCATGAGGTTTACCAAGAGCTGAGAGACCTTTGTTCGAGAAAAGAGCCTTTGACTCGAGCAGAGCTCCGTCAATTGCTGTGCCTCTACGCGCAGTTATCGGAGGCTGGTGGGGTCTATGAAGGGCTGCTGAACACCCTGCAGATACCGCAATTGAAGGCGTACAACCTATGGCCTTTCAAGGATTTAGTGCGCATTCGGGAAAAGCCTCGCGCGATTATCGGCCCAAACTCCAATGCAGTGTTTAGACGTCTAGCAACCGCAGCCACAGAAATTGGGATGACCGGCCTTGCTGGTTTGCTCGAGTTAGCTTTTCGTGACGACATTCGAAATGCCATGGCTCACGCTGACTACATCTTGGTAGGCGGTGATTTGCGGCTGCGCAGAAGGAACGGCGGCCCCGCTGAAGTGGTACCTCTCGCAGAGCTGCTGACGGCACTAGAAATTGCAACTTTCTTCTTCGAGCTTCTCTACAGTCATCAGAGAGCTATAGCTCTGTCATTTCGACCGGCTCGAACTGTCATCGGCAAATTTAGCGGAAACCCGCCGATGCCATGGAAGGTCGGATTTTCAGATGATGGAAGATTCTCATTTTCAAGCAGCTCTCCAGGCCCCCAGGTTGATGCTGCATACGAACGACAAGCAAAGATCAATGACTACCTTGGGGGGCGAGTGGTAGCAAGCTACCTTCCCCTAGGATCAGGCTTTCCGGTGGGGCTCCTGGAAGAAATCCAGAAGATTGGGTTTGAAGTGCTGATCGTTGCCATGGAGAGCGTCGAACAATATGAAACCCTTGTTAAAAACATTGAAAAACACTCGCTGTGGGACGGTACGGCTAAGGTGGAGAGGGACGACGAAGCCGTGTTGATGATTACAGCACTTGGTTTTCGGTGGATATCTACAGGCGCGGGTTTCCAATCATGGCTTCCTACAGTCAACGAGATTGAGGTCGCTTAACACGTTCGATGCTGATCATGAAAGGCACCCTGTTGGAATCTCTTCACGAAGCTCTACCAGGGTAAGCAGTTGGTGGATGTATTACATGGACTGCTTACTGCTTCTGTCTCATTAGCAAACGCATTTAGTACCGGAATTATAGCTGGCAGCACTTTGAAGGAATGCGGGTATCAGCCGGTATTTTTAGAAAGATTTTCCAGGGCAGTGACGGCGTGTACCGTCACGACCAGCATAGAAATCCAATAACCAACGGAAGGTGAGAATGTTCTGGAAAAGAGCAAGCAAAATAGTGCGCGTGGAATTGGTAAACCTGCCTAGCGCTCTACCAGTTACTACCACAGCCATGCCAACGTCGGAGGTGCGGCCAGCGTTCATCAGCTTTGATGCTTGGCTCAAGCTTTGCTTGATGTTGGTGGCTGTTACGAACTGTTGTTTGCTTACAGCAGGGTATATGCGGCGCCTAGGAGAGGTGGAGGCTTATGGTATCCAACGATCTGAGGTCAGTTTCTCCATTTCTGATCTACTAGCTAGCGGCTACGCATTGGTGTTGAAGCCTGCAACTGCAGGTCTTTATGCCAGCTGTATCGTTGGAGGTGGGCTCGCCGTTGCATGCGTCATTCTGGTCGGGATTACGATTAGAGAAGGCACCAGTATCCAGAGATACACTTCTTTCCTGGGCCATCGCCATGGCATTTGTCGTCGCGCTGTATGCGCCATTGACCGCCTACCTGCCTGGTAAAGAGTCGGCCTTTCGAGACCTTGCTCCCGCTTTGCAGGTCGAAAGCAGCAAAATCAAGAAGCTAGAGAAGGTTGTTGAAATTCCAACCAACGAGGGGCCGCTCAAAGGTGATCTGGTCCTGGCGACACCAGATTACGTTTTCCTTCGAGTGGGCACTACGCTTTACAAAATAACTGCAGATACCAATCTGGTTGTTCGTAAGATTTTTTTGAGTCTTCCCGTCGAGTCATCGCAATCAGCGCCGCCTCGGTGAGCGCTGATCATGATGGGCAGAGCCAGGTCTGGAGCACGGCGCGGATGCTTAACTCAAGCGTTCTGCGCTGCAGCTAACTCTGACTGCAAAATTTCGGCCTTAGGAAGTGCCATGCGAAGGCTTTCGCGGAATTGCTCAGCCGGCGCCTCGTAGACTACTTCGACGGCTGCGTCGTAGTTCTCCCGAATCACGGACTCAATCTCAGCGATGTCGGCTCGGAAAAATTCTTTACGACCGTTGACCTTGTTCAGGCGGCCAGCAGCAAAGCGTTCGTGCAGCTTTGCTTCCAAAGCGGGGGCGTTGTTGGAGAAGACCATGGCGTGCACGTCGAACCAGAATGGTACCGAGGCATCTCCCAGTTCATCGACTCGATCCATCGGCTCCAATCGGCGGGTCATGCCGATCTTGTAAATCCCTTCACCGAACGCACCTACGTTGGAAATCACATACACGTAGCCTGCCTTCGCATTCTGCTCGCGGTAATCGATGAGCTTCTCTTCGCTCTCCAGTTCGGCACGGCTTGCCTCTACTTCGGCGAGCTTGGCCAGGAGAGGAGCGCGCTCCTCTTCAGAGGTGGCCTTATCCAGGCGGGTTTGAAGGTCACGCATGGCGGTAGCGAAGTGCTTACGCTCTTTGGCGATTTTTTCCCGGGCAGCGCGAATTTCCTGCTCAAGCTTTTGCTGCTCTCTAAGCTCCTCTCGAACGCGCTTGGCTTCTTCTTTCTCTTCCTGCTTTTTGATCTGAAATTCGTGAGCCAGGTGCAGCTCATCAATCTTGAGGCTCAGGTATTTGCGTGAAATCTCAACATCCATGAGCTTGCCAAGGCGGTTGCAGGCCTCGAACGACTTGAGGATGCGTTTCTCGCCCAGTTCCACGTTGTCGAATTTGACGTTGTCGACGCAGAAATCGGCTTCGTTGTTGAACGATCGGACCACCAACTTGATCATGTCGGTGACCAGCTTACGGCCCTGTGCCTGGCTTCCATTGACCGTCCAAGCCATGTTGCCGGTGGCTGCAGTTCCGCCCTTGATCATCACTTTTTGATGCTCACGAGTGATATCCAGCCGAGCTTTATACTCGTGGCTGGCATTGAGCTTGAACTTGGGTTCGTACAGAGCAAAGGACTCTAAGAGCAGTGTTTCCTCCCAGACCAAAATCTCATTTTTCAGTTCGAGCGAATGCTGCCTGAGCGATGCGACGGCTTTTTCGTTCTTCTTGGTCTCTTGCTGGACGGCAGAGAGCTTTTCTTTTTCTTGATCGATCAGCGCCTGGATTTCCCAAATATCCATGGCACCAACCTTTCGCACGAGCGCCTGCAGCTCTGCATAGCGAGCTTGAAGGTCGGTCAATTGGGTATCGAGATCGTCGGCACGCTGCCGATGGGCAGGACCTTTCCAATAGTCGCTAAGAGGCATGAATTACTTCCTTGTATTAGGCAGGGGGAGCATCGAATTGGTGAGTGAATCGCAGAATAAAACGATTGGTAGCCATATGCCACCAACAAAGCTGCAGGATTAATTTTGCGAATGGTACTGTTGATCAGGTCAGCTTCTTAGCGGGGAGCACGCCAAGGGTATCGAAGGGAGGCGTTGTCCGAGTGAAAGGTGCTTATAACGGCACCCTTTCGGTTTATGAAGGCGGACAGGTCATCGTCACCGACAGAGCAAACGCCTCGACAACGATTTACCCCGGAGCAAATGTTGTGATCGAGCCTTTGGGCAAAATATCCGGATCCACGTCCAACAATGGCACTCTTATTATTACGGGAGCCCTTGGAGGAGCCTACCGAGGGCACGGTGTTCTCATCTTGGCAGGCGAGGGCTACATCAAAAAACTTGTCAGCCAGAGCCTGCTGGCGAGGGCATCACACGGAGAGCTTTACGCTCTCATTGTGCTCAGCATTTCCTATGCTGCATCACTATTTGGCGTTTGGCTTTTATCACTCGGAAATACAATGAGGATTTGGCCGGTGAAGCGAGGGGCTACATGTTTTACCCAGGGCATCTGCTGGTTCGATTGATGGTCTGACCGCTCCCAGACATCACCTCAGCCATGGCCAAAACATTCTTGTTCACGACAGGCAGCTATTGGCCGAAAGCACCCCCTGCCCTAGCTGTCATCCTTCGGCTGGCCGAACAGCTCGCTGACCAGCCCACGCGCCCCGGGCAGGCTGGCCTGGTCGATCAGCCCCTCAGGAAATTCGCAATCTCCCCCGCAGCACTGTCCAGGTGCTGCTCATGGGTGAAGCCGGAGGCCTTGAGCGGCTTGAGGTCGTGATCGCCCGAGGCCAGCCAGTGCAGCTGGATCGACGGTGACAGGTCATAGCCGCTGACAGTGGTGCGGTCGCCGAGGGCGTCACGCTCGCCCTGGATGATCAGGGTCGGGGTCTTCAGTTCGGCCAGGTGCGCGACCCGGGGTTTCTCCGGTTTGCCGGCGGCATAGAAGGGATAACCCAGGCAGACCAGCGCATCCACGCCCAGCTCGTCGGCCAGCAGGCTGGCCATGCGACCGCCCATGGATTTGCCACCGATGGCCAATTGCCCCGTGACGTGCTGTCGCACCTCGGCATGCACGGCACGCCAGTGATCGAGCAATTGCCCCTGGGGATTCGGCGGGCGCTTGCGCCCATCCTCACGCCGCGCAGCCATGTAGGGAAACTCGAAACGAACCACCGCAATGCCGCGCGCGGCAAGCTTTTGCGCCATTTCGTCCATGAAGGCGCTGTCCATCGGCGCCCCCGCACCATGGGCCAGCACCAATGTGCGCTCGATAGGGCCCGAAGGCCGGTTCCACAACAACATAGGGAAATCTCCGGTGGACGGCGTCCGTTGATCCAAATCAATAGGACTTGAAGGGGCTTTCACCATGCTTCGCACGCAATTCCAAGAAACCGTGTACGGAAGCCCACAAACATGAACACAGCAGTCAGTACCGCCTACAACTACAAGGTGGTCCGCCAGTTCGCCATTATGACGGTGGTCTGGGGAATCGTCGGGATGGGGCTCGGCGTTCTCATAGCTGCCCAGCTAGCCTGGCCGGAGCTCAACTTCAACCTGCCCTGGACCAGCTTTGGCCGCTTGCGACCCTTGCACACCAACGCGGTGATTTTCGCGTTCGGTGGTTGCGCATTGTTCGCCACCTCCTACTACGCCGTCCAACGCACCTGCCAGACCCGCCTGGTCTCGGACAAACTCGCTGCCTTCACCTTCTGGGGTTGGCAACTGGTGATCGTCCTGGCCGCCGTAAGCCTGCCGCTGGGTTTCACCAGCTCCAAGGAATACGCCGAGCTGGAATGGCCGATCGACCTCCTCATCACCATCGTCTGGGTCAGCTACGCCGCCGTGTTCTTCGGCACGGTGATGAAGCGCAAGACCAAGCACATCTACGTCGGTAACTGGTTCTTCGGTGGCTTCATCCTCACCGTGGCCATCCTCCACGTGATCAACAACCTGGAGATTCCGGTCACCCTGACCAAGTCCTACTCGCTCTATGCGGGTGCGACCGATGCGATGATCCAGTGGTGGTACGGCCACAACGCCGTGGGCTTCTTCCTGACCGCCGGCTTCCTGGGGATGATGTACTACTTCGTTCCGAAGCAAGCCGGTCGCCCGGTCTACTCCTACCGCCTGTCCATCGTCCACTTCTGGGCGCTGATCGCGGTCTACATCTGGGCCGGCCCGCACCACCTGCACTACACCGCGCTGCCGGACTGGGCGCAGAGCCTGGGCATGGTGATGTCGCTGATTCTGCTGGCGCCGAGCTGGGGCGGCATGATCAACGGCATGATGACCCTGTCGGGCGCCTGGCATAAGCTGCGCGACGATCCGATCCTGCGCTTCCTGGTGGTCTCCCTCGCCTTCTACGGCATGTCCACCTTCGAAGGCCCGATGATGGCCATCAAGACCGTCAACGCCCTCTCCCACTACACCGACTGGACCATCGGCCACGTACATGCCGGTGCCCTCGGCTGGGTCGCCATGGTGTCCATCGGCTCGCTGTATCACCTGATCCCGAAGGTCTTCGGTCGCGAGCAGATGCACAGCGTCGGCCTGATCAACGCCCACTTCTGGCTGGCCACCATCGGCACCGTTCTCTACATCGCCTCGATGTGGGTCAACGGCATCGCCCAGGGCCTGATGTGGCGCGCAGTGAACGAGGACGGCACCCTGACCTACTCCTTCGTCGAAGCGCTTGAAGCCAGCCACCCCGGCTTCGTGGTGCGCATGATCGGCGGCGCGATCTTCCTCAGCGGCATGCTCCTCATGGCTTACAACACCTGGCGCACCGTGAAGGCTGCCAAGCCGGCCGAATACGACGCCATCGCCCAGATCGCCTGAGGAATCGATAGATGAAAAAGCATGAAGTCATCGAGAAAAACGTCGGCCTGATGGCGTTGTTCATGATCCTGGCAGTCAGCATCGGCGGTCTGGTACAGATCGTCCCGCTGTTCTTCCAGGACGTCACCAACACCCCGGTCGAAGGCATGAAGCCCTACACCGCGCTGCAACTGGAAGGTCGCGACATCTACATCCGTGAAGGCTGCGTTGGCTGCCACTCGCAGATGATCCGTCCGTTCCGTGCCGAGACCGAGCGTTACGGCCACTACTCCGTCGCTGGCGAAAGCGTCTGGGACCACCCCTTCCTGTGGGGTTCCAAACGTACCGGCCCGGACCTGGCCCGTGTTGGCGCCCGCTACTCGGACGACTGGCACCGCGCGCACCTCTACAACCCGCGCAACGTGGTACCGGAGTCGAAGATGCCGGCCTACCCGTGGCTGGTGGAGAACAAGCTCGACGGCAAGGACACCGCCGCCAAGCTCAGCGCCATGAAGACCCTGGGCGTGCCCTACACCGACGAGGACATCGCCGGTGCCTCCGAGGCGGTCAAGGACAAGACCGAGATGGACGCCCTGGTCGCCTACCTGCAGGTGCTCGGCACCAGCCTGAAGACCAAGAGGTAAGGCGCCATGGACGTTGGAATACTGCGCGGCCTCGGCACCTTGCTGGTGCTGGTCGCGATGATCGGGGTGTTCTGCTGGGCCTACAGCGGCCGGCGCAAGGCTGACTTCGAGCAAGCCGCGCTGCTGCCTTTCGGTGATGACGCCGAGCCCAGCCTGCAAGACCGGAATGTTTCTAGGAGCACACACGAATGACCACTTTCTGGAGCTGGTACATAACCCTGCTCACCCTCTTCACCCTGGTGGCGCTGCTCTGGCTGGTGTTCGCCACCCGCAAGGGCGAGGCCAAGGGCACGGTCGACAAGACCATGGGCCATGCCTTCGACGGTATCGAGGAGTACGACAACCCGCTGCCCAAATGGTGGTTCATGCTGTTCGTGGGCACCATCGTCTTCGCCATCGGCTACATGGTGCTCTACCCCGGCCTGGGCAACTGGACCGGCCTGTTCCCCGGCTACGAAGGTGGCTGGACCCAGGAGAAGCAGTGGCAGCGTGAAGTGGACAAGGCCAACGCACAGTACGGCCCGATCTTCGCCAAGTACTCGGCCATGTCGCTGGAAGCCGTCGCCCAGGATCCGCAAGCCATGAAAATGGGCGGCCGCCTGTTCGCCACCTACTGCTCCATCTGCCACGGCTCGGACGCCAAGGGCGCTGTGGGCTTCCCCAACTTGGCTGACAGCAGCTGGCGCTGGGGCGGCGACGCCGAAACCATCAAGACCACCATCCTCCACGGTCGCATGGCTGCCATGCCGGCCTGGGGTGAAGTGCTGGGTGATGAAGGCGTGAAGAACGTCGCGGCCTATGTTCGCCAGGACCTGGCCGGCCTGAAGCTGCCGGACGATGTGAAAGCCGACGTGGAAGCCGGTAAAGCCATGTTCGCCACCACCTGCACCGCCTGCCACGGTCAAGAAGGCCGCGGCACTGCAGCCATGGGCGCCCCGGACCTGACCCAACCGGCCGCCTGGATCTACGGTTCCAGCCTGGCCCAACTGCAACAGACCATCCGCTACGGCCGCAACGGCCAGATGCCTGCCCAGGAGCAATACCTCGGTCAGGACAAGGTGCACATCCTTGCCGCCTACGTGTACAGCCTGTCCCGCAAGGACGGCGAGAAAGTAGCCAGCGAGTGATCCGAACCGGCGACGCAAGGAGGCGTCGCCACACCGGCCGGACCGAAAGGCACCGGACGGAGCCGCGCAAAGGCAGCCCAACGCAAGACGGGCAACACGGACACAAGGATGTGTCCACCCCTCCCCAGCCCCTCCTTATATATAGTGCGACCCAATGTCGCACCCCTCCCGACCAGCTGCCTTCCCCCCCAAAGCTCATCGTCTACGCTGCTGAATAATCCTCATCGGTCATGAGGACAAGGCGGTTCCCCCTCCTCGCCCCCGGTTCGAAGTGCTCCACCAGACCCCGGGCGACCCGGCTGGAATCCTTGCCCCGAGGGCTCTGAAAGGGTGATTGTGTCGGCATGTGTCGTTGCAATGACTACCCTCTTTCTCCATACTGCCGCCGCTTTTTTGTCCCCCGAAAAACTCCATTAACCGTGGAACCCCTAGCATGAGCACAGCAATCAGTCAGACTGCTTATAACTATAAGGTGGTCCGCCAGTTCGCCGTTATGACGGTGATCTGGGGGGTCATTGGGATGGGTCTAGGCGTGTTCATCGCCGCACAACTCGTGTGGCCGGAACTCAACCTGAACCTTCCGTGGACCAGCTTCGGCCGTCTGCGCCCCTTGCATACCAACGCGGTGATCTTCGCCTTCGGTGGTTGCGCCCTGTTCGCCACGTCCTACTACGTGGTGCAACGTACCTGCCAGGCCCGGCTGATTTCCGATGGATTGGCAGCCTTCACGTTCTGGGGCTGGCAAGCCGTGATCGTGCTGGCAGTGATCACACTGCCCCTGGGTTACACCTCCTCCAAGGAATACGCTGAGCTCGAGTGGCCGATCGACATCCTCCTGGGGATCGTCTGGGTCACTTACGCAATCGTGTTCTTCGGCACCATCGTCAAGCGCAAGACCAAGCACATCTATGTGGGCAACTGGTTCTTCGGCGCCTTCATCCTGGTGACTGCACTGCTGCACATCGTCAACAGCGCGGAAATCCCGGTCTACGCCTTCAAGTCGTACTCCGTGTACGCCGGCGCGACCGACGCGATGATCCAGTGGTGGTACGGCCACAACGCCGTGGGCTTCTTCCTGACCACCGGCTTCCTGGGGATGATGTACTACTTCGTTCCGAAACAGGCCGAGCGTCCGATCTACTCGTATCGCCTGTCCATCGTGCACTTCTGGGCACTGATCACCCTGTACATCTGGGCCGGTCCGCACCACCTGCACTACACCGCTCTGCCGGATTGGGCCCAGTCCCTGGGCATGGCGATGTCCCTGATTCTGCTGGCTCCGAGCTGGGGCGGCATGATCAACGGCATGATGAGCCTGTCGGGCGCCTGGCATAAGCTGCGCAGCGACCCCATCCTGCGCTTCCTGGTGGTTTCCCTGGCCTTCTACGGCATGTCCACCTTCGAAGGCCCGATGATGGCGATCAAGACCGTCAACGCCCTCTCCCACTACACCGACTGGACCATCGGCCACGTACACGCCGGCGCCCTCGGTTGGGTAGCGATGATCTCCATCGGTTCGCTGTACCACCTGATTCCGAAGGTCTTCGGTCGCGAGCAGATGCACAGCGTCGGCCTGATCAACGCCCACTTCTGGCTGGCCACCATCGGTACCGTTCTCTACATCGCCTCGATGTGGGTCAACGGCATCACCCAAGGCCTGATGTGGCGTGCAGTCAACGAAGACGGCACCCTCACCTACTCCTTCGTCGAAGCGCTGGAAGCCAGCCATGCCGGTTACCTGGTGCGCATGATCGGCGGCGCGTTCTTCGTCACCGGCATGCTGCTGATGGCCTATAACACCTGGCGCACCGTGCGTGCCGCCAAGCCGTCCGAATACGAAGCCGCTGCCCAGATTCCGCAAGGAGCTCACTAATGAAGCAACACGAATTAGTCGAGAAGAACGTAGGTCTGCTGGCGCTGTTCATGGTCATCGCCGTGAGCATCGGTGGTCTGGTGCAGATCGTTCCGCTGTTCTTCCAGGACGTCACCAACACCCCGGTCGAAGGCATGAAGCCGCGCACCGCGCTGGAACTCGAAGGCCGTGACATCTACATCCGCGAAGGCTGCGTAGGCTGCCACTCGCAGATGGTCCGTCCGTTCCGTGCCGAGACCGAGCGTTATGGTCACTACTCCGTCGCCGGCGAAAGCGTCTGGGACCACCCCTTCCTGTGGGGTTCCAAGCGTACCGGTCCGGACCTGGCCCGCGTAGGCGGCCGTTACTCCGACGACTGGCACCGCGCGCACCTGTACAACCCGCGCAACGTGGTTCCGGAATCGAAGATGCCGTCCTACCCGTGGCTGGTGGAGAACAAACTCGACGGCAAGCACACTGCCGCCAAGATGGAAGCTCTCCGTACCGTAGGCGTGCCCTACACCGACGATGACATCGCCGGCGCCAAAGACGCAGTCAAGGGCAAGACCGAGATGGACGCGCTGGTCGCGTTCCTTCAAGGCCTTGGCACCTCGATCAAGAACAAACGGTAAGCATGATGGATATCCAGACTCTCCGCGGGCTGGGAACCATCCTGGTGTTCGTCGCCTTCATCGGCGTCGTGCTCTGGGCGTACAACAGCAAGCGCAAGGACAGCTTCGACGAAGCTGCCAACCTGCCCTTCGCAGACGACAAGCCAGCGAACACCAAGAGCGACGAAGAAGCTTCTAGGAGTAAGAGCGAATGACCACGTTCTGGAGTTGGTACGTAACCCTGCTCACCAGCGCCACACTGGTGGCGCTGACCGTGCTGATCTTTGCCACCCGCAAAGGCCAGCGCCAGGAAAGCACCGAAGAAACCGTCGGCCACGCCTTCGACGGTATCGAGGAATATGACAACCCGCTGCCCAAGTGGTGGTTCATGCTGTTCGTCGGCACCCTGATTTTCGCCGTCGGCTACCTGGTCCTGTACCCGGGCATGGGCAACTGGAAAGGCATCTTCCCCGGCTACAGCACAGTCACCGAAGGCAAGCCCTTCGCTGACGGCCAGCCCGGCTGGACCGGTGTCCACCAGTGGGAAAAGGAAATGGACAAGGCCGACAAGCAATACGGCCCGCTGTTCCAGAAGTACGCTGCCATGCCGATCGAGGAAGTGGCCAAGGACGAGAAAGCCCTGAAAATGGGTGGTCGCCTGTTCGCTTCCAACTGCTCGGTCTGCCACGGTTCCGACGCCAAGGGCTCCTATGGTTTCCCCAACCTGACCGACGCCGACTGGCGCTGGGGCGGTGAGGCCGAAACCATCAAGACCACCATCCTTGGCGGCCGCCACGGCATCATGCCTGCCTGGGGTGAAGTCATCGGCGAACAGGGCGTACGTGATGTCGCCGCCTTCGTCCGCGTGACCCTGGATGGCCGCGACCTGCCGAAGGACGCCAACGCCAATCCGGAAGCCGGCAAGGCGATCTTCGCTGCCAACTGCGTGGCGTGCCACGGTCCGGAAGGCAAGGGCACCCCGGCAATGGGCGCACCGAACCTGACCCACCCGGGCGCGTTCATCTACGGCAGCAGCTTCGCTCAGCTGCAGCAGACCATTCGTTACGGCCGCCAGGGCACCATGCCGGCTCAGGAAGAACACCTGGGCAACGACAAGGTTCACCTGCTTGCCGCCTACGTCTACAGTCTGTCGCACAAGAACGCCGCAGAGACCGAAAGCAAGTAACGCCGAGCCTGCCATGCGCGACGCACTGTCGCACATGGCAGGCTGCTATGAGGCGTACCATATGCGGCAGGCAAAAAAGATCCCGTTCGGCACGCACTGATCGGGGCAAGCCCCAACCGTCGTGGTACGAGTAGATGAGCGAACAGATCCCCGTCCAGAACATTACCCCTCCCCCGGCCAAGAGCGGTGCCAACACCGACCTCTACGCCAGCCGTGAAAAGATCTACACCCGCGCCTTCACCGGCATCTTCCGCAACCTGCGCATGGCAGGCGGCGCCCTCCTCTTCCTGCTCTACTTCGGTACCGTCTGGCTGAGCTGGAACGACCGGCAAGCCGTCTGGTGGAACCTCCCCGAGCGCAAGTTCTACATTTTCGGCGCCACCTTCTGGCCCCAGGACTTCGTCCTGCTGTCGTGGCTCCTGATCATCTGCGCCTTCGGCCTGTTCTTCATCACCGTCTTCGCCGGTCGCGTCTGGTGCGGCTATACCTGCCCGCAGAGCGTCTGGACCTGGATCTTCATGTGGTGCGAGAAGGTCACCGAAGGCGACCGCAACCAGCGAATGAAGCTGGACAAGACGCCCATGAGCGGCGCCAAGCTCATGCGCAAATCCGCCAAGCACAGCCTCTGGCTGCTGATCGGCTTCGTCACCGGCGTCACCTTCGTCGGCTACTTCACCCCCATCCGCGAACTGGTGATCGACCTCTTCACCGGCAACGCCGATGGCTGGGCCTATTTCTGGGTCGGCTTCTTCACCCTGGCCACCTACGGCAACGCGGGCTGGCTGCGCGAGCAGGTGTGCATCTACATGTGCCCCTATGCCCGCTTCCAGAGCGTGATGTTCGACAAGGACACCCTGATCGTCTCCTACGATCCGCGCCGCGGCGAATCCCGTGGCCCGCGCAAGAAGAACGTCGACTACAAGGCCCAGGGCCTTGGTGATTGCATCGACTGCACCATGTGCGTCCAGGTCTGCCCCACCGGCATCGACATCCGCGACGGCCTGCAGATCGAGTGCATCGGCTGCGCCGCCTGCATCGACGCCTGCGACAGCATCATGGAGAAGATGAACTATCCCAAGGGGCTGATCAGCTACACGACTGAACACAACCTGAACGGGCAGCAAACCAAGCTCATGCGCCCAAGGCTGATCGGGTACGCTGCCGCGCTCGTTGCGATGATCGGCCTGTTCGGTTACGCCGTCGCCGCCCGCTCGCTGGTGGAACTGGACGTGATCAAGGACCGCGTCCTGTACCGCGAGAACGAGCAGGGTCGCATCGAGAACGTCTACACCCTGAAGATCATGAACAAGGCCCAGAAGGACCAGGTCTTCACCATCGAAGCCGAAGGCCTCGACGGCCTCGTCTACGAAGGCAAGACCCAGGTCAGGACGGAAGCGGGCGAAGTGCTCTCGGTGCCGGTGGAACTGTCCATCGACCCGGAGAAACTCCCCTCCAGCACCAACAACATTCTCTTCCGGGTCCGCTCGGTCGATGACGCCAGCATCACCACCGACGCCGACAGCCGCTTCATCGGCCCCAGCGTCCGCTGAACAACGAGATCCCCATGCAGTCCGAATCTCCCGCAAGCCCCTGGTACAAGCAACCCTGGCCCTGGTTCATCCTCGGCATCCTCGGCACCTCGGTGGTGCTGGGCACCTCGATGCTGGTGATCGCCATCCAGAACCCGCCGAGCCTAGTGGTCGACAACTACTACGACGTCGGCAAGGGCATCAACACCTCGCTCGAGCGCGAGGAGCTGGCCAAGCGCCTCGGCATGAAGGCCCAGGTGCGCCTGGATGACCAGAGCGGCGTGGTGCAGGTCAACCTGACCGGCAACAGCCACCCGCAACAGCTAGTGCTCAGCCTGCTCTCCCCCACCCAGCAGGAGAAGGACCGCCGCATCGTGCTGCAACCGCAATCCGGTGACCTGTACAGCGGCCACCTGGAAGACTCGGTCAGCGGCCGCCGCTTCGTCGAGCTGATCGGCCAGGAAGATGGCCAGGACTGGCGCCTGTTCGAGGAAGAAACCCTCGAGAACGGCAGCGTGACCCTGCTGGGCGAATAAGCCAGGCCCCATGCCCGCGCCCCTATCCTGCTACCACTGTGGCCTGCCGGTGCCCTCCGGCAGCCCCTACGAGGCCCGCGTACTCGGTGAGACGCGGGCCATGTGCTGTCCGGGTTGCCAGGCCGTGGCCGAGGCCATAGTCGCCGGCGGCCTGGAAGGCTACTACCGCCACCGCAGCGAAACCGCCGCCAACCCCGAAGCCCTGCCCAACGCACTCCCCGACGAACTGGCCCTGTTCGACCGTGAGGACGTGCAGCGCCCCTTCGTCCAGCACCAGGGCGAACTCAGCGAAACCAGCCTGCTGATCGAAGGCATCAGCTGCGCCGCCTGCGGCTGGCTGATCGAACGGCACCTGCGCACCCTGCCCGGGGTGGACGAGGCACGCCTCAACCTGTCCAACCACCGCCTGCAGGTTCGCTGGGCCGACAGCCAGCTGCCCCTCAGCGAGCTGCTCAAGGAACTGCGCCGCATCGGCTACGCCGGCCACCCCTACAAGGCCGATGACGCTGCCGAGCGCCTGGCCGCCGAGAACAAGCGCGCCATGCGCCAGCTCGGCGTCGCCGGCCTGCTGTGGATGCAGGTGATGATGGCGGCCATGGCCACCTGGCCCGAGTTCAACATCGACCTGAGCCCGGAGCTGGACAAGATCCTGCGCTGGGTCAGCCTGTTCCTCACCACGCCCATCGTCTTCTACTGCTGCGGCCAGTTCTTCCGTGGCGCCTTGCGTGACCTGCGCACCCGCCACCTGAGCATGGACGTCTCGGTGTCCCTGGCCATCGGCGGGGCCTATGCCGCCGGCATCTGGTCCACCGTCACCGGCATCGGCGAGCTGTACTTCGACGCCGTCGGCATGTTCGCCCTGTTCCTTCTCGCCGGCCGCTACCTGGAGCGCCGCGCCCGTGAGCGCACCGCTGCCGCCACCGCGCAACTGGTCAACCTGCTGCCCGCGTCCTGCCTGCGCCTGGACGCCAGTGGCCAGAGCCAGCGCATCCTCCTCGGCGAGCTGGCCGTGGGCGATCGCGTCCTGGTCCCACCGGGCGCACTGATGCCGGCGGACGGCCTGATCCTCGAAGGCCAGTCCAGCGTCGACGAATCCCTGCTCACCGGTGAATACCTGCCCCTGCCTCGCGGGCGCGGCGACGCCGTCACCGCCGGCACGCTCAACGTCGAAGGCCCGCTGACCCTCGAAGTGCAGGCGCTCGGCGACCAGACCCGCCTCTCCGCCATCGTGCGCCTGCTGGAACGCGCCCAGGCGGACAAACCGCGCCTCGCCGAACTGGCCGACAAGGTCGCGCAATGGTTCCTGATCATCGTGCTGCTGGCCGCCGCCATCGTCGGCCTGGCCTGGTGGCAGATCGACCCGTCGCGGGCCTTCTGGATCGTCCTCTCGCTGCTGGTCGCCACCTGCCCCTGCGCCCTCGCCCTGGCCACGCCCACCGCACTCACCACCGCCACCGGCAGCCTGCACAAACTCGGCCTGCTGCTGACCCGTGGCCACGTGCTGGAGGGGCTGAACCAGATCGACACGGTGATCTTCGACAAGACCGGCACCCTCACCGAAGGCCGCCTCACCCTCAGCGCCATCCACCCCCTGGGCCCGCTCGACAACGACGCCTGCCTGGCCCTGGCCGCCGCGCTGGAGAACCGTTCGGAGCACCCCATCGCCCGCGCCTTCGGCCGCGCGCCACGCCCCGCCGAACAGGTGGAGAACGTCCCCGGCAAGGGCCTCGAAGGCCTTGTCGACGGCCAGCGCCTGCGCATCGGCCAGGCTGCGTTCGTGGCCGAGCTGGGCGGCTGGGCCGAGCCGGAGATTCCCGGCAGCAACGGCCAGTGGCTGCTGCTCGGCAATGAACAGGGCCCGCTGGCCTGGCTGGTGCTGGATGACCGCCTGCGCGAAGACGCCCCGCTGCTGCTCGATGCCTGCCGCGCCCGTGGCTGGCAGGTGATGCTGCTCTCCGGCGACAGCTCGCCGATGGTCGACGAGATCGCCCGCCGCCTCGGCATCGACGACGCCCGCGGCGGCCTGAGTCCCGACGCCAAGCTCGACGTACTGCGCGACCTGCACCAGCAGGGCCGCCGCGTGCTGATGCTGGGCGACGGGGTCAATGACGTACCGGTCCTGGCCGGCGCCGACATCAGCGTCGCCATGGGCAGCGCCACCGACCTGGCCAAGACCAGCGCCGACGCCGTACTCCTCTCCAACCGCCTGGAAAGCCTCGTGCAGGCCCTCTCGGTGGCCGGGCGCACGCGCCGCATCATCATCCAGAACCTGGCCTGGGCGACCCTGTACAATGGCCTGGTTCTGCCCTTCGCGGCGCTGGGCTGGGTCACTCCGGTCTGGGCCGCATTCGGCATGTCGGTCAGCTCGCTGCTGGTGGTGATCAACGCCCTGCGGCTGGCCAGAAGCTAGAGGCCGGTCGGGGCGCCCTCCCCTTCCGGCCTATCGCCCAGGCTCCATAACGAGATTTCCCGATGCCTGCGTTATACATCCTGATCCCCGTCGCCATCGGCCTGGTCGGCTTCGCCATCTGGCTGTTCTTCTGGGCCGTGGACAGCGGCCAGTACGACGACCTCGACGGCCCCGCCCACAGCATCCTCTTCGACGACGAAGACCCGGGCCACAAGGCCGGTATCGTCGAAGCCGACGAAAGCGAGGGCGAGCGCAAGAACGAGGAAAGCCCCGACGACGAGGACAAGCGCAGTGCTTGAACTGGCGCCCCTGCTGGTTTCGGCGCTGATCCTCGGCCTGCTGGGGGGCGGCCACTGCATCGGCATGTGCGGCGGCCTGATGGGCGCCCTGACCCTGGCCATCCCGCCGGAGCAACGTGCTCGACGCTTCCGCCTGCTGATCGCCTACAACCTCGGCCGCATCCTCAGCTACACCACCGCCGGCCTGCTCATCGGCCTGGCCGGCTGGGCCGTGGCCAGCAGCCCGGCAGCCATGGTGCTGCGGGTGATCGCAGCACTGCTGCTGATCACCATGGGGCTCTACCTGGCAGGCTGGTGGAGCGGCCTGACCCGTATCGAAGCGCTGGGGCGCGGCCTCTGGCGTCATATCCAGCCGGTGGCGAGCAAGCTGCTGCCGGTCTCCACCCTGCCCCGCGCGCTGCTGCTCGGCGCGCTCTGGGGCTGGCTGCCCTGCGGCCTGGTCTACAGCACCCTGCTGTGGGCGGCCAGCCAGGGCTCGGCCAGTGAAAGCGCCCTGCTGATGCTGGCCTTCGGCCTCGGCACCTGGCCGGTGCTGCTGGCCACCGGCCTCGCCGCCGAACGCATCACCGCTCTGCTGCGCAAACGTGGCATCCGCATCGCCGGCGGCCTGCTGGTGATCCTCTTCGGCATCTGGACCCTGCCCGGCCCGCACCAGCATTGGTTGATGGGGCACTGACAGCGAAGCTGGAAGCTGGAAGCTGGAAGCTGGAAGCTGGAAGCTGGAAGCTGGAAGCTGGAAGCTGGAAAGTCTGGCGCGGCGAGTTGTGGGGTCGAGCATTGATTCGAGCGCATGAGCAGCCACCGGGCCCCGGCGCTGCGACAGCATGACCCAGGTCAAGAAGCGCCGGTCAGGCGGCACCTAGACTGCCGAGCACTGACTGCTGAACCTGGAATGCCCGCATGCTCGACGATATTCGCTGGGACTCCGGCCTGATCCGCCGTTACGACGCCGCAGGCCCTCGTTACACCTCCTACCCGACCGCCGTGCAATTCAACGAGCGCATCGGCTCCTTCGACCTGCTTCACGCGCTGCGCGACAGCCGCAAGGCCCTGCGCCCGGTCTCGCTCTATGTGCACGTGCCGTTCTGCGCGAACATTTGCTACTACTGCGCCTGCAACAAGGTCATCACCAAGGATCGCGGCCGCGCCCTGCCCTACCTGGAAAAGCTCGAGCGCGAGATCGAACTGATCGCCTGCCACCTCGACCCGCAACAGAAGGTCGAGCAACTGCACTTCGGCGGTGGCACGCCGACCTTCCTCAGCCACGACGAACTGCGCCGCCTCATGGGGCACCTGCGCCAGCACTTCAGCCTGCTCGATGACGATTCGGGGGATTACGGCATCGAGATCGACCCGCGTGAAGCGGACTGGTCGACCATGGGGCTGCTGCGCGAGCTGGGCTTCAACCGCGTCAGCCTGGGCGTGCAGGACCTCGACCCGGTGGTGCAGCGCGCCGTCAACCGGCTGCAGAGCCTGGAGGAGACCCGCGCCATCGTCGAAGCGGCGCGCACGCTGCAGTTCCGCTCGGTGAACATCGACCTGATCTACGGCCTGCCCCGGCAGACGCCGGAAAGCTTCGCGCGCACCGTGGCCGAAGTCATCGCCCTGCAGCCGGACCGGCTCTCGGTGTTCAACTATGCGCACCTGCCGGAACGCTTCATGCCCCAGCGGCGCATCAAGACCGAGGAGCTGCCGAGCCCCGCGCAGAAGCTGGAGATGCTCCAGCGCAGCATCGAACAGCTGACCAGCGCCGGGTACCGCTACATCGGCATGGACCACTTCGCCCTGCCCGACGACGAACTGGCCATCGCCCAGGAAGACGGCCGCCTGCAACGCAACTTCCAGGGCTACACCACCCATGGGCACTGCGACCTGATCGGCCTCGGCGTCTCCGCCATCAGCCAGATCGGCGACCTCTACTGCCAGAACGACGCCAACATCGCCACTTACCAGGAAAAGCTGCAAAACGGCCTGCTCGCCACCCGACGCGGCCTCGCCTGCATCGAGGACGACCGCATCCGCCGGGCGGTGATCCAGCAGTTGATCTGCGAATTCGAGCTGGATTTCCAGTCGATCGAAGCGCTCTTCAACATCGAATTCAGGGGGTATTTCGCGGATATCTGGCCGCAGCTGGAGCAGATGTCCGCCGATGGCCTGATCACCCTCAGCGAGCGCGGCATCGACATCCTGCCGCCCGGGCGCCTGCTGGTGCGCTCGGTGTGCATGCTCTTCGACCACTACCTGACGCCAGAGACTACCCAGCGTTTCTCCCGGGTGATCTGAGGGGCATCACTTCATCAGCAGCTGGGCGGCCTCGAGCATCTGCTCGCCGCTCAGGCCTGCGTCGCGCATGGCCTTCATCAGGCTGGCGGTGGCCTGGGAAATGGCACCGTTGAGGCTGGAAATCTCGCTTTGCAGGCCTTCCATGCTGCGCAAACGGGCTTCCTCGTCCAGGCTCTGATCGGTGGCGATCGACTGGAGCTCGGCCATCTTCTCGCGCAGGTCTTCCTTCAGCTTGCGAATCATCTTGAGGATCTGCTTGACGGTGTCCGGCAGGCTGCTCTCGTCGATATCCTGGTTCTTCTTCGCCTCATCGGAGCGCGTCTTGCCCGCTTCGGACAGGCTCACGCGGATGCCCACGTGGCCGATACGGTCGTCGAGGCCGCCGTCGGCACTCTCTTCACCCTGCCCGGCATCCCTGGCCTCATCACCACGCGCAGCCGCGAAACGCTGGCCGATCTGCGGCCAGCCGGAAACGTCTACTCTCATGATCGCTCGCTCCATTGGGATCAATACCGAGATATCGACTGCGCAACGAAGAACTTGAATACGTTTCCTTCGGCCTTTTCCTAGCCCTGAGCGCGCCCCATGCGTTACCCTTACGCCCATTGTGTGTTTGCTTTTGCAAGGGATCCGTGGATGTCCGAGATCATCAAGGTACGCAACCTGCCTCAGGCACATTGCAAGGACTGCAGCCTCGCCGCCCTTTGCCTGCCCCTGTCGCTGAACATGGAAGACATGGACTCGCTGGACGAAATCGTCAAGCGCGGTCGTCCGCTGAAGAAAGGGGACTACCTGTTCCGCCAGGGCGACACCTTCGAGTCCGTTTTCGCCGTACGTTCCGGTGCGCTGAAAACCTTCGGTGTCACCGATGCCGGCGAAGAGCAGATCACCGGCTTCCACCTGCCCAGCGAGCTGGTCGGCCTCTCCGGCATGGACACCGAGCTCTACCCGGTATCCGCCCAGGCACTGGAAACCACCTCGGTCTGCGAAATCCCCTTCGAGCGCCTCGACGAGCTATCCGTCCAGCTGCCGCAACTGCGTCGCCAGTTGATGCGCGTCATGAGCCGCGAAATCCGTGACGACCAGCAGATGATGCTGCTGCTCTCCAAGAAAACCGCCGACGAGCGCATCGCCACCTTCCTGGTGAACCTCTCCGCGCGCTTCCGTGCCCGCGGTTTCTCGGCCAACCAGTTCCGCCTGGCCATGTCGCGCAATGAGATCGGCAACTACCTGGGCCTTGCGGTCGAGACCGTCTCCCGCGTGTTCACCCGCTTCCAGCAGAGCAACCTGATCGCCGCCGAAGGCAAGGAAGTGCACATCCTCGATCCCATCGAGCTCTGCGCCCTCGCTGGCGGCAGCATCGAAGACTGATCCCCGCGCCGGCCGCTCGGCCGGCGCTCTCCCCTCTCTCCAGGTTCCGCACCATGATTTTCGACGAATTCGATATCAAGACCCTGATCCGCCCGGTGGTGGACTTCCCCAAGCCCGGCGTGGTCTTCCGCGATATCACCCCGCTGTTCCAGTCCCCCCGCGCCCTGCGCCTGGTGGTGGACAGCTTCATCCAGCGCTACGTCGAAGCCGAGTTCAGCCACATCGCCGCCATGGACGCCCGCGGCTTCCTGATCGGCTCCATCGTCGCCTATGAGCTGAACAAGCCGCTGGTGCTGTTCCGCAAGCAGGGCAAGCTGCCCGCCGACGTACTCGCCCAGGGCTACCAGACCGAGTACGGCGAAGCCTTCCTCGAAGTGCACAGCGACAGCCTCTGCGACGGCGACAAGGTCCTGATCTTCGATGACCTGATCGCCACCGGCGGCACCCTGCTGGCCGCCACCGCCCTGGTCCGCCGCATGGGCGCCAGCGTGTTCGAGGCCGCCGCCATCATCGACCTGCCGGAACTCGGCGGCTCCCAGCGCCTGCAGGACATCGGCATCCCCACTTTCTCGCTCACCGCCTTCGCCCTCGACGAGAAGTGATCTTCCGGGGCCTGCACGCCAGGCCCCAATCCCCTCCCAAAGTCTGAACCCATGGCATTTGCGCCAGGCTTGCGGCCGCCCGCGCGAAACCGGGGCGAGCCCCTGGCCGCTCGGGCCATGGCGGGCAATCATGGCGACTCCTGCGTACAACAAGAGGTCGCCATGAACCCTCGCAGCAAGCTCTCCGACTGCTTCAGCCGTGAAGAAATCCAGCGCCTGAGCCAGCGCTCCGACGCCGCCGGCTGGTGGGCCGTCGGCTCCACCTGGGCGATCATCGCCGCCACCTTCGCCGTGCTCGCCCTCTGGCCCAACCCGGTGACCTTCGTCCTCGCCCTGGTCATCCTCGGCGGCCGCCAGCTGGCCCTGGCCATCCTCATGCACGAAGCCGCCCACGGCACGCTGTTCCGCACCCGCTGGCTGAACGACCGTCTCACCGACTGGCTCTGCGCGCGGGTCATCTGGGTCGACGTCGCCCGCTACCGCAAGCACCACATCCGCCACCACGCCCACACCGGCACCGATGAGGACCCGGACTGGAGCCTGTCGCGCCCCTTCCCCACCCGCCGCGCCTCGCTGCTGCGCAAGTTCACCCGCGACCTGTCCGGCATCAGCGGCCTGCGCCGGCTGCTGGGCCAGCTGCTGATGGACCTGGGCGTGCTGGAGTACACCGTGGCCGCCGAGGTCACCCGGCGCCCCCGGGGCGATCGCCGCTGGCACCACTACCTCGCCGAAGGCGCCCGCAACATGGGCCCCATGCTCCTGGCCAATGCCGCGCTGGCGGGAATCCTGGCCGCTTGCGGCGAGTTCTGGCTGTTCGGCGTCTGGTGGCTGGCCAACCTCACCACCTACAGCCTGTTCATGCGCATCCGCTCCCTGGCCGAGCACGCCTGCACCGAGCGCGGCCGCGACATGCTGCGCAACACCCGCACCACCCGTGCCGGCTGGCTGGCACGGGCCACCGTCGCGCCGCTGCGGGTGAACTACCACATCGAGCACCACCTGATGGCGGCCCTGCCCTGGTTCCGCCTGGCCGAAGCCCACCGATTGCTGCGCCAGCGCGGCCTGGTGCCGACTCCTCCCGGGTATCTGGAGGTGCTACGCCGAGTCAGCGAGACGGCCACAAAATAGCCATAACCCGCCGAAAGTTGGTCGGTGGGAGCGTGCGAAAACTGCGTTAATCCTCAACAGTTACATCGTTCGATGGCACGGTCAGCCGTGTCAGCAAGAGCCAGACAACAACAAGGGACGGCTCCCAACCACGAGGATTGCCCAATGACCGCCAGCGCCGCCGCCAACCTGCCCAAGGCCAATTTTCCCGTCCGTCGCATGGACTTCAGCTTCGACTCCACCCAGAAATACTGGTGGAGCGGCGATCCCTTCATGAGCCACTTCATGAACAACCTGTCGTCGCTCTTCCCCTATGGCGAGAAGTTCTTCGTCGACAGCGTGCGCGGCGTGCGCGACCAGATCAGCGACCCGCAGCTGCAGAAGGACATCAGCGCCTTCATCGGCCAGGAAGCCATGCACTCCAAGGAACACGCCACCTACAACGACTACGCCGCCGCCCACGGCATCGACCTGGAGCGCCTGGAACTGCGCATCAAGGTGCTGCTGGAGTGGGTCACCCGCTTCACCACCAAGAAGCAGCGCCTGGCCGCCACCTGTGCCCTGGAACACTTCACCGCGACCATGGCCGAGCAACTGCTGCGCCGCGAAGACCTCAGCACGCAGATGGACGACCAGAAGATGTACCAGCTGTGGATGTGGCACGCGATCGAAGAGAACGAGCACAAGGCCGTGTGCTACGACGCCTACATGGCGGTTGGCGGCGGCTACTTCGAGCGCACCATCACCATGGCCCTGACCACCGTGATGTTCATCGGCGTGATCGGCGCCTTCCAACTGCACCTGCTGCGCAAGGACGGCCAGCTGTTCAACCTGCGCAGCTGGGGGCGTGGCCTGAAGACCCTGTTCAGCCTGCGCACCGGCTACTTCCCGCGCATGATCAAGCCCTACCTGGACTACTACCGCCCCGGCTTCCACCCCTTCGACCATGAAACCAAGGCGCTGGAACAACGCTGGAAGGAGCGCCTCGGCTTCAACGGCTGAGTGATTCACGCCCAACGAAAAGCCCGGCAATCGCCGGGCTTTTTATTTGGCGCTTCTGCGCGCGCCCTATCGCGGGCCGTCGCCCAGCGACCCCATCGCCTCCAGCCCCTGCAGCACGCTGGCACCGGTGAAGAGGAACAGCACCTGCTCCTCGGCTTCCAGGCGAATGTCGGCACGGCGCTCGGGCTCACCGATGAAATCCAGGGACATCTGGAACAGGTTGCGGCTGATCAGGCTGGACACCCGCCGCACCACCGCATCGGGCACCAGCGCCGGCAGCAGCTTGAACTCGACTATGTCCTCGGCCATGTCATCGGCGAATTCGTCCATCACCTCGCGCAGGGCCTCGCGCATGGCCGGCGACGCACCATGCAGCTCACGCACGCCGATGATGAAGGCCTCGGCGTTGTCGGCGACGAAGTCGAAGAACAGGTTCACCGTTTCATGGCACACGCGCTTGCCGCGCCCCAGGTCGATGCCCATCAGCTTGGGCATGGCCCTGTGCTCGCCCTGCACCGCCCGCGCCGCCGCTTCACGGCGCAGGTCACGCAGGGGCTGGCGCAGCTGGGTGGAGATGTTGCGGATCATCGCCAGGCCCAGGTCGTCCACGTCCTTGAAATGGCGATAGAAGGTATTGGGGTTGAGCCCCGCCTCCCGCGCCAGCTCGCGCAGGCCGAGGCTGCTCAGGCTGCGGCTCTGGGAGGTCAGGCGCAGGGCCGCCTCCATCAGCAGGCGCTTGCCCGGTGCATCGACTGCTCTTTCCTTGGACTGTTGCCCGTCGTCCAGCACAGAACTCATGGCTGACCCTACCTAAGGTTGGTTGTACCGCGATGGCTTGCTGGCGAGTATACATCTGTCTACATTGGTATACAGCTGTATACGCCACAAAATAAGCATAACAGGAGCTTGGCCATGAACGCGCCCGTATCACCTCCCACCCCTGCCCGCCACTGCAAGATTGCCATTATCGGCTCCGGCTTCTCCGGCCTGGGCATGGCGATCCGCCTGAAACAGAAAGGCGAGAACGATTTCCTCCTGTTCGAGAAGGAAGCCGGCGTCGGCGGCACCTGGCGCGTCAACAACTACCCGGGCTGCGGCTGCGACGTGCAATCGCACCTGTACTCCTTCTCCTTCGAGCCGAACCCCAACTGGACGCGGATGTTCGCCAAGCAGGAAGAGATCAAGGGTTACCTGGAAGGCTGCTGGGAGAAGTACCGCCTGCAGGACAAGACCCTGCTCGGCACCGAGATCACCCGCGTGGCCTGGAGCGACAGCGAAGAGCTCTGGCACATAGACGACGCCGCCGGCAATCACTACACCGCGCAGTTCGTGGTGTCCGGCATGGGCGCCCTGTCCACCCCGGCCATCCCCCACCTCAATGGCCTGGAGAACTTCGCCGGCAAGAGCTTCCATTCCCAGCAGTGGGATCACAACTACGACCTGGCGGGCAAGCGCATCGCCGTGGTCGGCACCGGCGCCTCGTCCATCCAGTTCGTCCCGCAGATCCAGAAGGTGGTCGGCCAGCTCGACCTCTACCAGCGCACCGCGCCCTGGGTCATGCCCAAGCCGGACCGCGCCATCAGCGAAAACGAACGCTCGCGCTTCAAGCGCTTCCCCCTGCTGCAGAAGCTCTGGCGCGGCGGCATCTACGCCATCCTCGAAAGCCGCGTGATCGGCTTCGCCCTGACCCCGAAGGTGATGAAACTCGCCCAACTGGTGGCCAAGGGTTACATCAAGCGCAAGATCAAGGACCCGGTGCTGCGCGCCAAGGTCACGCCCGACTACACCATGGGCTGCAAGCGCGTGCTGATCTCCAACGACTACTACCCGGCGCTGACCCAGGCCAACGTCGACGTCATCACCGATGGCATCCAGGAAATCCGCGCCAACAGCATCGTCACCCAGGACGGCCAGGAGCGCCCGGTGGACGCCATCATCTTCGGCACCGGCTTCACCCCCAGCGACCCGCTGCCGCGCGGCGTGGTCTTCGGCCGCGGTGGCGTCGACCTGCTCGACACCTGGCCGGAAGGCCCGGAAGCCTACAAGGGCACCCTCACCGCCGGCTTCCCCAACCTGTTCTTCCTCATGGGCCCGAACACCGGCCTGGGCCACAACTCGATGGTCTACATGATCGAATCGCAGATCCACTACGTGCTCGGCGCCCTCGACCTGCTCGACCAGCGCAAGCTGCAGAGCCTGGAGGTCAAGCGCG
This sequence comes from Pseudomonas sp. TUM22785, assembly GCF_028198105.1. Classification (NCBI taxonomy): domain Bacteria; kingdom Pseudomonadati; phylum Pseudomonadota; class Gammaproteobacteria; order Pseudomonadales; family Pseudomonadaceae; genus Pseudomonas; species Pseudomonas sp. TUM22785. The sequence goes on from NZ_CP116239.1 coordinate 4,419,647, forward strand.
AGGTGCAGGACAAGTTCAACGGCAAGATCCAGGGCAGCCTGGGCAACACCGTATGGAACGCCGGCGGCTGCAAGAGCTGGTACATCCACCCGGTCAGCGGCCGCAACTGCACCGTATGGCCCGGTTTCACCTGGCGCTTCCGCCTGCTGACCCGCAACTTTGACCCGGCGGCCTATCACTTCAGCCGTATCCAGCCGGTGCACGCCGCCCAGGGGCCGCTGACCCTCGCCACCACCACCGCTGCAGAAGGAGTACCGGCATGAAGTCCTTCGAGAACAAGGTCGCCGCCATCACCGGCGCGGGCTCCGGCATCGGCCGCGCCCTCGCCTACGGCCTGGCCCGTCAGGGCTGTCACCTGGCGCTTTCCGACGTCAACGCCGAAGGCCTGGCGGAAACCGCTGCCCAGGCCCGCAAGCTCGGCGTGCAGGTCACCGACACCCTGGTCAACGTCGCCGACCGCGAAGCGGTACACGCCTGGGCCGACCAGGTGGTGCTCGACCACGGTCGGGTCAACCTGATCTTCAACAACGCCGGCGTCGCCCATGCCGGCACCGTGGAAGGCAGCGACTACTCGGAATACGAGTGGATCATGAACATCAACTTCTGGGGCGTGATGCACGGCACCAAGGCCTTCCTGCCGCACATCAAGGCCACCGGCGACGGCCAGATCGTCAACGTCTCCAGCGTATTCGGCCTGTTCGCCCAGCCGGGCATGAGCGCCTACAACGCCACCAAGTTCGCCGTGCGCGGCTTCACCGAAGCCCTGCGCCAGGAGCTGGACATGGAAGGCTGCGGCGTCTCCGCCAGCTGCGTGCACCCCGGCGGCATCAAGACCAACATCGCCAAGACCGCACGGATGAACGACAGCCTCGCCCGGGTCGTCGGCCAGGAAACCGACCAGGCGCGCAAGCAGTTCAACGACCAGCTGCTGCGCACCACCCCGGACAAGGCCGCCTCGGTGATCCTGCGCGGCGTGCTCAAGGACAACCGGCGCATCCTCATCGGCGCCGACGCCTGGGCCCTGGACGGCATGCAGCGCCTGCTGCCGACCTTCTACCAGCGCCTGGTCACCACCTCCATGCGCCTGGCCGCCCGCTTCGCCCCCAAACCCCGTCGGGACCGGGAAGCACAGAACCTGGCGGACTGACCCACCCCGCGTAGCCCGTGCCCAGCCCGGGGCTCACCTCCCCGGGCTGAAGCCCGGGCTACGCGGTGGTCGTATCGCCCTTATCGTCGGCTTGCACCCAACCTACCTGCTACGCGGTCATGCCGTGGGCTTTAGCCCACCAACTCCCGAACCAGCCCTCTCCAGCCACGCCTCTCCAATCCCTTCCCGCCTGATCACCCAGAAATCCGTTCGGATATCCGAACGATAAAACCCGCCAAAGCCGGAACCCCGAACACCACGCCTCCAAGCCCATTCAGAACATAAAAATAAATCCTTATAAATCAATAAATTACGCACAAACCAACACGACCATACAGATGGCACGCATCCTGCCATTACAGATCCCCGACGGCGCCGAACCGCTGGCGTCGATAAGAACAAACAAAGTCGAGGACTGAAACACATGCGTATCCTTCCGAAGGTTCTGGCCGCCGCCATTGCAGCGACCCTGATTTCCGCTCCCGCTATCGCCGAAGAACTGACCGGCACCCTCAAGAAGATCAAGGACAGCGGCACCATCGTCCTCGGTCACCGTGACGCCTCCATCCCCTTCTCCTACCTCGGCACCGAGCCGGGCAAGCCGGTGGGCTACTCCCACGACATTCAGTTGAAGGTCGTCGAAGCCATCAAGAAGGAACTGGCCCTGCCGGACCTGAAGGTGCGCTACAACCTGGTGACCTCGCAGACCCGCATCCCGCTGGTGCAGAACGGCACCGTCGACATCGAATGCGGCTCCACCACCAACAACCTCGAGCGCCAGAAGCAGGTCGGCTTCTCCATCGGCATCTTCGAAGTCGGTACCCGCCTGCTGTCGAAGAAGACCGCCGGCATCAACGACTTCGCCGACCTCAAGGGCAAGAACGTGGTGACCACCGCCGGCACCACCTCCGAGCGCCTGCTCAAGTCCATGAACGCCGAGAAGCAGATGGGCATGAACATCATCTCGGCCAAGGACCACGGCGAATCCTTCCTGATGCTGGAATCCGGCCGTGCCATCGCCTTCATGATGGACGACGCCCTGCTCTACGGTGAGATGGCCAAGGCCAAGAAGCCCGCCGACTGGGTCGTCACCGGCGAACCGCAGTCCTATGAAATCTACGGCTGCATGGTCCGCAAGGAAGACGAGGCCTTCAAGAAAGTGGTCGACAAGGCCATCGCCGACACCTTCGCCTCGGGCGAGATCAACGGCATCTACGACAAGTGGTTCACCCAGCCGATCCCGCCGAAGAACCTCAACCTCAACTTCCCCATGAGCGACGAGCTGAAGAAGCTGATCGCCTCCCCCACCGACAAGTCGGCCGAAGAAATCTGACCTGTCGCGCCCATCCCGCCTCGCGGGATGGGCCAGGAGCAAGGGCCGCCGGCTCCCCGCGGCGCCGGCCGGCCCCTCCTCCCTCCACTGCCTTCAACCGCAGAAAGACAAGAACCCTGAGGGGAAAACCCTGATGAACTACAACTGGGACTGGGGCGTGTTCTTCAAGTCCACCGGCATCGGCAGCGAAATCTACCTGGACTGGTTCGTCACCGGCCTGGGCTGGACCATCGCCATCGCCCTCGCCGCCTGGATCGTCGCGCTCCTGCTGGGCTCGCTGCTCGGCGTCATGCGTACCGTGCCCAACCGCTGGGTGTCCGGCATCGCCACCACCTACGTGGAAATCTTCCGCAACGTGCCGCTGCTGGTGCAGCTGTTCCTCTGGTACTTCCTGGTGCCGGACCTGCTGCCCGAGCCGCTGGAAATCTGGTTCAAGCAAGACCTCAACCCGGCCACGTCCGCCTACCTGAGCGTGGTCGTGTGCCTCGGCCTGTTCACCGCCGCCCGCGTCTGCGAGCAGGTGCGCACCGGTATCCAGGCGCTGCCTGCCGGCCAGGCCTCCGCCGCCCGCGCCATGGGCTTCCGCATGCCGGCGATCTACCGCTACGTGCTGCTGCCGCAAGCCTTCCGCATCATCATTCCGCCGCTGACCAGCGAGTTCCTCAACATCTTCAAGAACTCCTCGGTGGCCTCCCTCATCGGCCTGATGGAGCTGCTCGCGCAGACCAAGCAGACCGCCGAGTTCTCCGCCAACCTGTTCGAGGCCTTCACCCTCGCCACGCTGATCTACTTCACCCTGAACATGAGCCTGATGCTGTTCATGCGCATGGTTGAACGCAAGGTCGCGGTCCCGGGCCTGATCGCCGTAGGAGGCAAATGATGGAGATGGATTTCAGCGCAATCATCCCCGCCCTGCCGGGCCTGGTCGACGGCATGCTGATGACCCTGCAGCTCATGGTGCTGGGCATCATCGGCGGCGTGGTGCTCGGCACCCTGCTGGCACTCATGCGCCTGTCGCACAACCCGCTGCTGTCGAAGCTCGGCGCCCTGTACGTCAACTACTTCCGCTCCATCCCGCTGCTGCTGGTGATCACCTGGTTCTACTTCGCGGTGCCCTTCGTGCTGCGCTGGATCACCGGCGAAGACACCCCGGTGGGCGCGTTCACCTCCTGCCTCATCGCCTTCATGATGTTCGAGGCGGCGTACTTCTGCGAAATCGTCCGTGCCGGCATCCAGGCCATCCCCCGTGGGCAGATGGGCGCCGCCCAGGCCCTGGGCATGACCTACGGCCAGACCATGCGCCTGATCATCCTGCCCCAGGCGTTCCGCAAGATGACCCCGCTGCTGCTGCAGCAAAGCATCATCCTGTTCCAGGACACCTCGCTCGTTTACACCGTGGGCCTGATGGACTTCCTCAACGCCGCCCGTTCCCGTGGCGACATCATCGGCCAGCCGCACGAATTCCTGATCTTCGCCGGCCTGGTGTACTTCACCGTCAGCTTCGCCGCCTCGCAGCTGGTCAAGCTCCTGCAAAAAAGGTTAGCCGTATGATTTCGATCAAGAACGTCAACAAGTGGTACGGGGAATTCCAGGTGCTGACCAACTGCAGCACCGAGGTCCAGAAAGGTGAAGTGGTGGTCGTCTGCGGGCCGTCCGGCTCCGGCAAATCCACCCTGATCAAGTGCGTCAACGCGCTGGAGCCCTTCCAGAAGGGCGACATCGTCGTCGACGGCACCTCCATCGCCGACAAGAAGACCGACCTGCCCAAGCTGCGCTCCCGCGTCGGCATGGTGTTCCAGCACTTCGAGCTGTTCCCGCACCTGTCGATCACCGAGAACCTCACCATCGCCCAGATCAAGGTGCTCGGCCGCAGCAAGGAAGAAGCCACCGCCAAGGGCCTCAAGCTGCTGGAGCGCGTCGGCCTCTCCGCCCACGCCCACAAGCACCCGGGCCAGCTATCCGGCGGCCAGCAGCAGCGCGTCGCCATCGCCCGCGCCCTGGCCATGGACCCGGTGGTGATGCTGTTCGACGAACCCACCTCCGCACTCGACCCGGAGATGGTCAACGAAGTGCTCGACGTGATGGTGCAACTGGCCAACGAAGGCATGACCATGATGTGCGTCACCCACGAGATGGGCTTCGCCCGCAAGGTCGCCGACCGGGTGATCTTCATGGACGCCGGCCAGATCGTCGAAGACTGCCCCAAGGAAGAGTTCTTCGGCGACGTCAGCCAGCGCTCCGAACGCGCCCAGCAGTTCCTCGCCAAGATCCTGCAACACTGATGCACCGCGCCCCTCTCCACCTCGGAGAGGGGCCGCGTCGCCCCACCCGCCGCTCGGCGCCCCGCACCGACTGGCAAGGCCCGGACCACTTATGATGCAATGCCCTCCCGCCAGCCTCCGCGCCGTGCCGCCCGCATTGACCGTGAAACCGCGCCTGCTCCGCCACCTCTCGCTGACCCTGCTGCTGGTCCTGGCCATGTTCGGCGTCGGCTGGGTCGGCTACCACCTCAGCGAGCTCTCCGGCATCCGCGCCCTGCGCGAGAACGGCGAACGCCAACTGGAACTCCACGCCCGCGCCGTGGAGAGCGAAATCAACCGCTACACCTACCTGCCCAGCCTGCTGGAGCTGGAATCCAGCGTCAGCCACCTGCTGCTCAACCCCACGCCCTACCGGCGCAACCTGGTCAACGACTACCTCGAAGGGCTCAACCGCCGCAGCGGCAACCGCGCCATATTCCTCCTCGACACCAACGGCCGCGTGCTGGCCACCAGCAACTGGCGCGACGCCGACAGCTTCCTCGGTGAAGACCTGGCCTTCCGCGCCTACTTCCAGCAAGCGATGAAGGGCGAGCCCGGGCGCTTCTACGGCATCGGCAGCACCACGGGCGAGGCCGGCTACTACCTGGCCCACGGCCTGCGCTACGAAGGTCGCATCATCGGCGTCGCGGTGGTCAAGGTGAAACTCGAGGCGCTGCAGGAGCGCTGGGAAAAGGCCCGTCTGCAGGCCTTCGTCAGCGACGAGAACGGCATCATCATCCTCTCCAGCGACCCGGTCCTGCGCATGAAGGCCATCCGCGCGCTCTCCGCCGAAGACAAGGAGCGCCTGGCCCGCAGCCTGCAATACCACTGGTGGGCGCTCAACGAATGGCAGCCGCGTTCGCGCCAGGACCTGGGCGACGGCCTGGAAACCCTCAGCTTCGCCTCGCCCCTGCCCGACGGCGGCGAGCAGGAGATCGCCTACCTGGCGCAGAGCCGGCCGCTCAGCGACACCCCCTGGCACTTCAGCCTGCTCTCGCCCCTGGCCGACCTGCGCCGCGAAGCCGTCATCCACGGCCTGCTGGCCGCCGCCGGCCTGGCCCTGCTGGCCTTCCTCGCCATCGCCTGGAACGAGCGGCGCAAGGTGCTCGCCACCCGCCTCGCCGCCCGCGAGGCGCTGCTCCAGGCCAACAACGAACTCGAACGCAAGATCGCCGAACGTACCCAGGACCTGCGCTCCAGCAACCAGCGCCTGATGGGCGAGATCCGCGAACGCCGGCAGACCGAGGAGAACCTGCGCAAGGCCCAGGACGGGCTGGTCCAGGCCGGCAAGCTGGCGGTGATCGGGCAGATGTCCACCAGCATCGCCCACGAACTCAACCAGCCCCTGGCCGCCCTGCGCACCCTCTCCGGCAACACCGTACGCTTCCTCCAGCGCGGCGCGCTGGACGTGGCCAGCACCAACCTCACCGCCATCAACGAACTGGTCGACCGCATGGGCCGCATCACCGCCAGCCTGCGCGCCTTCGCCCGGCGTGCCGACGACCATGGCCAGGCCAGCCTGGGTAAGGCCGTGGACGCGGCACTGTTCATCCTCCACACGCGCCTGGAACACACCCCGCTGACCCTGCACCGCGCCTTCACCGATGCCCGCCTGGCCATCGACCAGACCCGCCTGGAGCAGATCCTGGTCAACCTCATCGCCAACGCCCTGGACGCCATGAGCGGCCAAGCCGACTGCCAGCTCTGGCTCGACGGCCACGACGAAGACGGCACCTACATCCTCCGCGTGCGCGACAACGGCCCCGGCATCTCCCCGGCCGTGCGCGAGCACCTGTTCGAACCCTTCTTCACCACCAAGCCCGGCGAACACGGCCTGGGCCTTGGCCTTACCCTGTCCGCCAGCCTCGCCACCGCCGCCGGTGGCAGCCTCGGCGTGCAACACCCCGAGGACGGCGGCACGGCCTTCGAGCTGCGCCTGCCGCAGATCGCCGCCCCCTCCGAAACGAGCCCCCGCCCATGACCGAGCCGCTCAGCGTCCTTATCGTCGAAGACGACCCCCACGTCCTGCTCGGCTGCCAGCAGGCACTGGCCCTGGAAGACATCCCCAGCATCGGTGTCGCCAGCGCCGAGGAAGCCCTTAAGCAGATCGGCACCGACTTCGCCGGCATCGTCATCAGCGACATCCGCCTGCCGGGCATCGACGGCCTCGAGCTGCTCGCCCGCCTCAAGGCCCGCGACCGCAGCCTGCCGGTGGTGCTGATCACCGGCCACGGCGACATCTCCATGGCGGTGGGCGCCATGCGCGACGGCGCCTACGACTTCATGGAGAAGCCCTTCTCCCCCGAACGCCTGGTGGAGGTCACCCGCCGCGCGCTGGAGCAGCGCGGCCTGGCCCGCGAAGTCACCGCCCTGCGCCGCCAACTGGCCGGGCGCCAGTCCCTGGAGCAACGCATCATCGGTCGCTCGCCGGCCATGCAGGCTCTGCGCGAGTTGATCGCCAACGTCGCCGACACCGCCGCCAACGTGCTGATCGAAGGCGAAACCGGCACCGGCAAGGAGCTGGTCGCCCGCTGCCTGCACGACTACAGCCGGCGCCAGCCCCAGCAGTTCGTCGCGCTCAACTGCGGCGGCCTGCCGGAGAACCTCTTCGACAGCGAAATCTTCGGCCACGAGGCCCACGCCTTCACCGGCGCCGGCAAGCGCCGCATCGGCAAGATCGAGCACGCCCACAACGGCACCCTGTTCCTCGACGAGATCGAGAGCATGCCCATGAACCTGCAGATCAAGTTCCTCCGCGTGCTGCAGGAGCAGACCCTGGAGCGCCTCGGCTCCAACCAGCCGATCCCGGTGGACTGCCGCGTGGTCGCCGCCACCAAGGCCGACCTCGACGAACAGGGCAAGGCCGGCCAGTTCCGTAGCGACCTCTACTACCGCCTCAACGTGGTGACCCTGGAGTTGCCGCCGCTGCGCGACCGCCGCGAAGACATCCTGCTGCTGTTCGATCACTTCCTGCAGCTCGCCTCGCTGCGCTTCGACCGCGCCATGCCGGAGATCGACCGCGCCACCGTCTCCAGCCTCATGGCCCACGATTGGCCGGGCAACGTGCGCGAACTGCGCAACGTCGCCGAGCGCTACGCCCTCGGCCTCCCCGTGTTCAAGAAGACCGGCCTGGCCCTGGACGGCAACGAACCCAGCTTCGCCGAAGCCGTGGAAGCCTTCGAACGCAACCTCCTCGGCGACGCCCTGGAACGCCACGGCGGCAACCTCAGCCAGGCCGCCATCGCCCTCGGCATGGCCAAGACCACCCTGTTCGACAAGGTCAAGAAATACGGCCTCTGACCCGCCCCCAGCCAAACCCGGACGCCCTCGCCACGTAGGGTGGACCCCGCTCCACCGGTCCACCTTTCATACTCGCCGGCCACTCCGCCGGTGGATGAAAAAAGCGTCATCCACCCTTGTATCTCGACTAACTACCCCTTCAGGGGTAATAGTTCCCGACTGATCATCGGGGGAGGGGCTGGAAGTCGTGTCCACCCTTAGGCCCTGAGCCTGCGACGTAGATAGTGCTCCGCCCCTCCACACTCACTCGAACAGCCCGAACGGTATCTTGAGCCCAGAGCTCGCATTCACAAGGTTGGGCCGGGTGCAGTGATGATCGCATTTGGAACGATCAGGAGGAGCACACATGCCCAGTGTCATTGGTGTCGACATTGCGAAGCACACGTTCGATATCGCCACCCTGCAGGCGAACGGCAAGTACCGCACCAAGGCCAAGTTGGTCAACAGCGAGGCGGGCTTTCGCACGCTGCAGGAGTGGCTGAACAAGCACAGCGAGGCGGGTGCCTGGGTCGTGATGGAAGCTACCGGCATCCACCATGAAGCCCTGGCCGAATGGCTGCTGGAGCAGAACTATCGGGTCTGCGTCCTCAACCCAGCGCAAATCGCTCACTACGCCCGCAGTCAGCTGCAGCGAGTGAAAACTGACAAGGTCGACGCCAAGCTGATCGCCGAATACGGCGAGCGCCACCAAGACGAGCTACGGCCCTGGCAGCCTGAACCTCGCGCCATACGGCGCCTGAAAGCACTGATGCGGCGCCTGGCGGATCTGCAGGAAATCCAGCAGATGGAGAGCAATCGCCTGGAGGTGGCTGATACCAGCGTGCAGGAGTCGATCCGCTCAGTGTTGCGGCACATCGAGCAACAGATCGAGGAAACCCTCAAGGCCATCAACGACCACATCGACAATGACCCGGATCTGCGCGGCAAACGTGATCTGTTGACCAGCATCGATGGCATCGCGGACAAGACAGCCGCCCTGATCCTGGCGGAGCTGGGCGACCCTCATCGCTTCACCAGCAGCCGCGCGATTACCGCCTTTGCCGGGCTCAACCCGCGTTTGCAGGAGTCTGGTAAATACCGGGGGCAGACCCGCATTTCCAAGATGGGCTCATCGCGGCTACGTGCTGGGCTGTACATGCCTGCCGTTTGCGCCCTGCAGCACAACGGGGCGATCAAAGCGATGAGAGAACGCCTCAGAGCCAAGGGCAAGACCGGCATGCAGATCATCTGCGCAGCGATGCGTAAGCTGCTGAACATCGCTTATGGCGTCTTGAAATCGGGCCAGCCGTACGACGTAAAACTGGCCCTTGCTCACTAGGGATCAAGACGGTATCTACGGCGCGGATGTGGGGTGACGGCATCCCCGTGGGAGCGAATTCATTCGCGATGCTTCTCCACCGGCCAACTCTGGATGCCCTCGCCACGTGGACCCCGCTCCATCGGTCCACCTTTCGTACTCGCCGGCCACTCCGCTGGTGGATGAAAAGAGCGTCATCCACCCTACAAAGGTGCCACCGCAAGACACCAAGGATGGGAGTGGGTGTAGGGGCGAATTCATTCGCCCGCTCTTCTGCTGGGCACCGAAAACGAGCCACAAACAAAAACGCCGGCCCAGTGGCCGGCGTTTTCCTTGTACCCGAGACGTCAGGCGGCGAAACCACCGTCGATCGTCAGGTTGGCACCGGTGATGTAGCCCGCTTCCGGGCCGGCCAGGTAGGCCACGAAGCTGGCGATCTCCTCGGCCTTGCCATAGCGCGCCAGCGCCATCATCTGCTTGAGCGATTCGGCGAAGTCGCCTTCGGCCGGGTTCATGTCGGTGTCCACCGGGCCAGGCTGCACGTTATTCACGGTGATGCCACGGGGGCCCAGGTCACGGGACAGGCCCTGGGTGAAGCCCGCCACCGCCGCCTTGCTCATGGCGTAGACCGAGCCACCGGCAAAGGGCATACGCTCGGCGTTGGTGCTGCCGATGGTGATGATGCGACCACCCTCGCCCATCACCCGGGCGGCTTCCTGGCTGGCGATCACCACGCTGCGCACGTTCACCGCCAGGGTGCGGTCGAGGTCTTCGATGGCGAATTCCTCGATGGGCGCCACGGCCAGCACGCCGGCGTTGTTCACCAGGATGTCGAGGCGGCCGAAGCTGTCCACGGTGTAGCGGATGGCGCCGCGCAGGGCCTGCTCGTCGCTGCTGTCGGCCTTGATGGCCAGGGCGCGGCCACCGGCCGCCTCGATGGCATTCACCACCTCTTCGGCGGCCTGGCCGGAGGCGGCGTAGGTCAGCGCCACGGCGGCACCTTCACGGGCCAGGCGCTTGGCGATGGCAGCACCGATACCGCGGGAGCCGCCCTGGATGAATGCAACCTTGCCGCTGAGGGTTTGAGTCGAGGTCATGATGGTTCTCCAATTGTCTGTAGGGGTATTCGGGCTTGGCCGCTTGGCTGTTGCTCGATGACGGGGCCAGTATCGGAGAGAGATTGACAACCGATAAGCCGTCAATCGCTATATTCTTTCGATCCAAACGGTTTACATTGACGCCATGGGAACCCTCAACAACATCGAATGCTTCGTCCGCAGCGCTGAGGCCGGCAGCTTTGCCGAGGCCGCACGGCGCCTGGGCCTGACGCCAGCGGCAGTCGGCAAGAACGTGGCGAAACTGGAAAGCGGGCTGGGGGTGCGGCTGTTCCAGCGTAGTACACGCAGCCTGAAACTCACCGAGGCCGGCGAGCGCTTCCTCGCCGAGGTCAGCGGCGGCCTCGCCACCCTCCAGGGCGCGGTGGCCAACCTCGCCAGCGCGGGCGGCCAGCCGGCGGGCAACCTCAAGGTGAGCATGGGGCTGATGTTCGGCCGCGAGTACATCGTGCCGCTGCTCGAGGGCTTCCTCGCCCGCTACCCCGCCATCGTCCCCGACTGGCATTTCGACAACCGCCAGGTGGACCTCATCGGCGAAGGCTTCGACATCGGCATAGGCGGCGGTTTCGAGCTGCCCCAGGGGGTGATCGCCCGGCAGATCGGCCCGGGGCATCGCGTGCTGCTGGCCTCCCCCGGCTACCTGGAGAAACACCCGCAGCCACAAGCGCCGGCGGACCTCCCCCAGCACGACGGCATCCTGCTGCGTTCACCGCAGACCGGCCGCGTGCGCAACTGGGTGCTGCGCAACGGCAGTGACGACCAGTCCCCCATCGACCTGCGGCCGCGCATGCTGATGAGCGACCCGGAAGCCGCCTGCCACGCCGCGTGCATGGGCCTGGGCATCACACTGGTCAGCACGGTGCACGCGGTGCACTTCATCGAGCGCGGCCAGCTGGTGCGGGTACTGCCGGACTGGCACGTGCTCTCCGACCCGCTGTGCCTCTACTTCAGCGCGCAGAAGCTGTTGCCGGCCAAGACCCGTGTCTTCATCGACCATGTGGTGCACGCCTTCCGCGAGCAGGGCCTGGCCGAACGCTTCTCCGCCCAGGGCCCGGCCTGCGGCGGCCGGGGCTGATCGGCACCGTTGCCACTCAGGCAATAGTCATTATCGAAGTGGGTGATTTTTCCGCCCCCGGGGCCGCGGATAACCTTTGTTCATCAAAGGACAACGCCACCCCAGGGGGCCCGAAATGAATCGCCTGCTCGCCATCGCACTCGCCGCTACCACCCTCATCCTCGCTGGCTGCGCCAGCCAACCGGAGCCGCGCCCGTATACCGATGCCGAGGTCAAGCAGTTCTCCCTGGAGATGCTCAACCGCGCCGGCCTGCCCTACGAGGATTACGAGAAAGTCCGCTCCGCGCTGATGAACCCCAAGGTCTCCAGCGCCAGCCGCGACTACGAGGCCGCCTTCATCCGCCGCAACGAGGGCTGAACCCGGGGCTATGCTTTGCGCTCGACCGCCTGGCCACCAGGCGGCCACGACCGAGCGAAAGGCCCGCCCCAATGAGCAGCACCGCCTCCCCCACCGCCCATCGCGAATGCGCCACCTCACGGCTCATCGATGCACCGCCGGCCCGGGTCTTCCGCGCCATCGCCAGCCCCGAGCACCTCGCCCGCTGGTGGGGCCCGAACGGCTTCAGCAGCACCTTCGAGCTCTTCGAATTCCGCCCCGACGGCGCCTGGCGCTTCACCCTCCACGGCCCCGACGGCACCGACTACCCCAACCACAACCTGTTCCGCGAGATCACCCCCGACCGGGTGCTGATCGAACACCTCTCCGACGACCACCACTTCTTCCTCACCATCACCCTCACCCTGGAAGGCACCGGCACGCGGGTGGGCTGGCAGCAGGTCTTCGACAGCGCGGAACACCGCAAACAGATCGCCACCTTCGTGCTGCCGGCCAACGAGGAAAATCTCGACCGCCTAACCGCCGAAGTGCGCAACGTCGACTGGCCCATGGCCTGAAGACCGTGCCGCCAAGCCCCGCATCCGTAGCGCTTCCGTAGGATGGCGTAGAGCGCAGCGAAACCCATCGATGCGAGGCTCGGCTTAGGACATTGGTATCCGCCCGGACGCAGACTTCATTGCATCAGGCCACGCCTGCGCTGCAGGACTTCTTCGAGGCTCTGAGCACTGCCGACGGTATCGATACGTCCGGAATGAACATCCACCAGATAGGCATTCACACCCACCCGGCAGTAGCCGATGAGCCCCTGCTCGACATAACCCCTGGTATTGCCCTGCACAATCCAGCAGTCACCTCGCTCTGAAAGCGTGCAGGACGAGACGACGAATTGATCCAACGGGTCGTCGTACACCTGGCGATTGTCCAGGGCGAGGACGATGGCGCGGGCCGCCGCCTCGTCGATCATGCGGGCTTCCCGCTGGCCAGCGGGCGATGAAGGGGGTTACGACTCAGCATGATCGGCGGTTCCCTGTGCCGGAGGTTCGAGGACAGGACTCTAGCGCCATCGGCAGCGGATGGGAGCCGTGCAGGCCCCATCCTTCGCTCGGAAACACACAGGTTCAGTCCCCCAGGTCCTCATGGTGGTCCGAGAAGCCCTGCCGCCAGTAGGCCGCGACGCGCATCGCCTCCTTCGGCTGCCCCTTCTCCACCAGCAGGGCGCGGGTGCGGGTCATCATGCCGTGCTCGCCGGCACCCCAGGCGTAGCCTTCGCCAGCCGGCAGCTGCAGGGCCTGTACGGCGGCGACCAGTTCCTCCGGCGTATCCACCCAGCGCAGGTCGAGGTTGGCAGCGCTGTGCAAATCGCGGCGGTCGGCCTCGGCCAGTTGCACGATGGCGCTGACGCGGGCGCCGGCCGGCAGCTCTTCCAGGCGCCGGTGGATCGCCGGCAGGGCGCTGGAGTCACCCACCAGCAGGTGCCAGTCGTAATCCATGGGAATGATCATCGAGCCACGCGGGCCGCCGATCAGCGCGGAGTCGCCCGGCTGCGCGCGCTCGGCCCACTCGCAGGCGCCGCCCTCGCCGTGCAGGGCGAATTCGAGGGTCAGCTCGCGACGTTCAAGATCGAAGTGGCGCGGCGTGTAGTCGCGGCGGATGAGCTCGCCCTGCTCGTCCACGAACATGAACTTGATGTGGTCGTCGAAGGAGGCGGAAACGAAGTCCGCCAGTTCGTCACCGCCGAAGGTGACGCTCATGAAATGCGGGCTGATGCGCTCCACGCGGAGCACGTCCAGCTCGCGGCGGCGCAGTTCGTGGCGCACGCGCTGCACGCGGCGGGTCTGTACGGGTTGTTCCATGGGCTGTTGCTCGCAAGGAATGGTTGATAACATCAACGATCATAAAAACCACTAGTTGATACTGTCAACCATATGACCGCCGATACAGCCGAAGACGTCTTCGAATCCATCCACTCCGTCATGCACCTCTACCGCGCCCGGCAATACCGGACGCTGCGCGACGGCGCCCACGACCTCGCCCACATGGAATTCAAGGCGCTGAACTTCTTCGCCCACAATCCGGGGGCGACCCAGAGCGACCTGGTGGCCCACTCCGGGCGCGACAAGGCGCAGATCGCCCGCCTGATCCAGGCGTTGCGCGCCAAGGAGCTGCTGGAAGGCAAGGCCGACGAGGCCGACAAGCGCAGCATCCGGCTCTACCCCACCGCCGCCGGCACGGCTCTCCACCAGGCGGTGCGCCAGCAGGGCCGGCGCCTCAACCAGGTGGCGGTGGACGGGTTCAGCCAGGCGGAATGCCAGCAGCTGCTCGACCTGCTGGCGCGGGTGCAGGCCAACCTGAACGCCGAAGACTGACGCCCAACCCCCGAGGGATGCGCAGCGGCCGCCGACACCGCAGAATAGGCGCCGCGATTTTCCCCACCGGTCAGGGACGACAGATGCACGACAACGATGAAATCCAGGCGATCCGCCAGCAGTTGGCCCGCCCCGCCACGCAGTTCACCGCCGGCGGATTCCGCCCCACCCAGGCCGACGACGAAAGCTGGCTGGGCCGGGTCTTCCTGTTCCGCCCCGACGAAGGCATCCCCTGCAACGCAGCCGGGGACGCGATGCTGCCCCTGGCCCAGTTCCACCTGCCGAGCCTGCCGGTCAACCACCCGCTGCTGGCGGATGTACGGGTGCTGACCCTGTTCATCTCCGCCGATTTCGGCGAGCCGCTGGAGCCCATGGGCGCCCACTGGCTCATCCGCGAATACGGCCACCACGAGGTGCTGGAGCGCAAGGAGCTGGCCGCGCCGGCTTCCTTCATCAAACCCTTCCCGCTCAAGGCCGAACGGCTGGACGAGGACTACCCGCTGTGGGACGGCGGCGGCGTGCCGGCGGACCTGGAAGACCGCATCCTCGAACTGGAACGCCAAGGCACGATCGACAGCTACTACAACATCGTCAGCCACTGCTACGCGCACAAGATCGGCGGCTACCCGTCCTTCTGCCAGTCCGGCATCGACCCGGGCGACGGCTTCGAATTCGTCTTCCAGATCTCCTCCGACGCCAAGATCAACCTCAACGTTGTGGACAGCGGCAGCCTGATGTTCTGGAAGCACCGCAGCAGCGGCGAATGGGCGCTCTACTACGACTTCTACTGAGCCCAGCCCCCTCACCCACGGCTCATCCCAACGCAGGCCCCCATGCAGGCATTCCCCCAGAAACAGATCCGGGCCCACTACGACGCCCGCACCCTCCGCGTCTACCAGGCCTACTCCGACGCCATCGCCGACAGCGCGCTGGCCCACGGCACCTTCGTCTCGCCGCCCTTCAAGCTGGAGCGCATGACCTGGATAAAGCCCTCCTTCCTCTGGATGATGTACCGCGCCGGCTGGGGCCTGAAGGACAGCGGGCAGAAGCGCATCCTCGCCCTCGACATCAGCCACGAAGGCTTCGCCTGGGCCCTGGCCAACAGCTGCCCCAGCCACCCGGAGCCGGGCCAGGGCAAGGAGGAATGGGAGCGCATCAAGAACGCCTCGCCGGTGCGCATCCAGTGGGACCCGGAGCGCAACCTGCACCTCGAGCCGCAGCCCCACCGCGCGATCCAGATCGGCCTGGGCCCGGAGGCTTCAAGGCGCTACGTGGAGCAGTGGATACAGGGCATTACCGAGGTCACCGGCCTGGCCCATGACATCCACGCCCTGGTGCAGGCCGGAGAGCTGGAAGAGGCGCGGCGCAGGCTGCCCGAAGAGCGCGAATACATCCCTTGAAACACCTGCTCCTCCGACCCGGCCGGCGGCGTGCGTCAGCGGGTTAGCGTCGTCACGAAAGCCGTCTACGCTCACCCACGACCCGCCCGCCATCCACTTCAGGAGGACACCACCATGGCATTGCGCATCAACGATACGGTCCCTGACTTCAAGGCCGAAACCGACCAGGGCAGCATCAGCTTCCACGATTGGATCGGCTCCAGTTGGGCCATCCTCTTCTCCCATCCCAAGGACTTCACCCCGGTGTGCACCACCGAGTTCGGCGCCGTGGCGCAACTGGCCGCCGAATGGGCCAAGCGCGGCACCCAGGTGATCGGCGTCTCGGTGGACGGGGTGCAGGCGCACCAGAAGTGGAAGGGTGATATCGAGGCGTTCTGTGGCGCCAACGCCACCTTCCCGATCATCGCCGACGAGTCCCTGGCCGTGTCCAAGGCCTTCGACATGCTGCCCGCCGAAGCCTACCTGCCCGATGGCCGCACCGCCGCCGACACCGCCACCGTGCGCTCGGTGTTCATCATCGGCCCGGACAAGAAGCTCAAGCTGTCCATGACCTACCCGATGTCGGTGGGCCGCAACTTCGCCGAAGTGCTGCGTGCCCTCGACGCCCTGCAGCTGACCTACAACGTGCCCCTGGCCACCCCGGCCAACTGGACCGAAGGCCAGGACGTGATCGTCGCCCTCGCCCTCAATGACGACCAGGCCCGCGAGAAGTACGGCAGCATCGACATCAAGCTGCCCTACCTGCGCACCACCGCCGCGCCGAAGTAGGTCCGCTCCACCCGGTGGTAGCCCGGGCTTCAGCCCGGGACCACCGTCCCGCTCCTGCGCCACACGCTCGCCACCCAGGGCTGCTGCTCCCGCGGCAGGCCCGCCGGGCGGTAGTAATGCTCCAGCTCCTCGAACCCCGCCGCCTCCAGCAGCGCCTTCCAGGCCGCGAAGTCGTGCCAGGCGCCATAGCGGTTGCCGCTCCAGCCTTCCTGGTTCTGCCCGCGCGGGTTGGAGCTGAACAGCACCCCACCCGGCTTCAGCGTCGTGTGCAGCTGGCGCAGCACCCTCGGCAGCTCCTGCCCCGGCACGTGGAACAGCGTGGCATTGGCGAACACGCCATCGAAGCGCCCATCCGGCAACTGCAGGTCGAGGAAGGACTGCAACCACACCTCGCAGCCGGAATCCGCCCGTGCCATCTCGACGAAGCGCTCGGCGCCGTCCAGCCCCACCGGCGCGTGGCCCAGGGCGCGGAAGGTGCGCAGGTCGCGCCCCGGCCCGCAGCCGAAATCGAGGATGGCCAGCGGCGCCGGGCCGTGGATATGCCGCAACAGGGCCTCGATGTTCTGGCTCACATCATGGTCGCGGGTGTTCTCGCGGAAGCCATCGGCGTTCTGGTTGTAGTCCTCCAGCGTGGTGGCGCTGAGGTTGGCGAGCTCATCGGGCAGCAAGGGCATGGGGGTCTCTCGTGAGATAGGCCCGGGGATTCTACCCGCCCCCGCCACCGCGCTCACGGCCCCTTTAAATGACGAACGACATCTATGCGACGAATAATATTACGAATATCATCCAAACAATCGCAGGCATCCCCGAGAGTGCAGGACCATGAACCGACACGCGCACACCCTCCGCCCCCTGGCCCTGTTGGCAGCACTGCTGGCCCTCGGCGGCTGCAACAGCCAGGCCGACACCTCGCCCACTGCCAGCGGCCCGCAGCCGCGCCCGGTACTGGCCGCCCAGGTGGAAAGCGCCAGCCACCACCAGGCCGCCTACACCGGGGTGGTGGCGGCGCGCACCGAGAGCGACCTGGGCTTCCGCGTCGGCGGCAAGGTGATCGAGCGCCGCGTCGACCCCGGCGCCCGGGTGGCCAAGGGCGACACCCTGCTGGTGCTGGATATCGAGGACTTCGAGCTGGCCCTGCGCGCCGCCAACAACCGCGTCAGCGCCGCCCGTGCGCAACTGCGCCAGGCCCGTGACGACGAAAGCCGCTACCGCCGCCTGTCCACCACCGGCGCCGTGTCGCGCCAGGTGTTCGACCAGGCCGCCACCAACCTGCGGGTCGCCGAGGCCGAACTGGCCGCCGCCAGCTCCGAAGCCAGCCAGGTGCAGAACCGCCGCAGCTACTCGACCCTCAAGGCCGATGGCGACGGCATCATCACCGATGTGCGCGTCGAGCGCGGCCAGGTGGTCGCCGAAGGGCAGATCGTCGCCCGCCTGGCCCACGACGGCGCCCGCGAAGCGGTGATCGACCTGCCGGAAACCCAGCGCGCCCTGGCCGGCAGCAATGCCCTCGCCTACCCCTTCGATGCCCGCGAGCAGGCGGTGAAAGCCACCTTGCGCGAGCTCTCCGCCTCCGCCGACCCAGTGACCCGCACCTACCGCGCCCGTTACATCCTCGATGGCGCCGCCGAGCGCTTCAGCATCGGCTCCACCATCACCGTGCGCTTGCAGAGCGAGCAGGCCGAGCTGCTGCGGGTGCCCATAGGCGCCCTGCACAACCCGGGTTCGGGCAGCGGCGTCTGGGTCATAGGCGAAGACGGCAGCGTGCACTTCGCCGCCGTGAAGGTCGCCCGCCTCGGCCAGGAATACGCCCTGCTGGAAGGCGGCGTCAGCGCCGGCCAGCGGGTCGTCGCCCTCGGTGCCCACCTGCTGCACGAGGGCGACAAGGTGCGCCTGCTGCCAGGCCAGGCCCTGGCGCTGGCCCGCCAGAACGACGAGGTGCGCTGAGATGCGCGGCCTCAACCTCTCCGAGATCGCCGTACGCAACCCGGCGGTGACCCTGTTCCTGATCATCGCGGTGATCCTTTCCGGGGTCTTCGCCTTCGGCAAGCTGGGCCGCGCCGAAGACCCCTCCTTCACCGTCAAGACCATGACCGTCACCGCCACCTGGCCCGGCGCCACGGCGCGGGAGATGCAGGAACAGGTCGCCGACCGCCTGGAGAAGCGCCTGCAGGAGCTGGACTTCTACGACCGCGTGGAAACCATCGCCCAGCCCGGCTTCGTCTCGATGAAGGTGCAGTTCCTCGAATCCACCCGCCCCGGCGATATCCAGGAGCTGTTCTACCAGACCCGCAAGAAGCTCAGTGACGAGGCCGCCCGCCTGCCGCGCGGGGTGCAGGGGCCGTTCTTCAACGACGAGTATTCCGACGTCTACTTCGCCCTCTACGCCCTGGAGGCCAAGGCCCTGCCCCACCGCGAGCTGGTGAAGATGGCCGAGGACCTGCGCCAGGGCTTCCTGCGCCTGCCGGGGGTGAAGAAGGTCAACATCCTCGGCGAGCAGGCCCAGCGCGTGTTCGTCGAGTTCTCCTACCAGCGCCTGGCCACCCTCGGCATCAAGCCGGAGCAGATCTTCGCCGCCCTCGCCACGCAGAACGGCGTCTCCCCCGCCGGCTTCGTCGAGACCGCAGGCCCGCGCGCCTACATCCGCATCGACGGCGCCTTCGACACCCTCGCGCTGATCGAGAACGTGCCCATCGCCGCCGGCGGCAAGGTGCTGCGCATCGCCGACGTGGCCACGGTCAGCCGCGGCTACGAAGACCCGGCCAGCTACCGCATCCGCCACCAGGGCGACCCGGCGCTGATGCTCGGGGTGATCATGGAGCCGCACTTCAACGGCCTCGACCTGGACCGCACCCTGCAGGCCGAGGAAGACCGCATCCACGCCGACCTGCCCCTGGGCGTCAGCTTCGACAAGGTCTCCGACCAGGCGAAGAACATCCGCCTGGCGGTGGACGAATTCATGCTCAAGTTCTTCGTCGCCCTGGCCGTGGTCATGCTCATCAGCCTGCTCGCCCTGGGCTTCCGCGTCGGCCTGGTGGTGGCCGCGGCGGTGCCGCTGACGCTGTCCATCGTCTTCGTGATCATGCTGATGACCGGCCGCGAGTTCGACCGCATCACTCTTGGCGCGCTGATCCTCTCCCTCGGCCTGCTGGTGGACGACGCCATCATCGCCATCGAAATGATGGTGGTGAAACTGGAGGAAGGCTTCGACCGCATGAAGGCCGCCACCTTCGCCTGGAGCTCCACCGCCGCGCCCATGCTCACCGGCACCCTGGTGACCATCATCGGCTTCCTGCCGGTGGGCTTCGCCCGCTCCGGCGCCGGGGAATACGCCGGCAACATCTTCTGGATCGTCGGCTTCGCGCTGATCGCCTCCTGGCTGGTGGCGGTGGTGTTCACGCCCTACCTCGGGGTGAAGATGCTGCCGCGCATCGTTCCCGTGCCCGGCGGCCACGACGCCCTCTACGCCGGCCCCTGGTATGCGCGCCTGCGCCGCCTGGTGAGCGCCTGCGTCGAACACCGCTGGCTAGTCACCGCCCTGGTGCTCGGTGCCTTCGTGCTCTGCGTGCTGGGCATGGGCGCGGTGAAGAAGCAGTTCTTCCCCAACTCCGACCGCTCCGAGCTGATCCTCGAGGTCTACATGCCGCCGGGCAGCGCCTTCAAGGCCACCGAAGCGGTGGTCGCCCAGGTGGAAAGCGCCCTGCTGGAAGAACCGCAAACCAAACTGGTGGACGCCTATGTCGGCGGCGGCGCGCCGCGCTTCTTCCTCTCGCTGAACCCGGAGCTGCCGGACCCGGCCTTCGCCAAGCTTATCGTGCAGACCGCCAGCGCCCACGACCGCGACGCCCTCAAGGCACGCATGCGCGAACGCATCGCCGCCGGTGAGTTCCCCTCGGCGCGGGTGCGCGTCACCCAGCTGCTGTTCGGCCCGCCGGTGCCCTTCCCCGTGGTGTTCCGCGTGGCCGGGCCGGACGCCGACGTGCTGCGCGGCATCGCCGAAGACGTGCGCCAGGTGGTGGCCGCCAACGCCCTGACCCGCGACAGCTTCCTCGACTGGGGCGAGCGCACCAGCGCCTACCGCCTGGTGCTCGACCAGGACCGCCTGCGCCTGCTCGGCTTCACCCCGGACCAGGTGCGCAGCCAGGTCAACGCCCTGCTCACCGGCAACAACGTCACCGAAGTGCGCGAAGGCACCCGCAATGTGCTGGTCATCGCCCGGGCGCTGGATGACCAGCGCGAAAACCTCGGCAACCTCACCGACCTGACCCTGACCAACGCCGCCGGGCAGTCCGTGGCGCTGGAACAGGTGGGGCGCTTCCAGGCGGTGATGGAGGACCCGGTGCTCAAGCGCCGCGACCGCGACATCACCTTCGAGGTGCGCGCCGATATCGTCGACGGCACCCAGCCGCCGGACGTGGAAATGGCGGTGTGGCGCGACCTGCAGCCGCTGCTGGCGCAGCTGCCATCCGGCTACCGGGTGGAGATCGCCGGCCCGGTGGAGGAAAGCGCCAAGGCCAACAAGGCCCTGGCCGCGCTGTTCCCCATCATGATCCTGCTGACCCTGGTGGTGATCATGTTCCAGGTGCGCTCCTTCGGCGTGATGTTCATGGTCTTCGCCACCGCGCCCCTAGGCCTGATCGGCGCCGTGCCCACACTGCTGCTGTTCGACCAGCCCTTCGGCTTCAACGCCATCCTCGGGCTGATCGGCATCGGCGGCATCCTCATGCGCAACACGCTGATCTTCACCGACCAGATCCGCCAGAACCGCGAGGCCGGCCAGGACGTGCGCGAGGCCATCATCGAAGCCACGGTGCGCCGCGCCCGCCCGGTGGTGCTCACCGCGCTGGCGGCGGCGCTGGCCTTCATCCCGCTCACGCTCTCGGTGTTCTGGTCGTCCCTGGCCTTCGTGCTGATCGGCGGCGTGCTGGTCGGCACCCTGCTCACCCTGCTGTTCCTGCCGGCACTCTGCACCCTGGTGCTGGTGCGCAAACCCCGCCGCCCACCGGAGGACTCATCCATGGACGCCACCCGCCGTTCCGGCCTGCTGCTCGCCCTGCTCGTCGGCCTCTGCGGCCTGGGCGAGGTCTCCACCCAGCTGCTGCTGCCCAGCCTCGCCGCCATCGAGCACGGCTTGGCAGCAGCGCCCGGTTCGTCCCTGGTGGCGCTTTCGGTCTTCGTCGGTGCCTTCGGCGTCGGCCAGCTGTTCTTCGGCCCGCTGTCGGACCGCATCGGGCGCAAGCCGGTGCTGCTGGCCGGCGTCACCACCTATGTGCTGGCCTCGCTGTGGATGGCCTTCGCCCACTCCATGCCGGAGTTCATCGCCGGCCGCGCCCTGCAGGGCCTCGGCGCCTGCGCCGCGCTGGTGGTGGCACGGGCCATCGTGCGCGACGTGTGGCGCGAGAAGGCCGGTCCGATCATGGCCCTCACCGTGATCGGCATGCTCTGCACCATCATGCTGTCGCCGGTCATCGGCGGGCTGATCGCCACCAAGGCCGGCTCCTGGCGGGCGGTGGTGGTGGCCACGGTGATCATCGGCATCGTCGCCCTGCTCGCCTGCACCCTGCTCTACCGCGAAAGCAACCAGGCCAAGGACCCACTCGCCGGGCGCCTGGCCACCCTCGCCGGCAACTACCGCGAACTGCTCAAGGGGGCCGAGGTGCGTGCCTTCTCCTTCGCCATCGCCGGCACCTACGGCGCCATGTTCTGCGTGATCGCCGGTTCCTCGCGGGTGTTCGTCGGCCAGCTCGGCCTGAGCCCCACCCAGTACGGGCTGGTCTTCGGCGGCATCGTCTCGGGGTTGATCACCGGCGCCATCCTCAGCAACCGCCTCATCATGAAGCTGGGCCCGGCGCGCCTGGTGGGTATCGGCACCGCGCTGGTGGCCACCGGTGCGCTGATCACCCTCGTCGTGCTGCTCGCCGCCGGCCCTTCGGTGCCCGGCCTGCTGCTGCCGCAGGTGCTGCTCACCCTCGGTGCCGGCATGGTGCTGCCCGGCTCGGTGGCCGGCGCGGTGATCCCCAACCCGACCCGCGCGGGGCTCGCCGCCGGCTTCATCGGCTTCGCCCAGATGGCCGGCGCCACCCTCTCCGGCCTGCTGCTCAGCGCCCTGCAGAACGACAGCGCGCTGCCGATGATCGGTCTCAACGTCACCTTCGCCGTCGCCGCTTTCGGCCTGTTCCGCCTCGCCCGGGCGCACCAGGCACGTACAGCGGCGCTGGCGACGGACTGAAGAAGGAATAGCAGCGTTGGCCGGTGCTCACCCTGCTAGGCAGGCGGCTCAGCCACTGAAAAGAATCGGGCAACGCAGGCCCACCCCTGGAGCGTGAGAGGGAGGCCTGCCGTGGTGTCGCCCGAGCTGCGCGAGAATGCGCGAGGTGTGCAGGCGCCGTGATCAGTGCGCTTCGTACTTCTGCAGCAGGATGTACTGCACGCCGCCGTTCTTGTGGCCACAGCTGGCGCAGGAGGCCTCGTTGGTTTCCCCGGCTTCCATGTTGCTGTTGCAGCCGTTGATTTCGCGGCCGCTGTTGGTCACCACGGTCCAGCAGATGGCGGCGGCGGTGTTGCCGGTGTTGGTGATGCGGGTGTAGCCCGAGCCACCATTCGGATAAGAGCAAGCTTCCATGTGCACCGGGTAGGCCTTGTGGGTCCAGCCCTCGCAAATGTCCTCATCCGCCTGGGCGAAGTTCGCCACCCCGGCCAGCATCAACAGGCCCAACGCAATTTTCCTGATCATCCTTCTCCCCCTCCGGAGCACGTCTGGTCGATGGCGCGGGCAAGGGTGCCCACGGCCAACGGCATTCTCCGGGAAGCCTGTGGCAGTGCACATCACCAGAATTGGCTAAGCGGCTGTTTACCGGACGACTCGGGCTGACGAATAATGGCAAAAAGCCAACACTCCGCGTGTCCCGAGATAAGAAGCATGGATGTCTCTGAACCCTTGGGCCTGGGCCCGCTGATCGCCGGCATCTATGAGGCTGCCCTGGACAATGGCCGCTGGAACGCCTTCCTCGCCGGCTTCGCCGCGCGCCTCGACTCCCACGCCGCGATGATCTGGGGCCACGACTTCAGCGACCGCAGCGCCGAGATCGACAACAGCACCGGCTCCATCGCCACCTTCACCGGCATCGACGCCCAGGCGATGGCGGACTTCGCCGAGTACTACTGCCAGCGCAACGTGTGGATGGAAGACCCGCTGAAACACGGCGAGGGCCACGTGGTCACCTCCTCCAGCCTGTTCCCGGACGACCAGCTCAAACGCACCGAGTACTACGCCGACTGGCTGCGCCACCAGGACTTCTTCTATTCATCCGCCGCGGTGGTGTCCAAGCGCGAGGACCGCTCGCTCAATGTCACCGTGGTGCGCTCCGAGCGGGTGGGCATCTTCCGCGAGGAAGAACTGCAGGTGATCTCCGCGCTGATGCCGCACCTGCAGGCCGCCTTCGCCCTGCACCGCCGGCTGCACCGGCTGGAAGCGCTGTCCCAGGCCTCGATGGCGGCGCTGGAGACCAGCACCTTCGGCATCATCCTGCTGGACCATCGTGGCCGCGTGCTGCACGCCAACAGCCTGGCCCACGGCCTGGCCAACCGCTCCGGGCTGCTGCGCTTCGGCCCTGCCGACAGCCTGCGAGCCACCTACGCCGGAGACGACAACCTGCTGCAACAACGCCTGTTCGGCGCCCTGCGCACCGGCGTGGGCGCCACGGGCGACGGCGGTGGCGCCCTGCGCCTGCGCGGGCTGGAAGGCGCCCAGCTGGACGCCGTGATCGCGCCCCTGCCCAGTTGGGCCTCGCCCTTCGGCGAGCGCAGTTCGGTGGTGGTCTTCCTCAGCGACCCCGGCGCCGTGATCGGCTCCCTGGCACCGATGCTGCGCGCGATCTACGGCATGACCCCGGCCGAAGCGCGGCTCACCGAGGCCCTGGTCAACGGCCTCACGCCCCAGGAATACGCCGAGCGCCAGCAGGTCTCCCTGCACACCGTGCGCGCCCAGTTCAAATCCGCCGCCGCCAAGGCCGGCACCAGCCGCCAGGCCGACCTGGTGCGCATCGTCCTCACCGGCCCCGCCGTGCTGCGCTGGCAGGCCAACGGCATGATCCCGCCGCAGACCACCTAGGCACAGCGCCGTGGGTGGGTGCCGTAGGTTGGCGCCGAGCGCAGCGAGGCCCAACGCAGCGATATCCAGCCTGGCGACGTTGGACTTCGTACCTCAGCCCAACCTACGAGTACTACGGGTTTCCATATGACTCCGCTGGTGGATGATGAAGCGCCATCCACCCTACACAACGGTCAGCCCCGGCTCGGGGTTGGGGCCGCGCCGTAGGTTGGTGCCGAGCGCAGCGAGGCCCAACGCAGCGATGTCCGGCCTGGCGACGTTGGGCTTCGTACCTCAGCCCAACCTACGAGGGCTCCGGGTTTCCATGTGATTCCGCTGGTGGATGATGAAGCGCCATCCACCCTACACAGCGGTCAGCCCCGGCGCGGGATTGGGGCCGCGCCGTAGGTTGGCGCCGAGCGCAGCGAGGCCCAACGCGACGGTGTCAGGCCGGCACCGTCGCCCTCATCGACTCACGCTCGGAGAAGGCGACGAAGAAGCGTTCCAGCCCCGGGTGGCCATTGCGCCAGCCCAGGTCGGCGAAGCGGAAGTCGAGGTAGCCGAGGGCGCAGCCCACGGCGATCTGGGCGATGTCCACCGGGCCCTGGAACTGGTCGGCGATGGCCTCCAGGGCCTCCAGCGCGCGGTGGATCTTGCCCAACTGGCCGTCCTTCCATTCCTGCCACTGCAACGCCTCGGGGCGGATGGCGCCCTCGTAGCGCACCAGCAGCGCCGCATCCATCAGGCCGTCGGCCAGGGCCGCGCGGGTCAGGCAGGTCCAGCGCTCGCTGCCGTGGGGGAAGAAGGCGTCGCCGCTCTGCAGGGCATCGAGGTATTCGCAGATGACGCGGCTGTCGAACAGCGCCTCGCCCTCGGCGGTGATCAGCACCGGGATCTTGCCCAGCGGGTTGGCGCGGTTGACCTCGGCGTTTTCCTTGATCGGCAGTACGGCGGTGTCGAGCATCTCGATGCCCGCAGCGAGCCCGGCCTCCAGGGCCAGCACCCGGACCTTGCGGGCGAAAGGCGACGCTCCGGCATAGATCAGTTTCATCACGCAGTTCCTCCTGTGTGCGGGCCGGCTCGGTTGCCGGCATCCGCTGTGGTTGCAACTGGACCACCACCGGCGGCGCCGGTAGCATCCCCGCCCATCGCGCCCGGGAGCTGCCCATGGTCATCGACAGGAAAATCAAACTGGACTCCGCCGACATCAGACGCCTGGACGATCTGGATGTCGCGCTGGAGTTGCTGCACTTCGGCTTTCGCGGCCTCACCGTGGACGCCGACGCCTACCTGGAAACCCTCGGCCTGTCGCGTGTGCACCACCGCATTCTCTACGCCATCCGGCGCGTCGACGGCATCAACGTCGGCGAACTGGCCGCTCTGCTCGGCGTCAGCAAGCAGGCGCTGCACCGCCCGCTGACCCACCTCTTCGAACGCGCCCTGGTGACCCAGCAGCGCGACCCGGAACAGCATCGCTACAAGCGCCTCTCCCTCAGCGCGGAAGGCCATGACGTGGAACACCGCGCCACCGATCTGGAGCGCCGGGTCATCCGCGCCGCGCTGGACACCACCGACACGGACGGCCGGATCGCCTGGCACTCGGTCATGCAATCCCTGGCCGCCCGCCTCGACTGATCAGCCCGCCGTGGTGATGCGCTCGCGCACCACGATGCACTTGGCCAGCGGCTGGATCAATGCCTCGGTCGCTTCCTCCCAGGGCACCACGCTGGGGCTCACCAGCAAGGGGTCGCAATGCCCCTGCTCCACCAGCTCCAGCACCCTGGGAATGTGCGGCCGTACGCTGCAGGCGCCTACCGAGAGGGTGACGTCGCGCATGTACATGCCGAACAGCGGGATGGCCGGGTCCTCGAAGATGATGCCGATGCACGAGCAATGCCCGCCCGGCGCCAGCGCCAGCAGGCCGGTGCGCAGGGCCTGCGGGTCGCGGGTGGCGGACACCACCAGGTCGTAGCGCTCGTTCAGCGCGCCGTCGGCGCCGTTGCGCAAGGTGGCGCCGCTGCGCACGGCGAGGTCGTCGCGGTAGCCGTCGCCATCCAGGTAATCCACCTCGGCCGCTCCGGCGGCGCGGGCCATCTGCACCGCGAGAATGCCCAGGCTCTCGGTGCCGCCCACCACCAGTACCTTCGCCTCCTCCCGGGTCGCCAGCGGGCGGCTGGTGGCCACCCAGGCATCGGTGAGGTTGTCGCTGGCGCTGGCCACGGCCACCGGGTCCAGCCCCGGCGGCAGCACCACCAGCATGGCGTCGGCGAAGGGCACCCGCACCACCTCGGAGAACAGCCCGCCCCAGTGGCCGCCGGCCGGCACGCCATAGGCCGCGTGGCGGGCGACGCCAGTGCAGGCCGTGCTGCGCCCCGCCAGGCATTGGCGGCAGGTGCCGCAGGCGATCTTCCAGGGCACCGAGACCAGGTCGCCGCGCTTCACCGTGGTCACCCGTGCGCCCACTTCCAGCACCTCGGCCACGCACTCGTGGCCCAGGGCGAAGGGCGGCTTGAACGGCGTCAGCCCGGCCACCAGGCGCCGATCGAGGTCGCAGGAGGCCGAGGCGATGGGCCGTACCAGCGCCGCCAGCGGCGAATCCAGCACCGGTGACGGTGCCTCCTCCCAGGCCAGGCGCCCCGCGCCCTTGACGATGAGTTCGCGCATGGCTCAGTCCCGCACGTTGAAGGTGGTGGTGGCGCGGGCGCAGAGCTTGCCGGCTGCGTCGCGGATATGGGCGTCGCACACCGCCAGGCTGCGGGTGCGCTCCACCAGCCAGCCCTCGACGCTGTACAGCTCGCCGACCTTGAGCGGGCGCAGGTACTTCACGCCCAGGTCCACCGTCGAATAGGGCGTGTCGGCGGCCAGAGTGGAGAACAGCGCCAGGGCCGCCGCGCCATCCAGGCAGGTGGCGGCGAAACCGCCGTGCACCGCGTTGGCCGGGTTGAGATGGCGGGCATCCGGCCGCGCCTCGATGAAGACGCGTCCGGGCTCCACGCCCACCGCCCTCATCGCCATGGTGTCGCCGATGGCGGGTGCGGGCAGCTTGCCGGCGATCACCGCCTGGAGGAGTTGCAGGCCCGAAGGCAGGGTTCTATTGGGGGTATCGGTCATCACGGGGCTCCTGGCTCTGCCGGGGTCGGCGAGCGATTGCGGGATGGAGGGCCGGCAGCCCTCCACAGGGCCAGCGCGAGGGAATCGCCCTGCAGCCCGTGGACGGACGATACGGGAGCGCCAACTCTCAAATCAACATTGTTGATATGACAAAAAAGAAGGCATTCCGGCAAGGTCGACAGGGCTCTGGAACGGGCTTTTCCGCCATCTGCCGCAACACACTGGCGTTGACGACCGGGCGTGTGGATGGTCATATGCGCGCCGTTCCAGGTGTCCCACGCCGTCGTGCGTGGGGTGAAACGGGAAGCCGGTGCGTCCTCAGGACCAGTCCGGCGCTGCCCCCGCAACGGTAAGCGAGCGCTGCATTCGATACGCCACTGTGCCCACGGCATGGGAAGGCGAATGCGGCGTGATCCTCGCAAGCCCGGAGACCGGCCTGGAGCATCGATAGGCAAACCCGCGGTGGGCGGGCACGGGCCGGTTTTCGCTTGGGCGCTCGCGCCTGCGCACGCCTTTGCATTCCCTCCGGGCTCCATTCATTCCTGACGTGATAGGAACGACATGTCCCGCACCTTCAGCTCCAACGCTCCGGCAAGCGCCGCCCTCGGCCTGCTCGCGCTTTCCATCTCCCTCGCCCTGCACGCCGAAGACGGCGCCCTGGCCCTGCCCGCCACCGCCGTCACCGGCCAGGCGGACGACACCGCCATCCGCCTCGACACGCCCGTGCCCGCCGGCTCGCGCCTGGGCCTCTCCGCCCTGGAAACCCCGGCCAGCACCAGCGCCATCAGCGGCGACGAAGTGCGCGCACGCAACAACGCCACCGTGCAGGACGCCGTGACCCGCAGCCCCGGCATCACCCACATCGGCACCCCCGGCAATGGCGGCACCGCCCTCTCGGCGCGGGGCTTCACCGGCCACGCCTCGGTGATGCAGCTGTACGACGGCACCCGCTTCTACACCGGCATGGGCACCACCACCTTCCCCACCGACCCGTGGATGGTGGAACGCATCGACGTGATCCGTGGCCCGGCCTCGGTGCTCTACGGCGAAGGCGCCACCGGCGCGGTGATCAACGTGGTGCCGAAGAAGCCCTTCGACGGCGAGATCCGCAACCGCCTGCGCCTGGGCTACGGCTCCGACGACCGCCAGCAGATGGCCCTGGACAGCGGCGGCTCGCTCACCGACACACTCAGCTACCGCCTCAACCTCAACCGCGAAACCAGCCATGGCTGGATCGACCGTGGCGACTCGAAGAACCTCGGCCTCAGCGCCGCCCTGCGCTGGCAGGCCCGCGACGACCTGGCCTTCACCCTGGCCCATGACCAGGGCGACCTCACGCCGATGAACTACTTCGGCACGCCGCTGATCGACGGCTACCTACGCGACAGCCTGAAGGAGAAGAACTACAACCTGCACAACGTCGAGCAGCACTACAACGACCAGTGGACCCGGCTCGTCACCGACTGGACCCTGGCCGAGGGCATCAGCGCCAGCAACCAGCTCTACCACATCAAGAGCCGCCGCTACTGGCGCAACGCCGAGGCCTATAACTGGGACGCCGGCCTGGGCCAGCTGGAGCGCGCCGAGAACCTGCGCATCAAGCACGAGCAGGAGCAGATCGGCGACCGCCAGACCTTCACCTTCGACCACTCGCTGTTCGGCCTCAGCAGCCGCACCCTGGTAGGCGCCGAGTTCAACCGCATCCGCTTCAACCTGCTGAACAACTCGCCCTACATCGATGTGGGCGGCAACTACGTCGACCCGTGGAACCCCACGCCCGGCTACTACCAGAGCGCCTCGGCCTACGGCCCGCACTCGCGCAGCGAAACCCGCACCGTCGCCCTGTTCGCCGAGAACCGCACCCAGTTCGACGAGCGCTGGTCCCTGGTCACCGGCATCCGCCGCGACCAGAACCACATCGACCGCAACGACCTGCGCGCGAACACCCGCAGCGACCGCAGCCTCTCCGGCGGCAACTGGCGCGCCGGCCTGGTGTTCGCCGCCACGCCGCAGCTGTCCTTCTATGGCCAGTACTCCACCAGCGAGGACGGGGTGAGCAACCTCATCACCCTCAGCCCCACCCAGCAGAAGATGGACCTCACCGAGTCCAAGCAGACCGAGTTCGGCCTCAAGCAGCAGTTCTGGGACGGGCGCGGCGAATGGACCCTGGCCGCCTACCACATCGTCAAGAAGAAGCTGCTCTCCCGCGAGTCGGTGACCCGGCCCACCCAGCAGATCGGCCAGCAATCCTCCGATGGCCTGGAAGCCACCCTGGAGCTGGCGCTGGAGCAGGGCTGGCACGTTTCGGCCAACGCCGCCGTGGTGCGCGCCGAGTACGACGACTTCAACGAGTCCGCCGGTGGCCAGCTGATCTCCCGTTCCGGCAACAGCCCCACCGACGTGCCGCGACGCACCGCCAACCTGTGGCTGAGCAAGCAGCTGGGCCGTGACCTGGACGCCGGCATCGGCGCGCGCTACGTCGATGCCCGCTATGCCGACGCCGCCAACACCGTGAAGGTGCCGGGCTACACCGTGCTCGACGCCAACCTCGGCTGGCAGGTGCTGCCCGACACGCGCCTGGGCCTGGAGCTGAACAACCTGCTGGACCGCCGCTACGCCGTCACCCAGCAGAACGGTGGCCAGCAATGGCTGCTGGGCCAGCCGCGGTCGTTCTTCGTCACCGCCGACTACAGCTTCTGATCCGGCGAAAGGGAGTGCCCGGCATGCCATCACTGAACATCAGCGACCTCGCCTGGGCACCCGACGGCCGCCCGCGCTGGCTCCTGCAGGGCATCGACCTGCAGGTGCGCGCGGGCGAGTTCGTCGGCCTCATCGGCCCCAATGGCAGCGGCAAGACCAGCCTGCTGCGCTGCGCCTACCGCGCCGAGCGCCCGGCCTCCGGCTGGGTGGCCCTGGACGGCGACGACCTCTGGCGACGCAGCCCGCGCTGGAGCGCGCAACGCATCGCCGTGGTGCTGCAGGAGTTCCCCCAGGACTTCGGCCTGGCCGTGGCCGAGGTGGTCGCCATGGGCCGCTCGCCGCACAAGGGCCTGTTCGACGGCGACGATGCCGAGGACGCGCGCATCGTCGACGAAGCCCTCGCGGCGGTGGGCATGGCCGGGCTTCGCGAGCAGGCCTTCGCCCGCCTCTCCGGCGGCGAGAAGCAGCGCGTGCTGCTGGCCCGCGCCCTGGCCCAGTGCCCAGGCCTGCTGCTGCTCGACGAGCCCACCAACCACCTCGACCCGCGCTACCAGCTGGAGCTGCTGCAGCAGCTGCGCGAGCTGCGCCTGAGCACCCTGGCCAGCTTCCACGACCTCAACCTGGCGGCGGCCTTCTGCGACCGCCTCTACGTACTGGACCAAGGCCGCGTGGTGGCCAGCGGCACCCCCACCGACGTGCTCACCGCCGAGCTGCTGCAACAGGTGTTCGGCGTGCACGCTCTGGTGGACCGCCACCCCCTCGCCGACCACCCGCGCATCACCTGGATCACCCCATGAAGCCTTCGCCTATCGCCCTGCTCGCCCTGCTCCTGGCGCCCCTCGCCCAGGCCACCGACTACCCGCTGAGCGTCACCAGCTGCGACCGCCAGGTGGTGTTCGAACGCGCACCGCAGCGGGCGGTGAGCCAGGACATCAACCTCACCGGGATGATGGTCGCCCTCGGCCTGCAATCGCGCATGGTCGGCTACAGCGGCATCAGCGGCTGGAAGACCCCCGACGCCCGGCTGATGGCCGCCCTGGGCGACCTGCCGGAGCTGGCGCGCAAATACCCCTCCATCGAAACGCTGCTCAACGTCGACGCCGACTTCTTCTTCGCCGGCTGGAACTACGGCATGCGCGTGGGCGGCGAAGTCACCCCGGCCACCCTCGCGCCCCTGGGCATCCCGGTGTACGAGCTGAGCGAATCCTGCGCCCACGTGATGCCGCGCGAGGCTGCCAGCCTGGAGGACCTCTACCGCGACCTCGACAACCTCGGCCGCATCTTCGACGTCGAGGCCCGCGCCAACGCCCTGGTCGCCGGCCTGCGCACGCGCCAGGCCGAGGTGGCCAAACGCCTGGAGAACGGCGGCGAGGCACCCCGGGTGTTCCTCTACGACAGCGGCGAGGACCGCCCCTTCACCTCCGGCCGCCTGGGCATGCCGCAAGCGATCATCGACGCCGCCGGCGGCCACAACCTGATGGACGACCTCGCCGCCAGCTGGACCCAGGTCAACTGGGAAACCGTGGTCGAGCGCGACCCGCAGGTGATCCTCATCGTCGACTACGGCGAACGCAGCTGGCAGCAGAAGCGCGACTTCCTCCTGGCCCACCCGGCCCTGCAATCGGTCGAGGCGATCCGCGAGCAGCGCTTCCTGGTCCTGCCCTACCTCGCCGTCACCCCCTCGGTGGAGAACATCGAAGCCATCGAGACCCTGGCCGCCGGCCTGCACCCCGAACGCTTCGCCGGTAAGGCGCCATGAGCCCGGTGCGCTCGCCCGGCGCCTACCGCCTGCTGCTGCTCGGCCTGGCCGTGGCGCTGGTGCTCTCCTGCATCGCCGCCCTGGGCTTCGGCCCGGCCGCGGTGCCCCAGGCCCACGTCTGGGGCATCCTCGCCGAGCGCCTGGGCGTGAGCACTGCGGGCGACTGGAGCCGTGGCCAGGAACACATCGTCTGGCTGATCCGCGCGCCCCGGGTACTGCTCGGTGCGCTGGTGGGCGCCGGCCTGGCCCTGGTGGGCGGCGCATTGCAGGCGGCCACGCGCAACCCGCTGGCCGACCCGCACCTGCTCGGGGTCAGCTCCGGCGCGGCCCTGGGCGCGGTGCTGGTGCTGCTCTACCTGGGCGAATTCATCGGCGTGCTCAGCCTGCCCCTGGCCGCCTTCGTCGGCGCCCTGGGCAGCACCCTGCTGGTGCTGGCCATCGCCAGCCGCCACGGCCGCCTGGAGAGCGACCGCCTGCTGCTGGCGGGCGTCGCCGTGTCCTTCCTGTGCATGGCGCTGGTCAACCTGCTGCTGTTCCTCGGCGACCACCATGCCGCCAGCTCGGTGGTGTTCTGGATGCTCGGCGGCCTCGGCGCCGCGCGCTGGGAGCTGCTCTGGCCGCCGGCGCTTTGCCTGGCCCTGGGGCTGCTCGTGCTGCTCGCCCAGGCCCGCGGGCTCAACGCCCTGATGGCCGGCGAGCAGACCGCCGTCAGCCTGGGCTTCAGCGCCCGGCGGGTGCGCCTGCAGGTGTTCGTCTGCGCCTCGCTGCTCACCGGGGTGCTGGTGGCCCTCAGCGGCGCCATCGGCTTCGTCGGCCTGATGCTGCCGCACCTGGCCCGGCGCCTGGTGGGCGCCGAGCACCGCCGCCTGCTGCCGGTCGCCGCCCTGCTCGGCGCGCTGTTCCTGGTCTGGGTCGACGTCGCCGCCCGCACCCTGGTCGCCCCCGAGGACCTGCCCATCGGCATCGCCACCGCAGCCATCGGCGGGCTGTTCTTCATTGGCCTGCTGCGTCGGCGTTGACCGCCGGCAGCAGGACGGGACGTAGCGATGCACGCAGGGCAGGGCCTGTGGTGAAATACCGCCGCCCATCAACAAGGACGCACGATGACCTCCAGCACACCCCGAACCACCCGCTCCCTGTCACTGCTTGCCGCCGCGCTCCTGCTCGGTGGATGCGACAGTGATTTCGCCACGCTCACCTTCGAGCGCTCGGTACTCGATACCACTTTCGGTGACGAACTCCTGCCGATCTACCACGAACAATTGTCAGCGTTGATTCATGCACAGGGCATCGATCCGGAGAAGGTCACCTTTCGGGTCGCCGGCAGCCTGAGTCAGGAACTGGTGCTCAGCGAGCCGCTGTTCGGTGGTCTGGAACCGGCACAGAAGACGGCCCTGCAAGCCGCCCTCGAGGCCATCGTCGAGGGCCGCAACGCCTCGCTGGACATGCACCTGGCCATTCACCCCGACGCCATGGATCCCACCGAAGCCAAAGCTCGCGCCGAGGCACTCGAATTGCCTCGCGAGTACGACGCTCACTTCAGCCTCGACCACGTATCCCTGAGCGTGGCCTACGGCCTGACCGACCTGGTCGGCATGGCCCTCAAGGGCTCGCAGAGCATGCAGAGCGAGGCGGTTTGCAATGTGACGGCGCACTTCGACCCCGCCCTGCCCTTCATCGGTTTGAAAGCACCGGAGCAGGAAGGGAGCCCCTATCGCCACATGATGCTGCTGAACCTTTCCACCCCTTACTCCTACGACGAGATCCCGGTGGAGATTCGCTTCGCAGACCCGGCCATGGAGGCCCTGGTGAGCCAGGAGACGATCCTGGTCACCTCTGCCGTGACCGACCGATCGACTCCCCTTCGCAACAAGCGCGAACTGAACCAGTTCGAGTTCGTCATCGGCCCCGTCGGGGGCGTCGAGCACGAGAACGCCAAGGTCGGCGTCAACACCCACATGGACCTGGCATCGAAATGTGAACATCTGGCCGGCGCCCTGGGTCGTCCGTTCAGCTACCACTTCGGCGACTCGATGGACCGGCTGAAAGCCGTGGCCTTCTACTGAAGCCAAGTGGGGTGGCGCCCGATGCCATCCCACTGATCGAAATTCCCTTGGGCGGCAGGGGTCGATAGCTGTATAAATAGCCAGCCATTTACCCAAGCCGTTCCGCCATGCCCAGCGCCCTCGACGATCCCTTCTACTACCTGAACAACTTCCAGGCCGTGCTCGACTGGATCGGCGCCCGCTATGACGACCTGCTGGACGACGAGGAACGCGGCTTCATCGTCGCCTTCGCCGGCCTGCCCAAGGCGTCCCGGGCGCTGCTGGTGCGCATGGTGATGCGCAAGGGCACGCTATTCCGCGAGAGCAAGCTGGAGTACGCCGAGATCGGCCCCACCCGCGACGCCATGCTGCCGCTGGTGGCACAGGGCTGGGTGGATGCGGCGCCCAGTCTGGAGCTCGCGCAGCTCTTCGCCCTGCTGCGCAAGCCGGAGATCGCCGCCTGCTTCGGCACGCAACTGGGCCGCGCGACCCTACGCAAGGCCGACCAACTCGCCCTGCTGCAACCCCTATACCCCGAGGCGCAGCCCCTGGAGGCCTGGTACCCGACGCTGGACGAGCGCATCTATGCCCTGCAGCTCATGGCCCTGTGCGACCGCCTGCGGCTGATGTTCTTCGGCAACCTGGCCCAGGACTGGTCCGAGTTCGTCCTCGCCGACCTGGGCATCTACCAGTACGAAAAGATCGAGCTGGACGCCGCCTCCCGGGGCTTCCGCCAGCGCGCCGATATCGATTTCTACCTGCACCTCTACCAGTGCCGCGAACGCTTCGAAGCCGGCGAAGCCCCCGTCGACGTGCTCGCCGACATCCCCCCGGCCCACGACAACCCCTGGCTGCAGAGCCGCCGCGCGCGCCTGTTGTTCCAGCTCGGCCAGCACTGCGAACGCCTGGGCGAATGGGCGCTGGCCCTGGAGATCTACGCCGGGTGCAGCTACCCCGGTGCGCGCATCCGCCGTATCCGCGTGCTGGAGAAGACCGCCGAATTCGACGAGGCCCACCGCCTCGCCCTGGACCTGGCCGCCGGCCTCCACAGCGAGGAAGAGCGCCAGCACCTGGCGCGCATCCTGCCGCGCCTGCAGCGCAAGCTGGGCCTGCCCAAGGCGGCGGCCCGCAAGCCGGCGCCGGTGCTGCGGCTGGACCTGCAGCTGCCCCGGGGCGAGGACTTCGTTTCGGTGGAGCACAGCGTCGCCCGGCACCTGGCGGACGAGCCGGGCCCGGTGCATTACGTCGAGAACACCCTGATCAACTCGCTGTTCGGCCTGCTGTGCTGGGAGGCGATCTTCCTGCCGCTGCCGGGCGCCTTCTTCCACCCCTTCCACGCCGCACCGGCGGACCTGCTGGCGGCGGACTTCCACGCCCGCCGCGCCGAGGCCTTCGCCGCCTGCCTGGCGCAGCTGGATGGCGACGCCTGGCAGGCCACCATCCGCCGCAACCACGCGGCCAAGTACGGCCTGCAGTCGCCCTTCGTCTACTGGGGTGTGCTCGATGAAAACCTGCTGGAACAGGCCCTGCTGTGCCTGCCCGCCGCGCACCTGAAGCTGTGGTTCCAGCGCCTGCTGCTGGATATCAAGACCAACCGCGCCGGGCTGCCGGACCTGATCCGCTTCTGGCCCGGGGAGCGGCGCTACCAGATGATCGAGGTGAAGGGCCCCGGCGACCGCCTGCAGGACAACCAGCTGCGCTGGCTGGACTTCTGCGCCGAGCACCAGATGCCGGTCACCGTCTGCTACGTGCAATGGGCCGAAACCGAGGCCGCCCTGGCGTGAGCTACCAGGTGGCGGTGCGCGCGCTCTGCGAATTCACCGCCAAGTGTGGCGACCTGGACCTGCGCTTCACCCCCGCCCCCACCGCCCTCGAAGGCATGGCCGGCCACGCCCTGGTGGCCGCGCGCCGTGGCGAGGGCTACCAGAGCGAAGTGGCCCTGGCCGGCGAGTTCCGAAACCTCAAGGTGCGCGGCCGCGCCGATGGCTACGACCCCGCGCGCAACCGCCTGGAAGAGGTGAAGACCCACCGCGGCGACCTGGCCCGCCAGCCGGCCAACCACCGCCAGCTGCATTGGGCCCAGGTGCGCGTCTACGGCTGGCTGCTGTGCCAGGAACGTGGCCTGGACGAGGTGGAACTGGCCCTGGTGTATTTCGATGTCGCCAGCCAGAAGGAAACCCTGTTCACCGAGCGCGCCAGCGCCGCCGAGCTGCGCGCCTTCTTCGAAGCCCAGTGCCTGGCCTTCATCGCCTGGGCCGAGCAGGAGCTGGCCCACCAGGGCGTGCGCAACACGGCACTGCAGGCGTTGCGCTTCCCCCACGCGGCGTTCCGCAGCGGCCAGCGGGAACTGGCCGAGGCGGTGTACAAGGCCGCCAGCACCGGTTGCTGCCTGCTGGCCCAGGCACCCACCGGCATCGGCAAGACCCTGGCCACCCTGTTCCCCCAGCTCAAGGCCCTGGGCGGCGAGCGCCTGGAGCGCATCTTCTTCCTCGCCGCCAAGACACCGGGGCGCCAGCTGGCCCTGCACAGCCTGGCGACCCTGCGCGACAGCGTCGATGAACTGCCCCTGCGGGTGCTGGAGCTCACCGCCCGCGACAAGGCCTGCGAGCACCCCGGCAGCGCCTGCCACGGCGAGGCCTGCCCGCTGGCGCGGGGCTTCTACGACCGTCTGCCAGCCGCCCGCGCGGCCGCCGCCGAGCGTCGCTGGCTGGATCGCGCGGCCCTGCGTGAGGTGGCCCTGGCCCATGACGTCTGCCCCTACTACCTGGGCCAGGAGATGGCGCGCTGGAGCGACCTGGTGGTGGGCGACTACAACTACTACTTCGACCTCGGCGCCCTGCTCTTCGGCCTCACCCAGGCCAACCAGTGGCGCGTCGGCGTGCTGGTGGACGAAGCCCACAACCTGGTGGAGCGAGCCCGCGCCATGTACTCCGCCGAGCTGCGCCAGGGCGCGCTGAAGGCCCTGTGCAAGAGCGTGCCGGCACCGCTGAAGAAGCCCTTGGAGCGGGTGCAGCGCAGCTGGAGCGAGCTGAACAAGGCCCAGGTGGCGGATTACCAGGCCTACGACGAGCCGCCGCAGAAGCTGCTCGGCGCCCTGCAGAGCGCAGTCACCGCCATCACCGACCACCTCGCCGAACAGCCCGGCGCACCGCTGGACCCCGAGCTGATGGCGTTCTATTTCGACGCCATGCATTTCGGCCGCATGGCCGAGCTGTTCGACCACCATTCGCTGTTCGACCTGAGCAAATACCAGGCGGGCAAGAGCAGCCGCTCCACCCTGTGCCTGCGCAACCTGGTGCCGGCGCCCTTCCTCGGCCCGCGCCTGGCCGGCAGCCGTTCCACGGTGCTGTTCTCCGCCACCCTCAACCCGCGTCGCTACTACGCCGACCTGCTGGGGGTACCGGCCAACACGCCCTGGCTGGAGGTGCAGTCGCCCTTCGCCGCCGAGCAATTGCAGGTCCGCGTGGCGCGGCGCCTGTCCACCCGCTACCAGCACCGGGCGCAGTCGCTGGCGCCCATCGTCGAGCTGATGGCCGACCAGTACCACGAGCGCCCGGGCAACTACCTGGCCTTCTTCAGCAGCTACCAGTACCTGGAGCAGGTGGCCGCGCTGTTCGCCGAGCGCCACCCCTTCATTCACGCCTGGAGCCAGTCGCGGAGCATGGACGAGGGCGCGCGCACGGCCTTTCTCGAACGCTTCGCCGAGGGCGGGCGCGGCATCGGCTTCGCGGTGCTTGGCGGAGCGTTCGGCGAAGGCATCGACCTGCCGGGCGAACGCCTGATCGGCGCCTTCATCGCCACCCTCGGCCTGCCCCAGGTCAACCCGGTGAACGAGCAGCTGAAGCAGCGCATGGGCGCGATCTTCCAGGCCGGTTACGACTACACCTACCTCTACCCCGGCCTGCAGAAGGTGGTGCAGGCCGCCGGCCGGGTGATCCGCACCCAGGGCGACCGGGGCGTGGTGCACCTGATGGACGAGCGCTTCGCCCAACCCGAGATCCGCCGCCTGCTGCCCACCTGGTGGCAGGTGGAGCCGGGCTGAGCCCAGGAACGACAAAGCCGGCCCAGGGGCCGGCTTTGTGTTTACGCCATCAGGGAATCAGAAACCCTCTCCCTTGGCGGCCTTCTCCAGCAGCAGGGCCGGCGGTTCGAAGCGTTCGCCGTACTGCTCGGCCAGGTAGTTGGCGCGGGCGACGAAATCCTGCACGCCGTACTGGTTGATGAACTGCAGGGCGCCACCGCTCCAGGCGGCGAAGCCGATGCCGAAGATCGAACCGATGTTGGCGTCTGCGGTGGAGTGCAGCACGCCCTCCTCCACGCAGCGCACGGTTTCGATGGCCTGGATGAAGAGGATGCGGTCACGCACGTCTTCCGCCGGGATCTGCTTGTCGGCCTTCTCGAAGCGCGCTTTCAGCTCCGGCCACAGGCGCTTCTTGCCACTGGCCGGGTACTCGTAGAAGCCACCGCCGGCGGCTTTGCCGGGGCGCTTGTACTCGTTGACCATCAGGTCGATCACGGCGAAGGCCGGGTGCTGCGGCAGCGCCTTGCCCTCGGCCTTGAGGTCGGCGGCGGTCTGGTTGCGGATGTGGGTCATCAAGCTCATGGAGACCTCGTCGGAGATCGCCAGCGGGCCCACGGGCATGCCGGCCTGGCGGGTCTCGTTCTCGATCATCGCCGCCGATACGCCTTCGCCGAGCATGGCGATGCCTTCGTTGGTGAAGGTGCCGAACACCCGCGAGGTGAAGAAGCCACGGCTGTCGTTGACCACGATCGGGGTCTTCTTGATCTGCAGCACGTAGTCGAAGCCACGGGCCAGGGTCTCGTCCGTGGTCTTCTCGCCACGGATGATTTCCACCAGGGGCATCTTGTCGACCGGGCTGAAGAAGTGCAGGCCGATGAACTTCTCCGGCTTGGCCACGGCAGCGGCCAGGCCGGTGATCGGCAACGTGGAGGTGTTGGAGGCGATCACCGCATCGGCCAGCGCATGGGTTTCCGCGGCAGCGGTGACCTTGCCCTTGAGTTCGCGGTTTTCGAACACGGCTTCGATGATCAGGTCGCAGCCTTCGAAGTCGGCGTCATCCACGGTCGGCTTGATGCGGGCGAGGAAGGCGTCGCGCTTCTCGGCGCTCATATGGCCACGGGAGACCTTCTTGTCCAGCAGGCCGGCGGAGTACGCCTTGCCCTTCTCGGCGGCCTCGATGGACACGTCCTTGAGCACCACCTCGATGCCGGCGGCGGCGGAGACGTAGGCAATGCCCGCGCCCATCATGCCGGCGCCGAGCACGCCCACTTTCCTGGTTTCATAGCGGGCCGGCCCCTTGGGACGGGAGCTGCCGGCGTTGATCTCGTTCAGCTGGAACCAGAAGGTGCCGATCATGTTCTTCGCCACCTGGCCGGTGGTCAGCTCGGTGAAGTAGCGCGCCTCGATCAGTTGGGCGGTGTCGAAGTCCACCTGGGCGCCTTCGACGGCGGCGCACATGATCTTCTCCGGCGCCGGGAAGCAGCCCTTGGTCTTGTCGCGCAGCACGCTCGGGGCGATGGCCAGCATCTGGGCCACGGCGGGGGTCGACGGGGTGCCGCCGGGGATCTTGTAGCCCTTCACGTCCCAGGGCTGAACGGCGCTGGGGTTGGCGGCGATGAAGGCACGGGCCTTGGCCAGCAGCTCGTCGCGGTCCTTGGCGATGTCGTGGATCAGGCCGGCCTTGAGGGCCTGGTCCGGGCGCACCTTCTTGCCTTCGGCGAGGTACGGCAGCGCCTTCTCGATACCCAGCAGGCGCACCATGCGCACCACGCCGCCGCCACCGGGGAGCAGGCCCAGGGTGACTTCCGGCAGGCCGAGCTGGACGTGGCTTTCGTCCACGGCGATGCGGTGGTGGCAGGCCAGGCAGATTTCCCAGCCGCCGCCCAGGGCCGCGCCGTTGATGGCGGCGACCACGGGCTTGCCGAGGCTTTCCAGGCGGCGCAGCTGGCCCTTGATCTTGAGGATCATCTGGTAGAAGCCGTTGGCATCGGCCTTGGTGACCTTGATCAGCTCGTTGAGGTCGCCGCCGGCGAAGAAGGTCTTCTTGGCGGAGGTGACGATGACCCCGGCGATGGAATCCTTCTCGGCCTCCAGGCGGTCCACGGTGGCGCCCATGGCCTCGCGGTACACCGCGTTCATGGTGTTGGCGCTCTGGCCGGGCATGTCGATGGTCAGGACAACGATATTGTCCTGGCCTTTTTCGTAACGGATGGCGTCAGTCATTTTTTTTCAATCCCAATGTTCGGGGAGCGCATCAGGGACGTCGCGAGCTACGCGGCATCAGCCCCTGATAGCTCCTTCAGATGCGCTCAATGATTGTGGCAATACCCATACCGCCGCCGACGCAGAGGGTGGCGAGGCCATAGCGCAGCTGGCGCTTCTCCAGCTCGTCGAGCAGGGTGCCGAGGATGGCGCAACCGGTGGCGCCCAGGGGGTGGCCCATGGCGATGGAGCCGCCGTTGACGTTGACCTTCTCCTCCGGCACGCCCATGTCCTTCATGAACTTCATCACCACCGAGGCGAAGGCTTCGTTGACTTCGAACAGGTCGATGTCGCCCACCGCCAGGCCGGCCTTGGCGAGGGCCTTGCGGGTGGCCGGCGCCGGGCCGGTGAGCATGATGGTCGGGTCGGTACTGGTCACCGCGGTGGCGACGATGCGCGCGCGGGGCTTGAGGCCCAGCTCCTTGCCCTTGGCAGCGGAGCCGATGAGCATGGCGGCGGCGCCGTCGACGATGCCGGAGCTGTTGCCCGGGGTGTGCACGTGCTCGATGCGCTCGACATGGCTGTACTTGCGCAGGGCGGTGGCGTCGAAGCCCATCTGCCCCATCATCTCGAAGCTCGGCTTCAGCGCGCCGAGGCCTTCGAGGGTGGATTCGCCACGGATGAATTCGTCATGGTCCAGCAGCACGATGCCGTTCTGGTCAGTGACCGGCACCAGGGATTTCTTGAACGAGCCGTCGGCGCTGGCGCGGGCGGCCTTCTGCTGGGAGCGCAGGGCGAAGGCGTCGACGTCCTGGCGGCTGAAGCCTTCGAGGGTGGCGATCAGGTCGGCACCGATGCCCTGGGGCACGAAGTGGGTGTGCAGGTTGGTTTCCGGGTCCATGGCCCAGGCGCCGCCGTCGGAGCCCATGGGGATGCGCGACATGGATTCCACGCCACCGGCCACCACCAGGTCTTCGAAGCCGGAGCGCACCTTCATCGCGGCGAGGTTGATGGCTTCCAGGCCCGAGGCGCAGAAGCGGTTGATCTGCTGGCCGGAAACGGTCTCGTCCCAGTCGGCCACCAGCGCGGCGGTCTTGGCGATGTCGGCGCCCTGGTCGCCCACCGGGGTCACGCAACCGAGCACGATATCGTCGACCTGGCTGGTATCCAGCTTGTTGCGCGCCTCCAGGGCCTTGAGCAGGCCGGCGATCAGGTTGACCGGCTTGACGCTGTGCAGCGCGCCGTCCTTCTTGCCCTTGCCGCGGGGCGTGCGCACCGCGTCGTAGATATATGCTTCGGTCATGGGGTTCTCTCTTGTCGTTAGGCAGAGGGGCCAGCCAGGGGCCGACCGCTGTGGGCTTACCTTAGCGGCACGCGGGCCGCACTCAATGACCGAACTGCTCAGCGCCATTGACTTCTGCGCTCAGACGAACGGTCACCTGACTCCCAGGTCAACGCGATGTGTCTGGCTCAAGGGTTGCCATCCACAGGCCCGGGTCGACCCGCGAACGGCGTTCTAAGCAGCGGGCTGTTGATCCCAAGCGTTCTAAAGGGCCGGGGAACCGGCCCCTAGAGTTGAGGTTGTCAGAGGTCGCTGCCGGGTTTTGCCGGGGCGGCTTTTTCCACCCACCGCCAAGGAGGCGGCCACGCCGACCGGCAGGCCGTTCACGCCCGACGCATGGCGCCTCCAACAAAAACAAAGGCACAAGGCTATGTTCAAACAGCCGAAAATGCGGCAAGCGAGCCTCATCGTATTCGCCACCACCGTCATCCTCATCCTCCCCAACCTGACCCGACTGGTCAGCTGACAACGCGGGCATCGTCCTGTGCTGCGCACCGCGCCCTGCGGTCAACGCAGCGCAGGTAGCCACCAGGCCAGCAACAGCGGAATGGTCACGAACGACAACAGCGTCGAACACATCACCAGGCTCGCCACCTGCTCCGGCGAACGCCCGGCGCGCACCGCCAGCAGGTAGTTGAACACCGCCACCGGCATCGCCGATTGCATCACCAGCACGCCCAGGGTCAGCGGCTCCAGCTGCAGTGCCAGGCCCACTCCCCAGCCCACGCCCGCACCGAAGAGGATGCGCAACGCCCCCTGCAGCAGGCCGCTGCCCAGGTGGCCGACGCGGATGCTGGCGAGGGACACGCCCAGGGTCAGCAGCATCAGCGGGATGGTCATGCCGCCCAGCAGCTCGATGGTGTTGGCCAGCCAGCGCGGCAGTGTCAGGTCGAAGAGGATCAGCGGAATGGCCAGGGCCAGGCTGATGACGATGGGGTTGATGAACAGCTTCTTCACCGAACGCTCGCTGCCCGAGAGCAGCAGCCCCAGGCTGAACTGCACCACCGCCAGGGCCAGGAAGAAGCCCACCGCCAGGGCCAGGCCCGGCTCGCCGAACGCGTAGAGCGCCACCGGCAGGCCCATGTTCCCGGAATTGGGGAACAGGAAGGCCGGCACCAGCACGCGCCAGTCCTGTTTCATGGCCCGGCTCAGGCCCAGGCCGATCACGCCCATCACCAAGGTGGTGAGCAGGCAGGCGAGCGCGATCTGGCCGAAGGCGTGCTTGTCGATTTCCGCCTGGCTGAGGGTGGAAAGCACCAGGCTCGGCGTGCCGACGTTAAGAACCAGACGAGCGATAAAGTCTGTTGGGTAACTCTGCCCGGAGCGTGCCCAGGCATAGCCGATGCCAGCAGTGATGAGGATCGGCGCCATGACGGCGAACAGCGCGGCCAGCATGGCCCGCTCCTTAGCCCGGAGGGGCGTGGAATGACGGAAAGGCCCGATCCTAACGGCTGGCGATGACCTCCGGCAATTGTGCTAGGGTCCAAGGGTTCTTGTTTTTCAGGGAGTTACACCATGCGCAAGATGCTCGCCACACTGGCCCTTTCCCTCAGCCTTCCCGCACTCGCCGCCGATGTAGACCAGGCAGCGGCGCTGGAAGCACTGAAGCAACCGGGCGCTGTGCTGATCGACGTGCGTACGCCGGAAGAAATCGAGGCAGGAGCCTTGCCCGGTGCCCGTTACATCGGCTTCGAAGACATTGGTACGAAAATCGCGGAACTGGCACCGGACAAACACACCCCTATCGTCCTCTACTGTCGAAGCGGTCGCCGCTCCGGCATCGCCCAGGACGATCTGCGTGCCAGGGGCTACACCAATGTGCAGAATGCCGGCGGCTACACCACCCTCAAGCCGATTCTGGACAAGCCCTGATGCGCCACCTGCTGTTCTGCCTGCTGTTGCTGACCCCTACCCTGCACGCCGCCGAGCTGCTGCTCGAATTGCCCGGCGGCACGCAGCGCTGGGACAGCGCCAGGCTGCTGGCCCACCCCCAGGCGCGGGATATCGAGGTACCCGCCGACGTCGCCTACAAGCGCACCATGCATTACCGCGCCCTGCCCCTGGCGGCGTTGCTGGACGGGGTCGAACCCGGCCAGCACCTGCAAGCCGTGGCGCTGGACGGGTTCGCCGCCGAATTGCCCGCCACGCCCCTGCTCGCCAAGGAGGGCGCCCGGGCCTGGCTGGCGGTGGAAGACCCGGGCAAGCCCTGGCCACCCCTGGCCAAGGGCAAGCCCAGCGCCGGGCCCTTCTACCTGGTGTGGACGGACCCGCAGGCTGGCGGCATAGGCCCGGAACAGTGGCCCTTCCAGGTGGCGAAGTTGCGCTACCTGGCTGCGGTCGCCGAGCGCTTCCCCGCGCTGCTGCCGGCGAGCGATGCAAGCGCCGACATCCAGGCCGGCTTCGCCCAGTTCCAGAAGAACTGCCTGGCCTGCCACCGCCTCAACGGTGCCGGCGACGCCCAGTTCGGCCCCGACCTCAACCTGCCCTACAACCCCACCGAATACTTCGCCGAAGGCTTCCTCCAGCGCTACATCCGCGACCCGCAGGCCATGCGTCGCTGGCCGCAAGGGCGCATGCCCGCCTTCCCGGCTGCGGTGATCGACGACGCGCAGCTGGAACAGCTGGTCGCCTACCTGAGCCACATGAGCGGTCGCAAGACGCCGTGACGGCCCTCACGGACGGTGGCGGCCGGGCTTCTCCGCCAACCGCGCCGGCGCTACGCTCTCCCACCTAAACCGCCGGCCGGGAGAGCCAGCATGAGCACCGAGCTCCACGTCGAAAGCCTGGTCCTGCGCGGGGCCCGCAACGAGGCCCTCACCCCCGACCTGAACCTGCACCTGGACGCTTCCCGGCTCACCCTGGGCGAGCTGATCCGCCGGGTGGTGCTGCATGTCGTGGCCGAACAGACCACCGAGCGCTGGCTGGACCG
The DNA here is from genome assembly GCF_028198105.1 of Pseudomonas sp. TUM22785. Lineage (NCBI taxonomy): Bacteria > Pseudomonadati > Pseudomonadota > Gammaproteobacteria > Pseudomonadales > Pseudomonadaceae > Pseudomonas > Pseudomonas sp. TUM22785. The sequence continues at coordinate 4,464,280 of NZ_CP116239.1, forward strand.
CCTGCAGGCCAGCAGTGGCCCCGGCTACCTCAGCGAAGAAGACATCCGCCACCAGTCCGCCCGGGGCGCCATCAAGCTGCGCACCCAGGTGCCCGGCGCCCCACGTATAGACGCCGAAGCCGAGGTGCAGCGCGCCCTGGATGGATTCCGCCAGCGCCGCTACCGCGTCCTCCTCGACGGCCAGATGCTCCACGACCTCGACCACTCCCTCGACCTGCCCGCCCAGGCTCGGCTCACCTTCCTGCGCCTGGTCCCCCTGGTGGGTGGTTAAGCCCATGACGAACGGACTCCCCATGCAGCATTACCAAGCCGACACCCGCCAGCAGGCCCGCATCGCCCTGCTCGATGCCTTCCTCGACCGCACCCTGGATGCCCTGCCCGAGCGCGACGCCCTGCTGGCCGAAGACAGCTACCAGCACCCGTTCTGGGACGAGGTCGACGGCCTCGCCCTGGCCGACGCCTTCCTCGCCGAAGCCGGCCCCGACGGCCAGCCCGCCCTGGTGGATGCCCTGGTCTTCCCGCGCATCTGGGGCCACGACGAGACCATGCACCTCTACACCCGCCAGCGCCTGGCCCAGATCGCCAGCCACGCGGGCGTCACGGCGCACCCCGGCGCCTATGGCTTCCAGGCCCTGGAACGGCGTGTGCGACACATGCTGACCCAGGCCTTCGAAGACAGCGACTACGCCCTGCAACCCGGCTTCAAGGCCCAGGCCCACTGGCACTACCCCACCGGCGCCTGGGTCACGCCCGACCTGGAGGAATGCCTGGAGCTGCTCGCCGGCTACCCCGTCGACGGTGCCTGGCTGGACTTCGCCCAGTGGCTGCTCGGCGGCGATTGGGACCGCCCCAGCCCCGCCGAAGACGCTTACTACCCGCGCCTCGCCGAGGTCTACCAAGGCAAGGCAACGGAGGCCATCCGGCGCTTCGCCGTGGCCCTGGCCGAAGCCGGCCGCCTGGATGCGGCCCTGCACGAGCGCGCGGTGCACACCTGGGCCGACAGCCTGTGCACGCTGCCACCCCTCGTCCAAGGCGACAGCACGGGCGAGCAACGGCTCGACGCGCTCAACGCCGACCGGGTGGAACGCGCACTGGCCCAGTTGCCGGAAAGCGCCACCTGGTTGCGCAGCCTGATCGGCGACCGGGGCACCTCCAGCCCAGGCTGGCTGCTGGCCGGCGTGCGCGAGCTGTCGCGCCTCGACCTGGCGCCGGACGCCCTCGAAAGACACTACGAAAACCACCTGGGCCGGGTACTGACCGCCCTGCTCGACGTCGGCCACCTGGAAAAGGACGACGAGGCCGAACTGGCCAAGCAGCTTGCCGGCTTCCCCCGCGCCAGCCTGCTCACCGCCCTGCCCTTCAGCGGTGCGGCCAATGAAGCGGTGCTGGACGCCCTCGGCTGGAGCGACCTGAAGCCCCTGCAGCGCCTCTACCTCGACCTGGCGCTGGCCGTCGACCACAGCGGCCGCCTGGTCGAGGACCTTCAGAGCAGCGACGACCCGGAGCTGGGCGTGGTGGACCGCCCCGCCCTGCAGGCCGCCCTGGACCAGGCCGACGCCGGGCACCTGGCCGACTACCTGGCCAGCTTCGACGGCACGCCCTGGGCCTTTCCCAATACCCGCCTGCTGCTGGACGCCTTCCGCGGCCTGGAGCGCAAGGCCCTGGAGAAGAAGCTGCAGCGCCACGCCCAGGCCGCCCTGCGCGCCTACGGCCTGCTGCCCATCAGCGGCGCGGACGAAACCCGCGAGCGCTACCTGGCCCTGAAGCGTTATCACCGCGAAGTGGAACGCTACGGCGCCGAGCGCCAGGCCAACTCCCAGGCCGCCATCCAGGCCGGCCTGGAGAACCTCGCCCGCACCGCCGGCTATGGTGACGCCACCCGGCTGGAGTGGGCGATGGAAGCGGAGATCGCCGAGCAGACCCCGGACCGCCTGCACCTGGACGGCTACGACCTGTGGCTGGAGTTGCAGGGCCTCAACCCGGTCATGGTTGCCAGCAAGGGCGGCAAGCGCCTGAAGTCGGTACCCGCCGCCCTGCGCAAGCACGAAGGCCTGGCCGAGCTGAAGACCCTGCAGGCCCGCATGAAGGACCAGATCCGCCGCTTCCGCCTGACCCTGGAAGCCATGATGGCGCGGGGCGAGGCCCTGGAGCTGACGCAGCTGCGCCAGCTGCTGCGCATGCCGGCGGCGCGCCTGCTGCTGGACCACCTGGTGCTGCGCGACGGTGACGGCCAACTGGGCTGGCTGGACGGCGACGCCTTCACCCTCTGCCCCCTGGCGGGACCGGCCCGTGCCATCGACGGCCCGCTGCTGATCGCCCACCCCCTGCACCTGTTCGAAGCCGGGGCGCTCTCCGCCTGGCAGCAGGCCCTGGTGGCCCAGCGCCGGGTGCAGCCGTTCAAGCAGGTGTTCCGCGAGCTGTACCTGCTGACCCCGGCCGAGCGGGAGAACGGCCTGAAGTCCCTGCGCTTCGCCGGCCATGTGCTGCGCAGCGCCGTGGCCGCGCGCCTGCTGCGGGCCCGGGGCTGGACCACCCACGACGGCGAGGAAGTGTTCCGCAACTGGGGCCAGGGCCTGTACGCCTTCCTCAACTTCCCCGATGCGCAGCGTTACCTGCCCCTGACCGAGGCCATCACCCTGCGGGAGGTGGAGTTCGTCCAAGACCGCGCCGCCCTGCCGCTGGAGGAGGTGCCGCCGCTGCTGTTCTCCGAAACCCTGCGCGACGCCGACCTGATCGTCTCGGTGGCCTTCACCGGCGAGACCGCCAGCCACGCCGGCAGCGCCGAGACCATCCAGCGCCGCGCCGAACTGGTGCAGGCGCTGGTGGCCGACCTGGGGCTGGCCAACGTGCGCTGCGAAGGCCACCACGCACACATCACCGGCAGCCACGCACGCTACCGGCTGCACCTGGGCAGCGGGGTCATCCACATCGAGCCGGGCAACTACCTGTGCATCGTCCCTGCTGGCAAACCGGCGGATGACCTCTACCTGCCCTTCGCCGACAGCGATGCACGCACCAGCGAGATCATCAGCAAGCTGTTCCTGCTGCTGGACGACGGGGCGATCGACGACCCCAGCATCCTCGAACAGATCCGCCGCAGCGAAGTGCCGGCCTAGGGACGGGCGCAACCCGTAGGAGCGAATTCATTCGCGATGAAGCCGGCACCCTGCCCGCCCCTTTCGCGGCTGAAGCCGCTCCCACAACCGGTGCCTTAGGTTGGCGCCGAGCGCGGCGAGGCCCAACACAGCGATGTTCGGCCTCGCACCGTTGGGCTTCGTACCTCAGCCCAACCTACGGAGTGCCGCGCCCCCTGGAGGTCCGCAGGGTGTATGAAACCCTGTAGGAGCGAATTCATTCGCGATGAAGCCGGCACCCTGCCCGCCCTTTTCGCGGCTGAAGCCGCTCCCACAACCGGTGCCGTAGGTTGGCGCCGAGCGCAGCGATGCCCGGCCTGGCAACCCTGTAGGGGCGAATTCATTGGCTCTGTCTGCGTTAAGTGTTGCTAGAGGATTTGAGCCCAGCTGATTGCCGAGCTCTGGTGATGCTTCTGGTTTCGCCCACCCCGGGCGAGTCTCTTTTTTCAATCGCCAAAAAAAGAACCAAAAACGCCCCATCATCCGGCCCCGGCTTCGCCGGGGTTCCCTCACTCCATCGTCGCTCTGGGGGCCGGCGCGATGGGCCATCCATGGCCTGGCGCGCCTCTCGCGGCATCCATGCCGCTCGTCCCCCGGCGCAACGACTGCGTTCGGCCTCCTGGAGGGGCGTTGGCGGCTGCTCCAACTTTCTTCGTCCAGCACATCGCCACGAGGTGCGCACGAGCTTTCGTAGGATGGTGTAGAGCGAAGCGAAACCCATGCGGTGGAGGTGGCACGAACCCTTGGGCGCCCGGAAATGGCCGTGCTTGAGCGCTTGCATTAAAACCACAACAGCTAACGCAGACAGAGCCAATTCATTCGCCCGCTCTTTCGCGCCGCCCGTGGCCTCGACGTCAGACGTTGTATTCCGCCGGCGGCGCCGGCAGCTTCTCCAGCACCTCGTGCAGGCCGGCGGCCCATTGGCGGCGCACGCCTTCGTAGTACTCGTCGTCTTCGGTGACGCGGTAGCCGGCGGGGAGGATCAGGCTGTCGGTGTGGTAGACCAGCAGGTCCAGCGGCATGCCCACCGAGAGGTTACTGCGGATGGTGGAGTCGAAGGAGACCAGCGCGCAGCGCAGTGCCTCCTCCAGGCTGGTGTCGTGCTTGAGGTTGCGATCGAGGATCGGCTTGCCGTACTTGCTCTCCCCCAGTTGCAGGAAGGGCGTGTCCTCGGTGGCCTGGATGAAGTTGCCCTGCGGGTAGATGCTGTACAGCGCGGGCGGCTGGCCGGCGATCTGCCCGCCGACCAGGAAGGAGCAGGTCAGGTCGGTGTTGCCCGCCAGCGGCGCGCCGTCGCGGGCGACCACCTCGCGAATGGTCTCGGCGACCAGGGCGGTGGCGTCGTAGAGCGTGGGCACGCTGTCGAGGTTCACCAGGGTGCTGCCCAGGCGCTGCTTGAGCAGGTTGACCACCGATTGCGAGGTGGCCAGGTTGCCCGCCGTCTGCAGCACGATCAGGCGCTCGCCCGGCGTGCCGAAGGTGAAGAGCTTGCGGAAGGTGGCGATGTGGTCGATGCCCGCGTTGGTGCGCGAATCGGAAACGAACACCAGGCCATCGGCAAGGTGCATGGCGACGCAGTAGGTCATGATTCTCTCCCGTTTTTATATGCCCCCCGCCTCCCCCGCGCCTTGCGCTTCGGCATCACCGGCCCGTGCCTGCCGGGATGGCAGGCGGGCAGTCGAATGACCGGTGATGCGGCGAGAAGTCCTGTGACGCGTGTTACTGCTGTTCCTGGACCATCAGCAACGGCGGTACGGCGACATCCGCACGTGCGTGCATCTGCTCGCCGCCGCCACGGCGCATGCCGCGCACCGGGCAGGCGTCCAGGTAGTCCAGGCCGACGGCGAGCTTGAGGTGGCGCTCCGGGCGGGACAGACGGTTGGTGACGTCGAAGCTGTACCAGGCATCGCCCAGCCAGGCTTCCGCCCAGGCGTGGCTGACCAGGTGGGCGTTGTTCTCCTTGTACAGGTAGCCGGAGACGAAGCGCGCCGGCACGCCGAGGGTGCGGGCGCAGGCGAGGAAGGCGTGGGTATGGTCCTGGCAGACCCCCGCGCGACCGGCGAAGGCCTCGGCGGCGGTGCTGTCCACGGCGGTGACGCCGGTCTGGTAATCGATGTGCTCGTGCAGCGCGTCCATCAGGGTGATCAGGCCGCTGCGCTCTGGCCGGGGCTGGCAGTGGGTGTGGGCGAAGGCACGCAATGCCTCGTCCGCCGCAGTCAGGCGGGTGGAGCGCAGGAAGGGCAGCGCCGAGAGCTTGTCGTGCTCGGCCTCGCTGTGCTCGTCGATCTCCACCTGGCCACGGGCGCCGATGACGATGGCCTCGTGGGGTTCATCCAGGGTCAGCACGTGGAGGATGTTGCCGTAGGGGTCGATCTGCGCGCGCACCGGGCGTGGCAGGTCGAGCTGCCAGCTGAGGATGTGCTGGCGCTCACTGTCGTGGGGCGTCAGGCGCAGGTACTGGATGCTCGCGCGAACCTGGTCGTCGTAGCGATAGGTGGTTTCGTGGCGGATGGACAGTTTCATACGGCCTCCAGATAAGAGCTGTGGATCGCTCTGGCCAATTGGCGAACCAGCAGAATGAAGTCGGTGAGCCAGCCGTGCAGGCCCTCACCGAGGATCTCGTCGATGCTCGTGTAGCGCAGGCGTGCATCCAGCTCGGCGGCCAGGCGCTGGGCCGGCCGGCCGTTCTCGCCGGGCAGGCTGGAGAGGATCAGGTTGAGCTCCTCCATGCAGGCCCGCAGGGAGCGCGGCACATCGGGGCGCAGCAACAGCAGCTCGGACACCTGGCGCGCACCGGGCGAGCCACGGAAGACTTCCGTGTACGCCTCGAAGGACGACAGCGCGCGGAGCAAGGCGCTCCACTGGTAGTAGCCACGTGCGGACGTATCGCTGACCTCCTCCGCCTCCTCGCCGAGCATCTCGTAGCGTGCATCGAGCAGGCGCAGCGTATTGTCCGCCCGTTCTATGAAGGTTCCGAGACGGATGAAGCGGTAGGGGTCGTGGCGCATGATGGTGCCGAAGGTGGCGCCGCGGAACAGGTGCGAACGCTCCTTGACCCACTCGCAGAAGCGCTTGATGCCATAGCGCCCCAGGCCCTCGCCGGCGATGCCGCGCATCTCCAGCCAGGTGGCGTTGATGTTCTCCCACATGTCGGCGGTGATGCGGCCGCGCACGGCATGGGCGTTGGTACGGGCGGCACCCAGGCAGCTGTAGATGCTCGCCGGGTTCTCCGCATCGAGGGCAAAGAAGTGCAGCATGCGCTCGGCGTGCAGCTGGCCGTGGCGGGTCAGGTAGGCGTCCAGGGTGCCGGTGATCAGCAGCGGCATGGCCAGCTCTTCCAGGCCATCGCCACGGCCGTCCTGGGGCATCAGCGACAGCGAGTAGCTCACATCGAGCATGCGCGCGAGGTTCTCGGCGCGTTCCAGGTAGCGCGACATCCAGTACAGATCGGAGGCAGTACGGCTCAGCACGGGTCAGTCCTCCACGATCCAGGTGTCTTTGGTACCGCCGCCCTGCGACGAGTTGACCACCAGCGAGCCTTCGCGCAGCGCGACGCGCGTCAGGCCGCCCGGCACCAGGCGCGTTTCGCGGCCTGAGAGGACGAACGGGCGCAGGTCGATATGCCGCGGGGCGATGCCCTTCTCGACGAAGGTCGGGCAGGTGGAGAGGCTCAGCGTGGGCTGGGCGATGTAGGCCTCCGGGCGCGCCTTGAGGCGTTCGCGGAAGGCTTCGATCTCGGCCTTGGTGGCGGCCGGGCCGACCAGCATGCCGTAGCCGCCGGAGCCCTGGGTTTCCTTCACCACCAGTTCCGGCAGGTTGGCCAGCACGTGGGACAGCTCCTCGGGCTTGCGGCACTGCCAGGTGGGCACGTTGGCGAGGATGGGTTCCTCGTCCAGGTAGAAGCGGATCATGTCGCCGACATAGGGGTAGACCGACTTGTCGTCCGCCACCCCGGTGCCGATGGCGTTGGCCAGCACCACGTTGCCGGAACGGTACGCCGCCAGCAGGCCGGGCACGCCGAGCATGGAGTCCGGGTTGAAGGCCAGCGGGTCGAGGAAGGCGTCGTCGAGGCGACGGTAGATCACGTCCACCGGCTGCGGGCCGGAGGTGGTACGCATGTAGACGCGGTCGTCGCGGACGAACAGGTCGGCGCCCTCCACCAGTTCCACGCCCATCTCGCGGGCAAGGAAGGCGTGCTCGAAGTAGGCGCTGTTGAAGCGCCCCGGGGTGAGCACCACGACGCTGGGGTTATCCAGCGGGCTGGAGCTCTTGAGGGTCTCCAGCAGCAGGTTCGGGTAGTGGTCGATGGGGGCTACGCGCTGGGCCGAGAACAGCTCGGGGAACAGGCGCATCATCATCTTGCGGTCTTCCAGCATGTAGCTGACGCCGCTGGGAGTCCGCAGGTTGTCTTCGAGCACGTAGTAGGTGCCATCGCCGTCGCGCACCAGGTCCACGCCGGCGATATGGGCGTAGATGTCGCGGTGCAGGTCCAGGCCCTGCATGGCGATCTGGTAGCCCTCGTTGGCCAGCACCTGCTCGGCCGGGACGATGCCCGCCTTGATGATGCGCTGGCCGTGGTAGAGGTCGGCGAGGAACATGTTCAGCGCCTTGACGCGCTGGATGCAGCCGCGTTCGACGACGCGCCACTCGCTCATGGGGATGGAGCGGGGAATGGTGTCGAAGGGGATCAGGCGCTCGGTGCCCTGCTCGTCCCCATAGAGGGTGAAGGTGATGCCTGCCCGGTGGAACAGCAGGTCGGCTTCGCGCCGCCTCTGGGCAAGCAGTTCCTCGGGGGTATCGGCCAACCAGCGGGCGAATTCCCGGTAATGCGGACGGCAGTCGCCGTTCGCGTCATACATTTCGTCAAAAAAGGTGCGGGCCATGCCGGACTCCTTGTCACCACCGACCATCTTGCAGTCGCAAGCCTCGTGCCAGCGACTCAACCCTATACGTATCAATGACTTGCAATCAGCCACTCGCCACCGCGCACTGCCTTGGTGCAGGCGGGAGAGCGGAACGGTGGCTACCGCCCCGTTTGGCGGCGATACGAATTAGGACGGGGGCCTGCGCGTACTTGTTCCCTATTTCTTCGCTTATCGCGAATGCGCCCACGCAAGCAGTCTAGGACACGCCCGCGCGCCTGCCCGGCGCCATCGGTAACCGCGCTTGTCAGGCCACAGGCCCCGAACTACGCTGCCTTGAGCACCTCCCGCCTCAAGGCCCGCCCCTCCGGCGTCCGCCGCCCAGGCTCCGCCCGCAGCCGCAACAGGAGTCGACCATGCCTTTCATCCGGACCACCCTCCCGGCCTTCGCCTGCGCCAGCCTGTTGCTCAGCGGCGCGCTGCAGGCCGCCGACCCCCTGAAGCAGCTCGGCGAGGGCGAAGGCGCGCTCGACATCATTGCCTGGCCCGGCTACATCGAGCGCGGCGAAACCGACAAGGCCTACGACTGGGTCACCGCCTTCGAGAAGGACAGCGGCTGCAAGGTCAACGTGAAGACCGCCGCCACCTCCGACGAGATGGTCAGCCTCATGGCCAAGGGCGGCTACGACCTGGTCACCGCCTCGGGCGATGCCTCCCTGCGCCTGGTGGCGGGCAAGCGCGTGCAGCCGATCAACGTCGCGCTGATCCCCAACTGGAAGAACCTCGACGACCGGCTCAAGGACGCCCCCTGGCACAGCGTGGCCGGGCAGCACTTCGGCACGCCCTACCAGTGGGGGCCGAACGTGCTGATGTACAACACCCAGGTGTTCCCCAAGGCGCCGACCAGCTGGAAGGTGGTGTTCGAGGAAACCACCCTGCCCGACGGCAAGAGCAACAAGGGCCGCGTGCAGGCCTATGACGGCCCCATCTACATCGCCGACGCCGCCCTTTACCTGCGCACCACCCGGCCCGAACTGGGCATCGGCGACCCCTATGCGCTGAACGAAGAGCAGTACGCCGCCGTGATCGCCCTGCTGCGCGGCCAGCAGCCGCTGATCCACCGCTACTGGCACGACGCGACGGTGCAGATGAGCGACTTCAAGAACGAAGGCGTGGTTGCCTCGGGCTCCTGGCCCTACCAGGTCAACGCCCTGCGCAGCGACAAGCAGCCCATCGCCTCGACCATTCCCGTGGAAGGCTCCACCGGCTGGGCCGACACCACCATGCTGCACGCCGAGGCCAAGCACCCCAACTGCGCCTACAAGTGGATGAACTGGTCCCTGGAGCCCAAGGTACAGGGCGATGTGGCCGCCTGGTTCGGCTCGGTGCCGGCGGTGCCCAAGGGCTGCAGCGGCAGCGAACTGCTCGGCGCCGGCGGCTGCGCCACCAACGGCTACGACCAGTTCGACAAGATCGCCTTCTGGAAAACGCCCCAGGCCAAGTGCGGCGACGGGCAGTGTGTGCCCTACAGCCGCTGGACCCAGGACTACATCGCGATCATGGGTGGGCGTTAGCGGGCCTTCCCGGGGCGCCGCGCGACCCTCTTCGCGAATGAATTCGCTCCCACGCCAGACCTGACCGCTGCGTAGGGTGGAGGTCGCTTTTTACCTCAACCAGGCGGGGTCGGTTAGGGCACGGCGTCAGGCCGGCAAGAGAGCGGCGGCGCTGCGCGCCGCTTGGCGAATGAATTCTCCCCTACAGGGTCTGCGCCCCCGCGCTAGGCGCTCAAGGCGGGGGCCATGCGCAGGGGCTGATCCTGGAAGGCCAGGTCCAGCCAGCGGCGGTAGAACCCCTCCGCTACCCCGTGCAGCGCCTCCACCTTGGCCGGCAGGTCGGTGAGCATGCGGCCCTTGGCCTGCTGGCTGGGCTGGGTCTCGTCGAGCAGGTGGGCCCAGTCGGTCAGCCACAGCTGCACCAGCTCTTCGGTCATTTCCGGGTGGCCTTGCAGGGCCAGCACCTTGTCGCCCCAGGCGAAGCCCTGGTTCGGGCACCAGGGGCTGTCGAACAGCCACTGAGCGCCGCTGGGCAGGTCGAAGGTGTCGCTGTGCCACTGGTAGACCGGGAACTGCATGGGCAAGTGTGCGACCCAGGGGTTGCCCACCGCCAATGCGCGTTTTTCCAGAGGCTGCCAGCCGATCTCGGTGTAGGGCATGCGGTGCACCGCCGCCCCCAGCGCCCGGGCCAGCAGCTGGCCACCGAGGCAGTGGCCGATGATGGGGATGTCGCGCGCGATGAAATGCCGCAGCGCTTCGATTTCTGCCTCGATCCAGGGCAGTGGGTCGTTCACGCTCATCGGCCCGCCCATCACTGCTACCGCTTTCGGGCGGTCGAGGTCATAGCCCTGCAGCTCGCCCTGGTCCACGCGCAGCACCGTGAAGGCCCGCTGCTCCGCGTCCAGCAGGCTTGCGAGGTGGCCGGGCGGGCAGAAATCCGCGTGGGTAAGAATCAGGATATCGGTCATGTGAACCCTCCGTTTCCGCAGTCTGAGGCAAAGCCCGTGCCGAGGTCGAGTCAGGAAAATGTAAGTTTTCCGACTGCGGAAACGACACCGGCCAGCACGAGGCTGGCCGGTGATTGCACAAGGGAACGGGAATTCAGCGCGCGGGCGCCGCCAATTCCTGGGTCACGCCCCATCCATCCAGGGTTCCGCCCAGTGGCACGACCAGCTCCTCCAGATCGTGCTCGAAATCACCGATACCGGAATGGGTGGCATACATGACCTTGCTCACCTGCAGGTGCCAGGCCCCGTCGTCACGGGGGGAAACCTGGGCATTCAACCACTCGCCACTGAACTTTCGCGCCGCCATCCGGGCCCGGTCCTCGTCGGGGAAGATGGCGTAGAACTCGATGGGGTGCACACGGGCGAAATCGAAACCGCCCTCTTTCATGCGGCGCAGAACATTGCTGCTGACGTCATCGTGGAAGGTTGTGCTCATGGTTACGACCTCCTCTCTGGCGATTGATGAGTTTCGCTTGTAGACGGCCGAAGGATTCGGCCTCGCGACGCCCGGCGGCGCCGCCACGGGGCTGCCCCACGGACGCGGGACAGGGCCCTGGCCAGGCCCGCGAAAGCGGGACCGGCCGCTGCTTCAGCTCACGCACAACGATCTACTGCATCAGAATGCAGGGTAGCGTCAGCTCGGCCGGTCTGCCCGCCGAAGGGCGAATTTTCCCGCCCCCGGCACGACGGGCGGCACGGGAATGGCGCCGGGCGAGCGCTCCATAGAACCTCACCCCGCGCCCGTTCGCCGGGCTTATCGCCAACCCGGCGTGCAGGGCCTCAGTGCACCCTATTCCCGGCTCAACCAGCCCATGATCAGCCGGCTGATCCAGGGCGGCGACACCTGCCCGGACCAGTACATCAGCTTGAACAGCGCACTGATGGGCCGGTGCACGGCGGCGCCGTGGGCCTGCTGCCAGGCCGCCGCGGCGATGTCCTCGGACTTGAGGTTGACCCCCAGGCGGCGCAGGGTCGGTGGCTCGAAGCGCTGGCTCTCGACCATGGGCGTGCGCACGAAGGGCGGCATCAGGTCGCCGACACGGATGCCATGGCGGCGCCACTCCAGCTCCAGGCCCTCGGTGAAACCGCGCACGGCGAACTTGGAGGCGGAGTAGCTGGCCATGTACGGCGTGCCGTAGAGCCCCGATGCCGAGCCCATGTTGATGACCTGGGCGTCGGCGGTGGCCTTGAGGTAGGGAAAGGCCGCGTGGGTCATCTGCACCAGGCCCAGCACGTTCACCGCGAGGATGCGCGCGTGCTCGGCCATGTCGATCGCCTCGAAGTGGCCGAAACGCAGCAACCCCGCGCAGTTGAACAGCAGCCGCAGTTGGCCGTCGTGGCGCCCGCAGAAATCCGCCAGGGCGCTTTCGACGGCAGCCAGGTCGGTGACGTCCAGGGCCTGGTGCCAGAGCCCGCCCAGCTCGGCGGAGAGTTCCTCCAGGGGCTGCGGGGCGATGTCCAGCAGGCCCACTGTCCAGCCCTTTTCATGGAACAGCCGTGCGGTGGCCCGGCCGATGCCGGAGGCGGCCCCGGTGATCAGGATGTTGTGCATCTCAGGCCCCCTCGCCGCTGCGGGCACGGATGAAGGCGAGGATGCTGGCCAGCGCCTGGTCGGCAGCGCGCAGCATACCGGCGTGGGCCTGGAACACGTGCCACAGGCCGGGGTAGCGCTCCAGGCGCACCGGCACCCCGGCGGCCCTCGCCGCCTCCGCCAGGCGCAGGCTGTCGTTGAGCAGCAACTCGTCCTCGCCCACCTGCACCAGGATCGGCGGCAGGCCGGCCAGGTCGGCGTAGATCGGTGACAGGCCGGGGTCGCGGCGGTCCAGCCCCGCCGGGGCGTAGAGGCTGATGGCCTGCTCCATCCACAGCGGGTTGAGCAGCGGATCGCCCGCCGGCGGCTGGTGCATCTGCTCGCCACTGAAATCGGTGACCGGCGACAGCAGCACCAGCCCTGCCGGCTGCGGTAGCCCCTGGCGCGCCAGCTCCAGGGCGGTGATCAGGCTGAGGTTGCCCCCGGCGGAATCACCCCCGATGAAGATGCGCTCGCTGGCGTAGCCCTGGGCCAGCAGCGCGCGATAGGCGGCCACGCCGTCCTGGCGGGCGGCCGGGAACGGGTGCTCGGGCGCCAGGCGATAGTCCAGCGCGCAGACCGCCAACCCGCCCCGTCGCGCCAGGGTGGCGGTGATGGCGCGATGAGTGGAGGCGGCGCCGATGAGGAAGGCGCCGCCGTGCAGGTAGAGCAGCACGCTGCCGTTGTCCTGCGCCGGGCGGTGCCATTCGCAGTGCACGCCGCCGAGGCTGTCGCGGCTGCGGGTGACACCGCGCATCGACACGGGCGTGGCCGTGAGCGCGCGGATCACCGCCCGCTGCCCGGCGATGGGCATCGGCGGGCGCACCAGGCCCCGGAACAGCACCCGCAAGCCCCCGCGCAGCACCGCACGCAGCAGCGGCTGGCCGGCATCGGGGGCGGTGAAGTCAACGGACGCATTCATAGTGGTCGAGCTCCGGTTGGCGGGTCTGTTGGCGGTAAGTCAGGGTGAAGCCGGGCCAGTTGTTGGTGTTGCGGCCATCGGCGGTCTTGTACCAGCTGTTGCAGCCGCGCTCCCACACGGTATGGCGCACGGCGTGCTGCAGCTTGTCGTTGAAGCGGCGCTGCACCTCGGGCTTGAGGTCCATGTAGCGCAGGCCGTCGCGCTTCAGTGCGCGCAGGCAGCCGAGCACGTAGGCGAACTGGCTCTCCAGCATGTAGAGGATGGAGTTGTGCCCCAGGTTGGTGTTCGGCCCATAGAGGATGAACAGGTTGGGGAAGCCGCTGACGCTGATGCCCAGGTAGGCTTCGGCGCCCTCGCGCCAGGCCTCGTTGAGGTCGCGCCCACCAAGCCCCTGGATGCTCATGGGGGCGAGGAAGTCGGTGGCGGCGAAACCGGTGCCGTAGATGATCGCGTCGACTTCGCGCTCGCGGCCATCGGCGGTGAGCACGCCGCGCTCGCTGATGCCGGCGATGGCCTGGTCCACCACCTCGACGTTGTCCTGGGCCAGGGCCGGGTAGAAATCGTTGGAGATGAGGATGCGCTTGCAGCCCAACGGGTAGTCCGGCTGCAGGCGCCGGCGCAGCTCGGGGTCGCGGATGCCCCGCGCCAGGTGCAGGTGGAAGCTCAGGCGCATGGCCTTCATAAGCGGCGGGAACACGGTGAAGGCCAGGGCCCGCGCCTCGTGCTGCACGTACTTGAGCAGGCGATCGACCTTCTGCAGCACCGGCAGGCGCTTCATCAACGCCAGCTCCCAGGGGCGGTAGGCGCGGTCGGGCTTGGCGATCACATAGGCGGCCGAGCGCTGGAACAGGTGCAGCTGCGCCACCTTGCGGGCGATCTGCGGCACGAACTGGATGGCGCTGGCACCGGTGCCGATCACCGCCACGCGCTTGCCGGCCAGGTCGTAGTCATGGTTCCAGCGCGCCGAGTGGAACACCTCGCCGGTGAAGTTCTCGATGCCGGGCAGGCGCGGCACCGCCGGGCGGTTCAGCTGGCCGCAGGCACTGACCAGGGCCTGGGCGCTGAAGTGCTCGCCCGCCGTGGTCTCCACCCGCCACAGCGCGGCCGCCTCGTCGAAACGCGCCCCGGCCACTTCGGTGCCGAAGCGGATGCGCCGGCGCAGGCCGTGGCGCTCGGCGCACTGCTGCTGGTAGGCGTGGATCTCCGCCTGGGGCGCGAACTTGCGCGACCAGTCGAGCTTGGGCTCGAAGGAGAAGGAGTAGAGGTGCGAAGGCACGTCGCAGGCCGCGCCGGGGTAGGTGTTGTCGCGCCAGGTACCGCCCAGGTCGTCGGCCTTTTCGAGGATGAGGAAATCCTCGATGCCGCATTGCTGCAGGCGGATGGCCAGGCCGAGGCCGCCGAAACCGGCCCCGATGATCAGCACGCGCAGAGGCGCCGGGTGCTGGGGATTGTTGTTCATTGTTATCTCCCATGTTCGCCGCAACCGCCGGGGACCAGGCCAGCCAGCGTGCGGATGAACGGATGCTAATGCGCGGCGGCGCACGCTGTTTATGGCATCATCGGACAGCGAATTGTGCTTTTCGGACAGAAGCCCCCGTTCAACCGCCCAGGACCGCGACCACCATGCACCACACCGCCCACTGGCCACCCCGCCGCAGCGCCATCAGCGTGCAGTTGCTCACCCAGTTCGGCCTCGACCACGGCCTGTCCGTGGAACGCTGCCTGGCCGGCACCGGCCTGGACTGGAACGCCCTCGCCGACCCCGGCGCCGAGGTCAATGCCGACCAGGAACTGGCCCTGGTGCGCAACATCGTCCAGGCGCTGGGGCACCTCCCCGGCATCGGCCTCAAGGCCGGCCGCCGCTACCACCTCAGCACCTATGGCATCTGGGGTTTCGCCCTGCTCAGCAGCCCCACCTACCGTAGTGCCGCCGAACTGGGCCTGCGCTACCTGGACCTGACCTATGCCTTTCACAGCATGCGCCTGGAAGAACATGACGACGAAGCGCACCTGGTGCTCGAAGGGCGCGGCCTGCCCGAGGACCTGCGCGGCTTCCTGCTGGAGCGCGACATCTCCGGCGCCCTCAGCGTGCAGCGCGACCTGAACAACGCCGACCTGCCGCTGACCCGCGTCAGCCTGGCCCTGCCCGAGCCGGCCGACCCCACGCCCTACCGCGAGCTGCTGGGGGTGACGCCGAGCTTCGCCGCAGCGGAGAACCGCATGGTCTTCGCCCGCGCCCTGCTCGACCTGCCGCTGCCTGGCGCCAACCCCCAGGTGGCGCAGCAGTGCGAGGCCCAGTGCAAGGCACTGCTGGCCCGCCGCCGGGTGCGTGCCGGGCTCGCCGGGCGCATCCGCGATCGCCTGCTGTCGCAGCCCGGCCAGGTGCCGGACATGGAGCGCATCGCCACCGAACTGCACATGACCTCGCGCACCCTGCGCCGCCGCCTGGACGCCGAGGGCACCTCCTTCCGCCAGCTGCAGGAAGAGGTGCGCAATGCCCTGGCCGAGGAACTGCTGGCCGCCGATGGCATCCGACTGGAAGAGATCGCCGAACGCCTCGGCTATGGCGAGCTGTCCAACTTCATCCATGCTTTCAAGCGCTGGAAGGGCATCACGCCCGGCCAGTACCGCAGCCAACTCCAGCCCCGGAACGCCCTTTCATGAGATACGCCCTCGCCCTGCCCCTGCTGCTCGCCGCCGGCCCGCTGCTGGCCCAGACCCTGGAAACCCCCGGCTACCGCATCCAGATCATCGACCAGTGCGAGGAAGGCACGGTCGGCTGCGACAACATGCTCTATCGCGGCACCAGCAAGAAGAGCGGCAACACCCTGGAGCTCAAGGGCCGCCAGTTGATGCGCCTGTGCGCCGACGGCGTCACCCCCTGCCATTCCCTGGGCTACGAGTTCAACAACGGCGATACCCGCTACTTCGTCGGCGAGGACGGCCACCTGAGCGTGACCCGGGGCGAGCGCACCCTGGTGGACCAGCAAGGGGAGTGGCGTTGATGGGCCAGGCCGACGACTACGCCGTGGTACCCGCCGAGCCGCGCCACCTGGCAGCCCTGGCCGAGATCGAACGCGCCGCCGCCAGCCTGTTCCCGGAGGGCGTCATTCCCGAGCTGCTGCGGGAGGCCACCGTGCCCCAGGCGCTGCTGGCCCAGGGGCAGTCCGAAGGCCGTCTGTGGGTGGCCCAGGACAGCGGCGGCATGGCCGTGGGCTTCGCCCTGGTGGAGGTACTCGGTGGCATCGCGCTGCTGGCGGAACTGGACGTGCTGCCCGCCCTGTGCCGCCGTGGCATCGGCCGCCGCCTGATCGCCGCCGCCCGCGACTGGGCCGAGGCACGCGGCCACGAAGCGCTGTACCTGACCACCTTCGCCGACCTGCCGTGGAACGCGCCCTACTACGCCCGCCTCGGCTTCCGCCCGCTGGACGAAAGCGAGCTGCACGACGAGCTGATCCGCCGCCTCAGGGAGGAAGAAGCCTTCGGCCTCGCCAACCGCGTGGCCATGCAGCTGTGCCTCGGCCCGGTGATCCCCGCGCCCAGGCCCGCCCCGGCCCCCGCCCCGATTCCGTAGCCCGGGCTTCAGCCCGGGAGCTGGCCCGCATAGGCCGCCGGCCAACCGCCCTGCGGTCGTTGCGTTTCCGCCCAAGCGGGGCTTGGCTGATATCAGGACGCCGCAACATTTTGTGACATCGGCAGTCAATCCAATGGACAGGCCCGGCCCGCTTCCGCTCGAGGACGCGGGCCGGAACTCATTCCAGAACGAGTGCCACGCCCCATGAGCAGTACGACCGAACACCTCGAGAGCCCCCATCCGCACTACAGCTTCGAAGAACGCCGCAAACGCGTGTTCGCCATAGTCGGCGCCTCTTCCGGCAACCTGGTGGAGTGGTTCGACTTCTACGTCTACGCCTTCTGCTCCATCTATTTCGCCCCGGCCTTCTTCCCCTCCGACGACCCGACCGTGCAGTTGCTGAACACTGCCGGCGTGTTCGCCGCCGGCTTCCTCATGCGCCCCATCGGCGGCTGGCTGTTCGGTCGCGTGGCCGACAAGTACGGGCGCAAGGTCTCGATGATGATCTCGGTGCTGATGATGTGCGCCGGCTCCCTGGCCATCGCCTTCATGCCCACCTACGCCAGCATCGGCGCTCTGGCCCCGGCGCTGCTGCTGGTGGCGCGTTTGTTCCAGGGGCTGTCGGTGGGTGGCGAGTACGGCACCACGGCCACCTACATGAGCGAGGTGGCGCTGAAGGGCCAGCGCGGTTTCTTCGCCTCCTTCCAGTACGTGACCCTGATCGGCGGCCAACTGCTGGCGGTGCTGGTGGTGGTGATTCTGCAGCAGTTGCTGAGCGAGGACGAGCTGCGCGCCTGGGGCTGGCGCATTCCCTTCGTGATCGGCGCGGCGACGGCGGTGATCGCCTTCTACCTGCGTCGCTCGCTGAACGAAACCGCCCGCGAGGACCAGCTGCACAATGAGGAATCCGGCAGCCTGGGCCACCTGTTCCGCCATCACAAGCGTGCCTTCGTCACCGTGCTCGGCTACACCGCCGGCGGCTCGCTTATCTTCTACACCTTCACCACCTACATGCAGAAATACCTGGTCAACAGCGCCGGCATGACCACCAAGACCGCCAGTGCCGTGATGACCTGCGCGCTGTTCGTCTACATGCTCATGCAACCGCTGTTCGGCGCCCTCTCCGACCGCATCGGCCGGCGCACCTCGATGCTCTGGTTCGGCGCCCTCGGTGCGCTGTGCACCTGGCCCATCCTCACCGCGCTCAAGGGCGTGCAGAGCCCCTATATCGCCTTCGCGCTGATCATCCTCGCCCTGGCCATCGTCAGCCTCTACACCTCCATCAGCGGGCTGGTGAAGGCCGAGATGTTCCCCCCGGAAGTCCGCGCCCTGGGCGTCGGCCTGGCCTACGCGGTGGCCAACGCCATCTTCGGCGGCTCGGCGGAATACGCGGCCCTGGGACTGAAATCCATCGGCATGGAGGAGACCTTCTACGGGTACGTCTCGGCGATGATGGTGGTGGCCTTCCTCTTCAGCCTGCGGCTGCCGAAACAGGCGAGCTACCTGCACCACGATCTGTAGGGGCCCCATCGTGGGAGCGAATTCATTCGCGAATGGGCACCCTGCCACGGCCTTCGCGGTTGAAACCGCTCCCACGGAAGAAGCCCCCAGCCCGTAGGTCGGGTGCAACCCGACATTGTCCGTGCACCTGGATCGCGGGTTTCACCCGCCCTACGACTGCCCACATCAGGGCAACGCCGTTGCTCGTGGGCGAATGAATTGGCTATGTCTGCGTTAAGTGTTGCTAAAGGATTTGAGCTCAGCTGATTGTCGAGTTCTGGTGATGTTTCTGGTTTCGCCCACCCGGGCGAGTCCCTTTTTTCAGTCGCCAAAAAAGGAACCAAAAACGCTTGCCCCATCATCCGGCCCCGGCTTCGCCGGGGTGCCCTCACTCCATCGTCGCTCTGGGGGCCGGCGCGATGGGCCATCCATGGCCTGGCGCGCCTCTCGCGGCATCCATGCCGCTCGTCCCCCGGCGCAACGACTGCGTTCGGCCTCCTGGAGGGGCGTTGGCGGCTGCTCCAACTTTCTTCGTCCAGCGCATCACCACGTGGTGCGCACAGGCTTTCGTAGGATGGTGTAGAGCGAAGCGAAACCCATGCGGTGGGGGGGCACGAACCCTTGGGTGCCCGGAAATAGCCGTGCTTGAGCGCTTGCATTAAAACCACAACAGCTAACGCAGACAGAGCCAATGAATTCGCCCCTACAGGTTGTGTGCCGCGACGGTGTCCTTCGCGGGCCCATTTCGCGGTTGAAACCGCTCCCACAGGGAAGGTTCGAGCGGGCACAAAAAAGGCCCCTTATGGGGCCTTTTACATGGCACTCGGCTCAGTCGTTGCTCGGCTTGCCGATGGCCTGCAGCACGTATTGCGGCAGGGCGAAGGCGCCGAGGTGGATCTCGGGGTTGTAGTAGCGGGTGACGATGCCGCTGCCGGCGAAGCGCTGGCGCAGGGTGTCCAGGGAGACCTTGCGCGACGCGGGGTTGGTGGCGCCCCAGGCGAAGGTCATGGAGCCGCCGATGTAGGTGGGCACGGCCGCCTGGTAGAAGTGCCAGTCGGCGAACAGGCCGTTCATGCGGCCGGCGGTGGTCTGTACCTCGCCCAGTTGCATGAAGGGCGTGCCGTTCTGGGTGACCAGGATGCCGCCGTCGTTCAGGCAGCGGCGGCAGGCCTGGTAGAAGTTCTCGGAGAACAGCACCTCGCCCGGCCCGATCGGGTCGGTGGAGTCGGAGATGATCACGTCGAACTTCTCCTCGGTGCTGGCGACGAAGCGCATGCCGTCGTCGATCACCAGGTTCAGCCGCGGGTCTTCATAGGCGCCCTTGGAGTGGTTGGGCAGGAACTCCTTGCACATCTCCACCACCGTGCCGTCGATCTCGACCATGGTGATGCTCTCGACGCCCTTGTGCTTGCGCACTTCACGCAGCATGCCTCCATCGCCACCGCCGATAATCAGCACGCGACGCGCAGCGCCGTGGGCGAGGATGGGCACGTGGGTGAGCATCTCGTGGTAGATGAATTCATCCGCCTCGGTGGTCTGGATCACGCCGTCCAGGGCCATGACGCGGCCCATGCGCGGGTTCTCGAAGATCACCAGGTGCTGGTGCTCGGTGCGCACTTCGTGGAGCAGCTTGTCCATGCGAAAACGCTGGCCGTAGCCTTCGTAGAGAGTTTCCTGGTAGTCGCTCATGAGGGGTCTCCCGTGATGGCTGCAGGTGGGCGGGCGGCGAGCCGGGTCCGTCCCGAAGAAAAGGCGCGCATTCTACGATGGCCCGGGTTACAGGTCGAACCGTGAAGGCCAGGAATTCGATGGTCAGTTTCCGAGAGACAGCCGTCACGACCGGCGGTATCGTCGCGCCATGAACGCATCCCTCCCCGCCGCCACCGGCCTGCACCTGCCCTACATCGAACCCTGGAGCTGGGAGCAGTTCCTGCGCCACTTCGCCCTGCGCCGCCTGCCCGGCGTCGAACGCATCGACGCCGCCAGCTACTGCCGCAGCTTCCGCCTCGGCGAGCTGCACGGCTGGTTCCGCGTGCGCCCCGGCGCCGGGCACCTCGCCCTGGAATTGAGCCCCTCGTGCATCGGCCGCGAGGCGGAACTGGTGGCGCGGGTGCGGCAGATGTTCGACCTCGACAGCGACCCCCTGGCCATCGCCCGGCACCTGCGCGGCGACCCGCAACTGCAACCCCTGCTGGAGCGCTACCCGGGCCTGCGCCTGCCGGTGGCCTTCGACCCCTTCGAGCAGGGCGTGCGCACCATCATCGGCCAGCAGGTGACGGTGAAGGCGGCGGTGACCATCGCCGGGCGCCTAGTGGAACGCCTCGGCGAGCCCCTGGCGGACTCCCCCGACGACGGCCCGCTGCGCCTGTTCCCCACCGCCCGCGCCATCGCCGATGACCCGCTGCCGGGTATCGGCATGCCCGGCAAGCGCGTGGAAACCCTGCGCCGCTTCGCCGACGCGGTGGCCTCCGGTGCCCTGGAACTCTCGGTGGCCGAAGGCGTCGAAGCCCTCATCGCACGGCTCTGCGCCCTGCCCGGCATCGGCCCCTGGACCGCCGAATACATCGCCCTGCGTGCCTTCGGCCAGCCGGACGCCTTCCCCACCGCCGACCTGGGCCTGCTCAAGTCACCCTTCTGGGGGGAAACCGGCATCAGCGCCAAGGCCCTGGCCAGCCGCGCCGAGCACTGGCGGCCGTGGCGCGCCTACGCCGCCGTCTACCTCTGGCACAGCTACGCATCGGAGAATTGATCCATGTACTTCCGCTATCAGGACAGCCCCATAGGCCCGCTGCTGCTGGCCGGCGACGAGGCCGGGCTGCGCCTGCTGCACATGGAGACCGAACAGTCCACGGCGCTGGACCCACTCTGGCAACCCGCCGCCCGCCAGCTGGACAAGGCCTGCCGCCAGCTGGACGAGTACTTCGCCGGCAAGCGCAAACGCTTCGACCTGCAGCTGGCGCCCCAGGGCACCGAGTTCCAGCGGGCCGCCTGGCAGGCGCTGCTGGAGATCCCCTACGGCCAGACCATCAGCTACGCCACCCAGGCCCTGCGCATCGGCCGGCCCAAGGCGGTACGCGCCATCGGCCTGGCCAACGGCGCCAACCCCATCGCGGTGATCATCCCCTGCCACCGGGTCATCGGCCGCGACGGCAGCCTCACCGGCTTCGGTGGCGGGCTGGAGCGCAAGGCCATTCTGTTGCGCCTGGAAGGCGCGGCGGTGCAGCCGGTGCAGGACCAGCTGCAGCTGATCTAGCGCGTCTAGTGCGGTGCGGGAATGCGTGCCAGGACCCGGGCCGGCTCGGTGAGAGGCAGCGCGACGATCAGGGCTTCATCCGGTGCCGCCGCCGTTCCCGTCAACGCCGCCATGTTCGCCCCGTGGGTCACCAGCACCAGCGGCAGGCCGCGCGGCAGTGCGTTGATGGCTTGGCGCATGCGCTGCATGGCGGCGGTATCACCCTCGAAGTAATCCAGCTCGGCCATGGGTTGTGACGCGCCCATGTGCAGTTCCAGGGCGGTGTCCTGGGTGCGGCACCAGCGCCCGGTGAAGAGGCGCGGCGCCTCGATCCAGTGGCTGCGCAGCAACTGGCCCCATTGCTGGGCCTGGTAGCGCCCGCCGCCGTCAAGGTTGCGCTGGGTGGTGCAATCGCCAAGGCGGAAGCTGTCCGGGTCGCCCGCACCCGGTGCGCTGGCGTGATGCATGAGAAACACCGCCTGGCCACTGCGCAAGGCAGCCCAGGCGGCGTCTTCAGAAGCGTGAACGGGCAGCGCCAGGCAGGCGCAGAGCAGCAGCCAGGCGCCGCGGCGCCGGCTCATATCCTCACATTGCCGCGGGGCCCGGCGATGGCCCAGATGATCAGGCCGATCACCGGCAGCAGCACGATCAGCAGGATCCACAACACCTTCATGCCGATTTCGACATTGCTTTTGATGACGTTGAGGATGGCCCAGATATCCAGGGCGAGGATGATCAGCCCGGCGAGGCTGTTGAGGATCGAACCCATGGCGATGCTCCTTATTGCGGGGGTTGTGAGTGCAGGATAGGTGAGCCTGGATCAACGGTGCAGGCGACGCGGCCCCATCCAGGCCCAGTTGAACAGCCCGAGCAGCGGGAACAGCAGCAACAGTGCGGTCCAGAGGACCTTCTGCTCGCGCCGCACACCGCTGCCCAGCACGTTGAACAGCGCCCAGGCGGTGAGCAGCAGGTACAGCGTGCCCAGCACGGCGTACAGGGTCATCGCGTGTTGGCTCATGGCGGGCTCCTGCAGGGTGGCTATCCAGTGTTAGGACACGGGCGCCGGCCAGGGTGTTCCCGGCACCGTTATCAAGGCTCCCACGCCGCGTCGGATGGCCCTACAATCGCGCCTTTCTCCCCCACCCAGGATGCACGCGTGCTCAAGGCCTTGCGCTTTCACCTCAACCAGCTCGCCTGGCTGGCCCTGGTCACCCTGGTGCTTGGCCAGTTCGGCCGCCTGCACTGGGGCCTGGAGCTGCTCAGTCACTTCATGCCGATCCAGGCGGTGGTGATGCTGGTCGGCGCTGCCGTGCAACCGCGCAATGCCTCCTCGCTACTGTTCGCCCTGTGCGGGCTGGGTGCCCTGGCCTGGTCGCTGACGCCGCTGCCTACCGAGCCCCTGGCGACCGATGCGCCCACGCGGCGCTTCCTCGCCTTCAACCTGAAGCTGGACAACGCGGATGCCGCCGCCGATGCCCGCTGGCTGGCGGAACAGAAGGCGGACCTGATCTTCGTCAGCGAAGCCACGCCCGCCTGGGCAGAGCAACTGGCCGCGCTGCGTCCCTTCGAGGCCTGCGCCCGCTACAGCGATTCGCCCTTCGGCCTGGCGCTGTTCTCGCGCCTGCCGCTGAAGCGCTGCCAGGTGCTGGAACTCACCGGCCCTGCCGCCGGCTACCCCTACCTGCGTGCCGAGCTGGAAGACGGCACGGTGGTCTTCGGCCTGCATCCACCGCCGCCGCTGGGAGCCGATCTGGCGCTGGCCCGTGACGAATCACTGCGGCAACTGGCGGAGCGTATCGCCGCCGAAGGGCCGGAAGTGGTCGTGCTGGGGGATCTCAACATCACCGCTTACTCACCGCGCCTGCGGGACTTTCTCGACAACGCCGGGCTGCGCCTGACCAGCCCGCGCATCCGCCCCACCTGGTGGCCGGGCATGCTCGGACTGGATCACATCCTGGTACGCGGCGAACGCCCGGTGCGCGCGGTGGGCACCCTGCCCTGGCGCGGCTCGGACCACCGCGCGGTGTGGCTGGACCAGTAAGGCCCGGCAGGGCTCAGGCGCGCGCCGGGTCGATCACCGCGAAGCTGGCCACGGTGGGGTGGCTGCCCAGCTCGCCGCCTTCGCGGGCCAGGCCGATGGTGGGCATGCCGGCCTGCTGGGCGGCGTCCAGTTCCTGCACCACATCGGAGAGGAAGAGGATGTCGCCGGCAGGCAAGCCGATGGCATCGGCAATGCGCCCATAGGACGCCGCCTCGCGCTTGGGCCCGGAGGTGGTGTCGAAGTAGCCGGAGAACAGCGGCGTCAGGTCGCCCGCCTCGGAGCAGCCGAAGATCAGCTTCTGCGCCTGGATCGAGCCGGAGGAATAGACGTACAGCGCATAGCCGTCCTGCTTCCAGCGTTTCAGCGCCTCCACCGCGTCCGGGTAGACATGCCCCTTGAGCTGGCCGGCAGCGTAGCCCTGCTCCCAGACCATGCCCTGCAGCGCCTTCAACGGCGTGGCCTTGCGGTCTTCGGCGATCCAGCCGAGGAGGATTTCCACCACCCGCAGCGGCTCGGCAGCCGGCTCACCGCTCTCCACCCGCACCGCCTGCAGCTGTTCGGCGACATCCGGCCGCTCGGCGTGGGTCAGCACGAACTCCGGCAGGTGGCGGGCGGCATAGGGAAAGAGCACGTCGAAGACGAAGCTGACGGCGCTGGTGGTGCCTTCGATGTCGGTGAGAATGGCTTTGATGGGCATGCAGGCTCCGGTGTCGCGTTATTCAATGGGCCCCGAAGGGGGCTGCGGGCAAGTATTAGACAGGCGCAGGCCGGGCGTAGGGTGGCCGTAGGGTGGCCGTAGGGTGGGCTTCAGCCCACCGCTCCCCCCCAGCACCGGAAGCTCAATCCTCCAACCGCGGGAACCGGCTGGCGATCTCCTCGCCGGTGAACTGAGCCACCCAGCCCTCGGGGTTGTTGAACAGGCGGATGGCGACGAAGTGCGGCTCCTCGCCCATGTCGAACCAGTGGCGGGTGCCGGCGGGCACCGAGATCAGGTCGTTCTTCTCGCAGAGCACGGCATAGACGTAGTCGTCGATGTGCAGGGTGAACAGGCCGCGCCCGGCGACGAAGAAACGCACTTCGTCCTCCGCATGGCGGTGCTCGTCGAGGAACTTGGCGCGCAGCTCGGCCTTCTGCGGGTGGCTGCGGTCGAGGCTGACCACGTCGACGGTGACGTAGCCGCGCTCCTTCATCAGCGCATCGATCTGCGGACGGTAGGCGGCGATCACCTCCTCCTGCGGGGCACCGGCGGTGATCGGCGCGCTGGCCTGCCAGCGCTCGAAGCGCACACCGACATCGGCGAGGGTGCTGGCGATGTCGTCGACATGGGTCAGTACCTTGTTCGGTACGTCGGGGCTGGTCTCGTGGTAGACGGTAAGGCTGCTCATCTGGCTACTCCTGGCGCCGCACTCCCGCTCTGGGGCGGGTCGGGCGAACGCACTATCGGTCATGCACCTTCGGAAGGAAGGAAGCGTCAGGCTCGGGTAATGGCGCGAACCTTCAGCTCGCACTCGAAAAGAAACTCGAAGGCTTCCACCTGGCGCAGCGCATCGCTCATGCGCGGGCCCCAGGTATAGAGGCCGTGGCCACGGATCAGGTAGCCCACGCAATCGGGGTGCTCGTCCAGCCAGGGCTGCACCTTGGCGGCGAGGCGGGCGATGTCCTGGTCGTTGTCGAAGATCGGCACCAGCACCTGGGATTCGTGGGTGGCGATGCCGCTGAAGGCTTTCTGCAGCTCGTAGTCGGCGAACACCAGGGAGTCGGCCAGGGTCATGCGCGAGAGCACGGTGGCGTTCACCGAGTGGGTGTGCAGCACGGCGCCGATCTCCGGCTTCCAGCGGTACAGCTGGGTGTGCAGCAGGGTTTCGGCGGAGGGCTTCTTGCCCGGCTCCAGGCTGTTGCCGTCGAGGTCGGTGGCGAGGACGTCGTCCAGGCCCAGTTCGCCCTTGTGCTTGCCGGAAACGGTCAGCAGCGCCTGGTCGGCGGACAGCCGCGTGGAGTAGTTGCTGCTGGTGGCCGGCGACCAGCCGCGGCCATACAGGAAGCGGCCGGCATCGATGATCTGCTGGGCGAGTTGTTGGCGGTTCATGCCCGCTCCTCTTTCAATTGAGTGGCAATGATAACGGCAGCGGCCAGGGCTGCCAGGGCTGCCAGGCTGGCGATCGCGAAGGTCCATGAGGCGCCCAGGCTGGTCCAGCTGTAACCCGAGTACAGGGCCCCGAGCGCGCCGCCGGTGCCGGCGAGTGCCGCGTAGAGCGCCTGGCCCTGGCCTTGCTGCTGCGGGCCGAACTGGCGTTGCACGAAATGGATGGCCGCCGCATGGAAGCTGCCGAAGGTCGCCGCATGGAGCACTTGGGCGAACAGCAGCACCGCGAGGTTGTCGGCGAAATGGCCCAGCAGCAGCCAGCGCAACGCCGCGAGCAGGAAGCTCGCAGCCAGCACCTGGCGCACCGAGAACCGCGCGAGGATGCGCGCCATCACCAGGAACATCAAGACCTCGGCCACCACGCCCAGCGCCCAGAGCTGGCCGATGAAACCACGCGGGTAGCCGAGGGCTTCCAGGTAGATGGTCTGGAAGGTGTAGTAAGGCCCGTGGGACAGCTGCATCAGCCCCACGCACAGGTAGAACGCCAGCACGCCCGGCTGGCGCAGCTGGGCGATGAAGCCGCCCTGCTCCAGGCCGTTGTCGCGGGCCAGCGGCGTGGCGTTGGGCACCCACCAGCTGCTTGCGACGATGCCGGCCATGATGACCACCAGCGCCAGCGGGTAGACGTCCAGGCTGAACACCTCGAAGGCCTTGCCCAGACCGACCACGGTGAGGATGAAGCCGATGGAGCCCCACAGGCGGATCTGGCTGTAGCGCGCCGCCTGCTCCTTGAGGTGCGCCAGGGTGATCACCTCGAACTGCGGCAGCACCGCGTGCCAGAAGAAGGCGTGCAGGGCCATGATCATCGCCAGCCAGGCGTAGCTCTTGTCGATGAAGATCAGGGCGAAGGTGCACAGGGTGCAGAGCGCGCCGAAGCGCACGATGGCCAGGCGCCGACCGCTGCGATCACCCAGCCAGCCCCAGAGATTGGGAGCCACGCAGCGCATCAGCATGGGGATGGCCACCAGCTCGCCGATGCGCGCCGGGGAGAAGCCCAGGTGGGCGAAGTACAGCCCGAGGAAGGGCGCCGTGGCGCCCAGCAGGGCGAAGTAGAACAGGTAGAAACCGGACAGCCGCCAATAAGGCAGCGCGCTGCCCGTCACAGCTGGCCGAGCACCGGGGTGGCGACCTGCACGCCGGCGTTCTGGCCGCGATGGCGCAGCAGGTGGTCCATCAGCACGATGGCCATCATGGCTTCGGCGATGGGCGTGGCGCGGATGCCGACGCAGGGGTCGTGGCGGCCCTTGGTGATCACGTCCACCGGGTTGCCGTCGACATCGATGGAGCGGCCCGGGGTG
This sequence comes from Pseudomonas sp. TUM22785, assembly GCF_028198105.1. NCBI lineage: Bacteria > Pseudomonadati > Pseudomonadota > Gammaproteobacteria > Pseudomonadales > Pseudomonadaceae > Pseudomonas > Pseudomonas sp. TUM22785. The sequence goes on from NZ_CP116239.1 coordinate 4,491,116, forward strand.
GTGATGCTGGAGGTGGGCTTGAGCGCCAGGTGGGCGACGATCGGCTGGCCCGAGGAAATGCCGCCGAGGATGCCGCCGGCGTTGTTGCTGAGGAAGCCCTCCGGGGTCAGCTCGTCGCGGTGCTCGGTGCCGCGCTGGGCGACGCTGGCGAAACCGGCGCCGATCTCCACGCCCTTCACCGCGTTGATGCTCATCAGCGCATGGGCCAGTTCGGCGTCCAGGCGGTCGAAGATCGGCTCGCCCAGGCCCGGCATCACGCCTTCGGCGACCACGGTGATCTTGGCGCCGACGGAGTCCTGGTCACGGCGCAGCTGGTCCATGTAGGCCTCCAGTTCCGGCACCTTGTCCGGGTCGGGGCTGAAGAAGGCGTTCTGCTCCACCGAATCCCAGGTCTTGAAGGGGATCTCGATCGGGCCGAGCTGGCTCATGTAGCCGCGCACGCTGATGCCCAGGGTGGCCAGGTACTTCTTGGCGATGGCGCCGGCGGCGACGCGCATCGCGGTCTCGCGCGCCGAGGAACGGCCGCCGCCACGGTAGTCGCGGATGCCGTACTTGTGGTGGTAGGTGTAGTCGGCGTGGGCCGGGCGGAACAGGTCCTTGATCGCCGAGTAGTCCTTGGACTTCTGGTCGGTGTTGCGGATCAGCAGGCCGATGGAGCAGCCGGTGGTACGGCCTTCGAAGACGCCGGAGAGGATTTCCACCTCGTCGGCTTCCTGGCGCTGGGTGGTGTGGCGGCTGGTGCCCGGCTTGCGGCGGTCGAGGTCACGTTGCAGATCGTCCAGGGAAAGCTCCAGCCCCGGCGGGCAGCCGTCGACGATGGCGACCAGCGCCGGGCCGTGGCTTTCGCCAGCCGTGGTGACGGTGAACAGCTTGCCGTAGGTGTTGCCGGACATGCACAGTGCTCCGCTTAAATTGGGCCTCGAAGAAAGGCCGAGGAGTATACCTGCGGCGCCCGGCCAGTTCACCCACGAACCTTGCGCCGGCGCCGGCGTCCAAGCCACATCGCCGTACCCGGAACCCTTCATGCCACGCCTCCGCCCCCTGCTCGCCCTCCTCTTCCTGACCTTCACCGGCACCGCCCTGGCCGACCCCTGGACCATCCTCCAGCGCCCCATCGAGCTGGAGACTGCCTCCGGCACCCTGCACGGCACCCTGCTGCGGCCCAAGACCGACGCGCCGGTGCCGGTGGCGATGCTGCTGGCCGGCTCCGGCCCCACCGACCGCAACGGCAACAACCCCATGGGCGGGCGCAACGACAGCCTGAAGAAGCTCGCCGAGCTGCTGGCGCGCAACGGCATCGCCAGCGTGCGCTACGACAAGCGCGGTATCGCCGCGAGCCAGGCCGCCGGCCCCGACGAGCGGCAACTGAGCGTCGACCTTTATGTGGCCGATGCGGTGGCCTGGGGTCACAAGCTGAAGGCCGACCCGCGCTTCTCGCGGCTGGTGCTGATCGGCCACAGCGAGGGCGCCTTGATCGCCAGCCTGGCCGCGCCGGGTGCCGGGGCCGATGCGCTGGTGTCCATCGCCGGCAGCGCCCGCCCCATCGACGCGCTGTTGCGCGAGCAGCTGCAGCAGCGCTTGCCACCGCCGCTGATGGCCCGCAGCGACGAAATCCTCGCCAGCCTCAAGGCCGGGCATCAGGTGCTGCGCGTGCCCAAGCCGCTGCTGGTACTCTACCGCCCCAGCGTGCAGCCCTACCTCATCTCGCTGTTCGCCAAGGATCCGGCCGCCGCCTTCACCGCCGTAAAGGTGCCGGCGCTGATCGTCCAGGGCAGCCACGACATCCAGGTGAGCGTGGGCGACGCCCGCGCCCTGCAGGCGATCCGCCCGGATGCCGAGCTGGCGATCATCCCTGGCATGAACCACATCCTGCGCATCACCCCGGCGGATGCCCGCGACCCGCTCGCCACCTATAATTCCCCGGGCCTGCCCCTGGCCCGCGAGCTCGGTGAGCGCCTGGTCGCCTTCATCGAGCGGCTGCCCTCCAGCGACGGCAAAAGCAGCCGATAAGGGACAGGTCAGCGCGCCGCCATGGGGCCCGCTGCGCCCAGCCACAGGATTGCGCTCGATGACCGAAGACGAAACCGAACAGACGGAAACCGCCGAACCCATAGCCCAGCCACACCCGTGGACGGACCTGGAGCCGGAGCGTTTCCAGCTGCTGCGCCTGGCCCCGCTGCCCACCGACAGGCAGACCGGCGCGCGGCCGTTGCGCTTCGTTCAGTTCGGCGAGGTGGAACGCCACAGCGCCGACCAGAGCGTGCTGCACCTGAGCCTGCACCTGCCCGGCCAGCGGGTGCGCAAGGAGCAGAACCTGTTCGAGGTCTGGGCCGACCACCGCAGCAAGGAGGTGCGTTTCGGCGCCGACAGCGGCCTGCAGCTGGAACCGCAGAACCGTGGCCTGGGCCGCTTCCTGCTGGCACGCGGCATCGGCTGGGCCCGGCGCCACTGGCCGCACTACAAGGTCGAAGGCGGCGCCCTGGCGGCCAAGGACGCGGTGGCCGAAGAATTCCGCCTGCGCCGCGATCACTTCCTCAAGGCCCAGGGGTTCGAGGTCACCTACCTCGACGCCCTGCAGCTCAAGGCCGAATACCGTGCCGGGCGCGTCAGCGAGCTGCACGAGGACTGGAACAAGGAAAAGGTGCAGGTCGTCGACATGCTCGACGCCGCCGCCATGCTCCAGCAGGCCGACCACAACCTGCACCAGCAGGAGATCGAGATCCGCAAGCTGCAGGATCGGGTCAACGCCTTCCAGCGCGAGGACAGCGGCCTGCGCTTCACCATCGCCTGCCTGGTGGTGTTCGCGGTGTTCCAGGCCGGGCTGCTGATCTGGATCGCCACCCACTGAACCTGCGCTCAACCCAGCAAAGCCCTATGCGGCAATCCCTGTAGGTCGGGTGCAACCCGACACGCGGGTTTCACCCGCCCTACGTCCCCCCAAAATGCCCAGGCATGAAAAAGCCCGTCGCCTGGCGGGGACGGGCTTTCGGACTTGCCGTGGCTCAGCCGTTCAGGCGCGAGCGGAACAGCGCCTGGTGCTCGCGGCACTGGCTGGCACTGAGCAGGAACACGCCGTGGCCGCCATGGGCGAACTCCAGCCAGGTGAAGTCCACTTCCGGGTACAGGGCTTCGACGTGCACCTGGCTGTTGCCCACTTCGATGATCAGCGTGCCGCGCTCGGTGAGGTGGTCGGCGGCCTCGGCCAGCATCCGGCGCACCAGGTCCAGCCCATCGTCGCCGCAGGCCAGGCCCATGGCCGGCTCGTGCTGGAACTCCTCGGGCATGTCGGCGAAGTCTTCGGCGTCCACATAGGGCGGGTTGGACAGGATCAGGTCGAAACGCTGGTTCGGCAGCCCCTCGAAACCGTCGCCCTGGACGGTGAAGACGCGGTCTTCCAGGTCATGCCGCTCGATGTTCAGGTTGGCGACTTCCAGCGCATCGAAGGACAGGTCGGCCAGCACCACTTCGGCATTGGGGAAGGCATGGGCCGCGGCGATACCGATGCAGCCGGAACCGGTGCACAGGTCGAGGATGCGCGCGGGCTCGGCGGCCAGCCAGGGTTCGAAGCTCTGCTGGATCAGCTCGGCGATGGGGGAACGCGGCACCAGCACGCGCTCGTCCACCACGAAGGGCATGCCGCAGAACCAGGCCTCGCCCAGCAGATAGGCCACCGGCACGCGCTCGAGAATGCGGCGGCGCAGCAGCGCCTGGACGTGGGCGCGCTCGTCGTCTTCCAGGCGGCAATCGAGGTAGCTGTCGGCCACTTCATAAGGCAGGTGCAGCGCGCCCAGCACCAGCTGGCGCGCTTCGTCCCAGGCGTTGTCGGTGCCATGACCGAAGAACAGGTTTTCCGCATGGAAACGGCTGACCGCCCAGCGGATGTGATCACGCAGGGTGCGCAAACGGGACTCGGACACGAAGACGACCTCAGAAAACTCGGGTGGGTGATTCTACACCCGTCGGCTCAGGGCTTGCGACGCGTTGGCGGGCCGGGCTCTTCCTCGCGCTCGCGACGCAACTCGCGCATCACCGCGATGGACACGGCCAAGGCGAAGAGCAACCAGAAATAAGCGGGGACCTCAGAGAAATCGGGCATGGGCAGCTCCTTCTGCGGGGGGCTTCGCGTCCTGCGAAACACACCGATAGTGCACGGCCGCCCGGCGATCGACAAGTCAGTTGCGCGACATGGTTCACTTATCGCTCCGCTCGGCGGACAATGGCCGACAAAGCCGTACCGGAGATTCGCATGTCCGCCCCCAAATCCATGTTCCAACTGAGTGGCCGCGGCTACCCGCCTGCCAGCCTGAACAACGCCACCCTGGTGATCATAGACGCGCAGGAGGAGTACCGCAGCGGCGTTCTCGCCCTGCCCGGCCTGGATGCCGCGCTGGAGGAGATCGCCACCCTGCTGGCAGCCGCCCGCGCCATCGGCAGCGCCGTGGTCCACGTCAAGCACCTGGGCGTTCCCGGCGGCCTGCTCGACCCCCAGGGCGAACGTGGCCAGCACCTCCCCGAAGTCGCCCCGCTGCCGGGCGAGACCGTGGTCGAGAAGCGCCTGCCCAACGCCTTCGCCGGCACCGAGCTGCATGACCGCCTGCAGGACATCGGCCACCTGGACCTGGTGGTCTGCGGCTTCATGACCCATTCCAGCGTCAGCACCACCGTGCGTGCCGCCAAGGACTACGGCTACCGCTGCACCCTGGTCAGCGCCGCCTGCGCCACCCGCGACCTGCCCACTGTCGATGGCGGCGTGATCAGCGCCGACGAGATGCACCGCGTCGAAGTCATCGCCCTCGCCGACAACTTCGCCAGCGTCGTGCCCCACGCCCGCGCCCTGGCCTGAGCCTGAGCGCTACACATCTCGCGACATCCAATCGGGCGAACGACCGGAACCCCGCTGACAGGCGCCGGTCATACGCCCGATTGCCAATGAGGACGTCCGGATGAAGTTATCCGATGGTTTCGATGCCCGCCGCCTGCGTCCACGTGGGCCGGGCAGCTGGCGCTGGCGTATCGCTGCGGCCTTCGCTGCGCTGGTCGCCAGTTTCGGCATCCTGCTCGCCATGGCCGGCGCCGCCACCCTGCTCGGCCGCCCGCCGGCGCTGGGTACGTTGAATGACAGCACGGGTTCCGCCGTGACCCTGCTGGTGATCGGCCTGCTGTGCCTCTGGTTCGGCGTCGCCGGCTGGCGCATCGCCCGCCGCCGTTCGCGCCGCCGCAACGACCTGAGCCTGTCCCCCGGGCTGATGAAGAAACGCGACTGACGCCCAGGCGCTGGGTAAACTAGGCCTCCTTCGTGGAGGCCTTATGCAAGACGACGACTTTTCCCTGTTCAACGAGCAGATGCGTGGTGTGAAGCGCATCCAGCACGACCGTGCCGACACCGGCAAGCCGAAGGCCGATCGCAAGCAGGTCGCCAGCCTGCGTCAGAATGCGACCCAGATAACCGAATCGACCAAGGTGGACGGCCTCTCCGACCTGTTCGTCATCGATGTTGGTGCCGAGGACGAACTGCACTGGGCCCGCGACGGCGTCCAGGAAGGCCAGATGCGCAAGCTCAAGCTGGGCCAGATCGGCTTCGAAGGCAGCCTCGACCTGCACGGCATGAGCGTGGAAAAAGCCCGCGAAACCCTGTGGGACTTTTTCGCCGAAGCGGCGAAATTCGAAATCCGCTGCGTGCGCATCACCCACGGCAAGGCGGCACGCCTGGATGGCAAGCGCCCGCTGATCAAGAGCCACGTCAACACCTGGCTGCGCCAGCACCCGCAGGTGCTGGGCTTCACCTCCTGCCTGCCGCGCCACGGTGGCACCGGCGCAGTCTATGTGATGCTGCGCCGCACCATGCTCGAAGGCCGCGACGAGTAGTCAGCGCGGAAATCGCGGCACGCCCGCTTCCCGCTCCACGCCGGTGCCGTTCACCACGAACGACACCGCGTGGTAGAAGCCGACCAGCATCAGGCACTCGATCAACTGCTCCTCGCTGAAGTGCGAGGCCAGCCGTTGCCACAGCCCCTCCTCCACCTGCGCCGAGCGGTTCAACCCATCGGCCAGCTCCATCAGCGCCAGTTCGGCCGCGCTCCAGAGCGCCGGGTCAGGCCGTTCGCTGCAACTGTCGGCCACCTGCTCCGCGCTGAACCCTGCACGCTCGGCGAAGAAGGCCACGTGCACGCCCCATTCGTACTCGGCCCGGCAGCGGGCGGTGGTGCGTAGGATCAGCACCTCGCGCTCGCACAGGGTGATGCTGCCGGGGTCCAGCAGGCCGCCGGCGATCAGCCGCTGCAGGACGCGGGGGTTGCGCGCCATGCTGCGGAACAGCTTGAGCGGCGGCACGCCGGGCGGCATGACCTTATCGAAGGCGGCCTGCACGGCCGGGCCATAGGGGGCATCGAGGGGTTGGATACGCGCAGTGCTCATGGCCGGATCTCCTGTCGGGCTGTTACGCTACGCAAAACGTAGCAGCAAAGCGTTCCGTCTGCTACTAAAAAAGTAGCAAGGAATCCGATCATGACCCTTCCCCTCCCCGGCAAACCGGTTCGCGGCTCCACCAGCGGCCGCCCGATCATGGCCCTGCTGGACCTCCTCGGCCGTCGCTGGAGCCTGCGCATCCTCTGGGAACTGCACCAGGGCCCGGCCACCTTCCGTGAACTCCAGGCACGCTGCGAAGGCCTCTCGCCCTCCGTGCTCAATACCCGCATGGGCGAGTTGCGCGAGGCGCTGCTGGTCGACCTGGGGGATGCCGGCTATCGGCTCAGCGAGAATGGCTACGAGTTGATCCAGCGCTGCCTGCCCCTCGCCGAGTGGGCTGAAACCTGGGCCGAACGCCTGCCGCCACCCTCGGCCGAATGACGCTGCCCGTGCCCGGCGACGGGCGGCGATGGCGCTCGGCGGGAGCCTCACTATCCTCTGGAAGCCCTGCTGAGGGCTTGCTGTAGGGCCGCCATCGGTCCCCCCAAATTCAACTGATGGCGGCCTTTTCTTCCCTCCCGAACGCCCCTGACAGCGCACCGATAAAAATAAATCTGGGTTATTCCGGCAAGAGGAGTATGGTGGGCGCACTGGATGCAACGTGTCATTGCGATTTCTGACCTGATGTAACGATTCCCATCTTTCATCTCCTCGGCTTCTTTCGCTCTTCGCTCTCAGTCTCGACCCGGATGTCCCGGCGTCGATGCCCTATATATTTCCCTGGAGATACATCATGTCCGCACGTCAAACCGGCACCGTCAAATGGTTCAACGATGAAAAAGGCTTCGGCTTCATCACCCCCCAGGAAGGCCCGGACCTCTTCGTTCACTACCGCTCCATCGAAAGCGCCGGCTTCAAATCCCTGGCTGAAGGCCAGCAGGTGAGCTACCTCGTCGCCAAAGGCCCGAAAGGCCTGCAAGCCGAGCAAGTTCAGGTGGTCTAACCCCCACCTCGAAAGAAGCCCCGGGTTTCCGGGGCTTTTTTTTGCCTTCTCTTTTTTCAGCGCAGCGGAGCGACATGCCAGGCTATCTGATCAAGACCAATACCTTCCGGGTGGGCGGCAGGGACTTCCACATGCAATCGCTGCTGGATGCCGAGCAGTTCCACGACCCGCTGGGCGAGGCTGCCGACCTGGGCATCACCGCCGATACCTGGGCGCTGTTCGGCCAGGTGTGGCCGGCAGGCGAAGTGCTGGCCCAGACGATGGCGACCCGCGACCTCACCGGCTTGCGCGTGCTGGAAGTCGGCGCCGGGCTCTGCCTGGCCAGCCTGGTGGGCCACCAGCGCGGCGGCGACATGACCGCCAGCGACATCCACCCGCTGATCCCCACCTTCCTCGCCGAGAACGCACGCCTCAACGGCCTGCCGCCAATGCGCTACGAAACCTGCGACTGGGGCGGCACCGAGGCGTTCGGCGAATTCGACCTGATCATCGGCAGCGACCTGCTCTATGACCATGACAACCAGGCCGATCTGGCCGACTTCATCGACCGCCATTCCGCAAGCTCCGTGGAAGTGCTGCTGGTCGACCCGGATCGCCAGGGCCAGCAGGCCTTCCATGACGAGATGGCCGAGCTCGGCTACGGCATGGACATCAGCCACGCCGACTGCATGCTGGCCAACGGCGAGCGCTTCAAGGGCTCCTACCTGCACTTCAGCCGAGGCGCCGTCGCCGCCTGAGCCCTTGCATGGCGCATACGGATACCCGGGCGCAACGGCGCCCGCAGTACAATTGCCGCCTCGCCCAGGCGACCCGACGCGTCGTGGCGGGTATGATGCCCGCCTCTATCGCCACTCGATCCGGCCATAGCGTGCAGAAGCTGTCCCGAGCCCACCACGATGGGCAAGCGGTGCGGCCCCCGAAAGGGAGGCCCACGAAGGGCACGCTGATATTCCACTAGCCCCTGGAAGCCCCATGGAATCTAGCAATCAGAAACTCGAGCAACACTACACCGCGATCCTCGGCCAGCTCGGCGAGGACGTCTCCCGCGAAGGCCTGCTGGACACCCCCAAGCGTGCCGCCAAGGCCATGCAGTACCTCTGCCGCGGCTACGAGCAGACGCTGGAGGAGGTCACCAACGGTGCACTGTTCAGCTCCGACAACAGCGAAATGGTGCTGGTGAAGGACATCGAGCTGTACTCCCTGTGCGAACACCACCTGCTGCCCTTCATCGGCAAAGCCCACGTCGCCTACCTGCCGAGCGGCAAGGTGCTGGGCCTGTCCAAGGTCGCGCGCATCGTCGACATGTACGCCCGCCGCCTGCAGATCCAGGAAAACCTCAGCCGCCAGATCGCCGAGGCCGTGCAGCAGGTCACCGGTGCCGCCGGTGTCGCCGTGGTCATCGAAGCCCAGCACATGTGCATGATGATGCGCGGCGTGGAGAAGCAGAACTCCTCCATGGTCACCTCGGTGATGCTCGGCGAGTTCCGCCAGAACGCCGCGACCCGCAGCGAGTTCCTCAGCCTGATCCGCTGAGTCGCGCGCCCATGAAAAAACCGGCCTCGGCCGGTTTTTTCGTTTATCGGGTTTCAGGATTCGAGGTGGGCTCTTCTCGCGAGTAAAAGTCCACGTGGCTTTGCTTTTTGCCCCCCCTATAAGGGAGGCGCAATCAGACCTTGGAGCAAGCAGCCGCCGCTCACTCCGGACGTAGGGTGTGCTGCGCGCACCTCGGACTCGCCGGAAGCACCGCGCGGAGGTGCGCACGGCACACCCTACGACACGCGTTCATCCTGTAGGGCTCTCAATTCAAATCGTCACAGGCAGAGCCGATGACTCATGACCACGCCCCAAGGACGTGGTTTCCCACGTTCAAATGAATTCGCAAACAAGTCCGGCGGAGCCGGGTGCAGCACTTCGCCTTGCCTGAACCAAGCGAGCTAGAAGCTGCGCCCATCCACCTTCACCACCTTCAGGGTGTCGGGGTCGACGCCCTCCAGGCAGCGCACGTTCACCGCCGCCATGGCATTGCCCTGGGGATCGGCCGCCTCGCCGAAGGGTGCGCAGCCGCAGTTGGCGCAGAAGTGATGGGCGATGTGCATGCGGTTGAAGCGGTAGGTGGACAGGTCCGTGTCCGGGGTCGACAGCGTCAGTTGCGCCCGTGGCACGAACCACAGCAGGTAGCCGCGCTTGCTGCATAGCGAGCAGTTGCACTCCATCACCTCGGCGAGCGGGCTGCCGTCCACCTCGAACGCGATCCGGCCGCAATGGCAGCCGCCTGTGTATTTCATGGGTCTCTCCCTGCCTGGCCCGTCGCAGGCCGATGTCGCCACGTTAGACCAGGGTCGCCCAGTGCGCCATGTCCAGGCGGAAGCCCAGCAGCGTCTCCTCGCGCCCACGGAACTCGCGGGGGAAGCGCTGCCCCAGGGGCTGCAGGCCGATGCCGGTCATCACCCGCGCCGAGGCCGGGTTGTGCGCCAGGCAGTAACCCTCCACCCAGGCCAGGCCGAGCACCTCGAAGGCATGGGCCAGCACCAGGCGTGCGGCCTCCTGCATGTAGCCCTGGCCCCAGTACGGCTTGCCGATCCAGTAGGCCAGTTCGCCGGATTCGGCGCCGGCTCGCAGCCCCATCAGGCTGATACAGCCGAGCAGCGCATCATCCTCGCGCCGGACGATGGCCCAGGTGATGCGCGGGCGCTGCGGGTAGCCAGGCTCCAGGCTGGCGATCCAGCCCTGGGCCAGTTCCAGGGGATAGGGATGGGGAATGGTCGCGGTGGTCGCCGCGATGGCCGGGTCACCGGCCAGGCGCTGAACCTCGGGCGCGTCGTCGGCCCTGAAGGGGCGCAGCCCGACGCGCGGGCCATTGAGCGATGGCGTCGTCATCTGCGGGCCTCCCCGCCCCGTGGTGTGTCGTCAGCCCAGCATGCCCACGTGTTTCGGGTGGCTGGCCACGCGGTCCATCCAGGCCAGTACGGCCGGGAAGCGCGAGAGGTCGAAACCGCCCTCTTCCGCCACATGGGTGTAGGCATAGAGGGCGATGTCGGCGATGGAGTACTGCTCGCCCACCAGGTACGGCGTGCGCGAGAGCTGCTGTTCCATCACCTTGAGCGCCTTGTAGCCCCGCGCCAGGCAAGTGCGGTATTCCTCTTCGCGCTCGGCGGGCATGCCCTGGTAGAGCTTGATGAAACGCGCCACCGCCACATAGGGCTCGTGGCTGTACTGCTCGAAGAACTGCCACTGCAGCACCTGGGTGCGCAGGCGCGGCTCGCTGGGCAGCAGGTCGCTGCCCTCGGCGAGGAAGTTGAGGATGGCGTTGGACTCCCAGAGCGTGGTGCCGTCTTCCAGTTCCAGCACCGGGATCTTGCCGTTGGGGTTCAGCGCCAGAAAGGCTTCGCTCTGGGTCTCGCCCTTGAGGATGTCCACCGGCACCCACTGGTAGGGCTTGCCGAGCAGGGTGAGGATCAGTTTGACCTTGTAGCAATTGCCGGAGATGTAATCGCCGTGAACCTTGTACATGTCGTACTCCTCGATCAGGCGGCCTCGGCGGCCAATGCGTGACGGATGACCCCGGCGAGGCGCTGCAGGCCTTCGCCCAGGCGCTCGGGTGCCACATGGCTGAAGTTAAGACGCAGATAGCCGGGATGCTGGTCCGGGTCGATGAAGAAAGGCTCGCCCGGCATGAAAGCGACGTTCTGCTCCAGCGCCGGCTTGAGCAGAGTACGGGTGTCCAGCGGCTGCTTCAGCGCCAGCCAGAAGAACAGGCCGCCCTGGGGAATCTGCCAGGTGGCGAGGTCGGCGAAATGCTCTTCCAGCGCCGCCTGCATGGCGTCGCGGCGCTGGCGGTAGAAGTCGCGCAGCTCGGCCAGGTGCTCGCGGTACTGCTCGGTGCCCAGCCATTGCAGGGCCTGCCACTGGCCGATGCGGTTGGTGTGCAGGTCGGCGGACTGCTTCAGGCGCAGCAGGTAGGGGAACAGGTCCGGGCTGGCGATCAGGAAGCCCACGCGCAGGCCCGGCAGCAGGGTCTTGGACACCGTGCCGGTGTAGATCCAGCTGGCCTTCTTCAGGCGGCTGACGATAGGGGTAGCGGTGCCTTCGTCGAACACCAGCTCACGGTAGGGCTCGTCTTCGATCAGGGTCACGCCGAACTCGTCCAGCAGCGCCGCCACGGCATCGCGCTTGGCTTCGCTGTAGCGCACGGCCGAGGGGTTCTGGAAGGTCGGGATCAGGTAGGCGAAGGCCGGCTTGTGTTGCTCCAGGCGCTGGCGCAGGGAGGCCAGCTCGGGGCCGTCGGCTTCCTGGGCCACGGCGATGCAATCGGCGCCGAACAGCTGGAAGGCCTGCAGGGCGGCCAGGTAGGTCGGCGCCTCCAGCAGCACTTCGGTGCCCGGGTCGATGAACAGCTTGGACGCCAGGTCCAGGGCCTGCTGGGAGCCGCTGACGATCAGCACCTGGCTGGCGTCGCACTGCACGCCCAGCTTCTGCGCCTCGGCGGCGATGGCCTCGCGCAGCGCCGGCTCGCCTTCGCTCATGCCGTATTGGCCCATGCTCACCGGCATGTCCGCCCACTCCACCTTCGGCAGCATCGGTTCGGCCGGCAGGCCACCGGCGAAGGACATCACCTCCGGGCGCTGCGCCGCAGCGAGGATTTCACGGATCAAGGAGCTTTTCAGGCGGGCGATGCGTTCGGAGAAGGCCATGGGTTGTCACCGGGTGCGAAGGCGGGAAAACTGAGTCAAACTGCTTGACCGAAATTACGATGCCCGGGATGGATACGTCAATATGCTTGACCTTAAAAACCCAGCCGTCCAGCACGCCGCCATGGAAGCCTTCTTCTTCGGCTACCAGGCCTTCACCAGCAAGCCCGACGAAATGCTCGCCCGTCGCGGCCTGTCGCGGGTGCACCACCGCATCCTGTTCTTCATCGCCAAGTACCCGGGGCTCAGCGTCAAGGAGATGCTCGGCTACCTGGGCGTCAGCAAGCAGGCGTTGAACACGCCCCTGCGCCAATTGATGGAGATGGACCTGGTGCAAAGCACCGCCGCCGACGACGACAAGCGCAAGCGCCAGCTGGGCCTGACCGCCGACGGTTCGAAACTGGAGAAGAGCCTGCGCCGCGAGCAGGCGCGCCTGCTGGAACGCGCCTTCAGCGAGGCTGGGGCGGACGCCGTGGATGGCTGGCTGAAGGTCAACCAGGCATTGTCCAGCGCGCGCCCGGGCGAGAGCGAAGAAGCCGCCTGACTCAGGCCTGCCCGGCCATGTCCCTGGCGCCGCGGAAGAACACCAGCGCCATGGCGATGGACGAGCCCAGCAGCGGCAGCAGGGAAACCAGCACCAGCAATACCGTCGCCATCATCACCCCGCCCACCAGCAGCAACCAGGCCATGACGCGGAACGGCGGATAGACGTTCTGCACCTTGAGCAGGCGCACCGCCAGCCAGATGACCACGGCGCCATAGCCGACCATCAGCCCCAGGTACGCCCCCAGCTGCCAGCCCAGGCGCGCCATGGCCGCGTCGTCCACCAGCATCATCATCACCTGGGACACCACGCCCGCCAGGATCACCAGCCAGGTCGGCCAGGCCAGCCCGGTGGCGGCGAAGCGCGCCTCGGCGAAGCCCTTCAGGCGCAGGCTCAGGTAGCTGCCCAGCAGCATCACCGCCAGGCCCAGCCAGTCGGCGACCAGCGAGGCGCTGTGGATGCCGATGAAATCCCCGAGGAAGATGAACACCAGCACCGCCACCGACCCCAGGGCCGAGATCAGGCACAGCCAGCCCAGCAGGTTGAGCAGCCCCGGGCTCCAGTCCGGCAGTTCGTGAGGGGCTTGTGCGCCCACCAGATCAGTCTGGGGTGCGGCGTAGGGGTTTTCGTCCATGTGGCGGGGCTCCTGGGGAAACTGAGAACCGGAACAGTACTGGCTGTATCCACGCTCGTCACGCGACTGTATCGCTTTTTGCGCGCTTCGCTGTACGGGGCGCGGCAACGCGCCACGCCGTAGGCTTCCAGCATTCCCAAAAGAGTGCCCCGCCATGAGCCTGGAACTGCTGCTCGCCTTCGCCCTGTTCGCCTTCGTCACCTCGGTCACGCCGGGCCCCAACAACATGATGCTGCTCGCCTCCGGGGTGAACTTCGGCGTGCGCCGCAGCCTGCCGCACATGCTCGGCATCAGCCTGGGCTTCATGGTCCTGGTGATCGCGGTCGGCCTCGGCCTGCACCAGGTCTTCGAGCAGGTGCCGGTGCTCTACACCACCCTGCGCTACCTCGGCGCGGCCTACCTCCTCTACCTAGCGTGGAAGATCGCCGGCTCCGGCGCCCCCGACAGCCGTGACAGCGGCGCGCGGCCCTTCACCTTCTTTCAGGCGGCGGCCTTCCAGTGGGTTAACCCGAAAGCCTGGGTCATGGCGATCGGCGCCATCACCACCTATACCCCCCAGGAGAACTTCGTCACCAATGCGTTGCTGATCGCCGCGCTGTTCGCCCTGATCAACTGCCCCAGCGTCGGGCTCTGGACCGTGGCCGGCAGCCTGCTGCGCCGCTGGCTATCCTCGCCACGGGTGCTGCGTGCCTTCAATATCGGCATGGCCCTGCTGCTGGTGGCCTCGCTCTATCCGATCCTCGTCGACTTCAAGGAAACCGTCTGATGACCCAGGCTTCCGACTCCAGCGCCGCCCTGCCCCGCCTGCGCCCGCTGGCCGACTCCTCGCCCTCGGCGGTGGTGGCGGGCTTCATCGCCATGCTCACCGGCTACACCAGCTCCCTGGTGCTGATGTTCCAGGCCGGCCAGGCCGCCGGGCTCAGCGCCGGGCAGATTTCCTCGTGGATCTGGGCCCTGTCCATCGGCATGGCGGCCTGCAGCATCGGCCTGTCGCTGCGCTACCGCACGCCCATCACCGTGGCCTGGTCGACCCCCGGCGCGGCGCTGCTGATCACCAGCCTGCCGGGTGTCTCCTACAACGAGGCCATCGGCGCCTTCATCGTCTGTGCCGTGCTGCTCACCCTGGTCGGCCTCACCGGCGGCTTCGAGCGCCTGATGCGCCGCCTGCCCGGCTCCCTGGCCGCCGCCCTGCTGGCGGGCATCCTGTTCAAGATCGGCAGCGAGATCTTCGTCGCCGCGCAGCATCGCACCGCGCTGGTGCTGGCGATGTTCTTCAGCTACCTGCTGCTCAAGCGCCTGCAGCCACGCTACGCGGTGCTGGTGGCGCTGCTGGTGGGGTGCGCCATGTCGGCGGCGCTGGGGCTGCTGGACTTCAGCGGCTTCGACTTCGCCCTGGCGCAGCCGGTATGGACCACGCCGAGCTTCTCCTTCACCGCCATCATCAGCATCGGCATCCCGCTGTTCATCGTCGCCATGGCCTCGCAGAACATCCCCGGCATCGCCGTGCTGCGCGCCGACGGCTACCAGGTGCCGGCCTCGCCACTGATCTCGGTCACCGGCTTCGCCTCGCTGCTGCTGGCGCCCTTCGGCTCCCACGGCATCAACCTGGCGGCCATCAGCGCCGCCATCTGCACCGGCCCCCACGCCCACGAAGACCGCAACAAGCGCTACACCGCCGCCGTCTGGTGCGGCATCTTCTACGGCATCGCCGGCACCTTCGCCGCCACCCTCGCCGCCCTGTTCGCCGCCTTCCCCAAGGAGCTGGTGCTCTCGGTGGCCGCCCTGGCGCTGTTCGGTTCCATCAGCAACGGCCTCACCGTGGCGATGAACGAACCCAAGGAACGCGAAGCGGCGCTGATCACCTTCATGGTCACCGCCTCGGGCATGAGCCTGCTGTCCATCGGCTCGGCCTTCTGGGGCCTGGTGGCCGGGGTGCTGACCCTGGTGATCCTCAACTGGAATACCGGCAAGAACTGAAGCACGGGCGGCTTGATATCGGTGCAATGACCGGCAC
This sequence comes from Pseudomonas sp. TUM22785, assembly GCF_028198105.1. NCBI lineage: Bacteria > Pseudomonadati > Pseudomonadota > Gammaproteobacteria > Pseudomonadales > Pseudomonadaceae > Pseudomonas > Pseudomonas sp. TUM22785. The sequence continues at coordinate 4,506,404 of NZ_CP116239.1, forward strand.
CGCCGGTGGATGAAAAGAGCGTCATCCACCCTACTCATCGATCAGCTTCGTAGGTTGGCGCCGAACGCAGCGAGGCCCAACCTACGGTGTCTCCTATGCCCCGGCCGGCATCGCTTGGGAATGTAGGGTGGACCACGCTTCACCGGTCCACCGCAGCGGAGCCCGGACCAGCACCGTAGCCCGGGCTTCAGCCCGGGACGCTGGCACGCAACCTTCAGGCCTCCGACGCCAGCTCGCGTCCGTGCACGCGGTTGACCCACCAGCCGAAGGCGGCGGCGGTGAAGAACATGATGATGCTGTAGATGGCCGCCGGGATGGCCATGGTCGGGTTGTTCAGCAGCATCGGGCTCAGCGCCAGGGCGATGGCCAGGGTGCCGTTGTGGATGCCGATCTCCATGCCGATGGCCACCGCCTGGCGTTGGCTGAGGCGGCACAGGCGCGGCACGAAGTAGCCCACCGCCAGGCTGATGAGGTTGAACGCCAGCGCCGCCAGGCCCACCACCGGGGCGTAGTCGACGAAGGTGCGCCAGTCCTTGGCCACCGCCAGCACGATGATCAGCAGCAGGAACAGCGCCGAGATGATCTTCACCGGCGTCTCCATGCGCGCGGCGAAGCCGGGGAAGCGGCTGCGCAGGAACATGCCGATGGCCACCGGGCCGAGGACGATGGCGAACACCTGCACTACCTTGGCGAATTGCAGGGGGATGGTCTGGTCGCCGGTCATGAAGTGGGCCAGGGACAGGTTGACGATGAAGGGCATGGTGAGGATGGCGATCACCGAACTCACCGCCGTCAGGGTGATGTTCAGCGCCACGTCGCCGTGGGCCAGGTGGCTATAGAGGTTGGCCGAGGTGCCGCCGGGGGATGCCGCCAGCAGCATCATGCCCACCGCCAGCGCCGCCTCCAGCTGGAAACCCTTGGCGAGCAGGAAGCAGGCCAGCGGCAGCAGGAGGATCTGGCAGCCGAGGCCGATCAGTACCGGTTTGGGGAATTTCACCACCCGGGCGAAGTCCGCCAGGGTCAGGGACAGCCCGAGGCCGAGCATGATGATGCCCAGCGCCAGGGGCAGGAAGACGGTTACCAGGGGGCTTGCGGTCATGTTGTTCTCCTTGTCGGACCTTGGCGGATTCTGCGCACGCGACGCGTGGCTGAATAGTGGCCCCGCAGGCCAGCCCCGGTCCGACCTGTAACAGAATGCAAAAAGGCGCCCTAGGGCGCCTCTGCATGACCGCGTAGAGGGTCAGATGGCGGTGGCGCCACCGTCCACGGCCAGGGAATGGCCGGTGGTGAAGCCCGCGGCGTCGCTGCACAGGTAGAGCACCGCGCCGGCGATCTCCTCGACCTTGCCGATGCGCCCCACCGGGTGCATGGCGGCGGCGAACTCGCCCTTCTTCGGGTCGGCCTCGTAGGCGCGACGGAACATGTCGGTGTCGATCACCGCCGGGCACACCGCGTTGACGCGGATCTTCTTCTTCGCGTACTCGACGGCCGCCGATTTGGTCAGGCCGATCACCGCATGCTTGGAAGCGGCGTAGATGCTCATCTTCGGTGCCGCACCGAGGCCGGCGACGGAGGCGGTGTTGACGATGGCGCCGGCGCTGCCCTGGGCCAGCATCTGCGGGATCTGGTACTTCATGCACAGCCAGACGCCCTTGACGTTGACGCCCATGATGGCGTCGAACTCGGCCTCGGACCCCTCGGCCAGCTTGCCCTTCTCGATCTCGATGCCGGCGTTGTTGAAGGCGTAGTCGAGGCGACCATAGGCGGCGACGGTACCTTCCACCAGGGCCTTCACCTCGGCATCGACGGTGACGTTGCAGCGGATGAAGGTGGCGTCGCCACCGGCATCGCGGATCAGTTGCACAGTGCCTTCGCCACCGGCGGCGTCGACATCGGACACCACCACCTTCAGGCCTTCGGCGGCGAATGCCTGGGCGGTCGCGCGGCCGATACCATTGGCGGCGCCAGTCACCAGGGCGACCTGGCCGGAGAAAGTCATGCTCATCTATGCAACCTCGGTTGGAATGGGGGAACCGGGCTGGAGTCTAGTCACTGGAGGGGGCTCGGCGTCAGCATCATCAGGTCCGTGGTGGGTGCTGCATCCAATCTGCTGATGAAGCACCCCCGCAATGATCATTGCGATTCATGGCCGGACATTCCTCGCCGCGACTAAGCTTGCCCTCCACCGCCGTGCAGACTAAACCGGTGGTTTCCCTATTCGGAGTGCCCTGCCATGTCCCAGCTCAACCGCCAGTTCCTGCTCGCCAAGCGTCCGGTCGGCGCAGCCACCCGCGACACCTTCTCTTATGTCGAGAAGCCGGTGGCCGAGCCCGGGCCGAACCAGATAGTCGTGGAAAACCTCTACCTGTCCCTCGACCCAGCCATGCGCGGCTGGATGAACGACGCCAAGTCCTACATCCCGCCGGTGGGCCTGGGCGAAGTGATGCGCGCCCTGGGCGTAGGCAAGGTGATCGCCTCCAACCACCCGGACTTCGCGGTGGGTGACCACGTCAACGGCGCCCTGGGCGTGCAGGACTACTTCGTCGGCGAGCCCCGTGGCTTCTACAAGGTCGACCCGAGCCGCGCACCGCTGCCGCTCTACCTCTCCGCCCTGGGCATGACCGGCATGACCGCCTACTTCGCCCTGCTCGACGTCGGTGCACCCAAGGCCGGTGACACCGTGGTGCTCTCCGGCGCCGCCGGCGCGGTCGGCAGCATCGCCGGGCAGATCGCCAAGATCAAAGGCTGCCGCGTGGTCGGCATCGCCGGTGGCGCCGACAAGTGCCGCTTCCTGATCGACGAACTCGGCTTCGACGCCGCCATCGACTACAAGAACGAAGACGTCGCCGCCGGCCTCAAGCGCGAGTGCCCGAAAGGCGTGGACGTGTACTTCGACAACGTCGGCGGCGACATCCTCGACGCCGTGCTCACCCGCCTGGCCCCGCGCGCGCGCATCGTCATCTGCGGCGCCATCAGCCAGTACAACAACAAGGAAGCGGTGAAGGGCCCGGCCAACTACCTGTCGCTGCTGGTCAACCGCGCGCGCATGGAAGGCTTCGTGGTCATGGACCACGCCGCCAACTTCGCCAGCGCCGCCCAGGAAATGGGCGGCTGGATGGCCGCCGGCAAGCTGAAGAGCAAGGAAGACATCGTCGAAGGCCTGGAAACCTTCCCGGAAACCCTCGGCAAGCTGTTCAGCGGCGAGAACTTCGGCAAGCTGGTGCTGAAGGTCAAGTAACCCTTCCGCGCCAATAAAAATGGCCCGGGCTGCAGTGCAGTCCGGGCCATTTTCATTTGGGGCTCATGTAGGTCGGGTGCAACCCGACCAACCATCGCGCGACACCACGCGGGGGGCGCCGATCGCGCCTCAGGCGAGTTCGGCAACCACGGCGGCCAGGGCCTTGGCCGGGTCGGCGGCCTGGCTGATGGGGCGGCCGATCACCAGGTAGTCGGAGCCGGCGTCCAGGGCCTGGCGCGGGGTGAGGATGCGGCGCTGGTCGTCCTGGGCGCTGCCCGCCGGGCGGATGCCGGGGGTGACCAGTTGCAGGCTCGGGTGCGCCGCCTTCAGTGCGGTGGCTTCCTGGGCCGAGCACACCAGGCCGTCCATACCGGCCTTCTGCGCCAGGGCGGCCAGGCGCAGCACCTGCTCCTGGGGCTCGATGTCCAGGCCGATGCCGGCTAGGTCCTCGCGCTCCATGCTGGTGAGCACGGTCACGCCGATCAGCAGCGGCTTGGGCCCGTTGAACTGTTCCAGGATCTCGCGGCAGGCCGCCATCATGCGCAGGCCGCCGGAGCAGTGCACGTTGACCATCCACACGCCCATCTCCGCCGCCGCCTTCACCGCCATCGCGGTGGTGTTGGGGATGTCGTGGAATTTCAGGTCGAGGAACACCTCGAAGCCGCGGTCACGCAGGGTGGTGACGATGTCCGATGCGCAGCTGGTGAACAGCTCCTTGCCCACTTTCACCCGGCACAGCTTTGGGTCCAGCTGGTCGGCCAGCTTCAGCGCGGCTTCGCGGGTGGGGAAATCGAGGGCGACGATGATGGGCGTCTGGCAGGCGGACATGGGCGGGCTCTCTGGCAAGTCGAAAACGGCGCGCATTGTAGCGGAAGCCCGCGCCCGCCGCTGCCCCGGTGATCGCCCGCGCTCATGCCAGATGATCGAGGGCGAAGGCGGTCATGAAGCCGGCCAGGGTGATCAGCCCGGTCCAGGCGTGGGTGCTTTCGAAGGCCTCGGGGATCAGCGTGTCCACCAGCATGCACAGCACCGCACCGGCGGAGAACGCCAGGGCGAAGCCCAGCCAGGCCGGCGGCAGGTCGCTCATCAGCCCCGGGCCGGCCATGGCCGCCAGGCCCGAGAGCAGCACGATGACACCCCACAGGCCGAACACGAACAGGCCGCTGCGCTTCTCCTCGCGCAGCCCGGCGGCGCTGGCCAGACCCTCCGGCAGGTTGGAGAGGAAGATCGCCACCAGCATCAGCAGGCTCACCTGGCCGCCATCCAGCAGCCCCAGGCCGAGCCCCAGGGACTCGGGAATGCCATCGAGGAAGGCACCCACGGCGATCAGCAGCGCCACCATGGAGCCCACGCCGCCGCTGCGCTGGCGATGATGCGCCTCCCAGCGGTCCAGCAGCTGGCTGGCGAGGACGAACAGCGCGCCACCGGCGAGCATGCCCGCCAGGGTCGGCCCCAGCCCGCCGAGGCGCTCGGCCTCGGGAATCTGCCCGAAGCACAGCGCGGCGATCAGCACCCCGCTGCCATAGGCCATCACCGAGGCGGTGACCGCCTTGGGCAACGACACCCAGAAGCCGATGGCGGCACCGAGCAACAGGCTGCTGGCGGCCAGCCAGCCCCAGAAACCGGCGAGCAGGGTGGTGGAAATCTGCATGACAACTCCTGTGGGGGAAGCGCATCCGAGCGCGGCGCGACATAAGTAACCCATCCAGCCCGGGAAAGCAGCCATGGCCCTTCCCCGGGTCGCGAGCGCCCTTTCCGAGATGAACGCCGCGCCTTTGTATCGAGCCCGATACAAAGCCGACACGCTGGCGACACCGCCATGGGCGAGCCTCTCGCCGCAATGGCCGGCAGCAGGACGGCGGAGTAGCATGCGCCCGATGGATGCCGACGGCCCGCCGCTCGACGCCCCGCCGCCAGACGCGAAGCACAGTGGTCCACCGGCCCGGTGAACCCGCCAGATGGCAAGAACACCCATGCACAACCAAGCCCCCGCCCCCGCCGACAACCGCCGCTGGAACACCCGCGCCCTGCTGGTGGACGATGACGTGCCGATCCGCGACCTGCTCTGCGACTACCTCGCCCGCTTCAATATCGAGGCCGTGGGCGTCGACGATGGCGAGGCGATGCGCGAGGCACTGGCCAGCGCCCCCTTCGACGTGGTGGTGCTGGACCTGATGCTGCCCGGCGAAGACGGCCTCTCTCTGTGCCGCTGGCTGCGCGGCGAGTCCGATATCCCGATCCTCATGCTCACCGCCCGTTGCGAGCCCACCGACCGCATCATTGGCCTGGAACTGGGCGCCGACGACTACATGGCCAAGCCCTTCGAGCCCCGTGAGCTGGTGGCGCGCATCCAGACCATTCTGCGCCGCGTGCGCGACGACCGCGAAGGCCTGCGGGCCGACCAGCGCGCCAGCATCCGCTTCGATGCCTGGCGCCTGAACGGCGTGCTGCGCCAGCTGCAATCCCCCGAAGGCCTGGTGGTGCCGCTGTCCAACGCCGAGTTCCGCCTGCTCTGGGTGTTCCTCGAACGCCCGCGCCGGGTGCTCAGCCGCGAGCAGTTGCTCGACGCCGCCCGGGGCCGCTCCATCGAAGCCTTCGACCGCAGCATCGACCTGCTCGTCTCGCGCCTGCGGCAGAAGCTCGGCGATGACCCCAAATCCCCACGTCTGATCAAGACCGTACGCGGCGAGGGCTACCTGTTCGACGCGAGGGAGATTGGCTGATGCGCCAGGCCGACACGCTGTTCGCACGCCTGTTCGGCATCTTCCTGGCCGCCATCGTCCTCGCCCACCTGCTGGCCTTCCTCTGGTTCCAGCAATACGGCAACCCGCCGCCGCAGCCCCAGCCCGGCCCGCCCCATGCCACCGATGGCCCGCGCCCCGGCCAGCCGCCGCCCCCGCGCCCGCTGTTCGGTGGCCCCCTGGTGCCGCTGACCTTCCAGCTGCTGACCCTGATCGTCGCCGCCTGGTACGGCGCCCGCGTGCTGTCGCGGCCCATCCAGCGCCTGGCCAGCGCCGCCGACCGCCTCAGCGAAAACCTCCAGGCCCCGCCCCTGGATGAACGCGGCCCGCGCGAGGTGCGCCAGGCCGCCCACGCCTTCAACCTGATGCAGCAGCGCATCCGCGAGCAGGTGGCCCAGCGCAGCCGCATGCTTGCCGCCGTCTCCCACGACCTGCGCACCCCCATCGCCCGGGTCAAGCTGCGCGTGGAGCAGGTGCCGGATGCCCAGCTGCGCAGCCGCATGGACCAGGACCTGGGGGAAATGGTCGCCATGCTCGACGCCACCCTCAGCTACCTGCACCAGCAGCGCGCCGACGAAGCGCTGCAGCTGTTCGATCTCCAGGCCCTGGTGGAATCCATGGCCGAAGACGCCCAGGACCGTGGCGCCGATGTGCGTGCGGAAGGCCAATGCGCGCCGCTGCGGGCCCAACCCATGGCGCTGCGCTCCTGCGTCAGCAACCTGGTAGAAAACGCCCTGCGCTACGCCGGCCATGCGCGGGTCCGCCTCAAAGACGGCCCCACCGAGGTGCGCATCCACGTCAGCGACCGTGGCCCCGGCATCGCCGCCGAACAACGCGAAGCGGTGTTCGAGCCGTTCTTCCGCCTCGAAGGCTCGCGCAACCGCAGCTCCGGCGGCGTCGGCCTGGGCCTGACCATCGCCCGCGAAGCCGCCCGGCGCCAGGGCGGCGACCTGGTGCTGGGCGAAAACCCCGGCGGCGGCCTGCTGGCCACCCTGAGCATCCCCCGCGCCTGAGCCCCGTCTCCACGCTGATACAAAGCGCATAAACCCCCGACACGCTTGCGCCTGAACCTGCGAGAACCGGAGAACCCACTCCGGCCTTGCCATCACGCACAGGAGTGACTCCCATGATCAGTGGCGTCAGTGGTTACTCGGGCTATAGCAGTTACAGCAGCTACAGCTCGGCGCTCTCCTCGAAAAGCACCGCCAGCAGCAGTAGCAGCAGTGGCGGCTGCGCTTCGGGGCAATCGAAACTGCAGGAGAAGCTGTTCAGCCTGCTGGACAGCAACGGCGACGGCAGCGTCGCCAAGGACGAACTGAGCACCGCGCTGGCCAACGCCAAGGAAAGCGACAGCGGCATCACCATCGATATCGACGAGTTGTTCGCCCAGCTGGATGCCAACAGCGACGGCTCCATCGACCTCGACGAAACCGCCGCCCTCACCCCGCCCCCACCGCCCCCTCGCGGCGGCCCAAACCCCGAGGACCTGTTCGCCGAACTGGATGCCGACGGCAATGGCGCCATCGACCAGAGCGAGCTGACCAGCGCCCTGGGCGACGACAGCGGCATCGACAGCAGCGAGCTGTTCGCCAGCCTCGATGCCAACGGTGACGGCAGCCTCAGCGTCGACGAAACCGCCGCCCTCGCCCCGCCGCCTCCACCGCCGCCGGGTGCGGGCTTCGGTGGCGACAGCGACGAGCTGTTCAGCTCCCTGGATGCCGATGGCAACGGCAGCATCAGCCAGGACGAGTTGAGCAGCCTGTTCGGCCAGAGCGGCAGCCAAAGCGACACCAGCAGCACCAGCGCCAGCAGCGACGATGTCTACGCGCGCCTGGCCGCCGCCCTGCTCAAGCAGTACGAAAGCAGCGCCGGCACCTACGAGGCCCGCGTCGGCAGCCAGCTCAGCATCGCCGCCTGAGCCCGTCCCGCGAAAAGAAACCGGCCGCTGCGTGAGTGCGTAGCGGCCGGTTTTTTGTTTCGGCGATCAGCCCGATGGTGGCTTCGAATCGATGGGTTTCGCTGCGCTCTACACCATCCTACGGAAGTGGTTCCACGGAGTTCGTAGGATGGGTAGAGCCGTGCGAAACCCATGCTGTGTTGGCCGACACTCGCGGTGTGGCTGATGCATTCGAATCGATGGGTTTCGCTGCGCGCTACGCCATCCTACGGGGCGGTATTCCACCCATGAAAAAGGGCCGGCGCCTGGTGGCGGCCGGCCCTCTGGGAATACCGAGGGAGGGTTATTCCTCGATCGGCATCGGGGTTTCTTCGTCCGGGAAGGCCGGCTGCTCGCCGCCCATGGCGCCGCCCAGGCCACCGGCGCTGGCCATGACCAGGCCGGCGAATTCCTCGACCGTCATCTTCTTGCCGTTGAAGTCCACCTGGCCGTCGGCGTAGTGCAGGCGGGCGCGGATGTCGTTGCCTTCCAGGGCCACGAGCTGGGTGGACAGGAGCATGCCGCTGGCCATCTCGGTGGTCATGGAGGCCTGCTGGGCGATGGCTTCCTGGTCGTCCTGGCCCTGAAGCACGGCCTGCACGCTGACCAGATCGCTGATCATCGGTTTGGACAGGCTCAGGTCCAGGTCGAGGCTGGTGATGGCTTCACGGGCGATCTGGTCCGGCGGCAGGTCGAAGGACGCCGGCTTGGCCAGTTGCATGGCCAGGCTGAAGCGGCTCTCGCCATTGGCGGTCTTCAGGCTCAGGCGCTCGAGGGCGAACTGCGGCTTGCCTTCCAGCAGCTTGATGAGGTCGGCCTTGGCCTGCTCCTGCTGGGCTTCGGTCAGGTCCTCGAGGGTCGACTCGCCGGCCTGGCCAACCTGGCCGACCTGCTGGTACAGCGCGCCGTAGAAGTCCGCCAGGGACTTCAGCGCCACCGAGTCGAGGCTCTTCATGGTCCAGACCATCTGCGCGCTGCCGATGGGCTTGTCGGCGTAGCTGATGCTGCCGGCGTCCAGGGTCAGGCTGCCTTCGATGTTGCTGCCGTTCTCGCGGGTGTCCTGGCGCTGGGCCAGGTCGGCGAGCACCACGGCCGGGTTTTCGCCGATGGCGACGTTGGCGGTCTTCAGGCTGAAGTCGCTCTTGCCCACGTACAGGCCACTGGCGGCGCGGCTCTGGTCGCTGGCCAGGGACAGGCCCTGGAACAGCACGTGCACCGGCTCGCCCTGTTCGGAAACGGCGTCGACCTTGAGGCTGTCCATGGTGCCGATGGCGGCGACGCGGTTGCCGCCGGCATCGCTGCGCACTTCCAGGTTCAGCCCGGAGAAGCTCAGGTGGGACTCGTCCTCCATCTGCATGTCCAGGGGCAGCAGGGTCAGGCTGCCGCTCATGGAGCGGTCGTAGCCGATGCTGACGTCACCGACCAGGGGCGAGGCGCCCTTGCTGGCGGCGAACCACTTCTCGACGCTGGGGCTGGATTCCAGGGCGTAGTTGCTGGCGGCCATCACCGGCGCCAGCTTGAAGGCCTTGAGGCGCGACAGCGGGAAGGGGCCGTGCTCGATCTTGTCGACGAACAACAGCTCCGCGCCCTCGCCTTCCCCACCGACGTGCACGCGGTAGTGCGCGGTGCTGGTGAACACGCCCTGCTCAAGGGAGACCAGTTCCAGGGTGGCGGAGGTGCCGAAGGCCGGCGCGGACTGCTTCAGTTGCGCGTTGGCTTCCTTGATGGAGGTGTCCAGCACGGCGGGCAGCTGGGTGCCGGTGTACCAGGCACCGGCGCCGGAAACGGCGGCGATGGCGACGACTGCGCCCAGGGCGATCTTTGCGGTTTTGCTCATGGTTCGACTCGCGGAATATCCGTGTGAATTGTTGCTTCCCTGCATCCGCAAGCGGAGCCGATGCAAAGCGGCGCGGAAAAATGCGGCGAAAAGGCTATCACCGTGCCACTGCGCTTCCAAGCCAGCAGAGCCCCCAGATTGCGGTTCTGCTGGCCAGTCGTGGTTTAGCTGGGGTCCGGCTCCCGGGGCTTGTCGGTCGACTCGGGCAGGGGCCGGCCGATCCAGTCGGAAATCAGGCTGTAGGCCACCGCCAGCAGGGTCGGGCCGAGGAACAGCCCCATGAAGCCGAAGGCGAGGATGCCACCGAACACGCCGAGCAGCACCACCACCAGCGGCAGGTTGCCGCCCCGGCTGATGAGGTAGGGCTTCAGCACGTTGTCCACGCCGCTGATGATGAAGAAGCCCCAGATCGCCAGGAACACGCCGTAGCCGTACTCGCCGTGCCAGAACAGCCAGGCGGTGGCGGGCACCCACACCAGCGGCGGGCCCATGGGGATCAGGCTCAGGGCGAAGGTGACCAGGCCCAGCACCAGCGCCCCCGGCACACCGGCGATCCAGAAGCCGATCAGCGCCAGCAGGCCCTGGGCGGCGGCGGTGCCGATCACGCCGTTGACCACCCGCTGCACGGTGCCGGCCACCAGCTCCAGGTAGTGCGGGGCGCGGTCGCCGATCAGGCGTTCCAGGGCGCGCTCGGCGAACAGCGCCATGCGCGGGCCGTCGCGGTAGAAGAAGAACACCAGCACCAGGCTCAGGGCCAGCTCCAGCATGCCGCCGCCGAGCTGGGCGCTGCGCGCCAGGATCCAGTTGCCGGCCTGGCCCATGTAGGGTTTGAGGCTGGTGAAGAAGGCCGCGCCCTGGGCGTCCACACGCTGCCACAGGGCCACCAGGCGGTCGCCCACCAGGGGCATCTCGGCCAGCCATTCCGGCGGCTGCGGCAGGCCTTCCACCTGGACGTTCTTCACCAGTTCGTTGGCATCGCGGATGTGGTCGGCAAGGTTGAAGCCCATCCACACCAGGGGCACCGCCACCAGCAGCATCCAGCCGGCGGTGAGCACGGCGGCGGCCAGGGACACGCGCCCGTCCAACCCGCGGGTGAGCAGGCGCATCAGCGGCCAGCTGGCGAAGGCCAGCACGGCGGCCCAGAACAACGCCGACCAGAACGGCGCCAGCACCCAGATACAGGCCCCCAGCAAGGCGAGCAGGAGTATCTGCACCAACAGGCGATCGTTATTCAGCATGAACAAAACACTCCGTGGAAAAACGCAAACGTGGCGCCATCGGGCGCCACGTCAAGCAAGCATGGACGCTGTGCCTCAGCGCAGCCACTCCAGGTGCAGGCCGTCGTTGGCCGCATCCCCCAGTTCCAGGCGCGCGGCGCGCACGCCCTGCTCCACCAGGGCCTGCCTCCAGGCTTCGGCGCCCTCGCCGGAGAGGCTCGCGCGCAGGGTGCTGTCGAGGTTGAGGCTGCGTGCCAGCAGCGTCGCCCAAGCGGGGGTCGGCGCTGCCGGCAGGCCGGTCAGGTGCAGCTCGCCGCTGGTCTTCAGCTCGCGCATCAGGGTGGCGGGTGTGGGCAGGATTTCGCCCAGCGGTGTGGCGGCGTCCAGTTGCTCGGCATGCAGGTAGGCGCGGCGGTTGCCCCGGGTGATGGCGTAGAGCGCCAGCAGGCTGTCCTGCTGCGGCTCGGCCAGGCGCACCAGCAGGTAGGCCTGCTGTTCGTCCGGGCCGTAGAGGCGCGCGTTGCCGAACACCGAGTTGGCCCACAGGCTGCTGGAGCCGCAATCACGGCCCTGGCACCAGTAGAGCGGCACCGCGCCCTTGTCGAGCAGGGCGGTGCGTGCGCCGTCGAAGGCCTCGCCCGAGCTGTGGCCGCTGGGCAGCAGGTAGGTGACCGACGTCTGCCGGCCCTGGGCGTCGATCTTCTGTTCGAAGCGCAGCTGGTTGCTGATGCGCCGGATCGAGCCCTGGGGGTAGATGCGTTCCTGGTCGGCGGCTTCCTTGAAGTCGACGATCTCGGCGTGGGGGAAGCGCGGCAAGGCGCTGAGGTCGTGGCTGTCGGGCAGGTCGGCGGCGTGGGCGGCAGCCACCTGCAGGGACGCGGCCAACAGCAGGCCGGTAACGATGAGAGAGCGCATGCGCATCCTTAGCGAATCAACATGGACTGGCCGGTCTTGACCACCGTGTCGGCGGACTCCTGGCGCTTGGGTACCTGCAGGCCGCGCTGAACCGCCGGGCGGGCCTCGATGGCCGCGAGCCAGCGTTGCAGGTGGGTGAGCCCCTCCACCGACACACCGGCCCAATCGTGCAGGCGCACCCAGGGGAAGGTGGCGATATCGGCGATGCCGTAGTCGCCCGCCAGGTACTCCACCAGCGCCAGGCGCGAGTCGAGCACCTCGTACAGGCGGCGGGTCTCGTGCTGGTAGCGGTCGATGGCCGGTTGCAGGGTTTCCGGGAAATAGCGGTAAAAGACGTTGGCCTGGCCCTGCATCGGCCCGACCCCGCCCATCTGGAACATCAGCCATTGCATGGCCACGGAGCGGCCCTTGGCGTCGCCGGGCAGCAGTTGGCCGGTTTTTTCGGCCAGGTAAACGAGGATGGCGCCGGATTCGAACACCGCGAAGTCGCCGTTATCGCGGTCGACGATGGCCGGGATGCGGCCGTTGGGGTTGATCTCGAGGAAGGATGGCGCCTTCTGTTCCTTGCGCTCGAACGAGAGGCCATGCGCCCTGTAGGGCAGGCCCAGTTCTTCGAGGGCGATGGAGACCTTGTGCCCGTTGGGCGTGGCAGCGGTGTAGAGGTCGATCATCCGGGCTCTCCTTGGGAAGGCGCCCAGCCTTCCCGGTTGCCCCGATCAAGTCAAGGCGAGGCGAAGAAGCTATTGAAACAGTCTGCTACGGCCTGGGCGCCGTTTTCATCATTGAGGTGCAGGTGATGGCCACCGGGTTTGTGATGCACCTCGAAGCCTAGACCCTGGAGCAGCTCGGCGATACGCGGCTCGGCACGGATCTGCCCCTCCTCCGCCAGCACCAGGGACGTGGGGCAGCGCACCGCGCGGACGAACTCGGTGGCGTGGGCGAAGGTCAGGCGCATCAGCGACGGCAGGGTCAGGCGCATGTCGGTGCGCCAGGTGTAGCCACCCGGCACCGGCATCAGGCCGCGCCCGGCGAGCAGTTCGGCGGCCTCGCGGCTGACCGCCACCACACCCTTCATACGTGCTTCCACGCCGCGCTCGACATCGGCGTACACCGGCTTGCGCTTATCGCGCAGCGCCAGCCGTGCCTTGAGCGCATCGCCCAGGCGCTTGGGCGCGCCGTCGGCTTCGCCGGTATAGGGGATCAAGCCGTCGATCAGCGCCAGGCGCTCGATGCGCTCGGGCAGGGAGCCGGCCACCAGCACCGAGACGATGGCGCCCAGGGAGTGGCCCATCAGCGAGAAACGCTCCCAGCCCAGTTGCTCGGCCACCAGCAGCACGTCCTCGGCGTATTCCCACAGCTGGTAGCTGGAGCCCGGCGGGTAGTGCCCGGAATGGCCATGGCCGGCGAAATCCAGGGCGACGATGCGCAGCCCCTGGAGCTTCGGCGCCAGGCGCGCGTAGGTCATGGCGTTGTCCAGCCAGCCGTGCAGAGCCAGCACCGGCTGGCCGTCCTCGGGCCCGAAGATGTGTGCCGCCAGCTCGACATGGGGCAGGTTCAGGCGGATTTCCTCGACGTGCGCGCTCATGCGGGCTCCCGGTCGGTGCGCTGGCCCTGCCAGCGGTTGAAGAGGTTCTTCAGCAGTTCGGCGGTGTCCTGCGGGCGCTCCAGGGGGAACATGTGGCCGCCGGGCAGGGACAGGTATTCGCCCTTGGGCACGCGTTTCACCAGGCGCGCATGGTGGGGCAGCACCACGCGGCTGTGGCGCCCGCGCACCACCGCCAGAGGTACGGCGAGCTGCTGCGGGCGGCCCGGGCTGCTGTGGGGCACGCTGCGGTAGATGCTGATCTCGGTGGCGGGGTCGAACTTCAGCCGCAGGCCGCTGCCTGTTTCGGTGAAGCCGTGGCGCACGTAGGCGTCCAGGCAATCCGGGTCGAAGCGGCGGAACAGCGATTTGCCGGAGAAGTACAGGCGCGCCTCGTCGAGGTCGGCGAACTCCTCGCGCCGGCCCAGGGTGCGCCCGGCCGGGGTGATGCGGTCGATGAAGCCGAAGCGCTTGGCCGCGCGGATGACGATGCGGTCGGCCAGGGTCAGCACCGGCGAATCGAGCATGGCCACGCCGCGGTACAGGTCCGGGCGGCGCAGGGCCGCGTGGTAGTGCAGCACGCCGCCGAGGGAGTGGCCAACGCCGAACACCGGCTCGCCCTGGGCTTCGAGGTGGTGGATGAGCTCGTCCACCAGGTTTTCCCAGTTGTCGTTGACCGGGAAACGCGGGTCATGGCCGTGCTGCTCCAGGTGCTGGATGCGGAAGTCCGGGCCCAGCGCCGCGAACAGCTTGGCGTAAGTGGCCGACGGGAAGCCGTTGGCATGGGCGAAGAAAATCGTCTGGGACATGGCAGTGCCGGCTGTTTGGGGACTGCCGGGGATTTTCCGGCAGCCCGGCGATGCCGGCAATGACCGTAACTGCCAGTGATGATGGCGCTATTGCCACCGCCGGGGTGCGTCAGTGCCCGGCGCGCAGGCGAGCGGGCGGCAGGCCGTAGGTGCGGCGGAACAGCCGGGAGAAGTGCGCCTGGTCGTAGAAGCCCAGCTGCAGCGCCACCTGGCTCAGGGGCTGGGTGCCGCGCAGTACCAGCGGCAGGGCCCGTTCCAGGCGCAGCTGGGTCAGCCATTGCTGGGGCGGCAGGCCGCAGTGATGGCGGAAACGCCGCAGCGCCTGCCAGGGGCTGAGGCCGCAGAAACTCGCCAGCTCTTCCAGGGACGGCGGCGACTCCAGGCGTGACTCCAGCCACTCGCGCAAGCGTTGCCAGGTCAGTGCATCGAACCCTCGCTCCGGCTCACGCACCCGCAGCGTCGAGCCCTGCCCCAGCAGGCAGGCCAGGGCCGGCCACAAAGCGCTTTCCAGGGCCAGGGCCGAGCCCCCGAAGAACCCCGCATGCACCGCCTGCAGGTGCCGCTGCAGCACCGGCTCGCGCAAGGTGCTGCTGGTCAGGCGCGGTGCGCCCTGGTGGCCATCGCTGAGGCTGCGGCTGGCGGCGTCCAGCCAATCCGGTTCGATGGCCAGGATGCGGATGCGGTAGCCCTCCCCGCCCAGGCTGGCGCCGTCGTGGATCTGCTCCGGCGCCATCAGCACGGTATCGCCACGCCCGGCCAGGCAGCGCTCGCCACCACTGACGAAGCGCTGCTGCCCGCTCAGCAGCAGGCCCACGTGGTACTCCAGGTGGAAATGCCGCGGAAAGGCGAAGTCGTGGTACTCGGCGTCGATCAGGCGGACGCCGGGCAGCGCGCTGGGAAGGTGGCTGGTGTGCTCCATGGCGCCACTCTACCGTGCGGAACGGGTGCTCGGCTTGGATGAAATTGCAGCCGCCCCCCACTCACCCCTTCGGCGGCTGCTCGCCCAGGGGGACGATGGCCATGGTCAGGCGCGAGATGCAGCTGGGCTTGCCGTCGTCGCCGCTGAGGCGGATGTCCCAGACGTGGGTGGTACGGCCCAGGTGCACCGGGCGGGCGACGGCGGTGACGCGGCCGCTGCGCAAGCCGCGCAGGTGGTTGGCGTTGACCTCCAGGCCCACGCAGTAGAAGCGGCTGGTGTCGATGCAGAGAAAGCTGGCGGTGGAGCCGAGGCTCTCGGCCAGCACCACCGAGGCGCCGCCGTGAAGCAGGCCATAGGGCTGGTGGGTGCGGCTGTCGACCACCATGCTGGCGGTGATGGATTCGTCGTCGAAGGCTTCGAAGCGGATGTCCAGCAGGCCACCGATGGTGCCCTGCTGGGAGGCGTTGAGTTTTTCGAGGTCAGGGGTCTGGCGCCACAGGCTCATGTCGGCTCCTTGGAAGTTTGCCGCCGGGGCGGCCAGGGCACCCGGCGGTCAGGGGTCACTCGTGCCAGAGCACCGCCTGGCGGCGCTCGATCCATTCGGGGAAGCGCGAGCCGTAGGTGCCCTCCACCACGCTGCGCTTGATCTTCAGGGTAGGCGTGAGGAAGCCGTTGTCGACCGCCCAGACCTCCTTCACCAGCACCAGGCCGAGCAACCGCTCGTGCTTGTCGAGCGCCTCGTTCACCTGCTCGAGCAATTCGCGGAGGCTGCCCTCCAGCTCGGCGCGGGTACCGTTGGCGGCCTCGTGGCGACCCACATCGGAAAGCACGCACAGCGCCATCGGTTGCGGCAGGCCATCGCCCACCACGCACACCTGTTCGATGCGGGTGTGCACCGCCAGGCGGTTCTCGATGGGCGCCGGGGCCACGTACTTGCCCTTGCTGGTCTTGAAGATTTCCTTGATGCGACCGGTGAGGCGCAGGTTGCCGGCGGCGTCCTGCTCGCCCTTGTCGCCGGTGCGCAGGAAGCCGTCGGGGGTGATGGTCTCGGCGGTCTTCTCCGCATCCTTGTAATAGCCCTGCATGGTGGCGCCGCTGCGCACCTGCACTTCGCCATCGTCATGGATGCGCACTTCGACGCCGGGGCTGTTGCGACCGATCCAGCCGGTCATCTGCTCACCGGGGCGGCACACGTGGGAATAGCCACAGTTCTCGGTCATGCCGTAGACCTCGAGCACGTCCAGGCCCAGGCGCTTGTACCAGTGCAGCAGCGCCTCGGGCACCGGCGCGGCACCGCACAGGGCCACGCGCACGGCATCCAGGCCGAGCCCGGCGAGCACCTTGCGGCCGACGATACGGCCGATGATCGGCAGCTTGAGCAGGCGCTCGAGCTTCTGCGCCGGCATCTTCGCGTAGACGCCCATCTGGAACTTGGTCCAGATGCGCGGCACGCCGAAGATGGCCGTGGGCCGCGCACGCTTGAGGTCTTCGAGGAAGGTATCCAGGCTTTCGGCGAAGAACACCGTCTGCCCGGCATAGAGGGAAGCCATCTCGACGAACATGCGCTCGGCCACGTGGCACAGCGGCAGGTAGGACAGCAGGCGGTCTTCTTCGCTGGTCTTGAACAGCTGCACGCCATGCCCGGCGGCGAAGGCGAAGTTGCCGAAGGTCTGCATCACGCCCTTGGGCGTACCGGTGGTGCCGGAGGTGTAGATGATGGTGGCCAGCTGATCGGCGCTGGTCTTGGGGTTGTCGCGGATCGGCGACTCCGCCTGCAGCTCGCTCCAGTGGTAGCTGAAGTTACCCTCGGGGTGGATCGGCAGCGCGATGGTGGCCACGCCTTCGGGAATGCCACCGGCCATGGCGGGCCAGTCGTCCAGCTTGCCGATGAAGGCCAGCGCCGTTTCCGAGTGGGCCAGCACCTGGTTCACCGACTCGGCGGTGAGGTTCGGGTAGAGGGGAACGGAGATGTGCCCGGCCATCCAGATCGCCAGGTCCGCGACTATCCAGTGGGCGCAATTCTTGGAAATGATGGCGATTCGGCTGCCGGGCGGCAGGTCGCGCCCTCTCAGCCAACTGGCGGCGCGTCGCGCCTGGTCGCCGACATCACCCCAGGTCAGCTCCTCGACCCTGCCGCCGGACAGCGGTTGGACCAGGTAGCGTTTGTTGGGATGACGTGCTTCTCGCTCGAAAAACATCTCAAGCGGCAAACGGACTGCATCAGCCACAGGGCCTCCTCCTTTTTTGTTTTTCTGGGGACAACCAAGCACTTGCTTGGGCGAATATTCCACGCAGTACGGAGCGGCGCAAGTTAAGAAATGTATCGGGCTCGGACACAGCTTCCGAGAGGCTCTGGGGCGGGGGTTTCAGCGGGAAAATAGAAGAAAATCGATGGTTGTGCGGAGATTGCGTCGGCCCGATCGAGGCGGCGCAGTGACGTGTTTCGCGGAAGGAAACACGTCACCTCGCGGTTGCAGGGGCGTTCGAGCACGCCCGGTATGAGCGCCCACATCGAACACATACCCATGACCCCTACAGCATGGGTTTCGTACCTCTACCCATCCTACGAATCATGGCGACGCGCCCGTCCAGCCGTAGCCGGGATCAGTTCGAGGGGGCGATGAACCAGGCTTCCAGTCCGGGTTTGTCGGTCTGCTGGCCAGGCCGGTAGATGTAGCCGGAGACCCGTGCGTAGTTATCCCAGTCGGTGCGCCAGAGCATGGTGCCCTGGTACTCCTGGCCGTTGCGCTTGAAGTCGATGCGCAGCCCCGAGGCGCCGTCCACCAACTCGGAATCCTCGAAGTGCGCCTTGCCGGTCCAGCTTTCCTCGCCCACGGTCCAGGCCAGGGACAGTTCGCCCTCGTCCTGGTAGATGTCCAGCTCGCCGGTGTAGGGCTTGCCGGTGTCGATGTCGCGGCCGACGATCCAGTAGTTGCCGATGAAGAAGGAAGCATCCGGATGGTCCGCCGCCTGCACGGCGGAACCGGTGAACAGGGGTACCAGCGCCAGCAGGGCGCGGAGGGTGATGCGTCTGAGCATGGGGGTCGTCCTTGAGGGCGTGGTCAGATCCGGTGGGCGTGGTGCAGGGAGCGCAGCTCCATCAGCCCCGCCAGGGCCATGTCGCCCTCCAGCTCGGCGAGGCTGGCGGTGCCCATGGGCAGCGGCTGCTGGCGATGGCCGTGGAGCAGCAGGCCGGCGAGTTCACCGACGAAGGGGTTGTGGGTCACCAGGAGCAGCTCGCCCTCCTCCCGCTCGGCCAACTGTGCGAGGGCTTCGCGCGGGTCGCTTTCGGGCGTCAGCCAGGGCAGCGTGATGATCGCGCCCTGGAAATCCAGCGCCTCGCGCACCAGTTCGGCGGTCTGCTGGGCACGCAGGTAGGGGCTGGCGATGATCCGCTGCAGCGGCCGGCCGGCCAGGCGTGCGGCGGCATGCAGCACTTCCTGGCGGCCATTGCGGGTCAGCGGGCGTTCGGCATCCGTGGCGGCGCGGGGCTCGGCCTCACCGTGGCGCAGCAGCCACAGCCTCACAGCTTGGGCTCTTCGTCTCGTACCGGGTGCGGCGCCGGCGGCACCGAGTGAGCGGCCTCGCCTTCCGGCGCGCGTGGTGCGGGCCAATCGGCGAAGGGCCAGGGCTTCTCTTCGGTGTTGAAGGTGCCGAAGCGGCCGATCTGCATCAGGTACTGGCTGAGGCTGTCGCCGAAGCCCATCAGGCCGCCATTGGGTGCGCCATAGAAGGCGCGGTAGCCAAGCTGCGCCAGGACCACCACGCCGAGGACGATCTCGGCCAGTTGCCAGACGACGACGAAGATCAGCATCCACAGCACGCGCAGCAGGATGGACTCGCGCTGCAGGTCTTCGCGCTCTTCACTCATGGGAATCTCCTTGTCCTTGATCGGCAGGGCTCAGAAGCCGCTGGTGGGAATGAAGTCGACATCGGTCTTCGGCTCGGCGCGCATCAGCGCTTCGATCACCTGGGCCAGCGTACGCCCCTCGAAAAGAATGGCATGCAGGCCCGCGACCAGCGGCATGTACACCTGCAGCTCTTCGGCACGCGCCTTGAGCACCTTGAGGGTGTTGACGCCCTCGGCCACCTCGCCGAGGCGGGCGACGGCGTCTTCCAGGCTCAGGCCTTCGCCCAGGGCATGGCCGACCTGGTAGTTGCGGCTCTTGGGCGAGGAGCAGGTGACGATCAGGTCGCCGACGCCGGCCAGGCCGAGGAAGGTCATGGGGTTGGCGCCGAGCTTCACCGCGAAGCGGGTCATTTCCGCCAGGGCGCGGGTGATCAGCATGCTCTTGGTGTTCTCGCCCATGCCCAGCGCGGCGGCCATGCCGGCGATGATGGCGTAGACGTTCTTCAGCGCGCCGCCCAGCTCGACGCCGAAGCGGTCGGCACTGGCATAGACGCGGAAGGTCTTGCCGTGCAGCGCGGCCTGCACCTGCTGGCACAGCTCGGCGTCCTCGCTGGCGACCACGGTGGCGGTCAGCGCGTGGTCGGCCACTTCGCGGGCCAGGTTGGGGCCGGACAGCACGCCGATGCGCGCCTCGGGGGCGATGTCTTCGAGTATCTGGCTCATCAGCAGGAAGCTCTGCGCCTCAATGCCCTTGGTCAGGCTGACCAGCATGCGGCCCTTCAGCTGGCCGGCCACCGGCTCGAGCACCTTGCGCAGCGCGCTGGAGGGGATGGCGACGAAGATCAGCTCGCAGCTGGCGAGCACCGCATCCAGGTCGGTGGTGGGCTCGACGCCGGGGTGGATCTTCACCCCCTTGAGGTAGCGCGGGTTCTCGCGGTTGGCGCGGATCGCCTCGGCCTGCTCCGGGTCGCGCATCCACTGCTGCACGCTCTTGCCGTTCTCGCCCAGGAGGTTGGCGATGGCGGTGCCGAAGCTGCCGCCGCCCAGCACCGCGATCGATTGCTGTTGAGTCATAACCAGTCCATGTAGAGCCATCGGGGATGGCGGGTTGCGCGCATTATACGGAGGGCCGAGCGACCAGCCAGTCTCAAACTCGCCATCTGCCACTGGTCAAGTCCGAATCCAGGCACGACAATCCAGCCCTCTATGACCGCAGCGGACGAACGAGGTGCCACACCCGCCGCGACGGATGCCATTCGACCAGAGCGCAGGCCCAGCTAGAGTTTCACCATGCCATCACCTTTTCCATGGACGAGCCTGTCACGAGGCACACGGATGATCCGCCGCCCAGCTCTCCCCCGCTCCACCGCCAGCGCCCGTGCCGGGAGCTGCCGATGAGCCTGCGCCGCGGCTGGGACATCCACACCCGTACCCAGCTGATCAGCCTGGGCCCGGCCCTGCTGCTGACGCTGCTGCTCACCGGCTTCTTCACCTTCGCCCGCCTCCAGGACCTGCGCCAGGAGCTGAACCACACCGGCCAGCTGATCGCCAACCAATTGGCGCCGGCCGCCGAATACGGCGTGATCGCCGGCAACCTGCCGGTACTCGAAGGCCTGCTCAAGGCC
The DNA here is from genome assembly GCF_028198105.1 of Pseudomonas sp. TUM22785. NCBI lineage: Bacteria > Pseudomonadati > Pseudomonadota > Gammaproteobacteria > Pseudomonadales > Pseudomonadaceae > Pseudomonas > Pseudomonas sp. TUM22785. The sequence continues at coordinate 4,527,073 of NZ_CP116239.1, forward strand.
ACCCTGGACACCCCCCACGTGCGCTTCCTCGAAGTGCGCGACCGCGAGGACAACATCCTCGTGTATGTCGAGCAGCCCGGCAGCCTGGATCGCGCCGGGCCCCAGGTGGAGGTGTTCCACGCGCCCATCCGCATGCAGCAGATGAAGCTGGACAGCGAAACCCTGTTCCACAGCGAACGCAGCAACGGCAAGCTCGCCAGCGGCTACCTGGGCCGCGTGGTGGTGGGCATGTCCAACGATGCGTTCAGCAGCCGCCAGCAGGAAATCCTCCTCAAGGCCACGGTGCTCGCCCTCTTCGCCCTGGTGCTCACCTTCCTGTTGGCGCGGCGCCTGGCCACCCGCCTGTCGCAGCCCATCAGCGCCATGGGCGAAGCGGTGGAGGCCATCCAGGGCGGCAACTACCAGGCCAGCCTGCCGGTGGTGGACGAAGGCGAGCTGGGCGACCTGGCCCGGCACATCAATAACCTCGCCAGCGGCCTGGACAAGGCCAGCCGCGAGCAGCAGCAGGCCATCGACCAACTGATCACCGCCCGCGAAGAGGCCGAGCAGGCCAACCGCGCGAAATCCGACTTCCTGGCGATGATGAGCCACGAGCTGCGCACGCCCATGAACGGCGTGCTGGGCATGCTGCAACTTCTTGAAACAACGGAACTGAACCAGGAGCAGGCCGAATACGCCGCCCTGGCCGCCGAGTCCACCGAGCACCTGCTCAAGGTGATCAACGACATCCTCGACTTCTCCCGCATCGAGCGCGGCGCCCTGGAGTTGGAGCGCATCTCCTTCAACCTGCTGGAGCTGGTGCAGGGCTCGGTGCAGGTGTTCCAGCACAGCGCCTCGCAGCGCGGCCTGGCGCTGACCCTGGAGACCCAGGAAGGCCTGGAGCAAATCGAGGTGCAAGGCGACCCGACGCGCATCCGCCAGATCCTGGTCAACCTGGTGGGCAACGCGCTGAAATTCACCGAGGACGGTGGCATCCGCGTGCTCACCCAATGGCAGCCGCTGGACGACGAGGTGCTCTGGCTCACCTGCGCCGTGCACGACAGCGGCATCGGCATCCCGCCGGAACGCCTGGAGCACATGTTCGACGCCTTCCAGCAGGCCGACAGCTCCATCTCCCGGCGCTACGGCGGCACCGGACTGGGCCTGCCCATCGCCCGCACCCTGGCCGAGCGCATGGGCGGCACCCTGCGCGCCGAGAGCCTGGAAGGGCGGGGCTCGATCTTCACCCTGGAAATCCCCCTGCCGTTCCGCCAGCAGGAGCACCGCGCCAGCCAGGGCAACGGCAACGAAGCCAGCAACGGCGCGGGCCAGCAGGTGCTGCTGGTGGAAGACAACCCGGTCAACCAGACGGTGATCGAAGCCATGCTGCGCAGCCTCGGCTACCGCGTCAGCCTGGTGGGCGACGGCGCCCAGGCGGTGCAGAGCGCCTCGCGACAACACTTCTCGGCGATCCTCATGGACTGCCGCCTGCCGGTGCTCGACGGCTACGAAGCCACCCGACAGATTCGCAAGATGAATGGTGGCGCCCGCACGCCGATCATCGCCCTCACCGCCAACGCCCTGCAGGGCGACCGCGAAGCCTGCCTGGAAGCCGGCATGAACGACTACCTGGCCAAGCCCTTCAAACGGGCCGACCTGCAGCGCGTCCTGCAGCGCTGGCTGGGCGGCGCGACGGATTGCCCCCCCGACCTTCGGTGAGTGGGCAACAGTGCTAAAGTGCGGCAGGCTTGCGTCACAAAAGCGCCAGGGCAAAGGCGCAAGCGTCCCTGATTCAAGTGAACGACTGTACTCTGTGACTTTCACCGCAACGCAACAGTCTATGACTAGTCTGCCGATTCGACGCCTGTGCGCGCGGCGGTGTGGACGTAATGCCAAGCCCTGCGTACGGGGACCATTGAGGAGCTCGCATGACAAAACAAAACGCCTATTCCCGGGAAGATCTGCTGCGCTGCAGTCGCGGTGAGCTGTTCGGCCCCGGTAATGCGCAACTGCCCGCCCCCAACATGTTGATGATCGATCGCATCGTCCATATCAGCGAAACCGGCGGGAAGTACGGCAAGGGCGAAATCGTCGCCGAGCTCGACATCAACCCGGACCTGTGGTTCTTCGCCTGCCATTTCGAAGGCGATCCGGTGATGCCGGGCTGCCTGGGCCTGGACGCCATGTGGCAACTGGTCGGCTTCTACCTCGGCTGGCAGGGCAACCCCGGCCGCGGCCGTGCCCTGGGTTCGGGCGAAGTGAAATTCTTCGGCCAGATCCTGCCCACGGCGAAAAAGATCACCTACAACATCCAGATCAAACGCACCATCAGCCGCTCGCTGATCCTCGGCATCGCCGACGGCACCGTCAGCGTCGATGGCCGCGAAATCTACAGCGCCGAAGGCCTTCGCGTCGGCCTGTTCACTTCCACTGACAGCTTTTAAGGGTTATCCGCATGCGTCGCGTCGTGATCACCGGCCTGGGCATCGTTTCCTGCCTGGGCAATGACAAGGAAACCGTTTCTTCCAACCTGCGTGCAGGCCGGGCCGGCATCCGCCACAACCCGTCCTATGCCGAAATGGGCCTGCGCAGCCACGTTTCCGGTTCGGTCGACCTGAACCTCGAAGAGCTGATCGATCGCAAGATCTTCCGCTTCATGGGCGACGCCGCCGCCTACGCCTTCCTGGCGATGGAACAGGCGATCAAGGACTCGGGCCTGCAACCCGAGCAGATCTCCAACCCGCGTACCGGCCTCATCGCAGGTTCGGGCGGTGCGTCCACCGTCAACCAGATGGAAGCCATCGACACCCTGCGCGAGAAGGGCGTCAAGCGCATCGGCCCATACCGTGTGACCCGCACCATGGGCAGCACCGTATCCGCCTGCCTGGCCACCCCCTTCCAGATCAAGGGCGTGAACTTCTCCATCTCCTCCGCCTGCGCCACCAGCGCCCACTGCATTGGCCAGGCCATGGAGCAGATCCAGCTCGGCAAGCAGGACGTGGTCTTCGCCGGCGGCGGTGAAGAAGAGCATTGGAGCCAGAGCTGCCTGTTCGACGCCATGGGCGCCCTCTCCACCCAGTACAACGACACCCCCGAGAAGGCCTCCCGCGCCTACGACGCCAAGCGTGACGGTTTCGTCATCGCCGGCGGCGGCGGCATGGTGGTGGTCGAGGAGCTGGAACACGCCCTCGCCCGCGGCGCCAAGATCTACGCGGAAATCGTCGGCTACGGCGCCACCTCCGACGGCTACGACATGGTCGCGCCGAGCGGCGAAGGCGCGATCCGCTGCATGCAGCAGGCGCTCTCCACCGTCGACACCCCGATCGACTACCTGAACACCCACGGCACCTCCACCCCGGTCGGCGACGTCGCCGAAATCCGCGGCGTGCGTGAAGTGTTCGGCGACAAGGCCCCGGCCATCAGCTCCACCAAGAGCCTGTCCGGTCACAGCCTGGGCGCCGCCGGCGTGCACGAGGCGATCTACTGCCTGCTGATGATGGAAGGCAACTTCATCGCCGGCTCCGCCAACATCGACGAGCTGGACCCGGAAGTGGCCGACCTGCCGATCCTGCGCGAGACCCGCGAGAACGCCAAGCTGGACACCATCATGTCCAACAGCTTCGGCTTCGGCGGCACCAACGCCACCCTGGTGCTCAAGCGCTTCTCGGCCTGACGCCAGCGCCGCAAGGCGAACGCAACACCCGCCATGCCCGTATCGCTCGATACGGGCATGGTCGTTTCAGGGCCATGGAAAGTCCCGCCACTACCGTCCCAGAGGCTCGCAAGCCCAGCGCAGCGGTGAAGTTCACGCGTAACTCACAGGGCTTCCTATACTTTTTCCGAGCCTCCCTGGTTCGTCCCGCAGCCCCCCGGAGAAGTAACCCATGTTCCTGCGCCAGTTCCCCATCGCGCCACGCGCCGCCTTCGGCTTCGCCATCATCACGTTGCTGCTGGTGTTGACCGGCCTGTTCTCGCTCAACCGCATGTCGGTGATCAACGACGCCTCCACCGAGATCAGCCAGAGCTGGCTGCCCAGCGTGCGCACCATCGCCCAGATCAACCTGTCGCTGACCGAACTGCGCCAGGTGCAGCTCGGCCATGTCCTGGCGACGGATCAGTCCTCCCAGCAGTTCCTCGAAACGCGCATGCGCGAAATCATCGCCCAGCTCGACAAGGCCGAAAGCACCTACAAGGCCAGCATCGACCCGGGCCGCGACCAGCAGCTGTTCGACCGCTACACCCAGGAGCGCCAGGGCTTCATCGCCGGCGTCGACAAGCTCCTCGCCATGTCCAAGGGCGGTGAGAAGGCGGCCGCCACCGAGCTGATCCAGGGCCCGCTGCTGGACAACTACCGCACCACCCTCAAGGCGCTCAACGAACTCTCCGACTACAACACCCAGGGCGCCGACGCCGCCAACGCCCAGGCGGACGCGAACTACGCCAGTGCCACCACCGCCGTCATCAGCGTGCTGGTGATCGCCGCAATGGTCACCGTCGCCCTCGCCTGGGCCCTCACCCGCAGCATCACCCTGCCCCTGAGCGAAGCCGTGCAGGCGGCCGGCGTGGTGGCCAGCGGCGACCTCACCGGGCGCATCGACACCGCCGGCAAGGACGAACCGGCGCAGCTGCTCACCGCCCTGCAACGCATGCAGCAGCAACTGCGCGGCACCATCCAGCAGATCGGCACCTCCGCCACCCAGCTGGCCTCCGCCGCCGAGGAGCTCAACGCGGTGACCGAGGAAGGCAACCGCTCCCTCACCCGCCAGCACGACGAAATCGAGATGGCCGCCACCGCCGTCAACGAGATGACCGCCGCCGTGGAAGAGGTCGCGCGCAACGCCAGTTCCACCTCCGACGCCTCCCGTGCCTCCGAGGAATCGGCGCAGGACGGGCGTGACCGCGTGCAGCAGACGGTGCAGGCGATCCGCAGCATGAGCCAGGAAGTCGCCCACACCTCCACCCTGGTGGAAGGCCTGGCCGACCGCGCACAAAGCATCAGCAAGGTGCTGGACGTGATCCGCGCCATCGCCGAGCAGACCAACCTGCTGGCCCTCAACGCCGCCATCGAGGCCGCCCGTGCCGGCGAGCAGGGCCGTGGCTTCGCCGTGGTCGCCGACGAGGTCCGCGCCCTCGCCCACCGCACCCAGGAATCCACCCGCGAAATCGAGCAGATGATCGGCAGCATCCAGAGCGGCACCGGCGAAGCCGTGGGCGCCATGAACCAGAACGACCAGCGCGCCCGGCAGATGCTGGAAATCGCCGAAGCCGCCGGCCGCGCCCTGGTGGAGATCACCGAGCAGGTCAGCCAGATCAACGAGCGCACCCTGGTCATTGCCAGCGCCGCCGAAGAGCAGGCCCAGGTGGCCCGCGAAGTGGACCGCAACCTGGTGAACATCCGCGACATCTCGGTGCAGACCGCCACCGGTGCCAACCAGACCGCCGCCGCCAGCCACGAGCTGTCGCGCCTGGCCGTGGAGCTCAACGGCATGGTCGCGCGCTTCACCGTCTGATCGCACCCGCATGGCCCGCCGCCAGGGAGGCGCAGGGCAGGCTGCAAACGAAGAACCCCAGCACCTCGCGGTGCTGGGGTTCTTTCGTATCGGCCGTGCACGCATCCAGGCTAAGGCCTCGACGCAGGGCGGACCGGGCGGTCCACTTAGGCGGCACGCACCGGGTCGATCGGTGCCCCGGCCTTGCGCGAGGCCACCAGCACCGGACGCCGGGGGTGGCTCGCTTCAGGTTGCTTGGCCCCCTCCTGCGGCTGGCCATCGAGCACCCGGCGCCGAACCAGGTAAACACCCAGGCTCGCCAGCAGCGCCAGCACCAGGTGGGTGACGCTCAGCTCCGGCGTAGCCCACGCCAGCAGCAGCACGCCCAGGCTCAGCGCATCACCGCGCTGGCGACGCCATTCCTCGCGCGCCTCATCGCTGCCCTCGTCGGCCAGGCCGAACAGGCGCCGCGCGGCGGCATGCAGGCCGCCTGCGGCCAACTGGTCACTGAGCAGCACCCCATAGAGCAGCAAGGCCCCGCCGAAACCGAAGGCCGCCGCCAGCACCTGGCGCAGCGCCGGGTTCTGCAGACGCCATGCCTCGCCGCTCAGCGGCTGCCACAGCACCAGCAGCGCCAGCACCGCCAGGCTGCTCAACAGTACCCGCCCGTTCTGGGTAACACCGCGGCTCGCCCAATAGACCAGGCCAACGGCGACGAGCAGCGCAGAGTCGACGGCCAGCGCCCAACCAGGCGCCAACAGCGGCTCGCCGTCGAGACGGGCCGGCGCCCAGGGAAGATTGGCCACGAAGGCGATGGAAAGGCTGAACGCGGCGAGAAAGACCAGGTAGCTGATAACGCCGAAGGTAAAGGTCGCGGTACGTCCGAGTGTGCTGTTCATGATGCGGTCCTGCCAGGGGTCTGGGGCTGCAGGGCTCTGCAGTCAGGGCCAGATTGCCGCCCCCCTGTATCTGCCCGATGGCAGTAACCGCTCAGTTTGTTTCAGTCTGGTATCCGTGGCCTGCCGCCGGCAGCCAGTTGCGCAACAGGCGATGCAGGCGCGCCTGGTCCAGCGGCTTGGTCAGCAGTGCCTTGACGCCCTGGGCCTGCACCTCGGCCTCCACCAGGCTGTCGCTGAAGCCGGTGTAGAGCACGATGGGCAGGTCCGCCCGCGCTGCCAGCAGGCGTCGCGCCAGCTGCAGCCCGGTGAGGCGCGGCATGCTCTGGTCGAGGATGACGAAGTCCCAGGCATAGGCGTCGGCGCACAGCTGCCGGCTGGCCTCTTCCGGGTCGCCGAACAGGTGCGCGGCCACCCCCCAGTTGGCCAGCAGCTCGCCCATGAACTCGCCGACCATGGGGTCGTCGTCCACCACCGCCACCCGCCCGCGCAGGGCCGAGCGCGGCGGCAGCGCCTCATGGCAGGCGATGACGTTGAACGCAGCCTCCGGCGCCTGGTGATGGGCCGGGATGAGGATGCGGAAGGTGGCGCCCTGCCCCGCCGGGCTGTCCAGCTGGATGTGGCCGCCGTACTCGTGGACGATGCCGTGCACCATCGACAGGCCCATGCCGCTGCCCTGGCCGCTGGCCTTGGTGGAGAAGAACGGCTCGAAGATCTGCGCCCGCAGCGCCCCGTCGATGCCCGGCCCGCTGTCGCTGACGGTGAGGGTGACGAACTGCCCGTCGATGCGCTGCTGGCACGAGGCGCACACGCCCGCCTGCACCTGCACCTGGCCCAGCCCAACCTGCAGGCGCCCCACCCCACCCATGGCGTCGCGGGCGTTGATGCACAGGTTCATCAGCACCTGCTCCAGCTGCACTGGGTCCACCAGCACCGCCGGCAGGTCGTGGGCCAGGCGCGTCTCCAGTTCCACCGTGGCCGGCAGGGTGGAATCCACCAGGCGGATGAAATTGCCCAGCAGCAGGTCCAGCGCCACCACCCGGGGCGTGCCCCGGCTGCCACGGCTGAAGGTGAGCATTTGCTGGATCAGGTCGCGGGCCTTCTCCGCCGAGCGCTGCACCCGCGTCAGGTACTTGCCCAGACGCTCGTCATGGAGGGATTCGGCGTGCTCCTGGGCCATTACCGTGTAGCCCAGCATGCTGGTCAGCAGGTTGTTGAAGTCGTGGGCGATGCCGCCGGTGAGGTGCCCGATGGCCTCCATGCGCTGGGCCTGGCGCAGCTGTTGCTCCAGGCGCGCCTTTTCCTCTTCGGCCTGGCGCCGCTCGGTGATGTCGCGCAGGTAGCAGATGTAGCGCGGGCCCTCGTCGCCGCGCACCTGGGTCAGCGCCAGCTCGGCGGGGAACTCCTCGCCCGAGGCGCGCTGGGCCACCACCTCCATGCGCTTGCCGAGGAAGTCGCCGGTGCCGGTCTGGGCGTAGCTCTCGAAGGCGCGCTCGTACACCTCATGGAAGCGCTCGGGGATGATCAGCTTCAGCAGCCACTGGCCCAGGGCGTCGTCACGGGCGATGCCGAAGCAGCGCTCGGCCGCCGGGTTGAAGGCGAGGATGCGCCCGGCGCGGTCCATGCCGATGAAGCAGTCCAACGCCGTGTCGGCGATGGCGCGGTGTTGCTGCTCGCTGGTGCGCAGGGCCTGCTCGGCCTCCTTGCGCTGGGTGATCTCGCGGCAGAACACCAGGATGCGGTCGACGCCGGACAGGGTCACGCGCTTGAGCGAGACGTCGTCCCAATGCAGGCTGCCGTCGCGGTTGCGCCGGTGCCACTCGAAGCGCTGCGGCTCGCCGGCCGCCGCGCGGGCCAGGAAGCCGGCGGCATGCCTGGCCGTGTAGGGCTCGTAGCCGGCGCTGAAGGCGTCCATGTCCAGCCCGAGCATTTCCTCGTAGCTGTAGCCGACGGTGGAACAGGCGCGGGGGTTGGCGTCCACCAGGGCGCCGCTGTCGATATCCAGCACCAGGATGGCGTCCTCGGAGCCGGCGAAGATCGCCCGGTAGCTGGCTTCGGCCTCCAACCGCTCCATCTCCGCCGCCGCCCGCACCGAGAAGATGCGCAGCACCGATTCGGCACGCTCGCGCTCCTTCATCGGCCCCAGGCGCCCGGCGGCGATCAGCCCCAGCGGGCGGCCGTCGCTGGCGAACAGCGGGTAGCCGGCGAAGCTGTCCACGCCCGAGGCGCGGAACACCGCATCCCCCGGGTAGCACTCCAGCAGGTTGCTGCCGACGAAGTGGAAGGCCTTGCCCAGCACGTCGCTGCAGGCCGTGCCTTCCAGGTCATAGGTGGAGTTGGCACGCAGCTCGCCGGCGTAGTACATGGCCAGGGTGGTGAGCTTGTGCGGGCCCTCGTCGCTGATGCGGCTGACGTAAGCGAAGTCGGCGTGCAGCGAACGCACCATGTAGCGGGCGATGGCCTCGAACACCTCGTTGCCGGTAGCCGCCGAGATGCCCAGGGCGACGTAGCGCAGCACCTCTTCCACGCTCTTGCGTGAGCTGATGTCGGTGGAGATGCCGCACACGGCGGTGACCCGGCCCTCGCTGTCGAACAGCGGGAACTTGCTGGACAGGTAGGTGCGCACCACGCCGTTGAACGGCAGGCGCTCCTCGAACTCCTGCTCCTGGCCCAGCTCCGCCACCTTGAGGTCGTTGGCGCGCAGCACATCGGCCAGTTCCCTGGGGAAGTACTCGTGGTCGGTGTGGCCGATCACCTCCTCCGCACGTACCCGGAACAGCTGCTCGAAGGCACGGTTGACCAGGCGCAGGCGGCCTTCCAGGTCCTTCACGTAGATGACCGCGCTGCTGTTGTCGACGATCTGGCGCAGCTGGTGCTCGGCGGCGCCATCGAACAGCGGGCGGGGTGCCGTCTGGCTCATCGGAAGGCCTCCACGAGCCTGGGTGATGGCTGGAGTATAGAGAGCCGGCCCCGGTCTTTTGAGGGGGTACAACGCGGTTGAAACAATTGAAACAAAGGCGGCCAACCGGCGTCCTGAAGCTGCGGGGAACACCGGAGCTTCGCGAGCAGAGCTCGCTCCTACGGGGAGGTTGGCGGAGAGGCCGGCTGATCAGCCCGGCACGAACATGTAGCCCACTCCGCGCAGGGTGCGGATCACCTGGGGTTTGTCGGGGTCGGTTTCCAGCTTGCGGCGCAGGCGGGCGATGCGGATGTCGATGGAGCGGTCGAAGGGGTTCCAGTCGCGGTTCTGGGTGAGGTTGAGCAACTGGTCGCGGGACAGCGGCCGGTTGGGGCGCTGGGCGAAGGCCTGGAGCAGGTCGAACTCCATGGCCGTGAGGGGGATTTCCGCACCGTTGCCGTCGAACAGTTGGTGGCGGTCCAGGTCCAGCCGGCAGGCGCCCAGTTGCAGGCTGTTGCCGGCGTCGACAGGGATCGTGGGAGCGGCGGCGGCCGGCACCCGCTGGTAGCGGCGCAGCACGGTCTTGACCCGTGCCAGCAGCTCGCGCGGGTCGAAGGGTTTGGCCACGTAGTCGTCGGCCCCCACTTCCAGGCCGATGGTGCGGTCCACCGGGCTGCCGGCACCGGAGACCATGATCACCGGCAGGTCGTGGTGCTCGCGCAGGTAGCGGGCCAGGCTGAGGCCGTCCTCGCCGGGCAGGCCGACATCCAGCAGCACCAGGTCCGGCAGGCCAGCGGCCAGGGCCGCGCGCATGCCGGTGCTGTCGCAGGCCGGCTCCACCTGGTAGCCGTGGCCGCCCAGGTAGTCCTGCAGCAACTCACGTATCTCGGCGTCGTCGTCCACCACCAGAATCTTGACCTGCCCGGCCATGGGTCCCTCGCTCATCGGTCAATGCGAACGCGGGGAATATAGCGCGCCATTGCGGCGACGAGCAGCCTCCCGCTCGAATGGCTAACTGAACGATGACCACACCACCGTAGCCCGGACTTCAGCCCGGGAGCGCAGACGATTCCGCTCCCCGCGCTGAAGCACGGGCTACATGGGCCTCGTCAACGCGAGGCTTTGCGTCGCAAGGCGGCCGGGTTGAAGGAGGCATCCCCCGGGGACGGCTTGCTGAAGTCCACGGTGCCGGCCTCTTCGTTGTCCAGCCACTGCACGCCGTAGCGACGTGCCTGCAGGTCGTGGAAGGTGTCCAGCGCGGTCCACACGGTGGGCAGCTCGTAGAAGTTCTTCAGGTAGGCCAGGGAGACGCGCCACAGGTCGCCACGACCGTCGTACTGGTCCACCACCGCCGCGCCCCAGCTGTCCTCGTCGAGGTAGAGGGTGCGCTTGGAGTAGATGTGCCGCGCACCGGCCTTGAGCTTGCCTTCCACCACCCAGACGCGGTGCAGCTCGTAGCGGGTGTATTTCGGGTTCACGTGGCCGGGCAGCAGCAGGTCCTTGTACGTCACCTCGGGGCTGGTGATCTTGTAGTTGTTATAGGGGATGTAGATCTCCTTCTTGCCCACCAGGGTCCAGTCGTAGCGGTCCGGCGCGCCGTTGTACATGTCGGTGTCATCGGCGGTGCGCAGGCCGTCGGTGGACTCGATGGGCGTGTCGTAGGCCAGGGTCGGCGCACGGCGCACGCGGCGCTGGCCGGGGTTGTAGCCCCAGGCCTGGCGGGGCTCCTTGACCTGGTCGAGCATCTCCTGCACCAGCGCGCCGTTGCCAGCCAGACGCGCCGGGGCGGTGGTGAAGGTCATGTAGTAGAACAGGGTGTTCTGCAGGTCGGCGTAGCTGCCCTTGGGGTCGTAGAAGCGGAACAGCGCCTCGTCCTCGGAGGTGACCAGGGAGTAGGCGCCGTTGCGCTGCACCCCCGCCTCCGCCGAGCGCCGCACGATGTAGGTGCCGCGGTAGCGGGTGATGTGGTTCCAGATCGCTTCCAGGCCGTTCTGCGGGATGGGGAACGGGATGCCGCCATAGGCGTCGGCGAAACCGTTGCCGCCATTGAGCAGCTTGCCGGTGGTGGCGTTCTTCAGGGTGTTGTCGTAGACCCACTGCGGCGCCGAACCGGAGCGCCGGGTCGGGTAGACCGGCATCTGGAAGCTGTCCGGGTAGGCGTTGAACAGGGCGATCTCGCCGTCGGTGAGATTGGCCTTGTACTGCTCGAGGTTGGCCTTGGTGATGGTGAACAGCGGCTGGTCGGCGGCGAAGGGATCAACGTGGTGCTGGCCCGAGCCCTTGTAGCCCGCCGGGGCCTGGGTGATGCCGCCGGTCCATTCCGGGATGGTGCCGGCAGCGTTGCCGGCGCGCTCCGCCCCCAGCGGGGTGAGGGTCGACTTGAGCGTGGCGGCCTGCTCGGCCGAGACCGCCGCCAGGGCGTCGGTGGCGCTGCCGGCGAGCACGATGGCGGCCAGCAGCAACGAGTATTTCTTCAACATGGGGTGCATCTCCCTGTCTTGTACGGCCCGGCGTTCTGCCGCCAGGCGCTCGGCATCAGAACGAGTACTTGGCGGTGAGCGAGACGTTGTCGCGGTCGCGGGTGCTGTTGTTGCGCCCGGCGCCGTAGTACTCGGTGTACTGCAGGCCCACCTCGAAGCTGTTCAGGTAGGTGGCGTCGATCCCCAGGGTGTGTGCCTTGCGGCCTTCGATGAAGTTGCCGGTGCGGTCCGAGTTGCCCTGGAAGTCGTGCTGGAAGACGGCGTACGGGGAGAGTTTCACCCCCGCGTAGACATCGTTCCAGCTGCCGGAAACCAGCAGCGTGTAGCCGTAGCTGTCGCGGCTGATCTGGTCGCTGTCGGTGGTGCGCTCATCCTCGTAGGACTTGTCGGTGGCGCTGGAGAACTTGCGCACCGAGCCGTCGAAGGCGGTGTACTTCAGGCTGCTGCCACGGATGTGCTGCGAAGCCACCTCGGCGACGCCGATCACCGAGTCGAAGCTCAGGGCCGGGCCGAAGTTGTAGATGGTGGACAGGGAGATGTTGTAGGTCTCTGCCCGCTCGTAGTTGTCGAAGATCGAACTGCGGCAGAGCTGCTTGCCGGAGACGGCGGCGCAGGCGGCATCGTTGGCGACCCCGGAATTGACCAGGTCGGACCCATTGATGCCCTGGAGCAGCAGATCGCTCAGCAGGTCATCGGTGGCGGAAATGGCGATGGGCGCATTGGGCCGGTAGGAAAGCTCACCGGAAACCGATGCATCCCCCACCGTGGTGTTGAAGCTGAAGCCGTACATGCGGATGTCTTCGACGTAGCGGCGACGGGCTTGGGCGTTGCTGGCCAGGTCGAAGGTCGCCAGCGCGCCGGCATACTCGGGCGGCAGGCTGTTGCCCGCCAGTGCACCGCCCAGGGTGGCCAGGTCGACGCCCTGGTAGCCGTTCAGGTCGATGGCGATCTGCGGTTCCTTGGCGTGGTAGTTGACGAAGTAGAAGCCGAATTCGGTGGAGTTCAGTTCCTCGGCTATGTAGCGGAAGGCCACGCCGAACTGGCCGCTGTCGTCCGCCTGCAGGTCCTTGCCGATATTGGCCACCTTGAATACACCGGTATCGCCATTGAGGTAGGCGTTCGGGCCATTGGCGCCGTTGCCGAGCAGGCCGGCACCAGCGAACAGGTCATACAGGGGCATCAACGGCGCCAGGTCCGTCGACGTCGTATACGCCGTATGCCCCCCATCGGCGAACAGATCGGTCTCGGAGAAGTAGGTGCCCACCGGGTCCAGGCGGGTCTCCTTCCACTTCCACTGGTAGAAGGCTTCCATGGACAGGTTGTCGGTCAGGCCCAGGTTGAAGCTCAGCGCCTCCATGGGCACCAGCACTTCCTTGAGTTCGGAGCCGGGCAGGTGGAACTTGGCCGCGTCCACCGGGTTCACCGTGTTGACCCCACCGCGGTAGAACACGCCCTCGCCCCAGTTGATCACCTGGCGGCCCACCTTGGCGCCCAGGGGCATGGCGCCCACATCCCAGCTGCCGTAGAGGTAGGCGTCGAGGATCTCGCCCTTGCGCCCGGCGATGTGGCGGGTGTCCTGGGTGAAATGGTCGTCATCGGGGAAGGACTGGCTGGGCCGCTCCACGCCACCGGTGGTGCCGTAGTAGTCGTTGCGCTTGTCCATGATCTGGGTGTCGTAGTACGCCGTGCCACGGACGAAGGCGCCGTAGTTGTCGTACTTCAGCGAGAGGTCGGAAGTGGCCTTGTACACCTCCGATACCAGGCCGGTATCGAAGTTGCGGTTGCCGTCATCGGCGTTGATGTCGCTGATGTTGTCCGCGTCGCGCCCCTGCACCCGCCACATGGCGCCGTAGGAGAGCGTGGTGTCGATGGAGCCGCTGAGCTGGTTGTCCAGCAGGCTGAACTCGACGGCCTGCGCGGAGCCGGCGATCAGCAGCGGCAACAGCCCGAAAGCTGCCCCCGCCTGCAGGGGCCTGCACCCGATCGCGGATAAGCGGATATGCCTCTTCATAGCAAACGTACCTCCCTTGACGGCCAAGATTTCTGGGCTGGATCTGTGTCCGGCCCTTTTGTTGTTTTCTCTCGGCTGCGGAGCGGCGTCCGGGCAGTTCAGGCAGGCCTCGGCGATGCTCTCGCAGGTATCCATCTTCGTCGCGGGAATGCACGCCGGCGACGGTCACGCTGTTGTTCTTGTAATGAGCGGGAATCGTTAATTGGTACGATAGTGCAGGCAAGGTAACAAAGTGTGTACGCACTGCCAACCGTCCATTTCAGCTAGGAACGGTAAATTTTCAAGAAAGAACTCACGGGAAAATTCCGCTTAAAAGCAGTGCAGTCAGTGATAAGCGGCCAGCGCCCTCTTCCACCGGTTGAGCCGCCCGAGCAACCGCGCAGCCCGCACCCACACGGGGCAAGGGGTGAATCGCGGCCGCCGCCCGCCAAAACGAAAAGACCCGGCGCATGGCCGGGTCCCGTTCGACTCGAGGGTCGATCAGCGCACGTCGAAGCTCTTCTCGGCCAGCAGGCGGTCACCCTGGAACACCAGGAAGCGCCACTCGCCGGGGACCACTTCGTGGGTCTCGGTGAACTCGTAGGCCATCACGTCCTGGGGCGCGCCGGGTGCCATCTTCTGGATCACCTCGAACTTGTCGTGGCGCACGCCGTCGGGGGTGGTCACGCCCGGGGTGAGGTACAGCAGGGTCAGCGGGGTGTCGTTCTCGTGCTTGCCCACCAGCTTGTAGCGCATGCCGAACTTGGTGCCGAGCTTCGCCGGAACCTGGTCGGTGGGCAGGATGTTCTGGGTGCTGCTGGTGAGCACGCGCTCACCGGGCTGGTAGTCCTGGTAACGGCTTTCGAATACGCCGAACTCGATCGGCCCTTCGACCCGCACGTCGGCCATCGCCACGCCGGATGCCAGGCCGAGGGCGATCAATGCACTCAGTCGGGTTGCTTTCATGTCTCGCTCCTTGGTTGGGATGGCGCGAGGCTATGACACCTTCATGACTAACTGATGACAGGTTGAGACCCGGCTGCGAGGCTGACCGGTGCGTAGGGTGGATGGCGCTCTTTTAATCCACCGGCGGTGCTGCAGGGAAACACGGCTTCCGTAGGTTGGGTTGAGGTACGAAGCCCAACGCGCGAAGTTGATCCCCGCACCGTTGGGCCTCGCTGCGCTCGGCGCCAACCTACGGCACGGTGCCGTTGTAGGTCGGGTGCAGCCCGGCAAGGACCGTGCACAAGGGCAACCCTGCGGGCTGCTTGGCGACTGAAGTCGCCCCTACGAATGTGCCGCCTGAAAATTCCTACGTGGCAACTGCATTGCCGGCCTACAAGAGGCTTGGCTAGGGTTCCCGCCGTTGTGCCCCTCGGGGCACAACCGGGTGTGGAAGCCCGCTACATAGCCAATCAATCGCCATAGCGACATGCAACACGTCGGCAGTCTATGGCGGACTGTGCGAGCGGGCTTCGGCCCGGCCCGGTTTTGATTGGCCCGGTACTTCCACACTCGCACGGTCCGCCACCCTTCAAGGATTCGGTGGCGGCTCCCCAGCCTATGGACGGAGCATTGCCATGTCCCTTCCCCAGATCACCCCGCGCAATTTCCTGCGCTACCGCCGCCAGTTGCGCGCCTTTCTCGTCGGCCACGAAGCCTGGTTCTCCACCCGCGACCTGCGCCGCCTGCTCAACACCGATATCCACGAGCGCCTGCTCGCCAACCTCTGCGACGACCAGCGCCAGCGCGTATGCCTGCGCACCGCCAATGGCGGCTTCGAAGAGGAAACGGTGGTGAGTGAATCCGGCCTGCACGCCCTGCTCCTCACCTATTGCTACCACCCGGAAAACCGCAACCTGCGGCGCTGGGTCAGCCAGGCCGTGGTACCGGAGCTGTGGGCCTCCCGCGCCCCGGGCTGAAGCCCGGGCTACACACCGTTGTAGCCCAACGCGCGGAACCGAGCCTGGCACCGTTGGGCCTCGCTGCGCTCGGCGCCAACCTACGTCACGGTGCCCGACCGGAACCACGAAACCGACCGGTGCGTAGGGTGGATGGCGCTCTTCTCATCCACCAGCGGAGTAGCCGGGAACGCTGTGCGAGGGCAGCCCTGCGGGCTGCTTGGCGACTGAAGCCGCCCCTACAGCGTCTGCAGGGGCGCTACGGGGCGGCGACATGTTGCAGGTGCTTGGGGTTGCGCGGCAGCACGGCGAGGAAGTTGTCCCGGGCCACGCGCTTGGCGACGTCTGCAGGCAGGGCGTCGAGGAAGGGGTCGTAGGCGCGCAGGTAGTCGCCCAGGCCTTCGAAGCGGCCCACCACATCGGAGCCGAGCATGAAGCGCTCGGGGTACTTCTCCACCAGCTTGAGCCACTCCGGGTCGGGCGTGCCGTTCTTGTCCACGAGGTAGGGCTGGAGCACGGTCCAGGAGAGGTCGACGTAGAGGTTGGGGTAGTCGCCCAACATGCGCTTTAGGGTGGGCAGGAGGAAGTCGAGCTTCTTCTGATGGCGGTGGATTTCCATGCTGGTGCCGGCGTGGGCCCAGATGAAGCGCACGTGCGGGTGGTTGCGCAGGGGTTCTTCGATCTCCTGCAGGTACAGCGGGTTGCGCTCGCGCTTGGAGGTGATGTTGGAGTGCAGCATCACCGGCAGGTCGTACTCGGCGGCGAGGTGGTAGATGCGCGCCATGGCCTCGTTGTTGGCGCGCGGGGTGTCGCCGTCGATCAGCGCGGTGAGGTCGTCGTGGCGGGTGAAGACCTCGCCTATGCCCTGCCACAGCCCCGGGTCCAGCTCCAGCATGCGGCGGATGTGCGCGTCGGAGTTCTTGTCGTTGGGGTTGAAGCCGCTGAGGAAGGGGTGGAAGCGGTGGCGCTGGTCTTCGGGCAACTTCTTCACGGCGGCGGCCACCAGCACGTCGGTGGCGGTGTACCAGTAGGCATCGGCATCGTCGCCGGCGTAGTAGCGCGGGCGCTTGGGCTCGTCTTCATGCCACTTCTTGGCCACCGGGATGCCGGAGATCATCACGTGGTCGATAGCCCCTGCATCCATGGCCTTGAGCAGCCCCTGCATGCCCTCGCTCTCCTGGAAGAAATCCACGTAGTGCAGGTGCGAGTCGCTGTAGTGGTAGTCCCGCGCCTGGCTGGCGCAGGCACTGAGGGCGAGGATGGCGGCGAGGCAATGGCGGGCGATGGGCAAGGGGCGTCCTCCTGACGATCATTCATGGCAAAGGTAGACCGGCGACACGCTTGACGGGTTCAGGCGGATGCTCTGATGGCCTTCTGAGACTATGCTGCAGCAGGCCCGCCACAAGAACGCCAACATGCCGCGCTGCGCCTTTCTCCTGCTCTGCTTCGTCGCCCTCGCCTCGACCGCCGGCGAGCGCCTGGTCTATCCCCTGCACTCCAAGGGCGAAGACCCGGAAGCCTACGTGGTCGAGTTGCTGCAACTGGCCCTGGCGCACAGCGGCAGCGACTACCAACTCGAGCCCACCCTCGAACCCATGCCGCAATCCCGCGCGCAGCTGTCCCTGGAGCGCAACGACGGCCGCGTGCAACTGATGTGGAGCATGACCACCCGCGAGCGCGAAAGCGCCCTGCTGCCGGTGCGCATCCCCATCTACAAGGGGCTGATCAGCTGGCGCGTGTTCCTGGTGCGCGCCGACCAACGCGACCTGCTCGCCGGCGTGACCCGACGCGAGCAGCTGCAGGCCCTGCGCATGGGCCAGCGCCACGACTGGCCCGACACCGCCATCCTGCGCGCCAACGGCCTCAACGTGGTGACCACGCCGGGCTACGAGAGCCTGTTCCGCATGCTCGACGCCGGCCGTTTCGAGCTGTTCCCCCGCGAGGTGGTGGTGGCCTGGGACGAACAGCGCCGCGCCGAAGCCGATGGCCTGCACCTGGCCGTGGACGAGCACCTGGTGCTGCACTACCCGACGGCCTTCTACTTCTTCACCTCGCGCCAGCGCCCCGAGCTGGCCGCCGCCATCCAGCGCGGCCTGGAGGCGGCCATCGCCGATGGCAGCTTCGAGCGCCTGTTCCAGCGCTACCACGGCAAAACCCTGCGCCGCGCACGCATGGACAAGCGCCAGGTGATCGAACTGGACAACCCCGACCTGCCGGAAAAAACCCCCATCGACCGCGAGGCGCTCTGGTACCGCCCGCTTGCACCCAAGTAGCGCCTGAGCGCCCCGGCCGACCCGTGCCGGTGCAGCGCGCACCCTCCCCCGCCACGCAACGCCTGGCTCCAACGTAATGGCACTTCGCTTGCAACGCGCCTCGAAAACCGAGAAGAAAGGGAGATCGCCATGCTGCAGCTTCTGCGTCCCGCACGCCGCGCCACGGATGAAGGCGCGCTCGACGCGTTGTTCACCGCCCACGACCTGACCACCCGCCTACCCGCCGGCAGCCCGCTGATGGGCCGCCTCAACGGCTTCGTCGAGGGCCTGCAACAGCGCATCCGCACCAGCCTCGGCGCCGCCGTCGGCATCGCCGCCCACGCCCCGGAGCTGGCGCGCATCGCCGCCGCCAACCAGCAGAGCGGGCAGCTGCTGGCGCAATCCTCCGAGCTGATCGCCAGCGCCAGCGAAGAGGTCACCACCACCCTCGACGCCGAGCTGGTGCCCGGTGCCGCCGAGGTGGCACGGCTCTCCGGCGACGTTTCCAGCACCCTGCGCCAGTGCCAGCGCAACGGCCAGGACGTGCTGCGCCAGGTGGACGCCATCGGCACCAGCGAGCAGCAGCTGGGCTGCGTGATCGGCAACCTCACCGGCCAGCTGGAGGAAGTCAGCAAGGTGATAGGCGTGATCGCCAGCATCTCCCAGCAGACCAACCTGCTGGCACTCAACGCCGCCATCGAGGCCGCCCGCGCCGGCAGCCACGGCCGTGGCTTCGCCGTGGTCGCCGAGGAAGTACGACGCCTGGCCGGGCACACCACCGACGCCACCACCCAGGTGAGCGGCATCATCGAGCGTTTCCGCGATGGCATGGCGCAGCTGGCCGACGCCGGCGAGCGCATGCACCAGGCGGTGGCCGAGGGGCACCAGGGCATGCTCCAGGTGGGCGCCGGGCTGGACAGCACCCGCGCGGCCATGGACAAGCTGGACGGCCGCGTCGGCCAGATCGCCTCCGGCACCGAGCAGATCGGCCAGGCCGTGCGCTCGATCAACGGCGACGTGCAGAACATCGCCCAGGTGGCCGCCGAGCTGCTGGGCAAGGCCGGCCAGGTGCTGCGCCACAGCCAGGCCGTGCGTGAGGATGGCGACCGCCTGTTGCAGGGCCTGGGCGGCTTCCGCCTGGAGATGCACCGCGACATCCAGCGCAGCATCGAGCGCCTGGCCTGCGAGCCGGCGCTGCTGGGCGACGCGGCCCAGGCCGAGGGGCTGCTGGCCGATACGTTGAAGCGCGATGCGCGCATCGAACTGTTCTACCTGGTGGACCGCACCGGCACCCAGCTCTCGGAGAACGTCTTCGCCCTCGACGTGCCGCACCAGGGCGAATCCTGCAAGGGCCGCAACTGGGGGCAGCGCCCGTGGTTCCGCGCGGTCGCCGATGGCCTCGCCAGTCACATCACGCCGGTGTACCGTTCGTCCGCCACCGACGACTTCTGCTTCACCGTCTCGGTGCCGGTTTTCGGACCCCGTGGCGAACTGCAGCGCGTGCTCGGTGCCGATGTGCGCCTCAGCGCGCTGATCTGAACGGTCACGGGAACACTCAGGAGGTGGGCGGCCTCTAACCAGCAGGACCGCCTACCCAAACCACGCAGAGGACTGCCCATGACCATTACCGTCACCACCGAATCCGCAGACGGCTACCGCCACAGCATCAACGTCGGCGACGAGCACCAGCTGTTCACCGACCTGCCCAAGGCCCTGGGCGGCGAAGGCAGCGCGCCGGAACCCCACGACTATTTCGACGTCGCCCTGGGTGCCTGCAAGGCCCTCACCGTGACCCTCTACGCCCGCAGCCACGACATCCCGCTGACCGGCATCGGCGTCGACGTGACCCACGACAGCAGCCAGGAGAAGCAAGGCCAGTACGGCATGAGCGTGAAGCTGACCCTGCGCGGCGCCCTCACCGACGACCAGCGCGCCACCCTGCTGCGCATCGCCGACAAGTGCCCGCTGCACAAGCTGATGACCACCACCGAAGTGACCATCGAGACCCGCCTGGCCGAAGGCGATTTCAGCCAGTAAGCCCGCCCCTCTGGGCTTCCCGCGTGGACGCGTTATGCTTGCGCCTCCACCGCGCCGGAAGCCCAGCATGAACGACATCCTCACCCTCCGCCCCCGTGCCGAAGAAGTCGCCGGGCTGCCCATCCTCCGCCCCCTGCCGTCGGCCCAGTGCCGCAGCGTCGGCCCCTTCGTGTTCTTCGACCACATGCTCGCCAGCGCCTACCCGGCCGGCCAGGGCATGGACGTGCGCCAGCACCCGCACATCGGCCTGTCCACCCTCACCTACCTGTTCGAGGGCGAGTTGCAGCACAAGGACAGCCTCGGCTCCGACCAGCGCGTGCAACCCGGCGATGTGAGCTGGATGACTGCCGGCGCCGGCGTCGCCCACGTCGAACGCACCCCGGCGGAACGCGTGGCCAGCGGCTCGCGCATCCATGGCCTGCAGGTGTGGCTGGCGCTACCCCGCGAGGAAGAGGAACGCGCGCCCAGCTACAGCCACCATCCCGCCGCCAGCCTGCCGCAACAGGACGCCCTGGGCGTGCGCATCCGCCTCATCGCCGGCACCGGCTTCTGCCTGGAGTCGCCGGTGCCGGTGCTCTCCCCCACCCTCTACGCCGACGTGCAGATGGAGGCCGGCACCACCCTGCTGGTGCCCACCGAACACCCACAGCGTGCTGTCTATTTGCTGGAGGGCGAGGTGCTGCTGGACGACCAGCCCCTGGCCATCAACACCCTCACCGTGCTGCCCGAAGGCGTGGAATACAGCCTCGCCGCCTGTGGCAGCGCGCACCTGGTGATCATCGGCGGCGCGCCGCTGGACGGCCCCCGGCGGATGAACTGGAACTTCGTGTCCAGCGACCCGCAGCGCATCGACGCGGCACGCGCCCGCTGGGCCGCCGCCGACTGGCCGCAGGTGCCGGGCGAGACCAGCCGCATCGAACTGCCGCGCTAGCCGCGCAGGCGATTGCCGTAGGCGCCCGGCGTGCAGCCGTAGTGGCGCTGGAACAGAGCGATGAAGGCCGAGGTGGAGTCATAGCCGAGCTCGCTGGCCAGGGTGGTGACGCTCATGCCGTCGGCCAGCAGGGGCAGCGCCGCCAGCAAGCGCAGGCGCTGCCGCCACTCGCGGAACGACAGCTGCGTCTCGGCCTGGAACAACCGCACCAGGGTTCGCCGTGACGCCCCCACCTGCCCGGCCCACGCCTCGATGCCCCGGTCGTCCGCCGGGTCGGCGCGCAGCGCATCGGTGATCCGCCGCAGCCGCGCATCCCGGGGCAGCGGCAGGCTGAAGGGCGCCGCCTCCAGGTTGCGCACTTCGTCCACCAGCACCCGCAGCAGCCGGGCCTCGGCGCCCTGCTCCGGGTAGTCGCGGGGGAAGCCCGAGGCACGCTCCATCAGCTCGCGCAGCAACGGCGTCACCTGCAGCACGGCGCAGTCGCGCTGGTAGCCGTCCAGCACCGAGGCGTCCAGGTACAGGCTGCGGAATTCGATGGCCCGTTCGCTGTAGGCGGTGTGGCGCACCCCGGCGGGAATCCACAGCGCGCACTGCGGCGGCAGCAGGTAGCTGTGCCCCTCGGTGAGCACCTGCATGACCCCGGCGCGGGCGTAGGTGAACTGCACCCAGTCGTGGCTGTGCATCTCGATGGGGTGGCCGGCGGGGATGTCGAACATGCGCAGGTACACCGGGCGCGGCAGGCGCGGGTACTCCGGGATCGGGGGAATGGCGGGCGGCACTTGTCTCGCTTGCGGCATCGACTGTCCCTTTTGCTCAAGTGAGCGGGAAAACGCCGATGGTAGCCTGCGCCACGCCAATCCGTGCACTGCCCAGGAGTCCCCCATGAGCACCCATGCCCCCATCGCCCGCCTTACGGTCCCGGCCATCCGCCAGCGCAAGGGCGCCGGCAGCCTGGTGTCGCTGACCGCCTACAGCACGCCCATGGCGCGCTGGGTGGATGCCCACGCGGACCTGATCATCGTCGGCGACTCCGTCGGCATGGTGCTCTACGGCATGCCCAGCACCCTGGGCGTGACCCTGGAGATGATGATCGCCCACGGCCAGGCGGTGATGCGCGGCTCCAGCCGCGCCTGCGTGGCGGTGGACCTGCCCTTCGGCAGCTACCAGGCCAGCCCCGAGCAGGCCTTCCTCAACGCCGCGCGGTTGCTACGGGAAACCGGCGCGGCAGCGGTGAAGCTCGAAGGCGGCGAGGAGATGGCCGCCACCGTGGCGTTCCTGGTGAACCGGGGCGTGCCGGTGCTGGCCCACATCGGGCTGATGCCGCAACAGGTCAACGCCATGGGCGGCTTCAAGGCCCAGGGGCGCGATGCGGCCAGTGCCGAACGGGTGCGCCGCGATGCGTTGGCAATGCAGGCGGCCGGCGCCTTCGCCGTGGTCATCGAGGGCACCGCCGAGCCCCTGGCGCGGCAGTTGAGCGAGGAGCTGGAGATCCCCACCATCGGCATCGGCGCATCCCCCGCCTGCGACGGCCAGGTGCTGGTGACCGAAGACCTGCTGGGCCTGTTCGGCGATTACCAGCCGCGCTTCGTCAAACGCTATGCCGAGCTGGCGCCCAGCATCGAGCAAGCGTTGGCTGTCTATGCAGGGGACGTGCGCGCGGGGCGCTTCCCGGAGCTGGGGCATTGCTTTGGCGTGAAGGCTGTTTCGGGGTGAAGCGGCGGTGGGTCGAAGCGGAGCGCTGCCCGGCCCACCCTACGCGACTGCCTGCCGGCGGCGGCTACGCCACCCGCCCTTCGGCCCAGCGTTCCTTCACCTCCAGCACCGCCGGCATCTGGTTGATGAACAGCTCCACCAGGCTCGGATCGAAGTGGCGGCCGCTCTGCTCGCGGAGGAAGGCGATGGCGTCCTCCACCGACCAGGCCTTCTTGTAGGGGCGCTCGCTGGTGAGGGCGTCGAAGACGTCGGCGATGGCGACGATGCGGCCCTCCACCGGGATGGCCTCGCCCTTGATGCCATTGGGGTAGCCGCTGCCGTCCCACTTCTCGTGGTGGGTCAGGGCGATGCTGCGGGCCATGCGCAGTAGGCCGCTGGGGTGCTCGCCGATGATCTCGGCGCCGATGCGCACGTGCTCGCGCATCACCACCCATTCGTCGTTGTCCAGCTTGCCGGGCTTGAGCAGCACCGCGTCGGGGATGCCGATCTTGCCGACGTCGTGCATGGGTGCGGCGTTGAGCAGGTCTTCGCAGGCGGCTTCGCTCCAGCCCAGGGCGCGGGCGAGGATGCGCGCGTAGTGGCTCATGCGGATGACGTGCAGGCCGGTCTCGTTGTCCTTGTATTCGGCGGCCAGGCCGAGGCGCTGGACGATCTGCAGGCGCGTCTGCTTGAGTTCGTCGAGGCGCACCAGGGACAGGTGGGTGCGCACCCGCGCACGGACGATGGGCGGGCTCACCGGCTTGGTGATGTAGTCCACCGCGCCCACTTCGAAGCCGCGCGCTTCGTCTTCGACATCGGCCAGGGCGGTGACGAAGATCACCGGGATGGAGGTGGTGGCTTCGTCGGCCTTGAGCCGCGCGCAGACTTCGTGGCCGGTCATGCCCGGCATCATCACGTCCAGCAGCACCAGGTCCGGCGCCTCGCGCTGGGCCAGTTCCAGGGCCTTGGCCCCGTCCTTGGCGAAGAGCAGGCGGTAGTCGTCCTGGAGGATGTGGCGCAGCACCTGGAGGTTGGTGGGCTCGTCGTCCACCAGCAGCAGGCAGAGCCGGGAATCGGCGGTTGTAGCGGTCATGCAGGTCACTCTCCTGTCTCGAGCCAGCCCAGCAGGCCATGCAGGTGCTCAAGGGCCTGGTCGAAATCGAAATCATCCAGTGCGCGCTGCAGGTCCTGCAGCCGCGCATGGCCGGGCCGGCCTTCGAGGCCACGCTGCAGCACCTCCAGCGCCGCGTCGTCGAGGCCGCCACGGGCCAGCTCCTGGGCCAGCGCCTGGCCGGCCTGCAGCAGCCCGGCGCGGTACAGCTCGGCACCGGCGCCTGCGCTCGTCTCGCTGTCGGTAGGGAACAATGGTAGTGCTTCGCGCACCGTGTCGAGCACCCGCTCCAGGGCGTGCAGCAGCGGCTCCAGGTCTGCCAGCTTGCCGGCCAGGCCGCCGCGCTCCAAGTCGCCGGCGCACCCGGCCATCTGGCTGAGGCCGAGGTTGGCGGCGGCACCGCGCAGGCGGTGGGCCATGGCGGCGACATCGTCCAGGGCGTGGCGTTCCAGGGCGCTGCGCAGTTGGCTGAGCAGGTCGTCCTGCTCGCTGAGGAAGCGGCCGATGGCGGCGGCCATCTGCACCGGGCCACCCCAGAGTTCCTTGCCGCGGTTCCAGTCGAACAGCGCGGCGGCCTCACGCTCCATGGGTGCGGTGTCGAGGGCCGTCGCAAGCTGGCGGCCCTCCAGCAGGCGCGCCATTTCAGCCACCAGTTCGGGCACGTCCAGGGGCTTGCTGGCGAAGCCGTTCATGCCGGCGTCCAGGGCGTTCTGCCGATCGCGGTCGAGCACGCTGGCGGTCAGGGCGATGATGGGAACGGCCGGGCGCTGTTCGCGCTGCTCGAATTCGCGGATCAGGTGCGTGGCTTCCAACCCGTCCATGCCGGGCATCTGCACGTCCATCAGCACCAGGTCGAAGGGCTGCGCAGCGTAGGCGTCCACGGCGGCCCGCCCATCGTTGACACTGTGCACCTCGTGGCCAAGGCGCTGCAGGTTGAGTTCAAGCAATTCCAGGTTCTGCGCCACGTCGTCGGCGGCGAGGATGCGCAGGCGCGCGAGCACCGGCACCGCCGAACGCTCGCTCTGGCGCACATGGGTGCCCCGGCTGAGGGGCAGCTCGACGGTGAATACGCTGCCCTCGCCTTCCCGGCTCTGCACGCGGATGTGCCCGCCCATCAATTCCACCAACTGGCGGGAGATGGTGGTGCCGAGGCCGGTGCCGCCGAAACGCCGGCTCATGGAGGCGTCGGCCTGGGCGAAGGGGTCGAAGATCTTTTCCAGGCGGTCCTCGGCGATGCCGATGCCGGTGTCGTGGATGGCCACGCGCAGCGCACCGGGCGCGCCGTCCACCACCAGACGCACCTCGCCGCGCTCGGTAAACTTCACGGCGTTGCCCAGCAGGTTGGTGATCACCTGCTGCAGGCGCAGCGGGTCGCCCTTGAAGAAGTCGCCCAGGTGCGCGGCGTATTCCAGGTGCAGGGCCAGGCCCTTCTTCTCGGCGCCCAGGCGCTGGGCCGCGCAGACCTGCTCGCAGAGTTCGCGCAGGGAAAAGTCCAGGTGCTCCAGCTCGATGGCGCCGCGGTCCAGCTTGGCGGTGTCGAGGATGTCGTTGAGCAGCCCCAGCAGCGAGCGCGAGGAGTGCTGCACGGTGCGCAGGTGGCGGCGCTGGCTTTCGCTCAGGGGCGTGTCCAGGAGCAGCTCGGAGAAGCCGATGATGGCGTTCATCGGCGTGCGGATTTCGTGGCTCATGTTGGCCAGGAAGCTGCTGCGCGCGGCGGCAGCCTGCTCGGCGCGGTCGCGGGCGTTGCGCAGGTCCTGCTCCATGAGGCGCCGGGGCGTCAGGTCGGTGGCCAGTTTGACCACCTTGAAAGGCCTGCCGTCGGCATCGAGGATGGGGTTGTAGGTAGCCTGGATCCAGACGTCGCGGCCGTCCTTGCCGATGCGCCGGTACTCGCCGGAACGGAACACGCCCTGGCGCAGGTCGGCCCAGAAGCTGCGGTAGCGCTCGCTGTGCACCAGCGCCTCGTCACAGAACAGGGCGTGGTACTGGCCGATCAGCTCTTCGCGGCCGTAGCCGAACAGGTCGAGGAAGTTCTCGTTGGCCTCCAGCACGCGCCCCTGGAGGTCGAACTCGATCATCGCCATGGCCTTGCTGATGGCGGTGACCTTGCCCTCGTACTCGGCATTGCGCAGCTTGGTTTCGGTCTGGTCCAACAATACGCCGTCGATCCAGCGCGGCTCGCCGCTCTGGTCGTATTCGGCGCTGCCGCTTTCCCAGACCCAGTGCTCGCGGCCGTCGCGGTCGAACAGGCGGTACTCGATCACATAGCTGCGCCCCTTGGCGACGGCGGCGTACACCTCGTCGATCACCCGCTCCAGGTCGTCGGGGTGGTACAGGGCAGTGAAGGAGCGACCGTTGATGAACTCTTCCGCCGGCCAGCCGGTGAGGCGCTTGACCGCATCGCTGATGAACAGCGTGGTCCAGTCGTCATTGAGCAGGCAGCGGAACGACACGCCCGGGATGTTGCGGATCAGCGAGCGGTACTGCTGCTCGCTGTCGCGCAGGGCGGCCTCCATGGCCTTGCGCTCGCCGATGTCGGCGACGAAGACCACGAACCAGGGCTTGCCGTCCCGGTGGGTGACGCCGAGGCTGAGGCGCACCGGTATCTCGCGGCCGTCACGGGCGAGGCCCATCAGCTCCAGCTCGGAGCCGGACAGCCGGGGCTCGCCGGTGCGCATGTACTGCTCCAGGGCATCGCCGAATTCACGGGCGTACTCCGGTGGCAGCAGCAGGCTCATGTGCTGCCCGATCAGCTCCTCGGGCTGCCAGCCGAACAACTCGAACACCGCGTGGTTGACCGAGCGCACCATGCCCTGGTGGTCGATGGTGAAGATGGCTTCGAAGGCGGCGTCGAGCAGCGAGCTGAGGTGATTGCGCCCGGCCTCCAGCTCGCGGAACAGGTGGCGGTAGCGCAGCAGGCCGTTGGCGGCGGCGACGAACACGCTGAGGGAGATGGTGGCCATAGCCACCGCGAGCGCCAGGTAGAAGCTGCCCCGCACGCCCTGAGGCACGGCGAACTCCTCGACACCGACGAAGCGGGCGGCCGCCATGCCGGTGTAGTGCATGCCGGCGATGGCCAGCCCCATGACCACGCCGCTGAGGAGGATCGCCACCCATCCCTGCACCCAGCGACGCAGGCCGAAGCGTACCCAGAGGGCGATGATGGCCAGGACCACGGCCACCAGTATCGACAGGCCGAACATCCAGGGGTCGTAGCGCAGCAGCGGTGCCATCTGCATGCCGGCCATGCCGCTGTAGTGCATGGCGCCGATGCCGGCGCCCACCAGCACGCCGCCACCGATGAACTGGGCAGCGCTAACCTGGCTGCGCGCCAGGAGGTTGAGCGCCACCCAGGAGGCGAAGAAGCTGGGCAGCGCCGAGAGCACGGTAACGGCCGGGTCGTAGCTCACCGCGGCGCACAGCTGGAAGGCCAGCATGCCGATGAAGTGCATGGCCCAGACACCGCCGCCCAGGGCGATGGCGCCCGTGGCGATGGCCACCTGGCGGTAGAGCCGGCTGCTGCTGAGGCGGGCGACACCCGCCAGTTGCAGCGCCATGGCCGAGGTGAAGATGGCGATGAGGACCGACAGCAGCACCATCCAGGGATTGTGCTCGCCGAAGACCAGCAGGGTGGGCTGGCCGGCGTCGAAGAAGAACAGGGACAGATCGAGCATCGAATCCGGGTCTCGCGGCAGGGCGAAGGGCGTGGAATTGAATCAACACTGTCCCGGCGCGGCAGTCAATGCTGGCGCCGATTCAGGAAGCCCATCGAGAAACGGCAAAATGCCATCATCCATGGGCGATTGCAAAACCTCCTGTCCGATCGGTCAGGTGAAGGCTTCGTCCAGCAGCGCATCCATGGCGGCGAACGCGCGCCGAGCCACCCTGGGGTTGTACTCGGCCACGCCGGGGCGCTTGGCCTCGGGGTCGGTAAATGAATGCACGGCGCCACCGTAGCTGAGCAGTTGCCAGTCCACCCCGGCGGCACTCATCTCGGCGGCGAAGGCCGGCAGCTGCTCACGGGGCACCAGCGGGTCGGAGGCGCCGTCGAGCACCAGCACCGCGCCCTTGATGCGCTTGGCGTCGGCGGGGTCGGGCGTATCCAGCGCGCCGTGGAAGGAGACGAAGGCCTTGAGGTCCGCGCCGGCGCGGGCCAGCTCCAGGGCACAGGTGCCACCGAAGCAGAAGCCGAAGGCGGCCTGGCGGGCCGGGTCGATATTCACCGCGTGCTGTTCGCGCAGGGCCTGCAGCGCGGCGACCATGCGCCGGCGCAGCAGTTGGCGGTCTGCCTTGAGCGGCGCCATCGCGGCCCCCGCTTCGTTGGCATCGGCAGGCCGCACCCCGGCACCGTAGAGGTCGACCACCAGCACCACCCTCCTCTCCTCGGCCACCTGGCGCGCGGTGTCGATGGCGCTGTCGGTGATGCCGAACCAGTTGGGCGCCATCAGCAGGGCCGGCCGCGGGTCTTCGACATTGGGGTCATAGACCAGTTGCCCCTCGAAGACCTGGCCGTCGACTTCATAACTGATGGCGTGGGCGCGGATCTGACTCATGGATCACCTCGTTTACCGTGGATGGGATCGGCCGTCCGCTCTGGCCTGGGGCTTCTGGCCCAAGCGCAGGAGCTTAGCCGTGCTTGGCGGCGAACGCACGGATTGGCTGACGATTGCTCGGCCCGGGAACTGCGGGACCGATCGCGTTTCGGGGGCAAGAACGGAACGGCGACTTGCGATTGCGCCATCAGAACGGCATCATCCCGCCGCCGGTTTTCCGGCACCGATGATTTCCAACCAAATTCTTCTCACAAGGAGCGTGATATGAAGGGGCCTTTCGCCGCTGTCCTTCTTTCCCTGTCCCTGCTGGGTGGCTGCGTGACCGTGCCCCAGGGCACCGACTTCCCCGCCCCCGACAAAGCCGCCAGCCCTGCCCAGCAGAGCGTCGCCCTGGCTCCGGTCGAAGTGACCGACAAGACCTTCGTCAAATGGAATGCCGGGCAGACCCAGTCCAGCGGCATGACCCTGAGCCTGGGCAACTACCTGAAGGCCAGCAACCGCTTCAGCAACGTGCGCATGCCCGGTCAGACCCTCGCGGCCGATGACCAGGTGCTGTCGTTCAGCTTCGACACCTACAACGTCCACCGTCGCCCCTATGGCGGTTACTTCCCCTTCGCCCTCGTCACCCTCACCGGCTACATCTGGTTCGGCGGTACCTCCCACATCGACGAATCCAACGTCAGTGGCCGCCTCCAGGTGAGCGATGCCCAGGGCAAGCTGCTGCACAGCTACCAGACCCGCCAATACGGCGAGCGCAGCATCTCGCTTTATTCCATGGGCCCGGTGAACGGCAGCCCCGAGCGCCAGAGCGCCGTTGCCGACCTGCTCGACCAATACCAATCCGATCTTGGAAAACAAACAAAATGACCCAGTTCCTGCGTATCACCACCCTCTTCCTGGGCCTGGCCCTGCTCACCGGCTGCGCCGGCTTCCGCTCGGGCGAAACCGCTGACCTCGGCACCTGGCCGCAAGCCAAGGAACAGAAGCCCTCGCTGCGCTACGTGGTGGAAGGCAAGGTCAAGATGAACGACGAAGACGGCGCCGTGCCGCCGGCCACCGTGAAGGCCTGGTCCGACATCACCGGCAAGGCGTACAAGGAATCCAACCTGTTCTCCTCGGTCAATGAAGGCTTCGGCGACGCCGACATCACCGCCGAAGTGAAGGTGACCAACGACGGCCATGGCAGCATGGCGCTGGCCTTCATCAGTGGCCTGACCCTGATGGTGATACCGTCCACCGCCGAAGATCGCGTGATCACCCAGACCACCTACCGCAACCGCGACGGCAAGGTGCTGGCCGAGGTGACCAAGCAGGACAGCGTGCGCACCTGGATGCAGATCCTGCTGTTCCCCGGCGTCGTGGTCGCCAACCCCTTCAGCAAGATCAACCAGATCCACTACGACAACAACAAGGCGACCATCCTCGACGCCAGCAAGAACGGCGTGTTCTGAACGCCCGCCATGCCATGAAGAAGGCCCGCACTTGCGGGCCTTTTTTCGTTTGGGGTGATGTGCCGGCGAATAGGTGAGCATGGGGCTTTGCAATGGTGGGTTTCGCTGCGCTCTACCCACCCTACGAAGAACACCGTCACTCTGCGCCCATGAAAAAGGCCCGCTGATGCGGGCCTTGTTCTTGAGCCTTGCAAGCCTTAGGCGGAGAGTTCCACCAGCAGCTTGTTGAGGCGGCGCACATAGGCGGCCGGGTCTTTGAGGCTGTCGCCAGCGGCCAGGGCAGCCTGGTCGAAGAGGATGTGCGAGAGCTCGCCGAAGCGGTCTTCGTCCTGCTCGCCATCGAGTTTCTCGATCAGCGGGTGGGCCGGGTTGAACTCGAAGATCGGCTTGGAATCCGGGACTTTCTGGCCGCTGGCTTCGAGGATCTGGCGCATCTGCAGGCCGAGGTCCTGTTCGCCGATGGCGAGGATCGCCGGGGAGTCGGTCAGGCGGTGCGAGACGCGCACTTCCGAGACTTCCTCGCCGAGGGCGGTCTTGAGGCGCTCGACCAGCCCTTCCTTGGCCTTGGCGACTTCTTCCTGGGCCTTCTTGTCCTCTTCCGAGTCCAGCTTGCCGAGGTCGAGGTCACCGCGTGCCACGTCGGCGAAGTGCTTGCCGTCGAACTCGGTGAGGTAGCTCATCAGCCACTCGTCGATGCGGTCGGTGAGCAGCAGCACTTCGATGCCTTTCTTGCGGAAGACTTCCAGGTGCGGGCTGTTCTTCACCTGGGCGTAGGATTCGCCGGTGAGGAAGTAGACCTTGTCCTGGCCTTCCTTCATGCGGCCGATGTAGTCGGCCAGGGAGACGCTCTGCTCGCCGCTTTCGTCGCTGGTGGAGGCGAAGCGCAGCAGGCCGGCGATCTTCTCCTTGTTGGCGAAGTCTTCCGCCGGGCCTTCCTTGAGGACCTGGCCGAAGTTCTTCCAGAAGCCCTTGTATTGCTCGGGTTCGTTCTTGGCCAGCTTCTCCAGCATGTCCAGCACGCGCTTGGTCAGCGCGGACTTCATGGAATCGACCACCGGGCCGGTCTGGAGGATTTCGCGGGAGACGTTCAGCGACAGGTCGTTGGAGTCGACCACGCCCTTGATGAAGCGCAGGTACAGCGGCAGGAACTGCTCGGCCTGGTCCATGATGAACACGCGCTGCACGTAGAGCTTGAGGCCTCGCGGCGCTTCACGCTGGTACAGGTCGAACGGCGCACGGGCCGGGACGTACAGCAGCGAGGTGTATTCCAGCTTGCCTTCGACCTTGTTGTGGCTCCAGGACAGCGGGTTTTCGAAGTCATGGGCGACGTGCTTGTAGAACTCCTGGTATTCCTCGTCCTTCACCTCGGTGCGCGGACGGGTCCACAGGGCGCTGGCGCGGTTGACGGTTTCCCACTCCGGCTCGGCCGGCTTGTCCTTCTCTTCGCCGTAATGTTCCTTCGGCAGCTCGATGGGCAGGGCGATGTGGTCGGAGTATTTCTTGATGACGTTGCGCAGGCGCCAGCCATCGGCGAACTCTTCTTCGCCGCTCTTCAGGTGCAGGACGATGCGGGTGCCGCGCTCGGCCTTCTCGACGCTGGCGATGTCGAACTCGCCCTCGCCTTTCGACGACCAGTGCACGCCTTCGCTGGCGGCGAGGCCGGCACGGCGGCTGTAGACATCGACCTTGTCGGCGACGATGAAGGCGGAGTAGAAGCCCACGCCAAACTGACCGATGAGGTGCGAGTCCTTCTTCTGGTCGCCGGAGAGGTTCTTGAGGAAATCGGCGGTACCGGACTTGGCGATGGTGCCGAGGTGGGCGATGACTTCATCGCGGCTCATGCCGATGCCGTTGTCTTCGAGGGTGACGGTCTTGGCGTCCTTGTCGAAGCTCACGCGGATCTTCAGCTCGGCGCCGCCTTCGAGCAGCTCGGGCTTGGCCAGCGCTTCGAAACGCAGCTTGTCGGCGGCGTCGGAGGCGTTGGAGATCAGCTCGCGCAGGAAGATTTCCTTGTTCGAGTACAGGGAATGGATCATCAGGTGAAGCAGTTGCTTCACTTCGGTCTGGAAGCCCAGGGTTTCTTTTTGAGTCTCCACACTCATGGTCATCTAACTCCACGGATGATTAGGCCGCGACTGCGGCGGATGTCACCCAGATGGGGGCTAGCTGTTCAATTTCAAGGGCTTGCACGGAGACGGCCGACGACCGCCTGGGCAGGCGGTCGTGACAGGTTGGCTCAGGGCTCGAGCAGTTCGATGCGGGCGATTTCTTCAGGGCGCAGCACGAAGCTGGCCTCGCCCTGCCCGGAGATGTTGCGGCGGATGATGATCTGGCCATCGGCGTTGATGCCGTTGAAGCGCCCCTCCGCCAGGCTGCCGCGCTGGGTCTGCACGCGCATGGTGAGGTTCTGGTAGTGGTTGGGGTTGTTCAACAGGCGCTCCAGGGAGAAGCGCAGGCGGCGATCGGCTGGGCGCGAGGGGCGTTCGGCGGGTGCGGGCTCGGCGTCGGCGGTTTCGGCCTTGGCCTGCACGCTGGGCAGCGGTGGGAAGTGGTCGCCCTTGATGGCCCAGCCGCGCAGGTCGCTGCGGGTGAATTGCAACGGCAGGTGCTGGGCGCTGCCATCGATGCGCGCATCCACTTCCAGCTCCAGTTCCCGCGCCGGCAGGCTCACGGCGGGCAGCCGCGCAAGTTCGACGTTGCGGGTGGCGAAACGGCGCTGCAGGTAGTCACGGGCGACATGCTGCAGGGTGTCCACGGAATCGTGGCGCAGGTCGACCTGGCCGTCCTGGTAGCGCAGGCGATCGGTGAACAGTTCGACCTCGCCGCTGAGGGTAGTCTTGAACTGCGGCGGCAGCACCAGGTGGAAGGCGCCGGCGAGCACGTTCGGTCCCTGGCGCTTGAGGTCCAGGTGCAGGGTATAGCCCTTGGCCAGGCGCCGCGCTTCGGGCAGTTCCTGCTCCGGCAGCAGCCAGCTGATTTCCACTTCCGGCTTGCTGCCGGGGTCTTCGGGCAGCACGTCCAGGCGCAGCTCGCCTTCGGGTTGCTGCGCCAGGCGGATGCTCACCTCGCGCCGGGCAAAGAAGTCCTGGCCTTCACGCAGGCTCAACACGCCGTCGATGAGTTCCGCCTGTTGCGGCTGGAACGGCTGGCCGTTGAGTTCGCCACGCAGGTGGATGGCCAGCTCGCTGGGCTCCCGGCGCTCGCCCTTGAGCCACTCGAGGTTGACGATGGCGTGCAGGCGCTCGGGGTCGCTGTAGGCCAGCAGGGTCAGCCCGACGATCAGCGGGATGAAGCCGAGGGCAACGAGCATCACCGCCTTGCGCGCGGTGCGCCAGTGCGCGGCGATATAGCCGAGGGTGATTGGCGGCAGCAGGCTGCCGATTCCCCACAGCAGGCTGGTACCGAAGGCGAGCATGACCAGCCAGACGAGACCGGCGAGGATCAGCAACAGCCCGCCGAGGATCAGTAGTGCATCCATCCAGGATTCCTTGATGCAGGACCGGGCGCATGGTGCCCGGCCACGGGTCAGGGTTCGTCGACCTTGAAGTGGGCACGGGCGGTGGCGATGGGCTCGGTCTGGTTGGTCTGCCAGGCGGTGATGGCGACGTTGGCGACGCGGCGCCCCTGTCGCCAGACCTGGCAGGTGGCGAAGGTGTCACGATAGTGCCCGGCGCGTAGGTAATCTATCGAGAAGTCGATGATTTTGGGCAAATGTGGGATGCCCATGAACATCAGCAGGTGGAGCATCGCGGCATGCTCCATGAAGCCGGCGATGACGCCGCCATGGATGGCCGGCAGGGTCGGGTTGCCGATGTTGTCCTTGTTGGCCGGCAGGCGGAACACCATGTCCTCTCCCAGGCGCAGGCATTCGATGCCCAGCAGCTTGGCGTAGGGGATCAGGCACACCAGCGAGTCGTAGTCGTTCTTGTCGTGGGCTTCGCGCACCAGGGCGTCGAGGTCGAGCTTCATGCCGCACCTCCCTTCTTCAGCTGGCTGGGCTTGCCCATGCGCATGAAGGCGCCAACCACGTGGGCGATGGGCTGTTCGGGGTCGTCCTGGTAGGCGTAGCCACGGGTGAAGATGACGTTCGGCGTGACGCGGTAGCACTCGGCAAAGCCGTAGACGTCCTTGTTCGGTTCGGCCGGGTGCATGTAGTCAATGCGCAGGTCGAGGGTCGGGCAGATCTCGAACTCGGGCAGCACACAGACGGTGGAGATGCCGCAGGTGGTGTCCATCAGGGTGGTGATGGCGCCGCCATGGATGACGCCGGTTTCCGGGTTGCCGATGATCTGCTCGCTGTAGGGCAGGCACAGGGTCAGGCCCTTGCTGTCGGCGCTCTGTACCCGCAGGCCGAGCACCTGGCAATGGCGCAGCACCGAGAGGAAGCGCTGGGCGTTGTCGAGAATGGGGTTGTCGCTCATCCGGTGGTTCCATGGCGTTGGCGTGAAGGCGCGCATGATACCGCGCGGCCCGCCGCTGGGGCGATCCGGCTGAACTTCGAGGGCCAGGGAGGCTCGAAAGGTCGTCGTGCAACCACCAAGACCTAGGAGAATTCCCATGCACAAGTCCTATGCCTATGCGCTTCTGATCGCCACCAGCCTGGGCCTCGCCGCCTGCGACAAGCCGGCCGACGACAAGGCTGCGCAGCCGAGCGAAACCCCGCCCGCCGCCACCCAGCCGGCCCCCAGCGGTGCACCGCAGACCCAGGCACCGGCACCGACCCCGGCCGCCCCCACCACCGCTCCCGAGCCCGCTCCCCAGGGCGGCCAGCCCAGCGGCCAGCAGTAACCCCCGCTCTCCGCCAGCCCCTGCTACCCGGGGGCTGGCGGCATACCGAGGAACTAAAGCGAAACGCCTGGGCTCCAAAACGGCACGAGGTGAAGCCACTCACCCGATCCATGTCGAACCAGGAGAAACACCGTGCGCAAGACCCTTTCCTATGCCCTGATGCTGGCCTTTACCCTGGGCCTGGCAGCCTGCGAAAAAACCCCGGAAGACAAGATGGAGTCGGCCAAGGAGTC
The DNA here is from genome assembly GCF_028198105.1 of Pseudomonas sp. TUM22785. NCBI lineage: Bacteria > Pseudomonadati > Pseudomonadota > Gammaproteobacteria > Pseudomonadales > Pseudomonadaceae > Pseudomonas > Pseudomonas sp. TUM22785. The sequence goes on from NZ_CP116239.1 coordinate 4,561,755, forward strand.
GGCGTCCGAAGCGATGGAGTCCCTGGGGGATGCCGCCAAGGAAAGTGGCGAGGCGGCCGAGCAGAAGGCCGATCAGCTCACCGGCCACGAACCCACCGCGGGCGAGAAGGCAGAAGATGCCGCCGACGATATCGGCGATGCCGTGGAAGGTGCCGGCGACGAAGCCAAGGACGCCATCGACGGCAAGTGAGCCGCGCAGCAATCGCCATAACGCAAAGGCCCGCATGATGCGGGCCTTCTTGTATCTGCGAGGTGCCTTCAGTGGCCGATGAACAGCGTGATCAAAGCACCGGGCTGAGCATCAGCAGCAGGCAGCAGACCAGCCCGACGACCCATACCAGGCTGCGCAGCAGGTGGATGTCGTTCCAGTAGAGGAACAGGTAGATCACCCTGGAGACAATGAACACCAACGCCAGCAGGTCGATCAGCCAGCCACGGGTGTCTGTGGTATGGGCCATCAGTACACCGGCGGCGAACAGCGGGAAGATTTCTAGGCTGTTGAGGTGCGCCCCCAGCGCGCGACCGCCGAAGCCGGTCAGACGGGATTGCTGAGCCCGGGGGTGGTGATTGTCATAGCCGCCACCCTCCTCCTTCATGGCCCTGGCCACGGGAATCTTGGCGATGTAGATCAGCAGGGCAGCGAAGAATACGCACCAGAACGGAATACTCATTCGTTTTTCTCCTTCGGCGGTTCCACCGCCTGTGTCGTCGGGGTGTACACCATCACCTCTAGCACAGCGGAGTGGAACTCGCGTCGGTACAGCACGAAAACCACACCCGCGGTGATCAGCATGAAGAACCAGGGATTGATGAACCAGGCGAGCATGGCCAGGCCGAAGTAGTAGCTGCGCAAGCCCAGGTTGAACTGGTTGGCGGCGAGGGAGATGACCCGCGCGGTGCGCGTGGCGAAGTCCTTGCGCTCCTGCTCGCCGACGTTGCGCTCGCCGATCATCGGCGCCGAGCCCACCAGCACGGCGGCGAAGTTGTACTGGCGCATGCACCAGCTGAAGGTGAAGAACGAGTAGACGAACACCACGGCGATGGCCAGCAGCTTGAGTTCGGACATGCCACGGCTGGCCGGCTCGACATAGGGCAGGTCGGCGAGGATCGAGACGGCGCGGTCGGTAGAGCCGAGCACGGTGAGCACGCCGGCGAGGATGATCAGGGTGCTGGAGGCGAAGAACGAGGCGTTGCGCTCGAGGTTGCCGATCACGCTGGCGTCGGCGATGCGGTTGTCGCGCAGCAGCAGGCGGCGCATCCAGTCTTCGCGGTACAGGTGCATGACGGAGGCGAGGCAAGGGGTGTCCCTACCCTTCCAGGTGGCGTAGCGCGTGTAGCCGCCCCAGCAGAGGGTGAACCAGAGGATGGCCAGCAGGTTCCACAGGGCGTGGAAGTCGATCAGCTCGGAGATGTCGGTCATGGGTGTCCTGCGCCGGTTCGTGGCCGGCTGGGGTCCGGGGAAATGGAAAACGGCAGGTAGACGCCACCAGGCCCCGTGGAAGACACCCCATGGCGACGATTGCGCGCCGCGAACCCATTTTCCTATGGACGCGGTGCCATGGCGACCATGAAAAAGGCCGCCCGAAGGCGGCCTCTGATGCAGCGTACGCTGGCTCAGGCCGGCGCGACGGCGGGACGGCCGGCCAGACGGTCGACGATGACGGCCAGTACCAGTACCACCAGCACCGGCAGCAGCCAGGCCAGGCTCTGGCTGGAGAGCGGCAGGTGCTCGATGAAGGACGGCACCAGCGACTTGAAGCCGGCGGCGCCCAGGCCATCGATGAGGCCGAAGAGCAGGGCGACCAGCATGGTGGGCACGAAAACGCGGCGCGACGACAGCCACAGGCGGTCGCACAGGCTCAGCGCCACCAGGACGATAGCCAGGGGGTACAAACCGACCAGCACGGGCACCGAGAAGGCGATCAGCTGGGTCAGCCCCTGGTTGGCCACCAGCAGGCTGAACGCGGCGAGCCCGAGCACCACGGTGCGGTAGGAGACCGGCAGGATGCGGCTGAAGAACTCGCCGCAGGCGGTGAGCAGGCCCACGGCGGTGGTCAGGCACGCCAGGGTGATGACCACGGCCAGCAGCAGGCTGCCGATGGTGCCGAAGGTGTGCTGCACGTAGGCGGTGAGGATCTGCACGCCGTTCTGGGCCTCGCCGGCGATGCCCTGGCTGGTGGCACCGAGGTAGAAGAGCGCGAGGTAGACAATGGCCAAGCCAGAGGCGGCGATGATGCCGGCGATGACCGAATAGCGGGTGACCAGGCCTGCGTCCTCGACGCCGTGGTCGCGGATGGCGGTGGCGATGACGATGCCGAATACCAGGGCGCCCAGGGTGTCCATGGTCAGGTAGCCCTGCAGGAAGCCTTCGACCAGCGGCGCGGCCTGGTAGGCCTGCGAGGTGCTGCCGATGGGGCCCGCCGGCATGCTCAGGGCGGCGCCGCCGAGTACCAGGAGTGCCGCCAGCAGCACGGGGGTGATGAACTTGCCGATGCTGTCGACCAGCTTGCCGGGGTTGAGGGCCAGGAACAGCACAGCTACGAAATACAGCGCGCTGTAGGTGAACAGAGCGATACCGCTTTCACCGGTGAAGGGCGCCACACCCATCTCGAAGGAGACCACGGCAGTACGCGGAGTGGCGAACAGGGGCCCTATGGCCAGGTACACGGCTACCGCGAAGGCCAGGCCGGCGGCCTTGCCGAGCGGCGCGGTCAGGCGGTCCATGCCGCCACCGACGCGTGCCAGGGCGACCACGGTGAGCAGCGGCAGGCCGACACCGGTGAGCAGGAAGCCCAGCGCGGCGCGCCAGACGTTGTCGCCTGCGGCCATGCCGGCGCTGGGCGGGAAGATGATGTTGCCGGCGCCGAGGAACAGCGCGAATGTCATGAAGCCGAGGGCCAGGAGGTCCGAGCCTTTCAAACGAGTCATAGGGGGGAATACCACAGGCAGAATTTCATAGTTTCAGAGGGTTTCCCCGGGGTATGGGAAACGTCATCCATCCGTTTTGGGATCGACCATGGGTGCCCGTTACCTGCCCTTGTGGAGCCTGGCGAGCTTGAGGGGTGCAAGACTAGCGATTTGTGCAGCGGACCGGCACTGACATGCATCAGCCTGTCGACTGGAATTAACTATCTGTCGCCTGGAGGACAGGCGCAGGACAAACACAAAGGCCACCCGAAGGTGGCCTTTGCTCAGTTCGGAAAGCCTTAGGCCTTCTTCACTTCCCAACCGGTCAGCTCGGCCAGGGCCTTGCCGATGTCAGCCAGGGAACGCACGGTCTTCACACCCGCGTCCTGCAGGGCGGCGAACTTCTCGTCCGCAGTGCCCTTGCCGCCGGAGATGATGGCGCCAGCGTGGCCCATGCGCTTGCCGGCCGGAGCGGTGACACCCGCGATGTAGGACACCACCGGCTTGGTCACGTTGGCCTTGATGAAGGCAGCGGCTTCTTCTTCAGCGGAACCGCCGATCTCACCGATCATGACGATCGCTTCGGTCTTCGGGTCTTCCTGGAACAGCTTCAGGATGTCGATGAAGTTGGAGCCCGGGATCGGGTCGCCACCGATGCCCACGCAGGTGGACTGGCCGAAGCCGGCGTCGGTGGTCTGCTTCACGGCTTCATAGGTCAGGGTGCCGGAGCGCGACACGATGCCTACTTTGCCCGGCAGGTGGATGTGACCCGGCATGATGCCGATCTTGCACTCGCCGGGAGTGATCACGCCCGGGCAGTTCGGGCCGATCAGGCGTACGCCCAGCTCGTCGCACTTGACCTTGGCTTCCAGCATGTCGATGGTTGGGATGCCTTCGGTGATGCAGACGATCAGCTTGATGCCGCCGAAAGCCGCTTCGAGGATGGAATCCTTGCAGAACGGAGCCGGAACGTAGATCACCGAAGCGTCAGCGCCGGTGGCTTCCACGGCTTCCTTGACGGTGTTGAACACCGGCAGGCCGAGGTGGGTGGTGCCGCCCTTGCCGGGGGTCACGCCGCCGACCATCTTGGTGCCGTAGGCGATGGCTTGTTCGGAGTGGAAGGTACCCTGCGAGCCGGTGAAGCCCTGGCAGATTACTTTGGTGTCTTTATTGATCAGGACGCTCATTACTTACCCTCCGCGGCCTTGACGACCTGCTGGGCAGCGTCGGTCAGGCTGGTCGCAGCGATGATGTTCAGACCGCTTTCGGCCAGGACCTTGGCGCCGAGCTCGGCGTTGTTGCCTTCCAGGCGGACGACCACCGGGATCTTCACGCCGACTTCTTTCACTGCACCGATGATGCCTTCGGCAATCATGTCGCAACGAACGATACCGCCGAAGATGTTCACCAGAACGGCAGCGACGTTGCTGTCGGACAGGATGATCTTGAAGGCTTCGGTCACGCGCTCTTTGGTAGCACCGCCGCCGACGTCGAGGAAGTTGGCAGGCTTGCCACCGTGCAGGTTGACGATATCCATGGTGCCCATGGCCAGGCCAGCGCCGTTGACCATGCAGCCGATGTTGCCTTCCAGCGCGACGTAGTTCAGTTCCCACTTCTGCGCATGGGCTTCACGAGCGTCGTCCTGGGACGGGTCGTGCATGGCGCGCAGCTTGGGCTGACGGTACATGGCGTTGCTGTCGATGTTGATCTTGGCGTCCAGGCAGTGCAGGTTGCCGTCGGCCTTGATCACCAGCGGGTTCACTTCCAGCAGGGCCAGGTCGTAGTCCTGGAACAGCTTGGCCAGGTTCACGAAGATGTGGGTGAACTGCTTGATCTGGTCGCCTTGCAGGCCCAGTTGGAAGGCCAGTTCACGACCCTGGTAAGGCTGAGCGCCGACCAGCGGATCAACGGTGGCCTTGAGGATCTTCTCGGGGGTCTCGTGAGCGACTTTCTCGATGTCCACGCCACCTTCGGTGGACGCCATGAACACGATACGGCGGCTGGAACGGTCTACCACGGCGCCCAGGTACAGTTCCTTGGCGATATCGGTGCAGGACTCAACCAGGATCTTGGTGACCGGCTGGCCATTGGCGTCGGTCTGGTAGGTCACCAGGCGCTTGCCGAGCCAGTTGGCGGCGAACGCCTTGGCGTCGTCCTTGCTCTTGACCAGCTTTACGCCGCCCGCTTTACCGCGGCCGCCGGCGTGGACCTGGGCCTTGACGACCCACTCGCTACCACCGATTTTTTCGCAGGCTTCTGCGGCTTCTTCCGGGGTGTCCACGGCGAAGCCCTTGGATACGGGCAGGCCGTATTCAGCGAACAGCTGCTTACCCTGATATTCGTGGAGATTCATGCTTGTCTACCGTCTTCGTTTGGGTATTGCCCATTCGGCGCTGCATTCGTGGTGCCGCGCCACCTGTGACTGCTTAAAGGCAGTCCGGCGGGCTTTCCGCGGTGAGCCCCTGGGGACTCACGACGGGTAGCCCGCCGTGGTTCTTCTTTCAGGAATCCGCTGGAGATGCCACGCACAGGCGCGGCATCACCGGCTGATTTCTCAACGCTTCTTGCGGTTGGCGATGTGGATCGCGTGGCCGTTTACGGCCAGGGCCGCTTCGTGCAGCGCTTCGGACAGGGTCGGGTGCGAGAAGACCATCATGCCCAGGTCTTCGGCGCTGGTGCCGAATTCCATGCCGATGGCGCCCTGCTGGACCAGTTCCGCAGCGCTTGGGCCGATCACGTGGACGCCCAGGACGCGGTCGGTCTTGGCATCGGCGATGACCTTGACCAGGCCGGTGGTGTCGTTGGCAGCCATGGCACGGCCGCTGGCCGCGAAGGGGAAGGTACCGATGTTGATTTCGACGCCTTCGGCCTTCAGGGACTGCTCGGTCTTGCCGACCCACGCGATTTCCGGGTGGGTGTAGATCACCGACGGGATCAGGTCGTAGTTCATCTGGGCTTTGTGGCCGGCGATACGCTCGGCGACCATGATGCCCTCTTCCGACGCCTTGTGAGCCAGCATGGCGCCACGGACCACGTCACCGATGGCGAAGACGCCCGGAACGCTGGTCTTGCAGTGGTCGTCGACATAGATGTAGCCACGCTCGTCGAGGGTGACACCGCTGTCGGCAGCCAGCAGCTCGGTGGTAACCGGACGACGGCCAACGGCAACGATCAGCTTGTCGAACACCTGCTTCTGCTCGCCTTCGGCGTCGGTGAAGCTGACGGTGACCTGCTTCTTCTTCACTTCGGAACCGGTGACGCGAGCGCCCAGGCGGATCTTCAGGCCTTGCTTGGTGAGGACCTTCAGGGCTTCCTTGGCGATCTGCTCGTCAGCGGCCGGCAGGAACTTGTCCAGGGCTTCGAGCACGGTGACTTCGGCGCCCAAGCGGGCCCAGACGGAACCCAGCTCGAGACCGATCACGCCAGCGCCGATCACGCCCAGCTTCTTCGGTACGGCCTGGAAGTCCAGGGCACCGGTAGAGTCGACGATGACGTCCTGGTCGACCGGGGCCGGCGGGATGTCGACCGGACGCGAGCCGGACGCGAGGATCACGTTCTCGGCCTGGACGATCTGGGTCTTGCCGTCGGAACCGGTGACTTCGACCTGCTTGTTGGCCAGCAGCTTGCCGTGGCCTTCCAGCAGGGTGACGCCGTTGGCCTTGAACAGGGTGCTTACACCGCCGGTCAGGTTCTTAACGATGCCGTTCTTGCGGGCGACCATGGCCGGTACGTCAATGCTGACGCCCTTGGCTTCGATGCCGTGGATTTTGAAGCCATCGACGGCCTCGTGGTACTTGTAGGAGCTGTCCAGCAGCGCCTTCGACGGAATGCAGCCGACGTTCAGGCAGGTACCGCCCAGGGCGATCTTGCCGTCCTTGTCCTGGTATTTCTCGATGCAGGCGGTTTTCAGGCCGAGCTGGGCCGCCTTGATGGCCGCAACGTAACCGCCGGGGCCCGCACCAATCACTACCACGTCGAATTTCTGGGTCATAACGTTCTCCTAAGCCTCGAGCTTCAAGCGGCAAGCCACAGGCCGGGCTGCGATGCTCTGCAGCTTGCGGCGTGTGGCTTGCAACTGATTTAGATGTCCAGCAGCAGACGAGCCGGATCTTCCAGCAGGTTCTTGATGGTCACCAGGAAGCTGACGGCCTCCTTGCCATCGATCAGGCGGTGATCGTAGGACACTGCCAGGTACATCATCGGGCGGATGACCACTTGGCCGTTGATGGCCATGGGACGCTGGATGATGTTGTGCATGCCGAGGATGGCGGCCTGCGGCGGGTTGACGATCGGGGTCGACATCATCGAACCGAAGGTGCCGCCGTTGGTGATGGTGAAGGTGCCACCGGTCATCTCGTCGATGGACAGCTTGCCGTCACGGGCCTTCTTGCCGAAGGTGGCGATGCCGTTCTCGACTTCGGCCAGGCTCATCAGCTCGGCGTTGCGCAGGACCGGAACCACCAGGCCACGGTCGCTGGAAACGGCTACGCCGATGTCCTGATAGCCGTGGTAGACGATGTCGTTACCGTCGATCGAGGCGTTGACGGCCGGGAAGCGCTTCAGCGCCTCGACGGACGCCTTGACGAAGAAGGACATGAAGCCCAGGCGCACGCCGTTGTGGGTCTTCTCGAACAGGTCCTTGTACTTCGAACGCAGGGCCATGACTTCGGTCATGTCGACTTCGTTGAAGGTGGTCAGCATGGCCATGGTGGACTGTGCTTCGACCAGGCGCTCGGCGACCTTGGCACGCAGGCGGGTCATCGGGACGCGCTTCTCGACGCGGTCACCCGCAGCGAAGACCGGGGCCTCGGCGGCCGGAGCGGCAGCCTTGGCAGCCGGGGCGGCGGCCGGAGCGGATTTCTTCGCTTCGACGGCAGCTACCACGTCTTCCTTGGTCACGCGACCGCCTTTGCCGGTGCCGGCGATGCTGTTCGGGTCGATGCCGTTCTCTTCGGCCAGCTTGCGAGCGGCCGGGGAGAGGATGGCGTCGTCACCACCAGCAGCAGCCGGAGCGGCGGCCTGGGCAGCGGCAGCCGGGGCTGCAGCGGCGGCAGGAGCAGCGCTGGCGGCGCCACCTTCGGTCAGTTTGCCCAGCAGTTCGCCGCTGAGGACGGTGTCGCCCTCGTTCTTGACGATTTCAGCCAGCACGCCGTCGGCTTCGGCCAGTACTTCAAGCACTACCTTGTCGGTCTCGATGTCGACGATCAGCTCGTCACGCTTCACGGCCTCGCCCGGCTTCTTGTGCCAGGTGGCCACGGTGCCGTCGGCAACCGATTCCGGGAATGTAGGGGCTTTGATCTCGATAGCCATTTGTATGGGTTCCTATCTAATTCGGTTTCTTCTGCACGAAGGCGTTAAACAGTAAAGGCATCTTGCAGCAGTTTTTCCTGCTGCTCGGCGTGCATCGAGGCATAGCCGCAGGCCGGAGAGGCCGAGGCGTCACGCCCGGCGTACTCGAGGAACAGGCCTTTGTTGTGGGCTGCCGCGACACGACGCATGTGGTGCTGGCTGCAGTACCAGGCGCCCTGGTTCATCGGCTCTTCCTGGCACCAGACGATGTGCTTGAGGTTCTTGTACTGGGCAAGAACTTCGGCCAGGTCGTCTTCCGGGAACGGGTACAGCTGCTCGATACGCACGATGGCGATGTCTTCACGGCCTTCGGCACGACGTTTTTCCAGCAGGTCGTAGTAGACCTTGCCGCTGCACAGCACCAGACGCTCGACTTTCTTCGGATCGATCGAGTCGATCTCGTTGATCACGGTCTGGAACGAGCCTTCGGCCAGATCTTCCAGGGTCGAGATGGCGAGCTTGTGGCGCAGCAGGGACTTGGGCGTCAGTACGACCAACGGCTTGCGCAGCGGGCGGATCACCTGGCGACGCAGCAGATGGTAGATCTGCGCCGGGGTGGTCGGCATGCACACCTGGATGTTGTGCTCGGCGCACAGCTGAAGGTAACGCTCCAGGCGCGCGGAGGAGTGCTCCGGGCCCTGCCCTTCGTAGCCGTGCGGCAGCAGCATGGTCAGGCCGCAGAGGCGACCCCACTTGTGCTCGCCACTGGTGATGAACTGGTCGATCACCACCTGGGCGCCGTTGGCGAAGTCACCGAACTGGGCTTCCCAGATCACCAGCGCGTTGGGCGTGGTGGTGGAGTAGCCGTATTCGAATGCCAGTACGGCTTCCTCGGAGAGGTAGGAGTCGTACAGCTCGAAGCTCGGCTGGTTGTCGAACAGGTTCTGCAGGGGCAGGTAGGTTCCGGCGTCCTTCTGGTTGTGCAGCGCCGCATGGCGGTGCGAGAAGGTGCCGCGACCCACGTCCTGGCCGGTGATGCGAACCGGGTGGCCTTCGAACAGCAGGGTGGCGTAGGCCATGGTTTCGGCGTAGCCCCAGTTGATCGGCAGGCCGCCGGCGCCCATCTTCTGGCGGTCTTCGAGAATCTTCGAGACCTGGCGCTGGACGACGAAGCCTTCCGGGATCTCCAGCAGCTTGGCGGAGAGTTCCTGCAGGGTCTTGAGCTCGAAACGGGTGTCGTGGCGAGCGGTCCAGGTGTGGCCCAGGTAGGGACGCCAGTCGACGAAGAGCTCCTTGTTGGGCTCTTTGACCAGGCTCTTGACCACGTGCTGACCGTTGTCCAGGGCGGTGCGGTACTCGTCGATCTTGGCCTGCACGCGATCGTCGTCCAGCACGCTGGATTGGATCAGGGCATCGGCATAGAGCTCGCGAGTGGTGCGCTGCTTGGCGATCTGCTGGTACATCAGCGGCTGGGTGCCGCTCGGCTCGTCGGCCTCGTTGTGGCCGCGACGGCGGTAGCAGACCAGGTCGATGACCACGTCACGCTTGAACTGCATGCGGTAGTCGACGGCCAGCTGGGTGACGAAGAGCACGGCTTCCGGGTCGTCGCCGTTCACGTGGAAGATCGGCGCCTGGATCATCTTCGCGACGTCGGTGGCGTACTCGGTGGAGCGCGAGTCGTCCTGACGGCTGGTGGTGAAACCGACCTGGTTGTTGATGACGATGTGCACGGTACCGCCGGTGCGGTAGCCGCGGGTCTGCGACATCTGGAAGGTTTCCATGACCACGCCCTGGCCCGCGAAGGCGGCGTCGCCGTGGATGGAGATCGGCAGTACCTTGTCGCCGGCCTTGTCCTGGCGGCGATCCTGACGGGCACGAACGGACCCCTCGACCACCGGGGAGACGATCTCCAGGTGGGACGGGTTGAACGCGAGCGCCAGGTGGACTTCACCACCCGCGGTCATGACGTTGGAGGAGAAGCCCTGGTGGTACTTCACGTCACCGGAGGACAGGCCTTCGACCTTCTTGCCTTCGAACTCGTCGAACAGGTCGCGCGGGTTCTTGCCGAAGGTGTTGACCAGTACGTTGAGGCGGCCGCGGTGGGCCATGCCGATGACGATTTCCTTGGTGCCGTAGGAGCCGGAACGCTGGATGATCTCGTCCAGCATCGGAATCAGGCTTTCGCCGCCTTCCAGGCCGAAACGCTTGGTGCCCGGGTACTTGGTGCCCAGGTACTTTTCCAGGCCTTCGGCCGCAGTCAGGCGCTCGAGCAGGTGGCTCTGCACTTCGGCGGAGAACGCCGGGCGGCCACGCACGCTTTCCAGGCGCTGCTGGAACCACTTGCGCTGGTCGGAATCGACGATGTGGGTGAACTCGGCACCGATGGTGCGGCAGTAGGTCTGCTGCAGCGACTGATGGATCTCGCGCAGGGTCGCCTCTTCCTTGCCGATGTAAAGCTCACCGGTACGGAAGGTGGTGTCGAGGTCAGCATCGGTCAGGCCGTAATGGTTGATCGACAGATCGGCCGGCACCTTGCGCTGCCAGAGGCCGAGGGGGTCGAGCGTCGCCGCCTGATGGCCGCGCATGCGGTAGGCCTGGATCAGACGCAGGACTTCGACCTGCTTCTTCTCGTGCTCGCTGCTTACGCTGCCAGCCGATACGGGCTGCGCGCGGCGCTGGTTCTTGGCGAGCAGGACGAAGTGGTCGCGAACAGTAGAATGCGATACGTCGGTGGCGGTGTTACCGTCGGCCGGCAACTTCTGGAAGTAGGTGCGCCACTCTTCGGGCACAGCGTTGGGATCGTGCAGGTAAAGCTCATAGAGCTCTTCCACATATGCAGCGTTGCCACCGGATAGGTGGGCGCTGTTCCACATGCGCTGCATTACGCTTTCTTGCATGCTTGGTCACCCTCGGTAAGGGGACACCACCGGCGTGGAATCAGCATCGTGGCTTCAATAGTCCTGGCACAGCGACTCGGTAAAGCCACCAAGGATCCCGCAGATAGTCCGGGCACCAGCCCGGTTGCCCCTGCTGGTCATCTATATATTTTCAAGTAAGGACCGCCGCTTTGTGAGCTGCTGTCCTGGTTTACTGCTGCGCCGGTAGCAAACCGGCGCCGCAGGTATTACGGGTAAAGCATGAAGCGCATCAAGTACCGCTTTGCAGCAGCATGTGACGTACGTGGCCGATCGCCTTGGTCGGGTTCAGACCCTTGGGGCAAACGCTCACGCAGTTCATGATGCCGCGGCAGCGGAACACGCTGAACGGATCGTCCAGCGCGGCCAGACGTTCTTCGGTCTTGTTGTCGCGGCTGTCGGCCAGGAAACGATAGGCCTGCAGAAGCGCAGCGGGACCGAGGAACTTGTCCGGGTTCCACCAGAAGGACGGGCAGGAGGTCGAGCAGCAGGCGCACAGGATGCACTCGTACAGACCGTCCAGCTTCTCGCGCTCTTCCGGCGACTGCAGACGCTCGATCGCCGGGGCGGGCGTGTCGTTCTGCAGGAAGGGTTTCACCTTCTCGTACTGCTTGTAGAAGATGCTCATATCAACGACGAGGTCACGGATGACCGGCAGGCCGGGCAGCGGGCGGATCACCAGCTTGCCGCCCTTGAGGCCGGCAGCGGAGATCGGCGTGATGCAGGCCAGGCCGTTCTTGCCGTTGATGTTCATACCGTCGGAACCGCAGACGCCTTCACGGCAGGAACGACGGTAGGAGAAACCCTCGTCCTGTTCCTTGATCAGGGCCAGCACGTCCAGGACCATGATGTCCTTGCCGCCGGTGTCGACCTGGAAGTCCTGCATGAAGGGCGCAGCGTCCTGGTCCGGGTTGTAGCGATAAACGCTGACTTTCAGAATGTTGGCTTGCGACATATCAGCCACCCTTAATAAGTACGTACTTTGGGTTCAAACGCAGGAACGGTCTTCGGCGCGAAGTTGACGTCGCGCTTGGTGACGCGCTTCTCACCCGGGTAGTACAGGGTGTGGCACAGCCAGTTCTCGTCATCACGCTCTTCGAAGTCTTCGCGGGCATGCGCGCCACGGGATTCCTTGCGGACCTCCGCTGCGATCGCCGTTGCCTCGGCCACTTCGAGCAGGTTCTGCAGCTCCAGCGCTTCGATACGCGCGGTGTTGAAGGCCTGGCTCTTGTCGGCGATCTTGACGTTGGCGATGCGCTCGCGCAGGTCGGCCAACTGGGCGATGCCCTTCTGCATGTACTCGCCGGTGCGGAACACACCGAAGTAGTTCTGCATGCAGTTCTGCAGCTCTTTACGCAGCGGAGCCACGTCTTCACCGCTGCTGCGCTCGTTGACGCCGGACAGGCGCTTGAGCGACAGCTCCAGGTCGGTTTCCGAAGCACCGCGGTGCTCGATACCTTCCTTGAGGGCTTTTTCCAGGTGCAGACCGGCAGCGCGACCGAATACCACCAGGTCGAGCAGCGAGTTGCCGCCCAGGCGGTTGGCACCGTGTACCGACACGCAGGCGACTTCGCCGACCGCGAACAGGCCGTCGATGATGACGTCCTTGCCGCTGGCGTCCTGGGTGATGGCCTGGCCATGAATGTTGGTGGCAACGCCGCCCATCATGTAGTGGCAGGTCGGGATCACCGGTACCGGGGCGACGACAGGGTCGACGTGGGCGAAGGTCTTCGACAGTTCGCAGATACCCGGCAGGCGGCTGTGCAGCACTTCCTCGCCCAGGTGGTCGAGCTTCAGCAGTACGTGGTCCTTGTCCGGGCCACAGCCGTTGCCGGCCAGTACTTCTTTGACCATGGAGCGAGCGACCACGTCGCGGCCGGCCAGGTCCTTGGCGTTCGGAGCGTAACGCTCCATGAAGCGCTCGCCATGGGCGTTGATCAGGTAGCCACCCTCGCCACGGCAGCCTTCGGTCACGAGGACGCCGGCGCCGGCGATACCGGTCGGGTGGAACTGCCACATCTCGATGTCTTGCACCGGCACGCCGGCACGCAGCGCCATGCCGATACCGTCACCGGTGTTGATCAGGGCGTTGGTGGTGGACGCATAGATGCGGCCAGCGCCACCGGTGGCCAGGACCACGGCCTTGGAGCGGATGTAGACGGTCTCGCCGGTCTCGATGCAGATGGCGATGATGCCGACGATGGCGCCATCCTGGTTCTTCACCAGGTCGACGGCGTACCACTCGTTGAGGAACGAGGTGCCGCTCTTCAGGTTGGCCTGGTACAGGGTGTGCAGCAGGGCATGACCGGTACGGTCGGCAGCAGCGCAGGTACGCGCAGCCTGGCCACCCTTGCCGAAGTCCTTGGACTGGCCACCGAACGGACGCTGATAGATGCGGCCTTGCTCGGTACGGGAGAACGGCAGGCCCATGTGTTCCAGTTCGAACACGGCTTCCGGGCCGACGGAGCACATGTATTCGATAGCGTCCTGGTCACCAATGTAGTCGGAGCCCTTGACGGTGTCGTACATGTGCCAGCGCCAATCGTCGTTCGGGTCGGCCGAAGCGATGGCGCAGGTGATGCCGCCCTGAGCGGAAACGGTGTGCGAGCGGGTCGGGAAGACCTTGGTGACCACGGCAGTCTTGTGGCCGCCTTGAGCCAGTTGCAGCGCAGCACGCATGCCGGCGCCGCCGCCACCAACGATGATGGCGTCGTAGGAAAGAGTACGAATGCTAGACATGGATCAGATACCCCACAGAATCTGCACGCCCCAGACGAAGTACGCGAACATGGTGATGCCGCAGACCGCCTGGAACAGGAAACGCACAACGGTTGCCCACTTGCCCAGCGCCATCGGCGTCAGGTAGTCAGTGGAGATGGTCCACATGCCAACCCAGGCATGTACACCGAGTGCAACCAGCCCGAGGAGGCTGAAGATGCGCATCCAGTTCTGGGAGAAAAGACCATGCCAGTCAGCATAGGTCAGGCCGGGATTCGCTACGAGGTAGCCCAGCAGGAAAAGGAAATAAGCCGCGAGAACGACTGCAGAAACGCGCTGAGCCATCCAGTCATAGAGGCCCGAACGCGAGAAGTTCGTGACATTGGTTACCATACCCACACCCCCGCCAGCACGATCAGCACCGCGGAAACCGCGATGACGATTTTCGAGCCCAGCTTGCCGCCCTCGAGCGTCTCGCCGACGCCCACATCCATTACCAGGTGGCGCACACCGGCAACCAGGTGATAAAGCAATGCGGACAGCAGGCCCCAAATCACAAACTTGGCCAGCGGACTGGTCAGGCACGCCTTCACCTCACCGAAGCCTTCCTCGGATGCCAGCGACTTGCCGAGCGCATAAAGCAGCACAGCAATACCGACGAAAAGGATGACACCGGAGATACGGTGGAGAATGGACGTGTAAGCAGTGATTGGGAGTTTGATGGTCCTGAGATCTAGGTTTACAGGTCGTTGGCTATTCACGGCTGTTTTTTTCACACTGAGGCCCCTAACAATCAGGGCAAGTTGTCGGGAAGTGCACTGGTCAGGTACCCCTCACCAAAGGAGTGCCGACCACCAGAATACGGGCTTCAAGGCCCCTGGCAGTCGGGCGCTGAGTATAGACAGTTAGCTGACTAATGACAACGGAAAGGCCTCCCCCTAAGAGCGGATTGCGCTCCTTATATAAAAGGCGTAAATAGCGCCCTTTTTCCGCGAAAAACACCCCGCAAACCCCTCTGCCATATGGGTTTCTTCAAATTGACATTCGCATTTATCTCACTATAGTGGTGCGGGCCCTGCGTGGGGGGCTGTCTGATGATTTCAAGCATAAATAGGAGGCCGCTATGGCTGACAAAAAAGCGCAGTTGATCATCGAGGGCATTGCCCCCGTCGAGCTGCCCGTTCTGTCCGGTACCGTAGGTCCCGATGTAATCGATGTGCGGGGCCTGACCTCCACGGGTCGCTTCACCTTTGATCCTGGCTTTATGTCTACCGCCTCTTGCGAGTCGAAGATCACCTACATCGACGGCGACAAGGGTGTACTGCTTCACCGCGGCTACCCCATCGAGCAACTGGCAGAAGAGTCCGACTACCTGGAAACCTGCTACCTGCTGCTGAACGGCGAACTGCCCAGCGCAGAGGAAAAGGCCAAGTTCGTTGGCACCGTCAAGAACCACACCATGGTTCACGAGCAGTTGAAGAGTTTCTTCAACGGCTTCCGCCGCGACGCCCATCCGATGGCGATCATGTGCGGCGTAGTCGGCGCCCTCTCCGCCTTCTATCACGACTCCCTGGACATCAACGACCCGCACCATCGCGAAATCTCCGCGATCCGCCTGGTCGCCAAGATGCCCACCATCGCCGCCATGGTCTACAAGTACTCCATGGGCCAGCCGATGATGTATCCGCGTAACGACCTGAACTACGCGGAAAACTTCCTGCACATGATGTTCAACACGCCGTGCGAGATCAAACCGATCAGCCCGGTACTGGCCAAGGCCATGGATCGCATCTTCATCCTGCATGCGGACCACGAGCAGAACGCCTCCACCTCCACCGTTCGCCTGGCCGGTTCGTCCGGTGCCAACCCGTTCGCCTGCATCGCAGCCGGCATCGCCGCCCTGTGGGGCCCGGCACACGGCGGCGCCAACGAAGCGGTACTGACCATGCTCGATGAAATCGGCGATGTCTCGAACATCGACAAGTTCATCGCCAAGGCCAAGGACAAGAACGACCCGTTCAAGCTCATGGGCTTCGGCCATCGCGTGTACAAGAACCGCGACCCGCGCGCCACCGTGATGAAGCAGACCTGCGACGAAGTCCTGAAGGAACTGGGGATCAAGAACGATCCGCAGTTGGAGCTGGCCATGCGTCTCGAAGAGATCGCCCTGACCGATCCGTACTTCAAGGAACGCAACCTGTACCCGAACGTCGACTTCTACTCGGGGATCATCCTCAAGGCGATCGGCATTCCGACCAGCATGTTCACCGTGATCTTCGCCCTGGCGCGTACCGTCGGCTGGATCTCCCACTGGAAGGAAATGCTCTCCAGCCCGTACAAGATCGGCCGTCCGCGCCAGCTGTACACCGGCTACGAGCAGCGCGACTACGTCTCGCTCGACAAGCGCAAGTAAGACGTCCGCTCCAGGAGAAGCCCCGCATCTGCGGGGCTTTTTCATGGGCGAAGGGTACGTCGGCAGCACTGACGGCGGACACGGGGATCTTGAAGGCTACAACGCAGGATGCGTTGGCCTCGCGGTGCTCGGCGCCAACCTACGAAAACCACGCGCTCCGCCCGCCAATCCGGGCAGGTTGCACCAATGAAAAGGCCCCGCATCGCGGGGCCTTGTCGTGTCAGCGGCCGATCACTTCTTCTCAGCGCGCTCGCGCAGGTGGCTGAGCGTATTGAACGGCGCGTCGACCACGAAGCTGTTGGCCAGCCAGGAGGGCACGCTGCCGCCCGGCTCGGTGTGCACCTGGTAGGTCACCTCGACTTCGCCCGGACCCTTGGGCACGAACTTCCATACACCATCCACGGCGGCCACACGCACGAAGCCTTTCTCTTCCGGCACGTACTTGGGCTCGCCCTTGAGGGTGCGAGTCAGGCTGCCGTCGGCGCCTTCGGTGGTGGTGGCATGGATGACCGAGTCACGCGGGGTAACGGGCCAGGGGGTATTGAAGCGGGTGTAGGTCCAGCTGTCGGCGCCTTCCGACTTCAGCAGCTTCTGCTGCTCGCACTCGTGAATCCAGGCGCAGGAGCCGGAAACGTCCTCCTGCAGCTTGCGCAGGGTGGCGACGTCGGTTTTCAGGGTGGCCACCCCGCGATAGGCCTTGTACTTGGAGCCGGCAACCTCGCTCAGGTATACCTTGATGCCGTCCTCGTCCTTGGCCAGCTTCCAGCCCTCGGCATGGGCAGTCGAGGCCAGCAGCGCAGTGGCGCTAAAGCCGCAGATCACAGCCATTCGTTGCAGCGAAACCATCTTTGTTCTCCTTCTTATGATGACCAGCCGTCGTCCATCAGGACAGCTACTGGATAGATTGACTGACCGCCACGGCCGTCTCTTGTTCCAACCAGCCCAGCAAACGTATCGCCTCTTCCCGGCTGTCGCCACAGACAAAAAGATCGGCATCGAAGTCGGCACAGACCTTCGGCCGCTCCGGTTGGCCGAATATCGAGCAGAGATGCTCGACGGAGAGATGGATGCAACGCTCCCCCGCCGCCTTGCCCTTGGGCATGCCGGGGATGGGTGAACTGATGGATGGCGCGATGCAACAGGCGCCACAACCTGCACGACAAATCATGATCAGGGGCCCCTCTGCAACGCTGTGGCCGACGTAGGGCGCGGATTCTACTCGCGGCCCCGGGGAAATGGGATATCCCCCAGTCAGCCGATCAGCCGCGCCATGCGCCCCAGGTCACCGCCCCCTTTGGCCTTCAGGAGCCGCTGATGCCTCGCTGCGCCAGCGCCTTGTGCAGGGCCTCGCCCGCCGCCGAGCCCTGCGGGTAGAACACCGCCGGCTGGCCGATGGGCGCCGCCACGCGCACGCGGGTGCCGGGGGCTGCCTGGTAGTGCTCCTGCGACCAGAGGTGCACCCACTCCCCCGCCGGCAGCGCCACCTCCAGGCTGTCGACACCCGGCTCCAGCACCGGTGCCACCAGCAGCTGGTCACCCAGCAGGAAGCTGCGCGGCACGGCCTCCAGGCTCGCGGGGTCATCGGGGTATTGCAGCCAGAGCGGGCGCACCAGTGGCAGCCCGGTACGCGCCGCCTCGTCCATCAGCGTGCGGCGATAAGGTGCCAGCGCGGCGAACAGCTGGGCGCAACGGGCGAAGTGCGCCAGGCTGGCCGGCGAGTCGTAGACCTGGTGGTTGTCCGCCGGACGATTGCCCTCGTGGGTGCGCAGCAGGCTGGTGAAGGCGGAAAACTCCGCCCAGCGCTGCAACAGCTCCTCGCTGCGGTGGTAGTCCTTCAGCGGGTTGCTGATGGTGGTGTAGCCGCCGGTGTCGGCGTGATTGAGGGTGAAGCCCGAGAGCCCACCGGAGAGCAGCCCCAGCAATGCGCTGTGCAGGCCGTCCTGGGCATCCCAGGTCACTAGCTGGTCGCCCAGCCACATGCTGGTGGTCAGCCCCGGGCTGCGGCTGTAGCCAGAGCGGGTGAAGAACAGCAGTTCCCCTTCCCCGCCTGCCTCCTCCAGCAGCTCGCGGTTGAGCCGCGCCCATTCTTCGGGGAAGCGGTTGTGCAGCAGCGCCGCGTCTTCACCCGAGGCCGGACGGGCCTCGAAGGGCAGCGCCTCGCCGAAATCGGCCATCCAGCCGGAGAAGCCCTGGCCGAGCATCTCTTCGCGCAACACGGCCTTCAGCCAGCGGCGCGCCTCGGGGTTGCTCAGGTCCACCAAACCAGCGCTGAAACTGGTGTTGAGCAGGTCCAGCGGCTTGCCGTCGGCGCCCCGCATGAGGAAGCCACGTTCGCGGGCCTCACGGAACAGATTGCGCTGCTCGCCGTCCTTCTCGGCGATGTCCGCCAGGAAGGGGTTGGCATAGGCCAGCGTGCGGATGCCGCGCGCCTTGAGCTCGGCGCTCAGGGCCTGCCATTGCGGGTAGTGGCGCGGATCGAGGGTCCAGTTCCACCACAGCTGCTTGCCGAAACTGGTGCTGCGCTGGCCTACCCAGTCCTGCAGCCAGAGCCCGGCGACGGGCACCCCGGCGGCATCGATGCGCCCCAGCAGCTCGCGCACCCGCTCGGTACCGCCCTGCAATCCGAGGATGGCGCCGTGCTGAGTCCAGTCCGGCAGCGGCGCCATGCGCCCCACCACCGAGGTGTGTGCCTGCAACAAAGCGGCGGGACTGTCGCCGTTGTAGAGACGCGCGGTGAGGCTGCCCTGGTGCACCTCCAGGCCCACCCGCGCCGGATCACGCAGGTCGAACACCTGATAGGCGCTGGATTCGCTGAAGAAGGCACGCAGCTTCGACGTCAGGTAATAGGGCACCGGCGCGTAGCTGGTCCACCAGTCGCCGCCCGCACGGGCACTGAGGTCCGCCGCCAGGGTGATGGGCTGCAGGCCACGGCCGACGCCCTGTTCCTGCACCAGGATGGGCACGCGGCGCCCGGCCAGGTCGAAGGCGCTGAACTGCTCGCCGAAGCCGAAGAAGCGCTCGTCGGCGTCCCGTTGCCAGTTGAGATAGAGGCGGTTGAGGCGCGGGTCATCCAGCGCCACGGCCAGGCGCACACCGCGCCCGCCATCAGCCTCCAGCACCAGCGCGTAGCCACTGACGGAGCCATCGGCGCAACGCAGGTGGCCACGCAGCACCAGGCGCGGGCCGGTGCCCTGGAAGCTGTCCAGGCTCTGCTCGCGGCACAGCAGCTCGCGGTTCTCGTCGACGAACAGCGCGCCCCGGTGCTCTTCGACCTCGGCAGCGCCGATACCGGCGGCGAGGAAGCCACCCTCGGTGGCCCACAGTCGCTTGGTGGGGTTGCCCTTGGGGCTCAGCGCCAGGCCATGGCCGTTCCAGGCCAGGCGGTAATCGCCGAAATCGAAATCACGGGGTACGGCAAAGGCCGGTGGCACCACCAGTTCGGCCAGCACGGCGCGCTGTTTCCACACCTGCAGCCCCTGCCATCCCGCCACGCCTGCCGCCGTCACCAGCAACACGGCTGCCGCCCCTTTTACCCACCTGCGCATCGCTCGCCCCTTTTCTTGTTCTGCACCGCCCTTTAGGCTGGCGCGCATCCATACATCGCGGAGTCACCGTCATGCCGGTTTGGCTACAGACCGCCCTGCTGCTCACGCTGTCCAACGTCTTCATGACGTTCGCCTGGTACGGCCACCTCAAGACCCTGAATACCAAGCCCTGGATCATCGCTGCATTGATCAGCTGGGGGATCGCGCTGTTCGAGTACCTGCTGCAGGTGCCGGCCAACCGCATCGGCTACACGGCGCTCTCGGTGGGCCAGCTGAAGATCATGCAGGAGGTGATCACCCTCGCGGTGTTCGTGCCCTTCAGCGTCTACTTCATGCAGCAACCGCTGAAGCTCGATTACCTCTGGGCCGGTCTGTGCCTGCTCGGCGCGGTGTACTTTATCTTCCGCGCCTGAGGCCGGGGATGCGTGGCGCGCCGGTCATGGCGACCGATCGCGCCAGGGCTCACTTCGGGGGTTCGAGGCGGGTGATCAGGCTGGAGGTGTCCCAGCGGCCACCGCCTTCGGCCTGGATCTCGCCGTAGAAGCGATCCACCAGTTCGGTGACCGGCAATTGCGCGCCGTTGCGCTGGGCCTCGGCGAAGACGATGGCGAAGTCCTTGCGCATCAGGTCCACGGCGAAGCCGAAGTCGAACTTGCCGTCGAGCATGCTCTGGTGACGGTGCTCCAGTTGCCAGGACTGCGCCGCCCCCTTGCCGATCACCTCCATGGCCGCCGTGGCGTCGAGCCCGGAACGCCGGGCGAAATGCAGTGCCTCGGAGAGCCCCTGGAGCAGCCCGCCGACGCAGATCTGGTTGACCATCTTGGTCAACTGGCCGCTACCCACCGGGCCCATCAGCCGGGTCATCCGCGCGTAGCTGTCGATCACCGGCGCCGCCCGCTCGTAGAGTTCGCGCTCGCCGCCGATCATCACCGTCAACATGCCGCTCTCGGCCCCGGCCTGGCCGCCGGAGACCGGCGCATCGAGAAAGCCCAGCCCGCGCTCGGCGGCCAGCGCCGACAGTTCGCGGGCCACCTCGGCGGAGGCGGTGGTGTGGTCCACCAGCACGCTGCCGGGCTGCATGCCGGCGAAGGCGCCCTCCTCGCCCAGGACCACGGCGCGCAGGTCGTCGTCGTTGCCGACGCAGGTCATCACCAGGTCGGAACCCTGCGCCGCTTCCCGTGGCGTGGCGAAGCTGTCGCCGCCGAACTCGTCGCACCAGAGCGAGGCCTTCTCCGGCGAGCGGTTGTAGACGCGCACCTCGTGCCCCTCGCATGCGAGGTGGCCGGCCATGTGAAAGCCCATTACGCCGAGCCCGATAAAGGTCACCTTCGCCATCTCAAACCCTCCACATGTGCATGTCCCAGGAAGCCTAACACGCGGTTTGCCGAGCCGCGAAAGGCCCTCCATACTCGCCCGGAAGTTGCCGGGACACCCCACAAGCGCCAAGGAGAGCCCATGCCGCACTGGCTGGTGATAGACCTGGAGGCCACGACCGAGGAAGGCGGTTGGCCCCTGGAAGATATGGAGATCATCGAGATCGGCGCATCGATCGTGGCTGCCGACGGCCGCGAAGTGGACCATTTCCAGCGTTTCGTGCGCCCGCTGCGCCGGCCCTGCCTGACCACCTTCTGCCGCCAGCTGACCCACATCAGCCAGGCCAATGTCGACAGCGCCGCGCCCCTGGCGCAGGTCTGGCCGGCGTTCGAGCGCTGGCTGCAGAACTACCAGCCGCGCCTGGTCAGCTGGGTCAGTTGGGGCGAGTACGACCGCCGCCAGCTGGAGCAGGAATGGCGCCAGCAGCAACTGGTCAGCCGCCTCGCCAGCATTCCCCACGTCAACCTAAAGCAGCATTTCGCCCGCGTCCGCCAGCTCAAGCAGCCCGTGGGCCTGCACACCGCGCTGCAACTGGCTGGGCTCAGCTTCCAGGGTCAACAGCACCGGGCCCTGGAAGATGCCCGTAACACCGCCCGCCTGCTGCCGCTGGTGCTGCCTGCCAGTTCCTGAAACGCCCCGCCGCATTGCCTAGTGACGCTGCAAAGCGGCTTGGGCATACTGGCGGGCCCTTTTTCCAACCCTTTTCAAGGATCCCGCCATGTTCAAGGTCAACGAGTACTTCGACGGCACCGTCAAATCCATCGCCTTCGGCATGAGCGAAGGCCCCGCCACCATCGGCGTGATGGCCCCGGGCGAATACGAATTCGGCACCAGCCAGCTGGAAGTGATGCACGTCGTCGCCGGCGCCCTGACCGTCAAGCTGCCGGGCAGCGACAGCTGGGAAACCTTCGAAGCCGGCAGCAAGTTCACCGTACCGGCGAACAGCAAGTTCCAGCTGAAAGTCGCCCAGGACACCGCCTACCTCTGCGAATACCGCTGAGTCGCAACGCGTTGAAGAACCGGCCCGAGTGGCCGGTTTTTTATTGCCTGGATGCTGGGAGCCCTGAAAGCTCCGCGATGATGGGTTTCGCTGCGCTCTACGCCATCCTACGGGAGGCTATTCGCCTTCCCTGATCTCTACCTCGATGCGCATCCCTTCCAGTTCCGCCAGGTATTCGGCGCTGCTGAACAGGCCGATGCAGGGCATGGCGCCGCGTTCGGCCAAAGTGCCGGCGGCGAGCTTGCGCACCAGGGCCACGGCGGCCATGCAGGGAATGTTGGGGCCGTCGTTGTCGTGGGCGACCAGTTCCCAGGTGAGCACCAGTGGCCGGCCCTGGTGGTCCAGCCCACGCAATGTCACGAACATGCCGCTGAGGCCATCGCCCAGAGGCTCCACCAGCACCGCGCCCTTGCGCAGCAACGACGCCAGGCCGACGGCGTTGCGCACCAGCCCGCCGCGCACCAGCCAGGACAGCGCCCAGGTGCCGAACTGGGTGAGGCGCAGGCCGACGCCAGCGCGGAAGCTGACATCGCGCACGCCCGGGTAGCGCGCGGGGAAGAGTTCCAGGTCGGGAATGTCGCAGATACCCACCCAGCGCGCGCCCATGGGGGCACGGAAGGCGTGGCGGCGCAGGCCCTGCCAGCCATGGATCGAGCCCCAGGCGCCATCGCGCCACAGCCGCACCGGGCGGCCGCAGTAGCCGAGCACCGCCGCCAGGGTCGACAGGCCCGGCGTCTTCTCCGAAGAGCTGATGCCGTGCTCGATGCTATCCAGGCGGCTGAAGCGCGGCAGTTGTTCATCCACCACAGCAGCACTGAGGCCGGGCACCGAACTGGCACCGGCACAGATCAGCAGGCCACGCTCGCGGGCCCGGTCATCCAGCCGGCCGATGCCGCAGACGAAGGCGCGCGCATCGGCCAGGTCGATGTAATGGCAGCCGGCGTCCAGTGCCGCCTCGGCGACCCGGTAGTCCTGCCCCTGGAAGGGCCCGACCGTGGAAATCACCACCTGGGCACCCAGCTTGCTGAAGGCCAGGGCCAACTCCGGCTGGTCGATATCCAGGCGCGCCGCCTGGCAACCGGTTTCCGCCGCCAGGGCCTGGGCCTTGGCCAGGTCGCGCCCTGCAGCGATCACCTCGATGCCCTCGATGCTGCGCAGACGCCGCACGATCAGCCGGCCGAAATTGCCGTAGCCGCCCAGCACCAGAACCTTCAATCCCTGTGTCACCCCTGACTCCCCGTAAGGCCGTTCAGGCCGGCTCGTTCGATGTGGAAAATTGCAGTTCCGCCAGGCGCGCATAGAGCGGGCTGCTGAGCACCAGCTCCTGGTGGCTGCCGATGGCGACCAGCTTGCCCTGGTCGATGACGGCGATGCGATCGGCGCTCTTCACCGTGGCCAGGCGGTGGGCGATCACCAGGGTGGTGCGCCCGCTCATGACCTCGGGCAGGGCCTGCTGGATCAGGTGCTCGCTCTCGGCATCCAGCGCGCTGGTGGCTTCGTCCAGCAGCAGGATGGGCGCGTCGGTGAGCAAGGCCCGGGCGATGGCCAGGCGCTGGCGCTGCCCGCCGGAAAGACCGATACCGCCGTCGCCCAGGTGCGTCTGGTAGCCCTCGGGCATGCGCTGGATGAATTCGTGGGCATGGGCGGCCCGCGCCGCAGCCTCCACCTCGGCCTGGCTGGCGTCGGGGCGGCCGTAGCGGATGTTGTCCTCGACGCTGCCGAAGAACAGCGCCGGGCTCTGCGACACCAGGGCGAAGCAACGGCGCAGGTCGGCCGGGTCCAGGCGCTGGATGGGCAGGCCATCCACCCGCACCTCACCCTCGGTGGGGTCGAAGAAGCGCAGCAGCAGGTCGAAGAGCGTCGACTTGCCCGCACCGGAAGGGCCGACCAGGGCCAGGGTCTCGCCGGGGCGCACGTGCAGGTCGATGCCATCGAGGGCCAGGCTATGCGGCCGGGTCGGGTAGGCGAAGCGCAGGCCGCGCAGCTCCAGCTCGCCTTCCACCCGCTCGGGCAGGCGCAGCAGGTCGCTCTCCGGGGCCTTGATGGTGCTGCGGGTCTGCAGCAGCTCGGCGATGCGCTCGGCAGCACCGGCGGCGCTTTGCAGCTCTCCGATCACCTCGCTGATGGCACCGAAGGCGGAACCGACGATCAGGCTGTAGAAGACGAAGGCGGCCAGGTCACCGCCGGAGATGCGCCCGGCGATCACGTCCATGCCGCCGACCCAGAGCATCACCCCCACCGCGCCGAGCACCAGCACGATGACCACGGTGATCAGCCAGGCCCGCTGGGTGATGCGCTTGCGCGCGGTGTCGAAGGCGCCTTCCACGGTGCGCCCGAAGCGCGCCCGGTCCTGGGCCTGGTGGTTGTAGGCCTGGACGGTCTTGATCTGCCCCAGGGTCTCGCCGACGTAGCTGCCGACATCGGCGATGCGGTCCTGGCTCTGCCGCGACAGCGCCCGCACCCGCCGGCCGAAGAGCAGGATCGGCGCCACCACCAGCGGCAGGGCGACCACCACGATGCCGGTCAGCTTGGGGTTGGTGACGAACAGCAGGCCGATGCCGCCGATCATCATGATGCCGTTGCGCAGCGCCAGGGACAGCGACGAGCCGATAACCGATTGCAGCAGCGTGGTATCGGCCGTGAGGCGCGACTGGATTTCCGAGGCACGGGTGGTTTCGAAGAAGCCGGGGTGCAGCTCGATCAGGTGGTTGAACACGCGCTTGCGGATATCCGCGACGAAGCGCTCGCCCACCCAGGACACCAGGTAGAAGCGGCTGAAGGTGCCCACCGCCAGCGCCACCACCAGGGCGAAGAACAGGATGATCGAATGGTTGAGGGCTTCCGGTGACTGAGTCGCCAGGCCCTGGTCCACCAGCAGGCGGATGCCCTGCCCCATGGACAGGGTGATGGCGGCAGTGAACAGCAGCGCCAGCAGCGCGCCGATCACCCGCCAGCGATAGGGAGCGACGAAGCGCGCGGCCATGCGCAGCGCATTGCGCTGGCGGGAGGAAAGCAGACCCATTGCGAGGACTCGATCGGGAGGAGGCGCCACTCTGCGGGTTTTCCCGCCGCTGCGCCAGCCGCTCTATTGCCTCAGTTGCCCGCCTGGAGGAAGCGCTGCTCGTGGTCGGGGCTCGGCAGCAGGCACACCTCGTGGCGACCGAACAGCCGATAGCGGTTCAGCGCGATGCGGTCGTAGAGCCAGTCGCGCAACGCCGCCGGGATCACTCGCAGCACGCCACCCAGGCGCCAGGGCCAGGGCAGCAGGCGGGCGATGCGCAGCACCGCGTCGGAACGCACGAACAGCTCGCGACCCTCGATGTAGGCCATGGTGTCGAAGTGGTCGGTGGGCAGGCCATACCAGCGCAGAATGGCCTGCCCCTCCGGGGATTGCACCGAAGCCAGTTTGAACAGCCGCTCGCGGTCGTGGCGGATCAGGAAACGCGCCCAGCCGTTGCACAGCTTGCAGACGCCATCGAAGAGCACCACGCGCTCGCCGGGCTGGATGTGGGGAGGAAAGGAATCGGCGTTCATCACGCGCTCCCGGTCAGGAAAGGATGCCGTCGATACTAGGCCTTGCGCGAAAAGCCGTCGAGCACAGGCACAGCCCGTGCTCGTGGCCCGTCAACGCTCGGCGAAGCGGTAGTGGCCGATGATCTTGTAGCGGAACAGGATGTCCTCTTCCTGGGTACCGCGGCCGATGTTGTGCAGGGCCAGCGGCACGCCGTCAGCACCGGTGCGGTCGGAGAGGATGCCGATGTGCTGCAGGCCGCGCCCGAGGTCCCAGGTGACGATGTCGCCGGGGCGGTAGCTGGCGGCCTGGTCACTGGGGCGCAGCGCCATGCCCTGGCGCTTGAACCAGGTCATCAGGTTGGGCACGCGGCGGTGGTCGATGTTCGGATCGGGGCGCTTCAGGCCCCAGTTGCGCGGGTAGGCGGAGAAGTGGCTGCGCATGTCCTCGTGCACCACCTTCTGCAAGTCCAGGCCCTGTTCGCGCAGCGCGCGGATCACCACGTCGGTGCACACGCCGGTGGCCAGGGGCACGTCGCCGCCGGGGTAGGCGATGCGCCGGTACACCGGGTCGTAGCTCAGGGTCACGCCGATCTGGCCGCGCGCCGAATCCACCAGGCGCACGGCATCCACCGCCGCCTGGGCGCCCAGGCTGGCCAGCAGCAGGAACAGGCAAAACAGTCGCTTGAGCATGGTCAGCCCCGCCCTGCAGGGAATTGCGGCAGGGAATCCTGGATGTCCCACCAGTTGGCCCTGGACGCCACGTAGGCGTGGTTGGCGGGGCGCGTCTCCAGCTCGCCTTCCAGCAGGCCGGCACGGATGCGCAGCACGCCAGGGGCTTTCTCGCTCTTGCTGTAGAGGGGCGAGCCGCAACGCTCGCAGAACACCCGCTGCTTGCCCGGCGAGGAGCTGAAGGCACGCAGCAGCTCGTTGCCCGCCAGCAGGCGGAAGCGCGTCTCGTCCACCGGGATATTGGTGACGAAAGGCGTGCCCTGCGCCTTGCGGCACTGGCTGCAATGACAGATCTGGATCGGCGCCAGCTCACCCTCGATCTCGAAACGGACTCCGCCGCACAGGCAACCACCCTGGACCATCTTCTCTCTCCTTGCAGATGTGCAGCGGCAAGAGTAACGGAGCGGAAGGCAACGGAAAATGCCCGATGGTGTGAGCCATCGGGCCAAGGGTATTCAGCTGTGCAAAGGAGCCTGCCGATCCGGGATTGCGCCCCTGACGCCCCAACCATAAGCCCTGAGGAGAATGCGCCAGGTGCGCAAGCACCGGATCGGCAGGCCCGGCCAACCTTAAGGATCGGTCAGCAGCAACGCCAGGGGCGCCCGCCTTGGGCGGTTTGCGTTGGTTCCCAGGGCGGTGTAGTCATTTGCCAGTCAGCACTCGGCGCCTGTGTCGGCGGCCCAGCCCAGCGGGTACAACAGCTCCTCCTTGTAGCCGGCCCAGACCCGCACCGCATCGGGGAAGGCGTCGTCCAGCTGCGGGTCGCCGCTGTCCACCAGCAGGGGCCGGCCTTCGAGGGTGCCGAGCTTGCGCTTGGTGGCCACCACCCGCAGCCGCTCGAGGCCGATGGCGCGCAACACGCGCGGGCTGATCTGCTGGTTGCCGCGGCCGATGATGTGGCCCTGACCACCGATGGCGGTGACCAGGAGGAAGGCCGTGTGGCCGTCCACCAGTTCGAACAGCTGGGCCTCGGTGACATCGCGGGCGATCAGCTGGCCGTTCTCGATCACATCCACGCCCAGCAGGGTGGTATCCAGGCCGAGGTTGGCGGCCAGCCCGTGCAGGGTCGAGCCGGGACCGAGGACGTAGCGCACGCCCTCCTCCCAGCTTTCCGCCAGCCAGTCGGCGAGGTCCACCAGGACCAGCTCCTCGGACTCCATGCCCGCCTGCTTCACGTGCTGCATGAAATGACCTTCCACCGGTACCGTCAGCTCGCCATACCAGCGGGCCGCCACCTTGCCCTCGCGCAGGGCTGCCTCGTCGAGGTCACGCACCTCGCCACTGGCCAGGCGGATCAGGCCGCCTTCCACCAGCCGCCGCGCCAGCTCCCCCGCCGCGCGCGGGCTGATGGCGTAGACGCCGGAATGGATCTTCACCCCCGCCGGAATACCCAGCACCGGCTGGCCTTCACGGGCCACGGCGCTGACGTCACGGGCAGTGCCATCACCACCGGCGAAGAGGATCAGCGACACGCCGGCCTCCTGCAGCGCCTCCACGGCGTGGCGAGTATCGGCGGCGCTGCTGGTCGCCGCCTGCAGAGCACCGATGAGCCGATGGCGGAAGCCCATGCGTGCCAGCAGATCAGCGCCCATGGCGCCGGGAAAGGTGAGGAACTCCAGGCGCCCAGCCAGGGGCAGCAGGGATTCCAGCGCCAGCCGGGTGCGTTCCTCGGCGCGGGGCACGGCACCGCGCGCCAGGGCCTCCTCGGCGACACCGTCGCTGCCCTTGAGGGCAGCCGCGCCGCCCAGCCCGGCCAGGGGATTGATGATCAGGCCCATTCGGAATATCGACATGCCAACCTCTTCGCTGAACTCTCGGCCCGCGTTGCGGGTCAACCCCATGGACCGGCCGGAAAGCGCGATTGGCACAATCGCTGCAAATCTCCCCCGGTCCTTTGCTTTTACGGCGTAATACTGGCGCCTGACTGTCACTGCGCGTTCATCTATGGGACCTAGACTGCGCGCACCACCTGATGAGGAGACAGGCCATGAGCTTGCAGAACAGCACTTCCACCCGCCGGGTCGTTCCGCTTCAACCCCAGCAACCTGTTGGCGGCTCGATCATCGATGCCCAGGGTCGGGAAATCCCCATTACCGAAGGCATGATCCAGCGCGCCTGCAAAGAGCTGGACAAGCACTGGGAAGGCGCCCGCAAACAGGCCTGACCCCCAGCGCTTCACTCGAAGGCCCGGGCATCTGCCTGGGCCTTTTCATTGGTGGGTCATTGGCGGGCCGCGGCCTCAGGCCAGCTCCGCCCCAAGCGCCCGCACCCACTGCGCCAGTTGCGGCGCCTCGCCCTGCAGGCGCACCCGCAGGCCGTCGATTTCCCGGCGCACCGGGTAGTGCTTGCGCAAGGCGTCGAAGGCCGCGCGGCGCTGGGCGGAATCCCCCACCAGGCTGCGGCGGAAATCGGCATCGTCGCGGCGCGGGTCATACACCGCGCGGCAGAGCATGGCCAACGCCCAGACCGTGTCGGCGCTGGCATCCAGGGTCAGTTCCGGCAACCAGGGCGCGGGCAGCAGTTCGTCCAGCCGCACCGCTTCCTCGATGCCTTCGGCGCGGCAGAAGGCCTGGTAGATCTGCGCGGTGCCGCGCAGCTTGCCGTCCAGGCTATAGCCGGCGATGTGCGGCGTGGCGATGCGGCACAGCGCGGCCAGTTCAGGATCAGCCTCCGGCTCGCCTTCCCAGACGTCCAGCACCGCGCGCAGATCCGAACGGGCCCGCAGCGCATCACGCAGCGCCCGGTTGTCCACCACCGCCCCCCGGCTGGCGTTGATCAGCCAGCAGCCGGGCTTGAGCCGCGCCAGCTCGGCGGCCCCCAGCAGGTGGTGGGTGGGATGGGCGCCGCCCTTGTCCAATGGCGTGTGCAGGCTGATGGCATCGCACTGCTCCAGCACGGTGGCTAGGTCGACGTAGTCGCCTCCCTCGGCCGCCTGGCGTGGTGGGTCGCAGACCAGCACCCGCCAGCCCAGGCCGCGCAGCACCTCCACCAGGCGCCCGCCCACCTGGCCGGCGCCGACGACGCCGTAAGTGCGGGTCGAGGGCGCTACACCCTCGTCCTCGGCCAAGGTCAGCAGGCTGCCCAGGACGAAATCCACCACGCCACGGGCATTGCAGCCGGGCGCGCTGGACCAGGCGATGCCGGCCTCGGCGAACCAGCCCAGGTCGAGATGATCGGTACCGATGGTGCAGGTACCGACGAAGCGCACCGCGCTGCCTTCCAGCAGGGCGCGGTCGACGCGGGTCACCGAGCGCACCAGCAGCACCTCGGCGTCGCCCAGGGCGGCGCGGTCGATGGCGCGACCCGGCATGCGGCGGATGGGGCCGAAACCGCCGAAGAAGGCGTCGACCAGGGGGATGTTTTCGTCGGCGAGGATGCGCATGGTGCTCTCCAGGGGCAAGGCGGCCATTCTACGGAATCCCCCGGCCCGGCGTCGCCCCAACCCAGTGCATCGCCCTCTTTCCTGACCATGCCGTCAGCGCGTAGACTAGGCCGTCTTCCGCCTCCGCTGTCCCCCTATCGCCGGTAATCCCCTTGCCACGGCCAGGCCAGCGCCCGTTGCGAGCCCATCGCAGCCAGGCTTGCCCACCCCGTGGGCCACGAGCAATACGGACGCCACCGCCGTACCGGTGAACGCTTCACAGCCATGGAAAGACCCCCGTGACAAACCAAACTCGCCTCGACCGTATGCGTCGCGAATTGCGTGCTCTATTCACTCTTGCCCTGCCCATCATGATCGCCCAGCTCTCCCACTCGGCCATGGGTTTCGTCGACGCCGTGATGGCCGGCCGTGTCAGCGCGCGCGACCTGGCCGCCGTGGCCCTGGGCAACTCCATCTGGGTACCGGTGTTCCTGCTGATGACCGGCACCCTCCTCGCCACCACGGCCAAGGTCGCCCAGCGCCACGGTGCCAACCAGGATGCCGAGATCGGCCCGCTGGTGCGCCAGGCCCTGTGGCTGGCGGTGGTCGTCGGCCTCGCCGGCGCCGGCCTGCTGCTCTGCGCCGAACCCGTGCTGCGCATGATGGGCGTGGAAGAAGACCTGGTGGCTCCGAGCATGGGCTACCTCCACGGCATCGCCTTCGGCCTGCCGGCGGTGGCGCTCTACCAGGTGCTGCGCTGCTACAGCGACGGCCTGGGCCGCACCCGTCCGAGCATGGTGCTGGGCATCTGCGGGCTACTGCTGAACATCCCGCTCAACTACGTGCTGATCTACGGCCACCTGGGCTTCCCGGCCATGGGCGGCGTGGGCTGCGGCTGGGCCAGCGGCATCGCCATGTGGCTGATGTTCTTCGGCATGCTGGGCTGGGTGAACATCGCCAAGGTGTACAAGCCGAGCGGCCTGTTCACCCACTTCGAGACGCCGCGCTGGGCGGTGATCAAGCGCCTGCTGAGCGTGGGCCTGCCCATCGGCATCGCGATCTTCGCCGAGTCGAGCATCTTCGCGGTGATCGCCCTGCTGATCGGCGGGCTGGGCGCCAACGTGGTGGCCGGGCACCAGATCGCGCTGAACTTCAGCTCGCTGGTGTTCATGATCCCGTACTCCCTGGCCATGGCGGTGACCGTGCGTGTCGGCCACTCCCTGGGGCGTGGCACGCCGCGTGATGCGCGCTTCTCCGCGGGTGTAGGCATGGCCACGGCGCTGGCCTATGCCTGCCTGTCGGCCAGCCTGATGCTGCTGTTCCGTGAGCAGATCGCCGCCATCTACACCCCCGATGCCCAGGTCATCGCGGTGGCTGCATCGCTGATCGTGTTCGCCGCGTTGTTCCAGTTCTCCGACGCCATCCAGGTCACCGCCGCCGGTGCCCTGCGTGGTTATCAGGACACGCGGGTGACGATGATCCTCACCCTGTTTTCCTACTGGGGCATCGGCCTGCCCATCGGCTACCTGCTGGGGCTTACCGACTGGCTGGGCGAACCCACTGGCCCACGCGGCCTGTGGCA
Organism: Pseudomonas sp. TUM22785; assembly: GCF_028198105.1. Lineage (NCBI taxonomy): Bacteria > Pseudomonadati > Pseudomonadota > Gammaproteobacteria > Pseudomonadales > Pseudomonadaceae > Pseudomonas > Pseudomonas sp. TUM22785. The sequence continues at coordinate 4,593,101 of NZ_CP116239.1, forward strand.
GGGGCTGATCGCCGGCCTGACGGTGGCGGCGGTGATGCTGACCTTCCGTGTGGCCCGTAGCGCGCGCTCGCGCATCCGCAGCAGCGACCGCGTGACGGCCCTGGCCGAACCGGCCTGACGCCACACAGCAAGAAGCCCGCGCAATGCGGGCTTCTTTTTATCGAGTCGAGGCGGGCCTCATTCGGCTTTCTTGCGGATCCAGTACAGGTAGGTACCGGCCTCTTCGCCCTGCTCCACCAGCTCGTGGCCGAGGAACATGCAGAACTTGGGGATATCCCGCCGGGTCGACGGGTCGGTGGCGATGACCTTGAGCAGACCGCCGGACGGCAGGTCGCGCACCTTGTTGTGCAACATCATCACCGGCTCAGGGCAATTGAGGCCGGTGGCATCGAGAATGGCATCAGGCTGATCGGACATGGGGTACTCCAGGAACAGGTCGCCATTGTGGCGTAAAGCGCCGGGCACGCCCAGCCCGGCCGATGCCCGGCGCGGCTGGGCGTGGGGCCTCAGCGGTCCAGGCGACGCAGGTGGCAGGTCACTTCCTCGCGGTCGTGATAGAGCTGCTTGCAGGCGATGGACACCTTGATCCTGCGCTCGCGGAAGGCGTCTTCCAGGCGCTGCAGCAAGCGCTGCACCTCGGCATAGCGCTGCTTCATCGGCAGCTTGAGGTTGACCACCGCCTCGCGGCACAGCCCCTCGCCTATCCAGGTATCCAGCAGTGCGGCATTGCGCGCCGGCTTCTCGACGATGTCGCAGACCATCCAGTCCACCGGCTGCTTGGGCTTAAAGGTGAAGCCGTCGACCATCAGGTGCTGCACCAGCCCGGTGTCCATCAGGCTCTCGGCCATGGGGCCGTTGTCGATGGCGGTGACCAGCATGCCGCGGCGCACCAACTGGTAGGTCCAGCCGCCGGGGGAAGCGCCCAGGTCGACGCCGGTCATGTCCTCGGACAGACGGGTGTCCCATTGCTCGCGGGGGATGAAGGTGTGCCAGGCCTCCTCCAGCTTGAGGGTGGAACGGCTCGGTGCCTCGCGGGGGAACTTCAGGCGCGGGATGCCCATGGGCCAGAGCGCGGAGTTGTCGGCCTCGGCGAGGCCGGCGAATACCTCGCGGCCACTGCGGAAGGTCAGCAGCAGGCGCGGCTTGCCCGGGTCATCCACCAGGCGGCCGGCCTTCTCCAGGGCCTTGCGCAGGGGCGCCTCGAACTTCTTACAGAAATTCGACAGCTCCTTGCCTTCGTTGGTATCCAGCACCTCCAGCCACAGGCTGCCGCAGACCGGGTAGTCGGCCAGGTGCTCCAGCAGCACGCTGATGCGGTCGGTCTCGGGCAGCGCAACGAAGGCGCCACGGGCCCATTGGCGGGGGAAGATCAGGCGCGCGAAACGCTGGCCGCGCATCAGCCGTTCGGCGCCGTCGGCGTCCTGGCAGATGAACTCGGCATAGGCGCTGCTGGCCTTGCCCTTGGCGTAGCCGGGCACGTCCAGTCGGGCGGCCAGGTCGGATATCTCGGCGCACACCTCACCCTCGAAACCGGGGCGGCAGTGCAGGAACAGGCTATTCATCGGGGTGTCTCCTTGGCCGCGCACTATAGAGCCGAAGCGCCCGATTTCACACAGTAACTGACGGAAAATTCCTACGCCCACAGTGATGCGACAAGAGGAACCATGCTGGCGGAACGGGAGTCCAGAACATGGCGTGCCCCGCCAAGCAGAGCTAGCTTTGCAGGGTTCCGCCCCCTGTATCGGCCCATGCCGTGTGGGCCAAAAGGAGATGTCACATGCCTTCCTTGGATAGCCTGAACAGCCGTCGCACCCTCGAGGTGGACGGCAAGACCTACCATTTCTTCAGCCTGCCAGAGGCCGCCAAGCGCCTCGGCAGCATCGACAAGCTGCCCCTGTCCCTGAAAGTGCTGCTGGAAAACCTGCTGCGCTGGGAAGACAACGAAACCGTCGGCCCCGAGGACCTCGAAGCCCTGGTGGCCTGGCAGAAGACCCGCAGCTCCGAGCGCGAGATCCAGTACCGCCCGGCGCGGGTATTGATGCAGGACTTCACCGGCGTACCCGCCGTGGTCGACCTGGCCGCCATGCGTGACGCTGTGGCCAAGGCCGGTGGCGACCCGCAGAAGATCAACCCGCTGTCCCCGGTGGACCTGGTGATCGACCACTCGGTGATGGTGGACCGCTTCGCCAGCCCCGAGGCCTTCGAACAGAACGTCGAGATCGAGATGGAGCGCAACGGCGAACGCTATGCCTTCCTGCGCTGGGGCCAGAACGCCTTCGACAACTTCAGCGTGGTTCCGCCGGGTACCGGCATCTGCCACCAGGTCAACCTCGAGTACCTGGGCCGCACCGTCTGGACCCGCGACGAGGACGGCAAGACCTACGCCTTCCCCGACACCCTGGTGGGCACCGACTCCCACACCACCATGATCAACGGCCTCGGCGTGCTCGGCTGGGGCGTGGGCGGCATCGAGGCGGAAGCGGCCATGCTCGGCCAGCCGGTGTCGATGCTGATCCCCGAGGTGATCGGCTTCAAGCTCAGCGGCAAGCTGAAGGAAGGCATCACCGCCACCGACCTGGTGCTCACCGTCACCCAGATGCTGCGCAAGAAAGGCGTGGTGGGGAAATTCGTCGAGTTCTACGGCGACGGCCTCGCCGACCTGCCCCTGGCCGACCGCGCCACCATCGCCAACATGGCCCCGGAATACGGCGCCACCTGTGGCTTCTTCCCGGTGGACGAGATCACCCTGGGCTACCTGCGCCTCTCCGGCCGCCCGGAATCCACCGTCAAGCTGGTGGAGGCCTACTGCAAGACCCAGGGCCTGTGGCGCAACGCCGGTGACGAGCCGGTGTTCACCGACAGCCTGGCCCTGGACATGGGCACGGTGGAAGCCAGCCTGGCCGGGCCCAAGCGCCCGCAGGACCGGGTGCCGCTGACCCAGGTGGCCAGCACCTTCGACGACCTCATCGCCCTGCAGCTCAAACCCAGCGCCAAGGAGGACGGCCGCCTGCTCAGCGAGGGCGGCGGCGGTACCGCCGTCGGCGGCAATGTGCAGAGCGGCGTGATGGACTACGAGTACGAAGGTCGCACCCACCGCCTGAGCGACGGCGCCGTGGTGATCGCCGCCATCACCTCCTGCACCAACACCTCCAACCCCAGCGTGATGATGGCCGCCGGCCTGGTGGCGAAGAAGGCCGTGGAAAAGGGCCTGACCCGCAAACCCTGGGTGAAGAGCTCCCTGGCGCCCGGCTCCAAGGTGGTGACCGAGTACTTCGCCGCCGCCGGGCTGACGAAGTACCTCGACGAGCTGGGCTTCGACCTGGTGGGCTACGGCTGCACCACCTGCATCGGCAACTCCGGCCCGCTGCTGGACCCCATCGAGAAAGCCATCCAGCAGGGCGACCTGACCGTGGCCTCGGTGCTCTCGGGCAACCGCAACTTCGAAGGCCGCGTGCACCCGCTGGTGAAGACCAACTGGCTGGCCTCCCCACCGCTGGTGGTGGCCTACGCCCTGGCCGGCAGCGTGCGCCTGGACATCAGCCGCGAACCGCTGGGCGAAGGCAAGGACGGCAAGCCGGTGTACCTGAAGGACATCTGGCCGAGCCAGAAGGAGATCGCCGACGCCATCGCCAAGGTGGACACCGCCATGTTCCGCAAGGAGTACGCCGAGGTCTTCGCCGGCGACGAGAAGTGGCGCGCCATCCAGGTGCCCGAATCGGACACCTATGCCTGGCAGGCCGACTCCACCTACATCCAGCACCCGCCCTTCTTCGCCGATATCGCCGGTGCGCCGCCCAAGGTGGAAGACGTGCAAAAGGCCCGGGTCCTCGCCCTGCTGGGGGATTCGGTGACCACCGACCACATCTCCCCCGCCGGCAACATCAAGGCCGACAGCCCCGCCGGGCGCTACCTGCGAGAAAATGGTGTGGAGCCACGTGACTTCAACTCCTACGGCTCGCGGCGCGGCAACCACGAAGTGATGATGCGCGGCACCTTCGCCAACATCCGCATCCGCAACGAGATGCTCGGTGGCGAGGAAGGCGGCAACACCCTGCACGTACCCAGCGGCGAGAAGCTGGCCATCTACGACGCGGCCATGCGCTACCAGGAGGAAGGCACGCCGCTGGTGATCTTCGCCGGCAAGGAATACGGCACCGGCTCCTCCCGTGACTGGGCGGCCAAGGGCACCAACCTGCTGGGGGTCAAGGCGGTGATCGCCGAGAGCTTCGAGCGCATCCACCGCTCCAACCTGGTGGGCATGGGCGTGCTGCCGCTGCAGTTCAAGGACGGTACCGACCGCAAGAGCCTGGGCCTGACCGGCAAGGAGACCATCAGCATCAAGGGCCTCAGTGGCGTCAAGCTGCGCCCGCATATACCGCTGACCCTGGAGATCACCCGCGAAGACGGCACACCGGAGAAGGTCGAGGTGCTGTGCCGCATCGACACCCTCAACGAGGTCGAGTACTTCAAGGCCGGCGGCATCCTCCACTACGTGCTGCGCCAGTTGCTGGCCAGCTGACCCGGGAGGCCTGTAGGGGCGAATCAGAAGCGGGCGAATGAATTCGCCCCTACAGGATCGCACCTCCCGTGGGAGCGGTTTAAACCGCGATGAGCTCGGTGCCTAACAATCGCGAATGAATTCGCTCCCACCCATCACCCCGGCAGATCAGTTGCCATTCGGATAGTGCCGCGCCAGGAAGCCCAGCAGATGGGCGTTCACCTCGCGCGGCTTTTCGTTCTGCAGCCAGTGCCCGCACTCGGCGATCACATGCTGCTCCAGCGCGGGCACGCTGCGTGGCATGACTTTGATGCTGTGGGCTTCGAGGGTGCCGACCGGGTCCTTGTCGCCGATGAGGAACAACGCCGGCTGCAGCACCTGGCGGCCTTGCAGCGGCTCGGTGCGCTGCCAGCTGCGCTCGAAGTTGCGGTACCAGTTGAGCGCACCGTGGAAGCCGCGCCCCTCGAAGGTCTTCAGGTATTCGGCGAAGGCGGCCTCGTCGCACCAGTCCGGCAGCCGGCCTGGGTCCTGCATGCCATCGAACAGAGTCGCGCCGGCGGGCTTGTCCTGGAGGAAGAAGTCCCGGGGCACGGCGGCGGAGCTGTTGTGCATCATCATCCGCAGGGTGCGCGGGATGTCGGCATCCAGCTCACGCTCGGCGACGCCCGGCGCCTGGAAATAGAGGATGTAGTTGAAGCGGTCGGCGAAGTGCTGACGCATCGCCTCGGTGGCCGGTTGCCGTGGGCGGCCACCAAAGGGCACCGCCATCCCAACCACCGCCTTGACCCGCTGCGGCTCCAGCAGGGCCAGGTGCCAGGCCACCGGGGCGCCCCAGTCGTGGCCGATGACGCAGGCTTCGTGCTGGCCAAGGGCATCCATGGCGGCCTGGATGTCGCCGCAGAGGGTTATCAGGTCATAGGCGGCGGGGTCGACCGGGGCACTGCTGCTGCCGTAGCCGCGCATCTCCGGCACCAGCACCCGGTAGCCGGCGGCCAGCAGCGGCTCGATCTGGTTGCGCCAGGAATGCCAGCATTCCGGGAAGCCGTGCAGCAGCCACAGCGGCCGCCCATCCTCGGGGCCGGCGCAATGCAGGCCAAGGTGGATGCCGTTGACCTCCAGCAGGCGATGTTCGAGCGCGCTCATGGGCTTTCCTTCATCCGTAGCGATGCAGGCGCCCACTATGACAAAGGCGCGCCCGGGGGCACGCCTTTATCGATATCGCGAATGCTCGGGACTCAGCCTTGCGCGGTGGCCCAGTCGATAAGGCCGAACTGCCAGGTGGCGAGGATCAGCAAGCCGAAGCCGATGCGGTACCAGGCGAAGACGGCGTAGCTGTGGTTGCCGATGAACTTGAGCAGGGCGCGCACGGCGATCATCGCGAAGATGAACGAAACCACGAAGCCCAGGGCGAATACCGGCAGGTCCGCCGGCTGGAACAGGTGGCGGTACTTGTAGCCCGAGTAGACCGCCGCGCCGACCATGGTGGGCATGGCGAGGAAGAAGGAGAACTCGGTGGCTGCCTTGCGCGACAGGCCGAACAGCAGCCCGCCGATGATGGTGGCGCCGGAGCGCGAGGTGCCGGGCACCAGCGCCAGGCACTGGGCCAGGCCCACCTTGAGTGCCTGCTTCCAGTTCATGTCATCCACCGTCTCGGCCTGGATCGCATGCTCGCGACGCTCGGCCCACAGCATGATCACCCCGCCGATCACCAGAGCAGTGGCCACGGTTATGGGGTTGAACAGGTAGTGGTGGATCAGGTCGGCGAAGGCCACGCCCAGCACCACGGCCGGGAAGAACGCCACCAGCAGGTTGCCGGTGAAACGCTGAGCACTGCGCTCACGAGGCAGGCCGACCACCACTTCGAAGATCTTGCGCCGGTATTCCCAGACCACGGCGAGGATGGCGCCGAGCTGGATGATGATGTTGAAGGCCTGGAAGCGCTCGCCACCGAAGCCGATCAGGTCAGCGACTATGATCTGGTGGCCGGTGCTGGAGATCGGCAGGAACTCCGTGATGCCTTCGACAACGCCCAGTATCAGGGCCTGAAAGGCCGTCCAAAAATCCATCGGAACTCCCCAAGGCGCGCCAAGCGGCGGCCTGCTCTTGCGAATGTGTAAGTGATGTGGCCCCAGGCGGGTACCGCGCGCGGCTGAGACCAGCCACGAGGACGCGGGTTCCCGGCCGGCGATCCGTTATCAGGTTTGCCGGCCAAGGGCCGAAATGCTATCAGACATGCTATGGATTCGCGCGCGGCAAAGACCGCTCCGGAACGCGCAATCCGCTGCCGAACAATAACAAGCCAGGAGCACCGGACCATGAACCTTCGCAGTCTGCCCATCAGCCGCCGCCTGTGGCTGATCCTCATCGTCTCGGTGTCGATGCTGGTGATCCTCGGGGTGGTGATGCTCCAGCAGATCCACAGCGACCTGCTACACGGCAAAGAACTCAAGACCCAGCACGTGGTGCAGACCGCCGCGGGCGTGTTGCAGCACTTCCAGGCCCAGGAAGCCGCCGGCACCCTGCCCCGCGAAGAGGCGCAGAAGCAGGCCATGCAGGCCATCCGCGCCCTGCGCTACGACAAGAACGACTACTTCTGGATCAACGACCTGACCCCGCGCATGGTCATGCACCCGACCAACCCGAAGCTGGAGGGGCAGGACCTCTCCGGCTACAAGGACCCGGACGGCAAGCCGCTGTTCAACGACATGGTGGCCGTGGCCCGCAGCAAGGGTGCCGGCTTCGTCGACTACCGCTGGCCCAAGCCGGGCGCCAGCGACCCGGTGCCCAAGGTGTCCTACGTGCAATTGTTCGAGCCCTGGGGCTGGGTGATCGGCTCGGGCATCTATATCGACGACATGCAGGACGAGTTCTGGTCCCAGGCCCTGCACGCCTCGGCCATCGGCCTGGTGATCGCCCTGATCATGGCGGTGCTGGTGGTGGTGATTGCCCGCAGCATCACCCGCCCGCTCGAGGAAGTGGTCACCGCCATGGCCGCCATCGCCAGCGGTGAGGGCGACCTGACCAGTGCCCTGGACAACCAGGGGCGCGACGAGATCACCGCGCTGTCCGGCCACTTCAACGCCTTCACCAGCAAGCTGCGCGGGGTCATCCGCCAATCGCTGGACGCAGCCGGCGCGCTGGACCAGGCCGCCGGCTCCCTCGGTGGGATCGCCAGCAACGGCCAACGGCAGAGCGAACAGCAATCCCAGCAGATGGAGCTGGTGGCCACGGCCATCAACGAGGTCACCTATGGCGTGCAGGACGTGGCGAAGAACGCCGAGCACGCCGCCAGTGAAGTGCGCACCGCCGAAGACCAGGCGCGCCTCGGCCAGAGCAACATCGACAGCAGCCTGCGGCAGATCGGCCAGCTGTCCGACACCATCGCCCAGGCGGTGGAGGTGATCCGCTCGCTGGCCGAGGAAAGCTCGCAGATCGGCTCCGTGCTGGAGGTGATCCGCTCCATCGCCGAACAAACCAACCTGCTGGCGCTGAACGCCGCCATCGAAGCCGCCCGCGCCGGCGAACAGGGCCGCGGCTTCGCGGTAGTCGCCGACGAAGTACGCCTGCTGGCCCAGCGCACGCAGAAATCCACTGCCGAGATCCACGGCATGATCGAGCGCCTGCAGGGCAACTCCGAGGCGGCGGTGAAGGTGATCAACGAAAGCAGCCGCGCCTCGCAACTGACCGTTGAGCAGGCCAGCCAGGCCGGCGAGAGCCTGGGGCAGATCGCCCAGTCGCTGCGCAACCTCACCGGGCTCAATGCCTCCATCGCCAGCGCCACCCTGCAACAATCCCACGTGGTGGAAGACATCAACCAGAATGTGACCCAGGCAGCCAGCCTGGCCCATGACAACGCGATGGCTTCAGAGCAGACTAGCGCCGCCAGCCAGCAGCTCAGCCAGCTGGCCGAACAATTGAACCGCTTGTTGAGACAATTCCGCGTTTGAGGACCGGCATGGGCAACATGGAACACCAAGAGGTCGACCTCGGCCAACAGCAGAACCTGGACCTGATCTGGGACCTGGACAGCATCGCCCGCCGCGAGCTGGCCGAGCGCTTCATCCGCCTGTTCGAGAACCGCCTGTGCGTGTACTCCGAGTCCACGCGCCAGCTGTACACCAACTACGGCCTGCACTTCCCCGCCGACCTCGGGCGCAAGATGGTGGTGCTGCCCAACCCCTATGCGTTCCACGACACCCTGCACGGGATCGAGGCCAGCGCGGTGCTCAAGACCGGCCTCTGCGTGCTGCCTGGCGTGGTGCTCGGCAAGCCGGGCCTGCTGCTCAGCACACGCATCGAGGAAGGCGGGCCGAAGCCCAAGACCATGCCCTTCAAGCCGGCGCTGGCGCAGATCATCAGCAACCAGCGCAAGCGCGGCGACGTGTTCCTGCCGATCCTGATGAAGGGCGACCTGCGCGAGTTCGACCAGCAGATGCCTTACATCCACCTGCACCGCCTGCAGGTGCACAAGCTGCCGCACCTCTCCACCTTCGAGCGCGACGACATCCAGCAGAGCATCACTCGCAAGCTGCTGATGCTCTACCGCCAGGCCGACAGCCTGGTCTGCTGAGGCTTGCCCCGGGCGCCCGGTAAACCGGGCAGCAGGGGCAAGACCGGGCATCGCCCTCCTGGCTAGAGTCGACCCACGACCCGCCACGGAAAGCCACCGCCATGCCCTGGTACCTCGAAGCCCCGCTGAGCCTCATCGCCGGCCTGCTGCTGGCCAACTTCATCGAATGGTTCTTCCACAAGCATGTGCTCCACGGCCTGGGCCGGGTGCGCGGGCGCTTCTGGAGCTTCCATTTCCACGAACACCATGGCAACGCCCGCCGCCATGGGTTCCGCGACCCCTGCTACGAACGCTTCCCGCTGGGCCTGCACGCCCAGGGCAAGGAAGCCTGGGCGCTGCTGCTGGCGAGCCTGGCCGCGAGCCCGCTATGGCTGGTGGCGCCCTGGTTCACCGCGACGCTCTGGTACTGCGCGGCGAACTACTACCGCGTGCACCGTCGCTCCCACGAGGACCCGGACTGGGCCCGCAGCCACCTGCCCTGGCACTACGACCACCACATGGGCCCCAACCCCCATGCCAACTGGTGCGTGACCCGGCCCTGGTTCGACCACCTGCTGGGCACCCGCGAGCCCTACCTGGGCACCGAGCGCGAGCGCCAGGACCAGCAACGCCTCGCAACCAGGGCGCCCGCCGCCGGCTGAAGCCGCTACAATCGGCGGCTTATTTCACGAGGGCCGCCCGTGTCGCCACTTGAACTCTTCGCCGCCGCGATCGGCGTGCTGGCCGTCTGGCTCACCACCCGGCAGAACCGCTGGTGCTGGCCCATCGGCCTGGTCATGGTGCTGATCTACGCCTGGATCTTCTTCGAGGTGAAGCTCTACTCCGACATGCTGTTGCAGCTGATCTACGCCGTGCTGCAGCTGTATGGCTGGTGGCAGTGGACCCGGGGCGGAGATCGCCACGAGGGCCGCGAGGTGACGCGCCTGGCACGCAACGGCCTGCTGCTGAGCCTGGCCCTCGGCACCGCCGGCGCCTTGAGCCTGGGTTACCTGATGGCCACCCACACCGACGCCGCCGCGCCCTGGCTGGACGCCGCCCTCACCGCCTTCAGCCTGGTGGCCCAGGTCTGGATGGCGCAGAAGCGCCTGGAATGCTGGGCGCTGTGGATAGTGGTGGACGTGATCTTCGTCGGCCTGTTCATCAGCAAGGCGCTGTACCTGACCGCTGCGCTCTATGTGCTGTTCACCCTGCTGGCCGTGCACGGCTGGCGCCAATGGCGACAGCCGCAGGCGAGCCCGGCATGAAGGTGGTGGTGCTGGCGGGGCCGGAATCCAGTGGCAAGAGCTGGCTGGCAGCTGAACTGCACGCACGCTTCGGCGGCGAGGTGGTCAGTGAGTACGTGCGTGATTTCATCGACGAGCAGCGCCGCGACACCTGCTACGCCGACATCCCCACCATTGCCCGTGGCCAGCTGCAGCGCGAGGACGCGGCCCGCGCCCGGCGCCCTGCCCTGCTGATCCTCGACACCCACCTGCTGAGCAACATGCTCTGGAGCCGCACCCTGTTCGGCGACTGCCCCGCCTGGCTGGAGACCGAGTTGCTGGCACGGCACTACGACCTGCACCTGCTGCTGCGCCCTGAAGGGGTGGAGTGGCTGGGCGATGGCCAGCGCTGCCAGCCGGAGCTGAGCGAACGCCAGGCCTTCTTCAGCGCCAGCCAGGACTGGCTGGTGGCCAACGGGCAGCGCTTCGAGGTGTTGGGCGGTGACTGGCAGGAGCGCCAGCGCCTGGCCCTGGCGGCAGTGGAGCGGTTGCTGGCGGGCTAGGCGCGAGCAACCGGCGCCGGCAGTTCCACCAGCACACGCAGCCCGCCGAGGGGGCTTTCCAGCAAGCGGATGCTGCCGCCCCAGGCGTCGACGATGTCCCGCACGATGCCGAGGCCCAGGCCGTGACCGGCGACCTGTTCGTCCAACCGCGAGCCCCTGTCCAGCACCGATTCGCGCTGCTCCTCGGCGATGCCGGGGCCGTCGTCGTCCACGCTCAGGCGGTAGCCGCCGGCCTGCACGGAGATGGACAGCAGCACCTGGGTCTCAGCCCATTTGCAGGCGTTGTCCAGCAGGTTGCCCAGCAGCTCCAACAGGTCTTCGCGGTCCCAGGGCAGGCGCAGCCCGGCGGCGGCGTCCCAGTCCAGGTCGAGCTGGCTGTCATGGATCATCGACAGGGTGTTGAACAGCCCCGGCAACTCAGCATCGCAATCGAAATGCGCACCCGGCAGCGCTTCCCCGGCCAGGCGCGCGCGGCCCAGCTCCCGGGCCAGGCGTTGCTGGATCTGTTCCAGTTGCTCGGCCAGGGTGGCGCGCAGCTCCGGGTGCGCGCGCAGCTCGTCGCGGGATTCCAGGCTGACCAGCACCGCCAGGGGCGTCTTCAACGCGTGGCCAAGGTTGCCTAGGGCGTTGCGCGAGCGGCGCAGGGTGTCTTCGGTGTGGGCCAGCAGGTGGTTGACCTGGCCCACCAGCGGCTCCAGCTCCAGGGGCACGCGGGCGTCCAGCTCGCTGCGCTGGCCCTGTTGCAGCTGGGCGATCTGCCGGCGCACCCGCTCCAGCGGGCGCAGGGCGCGGCGCACGGTATAGCGCTGCAGGGCGAGCACCAGCAGCAAGGCGGCAGCGCCCAGGGCGACGCCCGTCCACTGCACGCGACGGAAGCTGTCGAGAATGGGCGTGTAGTCCTGGGCCACGGCGATGCTCACCTGGCGGCCGAAGCGGCGGTAGTCACCACGATAGGTCAGCAACTGCTGGTCGTTGGGGCCGGGCAGCAGCTCGGCGGTGAGGCCGGGCCGCTCGGGCATGGCGAGTTCAGCATCCCAGAGGGAGCGCGAGCGCCAGGGTTTGTCATCGATGCGGATCAGGAAGTAGCGCCCGGAATAGGGCTGCTGGTGCACCGGGTTGAGCTTCTGTTCGTCCAGCTGGATGCCGTTGGGCCCGCGCACCAGGGCGGCCAGCAGGCTTTCCGCCTCGCTGCGCAGGTTGCCTTCCAGGTGGCGGCGCAGGCCGTCGTCGAACAGCCACAGGCTGACCTGAGCCAGCAGCAGCCCGACCACCAGCAGCAGGGTCACCAGGCCGATGCTGAGCTGGCGCTGGATGGACCTCACTCGGTGGCACCGGTGAAGCGGTAGCCCTGGCCTCGGCGGGTTTCGATCACGGTGCGGCCGAGCTTGCGCCGCAGGTGGTTGACGTGGACCTCGATGACGTTGGAATCGCGCTCGGTCTCGCCGTCGTAGAGGTGCTCGGCCAGGTGGCTCTTGGACAGCAACTGGCCGGGGTGGAGCATGAAGTAGCGCAGCAGACGGAACTCGGCGGCGGTCAGGTCCACCTCTTCGCCGCCTCGGGTGACGCATTGGCGACCCTCGTCCAGCTGCAGGCCGGCCGCTTCCAGGTGCGGCTGGTTGGCCAGGCCGCGGGCACGGCGCAGCAGCGACTGGATGCGCAGGGCCAGTTCCTCCGGGTGGAAGGGCTTGGTCAGGTAGTCGTCGGCGCCGGCCTTGAGGCCTTCGATACGCTCGGCCCAGGAGTCCCGCGCGGTGAGGATCAGCACCGGCGTGGCCAGGCCGCCGGCACGCCACTCGCGCAGCACGTCGAGGCCGGGGCGCCCGGGCAGCCCGAGGTCCAGCACGATCAGGTCATAGGGCTCGCTGGCGCCCTGGTGGGCGGCGTCGCGGCCGTCGGCCAGCCAATCCACCGCGTACCCCTGGCGGCCGAGCCCGGCCAGCAGTTCGTCCGCCAGGGGTACGTGATCCTCAACCAGCAGCAGGCGCATCAGTCATCTTCCTCGTCCTTCAGGATGCGACCGTCGCGGGCATCCAGTTCCAGTTCCCGCACCACGCCTTCGGTGGTCAGCAGCTCGACTTCGTAGACATAGACATCGTCTTCCTCTTCCAGCTCCGCTTCCAACAAGCGAGCCCCGGGGTACAACCCCAGGGCTCGGTGCAGCAGTTGCTCGAGGGGCATGATCACGCCTTCCTCGCGGAGCTTCAGGGCTTCGTCCTGGTCCAGGTCACGGGCGACCGCTTCGAGGGCGAAGACCGCCAGGACCAGGGCGACGATGCCGCTGTAGCGCATGATCAGTCGCATCAGTCGTCCTGGTGATCCTTGAGGATCTGGCCATTGGTGGCGTCCAGCTCCAGGTCCCACTGCACGCCCTGGGGATCACGCAGTTCCACCTGGTAGATGTAGCGACCGTATTCCTCTTCCAGCTCGGTCTCGTTGACGGTGGAGCCGGGGTGCTTGGCGATGGCGGCGGCGTTGAGCTTCTCGAACGACTGGATGGTGCCGGCGTCGCGCAGCTTCAGGGCTTCGTCCGGCCCAAGGTCACGGGCCTGGGCGATACCGGCAGTGGCAGCGAGGGTGGCGACGGCGAACAGGGCAGTAAGTTTTTTCATGGTGCATCTCCTTGGGGGGATATCTGTCTTCGATGGGTACACCTTAGCGAAGGCCCATTAACTCAAGCTGAATTTACCGCCGCCTCGCTCAGTGCAGTCGATATCCCGGTTTCCGCCAATCATTCCCTGCGCACAGGCATGGGCGCATCATTCACGCGGTGAAGGCGCTTGGACTGGCGGCGCGGGCCACTATAATCGCTGCCTCGCTTTTTTCGGAGGCCCCCATGAGCGCCATTCACATCAAGTCGCCCGCCCTCACCTTGCGCGCCGGCAGCCGTGCCCTGGCACGCATCCGCGAGCGCGGCCTGCAGCCGGCCGACGTGAAGATTCTTCCCGGCGCCGCCGGCGGCCCCAAGGCCCTCGGCATCCAGGGCCTGGACCTGGCGCTGTTCGGCGACTGGCTGCCACGCGCCCCCCAGGAGCGCTCGCTGATCGGCGCCTCCATCGGCTCCTGGCGCTTCGCCAGCGCCTGCCTGCCGGACGCCGCCAAGGGCATCAGCCGCCTGGGCGAGCTGTACACCGCGCAGCGCTTCCCCAAGGGCGTGACCATGGCCGAAGTCAGCCGCCTGTGCGCGCAGATGCTCGACCAGTTGCTGGACGGCCAGGACGAACAGGTGCTGAGCAACCCGCATTACCGCCTCAACGTGGTCGTGGTGAAGAGCCACGGCCTGCTCGCCCATGATCGCCGTGGCGCGCTGGGCCTGGGACTGGGTTCGGTGATCGGCTCCAACCTGCTGGGGCGCCCGCGCCTGGCCCGGCATTTCGAGCGGGTGATCCTGCATGACGGCCGCCTGGCCCCGCCCCTGGCCGCATTGGAAGACTTCCCCTCGCGCTGCCTGGCCCTGGACGCCGGCAACCTGCGCCACGCCCTGCTCGCTTCCGGCTCCATCCCCATGGTGATGGAGGGTGTGCGCGACATCCCCGGCGCCGGCCCCGGCACCTACCGCGACGGCGGCCTGCTCGACTACCACCTCGACCTGCCCTACAGCGGTGACGGCGTGGTGCTCTACCCGCACTTCACCGACAAGGTGATCCCCGGCTGGTTCGACAAGGGCCTGCCCTGGCGCCGTGGCGACGCGGTGCGCCTGCAGGACGTGCTGCTGCTCGCGCCCTCGCGGGCGTACCTGGCCACCCTGCCCCACGGCAAGCTACCGGACCGCAAGGACTTCACCCGCTACCTGGGCGACGACGCCGGCCGCGAGCGCTACTGGCGCAAGGCGATGAGCGAGAGCCAGCGCCTGGGCGACGAGTTCCTCGAACTGGCGGACAGCGGCCGCCTCGCCGAGCGCCTGCAACCGCTCTGATCGGCCCGATTGCCGCGCGGCCTGCCTCGGGGTAGGCTGCCGCGCGACGATTCAGGGAGAGAACCGATGAAGCTCGCCGTCGCCATCATCCATGGCATTGGCAACCAGCAGGACCTGCGTGACGACGACGGCCAGCACAGCTTCGCCCAGGGGCTGATCCGCGGCCTGCGCAAGCGCCTGGGCAGCGACGCGGAGCAGATCGCCTTCCAGAGCTGCTATTGGGCCAGCGTGCTGGACAAGCGCGAGCAGGCCTATCTCGACCGCCTGGAGCGCGAGCCCGTGACCTGGCGCTGGCTGCGCGAAGCGGTGACGCTGTTCCTCGGCGACGCCAGCGGCTACCGCCAGGTCAGCCAGGCCTACGACACCACCTACGAAGAAGTGCACCAGTGCCTGCGCGCCGGCCTCAATGCCCTGCGCGCCCGGGTCGGCCCAACCACGCCGCTGGTGGTGCTGGCCCATTCGCTGGGCGGGCACATCTTCTCCAACTTCGTCTGGGACCAGCAGAAGCTCAATGACACGCCAAGCTGCCCGCGCGACCCGTTCATCGCGCTGGAGACACTGGCCGGGCTGGTCACCTTCGGCTGCAATATCCCCCTGTTCACCTTCGCCTACGATCCCGTGCAACCCATCCGCTTCCCCGGCCATTGCCTGGAGGAGCGGGTGCGCGAACAGGCGCGCTGGCTGAATGTCTATGCCCCGGCAGATGCGCTCGGCTACCCGCTGCGGCCCCTGCAGAACTACGCTGCCGTCGTGCAGGAGGACCGCGCCATGCCGGTCGGCCCCTGGTACAAGCGGCACACACCCCTGAGCCATATGGAGTATTGGGAAGATGCGCGTTTTCACCGTTACCTGGCAGGCCATCTGCGCCAGTTGCTTGCTGCTTGCGATGAGCCCCAGCCAGGCGGCGCCGGACGCCCGGAGCCAGCAGGAGATAGCGGGGCTGCTGACGTTCGTGGCGTCGAGTGGCTGCCTGTTCATCCGCAACGGCAGTGAGTACGAAGCCACTGAGGCTCGCGACCACCTGAAGAAGAAGCTCGACTACCTGGAAGACAAGGGCCTGGTGGATTCCAGCGAGGACTTCATCGCCCGCGCCGCCACCGAGAGCAGCATGAGCGGCAAGCCGTACAAGGTGCGCTGCAACGGCCAGGAACAGCTCTCCGCCGAGTGGCTGAAGGACGAGCTGGCGCGCCTGCGCGCAGCCCGGCCCTGAGCCTCAACCCGGCTGGCCGTCCACCCGCGCGCGGCAGAACATCGGCGCATAGTGCGCCAGGAACAGCGCGAAGGCGGCCAGCCAGCAGATACCGGCCAGGGGCAGTGCCAGGTTCGGCAGCAGCCCCGGCAGGAACACCCGCGCCACCGCACCGCAATTGACCAAAGCGAAGGCGACGCCCATCGCCTTCGGCGGAGACAGCGGCCGACCGGTATGGCCGAGGCTGACGCGGGCCAGCATCGCCAGAATCAGCCCTCCCATCGCCCCGACCGCCAACGCGTGCAGCGGCAGGCTCGGGTTGCCCAGCAGCCCCAGGTGCCACAGCGCTTGCCCGAACGGCGCCACCACCAGCCAGGCGAAGGCCAGGTGCAGCGACCAGAGCAGCGGTACACGCCAGATACCCGCGTCATACCAACGTGCCAGGCGCACGGCATTGCCCAGTGCCAGGCAGGCGAACGGCAGCGCCACCCAGGGGCTGGCTTTCAGCGCCAGGCCCGAGGCGGTCAGCACGGCCACCAACAGAGCGCACCCGAGGGTGGCGCGATCCAGCCACGGCAGCGCTTTCACCTGCTGGGTGAGGCCCAGGCCACGCTGGGTGAAGAAGGGAATCACCCGCCCACCGATCAGGCCCATCAGCGCCGCGATCAGCCACATCGCTGCGAGCACGCCATGGCGCTGCAGGCCGTCGTCGCCCAGTGCCAGGCCGGTCAATACCAGGGCATCGGCGCTGCCGAGCAGGAGCAATACGGCCACCACCGGGTAGTTGTTGCGCTGGCGCACCTGCCACAGGCTGCGGCCGATAACGAAGGCCAGCAGCGGCAGGAAAGCGGCTTGCAAGGGGACCAGCATGACCAGCGGTGCGCCCAGCAACCACGCCAGGCGCGCGGCGAGCCAGAGTGCGGCGAGCAGCATCAGCGGGCGACCAGAAAGCCCCGCCCTGCCCGTCCAGTTCTGCACGGCGGTGAGCAGGAAGCCGGCGATGATGGCGACGCCGAAACCGAAGGGCATTTCATGGCGATGCCAGGCCAGCCAGCCACCCACGGGTTGCCAGACGGCAAGATGGCCGGCGAGCGCGGCGATCCAAAGGGCGATGGCGATCAGCGCGAAGAGCCCGCCGGCGAGGAAGAAGGGGCGGAAGCCAAGGCGCCAGAGCGGCGCGATGGCCAGTTCCCGTTTACGGTCACGCAACTGCATGGAGCGCCTCCTTGCGCAGTTGGTATTGGGCGGTGAGGCGCATCACGTAGCCAAGCTTCAGCAGCGTGGGCCCGAAGATGACCATGCCGTGGAAGGCGATCAGCGGCAGCAGGCCGAAGAACTGGTCGAGCATGTAGCCGCACAGGATACCGACCAGCAGCATGATCAGGCCAACCCACAGTACCTGGTTGGCGAAGCGCAGAAGAGCGTCGGGGGAGTTGAAGAAGGTCATGGTGGTTTCCTCGTTCAAGGCCCGGCGCCTCGTGAGCGCCGGGCGGGGTCGATCAGCTGTCGAGGGCACTGGCGGGCCCGAAGAACTCGTAGTGGCATTGCTCGCCGGGCACGCCCAGCGCCTTCAGGTGCTTCTTCACCTGGGCCATGAAGGGCTTGGGCCCGAGGAAGTAGGCGTCCAGGTCGCGCTCGGCCGGCAGCCAGCCCGCCAGGCGCTCGTGGGTGAGGAAGCCGGTGCCGTCGGAGCGATCGCTTTCGGCCGGCTCGCTGTAGCAGACGAAGTGCTGGAGGTTCGGGCGCCGGGCGGCAATCTCTTCCACCCAGTCGCGGAAGGCGTGTACCGCCCCGTTGCGCGCGCAATGGATGAAGTGGATCGGCCGGTCGCTGTGCTGCGCCACTTCGAGCATCGCCAATGCGGGGGTGATACCGACACCCGCCGTGATCAGTACCAGGGGTTTGCGGCTGGGGCGCAGGACGAAATCGCCGGCCGGCGCGAACAGTTCGACGCGATCGCCTTCGACGATATGGTCGTGGAGGAAGTTGGAGACCTTGCCGCCCTTTTCGCGCTTGACGCTGATGCGGTAGGAGCGGTCATTGGCGGCAGCGGACAGGGAGTAGTTACGGCGCGCTTCTTCGCCATCGATTTCCAGGCGCAGGCCGATGAACTGGCCGGGTGCGAAATCCAGCACCGCACCACCGTCTTCGGGCACCAGGTGGAAGGAGGTGATCTCCTCGCTCTCCGCGACCTTGCGCTCGACGATGAAGCCGCGCGCGCCGCGCCAGCCACCAGGGGCTTCGGCGCTGGCGGCATAGATTTCCTCTTCCGAGCCGATCAACAGGCCGGCGAGCAGCTCATAGGCTTGGGCCCAGGCGTCTATGACTTCGTCCGTGGCGATGTCTTCACCCAATACTTCACGGATGGAGCGCAGCAGGCAGTCGCCGACGATCGGGTAGTGCTCGGGGAGGATCTGCAGGGCGACGTGCTTGGCGACGATGCGGCTGACCAGCGGGCCGAGCACTTCGAGTTGGTCGATATGACGGGCATACATCAGTACACCGTTGGCGAGGGCGCGAGCCTGGTCGCCGCTGGCCTGGTGGGCCTGGTTGAACAGGGGACGCACTTGCGGATACTCGGTGAGCATCATCTTGTAGAAGTGGCTGGTAAGGGCTTCGCCACCGGTCTCCAGCAGGGGGACGGTGGATTTGACGATTGCACGCACTTGGCTGGACAGCATGGTTGGACTCCGTTTTTTTAGATGGGTCTGAATCACGCTGTAGGTATTACATCTTCCGTGCCATATTTTAATTTCTTTAAAATCAATCACTTGTAGTTCTATGAGTTGTTTTGACTACAATCAATTTCGAGTCAATCCGACATCAAGAAGTCAATATGACAACTCCATCCTTGCTGCAGACGCTCATCCCTCTGGTGACCGACCTTTCTCGCGACCTGCCGGAGCGCGAACGCTATCGCCGCCTCCTTGGCGCATTGCGCGACCTGCTGCCTTGCGACGCCACCGCCCTGTTGCAGCTCGACGGCGAACAACTGGTGCCACTCGCAGTGGACGGGCTAAGCGCAGATACCTTGGGGCGGCGTTTCAAGGTATCCGAACACCCGCGCCTGCAGGCGCTGCTGGAGAATCGCGGGCCGACCCGTTTCCCGGCCGATTGCGATTTGCCCGATCCCTACGACGGCCTGGTGGAAGGCCATCTGGAGCACCTGGAAGTACACGACTGCCTTGGCTGCCCGCTGTTTCTGGATGACCGCCCCTGGGGCCTGCTGACGCTGGATGCATTGAACCCATCGCGCTTCTCCAGCGAGGACCTGCAAACCCTGGAGCACTTCGCCAGCTTGGCAGCCGCCACGGTGAAAGCAGCCGAGCGTATGCACGGCCTGGAACGCCTCGCAGCGGACGAGCAGCAGCGGGCGGAGGTCTATCGCCAGGCCGCTGGGCAGGTACGGCCGCAGGAAATGATCGGCCAGAGCCCCGCGCACAAGGCGCTGGTGGAGGAGATCGCCGTGGTCGGCGGCAGTGAGCTAACGGTGTTGATCAGCGGAGAAACGGGTGTCGGCAAGGAGTTGGTGGCCCAGGCGATCCACGCCAAGTCGCCACGCAACAACCAGCCCCTCATCAGCCTCAACTGCGCAGCCTTGCCGGACACCCTGGTGGAGAGCGAACTGTTCGGCCATGTGCGTGGCGCCTTCTCTGGCGCAGTGGGCGACAGGCGCGGCAAGTTCGAGCTGGCCGACGGTGGCAGCCTGTTCCTCGACGAGGTCGGCGAGCTGCCCCTGGCGATCCAGGCGAAGCTGCTGCGGGTGTTACAGAGTGGCCAGTTGCAACGGGTGGGTTCGGATCGCGAGCATCGGGTGAACGTCCGGGTGATCGCCGCCACCAACCGCGACCTGGCCGAGGAAGTTCGCCATGGCCGCTTCCGCGCCGATCTCTATCACCGCCTCAGCGTCTACCCCATGCGCGTGCCGCCGCTGCGTGATCGTGGCCGTGATGTACTGCTGCTCGCCGGTTTCTTCCTGGAGAACAACCGCGCTCAACTGGGGCTGCGTAGCTTGCGCCTCAGCCAGGACGCGCAAGCCGCCCTCCTCGGCTATGACTGGCCGGGCAACGTACGGGAGCTGGAACACCTGATCGGGCGGGCGGGACTCAAGGCGCGGGTGTCGCAGCCGGATCGGCCACGCATCCTCACCCTGACGGCAGCGGACCTGGCATTACCGAGCTCGGGAACACCTGCGCAGATGAACGAGACGGTCGTCGAAGAGCTGCCAGCCGCTGTCGGCGATCTACGCGCGGCGGTGGATGTCTATCAGCAGCGACTGGTGACCGCAGCGCTGGAGCGCAACGAAGGCAACTGGGCCGCAGCCGCTCGGGAGCTGGGACTGGATCGCGCCAACCTGCTGCGCCTGGCCAAGCGCCTGGGCATCAAGTGACGGTGAGACGGCTCGTCCGGTGGGCGGTAAAGGGTAGGAGGAACTGGTAAACTCCCGCCCCTTCCAGGCCGGTACCGGGCCGTCATCTTCAGAGCGTCACCTGTGGAACTCTTTAAAGAATTCATTTTCGAGGCGGCTCATCGCCTCCCTCACGTCCCCGCCGGCCACAAGTGCGGGCGTCTGCACGGCCACTCCTTCCGCGTCGCCATCTACATCGAAGGCGAAGTCGATCCCTATACCGGCTGGATACGCGACTTCTCCGAGATCAAGGCGATCTTCAAGCCGCTCTATGAGCAGCTCGATCACAACTACCTGAACGACATCCCCGGCCTGGAGAACCCCACCAGCGAAGTGCTCGCCACGTGGATCTGGCAACAGCTCAAGCCGCTGCTTCCCGAGCTCAGCCGCGTGCGCATCCACGAGACCTGCACCAGTGGTTGCGAGTATCGCGGCGACTGACCCTTCTCCTGCGCAAATACAAAAGGCCACCCTTGGGTGGCCTTTTTGTTGTGCGTAGATTCTGCCAATCACATCGCCTGTGAACCGGGGCGTGGACCGGACGTAGCCCGGACTTCAATCCGGGGGCTCTTCGACTCAGCGGACATAACGGGATCGGCTGCAGCAAGGCTCATAGGCATGGCAGCCCTGCGGACTGCTTGGCGACTGAAGTCGCCCCTACAAGTCGCCCTGGCAAGCCGTGCCATTGCACCTTGGCCTCCATTCTTGGACCGTCCGCGTTGCCAGGGCTTTATATCGCCGCACCAACTTTTCCGTCGCGCAAAGTCAAACCCCCGACCTTCTTGCGAAGATCGGGGGTTTGGTATAGGTGCTTGACGATGACCTACTCTCACATGGAGAAACTCCACACTACCATCGGCGATGCATCGTTTCACTACTGAGTTCGGGATGGGATCAGGTGGTTCCAACGCTCTATGGTCGTCAAGCAATTCGGTTGGGGTATCGTCTAGGACGCGACCCCGAATGGGTATGTGATAAGGCTTTGCAAGTTCTGGCCAATTTTCGGCTAAGTCGACTTCACCTTATAACAACAATCGTCAGATTGTTTGGGTGTTATATGGTCAAGCCTCACGGGCAATTAGTATTGGTTAGCTCAACGCCTCACAGCGCTTACACACCCAACCTATCAACGTCGTAGTCTTCGACGGCCCTTCAGGGAGCTCAAGGCTCCAGTGAGATCTCATCTTGAGGCGAGTTTCCCGCTTAGATGCTTTCAGCGGTTATCTCTTCCGAACGTAGCTACCCGGCAATGCCACTGGCGTGACAACCGGAACACCAGAGGTTCGTCCACTCCGGTCCTCTCGTACTAGGAGCAGCCCCTCTCAAATCTCAAACGTCCACGGCAGATAGGGACCGAACTGTCTCACGACGTTCTAAACCCAGCTCGCGTACCACTTTAAATGGCGAACAGCCATACCCTTGGGACCGGCTTCAGCCCCAGGATGTGATGAGCCGACATCGAGGTGCCAAACACCGCCGTCGATATGAACTCTTGGGCGGTATCAGCCTGTTATCCCCGGAGTACCTTTTATCCGTTGAGCGATGGCCCTTCCATAC
>NZ_CP116239.1:4620000-7016867 GCF_028198105.1 Pseudomonas sp. TUM22785
GAGCGCCCTGGAGTGCGACAGCCGCCGCTTCCTGGCAAGCCAGCCATTCGATTCACTGAACCGATGGCCGCCAAACCACTCAAAGCCCGGAACCGTTTGCCAACCCGGCACATCCATATAGAAGAGGAACCTCCATGCAGGAGCTGACATTCGAAGTCGGTGAACACTTCCAGATCGGGGACGGCATCGTCGTCAGAGTGATCGCCACCCAGGGCTCGCAGACCAAGCTGGGCATCGAAGCCCCGCGGAATGTCGCCGTCCACCGCGAAGAGATCTACGAGCGCATCTGCAAGGAGCGCCAGCAACTGAGCACCTGCTGAGCCACGCCTTATCTATATATAGAGGGGATGGAGATGGCAGCGAGCCCTCCACCCCGCCATCCCCAGCGCGCCACAGGCAGCCGCATCAGCACGCGAGCGCTCTTCCTACAGCCGCCCTGCCATAATGGCGTCATCCAGGCTCAATCCCACGCGCCGAGCGCAACCCCCGATGCTGCTGAACGACCCCGTTACCCTGCTCCTGATCATCACGCCGTTCGGCCTCATGACGATGCTGCTCCTCTGCCTGTCCTACGTCGGCCTGGGCAAGGGCAATTCATCGCTGCACTGGTGGATAGCCGGGGACCTGCTTTTGGCCGCCTACCGCCTCGTCGCCCTGATGCAACCGGGCATTGCCGCCGGCGCGCTGTCCTGGCTCGGCCTGTTCCCGCCAGCGGTGGCCTTCGTCGCTGGCACCGCGCTGTTGTTGATGGCCATCGGCAGCCACACCCTCGCCCTCTATCACCTGATGGAACGCAGCGACAGTCGCGGCTGGCACCTGAAGATCGGCTTCGGCCCCGCCCTGCTCTACGGCGTCGTCGCCGTGATCGCCCTGCACGGCAGCTATATCATTCCGTGGTTCTCACTGGCCATCAGCCTGACCATCGCCCTGCAGCTGAACATCACCCTCCAGTTGCGCAAGCGCTATCGCGGTGCCTGGGGCCTGCTCGCCGGGCAGTCCGCGCTGATCCTCTTCCACGGCTGGACGCTGATCGTGCTGACCCTGCACCCGATCCCGCCGTTGCCCTTCGACCGTCCCGACCTGCCCTCCATCAACGCGCTGTTCATGGACTTCATGGTCTCGTTCCTGTTCACCCTCAGCTACGCGCTGATGCTCCAGGAGCAACTGCGTCAGCACGTGCAGCAACTGAGCATCACCGACACCCTGACCGGCGCCCTCAACCGCCGCGGCGCCGCCCCCATCCTCGACCGGGAATGGGCCCAGGCCGCCGAACAACGCAGCCCCATGGCCGTCGCCATGATCGACCTCGACCACTTCAAGGCGATCAACGACCAGTACGGCCATGCCGCCGGTGACGCCGCCCTGCAGGCCTTCTCCGACACGGTCAACCGCCTCAAGCGCCAGAGCGACATCTTCGTACGCTGGGGCGGCGAGGAATTCCTCCTGCTCTTCCCCCATACCGATATCCAGCAGGCGCAGAACTTCATGGCCCGCCTGCGCGACACCCTCAGGCGCGACCCTGTCTCCCCCGCCCTGCCCCTGCACATCGGCTTCAGCGCCGGCCTGGCCGACAACGTCACCATTGGCAGCGCGCCGCAGTTCGAAGTCCTGCTCAAAGCGGTGGACAAGGCCCTTTACCGCGCCAAGCGCCAGCGCGACCGGGTAGAACGGGTGGAAACCGTCGACCTCTGAAACGCCCTCCTTTATAGGTGCGCCTCCACCACCGACTTCACCCGCGCCAACGCTCCCTGCAGCACCGGTATTTCCACCGAGCCCAATGCCAGCCGCAACGCATGGGGCACATGGAGGGATATGGCGAAAGGTTCGGCGGTCGAGACCGATATCTGCTCGCGCATCAGCGCCATCGCCACCTGATCGGCACGGGCATCCTCCGCTAGCGGCAACCAGAGGAAATACGAATCGGAATGCCGCACCACCGGCAACCCCGCCAGCAACTCACCGGCCAGTGCCTGCCTGGCCCGGGCGTCCTCGCGCTTCTGCGCTTCCAGCCGGGCCACGGTGCCGTCCTCCACCCAGCCACAGGCAATCGCCGTCAGTACCCCCGCTGTGTTCCAGGCGGTCGCACGGATGGTGCGCTCCAGTGCCGGCACCAGGGATGCAGGCGCCGCCACGAAGCCAACCCGTAATCCCGTCGCCACGCTTTTCGAGAACCCGGATACATAGACCGTCCGCTCCGGCGCCAATGCCGCAACAGGAGGCGGCGCCCCCTCGACGAGAAAGGCATAGGCCGCGTCCTCGATGATGCGCAGTTCATGGCGCCGCGCGATCGCCACCAGGCGCTCCCGCTGCTCGATCGGCATCACCCAGCCCAGCGGGTTGTGCAACGTCGGCATGGTGTAGAGCACCCGCACCGGTCGTTCCCGGCAAAGCCTTTCCAGGGCAGCGAGATCCGGCCCTGTAGCGCCACAGGGAATGGCCACCAGCTCCACCCGAAGCGCCTCCGCCAGTACCTTGAAGCCCGGGTAGGTCAGGGCATCCGCCGCCACCACATCGCCCGGCTGCAACAGCGCCATCATCGCCACTGCCAGCCCATGCTGGGCGCCGTTGACGATCAGCACCTGCTGCGCAGCCACCTCCAGCCCCCGGTTAGCCAGGTGACGGGCCATCACCGCGCGCTCGTGCAGGCGCCCACCATGGGGTTGATAACGCAGCAGCGCTTCCAGGTCCCCACTCAGCGCCAACTGGCGCAGTGCCGTGCGCAACAGCTCCGCCTGCCCCGGCACCGAGGGGTAGTTGAAATTGAGGTCGATCATCCCGGCCTCGACGTCCTGCTGATCCACCCCCAGCCCGGGCGGCAGCGACACCTCCCTGACGAAGGTTCCACGCCCTGTCTCCCCGCTCACCAGCCCCATCGCCTCCAGTTCCGCATAGACGCGGGACGCGGTGACCAACGCCAGCCCCTGCTCCGCCGCCAATTGGCGATGGGTCGGCAGGCGTGTACCCGGCGACAAGCGCCCGGAGCGGATATCAGCGGCAAACGCATCGACCAGGGCCTTGTAGCGGGAGCGTGGCATCAGATGTATCCATGACAATA
Organism: Pseudomonas sp. TUM22785; assembly: GCF_028198105.1. Taxonomy (NCBI): domain Bacteria; kingdom Pseudomonadati; phylum Pseudomonadota; class Gammaproteobacteria; order Pseudomonadales; family Pseudomonadaceae; genus Pseudomonas; species Pseudomonas sp. TUM22785. The sequence continues at coordinate 4,623,056 of NZ_CP116239.1, forward strand.
TTTTGATTGTGCTGATTCTTGGTCATAGCATCCGCCCCACGCAAGCCGGCCAAGCGCCGCAGCGGGCCACTCCCCCAGAACCAGCACGGACAGCGAGCCACCATGAAAGCAGCCCTCCCCAACACCCCGACGCTCGCCGCCCCCTCCGCCAGCGGCTGGATCAATGGCTTCATCGGCGTGCTCATCTTCAGCGGCTCGCTGCCCGCCACACGCTTCGCCGTGCAGGAACTGGACCCCACCTTCCTCACCGTCGCCCGCGCCAGCATCGCCGGCCTCCTCGCCCTGTGCCTGCTGCTGGCATCCGGCGAGCGGCGCCCAACCCGCCAACAGTTGCTGCCCCTGGCCGTCGTCGCGCTGGGCGTCGTGCTCGGCTTCCCCCTGCTCACCGCACTGGCCCTGCAATACGTCACCTCCGCCCACTCCATCGTCTTCCTCGGCCTCCTGCCCCTGGCCACCGCCCTATTCGGCGTGGTGCGCGGCGGGGAGCGTCCAGCTGCCGCCTTCTGGGCCTTTTCGATACTGGGCAGCCTGCTGGTGGTCGGCTTCGCCCTCTCCCAGGGGCTCACCGCGTCGCCCCAGGGCGATCTGCTGATGCTCCTGGCCATCGTCGTCTGCGGGCTCGGTTATGCCGAAGGCGCCAAGCTGTCGAGAGCGCTGGGCGGCTGGCAGGTGATCTGCTGGGCACTGGTCCTGTCATTGCCGATCATGGCCATCGCCACCCTGATGTACCTGCCGCCCTCCCTCACCACAATCAGCCTGCCCACCTGGCTCAGCCTCGGCTACGTCTCGCTGTTCAGCATGCTCATCGGCTTCGTCTTCTGGTACCGCGGCCTCGCCCAGGGTGGCATCGCCGCCGTCGGCCAGCTGCAACTCCTGCAGCCCTTCTTCGGCCTGGCGCTGGCGGCCGGCTTGCTGCACGAAGAGGTCAGCCCCGCCATGCTCGGCGTCACCCTGGCGGTCATCCTCTGCGTCGCCGGCGCACGCCGTTTCGCTCGCTGACCGCCCTTCCCGGCGCTCCACGGCAGCCGCGCGCAAACCGTCTACAGTCAGTGCGGAGGCGATTCCGGCGACCCCGGCATCGCCATGACCCTGCCCTCGCCCACCGGCGAGACAGCATCGGCCTCAGCCACGAGCTGAGCGCAACCACTGGAAGGTGCCGCACATGCCGAAGTCCGTATTGAACTGGTTCATCGAACACGCCACCGAACTGAGTCACCAGCAACCCGCCCCCTGCGACTGCGTCGCCGCCCTCGCACCCTGCATGGCCGAACTGATCCACAACGCCCCCGGCTTCCTCGAGCCCGAGCATTACCGCAGCGACCCGACGCACTACGCGCGCAATCTCATCCACCGCTCGGCCAATGACGACCTCTCGCTCTACGCCCTGGTGTGGATGCCCGGCCAATGGACGCCCGTGCACGACCACGGCAGCTGGGGCGTGGTCGGCATCGTCGAGGGCGTGCTCGAGGAGCGCAGCTACATCTGCATGAACAGCGAACGCAACCGCGACGAGGGCATCGAGCTCGCCCGCGGCGGCGTCATCCTGCTGCCCAGCGGCGCCGTCACCAGCTTCGTGCCCGACCCCGACCACATCCACATCACCGGCGTGCCCGCCGAACGCCCACGCGCCGTCAGCCTGCATCTCTATGGCCGGCTGATGCACAACTTCCATATCTACGATGTGGCCAGCGGCACCCGGCAGCTCACCGAGGTCGAGCACAACGCATCGCACTAGCGTCCGTCACAGCCCCCGCATCCGCGCCTCGACAACCACGCTGCCGCGCCCTAGCATCCGCCGGCGGCTCGCGGCCGCGTGGTTAAAGGACGAGGGGCCAGGCCCCGGCAAGGACAGGACATGGAAAAGACCGACTTCGGCATCGCCCGCTTTCTCATCCAAGGCTTTCTCACCCGTGAGGAATGCCAGGCCCACATTCGCATGAGCGAAGCCATGGGCTACGAGGAGGCGGCCATCCAGATGCGTGACGGCGCGCACGAGATCCACAAGAACATCCGCAACAACGACCGCATCCTCTTCGACGACCCGGCGCTGGCCAACCAGCTGCTGGAGCGCGCGCGTCCCTGGCTGCCGGCCTGCCTGGACAACGAATGGGAGCTAGTGGGGCTCAACGAACGCTTCCGCTTCTACCGCTACACGCCCGAGCAGTACTTCAAGTGGCACCGCGACGGTTTCTATCGCCGCAGCCAGGACGAGATCAGCCAGCTGACCTTCCTGCTCTACCTCAACGACGACTACGAAGGCGGCGAGACCCAGTTCCGTGGCGAAGACAGCATCCGCCCCGAGGCCGGCATGCTGCTGGTCTTCCCCCACCCGATCATGCACCAGGGCGCGCCCATCACCGCCGGGGTGAAGTACGTGCTGCGTAGCGACGTGATGTACCGCCGCCTGCCCTGATCGCCACAGGACGCCTCAGGCTGCATTCAATCTACAGACCATGACGCAACCGCCGTAGGGTGGGCTTCAGCCCACCACTCCGCGCCTGGAGACCGACCCCCCCAGGGGATCGCCCCGCCCCATCACGGCTCGCTGAACGACCGGTGCATACCATCGGTAAGCGGGCCGGCGATGTAGTTGAACAGCGAGCGCTCGCCCGTGAGGATCGCCACGCTCACCGGCACGCCGGGCAGCAACGGGTAGCGGGTGCCACGGTGGACGAAGGCGTCCTGGTTCGGGCGGATGCGCACGCGGTAGTACGGCACCTTCTGCTCGTCGAGCACCGAGTCCGGGCTGATGTCCACCACCTCGCCATCGATGGGCTGGAAGCCCCGGGCGATGGAGGACACCAGCTGGATACGCGCCTGCTGGCCGAGGTTGACCATGCCGATGTCACCCACCGGCAGGCGGGTCTCGATCGTCAGCGGCTCGTCCGCCGGCACCAGGGTCATCAGGGTGCCGCCGGGCTGGATCACGCCGCCCTCGGTGACCACCTGCAGGGTCATCACCACGCCCTCGATGGGCGAACGCACCACCTGCCGCTCGCGGCTGTCGGAGAACTTGCGCAGGCGCTCCTGCAGCTCGGTGATCTGCCGGCGCGCTTCGGCCAGTTCCTTCTGCAGCTCTTCGTTGCCGCCGGAATCCAGCGAGGTCAGCGCCGCCTGCTCCTGGCGCTGGGCGGCCAATACGCGGCCGAGGGAGGCCTGGGTTTCCTGCAGGGTGCCGCGCAACTGCTCCTCGTCCTTGAGCAGCTCCAGGTGCTCGTAGCGGTTGGCCAGGCCTTCCTTCATCAGCTTCTCGCTGATGGCGATCTGTTGCCGCAGCAGCTTGAGCTTGGCGTTGAGGTGCGCACTGCGCGCCTTGAGCTCCTTCTCCTCGGCATCACGCTGGAGGATCTTCTGCTGCTGCTCCTCGTAGCGGCTGCCCAGCCGGCTCTTCTGGGCGATGAACAGGTCGCGGTTGACCTTCACCTGCTCGGGGTAATCCCTGGCCAGCTCCTCCGGCACCTGCATGGCGTCGGCACCGGCGAGCTGCGCTTCCAGGCGGATGGCGCGGATGCGCAGCGAACTCAGCAGCGCCTCGGTCTCGCGGCCTTCGGAAAGGGTCGAGACGCGCTCCACCTCCGCCAGCGGCTCACCGGCCGCCACGCGCTGGCCCTCGCGCACCAGGATGCGGCGGACAATGCCGCCCTCCAGGTGCTGCACCAGCTTGGTCTGCCCCATCGAGGCCACCTCGCCGGTGGAATGGCTGGCGATGTCCAGGGTGAACAGCGCCGACCACAACAGCAACGCGCCCAGCAGCAGTGCCAGCAGGCGGATGGTCAGGCGGCTGCCCAGCAGCTCGTCGCCGGGTAGCGCATCGCCCTGGGCGGGCAGGAAGACGCCCACCAGGCGGCGCAGCAATGGATTGTTCTCGAAGGCGCCCAGCAGGCGGTCGGCAGCACGGCCGAGGCGGGTCGGCTGGTCGTCCAGGGGCAGGCTCTGTTCAGACATGGCTGGCTCCTGCGCGAGCGGGCTCGCGGGCGGGTTCACGCAGCACGCGGGGCACCGGCTTGTCGTTGAGGTCGATCACCGCGTCGGCGGCCCCGAGGATGAAGGGCTCGTTGCTCATCATCACCAGGGTGCGGCCCTCCCGGGCCAGGCGGCTGAGCAGCGCGGCGATGGCCTTGCAGCCCTCGGCGTCGACGCCCTCGGTGGGGTCGTCCAGCACCACCAGGCGCCCCTCCCCCAGCACCGCGCGCACCAGCGCCAGGCGCCGGCGGATGCCCAGCGGAATGTTCGCCCCGCCGTTGCGCAGGGCCAGGCCCAGCCCCTCGGCGCCGCCTTCGACGAAGGCGCCCACGGCCAGCTCGCGGCACAGCTCCAGCACGCGCGCGTCCGGGGTTTCCGGCGCCAGCACGCAGAGGTTCTCGCGCAGGGTGCCGTCGAAGAACTGCGGCTCCTGGGGCAGGTAGGCCACCTGCCGGCGCCACCATTGCGGGTCGGCCTGGCGCAGGTCCATGCCGTCCACCAGCAGGTGCCCGCGCAGGGGCTCCAGCAGGCCCACCAGCAGCCGCGCCATGGTGGTCTTGCCGCTGCCGTTGGCGCCGGTGAAGGCCAGCACCTTGCCGGCTTCCAGCTGGTAGTCGAAGTGCTCCAGCACCGGCACCGCCTGCTTGGGATAGGAAAACGCCATGTCCTCGAAGCGCAGGGCACCCTGCATCTGCCCCAGGCGCACGCCCTCGGCGCGCTCGCGGGGAATGGCGCAGAGCTGGCGCACCAGGTCCAGGGCGCGCTGGCCACGGCCGATCTGCTCGCCCAGGCCCAGGGCCCGGGTCAGCGCCGCCAGGGCGCGGCTGGCGAGGATGTTGCACCCGATCAGCGAACCCACATCGAGGTTGCCCGCCAGCACCTGGCGGGCGCCCAGGCCCATGATCACCATGCCGAGGATCAGCGTCCCGGCGTAACTGGCGTTCTGCATGGTGTTCTGCAGGCGGTTGAGCTGCGCGCGCTGCTCGGCCTGGTCGTCGGCGCAGGCGCGCCATTTTTCCTTGAGCGCATCGGCCGCCGAGAAGGCGCGGACCATCTCGCCGCCGGCAGTGAGGTTGTGCTGGTAGCCGGCCATCTGGATGGCGATGCGGCTCTGCGCTTCCATCGGCTCGCGCAGGCGGCGCTGGGCCAGCAACGAGACCAGCGCCACGCCGGCCATCACCAGCAATGTCATGCCGGCGAGGAAGGGGCTGAGCATGCCCAACACCACCACGAAGACGAAGGCGAAGGGCGTGTCCAGCAGGGTCACCAGGTTCGGCGCGCCGAAGCACTGTTGCACCGTGCTCTGCCCGGAAAGAATCTCGCGCCGGGCGCTGTGGGGCAGTTGCTCCACCAGCGCGTACTGGCCACGGGCGCTGCTCTCGAACAGGGTCTCGCCCAGCTCGATGTCGGCACGGGCGCACAGCCACTGCGCCACCCGCAGGCGGGCGTTGCGCAGCAGCACCTCGAAGCCCACCGCCAGCAGTGCGCCCAGGGTCAGGGTCAGCAGGGTCGCGTCCACCCCCAGGGCCAGGTAGCGGTTGAGCACGTGGATGCTGTACAGCGAGCTGGCCAGGCCGAGCAGGTTGATCAACAGCGAAGACAGCAGCAATTCCAGGCGGAGCCTGGGCTGCAGGGCGATGCGGCGGAGAAACTCGTTCATCTCGGTACTACTCGGTAAAAGCGGAAATCCCCTCCGCGTTGCAGCGCGGAGGGGATCGGGTCACACCGTGTGAGGTTGAATCACGTCCTGTGGCAGGTTGTGCGCATCGGGTTGGTTGGCCAGCTCGGCCAGGGCGACAAGTCCGCTGCCGTCCGTGCCGCTGGCGGTGTCGGCGTCGTAGTACAGCCGGGAGACGTCGCCGTTGGAGATCAGGAAGAAGGCCGAGCCACTGTGCTGGCCGCTGCCGCTGATCATCGCCTCCAGCTCGTCGAGCTGGCCGTTGCTGCCGGTGCCGAACTGGAACTGCCCCGAGGCGAAGCTCACCCGGTACACGTCGGCATCGCCCTGGGCCGCGAGCTTGGCCAGGGTGTCCATCACATCGCCGGTGAAGGCCTGGGACACCGAGGTCAGGTTGCTCAGCCCACCGAAGGCCGTCGGGTCGAAGGTCAGGTGATCGACGCCGGCCTGGAAGTCGAGGATCGCGTCCATGCCGTCGCCCGGCGAGCTGTAGTGGAAGCGGTCCGCACCGGCGCCACCGCGCAGCACGTCCGCACCGCTGCCACCCACCAGCAGGTCGTCGCCGTCGCCGCCATCGAGCACGTCGCTGCCCGCCCCGCCGAACAGGCGGTCGTTGCCGCCCAGGCCAGCCAGGTTGTCAGCACCCGAGGTGCCGGTGAGCAGGTCGTCGCCGGCGCCGGCGACATCGTCGTTGCGCAGGGTCACGTCCTTGCTGATCAGCACATAGGGGCTGTTGGCCGCCGAGCGCAGGACGATGGACATCAGCTCATCGGCCTCCACCGCGCGGTCGCCGTTCACCGAGAAGCTGAAGCTCGCGGTGGTGCTGCCGGCGGCGAAGGTCACGCTGCCGGAAGGCCAGGCGCCGCCGAAGTCATCGGCATCCACGCCCTGGCCGGCGCCCGGTTGCAGGCTCCAGTAGAAGGTCTCGGCGCTGGCGGACGGGTTGCGGGTCACCTGGTAGGTCACCAGGGTGGCGCCCGCATCGCCCTCCAGCACGCTGTCCGGGCCGCTGATGCCCAGGCCCAGGTCGTCGTCACGGATGGTCCCGCCGAGGCTGGTGGAACCGCCGGCGATGGCCGGGTGGCTGAAGGTCAGGGTGAAGGACTCATCGCCCTCGCGCAGGGAATCGCCACGGATCGGCAGGCTGAACACCATCTCCGACACACCGGCGGCCAGGGTGATGGTGCCGGTCAGCGGCACGTTGAAGTCGTTGGCGTCCACCGCCCCGGCGATGCTGTAGGTGAGGGTCAGCGCCGCGTTGTCCGGACCCGCCCGCAGGATGCGGTAGGTCAGCGGCGTGGTGGTGCCGGGGCCGCCTTCCAGGCGGCTGTTGTCCATGGCCAGCACGGTCAGGGCCACGTCGTCGCCCTGGATGGTGGCGCGGGCGCTGCCCTGCAGCGGGTTGACGCTGCTGCCACCGCCGCTGCTGGAGAGCTGCACGGTGAACTGCTCGTCGGACTCGCCCAGGTCATCGCCGTACACCGCCACTTCCAGCACCTTGCTGGTCTCGCCGGCGGCGAACTGCAGCACGCCGCCCGGCAGCACGCCACCGACGAAGTCGGCCGCATCCGCCGGTGCCGAGCCGCTGCCGGCCACCGACCAGTCGATGCTGGCCGCCGAGCTGGTGTCGCCGCTGCGGGTCACGGTGAAGCGGAAGAGGGTGGTGGCCCCGCCGTTGCCCTCGGCCAGCACGCTGTCCACCACGCGGATGGCGAACTGGTTGTCGTCGTTGACGATGGTGCCGCTGGCGCGGTCGTTGATCAGGTCGATGCCCTGCGGGTCGCTGAGCACCACCTCGAAGCCCTGGTCCGGGCCGAGCACGTCGTCGCCCTGCACGCGGATGACGATGTCCTTGTAGGTCTCGCCGTCGGCGAACACCAGCGAACCCGACGGCAGCACGCCACCGACGAAGCTGCCGGCGTTGGCCGGGTAGGTGCCCGCGCCCTGCAGCGCCCAATCCACGCTGACGCTGCCGTTGCTGTCGCCCACCCGCTCGACGCGGTAGACGAACTCGGTCACCTGGCCCTGGTTGCCCTCGTCCTGGCGATCGCTACCGAGCACCGCGATGCTCAGGCCCCGGTCGTCGTTGACGATGGTGACGCTGGCCTCGCCCGTGAGGATGGTCGCCCCCTCGGCGTCGCTGAGCACCACGGAGAATGTCTCGTCGCGCTCGCCCAGGGTGTCGGCATCCACGTAGACGGTGATGGTCTTGGTGGTTTCGCCGGCGCCGAAGGCCACCACGCCGCTGAGGAAGATGCCGCCGAAGTCCTCGGCGTTGACCGGGTTGGCGCCGCTGGGCACCAGGTCCCAGAGCACGCTGGCCGGGCCGGAGAGGTCGCCGCCACGGGTCACGGTGAAGGTCACCGCGGTCTGCTGGCCGTCGCTGCCTTCCACCACCTGGGCGGCGTCGGCGGCGATCCACAGCACCGGGTCGTCGTTGAGCACCACCGATTCCACCGGGCCGGTGGTGATGGTGGAACCGAAGCTCGGGTTCTCCAGCCACACCTGGAAGCTTTCGTCTTCCTCGCCCAGCTCGTCGCCGCGCACGGCCACGGTGAAGGTCTTGCTGGTCTCGCCGTCGGCGAAGTGCACGGTGCCGCTGAGGGCGGCGAACTCGGCGTCGCTGAGGGCGTGGGTGCCCACCCCGGCGGCGCGCCAGTCGACGCTGGCGGCGCCCACCGAGCTGCCGCTGCGGTCGATGCGGAAGGTGAACAGGGTCAGGCCGTCATCGCCTTCCACCGCTTCGCGGGTCACCGCGCTCAGGGCGAGGCTGTCGTCGTCGTTGCGAATGGTGCCCACCTGGCCGTTGCCGACGATATCGGCGTTGGCGCTGGGGTTGGACAGCTGCAGGGTGAACTGCTCGTCGCCCTCGTCCAGGCCGTCGCCCAGCACATCGATGTAGATGTCCTTGTGGGTCTCGCCGGCGGCGAACACCAGCTGGCCGCTGGGCAGCACGCCGCCCGGGAAGTCGGCGGCGCTGGCGCTGCCGGCCTGCACGGCCCAGTCGACGCGGGTCTCGCCGCTGGAATCGCCGCTGCGGGTCACGGTGAAGTGCAAGCGGCCCGGGGTGCCGGCGTCGCCTTCGTAGGCCTGGGCGGTGACGCTGGCCAGGGTCAGGTCGACGTCGTCGTTGCGGATGGTGCCGGCGGCACTGGAGGCGGCCGGGTCGATGCTGCTGCCGGCACCCGGCTGGTACAGCTCGACGCTGAAGCCTTCGTCCAGCTCCACGTCGCGGTCGCTGCGCACCGGAATGCTCAGCACCATCTCGCTCTGGCCGTCGGCGAAGGTCAGGGTGCCGCTGGTGACGCTGAAGTCGCTGGCGTCGGTGCCGCCGTGGACGATGCGCCAGCTCACGGTGGACGTACCGTCGGTGCTGCCGGTACGGGTCACGGTGAAGGTCAGCGCGGTGCCCTCGCTGGCCTCGGCGGCGCGCGGGGCGATGGCGAACACGTCGTCATCGTTGCGGATCACCGCGTCCACCTGCTGGTTGGCGAAGGTGTGGCTGAGGCTGTCGCTGGGCGCCTGCAGGCTGAGGGTGAAGCCCTCGTCCGCTTCCAGGCGGCTGTCGCCGGCGACCCAGACGATCACGGTCTGGCTCATCTGGCCCTCGGCGAAGGTCAGCTCGCCGAAGGGCAGTTGGCCGCCGACGAAGTCGTCCGCCGAGGCCGGGTTGGCGCCGCTGCCGGCAACGCTCCAGGCCAGGCTGGTGGCCAGGCCGCTGCCGCTGCGGGTGACCAGGAAGCTGTAGCCGGTGGCGCCGCTGTCGCCTTCCACCGGGGTGGCGACCACGGCGAGGTTCCACTGCACGTCGTCGCTGACGATGGTGCCGGTGGCGCTGCCCACCTTGATGTCGGTGCCGGCGGAGGCGTTGCCCAGCACCACCTGGAAGGACTCGTCGCCCTCCAGGGTGCGGTCGCCGAGGACCACGATGCTGATGGTCTGGCTGGCCGCGTCACCCGAGGCGAAGCTGAGGCTGCCGCTGGGCAGCACGCCGCCGAGGAAGTCGGCGGCATCGGCCAGGCCCTGCAGGCTCCAGTCGAGGCTGGTGGCGCGGTCGAGGTTGCCGCTGCGGCTGACGGTGAAGGTGTAGACGGTCTGCACGCCGTCGTGGCCTTCCACGTGGCGCGCGTCGGTGGCGACGATGGTCACCGAAACATCGTCGTTGACGATGGTGGCGTCCGCCGTGGCCTGGGTGAAGACCACGCCGTCGGCGCTGTTCAGGCTGAGGCGGAAGTCCTCGTTGGCCTCGCCGCTGTAGTCGCCACGCACCGGTACGCGGATGGTCAGCTGCTCCTGGCCGGCGGCGAAGGTGACGCTGCCGCTGGTGGCGAGGAAGTCATCCGCCGACGCCGGGTTGGCGCCGATGCCGGCGACGCTCCAGTTGATGGTCTCGGTGCCGCTGAGCTTGCCGCTGCGGGTGAGCACGAAGTCGAACCAGGTGGTCTGGCCGTCGTCGCCTTCCGCCTGGGCGGCGGGGGCGGCGACGTCGATCACCACGTCGTCGGCGCGGATCAGGCCATCGGCGCTGGCCTGGCCGATCACCAGGCCGCTGGACGGGTTGCTCAGCACCAGGCTGAAGCCCTCGTCGCTCTCGGCCAGCAGGTCGCCGCGCACGTTGACGGTGAGGGTGACGCTGGCCTGGCCGGCCGGCAGCACCAGCGAGCCGGAAGGCAGCACGCCCAGGGCGAAGTCGCTGCCATCAGCCGGGTGCGCGCCACTGCCCACCACCGCCCAGTCGACGGTCTTGGCCTGGTCCAGCGAGCCGGTGCGGGTGATGGTGAAGGTGAAGGCGGTGGTGCCGCTGTTGCCCTCGGCCTTGCTCGCGTCAGTGGCGGCGATGCTGATGCTGGCATCGTCGTTGAGGATGGTGCTGCTGGCGCTGCCGGTCTGGATCTGCGCGCCGCTGGCGTTGCCCAGCACCACGTTGAAGGCCTCGTCGCCTTCCACCAGGGTGTCGCCGTTCACCAGCACGGTGATGGTCTTGCTCGACTCGCCGTCGGCGAACACCAGGCTGCCGCTGGGCAGGCCGGCGTTGTCGCCCAGCAGGTCGGCACTGGCGAAGTCCGCCGCGTTGGCCGCACTGGAACCCAGGCGCCAGGCCACCGAGACGCTGCCGCTGGTATCGCCGGTGCGGGTCACGGTGAAGGTGAAGGCGGTGGTGCCGCCCTGCCCTTCGCCACGGCTGACCTGGTCGGCGCTGATGTTGAAGGCCGCGTCATCGTTGAGGATGGTGCCCTCGGCCGTGCCCTGGGCGATGGTGTCGCCGGCGGTGCCGGAGCCCAGGGTGATCTGCACGCTGTAGGTCTCGTCGACCTCGGCCACGGCGTCCTGGCTGGACTGGATGCTGATGGTCTTGGTCAGCTCGCCCGGGGCGAAGGTCACCGAGCCGGACATCGCCTGGCCATTGAGGTCCGCCGCATCGGCGCTGCCGTTGAGCAGGATCTGCCAGTTGATGGTCTGGTTCTGCTCGGTGCTGTGGCTGCGGGTGATGACGAAGGTCTGCGCCTGGCCCTCACTGGTGGCCCCCTGCAGCGGCGCGATGGCGAAGGTCGCGTCGTCGTTGCGGATGGTGCCGGTGGCGGTGGTGCGGATCGGGTCGCTGATGTCGCCGCTGAAACTGCCCAGGACGATGCGGAACTGCTCCACCTGCTCGGGCGTGACATCGCCGACCACGGTCACGCTGATGGTCTTGCTGGTTTCGCCGGCAGCGAAGCTCAGGCTGCCGCTGGTGGCGCCGCTGAAATCGGCGGCGCTGGTGCTGTCGTGCAGCAGCGACCAGCTCATGGACGAGGCGCCGCTGGTCACGCCGGAACGGGTGACGGTGAAGGTCAGCACCTGGTTGGCGTCGCTCTCGGTGATCGAGGCGTCGGCGATGCTGATGCCGGTGTCGTCGTTGGTGATGGTCAGGGTCGCGCTGTTCTGCGACAGGCTGCGGGTCACGCCCGGGCCGTTGAGGGTCTCCTCGTAGAACACCACGCGGAAGGTTTCGTTGGCCTCCACCGTGCCGTCGCCGCGCACGGCGAAGGTGATGGTGCCGGTGGTGACGCCATCGGCGAAGCCCAGGGTGCCGCTGGGCAGCACGCCGCCGGTGAAGTCGGCCGCATCCGCCGGGTTGCCGCCGATGCCTTCCACGCGCCACTTCACCGTGCCGGAGCCGCTGTAGCCGCTGCGTACCACGTTCAGCGAGAAGGTCGCGGACTGGCCGGCGCCGGTTTCCGCCAGGCTGGTGGCGGTGGGGGTGATGCTGTAGGCGGTGTCGGCATCGTAAAGAGTGCCGCCGACGCTCATGCTGGTGGCGGTGCTGGCGGCGATGGAGTCGACGCCGAAGCGCACGGTGGAGCCGGTGGTGTCGCCCGGCGCACTGAGGTTGAGGGTGAAGCCCTCGGTGCTCTCGATGCTGCCGTCGAGCTTGAGCAGGTTGGCCAGGGAGATGGCATAGCTGCTCTGGCCACCGGCCAGGGTGATGGTGCCGCTGGTGCTGACGAAGTCGGCGCTGGTGGTGTTGCCGTTGGTCAGGGTGTAGTTCAGCGTGATGTCGTTATCCAGGCGGCCGGAGCGCACCAGGGTGAAGCTCAGCGGCTGGCCTTCGTAGCCGGCGACGCTCGGGGTGGTGTTGCCGAAGCTGCCCATCCACAGGCGGATGTCGTCGTTGCGCAGCGTGGTGCTGGCGCTGGCCTGGGCCGGGTCGATGTTGGTGGGGCCGTATTCGTCGCGGTAGCTGCCGCTGATGAACCCGTTGTCGTAGGCGGTCCGCGGGTCCAGCAGGGTCAGGGTGAGGCCGGTGTCCGGCTCGATCACGGTGTCGCCACCGAAGGTCACGGTCACCTGCTTGCTGGTCTCGCCGGCGGCGAAGCTCACCACGCCGTAGGTGGTGTTTGAGTAGGGCGAGGTGGACCAGAGGGTGTTGCCACCGTAGCCACTCACCTGGCCGCCGTTGGCGCCGCCCCAGTTGATGTTGTTGCCGACGATCTGCCAGGCCACGGAGCTGGCGTAGTCGATGCTGCCGCCGGGCTGCACGGTGCGAGTGATGGTGAAGGTCACGCTGGTACTGGCGGCGCTGCCCTCGAACACCTGGGTGCTGCCGGCGCTGACGCCCAGCAGCGCGGCCGGCTCGTCGTCGTAGACGCGGCCCGTGGCGCTGGAGCCGATGGAGGGCGTCTCGATGTCGCCATCCAGGTTCTGCGGGTTGCCCAGCACCAGGGTGGCTTCCTCGCGCCAGGTCTCGGCGAGGCCGTCGTTGATCGTGCGCAGGCTGATGGTCTTGGTCAGCTCGCCGTCGGTGTAGGTGAAGCTGCCGCTCAGGGTGCGTGTGCCGGCGTTCCACGACAGGCCCGGGTTGTTGGCCAGGATCCAGTCCATGTCCAGGTCGGCGGGGTCGAGCTTGTACCAGGTGCTGCGGGTGTTGTTGGTCTCGTTGGTGCTCTCGGAGCCGCCCAGCTGGATGGACCAGTCCACCGAATCCGTGCCGCGCTGGTCGCCGCTGCGGGTGATGGTGTAGACGAGGTCCTGACCTTCGTTGACATGCGCCACGCTGGCGTCGAAGCGGGTGTCGTCGTTCTGCAGCACCACGTGGTTGTTGACGTAGCCGGGGTTGGCGGTGGAGCCGCCCTGGATGCTGCTGCCCGGGCTGGCCTGGGTCAGGTAGAGGCGGAAGGCCTCGTCCTGCTCGCCGGCATCGTCCACCTTGGTGCGGATGGTGACGTAGGCCACCGACTGGCCATCGACGAACTCCACGCGGCCGGAGGGCACGGTGTCGTTCCAGAAGTCGGCGGCGCCGGTGGAGGTGTAGCCGCTGACGTTGGTCTGCACCGCCCAGTCCACCCAGGCGGTGCCGGCGGTGGAAACGGTGCGGTACACGGCGAAGGTGTGCTCGATGTAGCCATCGGCCGCGCTGCCGCCGTCGGCCACGGTGTCACCCTCGGCGCGGGTGCGCCCGGTGGTCGGGGTGTCCTGGATATAGAACTCCGCCTCGTCGCGCTGGATCTCGCCGAACAGGTACACGCCGTTGGCGCTGGTGTTGGCCTGCAGCGTGTTGTCGCTGGTGTAGATGTTCTGGGTGCCGGTCTGCGGCGCTACCAGTTCATCGATGCCGCCGCTGTTGGTAAACAGCACCTTGAACCACTGGTCGTCCTCCACCGTGTCGTCGCCGCGCACAGTGAGGGTGATGGTCTTGCTGGTCTCGCCGCTGGCGAAGGTGACGGTGCCCGACGGCAGGGTGCCGCCGTTGAAGTCGACGCCATCGGCCGCGTATTCCCAACGGCTACTGCCGTATTCCCAGATGTCCTGGCCGGTGGTGCTCCAGTTGACCGTGGAGGTCTTGGCCAAGTCGCCGCTGCGGGTCAGGGTGATGGTGTAGGTGGTGTTCTCGCCGGCGACCTTCTCGGCCTGGCGGGCCTGGGCCCACTCGACGGTGACCCGGGTGTCGTCGTTGGTGATGGTGCTCTGGTAGCTGCCATTGGCGCCGATGGAGGTGCCGCTGCTGGCGCCGCTGAGCACCAGGTTGAAGCGCTCGTTGCCCTCGACGCTGCCCACGCCGTTGTCGCCGTAGGCGTAGACGGTGATGGTCTTGCTGCTCTCACCGGCGGCGAAGCTCAGGGTGCCGGAGGGCGTCAGGTAGGCCGAGCCGTTGGTGAAGTCGGCGGCGTTGGTGTCCAGGTGCTGGACGCTCCAGTTCACCGTGCTGGCCTGGTCCAGGTTACCGGTGCGGGTCACGGTGTAGGTCAAGGGCGCACCGGTGCCGTGGGCGCCGTCGCCCTCGCTGCGGCTGGTGGTGCCTGCGGTGATGTTCAGCTCCGCGTCATCGTTGCGCACGGTGCCGGTGGCGCTGCCGGTGGTGATCTCGGTGCCGGCGGAGGCGTTCTCCAGCACCAGCTTGAGCACCTCGTTGGCCTCCAGCTTGCTGTCGGCAGCAATGCGCACGGTGATGGTCTTGCTGTTCTCCCCCGCAGCGAAGTTCAGGGTGCCGTAGGGGATGCCGTCGCCATCGAGCAGCACGCCGCCCGGCTGGCTGCCATAGAAGTCGGCACCGTCCACGGCATTGGCCACGCTCGGGTCGACACGCCATTGCACGCTGCTGGCCTGGCTCAGGTAGCCGCCCCGGCTGACGCTGAAGGTGAAGTCCACGTAGCCGCTGTTGCCCTCACCCTTGTCCGCCGACAGCGCGCTGATGCTCAGGGTGGCGTCGTCGTTGGTCAGGGTGGTGGTGGCGCTGGCGGTGCCGATCACGCTGTTGGCCGGCGGGTTGGACAGGGTCACGGTGACCGCTTCGTCGCCCTCGTACACCGAGTCGCCCTTGACGCGAATGACCACGGTGGCGGTGGCCTGGCCATCGATGAAGCTGACGGTGCCGGTGCTGCCCTGGCCGGCACCGAGGTCGGCGGCGTCGAGGCCGCCGCTCAGGGTCCAGGTCAGGTCGCGGCTGCCGGCGAGCGAGCCGCTGCGGGTCACGGTGAAGCTCACCAGGCGCTCGCCGCTGTTGCCTTCGGCCAGGCTCGCGGCGTCGGCGACGATGGCGAAGCTGGCGTCGTCGTTGAGGATGCGCGTGCTGGCGCTGCCCTGCCCCGCTTCGACGGTGCCGCCCTGCGGGTTGAACAGTTCCACCTGGAGCAGCTCGTCGGCCTCCACCAGGTTGTCGCCGCGCACGCGGATGGTGATGGTCTGGGTGTCGCTGCCGTTGGCGGTGAAGCTCACCGTGCCGCTGGGCAGGCCGCCGTTGTTGCCGTTGCCGTCCTGGCCACTGGCGAAGTCGCTGGTGTCCAGGCCGGTGGCGCTCTTCAGGCGCCACTGCACGGTGCCGGCGGCCGTGCTCAGGCCGCTGCGGGTGACGGTGAAGGTGATGTCGGTGAAGGCACCCTGGGTGCCCTCGGCCTGTTCCGCCGGGGCGCTGATGCTGAAGTTGGTGTCGTCGTCCTGCACGGTGGTGGTGGCGGTGGCGCCGGTCACCAGGCCCGCGCTGGGGTTGCTCAGGGTCAGGGTGAAGGCCTCGCTGCCCTCCACGCGGCTGTCGCCGGCCAGCTCGAAGCTGACGGTGAGCTCGGACTGGCCCGGGGCGAAGGTCAGGGTGCCGCTGGGCAGCCCGCCCAGGGTGTCGCTGGCATCGCCGCCATTGGCGCCGCTGACGGCGTAGTCGACCGTGGCGCTGCCGGACAGCTCGCCGCTGCGCACGATGCGGTAGATCACCGTCTGGCTGCCGCCGGTGCCTTCGCTGACGGTGGCGCGCTCGGCGACCACGGCGAAGCCCTGGTCGTCGTTGCGGATCACGCCTTCGGCGCTGCCGTCCACCACGCTCTGCGGGGTGCCGTCGCCCAGGCGGGCGTTGCCCAGGTTGACGCTGAAGGTCTCGTCGGCCTCCACCACCAGGTCGCCCTTGACCAGGAGGGTCAGGGTCTTGCTGGCCTCGCCGGCGGCGAAGCTCAGGGTGCCGGTGCTGGCGTCGAAGTCGGCGGCGTTGGCGATGCCGGCCAGGGACCAGTCCACCAGCGCGGCCGAGCCCAGGTCGCCGGCGCGGGTCACGGTGAAGGTGAAGGCGGTGGTGCCGCTGTGACCTTCGGCCTTGTCGGCGGCGAGCGGGCTGATGGAGAAGCCCAGGTCGTCGTTGTCGATGCGGCTGTCGGCGCTGCCGACGGTCAGTTCGGTGTTGCCGTCGCGGGCCTCCAGGCTGACGCCGAAGGTCTCGTCCAGTTCGATGTGGCCGTCGCCGGACACGCGCACGGTGACCTGGGCGCTGGTCTGGCCCTCGGCGAACTGCAGGGTGCCGGACGGCAGGCCGCCGTTCGCGCCCAGGGCGTCCTGGCCGCTGATGAAGTCGGCGAGGCTGGCGGCGTCGACGCCCTGCCCCACCGCCACCTTCCAGTCGACGCTGGTGGCGCGCAGGTCGCCGGCGCGGGTCACGGTGAAGGTGAAGCTGCGTTCCTGGCCGGCATCGCCTTCGGCGGCGCTGGCCTGGTCGGCGACGAGGGACAGGCCGACGTCATCGTTGCGCACCAGGGTGCTGGCGCTGCCGGTGAGCAGCTGGGTCTGGTCGTGGGCGGGGTTCTCCGCCGGGTTGCCCAGGGTCAGGGTGAGGGTCTCGTCACTTTCCAGCACGGCGTCGCCGGCCAGGGTCAGTTCGATCACCTTGGAGGTCTCGCCGGCGGCGAACTGCACCAGGCCGTTGAGGGCGGTGCCGGCGGCGAAGTCGTCGGCCTGCAGGCCGCTGGCGGTCCAGGTCACGCTGACCGGGCCGGACAGGTCACCGCTGCGGGTGACGGTGAAGCGCAGCACCTGGGTCTCGCCCGTGGCGCCTTCGGCCACCTCGGCCTGCTGCGCCTGGATGCGGATGCCGACGTCGTCGGAAACGATGCTGCCCTGGGCCTGGCCGGTGAGGATCTCGGCGTGGCCGCTGGCATTGCCCAGGGTGACGGTGAAGGCCTCGTCGCCCTCGACGTCACGGTCGCCACGCACGGCGACCTGGATCACCTTGCTGGTCTCGCCCGGAGCGAAGGTCAGGGTGCCGGCCGGCAGCACGCCACCGGCGAAATCGGCTGCGTCCACCTGGCCGGAGAGGCTCCAGTCCACGGTGGTGGTGCCGCTGGTGACGCCGGAGCGGGTCACGGTGAATTCATGGATGACGCTGCCGTTGTCGCCTTCCACCAAACCGCTGCGGGTGGTGGCGATGGCCAGGCCGGTGTCGTCGTTGGTGACGGTGGCCGATGCCGAGGCGGTGCCCAGGCTGGAACCGGTCGCCGGGTCGTAGAGCTCCACGCGCAGGCCTTCGCTGGCCTCCAGGTGGTAGTCGCCGGCCACCTGCAGGGTGATGGTCTTGCTGGTGTCGCCGTTGGCGAAGTTGAGGATGCCGCCGGGCAGCACGCCCCCGACGAAGTCGGCAGCGTCCACCGGGTTGCCGCTCTCGCCCACCACGCGCCAGGCCACGCTGCCGGTGCCGCCCAGGTAGCCGCTGCGGTTGACCAGGAAGCTCAGCTCGGCCACCTGGCCATCGCCGCCTTCGTTGACGCTGCTGCCCTGGGCCTGGATGGCGAACTGCTGGTCGTCGTTGAGCAGCTGGCCGTTGATGCTGCCGTTGCCCACGGTGGCGCCGGGGTTCGGCGTGCCGAGGCTGAGGACGAAGCTCTCGTCGCCTTCGAGCTGGGAGTCGGTGGCGATGTGCAGGACGATCTCCAGGCGATCGACGCCCGCAGCGAAGACCAGGGTGCCGCTGGGCAGCACGCCGCCGACGAAGTCGCTGCCGTCCACGCCGTTGATGGCGCCGGGCGCGAGGCTCCAGGTGATGGTGTCGCTGCCGGCGAGGTCGCCGCTGCGCTCGACCACGTAGCGCAGCTCACGGGTGCCGCCGCTGCCCTCGAAGCTGTCGGCCTGGGACAACAGGTTGAACACCACGTCGTCGTTGCGGATCACCCCGGTGGCCTGGCCGACGGAAATTTCGGCGCCGGCACTGGGGTTGCTCAGCACCACCTGGAAGGTTTCGTTGGCCTCCAGCACATTGTCCGGGGACAGCGGCAGGGTCACCACCAGGCTCTGCACGCCGCGGCCGAACTCCAGGGTGCCGCTGAAGGCGGTGCCGGAGAGGAAGTCGGCGAGGCTGGCGGAGTCGGCGTCGTTGCCGAACACCACGCGCCAGTCGACGCTGACGCTCTGGGTCAGGTCGCCCTGGCGCTGCACGGTGAAGTTGAGCTGGCGCGGGGTGTCGCTGTTGCCTTCGGCGGCGGTCAGGCCGCTGCCGTCGAGGGTCAGGCGCGCGTCGTCGTTGATCAGGCTGCCGGTGGCACGGTCCTGGATCACGGTCATGCCCGGGGTGCTGGTGGCGATCACCACCTGCAGGCCCTCGGTGGGCTCGTACTGGCTGTCCGGGCTGGGGCTGAAGCGGATCACCGCACTGCTCTGGCCGGCGGCGAACTCGATGGTGCCGGACGGCAGGGTGCCGCCGAAGTCAGCGGCGTCCACCGGGTTGTTGCCGTAGCCCTGCACCTGCCACTGCACGGTGCCCGGCAGCGACAGCTCGCCGCTGCGGGTGACCACGAATTCCAGCACCGGCGCAGCGCTGGTGCCCTCGCGGACGTTGGCGGTGCGCGCGGTGATGGACACCGCCTGGTCGTCCGGGTCGATGCTGGCCAGGGCCGCGCCGACGTCGATCTGGCTGTTAGCGTCCTGGGCCTGCAGGGCCACGGTGTAGCTCTCGGTGCCCTCGATCAGGCTGTCGCCGTTGAGGCGCACGTAGATGACCTTGCTGCTCTCGCCGGCGGCGAACTGCACCACGCCGCTCATGGGCTGGTCGGCGGCGAAGTCGTTGACGTCGGCCGGCAGCTCGCCGTAGCCGGCGATCTGGTAGCCGATCTGCCCGGCGCCGCTGGTGTTGCCGGTGCGGGTGATGACGAAGGCCTGCACGCCACCGGTGCCGTTGCCCTCGGTGGTGGACGCGGTCAGCGCCTCGATGCTGTAGGTGGATTCGTCGGTGCGGATGGTGCCGTAGGCTTCGCCGTTGATGACCTGCACGCCGGCCGGCGGGTTGTGCAGCACGATGCCGAAGGTCTCGTCGGTTTCCGCCAGGTTGTCGCCCTTGACCCAGACGGTGACCAGCTTCTGGGTCTCGTTGGCGGCGAAGGTGACGCTGCCGCTGGGCATGCCATCGGCCATACCGAGCTGGTTCTGCCCGGCGATGAAGTCGTTGGCGTCGGCAGCGTGGGCGCCGACCCGCACGAAGCGCCAGTCGATGGTGAGGTCCTGGCCCAGCAGCTCGGAGCGGGTCACCAGGAAGGTGATCGCGGTCTGCTGGCCCTGGCCGCCTTCGACCACATCCATGGTCACGCCGCGCAGGCTGACGCCGGTGTCGTCGTTGACGAGCTGGGTGCTGGCGCTGCCGCCGGAAACCCGCAGGTTGCTCTGGTCGCTCTGCAGGCTGACGGTGAGGGTTTCGTCGTCCTCCACATCGCGGTCGCCGCGCACGGTGAGGACGATCTCGCGGCTGGTCTCGCCGGCGGCGAACTCCAGGGTGCCGCCGTCGATGCCTTCGACCAGGTCGTCGGCGTCGACGCCGCTGACCGACCAGCGCACCGAGCCGCTGCTCTGGGCGTCGGTACGGGTGACGGTGAAGCTGACCGTGGTGGTGGTGCCGCTGTCGCCCTCGGTGACCTGCGCCTGGTTGGCGCGGATGGACACCAGGCCGTCGTCGTTGACCACGGTGGTGCTGGCGCTGGCGGTGCCGATGATGAGGTGGGGGCTGGGGTTGCCCAAGGTCACCGTGAGCACTTCGCTGGGCTCGACCACGCGGTCGCCCAGCAGCGGGATGGTAATGGTCTTGCTCACCTCGCCGACGCCGAAGGTCAGGGTGCCGGAGGGCAGCGGGCCGCCGATGTCGGCGGCGTCCAGACCGCTGGCGCTCCAATCGACGGTAGCGGCGGCGCGGCCGTTGTCACGGGTGACGACGAAGGTCAGCAGTTGCTGGTCGCCCTCATCGCCTTCGAGCACCTGCAGGCGGGTGGCGACGACGCTGACGGTGGCTTCGTTGTCGAGGATCTGGGTGCTGGCGCTGGGCTGGCCGAGCTGGCTGCCGGCGCTGGCGCCGCTGAGGGTCACGGTGGCGGTGCGGTCGCCCTGGGCGAAGTAGTCGCCGGGCACTTCGATGCGGATCTCCTGGCTCATCTGCCCTTCGGCGAAGGCCAGCAGGCCGCCGGGCAGGGTGCCGCCGAACAGGGCCGGGTCCAGGCCATCGAGGTTCCACTGCACCTGGCTGGCGCCGGTGCCGCCGCTGCGGCTGACGGTGAATACCAGCACCAGGGTCTCGCCGTCGTCGCTCTCCAGCACCTCGGGGGCGCCGGCGACGCTGAGCACCGAGACCGGTTCGCTGGTATCACCGCTCAGGGTCGGTGCGGCCGGCGGCTCGAAGCCCGCCGGCAGCTCGCTGTTGGTGCCCGCGGACAGGCTGCTGCCGATGCCGGTGTCGCCGCCCAGGTTGGGGAACACGCCAAGGCCGCCGCCGGCGACGCCGGAGGTGCCCTGGCCGGCCGCACCGGTGCCGATGCCGGAGCTGACGCCACCGAGCAGGCCCGGGCCCATACCGTCGAGGTTGAGCATGGCCAGTTCCGGCGGTACGCCGGGCGGCAGCATGCCGCTGCCGGTGGCGTCACCGGTGAGCGCAGCCTGCTCGGGGCGGAAGGTCACGGCCTGCTGGTCGAGGCCGATGTCCTGGCCGAACAGGCCGGTGATCTCGGGGCGGTAGGTGCTGTCGAAGGGCGACGGGCCGGGGATCGGCGCAGCGTCGGCCTGGCCGGGCAGCGGGGTCGCCTCCAGGGCCTGGACGCCGTCGTGGCGCTCGGCCGGTGCGTCCGGCTGGGCCGGGAACTGAGCCTCCGCGAGCCAGCCCTTGACCCAGGCGCTGGCGTCCACCGCGCCGTTGCCGGCAACGGCGGCGTTGGCCTGGGCCGCCATGGCCTGGCGCAGGGCCGCAGCCATCTGCAGCGGGATGCCGGCGGCCAGGAGCATGTCGTGCATGGCCTGCAGGGCCTGCTCCAGCGAGGCGACCTCGGCGGGCGCATGGCCGGTCAGGAAGTCCGTCACCACCTGAACGGCACGTACCAGGGTTTCGATCTGCGCGCTCGTCAATTCAGCCATCTCGGCTACTCCTGCGGATGCTGTTTACAGCCTGTACTTGGAAAACGCGCACGCACCCGGAACAGGTGCGTGCGCTGGACGGATCGGTATCGCGGCGGGCCTCAGCGGGCGTTGCCCTGGCCGGCATCGAGGGCGGCCAGGGGCAGCGCCTGGTCGGCCGGCACGACGATGCCCGGCTGGCGGAACAGCTCGGGGCTGAGGCGGCCGGTGGCGCGCAGCAGGCGGTAGGCGGCGATGATCTCGTCGATACCGGCGGCGGTGGCGTCGCTCTGGGCGTTGATCAGGCCGACCTCGCCGTTGAGGATGTCCAGCAGCGAACGGCGGCCCATCTCGCGCTCCTTGCGCGCCAGGTCGAGGAAGCTCTCGGCGATGTTCACCTGGTTGCGCAGGTGCTCGGAGCGCTCGCGGGAGGTCTGCCAGGAGTCCCAGGCGTTGCGGGCTTCCTCGATGGCCTGGATGCGCACGTAGTCGGCCTTCTCCTCGGCACTCAGCACAGCCTGGTCGGCGGCGCGGGTGACGTGGTCGGCACGCATGCCGAGGTCGAACTGCCAGTCGAAGTTGACCATGGCCTTGGTGTCGTCACGGCGGCCCGGGGAGCCGTCGTAATCGTCGAAGTGGGCCTGGCTCAGGCGGAACGACAGGCGCGGCATCAGCTCCTTGCTGCGGGCGGCATCGCGCTCGGCGAGGGTCACCTCGGCGCGCTTGATGGCGGCCAGCACGTCGGGGTTCTGCTGGCGCACGCTTTCGATGATGTCCACTTCGGATGCCGGCAGGCTGGCACCGGGAACGGCCAGGGCCTCCAGGCCATCGGCGGCGAGGGTGGACTCGCCGAAGATCACCCGGTAGCGGTTCAGGGCTTCGCGCATGCGGCTGTCGGCCATCACGCGGCGCGCCTCGGCACCGGCCAGTTGCGACTTGGCCTGCAGCACGTCGGTGGCGTAGCCGCGGCCGGCCTCCATGCGCGCGTTCTCCAGGGAGGTCTGCTGCTTGATGTTCTGTTCCGACTGGCGGGCGTAGGCCTGGGTGCGCTGGGCCTGGATCACCTGCAGCTGCGCCTCGATGGCGGCCAGGGTCAGGTTCTGCACCTGCAGCTCGCGCTCGGCCTCCTCCTTGATCAGCACCACCTTGGCGGCCTGCACGCGGGACGAGGTGGCGCCGAAGTCGGTGATCAGCTGGTTGATACCGACGCTGGCCTCGGAGGGGTCGTAGCTGGCATTCCCGCCGTTTTCACGGTCGATGTGCTGCTTGCCGGCACTGCCGTTGACGGTGAGCTTGGGGAAATAGGCGGTCTTCTCGACGGCGACCTGCTCGCGGGCGGTCTCCACGTCGGCATCGACCATGCGCACCAGTTGGTGCTCGCGCAGGACGCGTTCGAGCTTGTCGGCGAAACCCTGCTCGGCCGAAGCATTCGCCGTGCACAACAGCAGGCAGGTGGCGAGCAGCTCTCGCCGCGCGTGGAAGACGGGTTTCATTGTTGAAAGCATGGGCGCTCACCGATCAGGTCATCGAGATGATCCGGGGCATGGCACCGGAACGGCGCGATACTAGCTTTCTGCCATCTCGTGAAACTGACAAATGCTGACATTCCACCCTTCGCGACCGCTTGACGCATGGCTTGCGCCGCTCTGGCACGATGGTTCCAGCCAGCCCCGCCGCTGCGTTCGGGCAAGCGCAGCGGCAAAAAACCGAGCGTTTCCATCCCCGCCAAGGTTCTATAAGCTGCAAGAAATGCTGCCATTAACTGGTCAGCGCTTTACCGAATGGATGTAGGTAAAGCGGAATTAGCACCACGGAAGAAGCCGTATCGAAACCCGTGAATGATTGATCTGATTCTGCTCGAAGATGAACCCATCCTCGCCGAGGAACTGAGTGAGTTCCTCGGCGAATCCGGCTACCGGGTCACCCTGGCGGACAGCCTGGCGAGCTTCGCCGACACCTTCGACGAACAGCGCCACCGCCTCGCGATCATCGACCTGGGCCTGCCCGACGGCGACGGCCTCGACCTGATCCACCAGCTGCGCGAGCGCGGCAGCACCCTCGGCATCGTCGCCTTCACCGCACGCGGCTCCACGGATCACCGGGTCGCCGGCTTCCGCGTGGGCGCCGACCACTACCTGGCCAAGGGCTGCGACCTGGAAGAACTGGCAGCGGTGCTCGAAGCCCTGCGCCGACGCCTCGGCCTGCAGCGCGGCGGCACCCGCTGGGAGCTGGAACTGGCCTCGCGCCAGCTGAAGACGCCCAACCAGCAGCACCTGCGCCTGTCCCACCAGGACATGCTGGTGCTGCACTGCCTGATGCAGCGCGCCGGCGACATCGTCTCGCGCCGGGAGATCGTCCGCGCCCTCGACGAGGACTACATGACCTACGACCAGCGCCGCCTGGACACGCAGATCCGCCGCCTGCGGCGCAACGTCGAGCAGGCCGCCGGCCTGGAGCTGCCGCTCAAGACCCTGCGCAACACCGGCTACTGCTTCTACGAGAAGGTGCGCATCGTCGCCTGAGCGGCCCGACATCAGCCCGCGCAGAGCAGGCGACCGATGAACGCATACCCCTGGTTGCGCAGCGAACGGATGGGCGCTGGCGCCCCGTCGAGCCCGGCGATCTTGCGCCGCAGGCGGCTGACGATGGCCTCCAGGCGGCGCTCGTCATAGGTCAGGTAATCCTCGCCCAGCCCTTCGGCCAGCACGCGGCGGTTGGCGGTCTGCTCCGGCGCTTCACGCAGCAGCCCCAGGATCCGGCATTCCTTGCGGCTCAGCTCCAGTTGCTGGCCATCCGGCGCGCTGAGCACCTGCTCGCGTGCATCGATCACCCAGCAATCGCCCAGCGGTGCGGCCTGCATGCCGAGGCGCCGCATCAGCGCCTCCATGGCCGACAGCAGTTCGTCTTCCGCCACGACGCGGCCCAGGCAGTGATCGGCCCCCAGTGCGTAACCCGCCAGGCGATGGTCGAGGCGGCCCGGCTCGGTCAGCAGGACCAGCCCGATGCCCGGCCACAGGGTGCGGATGCGCGCCGCCAGCTCGAGCCCGGCCTTGCCCTCCCCGGCCAGCTCCAGCAGCACGACGTGCGGGCCGAACAGGGCGACCTCCGCCTCCAGCAGGGTGTCGACGGTGCTCATGGTGACGAAGCCGACCTTGCCCAGCAGGCGCAGGCACAGGTCCGGCTGGCTATCCGGTGTGGCTTCCACCACCAGCAGGCGCATGTGCGCGAGCGGCGTAGCGCTTCCTCCCACCCGGCGCAGGACGGTGGCCGGTGAGGTTGCCTGGCTGCGTTCTTTCACTGCGATTCCACCCTGGCGGCCCTGTGCTGACGAACGGCATTCCGGCGGCCACCCGCCCGAAACACGGCGGCACCCTACCCCAGGAAGGCCCTGCGCAAACCGAGCGAATCTGAGCAACGCATCGAATCGCGGAGCCGGGCAGGTAGAATCCTCCGCTTCCGCAAACACCCGTGGCGCCGAGCGATGACCCGTCCCCTTGCTTTCCTGCTGTTCTGCCTGTGCCTGCTGTTCTCCTGGCAGGCAGGCGCCGACACCCTGCACCTCGGCGAGCGGAGCAAGGGCACCCAAGGGCACCTGGAGCGCCTGGACGACCCGGATGGCCGCCTCGACGCCGCCGGCGCCATGCAATCGAACGACTGGAAGGCGCTGCCCGGCTCGCTCAACGCCGGCTTCACCCGCAGCGTGATCTGGCTGCGCCTGCAGGTGCAGGCCGGGCCGGATTCCCCCGAACGCTGGATGCTGACGCTGAATAACGCACTGATCGACAGCGCCATCCTCTATGACTACGAAACCGACGGCACGCCACGGGAACGGCGCAGCGGCGAATCCATCAACCGCAAGACCTGGGAAGTGGACTACCGCACGCCCTCCTTCGCCCTCAGCCTGCAGCCCGACCAGCCGCGCTGGCTGCTGCTGCGCCTGGAGGCACGCAACGCCATGTCGGTGAGCGTGCGCCTGATGCCCGCCGCCGAATTCGGCGACCGCACCCGCGTGGAATACCTGGGCTCGGGCCTGTACTTCGGCATCTACCTGGCGCTGATCGTCTTCCACAGCGTGTTCTGGCGCATGACCCGCGCGCCGGAAAGCGGCTGGTACCTGATCTACGTGAGCTGCTGCATCTCCATCGAGAGCCTCAGCTACGGCCTGCCGCAACAGATCTTCGGCATCCCCGGGAGCATCAGCGACCGCTTGCTGGGCTGCGGCCTGGCGGCCAGCCTGCCGCTGGGCTTCATCTTCGCCCAGCGCCAGCTGAGGCCCCGGGACATGGTGGGCGCGCGGCGCGTGCTCACGGTGCTCAGCGTGGTCATCGGCCTCGCCTCCGCCACGGCGGTGCTCGCCGGGCACTACCAGACCGGCGCACCGCTGGTGCAGATCACCTCCTTGCTGACCATCCCGCTGCTGATCGGCATGGCCGTGCGCATGCTGTTCCAGGGCCATGCCTCGGCGCGGGTGTTCCTGCTGATCTTCGGCATCTATTACGCCGGGGTGATCGTCAGCTTCCTGCGCAACCTCGGCATCGTCCCCACCTCCTTCGCCACCGACAATGCCGCCGCCCTCGGCACCCTGCTGCACATGCTCCTGATGAGCATGCGCATCATCAACCACTACCGGAAGCTGAAGGACGACAAGAGCCGCGCCGAGAGCAGGCTCAAGCACGTGCTGCAGGACCAGAACGCCCACCTCGAACGGCAGATCGACGCCCGCACCCTGGAGCTGCGCGACGAGATCCGCCGGCGCACCGAGCTGGAGGGCGAGCTGCGCGAGCTGCTGCGCCAGGAGCAGCGCATCCGCGAGGAGCAGCGCGACTTCGTGGCCATGGTCTCCCACGAATTCCGCACACCGCTGGCGATCATCGCCACCTCGGCCCAGCAGATATCCCGCCACCTCGACAGCGCCCCGGAACGCAACGAGCAGCGCTGCCAGAACATCCGCGAATCCACCTCGCGCCTGCTGACCCTGGTGGACAACTACCTCAACCACGACCGCATGGCCGAGACCAGCACCGAGCTGCGCCACACCGAGCAGAACCTGCCGGAGCTGCTGGCCCGTAGCACCAGCGACGTGCCCCCCGGGCGTACCCGCATCGAGTACCACAGCCAGCGCCAGACCCTGAGCTGCGACACCGGCCTGACCCGCATCGCCCTGCGCAACCTGATCGCCAACGCCGACCGCCATGCCCCGGCCGATAGCGTGATCCGTCTCGATGTGCGCGAGCGCGCGGACGCGGGGATGCTCGACATCCGCGTGGTCAACGAGGGCCCGGAAATCCCCCGCGAGCAGGCGCCGCTGCTGTTCCAGAAGTACTTCCGTGGCAGCCAGGCCCAGCAATCCCCCGGCGCCGGCCTCGGCCTCTACCTGGTCAAGCGCATCGCCACCCTGCACGGCGGCGAGGTCAAGCTGGAAAGCACCGGCAAGGACGGCCCCATCTGCTTCCGCCTGAGCCTGCCGATGGAGCCGCTGGGGCACGGGGCCGCCTGAAACCGCGAGGCAGAGCGGCACCTAAAGATGTAATTGAGAAGTGATTGCATACGCATTAATCTCGCAATCCCTTTCAACGAGTCGCTGCCTGCCCACCCATGAGCAAGCCGTCGCCCTTCCTGGCCCTCTACCTGCGTGAGCAGAACCGGCTGCTGCAGCTGATCCGACGCATCGTCGGCGACCGCAGCACGGCGGAGGACCTGGCCCAGGACACCTTCCTGCGGCTCTGGGACCGGGAGCTGGGCGATGGCGACCGCAGCCTGCTGTTCCGCACCGCGCAAAACCTCGCCCTCGACCACCTGCGGGCACGCCAGGTGCGCAGCCGCCATGCCCGCGAACAGACGGAGGACGAAGGCGACGGCCTCGACCTGCAACAGCAGGCCGAAGCGCACCAGGAACTCGAACACCTGCTGCGCCGGCTGCAAGGCCTGCCCCGCCGTTGCCAGCAGGTCTTTCTTCTCAGTCGCCTGGATGGCCTCTCCTATGCGAGCATCGCCGAGCGGCTCGGGGTTTCCCTGAGCACCGTGGAGAAGGACATCATCCGTGTCCTCCAACATTGCCAGCGCACCGAGGGCTGAACCGGTGTCGCACGTTGTACTGGCAGCCCCCTCGATTCGTGGAACGCAAGCAGAGTGAAGACCTCGCCCGAACAGCAAGCACGGCAGGATCGCCAGGACACGGCGACCCGCTGGTACGTGCGCCTGCAGAACCCGCAGTTGCCGGCGAGCGAACGCATGGACTTCCGCCGCTGGCTGGACAGCGACCCGGCCAACGCCGAAGCCTTCCAGGCGGTGGAGCAGCTCTGGCAGAAACTCGGCGAACCCGCCCGGCAACTGGCTGGCGATGGCTGGCACCGCCGTCGCCCCGTGCAACGCCAGCGCTGGCCGGCACTGGCCGCCGCCTGCGTGCTCGGCCTGGCGGTGGGCGTGCTGCTCTGGCGCGACCCCGGCGTGCTGCAGCGCTACGCCGCCGACCACGCCAGCGCCCCCGGCACCCAGCTGCAAGTGACCCTGGCCGATGGCAGCCACGTGCTGCTGGATGCCGACAGCGCCCTGGACCTGCACTTCAGCCCCGGCGAACGCCGCGTCACCCTGCTGCGCGGGCGCGCCTGGTTCGACGTCAGCCACGACGCCAACCGCCCCTTCGTGGTGGAAAGCCCGGGGCTGCGCACCCGCGTGCTCGGCACCGCCTTCGCCGTCGACGCCAGCGGCCAGGGCGAGCGGGTCACGGTTAGCCGCGGCCGGGTCGAAGTGCGGGGCAACGCCGCCGACTCGCTCGTCACCCTGATCCCCAACCAGCAGGCCAGCCTCGACGGCAGCGGCCTGCACGGCCCGGAAACGGTCAATAGTGAACGCGCCCTGGCCTGGCAACGCGGCCTGCTGATCTTCGATCGCGCCAGCCTCGGCGAGGTGCTCGACAGCCTCCAGCACCTCGGCCACCCGCCCGTCGTGCTGCTGGACGAGAGCCTGCGCAACCAGCGCATCTCCGGCACCTTCCGCACCAGCGATCCCCAGGCGGTGCTCAGCGCCCTGAGCATCGAACTGGGCCTGAAGACCACGCGCATACCCGGCTTGGCGGTGGTCCTGCACCGCTGATGAAAAAAATCTGAAAATTCCTTGAGGGGTTTCCCGGTCTCGCCCGTTGTATCGGCAGTGAATCATTCGCATTTGCCATTTACCGGGGGAGAACCACCGCATGACCAACCGCCACCGCCTGGCCCGGACCCTGCTCGCCAGCGCCCTGCTCGCCACCCTCGCCGCGCCCATGCAGGCCCATAGCAGCGAGGCCGCCAGCGAGCAGCGCCAGCCGCAGTTCCAGTTCGATATCCCCAGCCAGCCGCTGCTCGACGCCCTCGGTGAATTCACCGCCACCACCGGCATCGCCGTGCTGCGCACCACCGAGGAACAGCTCGCCGGCCAGGCTCCCGCAGTGCGCGGCCGCTACACCGCCGACCAGGCCATGGGCCTGCTCCTCCAGGGCAGCGGGCTGAGCTTCCGCCACGGCGCCGGTAGCATCACCCTGGAACGCCCGAGTGGTGACGGCACCCTCGACCTGTCGCAGATCGACATCAGCGCCAGCGGCCAGCAGTCCGCCTTCGGCCCGGTGAGCGGCTACGTGGCCACGGCCGCCGGCACCGCCACCAAGACCGACACGCCGATCATCGAAACGCCGCAATCCATCTCGGTGGTGACCCGCGACCAGATCACCGACATCCACGCCCAGAGCCTGCGTGACGTCCTCGGCTACACCGCCGGGGTGATCGCCACCGAAGCCGACGACCGCCTCACCGACACCTTCGTCCTGCGCGGCTTCCAGATCAGCGGCAGCACCTTCCGCGACGGCATGCGCTACATGAGCAACATCTACGACGGCACCCAGGAGCCCTACGGCATGGAGCGCGTGGAAGTGCTGCGCGGCGCCTCCTCGGTGCTGTTCGGCCAGGCCGCGCCGGGCGGCATCATCAATGTGGTGAGCAAGCTGCCGACCCGCGAGGAACTCCACGAGATCAAGGCCGAAACCGGCAGTAACGACCGCCACCAACTGGCCACCGACCACGGCGGCGCCCTCACCGACACCCTCAGCTACCGCTTCACCGCCCTACAGCGCAGAAGCGACACCACCACCGACCACGTGCCGGACGACCGCACCTACATCGCCCCGTCCCTCACCTGGCAACCGGACGACGCCACCAGCCTCACCCTGCTGGCCAGCTACCAGAAGAGCCGCACCGCCTACGTCTACGGCCTGCCCGCCGAAGGCACCGTGCTGCCCAACCCCAACGGCCACATCTCCCGCCACACCTTCACCGGTGAGCCGGGCTACGACAAATCGGTGATCACCGCCTGGGACATCGGCTACCGCTTCGAGCACGCCTTCAACGACGACCTCAAGGTGCGCCAGAACCTGCGCTACTTCG
This sequence comes from Pseudomonas sp. TUM22785, assembly GCF_028198105.1. Classification (NCBI taxonomy): domain Bacteria; kingdom Pseudomonadati; phylum Pseudomonadota; class Gammaproteobacteria; order Pseudomonadales; family Pseudomonadaceae; genus Pseudomonas; species Pseudomonas sp. TUM22785. The sequence goes on from NZ_CP116239.1 coordinate 4,652,693, forward strand.
AATCGGAAAACGACATGCCGTCGGTGTGGCTCGACAGCTTCATCGACCCGCAGATGACCACCGTCGCACGCGGTGCCCAGGACCGCGTCGACGACTCGCGCAACTTCGTCGTCGACACCCAACTGGAGGCGCGCTTCCATCACCAGCGCGTCGAGCAGACGGTTCTGGCCGGCGTCGACTACGGCGATCGCCACCTGCAGACCGACCGCTACGACTACGACCTGACTCCTCTGAATGTCTTCAACCCGGTCTACGGCGGTACTTTCACCGCCAGGGGCCCTGCGCCATTCAGTTCCAGGAACCGTACCCGCCAGAGCGGCATCTACCTGCAGGACCAGATCAAGTTCGACGAAAAGTGGGTGCTGTTGCTCGGCGGCCGCCAGGACTGGGCCAAGCAGAAGGAAGACGCGCTGTACGGCAACGACCGCTCACGCCAGGACAGCGACGCCTTCACCACGCGCGTGGGCCTGGTCTACCTCGCCGACAACGGCCTGGCGCCCTTCGTCAGCTACAGCGAATCCTTCGAACCCCAGGCAGGCCGTAGCCGTGCCGGCCAGGACTTCGACCCCACCGAAGGCGAGCAATACGAAATCGGCATCCGCTACCAGCCACCCGGCAGCAACGCCCTCTACTCCGCCGCGCTCTACCAACTGACCCGCAGTAACGTGCTGACCACCGACCCGGTAAACACCAACTTCCAGGTGCAGACCGGTGAGATACGCTCCCGTGGCCTGGAACTGGAGGCCAAGGCCGACATCGGCAGCAACGCCAGCGTCACCGCCTCCTACGCCTACACCCAGGCCGAAGTGACCAAGAGCAACAGCGGCAATGAAGGCCAGAAGACCGGCGGCATGCCCCGCAACATGTTCTCCGTCTGGGGCGACTACCGCTTCGGCCAGGTCGGCCCGGGGGAACTGCGCGCCGGCACCGGTGTGCGCTATGTGGACGAAGTGCCGGGGCTGTTCAGCACCCGCATCGTCGCGCCCTCCTACACCCTGGTGGACGCCATGCTCGGCTACGCCATGGGCCCCTGGGACCTCACCCTCAACGTCACCAACCTCACCGACGAGGACTACCTCAGCTACACCTACGCCGCCTTCTACGGCGCCGAACGCCAGGTCACGGCCGGCGTCGCCTATCGCTGGTAAACCCCGCCGCAAATAGCGCACGGAGCAGCCTGTAGGTTGGCGCCGAGCGCAGCGAGACCCAACGCTGCGAAATCCAACCCGCAGGTTGGGCCTCTTGCTTCTCACCCGCCGACAAAAGAGCTAGCCCCAGCGGCGTTCAGCACCGCACACTTCGCGTCCCAACCCGCTCCCTCGACCAAGGACGATCACCCCATGCTGCGCACCACCTCCGCCCTGCTCCTCACCCTCGCCGCCACCACCACCTTCGCCGGCACGCTCACCGAGAAGGCCGAAGAAATGCTCGGCGGCACGGTGCTGAACTGGACCAGCGACACCCAACTCGAAGGCCCCGCCGGGCTCAACGCCACGGTAGTGGTGCCCAAGGACGGCAAGGCCAACTACGCCACGCTGGCGATCGTCCATCGCACCCAAAAACCTGTCATCGAGCCCTGCGGCGTGATCACCTGGACGGTCGATGGCGCTGTCGCCAACGAAGGCTATGGCGAGCTGCAGCTCGACGATGAAACCTCCAGCGAGAAGGTGGTGATGATGGTGGACCTCGGTCTGTTCAAGACCCTCGCCACCGGCGGGACAGTGGCGTTCAGCAGCTGCGGGCTGGAGGGTGCGGTAAGCGAGGCGGACCAGAAGGGACTGCAGGCGATTCTTGGCAAGATCTAGGCAAGCACCCGACTCGCCGTAGGTTGGCGCCGAGCGCAGCGAGGCCCAACGGTGCGATATTCAACCTCGCCCGTTGGGCTTCGTACCTCAACCCAACCTACATGCGATCAGGCCGTAGCCTGGGCTTCAGCCCGGGGCTTCACCGCACTAGGCATTGATCTGGCTGAGGATGCTCGGGTCCTTGATCTTCTTGTCGTTGGCCAGCAGCAGCGCCTTGCTGAGGATCAGCGACAGCAGCGCATCACCCTCGAAGGGCAGGTAGAGCCCGTTGGAGGCGGACTTGGCCTTCTTGTCCTGGACGATGCACAGGTACTGGTCGTTGGGCGCCATGAGGATGTTGCTGCTGCCGAGGTGGATGCGGTAGGTGCGCAGGTCACCCTTCACCACCAGGTAGCGCCCGTCGAGATGGCAGCGCTTGGCGATGGGCAGGCGCGAGAGGATGTTATCCAGCAGATCGCGCCGCACCTGGGCACCGCCCTGGAGTTCGGCGTTGCTGGCCAGGGAGATGTAGCCGCGGAAGGCGGGGTCGTCCACCAGGCCGAGTTCGGGGTCGTTGGCCACCGAGCAGACGCCGACGAACAGGTCCATGTCGCGCAGCACTTCGGAGAACACCAGCGGCGGGATATCGGCCAGGCGGGTTTCATCCCAAGCCTCGCCGTCCTTCACAAAACGGAATTCGCCGCTCTCCACATAAGCGAAGACACCGGTGTCGCCCTGGATGCTGGAGAACGCATCCTTCACATCCAGTTCGAACAGCACCGCCAGCCCCCAGTTCTTCAGCGTCTTGCAGGGGGTATTGTGGCTGTCCCAACTGCCCTGCAGGGCATAGTCCCAGCCACGCTCGCGCAGCAACGCAGCGAGCTGGAACTGCCGCAGCAGGTGTCCGGCAAAGCGGCGGGACGTCGTCCCTGACTCGCGCTCGGCGTCGGTGAGCAGGTAGACCTCGCGGAACGCCTGGCGGATCGGCTGCAGCACCTGCGCCTCCTGCAGCAGTTCGCGCCAGGCCAGCACTTCCGGCGCGGCCGCCTGGATGGGGTGCCAGAGGGATACGGTCGCGTCCGCGGGCAGCTCGCCCACGGCCGTGCCGTCGAAGCCTGTGAGTACGCCTTTCAGGCCGATCACCGAACGCTGCTGTCCGTCGTGCTCGATGTTCCAGATCAAGCGGCGCCCCATCCAGCCGAGCAGCTCGGTGCTGTCGATGAAACGCGGGTACCAGTCGCCGAAGCGCCAGGTGCGCTGACGCAGGTAGGCCTGCTCGAAACGGGTGCGCTGGCCGAGCACGGCATCGGCGAACTCCTTGCAGCCCTTCTGCCACTCCTTGAAGGCTTCGGCGTTGTCACGCTTGGCTTCGGCCGGGGCGCTCTTGAGCACCTTGCCCTCGGCGTTGCTCCACTCGGTGGCCAGGCGCCCTTCTCCTTCCAGACGCAACAGCGCGGTGGCGCCGCCGAAGCTGAAGCGGGCCACCCCCTCGGCGTCGAAGCCCATGTCCGGGACCGATGCCTCCTCCATATCGTCCGGGGTCAGGCCGGCACGCTCGGCGGCCTTGACCACCGACTTCTCGATCAGTGCCTTGCCCTGGCTGTAGCGAACCTTGGAGCGCAGGCGGGAGAGTTGCACCACGCCGGGCTTGTCGAGCAGGCACAGCACCTGGATGCAGGCGTTGCCCACCAGTCGCGAGCGCGGCCCGTGCCATTGCACCTTGGTGTAGAAGGCCACGGCCATGTCGCCCAACCCCGGCGCCAGCACCTTGGGCTCACCCACGCCGGCCAGCCAGACCATCGCCTTGATGGCGCCTTCGTTGGCGTCCGAGGGGGCGAACTGGTAGTTGCAGATGACCGCGAACCAGCGCGCGAGCGTCTGGCTGAAAGCGTCCGCCGGCAACCCCGCAGCGAGCTTGGCGGCGGTCTTCAGCCAGGCGTTGCTGGGGGAGGAACCGCTGCCGGTAAGGGCATGGTTCATCAGGCCCATCCAGGTTTCGCGCTCGGCCTCGGGCAGCGTGGCGAAGTCCGCATGCAGGTCATCGACCCAGCCGAAGCGCGACTCACCGAGCGGCAGCTGCAGCACCTGCACGCCGCCGAGCATCTTCTTCAGCTTGGCTTCGAGCACGCGCGGGTCGCGCCCAGCCTTCCAGAACGAGGCATTGCGTTCGAGAAAGCTGCCCATGGCCTCTTCATGGCCCACCAGCGCGCCTTGCTTGTGCAGCTTCTCCATCTGGCTGACGAGCCGGGTAATCGGGTAGTCCAACTCCTTGATGTACTCGTGCTCCACCAGCACCTTCATCACCTCGATGGCAGTGGCGCCGTCCAGCACGTCATCACGCTTGAGCATCTCGCGCAGCACACGACCCAGGCCGCCAGTGCCCTCAGGGCCCTCGCCGTATAGGCAGGCGAGGTAGACAAGACAGGCGCGCCAGTCCGTAGCTTCGGCATCGATCAGCGCGCGGATGGCAGGTGACTTGTCGAGCTCATACCAATATTCACCTTGGTGCTTGATGAGCTGCTCGACGGCGATTCGCAGCATCGTGCGCTGCCCATCACTGAGGATCACCAACGCCTGGAGGGGAGAATCGCCGCTCAAGGCCGTGGCGTGGGCGTGCAAAGGTGAAGACATGACGAATCCTTATGTCGTGTGAAAAGGGAAAGGCTCAGCCGCCCACCAGGGGCAACAGGCGCAGGAACTGGACGTTGGAAATGGAGGACAGGCGGAACGGCTCGTCGAGCTCATCCACTTGCTGCTCATCCACCAGCAGCAGGAAGCCGTTTCTCTCGAAGGCGGAGATCGCCAGCTGGCACTGGCGCTCGGCGTCGATCACGCGTCGGGGCAGCTCGTCGTAGCCGTTGAGCTTTGCCTCGTCGGCTTCCGGGGTGAAAAAGCGATAACGCGGAGCGTTGGGCACCGCCTGCTGCTGCTCGACCACTTGCAGCACGTAGCGCCGGATCAGCTCGCGGGCGGTCAGCGTCTCCACCGGCAAGGTCAGCGTCAGGCTGTTGAGCAAGGAGCCCTGAAGCGTGCAGTCCTGCACCCGCACGGTGAAATCCATTTCCGTCACTCCATCGCTTGGAAAAGTGGATGTTTACACCGGGGCGGGAAGTGATGTCGAGGTGCCATGAAGCGGGTTGGCGAGGCTGTGAGGTGGAGCACAGGTGGCAGGAAATCCGCACGGTCACGGCGGCCCCGCTGCCCGTAGGTTGGCGCCGAGTGCAGCGAGGCCCAACGATGCGGTCCTGGATTTACTTGATCGGTTACATGGTCGGTTACTTGATCGGTCACCTGGCCATGATCACCTGCACCTCGCCTCCAAACCCAATGAGCGGCCCTCTCCGATCCTAAGACCAGCTTGATAGTGGCCAGTTAATGGCTACGCTCTGATTCGCCCCAGACTCTGGCGGCCGATCCACTACCGATTCGAATACGAGCACAGGGCAGAAGGGAATCTGAACCATGAAAGCAATGGAGGCCATGCTCCGCATCGCTGGCCGCACGCGCCTGTTCGCTGGCCTGTACGCCATTGCCCTGGGTTCCGGCTGCACCGTCATCCACGTTGTCGGCGAATCCGGCACCGTGGAGACGCACTACCTCCCGGGCATCGCCTACATCCGCATCGACCCCGACAAAAAACCTCTCTACGTCCATCAGCGCTCGTACGGCATCGCCGCTTCGAACAAAGCCCTGTCCCTCGGCTTCGGTGACTTCGAACAAGTCACCGTCGAGCGCGAGGATGCCTCGGCATGCCTGCTCATCTCGATAAACAGCAACGCCAACAAGAACGACTTTTCCTTCCAGACCCAGGAGCCGGACCATGTATGCAAAGCGCCAATCACTGAAATCCGCAACAGCATTGGGGAGCACATTGCTGATCAGCCTGATTAGCGTCAGCGGCTGCGCGCCGCTGCAGCAGGCGCCACTGGCCTATACATCGGCGCAGGTCGTGGGGGTGAAGCTCGGCATTGCGCCCACGCAGCCGGAGACGCTGGAGGCGGTGGTCGGGGTGAAGATTCTGGATGCCGCCTATGCGCCGGTAGCGGTTTCGAATCCGGGGCTCAAGGATGCGGCCAGTTCTGGAAAACCCTTTAATGAAAACCTGTATGCCATCAAGGAGATCTACGGCATCTACGGGAGCCAAGCCAGTGCGGATACAGCAGCAAAACTGCTGACCGCAGATGAATCGGAAGATATGAAGAAGTTTCTTGAGGCCCAAACGGCCTTGAGCAAGGCAAAAGACGCCACAAAGAATGCCGAAGCAGCAAAGTTATCTACAGAGAACGCTTTGGTTTCGGTGAAGGATCTCAATGACCTTGTTACTCCAATAAATGGCTGCCAGCCAATTGTGGGTAACGAGAGCATCAGCAGCGGCCTGACGAGGCTCTCCACATGCGCCGACGGTGCGGCCAAAGAGATTGGCGAGCGTTATGGAATCATTCTCAAAGATCAAATAAATCAAAAGCCCGACGACTTGAAGAAGCAGGTAACCCCGCTGACTCAGAGCCTCGAAGCAGCACAGAAAAGCGAAATTGACGCAGCAAAATCTGTTTCTAGCAGTGAAGCAAAAGTCAAAGGAGCACTCGAAAAGCTCGCGAATATCCAGAAGCGAGATGCCATCTCGGTCTACGGCTCCTTCAATTCGGACTCAAAAGCCGGTTCCAAAAGCGAACCGACCGATCCCAACGCCACGAAAAACTCAGGCGTCGACGTGCGAATCGGCAAGGTGTTCTCCACTGGAGTCGCAGCCCAGAACATCTCGGAAGCTCAGAAGCTGGTAGCGGGTAGTGCCGCACTCGACGTCTGCCTGCAGAACGTGCCGCGAATGACTGCAGTCCTGCCGGAGGCCAGCAAGGCCGATATGACAAAAGAGCTGTTGAAACTCTGCGCAGACAAAATCATGCCCAGCGCAACGCAACAGAAATAGGCATCGCCCACGTAGGTTGGCGCCGAGCGCAGCGAGGCCCAACGATGCAGAGCATTGCCCGGCACCAGTGTCAGACAGGGCATCGCTGGTGGATGAAAAGAGCGTCATCCACCCTACTCATCCTGCGCCTGGCGCAAGGCTCGGCCTGGCTCGTTGGGCTTCGTGCCTCAGCGAAACCTACAAGAGCGAGCCCCGGAGCGCGTCAATTCCACGGCAACTCCACCCGCGCGCGCAGGCCGCCTTCGGGGCGGTTGTGCAGGTGCAGTTCGCCGCCGTGTTCGCGGGCGATGGCGCGGGCGGCGGAGAGGCCGAGGCCGACGCCGCCGGATGCAGGGTTGCGCGAGGGCTCGAGGCGGTAGAAGGGTTCGAAGACCTGTTCCAGGTGCTGCTCGGGGATGCCGGGGCCCTGGTCGCTGACGTCGATGAGGATGCCGCGCGGATCGGTGTGGAGCGCAATCGCCGGGGCCTTGGCGTATTTCAGGGCGTTCTCCAGCAGGTTGGTGAAGACACGCTTGAGCCCCAGCGGACGGCCGAGGTAGACGAGCTTGGTGGGGCCGCTGTAGGGGATGTCGATGCCCTGGTCGCGGTAGTCGTCGATCAAGGTCTGCAGCAACTCGGCGAGATCGAAGGGGGTGGCGGGCTCCAGGCGCGCGTCGTCGCGGAAGAAGTCGAGGGCGGCGTTGATCATGCCCTGCATCTCGTCCACGTCGCGGAACAGCTTGCGCTGCTGCTCGGGGTCGTCGATGAATTCACCGCGCAGGCGCATGCGTGTTAGCGGCGCGCGCAGGTCGTGGGAGATGGAGGCGAGCATCTGCGAGCGGTCGGCGACGAAGTGGCGGATCTGCGCCTGCATGGTGTTGAAGGCGAGGATGGCCTGGCGGATTTCCCGCGGGCCAAGGGGCTCGATGGGCGGGGCGCGGAAGTCGCTGCCGAAGCGCCGCGCGGCATGGGCGAAGCTTTCCAGGGGCCGGGCCAGGCGGCGGGTGGCGACCCAGGCCACGGCCAGCGAGGCCACCAGCGCCAGGGCGGCGATGATGCCCAGGCGGACTTCCGGGTCCAGGCCCCAGCTGCGGTAGCGGGCGGAGAATTCCAGCCAGCTGCCGTCATGCAGCTTCACCAGCAACTGGTAGGGGCGATCAGCATTGGGCGGCGGCCAGTCCTCGGGGTCGTAGGCTTCCAGGTGCCGGGTTTCGCCGAACAGTTTCTCGATCAGCCCGCTGCCGTCCTGGAAGCCGTCGTCGAAGTCCGGCGGCAGGGTCAGTTGGTCCCGGCCGGCGACCCAGCGCACGGAGAAGTTCGGCACGCTGGCGGCCCGGGCCAGTGTCGGGCGCTGGGCCACGGGCGCGGCTTCGATGATCTGGGTGGCGAGGGCCGCCCGCTCCAGCACCCCGCTGCGGAGCAGGGAGGGCTGCGCCCAGACGCCGGCCAGTTCGACGAACAGCCAGTTGAGCAGCAATGAGGCGAGCATGGCCATGACGATGGTCAGGGCGATCCAGCGGGCAATGGTGTCGCTGCCGCGCGGCCAGTTCATCGGCGGCTAACCTCGGGGCTGAACTGGTAGCCGCCATTGCGCACGGTGCGGATGATGTCCGGGCGCTTGCTGTCGGGCTCGATCTTGCGGCGCAGGCGGCTGACCTGCACGTCGATGCTGCGGTCGAAGGCGTCGTGGGCATTGCCGTGGCAGAGGTCCAGCAGCTGCTCGCGGCTGAGGATGCGTCCGGGGTGTTCGAGGAATACCAGCAGCAGGTCGAACTCGCCGCCGGAGAGCGGGATCATCACGCCATCGGGCGAGCGCAGTTCGCGGCGGGCGACGTCCAGCTGCCAGCCGGCGAAAACGATCACCGGCCGCGCCTCGTCGCCGCCAGCCTTCACCGCGGCCCCGGTGCGGCGCTGCACGGCGCGCACGCGGGCCAGCAGCTCACGGGCGTCGAAGGGCTTGGTCAGGTAGTCGTCGGCGCCCAGTTCCAGGCCGATGATGCGGTCGCTCAATTCGCCCATGGCGGTGAGCATGACGATGGGGATGCCCAGCTCGCCGTGCACCCGCTGGCACAGGCTGAGGCCGCTCTGCCCAGGGAGCATCACGTCAAGCACGATCACGTCCGGGCGCTGCCGGGCGATGGCGGCCCACATGGCGGCGCCGTCGGTGGCGACTTCCACTTCGTAGGAGTGCTGCAGGAAGAACTTTTTCAGCAGGGCGAGGATTTCCACATCGTCGTCCACGATCAACAGTCTGTTCACGATGCTCGGTTCGGGTTGGCTGGGGTCGCTCATCTAAAACCATTTGCGCCGGGCGGTCATATATTTCAATCGGGCAACAATCCTTCAGCGCCGGCATCAACGGGACATCTTCCAGCAAAGCCGCCAGGCCATCCTCGCCGTCATTCATTGGGAGGTAGGCGGTATGTCGGTGATGCAGAAAAGATTCGAAAACGGGATGCGTATCGGGGTGCTGTGCGGCTGCCTGTTGCCGCTGGTGGGGTGCAGCAGCCAGGTGACCACCCTGGGTGACTGCGCGGCGCTGGCCCCAGGTGTGAGCGACCCTGCCGAGGGGCTGAACCGCAAGGTGTTCGGCTTCAACCGGGTGGTCGACGATTACGCCCTGGCCCCCGTGGCGCGGGGCTATGCACGGTTGCCGGAGCCGGTGCGCGATGGCGTGCACAACTTCGCCGCCAACTTCGCCGAGCCCAAGGTGCTGGTGAACGACCTGCTGCAGGGCAACGGCCAGCGGGCGATGAACACCCTGGGCCGCTTCACCTTCAACACCATTCTCGGCGTCGGCGGGCTGTTCGACACCGCCGGGCGCATGGGCCTGCCGCACCACGAAGCGGACTTCGGCCAGACCTTCGGCGTCTGGGGCATCGGCAACGGCCCCACCGTCGAGTGGCCGCTGCTGGGCTCGGCCAACAGCCGCGACAGCGTGGGCCGCGTGGCGAACTTCATGTTCTCGCCCTTCGGCAGCGGCAACAGCGACACGGTGGATGCCATCGACACCGCGCAATCGGTCGGCGATACGGTGGACCAACGCGCCACCGCCCTGCCCCTCACCGACCAGCTGGAGCAACACCCCGACTATTACGCCGCCCTGCGCGAGTACATCGCCGAGCAGCGCGCCCAGTTGGTGGCCGAGGGCCGGGCGGGCCAGGTGGACAGCAGCCGCCTGTGGCTGGGCTGCAAGACGCAGGCGGAGTAACCCATGAACGACCCGCGCCAGGTCCCTCTGATGCTGCGCCAGGACATCGAGCGCAACGCCGACGAACTGCAGTACCGCGAGCAGGGCCTGAGCCTGTCGGAAGACGGCCTGGCGCTGGTGCTCAGCTACTACTTCGAGAACTACCGCCCCGGCTATGACGTGCGGGTGGTGTGCAGCTACCAGGTGCCGCTGGCGGAGTTCACCCGCTGGATGATCGACAGCGGCCGGCTGCAGTTGTATCGCCCCTGAAGAGGCCAGGCGGCCATTGCACTCCGGCCAACTCGGGTGGCCTTAATGCCGAACCGTGAAGCGGTGCTTGACCGGGAGGGGCGCGCCACCACACCGTGCAAGAAAAGTTGCCGAGCGAAGGTCAGGCAAGGCGGAATTGGCCGAAGAAGCGCAGTTTACGTTTTGTAAATGAGCATTCTGAGGCCGATTTCAACGCAGCATCGCCGATGCGCAGGCACTTTTCATACTTCTCATTAACGGACCTGATGGAGTTCACATGTCCCGGCTCCCCGCCCCGCTGGATCGCTTGCCCTTCCCCGTCATCGGCTCGCCGCTGTTCATCATCAGCAACCCGAAACTCGTGATCGAACAGTGCAAGGCCGGCGTGGTCGGCTCCATGCCGGCGCTCAACGCGCGCCCCGCCTCGCTGCTGGAGGACTGGCTGGCGGAGATCACCGAGACGCTCGACGCCTACAACCGCGCGAACCCCGACAACCCGGCGGCGCCCTTCTCGATCAACCAGATCGTGCACAAGAGCAACGACCGCCTGGAACACGACATGGAGCTGTGCGTTAAGTACAAGGTGCCCATCGTCATCACCTCCCTGGGCGCCCGTGAAGACATCTACGCCGCCGCCCACTCCTATGGCGGCTTGGTGCTGCACGACGTGATCAACAACGGCTTCGCCCACAAGGCGGTGGACAAGGGCGCCGACGGCCTGATCGCCGTGGCCACCGGCGCCGGTGGCCATGCCGGGGTGAAGAGCCCGTTCGCGCTGATCCAGGAAATCCGCCAGTGGTTCGACGGCCCCCTGGCCCTCTCCGGTTCCATCGCCACCGGCGGCGCCATCCTCGCCGCCCAGGCCATGGGTGCCGACTTCGCCTACATCGGCTCGGCCTTCATCGCCTGCGAGGAAGCCAACGCCAGCGAGAACTACAAGCGCGCCATCGTCGAGTGCTCGTCCGATGACATCGTCTACAGCAACCTCTTCACCGGGGTGCACGGCAACTACCTCAAGCCCTCGATCGTGGCCGCCGGGCTGGACCCGGACAACCTCGCCGACAGCGACCCGAGCAAGATGAATTTCGGCGGCGGCGACGCCAAGGCCTGGAAGGACATCTGGGGCTGCGGCCAGGGCATCGCCCCGATCGGCAAGGTGCAGAAGGCCGGGGAATACATCGCCCAGCTCAAGCGCGAATACGCCGAAGCCAAGGCGCGTCTGGCGTCGGTCTGACCCCCACCCGCTCCCCGTAGCCCGGACTTCAGTCCGGGAGATCCCCCGCGCTGAAGCACGGGCTACGTTCCTATCGAAACGTCGATGCAAGGCTCAACCTCGGGCGTTGGACCTCGTGCCTAGATCCAATCGACTCCACCTTCACTTCAGCCCCTCCGCCAGAGCGCAGAGACAACCGGTACCTCATCGCTGCGCCGGCGCAATCTAGCCGAAGGTTTGCATGTACGGCCCAGCACTCAGGCGGATGGCGGCAGCCACGTTCGGCGCTCGCTCGCACAGATCGGTCGAACGCGCCAACACACGCTCCAACGCTTCCAGTTGCCCACGAATGACCTCTTCCGGCCGAGCTACGTCGCACGCACCGGCGAACTCGAGCAACCCCTGTCTGGAGGCGAACAGGGACTTGTTACCGACCAGATCCAGCGCCAATACATCCTCTGGAATGTAGGCCGTGGTATTGACGATGTCGTAGGCCGGCGCCAGCCGTGCATCACGCTGCGTAGGGTCGGAATACAGCAGTCCGAAGTTCTTGAGGTGGGCATCACCATTTCCGACGATGCAGCTCAAGCTGACCATCGCGAACAACTGCGCCAGCGAACCCTGCACCTGCTCCGGCGAGCAGAACAGACGGATGGCCTTGGCGATGGCCGAGTAGCTCTTGCTGTACTTCTGCTCTGCAGCCAGGCCCATCAACGCGGCCATGTCTTCGAAGCCGATGGGCTCCAGTTGCTCGTCCCGATCGAAACGGCGCATGACGAACAGCCGGGTGTTATCGGACAGGTAGAACTCCGGCACCGCAATCCCCGCCTCTCTGGCCACGGACATGCAAAGGAACTCGTTGATTGCCAGCCCAGGAAACTCGTCACGACCGCTCTTGATGATCAGTTCGGAGGTTTTCGACGTGAACCGCTGTGAAGCAGCGTCCGACTGCTCTGGAACCAGCACCTTCGGCTGCACGCCCGAGATCCCGGCGCGCAAAATGTAACGGTCCACCAAGCTGGCAAAAATATCCTCCGTACCATCCCAAGCGAGGATTTCCTCCAGCCTTTCGCCCGGGAACTGCTGTCGCCGCAAGAGCGCATCGACCTCATCCGAGCTGACGGCCACCCGCCCGATAGGTGAGCTGCTGCCAGAAAGCGCCAGCAGCAACATGGGATCGACACGCACCATCTTGGCCAGGCGATTGCGCAATTGTTCCAGGACATAGCCTTCCGGCAGGTTCATCTGGAAGATCGGGTGCAGTTCTCGGTGGCGGTATTCATCCACACGCACAGGCATGAGCAGGCTGATCGACGCCTGCGCCCTGGCCTCTTCGTGGTAGCGAAACAGATAGTCCCCGTTGGAGCTGAGAACCCTTCCGCTCTCGCCCTCTGGCGTTGCCACCCGCAGCACGGCCGTCATCAGTCGAACACTCCCTGGATCTCGTCCAGCGTCGGCATGGCCGCAGGTATCAGCGCGAACTCACAGTCCATGGCTCCCAGCGCTCGCGCATAGGCCACCATGCCAACCGACAAGTCGCCTCTCTCGATAGCGATGACCTTCTGCCGGGTGATGCCTGCCAGCCCAGCCAGCCTGGCCTGTGTGAGCCCGCGATTGAGGCGGCACTGCCGGATCTTCTCGCCCAGGCGTGCCGTGATAAGGGAATGATCCATGTTCTACATACGTAACAACCAATACTGAATGTAACGTATACCTAACTTATAGAAAGATCAAAGCGAACCAACACCTCCCGATCAAGCACCGATAAAGGCGTCATTCAGGCGACCCAACTGCTGCCGTCAGACCGAGCGCTGCTCGTGCTGTCCCGACATCCCCAGGACTACCCCACTGCGACGCTCAACCCCGCGCGTTGGGCGTTGGGCCCCGTACCTCGGCCCAACCTACGCCCTCCCTTTCACTCCCTCGGCCAGAGCTGCGGGAACAAGCGGTGCTCCATCGGTGCGCCGGCGGGCAGTTCGTCCGCCAGGCCGGGGAATTCCGGGGAGGTTTTCCAGGGCCGGGGCGCGTGGACCATGTCGTCACCGAGAAAGCGCAGGGAGTAGGCGCGGCGCCGGCGCTCACCGCCTACGCCGCCGGAGGCGTGGAGGGTGAGCATGTGGAAGAACACCGCGTCGCCCGGCTCCAGCGCCCAGCCGAGGATGGGCCAGCGGGCGCGATCCGCCTCGATATCGGGCAGGTCGGCCAGGGTGCCTTCGGGGAACCAGCGGGCCTGGTTGTCGAGGAAGGTGCGCGGCATGAGCCAGGGCCACAGGTGGGAGCCGGCGACGAACTCCAGGGTGGCGTCCCGGGCCACCGGGTCGACGGGCATCCACATGCTGCAGTTCTGCCGGCCCTCGACGTTGTAGTAGGGCTGGTCCTGGTGCCAGGGGGTGCGTTGCCGGGTGTTGGGTTCCTTGACCAGCAGGTGGTCGTGGTAGAGGCGCGCGCTGCCGCCGCCCATCAGCTGCGCGGCCACGGAGCCGACACGGCTTTCGAATATGAAGCGGCGGTACTCGTCGAATTCCCGCCAGTTGCAGAAGTCCTCGAAGAACCAGCCGGGGTCGTCTTCGCGGCTGGCGACCTTGGCGCGCTCGCTGGGGGTGGCGAGGTTGCGCTCGATGCCCAGCTGCAGCAGCTCCACTTCCTCCGGGGTGAACAACTGGCGCACGCAGATGGCGCCGTCGCGGTGGAAGTCGTCGATCAGCGTGCGGGGCAGTTCGAACTCATAGGGATGCGAGGTCATGCGGGCTCTCCTTGGCGGCGCGGCGTTGCCGGCGTGGCGGGTGCAGGCCGGGCGTCACCACCCGGCCGGCCCCAGAGACGGTAGGCGATGCTGAGCAGCACCAGCCAGGCGGCACCGATGTAAAGGGCGGTGCGGGTGTCGGGGAACAACGCCAGCACCACGAAAATGAACAGCATGAAGGCGATGGTGAAGTATTGCCCCCAGGGCCAGAACGGCACCGGGAAGCCGAGGGCGGCTACCTCCTCCCGCCCCAGGCCACGGCGCATGGCGACCTGGGAGAGCAGGATCATCAACCAGACCCAGACCACGGAAAAGGTCACCAGGGAGGCGAACAGCAGGAACAGTTCGTTGGGCAGCAGGTAGTTGAGCAGCACGCCCAGCAACAGCGCGAGGGTCATCATCAGCACCGTCATCCAGGGCACGCCGGCGGCCGAGAGCTTGCCGAAAGAGGCCGGCGCCTGGCCGTTGCCGGCCATGCCATAGAGCATGCGCCCGGTGCTGAAGATGTCGCTGTTGATGGCGGAGATGGCCGCCGAGATCACCACCAGGTTGAGGATGCTGGCGGCCGAGTCGATGCCCAGCCCGCTGAATATCTGCACGAAGGGGCTGCCCTCGCTGCCGATACGCGACCAGGGCCAGATGGCCATGAGCACCAGCAGGGTGAGCACGTAGAACAGCAGGATGCGCAGCGGCACCGTGTTGATGGCCTTGGGGATCATCCGCTGCGGGTTCTGCGCCTCGCCGGCGGTGAGGCCGATCACCTCGATGCCGCCGAAGGCGAAGATGACGATGGTGAAGGACGCCACCATCCCCTCCAGCCCATTGGGGAAGAAGCCGCCATGGGCCCAGAGGTTGGCGAAGCCCGCCACACTTTCGGCGCCGCCCAGCGGGATGCCGGCGACCAGCACCGCCAGCCCGGCGAGGATCATCGCCACGATGGCCACCACCTTGAGCAGCGAGAGCCAGAACTCCAGTTCGCCGAACACCCGCACGCTGCACAGGTTGATGGCGGCGATGACCAGGACGATGCCCAGCACCCAGAGCCAGCGCGGCGTCTCCGGAAACCACAGGCCCATGTAGATGCCGAAGGCGGTCACGTCGGCGAGGCACACCATCAACATCGAGAAGGCGTAGGTCCAGCCGGTGAGAAAGCCCCAATAGCGCCCCAGGTAGCGGCTGGCGTAGTGGCCGAAGGAGCCGGCCACCGGCGTGCGCACCGCCATCTCGCCCAGGGCGCGCATCATCAGGTACACCGCCGCGCCGGCGATGAGGTAGGCCAGCAGCACCGAGGGCCCGGCGCGCTGGATGGCCGCCGCCGAGCCGTAGAACAGCCCGGTGCCGATGGCAGAACCCAGGGCCATGAAGCGGATATGCCGGGCGTTGAGCCCCCGGCGCAAGGTAGCTAGTTCCATTGCGTCGTCTCTCTTGTTGTTATCGCCAGAAGCGGCGTTAAAGATCCAGCACCAGGCGCTCGCCCAGGGCCCGTGAGACGCACAGCATCAGTGTGCGCTGGGCGGCTTTTTCGTCGTCGCTGAGGTACTGGTCGAGGTGCAGGGCCTCGCCTTCGAGGATGCGGGTTTCGCAACTGCCGCAGATGCCGGCGCGGCAGAGGCTTTCCACTGGCGCGGCGCGGGCTCGCTGGATGGTGGTAAGGATGCTGGTGCCCGCCTCCACGCGCAGCTCGCGACCCGATCTGGCCAGCACCAGGGTGAAGGCATGGCCGACTTGAGGGGCTGCGCTGAAGCGCTCCCAGTGCAGGCGTGCCTCGGCGATGCCGGCGGCACGGGCGGTGGCCAGGGTGGCATCGATCAGTGCCGGCGGGCCGCAGACGTAAAGGTGATCGCGCGCCTGCAACTGCGCCACCAGCGCGGGCAGGTCCAGGCGCTTGCCTTCGTGGCCGGGGTAGAGGTGGACGCGCCCGCCGTGGCGGGCCTCGGCCAGCTCGTCGAGAAAGGCACCGCGTTCGGTATTGCGGAAGGCGTAGTGCAGCTCGTAGTCGGCGACCCGGGCGTGCAGTTCGTGCAGGTGAGCGAGAAAGGGGGTGATGCCGATGCCGCCGGCGATCAACAGGTGCCTGCCTGCTTCCGCGTGCAGGGCGAACAGGTTGTTGGGCGGGCTGATCCACAACCGGCTGCCAACCTGCACCCGCTGGTGCATGAAGGCCGAGCCGCCGTTGCCCTGCACTTCCAGCTGCACGCCGATGCGGTAGTGCTGGTGCTCGGCCGGGGCACCCAACAGGGAATAGGCATTGCTGTAGCGCTGCCCCGCCTCGCCTTCCATGTGCACGTTGATGTGGCTGCCGCCAGTGAAGGCCGGCAGCGGCCTGCCATCGTCACGGGCGAGGGTGAAGCGCTTCACCAACGGGGTGATGCTGGTGATATCGGTCACCCGCACGTCCATCCGCTCCAGATCCTGAGTCATCTGCCACCTCCTGCCAGTCGAGGCGGCGCCGGCACACCGGGCCGGCGCCGCACGCCATCAACGCCCCTGGTGCGCCTGGGCGATCAGGTTGTGGAAGTGGGCGATGCCGTGCTCGCTCTCCCCGCTGCGCTGGCGGTCGGTCATGATCCGCCCCTGCCCCCGGTAGCCCCGGGAGCGCAGCCCCTTTTGCACGCTCTCCACCAGGCGCAGGTCTTCCGGGCGGAACACGTCGCGGTACCACTCGATCAGCGCTCGCTGTGCGGCGGTGAGCTCCTTGTTGAGGAAGTAGATCTCGTACTGCTGCAGGGTGATTTCGGCACTCACCGGCAACTCGTAGATCACCGTCATGAAGTCCGCACCCGGCGGCACATTGAACATGGTGCAGGGCCAGGCCCAGAAGCCGGCGAAGGATGGGTCCTGCACTGATTCGTCGAACGTGAAGGACTGCTCCGAGGGCTTGGCCACGCCGTATTGCAGCGTCCAGTTGCCGTGCAGGCTGTGGGTGTAGCGGTTGACGTCCACCGAGTCGGAGAAGCCCGGATGCGCCGGGCCGCAGTGGTAGCACTCCATGTAGTTGTCGACGATGGATTTCCAGTTGGCCTCCGTCTCGGTGATGAAGCGGGCGGCCAGGTGCAACTCGTCGATCACCGGGCAGGCATCGCGCAGGGCGGCTTCGAAGCCGGGCAGCTGCTCCTCCACCGGGGCGGCATCCATGTCCATGTTGATGAAGATGAAGCCGGCATGCTCCTGCACCCGTAACGGCACCAGGCTGGAGGCGGTTTTGTCGAACGCCTTCACGTCGGCGCAGTTGCGCGCATGGGCCAGCTCGCCGTCGAGGCGGAAGGCCCAGGCGTGGTAGGGGCAGGTGATGACGTTCTTCGCCATGCCGCTGCCCTGCAGCAACTGGTGCCCGCGATGGGGGCAGACGTTGTAGAAGGCGCGCAGCACCGCGTCCCGCCCGCGCACGATGATGATGCTCTCGCCTATCAGCTCGCGGGTAACGTAGGCGTTGTTCTCGGCCAACTCGCTGCGGTGCCCCACGCAGACCCAGCTGCGGGCGAGGATGGCCTCCTTCTCGTACTCGAAGACCGCCTGGTGTGTGTAGTAGCTGGCGGGCAGGGTGTGGGCGACCTCGGGGTCGGCGCAGAAGTCGGCAGGCAGTCTCTGGATGCTGTTCATCATCGGTACTCCTCTGTGGCGCATGGCCGGGCGCGGCCCGGGCGTATGCAGCTTCTCGTGGGTATTGCGATCGGGGGAATGCAGCAAACCAGGCCCGCCCCCGATTCGGGTCATGGCGTTGATCAGGGTGCAGGGGCGATGGCGGCGGCCTCGCCGGCCTTGTCGTCACCGGCTTGCGCCAGGCGACGGGATTCCTCGGCAATGCGCTGGGCCGGCACCTGGCCGTAATCCTCCAGCAGCCAGCGGAACAGCCCCCAGATCATCACCAGCAGGATCAGCGTGAAGGGAATGGCGGTGAGCACCACCGCCGTCTTCATGGTGGGCAGGGAGGCCTTGGCGAAGAGCATCGCCAGCGGGATCAGCGTCAGCATCACGCACCAGAACAGGCGGTGCGTGGGCGCCGGGTCCTGCCCCTCGCGCAGGTTGCGGGTGCTGGTGGCGGCCACGGCGTAGGCGACGGCGTCCATGTGCGAAGCGCAGAACACCGCCATGAGGAACAGGTAAGCCGCGAGGAACAGCTTGCCCAGGGGCAGCGCATTGAGCAACCGCTCCACCGCCGCCTCGCCGCCCTGGCTGGCGAGGATGCCCGGCACATCGATGGCACCACTGACGAACTGGTGGACGCTGTAGCTGCCCAGCACGCCGAAGAAGAACCAGCAGCCGGCGGTGCCGCCGAGCACCAGCGCGGCGATCACCTCGCGCACCGTGCGCCCACGGGAAACGCGGGTGACGAACATCGCCACCCCCGGCGCGTAGGACACCCACCAGAGCCAATAGAACACCGTCCAGTTGCGGGTGAAGGCGCCCTCGCCCGCCGGGTCGGTGAACAGGCTCATGCGCACGAAGTTCTGCAGGGTGATGCCGAAGGCGTTGGCGGTGTTGTCGAGGATGAAGCGCGTGGGCCCCATCACCAGCAACAGGCAGGCGAAGCCCAGTACGCCGAAGCCCACCATCTGCGCCAGGCGCTGCATGCCGCCATCGATACCGACGTAGGAGCTGAGGGAGAACACCAACGCCACCAGGCCGATGACCAGCACCTGGGTGATGAAGGTGTCGGGGATGCCGGTGAGGCTGGCCAGGCCCCGCGTCAGCGTGGCGGCGGTGACCGCGAGCGGCACGGTCAGGGCGCCGAACATGGTGAGCAGGAACACCAGGTCCACCAGCCGGCCCACCGGCCCCTGGGCGCGGAAGCCGGTCACCGCCTCGACGATGGACGCCAGCCCCAGGCCGCTGCGCTTGCGCACGTGGAAGTGGTAGGCCAGCGCCAGGGATGACAGCGCATACACCGCCCAGGCGCTGATGCCCCAGTGGAAGAACGTGAAGCTGACGCTGTGCTCCAGCGCCTGCGTGGAACCGGGCGTCAGGTTCAGGCCCGGCGTCTGGTAGTAGTAGGCCCACTCCATCACGCCCCAGTAGAGGGTCGAGGAGCCCAGCCCCGCGCAGATGAACATGAATACCCAGGTGGTGTTGCCGAACTCCGGGCGGCCGGCGCCCAGGCGGATGTGCCCGTACTTGCTGAAGGCCAGGTAGAGCACCGCCACCCCGCACGCGAAGACGAACAGCTGCACCAGGGTGCCGAAGGTGCGGGTGGATGACTCGAAGAGGCGGTTGGCGAAGGCCTCGGACTCCAGCGGGAAAAGCGCCAGCCCGGCCACGGTGATGGAGACGGCGATCAGGCTCGCGGTGGTGAGAAAGAAATCCTTGCGGGTGTTCTCGGTCATGCATGCCTCCCGGTTGTGTCGAGCCGAACTCGACGCACAGGTTGTTGTTGTTCTCTGGCAAGGGCCGGTGCGGCCTGGGCGGCACCGGGCCGGCGCGCTAGCGTTGGTACCACCCCCAGGGCGCGTCGGCCTGGTACTGCGTGACCTGTTTCACCTCCAGGTAGTTATCGAGCCCCCAGGTGCCCAGCTCGCGGCCGAGGCCGCTGAGGCGGGTGCCGCCCCAGGGCGCCTGGACGAAGGTGGGTTGCGAGCAGTTGACCCAGACCACACCCACCCGCAGTTGCCCGGCAATGCGGTCGGCGCGGTCGAGGTCGCTGCTCATCACCGCGGCGGCGAGGCCGTAGAGGCTGTCGTTGGCCATCTCCAGCGCCTGCTCGTCGGTCTTGAAGCGCTTGACGCTGAGCACCGGCCCGAACAGTTCGTGGCGCCAGAGCGGGCTGCCCGTGTGGGGCTCGTCGAAGATGGTGGGCTCGATGAAATAGCCAGACAGCAACCCTGGTGGGCGCCGGCCGCCGGTGAGCAGGCGCGCGTCCTGCTTGCCCTGGGCGATGATGTCCATCACCTGGCTGTAGCGTGAAGCGCTGACCAGCGGGCCCATCTGCACACCCGGCTCGGTGCCCGGGCCGATGCAGATATCCCGGGTCGCCTCCACCAGCCGCTCCAGCAAGCGGTCGGCGATGCCTTCCTGCACCAGCAGGCGCGAGGTGGCGCTGCTGACCTGGCCCTGGTTCCAGAAGATGCCGTACAGCGCCCATTCCACGGCGGCGTCGAGGTCGGCGTCATCGAAGACGATGAGGGAGGATTTGCCGCCCAGTTCCAGCGTCAGCCGCTTGATGTCCGCCGCTGCGCCGCCCATGAGCTTGGCGCCGGTGACCAGCCGGCCGGAGAAGGCCAGCTTGTCCACCTCCGGGTGCAGGGCCAGGGCTTGCCCCGCCTCGCCGCCCAGGCCCGGCACAATGTTCAGCACGCCTGGCGGCAGGCCCACCGCATGGGCGGTGTGGCCCAGCTCCAGGGCGGTGAGCGAGGTGAGCTCCGAGGGCTTGAGCACGCAGGTGGCGCCCGCCGCCAGGGCCGGGGCGACCTTCCAGGCGGCCATCAGCAACGGGAAGTTCCAGGGGGTGATCAGCCCGGCCACGCCCACCGGTTCGTGGCGCAGACGGCAGCTGAAGCGCGGGTCGCCCAGTTCCAGCGGCTGGTCCTGGCGTTCGTCCAGCTCGCGGGCCAGCCCGGCGTAATAGCGGAAGCAGGCGATGGCATCGGCCACATCGCGCTCGGCCTCGGCCAGCGGCTTGCCGTTGTCGAGCACCTCCAGCAGCGCCAGCTCCTCGGCACGGTGCTCCAGGTCATTGGCCATCGCCTCCAGGAAGCCGGCCCGCTCGCTGCCCCGGGTACGCCCCCAGTCGCCTTCGAAGGCGCAGCGCGCGGCGGTCACCGCCTTGTCCACCTCCTTGGGGCTGGCGGCCGCCAGGAGCTGGATCTTCATCTCGGTAGCAGGGTTGATGCTGCTGAAGCGGTTGCGATGGGTCGGCGCGACCCAGCAGCCATCGATGTACAGCGTTGCTGCAGTCATGGTGATTCCTTCACGCATTACCAGCCTGGGCCCGGTAGCTGGCAGCCGCCCGGCCCCCCTATGGCACGCCATCGCCCCGCCTCGGCGGGTGGCAACGCACCGGAAGCCACGCTAGCAAGCCGCTGGCGGGCGACTTAACCGGCAGGGGGTAGATTTGCGCTGGCGGCGCAGTGGGCGAACTCGCACCGGTAATGGAAAAAAGCGGCCGGCGCCAACAAGCACACGCCGACCGCCCGGGAACTAGCCCTCGGCCACGGCCAGGTGCTCGACGCGGCGCAGGCCCATCACCAGCAGGGCCAGGCTGGCCAGCAGCATGGGCGTGGCGATCCACAGGAAGAAGCCATCCAGGCTGCCCGCCACCGCGAACAGCCAGGCGCCGAGCATGGAGCCGACGATGGAACCGGCGCGCCCCGCCGAAAGCGCCCAGCTCACCCCCGTGGCCCGCGCATGGATGGGATACAGGGTGGCGGCGACGATGCTGAGGTTGGCCAGCAAGCCGCTGAGGCCGAAGCCGGCGATGAACACCATCGCCAGCAACGGCGAGCCGCTGCCCAGCTGGGTGCCGATCAGCGCCAGGGCCAGCGCCGAGAACGCCGCCTGCAACGGCAGAACCCAACGCGGCCCGATGCGGTCCAGCACCAGCGCCATGGCGATGCTGCCGAGCACTCCGCCCATGGGAATCATCGAGGCGATATACGCCGACTCGCTCGCTCCGTAGCCGCTGGAACGGAGGATGGTGGGCAGCCAGTTGGTCAGGAGGTAGAAGACGAAGAGCCCGCAGAAGAAGGTCAGCCACAGCATCAGCGTGCGCAGCACCCGTTCCCGCTGGAACAGGACGGACACCGGCGAGCGCGGCTGCTCGGGCAGGTCCCCCACCAGGATCACGCCGCGCCAGCTGTCCCTGCCGCCGATGGCGGTGACCAGGCGCAGCAACGCCTTGCGGTGGCGCTTGCGGCCCACCAGGAAGTACAGCGATTCCGGCAGCCAGCGCATCAGCACCGGCAGCAGCACCAGCGGCGCCAGGCCACCGAGGGCGAGCATGCCCTGCCAGCCCAGGCTCGGCATCAGCCAGGCCGCCACGCTGCCGCCCATGGCCAGGCCGAGCACGAAGCCCGAATAGCTCAGGGTGGCCAGCAGCACGCGGCGCCGCTTGGGCGCGTACTCCGACGACAAGGTGATGCAGTTGGGCAGCACCCCGCCCAGGCCGATGCCGGTGACGAAGCGCAGCACCACCAGCTCACCCATCCAGGTGGCGAGCGCCGCCATCAGCGTGCCCAGGGCGAACACCAGGATGCCGCCCAGCAGCACCCGCTTGCGCCCGAAGCGATCCGCCAGCGGCCCGCAGGCCATGGCCCCCACCATCATCCCGAACAGCCCTGCCCCGAAGGCCGGCGCCAGCTCGCTGCGGTCGATGCCCCACTGGGTGATCAGCTCCGGCGCCACGTAGCCGATCACGGCGGTGTCGAAACCATCCAGCAGCATGATGAGGAAACACAGAAGCAGCACCCGCACCTGCAACCAGGAAAGGGGGCTGTCGTCGATGATGTCGGCGATACGCACGGACCTAGGCATAGAGGCTTCTCCCCGAAGCGATGCCCGGAATGGGCAAGGCCACGCTAGCAATGGGAAGAAAAACGGCGCTATGGCGCGGGCGGTAGAGAGGGGCAGGCGGGGGTGTAGGACGCGGTCAGACCTCGGAGCGGTAGGCACTCAGCACGGACTCACGGGAAGGCAGCTTGCGCTCGCCATCGGCAGGTGAGGTATCGAAACCCGCCAGGCGCAGGCTGGCCGCGTAATTGGACTGGCGCGCCTTGGCGTAGTAGGCCCTTTTGGCTCGCAGACACGGCGTTGGCATCGAGAAACCTCCTTTCAGCAACCGGCTGATTCTGGCGGATTGCCTCTCCGCCCCCCATCGACGGGGGCGGTCATCACGTACTGCAATCACCCTTCGACGCGCTGCTGAGCACGGTTGCGGCGCTGCGGCCGGCTGAACATCCCCGCCCCCATCAGCTCGCGCACGAACAACCCGAAAAACTCCGCCTGGCTGCCGATCTCCAGCTTGTCGTACAGGTTGCGCCGGTGGACCTTCACCGTGCCGCGGGTGATGCGCAGCTGGTCGGCAATCTGCTGGCTGGAATACCCCTGCAGCAACAGCTGGGCGATCTTGTGCTCGCGCCGCGTCAGCAACTCCTCGCCGAAGCTGCTGAACACCGTGCGTACATGGGTGGTGGGCAGCACGGCATCCGCCGCCGGCTCGCCACGCGCCTCCCAGGCCAGGCGCACCACCTGCGCCACCACCGGTTGCGCAGTCCGCAGCAGGCGCATCTCCTCCTCCGTGAACGCCGCCCCGCCCTCCCCGCGCATCAACGACAGCACCGCCCGGCAATGCAAGGCCGGCGTGGTGAAGTAGCCCAGCTCCTCGCTCAGCCCCAGGCGGTGGTAATAGGCCTGGAAGTAGTGGTTGCAGCGGAAGCTGTCCGGCGACAGGGCGCGCATGCTGTAGAGCCCGTCCGGCTCACCGAACAGGCAACCGAGGAAGAACGGATCGAGTATGTGCACGCCGCTGCGGTAGTCATTGACGAAGGTGGTGCGCAGCTCGGCGGGAAAGGTGTGGAACAGCGGCAGGGGCGCGTGGCTGCCTTCATAGAGGAACAGCGCGAAGTGATCGACCGGGGCGATGCGTTGCAGCCAGTGGGTCAGGGCCTGGAGTTGGGGTTGGCCTGGGGGTTGGGCCAGGACGGCTGTTATTTCGTGGGCCCACTCAGCGAGATGCACGCTCATACAATCGAGCTCCCTCTCAATACACAGGAAGCTAAAAATACAATCAAAGTTGTGAAATAAACACAATCTTGATTGCTGTGCGCTCTTGTAGATTGCGCCGCATGAAAATTACCGACCGTTTAGACGTACTCGTGCAGGCACGGAAGCCGGATATCGATATACGGCGGATAAAAAGGGATATTGCTGACGCGTGTGGCCTCTCGTACGAAGCGGTACGCAGGTGGTACAGCGGCAACACCGAAAACCTGCGCAATGACAACCTCATCGCCATTGCCAGGAAGTACGACACCACCATCGACTGGTTGCTGACCGGCACAGGCGCCCCGCCACGCAGAGACAGCGCTTCGGTGAATATCCAGACCTGGATAGCCACCGCGCAGGCCAGATTCAGCAAGCTCGAAACGCCCATCACGGCAGACGCCATTCAAGCCGTGCTGGAAGAGTTGAAAGGGGCCTCCAGCCAGCAAACCGACGCTGTTGGCTGTAAAGAGATTTCAGTCCCCTACTACAACTTCGATCAGTCGCCCTCCAGCGCTCCAAGGCCGGTTGATTACAGTGAGACCATTAGCAGCCTGACGCTCAATGAAGCCTTCCTGCAGGAAAGGGCTGCGGCGTACTCGAATGCAGAGCAACTGGCCATTGTCATCCTCTGGGACAACAGCATGGCCGACACCCTCAACGACCGTGACGCCGTCATCGTCGACTGCGGCGTGAGCACCTTCAACGGGGATGGCCTCTACCTGATCAACTGGGCCGGCCACCTGTTCATCCGCCGCCTGCAATTGGCGGGGCAAGACCAGCTCGAACTCATTGCGGACAACCCGACCCACAACCCGCGCACGGTGCCGATGGCGGATGTGGAGGTGCGTGGGCGGGTGTTGGTGGGGTTTGCGATTAGGAAGTTCTGATACTCCCCCTTCGCCAAGCAGGCTTTGTACGGCCGACTACCCGTCAAGTAACGTGAAAGCGCTCCTTCAAACGCTCAATGGTCCATCGCCATTTTGGCGTAGTTGGCCGGCAAACAGTGTTCTGGTTGCCGAACAAACCCACCTCTTTCACGGCCTCACTCTGCGGAACGGTGTGAGTCCAGGTTACAGGCACGAAGTACTCGCAACGTTCCAGATCATTGACGACATCTCGGTGGTAGTTAGCCTCCGTCACCACGTCCAGTATTGGCGTCTCTCGCCCTTCATGCAGGACCTGAAAATCCGCAGCGGGTGTGGCAACACCGCTAACCAGCCCTACCCCGACGTAGCCCTGCTGAGGAATGTTCACCCAGACTCGATCACCAGGGGCAAGCATTCTGAGGCTGTTGCTATACCAGGCTCCGCCCCCACCGCTGATGAAGCCGAACTGCACCGCCTCCCGCCATGACCGATTGCGCGAATCACCAAAGGAACAATAGTGCTCGCCATTCCAGGGCTCGCTGGGAGTACCCGGTTTACCTACTACAGAGGTTTGCGGAGTCTCTGCCGGATCGAGCAGCCAAGCACGGCTAATCAGTTGCTGCTCCCCGCATTGGAAAACCTGGAAGCACAGAACGTTGATAGCGATATCACGCTCGCTCAAGTAAGCGACGATTCGTTCACTGCTGGCATCCAGCTCAGCAGCAACGATCACAATTTGATGGCTTTGATTAAGCGAGTCGCTTTCCAAGGGCACACCAAAGCGCACGAAGAAATCGACCGCCAGATCACCAGCCGGACAAAAGCGCTTGTAGATGGCGGCGATGTCTTCCGCTTCCAGCCGCTCGACCCAAGCGGCGTAATCCAGCGCCTGAGCCACGACCTCTCGGGGCGTTCGATCACGTTTGAGTTCGATAAGCACCAGCGAAGCGTCAGGCGCCAGGGCAAGCAGATCAATACGCCCGCCATGGCCCGTGTTCTCCTGGCGGCCGATCAGCATCCAATCTTCGGAGAGCAACGCGGGCGCGGTGACAATCATGTCTTCCAACAGCTGTTCGCTGGCCAATTGCGCGCCTTTCAGGGGCTCGGGCTGAGCGCCAACGGTCCATATTTGGGTTTTGATTGGCATCCTTTCCTCGTGCGTAGCTGTGTGGGTCAAACGGGGCAGATAACGTACGCGAGCCACTGTGGATCAGCTTGTCGAACACCGTGGTAATGAAGAGCAAACGATGTTTCTTCTCGACAAGGTCTTTGGCCATCACGCGTGAGTGAGGCGAAGCTTACAGAGCTAAGCGTGTTCATGCCCATGGATGATGCAGTTCGGCTACTCAAAAGACTGCGCAGAGGAACGGCCAGTAATGAAGCTCACCGCAGGCTTTGGATCTGCCATCTTCGCTCACTTTTCCCCGCTCCCATACAACCCTAAACAGGGTACATTTACGCTCCATCAAGCACGATCAGCAGTGCGGAAGTAGAGAGGCCAGTCCGGCTTGAAAAGGAATTTGGGGTATGGACAAGAAATCGCTTTCTGAACGCGACATCTGCAGCAAGTACATCGCACCAGCCATTCAGAAAGCAGGCTGGGACATGCACAAGCAAGTGCTCGAAGAGTTTGGCTTTACCAAAGGCCGCATCATCGTGCGGGGCAAACTGCATAGTCGTGGCGAGCACAAACGCGCCGACTACATTCTCAGCTACCAGAAGAACCTGCCCATCGCCGTAATCGAAGCCAAGGACAACAAGCACTCTGTTGGCTCCGGTATGCAGCAAGCCTTGGATTATGCCGAGGCGCTCGATGTGCCCTTTGTGTTCTCCAGTAATGGCGATGGCTTTCTGTTCCATGACCGCAGCGGCACTGGCAGCCAGGTCGAAACCGAACTCAGCCTCGACCAATTCCCCAGCC
The DNA here is from genome assembly GCF_028198105.1 of Pseudomonas sp. TUM22785. Lineage (NCBI taxonomy): Bacteria > Pseudomonadati > Pseudomonadota > Gammaproteobacteria > Pseudomonadales > Pseudomonadaceae > Pseudomonas > Pseudomonas sp. TUM22785. Next base: position 4,679,258 of record NZ_CP116239.1, read on the forward strand.
CGAAGGAGCTCTGGCAGCGTTACTGCCAATGGAAAGGGTTGGACGACCAAGCCCAGCACAAGGTCGCCGCGCCCTACTACGACGATGGCTCCGGGCGCATGCCACGTTACTACCAGATGAACGCCATCAACCGCACGGTCGAAGCGGTCGCGCGTGGGCAGGACAGGGTTCTACTGGTCATGGCCACCGGCACCGGCAAGACCTACACGGCATTCCAGATCATCTGGCGGCTGTGGAAGTCGAAACAGAAGAAACGCATCCTCTTCCTCGCAGACCGCAATATCCTCGTCGACCAGACCAAGAACAACGACTTCAAGCCCTTCGGCCAGGCGATGACCAAGATCGCCAAACGGCAGATCGAGAAGTCCTACGAGATCTACCTCTCGCTGTACCAGGCCGTCACCGGTGCCGAAGAAGAGAAGAACATCTACAAGCAGTTCTCTCCGGATTTCTTCGACCTGGTGGTGATCGACGAATGCCACCGGGGCAGCGCCGCGGAGGACTCCGCCTGGCGCGAGATTCTGGAGTACTTCTCCGGCGCCACCCACATCGGCCTGACCGCCACGCCCAAAGAGACCCGAGAGGTTTCCAGCATCACCTACTTCGGTGAGCCGGTTTACAGCTACACCCTGAAACAGGGCATCGAAGATGGCTTCCTCGCGCCCTACAAGGTGGTGCGCATCGACTTCGACAAGGACCTGCAAGGCTGGCGTCCGCCCAAGGGTATGGTCGACAAGAATGGCGAGCTGATTGAAGACCGTATCTACAACCTCAAGGACATGGACCGTAACCTGGTCATTGAGACGCGCACCCAACTGGTGGCACAGAAGGTCACCGAGTTCCTCAAGGCTACTGACCCGTTCCAGAAGACCATCGTCTTCTGCGACGACATCGACCATGCCGAGCGCATGCGCCAGGCCCTGGTCAACCTCAACCCTGAGCGCGCGGCCGAGAACCGCAAGTACGTCATGCGCATCACCGGCGATGACCAGGAAGGCAAGGCCGAGCTGGATAACTTCATCAACCCGGAAGCGCGCTACCCGGTCATCGCCACCACCAGCAAGCTGATGACGACCGGCGTCGATGCCCAGACCTGCAAGCTGATCGTGCTCGACCAGCACATTAGGTCCATGACCGAGTTCAAGCAGATCATCGGTCGCGGCACCCGCATCAATGAGGACTACGGCAAGTACTGGTTCACCATCATGGACTTCAAAAAGGCCACCGAACTGTTCGCCGACCCGGCCTTCGATGGCGATCCGGTTGTAATTTACGAACCGGGGCCAGACGAGCCACCTGTACCGCCCGAGGAGCCTGAGGGTGGCGACGCCGAGCAGCCGGGCAGCGAAGAAGACGGCCCCACTACTGCAGGGCCTGGAGAAGGTGGTGGTGGCCAAAGCCCACACATCAAATATGTCGTAGCAGGAGTCCCGGTCTACGTCATCGCCGAGCGTGTGCAGTACTACGGACCCGACGGCAAGCTCATCACCGAATCCCTGCGCGACTACACCCGCGCCTGCGTGAAGAAGCAGTTCGCCTCGCTGGACGATTTCCTGCGCCGCTGGACGGACGCCGAGCAGAAGAAGGCCATCATCGACGAACTCGCCGCCAAGGGCGTGATGTGGGAGGCACTGGCAGAAGAAGTCGAAGCCAAGCGCGGCCAGCCCCTCGACCCGTTCGACCTGATCTGCCACGTCGCCTTCGACCAACCTGCCCTGTCGCGTCGCGAGCGCGCCGAGCAGGTGAAAAAGCGCAACTACTTCGCCAAGTATTCCGGCGCAGCCCGCCAGGTGCTGGAAGCACTGCTGGATAAATACGCCGACACTGGCATCGAGCATATCGAGGACATCAAAATCCTCCAGCTCGACCCGTTCATCCAGATTGGCGCACCCATCGAGTTGGTGAAAGCCTTTGGCGGCAAGGCCGGCTACAACAAGGCCATCCATGAGCTGGAAGACGAGCTCTACGCAAGCTAAGAGCTAAGTACCGACGGCATGCCAGAGCAGCCGCCCACACTATCCGGTAGAATTTCGCCCCCCTTGCGGTACGCGTTGAGAGAACTTCATGTCCATTAGCTCCACCATCAAATCCATCCAGGACATCATGCGCAAAGACGTTGGCGTCGACGGCGACGCCCAGCGCATCGGCCAATTGGTCTGGCTGCTGTTCCTCAAGATCTTCGATGACCGCGAGCTGGAATGGGAGCTGTTGGACGACAACTATCGCTCACCCATCCCAGACAGCTGCCGCTGGCGCACCTGGGCGGCCGACCCGGAGGGCATCACCGGGGATGAGCTGAAGCACTTCATCGATAACAACCTGTTCCCGCAGCTGCAGAACCTCCACGAATACAGCACCACCCCAGCCGCCTTCGTGGTGCGGGGCGTGTTCGAGGACGCCTACAACTACATGAAGTCCGGCCAGCTCATCCGCCAGGTGATCAACAAGATCCAGGAGGGCGTGGACTTCAACAAGGCGCAGGAACGCCACGCCTTCGGCGACATGTACGAGCAACTGCTGCGCGACCTGCAGAACGCCGGCAACGCGGGTGAGTTCTACACCCCGCGCCCGGTCACCGAGTTCATGGTGCGCATGGTCGACCCCAAGCTGCACGAGAAGGTCATGGACCCGGCCTGCGGCACCGGCGGCTTCCTCACCTGCTCCATCGAGCACAAGCGCGGCCGCTACGTGAAAACCGCCGATGACGAGCGCGCCCTGCAGGCCAGCATCTTCGGCGTGGAGAAGAAGCCACTGCCGCACCTGCTGGCCACCACCAATATGATCCTCCACGGCATCGAGGTGCCCAGCCAGATCAAGCACGACAACACCCTGGGCCGCCCCTTGATCAGTTGGGGGCCGAGTGAGCGGGTCGATTGCATCGTCGCCAACCCGCCGTTCGGCGGCATGGAGGAAGACGGCATCGAAACCAACTTCCCCACCACCTTCCGCACCCGGGAAACCGCCGACCTGTTCCTGGTGCTGATCATGCACCTGCTCAAGGACGGTGGCCGTGCCGCCGTGGTGCTACCGGACGGCTTCCTGTTCGGCGAAGGCATCAAGAGCCGCATCAAGGAAAAGCTGCTGACCGAGTGCAACCTGCACACCATCGTTCGCCTGCCCAATGGCGTGTTCAACCCCTACACAGGCATCAAGACCAACCTGCTGTTCTTCACCAAGGGCACTCCGACCAAAGAGGTGTGGTTCTACGAGCACCAGTACCCGGCCGGCTACAAGAGCTACTCCAAGACCAAGCCCATGCGCATCGAGGAGTTCGCCGTCGAGGAAACCTGGTGGGGCCGCGAGGCCGACGGCTTCGCCGCGCGGGTGGAGAACGAATTCGCCTGGAAGGTCAGCTTCGACAACCTCAAAGCACGTAACTGGAACCTCGACTGCAAGAACCCCCATGTGGGCGAGCAGATCAGCCACGACCCGGACGAGCTGCTGCGCAACTACGCCACGCTGCAAAGCGAAATCAGCGACCTGCGCGCCCAGCTCAAGGCTGTATTGGCCGAAGCCTTGGAGCGCCAGGTATGACGGCGCTGCTCACCGATAACCTGCCGCTACTGGCCGGCGCGCCCAATGGCATCAAGAAGCTGCGTGAGCTGATTCTGGAACTGGCGGTACGCGGCAAACTGGTGCCGCAAGATCCGAATGATGAGCCAGCCAATGAGTTGCTCAAGCGCATTGCCGAGGAAAAGGCACGGTTGGTGGCGGAGGGCAAGATCAAGAAGCAGAAGCCGCTGGCGGGGATTGAAGAGGAAGAGAAGCCATTCGAACTACCCAGTGGTTGGGTATGGAGGCGGTTTGGAGAGGTTTTCTCTCTTGAATACGGAGATAACCTGCCAGCTGACAAGAGATCAAATACTGGCGAATACCCTGTATATGGATCAAATGGTGTTGTCGGCACTCACAGCAATTGCTTTGTGGACTCACCATGTATTGTTGTTGGCCGGAAGGGATCAGCGGGTGCACTGAATCTTTGTCTTTCCACAGGCTGCTGCGTTACAGATGTCGCTTACTACTGCATCCCACCATCTGCTTTTTCACTTGATTATGCATTCAAGCTATTTCACACCCTTGGCCTGGACTCTCTAGGGAAGGGGATCAAGCCTGGGTTGAATCGTAATGAAGCATACGAGCTAGTTGTAGCTGTTCCTCCGTTAGCCGAACAACACCGCATCGTCGCCAAAGTCGATGAGCTGATGGCCCTGTGCGACCGGCTGGAAGCCCGGCAGGCCGATGCAGGAAGCGCCCACACCCAACTGGTGCAGGCGCTGCTCGACAGCCTGACCCTGGCCACCGATGCCGCCGACTTCGCCGCTAGCTGGCAGCGCCTGGCCGAACACTTCCACACCCTGTTCGCCACCGAATCCAGCATCGACGCCCTCAAGCAAACCCTCCTGCAACTGGCGGTGATGGGCAAACTGGTACCGCAAGATTCCAACGATGAGCCAGCCTGTGCGCTTGTAGAGCGAATTCAAACCGAGAAGCAGCGCTATCTGGCTGAATCGAAGGCCCGCAAACAGAAGAATCTCGTTAGTGACTCCCGCCCGGAACCGCCTTTCGAAATTCCTGACAGCTGGGAGTGGCAAACCATTGATGATGTTCTGCATGTGACTGGTGGCGTCACCCTTGGGCGAAAACTTGGCGGCCGCAAGCTGCTATCCAAGCCATATCTCCGCGTGGCGAATGTCCAGCGTGGACGCTTGGAACTAGAGCACATCAAAGAGGTCGAGATACCTGAAGACGAAGTCGAAAAATATCTACTTCAGAACGGTGATCTGCTAATCACCGAAGGTGGCGACTGGGACAAGGTTGGGCGTACAGCAATCTGGCGCGATGAACTGCCTGAATGCCTTCATCAAAATCATGTGTTTCGGGCACGTGCAGTAACTTCAGATTGGGAGCCACGCTGGGCTGAGATGTACTTGAACTCTACCCCTGCAAGAGAGTATTTCGCTCGTTCGTCAAAGCAGACTACAAATCTTGCCTCTATCAACATGACCCAACTTCGGGCATGTGCTTTCCCTTTGCCGCCCTTCGCCGAACAACACCGCATTGTCGCCAAAGTCGACCAGCTAGTAGCTCTCTGCGACCTACTAAAAACCCGCCTAACTCAAGCCCGCCAACTTAACGAACAGCTGGCCAGCACCCTGGTCGAACGCGCCCTAGCCAAAGATGACCAACCGGCTCGCGCTAGCACGGATCAAAAAGCCGCACGCACCCTGCTCGCCGCTGAAATCACTCACCAACTACATGGCCAACGCACCTTCGGCCAGCGCAAGCTGCAGAAAGTTATCTACCTGGCCGAGCATGCGGCAAGGCTCGCCGCTGTGCAGGGTAACTACTTACGCGATGCAGCCGGCCCCCATGATCGCCAACTGATGAATCAGGTCGAGAACGAGCTATGCAACCGCCAATGGTACAAGTGCATCGACCGTGAAACCTTTGGCCATGCGTACCGCCCGCTTTCCCAGGCCGGGGAGCATAGGCAGGCGTATGACAGCACCTGGTCGACCGCCGAGCGGGCCACCATTGAGCGAGTGGTCGACTTGATGCGGGACTGGGATACGGATCGCTGCGAAATGACCGTGACCCTTTATGCCGCCTGGAACGACTTCATCATTGAAGGCCGCCCAGTTACCGATGACGCCATCGTGAATGAAGTTCTGCACCACTGGAACGACGCCAAACTGCGCTTCAGCAAAAACGATTGGCTGGCGGTACTCACAGAGATGAAGAAAAACAGCCTTCTGACGCCAAGCGGCTTTGGTCGCCGCACTGTCGGCGGTACACCTACCCTGCCTGGATTCGAATACTCCAGCACCACCAGCTAGGTAATGCTGGATTTAAGTCCAACGAAAAGCATTCCGCCCCCAGGTAGAACAGTTCTACCTGGATGTACAGGGAGCGTCTGGAGCCTCTGGGCTATTGGGTAATGCGTGCTTTGAGATCTGCGATCAGCTTGGGATCGCGTAACTCCACAGTGGTTTCCCGACGTAATGCCAGGCGCTCCTGACTCGGCATCGAGCAATAGCGGTAGTAGCCGTGCGAGAGCCAGTTCCAGCTCCCAACCGTTATCACTTGATCGTCTACCAGAAGAATCTTCTCGTGAGTGCCCTCAGGCAGACGGATAACATTCTCAGTGCCCAGATGACGTTGATAAGCCAGGATCAGCCCTGGATCGCCATCGTCCGCGTCAGCCTTCCCCACCTCGTCATAGCCGTAGTAGACCTTGACCGCTACACCACGCTCCTGAGCAGCGCGCAGCATCTTCAACGGGGGATGGTTAGGAGTAGAGCCCTGGCGAATCCACGGGACAACTGCCGTGAAGGAGCGCCGACTGGAACTGACCAACGCCTCAAATGCAGCGATGTGTTCGCAATCTAAATAATGCTTAGCGGTGTCAGTGCGGACCTCCTCAAAGAGAGGGCTCTGGTGCTCCATATTGACGAAGAACGACTCCGAGCAAGCCTCCGCCATCCTCCCCAAAGATTTACCAGCACTCAGAAGGCGATGCTGATTACCAACCACGATGAACTGTTGTTTGGCACGCGATACCGCAACGTTCAGAAGATTGGGCTTGCTGTTCTGGAAAGCATCTCGATCGGTGCGCTGGAAGATGACCGGGGAATAGATGATGACTTCGAATCCAACGCCCTGGAATTGGTGGACCGAACCGATCTTGAGCGCCGCGCGCTGCTTGAGCCGTTCGCCATAGGCCTTGATTAGCAGGTTCTTCTGATTGGAGTAAGGCGTGATGATGCCTACATCCTGGGTAAGGTCATATCCAGCAGTCTCCAGCTTGTCCAACAGCAGCCCGATGGCTTCAACTTCGTCCACGTTGGTATTAGGTAGCGTGCCCCGGCGCCCCTGCACGCCGTAGAACATCAGGTTGAAGCCACCCATGTTGTTGCAAGCTGCCTGAATGTTTGCATCGGGAGCGGCGGTACAGACCTGCACGCCTGAGTACTCGGCAATACTCATGAACAGCTCAGCAATGGGCCGTTGGCAGCGTCTGTGCTCATCCAGAACGATGCCATTGCCTATATCGGCGATGCTTCCGCTCAAGGTGCCGGCCGCACGGTGATAGCCGGTGACCAACATCGGCGATACAGCCTCGTAAAGCGTGTTGTTTGGGAAGTACTTGTCTTTCAGTTTCTCTGCTGCGGTTGTATCTAATGAACGTATGGGCTCGATCTGCAGAGGGTCTCCAACCACTATCGCCCTCTGGCTGCGGGCCAGTAGGGGCACCAGGGATTCCGCCGAAATCATGCCGGCTTCATCCACCAGGCTCAGCTGATAGGGGGTGACTCCATTCAGAATCTCCAGCTTATAGCCGGCCAGCTTATGCACCGATGCCAGCGTCGAGGCCATTACCGGATAGGCCAAGGTCAGGAGGCGGTAGAACTCTTCCAGCTTGTCTTTCCAACCGTAGAAACCACCGTTCTGTTTGCCACTGAGCATGTCGCTCCATAACGGCAACACCTGATTCAACAACGCCTTTTGCCGAAGCAACTCCTGCCAGAGATAGTCGATTGCGTACTCGAACAGCGCACGCTGCTCGGCAATGAAACGCTTGCGCAATACTTCGAGCCAATCCCCCTCTGGGAACTCATCCTTTAACGCACGTTCTGCTGCGACGTAGCGCTGCCAGTTACCTGTACGACGCTCGAGCTCATCCACATCCTTGGACAGCTGTGCTAACTCCCCCTCCCTATGAGTATCGATACCGTCCGGTTTTGCAGCCTCCAGCAATGCTTCTGCGTTGCCAGTGGCGAATAGCTCCTTGCGATTCTGTGCGAGCTTGGCCAATTGCAGATGATCGAGATTGGCGAGGCCATATTTCGAGAACTCGGCAGAATAGGACTTTTGCAAGTGCTGCCGGGCTTTGGTGTATCCGCGCTTGAACCATGTTGCCAATAGCAAGCCAAAGCCACGGGTTGGATGGTCAGCGAAATGATGTTCGAGGCTTTCGCTTAGCGCACAGCCTAGCCACTCGCGATAGCTTTCCAGAGCGAAAGGTGCGTCGAGCAATTTGCTGTAGCTGCGAGACAAACGCTCTTTGGCTTGATTGTGTTGCGCCCGTTGAACGGCGAAGCTCCTGAGCACTCCAACGCACGCTTCTCGCAACCAAGCAGTGCTCTCGGGCCGTTCCTGCGGGGAGCAAAGGCCAAGCCTCATGCTCATTTGCAGCACATTGCCCCTTAGAAGATCGGTTTGCTTAACGAACTCTTCAGGCGAAACGCCCTTCAGTGGCGCTCTCAAGTCTTCGAACGCCTGTCTCAAGGTTTCGAAGCGGCACGAGCAATCATCGATCAATTGCTGCTTTTCGATGATCTGCGCAGCGAGTTCATTTTGCTTGGCTTGATCATGAACTTGGGCATCCAACTGCTGTAGCAACGCACTTACGCGTTCAGACTCAGCGGTTACCTGTCCGCTGTCTCCACCTTGGAAATACAGCCAGTTGATGTCTTGCAGGCAGGCATCCTTGCGTAGATCGTCGATAACATTTTCTACAGCCTTCTTAGCTGTGGAGGTGACGACCAAACCCAGGTTGCGATCTTTTCCGGCAATACACGCCAGCGCTCGCTCCACAATCTGGCTGGCGATAAGGGACTTGAAGAGGGTTGTCTTGCCGGTACCCGGAGCGCCCTGTACAGCCAACAATTCGGCCCCACCGGAGATATGGGTCAGTGCGATCATCTGCCCGCGCCCTAATGGATACTGGCGCTCGAACAGCCCATAGGGTGTACGGGCGGCCAAAGGAGGCGTGGTAACTGCGTTGGAGCGGTGTTCGATGTAGTGCTGAAGCAGAGGCGCTTGAAGCTCAGAGCGCTGGAGAAGAGCCTTGTAATCCTTGAGCTGTTCTTTGGTATTGAAATCCGTGCTCACTTCCGGGGAGATGATCGCCGTAAAGGCTGTTTCCAGCTCAGCCCCCGTACTACTGGCCGGGCGATTGTGATCGGCCAAACGTTGCTTTACCCAACGCAAAAAAGCCTCGAACAGTGCACCAAAGCTTTCGTGTGAGTCTTCTATGCAGGCTGCGGCGATACTCATCATGTGCCGCTCAGCACCCAGCTCCTGAATATCGATATCCAGGTAGAGGCGGAAAGCATCAACGTTCGGTGAAACTTCAGAACCTTGCTTGACCGGAACGGTTAGCTCCAGCGGCATCGCGCTATGCCAGGTATCCGGTAATGAGTAGCGGAACAACGGAATGAAAAAAGCCTTCTGCCCTTCGACGACGCGTAATAAAGGGAATCCGAGCTGCAGCGCCTCTGCGCGCACTCGCCCTTGCTCGTCCTGGGATGTGAAACGCTCTGTCAGGCTGACTGCCTGCGTATCGGGAAGAGAAAGATGAAACCCCGAATCGTCTTCCTGCAGGCTTCGCCTACTGAGCTTGATCTGCTGATGCTCATGTATATCGGCATCACGGATACGACTCTTGGCTAAGCCGGCCGCTTCTACAAAAGCACGCCACCCCTCCAATACCTCCATGTATTGCTGCTTGCCTTGCATTGACCTCATCCGATCCTGAGCAAATTTCGCTCGGGATTTTATGACAGCGCTCAACTCTCGGTATACAGGCAACCCTTGGCCGACCTAACCGCAATAGACAGACTCTAACTTGGGCTTACTGGCATGGCGGAGTGATCAAAGGTATTCGCCACAATCCGTGATCAGCGCTGTACGCGCAGCCCCATGCGGCGACGTGCTTGGAATGCTTGGCATTGCACCAAAGCTCCGTCATATCCCAACGACCGTGTCTTATCGAAAGATACCGAAGCCGAACACTACGAAAAGACAGAAACGAAAAAGGCCCAAGTCTTTCGACTTGGGCCTTTCTCTAAATATGGTCGGGACGGAGTGATTCGAACACTCGACCCCTTGCACCCCATGCGCTTATTAGGTGGATTTCCATGGAAGTCCATGGACGCTATTAGAACGCCTAAAACCTAGTAAATACGGGGCATACAGGCTATATTTGCGTCCATCACGATCCACCAGCCCCCACCGACAGCCAAGCGATTCGGTGGGGTAAAAGTGGGGTAAAAATCCAGGCGACGGAATTATGCAAGGGGTAGAACATGGCCAAACTGACAGCCAAGCAACTGGAAGCGCTCACCGCCGCCGATGACGGCAAGATCCTTCGCGAAGACGGTGGCCTGGTCGCCAAAGTCCGCTCAGGTTTGCGTGGCGTGACGGTGCAGTTCCGTTACGAGTTCAAGCAGGATGGATTGAAGCGTGACCAAAGCCTGGGCAGCTGGCCAAAGAAGTCGCTGGCGCAGATTCGCGCTGAACGCGATGAGGTGAAAGCGACAGCCGCCAAAGGCATCAACCCCACTGCAGCCCGCAAGGCTGCCAAGATAGAAGCCCAAGCCGCTGTCGCAGCAACCATTGCCGAAGCTGAACGCCAGGCAGCGGAAAACAAGACGGTTGCAGACCTGTTTGATGAGTGGCTACGCGATGGTGTCTCACGCCAGGATGGCAACGCCGAACTGCGCCGCAGCTTCACCAAGGACGTGCTGCCGCTCATTGGCAAGAAGCCGCTACGCAACCTCACCGAGAAAGACCTGCTCGCCGTCCTGCGCTCAGTCAAAGCACGCGGCCTGAACCGCACCGTCGTGATCCGCAACAACGACATTGGCCAGATGCTGCGCTGGGCCGAGAAACGCAAACCATGGCGAGGCCTAATGACGGACGGCAACCCAGCCGACCTAATAGACGTCAACAAGCTGCTCGATCACGACTACGAAGAACAACGGGACCGACTGCTCTCACCTGACGAGATTCGCGAGCTGCATGACATCCTCGAGCGCCTGGAGAAAGACTACGAAACCCTACCCGCCGGCCAAAAGTATTCAGGCATTCGGCCAGTCAATACGCGTGTCCAATGTGCCCTATGGATCTGCCTAAGCACCCTGTGCCGTATTGGAGAATTGCTCAAGTCTGAGTGGCGGTACGTGGACTTAGATAAAGGCACCTGGTTCATACCTGCCGAAGCCACCAAAGGTCATAAAGGAAAGCGCCAGGATCACCATGTGTTCCTGTCAGCGTTTTCCATCGAGCAGTTCAAACGCCTGCAGAAAGAAACCGGCAATACGCCGTTCTGCTTCCCCAGCAAGAATGGCGATAGCCACGTCGATACCAAGACGGTCAGCAAGCTGATCGGCGATCGGCAGTGCCGCTTCAAAAAACGCAGCAAGCCCTTAGCGGGCCGCCATCATGACGACTCACTGGTGCTGAGCAAGGGCACCAAGGGTGAGTGGACTCCGCATGACCTGCGCCGTACCGGTGCAACGATGATGCAGGAACTCGGAGTCACTCTGGAGATCATTGACCGCTGCCAGAACCACTTACTCGGCGGTTCCAAAGTGCGCAGGCACTACCTGCATCACGACTATGCGAAAGAGAAAACCGAGGCTTGGCGGATTCTGGGGGAAAGGCTGGAACAGTGCATCACAGGCCCATCGGCACTAGCCACAAGCAGCATTACTTGATCGGTCACTTAGGACCTCATCTATGAGATGCCCGCTAGAGCAACATGGAGGAGCCGACTATCCAGCAGCTCCTCCTGATACACGCCAACCAGAAACTGGCTCTCAATTTACGGACTTGAATTCCGCGTCGATTGCCTCTGCCTCAACACGCCATGCCTGAAAGCGTTGCTGACGTTCATGGCTGTCTCTCAAGCTTTCCTCAAGCACAGCGACGCTGCTTTTCAGCTCAAGATACTTGCCGAAGAACTGCTCCCTGAACTGTTCGGAGCTGATCAGGCCAAGTAGCTCCTTACGCTGCTGCTCGAAGTTTTCAACCATCTTCGCAATAGAGCCCCTGAACGCCTCTTCACGCTTGTATTGCTCCCAGCTGTCCCATACCTCGATAGCAATACCGAGAGCGGCCAGCGCGCCGTTGGCGCCTTTGGCGAATTTCACAGCTCCCCAAGGCTTGAATTTCAGCAGTGACCCCAGCTCCATACCCACCATTTTTCCAGCGCTGACTATGGTGTCCCGCGCAGCCAAAACGGTGGTGTTGTTGATCACATTCCCCTTAAGCAGGTGGTTCACCCCCTGCTTGCCGAACGCTCTGACAGTAGTGTTGAAATGATTGATCTCGGTATCAAAGCCGAGCTGCATCTTCGCCATATCAAGTCTGACGGACTCGGTTTGACGGCTGAACTCGTTCTGTAACCGAGTGGCCAGCACGATGCCTTCGGCACCGACTTCCCGCTCAAAAAAATCATCGAACGTCTCCAAGCTGCAGCCCTTGGCCTGCCTGATCAGATCAGAGAAATAGCGCTCTACGAAGGTGCTCAAGCCTCTACGAACCGCTTCAATCTCCACCCCAGTCTTTTCCAACTGATCTTCCGAACGCCGCTTCAGCTCTCGGAGCTTGGTCACTTCCTGTGAGATTTTCTGGTCATTTTCGATCGCAACCGGCAGCTGCTTGTTCAAGACATCACGAATCACGCTGCGGTGCATTTCGCCGGCCAGCGCGATGCTGCCACCATTGCTTTGGATTTTGCTGGTAGTCGCCGTCTGCAGGTTGGCGATATGAGACAACGCCTTGAATTGACCGATATTGGCCAACCAATGATCAAACCCCAGATCAAACGGATTAGCCGCCACCGCCACAATAGACAGCTGGTCAACCTCTGCGTCGTCCAGCCCCACTAACTCACGCAAACGACCAATAACGTTCGCCCGCTTCACTGCTAGGTTGCTCTGGTAGTCCTGTTCATCCTCGACGTCGGCCACTTCATCGAACCGACTGAGTACGAAAACCGTGCGGGGCAGCAGATCCAAGGTACGGAACAGCCATACCAGATCGTCCTGATGGCTCTCTTTGATCGGGTTGGTGGAGTTCATTACGTAGAGCACCAAATGGGCTTCGCTTACGTATTTCTTGGTGATGTCTTTGTACTTTTCGATGGCGTTGGTTTCAGCGTTCACCTGCTCTTTGAAGCCAAATAGCCCGGGGGTATCGATCAGTACGAAGTCATCGCCCACTTCGTAGACCTTTACCTCATTGGAAGATTCCTGGTGGCTGATTTTCATGCTGGACTTATCCAGCTTTTCCATCCATGCCGCAGCAATAGAAGTCTTGCCTTCAGAGAAACCGCCGATTAGCGCCACTTTGAGCTTTTCGCCGGCCACGCTCTCGATAGCTGTTTGTAGTTTTCCCTTCAAAGCAGGGTCAACGAGTACGCCGGCAGCTTCACCTTGATCGAGGAACTTGAGCAGCTTGCCGAGCAATTCTACCGAGCGTGCTTGCTGGGCCTTGAATGAGTCGAGGGTGTTTTCCATTACAGAGTGCCTGCGTTGTCGATTTGGCGGGAAAGGATGTTTAGCTGATCAGTCGACTGCCCCAGCAGCTGCACCAGGCCAGTGGTCTGCTTGATAGGGTCTTCGAGGGCCTGCTCTAGCACGCGGATTTTTTTCTCCATGTCTGCCAAGGAGGTTTTCAATCCGTCGTGTAGCAAGGTGCGTAATTGGCCCGCGGCTTCGCGCAGATTGCTATCGATGGCTTCGCGTTGCTGTGACTTCTTGTAGTCGGAGCTGAAAGCGCTTCGTATGGCTTTGTAGGCAGACAGCACAAGTCCGGCAAGCGCCGGTGCCAGCACTAACAAGCTAGTGCCGCCGGTAAAAATCGCCGTGGCAATCGTACCTGCCAGACCAACCAGCAAGGTGCCAACCTTGATCCCACTATCGATCTTGATTCTGAGATCAAACTGGCTCTGAAGATTGGTTTTACCGAGCTTGGCGTAGATACCTGTGAGCTCGCGGGCCTGCGCTTCGAATCGGGCAAGAATGTCTTCGGCTTCCTTTTGGAAACGCTCGACTTCTTGACTGATTGCGACTGGCAGGCGCTTGCTTAATTTTTTCTGCTGAGCATCGATGGTGTCACTGAACGCTTGCTTGAACTCATCGTTACCGATATCGGCGTCGATGCGCTCATACATCGTTTTTCGCACGTCGCTGATAAATGTATCTATCTCAGCTTCACCAGCTGACTCCAGGCGTCTTTTCAGGGATTTAAAGCTGCCCTTCAATTGCACCTGGGCACTCTGGCCGTCCAAGCGCAGGCTCTCCAATAGCTGGCTGAACTTCCCCTTGACCTCTTTCAGAGCTGTGACGGTCTGGTCCAGCGCATCCTTAGCCTTGTGGAAGTTGGCACGGGTGATCTTGGCGTCACAGCCATCAAGCAGCTTGGCATTGAGCAGGTACAAAAATGCACGCAAACGCGTTTTTTCCAACAGCTCTTCAGCATTGAAGTCCGCAAGAATCTTGTTACGCCGAGTGGCGTTTTGCGAGTTCGGGGCAAAGTGATCGGTTGAGGCCAAAAACGCAGGCAAGGCAGAAAGCGAGAATACGTCGCGGTAGTGGTCGCCAAGCTGCTCGCGCATTTTCTCGTTCAGCCCTACCAGACTCACAGCTTCGTCTTCTGAAATTAACGGACGATCGGTTAGCGAGTGCTTGGGGTTGGTGATTTTCTTATTGAAGATCGTCCAGACCTCGGTTTGTGCACCGAGATGTTCTTTGATTTTTTCCAGGGTGCCCTTGCGTTGGGCGTCGCCAGTTTGCGGCGGTGCCGCCTGGTTGGTGACATAGAACACCGCATGAGCGATCTGCACAGCTTTCTCGATCTGATTAACCACCAACCCCTCATTGCCCTCAATGCCAGGCACATCTAGCAAGGCAAAAGGCTGGCCGTTCAGTCTCATGTCATAGCGTTGAGTTTTACGAGTGAAATCGGCACGACCATCGCCAATGATTTCGCCATCACCCAGCGTTTCCAGCGTTGCCAGGTGACTAGCACTTTCCTCCGTGCGCTGTGCCAGTTCTTGCTCTAGGTCCTGTCTTGCTTGCTCTGCCACACTGTGCTGGTCGCTCAATAGTTCGATGGCACTATCACGGGCAGCGGATACTCGCGGTAGATGCTGTTCGGCAAGCATCAGTTGTGCCTCTTCGGGCATGGGTTTGAACAGGCGAATCAGCTTCTGCCAGAGTGAGGCAGTTTCCTTGCGTTCAGCTATCAACGAGCGCAAACCAGTTACAGCATTAAGTGCTTCGGTGTGCAGCCGATTATGGTGCTCGGTCGTGGCGTGGAGCTGCTGCGCCAACGCAGCCAATTGAGTGTCGACTTGCTCAATGCTCTGTTGCAGACGCTGTAGGCTAGCTTCACTGAGTTGGTACTTGCCTTGCAACTCACGGAATGCCTGTTGATGCGCCACCTTGGTCGGCTCTTGCAACAGAATGCGCAAGGTTTCAATTAACGTCGACTTACCAGCCCCGGTTTCGCCATACACCGCAATGGTGAACGTTTTCCACTCGGCGTTTTCTTGCAACTCCTTGAGCTGCGCCGTCAACGTAGCTTGCTGCTCGCCCAGCATCGCTCGGGCGTCCTGCTGTGCCAAGTTCAACGCGGGATCGGTCGATTGAGTACTCAGTGAAAGAACAATACGCTCCAGTTCATCATTGACTCTTTGGTAAATATCGCCGGGCGTTTTGAGTTCGAGTGACATGAGGTTTACTTCCTGTAGTGGTGCAGGCGAGAGCTCGGGATCAGGGTCTACGGACACCTCCTCCATAACCTCGGCATCATGCTCTTGAGCGGGGGTTTTGAACCGCACATGAGTCAGAACGTGAGGCAGCTTTTTCCAGTAATCGCCATGACCAAAATCCTTGATCTTAATGTTTTCGAAATGCTCAGCCGGGTTCCTTCCCAGACAAACCTCTCCAGGATTCATGAACAACGTCCAGTCAGATTTAGAGTAGGCGTTGATCAACCGACCTTTAACCACACCCCGCATGCTTTGCGCGGTATCCGGTTCAACGGTGGCTGCTGCCGCCATCAACAACACGTCATTGATAACGAGAGGATGACGCTGTCCTTTTGACAGCTTTTTAAGGCAGCTAATAACCAGACGCCCGCCGAGCGAGTGGCCGATCAAATTAATGGTGTCGACACCCAAGTGATACCTGCGTAAATGCTCGCTTAACTGGTCCAGCAGCATTTCACCCATTTCCTCTGCCCTCGAGCGAATGCGGAGGAAGTGAAGGGTTCGATCACCGACCAGTGCGGCTGCGCCCAGCCCCCAGTGAGCTCGGGTTGAATTGCTCAGCACATGTATTGAATTGCCGTTGAAGCGGCTGAAATGGCTGGACGGCCAGAAGGCGAAAATATTCGTATGGTTCCGAATGGATTCAGGAATGCTCGCCAACAACGTATTGCGATCTTCAACGGTATGACCGGCGCTGTAACCGTGAATGAAGATGTTCGCTTCATTGGAACCACAATGCTCAGCTGACAGACTACTGAAGGTAAATCGTCTACTCATGAAGCTCTCGTCCTAAGTACTACGACAACCAACGCTTAGCGATCACGATGATCAAGTGCAGACAAAGAGCCACACCCACCAATACCGCTACAACCTTGGCGACCACAAAGAAAAGCGCCTGTACGTCACGGGACAAAAAGCCCAGTAGCACGCCCATGCCGGCAATCACTGCAGCAATCAGCAGCAAACCGATGTAGGGTCGCAACATCCGCGAAGCGGCACCCCGCTCGATCAGGCTGGCAAGCACGGCCAACACAATAAAGAACACCACCACGCCCACTAGAACGCCCATAAATCACCTCGAGCCATACAACGTCCTCGCTCCATTGGCTTGATACTGAATCTCGTGGGCCCTAGCAGGTGACCGCTTTTTGGCCAGGCCAAGTGCACCTCACAAACGTCTCCTGGATCACTCCTACGCTGGGACACATCTGAGCAGCCGCCCACGATGCCGAGTAGGTAACTGCGATTCCCATTGAATTACGGGCCATGCAATCAGCGGCAGAAATGACTTGGGATGGATGCTGGTCAAAAAAAGCGCGAGAGCCTTGGATGTATCCAAGACCGCACAGTTGAGCCCGTTGCGGGCAATGCTCCAGCGGTACGGCTTTTACACTGAAGAGCCATGGAGCGCGACGGAGTCTCCAGGCCGCCTTGCGGCGTACGCATACCTCTGAAAGGCCTTCATCGCCCTGTTTTCCATACAAGCTGGCAGAGGCACAGCGCTGCAACTCCCGAGGCATGAGCAGCAGTGCAAGCTGCCCAAAAAGCATGTCCCTCGCTTGGCGCATCAAAACGTCCTTGTTCAAAAGCGGATTACGGCAATCGAATGTCGCCATTAATTTGACGACCATAACTCACCTAGTGGCTCATTGCCATAGCTGACAAGCCCAAAACGGTGCACCAACATCACTTGCCCCATGAGATGCCAGCGTAGCTTGCTACTAATGCGGTAAGTTCAGGCAGGCTTCTATCGCTGGCGCTCACTGAAAAAACTGCTCCAATCGCGCCCTCAGGACCTCGGTCTTTGTAGCCGCTCGCCGCTGTAATTCGCAGTTGCACTGAGGGCACTGCGCGAACCAGTCACGCCCGAGCACCAGCGCATCGCTGAGAGGAATAGTGGTTTTCTGCCAGGAGCAGCGGGAGCAACTGAACGTAAAGGGCTGAGGAGGTATTGGCATGACAAGCACTCATAACAACTTAGGTGCAGCCAAATTGCCTGACAGGTGCGACAGCTTGTGTCGCACCCACCAACATAATTATTTCACGCCCACCAACGCCTCTCTCAAGCCACTACGTCGCTCGACGCGACGCTGTACTGCCTGCTCAAATACCCCGGCATGACTCTCCACCAAACTGAACCAGTGCCGTGCACGAGTTATGCCGGTGTACACCAGCTCCTTAGTCAGCACCGGGTTCAGGACATCCGGCAGGATCAGCGCGCAGTGAGCGAACTCTGAGCCCTGGGACTTGTGCACAGTCATCGCGAATACCGTCTCGACCGCACTCAGCCGACTCGGCAGGATGTAACGCAACGCACCACTGCCATCATTGCGCGGGAACACCACACGCAAAACTTGGCGTGGGAGAGCACCAGGTGAATCAGGTGGTTCCGGTAGACGAAGAGCAATACCGATATCGCCATTCATCAATCCCAGGCTGTAGTCATTGCGCGTCACCAACACAGGGCGCCCCTCGTACCACCCGTGATCCTGCTCCAGCAGACCGCGGCTCTGCAGTGCATGGGCAATACGCTCGTTCAGCACTTCGACACCCCAAGGGCCTTTGCGTACAGCACAGAGCAACTGGAACTGATCGAAGGCCTTTAATACCTTACCAGCCCAAACGTCCCATGCTTCAGGAGCAGCGTCTAAGATTGGCCGCTCTTCCCGCATCAACTCTAGGAAATGTGCATACCCGATCGGTCGCTCATCATCACCAGGCAAGCCATCCAGCAATAGCTGTTCAAGTGCACGATCCTGCTCCCCCGATAGACGCAGCACATGCAGACTCTCCGCGCCCTCGGTCAATGTGGCACGAGCGATTTCCGCATCACCGTCGTTTACCGCAAGGGCCAGGCGGCCAATACCGGAAGTATTAGTAAAGCGCCTCGAATGGCGCAGCATGACAATGTGCTGAGCAAGCGCCTGTTCACCTGGAAACAGCGCCGGATCGCCCAAGTGCTCGCCGGTATTGTCTTGAAGCCAAGCGCAGGTCGCTGCGCTGTAACCACCACTCTCTGCGTCACGACACAGGTCGCCCAACACTGCACCAGCCTCCACCGAGGCCAGTTGGTCCTTGTCACCCAGCAGGATCAGACGTGCATGAGCCGGCAGAGCATCCAGCAGGTTGGCCATCATCTCCAAGTCGATCATTGAAGCCTCGTCCACCACCAGTACGTCGAGCGGTAGCGGGTTGCCAACATCGTGGCGGAAATGGCGACTGTCTGGCCGACTGCCGAGCAGACGATGCAACGTTGTCACATTGCTAGGGATCTGCTGTCTTACAGCTTCATCCACAGCCAGGGATGCCACCTGCCCGCTGATCGATTCGGTCAGCCGGGCCGCAGCCTTGCCGGTTGGTGCAGCAAGGCTTAAACGCAGTGGCGCGCCGGTGGCCATAGCGGCCTCCTGCAACAGTGCCAACAGACGCACAACAGTGGTGGTCTTTCCGGTACCAGGGCCACCGGTGATCATGGTGAAGGTACTGCGCACGGCCAATGCACAGGCCAGCTTTTGCCAATCCGCTAGACGCTCACCATCCAACACCAATGGTTCAGGAAAGAGCGTGTCCAGGCGCTGCGCCAAATCAGCCGGTATGTCAGACACAGCACGCAGACGCTCGATGATACGCGCAGCCACGCGGCGTTCATAGTCCCAGTAACGACGCAGATAGAGACAGCTCCCCTCCAGTACCAGCGGTGCAACAGCATGCTCACGATTCTGTAGCAGCTCACTGCCCATGCAGCTCGCCAGCCAATCCTTCAGCGTCAAACCCGCCAGCACCTGGGACGGCAGCAACGTAGCTTGCTCGGCACTTTCACCCTCTGGTGGAAGTGATAAAGCGAAGTCTGGGTCAGCCAAGGTCGCGCCCAGGTCAAGGCACACATGCCCCTTGCCGAGTTGATGGCTGGCCAGTGCGGCGCCAAGAATCAGGAGTGGCGAAGCAGCCGGATCTAGCTCCGCGAAAAACTGCGCCAATGCGAAATCCAGCTCGCGTAACCAGCCACGCTCACTCCACGTTGTAAGCAGTGCAATGAGCTCGCCGCGGTCATTTAGAATCGCGCTCATGCCGCCACCTCCTCAGACTCGCCCAGGAACAAAGCATCCAGCAACTCAATCAGTTCGCGGGAAGGTTTCGCCAGGTAGGCTCCCGTCACAGGTGCACGGAGAAACAGGTAGAGCGCACCACCCAAGTGACGGTCGTAGTCGTAGTCAGGCAAACGCAAGCGCAGCTGCCGATGCATAGCCAGTATGTAGAGCACGTACTGCAGGTCATAGCGATGACTGGCCACGGCGGAAGTCATCGCCTCCAGGGTATAAGAGGCCTCATCGACTCCCAGCCAATTAGACTTGTAGTCAACCACGTAGTAACGCCCCTCGTGCTCAAACACCAAGTCAATAAACCCCTTGAACATGCCATTCAGCGTGTCCGCACATAGTGGTTGCCGGGGCACACCAGGTAGCTCGAAACGCTGCACCAGTTCATCAACGCGAAGGACATCCACCTGGCTAGCTTCGAACCAGAATTCGAGCTCAGGCTGATACTGCTTCAGCTCCGCCAGACTCACCGACCGCCCATCCCCGAGGCGTAGTGGTTGTACCAGCAGCGTTTGCACCCACTGGTGTAATGGATCAATCCAGAGTTGCAGACCACGCCGTTGGCAGCGGCGCGCCAACAGCTCACGCAGCTGCTGAGGAGAGCTAGCTAGGTGGCCGAAACCTTCAACGGCTGCTAACTCAAGCAAACCGTGGAGGAAGGTTCCGGGGTTCGGCCCACGCGGAAAACGGTGCAGTCCTTGTGCAGAGACAGGTATCGGCGTCTGCACCGGAGCAGTTTTTTCGTCATCAGTTGAGTTCTGCATCGCAGGGCTATCCGGCGCGGCATCGTCATAACGACCTGGCTGCTGCACCTCACCCTCCTCCAGACGTAACGCACTGTAGGAGGCGATCCACCAATGTTCTGCGGCATGTCGCTGAGGGACTCGCCAACGTGCCTCGATCTCGGCACCGTCTAACACCAGATACTGCTGCTCTGTAGCGTCAGGCACCTGCAGCATCGCACTGTGCGACTTGTCCTCGAAGGGAGAGAGCCAACGCTGCAAATCCGTACTCTGCACCAACGCTTCACCGCCGCCCAGCAAATAACCTAGGGCCGATTGATGCAACCGTGACTCTTTGGTCTTGCCGATTTTCAGATCAGAGACGCCGAGCCAGCAGGCGTGACGGGCACGGGTCAGGGCCACATAAAGCAGCCGAAGATCTTCACCCAAACGCTCCTTATCAGCGCGAGCCACAGTGTCGGTGTCAGCTTTGAACACAAGCTGGCGGCGCTCACCGTCATGCACCTGCAGCGGTTTCTTACCATCCACTGCACGGAAGGCACAAATGAAAGGCAGGAATACCAGCGGATACTCTAGCCCTTTGGATTTATGAATGGTCACCACACGCACCAGAGCCTCGTCACTCTCCAGGCGCAACACTTGCTCCTCCGCTTTCCCCTCCCCAGACAGCAACTCACTCAGATGGCGAATCAGCGCCATCTCTCCGTCTAGCTCAGTAGCCGCCTGCTGCAGCAGTTCAGACAAGTGCAGCAGGTTAGTCAGGACCCGTTCGCCATCGCTACGCTCCAGAAGCCGCTGGGGTAGCTCGAAGTCTTGCAGCAGCTGACGCAGCATGGGTAACACGCCTTGACGCTGCCAGCACTGGCGGTAACCGCGGAACTGCATGACATAGCGCTCCCAACTGCGCTCATCAAGATTTAGCCGCTCCAGCTCGGTAAGCTCTAACCCCAGGGTGGCGGTGGCCAATGCGGCGCGCAACGTACGCTCCTGGTCCGGTTCGGCACAAGCACGCAGCCACAGCAGCAGATCACGAGCGTCCTGACCAGCGAATACCGAGTCCTTATCCGACAGGTAGACACTGCGTACTCCACGTGAAGCCAGTGCACCGCGAATGGCCTGGGCCTCTTTGAAGTCCCGCACTAGGACGGCAATATCGCTAGGCTGCAATGGCACAAGCTGGCCATCTTTGCTGAACCCAGCCCTTTGCCGCTGACCAAGGTCGAGTAGCCGCACTATCTCACTGGCAGAACTTTCGGCCAGGGCACTACGGTAGGCCCCCTTGGCCACTGGCTCGTCAGTGGGAAGCTGCCAGACAGTTAGTGCAGGCTGGGCCTCTCCCTCCACCGTCCAAACTTCCTCGCGCCCCTTAGCGCCTACCTTGATGAAGGGTAAATCGTCGCGAAAGAGGAACGCACCCTCCCCGCCTTCGCGTCTCTCAGCGCGCAGAAATACCTCGTTCACAGCATCAACCATGTCCTGGTTTGAGCGGAAGTTGGTATCTAGGTTGTAGTGCCGGCCAAGAGTAGCGCGGCGCGCACTCAGGTAGGTGTGAATATCCGCGCCGCGGAAGGAATAGATGGCCTGTTTGGGGTCACCGATCATAAACAAACCACAGTCGTCGCGATTGGCTTCAACCTGATAAAGGGTGTCGAAGATGCGGTACTGAAGCGGATCGGTGTCCTGAAACTCGTCGATCAGCGCTACTGGAAATTGACGGCGAATAACTTCGGCCAGACGTAGTCCGTTCTCACTTTGTAGTGCGGCATCAAGACGAGTGAGCATGTCGTCAAAGCCCATTTCCGCACGCTGACGCTTCTCGCGATCAAAGCGCTGACGCACCCAGGCAGCGGCATGACGCAGCGCTGCCTCAGCGGGGTCGGGCAGGCTATCAAGCTGCTGTTTGAGATTGACCATTGCATCCAGCGCTGGATGTTTGGGAGGGTCACCCTTCCAAGCTTCGGCCAAGCCGTCAGGAGTCAGACGAGTAAAACCTGTAGCCAGCTCCAGGGAGGCCTCCGTGCTGGTTGCCCACTCACGCAGCTTGTCGAACCAGGGATTGTAGTACCGTGCCTGAATTTTCCTGCCGTCAACTTGCTTACCGGCGACCGCCTTGTCGAGAAGCCCTTGCAGCTCATCAGCCCAGGCAACCCAGGGAGACTTGAGCATCGCCAACGCACTCTCACGGTCCAGCAGGGCGCTCTCCAGCAACTCGCTTAACCGATGCGTTGAAACAACAGCAGCCTCATTCAGCAACGGGCGCAATTGGTCACCCAGGCTGGCAGGAGCCCCCCAGTTGCCCACAGCCCAGTCCAGTGCCCCCCCCTTCAACGGATAGCAATGCTGCCGCCAATAGTCCCGTATGACTTCGGCCAGCAGTTCACTGTGGTCGGTTTCTAAGGTCTGGTTGAACAAGCTGCCGCTGTCGAAAGCGTGTTCGCGCAGCATGCGCTGACACCAGCCGTGGATAGTGGACACAGCGGCCTCATCCATCCACTGCGCAGCCAACTCCAGCCGCCGGGCGCAGCCCGCCCATTCACCCTCGGGGATTTCATCACGAAGCTGAGCCAGCAAATCATCCGGCTGGCCATCACCGCGAAAAACCGACGCCGCTTCCACTAAACGTGCACGGATGCGGTCACGTAGCTCGCGGGTGGCTGCATCCGTGAAGGTCACGACCAAAATTTGTGGCGGTAATAGCGACTCGCGGAAGGCGGCCTCACCCCCGTGGCGCAAGATCAAGCGCAGGTAGAGCGCGGAAATCGTGTAGGTTTTGCCGGTACCCGCACTGGCCTCAATCAGGCGACTGCCATGTAGCGGGAAACTGAGGGCCAGGGGACGCTGGGACTGACTCATGCCAGATCCTCCTTGATGGTGGCCGGGTTGCTCTCAAGCAGCGGCTGATAGAGCCGCTCACTCCATTTGGGGAACTGGCCGTCGGCAGTCAGTCTGGTGTAATCGGGGAATTGCCGCGCCAGACTGGCACTACTTGCCGTCTCACCGGTGAAGTTGTAACCGCCCTCATAGACGGTTCGAGCCTTGTCATCGCTCTGCTCCTGCAACCAGGCCATAGAGGTCTTGAGCGCCACAGGTAGGGGCGCCTGCATGCCGGCGCTCCAGCCCTGCAACCAGGTCACAAGAATCCGCGACGCGTGCTCAGACGGTAACGGGGCAAAAGTCAGTGCCTTATCTTCGCCCACCAGCAAGGTGGTGATTGGCACGCCACAAGCAGCCGCCACTACATGCAACACATAAGGCCGCAACAGACGGTGCCACTTTAGGGAGCCCTTCTTAGCCAGAACACCAGGCGACAGCTCTAAGCGTGCCAGGCTGCCATCAGCCTTTTGCCGCAGACCACCAAGCCAACCCTCCAGTTGCACGTCGGCAGCACAAAAACTCAACTGACGTGGCGACTCCACGGGCACGGACCAAAGCTGGCAAAGACTCTCGTAGCGTTGAAGCTGGGCAGGCAAAGGCTCCAGCAACGTAGTGCGGTAGTGCTCGCCGAAGCCTGCCAGCGGTAACACGCCACTGCGCTGCAAGCGGTCAGCAGCACCAAACAGTGCGGTTTGCGCATCTCCATCCCGAGCCAGCACGGCGGACTTCAGCAGGTTGTCCTGCAACTGGTAGCGCTCCAACCCATCCAGGGTGAACGGCTCGCTGTCCAGCCTAGCTTGCACTTCCTCGTCCAGGTGCACCTTGAGGCGGCGAGTGAAGAAAAACTTAACTGGGTCGCGCAAGAAGCTTTGCAATAGCTCAGGACTCAGCAGCAGCCCCTCCTCCCAGGCTGACAGGCTTTCACCAGAACCGCCGGCAGAGGACTGACCATGCAGCGCAGCCCACTCGTGGGCATAACTGAAAAGCTCAGTCCTGCTGTCGAAGTAGCGGCGGCTGAAAGGTTGCAGCGGGTGTTCGGTAGTCAGGGCGTGCAGCAACTTTCCGCCACCTGCCAGAGTCCAGGCGTCAGCGAGGTGGTCGCGCAACTGGCCAACCAGTACAGATGGAGGCCTCTCGCTGTTGTCACGAATACTGCGCCCTACCCAGCTGATGTAGAGCCGGTCTCGCGCAGCCAGCAGCGCCTCCAGCAACAAGTAGCGGTCATCCTCTCGACGAGAGCGATCGCCAGGCCGGTAGTCGCTGGCCATCAAATCGAAATCCAGCGGCGCCTGGCTCCGCGGATAGTCGCCGTCGTTCATGCCCAGCAGGCAGACATGGCGAAATGGAATGGCACGCATCGGCATCAATGTGCAGAAGTTCACAGAGCCAGCAAGAAAGCGCTGGCTGAGACGCCCCTGATCAAGCTCACCAAGCCATGCCTCGCGCACCACTGGCAGGGTCAGAGGTATTTCCAGCCCAGCGGACTCACAGAGCGCCAGCCAACTGTCGAGGCCATCCTGCAACTGGTTGAGCAGCACTTCGTCACGTTCGCCCTGAGGCAAGAAAAATGCCTCTATCAGCCCACGTAACCGCTCCCCCCAGAGCATCGGCGTCAAGGGCGCACGCAGTTGTTCAAGATGATATTCAAGGGAGTCCAGCAGGCGCGTTAGCGGACCGATCAGCGCCGCATCCAGACCACCAATCTCATCGTAAGGCTCAATATCTACATAAGCACCAGAGCGCCCAACGGCGTACCCCAACAGCATGCGCCGCAGACCAAAACGCCAGGTGTTCTGCTCCAAGCCCTGACCAACACCGAGGGCCTCACGTTGGTCAGCATCCAGTCCCCAACGAACACCAGCTCCCTCTAACCAGCGCCTCAGGGTCGGTAGTTCGTCTTCTTGGATACCAAAGCGCGCACGCAGTGCTGGGACATCCAGCAGGTCCAGCACCTCGCTGACACTGAAGCGGCTATCTGGTAGTTGCAGCAGATGCTCCAAGGCGATAACCAGCGGATCCTTACCACGCAACCCTTGATCGGCAAGGGTAAAGGGAATGTAGCGGAGATCATCTTTACCAAATTGCCCGAACACCGCCTGGATGTGGGGCGCGTAGGTGTTTACATCCGGCACCATGACGATCACGTCACGCGGGCGCAAGGTTGGGTCTGCGCTGAAGCAGGCCAAGAGCTGATCGTGCAGTACCTCCACTTCACGCTGTGCACTGTGGACGACGTGAAAGCGCAGCGAGTTGTCGCGTTCCGGATCCACCGGTGGCCAGGCTTCGCGGGTCTCCGCCAGAGGGCGCAGGTCGAGGATGTCGTTCTGCAATTGGCTCAGCAAGCAGCCTTCAGGCGCCGGGTTGAATAGATCGATGCGCTTGAACTGCTCGCGATAGCGTTGCGGCTCGTCGTACTGATCCAACAGGTTGATGTAATCGCGCCCCTGTTTGCCCCAAGCAGCTAACAGCGGCTGAGCATGCTGATGCAAATCCGCCTCGCCCAAAGCAGCCAGACCAGGTTTACGTTGCTGGCGGCGGTACTCATGACGCAGCAGATCTTTGTCTTCAACGATGTCCCCCCAGTGGTGCTGACAGGGATTGTGCACATAGAGCATGACTTGGCTGAAACGCGCTATGGCAGCAAGCGCTTCTAGTACCTGGGCTGGCAACGACGAGATACCAAACACCGTAATACGGCGCGGCAAGCCGGGCGGCGGGGAGCCCAACTCATTCAGTCGCGCTACAAAACGCGGGTGAACCCCGGCGCGACTTTGCGCCAACTGTTCATCCCCAACCTCAGCCAACAGGGCACGCCAAAGTGCCGGCTGCCAGCGCGACTCGTCGCTCAACTCCTGATAGCCACCACGCGACGTGCGTAGACGATCATGCCCCCCTGCCCAGTCCGCCAACCAGTCAGCACGATAAACCTGGTACTGATCAAATAGATCAGCCAGCCGCTCTGCCAGTTGATAACGCTTGCGCAGATCGCTGTCATCGGCCAGGAAGCGGTGCAACGGTGCGAAGGCTTCGCCCGCCAGCAAGCCAGGCAGCAGGCGCATCAGACGCCAGGTGAGTGGCGCCTTGTCCAAGGGCGACTGCTGCGGAATCGCGTCATTACCCAATACAGTGCGGTACGCCTGCCAAAGAAAGCGTGCTGGCAGACCCACGTCCAGTGCAGCAGCAATGCCACAGCCCTCCCGCTCAGCCAACGCCATCTTCAGCCACTGAGCGATACCGTTGCTCTGTACCAGCAGTACCTCGTTCTCAAGCGGGTTTAGTGGATGACTACGCATCCACTCCACCGCAAGAGCTCTCAGCTCCTCGAGACGATTGCCATGGATAACGATTAGACCTGGGGAAAGCTCCTGCATGGGTAAAACTCCTGCGCATGCACCGTAAGGTGCAATAGTGCATGGTGGTCGCGACATTTCGTGTCGCAACCACCAGCCTCATGAACTAGGAAAAGCTTGCTGCAATAGGGACGGGAGTAATTCGCCGGCCCGGCCGATCAGGGAGAACTCATTTGGAGCACTCACCTCAACGGCTTGGAGGTTTACATGGATAACAGCAGCCCCGCTCTCCAAAGCCACTTCCGGGATACGGGCCGCCGGCATCACAACACCTGATGTGCCAATGGAAAGCAGGCAGTCGCAATGGCGGGCAGCAGCCAACGCCGAGCGCATTGGACTCTCAGGTAGAGGCTCTCCAAACCAGACAACACCTGGCCTTACTCTGCCGTTGCATCGCTCGCAACGTGGTGGCTCACAGCGCTCAGAGGCAGATGGAGCCGTCAGTTCAGCGACCACACCTGCGTAGGGCCGGCCACAGGCAAAGCAACGAGGCTCATGCAGACTGCCGTGCAGATGAATGACCTCAGCGCTGCCCGCCCGCTCATGCAGATCGTCAACATTCTGGGTAATCACTGTCAGCTTCGGTACCCGCCTGGCCAACTCGGCAATAGCAATGTGAGCTGGGTTGGGGCGCGCGCTTAGCACCTGCAATCGCCGCCACTCATACCACCCCCAGACCAGAGCAGGGTCACGTCGAAATGCAGCTGGCGTTGCCAGCTCCCCAGGTTCAAAGCGTTCCCACAAACCGGCCTGAGCTTCGCGAAAAGTTTGGATACCACTTTCCGCAGAAACACCCGCCCCCGTAAAAATCAACAAATGACGGGAGCGCTGAACCTTTTTGATAATCTGATCTGGAATCAGTCCGCCCACTTTACCTATCCCACCACAGCAGGTATCGGTGACGGTGGCACATCACGCTCGATATTGAAGCCGATCATGAAGAGAGCCTTTTCGACGTCGCCAATAGAGGTGATATCCCCGCGAAGAGCGCTCATCTGCTTAAGAATTTCGCCACTCTTACGAACCAGAGTCCCCCAAACCTCGTCCTGATGAGCTGTTTTTGTGCTGGGCAGATACAACGAGGAAAACTGATAACCCCTGCACGATGGATCACGCTTAACCTCACTACGGCCCGCTCCCCAGCGAAATGCCAAGTCATTCGGCACACTCCCGATGCCAGTCATTTCGAGCCAGTATCGAGCCAAGAGACCCAGCGCAGCGCCTACCCGCCCGTCATAGATAATGATGTTGTCGGGGTCCGCAGCGGCATAGACTTTCGTCATCGCCGCATTCATCAGAAGCCTTTTTCCATCGAACGCCGCAAGGCTGAGTGCAGATCCTGGCTGCAGAAGATGGACCGCATCTTTGATTGACTGACAGAGCGTCCGTTGTGCGTACTGAAACTCCAACCAAACTCGCGACTTGTCAGTTGGCTTCTGCGCAACCCCGCCCCAGGTGAAAATGTCCAAACATGCCTGACGAGCCGCGTCTTCATCGCTCGTAGAAAGTGCCTGCCGTAGACGTCCTGCGATGCAGGCAAAAGAGTCCGGCGGTAGGCTGTCAGGCCAGGAGTAGTGATGCGCAGCCTCCGCCAAAGACCGGCACCACCAGTGCTGAATTGGTGACGCAACGCGTGCTCGCCAAGGCTTCCAATGCCTGGAGCGAGTAATGCGGTAGCAATGAAGCATCCTGCCTTTCCCCACTTCCAGGACACATCCATCTTGATCCACAGGCTGTTCTTTTTTGTCCCACAACCCCGCCAAATAGTGGGCGAAGCCAAGTTGATTTGCTGATAGACCTGTGGACTTCATTCCTTCCCCCAACCATTTCCATTCCAGAAAATACAGGACCAGAACTCTGGCCTCGATATAGCCGTATAACCAGCATGCGCTGGCATCCTACTATCGATTACTGGCCAATTGGCATTGCCCATCCAGCGCTAGCATCTCCTCCGCCAACCTACTCCCTTGGCTGATCGCTATATCTCGCCAGAAACAGTACAGCCGGCCATCCCGGTCAGGTGGGGAGTCGAAGGTAGAGCGGTAAAAATCAGCCAACCGCTCACTCGCAAGCACCTCGCCACTCATGGCAGCCCACTGCAGCCAATAGAGGCCTATGGCCTGGTTGTATTCAGAGGACGACTCGTCCAAAGCCAACCGGCCGTGAAGAAAACACGCCATCGTGTCTTGCTCATCCGCGCCTCGCTTATACCAAGCGATGGCTTTCGCATGATCAATGCACACACCTTCATCCCCGCGCTCATACAAGCCACCTAGAGCCTGCGCAGCACAGGGAATACCAGACTCAAAAGCCTGCTCGTAATAATCGATGGCCAAGAGCGGGTTAGCTCTCACACCTTTGCCATAGAAGGCCTGCTCCGCAAGATTGAAAAGCGCCTCTGAAGAACCCAACACCGCTGCAATTTTGAAGAGGCGTCTGGCCAGGAGCGGTTCAGGCTTTAACCGGGAGCCGTTGAGCCAAAGCCAACCCAAGTCGTTTAGCGCATCAGCATCACCCTGCAGTGCCTCTGCTCGCAGTTGCTCATACTGTCGACGAAGCCGGATCGGATCGCTCAACCGCAGAAGCGGATTGGCAGCCTTGATTTCGTGGTAGGTGAATAAACGACTCTGTTCGGCTAGCTCAGCGGCCCGTAACGCTGGCATACCGATACCGGCATATAGGCGTTGCACCTCTCCAGGCTCGTTGATTTCAACCTGGTCACTTGGTGCAAGAAGGCTATCCATCAGATTGAACACATCGGCAGATTTGCTCATGCTGCTGTCTCGTGACTGACCATGTCAGCTCATTTTCAATAGTTTTACGACAGTTCATGTCGCATACGAGCAGGGACGACCTCATGGAGCAGCTTTATCGCCAGGACTTGATACTTGGCCTCCTCCCCAACAAGGAAAACGCTCTCAACAGCTCCGCCATTCACGAGCGCGTGACCAACCAAGGCATTGATGTCGACAAGCGCACCATCCTGCGAGACTTGAGTGACCTCGAACTGAACTATCCCCATGTGCACAGCCGCCCTAAGGGCAAAGCCAAGCTATGGTGGGCAGAGAAATCGCTTTCACGCTTAAGCATGTTGCCGACCGACGCGATGAATCTCGTCATGATCATGGATCACGCCGCTCGCTTCGGAATGGAGGCGCAGGTACAAAAGCTCACCCCATTGCGGGAGTACGCAACATCCCTACTGAAGGGAAAACGACCAGCCCAGGATTGCTCAGGCAAGATCATCAGCAACACTCGCTTCGTGACCCTGTCTCCAAGCACTGTGAACCCTGAAACACTGGAAGTGATACAACAAGCACTCTTGGACGATGCAACCGTTGAAGCCCAGTATTTGAAGCGCGGAGCCAGTGAGCCCCGGCTGCTACATCTCAAACCACTGGGTCTGTCCTACCAGGACTCCAATATCTATCTGTCCTGCATCTTCAAGGGATTGCCACAAGGCAATATTGCCGCGCTGCCCCTGCATCGCTTTATTTCAGCCCGCACGACCTTTGAAGATCTCCCGGCCCCTAAGGACTACGACATTAACTCTGTCGCTGCTCAGAGAAGCCTGGTGAGCCTGAAAACGGACTTACCTGCCCAACTGAAGCTCCGTGTGAGCCACACGCTCTACGAGCGCTTACTGGAGAACGCACTCACCGCTGATCAACAGCTGGAAGCCTCTGCTGATGGCTGGTGGTTGATGACTGGCAGCCTGCACCTCAGCCAAGGGCTGGATCTGTGGTTGCTGAGTCAGGGTGAGCATCTGGAAGTACTTGAGCCTGCGGAGTTACGTGAGCAAATCGCAACAACGGCAAGACGCATGACAATGCTCTACGAGAACGAATAGCCCTTGCGACACAGGGTGTCGTAAGCACCCTTCATCCTGTCTCCTGCCATTTGAACCAAGAGATCTGACGATGAAAACCTACTCTGCCTTCCTGCAACGTGTTGTCCCCAATGCCGGGCCTCGCGCCAACTTCACGCTCACCGTCCAGGCCGTCAGTTCAGAAATGGCCCGGGTCACAGCTGAAGCCCAGTACCCCGGATACAGGTGTATTAATGCACCGGTTCAGGTGCGCTGATCATGACCAGCTCCCGCTGTCTTTTTCACCGAAATAAGGGCTGGGGCCCTCGCGACTATCTCTACCATCTGCTGGGGCTGGGCGAAGACGTTGAAAGCGCGCGCAAAAGCGTGGAGCACCAATTCACTGACAGCCATGAGCTAAGCACGAGCAATTTCGAAGTAGCCCTGATCGCGGCAACGGAAGCCGAGGCCAAGCAACTCGTGAGCTGCATTCTGCAGCACTGCAGCACTGCGCTCCCAGTAGATGGAGGGCACTGCGGCCAGCTCCACTTTACCGCTCTTGGCCAGAACCAGACTTGGCCTGACAAACGCTTTGATGAGCTCCATTGGCTGTGCACCTCACCAAGCAGCGCAATGCCTTGGGAGCACTTATCTGGTTTGGCAGACACAATCCATATCCATCACTTCACACAAACCAAAACGCAGGTCTACCCACCCTTTCGCAGCTATAAATGGCAAAGCCAACGAGAGCTGGCCGCCTTCTGGGCAAGCCTTTACTTGGCTCGAGAAATCCGCGGTATTCCCGGGCTCAAATGGGACAGCTTTGCCTCATACCTCTCTGGCCAGACCGTTGGCCAAACGGCTGCTGGCTGGGGTTCCACCCCCACTGCTGCTGTCGCCTCTTTACTAGCCAACACGCCGCTAGCGATGCGTAACTTTGCCCTGGATGCCTTACTCGTAATCGAAGCCAATTACGACCTCACGTGGGGCGACTATGCCAGCGTAATGGAGCACGTTGGCAAGGCCATCGGGCACAACGTCGTCCCCACTGGCTGGATGATCTCCAACTACTCAGGCTATGGCCTGAAGCTTCTGGTATTCAGCCCATCGTAGAGCGGTGTCCGACCCAAATCATCGCGACACATTCTGTCGCCCCCATGCTCCATGCTTACTTCACCGCAGTGAAGGGAGTACCCCATGGATCGCCTCATTAAAGAAAACCTAGAAGCCATATTGCAGGACATTGCAGGCAGTAAAAGGCTGGGCAGGCGACTGATCAATTTGGCGGGCTTTCTTGGCACAACAGAGCCACCACCGCATATCCAGGAGCAGCTCAGCCGCCTGTCACGACTGGTGGTGCTGCAAGACGCATTCGATGCCCTACTGGAGCCTGTAACCCTCCTGTCTCGAGCCGGGCTCTCCCGCATGCTCGATGCTCAAGCACTTCAAGCAATGACCGCCAGCCTGGAGGCGGCGCGGCAAAACATCGCTGAGCTGGGAGACGTGAACTATCCAGAACTCATCTCATGGCTGGTGAGTGAGGCTCAAGCGCGCAAGATCGTGCGCATGAAATCGCCGGAGAAAGAGTCCTGACCATGTCCGACTTGGGCGGCTTTATTCCTCCACTACCACTTCGTATACGCGTGATGGATTTCCACGCACGCTGCGAGTCCATGCATACCCGACTGGAGTGGGAGGAGCGTCGCACCTTGCTCGGGGCGAGCGATATCTCCTTCGTTGTAAACGCCCCGTTGGAATACTTGGCAGATGAGGACGGCGCAGACAGCGTGATCTTCATTGATCAGACGCTCCGCTCACGAGACCTGGGACGAAGGGGCTACCAGGTCGCCCCCACCCTGCACATTGCCTCAACAGGGTTCATTTTGTGGGCGGAGCAGATTATTCGCTACATACGCCACGCCGCCTTCGGCGGAGATTGGCCCGGACGTGACTATGCCGACTTCCGAAGTTTTTTGAGCTGCAGCACCAGCCGGCAGCTTCGCTGCGAGCTGGTCGATATCGATTACTCAAACCCATTACCACTGCAACAACTGCCTAGCCAAGGTTTCCGAACGCTCTATCTGCTGCTGATTAACAACGAGTGGCCAAGCCTGGGCGAAACAAGCGAGCTCACAGAAGCCATTGAGGAGCTCAGTCCGAATTTAGAGGCCATGGTTCTCAGTACCGTGATACTGCCCGACGAGCCAGCCAAAGCTCTGCTGTTCGGAGAAATTGAGCGATTTCCTGGGCGGGTATAGATGCCGAGTGTGCCTGCATCGAATAGAGTCGATGTCCATGCCAAGCACTCGAGAAGCATGATGCTTGCCTGGGCAGTCAGCTTTCCTCCATTCTCACTCAATCACTACTATCGGGAATGCTTGGGTGCCTAGTAATACATCTCGCCGCACACTGGCTCGCCAGTGGGAGCTCCTCCGCCTGCTTCCAAACAAGGCCCCCGGGCTGACCGCAACGGAACTGCACACGCGTTTACAAGATGCTGGGCATGACTCCAGTAAACGTACTATCGAACGCGACCTGCTAGAGCTCTCTCAGCTCTTCCCTCTTCAATGCAACGACAAGGGGATGCCATACGGGTGGCACTGGATGCCGGGCTGTGCAAGCGAGCTTCCGGGGCTTTCCCTGGGCGAAGCTCTGACACTTAGGTTGGTTGAAGATAGCCTGCATGCGCTGATTCCCAACCACATGTTGAAGGCCCTCGAACCCCGTTTTCGACAAGCCCATCAGAAGCTGCACTCCCTGAGCGACGAGGTACCGGCAGCACGATGGATTCATAAAGTGGCCAGCGTGCATCCAGATCTCTCGCTCTTACCGCCGACAGTCGATGAAGGCATCCTCGAGACGATCCAAGAAGCATTGCTGTATGAGAAGCAGCTGAGCTGTGTGTATTACGCCGCGCACAAGGATCAGGTACATCACTTCACCCTTAATCCACTGGCTCTGGTGCAACGCGGACAAGTGACCTATCTGCTAGCCACCGTGGAGCCATTCGATGACGTCCGCCAGTTTGCCCTGCATAGATTCAGCTCCGCACAGGTGCTGGATTTCGTGACTACTGGGCCGGCCGAATTCAATCTGAAGAGCTACCTAGAAAGTGGCGCCATGCAATTTGGCACCGCGTCTCAGACCAGGATCGTTGCTTGGATCAACGATGGGCTTGCTAGGCTGCTCAGGGAGACGCCTCTATCAGACGATATGACCCTAACAGATGAAGCCGATGGGTCAGTGTTAGTGGCTACAGTTACGGATAGCTGGGAGCTACGCTGGTGGATCTTGTCGCACGCGGGATCAATACAAATCCGAGAGCCCAAAAAACTTGCCGCTGAGATAACACATCGTCTTAGTCTGGCGCTCGCTATGCAAGGGCAGTACTAGTCTGACCTTCCTCGCGCACACCTACCTACAACTGAGCCAGGTAATGGTGATTGATCTCTGGCGAGCCATGGATACGGCTCACTCATGATCGTCACCACCTCGAATGATGTGCTCCAACCGGTCAGCCTCGGCAGCAACCAGTAAAGCTATGCAACCCAGCTCCTCTCGGTTCAGCCACTGCAGCGGATGGCAGGCGCGCACAGCGAGCTCACCCTGTTTGTTGACGTGAAAGTCCACCAAGTCGAAACTAGCGTTACGTCTGAGGGTATAACGCACCAGTGCCGAATCGAGCAGATTATCGCCTCCTCTTGCAAGCTCCTCGGTTGCGGCGGCATCCAGTACCCGCGAACTGAGTTGCACATGGCCCTGACGAGCCTTTACCCGCACACGCTGGCTGCGCCCCAAGTGCTCAAACTTGTAGCACAGCATCTGGCTGCTGCTGCGTAGAACTTGTATGCCATCCGGGCAAGGCAGATTGTCCAGCATGCTTTCCAGCAGACTTAGCGATTCGGCCAAAGGCTTGACTACCGACTCCCCCCTAGTTCGGCCAAGCAAGCTGAGCAACTCTTCATGCTGCAGGATGTGCTGACTGCCAGCATAGATTTCACTATTAGCGCGCAGCATCCAGCCTTGGTCGCGACTGTAGTGCAACTGCAATCGGCGCAACGGATCGGCCTGCAGTTCCTGCATGCGCTCGATTCGCTTGCTGGCCCACCCCCTGCCACTGTCGACCAGCCAGCCGGGGGCATTTTCATGTTCACAGCTGGCAGATAGCAGCAGCTCCGGCAAACCGGCGATCGTACGCAACTCCAGCTCGACATTACCTGTTCGCCAGTGCAGAGGACGCTCCTCCGGTGGGGCACCCAGCAAGGCCGTCAGTTGCTGACGTATGTGCTGGAGCCGCCGCTGCAGGGCCGTCTGATGCTTCTCGATCTGTGCAAGCTGGCTTCTGCCTTTTAGATCATCAGGCTGTACTGGGAACAAGCTACTTAGGCGCTCGCGCAGTGGCGGCTGCACCGGGGAGGTATCGGTTAGCTGTTGTGTAATTTGCAGCTCCCGCTCGCTCGCCCCAGCAGTCTGGATGCGGCCAAGCGAGAGCATGAAATCGTTCAAACTGCGTGCCGACTCCCGTACCTGCAGGAACTCCAGGCTCTGACGGATATGCGGATAGCGCACCTTGATGAAGTGATTGGCGCTATCGCGCTGGTTAGCCAGCATGCGTCGGTGCGACAGCGAAGCCACACGATCGACCCTTCCTACCTTCTGCTCTAGAGCAATCGGACTACGCGGAATGCCGTAATGCATAACGCTGTCACAAAAGGTATGCAGATCTTCTCCTTCCTGAAAAACATCTGTGGAAACCAGGATGCGAGGATAACCAGGCATACGAAAACGACGGGCCAGTGGACTGCGCTCAGTACGATTCTCACCACTAGCACCAGCGATTGGCTGCAGCGGGCTGATCTGATTACTGAGGTAGCGTGTCAGCTCAGTACTGGTTTTTTGCCAGGCCGCCGGGAAGTTGAGCTTGACCAGTAGATCCAGGTTGCTAGCGATGTCATGCAAAATCCGCCAGGAGCAGAATTGCACCTGCTGCTCGGCTTGCCGGGCAAGCAGTTCGCTGAACGCCACCCTTAGCGCATCGTCGGCATTGCCCTCATCGCGTCGCACGCCACGCAGGCTGTACAGATCGATAAATGGATGATCCAAACGACAAACCAGCGCAATAAGCTCCATATGGATTAGTTGACGTTTGAGCTCGTGCAGGGCTTGCTTTACGTCGCCACTCAGAAGCTCAAAAGTCTGCACACTCCATTCCGGCGCCAGCGTCTGCAGCTTGGGCTGCTGGCGCAGGTCATCCCAGAGAGTGAGTCGGTCGAGGTCATTCTGCAGACTGCTTAGGTCACTCAGTTCAATGCCTGGACGATCAGTGATGGACCAGTCTGGGTAGGCATAGCGCAGGATGCGACCCGCTACCAAAGACGCAGCGGTCCCTGTGCATACACTTGCCACGGTCTGCAGCCAAGCATACTGAGCCACCCGGAAGCGGCGCTGGGCCGACGGCTTATCATTCGAATTGACGACCCAGCGCGACCAGTCGACCACCAAGTTGCGCGGCATACCGGGCAAACGACTCCAGCCAGCCTCAAATAAACAACTGGTACGACCCAGCATATTGCGGAACGAGCTGGGCAGCGTACCCAGCGCCGGTGGCTGCTGCTCGTTCAGCTCGGCATTGCGACCACGGTAGAACCAAGTAAAGAAGTTGTCGGAACGAGCCGAAGGCTCTCCATTTTCATCAGCCTCTTCCGAGGTCACTTCGCCGGAGCGTTCGCAGTACTGCGTGCGATAACGCTCGAACCAGGCCATAACCGCCTGATCTTGTGTCACTTGGTGGGCCAACCAGTCATCGTAGGCCTCGTCCAGCTTTCCCTTCAGCTCGCTCACGCTACTTACCCGGCGCACGAACACCAGCTGCTTACTTCCCTCTACGAAGGCAAGGCGCGACAGCTGAGTACTGACCCAACTCATCTTCGGATGCGGTGGAAGACGGTTATCAAAAGTATCCTTCCAGGAACGAACCAGTTGCTCGACCACGTTCCGATCACGGGCATCAGGCTGGTTGCTGTCGCTGATGGCCACTTCTTGCAGATCACCATCGAATTGAACCTGGCCAGGCAGGTAGCTCTCGAAAGAGGCCAACATACCCAGCTCGAAACGGCCTGCGAAGTTCTGCTGTAGGTGCTGGCTGACCCGTTTCTGAACCAGCGCACTAAACAATTGTTCAGAGATCCCCATCTTCACTTCGGCTTCGGCGCCGGTGCGCAGCTCGTCGCGGTACATGTTGCGGGTATGCGGCACGTTGTCCAACTGAAGTTCGTTCAGCCTGCGCACCATCAGCCGATGCAGCGCTTGCTGCATCTCTGTGCTGTGCAGTTCGGCCCTTTCCGGCAAAGCTGCCGCTTGCGTCATACCGAAAAGCGCCAGCTGGTTGCGCAGATGAGATAGGTCACGGTCGTAGGGGGTGGCGGACAGCAGCAACAGGCGCCTGATCCGGGAAGCCTCGCCCTCCTGCCCCAGTAGCGCAGTAGCAAGCATGCGGTTGCGAGCACTGCTGTCACGGGACTTGCGCAGGTTATGCGCCTCATCGACCAGCACCAGATCGAAATGCGGCAGTACGCGGTAGATGGCTGCTGCCCAGCAATGTTTGACCGACTCCTTCAGGGCCTCCACGCCGCTGTCATCCCGGCAGCGCTTGAGTTGCTGGCGCAGGCCGAGGATCTGCTCCTCGTTGCGAGTCTGCGGCAGCAGGGCCACCAGACGGTCAAGGCTAGCTTCCAATTCGGCGACAGTGGCGCCAAGACCGAAGCTGAAAGCCGAAGTGCAAATGAAGTAATCACGCGCGGTACTGCTGGCTAGCGCATGCACAAGATCCGCTAGATTGTCGCAGGTAATCTGGGGTGCAGCCGGTCCGGCCAAGCTGCCGATGCCCCGGACGATGATGTCGTCGTTAAGGTAGTTATGCTCAATGAAACTTTGGAAATCCTTTATCCACTTGTCGCGCACGTTGACCGATGGCAGCAGGTAAAGTACGCGCAGATCCGGATTGAAGCGACGCATGAGCGCGACCACTCCCAGCGCGACATAGGTCTTGCCCATTCCAACCTCGTCGGCCAGATAGGCAACCCGATGCTGTGCCAGCTTATTGTGTAGGGCCAGCGTGCCCTCTAGTTGCTGCTCGCCCAGCCCGCGCAGCTCGTCCCGTCCTCCAGAGAAATCGATCAGCCTTTTGGCCGTTTGCAAATCAATGGCTTGCATCGCCGCCCTCCACGCATGGGCTGGCTTGAGCACCTAGCCCCGCGAGGAACTGCCGGCGGTACCAGTCGATGAAACGTCTGGCGTCCATGCCCTCGTCCTGTAAGCAGGGGGTGAGTTCGTTGCGCTCAAGCGTGGCCAAGCTGCGTTGCACCTCTGACAACAACCCAGGAGCGGCCTGTTCAGCATGACGCAGCAGCAATTCCTCAATTCCCAGCAGGGTCAGATAGCGCACAATCAGACCGGGAATAGTCGCCCCCTGCTGCGGTTGCACCGCAGCCAGCAGACCTGCCAGCGAGTCGGGCTGGGCCCCGCGCAGGAAGTAGTCCAAGGTGCGTTTATCGCCGCCCTGCGAAGCCCTCTCCAATCGCTGGCCGAGCGCCCAAAATGCGCCATTGACCTCGGAAAACTCGGAAAAGAAGCTGGCCACGTCCTGGATATCACCGGTCTGAATGAGATATTGGTCCGGATTCTCAAAGTTCTGACGCAGCGCGGCTTCCAGCATTGCACTCATGCTGGACATGCGCGCCTCATGCCCCATGGCATGTAGCAAACGCAACAGGCTCGCCAGATCCATGCCCGGCATGTCGAGCGGGCGGCCATACAGATTACGCTGGCTGACCAGTAGCACACCGCTGGCGACAGGCTGCTCGCCTGGAGGTTGTATGGAGGACTGCCAGCGGGCATGTACCAAGCTGGAGCGGGCAAACAGCTGTCGACCCTCGGTAAAGCTGACCTTCAGCGGTGTCGCTGCCTGCAGCTCGTGCTCGCTCACACAGTCAGAGTTGGCATCAAGCAAGGAAAGACGCCCCGTCTCAGGCGACAGCAGCAGCAGACAAGCATCCTGCCAGTCGAAGATCAGGTGCAGCAGCGGCATGACCGCGGCGGCAGAATCCAGCAGGCTGTCCGCCTCGACAGGACAGTCGAAAACCTGCGGTACACTTGCATTTGCCAGCGGTTGCAGCAGGGCTGGACATGGGCTACGCAGCAGGAAACCAGCCTCGACATTGCGACTAAACGCCTGCTCACTAAGGTTGACCGAGCCGATGAAGTGCCAGCCATCACGCCCCGTACAGTGGTAGATCTTGGCGTGCAGCCGACGATAGCCATCGGCGCCCATCAACTGCCGGTGTATCTCCGGCAGCCACTCAGCCCACTCCACCCGTTCGCTCAGCGCACCGTAGACATCCTTGCTGATGAGCGCCCGGCCAGCTTCGTCCCTGGGCAGAAATAACTGAACTTTCTTGAATGCTTCGAGCAAGCTCGCCACCACCCGATTGTTACCATCCTCGGCAAAGAACGGGCTAACGATTTCCAGTGTTCCCTGTGCTTCGGCCTGCGCAAGAAACTGCGGGAACGACTGAACATGCTGGCCATTGGCGGAGAAAGAAAAATAGAAGCTGCAGTTCGCATCAGCCTCGGTTTCCGGCAACTCCTCAAGCGCGTCCAGCAAGCGCTGCAGTGCCTGTACTGGCATTGCAGGCCGAACATTGCGGTAGAACTTCAGAGCCTGGTGCAGCGGGCGACGGATATTGGCCGGGGCATACTGTGCATCCAGCTCGACCCAGTGGCCTACTTCAATGTTCTCCCACCAGCCGGCTCGGGTCAGGTTAAAGGAGCCAGCACACAGCAGGATGCTGTAGCCGGGCTGGTCATCCGACTTGCCATCCTCAGCAGGGTTTTCCAGCAATAGCACGCTTAGCTTGGCATGCTGACAGGCCGGCAGCAGACTAACAGGCAGGTAGTCCACTTCCAGCCGGGGCGCGGTCTGCGACTCGAAGATGTCACGGTCGTAAGCCACGGCCCAGTGAGTGGCCGGTTGTTCGGGCTCCTGCATCTTCAGCTGCAGCTGGCCGTAGCGCAGTTCGTCGCTAGGGGACCAGACATCATTGCCCAGCATCAGGGGCAAAACTTCAAGCTCGAAAAACTCTGGCTCGAAACTGAAGGTGGAGAAAAAGCCGGCGCACACTCTCCGGCCGGCCAATTGCTGCACGAAGGCTTCACTAATGGTCAGCTGCTCCATCAGACGGCCTCCGCCGCGATGGCCAGAAAGGAACCGATGAAGTAAGTGTTGTGCCAGCCGAGGTTGGCCTCATCCAACTGTTCAGGCAACAAGGCGCGGTCATTACGCACGCGCACCTTCAGGCGCCGCCCCTCCCACTCCAGCCAAGGTGCACCTT
Source organism: Pseudomonas sp. TUM22785 (assembly GCF_028198105.1). Classification (NCBI taxonomy): domain Bacteria; kingdom Pseudomonadati; phylum Pseudomonadota; class Gammaproteobacteria; order Pseudomonadales; family Pseudomonadaceae; genus Pseudomonas; species Pseudomonas sp. TUM22785. The sequence continues at coordinate 4,719,087 of NZ_CP116239.1, forward strand.
TGCGGCCTGCCATGATGCTGCGGTTGTGCTCGAGCAGGGTATTGATGACCTGCAGACTGTCACCGGCAATCGCATACTTGTGTAGCTTCTGCAGGAAGTCGCGGTGCGGCAATGCGCTCAATTGCATCCAGTGATCGCGCAGCCCGAGGTTCTCCAGCCGCGGGGGCAGAACCTCTACCAGCTTGCTAGCTTCGCAGTTCTGCTGGCCCTGCAGCCAGCCGAAAATGGTCGCGGCCAGCACTAGCAACGGCTCGATGCTCTGAATCGCCAGCACGACTCGCCTGAGCTCGTCACTGATACCGGCACGCTGCTGCAGCCAGCCACAGAAGCCCGAAACCTCCCACTCGGACACTTCTGCCAGATAGCTGTGTGCCAGCAAGAACAGCTCACGCTGCAACGGGCTGGCAAGTCGGCCATCCAGCAGCAGGTTGACCAGGCGCTGGCGCAGCGACTGCTGGTCGAGCAGCGCGGCAAAGGCAGGAGCATGGCTCTCGATCTCAACCCGGCTGACTTTTCTGCGCTGGCAGATGCCGGCCAGTGCCGTCCATTCCGCCTTGCCCAACCCAGCGACCAGGCTGTCAATGAACTCCTGACCCGCAGCAGTGGGCTTGCGCTGACCTGGCTCCAACAGATCCGCCAACTGTAAGGCCGTGCTATAGAGTCCCCAGAGGCCGTAACTGAGCTGGTTGCTGAGAATCTCGGATTGGCTGCCCCGGCCGAGGGGCAGCACCTTCAGTTCCGACTTGCCGAGATTATTGCGCGCACGAGTGATGCCCAGCAGGCTGTCCCGGCCGGACTGGCAGCGCAGATACGCTGCAAGCTGTTCGAAGCGCAGGAAATGCTCCTGCATCTCCCACGAGTTATCCGAGCACTCACTAGCATAGCGACAGCACAACAGGGCCACGATGAAGTTGTCGAGATTGCTGGTGACCGTAGTCAGGTTACCGACCAGCTTGCGGCCGATGGAGCTCCAGATGGCCTCAGCCCCGAGCGGATCTCGCGTACCCTTCGGACGCGATCGCTCATCAAACAGCGACAGTACAGACAACATTGAACTTCTGGGTCCTTCCTTGGTAACGGAGCAAGGGTAAGTAAGCAACTGGTAGTTGGCGGGCTGGAGCTCAAGTGGTACGGACTGTATCTCCATGCTGCGACGAAATGCGACGCTCCACATGCAGCTCGGCACGGCCTTGGAGCGACAGTGGAGCATCCCCCCTCCGAGCTCAAAGCGTTGCAAACCCTGGGCTGTTGAGTGCGAAGCAGTGAAAGCTGCACTTGAACACAACATATCTCTCAAGGGGCTTCATCTAGCAGCCTCCCAACGAAGCCCCCTCACTGCCAATATGCAGGTTGAGTCCTACTCAGCTGATAACTCATATCGTGTCAGAAGCTCAGCATCAGCCAGGCAGGTAAAGCTTGCTACTAGACCGGACAAGGTGGCGTTAGGCGCTACCGCCGTATGCGGCACCAGCAGATAGGTCCAAGGCTTACCCCCAACCTTCTGGCTGTGGCAGACAGTGGCAATGTGGGCCCAAAGTGCAGCGAGCTCTGCCTTTTGAACTACAGGCGCTTCCTTCATCTGGTCAGCACGCTTTGTCTCAACGATCAAAAGACGATCATTACTTTCGACAACAAAATCTGGCTGATAAGGAAGACCATCAGAGCTATACAGTTTGAATTGATTCGGCCCAGGCTTCATCCAGAGCTTAACGCTTGAGTCTCTCTCCAAAAGCTCACTCATCTGCCGCTCTGAGTCCGAGTCAAACTTGGCCAAGTGATAGCAAGACTTACTGAAACCGCTGAATATGTATTTTTTTATTTCATTCAGCTTCTCAGGTGCCTTACGGAAGTCAGAAGCGTACTTAGTACCCACATCCTCAAAATTTTGCGGGCGCAAATCCTGGAAGGCAGCATCAACCGTTACCCGATATTTTGTCTGCCCACGCCACATGTTTTTCTTCATCTCGGCAAAAATGGCGGCCGCCATCTGCTTGGAGTGCCCCTGCAAAACACTGCGCAGCTCTTCGGGCTTTTCATACTTTTCGGCAAAGTGCTTAACAACCTGACCAGCCAAGTCATACAGCACCTCTGCATGTGTTTCGTAATCGATCTCGGGAAGGTCGATCAGCTTTGAGACGATAAAGTCCTCAAGCCTTACCTGTTGTTCCGCATTGGCATCCCCGATGATGGTTTGGGTTTTCTCCGTGCGCAAAACCTGAATCAACAGTTCCTGCGCCAGCGGCTGATAATTCCACTGCTTTAGATCCAGCGTGAAAGACTTGAAGCCAAAGGACACATCTTCAGTAGGCGTAATGGTCAGCGCCGGTATGGGAATAATTTTCTCGACGAACTGCTCACAAATAGCCTTAACGATCTCCTGGGCCTTTTCAACAGAGACAGGGAACAGTGCTTGCTGCGGCACTTGAACTGACTGTACTGCCTTTAAGACGAAGTCTTGTACTTCTGGCTTTTTCAGGTCCGTCAGTCCGCCTACCTTTTTAGCCGCTTGCTGCACGACAACTTGTATCGCTGCCTCAGCCAGCTCTACCTCTTGCGCACTATCCAACGTAAAGCTAGCTGGAGCTTCCTTGGCCTGCAGTGGGGCACCAGGTGCACTAGCCCCATAGCTAAGCTGAGGACTGGGCTCAGAAGATGGCTTCGCCAAGCTCTGAACCAAATGTTGCAGGGTATTTTGTGCTGTTATCGTTTGCGGCTTGCTTGAGGGCACATCACCGCCGTCGCCGATAAACACCTGCTTGAGCCTCTTGGTGACACCGTTTTCGGTTTTGGCCAACTCAATAAGTGCATTGAAGCGGTCATGGGCGATCACCGTCAGTTGATCGACCTCAGCCACGCCCGTGCGCCGACCGTAAGGCAGACGCAATCCACGCCCCAAGGTCTGTTCGGTCAGAATGTCTGAAGCTGAAGCCCGCAACGGCACGATGGTGAATAGGTTGGTTACGTCCCAGCCTTCTTTCAACTTGTTAACGTGGATGACAATGTCCGTGTCGCCGCTTCTTTCAATGTTAAGCAGGCGCTGAGCATTCTCGTCGCTCTCCTCACCCGAGGTCTTCGAGTGAATTTCAATCACCCGGCCCCGATAGCGGCCAGCAAAAAAGTCATCTGACTCAACGAACTGCTTCACCTCAGAGGCATGGGTCGTGTCTTTAGTCACCACCAGCATAAAGGGCCGCACAATCGGTTTGTCGTGGTTTTTAGCGTAGGTTTCGAGGGCAACCTTGACGTGCTCGTGGTAGTTAATGCCGTCCTCGAGCATGATGCGCTCAAGCGTTTCGGCATCCACCGATTTGGGATCAAAATTTGCCCTGGTGCCGATAGCAGGCTCTTTGACGTAGCCATCTTCCATCGCGTCCGGCAGATCGTAGCGGTACACCACATTCTTAAATGGCTGGGGCTTGCTACCGGTGGTTTTCGGTGTCGCCGTCACCTCAAGCCCCATAATCGGCTGCAGCTCGGCAATAGCCTTGAATCCAGCACTACCGCGATAACGGTGCGCTTCATCCATTAGGAGTACCAGGTCATCAAGCTCAGATAGGTACGAGAAATAGCTGTCGCCAATGTACTCCTGCAGGCGCTTGATGCGAGGGGCGGCACCGCCTCGTACCTCAGAGTTGATCTTCGAAATGTTGAAGATATTGATGATCACACTTTCGCGACCGAATAGATCCCCACCGCGTACGCCACGGCCTTCTTCATAGTTTTCCGCGTTAACAATCAAAGGCGGGGTATGGGCAAAGGCCTCAATGCCCTTGAACACATACTTAGGACTGCGCGGATCGAAGTCGAACAGCAACTTCTCATAGATCGTCAGGTTCGGTGCCAAAATAAAGAAATTTCGGCTCTTGCCGATCATCTGCAAATAGCTGATGAATGCACCCATTAAGCGGGTCTTGCCAACACCGGTGGCAACGGAGAAACAAACTGACGGAAAGTCGCGTTCAAATTCTGCAAAGTCCGCATCAGTAACCTCATTGAATGCCTGACGCACCTGATCCCGAGCGATGTCTACATCAGTACCCTTTTTCGGGTCAACCAATCCTACGATAGTGTCGAGACGACGAAGTGCCTCTGCCTGAGGCTTGCGCAACGAGAGGCGCTGACTAATTTGCGTAACTACACGATCCCTGCTCATTCCAGTCATCTCAATTTCCTTCAGAGTCATCGAATAGGCTGGCCTGCACTACTGATGCTTTAATTTTTTTTAATTTGTTTGGAGTGCCGTCTGCGTTTTCGACGTCCTCATCTTGCAAAGGCAAGGCTGCGATTTTTAAGGAGTAATCGTCTTTACCCCACTCGCAACGATCCAGCACCACGCGGGGGATTTTCTTAATAGTTAGGTTCGCTAAGTTATCGCCAGCGGCCTCATAGGCCATGCAGCAAACCAGCAAACTGCGCTCTTCCCCCACCTCATCAGACAGGGCCTTGAGTTGATCAAAGGTTAAGCTGTTGGTTGTCACGTAGATAAAAGCGCTTTCTGTGGCCTTACCATGCATCCAGTAGTGTTCGGGGGATGGTGCGTAGGTGTAATTGAAGTGTTTACACATGGCCTCGGCCAGCATTTCTGGCTGGTAATCTTTATTGATTACCAAATTGCCCCACTTGTCCTTTTGCAGCAATGAAGGGGCGAGTTTAAAGAAACGGTAGCCGCCTCCACCCTGCCAATTCACAGACTCAGTCACTCCCCCTTTATCAGAGCCGTCGATGACCTTTTGCATACGTGGCACAATATGAGTTTTAGCGTGCTCCCCCAGCTCGACCATAATCCAGCGGCGGCCCATTTTGTGGGCTACAGCACCGGTTGTGCCTGAACCTGCGAAGGAGTCGAGGACGAGGTCCCCCGGATTGGAAGCGATTTGTATGACATGTTTCAACAATCGCTCTGGCTTCGGCGTATCAAACGGCAATGTATCAGGGAACAATGCGTGGATTTCACGCTTAGCCTCCTGAGAGTGTCCAACTTCGCTATGCGGCCAAATTGATCGAGGAACTACCCCGTCCTGAACATCCTGTAGAAACAACTTAACTGCAGGGGCATTGTCTCCATTTTCTCCGAAAACAATTCTTCCCTCATCCACCATTGCCCAAAAATCTGGCTCAGTCATACGCCAGTGACTACCTTTCGGAGGACGTATCTCCCGCCCCGAGGGTGTTTCGATAGCATACATAAGCCCAGCATGTCGCTCACCTGATGCGAAAATCGGCCCCAAACGCCATGGCCCACGTGAATCGTTATCTGGGTTTTTGTACTTACTTACTGCCTTATCATCTCTAGGCAATAAATTTCTGTGATACTTAAATTTATTTCCTAGAGGTGAATAGATGAGGATGTAATTATGTGCAGGGGAGATTGCGGCAGCATTGCTGCGCCCGTAGAAATTCTCCCAAATGATTGAAGCCACAAATGCCTGGCGACCAAAAATCTCATCACAAATAACTTTTAAGTAATGCCCTTCGTTCTCATCAATTGCAATCCAGATGGAGCCGTCATCGCGAAGCAGATCTTTGAGAATAACTAAGCGATCTCGCATCATGCTTAGCCAAAGTGAATGCTCAACTCCATCGTCATAATGCTCAAACGCCGACCCAGTGTTATACGGAGGATCGATAAAAATACATTTCACCTTGCCGCGCACATTTGGATCCGTCTCCAGCGCTTTTAGCGCCAGAAGGTTATCCCCATGAACCAGCATATTGTCGAAGTTATCATTCTCCCGCCGTGTTTCTGCGTGATAGGAAAACTCAGCTTCTTCAATTAGGATGCGCGGCTCTAGGCGCGGGCGATCATCCTTGCCAATCCAGGTCAGTTCAAGTTTGGTTTTACCAGCCATTAGATCAGGCTCCATCGAATCGTAAACAGGTGATCCACCTGTGGCGTCAGATTAAGTTTTTCGGCAATGGCATCGAGCATGGCATCGCGCTCAGTATCGATTTCACGCAAGCGGGTATAAAGCTGATGCTGAAGATCATCTACCTGGCGCTTTAAGGCTTTGGCTTCGTGCTGTAACTCAAGCTTGGCGGCTAAGTTAGCGGTTGCACGGGCGAGTTTATTTTTTTCATTGGCCTGCTTAGTCAGCTCTTTAATCTGCTGGTCATAGGCCACATGGGCGTCATTACGCCACGCATCAAGACGGTCTTCTTCCTCGTTGAGAAACTCGCCCAAACGCTCTTGCGCACGCCCGACAAGGTCCGTTTGCCGCGCCTCAGTCACACTCGCCAACTCTGACTCTGGGGCCTGCCCCATCGGTGCGCTAATCTCTCGGGCAGGAATGTGCAGCAAGCGTTCCGCGGTACTCGGGTCAAGCATGCTGCCGTCATCGTTAAAGGCTGCGCAGATAAGCTCATCCCAAATGCGAGCAGGGGTTTGCAGCGATAGACGCGAGAGTCGCATCCAACCTGATTGGCCACGCAAGCTGGACACATCCGCCAGATTGCCGGCATAGGCGCTGTAGTCAAACTCAAGCATTGCCGTGGGGGTTGATCGTGCTTTTGCCTGTGCCACCAATTGGTCAGCCAAACCACCATCACTTAAGCGGAAGAAGCGCCAGCCGTTTTCCTCTGCCTCAGGCCATTCGGTAGACCAGGTGCTGCCTTGGTAATCAAAGCGCTCAACATGGTTTGAATGGAAACGGGCTTCCGGCAGTTCAGCGCGGACAAGGCTCAGCAGAGCCCGGCGAAAGTCGCCGAGAGCAGCATGAACACCCTCCTTACGGCTCATCAGGCGCTCAATTACCTTTTCATCCATCTCAGCCAAGATCTTGTTGCGTGCATCCTGTTTGGCAGCATCAATCTCGACACTGAACTCTTCTTGCAGGCGATCAAAGGCCTCATTGATTTCATCATTCGAGCGGCACGTCTGGACGATCTCCAAAATGCGCCGCTCGATATCCACCCCAGACTCAATGGCACCTAAGACCTCATCGGATGAGCCAAACACCCCCTCAAAGAGCTTGAACTTCTGCTCTAAGAGCTGGTGGATGCGCTCCTCGGCCTGGTTCTTGCGATTGAGAAAGTTGATGACAGTGACGTCGATCTTTTGCCCGTAACGATGGCAACGGCCAATGCGCTGCTCAACCCTCTGTGGATTCCAGGGCAAGTCATAGTTGATTAGCAGCGAGCAGAACTGCAGGTTGATACCTTCGGCACCGGACTCCGTGGCAATGAGGATGGAGCGGTCATGTTTGAAAGCATCGACAATCGCCGCCTTCATATCGGCGGTTTTAGAGCCGGAGACAACCTCAGTGTCTTTATTTTTGGCAAGCCACTCTTTGTAAATGGCTGTGCTGTCTTTGTCAGTATTTGAGCCGTTGAGTATCACGACTTGACCGGCAAAGCCGTTTTGCTCCAGTAGATCCCGCAGATAGGCTTGGGTACGCACCGACTCCGTAAAGACTACTGCCTTGCGCTGGCCGCCTTTACCTTCTATCTCGGCCATAACGATGGGCAAGCACTCCAGGAGTGCTCGCCCCTTTGCGTTGTCGTTAATTGAGGTAGCAATATCCCGGTAATGAGTCAGCTCGGCGATCTCAGCCCGAAGTTTTTCTGGGTCGATCTCATCAAGATCATCATCCGAATGGTCTTCGACAGCATCCGCTTCGGTTGCGGCGATAGAACCTGCGTCACGCCAATCCTCGGCCTCCTCAGCAAATCCATCAAGATCATCCAGGGTATCGTCATCAACCGCTAACTTCGCTTGCAGGCGATTGACCATCTTGTCCAAGGTTTTAGCAATGGCAAATGAGGATGACCCCAGGATCTTGCGCAAGGACAAAGTCACCAGGTGCCGGCCATTTTTACCTAGGGCGATGGTGCCTGGGTTCTGCAGGTAAGCCGATACTGAGTCGTACAGATCCAGCTCAAGTTTGCTGGGAGTAAAGTCAAAGGTTTTCGGTAAACGGTTGGTGTAGTTGATCAGTCCCGCCTTCTGGACCTGACGACGCAAGGTGCGTTTACAGATGGGCTCCAAGCGATGTTGCAGCAAGGCCATCGCCGCAAGGTTTCCCTTGCCACCGAACTCGGCCCTGAAAGCCTGCTCCGAACCAAAGTAAGCCTCATCAATGATCGTGACGAGGCCGTAAAGCTCCATCAGGTTGTTCTGCAACGGTGTTGCCGTGAGCAAAAGCTTCTGACAACCCTGCAAAGCGTCGCGCAGGACTGCAGCTCGAGAATTGTTAGCTGCCTTAAAGACGTTACGCAGCTTGTGCGCCTCATCAAATACGACCAGGTCCCAAGCAACCTTTTGCAGCTGATGGGCGATACGAGCTGCATATTCGTAAGAGACGATGATGATGCCTTCCTTACGCCCAATGGGATTGGGTTGCCCGCAGGACGCCAAGTCTTTAAGGCGCTTGGCATCAAGGATGGCCGAGGGCAATGAGAACTTCTCACGTAGCTCAGTGGCCCACTGCTTGCGAAGAGAGGCCGGCACAATCAACAGAAGATTTCGACGCTGCTCCCACCAACGCTGGCTGAGCACCAACGCCGCCTCGATGGTTTTGCCAAGCCCTACCTCATCTGCCAGCAGCACGCCTTTGGATAATGGCGAACGCAAGGCAAACATAGCCGCATCGACCTGGTGCGGGTTCAGATCCACACGGGCCGAGGATAAAGACTGGGTCAAAGACTCGTCGGCACCGATACCTTCACGCGTTAAGAAGTGCGCAAAGTACTTTGCTTGGTATGGGCTGTAGATCATTTGGAAAACAGATCCTTTTAGATTTAGGCTTTCTTGCAAAGCAGACTGGAGTGAGCCTTTTTGCCATCCAGAAGGGAGACTTGAAGGCGAAGACGCCGTCCACTCAGCTCCGATGCCCATTCACGCCGGATTATCCCTTAGCCGCCCCTTTGTGTCCGGCTTCAGGTCATCCTTTCCCCGCAGCTGTGCTCGCAAGCGCTTATCACGCTGATGACTCTTAGCGACGCTAAATTGGCTGGGACGAGGCAAACAACATCAATTGGCCACTACTTACATCCTGCCGAATTAGCCAGGAACTGTCATCTTTCGCGGCTCAGGCTGCTTGATGGTGCGAGCGACCTCTATGGTGGTGAGCGCCAGGCTTGCTGACGCAGAAGTCGGGGCTCCTATGCCCAACAGTCACCACTGCGCCATCTGCTACGACCACATAGGCATTCTGAGCCTTCTCGGCCAATTGCCGTTCGGCAGAAGAGAGCGTGAGCAACAACCGCTTAAACCGAGCCCGATCAAAGAAGTACACCTGGGCTCCACGATTCCAGGTATGGCAGCCAAAATCCAAGAGCCACAGAACCTGCTGCTGCCGAATTCCGCGTTGGCTGCATCGCTGTATGGCATGTGCGGTGTACTCCATTGCCCTTCTCCTCTGCGCTATACCGACCCAATCCTGTCTGAGTTAGGCATCCCTGCCAGCGGATCCATCTAGCCCATTCAGTGGGCATAGCTGAAGGATATGTCGCCCAACTGGACACACCAATAATGGGCTTTCATACAGGTCAAGTTTTCAGACGGGTCAACGGAGTTGAGCTAGACAAAAGCCCACCTTACAGAGCATGGACCGGTTCATACACCAACTTTCGGCACACACCTAGCAAGGAAACTAATCGCGGCTTATTTTCTGGACACCGTGAGGATGACCGTGTCTTTGATCTGACACTTGCCTAGCTCACCGCTCATGCCCCAGTGATTAGATGACATGCGCCCCTGATTTACCGACGAGCCATGACCATCAAATACCTCCAGTACGGCATTCCAGAGACTCACTTTGGGGAGTTCATGACCAGGATCGAGACATAACAGATGGGTCAGTTGGAGCTCGCCATCCTGCAGCACGCCCTGGTACCCCACTCCTAACATCCAGTGGCCACCGCCACCAGGCCACTCAACACCAATAATTGGCATGTCTCCCGACTCAATGGCGTCTGCCACATTGTTGAGGATCTGCTTTTTCGAGCCATCGACATGTCGGGCCCGTAAGCCAGCCCCCTTGAAGTGATCGGTCAGCCATTTCAGGTCACCACCATCCGTCCCCTCACTGCTCATCACGCCAAAAGCGTATAGCCCGTCTCTAAAACGCCCCTGACGAGTACGACCATCCCACAGATCCATGCTCTTGGCCGACTTGCGCGTCATAAGCCCTAGGGCAATAAGCGCTGAAATCATGCAATACGGGCCACAGGCCCCATCCAAATCTCCCTGACGCAGATGGATCAGCTCTTCACTTTCAGAGGATACCGGCCCTTCAGCTGACGCCTTGAACAACGGGCTCACCAACATGGTTTGCATACTCACAACCTCCTTTTATCAGTCTGCAAAGAGCAGGCATGCTTGAAACGGGTACTCGAGCAAGGGGCTTCCTCTATGGGCAGGGCTCTAGTCCTTGCACGATTACTTCGCGGAGAAGCTCGTCTCGCGCTGCCTGCGTGCAATTGGCTAGCTCATGGAAAAAATGCAGGGAGTATGAATAGGCCAGTCGTCTCTTGACCCACATGGGATGAGGCAAGGGATAGCTCATAAAAAAGCGCCGTTCATAGCGCCATGCCATTCGCCCCACACGCATGCAAAACAGATCGTCCTGACCGAGCAGCAACTGCTCAACACGCCCTCTGCTATCGCCCCCATCAGACACTTCGACAGTTGCGAAGCGCCACTGCAGGACTTTCTCAATCTGCTGCAGGCGCGCCTCTCGATGTGTTCGAAACTCCATGTTTACCCTATCCAAGCACTGGCAGCTGCGCGACCAAGAGCTCTCGGTAAGAAGCCGAAACGCCCTAGCGCTCAACACATCGTCGCGATTGTTTCTGGGAGCAAACTGTCATGAAGGCAATCAGGGCAACGTGCGCGGGCTGGAAATGGCTCTGCCGGGGCTTCTGGTCGTGTCCCTACACCATCTGGATGCAGATACTCACAGCTCAGCAAATACCCCTCAGGACTCAACTCAACAGTAACGGTGCGATGAGGAGTGCCACCCTTCATCAACGATCGCTTATAGCCACAATGGCTACAAACATAAAAAAGAAACATGCGTGAAATCGGCCTATCCCGGGACGGAGACGTGGCGTGAATTTCGTATGTTCCCTCAGTTTTCAAAACCATCCCCTTCCAGATCAACCTAGGCCTAAAGGTCATCGGTAGCGCAAGAGGCTCGAGTAAAACAACCCTCGACCTCCTGAGCATTAAGAAAAAGTGCAGCTCCCTGCAGGACATCGCCTCTCAAGGTTTCTAACGAAGCGACCCCTGCAAGCCATCAACAGACTCAAGATCTTCGGCCAATTGCAGCAGTAGATTGTGAATTTGGGTTAGACGGCTCTCAAGCAGCTCGGCATACCCCAGCAGAATGTGCCTGGAAAGATCAGACAAGCTGCCAACCACCTCTGTATCCCCGTATACATCATCAAGAAAACTGGGGGCATCCAGGTGATTTACCACCTGCCTGAACTCTGCAAGATCAGACTCGGCATCACTCCATGCCTCCTCTTCGGAGCAACCCTCTTCTATTGCTCCGGCGTACGCCTGGAACACCTCAGCAATCCGAGAAGCCTGCTCGATCCACTCACTGATGCCTTCAAACGAGCGCCTATCAAAAATCATCTGCCGACTTTGCGTCAGCATCTTTTCCAGCTCTTCGCTCTGCTGCATGCGGCTTGGCGCAGGGTTGGTCATTGGACACCTCACTGGTAGGGAGCTGGCGTATGGTCACCAGCAGATGCGACAAAATAAGACGCACACGACACGAGTCAAAGCCCGTGTGTGGGCATGGATAAAGCGCCATCCTTGCACTCTCATCATCCGTGGCCGGCGAGCAGATGCGCCGAAATATTGCGGAGAGCATCCTCCCGATGTTTTGCAGCTGCGACATGGCGAGGATGACTCGTGCGATAACACAAGGTATCGCCCAGATAAAACTCCCACAGTGCCTTCTTTTCCAGCACTCGACTACGGTCTATCAGCCCATCCAAGGATCGTTTTAGATCCGCGTCATAACGCCAGCCCGTGACAAATATGATCGACCGAGGCCGTATGATCCTCAACTGCTCACGCAGCAACTGTATAGACAGCTCCTGCACTGCTGCAAAAGACGTGGAGTCCCTCTTGGGTGAACCCTTCTTATAGGCCACCGCGAATAAATTGCCCCAGCCGATTTCCTCACGCGGGCAGCCAAGCTTTTCCGCGGCATATTGGTGAAAGCGCCCAAAGCAGGATCGACCAGGCGGCACGTCTAGATACGCCTGGTGCTTACGCATGGAATCCTCAATGTAGTCTCTCAGATCTCCGTCATGGATCTGCTTGAAAGAGCCATTCCAGGCTCGGGTCTCCATGCCAACGATCATGAGCCTCATCGGCTTTTCTGCTGCCGAGGGCAAGAACACTCCGGTCAACCCTTCGCTACAGCCTTCAAACTTGGCAAGCATCTCTTGGCTAAGTACCGTTTGGTAGGCATCCCCAAGACGCTGTTTTATATGCACCGACTGCATTAACACTACTCCCTGGCTACCAACCTCGACGGGCCCGAACCATAACGTCACCACCCCCATTCGGCAGCCAGACGACAGATGGTCTGGACTGCTCCAACCGCAAAACACCATCGCGGCAATTTTGCTCCTGACATCGCGCTCGATAGATGATCAGGTCATCCAGAAGAGCGAGTACAGAGTCTTTAAAACCTGACGCATCCAGGGTTTCAAGATCAGCGCCCGAAAAGAAGAAAGAGGCTGCGTCGAGTCGATTTTCAGCGGCCACGCTGTGGAACACGATTTCCCCGTCCACAGCGGTTCCCTTCAAAAACTGCTCGCACAGTTGCGCCAACCGAAAACTCTCGAACGCAAAGTCGTACGACTCCTGCACACACCACCTCCTATGCCCCGATGCGCTTACTGTGCCAATTCGCTGGGCTCATGCCCAACCAAAGCCAGTTCAAGATCTGCTCGATCCACCCAGGTTTCGTCCAGCTCACCTTTAACTGCCACACCCAACTGACGGAAGTCGCTGACCTGTTTGACGAGATTGGCCTTGCCGCTGACCAGTTGATCACGCGCCTTGCGGTAGGCGTCCTGGGCCTTGTCCAGGCTGTTGCCGATGGCATCCATGCTGCCGAGGAAGGTGCGCAGCTTGTCGTACACCTTGCCGGCACGCTCGGCCAGCTCGGCGGTGTGTTTGTTTTGGTCTTCGAAACGCCAGAGCTGACGGACGATGTTGAGGCTGGTGAGCAAGGTGGTCGGAGTTGCGACCAGTACGTTCTGCTCGATAGCTTTTTGGAACAGAGTTTCGTCCGCCTTGAGCGCCTCGACGAAGGCCGACTCGATGGGGACAAACATAAACACCATCTCTGGAGCATTCAGACCCGGTAGATCGAAGTAATGGCGGTCAGACAGCTCCTTGATGCGCTGGCCGATGGCCGTGACGTGCTCATTGAGAGCCAGGCGCCGCTCGGCATCATCCTCGGCATTGATGTAACGGGTATAGGCGTTAAGCGAGACCTTCGCATCGATAATCAGGTGCTTGCCCTGCGGCAGGTAGACGATCACGTCCGGGCGTTGGCGATTCTCCTCGCCATTGATGCTGACCTCACGTTTGAAGTCGCGCCCGTTGACCAACCCGGAGCGCTCTAGGACGTTTTCCAGCACCAGCTCGCCCCAGTTGCCCTGGGTCTTCTTCTGGCCCTTGAGTGCGGTGGCCAGGTCATGCGCCTCCCGAGTGATCTGCTGGTTGAGTTCCTTGAGGTGCAGCAGCTCCTGGGTCAGCGCGGCCTGCTGCTGGACATCCTTGTGGTGGATGTCTTCGACCTTGGCGCGGAAGCCGTCGATCTGCTCGCGGAAGGGCTTGAGCAGCGCATCCAGCGACTGCTGGCTGTGTTGCGAGAAAGCTTGGCCTTTGGCCTCGAAGATTTGCCCAGCAAGCTGCTCGAATTCCAGCTTGAGCTGATCGCGGTTTTCCTTGAGCAGTTGCTGTTGCTCGGCGAAGTGTTGCTGCTTCTGCTCCAGGCTGCTGCTGAGGGTGGCGTGCTCCTTGGACAGGCTAGCGAACTTGTCCTGCATCACCTCGTGACTGTTTTGCAGGCGCTCATGGGCCTGCTTGAGCTCGGCGTGCTGCTGCAGCAGCTGGCCATGCTGAGCACGCGCCGCGCTGGCCTGGCTTTGCGCATCGGCCAACTGGGTGAGCAGTTGTTTCTGCTCATCGCGCAGGCCAGCGAGCTCTTCTTGGGCAAAGTCCAGCTGTCGCTGTAGCTGTTCGGCATGGGCCTTTTCCGCTCGTGCGGCAGCCGTCTGCTCACGCAGATCAGCTTCTTGCTGCTGATTCTGCTGCTGCAACTGCCCCAGCTGTAGCTGGTAATGCTGCAGAGTGGCCACGGCTTCTCGACGGCGCATGATTTGCCAGAACAATGCCAGCGCCATCACGCATACCGACAGCAGAGCGATACCCGCTACTCCCCAAGACATTCCAATACCGTTCACGATGCTTCTCCTTTTCGTGGCGGTCACTGCGCCAACTTGAATGACGCCACCAGAATATGTAGCTTAAGACGACGCATCCACAGTGTTTACTCGTACAGGTAAAGTTTTCGAGCAGATGGAGAGGCCATGAAACGCAAGCAAGCAATCGAATCCGTGCGCTGGGATCTGGCACTGCGCTACCGACTGATCGAGACAGTCGCCTGGTGGGAAGGCCGTTTGACCACAGGCCACCTGATACAGAGCTTCGGTATCAGTCGCCAACAAGCCTCGAAAGACATCAACTCCTACATTAACGAGTACGCGCCGAAGAACCTGGAATACGACAAGCACTTGAAAGGGTATGTGCCGAGCCGCCACTTCAAGCCACTGTTCATTGACGACAGCGCCAGCGCTTATCTACATCTGCTTAATCAAAACTATGAGCGGGCACCCCATATCGATGGGCTAGCCCTAGCCTATGCCCACACCGAAGTACTGGGCGTACCGGATCGATCTGTTCGCCCAGAGGTGTTGCGTCCCCTGCTCAAAGCCTGCCGAGAGGGGCTGCGACTGGAATGCGAGTATGTGTCTTTCAGCACCCCGGACGTTGAGACCAGGTTGATTGCTCCACACACACTGATCTACACAGGTATGCGTTGGCATGTACGCGCTTACTGCGAGAAGAACCGGGACTACCGCGACTTCGTTCTGAGCCGTTTCCGCGGCGAGCCTGAATTGATAGACGATGAGACCGAAAACACACGAGAACAAGATCCAGGCTGGACGACCCAAGTACAGGTCATCATAGAACCGGACACCCGCCTAAAAGCGGTGCAGCAGGCCATCATCGAAACTGACTATGGGATGCAGGATGGTCGCCTGATTATCGAAACCAAAGGTGCGCTGGTGCAGTACGTTCTACAGCGCTACCAGATCGACCCAACCAAGGTACATACCAAGGCGGCGGCACAGCAGATTGTGGTAGTAAATCTGGATGAACTACAGGACTGGCTTTACCACTGAGACTGGCCAGTTATCAGTGTGGACTCAACCGTATGCCATCCCCTACGGCTAGCCCCCCAAATGCACTAACTAATTCAAAGCGACACCGCACGCATCGATAAGCACAGGATTGCCGCCATGCCGAAGAAACCCAGGGAGACCAGGGGCGATAGCCGACCTCCAGAAACTTCCCGCTTGCACAATGACGACTTGTTCACTGACCTCTCCTCTCCGCAGAAGGGGGAGGTCAGTGCTGCGCTTAGCGACGAGATAAATTCGCACCGGGCCAGGCTAGCGCCGTTTTTCAATGGGCACGCCAAGCCTAACCCTTCGGTAAGTTTCGCTAACGACGGCACTGGCTTCGGGAAGTCCTACAACGTGTTCGACCAGTTCATCGAGCACGCGGCAGTACGTGGCGAACGTGGTGGCCACCGCAATCTGTTCTTTATCACCCCGCACAAGGCACAGATAGACGTCTCTAAGGCAACCCAGGAGAAGGCGGCCGCTCGGGGCGTCAGTATCCTCAGCTTCCTGGCGGAACAGGACTTATCCGACCTCAATTTTGTCGGTTGGGTATCGGGTGTTTGCAATGAAGATCTATACGTCGGCTGGACGAGGGCTCTCAAAACTGACTACTACCGCGAGACTATTGGCGAACTGAGTAGCGCGATTAGTGGACTCAAGATCACTGAGGCGGAGCAGACTCGATTCCTGAAGTCAGGGGTCACCGACTATCTGCGAGAAGCTGACCTTGAGCGTCGGATTGATGCCGCTAAAAGCCGGCTGCTCTATGCGTTGCAAGACTTGGCCAAGGCTGCAATCCGGGAGAAGAATGGTTTTGATTTCCAAACCATCCACGAGCGTTTTCAGCGTGCCAAGGACGACCGTGATCGGGCCAAGATCCAAATCATCGATCACGTTCTACCGTTCGAGCGGGCCAAGGTGGGACCTACCATCTTCGTTGCCACCACCGCCCGATTTCTGAAGCGCGCGTTCATCGGGTATTTAGACAACAAGAAAGAACCCAATATCAAGAAGCTGGGTTTTGACGAAATTCTCGGAGCTAAGCGCAGCCCAACCGATGCGGATGAGGAAGCCGCTGCCCCGATTGGGGCAGCCTGCAGCCTGAGCCATGATGAGCAAATTGCGTACCTGAAGAGTGACTTCTTCCTCCCCGACGAGGCCAACTATTTCCAGCTGAACGGAATCACCTTCAACCTCGTCATCGACGAGGAGCACGACAGCTACGACCGGATTTTTGAGGACGGTAAGAAGAAGCTGATCAGCGAGAAGGTCAAGCCCCCTCATGTTATTGCCGGCCTCCACCGCCTGATGGAAATGATTTCGGCAACGTATGGCCCTGACGAGGAGGAGCCCATCGCGTTCAACGAAGCTGTTGAGCTGATGAATGATCTCCGCCGGCATTACGATGAGGACTGCGAAACCAGCGTCAGCCTGGACTCCATTCTGCAAATGTGCTCCGGGAATGTCGGACACATCACCATCGACAACCGTGATGTCGAGCAGATCCTCGCTTTGTCACGCAACATCTTCAGCATGACGCCAAGGCGCTTCTACAACGAGGATGCCCTCAAGCGTATTCGAATGCAGTCTGTCTGCGGCAAGAGCGAGATCCGCCTGTCCTTCAATGATGGTGGCCCCAGCACAGACCCAACTTTGCACGACTTCTTGCAAGTCATGCTTTGTGCTCTTTACGCCTGCTCCAAGATCCCTCAAAACAGCTCGCTAAGACATTTGCTGGCGCTGGGCGAGGATGCCAGTCAGAACGCCCCACTTTCTGAGTTCATCACGAAGGCTCGTCAGCATAGCTCATATGTCGCATCCATCTTCGACCGCGCTAAGGACGCCGAGATTTTCGTAGATGCGTTCTTCACCTTCTTCGCTCCCAAAATCGTGTTTTCACTGGTCAAGGTGGACAAGATTCCCTTCGGAAATGACGCGGTGAAGAACCGTATTTTTGTCGACTTCCACCTCGACCTGATCCTGGAACTACCTGAGGTCAAACTACTTCGTATCCTGCATGGAACACAGAACAGCGCGATGTGCCTGAGCGCCACAACGGGCTTCAAGGACTCCTACTCAGGGAACTTCTCCAGGAAAATGCTGAGCCGCTATGGGGAAGCGCTTGGCGATAACCTTGGTGTACGAGTCATTCAGCGGTCTGTAGCGGACGTAAGTGCAATGGAAGACCTCCGTGAGGCCCGGGCCAAAGCCAGAACGATGCAAGTCAGGCCCTTCCACAACACCTCTGCAGATGACATCAGCGGTCTGCGCAGCGATCCTGCCTTCCAGAATGCTTACAAATTCTGGTCAAACGCCCTGCTTCCTCAGGGCTACCGTGAAAGCAAGTATCGAATGTCAGCCTACCGCCGGCAGATCGAGGCCATGCTCATGGCCGCCTGGGATGGAAAGAACACCTTCATTCTCTCCCTGAACAACCGTTTTGCAGATCTTTTTAGAGCCTTGTTGGCACAGGGCCTTGAGGGTCGTTTGAAGGGTTTTCGGAGCAAGCACAAGGATAAGATTTTCGAGCTGAAACCTTTTGAGGACAAAACTAGGATCAGGGTCATCCTCTTCAGCTCCCAGTTGGCTAAAGAGGTCGATATCGACGAGTACCTTAAGGTTGATGCAGATACTCGCATTTGCCTGATCTCCGCATATGGCAGTGCTGGCACCGGCCTCAATCTGTTCATTGAGCGAAGCGAGGACAACTTCCACCAAGATTTCGACCGTCTGGTGCTAGTCAATACCCCCTTCTATAGCGCGATCCGCGAGAAGGACACCGGCCTCAACACCGTCAAAAACCATATTCTCCTGCTAAAACACATCTCATCCGGGGAGAACGAGGCCGTTCGTTTATCTGAGTTCGACTCAAACCTGATGCAGCCCAAGAATCGCCGCATCCTGAACCACGAGCATGATCTAGCCGTGCTCAAGGCCATCATCCAGGCTGTAGGTCGCGTTGAAAGACGGGATAGCTATCTCCACACCGAAATCTTCCTACCGAGTGACGTCATCGACGACTTGGTGGTGAGGTATAGCCGGCTTCGCCGTGAAGGTAACGACCTTCTCATCAACAGCCTTTCGCTACTGAATCACAGGCTCATGCAGTTCTGCCTGGAACAAGCGGAGAAACGCTGCTTCCCATCCGAAGTAGAACGCGAGCAGTTCACCGCCAACGTAGCCGCCGCTGCTGAAGACATCGAAAACTTCTTCAGCGGGGCATTCCGAAACAAGATTCTCAGCAGCGCGCGTGAAGGCAACCGGGATGCCATTGAGCTCAATGAGCTGCTCAGGTCACCCGAGAGCATCACCGCCCCTGAAAAGTACGTTCGCAAGCTCCTGGCCTCTCCTCTTGTAAAAGCCTCCAACTACTACCAAGAAGTCATTAGTGCCTTTTACCTTCCGAGGCAGGTAACAGATCGAGTCACCGTCTGCACGACATCGGAAAGCTTCTACCACCTCACCGACCTGCTTCATGGGCAAGCTGTCTATCAGCCCGGTAAATGGCTGGTTCCTGACTACGTGCGCACCGACGGAAAAAACACTGACTCAGGGCCTGGCATCGTTAATCTAGCGTGCAACATGGCCAGTGATGGGGTTGATGTGCACCTACCTAACCCGGCCCTCATCCCGCTCCTGAAGGGGAACGTGGGGGAATTCATTTTCTCGAAGGTGCTCTCCGCACTGGGGATCAAACCACTGAACCTGAATCAGTTGATCGATCTTCTAGGACCCGCGGTGTACGAGTACTACGACAGCTACATCCACGTTGATGACACCATCATCTGCATCGACGTGAAGCGGTGGTCGGGTACCCTGGACAACCACGAACAATCTCTCAAAACCCTTCACAGAGCGGAGAAAAAAAGGCGGGACATGTATGAGCTGTGTAGAGCACTGAACCTGACTCCACGCTTCCTCTATGTCAACACGCAACCCAACCACAACGACCTAAATGCCGAGCGCGAGTTTAATTTCGGGGAGTCAATCCACTTCCTAAACGCTTTCAAGACGATCACTAGCTACGTCCCTACCAAGGACAAGAACCGCATCTTTAAAGTCGATGACCGCTTGATGATCAACCCTACTCTGGAACTGCTGCTAAGGAGCGCGGAATGACCATCTTCAACGTCCTGGAACCAGGAGCAGCCGCCAAGGCCCGCACCAACATGCTGAAGCTACCCGGTGACCTGGAGACCATCATTGATCGCTTGTCGGCCCCCACCGAAGGGGTTGGGCATATTCAGGCAGCCGTGGTTGAGGTAACCCGTAACTCCGACGAGAGGACCGAGAGGTACTACCAGCGCGTTGACTCGACCATCAAGGACTTCATCCGCAAGAAGCTTGGCCTTTCTGCCTCCACCAACGTGCACTACAGCAAATTCAACGCGAGGAAGGGGGTTTTCGGTTTCCTATATCTGAGCGCCCTCCCCCCCGAGCCTGGCCAAGTTCGTGAGGTCATCGCTGAGCATTCGCTGAATCCTCTCTACGCGATTCAGGCCCTGCTGGACCTGAAACTCAAACTTTCGTTCCTCATGGACGTAGACAAGCACTACGTAATTGCCCCGGTCGAGTTCAATGCTGACCTGTACATTGGACTGATGCTGAGCCGCACATCCAGGGACGGAAAATTTGTCTTCGATGCACTGGCGTACGACCTGTTCTTCTCCAAAGAACAGGAGCTCGCCATTAAGCTCAATCGAGTGGTCATGGAATGCTCCTCCACACAGGATTCCATCAGCCGATCGATCACAGACAGCGGCGAGCTCATGTTCGACTGGGCCGGGAAGCGATTCGAGCGCACCCGCCGGCTCAGCGCGACAACGAACAGTGATCGCAACTACATGGCCTTCGCCACGAACAATGAAAATGCCAAGGCCTGCGATCGCTATGAAAACAGCATCAACTACCATCAAACCGACTGTATCAATCGAATCGAGCGCTTACTGGATCTCTCAGGGGTTGAATTTATCCCTGTCGTGTACGAAGCCACTCACCAAGTCAAAGCCTTCTTGGAAGGGCTTCCGACCATGTCCAACCCACTTTGGCTGCTCGACACTGTCACGAGCTATTCAAGTGATGAGGCCCGATTTGGCTTCATCAGCGAGCTCGTCGACAGGTTTGGAGCATCAAAAGTACTGACCGCCGACTCCCTTCCAGACCCCACACAACTGAATGTGGGCACAACGAACTATCTGGTTCTTAGTGAGAAGGTCAAAACCGTTGGGGGGAGCAAGAACGGATCCAGCATCTTTGACACCTCCATCGACGAGTCCTTCAACTCCTTCTGGCAAGCTCTTGCTGCCAAGCAACGCAACCCCACAGCGGAGTTCGACTACTACACGTCGGTGAAGCTGCATCGCTTCGTCCAGTCTATCGGCAGCATCTGCCAAGGGTTCAACGTAGTCGCCAGCAAGCTGCCATCTGAGGCAGCCATTGAAAAGTCCTTGCAGGAACTAGCCCTGAAAGAGGCAATCCATAAGGACAAAGCCGTAACCATCAGCGAAGCAACGCTGCCCACGATGTCCCTAGAGCTGATGAGTTGCCGGAGGGACTGGAAGGAGAACGTCTATATCCAGGTTCTGGATGTATCCGTTGCCGGCGAGACAATCAAAATTGAGCAATCGCGCCGATACGACGATGCCTCCAAGGGGGAGTTCAACTACGAATTCAAGAAGCTCAGTACCACTCTCGGTAAAGGCGATGCGAAGCCCTTCGATGTCATTTGGGATGGGGCGTTCCTGATCCGCGACAAAGAAACAAACGCCTGGCTAAGCGCTTACAGAACCGACCGGATACCCTCGATCATCGGGAACACCCTGTTCGACAACCAGGAGCGTCAGGACAACGGCATGCCTCCGTCACGAGAGGTCGGCATCCAAATATCTGCCCTCCCGTACTACCTCACGCCAACCAGGCAGAAACAGCGCCATAGCATCTTCATCCAAGATAACGGTACTGAAGGGGCCTGGTTCTTTGTTGCGTCTAACAAAGCGGCCAACAACACCATCCCGAAACAGAGCCTCGTCTACAACGTAGTAATCACGAACGACTCCGGAGCGAAGGTTCCCGTCTTGAGCCACCCGCTGGGCGAGATGTTCTTCTCTACGTTCACCTTCGACATAGTGAAGCTCCGGGAATCGGCCAAGACTTCGATCCTTCAGAAAATCGTGGAGCTCTGTCTGCACAACTGAGCGAAGTGGCCGGCGTAACGCCGGCCACCTTTAAGCCCGTACAACGGTCCTGAAGCGCCGTGTGAAGACGTTAATGCACACCCTGCCAGATCTCGTTGCCCTCAATAACCTGTGTAAACGCCTGAGCGCTGAATCCATGGGGATAAAGAGAGCCAGGCTCTTCCTCTTGGTCAAAAGGCCTCAGGTAGTGCTGCTCATCGCGCAACGCGACCTCCATTACTTCCCGCGAGACAACACGAAAGCCATCGACAGTCTCACCATCGAGCTCAATCGATGTATCGACGATCCAGCAATGCAGCGCCTGGATGCTATCAAGCTCGCCGATCCCCAATCGGGAGCGTAAATCAGGGACCATCTGCAACGCCTGAAGCACCTCTGGCCGTTTACGCTTCAACTGCCTAGCTGCCTTGCGTAGGGTATTGGTTCGGTGCAGCCAGACCTCATGACGTGATGAGCGGATAAATCCCGACTTCACTTCAAGCAAAAGCAGCACACCGTCTAGATGCGCCAACACATCAACTTCTCCGGCATCTGGCTCGCCACTTATAGGCGGCTGGAAGCCCACCAGGACATTGAACCCTCGGCGCCTGAGCGACTCAGCCAGTTCGTGCTCAACCCTTTCTGTTTCGCTACGCAGTTCCGTCCGACGCCCCTCAACGCGCCGCAAATTATTCACCGCAGCCGTCAGGCTATTCTGCCGACCGGCAACCCAGGGAAACTGAAAGCTGAAACGACCAACCTTGTAAAAAGGACGCTCGTACAAGCGCGGCGTTGGCATGTTCGGTGTTTGCTTGATCTGAGCGGATAGCGTCTGCAGATCACTGGTCCAGAACTGCAAAATTGCTTTGGCAGCCTCAAGATCGCCTGAAGGATGCCTATCGCTAACCGTCCAGCCGCTGATCCGCTGAACTTTTGCCGGCTGATCCGACCAGGTCATGGGAAAGCGATTCTCGCCCGCTACCAGCCCGTCAAAAGCAAGCCGCCCGAGTGCCGCCAGGGGCGAATCGAGCTCTTCTAGGTACTGATAGTAGGGTTGCAGATATGCCTGCTCGAAAAAAGCCATGGTGAGCTCGCTTGCAAGCATGGCGTGCCTCAGTTGAACCTCCACTCCATTATTCAGCCTGACCCTCTCTCCAATACCGAAGACCACTTGCAAGTAGAGTTGACTGCGCATGGCCTTGATGTAAGCGAGCTGATTTACCTCATGGTTTTCAGGGCTGCCAATGATCTGCCCGGCAAGATCCGAAACGGCAAACAAATCAATCGCACGGTACATCCAATAGCACCAGAGCAACTGGCTCTTACGCTCCGTGCGCTGCCAGCGCAGCGTACCTTCATCAGTCTTATTGAAGATTACAGATTGCCCAGGCTTGAGCTGATACGAGCACTCCTCGTCGAAGCAAAACCAATCAATGGACCCTTCGTAATCGATTCGTTCGCGCATCGCAGCGACCAGAATGGCGACAGTCTCCAGATTGGCTAGGCATTGACGCTCCTCGCCAGGCTGGGGAAACAACATAGGTGACAGATGTCGCCTTAGGGAGCGTCCAAGCACCTCCTCGGAGAGCCGGAAATCAGACTCCTCGCTTGCTTCCAACTTGCGCAAAATGACCCGTTCATAAACGCCCCAATCGCGGCCTGCCATCTCAGCGTCAACCTCTGCCAAGCGGCTGTAGGCCAGCACACTTAGATAGGAAAGCAGCTCAATCAGAGAAAGCGATTTAAGCTTTTTCTCAGCCTGAACGATCGCCTCATCAAACGGTTCCAGCTGTTGCAACAGACGCCCACAAACCCCAAAAAACTCCATCCACTCAGCGCTAGAGAGTGACTCATGGAGATGACGCCAGGGCTGAGAATCAACGCGAGTGAAGAGCTTTGAGTAGCGGATGGCCCAGCGCAACTGGTCAGCATGATGGGCAGCCAAATGATCCAGCAGCTCCGTACTCATCACATCGTCGAAATGCAGCACGCGTGCTATCGCTTGGCTGACCAACTCAGCTCCAGCGACGCTATCTTGCTCCCACCAGAAATGAGCAGCGACAAGACCAGCAGCACGATTGCGCGCCGAGTACTTTCCCTGGGGTCGCTGATCCAGGAAGTCGTGTAGACACTCATTGAGCGCCTCAGCAGCACTATGGTGCCGCCGATACTGTGCGTACTGCCCCTGAAAATACTCCTGACAGCGCTTATCGGCTTCGAGCACGAGTTTCTTCCTTGCTACTTCTGAAACGTGTTGGTTGTCGAGGGCAAATTTAACACTGAGAAGCAAACCGAATGTCAGGCTGAGGCGTCATGCCTCGCCATGGAACCTGGCTCCGCGATGGAATGAAAGCGATAGATCGATTGAAGAATATTTCAGACCTAGATCACTAAAGGGAAGACGGGCAGGTATCACCCGCTTCAGCCCCTTCCCTAGATTTAGGAGTCTGAACAATGTCGATCTATTGCCCTGCGTGTCGCTCCGGGCACATCACCACCCGCAATATCGCTCGCAAGCTGGGCGGAACCGTCGGTGCTGTCGGCGGTGCCGCAACAGGCGCGGCCAGTGCAGTCAGCGGAGCGCAAAGCGGCGCAGCCATAGGCGCGGTAGCTGGACCATTGGGCGCCGCGCTAGGTGGCCTTGCTGGCGCAATTCTCGGCGGTCTGGCAGGCGGTGCCGTGGGCAGTCTCGCCGGCGCCCATATGGGTGAAGAAATCGATGCCCGCGTACTCGACAACTTCGAGTGCCAAGCCTGCGGTCATGTTTTTTCGGCGACCGATAGCTAGAGCCCTTTGCCCCCTCACGACTTATCCCACTCATGTTTCCAGGCGCTTTAACTCGGTACTGGAACCGGGATTCGATGCGCCCGCCAGAAAACCTGGCAAGGAGTTTCTATGGCTCATCTCATTGAAACCATGGCTTACGCTGGCGCCACTCCGTGGCACGGCCTCGGCAATCAACTCACCCAGCAACAGCCCATCGAGGTATGGCAACGCGAAGCCGGCATGGACTGGCAGATCCTTGAAAGCCCGGTTCACTTTAAATCGGATGCCATTGGCCACTTGGGTACCATCCATTTGTTCCCCGAGCAGAAAGTGCTTTTCCGCTCTGACACCAAAACACCACTGTCCGTGGTCTCCAGCCGCTATCACACCGTCCAACCGCGCGAGGTGCTGGAGTTTTATCGTGACCTCACCGAGGTCTCCGGCTACGAGTTGGAAACTGCTGGCGTGCTCAAGGGCGGGCGCAAGTTCTGGGCTCTAGCGCGCACCGGGCAAGGTGCGGCACTCAAAGGTAACGACCAGGTCAACGGCTACCTGCTGCTCGCAACCTCCTGCGACGGCACCCTGGCTACCACCGCAACACCCACCACGGTGCGCGTGGTCTGCAATAACACACTGACCATAGCCCTGGACGGCACCAGCCGAGCGATCAAGGTGCCGCACAACACCCGCTTCGATCCAACGGCAGTGAAGAAGCAACTCGGTATTGCCGTCTCGCAATGGGATGACTTCATGTACCGCATGCGCACCCTGGCCGAGCGCAAAGTGAAGCCCAAGGAGGCGCTTAGCTTTATCACTGCAGTGCTGGGCGACAGCTCGCCCAAGAGCCAGCAAGCTGAAGTAGTGCCCAACATCCGCGCTATGCAGAAGGTGGAAAGCCTGTACCAGGGCCGCGGACGCGGTAGCGCGCTGGAGTCAGCCAACGGAACTGCTTGGGGGCTGCTCAACGCCGTGACCGAGTTCGTCGACCACGAGCGTCGTGCGCGCAGCAACGAGTACCGCATGGACTCGGCCTGGTTCGGCCAGGGTGCACAGATTAAGCAGCGTGCGCTGGATGCTGCTTTGAGGTTAGCAGCCTGACCGCGGTACTACGGCATACCCGGCCTATCTGGGCTGGGTGGCTGTTCGACCTCGGACCGGAGTTCGTCAATAATCACACACCACCATCTAGAAGGATCTTCACGTTGAAACAGATAGCTATCATTGCGTTGCTCGCACTCGCCATCAGCGGATGCGACAAACCCAAAGAAGAAACCGTACAGACAAATCAACCTCCGGCAATGTGCACCAAGGATACGGATTGCAAAGGCGACCGCATCTGCGAAAGCGGACAGTGCATGTCCCCCACACCACAGCCAGCCGCGGCTACCAAACCTGAGTTACTTGCACCAGCAGCCCCCAGCATTGCCTACGAGGCGCTACTGATTTCGGACGATGCAGCGGGTCCCTTCAGCATCGCCCACATGGATCTCGGCACTGCACTCAACTACCAATCCAGAGCTGGGGTGGTCAACCTCATGGAGTCGGTCGTGCAGGATCCCGAAGCCACCGGCTACGTCGCAATCGAAAAAGCCTATGCCTTTGGCCCAGACAAATTTGTCCTGATTGTCTCAACCGGCGAGAGCGGCAACTCCTGCCCGGCAACGACATACGTCTTTAGCTACGACACCAAGAGCGAAATTGTCGATGGCAAAGCCAGCATTGATGGCTGCTCGGAAACCGTCGAAGCCTTTGCTGAAGGCAACAAGCTAAGCATCAAGAAAGAAGGGGCAACCACCGTCGTTTACAACGGCAAAGTTATCTAAAAGCGCCCGCCTCTTACCCCCTAAAACCACGCCCGGTCAGCTTCGCGCTGACCGGGCTTTTTTATGTCTCTGAGGTATGCACATGAAAGCCACTTCATTGAACGGCAACACCCGCAAGACCCGCCCTGCCCTGCGTCTAGTGAGCACCAAGGAGCTACCTCGCGAGGACTGGCTGGCAATTCGCAAGCAAGGTATCGGAAGCTCCGATGCTGCCGCGGCAGTCGGCCTGAATCCGTACAAGTCGCAGCTAGAGCTGTGGCTGGAAAAGACCGGGCGCGATGCTGGCATGCCCAAGGCCGACCCTCAGGATAAGGAGAGCCCGATGTACTGGGGCAACGTCCTGGAGCCCATCGTGGCCTGGCACTACAGCAAGCGCACGAAGCACAAGGTACGGCGGATCAATGCCGTATTGCAGCACTCCGAGTTGCCCTGGATGCTGGCCAACATCGACCGCGAAGTGATCGGCGCTGACGATGTGCAGATCCTCGAATGCAAGACCGCCGGCATAAATGGCGCACGCCTCTGGAAAGAGGGTGTGCCGGAGTATGTACAGCTCCAGGTGATGCACCAACTCGCCGTTACTGGCAAGCAAGCTGCTGATGTGGCGGTGCTGCTGGGTGGCCAGACGCTGGAGATCCATCGCATCGAGCGGGACGAGCAGATGATCGCTCGCCTGATCGAGTTGGAGCGCCAGTTCTGGCATTACGTGGAAAGCGACACGCCACCGCCAGCCGATGGTACGGCCTCCGCTGAAGCCGCCCTGCGCTGCCTCTACCCAGAGGACAGCGGGCAGACCGTCGACCTCAGCCAGCATGCTGGCCTGACCGCGGCCTATATCGAGTTGAAAGCCGTTCGGCAGTCGATTGCTGATAAGGAAAAGCGCGAGGCCGAACTCAAGCAGATGCTGCAGCAGGCCATGGGCGACGCCAGCCGGGCGGAGTTCTCCAATGGCTATGTCAGTTGGCGCAAGGCCAAGGACAGCGTAGGGCTCGATGTCGCCCAACTGCTCAAGGACAAGCCATACCTGCAGGCCAAGTACCCGCTGTTGAAAACCGGAGCACGGCGCTTTCTCGTCGGTTGACTCCCTTCACCCTCTCACGCCCTTCCCCCTTGGCCAGTCCATGCAGTTCGCACTGCGTGGCTGGCCTTTTTTATTTCCAGGAGAACCACCATGCTCAAAGGTCTGGCTATCACCCCGCCGGTACTCGGGCGGATTTCCATCGGCAAGGTCATCGAGAAGAACGGCAAGCGTCTGCCGGAAAAGGATGATCAGTTCACCATCACCTCTCAGGTGCAGGGCAAGGATGGCTGGCTCCTGCACCCACTGAATGATGAGCTGCGCCAAAGCGATGGAGACAAGCTGCGCAGCATCCCCATACGCCTGTTGTTCAACGAGCCAGAGCTGAACTTCCGCGCCGACTACACCCTGTTCGATCGGCAGTCCGGGCGACCGCTGTGCGTTGGTAATGGCGAGACCTGCAAGCGCGTCACGCAGGACGGCATGCAGTCTCTGCCCTGCCCTTCACCAGATGCCTGCTCCTTGGCCAAGGGCGGAGCGTGCAAGCCCTATGGCCGACTCAACGTGGTGATTGGGGACGAGGATCCGCTGGGCAGCTTCGTCTTCCGTACCACCGGCTTCAACAGCATCCGCACCCTCGCCGCTCGGCTGCATTACTTCCAGGCCATCTCGGGCAATCGCCTGGCCTGCCTGCCGCTGGAACTGCGCCTGCGTGGCAAGTCCACTCGCCAGAGCCACGGCACACCGATCTTTTACGCTGACCTGACAGTCCGCCACAGCATGGACATGACCCAAACGCTGCAGGCGACCCAAGAACTCGATGCACAACGACAAGCTACGGGCTTCGATCAGGCTGCGCTGGATGACGCAGCACGTCGAGGCTTTGCCAATGGCGCCTTCGAAGACAGTGAGGAAGACGCGGGCGCCATCGCCGAGGAGTTCTACCCCACCGATAGCGGCAGTCCTGCCGACACCTGCCAAGCCGCAACGAAAACCAGCTTGAGCGAGAAGTTGGAATCACAGGCTCAACGGCTCTGCGCCACATCTAATCAGGACCAAGGACACCATCATGAAACTGCACAAACTGAAGGCCAGTGAGCCAACCGGCACCTACCTGGTTGAATCGCCTGTCACTGAAGCTGACATCCTGCTGATGGCTCGGCAACTCGCCAATCAACGCCTTCGTCGGGGACGGGCACTGACCTCTCCACGGGAGGTTTTTATCCATCTGCAAGCACTGCTGGCCGATTACGAGCACGAGGTCTTTGCTCTGCTGCTGCTCGACAGCAAGAACCGGGTGATCACGTTTCACGAAATGTTCCGAGGCACCTTGGACGGCGCAAGCGTTTACCCGAGAGAGGTGGTCAAGATGGCACTGGCGCACAACGCGGCAGCGATCATCCTGGTCCACAACCACCCTTCAGGTGATCCCGAGCCAAGCCATGCGGACCGCAACCTGACACACAAACTGCAGGAGGCGCTGAACCTGGTCGGCGTACGAACGCTCGACCATGTCGTGGTAGGCAAAGAAGGCTGCGTATCGCTAGCCGAGTCTGGCTACTTGTGAGGGGACCACCATGGAATGCTTGATATGCAACTCCTCGGCAGTTCTGACCCGAGACGCTGCAAGTGCCATTGCATGCGTGCTCGGAATGGCGGAGAGCGTCATCAAGGGAGCTCAGCGAGTCGCCGTCAGTGCCAGCTCAGCAGACGTTCAGCCACTGGCGCAGGCGCTGAATATGATCACTGGCGGAATATCAGCGATCTCGTCCGACTGGGAGGGTATCAACACCTGGATTCAGGACATGCAGAGGTATCAGTTCATGGGGCACACGTGTCTTTGCTTGCGCTGCGGAGCACTGTTCGATGCGCCCCAATCCAGCCCTTAGCTCAACTGCGTGCCAACCTTTCAACCAAACGCTCTACAACCTCCATCACCAGTTGCCTGTCGTCTCCGCCCAGGGAGGAAAGCAAAGCGTGGAGACGACGCGCCTGATCTTCTGGGCGATCACTCGCTTCTGTCAGTAGTTCAGCGGTTTCGCATCCAAAGACAGCGGCCAGCTCAACCAGTCGCTCGATGTTGGGCATCACCACCCCACGCTCTATTCGCGACACCGCTTCACTGCCTATCCCCAGTCGCTCGGCAACCTGCTCCTGGCTGAGTCCAGATTGCAGACGCTGCCGTGCAATCGCCCGCCCCACCACATCAGCCAGTCTCTTCGATTCGGTCTTTGACATCACACCCTCCAGTCACCCCAGATGGTCGTGTCACAACCTGTTGACATGAAGGACTCAAAGAACCGAGACTCAACCCTAAAGGTTGATAATCACCTCAAATTGCTCGATCACTGAGAAACACCTGGTCCCACTAATCGCAGATGGGGCCCCAATACCGAAGGTCTCTCACCGCACAAAAAGGTCTGGGCGTTGGCCTCATTTGCCGAGGCGAAATGCTCAATCAATGCAGATGAACAAAACCATCGGCATCACTTAAAAACGGAGTGCAGTAAATGCTGATAGCCATAGTTTGGATCACCTTGGCCGTGGTACTCGGTCTAGCCGCCAAAGGGAGCGGAAGATCATTCTGGATATGGTTCATTCTTGGAATGATCATCGACCCTATACTGGCCTGGATTGTTTATGTGATCGTCGTAAAGAGCCAATAGCGCTCGAAAGCCTCATGGCGCACTCAACGTGCGTCACGAGAGGCGAGTGCCACGGCCTGCGGAATCCCTCAACCTCGTGAGGGATTTTTTTTGCATCAAACGACATATTCTCAAAGCTATGCTGGAGGGATCTCTTCAAGAACGACGTCCATGTCGCGATCTACAGATAGCCAAACTGCCGACACTAAATGACTTGCACCTGATCTGAGCGGGCTGAGGCAACGTATGGCTCTACACCCATGATGATGGCCATGTAGAAGCGCCATGACCAATCATTAACGGGTCATGGCGCACATGGGGTGGCACTAGCACGCCAGACTCAGTCGACCTGGCTTCACTACTGTGCTCTGAGCCACATTGCGTTCTTCGATTCTGGCCATAATCCAGTCCTGCACTTCATCGTCCACCCAGCCGACACACCGCTCCCCCAAGGAGACGGGCTTCGGGAAGGATTCCTCCGCGATGTACTTGTAGACCGTTGAGCGTGCCAGCCCTGTTACCCGCATTACTTCTTTCAGTCGAATCAGTCTCATGATCGAAACTCCATTAGCTTGTCCCATGAGATGGCTCAGTCCTGTGAGGCTTGAATGCGACTGACTTGACTCATGCCGAAGTTCCTCCCGCCTTCACCATATCGCTTGGTGTGCAACTTGGCGAAATAACTGAGTCGATGAAAAACTCCATAGAACTGTCTGTCGGATAGAGGCCCATGACGCGTCAGTGCAGAAACCGGCCGAACCGGGAAGTAAACTCCCACCTGAGCCTGCCTCCAGTCGATATCCAACGCAGCACCCCAAGCCTTGCAAATTCGCCCCGAGAGCATTTCGTCATAGTTGCAGTCAGTCAAATGCAAGCGAGAATAATCCCCCAAACTAAAGTAAGCATCACGATTAAGCAGCAACGCAACGTGATAATGCGGGAAGCATGCATTATTCCATTCGCGAACCCATACATAGCGAAGCATTGGATCATAGCCTCGCTTACCAAGGCGCAAGTTAGTTGCTAACGCACTCTCAAGCTGACTTCTTAACGACTCAAAGAAATCGGTTATTGCACCAAGAGGCAAAATATTGCCTTGCGGCACTCGCAAATCAAAACGAAAGACACTCCAGCGAGGATGAATCGTCAAACAGTCAGTCATCAAGTCGTAGATACGCTGCAGATAGCTTGACTCGACTTCATACGATGACAATTGAACTGGCAGGCCTCGCCAAGTAGGCGACTCTTGTGGTGGCTGTATGTACATGAGGAACTCCTATGATGTGTTTCATAGGAGTTCTCATACCTGTCACCAATTACCAAACAAAGCATTCACTTTAACATTGAGACGAATAATATTAACTAACCAACACAAAAACACCCATTTCACATCTCTTCAGATACGTGAATCATGCGTGAACAGCCAGTTTAATGAGCACTCACTCAAAAAAACCACTCCGAACTTACCTCAAAATAACTAGGCCGCATCCATCACTTTATAGCCCATCAAAATAACGAGAGATAGACACAGACACAAGAAGTCAACACTATACTAGCCAACAACACAGCACAACCAGCCCACAACAATCACCCACCGCAATTAAGTGCCCCAATAGCTCTATATCAACCCATCAAACTGAAAGTCACATTCCAATTTTATCTAGACCGCACTAATAATTTGGTGCACATGCCCATCCCCAAGAAAGCAGCAAGACCCGGAAGCTCCCGAACGCCCCTGCCCTCCAGATATTTCTCTCCAATCCCCCTGGACGCGCAGCGAATCACTCGACTCTGCTGCTCTAGGTTGTATAGAAATACACAGCATAAATTCTGAAAACCATGCTATTTTCGCTATTAATAGCGAAAATAGCGAGGTTTAGAGAAATGTGCCCTACTGAAAATGAATCAGTGAACAGCGAATCAACCTCCAACCATGACAGCCACTGGCCCTCTTTTCGTGAGCACAGCTTGGTGGAGGCCGCGGTAATAGAAGCCGCTCGAGAACTACAGGTTTCTCGAGAGATGGCAATGATGAGTGCTTTCGGTGCGATGGCTACAGCCTGTCAGGGACTTGTCGACCTACAAATGCCCACCGGCCATAAAGTACCGACCTCGCTAATGCTGCTGACCATCGCAGACTCCGGGGAGCGCAAGACCACCACACAGAAGTATTTTTTCGAAGCGATTAGCACCGCAAATGATGCTGCTTACAAAGCCAACGAAGAATCCTTAGGAGAGCACCGAGTTAGTCATGAACTGTGGAAGGCTCATAAGCGACACCTCGAACGTATGTACAGTAAATGCGCAGCCCAAGAAGACAAAGCAGCTACACAGGCAGCCATAGAAGAGGTCGCGAAACATGTCAGAGCCGAACCGCAACCCAGCCGCTCAGGCAAATTTCTCTACGAGGACACCACCCCGCAAGCACTCATGCAAATGCTTTATGAAAACACACCCAGCGGCTGCCTATTAACCAGTGAAGCCAACAGCATTTTCAGTGGAAAAGCGTTAGGCGAACTCGACAAACTTAATACGCTATGGGATGGCAGCAGCGTGATTGTCGACCGCATTTCAAGGGAGGGTTTCGTTTTACAAGATGCTCGCCTCACCTTATCGCTAATGGCGCAACCAAGCGTGGTCAGTCGATTTCTAGGAAAACGAGGAGAGGAGGCTCGCGGCACAGGTTTTCTCGCCCGCTTCTTAGTCGTCAAGCCCCGCCCTATGGCCGGGCAGCGTGACCAACAAAAGCTGTCAGAACTACCACGCCAGAAAACCTTCAATGCCCGCATCCGTGAACGATTGGGTTCCGACAGCTCATCTAAACGCCAAGTCATACAGTTCTCGGAGCCGGCCGCAAACCTATGGTACCAGTACAGTCGGCAGCTTGAGCAGGAGATGCAAGAAAACGGTTTGTACCACTACCTGAAAGATCACGCGTCCAAGTTACTGGAAAACACGAGTCGCCTGGCTGCAATACTACATACCTTTGAGCGCAGCACAGACAACGATATCGAGATCGATAAAGCCACTCTAGAGTTTTGCTGGGATTTTACGCGGCGTTGCTCAGGGCACTTTATTGAGAATCTGGCCAGTGAACCGCAAATTATTTCAGATGCAAATAATTTGGCGCACTACCTGCTGAAGGAGGCTTACAAGGAAGAAAAGAACATAACCAATCAAAACAACAAATCACCCTTCATAACCTCAGACCAACAGCAGCCGCCAAATAATCTGAAAGCAGGGACAACAACCTCCTTCACACTAACCAAAGTTAAGCAACTTGGCCCCAGCAGCCTTAGAGGCCGGGCAAATTCCGAACGACTGGAGGCAGCGATCGAGTTACTAACCAAGCTTGGACATATCAAAAAGGAGGGAAGTGTTTATCAATTTAAAGAAACAATCTTGCTCCAAGGGAATAAGCCTAAATTAGAAAATGGGAAGACAGTCACCATTAAAGAACTTCCACTTTTCAGCGAGCAGGTGCAATGGGTGCCCGAGCGATCAGACCGCTGGAGCCGGCCAACTTATTACATTAAAATCGAGTAATTACCCAGCACGGTCATACATGTGCCCTATGTGTTACACAAAAAACTCTAACCCAACCTTAAAATTAGGCACCTCAAACTCCAATCTCTTCGGAGAGATCCTGCTGACGATACCTAAATGAGGCTTTCAATATTCTTTTCAATTCGCACCTGAATCGTGCGCAAGGTATCCCGGGTTATGCCACTGGAGAACTGTCGCCTAGCGCTCTCCGCGAAACCGCTGGCTACATGGCAGATCCGCTCAATGATGTCGGCAGCGCTTTTCGCTGACAGATCCGCCTCTTCGACTGCAAGCTTGAGTAGATGCTTGCGCGTGATGCGAAACGCCTCGCCCATTACGTCCATCTGGTGATATCCACCAGGCCCTTCGCAGAAGGTCACGTCGTAAGCCGGAGCCAACCTCCATTGGCCGCTCGACGACATGAGATAAGCAAAATTCTTGGAATGATCGTCGCGATTGTTAAACACCACGTTAAACACGATCCGCTCGAAAGCGATCGCCTTCTCCCGTACGTCATTGCAGCAGAACTGGGTCGCCCGCAGGAAATTGGTGTAATCCAGCGTACCGGGGGCACGGAAGTCCGCGCCGGTAAAAGCAGCGAGGCTTTGCATGGGGACACGCATGCCCTCTTGCCGGTCGAATCTGCGAGTAGCAAAAGCGGCCTGCCCACTCGGTAACTCGAAGTATTCGGTATCCGGGGTGTCGATAGCGCAATCGCGCAGGCACTGCGCGTAAACGGCCTCGATGGCACAAACCTCGGGATGCTCACCTGCCGCAGGAAACTTGACCAACCAGGCTTCCAGACCAGGTGCCGCCGCCGTACTGAAACGGCCGTGCTCTGCATCGCGATAGAGCAATGCCTTTGGCCGCGCGCCGTGTGGCGAGCCGCCCATCATCAGCAGTTGCTGCAGGAACTCACCGCCCTCACCTTTGAGCACGTCCTGGACTTCCGCAGCCAGTTTCTCAAGGGCAATCTCTTCGGGCGATGCGGACAGCTCCGGCGCCACAGGCTCGAACGACATCGCCCCCATGGCATGGGGACCGATGTAAGCCAAACGCTCCAAGGGGCCAATATGCGCAGGATTGAGACCACGGCGCTTGAACAGGCGGTCCATCAGCAGCATGCCCCAACCATCTGGCAACGAGTCATAGACTGGCCCTGGCAACCACAGCTGATGATCGGGAAAGTCCCTACGCAGTCTTGACCCCTTCAAAGGTAGGCGCAGGGCCGACAACTCTAACCCCCGCTCCAACGCCTCTTCGCTGTACTCAAAGGCAATCAGTGGGCGCCCGGTGAGCGCGGTCGAGGACACGAGCGAACCCCAGCGCCAATGCTCCCCCCAGCCATCGTAGTAGACGTCGACTCGCTTAGGCATTGTCGGACTTCCTTTTGACACGCTGACGCTGAGCGCCCTGCTCATAACGGAGAATGTCGTCCAGGCTGTCCAATCGCGGCATGAACAACTGCTCCAGCTCGTTAAGACGCCCCAATACCATGGCCACCCGAATCACGCTGTCGAATGCCACGCTGCGCCCCGCCTCTAGATTGGACAGAGTGCCAACTCCGATGCCAGCACGGGCAGCTACCTCGGCCTGAGTCATCTGCTGAGCCAGGCGCTCTTGGCGCAGACGCGCACAGAGCAGCTTGACGACTTCTTCTGGCTTGATAAGGCCTAAATTCATCATCTTGAGTCTTAAACCATAGAATCGCATTTAACATTTAGAATTATAGAGTTAAATCGAACCCCGGTAGAGAGGCAACCTCAGAAAACCGAGGCTTACCTCGAAAAACACCAGATAAAATTCAAAAATCTGGATTTGTATTGTCAACCAAGCGCCTGCTGCTCGAGATATCACTCAAGCCGTCGCCCTAATGGAGTCATCGGCATCGCCTGCCGAGCTAGGTAGAGGCGTTATCTCCGGCAAGCAAGGGCTCCAGAGTGTTTGCCAGTGCATCGATTTCACTGATGATCAACTTTGACCTCAGCGGCAGCATGGTCTGAGGTATCAAGGTTTCAGGATCTCGCACATGACGAGGGGTGTAGCCCAGTAGGCCTGCATAGCTCGCCGCATTGCTACCCAAGCTTTCGTAGAATCGTTCGAACAACTCTTCATCCTTTTGCTTTGACAGCAGCCGGTATTGTGATTTGCAGAACGCACAGACCTGAATGTAAAACGGGATGAATAATGGCCCGGCCACATACTTTGCCTTTTCGAGCGCTGTAGTGAGGTGGCTGAGGGTCAGCAGGCTATCGCCTGCCTGCATCGCATCCTGGGCACGCACCCACTCATTGAGCCATGCGGGACCGTTCACGAACGTAAGATGCCGGCCCCCGTCGATGAATCGCCTGTGTTCATTTTTGTAAATTAGCTCAAGGCTATTGGGAACCTCTGCCACAAGGTTTAGTGAGCCCGGTAAGGCCCTAATTCGGTTGAGCAGGGATTGATAGCGGTTGGGCGCCTGCTGGGCATAGACCTGCTGGCCAATGGGATAGTCGTTAAACAAAAGATCAAGCAAGTCACTGCTGGGTATTGAGTGGCCTAGCTCAGCTTGGTCACACATCAAGCGCCCCTGTGGCTCGAATGGCCCGCAATCCGCGATATGGGCGTTGAGGTTATGAGCGATCATGGCCGAAAAGGCGTGAATCGCGAATGCCTCTTCGTGGATGTGCTGCGGCAGGTGATGAACCAGTGGTCGAAGAGTCGGATAGAAAGTTTCCCACTTCATACGACTAGGCTTACGAAGTCGGTCTACCACCTGCTTGGACTGAGTATTGATCGGCTGGGAGGTGAACTCACGACTCCAGGCCCGCTCATCGAGCGGCCCCTCTTTCCGGAACTCGTGGTACTGATGAAGCTTATGCAGCGAAACGCCGGTGATTCGGCAAGCAGCATCGGCAAAGCCTCTCAGTGGCCATTGCTCATCCCTCTCGGCAGTTGGCCAGGCATCATCCGGCAACAACGCGCCGACTAGTGTCGCCGTCAGCGAGCGAAGATCATTGCTGAGAAAGAACTGATAGCTGTATGTCTGGCTCTCCGCGTTGCAAGCGTGCTCCCTGACAAACTCCCTGTAGTGCGAAAGCGCCGACACGTAAAAGCCAACAGCCAATTCAGATACGCCCCAACGGGAGTAGCGCTCAGTGATCAGGGACTCAATGTATTGGCGTAACTCTACATATTCGTCGAGGGATTCAAAGTCGGTTTTGGAGAGATGGTTGACATAGGCTTGAATCGTCCGGCTTTTCTTGACCTTCTGCTCATCACTTGGGGCAAGCTGAGCAGTCACAGCCACCAGGTCGCTGAGAGATCCATACTTGCCATCCTCCTTCTTGATTGCGTCGAAAGCTTGCCGCAGTGCAGCGCGCCGGTCTTTCTCTGTGGCAGCTACTTGAAAGGTTATATCTTGGTTGTCGCTACTCCAAAGCCCAAGGCAGTCGCACACGACCTTGTGGAGGTAACCTAAAGTTGGCAGTTGATCTGTGGTTGGTAGCATCGCTATTTCCTTGAAGAGAAGTCGTCGCCATCCTAGGCAAGTGAAAGCCTCTCACTAAGTATCAAAATCGCGATAAGGGCAGACAGCGGGACGCGCAAGCTCATTCAAGTCTTATGCTCTCTCGCACTGGCGAGTCTGGGTACTTCAAGGTAAAGCGGATCGAGTGTCCACCTCTTGGCCGATAGCTACCTATCACCAGCGTCTGCTTTCGGCCAAAGCAGAGATTACATGGGCTGGTAGTTGTGCATCTTGATGCTTCACCAGCATGGCCAGTGATCATAATTCATTCGTATTCTACGGGTGGTTCGATGGTCACTACGTAGACCCGCTGCTGCTCGCCTCCTATAGCCAAGCACTCGAGTGCGCTGCCCTCTGGCACGTCGAACCAGTGACCTACCGAGGCTAATTCTGCTGTCGGCAGGGGGAGTGGCGGTATCAGCATGGGATTCATAGCCTTGCATAAGCATCTTGCCCCCACGCCATTGCAAAACCGCCTACTGCCATCAGCGAGTGCCAGAGTCTCACCGACTCGTGCCGTGAGCGTACGGGCAGCCATTTTCCCCCTAACGCGCAGTTCTAGGCGCCAGGCTCCTCCTTCGCGCAATACGCGAAATTCTCATACTGCTCCAGTCTCGACCGATGCCTACAGTGCCTCCTACTCGACCGCTCTTTTCATGTCCCAAACTCTTCAAGCAGTCAGTCACCAAGGATCTGGTATAGCGCCGGGCCGCAGGCCGGTGACTGCTCTAGGCCATGCGGTACCGATCTAGAGGCAGAAGCGGGTGAGTTGAACAGAGCGTCCTATTCCGCGTAGCGGCGACTGATGGAGCTGGCAGATCGCCTCCATCTAATATGAATTAGTTCACAGTCCGCGTTACTATTTAGGTTCACCAAACTAGGACGTTCGTTCTGCTCAAGGCAGTCAGAGGGGTCAGGGATGAGCTTGAGGGCATGGCTGGCAGCGGCGTTGTTAAGCACCGCCCCTGTGTTGCACGCAGAAGTGCACACCTGCCGTGTGGTCGCGCTAAGTGATGGCGATACGTTCACCTGCCTAGACGTGTACAAAAGTCAGCACAAGATTCGCCTTGCCAATATCGATACCCCAGAAAAGGATCAGCCCTACGGGGCCAAATCGAAACAGGTCTTGAGTGCCCTTATCTTCGCCAAGCAGGTCAAGGTCGAATCGCAGGGTACTGACCGATATGGACGCACCATTGGCGTGGTCAGTGTCTCTGGCGTGAACGTCAACCGTGAAATGGTTGCGCGTGGCGCCGCCTGGGTTTACCCCCAATACAACCAAGACCACTCTTTACCCCGCGTAGAGCAGGAGGCTCAAGCGACTAAGCGCGGAGTCTGGGGATTGCCACAGGCGCAGATCATTGCGCCCTGGGAGTGGCGCAAATTGGGGCGGAGTCTCAATTCGGAATTTACCGCGCGGAAACAGCAGTCTGCATTGACTCCGGCTACAGCCGCAGGCGGCGGTTGTAGCAAACGACTATGCGGGCAAATGAACAATTGCGCGGATGCCCTGTTTCATCTGCAGCAGTGCGGCGTCACCTCCCTAGACCGGGACGGCGATGGTGTGCCCTGTGAAAGTCTCTGCCGATAACAATGCGTCGCGCTGAAGCGCGCTTAGGAATTCTGTAATGAAGGCAATTGGAAAACTGTTCTCGTGGTTGTTTGCCTCGCATCCGTCGACGGATGCGGACGACCATCCCGACCTTGTTCCGTTGGTCTTTGAAGACCTTAAAAAGGAGCTGGATGTAGAGATAGAAGCCAGAAAGCTTGGTCGAGCGGGGTTGCCTGAGGCCGATGCGACCGCGTTGTCTTTCCCCGAGAGGAAGATCATTCAACGGCTTGAGGCAGTTCGCGCTAACTATAGCAAGTGGGCATTGACCCGGATTAACAGCATCCACGAGCGACTCAACTCGTTTGATATCACCCAGTACGTGAATCGCGCCAAACAATATGCTGACGAATACGAACGCCTTGCCAATAAGGAGATTTCTGACGCCGAGGTAGAGCTAGGCCGACGCCGTAATGCGGCAGCGCGCCAGCAGGATGATCTGGATACATTCTGTAAGGAAAATAAACTGAGTCGTGAGGCCCATTATCCACAGGGACTCGCTAAAGCCAGCCTGATTTTGGTCGGTCTAGCACTCATTGCGATTGAAGGCTTTGTGAACGCCTTCTTCTTCGCCCAAGGATTAGATAGTGGCTTAGTCGGTGGTTTTTTTCAGGCCCTAATCTTGGCGACTATTAACTTTACAGTACCGGCATTCTTAGGCCGTTTGTGGCTTCCCAACGTCAATCACCATCATCTAGGACGTCGCCTGATTGGCTACCTCGGCTGGCTATTTGTGATTGCGTTCATGACAGTTTCGGCACTTGCCATCGCGCATTACCGAGAGGCTATGGGCCAAGCTGTAGATGAAAATATCAATGCTGCAGCGCTATCCCTGCAAACTCTGCAAGCAGCTCCATTTGGGCTAACAGAGATCTCATCCTGGCTGTTGTTCTGTATCAGCATTTTTTTTGCGCTGGTAGGGCTGGTCGATGGCTACAAGTTGGACGATCCCTACCCCGGATATGGTCGCCGACACCGCAAGACGCATGAGGCGATCAATGCATACCACGCTCTAGTTGATCAAGTGCGCGGGGAAATTTCCGGCCTTAAGGAAATGTTGCTGGAGTCTCTGGAGCATGATGTTGAGCGTGCCAAGGTTTGTGTGCTGGATTTCGGCAAGCTAGTGGAAGACAAAGCCTCGTGCGGGCATCGACTGAAATTGAACCTCAGCAAAGCCGAAAACATGCTGCAGGCGCTGATCGATGCTTTCCGCGATGAAAATAAAATGCATCGAAACGGAGTGCCTCGCCCTAGGTATTTCGATAGCCCGCCAGCGCTACAAAAAATAGAGCTCCCAATCTTTGACACCTCGACTGAGCTGGCCAAGCACAGAGAGCAAGAGTCCCTTCTGAATGGGCTGTTGGCTGACGTGGAGCAAGTACGGGGGTCTATCCAATCTGCCCATGAGAGCCGCTTTGACCAGCTCAAAGCTATCCATCAGCAGCTGTAGGAGTCGGGGATATGGCACATAAATCTCGGTATACCGCCAAGAACAAATACACCAAGAAAAGTAGTAATGCGGGTGACTGGATAAAGATTGTAGGGGCGGCCGGGGTTATCTTGGCGGCTCTAGGTATAGGGGGGTATTACCTCTACAACCAGCCCAAGGGCCCGGATAGAGTTACGCTGTGTCCGGCGGAGGGCCCTCTCGGGCATGTGGTGGTACTAGTTGATAACACCGACCCCTACTCCTTCATTCAGCGTGAAGCGTTCAGTCAGGCGCTGCGAGCACTCAGTGACGAGGTTGTTCCCGAAGGATATTTGTTGTCGGTGTTTTCGTTGGGCGAAAGCTTCGAGAACAATGCCAAGCCGCTCTTCGAGCGCTGCAACCCAGGCACCAGCGCAGGTAAGTCAGAGATGACTGCAAACCTGAAACGGATTGATCTACGTTATCACGAGTCCTTTAAAGCGCCCATTGAAAAACTAGAAGACTCCCTGCTGTCAGATACTCCGGCGCAATACTCACCCATATTTGAGATGATCCAGCTCGCCTCGATAAATGGTTTTAGAACGCAAAACGTACGAGGCCCCCGCAAACTGATTATTTTCTCGGACATGCTACCGAATACGCCTGAATACTCGATGTTCAAGGGCATTCCAGATTATAACGACTTCTCTAAAACGCCTTATGGCGAGCGCAGCAAGACGGATCTATCTGGGGTAAAAGTGGAAATCCATTACTTAATGAAATACCCGAAGTTACAGACAATGAAACAGTTGAATTTTTGGGAACTTTATTTTGAGGGTGCTGGCGCACGCTTAACCGGCGTTAACACGATGGAGGGCTAGATTATGACCGTCAAACTCGACATCAAAAAATTATTTATAACAGCAGTCAGCATTAAAACTGCCCTGGCGGCTCTTAGTGTTGCTCTTGGCAGCCCATATATTTGCGGTTTGATTTTGCCCTTGCTGGTAATGGTGCTTTATATTGGGCTTGGTATTTATAAGCGCGACGACAGTGTCTCCGACGAGAAGTTTGCAGACTCCTGCTACTATCTTGGCTTTATTTTTACTATTGCTTCGATCATTGCCTCGCTTTTTGATTTGCACAACATTGGATCAGGCTTGGGGGACGTAGCTGCTCGATTTGGCGCAGCAATGATTAGCACTTGTCTTGGTGTGATTGTTCGCGTGGTACTCGTGAGTTTCCGTCAAAACGCAGAGGACGCCTTAAAAAATGTTGAAGATAGCGTACTTACAGCTTCCCGGCGTTTGACGGATGAGTTTTCTCGCTCGTTTGACCAGCTAGTAGTTTTTCGTAGCGAAGCAGTCGAAGCGTCACGAATAGCCGTCGCTGGAGTGAAGGAGCAGATTGACTCGATGTCAGAGGCCCATCGCCAAGAGATCGAGACGTTCTTCAGTGCAATGACAGAACATAACAAAACCACAATTCTGGGTTTGATTCAGGATGTGCGAACTGCATCAATGGGACTAAACCGTATCTTGGAGCAGTACCAAGAGCGGGCATCCGAAACCAGCGAAGGAATTGATAAAACCCTGCAAAGCTTTATCACGACGCTGATAGAGCGCCTAACGGCTGTTGAGTTCCCGCCAGATATTTTTTCTAGCCGTTTGGAGGCACCAATTGCGCAGCTGAATGGGACTACGGCAGATGCTAGCAATAGCGTGAAACTAGTCTCTGAGCACGTTAAAAGCGCAGCAAAGAGCGTTTCCACAACTGTGGATAAAATTAATACCAAAGCCGAGTCTCTGAGTGAGGTGTTGTCGACGGCTCAAGCGTTGTCGGCGGAGCAGCAAGAGTTGCTGTTTGCCATTAAGCGCCAACAGCAGGCAGTAATCGATCAACTTCAAGCCTATCAAGAAGAAATGCTGAAGGGGTTTTCGGCGCAGCAGGAGTCTATGCTTGGTAAGTTGCACGAGCACGCGGATCTAATTGCGGACACCAATGGCGTGATGAGCAAATTGGTTGATCAGATCGGCGAAAATCGTGAAGTTGCCAAGGATTTCCATAAGGCATGGCTGGGTATGACACAGGTTGCTAGTGAAATGGCTGGAACCGTCAAAGACTCAATGGAAAAGCTTACACCCGCTATTGTCTCGATTGAGAAAATGACACAGCAATCAGTGCATGACTCTAGGTCTACCACCGCGTCGGTTGCGTCACTTGGTAGCTTAATGGTGCAGTTGCTTGAGCTAAATAAAACTCAGCTAGATCACGGTGCGTCAACCGCATATCAGCTTCAGGGGGTTGCTGAGTTAAATGAGCAAATACGGGTACTTAATGCAAATCTTCAGCATCTTATTCCGAGCGGAGACAAATACTCTGCCCTCGATGCTGTTGTAGAGAACTCTATTGCAGCCGCCTCACAGACTGTGACTCCGCTCAGCGAACCTTCTACTCCTTTATCGGCAAATTGAGTATGAAATATGGCCGATAAAAACGACCAGATTTTTCAACTATCATTGACTGAAATTGCTTTTATTTTGGTCTTTATTCTGATGTTTCTACTAGGCTCTATGGTTGCTTGGGGACATCAAGAAAACCAACGACTTTTAGAGCGACTAAGATCATATGTAGGAATAGAGCAAAAGCAGGCTGACCTAAAGAAAGCCGAGCAATTTCTTGAGGATAAGCTGGTTAGCAAAAATATCGATAACCCCCAAGAAGTGATTAAAAACCTAGTAGACTCTGTGCGAAGTCAAAACGAGATCATCAGATTAAAAAAGCAACTGGTTGACCAAGAGGCTAAGATCACCGCGCTGAGTGAATTACAGAAAGCTATTGATGAGGCAGCTAAGGGGCAAGGTGATGGGGCTTTGGTTCAGCAGCGGATTGAGCAAGCACTGGCCCTGACCAAGACGATCAAAGAGCAGCTCCAAGAAAAGCTCGAAAAGACAGATGAAAAAGCTCTATCTGAGGATCCAGACTACATTGCCAAGGCTGCAAAGCAGCAGCTTGCTGACAAGGCAAAAATCGATCAAACCTTTACTAATGACCCGTTGCTTGCAGCCTTAGCAGGTGACTCCCCTGGGCAGAAACTTGAAAGCCTTATCAAAGAGTATCGAGAAGTCGCTGTTCTTAAAAAGGAAGGGGCTGATCCCGTTATGGTTCGGAAAGAAAACACTGACTTGAAAGGCCAAATTCAGTTCTTGAAGAACAAGCTCGAAGCCAAAGGTGGGCTAGATTACCCACCTTGCTGGGCAGATGAGCAGGGAAAGATACAGTATCTTTTTAGTGTCGAGCTTCATGAGCACGAGTTGAATGTAGCACGGGCCTGGCCAGATACTCGGGAGGCTGATGCTCATGCGTTACCCAATATCCAGTCGGTGATGGCGGCAGCCTCATCTGATTACCCAAGATTCCTAGATGCAG
Organism: Pseudomonas sp. TUM22785; assembly: GCF_028198105.1. Lineage (NCBI taxonomy): Bacteria > Pseudomonadati > Pseudomonadota > Gammaproteobacteria > Pseudomonadales > Pseudomonadaceae > Pseudomonas > Pseudomonas sp. TUM22785. The sequence goes on from NZ_CP116239.1 coordinate 4,762,462, forward strand.
TCAAACCCATTTCTGATTTGAGTCGAAAATTAAACTGTCGTCACTATGTACGCATTAAAAATCTGATTCCAGATGCGGTTACATCTGATCGTAGACGGCTTTCTATTGAAGATTATTTTTACAAAGTAGAAGTGCGTCGCTGACCAGATGTCATGACCTTAATGCCTAACGAAAGGTGCTGATGTCGGGCCGTTAAGCGCTGACCTTTGTTAATTTGGCTGAGTGCAGATTAGACATGGCCCTAGGGGGGAATATTTCTGGAGCCCCCCGCATGCATGCCGAACACAAAAACACACAAGATGAGGATTTAGGGCACGGCATCAGTAAATTAGAGGTCGTACTCTGCCTCCTCCAATCTCATCAAGCTAGCCTCACCCGGCCTCTGACCCCTTTAAATAGCCGCATTGGAAGTTGCGGTGATGTAAATTATGGGGCACATATAGATCTTCTATATTTTCCATAAACTACAAATAACACCTCCGAAGTTATAAGCATGTACTGGGCAGCATTTGCATCCGCACTTTCCCGATTGTATAGTTTGCTCATAGCCAACCCAAAAGGTCGCACGTGACTAAATTCGCAAACATTCAAACGCTCATCGAGTTTGCTGAGCACGACGCTATCACCAACAACAATCGCAGATTCTCTAGCCTCAGCTATTTCTATCTGCAATTTCAATCGCAGATTCGGACAATTGTTGCCGAGACAGCCTCCTTCAAAACTCTGCCGGTCGCTTTTTCATCCCAGACCCAGCTTCTAGGCTGGGCAGCGAACAACCATTTCGACGTCCAGAATGTCGGCGCCGGGATTTCTAGAGACGAAGCACTACGGCTAGTTGGCAGCAACAGCTCCCCTCAGATCTACTATGGCCAAGTTTTCATTTGGGTAAGGGCCAGTTCGAACAACTACCGGCTGGCATTCCTAGCTGAGCTTGACAGGACGCGTATTGATAAAACAGCCAAAACTGCCCAGAGAAACCACGGATATGCAGCAGAGTATTGCGACGGCATCATCAAGGCACTTAAAGAAAAAATAATTCGAAAGTACGTCTCCGACGCGAGAAGATCGCAATTGATTAGCGGCTTCGAGTCATTGAAAAACGACTTTCTTAAAGCATCTCAGTGCCCAACCCTTGCGGTTAATGACCGTTTAAAGCTTGATCTTCTAGATCGCGTAGTTGACGCTGATCATGTGGTTAACCGCAAATCACTGACTGAGCTACCTGATGCATGGGTAATGCTTGCCCCGGTCAACTCAACAACAAATCGAAAATTCGGCTGGATGATCGAGCGCTATATCAACAAGGCGGACAAATCGACTATCAGCATTCAACTTGATCCAATCATGGCTTTCAAGCTCCATGCTGCAACTCTACCCCAATGTCCCTTCGAACTGCAGGCGGCACTTGATACCCACCGGAAACTCTATATCCCAAATGATGGATCCCCGATTAGGCAGGAATTTGCAGATGCAGAGTTAGTCATAACAGAGGTTGTCGCCGGAAAAAGAAAGGCAATAACCCGGTAATTACAGAAGGGCCAGCGTTGCAGGCCCTTTTCATTGGCATCTGAAGAGCACCGAGATTAGCTCAGCCTGCTTGAGACGTAGAAGCTCTCCAATTTGCAGTCCACAACCTTTCGCCATCACAGTAGAAAACCGCACGAGGGCCTTTAACCACCATCTGTGCGACCGACCACGTCTGGGAGTGCCTATTTGACGCAGCAGCAATCAGCAACTGCTATTTGACGACTCAAGATCTCTAGGAAATCTGGGGCAATTCAGGTGAAGCCTCAATTATCTGCGCGATAGACCCGCCAATACTCCCTTGCTGCATCAATCAGCTTGCTCGCTTTTACCCGTCCCTCCCCCCCCTTGCCGCTTACCTCGACGAACCAATAGCAGTACGTGATGGCACGTGTGACAGCGACGTATGCCGTGCGCAGTGCCTCTTCGTCCTGAGCCGAATCATAAGGTCGAGCATCTCCCTGTGCCCCCATGCGCGCCTGCCGCAAAATGTCATTCTTGTAAGGTGAACTCGTTTTGGTCTCGCAGTCGCCCAGCAAGAAAACGGCTTTGGCCTGCAGTCCCTTTGAGGCGTGATACGTCAGGAACATCAGGTCTTTCTCACGATCCTCTTCCTTTGACCGCGCAATCAAATCAGCGGTAGCGGCCTGCAGAGCTTTCCGATATTTCCTGGTTCTATAAAGGATCAGAATGCTATCTCCCTGCTCATAATGCTTTCGCACCAAGTCAGCTAGGACCTCAGGTGTTACAGGAGGACAGCTCAGCACCGTGCCATTTGCCGACTGTTGCGGCCCCTCGATCAAGCCACCTGCCTCTATCTGGTGCTTATTCAGATCGTTACCCTGAGCGATAGCACATCCGCGACCCGATGAGTTTTGCGTTCCTTTGACATTCCCTTTCCAATCCTCAGGATCGAAGGGGAAGACGCAGACGGGCTCGCGATGCCGAGTGACTTTTTCGTTAGCTGCGATTCCGCTTTTATTCTCGAAAAGAGCGGTTTTGGCGACCAGCGATTCAGCAGCATCGATGATCCATTGGTGGGAGCGGTAGTTCTCATTCATGATGACGCGAGTTGAATTCAGCGCCGTGAAATGTTTGTCGAAGTCGACAAAGAACTCTGGAGAGCTCCCCCTCCAACCGTAGATGCTTTGCCAATCGTCTCCAACCGCAATCAGGGATGGGTGTGATGGAACCCCACGCGTCTCAGGTTGCAGTTCTCGCCGGCCAATTTCAGCGAAGGTCGCTTTTACCCATGACATAGTGTTCGCACCGACGTCTTGAAACTCGTCGATCAGAAGGGTTGTCATGGGCCGTAGGACACCGTCAGGCACATACTGAAAGCTATCCTGATTCTGCTCGTTGAACAGAGCGAACATGGTATTGAATGTCATAATCGGCGGGCTCGTATCCTTCAGCTGCTGATTGAAGCGACGCCAAAAGATCCCAAGGGCCTCGAAGAAAATTTTGTCCAGATCTCGTTGGGGGAGCTGCATATTTTTAACGGCATGCTCAACATCCAGCCCAAGGTTCTCAATGAACGAAGCCGCAGAGTAAAAGGCTTCAAGTATGTGGCTAGCGGATAACTCCCCCTTCACTTTGTAATCGAATACAGGGCAGGAGGTCATAGAGCCTTTGAGCTCTTCAATCGACTTACTTGCTTCGTGGTAGCTGTTCAGTAAGAGAACTGGCCGCGTGGAGTGGACTTGGAAGAGCAGCTGCTTTTTGGCCAGATCCTGCTGTAGCCAAGATTTGCGATTTTCGATCGCGAGGTCTTTCGGCTCACTCTCATCTAACCCGAGCAAGACGTAGGCGTCCAAGGCCTCAATGTATCCGTCAGCTCGAAGCTTCTGGCCGCCTAGCTGGATTAACTTCCCGGCGGGATCAATCCCATCTATCGGCCATTTCCCAGCAGCGCTCCAAAGCTCGGCCATCTTGACGCACAGTGCATCATCAAAGTATGCCTGACGACCTGATTTGGCCAGTTGTGCAGCCACCTCGAGGGCCGTGGAGTCTAAGGGGCGGAGGGAAATGCTACGAATGTACAGGTTTAGGATCAACTTCTTGAAAACTGAATTTTCCCTGTAAAGATCCGAGTAAACTTGGCGTAGCAAACCGATCTGCCGCAGATTCAGTTTTAGCTGAATAACAGGCGTGTCTGGCTCTTCGAGATCCTCATCAAGATCATCCTCGCCCCCCCAATTATCTCTAATTACCGGCACCCCAGCCTCGTGTGACTCAGACGCGGATAACTCCTCAACAGCCAGCTCTTGGTGTTTGTTGTCTGTCTCTACCCGGTCTTTCAAAAACTCGAAAGGCTGGACACCTGTCAGCCCAGGAAGGCATCGGGCGAATGAAAGTATTCGAGAGTGAAACGTTCGAACGATCCGTTCCGACTGCTTCACCGAAACATCATGGCCCCAAAGCAAGAAAACCTTGCGAAGCTTCTCGGCAAAATCACGTTTCGACTCCCTTGTGAAAGTCACCACGGTAATGCTCGAAAACTGAATCCCAAGGTAGTGCCTGAGAACGACTAGGCGAAGCACCATAGTTGTCGACTTACCACTACCGGCACCTGCGATCACGGAGGTAGTGGGAGTACGAGACAGGATAAGCTTCCACTGATCTTCAGATGGCTGCTCCTCCTTTGGTATGCGCGATGCAACATCGGCCTTGATTAAGGCTTCCATCTGAGCAGTGATCTCAAGGCGAGTATCGCTAAAGAGAGTACTTGATGGCGCAGCACTGGCAGCGTTAGTTTTTTGGGCAACCTCGATTTTGGCGCGCAGTCGAGCCTCCCTGAGACCCGCGTCATATCCGAGCGAGTAACCCCTTAGTAATGCGGAAACCTGCTCAAATCCAACGACTCCTAAAAGCCACTCAGTTGCTTTTGCTACAGGATGACGATGCTCCCTTACGGGGGTGCTGCTCGCTCCCGTGGGTTTTCCGTTGCGCTCAAACGAACTCAAAGCTTCCTACTTCCTAAATCGATGCTCTAAATTTCACGTGGAAACGCTCGATATGGACGCTTTTAAGGCTGCGAACAAGCAGCGCTGTCGCACATCGAATTTTTCAACAGAATCGCCGAAAGCAGACTTCACGTGAATAAGTTAAACGTCAAACCGTCACCGTGGACTGGCTCACCAGCCCCAACGCCAATGCCTTTGCTCCCCCCAAGTCCAGCTGCATCGTTGCATATGACTGCATGAGTAACGCTGGAGGAAGCACCCAATCCCATTTCTCTTGAACCATGTTCTGTACATCCGCCAGAACACTGGATTCATCAATACCATCCCACTCGGCAATCTCGCGCAGCTTGTTTTCAAGCGACGTCCGATCACCATCAACCTCAATGACCAACCCACTGTTCTCACTGGCTAGCCCGGTGTACGTCAGCAAGATAGCCAGGGCATCGTTCGTCCAATCGCCTTGCCAGGTGAAAAGGTAAGTCTTGCCTCCGCTTTCGGTCATGCTCGAATGTGCCAGCCCAAGGTCCGAGAAGGCGCTACGTGCCTGGGCCAGTAGTTCCTGTGCCGTAGCATCGAGATAGGGGTAGACGTCCGTCTCCAACAAGACGGCCTTCATCTCTTGCCGAACCCGATCATGTACACGGGCTCCAAGCCCGTCGAAGGATGGCGGAGCACCACCTGGATCGGATCTCACGACGATGACCTTGGCATCAGTGTCCACATTCGTGACCCGCCAGCGCCGTCCTGCAAAGATGATGCGCTGATCAACGGTTAGTGGCCTGGAGACGGGCAATGCTCCAAGTGGTTTGCCATCGCATACCAGGCGGAACTCTTCATTGCTGACAAATGCACTGTAGAAGTCGTAGTGGTTGATCATGCGTTCCCCCACCACGCCGGGCAGCAGGAGCCCTGATGTTTCCTGGGTTATCAAATCGCGCTCACCGAGGGCACGAAGCAAACTGAGGAAGCTGCCCTGCTCCACCCCTGCGAACGGACCACTTCGTATCAAGGTGCTCCAAAGCTCCGCAGCTGTTGCGCCCCCTCGTTGAGCTATCACTGAGAGACACTGCTGCACTAAGGTCGATAAATGAAGGCCCTGAACGCGTGGGGGCTCGAACCAGCCCTGCATCAACAACCTGATCATGGCAATGCTTTGCACCAAGCCCTGGCGGAGTCGATCCGACAATGGCGAGCCATCGTCTAGCTGACGCTCCTTGCAGTAACTTCGGAGAATAGCTGCTTCTCCCGGGCGACGTCCGGATCGACCCAAGCGCTGACGCAAACTGGCTACCGATGGCGGCGCCCCGATCTGCACCACCGTCTTGATGCTGCCGATATCGACCCCAAGCTCCAACGTCGTAGTGCAAACTGCAGTGGCAGGCCGGTCACCGGCTTTCAGCGCTTTCTCGGTTTCCTCTCGAATGTCCTTCGCCAAGCTGCCGTGATGCGGCCAGAACTCGTTCGGTACACCATCCTGCTCGCAACGGCGCCGCAGATTGTCAGCGAACCACTCCACCTGAGTTCGACTGTTGGGGAAGATCAGGTTGTTGCTGCCCCGTAGTACCTGAAAGAGGTGCTCTGCGATGGCATGGTCCGGAGAAAAAACCTCATCATCTTCAGGCTGTATCGGGAGCGCCTGCTTGGACTCCACATACCCTCTGATCTGAACCTTAAGTATCTGGCCACTCCCCTTAGACTCGATCACCGACACATGATGAGGGGCATTGGGACGCAAAAAGGCAGCGGCCAGCATCATGTCGCCCAGCGTGGCGGAAAGACCAACCCTGGGCAGGGGGCGGTCAATGATTGTTTCCACTCGATGCATGAGTGACTGTAGCTGCTTGCCTCGCTCACTACCGATAAAGGCATGGAGCTCATCCACCACCAGGTACCGTAGGTTGGCAAACAATCCCGCTAGACTGGTCCCCCTGTTGACGAAAAGAGCTTCGAGCGACTCCGGCGTGATCAGCAGAATGCCTTCCGGGGACTTGAGGAAGCGATGTTTGCGGCTCGCTGAGATATCCCCATGCCAAGCAATGACTGGAAGTTCAAGCTCATCGCAAAGTCTCGCCAAACGATCCCACTGGTCATTGATGAGAGCCTTTAGTGGGCTTATGTAAAGCACCGCCCCAGGCCTTTCCGTGTCCTGCAGGAGATTGGTAAGGATGGGTAGAAACGCGGCTTCGGTTTTCCCTGCAGCTGTAGCCGCCGCGATGATGACATCCTGATCCGCGCCCAAAAGCGCAGGGATAGCGCGCTCCTGGGCATCGCGTAGGGAGGTCCAGCCTTCAGACCATATCCAGCGTTGGATTCGCGGCTCAAGGAGTGCGAACCCAGCCGACTCAGAGCTGGAAGGTGGCAAGCTCATCGTCCGCATCTACCTGGGTATCAGTCTCACCACCTCGATCCGGTGCAATCTCTACGGCCCCCAGCAGGGTTCGCCAATCAGCGCCCGGATTCTGCTCCAGCACCGCTAGCAGGTTGATGAATGCGGTGATGGTCGTCCGCGGGGTCCGGAAGTAGGCCTCGCCCATCCGCTGGTTGCAGTGGGCCATAAACAGCGGCAATGCTTCGTCGGGTAACAAATAGCGCTCGCTCACGCCTGCCGCATATACATGACGCAGCTTCTGCAGCAGCACGTAGAAATCCTCAGGAGTCAGACTGGTGAGGCGTATGACAGGGCCGGACAGATCTACTAACCCGGACTTGGCGAAATTGTTTTCCGCCAAACGCGACTGCAGAGCCGGATAGCTGTAGAGGCCGCGGCGAGTATCCATGAGAAACTCGGGGGTACCACCCAACACAAAACCAAGCCCCTCAGCGGAACCCTGCAGGGAGTCATTGAGGATACGCAAAATCTGCTCGTAGTTAGCGTTGCGGGCTTGGGTGTTGGAGAGCTTGTACAGGTTCACCAGCTCATCGAGACATACCATCAATCCGCTAAAGCCGGCCAACCGAACGAATCGCGCGAGCAACTTGAGCTGATCGTAGACCGACGCATCGTCGACGATGGTTCGCACACCCAGTGCGGTGCGGGCATCTGTCCTAGTAGTGAACTCGCCACGCAACCAGCGGATAGCATCCGCCTTGAGCTGCTCGTTGCCCTCTTCGAAGCCTTTGCAATAAGCCGCGATTACATCAGCAAAGTCATAGCCGTTGACCATCTCTGTCAGTTGCTCGAGATGCTCACGAATCACAGCCTCACTGTCTTTGCCGGACGCTTTGGCTTCCGTTTTGGTCTGTGCAATGAACTTCTCGACTATTCCTTGCAGAGCGCCGCCATCAGGCTTAGTCCGGGTGGACATATTCTTGGCCAATTCGGCATACAGCGAGCGAGCCTGGCCGCCAGTAGCATGGAGACGACGATCCGGGTTCAGATCCGCATGCATGGTGACGAGCTTGCGCTCCATCGCAATAGAGCGAACCAGGTTGAGGAAGAACGTCTTGCCTGCGCCATATTCACCGATCACTACGCGGAACGCGGAACCACTTTCCGCGAGGCGCTCCACATCACGGATGAGCGCCTCCAGCTCACCGACACGCCCCACCTGAATCAAGTGCTGGCCGGCACGGGGAACGACGCCGGCGCGCAGGGACTGGATGACCGCATCGCGGTCCTTGGCTCTGATGCTGCTCATAGCGGTAGTTTGTCCATGATTTCAGGGTTGATTTCGAAGGGGTCTTCCCCCTCGGTGACTGGCATATCGAAATGCTCGAAGGCCATGTCGTTGATCTGCTCCAATGCTCCATCGAGCATGAGCTCCATATCGCTTGCAACCGCCTCCAACTCGTCGCGAGCCCACTCGGTACGGGATACGAGTACACGCAGGAAGGCTGAGTGATCGGCGTCCAATCCACAGATGGAGGAAGTATCCTCGACGGTCTCTTCGACAACGACCTCATCCGACTCAACAGACTTGTCATCAACGAAAACCTGAGCCAGCAGCGCGGATACCTGCTCCGTTTCACGCTGCAACTGAGCGATGCGCTCTTGGTCCAGAACAAATCCACCAACGGGCTTGGACGGAGTTGCTCCGGGTATGGAAGGCGTTGTCTGCGATGAGCCAACGGGGCTACCACTGGCGGCCACATGAAGGTCGCTGTATAGCGATTGCGGATCCAGCTGCAGGGTCTTGTAGACGCGCTCCAGCAACTTCACCTCTGCGGGGCTAACCTCGCCGTCGACCTGCGCCAAGTGAGCGAGAAAAGCCGCCACAACCCTCTTCGCCGGCTCGGCCAGGGGCTCCAGTTTCTTCTTCAGACTTTGCAGGGTTGGCGGCTGGTTAAGCTGCAGACGCAGGTGCGCCTTCAGGCGTTTCCGATGAGCACCGCTCAGGTGACTCCAAGAGTCGATATGCTGGGATAGCAGCATAATTTCCTGCGGCGACGTGTCACCATCGGCCGCCGCCACAGCACAGGCAAGTTCCAACGTAACAGAGGCTGCGCTATACGCCGGCGAAGACCGCAGATCACCATCTTCAGCCTGGGTCGCAAAGAGCGCCACATTATCCTCTGCCTTGGGTGTTCGACTGCCTGCCAGAACATCCGGCTCGATACCGATGTGCAATGATTCCAGCGCGCGGGCGAGCGTCAGAACCTTGTCTCGCGACAGGCTACCTGCACTCTGCAGTCGCCCTGCCAGCTCACCGAAGCTCATGACCACCATACCGTCGCCGATGCGTTGCTTCAGTTCGTCGAGCGCTGTTCGAGCTGCTGGCGGCCACAGGTTTACAGGCAGCTGTAACAGCCCTTCTAGCGCATCAGGATTGCTGGGGTTGCGACCGAGATAACGACTGTAGGGCTCCAACTGCACCGTGCATTCGTCAACCAACTGCTGCAGCTTCTTTCGAGCTGCACTGGTCGCAGTGACATCAGGAAGACCGGATAAACCATCCAGCTCTTGGGGTGGTAGCCCCGCAGAAGCGGTGTTGTATTGAAGTCTCAGACGGGTCTTGTTCTGAGGGAGCACCATACCGGCGCCATAACGTTCCTCGTAGCGCGTGCAGAACAACTGAGCGAACGCTTCTTTACAGCGGGTTACAGGTGTCCGCTTCCCGATGCTGTGATCAGACAGCACCCAGGCCAACGCCCAGTCAGCCGGCATTGGCTGCTTGTCAGCAGCCAACTGGCCCAGGCCAATCCGTAGCTCTATGGGCATTTCATAGCCATAAGACAACGGCATCGGCGGCGCCTTTTGATAACGGCGGGCAAGCACTTGACCTTGACGGAGGAAGTCTACGAAGCGACTGGCATAGGTATTGAACGAATGGTTCTCGTCGTAGATCGAAAGCAGTCTTTCGACCTCGGCAATAATGCTAGGTATCTCGGCGGCGGCAGCCTGATTCGTCTTCGCATCGACGAATACCCTGCGTTCCAGTCCATAGAAGAACAGGAACACGTAGCCAATGTTGGCATGCGGAGCCTTCCGACCACTGGATAGCCATTGCAGGTATGCGCGCCGAGCCTCAGGGGTGATGTTGTCGTAACTGGGCCAGTAGGAAGTGAGACGCTCAGCAATATCAACGATGCCCCGTGCGACCTTCAGCTTCGGGTTGATCAGTGAGGGTTCCGAAGATCCATAGCGGCTGTTTCGATCTTCACCGACATAGATCAAGCCGCCAGAGATCTTCTCGCCAGCAACCTCAATGGGTTCGCCAGCGGAAAGCCAGCGCACCTTGGCACCAGCCAGGTCCGCCGGCGCACTCGGAATTCGGTGGGAAGGCCGCTCAGCGACCTCCAGTGTTACGGTAAAGAAACCAGAGCTGTCCCGCTTTGCCGAAACCTGCTGGGGCGAGGCCGAGACCTGAGCCGATACAGACGGCTCACCTAGAGGAAAAACCTCGTCCAAAGAGAACGTCAGACCCGTGTTCGTGGGGGCATCAGAGGAGCTTGAACGAGCGACCTCTCGACGGAGCGGCTGCTTAGTCGGTGGCGAAGATACGGCTGGTGGTTTGCTGAAAGCCTTGATGATCAGCCACCCACCCATACCAATAATGGCTACTCCTCCCAAGACAACCCACACACCCTTGGGAATGGAAGCAAGCAGCCCGATCACTATGGCGCCCAGAACCATCACTCCAGATAAACCGGACTTGCTGCTGCGCCTACGCTTCCTTGCCATCACCTCGACTCCCTCTAAAGCCATGCTGGCCGTTTGGCAGTATCGGTAATTCGAATGCATCAGCCAATACCCAAGTGATAGGTGCCTGTCACCAGCGTCAACTTCCGGCCCAGGCTGTGTAAAAGCGCTGGCATCGACATTGCTGTGGTTTGATGGGTTTAAATCAGTGGGGGATGCCGATGAAGCGTTTTATCCAGGGAAAGCATCAAGGCCAAAGCGCGCTGCTTCCCGAGAGCCTGGATGACTACGTGGCGGACACCAACCCGGGGCGAGAGGTTGATGTTTTCGTCGATGGACTCGACCTTGCCCAACTGGGCTTCGAGGGTGTTGTCCTAGCTGAAACTAGTCAGCCGCCTACCATCCTCCCGACCGGCTGAAGATCTACATCTACGGCTACTCCAATCGCATCCAATCCAGTCGCCACCTTGAGCGAGAGGCTCAGCGCAACATCGAGCTGATACGGCTGACTTGGTGTTTGATGCCGGACTTCAAGACCAACGCCAACTTCCGCAAGGACAACGGCAAGGCCATACGCGGCGTTTGTCGGCAGTTCGTGGGGCTGTGTCAGCAACTCTTTCTGTTCGCCGACTTCATCTCCTGCAGCAGCAGATGAGCTAACGCCTCTATCCCCTTTCCGCCATGCCATTTTCAGCGGTGGGGTAAAAAGTGGGGCAAAATTCAGAGATATTCAAAAACCATCGACCATAAAAAAATCCAGCCACCGTTAAGTGACTGGATTTTCTAGGGTTTTTTGGTCGGGACGGAGTGATTCGAACACTCGACCCCTTGCACCCCATGCAAGTGCGCTACCAGGCTGCGCTACGCCCCGACTTTGTTGCTTGCCCCGCTTTGCGGAACGGAGCGAACTATACTTTAAGCGTTTGAATTGTGGAAGGTTTTTTTCAGGTTTTTTTACTTACGCAGAACCATGAGGACGTCTTCAAGCTCGGCGATGGTCTGCCGGATGAGCTGCTTGTATTGGGTGGTGTCGTCCTTCGCTTCGTCACCGGAGAGACGCTGGCGCGCCCCGCCGATGGTAAAGCCCTGGTCGTATAGCAGCGCCCGGATCTGCCGAATCATCAGCACATCCTGGCGCTGGTAGTAGCGCCGGTTGCCGCGCCGCTTTACCGGGTTGAGCTGGGGAAATTCCTGCTCCCAGTAACGCAGCACGTGGGGCTTGACTGCGCAGAGCTCGCTGACCTCGCCAATAGTGAAGTAACGCTTGCCGGGGATTGTCGGCAATTCGTCGTTATGACTTGGTTCCAGCATAAGCTTCGACTCTGGCTTTCAGTTTCTGCCCCGGACGGAACGTCACGACACGGCGAGCCGTGATCGGGATTTCCTCTCCTGTCTTCGGGTTCCGCCCCGGACGCTGACGCTTATCCCGCAGATCGAAGTTGCCGAAACCCGACAACTTGACCTGTTCGTTATGCTCCAGCGCCTGACGGATTTCCTCGAAAAACAGCTCCACCAGTTCCTTGGCTTCCCGTTTATTCAGGCCAAGCTCTTCGTACAGACGTTCAGCCATCTCAGCTTTCGTCAGAGCCCCCATACGCTACTTCCTTAACGTGGCGTTGAACCTTTCTTCCAGCGAGGTGACGATGTTCTGCGTTGTGGTGTTCACCTCATCGTCGTTAAGAGTGCGCGATGGATGCTGCCAGGTCAAGCCGACGGCCAGGCTTTTTCTAAGCGGATCAATACCTTTACCGTGATAGACGTCAAATAGCCTGAGGTCCGTCAACCACTCGCCCGCCGCCTCGCGGATGGTGTCGAGTACGGCCTCGGCGGCCACCTCGCGATCCACCAGCAGGGCCAGGTCGCGACGCACTTCGGGGAAGCGCGAAAGCTCGCGGAATTTGGGCAGGCGGCCGCGCATGACTTCAGCCAGAACCAGCTCGAAGAGGTAGACCGGCTGATCCAGGTCCAGGGCTTTTGCCAGCTCGGGGTGGATGGCGCCGAGGTAGCCGACCAGTTGGCCGTCACGCTCGATGCGGGCGGTCTGGCCCGGATGCAGGGCGTGGTGCTCACCGGGTACGAAGTCGAAACCGTCCAGCGCACCGGCGGCGCCGAGCAGGGCTTCGACGTCGGCCTTCACGTCGTAGAAGTCCACGCCGTCACGGCCGTGGGCCCAGGCTTCGGGCAGGCGCTTGCCGCAGACGACGCCGGCGAGCATGGCTTCCTGCTTGAGCCCTTCCAGCTGGCCGACGAAGCGCAGGCCACTTTCGAACAGGCGGACGCGACCCTGCTGGCGGTTGAGGTTGTGCTGCAGCGCTTTGACCAGGCCCGGCCACAAGGAGGAGCGCATGGCGGCCATGTCGGCGGAGATGGGGTTGGCCAGCATCAGCGGCTGCACGCCAGGGTTGAACAGCTCGAACAGCTTGGGATCGATGAAGCTGTAGGTGATCGCTTCCTGGTAGCCACGGGCGACCAGCAGGCGACGCAGGGCCGGCAGCTCGACGGCGGATTCGGAGCGAGCCTTGGGCGCCAGGCGTGCTTGCGGGTAGCGAACCGGCAGGCGGTTGTAGCCGTAGAGGCGGCCGAGCTCTTCGATCAGGTCCACTTCCAGGCTGATGTCGAAGCGGTGGCTGGGGACTTCAACCGTCCATTGGCCCTGGCCAGCGGAGGTGACACCCAGGCCTAGCGCGGTGAGCAGGCGCTCGACTTCGGCAGCGTCCATTTCCATGCCCAGCATCTGGGCGATGCGCTCGGCACGCAGGGTGACCGGGGCGACGCTCGGCAAATTGGCTTCGCTGACGCTTTCGATGATGGGGCCGGCTTCGCCGCCGACGATGTCCAGCAGCAGCGCGGTGGCGCGCTCCATGGCTTCGCGGGCGAGTTGCCAGTCCACGCCACGCTCGAAGCGGTGCGAGGAGTCGGTGTGCAGGCCATAGGAACGGGCCTTGCCGGCAACGGCGATGGTGTCGAAGAAGGCGGCTTCGAGGAACAGGTCGCGGGTCTTGTCGCTGACGCCGCTGTGCTCGCCACCCATTACGCCGGCGATGGCCAGGGCGCGGGTGTGGTCGGCGATGACGAGGGTGTCGGCACGCAGGCTGACTTCCTGGCCGTCGAGCAGGACGATCTTCTCGCCCTCCTCCGCCATGCGCACGCGGATGCCGCCGTTGATTTCGGCGAGGTCGAAGGCGTGCATCGGCTGGCCGAGTTCGAGCATCACGTAGTTGGTGATGTCGACGGCGGCGTCGATGCTGCGCACGTCGGCGCGACGCAGGCGCTCGACCATCCACAGCGGGGTCGGCTTGGAGAGGTCGACATTGCGCACCACGCGGCCGAGGTAGCGCGGGCAGGCCTTGGGCGCGAGGACTTCGACCGGGCGCACTTCGTCGTGGGACGGAGCGACCGGGGCGATGGCCAGGCGGGTGACCGGGGCGTCGTAGAGCGCGCCGACTTCGCGGGCGAGGCCGGAGAGGTTGAGGCAGTCACCACGGTTGGGGGTGAGGCCCAGCTCGATGACGACGTCGTCCAGCTCCAGGTAGCGGCGGAAGTCTTCACCCACCGGCGCATCGGCGGCGAGCTCCATGAGGCCACCGTGGTCTTCGCTGATCTTCAGTTCGTTGGCCGAGCAGAGCATGCCGAAGGATTCGACACCGCGCAGCTTGGCTTTCTTGATCTTGAAGTCGCCCGGCAGCTCGGCGCCGATCATGGCGAAGGGGATCTTCAGGCCAGGGCGCACGTTGGGCGCGCCACACACTACCTGGAAGGTTTCGCTGCCGTTGCTGACCTGGCATACGCGCAGCTTGTCGGCGTCGGGGTGCTGTTCGGTGCTCAGCACCTCACCCACGACCACGCCACTGAAGGCGCCGGCAACGGGGGTGACGCTGTCCACTTCCAGGCCGGCCATCGACAGACGGGCCACCAGCTCGTCGCGGGATACCTGCGGGCTTACCCAGCTCCGCAGCCACTGTTCACTGAATTTCATCCAGCTCTCCTAAGGATTCGTTTCGGCCACGTGCATGGGTGGTCGGCTTTCGCGCCCCCTCGCATTCACGCGGGAGGCGGTGAGCCCGCTGACGGGTTCTCTCACCGGGCCCCACCAGAGGCGGGGCGCTCGCTACACAGCTACAACAAAACACTCAACGCACGGGGCATTCGTTTCTGACGGCGCGGCCTAGCGGAATTGCGCGAGGAATCGCAGGTCGTTATCGAAGAACAGGCGCAAGTCGTTGACGCCATAGCGGAGCATGGCCAGACGCTCGACGCCCATGCCGAAGGCGAAGCCCTGGTACTTCTCCGGGTCGATGCCGGACATGCGCAGCACGTTGGGGTGGACCATGCCGCAACCCATCACTTCCAGCCAGCCGGTCTGCTTGCACACGCGGCAACCTTTGCCGGAGCACATGACGCATTGCATGTCGACTTCGGCCGAAGGCTCGGTGAAGGGGAAGAAGGACGGGCGGAAACGCACGCCGAGGTCCTTCTCGAAGAACACGCGGAGGAATTCCTCGATGGTGCCCTTGAGGTCAGCGAAGCTGATGCCCTCGTCGACCAGCAGGCCTTCGACCTGGTGGAACATCGGCGAGTGGGTGATATCCGAGTCGCAACGGTAGACACGACCCGGGCAGACGATGCGGATCGGCGGTTGCTGGGATTCCATGGTGCGCACCTGGACCGGCGAGGTGTGGGTACGCAGCAGCATGTTGGCGTTGAAATAGAAGGTGTCGTGCATCGCCCGGGCCGGGTGGTGGCCGGGGATGTTGAGCGCTTCGAAGTTGTGATAGTCGTCTTCGACCTCAGGGCCTTCGGCGATGCCGTAGCCGATGTGGGTGAAGAACTGCTCGACGCGCTCCAGGGTACGGGTGACCGGGTGCAGGCCGCCGGAGACCTGGCCACGACCAGGCAGGGTGACGTCGATGCGCTCGGCCGCGAGCTTGGCGCCGAGGGCGGCCTGCTCAAGCGAATCCTTGCGGGCATTCAGGGCGTCTTGTACGCGTTCCTTGGCGGTGTTGATCAGGGCGCCGACTTTGGGGCGCTCTTCCGCCGGCAGGTCGCCCAGGGTCTTCATCACCTGAGTCAGTTCGCCTTTCTTGCCAAGGTAATGAACGCGAATCTGCTCAAGGGCATTCACGTCGTCGGTGTTTTGCACTGCCTCAAGCGCTTGAGAGACCAGCGCATCCAGATTTTCCATGTACAGACTCCAGATACGAAATAGGGGAAGAGCACAAGGCTCTTCCCCTATTGGTGACGTTCAGCACCGGGATAGCCCGGTGATTGTCGGGGACTTAAGCCAGTACGGCTTTCGCTTTCTCGACAATCGCAGCAAACGCCGCTTTTTCGTTCACTGCCAGATCGGCCAGAACCTTGCGATCGATCTCGATGGCCGCTTTTTTCAGGCCAGCGATCAGACGGCTGTAGGACAGACCGTTCAGACGAGCACCAGCGTTGATACGAGCGATCCACAGAGCGCGGAACTGACGTTTGCGCTGACGACGGTCACGGTAGGCGTATTGGCCAGCCTTGATCACCGCCTGCTTGGCAACGCGGAACACGCGGCTGCGTGCGCCGTAGTAGCCTTTGGCGAGTTTCAGAATCTTTTTGTGACGCTTGCGAGCGATAACGCCGCGCTTAACACGAGCCATGAGTAGCTTCCTCTAGATATCTTGACCGATTAACGAACGCGCAGCATGCGCTCGACTTTTGCTTTGTCCGACGGATGCATCAGTTCGCTACCGCGAAGTTGACGCTTACGCTTGGTGGACATCTTGGTCAGGATGTGGCTCTTGAAAGCGTGCTTGTGTTTGTAGCCAGCAGCGGTCTTGAGGAAACGCTTGGCTGCACCGCTCTTGGTTTTCATCTTTGGCATGTTCGGATACTCCGCATTGAGTGATTACGCATAACCGCAAGGCCTGCCAGTGCCCTGGTGGTTACTTTTTCTTTTTGGGAGCGATGACCATCATCAGCTGGCGTCCTTCCAGCTTAGGATGCTGTTCAACGGTGCCGAGTTCGGCGAGGTCAGCTTCGACCCGCTTCAACAGCTCCATGCCCAGCTCCTGGTGAGCCATCTCACGACCACGGAATCGAAGCGATACCTTGGCCTTGTCTCCCTCATTAAGGAAACGTACCAGGTTGCGTAGTTTTACCTGGTAATCCCCTTCTTCCGTCCCTGGACGAAACTTGATTTCTTTGATCTGTTGCTGGTGCTGATTCTTCTTCGCCGCAGCAGCCTGCTTCTTCTTCTCGAACAGGTGCTTGCCGTAGTCCATGATCCGACATACGGGCGGCACTGCATCAGCGGAAATTTCCACCAGATCCAGCTTGGATTCTTCAGCAGCGCGAAGCGCTTCATCAATCGAGACGACGCCAATTTGCTGGCCGTCTGCACCAATCAGTCGCACCTCTCGAGCCGAGATATTCTCGTTAATCGGGGCCTTAGGTGCAGCTCGTTTATCTTGTCTCATTTCACGCTTAATAATGATTACTCCAATTCTTGGCGACCACGCCGGGAAACCGCCTGCGCAAGCGTAGTGACGAATTGGTCGAGGGGCATGGAGCCCAGATCGACGCCTTCACGGGTTCGCACAGCAACGGATCGTGTCTCAACCTCCCGATCTCCAATAACCAGGAGATAGGGAACCTTGAGCAAAGTATGCTCGCGGATTTTAAAGCCGATTTTTTCGTTTCTCAAGTCGGACTTGGCACGGAACCCGCTTTGGTTGAGAGTTTTTTCAACCTCGAGGGCAAAATCGGCCTGCTTGTCGGTGATATTCATGATCACCGCCTGGGTCGGCGCGAGCCACGCCGGGAACAGGCCCGCGTAGTGCTCGATGAGCATGCCGATGAAGCGCTCGAAGGAGCCGAGGATGGCGCGGTGCAACATCACCGGGCGCGTACGGCTGTTATCTTCGGCGATATAGCTGGCATCCAGACGTTCCGGAAGGTTCGGATCGTACTGCAGGGTGCCGCACTGCCAGTTACGGCCGAGGCAGTCCTTGAGGGTGAATTCGATCTTCGGACCGTAGAAAGCACCTTCACCCGGCTGGTATTCCCAGGCCAGGCCGGACTCGTTGAGGGCGTCGGCGAGGGCACCTTCGGCACGATCCCACAGTTCGTCGGATCCCACGCGTTTGGCCGGGCGAGTCGACAATTTCATCGACACATCGCCGAAGCCGAAGTCCGAATACACCTGCAGCGTCAGCTTGATGAAATCGGCCGCCTCTTTCTTCACCTGTTCTTCGGTGCAGAAGATGTGGGCGTCGTCCTGGGTGAAACCGCGCACGCGCATGATGCCGTGCAGGGCGCCGGACGGCTCGTTACGGTGGCAAGCACCGAACTCGGCCAGGCGCAGCGGCAGGTCGCGGTAGGACTTCAGGCCTTGGTTGAAGATCTGCACGTGGCACGGGCAGTTCATCGGCTTGACGGCGTAGTCGCGGCTCTCGGAAGCCGTGGTGAACATGTTCTCGGCGTAGTTGGACCAGTGGCCCGAACGCTCCCAGAGGATGCGATCGACGACCTGGGGCGTACGCACTTCCACATAGCCGTGCTCACGCTGCACCTGGCGCATGTACTGCTCCAGCACCTGGTACAGGGTCCAGCCATTGGGGTGCCAGAACACCATGCCCGGCGCCTCTTCCTGCAGGTGGAACAGGTCGAGCTGCTTGCCGATGCGACGATGGTCGCGCTTCTCGGCCTCTTCGATGCGCTGGACGTAGGCGGCCAGCTGCTTCTTGTCGGCCCAGGCGGTGCCATAGATACGCTGCAACTGCTCGTTCTTCGAGTCGCCGCGCCAGTAGGCACCGGAAATCTTGGTGAGCTTGAACGCTTTCAGGAAGCGGGTGTTGGGCACGTGCGGGCCCCGGCACATGTCCACGTACTCCTCATGGAAGTACAGGCCCATGGCCTTCTCGTCCGGCATGTCCTCGACCAGGCGCAGCTTGTAGTCCTCGCCGCGGGCCTTGAACACTTCGATCACCTCGGCGCGCGGGGTGACCTTCTTGATGACGTCGTAATCCTTGTCGATCAGCTCGGCCATGCGCTTCTCGATGGCCGCCATGTCATCAGGCGTGAAGGAGCGCTCGAAGGCGATGTCGTAATAGAAGCCTTCATCGATGACCGGGCCGATCACCATGCGGGCGGTCGGGTACAGCTGCTTGACGGCATGCCCGACCAGGTGGGCGCAGGAGTGACGAATGATTTCGACCCCAGCCTCGTCCTTGGGGGTGATGATCTGCAGGGTCGCGTCGTTTTCGATCAGGTCGCAGGCATCGACGAGCTTGCCGTCGACCTTGCCGGCGACGGTGGCCTTGGCCAGACCAGCACCAATGGATTGCGCCACCTCGAGTACGGATACCGGGTGATCGAACGAACGCTGACTGCCGTCGGGAAGAGTAATGATGGGCATGGCGCCTCCTCTCCTAGTGGTGACCTCTACCAAAGGCCACATGGGTTGGGATGAGCCAGTAATTGATCCGGGGGTATGCCTGCCACACGATGACAGAGCCCGAAGGCCAACCGAGCCGAACCAGAGTCACTGGAGGTGTCGAGAACCGCGGATGCTTCCAGAAACAGATGACACTGACAAGCTTCCGATGCCACCCGCACACCTTTATATAGGCAGCACGGACGGCAGCGAGAGTGCGAACGTCACGAGAAGATCGGGAGAGACCGCGCGGTCGCGCACTCTACCACAAAAAAATCAACGTCTTAGAAGCGCCCCGGCACGAGAAGCCCTCTCCCACCGGCAAGCGAGCAGAGACAGCGACATCGCCACCCCAGGCACAGCGCAGCCTGACACTCTTTTGCCATCATTGAAATGTGATGAGAATCACACAGATTTACCGATCAGTTCACAAACGCACTGATATGCTCCGGCGAATCCATCGACCAAGGAGCCCTACGATGAAGGAACAACGTACTTTCCTTGCTCTCCGTGCCCACATTGACGAGCTGCTCAGGGACGGAGCCAGCATCATCAGTCGCGACCCTCTCACCCTGAAGGTCAGCGGCCATCTCTATCGCGTCAACTACGGCATGCTGATCAGCCACTCCGTAGCCGCCTGACCGCGCCCGGGCGCTCTCGCCCGGCGCTGCCCCGCCCTCCCCGCCCGACACCTCCTCGACGGCGTTCCTGACTGCACATCCACGTTTCGAACGAATAGTCAAAAGCGTACAAAGCGCAACGGAATTTCGGAACGCGAGCCCTGTCACAGCTACTGCTATTCTGCTCGCATCTTCCCAGGGGAGACTCATCCGTGAAGGAACAACGGAATTTTCATGCCTTGCGTGCGCATATCGATGAGTTGCTCAAGGACGGGGCACGAATCATCGGACGGGAACCACTCACCATCAGGATCAACGACGGCCTCTACCGTGTACTGCACGGCATGCTGATCGCCGATATCTGAAACCAGACCCGACGCACCGCCTCGCCACCTCCACCAGCGCGACAACCTCGCACTGCGGCTTTCCTTTATTGCGCAATCCCCTTCAGGCACTCATCGCCCGCCGCCATCTGCCGCCAGCGGGGCATGAAGCACCACGCCCAGACGCGCGAAACCTCATCAGGGAATGAACACCGGCTCCTCGGGCGCAGACTCTGAGTGATCGTCATCGCTATTCGACCAGCCCGCCCCGGCACCGAAGTCCAGCGCCTGAGTCTGCAGGTTGTAGCCGACATCCCCACCACTGAAGTAGCCCTCGCCCTGGTAGGCGACACCGATGTTCGGCCGGAAAGCGGACGATGCGAACAGATAGTCGAGGCCGACGGAGCCCACCATCTCGTTGTCCTGGTCATCGCTGAACGCCTTGACACCCGCCGCCACGCCACCGCCGAAGACATAGCTCACCCCGACACCGAAGCCGATGTCGCTCGCCTGCGCCGCGCCGCCCATCGATAGCAGCACAGCCCAAGCCGCCACCGACATCGCCCGACGGCCGAAATCGATTCGCTTGCTCATGGCAAACGCCTCCTCGCTCGTAAATGCATTTTCAAGCGTAGAGAGCCTGCGGATATATCCAAGCGAAGCGGGACCACTTTTCCGATATATGGACATCTACCAAGGCGACCCAGCGAGCCCAAACGACAGAAACAAAAAGCCCGGCGCAAGACCGGGCTCATCGATACGCGCAACACTCACTTCATCGAATTGGCGAAGGCATTCCACTCCTCGGTCGCCTTGAGCGCCGCCTCGCGGTGCTTGCGAACCGCCTCGTTCTGCTCGGTCACGAAAGCCGTGATGCACTTGTTGTAGCTGTCGACATCGCGGGTGAACTGGTCGCGATGCGCCTCATCCCTGAACTGCGCCGGCACATCCGGCCGCTTGCAATCATGGTGAGGGGTAGCCGATTCAGCGAAAACAGCAGGCGAGACCAGGAGAAGTACGGCGAGAGCTTTGCGCATTCGTTTCCTCACGAGAAGCCGGCAGCTTCCCTCAGCGGCGACCATAAAAAGAAGCCGGAAAACTAAAACGCGCGGCCAGTCGAGTCAAGCAAGGTGCGCCACCAGAAGCCCAGGCCTTTCAATACACATTTACCTGGAGAAGCGACCGACACCGGCTCACTTGAGCGGACCCGCCGCCCGCCAGGTCCCGGGCGCCTGAAGCAGCGAGGCCTTGCTGGGTAGATCCCGACAGGCACGATAGGCAATCGCCTGGGACCTCTGGCCCTGCTCCACCAAAGCCCCCGCCTCGACACCCTCATAGCCCCACTCAGCCGCCAGGCAGTCGACCCACAAGGACTCGACCCCGCCCTTTCCATTGCCGAGCCTGATCACCGCCTTGGAGTCATCGACCCGCTCAACCGAGGCCACCTTCAGCCCACCGCCGACCAGATCCTGCGCAGATGCGGCCATGGGCATCATCGCCAACACAAGAACACCACAAAGATAGATACGCACTTAATCCTCTCCCTGGATGGGTAAAGCGAATGCACAAGACACAAACCGTGCGATCAAGGGCAAGCGCCGGCCGGCGAGCGGACAATCCTGGCGCTCGATGACGAAGTGGTTTCAGCCCCTGCATAGGCATCCCTGTTCAAAAGCTGTTGGCCGCCAGCCTCATCGATGACCGAGTAGTTGCCATCGGAAAGCGCGCGCCAGCAGCCCCTGACTTCGGCGCCTTCGCTGCGCGCAACATAAGCGTGCCTCTCGGTAGCACGCGAAACAGGCAGCTCGCACGCTCTCTCGAGGAAAAGCACGTCTGGCACATCGCCCAGCGAGAACGCATCGCCAACACATTGATGCCCCTTATCAGCCCGCACCAGCACCTGCTCAGCGCTGGCGGCACTGGCAAACAACGCGCACAGCATTCCCATTGCGTATTTCATGGTGATCCTCCGTGAACAGAATCGAGCGACCTGAAGCCCAGATTGTGAGCTGCGCGCCCTAGGAGAATCCAGAGCTTCCTAGAGGAGGAGATAGCCACCATCCATTAGAGGGGCGCACGGAGAAGGAGATCGGGCACCAGCGGGCGCAGGCAGGCTTGAAAGCCTGAACCATGAGGAGGGCCCGGAAGCCCATTGAAGGAAAGTCGGAAACAAAAAAGGGCGACCCTTTCGGATCGCCCCTCATGCGCTGCAGTGATGCAGCTTCGAATTGGTAGGCACAATTGGACTCGAACCAACGACCCCCACCATGTCAAGGTGGTGCTCTAACCAACTGAGCTATGTGCCTTCGATGGGTGCGCATTCTACAGCCATGCTTTTCGGCGTCAACAACTTTTTTCGCTAACTGCCTGAAAAAGTGAAGTTTTTGTTGTTCAACGCCGCGTTAAATATCTTGCACAGCCCCTAGCCGGCTATTTTCAACTCGGGTAGCATCACGCCATCCGTAAAAAATAAAAAACAGAGATTCAAGATGACGCACACTCCCTACCCCCAATCCTATTACGCAGCATCGGCCAACCCGGTACCGCAGCGGCCGGAGCTGGTCGGCGAGACCGAGACCGACATCTGCATCATCGGCGCCGGTTACACCGGGCTGTCCACCGCCCTCTTCCTCCTGGAAAACGGCTTCAAGGTCACCATCGTCGAAGCGGCCAAGGTCGGTTTCGGCGCGTCCGGCCGTAACGGCGGGCAGATCGTCAACAGCTACAGCCGCGACATCGATGTGATCGAGCGCACCGTCGACCCGAAGCAGGCGCAACTGCTCGGCCAGATGGCGTTCGAAGGCGGCCGCATCATTCGCGAGCGCATCGCCAAGTACAACATCCAGTGTGATCTGAAGGATGGCGGTGTGTTCGCCGCCATCACGCCCAAGCAGATGGGCCACCTGGAGTCGCAGAAGAAGCTCTGGGAACGCTACGGCCACACCCAGCTGGAGCTGCTGGATGCCAAGCGCATCCGCGAGGTAGTGTCGACCGAGAACTATATAGGCGGCATGCTCGACATGAGCGGCGGCCACATCCACCCGCTGAACTTGGCCTTGGGCGAGGCGGCGGCGGTGGAATCCCTCGGCGGCATCATCCATGAGCAATCCCCGGCCATTCGCGTGGAGCGCGGCGCCAACCCGGTCGTACACACGCCCAAGGGCCGCGTGAAGGCCAAGTTCGTGGTTGTGGCCGGTAACGCCTACCTGGGCAACCTGCTGCCCGAGCTGGCGTCCAAGTCCATGCCGTGCGGCACCCAGGTGATCACCACCGAGCCGCTGTCGGAAGAAATGGCCAAGAGCCTGCTGCCCCAGGATTACTGCGTCGAAGACTGCAACTACCTGCTGGACTACTACCGCCTCACCGGCGACAACCGCCTGATCTATGGCGGCGGCGTGGTCTATGGCGCCCGTGACCCGGCGAACATCGAGGCGATCATCCGCCCGAAGATGCTCAAGACCTTCCCGCAGCTGAAGAACGTGAAGATCGACTACGCCTGGACCGGCAACTTCCTGCTGACCCTCTCGCGCCTGCCCCAGGTCGGCCGTATCGGCGACAACATCTATTACTCCCAGGGCTGCAGCGGCCACGGCGTCACCTACACCCACCTGGCGGGCAAGGTACTGGCCGAAGCACTGCGCGGCCAGGCAGAGCGTTTCGACGCCTTCGCCAGCCTGCCGCACTACCCCTTCCCGGGTGGCCGCCTGTTCCAGGTACCGTTCAGCGCCATCGGCGCCTGGTACTACAGCCTGCGCGACAAGCTGGGGATCTGATCCCCGCGAGATGAAAACGGCGCCCTCGGGCGCCGTTTTTCATTGGGGCTGCGGCCCCGCCAGAACAATCAGTGCAGCTGCTTCCTGGCGATATTCGCCGCATCGGCCTGCCCGGCACCGGCCAGCGCATCGACGGCCTGGGTCCAGCGCGACCTATCCGCTTCGGCGGGCAGCTGGTTCGGCGCCTGCACCAACGCGGCCCAGTGGCCAGCGCCTTCCCAACCCGACTCGAACTCCGAGAAGCTCATCGGCAGGCGGCGTATGCCCCCGGCACGCAGGAGCAGTACCTGCTTATTGCGGTCGTAGCCCACCACCAGCGCGTAGCGCCAGGACGGCAGCCAGCCGTAGCCCTGGCGCATGTGCACCAGCACCGGGTTGCCCGCCGCCACCTGTACCAGCAGGTCTTCCAACTGGTCGCCCAGCGGGTACAGCAGCAACCCATGGCGGTTCACCACGCCCGCCAGGTTCTGTTGCAGTGCCTCTTCCCGTTCGGGCAGGCGCAGCTCCTTTTCCACCATGCCCGGCGTCACCGTCTCGCCCTGCAGGGTGAACAGTGCAGCCAGACTGGCCGGCGCGCTCTGGTAAACGTGCTGGGCGAAGAAGGGCACGTTGCTCAGCTCCACCGCTTCGGGCAGGGCACGCAGCCTGGGCGAGGTGGGCTGGACGGAACAGGCGGCCAGCAGGATGGAAAACGCGAGCACGGCACAGCCGGCAAGGGATCGGTCAAGGCGAATAGGCACTGCATCTACCCCGGTGGTTCAGGTGCATGGCGGACACCGACGCGAGCGGCCGGTACATGGCGCACCTGTATACCCGAGGCACGCCCGGCAACGCACGGAAATGACGGTTTTTCGAGACCGTTATCACCAATCCATTCATTGCCGCGACAAATAGTTATTTATTCACGACGGCCTGTGACTTCCGAGTCAGGTTTCGCCATCCATATCCACGACGGCACACAAACGGTCGAGCCGACTGGGTCCGTCACCTCAATGGGCACAATACGGAGAGACCCACCCCATGAATGCAACACTGCGCTTCAACGAAGCCCTGATCATCGCCGGCCGCGCCTTCCAACCCTTCCAGTGCGTGGCCTGGGCCCCACAGGACGGCAACGGCGAGCTGAGCCTCAGCGTCATCGACCGCACCAGCACCCGCCTGCTGGGCCGCTCGAAAATCGCCAGCAGCACCTATTCCGATCCCGAACAACTGGCCAGCATCCTCAAGCAGTCCCGCGAGGAGCTGAGCCGCCAAGGTTACAGCCTCGCCCCCTGGGAGATGCCCGAGTAATACCTCCCAGCGCTGTGCCCACTGCGCGGCGGGCAGCTTCCCGGCTGCCCGCCCTGGCGTTATCGCAACGCCGCCTCGCTTTTCACTGAAGACATTCCCCCGCCTTCGCTGTCCATAACCTTGCAGCCCGAGCACACGCGGCAACCCGCCCGCGCCAGCCTCGCTCGCCCGCGCAAGGAGCACACAGGCCATGAGCCCATTCGACTGGCACCGCATCCTCATCGATGAGTTCCCCCTGAGCTTCCTCGCGGAAGTCGCGCTACGCGCCCTCTTCGCCTTCGTCGTGGTCTTCGCCTTCCTGAAGATTTCCGGGCGCCGTGGCGTGCGGCAGATCTCCCTGTTCGAGGTGCTGGTCATCCTCACCCTCGGCTCTGCGGCCGGCGATGTCTCCTTCTATGAAGACGTGCCCCTGCTGCCGATCCTCGTGGTCTTCACCACCCTGCTGGTGCTCTACCGCGTCACCACCTACGCCATGGAGCGCAACCGCCGCTTCGGCGCCTGGCTGGAGGGCGAGCCGGTGGTGATCATCCGCGACGGCCTCTACGACATCGACGCACTGGCCCGCAACAACATCTCCAGCGACGAGTTCTTCATGGAGCTGCGCCGCCAGAGCGTCGAGCACCTGGGCCAGGTAAGGCTGGCGATACTCGAGGTGAATGGCGACGTCAGCCTGTATTTCTTCGATGACAGCGAAGTGCGCGCGGGCCTCTCCGTGCTACCCCGCCAATTGCGCCAGAGCGTGGAGCGCCCCAGCGCGGATGGCCTCTACGCCTGCAACCGGTGCGGTTTCACCCAGCACCTCGCCCAGGGGCAGAACGCCCATTGCCCCCGCTGCGACGGCCAGGCCTGGTCACGCGCCCTGGGCCGCAAGCACCAGGCCTCACCCGTGGAGGCACACGCATGACAGCCGCAACGCCGCCCGCCCTGCCGCCACAACTGCGCTACGTCGAGGACAGCATGCCCGGCTTCGCCCGGCGCCTGAGCCGCGGCAAGTTCGTCTACATCGACCTGGCCGGCAAACCGATACGCGACGAGCTGGAGATCCAGCGCATCAACAAGCTCGCCATCCCGCCCGCCTACCAGCAGGTGTGGATCTGCGCCGACCCGCAGGGCCATATCCAGGCCACCGCCCGCGATGCCCGCCAGCGCAAGCAGTACCGCTACCACCCGCTGTGGATCGAGATACGCGACGCCGCCAAGTACGAGCGCCTGCTGCGCTTCGGCCAGGCCCTGCCGGCCCTGCGCGGGCGCATCGACCTGCACCTGGGCGAAGCGGGGCTGGGCCGCGACAAGGTGATGGCCGCCGTGGTCGCCCTGCTCGACCGCACCCTGATCCGCATCGGCAACAGCCGCTACGCGCGGGACAACAAATCCTTCGGCCTCACCACCCTGCGCACCCGCCATGTCGCCGTGAAGG
This sequence comes from Pseudomonas sp. TUM22785, assembly GCF_028198105.1. NCBI lineage: Bacteria > Pseudomonadati > Pseudomonadota > Gammaproteobacteria > Pseudomonadales > Pseudomonadaceae > Pseudomonas > Pseudomonas sp. TUM22785. The sequence goes on from NZ_CP116239.1 coordinate 4,788,864, forward strand.
GCAACAACATCCGCTTTGAATTCAAGGGCAAGAGCGGCATCGAGCACAGCGTCCGGCTCAGCAGCCCGCGCCTGGCGCGCATCCTCCGCCGCTGCCTGGAGCTGCCCGGCCAGCACCTGTTCCAATACCTGGACGAGGGCGCCGAGCGCCGCACCGTCAGCTCCCACGACATCAACGACTACCTGCGCAGCCACGCCGGCGAAGACTTCACTGCCAAGGACTACCGCACCTGGGCTGGCAGCGCCCTGGCCCTGGAGCACCTGCGCAAGCACCGCTGGCAGGACGAAGCCACGGCGAAGAAGCACCTGGTGGAGGTCATCCGCCAGGTGTCCAGCGAACTGGGCAACACCCCAGCCATCTGCCGCAAGTGCTACGTCCACCCCGCCATAATCGACGCCTTCCTCGCCGGCGAACTACAGGGCCTGAAGAAGGCCCGCAAGCGTAAGGGCCTGAGTGCCGAGGAAGCCTCGCTGATGCATTTCCTCCAGGCGCTGCACGTCGCCCCGGCGGGCTGAGCGCCTGGCCAAGGACTTGGCAATATCTGTGGGGTTATTGTCATTGTCGCCAAACCCGGCAGGACGCAGACTGGCACCATCAACCTGATGGAGCCCCGCCATGGCCCCCTTGCGCACCATCGCCTGCCTTGCATTCGACGACGTGATGAGCCTGGACGTGACCGGCCCGCTGCAGGTGTTCGCCTCGGCCAACGTCGAGCGCCAGCGCCAGGGCCTGCCCGATGCCTATGGCATCCGCCTGATCGGCACCGAAGCCGGTGCGGTGAAGACCTCCGCCGGCTTCGCCCTGGTCGCCGAGGCCGCCTATCACGAGGTCGACCCGGCCTCCCTCGACACCCTGCTGGTGGCAGGCGGCATGGGCGTCGAGCGCATGTGCCGCAAACCATCGCTGCTGGCCTGGCTGCGTGACGCCGAGCCCCAGGTGCGCCGGCTCGGCTCCATCTGCTCCGGTGCCCTGATCCTCGCCGCCGCCGGCCTGCTCGCCGGGCGCAGCGCCACCACCCACTGGTCCGACGTACCCGCCCTGGGCGGCTATTGCGATATCGACGTGCAAGGCGACCGCCTGCACACCTACGACCCCACCGGCCGCGATGGCGACCCCCATGTGTTCACCTCCGCCGGGGTCACCGCCGGCATCGACCTGGCCCTGGCGCTGGTGGAGGCCGACCTCGGCCGCACCATGGCGCTGGCGGTGGCGCGCCGGCTGGTGCTGTTCCTGCGCCGCCCCGGTGGCCAGGCGCAGTTCAGCGCCCTGCTCAATTGCGAGCCCAGCCGCACGCCGCGCCTCGCCGCCCTGCTGGAATGGATACCCGGCAACCTCGGTGGCGATCTCTCGCTGGAGGCCCTGGCCAGCCAGGCCAGCATGGCGCCGCGCAGCCTGTCCCGGGTCTTCGTCCAGGAGCTGGGCATGGGCCCCGGCAAGTACATCGAACGGGTGCGCCTGGAGGCGGCCCGCGCGCTGCTGCAGGACGCCCAGGCCTCCATCGCCACCGTGGCCCGCCTCACCGGCTTCGGCCACCCGGAAAACCTGCGCCGCACCTTTCACAAACACCTGTCCATCAGCCCGCAGGAATACGCGGAACGCTTCGGACGCCCCAACCAAGCCTGAGGAAACCGCCATGCTCGAACTGCGCCCCAACTGCGAATGCTGCGACAAGGACCTGCCACCCGACTCCGCCGAGGCGATGATCTGCTCCTTCGAGTGCACCTTCTGCCGCGACTGCGTCGAAACCCACCTTGCCGGCCACTGCCCCAACTGCGCCGGCAAGCTGGTCGGGCGCCCCATCCGTCCCGCCGCCAAGCTCGCCGCCAACCCGCCGTCGAGCCAACGCATCCACAACCCTGCTGGCTGCGCCAAGCGCGCCTGAACCGGAAGACGACCATGCTCGAACTGGTGAAGAAATTCCGTGGCGACGCCGTCGCCCTGCCCCCACGCCCCGCCACGCGCCAGGTGTTCATCGCCTGGCTCGGCGGCGTCCTGGCCATTGCCAGCATCGCCGGCCTGGGCGACGCGCTGACCCTGAGCCTGCTGCTCGGCTCCTTCGGCGCCTCCTGCGTGCTGGTCTTCGGCTTCCCCGACGTGCCCTTCTCGCAGCCGCGCAACGTGGTCTTCGGCCACCTGCTGAGCACCTTCACGGGCCTGGCCTTCCTGTATGTCTGCGGCCCGCACTGGTGGGCCGTGGCACTGGCGGTGGGCAGCGCGATCGCCCTGATGATGCTGACCCGGACCGTGCACCCGCCGGCCGGCTCCAATCCGGTGATCGTCTTCCTCCTGCAGCCGGGCTGGGACTTCCTGCTCTACCCCACCCTCAGCGGCGCCCTGCTGCTGGTGCTGGTGGCGCTGGTCTACAACAACGCGAGCCGCGAGGCCCGCTACCCCAAATACTGGTAAGCCGCCGAGGTCCCCATGCTGCTGCGCAACCCGAGCATCCGCCTGCTGTTCGCCGGCCAGGCACTGTACTGGAGCTGCTCGATGATCGGCATCACCCTCACCTCGCTGGTGGGGCTGCAACTGGCGCCGCTCAACGCCCTGGCCACCCTGCCGCTGGCGCTGCTGGTACTGGGCAACCTGCTGGCGGTGCAGCCGCTGTCGTTGTTCATGCAGCGCCACGGTCGCCGCCCGGGGCTGATGCTCGGCGCCGCCGCCGGCGTACTGGGCGGCCTGGCCAGCGCCCTGGGCGTCTGGCTTGGCGACTTCATCCTGCTGTGCCTGGGCGCGCTGCCGATCGGCGCCTACCAGGCCTCGGCCATGTACTACCGCTTCGCCGCCCAGGAAGCCGTGGACGACAGGCACAAGGGCCGCGCCACCGCCTATGTGGTCGGTGGCGGCATCTGCGCCGCGCTGCTGGCACCGAGCCTGGCGCTCTGGTCGCGCAACGCCCTGGAAACGCCCTTCGTCGGCGCCTACCTCGCCATCGCAGCCCTGGCGCTGGTCGCCCTCGTGCTGCTGCGCCTGCTGCGTGAAGGCCAGGCACCCAGGCCGCCCAAGGCCGGCTGGGCGGCCACCCAGGCCCTGCTCAAGCGCCCGCTGGTCCGCGCCGCCATCGCCACCACCGCCATCGGCCACGGGCTGATGATCCTGGTGATGAACGCGACGCCCCTGGCCATGAGCTTCTGCGGCCTGCCACTGGAAGCCGGGTCGGAGGTGATCCGCTGGCACATGCTCGGCATGTTCCTCCCCGCCTTCGCCGCCGGCCCGCTGGTGGACCGTTTCGGCAGCCGCCGCGTGGCCCTGGTGGGCGCGGTGCTGTTGCTCCTGAGCGCCGGCATCGCCCTGGCCGGGCTGGGCATGGGGTATTTCCTGGTGAGTTCGTTCCTGCTGGGGCTGGGCTGGAACCTGATGCTGGTGGCCGGCACCACCCTGCTGGCGGAAGGGCACAACGCCGACGAACGCGGCCAGGCCCAGGCACTGATGGAACTGTGCAACAGCCTGGTGGCCGCCTGTGCCTCCTTCGCCTCCGGCGCGCTGATCACCGGCCTCGGCTGGGGTGCGGTGAACATCGGCATGCTGCCGCTGGTGGCGGTCGTCCTGCTGGCGCTCTTCTCGGTACGCCGCAGCAAGGTCGCCCACGCCGAAGCCACACCCTGATCGCCGCCCCGCATCGCGCCCCCTCGGGAAATTACAGATCGTAGGATGGGAAGAGCTCTGCGAATCCCATCGATTCGGTGTATCCCCGAACACCGAACAGCATGGGTTTCGCTGCGCTCTACACCATCCTACGGCGCTTATCGCGCAGCAAAGGCAGGGCGGGGGAAACCCGCGAGAGACCTCTGTGGATCGTAGGATGGGAAGAGCTGCGCGAATCCCATCGATTCGGTGTATCCCCGAACACCGGGCAGTATGGGTTTCGCTGCGCTCTACGCCATCCTACGGCGCTTATCCCGCAGCAAAGGCAGGGCGGGGGAAACCGCGAGAGACCTGTGCGGGTCGTAGGATGGGAAGAGCTCCGCGAATCCCATCGATTCGGTGCATCCCCGAACACCGGGCAGCATGGGTTTCGCTGCGCTCTACGCCATCCTACGGCGCTTATCCCGCAGCAAAGTAGGGCGGGGGAAACCCGCGAGAGACCTGTGCGGGTCGTAGGATGGGAAGAGCTCCGCGAATCCCATCGATTCGGTGTATTCCCGAACACCGGGCAGCATGGGTTTCGCTGCGCTCTACGCCATCCTACGTTGCTTACTCCGCAGCAAAGTAGGGCGGGGGAAACCCGCGAGAGACCTGTGCAGATCGTAGGATGGGAAGAGCTCCGCGAATCCCATCGATTCGGTGTATCCCCGAACACCGGGCAGCATGGGTTTCGCTGCGCTCTACGCCATCCTACGGTGCTTACCCCGCAGCAAAGTAGGGCGGGGGAAACCCGCGAGAGACCTGTGCGGGTCGTAGGATGGGAAGAGCTCTGCGAATCCCATCGATTCGGTGTATCCCCGAATACCGGACAGCATGGGTTTCGCTGCGCTCTACGCCATCCTACGGTGCATGTCGCGCGGCAAACATGTGCCCTCGACAAGCCCTGAATGACCGTAGCCCGGGCTTCAGCCCGGGAAATCACAGGCACAAAAAAGGCAGCCCGAGGGCTGCCTTCTTCTTGCCGCTGCACGCCTCAGTAATAGGCGTTTTCGCGGTTGCTGTGGTCGGTGACGTCACGCACGCCCTTCAGCTCGGGGATGCGCTCGAGCAGGGTGCGCTCGACGCCGTCCTTGAGGGTCAGGTCGACCTGGCCGCAGCCCTGGCAGCCGCCGCCGAACTGCAGCACGGCGATGCCCTCCTCGACCACGTCCACCAGGCTCACCTGGCCGCCGTGGCTGGCGAGGCCGGGGTTGATCTCGGTCTGCAGGTAGTAGTTGATGCGTTCGTTCAGCGGGCTGTCTTCATTGACCATCGGCACCTTGGCGTTCGGCGCCTTGATGGTCAGCTGGCCGCCCATGCGGTCGGTGGCGTAGTCGACCACGGCGTCGTCGAGGAAGGGCTCGCTGACGGCATCGATCCAGGCGGTGAAGGAAGCCAGGGCCAGCGGGGTGTCCTCGGGCTTCTGCTCACCGGGCTTGCAGTAGGCGATGCAGGTCTCGGCGTACTGGGTACCCGGCTGGGTGATGAAGACACGGATGCCGATACCGCTGGTGTTCTGCTTCGACAGCAGGTCAGCCAGGTAATCTTCGGCTGCCTGGGTAATGGTGATGGCGCTCATGGCAACTCCTCGCAAACATGGGGCGCAGTGTACGCCAATCAGGTCCTACGGATAAAGTCCTAGTATTTTAGTAGGAATTATTCGCGACAACTTCTCAGAAATTCTGATAGCGGTTCATATCCAGCACGCCCGCCTCCACCGGCTCGGTTTCGCGGATGTAGGCCGAGAGGTCGTGGAAGTAGCGCCAGAACTGCGGGTGGCTGCGGCGGACGCCCCAACGCTCCACCACCTTGTCGAAGGCCGCCGTGTCCTTGACCTGGCCCAGGGCGCTGACGAACTCCGGCACCTCCTCGGCGCGCAGGTTGAACAGGAAGTTCGGGTAGCTGGTGAGCACGCCGGGGTAGATGGTCAGGGTGTCCAGCCCCGGCTGGTAGCGCAGTTCCTCGCCCATCATGAAGGCCACGTTGCTGTGGGCACGGTTGCGCAACACGCTGTAGACCTCGCGGTGCCCGTCCGCCAGCTCGACGCGCAACAGCGTCGCCTCCGGCATCTGGTCGATCACCTTGAGCCCCGCCGCCGGCCGGCTGACCAGCTGGCTCAGGGCCTGCTCGGCCTGTTGCAGCGCCGGGTCGATACCCGGGCGGTAGCAGTTGCCGGTGGTGCAGCGGTTGATCGGGTCCGGCCGCGCATTGAGGTCGGCGTAGCGCTTGAGCAGCTGCGCGGCGAAGGAGCCCTTGGCGCGCTCCACCGGGAGGAACAGCCCGGTGGGCGTGTCGTCGTCGATGTCCTCGTAGTCCAGCCACATCTTCAGCTTGCCGCTGTTCTGGTACCAGTCATCGAGGATCGCGGTGCGCGACTCGGCCGGCATCAGGCGCAGGAAGTTGACCTCGGCACCATTGCGGATCAGGTCGAAGTACAGCCGCGTCTGCGCCTGGTGGGAGACGTTGCCATACACGTCGAAGTTGACCACCAGCTGGTAGTAGGTGCGCTCCAGCAGCGGGTAGTCCATCAGCCACATCGTCTGCGGCACCTCGCCGATCAGCCCCTTGCGCACGAAGGCACTGTCGAACTGGCGGTAGATGGACAACAGCGCGTTGTCGTTGCCGGTCCAGATATCCGCCCAGGTGGGGACCGGCGCGGCGGCATAGGCGTCGCGGCGCAGCTCCTCGTAGGCGTTGCGCTTGTCGCGGTAGCTGTACCACAGGCTCAGCAGCCCGCCGATCTCGTCGAACTGCCCGGGCATCGCCAGCAGCGGCGTCGCCTCGCCGCGGTAGGCGGCATCGGTGACGTAGAGGTCGTGTTGCGGGTCCTGGAACAGGGCCCAGAAGTTATCGCGGATCACGTCCGTGGCGATCTGCCCCCGGCACACCGGCCCGCGGATGAAGGTACGCACGAAGTACTCGGCGTTATCCAGCATGAACTGGTAGCGCGCCTGGGCCGGGATGGCCTCGAAGGTCTCGAAAGGGTTGGCCCGGCGCTGGGCGCCATAGCCCGGCACCTTGTCGGTGCTCCAGTCGCTGCCGAAGAACAGTTCGTTGACCCGTGCCAGCTTGGCGTCGTCCAGCGGGTAGGTGATGTGCGTCTTGTGCACGATCACGCCCTGGATGGGCCACAGGCGGTAGTAGAAGTCGGTGCCCGGGTCATCGTTGGGGCGACGCGTGGCGATGGGGTCGATGGGCTTGCCGCTGGGCGTACGCGAGCGCACCAGCTGGAAGAAATGCCCGCTCTTGCCGCCATCGAAATACAGGTGGGCGAGGAACAGGTGCTCGAACAACCAGCGCCCCACCAGCACCTCGCGGGCGCCACGGGCGTTGAGCAAGGCCTCCCACTCGGCCACCTGGCGCGCCTCGTCGGGCGTGGGCGTCGGCGCGACCTCTTCAACCGGTGCGCCGGCCGCCAGCCAGCGCTGCAGGGTCTGGTACTGCTGGTCGTCCAGCCCAGTCACGGCGAAGGGCATGCCGGCGTGGGCGAACGTCTTCGCGTAGCCGTCGAACTCCCCCGGCGCCGGGCACTGGTTCTCGCGGTTGATGCTGATGTCCAGGTCCGCCGGCAGCTTGGCATTGGGCACGAGCGGCGTGCTGTGGCCCAGCTCCAGCATGCGCGCCATCAGGGCAGCCTGGGAGGCCTGGCCGTGCAGTACGGAATAGAAGTCCTTCTGCCGCCAGGCCGCTTCGCCACGGGCGTCGAAATACAGCCGGGTGGTGGGTTGGGCCTGGGTGCGGGTGCCGTCGTAGACCGGCTTCTTGGTCGCCCCGCGCGTGGCGCCCTCGGCGCTGCCCAGGTTGAGCTGGCACGGCGAGTCGTAGCAGGCGTGGCAGGCCACGCACTTCTCGGTGAAGATCGGCTGGATGTCGCGGCTATAGGAAATATCCTCGGCCTGCGCCGCAGCGCCCAGGAACAGGAGGGCGGCGGCGAACAACGCGCGATACGGCATGAAGCATTTTCCTTGGCGAACGGACCGGCGGATTCTACCGGCATCCGCGCTGCGCTGCAGCGCACCGGTAGCCAAGGTGGTAGCGATGGGCTGCGCCCTCGCGGCGCAGCGCCATCGCCCAGCTAGCCGCAGCGGCTCAGCTGTAGGTCAGGCCCAGGCCGGCGGCGATGCGCTCCAGGGTGGCCTTTTCTTCCTTGCTGATCTTGCTGCCGAAGCCGAGGAAGCCGCCGGAAGCCGAGGCCACCGTCTTGCCCAGGCCCAGCAACGCCTGCTTGAACGCCTGCGCCTCCTCCGGCGCCACCTTGGTCTCGACGATCAGGCGGATGCGCAGCAGTTCCTGGGCGTGGTTGAACGGCGTGGTCAGCAGTTCAGTCAGCAGCTGCGGCACATCGGTGATGACGTTGGTGATGATGCGCGAGTACAGCTCGCCACCTTCCTTGGCCGAATCCCCCAGTTGCTTGACGAAGGCCTGGGCCTCCTTGTTGTCGAGCTTGCCATCGGCGGCGGCCACCAGCAGGAACACCATGAAGGGCGCGCGGCGCAGGGCCTGGAACTCCTCGGCGGTGAAATTGGTGTTCTCCTGGCCGTGGAAGCCGGAGCTTTCGCCCGCCTGATCGACGAAGTTGCTGTTCCACACCTCCAGGGCTTCCTCGTTGTTCTCCAGGCCATCGAAGAAGGCAGCGGCCAGCTCCTGGAGTTCGTCGTTGGAGAAGCCCGCGCCAGCGGAGGCCTTCGGCTTGTGCACGGCGAAGCCGGCTTGGTGGCCGGCGTTGCGATAGGGCAGCAGCCACTGGAAATGGCGCTGTTTGTCCGAAGCGAAGCGGATGTCGACGATCAGGCAGTCGGTCTTGCCGGTGGGCAGGGTGACCAGGCCGTCGCGGATGAACACGGCGCCCAGCTTGTCTGCGGCCAGGTTGGTGATGCGCGCATCGCCCTGCTGCATGGCCTCCACCGAGCTGTCCATGAACAGCCGTTCCATGCTGGTCTGCTGGTCCGTGCCCAGGTAGCCGACGATGGGGATCAGCATCTCGCCGGTGGCGACGCCCTGTACTGCATGACCGGCCCAGTAGCCGGCCATTTCCATCACTTTCTTCGCCTGTTCCATCGAACTGCTTCCTTGTATGTGCTCAGTCTTGCGTGCGGTGTGGGGTATTCGGGTGGCGTGTCTTTCGCCTCTTGGTGGGCCTTGCCCTGCTGCACTAGCGAGGTGCCAGCATCAATCTGCAACAGCCGCGCCTGCCTGTGAAGAGCGGCAGCCGGCTTTCGTGACCCAGATCGACAATCCGAGGCACTCGCCGCCCCACCGCCCGTCCGCCAGGGCCTGCCGAGCGTTGCAGACGTGAACGCCGTCATCTCTCACGGCGAGCCGCCGGCGTATCCTGCCGCCACGCCAGACCGCCAGGGATGATGTCGGCGCAGCTACAGGGACCGTTCTCGGGGCCGCCGTCCGGCTCTCCCCCTCCTGAACTGCAGCCGAACGCCGCCCGGCCGGCCCCCGCCATGCCACAGGAGACCCTGACCATGAAACCCCTCGCCGGCGCCCTTGCCGCCCTGACCCTCAGCGCCTGTGCCCAGGCGTCCGATTGCGGCTTCGCGCCGCTGAAACTGGTGGCGAGCCCCGAGGCGCCCACCACCTTCGTCGGCGACGGCCAGCACCTGCAGGTGCGCTTCGTCAACGAGAACCCGGACATCGCCGAGCCCGACTCCTTCCCCGAGCCGCCGGTGGTGCTGCTGGACAAGGCCAGCGGCAAGAGCTGCACCATCGAGGACGGCGGCATCTGGGCCCGCGACCCGCTGTTCCTCAGCCGCGACGAGAAGCGCCTGGTGACCTACGAATTCAGCGGCTCCAACGGCGAGCTGGTGGCCTACGACACCGCCACCTGCAAGGTGCTGCACCGCCAGGACATCACCGGCAAGCGCGCGTCCATCGAGGGCGAAGAGCTGGTGCTGGGCGCCGACTGCGACGACACCGGCAACTGCAAGACCCACGCAAAGCAACCCGTACAGCCTTTCTGCAAACCCTGATAGGGATGAGTCAATGAGCCTCGACACCTGCATCGTCAACGCCGCCACCGCGGCCTGGGACCAGAGCTTCATCGCCGGTACCCTGAACAAGAACAACTGCTCCGGCTTCCTCCAGTCGGTGGCTGCCACCCTCGGCGTACCGATTCCCAGCGGCAACGCCGACGCCATCATGGGCGGCCTGCCCCAGGCCACCGGCTGGAAGGAACTGGCCAGCGGTGACGAAGCCGCGCAGAAGGCCTCCCAGGGTTACTTCGTGATCGCCGGCATCAAGGGCAGCGACCACAACCCGGCGCGCAACAACGGCCACGTCGCCGTGGTCATCGGCGGCACCCTGTACCGTGGCAAGTACCCCCGCGTGTGGTGCGGCAGCATCGCCGGCTCGGTCGGCCAGAGCCAGGGCCTGCGCTCGGTCGGCGAGGTGTGGAACCGCACCGACCGCGACCTGGTGAAGTACTTCGTCTACGCCACGGCCAGCTGCCGCGGCTGATCCCCCCGCGCCGTGGATGACCCTCCCTCATCCACGGCCGCGCTCCCCGCTCTCCCCCGCCACGCCTGCATCCCCGCGCACCCGGCCCGCCAGGGCTGTCGCGACCTTTCGCCGCAACCAACATGAGCCATTTTCATGCGCCAGCCGGTGGGCGGTCGATCCCCTTCATCTTTGCTATGCTTCGCACCCTTTTCCGCCCAGCTAGTCAGGTCCTCCATGTCCAGCCCGCTCACCGATCGCAGCGCTCGCCTGCACGCCCTCCACCAAGCCCTCAAGGAACGCATCCTGATCCTCGATGGCGGCATGGGCACCATGATCCAGAGCTACAAGCTGCAGGAGGAGGATTACCGCGGCGCGCGCTTCGCCGACTGGCCGAGCGACGTCAAGGGCAACAACGACCTGCTGCTGCTGTCGCGCCCGGACGTGATCCAGGCCATCGAGAAGGCCTACCTCGACGCTGGTGCCGACATCCTCGAGACCAACACCTTCAACGCCACCCAGGTGTCCCAGGCCGACTACGGCATGGAATCCCTGGTGTACGAGCTGAACGTCGAGGGCGCGCGCCTGGCCCGTGAAGTGGCCGACGCCAAGACCCTGGAAACCCCGGACCGCCCGCGCTTCGTCGCCGGCGTCCTCGGCCCGACCAGCCGCACCTGCTCCATCTCCCCCGACGTCAACGACCCGGGCTACCGTAACGTCACCTTCGACGAGCTGGTGGAGAACTACACCGAGGCCACCAAGGGCCTGATGGAAGGCGGCGCCGACCTCATCCTGATCGAAACCATCTTCGACACCCTCAACGCCAAGGCGGCGATCTTCGCCGTGCAGGGCGTGTTCGAGGAGCTGGGCGTCGAGCTGCCGATCATGATCTCCGGCACCATCACCGATGCCTCCGGCCGCACCCTCTCGGGCCAGACCACCGAAGCCTTCTGGAACTCGGTGAGCCACGCCAAGCCGATCTCCGTGGGCCTGAACTGCGCCCTCGGCGCCAAGGAACTGCGCCCCTACCTCGCCGAACTGGCGGGCAAGGCCGGCACCCACGTCTCCGCGCACCCCAACGCCGGCCTGCCCAACGCCTTCGGCGAATACGACGAGACCCCGGCGGAAATGGCCGTGGTGGTCGAGGAGTTCGCTGCCAGCGGCTTCCTCAACATCATCGGCGGCTGCTGCGGCACCACCCCGGGGCACATCGAGGCCATCGCCAAGGCCGTGGCCAAGCACCCGCCGCGCGTGATCCCGGAGATTCCCAAGGCCTGCCGCCTGTCGGGCCTGGAGCCCTTCACCATCGACCGCAGCTCGCTGTTCGTGAACGTCGGCGAGCGCACCAACATCACCGGCTCCGCCAAGTTCGCCCGCCTGATCCGCGAGGAGAACTACACCGAGGCCCTGGAAGTCGCCCTGCAGCAGGTGGAAGCCGGCGCCCAGGTCATCGACATCAACATGGACGAGGGCATGCTCGACTCCAAGGCGGCGATGGTGCGTTTCCTCAACCTCATCGCCGGCGAGCCGGACATCTCCCGCGTGCCGATCATGATCGACTCCTCCAAGTGGGAGGTGATCGAGGCCGGCCTGAAGTGCATCCAGGGCAAGGGCATCGTCAACTCCATCTCGATGAAGGAAGGCGTCGAGCAGTTCAAGCACCACGCCCGCCTGTGCAAGCGCTACGGCGCCGCCGTGGTGGTGATGGCCTTCGACGAAGCCGGCCAGGCCGACACCGAAGCGCGCAAGGCGGAAATCTGCCAGCGCAGCTACGACATCCTGGTCAACGAAGTGGGCTTCCCGCCGGAAGACATCATCTTCGACGCCAACATCTTCGCCGTCGCCACCGGCATCGAAGAGCACAACAACTACGCGGTCGACTTCATCAACGCCTGCGCCTACATCCGCGACAACCTGCCCTACGCACTGAGCTCGGGCGGCGTATCCAACGTGTCGTTCTCCTTCCGCGGCAACAACCCGGTACGCGAGGCGATCCACTCGGTCTTCCTCTACTACGCCATCCAGAACGGCCTCACCATGGGCATCGTCAACGCCGGCCAACTGGAGATCTACGACGAGATCCCCAAAGAGCTGCGCGACGCCGTGGAAGACGTGGTGCTCAACCGCACGCCCAACGCCACCGAAGCGCTGCTGGCCATCGCCGACAAGTACCGGGGCGACGGCGCGGTCAAGGAAGTGGAGAACGAGGAATGGCGCTCGCTGCCCGTGGACAAGCGCCTGGAACACGCGCTGGTCAAGGGCATCACCGCCTTCATCGTCGAAGACACCGAGGAATGCCGCCAGCAATGCGCGCGCCCCATCGAGGTGATCGAAGGCCCGCTGATGTCCGGCATGAACGTGGTCGGCGACCTGTTCGGCTCCGGCAAGATGTTCCTGCCCCAGGTGGTGAAATCCGCCCGGGTGATGAAGCAGGCCGTGGCCCACCTGATCCCCTTCATCGAAGAGGAAAAGGGCGACAAGCCCGAAGCCAAGGGCAAGATCCTCATGGCCACGGTGAAGGGCGACGTCCACGACATCGGCAAGAACATCGTCGGCGTGGTACTCGGCTGCAACGGCTATGACATCGTCGACCTCGGCGTGATGGTGCCGGCGGAGAAGATCCTGCAGACCGCCATCGCCGAAAAGTGCGACATCATCGGCCTCTCCGGCCTGATCACCCCCTCGCTGGACGAGATGGTCCACGTCGCCCGCGAAATGCAGCGCCAGGGCTTCAACCTGCCGCTGATGATCGGTGGCGCCACCACCTCCAAGGCCCACACTGCGGTGAAGATCGACCCGCAGTACAGCAACGACGCCGTGGTCTACGTCACCGACGCCTCGCGCGCCGTGGGCGTGGCCACCCAGCTGCTGTCCAAGGAACTCAAGGCGGGCTTCGTCGAACGCACCCGCGCCGACTACGTCGAAGTCCGCGAGCGCACCGCCAACCGCGCCGCCCGCACCGAGCGCCTGGCCTACGCCGACGCCCTGGCCAACAAGCCGGCCTTCGACTGGGCCGGCTACCGCGCGCCCAAGCCGAGCTTCACCGGCGTGCGCGTGCTGGAAGACATCGACCTCGCGGTGCTGGCCGAGTACATCGACTGGACGCCCTTCTTCATCTCCTGGGACCTGGCCGGCAAGTACCCGCGCATCCTCACCGACGAAGTCGTGGGCGAAGCCGCCACCGCGCTGTTCGCCGACGCCCAGGCGATGCTGAAGAAGCTCATCGACGAGAAGCTGATCAAGGCCCGTGCGGTGTTCGGTTTCTGGCCGGCCAACCAGGTCAACCACGACGACATCGAAGTGCGTGACGACCAGGGCAAGCCGCTGGCCATCCTGCACCACCTGCGCCAGCAGACCATCAAGCCCGACAGCAAGCCCAACCTGTGCCTGGCCGACTTCGTCGCGCCCAAGGAAAGCGGCGTGGTCGACTACGTCGGCGGCTTCATCACCACCGCCGGCATCGGCGCCGAGGAAGTGGCCAAGGCCTATGAGGCCAAGGGCGACGACTACAACTCGATCATGGTCAAGGCCCTGGCCGACCGCCTGGCCGAGGCCTGCGCCGAATGGCTGCACGAGCGCGTGCGCAAGGAACACTGGGGCTACGCCGCCGACGAGCACCTGGACAACGAGGCGCTGATCAAGGAGCAGTACAACGGCATCCGCCCCGCTCCCGGCTACCCGGCCTGCCCGGACCACACCGAGAAGGCCACCCTGTTCAACCTGCTGGACCCGAGCGCCAGCTTCGACAAGCCCGGCGTCAGCGGCGTGTTCCTCACCGAGCACTTCGCCATGTTCCCGGCGGCGGCCGTCAGCGGCTGGTACTTCGCCCACCCCGAGGCGCAGTACTTCGCGGTCGGCAAGATCGAACGCGACCAGGTGGAGAGCTACAGCAAGCGCAAGGGCCAGGACCAGGCCGTGAGCGAACGCTGGCTGGCGCCGAACCTCGGCTACGACTACTGACCCCGACCAGGCCCGCGCAATGCGGGCCTGGTTCTTTCTGGCTCCCAGCGGCGCAACGATGGGTTTCGCGGGGCTCTACCCATCCTACGGGTGCCCAGTCCGCGCGGCTTGGTGCTCTTCGTAGGATGGGTCGGGCGGCGTTCCGCGAGCGAAACGAAACCCATCACCGCGATGCCCCCGACACGCTCGATCACTCCCTGAACGCCCCCCAGAAACGACCACTCCTCCGAAACCACTGCAGGAACCCCGACATCGGCCGACACGCCTTTCAGAGGCGCAATGGCGCGGGCACTGCTATTGCATAGGAAGTGCCTGCCGCGCCTCTGCCGTGCGCCGCCTTCCAGCTCGGGAATCGAGGAGTACCGAATGTCTCTGCTGCCTGACCGCATTTCCAGCCGCCTGACCCTGGGCGCGATCTTCCTCCTGTTGCTCACCGCCCTCGCCGTGTTCGCCATCATGGTGTTCCGTGGCCAGCCCCGGGTGGTGGCGGAAAGTAACGCCCTGATCGAGCAGACCGGCAGCGCCATCGTCCGCCAGCTCGGCCTCAAGCTCGCCGGCATCGAGGGCCTGGCGGTGAGCATGGCGCACCTGGCCGAGGTGCTGCCCCGGGAAGAGGCACAGTACCGCGACAACTACCCCAACCTGATCGACAACAGTGGCGATGCGGCCATCGCCGGCGGCGGCATCTGGCCGGAGCCGGGCGCCTTCACCGAAGGCGTCGACCGCCGCAGCTTCTTCTGGGCACGCGGTGCCAGCGGTGCGCTGGAATACTCCGACGACTACAACAAGCCCGAAGGCCCCGGTTACCACAACGACGCCTGGTACACCGGCGCGCGCAGCGCCAGCGGCAATGCCTGCACCTGGTCCGAGGCCTACCAGGACCCGGTCAGCAAGGTGCCCATGGTCACCTGCAGCGTGCCCTACAAGCTGCAGGGCCGCTTCGCCGGGGTCAGCACCATCGACCTGCGCCTCGACGACCTCGCCGCCTTCCTCAAGGACCAGGGCAAGGTCACCGGCGGCTATGCCTTCGCCCTCGACCCGGCCGGCAACATCCTGTTCTTCCCCCTGCCGGGCAGCGGCGCCGAAGCCAGCATGCAGAAGTTCGACGACCTCGCCGCCCGTGAAGCCTGGCTGCAGCCGCTGGCGGAGGCCCGGCGCAAACTCGGCGCCAGCGGCACCGCCAGCGTGGCGCTGGACGACGACGCCCTGCTGGGCGAAGCCAGCCAGGCCAACCTCTTCGTGATGCCGCAAACCCGCTGGACCATCGGCCTGGTCACCCCCCAGGCGCGGGTCACCGGCCTGGCGCGCGCCCTCACCTACGAGTTGCTGGCGTTCCTCCTGCCGCTGCTGGGCCTGCTGCTGTTATTCGTCTGGCTGGCCGGGCGCAAGGTACTGGAGCAGCTCGGCGAAACCACCGCGCAGATCGACGCTCTCGGCAGCGGCCAGGGCCACGGCGGCGCGCTGACCATCCTCCGTGATGACGAGATCGGCGGCCTGCGCCGTTCGGTCAACCAGTACGCCGGGCGCCTGCAGGGCATGCTCCAGGTGATCGCCGAGGAATCCCGCCGCTTGCAGGAAGAAGCCGCCAGCCTCGGCCGCCTCAGTGGCGCCCTGCTCCACCGCGCCGAGCAGCAACGCCAGGAAAACACCCAGCTGGCGGCGGCCATCACCGAGATGTCTTCCAGCGCCAACGAGGTGGCGCAGAACACCAACGACTGCGCCGACACCGCCCAGCGCTCCCAAGGCGTGGTCAGCGAAGGCCAGCAGAAGGTCAGTTCCAACAGCCGCTCCATCCAGGCGCTGTCCAGCGAAATGGCCGCCGCCGCCGCGGTGATCGCGCGCCTGGAGCAAGACAGCCAGCAAGTGGGCGCCGTGCTCGACGTGATCAAGGCCATCTCCGAGCAGACCAACCTGCTGGCCCTCAACGCCGCCATCGAAGCGGCGCGGGCAGGCGAGCAGGGCCGGGGCTTCGCCGTGGTCGCCGACGAGGTGCGCTCCCTGGCGGCCAAGACGCAGAGCTCGGCCAACGAGATCAGCACCATGATCGCCAGCCTGCAGCAGGCCTCGCGCCAGGCGGTGCAGGCCATGCAGGCCGGCGAGGCACGCACCCGCCATGCGGTGGAGGAAGCCGAAGGCGCCGCCACTGCGCTGTCGACCACGGTGCAGAGCTTCGACGACATCTCCCAGCGCGCCCAGCAGATAGCCGTCGCCGCCCAGGAACAGAGCCACGTGACCCAGGAGATCAACGAACTGGCGGTGCGCATCCACTCGGTGAGCGAGGAAAACGCCCGCGATGCGGTGGACCTGGACACCCTCGGCCAGGCGATGCGCCAGTCGGCGACGCGCCTGGCGGAGCTGAGCCGGGGCCGCTGAAGACCGCGACCCCATGCCGCCCTGGGTGAGGGGCGCCTGCTGCTAGCATGGCGCCTCCTCATTGCCACAAGGAGCCGGCATGCGCCTTCCTCGTACCTGTGTCCTGCTGCTCCCCCTCCTGCTCGGCGGCTGCGGCAGCTTCATCGCCCGCGGCGACAGCGCCCACCTGGTCGACGCCGACTACTACAAGGGCACCCAGGCCGACTGGCAGCTGCTGACCGATGGGCTGAACAGCGGCTACGCGCCCTTGACCCTGTTCTGCTGGATGTCGCTGGTCTGCCCGGTAGCCACTCTGGCCTCGATCCCACTGGACCTGGTGGTGGACACCGCACTACTGCCCCACGACCACACCGCGCGGCCCTGAAGGCCGCGTCGCCCCTACTTAAGCACGAACGCCGGTGGTAGGATTCGCGCCCCATGCGCATCCAAGACCTGCACGACCGCCTCGCCGCCCTCGGCGCCAAACCCATCCACCGTGGGCGGGTGATCCGCGCCTGGCTGCAGGGCAAGCCCCTCGACGCCTGCACCCTGCGCCAGCAAGCCCAGGACTTCCTGCCCATCAGCGTGCGTGAAGGCCTGCCGGCCCTGGCCGAGGAGCTGGACAACCTCGCGCGGCTGCGCTCCGAGCATCCCGCCGCCGACGGCTCGGCACGGCTGCTGGTGGGCCTGGCCGACGGCCAGATGGTCGAAAGCGTGCTGCTGCCCCGCGACGGCCTGTGCGTCTCCAGCCAGGTCGGCTGCGCCGTGGGCTGCGTGTTCTGCATGACCGGCAAGAGCGGCCTGCTGCGCCAAGTCGGCAGCCTGGAGATCGTCGCCCAGGTGGCCCTGGCGCGGCGCTACCGCAAGGTGAAGAAAGTGGTGTTCATGGGCATGGGCGAGCCGGCCCACAACCTCGACAACGTACTGGAGGCCATCGACCTGCTGGGCACCGACGGCGGCATCGGCCACAAGAACCTGGTGTTCTCCACCGTGGGCGACCCGCGCGTCTTCGAGCGCCTGCCCCAGCAGCGGGTCAAGCCGGCCCTGGCGCTGTCGCTGCACAGCAGCCGTGCCGAGTTGCGCGAACAACTGCTGCCCAAGGCGCCGCGCATCAGCCCCGAGGAGCTGGTGGAGCTGGGCGAAGCCTATGCCCGCACCACGGACTACCCCATCCAGTACCAGTGGACGCTGCTCGCCGGCATCAACGACAGCCAGGAGGAGGCCGACGGCATCCTGCGCCTGCTCAAGGGCAAGTTCGCGGTGATGAACCTCATCCCCTACAACAGCCTGGAAGCGGACGACTACCAGCGCCCGGGCGGTGATCGCATCATCGAGCTGGTGCGCTACCTGCACAGCCGTGGCGTGCTGACCAAGGTGCGCAACTCCGCCGGCCAGGACATCGATGGCGGCTGCGGCCAGTTGCGCGCCCGCGCCGAGAAGGTCAACACCCGCCTGCTGCATCCCGTGCATTGATCCGGGCAACCTGACGGGGGCGAGCTAAGCTTGTGCCCCACGGAGGTGCACCATGGACGACAGCAAGATCGACGACGACAACCAACGCCCCCTGACCTTCCGCGAGATGCTCCACAGCGTCGCGGCGGCCGCCTTCGGCGTGCAGAGCGGCAAGAACCGCTCGCGGGACTTCAGCCGTGGCAAGCCCAGCCACTTCATCATCCTCGGCGTGCTCTTCACCCTGGTGTTCGCGCTGACGCTGTTCGGCGTGGTCAAGCTGGTGCTGCACCTCGCCGGGCTGTAGTGCGCGTCAATCCAGCAGCGGAGACAGGGAAAAGCGGTAGCCGGAGAAGTCCGGGTGCCCACGCGCACCGAAATCGCGGAACCTGACGCCGTAGCCCGGCTGTTGGAGGTGCTTCAGCAACTGCCGAGCCTGTCGCGCATCCAGCCGGGTGAACAACCGCGCGCGCTGGTCCGCGCCGCCGAAACGGGCAAAATCCTGCCCAGCGTCGTAATCCGCCAGCATCACCAGTGCCCAGCCACCCAAGGTGAAGTGCCCGCCCACCAGCACATCCACGCGCCCATCGATACGCGCCTGCAGCACCTCGGGAGAGTTGTTCAGCGCGGAGAAATGCAAGCGACCACGCACCTGCGCGCCCAACTCATCGGCAGCCTGCATGGCGCCGAAGGCCATCGCGTCATTGGCCGCCCATACCAGGCTGACCCTCGGATAGCGTGGTAGCAGTTGGCGGGCCTGCTCTAGAGCCCGGCCACGGTCCCACTCGGCATACACGAGCTGGCGCAGCCTGACATCCGGGTTGGCTGCCAGCACCCGGTGCAGCCCCGCCTCCCGGAGGCGGGCCGCGGGCGTCTGCTTCACGCCGGAGAACGCCAGCATCTCGATCCCGCCCTGTGGCTGCACGCGGCGCTGCTGGCGGATCAGCTCCTCGGCCATCAGCGCCCCGGCCTCCTCGTCATTGGGCACCAGGCTGCCGATCCAGTTGCCATAGCGCTCGCGCGGGCCGCCGGCCAGGCCGCGCTGCTCATCCGTCAAGGTGCTATTGACGATGAACAAGCGCACCCCGCTGCCCTGCCCCAGCCGGAGAATCTCCGGTGCGACGTACTGCTCGTTGACGAATACCAGGTAGTCGGGGCGCTGCGCCTCGGGCCCCATAAGCGCTGCGCGGGCCTGACCCAGCATGCGCGCGTTGTCACGCTCGGCGAACTCGATGCGCAATTCCATACCCAGGTCATCGGCAGCCGCGCGCATGAATTCGGCGTAGCTGCGCCAGAACGGCTCGTCGCTACGACCGGGGTTGAGAAACACAACGGAGGCGGCCTGCGCCAGGTCACAACAGAACAGCCCCATGCACAAGGCCAGGGAGCGTGGAAAGGACATCAAGGAAAACCTTTTCGTCGAATGCGCTGCAGTATACCCGCGCCACACCCCGCCGCCTCGCTTGCTCCTGCTACTGGTGGCTGACCCAAAACACCGCCGTGGCGACCACGATCAGGATGAGGCAGAAAATCGCGACGGCATCAATGCCGCTGTCCGAGCTGGAGTTTTCGATGTGATCGTTCATGGCATCCCCTTGTTGTGGTTATGGGTGCTACGCCCACGAGTTAAGACCAGGACCGGCAACCTCTCAAGCCGACGCGATAGCCCTCTCCCCCGCCCGGTAACCCCGTGCAACGGAAAAACATGAGCCAGGCAGCAGAAACAGGCATTGACGAGGCGATAGCGGGGGTCGCGCCCGGCTCGGATGAATTACCATCGGCCATCGCACCGCCAAGGACAGGTTCATCATGTTGCAGAAGTTGCTGGAAAAAATCGGCCTCTCCACCCCCGCTACCCCCTTCACCAAGCATGTCGCCGAAAGCCTCGAGGTGCTCGACATCCTCGTCCCGGGCCTGGCGACCCGCGCCGCCAGCTACGTGCTCAGCGGCCGTGACGAGACGGTGCTGCTCGACCTGGGCAAGCTCAACGGCGAAGAGGCCGTGGTGCTGCTCGACCAGCCGGCCACCATGGGCTGGTGGCACCCCTCGGGCAACGTGCGCAACGACGCGCAAAAGCACAAGAAGCGCATCAACGCCGCCGCCAACGCCCGCGCCCGCCTCTATATAGTCACCCCGGAAACCGACCCGCTGGCCCTCGCCCGCTTCGGCAAGGTGCTCGCGGCCGCCTGTCAGGGCGCCAACCTGGTGCGCACCGCCAAGGTGCCCGACTGGTTCATCTACCTGGTGGTGGATGCCCTGCACACCACGGTGAAGAACCTCGGCAACAAGCACGGCGAGGACATGCGCAAGCACTGGAACTTCGCCCTGCTGACACGCCTGCTGGCGGTGGACGAACTGCCGGCGGACGACGCCCTGCTGCTGGTCCTCGACCGTCGCGACCTCAACGATTACCACTGGCGTGAAATCGCCACCCTGCTCGCCCTCCCCGGCACCAGCGACTACCTGCTGCAGCACCCCGAGAGCACCCGCGCCCTGCCCGGCCAATTGTCGGCGGGCGGCTGCCTGACCCTGGTAGAGCTGCTCGGTAACCATCGCCCCCTGGCCGATGCCTTTGCCGACGTGCTGGTACGCCTGGCGGTGAGCGCGGCCAAGAGCGTGCGCAGCGCCGCCGCGCCGCACGTCGAGGCGCTGCCGCTGGAGGTCAAGCTCATCCACCTGCAGCACCTGCTGGAAACCGGCGCCAATAGCGAGCGCGCCCAGGCCGCCGACATGCTCGCCCGCAGCGGCGAGGAGGCTCGCGCCCTGCTCCAGGCACGCCTGGAGGTGGAAAGCTCCAAGCCCGTGCAGCAGGCCCTGAGCAATGCCCTGGCGCGCCTGGACAGCCAGACCCGCGCCCAGCAGGAGGAACTGCCCGAGGCCAGCGACTTCGAGCGCTGCGCCGAGGTCCAGCTCGGCGATGCGGTGCTGGAGCTGCTGCGCCAGAACCTCGTGGAGCTGCTGGAGGAAAGCCGCATCGCCGCCGAGGAGGAGGTCCGCCAGAACCTCGAACACAAGCGCAAGTGGGACTGGCAGCAGAAGACCTACAAGTCGCTGCAGGCGCTGGGCGAGTCGGACCTGCGCAACGCCCTGGAGCGCCTCAACGGCGCGGCGCGCGGCAAGTTCCCGAACGGCATGGACCTGGTGCTGCAATACAAGGGGCGCCTGGCCGCCAACCCCGACGTCAACCTGCTGCACATCCTCCGCTCCCCGGCCAACCGCCATTTCAACTGGTACCAGGTCGCCCAGTGGCTCAAGGGCGACGCCCTGCAGCGCCTGGACCTGCGCACCCTGGAAGACGCCCTGCAACGCAGTGGCCATGAAGACCCGGCGCGGGCCACGGCGGACATCTGCTTCGGCTGGAACTCGCCCATCGGGCAGATCGCCCCGGAGCGCGTCTGGCCCTTCTTCGCCGCGCACCCCGAGTTCATCGAAGAGGCCTTCGGCCTGCGCCCCGCTCCGGGCCGCTACAGCTACAGCGTGGCCACCACGCTGACCCTGCTGGAGCAGTTCCCCAGCCTGCCGGCACGCTTCGTCCCCGTGCTGCTCGAACTGGCCCTGGGCAGCAGTAAGACCAACCGCGCCGAGGCCCAGCAACTGCTGGAGACCCTGCCGGACATCGGCGACCGCGCCGTGGAAGCCCTGGCCTCGAGCAAGCAGGAGATCCGCACCCTGGCCGCCGAATGGCTGCAGCGCCTGGGCTACCACGCGGCGATTCCCGCGCTGAAGGCGGCCCTGGCCAAGGAAAAGCGCGAGACCGTCCGCGCCGCCCTGCTCACCACCCTGGAAAGCCTCGGCGAAGACATCTCCGGCCACCTGGCCCCGGACGTGCTGCTGGCCGAGGCGCAGAAAGGCCTGCAGGCCAAGCCGCCGGCCAGCCTCGCCTGGCTCGACCTGGACCACCTGCCCGCCTGCCAGTGGCTCGACGGCACGCCGGTGGAGCCGGCCATCCTGCGCTGGTGGGTGATCCTCGCCTGCAAGCTCAAGGAGCCGGCCGGCAACGGCCTGCTCAACCTCTACCTGGAGCGCCTGGCCCCCGCCAGCCGCAACGCCCTGGGCAAGAGCCTGCTGCTGGGCTTCATCGCCCAGGACACCCGCAACCCCAGCCTGGAAGAGGCCATCGCCTACGCCCAGGCCAACGTCGCGCGGCAGATGCAGAACTACCAGGCCTGGGCGAAGTACTCCCCCGAATACGCCGACATCACCCAGGAGCAGGCCTTCGAATCGCTGAAGCGCGAGCACCTGGCCAACTACCTGGGCAGCGCCATTGCCGACAAGGGCATCCTCGCCCTCACCTGGCACACCACCGCCCACGAGCAGGTGAGCCTGATCCAGGCCTACATGCGCGACCACTACCCGCGCCGCTCGCAGATCGAAGCCATGATCAGCGCCGCCGCCAACAGCAACGAACCCCTGGTCATCCAGCTGCTGCTGTCCATCGCCCGCCGCCACCGCACCGCCTCGGTACAGACCCGGGCCCGCGAGCTGGTGGAGCAGATCGCCCAGCGCAACGGCTGGAGCGCCGACGAGCTGGCCGACCGCACCATCCCCAGCGCCGGCTTCGACGAGAGCGGCGTGCTCACCCTGCACTACGGCGAGCGCCTGTTCACCGCGCGCCTGGACGCCGCGCTCAAGCTGGAGCTGTGCAACCCCGACGGCAAGGTGGTCAAAGCCCTGCCGGAACCGCGCAAGAGCGACGACCCGGCGCTGATCAAGGAAGCCAAGTCGCAGTTCTCCACCAGCAAGAAGGAACTCAAGCAGGTGATCGACCTGCAGAGCCAGCGCCTCTACGAAGCCATGTGCGCCGCGCGTCTGTGGCCGGTGGGCGAATGGCGCGAGTACCTGCAGCAGCACCCGATCATGCGGCACCTGCTGCAGCGCCTGGTCTGGGCGGAAGTCGGTGCCGACGGTGCCACCCGCCTGTTCCGCCCCACCGAGGACGGCAGCCTGATCGACCTCGACGACGACGAAGTGGAACTGGCCGACGACAGCCGCATCCGCCTCGCCCACGCCGCGCTGGTGGATGGCGAAACGGCCAAGGGCTGGGTGCGCCACTTCAAGGACTACAAGGTCAAGCCGCTGTTCGCGCAGATGTCGCGCCAGCTGCCGGAGATCGCCCCCGAAGCCGCCGCTGCCCCGGCCAGCGACAACAGCATCGGCGACCGCCTGGGCTGGCTCAGCGACACCTTCACCCTGCGCGGCGTGCTGACCAAGCTCGGCTACCAGCGCGCCGCTGCCGAGGACGGCGGCTTCTTCGACCACTACTTCAAGGAATTCACCAGCCTGGGCCTGCGCGTGAGCATCGGCTTCACCGGCAACTGCCTGCCGGAAGAGAACGTCCCCGCCGCGCTGACCCGCCTCGCCTTCGAGAAGATCGGCCGCCGCTGGTCCAGCGGCGACAACCTGCCGCTGGCCGATATCCCGCCGGTGCTGCTGGCCGAAACCTACGCCGACTACCGCGCCGCCGCCGATGCCTGCGTCGGCTTCGATCCCCAGTGGGAGAAGAAGACCCCATGGTAAGCACCGTTCTCCGCCAGGCCTCGGAACAGCATTTCGCCGAGGAACTGCAACGCCTGACCCAGGCCGACCAGCAGGCCGGCGCCGACCTGCCGCCCGGCTGGCTGCGCTCGCCGCGCTCGGTGCGGCGCTTCATCCTCGGTGACGAGGCGCTCGGCGTCAGCCGCAAGTTCTATGGCGACGACGCCCTGGTGGACCGCGCCATCGTCACCCTGCTCGGCCGCCAGGGCCTGATGCTGGTGGGCGAGCCGGGCACGGCCAAGTCGATGCTCTCCGAGCTGCTCGCCGCCGCCATCAGCGGTGACTCGATGCTCACCATCCAGGGCACCGCCGGTACCACCGAAGACCACATCAAGTACTCCTGGAACTACGCCCTGCTGCTGGCCGAAGGGCCGACCCAGCGCGCCCTGGTGGGCTCGCCGCTGTACCAGGGCATGAGCCAGGGCAAGCTGGTGCGCTTCGAGGAGATCACCCGCTGCCCGCCGGAAATCCAGGACGTACTGATTTCCCTGCTCTCGGAAAAGCAGATGATGATCCCCGAGCTGGGCGAGGCCGGGCAGCTGCACGCCCGCCCCGGCTTCAACCTGATCGCCACCGCCAACCTGCGCGACCGCGGCGTGCACGAGATGTCCGCCGCCCTCAAGCGCCGCTTCAACTTCGAGACCGTGCGCCCCATCGCCGACAGCGAATTCGAGGTGGAACTGGTGATGCGCCAGCTGCTCCGCGAGCTGGGCGACGAAGCCGGCAAGGTGACGATCGAGCGCGACGTCATCGGCCTGCTGGTCACCGTGTTCCAGGAGCTGCGTGGCGGCACCACCCGCGAAGGCACCGCGATCAAGGCCCCGGACGCGGTCATGTCCACCGCCGAGGCGGTCAGCGTCGCCTATGCCGCCGCCCTGGAAGCCCGCTACCTCGGCGACGGCCGCCTGACCCCGGCCGAGCTGGCGCGCCAGCTGCTGGGCGTGGTGTTCAAGGACAACCGCGACGACGCCAAGCGCCTGCGCCACTACCTGGACAGCGTGGTGCGCGAGCGTGCCCGCCGCGACGACCGCTGGAAGCACTTCTTCGACGCCAGCAAGGGCCTGTGGGACTGACCCATGCCGCCCGCACACAGCCCCGGCGCTGACCCGCGCCTGCCCGCGCGGCTGCAGGCCGCCGAGCGCAACCGCCAGGCGCTGGCTGAGGCCGGCCTGCATTTCGCGCCGCTGCGCCACCACAGCCCGGCCTGCGCCTTCGCCCTGCGCGCGCAACTGGACGAACTGCGCCCGGCAGCGGTGCTGATCGAGGGGCCGGCCGATTTCGACGCCCTGCTCCCCGACCTGCTCGACCCGCGCAGCCGCCCGCCCCTGGCGATCCTCTCCCAGCACCGCAACGGCGTTTCGGGCGATGCGCCGCCGCGCTCGGCGTTCTTCCCATTCTGTGACTACTCGCCGGAATGGCAGGCCCTGCGCGAAGGCCATCGCCTCGGCGCACAACTGGCCTTCATCGACCTGCCCTGGGCCCGCCAGGAAGCCGCCGAGGAAGACCCGGAACAGAGCCGCAGCCTGATGGCCGAGCGCTACCTGGCCCACAGCGACTACATCGCCGCCCTGGCCCGCGAGGCCCACTGCCGCGACCACGACGAACTCTGGGAGCACCTGTTCGAACTGCGCGGCGCGGACACCCTGCGGGACTGGCGCGCGCTGTTCGGCGACGCTTTCGCCTGGTGCTCCATGGCCCGCCTCGACTACGAGGACGACGTGCTCGCCGCCGAAGGCTCGCTGGCCCGCGAAGCCCACATGCTCGCCTGCATCCGCGACTGGCGCGCGCGCTGCGACGGCCCCCTGCTGGTGGTCACCGGCGGCTTCCACACCCTCGCCCTGGTGGAGGCGCTTGCCAGCGACAGCCCGCCCGCCGCCACACCCACCGCCAGCGGCGACAGTCAGGCCTGGCTGATCCGCTACAGCTTCGACCGCCTCGATGCCCTCAACGGCTATGCCTCGGGCATGCCCTCGCCGGCCTACCACCAGCGGGTCTGGGAGGCGTTGCTGGAAGACCCGGCAGACGGGCTGGCGCGCCAACGCATCGCCGCCCGCATCCTCAGTGCCATCGCCGCCGAAACCCGCGAACGGCAGCTGGCCGATGCCCTGTCCTTCGCCAGCGTCAGCCAGGCCGCGCAACAGGCCGCCGGCCTGGCCGCCCTGCGTGAACACCCGGGGCCGGGGCGCTACGACCTGCTCGACGCCATTCACTCCTGCTTCGTCAAAGGCAGCCTGGACAACGGCCAGGCCGCCTTCCTCGCAGCGGTGAAGAACCAGCTGGGTGGCAACCGCCTGGGCGATGTCCCGCCCTCCAGCCTGGCCCCGCCGCTGGTGGAGGAAGCCCGGCGTCTGGCCCTGGGCCACCGCCTCGACCTCAGCGACAGCCTGGCCCGCCGCGCCCGGCTGGACCTCTACCGCAAGCCCCGGCACCGCGCCCGGGGCCGCTTCCTGCACCTGATGGCCTACCTGGACAGCGGCTTCGCCCGCCACCTAGGCGGCCCGGACTTCGTCAACGGCACCGGCCTGGATCTGCTCTTCGAGGAATGGGAATACGCCTGGTCGCCGCTGGTCGAGGCGCGCCTGATCGAGCGCTCCGAACTGGGCAGCAGCCTGCGCGAAGTCGCGGTCCGCCGCCTGCTGGATGAAGAGCAGGCCTTGCAGACCAGCGGCCAGGGCCGCAGCGCCAGCCGCGCAGTGCAACTGCTGGCCCGGGCCGGTTCCATCGGCCTCGGCGAACAGCTGCCACGCCTGTTCGAGCGCCTGGCCGAACACCTGGAGGAAGACCCCGAGCTGGCCTCGGTGGTGACCTGTGGCCAGCGCCTGCTGCAGCTGTGGCGCGGCCGCGAGCTGCTGGGCCTGGACGGCTACCCGCAACTGCCGACGCTGCTGCAGCGCATCCTCCCCGCCACCCTGTTCCTGCTGCCGGGCCTCGCCGACTGCGACGCCGACCGTGAAGGCGCCGCCATCGACGCCCTGCTCGGCCTGCGCGAATTCCTCCACCTGGGCAGCAGCCAGGCCGGCCTGGCCCACCAGGAGACACCGCTGCACGAAACCCTCGACCGCCTGCAAGTCGTGGCCCCCGCCGGCATCGCCGGTGCCCTCGACGCGCTGCGTTTCATCGATGGGCGCAGCAGCGAGGAACACCTGGCCGCGGCCCTGCAACGGCGCTTCGGCCCCGGTGCCGACAGCGAAGGCGCGGTGCGCTACCTGACCGGGCTGCTGCAGGCCGCGCCGGAGCTGATCCTGCGGGTGGACGACCTGGCCCTGGGGCTCAACGCCCTGGTGGCCAACTGGGACGAGGCCACCTTCGTCCGCCACCTGCCGGACCTGCGCCTCGCCTTCACCCGCCTCAAGCCCCGCGAAACCGGGCGCCTGGCCGATCACCTGGCCGGGCTCAACGGCGTCGCCGGGGCCGCCCTCGACAGCGCCCACCACGAACTCGACAGCCACGACCTGCTCGCCGGCGCCGCCCTGCAGCTGGCGCTCAAGCGCTCGCTGGAGCGCGACGGGCTGCTGGCCTGGGCCCAGGAGACCCACCATGAGTGACCTGGAAGCCGCCCGCCGCTGGCGCCTGATCCTCGGCCGCTACGCCGACCGCGCACTGCACGAAGCGAAGTTCGACGCCGCCGACGCGCGCCTGGAGAAGACCCTCGACTACCTCTACAACCGCGAATACCAGCGTCGCGGCCACGTCCAGGGCGGGCGCGGCGGCTCGCTGGACGACAGCCAGCTGACCGCACTGAACTGGCTGGAGCAGGCGCGCACGCTGTTCCCCCGCTCCACCTTCGAGCGCCTGCAGGTGCAGGCCATCGAGCGCTATGAGATCAGCGCCCTGCTCACCGACCCGAACAGCCTGGCCACCCTCGAACCCAGCCCGGCGCTGGCCAAGGCCCTGCTCGGCGTGCGCGGCCGCCTGAGTGCGGACACCCGCGATGCCGTGCGCCAGCTGATCACCCGGGTGGTGGAGGAAATCCTCCAGCGCCTGCGCAACCGGTTCACCAACGCCCTGCACGGACGGCGCAACCGCTTCCGCCGATCGCTGGTGAAGAACGCACAGAACTTCGATTGGCGCGCCACCATCGCCGCCAACCTCAAGCACTACGACCCGCAGCGCAAACGCCTGCTGATCGAATCGCCACGCTTCAACGCCCGCGTCCGCCGACAGTTGCCCTGGGACATCATCCTCTGCGTCGACCAGAGCGCCTCGATGCTCGACTCGGTGATGTACAGCGCCATCTGCGCCAGCATCCTCGCCAGCCTGCCCAGCGTGCGCGTGCGCCTGGTGCTGTTCGACACCCAGGTGGTGGACCTCAGCCACCTGGCCCACGACCCGGTGGAGGTGCTGCTCACCGTGCAACTGGGCGGCGGCACCGACATCGGCAAGGCCATGCGCTACTGCGAGCAACTGGTGGAGAACCCGCAACGCACGGTGCTCACGCTGATCAGCGACTTCGAGGAAGGCGCCGCCGTGGGCCCGCTGCTTTCCTGCGTGGCGCGCCTCAACGAAGCGCGGGTCAGGCTGCTCGGCCTCGCCGCCCTGGATGACGGCGCCCAGCCGGTCTACGACCCGGCCATGGGGCAGCGCCTCGCCGACCGCGGCATGCAGATCGCCGCGCTGACCCCGGAGCATTTCGCCCAGTGGCTGGCCGAGGTGATGCAATGAGTGCCTGGCAGCAGCGCTACCGCAGCTACGACGATGCCGCGCTGGAGGTGCTGGCCAACGCCGGCCTGCTGCGCCGCGCCACCAAGGACGTGGAGGCCGGCAAGCTGCGCTGGCTGGAGAACGACGACCAGGGCGGCCTGGTGGAAGCCGACGGCCAGCAGGTGCGCCTGGACGGCAGCGGCGTCGATGCCGCGCGCTGCACCTGCCCCGCCAACGGCTGCTGCAAGCACATCCTCGCGGCCGTCATCTGGCTGCGCGAACAACCCGCCGATGCCGCCGGTGAGGCAGCGACTGAAGAGGACGCCGACCTGGCGCTGCGCGACGCCCTGGCCCAGGACCCGCAACAGCTGCAGAAGCAAGCCGGCAAGGCCGCCACGCGCAAGGCCCGCCAATGGCTCGGCGAGCTGGTCGAGGCGCAGCACCAGAGCCACGGCCGACGCCTGGCCATCCACCTGCCGACGCTGGCCTGCGAGGTCACCTACCTGGCCGGCGGCGGCTTCGACGGCATGCTCTCGGAAACCCGCGAAAGCGAACGCAAGGCCCTGCACCTCGCCGCGCTGGCGCTGCTGTTCCAGGCACAGGGGCAGCCCTGGGCCTGGCCGGCGGACAGCGAGCCGGCGCCGGCCGACCCGCTGCAACTGAACGCACCGGAGCAGGAATTGCTCGTCAGCGTCCAGCACCTGCTGCAGGAGCTGCTGCGCCAGGGGCTGTCCCACGCCAGCCAGGCCAGCGCCGTACAGCTGCGCATGCTCAACCTGTCCGCCCGCACCGAAGGCCTGCCGCGCCTCGCCGCCCAGTTGCGCACCCTGGGCGGGCAGATCAACCGCCTGGCCAACCGCGATGACCACATCAGCGAGCGCGAAGCCCTGGTGCAGATGGCCCAGGTGCACGCCCTGGCCAGCGCCCTGCAACGTGCCGGCGCCGAACACCTGCCCGCCCTGCGCGGGCGCCTGCGCCGCGACTACCAGGCCGGCGCCCAGCTCGACCTGCTGCCCCTGGGCGCCCACTGGTGGACCACCCCCGGCGGCGCCCGTGGCCTGACCCTGGCCTTCTGGGACCTGCAGGCCGGCGACGTGCTGGAAGCCAGCCTGGCCCGTCCGGATAACAGTGACCCGGGCTTCCGCCGTGAAGCGGTGTGGGCCCAGCAGGCGCTGTGGAAATCCACCCCGCAGCAGCTGTGCCAGGCGCCCCTGTGCCTGACGGCACCGCGCCAGGCCGATGACGGCCGCCTGGCCGCCCACGGCGACAGTCGCAGCCAGGCCCAGCCCCGTTGGCCCGCAGCGGATGCACGCCTGGCCGAGATCGGTATCGCCCGCTGGAGCCTGTTGCGCGAACAGCTCGAAGACAGCGCCGCCCTCAGCGCGGAAGCCCCCACCAGCCTGCTGCTGCGCCCGGCCCGTTGCCAGGAGGCGGTGCTCGATGAAGTGCGCCAGGTGCTGTGCTGGACGCTGGAGGACGACCAGGGCGAGGCCATCACCCTGGAGCTGCCGTGCACGGCGGAGCGGCGCGAACGCCTGGACAACCTGGAGCGGGCGCAGAAGGCCCGTGACGACATCCGCGCGGTGCTGGTGCGGCCGAGCCTGGATGGCCGGCGCCGGACCCTGGAGCCGCTGGCGCTGCTGATCGCCGACAGCGGCGAGCTGCGCTGCCTGTCGCTGGATTTCGAATCGGTGATCCGTGGCGGCCTGAGCCTCAACCGCCGCCTGTTCGAGCGCATCCAGCGCCTGCTCGACCGCCAGCGCCCCGTTGCCGCCGCCCAGGAAGCGCCTGGCCTGGCCGCGCGCCTGGTGGAACCGGCCCTGGACGTGCTGGAGTCCCTGGCCAGTTGCGGGCGCCAGCAGCTCTCGCGGCACCAGCGCGAGGTGCTGCAGCAGCAGGAAGTGCTGGCCAGCGCCGCCGGCGTCGAGCTGCTCGCCCAGCACCTGCGGCAGCTGCGCGAGCCCACCGAACTGCCTCCGCAGGCGCTGCTGGCCAGCAGCCACCTGATGAGCCGACTGCTGGCCCTGGGGTAGGGCCGACGGCGGTGCATTCCACCAGTCGAGAACCATTCTCGCCTTAGTGCCCGTTGGGGTGGGCGTGGTTATGCTTGGCCACGCACTTATGCATTCCAGTTCTTTGCATATACTCAAACATCACTTTTGCGCATAAACCTGAGCTGGTATCTTCCCCCGGCTCCGACAGGAGTGCGCGGCCGTGCGCGCAGAAAAGCTGTAAGCAGCCTGACAACAGGACATTTCATGTACGTATACGACGAGTACGATCAACGGATCGTCGAGGACCGCGTCAAGCAGTTCCGCGATCAGACCCGCCGCTACCTGGCCGGCGAGCTCTCAGGCGAGGAGTTCCGTCCCCTGCGCCTGCAGAATGGCCTGTATATCCAGCGCTTCGCGCCGATGCTGCGCGTAGCCGTGCCTTACGGCCTGCTCTCCTCCACCCAGGTCCGCAAGCTGGCGCAGATCGCTCGCGACTACGACAAGGGCTACGCCCACATCAGCACCCGCCAGAACGTGCAGTTCAACTGGCCGGAGCTGGAGGACGTGCCGGAGATCCTCGCCGAGCTGGCCACCGTGCAGATGCACGCCATCCAGACCAGCGGCAACTGCATCCGCAACACCACCACCGATCAGTTCGCCGGCGTCGCCCATGACGAGCTGGTGGACCCGCGCCCCTGGTGCGAGATCATCCGTCAGTGGTCCACCTTCCACCCCGAGTTTTCGCACCTGCCGCGCAAGTTCAAGATCGCCGTCAATGGCGCCGTGAGCGACCGCGCAGCCATCGAAGTGCATGACATCGGCCTGGAAGCGGTGAAGAACGAAGCCGGCGAGCTGGGCTTCCGCGTCTCCGTCGGCGGCGGCCTGGGCCGTACCCCGATCGTGGGCAGCTTCATCAACGAATTCCTGCCCTGGCAGCACCTGCTGAGCTACCTCGACGCCATCCTGCGTGTGTACAACCGCTATGGCCGTCGCGATAACAAGTACAAGGCGCGCATCAAGATCCTGGTCAAGGCGCTGACCCCGGAAGTCTTCGCCGAGCGCGTGGAAGCCGAATGGGCGCACCTGAAGGATGGCCCGACCACCCTGACCGAAGCCGAAGTCGAGCGCGTGTCCAAGCACTTCGTCGATCCGGCCTACAAGGCCCTGGACGACCAGGCCGCCGCCCTCGCCCAGCTCGACGCCGAGCACCCGGGCTTCGCCCGCTGGCGCCAGCGCAACGTGGTGGCCCACAAGAAGCCGGGCTACGCCGCCGTGACCCTGTCGCTGAAGCCCACCGGCGTCGCCCCGGGCGACGTCACTGACAAGCAGCTGGACGCCATCGCCGACCTGGCCGACCGCTACGCCTTCGGTGAAGTGCGCAACAGCCACAACCAGAACATCATCCTCGCCGACGTCGAGCAGGCCCAGCTGTTCACCCTCTGGGGCGAGCTGCGCGAGCAGGGCTTCGCCACGCCGAACGTGGGCCTGCTGACCGACATCATCTGCTGTCCGGGTGGCGACTTCTGCTCCCTGGCCAACGCCAAGTCGATCCCGGTGGCCGAAGCCATCCAGCGCCGCTTCGATGACCTGGACTACCTGTTCGACATCGGCAACCTGGACCTGAACATCTCCGGCTGCATGAACGCCTGCGGCCACCACCACGTGGGCCATATCGGCATCCTCGGCGTGGACAAGAAGGGCCAGGAGTTCTACCAGGTCTCCCTCGGTGGCAGCGCCGGCCGCGAAGCCAGCCTGGCGCAGATCCTCGGCCCATCCTTCGCCCAGGAAGCCATGCCCGACGTGATCGAGAAGATCATCGACGTCTACGTGGAGAAGCGCACCGAAGAAGAACTCTTCCTCGATACCTATCGCCGCATCGGCATCGACCCCTTCAAGGAGCGCGTATATGCAGCGAATAATTAAGAACAACCAGGTCATCGACGAAACCTGGCACCTGCTGGACAAGGACGCGACCCTCGACGGCCTGTCCAACTGCGACGACCTGATCGTGCCGCTGGCCCTGTGGCGCGATCATGCCCATGCGCTCAAGGCCCGCGACGGCGGCCTCGGCGTGTGGCTCGATGCCGACGAGGAAATCGAAGAGATCGCCGACCAGCTGGACAACTTCAAGGTCATCGCCCTGAACTTCCCGGCCTTCACCGACGGTCGCCACTCCTCCACCGCCTACCTGCTGCGCGAGCGCTATGGCTACAAGGGTGAAGTGCGCGCCATCGGCGACGTGCTGCGCGACCAGCTGTTCGCCCTCAAGCGTTGCGGCTTCGACGCCTTCGCCCTGCGCGCGGACAAGGACCCCTACGACGCCCTCAAGGCCTTCGAGGACTACTCCGAGGTCTACCAGGCCTCCAGCGACCAGCCCCTGCCGCTGTTCCGTCGCCGCTCGGCCTGAGCCGCGCAGCCATGAAAAAGCCCCGCATATGCGGGGCTTTTTATTGGGCATGAACCTGCCAACGTAGCCCGGGCTTCAGCCCGGGGAATGGGGCGTGACCATGTGCCAGGCCAGGCATCGCCTGGTGGATGAAAAGAGCGTCATCCACCCATCGGTCAACACCGTGGGTTGGATCGGCGCCGTAGGATGGGTAGAGCGTAGCGAAACCCATCACCGCAAACGCCGGCTCGCACCCGACCTACAGGCCAAACACAGCCTGTAGGGGCGACTTCAGTCGCCAAGCAGGCCGCAGGACTGCCTTGACTCCGCGCCTCCCTGCAGCACCGCCTGGTGGATGAAAAGAGCGCCATCCACCCTACGTACCGGTCGGCATCGCAGCTCGAATTGGGTGCGGTTTTGTAGGTTGGCGCCGAGCGCAGCGAGGCCCAAAGATGCGCGGATCGGGTCTGCTGGCACCGACGTAGCCCGGGCTTCAGCCCAGGACGCACGCCGTTTCATGGGGCGGATCATGTGCCAGGCCAGGCACCGCCTGGTGGATGAAAGGAGCGCCATCCACCCTACGCACCGGTCGGCATCGTGGTTCGAATTGGGTGCGGTTTCGTAGGTTGGCGCCGAGCGCAGCGAGGCCCAACGGTGCGTGGATCGTGTCTGCTTCGACCTCAACCCAATCTGCCGATCACCGCTTCATGCCCGCACGCTTTCCCAGGCCACCTGGGCCAGCAGGTCACGGCAGTCGGCGAGGCTGCTGCGGGTGCGGCCGGCCAGCCAGTTGCGGGCGAAGTCGTGGGTGGGGCCGATCACCACCGAGGCGAAGCAGTCCTCGGGCAGGGCGCGCAGCGCGCCGGCTTCGCGGTGGGCCTGCAGCGCCGCGAGGATGCGTGCATGGTGCTCGCGGTTGGCCTCGCGCAGTTGCTCGCCCACCTCGCCGGCTTCCACCCGCGAGCGGCTGTGCAGGACGAAGCGCGCCCAGTCGGGGTTGGCCACCACCCAGTCGATATACGCCGTCACCAGCAGCTTCACACAGGCCTCGGCATCGGCGGCCTTGGCGAAGCCTGTCTGCAACAGCTCGGCGTATTGGCCGACCCCGGCCAGGTAGAGCGCGCCGATGATCCGTTCCTTGTTGCCGAAGTGGTGGTAGAGGCTGCCGATGCTGGCGCCGGAGCGATCACGGATCATCTCGATGGTGGTGGCGTCCACGCCTTCCTCGGTGAAGCACTGGAGGGCGGCCTGGAGGATGTCGTCTTTGCGCGAGGAACGAGCCATGGAACTCCCGATGCATGACTAGAATATAATTCTAGAATTCTTTTCTAATTTTCATATACTGCTGCGGCGCGCGCTCATCTTCAATCCACTCACGAGAGAATCGGAACCCATGAGCCAGATGTTGCAGATGTTCCAGCAGGCCGGTGCGGCGCAGTTCAGCGCCATGATCGGCCAGGTCGCCCCCTACTTCGCCAGCATCGCCCCGCAGTTCGTCGAATTGCGTGCCGGCTACGCCGAGATCACCTTTCCCAAGCGCCGCGAGGTGCTCAACCACATCGGCACCGTGCACGCCATCGCCCTGTGCAACGCCGCCGAGCTGGTGGCCGGCACCATGACCGATGCCTCCATCCCCGCCGGCACCCGCTGGATTCCCCGTGGCATGACGGTGGAGTACCTGGCCAAGGCCAGCGGCGACGTGCGCGCGGTGGCCGATGGCAGCGCGGTGGACTGGTCCGTCCTGGGCGACATCAAGGTGCCGGTGATGGCCTATGTCGGCGACACCGCCGTACTGCGCGCCGAGATCACCATGTACCTGAGCAAGGCTTGAAACACAGAGGCCCGGATCGCTCCGGGCCTCTTTCTTTCATTCATTCACTGCCAGAAGCGCTGTTGGCTGAGGCGACCCCACCAATTCAGCAGCACCCGGTCGACGGCCGCGCTGGCGGCCAGGCCGAAGCGCTCCTGCAGGCTCTTCTTCTCGACGAAGTTGAGCAGGAACAGGTCGGCCTCGCGGGCACGCTCGCCGAGGTATTCGTCGCTGGTCTTCAGCGCGTCCACCAGTTGCTTGTCCAGCGCGGCCATGCCCAGCCAGACCTCGCCGGTGGCCACTTCATCGATGGCCAGTTGTGGGCGGTAGCGGGCGACGAAGTTCTTGAACAGGTCGTGGGTGGTCTCCAGGTCTTCCTGGAACTTCTCCCGGCCCTTCTCGGTGTTCTCGCCGAACACGGTGAGGGTGCGCTTGTACTCGCCAGCGGTGAGCACCTCGAAGTCGACGTCATGCTTCTTCAGCAGGCGGTGCACGTTGGGCAGCTGCGCCACCACGCCGATGGAACCGAGGATGGCGAAGGGCGCGGAGAGCACCTTGTCGCCGATGCAGGCCATCATGTAGCCGCCGCTGGCGGCGACCTTGTCGACGCACACGGTCAGCGGGATGCCCGCCTGGCGGATACGCGCCAGCTGCGAGGAGGCCAGGCCGTAGCTGTGGACCATGCCGCCGCCGCTTTCCAGGCGCAGCACCACCTCGTCGGCCGGGGTGGCCAGGGTCAGCAATGCGGTGATCTCGTGGCGCATCTGCTCGGCGGCCGAGGCCTTGATGTCGCCGTCGAAGTCGAGGACGAAGACCCGGGGCTTCTGCTCGCCGGCCTTCTTCGCCGCCTTGGCGGCCTTGGCCTCGTCCTTGCGCAGGGCCTTGATGCGGTCCTTGTCCAGCAGCGAATGCTCCAGGCGCTCGCGCAGGCCTTTATAGAAGTCGTTGAGCTTGGTCACCACCAACTGGCCGCCACCGGCGCGCCGTCCCCGCCCGCGCACTGCGGCCACCGCCACCAGGACGACCAGGATGGCCACCACCAGCGTTATCGTCTTGACGAGAAAGCTCGCGTAATCGGCTAAGAACTCCACAACACCCCCTTTGGGATCGACTGGCGCCCGCTCTGGCAGGCGCGAAACCGGCCAAGCATACCCGCCCGCGCCGGTCATCCACCAGCGACGGAAAAACCCCTTAATAAATAGCGGGAATGCATTCAAACAAGCGTATGTTTTTTCGTTGACAGCCCCGGAGCTTCCTCATAACCTCGCGAAACTTTCAACGTCCCGGGACGGCAGCGTACGTGGGCAGCATCTACCTGATCCGACATGGCCAGGCTTCATTCGGCGCCGATAACTACGACGTGCTTTCCAGCGTCGGAGTTCGCCAGGCCGAAGTACTGGGCGATCACCTCGCGAGCCTCGGCCTGCGCCTCGATCGTTGCGTCGCGGGCAGCCTGCAACGCCAGCAGCACACCGCCGAAGCCGCCCTGTCGCGCTTCCGCGCCGCCGGCCTGGACGCCCCCGCCGTGGACACCGACCCGGCCTTCAACGAATTCGATGCGGACGCCGTGATCCGCGCGCTGCTGCCCAGCCTGCTGGAGCAGGAGCCCGAAGCCCTGCACATCATGCGCAACGCCCCGCAGAACCGCGCAGAGTTCCAGCGCCTGTTCTCCAAGCTGGTGCTGCGCTGGGTGGCCGGCGACTACGACAACGCTGAACTGCAGAGCTGGCAAGCCTTCCACGACCAGGTCGCGGGCGGGCTGGAGCGGGTGCTGCAACACGCCGAAAGCAAACAGAACATCGCGGTCTTCACCTCCGGCGGTACCATCACCGCCCTGCTCCACTATGTGGCCGGCGTGCCGGCGGACCGCGCATTCGAACTCAACTGGCAGATCGTCAATACTTCGCTCTCACGCCTGAAGTTCCGCGGCAGCGAAGTGGCGCTAGCTTCCTTCAACAGTCATGTGCATCTGGAACTGTTGAAGGCGCCGGAGCTCATCACCTATCGATGAGCACGGCCCACTGCGCCCCAGAAGGGGCGCTAGAAAAACCTGAAAATAAAGGAAAGAGCCATGACCACAGTTGCTGACATCGTCAAAAACATGCAGTCCAAGTTCAACGCCGGTGCCGCCGCTGGCCTGGACCTGGTATTCCAGTTCAACATCGAAGATGGCGACAACCACTACCTGGTCGTCAAGGACGGCACCTGCGACGTACAGCAAGGTGATGCCCCGAACCCGAACGTCACCCTGATCATGTCCACCGAAACCCTGGTTGGCATCATGACCGGCGAAACCGACGGCATGCAGGCCTTCATGGGCGGCAAACTGCGCGCCGAAGGCGACATGATGCTCGCCATGAAGCTCGGCGAGCTCTTCCCGGTCTAAGCTTCGAGCTGACCAGGAACAGAGAAAACCGGAGTCCCAGGGCTCCGGTTTTTTTTCGCCCGGCGCAGGTGAATCCGGGCTAATCAGGCAGTTTGATTGTGCTGCAACACGCCTGCCTATAACGGCCCTTCGCCCTTGTGACGCCATCCGGGCGGCATTAGATTAGCGAATAGTCTCGGGCCCTCATCATAAGTAGAAGGGATAAGCATGACGCTTACTGATCAGTCCACCCGCATCCGCGAAGGCGAAGAGCTCGACGCCGCGGCCATCGATCCTTACCTCAAGGCCAACATCCCCGGCCTGACCGGTACGCCGCGCATCAGCCAGTTTCCCGGGGGTGCCTCGAACCTGACCTACCTGCTGGAATACCCGGAGCGCGAGTTCGTCCTGCGTCGCCCGCCCTTCGGCCACAAGGCCAAGTCCGCCCATGACATGGGCCGCGAGTTCCGCATCCTCAACCAGCTCAACGACGGCTTCCCCTACTGCCCGAAAGCCTATGTGCACTGCACCGACGAGTCGGTGATCGGTGCCGAGTTCTACGTGATGGACCGGGTCAAGGGCGTGATCCTGCGGGCCGACGTGCCGGCCGAGCTGGGCCTCGACGAAGCCAAGACCCGCGCGCTGTGCAAGAGCTTCATCGACAAGTTCGTCGAGCTGCACAACGTCGACTACAACGCCTGCGGCCTGGGTGACCTGGGCAAGCCGGAAGGCTATGTGCAGCGCCAGATCTCCGGCTGGAGCGACCGCTACGAGAAAGCCCTGACCCCCGACGCCCCCACCTGGGAGCCGGTCAAGGCCTGGCT
Organism: Pseudomonas sp. TUM22785; assembly: GCF_028198105.1. Classification (NCBI taxonomy): domain Bacteria; kingdom Pseudomonadati; phylum Pseudomonadota; class Gammaproteobacteria; order Pseudomonadales; family Pseudomonadaceae; genus Pseudomonas; species Pseudomonas sp. TUM22785. The sequence continues at coordinate 4,826,245 of NZ_CP116239.1, forward strand.
GCGCGAGAAGATGCCCGCCGACCACCACAAGCCGGCGATCGTGCACAACGACTACCGCTTCGACAACGTGATCCTCGACCCGGCCAACCCGATGAACATCATCGGCGTGCTCGACTGGGAGCTGACCACCATCGGCGACCCGCTGATGGACCTGGGCAACACCCTCGCCTACTGGATCGAAGCCGCCGACCCGGCGCCGGTGCAACTGATGCGCCGCCAGCCCAGCCACCTGCCGGGCATGCTGAGCCGCCAGGAGTTCGCCGACTACTACGCCGAGCGCGCCGGCCTGCCGCCGATCACCAACCTCGACTTCTACTACACCTACGGCCTGTTCCGCCTGGCCGGCATCGTGCAGCAGATCTACTACCGCTTCTTCCACGGCCAGACCCAGGACAAGCGCTTCGCACAGTTCATCCACATGAACAAGTTGCTGGAGCAGATGAGCCTGCAGGTCATCGGCAAATCACGGCTGTAACACGGCTCACAACAAGGGGAACCCCATGTCCAAGACCCACCTGTTCGACCTCGACGGCAAGATCGCCTTCGTATCCGGCGCCAGCCGTGGCATCGGCGAGGCCATCGCCAAGCTGCTGGCCCAGCAGGGCGCCCACGTGATCGTCTCCAGCCGCAAGATCGACGGCTGCCAGGCCGTCGCCGACGCCATCGTCGCCGAGGGTGGCAAGGCCACCGCCATCGCCTGCCACATCGGCGAGATGGAGCAGATCCAGAGCGTCTTCGCGCAGATCCGCGAGCAATTCGGCCGCCTCGACATCCTGGTCAACAACGCCGCCACCAACCCGCAGTTCTGCAACGTGCTGGACACCGACCTGTCGGCCTTCCAGAAGACCGTCGACGTGAACATCCGCGGCTACTACTTCATGTCCATCGAAGGCGGCAAGCTGATGAAGCAGAACGGTGGTGGCAGCATCATCAACGTCGCCTCCATCAACGGCGTTTCCCCGGGCGAGTTCCAGGGCATCTACTCGGTGACCAAGGCTGCCGTGATCAGCATGACCAAGGTCTTCGCCAAGGAATGCGCGCAGTTCGGCATCCGCTGCAACGCCCTGCTGCCGGGCCTGACCGACACCAAGTTCGCCTCGGCCCTGACCAAGAACGACGCCATCCTCAACGTCGCCCTGCAGCGCATCCCGCTGAAGCGCGTGGCTGACCCGAGTGAAATGGCCGGCACCGTGCTCTACCTCGCCAGCGACGCCTCCAGCTACACCACCGGCGTGGCGCTGAACGTGGACGGCGGCTTCCTCTCCTGAGAAAACCCCGCCCATGAAAAAGGGAGCCTGAATGGCTCCCTTTTTCTTTTCCGCATCCGGCCGCCCTTATGGGGCTCTGGGCAACCTGCAGGTTGGGCTGAGGCACGAAGCCCAACGCAGCGAAGCCGACCCATGCACGCTGGGCCTGGCTGCGCTCGGCGCCAACCTACGCGATCAGCGCCAGTCCTTGAGCGCCTGGGTGGCGACCGGGTTGAGTGGCTGGGCCAGCAAACCGGTGGGCGAGAGGCTGACGGAGTAGACCGCGCCGTCGGCCATGGGCAGGTAGGTCACCCGCTGCGCCTGGGGGTCGAACAGGAACAGGTCGCGCTGGTTGAGCCGCAGCCAGCGCCACAGGTCGATGCCATAGGGGCTGGCGGCCAGTTCGGCTTCGGCGTGCTGGGCCAGCTGCTGTTCCTCGATGGCGAGGAAGCGCCCGGAGAGCTTCTCCAGGCGGTAGCCCGGCTGCAGGCCGATCAGCTCGGCCAGGCCCTTGAGGCGGAAGATCCGCGCATCCAGCTGCCACAGGTCGCCATCCAGCAACACCGTGCGCTCGTTACCGCCTTCGAGCAGGGTCACTTCGTAGCGCTGCGGGCCCAGGGCCTTGAAGTTGAGGGTGACGATGGGCTTGTCGGGGTGCAGGGGCTCGTAGCGGGTCAGGTCCCAGGCCACGGTGCCCACCAGCAGCGCCAGGGCGAGGAAGCCCAGGCCGAGGGTGCCGCGCAACCAACCGAGGAACCAGCTGCGATCGAAGAGGATGCGCGCGGCCACAACCGCGGCAAGCAGAGCCAGCAGGGCGATGCCCCAGGCCAGGCCGTCATACTGCATGGAACCCTTTCCTTCTGTGCAAAATAGCCGGCATTATGCGGACCTCCCGGCGCAGCGACCAGTTGCCGCGCTGCGCAATCGGACACAGATCGAGCATTTATGCCCTTCCCTCTCGACTTCGCCGTCGACCCCGTCACCCTTCTGGTGCTGGCGGCGGTCGCGTTCCTCGCCGGTTTCATCGACGCCATCGCCGGCGGTGGCGGCCTGCTGACCATCCCCGCCCTGCTCACCGCCGGGCTGCCGCCGCACCTGGTACTGGGCACCAACAAGCTGTGCGCCACCTTCGGCTCGGCCACCGCCAGCTATACCTTCTACCGACGCAAGCTGTTCGAGCCGGCCAAGTGGCGCAGCGCGCTGATCGCCACCGCCCTGGGCGCGGCCATAGGCGCGGTGATCGCCCACTGGCTGCCGGCCCACTGGCTGAACCAGATGCTTCCCGCCGTGGTGTTCGGCTGCGGCCTGTACCTGCTGTTCGGCAAGGTGCCGGACGCCCAGCACGCCGTCGACGCGCCCATTCCCCGTGGCCGCCAATGGCCCCAGGGATTGGGCCTGGGCTTCTACGATGGCGTCGCCGGCCCCGGCACCGGCGCCTTCTGGACCGTCAGCAGCCTGCTGATGTACCCCCTCGACCTGGTGCGTGCCAGCGGTGTGGCGCGGACGATGAACTTCGTCAGCAACGGCGTCGCCCTTGCGGTTTTCGTGGTGGGTGGCCAGGTGGCCTGGCTACTGGGCATCTGCATGGGCATCGCGCTGATGGCGGGCGCCTTCCTCGGCGCGCGCACGGCCATCAGCGGCGGGGCGAAGTTCATCCGCCCGGTGTTCATCTGCGTGGTGTTGGCGCTGACCGCGCGGCTAGCCTGGCAGCACTGGTTCTGAGTGACCCAGGCGGCGCGCCAGGTAGAGGTCGATCAGGTAGCGCGCGATGGACTTGCTCGCCGGCAGCGGCGGCAGGTCGTGGATGGAGAACCACTGGGCGTCTTCGATCTCGCCCGGCTGCGGGACGATATCGCCGCTGACGTATTCGGCGTGGAAGCCGAGCATCAGCGAATGGGGGAAGGGCCAGTTCTGGCTGGCGATGTACTGCGGCATGGCGATTTCCACGCCGACTTCCTCGCGCACTTCACGCGCCACGCACTGCTCCACCGACTCGCCCGGCTCGACGAAACCGGCCAGGGTGCTGTAGACGCCGCTGACGAAGCGCGGCGAGCGCGCCAGCAGCAACTCGTCACCGCGGGTCACCAGCACGATCATGCTCGGCGACAGGCGCGGGTAATGGTGCACGCCGCAGCTTTCGCAGTGCATGGCCCGCTCACCGGCGACCTGGCGCATGCGCGCGCCACAGCTGCCGCAGAAGCGCTGCTGGTCGGCCCAGGTGCCGATCTGGGTGGCGAAGCCGAGCATGCGGAAGGTGTCCGGGTCGCCCTGCATCATCAATTGGCGCAAACCGACCCAGGCGCTGCCGGGCACATCGGCGGTGCTCGCCAGTTCCAGCAGGTAGATTTCATCGCCATCGAAGTGGCCGATGCCGTGTTCGGAAAGGATCGGCAGGTCCTGGCGCTTCAACCATTCCCGGGGGAACAGCACGCCATTGCCGTCGGCGAGGAACTGCTGGCGGCAGTGGGCCAGGGCCCAGCCACCGGCGCGGCTGGCATCGAGCAGGCTGGGCTGCCAGCGTTCGGTGGCCATCAGGCCGCCACCGACAGGCCCAGTGCGCGGACGCTTTCAGCGGCCAGGTCGAGCACGCTCGGCTGGGCATCGGGGCGCAGCACGCCGCCGCCTTCGAGGTAGTACTCGAGGCTGGTGAGGGCGTCGGCCAGGGTTTCCAGCAGTTGCTCGGAGGGCATCTGCGGCGCTTCGATCATGTCTTTCTGGATGAAGTCGCCACAGGCGCCTACCAGCAACGCCGCGCGCTCCTGGCCGAGGAACCAGAGGCCGCCACGCACGGCTTGCAGGGTCAGGGGCACGTTGGCCAGGTGCAGCTTGTCGCCATTGGATTCGAGGTACGCGGTGATGGCGCGCTTGGCCATGGCCAGGCCGGCCTGGGCTTCGTCGATGACCACGATGCGCGCTTCGGTCAGTTGGTGCTGGGCGAAGGACTCCGATTCGGTCATCGCCTGGGCCGCCGCCTGGCGGTTCTCGCGACGCTCGCCACGCTCGAGGTCGGCCACCATGCTTTCGACATAGAGCACGGCATCGGCCAGCTTGTGCAGGGATTCGGGGGCGGCCGGCGATTGCTCGCTCCAGCCAGCGACCACCGGCAGCTGCGCATGCAGGGCGTTGGCGGCGGAAGTCTGGCCGACCATGCCGAGGGTCTTGGCCAGCTTGCCCAGCAGGGCGTGCAGGCTGCCGAAGCTTTCCACCTGGGCGGTGCCGCGTTCGATCAGGTCGAGCACGTCCTTGACGCTGGCCAGCTCCTCGCGGATGGCCGAGGACAGGGAGCGCATCACGGCCTGGCCCGGGCCGGCCAGACGCTGGTATTCCTCTTCCAGCAGGTGGTCGGTGAAGGGCAGCGCGGTCATGCCGAAGACGCTACGCAGCTCACTGGCACGCGGCCCCTGGCTATCGGCCAGGGCAACGAGGTAGAGCAGTTCCTTTTGCAGGTTGCGCGGCGCTTCGTAGAGCTCATTGGCGAGCAGTTGCTTGAGCTCGCGGTCGATGCGCGAGAACAGCTGCTTTCGAGCCTTGCGCGGCAGCAGCTGGCCGTCCAGCACCGCTTCCACGGCGGCGGCGCCGATCCAGCACAGGCGCGCACGTGGGTCGATGGCGTAGAGGCTGTCGAGGCGACCGAGGGCGCGGCCCATCAGCTTGAGGCTGGCCTGGGGGTTCTGTTCACGGATGAAGCCGAGCAGGCCCACCTGGTACATCTGCCGCAAGCGACGAGCCAGGAGGTCCTGGGCGCCGGTCTCGGGGAGGTTGGCGGCAGCAGGCACACGCGCCTGGTCCAGGCGCACGCTGAAGAAGAAGCTCTCCGGCAGGGCCGGCTGGTTGGCGGCCTGGCGCAGGTCGTTGATCGCCGGCAGCAACAGCTCGGGCATTTCCTGGCGGTGGGCGTCGACGTTTTCCAGATAGCGGCGCAGCACGTAAAGCGCATTGGCGAGCGCGGCCAGCTGGCTGTCGCGCTCTTCACCGGCCCCGGCCGGGATGTCGGTCGCCTGGTCCAGGACTTCCTGGGCCAGCAGCTCGGCGCCGGTGAGTTCGATGAGGTTGAGGGTGCCGCGCACCTGCTGCAGGCTTTCCACAGCCTGTTGCAGCAGGCTGCCGTTCTCGCGTTCGACGATGAACTGCTCGAGGCTCTGTTCGGCCTGTTCGATAGTGGCGAACAGCTCGTCGCGCACCAGGCTCAGGGAAGTGGCTCCAGTGACCATGCGTCTAGCGCGCCTCCCGCGCGGAGTTCTCGTACAGCATCAGTCGGCGAATTCCGGCTTCTGTTTGTTCATATGGGCGGCCATGGCCACACGCAGGTCGGCGGACTGCAGCATCGCTGCGTTCCAGGTGGCGATGTATTCCAGGCCATCGTCCACGCGGTGGTCGCGCATGTAGCGAATCATTTCCTTGGTACCGCGCACGGCGACCGGCGACTTGGCGGCGATCTCGCGCGCCAGGGCGAAGACGCCTTCCAGCAGCGCATCGCGGTCGGCGTAGGTGCGGTTGACCAGGCCGATGGCACGGGCTTCCTCGCCATCGATGGTGCGACCGGTGAAGGCCAGCTCACGCATCATGCCGTCGCCGATGATGCGCGGCAGGCGTTGCAGGGTGCCGACGTCAGCGGCCATGCCGATGTCGATCTCCTTGATGGAGAACTGCGCATCGGGGGTGGCGTAACGCATGTCGCAGGCGGAGATCAGGTCGATGGCGCCACCCAGGCAGTAGCCCTGGATGGCGGCGAGCACCGGCTTGCTGCAGTTGTCCACGGCATTGAACGAGGCCTGCAGCTCGAGGATCTTGCGGCGCAGGGTCTGGGCGTTGCGGCCCACGTCCTTGCCCAGCTGGGTGCCGACCGACGCCAGCAGCATGAGGTCGATGCCCGAGGAGAAGTGCTTGCCGGCACCGGACAGCACCACCACGCGGACTTCATCGGTTTCGTCGATCCAACGGAAGATATCGATGATTTCCGTCCAGAAATCGGCGTTCATCGCGTTGATCTTTTCGGGGCGATTGATCTCGACATGGGCAATCTTGTCTGTCAGCTCTACACGAAAAGCTTTGTAGTCGGACACCGTCGCGATCCTCGCCAGTTCTGCTGCTGGCATGCGTGAAAATTCTTGGGGAATAAACCCCGCAACTATAACAAGCGCGGGTGAAAAGTCGAAGACGGCCTCTGTGATGCAGGACACGCCATGGCAGATAGAAGCCGCTTGCAACGGGGCTCAGAGGCGCGTGGCCAGGGCATCACGGTGCACCCGGTTGCGCCATTGCCGCCAGGTGTAGAGCGGAATGCCGGCCATGAGCACGAGGAAGCCCCAGAAGATCGCCTGCTCGCCGGTGCCGTACAGCGCCCAGATCGAGTAGACGAAGCCGAGCACGCCGATGGCCACCAGCCGACCGCGTTCGCGCGCGGAGAAATCCCCCGGCTGCACCGCCAGCTGCTGCAGCAACGCCGCCGTACAGAAGGCGTAGGGCACGACGCCGGTCATGGTGCCGAGCAGGATGATCACGTTGAACACGTCCACCAGGTCGCCACGCCCGTCCACCAGCACCAGCGCGGTGACCAGGACGCCGGAAATCAGCAGGCCGTTGGCCGGCACATCGTATTTGTTGGTCTTGGCCAGGGACTCGGGCAGCAGCCCGTCGCGCGCGGTGGCCATGGGGATCTGCCCCTGCAGCAGCACCCAGCCGTTGAGCGCGCCCAGGCAGGCGATCACCGCGCCAGCGGCCACCAGGTGGTAGCCCCAGTCGCCGATGAGCACCCGCGCCGCATCGGCGAAGGGCGCGGTGGAGCGCATCAGCACCTCGGGCGGCAGCACGCCCTGCACCGCCGTGATGGAGAGGATGTAGACGGCGGCGGCGACCAGGGTGCCAAACACCGTGGCGCGGGGAATGGTGCGCTTGGGGTCGCGTACGTGGTCCGCCGGCACGGTCGCCGACTCCAGGCCGATGAAGGACCAGAGGGTGAGCGCCGCGGTGGTGGCGATGGCCTTGGCGTAGCCGCCGGAGCCCGAAGGCAGCTCACTGACCTCGGGGATGCGCAGGTATTCCGGGTGGAAGGAGAACCAGCCGAGGATGCCCACCAGCAGCAGCGGGATCAGCTTGAGGGCGGTGAGGATGTTCTGCGCCAGGCCGAAGGCGCCGATGCCACGCAGGTTGATCAGGGTGCACAGCCAGATGGCGCCGATGGCGGTGGTCACCGTCAGCACCGGGTCGCGCAGGGCGGGGAAGAACACCTGCAGGTAGCCCACCAGGGTCACCGAGATGGCGGCGTTGCCGATCCACGCGGCCTTCCAGTAGGTCCAGGCGCAGAGGTAGCCGGCGAAGGCGCCGAAACCGTCACGGGTATAGGCGTAGGGCCCGCCGGCTGCGGGGTTGAGCCGGGCCAGGCGAGCGAAGGTCAGCGCCAGGATCACCGCCCCGGTGCTGGAGATGAGCCAGCCGAACAGGCTCAGCCCGCCATAAGCGGCGAGGCTGGAGGGCAGCAGGAAGACCCCCGAGCCGATCATGTTGCCCACCACCAGCGCGGTGCAGGTCCAGAACCCCATGGTGCCGGACCTGCCCGCCGGTTTCTGCTCGCTCATCGCGCCCCCGGCTCGTCACTCCCTTATGCAATCAACGGTATAGCAGCGCCCCATTGGGCTGTCGTCGTGCTGCAGGCCGTGGACATCGGAATCGAAGCCGGGGAAGGCGCTGTCGAAGGTCCGGGCGAAGGCCAGGTAGTCGATGATCGAGCGGGTCTGCGCGGTGAAGCGCTCTCCCGGCATGATCAACGGGATGCCCGGCGGGTACGGCACCAGCATCACCGCGGCGATGCGCCCTTGCAGCTGCTCGATGGGCACCGCCTCGACCTCGCCGCGCACCAGCTTGTCATAGGCCTCCGACGGCTTGATGGCCAGCTCCGGCAGCGCGGTGTACATGCGCCGCATGGCCTTGGCCGTGGCGTTGTCGCGGTAGCAGGCGTGCAACTGGTCGCAGAGGTCGCGCAGGCCCAACCCCTGGTAGCGGGCGGCATCGGCCCGGGCCACCGAGGGCAGTGCACTGGTCAGCGGGGTGTTGGCGTCGTAGGAGCGCTTGAACTCCAGCAGCTCGGTGAGCAGGGTGCTCCATTTACCCTTGGTGATGCCCATGGAGAACAGCACGAGGAAGGAGTAGAGGCCGGTCTTCTCCACCACCAGGCCACGCTCCCAGAGGAACTTGCCGACCACCGCCGCCGGGATGCCCTGCTCGCCGAGCTTGCCGTCGGCACTGAGCCCGGGGGTGACCAGGGTGACCTTGATCGGGTCGAGCAACACGTAGTCGTCCGCCACCTCGCCGAAGCCGTGCCAGTCGGCGCCGGGCTCCAGCACCCAGTCGCCGGTGGCCACCGCCTCGGCGCCTTCCACCTGGGGCGGCTCCCAGATATCGAACCACCAGTCCTTGGCATCCAGGGTCTGCCAGACGTTGGCCAGGGCACGGCGGAAGCTCAGGGCCTCGTCGAAGGTTTCCTGGATCAACGAGCGCCCGGCGGGGCCTTCCATCATCGCCGAGGCGACGTCCAGCGAGGCGATGATGCCGTACTGGGGCGAAGTGGAGATGTGCATCATGAACGCCTCGTTGAAGCGGTCACGGTCCAGCTGGCGGGCGCCGCCGTCCTGCACATGGATCATCGAGGCCTGGCTGAAGGCCGCCAGCAGCTTGTGGGTGGAGTGGGTGGTGAACACCAGCGGGCCCTCTTCGCTGCGCGCCGTGCCCATGCCGTAGCGGCCGTCGTAGAACTCGTGGAAGGCGGCGTAGGCGTACCAGGCCTCGTCGAAGTGCAGCACCTCAACGGTGTCACCCAGCGCCTGCTTGATCAGCTCGGCGTTGTAGCAGAGGCCGTCGTAGGTGGAGTTGGTCACCACCGCCAGCTTGACCTTGGGCGCGCGGCCCCGGGCCAGTGGGCTGGCGTCGATCTTGGCCTGGATGGATTCGCGACTGAACTCGCTCAGGGGGATGGGCCCGATGATGCCCAGCTCGTTGCGCTCGGGGCTCAGGTAGAGCGGGATGGCGCCGGTCATGATGATCGAGTGGAGGATCGACTTGTGGCAGTTGCGGTCCACCAGCACCAGGTCGTCGCGGGCGACCATGGAGTGCCAGACGATCTTGTTCGCGGTGGAGGTGCCATTGATCACGAAGAAGGTGTGGTCGGCGCCGAAGTTGCGCGCGGCGCGGGCCTCGGCTTCCGCCAGGGGGCCGGTGTGGTCCAGCAGCGAGCCCAGCTCGGGCACCGAGACGGAGAGGTCCGAACGCAGGGTGTTTTCGCCGAAGAACTGGTGGAAGGCCTGCCCCACCGGGCTCTTGCGGTAGGCGACGCCACCGCCGTGACCGGGCGTGTGCCAGGAGTAGTTGGATTGCGCGGTGTGCTCCACCAGGGCACGGAAGAACGGCGGCAGCAGGCCTTCGAGGTAGTTGCGCGCGGCGCGGGCGACCTGGCGGGCGAGGAAGGGCACGGTGTCTTCGAAGAGGTAGAGCAGGCCCCGCAGCTGGTTGAGGTCGGCCATGGCTTCTGCCGGGGCGTTCTCGATGGTCACCTGCTCGCCCAGGGCGAAGATCGGCAGTTGCGGTGCGCGCACCCGGGCCACGCGGATCAGCTCGACCACGTCCTGCAGCAGGCGCTGGTTCTCGCCCGCCCCTTCGGCGGCGACGAGGATGCAGGCCAGGCCGTGGTGGGTGGAGGCGACGATGCGCCCTTCGGCGGAACTGGCGGTGGAGAGGATGACGAAACCGTCCTGCTCCAGTTCGCGGGCGATGCCGCGCACGCGATCACCGGCGACCGTATCGGCCTTGATGTCGCGGTGGACGATGAGGATGGGGAACTTCAGGTCTTTGTACATGCAGGCTTCCCGAGGGCGGCGGGGTCGGTCCCGCCTGTGCCCTCAGGGTAGAAGCTCACCGGAGTCGACGGAACCCCGGTTGCCCCAGCCTGTACGAAAAGGTCGCGCCTCTGGAATTCGGCCGACTCAGGCTTCCGGCGTGGCCGGCTGCTCCATCTGCACCCAGAGCGCCGGGGCGCCGGCGGCCTTCTCGATCACGCCCATGCGCACCTTGTGGGCTGCGATCTCCTCCTCGGTTGCGAGGAGCACGCGGCCCGGTGCACGGCCGCTGATGCGACGGATCGGGCTGGCCACGGGGCGGCCACCGCCATCGTCGGCACCCTCGCCCGCCAGGGACAGGTTGGTCTGGCCACCGGTCATCGCCAGGTAGACGTCGGCGAGGATCTCGGCGTCGAGCAGTGCGCCGTGGAGGTCGCGGCCGGAGTTGTCGACGTCATAGCGCTTGCACAGGGCGTCCAGGCTGTTGCGCTGGCCCGGGTGGCGCTCGCGGGCCATCATCAGGGTGTCGAGCACGCCGCAGTGTTCGGCGATGTCGGAGCGATCGCTCTGGCCCAGCAGGGCGAACTCGTTGTTGATGAAGCCGATGTCGAACGCCGCGTTGTGGATGATCAGCTCGGCGCCCTTGATGAATTCGAAGAATTCGTCGGCGATGTCCTTGAAGCGCGGCTTGCCCACCAGGAATTCGTTGGTGATGCCGTGGACCGCGATGGCGCCCTCGTCCACTTCACGATCGGGCTGCAGGTAATAGTGGAAGTGACGCCCCGTGAGGCGGCGGCCATCCAGCTCGACGCAGCCGATCTCGATGATGCGGTGAGCATCGGTCACCGGCATGCCGGTGGTTTCGGTATCCAGTACTACATAACGCATGTTCGGGCCCGTGAATGAGTGGCTCTATATATAAAAGGAAGAACGCCGCAGGCGGCATTCTAGCGGGCGTTCAGCTCACTGACACCCCGGTTGGCCAACTGGTCGGCGCGCTCGTTGCCCGGGTGGCCAGTATGGCCGCGGACCCACTGCCATTCCACTTCGTGGCGGTTCACCTGCTCGTCGAGCATCTGCCACAGGTCGGCGTTCTTCACCGGCTGCTTGGCGGCGGTCTTCCAGCCGCGCTTCTTCCAGTTGGGCATCCATTCGCGGATGCCGCGCATCACGTACTCGGAGTCGGTCACCAGGCGCACCTTGCACGACCGCTTGAGCTCGGCCAGGCCACTGATGGCGGCCATCAGCTCCATGCGGTTGTTGGTGGTATCGCGCTCGCCACCCCAGAGCTCGCGCTCGACGCCCTTGTAGACGAGCAATACGCCCCAGCCACCGGGACCGGGGTTACCCTTGCAGGCGCCGTCGGTGTACATCTCGACTTGATCGGTCACTTAAGCCTCGTGTTTCGAATCGCGCCGGCTGACCTTGGCCACCGGCATCGGCACCAGCTTGCCCATGGGCTCGCGTCGGGCCGGACGCAGCGGGCGCAGGCCGACCACCAGCTTGCGCGCCACCAATAGATAGAAGCCGGCACCGAACCATTGCCCGGCACCGCCCCACCGCTCCAGCCGTGCCAGGCGCGTTTGCCAGGCTGCCGAAGCGAGCGGCGGACGATAGCACCCGAAGCGGCGTTTCTCCAGCGCGAAGCCCAGCAGGTTGAGCCAGTCGGCAACCCGTGTCGGCGAGATGCAGCGGGCCTTGCCCAGGGCATCACCGGCGAAGTAGTGACGCAGGCCCCAGGGGCTCCAGGGGTTGACCCCGACGATCAGCAGGTGCCCGCCGGGCCGCACGCTGCGCGCGGCTTCACGCAACAGGCCATGGGGCGACAGGCAGAAGTCCAGCCCGTGCTGCAGCACCACCACATCGGCGGCGTGTTCGCTGAGCGGCCAGGCATTTTCCTCGCAGACAATCTCGACGCCGGACAGCGGCGCGCCCAGGTGCACGCTGCGCTGGATCTGCTTCGCGCCCGGCGGCAGCTCGGCGCGCGGGCCGTAGTGCACCAGGTAGCCACCGAAGTAGCGCGCCAGTTCGTCCTCCAGCAGGCGCTGTTCCTCGAACAGCATCAGGCCACCGAGCGGCCCTTCGAACCAGGCGCGGGCATCATCGATCAGCTCGATCCAGGCAGGATCGGCCTGGGCGAAGGCTTGCTCGGTCATGGAAATCTCCTGCATGGGAGCCCTAAGATGCTCCTTTGCGTACTGATTGGCGACCGGATCATGATACAGATCGACCCCTTGCGTGCCTTCTCCGACAACTACATCTGGCTGTTGCAGGATGCGACCGAACGCCGCTGCGCCGTGGTCGACCCGGGCGACGCGACGCCGGTGCTGGCCTGGCTCGACGCCCACCCCGGCTGGACCCTGTCGGACATCCTCATCACCCACCACCACGCCGACCACGTCGGCGGCGTGGAACGCATCAAGGCCGCCACCGGCGCCCGGGTGCTCGGCCCGGCCAACGAGCGCATCCCCGGCCGCGACCTGGCCCTGGATGAAGGCGACGAGGTGCAGGTGCTGGGCCTGTCGTTCCGCGTCATCCATGTGCCCGGCCACACCCTGGGCCACATCGCCTTCTTCCACGCCGACGCCAGCCGCCCCCTGCTGTTCAGCGGCGACACGCTGTTCGCCGCCGGCTGCGGGCGCATGTTCGAAGGCAACCCGGTGGACATGCAGGCCGCCCTCGCCCGCCTCGCCGCGCTGCCCGTGGAAACCCTGGTCTACTGCGCCCACGAATACACCCTGAGCAACCTGCGCTTCGCCCGCGCCGTGGAGCCCGACAACGCCGACATCGCCCAGCGCTTCGAGGCCGTCACCCGGCTGCGCGAGCAGGACGGCATCAGCCTGCCTTCGACCATCGGCCTGGAACGCCTAACCAACCCCTTCCTGCGGGTGAATGAAACATCCGTAAAAGAAATAGCCGACAAGCGGGCCGGCAGCCATAACCCCTCACCCGCACAGGTTTTTGCTGTCATCCGGGCATGGAAAGACAGCTTCTGAAACCCCTGCCAGGTCACAGTTGAGCTGGTGAAAACTTGACCACTCCCGGGTCGGTTCCTAGAATCGCCCGACCTTTTTGCCCGGAAAAGCACCCTGACCAATGCCGTCCAAGTCGTACCAAACCCTTGATCTAGACGCATTGGTCCGAGCCTCCCGGGGGCTCGTGCTGATGTGTGCCGTTGCGCTGGCGGGCTGCCAGAGCGCCGTTCACAAGCCCGAGGACGCGGGCCAGGACACCGACCTTGCCGTCGGCATGCAACAACAGACCCAGTGGCTGGAAGAAGTACCGGCCGAAGCGCGCGAACCCCAGGACATCTGGGAGCGCATGCGCAAGGGCTTCGCCCTGCAGGACGAGATCGGCGTCAACCCGCGCATCGAGCAGCAGCGCCTGTGGTTCGTCAGCAACCCCTCCTTCGTCGAGAACGCCAGCCAACGCGGCAGCCTCTATATCCACTACATTGTCGAGCGTCTCGAAGAGCGCAAGATGCCGTTGGAACTGGCCCTGCTGCCGGTGATCGAGAGCGCCTACAACCCCTTCGCCTATTCCCGCGCCGATGCCGTGGGCCTGTGGCAGTTCATCCCGTCCACCGGCCGCCATTTCAACCTGCGCCAGACCAGCTGGTACGACGGCCGCCGTGACATCACCGCCTCCACCAACGCGGCCATGGATTACCTCGGCCGCCTGCACGAGATGTTCAACGGCGACTGGCTGCTGGCCCTGGCCGCCTATAACGCCGGCGAAGGCACGGTGAGCCGCGCCATCGAGCGCAACCAGAAGCTGGGCCTGCCCACCGACTACTGGAACCTGCCGCTGCCCCAGGAAACCCGCGACTACGTGCCCAAGCTGCTGGCCCTGTCCCAGGTTGTGGGCGCGCCCGAAGCCTACGGTGTGAACCTCAGCCCCATCGCCAACGAGCCCTACTTCGAAGTGGTCGAGTTGAAGCAGCGCATGGACCTCTCCCGCGTGGCCGCCATGGCCCAGGTGGACGAGGACGAGCTGTACCAGCTCAACCCCGCCTTCAAGAAACGCATCACCGTGGACGGCCCGCAGCAGCTGCTGGTGCCCACCGAGAAGGCCGAGCTGCTGGCCGCCAACCTGTCGCTGATGAAGCCCCAGGACCTGGTGGAATGGCAGGAGTACAAGGTGCGCAACGGCGACAGCCTGCACGGCATCGCCAACCGTTACCACGTGACGGTGAACACCCTGAAGGAGATCAACGGGCTTTCCGGCAACCACCTGCGCGTGGGCCAGGCCCTGAGCATCCCCGTGGAGCCGGGCGTGAAGCCGAGCCAGCCGCTGTTCCAGAACCTGGCCCGTGCCGAGGAGCGCCCGAGCACAACGGCCCGTACCTACAAGGTTAAGAGCGGCGACAACCTCTGGCAGATCGCCAAGCAGACCAAGGTCGACGTGAGTGATATCAAGCGCTGGAACCGCCTCTCCGGCAATTCGCTGAAAGTCGGCCAGAGCCTGGCATTGCAGGCCCCCGGCCAGCCAAGCGCGAAAAGCACTGCGCGCATGGTCGCCGCGGTCGACAAGCCCGGCCGTGACGCGGTGACCTACTACAAGGTCAAGGAAGGCGACTCGCTCTACGTGATCGCCAAGCGCTTCAAGGTCGAGATGAAGCACCTGCAGCGCTGGAACCCGCGCAGCGGCCACGCCCTCAAGCCGGGCCAGACCCTCACGCTCTACCTGCCCTGACCCTTGCTCAGCGCCTCCAGGCAGCGCCCGGCCAGCTGGGCGAAGCGCTGGAAGGCGACGAACTGCTCATGTTTCAAGGCCCTGCCCGATAGCCGGCAGTCGGCGTAGATCACCCCGATCTCCCGGCTGCCCGCGCGCAACGGCGCGACGAAGAACATGCCCTGGCCGAACCAGCGGCGCATGGGCTGGCTGACCAGTTCGTTGAGGCTGTAGCTGGCCGGAATCCCCATCCACAACGCCTCGCGGCTGCGCAGCACGTAGCTGAACAGGTGCGGCTGCTCGGGCAACTCCGCCGGCAGCTCGAACTCAGTGAGCCAGTGCCCGCTGCCCTCACCCACCGCCCGCTTGGCGCGGAAGCGGGTCTGGCGGTCGGCGAGCACGGCGATCATCACCCGCTCCAGCCCGACGCCCTGGTGCAGGCCCTTGCACAGGGTGTCGAGAATCAGCCCGACATCGGCACTGCTCGACACCATCATCCCCAGGTCCTGCAGGGCTTGCTGCATCAACAACAGGTCGGGCTGCAGCAGCCGCGCCTTGCGCTGGGCCTGCTGCTGCAACAGCAGTTCGGGGTCGGTGTTGGGGATCAGGGCGCAGAGCTTGCTGGCGCCGAAGGTCGCCGCCACCTTCACCGCCTCGTCGGCGCTGGCCAGCACCTGCTGCATGGCCTCCTCGGGGGTGACGCCGATGAAGGTCGCCAACTGCTGCACCAGCTTGCCCATCTGCGCCGAATCCCAGCCCTCCAGCGCTGCCTCGCTGATGCGCACGCCGAGGTTCACGGCCTTCACCGACGGGTCGTTCTGCGCGCCGCCGCCCTGGGCCAGGGCGACGATCTCGCCGAGGTTCCAGCTCTTCACCAGGCCGCCGCTGAGCTGGCGGAAGCTGGTGCCCAGCACCTGGCGCACCGCCTCGTCCTCGTCGGCACCCGGTTGTGCCAGGGCACTGGCCAGCTCATCAGCCTGTTCGCCACCGCAGCCCCAGAAGGCCAGCTCGCCCAGGTGGTAGAGCAAGGCGGCGATGAACACCTCCTCCTGGTCTCGGGTGAGCACGTAGCCGGCGATGTTGCGTGCCTGCACGGCGGCATGGAAGGAGCGCGCGAGCAGCTCCTGCAGTTGCTCGCGCGGTGCGCGGGTGAGCAGGCCGTCGATCAGCGACAGCGAGAGACCGATCAGCCGCACGTTGTCGAAGCCGATCAGCACGATGGCCCGCGAAATGGTGCGGATGGTCTCCTGGGAGGGGTTGTAATAGACGCTATTGCCGACCCGCAGCACCTTGGAGGTGAGCGCGGCGTCGCGCAAGAGCACGTCGGCCAACTGCTGGACCGACGCCTTGTCGTGTTGCGCCAGCTTGTGCAGGTCCTGCACCACCGCGGCGAGAGCGGGCAAATCCGCCTGATTGAGCCTGTCGATCCATGACTGCAAACCATGGCTACGTGAACCCAAGATAGGAACCCCTGCACGTTTTCCCGAAGTGTAGTCAAAATGCTGGCCATCCGGCCTGGGGCCAGCCCTTTTTCCAGTGGATACAAGCTGTTACTGTACCTGTCGAAACGCCCGTCCGACGGCTCCCGCCGAGGGCCCAGAGAAGATGAAGCCGGCGGCTGGCCCGTCCGAGGTTCCCATGCCCTGCCAGGCTCACGACCCCACCCCAGACCACCCTGCCATGGACCGGACACACGCCTGATGCGTCGCCTCCTCCTCCTGCTGATCAGCCTGGCCGCCAGTGGCCCGGTGGCCGCGACCATCAGCGAGAGCCATGGCTATGCCCAGTTCGGCGCACTCAAGTACCCCGAGACCTTCAGCCACTTCGACTGGGTCAACCCCGACGCCCCCAAGGGCGGCACCCTGCGGGTGATGGCCTTCGGCACCTTCGACACCCTCAACCCTTACACCTTCAAGGGCAGCAGCCCGGTCTCCACGCCCAACTTCCTGCAATACGGCGTGACCGAGCTGAACGAGCCGCTGATGGCCGGCACCGGGGCCTACGACCCCTCGGGCGACGAGCCGGCGTCCAGCTACGGGCTGATCGCCAGGAGCGTGGAGTACAACGAGGACCGCAGCTGGGTGGTGTTCAACCTGCGCCCGGAAGCGCGCTTTCACGACGGTCAGCCGATCACCGCCTACGACGTCGCCTTCTCCTACCGCACCCTGGTGAGCAGCGGCCACCCGCAGTACCGCACCAGCCTGCAGGAAGTGCAGCGGGTCGATATCCTCAACCGCCACCGCATCCGTTTCGTGCTCAAGCGCGCGGGCAACCCGCTGCTGATCCTGCGTCTGGGCGAGATGCCGGTACTGCCGCAACACTATTGGAAGAACCGCGACTTCAAGGCCACCAGCTTCGATGTGCCCCTGGGCAGCGGCCCCTATCGCATCACCCAGGTACGCCCCGGGCGCGGGCTGGTGTTCGAGCGGGTCAAGGACTGGTGGGGCGAGAAGCTGCCGGTGAACCGCGGCAAGTACAACTTCGACCGCGTCGAGGTGGAGTTCTACCGCGACAGCAACGTCGCCTTCGAAGCCTTCAAGGCCGGCGAATTCGATTTCTACATCGAGCACCAGGCGAAGAACTGGGCCAACGGCTACCGCTTCCCGGCCATCGCCCGGGGCGACGTGATCCGCGCGGAGATCCCCCACCAGATTCCCACCCAGACCCAGGCGCTGTTCATGAACACCCGCCGCGCGACCTTCCAGGATCGCCGCGTGCGCGAGGCCATGGGCCTGATGTTCGATTTCGAGTGGACCAACCGCGCGCTGTTCAACAACGCCTATGCGCGGGCCCGCAGCTACTACCCCAACAGCGAATTCGAGGCCACCGGCAAACCCGAAGGCCAGGAGTGGCTGCTGCTTTCGCCCTACCGCGAGCAGCTACCGGCGAAGCAGTTCACCGAGCCCTTCAAGGTGCCGGAAACCGATGGCCGTGGCATTCCCAGGGAAACCCTGCGCCGTGCATTGGGTCTATTGGCCGACGCCGGCTGGAAGCTCTCCGGCCAGCGTCTGCTCAACAGCCGTGGCGAACCGCTGCGTTTCGAAATCCTGCTGGTTAATCCGAACCTTGAACGCATCCTCCAGCCCTACAGCGAAAACCTCGCCAGCATCGGCATCGACGTCACCCTGCGGACCGTCGACCGCGCCCAGTACAAGCAACGCCTGGACCATTTCGACTACGACATGATCCTGATGACCCTGGCCCAGACCCTCAGCCCCGGACTGGAGCAGTCGCTCTACTTCCATTCCAGCCAGGCCTCGGTGAAGGGCAGCAAGAACTACGCGGGCATCGCCAACCCGGTGGTGGACGCCATGGTCGAGAAACTCCTCGGCGCCCAGACCCGCGACGAGCAGGTGGCCGCCGGCCGCGCCCTGGACCGCACGCTGCTCTGGCAGCACTACAGCATTCCCAACTGGTACATCAACTACCACCGCCTGGCGTACCGCAACAGGTTCGCCTTCGTCACCACGCCGCCCTATACCCTGGGCCTGCGCGCCTGGTGGCTGAAGCCCACGGAGAAATCCCGATGAGCAAGACCCTGCGCTCCCTTTGCCTGAGCGGCTGCGGCGCATTGCTGCTGACCCTCGCCGGTATCGCCCATGCCGAGCCCCGGCACGCGATCACCCTCTACGACGAGGCGCCCAAGTACCCGGCGAACTTCAAGCACTTCAGCTGGGTGAACCCCGACGCGCCCAAGGGCGGCACCTTGCGCCTTTCCGGCTACGGCGGCTTCGACAGCCTCAACGAGTTCATCCCCAAGGGCACCGCGGCGGGCCAGCTGGGGCTGATCCACGACACCCTGACCTACCACTCCCCCGACGAGCCCTTCACCGAATACGGGCTGCTCGCCGAGAAGATCGAGAAGGCCCCGGACAACAGCTACGTGCGCTTCTACCTGAACCCCAAGGCACGCTTCAATGACGGCACCCCGGTGACCTCGGAGGACGTGGTGTTCACCTTCAACACCCTGGTGGAGCACGGCGATCCGATGTACCGCCACTACTACTCCGACGTGGCCCAGGTGGTGGCCGAGGACAAGCAGCGCGTGCGCTTCGACTTCAAGCACCCGGGCAACCGCGAGCTGCCGCTGATCCTCGGGCAGATCCAGGTGCTGCCCAAGCACTGGTGGGCCACCCGCGACTTCTCCAAGAACACCCTGGAGCCGCCACTGGGCAGCGGCCCCTACCGCATCACCAAGGTGGACGCCGGGCGGGCGATCCGCTTCGAGCGGGTCAAGGACTGGTGGGGCAAGGACCTGCCGGTGAACCGCGGCTACTACAACTTCGACGTCATCACCGTGGACTACTACCGCGACATGTCGGTGGCGCTGGAGGCCTTCAAGGCCGGCCAGTTCGACTTCAACCTGGAATACTCCGCCAAGGACTGGGCCACCGGCTACGACAGCCCGGCCCTGCGCGCTGGCAAGATCATCAAGCAGGCCATCCCCAACCACAATCCGGTGGGCATGCAGGGCTTCGCCTTCAACATCCGCCGGCCGCTGTTCCAGGACCGCCGCGTGCGCGAGGCCATCGCCTCGCTGTTCGACTTCGAGTGGACCAACAAGCAGCTGTTCTTCGGCTCCTACAAGCGCACCCGGAGCTTCTTCGAGAACTCCGAAATGGCCGCCACCGGCCTGCCCAGCGAAGCCGAGCTGAAGATTCTGGAACCCTTGCGCGGGCAGATCCCCGACGAGGTCTTCAGCGAAGTGTTCCAGCCGCCGGTGAGCGATGGCAGCGGCATCATCCGCGAGCAGAAGCGCCGCGCCTACAAGCTGCTGACCGACGCCGGCTACCGCATCGAGAACGACAAGATGGTCGGCCCCGACGGCAAGCCCCTGGCCTTCGAGATCATGATCGCCCAGGCCAACCTGGAGCGGGTGATCCTGCCGTTCAAGCGCAACCTGTCCGAGCTGGGCATCGACCTGACCATCCGCCGCGTCGACGTCTCGCAGTACATGAACCGCCTACGCTCGCGGGACTACGACATGGTCCCCGGCACCTGGGGCCAATCCAACTCGCCGGGCAACGAGCAGATGGAGTTCTGGCACTCGCGCAGTGCCGACAGCGCCGGCAGCCGCAACTTCATCGGCCTGCGCGACCCGGCCATCGACAAGCTGGTGGAGGGCCTGATCCGCGCCGACTCGCGGCAGAGCCTGATCGACCACTCCCGCGCCCTCGACCGGGTGCTGCTGTGGGGCAATTACGTGGTGCCCAACTACTACGTGGACACCTGGCGCGTGGCCTACTGGAACCAGTTCGATCGCCCCGCCACCACGCCGCTCTATGACTTCGGCATGCTCACCTGGTGGAAGAAGCCCGACGCCAAGGCCGACACCCCCGAGCAGGCCGACGCTGACGCCGCCCCGGCCGACACCGCACAGACCGAGGAAGCGCAGTAATGCTCGCCTACATCCTGCGGCGCCTGCTGCTGATCATCCCCACCCTGTTCGGCATCCTGCTGATCAACTTCATCATCATCCAGGCCGCCCCCGGCGGCCCCGTGGAGCAGATGATCGCCAAGCTGGAAGGCTTCGACGCGGCCGCCGGCGGGGCCACCGGGCGCATCTCCGGCGGCGGCGCCGAGGTCTCCGTGGCCGGCTCCAACTACCGCGGCGCCCAGGGCCTGGACCCGGAGCTGATCAAGGAAATCGAGAAGATGTACGGCTTCGACAAGCCGGCCCACGAACGCTTCTGGCTGATGATCAAGAACTACCTGCACTTCGACTTCGGCAACAGCTTCTTCCGCGACGCCAAGGTCACCGACCTGATCATCGAGAAAATGCCGGTGTCGATCTCCCTGGGACTGTGGAGCACGCTGATCATGTACCTGGTCTCGGTGCCCCTGGGCATCGCCAAGGCGGTGCGCCACGGCAACGCCTTCGACGTCTGGACCAGCACCGCGATCATCGTCGGCTACGCCATCCCCGCCTTCCTCTTCGCCATCCTGCTGATCGTGCTGTTCGCCGGCGGCAGCTACTACGACTGGTTCCCCCTGCGCGGGCTGACCTCCAACAACTTCGACGAGCTGAGCCTGGGCGGCAAGCTGCTGGACTACCTCTGGCACCTGGCGCTGCCGGTGCTGGCGCTGGTGATCGGCAACTTCGCCACCCTCACCTTCCTGACCAAGAACAGCTTCCTCGACGAGATCAACAAGCAGTACGTGATCACTGCCCGCGCCAAGGGCCTGTCGGAGAACCGCGTGCTCTACGGCCATGTGTTCCGCAACGCCATGCTGCTGATCATCGCCGGCTTCCCCGCCGCCTTCATCGGCATGTTCTTCACCGGCTCGCTGCTGATCGAGGTGATCTTCTCCCTCGATGGCCTGGGCCTGCTGAGCTTCGAATCAGCGCTGAACCGCGACTACCCCGTGGTGTTCGGCACCCTGTTCATCTTCACCCTGCTGGGACTGATCGTGAAACTGATCGGCGACATCACCTACACCCTGGTCGATCCGCGCATCGACTTCGAAAGCCGGGAGGGCTGACATGCAACTCTCGCCAATCAATCGACGTCGCTTCGAGCGCTTCAAGGCCAACAAGCGTGGCTGGTGGTCGCTCTGGCTGTTCCTCGTGCTGTTCATCGCCAGCCTGGGCGCCGAACTCATCGCCAACGACAAGCCGCTGGCCGTGCGCTACGACGGCGAGTGGTACTTCCCGGTGTTCAAGCGCTACCCTGAAACCGCCTTCGGTGGCGAATTCCCCCTGGAAGCCAACTACAAGACGCCCTACATCCGCGAGCTGATCGCCGCCAAGGACGGGCAGATGATCTGGCCGCCGGTGCCCTTCAGCTACGAAACCATCAACTACGACCTCAAGGTGCCGGCCCCCGCGCCGCCCTCCGCCGACAACCTGCTGGGCACCGACGACCAGGGCCGCGACGTGCTGGCGCGGGTCATCTACGGCTTCCGCATCTCGGTGCTGTTCGCCCTGACGCTGACCATCCTCAGCTCCATCATCGGCGTGATCGCCGGCGCCCTGCAGGGCTTCTACGGCGGCTGGGTGGACCTGGCCGGGCAGCGCTTCCTGGAAATCTGGTCGGGCCTGCCGGTGCTCTACCTGCTGATCATCCTGGCCAGCTTCGTGCAGCCGAACTTCTGGTGGCTGCTGGGCATCATGCTGCTGTTCTCCTGGATGAGCCTGGTGGACGTGGTGCGCGCGGAGTTCCTCCGCGGCCGCAACCTGGAGTACGTGCGCGCAGCCCGGGCGCTAGGCATGCAGAACGGCGCGATCATGTTCCGCCACATCCTGCCCAACGCCATGGTCTCGACCATGACCTTCATGCCCTTCATCCTCACCGGCGCCATCGGCACCCTCACCGCCCTGGACTTCCTCGGCTTCGGCCTGCCGCCCGGCGCGCCGTCCCTGGGCGAGCTGGTGTCCCAGGGCAAGGCCAACCTGCAGGCCCCCTGGCTGGGCATCAGCGCCTTCGCCGTACTCGGCGTGATGCTGACCCTGCTGGTGTTCATCGGCGAAGCCGCCCGCGATGCCTTCGACCCGAGGAAGTGAGATGAGCGAGAACCTGATTGAAATCCGCGACCTCGCGGTCGAATTCGTCACCGGCCAGCACACCCAGCGGGTGATCGAGGGCGTGAGCTTCGACATCCGCAAGGGCGAGACCCTGGCCCTGGTGGGCGAGTCCGGCTCGGGCAAGTCGGTCACCGCGCACTCCATCCTGCGCCTGCTGCCCTACCCGCTGGCCCGTCACCCCGCCGGCAGCATCACCTACGCCGGCAAGGACCTGCTCAAGCTGCCCGAGGCCAAGCTGCGCGGCATCCGTGGCAACCGCATCGCCATGGTCTTCCAGGAGCCCATGACCTCGCTCAACCCGCTGCACAGCATCGAGAAGCAGATCAAGGAAGTGCTGGCCCTGCACAAGGGCATCAGCGGCAAGGCCGCCACCCAGCGCACCCTGGAGCTGCTGGAGCTGGTGGGCATCCCGGAGCCGGCCAAGCGCCTCAAGGCCTACCCCCACGAACTCTCCGGCGGCCAGCGCCAGCGGGTGATGATCGCCATGGCCCTGGCCAACGAGCCGGAGCTGCTGATCGCCGACGAGCCGACCACCGCGCTGGACGTCACCGTGCAGCTGAAGATCCTCGAGCTGCTCAAGGAATTGCAGGCCCGCCTGGGCATGGCGCTGCTGCTGATCACCCACGATCTGAACCTGGTGCGACGTATCGCGCATCGCGTATGTGTCATGCAGCGCGGTTGCATCGTCGAACAGGCGTCGTGTGAAGAATTGTTCCGTGCACCGCAGCATCCCTACACCCGGGAACTGCTCGCCGCCGAGCCTTCGGGCAAGCCGGTGGACAGCCCGCAGGGGCCGCCGTTGCTGGAAGTTGACGACCTGCGTGTGTGGTTCCCGGTGAAAAAGGGATTGCTGCGACGCACCGTCGACCATGTGAAAGCCGTGGACGGCATCGACTTCACCCTGCACCAGGGCCAGACCCTGGGCATCGTGGGTGAAAGCGGTTCCGGCAAGTCCACGCTGGGCCTGGCGATTCTCCGGCTGCTCGGCAGCCAGGGCGCCATCCGCTTCCAGGGCCAGCCCCTGGATGGGCTTTCGCAGAAGGATGTACGGCCGTTCCGGCGCCAGATGCAGGTGGTGTTCCAGGACCCCTTCGGCAGCCTGAGCCCACGCATGTGCGTGGGCCAGATCGTCGGGGAAGGCCTGCGGATCCATGGCATGGGCACCGAGGCGGAGCAGGAACAGGCCATCATCGACGCGCTCCTGGAGGTAGGACTGGACCCGGAAACCCGGAACCGCTACCCCCACGAGTTTTCCGGCGGGCAACGGCAACGGATCGCCATTGCCCGGGCATTGGTGCTGAAACCGGCGCTGATACTGCTGGACGAGCCCACTTCGGCGCTCGACCGGACGGTGCAGCGCCAAGTGGTGGAGTTACTGCGTTCGTTGCAGGCCAAGTACAACCTGACCTACCTGTTCATCAGCCATGACCTGGCGGTGGTCAGGGCCCTGAGCCACCACCTGATGGTGGTCAAGCACGGCAAGGTGGTTGAACAGGGGCCTGCCGAGGCGATCTTCGCCGCACCGCAGCACACTTATACGAAGCAGTTGCTGGAAGCCGCATTCCTGGCTCCGGAAACTGCCAATTAACCAGAAGAGGAAGAACGCACATGGGTTTTCTCGCCGGTAAGCGCGTACTGATCGTTGGCGTCGCCAGCAAACTGTCCATCGCATCGGGCATCGCTGCTGCCATGCACCGTGAGGGCGCCGAGCTCGCCTTCACCTACCAGAACGAAAAGCTGAAGGGCCGTGTGGAAGAGTTCGCCGCAGGCTGGGGCTCCAACGCCGACCTGTGCTTCCCTTGCGACGTCGCCAATGACGACGAGATCGCAGCCGTATTCGAAGCCCTGGGCAAGAAGTGGGACGGCCTGGACATCATCGTCCACTCCGTCGGCTTCGCCCCGGGTGACCAACTGGATGGCGACTTCACCGACGTCACCACCCGCGAAGGCTTCCGCATCGCCCACGACATCAGCGCCTACAGCTTCGTGGCCCTGGCCAAGGCCGGTCGCGAGCTGATGAAGGGCCGCAACGGCAGCCTGCTGACTCTGTCCTACCTGGGCGCGGAACGCACCATGCCCAACTACAACGTGATGGGCATGGCCAAGGCCAGCCTGGAAGCGGGCGTCCGCTACCTGGCCGGCAGCCTCGGCCCGGAAGGCACCCGCGTCAACGCCATCTCCGCCGGCCCAATCCGCACCCTGGCTGCCTCCGGCATCAAGAGCTTCCGCAAGATGCTCGCCGCCAACGAGAAGCAGACCCCGCTGCGCCGCAACGTCACCATCGAGGAAGTCGGCAACGCCGGCGCCTTCATCTGCTCCGACCTGGCGTCGGGCATCAGCGGTGAAATCCTCTACGTCGACGGTGGCTTCAACACCACCGCCATGGGCGCGATCGAAGACTGATCTCCCCGGACATGAAAAAGCCCGCCTGATGGCGGGCTTTTTCATGGGCGCTCGAAACGCACCGGTGCTCAACCTGTCGTCCGGACGTAGCCCGGGCTTTAGCCCAGGGGATCGAGACACAGAAGACACAGAAACTCCACCCTCCCCTTTTCTCCGGGCATGAAAAAGGCCGCTTCGCAGCGGCCTTCTCCAAATCACGCCAGGGCGATCAGAAACGCTCGACCTTGGCTTCGGCTTCCAGCTGGCGGCGGTAGGCAGCGAAATCCTGCTGACCGCTGCGCGAGGCGAGGAAACGGGCGTACATGGCCTTGTCCTGCTCGGACAGGGCGTCTTCAGGCTGGCTCACACCGTTCAGGCGGATCACCACGTAGTCGCCGTTGCTCAGCTTCAGGGAGGAGAAGGTCGGCTTGTCGGCCGACTCCGGCTTGCCCATGCGGAACAGCGTCTGCAGCAGGGCCGGGTCTACACCCTCCTGGCTGCGAGTGGCGGCTTCGACCACGTTCCAGGTCTGGCCTTGCGGCGCCTGGGTGGCCGGAGTCTTGCCTTCACGCAGGCTGGCGAGCAGCTCGTCGGCCTTGGCCTTGACGGCTTCGCTGGCCTTTTCCTGGGTCAGGTGCTGGCGGATGCTGTCGCTGACGGACGCCAGTTCCAACTGCTGTGGCTTGCGGTGTTCCTTGGCACGCAGGACGACCACGGTGTCCGGGTCCAGCTCGATGGCGCCGCTGTTACCGCCGTCTTCCAGCACTTCAGGGCTGAAGGCAGCCTGCAGCACCTGGCGGTTGGCGGCCAGGCCTTCGCCGCCTTCACGACCGAAGGGGGCGCTGGTCTGGACCTTGAGGTTCAGCTCCTGGGCGGGTTGGGCCAGGTCGGAAGCTTCGAACGCGGAGTCTTCCAGTTCCTTGGTGGCCTCGACGAAGCGCTGTTCGACCTGCTGGGTCTTCAGCTCGCGGACCATCTTCTCCTTGAGGCTGTCGAAGCTCGGCACTTCAGGTGCCTGGATCGCCAGCAGCTTGATCAGGTGCAGGCCATAGGGCGTGGTCACCGGAGCGGAGACTTCGTCCTTCTTCAGGGCGTAGAGCGCGTCCTCGAAGGCCGGTTCGTAAACACCACGACCGGCGAAGCCGAGGTCACCCCCATTGGCGGCGGAACCGGGGTCCTGGGACAGTTCCTTGGCCAAAGCGGCGAAGTCTTCGCCTTTGTCCAGGCGCTGCTTGATCTCGTCGATCTTCGCCTTGGCCTGCTCGGCGGTCTGCTGATCGTTCACTTCGATCAGGATGTGGGCCGCATCGCGCTGCTCGGAGAGGTTGCCGATCTCCTTGTCGTACTGGGCCTTGAGGTCGTCTTCGCTGACCTCGACCTGACCGAAGAAGGCTTCCTTCTTCAGCTCGACGTATTCGAGCACGACCTGCTCGGGGCTCATGAACTGGCCCTTGTGCTCGTCGTAGTAAGCCTGGATTTCTTCGTCGCTCACCTGGACGGCCTTGGGATCGGCCTTGAATGTCAGGGTGGCGAAATCACGGGTCTGCTTCTCCAGACGGGCAAAGGCGCGTACTTCTTCGTCGGTGACGAAGCCGCTACCAGCCAGGCCGGCGCGGAGCTGGCCGACGAGCATTTCCTGCTCGAGCATCTGGCGGAACTGCAGGCGGGTGTAGTTCATCTGGCGAATCACCTGATCGAAGCGATCAGAGTTGAATTTGCCATCGACCTGGAATTCGGGAGTTTGCAGGATCAGTTGATCCAGAGCGGGTTGCGAGAAGGCGAAGCCGGATGACTTGGCGCCTTGCAGCAGCAGCTTGCGCTCGATCAGGCCCTTGAGGGCGGCTTCACGCAGCAGCTTGTCGTCGAGCTGGGAGGCGTCGAAGTCCTTGCCCAGTTGCTGCATCAGCTGGCGGCGCTGCATGTCTGCGGCCTGGCTCAGTTGGTCGAGGGTGATTTCCTCGCCGTTGACCTTGGCAGCGTCCTGGCGGTTGCTGGTGGCATTGAAGATGGCATCGAAGCCCGTCAGCGCGAGCAACGCGATGATGACGCCGATAATGGTCTTGGCAATCCATCCCTGTGAATTGTCCCTGATGTTCTGCAGCATGCGTCCCCCAGAAACGGCTGTACCAAAAAACCAGCCGCGCAGCGCGGGTAGAGTCCATATATAAGAAAGGCGCATCCGAGGATGCGCCTTCTCTCTTAACTGGCGGAGCGGTCGGAAGCTAAGGCTTCCAGGACGCGAGGTATTCCTCGTGGTCTACCGCTCCGCTGCCAGCCGGGACAAAGCCCCTGCTGGAAGGGCAAAGCCCGAAAGACGCTTAGTTGACGGCGTCTTTCAGAGCTTTACCAGCTTTGAAGCCAGGGATCTTGGCAGCAGCGATCTTGATCGGCTTGCCAGTCTGCGGGTTACGGCCAGTGCGAGCAGCGCGCTCTTTCACAGCGAAAGTACCGAAACCTACCAGCACCACGGAATCACCAGCCTTCAGAGCGCCAGTGACGGATTCGATAACTGCGTCCAGCGCACGGCCAGCGACAGCTTTCGGGATATCAGCAGATGCGGCGATGGCATCGATCAGTTCCGACTTGTTCACTCTTAAGTCCCCTTATTTCTGTTGAGTTTGTTTCTTAGTTGTTTGGTGTAAGCAAAGCGGGTGCTGGATGGCCTGCTGACACACGAGAGCCGCTTTATAACAAGGGCTCGAAAAATGTGTCAAGAAAGCCCCCCGGCTAATGCGTGCTGATTCGCTCCTTGGAATCAGACTCGCGCTTGTCATCCTTTGCAACCATCTCGGGAGCCGCATCGGGCAAGGGCTCCGGGGCGTATTGCAGCGCAATTTGCAGGACCTCGTCAATCCATTTAACAGGTTTAATGGCCAGGTCTTGCTTGATATTTTCGGGAATCTCTTTCAGATCACGAACATTCTCTTCGGGAATGATCACGGTCTTGATCCCACCCCGGTGAGCAGCCAGCAATTTCTCTTTCAACCCACCGATTGCGAGTACCTGACCACGCAGGGTGATCTCACCGGTCATGGCCACATCGGCCCGCACGGGAATCTGCGTCATCGCCGAAACCAGCGCGGTGCACATGCCGATGCCGGCGCTCGGGCCGTCCTTCGGCGTCGCCCCTTCGGGCATGTGGATGTGAATGTCGCGCTTCTCGTGGAAGTCCGCAGGGATACCGAGGCTTTTCGCACGACTGCGCACAACCGTCAGCGCGGCAGTGATCGACTCCACCATCACGTCACCCAGGGAGCCGGTCTTGGTCAGCTGCCCCTTGCCCGGGACCACAGCGGCCTCGATGGTCAGCAGTTCGCCACCGACCTGGGTCCAGGCGAGCCCGGTGACTTGGCCGATCTGGTCCTGCAGCTCGGCAAGGCCGTAGCGGAACTTGCGAACGCCGAGGAAGTGCTCGAGGGACTCGGCGGTGACCAGCACCTTGAAGCGCTTCTCGCGGGCATGCTCCTTGACCGCCTTGCGGCAGACCTTGGCCAGTTGCCGCTCGAGGCTGCGCACCCCGGCCTCGCGGGTGTAGTAGCGGATGATGTCGCGGATGGCCGCTTCGTCGAACTCCAGCTCGCCCTTCTTCAGGCCGTTGGCCTGGGTCTGCTTGGGTGCGAGGTACTTGGTGGCGATGTTGACCTTCTCGTCCTCGGTGTAACCGGGCAGACGGATCACTTCCATGCGGTCCAGCAGCGGTGCCGGAATGTTCATGGAGTTGGCGGTGCACAAGAACATCACGTCGGAAAGGTCGTAGTCGACTTCCAGGTAATGGTCGTTGAAGTTGTGGTTCTGCTCGGGGTCGAGCACCTCCAGCAGCGCCGAGGCGGGGTCGCCGCGCATGTCGCTGCCCATCTTGTCGATTTCGTCCAGCAGGAACAGCGGGTTGCGCACCCCGACCTTGGTCATCTTCTGGATCAGGCGACCCGGCATGGAGCCGATGTAGGTACGACGGTGACCGCGAATTTCAGCTTCGTCACGCACGCCGCCCAGGGCCATGCGTATGAATTTGCGGTTGGTGGCACGGGCGATGGACTCGGCCAGCGAGGTCTTGCCTACGCCAGGCGGGCCGACCAGGCAGAGCACCGGGCCCTTGACCTTCTTCACGCGCTTCTGCACGGCGAGGTATTCGAGGATGCGGTCCTTGACCTCTTCGAGGCCGTAGTGGTCAGCGTCGAGAATGTCTTCGGCCTTGGCCAGATCGAGACGCACCTTGCTCTCGGCCTTCCACGGCACATTGACCAGCCAATCGATATAGGAGCGTACGACAGTGGCTTCAGCGGACATCGGCGACATCTGCTTCAGCTTGTTCAGCTCGGCATTGGCCTTGGTCAACGCCTCCTTGGTCAAGCCAGCGTTATCGATGCGCTTCTTCAGCTCCTCGATCTCGTTGTGCCCTTCGTCGATGTCGCCCAACTCCTTCTGAATGGCCTTCATCTGCTCATTCAGGTAGTACTCGCGTTGGCTGCGCTCCATCTGTTTCTTCACGCGACCCCGGATACGCTTCTCGACCTGCAGCAGGTCGATTTCGGCATCCAGCAGCGCCAGCACGTGCTCGACACGCTCGGGCAGCTCGGTGATTTCGAGGATTTCCTGCTTCTGCTCGATCTTCAGCGCCATATGGGCAGCCATGGTGTCGACCAGACGCCCGGGCTCATCGATGCTGTTCAGCGAAGAAAGGACTTCAGCGGGCACTTTCTTGCCCAGCTGTACATACTGCTCGAACTGGCTGAGCAGGCTGCGGGTGAAGACTTCGGACTCGCGCTCGCCGGCGTCGACTTCCTCGATGAGGGTCACCTCGGCACGGCAATGGCCGTCCACCTCGGTGAAACGCTCGATGGAGCCCCGCTGCTCACCCTCCACCAGCACCTTGACGGTGCCATCGGGCAGCTTCAGCAGTTGCAGGACGGTCGCGACGGTGCCAACACGGTACAGGGCATCTTCGCCCGGATCGTCATCGGCCGGATTCCTCTGCGCCAACAGAAGAATTTGCTTGTCCCCGGTCATCGCGGCTTCGAGGGCCTCGATGGATTTTTCACGGCCCACGAACAGTGGGATGACCATATGCGGATAGACCACGACATCACGCAATGGCAGGAGAGGCAATTCAACGGTTGTCTTCATGATTTCAGCTCTACAGCGGCCAATGGCCGGTAACAGATGGGATAACCCTGGGACCTAAGATGGGGGCAGGTCTGGGAAAAAACAAGCGCTGTAGTAGGAAATGCAAAGGGGCCCGGAGGCCCCTTTGTTTCATCAAGCGTCAGGCGCGGCCTTGGCCGGCTGCTCGCTGTTCTCGTAGATCAGCAAGGGCTTGGAAGTGCCTTCAATGACGCTCTCGTCGATCACCACCTTGCTCACCTCGGTTTGCGAGGGGATTTCATACATGGTGTCGAGAAGGATGCCTTCGAGGATAGAGCGGAGGCCACGGGCGCCGGTTTTGCGCTCCAGGGCACGGTGAGCAACGGCCTTCAGCGCATCGGGACGGAATT
This sequence comes from Pseudomonas sp. TUM22785, assembly GCF_028198105.1. Lineage (NCBI taxonomy): Bacteria > Pseudomonadati > Pseudomonadota > Gammaproteobacteria > Pseudomonadales > Pseudomonadaceae > Pseudomonas > Pseudomonas sp. TUM22785. The sequence continues at coordinate 4,856,390 of NZ_CP116239.1, forward strand.
CGAGGTCAACCCCCTCCATCTCGAAGAGCTTGGCGTATTGCTTGGTCAGTGCGTTCTTTGGTTCGGTGAGGATCTGCATCAGCGCAGGCTCATCGAGCTCGTCCAGTGTGGCGATGACCGGCAGACGACCGACGAACTCGGGGATAAGCCCGAATTTCACCAGGTCTTCCGGCTCGGCATCCCGCAGCGCTTCACCGACTTTCTTGCCCAGGTCGACGCTACGGACTTCGGCATTGAAGCCGATGCCGCCACGAGCGGAACGGTTCTGGATGACTTTTTCCAGGCCGGCAAAGGCGCCACCGCAGATGAACAGGATGTTGCGCGTGTCCACTTGCAGGAACTCCTGCTGCGGGTGCTTACGGCCGCCCTGGGGAGGAACCGAAGCGACGGTGCCCTCGATGAGCTTCAGCAGCGCCTGCTGCACGCCCTCGCCCGAAACATCGCGGGTGATGGACGGGTTGTCGGACTTGCGCGAAATCTTGTCGATTTCGTCGATGTAGACGATGCCCATCTGGGCCTTCTCGACATCGTAATCGCACTTCTGCAGCAGCTTCTGGATGATGTTCTCGACGTCCTCACCCACGTAGCCCGCCTCGGTGAGGGTGGTGGCATCGGCGATGGTGAAGGGAACGTTGAGCAGACGGGCCAGGGTCTCGGCCAGCAGCGTCTTGCCCGAACCGGTCGGGCCGATCAGCAGGATGTTGCTCTTGCCGAGTTCGATATCGTCTTTCTTGTCACGCTGGTTCAGGCGCTTGTAGTGGTTGTAGACCGCTACGGCCAGCACCTTCTTGGCACGTTCCTGACCAATGACGTACTGATCGAGGATGGTGCGGATTTCCTTGGGCGCCGGCAGCTTGTGCGCGTTGTTCTCGGCCTGGGCTTCCTGCACCTCCTCGCGGATGATGTCATTGCACAGGTCCACGCACTCGTCGCAGATAAAGACCGAGGGGCCGGCAATCAATTTGCGTACTTCGTGCTGGCTTTTGCCGCAGAAGGAGCAATAGAGCAGCTTGCCGTTGTCCTCGCCATTGCGGGTGTCAGTCATTCGATCAATCCAATCGGGATAGGCATGAAACACAAGATGAAGGCAAATGCGGGCATTTTCAAGCCCGCGAGGCGGCCGGACATCTTCCGGCCGCGGTATTGCGGAACGGCTTAGCTCGCCAGTTGGCGCTTGCTATGGACCTGATCGATGAGGCCGTATTTGACCGCTTCTTCACCGCTCATGAAGTTGTCGCGGTCGGTGTCGCGGGCTATCACGTCGATCGGCTGACCGGTGTGGTCGGCGAGGATCTTGTTCAGGCGCTCACGGATGGTGAGAATCTCACGGGCGTGGATCTCGATATCCGAAGCCTGGCCCTGGAAGCCACCCAGCGGCTGGTGGATCATCATCCGCGAGTGCGGCAGGCAGTAACGCTTGCCAGCAGCGCCACCGGCGAGCAGGAGCGCGCCCATGCTGCAGGCCTGGCCGATGCAGGTGGTGGAGACGTTGGGCTTGATGAACTGCATGGTGTCGTAGATCGACATGCCAGCAGTCACCGAACCACCCGGGGAGTTGATGTAGAGGTGGATATCCTTGTCGGGGTTCTCCGCTTCGAGGAAGAGGAGCTGCGCCACGACCAGGTTGGCCATGTAGTCCTCGACCGGGCCGACCAGGAAGATCACCCGCTCCTTCAGGAGACGCGAGTAGATGTCGTAGGCACGTTCGCCACGGGCGGACTGCTCGATCACCATCGGCACGAGGCCACCGGCGGCCTGGATATCAGGGAACTGTTGCTGCATATAAGAATTGCGGGACATGTCCAGCGATCACTCCCTAAATAATGTCATGTCTCAAAGACGCATAAGCCAGCGCGAAGGCTGGCTTATGGTGTGCTCGAACGAGGCGAAACGATCAGTCGGCTTGCGGAGCTTCTACCGGCTTGACTGCATCTTCGTAGGAGACCGCTTTGTCGGTCACGTTGGCCTTCTGCAGGACAGTATCTACAACTTGTTCTTCCAGCACAACAGAACGCACTTCGTTCAGTTGCTGGTCGTTCTTGTAGTACCAGGCCACTACTTGCTCGGGCTCCTGATAAGCGGAAGCCATTTCCTCGATCAGCTCGCGAACGCGGGCGTCATCGGGCTTCAGCTCGAACTGCTTGACCACTTCGGCGACGATCAGGCCCAGCACGACGCGGCGCTTGGCTTGCTCTTCGAACAGCTCGGCCGGCAGTTGGTCGGGTTTGATGTTGCCACCGAACTGCTGGACGGCCTGCACGCGCAGACGGTTCACTTCGTTGCCGATCAGGGCCTTCGGCACTTCGATCGGGTTGGCAGCCAGCAGGCCGTCCATTACCTGGTTCTTGACCTTGGACTTGATGGCCTGGCGCAGTTCACGCTCCATGTTCTTGCGGACTTCGGCGCGGAAACCTTCCAGGCCGCCTTCCTTGATGCCGAACAGGGTGAAGAACTCGTCGTTCAGTTCCGGCAGCTGGGGAGCGGAAACGCTGTTCACGGTAACGGTGAACTCAGCGGTCTTGCCGGCCAGGTCGAGGTTCTGGTAGTCCTCGGGGAAGGTCGGGGTGATGACCCGCTCTTCACCAGCCTTGACGCCAACCAGGGCATCTTCGAAGCCCGGGATCATGCGGCCGGAGCCCAGCACCAGGGCAGTGCCCTTGGCGGAACCGCCAGCGAAGGCTTCGCCATCGATCTTGCCGACGAAATCGATGTTCAGCTGGTCGCCGTTCTCGGCAGCGCGATCAACCGCTTCGAAGCGGGTGTTCTGCTTGCGCAGGATTTCCAGCATGTTGTCGACATCGGCGTCAGCCACGTCGGCTTGCAGGCGCTCGATGGCGATGGAATCGAAACCGGCAACCTGGAACTCGGGGAAGACTTCGAAGGTGGCGATGAATTCCAGGTCCTTGCCCTTCTCGAACACTTTCGGCTCGACGGCAGGCTGGCCAGCCGGGTTGAGCTTCTGCTCGACGACGGCTTCATAGAAGGAGGACTGGATCAGGTCACCCAGGACTTCCTGACGAGCGGAATCTTCGTAGCGCTGACGGATCACGCTCATGGGCACCTTGCCCGGGCGGAAGCCAGCGACCTTGGCGCGACGAGCAGTCTGCTGAAGACGCTTGGTGACCTCGGTCTCGATCCGCTCAGCCGGAACGCCAACAGTCATACGGCGCTCGAGAGCGGAGGTGCTTTCAACAGAAACTTGCATGGATATTCCTCGTTGCAGACGTTAGCCGGCCGGACCGGCCCCATAATCAAGGGCATGCATTCTAGTGGAGCGAAAAGCAGAAGTCACCCCAGCGGCAACGGCAGATGCAACACCGCTTTTCATACCCTCTCGAACACCGCGCCGCGCCCCCGCCCAAGCACCGGAACAGAGGCCTTCAGGCCGACGGATACGCTGTGTTACGCACCACTGGAGTGCAACTCACGGAGGGTGCTTATAATGCGCCACGCCTCCCGCCGACCGACGAACAACCATGGATAGCCACGCCCTCAGCAAGGTAATGCTGGTCGAGGACGATCAGAAGCTCGCCCGCCTGATGTCCCTCTACCTCTCCGAACACGGCTTCGAGGTACGCCAGGTGCACCGGGGCGACACCGCCCTCGACGCCTTCGTCGAATTCCGCCCCCAGGCGGTGATGCTCGACCTCATGCTCCCCGGCCAGAGCGGCCTGCACGTGTGCCGCGAAATCCGCCGCATCGCCGATACGCCGATCCTCATGCTCACCGCCAAGGAAAGCGACCTCGACCACATCCTCGGCCTCGAATCCGGCGCCGACGACTACGTGATCAAGCCCATCGAGCCGCCCGTCCTGCTCGCCCGCCTGCGCGCCCTGCTGCGGCGCCATGCCCCCTTGGCCGGTGAGCGCGACAGCCTGGAGTTCGGCCGCCTGAACATCGACCGCCGCCGTCGCGGCGCCGAACTGGGCGGCCAGGACATCGAGCTCACCACCATGGAGTTCGAACTGCTCTGGCTGCTAGCCGGACAGGCGGGGGAGATTCTCTCCCGCGACGAAATCCTCAATCGCACCCGCGGCATCGGCTTCGACGGCCTCAACCGCAGCGTCGACGTCTGCATCAGCAAGCTGCGCGCCAAGCTGCTGGACAACCCACGCGAGCCCGTGCGGATCAAGACCGTCTGGGGCAAGGGCTACCTGTTCAACCCCCTGGGCTGGGAGAGCTGAACCATGCTGCGCCTGTTCCTGCGCCTCTATCTATTGCTCGCGGTGGGCTTCGGCGGCGCCATCTTCGTGGTCGACCACGTCATCTCCACCCTCTTCGCCCCCAGCCTCGAGGAATACAACCGCGAAGCGGTGCGCGGCCAGGCCTACGCCCTCACCGAACGCCTGCGCCAACTGGACGCTGCCGGCCGCGCGCGCCAGATGGATGACTGGCGCCCCCACTACGGCCTGCACCTGGAACTGAAGGACGCCAGCGACCTCGCCCTGGACGAGCGCGAGCGCAAGCTGATCCTCAACAACCTGCTGGTCACCCGCGAGAACTACACCCGCTATATAAGCCGCATCGACGATGGGCCGCAGCTGCTGGTGATCGACCTGCCCGCCGAACCGGCCGGCACCCTGCTCTTCACCATCGGCGCCTACCTGTTGCTGGGCTTCCTGGTGGGCCTGGTGCTGTTCCTCTGGGTCCGCCCGCACTGGCGCAACCTGGAAACCCTGCGCCTGGCCGCCCAGCGTTTCGGTGACGGCGACCTCGGCACCCGCACCCCGGTGTTCCGTGGCTCCGACTGCCGCAAGCTGGCGGAGCACTTCAACCAGATGGCCGATCGCATCGAAAGCCTGATCAGCAACCAGCGCGAGCTGACCAACGCCGTCTCCCATGAGCTACGCACTCCCATCGCCCGACTCAGCTTCGAACTGGAACAGATGGCGCGCCGCTCCGACCACCCGGACCACCAGGCCCTGGTGGACGACATGCGCGCCGACCTGGGCGAGCTGGAAGGCATGGTTTCCGAACTGCTCACCTATGCCCGCCTGGAACACAGCGCCGTCGGCTCGCACCGCGAGACCATCGACGCTGCCAGCTGGCTGGAAAGCGTGGTGGCCGACGTGGCGCTGGAGGCGGAAGCCGCCGGCGTGCGCTGCGAAATCCGCGCCTGCGAAGTGGACAGCCTGCGCATGGAGCCGCGCTTCATGGCCCGCGCGGTGATCAACCTGCTGCGCAACGCCATCCGCCATGCCGAACGGCGGGTGGGTATCGCCCTCCTCCAGATCGGCGACAACTACCAGATCCAGGTCGATGACGACGGCCCCGGCATCCCCGAGGAATCCCGCCAGCGGGTCTTCGAGCCCTTCTCGCGCCTGGATGAAAGCCGCGATCGTCGCACCGGCGGCTTCGGCCTGGGCCTGGCCATCGTCCACCGGGTCGCCCAATGGCACGGTGGCCACGCCGAAGTGCTGGACGCCCCCCAAGGCGGCGCCTCCTTCCGCCTCAGCTGGGGCCGCCAGGGCTGAAGCGGCGCTTCACAATCTTTCACAGACTGCAGACAAAGCCGGGCGGATTGTCCCGGCCCGCCGCCCTAGCATCGGCTCCCTGATCATCCAGGGAGAACCCCATGTTCCATGCGCTGCGCCTGCCCCTGCTCGGCTGCCTGCTGGGCGGCACCGGCTGCCAGGCCCTGCCGGCCACCCCCGCACCGGATATCCGCCAGGGCGACTACAGCGAGCTGATCGTCTACCTGCAGGAACACATCCGCCAGCAAATGCAGGCCCATGACATTCCCGGCCTCGCTCTGGCGCTAGTGGACGACCAGCAGGTGATCTGGGCCCGAGGCTTCGGCTACGCCGACCGCGAGCGGCGCATCGCCGCCAGCGAATACACCGCCTTCCGCATCGGTTCGTTGTCCAAGCCGATCACCGCCAGCCTCGCCATGCAACTGCGCGAACGCGGCGCCCTGGACCTGGACGCCCCGCTGCAATCCAGCCTGCGCGAGTTCTACGTGCGCTCACGCTTCCATACGGACCAGGCGGCAGCCGACCGCGCTATCACACTGCGCCGCCTGCTCAGCCACCAATCGGGCCTACCGACCGACCGCCTCGAAGGCCAGGTCGCCAAGCTTCCGCTGCCCCTGGGCGAGTTGCCCGCACTGGCCAGCGGCACCTGGCTGAGCCACCAGCCCGGCACGCAAACCGTCTACTCCAATCTCGGCTACGCCCTGGTCGGCGCCGCAATCGAACGCACCAGCGGCTGTGAATTCGAAGCCTGCGCACAGAAATCGCTGCTGCAGCCACTGGGCATGCGCCACGCGAGCTTCCTCGGCAACAGCGGCCAGCAACCCTATCGCGCTCGCGGCTATATGAAGGGCAAGCCCTCGGCGGACCTCAACATCCGGGACCTCTCCGCCGGCAGCCTCTGGGCCAGCCCGGTGGACCTCAGCCACTTCGTGCAAATGGTCTTCGCCGACGGCCGCTACCAAGGCCGGCAAGTGCTGCAACCGGCCTCGATCCAGGAAATGCTGCACCCGCAGAATGTCGGCAACGCCCTGGACCTGGACTGCTCGATCGGCCTCGGTTGGTTCCTCGGTACCTATGGCGACGAGCTGGCGACACCCGGCCTGCGCGTCGTCGAGCACAGCGGCTCGACCGGTGACTTCAACGCCCAGATGACCTTGCTGCCGGAGCAGCGCCTGGGCGTGGTCATCCTCGCCAACTCCGACAGCGCCGCAGCCGTTACCAGCCAGCTCGCCAGCCTGTCGCTGCGCTTGCTGCTGCAAGCTCGTGACGGCAAGCCGGCAAGCCCGCCGGGACCGCCCCGCCGCACCAACCGGCAACGCCCCAGCCCACAGGACCGCCAACGCCTGGACGGTCGCTACGCCACCGGCAGCGGCCTGATCCATATTCGTAGCCAGGGCGAGCAGCTGTATGCAGAACTTTCCGGCCTCCGCGTCGAACTGCTGCGCGACGACGAAGGCTGGCTCCGCGCACGCAAGAAACTGCTCGGGCTATGGCCACTGGACCTGGGCGAGCTGGGCCACCTGCAGCTGGACGTCGTGACGCTACAGGGGCGCCAGGTGTTGGTCGGCCGCCAACATGCCCAGACGCTGTTCATCGGCGAACGCGTGGACGCCGTGCCCATTTCCCAGGAATGGGCCGACATGGTCGGCGACTACCGCATCGCCGGTGGCAAGGACGACGCCCTGAGCCTGAGCCTGCGCCTTGAAGACGGTTTCCTCCTGGCACGCGGCCGCTCCGCTGGCGAGCCTATCGGCGACTACATCCTCCATCCCCAGGACAGCGCCCACGCAACCCTCGCCGGCAGCGGGCGCGGCCTCGGCGACACCCTCAGCCTGCGCCCGGACGGTTTCGAAGCCCTCGGCTACCGCTTCGTGCGCACCGACAAAAAGCCCTAATCCCCCTTAACAAGGACGATTTCCATGCTTCGCCTGCATCCCACCCTGCTCTGCAGCGGCCTGCTGCTGATCTCCGCCCCGCTTCGCGCCGAGGACTGGCAGTACCAGCTCAGCGCCGGCCTGGCCAACCTGCCGCGCTACAGCGGCAGCGGCGAACGGATCACCACGCCACTGCTCGACGCCCGCCTGGAGATTCCCCAAGGATTCTTCCTCGGTATAAAGGACGGCCTCGGCTGGCAATACGCGCAAGATGGCTTCGGTTTCAGCCTGCACCTCGGCAGCAGTGATCGACGCAAGGACAGCCGCTCCCACTTCCATGGCTCCGACCGACTGGAGGGCATGGGCTCGATCAAGCAGCGCGGCCAACTCAGCATCGCCGCCAGCTATGACATCGGCCCGGTCACCCTGGGTGCCAGCCTCGAACATGCCCTGAAGAAAGACAGCGACCGCGACACCGGCTCGGCCTACAACCTGCTGGAGCTGAGCCTGGGCGGCACCCTCGCCGAAGGCGCCTACGGGCGGCTGGACGCCAGCCTCAGCAGTCGCTTCGGCGACGATGACTACCTGCGCACCTGGTACGGCGTCAGCCGTGCGCAAGCGTCACGCAGCCGCTTCGCTGCCCATGACACCGACGCTGGCCTGGTTTCCAGCGGTGCCGCTCTGAGCTGGACCTACCCCCTCAGTGCGAACATGGACTTGGTCACCGCACTGGATGTGCAGCGCCTGATGGGCGACGCCGCCGACAGTCCCCTGACGGAACGCCGCACCCAGGCCGCCCTCGCCACGCAGATCAACTACCGGTTCTGAACCCGCAAGAGAGCCTCCCGCAGCGCACGCGCCCAGGAAAGCCTTCTATAAGGAATAGGAATGAACAGACCGCCCTACCCGACCAGCATCCCTGCCCGATGCCTGCGGCCGGGCGGGCGGCGAGATTCGAGTAGAGCACAGCCCTCGGAGAACGACACTGCGGCGGGTTGGCGCATGAAGCGTGCCCTGAAACGAAAAAAGGCAGCCCCGAAGGAGCTGCCTTTTCTTTGTCGCTTCCAGATTCCCGCGAGGCTTGCCCCACGCCACCTGGCTGCGCGTATTACATGGTGCGGACGGAGAGACTCGAACTCTCACACCTTGCGGCGCCAGAACCTAAATCTGGTGTGTCTACCAATTCCACCACGTCCGCTTGCAACGCTTGAAACGAAAACGCCAGGCACTAGGCCTGGCGCTTTCTCGAATATGGGGTGGACGATGGGAATCGAACCCACGACACCAGGAGCCACAATCCTGTGCTCTACCAACTGAGCTACGCCCACCATATTACGTTTTGCTTGAGCCAAACTTGCCAAATTGGCACGCCCGGCAGGACTCGAACCTGCGACCATCCGCTTAGAAGGCGGATGCTCTATCCAGCTGAGCTACGGGCGCTTATTCATCTGCTAAACAGATTACTAAAAGCTTCGGCTTCAGCAGAAGCCTGTAGACTTCTACGTTTGCCGTCTTACCCAGCTAGTTGCTGTGCTCGACAAGCGGGGCGCATGTTATAGAGGCACCCCTACCTCGTCAACAGGATTTTTAAAAAAATTTAGAAAGATAAAGGGGTTACGGGAAAATGCTGACCAGCCGCCTTTGCCCAAAAGCCACGCCATGCGAGAATATGCGCCCTTTTTCGCCCCTTCCGATGGTTAATCACGCGACATGACCGCACAACTGATCGACGGCAAAACGATCGCCGCCCGCCTCCGCCAACAGATAGCCAAGCGCGTCGACGAGCGTCGCCAGCAAGGCCTGCGCATTCCCGGCCTGGCCGTCATCCTGGTTGGCAGCGATCCGGCCTCTCAGGTCTATGTCGCGCACAAGCGCAAGGACTGCGAGGAAGTCGGCTTCATCTCCGAGGCCCACGACCTGCCGGCCAACACCCGCCAGGAAGACCTGCTGGCGCTGATCGACCGCCTCAATGTCGACCCGACCATCGACGGCATCCTCGTGCAACTGCCGCTGCCGGCGCACCTGGACGCGTCCCTGCTGCTGGAGCGCATCAGCCCCGACAAGGACGTAGACGGCTTCCACCCCTACAACATCGGCCGCCTGGCCCAGCGCATGCCGCTGCTGCGCCCCTGCACGCCGAAAGGGATCATGACCCTGCTGGAAAGCACCGGGGCCGATCTCTACGGCATGGACGCGGTCGTCGTCGGCGCCTCCAACATCGTCGGCCGCCCCATGGCCCTCGAGCTGCTGCTTGCCGGCTGCACCGTCACCGTCACCCACCGCTTCACCAAGGACCTCGCCGGCCATGTCGGCCGTGCCGACCTGGTGGTCGTGGCCGCCGGCAAGCCGGGCCTGGTCAAGGGTGAGTGGATCAAGGAAGGCGCCATCGTCATCGACGTCGGCATCAACCGCCAGGAAGACGGCAAGCTGGTGGGCGACGTGGAATACGAACCGGCCCTGCAGCGCGCCAGCTGGATCACCCCGGTCCCGGGCGGCGTCGGCCCCATGACCCGTGCCTGCCTGCTGGAGAACACCCTCCACGCGGCGGAGACCCTGCACGACTGAGCAGCGGCGACCCCATGAAAAACGGCACCCTCGGGTGCCGTTTTCGTTTCAGCGAACAGGCCCGGAAATCCGTGACCTGTCGTCCAGCGTCATTTCTTCTGCCAGGACTTCACCAGTTCCTCGTAGTTCACGGTCTCGCCCTTCGGCTTCTCGTTGGCCAGCTTCGGCTTCGGTGCGCCCGGCTGGTCGAACCAGTACTGGGCGTCCCGCTCCTCGTTGAGCTTCGGCCCGCACTCACCCTGCACGCCAGAGCGCTCGATGCGCGCCATCATGGTGTCCTGCGCCTTGGCCAGGCCATCCAGGGCTTCCTGCGGGGTCTTCTCGCCGCTGGCGGCCTCGGCGATGAACTGCCACCACAGCTGCGCCAGGCGCGGGTAGTCCGGGACGTTGGTGCCGGTGGGCGACCACTGCAGGCGCGCCGGGCTGCGGTAGAACTCAACCAGCCCGCCGAGTTTCGGTGCCGCCTCGGTCATCGCCTGGGAGTTGATGTCCGATTCGCGGATCGGCGTCAGCCCCACCAGGGTCTTCTTCAGCGATACCGTCTTGGCGGTGACGAACTGCGCGTAGAGCCAGGCCGCCAGGCGCTGCTTCTCGGGGGTAGACTTGAGGAAGGTCCAGGAACCGGTGTCCTGGTAGCCCAGCTTCATGCCCTCTTCCCAGTACGGGCCCTTGGGCGACGGCGCCATGCGCCACTTCGGCGTGCCATCGGTATTGACCACCGGCAGGCCGGGCTTGGTCATGTCGGCGGTGAAGGCGGTGTACCAGAAGATCTGCTGGGCGATATTGCCCTGCGCAGGCACCGGGCCGGCCTCGGAGAAGGTCATGCCCTGGGCTTCCGGCGGCGCGTACTGGTGCAGCCAGTCGACGTACTTCTGGGTCGCATAGACCGCTGCCGGGCCGTTGGTGTCGCCACCCCGGGTGACGCTGGAACCCACCGGGCGGCAGCCGTCGACGCGAATGCCCCACTCGTCCACCGGCAGGCCGTTGGGCAGGCCCTTGTCGCCGCCGCCGGCCATGGAGAACCAGGCGTCGGTGAAGCGCCAGCCAAGGGACGGGTCCTTCTTGCCGTAGTCCATGTGGCCATAGACGCGCTTGCCGTCGATTTCCTTCACGTGCTTGCTGAAGAACTCGGCGATGTCCTCGTAGGCGGACCAGTTCACCGGCACGCCCAGCTCATAGCCGTAGATTTCCTTGAACTTGGCCTTCAGCTCGGGCTTCTCGAACCAGTCGGCGCGGAACCAGTACAGGTTGGCGAACTGCTGGTCGGGCAGCTGGTAGATCTTCTTGTCCGGGCCCGTAGTGAAGGAAATGCCGATGAAGTCGTTGAGGTCCAGGGTCGGCGAGGTCACGTCCTTGCCTTCGTTGGCCATCATGTCGGTGATCGAAACCGCCTTGCCGTAGCGGAAGTGGGTGCCGATCAGGTCCGAGTCGTTGACCCAGCCGTCATAGATGTTCTTGCCCGACTGCATCTGCGTCTGCAGCTTCTCGACCACGTCGCCTTCCTGCATCAGGTCGTGCTTGAGCTTGATGCCGGTGATCTCGCTGAAGGCCTTGGCCAGCACCTTGGCCTCGTACTCGTGGGTGGCGATGGTTTCCGAAGCGACGTTGATTTCCATGCCACGGAACGGCTCGGCGGCCTTGATGAACCACTTCAGCTCGGCCAGCTGCTGCTCCTTGCTCAGGGTCGAGGGCTGGAACTCCGCGTCGATCCACTTCTTCGCCGCATCCTCGTAGGCATCGGCCCAGGCCGCGCCACTCAATCCGGACAACGCCAGCAGGGCCGCTATCGCCATGCTATGTCGGGTCTTGTAATTGTTTTCGAACATAGACACCTCCTTGGGGATTTTGAACGGTCGCAACTAGCCGAAGCGCATCACGACCAACAACCACACGACGGATAGCGCCGAGGCTACCCACAGGTTCCAACTGGTCGCGCCTATCACCAGCAGGTGCAGGTAGGCGCTCCCGAGAAGCCCGATGAACAACCGGTCGCCACGGGTGGTGACGATCGGCAAGAAGCCCTTGCGCTCGACGCAGGGCGAACGCAGTTCCCAGATGCCCATCAGCAGCAGCACCAGGCCGATGCTGCCGAAGAACACCGCGGTGGGCAGGGTCCAGGCCATCCATTCCATAAGTCACCTCATACCCGGCCAAGGGCAAAGCCCTTGGCCACGTGGTTGCGCACGAACCAGATCACCAGCACGCCCGGCAGGATGGTCAACACCCCCGCCGCCGCCAGCACGCCCCAGTCGATGCCCGAAGCGGACACGGTGCGGGTCATCACCGCCACGATCGGCTTGGCGTCCACCGAGGTCAGGGTGCGCGCCAACAGCAGCTCGACCCAGGAGAACATGAAGCAGAAGAACGCCGTCACGCCGATGCCCGAGCCGATCAGCGGGATGAAGATCTTGGCGAAGAAGCGCGGGAAGCTGTAACCGTCGATATAGGCCGTCTCGTCGATCTCCTTCGGCACCCCCGACATGAAGCCCTCGAGGATCCACACCGCCAGCGGCACGTTGAACAGGCAATGGGCCAGGGCCACGGCGATATGGGTATCGAACAGGCCGATGGACGAGTACAGCTGGAAGAACGGCAGCAGGAACACCGCCGGCGGCGCCATGCGGTTGGTCAGCAGCCAGAAGAACAGGTGCTTGTCCCCGAGGAAGCGGTAGCGCGAGAAGGCGTAGGCCGCCGGCAACGCTACCGCCAGGGAGATCACCGTGTTCAGGCACACGTAGTAGAGCGAGTTGAGGTAGCCCTCGTACCAGCTCGGGTCGGTGAAGATCACCTGGTAGTTGCGCAGGGTGAACTCGTGGGGCCAGAGCGTCAGGCCGCCGAGTATCTCGGTGTTGCTCTTGAACGACATGTTCAGCAGCCAGTAGATGGGCACCAGCAGGAACAGGATGTAGGCGAGCAGCACCAGGGTTTTGCGTGGTGTCATGGGCGGCCTCAGCTCTTCGAGTCGTTATGGGTCATGGCCGTGTAGAACAGCCAGGACACCAGCAGGATGATGAGGAAGTACACCAGCGAGAACGCCGCCGCCGGCCCCAGGTCGAACTGCCCCACCGCCATCTTGGTCAGCGTCTGGCTGAGGAAGGTGGTGGCGTTGCCCGGCCCGCCGCCGGTGAGCACGAAGGGCTCGGTGTAGATCATGAAGCTGTCCATGAAGCGCAGCATCACGGCGATCAGCAACACGCTCTTCATCTTCGGCAGCTGGATGTGGCGGAACACCGCCCAGCCCGAGGCGCGGTCGATGCGCGCCGCCTGGTAATAGGCATTGGGGATGGCGCGCAGGCCCGAGTAGCACAGCAGCGCCACCAGCGAGGTCCAGTGCCACACGTCCATCACCAGCACCGTCACCCAGGCGTCCATGGTGTTGGAGGCGTAGTTGTAGCTGATGCCCAGCTTGCTCAGGGTCCAGCCCAGCAGGCCGATATCGGCGCGGCCGAAGATCTGCCAGATGGTGCCGATCACGTTCCACGGGATCAGCAGCGGAATGGCCATGACGATCAGGCTGGCCGAGGCCCAGCGCCCTTTGGTCGGCATGCACAGGGCGATGCCGATGCCCAGCGGGATCTCGATCAGCAGCACGCAGGCGGAGAAGATGAACTGGCGCAGCAGCGAATCGTGCAGGCGCGGGTCCTGCAGCACCTGCTTGTACCAATCGACACCGACGAAGGTGCGGGTGGAGGCATCGAAGATGTCCTGCACCGAATAGTTCACCACCGTCATCATCGGCAGGATGGCGCTGAAGGCCACCAGCAGGAACACCGGCAGCACCAGCCACCAGGCCTTGTTATTGACCACCTTGTCAGTCATGGCGCCACCTCCACCAGCAGGTCATCGGCGTAGAGCATCAACCACTGCGAGGGGAAGCCGATCCACGCCGTGCCCCGAGGCACCGTCTCGTCTTCCTGCAAGCGTGCCTTGAGGCGTTGCCCGTCCAGGTTCAGGGTGAGGATCTTGTAGGTGCCCAGGTCCTCGACATGGGTCACCTCGCCGGCCAGGGCATCGACGAAGGGCTCGTCGCTGACGTGCACGAACTCCGGGCGGATGCCCAGCTTCAGGCTGCTCCAGCCGCCCTTGGCCAGGTGCGCCGCCATGGCCGGGGCCAGGGGCACGCGGGTGTTGCCGAACACCAGCGCATCTCCCTCCGGGCGCACCTCGATGAGGTTCATTCCCGGGCTGCCGATGAAGAAGCCGACGAAGGTGTGCAGCGGCCGCTCGAACAGCTCGCGCGGGGTGCCGAACTGGACGATGCGGCCTTCGTACATCACCGCGATCTTGTCGGCGAAGGTCGAGGCCTCCAGCTGGTCATGGGTCACGTAGATCATGGTGATGTTGAACTGCTCGTGGATCTGCTTGAGCTTGCGCCGCAGCTTCCACTTCAGGTGCGGGTCGATCACCGTCAGCGGCTCGTCGAAGAGGATCGCCGACACGTCGTCGCGCACCAGCCCGCGGCCCATGGAGACCTTCTGCTTCTCGTCCGCCGTCAGGTTGCGCGCCTTGCGCTTGAGCAGATGATGCAGGTCGAGCACCTCGGCGATCTCGCTGACCTTGCTCAGCACCCGCGACTCCGGCAGGCCCTGGTTGCGCAGGGGGAAGGCCAGGTTGTCGAACACCGTCATGGTGTCGTAGACCACCGGGAACTGGAAAACCTGGGCGATGTTGCGTTCCTCCGGCGGCAGCAGGTTGACCTCGCGGGTGTCGAACAGCACCTGCCCTTCGGACGGGCTGAGCAGCCCGGAAATGATGTTCAGCAAGGTCGACTTGCCGCAGCCCGAAGGCCCCAGCAGCGCATAGGCGCCGCCCTGCTCCCAGACGTGATCCATCGCCAGGATGGCGTAGTCTTCCGGGCCCTTCGGCTGGCTGGCGTAGCTGTGGGCCAGGCTCTGCAGGCGTATCTCGGCCATGGGCGGCTCCTCAGGTACGACGGCTCGGCGCCAGGACCAGGCGGTCCTGGGCGTCGAAGACGAAGAGTTTGTGGGTGGGGATGTAGATGCGGATCGGCGCATCCACGTCGTACTCGTGCACGCCCTGCAGGTGCAGCACCAGGGCGAAATGCTCGCTGCGCACATGGAGGAAGGTCTCGGAGCCGCTGATCTCGGCCAGCTCCACCTTCACCGCCAGCTCCAGGTCATCGTCGTTGGAGGGCACCAGGCCGATATGGCCGGGGCGCACGCCGAAGCGGTAGGCGCCCTCGCCCAGTTCGCGCAGCTCGGTGGTCAGCGGGAAGTGGACGAAATCACGGAAGCTCACCTCGCCTTCGCTGATGCGCCCGTCCACCAGGTTGATCGGCGGCTCGGAGAACAGCTCGGCGGCCAGCACCTGCTGCGGCCGCTGGTACACCTCGGTGGTCGGCCCGCTCTGGATCACCCGGCCCTCGTGGAGGATGGTCACCGTACCGCCCAGGGCCAGCGCCTCGTTGGGCTCGGTGGTGGCGTACACGGCGATGCTGCGGCGGGTGCGGAACAGCTCGCGCATCTCCTGGCGCAGCTCCTCGCGCAGCTTGTAGTCGAGGTTCACCAGGGGCTCGTCGAACAGCACCAGGTCGGCGTCCTTGACCATCGCCCGGGCCATGGCCGTGCGTTGCTGCTGGCCGCCGGAAAGCTCCAGCGGGTGGCGCTGCAGGAACTTCTCGATGCGCAGCATCTGCGCCGTCTCGCGCACCTTGCGCTCGATCTCCTCACGGCCGACGCCGTTCTGCCGCAGCGGCGAAGCGATGTTCTCGAACACCGTGAGGTTGGGGTAGTTGATGAACTGCTGGTAGACCATCGACACGTTGCGGCGGCGCACCGGCACCCCGGTCACGTCGACGCCGTTGAGCAGGATGCGCCCGCTGCTGGGCTTGTCCAGCCCGGCCATCAGGCGCATCAGTGAGGTCTTGCCGGCCAGGGTCCGGCCGACCAGCACGTTGAAGGAACCCGGCTCGAAGCTCAGGCAGGCATCGTCTATGTAGACCTGATGGTCGACGACGCGGCAGACATGCTCCAGCGTTAACGACATGGCGTGTCCTTGTGGTTGTTCTCAGCCATTCGCGGCTCTGGGCCGCGCTACCACAAGGCGACTTCCGTGCCAGGAGCGCCAAAAACCCTCTATCCCATTGATTAAGCTGGTTTTTAGTGAAATTCGGCGCCGCGCACGAATGTTCACTTGAACAGTATTGAACATTCGAATGTGAACAACTGAACACTTCGAACGTTGACTTTGAACAGCCATGAACAACACTGCTCGGATCGCCGCAGAGCGAATGCCCCATAACAACAAGAACGCTGCGAGGCTCACATGGCCACCCCTGCCCAGGCGCCCGTACCGGCGCCGAACCACGATGCGATCGTCCGCGACTCGTGGAACCGCTGCCGCGACTTCGGCCTCACCCACCAGAGCCGACCGAGC
This sequence comes from Pseudomonas sp. TUM22785, assembly GCF_028198105.1. Classification (NCBI taxonomy): domain Bacteria; kingdom Pseudomonadati; phylum Pseudomonadota; class Gammaproteobacteria; order Pseudomonadales; family Pseudomonadaceae; genus Pseudomonas; species Pseudomonas sp. TUM22785. The sequence continues at coordinate 4,872,699 of NZ_CP116239.1, forward strand.
TTCGGCGACGTCGCTGCGGGCGACGTCTCGGCGCTGCTGGAGAGCCGGCACTTCCTCGTGCAGACCACCCACCAGGAAGTCCTGCCCTACTACGAGAACATCCTCGCCAACTCCAACTGCCTGATCATGCTCGCCGACAACCAGGGCCAGCTGCTGCAGTCCTGGGGCGACCGCCGCTTCGTCGAGCCTTCCCAGGCCGCCGGATTCGTCGCCGGCGCCCTGTGGCAGGAGCGCACCACCGGAACCAACGCCATCGGCACCGCGCTGGCCTGCGGCCAGGCCGTGCACATCCAGCGCGACGAGCATTTCCTCAAGGCCAACCGCTTCATGACCGGCTCCGCCTCGCCGATCTTCGACGCCACGCGGCAGATGATCGGCGTGCTCGACGTCTCCAGCGACAGCTACCTGCCGCCCTCGCACACCCTGGGCATGGTCAAGATGATGAGCCAGTCGGTGGAGAACCGGCTGATCCTCGGGCGCTTCAAGGACGACTACTTCCAGCTCAGCTTCAACACCAGCCTGGACAACCTCGACAGCCAGTGGGCCGGGCTGCTGGTGTTCGACGAGGCCGGCCAGGTCGTCTCGGCCAACCGCCGCGCCGACTCGCTGCTGGGCATCGGCCTGTCGTGGATGAACATCGAAAGCCTGTTCGACCTGAGCCTGCCGCAGCTGCTGGCGCAGCCCGACAACCTGCCCTTCCCGCTGCGGGCCGCCGGCCGCTACCGCTTCCACGGCCGCCTGCTGCGCCCGCGCAAGCCGCGCATCGAGGCCCGTGACTTCCGCCCCGCCCCCGCGACCCCGAGCGAAACACCGGCCGACGAGCTGACCCTCGGCACCATCAGCCTGGGCGATGCCCGTGTCGACCGCGTGGTGCAGCAGGCGCAACGGCTGCTGGAAAAGGACATCCCCATCCTCATCCAGGGCGAAACCGGCGTCGGCAAGGAGGTGTTCGTCAAGGCCCTGCACCAGGCCAGCTCCCGCGCCGGCAAGGCGCTGGTGGCGGTGAACTGCGCGGCCATTCCCGCCGAGCTGGTGGAGTCGGAACTGTTCGGTTACGAAAAAGGCGCCTTCACCGGCGCCAACCAGAAGGGCAGCGTCGGCCTGATCCGCAAGGCCGACAAGGGCACCCTGTTCCTCGACGAGATCGGCGACATGCCCCTAAACGTCCAGGCCCGGCTGCTGCGGGTGCTGCAGGAGCGCAGCGTGCAGCCCCTCGGCGGCGGCGAACCCTACCCGGTGGATATCCGCCTGGTCTCGGCCACCAACCGCCCGCTGCGCCAGGATGTGGACGCCGGGCTGTTCCGCCAGGACCTCTACTACCGCGTCAGCGGCCTCAACCTCGAACTGCCGCCCCTGCGCGAACGCAGCGACCGTGGCGAGCTCTTCCGCCGCCTCTGGGAACAACACCGCGAGCCGCGCCAATGGGCCGGCTTCAGCAACGATGTGCACGAACTCTTCATGGCCCACCCCTGGCCCGGCAACCTGCGCCAGGCCGGCAGCGTGATCCAGATCGCCCTGGCCATGGCCGAGGAGCAGCCGATCCGCCGCGAGCACCTGCCGGACGACTTCTTCGCCGACCTGGAAGAAACACCGCCGCCCAGCCATAGCGCCGCGCCAACCCAGCCGACGGATGCCAGCCTCGCCGCCCAGCTGCAGGCCTGCGGCGGCAACATCTCCGACCTCGCGCGCCGCCTCAACCTCAGCCGCAACACGCTGTACAAGCGCCTGCGCGAACAGGGCCTGTACCCCGGCAGCTAGCGCAAGCCGCCCAACCCTGCAGCCTCAGGCGAAGCGCAGGGTCACGCGGCGGTTGTGGCGGCTCTTCTTCTCGATCTTGTCGCACACTACCCGGCCGATCTCGCGGGTGTTACGCACATGGGTGCCGCCACAGGGCTGGATGTCCACCCCGGGGATGTCCACCACCCGCACCAGGCCCTGCAGCACCGGCGGCGCCACCGCCTGGGTGCGGGTCATCTCCAGCACCGTGTTGTATTCGCTGGCCGGCAGCATGTGGGTGCGCACATCCAGCGCCCCCTCGATCAGCTCGTTCAGCGCGTGGGTCAGGTGCTCCTTGTCCAGGGTCGATTCCGGCAGGTCGAAATCCAGGCGGCCCTTGTCGGCCGCGATGCTGCAACCGGTGACGGGGGCATCGATGATCGAGCACAGCAGGTGCAGGCAGGTGTGCATCTTCATGTGCTGGAAGCGCCGCTCCCAATCCAGGCAGCCTTGCAGTTCGAGGCCGGCGGTGACAGGCACGGCGCCCTCCTCCAACTGGTGCCAGATCATCGAGCGCAGCAGCGGGTCGCGCTGGGTGCCGACCACCGCCACCACCGAACCGTCCGGCAACAGCAGGTGGCCCTGGTCCCCCGGCTGGCCGCCGCCGGTGGGGTAGAACAGCGTCTGGTCCAGCGCCACGCCCTGGTCACTCACCGCGAGCACGCGGGCCGTGAAGGTGCGCTGGTAGGGGGCTTCGTCGAACAGGGCGCGGGTGTGCATGGCGAATACGGACATTTCAGCCTCCGATGCTCAGGAAATAGGGTTGCAGCTGCGAGCGCACGAGTGCGCTGAGGCCAGGCGGGTCGAGCAGGGTGATGTCGTGGTCGGGGCCGATGATCCGCAGGTGCAGCGGGTAACGGGGCGCCGGCAGGGCCAGGCCGATGCTGCGCAGCCGGTACTGGCGGTGGTTGCGCTCGTGCACCGTGCATTCCAGGGCCATGCAGCCGAAGCGCCGGTGCTCGGCGTCCAGCACCAGCACCTCGCCGCTTTCCGGCAGCTCGCCCACCAGGTGCACCCGCTCGTTGAGGGCGAAGGCCCCCAGGTAGCCGCAGTTGGATGACATCGACGCGCGCTGCATCTGCAGCTGGTTGACGATGCTGACCTTGGTGTTGGCCGGTACGTCGCGGGTGATCACGCAGGCCGGGCTGATGAATACGTTGTCGCCGATGCTGATGGGCCCGAGGATGCGCGCCCCCGCGCCCACTTCCACATGATTGCCCAGGCGCGGGTGGCGCTTGCCGCCCGGGTTGTCGGCGATGCCCGAGGCGCCGAGGGTGACGCCACTGAGCAGGTAGCAGTCGTCGCCGATCTCGCAGGTCTGGCCGATCACGGTGCCGAAGCCATGGTCGAGCACGAAGCGCTTGCCGATGCGCGCCGCCGGGTGGATCTCGGCGCCGGACAGCAACTTGCCGGTGCTGGCCAGCTTGTGCGCCATGGCCTCGCGCCCGTCCACCACACCGTGGGTCCAGACCTGGTGCGCCAGGCGATGGAACAGCACCGCCTTGAAGGAGGCATAGGAGCCGAGCACCAGGTCGATGCGCCCGGCCGTGGCGGGGTCGCGCTGGGCATAGGCCTGAAGGTCGTCTGCCACCTGCTGCACGGCCACGTCCATGATGCCGTCCAGGTGGGGCATGAGCTGGTCCAGCTCGTTCGGCTTGAGTGCATGCACCAGTTGATCGAGCAGCTCGTCATAGAGCCGCAACCTGTCGAGATATCCCCACATCCTGTCGCCCTCCCCAGGCTCGTTATTCGAAATGCGGCAGGTAGCCGTCCACACCGTCGTAGATCAGGGTCAGTACCCGGCTGCCGCGCGGCAGCTCGCCGGCCAGGCTGGCGATGGCCACCAGATTGGCGGCCGAGGACAGCCCCAGGCTCACCGCGTCGCTACGCATGGTGCGGCGCACACGCTCCAGGCAATCCGCCTTGGCTACCTTGAGCATGCCGTCGAGCACTCCGAGGTTGAGGATGCTCGGCACCAGGCCGATGGACAGGCCCTGGATCTCGTGCGGCGCATGGCGATCGGCGAGCAGGTCGCACTGCTCCGGCTCGACGCCGAACACCCGCAGCGAGGGCCAGCGGGCCTTGAGCATCTCGCCCAGGCCGGTGATGTGGCCGCCGGTGCCGATGCCCGCCACCAGGCAATCGAGGGGGCGGTCGGCGAAGTCGCGGAGGATCTCCTGCGCGGTGCTGCGCCGGTGGGTCTCGGGGTTGGCGGCATTGCGCTGCTGGTTGAGCATCACGAAACCGGGGTTCTCCAGCTGCAGCTCCATGGCTTTCTCGCCATGGGAGTTGTTGCCAAGGCGGCTGTCAGAGAGCACCACCTCGGCACCGTAGAGGCGCAGCACCTTCTGTTTCTCGGGGCTGTAGTTGTCGGGGATCACCAGGACCACGCGGTAGCCGAGGATGTTGCCGGCGATGGCCAGGCCGATGCCGGTGTTGCCACCGCTGGGTTCGATGATGGTCTGCCCGCTGCCGGGCACGAGGATGCCCCGGGCCTCGGCGTCGCGGACCATGCCCAGGGCGATGCGTGCCTTGTGGCTGCCACCGGGGTTGAGCGACTCCAGCTTGGCGTACACCTCCAGCCCGGTCTCGGCGCTGAAGGCAGCCAGGCGTACCACGGGCGTCTCGCCAATGGCCTGGAGCAGGGATTCGTGGATCATCGCGCGCCTCCTCAGTACAGCGGCATGTCGGTGTCGACATCCCGCGCCCAGGCCTTGATGCCGCCCTGCAGCACCTGGATCTGGGTGAAGCCCGCTGCCAGCAGCAGCAGCGCCGCGCGTTCGGCACGGGTGCCGCCGTAGCAGACGATGCACAGCGGGCGCTGGCGATCCAGCTCGTCGAGGCGAGCGTCCAGCTCGCCCAGCGGCAGGTTGAGGCTGCCGGGCAGGCGACACACCTCCAGCTCGTTGGTTTCGCGCACGTCCAGCAGTTGCAGATCGGTGCCACAGGCCAGAAGCTGCTGCAGCTCCACCGCGGTGATGCGGAAATCCGCCGGTAGCGTGCTGGCCGCCGGGATGCTGGAAGAACAGGCCGAAACCTCCTCTTCCAGCGGCTGCATGCAGGTGCGGCCGGGCGAGCAGGACGGGCAGTTGGCGCGGCGCTTGAAGCGCACTTCGTTGAACTTCATCGCCAGGGCGTCGAAGCGCATCAGCCGGCCCACCAGGGGCTCGCCGATGCCGAGGACCAGCTTCACCGCCTCGGTGGCCTGGAGCAGCCCGACCACGCCGGGCAGCACGCCGATCACCCCGCCGGCGCTGCAGTTGGGTGCCAGCTCCGCCGGCGGGCTCTTGGGAAACAGGCAGCGGTAGCAGGGGCCGTCCTGATGGTTGAACACGCTGATCTGCCCGTCGAAGCGGTGCAGCGCGCCGTAAACCAGCGGCCGGCCCAGCAGCACACAGGCATCGTTGACCAGGTAGCGGGTGGCGAAGTTGTCGGTACCGTCCACCACCAGGTCGTAGTCGCCCACCAGCTTCAGGGCGTTATCCGGAGTCAGGGCGCAGTCGTGGGCATCGATGTGGATGTCCGGGTTGAGGTCCAGCAGGCGACGGCGCGCCGACTCGACCTTGGGCAGGCCGAGGGTGCTGGTGCCATGCACCACCTGGCGCTGCAGGTTGCTGGCCTCGACGCGGTCGAAATCCACCAGGCCCAGGGTGCCGATGCCGGCGGCGGCGAGGTACAGGCTCACCGGAGACCCCAGGCCGCCGGTGCCGATGATCAGCACCCGCGCCTTCTTCAGGCGCAACTGGCCCTGGCGGCCGACGTCCGGCAGGGTGATGTGGCGCACGTAGCGGCGCACCTCGTCGTTGCTCAGCTCATCGCTGTCCAGGCCCCCGGAGGTGGCGAGCATGATGTCCAGCTCGGCGCCTGCCTCCAGGCTGCTGTCGCCGTCCACAAGCTCGCCGTTGGCGCTGAGCAGGAAGTGCTCCTTGAACTGGTCGTTTCCATAGAACAGGTGGTCACGCAGCCCCGCGTGGCGGCTGCAGATATCCTCGACCAGCTCGCGCACCGTGGTGCCCTGCCCTTGCAGGCGGGCCTCCGGCAATTTGGCGACACGTGCCAGTACATCCGGGAAGATCACCGTATTCATAGCCAACTCCTTTTATGCAGGTCGTTATGGGGTGCCGGGGTATTCCCGGCTGCAGACAAAGGATTCCCCGCTCCACTCGAACAGCTTCGCGCCGTGGGCCCGTCCGGCCCGCACATCCACCACCAGGTGGGCGACGGGGTGGATCGGCTCGCCCATGAACAGCGCCTTGTCCTCGTCTTCGCGGCTGAAGTAGGCGCCGACGTCGGGGTGCGAGTGGTAGATGACCCGCACCGGGTTGTCGCCGCGCAGGCTGCGGTTGAGCAGCAGGGTGTCCGCCACCGCGAAGGTGAAGCCGGTGCTGGCGTCACGCCGGAACACCTCGGGGCTGCGCTGGTTGAGCAGGTTCTGGATGTTGCTGCCCAGGTGCACCTCGCCATCGGCGAAGACGAAACCGCAGCACTCCTCGGGGTAGGTCTCGCAGGCGTGGCGGTAGATCGGCTGCAGGGTGTCGCGATCGATCACGTCCATGTGGTCCTCGTTGTCAGGGCTTGCGCGTCAGGAGTTTTTCCACGGGCAGCTTGGTGATGGCGAAACCGGCGAGCAGGATCGCCGAGTACAGCGCCAGGTCGCGGGAGATGGCCTGCCCCTCGTACCAGGAGCCGATGACCACGGCGAACACCGGGAAGATGATGAAGACGAAGGAGAGGATCACCGGGCTCAGGCGCTTGAGCAGGAAGAAGTAGACGATGAAGCCGCCCACCGACGCGCACAGGCCCAGGTAGGTGAGCGCCAGCCAGGAGCGCGAGGTGACCTGGCTGAAGTCCGGCTGTTCCACCACCAGGCCGGCGAGGAACAGCATCGCCCCGGCCAGGCCGATGGGCAGCGTGTTGTAGGTGATGACGCTGATGCCCTCGCCCTTCTGCTTGGTGATCACGTAGCACAGCGCATGCATCACTGCGGCGGCGAGGATCGCCAGCACGCCGAGGAATTCGGCGTGGTCCAGGCGCAGGCCCTGGCTGCGCAGGATCATGAACAGGCTGCCGAAGCCGATGCCGATGCCCACCACCTGGGACAGGTAGATGCGCTCGCGCAGGAACAGCGACGAGAAGATCAGGATGAACACCGGCATGCAGCTGAACAGCAGTGCGGTGAGCCCCGAGGAGACATGCATCTCGCCGTAATTGAGCAGGTAGTAGGGAATGCTGAAATAGCTGAGGGTGACGAAGGCGAAGAAGCCCAGGCGCTCGCGGGGGAACAGGATCGAGTCGCCACGGACCAGGGCGAAGCAGATGAACAGCGGGAAGGCGATGAGGAAGCGCAGGCCCGAGGAAGTCAGGGGCGGCACGCTCTCCACGGCGATCTTGATGCCCAGCCAGGTGGTGCCCCAGCTCAGGCACACCACGAGAAACAGCAGGCTGGTGATGAATCCGGCCAACCAGTGCTTTTGCGATTTTCCGGTGTTTTCAATTACGGCGGACATTGGCATGATGGCAATTCATCCTTGCTGCTAAATTGACCTCTAAAACCTGGGTATCAATCACTGATTGACACAGCTCAATCAGGCTATTAGGACGAAAAATGGCTGTCAAACCAATTATTGACACGGTGTCAATTCTGAAATCAGCACTGGATTCCGGCCAGGGCGCGAAGTACAAGCGCCTCGCCGGAGCCATGGAAATCAGGATCCTCGAGGGCACCCTGGAAGGCGGCGCCAAGCTGCCGCCGCACCGCAACCTGGCCGACCGCCTGGGGGTGACCATCGGCACCGTCAGCCGCGCCTACGCCGAGCTGGAACGCATGGGGCTGGTGATAGCCCGCGTCGGCGACGGCACCTTCGTCCGCCGCCGGGGGCTGGAGCGCAAGCGCGACGAGGGCTTCCGCAACTTCATCGAAGAGGCGCCGGAGCTCTACGACATGAGCCGCAACATGCACATCCCCGGGCATGAAACGGCCTTCCTGGCGCAGAGCCTGCTGGACCTGGCCAACGACCCGCAGACCCTGCAGGACCTGACCCGCTACACGCCGGACATCGGCCTGCCGCGCTACCGCCAGGTGGGCGCGAACTGGCTGGCCCACGGCGACTTCCAGCCCCAGGCGGACCAGGTGCTGTGCGTCAACGGCGGCCAGCACGGGCTGCTCTGCACCCTGATGGGCCTGTTGCGGGCGGGGGATATCCTGGTCACCGAGCAGCTCACCTACCCGGGGCTGATCACCCTGGCACGGATGCTCGGCATCAAGCTGCTCGGCGCGGACATGGACGAGGAAGGGCTGGTCCCCGCCTCCCTCGACGAGATCTGCCGCAACAACCGGGTCACCGCGCTCTACTGCACGCCGACCATCCAGAACCCCACCACCGGCGTGCTCTCGCACCAGCGCCGCGACGCCATCGCGCGCCTGTGCCGCGAGCACAACTTGCTGATCATCGAAGACGAGGCCCACGCGGTGCTGGTGGAGGACCGCCCGCCGCCCCTGAGCCTCTACGCCCCGGAGCGCACCATCCTCATCAGCAGCCTGAGCAAGGCGGTGGCCGCCGGCCTGCGGGTGGGTTACCTGCACGCGCCGACGGCACTGGTCAGCCGCATCGCTGCGGCCCTGCGCGCCACCTGCTGGATGGCCACGCCCCTGGCGCTGGAGCTGTCGACGCTATGGATCGAGAACGGTACAGCGGAGAAGTTGCTGAGCCAGCAGATCCACGAAATCGGCCGACGCAAGGCATTGGTGGAACGGCTGCTGGACGGGCTCAACTACCGCACCCATCCGCAGAGTCCGCACTTCTGGATCGAAGTACCGGAAGCCTGGCGCGCCTCGGACATCGAGGCCGACCTGAAGCTGAAGAACTACCTGATCACCGCCGCCGAAGCCTTCGCCGTGGGCCGCGCCACGGTGCCGCAGTTCGTCCGCGCCAGCGTCAGCAACGCCTCCAGCAACGACCAACTGCTCTACGACGGCTTCCTCACCCTGGCCAGCACCCTGCGCGAGGAGGCCGACCGCTTCGGGCTATGAGCCGCAGGGCGGATCTTGGTTATTACTCGACACCACCCACGGGCTCAGCGCCAATGGCGCTGTTGCACCCGCTTGCCGTTGCCACCAGCGAGCAGGGCGAGGCCGAGGAACAGGCTTTCCACCACCCAGGCCAGCAACAGCGCGCAGATGATGCCCCAGGCCATCGCCTCGGGCACCAGCAGCACCTGGTAGCTGTAGGCGTTGGCGGTTTCCAGCAACAGATCGTGGTCGGCGCCCGTGGCCACGTGCCAGGTGCGCGCGTACCAGGCGCCCTGCATGGCCTCCCACTCGCGCTGCAACAGGGCGTCGCGGTTGACCAGGGTGGCCACGCTGTCGGCGTCGCTGCGCATCACCGGGTCGTTGCTGGCGCGGTAATGGGCCACCAATGCTGCGAGGTCGCCATCGAAGAAGCGCTGGGCGGTCTCGCGGAAGCCCTTGAGCCCGGTCTCAGCCTCCAGGCGATGGGCCTCGACGCGCTTGGCGTAGTCATCGACGAACCCGGGCACCTGCACGCCGATGAGCAGGCCCAGGGCGAACAGCGCCAGTCGCAGGTAGCTTCGCAGCATCGATATTCCCTCTCGTTGTTCAGGTCTGCCCGGAGGCCAGGCACTCGCCCCGCCGCCACAGGCTCCAGGCGCCGGGCTGGTAGAGCGTCCAGGTTTCGTTGTCGGTCAGCGGCTCGGTGGCGATCACCGTTACCACGTCATTGGGCGTGGTCTCGGACTGGAAGTCCACGGTCAGGTCCGCGTCTTTCAGTCGCGCCGGGCCGAAGGGCGCACGCCGGGTGATCTGCGCCAGCTTGGTGGTGCAGAAGCAGAACAGCCAATCGCCGTCACTGAGCAGGCAATTGAACACGCCCCGGCTGCGGTACTCGGAGCAGGCCTGCACCAGCACCGGCAGCAGCACCTCCACCGGCACCGGCTCGGGGAAGCCCTGGCGGACGCGGTTGAGCAGGTCGCAGAAGGCCGCCTCGCTGTCGGTGTCGCCCACCGCCCGGTAGAAGCTCGCGGCAGGATGGAAGTCGGCGAGCTGGCCGTTGTGGGCGAAGCACCAGTTGCGGCCCCACAGCTCGCGGACGAAGGGATGGGTGTTGGCCAGGCTGACCTTGCCGACGTTGGCCTGGCGGATGTGGCCGATCACCGTTTCGCTCTTGATCGGGTAGCGCTGCACCAGGCGCGCCACCTCGGAGTCGACGCTGGCCGAGGGGTCCTGGAACAGGCGCAGGCCACGGCCCTCGTAGAAGCCGATGCCCCAGCCGTCACGGTGCGGGCCGGTGCCGCCGCCGCGCTGCATCAGGCCGGTGAAGCTGAAGACGATATCGGTGGGCACATTGGCGCTCATGCCGAGCAATTCGCACATGGTTCAGGGCTCTCGTTTCAATGCCTGTCGCAGTTGTTCGGCTTCCCGCTCCAGGCGCGCCTGGATGCGGGCACGGCCAAAGGGCAGGAAGCGGGTGAGGATACGCCACAGCAGCGCGGGCAGGTCACCCCGTTGCCGGGGAATCAGGTGCAAGTGCAGATGGGGCACGTGCTGGTTGGAGTCCGGGCCATCGTTGATCAGCAGGTTGATGCCCTGGCGACCGTAGCCCGCACCGCGCAAGGCCTCGCCCACGCGCAGGGCCTGCTCCACCAGGCGCTGGCGCGCCGGGGTGCCGAGGTCGGCGAGGAACGGCGCGTGCTCACGGGCCACCACCAGCACATGGGCCGGGCGCAGGGGGAAGATGTCCAGCAGCACCAGGAAGTGTTCGTCCTCGTGCAGCAGGTGGGCCGGCAACCTGCCGGCGGCGATGGCGCAGAACACACAATCCATGGGTATTCCTCGTAACCGGCGCGGCGCGCTGCCTGGTGTCAGAGACGCGGTTCGATGCGCAGGCGGCGGTCGCCACGGTCGTCGAGACGGGTGTCCACGCGGCCGGTGGATTCACGCTCCATCAGTTGGCGCAGGGTCGGCTCCTCTTCTTCCTCGTCCGCGACCGCCGGCCTCTCGCGCTCGGCGCGACGGGCGCGGATGGCGCGCTCGATGGGCCAGCGGATGGCGACGAAGATGAGGTAGAGCACCAGGCCGATCATGCCGTACATGGCCAGGTCGGAAACCGCCTTCCAGGCGTTGTTGCCCACCTTGAACACGATGTCCAGCGCGGTCACCGCCACGGCCGGCGCGTAGAGGTCGCGGCCGGGGTCCACCGGGGTCGGGGTCAGCAGCAGCACGGCGACTATCAGGCGCAGGGGTTCGCGCAGCCAGCGCCACATCCAGCCGGTGGCGCGGAAGCTCACCAGCAGGCAGCCCAAGGCCGCGACGCCATAGGCGCCCCAGGCGAGGAGATAGTCGTGTTCGTTCATGGGCTTCCATGGCAAGGCGGGCAAAGGGGCGCTTATGATAGCGACTTTTCCGAAGCCCGGCGTCCCCGCCGTCGCCCGGCCCGCAACGCCTTGCCGTGAGAACCGCCATGTCCGAAGCCCCCATCGCCCGCATCCAGGCCGGAGCCGATCCCTACCGCTGGCTGGAGGAACGCGACGCACCCGAGGTGCTCGACTACCTCAAGGCGGAGAACGCCTGGCTCGACCAGCACCTGGCCGCCGAAGCGCCGCTGCGCGAGGCGCTGTTCGAGGAAATCCGCGGGCGCATCCGCGAGACCGACCTGTCCCTCGCCACGCCCTGGGGCCCCTACCTCTATTACCAGCGCACCACCGCCGGCGACGAATACCCGCGCCATTACCGCTGCGCACGTCCAGCCGAAGGCTTCGAGGTGGACGAGGCGACCGAGCAACTGCTGCTCGACCCGAACGCCCTGGCCGAGGGCGGCTTCCTTTCCCTCGGCGCCTTCAGCGTCAGCCCCGACCACCGCCTGCTGGCTTACAGCCTGGACACCAGCGGCGACGAGATCTACCGCCTCTACGTCAAGAACCTGGTCGACGGCGCCATCAGCGCCCTGCCCTTCGACGACTGCGACGGCAGCATGACCTGGGCCAACGACAGCCGCACCCTGTTCTTCGGCGAGCTGGACGATACCCATCGCCCGCACCGCCTCTACCGCCACCGCCTGGGCGAGGCCGACGCCGAGCTGGTGTTCGAGGAGGCCGACGGCCGCTTCTTCCTCGGCTGCCACCGCGCCAGCTCCGAGCGCCAACTGGTGCTGATGCTGGGCAGCAAGACCACCAGCGAGAGCTGGGTGCTGGACGCCGACACCCCCGACGGCGACTTCCGCTGCCTGGCCCCGCGCGAGGAAGGCCACGAGTACTACGCCGACCACGGCCAGGTGGACGGCCAGTGGTGCTGGCTGATCCGCAGCAACCAGACCGGCATCAACTTCGCCCTCTACCAGGCCCCCGAGGCGACGCCCGAGCGCGCCCACTGGCACGAGCTGATCGGCCACAACCCCGACTGCATGCTCGAAGGCGTGGGCATGAACGCCGAAGCCTTTACCCTCAGCCTGCGCGAAGGCGGCCTGCCGATCATCCAGGTGCACCCCCGTGGCGCCGCGCCCTACCGTGTGCAACTGCCGGACGCCGCCTACAGCCTCTACGTGCAGGACAGCATGGAGTTCCACAGCCCGGCCATCCGCCTGCGCTACGAAGCCCTCTCCCGCCCGGCCCAGGTCCGCGAGCTGCGCCTGGCCGATGGCGAGCAGCGGGTACTCAAGCAAACCCCGGTGGAAGGCCCCTTCGACGCCGACGCCTACGTCAGCCAGCGCCTCTGGGCCACCGCCGCCGACGGCACCCGCGTGCCCATCAGCCTGGTCGCCCGCCGCGACGTGCTGGGCCAACCCGCGCCGCTCTACCTCTACGGCTACGGTGCCTACGGCGAAAGCCTCGACCCCTGGTTCTCCCACGCCCGCCTGAGCCTGCTGGAGCGCGGCTTCGTCTTCGCCATCGCCCACGTGCGCGGCGGCGGCGAGTTGGGCGAGGCCTGGTACCGCGCCGGCAAGCTGGAGCACAAGGCCAACAGCTTCAGCGACTTCATCGCCTGCGCCGAACACCTGATCGGCGAAGGCCTGACGAGCCGCGAGCAACTGGTGATCAGCGGCGGCAGCGCCGGCGGCCTGCTCATGGGCGCCGTGCTCAACCAGCGCCCCGACCTGTTCGCCGCCGCCATCGCCGAAGTGCCCTTCGTCGACGTGTTCAACACCATGCAGAACCCCGACCTGCCGCTGACCGTCACCGAGTACGACGAGTGGGGCGACCCGAACGAGCCCGAGGTGTTCGAGCGCATCCGCAGCTACGCGCCCTACGAAAACGTGCGCGCCCAGGCCTATCCGGCGCTGCTGGTGGTGGCCGGCTACAACGACTCGCGGGTGCAGTACTGGGAGGCCGCCAAGTGGGTGGCCAAGCTGCGCGCCACTCGCACCGACGACAACCTGCTGCTGCTCAAGACCGACCTCGGCGCCGGCCACGGCGGCATGAGCGGCCGCTACCAGGCGCTGCGCGACGTCGCCCTGGAATACGCCTTCCTGCTCAAGGTGCTGGGGCTCACTGGCTGATGAAGGTGCAGCGCCTGCTGTTCATCTGTGGGCAGAACCGCCTGCGCAGCCCCACCGCCGAGCAGCTGTTCGCCAGCTGGCCGGGGATCGAAACCAACTCGGCCGGCCTCAAGGCCGAGGCGGAAACCCCGGTGACGCCCGAAGCCCTGGCCTGGGCCGACCTGATCCTGGTGATGGAGGGCAGCCACCGGCGCAAACTCGCCGCACGCTTCCCCGCCGCCCTCAAGGGCAAGCGCGTGGTCAGCCTGGATATCCCCGACGACTACGCTTACATGGACCCGGCCTTGATTGATTTACTCCAGGCCCGCGTGCCACCACTGCTGCGCTAGGGCGCCGGCTTCTTCTCGCTGCCGCCCAATCCTTTGCTGTTGCGATCCAGCTGCTCCTGCAGGGCCGGGATGCGCTCGTCGCGCGGGTCCACCTGGCGTGTGGTCGGCGGGTTGACCAGCAGCGGCGGGCTGCCCGAACGCGGCGCGGCGGCCGGCAGGCTCGGTGGGCTGGCCTGGGGATAGGGTTGTGGCGTGGCCGTACCGGGCGAACCCGGTGCCGGCGTGCCGGGGGAACGCAGCAACGGCGGCTGTTGCGCCTGGATGCCACAACTGACCGCGACCAGCGCCGCGAATGCGAGCACAATGGCGCCCTTCATATGGACCTCCCGCCTTTCGGCGTCGACGTCCTCAGTCTAGTTGCCGGCACCCTGCCGGTCGCCACTCCCGACGGAACACCCCATGACCAACAACGATGTACTGCGCAGCCTGCGCTACCTGCTGGATATCAGCGACGCCCGGGTGGTGGAAATCATCGGCCTGGCCGACCAGGAAGTCAGCCGCCAGGAAGTGGCCTCCTGGCTGGTCCGTGACGACGAAGAGGGCTACCACTCCTGCAGCGACAAGCGCCTCGCCGGCTTCCTCGACGGCCTGGTGTACACCCTGCGCGGCAAGGACGAGAGCCGCCCGCCCCTGCCCATGGAACTGCCGATGAGCAACAACCAGATCCTGAAGAAACTGCGGGTGGCCTTCGAGCTGCGCGAGGACGACATCCTCGCCATCCTCCAGGAAGCCGACCTGCCCATGACCCGGGCGGAAATCGGCGCGCTGTTCCGCAAGAAGGACCACAAGAACTACCGCGCCTGCGGCGACCAGATCCTGCGCAACTTCCTCCGTGGGCTCACCGCGCGCAGGCGTCCGCCGCAGGACTGAGAACAGGTTCCAGGACACGTCTAGAATTCATCGGCCGGCGACCGGAACCTTGCCGGAGGAGCGCCAGTCACACCCCTCGATAACCTCAAGGAGTTGCCGATGAAAATCCTCATGGTGCTGACCTCGCACGACCGCTTGGGCGATACCGGCAAGCCGACCGGCTTCTGGCTCGAAGAGTTCGCCGCCCCCTACTTCGCCTTCCGCGATGCCGGCGCCGAGGTGATCCTGGCCTCCCCCCGGGGCGGCCAGCCACCGCTGGACCCGAAGAGCGACGAGCCCGACGCACAGACCGAAGCCACCCACCGCTTCCGCGCCGACGAGCAGGCCCGCCAGGCCCTGGCCAACACCCTGCCGCTGTCCGGGCTGGTATCGGCCGACTACGACGCGCTGTTCTACCCCGGCGGCCACGGCCCGCTCTGGGACCTGGTGGACGACCCCTTCTCCATCCGCCTGATCGAAGACCTGCACAACGCCGGCAAGCCGGTGGCCGCCGTCTGCCACGCCCCCGGCGTGCTGCGCAACGCCCGTGCCGCCGACGGCAGCCCGCTGGTGCAGGGCTGCGCGGTGACCGGCTTCTCCAACAGCGAGGAAGACGCCGTCGGCCTCACCGCCGTGGTGCCCTTCCTGGTGGAAGACGTGCTGCGCGAACAGGGCGGCCAGTACTCCAAGGTCGCCGACTGGCAACCCCATGTGGTCACCGACGGCAACCTCATCACCGGCCAGAACCCCGCCTCCTCCGAACCCACCGCCGCCGCGCTCTTGCAGCGGCTTGGCGGCTGAGCCGAAGCGCACATTCGCGGGTTTCACCCGCCCTACGGAACCGATGTGGCTGTAGGTCGGGTGCAACCCGACATTCCGCCTCAGCCCACCGCTCCCGTGCGAGGACCAGCGCTTCGCGAGCAGAGCTCGCTCCTACGGGGTGTGCATGCGAGGGGGCTGTGCAGTGATGGTGGGAGCGCAGGTCGGGGGCAACCCGAAGCTCCAAAGGGAGCGGGCATCCCCACGAACGCGGGGACGCCCTGGAAGGCACCTCAGAAGAATTGCGAGACGCTGAACTTGATGTTGCGGCCGACGCCGGAAACGGACTCGCCGAGGTAGGGGTAGTACTCGCGGTTGAACAGGTTATCCACCGCCAGCCGCGCCTCGAAGCCCTTGATGTACTTGGGCTGCCAGGTCGCGAATAGGCCGTGCAGGGCGTAACCCTGGGTTTCGGGAAGGCTCCAGCCAGACGCCAGAGGATCATCGTCAGTTGGGGAGCGGTCCTGCTTGCGCACGAAGTTGCCGGTCCAGCCCATGGCCATGTCGATCTCGGGGACCTTCACGCCCAGGGTCGCCACCGCCTTGCGCGGAGGGATGTCCGAGAGCCAAGTTTCCGGGCCCCAGGGGTTGCGCGGCGAGGCATCGCGCTTGCCACGAATGTAGGACACCGACAGGCTGCCGAAGATGCGCGAGCTGTCGTAGAAGGATTCGACCTCCACCCCCTCGATGGTGTAGCCGGGCAGGTTGCGGTTATTGGCCAACGGCCCCGGGCATGCACTGTTGCCGCCGGTCACGCTGGCGAGGCAATAGACGCCGGTGCGCTTGAAGATCTCGTCCTTGCCACGGTTGCGAAACAGCGTGGTGCGGATCTGCAGGTTGTCACTGTCCACCAGCAGCTTGTCGAAATTGAAGATGCTGCCCAGGCGCACCCCGGTGATGCGCTCCGGGTCCAGGTTGCGACTGGTGGCGGGCACACTGCTCGCCGCGCTCTGCACCTCGTACAGTTCGTCGATCAAAGGGGCGCGCCAGGTCTTGCTGTAGTCGGCGAAGAACGCCAGGTTGTCGGTGGCGGTCCAGAACAGCCCCAAGCGCGGCGACCAGCCACTGTAGGTGACGCTGCTGTAGTCGTGCCCTACGGCCGGATCGGGGCTGTTGTAGCGCGGCGCCAGGCTGGGCTCGCCACGGCTGTAGACATGGTCGTAACGCAGGGCCGGGGTGATGGTCACGGAGCCGATGGTGATGGCGTCCTGCAGATAGCCACTGCGGGTTTCCTGCTCGCCGGACGGCATGTAGTAGGGCTGGTAGAGGCCGTAGTTGTAGGTCCTGTCAGTCAGCTTGCTGAGGTCCTTCATCAGCGTGTCGCGCTCATGCCCGTGCCATTGCACACCCACTGTAGCGACATGGGATAACAACCCCGTATCGAAGCGGCTTTCGTTCTTCAGCTCCGCCAGCCGGTCGGTGTAGTTGACCCAGCTCTCGTTGCCCAGCGAAGACGCGAACCCCGCAGACGCGTTGGCCGGCCGCTTGTCATGCTGGTCGGTCTTGGAATAGGCATAGCTGGCGGTGACATTCACCAACGGGTTGTCCAGCGGCGTGTAGTTCCACTTCAACGAGTAGTTCTCGTCGTCCTGGTCCCGGTTCACCAGCTTGCGTTTCCAGGCACCGTCCAAGCCATAGCGGGCGATCTCCGCCGCAGTGGGGGCAGCCATTTCATCGCGCTTGGCGGCGAAGGGCTCCCAGGCCTCGCTGCCGGACTGCATGGCCGACAGGGTGAAGACATGCTCGTCGTTGGGGCGGAAGTTGCTCTTGAACAGGAAGGCGTCGAGGCTGTTTTCGGAGTAGACGAAGCGCGTGCCATCCGGACGCTTGATGTTGTCGCCGTCACGCCCAGTGAGGAACAGCAGGCCATCGAGCATCTTGTCGGTGGTCTGGCCATACACCGCGCCGCTGTAGATCTCCTGGCGGTCATTGGTGTGATAGCCGTACTTGAGGAAGGCGCCGACGTTCTCGCCGTCCTGCAGCAGGTCGGCCGGGTCCTTGGTATCCACCTTGATCACCCCACCAAAGCCGCCATTGCCGTACAGGGTGCTGTGGGGGCCCTTGTCCACTTCGACGTTCTTGATCAGTTCCGGCTCGATGAACACCGAGCCCTGGCGGTATTTCTCGAAGCCCTTGGGCGCGCCGTCGAGGATGACCTTGACGTCCTCCACATCGCCCATGCCCCAGATGTTCAGGGTCTGGCCACCGGGGCGGGGCGAGCCGCTGGAGCTCACGCCCGGCAAGGTGTCGAGCAGCTCGGCGATGTTGTCCGCCTGCTTGCGGTTGATGTCTTCCTGGGTCAGGACAGAACGCCCTACCGAGCTGGAGTCGATGGCGCTGCCCATGATGTTGGTGCTGCCTAGCTCCAGCACGTTGTCATCGGCGGCGGCATGGCCGGCACTGGCCACACGACGAATCACGAACCCATCCCCCGCCTCCACCAGCTCCAGCCCGGAGCCGGCCAACAGACGCTCAAGAGCAGTGCGGGCGCTGTAGCGGCCGGCCAGGGACGGGGCGCGCAGGTCACGCAGCTGCGACTCGTCGAAGAGGATCTGCAGCTGGCTCTGCTGGGCCAGGGCGGTCAGGGCGCTGGCCATGGATTGGGCCGGCAGATTGAAGTCGTGGTCCTGGGCCAGCGCGCTGCCGCTGAGCAGGAGGGTGGCCAGGGCGCCGCCGGCGACGAGGCGGCGCAGCGCGAAACGGGTGCTACGGGTGTTCATCCAAATCTCCCCAAGTACTGCAAAACCGCCCTTGCATGAGGCGGATATCAGGAAGACGCAGCGCTCGGCAAAACCCGCATATGCAAATGAAAAATATTTTCACTTGCATCGAAGTACCCGCGCGACGGGGCCCCGGAGCAGCTCCGGGTTGTCAGCGCGGGTGGATCAGGGCCGTTCCGTTGGCCAGGTATTCGACGCGCACCGGCAGCAGTTGCGGCAACGCGGCGAGGAAGGCATCCGGCTTGCCGATGTTCAGGCTGCCGGAAACACGGCGCTCGGCGAGGCTGGCATCGGCCAGGCCCACGGGCGCGTTTCGGTAGTGGGAAAGCTCGTCCACCAACTGGGCCAGCGGGCGATCACGGAAGATCAACTGGCCACGCCGCCAGCTGGCGATTTCCTCGGGGCTGCGGTGGCCGAGCTCCAGGTGACGGGTGCGGTAGTCGAAATCGGCGCTGTCGCCAGCGCCCAGTTCGGCGTGATGGCTACCGCCGGCCTCGGGGTCCACCGCGACCTTGCCGCTCTCCACCGCCACATCCAGGCGCTCACCGCCACGGCGGACGCTGAAGCGGGTGCCGAGCACACGCACGCTGCCCTCCCCGGCCATCACCACGAACGGGCGTTGCTCGTCACGGGCGACGGCGAAGAAGGCTTCGCCCTGAAGCAGTTCGACTTCGCGGTGATCGTCATAGAGGCGCACATGCAGGCGGGTGTCGACGTTGAGGTCGATGCGCGAGCCGTCGGCCAGTTCCACCTGGCGCTGTTCGCCCTGGGCGCTGCTCAGTTGCAGGTCGACGCTGGGCGCGCGGGCGAACCAGTTCTGCGAGGTGGCCAGGGCGGCGCAGAGCAGCACGAACGAAGCGGCCATGGCGCGCGGCAGGGTCCGTCGGCTGCGAGGCTTGAGCATGACCACCGGCGTGGCGAGCACGGGCCGTGGCACGCGGTCGAAGTCGGCCCAGATCAGTTGCATGTCGGCGAAGGCCCTGGCGTGCGCCGGGCTGGTGGCCAGCCAGGCCTGCAGCTCGGCCTCCTGCTCGGCGGTGAACTGCCCGCTGGTAAGGCGGGCGTACCAGGTGGCGGCCTGTTCGTCGATCGAGGGTCGGGAATCCATCCAGGTGCTCGTGTTCATTGTCCGTCCGCCTGGACGTCGCCCTGCACGCGTTGCTTGCAATGCAGCAGGGCACAGGCGATGTGCTTTTCCACCATGCTCAGGGAAATCCCCATGCGCGCGGCGACTTCCGCCTGGGACAGGCCATCGAACTTGTGCAGGACGAAGGCCTCGCGCCGGCGCGGCGACAGATCATCCAGTGCCGAGGCCAGGAGGCGCAAGCGCTGATGTTGCTCGACCTGTTCCAAGGGGCTCGCTCCCTGTTCATCGACCATGGTTTCCAGCGTCTGTTCGCCCTCGCCGTCGGCCGCACCGCGCACCTGCTGGCGGCGCCAGTGGTCACGCAGCAGGTTGCGGGCGATCTGGAAGAGGAAGGCGCGGGGCTGGCGGACCTGGTCGCGGTCGCGCCAGTCCAGCCACTGGGTGAAGGCATCCTGGGCGAGGTCGGCGGCGTCGGCGGAACTGCCCAGGCGCTTGCCGAGGAACTTCAGCAGCTCGGCATGAAAGGCGCGGTAGGCGCCGGAGACGGAGCCCCGGAACTGCTCATCCACGGGGCTGCCTCCCGTCTGCTCGACTCGCTACCTGCACGCACGCCCCCGACAACAGGTAACCGGGCGACGCTGCCGGATGCGGCGTGCCAGGGATACCAAATGAGAATGCATATCATTAGATAGCAAGCGCGACGGGGCGGTCAAGACGCCCGGTATCACGATGGTCGGATACCGGGCGGGAGATGGCTCAGAGGCCGGACTTGAGCTTGCTGAAAGCGCGGGTCAGGGCGCGGTTGAAGGCCTTGGTGTTGTCGTTCTTGGTGTAGAGCTTGGCGCGCACGTCCGCCGGCGGGTAGGTGCCCGGGTCGGCGAGGATGGCGGGGTCGACGCTGGCGGCGGCCGCCGGCACCGCATTGGCGTAGTGGATGTTGTTGGTGATGGCGCCGATGGTCTGGGGTGTCATCAGGTGGTCCATCAGCGCCAGGGCGGCTTCGGGGTGCGGCGCATCCTTGGGCACCACCATGGCGTCGAACCAGATCAGGGTGCCTTCCCGCGGGATGCGGTAGCGCAGCCTGAAGGGCTTCTGCGCCTGCTCGGCCTGGGCGGCGGCGATGGCCACGTTGCCGTTCCAGGACATCGCCAGGCAGGTGTTGCCGTTGGCCAGGTCGTTGATGTTGCGGTCGTTGTCGAAGTAGCGGATCGACGGGCGGATCTTCGCCAGGTGCGCCTCGGCGAGCTTGAGGTCGTCGAGGCTCTGGCGGTTGATGTCCAGCCCCAGGTAGCGGAAGGCGGCGGCGAACACCTCGTTGGGGTCGTTGAGGAAGCTCACCCCACAGTCGGCAAAGCGCGCGACCACCGCCGGGTCCATCAGCATCGCCCAGCTGTCGGCGGGAGCGTCGGCCATGCGCGTGCGAATGGCCTCCTCCTGGTAGCCGAAGCCGGTGGTGCCCCAGACATAGAGCCCGGCGTAGCGGTTGCCCGGGTCGAAGCTGGCCATGTGCGCGGTGAACTCCGGGTCCAGCCCCTGGAAGTGCGGCAGCCTGGCCTTGTCCAGCGGCTGCAATGCGCCGCTGGCGATGGCCCGCTGCAGGTGCTGGCCGGCGGTCAGCACCAGGTCGTAGCCGCTGCGACCGGTGAGCAGCTTGGTCTCCACCGTTTCCAGGGAGTCGAAGTGGTCGGCCACCACCTTGATGCCGGTCCTGGCCTCGAAGCGGGAGAGCGTATCCGGCGCCAGGTACTCGCTCCAGATGTACAGGTTGACCTTGGGCGGCTCGCTCGCCGCCTGGGCCATGCCGCTGCCGAGGGCCAGGCCCAGGGCGATCGCCAGTGTGCGCATGTGCATCGAAGGCTCCCTAGCCAGCCCGGCTGGCGGCGTATTGCGGCATGGTGATGCAGGCGACGTTGCCGCCCCCAAGGAGGATTTCCCGCGAGTTCTCGATGCCGATGATGCGGTGTTTGGGGAACAGCTCCGCGAGCACCGCGCCGGCCGCCTGGTCGTGGGCGTCGCCGAACAGCGGCAGGACGATGGCGGAGTTGCCGGCGTAGTAGTTGATGTAGGAGGCGCAGATGCGCGTGCCCTCCTCACGCAGGTGGGTACCGTCCACCTGGTCCAGGCCGGCGGCCTCCTCGGCCGTCCAGGTGAGCACGCGGGGCTGCGGCAGCTTGTGCACCTCCAGCGCGCGGCCACGGGCGTCACGGGTGCTGCGCAGGATGTCGTAGGCCTCCTGGTAGATCTCCCACTGCGGGTCGTCACGGTCGTCGGTCCACTGCATCACCACCACGCCGGGGCGGACGAAGCAGGCCAGGTCGTCGATGTGGCCGTCGGTTTCGTCGAATTTGCAGCCACGCGGCAGCCAGATCACCTGCTCGGCGCCGAGGTAGTCGGACAGCCGCCGGGTCACCTCCTCCTTGCCCAGGTGGGCATTGCGGTTGCGGTTGAGCAGGCACTGCTCGGTGGTCAGCAGGGTGCGCTGGCCGTCGGTCTGGATGCCGCCCATCTCGGCGATGAAGGGCGCGCGGTAGCGGTCGAAGTTCTCGATCTCGAGGATTTTCTGGGCGATCTGGTCGTCCTTGTCCCAGGGGTAGTAGAGGCCGCCATCGAGGCCACCGTAGGCGTTGAATTCGAAGTCCACGCCACGCACCTCGCCGCTCTGGTCGTTGACTAGGAAGGCCGGGCCGCTGTCGCGGAACCAGGTGTCGTTGCAGGTCATCTCCACCACCCGCACCTGGGCCGGCAGCATGCGTCGGGCATTGGCGTACTGGGTGGCGGAGGCGCAGACGGTGACCGGCTCGCTGCTGGCGATG
Organism: Pseudomonas sp. TUM22785; assembly: GCF_028198105.1. Taxonomy (NCBI): domain Bacteria; kingdom Pseudomonadati; phylum Pseudomonadota; class Gammaproteobacteria; order Pseudomonadales; family Pseudomonadaceae; genus Pseudomonas; species Pseudomonas sp. TUM22785. The sequence continues at coordinate 4,894,599 of NZ_CP116239.1, forward strand.
GCGCTGACGATCTCCACCCAGACCTTCTGCGCGGGCTTGGCGCCGTTGCGCCAGACGTCGGTGCGCTCGGGCCAGCCGAGCCAACAGCCGGCCTTGGGCTCGAATTCGCCAGGCAGGCGGAAGCCGTCGGCCTTGGGAAGGGAAGTCAGGGAACGCGCCATGGGAAACCTCGGAGTGGGGTTGGAAGTGCCCTGACGTTAAGCGCGGCGGTGCCCCGGCGACCAATGATGAATATCGCGGAACCCTTGAATTGGATTCAGCTATCGGCCAGCTGATCGCTGAACCATTCGACGAACTGGGCCACCGCCGGCTTGTCCAGGCGCAGCCGTTCGCAGACCAGCGCGTACTGCCCCAGGGACGCCACGCTGGCGGCGAAGGGCCGTACCAGGCGGCCGCTGGCCAGGTCCTCGGCGCTGGTGAGGTTGTCGCCCATGGCCACGCCCTGCCCTTGCGCGGCGGCTTCCAGGGTCAGCCCGGCGTGGCCCAGGTAGAGGTGCCGCGCCGGCTGCAGATCGCCGGCATGGACGCTGAGCCAGGCGCTCCAGGTCTTGCCGTCCTGGTCGTCATGCAGCAGGCAGTGGCGGGCCAGGTCGCGCGGGTGCTTGAGCGGCAGCTGGTTGAACAGGCCGGGGCTGCACACCGGGAAGAACTGCAGGGCCGGCAGCGGCCGCACGAAGTAGGCGCTGGCATCCCCCGGGCCGGTGCCGTAGGTGATGGCGAGGTCGATCTCCTCGCCCGGCAGCGCCGACTCCAGCGGCTGGTCGTAGAGGTGCAGGGTGATGTGCGGATGGCGCTCGCCGAAATCCGCCAGCCGGCCCACCAGCCACTTCTGCGCCAGCTCCGCGGTCACGGCGATGCGCAGCTGCGCCTGGGAGCCGGGGTCGCGCAACTCGTCGCAGGCATCGAGGATCAGCTCGAAGGCCTGCTGCAGGCTGTGCAGCAGGCGCCGTGCCTGGGGCGTGGGCCGCACCTGGCGGCCGGTACGAACGAACAGCTCGGTGCCGAGCTGCTCCTCCAGCTGGCGGATCTGGTGGCTCACCGCGCTGTCGGTGACGCACAGCTCGGCGGCGGCACGGCCGAAATGCGCATGGCGGGCAGCCGATTCGAAGGTGCGCAGGGCGGTGAGGGACGGCAGGCGGCGCATGGGCGGGCTTCCGGGCAAAGCCGGCATCGTTGCGCAGGTGGGGCGATGGCGTCCAGCGGAGCGTAGCCCGGGCTTCAGCCCGGGACCCGCGCCGAAAGTCAGGACGCCTTGGGCAGCTTCAGCAGCGACGTGTCGAGCACGTCGGACTCACCACCTAGCACGTTCTCGGCGATCTCGACGAAGTCGCGGGTGCTGACCTTGTCCAGGCGCATCAGGCCACGGGTGACGTCGTCGAGGGAGCGCTCACCGTTGCTGGCCTTGCGGATCTCCTCGTCGAGGTCCTGCAGCAGCAGCACCGCGCGGGCGGTGACCGGGCCGGACGATTGCTCGCCACGCAGGTTCTCGACCTTGCGGCTCCAGCGCTGCAGCTTGGCGCGGACCTTGTGGTAGCGGTCCTCGCTGAGGCCGCCGGCGCGGCGCATCAGTTCGATGGCGTAGAACTCAGCGATGCCTTCGCTGATCCAGTCGCTCTGGTCGGTGTCCTTGATGCGGCTGAACACGTGCACCAGCTCGTGCACCAGGGAGCTGGTGCCGTTCTCGCTGACCAGGGGGCGGTCGGCGTGCATGAAGAAGGAATTGGGCGCGGACAGGCCGCCGCGCCACATCGGGTCGCCGGCACCGACGATCAACAGCTTGCCGGGGTCGCGGGGGAACACCGCCTGGGCATGGGGCCAGACGAAGGTCAGCAGGGTGAGGATGTCCATGCGGCGCATGCCCTCGCCCATGGGCGCGGCGACCGTGACGTCGGTGTTGCCGAGTTCGGCGCGGCGGCTGCCCAGCTTGCCGGCGATGATCCAGCCGGTGGGGCGGTCGAACAGGCGCTCGGGGTTGTCGATGCGGAAGCGGTTCTTGCCCACGCGGGACCAGCCGGTCTCCACCGTGCTCCAGCCCTTGGGCAGTTCGAACTGGATGCGCGACACCAGGTCGGTGCCGTCCACCAGGTCGATGCGCGCAGGCGGCACCAGGTCGTCGCCGCGCAGCAGCGTCCAGTCCGGCGTCATCCGCGCATCGAACTTGCCGTCGCCACGGGGGTGGGTGATGCGCACCTTGTAGCTGAGGGTCGCCTTGCCTTCCGCCGGGGTCCAGGTGCCGCGCCCGGCGCTGGCCTGCTGCCATTGGCCGTCGCCCTTGAAGTCGCTGTAGTAGCCCTTGTCGCCCAGGTCGAACGCGAGGCTGCGGACCTTCTCGCCGTTTTCCAGCACCAGGCGCACCTCGGCCTGGTCGCTGTCCGGCAGGAAGCGCACCAGGTAGTCGACATCGCTGCGCTTGGCGGCCAGCAGCGGCGCGCAGAACAGCAGGGTGGCGGTGGACAGCAGCAGGGTGGCGCGGTTGGACATGTCGGGCTTCCTCGGAGCGATTTCCCTATGACTCGGCACGCGGTGGTTCTATCCGTCTAGCCCGCACGAAAGATCATGTAATCCTCCCAGTCGTCCTCGGCCACCTGGGTCTCGCTGACCATGCGCCCGGACTGGGAGATACCGGCGTTGTGCACCGCCTCGGTGTCGCCGCAGACCAGCGGGTGCCAGGGCGGCAGGTCCTTGCCCTCGGCCACCAGGCGGTAGCCGCAGGTGGGCGGCAGCCAGCGGAACTCGTCGGCCTGGGCCGGGGTGAGCTGGATGCAGTCGGGCACGAAATCGCGACGCTTGGGGTAGTTGGTGCAGCGGCAGGTGTTCAGGTCCAGCAGCTTGCAGGCGATGCGCGTGTAGTACACGGCGCCGTCGTCCTCGTCTTCCAGCTTCTGCAGGCAGCACAGGCCGCAACCGTCGCAGAGGGATTCCCACTCCTCCTGATCGAGCTGTGCGAGGGTCTTGCGCTTCCAGAAGGGTTCGACTTTGGCGGCCATGGTGGTCTGACTGGGTAACGGGGCGCGGTAGTCTAGTCGCGTCGAAGGTGCCGGCCAAGCGCTGCCGACGACGGGACGACCGGTAGCGCCATGTAAGGAAAATCATTCGCAGGACGGCTACACCGTGGGCTCCCAGGCAACGGGCAGGCGTAGGGTGGATGACGCTCTTTTCATCCACCAACGATGTTGCCTGGAAGCACGAAAGGTGGACCGGTGAAGCGTGGTCCACCCTACGCAAGCCATCTGTGCCGGGATCGGTTCGGTGCCCCGCAAAAGCGGCCTGAGATGCCGCCGGGCGTAGGGTGGATGACGCTCTTTTCATCCACCAGCGGTGCTGCCGGAGAACACGAACGCCATCACCACGCAGAGGCCCACCGAGCTGGCATCAGTAGCCGCGCTGGAACTCCACCTCGCCGCGCAGCGGCTCACCAGCCTGGAAGCGCGCCAGGTTGTCGAGGAACAGCCCCACCAGCAGCTCCGGCAGGGTGGGTGCCGAGCTGTGGCCGGTGAGCAGCAGCCGCGGTGCGGTCCAGAACGGGTGCGCGGGGGGCAGCGGCTCTTCGCGGCAGACGTCGATCACCGCACCGGCCAGGTGCCCGGCCTGCAGGCTGGCGACCAGGTCGGCATCCACCACCGCCACGCCGCGCCCGGCATTGATGAACAGCGCCTCCGGCTGCAGGCGCGCGAACAGTGCGGCGTCATACACGTCACGGGTGGCCGGGGTGTCGGGCAGCAGGTTGATCAGGTAATCGGCCCAGGCCGCCTGCTCCGCCAGGGCGTCCATCCCCAGCACCTGGCTGAACGGCTCCAGGGCACGGGGCTCGCGGGCGATGCCGCGCAGCTCGACCCCGAACGGCGCCAGGAAGCGCGCAACGCTCTGGCCGATATCACCGGCACCGACGACCAGCACCCGCCGCCCGGCCAGGCTGCTGGGCATGCGTGCATCCCACTGGCACTCCACCTGGCTGGCCAGGCGCGAGAGCAGCTGGCGCTCGTGGGCGAGGATGTAGGTCAGCATGTACTCGGCCATCACCTGGCCGAAGATGCCCACGGCGCGGGTCAGACGGTAGTTGCGCGGCAGGCCCGCCGCCAGCAACGGGGTGATGCCGGCCCAGCTGGACTGCACCCAGTGCGGGGCGAACCCGGCCTGCAGCAGTTCCACCACCCGCTCCGGGCTGCCCAGCCAGATGGGCCGGTCCGCCGCCAGGGCGCGCAGCTCGTCCGGGTCGTCGCTGCCGGCCACATCCAGCGAGGGGATGGCGGCGAGCAGCAGTTCGGCGTGGCGGAGGTGTTTCTCGTCAGCGAGGAGGACTTTCATCAGATGGGGTCGTTCATCCGCAGCAGTTCTTCGGGCAGGTGCTCGATGTATTCCTCTTCACCCGGCGGCATCTGCAGGTGGTAACCCTGCTTTTCGAGGTTCTCCAGCACCTTGCCGATGTCCTCGCGGGCCAGCTGGCGCTCGGGGCTGAGCACCAGGTCGAAGGCATGCTGCGGCGTGCCGAAGGCCGCCAGCAGTGCCTCAGGTACACGGGCCAGGGCATCGCGCTTCTCGACGTAGAGGTACATCTCGTTCTTGCGCGGGCTCTTGTAGATGGAGCAGATGCGTTTCATGGGGCGTTGTCTCCGGCCAGGGCATCGAGCAATGCCTGGCCCATCAGTTCACGGCGCCAGCCCTTGAAGCCCTCGGGCAGGCTGTAGGGGCCGTCGGGATAGCCCGTCTTGAGCAGGGCCTCCAGGTGCTTCTTGCGCAGCATGAGCTCGGGCGCCATGCCCAGGCGCTCGGCTTCGGCCTGGCCGATCGCGCGCAGCTTCTTCAGCAGCGCGGTGGCTTCCGACGGCAGCGGCTCGGGCAGCGGCTCCGGCCACTCGGCGGGGGGCAACTCGGCCGCCTCGCGGATCATCTTCAGCAGGGTGTTGCCGTCCTGGCGCACGGTGCGCGGGTGCATGTCCTCGACTCGGGCCAGGGCGACGAGGTTGTCCGGCTGGAACTTGGCCAGCGGCCACAGGGCGTGCTCGCGAACGATGCGGTTGCGCGGCTGGTCGCGGCGGCGCGCCTCGAGGTCGCGCCAGGCGTAGAGGTCACGCAGCACGGCCAGCTGCTGGCGGGACAGCTTCCAGCCCAGCTTGGCGTCGCGGTAGAGCTCGTACGGGTCCACTTCACGGCGCAGGTTGGCCACCAGTTCGGCGCCGTCCTCCAGCACCCAGGCGCGCTTGGTGGCGTCCAGGCGTTCGTCGATGATGCGGTAGATCTCGGCCAGGTGGATGGCATCCTCGGCGGCGTAGCGCTCCTGCATCTCGGTGAGCGGGCGCTGCAGCCAGTCGGAGCGGGTCTCATCCTTGGGCAGGTCGATGCCGAGCACCGCCTGCACCAGGCGCGAATAGCCCATGGAGTAGCCGATGCCCAGGTAGCCGGCGGCCAGCTGGGTGTCCAGCAGCGGCAGCGGCAGGCTGCCGGTGAGGCGCAGGAAGACTTCGAGGTCCTCGCTGCAGGCGTGCAGCACCTTGGTCACCGCCGGGTCTTCGAGCAGCTCGGCGAAGGGGCGCCAGTCCTTGATCAGCAGGGGGTCGATGAGCCAGGCGCTCTCGCCGTCGCCCACCTGCACCAGGCCGGCCTTCGGGTAGAAGGTGTCGACCCGCATGAACTCGGTGTCCAGGGCCACGAAGCTGAGGTTGCGCCAGCGGGCGCAATGGGAGGCCAGTTCGGCGTCGTCGCGAATCCAGTGAAAGTCGATGGCCACAAGGCTCTCCTCGGTTCAGAGGCGCGAAGTATATATCGCAACCCCATCCCCGCCCCACCCGTCATTCCGCGTGGGGCGGCACAGGTCAGCCCAGCTCGCTTCGCAGGCGTTGCACCAGGGCCGGGGAGCTGGCCTGCATGGGCGCGCGCAGCTCGTCGCGGATCAGCCCGCGCAGTGCCAGCAGAGTCTTCACCGGCGCCGGGTTGGGCTCGACGAAGGCCAGGCGGATCAGCGGCTGCAGCTCGCGGAAGATCGCCCGTGCGCCCACCAGGTCGGCCGCTGCCACGCACTCGGCCATGGCCACGAAGCGTTCGGGGTGGATGTGCGCCGAGGCGGCGATGGCGCCCGTGCCGCCATGGCAGAGGGTGGCGAAGATCTGTGCGTCTTCCCCCGCCAACACGTCGAGCTGGCCGTCGGCGATCAGCGCCTGGGTCTTGTCGATCTCGCCGCCGCAATCCTTGATCGCCACGATGCTCGGGTGCCGGGCCAGCTCGCGCAGGGTCTCCAGCTCCAGGCGCGAGCCGGTACGGTAGGGGATGTCGTAGAGGATCACCGGCACCGCGGCGGCATCGGCAATGGCGCCGAACCAGGCCAGCAGCCCCGACTGCGACGGGCGGATGTAATAAGGCGCGGGCACCAGCAGGCCGGCCACCGGGCGCTTCTGCACCTCGTGCTGCATGGCCAGAACATCCGCCAGGTTGTTGCCGGCCAGGCCCATCACCAGGCGCTCGCCGGGCACGGTTTCGAGCAGGGCGTCGAGCACCGCGAGCTGCTCGCGCTTGCTCAGCGCCGCCGCCTCGCCGGTGCTGCCACACACCACCAGCCCGGCGACGCCGGCCTCCAACAGGTACGCGGACAGGCGACGCAGGGCAGGGAAATCGATGGCGCCATCGGCGAAGGGGGTTACCAGGGCGACCCAGATTCCGGAAAACACAGGCATAGCGAAAACTCCTTCAGGCTGACCGTAAAAGTCACCGTCGGAGGCTGGCGGGGAGTGTTCGTGCAAGAGAGGTTTCGACCTTCGCGTCCACTGTCCTGTCAGCCCATCTGACGGGACAGCACGCCCCGGTCAAATGAGCGACTGTTTCTTCGATTTACCCGCGGCAACGCCACGCACCAGCGCCGGCAGGGCCGGAACGGAAGCGATGGAGGCGAAGATGGCGGGCATGGAGTAGCTCGGTGCAGGAATGCGAGACGAGGATACTGCGAAAATCCCTACAAGCCTGTCAACTGCGGCGACGTCGCACCCCAGCCATTCAGCCGGGCCCGGTGTCTGGCGTTGGCCGGCCATGGCTGCTAAAAAGCCCTTCCAACAATAACCAGGCCCATGACGGGCCCACCGCCAGGGAATTCGGACATGAAGAAGCTTCTGGGCCTGCTGGTCCTGCTCATCGCCGCTGCGGGCATCTACCTCGCCATCACCAAGAGCCCCATCGACCCCGTCGCCTGGGACGCCCCCAAGGCGCCGCCCATGACCGGCGTGATGGAGCCCAACGACACCCTGATGAAGGCCGAGCTGCTGGCCAAGGGGCAGATCCACGGCCCCGAGGACACCGCGGTGGACGCCCAGGGCCGCGTCTACGCCGGCCTGCACGACGGCCGCGTGGTGCGCATCACCGCCGACGGCAAGGTCGAGACCTTCGCCACCACCGGCGGCCGCCCGCTGGGCATGGACTTCGACGCCCAGGGCAACCTGATCGTCGGCGACGCCTACAAGGGCCTGCTGAGCATCGACCCGCAAGGCCAGACCAAGGTCCTCGCCACCGAGGCCGAAGGCGGCCCCTTCCGCTTCACCGACGACCTGGACATCGCCAGCGACGGGCGCATCTACTTCACCGACGCCTCCGCCAAGTTCGAGCAGCCGGACTACCTGCTGGACCTGCTCGAAGCCCGCCCCCACGGCCGCCTGATGCGCTATGACCCGGCCACCGGCAAGGTCGAGGTGCTGCTCAAGGACCTTTACTTCGGCAACGGCGTGGCGCTCTCGGCCAAGGAAGACTTCGTGCTGGTCAACGAAACCTACCGCTACCGCATCACCCGTTATTGGCTGAGCGGCGACAAGGCCGGCACCCACGACGTGTTCATCGACAACCTGCCGGGCCTGCCGGACAACCTGCAAGGCGACCGCAAGGGCACCTTCTGGGTCGCCCTGCCCTCCCCGCGCAAGGCCGACGCCGACTTCCTCCACACCCAGCCCTGGCTCAAGGCGCAGATCGCCAAGCTGCCCCGCGCCCTGTGGCCCAAGGCGGAGAAATACGGCCTGGTGATCGCCCTCGACGAGAACGGCCAGATCATCCGCAGCCTGCACGACACCAGCGGCACCCACCTGCGCATGATCACCTCGGTGAAACCGGTGGGCGACTACCTCTACTTCGGCAGCCTGGACAACGACCGCATCGGCAAGCTGAAGATCCACTGAGAACCGCAGCGCGCCCCGCTGCCGGATACGAAAAGCCCGCCAATCGGCGGGCTTCCTCATTTCAGGGGGCGGTAATGCCGGCACTCAGGCCGGCACCGTCTCGCGCACGCCCTGAACCACCCGCGCCGGCTGCGGGTGCAGCAGCGCCTGCATCTGCCCATGGGTCCGTGCCATCAGCTCGTCCAGGCGCTCCACATCGAACTGCGCGGCATCGATGGGTTCGCCCACGTGCAGCGACACCGGCAGGCCGAGGTTGAACCGCCAGGTACGCGCCGGCAGCACCTGATGGATGCCCCGGATGGCCACCGGGACGATCACCGCATCGGTATCCAGCGCCAGGTGGAAACAGCCCTTCTTGAAGCGCTGCAACTGGCCATCCTTCGAGCGCGTGCCTTCCGGCGCCGCCCACAGCACGATGCCGCTCTCCATCATCTGCCGCGCCTTGTGCAGGTCGGCCAGGGCCCGCTCGCGGTTGTGCCGGTCGATGAAGGGGAACTCACCGGCCTTCATCGCCGCACCGAGAAACGGCAGGCGCGACAGCTCCTGCTTGGCCAGCATGCGGATCGAGCCCGGCAGGGCGACGAAGCTGGCGGGAATGTCGTAGTGACTGGAATGGTTGCAAAGGATCAGGTAGCGGCGGCCGTCGTTGAAATCCGGCAGGCTGCCGTGCACCGACAGGCGCACCCGCACCAGGCGCAGCAGACCCCGGGACCAGGCACGGGTGTAGGCGTCGACCCGCGCGCGGTCGAGGCGCCCGCAGGCCCCCCGCCCGAGTATCAATAGGCAATAGAACAGGGTCAGCGACAGTGACCCGAGCACCACGCCGATACGGCGGGCGAGGTTGGCGCTCTCGGCGAAGGATTGCAGGCTGGGCATGGACGGCTCCCCATCGATCAGCGCGACGCGGCGCGCGGCTGTCCTTATGATGCCCACTGTCATCGATTGGACACAGGACACCGCCATGCCCCTCGCGCAACTCATCAGCCCCCGGCAACTGGAAGCCCGCCTGAACGAACCGGGCGTGATCGTGCTGGATTGCCGCTTCGCCCTCGACGACCCCGCCTACGGCCAGCGCAGCTACGCCGAAGGGCATATCCCCGGCGCCCGCTTCGCCGACCTGGAGCACGACCTTTCCGGCCGGGTGCAGAAGGGCGTCACCGGCCGCCACCCACTGCCCGCCCCCGAGCGCCTGGTGGAACGCCTGCGCGGTTGGGGCATCGACAACGGCAGCACCCTGGTGCTCCATGACGACGGCCCCGGCGCCTTTGCCGCCCGCGCCTGGTGGCTGCTGGCCTGGCTGGGCAAGCGCGAAGACGTCTACCTGCTGGACGGCGGCCTCAAGGCCTGGCGCGATCAAGGCCTGCCCCTGGAAGTCGCGGTGCCCGAAGTGCCCCGGGGCCACTTCAGCGGCCAGGCCGACCCGACCCTGCTGCGCAGCGCCGACGAACTGCAGGACCGCCTGGGCAACGCTGACCTGACCCTGCTCGACGCCCGCGCCCTGCCCCGCTTCAAGGGCGAGGTGGAGCCCATCGACCCGGTGGCCGGCCATATCCCCGGCGCGCAGTGCGCAGTGTTCACCGACAACCTCGGCGCCGACGGTCGCTTCCTCCCCGCCGAAACCCTGCGCCAGCGGTTCGCCGCCTTCCTCGGCGAGCGCCCGGTGGACGGCCTGGTGGCCTACTGCGGCTCCGGCGTCACCGCCTGCCACAACCTGTTCGCCCTGAGCCTGGCCGGCTACCCGCTGGCGCCGCTCTACGCCGGCTCCTGGAGCGAATGGATCAATGACCCGGCACGCCCGTTGGCCAAGGGCGACTGAAGCCGGGCGCGCCCCACCGGCCCAGCGCCAGCCGGGCACTGGGCCGGTTGCCAGCGATCATTTTTTAATCACCCTGGGATATATGCCGCCGCCATCACGGCCTCAAACAGTTTAAAAACAGGCCTTTACAGCGGTTTCATCGCACTACACTTCAAATCGAGCGGCTAACCCCGCTTCCGGCGGGGCCCTTTCCGAGAACGAGAAGCTGCCAGATGCCCCCGGTCCCGCCGGCACCTTTCTCGCGAGGGCACCATGGGAATAGCCGCCAGCGACCTCTGTGAACACGTCATCCGCCCCACCCTGCTCTACCTGCAGCGACCATCGCCGATGGCGGAGTCCCTGCTGCTGGGCGCCGCCGCCTGCCAGTCGGCACTCGGCTCAGCGTTGGGTGACAAGGCGGGCTACGGCCTCTACCACATCAGCGAAGAGCACCACCGCTGCCTCTGGGATCTGCACCTGGCACGCGACCCGGAACTCGCCAGCCTGGTGCGCGGCCTGGCCAGCCAGCACGCCTTCCTCGCCGCACCTCACATGGAGCTGACGGTGAACTTGCGCTACGCCACCGCCATCGCCTGGCTGCTGATCGAAACCGAAGTGCTGGTGATGCCCGCCGCCGACGACTGGGCGGGCATGGCCGCCATCTGGCGCCAGGTGTTCAACCCACAGGGCACACCCGGTGACTACCTGGATGCCTGGCAACGCTGGGTAGGCCCCTCGGCGAAGGTCGCGTAGGACAAAACCGTTCACTGACCGACCAGTCAGGAACGAGCGTCCAATGCAATATGCCCGATCGGCGAAATTGCAGGCATTTTGATGCCATAAAGCCAGAGAAAACGCTCTATTCCGGGAACTCCCGGAAGCTGGCAGGGGTCTGGAAATCCTGATAGTTTCCGCCACCTGCCTCAAAGTCCCCAGGAGTCACCCGTGATCAAAAGAGTCTTCAAGACCAGCCTCGCAATCGCCATCAGCGCTGCATCCAGCTACAGCCTCGCCGGCGGCTTCGCCATCAACGAACAGAGCGTCAGTGGCATGGGCACCGCCTTCGCCGGTCGCTCCTCGTCCGCTGATGACGCCACCACCGTGTTCGGCAACCCGGCCGGCATGTCGCGCCTCAAGCGCGAACAGGTCAGTGGTGGCCTTGCCCTGCTGGACGCCAAGACCGATATCGACGACCACAGCAGCACCTTCGGCGGCAGCAACGACGGCGACATGGTCCCCTTCATGGGCGTGCCCATGGGCTACTACGTCAAGCCGATCGATGACAAATGGACCTTCGGCCTCGGCATGTACGTGCCCTTCGGCCTGATTACCGACTACGAGTCCGGCTTCGAAGGCCGCTACTACGGCGATCGCAGCGAAGTCCGCGTGATCACCCTGCAGCCGACCATCAGCTACAAAATCAACGACCAGCTCTCCGTCGGCTTCGGCCCGACCATCAACCGCATCGACGGTGAACTGACCTCCGCCACCCTCAACGCGGCCACCCCCGGCCGCAACGATGGCAAGGTCAAGGTCAAGGGCGACGACACCGCGCTGGGCTACAACGTCGGCGTACTGTTCGAAGCCACCCAGAGCACCCGCTTCGGCCTGACCTACCACTCCATGGTCAACTACAAGCTGAAAGGCGATACCCAGGTTTCCGGCACCGGCTTCGGCCCCTTCTCCGGCAACGAGTACGACGCCTCGCTGAAACTGAAGACGCCCGAATCCGTCGACTTCTCGGTCACCCACGACCTGAACGCCGACTGGACCCTCTACGCCGGTAGCACCTGGACCCGCTGGAGCCGCCTGAAGGACATCACCGTCAACAACAAGGGCGTTCCGGCACTGCTGGGCGGCTCGGCCGGCCCCATCGGCACCATCTCCGAAGAGCAGGACTGGCGCGACACCTGGTCCTACGCCGTGGGCGCCTCCTACAAGCTGAACCCGCAGTGGACCCTGCGCGCCGGCCTGGCCTACGACCAGACCCCGACCCGCAACGAGCACCGCTCGCCGCGCATCCCCACCGACGACCGCAAGATCCTCAGCCTGGGCGCCGCCTGGAGCCCGAGCGACGACTGGACCGTCGATGTCGCCTACTCCTACCTGAAGGAAGACGATGCCGAAGTGAACCAGACCAGCGCCACCAAGGGCCGCTACAGCTCCACCTACAAGAACAGTGCCCATGGCCTGGGCGCGCAGGTGACCTACCGCTTCTGATCCCTTGTTGCGGCAAGCGAAAAGCCCGGACCTGTTCCGGGCTTTTTCATATCCGCAACCCACAGTTGTAGCCCGGGCTTCAGCCCGGGAAAGCCGCCATGCAAGCGTCCCCCCCGAAAGCCACCCAATAAAAAGCCCGGACAGGTCCGGGCTTTTTTTCATTCACTCAAGGTCATTCACTCGACGATCTTGGGCTTGTCGTCCTTGTTCATGTCCATCACCGTCGCCGCCGGCTCGCTCACCACCACGGGCTGCGGCTCGGGGGTCGGTTGCGGCTGGGCCTCGGCTGGTGCTTCCTTCTTCTTGCCGCGGATGCGGTTGATGATCCAGGCGCCGATGGCCAGGGGCACGAAGAAGAACTTCTTCAGGAACACCAGCAGGATGGCGAACAGGCCGGCCTTGGCGGCGACCTTGCCGGCGATCAGGGCGCCCAGGCCATAGGCCGCGACCTTGTCCAGCTCGGGGTTGAAGTCGGCGTAGCGGTTGCCCGGGTTGAACTCGGTCATGGCCAGCACCGCCGGCAGGTTCTGCTCGATGGTCGGCAGCTGGTCCATGTTGGCGATGAAGTTCAGCACCAGCACGCCCTTACGGCCCAGCACGCGGATGTTGTAGTTCAGGGTGTGGGTCTCGGCATCACCGAACTTCAGCTCCTTGGCCCAGTGCAGCTTGCGGCCTTCGGCGTCGTAGCGCGGCTGGGCGGCCCAGCCGATCAGTTGCACCGGCTCGTAGCCGTTCTCGGCACGCCACTTGTTGTCGGCCTTGGCCTCTTCCTTCATGTCCTTGAGCATGTCGCCGTAGTCGATGTCAGCGGCATCTTCGTCGGAGACGTAGCCGTTCTCTTCGTACTCAACCGTCACCGCCCAGGACTCGTCGGCCAGTGGCGAGATGCCCTTGGGCAGGATCATGCCCAGCGGCAGGACTTCATCCGGCGGGTTGCCCCAGGCGTCGGTCAGCACGCGCTCGGCGTCTTCACCGGCGAGGAAGACGAACTGCTCGGGGACGTCGAGGGTGGCGAGGTTGTCGCCAATCACCACCTTGCCCTGCTGGAAGTTCAGGCTGGCGAGGAACTCTTCCTCGGACATCGTCTGGCCATCTTCCTCGATGGTGGCCTCGCCCTCCTCTTCCGCCTGGGTGGCGGCAACGGGTTCTTCGGCGGGGGCTTCGGGTTTGGCGGCGAATGCGGAAGGAATGGCGGCGGCGATGAGGCCGGCCAGGATCAGTTCCTTGATCGACATGGGTAACTCCATGGATGGGCAAAAAGACAGGCGCGGGACGTTACCACGGGCCGGGCCGGGAAAACGGAACCAGCCGAAATATTCGGAAATATTTATCCCGCGCTACGGAACTTTTTGCAAAACATTGGCAATGCGATCAGGGGGTACTGGCCAAAGCCTGCTCCACTGCCTTCACCAGATCCTCGTCATCGGGCTTGGTGAGGCTGGAGAAGTGCGCGATCACCTTGCCCTGGCGATCCACCACGTACTTGTAGAAGTTCCAGCGCGGGCTCTGCCCGGACTGGGCGATGAGGTCGCGGTAGAGCGGCGTCGCCTCGTCCCCGGTGACGTGCTGCGGCTGGGTCATGGCGAAGGTCACCCCGTAGTTCACGTAGCAGACCTTGGCGGTCTCGGCGTTGTCGTCGGCCTCCTGCTTGAAGTCGTCGGAGGGCACGCCCAGCACTTCCAGCCCCTGGTCCTTGTAGCGCTGGTAGAGCGCCTCCAGGCCCTTGAACTGCGGGGTGAAGCCGCAGTGGCTGGCGGTGTTGACCACCACCAGCGGCTTGCCGGCGAAGCGCTGGCAGAGGTCGATGGTTTCCTTGGAACGCAGCTGCTGCATCGAGTGCTGCAGCAACGGCACGCACTCGGTGGCCAGGGCGGGCCCGGCGACAGAGGCCAGCAGAGGGAGAAGGAAGAGACGTTTCATCGGGCGCTCCACGCGGCAGGGGCAATGCTCGAAGGCTACCCCCGCCCTGCGGAAGCGGCAATCAGCACAGGCTCATGTTCAGTTGCAGCAACGCCAGGCCGCCGCGCTGCCAGCCCCACCAGGCCAGCGCCAGCAGCAGGGTCGCCCCCACGCCGAGCGCCAGCCCCAGGCGCAGGCTCATGCCAGTGCCTGCAGGCGCGCCACAGGCCGCTCGCGCACCGGCCAGTTCAGTGCCGCCGCCATCAGGCTGAGGAGGATGGAAATCTGCCAGACCATGTCGTAGCTGCCCGTGTGGTCATAGAGGTAGCCGCCCAGCCAGCCGCCGAGGAAGGCGCCGAGCTGGTGGAAGAGGAAGACGATACCACCGAGCATCGACAGGTTGCGCACACCGAACAGGGTGGCGACGGTGCCGTTGGTCAAAGGCACGGTGGAGAGCCACAGCAGCCCCATGGCGATGCCGAAAGCGTAGGCGCTCCAGATGCTCAGGGGCGAGTATACGAAGGCGACGATCACCACCGCGCGCAGCAGGTAGAGCACCGTGAGCAGGCGCGGCTTGGACAGGCGCCCGCCGAGCCAGCCGGCTATATAGGTGCCGAACACGTTGAACAGCCCCACCAGCGCCAGCACCGTGGTACCCACCTGGGCCGGCAGGTGCTGGTCCACCAGGTAGGCCGGCAGGTGCACGCCGATGAACACCACCTGGAAGCCGCAGACGAAGAAGCCCAGCGCCAGCAGCCAGAAGCCGGAATGGCCGCACGCCTCGCGCAGTGCCTCGCCCAGGGTCTGCTCATGGGCGGCCACCGGCAGCGGCTGGTCCTTGAGCATTCCCGCCAGGGGCACGATCAGCGCCACCAGCAGCCCCAGTGCCAGCAATGCAGACGACCAGCCCAGCCAGCCGATCAACCCGAGGGTGCCGGGCAGCATGGCGAACTGGCCGAAGGAGCCGGCGGCGGCGGCGATGCCCATGGCCATGCTGCGCTTCTCCGGCGGCACTGCGCGGCCGACCACGCCGAGGATCACCGAGAACGAAGTGCCCGACAGGCCGATGCCGATCAGCAGCCCCGCGCTCAGCGAGAGCCCCATGGGCGAGTGGGAATACCCCATCAGCACCAGGCCGACGGCGTAGAGCACCCCGCCGATCACCACCGTCTTCATCGCCCCGAAGCGGTCGGCGATGGCCCCGGTCACCGGCTGCGCCAGGCCCCAGATCAGGTTCTGCAGGGCGATGGCGAAAGCGAACACCTCGCGCCCCCAGCCGAACTCGGCACTCATGGGCGCCAGGAACAGGCCGAAGCCGTGGCGGATCCCCAGGGACAGGGCCAGGATCAGCGACGCCCCCAGAAGGATCCAGCCACTCGTGCGCCATACGGAAGTCATAGAAGGTCCTCTACGGGTATATACCCGCGTTATCGCGAAAAAATCAGTCCAGGGTTTCCAGTTCGCCCAGCAGCGACATCAGCGCATCGCGCCGCTCGTCACCCATGCGCTCGACCATCCGCTCCTGCACGCTTTCCCAGGCCTGCAGCGCCTGTTCGACACAGGCCTTGCCGCTGGCGGTCAGGGCCACCAGGCGGTTGCGCTGGTCCTCGCCCTCGCCCATCCGCACCAGGCCCCGGCCCTCCAGCACCCGCAGGTTGCGGCCCAAGGTGCTGCGGTCCAGCCCCAGGGCCTCGGCCAGGTCGGTGATGCTCGGCTGGTCAAGGCGCTGCAGGTTCTTCAGTAGCGAGTACTGGGCGACGTTGATCCCGACATGCTCCAGGGCGTCGTCGTAGATGCGGGTCAGGTTGCGGCTGGCGCGGCGCAGCCGCGTGCACAGGCATTGGGTCGTCATCATGGATGCGTGTATATACCCGCATCCAATCATCGTCAATGGAAATCAGCCGGGTGGCCGGCATTGTCCGAACTGCCAGAGGCCTCCGTTACGGCTGCCAAGGCCGCGCCGGCACGGGCGCCGTATAAATCGGCACGTCTGCCACCTGCGTTCCGAGGTTCACCGATGCCCAGCTACAAGGCGCCCCTGCGCGACACCCGTTTCCTGCTCAACGAGGTCTTCGACTTCCCCGCCCACTATCGTGCCCTGGCCAATGGCGGCGAAGCCACGCCGGACATGGTCGACGCCATCCTCGGCGAGTGCGCGAAGCTTTGCGAAGAGGTCATCGCCCCGCTCTACCACAGCGGCGACGAGGAAGGCTGCCACCTGGAGAACGGCGAGGTGCGCACGCCCAAGGGCTACAAGGAAGCCTACGACGCCTATGTCGCCGGCGGCTGGCAGGGGCTCTCGCACCCGGTCGAGTACGGCGGCCAGGGCCTGCCCATGAGCCTGGGCGCCCTCAAGCAGGAGATGCTCGGCACCGCCAACTGGCCCTTCTCCATGTACCCGGGCCTGTCCCTGGGTGCCATGAACACCCTGATGCAGCACGGCACCGAGGAGCAGAAACGCACCTACCTGACGCCCCTCACCGAAGGCCGCTGGGCCGGCACCATGTGCCTCACCGAGCCACAGTGCGGCACCGACCTGGGCCAGGTGAAGACCCGTGCCGACGCCAACGCCGACGGCAGCTACGCCCTCACCGGCACGAAGATATTCATCTCCTCCGGCGACCACGACCTTACCGAGAACATCATCCACATCGTCCTCGCCCGCCTGCCCGACGCGCCCAAGGGCACCCGTGGCATCTCCCTGTTCATCGTGCCCAAGTTCCTCCCGGGCGATGACGGCGGCCTCGGCCCGCGCAACGGCGTGAGCTGCGGCGCGCTGGAGAAGAAGATGGGGATCAAGGCCTCGGCCACCTGCGTGATGAACTTCGACAGCGCCACCGGCTACCTCATCGGCCCGCCGAACAAGGGCCTCGAATGCATGTTCACCTTCATGAACAGCGCACGCATCGGCACCGCCATCCAGGGCGTGGCCACCGCCGAACTGGCCTACCAGGGCGCCCTCGCCTACGCCCGTGAGCGCCGCTCCATGCGCGCCCTCTCCGGCACCAAGGAGCCGGGCGAGGTGGCCGACGTGCTGATGCACCACGGCGACGTGCGCCGCATGCTGCTGACCCAGAAGGCCGTGGCCGAGGGCGGCCGCGCGCTGGTCTACCTGGCCACCCAGTACGCCGACCGCATGATCGAAGGCATCCTGCAGAATGACACCGCCAAGTACGAGCACTGGGACGACAAGCTCGGCTTCCTCACCCCCATCCTCAAGGGCTGCCTCACCGAGCTGGGTCTGGAAAGCGCCAACCTCGGCATGCAGGTGTTCGGCGGCCATGGCTACATCCGCGAGCACGGTATGGAGCAGATCGTCCGCGACGCGCGCATCGCCACCCTCTACGAGGGCACCACCGGCATCCAGGCCCTCGACCTGCTCGGCCGCAAGGTGCTGTTGATGACCCAGGGCAAGGCGGTGCGCGACTTCAGCGGCCAGGTGGCGCGCTTCGCCCTCGACCTGCTGAAGACCGAGCCGGCCATGCGCGGCCGCGCCCTGACCCTACTCAAGCTCGCCGGGCAGTGGAACGTCCTGACCCTGCGCATCGCCCTGCGCGCGCGCAAGGACCGCGACCTGGTGGGCACCGCCAGCCATGACTTCCTCATGTACTCCGGCTACGCCGCCCTCGCCTACGCCTGGGCCCTGCAGGAAGCCGCCGCGCGCCGCCTGCTCCGTGATGGCGGCACCGAGTCGGAGGACTTCTACCGCGCCAAGCTGGCCACCAGCGCTTTCTACTTCGACCGCCTGCTGCCCCGCGCCAAAGGCCACGCCAGCGCGATGCTCAAGCCGACGAAATCGGTGATGGGCCTGCCGGGGGAGCACTTCATCTTCGACTGAGCCCCATCCCGGGTCTCCCCTGGGAGGCCCGGGATTGGCACGGCCTGGGCTAAAGCAGGCCCGTGGAAATGTCGCCGTCATACACCTGATGTTTCCTACAGCCGAACCCATGGATGAGGGCGCAACCGCTCTGCCCACCGGTGGTAGCGTCGCGCCGCCCTGAGCCCCCAACACGGACACGCCGATGACCACCACCCGAATCGCCTGGGCGATGCTCGCCCTGCTCGCCACCCCGGCCCTTGCCACACCCGAACCCCGGCCCGACGCCTACAACCTGCTGACCCACAACGCCTTCTTCCTCACGCCCCTGCCATTCAAGTTCAGCTGGAACAACCAGGAGCGCGCGCGCCTGATGACCCGCGCCGCGTACCTGGAGGATCGCGACCTGGTGATCTTCAACGAACTGTTCGACAACGCCGCCTCCGACATCCTGCTGAACGGCCTGAAGGACCGCTACCCGCACCAGACCCCGGTATTGGGCCGCTCCACCAGCGGCTGGGACGAGAGCACCGGCAACCCCGCCGCCAAGCTCGAGGACGGCGGCGTCGCCATCGTCAGCCGCTGGCCCATCGTGCGCCGGGTCCAGTACCTCTACCGCGACGCCTGTGGCGCCGACGGGCTGGCCAACAAGGGCTTCGTCTACGTCAAGGTGCTGCGCGGCGAGCGCCCCTTCCACGTCATCGCCACCCACACCCAGGCCGCCGACGCCGCCTGCCCCGATGGCGG
Source organism: Pseudomonas sp. TUM22785 (assembly GCF_028198105.1). Lineage (NCBI taxonomy): Bacteria > Pseudomonadati > Pseudomonadota > Gammaproteobacteria > Pseudomonadales > Pseudomonadaceae > Pseudomonas > Pseudomonas sp. TUM22785. The sequence goes on from NZ_CP116239.1 coordinate 4,913,221, forward strand.
GCAAGCGGTGCGGGAAAGCCAGTTCCGGGAAATGCGCGCCTTCATCGACCGGCAGAACATACCGGCGAACGAAGTGCTGTTCGTCGGTGGCGACCTCAACGTCGTGCGCGGCAGCGCCGAGTACCCGCGCATGCTGGCCCAGCTGGACCTACGCGCGCCTGATAGCTACGCCGGCGCCCCCGCCACCTGGGACACCCGGCGCAACGGTGTGACCGGCTACCAGTACCCCTACAAGGACAACGGCCCCGGCAAGGCGCCGACCAACCCGCCGGAATACCTCGACTACATCCTGGTTTCCAACCGCCACGGCCAGGTGTCCTACTGGCACAACCAGGCGCTGGACATGCCCTCCCCGCGCTGGAGCGCCAGCGACGGCGTCAACACCTGGCACTACCAGGACTACTCCGACCACTACCCGGTCGCTGCCTTCACCTACGCCGACCCGCAGCGCACGCCGCAGCAGGCCTTCAAGCCCACCGACAACCGCTACGCCCGCGTGGTGCTGCGCAGTGTCGACAACGGCAACGCCCTGCGCACCGGGGAGAAGGCCACCAACTGGGTCACCGTCACCGGCAACGGCCGCGACGACGCCAGCACCTTCAGCCTCAATGACTGGGACCACTTCGCCAGCTTCTGCGTGCGCAATGGCGACTATGTGACCCTGGAATCCCGCGCCTACCCGGGCTACTTCCTCACTTGGTACGAACACGGCGCCGGCAAGTATGGCTACTACCCGGCAGCCGGGAAGCCCTCGCGGCACCTGCGCGTGCAGATCGACAACGACCAGGGGCAATGCCTGAAGGACGGCGACCAGGTGGCGTTCATCGACTACAGCGGCCAGCGCCCGCTGCCCGGCCGCGACTACTACCTGAAGATCTGGCCCGACGGCGCCTGGAAGGACCACCTGTTCCTCTGGGGCGAGAGTTACGACGCCAGCCGCTTCCGCGTGGAGGTGGCGCCGACCGCGGTCTACGAGAACTGGTACGACAGGCTGCGTTTCTGAGCCCTGACAGCGCCGGGGCCTTGCGCCCCGGCGTTCACCCCAGCAGCGCCAGCGCCACCAGCACGGCCACCTCGGCCAGCTCCACCAGCGCCCCGGCCGTGTCGCCGGTGGTGCCGCCCAGCCGCCGCAGCAAGCCGCGTCGCCACCAGGCGAATACGGCCAGGGCGGCCGCCAGGGACACCAGCGCCACCCAGCCGAATACCAACCCGAGCAGCACATGGACGCCCAGTACCCAGGGCAGCTCCCGGCGAGGCAGGTGCTCGGCCAGGGCCTGCCCCAGCCCGCCCGGACGAACGTAAGGCGTGGTCATGAACAACAGCGGCAGCAGCCCCCGCGCCAGCCAGGGCGCCAGCAACAGCGCGGCGATGGGGCCCTGCTCCAGCAGGGCGACCAGGGCAGAAAACTTCAGCAGCAGGACCAGCCCCAATACGACCACGGCGATGGGGCCGCTGCGCGGATCCTTCATGATGGTCAGGGTGCGCTCGCGGTCGCCGTAGCCGCCCACCCAGGCGTCCGCCGTATCGGCTAGCCCGTCCAGGTGCAGGCCACCGCTCAAGGCCACCCAGGCGGCGAGCAGCAGCGCGGCCTTGAGCAGCACCGAGGTGTCACCCAGCAGCCATTCCAGCGCCAGCAGCGCCAGGCCGAGCAGCCCCCCCACCAGCGGGTAGAACAGCAGCGAGCGCCCCACCTGCACCGGCTCGGGCATGCCCGGCAGGCGCACCGGCAGGCGGGTGAGGAATTGCAGGGCGATCAGCAGCGGGATCATGGCAAAACGATCCGGTGCAGCGTGGCGTGGGGCACCTCCACCTGCATCAACTGGGCTCGGGGCAGGCCCCTCGCACGGGCCAGCAACAGGCGGATCACCCCGCCGTGGCTGACCACCAGCAGGCGCTGACCGGCGAAGCCTTCCTGCAGCCGAGCAGCCGCAGCGTGGACGCGGGCCTCGAAGTCCAGCAGCGTTTCGCCCCCGGGCGGGGTGAAGCTGTAGGGGTCGTTCCAGAACAGGCCCAGCCCGGCTTCGTCGGTGGCCATCAACTGGGCGGCAGTGCGGCCCTCCCAGGCGCCGAAATGCAGTTCGCGCAGGTCGGCATCGAAGCGCAGCGGCAGGTCCAGGCGCCCGGCCAGCTCCTCGGCGAAGCGCGCGCAGCGTTGCAGTGGCGAGGCGACGATGGCGTCCCAGGGGCCGGCCCCCTCCACCGCGCCGCGCATCTGCGCCCAGCCGGTTTCGGTCAGGGCGTCGTCCAGGCTGCCACGGAAGCCGGCACCCAGCTCGGTCTCGCCATGGCGCAGCAGGTCGATTACCAGGCTCATGCCGGACGGTCCGAGACAGCGGCTTCGGCGAAGGTGGCCATGCCGTTGTGCAGGTCGCAGGCCAGGCGCAGCAGCGGCAAGGCGATGGCGGCGCCGCTGCCCTCGCCCAGGCGCAGGCCGAGGTCGAGCAGGGTTTGCGCCTGCAGCTCCGCCAGCACCGCCTGGTGGCCCGGCTCGGCGGAACGGTGGGAGAACAGCAGCCAGTCGCGGCAGGCCGGGTTCATGCGCACCGCGCACAGGGCGGCCACGCTGCAGATGAAGCCATCCACCAGCACCGGGATGCCCCGCTGGGCGCAGCCGAGGTACGCGCCGGCCAGGGCGGCGACCTCGAAGCCGCCGAGGCGGCGCAGGCTTTCCAGCGGGCCATGGCAATGGGGGCTGTGCAGGGCCAAGGCGCGCTCGATCACCTCGGCCTTGTGCTGCACGCCCTTGTCGTCCAGCCCGGTGCCGGGGCCGACCAGTTGCGCCGCCGGGGTGCCCAGCAGCGCGCAGGCCAGGGCGCTGGCGGCGGTGGTGTTGCCGATGCCCATCTCGCCGCCGAGGTAGATGTCCGCGCCCGACTCCACCGCGCGCACGGCGCTGGCGCGGCCGGCCTCCAGGGCGGCCAGGCACTGGGCATCGCTCATCGCCGGCTCGCGGGCGAAGTTGGCGGTGCCGGCGCCCAGGCCCAGGTGCAGCACGCCGGGCAGTTTTTCCAGGGGCACGGCGGTGCCCAGGTCGACCAGTTCCAGGGTGGCGCCGAGGCTGTGGGCCAGCACGCTGATGGCCGCGCCGCCGCGCACGAAGTTGCGCAGCATCTCGCCGGTCACCGCCTGCGGGTAGGCGGAAACGCCCTCCGCCACCACGCCGTGGTCGCCGGCGAACACGGCGAACCAGGGGCGCGCCACCTCGGGGCGATCGCTGCCCTGCATGGCGGCCAGGGTGATAGCCAGGCCTTCCAGCTGGCCCAGGGCGCCTCGCGGCTTGGTCAACTGGTCCTGGCGGGCCTGGGCCCGGGTGCGGGCGACATGGTCCTGGGGCTGGCACTCGGCCAACCACCACGCGAGGGTGTTCATAGGGGCTCTCCCTTTAACAGCATGGGCAGGCCGGCGACGGTGAAGGTCACGCGGGTGCAGCACTCGGCCAGGGCCTGGTGCAGCCAACCGGCTTCATCGACGTAGCGGCGGGTCAGTTCGCCCAGGGGCACCACCCCGAGGCCGGTTTCATTACTCACCAACAGCACCCGCCCCGGTAGCTCGCCGATGCAGGCCAGCAGGGCATCGCGCTCGGCGACGAGGCGCGCCTCGTCCTCCAGCATCAGCAGGTTGGTCAGCCACAGGGTCAGGCAATCCACCAGCAGGCAGGTGCCGGGGGCGGCATGCTCGCGCAGCACCCGGGCCAGTTCGACGGGCTCTTCCACCAGGCCCCAGTGGTCGGGGCGGCGGGCGCGGTGGCTGGCCACGCGCTGGCTCATTTCGCCGTCCAGGGGCTGGCTGGTGGCGATGTAGGTGACGGCCAGGCCGGATTCAGTGGCGAGGCGTTCGGCCAGACGGCTCTTGCCCGAGCGGGCGCCGCCGAGGATGAGTTCAGCCATGGACGGGCTCCAGGCCGCAGAGGCGGCGCAGCAGGTCGGTATCCAGGTGGCGCTCGACCTGGTCGGCCAGGCGCTCGATGTCGCGCTCGCGCAGCGCCGGGTAGTCCACCGCCTGCACCTCGGCGAGGCCGGCCCAGCGCAGCAGCGCATCGCGGGCCTCGGCGCCTTCGAACAGGCCGTGCAGGTAGGTGCCGAGCACCTGGCCGTCGACGCTCATGGCACCGTCGGCGCGGCCATCGTCCAGCCACACCGCCGGTTGCTCCAGGGCAGCGCCGCGGCTGACCCCGGCGTGGATCTCGTAACCGGTCACTGGCGCGTTCTCCAGGCCCAGGTAGCCGCGCACGTTGCGCAGCTGCTTCTCCGGCTCCAGCACCGTGTCGAAGGCCAGCAGGCCGAGGCCGGCGCTGCTGCCGGCGGGCCCTTCCAGGCCATGGGGGTCGTCGATGCGCTCGCCGAGCATCTGCAGGCCGCCGCAGATGCCCAGCAGCTTGCCGCCGTAGCGCAGGTGGCGGGCGATGGCCAGATCCCAGCCCTGCTGGCGGAGGAAGGCCAGGTCGGCGCGCACGCTCTTGGAGCCGGGCAGCACGATCAGGTCCGCCGGCGGCAGCGCCTGGCCGGGGCCGACCAGGGTCAGCTGCACCTGGGGGTGCAGGCGCAGCGGGTCGAAATCGGTGTGGTTGCTGATGCGTGGCAGCACCGGCACCACCACCTTCAGCGCCTCGCGGGGCTTGGCGTCCTGGCGCCGGTCGATGGCGTCCTCCGCCTCCAGGTGGAAGTCGGTGAGGTACGGCAGCACGCCGAGCACCGGCTTGCCGGTGCGTTGTTCCAGCCAGTCGAGGCCCGGCTGCAGCAAGGCGATGTCGCCGCGGAAACGGTTGATCACGAAGCCTTTCACCCGCGCCTGCTCGCTTTCCGAAAGCAGCGCCAGGGTGCCCACCAGGTGGGCGAAGACGCCGCCCCGGTCGATGTCGGCGATGAGGATCACCGGGCAGTCCACCGCCTCGGCGAAGCCCATGTTGGCGATGTCGTTGGCGCGCAGGTTGATCTCCGCCGGCGAGCCCGCCCCTTCCACCATCACCACCTGGTAACCGGCTTCGAGGCGCTGGTGGGAGGCCAGCACCGCCTGCATCGCCACCTTCTTGTAGTCGTGGTAGGCGACCGCGTTCATCGAGGTGACGGCGCGGCCGTGGATGATCACCTGGGCGCCGGTGTCGGTATTGGGCTTGAGCAGCACCGGGTTCATGTCGGTGTGCGGCGCCAGGCCACAGGCCTGGGCCTGCACCGCCTGGGCGCGGCCGATCTCGCCGCCGTCGGCGGTCACCGCGCTGTTCAGCGCCATGTTCTGCGGTTTGAACGGCACCACCGCCACGCCCTGGCGCTTGAGCCAGCGGCACAGCGCGGTCACCAGGGTGCTCTTGCCGGCGTCGGAGGTGGTGCCCTGCACCATCAGCGTGGTCATGCGAGCTCCCGGGCGAAGCCGCTCAGGGCCTGGTCCAGGCGCCGCCAGCCGGCTTCGTCCGGTGGCAGGCCGAAGCGCAGGCTCGACGGCGTGAGGAACAGGCGAGTGAGGATGCCGTGGGCGGCGAGGTAGTCGTGCATCACCCCGGCGTGGGGCATGGCCACCCACTGGAACAGGGCGCAGCCACCGGTGGGCTGCAGGCCGTTGTCGGTGAGCAGGCGCGCCAGGCGCTGGCCGTCCACCAGCAGGCGTTCACGCTGCCGGGCCTGGCCGTCAACATCCTGCAGCAGGGTCTTGGCGATGAAACGGGCAGGGCCGCTCACGGCCCAGGGGCCGAGCAGCTCCTCCATTTCGTCGAGCAGCTCCTGGGCGGCACAGACGAACCCCAGGCGCAGCCCGGCGAGGCCGAAGAACTTGCCGAAGGAGCGCAGCACGATGAGCCCCGGCAGGTGGCTGATGCGCGCCAGGCTCTGGTCCGGGGTGCAATCCATGAAGGCTTCGTCCACCACCAGCCAGCCGCCGCGCTCGGCCAGGCGCGCATGCCAGTCCAGCAGCAGCTCCGGCGAGTAGCGCTGGCCGGTGGGGTTGTTGGGGTTGACCACCACCAGCACGTCCAGGCGGTCGATGGCGCGACGGGCACCGGCCTCGCTGATCTCTTCCAGGCGATGGCCGACCCGGCGCCAGGCGGCGGCATGCTCGGCGTAACAGGGCGAGAGGATGCCCACCTGGGAGGTACGGCGAATGCGCGGCAGTGCCTGGATGGCGGCCTGGGAGCCGGCCACCGGCAACAGGGTCGGGGCCTTGTAATAGCGGCGGGCGGCCTCTTCCAGGCCGTCGTCCTGCTCGGGCAGGCGGGCCCAGGCGGCGCCGGGCACCTCCGGCAGGGTCCAGTCGTAGGGCGCCAGGCCGGTGGAGAGGTCGAGCCAATCGGCCTCGGGGATGCGATAACGCTGCGCGGCGGCGCGCAGCCTGCCTCCATGCTCAAGCAAAGAGCCACCCTCCGATGATCAGCACGCCCACCCAGAGCATCACGCCCTGGCGCACCAGGTCCATGCCGCGGCCGATGTCTTCGGCCCGCGCGGGCTCGCCCAGCCCCAGGTGCGGGCGCTCGTGCAGCTCGCCGTGGTAGACGGCCGGGCCACCCAGTTGCACGCCCAGCGCACCGGCGCCGGCGGCCATCACCGGCCCCGCGTTGGGGCTGTCCCAGAGCGGTGCCTGCTTGCGCCAGCAGTGCAGCGCCACGGCCGTCTTGCCGAGCAGCGCGTAGGTCAGCGCCACCAGGCGCGCGGGAATGTAGTTGAGGACATCGTCGATGCGCGCGGCGGCCCAGCCGAAGCGTTCGAAGCGCGCATTGCGGTAGCCCCACATGGCGTCGAGGGTGTTGCTCAGGCGGTACAGCACCACGCCCGGCGCACCGGCCACGGCGAACCAGAACAGCGCGGCGAACACCGCGTCGCTGCCGTTCTCCAGTACCGACTCGGTGGCAGCACGGGCCACGGCGCCTTCGTCCAGCTCGCGGGTTTCGCGGCTGACCATGTAGCCGACGCGCTGGCGTGCCTGCTCCAGGTCGCCGGCCTCCAGGGCGCGGGCCACCGGCTCGGCGTGCTCGTTGAGGCTGCGCAGGCCGATGGCAGCGTAGAGGGCGATGACGCCCACCAGGGTGCCGATCCAGGGCAGCTCGGCCAGCCACCAGGCGGCCAGGGTCAGCGGCAGCACGGCGATCACCCAGGCGCTGACGCCATGGCTGCGCCAGCCACGGCCACCGGGGTTGAAGCGTTGCTCGAGGCGCTTGGCCCAGTTGCCGAAGGCCACCAGCGGGTGCCAGCGCCGTGGCTCGCCAAAGACGGCATCCAGCACCACGGCGGCCAATGTCAGCATGCCCAGGCTCATTCCTTGTTTCCCCACTGGTTCTCGAACAGTAATTCGGACAACGGGCGCGGCTGCGCCCAGCCCTCCAGCGCCAGCATCGGCGCCGGGTAGAAGGCCTCCACCGGGCCCAGGCAGAGCACCGCCAGGGGCTTGCTGCCGGGCGGCATGCCGAGCAGCTCGGCCAGGGCCTGCGGGTCGAACAGCGAGACCCAGCCCAGGCCCAGCCCTTCGGCACGGGCGGCGAGCCAGAGATTCTGAATCGCGCAGGCCAGGGACGCCATATCCATTTCCGGCAGGGTGCGTCGGCCGAAGACATGGGCCTCGCGCCCGTCCATCAGCGCGGCCACCAGCAGCTCGGCGCAGTCGCGGATGCCTTCGACCTTGAGCCGCATGAATTCGTCGGAGCGCTCGCCCAGCGCCTCGGCGGTGCGCACCCGCTCCGCCTCCACCAGGCCGTGGATGTCCTCACGCAGCGCCGGCTCGGTGACGCGGATGAAGCGCCAGGGCTGCATCAGGCCGACGCTGGGCGCCTGGTGCGCCGCCTCCAGCAGCCGTGCGAGCAGCTCGGGCGCCACCTCGCCGCCGCTGAAGTGGCGCATGTCGCGACGCTCGGCGATGGCGCGGTATACGGCGGCGCGTTCCTCGGGGCTGAAGGCGTTGTCGGTCATGGGCGCAGGAGCTCCGCCGCCGCAGCGGGATTGGAAGGCAGGTAGAAGTGGATATAGGACGCGGTGATGCGGCCGATGCGGAACACCGCCTCGGCCACCGGCTTGTCGTTCGGGCAGGTGCCGCGCGCCAGGGGCTGCAGCGACGAGTCGAGGCGCGAATGGTGGTAGGTGTGGCCACGCAAGGCACCGCCGGGCAGCTCGACTTCCTGCAAGGCCAGGGCCACCAGGCGCTTCTGCATCACCGCGCTACCGGGCAGCAGGCCCACCAGTTCGGCGCGCGCGCCTTCGGCGTCGGTCAGTGCATCCAGCAGGTAGAGCATGCCGCCGCACTCGGCGAGCATCGGCTTGCCAGCGTCGCAGTGGGCACGGATCGCCGCCGCCATGGCGCGGTTCTCCGCCAGCGGCGCCAGGTGCAGCTCGGGGTAGCCACCGGGCAGGTAGAGGCTGTCCACCTCGGGCAGCGCGGCGTCGGTCAGCGGCGAGAAGAACTGCAGCTCGGCACCCAGGGCGCGCAGCAGGTCGAGGTTGGCCTGGTAGGTGAAGGCGAAGGAGGTGTCGCGGGCGACGCCGATGCGCACGCCTTCGAGCAGCGGTTGCAGCTCATGGGCCGGCGGCGCCTCGAAGGCCACCGCCGGCGGCAGTTCCACCGAGGCGCTGGCGGCCAGGGCATCGGCGGCGGCGTCCAGACGTGCGTCCAGGTCGGCCAGCTCCTCGGCCTGCACCAGCCCCAAGTGGCGGCTGGGCAGCTCGACCTCGGCGCTGCGCGGCAGGGAGCCGTACCAGCGGATCCAGTCCGGCAGGCTGTCGCGGATCAGGTCGCTGTGACGCTGGCTGCCGACGCGGTTGCCGAGCACGCCGGAGAACGGCAGGCCCGGCTGGTAGGTGGCCAGGCCCACGGCCAGGGCGCCGAAGGTCTGGGCCATGGCGGCGCCATTGATCACCGCCATCACCGGCACGCCGAAGCAGCGCGCCAGGTCGGCAGCCGAAGGGGAGCCGTCGAACAGGCCCATCACCCCTTCGATAAGGATCAGGTCCGCTTCGGCAGCGGCCTCCCAGAGCAGGCGGCGGCTTTCCGCCTCGCCGATCATCCACAGGTCCAGCTGGTACACCGGTGCGCCGGAGGCACGGGCGAGGATCATCGGGTCGAGGAAGTCCGGCCCGCACTTGAACACCCGCACGCGCTTGCCCTGGCGGGTGTGCAGGCGCGCCAGGGCGGCGGTGACGGTGGTCTTGCCCTGGCCGGACGCCGGGGCGGCGATCAGCAGGGCCGGGCAATGGCGCGTGGAGGTGCTCAGAATTCCACCCCTTTCTGCGCCTTCACCCCGGACTTGAAGGCGTGCTTGACCAGGCTCATCTCGGTGACGGTGTCGGCGGCGTCGATCAGACCCTGGGGCGCGCCACGGCCGGTGGCGACCACGTGCTGCAGCTCGGGGCGCGATTCGATATCGCGGAGCACGGTCTCCAGGTCGAGGTAGCCGTGCTTGAGGGCGATGTTCAGCTCATCCAGTACCACCAGGCCCACCTGCGGGTCATTGAGCAGCTGCGCCGCGACGGCCCAGGCCTGCTGCGCCTTGTCGATGTCGCGCTGGCGGTCCTGGGTGTCCCAGGTGTAGCCCTCGCCCATCACGTGGTAGGCGACCTCGTCCGGGAAGCGGCGGAAGAAGGCTTCCTCGCCGGTGGACATGCCGCCCTTGATGAACTGCACCACGCCCACCTTCACCCCATGCCCGAGGGCGCGGGCGACCATGCCGAAGGCCGAGCTGCTCTTGCCCTTGCCATTGCCGGTGTGCACCAGCAACAGGCCGTACTCGTCCTGGGCTTGGGCGATCTTCTCGTCGATCAGGGCTTTCTTGCGCTGCATGCGCGCCTTGTGGCGGGCATCGCGTTCGATGGATTCGGTCATGGGGGCTCCTGTCAGAGGGCTTGGTAGCGGACGCTGAAGAACACTGCCTGCCCGGGCTGGTTGTAGTCCAGCGCGGTTTCGTAGTCGCCATCCAGCAGGTTGGTGACCTTGGCCTGCAAGCGCCACTCCTCGTTCAGCCAGTACTCGCCGCGCAGGTCGAGGGTGGCATAGCCGGCCACCTTGTTGCGGTTGGCCAGGTCGTTGTAGCTGCGGCCTTCGGCGTGCAGCGTGGCGCCCAGGCCGAAGCGGCCGATGCGCCGGTCCAGGTCGAGGTTGAAGCTCTGTTGCGGACGGCGCGGCAGCTCGTTGCCGGCGTTGCTGCCGTGGTCGCGGTTCTCGGCGTCGAGGAAGGTGGCGTTGGCGTTCCAGTCCCAACCCAGCCACTGGCTGCCGAGCACCAGCTCGAGGCCGTCGATACGGGCCTTGCCGATGTTGTTGGGGCCGCCGTACGGGCCGAGGGTGGAGTCGTAGGCGATCAGGTCGTCGACATGGGTGCGGTAGGCGTTAAGCGACCAGTGGCCCCAGTCGTGCTGCCCGGTGAGCGCGGCCTCGAAGCTCTCGGAGGTTTCCGCGTCCAGGCCCGGGTTGCCATAGCCGGGGTAGTAAAGCTCGTTGAAGCTGGGCGCCTTGAAGGCGGTGCCGTAGCTGAGGCTGAAGCGCAATTCATCGGTGAACGCATAGCCCCAGGCGGCGCTGCCGGTGTCGTGGGTGCCGAACTGCTCGTTGTCGTCACGGCGCAGCGACAGCTGCCAGTCCTGCTGGCCAGCTTGCCCCAGGTACTGGGCGAACCACCCCTGGTTGCGGCGCGAGTCCTGCTCGAAGGCCGTGGAGCTGCTGACCTGGTCACGCTGCCAGTCGTAGCCGAGGGTCAGCACGTGGCCTTCGGAGAGGGTCAGGTCGTTGAGCCAGGAGGCGCTGTCGCGCGTGGAGTCGAAGCGGGCATCGAACAGGCCATCGGTGTGGCTGGTGGACTTGTCCTCGCTGCGACCAGCCCGGAGGGTGATGTTCCAGATGTCCTGGGGGCTGAAGCGGGCGCGGCCGCCGATCACCTCCTGGCGGTTGTCGGCGTTGGCGCCGTGGCCGCCGAGGGGATGCAGGTAGCCACTGCTGTCGATGTCGTCGTAGTCGTTGTGGGCCTTGGCGCGCATCAGCGTGCCATCCAGCGCCAGGCCGCCGAGCTGCACACCGGCATTCAGGGTACCGGACAGGTTGCGGTAGCCGTCGGCGTCGGGCTCGTAGTAGTTGCTGCCCTGGCGGCGGGAGTTGATGCCGTCGGTGTCCTGGCTGCTGACGCCGAGGTTGTACCAGGCCTGCTCATCGCCACCGGCCACCCCGGCGCTGCCCTGGTAGCTGTCATGGGTGCCGTAGCCGGCGGAGAACCAGGGCTTCGCCGCGCCCTCGCCGTGCCCCTTGCGGGTGAAGATCTGGATCACCCCGCCTATGGCTTCGGAACCGTAGAGGCTGGAGCGCGGGCCACGGACCACTTCGATGCGCTCGATCAGTTCCACCGGCAGGTCCTGGAAGGCCGTGAGCCCGGCGCTGACGGAGCCGACCTTGACGCCGTCGATCAGCACCAGCACGTGGTCGGACTCGCTGCCGCGCATGAACAGCGTGGTGTTCTTGCCGGGGCCGCCGTTGTTGCTGAGGGTCACGCCCGGCACCTTGCGCAGCAGCTCGGGCACGGAGCTCGCCTGGCTACGCTCGATGGCCTCGCGGTCGATCACGGTGGTGGCGGCCAGGCTGGCGCGCACGGGCTGCTCGCTGCGGGTGGCGGTGACCACCTGCTCGTCGAGTTCGAGGGGGGCGGCGGCCAGCGGGGAAATGCACGAAATGCCGAGAACAGCCAGCAGCGCCGGCCTCGGGGAAGCGTATCGGTTCAAGATCGGTCTCCGTCGCGCCACCCGCGCGACCTTCTGGGGTGATGCATGGGCGATCCCATGCGCAGTCACACCAGGCCGGTCTCCGGGCTTGCGAGTGGAACCGTCGGTTCCCTTCCGCGCCTTCCCATGCCTGGGCACAGTGGCTGTTGCGGAGTCTGATTCGCCTACCGTTGCGGGGGCAGCGCCGGATTCTTCGGGAGAATGGACCGGCTTCCCTGTTTCACCCCGGCGGCATGGCCACGGGGCACCTGATGCAAGGCGCGCAGCTTAGTGGCCGGGGTGGCCAGGGTCAATCGACGGGCGGCGGGCGGGAAATAGGTCGAACCGACGGGGGCGGAGCCACGTCCACTCAACAGGACCCACTCCATGAGGAGACCTCCATGATCCGCGACCGCTATGCCTCCTGCATCCAGGCCTGCAACGCCTGCGCCATCGCCTGTGAACACTGCGCCGCCTCCTGCCTGCGCGAGGAAGACGCCGGGCACATGGCGCTGTGCATCCGCACCGACCGCGACTGCGCCGACCTGTGCCGCCTGGCCGCCCTGCTGATGGCCCGCGACAGCCCGCTGGCCGACGAGATCTGCCGCCTCTGCGCCATCGCCTGCCAGGCCTGCGCCGAGGCATGCGCCAAGCATGACCACGACCACTGCCAGGAATGTGCGCAGGCCTGCCAGCGCTGCGTGGTGGAATGCGAGGCGATGGCGAAGGCGGCTTGAGTCAAGCCACCCGCGCGCCCGCCTTGACCCGCTCCAGCACCGCCACCCGTTCGTCGACCTGCTCGGTACTGAACAGCCCGTCCGGCCCCGCCGGAGTCAGGTCGGTGAAGGGGGACTCGTAGAGCCTTCGGTAATGACGCTCGGCGATGGCCGGGGCGATGCTTGCCTCACCCAGCGAAAGTGCCAGCACGGCTCACATCACCAATGAGTCAAAGCCTGATGCAAAAGCACCACGTGTGCCTTAATCGACCAGCTCGGGATGGTGTTCGCGTAGCCAGCCAAGGGTGTGCTCGAGCAGGCTACGGGCCTCTTCCAGGCAGGTGGCCAGCATCGCCTCGGAGACCGGCTCACCGTCGTAGTCACTGAGATTGCGCTTGCGCCGCAAGGTATCGAGCACCACCAAGCGCTCGGGCTCGATGCCCATGCTCTTGGGCAGCGCCTGCAGAGCGGTCTGGTGATGGCCCGGCTGGCTGGTGGAGGTGCGGTAACCGTTGGCCAGCAACCCCACCATGGCGCATTGCAGCAGGCACTTGTAGGCGGCATCGAAGCGATTGTCCGCACTCAGGGCCTGCAACTGCGCATCGGCCAGGTTGCGGCTAGCGGCAGCGACCAGCCGAGCAACGGCAGCCTTGTCAGGGGTTACTTGCTGCAGACGCTGCAAGGCGAGCAAATTTTCCAAAGTCATCTTCTACTCCCTGTATGAACAGCCGCGGTCGACTCACCAGCTCGCGGATGAAGGGCTCGCCTTCGGCCAGCTTGCGCTGGAACTCCTCCCCCCCGTACAGCACCGGATTCACCTCACGACCCAGTTGCGCCTGGCAAGGGTTCAACGCCCGTACCAGGTCGACGAAGCCCGCCGAGCCTATCACCATCACATCCACATCACTGTGGGCCTGCTCCTCGCCTCGGGCCACGGAGCCGAACACGAAGGCGTACTCGATGGAGGCAGACAGAGGCGCCAAGGCTGCCCGCAGTACATCGACAACACCCGAAGTCTTGCGGAACAGCCCGGCCAGTTCCTCGAACACCGGGCACTGCCGATTGGCCTGGTAAAGCACCTGGTTGCCTTGCTGTGAACGCAACAAAAGGCCTGCCTCTGCCAAACGTGCCAGCTCCCGGTGCAGGGAGCCGGGGTGGGTATCGGTGATGCGCGCCAGCTCGCGCACATGCAGGGCCTGCTCGGGGTGTAGCAGCAACCAGCTCAGCACGCGCTGGCGTTGCAGGCCGAAAAGCGTATCCAGAAGGTTCATCTTGTAGCCGTTTTAGCTTCATTCGTAGCCGATTTGGCTACATTAAACCTCAGCGTGCCGCTCAACAAGATGACGAATGCAGATGTCAGATACCTGCAACATGAGCGTGCCAGCTCCAGTAGCCCGGACTTCAGTCCGGGGAATAGCCCAGCTCCCGGGCTGAAGCCCGGGCTACGGGGTGTCATGCCCGGCTCACCAGCGCGGTGGCGGTTGCGGTGGCCACCACCTTGCCGGCCTGCTCCAGCTCGGCGGAGAGGAAGCACACCTGACCGCCGCGCCGCTCCACACGCCCCCGACCGAGCAGCGTGCCGACCCGGGCGGGCCGGTGGAAGCTGACGTTGAGGTTCAGCGTAGGGGCGAACTCCCCCTCTCCCAGGGTCGAGGCCAGTGCCGGGCCCATGGTGTCGTCCAGCATGGCAGCGAGAAAACCGCCCTGTACGTTGCCCACCGGGTTGGTGAAGGCCTCGCCGGCCTCGAACGAGACCTCGATGGTTCCGGCTTCGCCATCCACCTTTAGAATACGAATGCCCAGGGTCGCGGCGGCCTTGGGGGGCGGTAGCTGGCCGTTCTGCACCTGCCAGAAAAACGCCTTCTCGTTCATTGCCTACTCCTTGTGGCTGCCGGAGCAGCATCGACGACCGGGCCGTAGCCCAGGATAAAAGGGGAATGGGAAGCGCGGCAGGGATTGCGCGGTAGACCCGTGAAGCGCAGTCCACCCTACGCCAGTGCGCCGGGACTGCCGATAGCCCGGACTTCAGTCCGGGGACTCGAACAGTCCGCCAACACGCCCTCCTTCACGCCTCCCACCCGGCGATAGCGGGCAAAAGCCTTTCCCGCGAGGAAGAGCGCCGGGCGTGGGATTTCCAGCATCCGCAGCTGCAATTGCTCGATCGTCTCGTCGAGGGCTTCGAAGCGATCGAAGGTGAGGACCAACTCGGCGTAGACCACCGCGTTGATCGCCAGTGCGTGCACCCGGGACTGAGCGCGCAACTGGTGGATCGACCAGTCGGCCCAGCGGGGATCATCGGCCAGGACGTCGATCAGCACATGGGTATCGACCAGCACCATCAGTCGTCGCCGCGCAGCAGGGCCATCAGCTCGTCGGTGCGCCACTGGCGCCCGGCCTTGCCGCGAGCGGCCTCGAAACGGTCCGCCGCCTGGGGCTCGGGGTCGACACGGTTGAGCACCACCTCGCCCTGCTGGTTGACGCTGAATTCCACGGACATGCCCGGGTGCAGACCGAGCGCATCGCGGATCGGCTTGGGGATCGTGACCTGGCCTTTGCGGGTGGCTGTGGTCGGCATGGCGGCATCCTCGGTATTACCAGAGGGATGACGGTAATACCTGGGCACGGGCGGGGCAACCGTGTGCCTTCAATGCCTCGGCTCGAACCCCGCCGGCTTGCCCGCCAGCCAGTCGACGAAGGTGCGCAGGCGTTCGTCGGCCATCAGCGCGTCGCGGCTGTTATAGGTCAGCGCCAGCTCCTTTTCGCTGAACAGGCGGTGGATCTGGTTGTGGCAGGGGCGGCAGACCCAGAGGGTGGCGGTAATGCGCTCGCTGCGGGCGAAGCGCTTCTGCACGTAGGTCTTGCCGTGCAGGGCCTTGGGGATCAGGTGATGGCGGGTCAAAGGCGCGGCGCGCTTGCAGAGTTCGCAGGCGTCCGGCTGGGGCGGCAGACGGATGGGCTCGGCCACGGACTCAGCGCTTGCGGCAGAGGGTCAGCCCGTCGCCGATGGGCAGCAGCGAGAGATCGACGCGGGCATCGGTCTTGAGCGCGCGGTTCAGGGCCTTGATGGCGCGGGTGTCGGCGCTGTCGGGGCTGGCTTCCAGCACGCGGCCGCTCCACAGCACGTTATCGAACAGCACCAGGCCACCGCTGCGCACCAGGGCCAGGGCGTGTTCCAGGTAGGCGGGGTAGTTGGCCTTGTCGGCGTCGATGAAGATCAGGTCGAAGCTGCCGGCCTGCCCTTCCCGCTCCAGGCGCCCGAGGGTTTCCAGGGCCGGGGCCAGTTGCAGGTCGATGCGGGCTTCGACGCCGGCTTCCTGCCAGTAGCGCCGGGCGACGGCGTTGTAGTCGCCGGGCAGGTCGCAGCAGAGGATACGGCCATCCGCCGGCATGGCCTCGGCCATCACCAAGGCGCTGTAGCCGGTGAAGGTGCCGATCTCGAGGATGCGTCGCGCGCCGGTGAGGCGCACCAGCATGGCCATGAACTGACCCTGCTCGGGGGCGATCTGCCAGCGCGCCGTGGGCAGTCGCGCGGTCTCTTCGCGCAGGCGCGCCAGCAACGGCGTCTCGCGCAGGGAAACGTCGAGCAGGTAGCGGTAGAGGTCGTCGTCGAGGTTGAGCGTCCGGGTGGTCATGCAGCCTCTCAGGGCGTGCTTGCCAGGTGCGAGTCGAGCAGCACGCGCTTGGCGTTCAGGTAGCTTTTCTGCCAGTAGCTGTTGGACAGGCTGTCGAGGCGCACCGTTCCGCCGCTGGAAGGCGCATGGACGAAGCGCCCCTCACCGACGTAGATGCCGGCGTGGCTGACCTGGCCGCCGCCATTGGTGGCGAAGAACACCAAGTCGCCGCTCTGCAGGGCGTTCATGCCGATGGTCGGCACGCGCATGGCGATGAGCTCGCGGGTGGAGCGCGGCAGGCTGATGCCGGCGGCGTCGCGGTACACGTAGCCGATCAGGCCGCTGCAATCGAAGCCGCTGTCCGGCGTGTTGCCGCCGTAGCGGTAGGGCGTCCCCACCAGACCAAGGGCGCGGAACAGCACGTCATCGGCCGCCGGCGAGGACGGCGCCTGGACCACGGGCGGGGTGTAGGTCGGAGCGGGAGCCGGCGCATGGCTGGAGCAGGCACCGAGCAGGGCGAGCAGCGCGATGAGGGTGAGACGGTGCAATGCGGGCATGGCAAGTCAGTCCTGACTTGAGGTTTGCACGCTAATGTGCTGATACCGCTCGAATAATGCAAGCAAAAAGCCATCGCCGCTGCGCTTGGGCGGCAACCCGTACCTATATAAAGGGAGGCGGAAACGACTCGGCCCGGAACAGAGTCCGGGCCGATGGGTGCATCTGGATCGCTATCAGCGGTGCATCGAACCCTGCGCCGAGGCGTTCATCGACGGGGAGACCTGCGCCAGGACGCGCTTGGCTTCCATGTAGCTGGCGTTCCAGTAGCGATCATCCAGGCTGTCGACCCGCACACCGCCGCTGCGGTGGCTGGAGGAATGGATGAACTGGTCGTCGCCGATGTAAATGCCGGCGTGGCTGACGCGACCACGGCCACGGTTGTTGAAGAAGACGATATCGCCCGGCTTCAGCTCGTTGCGCGCAATGACCGGCGCATCGAGGTTGATCATTTCACGGGTGGAGCGCGGCAGCTGGATGCCCGCTTCTTCCTTGAACAGGTAGCCGACGAAACCGCTGCAATCGAAGCCGGTCTTCAGCGAGCGACCACCGAAGCGGTAGGGAGTCCCCACCAGCTCGAAGCCACGCTCGAGAACGTTGTCAGCGAGGGACGGCAGCTGGTAGGGCTCGTCGTCCATCATGTCCGCCATGTCCTGGACGCTCGGCTCTTCGATGACGGCCTGAGGTTCCGGAGTGACGGCTACTTGCGGCTTTGGCGAGACACCGGCGCAAGCGGTAAGAAACAGTGCAAACGCAATGGGCACGAGGGGTGCGAAGCGACTGAGCATGGGCACGACCGTGTCGAAAATTATAAGAAGGCGCGAATATGCCCTCTATCGATCTAATTTGCAAATTTAATCGATCGAAATGTGACCCAGTAGTTCCTGCAAAACATCTAAGGCTTTTCCCTTCAGATGTACGTCGACTGAGCGTGCGAGGTCGGTGCTGGCGGGGTTGATTTCCGCCGTGAAGCCGCCTTGCTGGCGGGTGCGCATCACCGGTTCGATGATGTAGGGGAAGCTCGCCGTGGTGCCTACAGCCAGCACCGCATCGAAGCCCTTGCGCAGTTGCGTGTAGAGGGTGTCGATGGCCTTTTCGGGGAGCATTTCCTCGAACAGGACGACGGGAGGCCGGAGGATACCACCGCACACAGTGCATTTGGGAGGCAAAGGCCGTTCCAGGTGCTGCGACAGTTGGTCACTCTCGGCACCGCACGACTGGCAGAACAGCGGCGACAGCTCGCCGTGGATCTCGATCAGCCGCTCCGGCGGCGACCCCGCCTGGCGGTGATAGCCGTCGATGTTCTGCGTCAGCACCCAGCATTCCGGCTTGAGCCGCTGCAATTGCGCGATGGCTTCGTGCCCGGCATTGGGGCGCGCGGCCAGGCAGGCGCTGCCGAGTTGGGCGAGGTATTTCCAGCACAGCGCCGGGTCGCGCCGCAGCATGGGCCCGGAGATGGCCTCCTCGATCGGAATGCCCTCCTCCGTCATGCCGTTATAGAGGCCGCCAAGCCCCCGGTAGGTGGGCAGGCCGGAATCCGCAGAAAGCCCGGCACCGGTGATGACCAGGATGCGCTCGGCGCGCTTGAGCTCCGCAGCGACGCGGGCGATAGCCGACGAATGATCCATGCAAGCCTCCTGCTCGATGAAACGGGTCAGTGATTGACGGTGTAGGCCAGCATCGCCGACAGGTGGCACAGCGGCCGGCCGCTTTCCTCGTGCCAACGGTTGAAGGCGGCCTGCACCAGCGCCAGGTCGCGCAGGCTGGTGGGCACCTTGTCGATGATGTCCTGGGCCTTGAGCGCCGCGACCATGTCATTGGACGGGACGAAGGTGTCCTTGCCGACCATGCGCAGGAAACGCGGCGCCGAAAGTCCGCCCATCTGGCTGCCGTGCTTGGCCAGGTACTTCCACAGCCCGACGATGTCGGACGTCGGCCAATCGGCGATCAGCGCACCGAAGCTGCCCTTCTCGCGACGCACGTCGAGGATGAACTGGGCGTTGCGCGGCACGCTCTTGAGCTTGCCCAGGTGGCGAATCAGCCGCGCGTCCTGCATCAGCCGCTCCAGGTGCTCGGCGCCCATCAGCACCACCTTCTCCGGGTCGAAACCGAAGAACACTTCCTCGAAGGCCGGCCACTTGGCGTCCACCAGGCTGTGCTTGAGCCCGGCACGGAACACCCGCAGGGCCAGCAGCGACAGGTAGCGGTCATCGCTCAGCTCGCGCAGCTCGGCATCGCTGCGCGGCTGCGGCAGGCGCGCTTCCAGGGCCTCGGCCGAACCGAAGCGGTTGAGGCAGTACTCGTGAAGCCAGCGGTAATCACGCATAAAAAGGGCCTTGGCTAGAAAGCTTGAAGCTTGAAGCTTGAAGCTTGAAGCTTGAAGCTTGAAGCTTGAAACCTTCCGGCTTCAGGCTCTCGGCTTCCAGCTCCACTTCAGATATTGACGACGTCCAGGGTACGCGGCGCGGCGCTTTCGTCGATGCGCAGGTTGGTGAAGTCGAACAGGTTGCGGTCGGCCAGTTGCGAGGGCACCACGTTCTGCAGGGCGCGGAACATGATCTCGGTGCGGCCCGGCGACTTGCGCTCCCAGTCCTGGAGCATCTCCTTGACCACCTGGCGCTGCAGGTTCTCCTGGGAGCCACAGAGGTTGCACGGGATGATCGGGAATTCCTTGAGCTGCGAGTAGGCCTCGATATCGGCCTCGTTGCAGTACGCCAGCGGGCGGATCACCACGTTGCGGCCGTCGTCGGCACGCAGCTTCGGCGGCATGGCCTTGAGGGTGCCGCCGTAGAACATGTTGAGGAAGAAGGTTTCCAGGATGTCGTCGCGGTGGTGACCGAGGGCCATCTTGGTCGCGCCGATCTCGTCGGCGAAGGTGTAGAGCGTGCCCCGGCGCAGGCGCGAGCACAGCGAGCAGGTGGTCTTGCCTTCCGGGATCTTCTCCTTGACCACCGAATAGGTGTCCTTCTCGACGATGTGGTACTCGACGCCGATGGAGTCCAGGTAGGCCGGCAGCACGTGCTCAGGGAAGCCGGGCTGCTTCTGGTCCATGTTCACGGCGACGATCTCGAACTTGATCGGCGCGACCTTCTGCAGGTACAGCAGGACGTCGAGCATGGTGTAGCTGTCCTTGCCGCCGGACAGGCAGACCATGACCTTGTCGCCCTCCTCGATCATGTTGAAGTCGGCGATGGCTTCGCCAGCGAGGCGACGGATGCGTTTCTGCAGTTTGTTCTGGTTGACCGAAAGGGTGCCCATGGTGCTCTGGAATCCGGGGAGGGGTGCGAAAAGCTGGCTATTTTACGCACAAAGCGCGCGCCGCCCCAGCCCTCTGTTTCGCTGTGCTAGCCTGCGCCCGATGAACGACGAACTAGACCCCTCCCTCGACCTCGCCGACCAGCTCCTGGTGCTGCTCCGCCAGCAACCGGACGGCATCGGCGAATTCGACCTGATCCAGCGCCTGAAGGCCGGCCACTCCACCCACATCCCCAACCTGGGCCTCGGTGATCGCCTGGTGCTGTTCCGCACCCACTTCCTGCTGTTCAACGCCCTCTATCTATTACGCGACCGGCTCTGGGCCGAAGGAACCGCCTTTCTCGCCATCAGCCCGCTGAGCATCCAGCTGCTGCCTTACGCAGCGGGAAGTGATGCCCTCACCGAACACGACCCGCTGCGCACCTACTACCTGGACACCCGTCACCTGCGCGACACCACCGAGCGGGATGTCGAGAAACTGCTCTCGAGCTTCTGGACGCGCATGCAGGGCGGGGACGAGAAGCTCGCCGCCCTCGAGCTGTTCGAACTGGTGAACAGCGAGGAAGCGCTCAACCTCGGGGTGATCAAGCATCGCTACCGCCAACTGGTGAGCCAGCATCACCCCGATCGCGGCGGCAGCACCGAGCGCATCCAGTCGATCAACAAGGCGATGGAAATACTTCAGCGCTATTACAGCTGAGCACTAAGTCTGATTTGCTCTAAAGCCACGGCAGACGCGGACTCCAGCCTGTACCTATACTGCGACACAAGGTCGCATGCGTCGGCCGGGCACCGGGCGGCGCTGGCTATGCGTCCCAGGCGCTTCGCTGGGGGGCGACCTCATAATAATGAGGAGGTGTTCAGAATGATCCACCACGTTTGGGGGCTCTTCACCCATCCCGATCAGGAATGGCAGGAAATCCGTGGCGAAGAAGAAAGCATCAGCCACATGTACCTCACCCATATCCTGGTACTCGCAGCCATACCCGTTGTCTCTGCCTATATAGGAACCACCCAGGTCGGCTGGGCCATCGGCAAGGGCGATCCGGTCATGCTCACGCAGTCCAGCGCGATGCAGATGACCATCCTCTCCTACCTCGCCATGCTCGCCGGTGTCGCCGTCATGGGCGCCTTCATCCACTGGATGGCGCGCACCTACGACGCCTCGCCAAGCTTCACCGAATGCGTCGTGTTCGCCGCGTACTGCGCCACGCCGCTATTCATCGGCGGGCTCGCGGCGCTCTACCCGCACCTGTGGCTGGGCATGATGATCGGCACCGCCGCCATCTGCTACACGGTCTACCTGCTCTACGTGGGCATACCGACCTTCATGAACATTCCATCCGACGAGGGCTTCCTGTTCTCCAGCTCGGTGCTGGCCGTGGGCCTGGTGGTGCTGGTGGCGATGATCGCCGCCTCCGTCATCTTCTGGGGCATGGGCGTAGGCCCGGTCTACATCCGCTGACCCCTTCACCCGTAGCACGAAGGCCGCCCATGGGCGGCCTCTTCGTTTGCCGCCCGCTCGACCAAAACTCGGCAATCTGGCGCGTGGCCTTGCGGGGCATGGTCAACGTGCGGGCCTCGGTGATCCTGCACGGGCACCTCTACCTGATGCCGGAATGCGTCTAGAACGGCGCACCACGACCGCTCGGCAGGAGAACGATTCGGCCGGTGGCGGCTTTGCGGCATAATTGCGGGCTCTGGAGAGCCCCCTTTATGCCCGAGCTGCTACACGCCCGCGTCGAAGCCTGCTACCAGCAGGCGGAAGCTTTTTTCCAACGCCGGTTCACCCGCCCCGAAGTGAGCTTCAAGCTGCGGGGCCAGAAGGCCGGTGTCGCTCACCTGGATGAGAACAAGCTGCGCTTCAACCCCCAGCTGTATCGCGAGAACCAGGACGATTTCCTCAAGCAGACCGTTGCCCACGAAGTGGCGCACCTGGTCGCCCACCAACTGTTCGGCCACCGCATCCAGCCCCATGGCGAGGAATGGCAGCTGATCATGCGGGGCGTCTACGAGCTACCGCCCAACCGCTGCCACAGCTACGACGTCAAACGGCGTAAGGTCACCCGCTACCTGTACCGCTGCGCCTGCCCGGACGGCGACTACCCCTTCTCCTCCCAGCGCCACGCCCTGGTGGCGCGCGGGCGTCGCTACTACTGCCGGCGCTGCAAGGTGACCCTGGTGTTCAGTGGGGAACAGCGGCAAGAGTAAGGGCGGAACCTCGGGCAGGAGCCCGTAGGGCGGGTGCAACCCGCCGATGCACAGGTCCGCTGAAGCTTGAAGCTTGAAGCTTGAAGCAACGAGTGTGGGAGCGAATTTATTCGCGAAGCTGGGGCCCGATTGGTGGGCTGAAGCGCACCCTACGCCTGTCTCTATCCACATCCGCCGAACACACGCCTATCCCGTCACCTTGCCGGCTTTCAGCGAGCTGATCTGCTCGGCGGTGTAGCCCAGCTCGGCCAGCACTTCGGCGGTGTGGGCGCCTACGGCTGCGCCGACATGGCGCGGTGCGGGCAGGCCGCTGGAGAACTTGATCGGGCAGGCGATCTGCCGTTGCGCCGGCAGCCCGTCGCGGGGCACCTCGGTGACCAGGCCGCGCGCCTCGATCTGCGGGTGCCGCACCGCTTCGGAGAGCGGCAGCATCGGCTCGACGCAGGCATCCAGGGCGGCGAACACCTCGCTCCATTCGGCGAAGTCGCGCTTCTCGAACTCGATCTCGATGGCGCGCTTGAGCTCGCGCTGGTCCTCCGGTTTGGGCGATAGCCCGCGCGCGGCCAGGTCCGGTCGGCCGATGGCGGCGCAGAACGGCTGCATGAACTGCGGTTCCAGGCTGCCCACCGAGAACCAGCGGCCGTCACGGGTGCGGTAGTAGTCGTAGAAGCTGCCGCCGTTCAGCGCCTGGTTCTCCATGTCCGGCTCCACGCCAGCACCGAGATAGCCCGCACCGGCCATGCCGTGCAGGCTGAAGGCGCAGTCGGTCATGCTCACGTCCACGTGCTGCCCCTCCCCCGTCACCTGGCGCTGGATCACCGCCGCCAGCAGGCCCATCACCCCGTGCAGCGAGCCGCCGGCGATATCCGCCAGTTGCACGCCCAGGGGCAGCGGGCCGCTTTCCTGGCGCCCGGTGTAGCTGGCGATGCCGGCCACGGCCAGGTAGTTGATGTCGTGGCCGGCGCGGTCACGGAAGGGGCCGCTCTGGCCATAGCCGGTGATGGAGACGTAGATCAGCCTGGGGTTGATCGCCTTCAGCGCCTCGTAGCCCACGCCCAGCTTGTCCATCACCCCGGGGCGGAACTGCTCCAGCACGATGTCGTACTCGGCCACCAGCTGGCGCACCACCTCCACCGCCTCGGGGCGCTTGAGGTCGAGGGCGATGCTGCGCTTGTTGCGGTTCAGGTAGGCGTGGCTGGTGGAGGTGCCACCATCATGGGGCGGCAACACGCGCACCAGGTCCATGCGGCTGGGGGATTCGACGCGCAGCACCTCAGCGCCCATGTCGGCCAGCAGCAGCGAGGCGAAGGGCCCCGGCAGCAGGGTAGAGAAATCGAGGATCTTCAGCGAAGCGAGCGGGCCTGTCATGGCGACTCCATAGCGGTTCGGTTCATTCCCAATGCAGCGGCTGGTGCCTGTCCAGGCACGCGGCCACTGCGGCGAAGCGTTGTTCCAGCACGTTGCGGCGGATCTTCATGGTCGGCGTCATGCAGCCGTTATCCACCGTCCAGGGCTCGCGCACCAGCACGAAATGGCTGATGCGCTCATGGGCCAGGAGGCGCTCGTTGAGGGCCTGCATGCTGGCCGCCAGCTCGGCCTCGATCTGCCCGCGCGCCTGCGCCCGGGCCGCCGGGCTGAGTTCGATCAGCGCCAGTGGCTGGTCCAGGCCGCTGCCCATCAGGCACACCTGCTCCACCCAGAGGTTCTTGGCGATCTCGCCCTCGATGGGTGCCGGCGCCACATACTTGCCCTTGCTGGTCTTGAAGATGTCCTTCACCCGCCCGGTGATGCGCAGGTAGCCATCGGCGTCGATCTCGCCCTTGTCGCCGGTGTGCAACCAGCCCACCTGCAGCGTATCGGCGGTCTTCTCCGGCTCCAGGTAGTAGCCGGCCATCAGCGCGCGGCTGCGGTAGAGGATCTCGCCGTTCTCGGCGATGCGCACCTCGTTGTCCGGCATCACCCGGCCGACGCTGCCGAAGCGCACCTGGCCCGGGCGGTTGAAGTTGCCGTAGGCGAAGTTCTCGGTCATGCCATAGCCCTCGCAAATGGTCAGGCCGATGCGCCGGTACCACTCCAGCAGCGCCACCGGGATCGGCGCTGCGCCGCTGACCAGCACCCGCGCACGGTCCAGCCCCAGCCCCTGGCGTACCTTGCGTGCCACCAGCGCGCCCAGCAGCGGGATGCGCAGCAGGCGATCCAGCTTGGCCTGGGGCAGCTTCTCCAGCACGCCCTGCTGGAAGCGCGTCCACAACCGCGGCACGGAGAAGAACACCGTCGGCCGCACCCGCTTGAGGTCGGCGGCGAAGGTCTCCAGGGATTCGACGAAGGCGATGGCCCCCCCGCAATACAGGCTGTTGGTCTCCACCAGGAAGCGCTCCGCCGCGTGGGACAGCGGTAGGTAGGAGAAGAACTGCTCGCGCTCGTTGAGCCCCATCTCCGCCACCGAGCGGCTGGAGGCGAAAGCGAAGGCCTCGGCCCGCTGCATCACGCCCTTGGGTTGGCCCGTGGTGCCGGAGGTGTAGAGGATGCTGAGAAGGTCATCGGGCCGCTGCACATGCCCATCGCGCAGCGGCTCATGGGCAGCGAGCAGCGCGTGCCACTGGTGCGGCGCGCTCAGGGTCGGGTAGGGCATGGCGACGCGGATGACCTCGGCGGGGATGCCGGCCGCGAACCTCTCCGCCTCGTCCAGCTTGCCGAGGATGATCACCTTGCACGCCGAGTGGCGCAGCACGTAGTCGATGCTCTCGGCGGATTGCAGCGGGTAGAGCGGCACGCTGACCAGCCCGGCGAGCATCATCGCCAGGTCGCTGATGATCCACTCGGCGCAGTTCTTCGCCAGGATCGCCACCCGGTCGCCCGGCGCGCAGCCCAGCGCCTGCAGCGCACTGGCCAGGCGCCGCGCCTGGTCGTCGGCCTGGCGCCAGGTCAGGTCATGCCACTGGCGCTCCACCGGCTGGCTGAGCCAGACGCGGTCCGGCGTGGTGCCCACCCAATGGGCGAGCCGCTGCAACGGCAGTTGATCGGTCATTGCTGAACCCTCCTTGTTGTTCTTGTAATGGTCGGAGCCTGTCACGTTATTCGCCGCCTATCCGCCCTCCTCCCGGGCACGGCGGCTCGCCGGATGGCCTCACAGCCGGAACACCTGGCGGGCGTTGCCCTGGAGGAACTTCGCCTCGATCTCCGCCGGCAGCGCCAGCTCCTTCACCTGGGTCATGCAGCGCTCCAGGGACAGCTGCGGGAAGTTGCTGCCGAACAGCACCTTGTCCTGGCCGTAGCTGCGCATGAACTGCAGCAGCGCCTGGGGGTAGTAGCGCGGCAGGTAGGCGGAGGTGTCGATGTAGATGTTGTCGTGCTTCCAGGCCAGGCCGATCATCTCCTCGGTCCAGGGATGGCCGATGTGCCCGGCGACAATGCGCAGCTCGGGGAAATCCAGCGCCACCTCGTCCAGGTAAGGCACCGGGCGCCCGGTCTCCGACGGCATCAGCGGGCCGGTGTGGCCCACCTGGGTGCAGAAGGGAATGTCCAGCTCGATGCATTTCACGTAGAGCGGGTAATAAAGCCGGTGGTTAGGCGGCAGCTTCCATAGCCAGGGCACGACACGCAGTGCCTTGCAGCCCAGCTCCAGCACCGCCCGCTCCAGCTCGCGCACCGCCGCCAGGGGTTTGCTCAGGTCCACCGTGGCGACCCCGACGAAACGGTCGGGGAAGGCGCGGGTGTACTCGGCCACCAGGTCGTTGTCGAACACCCAGCGCTCCGGCCGGCACCAGGCGGCGAGCATGAGTTTGTCCACGCCCGCGCGGTCCATCTCCGCCACCGTCTGCTCGGGTGTCAACGGCTGGTCGAGCAAGTGCGCGGAACCGGATTTCTCGAACAGCCGGACCACCTCCGGCAACAGCTCGCGGGCGCGGCCGTTGGCGGGTTGGGCCCAGGCGTCGATGGCGCCCAGCGGTGCATTCATGGCGATGGCCTCCTGGCGTCTACACAGTGGCTGAACTCTAGCCCGGCCCGGGGCGCCGGGCTGGGGTTCAGAGCTTCATGCCGCGGCTGATGATCTCCTTCATGATCTCCGAGGTGCCGGCGAAGATGCGCTGGATGCGCGCGTTCGCGTACATCTTGCAGATCGGGTACTCCCACATGTAGCCCCAGCCGCCGTGCAGCTGCACGCCCTCGTCCACCACCTTGCATAGCAGCTCGGTGGTGAACAGCTTGGCCTCGGCGGCCACCTCGGGGGTCAGCTTGCGCTGGTTATGGTCCATCACGCAGCGGTCGGTGAAGACCTGGGCGACGTCTATCTGGGTGCGCATCTCGGCCAGCTTGAAGCGGGTGTTCTGGAAGTGCGAAACGGGCCGGTCGAAGGCCTTGCGCTCCTTCACGTAGTCGATGGTGGTCTGCAGCGCCGCCTCGGCACCGGCCACCGCGCCGCAGGCGTTGGTCAGGCGTTCCTGGGCGAGCATGTTCATCAGGTAGAAGAAGCCGCCCTTGGCATCGCCCAGCAGGTTCTCCTTGGGCACCTTGACGTTGTTGAAGAACAGCTCGGCGGTGTCCTGGCTCTTCATGCCCAACTTCTTCAGGTTGCGCCCGCGCTCGAAGCCGATCATGTCGCGCTCCACCAGGAACAGGCCCATGGCGTGCTTGTTGGCCGGGTCGGTCTTGGCCGCGACTATCACCAGGTCGGCCAGCAGGCCGTTGGAGATGAACACCTTGGAACCGTTCAGCTCGTAGTGGTCGCCCTTGTCCACCGCGGTGGTGCGCATGCCGGCCAGGTCGGAACCGGCCGCGGGCTCGGTCATGGCCACCGCGAGGATGATCTCGCCGCTGATGATCCCCGGCAGGAAGCGCGCCTTCTGCTCGGCGTTGCCGTACTCGGCGATGTAGGGGCCGCACAGCGCCGAGTGCAGCGGGATCATGAAGCCCGGTTCGTTGATGTGGGCCAGCTCCTCGCACATGATCTGCTCGTAGCGGAAGTCCTTCAGCCCGGCGCCGCCGTACTCCTCGTCCGCCCAGGGCAGCAGGAAGCCCATCTCGCCAGCCTTGCGCCACACCGCACGATCCACCACGCCCGCCTCTTCCCAGGCTTCCTGGTGCGGCACCACTTCCTTCTGCAGGAAGGCACGGAACGAGTCGCGGAACATGTTGTGTTCGGTTTCGAAATGGATGCGCTGCATGCGAAGGGTCTCCCTGGAAAAAATCGTTCCGCAGGGTAGGCGGCGCCCGCCCAAGCGCTCAATGACACAAGCGCTCAGGGTCGATTGACCCATGTGCTCATAGGCTCCCGCGCACGCCAGGCAAGGGGATCGGCGCGCTACGTCCCACTTTCCTGCGCCCATAAAAAAGCCCGTCACGAGACGGGCCTGGAAAATCTCCTCCCCGTGGGGAGGGAGGAGAGAATTACGCGGTTCAGACGCGCTGGGCTTCTGCCTGCGGCGCGGCATTGCCATTGCCGGCCAGTTCGCGGTCCAGCGTGTCGGTGTCCAGCTGCTTGCACCACTTGGCGACGACGAGGGTCGCCACGCCGTTGCCCACCAGGTTGGTCAGGGCGCGGGCTTCGGACATGAAGCGGTCGATGCCGAGGATCAGCGCCAGGCCCGCAACCGGCAGGTGGCCAACGGCGGAGATGGTGGCGGCGAGGACGATGAAGCCGCTACCGGTGACGCCGGCGGCGCCCTTGGAAGCGATCAGCAGCACCAGCAGCAGGGTGATCTGGTGGGTGATATCCATCGGCGTGTCGGTGGCCTGGGCGATGAACACCGCGGCCATGGTCAGGTAAATGGAGGTGCCGTCGAGGTTGAAGGAGTAACCGGTGGGGATCACCAGGCCGACGACCGACTTGTTGGCACCGAGTTTTTCCATCTTGGCGATCATGCGCGGCAGGGCCGACTCGGAGGACGAGGTGCCCAGCACGATCAGCAGTTCTTCGCGGATGTACTTGATGAACTTGAGGATGCTGAAGCCGTGGGCGCGGGCGATGCTGCCCAGGACCACCAGCACGAACAGCAGGCAGGTGATGTAGAAGCACAGCATCAGCTGGCCGAGCTGCACCAGCGAACCCACGCCGTACTGGCCGATGGTGAAGGCCATGGCACCGAAGGCACCGATGGGCGCGACCTTCATGATCACGTTGATGATGTTGAACATCACCTGGGAGATGCGCTCGATGAACTCGAACACCGGGCGGCCGTAGTCGCCCATGCGGTGCAGCGCATAACCGAACAGCACGGAGAAGAACAGCACCTGAAGAATGTCGCCGTTGGCGAAGGCGCCGACCACGGTCCCGGGGATGACGTTCATCAGGAAGTCGATGGTGGACTGCTTCTCACCGGCAGCGGCGTAGGCCGCGATGCCCTTGATATCCAGGGTGGTCGGGTCGACATGCATGCCGGCGCCGGGCTGGAATACGTTCACCACGATCAGGCCGATCACCAGGGCCAGGGTGGAAACGATCTCGAAATACAGCAGCGCGTAGCCGCCGGTCTTGCCGACGGCCTTCATGCTTTGCATGCCGGCGATGCCGGTCACCACGGTGCAGAAGATGATCGGCGCGATGGCCATTTTGATCAGCTTGACGAAGCTGTCGCCCAGGGGCTTCAGGGCAACGCCGGTCTGCGGGAAGAAATGGCCGATCAGGATGCCGATGGCGATGGCCACCAGAACCTGGAAATAAAGGCTTTTGTAGAGGGGTTGACGGGTCATGGCAGATCCTCTCGGGTGGTGCGGGGCCTGATTCCGTACAGGGGCGCACCACCGGTCTCAATCACCTCCCTTGCTGGGAGACTTTGTTGTTCTGCGATCCAAACCAATGGATGGCGCAGCTCCTATCGCAAGGGCTGTGCCAACCCGTCTTGCCGGCGCAATGCCTAGTGCGCCGTGGCCTACAGAAAATGGCCGGGCGCTGTAGGACAATCCCTCGGGCGGATTCCCGCCAGCGAAGCAGGGGGATTCCCGCCACATCCGCCCCTTGTCGCCTGCTTCTGCCACGACCTACCATCGGTCACCCCGAGCCAGGAAGCCGCCCATGCGCGAGCGCACCATCGCCAGCCACTTCGTCCGAGCCGCCTTGCGCGGCCCCGCACGCCAGGGCGTGGATTGCACCGCCATCCTGCGCAACGCCGGCATCCAGGCCGCGCTGCTGGACGAGCCACGAGCACGCATCGCCCCCGAGCAGTTCAGCCGCTTGATGCAGTTGTTGTGGGAGGCGCTGGACGACGAGTACATGGGCTTCGGTCGTCAGCGCAGCAAGCGCGGCACCTTCGCCATGATGTGCCACGCCATCATCCACTGCCGCAGCCTGGAGAAAGCCCTGGGGCGAGGCGCGATGTTCTACGGCCTGTTCCCCGAGGCGCCGCGCATCCTGCTGGAGCGCGAGGGCGAATCGGTGCGCCTGACGGTGGACGACGCCACGCTCTGGGACCCGGACCACTTCCTGGTGGAAAGCCTGCTGGTGATCTGGCACCGCCTCGGCAGCTGGCTGATCGGCCAGCGCATCCGCCTGGAGGAAGCCACCTTCGCCTACGCCGAGCCCGAGCACGTGGGCGAATACGAGCTGCTGTTCCCCACCACCCGCCGCTTCGACGCGCCCTGCACCAGCCTACTGTTCCAGGCGCGCTACCTGGCCATGCCGCTGCTGCAGGACGAGCGCACCCTCAAGCACTTCCTCGAACACTCGCCGGCCGACCTGCTGGCCCGCCCCGACGGCGGCGACAGCCTGAACAGCCAGATCCGCCGCCTGCTGGGCCGCGACTGCCGCGACTGGCCGGACCTGGAAAAGGTCGCCCAGCACCTGCACATCAGCCCGCAGACCCTGCGCCGCCACCTGCGCGAAGAAGGCACCAGCTTCCAGGAACTGAAGGACCACCTGCGCCGCGACCTGGCCATCTACCACCTGGGCCGCGACGAACTGGCCATCCAGGACATCGCCGAACAGCTCGGCTTCTCCGAGCCCTCGGCCTTCCACCGCGCGTTCAAGAAATGGACCGGCCTCACCCCCGGCGCCTACCGCGCCCAGGAAGCCTGAGCGGCAAGACGTAGCCCCGGTCGTAGCCTGGGCTTCAGCCCAGGGGATACCCGGAACACCCGATGAGCGACACGGCTCACCCCGTCTTCACCATCGCCGCCGCGCTGAGCATCTCGATCTCGCGGATCTCGAAATCCCGCACCAGGAATTCCATGCGCCGCTCGTGGAAGGCCTGCATGTGCGGCAGGGCCGAATGGCGCTCCAGGTCCGCCCGCGAGCGCCACACCTCGAAGAAGATGAACAGCGTCGGGTCCCGGGCGTCGCGCAGCATGTGGTATTCGATGCAGCCCGCCTCCGCGCGGCTCGGCTCGACATAGGCGCGGAACAGCGCCTCGAACGCGTCGGCGCGCTCCGGGCGCAGCTGGGCATGGAGGATGAAGGCACAGGTATCGCTCATGGCATGGGGCTCCGCTGACTGAAAGGCGCCGCAGCCTATCGCAACAGTTCAACACTCATTCGTGCTTTTCACGCAAAGACGATTTGTCTGGAAGGCGGTTTTTCCGGGCCGGTTCACTGGGTAGTCTGCCGGCCATCGAGAACCTCACGAGGCCACCAGCCATGAAAAAGATCCTCCTGCTCAACGGCGGCAAGCAGTTCGCCCACTCCGACGGCCGCTACAACCGCACCCTGCACGAAGCCGCCCTGGCCTTCCTCGACCGCTCGGGCTTCGACGTGAAGGAGACCTTCATCGACGGCGGCTACGACACCGCCGAAGAAGTGCAGAAATTCCTCTGGGCCGACGTCATCGTCTGGCAGATGCCCGGCTGGTGGATGGGCGCGCCCTGGACCGTGAAGAAGTACATCGACGACGTCTTCACCGCCGGCCACGGCAGCCTCTACGCCAACGATGGCCGCACCCGTTCCGACGCCTCGCAGAAGTACGGCAGCGGCGGCCTGCTGCACGGCAAGCAATACATGATCTCCGCCACCTGGAACGCCCCGCAGCAAGCCTTCGACGACCCCAGCGACTTCTTCGAGGCCAAGGGCGTGGACGCGGTCTACTTCCCCTTCCACAAGGCCAACCAGTTCCTCGGCATGACCGGCCTGCCCACCTTCCTCGCCGTCGACGTGATGAAGCGCCCGGATATCGCAGGCGACATCGCCCGCTACGAAGCCCACCTGGCCAAGGTATTCGGCGCCAGCGCCTGATGCCCTAGGTCGAAACGCAACTTGTAGGATGGGTAGAGCGAAGCGAAACCCATCATCCGCGAGGTTCCGCCGGGCTCTCGGAACACCGCCCTCCCCCTGCGAAGCACCTCAGGCCAGCAGCGCCACCGACTTGATCTGCGCCCACAGCTGCTGGCCCGGGTGCAGGCCGAGCTGGTCGCGGGAATAGCGGGTGATGCGGGCCAGCATCGCCGTGCCGTCCACATCCAGGCGCACCAGCACATGGGCGGCGTTGTCCGCAGGAATCTCCTCGCGCACCGTCGCCGGCAGCAGGTTGAGGATGCTGCTGTCCGCCTGGCGCTGCAGGCTCAGGCTCACATCCCGGGCGCGCACCTTGAAGCGCACGCGCCGGCCGTGCTCCGCCGGGGCGTGGGCCACGCGCATGCTCAGGCCGCTGTCCGGCAGGCCGAGGCTGAGCAGGTCGTACTCCGGGTCATGGCCGATCACCCGCCCTTCCACCACCACGCCAGCGTCATCATCCAACGCGGTGGGCAGGTCCAGCCGTGCCAGGGTTTCGCCCAGGGGCCCGCTGGCCAGCACCCGGCCCTCATCCATCAGCACCAGGTGGTCGGCCAGCCGCGCCACCTCGTCCGGCGAGTGGCTGACATAGAGCACCGGGATATCCAGTTCGTCATGCAGGCGCTCCAGGTACGGCAGGATCTCCGCCTTGCGCTTGCCATCCAGCGCTGCCAGGGGCTCGTCCATCAGCAGCAGGCGGGGGCTGGTCAGCAGCGCCCGGGCCATGCCCACGCGCTGGCGTTCGCCACCGGACAGGCGCGCCGGCATGCGTTCCAGCAAATGGCCGATGCCCAGCAACTCCACGGCCTGCTCCAGCTTCACCCGCCGCTCGGCGACGGGGATGCGCTTCTCGCCGTAGGCCAGGTTGCGCCGCACCGACAGGTGCTCGAACAGGCTCGCCTCCTGGAACACGTAGCCCAGGGCGCGCTTGTGGGTGGGCACGAAAAGCCCGCGCTCGCTGTCCTGCCAGGTCTCGCCGTTGATCTCCAGGCGCCCGCGGGCGTTGCGTTCGAGCCCGGCGATGCAGCGCAGCAGGCTGGTCTTGCCGGAACCGGAATGGCCGAACAGCGCGGTGACGCCACGCCCGGGCAGGGCGAGGTCCACGTCCAGCTCGAAGCCGGGCCAGGCCAGGTAGAGGCGCGCACGTATGTCGTGACTCATGCCGCGAGGGTCCTTGGGGTCAGGTCCAGCCCGGCCGCATGCGCCGGCTGGAATACAGGGCCAGCAGTATGAGGAAGGAGAACACCACCATGCCACCGGCCAGCCAGTGGGCCTGGGCGTACTCCATGGCCTCGACGTGATCGAAGATCTGCACCGACACCACCCGGGTCTTCTCCGGGATGTTGCCACCGATCATCAGCACCACGCCGAACTCCCCCACCGTATGGGCGAAGCCGAGGATGGAGGCGGTAACGAAGCCCGGTCGGGCCAGTGGCAGCACCACGGTGACGAAGCTGTCCCAGGGGCTGGCGCGCAGGGTGGCCGCCACTTCCAGCGGGCGCGGGCCCATGGCCTCGAAGGCGTTCTGCAGGGGCTGCACCACGAAGGGCAGCGAATAGAAGACCGACCCCACCACCAGCCCGGCGAAGGTGAAGGGCAAGGTACCCAGGCCGATGGACTGGGTGAACTGGCCGATGAAACCGTGGGGGCCCATGCTCACCAGCAGGTAGAAGCCAATCACCGTGGGCGGCAGCACCAGCGGCAATGCCACCACCGCCCCCACGGGACCTTTCAGCCAGGAGTCGGTGCGTGCCAGCCACCAGGCAATGGGCGTTCCCACCAGCAGCAACAGGGCCGTGGTCAGGGTCGCCAGCTCCAGGGTCAGCCAGATCGCCGCCCAGTCGTCACCACTCAGTGGCATCGCACCGCTCCCTCATTCAACTCAAAGCGCGTAGCCGTAGGACTTGATCACCGCTGCGGCCTTGTCGCCCTTCAGGTAGTCGACCAGCGCCTTGGCGGCGGCGTTGTCCTTGCCCTTGGCGAGGATCACCGCGTCCTGCTTGATCGGGTCATGCAGCTCGGCCGGCACTATCCAGGCAGAGCCGCCGGTCACCTTGCCATCCTTGTAGATCTGCGACAACGCGACGAAGCCCAGCTCGGCGTTGCCGCTGGAGATGAACTGCTGCGCCTGGGTGATGTTCTGGCCTTCCACCAGCTTGCCCTTGACCTGGGCGGTCAGGCCCAGCTTCTCCAGCACCTGGGTAGCGGCCAGGCCGTAGGGCGCGGCTTTCGGGTTGGCGATGGACAGGTACTTGTATTCGTTCTTCTTCAGCACCTCGCCCTTGGCGTCGACGTAACCGTCCTTGGCCGACCACAGGGCCAGGGTGCCGACGGCGTAGGTGAAGCGGGTGCCGGCAACGGTGTCGCCTTCCTTCTCCAGCTTGGCCGGGGTGCTGTCGTCGGCAGCGAGGAAGACTTCGAATGGCGCGCCGTTCTTGATCTGCGCATAGAACTGGCCGGTGGCACCGGTGGCGATCACCAGCTTGTGGCCGGTGTCTTTCTCGAAGTCCTTGGCGATGGCCTGGATCGGTGCGGTGAAGTTGGCGGCGACCGCGACCTGGACGTCCTGGGCCATAGCCAGGTTGGCGGTGGTGCAGGCAGCAAGCGCGATGAACAGACGGGACATGTGACCCATGGAGCACTCCTTTGTTTTTGTGTGAGGTTGAGCAGCGCGTGAAGCGGGAGCCGACTCTACCCCTTCGCTATGTATAAAACTATACAGCGAATAAAATTTTCTTCGCGCCCGTCACAGGCCTGCAACACGGGCCGGCGACACTGGCTGCGGCTGAGGGACCAGCCCCCATCTGACGCCGCACGCGGCTCACATGGCCATGACGGAAAAGTCCGGCGCCGCCCCGCCCTCCCCGCGCCGCTATCGCCTCCGCCTCCCCTGCCGCGGAAACCTCATGGCCGCCCCTTGCGGCCATTTTTGTACCCGCCCCGCCCCCGTTCATCCGCCTCCCCCGTCCCGATCCTGACCGGGTTCTCAAGTTCACCCGAGGAGCAGAGACGGCGCTTTGCCATCATGCTAGAAATGCGCCCGCCAGCGGACGGCCACGGTGGCCTGACTACACTTCCCTGGCGCCTGCCCGGAAAGAGCCACCATGTCACCGATCAAGCCCATCACCTTAATCCTCGCCTGCTTCCTCGCCCTTCAGGCCCAGGCAGCCGAACCCGCGAAGCTGGTGTTCTGCTACGAGGACCAGGACTCCTGGCCCTGGGTGATGCTCGACGACAAAGGCCTCAACCAGGCGCTGTTCGACCGCGTGCAGAGCGCCCTGAAACTGACCATCGAACGCCAGCCGATGCCCTGGAAGCGCTGCCTCGACGGCCTCGCCCGGGGCCAGTACGACGGCGCCTTCGCCTCCTCCTTCAAGGCCGAGCGCCAGGTCATGGGCCACTACCCGTACCGCGCTGATGGTTCGCTGGATACCGACAAGCGCCTGCACAGCGCCTCCTACTCGCTGTACCGCCTGCGCGGCAGCCAGGCCGACTGGGACGGCAACACCTTCACGGGCATCCAGGGCCGGGTCGCGTCCCTCAGCGGCTTCTCCATCATCGACTTCCTCAAGGCCCACGGCCTGGACGTGGAAGAAACCAGCCGCGACCCACTGGCCCTGCTGCGCATGCTCCACGGCCACCGCTTCGAAGCCGCCGCCATGCAGACCCTGCGCGCCGATCAGCTCCTGGCCAGCCACCCGGACCTCGGCGAAGGCATCGAGAAACGCCCCGTGCCGCTGGAGCAGAAGGACTACTACCTGATGCTGTCCAACCGCTTGATGGACATGAACCCCACCCTCGCCCACGCCATCTGGGACGAGGTCGCCCGCCAGCGCGAATCGGCCGACTACCAGGCCCAGCTCAAGCAGGTCCTGGCCGCCACCCCGCACGGCAACTGACCCCACTCGGGGTCAGAGCAGCAACTGGCTCAACACCGCCCGCAGCTTGCCCGGCTTCACCGGCTTGTTCAGCAGCGGCGCGCCAAGGGCCTGCAGGTTGCGCCGGCACTCGTCACTGCGGTCGGCGGTGATCATCACCGCCGGAATGGCCCGGCCGAACTGCCCGCGCAGTGCCTGCACCACCTCGCAGCCGGTCACGCCGTGGTCCAGGTGGTAGTCGGCGAGGATCGCCTCCGGCGCGACGCCACCCAGGTTGCCCAGGGCGCTCTCCAGGTCGGGCGCGGTCACCACCTCACAACCCCACTGGCCTAGCAGCGCGGCCATGCTGTGGAGGATGCTCGCCTCGTTATCCAGCACCAGCAGGCGCCGGCCCGGCAGCGGGTCGCCGGTCTGCGGGCGCACGGGGGCATCCTCGCGGCGCGCCGGCAGCACCTCCGCCAACGGCACCTCGATGGAAAACACCGACCCCCGCCCCGGCTGCGAACGCACGCCGATGGGACAGCCGAGGATGCCGGCGATACGATCGACGATGGCCAGCCCCAGGCCCACGCCCTTGCGCTCGGCGGCGCGGCCACGGTCCAGCTGGTTGAACTCGAGGAAGATCGCCTGCAACTGGTCCGCCGGAATGCCCCGGCCGCTGTCCCACACCTCCAGCCGCACCTGGTCGCCCCGGCGGCGGCAGCCCAGCAGCACGCGGCCGCGCTCGGTGTAGCGGCAGGCATTGCTGAGGAAGTTGCGCAGGATGCGCGTCAGCAGGCGGATATCGGTGCTCACCGCCAGCCCCTTGGGAATGTGCACGCGCAGCTGCAACCCGGCGGACTGGGCAACGCTCTGGAACTCCGAGGCCAGCGGCGCCAGCAACTCGTCCAGGCGATAGGCGTCGATGTCCGGGCGGATCGCGCTCTGGTCCAGCTTGGAGATTTCCAGCAGGTCGGTGAGCAGGTCCTCGGCGCCTTCCAGGGCTAGGTGGGTGCGCTCCACCAGCAGTTGCTCGGCGCCGGGCAGGCTGCGCTCGCGCAGGGTCGAAACCAGCAGCCGCGCGGCGTTCAGCGGCTGCAGCAGGTCATGGCTGGCGGCGGCCAGGTACTTGTCCTTGCTCTGGTTGGCAGCCTCGGCGGCGTCCCGCGCCTCGCGCAGCTGGCCGTTGAGGGTCTGCAGCTCCAGGGTGCGCGCCGCCACCCGCTGCTCCAGTTCGTCGTTGAGGGTCTGCAGGCGCTGCTGGGCGAGGATGCGCTCGGTGATGTCGGCGACGAAGCCTTCGAACAGCCCCTCCTCGTCCGGCTTCAGCAGCAGGTTCATCAGCACGTCCACATGGCTGCCATCCTGGCGACGCAGGCGCGTCTCGTAGCCGATCAACCCCTGTTGGCGCTGCAGCTCGGCACGGATGTGCACCAGCTCCGCCTCACCGCCAACGAACAGGTGGCTGGCCAGGTCGGTCAGCGACCACAGCAGTTGCTCCGGCGAGTCGTAGCCGAGCATCCGCGCCAGCGCCGGGTTGGCCGCGCGCAGGCCCTCCTGCAGGCTGGCCTGGAAGATGCCGTGCACCGCGTGCTCGAACAGCCACTTGTAGCGGTTGCGCTCGGTCTCCAGCTCTTCCAGGCGGCTCAGCAGCTCGGGGTAATGGCTCTTGCGCGCCGAATGGCTACCCAGCCCGAGCAGCGCCTGGCGCTGCTCCTCAGAGGGCCTCGGCATACACCACCTCGACATCCCGCTGACTCGACTCGCGCGGGTTGGTGAGGATGCAGGGGTCCTCCATCGCATGGCGCGACAGGAAGGGGATATCGGAGGTGGAAACGCCGTGCAGCTTCAGCGTCTCGTGGAAGCCCACCGACTGCTTGAAGGCGATCAGGTGCTCCACCAGGCGCTGGCGGATCTGGTTGTGGTTGAGCCCGCGCGGGTCGATGCCCAGTGTCTCGGCCACCATGCGGAAGCGCTCCGGCGCGGCGCTGTAGTTGAAGGCCACCACATGCTCCACCAGCGCCGCGTTGCACATGCCATGGGGCAGGTCGAGGAAGCCGCCGAGGCTGTGGGACATGGCGTGCACCGCCCCGAGAATGGCGTTGGAGAAGGCCAGCCCCGCCTGCATGCTGCCGAGCATGATCTTCTCGCGCAGGGCGATGTCGTCGGGCGTCGCGATCATCTGCACCAGGTTGCCGTTGATCAGGCGCATGGCCTCCAGCGCGTGGGTGTCGGTGAGCGGCCCGCTGCCGGTGGACACGAACGCCTCGATGGCGTGCACCAGCGCATCGATGCCGGTACAGGCGGAGAGGAAGGGGTCCATGCTCAGCGTGGTTTCCGGGTCGATCAGCGACACGTCCGGCACCACCGCCTTGCTGACGATGGAGAACTTCATCCGCTCGGCCTGGTTGGAGATGATCACGAACTGCGACACGTCCGCCGAGGTGCCGGCGGTGGTGGGGATGAGGATCAGCGGCGGGCTCGGCACGCGGATGGTGTCCACCCCCTCGAACTCGAGGATGCAGCGGTTGTGGGCGACCATGATGCCGATGCCCTTGGCGCAATCCATCGGGCTGCCGCCGCCCACCGCAACTATCACGTTGCAGCCCTCGCTGCGGTAGAAATCCGCCCCCAGGCGCACCTCTTCAACACGCGGGTTGGGCGAGACCTGGGTGAACAGGCAGTAGTCGATGCCCTGGGCCTGCAGGCTGGCCTCCACATCGGCGACCCAGCCGGCGGCGAGCACACCGGGGTCGGACACCACCAGCACCTTGCGCGCACCGAAGGTGCTCGCGTAGTTGCCGACGTTATGCCGGCAGCCGGCGCCGAAGATGATTTCGGGGGACACGAATTTACGCAGTTGGCTGATGTCGTGGCGCATGATCCGCCTGATCGTTCTTGTTATGGGATGGGAAGCAGACTACTGGAATCAGGGACGTTTTCAATCCGACCAATGGGTGCCAGCCGATTGCGAGTCGCCCGCTTCAGTGCTTGTGAGCATCCCACCCCATCGCCATGCGATCAGAGCAACCTCCGGTAGAACCCGTACTCCGTCTCCAGCGCATGGGCGAGGTTGGCGGCCTGGCGGAAGCCGTGGCCTTCGTCGGGATAGAGGTGCACCTCCACCTCGCGGCCCAACTGGCGCAGGGCGTCGACCATGGCGTGGGTCTGCGCGGGGACGACCACGGCGTCGCGGCCACCCTGGAAGAAGATCAGCGGCGCCTCGATGTCCGCCAGGCGCTGCAACGGGGTGCGCTGGCGGTAGCGGTCGGCGTCGAGGTCGGGGTCGCCGATCAGCCAGTCGAGGTAGTCGGCCTCGAACTTGTGGGTGACCCGGCGCAGCGCCAGCGGGTCGCTGACGCCGTAGAGGCTGGCGCCGCCGCGGAAGTTGCGGCCCTCGGCCAGGGCCAGCAAGGCGCTGTAGCCACCGGCGCTGCCGCCACGGATGAAGGCCCGCGCGCCGTCGATGCGCCCGGCGGCGGCCAGGTGGGCGACCGCCGCGCAGGCGTCCTCCACCTCGATGCGCCCCCACTCCCCGCGCAGGCGCTGGCGGTAGGCGCGGCCGTAGCCGCTGCTGCCCCGGTAATTGAGGTCGAGCACGGCGAATCCGCGCTGGGTCCAGAACGGGATGCGCGGGTCGAACTGCGGGTAGCAGGCCGAGGTCGGCCCGCCATGCATGAACACCAGCAATGGCGGGCGCTCGTCGGCCGGGCCGCGCACCTCGGCATGGCGTGGCGGGTAGAAGAAGCCATGGGCGCGCTCGCCCTGGCCGCTGTCGAAGCCCAGGGGCTCGGGGCGTGACAGCTGCGCCTCGCCCAGCGGTTGCTCGCCGCCGGCCAGTATCTCGACGCGACCGCCCACGCGGTCGATGGCGATCACCGCCGGCAGCCGGTCCGGCGCCGTGGCGATGGCATAGAAATGGGCCTCGTCGGCTGCCAGGGCACGGAAGCGGCTGAAGGCGTCGGCCAGGCGTCGCTCCCCCGCACCGCCCTGCTCCGCCAGCACGCCGAAGCCCTGCTCGAAGCGG
Source organism: Pseudomonas sp. TUM22785 (assembly GCF_028198105.1). Classification (NCBI taxonomy): domain Bacteria; kingdom Pseudomonadati; phylum Pseudomonadota; class Gammaproteobacteria; order Pseudomonadales; family Pseudomonadaceae; genus Pseudomonas; species Pseudomonas sp. TUM22785. The sequence goes on from NZ_CP116239.1 coordinate 4,952,294, forward strand.
CTCGACAGCAGCCCACCTGACTCCAGCGGTAGCCAGGTGCAGGCGCCCAGTTGCCAGGGCGCGGCGGCGTGGTCGGCCTCGGCACACCCCACCACCGGGCGCCAGCCCCGGGTGGATTCCTCCCAGGGTTGCCAGCCGCCATGGCGGTCGCTCAGGCACAGCAAACGACCATCGGCGGCGAAGCGCGGCTGCTGCAGGGATTCCCCGCCTGCGGCACCGGCCAGCACGCGGTGCCCTTGCCAGTTGCCCCTGTCGTCGCGCTGCGCCTTGCACAGGCGGGTCTCGGTCCAGGGTTGCTCGGGGCGGTCCCATTCGATCCAGGCCAGGCGTTGGCCGGTGCCGTCCAGCACCGGGGTGGCGTAGAAGTCGGCGCCCTCGGCAATCACCGAGCGGGCGCCATCGGCCAGGGCGATGCTCACCAGGCGGTTGCGCACCGCCTCACCGCCGTGACGCTCTTCCACTGCCAGCAACGCTTCGCCCTGGGCGTCGAATTGCAGGTCGCCGAAGCGGCTGCCGGGCTGCCGCGTCAGTGGCCGAGGCGCGCCGTCGACGCGCTGGAGATAAAGCTGCTGGTCCGCCTCGTTGACGAAGGCGACACCCTCGGCGGTGGGGCAGAAGGCGCCGCCGCCGTACTCGTGCACCCGGCTGCGCAGGGAGAAGCCCGCCGGTGTCAGGCAGCGCGCCTCACCGTGGCGCCACAACCAGAGGGTGGTGCGCGCGTCCGCCGGGTCGAACTGGCTCCACAGCAGGCCGTGGGCGCAGCGTTTCAGCTCGGCGAAATCGCGGCTGGCCGCTGCCGCATCGAGGGCGCTGAAGGTGCTGGGCCAGGTGCCGTAGGGGGCGATGGGCATCGGGATTCCTCCTGCGGCGAAGGCTCAGGCCTTGGCGATCAGCTGCGCATTGCCCGGGTTGCGGAACACCAGCTCGCCCATCCCCCGTGGCGCCTCCTCGGCCTGGCGGCGGGCGTCGAGGATGATGCCGTGGTGCGCCGATTTGCTGCACACCGGGTCAGCGTTGGCGGCATCCCCGGTGAGCATGAAGGCCTGGCAGCGGCAGCCGCCGAAGTCGCGGTCCTTCTCGTCGCAGGAGCGGCACGGCTCGGGCATCCAGGCATCGCCACGGAAGCGGTTGAAACCGAAGGAGTCCTGCCAGATGTGGCGGATGCTGTGCTCGCGCACGCTGGGGAACTGCACCGGCAGCTGTCGCGCGCTGTGGCAGGGCAAGGCGGTGCCATCCGGGGTGATGTCGAGGAACAGGTTGCCCCAGCCGTTCATGCAGGCCTTGGGGCGCTCCTCGTAGTAGTCCGGGGTGACGAAGATCAGCTTGCAGGGGTGGTTCTGGGCCGCCAGCTTGTCCCGGTAGGTGTTGGTGATGGCCTCGGCGCGCTCCAACTGCTCGCGGGTCGGCAGCAGGCCGGCGCGGTTGAGCTCGGCCCAGCCGTAGAACTGGCAGGTGGCGAGTTCGACGAAGTCCGCCTCCAGCTCCAGGCACAGGTCGATGATGCGCTCGATGTTGTCGATGTTGTGCCGGTGGGTGACGAAGTTGAGCACCATCGGGTAGCCCGCCGCCTTCACCGCCCGGGCCATGGCCAGCTTCTGGGCGAAGGCTTTGCGCGAGCCGGCCAGCAGGTTGTTCACCTCCTCGTCGGCAGCCTGGAAGCTGATCTGGATATGGTCCAGCCCCGCCTCGGCGAACTCGGCGATACGCGCCTCGGTGAGGCCGATGCCGGAGGTGATCAGGTTGGTGTAATAGCCCATGCCGCGTGCCGCGCGGATCAGCTCGGCCAGGTCCTGGCGAACCAGCGGCTCGCCACCGGAAAATCCCAACTGCGCCGCCCCCAGCTCACGGGCCTGGCGGAACACCTCGATCCACTCGGCGGTGGACAGCTCCGCGCCCTGGCGGTCGAAATCCAGGGGGTTGGAGCAATACGGGCACTGCAGCGGGCAGCGATAGGTCAGTTCGGCCAGCAGCCATAAAGGTGGGCCGGGCTGGCGGGCCGGGCTAAGCGGTTCAACGCAACTCGATCCAGAACTGAGCACTGGCCACCTCCATGAACGCGAGGATGTCCTCGTCCACCCCCGGCACATCGGGGAAGCGCCCGGTGAGGTCATCGATGATGGCGGCGACGCTGCGCTGGCCGTCGATCAGCTTGAGGATTTCGCTAGCGCTCTCATTGAGCTTGATCATGCCTTCCGGGTAGAGCAGCACATGGCAGCCCTGGGCCGGTTCGAACTGGAAGCGGAAGCCCCGGCGCAGTTGCGGGGTCTTCGATTGCAGCACTTCGCTCATTGCCCCAGCCCCCGGTGCCAGACCCGCTCGCGGGTCACCGTGTGGTAGGGCGGGCGCTCCAGCTCGTAGGCCATGCTCATGGCGTCGAGCATGCTCCACAGCACGTCGAGCTTGAACTGCAGGATCTCCAGCATGCGCGCCTGCTGCTCCACCGTGCGGTAGTGCGCCAGGGTGATGCGCAGGCCGTGCTCCACATCGCGCCGGGCCTGGGACAGGCGCGAGCGGAAGTAGTCGTAGCCGGCCGGGTCGATCCAGGGGTAATGACTGGGCCAGGCATCCAGCCGCGACTGGTGGATCTGCGGCGCGAAGAGTTCGGTCAGCGAGCTGCTCGCCGCCTCCTGCCAGCTGGCCCGGCGGGCGAAGTTGACGTAGGCGTCCACGGCGAAGCGCACCCCCGGCAGCACCAGCTCCTGGGACAGCACCTGCTCGCGGTCCAGCCCCACCGCCTCGGCCAGGCGCAGCCAAGCCTCGATGCCACCCGCCTCGCCCGGCGCGCCGTCGTGGTCCTGGATGCGCTGGATCCATTCGCGGCGGGTGTCGCGGTCCGGGCAGTTGGCGAGGATCGCCGCATCCTTCAGCGGGATGCACACCTGGTAGTAGAAGCGGTTGGCCACCCACCCCTGGATCTGCTCGCGGCTGGCGCGGCCCTGGTACATGGCCACATGGAAGGGGTGGTGGATGTGGTAGTAGGCGCCCTTGGCGCGCAGTGCCTGTTCGAATTGCTCGGGACTCATGGCGGTCTGTTGCATGGACAGCTCCTTGTTATGCGCCACCGGCTCAGAGGCGGATGGCCATGCCATCGCGGGCCACTTCGATGCCGCGCGCGTCCAGTTCGGCGCGCTCGGCGGAATCGGCATCGAGGATGGGGTTGGTGTTGTTGATGTGGATGAGCACCCGGCGCTTGTCCTGCAGGCCATCGAGCACCTCGAGCATGCCGCCGGGGCCGCTCTGCGGCAGGTGGCCCATCTCGCTGCCGAGCTTGTCGCCCACCTCGCACAGGCGCATCTCGTCGTCGCGCCAGAGGGTGCCGTCCACCAGCAGGCAGTCGGCGCGGCGCATCCAGCCCAGCAGCGCCTCGTCCACCTGGCCCAGGCCCGGCGCGTAGAACAGCGAGCCGCCGGTGCGCAGGTCCTCGACGAACAGGCCGATGTTGTCACCCGGGTGCGGGTTGCCCCGGTGCGGCGAATAGGGCGGCGCGCTGCTGCGCAGGGCGATGGCGGTGAAGCGCAGCCCCGGGCAGGCGGGGATGGTGAAGGGCTCGCCGTCCAGGGCGATGGGGTTCCAGGCCAGGCCGCCGTTCCAGTGCTGCAGCATGGTGAACAGCGGGAAGCCGCTGGTCAGGTCCTGGTGGACCATCTCCGTGCACCACACCGAATGCGGGCAGCCCTCGCGCAGGGTCAGCAGGCCGGTGACGTGGTCGATCTGGCTGTCCATCAGCAGCACCGCGACGATGGCCGTGTCGCGCAGGCGCCGGGCCGGCTGCAACGCCGGGAAGGCCTCGATCTGTGCGCGGATGTCGGGGGAGGCGTTGCACAGCACCCAGTTGACCCCGTCATCGCTCAGGGCGATGGAGGACTGGGTGCGCGCCTCGGCGTTGAGGGTGCCGGCGCGCAGGCCGGCGCAGTTGCGGCAGTTGCAGTTCCACTGCGGAAAGCCCCCGCCAGCGGCGGAGCCGAGAATCTGGATATGCATGGGAACCCCTGTCGGGAAGCCCCGGCGGACCGGGGCAAGGACGATCAGCGGTTGGCGAAGTACATGGTCACTTCGAAGCCGATGCGCAGGTCGGTATAGGCGGGTTTAGTCCACATGGGTCGTTCCTCTTCTTATGGCGCCGGAGAATTCCGGCAGGTTTGAGTTAACCACCAGGCCCGATACCCCCGAATGCTACTTTCGAACGAGTTCCGGTCCTGATTTGGTAGCGTGCGTGCGACAGCTGTGCGCCCGCCCGCTACAGCTGTCGCATTTCTGCGACGGCTGCCCACGCGCCCCACACGGCACGGCCTGGCGACGAAGTGCCCTGGACCGGGCCTTGCGGCGGCGACTGAAGCTTTCGGCATGTGCCTTGCTGTATCCGTGCCATCTCCGACGGATGGATAACTGCAGGCAACTGCTCTGCGGTCTATGGTTGGAGCGTCCGGCCGGGCTGCCGGTTCGACCAAAACAACAAGACGCCGAGGCGCGCCCCCAGGGGCGACCATCGGCCAACGGGAGTGCCTATGACCTTGCATGCCTCGGAGACCAGCGCCAGCGAACTCGCGGCCTTCGTCGACCACCATTTCTCCGGGCGTGGCATCCGCCCCGACGGGCTCATCGCCCAGTCCTGGTACCGCAGCGTCACCCAGCACCGCCTCAACCCACGCGGGCGCGGCGAGAAGAACATCCTCACCGCCGCCGAGATCCGCCAGCACCAGGCCCAGCACCAGGAATACCTGGCCATCGCCAGTCAGGGCGTCACCGGCCTCGCCCGCCGTGTGGTGCAGGCCGGCTTCGCGGTGCTGCTCAGCGACGAGGACGGCATCACCCTGGATGCGCGCCTGCCCGCCGAGCGCGACCTCTACACCCAGTCCGGCCTGATCGTCGGCGCCCGCTGGGATGAATCCGTGGCCGGCACCAACGGCATCGGCACCGCCCTGGCGGCCGGCCAGGCGCTGACCATCCACCGCCAGGAACACTTCCTCACCTCCAATGCGCGGCTGAGCTGCTCGGTGTCGCCGATCTTCGATGCCCAGGGCCACCTGCGCGGCTGCCTCAACGCCACCTGCCTGAACAGCGACGGGCCCAAGGAGGCGCAGTACCTGACCCTGCAACTGGTGATCATGTACGCCCGATTGATCGAGAACGCCCACTTCCGCCAGAGCTACCGCGACCGCCTGACCCTGGCCATCAAGCCCCGTGACGACATCACCGACCTGGCCAACGAACAGCTGCTGGCCCTCGATGAACAGGGCCGGGTGATCGGTGCCAACCGCGCCGCCTTCGTCGCCTACGAAGAGACCCAGGGCAGCGCCCTGCTCGGCCGGCGCATCGACAGCCTGCTGCCGGCCGACGTCGATGAGCTGCTCAGCCTCACCAGCGGCGGCGCCCGTGGCGTGCGCCTGCGCGCCCTGCAGGGCGAGGCGCTGGTGGACGTCGGCCTGCGCATTCCCGCCGGGCACCTGCGCCCCGCCACGCCCGCTCCGCAGGTGCGCACACCGGCCAGCGAGCACCCCAATCTGGAACGCCTGGGCGGCGGCGACCCGCAGTTGCAACAGGGCGTGCGGCGCATCCGCAAGGTGATCGACAAGGGCATCCCCATCCTCATCACCGGCGAGACCGGCACCGGCAAGGAGGCCTTCGCCCGCGCCATCCACCAGGCCAGCGCCCGGCGTGCCGGGCCCTTCGTGGCGCTCAACTGCGCGGCGATCCCGGAGACGCTGATCGAGAGCGAACTGTTCGGCTACCGCGGCGGCAGCTTCACCGGCGCCAGCAAGAAAGGCATGAAGGGCAAGCTGGAGCTGGCCAACGGCGGCACCCTGTTCCTCGACGAGATCGGCGACATGCCCGCCCACCTGCAGACACGCCTGCTGCGCGTGCTGGCCGAGCGCGAGATCTTCCCCCTGGGCGCCGAAGCACCGGTGCCGCTGGATGTGCAGGTGGTCTCCGCCACCCACCAGGACCTGGCCGGGATGATCCAGGCCAAGCTGTTCCGCGAGGACCTGTTCTACCGCCTCAGCGGCATGACCCTTTCCCTGCCGGCCCTGCGCGAACGCAGCGACCGCGCCGAGCTGATCGAGGCCCTGCTCGCCGCCCAACCCGGCGCCGAGGGGCTGCGCCTGGACGAAGCGGCCCGCCAGCGCCTGCTCGCCCATCCCTGGCCGGGCAATATCCGCCAGTTGCTCAATGCCCTCCGCTACGCGGTGGCCCTGGCCGAGGATGGCGTGATCGACTGCGACTGCCTGCCCGCCGAACTGCATCAGGCCGCCCTCCCCGCCACGCTCGCGCCCCGCGCCGAAGCGCCCGCCAGCCTCGCCGACCAGTTGGGCGACGACGAAGCCCGCCACCTGCTGGCCACCCTGCGCCAGCACCGCTGGAACATCAGCGCCGCGGCCGAGGCCTCGGGCATTTCCCGCTCCACGCTGTACCGCAAGATGAAGAAGCACGGCATCGTCCAGCCCAATGAGATGTTCTGATCCGTAGGGGCGAATTCATTCGCGATCAGGCGTGGCGGCGAACACCGCCGCCACGCCCGCCCCTCACTCCTGGATGTACACCACGTGGGTGTGGGTGAACTCGTACAGCCCGTGCTTGCCGTCCGCGCCACCGATGCCGGATTTGCGCGTGCCGGCGTGGTAGCCCTGCATGGCCTCGAAGTTCTCGCGGTTGACGTAGGTCTCGCCGAAGTCGATCTCGCGGCTGGCCTTCAGCGCCGCGCCGAGGCTGCGGGTGTAGATGGATGAGGTCAGGCCGTACTCGCTGTCGTTGGCCAGGGCGATGGCTTCGTCGAGGTCGTCGACGATCTGGATCGGCAGCACCGGGCCGAAGATCTCCTTGCGCATGATCTCCATGTCCGCCTTGCAGCCGGCCAGCACCGTGGGCTGGTAGTGGAAGCCCTTGCCCTTGTCCGCCACCGCGCCGCCGGTCACCACCTGGGCGCCCTGGCCCTGGGCGGTGCGCACCATCTGCGCGACCTTGTCGAGGCCGGCCTGGTTGATCAGCGGGCCCATGTCCAGCTCGGCATTTTCGGAGGGGTCGCCATAGCGGGTGGCGGCCATGGCCGAGGCGATCTTGTCGATGAAGGCGTCGGCCACCTTGCGCTCGACGTAGACGCGCTCGGCGCAGTTGCACACCTGCCCGGTGTTGATCACCCGCGAGGCGGTGATGGCGGTCACCGCCAGGTCCAGGTCGGCGTCGGCGAGGACGATGGCCGGGGCCTTGCCGCCCAGCTCCAGGTTGAGCTTGGTGATGTTCGGCGCGGCGGCGGCCATGATCCGCGCGCCGGTGCCGACGCTGCCGGTGAAGCTGATCAGGTCCACCCCGGCGTGGCTGGTGAGGCTGTGGCCGACGCTGGCGCCGCGCCCGCCAACGACGTTGAACACGCCGCTGGGCAGGTCGGTCTCGGCCACCAGGCGGGCGAATTCGTAGCAGTTGATCGGCGTCTCTTCGCTGGGCTTGATGACGATGGTGTTGCCGGTCAGCAGGGCCGGCGCCATCTTCCGGGCGATGAGGAAGAACGGGAAGTTCCACGGCAGGATGCCGGCCACCACGCCCAGCGGCTTGCGCAGCAGGAACACGTGTTCGTTGACCCGGTCGCTGGTCAGCACCTCGCCTTCCAGGCGCCGTGCCCACTCGGCCATGTAGTCCAGGTAATCGGCGGTGAAGTCGACTTCCACCCGCGCCAGCGCCGGGACCTTGCCCTGCTCGCGGGTGATGATCCGCGCCAGGCGTTCGGCATTGGCACGCACCTTGGTGGCGATCTGGCGCAGGTAGCCGGCGCGCTCGATGGCCGGTTTGGCGGCCCAGGCCTTCTGCGCGCCACGGGCGGCGGCGATGGCGCGCTCCACCTGTTCGATGGGGGATTCCGGCACCCGCGCCAGCAGCTCGGCGTTGGCCGGGTTGTGCACCTCGATGTGCTGGTCGCTGCCGACGAAGGCGTTGGCGATGTAGTTCTGGTAGAGGGGGGTCTCGGTCATGGTCGCTCTCGCTTGCTTTCAGGGAGTGGAACGGGCGGGCATCCGGCCCGCCCGGCGGATCACTTGGCGCTGAAGCGCGTCCAGGCGTCGCCTTCCTGCTTCAGGTCATGGGCGCGCTTGATCAGGTACTGGTGGATCTGCTCGACCTCGGCGGCGTTGAACGCCTCGGCGAAGGACGGCATGCCGTCGGGCACGCGACCGCCGTAGAGGATGCCGAGGAACATCTGGTGCTTCTCGCTCGTCAGCTTGCGCAGGTCCGGCAGCACGCCGCCGCTCACCGCATGGATGCCGTGGCACTGCGAGCAGTGGCCGTCGTAGAGCTTGGCGCCGGCCTCCACATCCGCAGCGCTGGCGGTCAGCGGCGGCGGCTCCGGGGCGTCGGCCGGCGGGGCCGGTTCCTGCAGCTTGGCGGTGCCGCCGAGCTTGTAGGTCAGCACCTGGGAGAACGGCTGCACGCCGGCACGCAGGGACAGGGCCCCGGCGAAGGTGGAGAAGGCGCCGCCCCAGCCGGCCATGAAGGTCACGTACTGCTCGCCGTCGACGCTGTAGGTCACCGGTGCCGCCATCACGCCGCTGGCAGCGGGCTGCTCCCAGAGCTTCTTGCCGCTGTCGGCGGCGTAGGCGATCACCCGGCCATCGGCGCTGCCCTCGAACACCAGGTTGCCCGCGGTGCTCAGGGTGCCGCCGTTGAAGATGGTGACGTAGGGCACTTCCCAGGCCGGCTCCTGCTTCACCGGGTCCCAGGCGATCAGCTTGCCGGACCAGGTCTTGGCCATCTCCAGCAGGCCGTCCGGGCCCTCGGGCATCATCCCGGTCTTCAAACCCAGCTGGTACATGCTCTTGAACGGGTTGCGCCTGGGCGCATCCGGGATGTGCTCGTAGTAGGCCGACATGATGTGCGCCGGGATGTACACCAGCCCGGTGTCGGGGTTGTAGGACATCGGGTGCCAGTCATGGGCGCCCCAGAAGGCCGGCGTCACCAGGTTGCGCTTGCCGTTCTTCCAGTAGGCGGCGTTCTCCTCGTCGACGATGGGCCGGCCGGTCTTCATGTCCATGCCCTTGGTCCAGTTCTGCGGCACGATGCCCTTGGCCGAGAGCAGCTCGCCGGTGGCGCGGTCGATGACGTAGAAGAAGCCGTTCTTCGGCGCCTGCATCAGCACCTTGCGCGGCTTACCCTCGATGGGCAGCTCGGCCAGGATCATGTGCTGGGTGGCGGTGAAGTCCCAGGCATCGCCGGGGGTGGTCTGGTAGTGCCAGGCGTATTCGCCGGTGTCGGCATTGACCGCGACTATGGAGGACAGGAACAGGTTGTCGCCCTTGGCCTGGCTGCGCCATCTCGGGTCCCACAGCGAACCATTGCCGACGCCGATGTAGAGCAGGTTCAGCTCCGGGTCGAAGGCGAACGAGTCCCAGGCGGTGCCGCCGCCACCCTGCTCGACGAAGGCGTCGCCGTGCCAGGTCTTGCGGGCGATCTCCATGGCCTTGTCTTCGGGCGGCAGCTTGGGGTCGCCCGGTACGGTGAAGAAGCGCCAGGCCTGCTTGCCGGTCTCGGCGTCGTAGGCGGTGACGTAGCCGCGCACGCCGAACTCGGCGCCGCCGTTGCCGATGATCACCTTGCCGTTCACCACGCGCGGCGCGCCGGTGATGGTGTAGCTGCGCGCCTTGTCGTTGCGCGTGTCCACCGACCAGACGCGCTTGCCGGTCTTGGCGTCGATGGCCTCCAGGCGACCGTCGAGCACGCCGACGTAGACCTTGTCCTTCCACACCGCCACGCCACGGTTCACCGCGTCGCAGCAGGCCTCGCCGGCGCGGTTGCGGTCCGATTGCGGGTCGTACTTCCACAGCAGCTTGCCGTTACGCGCATCCAGCGCGTAGACCACCGAGAAGGGGCCGGTGGTGTACATCACCCCGTCGACCACGATGGGGGTCGCCTCCACGCCGCGGTCCAGGTCGAGCTTGTAGCTCCAGGCCAGGCCGAGCTTGCCGACGTTGCCGTCGTTGATGGTCTTCAACGGGCTGTAGCGCTGCTCGTCGTAGGTGCGCCCGTGGCTCATCCAGTTACCGGGCTCCTGGTCGGCGGCGATGATGCGCTTGCCGTCCACGTCCGCCGCCCACGCGGCCGAGGAACAGGCCACGCCCAGGGCGATGGCGGCGATCAGGTGCTTGAGGGTCGAGGCGGCGGGCGGCGGCTCCCAGCCTCCGCTGCATTGCAGGCCAATGTGCTTCATCAGTGGGTCTCCGATTCTTATTAGGGCCGCAGCCTCGCGCCACGGCCCCAGCCCTATCGCAATGGCTGTGCCAGCGTTGCGCTGGATGGCTGCAGGGCCCGTGGCAGAAGGGTTTGACGGTTTTATCGGAGAGGCACCGCGAACCTCGCCAGGCGGGCACATGTCGCAGGTGCGGGACAGGCGCAACGAGAGGTGGAACAGCTGTGTCAGGGCCGTGGGAGCAACCCGTGGCGTAGGGTGGATGACGCTTCATCCATCCACCATTGCGGCGTCCAGCCCCACATAGTGGTTGCCGGCCTACACGCAACCGTAGGTTGGCGCCGAGCGCAGCGAGGCCCAACGGAGCGATGCCCGGCCTTGCGACGTTGGGCTTCGTACCTCAGCCCAACCTACGGGGACTCCGTGTTTAACGACCAACACCGCTGGTGGATGAAAAGAGCGTCATCCACCCTACGAATCGTGCATGCGATGGGGTGATCTGGCGGGCAAAAAAAACGGCCCCGAAGGGCCGTGGCTCGACACTCATCCGCCCGCCGGAGTGTGCAGCTTGCGCGGGGGTTGATGGTCGACAAGGGGATTCGGCCCGCAGGCGGCGGGCCGTTCCAGGCTCGGGGATCAGAAGAAGCCCAGGGGGTTGATGTCGTAGCTGATCAGCAGGTTCTTGGTCTGCTGGTAGTGGTCGAGCATCATCTTGTGGGTCTCGCGGCCGACGCCGGACTTCTTGTAGCCACCGAACGCGGCGTGGGCCGGGTACAGGTGGTAGCAGTTGGTCCACACGCGGCCAGCCTTGATGCCACGGCCCATGCGGTAGGCGCGGTTGATGTCGCGGGTCCACAGGCCGGCGCCGAGGCCGAACTCGGTGTCGTTGGCGATGGCCAGGGCTTCCGCCTCGTCCTTGAAGGTGGTGACGCCCACCACCGGGCCGAAGATCTCCTCCTGGAACACGCGCATCTTGTTGTGGCCCTTCAGCAGGGTCGGCTGGATGTAGTAGCCGCTGGCGAGGTCACCGCCCAGGCGCTCGGAAGCGCCACCGGCGAGCAGCTCGGCACCTTCCTGCTGGGCGATGTCGAGGTAGCTGAGGATCTTGTCGTACTGCTGCTCGGAGGCCTGGGCGCCGACCATGGTGTCGGTGTCCAGCGGGTCGCCGCGCTTGATCGCCTTGATCTTCTTCATCACCTCGACCATGAAGGGCTCGAAGATCGACTCCTGCACCAGCGCCCGCGACGGGCAGGTGCACACCTCTCCCTGGTTGAAGAAGGCCAGCACCAGGCCCTCGGCGGCCTTCTCGATGAAGGCCGGCTCGGCCTGCATGATGTCTGCGAAGAAGATGTTCGGGCTCTTGCCGCCCAGCTCGACGGTGGACGGAATGATGTTCTCCGCCGCGCAATGCATGATGTGCGCGCCCACCGGAGTGGAGCCGGTGAAGGCGATCTTGGCGATGCGCTTGCTGGTGGCCAGGGCCTGCCCCGCTTCCTTGCCGAAGCCCTGGACGATGTTGAGCACGCCCGGCGGCAGCAGGTCGCCGATGATCTCGGCCAGCACCATGATCGACAGCGGGGTCTGCTCGGCGGGCTTGAGCACCACGCAGTTGCCGGCGGCCAGGGCCGGGGCCAGCTTCCAGGCGGCCATCAGCAGCGGGAAATTCCACGGGATGATCTGCCCCACCACGCCCAGCGGCTCGTGGAAGTGGTAGGCGGCGGTGTGTTCGTTGATCTCGGCGGCGGAGCCTTCCTGGGCACGGATGCAGCCGGCGAAGTAGCGGAAGTGGTCGGCGGCCAGGGGCACGTCGGCGTTCAGCGTTTCACGCACGGCCTTGCCGTTGTCCCAGGTCTCGGTGACGGCGAGCACTTCCAGGTTGGCTTCGATGCGGTCGGCGATCTTCAGCAGGATCAGCGCGCGGTCCTGCACCGAGGTCTTGCCCCAGGCGTCGGCGGCGGCGTGGGCGGCGTCCAGCGCACGGTCGATGTCGGCGGCGTCGGAGCGGGGGAATTCGGCGATCACCTCGCCATTCACAGGCGAGGTGTTGGTGAAGTACTGCCCGGCCAGCGGCGCGACGAACTCGCCGTTGATGAAGTTGCCGTAGCGCGGCTTGAAGGTGACGACGGCGCCAGGGGTACCCGGTTGCGCATAGATCATGACGATGGCCTCTCTTGTCGGAGCCTGGCGCTGGGGTGGCCAGGTGATGGGCCGATCTTAGTCAGCGCCCCGGAGCCCCCGGAATGCCCCCATGGAAGCGATGCCTTACTCATTTGGTAGTAGATGCGGCGGACGGTTCGAGGCCTCTGCCATCGGCCTTGCGGCGGGTTCACCGAGAACGGGACGCGTAGGTCGGGTGCAACCCGACACCCCCGCGCACGGGCCATCGCGGGTTTCACCCGCCCTGCATCAAGGCTCAGCCCTGCTCGGGGCGGTAGCCCAGGCGCAGGCCGCCCCAGTGGCGGCCACGGATGAAGATCGGTACCGAGAGGTCGTGCATCAGCTCGCCGGTGTCGCGGGTGTAGGTCTGCAGCAGCAGCGGCTTCTGGTGGCTGCCGCAGCGGATGCCGGTGCGATCGCTGAACTTGCGCTTGCTGCGGCTGCGCAGCATGTCCACCTGCGGATCGCCGACGGGCGGGTGGGCGAAGGCCTGGTTGTGGGTGGGCACGTAGCCTTCGGGGGTGCAGGCGATGGCGAAGACCAGGCCCTCGTGGCGCTTGAGCAAAGGCTCCTGGATCGCCGGCAGCACCTGGTCGGCGTAGCTGTCGAAGCGGGTGCGGAACTTGGGCGGCGCCGTGTTGGGCACCGCCTGGTAGTGGCGGTCGAAGAGATCCTCCAGCCCCACCCTGCCCTGCTCGATGTCCGCCTCGAAGCGCCGGGCGATCTGCTCGGCGCCTTCGCGCGCCAGGTCGTAGACGCGCTGGTGGTAGTCATCCAGGCCGACTTCGGCGAGGCGCTCGCTGATGGTCTCCGCCTGGCCCTCCAGTTGCACCGCCGCCTCGGCCAGGCGCTGGGTCTGCTGGTCGCTGATGCCCAGGTCGCTGCGCACCTGGTCGACGGCGGCGAACAGGCTGGTGAGCTGCTCGCGGTTGGTCTCGGCACCGCTGGCGATGACGCCGATCTGCGCCTCCACGCCCACCGCGAGGCCGGCGATGCTTTCCAGGTGCTGGCCGGTCAGTTCCACCTGGGCCACGCCCTCGTCCAGCTCGGTGGAGAGGTGTTCGATCTGCGCCACCACCTCGGCGGTCTGGCGCTGGATGTCGGCGACCATCTGCCCCACTTCCTCGGTGGCGCTGGCGGTGCGCCCGGCCAGGCCGCGCACCTCGTCGGCGACCACGGCGAAGCCGCGCCCGTGCTCCCCGGCCCGCGCCGCCTCGATGGCGGCATTGAGGGCCAGCAGGTTGGTCTGGCTGGCGACCGACTGGATCACCGAGGTCACCCGCTGGATCTCCTCGCTGCGCTGGCTGAGGGTGGCGATCAGCTCGCGGCTGTCACGGGCGCGGGTGTTGAGGGCATGCATGCGCGTGATGGCGCTGCGCAACACCTCGCGCCCGGCCTCGCTGCTCTGCCGCGCCTCGCGGGCGGAAGCCTGGGCCTCGTGGCTGAGGCGGGTGGTGGTCTCTTCGGTATCGATCATCACCTCGGCACTGGCGACGATGCGCGCGGCGGCGTCCAGTTGCGACTCCAGGCGCTCGCCCAGCTGCTTCACCGAATAGGCCACGCCGGCGGCGGACAGCGCATTGTGGCTGGTGGTGAAGGACAGCTCGCGGGTCAGTCGGGCGATGTCCGTGCCCATCTGCTGCGGCGCCTCGACAGGCGCCCGGCGCCACAACAACGGCAGCCAACAGGCCGCGACCAGACCCAGGAGCGCGACGGGCCAGGGCAACCCGGCCAGGTGAACGGCCAGCAGCAGGGCGGTGGCGAGCAGGGATTGAGCGCAAGCGAGCGCGATGGGCAGGCGGGACGACGACATCGGAGCACCTCGTGCAGCACCGGCCGATGACGCCTCCCCGGCAGGGGTGGAGGCCGGCAGTGTCTTTTGATAAGTGCCCGCATTAAATCCCTCCACCGCGGGGCTGCACAGCCTGGCCGCCTAGCCATTTAGTCTTAGTACGACCTGGCGAAAGGCGTGGCATGGACCTGGCCATGGGGAGTAGCGCGGCGTTGCTCCGCGCAGGTGCAACGGCCGCTCCGGCCTGGCGGGACGGCCGGCCGCCAGGCCAGGCGGCCGGCCGACACCATCAGTGGGTCACGACCTCGGCGGGCTCGCGGCGCTTCAGGTAGTTGTCGAAGAGCTGGTTGGCATTGCCCAGGGACATCAGGTGCGCGTAGATCCAGCCGAGGAAGCCGCTGTGGTGCAGGTCCAGCACCTGCTCATCCGCCAGCGCCAGGAACTTCTCCTCATCCACCGCCAGGAAATCGCTGAGCACGAAGCTCTCGCCGCTGGTATGGGACAGCTTGATGGCACGTGGACTGAGCAGGTCGAGGGCGTGCAGCTTCTCGACGAAGGTGCGGGTCCGCTCCATCTCTGCGGTGAAGTTCTGCAGGAACTGGATCATCTCGTCGAGGTAGTCGCTGTTCTGCCCCTGCGCGTCGAACAGGTCCTTGCCCTGCTCTTCGCTCCAGCCGCTGAACGCCGCGTCAAAGCAGACGGTGAAGTGGCTGGCTTCGTCCTGGGCCAGCACAAAGGGATAGCGGCGGATGAACGCCGGGATGTAGGTGTTGGCCTGCCAGCGCTGCTCGGCGTCGAGGTAGCCGTTGTGCCCCTCCTTCAGCCCCAGCAGCGCGATCGGCGTGGCCTGGCTGCCCTCGCCGATGAACACCAGCGGGTAATGGCGCGCCGCCTGGAAGAACTCCAGGCCGGCGACCGGCACCAGGTGGGTGGACGCGGCGAAGTCGCAGTTCTCCGACTGCTGCAGCTTGAGCGCCTGGTGCTGCTCGCGGTTGAGGGCCTGGATATCCTTGTAAAGCAACAGCGTGGTCATCTTGGTTCTCCGTTCTATCGATTGAGGGGTCAACGCAGGACAATCTGGGCCAGCACCTGTCCGCTGTCCTGGTCCGGCACCACATCCTTGAGCGTGTTCGCCGCGACCAGGCTCAGGCTCAGGTGCCGGCCCCAGTTGAAGTTGAGGCCGACACCCACGCTCTGCAGGTCGATGTCGGCGATGCCGAGCTCCATGGCCCGGCCGTAGTCGAAGAAGACGAAGGGCTGCCAGCGTTCGCTTGGCCGCCACCAGGCCTCCAGGTTCAGCGTCGCCCCCTGGGGCGAGGAGATCACCCCGGGATCGTAGCCCCGGACGCTGCTGATGCCGCCGAACTGGTAGAACAGCGACGCCGGCAGCGCCTGGGTGTCACTGGCGAACTGCCAGCCGAACCGCCCCACCAGCTCGTACTGCTCGCCCAGCGCGCGCGACAGGTAGCCCTGCCCGTTGAGCAGGCCATAGCTGCCGCCGTCGCCGCTCACGGCGTTATCCACCTGCGCCTGGCGCACGCGCTGTTCGTAGCGCAGGTACCAGGGCGCGGAGCGGTACTCCACCTGGCCGCGCAGGAAGCCTTCCCGGGTATCCACCTCGCTCAGGGTGAAGCCCTCGATGGTGTTCTCGGAGCGCTGCTGGTTGTAGCCGACGCCCCCCTGCAGGACCCAGTGCTCGTCCAGCCACCAGGGCTGGTCGAAGCCCAGCGTCCAGGTCCTGGACTCACCCTCGATGTTCAGCGACGCCAGCGGGCCTTCCTCGACCGTCATGCTGTTGCCGCCGACCTCGCCATAGGCGACACCGTTCCAGCGATTGACCGGGCGGCTGTAGCGCACGCTGCCGTACTGCGACCCGGAGGTCGCCACCAGCAACAGGTTGAGGGCGTCGGCGGCCCCGGTCGGCGAGAACCAGGTCAGGCTGCCGCCGTACTGCTCGCGGCCGGTGCCCTCGTTCCCGTAGTTGTTGGCGAACAGGCTCCATTGCAGGCTGTCGGGCTCGAAGGCCTCCAGCTCGACTGCTGTGGTGCCGAACCGTGCGCCCGGCGCCAGGCTTGCCGTCACCTGGGGGCCGGGCGTGGTCGCGTTGAAGCGCTGGATGGCATTCATCAGGGCCGGGCTGTCCAGGGTCGTGCCCGGTTCGACGTGCAGGCGCCGATCATAGAATGCATCGTCCACCCGGCGCGGGCCGCCCTTCCAGGAAACCTGGTCGACCTTGGCCTCCACCAGCACGATGCGCAGTTGGCCGCCCTCCAGGTCCTGCGCAGGGATCAAGGCGCGGGCCGTCAGTTGTCCGCGCGCCTCGTACAGCTCGTTGATCTCCCTGAGCAGGCGGTTCAGGTCCTCGAAGCCGATCTCGCGCCCGACATAGTGCCGCGCCATGGCCTCCAGTTGCTCGCGCGGCAGGTACTCGGAGGCGTTGAAGCCGATGCCGGAGAGGACAAAGCGTTCCCCACCCTCCGGCAGCCGCTGGTCCTCCGGCTCTTCGCCCCGCAACGCCGGCACCTGGGTGCGCCGTGCGCGCTCCTCGATACGCCGTTGCTGCTGGATCTGCTCGATCTGCTCGCGCTGCAGGTTGGGGTTCACCAACCCCGGCACCTGCGGCGCGATGGTTTCGGCCAGGGCCGGCAGCGGCCCGGCGGCCAGGCTCGTCAGCACCAGCCAGGAACAGCGACGGGTCATGCTTACAACGCCCAATGTGCCACCTCATTTCCTTCCAGCCGCTCATCGGCTACATCGATGTTGATACGGGTATCCAGGGGGACCTGGCTCCAGCTCGGCGCCCAGGCGGTGACCACCGCGCCCCGCAGGCGGGCAGCTTCCAGCAGGGACGCGAGGCGTACCAGGGTGAGCCCGGACGACAGGTGCTGCTCGGCATAGCGGGCCGCCGTGATGCCCTCGTAGGGCACCCCTTCGCCCTCATGGCTCGCGCTGAAGTTGGGGACGACCACCTGGTGGGTCAGCTTGCGGTGCAGGACATAGGCATTGGTGCTCGACAGCAGGCTGTCCTGCTTCAGGCTGAACGCCTTGTCCAGTTCGTACAGCTGGATATCGGCGTCCGCCATGTAGCTCGGGCTGGCGTTGTCCATGCGTACCCGGGCCAGGGGCGTGCGCAGCTCCAGGCGCTCGACGCCGCGTGCATCGCGCAAATCGACCCGGGCCGCCGTGGTGTCGATCAGCGCATCGGCCACATGCAGCCGCGGCGCCACGATGTCGGCGGCCTCCAGGCGCAATGCCAGCGTCTGCGCCACCTGGCCATCGCCGCTGCCCTCGGCCCAGAGGTCGAGCTGGCCGCTCCCGGTATGCCGCCCATAGAGCTGGCTGTCCCGTGCATGCAGATCCAGTCGCTGGCCGATCCCCGCGTCCGCCACGCGAACGAGGTCGCCGGCCCACAGGCTGAGGCTCGGTGCCTCGGCCCGCTGCAGATGGATGCTGGAGGCGACTACCGCGCCGCCTCTCACCCCGGCGCGCAGCACGGCCCCCTGTTCGGCGACCAGTTGGGTGCCGCGGATGTCCAGCAGGCCGTCCAGCAGGGCCTGCCCCTTGGCCAGCAGATGCTCGAAGGCGATGCCCGCGTCAGCCGACCAGCGCTGGTCGCCGCCACTGCGGCTGGTGGCCACACGGATCAGGCCACGGGACAGCAGGTCCACGGAGCGGGCCGCCACCAGGTCGCCCAGCAGCAGGCTCGCGCCTTCGGCCTGGATGCGCCCGTTGTGGCTTTCCACCTCGGCCACCGCGATGTCGCCAGCCGCCGCCAGGACGATGTCGCCCGCGATCGAGCGGCCTTCATGCAGGCCGGTGGAGGTGATGCGACTGACGCGTACGTCGCCCTTGTCCGCCTTGAGCAGGACGTTGCCGCCCGCCTCGACGAACTGGTCGATATGGATCGCCCCGCCCGAGTTGATGGTGACGTCGCGCCCCGCCCGCACGCCCTGCAGCGCGACCGTACCGGCAATGTCGAAGCGCAGGTCGCGACCGGCTTCGGCGACGCCGTTGAGGTCAAGGTCACCACCCACGCCAACCACCAGGTCGCGCCCGGCCTTCAGCGAGTAGGTGCCGCCGAACAGCACGGTGGGCAGGGTCAGGTCACCGCCGGCGATGACGCCGATGTCCCGCTTCGCCTCCACCACAAGCCCGAACACGTTGCCGTGGCCCTGGCGGGCGTCGCCGCTGGCCTGCAGGAAGACGTCCTCCCCGAGGCTCGCGACCCGGCCGAAGCGCAGGTTGCGGCCCAGCATGCGCAGCTCCAGTTGCGCCTCGGCGTTGCCGCCGAGCACATCGCCGTCCGCCTGCACCAGCAGGTTGCCGCCGCTCGCGAGGTGAGTCGCGACCAGGCTTTGCGGATCGCTCGGGTCCACGCCCTGGCCGAACCGCACGTTGCCCAGGCTGCCGGCCGCAGTCACCAGGCTCATGTCGCCGCCGCTGCGCCCCTGGTTCAGCACCAGGTCGCCACGGGTGGAAACCCTGAACAGGCCGGCTGCGCTGGCGCGCCCGAGTTCCGCGCTGGCGGCGCTCAGCTCCAACCCCTGCTGCCGGCTGTGCAGGTCATCCACGGCGAGGTGACGCGCCGCCTCCAGGCGGATCGCGCCGGTGGCGCTCTCCAGCCGGCCGAAATCGCCGCTGCCGATAGCGGCCGTCAGGTCGCCCTGCACCTCGGCAACATCGCCCTGCCAGTCGCCCAGGCCCTCGAGTTGCAGGGTGCGCGCCACGGCCAGCGAGCCGAAGCGCAGGCTGCCCGCGCTGCCGCCGTGCAGCAGCGCGGCATGGCCGGCGACACGGGCCTGCTCCAGCAGCAGGTCGTGGTCGACGCGCACCTGGAGGTCACCCTCGATGTCCATCTCGCCAAGCCGCGATGCATTGCCGGCCTGCACTCGCGCCCCCTTGGCCTGCAACCGCTGCAGGGCCAGGTCGCCAGTCAGTTCGATGGCGGTGTCCTCGCCGGTACTGAGGTTGCCGAGCCGTGCAGAGGTGCCGCGCAGTTGCAGACGCCCGCCGGCATCCAGGTCGCCGAGCAGCAGTGCGTCGCGCAGCGTCATGTCCACGGCACCGCCGACCTTGGCGCTGCCGATCTCGCTGCGGCCCGCATCCAGGGTCCAGCCGCCGGTGGCGTCCAGGCGTTCGAGGTCGAGGGCGCCGGCCAGGGTCTGCCTGACCTGCCCGTTGACGCTGGCGCTGCCGAGACGCGCCGAGGCGGCCTCCAGCGTCCAGCCGCCGCCGGCCAGCAGCGCCTGTTGGTCCAGCATGCCGCTCAGCACCTGCTGCAGCGCGCCCTGCACCTCCGCACGGGTGACCTGGGCGTCGGTGCCACGCAGGTTCCAGCCCTGCCCTGCCTCCAGGCTGCCGAGTCGCAGGCCGTCACGCAGGGTCATGTCCACCGCTCCGCCGACCTTGGCGGCGCCGATCTCGCTGCGGCCCGCATCCAGGGTCCAGCCGCCGGTGGCATCCAGGCGTTCGAGGTCGAGGGCGCCGGCCAGGGTCTGCCTGACCTGCCCGATGACGCTGGCGCTGCCGAGCCGCGCCGAGGCGGCCTGCAGCGTCCAGTCGCCGCCGGCCAGCAGCGCCTGTTGGTCCAGCATGCCGCTCAGCACCTGCTGCACCGCGCCCTGCACCTCCGCACGGGTGACCTGGGCGTCGGTGCCACGCAGGTTCCAGCCTTGCCCCGCCTCCAGGCTGCCGAGTCGCAGGCCGTCGCGCAGGGTCATGTCCACCGCTCCGCCGACCTTGGCGCTGCCAATCTCGCTGCGGCCTGCAGCCAGGGTCCATCCGCCAGTGGCGTCCAGGCGTTCTAGGTCAAGGGCGCCGGCCAGGGTCTGCCTGACCTGCCCGTTGACGCTGGCGCTGCCGAGCCGCGCCGAGGCGGCCTGCAGCGTCCAGCCGCCGCCGACGTACAACGCGTCTGCCTGCAGGTCGCCATCATGGGACTGCACCAGCGCACCACCGAACTTCGCGGTCCCGAGGGTCGCGGACGCACTGTGCAGGTCGCCGGTGCCGGCGACGTCCAGTTCGTCGACGCGCAGCTGCCCGGCCAGCTGGGCCCGGAGGCCGCCGAGGTGGCTGCGCAGGGTGTCGATGCCAAGCGCGTCGCCCGCCAGGTCCAGGTCCCGCTGGGCGCTCAGCGCACCCAGTTCGACCCGGCCATTGCCGCGCAGCTGGACGCCGTCGCCACTGCTCACCCGATCGAGCTTCAGGTTGCCCAGGGAACGCAGCCACTGACCTGCACCGCTGTCCAGGCTGCCGCCCTGGATGCCGGCCGCCAGGGCCAGGTACAGCGCCCCGGTGGCGCTGTCCACCTCGAGGCGCCGGGCCGCCAGCTCGATGCCCTGGGCCTGCGAGCCGATGTCGCCAAGGGCGGAGAGCCGCAGCACGCCGTCGGCTTGCCAGCGGCTGCCAGCGGCGAGCCCGGCCAGGCTGGCGGCCTGGATATTCAGGTCGCCGCTTGCGATGGTCACATCGCCCAGCCGCACGTCGCCACCACTGGTGAGGCTCATGCCGTGTCGGGCCTGCAGGCTGGCACCATCGACCGTCGACCAGCCACCGGCGATGTCCGCCACCAGGCCGCCGAGTTGCCAATGGCCACCCTGGTGCAACTCGCCGACCTGAGCCAGGTCGAGCGTGCCGTCCACGCTCAGGGTGCCCAGGCGCAATACGCCCGGTTGACTGGCGAGGCCCTGCAAGCCACCGATCCAGGCGTCGCCGCCCAGGTCCAGGTTGATCTGCTGCGAGGCGGAACCGGTGCCCAGTTGCAGCCGCTGCCCGACTGCACCGGTGGTGCCGCTGACCTTGAGATCGATCTGGCCGCCCAACAGGTTCTCGCCCATCTGGCTGGCCGAACGCAGGTTGCCCAGCACCTGCAGCGACAGGCGCTCGACGCCGGTCAGGCGATCGAGGCTGAGGTCGCCGTGCTGGACCAGGTCCAGCAACCGTGCCCGGGCGGTGAGGTCTCCGGTGACCGCCAGGTTCAGTGCCTGCTTGCCACCGATGGCGCCGCCGGTCGCCTCCAGGGTCACGTCGTGGCCACGGATCACTACCTTGTCGCCATTGGCGCTTTCGATGCTGCCATCGGTCTTCAGGCTGATGCTGCGGCCGTCGAGGGCGAAGACGTTGAAGTCCTGGTCGCCGCCGAGGAACAGGTCGCTCTGGGCCGTGGCGGTCAGGGTGCCACTGGCCTTGACGTTGACATCGTCGCGTTGCGCGACCCGGATCAGCAGCGGGTTGCCGGCATCGAACTCGATGTCGTCGCGCTCGGCGGACGCCAGGGCGGCACGCTGCTCGTTGGTGAGCGAGGCGGTCTTGCTCAGGTCGATGACGATCGCATCCGCCTTGAGGCGACCGATGCGCGACGCCTCCAGGGTGACATTGCGCCCTTCGATGTTATTGGCCTCGCGTACCACCGAGCCGCCGTCGTCCCGCCGCAGCAGGCTGGCGGCGATGGAGTAGCGCAACTGGTCCTCGCTCCACGTGGCCGTCTGCTCGAGGCTCCTGAGCTCGGCATCCTGCAGCTGATAGGTGAAGTTCGGGTCGTAGGTGGTTCCGCCGTAGGTGGCATGCAGCGCCTGGTAGTCGGCCATGCGCCGGGCCTCCTCGCCGGCGATCCGCTGCTCGCTCCAGCCCAGGCCTGCCAGTTGCTCTCGCTGGCCGGCGCTGAAGGCGGCCTGGCTCGCGTCGAACGCCACCTCGCCCCCCTGGCGCAGGCGCCAGTACTGGGCATAGCGTTGCTGCCCGGCCTTGATCAGGGCGCCGCGCTGCTGCGCCATGGCCTCCTCGGCCGCGCTTCCGGTCAGCCCCATGCTCGTCCAGAGCCGCTGCAGCTCATCGAGCGCGCGGTCGTCGTAGCCCAGCTCGCTGTTGCCGTCATAGAGGTTGCCCGAGGCCACCTTGACCCAGACATCGCCACCGGCCTTGAGCTGATCCAGCCAGAGATCCCCACCCACTTCCTCGAGCTGGATGTCCCCCACCGCGCTGGCGCGCACCAGGCCCTTGGCGCCGTTGCCGGAGTCCAGGCGCAGTGCATGACCGGCGCTGCCGACGCTGCCATGGGTGGAAACCAGCTCGATGGCGTTGCCGGTGACGGTCATCGCGCCGATGCCGAGGATGTCGCCCTGGGCGCTGAGGCCGATGTGCTCGCCACCCGCGCTCAGGCGGCTGAGGTTGACCCCGCCGTTGAGCGCCTTGAGGTCGATGCTGCCGTTGCGACTGGAGGCGCCCAGGCTGCGGGTCGCTTCGACACGCAGGGCCTGCTCGCGGCTGCCGATCGACTGCCCGGCGTCCAGGTCGAGGTCGCGCGCCGCGATCACCAGGTTGTCGCTGTTCTGCTCCAGGGCACCGTCGACCTTGATCGAGGTGCTGCCGCTGAGGTTGTACATCGAGCCGCGCAGGGTGACCGAGCCCTTGGAGATGAGGTCGATCAGCCCGCTTTCGCTGCCGATGAAGCTGATGTCGATGGGCCGGTCGGCCTGCACCGCATAGCGGTTGATCTCCTTGCTGCCAGAGCTGTAGACGCTGGTCTTGGTGGTCCGGTAGATCTGGCACCAGATGAAGTGCGCCTGGCAGTAGCCACCGCTGTATTCGTTGATCTTGACCGGGTCCTTGGTGGTGTAGGTCTCGTTGACGCGGGCGATCTCGCCCTGGCCGATGCCCACCCGGAAGGCCGCCAGCGCCGAGTTGTCCGGATCCTGGTCCGCCAACTGCAATGCGTAGCCCTGCATGATCGCGTTGAGCTGGGCGTCATCGACGAAGCGGTAATTGCGGATCAGGTTCTTGTCGATCCTGTACAGCCCGCTGGTGGAGCCCATGTACTCCGCACCCGGGATCGCCGTGCTCTGCCCCTTGACCGTGTTCTCCCAGGCCAGGGTGCCGTCCCCGGTGGGGATGAAGCCCCAGAAGGCATCCCAGTATTCCTGGCGAGTGGTGGTGGTGCTGTCGTCGCGCCCCGTCAACCAGACATAGGAACGCCCCGCCGTGGTGGTGTAGGTCGCATCGCGTCCGGCGCTGCTGCCCTTGAGGGTCAACGGGCCGTTGCTCCAGCCTTCGTAGCGCTGCACCTGGTCGCCCACGCGGGTATAGACGGTGGACCAGAGGCGCTCGCCACCGATCTGCTGGCCGTTCTCGCCACGCCCCAGGTCGTTGATGCGCAGGGTGCCTTCGACGCCGTTGCCCAGGTCGAGCCCGGCGATTTCCAGGCGACGACTGGTGTTGTTGGTGATGTGCACCTGGCTGAAGCCGTCGAGCACCTTGAGCTGGCCCTTGCCCGTGCTGAGGATGTGCCCGGTCAGCTCCATGTAGCCCCCGCCCACCTGCACCTGGTCCAGCACGATGCTGTTGCTGTCGAAGTCCCAGGCATAGCCGAGCGTGCCGGTGCGCGCGTCGGTCTGCACCAGTTGCAGCCGGTTGCCGACCGCCTGCGAGCGCAGGCTGTCGATATTGGCGAAGCGCGACTCGTCGATGGTCACGCGCCAATCCGCCACGCCACTCTGGATCAGGCCGTTGATGTTCAGGTAGAGCGCGTTGATCACCACGTTCTGCCCGGCGACCGTGGCGGAACCGTTGCTGGAGATGGTGTTCTTGTCGTTGTTGCTGGCCGGGTCCCCGCCGATGTGCACGAAGGCATTGGGATTGTTGAGGACGAAGTCCTGCCCGGCGCTCAGGCTGAGCTTCTGCGCACGGATATCGGCATTGGCGTAGATGCTGCCGTACTTGGCGCTGAGCTCGATCTCGCCACGCTTGTTCAGCAGGCTGCCGTTCACGTAGATGTCGGCCGCCGGCATGCTCAGGCCGGAGACGTCCTTGGGATTGTCGGCGGGGTTGCGCAGGTTCTGCACCAGGATGCGCGGCGCGGCCGAGTTCTCGGCGACCGTGATGCTGGCGAACGACACCGTGCCGGTGCCGGGCTTGTTGGCACTGCGGATGCTGGTATTGCCGGACATCCTGGCGCCGTTGAACAGCAGCTGGCCGCCGACATGGTCGGGAATCTCCAGGCCCTTCAGGCTGAGGAAGGCCTCGCTGTTGTTGATGATCTCGATCTTCGCGTCGCCCGGTGCATTGAGCTTGCCGCTACCGATCAGGGCATCGCCCTGGACCAGGATGTTGCCCGGCTTGGCCAGCACCGGGTCGATCTCCAGCAGCCAGATCTTCAGGCCCTGGGGCAGCGTGCCCTCGCCCGAGATGGCACCGGGCTTGTCCACCACCTTGCCGCCGATCTGCTCGTAGAGCCGGGCCAGGGTCTTGTTCAGCAGCGTGCGCTCGGCCTCGAAGGCCGCACGCTCGACGGCGGAGATACCGTAGTTGGACAGGCGATCGTTCAACTCCTGCAAACGCCGGGTGAGCAGTTGCGAGTACTCGCCCTGGCTCAGGGTCCAGGTGATGCCGTCGCTGGCCTCCTGCATCACCGGCACCACGGTCAGGGTGCCCTGCGTGGAGGCATTGAGGCTGGCCGGGTCCACTTCCTTGCCATCGAGCAGATACTTCAGCCCGCTGATCACCAGCTTGCGCTGGCTGTAGACGCCGGCGTCGAGCTGGCCGTCGATGCGCACCAGGCCCTGCGCCTCGTTGCGCGTGCCGCCACCGGTGATGTCCAGCGATACCTGGCCGACGATCGCCCCCAGCAGGTCCGCTGCGGCCTGTCGATAGAGGTCCCTGCCCACGCCCTTGCCAGAGAGCACGCCCTGGCCCTGGCCGGCATACGCATGGATGTCACCCACGCTGCGCAGGCCGCTGCCGGCCTCCACCTGCAGGTTGCTGCTGCGGATGTATTCCGCCGCCGCTGCGGGGTCCGTCACCACCGGGAAGGCGGTGTTGTTCCACAGGTCGGTGCGTGCGGTGAGTTCGGCACGGTTGACCGCGCCGTCCAGGCCATGGCCGGCCAGCAGGCGCAGGTCGCCGTAGGCGAACAACGCCGCGTTGCCACGCACCTGGGCCAGGTAGTCGGCCTTCACCCGGGCCAGGCTGCTGCCGCTGGCCGCGCCTGCGGCCCCGTAGGTCTTGGCATTGGCGTTGCTGTCGATGGCATAGGCGCCACTGGCGGCGAGCACCAGGTCGCCCACGCTGTAGAGGTCCGACCGCTCACCGATCCGGGCCTCGGCGTTGCTCTTGAGCACATCGATCGACGACTCGGCCCGGGCGATGCTGATCGCGCCGCCGCTGTCGAGTTTCACCCGGTCATAGGCATCGACCCGGTTGAACGCCTGGATCTCCAGCTTCTGCGGATTGCGCCAGTCGCCCTCCACGCGAAGCCGCACATCGTTGCCGACCAGGCTGCGGGTATCCAGGGCAATGGAGGTGAGGCTGCGCGCCGCCGCCGCATCCAGCACGCCGCCGGAGCCGGACTGCACGTTGTAGGCCGTCGCCTGGGGCTTGCTCACCAGCGCGCGTGCGCTCTGGCTGTAGCCCTGGCTCTCGATCCGGGCGCCGTTCAGCAGCAGCGCGCTGGTGGCCAGGTCGAGGTCGTTCTGTGCATGAGCGCCGCTCACCCCGAGCAGTGCCGCGCTGGTGCTGTCGACGAAGCTGTTGAAGCGCGACTGCTGCAGCGCACTGAGCGCCAGGCTGCCGACCTTCATCACGCCGTCCTGGGTACCGCGTGCCCACAGGCTGGCGAGGGTGCGGCTGCTGTCGGCGGTCTTGCCGACGGCGGCGGCGCCACTGACCAGGCCGCCCTGCCCGGCCCGGGCCTCGGCCTGGTTGTCCTGGCTGCCCAGGGCGCTGACCTTGAGGTTGCCCAGGGCGCTTTCGAAATGCCCGGCCACCTCGGCCAGGGTCTGCGACTGGGACAGGGCCTGCGCCACCGTGGCCCCCAGGGCGAGCAGGCCGCCGAGCTTGCCATCGGCATAGGCACGCTGGCGAACGTCGGTCTCGGCAAGGAAGGTCCAGTTGCCGCCCGCCGCGCCACCGAAACGACTGCTCGCATCGGTATGCAGCAATGCCTTGCTCAGGGAACGGGCCGTGGCCACGGCGGCATTGGCCGAGAGGCCCACGCCACCCGCCAGGCTTTGCGCCTTGACGTTGGAGCTGTCGGTATCGCCATCACGCAGCACCCGGCTGCGCAGCTGTCCCTGGGTTGCGGCGAGCTGCACATCGCTGCCCACGCCCAGCTCCGCGACCGCGCTGTTGAGGCTATCCACCAGGCTGCCGCCCGCCGACAGCAGGCCGCCCAGTGCATAACCCTCGCTGCTGGCCTGCAGGCGGCTGCGCACCTGGGCATCCAGGTCGAGCGCCTGCGTGGCGATCAGCGCCGCACCGCGCCCCACCATCAGCTTCGCCTGGGAGGCATCGCGCGCCAGCAGCACCACGGCGTTCAAGCCGCCCAGGATGCCGCCGCTGCTCCCCCAGCCCTGCACCTTGACCGGCCCCGCCGCCAGGGCGGAAAGCAGGACATTGCCGGCGCGCAGCGCGGCATTCGCTGCCACGTCGAGGCTGACGCGGCTGTCATGGGCCGCCACCCCGAGCACCAGGCCGGCCCCCGCCAGGCCGCCCACCGCCAGGCCGGAAGCCTGGACATCCAGCGCCTGCGTATCGACGGCCCGGCCCTCGATGTCGCCGCTGACCTGTACCGCCCCACCCAAGGACGCACTCACGCCGTTGTTGAGCACCGCGGCCGCCACGGCGCCGCCCACCGCGCCCAGCGCGGCGGCCTGGCCGCTCAAGGCGTGGACGAACATCGCGTGGGTGTAATCGCCATCCTGCCCGGCGATGGCCTTGTCGCTGGCGGCAGCCCGGATCGCCAGGCTGGCGGCCTTGAGGTTGCCGTTCAACAGCTCCGCGACCACCTGGGCATTGGAGAGGCTGAACGCCATGGCCGCACCGTAGGCACCGCCGGCGAGGCCGGCACTGCCGGCCTGGTTGCGACTGGCGAGTCGGTCTTCGGCCGTCACCCGCGCAGCGCCGCTGAGGCTGACCTGGCTGTCGCTGACACGCGCCACGGTTTCGTGGGTGCGCGGGGTGTTGCCCCGCAACCGGTCACTGACGGTGACGGTGGAGCTGGCATTGACGCGGGCCAGGTCCTGGTCGTCCTTCACGCTGACGCGGACATAGCCCTGGCTTGCAGCGTCCCAGACCACCTCCTCGTGGCTCAGCTCCGCGACCTGTCCCTTGCCGGTGATCGTGTCGAGGCTGGCGAGCGTGCCCTTGCCGTCCTTGTCCAGATAGCTCAGCGGGTCCACGGCCGCGTCGCCGGTGCCGACCTGGGTGGCGCCACTGCCCAGTAGCAGCAGGCCGATGCTGCCGCTGAGGCTGGCGAAACCAAGGCCGCCCGAGGTCGTCAACAGCTCGGCATACCCTTCACGTAGCGCGTCCACCGCCAGCGAGGCGGCCTGCACGCTGCTGCGATCGAGCAGCGCACGGGTGGCGCTGTTGGCCACTACCACGTTGGCCGAGGCCCCCAGTGCGGCCGCACCGACCACGCCCGAGCCGACGTTGCCGGTCACCCGCAGGTTGTCATGGGCGACGATGTTCAGGTCCCCCAACGGGTTGGCCGCGGTACCGAACTGAGCCTGGCCCGCTCCCGCCTCCGTGGTGGTTTCAACGACCTGCACCAGGGCCGAACCGGCAACGGCGCCACCGCCTGCCGCCGCCCCCACCAGGTTGCTATGGAGTTCGCTCGTGCCAGTGGCCAGCACGCTGGCCGACCCGGCACGTACCCGGGTGTCGGCCAGGCTGTCCGGCGCACCGGGAGCCTCGCCGACCCAGGCACGGGTCAGCGCCTGGTCGAGCACCAGGCCGAAGTTGGCGCCCACGCCCACCAGGCCGCCCGCCAGGGCCAGTGCATTGACACTGAACTGCTGCAGCGCATCGGCGCTCACCCGCAGGCTGCCAACGTCCAGGTCACTGCCCTTGTCCACCCGCGCCTCGGTGGTGCCCTTGGCGATGATCAGTGCCACGTTGCCGGCACCGCCCACGATGGCGCCCGCCGCGCTGGCCAGGACGGTGCTGGCGAACTGGGTGGAGCCCGCACGCACCTCGGTCGCTCCGCGACTCGATACCCGCGCGCTGCTGATGACGGCCTGGGTCTGGCGCTGGATGACGGTGCTGTCCAGCGCACCGGCCACCGCCGCAACCCCGAGGCTTAGAGCCCCGCTGGCCAGGTAGCCTGAGCTCAGCACATGGCTGGCGGCACCCACCAGCACCTGCTGGGCGGCATCGGCGCCGTCGGCCTGGTTGATCTGGGCGGACTCGATGCTGGCGCGGGTGACCCCGCCGATCACGTTGCTGTTACCCAGTGCCGCGACCGAAGCGCTGTACAGCGGCACGAAGGAAACCGACCCCGCCGCCGCCAGTTGGCCCACCTGCTGGACGGAGCTGGCTTGCACGGCCAGCCCGCGGAACTGCCGGGACCCCAGGGCGAGGCCGGGAATGGGGTTGAACTGTTCGGCGTTGCTCCACAGGCGCGCATCCTTGCTGGGCCCGTTGAGCAGCACACCGTTGTCGATCGTCGCGGCAGCGCCCAACGCGAGGGCGCTGACGCGGGTTTCCGCGCCGGTTATCCCGGCGGTGGTGCTGCTCTCGATGACGTTGACCGTGGCGGAGCCGCCGACAGACGCGGTGCCGCTGCCCATGAAGGCACCGGCCGCGCCGCTGATCTGATCGGTGGTGCGGGCCGATACGCCGACGTTGTTGCGGGCCAGGACCCAGGCGCCCTGTTCGATGAAGGCCCGTGCGGAACTCTGGATGACGTTGGTGGCGGCCGAACCGCCGACCGAAGCGGTGGAGGACACCGCACCACTGATGGATGCCGAGCGGATGGTGGCGGCGGAGTGCGCGTCCAGGCTCAGGTCGCTCAGGCTCCAGCCCTGGGTGCCGTTGTGCCCGAGCAACCGGGCCTCTACCTGGCTGGCCACGCGGTTGACCGAGGTCGCCACGCCCACGGCAGCCGTGCCGGCACCGGCTGCGCCGCCGGACAGCGCCGCGATGCTGGAGCGATCCTCTGCCTTGACCTTGAGCACACCGGCCACGCCGGCGCTGCCGTCGATTTGCGCGCGCGTCACCGCGCCAATGTTGTTGCTGGCGTTGGAGAGCGCAACAGCTCCCGTGCCGCCGACGCTGCCGCTGACCGCCAGCGTACGGATGCTGCCATCGGTGACGGCCGAGACCTCCACCGACGAGGTGCCGGCATCCACCGTGCTGGCGCGGACCCGCGCGATGCGTTGCTGCTCGATGGTGCTGATGGCGACCGCTCCGGCGCCCGCACCGCTGCCGCCGACCTGCAGGTTGCCGGCCCCGGTGTAGATATCGGCCGCCCCCTCGCTGACGCTGATCTTCACCCCGCTGGCGCCGGACACCGTGCTGTCGTCCAGGCTGGCCCGCTCCTCGCCCTTGATCACGTTGATCGCCAGGGACGCGCCCACCGCCGCCGAGCCGGCACCGGCGCCACCAATGGCCAGGGAGCGGATTCCCGAAGAGCCGCCGCTGAGCAGGCTCAGCTTGCCACCGAGCTTCAGGGTGCTGTCGCTGACCTGGGCGATGCGTTGCGCCAGGATCACGTTGTTGGCGTTGGCCACGCCGACCGAGACGTTGCCGGCGCCGCCGACCGAGCCGGCCAGGCTCCAGATCTCGCGGTTGCCGCGGCTCGCATTCAACTCCAGGCTGCCCACCTCCAGGTGGCTGGCGCTGATACCGGCCTTCTCGCCCCCTTCGATCACGTTGCTGGTGGAGGAGCCGGAGATCGCCGCCGTGCTGGCTCCGGCACCGGACACCGCAGCGGCGTAGATGGCCTGGTCGAGGCTGGCGCTCAGCGCCGCGCTGGAGAAGCCGTTGATAGTGCCCTTGTCGATGGCTGCGCTGCGCTGGGTACCGATGCGGTTCACGGAGAACGCCCCGCCCACGCCGGTATTGCCCGAGCCGGTCACCTGGCCGGAGAGCGAGGCGATCAACATCCCCTGGCCCTGGGCCGCGTCCAGTACGAGGGCCTTGCCGCTGCCGCTGGTGCTCAGGGAGCCCCCGGAGATCGTGACGCTGTCGCTGCCGTCGATGTTGTTGACCACCACGGAGCCGCCGACGCCAGCCGTGCTGCCCCCAACGGCGTTGACGCCGACGCCCCAGATCTGGCCATCGAGCCCCGACGACAGCTTCGCCGAGCCGGTGAGTTCGACATCGCTGTCACTCAGCGACGCCTGGCGCGTCGCCTCGATGAGGTTGATGGCGATGGCCGAGCCGACCCCGGTATTGCTGCCGCTGGCCGCCAGATTGAAGGCCAGCGAGCCGATCAGCGCGCCCTGCCCGGCCTGGCTCGTGCGGATGACCAGGTCGTCGGCGCCCACCCGGGCGTTGCGCAGCAGGGCCTGGGTGGAGTCGGCGATGCGGTTGAAGGTCAGCGCGCCGCCCACCGCGACATTGCCCGAGGTGACCGCCGCCGAGATCGCGGCGCTGATGATGCGGCTCTGCTGCGCCGCGTCCAGGGTCAGGTCGCCCCCCAGCTGGTAGCGCCCTTTCTCCAGCAGGGCCTCGACCCGCTGTTGCATGTCGCTGATGCCCACGGCGCCGCCGACGGCGGTCGAGCCGCTGCTGCCGGTGATGTTGCCGGCCAGGGAGTACTGGCCACCGCTGCGCTCGGCGCTGATGCCGAGGTTCCTCGCCTTGAGGGTGCGGTCGCCCATGTCCAGCCCGGCGAGCACGGTGCCGCGCCCGATCAGCGCGGTGGCCGAACCGGACACGCCAGCCTCGGCGCTGCCGGCCCCGGATACCGCGGCGGCCAGCACATCGGCGCTGTGCCGGGCGGCGATGGTCAGGTCGCCACTGAGATCGACCTGGCTGTTGGCCAGCTTCGCGGTGTAGCCACTGCCGGCGTAGACCAGCGCGAGGGAGCCCCCCACGCCAGCCTTGCCACCCGACGCCCCGAGGCTGCCGGCCACGGCCAGCACCGCCTCGCCGGCGATATCGCCGTCGAACAGGTCACCGGGGCCCTGCTTGCCGTTGAGCAGGTCCTTGTCCACATCGCCCTTGACCTGGATGGCGGAGACGGTCGTGCCGCCGCCCAGGTCCAGGCCGCTGTCCAGCAGCGTCGCATCCGCTGCGCCGGCGAACCGGGCGTCCAGCGCGGAAGCGCCGGAAACGCTCTGTGCGGTCAGGTTCAACGCGCCGCCCTGCAACGACGACAGCACGGGGCTGCCGCCCCCCGTGGGCGAATAGGCGTCGATGCGCGCCTTGACCTGGTTGGCCAGCACCAGCGCCAGCAACGATCCCGCCCCCGCGCCGCTGTCACTGCCGGTGCTGACGGCACCGGCCAGGGCACCGGCCAGCACCCGCGAGGCGCTGGCGGCG
Source organism: Pseudomonas sp. TUM22785 (assembly GCF_028198105.1). Taxonomy (NCBI): domain Bacteria; kingdom Pseudomonadati; phylum Pseudomonadota; class Gammaproteobacteria; order Pseudomonadales; family Pseudomonadaceae; genus Pseudomonas; species Pseudomonas sp. TUM22785. The sequence goes on from NZ_CP116239.1 coordinate 4,983,670, forward strand.
GCGACATCCATGCGCGCGAAGTGACTGGCGCTGCTGCCCAGCCATTCGGCGGCCAGCTCATTGGCCAGCACGCCCACCACCAGCGAGCCGCCGGCGCTGCCGCCGTTGCCCTTGCTGCCGGCGAAGGCGCCGCCGCCGAGCATGACCCGGGCCCGGTCGTAGGCGCTCACCTCGATGCTGCCAGGCGCCGCCTCGCGTTGCTCCACCTGGCTGTTCTCCACCCGTGCACGGGTGCGGTTGCCCATGTAGGCCGCCGAGCCGGAGAGCGCCACCGCCACGTTGGTCTCGCTGCCCGCCGTGGCTGCGGCCAGGCCCAGGCCCATGGCGATCTGGTCCCCGGCGCTGAGGGCCTGGACCTGGAGCAGGTCGTTGCCACGCAGCAGGACGTTGCCGACCCGGGCATCGGTCTCGTTCATCAGGTGGTTGTAGGCCAGCGCACCCGAGAGTGCGGAGCTCGACTCGCTCTTCTGCTTGCCGGCGAGGGTCAGCGCCCCGGCACCGGAGCCGCTGAACTGATGGGTCTGGTTGAGCGCCAGGACCTGGACCTTGCTGCCGCCCTGGGCCGGGTCACGCGGGTCGAGGACGATGTCACCGAGGTCGGCCCGGCTGCGCTGGCGGGAAACGTTGATGCTGCTCGAGCCGGCAGCGGCGATGGAGAAGCCCTTGCCCTGCCCGCCGGAATCGCTGCCGCCACCATCGGGGCCGGAGCCGGCATCCTGCTTGCCGAACATCTTTTTAATACTGTCCCAGCCGCTGGCGATCTTCGAGGGCGCCTCGCTGACAGCGTCCTTGACCTTGCCAGCCGTACTGGCCAGGGAGCTGAGGGCCGGGGTGACGTTGACCACGCCCAGGGTGATGGATTGCAACAGCGCCTGGCCGAAGCTGTCCGCCAGCTCCACCGTGGGCTTGCCGATGTCCCCCGCCTTCTGGGTGGCGTCCTCCTGCTGCTTCTTCTCTTCCTTGCCCTTGACCACGGCCCCGGCGATGGCGAAGGCACCGCTCTGCCCGGAACTGAGTGCCTGCACGTCCAGCAGGTTGGCCTTCCAGATGCCCTTGCCGCTGGCGTCGAGCCCCTGGCCCATCACCGAGGGGCGCCAGTTGCGGTTGTTGCCCACCAGCGCATCGACGTCGGTGGTCAGCACATTGAGCGCCAGCCCGCCGCCGACGCCAGCCCCCGCGCCAAAGGCCACGGCCCCGGATGCGGTCCACAGGCCCAGGCGGTGCTCGGCCTGCACACCGACACGCCCCGCCTCCACGCTGGCGGTGTTGTGGATGGAGGCGTTGACGGTGGAGGTCAGGGTATTGGCCACCGCCGCGCCGTTGGCCGCGGCGCTGACGCCGGACCCCGCCGAGGGGCTGATGGCGAGGATCAGGTCGTCCTGCAGCGCCTGGACCTGGACGCCGCCGGCCTTGACCACGGACTGCGCACCGATGCCCGCCACCGCCTTGCTGGAAACGGTCTGCACGTTGAGTGCTCCGCCCAGGGCCGTGGGCTTGCCGTCCGAAGGGGACGCCGCCTCGCCGCCGACGTTGGTGCCGAACAGGAACATGCCGATATTGCCGGCGATCGCCAGTTGCCCGAGCTGGTTGCCGGCGGCCAGGGTAATGGGCTGCGCCCAGTCCCAGCGGCGGTCGCTGGCCATGGCGCTGAGCGGGATGAGCTGGCCCTTGCCGTCACGGCGCTCCGCCAGTTGGGCCAGCGGGCTGCTCTGCCAGGGCTGCTCACCGGTTGCCAGCGCATCCAGGCGCACCTTGTCGCCGACCCAGGCGCGGGTGTCCACCAGGTTGGTGAGCACCGAGACGGAGCCGGTGATCGCCAGCTCGTCGGAGGTGCCCTGGGAATTGGCGTATTGCGTCGAGAACCCACCCGCCAGGTCGTTGGGCCAGCCCTTGAGGCTGATCATCCGCTTGCCGATGTCGCTCAGCGAACTCCAGCGGTCAAAACCGTTGAGGCTGAGCGGCTGGATGTAGTTGGCGCCGATGCCGATGCGCTGCGCGGCGATCTGCGCGCCGTCCCCCACCAGGGCGCGGGTGCCCTGGTTGAGGGTGGCGATGGCCACCGCCATGCTCAGGGAGTAGTCGTTCTGGTCCGAGCCGTTCTTCGAGCCGTTGACCGTGCTGTTGGACAGGTTGTGCAGGTCGCGGATTTCCTGCAGCGCGGTCTGGCTGAGGTCGCCGCTGAGGCTCAGCTGGCTGCCCTTGCCGATGCTGGCCTCGGCCTGCTGGTCGCTGACGACCAGGGCGAGGGAGGCGGCGAGGCGGAACTTGCTATCGCTGGGCTGGGTCGGGTTGACCTCCTTGAACTTGCTGAGGACGAAGTTCTTGATCGGGTCGACCGTGCCCATGGCGCGGAACTTGATGAAGTCGGCCAGGCTCTTGCCGGCCTGCGAGGAGGCTTCGTTGTGCTGGCGGGATACCAGGTTGGTGGCGCTGACGTTGAGGTTGCGCGCACCGCTGAGGTTGGCATCGAAGGCCGCCCGGGTGTCGCTGTCGAGCACGCTGAGGGCGAGCACCGCGCCGCCTGCGGCACCGTTGCCGATGGATTTGAAACTGGCCGTGTTGCTGATGTCCTGTTCGCTGAGCGCCAGCACGCTGACGTCGCCACGGGAGTTCAGCGAGGCGCCGGCATTCACCTGCGCGGTGGTGGTCAGTGCCGTATTGGCCATGGCGGCGGCGAAGCCGGTGGTGGTCACCGGCTTGCCCTCGGCGTCATGGCCATTGGAGGCCTCGGCCTTCACGTCCAGCCTGTTCTCGCTGTGGGCCTGCACGGCGATGCCCTGCCCGCCCTTGAGCACGGCCCCCGACTTGATCTCGACGCGGGTCGCCCCGCTGATGCGCCCGAAGGCGACACCGGCGTTGAACGGGATCAGGCTCTGCACCACGGGAATGGAAAAGCTTTCGGTTCCCACGTTGCGGGTGCTGTCGGCCTTGACCAGCAGGGAGCGGCTGGCCTGCAGGCTGGCGCCATCGAGCACCTCGACCGTGGAGTCGGCCTGGGCGATGGAGACCGCCAGGAAGGGGATGAGCGCCGTCAGCTCGCTGAAGTCGGCCGGATCGGCGCCAAGGGCCTTGAGCTGGTCGGGATCGTTCAGCGAACCGATGCCGGTGATCGGCTTGATGAGGTCGCCGATCACCTTGCCCCAGGCCGCCTCGTCGGACCAGCCGTTCTCATTCTTGATACGCAGCACGTCCGCCTTGATCGCGGCGCTGTCGAACAGCGTGCCGAGCAGCGACGGGTCGACCACGGCCACGGCATTGCTGGCCAGGCTGATGTCGTTGCCCTTGAGGGTGCCCGCCACCTTCACGCTGGCATCGGCGGCGGAATAGCCCCCCAGTTGCCGGCTGATCGCCGTGGCGCTGACCTTGATGTCGCCCTGCCTGGATTCCTCGGCATGGCTGGCATCGAGCACCGCACCCTTCTCGATGTTGACGCTGGCCACGCCCCGCTCCGGCGCCAGCAAGGAGTTGGGCTGTTTGCTCAGCCTGTCGGTGAGCTCGGCGACCGTCTGCACCTGGTCGCCTTCGCAAAAGGTGCAACCGCCATCGCTGACGGCGCTGACCTGGATGTCCCCCGAGCGGCCGGCACCGCTGGCGCGGGTGCTCAGGGTCGAGCCCGTGCGCAAATTCACGGTGCTGGCTTCAAGGGCGATCTTGCCGCCGTTCTTGCCGGCAGCGCCCTGGGTGGAGATGTTGGCGGTCGCGGTGAGCTCCAGGCTCTGGCCGCCGGACACCGAAACGTTGGCGCCGCTGCCGTCCGCCATCAGGGCCGCGAGTTCGCCGGATACCGTCGCCGAATCGCGTCCGACGATGCGCACGGCGCCATCGGCGCGCGCCACGGCCTGCCCCACCGCCAGGCCCTCGGTGTTTACCGTGCCGCGGAACACCGCGTCGGCGATGTCCTTGCCACCTTCGATGCGGGCACCCTTGGCCACCACGGCGGCGGCGCCGAAGATGTTGACCGCTCCCACGGCGTTGACCCGGCCCTTGATCTCCACCTTGCCGCGCTCGGTGCCGGTGTAGTCGGTGAGCGAACCGGCGTCGTTGTAGAGGCCGTTGCGCAGGTCGTCCACCAGGCGCGCGGTACCGTCCGCCGACAGGGTGCCGACGGCGCCGGAGAGTTGCTGCATCTGCTGGGTGGACGGCGTGGTGATGGTCAGGCTGCCGACGTTGACCACGCCACTGGCGCCCACCACCAGCCCATGGGGGTCGGCGAAGATGATATGGCCGCCGATGCGGTTGCCATCGGCGAGCACGCCATTGAGGGTGCCATTGATGACGACGCGCGAGTCGTGCACCAGGTTCACCAGGTTGCTGGCGCCACCGGGCACGTAGAGGTTGACGGTATTGCCGCTGCCCACCTGGAAGTGGCTGAAGGAGTTGAAGCCTGTCTGGCCACGCACCGTTTCGGTGGTGATGTCCGTCACCGAGCCCTTGGTGGCGATATTGGTCGCCGTGCCGGCGTAGTGGATGACGGTGTCGCCGACCAGGTAGGAGCCCCCCGCCGCGACGATGTTGTTCGATTCGGCCCAGGCCGACGGCACGCCCATGCCGACAAGGATGGCGGCAGCGATGCGGCTTGGCTGGAAGCGCTGGACCGGAAGAACGCGGGGTGTGGTTCGGGGGGAGAAGCGCTCGACCGGCATGTTGGACCTCACTGTCACGAAAGGAAATTTCACGGATGGTGAATTTTCTCTATTCGCTATAAGCGAGGGCTAGGAGACGCCGTTCATGCTTGTGAACGGCCATTCATACCCGCCTAGTGAGCGGGGCCGCCGCCGATCTCGTCGTCGGTCGCCAGCCTGTAACCCTTGCCGTAGACAGTCAGGATCAGTTGCGGCCGATTGGCGTTGAGCTCCAGTTTGCGACGCAGACGTACCACCAGCGCATCCACGGTGCGCACATCGACCTGCTCGTCGGCGTCCTGGCCACGGCGCACGCAGTGGAGCAGATCATGGCGGCTGATGGCGCTGCCGCGCCGCTCGATCAAGCCGATCAGCAGGGCGAACTCGCCGGGCGTGAGGTTAACGTCCTGGCCCTGCGGGTCGTAGATGCGCCGGCGCAGCAGGTCCACGCGAAAACGCCCCAGGCGCAGGTTGAAGTCGCCGACCCGCTCTCCCCCGCCACAGCGGCGCAGCAGGCTGCGCACCTGGGCCTGGAGGATGTTCAGGTTCAGCGGCTTGGTGAGGTAGCCATCGGCACCGGCATCGAGGCCCACGACCCGGTCGTAGTCCTCGTCGCGCACCGTCACCAGGATGATGCCGAGCTGCGGGTGGCGGCGCCGCAGCTGCGCCGTGACGGTCAGCCCGTCCAGGTCGGGAAGGCCGATGTCCAGCAGCACCAGCGCCGGATTCTGGGCCTGCACCAGTTCCAGGCATTGCCACCCCGAATCGGTGGCGTGCACCTCGTACCCCGCGTTCTGCAGGTAGAGCACCATCATGTCGCGGATCTCGGGAGCATCCTCCACCACCACCAGCTTGTCGGCCATCACTGCATTTTCCCTGTTTCGGACCGGCGCGGATTCTGACTCAAAGCGCTGGCGGGTTGCCACCTCATGCGTCAGTTCGCCTCAGGGCAGCTTCGGCTAGGAGCTGCTCTTCGAGCAGCGCCAGGTGGCGGTCGAGCATCGCCAGCAGGGCCGGTATCTGCTCCGGACGGCGCGTACGCTCCGCCGCCTGGGCCAGTTGGTCGAGCCCGAAGTTGAGCGTGCTGCCGCGCAGGCGGTGGCACAGCGCCTCCAGTTGCTCGGCGCCCCGTTCACCGCCGGGCAGCGAGGCCAGCGACGCGCGTATCTCGCGCAAGGAGGTGCACAGGGTCGGCAGCAGGCGGTCGAACAGCGCCGCGCCGAGCCAGCCGCGCAGTTTCACGATGCGCTCCTGGGAGATTTCCTCGATCGGCGACCCGGCCAGCGGGGCCGGCTGCTCCCAGCGCTCCAGCAACGCGAGCAAGGCTTCGCGATGCAGGGGCTTGGCCAGCACGCCGGCCAGGCCGGCCTCGCGGCACTGCTGCAGGTCCAGGTCACCGGCGTTGGCGGTCAGGGCCAGGAGCAGCGGCCTGGGCCCGCCAGCGGCCCCTTCGAGGATCCTGCGGCTGGCGGCGAGCCCGTCGATGTCGGGCAGGCGCATGTCCATCAGCACCAGGTCGTAGGGCGTGGCCAGGCAGGCGGCGACCGCTTCGAGGCCGGAGCTGGCCGTGCCGACCTGGCAGCCCCAGCTCTGCAGCAACTCGGCGGTCACCAGGCGGCTGACCTCCACGTCCTCCACCAGCAGCACGCGCATGCCCTGCAGCTGGGCGACCTCGTCCGCGCCCGGCTCGGGCTCGTCGACCTCCGGCCAGGGCAGCGCCAGGCGCAGGGTGGTGCCGCGCCCGGGCGCACTGTCCAGGGTCAGCTGCCCGCCGATCAGGGCGGCCAGCCGCGCGCTGATGTACAGGCCCAGGCCGATGCCGGGGCGGTCGGATAGCGGGTCCCGCACGAAGGCGTCGAAGATGCTGGCCTGCAGCTCGGGGCGGATACCGGGGCCGGTGTCCCGAACCTCGATGAGGAGGCCGTCGCCGTCCCTGTCCAGGCGGATGACCACCTCCCCGCTCTCGGTGAACTTCAGGGCATTGCCCAGCAGGTTGAAGAGGATCTGCCGCAGCGGCTTCGGGTTGCCCAGCACGAAGGCCGGTAGGCCGGCCGCGCAGGCGGTCGACAGCCGCAGGGCGCGCGCCTCGGCCTGGGGCTGGAAGATCGCAGCGCACTCCTCGGCCAGGCGCACGGGGGAGAAGGCCTGGGCCGGAGGCAGCTCCAACTTCTCGGCGCGGCTGAGCAGCATCAGGCCGTCGAGCACGTCGGTGAGGCTCTGCGCCGCGCTCTGTACGGTCTCGATGCGCTGCTGCTGGCGACCATCCAGCCCGCCCTGATCGAGGAGTTGGAGGTGCCCCTGGATGGCCACCAAGGGCGTGCGCAGTTCGTGGCTGAGCATCGCCTGGCGCTCCAGCGACTGTTGCGCCTCGTGCAGCGCCTGGTCACGGGCCACTGCCAGCGCCCGGGTGCGCTCGTCGACCCTGGCCTCCAGCGAGGCGTTGAGGCGCTGGAGATCGTCGCGCAACTGGTTGCTGTGCTGCAGCGCGGCGATGACGCGACTGCCCACCACCAGGCCGTGGGAGAGGAGGAAGAACAGCACCCCCACCGGGATGAGATTGAGCGTCGAAACGCTGAAGGAGTACATCAGCAGGTCGTTGACGATGGTGGCGTCCATCACCACCATCCCCAGCAGCACCCACAGGGCACCCGCCCGGCGACGCCTGGCAGCCAGCAGCAGGGCGCCGAGGAAGTACAGCTCGCTGAGCAGCAGCCACAGGGCACAGGGGTCGCGCAGCAGGGTGAAGAAGTGCGCGGGCAGCAGCAGCGTCAGGGCGGCACCGAGCACACCCACGCCGGCCAGCAGCACCACGAGCCGGCGCGACAGCTCCCTCGGGAACAGGCGCAGCAGGAGGAAGCCGTAGGCCGGCGCGAACAGGTGCCCGGACAGGTACTCGATGCGGTAGATCCAGAGCGCTGGCCATTGGAGGTAGTGGTCCAGCAACTCGCCGCTGGAGGCCGCGCGCATCCCGGCCAGCACCAGCATGGCGGCCAGCGGCGCACCGCCCAGGGAGCGCGCCGCGCTGCGGTCGAGCAGGCCCATGAACAGCGCCATCATGAAGGCCGCACCGACGGTCAGCAGGTACAGGGCGCGCTGCCGGCTCGCGTCCATCTGCAGCGTCTGCAGGGTGCCGGCCCTGACGGCCATGTCGATGCCGCCCTCATGGTGGAAGTGGTTGGACAGCTCGATGCGGATGTCCACCTGCGTGTGCCCCAATGGCAGGGGCACGATGGCCGATTGCAGGCGCGGCACCTCGTCCTCCGCATCGCCCGGCCGCCCGCGCTCCAGCACCAGGGCACCGTCGACCCAGACCCGCGCCGCCGACTTGAAGTCATCGAAGTACAGCGCCAGCTGGCTGGCATGGGCGGGCAGCATCAGTTGGCTGCGCAGTTCCACCCGGCCGAACCCCACCTCCCCCCAGAAGGTCGGGGTGCCCTTGCCCCAGGTGAAGGGGATGCGCACCTGCTGCTCGGCGCGCTCCGGCTCGATCCAGGTCAGCCGCCAGTCGCCGTCCAGCGCGTGCATGGGCTGCAGCTCGGGGTTCCAGTCACGCAGGTCGATGGGGGCGGCGGCCTGCGACGGTGCGGCGAGCAGCCACGACAGCAGGACGAGACAGGGAAGCAGGCTGAGACGGATCACGAGCGAGGCGCTCCTCGGGACGAGAGGCCGGCACGCAACGCTGACGGCGGGGAGCGCAGTCTAGGGGATGAGGAGGCAGGCTGTGAATCCACCCCGCCGGAGTGGGCAGAGCGCGGCGGCACCGGGCCGCCGCGCCCGCTCCGTCAGCGCTTGGCCACCAGGTCCTTGGGCAGCTTGAAGGTCCAGATCATGCCGCCCTGGTCCAGGTCCTTGATGCGCTTGGCCACCTCGCCGCCCCACAGCGGCACGGCGCCGCCCCAGCCGGAGACCACGGTGACGTACTGCTCGCCGTCCATCTCCCAGGTGACCGGGGAGGCGATCACGCCGGAGCCGGTGTTGAACTCGTAGAGTTTCTTGCCGGTCCTGGCGTCGAAGGCCATGAGGAAGCCTTCCGGGTTGCCGGTGAACACCAGGTTGCCCTTGGTGGCCAGCACGCCGCCCCACAGCGGCGCGTAGTTTTCATAGCGCCAGACTTGCTTGCCGGTCTTCGGGTCGATGGCGCGCAGCACGCCGATGTAGTCCTCGTTCAGCGGCTTGATGGTGAAGCCCGCGCCCAGGTAGGCCGCGCCCTTCTTGTAGGTCACGCCCTCGTTCCACATGTCCATGCCCCACTCGTTGGAGGGCACGTAGAACAGGCCGGTGTCCTGGCTGTAGGCCATGGGCATCCAGTTCTTGCCGCCGAGGAAGGACGGCGCGACGAACACCGAGGTGCCCTTCTTCGCATCCCCCGGCGCACCGGGGCGGTGGGCGTCGTCGTAGATGGGCCGGCCGTTCTTGTCCAGGCCCTTGGCCCAGGTGACCTTGTCGACGAAGGGGAAGCCGCGGATGAATTTGCCGTTGGTGCGGTCGAGCACATAGAAGAAGCCGTTGCGGTCGGCGGTGCCGGCAGCCTTGATGGTCTTGCCGCCGTCCTGGTAGTCGAAGGACACCAGCTCGTTGACGCCGTCGTAGTCCCAGCCGTCGTGCGGGGTGGTCTGGAAGTGCCACTTGATCGAGCCGTCCTCCGGGTTCAGCGCCAGGCGCGAGGAGGAGAACAGGTTGTCGCCGGGGCGCAGGTGGGAGTTCCACGGCGAGGGGTTGCCGGTGCCGATGAACAGCGAGTCGGTGCTCGGGTCGTAATAGCCACCCAGCCAGGGCGCGGCGCCGCCGGTCTTCCACAGGTCGCCCGGCCAGGTCTTGCCCGCTTCGCCGCCGGAGATGCCGTTCTCGATCGCCTTGCCGTCCTTGTAGACGTAGCCCATGTGGCCTTCCACGGTGGGGCGGCTCCACAGCAGGTTGCCGGTGGCGGGGTCATAGGCCTCGATCTTGCCGACCACGCCGAACTCGCCGCCGGCGACGCCGGTGATCAGCTTGCCCTTGGCGATCAGCGGTGCGGCGGAGATGGAGTAGCCGGCCTTGTAGTCGGCCACGGTCTTCTTCCACACCACCTTGCCGGTGTCCTTGTTCAGCGCCACCAGCTTGGCGTCGAGGGTGCCGAAGATCACCAGGTCGCCGTACAGGGCCACGCCCCGGTTGATCACGTCGCAGCAAGGCATGATGCCGTCGGGCAGGCGCGCGTCGTACTGCCAGAGCTTCTTGCCGGTGCGCGCGTCGGCGGCGAACACCCGCGAGTAGGAGGCGGTGACGTACATCACGCCGTCCTTGATCAGCGGCTGCGCCTGCTGGCCGCGCTGCTTCTCGCCGCCGAAGGACAGCGCCCAGACCGGGCGGAGTTCCTTGACGTTGTCGGTGTTGAGCGTGTCCAGCGTGCTGTAGCGCTGGCCCTGCTGGTTGAGGCCGTTGACCACGATCTGGTCGTTGCGCTTGCCGGCATCGCTGATGTCCTGGTCGGTGACGCCCGCCCAGGCCGACAGGCTGGCAAGGGTCATGGCGGCGAACAGCGCCGTGCGGACGAAAGGCTGGGTGAAACCGGTGGGGTTCATTGCGGCTACCTCTGCGGGCTTGTTGTTGTCATCCGGGAAAATTTCCCGGTCTGCCGCGAATTCTTGGTTCGCCCGCCCTCCCCGCCAATTCACCTCAGTGCGGAGATTCGTAGTTCCTTGGTAGCAATACCGGCCCACCCGGTTCCAGGGGCGCTGGGTGGGCACAGGATCGGCGTAGGTGGGCTTGGGCGTGGGTCGGCGGGTGGGCGGGTGGGCGGGTGGGCGTAGGGTGAGCTTCAGCCCACTGCTCCCGCTCCCAGTCCCGCTCCCAGGCCCAGGCAACGAACGATCGGGCATGACGGCGTGCCCCACCCGACTCCGCCTGGTGGAGGTAAAGAGCGACCTCCACCCTACGCAGCGGTGATCCCCGTGCATCGGCGATGTGCTTCTTGTAGGGGCGACTTCAGTCGCCAAGCGGTGCGTAGCGCCGCCCCGCTTTTGTGTGCGAATTCATTGGCTCTGTCTGCGTTAAGTGTTGCTAGAGGATTTGAGTCCAGCTTGTTGCCGAGCTCTGGTGATGTTTCTGGTTTCGCCCCCCCCGGGCGAGTCCCTTTTCCAATCGTTGAAAAGGAACCAAAAAACTTGCCCCATCATCCGGCCCGACTGCGTCGGGTTCCCTCACTCCATCGCCGCTCTGGGGGCCGGCGCGATGGGCCATCCATGGCCTGGCGCGCCTCTCGCGGCATCCATGCCGCTCGTCCCCCGGCGCAACGACTGCGTTCGGCCTCCTGGAGGGGCGTTGGCGGCTGCTCCAACTTTCTTCGTCCAGCGCATCGCCACGTGGTGCGCACGGGCTTTCGTAGGATGGTGTAGAGCGAAGCGAAACCCATGCGGTGGAGGCGGCACGAACCCTTGGGCGCCCGGAAAGGACCGAGCTTGAGCGCTTGCATTAAAACCACAACAGCTAACGCAGACAGAGCCAATTCATTCGCGAAATGGTTTCCGGCAAATGAGTCACTCCGCCCGGGGCAGGCGTTCGCGCTCGTAGCGCGGGTAAAGGTGGCTGACGCTGCGCACCAGCTCGTAGCGGGTCAGGCTGATGCCGGCGAAGCGCTCGGGGATGGGCGCGCGGATCAGCTCGTTCATCTCCGCGCCGCGTTTCGCGCCGTCACGCAGCAGGCCGTCGAGCCAGCCGAGGTAGTCGCGCATCTGGGTGAAGATCGCGTCATCGTGGGCCACCGGGCCGTGGCCGGGCACCAGCAGTTTCCAGGGCAGCGCCTGGAGCTGGTCGAGGTCGGCGAGCCAAACGTCCAGCCCCGGGCTGTTGGGGGTGGTCAGGGCGCGCTGGTAGAACAGCAAATCGCCGCCGAAGAGCACGCCGGTGCGCTCGTCGAGGATCGCCAGGTCCGCCCCTGTGTGGCCGCGCAGGGCCAGCAGGCGCAGCGGGTGCCCACCGATGCTGAAGGTGCCTGGGGTGACCGCCTCGGTGGGCAGCAGCACCTCGGTGCCTCGCATCCAGTCGCCCACCAGGCGGTACATGTTCTCGGCCATAGCGTCGCCCTGCTGGCGCAGCAGTTCGGTGGTGCCGGGCAGCGCGGCGATGGGCACGTCGGCGAAGGCCTGGTTGCCCAGCGCGTGGTCCGGGTGGTGGTGGGTGATCAGCAGCCGCTTCACCGGTTGCGAAGTCACCGTGGCGATGGCCCGGCGCAGGGCTTCGCCGTAGCGTTTGGAGGGGCCGCTGTCGATCACCACCACGCCGTCGTCGGTGACGATGAAGGCGGTGTTGACCACGTTGCCGCCGTTGCCCGCCGCGAAGTTGTCGGTGCTGCCTTCCAGCAGCCAGGTGCCTTCGGCGATCTGCCGGGGTTGCAGGGTGTAGTCCAGCTCCGCGCGGGACAGCAGCGGCAGCACGACGAGGAACACCAGCACGAGCAGGCGCATGCCTAGAGCCCCCCTTCGAATTCGTTGCCGTTGTTGTCGCGCAGCCACAGGCGCGCGCCTGCGTGGCCCTTCACGTCCAGGCTGAGGGTGGGGTTTTCGGCCACGGCCGGGAACAGCTCCAGGGTCGCCAGGGGCTTGCCGGCGGCGTCGCGCAGTTCGGCCTGGTTGAGGAAGAACTCGGGGATGCCGCCCACCAGGCCGTTGTCCATCGGGTGGTCGACGCGCAGGCGCAGGCGTTCGTCGTCCCCCAATGGAAAGCGCGCGGCGTGGATCTGCCCCAGGCGGTCCTCCCAGCCCGGTTGCGCGCGCACCACGCTGGGCGCGGTGCAGCCGCCGCCGGCGGCGTCGATCCAGGCCGAGCCGATGTGCCACACACCGTCCTCGGTCAGCGCCGCCGCGCGGATCGGCGTGGCCTGCTCGATGCGGATGCGGATCGCCACCACCGGCAATACGGCATCGCCGGGGCGGAAGTCGAACACCCGGGGAATGGGGTTGAGCTCGGCCCAGGCCATGAGTCGCGTCACCTTGCCCGGCAGCGCCCGGGCGTCCACCTGGATCGGCACCTGGCGGGCGTCCTCGGCGAAGGGCGGCGCCAGCAGCTGCACGCGGTCGTCGAAGACGTAGGGCGCGCCGTCGAGGATGCGCTGGTGGTGGAAGTCCCACATCACCGAGGGCATCGGGTCCTTGCCCGGGTCGGGCGCGGCCAGGGCCTGGGCACCCAGGCACAAGCCCAGCAGCAGCGTGTTCAGGTGGCGCATGGTGGTTCTCCCTGGCAGGCCGGGGCCCGCCTCATTGCACGTCCTGGTAGAGGCCGGGCAGCTCGTAGGTCAGCCCGTAGCGGGCGTATATAGCGGCCAGCCGGCCATCGCGGACCATCGCCTCCACCTCCATGTCCAGCGCGTTGGAAAGCTGGCGGTTGGACTCGTGCACCGCCATGCCGATGTCCCACAGGGGCTGGCCGAGGTTGGGGTAGGTGTTGTCGGAGGATTGCAGCGCCGGGTCGGCGGCCTGGTGCAGCAGCCACTGCAGCTCGCCGCGCAGGGCCATCACCGCGTCCACCTCGGCGCCCCGCATGGCGGTGAAGGCGGCGGCCGGGCTCGGGTAGTGGCGGGTGTTGGCACTGAGCTGGCCGTTGAACACCGAGGTCAGGTAGAAGGACGGCACGCTCTCCAACTCGACGCCGATGGGGTGCAGGCGGAACACGCCGATGCTGTCCACCACCGGCAGGCGCCGGGTGTCGTGCACCAGGTGCCAGCGCTCGCGCTGGTAGGGGGCGAAGATCACCACCTGTTCGTTGACCAGCTCGCCCACGTCGTTGCGCCGCGCGGTGTAGTCACGGTCGTAGGGCACGCGCAGCATCAGGTCCGCGAGCAATTTGGGGCGCAGGTAGTGGCCCTTCCAGATGTAGTTGCGCAGGTCGTCGTCGAGCTTCTCGCCGGGGGTCACCCAGATCAGCTCGGCCTTCAGCCCTAGCGCTGCGGCCAGGGCATTGGCCAGGTCGACGTCGACGCCACGGGCCTGGCCGTCCTGCTGGAAGCTGTAGGGCGGGAAGTTCTCGTAGACCGCGACCTTGAGCACCCCCGAGGCGAGGATGTCGTCATAGGGGCGGACCTGCGCCTGCGCCAGCGGCAGGCACAGCAACCAGCACAGCAGGGCGAGCAGGCGCATGGCGATCACTCTTCGACGTGGACGCTTTCCAGGTAGGAGCGGATGGCCCAGAGCGCTTCCTGGCTGAGGAAGTCGGCCATCTTCGGCATGTACACCGCGCCGTCGCGCACCGCGCCGTTGATCACCCGTTCCTTGAACCACTCGTCGCCGTCGGCGCTGATTTCGAGCAGGCGCAGGTCGGGGGCGATGCCACCGGACTTGGCTTCCAGGCCGTGGCAACGGGCGCAGTTCTGGTTGTAGGCCGAGGAACCGATCTCCACCGCCAGGGCGTTCTTCTCATAGGGCGCGCGGTAGGGGTTGGTGTCGCGCCATTCCTTGCCCAGGGGCTCCAGGCCATCGGTATTGACGGCCTGCGGCACGACATCACCGTGGGCCAGGGCAAGACCGGTGAGACTCAGACCGGCAAGGAACATCAGGCCACGCAGGGCGTTGTGCTTATTCATGACTTCCATCCTCTTCGAGATGCTGGGCAAGGCAAACGCTCGGCAGGAGCGTGGTGACGAGGATGGTAAGGAGCCGTCGATAACGGCCGAATGCTGCTTTGGTGGCCGCGCCCTACTCCCTTGGTAGCAGGCCGGGCGGAGGTGTATCGAGGCGCTTTGGCAGCACTTCCAAGTCATGCCCGCACTGGGAAGTTTTCCCGGCAAGCGCGGGAGTTTTTCCGTATCCCGCAGGCGGTGGCGCTTCCAGTATTCGAAGCGCCAGGACGCCAGGTGGCGCACTGGTCCACAACGACCACGGGAACCGCACACATGACAACAAGATCGCACCCCCAACCTGCCAGCCCGCTCAGCCTCGCCATCAAGGGCCTCCTGCTCGCCGGTGGCCTCGCCGCCAGCGCCGGGGCCTTCGCCGCCAACGTGACCTGGGAAGACATCGCCAACGACCATGTCTCGGTCAAGGACGTGCTGCAATACGGCATGGGCACCAACGCCCAGCGCTGGAGCCCCCTGGCCCAGGTCAACGACCAGAACGTGTTCAAGCTGGTGCCGGCCTGGTCCTACTCCTTCGGCGACGAGAAGCAGCGCGGCCAGGAATCCCAGGCGATCGTGCGCGACGGTGTGGTCTACGTCACCGGCTCCTATTCCCGCGTGTTCGCCCTCGACGCCAAGACCGGCAAGCGCCTGTGGGTCTACAACCACCGCCTGCCCGACGACATCCGCCCCTGCTGCGACGTGGTCAACCGCGGCGCCGCCATCTACGGCGACAAGATCTTCTTCGGCACCCTGGACGGCCGCCTGGTGGCGCTGAACAAGGACACCGGCAAGGTGGTGTGGAACAAGAAGTTCGGCGATCACACCGCCGGCTACACCATGACCGGCGCCCCGACCCTGATCAAGGACCAGAAGACCGGCAAGACGCTGCTGATCCACGGCAGCTCCGGTGACGAATTCGGCGTGGTCGGCCAGCTCTACGCCCGCGACCCGGACACTGGCGAAGAAGTCTGGATGCGCCCCTTCGTCGAGGGCCACATGGGCCGCCTCAACGGCAAGGACAGCACCCCCACGGGCGATGTGAAGGCGCCCTCCTGGCCGGACGACAAGAACTCCCCCACCGGCAAGGTCGAGGCCTGGAGCCACGGCGGCGGCGCCCCCTGGCAGAGCGCCAGCTTCGATGCCGAGACCAACACCATCATCGTCGGCGCCGGCAACCCCGGCCCGTGGAACACCTGGGCGCGCACCGCCAAGGGCGGCAACCCCCACGACTACGACAGCCTGTACACCTCCGGCCAGGTGGGCGTGGACCCGAGCACCGGCGAGGTGAAGTGGTTCTACCAGCACACCCCGAACGACGCCTGGGACTTCTCCGGCAACAACGAGCTGGTGCTGTTCGACTACAAGGGCAAGGACGGCAAGACGGTGAAGGCCACTGCCCACGCCGACCGCAACGGCTTCTTCTATGTGGTGGACCGCACCAACGGCAAGCTGCAGAACGCCTTCCCCTTCGTCGACAACATCACCTGGGCCAGCCACATCGACCTGAAGACCGGCCGCCCGGTGGAGAACGAAGGCCAGCGCCCGCCCCTGCCCGAGCCGGGCCAGAAGCACGGCAAGGCGGTGGAGGTCTCCCCGCCCT
The DNA here is from genome assembly GCF_028198105.1 of Pseudomonas sp. TUM22785. Taxonomy (NCBI): domain Bacteria; kingdom Pseudomonadati; phylum Pseudomonadota; class Gammaproteobacteria; order Pseudomonadales; family Pseudomonadaceae; genus Pseudomonas; species Pseudomonas sp. TUM22785. The sequence goes on from NZ_CP116239.1 coordinate 4,999,478, forward strand.
TCCTCGGCGGCAAGAACTGGAACCCCATGGCCTACAGCCAGGACACCGGCCTGTTCTACGTGCCGGCCAACAACTGGAAGGAGGACTACTGGACCGAGGAGGTCAACTACAAGAAAGGCTCCGCCTACCTGGGCATGGGCTTCCGCATCAAGCGCATGTACGACGACCACGTCGGCAGCCTGCGCGCCATGGACCCGACCACCGGCAAGGTGGTGTGGGAGCACAACGAGCACCTGCCGCTCTGGGCCGGCGTACTCGCCACCAAGGGCAACCTGGTGTTCACCGGCACCGGCGACGGCTTCTTCAAGGCCTTCGACGCGAAAACCGGCAAGGAGCTGTGGAAGTTCCAGACCGGCAGCGGCATCGTCTCCCCGCCCATCACCTGGGAACAGGACGGCGAGCAGTACATCGGCGTGACCGTCGGCTACGGCGGCGCCGTGCCGCTGTGGGGCGGCGACATGGCCGAGCTGACCAAGCCGGTGGCCCAGGGCGGCTCGTTCTGGGTGTTCAAGCTGCCGAGCTGGGACAACAAGACCGCCAGCCGCTGACCCTCCCCGGCGCGCCTGCGGGCGCGCCGACTCCCCTGCCACGCACCAGGAGCCGTCATGAACTACCTGCCCATGTTCCTTCCCCTGCTGATGCTGGTCGTCGGGCTCGCCTGGGCCCAGGCCCCCGCCCCGCAAGCCGAGGCCGCCACCGAGGACGCCGTCCGGGTAATCGGCGGCTGCCGCCTGGAGCCGGAAAGCCAATGCCCGGGCGCCGACCTGCGCAATGCCGACCTGCGCAACCTCGACCTGCACAAGATCAACCTGGCCGGGGCCGACCTCTCCGGCGCCGACCTGCGCCACGCCAACCTCGACCTGGCCAACCTGGAGAAAGCCCAGCTGGTGGGCAGCAACCTGACCCGCGCCAGCCTGCAGCAGAGCAACCTGCGCGTGGCCAACCTCAGCGGCGCCCGCCTGGTGGCGGTGCAGGGCTGGGGCCTGTTCGGCCAGGGCGCGCAGTTCAAGGGCGCCGACCTGACCGCCGCCTACCTGGAGTTCGCCCGCCTCTCCGGCGCCAAGCTGCACGACGCCAACCTCAGCGCCGCCGACCTGGAAATGACCTGGCTCAGCCGCGCCGACCTCAAGGGCGCCCACCTCAACGACGCCAACCTGCAGGAAGCCAAGCTGGGCGACGCCAACCTGGAGAACGCCGACCTCAGCGGCGCCCGCCGCCACTACGCGTCGTTCCAGGGGGTGAACATGGAAGGCTGCCGGGAATGCCCCGTCGATTGGGAAAAATGAAGACCAGGCGGAGCGCGTCTACACTTTTTCGTAGCCGCGCCCCGTCGAATTTCTCGTTTGTCGAGCTTAAGAAAGTACCGACAGGGCCGATGCGCTGACCAAGTGGTTCAATACTCTCAGCCAACGGGTTCCGACCATGTTCAACACACGCTTGAAAAAGGAGCTGGAACTGCTTCGGGAGGAAAACGCCCGGGCCCAGCAGATCAAGGAATCCATCTTCCAGGAAATGCTGGTGATGGAGATCGACCTCCAGGGTCGCATCCTGTTCGTCAACGATAACTTCCTCAATGTGCTGCAGTACCGCACTGAGAATGTCATCGGCCGCACGCTCGAAGAGCTCATCCCACAGACCTTCAACCGCGACCCCAACTACCAGAAGATGCGCCAGGGCCTGGCCAACGGCGAGCACTTCACCGGCGCGTACCGGCTGCTCCGCGGCGACGGCCGCGAGGCCTGGCTGCACTGCATCTGGCAACCGATCCGCAAAGGGACCGGGCAGATCGAGAGTGTCGTGATCTGCGCCAACGACTACACCCGTGCCATCGAGACGGCCAAGGAGCACGAGGGCCTGATCAATGCCCTGCTGCGCTCCACCGCGGTGATCGAGTTCAACCTCAAGGGCGAGGTGCTCAACGCCAACCAGCGCTTCCTCGATGCCATGGGCTACCGCCTGGAGCAGATCAAGGGCAAGCACCACAGCGTCTTCTGCGATCCGGAGGAATCCAGCTCACCCGCGTACCGGGAGTTCTGGGCCAAGCTGCTGCGCGGCGAGTTCGTGGTCGGGCGCTTCAAGCGTATCGACGCCCACGGTCGCGAAGTGTGGCTGGAGGCCTCCTACAACCCGGTGCACGACACCAACGACCAGCTCTACAAGGTGGTGAAATTCGCCACCGTGATCACCGACCAGGTGAACCAGGAGCAGGCCGTCGCCGAGGCGGCGAACATCGCCTACAGCACCTCCCAGCAGACCGACGCCACGGCGCAGAAAGGCGCCTCGGTGGTCAGCCAGACGGTCAACGTCATGCGCCTGATCACCAGCCAGGTGCAGGACGCGGCCGAGGGCATCGAGGCGCTGGACAAGCAGTCGCAACTGATCAGCTCGATCATCAAGACCATCAGCGGCATCGCCTCGCAGACCAACCTGCTGGCCCTCAACGCCGCCATCGAGGCGGCCCGCGCGGGCGAACAGGGCCGCGGATTCGCCGTGGTCGCCGACGAAGTGCGCCAGCTCGCCGGGCGCACCAGCCAGGCGGCCGAGGAAATCGTCGAGGTCGTGCAGCAGAACCAGAGCCTGGCCCAGGCGGCGGTGGACAGCATGTCCAGCAGCCGCCACCACGCCGAGCAGGGGCTGAACCTGGCCAACGAAGCCGGCTCGGTAATCGTCGAAATCCAGGACGGCGCCCAGCGCGTGGTCAGCGCCGTGGGGCAGTTCGCCAGCCAGCTGAAGACCTGAGGTGGAATGACCTGGCGGGGGTCTGTGGGAGTGGTTGCAGCCGCGATGTCCGCGCGAGTAAACATCCACGCTCCTGGATCATGTTTTGGCCCCCATCTGGCCTCGGAACATGCAACCGTCGCTCACTTCGGACGTAGGGTGTGCTGCGCGCACCGGGAGCTCGCCGGAGGCACCGTGCGGCGGTGCGCACGGCACACCCTACGGCACGCACTCATCCTGTCGAGTCCTCAGCTCAAGTCGTCACAGTAGAGCCGATGCCCTGCCCTATCACCCCAGCCGCAATACCCCGGTATCGATGGCCAGGTGCACCAGCTCCGCCTGGGAGCTGACCTGCAGCTTGTTCTTCAGCATCGTCAGGTAGTTGGAAACCGTCTTGGCGCTGATGCACAGGTGCTCGGCGATGCTGCGTGCGGGCATGCCGCGGGCGAGCATGGTGAAGATTTCCAGCTCGCGCTGGGTCATGCCGGAGAGGCGCGGGTCGCCGGCCTGGTGCGCCGGGTGGCAGGCGAGCTGGGTGGCCAGGGGCTGCTCGATGTAGGCGTGCCCGGCGAGGATGCGCCGCACCGCTTCCACCAGCACCTCGGGCGCGGAGTTCTTGGTGATGTAGCCGGCGGCACCGGCGTCCAGGGCCTGGCGCACCAGGGGCAGCTCGTCGTGCATGCTGAAGAACAGCACGCGCAACTGCGGCAGGCGTTGGCGCAGCCGGCGGGTGGTTTCCAGACCGCTGATGCCCGGCAGCGAGAGGTCCATCACCACCAGGTTGGGAATGCTGTCCTGCACCAGTTGCAGGGCCTGCTCGCCGCTGGCCGCTTCGCTCACCTCCACCTCGGGCAGCAGGCCGCGCAGCAGGCTGGCATAGCCCTGGCGCACCACGGAATGGTCGTCCACCAGCAGAATCTTCATCGCAGGTTCTCCAGGTTGTTCAGGCTTCGCCCAGGGGAATGCTCAAGCGCACCAGCCAGCCGCCGCCGGCGCGGGTGCGCAGGCGCAGATCGCCGCCCAGGCAGCGCGCCCGCTCCAGCATGGAACGCAGGCCGATGCCGGGCCGTGGCGGCTGCAAGGCGCCCCGGCCGTTGTCGCCCACCAGCAGGCGCAAGCGCCGGCCGCGGCGCTCCAGGCGCACGCTCACCGCACTGGCGTCAGCGTGGCGGGCGATGTTGGTCAGGGCTTCCTGCAGCAGGCGGTAGAGATGGGCCTGGTCGGCGGTGGGCAGCACCGGCAGGTCCTCGCCCAGGCGCAACTGGCAATCGACGCCCTGGGCGCTGCGCCACTGCTCGGTGAGCAGCTCGATGGCCTCGCCCAGGTGCAGGCGCTCCAGCACCACGGGGTAAAGGTCACGCACCAGCGCGCGGAAGCTGTCCTGCATGCGCTGGCAGTTGTCCTCCAGGCTGCGCAGGGTGGCACCGGCGCCCGGCGTCTGGCCGGTCATGGAGCGCAACAGCAGCAGCTGCGCGCGGATGCCGGCGAGGTACTGGCCGATGTCGTCGTGCAGGGCCAGGGCCAGGTGCTTGCGCTCGTGCTCCTGCAGCGCCAGCAGGGCGCGGGTCAGCTCGGCGTTGTCATTGCGCACCTGCTCCAGGGTGCTGGCCATCTCGTTGAAGTGGCCGGCCAGCAGGCGTGCCTCGTGCAGCGAAGGCTGGTTGAGGCGTACCGCCAGGCGGCCCCGGGCGATCTCGTCGAAGCCGGCGCGCAGCTCGTCGAGCACCCGCAGGCCCCGGCGTACCGCGACGCGGATGGCCAGCAGGCTGAGGCCCAGGGCCAGGCCGAACAGCACCAGCAACTGGATGAGGGAGTCCTCCACCTCGTCCATCTCGTCCGCCGGGTCGACGCTGATCAGCACGCGGCGGCCATCGTCCAGTTGCAGCGGCTCGCCGTACTGCTCGGCGGGCGGGAACAGCCGCGCACCGAGCCAGGCGTCCAGGCCGCGTGGTTGTGAGGGCGTCTCGCCCTGCCAGTGGATGCGCACATGGCGCAGGCCCCGCGCCAGGGCCGACTCCAGGGCCTTGGGATCGCGCCGGGCGGCCTCGTGCAGGTACTCGACCACCGCGCGCGCGGCCACCATCTCGCGTTGCACGTCCTGGCTGGCCTGGCGCAGCAGCACCCCGGTACAGACCAGTGCCACTGCGGCGAAGAACAGCACCACCAGCAGGTTGATGCGGCCGAGGGTGCTCATCGCCCGAGGCCCGATGAAAACGCCGCGGGGGGCGCAGCGGGGGACGCACGGAAGCCATCCACGCCGATCAGGCTGAGGATCAGCAGCACAGGCAGCAACAGGGTCTTGAGCACACGCATGGCCGGGCCTCCCGGTCTCGTTCTTGTGCCTCCATGCTAGGGCCTTGGGCGAGCGGCCGGGCTACTACCTTGGTACTGCCCCGGCGCTACTTTCTGCATATTTCCCCAGGCCCGGGGCGGCCCTAGGCTGGCGCTACAAGAACGGGAGCCCCCGCCATGCGCCACCTTGCGCCCTATGCCCTGACCTACCTGCTGGCCCTGGCCGCCGCCGCTCTGGTGGCCAACCACGCCGTCGCCGCCGAGGCGCGCCAGCCGCTGGAGGTGCGCATCGGCTACCTCGGCTACAGCCCCGACCCAGGGCCGCTGCTGTCCAACGTCATCCCCGAGCCCCGCGACACCGGCTTGCGCGGCGCCGAGCTGGCGACCACCGACAACAACAGCACCGGGCGCTTCCTCAAGCAGCGCTACCAGTTGCTGGCGGCCAATGCCGAGAGCGAAGCCGAACTGCTGGACGCGGCGCGCCAACAGCATGACCAGGGCCTGCGCCTGTTCGTGGTCAACGCACCGGCGCCCCTGCTGCGCCAGCTGTCGGCGGCGCTGCCGGACAGCCTGCTGTTCAACGCCGGCGCCGCCGACGATGCGCTGCGCACCGACGCCTGCCTGCCCAACGTGCTGCACAGCCTGCCCAGCCGCGCCATGCTCGCCGACGCCCTGGTGCAGTTCCTCGCCCTGCGCCAGTGGAAGCGCTGGCTGCTGGTGGTCGGCCCGCGCCCCGAGGACCAGGCCTACGCCGCCGCCCTGCGCCGCGCCGCCGGGCGCTTCGGCCTGAAGATCATCGGCGAGAAGCCCTGGACCTTCGACAACGAACAGCGCCGCAGCGCCCAGGCCGACATGCCGCTGTTCACCCAGGCCGACGACTATGACGGCGTACTGGTGGCCGACGAGCGCGGCGATTTCGGCGAATACCTGCCCTACAACACCTGGCTGCCACGCCCGGTGGCCGGCACCCAGGGCCTGGTGCCCACGGGCTGGCACAAGACGGTGGAAACCTACGGCGCGGCGCAATTGCAGAAGCGCTTCGAGGCCCTCACCGGGCGCTGGATGAACGACCGCGACTTCGCCGCCTGGGTGGCCGTGCGCAGCATCGCCAGCGCAGTGACCCGCCTGGGCGCCACCGACGCTGCCGCGATCCGCACCCTGGAGCTGTCGCCGGACCTGCCGCTGGACGGCTTCAAGGGCCGCAAGCTGAGCTACCGCCCCTGGGACGGCCAGTTGCGCCAGCCCATCGAGCTGATCCAGCCACGCGCGCTGATCAGCACCTCGCCCCAGGACGGATTCCTCCACCCCTTCAGCGAACTCGACACCCTCGGCCACGACGCGCCGGAGAGCCGCTGCCGCCTGGCCGAGGCTGCCCTGGAAGCCACGCCATGAACGCCAAGAACAAGGACCCCGCCATGCCCCGCCTCCCCCTCACCCTGCTCGGCGTCGCGCTGCTGCTGGCCAGCGGCGCCACCCTCGCCGCCACCGCCTACGTCTCCAACGAGAAGGACAACGCCGTCAGCGTGATCGACATGGACAGCCTGACGGTCACCGCCAGCCTGCCGGTGGGCAAGCGCCCGCGCGGCCTGGCGCTGTCCAGCGACAACCGGCTGCTGTACATCTGCGCCAGCGATTCGGACACCGTGCAGGTGATGGACCTGGCCACGCGGCAGATCATCAAGGAGCTGCCCTCCGGCGCCGACCCCGAGCAGTTCGCCCTGCACCCCAACGACCGCTGGCTGTACATCTCCAACGAGGACGATGCGCTGGTCACGGTGGTCGACACCCAGAGCAGCCAGGTGCTGGCGCAGATCGACGTCGGCGTGGAGCCCGAGGGCATGGCGGTGAGCCCGGACGGCAAGTGGGCGATCAACACCAGCGAGACCACCAACATGCTGCACTGGATCGACACCTCGACCCAGACGCTGGTGGACAACACCCTGGTGGACCAGCGCCCGCGCCATGTGGAGTTCGACCACGACGGCAAGCGCCTGTGGGCTTCGGCTGAGATCGGCGGCACCGTCACCGTGGTCGACGTGGCCACGCGCAGCATCCAGAAGACCCTGCGCTTCCAGATCAAGGGCGTGCACCCGGACAAGGTGCAACCGGTGGGGGTCAAGCTGACCCGCGACGGCCGCTACGCCTTCGTCGCCCTGGGTCCGGCCAACCATGTGGCGGTGGTGGATGCGAAAACCCTGGAGGTGCTCGACTACCTGCTGGTGGGCCGGCGCGTCTGGCACCTGGCCTTCAGCCCCGACGAGAAGACCCTGCTGGCCACCAACGGCATCAGCGGCGACGTCTCGGTGATCGACGTCGACAGCCTCAAGGTGACCCGGTCGATCAAGGTCGGCCGCTACCCCTGGGGCGTGGTGGTGGCGCCATGAACGCACTGGAGGTGGAGGGCGTTGGCTTCGACTACGGCCCGCGCCGCGCACTGGATGAGGTGAGTTTCGCCCTGGAGCCGGGCCGCTTCACCGCGCTGCTGGGGCCCAACGGCGCCGGCAAGTCCACCCTGGTGGCGCTGCTCAGCCGCCTTTACGACCTGCAGCGCGGCGATATCCGCGTCGCCGGCCATTCCCTGCGCCGGCAGCCGCGCCTGGCCCTGCGCCAGCTCGGCGTGGTGTTCCAGCAGAGCACCCTGGACCTCGACCTCTCGGTGGAGCAGAACCTGCGCTACCACGCTGCCCTGCACGGCATGCCACGCCAGCTGGCGACCGCGCGCATCGACCAGGAGCTGGCGCGCCAGGGCCTGGGCGAACGCCGCCGCGACAGCGTGCGCGCGCTCAATGGCGGCCACCGCCGGCGCGTGGAAATCGCCCGTGCCCTGCTCCACCGCCCACGCCTGCTGCTGCTCGACGAGGCCAGCGTCGGCCTCGACCCGGCCAGCCGCCAGGCCCTCAACCACCATGTGCGCCAACTGTGCGACGACGAAGGCCTGGGCGTGCTGTGGACCACTCACCTGCTGGACGAAGTACGCGGCGAGGACGCCCTGCTGGTGCTCGACCAGGGCCACCTGGTGGCCTCCGGCACCGCCGGCGAGCTGAGTGCGGCCCATGGCGGCGGCCTGGCCGGTGCCTTCGGCGAGCTCACCCGGCCGAGGGCGCGGGCATGAACGCCGGTGCTTATTGGCAATGCCTGCGCGGTATCGTCGGGCGCGAGTGGCTGCGCTTCGTGCTGCAGCGCTCGCGCTTTCTCAGCGCCCTGGTGCGGCCGCTGCTGTGGCTGCTGGTGTTCGCCGCCGGCTTCCGCGCGGCGCTGGGCATCGCCATCATCGACCCCTACGCCACCTACATCACCTACGAGACCTACATCGTCCCGGGGCTGGCCTGCATGATCCTGCTGTTCAACGGCATGCAGGGCTCGCTGTCGATGGTCTACGACCGCGAGATGGGCAGCATGCGCGTGCTGCTCACCAGCCCGCTGCCGCGCCCCTTCCTGCTCGGCGCCAAGCTGCTGGCCACCGCGCTGGTGTCGCTGCTGCAGGTGTATGCCTTCCTCGCCATCGCCTGGCTCTATGGCGTGCAACCACCGGCCTGGGGCCTGCTCGCCGCCCTGCCCGCGCTGCTGCTGGCGGCGCTGCTGCTCAGTGCCCTGGGGCTGCTGCTGTCGAACTTCATCCGCCAGTTGGAGAACTTCGCCGGGGTGATGAATTTCGTGATCTTCCCGCTGTTCTTCCTCTCCTCGGCGCTCTACCCCCTGTGGAAGATGCGCGAGGCCAGCGAGTGGCTGTACTGGCTGTGCGCGGCCAATCCCTTCAGCCACGCGGTGGAGCTGGTGCGCTTCGCCCTGTACGAGCGGCTCAACCCGCTGGCGCTCGGCGTGTGCCTGGGCCTGACGCTGGTCTTCGCGGTGGCGGCGGTGGCCAGCTTCAACCCGCAGCACGCGGCGCTGCGCCGGGCCGGCTGAGGCGGGAAAACTACTACTTTGGTACGGGTTTCCCTCTCCAACGTAGGATTTCCAAAGGCGCGCGGCTGGCTTGTAATGCGGGCCATAAGAATAAAGAGATGCCTGCCATGCGAGTCCTCATCGCCTCACTGCTGTGCCTGTCCCTCCTGTTTTCGGCCGCCGCCCGGGCCGACGCCGAGCCATCGCTGTTCTCCGCGGACGGCTACCGCACCGACCGCTACCGCAGCCCCACGCCCGCCGAGGCCGACCACGCCCGCACCCTGGACACCCCCGGCCTGCGCCAGCTGCTGGAACGCGACCCGCGCACGCAACTCATCGACGTCTACCGCCGCCAGTTCCTCGAAGGCCGCTTCATCGCCGACGAGCCCCACGCCAACCTGCCCGGCAGCCTGTGGCTGGCCAACACCGGCAACGGCGAGCTGGACGCGCGCTGGCAGGCCTACTTCGCCGAAAACCTGAAGAAGGCGAGCCAGGACGACCTGCACTGGCCGCTGGTGTTCTACTGCCGTTCCGACTGCTGGTTGAGCTGGAACGCGCAACGGCGCGCCCATGCACTGGGCTACCGCAATCTCTACTGGTACCGTGACGGCATCGACGCCTGGGAACAGGCCGGCCTGCCGCTGCAACCCGCCGAGCCCGTGCCCCTGCCCTGAATCCGCGCCCGACAGCCCCTCCATAATCAGAACAATGAGGTGAATGGCCATGTACAAGATCCTGATCGCCGACGATCACCCGCTGTTCCGCGAGGCCATCCACAACGTCATCAGCGACGGCTTCCCCGACAGCGAAGTGATGGAGACCGCCGACCTCGACAGCGCCCTGGGCCTGACCCAGGAACACGAAGACCTCGACCTCATCCTGCTCGACCTGAACATGCCCGGCATGCACGGCCTCAACGGCCTGATCAACCTTCGCAACGAGGCGCCGACCATCCCGGTGGTGATCGTCTCCGCCGAGCAGGACAAGCAGATCGTGCTGCAGGCGATCACCTACGGCGCGGTGGGCTTCATCACCAAGTCCTCGCCACGGGCGCAGATGACTGACGCCATCGAGCAGATCCTCAACGGCAACGTCTACCTGCCCTCGGACATCATCCGCACCCAGAAGAGCTCGCCCCGGCGCAGCCACCAGGACGAACACGGCATCCCCCCGGAACTGCTCCAGGCGCTGACCCGCAAGCAACTGCTGGTGCTCGAGCGCATGACCAAGGGCGAATCGAACAAGCAGATCGCCTACAACCTCGACATCGCCGAAACCACGGTCAAGGCCCACGTCTCCGCCATCCTGCGCAAGCTCAACGTGCACAACCGTGTGCAGGCGATCCTCTGCGCGGGGGATATCGACTTCGCGGCGTACCTGCGGCGTTGAGGGCGGTGGAGGTAAAAAGCGACCTCCACCCTACACATGCCCGGACTTCCTGGTGGCTGGCAGACCGTAGGGCGGGTGCAACCCGCGACGCCCAAGCTCCCCCGCCTCGACTCACCCGCCCCGCTCGATCAGGTGGTTCATCGCGGCCTTGAGCTTCATCGGGCGAACGGGTTTGTGCATCAGGGTGTGGCCGAGTTCGCGCATCTGCTGGCGGAGTTCGTTGCTGTAGTTGGCGGTGATCATCAGGGCGGGCAAGGCGGTGCCGCGGCGGGCGTTGATGCTGGCGACGGCGTCGACGCCGTTGTGGCCGTTGTCGAGGTGGTAGTCGGCGATCAGCAGGTCGGCGTCGGCGTGGTAGTTGTCCACCTGGCGGGCCAGGTCCTCTTCCGAGAGCGCGGTGACTACCTGGCAGCCCCAGCCTTCGAGCAGGGTGCGCATGCCGGCGCAGATGGCTGCGTCGTTATCCAGCACCCACACCCGCGAGCCGCGCAGGCGCTCCACCAGCATTTCCGGGGTGCTCGCCTCGACCCGCGCCCGGGGCGCGCGCTTGGCCAGGGGCACCTCGACGCAGAAGCGTGAGCCGTGGCCAAGGCGCGAGCGCACCTGGATGCGGTGGCCGAGCATGCCGGCGATCTTGTCGACAATGGCCAGGCCCAGACCCAGGCCCCGGTCCTGCTTGGGCCGCTGCGAGTCGCCGCGCTTGAACTCCTGGAAGATCTCCTTGAGCTTGTCGTCGGCGATGCCGATGCCGCTGTCCCAGACCTCGATGGACAGGCTCTGCCGATGCCGCCGGCAGCCCAGCAGCACGCGGCCGCTGGGGGTGTAGCGGATGGCGTTGCTGAGCAGGTTGCGCAGGATGCGCGCCAGCAATTGGATGTCACTGCGCACCAGCGCCGAGCTGGGCACGAAGTGCAGGCTGAGCCCTTCGCTGGCGGCCGCCTGGCGGAACTCCACGGCGAGGTTGTCGAGCAACTCGGCGACGGCGAAGGGCGCGATGTCGGGCTTGATCACCCCGGCGTCGAGCTTGGAGATGTCCACCAGGGTGCCCAGCAGGCTTTCCACGTCATCCAGCGAGTTGCTGATGTTGCGCACCAGCGCCGTGCTCACCGCCTGCTCGCGTTGCTCCTGCAGGGCGCTGGTGAACAGCCGCGCAGCGTTCAGCGGTTGCAGCAGGTCGTGGCTGACCGCAGCGAGGAACTTGGTTTTCGACAGGTTGGCCTGCTCGGCCTCGCGCTTGGCCTCGCGCAGGCGCAGTTCCACCTGGCTGCGCTCGCCGATCTCGCGCAGCAGTTGCTCGTTGAGCTGGGTGAGCTCGGCAGTGCGCTCGCGCACCCGCTGCTCCAGGTTCTGGTAGGCCAGGTGCAGGGCCTCGGCGGTGCGCCGGCGCTCGGTGATGTCACGGATCAGCACGAAGATGCCGACCACCTCGCCGCTTGCCAGGCGGTTGGGCACGTAGGAGCGCAGCATGTAGCGCTCCTGGCCGTTGAGGTTGGTCTCGGCCACCTCGAAGGTGACGCTCTCGCCGGACAGCGCCCGCTCCACATAGGGCTCCAGGCGCCGCCAGTGCTCCTCGCTGTGCACCTCGCGCAGGCGCTGGCCGAGCATGCCGCCGCGCGGCCAGCGGTACCACTCCTCGTAGACCTTGTTGGTGAACTCGTAGACCAGGTCGGCGTTGAGGTAGGCGATCAGCGCCGGCACGTGGTCGGTGATCAGGCGGATCCAGCGTTCGCTCTCGGCCAGCGTCTCGGCGTGGCGGTAGCGCTCGGTGATGTCGGTGAAGGTGTTGACGAAGCCGCCGGTGGGCAGCGCGTGGGTGCGCACTTCGAGCATGCGGCCATCGAACAGGCGCTGCTCCAGTTCGCGCACCGGGCGGCCTTCGGCGTCGCGGGTCTGCGGGGTGAGCAGCGCCAGCTCGCTGTCGGCCATGACTTCGGCGAAGGGCCGGTGCGCCTGGATCGGCGCCAGCCCGCAGAGTTCGAGGAAGCGGTGGTTCCACAGCTCCAGGGTGCCTTCGGCGCCGACCATGGCCATGCCCTGGGAGAGGTTGTCCACGGCGCGCTGGAGCAGGCGCGATTTCTGCGCCAGGGCCTGCTCGCGGCGCATGGTTTCGCTGATCTTCAGGTCGGTGATGTCGGTGTAGAGGATCACCAGCCCGCCCTCGCGGGTGGGCCGCTCGCTGACCTGCACCCAGCGCCCGTCCTGCAGGCGGTAGAGGCTGTGTTCGTTGTCGCTGCTGCGCTGTTCTTCGACGATCAGCCCGGTGCTTTCGGCCAGGCGCTTGATCTCCGAGAGCCGGGTGCCGCTGATGATGCGCGCGCGGCTGTTGGCCCAGAAGGACTTGAAGCGGCTGTTGAACAGGACGATGCGCTGCTCCTTGTCGAACAGCACGAAGGCGTCGGAGATGCTTTCGATGGCATCCACCAAGTGCTGGTGGGCCGTTTCGGCGCGCAGCCGGGCGTCGCTGAGCAATTGGTTGCTGGCCTTGAGTTCGGACATGGCCTGGTTCAGCGCGTCGGTGCGTTCGCGCACCTGTTCGGCCAGGACCACCGAGTGCTGGAAGGCGGCGTAGGCATCGTCGCGGCGGGCGGCGCTGGATTCAACCCGCTCGATCAGCGCGGCGTTGATGCGCTTGAGCTTGTGGTTGTCGCTTTCCAGCTGGGCGATGCGCGCTTCGTAGTCAGCGACTTGCATTGCCGGGGCGACGCCCGATGGCGACACCGGTGAAGGTCTGGTTGATGTGCATGCCATTGAACTGTTCCCCGTAGGTGTTGAAGCCGATGACGCGTTGGCGACGGAGGAATTCGCCGGTCTGCTCGACGCCGCCATCGCTCTCGATCTCCAGGCGGCGCAGGAAGCAGTCGCAGCCGATGGTGAGCAGCGGCGGGCCGAGGCGTTGCTCCAGGCGCTGGAACAGGGCCTGCAGGTTGGGCAGCAGCGGCCCCGGGCGCATGCCGGTGAGGACGATGCCGTTCTCCACGGCGCAGTAGAAGCTGAGGCTGAGGTCGTCGTTGACCCGCTGGATGGAGCGCACGTAGTACTGGTCGTTGACCCGCACCGCCAGCGGGTGGGCGGCGAACAGGCGGTGGTCCAGTGCCGCCAGCGGCACGCCGATCCACTGGGCGTATTCCTGGGCGGCGGGCTCGGCGTTGAGTTCGAAGACGCGGCGGCTGGCGCTGTCGGCGCGGGTGACCACCAGCTTCTCGTCGCTGGGCAGGATGTGGTGGGTGCTGAAGACTTCGAAATCCAGCTGGGTATTGACCAGCACCACCACCGCCGCGCCGGTGTGGAACTGGCCGCCGTGGTAGACGTGGGTGTGGGTGAGGTGGTTGTCGTCGCCGGCCGAGCCGCCGAAATGCGGGATGCTGCCGAAGGCCGCGCTGAGGGCGGCGAGCACCACTTCCTCGCGGCTGGAGAGGCCGTCGAGCAGGGTCAGGGCGAAGCTGTGGTCCTTGATCGGCGCCAGGGAGTTGCTGCGGCAGTCGCTGACCAGGCGCTCCACCAGCTGCTGGGCATCGATCAGGCTGAAGCGCTCCATCTCGTCGATCAGCGCACTGCCGATGGAGAAGCTGCGGTAGTCGAAACCCACCGCGCTGACGCAGCCGCGCCCGTAGCCGTTGGGGGTGATTTCGCCGGCGCTGGTGCAACCCACCAGCTCGATGCCGCCGAAATACTGCTCCAGCGCCGCGCCCAGGGCCGGCAGGTCGTACTCCGCCGAGCAGAAGAACAGCACGAAGCCCAGGTGCGGGTGGATCAGCTGGCGCGCCAGGTCCTGGGCCACGGCTTCGGCCTCGGTGGCGCTGGTCATGGCGGTGACCACGCCCTCGTCCTGGTGCTGTTGCATGGGGCGCCTCTCGCGAATGGGCCTGCAGATGCTGTGGATTCTACGGAGCGCCCCGGGGCCGCCCCATCCTTCTTGGGTAGCGACGGGCTCGTTCGAAGGGATGAGGCGGCACTGACGACTGCGTTCGGCCTCGGGGAGCGGCCCGGCCACTCATTCGTTCCTGGATGGGTGTGCGCGGGATCTTCGAGGTGCGCGCGGCACACCCCACGCGGAGCTGCGAGCTCTTCGCAGGATGGGCGCCTTCGATGGGGGCATCAGGCATCACGATGTGCCACGACCCGGCTCCGCCTGGTGGAGGTAGAAAGCGACCTCCACCCTACGCAGCGGTCGCGCCCATCGGTGGCATGACGCTTTGTAGGGGCGACTTCAGTCGCCAGCCAGGACAGGAGCGAATTCATTGGCGAAACCACTCCCCATAGAACGCAAAAAAGGCGGGAGGCATGCGCCATCCCGCCAAACACAAGGGAGCATTGCAGGGTGGAGCCTTACCAGTTGAGCACCAGGCCGAGGGCGACGGTGTCGGTGTCTTCGTTCTGCGCGGAGCCGGCGTGGCCGTCGATTTCGAACTGGTTGTATTCGGCCACCAGCTTGAGGTTGTCGTTGACGTCGTGGAACAGGGCGATGCCGCGGGTTTCGTAGTCGGCGCCGGTGTTCACCGCGCCGTTGCCGTCGTCCTTGGTCTTGCCGTAGGAGAGCGCCAGGCGGTTCTTGCCGAAGCGGTAGGAGCCCTGCAACAGGTAGCCGTCGCTGTCCACTTCACGCAGGGTCGCCTCGCCGGCGTTGTTGGTGAAGAAGGGGTTGATGCCCTTGGCCTGGAAGCCGGAGCCCACCACCGAGAAGTCGCCCATCTTCGCCTGCACGCCATAGCCCAGGCCCTTGGAGGTGACGCTGTCCACGGCCGGGTCGGTGTTGTCGGAGGTCTGGTAGCCGCCGTTGACCCAGGAGTAAATCTGCGCGCCGCCCAGTTCGAACTCGTAGGTGAGCTCGGATTCGAAGCGCGGGTTCTCCTGGTAGGCCTTGCCGGTGGGGCTGTCGTCGTTGGTGTCCACCGGGTCCATGATGCCCACGGCCAGGCGCAAGCCGTCGCTCTTGGGGCTGCGGTAGGTGATCTGCGAGGTGGGGAACGGATAGGGGTAGCCGCTGCCGATGTTGCCGAAGGAGACGCCACCGCCGTCCACCAGGCCCAGGGTGTCGCTGACCTGGCCGTAACCGGCGAGCATTTCGTCGAGGAGAATGTTGGAGCGGGCGAACAGGCCGAAGTCCTTGCCCACCAGCACCTCGCCCCAGTCGCTGCCAACGGTGCCGTAGAACTGGCGGACGTCGATGGCGGTGTCGGTGCCGTTGGTTTCGCTGTCGTTGATGGTCACCCAGAAGGAGGCGCGGGCGCCGAGCTTGAGGTCATCCACCTGCTTGCCCATGTTGAAGCCGATCCAGTTGGGCAGGAAGCCCATCTTCACCCGCGACTGGCGACGGTCGAACTGTTCGCCGTCGCGGTCGACGTCGCTGTTGACGTAGAAGGCGTTGACGTAGCCGTCGGTGGAGAAGGTGGTGTCGTCCTTGTCGTAGAGGACGATCTCGGCCTTGGCCTGTTCCATGGCAGCCAGGGCCAGGCCGGTGGTGAGGGCGAGGGGCAGGAATCCGATGGTGACGTTCTTGTTGTTGTACATGGCGCTCTCCGCTGGGTGGGACGACTCGCTCGAGCCGTGACGGAGGCGATTATCGAAACGCCGGAACACCCGCCATATGCGGCCTTGGCGCCGTTTCGCCGGTGCTTTGGCGCGCCCTGTACGGCCCTGGCGGAAAGACCCGGGCCGCCTCGCCGAGGGTAGCGGCGCGCAAGTCGCAACGGGCGGACGATGCCGTCGGCACGACCTGGGGAGGGGGTCGTACCGCTGCCTTGGTAGGGGATGAGGGGGGTGTGGCGTCGGGGCGAAGGGAGTAGGCGTCAGTGCCAGCGCGGGCCGGGGCGCTCGTCGTTGGCCAGCACCAGCCAGCCGCCACGGCCCTGTTGCAGGGCCTGCAGCGCGGCCAGCAAGTCATCGCGGGTGGCGTGTTCGAGGGCATCGGCGACACGGCGCGGCCAATCGGGGGAGTGGCCAGCCAGGTGCAGGTTCCAGGCGCGCTCGGCGTCGTCCTCGCCCCCCTCGCGCAATTGCGCCAGCAGGGCCTGGCGCGCGGCCTCGCCATCGCCCAGGGCCTGGTCCAGGCCGGCAAGGAAGGTTTCGATATGCCCGAGCACCTGCGCCACCGTGGCGCTGGGCGATTGCACCCCGAACAGCAACCCGGCCTGGCCATTGATCAGGCGGAAGCCGGAGAACACCGCGTAGCCCAGTTGCAGCTCGCTGCGCAGGCGCTGGTAGAAATCCGCCTCCAGGCAACGCGCCAACCATTGCCAGCTGGCTTCGGTGAGGGCGTGCCGGTCCGGCAGCGGGCAGAACAGCAGCAGCGCGGCCTCGCCCTCCACCGCGTCCGGGCGGTGCCAGCGGTAGCTGGGCGCCAGCACCGCCGGGGCGTGTTCGCGGGGGAGCCGCTGGCCCGGCAACCGCCGCAGCAGGACATGCAGGAGTTCCCGCTGCCCGGCGTCGAGGCCGACGGTCATGACATCCCAGGCGGCATGCGCCCAGTGCCCGGCCAGGCGGGCGGGCGTTACCGCCCGGGCCACCTCGGTGCGAGGCACGGCGGCGTCCAGCACATCCGGCAGGTGCTGCAACAACTGGCGGATGGGCAATTCGGCGGCCTGGCGCTTAAGCCAGGCCCGGTGCAGGCGCAACCCCTGGTCACAGGCGGCCAGGGGCGGTTCGAGCAGCACCCTGAACGTCGCGTCGAGCACCGCCGGCAGCATTTCAGCGGCACCGCGCAGGGCCAGCCGCCAATCCCGCCCCTGCTCGATGAAGTCGAGGCTGATGCCCTGCTGCTGCGCCCGGCTCTGGGTCGAGCGCAACGCCCGTTGCAGGGCCGGGTAGAAGCCCGCCGTGGACAGCCCGGCAGGCAGGCGCCAGCGCAGGAACAGCGCCGCGCGTTCGGCGTCCCCCGGGTGCTGGATCAACGGCACTTCGCCCAACGCACCCAAGGCAGCCGGGACCGCAAAGGGGCTGAAGACCGGTACGCCGGCGAAACGCCAGCGCGCGTCGATCACCGGCCAGGCCGGGACGCCGGCTTCTTCCAGTTCGAGCTGGAACCCGGCCACCTCCACCCGCCCTTGCAAGGGCTCCCCGCTGGCGAACAGCCGAACAAGCCGGGGCGGCGCCAACTGGGCCAGCAGCCGATGCAGGCTGCGCGCGTCCAGCGGCGCTTGCCCGGGGTCACGCTCCATCAGGCTGCGTGCCTGCTCCAGCGGCGCCGGTCGGGAATGGCCGGTGCGCATCGGGTGGCGCGCGAGCAGGTCCTGCCAGGGCTCCTGCTCGCGCAGGGCCGCGAGCCAGTGAAACAGCGCCGCTTCCAGGCGAGCACGGCTGTCGAGATGAGCGTCGGCCAGGGCGATGTCCAGCACCAGCAACGCCTGGCCCTGGTCGAGATGGGGCACCGATAGCTGCAAGCCGTCGCACAGCCCCTGCTCGCCGAGCCAGGCCTGCAGGCTGCCATCGGCTTCGTCCTGCAGCAGCTCACGCAACAGGTCCACCGCCTGGGGCAGCGTGGCGGGCTGCCCTTCCAGGGCGAAGGCCAACCAGTAACGGGGTGCGCCGGGCAGGCACAGGCGCAAGCTGTGGCTGAACAAGGGCAACAGGGGCGGTACTTGGCGCTCACCGGCCGGTGCCCCCGCAGGCAACAGGGCGCCGTGTCGCCGCGCCAGCTCGGCCAGCTCATCGAGAGGCTGGGGGCCCAGCAATACCAGGCGCATGCGCGCGCCCTGGTAGTGACTGCGATGGAACAGCGCCAACGCGCCCTGGAATACCGGGTCTTCCACCGCCAGGCTGGCGCGGTTGCCGGCATGGAAATCCGCCAGCGGGTGCCCCGGCGCCAGCGCCGCAGCCAGGGCGGATTGGGCCAGGGTCGAAGCATCGGCGGCGCGCGCCTGGTACTCGGCCTGCAACACCTCGCGCTCGCGCAGTTGCGCCTCGACCTCCAGCCGGGGCGTGGCGAGCATGTCCAGCAGGCGCGCCAGGCCGTCGTCCAGCGCGGCCGGCGGCAGCTCGAAGAAGTAGTCGGTGTGGTGGGCCTGGGTGCTGGCATTGAGGCGCCCACCGCAGGCCTGGATGAACGGCATCAGCCGCTGGTCGCCCGGGTAGCGATGGCCCCCGAGAAACAGCAGGTGCTCGATGAAATGCGCCAGCCCGGGCCAGGCTGCGGGCTCGTCGTGGCTGCCGGCCGCCACCCGCACCACTGCCGCGGCCTGACGCGCGCTGGGCACATGGCGCAGCAGCACGGTGAGGCCGTTGTCGAGCACCAGGGAGCGGCTCGTGGGATCGGGAGCGGAGGTCATCCGGGCACCTTGGAAAATTTCGCTCAGCATCCTCAAGACCGGCCGACAGGGCAATGGTTCTTTCGGCGAGTGGTGCCGAGCGCCAGGTGAATTGACGCGCCACGCTGCCTGCGTCCAGAATCCGCGCTCCTTCCCGTGCGGGCTCCATCCAGCCGGGCGGCCACGCTTCCCGGCGTGGCGCCGGCCTCAGGTCCTCCAGTCCCGATTTCCGCACGCTGCGCCTCGCGCACCCGAATACCTGGCTTGCCCAGGACACTCTCAGAACCGAGCCCGTCGCCGCGAGCGGCCCGGCCTTCCCCTGCCCGCTGCTTGCGTGGGCGGGGCGGACGCCTGCGCGATGCCGTTCCCCCTTTCAGGAAACCGAGCAATGACAATGATCCGCCTCTCGAAAGCCGTCATGGTACTGGCCATGGCCTTCTTCGCCTCGCTGGTGGCGTTCAACAACGTCACCGACTACGCCACCAACTTCGCCTTCGTCCACCACGTGTTCCTCATGGACACCACCTTCCCCGGCAACCAGCTGATGTACCGCGCCATCGAGGCGCCCTGGCTGCACCACGCCGGCTACATGGGCATCATCGCCCTGGAAACCGCCACCGCCCTGCTCTGCTGGCTCGGCGGCCTGCACCTGCTGCGCGCACTGCGGGCCAGCGACGCCGGCTTCCGCGCGGCCAAGCGCTGGGCCATCGCCGGCCTGACCCTGGGCTTCCTCACCTGGCAGGTGGCATTCATGTCGGTGGGCGGGGAATGGTTCGGCATGTGGATGTCCGAACAATGGAACGGCGTGCCGGACGCCTTCCGCTTCTTCATCACCCTGCTGGCGGTGCTGATCTACCTGACGCTGCCCAACGACGGCGGCGAGGCTCGCAACGCCTGAGTGAACGGCCGGCCCGCGAAGCGCGGGCCGGCCCCTGGCGTTTGTCGGTGGCCGCGTGACGGCGCTAACCTGCGCCCTCCCAAGACCGGCCAAGGAGCGCCCGATGCTGAAAGTGATCGCCCAGGACTTTATCCACCCCGAGCACATCGACCACGTGCTGCCGCTGTACCGCGAACTGGTGGAGAAGACCCGCCAGGAACCGGGCTGCATCGCCTACGAACTGTTCACCGACCAGCGCGACCCGGGGCACTTCATCTTCATCGAGGAATGGCCGGACCGCGCCGCCCTGGACCGGCACTGCCAGACCGAGCACTTCCGCCGGCTGGTGCCGCTGATCGACTCGTACCAGCGGCAGAAAGGCACCTTTCTGTTCATGGATGGGGTCGAGCAGGCCCTCCTGCCGGCCTGAGCGGACCGCCATGAAAAAGCCCCGCCAGCGTGAGCTGTGCGGGGCTTCGTTATTCATGGTGTCCCAGAGTGGGCTCGAACCACCAACCTTCCCCTTAGGAGGGGGATGCTCTATCCAATTGAGCTACTGAGACAGCGTCCCTGGCAGAGGCCGCCGGGGAACGGGCGGCATGTTAACGGCGCTTGCGCGTTTTGTCATGCCACTGCCACGGCACTGCACCATACTTCTGCAAAAATCAGAGGGACCTTCGTCATGCCCCAGTCGCTCCCGCAGAACCTGCCCGATTCCCCATTCACCACCGTGACCCTGCGCGCCGCCAGCCCGGCGGATGCACCGGCGCTGGCTGCCCTGCTGCACCAGCTGGGTGAGGACGAATCGCGCCCCGACCCTGCGCTGCTGGCCTTGCGCCTGAGCGAGTTGCCGAGTGGCCGCGAGGTGGTGGTGGCGGAGCGTGATGGGCGCCTGCTGGGCACTTGCACGGTGATTCTGGTGGAGCACCTGGCGCACAACTTCGCGCGCTCGGCAATCGTTGAAGACGTGGTGGTGGACAAGGGCGCGCGCAGCCTGGGCATCGGCCAGGCGTTGATGGACAAGGCCGCCGAACGCGGCCGTGCCTGGGGCTGCTACAAGCTGGTGCTGTCCAGCGGGCAGAGCCGCGAGGCGGCCCATCGCTTCTATGAGTCCCTGGGCTACAAGCCCCACGGGATCAGCCTGTACCTCGATATCTGACGCTGCTCACGGGAATGGCGGCGTGTTTCGGCCGCCCTTCCCGCCGCCTGGTCAGACGCGACCGAAGCGCTTTTCGGCGAGGCGGTCGGCGACCTCGGTGGTGGTGCGGCCTTCCTCGTCGGCGCGGATGAAGATCTGCCGCAGGGTGTTGCCGATGCCTTCGATATGGGCCTTCAGCTCTGCCGCGCTGCCGCCGCTGCGCTCGAAGTAGACGTCGATGATGCCGCCGGCGTTGATGGCGTAGTCGGGCGCGTAGAGGCAGCCGTTGCGCTTGAGCTCCTCGGCCAGTTGCGCGTCGGCCAGCTGGTTGTTGGCCCCCCCGGCGATGATCGGCACGCGCAGCGCTTCCAGGCTTTGCGGGTTGATGATGCCGCCCATGGCACAGGGCGCGAAGACGTCGACATTGAGCCCGTAGATTTCATGTTGCAGCACGGCCTTGGCGCCCAGTTGCTCGACGGCGCGGCGCACGTTGGCGTCGACGATGTCGGTCACCCAGAGCTCGGCACCGGCGTCACGCAAAAGGCGGGCGAGGTGGAAACCGACCTGGCCGACGCCCTGGATGGCGACGCGCAGGCCCTTGAGGTCGTCACGACGCAGGCGGTGCTTGACCGCGACCTGGATGCCGATGAATACGCCATAGGCGGTGGACGGTGACGGGTCGCCGCTGCGCACGCCGCCGTCGAAGGCTTCGCGCTGGTTGGCGCCGGCCACGTGGCGGCTGCGCTCGGCCATGATCTGCATTTCCGCCGGGCCGGTGCCGGAGTCGGCAGCGGTGATGTAGCGCCCGCCGAGGGTGTCGACGAAATCGCCCATGGCCTGGAACAGCGCTTCGCTCTTGCCATTGTGGGGGTCGCCGATGATCACCGCCTTGCCGCCGCCCAGGGGCAGGTTGGCGAGGGCGGATTTGTAGGTCATGCCACGGGACAGGCGCAGCACATCACGCAGGGCTTGTTCGTCGTTGGCGTAGTTCCACATGCGGCAACCGCCGAGTGCGGGACCGAGGTTGGTGTTGTGGATGGCGATGATGGCCTTGAGGCCGGATGCCTTGTCGTGCCCGAAGACGACCTGTTCGTGGCCATCGAATTCGACGTGAGAGAAGACGGACATGGTGTACCTCTGTGTGCATTTGTCTGGGTGAACGCCGGCCCTCCCCCATGGGAAGGCCGGTGCTGGGAGGGCGTCAGGCAGCCGAATCGAACAGCCTCACCACGTTGATCTGGGTGGCCAGGAGCTGGGCGCGCAGTTGCGCCTCGTGCTCGCGGGCCTTGGCCAGGCCGGCTTCCTTGACGTGGCCATAGCCACGGATCTGCTCCGGCAGTTCGGCGATGGCCACCGCGACGCGGTAGTTGTCGCCCCGCAGGTGGGCGAGCACGGCTTCGAGGTTGTCTTCGTAGCGGCCGATCAGCTCGCGTTCCAGGCGCCGCTCTTCGCTGTAGCCGAAGGGGTCCAGCGCACTGCCACGGAGGAATTTGAAGGTCGCCAGCAGGCCGAAGGCCTTGAGCATCCAGGGCCCGAAGCTGCGTTTGCGGGGCTGCCCGGTGCTCGGGTCGCGCTTGGCCAGCCAGGACGGCGCCAGGTGGAACTGTAGGCGGTAGTCGCCGCTGAACTGGGCCTCGAGCTGCTTGCGGAAGTCATCGGCGCTGTAGAGCCGCGCCACTTCGTATTCGTCCTTGTAGGCGAGGACCTTGAAGTAGTAGCGGGCGACGGCCTCGGTGAGTTCCTGGCCGGCACTGCTGTCGACCAGGCGCACGCGCGCCACCAGGTCGCTGTAGCGCTTGGCATAGGCGGCGTCCTGGTAGGCGGTGAGGTAGTCGACGCGGAAGCGGATGATCTCGTCGAGGGTTTCGCAAGGCTTGGCCTGGGCCACTTCCGGTGCGGCGAGCTTCTCCACGGCGGGCAGGTCATGGGCGGCACGACGGCCCCAGAGGAAGGCTTCGCAGTTGAGTTTCACCGCCACGCCATTGAGCTGGATGGCCTTCTCGATGGCTTCGGCGGAGACCGGCACCAGCCCACGCTGGTAGGCATAGCCGAGCATGAACAGGTTGGTGGCGATGCTGTCGCCGAGCAGCCGCGTGGCCAGGCGGGTGGCGTCGATGAAGTGGGTTTTCTCCGCGCCGACGGCCTCAATCAGCGCCTGCTGCATGGCCTCGCCGGGTACCTGGGCATCCGGGTTGCGGGTGAACTCGGCAGTGGCGGCCTCATGGCTGTTGACCACGGCGGTGGCGATGCGCTCGTTGAGCTTGGCCAGGGCCTCCTCGCTGGCGGCGACCACCAGGTCGCAGCCGAGCAGCAGGTCGGTTTCACCGGCAGCGATGCGCACGGCGTGGATGTCGTCCTGCTTGGCGGCGATGCGGATGTGGGTGATGACCGGGCCGAATTTCTGCGCCAGGCCGGCCTGGTCGAGCACGCTGCAGCCCTTGCCTTCGATGTGCGCGGCCATGCCCAGCAATGCACCGACCGTGGTCACGCCGCTGCCGCCGACACCGGGCAGGAGAATGTTCCAGGGGCGCTCCAGGCCCGGCTGGCGCGGCTCCGGCAGCACGGTGAAGAGAGCGCCGCTGCCGACCGCTTCGGGCTTGCGCAGCTCGCCGCCGTGAACGGTGACGAAGCTGGGGCAGAAGCCTTCGAGGCAGGAGAAGTCCTTGTTGCAGGCGTTCTGGTCGATCTCGCGCTTGCGCCCCAGTTCGGTTTCCAGAGGCAGTACGGAGAGGCAGTTGGATTTGACGCTGCAGTCGCCGCAGCCCTCGCACACGGCTGGGTTGATGAAGGCACGCTTGGCCGGGTCCACCAGCTTGCCGCGCTTGCGGCGGCGGCGTTTCTCGGTGGCGCAGGTCTGGTCGTAGATGATGACCGAGACGCCCTTGAACTCGCGCAGCTCGCGCTGCACGGCATCCAGCTCGCGGCGGTGGTGGAAGCTGACGATGGGCGCGAAGGTGGCGCGGGTGGGGTATTTCTCCGGTTCGTCGGTGACCAGGGCGATGCGTTTGACGCCCTCGGCGAAGACCTGCTGGCTGAGCTGGTCGACGCGCAGCTCGCCGTCGATGGGCTGCCCGCCGGTCATGGCCACGGCATCGTTGTAGAGGATCTTGTAGGTGATGTTGACGCCGGCAGCCACGGAGGCGCGCAAGGCCAGTTGGCCGGAGTGGAAGTAGGTGCCGTCGCCGAGGTTCTGGAAGATGTGCGGCGTGTCGGTGAAGGGGGCCTGGCCGATCCAGGTGGCGCCCTCCCCGCCCATCTGGGTGAAGGTGTCGGTGTTGCGGTCCATCCACTGGGTCATGTAGTGGCAGCCGATGCCGCCCTGGGCGCGGCTGCCTTCGGGCAGCTTGGTGGAGGTGTTGTGCGGGCAGCCGGAGCAGAAGTGCGGGGTGCGCACGGTCTTGTGCTTGGGCTCGGCGAGGGCCTTTTCCTTGGCGGCGAGGAAGGCCAGGCGCGATTCGATCTGCTCGCTGGAGTAGATAGGGGCCAGGCGCTTGGCGATGACGCGGGCGATCATCGCCGGGGTCAGCTCGCTGAGGTTGGGCAGCAGGGAGTTGCCTTCCTCGTCGAACTCGCCGACCACGCGTGGACGCTTGTCCACGGGCCAGTTGTAGAGCTGGCCGGTGAGCTGGTCTTCGATGATGCTGCGCTTTTCCTCGACCACGAGGATTTCATCCAGGCCCTGGGCGAACTGGTGCACGGAGACCGGCTCCAGCGGCCAGCTCATGCCGATCTTCAGCACGCGCAGGCCGACCTTGGCGCAGAGTTCATCATCCAGGCCGAGGTCCACCAGGGCCTGGCGCACATCGAGGTAGGACTTGCCGGTGGTGATGATGCCGAGGCGCGGGTTGGGCGAGTCGAGCTTGACCTGGTTGAGGTCATTGGCCAGGGCGAAGGCCCGGGCGGCGTAGATCTTGTAGGTGTTGAGGCGTTTTTCCTGGGCCAGGGGCGGGTCGGGCCAGCGGATGTGCACGCCGTCTTCGGGGAGGACGAAGTCGGTGGGGATCTTCACCTCGATGCGCAGCGGGTCGACGTCCACCACGGCGGAGGAGTCGACGTTCTCGGCGATGGTCTTGAGTGCCACCCAGCAGCCGCTGTAGCGCGAGAGCTCCCAGCCGATGATGCCGTAGTCGAGGATCTCCTGGACGTTGGCCGGGTTGAGCACCGGGATGGAGGCGGCGATGAAGGCGTGCTCGCTCTGGTTGGCGATGCTGGAAGACTTGCAGCCGTGGTCGTCACCGGCCAGCAACAGGACGCCGCCATGGGGCGCGACGCCGGCGGAGTTGCCGTGCTTGAAGACGTCGCCGCAGCGGTCCACACCCGGGCCCTTGCCGTACCACATGGAGAACACGCCGTCGTAGCGCGCGCCGGGGAACAGGCTGGTCTGCTGGCTGCCCCACACGGCGGTGGCGGCGAGCTCTTCGTTGACGCCCGGCTGGAAGTGGATGTGGTTTTCCTGAAGGAAGGACTTGGCCTCCCAGAGGCTTTTATCGAGGTTGCCGAGGGGCGAACCGCGATA
This sequence comes from Pseudomonas sp. TUM22785, assembly GCF_028198105.1. Taxonomy (NCBI): domain Bacteria; kingdom Pseudomonadati; phylum Pseudomonadota; class Gammaproteobacteria; order Pseudomonadales; family Pseudomonadaceae; genus Pseudomonas; species Pseudomonas sp. TUM22785. Next base: position 5,024,533 of record NZ_CP116239.1, read on the forward strand.
GCCGGAGATGAAGCAGGCGGTGTTCAGGCCATGGGCCGTATCGCGTTGCTTCTGCAGCATCGGCAGGCGGGTAAGCGCCTGGGTGCCGGTGAGGTACAGATGACCGGTTGCAAGCCGGTATTTGTCATCCAGGCGGATCTCGGCCAGAGACATGCGGGCGCTCCTTTTATTTTTATGGCGACCAAGGACGGCTACGGTTAGTGCCATCTTTCTGCCCCGTGGCAGGATCACTGCCCGGGACGCATGCTCAATAATCTGACTGAAGGGTTCTGCTTTTTTCTTTCTATTTTCGGACTCGAACGCCAATATTGCGCATGATTAATCCAACAAAAATAATATTACGGACTGATTCATGCAGAACCCTCTGAGCCCTATCGATCGCAAGATCCTCCGCCTGCTGCAACACAACGCCGACCTCTCCGCCGCCGAGGTGGCCGAGAAGGTGGAGCTGTCCCAGTCACCCTGCTGGCGGCGGATCAACCGCATGCAGGAAGACGGCCTGATCGAACGCAAGGTCGCCCTTCTCAATCCGAAGCTGCTGGGCTTCTCCATCACCGTGTTCGTCAACATCAAGCTCTCGGCCCACGGGCGTAACAACCTCACCGAGTTCGAGGAAGCCATCGTCGGCTACCCGGAGGTGCTGGAGTGCTACACCATGGCCGGCGGCTCGGATTACCTGCTGAAGGTGGTGGCGCGGGATATCGGCAGCTACGAGCGCTTCCTGCGGGACCAGTTGCTGCAGCGGCCGCATGTGCTGGAAGCGCACTCGAACATCGCCATGAGCGAGGTCAAGCGCACCACCGAGCTGCCTCTGGATTGACCCGCTGAGCCGCCCATTCCAGAGCGCCTGGATGGCCAGCAAGCGAAGCGGCGAAAAGGCTCCGTGCAATTTGCAATGTGGAAAAATCGGGCGCCTTGCAAAGTGCACGGACACACGATCGAAACATCAATGTAAGTATTTGATTTTAAAGTATTTTTAAAACCATCAAGCTTGGCATGACACCTGCTCTATTCCAGTCATGAGATTTCTGGATGCGAGCCCAATAATCATGAACAGTGTCATCACCCTCCTCGCAGCAACCGTATTGACGCTCCTGGCCGCCAGCGCGTTCGCCGCTCTGCAGAGCAGCCAGCAGCAACAGGCCGTCAAGCATCTGGTCGAGCGCATCCGCCCGACGCCGGTGCAGTTCGAGTACGCCACCCAGTCCGGCGACCAGCAACCCAAGGTGAGCCGCCTGCAGAGCAGCGAATGGCAACCCCGCCCCGCCCAGCGCCTGTCCTTCTGAGTGGAGAGCATGGACATGGCCCTGTGGGGAATGGTGTTTCCGGGGATGATCCTGCTGCTGGCGGCCATCGCGTGCGGGGCGCTCTGGGTGATCGACCGCATCACCGACCAGGGGCTGGCGGATGAGCAGAAGGCGGAGCGCCAGCGGGATGAGCGCATCGCCAACTATTACGACCCCTTCTTTTAGTTACGCGCCACGAATCCGGCGAGGAGATAGAGATGTCGAAGTCAGCCGTGCTGTTCCTGATGCTCAGCCTGGTGTTCACCCTGACCTTGTGGCTGGAGCCCTGGCAGGCCGCTTGGCCGGCAGCAGCGGTGAAGGTGGCATTGGCGACCAGCGGCGTGCTGTTCGTGGCGGCGCTGATGGTGGGCAAGCGGGTGAAGTTCGACCCCGTGCTGCGCTGAATCAGGCTGTGTTGCGCGGGTGATCGAGCAATTGCAGCAGACGTCGCAACGTTTCTTCCAGCGGGCCTGAGTTGTCCAGGATGGATAGGGCCGCGCCTCCCTCTTCCTGCAGCGACGCATTGAAACGAGCGTTGCGTGCCAGGCGAGCCTCTATCTCGGCAGCCGTCTCGCGTCCCCGAGCCTGAAGTCGCTGCCGCAGAACATCCATCTCCACCGTCAGCAGGATGGCGTGCAGATCGGGGTAGCGACGACGAGCCTCCGGCAGGTAGCCGCGCGAACCGTTGACCAACACGTCCTCGCCCGCCTCCAGCCATTCGTCGATCTGCAGCGGAATGCCATAGGACAGCCCATTGGCGTGCCAGCTCATGGCGAAAGCGCCATCTCGCTCCATCTCCGTGAACTGCGCGGGACTGACCGCCTGGGCCGCCTCCCCCATCGCCTCAGCCGAACGGGTGATGACCCGGCGCACAATATGGCAGCCGCTATCGGCGAGCGGTGCGCGTGCGGCATCGAGCAGGCTGTCCTTGCCTGAGCCGGAAGGTCCGATGAGATAGAACAGCCTGCCTTTCATCTGTGCACCTGGGAGCCTGATCGTTGCGAGCGCCACGGCACGGCCATGGCGCTCGCCACCTTACCCGGAAAGCATTGCAGATTGGAGAGGCCGAATGCGCTGACGCTGTATACCGGACGTCGCACAGTAGCGAAATGCCAGTGCTTACTCCGATAGGGGGGACTACGCTTGCAAGATCGCGCTTTTAATCTGCCAGAAGCCCGAATTAGAGCGCTGGATGTGGCCTCGCGCACGAAATCTCCACGATCTTCAGCGAGGCGGGGAATTTTTACCCCCTACAGCATTCATATGTGGGCCTTTTGCATATTGACTCGCATTTCGGACAACTGGTGCTGGCAAAAAGCCGCTACCCAGCGCACAATGCGACACAGATTTGACGTCAAGGAACCGTTTAGGTGACTGCCAAGTCATAATGACGCCGATCGCGATGAATGGTTGAACGACTGATGCTAAAGATGGTCAAACCGGTGACAATCACGTAGCTCATTGCCAGCATCGCTCCCTGAACTAACCGGTTTAAATGTATGCGCCCTATGAAACAGGCTATCTATTCCAGCCGCACCGCTGACAAGTTCGTCGTACGTTTGCCCGAAGGCATGCGCGAGCGCATCGCCGATGTGGCGCGTAATCACCACCGCAGCATGAACTCCGAAATCATCGCTCGCTTGGAGCAGAGCATGCTTCAGGAAGGCGCCCTGGATGAAGGTCTGTCCATGCGTCTCGACAGCCCCGAGCTGTCGCTGCACGAGCGCGAACTGCTGCAACGCTTCCGCCAGCTTTCCCGTCGCCAGCAAAATGCGCTGGTTGCGTTGATCGCTCACGATGCTGAACTCGCCGCCGAAGAAGCCTGAGTTCGCAGCACGTCGACTGATTGATAGCCGCCCCTGAGGCGGCTTTTTCTTGCCTGGCGTTTGCCCCCCCACAAAGCAAAAGGCCCCGCTGATGCGGGGCCTTTTGTTGTGAGCGTTAGGGCTAGAGCAGGAAGACGGTCGCAAGCCCAAGGAAGATGAAGAAACCGCCGCTGTCGGTCATGGCGGTGATCATCACGCTGGAGCCCATGGCCGGATCGCGCCCGAGCCGCACCAGCGTCATCGGGATCAGCACCCCCATCAAGGCCGCGAGCAGCAGGTTGAGCGTCATCGCCCCGGTCATCACCGCACCGAGGGACCAGCTGTCGTAGAGGTAGTAGGCGACGAGGCCGATCACTCCACCCCACACCAGGCCGTTGACCAGCGCCACGCCCAGTTCCTTGCGCATCAGGCGGCTGGTATTGCCGGTGCTGACCTGGTCCAACGCCATGGCGCGGACAATCATGGTGATGGTCTGGTTGCCTGAGTTGCCGCCGATGCCCGCCACGATCGGCATCAAGGCCGCCAGCGCTACCAGCTTCTCGATCGAGCCTTCGAACAGGCCGATCACACGGGAGGCGATGAACGCGGTGACCAGGTTGACGGCCAGCCAGGCCCAACGGTTGCCGACCGACTTCCACACCGAGGCGAAGATATCTTCTTCCTCGCGCAGACCGGCCATGTTGAGGACTTCCGTCTCGCTCTCCTCACGGATCAGGTCGACGATCTCGTCGATGGTCAGACGGCCGATCAGCTTGCCGTTCTTGTCCACTACCGGGGCGGAAATAAGATCGTAACGCTCGAACGCCTGGGCGGCGTCATAGGCATCTTCGTCCGGATGGAAACTCACGGGATCGCTGGCCATCACCTCGGCCACCTGCTTGTCCGGATCATTCACCAGCAGGCGCTTGATCGGCAGCACGCCCTTGAGGATGCCGTCATAGTCGACCACGAAGAGCTTGTCGGTATGCCCCGGCAGCTCCTTGAGGCGGCGCAGGTAGCGCAGCACCACTTCCAGGGTCACATCCTCGCGGATGGTGACCATCTCGAAGTCCATCAACGCACCGACCTGGTCCTCTTCATAGGACAGGGCCGAACGCACGCGCTCGCGCTGCTGGGCGTCGAGCGTCTCCATCAGCTCGTGGATCACGTCACGGGGCAGCTCGGGCGCGAGGTCGGCCAGCTCGTCCGCGTCCATCTCCTTGGCGGCGGCGAGCAGCTCGTGATCGTCCATGTCGGCGATCAGCGTTTCACGAACCGAGTCGGAGACCTCGAGGAGGATGTCACCGTCGCGCTCGGCCTTGACGAGCTGCCAGACGGTCAGGCGATCACCAAGCGGCAGGGCTTCGAGAATGTGGGCGATGTCGGCGGGGTGCAGCTCATCGAGCTTGCGTTGCAGCTCGGCGAGATTCTGGCGATGAACCAGGTTCTCGACGAGATCCTGGTGCTGGCCTTCCTGACGGTGGGTCAGGTCTTCCACCAGCTTGTGGCGATGCAGCAGATCGACCACCTGAGCGAGGCGGTCCTGCAGGCTATCTTGCGACTTTTTTACTTCTACTTCGGTCATAGCGCGCTCCACCCCCAGTGGCGGCGCACGCCAAGGAGGGTCAATCAGTCAATACGCGATCGTGCAAATGCGGTCTTGAGTAACTACTGGGTAAGTCCATGAGGGGTGTCCAAAAGCCTCGGCGAGGCTGACTGCGCAATGATAACACCGGAGGGTCATTTTGCGCGTTACAAAATCGTGGCTAGAACAATCGCTTGCGTTGCAAAGCTGAGATCGCTTTCACCTTCCATACGACGTTGGCGCCCCTTGTTGAGACACCGTTAGGAAGAAATTAAAGCAGATACCTTCGAGGGCAACCGTCACGGAGGACATCGCCATGCGCACATCGCTCTGCATCCTGCCCCTTCTGCTCTACATCGCGCTCGAAAGCCCGCCGCTGGAGGCCTCCATCTACCGATGCGAGGACGCGCACGGGCATGTCACCTTCACTCAGCTGGGTTGCCCGGACGACGAATTGGTGGAGGTGCGGGAACGAGTCGAGGCCATGCAAGACAGCCCGGCATTGCTGCCACCGGCAAAGATCGAACGGATAACGCGAAACGCACGGAAGGAACAGGCCGAGAAGCCCAGGGAAATAGAAGTAGTGGGGGAAAGGCAGGATGGTTGCGGCAACCGCATCGTCGGCCAGGAGCGACGCCAGGCGATGTTGCGCAAACAGGTGAGGACGGGCATGACCCGGCGCGATGTGGAAAGCATGCTGGGCAAGCCCGACAAGGTCAGCAACACCAATGGCCAGACCCGCTATCACTATGTCGCGAAGAAGGGAAAAGGACGCAGCCAGCTCGTCACATTCGACGAGCATGACTGCGTAAAAGGCGGACGCTGAAACAGCGCCCGAAAGGAGGGAAGAGGCCCGTCGTACTCAGCGACAGGCCTGGAGCGCAGCCAATAGCTCACGCTCGTAGCCGATGCGTTGCAAGCGCTCGGCCCGCAGGGCTTTCATTTGTTGATCGATCGTTGCATCCAGCGCCAGCGACTCGACTGCAAACGCCGGCACCGCAGGAGCAACCGCCTTGCAGGCGACCAGCACCGGCACCTTGACCTCGACCAGTTCAGGGGCAGGCTGCCCCCCGGTGGAGCAGCCGGATAACAGCGCAAATGGCAGCAACCAGGCGACTCTCATGGCGCACGCTCCCGGCGAAGCTCTTCGGCAAACGCCCGGCGCGCCGCCTCACAGGTATCGACGCCTACCGGCGATGGCTCCAGCATCACCCGGGCCGCCGCCGCGTAGTCTTGTCGCGCAGCCTGGTTGGCCTGCGCCTGGAGCAACTCGCCCTGACGGACTCTCTCCGCAGCACGAGCCTCGAGCTCGACCATGGCAGCGTTCTGCTTTTGCAGCACCAGCAGGCTGGCTTCGACGCCACGACGGGACTCGGCCAGCTGTTGCCTCAGCTCCTCCAGTTGCGGGCGGTAAACGCGGGCGGAACACCATGCGCCCAGCCCAATCAACAGCACCGCCATCAGCAGCAACGCCAGCCATTTCCAGGAAGCAAGCAGGTTCATTCCAGCGCCTCCCGGGCCTTCAGCCAGAGCGCTTTGCGCTCTGCCAGGCCATTCAGCCCACCGTTGATACGGCGGGTGATGGCTTCGAAATCCCCGGCATCGGCCAGTGCATTCAAACCATTGGATTGCCAGAACCAGGCAGCGGACAACACCGCCTGCTCCGGCTGCAGCAGCAGATCCGGTTGCTCCAGCAGCGGCAGCCCCAAGGCCTCACCGCAACGCTGGTACGTCCCGCGCCCGGTGATCTGCAACAGACCCCGCCCACGGAAGCGCCAGCCATCACCGGACTCCTCATCGCCATTGCCCATGCGATTGGCATAGACATGGTTGGCGATTACAGCCGGCCGCCGCTGATAAGCCAGCGCCAACGCATTGGGCTGCCCATCCGCTCCACGGAACCGACCTGGCCAGGTAGCAGCCAGGCCGGCAGCGCTGTAATTGAGGTTCTCCGCGAAGCGGGAGAAGCCAGCGGACTCATGGGCGCACTGGGCCAGGAAGGCAGATTGGCGGGCGGGGGTGGTTATGGAGAAGCGGGACAACAAACGGCTGAATGTAGAAATGAAAACGCCCGCATCGGTGCGGGCGTCGATAGGTATAACGTCAAGCTTCATATTTAGCTTCACTGCAGAGTAGATTATCGAATCGGTCATTGGCACTAGCAGTCAGGTGGACCGCCGGGCCCCAGTTAACGAATACTTGGTAATACGGCAACACTGCGCAACTGTGTCGAGTCTAGAGATGGCTTATCCAACGGCCTCCTCCGCTCCAGTGTCATCGCATTCAGCCAGCGCGCTGCGAACCCGCTCCTTGACATACAGCCGTGTCTGGCGAATCAGATAGAGCGCGTTGATAAATGAGGCGGCTTGCGCACCAATACGACCATTGATGGCCCAAACTACCACACTGCGCGGGATAACCTGCGTCTATGAAGGCCCGGACTTCGCTGCTTGCGCAATTGTCGATGCGCGCGCAGAAACCCTCAGCAGTTGGTACATAAAGAGGCGGATCGAAATAATCGGTTGCCCTTTGGCATCATGACCACGGATCTCCCGCAGCGGGCCTGGCAAGAACCTCCCGATAAACCTTGGTCGATGTGCACCCGACATCCGGGGGCGTTACATCACTATGAATAGCTGGCAAGTAGGAGTAACCCATTGTCTTGATGTAATACATATGGCCTCCTTAGTTTCCGATTGCGTAGACACGCAAAGTGTAAGTCCCCGCGTTATCCGCATCTGCGATGTAAAAGCTCGCGCCCGTCGCTGCAGGCTCACCGGCACCACCGATTCGTTCGAGCAACGAGCTATTGGCAACACCGCCCAGCGTGTGCTGAAACGCCCAAGTGGTGAAACAACTGCCCGGGAATGCGATGGGGAAAGACCAATTCCCAACCGCAAGCGAGTTGACCGCCGATTGGGTGATAGTGATACGTCCCCACTGGAGGATGAAGCCGCCCAGCCAGGACGGCAGGGCCAGCACACCATTTGTGCCAGGTATGAATAGGAAGCCAGCACGGAGCTTCTTCGGAGTTACCGCTACGTCATCCAGCGAACCGGCATTGACCTCGGCCTGAGACCCTACGCGCAGAACTCCACGCAACAACTCGGTCGCACTAGCCGCCGCCGAGCGTATCGCGTTGAACACACGCAAAGGCGTCATGCGCCTGACGTTATGAGCACCGCCTTCCGCGTCAGCCTGGGTCGCTGTCGTCGAGGCCATCAATTCGAAGATGAGCGATGTAACGCCGAGTGCGACAGGACCGTTGGTAGCGAGACACCACAAGGTATCCGCAAAGGTAGTGCCGGTCTCCACAGTGACAAGCATGCCGGGTATTACCTTGCTAGACGTATCGGCATCCGTACTCCTAATCCAGCCACCGGAACTAGCGGTATAGATACCATTCTCCCTATCGTTAGCCTGGTCCTTCACCAAGACCCGGTCACCCGGCGCAAGCGTTACACCATCGATATTCTGCAGACCGTTGAGGGCAATGTTGGCGGTAGTGGCTACTCTTACCCGGCCTTTTAGACCAATGACAGAAAGTTGCTCTTGGATCAACGTATTGATGGCATCAACTGTCATCACAGCCTCGATCCACTCACCGGGGTTGAGGGACGGCCGCTTACCTAGGTTCGCAACCTTTGCCTTCCAGACTTTTCCTCCTTCCTGGACAAAAGCCTCTGCTGGATAATCCTCGGTCGCAGACCACTCGGAAATACCACGCTGCAGCAGATAACACACCGCCTCATCGCCGCGTTTGAACAGTGAGTTGAACCACTCCAAGGGTGGAATACCTTCGGTCTGATCGAAGGTAATGCCCCAACCACGGGCGATATCAGGGAAGCTTTCCAGCTCCCCAGGCTTGGCCCCCGAGGCGAAGACCGTCTCGTTGGGGCGATTGTATTGAGTCATGGATAAAACCTCGTTCGATTCGTTTGCTAGAAAACCACCGGCAATAGGCCAGGTGGTTGAGCGGTGCCTCCCCTCTTGCGGGTTCGGTCTGCCGCCCGGAAATAAAGGTGGTCAGTTACCCCACCGAAAACGAATCGACGAATTCCATGCCTTCGATACAAGCCGACAACGAGTCGGCCAGTTCAGTAATGAAAACGGCCCGCAGAGTGCGGGCCGGAAACAAGCAGTACCCTAATCGAACAATTGCTAAGTGTTCATGCCCACTACACCCACCATTTATCGTCGGTGTAATCGCTCGGGATAACCTCCATATCCTTTAATCGGCGCCCCGCGTAAATCAGGGATTGATTACGCTCAACAACCACCTTAGCGAGCGACACAACCGTTGGGGCGTCCATGGGAACTCGACTGTTGTCTAACGCGATCCAGACAAAATCCCTTTCCGGGTCTGACCAGCGCAAATCACCAGGTGAGATACCATTGGCCATCGCCATAAACGCCAGTTGAGCAGTCTCGATGATGTTCGAGCGATCGGATGACCGGGACTGGAACAAATAGCCCTCGAACTCAATGCCATCCTCAATACGGCGATCGCGCTCGACGTCTACATCGACCGGTCTCGGTCGCCGAATCGGGTTCAGGTGGGCCTCGATTTCAACGGCACTCATGGGAACAAGTTCCCGAGCGATCAGTTGATCCTGTGAACCATCTTGCTCATAAGCGAAAACAGCCCCGCTTTGTATATGTCGAAAATATTTCATTAGCGAAGCTCCGCCCAGTATTGAAGAGTATTGCCGCTCGGCGACCCAGCATTGCCACTCACCATGTAGGTCGCTCCCGGAGGGACAAGGAACGTCTGGGTGTAAGTGATAGCGGTAGGTTGATCCCACCAACCGATCACCACACCATTGACGTATATGGAGGAGGCGTAAGAACCGTTGTCGTATAGGGCAACACTCACTGCTATCGAACGCCCGGTGGTGTTCGTATAGGTTGTGTTGGTGGCACGAGATGCCTTTAGATCTTGCCAAGCCTGGCCCTCTCCGAGGGCGCGAGGACGGCTTTCAAGAGCCTCTACGCGTGCCACCAACGCCGCATAGGTTGTAGAAAGTGCAGCAGCGTCGATGGTGCCGGCATTGGCAACGCTACCCCCCATCCTGATGATCCAGCAGCCAGCCACATTAAGCGGTCGGGTTTCAGAAGCAGTACGCGGCGTACCATTCGCACCATCCGAGACCGGGTCGCCAGTCGGCTGGCCAGTTTTACTACCGTCATAGTTGTGAATTGCGTTACCACCAGAACCTACTACTCCGACAGTGCCTCCATACTGATGGCGATGACCCTGCATCGCATCCAACTGAATTATCCCAGCCGTAGATGCCGACAGTGCACCATCACCACGCAGAAATAGCGCGCCGAGCGACCCCACCGCCTTACCGTTATAGTCAGGCATACGAAATGTGGTACTGCCATCACCCTCGGTGAACATGCCTCGCTGCGACGGATCGCTATTCCAGAGTGCCTCGGTCGCTTTGGGCAGCTTCCCTTCACTGACGGCTGCCCAGACATCGGGATAGAGAGCCCGATTCAACAACTGGCCATCCGCAGGCGCCCAACCCGCAGGAATAGAGTTGCGGAACGACCACCACATGACAGAAGCCGCGGGCAAACCGGTTCCCAGCGTATTGTCTGAATGCAAAACCGAACGCCAAGGGGACCAGACGCCCCCGCCAAGAAGACGAAACTTTATCGTCACCAACGTAGTATCGGCACCGCTGACATAAGGCAATGCAACTTGAATCAGGTTCGTGGCATAGCGAGCAGTCAGTAGCCAGTAATAGTTAGTTGTACCGCTTCCCTTCTGCATAGCGGTTTGGCCGTCAGGATGATTAGCATTCCTGGCTCCAGCAAGACCACCGAGTAACCGGGGATACCAACCTGGTTCAGTTACCGCATTGAAGTCCGTTTGCGAATCCGTCGTGCTTGCCGCGGGAACGGTACCGCCAGCCGGTGTCATCAGTACCTGAAGCTGCGCATTAGCCGTCGGCGTACCTCCGGCGCCACTGACGTAAACCACCGGCACCGAGCGATAGGTCCCGCTGTCCACCAGATCCCCGGTGACACGGAAGCGGTGAGCGACCGCGCCACCTGAACGGCTCTGGACGCAGAGGGTGTCGCCAGCCCGCAAGAGGGCCACGATGCGGCTGTAGTCCAGGCCTTCGGCGCTGGACTTGGCGATCAGCAACGATGTGGCGTCGGCCGGGTTGGTGGCGTTCAGCGCCAGGTAACCGTTGGCTACGCCACCCGAGGTGGCACTGCTCCACTGCCACTGGCCGAAGTTGATGGTGCCGCCACCCAGTTGCTCCTGGATCAGCGTTTTCAGAGCCTCTCGAGTCAGCGCCGTCTCGACCCACTCGGTCGGGTTGAGGGACGGCCGCTTTCCAACACTGCCCACCTTCGCCTTCCAGATCTTGCCGCCCTCCTGCACATGGGCATCGATCGGGTAGTCCTCGGTGTTGGACCACTCGCCGATACCCCGCTGCAACAGATAGCGCACGGCTTCGTCACTGCGCTTGAACAAAGCGTTGAACCATTCCATCGGCGGGATGCCGGTGGTCTGGTCGAAAGTCACCCCCCAGCCTCGAGTGATGTCAGGGAAGCTTTCCAGCTCTCCGGGTTTGGCACCCGAAGCAAAGACCGTCTCATTGGGGCGATTGTATTGAGTCATGGATAAAACCTCGTTCAATTCGTTTGCTAGAAAACCACCGGCGATTACCAGGTGGTTGAACGGCGCCTACCCTTTTGCAGGTTCGGTCTACCGCCCGGAAATAAAGGTGGTCAGGTGCCCCACCGAAAACGAATCAACGAACGCCATGCCTTCGATGCAAACCGACAATGAGTCAGTCGGAAAAGAAACGGCCCGCAAAATGCGGGCCGCAAATAAGCGTTACATCAGCCAGCCGGGCCTATCACGGCCACCATTTGTCATCGATGTAGTCGCTGGGGATCTCCGTCATATCCTTCAACTGGCGCCCTGCATGGATGAGTGACTGCTTGCGAGCGATCACCGCCTTGCCAAGCTCCACGACGGCGGGTGCATCCATTGGCACCAGACTGTTGTCGGCCGCGATCCAGGTGAAGTCCTGATCAGCATCCAACCAACGCAGGTTGTTCGACTTAGTGCCGCCAGCCACTGCCATGAAAGCCAGCTGGGCAGCACCGAGAATGTTTTCGTGGTCACTTGGCCTGGACTGGAACAGGGTGCCCTTGAACTCGATTCCGGCAGCCATGCGACGGTCACGCTCGACATCTACGACAGCTGCAGTCGGTTGTCGGATCGGGTTGATATGCAGCTCGACTTCAGCAGCACTCATGGGTACCAGCTCCTGGGTGATCAGGTGATCCTGGGAACCGTCTTTTTCGTAGGCGAACACTTCGCCACTTTGAGTATTTCGAAAGAATTTCATTAGCGAAGCTCCGCCCATACTGCGTTCAAGCTGTTAGTCCAAGCGATTGAATAAGTGCCACCATTGGGCACAACAAAAGCCGCATGAAACCCGTTCGGAACTAATGACACACCGTTGCAGACTGCGGCTATAGCACCCGTACTTATGCTCGCCTGCACAAATATCGGTCTTCCGCTCGTATTGGTATATGTCGTACCGGAAACTCGACTGGCCGTGAGGTTCTGCCATGTCTGGCCTTCACCCACCGCGCGCGGGCGGGCTTCCACAGAATCCACACGTGCAACCAACGCAGCATGCGCAGTGGAAAGAGCAGCAGCATCAATGGTTCCAGAGTTAGCGACATTGCCGCCCATCTTGATGATCCAGCAGCCCGTGATGTTGACCGGGCGAGTTTCGACGGCAGTGCGCGGAGTACCGTTCACACCATCTGGAGCGGCGTTAGTAATAAACGCATCTCCCGCCGTTTCCGTAGTTCCATCCCGGTATCCGGAGTTCACATTCGATACCCAACCGTTACCGGCGTTGCCGTAACCCATATAGGTCGTACTGTATTGGTTGTAGTGCCAGTGACCTTGGAACGCATCACGCTGGATCACGCCCGCGACAGCTGCCGACAATCCGCCATCACCCCGCTGGAATAGCGCCCCGATCGACCCCGCGGCTTTGCCGTTGTAGTCGGGCATACGGAATGTAGTGCTGCCATCCCCCTCGGTGAACATGCCACGCCGCGATGTATCGCTGCTCCAGATCGCTTCAGTGGTCTTGGGTACCTTCCCGTCCCGGATGGCCGCCCACACATCGGGATACAGCGCTCGACTCAGCAGTTGGCCGTCCGCCGGCGCACTGCCAGCTGGAATGCTGCTGCGGCTCATCCACCATTGAACGGAGAGAACCGGCAAACCCGAATCCGAAGCCCCCGCCGGCGTCAGCAATACCTGCAGCGAAGCATTCGCCGCCGGCACGCCACCCGCCCCACCGACATACACCACCGGCACCGAGCGATAGGTCCCGCTGTCCACCAGGTCCCCGGTAATGCGGAAACGATGAACCACGGCACCGCCATCGCGGCTTTGGAAGCAGATAGTGTCCCCAGCTCGCAAGATGCTGAGGCCACGGCTGTAATCCAGTCCTTCGGTGCTGGCCTTGGCAATGAGCAAGGCAGTGGCGTTTGCCGGCGTGCCGTTGTTCAGTGCCAGGTAGCCATTGGCGAGAGCGCCCGAAGTGGAGGCGCTCCACAGCCATTGGCCGAAGTTAAGGGTCCCGCCCCCTAGTTGCTCCTGAATCAATGTCTTCAGGGCATCACGGGTCAGCGCCGTCTCCACCCACTCGGTGGGGTTGATCGACGGCCGTTTACCAACGTTCGCCACCTTCGCCTTCCACACCTTGCCACCCTCCTGCACATGGGCACCGGTCGGGTAGTCCTCGCTGGTGGACCACTCGCCGATGCCGCGTTGCAGCAGGTAGCGCACGGCTTCATCGCTGCGCTTGAACAGGGCGTTGAACCATTCCATCGGCGGAACGCCAGTGGTCTGGTCGAAGGTCACCCCCCAGCCGCGGGGGATGTCGGGGAAGCTCTGGAGCTCGCCCGGCTTGGCGCCGGAAGCGAAGACCAGTTCGTCGGGACGGGTGTATTGCGTCATAGGAACCTCGCGAATTTTCCTTGGTTGAAGCCGAGGGCGCCGGGGGCGCCACGGAAGCCGAATGCCCGCTGGGGCACTGCGACGTAGAACTGGATGCGGACACCGGCCGGGCGCGGCAGGATGTCCAGGGTGTTCAGCGCGTAGCGCTTGAAGTCGCTGACCTGGTCGGTGCGGATGACCACGGTCAGGCTCATGTCGTACTGGTCGAAGACCACCGTTTCGCTGTTGAAGATGAAGCGCAGCGCCGCGCTGATGTCCTCGATGGTGCCGAGCTGGTAGTTGCGGGCGATGCGACAGCGGATGAGGAAGCGGTAGTCGTCGTCATCGAGCACCGCCGACTCACCCAGCGGGTCGCCCATGCGGTACCACTTGCCCTTGCCGAAGCCCTTGGCGCCGGCCACCTCGTGGAAGCCGAACAGGCTGCGCGGCGCCAGGCCGGGCAGTACACGGCCCTGGCCGACATGCTTGCCGACCAGGTCGAGGTTCACGCCTTCGGCGTTGTCGATGTCCAGTGTTTCAGGGAGCGCCGCCAGCCCTTGCCAGGTATCGCCGAACTGTCGCGAGAGCAGTTCGGCGGTGGCGGCGGCCCGGGGCTTGCCCTGGTACTGCCAGATCAGCAGGCGGTCGTAGCTCATAGCACCACCACTTCGATGTCGGCCTGGGCGAAGCGGGCCCGTTCACGGACGCCGATGACGATGTTGTCCGCCGCCAGGGCGCCGCTGCGGCGGCCGATCTTCAGCTGCTCGACCCAGAAGCCCTGCACTGTGTTGATCGGGCTGTAGAGCCGGGAGAGCTGCACGTCCTGGCCGATGCGGAAGTCCAGCTGGGCCAGTTGGGCCTTGATCGCGGCAACGTCGATGGCGGTGAATTCGGCATCCCGGCGCAGCTGGACGAAGGCCTTGCAGTCGACCATCGCCGGGCGGTCGAAGCGGATCAGGCGGCTCACGCCCTGCCCGTCCACCACGGTGCGCGATTGCTGCCCCATGAGGCCGGTGCCGGCGGGTTTGCGCAGGAAGATCGCCTGGGCGATGGCCTGCTCCTCGCCGCCATCGACGATGAGGTTGAGGCTGTGGCCCGGCACGCCGTCGGCGTCTGCGGTGGAGCCAGTATTTTCCAGCCCGACCACCTGGCGCACGTCGGCCAGTTGCAGCAGCGCCGCCACCAGGCCGTCGAGGCTGTTCTGCGCCGGGCGGGAGCGGCTGCGGTAGAAGCGCGCCCGCAGTTCCGGGTCGGTCTCCTCTTCCGCGCCCACTTCGGCGGCGGCCAGGCTTGTGGCGGTGTCCCAGCCCAGCACCAGCGTCTCGATGGTGAGCGCGCTGTTGGCGGGCAGGTTGAAGGCACCGAGCAGCTCACTGCGCAGGTCGGCGCGGGCCGAGCCATCGGTGCCGAGGGTGATGTCGGCGACCAGCAGCCAGCGGCCGCGGTTGATGTCCCGCAGCACGGAGCCGGCGGGAATCAGGGTGCCGGCGCGGCCGGTAAAGGCCACGCCGCGCAAGTAGCTGTAGCGTGCCTGGCGCCGGGTCAGGCCGGCGTAGGCGACCCGCTGTTCCAGCCAGGCACCGCTGGCGTGGTCCGGGTCCAGGGCGCGGTAGGTGACCTCGCCCAGCTCCTCCAGGTCGGCGCGGATCTGGGCGATGAGCCCGAGCATCTGGCCGTCCGGGCTGTCGGGGGCAAGGTCGATGTCGTTGCCGTAGATGGCACGGAAACCCTGGTCCAGATCCGCAAGGATGCTGTCCAGGCGTTCACCGACATAGCCCTTGTTGGTCAGTTGTCCCATGTTGGTTCTCCAAAGAAAAAGCCCCACGCGAGGTGGGGCTTCGGTATGACGGCGGTTGCGGCCGTTCAGCGCTGCACGCTGGTGCTCAGGCTGGTACCCAGGCTGTCACGCAGGGTCACGCCGATGCTCAGGCGCCTGTCGTCGGGGCTTTCGCTGATCTGGAAGTCCAGGATCTCGCTCACGCCCTCGGTGGTCAGGATGCAGCGCTTGATGTCGACCTCGATCTGCGCCAGGTCTGCCGGCCGCTCCATGCGGGGCAGCCAGGGCAGGCCGTGTTCCAGGTCGAGGAACCAGTCGCCGCTGAAGGAGCGCAAGCGCGTACATACGCGCTGCGCCACGCACTCACTGCCGTCGGCGTAGTTGTTGCGGCCCTGGCCAAAGGTCCAGTCGCCGTCCTTGTCTATTCGTCTCACTCTCATTGTCATGTCCTCATTGCGGCACGCCGGTGACGCCGGGGCCGGCCATGACCTGGCCGTGCAGGTGGCGCTCCAGGCTGATGCCGTTGGAGACCACGTCGCCCTTGCCGGTCATGCCGGCCTCGAACACCACCGGGCACTTGATCAGCACCTTGGCGCCGTCGAGCGTCAGGGTGCCGCCTTCGTCCAGGCGCACATAGGCCGAGCCGTCCAGCCGGCGCAGTTCCACCGCATCGGTGGCGAAGGCCGGGACGACCTGGGGCAACGAGCTGATGCCCATGATCGCCACGGCGTCGGACAGGTCGTGCTGGCGATAGTCCAGCGGCTCCGAGGAGCCGCCCGACTGCCACCAACCGTCGATGCAGCGTTCGTTGAACACCAGCAGGCATTCATCACCCGGCTTGACCGGGAAGGTCAGCACGAAGCCGCCGCCCCGGGGAAACTGCACCGGCACGTCCGGCAGCAGCGGCAGCGCCTGGCGCGAGCCATCCATGAGCTGCTGCTCGATCATCGGTTGCACGCTGGCCACCTGGCGCGCGGCGTCGAAGGCGACGATGCGGCCGGGCAGCGCGGTGTGCAGGCGCTTGAGACGGGCGTCGATGGTGGAGCGGTTGGCCTTGTCCATCGACGGGGTCTGCCAGTCGTAGTTACCCATTGCCCTTGCCTCCCTTGTCGCCTTCCTTTTTCTGGAACTCGCCGCCGATCACCGACAGCACGCAGTACCAGTCCTTTTCCATCACATCGCCCTTGCTGTTGATGGCGACGATCTTGTAGTCGCCGTCGTAGCGCGGCTCGATGGATTTCAGTCGCACCGTGCCGCCAACCCGGGGAGCCGGGTCGATCAGGCAGGTCAGTTCCAGCCCGCCGCCCTTGATTTCCTTAGGAGCGCCGATCAACCCGGTTTCCTGGGACAGGAACACCGCCTGGTCGTCGAGCACGTAGCCGGCGGGAAGCAGCAGCAGGTCGCCATCCTGGATCGACCAGTCGGCGCCCTGCTCCGCCGCCACTTCGCTCAGCACGTCGCGGCTCAGGCCAGACAGCACCTTGCCCCGGGGCAGTGGGCGCTGCTTGGGCAGGACGACCTGCCCGGGCGTGGTGCCGGTCATGCTGGCCACGGCGACCTTCACGTGATCGTTCGCGGTACTGCCGGCGGCCAGGGTGGTACTCACCCGTGCCTGGCGCATGTCCGTGTCACCGGTGTTGCAGGTGAGCACGATGACGTTGTCCAGCTCCTTGCGCTCCAGCGCCACGGCGGTGATGTCACCGGCGTAGAGCAGGCGCAGCTCGCTGTAGCCGGCCCACAGCCAGACCTTGCGGAAATCGCTGCCGTAGAGCCATTCGCGGTGCTCGCGGTTGAGGTTCCAGATGCGGATCTCGGCCTTGTTGGGTGTGTTGTCGATGTCCTTGGTGAACTCGAACGTGACCCGCAGGCTGTCGATCACCAGGCCGTTTTCCTCGCTGCCCAGCACCAGGCGGTATTGCCGGCCGAACTGCCTCATGGCTGCACCTCCGACTTCTCGCCGATGTAGAGCAGGCAACGGCTGCCCATGTCCTTCCCGCCCATGGGGTCGAGCCCGACGCCACTGAGGTCGTCGAGCCAGAGGAAGAACGGCAGGGTGCTGCGCCACAGCATCGGCACGCCGACCACCAGGGTCAGGCCCTGGGCCAGCCAGGTGTTGTCGGACTCGTCCAGCAGGTCGAAGGCCCAGTGATCGCCGATGCTGTTGTAGCGCAGGGTCAGGCGCAGGCGTTGCCCGGCGAAATCGAAGCTCTGCTCCTGCAGCGGTTCGCTGCTGATGGGGATTCGTTTCATCTGATAACCCCAAATACGGCATGCATCAGGCTTTCATTGCGCTTGTCCGCCTTGGGCGTGGTCTTGCCCTGGGGCTTCTTCGCCGCTGCCTGGGTATCGCTGCGACCGGAGCGTTCGGTACCGGCGGCCGGGGTCACCACGCCATTGATGACGCGGGTTTCCACCACCAGGACCTCACGCAGGGTCAGGTCCAGATCGATGGAGCCGTCGAGTGTCTGTGTAGCTGCAATGGTGCTGAGCAGCATGTTCTTGTACAGGTAGAAGCCGGTCTGTACCTGCAGCAATTCGCCGGCCTTCTGGGTATCCAGCAGGCATTGGTAGATCTGCTGCAGGCGTGACTGGCTGGGCGAGCTGTCGAAGCGCGACAGCGGCTGGGACTCCAGCATCCAGGGCGCCAGGGGACGGGCGTTGGTGCCGTCCGCCAGGGGCTCCAGCCAGCTCTTCAGTTCGCGCTTGGCACGGCTCTCACCCTGCGAAGTGCGGGGTGAGAGCAGGCCAGGCAGGATGTTGTCGAGGAACCCTCGCCCGCTGCGCACTCCCGGCATGCTGTCGATGGGCAGGTTGGCTAAAGGGTCGTAGTGCTCCACCACGGTGCCCTTGATAATCAGGGAGCGCGGTTGCACGTAGGCGTGGTCGGCGATGTTGGCACCGCTTTCCACTGGGTTCTCGGTGATCTTGAGGTCGGATTTGTGTGTTTCGCTTATCACCGCATCGAGCCTCAAGGTTCCGATACGGCGGTTGATCAGCATGACCATTGATTCACCTCACTGCCTAATTTCGCTGCTGTTGTTGTGAGTGGTCAGGCGTTGCTGGTTGCGTGCGACCTGCTCGGCCACTTCGCGGCCGATCTCGCGCGGGTTGTCCCCCGCCACGCTTACGGTCACCGTCTGGCTGTAGCTGTTACTGACCGGCTGAGCCGGCATCGCCAGGACGCCGACACCCGCCGCAGCCTGGCTCTGAGCGCCCTGCACACCAGCGGACAACTGGCTGGCTCCGTCCACGAGGCCAGGCCCGTTGGCCATCAGTGCGGACAGGCCACCCGTGCCAGGCCCCTTCATCGCGCGCCCAGGACCAGGCTGAGGTGTTGCTCCAGCCTCGCCTTCCTCCTCGCCGCCCATGCCGATGTAGGAAGCGGCCTTGGATATCCAGCCTCCGATGATTTCGAACTGCGCCTTGAGCGCTTCGAACCAGTTGCTGAAGGCTGCTTTCACGCCTTCGAAGTCGCCGTTTATCGCGGCGAAGAACATCTGGAAGATGGCGACCAGCTGCATGACGCTGGCGCCGATGATGGTGAACAGATCATTGCCGAAGGCCGTCACGGTCTCGCCGTTTTCCGCCCAGAACGCTGCGAACACCTCCTTGAAGGCGGCCAGCGTTTCATTGATGCCTTCCAGGCCGGTCTTGAACGGCGCCCAGAACTCACCGAGCGCCGACTGACCACCGTCCAGGTAGGTCATGAAGTCGTCGACGAGCGCGATGAGGCCGATCAGGGCGGCGACTATCCAGGTCACCGGGTTGGCGGCGAAGGCCAGGATGGTGGCCTGGCCGACCCAGGCCAGAGCGGCGCCGAGCATCATCAGGGTCGCCTCCCAGCCGACGGTGGACTGCACGACGGCGTCCACCGCGCGGCCAAAGTTGACCAGGGCGTCCAGGCCCTCCCCCACGATCTCCATGGTTCGGGTGAGGCCCGCCGCGATCAGCTCCTTGTTGGCATCGAGCAGGCTCAGGAAGCCCTCGGCCAGATAACTCAGCTGCGGCGCGATGCCGAGGGCGACACGTACCTTCACCGCCTCCAGCATCTTGTCGAGGCCGTCCATGGCCTTCTCGTAGCGCTGGGCCTCGGTGACATCGCTTGCGCTGACCACGCCGAGGGAGTCCTGCCCACTCTTGAGCCCATCCAGGCTCTCCAGGGCAGAGCCGATATAGCCGGCGATCGTGCTGACGAAGCCGCCGATTCCGGAGGCGACGGACAGCAGCGAGTCGCTCGCCTTGGCGGCGGTTTCCTGCACCTCGTTGAGAGTGTCTACATAGCTGTAGAGGTTGGTGATGTTCTGCGTGAGGGAGTTGTCGGTGATGCTCAACTCCTGCTTCACGCTATTGGTGATCCGCGCCAGGCCGAGCGAAAAGCCGACGCCAATACCGAGTTTGTCGATTTCAATTGCTGCCATTGGCCTGCCTCTCATGGGCCTGACGCTGTGCGTCATCCCACTCCGCTATCGCGTCGTGGAAGTCGCACAGGTCAGCCAGGGTGTAGAGCGCGCGCAGCTCATGCAGGGTGCAGAGCTGGCGCATGACAGGGGTGAAGAGGAACCAGTCGGTTACTCCGCCTTGGCCTGCCCCGGCAGAATCGCCGACAGGGCGGGCATGGCGGCGGCGAAAAAATCACCGAACTGGTATTTCACCCCCTCGATCAGCAACGGCAGCAGGTGGCCGCGATGCTGGTTGAAGTGCGCGTCGGCACGGTCGGCCAGGCGGAAAGCCGCGCCGTCCTCCGGTTGCGCATTGACGTGCTGGAGCACCAGCGCCTCGATCTCCGCCACCACCGGATCGCCCAGGTTGGCGAGGATGGCGCCGATGGCCAGGGACTCACTGCCCTCGCCGCGCTCGATCTTCACGCCCTGCAGCAGGCGTGCGGCCTTCTTCAGGGCGTTCCAGGCCGGCATGGCGTTGGCCGGGCGCATGACGTAGGAGATGCCATCCAGGTTGATGCGATGTTCGGCGTTCATGTTCAGGCGACCCCTTGTTCCAGGCTGACGTTGGCGCGTTCGAAGACGATGACCCACTGGATGTCGTTGGCTTCGCTGCCACGGGTCACTTCAGGACGCGTGGTGAAGTAGCCCTTGGTGGCGCTGATCAGGTCTTCGTTGAGCAGGTCACGCACCTCCAGGGTCAGCGGCACGAAGGCCTTGAGGTTGCCGTCCTGCAGGGCGCGCAGGCCGTTGAGGTACTTGTTGTCCGCCGAGTGCTGCTTGAGCTTCAGGGTCAGGGTTGCGGAACGGTCGTTGTTGGCGACGAAGACGCCGCTGCCGTTGCTGCCCATCTTCAGGGTGCCGGCGGCGTTGTTGAAGGCCAGTTTGAGGGCGTCGGCGCCACTGGCCCAGTCGCGGATCTCGTAGCCGTTGATCAGGACGGACAGTTGGTTCTGGTCATAGATAGCCATGGAAAATCTCCGGAAAAGAAAAGGCCCCATCGAAGGGGCCGAAAAATGGGTTGGCGATGGGATCAGCGATCGAAGTTGACCAGCACGTCCACCGAGTGCACGGCGCCGGCCATCTTCAGGGCCACCTGGATCGGCGGCGCCTTGCGCTGCTCACGGTCGGAGGTGGACAGGTTGTCGACGCTGTCGGCCCAGACGTAGAAGCCCTCGTCGAGGCGCTCGCCGCTGACGAGGTTGCCGAAGGGATCGCCGTTCCATACGCCGGGAGCGAAGGCGCCGTTGTTCACACCTTCGCGGCAGACCTTGCGTACCGAGGCGAGCAGACGGGCGACGCCCGCATCGGTCAGCGGCACCTTGCCCGGGGATCGGTACAGGGTGGCGAAGACTTCCTTCTGCACAGCGTCGACGTACCAGTCGAGGATGTGCACTTCATCGAAGAAGCGACCGCCGATGACGGTGCCTTCGGCGACCATCGCCGACTCGTCGAAGTAGGTGTAGAAGTTCAGGCCCAGCTTGCGGCACTTGTCGGCCTCGGTGAGGGTCAGGTTGTCCGCGCTGATGCCGGGCAGCTGCTTGAACTTCATGGTCAGGGTGGAGTTGTTGGCGGCGAAGTTCACCGACAGCGCACGGGCCAGCCAGCTGTTCACCGCATAGGGGTCGTTCTTGTCGAAGACCGCGACGGTGCGATGGCTCTGGCGATCCACCAGGCGCTTGAAGGGGTTGCTGGCGACGTTCTCCAGGTGGCTCGGGTTCTGGGTGGTGACACCGAACACCTTCTTGTCGGCGGCCAGCACCCAGGCGGAGGCCTGTTCGATCTCGTCGTCGGTCAGGGACGCGGCGACGGTGGCGGCATACCAGCCGGCGTTGACGTCCAGCAGCGCGGCGAAGGCCTGCGGCAGGGTCTGCGCGGAAAGCACCAGGGCATCGGCACCGGCGACCTTCTGCGCCATGCCGTTCTCCAGGCGCAGCAGGCCACCCAGGTAGGTGCCGGTGGCGCCCAGGTCCTGGGCGAAGCCGATGGCTTTGGCGGCGCCGGCGACATCGGCGTCGAGGATGAAGCGGTTGGCGACGGCGTCATAACGGCAGCTGACGGCCTGGGCGGTCAGCTTGGCGTCGATCAGCGCGGCGATGGCGGCGAAATCGGCAGCGGCGCTGAAGTTCAGGCCGCTCACGTCCTGGCGCACGCCATCGACGGTGATGGACAACTGGCCGGCGCTCACTGCCTTCAGTTGCTCCAGGGTGGCCAGCAGCGGAGTGCCGTTGATGGCGGCCTTGACCGCCGGCACGTTGCGGGTCGACTTCAGCCAGCGAGCCACCAGCAGTTGCTTGGGGCGCGGGCTTTGGGCGAAGAAGGCGCTGGCGGCGATGGCGGTCTGCGAGGAGCTGCCGAAGGCGGCCTCGACTTCGGCCTGGCTGGCGCAGCTGATGTACAGGGTTGAGGCGTCGATGAAGACGTTACCGGCCTCGGGGGTGAACAGGGCCAGTTGGCCGAAGTCGCGGCGCGGGGTGGATACCGGCTGCACGTTGAGTTGTACGTTTACGATCTGCGAAAGCGGAAGGGACATATCAGGTCTCCGATGTATTCACTGTGAGGGTGGCGGTGAGGCCCGTATCGGTGTGGGCGGTCACCACCGAGGAAGCGATGTGTTTCTGTTCCAGGGTCACGCGGTGGTCGTGGCCGAGGACGAGGTCGATGCGTGCCTGTTCACGGGCTACGCCCGCCTCGACGCTGGACAGGTTTTCGATCGGCGCCGTGCGCAGCAGCGCGACACCGAGGCGCCGCAAGCGGTCCTGGGCGAGGCTGGACTGCAGCACCGAGCGCGCATCATGGATCAGGTTCAGGGCGCCGGCGCCGTAGCCGACGAGGCCGAAGGTGGTCTCGCAGCTGGTGACGACGGTTTCCCGTTCGTTGTTGCCGTTGAATTCGCGGCGGGACTTGCCCTGTTCCGCCGACTGCGTTTCACGCAGGCTGGCGTAGAGGCCGGACGGCGGCGCCGCTGCCTGGTCCGCCGCGATCAACGCGCCGACCGGCAGTTCGAGCAGGCCGCGCAATGCCTCGCGCAGGGCGACGACATCCAGCCGAGTGGCGGTGATGGCCATTGAGTCCTCCTGGTAAATAGGTGCGACCAGGCAAGCGGCGCGCAGGCGTGCGCGCCGCTGCCTTTCGGGTCGCGGTGGATAAGTTGGAAGCGAAGTGGGCGATCAGCCCAGGTGCAGGATCCGTGCGAGATTGCCGCGGGCCCGAAGCACCAGGAACAACAGGATCAGCAGGACGCCGAGCATCCAGGGCGAGAGGTGTTCGCCCTGGTAACGCCCGAGGGCGATGGTCAGTGCCTGGCATCCCGTGCACAGCGCCAAGAGGTAGGCGCAGAGTGAAACGCCGGGGCGGAAGCGTGAGCCACGCCGCCGGTAGATCAGCAGTCGGAAGCAGATCGCTGCGCAAACCACGAGGGTGCCGGTGGCCAATGGATCATCCATCCTTGCCTCCCGCTCCGCGCCGCAGGATCGTCCGCAACCAGGAAGGCAGCTGGCCGCCGCGCATCCATTCCAGCAGGCCGACGCCTGCTGTCACACAGAGCGTCGCGGCGACGAACGCCACCGCCCCACTGGTTTGCGAAATACCGCGACTGACCGCCTCGACGGCGGTGTAGTAACCGCCGACCCAGGACACCAAGAGGTAGCCCACACGAGTGAGGGCGCCATAGTCACGGGCGAACACCACGAAGAAGATCGCGCCGCCGAAGCCGCCGATCAGTGCATTGCCATCGACACCGGGCACGATCATCGCGACCCCGGCGCCAGCCACTCCGCCCGCCATGGCGACCGCAATGCTGGGCTCGGTCATGGAAGACTCCTTGCAAGAAGGCCCGGCGGATTTCGCCAGGCCCAGAAACGCCAAAGCCCGCAGTGCGCGGGCTTCGGTTGGTTTGATTTCGATCTTGGAGCTATCTTACCTTTATCGTCCCATATCGTCAATATAGGAAAAGCCGTTTTTTAAAAGAAATTTTTCCTCATCAATGTGCAATTACGATCCCCGCGCTGGACATGGGTACTTCGAGGCGCGCCACTGCGTCACGCAGCTTGCCCGCCACCTTGGTGCGCCAGTCCTGGTCCCAGCGATGCAGCGTGCTTTTGGACAGCCCGGTGAGCCGCTCGACTTCGCGGATGCTGTGCGGCGGGCGACGGAACATGCGCATCAATAGTGCAAGCGCCGCACGCTGCTCGGCCGAGTCGGCCTGCGGGCGCAGCCAGTCACGCAGGGCCGCGATCGCCACCACGAAATCACGCCCATGCGCGTACTCGGCCTGCACCACCGCCAGCTCCAGCGGGTGATCGGCCAGCAGGCGCTGGGCGAAACGGATGGTCATTACCGACTGCGCCTGCCATTCGTGCGGGCTCAAACCGCTGGGCAGCTTGCTGACGAAGCTGGTGTCGAAACGCTCGCGCAGCACATCGATGGCCATCGCCGTCGACGAGCGCGGGCCGGCCTTGTGCTCAGCCATCCAGTAAGCAACCGCCAGCGCCTGTTCTGTAGTCTGGAACATGTATTTCCCCTTCCCATGGGCCGCCCCCCTGGCCGGCTGAACGATGAAAGCCGCCCCATTTCGCCGCTCCCCAGGTCATCAACGGACCGGGGAAGGCGCCATGGGACGGCAGAATTTCTGGTACGGATTATATAGTAGTACCTATATTTTTGCACTTGCATTGACATAGGTCCGCCCTTATTCTGCGCCCATGGAACTCAAAGACCGCATCAAGGCCGCGCGCAAGCACGCCAACCTGAGTCAGGTTCAGCTCGCCAGTGCCGCCGGCATGACACAGACCTCTATATCCGACCTGGAACGCGGCAAATCCCGCGCGACCAGCTTCGCCACCCAGATCGCCACCATCTGCGGGGTCAGCCCGCGCTGGCTCGCAGAAGGCCATGGCGAGATGCTGGAGGGCCGTATGAGCCGCCAGACAGGCAATGCCGACTGGTTCGGTGGCGTGGAGTCCTGGGACGATGAAACGCCGCTGGATGCCGACGAGATCGAGCTGCCCTTCTATAAGGAAGTGGAGCTGTCCGGCGGCAAGGGCAGCACGGTGGTGCTGCAGACCACCGGGCGCAAGCTGCGCTTCGGCAAGTATTCGCTGCGCAAGAAGAACATCGATGCCGCCAGCGCAGCCTGCGTGACGGTGAACGGCAACAGCATGGAGCCGGTGCTGCCCGATGGCAGCACGGTGGGCGTGGACACCAGCGCGCGCACCATCAAGGACGGCGACATGTACGCCTTCGACCACGACGGCCAACTGCGCGTGAAGCTGCTCTACCGCCTCCCAGGGGGCGGCCTGCGCGTGCGCAGCTTCAACAGCGACGAGCACCCCGACGAGCGCTACGAGCCCGGCGAGGCCGCCGAACACATCCAGATCATCGGCCGGGTGTTCTGGTACTCCGTCCTGCTCTGAACCCACCCTTCCAAACGCGAAGCCCGGCCCATTGCCGGGCTTTTTCATTACAGCCCCCTCCCCTCCATTACCCCACACAGCAACGCGCCACGGAGAGCCCTGGAGACAGCGAGAAGGGAAGGCTTTTTGCTTGCAGCTTGTGGCTTACCGCTTACCGCTTGCGGCTTGCGGCTTGCGGCTTGCGGCTTGCGGCTTGCGGCTTGCGGCGCTTGCCGCTGCCGTATCACTTTTGCAGACACAAAGAAAAAGGGCCTGCATTTCTGCAGGCCCTTCTCTTGTATGGCGCACTCAGGAGGATTCGAACCTCCGACCGCCCGGTTCGTAGCCGGGTACTCTATCCAGCTGAGCTATGAGTGCGTTTCGGTGGTTTTAGACCAGGTCACCACTGGTTGTCCCCAAGATACGCTGACCTTGATCGTCGCATCTGATATGGCGCACTCAGGAGGATTCGAACCTCCGACCGCCCGGTTCGTAGCCGGGTACTCTATCCAGCTGAGCTATGAGTGCGTGTAGGGCGCGCATTATAGAGATCCTTCAATCTTCGTCAACTGCTTTTTCGATATTTTTCAACAACTTATCGAACTAACCGCTGACGTCTCTATAACACTGAATAATGGCGGAGAAGGGGGGATTCGAACCCCCGACACCCTTTTGAGGTGTACTCCCTTAGCAGGGGAGCGCCTTCGGCCACTCGGCCACCTCTCCGCAACACGGGGCGCATGATATCCATGTTTTCCCCGTTTGCAAAGCAAAAAATGCAGAAAAATTAGTGGCTTGGTTCTTGGTCTTTCTCTTTCTGTATGCGTTGGTAAATCTCTTCACGGTGCACGGCAACCTCCTTCGGCGCGTTAACGCCAATGCGCACCTGATTACCTTTCACGCCTAACACGGTGACAGTGACGTCGTCACCCACCATCAGGGTCTCTCCGACCCGGCGAGTCAGAATCAGCATTCCTTTCTCCTCACGGATTTAAGTTCAGGGACAAAACAGTCTGCAAAAAAGAAATGGCATCGCCCCCTCAGGATATCAAGGGGTCTCCACCCAAGTATTGACCAGCACTGGCAAAAGGAAAGTTCCAACAGTACCGGCCAAAAACGACAAAAGGCGCGGGGTTAGCCGCGCCTTTCGCTATAAGCCTCACTCACCCTGTCGGGCGGGGGCGTCCAGCTCGAAAGCGGTGTGAAGGGCACGCACGGCCAGCTCGAGGTACTTCTCCTCGATGACCACGGACACCTTGATCTCGGACGTGGAGATCATCTGGATGTTGATGCTCTCCTTGGCCAGGGCCTCGAACATACGGCTGGCCACGCCCGCGTGGGAGCGCATGCCGACGCCGACGATGGAGACCTTGGCGATTTTGGTGTCGCCACTGACTTCACGGGCACCGATCTCGCGAGCGGTCTGTTCCAGCACCTGCAGCGCGTTCTGGTAGTCGTTGCGGTGCACGGTGAAGGTGAAGTCGGTGGTGTTATCGTGCGCGACGTTCTGCACGATCATGTCCACTTCGATATTGGCGGCACTGATCGGCCCGAGGATCTTGAAGGCAACGCCGGGGGTATCCGGTACGCCACGGATGGTCAGCTTGGCCTCGTCGCGATTGAAGGCGATGCCGGAGATGATCGGCTGTTCCATGGATTCCTCTTCATCAAGGGTAATGAGGGTGCCCGGACCCTCCTGGAAGCTGTGCAGCACGCGCAGCGGGACGTTGTACTTGCCGGCGAACTCCACCGAGCGGATCTGCAGCACCTTGGAGCCGAGGCTGGCCATTTCCAGCATCTCCTCGAAGGTGATCTTGTCCAGGCGCTGGGCCTGGGGCACCACGCGCGGGTCGGTGGTGTAGACGCCATCTACATCGGTATAGATCTGGCACTCGTCGGCCTTCAGCGCCGCCGCCAGGGCCACGCCGGTAGTGTCGGAGCCGCCACGGCCGAGGGTGGTGATGTTGCCGTGCTCGTCCACGCCCTGGAAGCCGGCGACCACGACCACGCGACCCGCCTTGAGGTCGCTGCGGATCTTCTGGTCGTCGATCTGCAGGATGCGCGCCTTGTTGTGGGCGCTGTCGGTGAGGATGCGCACCTGGTTGCCGGTATAGGAAACCGCCGGCACGCCACGCTTGATCAGCGCCATGGAGAGCAGGGCGATGGTCACCTGCTCACCGGTGGAGACCATCACGTCCAGCTCGCGCGGCACCGGCTTATCGCTGATCTGCTTGGCCAGGTCGATGAGACGGTTGGTTTCGCCGCTCATGGCGGAAACCACCACCACGATGTCGTCGCCGCCTTCGCGGAATTTCTTGACCTTCTCGGCCACCTGCTCGATGCGCTCGACGGTGCCGACCGAGGTCCCCCCAAACTTCTGTACGATCAAAGCCATTTCAAAAGCCGCCTAATCCCGTGAAGGGCGCCCATTAAACAATCAACGCAGAACACTGCCAAGGCCCGCCGGGCGTGGGGCGGGCCGTTGGCGGCGGGGTCTTACAGACCCTGCTCGACGAACGGTACGGCCAGGGCCAGAGCCTGCTCCAGGGCCGCGGCATCGGTGCCACCGCCACGGGCCATGTCAGGACGTCCACCACCCTTGCCGCCGACCGCAGCCGCGGCCTGCTTCATCAGATCGCCGGCTTTGAGTTGGCCGGTCAGGTCCTGGGTGACGCCGGCGACCAGTGTCACCTTGCCCTCCAGCGCGCCGCCGAGCAGGATCACTGCGCGGCCGAGCTTGTTCTTCAGTTGGTCGACGAGCGCCAGCAGCGCATCGCCGTCCAGGTCCAGGCGCGCGGCCAGGACCTTCACACCCTTGACGTCCACGGCCGAGGCTGCGAGGTCGTTGCCGGCGGCGCTGGCCGCCTTGGCCTTGAGCTGCTCCAGCTCCTTCTCCAGCTGGCGGTTGCGCTCCACCAGGGCGGAGAGCTTGTCCAGCAGGTTGTCACGGCTGCCCTTGACCAGGCCGGCCGCTTCCTTGAGCTGTTCCTCGGCGCCGTTCAGGTAGGCCAGCGCCGCTGCGCCGGTCACTGCCTCGATACGACGCACGCCAGCGGCCACGCCGCCTTCGCTGGTGATCTTGAACAGGCCGATGTCGCCGGTGCGGGACACGTGGGTGCCGCCGCACAGCTCGACGGAGAAGCCGTCGCCCATGCTCAGCACGCGCACCTGGTCACCGTACTTCTCGCCGAACAGCGCCATGGCGCCCTTGGCCTTGGCGGTCTCGATATCGGTTTCCTCGGTATCGACCGCGCTGTTCTTGCGGATCTCGGCGTTGACGATGTCTTCCAGCGCCTTCAGCTGCTCGGGCTTGATCGCCTCGAAGTGGCTGAAGTCGAAGCGCAGGCGCTGGCTGTCCACCAGGGAGCCCTTCTGTTGTACGTGCTCGCCCAGTACCTGGCGCAGCGCAGCGTGCAGCAGGTGGGTGGCCGAATGGTTGAGCGCGGTGGCCTGGCGCACTTCGCCTTCCACTTCCGCCTTGACCGAAGCACCGGCGCTCAGGCTGCCCTTGGCGACCACGCCGTGGTGCAGGAAGGCACCGCCTGCCTTGGTGGTATCGCGCACGTCGAAGCGCACACCGGCGCCTTCGAGGTAGCCGCAGTCACCGATCTGGCCGCCGGATTCGGCGTAGAACGGGGTCTGGTCGAGGACGACGACGCCCTCCTCGCCTTCCTGCAAGCTGTCGACCGCCTGGCCGTCCTTGAACAGCGCGACGATCTGACCGGCACCGGAGTAACCCTGGTAGCCGAGGAAGCGGGTATCACCATCGACCTTGACCAGGCTGTTGTAGTCCATGCCGAAGGCGCTGGAAGCACGGGCGCGCTGGCGCTGGGCTTCCATTTCACGCTCGAAGCCTTCCTCGTCGATGGTCAGCTCGCGCTCGCGGGCGATGTCGGCGGTGAGGTCGGCGGGGAAGCCGTAGGTGTCGTACAGCTTGAACACCACGTCGCCCGGGATGACGCTACCGGAAAGGCCGGCCAGGTCCTGCTC
Source organism: Pseudomonas sp. TUM22785 (assembly GCF_028198105.1). Classification (NCBI taxonomy): domain Bacteria; kingdom Pseudomonadati; phylum Pseudomonadota; class Gammaproteobacteria; order Pseudomonadales; family Pseudomonadaceae; genus Pseudomonas; species Pseudomonas sp. TUM22785. Next base: position 5,053,809 of record NZ_CP116239.1, read on the forward strand.
GAGGATCTTCAGGCCGTTCTCCAGGGTCTTGGCGAACTGCTCCTCTTCGGTCTTCAGTACGCGCTCGATGTTTTCCTGCTGCTGCTTGAGCTCGGGGAAGGCTTCGCCCATCTCGCCAACCAGCGCGGCAACGATCTGGTGGAAGAAGCTGCCCTTGGCGCCCAGCTTGTTGCCGTGGCGGCAGGCGCGGCGAATGATGCGGCGTAGCACGTAGCCGCGGCCTTCGTTGGACGGCAGCACGCCGTCGGCGATCAGGAAGGAGCAGGAGCGGATGTGGTCGGCGACCACCTTCAGCGAGGCCTGGCCTTCGTTGGCGCAACCGATGGCCTGGGCAGCGGCGTTCAGCAGGCTCTGGAACAGGTCGATCTCGTAGTTCGAGTTGACGTGCTGCAGCACGGCGCTGACGCGCTCCAGGCCCATGCCGGTGTCCACGCTCGGCGCCGGCAGCGGGTGCATCACGCCGTCCGCGGTGCGGTTGAACTGCATGAAGACGTTGTTCCAGATCTCGATGTAGCGGTCGCCGTCCTCTTCCGGGGAGCCGGGCGGGCCGCCCCAGATGTCCGGGCCGTGGTCGTAGAAGATCTCGGTGCAAGGGCCGCACGGGCCGGTGTCGCCCATCGCCCAGAAGTTGTCGGAGGCATGCGGCGCACCCTTGTTGTCGCCGATGCGGACCATGCGCTCGGCGGGGATGCCGACTTCCTGGGTCCAGATGTCGTAGGCCTCGTCATCGCTGGCGTAGACGGTGACCCAGAGCTTGTCCTTGGGCAGGTTCAGCCATTTGTCCGAGGTGAGGAATTCCCAGGCATAGGTAATGGCATCGCGCTTGAAATAGTCGCCGAAGCTGAAGTTGCCCAGCATCTCGAAGAAGGTGTGGTGGCGCGCGGTGTAGCCCACGTTGTCCAGGTCGTTGTGCTTGCCACCGGCACGCACGCACTTCTGGCTGGTGGTGGCGCGGGTGTAGGCGCGCTTTTCCAGGCCCAGGAAGCAGTCCTTGAACTGGTTCATGCCAGCGTTGGTGAACAGCAGGGTCGGGTCGTTGCCCGGGATCAGGGAGCTGGAGGCGACGCGAGTGTGCCCCTTCTCTTCGAAGAAGCTCAGGAAGGCTTCACGGATTTGAGCGCTTTTCATAGGTTCTTCCACGGAAACTGCGGCCACGAATCGCCGGCAAAGGGCCGCATTATATAGGCCCTGTGCCTGCGGGATAGTGCCTTTATGCGATAGAAAACGGCTATCGGAGGCTATCAGGTGATCAACGGCGGCGGAACTCGGCGAACGCCTCGATCACCCGCTCGATGCCGGCGGCATCGACGTCCAGGTGGGTCACCATGCGCAAGCGCGGCGCGGCACTCAGGACGATGCCCCGCTCGGCCATGAAGGCCTTGACGGCCGGCGCCTGCGAACCCAGATCAACATAGACCATGTTGCTCTGCACCGGCTCCACGCTGTAGCCCAGTTCGGCCAGCCCGGCGCCCAGGCGCGTGGCGTTGGCGTGGTCGTCCGCCAGGCGCTGCACCTGGTGGTCCAGGGCGTACAGGCCCGCAGCCGCCAGCAGGCCGGCCTGGCGCATGCCGCCGCCGACCATCTTGCGCAGGCGCCGGGCCTTGGCGATAAGCGCCGCGCTGCCGCACAGCACCGAACCCACCGGGGCGCCCAGGCCCTTGGACAGGCACACCGAAACCGAATCGAAATGCTGGGTGATCTCGCGGGCGTCCACGCCCAGCTTCACCGCCGCGTTGTACAGGCGCGCGCCGTCCAGGTGCAGCGCCAGGCCACGGCGCCGGGTCAGCTCCCGCGCCGCCGCCAAGTACGCCAGGGGCAGCACCTTGCCCTGCATGGTGTTTTCCAGCGCCAGCAGGCGGGTGCGGGCGAAGTGGAAATCGTCCTGCTTGATCGCCGCCTCGACCTTGGCCAGGTCGAGCGAGCCATCGGCTTCGCCATCGATGGGCTGCGGCTGGATCGAGCCGAGCACCGCCGCGCCGCCGCCTTCGTATTTATAGGTGTGGGCCTGCTGGCCGACGATGTACTCGTCGCCGCGTTCGCAATGGGCCATCAGCCCCAGCAGGTTGCTCATGGTGCCGGTGGGCACGAAGAGCGCCGCCTCGAAGCCCAGGCGCTCGGCGAGCGTTGTTTCCAGCAGGTTAACGGTGGGGTCTTCGCCATAGACGTCATCACCCAGCGGCGCCGCCTGCATGGCATCGCGCATGCCGGGCGTGGGTTGGGTGACGGTATCGCTGCGCAGGTCTATGACGGCCATCTCGGGGCTCCTTGGCTGGGTAAGGGAACGACCCTAAAGGAGCGCGACGAGAGGAGCAAGGGGAAGCGAAACGTCCTTCGGCAAGCCGTAGCCCGGGCATCAGCCCGGGAACGAGACGCGCATTGGATCAGTCGACTTCGGCGGGGACGATGAGGATGCCGGCGCGCAGGCCGTTCTTCACCTTCGGGTTGGGGAAGATGATGCGTGCACCCTCCTCCTCGATCACCCAGCGGGTGCCGGCGATGTCGTCGGCCAGCAGGTAGCCGACCGGCAGCTCGCTGAAGTTCTCGATGTCCGCCGGCAGGTGCAGCTGGAAGGCATCGCTGTGCTTGATCACCTCGCGGGACACGGAGAACAGCTGCAGGGCGCCGAGGTCCTCGCCCTCGCCTTCCGGCTCGGCGCCTTCCACCAGCAGGCGCAGGCGTGCTTCCAGCAGGTCGAGGTTGACCTGGCCGTTCTCGCCGAACGGGCGCGCCTTGCCCAGCTCCAGGGTGAAGGCTTCGGCCTCCAGGCTGGCGTAGGTGTAGGAGCTGAAGGTGATGCCGGTCTTGTTCTGCAGCAGCACCGCCTCGATGCCGGCAGCGCCCAGGCGCGCCAGTTCGCGGCGGGAATGTTCGCGCCCTTCCTTGTACGGATAGAGGGCGAACTGCTCGATCTTCGAGCCACGGATGGCGGTGTGCAGGTCGTAGTGCAGGCGGGTACGGCCCGGCTTGATGAAGAAGGCCGCAGCCAGGCGCTCCAGCTCGTTGGCGCGCATCGCCTCGAAGCCGCTGGTCTGCTCGTGGCGGCCGTTGAACAGGCGGTTGATGTCCTGCTCCAGGTAGCGCTCACCGCGGCGCATGGCCTCGGGGTTGCCGAGCAGGAAGAGAATCCGCGAGCGGGGCTTCAGCTCGCCGCGGGCCACGCCTTGCAGCAGGCGGTCCAGCAGCTCGATCGGTGCCGTCTCGTTGCCATGGATGCCGGCGGAGAGCAGCAGGTCCATGCCGTTGTCGGCGTTGACGGGCGGGGTGACCTCAAGAGCCCCCTCGCCCAGCCAGTGCAGGCGGGTGCCCTCGGCGGTCAGTTGAATCTTCTCGGTCGGCTCGCGGCCGGCCAGGGTCAGTTCAAGCAGTTTGCCAAGGGCCAACATCCGCTATTCCTCAATGATCGTGGTTGCAGTCCGGGCCATGCACATGGCCGTCCTCGTCGTCATCACCGGCGTCGGCCGGCTCCATCTCCAGCTGCAGGCTGACCAGGTTGGTGGCCAGCGGACGCAGCAGCAGGTTGGCGTACTCGGTATCGCCTTCCTCGACGTCGACGCCGATCAGCAGCTGGCCATTGCCAGCGGTCTGGATCCAGACCTCCTTGCCCTGCCACATCACCGCGAAGCGGGTGCAGGAGGTTTCGAGCTGGGTGCCATCGGTATCTTCGAGGATGAGTTGCAGGGCGTCGGACATTTACTAGAGCTCCAAGTCGTAAGCGACAAGCGGCAAGTGTAGGCGGCGGCTTCTACTTGAAGCTTGTCGCTTGGCGCTTGCCGCTCAATTCAGTTGAAACGGATAAACGGCGCCCAGTTTAAGGATCTGCGTCAGCTCATCCAATGCCGTGCGGCATTCAGTGAGCAATTGTGGATCAGCCAGGTCGGTTTCGCTCAGGCGATCGCGGTAGTGCTTCTCCACCCAGCCGGTCAGGCTGTCGTAGAGCGAGGGGGTGAGGATCACGCCCTGGTTCACCGCCGCCAGCTCGTCGTCCTTCAGCGCCACGCGCAGGCGCAGGCAGGCGGGGCCGCCGCCGTTCTGCATGCTCTGCTTGAGGTCGAAGACCTTCACCTCGCGGATCGGGCCGTCCTCGGCGGTCAGGGTCTGCAGGTAGTTCCACACCCGCGCGTTGTTGCGGCACTCCTCCGGCACGATCAGCAGCATGCTGCCGTCGGCGCGGCTGAGCAGCTGGCTATTGAACAGGTAGGAACGCACCGCGTCCTCCACCGTCACCGCATCACGCGGCACGCACACGGCCTGGAAGCGGCCACCGACGCGGCCCAGCTTGTCGTGCAGCTCGGCCAGCACCTTGTCGGTGTCGAGGAAGGCGTCTTCGTGGTGGAACAGCACTTCGCCGTTACCCACTGCGATCACGTCGTTGTGGAACACGCCCTGGTCGATCACCGCCGGGTTCTGTTGGGCGTAGACCACGCCGGCCTCGCTCAGCCCGTGCAGGCGTGCGACGGCCTGGCTGGCCTCCAGGGTCTGCCGCGCCGGGTAGCGCGCCGGTGCCGGGAAGCGGCTGTCGAAGGCGCTGCGGCCGAACACGAAGAACTCCACGCCCGCCTCGCCATAGCCCTTGCAGAAACGGGTGTGGTTGGCCGCACCTTCGTCACCGAACTGCGCCACTGCCGGCAGCGCGGCGTGGTGGGCGAAGTGGCGCTCGTTGGCGAACATCGCCCCCAGCACGCGGCTGGTGGTGGGGTGCTCGATGCTGCGGTGGAACTTGCAATTGAGGTTGGCGGCGGTGAAGTGCACGCGGCCGTCGGCAGTGTCGGCACTGGGGCTGACGGTGCAGGCGTTGGCGGTCCACATGCTCGAGGCCGAGCTGCAGGCGGCCAGCAGCGGCATGGCCTCCTTGGCGGCCTTCTCGATCACCTGGGCGTCGGTGCCGGCGAAGCCGAGGCTGCGCAGCGCGGCGACGTTGGGGCGCTCCTGCGGGGCCAGTACGCCCTGCTTGAAGCCCATGTCCATCAGCGCCTTCATCTTCGCCAGGCCCTGCAGGGCGGCTTCCTTCGGACTGGAAGCGGCCTGGCTGTTGCTCTGCGACGCCACGTTGCCGTACGACAGGCCGCCGTAGTTGTGGGTCGGGCCGACCAGACCGTCGAAGTTCACTTCATGGGCGCTCATAGGCTGACTCCAGGCGTCAGGGTTGCAGGCAGGGCAAGGGTTTCACTTTCCAGCGAAGCGACCGGGTAAGCGCAATAGTCAGCGGCGTAGTAGGCGCTGGCGCGGTGGTTGCCCGATGCGCCGATGCCCCCGAAGGGCGCACTGCTTGCGGCCCCGGTCAGTTGTTTGTTCCAGTTGACGATGCCGGCGCGGCTCTCGATGAAGAAGCGCTGGTACAGCTCGCGGGAATCCGACAGCAGCCCGGCAGCCAGGCCGTATTGGGTGGCGTTGGCTTCGGCGATGGCGGCATCGAAATCGGCGTAGCGGATCACCTGCAGCAGCGGGCCGAAGAACTCCTCGTCCGGGCGCTCGGCCACGGCGGTGACGTCGATGATGCCGGGGGTCAGCAGCGCAGCGGTTTCCAGCGGCTGGGACATGGCCAGCAGCACATTGGCGCCTTTGGCGATCAGCTGTTCCTGGGCCTTGAGCAGGTGGCGCGCGGCGTCCAGGGAAATCACCGAGCCCATGAAGGGCGCCGGCTGGGCGTCGAAGGCGCCGACCTGGATGCTCGCCGCCACCGCCACCAGGCGTGCCAGCAGCGCGTCGCCCCAGGCGCCTTGCGGCACCAGCAGGCGGCGGGCGCAGGTGCAGCGCTGGCCAGCGGAGATGAAGGCGGACTGGATGATGGTGTAGACGGCCGCATCGACATCGGCGACCTCGTCCACCACCAGCGGGTTGTTGCCGCCCATCTCCAGCGCCAGGATCTTGTCCGGGCGGCCGGCGAATTGCTGGTGCAGCAGGTTGCCGGTGCGGCTGGAGCCGGTGAAGAACAGGCCGTCGATGCCGGCGCTCGCGGCCAGGGCGATGCCGGTCTCGCGGGCGCCCTGCACCAGGTTCAGCACGCCGGCGGGCAGGCCCGCTTCGACCCAGCACTTGACCGTCAGCTCGGCGACCTTGGGGGTCAGCTCGCTGGGCTTGAAGATCACCGCGTTGCCGGCCAGCAGCGCCGGCACGATGTGGCCGTTGGGCAGGTGGCCGGGGAAGTTGTAGGGGCCGAACACGGCGACCACGCCGTGGGGCTTGTGGCGCAGCACGGCCGTGGCGTCGGCCAGCGGGCCGCTCTTCTCGCCGGTGCGCTCGCGGTAGCTCTGGATGGAGATGGCGACCTTGTTGACCATGGTGGTCACCTCGGTGGCCGACTCCCACAAGGGCTTGCCGGTCTCCTCGCCGATGCAGCGGGCCAGCTCGTCGGCGCGGGTCTTGAGGGTGGCGGCGAAGCGCTCGAGAACGGCGATGCGCGCATCCAGGCTCAGTCGGGCCCAGGCCGGGAAGGCGGCGCGGGCGGCGGCCACGGCGGCTTCGACCTGCTCGGCGCTGGCGCCCTGGCCGCTCCATACGGATTCCTGGGTGACCGGGTTCAGCGAGTCGAAGGCCTCGCCCTGCCCCGCCTGCCAGGCGCCTGCGATGTAATGGGTGCTCATTTGACGGACTCCTTGGCCGACAGCGGCACGGCGCGGACCGAGGCGCCAGCCGAGAGTTTCAGACGCTTGGCGGTATCCGCATCGACCACCAGCGTGCCAGCGGCCAGACGGGCCGGGGCGGCAGTGACGCGGCACTCCTCGCGCTTACGGTTGTGGATCAGGTACGGCGTGGCATCGTCGCCCGGCGTACCCACGGCCAGCACCAGCGTCTGGCTGTCCTGCACGGCGCGGATCTTCGCGGTCTGGCACTCGATGGCGGGGCCGGCGTCGAAGATGTCGACGTAGCCCTGGAAGCTGAAGCCTTCACCCTTGAGCATGGCCAGCGCCGGCTCGGTGTCGGCGTGCACGCGCCCGATCACGTCACGGGCCGCCTCGGAGAGGAAGCAGGTGTAGAGCGGGAACTTGGGCATCAGCTCGGCGATGAAGGCCTTGTTGCCGACGCCGGTGAGGTAGTCCGCGCGGGAGAATTCCATCTTGAAGAAGTGGCGGCCGAGGCTGTCCCAGAAGGGCGAGACGCCGTTCTCGTCGGACATGCCGCGCATCTCGGCGATCACCTTGTCACCGAACAGCTCGGGGAACTCGGCGATGAACAGGAAGCGCGCCTTGGACAGCAGCCGGCCGTTGAGGCCGCTGCGGTAACCGGCGTGAAGGAACAGCGAGCACAGCTCGGAGTTGCCGGTCAGGTCGTTGGCCAGGAACAGCGTGGGGATCTGCCGGTGGATGTTCAGCTCCTGGGAGGCGCTGACGGTGAGCCCGACCCGGTAGTTGTACCAGGGCTCGCGCAGGCCCACGGCGCCGGCCACGGCGGAGATGCCGACCACCTTGCCGTCGTCGTCCTCGAGCACGAACAGGTAGTCCGCGTCGCCCCGTTCGGCTTCGCCGTGGAAGGCCTTCTCCGCCCAGCCGACTCGGTGCGACAGGCGCTCCTCGTTGGCCGGGAGGGTGGTGAGGCCGGCACCGGTGCTGCGCGCCAGGTCGATCAGGGCAGGCAGGTCGGCGCTGCGTACGGGACGAACGATCATAGTGACTCCGTTAGAGCTGCATGCTTCAAGCGGCACGCTGCAAGCCGGCGGCAACGGCCGCCGCTTGGCGTTTCGGTTTAAATCGCTACCAGGCGCACGCTGGCGCCTTCACCCACGCCGAGGGCTTCGGCGATCTCCAGGCTGAGTTCCACCGGCTTGCCGGGCACCCAGTCGAGGTCCGCCACCACGGCGCGGAAGTCCTGCAGCAGGCCGTTGCTCACCAGGTACTGGCGGCCACCCTTCTGCTGCTCGCCGATGCGCACGGGCACGACGCGGCTCTGGGCGATGGAACGGATGCCGGAGGTGCGGGCGTGCAGGGTCGGGCCGCCATCGAAGATGTCGATGTAGTTGTCGGTCTCGAAGCCTTCACGCATCAGGATGTCGAAGGTGATCTGCGCGCGCGGGTGCACCTGGCCCATGGATTCCTGGGCCTCGTCCGGCAGCAGCGGCACGTAGATGGGGTAGTTGGGCATCAGCTCGGCGAGGAAGGTGCGGCTCTTCAGGCCCGAAAGGCGCTCGGCCTCGATGTAGTTCAGGTCGAAGAAGTTGCGCCCCACGGCGTTCCAGAACGGCGATTCGCCCTCGTCGTCGCTGTAGCCGACGATCTCCACCACCACCGCATCGGCGAAGCGCTCCGGGTGGCTGGCCATGAACATCAGGCGCGCCCGGGAGTTGAGCTCGGCGCTGGCGGTGCCCACCAGCTCGCGCTGCACGTAGAAGCTGGTCAGCAGGCTGTTGCCGGTGAGGTCGTGGCACAGCGAGAGGACGTGGATCTTGTTGTGGATCTTCAGCTCGCGCGAGGCGTGCACGAAGGTCTCGTTGCGGAAGCTGTAGAAGGGCTCGGAAAAGCCGGCCGAGGCGACGATGGCCGAACAGCCGACCAGGCGGCCGGTCTCGGTGTCTTCCAGGACGAAGAAATAGCTTTCCTCACCGTTGAAGCTGACTTCCGCCGCGAACGAAGCTTCCGAGGCGGCGATCTTCTCACCAAGGCGCTCGGCGTCGTCCGGCAGCGAAGTGACACCAACGGGGCTGTCCGCAGCCAGGCGCTGAACATCGGCAAGGTCGGCCATTTGCGCGGGGCGCATCACCAGCATGGTGTCACTCCTTCAATAAAGGCTCCGGGCAACCCATGCGAGGTCGGCCGGAGAAAACGGCGGCCAAAAGGCCGCCGATCACGCATGAAAACGTTCATCCCTGGAATCGGAACCGCGGCACAGCCCTGTGCCGCGTATCACCCGGGCCTCAGGCCTGGGTCAGCTTGGCCACGGCGCGCTCGAAGCGGTCCAGGCCCTCGTCGATGTCGGCATCCGGGATCACCAGGCTGGGCGCGAAGCGCACCACATCCGGGCCGGCCTGCAGCACCATCACGGCTTCCTTCTCGGCGGCGTTGAGCACGTCCTTGGCCTTGCCCTTCCAGGCATCGGACAGGGCCGCGCCCAGCAGCAGGCCGAGGCCGCGTACTTCGGTGAAGATGCCGTACTTCTTGCCGATCGCCTCGAGGCGGGTCTTGAAGCGGTCGTGCTTGGCGTTGATGCCGCTCAGCACTTCCGGGGTGTTGATCACGTCCAGCACCGCTTCGGCCACGGCGCTGGCCAGCGGGTTGCCGCCATAGGTGGTGCCGTGGGTGCCCACCACCAGGTGCTTGGCGATCTCGGTGGTGGTCAGCATGGCGCCGATGGGGAAACCGCCGCCCAGGCTCTTGGCGCTGGAGAGGATGTCCGGGGTCACGCCGTAGTTCTGGTAGGCGAACAGCTTGCCGCTGCGGCCCATGCCGCTCTGCACTTCGTCGAACACCAGCAGCGCGTTGTGCTCGTCGCACAGCTTGCGCGCGCCTTCCAGGTAAGCCTGGGTGGCCGGCAGTACACCGCCCTCGCCCTGCACGGGCTCGAGCACCACGGCGCAGGTCTTGTCGGAGATGGCGGCCTTCAGCGCTTCCAGGTCATTGAAGGGCACATGGGTGATGCCCTCGACCTTGGGGCCGAAGCCGTCGGAATACTTGGGCTGGCCACCGACGGTCACGGTGAACAGGGTGCGGCCGTGGAAGCTGTTGGTGGCCGAGATGATCTCGTGCTTCTGCGGGCCATAGACGTCATGGGCGTAGCGACGGGCCAGCTTGAAGGCGGCCTCGTTGGCCTCGGCGCCGGAGTTGGCGAGGAACACGCGCTCGGCGAAGGTGGCGGCCACCAGCTTCTTGGCCAGGCGCAGAGCCGGCTCGTTGGTGAAGACGTTGGACACGTGCCAGATCTTGTTGGCCTGGTCGGTCAGTGCCTTGACCAGCGCCGGGTGAGCATGGCCGAGGGAGTTCACGGCGATACCGCCGGCGAAATCGATCAATTCGCGGCCACTCTGGTCCCAGACTCGCGAACCCTCACCGCGTACCGGAATGAAAGCGGCGGGGGCGTAGTTGGGAACCATCACCTGATCGAAATCGGCGCGCTCGACCTGCGCATGCTCAACGGACATCAGTTTCTCCTGCCATGAACGGCTAGTGATGAAAGGATTGTAGGGACAGATTAGGGGTTGGCATTGCCGCCAAGCGACAACTTCTTACAGCGCCAACCCGCGAAAAACCGAGGCTTTCGTAAATGCGACAGAAAGCTTCGGGAAGGCGCAGTTTAAACGCGGATCGCCACGGGACGCACGGGGCGCAGCGCATCGGTCAGCGGATGACCGGCGAGGCTTCGATGGCGACGCGAATGGCGATCGGCGACTGCCGGAACCGGGCGGTTCCGGCGTCCTTGCAAGGGCCGCTCGCGCAGGCCCGTGGAGCGGAGCCCGAGCGGACTCCGCGAAAGGCACCATCCACCCGCTAAAGCGGCATCCGGTACTCGATCACCCCCGGCCGCTCGGCGATCCAGTCATACAGCCGCTGGGCGGTGTGGTTGCTCTCCTGGGTATGCCAGTACAGCCGGTCGCACTGCCTTTCCCGGGCCTGCCCCTGCACGTACTCGATCAGCCTCTTGCCGATCTTCTGGCCACGCACGCTGGGGGAGACGTAGAGGTCCTCCAGGTAGCAGAAGTCGTTCACGGCCCAGGTCGAGCGATGGAAGACGAAGTTGACGAAGCCGAAGATGTGCTCGCCATCCGTGGCGACGGCGGCCTGGACCGGCTCGCGCTCATCGAAGAACCGCGCCCAGGTCATCCGGGTGACCTCCGGGCTCAGGTCCACGCCATAGAACTCTTGGTACTTGTCCCAGTACTCGGCCCATTTGTCGAAATCTTCCGGCTTCACCGGGCGAACCGAGATGAGTTGCTGCACTGCTGTCATGGAAATGCTCCTGTTTTCCATCCGGGGGGCCCTCCCTCCCGGAACTGCCGATCAAGCGCGGGCCCGCGCTCCTGCGCCGGCTCCACCAGGCTTGACCGTGGCCGTTTTATAGCGCCCTATTGGCCTGATTTTCCCCACCAATATATGCATCAAGAGCAGACCAATTGTTCAAGAACTCCCTGCTGGAATCGGTCAAGGCCCGGCTGGTTCATCCGGAACTCCTGCCATTGCCGCTGCACGCACGGATCCAGCGTGCCCTCCGCCAGCTGATACTGGATGGCGCCCTGGCGACGGGCACGCCACTGCCCGCTTCGCGCCTGCTGGCCAGCTCCCTCGGAGTCTCCCGGGACACCATCGAGTCCGCCTACGGCCAACTGCATGCCGAAGGCTTCATCGAACGCCGGGTCGGCAGCGGCAGCTTCGTGGCCGAAGCCACCCGCTTGTTGCCCGGCAGGCCCGCCGCGCGGCGCACACGCAAGACAACGGAGGAAGGGCCCGGGCTGAGCAGGCGCGGCCAGGCCATGCTGCGCCAGGGCGGCGTGCGCGAGCACCTCGCACCCCGCCCCTTCGCCCATGGCGTGCCCGAGACGCGCACCTTTCCGTTGCAAACCTGGGAGCGCCTGCAACGCCAGGCGCTGAAGGAGTTCGGTTCGAAAGCCTTGCTGCATGGCGACCCCCAGGGCCTGGAGCCGCTGCGTCGGGCCATCGCCGACTACGTCAACCTGGAACGTGGCGCCCGCACCACGGCAGACCAGGTGCTAGTGCTCACCAGTTCCCAGCAGGCGCTCGGGCTGTGCGCCACCGTGTTGCTGGACGCGGGCGAGCGGATATTCATCGAAGACCCGGCCTACTACGGTGCCCGCAAGGCCTTCGAAGCCGCAGGGCTCGCCTGCCAGGCCATCCCCGTCGACGCAGAGGGCCTGCAGGTGGACCGACTCCTGGCTCACCCCCATCCCGCCAAGGCGGTGTACCTGACGCCGTCACACCAGTTCCCGACGGGCGCGACGCTTTCCCTGGAGCGGCGCCTGGCCCTGATCGAATGGGCCAAGCGGGAACAGGCCTGGATCATCGAGGACGACTACGACAGCGAATTCCACTACGCCGGCCGGCCGACCGCCTGCGTCCAGGGCCTGGATGCGCACGAGCGGACGCTCTATATAGGCACCTTCACCAAATCGCTGTTTCCGGGATTGCGCATCGGCTACCTGGTGCTGCCGCCGGCGCTGGTGGAGCCCATGACCGTCGCCCGCACCCTGCTGGACGGCCACACCGCGTCCATCTCCCAGCTGACCCTGGCGCGCTTCATCAGCGGCGGGCACTTCGGCGCCTACGTCCGCAGCATGCGCACCCTCTACGCCGAGCGCCTGGCCCTCCTCGCGGAGCTGCTGGAAAAGAGACTGGGCACGCTGATCGAACCCCATGTTCCGGCCGGAGGATTACAGATGCCCTGCCTGCTCACCGGGGACCTGCCCGAAGCCACCGCCGTCACCGCCGCGCGCAACACGGGCATCGAGCTGCTGGGGCTGAGCGGGCTGTATGTCGAGCGCCCGGCGCAGCCGGGCTTCCTCATGGGCTTCGCCGCCTACACCCCGGAAGAGCTCACGCGTGCGGTCGCCACGCTGGAACGCTGCCTAGGTGCGGCCAGCAGGAAACGGACTCCGTAGGTTGGCGCCAAGCGCAGCGCGGCCCAGCGGGCGGTGTATGGACGTAAAGAACGCAGACTTGCTTTGGTCCCTACAAGGGGTGCGCAGGCAGACTTCGGAGCTTGGACGTAGGGTGTGGGTGTGCCGCGCGCACCTGGGGAGCCTGCCGGAAACACCGTGCGGCGGTGCGCACGGCACACCCTACGGCACGAGTTCATCCTGCTGAGCGCTCAATTCAAACCTTCACAGGCAGCGCCGATGACTCATGACCACGCCCTGAGGACGTAATTTCTCAGGTTCAAGTGAAGGAAAGGGACAGGCCAGACACCGGGCAGGCACGACGCCCACCCGGTGCGGGCGATCAACCGCGCTCGGCGAGGGCCGGCTGGTTGTCGAAGGGGCCGCTGCTGCGGCGCTGGTTGCGGTCTTCGCGGGGGGTGACGCCGAAGAAATTGCGGTAGGCGCTGGAGAAGTGCGGGCCGGAGGAGAAACCGCAGGACAGGCCGATCTGGATGATCGACTTGCTGGTCTGCATCAGCATCTGCCGGGCCTTGTTCAGGCGCAGCTCCAGGTAGTACTGGCTGGGCACCCGGTTGAGGTACTGCTTGAAGATGCGCTCCAGCTGGCGCCGCGACACGCACACGTGCTGGGCGATCTCGTCGGTGGTCAGCGGCTCCTCGATATTGGCCTCCATCAGCAGCACCGCCTGGGTGAGCTTCGGATGGCTGGAGCCGAGGCGGTTCTGCAGCGGAATGCGCTGACGCTCGCCGCCTTCGCGGATGCGCTCCACCACCAGTTCCTCGGACACCGCGCCCGCCAGCTCGGCGCCGTGGTCACGGGCCAGCACCGCCAGCAGCAGGTCGAGGACCGAGAGGCCACCACAGGCACTGAGGCGATCACGGTCCCAGTCGAACAGGTGGCTGGTGGCGATGACCTTGGGGAAGCGCTCGGTGAAATCGTCCTGCCAGCGCCAGTGCACCGCAGCGCGGTAACCGTCGAGCAGGCCGAGCTGGGCCAGCGGATAGACACCCGCGGAGAGGCCGCCGATCACGCAGCCGGAACGCACCAGCTGCTTGATCGCCGCCGACAGCGCAGCCGACATCGGCGCCGGCGGTTCGTCGGCCAGCAGGAACAGCCGCGTGAGGCCTTCGAGCTTGCCGGTCCAGGCTTCGCCGGGCAGGCGCCAGGCGCCCTCGGCAGGTGTTTCGGCCTGGAGGAAGTGCAGCTCGTAAACCACGTCGGAGTGCAGGCGTTGAGCGACGCGAAGTGCTTCCTCGGCCAGCGCCAGGGTCATGGCCTTGGTGCCGGGCCAGAGGAGAAAACCGATTCGATGGGCAGTCATGGCAGGCAGCTTAGCCGCAGTTGGCATTAATTACTTCAGGCTCCCCGAGAGGAACTGCTTGAGGCGCTCGGATTGCGGATTGGCCAGCACTTCGCGTGGGCAGCCGGTCTCTTCGACCACGCCCTTGTGCAGGAAGATCAACTGGTTGGAAACCTCGCGGGCGAAGCCCATCTCGTGGGTCACCACCACCATGGTGCGGCCTTCGGTGGCCAGGTCCTTCATCACCTTGAGCACCTCGCCCACCAGCTCGGGGTCGAGGGCGGAGGTGGGTTCGTCGAACAGCATCACCTCGGGCTCCACGGCCAAGGCACGGGCGATGGCCACGCGCTGCTGCTCGCCGCCGGACATGTGTGCCGGGTAGGCGTCCTTGCGGTGCGCCACGCCCACCTTGGCCAGGTAATGCTCGGCCTTCTCGATGGCTTCCTTCTTCGGTACGCCGAGCACGTGCACGGGCGCTTCGATGACGTTCTCCAGGGCGCTCATGTGCGACCACAGGTTGAAGTGCTGGAACACCATCGCCAGGCGCGAGCGCATGCGCTGCAGCTGCTTGGGCTCGGCCGCCTTGAGGCCGCCGTCGCGGTTGGCCACCAGCTTCAGCTCTTCGCCGTTGAGCAGGATCTTGCCGCCATGGGGCTGCTCGAGCATGTTGATGCAGCGCAGGAAGGTGCTCTTGCCCGAGCCGCTCGAGCCGATGATGCTGATCACGTCACCCGCCTTGGCCGCCAGGGATACGCCCTTGAGGACTTCATGGCTGCCGTAACGCTTGTGCAGGTCTTGGACTTCCAGTTTGTACATGGTCTCGGTCTCGATGCGAATGGATCAGTCGCTCAACAAGCGTCCCTGACGAATAGGTACATGGCCGGCCACCTTGGCCAGCCACAGTCCGGGCTGCGCAAAACGCAGGCGTTCGCGCACATACAGCACACCACCGGTGGAGGCACGCACCACGCTGTGGCGGTCATCCAGGGGGTCGATGACTTCGAACAGCGGATCACCCGCCTCGACCATCGCGCCCACCGGCTGCAGGAAACTCACCACCCCGGCATGGGGGGCATAGGCATATTCGGCGCCCTCGAAGGGCGTCACCTCGCAACGGGGCGCGGGCGCCGGCGGCCATTCGCCGCTGATCAGCCCCTGCCCGGCGAGGAAGGCGAGGATGGCTTCGCAGCTGGCTTCGGCGCGCTCGCGCTCGGTGTCGGCCATGCCGCCCAGCTCCACGGTCGCTGCCACACAGGCCAGCGGGATGGCGCAATCAGGGAAGCGCCGCTGCAGGCGCAGCCAGGCCATGGAGCAGGCCTCGTCGAAGGAGCTGGCGCCGGAATCCTCGGCCACCAGCATGGCGCCGGCCCCCAGGCGCGCGCCCAGCGGGCCGAAGGCGTCCGCCTGCTGGGGAATCATGTAGAGGTGCATCACCGCGTCGAAGTCGCAATGCAGGTCGAGCACCAGGTCGGCGTCGCAGGCATGGCGCAGCAGCAGGCGCTGCAGGCCCTGGAGCTCGGAGACGGCCGGCGCCAGGCCATCGAGGGCCTGGTGCATGGCACTGCGGATCAATTGCACGTTGGCCGCCACGTCGCTGCCCAGGCGCCCATCGAGGGCGGGCGCCACCAGCTCGGCGAGGTCGGCGAAATCACGGTTGAAGTTCTTGCCGCTGGCGAACTCGAAACGGCCCTGGTGGCTGGCCTGGAGCACCTGCCCCAGGCCGATGGGGTTGGCCACCGGCACCAGTTCGACCACGCCGGCCAGGCGCCCTTCGGCTTCCAGCTCGGCGAGGCGCTTCTTCAGCGCCACCGCCACCCGCATGCCCGGCAACTCATCGGCATGCAGCGAGGCCTGGATATAGGCCTTGCGCGCGCCGCTGCCGAAACGGAAAACCGTCAGCTCGCGGCGGGTACCGGGGGCGCCCCAGGGCAACAGGTGGTCGATGCGCTGCATGGGGTCAGGCCTTGCGCGGGGCCATGTAGGCCAGCCAGCGGCGCTCGGCCAGCTTGAACAGGCGCACCAGGATGAAGGTCAGGCACAGGTAGAACAGGCCGGCGGTGATGAAGGCCTCGAACGGCAGGTAGTACTGCGAGTTCACGGTGCGCGCGGCGCCGGTGATGTCGATCAGGGTGACGATGGAGGCGAGGCTGGTGGTGTGCAGCATCATGATCACCTCGTTGCTGTACTGCGGCAGCGCGCGGCGCAGCGCCGACGGCAGCAGGATGCGGCGGTACAGCTTGGCCCGCGACATGCCGATGGCCTTGGCGGCCTCGATCTCGCCATGGGGCGTGGCCTTGATGCTGCCCGCGAGGATCTCGGCGGTGTAGGCGCTGGTGTTCACGGCGAACGCCAGGCAGGCACAGAAGGTGGCATTGGACAGGTAGGGCCAGAGCACGCTCTCGCGCACCCAGGCGAACTGGGCCAGGCCGTAGTAGATGAGGAACAGCTGCACCAGCATCGGGGTACCGCGGATGACATAGGTGTAGAGCCAGGCCGGGAAGTTCACCGCCGGCTGCTTGGAGACCCGCATCAGCGCCAGCGGCACGGCCGCCAGCAGACCCAGGGCGAGGGAGATCGCCAGGAGCTTGAGGGTAACCAGCACGCCACCGAAGTAGAGCGGCAGGTTTTCCAGAATGACGTTGTAGTCGAAGATCACGCGTGCGCCCTCTTGATCACAGCTCGGCGGCTTTGATGCCGGCGGAATAGCGTTTTTCCAGGAAGCGCAGGGCCAGCAGGGAAACGCTGGTCAGCACCAGGTAGAGCGCAGCCACGGCCAGGTAGAAGGTGAAGGGCTCGCGGGTCGCGTCCGCAGCGCTCTTGGCCTTGAACATCATGTCTTGCAGGCCGACCACCGAAACCAGCGCGGTGGCCTTGGTCAGCACCAGCCAGTTGTTGGTGAAGCCGGGAATGGCCAGGCGGATCATCTGCGGCACCAGCACGCGGAAGAACACCTGGCGGCCGCTCATGCCGTAGGCGAAGCCGGCCTCGCCCTGCCCTTTCGGGATCGCCATGAAGGCGCCGCGGAAGGTCTCGGACAGGTAGGCACCGAAGATGAAGCCGAGGGTGAAGACCCCGGACCAGAACGGATCGAGATCGATGTAATCCTCGTAGCCGACCAGGGGCGCGACCATGTTCACCACCTGCTGGCCGCCGTAGAAGATCAGCAGGATCAGCACCAGGTCGGGAATGCCGCGGATCACCGTGGCATAGGTCTCGCCCAGCAGCGCCAGCCAGCGCACCGGCGACAGGCGGAACGCCGCGCCGACCAGGCCCAGGACGATGGCCATCGACATGGACGACAGGGCCAGCAGAAGGGTGAGCCAGGCACCATCGAGAATGGTCGAGCCGTAGCCGTTGAGCATGTTCAGGTCCTCATGCAGCGCCCCGGCTGGAACCGGACAGCACCGCTGCAACGAAAAAGTGGCACAACCTGCAGGTTAGCCGCGAACCGTGGAGCCTGGTGTCGCGCCGCTGTGGTCGCCTGCTGGCGACCTCAACATCCTGGTTGTGCCACTTCCGGGGAAAGGCAGCCTTTTCGATATGTCACTGAAACCTGGGCGAGGCGCCGGTCTTCAGCGTTCTATCAGTTGCCGTAAACGTCGAACTGGAAGTACTTGTCCTGCACTTCCTTGTACTTGCCGTTGGCGCGGATGGCGGCGATGGCGGCAGTGATCTTGTCGGCCAGGGCTTTGTCGCCCTTGCGCACGGCGATACCGGCGCCCTCACCGAAGTACTTCGGATCGGTGTAGTCCGGGCCTACCAGGGCGAAGCCCTTGCCGGCTTCGGTCTTGAGGAAACCGTCGTCGATGTTCACGGCATCGGCCAGGGTCGCGTCGAGGCGGCCGGAGGTCATGTCGAGGAAGACTTCGTTCTGCGAGCTGTAGCGCACCACTTCGATGCCGGCCGGGGCATAGACCTCGGTGGCGAAACGGTCGTAGGTGCTGGCGCGCTGCACGCCAACCTTCTTGCCCTTCAGGTCCACCATCGGGTCGTTGATCACGGTGCCGGCCTTCATCGCCAGCTTGATCGGGGTCTGGTAGTACTTGCCGGTGAAGTCCACGGACTTCTTGCGCTCGTCGGTGATGGTCATCGAGGACAGGATGGCGTCGAACTTGCGCACCTTGAGGGCCGGGATCAGACCGTCGAATTCCTGCTCGATCCATTTGCACTCGACCTTCATCTCGGCGCACAGGGCGTTGCCGATGTCGTAGTCGAAGCCGGTGATCTTGCCGTCCGGAGTCTTGTAGGCGAAGGGCGGGTAGGCCGCTTCGATACCGATGCGCAGGGGTTTGGCTTCATCGGCCACAGCAGCCAGCGGCGACAACAGGGAAAGCGCCATGGCGCCGAGAAGTGCGATCTTCTTCATCTTTTGACTCCTACGAATGGGTATGGCTTCTGCTGGCAGAGTGAGAAAGTGCCCAGGCCTTCGATGAATTGTAGAAAGAGGCGCCGGGTTTACCTTGATCGATCTCAGGGAAAATGGCCGTGGCCGGGTGAGCGGCATTCTAGCGACAGCCCTAAAGTCGATATTTCTTCAATGCGACAACAAATTACAAAAGGCCAGGACGGCCAGGGCGGGCGGGTTGACAGTCTCTTGCCGATATGCAAGAGCCAGAAAGACGTTAAACCGAATGAAACAGCAATTACCGCGCCAACAAATAGATCCCCCTTTATCCACAAGGCTTTCAGCCTTGGAGCGATTTTTCCCGAGCGGACTTTCCCGCCCTCATTCGAGGCAGGGTGTTCCCTGTCGCCCCGTTTCGGCGCAACGCGTAACAGCGCCAGCGTTACCCTGACCGGGCAGTCCGGCACTTGGCCGCACAAACTTCTTTCGCCGATATAAATCAGTCGCTTGGCGTCGTCGCCGACACGACCCAGTGACCAAGCCCCCCGCAAGTGAAAATCCACGTTCTTAGAACGTGGCTTTGCTTTTGGTCCCCTAGAAGGGGGCAATCAGGCAGCCGCCGCTCACTTCGGACGTAGGGTGTGCTGCGCGCACCTCGGACTCGCCGGAAGCACCGCGCGGAGGTGCGCACGGCACACCCAACGACACGCGTTCATCCTGCAGGGCTCTCCATTCAAATCGTCACAGGAAGAACCGATGACCACGCCCTAAGGACGTGGTTTCCCAAGTTCAAATGAAAACGCCCCGCCGCGGCTTGTGGCCGGGGCGGGGCGTGGGTGTTGCGCGCAGACGCCGGGTCAGGCGGCCTGCATGGTGCGGTGGGTATCGATGAGGTGCTGCACCACGCCGGGATCGGCCAGCGTGGAGATATCGCCGAGGGTGTCGTACTCGGCCACGGCGATCTTGCGCAGGATGCGGCGCATGATCTTGCCCGAGCGGGTCTTGGGCAAGCCCGGTGCCCACTGGATGACGTCCGGCGTGGCGATGGGGCCGATCTCGCGGCGTACCCACTGCTTGAGCTCCTGGCGCAATGCCTCGGAGGATTCCACGCCGGCGTTGAGGGTGACGTAGACGTAGATGCCCTGCCCCTTGATGTCGTGGGGGACGCCGACCACGGCGGCCTCGGCGACTTTCGGGTGGGCGACCATGGCGCTTTCGATCTCGGCGGTCCCCATGCGGTGGCCGGAGACGTTGAGCACGTCGTCGACGCGGCCGGTGATCCAGTAGTAGCCGTCTTCGTCGCGACGGGCGCCGTCACCGGTGAAGTACATGCCCTTGAAAGTCTTGAAGTAGGTGTCGACGAAACGGTCGTGGTCGCCGTACAGGGTACGGGCCTGGCCCGGCCAGGAGTCGATGATCACCAGGTTGCCTTCGGCGGCGCCCTCGATCAGGTTGCCCAGGTTGTCCACCAGGGCCGGCTGCACACCAAAGAAGGGGCGCGCGGCGGAGCCCGGCTTCAGGGCGTGGGCACCCGGCAGCGGGGTCATCAGGCAGGCGCCGGTCTCGGTCTGCCACCAGGTGTCGACGATCGGGCAGCGGGACTGGCCGACGTTCTCGTAGTACCAGTGCCAGGCTTCCGGGTTGATCGGCTCGCCCACCGAACCCAGCAGGCGCAGGCTGGAGCCATCGGCACCGGCCACGGCGGCCTTGCCCTCGGCCATCATCGCGCGGATGGCGGTGGGGGCGGTGTAGAGGATGTTGACCTTGTGCTTGTCGATGATCTTGGCGACGCGGGAAACATCCGGGTAGTTCGGCACGCCTTCGAACATCAAGGTCGTGGCGCCGTTGGAAAGCGGCCCATAGACCAGGTAGGTGTGGCCGGTGACCCAGCCGATGTCGGCGGTGCACCAGAAGACTTCGCCCGGACGGTAGTCGAACACGCGCTCATGGGTCAGCGAGGCGTAGACCAGGTAGCCGCCGGTGGTGTGCAGCACGCCCTTGGGCTTACCGGTGGAGCCGGAGGTGTAGAGGATGAACAGCGGGTCCTCGGCGCCCATTTCCTTCGGCAGGCACTGGCTGGAGGCGACCTTCATCAGGTCCTCGTACCAGACGTCGCGGTGCGGGTTCCACTTGATGTCCGAACCGGTGCGCTTGACCACGATCAGCTTCTGCACGCTGCTGGTCTCGGGGTTGGTCAGGGCGTCGTCGACATTGGCTTTCAGCGCTGTCTTCTTGCCGCCGCGCAGGCCTTCGTCGGCGGTGATCACCACCTTGGACTTGCAGTCGATGATGCGACCGGCCAGGGCTTCAGGAGAGAAGCCACCGAAGACCACGGAGTGGATCGCGCCGATACGGGTACAGGCGAGCATGGCCACCACCGCCTCGGGGATCATCGGCATGTAGATGGTGACCACGTCGCCACGGTGCACATCCTGGCCGCGCAGGGCATTGGCGAACTTGCACACTTCAGCGTGCAGTTCGCGGTAGGTGATGTTGCGGTGCTCGGACGGGTCGTCGCCTTCCCAGATGATCGCCAGCTGGTCGCCGCGCTCGGCGAGGTGACGGTCCAGGCAGTTGGCGGAAAGGTTGAGGGTGCCGTCGGCGAACCACTTGATGTCGACGTGGTGGTCGTCGAAGGAGGTCTGCTTGACCTTGGTGAACGGCTTGATCCAGTCGATGCGCTGAGCCTGCTCGCGCCAGAAGCCGTCGGGGTTGATCACCGACTGCTGGTACATGGCCTTGTAGGTCGCCTCGTTGGTCAGCGACTTTTCAGCCACCTCGGGACGCACCGGATACAGTGAAGCAGCACTCATGTTCATACCTCGACGGGCAGTTGTTTTTGTATGCCGCCTTTTGTATCCCCCGCCTCCCTGTAGGGCCATTCGACCATGGTCTTACCGCATACGGACTATGGTCTAAGGCCGCCGCAAAGCCCTGGTAGCAAGGCCCGCCCGGGCGGGCATGCATCGCGCGCCCAGCCGCACAACGCTCCCCCCAGCAGGCCGAATCGGCCAACAGCGCTACGAACGCTCCCCGCAGTGCGAAATGGCTGACGCCTGCGCATTAAAACGAACACCCATCCAGCAGAAAAATAGACAAAAGCGCCACATCCGGCCAATTCAGACGGAAATATTTAGCCAAATTCTATCGATTGCCTTCAGTCGATTCCAAATGGTAATTTTTCGTTCATTATGTCGAACACAAAACCCTACTCCCTGCACTTTTCCCGTCTGGTGTCCCGTGAAGGCCACTGGACCGGCGACCTCTAGCCCTCCCCTCTTCCATCGAAGGCCACACCGGGATCTCCCCGCGCTGGCCATCCACCGAGATTCCCCGCGCCCGTCCAACGAATGACGGCGCTTTTGCACGCCCATGGGAGGGCACCATGCGTTCCTGGATTTACCTGCTCACGGCGATCTTCTTCGAAGTCGTCGGCACCACCTCGATGAAATTCGCCACCGAACAGGCGCCCCTGCTCGGCTACCTGCTGATGTACGCGCTCATCGGCCTGTCCTATTTCTTCCTCGCCCTGGCGGTGAAGCGCGTCCCGGTGGGCGTCGCCTATGCGCTGTGGGAAGGCATCGGCATCGTCCTGATCACCGCCGTCAGCGTCGCCTGGCTGGGGGAAAGCCTGGGCCTGGCCAAGGCCCTCGGCCTGGGCGTGATGATCGTCGGCATCCTGCTGATCAAGTCCGGCACCCGCGCCACACCCACGGCCCGTGGCCAGGAGGTGATGGCATGAACGGCGTGACCTGGATCCACTTCGCCTGGCTGGGCCTGGCCATCGCCCTGGAAGTGCTGGCCAACGTATTGCTGAAGTACTCCGACGGCTTCCGCCGCCGTGTGCTCGGCGCCGTCTCCATCCTCTGCATACTCGCGGCCTTCACCGCCCTGGCCCAAGCGGTGCATGGCATCGACCTGTCCCTGGCGTACGCCATCTGGGGCGGCTTCGGCATCCTCGCCACGGTCGCCCTGGGCTGGGCGCTGTTCGGCCAGCGCCTGGCCTGGCAGGGCTGGGTCGGCCTGGTCATGCTGGTGCTGGGGATGGGCCTGCTGAAACTGGCGTGACCAGCCCTCTGCGGAAGGGCAGATCGCAGGCAAAAAAATGGGCGACCTCAGGGTCGCCCTATCAATCATTCCGGGAGAGGAATGTAGAAACGCTTGTGTCCGCATCACGCAAGATTCAGACAGCGCCCTTTTTACGCTCCCGCCTCCGTGCCAGCCATTGCACCAAGGTCTAACAGGCCTGTTAAAAACGTAAGCGAGGCAACCCAGTTGGTTTTTCCTAAGCCTCCTCGCGACCCAGGCCATGCTGGCGCAACTTATTGGCAATGGTGGTGTGGGACACCCCCAGGCGCTTGCCCAGTTGGCGGCTGCTGGGGTGGTCGGCGAACAGGCATTCCAGCACCGCCTTTTCGAAGCGCCCGAGAATGGCGTCCAGCCCGCCGTCGAGGGAGAAATCCCCCAGGGGCTGCGGCGCGCCGTAGTGCGGCAGGCGGATGTGCTCGGGCTTGACCGTGCCGCCCTCGCACAGGGAAACCGCCTGGAACAGCACGTTCTCCAGTTGCCGCACGTTGCCCGGCCAGTGGTAGTGGCCGAGGCGCTCCAGGGCCTGGGGTGCCAGCCGCGGCAAGGCACAGCCGATCTGCCGGCTGGCCGAGTCGAGGAAGTGCTCCACCAGCGGCGGCAACCCGTCCAGGCATTCGCGCAGCGGCGGGATGTGCAGCGACAGCACATTGAGGCGGTGGTACAGGTCCTGGCGGAATTCACCCCGCGCGCAGAGCTCGGACAGGTCCACCTGGGTGGCGCAGATCACCCGCACATCCAGGTACACCTCCTCGTCGCTGCCCACACGGCGGAAGCAGCCGTCCTGGAGGAAGCGCAACAGCTTGGCCTGCAGGCGCGGGCTCATCTCGCCCACGCCGTCGAGGAACAGCGTGCCGCCGGCGGTCAGCTCCAGCAGCCCCAGCTTGCCTTCCGGCCGTGCGCCCTCGAAGGCCCCCGGGCCGTAGCCGAACAGCTCGGTCTCGGCCATGGATTCCGGCAGGCCGGCGCAGTTCAGCGCCATGAAGGGCGACTGCCCGCGCGGGCTGGCCAGGTGGCAGGCGCGGGCCAACAGCTCCTTGCCGGTGCCGGTCTCGCCCTCGATCAGCAGCGGGGCGTCCAGGGGCGCCATGCGCCTCGCCTCACGCACCACGGCGGCCATCACCCGCGAACTCTGGAAGATGCTGTCGAAGCCACGCAGCTCCTGCTTGCGCACATGGTAGATACGCTCACCCACGCGGTCGGCGCGGTGCAGGGTGAGCACCGCACCGGCCAGGGCCTCGCTCTCGTCGTGTTCGGATTGCAGCGGCGCGATATCGGCGAGGAACACATCGCCCCGCACCTTCACCCGCAGGCCGTTGATGCGCGCCTTGTTGGCCCGCACCAGCTCCGGCAGGTCGAAATCCTCGGTGTAGCGCGACAGCGGAATGCCCGGCACCTCGTCCACGCGCACGCCCAGCAACTGCGCAGCGGCGCGGTTGGCGGCGACGATGGAGCCGCCCATGTCGATGGACAGCACCGGGAACTCCAGCGCGCCGAGCAGCGCGTTCAGCTCCAGATGGCGGCGTTCGCTGGGCATCAGGCCCACGCGCTTGACGCCGAACACGCCAGGGATGTCCTCCAGCTTCGGCCGCAGGGACTGCAGCTGCAGGTTGATCAGGTTCGGGCAGAGCAGGTAGATGGCGTTGCCCTGGTCGCCGCCGACTTCGCCGCGGTTGACGTTGATGCCGTAGTCGACGAGCAGGTTGAGGATGTCGCGCAGGATGCCTACGCGATTCTGGCAATGGACTTTGATACGCATGCGGCACCCCGGAAACGGGTTCTTGTCTGGGGCTCGGTGCTGAAAATCAGCATCCTGCCCGATTTTTCCGTCAAGAATATGTGACGAATCCATCCACCAGCAAGATGACTCCGCCTAGCTTTCGCAAAATCGTAAACATTTCTTTACGGAAACACCGCCACTGCTCCCCTGCCACTCCCTGCCGCCCGGCTGCACAGCGCAATGAACCGGGTTATCCATGGCCTAACACAACAACAAAGCCCCGCCCCAGGAGGCCGAATGAAAACCTCGCAATACGTGGCCCGCGAGCCGGATGAGAACGACTTTATCCACTACCCGGACAGCGAGCACCGGGTATGGAACACCCTGATCACCCGCCAGCTGAAGGTGATCGAAGGGCGCGCCTGCCAGGAGTACCTGGACGGCATCGAACGCCTCGCCCTCCCCCATGACCGCATTCCCCAGCTGGGCGAGATCAACCAGGTGCTGCAGGCCGCCACCGGCTGGCGTGTCGCCCGGGTACCGGCCCTGATCCCCTTCCAGACCTTTTTCGAGCTGCTGGCCAGCCAGCAGTTCCCGGTGGCCACCTTCATCCGCACCCCGGAAGAACTGGACTACCTGCAGGAGCCGGACATCTTCCACGAGATCTTCGGCCACTGCCCGCTGCTGACCAACCCCTGGTTCGCCGAGTTCACCCACACCTACGGCAAGCTCGGCCTCAAGGCCACCAAGGAAGAGCGCATCTACCTCGCCCGCCTGTACTGGATGACCATCGAGTTCGGCCTGGTGGAAACCGCCCAGGGCCGGCGCATCTATGGCGGCGGCATCCTCTCCTCGCCGAAGGAGACCGTCTACAGTCTTTCCGACGCGCCCGAACACCAGGCCTTCGACCCGCTGGAGTGCATGCGCACGCCGTACCGCATCGATATCCTGCAGCCGCTCTACTTCGTGCTGCCGGACCTCAAGCGCCTGTTCGAGCTGGCCCACGAGGACATCATGGCGCTGGTGCGCCAGGCCATGACCCTCGGCCTGCACGCGCCCAAGTTCCCGCCCAAGCCCAAGGCGGCCTGAGCCCTTATTTGCCGGTTGGCGCCACCCGCCGCGCCAGCCGACCTGCCCTCTATCTGGAGAACCCCATGACCGCACTGTCCCAAGCCCATTGCGAAGCCTGCCGCGCCGACGCGCCCAAGGTGCCCGAGGCCGAACTGGCCGAACTGCTCAAGCAGATCCCCGACTGGAACATCGAAGTCCGCGACGGAATCATGCAGCTGGAGAAGGTCTACCGCTTCAAGAACTTCCGCTACGCCCTGGCCTTCACCAACGCCGTGGGCGCCATCGCCGAGGAAGAAGGCCACCACCCGGGCCTGCTCACCGAGTGGGGCAAGGTCACCGTTACCTGGTGGAGCCACGAGGCCAAGGGCCTGCACCGCAACGACTTCATCATGGCCGCCCGCACCGACGGAGTGGCCGCTGGCGCCGAGGGCCGCAAATGAGCCATTTCGCCCCGGTCGGGCGCGTGCCTGGCGACCCCATCCTCGGCCTGATCGAAGCCCATCGCCAGGACCCCAACCCGGCCAAGATCGACCTGGGCGTGGGCGTCTACAAGGACAGCCAGGGCCTGACCCCCATCCCTCGCGCGGTGAAGCTCGCCGAGCAGCGCCTGGTGGAGGTGCAGCGCACCAAGACCTACATCGGCGGCCACGGTGACGCCGCCTTCGGCCGCCTGCTGGGCGAGCTGGTGCTGGGCGCCGGCTCGCCGCTGCTGGCCGGCCAGCGTGCCGGCGTCACCCAGACCCCAGGCGGCACTGGCGCCCTGCGCCTGGCAGCGGAGTTCATCGCCCGCTGCCTGCCGGGCCGCGGCATCTGGGTCAGCGACCCGACCTGGCCGATCCACGAGACCCTGTTCGCCGCCAGCGGCCTGGCCGTGCACCACTACCCCTATGTCGGCGCCGACAACCGCCTCGACCTGGAAGCCATGCTCGCCGCCCTGGAACAGGTGCCCGAAGGCGACGTGGTGCTGCTGCACGCCTGCTGCCACAACCCCACCGGCTTCGACCTGGGCCGCCACGACTGGCAACGGGTGCTGGAGATCGTCAAGGCGCGCCGCCTGCTGCCGCTGCTGGACTTCGCCTACCAGGGCTTCGGCGACGGTCTGGAGCAGGACGCCTGGGCCGTGCGCCTGTTCGCCGAATCGCTGCCGGACGTGCTGATCACCAGCTCGTGCTCGAAGAACTTCGGTCTGTATTGCGAACGCACCGGCGCCCTGGTCGTCTGCGCCGCCACACCCGACACCCTCGTCGACGTGCGCAGCCAGCTGGCCTTCATCGCCCGCAACCTCTGGTCCACCCCGCCGGACCACGGCGCCGCCGTGGTCGCCACCATCCTCGGTGACGCCGAGCTGAAGGCCGTGTGGCTGGATGAGCTGGAAGCCATGCGCCGGCGCGTCGCCGAACTGCGTGCCGGCCTGGTGGAAGCCCTGGCGCCCCACGGCCTGGCCGAACGCTTCGCCCACATCGCCCAGCAACGCGGCATGTTCTCCTACACCGGCCTCAGCGCCGACCAGGTGGCACGGCTGCGCAGCGAGTCCAGCGTCTACATGGTCAGCAGCGGCCGCGCCAACGTCGCCGGCCTGGATGACTCGCGACTGGGCGACCTGGCCCAGGCGATCGCACGGGTGTGCTGAAAGGCCCTTCCCTCCCCGCCCCTCGTCCCTGACGGGGGCGGCGGAGCGGCCTGGCGTCGGTCGCTCAGCGCTGCAACAGCGCGATGGCCAGGCTGAGGCCGAAGAACGACAGCACCGTGGCCATCACCAGGGTCGCCGCACAGCGCGCCTCCAGGCCGAAGCGCATGCCCAGCAGCGGGTAGATGCTCATCATCGGCGCACAGGCGAAGAGGATGCCCGCCGCCATCAGCGCCGGCTCCACCGGCGGCAGCAGCCAGAACAACGCCGCCACCGCCAGCGGGTGCAGGGCCAGCTTGCCCAGGCTGATGGCCGCCATGTCCGGCAGCAGGCCGCCGAGGCGCACGCCGTGCAGGGTGCCGCCGATGACGAAGAGCGCGGCCGGTGCCGAGGCCGAGGCCAGCATCTCCACCACCCGCGCGGGCACGGTCGGCAGGCGCAGCCCCAGCAGCGACAGGCCGACGCCCACCAGCATGGCGATGATCAGCGGGTTGCGCGCCAGGCGCCCGAAGGTCCCGCGCAGGGTGTGCCAGAACCCCTCGCCGCGCTGCTGCGCCGATTCGGCCAGGGCCAGCGCCAGGGGGATCATCAGCAGGTTTTCCACCACCATGTTCAGCGCCAGGCCGAGCACCGCCGTGGGCCCCGCCACCATCACCACCACCGGGTAGCCGACGAAGCCGCTGTTGGAGGCCGACATGCCCAGCCCGGCGATGGCGGCATCGGCCAGGCCACGCCCGCGCAGCAGGCGGAAGTACGCCAGGCCGAGGCCGAATACGGCCAGCGAGCCCAGCCCGTAGGCCAGCAGGTACCAGGGGTTGAACACCTCGCCGATGGGGCGCTCGGCCAGTGCCTTGATCACCAGCGCCGGCAGCGCGAAGTTGAGGACGAACGCGCCGATGCCGCGCACCTGCTCGCGGCTGACCAACCCGCCCAGGGAGGCGGCGAAGCCCAGGCCGATGATCAGGAACACGGGCGCGGTAATGGTGATGACGTCGAGCAACGGCGGCCTCGGGGCGATGGCGGTGGAGTGGCGCCAGTATCCGTCAGCGGGCCCCGTCAGGCGTGCTGCCCAGGCGCGAAACCCGCCGATAATCGCCCGGCATCGCCACCTGGGGCCCCGGGTGGCTAGTAGTCCACCTTGCCGCGCCCGGCCTTGATCGCCCCGCGCTTGGACTTGCCGTCAAGGCGGCGGGTCTTCGAGCCCAGGGTCGGCCGGGTCGGGCGGCGCTTCTTCTCCACCTTGCCGGCGCTGCGGATCAGTTCGGCCAGGCGCTCCAGGGCATCGGCGCGGTTCTGCTCCTGGGTCCGGTACTGCTGGGCCTTGATGACGATCACGCCCTCGCTGGTGATGCGGCTGTCGCGCAGCTCCAGCAGGCGCTCCTTGTAGAAGGGCGGCAGCGACGAGGCGTTGATGTCGAAGCGCAGGTGCATGGCGCTGGACACCTTGTTGACGTTCTGCCCACCGGCGCCCTGGGCGCGGATGGCGGTCAGCTCGATTTCATCGTCGGGCAGGTGGACGCTGTTGGAGATCAGCAACATGGCACGGGCCGGATAGCGGAAAGAGCGACAGGATAGCGCCGCAGGCCGATGAAAGCTCGCCGACCGCAGAAGGCATGCCCCGCACCGCTGCAGGCACAGCCTTCACACATGGCTGGAGGGGTTCGCATCGGAGTGCGAGCCGCCCACCGGCCATGCGCAGCGCACGTTTACGATGGCCTCAAGCAGAGTGGGTCGACCAGGTCGGCCACGATGGCCATGCCAACCAGATCAGCAAGACGCTCAGCCTGCATGCGCTTCATCACCCGGGCGCGATAGAGGTCGACCGTCTTGATGCTGATATCCAGCTGTTCGGCGACCTCCCGGTTGGTGTAGCCCCTGACCAGCGGCAGGAAAACATCGCGTTCGCGTGGCGTCAGGCTGGCCAGGCGCTCCTGCAACTCGCTCTGGCCATCGCCGTGCGAGCGCTTGCGTTCGGAGCTGCTCAAGGCCTGCTGCACGCTGTCGAGCAGCAGTTGCTCGTTGTAGGGCTTTTCGATGAAGTCGCGAGCACCGGCCTTGAACGCCCTGACCACGATGGGCACATCGGCATGCCCGCTGACGAAAATGACGGGCAGTTCGATGCCACGGGCACGCATTTCCTCCTGCACGTTCAACCCCCCCATGCCGGGCATGCGCACGTCCAGCAAAACACAGGCATTGAGCCCGGCGTCGCAGGCTTCGAGAAACGCACGGCCGCTGGTGAACGGCAGCGCCTGCAGGCCTACCGACTCCAGCAGCCAGACGGTCGAGTCCAGCATCCCCTGATCATCGTCCACCACATACACGACCTGCTTGGTGGCAGTTGTCATTACATCGCTCCTCATTGTTGTTATCACTGCTGGGGTAGCCGGCAACGCATCAGCAATCCGCCACCCTCCAAGCGCTCGCCGACCAGGGCTCCGCCAAAGCCTTCGACGATGCTGCGACTCATCGACAGCCCCAGCCCGAGCCCATCCGGCTTGCTGGTGTAGAACGGGGTGAAGATCCGCTCCAGCTCGTCTTCGCCGAGCCCGGGGCCCTGGTCACGAACGCCGACCTCCACCCCGCCGCCTACCTGGCCGGCCAGCAGCACGATCCGCGAGGCACGGCCCGGGTGGGCATCCCGGTTGGCATCGATGGCATTGCGCAGGAGATTCAGGAGTACCTGTTCGAGCAGGACTCGATCGGCGTAGACGGGCGGCAGATTGTCCGGCAATTGCTCTTCGATCACCACCTGGCAGGCAGCGGCCTCCCAGGCGCACAGACGCACGGCCTCGCGCGCCACCTCGGCCACGTCCAGAGCCTGCATGCGCCGCTGCCCCTTGCGGAGGAAGCCACGCAGGCGCTTGATGACCTCGGAGGCGTGATTGGCATGCTCGGTGATGCGCTCCAGCCCCTGCGCCACCCGGTCGGCTGCCTGGGGATTGCTGTCCAGAGCATGCAGGTAGCGCTGGCTGGCGCTGGCGTAGTTGACCACCGCCGCCAGTGGCTGATTGATCTCGTGGGCGATACCGGATGCCAGTTCGCCCAGCGTGACCAGGCGCGCCGTGTGCGCCAGTTCGTCCTGATGACGGCGCTGCTGCGCCTCGCGCAGCTCACGTTCGGTCATGTCCCGGGCCACCAGCGA
Organism: Pseudomonas sp. TUM22785; assembly: GCF_028198105.1. NCBI lineage: Bacteria > Pseudomonadati > Pseudomonadota > Gammaproteobacteria > Pseudomonadales > Pseudomonadaceae > Pseudomonas > Pseudomonas sp. TUM22785. The sequence continues at coordinate 5,083,638 of NZ_CP116239.1, forward strand.
GTAGTAGCGCTCGCCGCCGGCCACCCGATGAGCCAGCAGCACGAGGGACACCGGCACCGACGCCCCGCCGGATGACGGCTGCAGGCGGGAGTCAGCACTCCAGACACCGCTCTGCTCGGCCTTCTCGCGCCCGGCCTGCAAGCGCAGGAGGTCGTCCGGGGCGAACAGCTCGCTGAGCAAGGGCATCGGCTGCTGCTCATCCAACTGCAGCGTATGGCGCGCCGCCGGGTTGAGGTAGGTGACCCGCTCGTCCGCGTTGATGAACAGCACCGGGTCCGTATTGGCTTCAACCACTTCGGCCAGACGACGCTTGTTCTCCTCGGCCTGCACTCGCGCGGTGATGTCGCGCGAGACGCTGACCACCTCCACGACCGCTCCGGTGTAGGTCTCGCGGATGGCCCGACTGGCCGTTTCAAACCACAGGTAATGGCCGTCACGGTGGCGGATGCGGTAGGTCATCGTGTGGTAGCCATCGATCTCCAGCGCATCGCGAGCGCGCTGGATCGACTTGGCCAGATCGTGGGCATGGAACAGGCCTTGAACGAACTGGCCCCGGAGCTCCTCCGGCCAGTAGCCGAGCAGTGTCCAGGAGGCCGGCGAGGCGTCGAGGAATCGGCCATCCGGGGTGTGCCGGGAGATGACGTCGGTGGTGTTCTCGGTGATCAGGCGGTACAGGCGCCTTGCCCTGGCGGCTTCGCGCTCGGCCAGCACCTGCTGTGTGGCTTCGCGGCAGCGGGCCAGCACACGCTGTTCCTGAAGGTCCGGCACGAAGGTCCAGATCAGGATGCGGCCGTCGAACTGCGCCTCGACATCCTCGATGGCTCGGCATTGCTCGAGGCAAGCACGCACCAGCGAGACATGGTTGACCGGCAGGAAGCGCACGACCGAACCGGGTGGCTGATCGGCCAGCAGCGCCAACAAGGCCGCATTCAGCTCCAGCGGGTCGCCGTTGGAGGCCAGCAACAGACTCGGTTGCGGGTCATGCCCCAGCAGCGGCGAAGCCCGCAGCAGGTTGCTGGCGGTGGCCAGCAGGGTCGAGAGCAGCTCGTGCAACCAACCCTGCCAATCCAGGCTGACGCCTTCGCGCGCCTCCACCAGCAGCAGGCCGGGCTGGCCAGGCTGCAGGGCCAGGTCGAACACCTGCCCATGGCTGATCGCTGCACGGCGCAGGCGCCCGGACAGCCAGCAGTCGAGTCCGCGCACCTCATCCAGGCTCAGCCTGCCGGCCTGGGCCAATGCGTCGAAGAGCGGCTGGTCACTGGCCTGCATCGGATCGCCCAGGCCGGGAGGCAGGTGTTGCCCACTGCCTTCGTGACCATAGATACCCACCTTTTCCAGCCAGCTCAGGTAGTAGACCTGCTGCACTTCGGGGCGCCCGCGCAAGGCGCGGCACAGGGCATCGGCTCTAGTAGCCAACGGCACGCCTTCGCGCTGCAGGCGCAACCAGGTATGCAGGCGGACCGGATTCGGGCTCATCAGGAACTCCAGGCGAAAACGGCGACAGCATATATCCCAATCACCCGATCAGGCTCGATATCACAGCAATAAACCCAAAATATATAGTATATATACTATACGACACAGGTATTACTTCCATATTTAATCTGGATTGTTATATAAAATATGGAAATGATCTGCCGCCCGTTCCCTGAAAGGCGGACGATGCAGACCCACAGAGCTAACAATCAGCCACCGGATGCCCAGCATGTCGATCTTCGAACAGGGTCTTGCCCCTGCAGCCGTGAACCACATCGCCCTGTCGCCGCTCAGCTTCATCGAGCGCACCGCCAGCGTCTATCCCGATTACCCGGCCGTGGTCCACGGTTCGATCCGCCGCACCTGGGCAGAAACCTACAGCCGTTGCCGACGCCTGGCCTCTGCTCTGGCCGGGCGCGGTATCGGCAAGGGCGACACGGTGGCGGTGATGCTGCCGAATATTCCCGCCATGCTCGAGGCGCACTTCGGGGTGCCGATGATTGGCGCGGTGCTCAACACCCTCAACGTGCGCCTGGATGCGGAGGCCATCGCCTTCATGCTGCAGCACGGCGAGGCCAAGGTCGTGATCGCCGACCGCGAATTCTTCGACGTGATCCACGCCGCCATCGGCATGCTCGACCATCCGCCGCTGGTCATCGATGTCGACGACCCGGAGTACGGTGAAAGCCAGGCCGTGAGCGACCTGGATTACGAAGCCTTCCTCGCGGAGGGCGATCCCGAGTTCGCCTGGCAATGGCCGGAAGACGAATGGCAGGCGATCAGCCTCAACTACACCTCCGGCACCACCGGCAACCCCAAGGGGGTGGTCTATCACCACCGCGGCGCCTACCTGAACGCCCTGGGCAACCAGATGACCTGGGCCATGGGCAACCACCCGGTCTACCTGTGGACGCTGCCGATGTTTCACTGCAACGGCTGGTGCTACCCGTGGACGATCACCGCGCTCGCCGGCGTTCACGTCTTCCTGCGTCGCGTCGACCCGCAGAAGATCCTCACCTTGATCCGCGACGAGCAGGTGACCCACCTGTGCGGCGCGCCCATCGTGCTCAACGCCCTGGTCAACATGCCGGCCGAAGCCAAGGCCGCTATCGATCACCCCGTCAATGCGATGGTCGCCGGGGCCGCGCCACCGGCCAAAGTGATAGGTGCAGTGGAGGAAATGGGCATTCGCGTCACCCACGTCTATGGACTCACCGAGGTGTATGGCCCGGTGACGCTGTGTGCCTGGCACGCGGAATGGGACGCCCTGCCGCTGGAGCAGCGTGCCGAGATCAAGGCCCGCCAGGGCGTGCGCTACCCGACCCTCGAGGGGGTGATGGTCGGTGACCCGAAGACGCTGGAGCCAACCCCGCGCGACGGCCAGACCATCGGCGAGATATTCATGCGTGGCAACACGGTGATGAAGGGCTATCTGAAGAACCCCAGCGCCACGGCAGAGGCGTTCGAGGGCGGCTGGTTCCATACCGGCGACCTCGCCGTTTGCCACCCGGACGGCTACGTGGAAATCAAGGATCGCCTGAAGGACATCATCATTTCCGGTGGCGAGAACATCTCCACCATCGAGCTCGAAGGCGTGATCTACCGCCACCCCGCCGTTCTGGAGGCGGCGGTGGTAGCCCGCCCAGACGAGAAGTGGGGCGAGACGCCCTGTGCCTTCGTCACCCTCAAGGCCACCCACCCGAACCTGCGCGAAAGCGACATCATCGGGTTCTGTCGTGATCACCTGGCCGGCTTCAAGGTGCCCCGCACCGTGATCTTCACCGACCTGCCGAAAACCTCGACCGGGAAGATCCAGAAGTACCTCCTGCGCGATATCGCCAAGGCCCTCTAAACACTCGCGATTCTGACAAGGCGACGGATTGATTTCCGTCGCCCTGGCGCCCTGCGCCTGAAAAACGGGCAACAACAAAAACAAGGAGCCACACCATGACCCCCACCGAACCCTCCCATGCGCAGCATTGTGAACGTATTCGCGCGAACCCGAGATTTCAGCAACTGGTGCGCAGTCGCTCGCGCCTGGCCTGGTCACTGAGCGCCGCCGTCCTGGGTGCCTATTACCTGTTCATGCTGGTGGTCGCCTTCCACCCGGCCGCGCTGCACAGCCCTCTGAGCGAAGGTCGCCAACTGACCGTGGGCATCCCCGTGGCAACCGCGATCATCGTGCTGTCCTGGCTGTGCACCGGTTGGTACGTCTACCGCTCCAACACCCGGTTCGACGCCCTCAGCGCCGAGTTCATGAAGGAGCTGAAATGATGCGGCTGCGCACGCTTGGCCTGGCGGGCCTGCTCCTCGCCCCCATCAGCGCTTTCGCCGCCCCTCTGGTTGCGGAAAAACAACCGATCAACCTGCACGCGATCGCCATGTTCTTCGTGTTTGTCATGGGCACGCTGGCGATCACCTGGTGGGCCGCGCGGCAGACCCGCTCGACCTCGGACTTCTACACCGCAGGAGGCGGTATCAGCGGGTTCCAGAATGGCCTGGCGATCGCGGGTGACTACATGTCCGCCGCGACGCTGCTGGGCCTGTCGAGCCTGGTGTTCGCCAAGGGATACGACGGCTTCGTCTATACCGTGGCGTTCTTCGTCGGCTGGCCGATCATCACCTTCCTCATGGCCGAACGCCTGCGCAATCTCGGACGCTTCACCTTCGCCGACATCGTTTCCTATCGCCTCGATCAGTCAAGGATTCGAACCTTCGCAGCCCTGGGCTCGCTGACCGTGGTGTGCTGCTACCTGGTGGTGCAAATGGTCGGCGCGGGTCAACTGATCAAGCTGCTGTTCGGCCTCGAATACACCACCGCGGTGATGGTGGTCGGCGTGCTCATGCTGGTCTATGTGATCTTCGGCGGCATGATCGCCACCACCTGGGTGCAGATCATCAAGGCGGTCCTGCTGCTTGCCGGGGGCACCACCCTGGCCGGGCTGGCGCTGTCCGAGTTCGGCTTCAGCCTGGAGAACCTGGCCACTCGAGCGGTAGACGCCCACGCCCTGGGCTGGAACATCATGGGGCCGGGTTCCATGCTGGCCGACCCGATCAACGCGGCCTCCCTGTCCCTCGGCCTGGTGTTCGGCATCGCCGGCCTGCCGCATATCCTGATGCGCTTCTTCACCGTGCCCAACGCCAAGGAAGCCCGCAAGTCGGTGTTCTACGCCACCGGCTTCATCGGCTTCTTCTTCCTGGTGGTCATAGTGCTGGGGTACAGCGCCATCGTCATCGTCGGCACCGACCCGCAGTTCTTCGTCGGCGGCGATATCAAAGGCGCCCTGATCGGCGGCGGCAACATGGTTGCCATGCACCTGGCGAAGGCGGTGGGCGGCAACCTGTTCCTCGGTTTCCTTTCTGCGGTGGCCTTCGCCACCATCCTGGCGGTGGTATCGGGCCTCGCCCTGGCAGGCGCCTCGGCCATCTCCCATGACCTCTACGCCAGCGTGCTGAAGAAAGGCACCGCTACGGAAGCGCAAGAGATGCGCGTAACCCGCATCGCGACCGTTTGCCTGGGCATCGTCGCAATCGGCCTGGGCATCCTCTTCGAGAAGCAGAACGTCGCGTTCCTCGTCGGCCTGACCTTCGGTATCGCCGCCTCGACCAACTTCCCGGTCCTGATCATGGCCATGTACTGGAAGAACCTGACCACGCGTGGCGCCTTGGCAGGTGGGTTCGTGGGGCTGCTCACCGCCCTTGTGCTGGTGATCCTGTCGCCTGCGGTGTGGGTATCGGTACTGGGCCATGCCGCGGCGATCTACCCCTACGACCACCCTGCCCTGTTCTCCATGCCGCTGGCGTTTCTCGTCATCGTGGTGGTTTCCAAGCTGGACCGCAGCGCCCGGGCCGCCCGTGAGCGTGCGGCATTCGATGACCAGTTCGTGCGCGCCCAGACCGGCCTGGGGGCCGCTGCCGCCGCCAGCCACTGAACCGGAACACTCCAGAGGGTGGTTGCTCGTTGGACACCCGACCTTATGAGCCGCGCACGCGCGGCTCCTTTTTACACTCCGCGCCTGAACGAGGTTACCGATGCCCGAGTACAACGCCCCCCTGCGCGACCTGCGCTTCGTCCTCCACGAGGTGTTCGACGCCCCACGCCTGTGGGCACGCCTGCCGGCCCTGGCGGAGATCGTCGACGGCGAGACCGCCGACGCCATCCTGGAAGAAGCCGCCAAGGTCACCGGCAGCCTGATCGCCCCGCTCAACCGCAGCGGCGATGAGGAAGGCGCACAGTGGGCCAACGGTGCCGTCAGCACGCCGGCAGGCTTCAAACAGGCCTATGCCACCTACATCGAAGGCGGCTGGGTCGGCTTGTCGGGCAACCCGCAGTACGGCGGCATGGGCATGCCCAAGATGCTCGCCGTGCAGTTCGAGGAAATGCTCTACGCCGCCGGTTCCAGCTTTGCCCTCTACTCGGCGTTGAGTTCCGGCGCCTGCCTGGCCATCGACGCCCACGCCAGCGAAACGCTGAAAAACACCTACCTGCCGCCCATGTACGAAGGCCGCTGGGCAGGCTCCATGTGCCTGACCGAAGCGCATGCAGGCACCGACCTGGGCATCATTCGGACCCGCGCGCAGCCCCAGGCCAACGGCAGCTACGCCATCACCGGGAGCAAGATCTTCATCACCGGCGGCGAGCAGGATCTGACCGAAAACATCATCCATCTGGTGCTGGCCAAGTTGCCGGATGCACCCGCCGGGCCGAAAGGCATCTCGCTGTTCCTCGTGCCGAAGATCAAGGTCGACACCAACGGTTCACTGGGGGCGGCCAATGCCGTGAGCTGCGGCTCCATCGAGCACAAGATGGGCATCAAGGCCTCGGCCACCTGCGTGATGAATTTCGAGGGTGCGGAAGGCTACCTGATCGGCGAGGAGAACAAGGGCCTGGCCGCCATGTTCACCATGATGAATTACGAGCGGCTGTCGATCGGCATCCAGGGCATCGGTTGCGCGGAGGCTTCTTACCAGAACGCCGTCGGCTACGCTCGGGAGCGCATCCAGAGCCGCGCCCCCGGGGGTCCCCAACGGCAGGACAAACTGGCCGACCCGATCATCGTGCACCCGGATGTGCGCCGCATGCTGCTCTCGATCAAGGCGATGACCGAGGGCGGCCGCGCCTTCGCCTGCTACGTCGGCCAGCAACTCGACCTGAGCAAATTCAGCGACGACGCCGCCGAGAAGCAGGCCGCCGAGAACCTGGTTGCGCTGCTCACGCCCGTGGCCAAGGCCTTCTTCACCGACAGCGGCCTGGAAAGCACGGTGCACGGCCAGCAGGTGTTCGGCGGGCACGGCTACATCCGTGAGTGGGGGCAGGAGCAACTCGTGCGCGACGTGCGCATCGCCCAGATCTACGAAGGCACCAACGGCATCCAGGCCCTCGATCTGCTCGGCCGCAAGGTCGTCGCCAACGGGGGCGCGGCCCTGCTGCAGTTCACCCGCGAGATCCGCGCCTTCGCCCAGGCCGACGTACCCCATCGCGAGGCCCTGCTCGATGCGGTGCAGCGCCTGGAAGACACCGCCGCCTGGCTGCTTCGACAGGCCAAGGACAACCCCAATGAAGTCGGTGCCGCCTCGGTGGAGTTCCTGCACCTGTTCGGCTACGTCGCCTATGCCTGGCTGTGGTCGCGCATGGCCCAGGTGGCGCTGAGCAAGCGCGCTGAAGACGAGGCCTTCTATGGCGCCAAACTCGCGACCGCGGACTTCTATTTCCAGCGCCTGCTGCCACGGATCCTGAGCCTGGAGGCCAGCATCCGTGCCGGTAGCGAGCCCTTGTTCGGCCTCGACGCCGACCAGTTCTGACGATTGAGCGTTACGCGGCCTCGCCTCTGGGGACCGCGTTTTTTCTTCGAAATCCAGCCCACGGGGGTGGATCGCAACACAGGAGTGTTTATGCGTGATGTCGTGATTGTCGCCGCCACCCGCACCGCCATCGGCGCGTTCCAGGGCAGCTTGGCACGGGTTTCCGCGGTGGAGCTCGGAGCCGGGGTCATACGCAGCCTGCTCGCCCGGACCGCCCTCGAGGGTGCGATGGTCGACGAGGTGATCATGGGGCACGTGCTCACCGCCGGCGCGGGGCAGAACACCGCGAGACAGGCCGCGCTCAAGGCCGGCCTGCCGCATACCGTACCGGCGATGACCCTGAACAAGGTCTGCGGCTCGGGGCTCAAGGCGGTGCAACTGGGCTACCAGGCCATTGCCTGCGGTGATGCCGAGGTGATCATTGCCGGCGGGCAGGAAAGCATGAGCCTGGCGTCCTACGTCATTCCCCAGACGCGCACCGGTCTGCGCATGGGCCACCAGCAGGTGATCGACACCATGATCCGGGATGGCCTGTGGGATGCGTTCAACGACTACCACATGGGCATCACCGCGGAAAACCTGGCCGAACAGTACGGGATCTGCCGTGACGAGCAGGACATCTTCGCGGCCACCTCGCAGCGACGTGCGAGCGCAGCCATCGACAGCGGCCGCTTCGACGCGGAAATCACCCCGGTGCAGGTTCCCCAGCCCAAGGGCGAGCCGATCGTTTTCGCCCGTGACGAGCAGCCGCGTGACCGCACGACCCACGCCAGCCTGGGCAGGCTGCGCGCGGTGTTCAAAGCCGACGGCACCGTCACGGCAGGCAACTCATCGACGCTCAATGACGGCGCCGCCGCCGTGCTGCTGATGAGCGCCGACAAGGCCGCAGCGCTGGGCCTGCCGACGATGGCCCGTGTCGTCGCGGCCGCCGCGGCGGGTGTCGACCCGGCGATCATGGGGGTCGGCCCGGTCTTCGCCACCTGCAAGGTGCTGGAAAAGGCCGGCTGGCAGCTCGAAGACGTGGACCTCATCGAGGCCAACGAAGCCTTCGCCGCCCAGGCCCTGGCCGTTGCCCGCGAGCTGCGCTGGGACAGCGCCAAGGTCAACGTCAATGGCGGCGCCATCGCCCTGGGCCACCCGATTGGCGCTTCCGGCTGCCGAATCCTGGGCACCCTGCTGCACGAAATGCAGCGCAGTGGCGCGCGCAAAGGCCTGGCCACGCTCTGTATCGGCGGTGGCCAGGGCGTGGCACTCGCCGTCCAGCGCGACTAGCCCCCCCTCACGCCCCGCCCTCACCGGGCGTGAGGGACCGTCGTTCCTCCAATAAAAACAAAAGGACTTCACCATGCATCACAGACCACGCCAACTGCCTCGCCTGCTGCTGGCCGCGAGCATCACGAGCCTCGGTATCCCGGCCCATGCCGCCTTCCTCGACGAGAGCAAGGCCAGCCTGGAATTGCGCAACTTCTACTTCAACCGCGACTTCCGCCAGGAAGTCTCCCCCCAAGCGAAGGCCGAAGAGTGGGCGCAGGGCTTTCTGCTGCGCTACGAATCCGGTTTCACCGACGGCACCCTCGGTGTCGGAGTCGATGCCATCGGCCTGCTCGGGGTCAAGCTCGACTCCAGCCCCGAACGCTCGGGCACCGGGCTGCTCCAGCGCGATCGAGAAGCGCCACGGCGCGCCCAGGACGCCTACTCCGACCTGGGGCTGACGGCCAAACTGCGCGCGTCCCAGAGCGTCCTGAAACTCGGCACCCTGACCCCCAAGCTGCCTGTATTGATGCCCAACGACTCGCGCCTGCTGCCGCAGACCTTTCGCGGCGGCCAGCTGAACATGCGCGAGATCGAAGGGTTGACCCTCGACACGGGGCGCCTTACCCAGGTCAACCAACGGGACTCCAGCGACCACGAGGACATGGCCGTTACCACCGCCGTCGGGGTGAAGGGCATTCGCACGCGCCATGCCACGAGCGACGCCTTCGACTTCGCCAGCCTCACCTACGCCTGGAACGGCAACCTGAGCACCGGCTACAGCTACGGCGCCCTGGACAACATCTATCGCCAACACTACGTGACGCTCAACCATGTCCTGGCGCTCGACGGTGGCCAGTCGTTGAAGAGCGATATCCGCTTCGCCCGTTCCACGAGCGATGGCGGAAGCAACGTCGACAACCGCGCGCTCGGCGCCCTGTTCACCTACGGTATCGGCGGTCATGCCGTTGGCGTCGGCTATCAACGCATGAGCGGCGATACCGGGTTTGCCTACATCAACGGCGCGGATGCGTATCTGGTCAACTTCGTGCAGATCGGAGACTTCGCCAGCAAGGATGAAGCCTCGTGGCAGGCCCGCTACGACTTCAACTTTGCCGCGGTCGGCGTTCCGGGCCTCACCTTCATGACCCGCTACCTCAGCGGCGACGGCATCGATCTCGGCGCCGGCAAGCCGGAGGGCCGCGAATGGGAACGCGACACCGACATCGCGTACGTAGTCCAGGAAGGGCCGCTGAAGAATCTCGGCGTCAAATGGCGCAATGCAACGGTCAGGTCCACGCACTTTGGCAACGACCTGGACGAAAACCGCCTGATCCTCAGCTACAGCATTGCGCTCTGGTGACCCGCCGGCCGTTCGACGCGTGATAACGATCGAATCGTTATCACGCGCGGGAATCGCCGCTGGAACGGCCCTGGCACCGGGCTGCAACGCACGCCCTGATGCCTTCCGGCAGCGCTGGGCTACGCTTTAGCAGCCAGCCAGCACCAAGGGAGGAGCGGCATGAACATTCGCCAGAAAATGGTGGCTTCGGGAGCCATCAGCGTCATTGCCGCCGCCCTGCTCGGCGGCATCGGCTTCTGGGGCCAGACTCGCCTCGCCGACGCCCTTGCGGAAAACGAGTTGAGTGTCAGCGCCCTGCGCAACCACCTGGAAGGCGACATGATGCACGACGCCTTGCGCGCCGATGTGCTCGCCGCCTTCGTCGCCGAACCCGGGGACACAGCTGTCGCCGACCAGGTGCGTCAGGACCTCAAGGAACACAGCGACTGGTTCCGCAAGGCCATGGGCGAGAACGCCCGCCTGCCCCTGAATGCTGACATCAAGCGCGCCATAGCCGACTCCCAGCCAGCCCTGGAGGCGTACATAGGCGCGGCCGAGAAGATCATCGACCACGCCCTGCGCGACCCCGCCGCGGCGCGCGCCGAGCTGCCGGCCTTCAACACCACCTTCGGCGAGCTGGAAGAGCGCAACGAAGCCCTCAGCAGCATGATCGAAGCCCACGCCACCGAGGCGCGCAAGGACAGCGAAGCCGCGGTGAGCCGCGCCGCCTTGTGGCTGGTCGGCGGCATCCTGGTAGTCTGCCTGGTGCTCTGCCTGGCCACCGGGCAACTGATGCGCGCCGTGCTGCGCCCATTGGAAAAAACCGTCGCTGCGGCCCGCGCCATCGCCCAGGGCAACCTGCGCAACATCATCAGTGTCGACAGCCAGGACGAAGCCGGGCAACTGCAACAGGCGCTGGCGGACATGCAGAACAACCTGCGCCAGATGATCACCGCCATCCGCCACGAGAGCGAAGAACTGCACGGCACCGCCCACAGCCTCAGCGACACCTCGCGCGGCATCGTCCACGGCGCCAGCGAGCAGGCCGACAGCGCCACCAGCATGGCCGCGGCGATGGAGGAAATGATGGCCAACATCGCCCAGATCGCCGACCACGCGCGCAATGCCCAGGGCATCTCCGCCCACTCCGAAGGCCTGGCCAGCAATGGCGGACAGGTGATCCTCGGCGTGGTCGACGGCATGAACCGCATCGCCGACGCGGTGAACAGCTCGTCCAACACCATCACAGCGCTGGGCCGTTCCTCCGAGGAAATCCACTCCATCATCCAGGTGATCAAGAGCATCGCCGAGCAAACCAACCTGCTGGCGCTCAACGCCGCCATCGAGGCCGCGCGGGCCGGCGAGGCGGGTCGCGGCTTCGCCGTGGTGGCCGACGAGGTGCGCAACCTCGCCGCGCGCACGGCCCAGTCCACCCAGGAGATCACCGGCATGATCGAACGCATCCGCGAGAGCACCGAGCAGGCGGTGAGCAGCATGCAGACCGGGGTCACGCGGGTGAACGACGGCGTCTCCCTGGCCACCCAGGCCGGCACCTCCATCAGCGAGATCCGCGACGGCGCCCACCGCGCCGCCGAAGTGGTGGAAGAGATTTCCCAGACCATCGGCGAGCAATCCAAGGCCAGCAGCGAGGTGGCCCAACGGGTGGAAATGATCGCCCGCATGTCGCGGCAGAACACCGAAGCCATGCACGAGCTGGCCGACTCCGCCCAGCGCCTCGATCAGGTCGCCACCGCCATGCAGACATCGGTGGCGCGCTTCCAGGTGTGACCGAGCGCGCTCCTGTAGGGCGGGTCAAACCCGCTAGCCCCGATGCACCCCGCTGCCGGGTGGCACCCGACCTACGAAGCACGAGGCCGCCCGATGGCGATGCGTCGCTCTTGCAGGTTGGGCTGAGGCACGAAGCCCAACGTGCCGATATCGATCTTGCCGAGTTGGGCCTCGCTACGCTCGGTGCCAACCTACGGATGTGTGCCGCTGCTATGGGGTTTGGCATGGGTCAGCGGGTGAAACCCGCGAACCCGGTACACCCGACATACGGCCCTGAAAACGAAAACGACCAGGCCGCCCGAAGGCGGCCTGGTCGTTGAGGGGCTGCGTGAAGAGGGCTTAGCCGGCGGCCTGCACCACCTCCAGCAGGGCGGGCAGCGGCAGCGCCTGGGCGGCGGCGACGGTCAGCGCGATGCGGCTGCCGGACGCGTCCACCAATTGGCCGAGGCTCTCCACCGGCATCTGCATGGCGTTGAACTGCGCGTCCAGGCGCTTCAGGTCGCCGGCGGCTTCGATGGCCGCGTGCAGCGCCTTCTGGTCCATGGCCTGGGCGGTGTTGACGCTGATGGCGGTGTTGATCCCCGCCGCCTCCACCGCCTGCTGCAGGTTGCCGAAGGGCAGCTCGGCGCCGTTGAACTCGACGCTGAAGCGCTTGGTGTTGCCGGTGGCGTTGATGCTCAGCAGCAGCGCGCCCGCGCCCATCGCCTGAGCCGTGTTGACCTGGATATGGGTGTTGGTGCCCGCCGCCTCGATGGCCGCCAGCAAGCCCTTGTCATCGAGCTGCCCACCGTGGAAGGACAGGCCCAGGTGGGTGCCGTCGCCCGCCGCCTGCATCACCGCCTGCAGGGTGCCCTCGCTCACAGCCTGGGCGGAGTTGATGCCGATACCGGTGCTGCCACCGGCACGCTCGACGGCCTGGAGGATGTTGGCCTCCAGCAGTTGCGCGCCGTTGAACTCGACGCCCAGCCCGCCCTCCTTGGCCGCCGCGTCGATGATGCCCAGCAGGCGATCGATGGGCACCGCGTGCCCGCCGTTGATGTCGATGCCGACCTGGCGACCCGCCGCGTCCACCAGTTGGCGCAGCGCCTCGTCGTCGGCCTGGGCGCCGTTGAAGGCCACCCGCACCTGCTTGCCGTCACCGGCGGCGTTGATCACCGCGAGCAAGGCGCTGGTGTTGACCTCCTGGCCCTTGCCGATCTGGATGGCGGTCTTCTCGCCGGCGAAGCTGGTGGCCTGCTGCAGGTTGCGCGGCGTCAGGCGGGCGCCATCGAAGGCCAGCACCAGCTGCTTGTCGCTGCCGGCCGCGCTGACCACCGACAGCAGGTCACCGACGTCCAGGCCATGGGCGGCGTTAAAGGTAATGGTGGTGTTGTCGCCAGCAGCCTGGATCACCTGGCGCAGGACGTTGATGCCGACGGATGCGTCGAATTGCAGAGCAAGCTTCATGTGAGTACTCCTTTTGGCTTCCTCCCCGGGGCGACGGACCACCATACAGGCCGTGCCCGGCGGGACAAGGCCGGGAGATACACAGGGTGCGAGGGGGGATTCGGATAGTGCCGACGTCCCTTGGGGCGTCGACCGTAGGCCGTCACTCCCAGACGTCATTCACCCCCATCCGCTCGTTGCTCTCACGCCCCAGTTCACGCCCATCGCGCGCTTGCACCAGCGACTGTCCGAACGTCACTTGCTCGCCACTCACGCGGTTGCGCGCCGGCGCGTCGCGGGTGGGGCTCAGCAGCAGGCGCTGGTCATCGAGGTGGCGCACGCGGGTGCCGGCGGGGTAGTCCCAGTCGCCCAGGGCGTGGGGCTCGGCCAAGCGCCCGTCCCAGCGCAGCAGGTGGCGGTCGCCGTCGAGCATCAGGTTCAGCTCCAGCAGGCTCATGCCCTCCAGCGGCAGCGGCCCGGCGCTGTCGGACACCCGCAGGGTCCAGCCGTAACCGTTGCCGTAGACAAGGCTGCCCAGCGGCCACTCCAGCCCGAACAGCCGGCTGCCGGGCACCAGCGGGCAACGGTCGAAGTGCCAGCGCGACGGCTGCAAACGCTCCTCGACCTCGCGGCGGTACTCCACCCAGTCGTTGCCCGCGCAGGGCCAGCCCTCAACAACGCTGTCGCGCACCAGGCGCATGCGCGAGAATGAGTAGTGCAGCGGCAGCTCCAGGGCGTCCACCTCCAGCCCCAGCACCTGTTGTGGTTTGGGCAGCCAGGCCTCGATCAGGCTCTCCAGCCCGTGGGGCTGCGGCTGGTCCTGCCAGTCCAGCGGCTCGAAGGTGTCCAGGCGCACCTGGCTGCCCGCCGGGAAGACCAGCTCACCCAGTTGCAGGTCACGCTCCAGGCGCGGGTTGAGGGCATCGTGCTCGGCCTGCCTCTCCGCCTCCATGCGCCGCTCCTCGCAGAGCATCAGCACGCCCAGGGCGGCGAACCCCAACAGCAGCACGCCCAGCACCCCATAGCGCCAGGGCCGCGCCAGCACGTGGCGCCGCGAGCGCGGCAGGGCCAGCGCCAGCCCGAGCGCCAGCAGGCCGGGCACGGACAGTACGGCCAGCAACACGGCGATACCGAAGATCAGGATGAAGGTGGGATCGGGACCGAAGATCATTGCGGATGCGCCCTCCATGGACAGGCGGCGCGACATGCTCGCAGATCGCCCCGCGCGGCGCCACGGCGGCGTTCGGCACCCGCAAAAAGGCCCGGCGCTGAGGCCGGGCCCGGATGACGCGAGGCGGGATCAGCCCGCGGCGTAGGCCTGCTTGGCGCGGGCCGCGCTGGAGAGTTTCAGGCGGTAGCAGCCCCACATCACCAGCAACCACACCGGGATCGCATAGACCGACACCTTGATGCCTGGGATCAGCAGCATCACGCCGAGGATGAAGACCACGAAGGCCAGGCACAGCCAGTTGCCGAAGGGCGACCAGAAGGCGCGGAAGGCGGTGGGGATGCCTTCGCGATCCTTGTGCTGGCGGAACTTCAGGTGCGAGTAGCTGATCATCGCCCAGTTGATCACCAGCGCCGCCACCACCAGCGACATCAGCAGCTCCAGGGCGTTGTGCGGCACCACGTAGTTCACCACCACGGCGAGGAAGGTCACCAGGGCCGAGACCACCAGGGCGCGCACCGGCACGCCACGCTTGTCCACGCGGGCCAGGGATTTCGGCGCATCACCCTGCTCCGCCAGGCCCACCAGCATGCGGCCGTTGCAGTAGGTGCCGCTGTTGTAGACCGAAAGCGCGGCGGTGAGCACCACGAAGTTCAGCAGGTGCGCGGCGGCGTCGCTGCCGATCAGCGCGAAGATCTTCACGAAGGGGCTGCCGCTGTAGGGGTCGCCGGCGCCGTTGATGCTGGCCAGCAGCGCATCCCAGGGGCTCAGGGAGAGCAGCACCACCAGGGCGCCGACATAGAAGATGAGGATGCGCCAGATCACCTGGTTGATCGCCTTGGGGATCACCTGGCCGGGCTTCTCGGCCTCGGCGGCGGTGAAGCCGAGCATTTCCAGGCCGCCGAAGGAGAACATGATGAAGGCCATCGCCATCACCAGGCCGCCGATGCCATTGGGGAAGAAGCCGCCGTGGGCCCAGAGGTTGGACACGGTCGCCTGCTCGCCACCGGAGCCGCTGAACAGCAGCCAGCAACCAAGCACGATCATCCCGACGATGGCCACCACCTTGATCATGGCGAACCAGAACTCGGCCTCGCCGAACAGCTTCACGTTGGCCAGGTTGATGGCGTTGACCACCACGAAGAACACCGCAGCCGTCGCCCAGGTGGGCACCTCCGGCCACCAGAAGTGGATGTACTTGCCCACCGCGGTGAGCTCGGACATGCCCACCAGTATGTACAGCACCCAGCAGTTCCAGCCGGAGAGGAAGCCGGCGAAGCCGCCCCAGTACTTGTGGGCGAAATGGCTGAAGGAGCCGGCCACTGGCTCGTCGACGATCATTTCGCCGAGCTGGCGCATGATCAGGAAGGCGATGAAGCCGCAGATGGCGTAGCCGAGGATCATCGACGGCCCGGCGGACTTGAGCACCCCGGCCGAGCCGAGGAACAGGCCGGTGCCGATGGCGCCACCGAGGGCGATCAGCTGGATATGGCGATTCTTCAGGCCGCGCTTGAGCGTGCCCTGGGATTGCGTGTCGTGCATGGCGTCACCTTTTGATTGTTGTCGTGACGGAAATCGGACCCGCAGCGCTTGTGGCGCGGCGGAATGGCAAGGCGGGTAAACCTTTCAGCGGGCGTCGGGCGGCACCTCCCCCCAGGCAGGGAGCGGTCGGGCACGACAATTCGCGTTGACAGGGATGCGCGCCGAGGCCGGCGGGTCACAGGCGCAGGCGACGAAGGGGAATCCAGGCGCACGGGCGCCGGGCTGCAAGGCTGGGGTCATCGGGGACCTCCGGGTTTTGTTGTCATGGGCGTGACCGGTGGCCGGCACGCGTGGCGGGGGCCATCACACCCGCCCGGAGGCGCGGAAACAAGGCACAGATAGGCGGGGAAACTGTGATGGCCGCCTGGCCCGGCGGCAGCTTTTCCTTACGCCGGGCAGACGCCCACGGCCCGCGCGGGGCCGGCGGGCGATGGCGTAATGAAAAGTTGACGGAGCGGTGTGCCAACGTGACGCCACGCCTGTCCGGTCAGTGCTGCAGGTGGCCGTAGAGCTTGGCGTAGAGCCCGCCGTCGGCGATCAGGCGCTGGTGGTCGCCGTCCTCGGCGATGCGCCCGCCGTCGAACACCAGCACCCGGTCCGCCTGCTTAACCGCGGACAGGCGGTGGGCGATGATCAGCGTGGTGCGCCCTTCGAGGAAGCGCGCCAGGGCCTGGTGCAGGGCGTATTCGGTGGCGGCGTCGAGTGCCGAAGTGGCTTCGTCGAGGATCACTACGCGCGGGTCGGCCAGCACCATGCGCGCCACCGCCAGGCGCTGGCGCTGCCCACCGGAAAGGCGCACGCCGGAGCGGCCGACGATGCTGTCCAGCCCTTGCGGCAAGGCGCGGATGGTGTCGGCCAGCTGGGCGATCTCCAGCGCGCGCCAGCAAGCCTCGTCACTGCGCTCGCGGCCCAGGGTGAGGTTGGCGCGCACGCTGTCGTTGAACAGCGCCGGGTGCTGCAGCACCACTGCCACATGCTCGCGCACGCGCTCCAGGCCGATCTCCTCCAGGCTGGCGCCGCCGAAGCGGATGGTCCCGGCCTGGGCGGTATAGAGGCCCAGCAGCAGCTGCACCAGGGTGCTCTTGCCGCCGCCGCTGGCGCCGACTATGGCCACCTTCTCGCCAGGGGCGATGGACAGGTCGAGGCCATCCAGCACCGGCTCGTCGCCATAGGCGAAACGCAGCCCTTCTACCTGCACGCCCACCGTCTCGCGGCCGGTGAAGGGGTCGACGCGGCCGGCATATTGCGGCTCGTCGGCGCGGGCCAATAGCTCGTTGATGCGCGTCAGGGCGCCACCTGCGGCGTAGTAGGAGTACTGCAGGCCGAGCAATTGCTCCACCGGGCCGATCATGAACCAGAGGTAGCTGAACACCGCCAGCATCTGGCCGATGGACAGGTCCGAGAACAGCACGGTGAGCATGGCCGCGGCGCGGAACACGTCGATGCCGAACTGGAACAGCAGGCCGCTGGTGCGCCCGGCGGCGTCGCTCTTCCATTGCGAAGCGACGGCGTAGTCACGCACTTCCTTGGCACGCAGGCCGAGGCGGCCGAGGAAGAAACCCTGGCGATTGCCGGCGCGCACTTCCTGGATGGCTTCCAGGGTTTCGGTCAGCGCCTGGGTGAAGCGCGAAGTGCTGTCGTTCTCCAGCTTCTTCAGGTGCTTGACCCGCTTGCCCAGCTGCACCGTGGACCAGATCACCAGTGGGTTGAACAGCAGGATCAGCAGCGCCAGCTTCCAGTGCATCCACACCAGGATGCCGGCGGTACCGGCAAGGGTGAGCATGGCCACGAGGAAGCGGCTGAGGGTCTCGCCGATGAATTTGTCCAGGGTGTCCAGGTCGGTGACCAGGTGAGCGGAGACGGTGCCGCCGCCCAGGCTTTCGTATTCACCCAGGGAGATGCGCTTGAGGCGCTCGATCAGGCGCACGCGCAGGCGGTAGACGATGTCCTTCGACAGCCGCGCGAAGAGCCGCGCCTGCAGCACGTTGAACACCAGCGCCAGGCTGCGCAGCAACAGGGTGGTGACCAGCATCAGGCCGATGTAGCCGGCGGCCACCTGCCAGCCGTCGGGCAGGAAGCGGTCCATGAATTTCAGCGCAGCGTCGCCCTGCTTGAGCAGCACCTCATCCACCAGCAGCGGCAGCAGCAGCGGGATGGGCACGCTGCACAGGGTGGCGAAGACGGCCACCAGGTTGGCCAGCCACAGGGCCTTCTTGTGACGCAGGGCGAGACGGCGGATCTCCGCCCAGCTAAGACGATCAGGCATGGGTCGCACGCTCCAGCCAGCGGGCCAGCAGCGGCGCGAGCTCATCCAGGCCCTGGTAGCCGTTGGTCAGCAGCGCCAGCTGGCCGTCACGCTCGGCGAGCAGCGTGGGGAAGCCGGCGATGCCCAGGTCCTGCACCCAGGTGAAGTCTTCGGCGGTGGCCTGGTGCGCGGCAGCGCCATCGAAGGCCTCGGCGAACTCGATACGCGGGATGCCGGCCGCCTCGGCCAGCTCCACCAGCACCGCCGCCTGGGTCACGTCGCGCCCCTCGGCGTAGAAGGCATGCTGGATCAGCTTGACCAGCGGCCAGGTGGCCTCTTCATGCAGCGAGCGGGTCACCACCAAGGCGCGGCAGACCGGCTCTGTGTCGTAGACGAAACCGTCCGGCAACGCGTCCTCAAAGCGGAAGGGCTGGCCGGTGGCGTCATGCACCGCATGCCAGTGTTCGAGGATGTAGCGCCGGGTATTGGGGTCGAGCGAGGCGCCCTGGCCGGTGCGCAGGCCGCCCGCCACCAGGTGCATGGGGACGCCGGCCGCACGGGCCTGCTCTGCGAGGGCATCGGCCACCGGGGCGAAGCCCCAGCACCAGGAACACATCGGGTCCATCACGTAGAGCAGGCGGGTCTTGGGCATCGGGCTCTCTCAACTCTCCATGGGCTGGCGCGGGTTGCGACCTATCGGGTGCGGCAGGTTGCGTTCCTTGGCCAGTTCGATCTGCTTCTGCCGCTCACGGGCACCGGCGCGGGTCTTCTCGCTGAGGCTGTCCCAGCAATGGGGGCAGCTGATGCCGGGGGCGTAATGGGGCGATTGGCGATCCTCGACCGAGATCGGGTTGCGGCAGGCGTGGCACTGGTCGAAGTCGCCCTCGGTCAGATCGTGGCGCACGGTGACGCGGTTGTCGAAGACGAAGCAGTCGCCGCGCCAGAGGGTGTCCGCCTCGGGCACCTCTTCCAGGTACTTGAGGATGCCGCCCTTGAGGTGGAAGACCTCCTCGAAGCCTTCGTTGAGCATGTAGGCCGAGGCTTTCTCGCAGCGGATGCCGCCGGTGCAGAACATCGCGACCTTCTTGTGCACCGCCGGGTCGTAGTGCTCGCGCACGTACTCGGGGAATTCGCGGAACGACTTGGTCTTGGGATCGACCGCGCCCTCGAAGGTGCCGATGGCCACTTCGTAGTCGTTGCGGGTGTCGATCAGCAGCACCTCGGGGTCGCTGATCAGGGCGTTCCAGTCCTGCGGCTCGACGTAGGTACCCACGCGCTGGTTGGGATCGACGCCGGGCACGCCCAGGGTGACGATCTCCTTCTTCAGCTTGACCTTGGTGCGGTAGAAGGGCTGCTCGTCGCAGTAGGACTCCTTGTGGTCGAGGTCGATGAAGCGCGGGTCGACCTTGAGCCAGGCCAGCAGCGCGTCAATGCTCTCGCGGGTGCCGGAGACGGTGCCGTTGATGCCCTCCTCCGCCAGCAGCAGCGTGCCCTTGATGTCGTTCTCGAGCAGGGTCTTGAGCAGGGGTTCGCGCAGGGCGACGTAGTCTTTCAGGGAGACGAACTTGTAGAGCGCCGCGACGACGATCCGGGACATGGTGATTTCCTCCAGTGGTCGCCCACGCAAAGGGCGGACCGGGTGACAAAAACGACAGCGCCGGCAAGGCCGGCGCTGGGGGCGGATTCTAGCAAAAAGCGCAGCCGGGAAACTGCGTGAAAAGGTCTCAGGCGACTTGTGGTGCGGGACGGCGTCTTCAGCCAGGGGAGAGAGGCTTCACGGAAGGCACGAGTCCCGCCAAGCCTCCGGCTGGACATGACCTGTAGGGTGGAGGTCGCTCTTTACCTCCACCAGGCGGAGTCGAGCGAGGCACGCGCTCATGCCAGGGGGTGTGCCGCGCAGGGTGCACGCACCGAACCAGGCAGCTTCAAGCGGGGCTCAAACCGGGAGGGCGGTGGGCTGAAGAAAGGCACCCGGGCACGGAGCCGTGCCCGGGAAACATCGATCAGAGATCGTGCTTGCTGCCGCCCTTGCAGGTGGGCGAATCCGGTGCGGCGCCTTGCGCAGCCCACTCCTCGGGGGTGTAGGTGTGCAGGGCCAGGGCATGGAACTGCCCCATCAGCTCACCCAGGGTGGCGTAGGCCTTCTGGTGGCGCTTGACCGCATTGAGACCGGCGAACGCGGGGCTGACGATCACCGCCTTGTAGTGGGTCTCCAGGCCGCGACTGTGCATATGGCTCTCGTCCAGCACCTCCAGGTGCTGGGGCTCGAGGGCCGCAAAGGCGGCGAGGATTCGATCACGCATGCTCATGCAGGGCTCCGCTTACTTCTTCTTCTGGTCCTTGGGGGCCAGTTCGCTGGTCATGTCGGCCAGCAGCTTGTTCACTTCCGGCACGGCCGCTTCCAGGCGCGACTGGGTCAGCTGGGCGGATTGCGCGGTCAGGGTCGGCATCTTCTCCAGGACTTTCTTGCCCAGGGGCGATTCGTAGAAGGCGATCAGGTCCTTCAGCTCCGGCTCGGTGAAGTTGGTGGTGTAGATCTTCACCAGTTCGGGCTTCAGCTTGTCCCAGCCCACGGCCTTGTCGAGGGCGGTGTTGGCCTTGGCCTGGTAGCTTTCCAGGGCGGCTTTCTTGTCCGCCGGCGCGCCGCTTTGCTCGAAGCGCTGGGCGAACATCTGCTGCACCTGGCCGTAGACCGGCACGGTGAGCTTGTCGGCGTGGGCGAGCTTGAGGAAGCGCTCAGCGTTGGCGGCATGACTGGCGGCATCGGCCAGCGCCTGGCCACTGGCGCAAGCGAGCAGGACGGCGGTGCAAAGTACGCGAAGCTTGGTCATCGGTATTCCTTGGTCTGAGCGGTTACGGGGGTTCCCCGAGGGCGGGTCATTCTGCGCCCGAGCCCATGGGGAGCTCAAGCGATGGGGACGTGTGCCGGATCACGGCCAAACTGTGGATCGGTGCACTCCAACGGTCTATTGTCAAAATGCCATCACTTGCTCATGCTAGCGGCCTCTGGGCATCCTTCCGCGTCAATAAAACGCTGTCAGCCCGCCGACACAACGCCCCTTTGGGCCATGGGTCGCGCGCAATGTTCCCCGCCTCTTCAAAAATGGAAGCTGCACCCCACATGGACGTGTCCGATGACTAGCCATATCACTGCACTGGCGCCGCCCGGGCCGGCCGCGCTGTGCGATGCCCAGGGCCGATTGGAGCCACTGGCCATCGGCTGGTCGAACCGCCCACGCCTGAACTGCGCCATCCCCGGCAACGTCGGCCGGCGCAAACGCTGGAACCACTGGTGCATCACCACCCCGCAATGGGTGCTGTCGCTGACCCTGGCCGACCTCGACTACCTGGGCTACTGCGGCGCCTACTTCCTCGACCTGGAAACGGGCCTGGCGGTCAACCACTCCCAGCTGCGCCTGTTCGGCCGTGGCTGCAGCCTCCCCGATACACCGCTCGAAGGCTATGAATTCCAGCACCCGCGCCTGCACCTGAAGGTGGACGAACACCCCGGCCGCGCCCGCATCACCGTCGCCGTGCCGGATATCGGCGGCCAACCGATGCAGGCCGCCCTCGACATCCTGCGCCCCCTGCACCTGGATTCGGTGAACCTGGTGGCGCCCTTCCCCGGCCGTGGCTTCCACGCCAGCAGCCGCCAGCTCGGCCTCCCCGCCAGCGGCAGCGTGCAGCTGGGTAATCGCCATTTCGACTGCCAGCCCGGCCAGAGCTTCGCCGCCCTCGACTTCGGGCGCGGCGTCTGGCCGTTGCACAGCCACTGGACCCGCGCCGCCTTCGCCACCAGCGGCGGCATCGCCGGCAACTTCGGTGCTGGCTGGACCGACGCCAGCGGCCTCACCGAGAACGCCCTGTGGTTCGGCGGCGAGCTGTCCAAGCTGGACCGCCCGGTGCGCATCGAACAGGCGCAGAACAACCCCCTCGCGCCCTGGCAGCTGAGCACCGAATGCAACCGCGTGCAGCTCACCTTCACCCCGCGCCAGCTGCACCAGGCCAACCCGCGCCTGGGGCCGCTCTTCGCCGATACCCGCCAGTGGTTCGGCCGCTTCGACGGCGTGCTGCGCGGCCCCACCGGCGAACGCGTACCGGTGGACAACGCCCTGGGCTGGCTCGGCTCCACCCACGCACGCTGGTAATAGCGCCCCCCGTTGAACCCCATGCTCCATCTGCGGCCTAAACTGCGGAAAATACCTTCTGGAGCATGCGCAATGAGCCGTACCGAAACTGACAGCCTGGGCCCGGTGGAAGTCGCTGAAGACGCCTACTGGGGCGCCCAGACCCAGCGTTCGCTGGAAAACTTCGCCATCGGCGTCGAGCGCATGCCGCTGGCGGTGGTGCACGGCCTGGCGCTGATCAAGAAGGCCGCGGCGCGGGTCAACGGCCGCAACGGCACCCTCGCCCCGGACATCGCCCGCCTCATCGAGCAGGCTGCGGACGAAGTGCTCGCCCACCGCCACGACGAGCAATTCCCCCTGGTGGTCTGGCAGACCGGCAGCGGCACCCAGAGCAATATGAACGTCAACGAGGTCATCGCCGGCCGTGCCAACGAACTGGCCGGCGGCACCCGCGGCGGCAAGAGCCCGGTGCACCCGAACGACCACGTCAACCACGCCCAGAGCTCCAACGACAGCTTCCCCACCGCCATGCACATCGCGGCCGCCCAGGCAGTCCATCAGGAACTGCTGCCGGCCCTGGCCGAACTCAGCGGCGGCCTCGCCGAGCAGGCCGCCCGCCATGCGCGCCTGGTGAAGACCGGGCGCACCCACATGATGGATGCGACCCCTATCACCTTCGGCCAGGAGCTGTCGGCCTTCGTCGCCCAGCTCGACTACGCCGAGCGCGCCATCCGCAATGCCCTGCCGGCGGTCTACCAGCTGGCACAGGGCGGCACCGCCGTTGGCACCGGGCTCAACGCGCCCCACGGCTTCGCCGAAGCCATGGCGGCGGAACTGGCCGCCCTGGCCGGCCTGCCCTTCGTCTCCGCGCCCAACAAGTTCGCCGCCCTGGCCGGGCACGAGCCCCTGGTGACCCTCTCCGGCGCCCTGAAGACCCTGGCGGTGGCACTGATGAAGATCGCCAACGACCTGCGCCTGCTGGGCTCCGGCCCCCGTGGCGGCCTGGCCGAGGTGAGGCTGCCGGCCAACGAGCCGGGCAGCTCGATCATGCCCGGCAAGGTCAACCCGACGCAGTGCGAGGCGCTGTCCATGCTCGCCTGCCAGGTGATCGGCAACGACACCACCATCAGCCTCGCCGCCAGCCAGGGCCACCTGCAGCTCAACGTGTTCAAACCGGTGATCGCCCACAACCTGCTGCAATCCATCCGCCTGCTGGCCGATGGCGCGCGCAACTTCCAGCGCCATTGCGTGGCCGGCATGGAACCGGACGCCGCGCGCATGGCCGAGCACCTGGAACGCGGGCTGATGCTGGTCACCGCCCTCAACACCCATATCGGCTACGACAAGGCCGCGCAGATCGCCAAGAAGGCCTACAGCGAAGGCACCACCCTGCGCGAGGCGGCGCTGGCGCTGGGCTTCGTCAGCGAGGCGGATTTCGACGCCTGGGTGCGCCCGGAAACCATGCTGGAGGCCGGCCAACATGGTTGATACCGCCAAGCACGGCGCCACGCCCCTGGAAGGCGACGGCAAGCGCATCCTGATGATCTTCGGCTCGCCCAAGGGCAACAGCCTGTGCAATGCCCTGGGCGAAGCCTATGCCCAGGGCGCCCGCAGCGAAGGCCACGTGGTGCGCCTGCTCAAGCTCGGCGAGATGGAATTCGACCCGGTGCTGCACCAGGGTTACGACCAGAGCCAGGCGCTGGAGCCGGACCTGCTGGAGGCCCAGCGGCAGATCCACTGGGCCGAGCACCTGGTGTTCGTCTACCCGGTCTGGTGGGGTGGCGTGCCGGCGCTGCTCAAGGGCTTCTTCGATCGCGTGTTCCTCCCCGGCTTCGCCTTCCGCTACCGCGGCGTGCGCTCCTGGGACAAGCTGCTCGAAGGCCGCACCGCCGACCTGCTGGTGACCCTGGACACGCCGCCCTGGTACTTTCGCTGGATCTACGGCGCCCCCGGGCACCGGCAGATGACCCGCACCATCCTCGGCTTCTGCGGCATCAAGACCCGCCGCCTCGCCGAATTCGCCCCGGTGCGCCCCTCCACCGAGGAACAGCGCCAAGCCTGGCTGCGCAAGGCGGAAACCCTGGGCACCCGCAACTAGCCTGGCGCCAAGCGGCGTAGGTTGGCGCCGAGCGCAGCGAGGCCCAACGAGGGGTGTCTTCAGGATGCCAACGTAGCCCGGGCTTCAGCCCGGGAAAGCGGCGGCACGGAACGCCCCCGCAAGCCCCCTTACAGCGCGCGAACCTGGCGCGCCCTCCAGCTGCGCACCAGCGAGGGCGCGAGGGCGGTGAGCGCGGAGCCCAGCACCACCAGCAAGGCGCCGCCGTAAGCGATGCCATTGAGCTGTTCGGGCACCACGTGGTCGGGCCAGAAGCTGGCGGCGACCGCCACCGAGGCGAAGGTCACCAGCGGGGTGATGGCCAGGGTGGCGCTGACCCGCGAGGCCTCCCAGTGGGCCAGGGCTTCGGCGAAGGCGCCATAGGCCACCAGGGTGTTCAGGCAGCAGGCCAGCAACAGCCAGCCCTGCAACGGCGACAGCTGCAGCGCTTCCAGCGGCGACACCCAGGGCGTCAACAGGGCCGCGCAGCCGAGGTAGATCACCATCATCACCTGCATGGAGTTCCACACCGTCAGCAGTTGCTTCTGCGCCAGGCCGTAGAAAGTCCAGACGAAGGCCGCCGCGAGCACGATGAGCACGCCGGTGGTGTAGGTGCCCAGGGAGGTGAGCAACTCATCCAGGCGCTGGTTGAAGAACAGGCCGAAGCCCAGCACCAGCACCGCCAGGCCGAGTGCCTGGCCGATGCTGAAACTCTCCTTGAAGATGAACAGGCTGCCGATCAGGAAGAGGATGGGCGCCACCTGGATCACCAGTTGCGTGGTGCCGGGGCTGAGCATCTTCAGGCCGATCAGGTAGAGCACGTAGTTGCCCAGCAGCCCGGCGATGGCCAGCGCCACCAGCCCTCCCCCCTTGCGCCCCAGTGGGCGGAAGCGCGGCAGGCGGCGGGTCGCCGCGAGCCAGACGAACAGCAGCGAGCCGGACACCAGCAGGCGAAACCAGGTGACGGTCACCGGGTCCATCACCTTCAGCACTTCCTTGAGCTTGATCGGCAGGATGCCCCAGAGCACGGCGGTGACCAGGGCGAGAAACAGGCCGTACAGCCAACGGCCAGAAGAAATGTGCATGCAGACCTCGAAGCAGGCAGGACCCGGCCTACACGGCACGGGCCGGTCATTCTAGAACCTGGCCCGCCGTACACACAGCAACACCTGGCCTCGCAGCTGGCGCGCAACTGTACCGGTCAGCGCGCGGCCAAGCGCCGGTTTTCCAGCGCCATTTTTCTGAAAAAGTCGCAAACGTTCACGATCAGGTAGCGATTGCTACCGTTTATCGTCTCCCTGCGCAGCCCCGGAAACGCGCATTAGACTCAAAAATATCCGCCCCATTCACCCCGGAGTAATCAGCATGTTCGGGCAACGCACCGTGGACGCCGCAGCCAGCACCCATTACCGCAGCGACCGCGTCAGCGCGGTGAATGGGCAATACTTCTTCGCCACCCGCGAAGGCACCCTGGAAGGCCCCTACTTCACCCGCGCCGACGCCGAGCGCGAGATCGCCTTCTACATCCGCCGCATGGCGCAGGCCGACGACATCATCGCCAGCCGCCTCTGAGCGCCGCACATACGACCGCAAGCGCAGCCCCGCCGGCTTCTCATCGCGAATGAATTCGCTCCCGCAGGGCGGCGCTGTGCGCCGCTTGGCGACTGAAGTCGCCCCTACAAAAAACGCCGCCCGCCCCAGGGTACACAGCGCCCAAATAAAAACCCGCAGCGGCCAGGCCGTTGCGGGTTTTGTCATTGCGGCGTCCGTGGCGCGGATCAGCGCACCGCTTCGAACAGCCCGGTGGCGCCCATGCCGCCGCCCACGCACATGGTGACGATGCCGTAGCGCTTGCCCTGGCGCTGCAGCTCGCGCACCAGGTGGCCGACCTGGCGCGAGCCGGTCATGCCGAAGGGGTGGCCGATGGAGATGGAGCCGCCGTTGACGTTGTACTTCTCGTTGTCGATGCCCAGGTGGTCACGGGCATACAGGCACTGCGAGGCGAAGGCTTCGTTCAGCTCCCACAGGTCGATGTCGTCCACCGACAGGCCACGGGCCTTGAGCAGCTTGGGCACCGAGTAGATCGGGCCGATGCCCATTTCGTCCGGCTCGCAACCGGCCACGGCGAAGCCACGGAAGAAGGCCCGGGGCTTGAGGCCCAGCTCGATGGCCTTGTCCAGGCTCATCAGCAGGGTCATGGAGGCGCCGTCGGACAGCTGCGAGGAGTTGCCGGCGGTGACCGAACCGTCCTCGGAGAACACCGGCTTCAGCGAAGCCAGGCCTTCCAGGGTGGTGTCGGCGCGGTTGCAGTCGTCGCGGTCGACCACGCCGTCGACGATCTTCTTCTCGCCGGTGGCCTTGTCCTCGACCCCGTACTTGACGTTCATCGGCACGATTTCATCGTCGAACAGGCCGGCGGCCTGGGCACGGGCGGTGCGCTGCTGGCTCTGCAGGGCGTACAGGTCCTGGGCCTCGCGGGAGACGTTGTAGCGACGCGCGACGATCTCGGCGGTCTGGCCCATCGGGTAGTAGATGCCGGGGTGTTCCAGCTTCAGGCGCGGGTTGACGAAGTTGTCCTGGTTGATGCTTTTCAGCGTCAGGGTGATGGACTCGACGCCGCCGGCGACCATCACGTCGCTGCAGCCGGAAGCGATCTGGTTGGCGGCGATGGCGATGGCCTGCAGGCCCGAGGAGCAGTAGCGGTTCAGGGTCATGCCGGCGACGCCGATGCCCAGGCCCGAGAGCACGGCGACGTTACGGCCGATGTTGTGGCCCTGGGCGCCTTCGTTGGAACCGGCGCCGACCACGCAGTCGTCCACCAGCGTCGGGTCCAGGTCATTGCGCGCCAGGAGGGCGTTCACGCAGTGGGCGGCCATTTCGTCCGGCCGGGTCATGTTGAACTTGCCGCGGAAGGACTTGGCCAGGCCGGTCCGAACGCTGTCGACTATCACCACTTCACGCATGACGCACCTCTTTCTTGTGGGTTTGAGGACGGGTGTCCATTGACGATGGCCGGAGCATAAATCCACCCAATGTCGCAGGGCGACGATCATTCACCCTGCGTATGCGCGGCCATCGCCCGCCGGCTCAGCCCTTCTTGAAGGCCCGCTCCAACGCCTCGTTGAGGGTGCGCAGCACCTTCACCCGGGCATAGCGCTTGTCGTTCGCCTCGATCAGGGTCCAGGGCGCCAGCTCGGTGCTGGTGCGATCCACCATGTCGCCCACGGCGTCGACGTAGAGGTCCCACTTGTCGCGATTGCGCCAGTCCTCGTCGGTGATCTTGTAGCGCTTGAAGGAAGTCTCCTCGCGCTCCTTGAAGCGGCGCATCTGCTCGTCCTTGTCGATGGACAGCCAGAACTTCACGACTACGATGCCGTGGTCGTGGAGCTGCTCCTCGTAGTCGTTGATCTCGCTGTAGGCGCGCAACCAGTCGGCCTCCGAGCAGAAGCCCTCGACCCGCTCCACCAGCACGCGGCCGTACCAGGAGCGGTCGAAGATGGTGAACTGCCGGCGCGGCGGCACATGGCGCCAGAAGCGCCACAGGTAGGGTTGTGCGCGCTCTTCCTCGGTGGGCGCGGCGATGGGCACGGTGCGGTACTGGCGCGGGTCCAGGGCCCCGGTCACCCGGCGGATGGCCCCTCCCTTGCCGGCCGCGTCATTGCCCTCGAACACCGCCATCAGCGCGTGCTCGCGGAAGCGCTTGTCGCGCATCAGCCCGGCCAGCCGCGCCTGCTCGGCGTCCAATTGCTCTCGGTAATCGTCCTTGCTCAGTTTCAGGCTCAGGTCGAGGCTGCTGAGCAGCCCGCGGTTGTCCAGGCTGGAAACCAGCGGCGCCGCGTGGGGCTGCAGCACCGGGCGGTCCTTGCGCTTGAGCGCGGCCTGCAGCCCCTCGAGGATGATGCGGCCGACGCTGAGGCTGCGGTAGTTCTCGTCGACGCCCTCGACCACGTACCAGGGCGCGTAGTCGCGGCTGGTGCGGCGCAGCATGCGCTCACCGAAGCGCACGAAGCGGTCGTAGGTCTCGCTCTGCTTCCAGTCCAGCGGGTTGAGCTTCCAACTGCGCTGCGGGTCTTTCTCCAGGTCCTTGAGGCGCTGCTTGAGCTGCTTCTTGGACAGGTGGAACCAGAACTTGAAGATCAGCGCACCCTCGTCGCAGAGCATGCGTTCGAAGCGCTCGGCGAAATCGATGGCCTGGTCGAAACGGCCGTCCTTGATGTCACCCTCGACCCGCGCATGGAGCATCTGGCTGTACCAGTTGCCGAAGAAGATGCCGGTCTGCCCCTTGGCCGGCAACTTGCGCCAGAAGCGCCATTGAGGCGGCCGCGACAGCTCCTCGTCGGTGGGCAGCAGGAAACTCTCGACATGGATCAGGCGCGGGTCCATCCACTCGTTGAGCAGCTTCACCGTCTCGCCCTTGCCTGCGCCCTCGATGCCGTTGATCAGGATGATCACCGGGAAGCGTGCCTGCTGTTTCAGCTCGAACTGCGCCTCCAGCAATGCCTCGCGCAGCTCCAGCACCGCTTTCTCGTAGGTTTCCTTGTCGATGGAATGACCGATTTCCGCAGATTCGAACATGCGACTCTCCCAGGTTGGTGGAGAAAAAATAGCGGAAGACGGCTCCGCACGGGGTGAAAGATTCGACGAAGTCACAGGTTTCCCCAAGCCGACGCACTCTCTTTCCTCTAGGAGCGAGCCCTGCTCGCGAAGCGCCCGACGCCGCAACGCATCGCCCCAAGCGTCCCCCTGTCGCACGCTCCTGCCCGGCTTGATCGGCTACTATTCGCGCTTCGTTCCGCCGGGGTCCTCCATGTCCGATTTCCATCACGCGCTGCTCGCCTGGGACGAGCAGGGCCAGCCGTTGTCACGCGAATTCGACGACGTTTACTTCTCCCCCGTCTCGGGGCTCGACGAGACGCGCCACACCTTTCTCGACGGCAACGAACTGCCCCGGCGCTTCGCCGAACTGGCCGCCGGCGAGCGCCTGGTAGTGGGCGAGACCGGCTTCGGCACCGGCCTGAATTTCCTCAGCACCTGGCAGCTGTTCGACGAGCTGGCGCCGCCCGGTGCCCGCCTGCATTTCGTCAGCGTCGAGAAGTACCCGCTGGCCCGTGAAGACCTCGCCCGCGCCCTGGCGCTGTGGCCGCAACTGGCGCCCTTCTCCGGCGCCCTGCTGGACCAGTACCGCGCGGTGAACCCCGGTTTCCAGCGCCTGCTGTTCGCCGCAGGGCGGGTGACGCTGACGCTGCTGGTGGGCGATGCGCTGGACTGCCTGCCCGAGCTGGATGCCCGCATCGATGCCTGGTTCCTCGACGGCTTCGCCCCGGCGAAGAACCCGCAGATGTGGTCCCCCGAACTCTTCGCCCAGCTGGCGCGGCTGAGTGCACCGGGCGCCACCCTGGCCACCTTCACCAGCGCCGGTTTCGTACGCCGCGCACTCAAGGAGGCCGGCTTCCAGATCCGCCGTGCCCAGGGCTTCGGCAGCAAATGGCACATGAGCAAGGGCCGCTTCCTGGGCGAACCTACCAGCGCCGGCAAACCCTGGTTCGCCCGCCCCGCGCCCTTCGCGGGCGAGCGCCAGGTGCTGGTGATAGGCGCCGGCCTGGCCGGCTGCGCCAGCGCCGCCAGCCTCGCCGCCCGTGGCTGGCAGGTGACCCTGCTGGAGCGCCACGCCGGCGTTGCCGAGGAGGCTTCCGGCAATCCCCAGGGGGTGCTCTACCTCAAGCTTTCCGCCCACGGCACTGCACTGTCGCGCCTGATCGTCAGCGGCTTCGGCCATACCCGCCGGCTGCTCCAGCACCTGCAGCCGAACCAGGACTGGCAAGGCTGCGGCGTGCTGCAACTGGCCTTCGAAGCCAAGGAAGCCGAGCGCCAGGTGAGCCTGGCCGCCGCCTTCCCCGCCGGCCTGCTGCGCCGGCTCGACCGTGAAGAGGCCGAAGCCATCGCCGGCGTCGCCCTGCCCGCCGGTGGGCTGTTCTACCCCGAAGCCGGCTGGGTGCACCCGCCCGCCCTGTGCCGCTGGCTGGCCGGGCAGCCCGGCATCCGCCTGCTGCCCCACAGCGAAGCCTTGCAGCTGCGCCGCGAGAATGGCCGCTGGCAGGCGCTGGACGGTGAGCAGGTGCTGGCCGAAGCACCGATCGCGGTGCTGGCCGGCGCCGCCGAAATCCTCCGGTTCCCCCAGGCCAGCGGGATGCTGCTCAAGCGCATCCGTGGGCAGATCAGCCGCCTGCCGGCCACCGCCAGCAGCCGCGCGCTGGCCACCGTGGTCTGCGCCGAAGGCTATGTCGCACCGGTGCGCAACGGCGAACACACCCTGGGCGCCAGCTTCGACTTCCACAGCCAGGACCTGGCGCCGACCACCGCCGAGCACGCCGGCAACCTCGAGCTGCTGCGGGAAATCTCCCCGGACCTCGCCGAACGCCTGCAGGCCGAACAGCTCGACCCGGCGCTGCTGGAAGGCCGCGCGGCCTTCCGCTGCACCACACCGGACTACCTGCCGCTGGTAGGCCCGCTGTGCGATGCCGCCGCCTTCGCCGAAACCTATGCCGTGCTGGGCCGCGATGCGCGCCAGGTGCCGGATGCACCGGCGCCCTGGCTCGACGGCCTCTACGTCAACAGCGGCCATGGCTCACGGGGCCTGATCACCGCGCCGCTGGCCGCCGAGCTGCTGGCCGCCTGGCTGGACGACGAACCCCTGCCGGTGCCCCGCGATGTCGCCGAAGCCTGCCACCCGAACCGTTTCCCGCTGCGCCAGCTGATTCGCGGCAAGAACGCCAGCCGTACCTGACAGGTACGGCAGGGCTTCGCCGCCTCGGCCAGCGGAAAGCACCAGCAAGACTGAGCGCCGCCTCCCTTAATCCCTATAACCTCATATAAATCATGTAGTTATAGAGCATATCCACACCACCTCGCGCGCCCCCCGTCCTGCTGCGATTCGCCGTGGACCGCCGCACAATCCGCCGGCTGGAGCCTGTGCTCCCGCCGCCCCGCCCGGGGCGACCGCCCCCGAGGATGCGAGGAACCGCGGATGCCCCTCTCCCAGAACCAGGAGCCGATACGGCTGCCACTCGACCCCAGCCCCAGCCTCTATAACGACGACCTCGCCCCCAACAGCCCTGAAGCGCGGCATTGGGGCAGCTACAGCCTGTTCGCGCTGTGGACCAACGACGTGCACAACGTCGCCAACTACAGCTTCGCCATCGGCCTCTTCGCACTCGGCATGAGTGGCGGCCAGATCGTCGCCGCCATGGGCCTCGGCGCGCTGCTGATCTACGGGTTGATGAACCTTTCCGGCTATATCGGCCAACGCACCGGCCTGCCCTTCCCGGTGATCTGCCGGATCGCCTTCGGCATCCGTGGCGCGCAGTTTCCGGCGTTGATCCGCGCGGTGATCGCCGTCGCCTGGTTCGGCATCCAGACCTACCTCGCCTCCCTGGTGCTCGGCGTCCTGCTGCTGACCCTGGCACCGGGGCTGGCCGCCTGGAGCGGCGGCGATGTGCTCGGCCTGTCGCCCTTCGGCTGGGCCTGCTTCATCGGGGTGTGGCTGCTGCAACTGGCGATCATGGCCTACGGCATGGAAATGATCCGCCGCTACGAAGCCTTCGCCGGCCCGGTGATCCTGCTCACCCTCGCGGTACTCGCCGCCTGGATGTACTGGAAGGCCGGCCTGCGCATCGCCTGGGCCAGCAGCGAACCCGCCAGCGGCGCCGCCGGCTGGTTCCGCGTCTGCTCCGGCGCGGCCCTGTGGATCAGCCTCTACGGCACCATGCTGCTGAACTTCAGCGACTTCTCGCGCCACTGCCCCGATGCGCGCACCATCCGCCGTGGCAACTTCTGGGGGTTGCCGGTGAACATGCTGCTGTTCGGCTGCATCGCCGCGGTGCTCGCCGGCAGCCAGTTCGCCATCGACGGCCAGGTCATCACCAGCCCCACCGACATAGTCGCCGCCATTCCCTCCAAGCCCTTCCTGGTGCTCGGCTGCCTGGCGCTGCTGATCGTCACCGTGGCGGTGAACATCATGGCCAACTTCGTCGCCCCGGCCCTGGTGCTCTGCAACCTGGCGCCACGGCAGCTGAACTTCCACCGCGCCGGGTTGCTGGCCGCCGCCCTCGGCGCGCTCATCCTGCCGTGGCACCTGTACAACAGCCCGGAGGTGATCCTGTACTTCCTCGGTGCCCTGGGGGCACTGCTGGGGCCGCTGTACGGGGTGATCATGGTCGACTACTGGCTGGTGCGCCGGGGCCGGCTGGATATCCCCGCGCTCTACAGCGCCGCGCCCGACGCCGCCTACCACTACCGCCACGGCGTCAACCCGCGCGCCCTGGCCGCCCTGCTGCCGGCCGCCATCATCGCCATCGCGCTGGTGCTGCTGCCCAGCCTGGAGGCCCTCTCCAGCTTCAGCTGGTTCATCGGTGCCGGCCTGGCGTCGGTGTTCTACCTGCTGGTGGGCAACCGTCGCTACCGCTTCGATGTCTGGAAGGAAGCCTTCAAGCGCCACTGACGACGCCAGCCGGGCACTCATCCGCCCGGCGGCAACGCGTCGCAGCTGACAGCCCTACAAGGCGAATCTATACTCCCCCCTGTATAAACCCCAGGGAGTATTCGCCATGCCCTTCAGCCTTTCTCCAAGCCCCCGCGCCCGTGGCCAGGCCGCCAGCGGAGCGCGCGAGCCTTTCCCCTTCGCGCGCCCGGCCGTGGCGCCGGTGACGCCATGAGCGGCCCCACGCCGGAGCGCCAGGACGCCATGCTCAAGCGCCTGGCCCGGGTCGAGGGGCAGGTGCGCGGCATCCAGGCGATGATCCGCCGCGGCGAGTCTTGCGAGGCCATCGCCCAGCAGTTCTCCGCCGCCCGCAAGGCGCTCGACAAGGCCTACCAGGAGATGCTCGCCTGCCTGGTCGAGGAAACCGTTCTCGACCCGGATCGCGACGATGCCGAGACCCTGGCGCGGGTGCGCGCGATCTTCACCAAGTACACCTGACCCATACTCCACGGGAGTACCCGACATGAACGACACCATCCGCCTGATCGACGCACCGCGCTTCGCCGAACTGCACCAGCGGGGAGCGGCCCGCTTCCTCATCGACGTGCGCAGCCCGGCGGAATACCGCGCCGGGCACATCGCCGGCGCCCACAACGAACCGCTGGGCAACCTGGACCCCGTGCGCCTGGCCGAGCGCCTGCGCGGTGAGGGCCTGAACAGCGGCGACGAGCTTTACCTGATCTGCCAGAAGGGCCAGCGCGCGCGCCAGGCGGCCGAGCGTTTGAGCGCCCTGCTGCCGGGCGTGCAGGTGATCGAGGGCGGCACCGACGCCTGCCTGGCCTGCGGCATGCCCCGCGAAGGCAGCGGCGGCGGCCTGGAGCTGCAGCGCCAGGTGCAGATCAGCGCCGGCAGCCTGGTGCTGCTGGGCGTGGTCCTCGGCACCTGGGTGCACCCCGGCTGGTACCTGCTGAGCGGCTTCGTCGGCGCCGGCCTGACCTTCGCCGGGCTGAGCGGCACCTGTGGCCTGGCCCTGGTGCTCGCCCGCATGCCCTGGAACCGCTGATGCTTCTCGAAGCCCTCGCCATCGGCACCCTGCTCGGCCTGCTGCTCGGGCTGACCGGCGCAGGCGGCTCGCTGGTGGCCCTGCCCTTGCTGCTCAGCCTGCACCTGCCCCTGCGCGACGCAGTGGGCGTGAGCCTCGGCGCGGTGGCCCTCACCGCCCTGGTCGGCACCCTGCTGCGCCTGCGCCAGGGCCTGGTGGCCTGGCCGCCGGTGCTGCTGCTCGCCGCCAGCGGCCTGCCCGGCAACGCCCTGGGCCAGTGGCTCGGGCACTGGGTGCCGGAGGGCCTGCTGATCACCGGCTTCTGCCTGCTGGTGCTGTGGTCCGCCTGGCGCCTATGGCGCGGCGCCCAACAGTCACGCGCCGGCACGGGCCCACTGCGTTACCTGCCGTTGCTGGCCATCGGTCTGGGCGTGGGCGTGCTCTCGGGGCTGATGGGCGTCGGCGGCGGCTTCCTGGTGGTTCCGGCGCTACTCTGGTTCACGCCGCTCTCGGTCATGGCCGCCACCGCCACCTCCCTGGCGGTGGTCGTGGTGGTGTCCGGTGGCGGCTTCTTGCTCTACCTGGGGCAGGCCCAGCCCCCCGCGCTGCTGCTCGGCGCCCTGGCCTTCGGCGGCGCGCTCGGCATGCTGGTCGGCAACCGCCTGGCGTACCGCCTTGGCGGCCCGGCGCTGCAACGCCTGTTCGCGGTGCTGCTGGTGATCACCAGCCTGTCGGTGGCCCTGCAGAAACTGATCTGAGGAGATTGCACCATGCTGCTGCGCCAGCTCTTCGATGCCGAAAGCTCCACCTACACCTACCTGCTCGCCGACGCCGGCGAGGCGGTACTGATCGACCCGGTGAAGGAACAACTCGACGCCTACCGGCGCCTGCTCGACGAACTCGGGCTGCGCCTGGTGCTGGCCCTCGATACCCATACCCACGCCGACCACATCACCGCCCTGGGCGACCTGCGCGAGGCCACCGGCTGCCAGAGTGGATTCGGCGCCGAAAGCGGCAGCACCTGCGCCAGCTTCACTTTCACCGACGGCACGCGCCTGCGCTTCGGCGCCCGCGAACTGATCGCCTGGTACACCCCTGGGCACACCGCGGACTCCTACTGCTTCCTGCTGCCCGCCAGCCCGGCCGATGGCACTCCGGCGCGGGTGTTCACCGGCGACACCCTGCTGATCCGTGGCACCGGGCGCACCGACTTCCAGAACGGCGACGCCCGTGCCCAGTGGGCCAGCCTGGGGCGCCTGCTGGCGCTGGCGGACGACACCGAGGTGTGCCCCGGCCACGACTATCACGGCTGGACCCGTTCGAGCATCGCCGAGGAACGCGCCCACAACCCGCGCCTGCAGGTGGCCAACGCCGAGGCCTATGCGGCGCTGATGGCCAGCCTGCGCCTGCCGAACCCGCGCCTGATGGACATCGCCGTGCCCGCCAACCGCGCCTGCGGCCGCCCCTGAGGTGAGTTCCCGGTGCCACAAAGCGGCTCTTTGGCTAATAACTATTTGATCTAAACCATCCGCAAAAATACCGGTCGGACTCTTACTGCCTGCATAAAGCGGGCGGTATCCCCAACGGCAGAACCGGTAAGGACTTATGTGCGGCATTTCTGGAGAGTTACGCTTCGACAAACGACCCGCCGACCTGGCTGCGGTCGAACGCATCACCCATCACCTCGCCCCTCGCGGCCCCGACGCCTGGGGCTTCCATAGCCAGGGCCCCATCGCCCTGGGCCACCGCCGACTGAAGATCATGGACCTGTCCGACGGCTCGGCGCAGCCCATGGTCGAGCCCGACCTGGGCCTGGCGATGAGCTTCAACGGCGCCATCTACAACTTCCCCGAGCTGCGTGAAGAGCTGCAGGGCCTCGGCTACCGCTTCCGCTCCGGCGGCGACACCGAGGTGCTGGCCAAGGCCTGGCACGCCTGGGGCAAGGACATGCTGCCCAAGCTCAACGGCATGTTCGCCCTGGGCATCTGGGAGCCGGGCAGCCAGCGCCTGTTCCTGGCCCGCGACCGCCTCGGCATCAAGCCGCTGTACCTGTCGCGCACGGCCAGCCGCCTGCGCTTCGCCTCCAGCCTGCCGGCGCTGCTCAAGGGTGGCGACATCGACGGCACCCTGGACGCCGAGGCGCTCAACCACTACCTCAACTTCCACGCCGTGGTGCCGGCACCGCGCACCCTGGTCAAGGGCATCGAGAAGCTGCCGCCGGCCAGCTGGATGATGGTCGATGCCGACGGCAACATCGACCAGGGCACCTGGTGGAACCTCGACTACGGCCACCGCGCCGACGAGGCCGGGCTGCAACTGGCCGACTGGCGCGACCTGCTGCTGGGCAGCCTGCGCGATGCCGTCGCAGTGCGTCAGCGCGCGGCCCGCGAAGTGGGCGTGCTGCTTTCCGGCGGCGTCGACTCCAGCCTGCTGGTGGGCCTGCTGGCCGAGGCCGGCGTCGAGGACCTGCTGACCTTCTCCATCGGTTTCCAGGATGCCGGCGGCGAGCGCGGCGACGAGTTCGAGTACTCCGACCTCATCGCCCGCCGCTACGGCACCCGCCACCACCAATTGCGGGTCGGCGAGCACGAGATCATCGAGCAGTTGCCCGCGGCCTTCCGCGCCATGAGCGAGCCGATGGTCAGCCATGACTGCATCGCCTTCTACCTGCTCTCCCGCGAAGTCTCCAAGCACTGCAAGGTGGTGCAGAGCGGCCAGGGTGCCGACGAGCTGTTCGCGGGCTACCACTGGTACCCGCCGCTGGCCGACACAGCCGACCCCTTCGCCACCTACCGCGCGGCCTTCTTCGACCGCAGCCACGCCGACTACCGCGACACCGTACAGCCGGCCTGGCTCACCGGGGACGTGGCCGGCGACTTCGTCCGCGAGCACTTCGCCCGCCCCGGCGCCGAAGACCCGGTGGACAAGGCCCTGCGCCTGGACAGCACCATCATGCTGGTGGACGACCCGGTCAAACGCGTCGACAACATGACCATGGCCTGGGGCCTGGAGGCCCGCGTGCCCTTCCTCGACTACCGCGTGGTCGAGCTCTCCGCGCGCATCCCCTCGCGCTTCAAGCTGGGCGATGGCGGCAAGCAGGTGCTCAAGGAAGTCGCCCGCCAGGTCATCCCCCACGAGGTGATCGACCGGCCCAAGGGCTACTTCCCCGTGCCCGGGCTCAAGCACCTGCAAGGCAAGACCCGCGACTGGGTGCGCGAGCTGCTGCTGGACCCGAGCCAGGATCGCGGCCTGTTCAACGCCGCCACTCTCGAACGCCTGCTGGCCAACCCCGCTGAAGACCTGACCCCGCTGCGCGGCTCCAAGCTGTGGCAGATGGCGGCGCTCAACCTCTGGCTCAACGAGCAGGGGCTCTAAGGAGAGATTCGCGATGAAATTCTTTACCAGCCAGCAGTACGTGCAGAGCCAGCGTCTGCTGCGCGGCCAGGCGCCCTCCTACGAGCGCCTGCAGGCACGCCTGGCGGAAGAGCACAAGGATGAACAGCCGGAGCAGGTCCAGGTGTTGCACTGCGGCTGGGGCCGCCTGCTGCTGGGCCACACCTACCCGGACCCGGCCAGCCTGGCCCGCGAGCTGCTGGCCGAGAGCCCCGGCGAGCGGGACATCGCCCTGTACGTCGCGGCGCCCCAGCAGGTGCTGGCCCAGGCACCGCAGCAGCTGTTCCTCGACCCCTCCGACACCCTGCGCCTGTGGTTCACCGACTACCGCCCGGCGCGCCGGGCCTTCCGTGGCTTCCGCATCCGCCGTGCCCACAGCGAGGACGACTGGCAGGCCATCAGCCAGCTGTACCGCAGTCGCGGCATGCTGCCGGTGGATCACGACGCCATCACCCCGCGCCACCAGGGCGGCCCGGTGTACTGGCTGGCCGAGGATTCGGCCAGCAACCAGGTGGTCGGCAGCGTGATGGGCCTCAACCACCGCAAGGCCTTCCACGACCCGGAAGGCGGCTCCAGCCTCTGGTGCCTGGCGGTGGACCCGCAATGCAACCGCCCCGGCGTCGGCGAGGCGCTGGTGCGCCACCTCATCGAGCACTTCATGAGCCGTGGCCTGGCCTACCTCGACCTGTCGGTGCTGCACGACAACCGCCAGGCCAAGGCGCTGTATTCCAAGCTCGGCTTCCGTGACCTGCCGACCTTCGCCATCAAGCGCAAGAACGGCATCAACCAGACCCTGTTCCTCGGCCCCGGCCCGGAAGAGGACCTCAACCCCTATGCGCGGATCATCGTCGACGAGGCCCACCGCCGCGGCATCGAGGTGCGCGTCGACGACGCCCGCGCCGGGCTCTTCAGCCTCAGCCAGGGCGGGCGCAGCGTGCGCTGCCGCGAATCGCTGTCGGACATGACCAGCGCCGTCAGCATGACCCTGTGCCAGGACAAGACCCTCACCCACAGCACCCTGGCCCGCGCCGGACTCAGCCTGCCGGCGCAGCGCCTGGCCGGCACCGAGAAGGAGAACGCCGCCTTCCTCGCCGAACATGGCGCCCTGGTGGTCAAGCCGGTGGACGGCGAGCAGGGCAATGGCGTGGCCGTGGACCTGCGCAGCGCCGCCGAGGTGGAAGCGGCCATCGACAACGCCCGGCGCTTCGACAGCCGCGTGCTGCTGGAGAGCTTCCACCAGGGCCACGACCTGCGCATCGTGGTGATCGGCTACGAGGTGGTCGCGGCGGCGATCCGTCGCCCGGCCGAGATCGTCGGCGACGGCCAGCGCAGCATCCGCTCGCTGATCGAGGCGCAGAGCCGCCGACGCCAGGCCGCCACCGGTGGCGAAAGCCGTATCCCCCTCGACGACGAGACCGAACGCACCCTCAGGGACGCCGGCTACGGCTACGACGATGTGCTGCCCGAGGGCACCCACCTCGCCGTGCGCCGCACCGCCAACCTGCACACCGGCGGCACCCTGGAAGACGTCACCGGCATCCTCCACCCGCGCCTGGGCGAGGCGGCCGTCCGCGCCGCCCGCGCCCTCGGCATCCCGGTGGTGGGCCTGGACCTGCTGGTGCCCGCCGCCGACCAGCCGGACTACGTGTTCATCGAAGC
Source organism: Pseudomonas sp. TUM22785 (assembly GCF_028198105.1). Taxonomy (NCBI): domain Bacteria; kingdom Pseudomonadati; phylum Pseudomonadota; class Gammaproteobacteria; order Pseudomonadales; family Pseudomonadaceae; genus Pseudomonas; species Pseudomonas sp. TUM22785. The sequence continues at coordinate 5,122,469 of NZ_CP116239.1, forward strand.
CAACGAGCGGGTCGGCCTGGCCAACCACCAGCCGCAGCCCACCGCCGAGCGCTTCATCGACCTGCTGTTCCCCCTCAGCCAGCCGCTGTCCTGAGCCCCGGGCCTGCGGGCCCGGCACCTCGCCAAGGAGACGCCATGACTGCCAGAAAACTCCCCGAACCCGATATCAACTACCTGCGCCAGGTGCTCCTGGAGATGCTCGCCATCCCCAGCCCCACCGGTTTCACCGACACCATCGTGCGCTACGTCGCCGAGCGCCTGGAGGAGATGGGCATCCCCTTCGAGCTGACCCGTCGCGGCACCATCCGCGCCACCCTGCTGGGCCGGCAGAAGAGCCCCGACCGCGCGGTGGCGGCGCACCTGGACACCATTGGCGGCATCGTCCGCCAGATCAAGGACAACGGCCGCCTGGCCCTGGCGCCGGTGGGCTGCTGGTCCAGCCGCTTCGCCGAAGGCAGCCGCGTCAGCGTATTCACCGACACCGGGGTGATCCGTGGCAGCGTGCTGCCGCTGCTGGCCTCCGGCCACGCCTTCAACACCGAAGTGGACAGCATGCCCATCAGTTGGGACCACATCGAACTGCGCCTGGACGCCTACAGCTCGACCCGCGCCGACTGCGAATCTCTCGGCGTGTGCATCGGCGACTTCGTCGCCTTCGACCCGCTGCCCGAGTTCACCGAGAGCGGCCACATCAGCGCCCGCCACCTGGACGACAAGGCCGGCGTCGCCGCCCTACTCACCGCGCTCAAGGGCATCACCGAAGCCAAGCTGGTGCCGCCCATCGACTGCCACCCGCTGTTCACCATCACCGAGGAGATCGGCTCCGGTTCCGCCGGCGCGCTGCCCTGGGACGTCAGCGAATTCGTCGGCATCGACATCGCTCCGGTCGCCCCCGGCCAGCACTCCAGCGAGCATGCCGTCAGCGTCGCCCTGCAGGACTCGGCAGGCCCCTACGACTACCACCTCTCGCGGCACCTGCTGAAGCTGGCGGAAAAGAACGTAATCCCCGTTCGTCGCGACCTGTTCCGCTACTACCACAGCGATGCCCAGTCGGCGATCGCCGCCGGCCACGACACCCGTGCCGCCCTGCTGGCCTTCGGCTGCGACGCCACCCACGGCTACGAGCGCACCCACATCGACAGCCTGGAAGCCATGGCCCGGCTGCTGGGCGCCTACATGATGAGCCCGCCGGTATTCGCCAGCGACGCCGACAATGCGCAGAACTCCCTGGAGCCATTCAGCCACCAGCTGGAACACACCGCGCAGATGGAAAACGACACGCGCGTACCGACTGTCGGAAGTCTCGTAGGCAAGGGCGAAAGCGACGCTTGAAGGCCACCTCACATAAAGGCAAAGTGCCAGGCCACAGGTCATAAAAACCACGGGGTGAAAGGATGCCTCGCCTCTGTCTGGCGCTCCTGTTGTTCTGCCTTGCCGGCCAGGCCTGGGCGCTTCCGAGCGCCCCCCTCGACCGTGACGACCTGCGCCTGTCCCTGAGCCCCTTCCTGGGTTACCTCGAGGATCGGGACGGCACGCTGCAGGTCGGCGACCTGCGCAAGCTGCCCGACGAGGCCTTCACCCCGGTCCACGGCGAGCACGCCAACCTGGGCAAGAACAGCTCGGTCTGGTGGTTCAAGGTGCGCCTGGTCAACAGCCGCCAGCACCCGCTTTCGGGTTACCTGGAAGCCAACTACCCGTTGCTGGACCACATCAAGGTCTTCCTCTTCGAACCCGACGGCCACCTGCAGGAGCAGGAAAGCGGCGACAGCTTCGCCTTCGCCCAACGCCCGGTGCAGGTGCGCAACTTCTGGTTCCCCCTCGACCTGCAGCCCGGCAGCAACACCCTGCTGCTGCGGGTGGAAAGCACCAGCACCCTTTTCGTGCCGCTGTTCTTCAGCACCTATGGCGCCAGCGCTGCGGCCCAGGAAAACCTCATGGGGTTCAACGGCGCCTTCTACGGCGTGCTGTTCGCCATGTTCTTCTACAACCTGTTCCTCTACATCTCGCTGCGCGAGTCGGCCTACCTCTGGTACCTGGCCTACAACCTCAACGTCGGCCTGCTGGCCACCTGCTTCGACGGCATGCTGTTCAAGCTGCTGCCCGAACACGTGGCCTTCCAGTCGGTGAGCATTTACATCCTCATGTACCTGCACTGCCTCACCGCCGTGCAGTTCAGCCGCCACTTCCTCCACGCCAAGCAGTACTTCCCGCGCCTCGACACGGCGCTGCGGGTGGCGATGCTGGTGACGATGGCGATCTTCCTCTCGGCGCCGCTGATCGGCCTGCAGGCCTGGAACATCCTCGCCAGCCTCACCGTTTCCGCCGTCTCGCTGCTGCTCCTGCTGGCCGGCATCTACGTCTGGCGCCGCGGCGTGCGCTACGGCTCCTACTACACGCTGGCCTGGGGCATCCTGCTGTTCGCCTTCATCCAGGCCACCACCGGCTCGCTGGGCGTGGAGGTGCTGGGCATCTTCGGCGCCACGGTGGTGAAGATCGGCGTGACCATCGAGCTGATCACCCTGTCCATCGGCCTTGCCGACCGCATCAACACCCTCAAGGAAGAAGGCTTCCGCTCGCGCCAGGCGGCCGAGCAGGCCCATGTCGAAAGCCGCGCCAAGAGCCGCTTCCTGGCCAAGATGAGCCACGAGATCCGCACGCCCCTCAACGGCGTGCTGGGCATGCTGCAACTGCTCAAGGAAACCCCGCTGGACCGCAGCCAGCGCTTCTACGTCGACACCATCTCCAGCTCCGGCAGCGCGCTGATGGCGGTGATCAACGACATCCTCGACTACGCCCGCATCGAGTCCGGCAAGCTGACCCTGGAACACATCGAGTTCGACCTGGAGCAGTTGCTCTCCGACACCCTCAGCCTGTTCACCGCCCAGGCCCTGGACAAGCGCCTGCGCCTCTACATCAGCCTGGAAAGCGGCGTGCCGCGGCGCATCAAGGGTGACCCCACGCGCCTCAAGCAGGTGCTGATGAACCTGCTGAGCAATGCCCTCAAGTTCACCGCCGAAGGCCATGTGGCGGTGAACGTCTGCCGCCGCTCCAACTCCCTCGGCGACCCGCACCTGATCTTCGCCATCAGCGACAGCGGCATCGGCATCCGCAACGAGGCGCTGTCCCAGCTGTTCGACTCCTTCGCCCAGGGCGATTCCAGCACCACCCGCCGCTACGGCGGCAGCGGCCTGGGCCTGGCCATCAGCAAGGAGCTGGTGGAAATGATGGGCGGCCGCATCGAGGTGCAGAGCACGCCCGGCCAGGGCACGCGCTTCGCCTTCGACACGCCGCTGCAGGAGGGCACCGAGGAAGACGACGAGCTGCTGCGCCTGCTCAAGGGCAAGACCGCCCTGCTCACCTCCCTCGACGGCCTCGGCCTCGACGCCCTGAGCCGCCTGCTGGGCCGCTGGGGCATGCGCACCGAACGCTGCCAGACGCCCGAACGCCTGAACGAATACCTCGACGACTTCGCCGTGCCGCCGCTGCTGGTGCTGGTGGCGCCCTGGCCGGGCAGCGCCGCGCACTGGCTCGACTCCCTGCGCCCGCGCCTGGAACCGGGGCAGCGCATCCTCCTGCTATGCCCGCCCGAGCAATGCCAGAACCTGCCCCAGAGCAACGGCCTGCGCCTGATCGCCATGGCCCAGCCCCTGGCCGTGGTGCCCCTGCGCGAAGCCCTCGGCGACCTCTATCAGGAGCGCCGCCAGGAGCCGCGCCCAATCCTCAGCGAGGCCTTCAGCGACTCCAGCTCCGCCCCCTGCATCCTGGTGGCCGAGGACAACGCGGTGAACCAGTTGGTGGTGCAGGGCTTCCTGCGCAAACGCGGCTACCGGGTGCGCACCGTGGCCAACGGCGTGGCCGCAGTGAACGAATACGAGCGCGACCCGGCGGGCGTGCAACTGATCCTGATGGATTGCGAGATGCCGGAAATGGACGGTTTCGAGGCGACCAAGCGCATCCGCCAGTTCGAACGCAACCGCCAATTGGTGGCCGTGCCCATCGTCGCGCTGACCGCGCACATCCTCGACGAACACCGCGATGCCGGGTCCGAGGCGGGCATGGACGACTTCCTCGGCAAACCCCTGGACAGCGCCCTGCTCTTCGCCACCCTCGACCGCCTGCTGATGCGCCAGGACCTGCGCGAGGGCTCCGCCTGAGCCGACGCCCGCGCATGGCGTCGCGGCGGTCATCGCGCTAGGATCGCCGCCTGCCCCTGAGGTCCGCCATGCTGATTCCCCACCACCTGCTCGAAGCCGACACCCTCACCCGCCTGATCGAAGACTTCGTCACCCGCGACGGCACCGACAACGGCGACGAAACCCCGCTGGAAACCCGGGTCGCCCGGGTGCGCCGCGCCCTGGACAAAAAGCAGGCGGTAATCGTCTTCGACCCCGACAGCCAGCAATGCCAGCTGATGCTGCGCAGCGAAGTGCCGAAGGAACTGCTCGAGTCCGCCGAGGACGAGTGACAGCACCCGACGGAATCGACGCCCGACACGGTCGCTGCGCGTTTGCGCGGCTTACCGGTCCTTCTCGCAGTTGACCATCCACGGCACCCCGAAGCGGTCTTCGAGCATGCCGAAGCGCGCGGCCCAGAAGGTCGCCTCCAGGGGCATCTGCACCTTGCCCCCGGCGGAGAGCGCGGCGAACACGCGCTCGGCTTCCTTGATGGAATCGACATTGAGCGACACCGAGCAGCCACGGATGCCGTCATAGGGGTGTTCCGGCGTGGTGTCGGAGGCCATCAGCGACTGGTCGCCAATGGTCAGGCAGGCATGCATGGCGCGGTCGTGGAACTGCGCGGGCACATGCTCGGCGGCCGGTGATGCACCGAAGGTCATCACCTGCAGCTCGCCGCCCAGGGTCTGGTTGTAGAACTCGAAGGCCTCGCGGCAGTTGCCGGCGAAGATCAGGTAGGCATTGATACGCATGGTCAGCTCCTTATTGTTGTTTGTCGGCGGCCATCTGGGTGCGCTGACGCTCTTCCAGCTCACGCAGTTCCGGGGTGAATTCGGCACCGAAGTCTTCCATCGTGAAGATCTGGCGGATCTCGATGTCCGACTCGCCACTCATCGGGTTGGGGCAGCGCTTGACCCACTCGATGGCCTTCTCCAGGGATTCCACTTCCCAGATCCAGTAGCCGGCCACCAGCTCGCGGGTTTCCGCGAAGGGGCCGTCGGTCACCGTGCGGCTGCTGCCGGAGAAGGTCACCCGCGCCCCACGGGAACTGGGGTGCAGCCCCTCGCCCGCCTGCATGATGCCGGCGTCGATCAGCTCCTGGTTGTAGGCGCCCATCGCCGTGAGCAGCGCCTCGCTGGGCATCTCGCCGGCTTCCGATTCCTTCGTTGCCTTGACCATCACCATGAATCGCATCGTGTCGCTCCTTCTTGTTCGGGGTTCATGCCCGCCAGGCTGGCGGTTCTGTCCATTAGTCGAACGGGCTGCGCGGGTTTCGACAGCCCTTCGAAAAAAATTTCACGCGCATCGACTCCAGGGAGGAAATGCGCGCGGGCACGGAGGCGAATCACAGCTTAGTGGGTCTTCGAAATCACGCCGGTGACAGGAGGGATGGAACGCCGAACGGCGTTCCCTGGATGCGAATCTGCAGCCTCCTGCCACCTCGCGAACATCCGCCGCCAGGAAGGAAGCCGGATGAGCGGGGAAAACCCGCCAACCCTCAATGCAGGGGCAGGCGGATGCGGAACTCGGCACCGCCGAGGCTGGAGTCATCCAGGGCCAGTTCGCCGTCGAAGCTTTCGACGATGTCGCGGACCACGGCGGTGCCGATGCCCTGGCCAGGATGCTGGGCATCGAGTCGCTCGCCGCGCTTGAGGATGCGCGCGCGTTGGTCCACCGGCACGCCGGGGCCGTCGTCCTCCACCCGCAGCTCACAGAAATCGGCACCCTGCAGGGCGCTGACGCGGATATGGCCGAGGCACAGGCGGTAGGCGTTTTCCAGCAGGTTGCCGAGCAGCTCCAGCAAGGCGCCCTGTTCGACGGGCACGTCGAGGGCGGGGTCGAAGGCGCGTTCGACCCGTACCTGCTTGTCGCGGTAGACCTTGTCCAGCGCCTCGCAGAGCAGGTCGAGCAGCGGCGCCAGGCGCACGCGGTGGCGCACCAGGCCGCTCTTGCGCAGGGTGGCGCGCTGCAGCTGGTAGTCCACCTGCTGGCTCATGCGCTCGATCTGGCTGCGCAGTACATGGGCCTGCTCGGGGTTGGCGGATTTGTTGATGGTCTCGCTGACGCCCTGCAACACCGAAAGCGGGGTCTTCAGGCTGTGGGCCAGGTCATCGAGGGAGTTGCGGTAGCGCTCGCGCTGCAGGCGCTCGCTCTCCAGCAGGCGGTTGAGGGAACCGGTGAGGCGCAGCAGCTCGCGCGGGTGTTCCTCGCTGAGGGAGTCACGGGCGCCGGCTTCCACCTGGTCCAGCTCTTCGCTGAGCCGGCGCAGGCTGCGGAAGCCCCAAGTGAGGCCGAACCAGAGCAGCGTCAGCAGCAGCAACAGTGCAGCACCGAGCCACAGGTACAGCTGATGGACGAAGCCGTCGTGCATCACCTGGTAGTCGCTCATCGGCTGCATGGTGACCACGCTGAAGGCCGCGGCCTGGCCGCGTAGCAGGTCGATCTCCACGTCGTAGACGAAGAACTCGCGGCCACGCACGTCGTGCACTCGGGTGAACTCGTGGCCACGGCCGTCATAGCGGGGCTCGTAGTGCACGGATTCGTCGGTGGAGGAACGCGACTGCCAGACCAGCTTGCCGTCGCTGTCGTAGATGTAGCCGAGCTGGGTGGCGTCGAGGTTGTCGAATTCCTCGTCGGGCAGCTTGTCCGGCATGTCCAGGCGGCCGTCGACGATGCGCGCGGCGGCGATCAGCGCGCTGGCGTCGGCGGCCAGGCGCTTCTCGATGGCCTGGTCCAGGGCGTAGTCGAAGGCACTGCGCAGCAGGGGCAGCAGCACCAGCATGAACAGCACCGCCAGCGCCGTGGCGCCCAGCATCAGGCGCAGGCGCAGGGAAAACCCGGCGCGACGGCGGGGGCTGGCGGCGTGGCTCAACGGCAGCGCTCGGTGAACAGGTAGCCCTGGCCGCGCACCGTCTCGATGGGCTTGAAGCCGTGCTCGCCCTCCAGCTTGCGGCGGATGCGCCCGACCAGTACTTCGATGACGTTGGGGTCGCGCTCTTCGTCGCCGGGGTAGAGCTGCTCCATCAGCCGCTCCTTGGCCACCACCTGCTGATGGTGACGCATGAGGTACTCGAGAATGCGGTACTCGTAGGCGGTCAGCGCCATGGGCGCGCCATCGATCTGCGCCTGCTTGCGGTTGAGGTCGAGCAGCAAGGGGCCGGCCTCGATGGTGGACTGGACGAAGCCCGAGGAGCGCCGCAACAGGGCGTTGAGGCGCGCCTCCAGCTCTTCGAACTGGAACGGCTTGACCACGTAATCGTCGGCACCGGCGGCCAGGCCTTCGACCTTGTCCTGCCAGTTGCCGCGCGCGGTGAGGATGAGAATGGGGAATGCCTTGCCGGCACTGCGCAGCTGGCGGATGAGGTCGAGGCCGCTCATGCCGGGCAGGCCGAGGTCGATCACCGCAAGGTCGTGGTGGTATTCCTCGGCGCGGTACAGCGCCTCCTCGGCATCCGGCACCGCGTCGACTACGTGGCCCTGCTCGCCGAGGCGCGTATGGAGGTGATGGCGCAGCAGTGCCTCGTCTTCCACAACCAGCAATTTCATTGGCATTTCCTCAAGCAAAAAGCCGGGCACTTGGCCCGGCCGTGCATGGCACTGGTCAGAACTTGTAGCTGGCGCCCAGGTAGGCCTGCGAGCTGCTGTGCAGGTCCAGCGAGCCGAGCTTGTCACCGCCGTGGGGCGCGACTTCGGTGCTGGCATTGGTGCGCAGGTAACGATAGCCGGCCTCGATGGAGGTGTTCTTGTTCAGTTGCTGGAGGATACCGGCCTGCAGGCCCGCTGCGTAGCCGATGTCGCTGTCGCGGCGCATGCCGGTGCCGTCCTGTTCCAGCTTCACCAGGCCGAGGGTGGCACCACCGAACAGCTTGGTGTTGTTGTCGCCCAGGGGCAGGAAGACGTCATAGCTGCCGAGCAGGTTCTGCTGGCGCAGCTTGTTGCCACGGTCGGTGTCCGAGAAGTTTTCGTAGGTGGCGTAGTAGCGGCTGCTGTCATCCATCATGCCGGCCCGTACACCCCAGGTACCGGTCTTGTGGATCACCTTGTCCAGGCTCGGGTCACCGAGGTTGGCATTCAGCGCCGAGGAGTTCTGGATGTTGTTGTTGGTCTGGCCCCAGGTCAGGCTGACGAAGGGATCGGCTGCCTGGGCGGACGTGGCGGCGAAGGCCAGGCCGGCGGCGAGAGCGATAGGAGTCAGGATGCTTTTCATGAGGAGTTCCTCCGATGGATTTCAATTCGTGCTTGAACACGGAAGCCATCCTGCCTGGCGGGCACTGAACCGCCCCTGAACCCTCACTGAACCTCGGCTGAACGATCGGGAACGGGCATCGGAACACCCTCCTGAGACGGGCAGCCATGGCCACGGCACGAAAAAAAACGGGAGCCCCAGAAGGGCTCCCGTTCTCGATTCAGAGAAAACGCCCGGAGTCGACCAGTGGCCAGGACTCCAAGCTACAACCTCACCTGCGTTCCAGAAGAAACGCAGCGCTAGTCTGGCAAATAGCCCGCCTGGCATCCGTTTAGCTTTGGTAACCCGATTGCAAACATATGTAACCGGCGCAGAGGCTGGCCCCCATCGGGCCGGCACGGCAGAATGCGCCCATGACGCCCGCCCTCCCTGCCTTCTGTACCCCCCTGGAATCCGCCTGGCCCTTTGCCACGCCGCTGCCCGGCATCGCCCTGCGCGGTTGCCGCTTCGACCCGGCGCGGCTGGCCGAGCAGGACTTCGCCCGCTGCGCCATCGTCGCGCCCGCCACTATCCAGCGCTCGGTGGCCAAGCGCCGTGGCGAGTACCTGGCGGGCCGCCTCTGCGCCCGTGCGGCGTTGCTGGCCCTGACCGGGCGGGGCGAGGTGCCGGCAACCGGCGAGGACCGCGCGCCGATCTGGCCGGCCGGCGTCAGCGGCTCCATCACCCACGGCGCCGGCTGGGCGATGGCCCTGGTGGCACGCAAGGGAGACTGGCGAGGCCTGGGCCTGGACATGGAACAGCGCCTGGAACCTGAACGCGCCCTGCGCCTGGCCGAAGAGATCCTCACCCCCGCCGAACTGCAACGCCTCGCCCTCCTCCCCGCCGGAGAACAGGCCGAGCGCGTGACCCTGACCTTCTCCCTCAAGGAAAGCCTGTTCAAGGCGCTCTACCCGCTGGTGGGCAAGCGCTTCTACTTCCACGATGCCGAGCTGCTGTCGGTGGACGGCACCACACAAACCGCGCGACTGCGGCTGCTGATCGACCTGGCTGGGGAGTGGATGACGGGCACTGAGCTGGGGGGGCATTTCCAGCGTTATGACGACCGGCTGCTGAGCCTGGTGGCGGTGCGCTGAGCCGCCTGGGTCAGGTCTCGACGTAGGATGGGGCGGGCGGCGTTCCGCAAGCGCCGCGAAACCCATCACCTCCGAAGCGATGGGTTTCGTACCTCTAGCCATCCTACGTGTTGAACACCCGTAGGTTGGCGCCGAGCGCAGCGAGGCCCAACGACACGCGCGTCCGTCAGCCTCGCAATGTTGGGCTTCGTACCTCAGCCCAACCTACGTGGGAATTCATTCGCGATCGGCCTTTTCGCGGTTGAAACCGCGCCCACAAAAGCCCGGGCACGACCGCAGGCCGAGGCACGTTACGGCGGCAAATCCCCATCGCCCTGGCGGCGGGGCCAGACCAGGCTGAAGCGCGCGCCGCCGAGGCCATCGCTGCGGCCGATCTGCGCGCGGCCGGCGTGCCAGTAGATGATCCGCCGCACGATGGACAGCCCCAGGCCGTGGCCGCCGGAGGCGCGGGTGCGGCTGTCGTCGAGGCGCAGGAAGGGGGTGAAGATGCGCTCCCAATGGCTTTCCGGTACGCCGGGGCCATCGTCCTCGACATCGATACGGCAGCGCTTGTGGCCGATCTGGTAGCTCAGCCGCACCCGCGATTCGGCGTGGCGCATGGCATTGCTCACCAGGTTCTGCAGGGCGCGGTGCAGGTAGCGCGGCTCCGCCTCGACCCAGGCACCTTCGCCGCTGGCGGTCAGGCACTGGCCACGCTCGACACGCACGGCGACACGCAGCGGCGCGAGTTCGGCGATCACCTGGTCGAACAGCGCATCCAGGTCCACGCGCTGGAAGTTCAGCGCCGGGGTGCCCTGCTCCAGGCGGGCGTAAGTCAGCATCTCGTCCACCAGCTTGTCCAGCTCCTGGATATCGCCGTCCATGCCCTCCATGTACTTGCGCCGGGCGGTTTCGGTCTCGGCGTCGGCGATCATCTCCAGGCCGAAGCGCAGGCGCGCCACCGGTGTGCGCAGCTCATGGGAAACCGCCCGCACCAGCTCACGCTGCACCGAGAGCAATTGCTGCAGCTGCTCGGCCATGCCGTTGAAGGCAGCCGCCAGGCGCCCCACCGAGTCGGCGCCCTTGGCCGGCACGCGGGCATCCAGCTTGCCGTGGGCGATACGCGAGGCAGCGCTTTCCAGGCCCAGCAGGCGGCGCTCCAATTGGCGCACCAGCAGGTAGATGGTCAGGCCGATGAAGCTCAGGCCGAGCAGGCCGATCAGCACCAGCAGCTCCGGTGGGTAGGGGTTCATCAGGTACAGCGGGCCGATCTCCAGCACCCAGGGCGTGTCGACGATGCCGGCGAAGATGCGCACCGAATCACCGCCCTTGCCCAGGGCCATCACCGTGTCGCCTTCATCCACCCGGCGGCGCTGGTCTTCATCGAGGTCGGCGTCCTTCAGGGTCACCAGGTGCAGGTCGAAGCCGAACTCCTTGCCCTCCTTGAGCGCGGCGAGGCGCTGGGGCTGCTCGCGCACCGGGAAGCGCACCAACTCGTCGATCAGCAGGTAAACGGTGGCGCGGGCCAGTTGCTCGCTGATCTGCTGCACCTCGCCGGTGAGCACCAGGTGCTCCTGCTCGCTCACCAGGCTGTAGACCTTGGCCGCGTGGGGGCCGGTCTGTTCCACCAGCACCTGCTTGCGCAACACCCGGTTGCGCACGCCGCTGTCGAGGCGGTCCTCGTCCAGGTCCTGCAGCGCCAGGGGGATGCCCATCAGCCGGCTCCACAGCACCAGGGCGCGGCGCCGCTCGATGGCGGTCATGGGTTCGAGGTTGTCGGACATCAGGCGGAAGGTGCCGCGCGCCAGGCTCTCGCGGTACTGGTCGGCACGCACCTCGTTGACCTGGTGGAAGGTGAGCACGCCCAGCAGTGCCACCAGCACCAGCGTCACCAGCAGGCCACCGTAGATGCGCAGGAAGATCGAGTTCACCGCCCCTCCCCCGCCAGCAGGCCGAAGCAATCGAGGCTGAGGTAGCGACCATCCTTGTACTCGCACTCGCGGCGCACACCCTCATGGGTGAAGCCGAGCCGGCGCAACAGGCCGCTGCTGGCCGGGTTCTCCTGGTCCACCACCGCTTCGATACGGTGCAGGCGCATGGCGGCGAAGGCATGGGCGATCACCGCCTCCAGGCATTCACGCATCACCCCGCCGCCCCAGTACTCGGGCAGCAGCCAGTAGCCCAGCTCGGCGCAACGGTGGCCATGGTCCCATTCGTGGTAGCCGCAGGCGCCTATCAGGTGCGCGGGATTATCGGGCGTGCAGATGCCCCACCAGATGCCGGTGCGCTCGCGCAGCAGCGAGCGGTACCAGTCCATCTGCACCCGGGTGGCCTCCAGCGTGGCGTAGGACACGCCGTAGTAACGGATCACCTGCGGGTGGGACAGCCCGGCGAAGATGGCGCGGGTGTCGGCCAGGGTGATTTCCCGCAGGCGGAAGCGTGGGGTTTCGAGGGTGGGGAACATGCGGCTCTCGGGTTGGCGGTGCGGCGACCGGGTCGTTGCGGGCGGCGCCTCCTTATATAAGGCTCAAAGCAGGCCTTCGGCCGCCTCCCTGACAAAAAGATAGCCCTTGCTGCGCACCGTCTTGATCAGGCGCGGGTGCATGGGGTCGTCGCCGATCTTCGGGCGGATGCGCGAGATGCGCACATCGATGGAGCGGTCCTGGCCGTCGTACTCGATGCCGCGCAGGGCGTTGAAGATCTCCTCGCGGGAGAGGATGCGCCCGGCATTGGCCGCCAGCAGCCAGAGCAGGTCGAACTCGGCGCTGGTCAGCTCGATGCTTCGCTCGTTGAGCCAGGCCTCGCGCATGGCGTTGTCGATCACCAGCGGGCCGAACTCCAGGCGCCGCACGTTCTCTTCCACCGCCTCCGACAGGCCGCCCTCGCTGCGCCGCAACAGCGCACGGATGCGCGCCAGCAGCACACGGGGGCGCACCGGCTTGCACACGTAGTCGTCCGCGCCCATCTCCAGGCCGAGCACCTGGTCCATGTCATCGGTACGCGCGGTGAGCATGAGGATAGGGCCGTCGTAACGCCCACGCACCTTGCGGCAGATGGACAGGCCATCTTCGCCGGGCAGCATCAGGTCGAGCACCACCAGGTCGGGCTGCTCCTTGAGGATGCGCGCCACCGCCTGGCCGCCGTCGGACTCGATAGCCACCCGCAGGCCGTTGCCCTCCAGGTACTCCCGGGTCAGCTCGGCCAGTCGTTGGTCGTCCTCGACGATGAGGATGCGCCAGGATTCTTGCTCCACCACGTACTCCTAATGAACTGCATCAAGGCCGTGAAACCGGCCGGCATTGTAGCAACGCCGGCCGTTCTGCACAGTGCATGCCAAAAGCCCTACAAAACACTAGATATTGTGTTAGCTTGCGCACGGCCCGACATCCTCGAAACAGCCCGTTCCAGAGTGTCGCAGCCGCGACGAACGGTGTATCCCAGGCTCCACAAGGGCTACCGCAATCCCTCCCCGCTTCACCCACACTTCACCCACAAGTTATCCACAGCTTGTTCAATACCCATCGCCTTGCAATACCCCCAATAGCGCATTATCTTGTACCCCCATCACGCGAGACCCCTACATATTGGGTTTTGCTAGATCACGGGACACAATCAGAATCAAGCACGAAATGCCTTTTTCACAGGCTTCGAACCCCGTGATCCTTTAGGAGTCCAACCCGCTGCCCGGCCCCAACCGGCAGTGCCGACCCAGGACACGAACGAAGTGACTGGAACCGGTAGAACGGTGTATCGCCCAAGGGGCAGCACCACTAGGTATTGTGTTTGTCGCTGAGGCTTAACACAGCGACCTTAGACTTGTAGTGCCAGGGAGGCTTCAGTGTCCCTTGCCCTTCCTGCCTTGTAGTAAGCGCCAGCAGCCCGGCCCCGGCCGAGCCACCGGCGTTTGTAAAACGGAATGACGGGTGCTCACGCACCCGACTCAACAAATAGAGAACATGGAGACCCCCATGCAGACCGAAACCACTCGCGAGAACCCGCAGGCCAACGCGCCTCAGGCAGCCGATTCCAACCAGGATCTGGCCGCCACTGCGCCTGGCCAGCTGCGCGTGATCAAACGCAACGGTACCGTCGTCGCCTACACCGATGACAAGATCACCGTTGCCATCACCAAGGCGTTCCTCGCCGTGGAAGGCGGTACTGCCGCTGCCTCTTCGCGTATCCATGAAACCGTCGCGCGCCTGACCGAACAGGTCACCGCCACCTTCAAGCGTCGCATGCCCTCGGGCGGCACCATCCACATCGAAGAAATCCAGGACCAGGTCGAACTGAGCCTGATGCGCGCCGGCGAGCAGAAAGTCGCCCGTGACTACGTCCTGTACCGCGAATCCCGCGCCCAGGCCCGCAAGAGCGGCGCCGCCGAGATCGCCCAGCCGCACCCGAGCATCCGCGTGACCCGCGCCGACGGCAGCGTCACCCCGCTCGACCTCGGCCGCCTCAACACCATCATCAGCGAAGCCTGCGAAGGCCTGGCCGAAGTCGATGGCGACCTGATCCAGCGCGAAACCCTGAAGAACCTCTACGACGGCGTGGCCGAGAAAGACGTCAACACCGCCCTGGTGATGACCGCCCGCACCCTGGTAGAGCGCGAGCCGAACTACTCCTACGTCACCGCCCGCCTGCTGATGGACACCCTGCGTGCCGAAGGCCTGGGCTTCCTCGGCGTGGCCGAGAGCGCCACTCACCACGAGATGGCCGAGCTCTACGCCAAGGCCCTGCCGGCCTACGTCGAGAAAGGTGCCGAGTTCGAGCTGCTCGACCCGCAACTGAAAACCTACGACCTGGAGAAACTGGGCCGCGCGCTGAACCACGAGCGTGACCAGCAGTTCACCTACCTGGGCCTGCAGACCCTGTACGACCGCTACTTCATCCACAAGGACGGCATCCGCTTCGAACTGCCGCAGATCTTCTTCATGCGCGTGGCCATGGGCCTGGCCATCGAAGAGAAGAAGGACCGTGAAGACCGCGCCATCGAGTTCTACAACCTGCTGTCGTCCTTCGACTACATGAGCTCGACCCCGACCCTGTTCAACGCCGGTACCCTGCGTCCGCAGCTCTCCAGCTGCTACCTGACCACCGTGCCGGATGACCTCTCGGGCATCTACAGCGCCATCCACGACAACGCCATGCTGTCCAAATTCGCTGGCGGCCTCGGCAACGACTGGACCCCGGTTCGTGCGCTGGGCTCCTACATCAAGGGCACCAACGGCAAATCCCAGGGCGTCGTGCCCTTCCTGAAAGTGGTCAACGACACCGCCGTCGCCGTGAACCAGGGTGGCAAGCGCAAGGGCGCCGTCTGCGCGTACCTCGAAACCTGGCACATGGACATCGAAGAGTTCATCGAGCTGCGCAAGAACACCGGTGACGACCGCCGCCGCACCCACGACATGAACACCGCGAACTGGATTCCGGACCTGTTCATGAAGCGCGTGTTCGACGACGGCCCCTGGACCCTGTTCTCCCCGTCCGACGTGCCCGACCTGCACGACCTCACCGGCAAGGCCTTCGAAGAGCGCTACGAGTACTACGAAGCCATGGCCGGCTACGGCAAGATCAAGCTGCACAAGACCATCGCCGCCAAGGACCTCTGGCGCAAGATGCTCTCCATGCTCTTCGAGACCGGCCACCCGTGGCTGACCTTCAAGGACCCGTGCAACCTGCGCAGCCCGCAGCAGCACGTGGGCGTGGTCCACAGCTCGAACCTGTGCACCGAGATCACCCTCAACACCAACAAAGACGAAATCGCCGTGTGCAACCTGGGTTCCGTGAACCTGGTGAACCACATCGTCGACGGCAAGCTGGACACCGCCAAGCTCGCCAAGACCGTCAAGACCGCCGTACGCATGCTCGATAACGTCATCGACATCAACTACTACTCGGTCCCGCAGGCTCGCAACTCCAACCTCAAGCACCGCCCGGTTGGCCTCGGCATCATGGGCTTCCAGGACGCGCTGTACCTGCAGCACATCCCCTACGGTTCCGACGCCGCCATCGACTTCGCCGACAAGTCCATGGAAGCCATCAGCTACTACGCCATCCAGGCGTCGTGCGACCTGGCCGACGAGCGCGGTTCCTACGAGACCTTCGACGGCTCGCTGTGGAGCAAGGGCATCCTGCCGCTGGACTCCCAGCAGATCCTCATCGAGGCCCGTGGCCAGAAGTACATCGACGTCGACCTGACCGAGTCCCTCGACTGGGCCCCGGTACGTGCTCGCGTACAGAAAGGCATCCGCAACTCCAACATCATGGCCATCGCACCGACCGCCACCATCGCCAACATCACCGGCGTGTCGCAGTCGATCGAACCGACCTACCAGAACCTGTACGTGAAATCGAACCTCTCCGGCGAATTCACCGTGATCAACCCCTACCTGGTTCGCGACCTCAAGGCCCGCAGCCTGTGGGACCCGGTCATGGTCAACGACCTGAAGTACTACGACGGCTCCGTGCAGCAGATCGAACGCATCCCGCAGGACCTCAAGGACCTGTACGCCACCGCGTTCGAAGTGGAAACCAAGTGGATCGTCGACGCCGCCAGCCGTCGCCAGAAGTGGATCGACCAGGCCCAGTCCCTGAACCTCTACATCGCCGGCGCCTCGGGCAAGAAACTCGACGTCACCTACCGCATGGCTTGGTACCGTGGCCTGAAAACCACCTACTACCTCCGTGCCCTGGCCGCCACCAGCACCGAGAAGTCCACCATCAACACCGGCAAGCTCAACGCAGTGTCCTCCGGTAGCGATGAAGGCTTCAGCGCAGCGCCCGCCGCCGCGCCGGTACCGGCACCCGTGCCGCAAGCGTGCTCCATCGACAACCCCGACTGCGAAGCCTGTCAGTGACAGGTAACGCGCGAATCTGAGCGGCGCCCGCGTTGTTGCCGGGCCGCTCCGGCTCCTCACGTACGGTCGTACGCTCCGGGGCCAGAGCAACCCGGCGCCTAGCGCTCACTCGCTCAGCTTCACGCTCGATCGCAGTAGCCCTCTCCCTTCGGGGAGAGGAGCTCAAGCAGTAACAGCACCACCCGAATTTTCATGGCCGCTCCCTTATAGAGAGAAGCCACACGCGCAGGCCCAGGCCGCGCAGCAAGACCGAACACCGTCAACCGCGAACGCGGCAACCATCGGGCAGCTGACACAGACGCCCATGACCAGGCCCCGGCGGACAAGCAGTTCGGCAGTAAAAGCTTCAGCGTGCACCCACCCACGCACCATTTACCCAGGCCGGCAGAGAACGGCCGAACCAACCAGGAGAGAGGACAGATGCTCAGCTGGGACGAATTCGACAAAGAAGACGCCGCCGCACCCGCCGCCGCCCAACCCAACGCCGCGACCAACGCCGCTGCCGCTGCCGGCGCCGACAAGCTCGATGACGAGGCCGCCGGCTCCGTACAGGAAGCCCGCGCCGTATCCGCCGCTGACTCCGACGCCGTCGCCCGCGCCAAGAAGGCCCTCGACGCCCTCGACATCCAGGAAGGCCTGGACGACCTCGAAGGCGCCTCCGCGCGCGTACAGGTCGGCGACAAGCAAATGATCAACGCCCGCGCCGACCTCAACCAGCTCGTACCCTTCAAGTACGACTGGGCCTGGCAAAAGTATCTGGATGGTTGCGCCAACCACTGGATGCCGCAGGAAGTGAACATGAACGCCGACATCGCTCTGTGGAAGAGCAAGGACGGCCTCAGCGAAGACGAGCGCCGCATCGTCATGCGCAACCTCGGCTTCTTCTCCACCGCCGACTCCCTGGTTGCCAATAACCTGGTGCTCGCCGTCTACCGCCTCATCACCAACCCCGAATGCCGCCAGTACATCCTGCGCCAGGCCTTCGAGGAAGCGATCCACACCCACGCCTACCAGTACTGCATCGAATCGCTGGGCATGGACGAGGGCGAAATCTTCAACATGTACCACGAGATCCCGAGCGTCGCTAAAAAGGCTTCCTGGGGGCTCAAGTACACCCGTTCGATCTCCGATCCCAAGTTCGAAACCGGCACCCCGGAGACCGACCGCCAGTTCCTGCGCAACCTCATCGCCTACTACTGCGTACTGGAAGGCATCTTCTTCTACTGCGGCTTCACCCAGATCCTCTCCATGGGCCGCCGCAACAAGATGACCGGCACCGCCGAGCAGTTCCAATACATCCTGCGCGACGAATCCATGCACCTGAACTTCGGCATCGACGTGATCAACCAGATCAAGATCGAAAACCCGCACCTGTGGGATGCCGCCATGAAGGACGAAGCCACCCAGATGATCCTCCAGGGCACCCAACTGGAAATCGAATACGCACGCGACACCATGCCGCGCGGCGTACTGGGCATGAACGCCGCGATGATGGAGGACTACCTCAAGTTCATCGCCAACCGCCGCCTCACCCAGATCGGCCTGAAAGAGGAATACCCGGGCACCACCAACCCGTTCCCCTGGATGAGCGAGATCATGGACCTGAAGAAAGAGAAGAACTTCTTCGAAACTCGAGTCATCGAGTACCAGACCGGCGGTGCGCTGAGCTGGGATTGATTCCGGGTCGAACCATTAGGAACATATAAAACGCTTCAACCTGATACGGATTTTCGGGGTAGCGAAGAAAGACAAAACCCCGCCTTGTGCGGGGTTTTTTATTCAAGCGGCTTTGCAGGAATTACCAGTGCGCAGAACACTCCTCATCATCCTCTCTATGGCGTTGGCAGCTTGCTCAGCCAATCCGAAAGCGCTCTATCAGGAGCAAGTTGTCACCAGCCCCACTCCCCTCGCCGAGCATCCGGCCGAAGCCATACGCCTCCTGCAGGCAGAGCCGTTGCCCATAAACCCCAGTTGGCCGTTCCCACAGTGGAAGATCACCGCGAACGAGCCACGCTTGAAGATCGGCAACACGATTGCGAACTTTCGCGTGTTCTCGGTCGAGCTGAAGCAAGGTACTTCCAACCAGATCGCCGTGAACTCATGGTGTGTGAACGCATGCCTGGGATTCAACAAATATGCCCTTACGCCTTACCTGCTGCTCGTAGACCAGCAAGGCATCGTCATTGCGGAGGGTTTCGGACAGATAACCGGCTCAGTGGGCGTAATCAATCAGGCTCTCTCGAGTACCGTTCCAAAAAATGGCACCTATTACCTGATTGTCGCCGCCGACAACCGCACTCCCGGGCAAAACATCGTGACCGACAGCATTATGTTGGTTGGCTCTACAGGCCTGGGCACTCCGATGCAGGTCGGCATGGGTTCCTACCCATTCGGTACGATCGGCCCCTACCTAGATACATCGAAGTAAAAGTCCACATTCGTAGCAGGTGGAACTGCTTTGGCCGACTAGCAAGGAGGCGCAGCCAGACTTCGGAGCGTGGGCATCGCGTGTAGGGTGGATGACGCTCTTCTCATCCACCAGCTCTTCCACCCGCAACACCAATGGCTCAAGGAGGGGTCATGTCCAACTACCGTCGCGCCCGGATGCGCGGGGGCACCTACTTCTTCACCGTCAACCTGCGTAACCGGCACAGCGACCTGCTGGTCCGCGAAATCCACCTGCTGCGCACCGTGGTACAAGCGGTCAAACACCGCCGCCCCTTCCATATCGATGCCTGGGTCGTGCTCCCCGAACACATGCACTGCCTCTGGACCCTGCCGCCGGGCGACGACGACTTCGCCATGCGCTGGCGCTCGATCAAATTCGCCTTTTCCAAACGCCTGGCCGACACCGAATCCCGCACCGAGGCTCAACGCACCCGGGGCGAACGCGGCATCTGGCAACGCCGCTATTGGGAACACCTGATCCGCGACGACCTCGATTACCAACGGCACTTCGACTACATCCACATCAACCCGGTGAAACACGGCCATGTGCGGCGGGTGCGGGATTGGCCGTATTCGAGTTTTCACCGGGCGGTGCGGGATGGCATCTACCCGGCAGATTGGGCCGGCGATGGCTTGGTGGACGACGCTATCCGCTGGGGAGAATGAGGGTGGGATGGGCCTTGCCTGGTCGTCATCCACCCTACGCCGCTGATACGGATTTTCGGGGTAGCGAAGAAAAACAAAACCCCGCCAGATGAACATCGGGAAGATGGCTTATGGCTCACATCCCGACACCACAAAGGCAATGTAGGAATTCCAGGCATGTGTAGGGTGGATGACGCTCTTCTCATCCACCAGCTCTTCCACCCGCGACCGCATGCGCGACGACCTCGATTACCTACAGCACTTCGACTACATCCACATCAACCCGGTGAAACACGGCCATGCACGGCGGGGAGAATGAGGCTGGGATGGGCCTCGCCTGGTGGATGAAAAGAGCGTCATCCACCCTACGCTGCCTTCACGCTTCTGCCTGGCCGATCAGCCATTTCTCACTCGGTAACTGCATTGCCAGTTTCCGGGGTTGCCCATAGCCTCCCGTCCCAGCGCTTAAGAACGCTTCACGTAGCGGCACAACTGCTCCCGAAAGCAGCGGTATATCTAGAGATGCCTGATATGCCCAACACTCAACATTGCAAGGCCCCACACCCCGATCAAGAAATCCTCATCCCCACCCTCTTCACCCGCCACAAGCGCCTGCTGCGCGCCGTGCTGCTGGAAGACCAACCCTGGTTCGCCGTCACCGACCTGGCTCGGCTGATGAACCACCCGCCCCTGGCCGAGCGCCTGCCGCACAACCTGGATGACGACCAGATGCAGATCGCCTGGATGCGCAACGGCCATGGCGACTTCAAGTGCGAATGGCTGGTCAGCGAGTCCGGTGCCTATGCCGCGCTGATCCACTACTACCACCCGGAAAACCGCTGCATCCGCCAATGGATCACCCAGCAGGTGATCCCCTGCCTGCGCGCCGAACAGCCCCAGGTCGGTCACTGGCCCGTGCGTTCGGTGGCGCAATGGATGGGGCAGGAGTTGCAGGTGCTGCATTGGCAGGACGTGGTCTGGCTGCCCTTTGAGGACTGCCCGCGCCTGCTGCCCCGGCCGCCCCATGTGATCGGCTAGCACGGCCGAGGGCTGGAGATTCCAGCCCTCATCCACCGCCCCTCAGAGCGTGATGGCCGTGGCCGGATAGAACAGCACGTTGAGCCCGAAGAGAATCATCCAGAAGCCGATCTCCAGCGTCTCGGTGATCGGTTGGATGCGCCGGATCGCGCCGTACACATGCACCCCGAACATCAGCGTGAACACCAGGAACAGCAGGTCGAAGGCATAGCTGTACCCGGTGCCCGTGGTGACGGAACGCAGCATGGCCAGCTCGATGATCAGGATGAACGCCCCCAGGCAGCGGCCGAAGTAGATCGCCAGGTGCTGGTGCTCGGGAATCCTCCAGCGCATGAGCCGGGCCCAGGCGATGGGGGCCACGAAGATGGGCAGAGCGAAGAACAGCGTCGTCACGGTCATCAGCGTGGCGAGGTATTCCCGGCTGTATGGCGCGTAGTAACCAAGCATCACAGAACTCCTTGTTCCGTTGCCGCAGTGGGCATCGTTATTGTTTTAAGGCGCGTCTTGCCGGCGGAAGAATCGGGATGCGCGGAGCGGCGGGTCAAGGAATTCGCGGGATGGCAATACCAAGGAAGGTGACGGGGGCAAGAGGGATGACGACCTAAGTCGCAACGTGCCCAAGGCACCTTCGCCCCTGCCCAGCGCCCCGGCTGATGACGTGCCCATCGCCGCTTCGTACTATCCCGCTCCCCGATTCATCGCCAAGGAATGCATGTGGAAAACAGGACCCGGCGTTGGCCGAAAATACTCGCGCTCAGCCTGATGACCGCCACGCTTCTGGTTGCCTGGCTCACCACCGGCGTCTACAAGACGCGCTTCGCCGAGGACAACCGCCTGGTCTTCTTCATCAAGCGGCAGCCCTCCTTCCAGGTGGCATTCGTGAACCCCTTCGCCACCGATGCCGACAGCAAGCCCCTCAGCCGGCTGAGCGCGCAGGAGCGGCAGGAGGTGATCGACTACTGCCGGTATCGCCTGGGGATCGAAACGGAATTGAAGACGCAGGACAAGCTCGATAACTGCGAAGGGGCATCGCCGTAATCGACCGGGCTCACCGCCCTCTTCCGGCTGCTGGCCAGGCACACCGCCCGCCCGGCAGACGGCCCGCTCGAAACTTCCAGACTTTCCCCACAGGGCAACGACCTTGTCCGCCGCCGCCCCTCGCCAATACCGTTCAGCCAGTCCGGTGCGCCCACAGGCAGGCCGGACGGCCGCAGTGACCGGCCATGTCCTACCCATAACAAGACGGCACAGTGCGACCCGTTCGACGGTCAGGCGACCAGCGAGCGGGGCCAGAGCCGAGCAGGAGGAAACATGGAACTCGCCTTCGATCGCTACCCCCAGCAGCCCCACGGTGGAACCCTGGTCAACCAGGTGGTGCCCGCCGACCAGGTACGGGCAGAAATAGCGCGTGCACGCGCCTTGCCGTCGATCCGCATCGACCTGGAGGCGGTGATCACCATCGAGATGATCACCACCGGCGTGCTCTCGCCCAACAAGGGCTTCATGAACCAGGCCGACTACCTGTCGGTGCTGGGCAGTGGCCGGCTGGCCAACGGCGTGGTGTGGCCGGTGCCGCTGAGCTTCGCACCGGTGGGCGAGCGCAACCGCGAGGTGATCGCCGCCCTGGCGCTGGGCGATGAAGTGGCCCTGATCGACGAGCGCAACGAGCCGGTGGCCATCCTCGCCATCGACGACATCTTCGATTACGACAAGGAAGAACGCGCCCGCCAGCTGTTCGGCACCACCGACCGCAACCACCCCGGGGTGGACGCCATCCACCGGCGCATGGGCGACGTGGCCCTGGGCGGCCCGCTGCAGCTGCTGCAACGGGTCGACTGGGGCCCCTTCGAATCATTGCGCCTGGAGCCCCGGGATACCTGGAAGCGCTTCTACGAGGAACGCGGCTTCCGCTCCGTGGCCGGCTTCATCACCGGCGCCAACCCGCTGCACCGCGGCCACGAATACATCCACCGCAACGCCCTGGAAGGCATCGACGGCCTGCTGCTGCAACCGTTGGTGGAGATGGCCAAGCGTGAATACGTGCGCCACGAATACCGCATGCAGGCCTACCGCAACGTGCTGGAGACCTACTACCCGAAGGACCGCGCCATGCTCTCGCCGCTGCGGGTCACCTACATCTTCGCCGGCCCCCGGGAGACGGTGCTGCACGCCCTGATCATGAAGAACTACGGCTGCACCCACGCGCTGATCGGCCGCGACCACGCGGGGATCGGCAGCTTCTACGACAAGTACGCCAGCCACAGCATCTTCGACCAGTTCACCCCGGACGAGCTGGGCATCGAGGTGCGCCTGTTCCACGAGGTGTTCTACTGCGTGCGCTGCGCCAGCCATGCCACGACCGAAACCTGCCCCCACGACGAGCGCTACCGGCTGAACATTTCCGGCACCGGCATCCGCGAGATGCTGCGCCACGGCCTGGTGCCACCCAAGGAGGTGGTGCGCCCGGAGTCGGCCCTGGCGGCCATGCAGGGCATCCAGCCGAAGGGGCTGGGGGACGACGGGGAAGGCACCCTGCCCGTGGCCAAGGTGATCCAGAGCCTGTTTCCCTTCTACACCCGCTTCACCCGCCTGGGCGGCGCACCGCGCCAGCAGCCCCTGGAAGCGGACGCCCTCACGGTGCGCGACCTGGAACTGGCCTGCCACGAGGCGCGCAGCCACACAGGCGATGTCTACGACGGCATCTACCGCGAGTACAGCGCCCTGCTGGACCACAACCGCAGCCTGCAGCCGGCCTGGGTGGAGGACGCGCGCGACGCCCTGCACCGGCAGCAGCGGCGCCTGCTCGATGACCTGGACGAGAAATTCAGCCAGGCGCCGGAGCTCGCGTCCGATGAGTTCATGTACCAGGGCCAGGCGGAGGTGCAGCAGGAACTGAGCGCCGCCCGTGCGCTGCTCGACGACATCCCGGCGGCGGTGGACGCCAACCGCCTGGCCAACCGCACCTGGAACGGCCTGCCCTACCCCCGCTATCGCGGCGCCGACGACGCCTGAACCCACACCCCACGGCAGCGCTGCCCATGGCTGCCGTGGGGACCTTGGGCCAACGTCCCCCTCCGTTCGAAAAAAAAATTGTCGAGTCCTGCATCCATAACGATGCCTGGCGGGTAGTACTGATGGGCAGCCCGAATCTGCCTCTTCGATTACCTATCAGGAGATCGCCCCATGAACGTAAAACCTGCCAGTGGCCTGCTCAGCGGCCTCGTCCTGTGCCTCGCCCTGCAAAGCCTCAATGCCCAGGCGGCCGTGCCCGACGCCGTGAAGGTGCCCGAGGGCCACAAGGTCCTGCTCGAAACCGTCGGCGTGGGCGAAATCACCTACGAATGCCGCGACAAGGCGGGGGCGCCAGGCCAGACCGAGTGGTTCTTCGTCGGCCCCAAGGCCGTGCTCAATGACCGGGCCGGAAAACCGGTAGGGGACTACTTCGGGCCGCCGGCCACCTGGCAGGCCCGTGACGGGTCGAAGATCACCGGAACGCAGGTGGCCGTCGCGCCGGCCGGCACGGGCGATATCCCGTACCAGTTGGTCAAGGCCAACCCCGCCGAGGGCAAGGGCGCCATGAGCGGCGTCAGCTTCGTGCAGCGCCTGGCGACCCGGGGTGGCGTCGCGCCCAGCGATACCTGCGCCGCCGAGAACAAGGGGCAGCGGCAGGTCGTCAAGTACCAGGCCGACTACCTATTCTGGGGGGCCAACTGAGCTCGCCCGGGCAGGCGCGAGGCGAGCCGTCGGCTACGCTCAACGACACACCCCGGCCAGACGGGCCGGGGCACCCTCGAGCGCAGAAAGTGGATCAGCCTGTCAGTGCCTTCGATTACCAGAGCCATCTCGACGCCTGCGCCCGAGGTGAGCGGCCGGCTTTGCAGGCGCTCTACGATCAGGAAGGTGCGCAGCTGCTCGGCGTGGCTCGCCGCATCGTGCGGGACGACGCCCTGGCCGAAGACATCGTGCACGATGCCTTCATCCGTATCTGGACGCGCGCTGCCAGCTTCGACCCGGCGCGTGGCTCCGCGCGCGGCTGGATCTACAGCATCACGCGGAACCTGGCGCTGAACCATGTCCGCGATGGTGCCCGGGAGGCGCCCCTGGATGATGCAGGCGCGGCGGTGCTGCACGCGCAGGTCGCGGAGGTGGACGACAGCCTGGCGGCGCACGGTTCAGCCAGAATTCATCAATGCCTGGAGCAGCTGGAGCCGGCGCGGCGGCGCTGCATCCTGCATGCCTACGTCGACGGCTGCACGCATGCCGAAATCGCCGCCCTGCTCGGCGCGCCCTTGGGCACGATCAAGGCGTGGATCAAGCGCAGCCTGGCGTCACTGCGGGAGTGCATGGCATGAACACCGAGCACAATGGCACCGGCCCCGAAGACCTGGACACCCTCGCCGGGGAATACGTACTGGGCAGCCTGCCGGCCAGCCAATGGCATGCCGTGCATGAACGCCTCAAGCACGACGCCGATCTGCGTTCAGCCGTGGCTGCCTGGGAAAACCGCCTGCTGGAGCTGACCGCGACCGTCGAGCCGAAAACCCCCAGCCCACGCCTGTGGAGCCGGGTATCCCGCACCCTGGACGCGCAGCTCGATGGCGACGCCAAGGCACCGCGGCAGGTGGCCGTCCCCTGGCATCGGCGCTTGGGCGTATGGCGGGGCCTGGCGGGCGCCGGGCTGGCCGCAAGCCTGGTGCTGGCCACGATGCTGCTGACCACCAGCGCACCGCGCATCACCTACATGGTGGTGTTGGTGGCCCCCACCGACCAGACCCCCGGCTGGGTGGTGCAGGCCAGTGACAGCCGCCGGGTCCAGCTGATCCCGCTCGGGCGTAGCGAGGTTCCGGGCGACAAAGTGCTGCAGTTCTGGACCAAGGCGGAGGGCTGGCAAGCGCCGGTATCCCTCGGCTTGGTCAAGCCTGGCGCGCAACTCAGCGTGCCCCTGGACCAATTGCCGCCGCTGGAGCCCAGCCAGTTGTTCGAGCTGACCCTGGAAAACCCGGGTGGCTCCACCACGGGCCGGCCGATGGGGCCCGTTCAGTTCATTGGTCGGGCGGTGAAGGTCATCTAGCGGATTCAACCCTCTGTAAAATGAGCGGTTCACGACCCAGGCGGCACTCGTGAACTCCTTCGCCACCGATGCCGACAGCAAGAGATGCGTTGTCTTCCAGCTGCTCCGTCGTGCCCTAGCCGCGTGAATCGCCCCTACTTTCTCGCCAGGAACACCGCCAGCGCCGCAAAACGCCTGCGTGCCTCCCAGGCAAACAGGTGGTTGGCCAATGGGTCGAGCAGCACGCCCAGCCAACGCGGCCGCAGCGTCAGGCTGAAGCTGTAGATCAGCTCGGAGCGCCCCGCTTCGATATCGCGGTGACGCATCGACGCCGCCCACGACTCGAACAGCCCCGTCGGCGCCACCAGCATGGCTGCCGCCACCTTGCCCGGCTGGTAGTTCACGAAGCGGGTACGCATCGCCAACAGGCGCTTCCAGCCTTTGCCCCGGTTGAAGGAAACCGCGCCGATGGAAGGATGACTATCGCCCGTTTCCATATGCGCGACGGCCAGCAACGTGTCCCACTGCAACCGCACGCGATGGTTATGGAAGGCTTCGAAGGTGGCGTCGGCGGAGGCCGGCATGACCAGGGTGAAACGGTGGGTGCTCATGAAACTTGCGCCAGGAGAAATCTAGCGGCGAAGAGTAGTTCAAGGGACCTTCACAATGAACTGCATCTGCCAAACGAAGCGACGCCCTCAGTTCAGGACTGATAGGCGTCGCTTCCGTGGGCAGTCAGGAAGCAAGTGCTTTCAAAGAGGCAGCGACATCGCTGTCCACACAGAGGACCGTCGTTCCCTTCTCCTGTATGCAGGCCTTCCGCTCGCCCGTGGTCAGGAAGAAAACCTTGCGTCCTTCAAGCCTGAACCAACCCGCGCGAAAGCCATAAGTCGCGATGCCATTCAATCGGACGCTGCGATCCATTGCCTCCCTGTCTATTGTCTGAACCTTGAGTCCCTCAATTGGCCACGAAGCGCTGTAGAACCCTGACCGCACATGAAGTACCCCCTTATTCACATACACCTTGCCCCCAGCCTGGAAGACCAGATAGCCCTGCAGCAACGCGTAGAGAACGCCCCCCACCAGAACACTCTTCAAGCTGATGCTCTTGCTGATCAACAGATCTGCACCGAGCATCACCGCCACTGGCAATACAGCGATCAGCAGGCTGTTCAACAGCATTGATTTGAAACCGAGAGAAACCGTTACCACGTCCATTCAGAAGATCCCCCGAGGAATACTGAATAGCAATCATTGTCATCCCCCAAATGAAAGTCCATTGCGGGAAAAGGCGGCTCTTCTCGCTTGAAAAATCAGGAGCAGCTCTGGGCTGCTGTGGGATGGGGCTTGAAGCAAGCGCCAGAAGAAAAGGCTTACGCCAGAATCGACGCCATCCAAGAACCGGAAAAAGAATTCGTCATTGATCCAGGCATTCCGCTTATTGGAGATTTCCTCCAGGGCTGGATTCGCCAACTAAAACACGCGAAAAGGCATGAGCCATTTCACGCTCGGCATCAGACAAGACCCTGTCGTACCCGCGACATATCACTTGCCCCTGCATTCAAGGGAGGTCCCCCATGCTGAACCTGGAGAAGATCATCGGAAGAGGTACCTGGCGATACGTGGGTCAACGCGTGCAGGGCCTGCAAATCCAGGCCATCCCCATCGCCGGCAAGTCCATTGAACTCATCGCGAAGAAACTGGGTGGTACCGCCTACCAGATAGGCCGTATCCACACCCGAAACGCCTTCGTGGTGCGGAAAGGGGTCCTGTCACTGCTGTACGTGAGGCCGGACTACAGGGGATACCGCCGCACAGCCGGCCTGGTTTCGCCCCCTGCCCCTGGAAGGTCGACTACGACCATGCGCTGAGCAGGAACCTCGCTGGCCAACTGGGTTACGCCTACGTGCTGATGCTGCGGGTTGTGCCGAGAATCAACCGCTCGCACGGCCACCTCGAACGAAACCTGAAGGAGAGTGAGGACGTACCGGACATCTGCTTCGCCGATGAACGAATCCGAGGTAAATGGATAGGTCGCTCCGCGAGCAGGCTGCTGACGCCTCCTGGCGCCTTCTCGGCAAACCAGACGACCCCATACGGGCTGACGTTGCGGCAAGCCGGCCAATGGGGCTTCGCGATGGGGGTGGAGGATGACGACAGGGACATTCCCGGCCTCAGGCCGATTACCGACCTAGGCCCCCGCACGTGACGTAACGGCGCGGCTTAGTGAGAGCCGCGAATACAGCCCCGCTGCCGCAACCCGATGCAATTACCCCAAGGGTCACGCACCTGGCAGATGCGGTCGCCATCCCCCAGTGCCAATAGCCCTCGGTACAACGGCGCGCCCAGTTGGCCCAAGCGCAGCACTTCGGCATCCAGATCATCCACCGCCCAATAGACGACGGTGCCCGCCGCGCCGCTGGCGACCTTGTCGTCGGCGTTGACGATCTCCAGCACCACGCCGCCCATCTCCAGGTGCCCGTAGTCATCCGTCGATGGCGACACGCGCTTCGCCTCGGGAAAGGCGCGCTGGTACCAGTCGGTGGCTGCACGCCAGTCACCGACGTGCAGGAGGATCGAGAGGATGCGGGGCTCGGGCATGGCGCCTGACCAGACAGATAAGAGATACGAGAGGATTCAAGTCAGGCAGAGGCGAGCTTTGCCCTGACCACGTCCTTGAAGCCTTTCAGGTAGAAGGCATCGCCCTCCACTCGCTCCACGGCAATCTTCCGCATGTCCTTCATCGTTACCGCGAACAGTGCGAATAGGAGCGAACCGAATATCAGACCCGAGAGCGGCAAATTGAATTGCCCTGTAGTCGCGCTTATTCGCAGAACGAGTGCCAGCACGAAGACCATCAGGGTCGCTCTCAACACCCAGGTCCAGAACGTTTTCTTCTTCAAGCAGCTCGTGCACTGGCTGTACGAAATATCCAGCCGCTTCCGGGATATGAAATAGGCCGCAATCAGCGCCAGGGGGCTGAGCAGCAGCCACAGGAACGTCAAAGGGCTCACGTAGTTGATCCGGGTCGAAACCGCCTCAAGCCCCGTGTCCGCCGCACAGCTGATGCACACGCAGGGCAGTGCGGCGTTGTTGTTCACTTTCAGGAGTTTTCCAACCCAAACGCCCCCACTCTGCTGAGCGAGGGATGACTGGGGCGGCGAGTAAGGCGACTGAGGGTTCATCATGACTCCCTTTTTCATGACGCTGAATGATCGGATCAAGCCCTGATCACAAGGGTCCTCGCCGCATGGTCGCCAAGGCGCTGGCGGCGCTGCCCGAAGATGAAGAGCACATCGAAGATCCCCAGCAGGCTCACCAGCCCGCGCAGGCAGGATTTGTGCAGTTCGCAGGGGGCACCGGTCTCGCTGTCAACGACGCGGATCTTCAGCAGGCGCTTGCCGATGCCCTGCCCGTTGAACCCGTCCTTGAACAGCAGGTAGGCGAACAGCAGCAGCATGCAGACCTTGCCGAAAATGTCCGGGCTGGTGGCCGGCCGGAAGAACACAAAATCGATGATGAAGCTGATCAGGCCCAGCACCAGCAGCGCGCCCCAGAAGTCGATCTGCGAGGCCACGAACCGTGCCCAGAGCGGGGCGAGTCGCTGGTCGAGTTCCTCACGCCGGGCCGCAGCGGGGACACGGGCCGGTTGCGGCACCACGCGTTCGCCCAGGCTCGCCTCGCGCTCGATCAGCACCTCGCGAACGACCCGCTCGGCCACCTCGGTCAGGCCGCCCTCGGCCAGCAGGTCGATCAGGATCTCGGTCCGCCGGCCGCTGTAGGTCTCGCGTAACCGCGCTTCGGTTGCTTCCATGACTTCCTCCTTGAAATCGGCTGTCCCATCGGTTGAGCCCGCGTCAGATGCGCTTATGACCGACAGGGGATGGCGGATTCTGCTGTGGCCCAACTCGGGCCGTCAATCAACGCTGCACCGTAGGTTGGCGCCGAGCGCAGCGAGGCCCAACGCCACCCTGGCCAGGCCTGAGCGCCCTGCTGGTCAAGGGGCGGCGCAGTGCCTCGTCGTTCCGTTCAGGCACCCCAGCGCTTGGTCATGTTCTTCTTCCACGGCATGTAGCGGACCTCGACGGTGTAGTTGGGTCCCGCCTCCGGCGACGGATAGAAGGGCATGTCGTGAGGCTTGAGCGCCGCGCAGCGTTGTTCGAGGCGCTGGCGGAGCGCTTCATCGGGATGGAATGCGTAGGGTTGGTTTGGGTGGGGCCCCAGCGTGACTCGGCACGTCTGCCGCTGGCCTGCCGCATCCGGGGTGATGAGAAAGAACGCACGCCCGACAGCATCGATCGCCTCCTCCTTGAACACCGTGTGCCACAGGTAGTTGTCCTGCGCGAAACGCTCGGTGTAGCGCATTTGTGCTTTGAGCTGATCGAGTGAAACGGTCCGGAAGAACATGGGGGCATGGATGGTGGCCGGCCCATCGTCAGGACGTATCGAGAGGGGAGTCGGAGGCAAGATCACATCCCAGCACATCGCAGACAGCTGCTTTGCCAGCCTGGGGTTGAAAGGAGGCGATTCCGCTATCGGCTTCGAAAGTGGCCTGGCTTGGCAACTGACGAGTCCACCACGCGATTCAACAAGCAGCACCAACTGGACACTCCCCACCGGCATCCCGTCTGCAGCAGCCAACCCGAGCTTGCGCAGGCTGTCCTGCATTTGCCAGACGTAGCGCTGCTCCTCGGTTTCAAAAAGTGGGGGCGTGCCTGGAGCGGGACTCTGGCAGGCCGACAGGCAGCACAGGGCAATGAAGGCAAGCACCGCTTTACGCATGGGAACCATCCTTGAATTCCAGAGAGTGCGCGAGCCTAGAGAGCGCCGGGGGGTGGCGTCAATCCGAACGATATTGCCCCCTCTCCCTCCTTGCTGCTACAAGCACTCATCCCCATTTGAAAGATGAATACCCCCATGGACCACAGTGACCGATCGAATAGCCGCGTGTTCGAGCTCGACCTGCTCCGCGCCATGGTCGCGGTGGCCGATTGCGGCAGCTTCACCACGGCGGCCAGCCGGCTGAACTCCACCCAGTCCACCGTCAGCCAGAAGATCCGCCGCCTGGAAGAGATGGCCGGGCACCGCCTGCTGGAACGCGGCAACCGCGACGTGCTGCCCACCGACGCTGGCGAGACGCTGCTCGGCTATGCGCGGCGCATGCTGGCGCTGAACGACGAGTTGCAGGAGGCACTGTCCGGGGCGACGGTGGCGCTGACGGTGCGCATCGGCGTGCCGGACGACTTCGCCACCGGGCGCACCACCGAGCAACTGGCGGCATTCAACCGCCATTACCCCCAGGTGAAGCTGGAGGTGACCAGCGGGCTGAGCCGCGACCTCTCCGCCAGCTACGACCGTGGCGAGCTGGACCTGGTGCTGCTCAAGCAGCGGCAGAACGCCCGCGAGGCGGTGGCCTGCTGGCCGGAGAAGACGCGCTGGGTAGACAGCGCCAGGAACCCCTGCATCGACCTCGACCCGCTGCCCATCGTCACCTTCCCGCCGCGCGGGGTGTACCGCGACGAGATGATCGCGGCGCTGGAGGCGGTGGGCCGGCGCTGGCACATCAGCTTCACCAGTTCGAGCCTGTCCGGCATCCAGTCGGCCATCGCCGACGGCATGGGCATTGGCCTGCTGCCTCAGCGGGCGGTGACGGCGGATCACGCCGTGCTGGCGAAGAAAGCTGGGCTACCCTCGGTGGATGCCTTCGAAGTGGCGCTGCTGCACCGCCCGGCGGCGGACCCGATGGTGAAGGAACTGGCCCAAGTACTTTCACGGGTTCTGGCGCAGGATACGAAAGGCTGACAGGCATCCGCCTCGCATTCGAAAACCGAATACAGCGGATTCCAACATTTAATTTGTGCATGGACATATCGCTGGATATCGTGCTCTCCAGCGACGGCCAGCGCTCCAACGGGCGCGCCGCTCCGCACCATTGCTCACCGCGGCGCCGCACGCGCCGGGCAGCAAGACAACAATGAGGAAATACCCCATGGCCAAATCCACCTATTACGCGCCGCACGGCGGGCACCCGGCACAGACCGAGCTGCTCACCGACCGCGCCATGTTCACCGAAGCCTATGCCGTGATCCCCAAGGGCGTGATGCGTGACATCGTCACCAGCCACCTGCCCTTCTGGGACAACATGCGCATGTGGGTCATCGCCCGCCCGCTGTCCGGCTTCGCCGAGACCTTCTCCCAGTACATCGTCGAGCTGGCCCCCCAGGGCGGCAGCGACAAGCCCGAGCAGGACCCCAACGCCGAAGCGGTGCTGTTCATCGTCGAAGGCGAACTGACCCTGACCCTGCAAGGCCAGGTGCACAGCATGCAACCGGGCGGCTATGCCTTCATTCCGCCGGGCGCCGACTACAAGGTGCGCAACACCAGCGGCCAGCACACCCGCTTCCACTGGATCCGCA
This sequence comes from Pseudomonas sp. TUM22785, assembly GCF_028198105.1. Classification (NCBI taxonomy): domain Bacteria; kingdom Pseudomonadati; phylum Pseudomonadota; class Gammaproteobacteria; order Pseudomonadales; family Pseudomonadaceae; genus Pseudomonas; species Pseudomonas sp. TUM22785. The sequence continues at coordinate 5,154,396 of NZ_CP116239.1, forward strand.
AGCACTACCAGAAGGTCGACGGCGTACCGCTGCCGGAAGCCTTCGTCACCAACGAGCAGGACATCGAGCCGCGCGTGATGCCGGACACCGAAGGCCGCTGGAGCACCACCCGCTTCGTCGACATGGCCGACATGCGCCATGACATGCACGTGAACATCGTCAACTTCGAGCCGGGCGGCGTGATCCCCTTCGCCGAAACCCACGTGATGGAGCACGGCCTGTACGTGCTGGAAGGCAAGGCCGTCTACCGCCTGAACCAGGACTGGGTCGAGGTGGAAGCCGGTGACTTCATGTGGCTGCGCGCCTTCTGCCCGCAGGCCTGCTACTCCGGTGGCCCGGGTCGCTTCCGCTACCTGCTGTACAAGGATGTGAACCGCCACATGCGCCTGACCCTCAACCAGGCCCATTGATCCAAACGACGGGAGCCCAGCGCTCCCGTCGTCGTTTCTGCCCTCCGTATTTCTGTGGGAGCGAATTCATTCGCGAAGGGCCGGCATGGCGTCCACCGTTGCTGCCGATCAACCTCGCCCCACCTGGCCTACCGCTTCACATGCGCCGCGAACCCCACCTCCCCCGGTGCCACGTCGGGCTTCAAGGTCAGCGCGGGAATCTCGTAGTCCCCGCCGTTCTGCTGGCGATAGGCGATGGGCGTGGTGGTCCAAAGATCGTCCAGGCGCAGCCCCAGTTCCTGCTGGATGCTGGCGAAGCGGGTCGCGTCGACCCGGCTGGTGCGGTGCACCACGAAGGGCGGCAGCACGTCGAAGCCGGGGTAATGCAGGATGCCGTGCTGGATGGGGAACAGCAGGTCGTCCATCGGGCCGTTGATGCCGCGCTCGCTGTAGTGGGAATCCCAGCCGCCGGTGGTCACCAGCAGCATCGCCCGCTTGCCCGCCATCGACCCCTCGCCGTAGCGGTTGCCCCAGCGCACGTCCGAATGCTCGCCCACGCCATAGGCGAAGCCGTAGGCGTACACCCGGTCGACCCAGCCCTTGAGGATCGCCGGCATCGAGAACCACCAGAGCGGGAACTGCAAAATCAGCGCATCGGCCCAGCGCAGCTTGTCCTGCTCGGCGGCGATGTCCGCGCTCTGCCGGCCGCTGGCGAAGGCGCGCCTGGAATCCTGCGATGCATCGAAACGTGCCTCGGGGTCGCGATCCAGGCTGTCGCCGGCATCGATGGGCGCCTTCCATCCCATTGCGTACAGGTCGGACACCTGCACCGCATGGCCGGCGGCCTCAAGGCGCTGCACGGTGAAATCCTTCAGCGCGCCGTTCAGCGAGCGGGGTTCGGGGTGGGCGAAAACGATCAGGACATTCATGGCAAACCTCCATAACGGGATGAGCGCAGGATGGTGGTCCGCCAGGTATATTGGAAATGGATAACCCATATTCCAGGTATATGAATGAATAATCTCAGGCGTCTGGACCTCAACCTCCTGGTGACCCTCGACGTGCTGCTCGCCGAGCACAACGTCACCCGCGCCGCCGAGCGCCTGAATTTTTCCCAGCCCTCGGTGAGCGTGCACCTGGCCAAGCTGCGGGAGATCTTCGACGACCCGCTGCTGCTGCCCGGCCCACGCGGCATGCGCCCCACCGCCCGCGCCGAGGAACTGCGCGAGCCCTTGCGCCAGGCCCTGGAAGCACTGGAGCGCGCCGTGGCCCCGGCCAGCCCCTTCGACCCGGCCCAGGCCCGTGACACCTGGCGCGTCGCCGCTACCGACTACGGCGAATCGGCCATCCTCCTGCCCGCCCTCGCCGGCCTGCGCGCCGCCGCCCCCGGCACCCGCATCGCCGTGATCGAGATGGCACCCTCACGCATCGCCAGGCAGGCGGAAATCGGCGACATCGACCTCGCCTTCCACACCGTCGAAGGCTCGCCCCTCAACCTGCGCCGCCGCACCCTGTTCGCCGAGCGCTACGTGCTCGCCGGCCGCGCCGGCCACCCGCGCCTGAAGCGACGCCCGACGCTGAAGCAGTTCTGCACCCTCGACCAGGTGATCGTCTCCCCCGATGGCGGCGGCTTCTCCGGCGTCACCGACGACGCCCTCGCCCAGCATGGCCTGGCGCGCCGCGTGGTGCTCTCGGTGCCGCACTTCCTGTTCCTGCGCTCGGTATTGGAAAGCACCGACCTGGTGGCCATGCTCCCCGAACGCCTGGTGGGCAACAGCAGCACCCTGCAGGTGGTCGACGCCCCGCTGGAGGTCCCCGGCTACGAGATGGCCATGCTCTGGCACGAACGCTCCCACCGCGACCCCGCGCACCAGTGGCTGCGGGAGCAGATCGTCAAGGCGGTTTGAACAAGGAGTGGCTCCCGTGGGGCATGTAGGTCGGGTACAACCCGACATCTGCGATGCACGGCATTTGCGGGTTTCACCCGCCCTACGGACTGGGATGACAGTGCCGGAACAGCTCCGTACCATGCCGGGCACCCCATTCCCCAGCTCAAGGAAGACTCATGGAAAAGTGGAGCGATCGCCCTGCATCGGACGATCACATGGAGATGCTTCTAGATAAGGCTTATGTGCTCCTGAAGCCCATCGCGCCCCAACTCGCCAAGTTCGCGCCGCCGGTGATCGGCTTCTCACTCTTCCTGCTCTATTTCCACGCCAACCATTTTTATCCCAGTTTCGACCTGTTGCAGTTTTCATCCCTGCTGCTCAGCGCCAGTGGCGTCGGTTTTGCGATCATCGGTTTCATTTTTCTAGCCTTGTTACTGCCGGGGCAGTGGATATTTCATGGATTTATGAACACTTCGGTTATTCGCGAAGGAATCAAGAAGTGGCTTCCCGAAGAGAACTCCGATCGTCATGCGCTCTGGATGCTGGGGCTGCTCTTCCTGCTGCCTTACAGCCTTTGCTCTCTGCTTCTTTCATCCATCGCAATTCAGTTTCCAGGCATGTACCTGATCAGTCTCATTCTGGGAAGCCTTCTCGTTGTACTCGTAATAGGGCTCGTCATCCAACTGCAGCTCAAGCTGCCCAAATTCACTTTCTTCCGTTATCTGTTCAATGCTTGGGTACCCGTAATGGTGGTCAATGGGCTGGCATTCTCGTTGCTCGCAGATACGAAGGACTTCATAAATGGATTGGACGGTGATTTCCTCAAGCTGCTGGCCATCTATCTCATTCCTCTGGGGTGCTGCATCGTTGCCGCCGTCTGCTCGATAACCAGCATTGGCGGCCTCAAATTCACCGCGCCTTTCTCCTTGTTCTTCGCCCTGATCATTGCTTTCTACAGCGGCATCCTCGCCGGTCTCCCCGACCGCGTCATGCAGCAACTCGGCCTGGGCAACTACCAGGCCCAGAGCGTGCTATTCAAACCGGACTACTGCAAAGGCGAGATGCCCGCCTGGCTGGGGTTGGGGTCGAGTTGCAGCCTGAAGGACGTCCATGTGATCTGGGGCTTGGGCGAGACCTACAGCTTCCTCATCGAACAGGACGGCAAGCAGCGCCAGGTGCAGGTCCCATCGAAGGAAATCAAAGCCATCGTGCGCGAGCGCTGATACGGGCCCCTGTAGGGGCGAATTCATTCGCCCAAGGCGCGCGAAGCGCGCCCCTCCCCGTGGGAGCGAATTCATTCGCGATGGGCGTATCCGGCTGGACTGAACCCTGTCACGCCCGCTAACAGAACAATCGCCCTTGCTGTTCAGCCACCCTGGCCAGTCGCGTTATTCTTCCGCGCTTGTCCGCCCGATACCCTTCGCCCCGATGCCCGCACCCCAGCTCGCCACGCCCGACCACCTTCCGCCCGTTCTTGCCGGCCCCATGCTGCGGCGGCTGGAGGCGCAGCGCGTGGTGCTGTGGCTGGTAGCCAGCCGCGAGCTGGCGCTGAGTCTGCGGCTGAGCATCGAGGGTGAAACCCGCGATCACCGCCTCGATGGCGAGGCCTGCCAGGTGGTGCAGCTGGGGCGGCATGCCTTCCTGCACCTGATCGACCTGCGCCTGGATGCACCCCTGCCCTGCGACCGGCAGATCGACTACGACCTGCGCTTCGACGACCAGGGCATCGCCCAGTGGGCGCCGCACCTGCTCTATGGCGAGGCGCAGCAGCCGGGCTTCGTGCTGCGCTCGCGCATCGACCAGTTGCTCCATGGCTCCTGCCGCAAGCCCCATCACCCGGCGGCGGAGGGCCTGCTCTGCGCGGACCGCCTGCTGGCCGCGCAACCCGCGCCGGAACAGCGCCCGGCGCTGCTGATGCTCAGTGGTGACCAGGTCTACGCCGACGATGTGGCCGGGCCGATGCTGCGCGCCATCCACCAGCTGATCGCCTGCCTCGGGCTGTTCGACGAGCGTCTGGACGGTGCCGTGGTCGACGACAGCCAGGCCCTGTACCAGCACCCCGCCAGCTACTACCGGCGCGCCGACCTGTTGCCGGCGCTGGAGAGCAACGAAACGCTGCGCGAGCGCTTCTTCGGGGGCGCGAAGAAGCCCATCTTCACCAGCAGCAACGCCGACAACCACCTGGTGACCCTGGCCGAGGTGCTGGCCATGTACCTGCTGGTGTGGTCGCCGCTGCCCTGGACATTGCTGGAGACCGAGATGCCGTCGCTGCCGGTGGACAAGGTCGAGCGCTACCAGCTGGAACGCCAGCGCCTGGAGGCCTTCCGCGAGAGCCTGCCGGGCGCGGCGCGGGTGTTCGCCCACCTGCCGACGCTGATGATCTTCGACGACCACGACATCACCGACGACTGGAACCTCTCCGCCCAGTGGGAGCAGACCGCCTACGGCCACCCCTTCTCCAAGCGCATCATCGGCAACGCCCTGCTCGCCTACCTGCTCTGCCAGGGCTGGGGCAATGACCCGGACGCCTTCACCACGCTGCTGGAGAAGATCCAGGCGCTCACCGCCAGCGCGCAGGCGGACAGCCACTTCGACAGCCCGGCGCTGGATGGCCTGATCGACGAGTTGCTGGCCTTCAATCACTGGCAGTACAGCCTGCCCACCACGCCCGCCCTGCTGGTACTGGACACCCGCACCCGTCGCTGGCGCAGCGAGGTGAACCTCAAGCGCCCTTCCGGCCTGCTGGATTGGGAAGCCCTGAGCGAGCTGCAGCACGAGCTGCTCGACCACCCTTCGGCCATCATCGTCTCGCCCGCGCCGGTGTTCGGCGTGAAGCTGATCGAGGCGGTGCAGAAGGTCTTCAGTTGGTTCGGCCACCCCTTGCTGGTGGACGCGGAGAACTGGATGGCCCATCGCGGCGCGGCCCAGGTGATCCTCAACATCTTCCGCCACTCGCGCACGCCGGGCAGCTACGTGATCCTCTCCGGGGACGTGCACTACTCCTTCGTCTACGAGGTGCTGATCCGCCATCGCAAGCAGGGCCCGCGCATCTGGCAGATCACCAGCAGCGGCGTGAAGAACGAATTCCCCCGGCGCCTGCTGGATGTCTTCGACCGCCTCAACCGCTGGCTCTATTCGCCCCATTCGCCGCTCAACTGGTTCACCAAGCGCCGGCGCATGCAGGTGGTGCCGCGCACCCCGGCCCACAGCAAGGCGGGCGAGCGCCTGTGGAATTCAGCCGGCCTTGGCCAGGTGTTCTTCGACGAGCAAGGGCGCCCGGCGCGCATCTTCCAGCTCAACGCCGACGGCAGCGACGCCACCGAGTTTCTCGACGAGCCGGACCACCCCTGACCGCGCTCTAGGCTTTATACGAAAAGTCGTCGAGCACAGGCACTTTTCAGAACGGCATGTTCACCCGCAGTGACGCCGCCTGATCGTCATAGTCACCGCGCGCCTGGGCGCTGTAGTCCAGGGACAGCTCGGCGCCGTTGTCGAACTGCCGGGCGATGCCGAAGCCACTGCGCAGCAGCCAGGGGCTGGGCGCCTCGCCCGTGGTGGTGAAGCGCTGGCCCGGCGCACCGGCGAAGGCCGCGGTGAGGGCGCCGTCCTCGTTGATCAGGTCGTAGCCCACGCCCAGGCTGGCCTTGAGCCGCAGGTTGGGGGCGATGGCGTGTTCCAGCTTGCCGTCGAAGCCGGCGATCAACTGGTCGGTGTCCCGCGCGTCCACCTCCAGCAACAACGGCGCCAGGCTGCCGGGGCCGCGCTCGCGGTAGGCGTCCTCGTGGATGTGGTTGTAGTCCAGGCGCAGCGAGGGCAGCAACCGCGAGTCCTCGCCGAGCTGGAAGGCCTTGCCGAGGCTGGTGCCGACCGTGGTCACCAGGCTGTCGTAGTCGGCCTTGGCGGTGCCGCGCAGCCCGGAGATGGCCATGCCGCGCTCACCCTCCACGCGGTTCTGCCCGGCGCCGGCGTAGAGCATCAGCTCAGTGTCCGGGGCCAGGGTGTGGCTGCTGTAGCCGAGGAACTGCCACATGCCCAGGCGGTTGCTCTGCTGGCCGCCCTGCTCGCTGCGGCCGGTGCCGCCATCGGCATAGGCGAAGGCCACGCCCGCCCGCGAGCTGGCCGAGGTGCGGGTGTCGAAGCCGAATACCGTGCCGCTGGCAGCATCGAGGGCGCTGCCGTCGGCGCGACCGGTGCGGTAGCTGAAGGGTTGGCTCCAGACCGAATCGCCGGGTACAGCCAGCCCGTCCGCCGTCAGCTGCCCGGTGGCGGACTGCAGGCGCCCCTGCACCGCATCACCGATGGCGGCCAGGGCGAACTGGCTGCTGCGCAGGGCGTCGCTGTTCATCGGCAGGGTCTGCGCCAGGCTGCTGGCCACCTCGGCCGTGCTGGTGGCGCTGACGAAGTAGGGGGTGAAGGCGCTGGCGCTGCCCCGGGCGAGTTGCTGGTCGATCACCTGGGCGGCACCGCCAGCATCCAGTCCGGCGCTGCGAGCGGCCGTGGCGACGCCATCGGCGGACTTGGCGGCGAGGGTCAGGTCGACGGTGTTGCCGTCCTTCACCGCGCCGAAGTCGAACAGCGCCGAGTTGCTGGTGACGTTGAAGGTGCCGTCGGACTGCAGGGTGCCAGCGCTGAGCACGTCCTGCAGGCGGTCGACATCGAAGGCCTGGCCGGGGTTGGCCACGTCCAGGTCGAAGCGCGCCTGGCTAGGCAGCGTGGCGGTGCCGGTGACCACCAGTTGCCCGTAGTGGGTGGTGTCCTGCACCTGGGTGCGCATCACCGCGCCGGCCGCCTGACGGTAGTTGCCATAGATGGTGGCCTTGGCCGAGGCGCCGGCGGCGTTGGTGGCGGCCACCGCGAGGGTGCCGCGGTTGACGAACTCATCGACCGTGAACAGGTTGCCGTCCTGCAGGGTGTAGCCGGCGTTGCTGAACAGCGTCACCCGGGTGCGTGGCGCGAACACCTCGCCGATGAACCGGGCGCTGTTCTGCCCGGCGATGTAGAGGTCGTCGAGGGTCGCCTCGTCTCCTACCCGCAACGCGTAGTCGTCGCCCTGGAGCACGCCGCTGTTGGTCAGCCCGCCACCGATCAGGGTGCTGCCGTCGAGCACCAGCCCGGTGCCGCCTTCGATGCGCCCGCTGTTGTAGAAGCCGCCGTCCAGTTGCACGTCGTCGAAGTTCACCGCCGTGGTCGCCGCCTTGACCGTGCCGCTGTTGACCACCTTGCCGTGGACGGTGGTGCCGGTGGAGTTCCAGCCGAAGCCGCCGCCATCCGGGTTGAAACGGCCCTCGATGGTGCCGCTGTTGCGGATGTCGCCGCCGAGGGTGACGAAGTTGACGCTCATGCCGTTGTTGCCGGCGATGCGCTCGCGGTTGTTCAGGTCATGGCCGATGCTGCCGCGCAGCATCACCAGGCCGGTGCCGAGGGAGCCGGTGTCGATATCGCCGGCGTTGATCAGGTAGCCGGCGATATCGGTGTCGGCCAGGCGCACGCCACCGAAGGGGAAGGACCCGGCACCGATGCTGCCGGTGTTCACCACATCGAGGCCGACGCGCGTGTCGGTGACGTACAGGCCCCAGCCGTCGGTGCCTTCCAGGGTGCCGTAGTTGCGGATGCTGCCGAGGATGTCGCTGCCGGCGATATTCATGCCGTTGACCCACCCGGTGATGGTGCCGCTGTTGCGGATATCGCCGCCGAGGCTACTGTTCACCAGGCGCACGCCGGTGGCGCCGAGGATGGTCCCGCTGTTGCGCAGGGCACCGTCGACCCGGCTGTCGCTGAGGTAGAGGCCGTCGGCCGGCTCCTGCCCTTCTATCAATCCGGAGTTGGCGATGGCCCCATGCAACGTGCTGCCATCGAGGCGCAACGCGGCATCGCCGCCGTTCACCATCTGCCCTTCGAAGCGGATCACGCCGCTGGCGTTGTTGAGCAGGCTGCCGGTCACCTCGGTGCCTTGCAGGCGCACCGTTGCGCCATTACCGTCCAGGTCGCCCACAGCCGAGAGCGTGCCGTTATTACGCAGGGTGCTGGCGCCGTTCTCGGCATGGTCGATCAGCACCGCCGGGCCCTCCGTCACCTCGATGCTGCCGCTGCCGGTGACCTGCAGGTCGTTGCCGGCCGCCACCGTGCAGGGGCTTTCCAGGCGCCCGCTGAGCCGCGTCGGGCAGTCGTCGGCGAAGGCTTCGGGAGTCACCAGCCCACCAAGGGCCAGGGTGACCGCGCAGGCCAGCCGCGCACGGGGAAAGGCGCCTGCCTTGAGGCCAACCGGTTTCGGGGAAGGGGTCATCGGTGCGTCCTTACCAGGATTCCATGGGAAGGTTCTGGGTATAGGAAGCGAGGTACGGCCTGTCAAAGAATCGATACAGAAACCGACGAAGGGCGGAGATGCCCGCCGCTTCGCTTATTTTCATGGAACTTTATGGAATTTACCGCTGTCGCGGGGTGAAACATCGCAGGTAGCCCGGGCTTCAGCCCGGGGATATCGATGGGTTTCGCCAGGCTCTACCCATCCTACGGACCGGCCCTCGTAGGATGGGAAGAGCGCAGCGAATCCCATCAAGCGGAGCCCCGAACCAACCTCGTCACTGCGTCCCGAACATCGCCGTCCAGTAGATGCCGGCATCGCTTTTCGGGTCCACCGCATAGCCGGCGCCCAGCTCGCGGTAGTGCGGGTTCATCAGGTTGGCGCAATGGCCGGGGCTGGCGAGCCAGCCGTCGAGCACCTTGCGCGCACTGTCCTGGCCGGCGGCGATGTTCTCGCCGATCAGTTGGCCGACATAGCCCGCCAGCTCGGCGCGGTCACCCGGGGTGCGGCCGTCACGGCCCTTGTGATCGAAGTAGTTCTGGTTGGCCATGGAGCGTGCATGGCCTTCGGCGGCGGTGCCCAGGGTGGCGTTCCAGGCCAGCGGCGTGGTGGCGGCGAAGGCTTGCCCGCCGCATTGGCGGGGCTGGGCGCGCACGGCGTTGATCTGCTCCAGCAGCGTCTGCCCTTCCTTCTCCCATTTGCCCAGGGCCGCGGCCAGCAGCGGCCGGGCGAGAACGATGCGCCAGTCGCGGTCCTCGCGGCTCACGCCGACGTCGACGAACTGCGGGTCCAGCAGCACATGGCAGAAGCTTTCCTGCAGCGCGCCCATGGCGGACTTGGCATCACGGGGGCCGGACAGGCTGATGGCCTGCACATTGACCATGGGGTAGGACGACTGCGCCAGCGCCTGTTGCAGGTCGCCGATGCTGCTGGCCGAGAGCACCAGGCGCGGGTCCGCCGCCAGCGGCGGCAGCTCCAGGGACGCCTCGCCGGCGCAGCTCTGCACGGAGCTGCGGTACAGGTTGATCGATTCGACCAGCTGCGATTCCTCGCTGGCCATGGCGCCAGCCGCCAGTGCCATTCCCAGCGTCAACGCCGCAAGCCGCGACACGCGATGCATGCCCCCCATGGAAACCTCCCTTAGCTGATAGCGCTCATGATGCGCGATTCCAATCCGTCCAGCGCAATGCGATATCACCCCTGGCGCGGCCCAGCCTGCTTGATCCACAGGCACGGGCGCAAGGCCCGGCGGGCCCGATCATGGGATTTGGACAGCCGATGCGGGAAAATGTGCAGCACGGGGCCATCAGGTACTGGTCGGCCCTACGCAAGCGCGCCGGGCTGCCGCTATGATCGATGCATGACGGCCACCCTCCCCCTGCGCAACCCCTGCCCGCCCGGCACCTGCATCTGCGAGCGCGACCAGCTGCTGGACGCGCCCGGCGCCGACCTGCGCATCCTGCGCCTGACGCGCCAGGAAGAGCTGCGCCTGCTCGAGCGGTTGGAGAACATCAGCAGCCTCGACGACCTCGGGCGCATGCAGCAGAAGATGTTCGAGCAACTCGGCATCCGCCTGGCCATCGCACCCGGCTTCAACGAGGTGCGCAGCGGGCGCGGCATCGAGATCGACATCGCCGAGCAGGCCGGCCTCTGCCGCAAGACCCGCCAGTCCATCCCCGCCGCCATCCGCCGCGGCCTGGAGAGGAACCCGGACGTCCTCTTCGCCCTGCTCAACGCCCACGACCTGCTGCGGGATGCCTGAGGCGCATTGCGAGCGTTGATCGGCCCTGCCAAGATTGCCCGCCGCTTTTTGCGCAAACAGGGCGACGGACGCCCCGACCCGACAAGGATGTGAAGTGCGCTACCCACTGACGCCCTATGTACTGAGCTTTGCCGCCTGCGCCTGTGCCCTGATCCTGCTGGGCATGGCCGGCGTGATAGGCATCGCCCGTAGAAACCCGCAATACAAGGCCCTGTGGCTTTCCCTGTTCAGCGTCGGTACCGCCTACCTGGTGGCTATCGCGCTACTGGTGGTCAGCGGCCTGCTGCTGGAGGACATGGACCCGCGACTGGACCATCCCTTCGCATTCGCCTGCACCACACTCACCACCGTATTCGTGGCCGGCACGCTGCGCTGCCGAATCAGCCCACTCAAGGCCCTGCTGCACCTGTTGCCGAGCCTGTTGTCCTTCGCCATCGCCTACGTGCCGGCGCTGTTCATCTACGGCTGCGCCACCACATCCGTCTGCCTGTGAATCACACCGGCACGAACGGCTCCACCGAAACCACCTGGTAGTCGTAGCGCTCGCCGCGTTCGTTGCGGATCAGCGCTTCGCCGGGGACGATGCGGCGGCCGTAGAGGTCGATCAGGGTGCGGGTGTCGTCCAGGGCGCCCCAGTCCATCAGTGCCTCGGTCTCGGAGTATTCCTCCAGCACGAAGGGGTAGCGCACGTACATGCGGTCTTCGTCGTCGTAGTCTTTCACGTAGCCGAAGGCTTCCACGGTTTTCTCGATGCTCATGTCGTCGGCCTGCAGGGCGACGATCACCAGGGTCTGTCTTTCGTCTTCAGCCCACTGGGCGACGATGCGTACGGGTTTCATGGGAACCTCGATAGGGAATTGGCCGGGGCCAGCCCGGGCAAGTATGGATGGCGGAGGATGACGGGCAAGCGTCAGCCGTGGCGGTTGCGGCTGGCCTGCACCACCCGCTCGGCGGGGATGCGCAGCTGGGCCAGGAGGTAGTCGGCGAATTCGCTGGAGTAGCCCTGCTGCGCAATCGCCCGTTCCATGCACAGCAGCCAGGCGGCGCTGCGGGCTTCGTCGATCGGCCATTGGGCGTGGAAGGCGGGAATGGCGATGGAACCGTATTTCTCGCTGAACAGGCGCGGGCCGCCGAGCCAGCCGCTTAGGAAGCAGGCGAGCTTCTCCCGCGACAGCTCCAGGCTCTCCGGGTGCATGCCGCGCAGGTCACGGGCCTCCGGCAGCTCGTCCATCAGGCGGTAGAAGTCATCGACCAGGCGGCGCAGGCCGTCGATCCCGCCAGCGGCCTGGTAGGAGGCATCGCCGACGCCAAAGGATGGGGTGTTCAAGGCCCTAACTCCTCGAAAAAGGCGGCATTGTAGCGACCGCCCCCGCCACTGCCGAGCCCCGCCCCACGCGCCGCAAGGTCGCAGGCAAAGGCTGGGCGGCTGGGCGTGGGGTGGCCGTAGGGTGGGCTTCAGCCCACCGCTTCTCTCCTCACCCCAAATCAATTGCTCGGCTCGCGGCCAGCCATTACCGTCATCCCTCTCTCACCCACAGGGACGCCCACCATGCACATCGGCGAACTCGCCAGCCGCACCGGCGCCAGCGCCAAGGCCATCCGCCTGTATGAAGAGCAGGGCCTGCTCGGCCCGGTGCCGCGCCAGGGCGTCTACCGCGTTTATGGCGAGCGCCACCTGCAGCAGGTGCTGCTGATCCGCCAGGCGCAGTCGGTGGGTTTCCGCCTGGCCGAACTGCATCCGCTGCTGGCCGGTGGCGAAGAACCCGACTGGCCCGAGCTGTACCAGCGCCTGCAGGACAAACGCGCCGCCCTGCGTGCGGAAATCCGCCGGCTGCAACGCCTGGACGCACAGCTGGGGCGTATCGGCGCAGAAATCCACGCCTGCATCGCCGGCCAGCCCCAGGCCGACCCGGCCCTTTGTGCCACCGAACCCGCCCAGCGCAGCGCCCTGCTGCACGAAGCTTGACTCTGCCCCTAGGGGCAGACGCCAGACTGCCGCCTTTCCTTCAATGGGCAGGTGGCACATGGCAACGAAACGCGTCCTGGTGGTACTCGGGCATCCCTCGGGCGAGAGCTATTGCGCGGCACTGGCGCAGGGTTATGCACAGGCGGCTCAGGCGGCAGGTCACGAGGTGCGCACGCTGTGCCTGCACCAGCTGGACTTCGACCCCATCCTCCACGAGGGCTACCGGCGCATCCAGCCGCTGGAGCCGGACCTGCTCCATGCCCAGGAGCTGATCACCTGGGCCGAGCACCTGTGCTTCGTCTACCCCATCTGGTGGGGCGGTGTGCCGGCGCTGTTCAAGGGCTTTCTCGACCGCATCCTGCTGCCGGGCTTCGCCTTCGCCTACCGCAAGGGCAACCCCTTCCCGGCGCGGCTGCTCAAGGGCCGCTCGGCGCACCAACTGGTCCCCCTCGACACGCCGCCCTGGTACTTCCGCTGGGTCTACCGCGCTCCGGGGCTGAACCAGATGGAGCGCACCACCCTGAAATTCTGCGGCATCACCCCGGTGCGCACGCTGCCGCTGGGGCCGATACGCGGCGCCAGCGAGGCACGCCTGGCCGGCTGGCTGGAGGATGCGCGCCAACTGGCGGGGCGGATCTGACCGGCAGCCGTGCCCGGCGCAAATCCTGGTTTTCCCGGGCTGAAGCCCGGGCTACGGCGCGGAGCGAGGAAAGCGTCTATACCCAAGTACCGCTCCCTCAACCCACGGAGGAAACATGAACTTCAACCTGACCCACAAACGTGCCCTGGTCTCGGGCTCCACCAAGGGCATCGGCTTCGCCATCGCCGCCGGCCTGGCCCGCGAGGGTGCACGGGTGATCCTCAACGGCCGCAGCCAGGGTTCGGTGGACGAGGCCCTCGCCCGCCTGCGCGCCCAGCAGCCGGATGCCAAGGTCGAAGGCTTCGCCGGTGACCTGACCCGGCCCGAAGAGATCGCCCGGCTGGTGCAGCACCACCCGGAAGTGGACGTGCTGGTGAACAACCTGGGCATCTTCGATCCCAAGCCCTTCGACGACATTCCCGACGAGGACTGGCAGCGCTTCTTCGACACCAACGTCATGTCCGGCGTGCGCCTGACCCGCGCCTACCTGGCCGGCATGAAGGCGCGCAACTGGGGCCGCGTGGTGTTCATCAGCAGCGAGAGCGGCGTGCAGATCCCGACGGAGATGATCCACTACGGCGTCACCAAGACCGCGCAACTGGGCCTCTCCCGCGGGCTGGCGGAAACCTGTGCCGGCACCGGGGTCACGGTCAACGCCGTGCTGCCGGGCCCAACCCATTCCGAAGGCGTGGGCGAGTTCGTCGGCAAGCTCTCCGGCGGCCAGAGCTTCGAATCCTTCGAGAAGGAGTTCTTCACCAGCGCCCGCCCCACCTCGCTGCTCAAGCGCTTCGCCCGCCCGGAGGAAGTGGCCAACCTGGTGGTCTACGTCTGCTCCGAAGCCTCATCGGCCACCAATGGCGCTGCCTTGCGGGTAGATGGCGGCGTCGTGCGCTCAGCCTTTTGAATGGAAAGTGCCTGCGCTCGGTGACTTTCCGCGTGGTTTGGTTGCGGCGCCGGGGTGCGCCCCCACCAACCGGCGCCGCAACTGGCAGGCGCCCCCGACTGCCCGGTAGAATCGCCCACCTGTCATGAGCGGGCAGCGCCCCGCTCCCCGTGCAACCTGCGAGAGAAACGCCATGGGCGCCCAGTGGAAAGCCAAACCTAAAGAAGCCGCCGCCAACGCCCGAGGGAAGATCTTCGGCAAGCTGGTGAAGGAAATCATGATCGCCGCCCGTAACGGCGCCGACCCGGACATGAACCCCAAGCTGCGCCTTGCCGTGCATCAGGCCAAGAAGGCCTCGATGCCCAAGGACACCCTGGAGCGCGCCATCAAGAAAGGCGCCGGCCTCACCGGTGAAGTGGTCAACTACGAGCGCACCCTCTACGAAGGTTTCGCCCCGCACCGCGTGCCGGTGATCGTCGAGTGCCTGACCGACAACCTTAACCGCACCGTCGCCGAGATCCGCGTGCTGTTCCGCAAGGGCCAGCTGGGCACCTCCGGCTCGGTGTCCTGGGACTTCGACCACCTGGGCATGATCGAGGCCGAACCGGCCAGCGCCGATGCGGACCCGGAACTGGCCGCCATCGAAGCCGGCGCCCAGGACTTCGAAACCGGTGACGAAGGCGCCACCTTCTACACCGACCCCACCGACCTGGACGCCGTGTGCAAGGCGCTGCCGGAATTCGGCTTCACCGTGGCGTCGGCCAACCTGGGCTACAAGGCGAAGAACCCGGTCGCGCTTTCCGGTGCCGAACTGGAAGAGGTCGAGGCCTTCCTCGACGCCCTCGACAACCACGACGACGTGCAGAACATCTACGTCGGCCTGCAGGCCAACTGACCCCGTGGGCCGCGAACGCTTCCACCAGGACAACGCCGAGCGCGCCCTCGCCGACGCGCTGCGCCTGCTGGACCAGCGCGCGGCCCTTGGCCCGCGCTGGCTGGCCTGGGTCGCCACCGAGCTGTACCAGCTCAAGCCGCCGGAATACGCCGCCATGGTCCGCCGCGAGCTGGAGCGCCTGAGCACCGCCCAGCGGCTGTTCGAAGAGCAGGCGCAGAGCGTTCACTGAACCCTCGGGTTGGCGCCTGGGCACAAGCCCAGCGTCGCCCCTCCCCCAAACGCCAAGGGTCGCCAGCATGCATACCGCCCCGCAGGGCGGGTGCAACCCGCGAGGGCACGCTGCCGAACCCTTCGGGTTTCACCCGGCCTACGCGCAACCGATCCGGTTTTTTGCCCATGAAAAAAGGGGCCGAAGCCCCTTTTTCCCATCGAACCGCGAGGGTTACTTCGCGGTGCCGATATCCCCGTTCTCCCAACGCGATTCGCTGTTGGCCAAGGCCCCGGCGATGGTGGAGAGGTTGGCGTCCGGCAGTGCGTCCGGCAGTGGGTCGACACCGGCGCTGATGAACAGCTGGCTGTAGGCGTTGCGCAGGTCGGCATAGGACAGGTCGCGCTTGAGCTGCGCCTGCAGGGTGTTCAGCTCGCCCTGGATCAGTTCCAGCTCGCCGATGCTCTGGGTGCTGTAGCGGTTGCGCAGTTGCTCGGCGATCTGCCCGTCCAGGTCGGCCAGTTGCTGGCTGGTCTGGAACTGGCGCTGGGCCTCATGGAAGTTGGCGTTGGCCACGTACAGCTGGGCCAGCACCGCCATGGACATCGCCTGGCGACGGGCATCGGCGACTTTCTGCCCGGCCTTGGCGACATCGATGGCCGCCGGTGCCGAGAGCACGTTGAACAGGTTCCAGGTGACCTTCACGCCGTAGTCGGCCCAGCTCTGGTTCACCAGGAAGCTGTTGCTGTCGTAGTGGCCGCCGGCGGAGAACTCCAGGCCGGGCAGCAGGCGCAGCATGGCCTTGCGGGTTTCGGCGGCGCTGATGCGCGCCTGGTAGTCCTGCTCGCGCAGCTCGGGGCGGCTGGCCAGGGCCTGCTGCTCCAGGCTGGTGAAGTCGACCTTCAGCTCGGGCACGCTGTAGCCCTCGGTGGAGGCCAGCTGGTAGCTGGTGCTCAGCGGCAGGTTGATCAGAGCGGCCAGTTCGGTCTTGGCCAGGGTCAGGGCGCGGCGCTGGTCTTCCAGCTGGCGCGTGGCTTCGATCAGCGCGCGCTGGTAAGCCAGCACCTGCACGGCATCGCCGATGCGCTGGTTGCTCATGTGACGGCTGTTCTCGCGGGCCTGCTCCACGCGGCCCATGAGGCTGTCGATCTGCTTGAGCAGGCGCTCGGCCGCCACGGCGCGCCAATAGGCGGAGCGCACGTCCTGGGTGATGGTGTGGATGACCTTGCGGCGGCGTTCTTCAACGATCAGGCGCTGGTCGGCCTGCTGCTTGGCGCTGACATAGGCGACGCCGAAGTCGAGCACGTTCCACACCATGGTCAGGTCCGCCACGCCGCGGTCGCGGTCTTGCGAGGTGGACGGTTCCAGGGACTGGGTGCCGGTCTCGATGCTCTGGCTGCTGGAGGCGCTGACGTTGTTGCGCCCGGCGTAGCCGGCGGACAGCGCCATGCGCGGCAGCATGTCGAAGCTGGCGAGGTCGAGCTGGCGCTCGGCCATGGCCTGCTCCATCACCTTCAGGCGCGCTTCGAGGTTGTACTTCACCGCACGGGCCATGGCCTGGTGCAGGGTCAGCGGGCCGGAGAGCGGCTCCTGGCCCTGGAACATGGTCTGCAGGTCGGTGCGTGCGCGTTCCTCGCTCACACTCTTGTCGATGGGTTGGCTGGTCACGGCGCAGCCACTGATTGCCAAGGCCAGCAAACTGGCCGCAAACGCTTTGTAATTGTTGGTCATCCTTGTGCCGCCCCCTGGTACGGCTGGTGTTTGGATATGCCCAAATCGTTTCAACCCTGGGCGGCCGTCCCCGCGACCTGCCCCAGGGCCTGTGCCAGCTGACGCACCTGGCGCTGCTCGGCTTCCTTCATCTCATGCAGCTGCTGGCCCAGGGTCGGCGCGCCGAAGCTGCGCCCGCCCTGCCCGTTGCTACGTTGCTTGTCGAAGATCTTCTCGTTGCTCTCCTGGGGCTTGTCCTTGCTGAACAGGCCGGAGAAGGTGCTGGCGCCGAACACGCCGCCATCCCCGCCACCGAAACCGAGGAAGCCTGCGCCGCCACCGTCGCTACTGCTGTCGCTGCTGGCGAACACCTGGGCGATGAAGCTGGGTGCCAGGGCACCGTTGTTGATGAAGATGTTGCCCACGGTGGGAATACCGCTGCCGAGGGTCGGTTGCTCGAAGAGCGGCGGCGGGATCAGCGGCGAGGTGGTGGTCGAGGGCGGCGGCGCGCTGGGCACGGTGGGCTGCAGCGGCGCCGGAGCCTCGATGGGCGTGGTCACCGGCGGGTTGGCACGGAATTCCGGGTCGCCGTTGTCCAGGGAGCCGATCTGGTAGCCGATGGTGGAGTAGGAATCCACCATGGCGTTGCCCTGACCGTCGGCGACACCGCTGGCGATGGCCGGCAGCGACAGGCCCAGGCTACCCTGGCCGGTGATGCCGCTGACGGTGACACGCCAGGTGTTGCCGGTCAGTTGCACCAGGGACTGCAGGGTGCCGCTGACGCTGCCACCGGTGAGCAGGTTGAAGTCGGCCAGGTCGAGCCCGGTGACGTCTTCGCTGAAGGTGACGGTGAAGCTCACCGAACTGTTGGTGGTGGGCGAGGTGCCGTCCAGGGCGATATCGGTAACCCGGGGAGCCACTGCATCCACCAGCACGGCGCTGGTATCACCGACGCTGTTGAGCGTGGTCACTGCGTCGTTGCCGGCGGTATCGCGCAGGGTGCCGCCGTTGGCCTGGAGGGCGCCGCCGACGCTGATGCCGTTGGCATCGGCCTGGCCACTGGTGACCACCAGGCGGAACACCAGTGCGGTGGTGCCGCTGCCGCTCAGGTACTCGGCGTAGGCGGTGCCGCCGGTGTCCAGGGTGATGACCAGGCGCGGCATGCCACCGAGGGTATCGACGGTGACGGCCTCGCCGAAGTTGACGGTGAAGTCGAGGTTCTGGCCAGGGCCGTAGGTGCCGTTGGCCGGGACCGTGACCGAAGTCACCGCCGGCGCCAAGCTGTCGATGGCGTAGTTGTTGGAATCGGTGCTGCCGAGGCCGGCGTTGCCTGCCAGGTCGGTGTAGCCGGCGTTGTTCAGGGTGATGACGTTGGTGCTGTCGGTGACGTTGGTCCCCGGCGTCAGGGTCGCCGTCCAGGTAATGCCGCCGTCGCTGCTACTGAGGTTGCTCAGCGCGCCGTTGGCCACGCTGAAGTCCGCCGTGGTCAGCCCGCTCACCGCCTCGCTGAAGGTGATGGTGACGGTGGTGGTCTGCCCGGCCTTCAGGGCGGTATCGGCGACCACTACGGTGGCGGTGGGCAGCTGGGTATCGATGCCGTAGTTGTTGGAATCGGTGCTGCCGCTGCCGGCGTTGCCCGCCAGGTCCTGCACCCCGGTGTTGTCCAGGGTGATCAGGTTGCTGGTGTCGGTGATGGTGGCGCTGGGCGTCAGGGTCGCCGTCCAGGTGATGCCGCCGTCGTTGGAGCTGAGCCCGCTGAGGGTGCCGTTGTCGACCAGGAAGTCGCCGATGCCCAGCCCGGTCACCGCCTCGTTGAAGGTGATGGTGACGGTGGTGGTCTGCCCGGCCTTGAGCACGCTGTCGGTGACCACGATGGTGGCCGTCGGGCGCTGGGTGTCGATGGCGTAGTTGCCCGAGTCGGTGCTGCCGCTGCCGATGTTACCCGCCAGGTCCATCACCCCAGTGTTGTTCAGGGTGATGACGTTGGTGCCACTGGTGAGGTTGCTGGTCGGGGTGAAGGTGGTGGTCCAGGTGATGCCCCCATCGGCGCTGCTCAGGGCCCCGATGGTGCCGCCGGCCACGGTGAGGTCGCCCGCATCCAGCCCCGTCACCGCCTCGGCGAAGGTGATGGTGACGGTGGCGGTCTCGCCGATCCGCAGGTTGGTGTCGCTGAGGGTGATGCTGGTGGCCACCGGGCGCACGCCGTCCACCACCAGGGCCTTGTTGGCGCCCAGGGAGCCTGCCGCACCGGGGGCCGCCAGGGTGAGGATGGCGTTCTGGTTGGCACCGTCCTTGATGGTGCCGCCATTGAGGCTCAGCGCCGAGGTGGAGGCGTAGTCGAGATCAGCGGAGCTGTCCCCGGCCTGCACGGTGTAGGTGAAGCTCAGGGTATCGGTGCCCGAGCCGGACAGGTAGTCGAGCACCCGGTCGGTGGCGCCGGTCTCCAGGATCAGGGTCGGGGTGCCGGTCACGTTCACCGCCGAATCGAAGCGCACGGTGACGGTGATGACATCGCCGATCTTGTAGGTGCCATTGGGCGTGCTGGAGGAGACGCTGGTGACGGTCGGGGCGATGGGCGCGGTCAGGGTCAGGTCATTGCCGCTGCCCCCTATGTAGCTGGTGGTCAGCTCGGTGCCGTTGCCGGCGGCGTTGAACTTGCCGCCCTCGCTGACGCCGCTGAAGGTGCCGGTGACGGCGTCGGCGGCATCGTTGACGATCACCGTGTAGCTGTCACCACTGCCGGCCGCGTAGCCATGGGTGACCGCCAGGGCGGCGCCGGAGACATCGACAGTGCCGTTGACCACCACCCGGTCGTAGCCGGTGCCGGCGGTGGCGCCGTTGATATCCAGGGCCAGGGTGCTGCCCGAGGCCAGGGTCAGGTTGCCGTTGACGGTCAGGGTGGCGACGCCCGCGCCCCCCGGGGACAGGGTGCCGCCGCTCTGTACGGTGACGTCGCCACCCAGGGTGCCGCTACCGGCCAGGGTCGCGCCGCTGGCCACGGTGGTGGCGCTGGCGGTGCTGCCATCGACCACCAGGGTGCCGGCGGAGACGGTGGTGGCGCCGCTGTTGGTGTTGCTGCCGGACAGGGTCAGGTTGCTGGCGCCGGCCTTGATCAGGCTGCCGGTGCCGCTGATGGTCCCGGACAGGGTGGCCGCAGCGCCGGCGTTGACGGTCACCAGGCCGGTGAGGGCCAGGGCGTTGTCGAGGGTGGTGTTGCCGGTGATCTGCAGGATGGTGCCGTTGGCCAGGTTGAGGGTGCCGCTGCCCAGGTTGCTGTCACTGGCGATGCTCAGGGTCCCGGTGTTGACGCTGGTGCTGCCGCTGTAGGTGTTGTTGCCGGTCAGGGTCAGGGTGCCGGCGCCGGTCTTGGTCAGGTTGTTACTGCCACTAATCACCCCGGACAGGGTGGTATTGGCCCCGGTGTTCACCGCGGCGCTGCCGCTCAGGGCGATGGCGTTGTCGATGGTGGTGGCGCTGGTCACCGCCAGGGTGGTGCCGGCGCCCAGGGTCAGCGTGCCGCTGCCGAGGTTGCCGTCGCTGGCCACGCTGAGGGTGCCGGCACTGACGGTGGTGGCGCCGTAGGTGTTGCTGCCGGACAGGGTCAGGGTGCTGGCGCCGGTCTTGGTCAGGGTGAAGGCGCCGCTGATCACGCCCGACAGGGTCGCGGCCGCCGAGCTGCTCACCGAGGCATCGCCGCCGAGCACGATGGCGTTGTCGATGGTGTTGGCGCCGGTGAGCGCCAGGGTGGTGCCGGCGGCCAGGTTCACCGCGCCCGAACCCAGGTTGCCGTCGTTTGTGATCGACAGGGTGCCGGCACTCACATAGGTGGCGCCGTAGCTGTTGCTACCGGACAGGCTCAGGGTGCCGCTGCCGGTTTTCGTCAGGTCGAAGGCACCGCTGATCACGCCGCTGAGGGCGACGGCGCTGCTGTTGCCGATGCTGCTATTGCCGGCAAGGACGATGGCGTTGTCGATGGTGGTAGCGCCCGTGACATCGAGCACGGTGCCTCCCGCCAGGGTGACGGCCCCGCTGCCCAGGTTGCCGTCGCCGGCGATCGACAGGGTGCCGGCGGAGACGGTGGTGGTGCCACCGTAGGTATTGCTGCCGGACAGGGTCAGGGTGCCGCTGCCCTGCTTGACCAGCGAGCCGGTGCCGGAAATCACCCCGAGCACCGCGGTGCTGGTGTTGTCGCCCCCGGCGGTCAGGGTGTAGCTGCCCAGTTGGATGCTGGCGTTGGCGTTGTTGCTCGCCAGGCTGCCGACGGTCTGGTCCGAGAGCAGCGTCAGCACGCTGTTGCCATTGACCCGCACGGCGTTGGTGTCAGCCATGGAGGCGTCGCCGTTGAGCTTCAGCCAGCCGTAGTTGGCGAGCACGGTGTTGCCGGTGTAGGTGTTGGTGCCGGAAAGCGTGGTCGAGTAGGTGGCGGCACCGACCTGGTTGAAGGTCACCCCACCGGTGCCGCTGATGCCGCCGGAGAAGGTGGTGTCCGCCGTCTGGTTGCTGGTGAGGTTGAAGCTGCCCAGGGTCACCGAGCCGGCACCGGAGAGGTTGCCCAGCGCCTCGTTGCCGGCCAGGGCCAGGGTGGCACCGGCTGCGACCGACACGCTGGTGTTGGAAGCGAGCGCATCGCCGCCACTGACCGTCAGGGTGCCCGCGCTGATGGTGGTGGCGCCGCTGAAGGTGTTGCCGGAGCCGGAGAGGGTCAGGTTGCCCGCCCCGGCCTTGGTCAGGGCGCCGCTGCCGGCGATAACGCTGCTGATAGTGGCGGTATCGCCGGCGCCATGGGTGAAGGTCTGGGTGGTGCCGCCCCCCAGGGTGAGGGTGCCGCCGGTGAGGATCAGGCCGCTGGCCTGGTCCATGTCGAAGGTCAGGCTCTCGTTGATCGACCCGGCATTGAGGTTGAGCGTCTGGCCAGCCAGGTTGCTGGCGAAGACGATGGTCTGGCTGCCGGTGCTGTCGGCCGCGGCGATGGCGACGGCCTCGCTGAAGCTCGTGCCGTTGCTGGCATCGATGGTGGCGGTGTCGCTGCTGTTGGTGACGTAGATGAAGTCCGTGGCCACCGTGACGTTGGCGGTGGCGCTGGCGCCGGCACCGTCGTTGAGGGTGACCTTGACGTTGGCATCGCCAGCCGGCGTGTCGTTGCGGTAGGTGATGCGCTGCGCCACATCGTTCACCAGGGCCGTGGTTGCTGTCGTCCCGCTGCTGGTGAAGGTGATGGTCAGCACGCCGCCGGTATTGGTGAAGGTGGCGAAGGTCTGCCCACCCGATTGCAGGTTGCTGCCGCTGATGGTGAACAGCCCGCCGGTGGTATCGAAACCCAGCACGTCGCTGCTCACCGCCGTGCCATTGCGCTGGATCACCAGGCTGGCACCGGACCAGTTGCCGTTGCCGCTGTTCAGCGCGCCCAGCTCGGCGTCGGCCAGGCTGGCGTTGCTGCCCAGATCGAGCCGCACGGTATTGCCCGCACCAGCCCAGGCGACGCTGTCGTTGTTGAGGTTGCCGAGGGTCGGCGCAGCGTTGGGGTTGTAATTGGTATCGGTGGCGCCGCCCGACGTGGTGTAGATGGTCGAGTTGGCCGCGCCGTTGGCGCCATCCACGTTGGCGCCGCCGGCCGCCTTGCCGCCCAGGCCGCCCGCACCGACGTTGCCAGTGGAGAGGGTGCCGGCGCTGGTGGCGTCCATCCGCACCGTGCCGCCGGCGTTCCAGATGGCGCCGACCCCGGCCCCGCCCGCACCGCCATCGCCCGATCGACCGTAACCGACCTGGTCGGCGGAGACACCGCCGCCGCCACCGCCACCAGCCCCCAGGTTGTTGGTCACGCTGCTGTTGACGATGGTCAGGAAGCCGGTACTGCTGTTGTAGATGCCACCCACGGCGGCAGCACCCTTGCCACCAGCCGCCGATGAGCCACCACCGCCGCCGCCGCCGCCGATGCTGATGCTGCCGTTGTTGGCCACCCCGCCCGATCCCCCGGCGGTGTAGCCGGCAGTGCTCGAACCGTTACCGAAGTAACTGCCACCCGAACCTGCCGCAGCGCTGCCGCCACGCCCCCCGAAGTCGGAGTTGGGACCGGCGCCATTACCGCCGGTGACAGTGGAAGGTAAGGTGGGCGTTATGGCGGCACCGGCGCTGGTTCCCCCGGTGCCGCCGAGGGAGGTGCCAAAACCACCACCGCCGCCGCCGCCGCCGGCGTAGTTGCCACCGAAGTCGCCACCGCCACCGCCGCCGCCGGATGCCTTGTTGGCGGTGATGGTGCTGTTGGTGATGGTGAGTACGCCTGCGTTGCGGATAGCCGCGCCCAGGCTGTCCGCAGCGGAGGCACCTTCATTGGCCCCGTTACCGACGAGCAGGCCGTTGCGGATGGTGATGTTGTCCAGCGCGACCTTGGAGTTGGCGCCAGTAGTGGACACATCCAGCACCCGGGTCTTGTGGGCCCCGTCCAGCGCGAAACCGCCGCCGACGATCTGCAGCGTGTGGCCGTCGGTGACGTTGATGGTGATGCCGTCGCTGCTGTTGGTGAAAGTGATGTTGCCGGTGAGGGTGATGACGTCGTCGACACCGTCGGTATTGCCCGTGGCAATGGCGCTCTTCAGGTCGGCAATGTTGTTCACCGCCGTGGTCACCAGCAGGTGGTCGTAACCGCCCAGGCGCGACAGGTTCAGGGCGCTGCTGGCCGCGATCTGGCCGGTGGCGATCTCCAGGTCCCAGTCACCGCCCTTGACGCTGCCGCCGGTGTTGTCGTCGGAAGCGGCGATATCCGCCCCGGTCATGCCGGCCAGCTTGGTGACGAAGGCCTGGCCTTCGCTGCCTGCCCCCACTTCGCAGCCGTAGAGGAGGATGTCGCCATCGGTGGTCAGCGCCTTGCCGATGCTGGAAAGCTGGGTGGCGTATTGCCCGAGGTTGCCCTCGAACAGCGGGCCGTTGCCCAGCAGCAACACCCCGGAATCGCCGTGGGAAATGATATGGATGGCATCGATGCCGGTGCGCCCGGCCAGGGCGTCGGCGATCTGCTGCACACCGTCCTTGTTGGTGGACAGCAGCACCACCTCGGCATTGGGCGAGACGGCCTTGAGCAGCTCCTGGTAGTTCGGCGCACGGGTATCGACGAAGACGATTTCCTTGCGCACGCCGTTCTGCCCGTCGGTCACCGGGCTGGCCTGCAGGTCCTGGGTGCCGTGGCTGTTGTCGGCGGTGCCGGCATGGCTGCTGTCGCTGGCGCCGGTGTCATGGGCCGCGTCGGCCGCCGTGGGAGCGGAGGTGGCCGCCGAGGCGGCGGTATCGGCAACCGTCGCGGCCACCGCGCCGTCGAACATCATGCGCGGCTCCAGCGCACTGATCAGCGGCAGCGGGCACGCCAGGGGCGCAGCCTCCGCACCTTTGGCCTTGCCGTTGCGACCTGCCTTCCTCGAATGACCCCAGCCCATGACCTCTACCTCCTCGTTCCGGCGCCCGCCTCGGCGGGTGCTCAGTTGCGTTCTTCTTCCAGGGCCCGGGCATCCCGGGCGGTCCTGATCACATGGGCCTCGCTGTTACGCGAGTCCTTCCAGAAATCCAGTTGCGCGTACTGCTCGAACAGATCCGGCGGCAGCAGGGTGCGCCGCGCCGCCACTTCGACCTTGGGCCGCACCTTGTGCAGGCCGCGCAGGCCCAGGGCCTGGTCGAACTCCGGGGCGTCGTACTCGACATGCTCGAAGTCGTGCTCGAACCAGGGCTCGCCAAGGAACTCGTAGACCAGCCGCAGCACCCGCTCGGGCGTGGCCACCAGCAGGTCGTAGTCCACCAGCAGCAGGGAGCGGGCGTGCTCGCCGTAATAGGCATCCTTGAGCGCCGACCAGGGCAGGCCCACCAGGCGGTTGCGCTGGGCCAGGGTCTCGACCCGGCTGTAGACGGTGTTGCGCTCGTTGTCGTCGTTGAACAGCTTGGTGATCTCGTACGGGTTGGCGCGGTAGAGCCGCTCGATGCTGTCCATCACCCAGGCGACATTGCGCACGCAGGCGATCACCCTGGCCTGGGGGAACAGGTCCAGCAGGGCCGGCAGGCGGGCGCACCACTGGCGGTTGGTGTCGAAGATCACATCCCGCCCGGCCTGGTCCGCGTAGTAGTTGCTGAACAGGCCGGCGAGCAGGCGCTTGCGCTGCTCCTGGGTCACCACCGGGCCGAACTCGCTCTCGGCGCCGAACTGCTTGAGCAGGGCCGAGAAGAAGCTGCCCACCGGGCTGGTCATGCCTGCGTGGAAACGCGGGTTCTGCCGCAGCAGCGCCGCCAGCAGCGTGGACCCCGAGCGTGGCAGCCCCGAGATGAAGTGGAAGGCGGGTGATGGATTGGCCATGGTCTGCGTGTAGGTCTGCCTGTCGATGAATCATTGTTCGATCACGGAACCGCCGGTGCTGCGAGGCACCGGCGGCACAGGTTCATCAGTTACGGGAGGGATAGATACCTTCCATCGCAATGATGAAATTCACCCCGAGGTAGGGATTGCGCAGGCCCACCGGCTGGCTGCCCCCCGCAGTCTGCACCGTCACGTTGACGGTACTGGGATTGGTCAGCGGGATCGGGTTCGCCATCACGGTCGACCAGATGGCCGCCGCAGAGGCCGAGCCGCCGACGGACCCACCCAGGACGGAGTTGGTCGCACTCGGCGCCAGTGCTGGGCTGGTCGGCGTGCCAGCGGCGGACAGCGTGCTGGTGCCGGTGGCGAGGTGAGTGTGTATCGGCATCTGGCTCTGGATCAGGGTGACGCTCTCGGTACCGCCAACCTCACCTAGGTCGATCATCGAGAGGCCCGGCCCCTGGAACTGGCCGACGGGCGAGCGACCGCGCAGGTCCGGCAGGCCGTAGGTGCTCTGGCCGTTACCGCCGTAGACGGTACCCAGCAGGGAAAACAGTGCGGTGTTCTGCGAAATCGCCATGATCTGCCCCGCGCAGAACGCATAGCCTCGGGGTGCAAAGTTGCCACCGAACATCTTGATCTCACCGATGAAAGGTTCCACGTGTTGACTCTCCTCTGGCTCTGGTTTGGCGCGCCCGAAAGGCTCGGCCGCGTTTACGTGCTTATTGTTATGGGTTATGCCGGCCGGTCGGTGTGGAACACGGCCTGAAGTACGGGGCGCCCGTCCTCGGTAGGCATTCCGGGGGTCAGCAGCAGCGCCCAGCCTTCCTCCCCCGGCAGGCCCAGGCGGTAGACGTCCTGGGGCAGGCTGCATTGGCCAGGCAGGGCGAAATGGGCGTGGTAGCAGTGGTGCCGAGGGGTCATGCCGGTGCCCTCCTCGACGGCGAGCAATTCGACGGGCAGCACCTGCTCCGGCGACAGCCAGAGGTGGAAAGGCTGGCCGACGGTCTCGGCGAGCAGCGCGAAGGAAGGCATCGGATGCATGGGTAATTCCTCAGGACAGGCCGGCCGGACGCTGCGCAGGCGCGGCCATGGCCTGCGGGCTGCGAGGGGCGCGGCGCAACTTCAGGTACACACCGTTCTCCCCAACCACTTCGAAGCCATGGCGGCTGTAGAGGTGCTGGGCCGGGTTGTAGGACTCCACGTGCAGCCCCGCGCTGAGGCCCTCCCGGTCGGCCCGTTCGAGGAAGCGGCCCAGCAACTCGCCGCCGATGCCACGGCCACAGGCCTCGGGCAGCAGCGCCAGGTCGATGATTTGCAGGTGGGTGTCGGTCCACAGCAGGTAGGCGCGGCCGATGGACTGGCCGGCGTCCTCGATGACGTTTTGCTCGGCATCGGGGTAGTGCGCCTGGTAGTAGCCGCACTGGGCCTCGAACTGCTGATCGAGGAAGCGCTCGCAGTCCGCCTGGTCCCAGGGGGTGTGCTGCATCTCGTAGGCACGGGTGGTGCCGTACAGCGCCCGCAGGAAGGCGCGATCGGCCGACGTTGCCAAGCGGAGGTTCAAGGTATGGAAAGACATACGACGTGCATCCTTGCTGGCCCGGGGAAAGAGCCTACAACTGTGGTTACAGTTTCCCTGCTCGCAGCATAGACGAGGATTTCAGTTCGCCACCATCAAAAAATCACCGTTCGGCGGTTTGGGCAATGAATGTGAAAGCGCATTCACAAGTGGCGCGGTGAAAGGGCCTCCAGCGCCTGATAGGGCGCCCTCGCCCAGCGCTCCACAGCCGCCCGCGTGGCCTCGTCCGCCTCGTTGCGCTTGGCCTCGCCATCGGCACTGAAGGCTTGCCCGGGACGCTTGGCATCCCGCCCGGCCACGGCCTGCAGGTGCGGCACGGCGGCCGGGTCGATGCCCAGCAGCGGCCCCAGGCGGCCCCAGAGGGCGTCGGGCAGCTCGCGGTAGTTCAGGGCCACCGCTTCGCCGGCCGCGCACAGGCCGAACCCGGCCTGCAGCAGGTGGCCGACCATCCAGGCGAGGTAATCGCCGGGCGCCAGCGCCTCCCGCCCCGGCAGGCCATCCAGCCCGGACGGGCCCAACAACCCAGGGACCGCGTGCAGCCCGGGCTGGCGCCGCTGGGACACCACCACCTCCAGCGGGTCGCGGTAGAGGAACAGGCACGGCACCTCGGGGTAGAGCCGGCGCAGCAGCTGCGCCTCGAAGAGGTTCCAGGCATCCAGCTTGACCACCAGCCGGGTCTCGTTGCCGCAGCGCCGCTGGCCATAGGCCGAGCACAACGCGCGCACCGCCTCCGCCTGCCAGGCGGAGGCCGTGGGGTCGCGGTAATGCGCGCGCAGCAGGGCATCCAGCGGCGGCGGCTCGGACAGCACCACATGCCCGGGCAGCGCTCGCAGCAACTGCGCCAGCAGGGTGGAGCCGCAGCGGGAGGTGTGGAACACCAGCAGCGAAGGTTCCAGCCCGGGGCTGCGGCCACCCCAGTCGAACAACGCGTCCAGGCCGGTCTGGCGGCGCAGGGCCAGGTTGAACGGCAGCCGCAGCGCCTCGTCCACGTCGTCGCTGAAGAAGGGCCGGGCCAGGGGCGCGGTGCCTAACCAGGCCCAATCCAATTGCCAGGTGCCGGCCTCCTCGAAGGCACGGATCGGCAGCCACTCGGTGAAATCCAACGGGGTCATCGCACACTCCATTGCCGGCTCCAGGCCTGTCGTCCCTGGCGCATGACCATGCGCACATCCGCCTCGCCGAACACCAGCCCGAGGGCCTGGCCGGCGGCTACCGCCTCACGGCAGAAGTCGGTGGGGTCGGTGATCCGTTGCAGCGCACGGGCCAGTTCCGGGCGCTGTTGCACCTGCTCGTTGAACGCGGCGAAGGCCCGTACGCCCCGGCTCGGTTGCAGCGCCGGCGTCGTCGCCAGCCCCTCGGCGATGGCCTGGCGCAGGCGCGGGTGGGCCAGGCAGTCCAGCACCAGGTGAATGCGTGGTCCCGGCCCCGGGTTGTCCACCCGATGCGGGCGGGACAGGTCGATGAACCAGCATTCCCCCGGCGCCATCGGCACCTGCCGGCCGTCCACCAGGAACTCCACACCGGGCGGGCTGAGCAGCGGCACGTGCAGGCGCAGCGGCCCTTCCGGGCTGCCCAGGTCGGGGTCGCAATGCTCGCGGATGCTGGCGCCGGCGCCCAGGCGCAGCAGGCGGGCACTGCGCAGGCCCTCGCCGAACCACTCGATGGCCGCCTGCCAGGCCGGCTCGGCCTGGCAGTGGGCGGTACGGGCCACCGGGCCGAAGCCCGGCGCCAGGGGAATCGGCGCGTCCACAGCCGCCACCAGGTCGATCCCGCTCCAGTCGCCCTGGTAGTAGGCGGTGTTGAAATGTGCCACCCAGGCCGTCGAGTCGATCCGCTCCAGGGCCGCCAGCAGCGGCTCCAGGTCGAAGCGCCAGGGCAGGCGGGAACAGATCGGCAGGGTTACATCCATGGAACCTTCCTTGGCAGATGGGCTAGAAACCGCTTTCCCTGACACCCAACGCCGCCATGCGGCGCCAGGCGAAGCCGAGCAGCGACTGCCGGCGGCCCTCCAGCACCACCACGCCGCGCAGTGGCTGGGCGGGGGGCGGCAGGTCCTGCAGCAGGCTGAGGCGCACGCCGTACTGGGCCTGCACCGGCTCGGCGCGTTGCTGGGCGTTGCGTCGCACGGCCACCTGGCCGTGGTGGTCGGAGGTCAGCGCCTCCAGTTCGAGGTAGGCGACGCCGGTGGTGTCCACTTCGTCCAGGCGCACCGTGAAAGCAGGCCGCGCCGGGTCGTCGGCGATGAAGCGGCCCTCGGCCCCCGGCGCCACGCGCCAGAGGTTTTCCTCGGCCAGGTAGCCACGCAGGCGCAGCCCGGGGGCGATCACCCGCGCCAGGGTCTCGCCGCTGTGCAGCCAGCGGCCCGCCACCAGGTCCGGTGGCAGGTCGCGCACCACGCCGGCCAGGGGCGCGCGCAGTTGCAGGCGCTCGCGCTGGGCGGCCAGGCCGCGATACTCGGCCACGGCCTCGGCCAGTTGCTGCTCGATCACCCCGGTCTCGGCGGCGGTCTCGCTGCGCCCGGCCTGGCGCCGCAGCTGCAACTGGAGGATGTCGATCTCGCGGCGGACGATGCCCTGGCGCGCGTCCAGGTCCGGGGATTCCAGCTCCACCAGCAGGGCGCCCTGCTCCACCGTGTCGCCATCCTTCACCCGTACCGCCTTGACCCGCGCACCGATGGGCGCGTGCAGGGTGCCGGTGCGCGCGGCCTCCAGCATGGCCGGCACATCCACGGCGTTGCGCCAGGGCACCAGCAGCACCAGCAGCACCAGCCCCAGGGCCGAGCCTGTGAGCAGCACCTTGCGCGGGTCGGCCTGGTCGCGGCGCTGCCACCACTCGCCCAACTCCTTCCAGATCGGCAGGCCGATGAACCACACCAGCTCCACCAGCATCAGGAAGATGCCCAGCACCTTGAAGAACAGGTGGTAGACCGTCAGCGCGATGCCGAAGAACAGCGCCGCGCGCCAGATCCACGAGCCGTAGCTCCACAGCAGCAGGCGCCGCTGCATGGCTGGCGACCAGGGCTCCGGGGCCGGTTCGCCGTAGCCGAACAGCGCCTCGCGCAGGCGCCAGCGGCCCAGGGCGAAGGCGCGGTTCTGCAGGTTGTCGACGCCCCACAGGTCGCTCAGCAGGAAGTAGCCGTCGAAGCGCATGAAGGGGTTGAGGTTGATCGCCAGGGTTGTGATCCAGGTGGCGCTGGCGAGCATGAAGGCGGCGGTACGTGCCGGGCCGTCCGGCAGCAGCGACCAGGCCAGCAGCGCCAGCACCGCCAGCACCAGCTCAGCGAGCACGCCGCCGGCGCCGATAAGTAATCGCGAGCGCCGGTCCTGCACCCGCCAGGCGTCGCTGACGTCGGTGTAGAACATCGGCAGCATCACCATGAAGGCCAGGCCCATGCTCTGTACCCGGCACCCCGCGCGCTTGGCCATGAAGGCATGGCCGAACTCGTGGCAGAGCTTGGCGAAGGTCAGCGCGATGCCGAAGGCCAGCGCACCACCGAAGCTGAACAGGTGCGGGAAGGTGGCGAGGAAGCGCTCCCAGTCCCGGGCCACCAGGAACAGCCCGAGCAGCAGGATTACCGGCAGGCCGCGTCGCAGCAGCCAGGGGCCATTGCGTTCCAGCACCGGCCAGGCACGGTTGAGGAAACGGTCCGGCCGCCACAGCGGGATGCGGAAGAACAGGTACTGGTGCAGCACCTGCTGCCACAGGCTATGGCGCGTGCTGGCGACCTTGAGGGCATAGCTGGCCCGCTGCTCCGGGTCGAGGGCGGCGATCAGGTCGTGCCCGCGCAGAAAGCGCAGCATCTGCTCCAGCTCGCCGGCGCCCAGGGGCGCGCCCGGCTCGGCGTTGGCGGCCTCCAGCACCTGCTGGGGCTCACCCCGCGACCAGTGGCGCAGCAGGCGAACGGCGGCGGCACCGAGCTTGAAATAGCGGCCACGCAAGGGATCGGCCAAGGTCCATTGCGGCGCACCGTCGCGGTCCGGCGCGGCGGGCGAGAGCTGCAGGTCGGGGCGCAGGGCGGGCAGCATCAGAACCCCAGGCCCTGGCGCAGCGCGGCCAGAGGGCGGCGCAACAGGTAGTAGGCCAGCGGCGCGCGGTCACCGAACAGCTTGGCGGTACCGCGCAGGCCGATGCGTGGCGGGGCATCGGCGAAGGCGGCGTCGAGGCGATAGGCCAGTTGCCCGGCGGCGGTGGCCTGGGCCTCGTAGGCGGTGCGTTCCAGGCGCGCGTCGTGACGGTTGAGCGGGTCGCTGTCGAGGAACAGCGCCACCTCGGCACCGGGTTGCAGGGCGATGGCGTCGCCCACGGGCAGCTCGATGCGCAGCTCGGCCTGGGCCGGGTCGGCGATCTGCATCAGCCGCTCGCCGGTCTGCACTGGCTTGCCGGTGAGACGCTCGGCATCGGCGAACACGGCGATGCCCGCGCGCTCGGCGCGGACTTCACTGCGCGCCAGCAATTGCCGGGCGTAGTCGCGCTCGGCGCGCTTCTGCTCGACGCGGGCGGCCAGCAGGTCGATGCGGGCGCTGGATTCGGCGTCGGCGAAGGCGCGCTGGCTGTTGGCCTTCAGCTCCGCCTCGGCCACCCCCAGGGCGCGTTCGGCGACATCGGCCTGGGCCTTGAGGGTGGTGGCGTCGAAGCGCACCAGCAGGTCGCCGGCGGCAAC
Source organism: Pseudomonas sp. TUM22785 (assembly GCF_028198105.1). Taxonomy (NCBI): domain Bacteria; kingdom Pseudomonadati; phylum Pseudomonadota; class Gammaproteobacteria; order Pseudomonadales; family Pseudomonadaceae; genus Pseudomonas; species Pseudomonas sp. TUM22785. The sequence goes on from NZ_CP116239.1 coordinate 5,185,607, forward strand.
GCTCTGGTTGGGCTTGACGAGGAATTCGGCGATCACCCCATCCAGCGGCGCAGCCACCACGCGACCGCCCTGGGGCACCACTTCGGCCGGCGCCAGCACCGACTGGCGCACCGGCACCAGCAGCACCAGGGCCAGCGCGCCAGCCAGGGCCAGGAGCTTCTTCTTCGGCCAGCGCAGGCGCCAGGGCTTGCGCGGCTGCAGGGCCAGCCAGGCGTGCCCGTAGGTGTCGCCGAGCTGCACCAGCAGGGCCTGTTCGGCCTCGCTCCAGGGGGTGTCGCGGGCGATCCACAGGCCGCCGAAGACCTCGCCCTGGCGATCTTTCAGCGGCAGCCAGAACGCCTGGGCGGCGGACAGCGCCTGCCAGTCCTCGCGACTGCCCTCGTCCAGGCTGCCCGGCTCGACGACGCCGGGCTCGCCCAGCTGGCCCGCAGCCAGGCGCTGGGCCGCCGCACGCTCGACGAAGGCGACGAAGGGGGCGTTGGGCTCCACCACGCTGATGCCAGTGAGCGCGCGGACCTTGCCGGTGATCAGCAGCGCGGCATGGCGATAGCCGAATACGCCCTGGCCGTCGTTGACCATGGCGAAGGCCAGTTGCGAAGACGTCCCGGCCTTGCGGGCCTGGGCCTGCAGGCCGAGGAAGACCGCGAAGACCCGCTCGGCGAAACCGGGCAGCGGCGCGTTCATCGGCTCTCCGGGAAGCGTGCGCTGCCGCTCATGCCGGCCAGCAGGCCGGGCGCGTCCTCGGGCAGGGCGCCGATCAGCAGCAGGGTCTGGCTGCCTTCGTCGATGCGCGCACCGAGGCGCTTGACCGTGGCCTTGAGCGGCTTGCCGGTCTCGTCGGGCACGAATTCGAAGGGTTCACCGGGTTTGAGTCCGCCAAGCCAGCGCGACGGCACCAGCAGGTGGATTTCCAGGGTGCGGTTGTCCACCACCTCCAGCAGCGGCGCGCCGCTGGGCACGCTTTCATGGGGCTGCACGCGGCGGCTGACCACCTGGCCATCGAAGGGCGCCTTGACCTGGCAGCGCTGCACCTGCACCTGGTAGACCTGGGCTTCCGCCTGGGATTGCGCCTGGCGCGCCTCGGCCAGGGCCACTTCGAAGCGGCCGACGGAGTTGAGCGCGGCCAGTTGCTGCTTGTTCTTCAGCTCTTCACGGGCGGCGCGGGTGGCGGCATTGGCGGCGTTGAGCTGGGCCTGGTAGGCGCTGCAGTCGAAGCGCACCAGCACCTCGCCCTTCTTGAACGCCTGGCCTTCGGCATAGGGCATCTCGGTGATGCGCCCGGCCAGCTCGCTGGCGAGCACGGCCTGATCCTGCGCCCGCAGCACGCCACGGGCACCGCTGCCGGAGGTCGCGGCCGACGCGGCGGGGGCGTCGAGCAGCGGGTCCGGCGTCGCGGTGTCCTGCGCCCAGGCACCCATGGTCAGCCCCGACAGGCCCAACAGCGTCCACAGCATGCGATTCATGGAAATCCTTCCTTGGGTATCTGAGCCGCGAGTCTATGGGAGCTGTAGGACAATAGGAATCTGGTCGACAGACGCTTCTTCGCATATTGGCCGGATAGGACCGGGAGATGGCTCCGGGGAGACGAGTTTCGCTCCGCTTGCGGAGCGTCGCCCGGCCCCATCCTACGAAAGCCGCCGCTACGTGCACGTTGGTTTGGTGCGCACATCAATGTGTGGATTTGAGCGAAGAAAGTTGGAGCAGCCGCCAATGCCCCTCCAGGAGGCCGAACGCAGTCGTTGCGCCGGGGGACGAGCGGCATGGATGCCGCGAGAGGCGCGCCAGGCCATGGATGGCCCATCGCGCCGGCCCCCAGAGCAACGATGGAGTGAGGGAACCCGACGCAGTCGGGCCGGATGATGGGGCAAGTTTTTTGGTTCCTTTTCAACGATTGGAAAAGGGACTCGCCCGGGGGGGGCGAAACCAGAAGCACCAGCAAAGCTCAGCAATCAGCTGGACTCAAATCTTCTAGCAACACTTAACGCAGGCATAGCCAAGGGTTTCGCTTCGCGAAGCCCATCCTCCAGGCTCGGTGATCAGCCAAGCCTCGTGCCCGCCGAAAAAACGGTGGGCTGAAGCCCACCCTACGCCCAGCCTACGCCCACCGACACAGCTACGCTCGGCGCCCACCCAGGGTGCGAAGCGGGTCAGACCATATCCAGCCGCTGCTTGCGGGTCGGCGCCGGGTAGGCGCGGTCGATCAGCGCCAGGTCGTCGGCGCTCAGGCGCAACTCGCCGGCGCCGGCGTTCTGCTTGATGTGCACGGGGTCGACGGCCTTGGGGATGACGATCACGCCGTCCCGGCGCAGGGCCCAGGCCAGGGCGACTTGCGCCGGGGTGGCGTCGTGCCGGCGGGCGACTTCGACGAGCGCCGCGTCACGCAGCAGGCTGCCACCCTGCCCCACCGGGCAGTAAGCCATGAGCGGCAGGCGCTGGCGTTGCTGCCAGGGCAGCAGGTCGAACTCGATGCCGCGGGATTCGGGGTTATACAGCACCTGGTTGGCGGCGCAGCCAGTGGGCAGGCCCTGCATGTCGGCCTGGTCGAAGTTGGAGACGCCCCAGCGCAGGATCTTGCCCTGCTCGCGCAGGCGCTCGAAGCCTTCCACCGTTTCCTCCAGCGGGTGCTCGCCCGGCCAATGCAGCAGGTAGAGGTCGAGGCGGTCGGTGCCCAGGCGCTTGAGGCTGCGTTCGCAGGCTTGCTCGACGCCCTGGCGGCTGGCGTTCCACGGGTACACCTTGCTGACCAGGAATACCGCGTCGCGATGCCCGGCGATGGCCTCGCCCACCACCTGCTCGGCGCCGCCCTCGGCGTACATCTCGGCGGTGTCGATCAGGTTCATGCCCAGCTCCAGGCCCAGGCGCAAGGCGGCGACCTCGCGGGCGCGCTGGTCGGGGCGTTCGCCCATGTGCCAGGTGCCCTGGCCGATGGCGGGCACGGCGGTGCCGTCGGGAAAGGTGATGCGGCCCATGGTGTCTCTCCTCAGAAGTGAATCTCTTCGGCCTGCTGCAGGCGCATGGGGTTCCGTGGCTGGATGAATTCGCTCCAGACCCAGTTGTGGTGGGCGACTATCGCCTCGGCGCGCTGGTGCGGCCGGTCACGGGTGGTGTGCGCGTCGCTGGCCAGGATGACGTTGAAGCCTTCGCTGGCGGCGCGGCGGATGGAGGTGTCGACGCAGAATTCGGTGGCGTAGCCGGTCACCACCAGGTCGGTGACGTACAGCTTCTCCAGGGTGGCCTTGAGCTCGGTCTCGAAGAAGGCATCGCAGGCGGTCTTGCGCACCACCCAGTCGTTGTCGCCGCGCTCCAGGCCCGGGTGCAGCTGCCAGCCGATGCAGCCGGGCTCCAGCTCGCTGCCCGGCTCGCCGTCGTGCTGCACGTAGATCACCGGCACGCCGGCGCGCCGGGCGCGGTCGGCGAGGCGGTTGATGCGCTCGAGGATATCCCCGGCGCGCCAGGGTTCCGGGGTGGTGAGGAACAGCCCCGCCTGCATGTCCACGACCAACAGCGCCTTGCTCATCTTCTCTCCTTGAATGCACGCATCGAAACGCGCGGATAGTGCGGCTTCCCGCTGCAGTGGTAAAGCCACGCGTCGGGCCATGCACGACCGTTGGTCTTGCATGGGGAAACTCGCCACGGGCGCACAGTCAGAACTTCAGGACCCATCGTTCGCCCAGCCCGGGCGAGAGACTTGCCGCGAGTATGCCGCCATGCAGACAGGACGCGACCTCCGTATCGACTTCTTCCGTGGGCTGGCCCTGGTGTTCATCTTCTGGGACCACATTCCGCACAACCCGCTGGGCCAGGTGACGCCGCGCAACTTCGGCTTCAGCGACGCGGCGGAGATCTTCGTCTTCCTCGCCGGCTACGCCGCCGTGCTCGCCTACGGCAAGCTGCTGCTGCGCGACGGCTACGCGGTGGCCTGCCTGCGGGTACTGCGCCGGGTCTGGGTGCTGTATGTGGCCCACATCTTCCTGCTGGCGGTGCTGATGGGGGTGGTGTTCTACACCAACAACCATGTGGACAGCCGCAACTTCATCAACGAGATGGGCCTCGACTACTTCCTGGCCAACCCGCAGCAGGCGCTGATCGATGAGCTGCTGCTGCGCTTCAAGCCCAACCTGATGGACCCGCTGCCGCTGTACGTGGTGCTGCTGGCCGGGCTGCCGCTTATCCTGCCGCTGCTGATGCGCTGGAGCTTCGCCGCCCTGGCGCTGTCCGGCGCGCTGTACCTGTGCGCGCCCGGGTGGAACCTCAGCTCGCACCCCGGCGGCGAGTGGTTCTTCAATCCGCTGGCCTGGCAGTTCCTCTTCGTCCTCGGCGGCGTGGCCGCGCGCCATGCGCAGACGCGGCCGGCCGATGCGCCGCCGGCCACCTGGAAGTCGCCATTGTTCTTCGCCGCTGCCGGCTACCTGGTGTTCAGCGCGGTGGTCGCCCTGAGCTGGAAGGTGCCCGGCCTGCACGACGCCTGGATGCCTATGCTGGTGCGCGATGTGCTCTACCCGCTGGACAAGACCGACCTCTCGCCCATGCGCCTGCTGCACTTCCTCGCCCTCGCCTACTGCGTGGCCGTGCTGCTGCCGCGCAGCGACTGGCTGACCCGCTGGCCGGCCCGCGAAGTGTGCCGCATGGGCATGCACTCGCTGGAAGTGTTCTGCCTCAGCGTGCTGCTGGCACCCCTGGCGGACGCCGTCGCCACCCTCTACGGGCTCAACGCCGTGGGCCAGGTGGCGCTGGCCTGCGCCGGGGTGCTGCTGATGTCGGCCTTGGCGGCCTGGCTGGACCTGAGCAACCGCCTCAACCAGCGCAAGCCGCCGCAGGCCACGCCCACGCCCGTGCGCCTGACCAACCCCGGCTACGGGGTGACCCGCACCCTCTACCGCATTCAGCCCTGAGGGCGGGTGATGAGCAGCAACGACAGCGGCACCCCGCTGTCGGGATGACGGGGTTCGTGCAGCGCCTCCAGCACGAGGCCGCTGCGCCCCAGCAGGGCCAGCCAGGATTCCAGGGTGCGGAAGTACCAGGGCATGGGCTCGGCGAAGGCCCCGTCGAAGGCGGCGAAGGTCTCCAGGCGCCAGCCATCGCGGTAGCCCTCCTCGCCCGCCGCCGTCCAGGGGTGGACGGTCTGCAGCAGCAGTGCGCCGCCCGGCGCCAAAGCCAGGCCAATCGCCGTGAGCAGGGGCTGCAGGTGCTCTTCCAGCAAGGCGAAGTTGCAGGCCACGGCATCGAAGCGGCCGAAGCGCAGGGGCTGCTCGATAAAGCCCTGGTAGTCGCAGCACTCGAACGCTCCCCCTGCGGCCCGCGCCAGCTCAACCAGCCCCGGGGACGCATCCACGCCCAGGGCGGCAATGCTCCGCTCGGCCAGGGCACGGCACAGCCAGCCCTCGCCACACCCCAGGTCCAGCACACGCTGCGGTGCCCGCGCCACCAGCGCATCGAGCATGGCGCCGTCGGTGGCCAGGCGACGGCTTTCGATGCGTCGCCCGCGCACGGCGTCGGTCCAGGCGCCGGCATTGGCGCGCCAACTGCGGTCTATTTGCTGCCGGTTATCGTCTGACATGGCCTATCGCCTTGTTTTATGTCGTTTCGGGGCGCGCTGCGGTTCTCAGCAACTACGCTTTGTACAAGAGCGGTAACGCGCCAGCCAGGCCATCGACCATGGGCGTTTTATGGCAAACCGACGCATCGTCCACCGAGATACCGAAAGGTAGCCTCAACGAGGTCACCTTGCGGCCCGGCCGCTCCCGCCGCAAGAAACACCGCCTGGCGTTCTGGACCCTGATGCTGCTGGCCGGTGTCGCCATTGCCCTCGCCGCCCGCGAGGAGATGCGCAGTTCCTGGCTGCAATCCCGCGAAATCACCCGCTATGCCGCAACCCTGAACTACAGCCTCGAAGAAGGCCCCAGCGACGCCATCCTCTACCCCCACGACGGCCCCTTCGACAAGCGCCTGGGCTACGTCTACCTGCCGCCGATGTTGCAGCGCCTGGACCAGCGCGGCTATGCCATCCGCCAGCAGGTGCGCTTCTCCCCGGAGCTGATGGAGTACAGCCGCCACGGGCTGTTTCCGCCGTACCGGGAGAAGGTCCAGGCGGGCATCGACATCAGCGATTGCCGGGGCGAGCCGCTGTACCGCTTCAGCTACCCACAGCAGCTCTACCCGGGCTTCTCCGCCATCCCGCCGCTGCTCACCAGCAGCCTGCTGTTCATCGAGAACCGCTCCCTGCTGGCCGACGAGCCCCTGGCCAACCCGGCGGTGGACTGGCCGCGCTTCGTCAAGGCGGCGCTGAGCCAGGCCGGCAAGGTGCTCGACATGCCCGGGCAGAGCGCCGGCGGCAGCACCCTGGCGACCCAGCTGGAGAAGTACCGCCACTCGCCCTCCGGCCTCACCCTGTCGGCCGGCGAGAAGATCCGCCAGATGGCTTCGGCCAGCGTGCGCGCCTACCGGGGCGGACCGGAAACCCTGGCCGCCCGCCAGCGCGTGGTGCTCGACTACCTCAACAGCGTGCCGCTCTCCGCCGTGCCGGGCCATGGCGAGGTGCACGGCCTGGCCGATGGCTTGCGGGTCTGGTACGGCGCCGACTTCGAGCAGGTGAACCGCTTGCTGGCCGAGCACCAAGACGAGCCCGAACACCTGCAGGCACGGGGCCTGGCGCTGCGCCAGGTGGTGTCGCTGATGATCGCCCAGCGCCGCCCCTCCTATTACCTGTCACGCGGGCGTGAGGAGCTGGAGGCGCTGACCGACAGCCACCTGCGCCTGCTGGGCAACGCCGGCGTGCTGCGCCCGGCCCTGGGCCAGGCCGCCCTGGAGGCGCGCCTGGGCTTCCGCGACCTGCAGCAGGAGCCGGCGCTGTCGCGCATCGAAGGCAACAAGGGCATCAGCCTGGCGCGGGCGCGCCTGTCGAGCATGCTGCAGATGCCGCTCTACGACCTCGACCGCCTCGACCTGGCCGCCAGCAGCAGCCTGCAGGGCGAGCTGCAGCAGGCCGTCACCACCTACCTGCACGACCTCGCCGAGCCGGCCTACGCCGAGCAGGCCGGGTTGTTCGGCGAGCGCCTGCTGTCGCCGGAGAAGACCCGCGAGGTGCGCTACAGCTTCACCCTCTTCGAGCGCACGCCCTCGGGCAACCAGGTGCGGGTGCAGACCGACAACACCGACCAGCCCTTCGACATCAACGAGGGCAGCAAGCTGGAGCTGGGCTCCACCGCCAAGCTGCGAGTGCTGGCCACCTACCTGGACTCCATCACCGCGCTGCACACCCACTACGGCGAGATGCCGGCGGCGGAGCTGCGCAAGGTGCAGGTCGACCCGCTGGACGCCCTGAGCCGCTGGGCCCTCGATTACCTGGCCACCACCCACGACCGCAGCCTGGCGCCGATGCTGGCGGCGGCGCTGGACCGCACCTACTCGGCCAGCCCCAGCGAGAGCTTCTTCACCGGTGGCGGGCTGCACACCTTCAGCAACTTCCGCAAGGAGGACAACGGCCGCAACCCGAGCCTGCGCGACGCCCTGCGCGAGTCGATCAACCTGCCCTTCGTGCGCCTGCTGCGCGACATCGTGCGCCACAACATCTACCGCCCCGACGGCGGCAAGGTGGCGCTGCTCTCCGACGACAGGGACCCACGCCGCCAGGGCTACCTGGACCTGTTCGTCTCCCGCGAGAGCCAGACCTACCTGCTGCGTTTCTGGAACAAGTACAAGGGCAAGGACGCCGACGAGCGCATGGCCACCTTCCTCGACGGCCTGCGCCCCTGGGCCTCGCGCCTCGCGGCCATCCACCGCTACCTGCAACCACAGGCCGACCGCGCGACCTTCGCCGCCTTCATGCGCGAGCGCCTGCCCAACGAGGCCCTGGCCGAGAAGCGCATCAACCAGCTGTACGACCGTTACGGCCCCGGCGCCTTCAACCTCAACGACCAGGGTTACGTGGCGCGGGTGCACCCGCTGGAGCTGTGGCTGCTGGCCTACCGGCAGGGCCACCCGCAGGCCACCTACCGCGAGGCGGTGGAAGCCAGCGGCGGGCCGCGCAGCGAGGTGTACGGCTGGCTGTTCAAATCACAGCGCAAGAACGCCCGGGACAAGCGCATCCGCATCATGCTGGAGGTGGAAGCCTTCCTCGACATCCACCAGCAGTGGCGCCAGCTGGGCTATCCCTTCGACCACCTGGTGCCCTCCCTGGCCACCGCGCTGGGCAGCTCGGGCGACCGCCCGGCGGCGCTGGCGGAGCTGATGGGGATCATCGTCAACGACGGCGTGCGCCTGCCCACGGTGCGCATCGACCGCCTGCATTTCGCCGCCGACACGCCCTACGAAACCCTGCTCAGCCACGCGGCGGCGCCGGGCAAACGGGTGATGGCTTCTGAAGTGGCGACGGCGCTGCGCGAGGCGCTCTCGCAAGTGGTGGATGCCGGTACCGCGCGGCGCCTGCAAGGCACCTTCACCCAGCCCGACGGCAAGCCGCTGGTGATGGGCGGCAAGACCGGTACAGGGGATAACCGCCTGCAGACGGTGGGGCGCAGCGGCCAGGTGATCAGCTCCAAGGCACTGAACCGCACTGCCACCTTCGTCTTCTACCTGGGGCCGCGGCACTTCGGCACCCTCACCGCCTACGTGGCAGGCAGCCAGGCCTCGAACTTCCGCTTCACCTCGGCGCTGCCGGTGCAGGTGATGAAGGGCATGGCGCCGATCCTGCAGCCCTACCTGGAGCCGGGCCGCGCCACCCTGTGCCAGATGCCGGAAGCCTCGGTGCGGGCCAGCCGGCTCTGAGGGCTCACTCCTGGCGGCGGCGCACGTCGATGAACAGCGACTCGACCTTCTCCCGCGCCCAGGGCGTCTTGCGCAGGAAGGTCAGGCTCGACTTGATGCTCGGGTCGCTCTTGAAGCAGCGGATATCGATGCGCTTGGCCAGCCCGTCCCAACCGTACTTGGCGACCAGCTCTTCGAGGATCTTTGCCAGGGTCATGCCGTGCAGGGGGTCTTGGGAGCTCACGTAAACGCCTCGATGGGGGGAAAGCGTGGCAGCTTAGGGCAATGGCCGTGCCTTGCGAAGAGGAACCTCCCGTAGGGGCGACTTCAGTCGCCCAGCGGCGCGCAGCGCCGCCCTTGTGGGAGCGAATTCATTCGCGATGCCTTGCGCTTTCGTAGGATGGCGTAGAGCGAAGCGAAACCCATCAATGTGCGGTTTCAGGAACTGCTAAGTGCCGCGCTCGACTCCGTCTGGTGGAGGTAAAAAGCGACCTCCACCCTACATACCGGTCACAACCGAGCAGCGGCCTGTCACTTCAACCCCGCCACCCCGGCGATGATCAGCGCCACCGACAGCAGCTTCATCGGGGTGATGGATTCGCCCAGCAGCGCCACGCCGAGGATGACGGTGCCGAGGGTGCCGATGGCGGTCCAGATCGGGTAGGCGACGCTCACCGGCAGCACGCGCATGGCCAGGGTGAGGAAGTAGATGCCGGCGGTGGCCGCCAGCACCACCAGGGCGCTGGGCAGCGGTTGGGTGAAGCCGTTGGCGTACTTCATGCTCATGGCGAAGAGCACCTCGAAGAACGCCGCGATCAACAGGAACAACCAGGCCATGGCGACCTCCTCAGAAGACCTCGGCCAGCTCCACCAGGGCGCGCTCCGCGCGCTGGTAGGACTGCTGGAAGGCGTCGCCGCCGAACTCGTCGTTCTCCACCGCCACCACCGTCACATCGGTGATGCCGATGTAGCCCAGCACGGTGCGCAGGTAGGCGTCGGCGTGGTTCATCTGGGCGTTGACGCCGCCGGAGCCGTAGCCGTGGTCGCCACGGGTGGTGATGATCAGCGCCTTGCGCCCCAGCACCAGCGGTGTGTAGGGGTTGCCGGGACGGTCGGGGTGGAAGTCGAAGGTGCGGCGGATGCGCACGATCTGGTCGACCCAGGCCTTGACCCCGCTGGGCACGCCGAAGTTGTACATGGGCGCGGAAATCACCAGGCGATCGGCGGCGAACAGCTCGTCCACCAGCAGGTCGCTGAGGGCCAGGTCGGCCTTCATCACCTCGGTACGCTTCTCCGGCTCGGGGTGGAAGGCAGCGGCGATCCAGCCTTCGGTGACCGGGGCGATGGGCGAGCGACCGACTTCGCGGTGGGTCACCTGGCGGGCGGCGTCCTGGCCCTGCCAGGCGGCGAGGAAGGCGTCCTGCAGGCGGCGAGAGTGGGAACGTTCGCCACGGGGGCTGCCTTGGATCGAGAGAATGCGGCTCATCTGTTGCTCCTGGGTCAAGGTCGTTTCTTGGAGGCCGGTGACGGGCCTGAACACAGGCACTAAGCTAGGTCCAGCCGTATTTCCGGACAAATGACCGATAGTTCATCGGGATGAATCCATTTCATCCGTGGAGCCCAGATGTTCGCCAACCTGCCCCTGACCGCCCTGCGCACCTTCGAATCCGCCGCGCGCCTGCTGAGCTTCAAGGCCGCCGCCGAGGAACTGGCGGTGACGCCCACGGCGGTGTCCCACCAGATCCGCAGCCTGGAAGGCTGGCTCGGGGCACCGCTGTTCGAGCGCCTGCCCCGCAGCGTGCGCCTCACGGCCTGCGGCCAGCAGCTGTTCGGCAGCCTGCACGGGGCGCTGCTGGAGGTGACCCAGACCCTCGACCAGCTGCGCCCGCAACGCAGCGGCGGCCAGTTGACCCTGTCCACCACCCCGGCCTTCGCCGCGCTGTGGCTGATCCCCCGCCTGGGGCGCTTCTATGCCGCGCACCCGGCCATCAGCCTGCGCCTGGACACCCGCAACACCCTGGTGGACCTGCACCAGGACGCCAGCATCGACCTGGTGATCCGCTACGGCATCGGCAGCTACCCGAGCCTGCACAGCCAGTGCCTGCTGGACGAGTGCTTCGGCGTCTACGGCTCGCCGGCGCTGGTGGCCGAGCTGGGCAACCGCCAGCCGACGCTGATCACCATCCGCTGGCGCAACGCGCAGCTCTACGAACTGGGCTGGAAGGCCTGGTGCCAGGCCGCCGGCGAGCAGCGCCTGCTGGAGACCGCGCCGCAGCGCGAGTACGACGAGGAGCACTACGCCCTGCAAGCGGCCATCGCCGGCCAGGGGCTGGTGCTGGCGAGCTCGATCCTGGTGTCCGAAAGCGTCGCCAGCGGCCTGCTGGTGCCCTACCGGCCGGAGATCAGCGTGGAGGGCGCGGGCTATTCCACCCTCTGCGTGCCGGGCCGCGAGCGGCACCCGCCGGTGAAGGCGTTCTTCGATTGGTTGAGCCGGGAGGTGGGAGGCACTCCCTCGTAGGTCGGGTGCAACCCGACGGTCCGCCCCACACACGCATCGCGAATGAATTCGCTCCCACGAAAAGCAAGGGTCCTCACCGTGCGGCAGGCGTTTTCCCGGGCATAAAAAAACGGCCCGGGTCCGAGAACGAGGGCCGTTGAAGCACTATCAAATTGTTTACCGCGCGGGCTCTGCGGCCCGGGCGGCTAGATCATCAGGCGCTGGCGTCCTGGTATTCCTTCTCGGCTTCGTCGAAGCGCTTGACCATGGCCGCGGACGGGCCGTTGCCGATGTGGCTGAAGATCAGGATGCCGAGGGTGGCGAGGATGAAGCCGGGGACGATTTCATACAGGCCGGTCCAGCCGAGGAGCTGCTTCCACAGCACCACGGTGACGGCACCGAAGATCATGCCGGCCAGGGCGCCGTTGCGGGTCATGCCCTTCCACAGCAGGGAGAGGATGACCACGGGGCCGAAGGCGGCACCGAAGCCGGCCCAGGCGTAGGACACCAGGCCCAGGACCTTGCTCTCGGGGTTGGCGGCGATGAGGATGGCGATCACAGCTACCAGCAGCACCATGGCGCGACCGACCCAGACCAGTTCGACCTGGCTGGCGTTCTTGCGGAAGAAGGCCTTGTAGAAGTCTTCGGTCAGGGCGCTGGAGCACACCAGCAGCTGGCAGCTGAGGGTGGACATCACCGCGGCGAGGATGGCGGACAGCAGCACGCCGGCGACCCAGGGGTTGAACAGCAGCTTGGCCAGTTCGATGAACACGCGCTCGGGGTTCTCGGTGACGGCGCCGGCGACTTCCGGGTGGGCCGAGAAGTAGGCGATGCCGAAGAAGCCCACGGCCACGGCGCCGCCGAGGCAGAGCACCATCCAGGTCATGGAGATGCGGCGGGCAGCCGGGATCGACTTGACCGAATCAGCGGCCATGAAGCGCGCCAGGATGTGCGGTTGGCCGAAGTAGCCCAGGCCCCAGGCCAGCAGGGAGATCACGCCGATGAAGGACGCGCCCTTGAGCATGTCGAAGCTGGTGGCGTCCTTCAGCTCGATGGCGGCGAAGGTGGGGTCGATGCCACCGGTGGCCAGCATCACCACGATGGGGGTGAGGATCAGGGCGAAGATCATCAGCGAGGCTTGCACGGTGTCGGTCCAGCTCACCGCCAGGAAGCCACCGACGAAGGTGTAGGCGATGGTGGCGGCGGCGCCGGCCCAGAGGGCGGTCTCGTAGGAGAGGCCGAAGGTGCTCTCGAACAGACGGGCACCGGCGACGATGCCGGATGCGCAGTAGATGGTGAAGAACACCAGGATCACCAGGGCCGAGAAGATGCGCAGGATGCGGCTGTGGTCTTCGAAGCGGTTGGTGAAGTAGTCGGGCAGGGTCAGGGCGTTGCCGTTGTGCTCGGTCTGCACGCGCAGACGACCGGCAACCCACAGCCAGTTGAGATAAGCACCGACGATCAGGCCGATGGCGATCCAGCTTTCCGACAAGCCGGAGAGGTAGACGGCACCCGGAAGGCCCATCAGCAGCCAGCCGCTCATGTCGGAGGCGCCAGCGGACAGTGCGGTGACGAAGCTGCCGAGGCTGCGGCCACCGAGGATGTAGTCGGAAAGGTTGTTGGTGGCGCGGTAGGCCGCGAAGCCGATCAGCACCATGGCAGCGATATAGATCACGAAGGTGATCAGCATCGGGTTGCTCATACTCATTGGGGGTCTCCCCTGTCGTTTGTTGTTATGGAGGTGCGACGGGTATTTCGCATCTCTCTGGTTGGCATTTGGCAGTTGCTCGTGGCAATTACCGATTGGTTTGCGGGCCCGGCGCAACCCGTAGGGTGCAACCTCTGCCCGTCATCGGTGCTCAGGCGTCATGCCTCGCCTCAGGACGAGACGCCAAGCCATCCGGACTGCACCTGGTCTTCCTGGTCCGGTCTGGCCATATCGATTCGCGCCTGATCAAGTGTCGACCCGTACGCGCGAAAGGGACAGCGGAATGTAGAGAGCGGTGGCGCCCTTTTCTTTCGAAAAGCTCCGGAGTTATTGCGAAATCCTCCGACTGTCCGACAAGACGTGCAACCCGGTTGCACCATAAGGTGCAACCGCCGCTCTGCAATGCTACTTGTGGATGACCTGACCGCGCATCGGCGCGAGGCGTGCGAGCAGGCGATTCTGGGTGCGGCTGGAGATGCCTTCGGCATCCATGGCGTCCTGCAGGTCTTCCACCAGGGCGTTGAAATCGCTTTCGGTGAGGCGCTGGCCCTTGTGGCTCTCCTCCATGCTGTCGCCGGTGTATTCGCAGGGGCCACCCGCCTCGACGCAGAACTGCTCCACCAGCTTGTCGCGCAGGCGTTCGATGTCGATCTTGCGGAAGTGTTCGACGATGCGCTCGTCCTTGGCGATGTTCAGCAGCATGCCTTCGACGATGCGGGTGATGCCGGGCGTGCCGCCCAGGTCCTGGTAGAGGCTGTCGTCCCTCGGTGGCTGCTGGGCGCAGGCGGCCAGGACCAGAGTGGCGACGAGGATCAGGCGGCGCATGTCAGAAGCTCCCCTGCACGGACAGGTAGACGCCGTCCTGGTTGTCGAGGGTGGCGATCTCGCCGAGGCGCGCATAGGCCAACACCACCGACAGGTGCTTGTTGGGGAAGTAGCCGACGAACAGGTCCGCCCAGTCGCTTTCGCCGGCGAAGTTCAGGTTGTCGGGCTTTTCCCGGTATTCCACACCTATGGCCCAGTGGCGGTCGGGCAGCACGGCGATGGAGCCCTCCTTGAGCACCGAGCGTTCGTCACGGCGGTCGCCGCCGAAGCCCAGCAGGCCCAGCTCGTTGGCCCGGCTGTAGCGCAGCCCGCCGTTGAGCAACAGGTTGTAGCCGAAGGCGCCACCGAGGATCAGGCGGCTGACGGCGAGGTAGCCTTCGGTGTCTTCGTCGCGCTGGGCGCCCACCAGGGAGGGGATGAGAAAGTCCTTCTGCCGCTTGTACTGGAGCCCCAGGGACACCTGCGGCAGCTGATCGTAGATGAGGTCGCCGAACAGCCGCACCTTGAGCCCCACCACATCCTGGCTGAGGGTGTTTTCCGGCAGCGACAGGTCGCGGGCCAGGGTGCCGAGATCAAAGCGCTGGCGGGCGTAGGACAGCTCTATGCGGTTGTCCCAGGAGGCGGCGACACCTGCGGCATCGAGGCGGTAGTCGCCGGTCTCGACCCGGGTGGCGAACGCGGTGGCGCCCCACTCGCCCTTCTCGCCGTAGCCGGCCAGCACCGCCCAGGGTGTAATCCCACCGCCGGCGGCGCCTTCGACGCTGGTGGCGCCGCCGGTGGCCAGCAGGCGGCCCTCATCGGCGAACGCAGCGGCGGGCAGGGACAGGGCGATGAGCAGGGCCAGGCATCGGTTCATGGTCAGTGCACCGCGGCGATGGGTGAGTGGAGTGGCTGGGCGATCCAGGCCTCGAAGGCGCTGGCCGATAGCGGCCGGCTGATCAGGTAGCCCTGGGCGGTGTCGCAGCGCCAGCGTTCGAGCAGGCGCAGGCTGTGGGCGTGCTCGACGCCCTCGGCGACCACCTTGAGCCCGAGGCTGTGGCTCATGTCGATGGTGGAGCGGACGATCACCGCGTCTTCGCTGGTCTCGTCCAGCTCGCGGATGAAGGACTGGTCGATCTTCAATTCCTGCACCGGCATGCTTTTCAACTGGGCGAGGGAGGAGTAGCCGGTGCCGAAATCGTCCACCGAGAGGCTGATGCCCAGGTCGCGCAGGCCGTTGAGCACCTTCAGCGCCTGGACCGGGTCCTGCATCACCGCGCTTTCGGTGATTTCGAAACTCAGCTGGTCGGGGTGCACCCGAAAGCGTCGCAACAGGCCGCGCATGCGCTCCACCAGCTCGCGCCCTATCAGGTCGTCGGTGGAGATGTTCAGCGAAACCTGCAGGCGCAGCCCGCGCCCGGCCCATTCCTGGAGCTGGCGCAGCACCTCTTCGATGACCCAGGCGGTAAGCGACTGGATGCTGCCGGTGCGCTCGGCCAGGGGGATGAACTCGCCGGGCGCGACCAGGCCTAACTGCGGGTGCTGCCAGCGCAGCAGCGCCTCGGCCTGCAGCACCCGGCCCTCGGCGATGTCCAGCTTGGGCTGGTAGTGCAGCAGCAGTTCGCCCCGCGCGGCGGCGTGGCGCAGGTCGCGGATCAGCAGCACCTGGCGCTGCTGGGCGGCGTCGCGGCCCTGCTGGTAGAGCTGCAGGTGGCCAGGCGCCTGGGCGGCATCCTGCATGGCGATGCCGGCGCGGCGCAGCAGCTCCTCCGGCGTGCTGCCATCGGCGGGGTAGCAGGCGATGCCGATGCGCGAATCGATGGCGACGTCGAGGCTGCCGATGCGCTGCGGCTTGAGCAGCAGTTGCTGGAGCTTGTCCGCCGCGGCCACCGCACTGTCGCTGTCGGTGCCCTCCAGCAGCAGGAGGAATTCGTCGGCGATCAGCCGCGCCAGGCTGTCGCCGGGGCGCAGGGTGGCGTGCAGGCGCCGGCCGATCTGCTGCAGGACGAGGTCGCCGCCACCAGGGCCACAGGCTTCATTGACCGAACGGAAGTTGCCGATGCCCAGGTAGAGCAGCGCGGTGGGCCGTTCGGCGGTGATGGCGCTGCCCAGGCGCTCCAGCGCCAAGGTGCGGTTGGGCAGGCCGGTGAGTGTGTCGTGCAGGGCGTTATGGGCGAGCTGCCGCTCACGCTCGGCGATGTCGTCGCGCATGCGGTTGATGGCGCCGGCCAGTTGCCCCAGTTCGTCGGAGCGGTCCAGCTCGAGGGTGCTCTGGTAGTCGCCTTCGCCGATACGCCGGGCGGCGGCGGCCAGGGCTCGCACCGGCTGCGACACGCTGCGGGCCAGCAACAGCGCGCCGGTCAGGGAGCCAAGCAGCGCGCAGAGGGCGATCAGCAGGATGTCCCGGTCCAGCGGCGCGAAGGCCTCCTGGGCCTGCTCCAGGGATTTGTGCAGGAGCAGCAGCACCTGGTAGTCCGCCCCGCTGGACAGCACCAGGCGGCGATCCATGTAGCGCCGCTCGCCGATGCGCAGGATGTCGCCATCGTGGGTCTTGATCTCGCTCCTGAGCGCCTCCTCAAGGTCGCCCGGCAGGGTGCTGAGCCAGATGTCCGGCTTACCCGCCTGCGTCGCCACCAGGCTCATGTCGAGGTGGGTGAGCTCACGCATCTCGCTGGCGAAGTCGGCATCCAGGCGGAAGCCCATGACCACGCGGGCGATGGGGATGGGCGCGGTGACGTTGGCCTCGACCAGGAGGTAGATGTCGTCGTCGATGGGTTGCAGCAGGCCCTGCCCGCCATTGCGCTGGTGCTCCTGCATCAGTTCGGCGAGGCGCGCCGAGGAGTCACTGCCGACCCGCCCAGCGGTGGAGACCTGCAGCTTGCCGTCCATGCCCAGGAGCATCACCGCACCGGCGTTGATGCGTGCACCGGAGTTGCCGAGGGCAGAGCGGATGGTTTCCTCGTCGCCGCTGGATACGGCCTCCTTGAAGCCGAAGTCGGCCGCCAGCACCTGCACGGCGTCATGCAACTGGCGGCTGCGCGACTCCAGCAGGCGCTCGAAGACGCGCCCGCCGATATCCAGCTCCTCGCGCGCCTGGGCCTGCACGGCGGCGCCTGTGGCGACCTTGACGGCGAAGTACAGCGCACTGACCACAACCAGCAGCAGGAGAATGAGGACGCAGGCGATGCGCGCCTGGAAGCTGTTACTGAGCCTCACCCGCCGCCCTCTTGAATGCGTCGCCGAAGCCTTTTTCCACCGGCGCGGACGGTTGTGCGGCCGGAGCTCCCTGCAGCGTCAGCGGGAAGCGCTGGACGAGGCCGGAGGCCGGGACCTCCACCTCGCCCGCGGCGACGGGCAGCATGTTGGGCACCTGGGGGTGCCAGAGGCTGGCGGTGTAGCGCCCGGGAGGAAGGTCGAGACTGAGGCGGCCGGCGTCGTCACTGACGGCGAAGAAGGGGTCGTCGGTGATGTAGACGTAGCCGAGCATCCAGTCGTGGATGTTGCAGCCGAGCACCACCACACCGGGCTTGTCGAACACCACGGGTTCGGCGGGTGTGCCCTGGTAGAGGCGCAGTTCGAAGCGCTTGGCCGGCGAGAAGGAGTAGACGTGATGACGAATGTTGTCGCTGTTGGGGAAGCTCACGGCGGTGCCGGTGTGCACCGCCAGCACGTAGGGGGCGAATTGCTTGTCGCGCTGGTCCATTACGCCCGTGTCGGGAATGGCGGCGCTGCCCGAAGGGCCCTGCAGGCTGAGCACCGCATCGCCCAGCGGCTGCCCATGGCCATCGACCACCTCGCCCTGCAGGGTCGCCGCCGAGAGCGTGTCGCACAGGCACCACAAAAGACCGATCAGGCCCATTACAGGGGCCCATGGAGTGAAGCGCAGCATGTCGTCTTCCATCCTTTCAACGGCCAACGGGGGCGGCTCGTGCGCCATGCCCCTGGCCTGTGCGAACCAGTTGGATTGCAGATTAGCTGTCGATCGGCGGAACTTCACGCGGCCGGCGGAAGCAACTGGCCATCACCCTTCCCTCAGTGGCCGCTGCGCAGCCGCCGTGGGGTGAGGCCGAGGTAGCGGCGCATGGCGTTGGTCAGCGCGCTCTGGCTGGAGAAGCCACATTCCTCGGCGATGCGCACCAGGGCCAGGTCGCTCTCGCGCAGCAGGCGGGCGGCGCGGTCGAGGCGGGTCTTGAGCAGGTATTGGTGGGGGCTGAGGCCGACGCTGTCCTTGAACAGGGCGTGGAAGTGGCTGGGGCTGAGGCAGGCAATCTGCGCCAGCTCGGCGACGCTGATGCGCCGCGACAGGTTCTGCAGGATGTGCGCGTCGAGGGGCTCCAGGTCCAGGCCAGCGGCCGGGCGCCGGGGCTGGTCGCCGAACAGGCGCAGGTGCAGGGCCCGCAGCAGCACGCCGCCCAGGGAGCGGGCGAGGATCTGGTCGCTGCCGTAGCGCGCCAGTTCGGCGCCGGCGTAGCTCAGGAGGTTCTGGAAATCGGCATCCAGCGCGGGGTAGCGCGGGGTTTCGAACAGGCGCGCGAGGAGCTCGCGGTCTTCGCTGCTGGTGCCCTGCTCGTCGAGGTCGAGGATCAGCATGCGGTTCTCGCCCATGCCGGCGAACTGATGCTCGGCATCCCCCGGCACCAGGCAGGCGCGCATGCGGCAGACCTCGCCGCCCCGGCCGCCCACTTCGAATTCCGCGCGGCCGGACAGCGACATCACCAGTTGGTGATGATCGTGGGCATGGGCGTGGGCCTGTTCATCGAGGCGCAGAAGGCGGGCAACTAGCATGGCGGGTCGTGGTCAGAATTTGCACATTTTAGGCAAATGGCCAGCTGTTGCCCAGCACCGCCCGGCAGCGCAGCCCTGGCAGCCACGCTTGAAAAGCCCGTGGCACAGCCCCATCTGCCTCACATGCCCAACCTTCAGCCCCTACGAACCCAGCTACCAGGTGCCCAATGAGCGATCAGGACATCCACGCCGATCTCGTCGAAGAAGCGACCGGCCCGCACAGCACAGGCCTCGTCCTGCCCGGCCAGACCCTGCCGGACAAGGTGTACATCATCCCGATCCATAACCGCCCCTTCTTCCCGGCCCAGGTGCTGCCGGTGATCGTCAACGAGGAGCCCTGGGCCGAGACCCTGGAGCTGGTGTCCAAGACCGAACACCACTGCCTGGCGCTGTTCTTCATGGAGAACCCGCCGGAAGACCCGCGCCATTTCGACCCCTCCACCCTGCCCGAGCACGGCACCCTGGTGCGCGTGCACCATGCCAGCCGTGAAGGCGGCAAGCTGCAGTTCGTTGCCCAGGGCCTGTCGCGGGTGCGCATCCGTGGCTGGCTCAAGCGCCATCGCCCGCCCTACCTGGTGGAGGTGGACTACCCGCAGAACCCCAGCGACCAGCGCGATGAGGTGAAGGCCTACGGCATGGCGCTGATCAACGCGATCAAGGAGCTGCTGCCGCTCAACCCGCTGTACAGCGAGGAGCTGAAGAACTACCTCAACCGCTTCAGCCCCAATGACCCGTCGCCGCTCACCGACTTCGCCGCCGCCCTGACCAGTGCACCGGCCAAGGAGCTGCAGGAGGTGCTGGACACGGTGCCGGTGCTCAAGCGCATGGAGAAGGTGCTGCCGCTGCTGCGCAAGGAAGTGGAGGTGGCACGCCTGCAGAGCGAGCTCTCCGCCGAGGTGAACCGCAAGATCGGCCAGCACCAGCGCGAGTTCTTCCTCAAGGAGCAGTTGAAGATCATCCAGCAGGAGCTGGGCATCACCAAGGATGACCGCAGCGCCGACGCCGAGCAGTTCACCCAGCGCCTGCAGGGCAAGGTACTGCCGGAGCAGGCGAAGAAGCGCATCGACGAAGAGCTGAACAAGCTGTCGATCCTGGAGACCGGCTCGCCGGAATACGCGGTGACCCGCAACTACCTGGACTGGGCCACCAGCGTGCCCTGGGGCGTGTACGGCAAGGACAAGCTCGACCTTACCCATGCGCGCAAGGTGCTCGACAAGCACCACGCGGGGCTGGACGACATCAAGAACCGCATCCTCGAGTTCCTCGCGGTAGGCGCCTTCAAGGGCGAGATCGCCGGTTCCATCGTGCTGCTGGTGGGGCCGCCCGGCGTGGGCAAGACCAGCATCGGCAAGTCCATCGCCGAATCCCTGGGCCGCCCCTTCTACCGCTTCAGCGTCGGCGGCATGCGTGACGAGGCCGAGATCAAGGGCCACCGCCGCACCTACATCGGCGCCCTGCCCGGCAAGCTGGTGCAGGCGCTGAAGGACGTGGAGGTGATGAACCCGGTGATCATGCTCGACGAGATCGACAAGCTCGGCGCCAGCTACCAGGGCGACCCGGCCTCGGCACTGCTGGAGACGCTGGACCCGGAGCAGAACGTCGAATTCCTCGACCACTACCTGGACCTGCGCATGGACCTGTCCAAGGTGTTGTTCGTGTGCACGGCCAACACCCTGGACTCCATCCCCGGCCCGCTGCTGGACCGCATGGAGGTGATCCGCCTCTCCGGCTACATCACCGAGGAGAAGCACGCCATCGCCAAGCGCCACCTGTGGCCGCGCCTGCTGGAGCGCACCGGTGTGCCCAAGGAGCGCCTGTCGATCACCGACGGCGCGCTGACCTCGGTGATCGAGGGTTACGCCCGCGAAGCCGGGGTGCGCCAGCTGGAGAAGCAGCTGGGCAAGATCATCCGCAAGTCGGTGGTGAAGATGCTCGAAGACCCCACGGCGAAGATCAAGGTCGCGCAGAAGGACCTGGAGCCCTTCCTCGGCACCCCGCCGTTCCGCAAGGAGCAGCTCCTCTCCGGCACCGGCGTGATCACCGGCCTGGCCTGGACCAGCATGGGCGGCGCCACCCTGCCGATCGAGGCGACGCGCATCCATACGCTGAACCGCGGCTTCAAGCTCACCGGCCAGTTGGGTGACGTCATGAAGGAGTCGGCCGAGATCGCCTACAGCTACATCAGCTCGAATCTGAAGAAGTACGGCGGCGATGCCGGGTTCTTCGACCAGGCTTTCGTCCACCTCCACGTGCCGGAGGGCGCCACCCCCAAGGATGGCCCCAGCGCCGGCATCACCATGGCCAGCGCCCTGCTCTCCCTGGCCCGCGACCAGGCACCGAAGAAGGCTGTGGCCATGACCGGCGAGCTGACCCTCACCGGCCAGGTACTGCCCATTGGCGGGGTGCGCGAGAAGGTGATCGCCGCGCGGCGGCAGAAGATCTTCGAGCTGATCCTCCCGGAGGCCAACCGTGGCTCCTACGAGGAACTGCCGGATTACCTGCGCGACGGCATGACGGTGCATTTCGCCCGGCGCTTCTCCGACGTCGCCAAGGTGCTGTTCGCCTGAGGCCTGCGGCGCCTACCCAGGGGCCGATGCAGCGGATATGCTGCACCGGCCCCTGAACGATGGAGCCGTCCATGAGTCCTGCCCGCCTTCCCCGCCTGCTGCTGCCCGCCGCCCTGATGCTGCTGGCCGCTTGCGCCCATGAATCCACCAGCCTGGTGGTGCAGAAACAGAGCAGTTGCCCGATCGAGCTGGACAAGGGCCAGTTGCTGGTCCTGACCCTGCCGAGCAATCCCACCACGGGGTTCCGCTGGGTGGTGAAGGACGCCGCGCCGGGCGTACTGCGCAGCCTCGGCCCGGAGGTCTACGACACCCCCGAGGAAGCCGGCCTGGTGGGCGGCGCCGGTGAGTCCACCTGGCGCTTCAATGCCGCGCAGAGCGGCGAAGGCCGCCTGTTGCTGATCTACCAGCGCCCCTGGGAAGCCGACGTGGCGCCGGAGCAGACCTTCGATTGCAAGGTCAGCGTGGACTGATACGGGGGCCTGCCCCTGGCGGGCCCTGCTGGCGAAACGTTTTACCTCCCTCATGAGGCCCATCGTTGGGCCTCGCTACGCTCGGCGCCAACCTACGGGGCCTGGGACTCGGCGGCGATGCTGTGCTGGCCGCGTATGCCCTGGTACAGGCACAGCTGGTTACGGCCGGCGCGCTTGGCCTGGTACAGCGCGCTGTCGGCGGCATGCAGCAACACATCGGCGCTCTCGCCATCGGCGGGGAAACAGGCCAGGCCCAGGGAGATGGCGATCGGCCCCAGGGGCTGGCCGCCGTAGCGGATCTGCAGCCGGGTGACCCCGAGGCGCAGGGCCTCGCAACGCTCCATGGCATCCTCCAGGCTGATTTCCGGCATCACCAGGGCGAACTCCTCGCCCCCATAGCGACAGGCGAGGTCGCTGGAGCGCACATGGCGCTTCATTTCCAGGGCCAGGTGACGCAGCACCAGGTCCCCCGCCTCGTGGCCGAAGGTGTCGTTGAAGCGTTTGAAGTGGTCCACATCCAGTAGCACGACGATCACCGGTGACTGCTTGCGGCTGGCGCGCAGCAGTTCGCGGCGCAGGGTTTCGTCGAGGAAGCGACGGTTGTGCAGGCCGGTCAGGGCGTCCACCACCGATTGCTGGCGCAGGCTCTCGCGCAGGCTGAGGTTGGCCACGCCCAGGGACACCTGTTCGGCGAAGGCTTCGGCCAGCTCCAGGTCGGCAGCGCCGCCACACAGGGTCATCACCCCCAGGGGTTCACCCTGGGCCATGAGCGGCACGCAGAGCGAGCCATTGGCTGCCAACGGGCTGTCGTGCAGGTGCGGGCAGACCAGGTCCTTGTTCACGTCCAGCACCAGGTGGCTCTGGCCACGGCGGATCGCCCAGCAGTCGTCGGGCTCGAACAGCTCGACGCTGCCCACCTGCCAGCCCCCCCAGTGCCCGGCCTCCTCGAGCACGTCCCGCGAGGGATGGTAGAGGTACAGGCAACCATCGCTCTGCGGAAACAGCTGGCCGGCGAAGCGGCTGATGATGCCGAAGCACTCGTCGAACTCGTTCACCGAGTGCAGGGCACCCGCCATGCGGCTCAGCAACGAGATCTGGTGGTTGCGCAGTTCCACGCGCTGCATGCCCAGGCTCAGTTGCTCGCTGAGCAGGTCCTGGGCGAGACGGGCGTCGCGGCTCGCGCGCAGCATGCGGAAGGTGAAGTGGAACAGCAGCGCGATCACCAGCAGGTCCAGCAGGGTGACCAGCCCCAGCATCGCCATCCCGACCCAGCCGCGCCACTCGATCTCCTGCTTGGCCAGCAGCACGCGCTGCTCGACCACGCCCTGCATCTCGCCGAGGCGCAGGCGGATGGCGTCCATGAGTTGCTTGCCCTTGCCGGTGCTGACCAGGTCGCCGGCGGCGGCCAGACCTTCGCTGCGGCGCAGCTCGATGACCCGGCTAAAGAAGGCGCGCTGCTCGGCGAGCAGCCCGACCAGCCGTTGCAGGTCATCGAACAGCTCATCGTTGGCCAGCGTCACCTTGAAGCGCGCCATGTCCTTGTCGACATCGCCATAGCCCTGGTAGAGCGGGGTCAGGTAGTCGTCGCGGCCGGTCAAGGCGAATCCTCGCTGGCCGGTTTCGCCATCCTTGAGGGAGGATAGGAGGTTGCTCAGCTCGCGCCCGGTGTGCTCGTGCAGCTCCAGCTGACGCTCGGCGTTGCCGACCCAGCGGGTGGTGGCCAGGGGCAGCACGATATTGAGTACCAGCATGCCGATCGCCAGCAGGAATCCGGCCTGCAGACGAGTCGCCGTCTTCATCACATCGTTGTCCTCGTGGCGGGGTGCGTTTTCAGTCTAGCGGCGCAATCGGCGACTGCACCTGGCGTTTTGCGCCTGGAACCCGATCGCGACGATGCGCAGAGTAGCCCAGGGCCGGGAGGCCCGCTGGCAGGCCGCCGCGCGGCCCGGATGGACAACGATGGAGAATCTTGCATGCAGTGGCTGTTGATCGGGCTGATCGGTGCTGTCGCCTACCTATACGGCGACGCCGCCGACCTGGATACGCTGTGTTTCTGGACCAAGCCGGTGCCCATCCTCGCCCTGCTCGCCTGGTTGCTGCAAAGCGCCCCGCCCGGCCGCTATCGACGCTGGGTGGCGCTGGGGCTGCTGCTGTGCCTGGCCGGCGATGTGCTGCTGCAATGGTCGCCGGACTTCTTCGTCTTCGGCCTGGGCGCCTTCCTCCTCGGCCACCTGGCCTATATCGGTGCCTACCTGGCGGATACCCGGCGCCTGGCACCCCTGGCTCTGCTGGCGGCGGCGCTGTTCGGCATCGGCATGTTCGCGGTGCTGGCCAGCGGCGGCCTCGGTGACCTGCTGGTGCCGGTGGCGCTCTATGCGCTGACCATCAGCACCATGCTCTGGCGCGCCCTCGCCCGCCTCGGTGCAAGCGAACCGGGCCGGCGCTCGGTGCAGGTCGCAGCCGCCGGTGCGCTGTGCTTCGTGGTCTCCGACAGCCTGCTGGGGGTCAACCGTTTCGTGGCGCCCTTCGAGATGGCGGGGTTGGCCATCATGCTCACCTACTGGCTTGGGCAGCTGGGCATAGTCGCTTCAGCGGTGCTGCACGGGCGACGCTGATTTTCGACCGATCGGCACGCCGGGATTCTGGCCGGGCGCGGTCTTGGCTAGAATGCCGGCCTTTCCAACAGCTGGTACCGGCCCGTGAAGCACAACCCCGACCGCATCTATGCCACGCCCCAGGCTCAAGTCTCCGACTTCGCGTTCAACGAAGACGTGGTCAAGGTGTTCCCGGACATGATCAAGCGCTCGGTGCCGGGCTACCCGACCATCGTCGAGAACATCGGCGTACTGGCCGCCCGTTTCGCCCAGCCCAATACCCGCCTGTACGACCTGGGCGCCTCCCTCGGCGCGGTCACCCAAGCCCTGCGCCGCCATGTGCGCACCGATGGCTGCCGGGTGCTGGCTGTGGATAACTCCGCCGCGATGGTAGAACGCTGCCGCGAGTACCTGCACGCCCAGGATTCCATGTACCAGGAGCTGCTGCCGGTGGAGGTGCTGGAGGCAGATATCCTCGCCCTGGAATTCCAGCCGACCTCGCTGGTGGCGATGAACTTCACCCTGCAGTTCGTCGCCCGCGAGGAACGCCAGCCCCTGCTGGCGCGCATCCACCAGGCGTTGCTGCCGGGTGGTGCATTGATTCTTTCGGAGAAGCTGCGCTTCACCGATGCCGCGGAGCATGAGCTGCTCACCGACCTGCACATCGACTTCAAGCGCGCCAACGGCTACAGCGAGCTGGAGATCGCCCAGAAACGCAGCGCCCTGGAGAACGTGATGCGCCCCGACAGCCTGGAGGAACACCGCGAGCGCCTGCTGGCGGCCGGCTTCTCCCGCGTGGTGCCCTGGTTCCAGTGCCTCAACTTCGCCTCGCTGATCGCCCTGCCATGATCCGTACCCTCGATCTCGACGCCCTGCAGCAAAGGCTCATGGGCACCCCGCTGCAGGATTGGGCCGCCGACCTGCCCGGCCAACTCGACGCCAAGCTGGCCATCGGTCACGGCGACCTTCAGCGCTGGGGCGCGGCGGTGGACGCCCTGCCGCCGATCACGCCAACCCGCGTGGAACTGGCACAACGCTTCGCCCTCGACGGCGATTGCGACGAAACCACCCGCACTGCGCTCAAGGATGCGCTGATGGGGCTGATCCCCTGGCGCAAGGGGCCCTTCGAGCTGTTCGGCGTGCACGTCGACACCGAATGGCGCTCCGATTGGAAATGGTCACGGGTCTCGCCGCACCTCGACCTGCGCGGCAAGCGTGTGCTGGATGTCGGCTGCGGCAACGGCTACTACCAGTGGCGCATGCTCGGCGCTGGTGCCGACAGCGTGGTGGGCATCGACCCGAACTGGCTGTTCTTCTGCCAGTTCCTGGCCATGAAGCGCTACCTGCCGGACCTCCCCGCCTGGCACCTGCCCCTGGCCCTGGAAGAGCTCCCGGCGAAGCTGGAAGGCTTCGACACGGTGTTTTCCATGGGCGTGCTCTACCACCGCCGCTCGCCCATCGACCACCTGTTCGACCTCAAGGACTGCCTGCTGCGCGGCGGCGAGCTGGTGCTGGAAACCCTGGTGGTGGAAGGCGACGCCCAGCAGGTGCTGGTGCCCGAAGACCGCTACGCGCAGATGCGCAACGTATGGTTCCTGCCGTCGGTGCCAGCGCTGGAACTGTGGCTGCGCCGCGCCGGTTTCGTCGACGTGCGCTGTGTGGACGTCAGCGTCACCAGCATCGAGGAACAGCGCAGTACCGAGTGGATGCGCTACCAATCCCTGCCCGAATTCCTCGACCCGGCCGACCACAGCCGCACCATCGAAGGCCTCCCCGCCCCGGCCCGAGCGGTGATGGTGGCGCGCAAGCCTTAAAGCAGCTGGAAGCTGGAAGCTGGAAGCTGGAAGCTGGAAGCTGGAAGCTGGAAGCTGGAAGCTGGAAGCTGGAAGCTGGAAGCTGGAAGCTGGAAGCTGGAAGCTGGAAGCTGGAAGCTGGAAGCTGGAAGCTGGAAGCTGGAAGCTGGAAGCTGGAAGCTGGAAGCTGGAAGAGCCTGGGGGATCGGCGGAAGCTGTCAACCCCCGGGCTTATTTTTTCGCACTCCGAACGTAGCCCGGGCTTCAGACCGGGAAAGCCCGGCACCGGCTCGAGCGAATGGTGGACCACGCTTCACCGGTCCACCATTCGGAGTCATGTCGAACCCCGGCCCCGTGCCCCCACACACGACACTTCAAGCTTCAAGCTCGTGACGCTTGCGCCCCCTGGATCAGCTGTTTCATCTCGATCACCGCCTGCTTGAAACCAACAAACAGCGCATGGGCCACCAGGGCGTGACCGATATTCAGCTCATTGATGCCGGGGATGGCGGCTACCGGTTCGACGTTGTGGTAGTGCAGGCCGTGGCCGGCGTTGACCACCAGGCCGAGCTTGAGGCCCAGGGCGACGCCTTCGCGGATGCGCTGCAGTTCGCGGGCAGCTTCTTCCGGGGTGTGGGCGTCGGCGTAGCGGCCGGTGTGCAGTTCGATGGCGGGGGCGCCGACGCGGTGGGAGGCTTCGATCTGCGCCGGGTCGGCATCGATGAACAGGGAGACTTCGCTGCCCAGGCGCGCCAGGCGCTCGACCGCGGCCTTGATGCGGGCTTCCTGGCCGGCGACGTCGAGGCCGCCTTCGGTGGTCAGTTCCTGGCGGGTTTCCGGTACCAGGCAGACGTGTTCGGGGCGGATCTCCTCGGCGAAGGCGAGCATCTCCTCGGTGACGCCCATCTCGAAGTTCATGCGCGTCTGCATGACCTCCTTGAGCACGCGCACGTCACGCTCCTGGATGTGCCGGCGGTCCTCGCGCAGGTGCACGGTGATGCCGTCGGCACCCGCCTCCTCCGCATCCAGCGCGGCCTTGACCGGGTCCGGGTAGCGGGTGCCACGGGCCTGGCGCAGGGTGGCGACGTGGTCGATGTTGACGCCGAGCAGAACACGATTGGCTTCAGTCACGGGAGGGTTCCTTGAGTGTCATGAAGAGTTCGCGGCTGGCCAGGGGCCTGCCGCCGAGATGGGGTGCCAGGGCCTGGCGCATCAGGCGCTTGGCCGCCGCGAGGGCACCGGGGGCGCTCCAGTCCGCCTCGGCCAAGGCCAGCAGTTCAACGCCCTGGAACAGGCCGGGCTGCAGTTGGCCAACGGGCTCCAGGCCGGCATCGGGCAACAGGCGGTAGATGCCGCTGGCGGCGATGGGCGTGCCGTGGAGGTCGATGTCCAGGGCAAAACCATAGCCCAGCTCGTCCAGCAGGCGCCATTCGAAAGCGCGCAGCAGCGGCTCCAGCGGACGGCCGCCGGCCAGGGCCTGGAGGGTGGCGGCGTAATGCTCGAACAGCGCGGGGTGCGGCGCTTCGGCCGGCAACAGGCGGATGGTCAGTTCATTGAGGTAGAGGCCGCTGAACAGCGCCTCACCGGTGAGGAAGTGGGGGATGCCGGCGCTTTCCAGGCGCCCCACGTTCTTCAGCTCACCACGGCCGCGGAATTCGGCCTCCAGCGGCACGAAGGGCCGGACCAAAGTACCGGCCTTGCCCCGCGCACCCCGCATGACGGCGCGAAGCCGCCCTTCCGGGGTGAGGAAATCCACCAGCGCGCTGCTTTCGCGGTAGGCCCTGCTGTGCAGTACGAAGGCCGGTTGCGCACTGGTCTGCATCGGTTACTGGTCGTTGTAGCCCAGGGAGCGCAGGGCGCGCTCGTCGTCGGACCAGCCCCCCTTCACCTTGACCCAGAGGTTGAGCATGACCTTAGAGTCGAACAGCACCTCCATGTCCTTGCGGGCTTCCTGGCCGATGCGCTTGATGCGCTCGCCACCGTCGCCAATGATGATTTTCTTCTGTCCGTCGCGCTCCACCAGGATCAGCGCGTGGATATGCAGAATGCGGCCTTCCTGCTTGAACTCCTCGATCTCGACGGTGATCTGGTAGGGAAGTTCAGCACCCAGCTGGCGCATGATTTTCTCGCGCACCAGCTCGGCGGCGAGGAAACGGCTGCTGCGGTCGGTGATCTGGTCTTCCGGGAAGAAGTGCTCGCCCTCGGGCAGGCGTTCGGCGACCAGGCGCTCCAAGGTGTCGAGGTTGTGCCCCTGCTGGGCGGAGATCGGCACCACTTCGGCCTTGGGCAGCTGCTCCTGGAGCCAGGCCAGGTGCGGCATCAGGTCGGCCTTGTCGTCCAGGCGGTCGGTCTTGTTGATGGCCAGGATCACCGGGCCCTGGACGTACTGGACGCGCTCGAGCACCAGTTGGTCCTCGTCGGTCCAGCGGTTGCGGTCGACCACGAAGATCACCACGTCGACATCCTTGAGGGCGGCCGAGGCGGTCTTGTTCATGTAGCGGTTGAGCGCTTTCTCGTTGTTCTTGTGCAGGCCGGGGGTGTCGACATAGACGGCCTGGACATCACCCTCGGTCTTGATGCCGAGCATGTTGTGGCGGGTGGTCTGCGGCTTGCGCGAGGTGATCGCCAGCTTCTGCCCGAGGATGTGGTTGAGCAGCGTCGACTTGCCCACGTTGGGGCGGCCGACGATGGCAACGTAGCCACAGCGCTGGGTATTGGTATCAGTCATGGCCGTTCTCCACGCCCAAGGCCACCAGTGCTGCTGCCGCCGCTACCTGTTCGGCAATGCGTCGGCTGGCACCCTGGCCACGGGTCTTGTCATTCAGCAGGGCGATCTCGCACTCGACGAAGAAGGTGCGGCAATGGGGTTCGCCCTGGATATCCACCACTTCATAGCGGGGCAGTTCGCAGGCCCGCGACTGGAGGAATTCCTGCAGGCGGGTTTTCGGGTCCTTGTTGGTATCGACCAGGGTCAGGCCTTCCAGCTCGTTGTGCAGCCAGGCGAGGACGCGTTCACGGGCGCGCTCCATGCCGGCATCGAGATAGATGGCACCGATCAGCGCTTCCAGCGCATCGGCCAGGATCGACTCGCGACGGAAACCGCCGCTTTTCAGCTCGCCGGAGCCCAGGCGCAGGTACTCGCCCAGCTCGAAACCACGGGCCAGCAGGGCCAGGGTCTCACCCTTGACCAGGCGGGCACGCAGGCGTGACAGCTGACCTTCGCGGGCCTGGGGGAAACGCTCGTAGAGCGCCTCGCCGGCGACGAAGTTGAGAATGGCATCACCGAGGAATTCCAGGCGCTCGTTGTTGCGCCCGGCGAAACTGCGGTGGGTCAGGGCCAGGGTCATCAGACCCTGGTCCTGGAAGGTGTGGCCGAGCTGACGCTCGAGACGGCTAAGGGATACGCTCACGGGACCCGCACACGGAATTCTTTGTCGAAGTGCACCACCAGATCGAGGTTACCAATCAGCGGCTCGCGTTTTTCGTACTTCAGCGCAACAAGGAAGTCATTATTCTCAATCCTGACCTGAAGAGCCTTACTCAGGTCAATGTCGCGAATACTGTTGACCTGCATCCCCTTGTTCAGGTGGCTGATGAAATCAGCTGGGGTCGAGATGCCCTGAGCTCTGTCGTTTTCCACCGACTTGATCATTTTCTCAAGTGCGTAGTAATCCATATAGTGCGGAATAAACTTGAAGGCCGTGCTGGCCAGGAACGCAACGACGGCCAGGGCAATCAGCCAGCCCAGTATCGACAAGCCCCTCTGCGAGTGCGCAAACGTCATGATGACCTCAATGTCAGTGGTGTTGTGTGGGCCGGATGGCCCCCTGCAAGACTATATATAGCGGGCGGCGCCGCATTGAACAGCGCCGCAAAAGCGAAAGTCGGGGGCCGTCAGTGAATGAGGCCCACGCGGGAGAAATTCGGCAGGTTGTTCATCTTCGGGTCCGGCCAGCTCATCCATACGGCGAACGCCTTGCCGACGATGTTACGGTCCGGGACCATGCCGAGCAGGTCCTTGGGAATGTTCGGGTCGTTCCAGTAGCGACTGTCGTTCGAGTTGTCGCGGTTGTCGCCCATCATGAAGTAGTGCCCTTGCGGCACCACCCACTCCTTGCCCGGCTCCATGCGGTAGCGCTTCATTTCCTTGCGGATGAGGTGCTCGGCGGCGCCCAGCTTCTCCTCGTACAGGCGGGAGCTGCCCAGGGTGCCCGGCTCGTCGCCGATCAGCTTCTCCGCTACCTGCTCGCCGTTGACGGTCAGGCGCTTGTCGCTGCTGTAGGCGATACGATCACCCGGCAGGCCGATCACGCGCTTGATGTAGTTGATGTTCGGGTCGCTGGGGTAGCGGAACACCATGACATCACCGCGCTGCGGGTCACCGACCTCGATCACCTTGCTGTCCACCACCGGCAGGCGAATGCCATAGGCGAACTTGTTGACCAGGATGAAATCGCCCACCTCCAGGGTCGGTTTCATCGAGCCGGAGGGAATCTGGAAGGGCTCGACCAGGAACGACCGCAGCACCAGCACGATGGCCAGCACCGGGAAAAAGGACTTGCCGTATTCCACCAGCAAGGGTTCCTTGTCGAGCTTTTCCACCACCTCGGGGTCGGGCTCGCCGACTTGCCCCTCGTAGGCGGCAATCGCAGAGCGCCGGCGCGGAGCCAGCAGAACCAGATCGATGAGCGCGAGTACGCCGCAGACAGCCACGGCGATAACCAACAAGAGCGGGAAATTGATCGACATAGACCCTAGCTATCCACTTTGAGCACTGCGAGGAAGGCTTCCTGTGGAATTTCCACACTGCCGACCTGCTTCATCCTTTTCTTACCGGCCTTCTGCTTCTCCAGCAGCTTCTTCTTACGGCTGACGTCACCGCCGTAGCATTTGGCCAGAACGTTCTTCCTGAGCGCCTTTACGGTAGTACGTGCAACGATCTGACCACCGATCGCCGCCTGGATCGCCACGTCGAACATCTGCCGTGGGATCAGTTCTTTCATTTTCTCGGTCAGCGCGCGGCCTTTGTAGTGGGCCTGGTCACGGTGAACGATCAGCGCCAGCGCGTCGACCTTCTCGCCGTTGATCAACACGTCCAGCTTGACCAGGTTGGCCGACTGGAAGCGGTCGAAGCTGTAGTCCAGCGACGCGTAGCCGCGGCTCACCGACTTCAGGCGGTCGAAGAAGTCGAGCACCACTTCGTTCATCGGCAGGTCGTAGCAAACCTGAACCTGGCTGCTGAGGAATTGCATGTCGCGCTGTACGCCACGCTTCTCGATGCACAGGGTGATGACGTTGCCCAGGTGCTCCTGGGGCACGAGGATATTGGCGCGCACGATGGGTTCGCGCATTTCCTCGACGAGCGAGAGGTCGGGCAGCTTGGACGGGTTGTCGACGTAGATCGTCTCGCCGGTCTTCAGCACCACCTCGAAGATTACCGTCGGCGCGGTGGTGATCAGGTCCAGGTCGTATTCGCGCTCCAGGCGCTCCTGGATGATCTCCATGTGCAGCATGCCGAGGAAGCCGATGCGGAAGCCGAAGCCCAGGGCTTCGGAGCTTTCCGGCTCGTATTGCAGCGCGGCATCGTTCAGGGTCAGTTTCTGCAGCGCTTCGCGGAAGTCCTCGAAGTCGTCGGAACTGACCGGGAACAGGCCGGCGTAGACCTGCGGCTTGATGCGCTGGAAGCCCGGCAGCACGTCGACGTCAGGAGTATTGGAGAGGGTCAGGGTGTCACCCACCGGGGCACCGAGGATGTCCTTGATACCGGCGATGATGAAGCCCACTTCACCGGCCTTGAGGTCGGCCATTTCGGTGTGCTTGGGGGTGAATACACCGACGCTGTCCACCTGGTGGAGCTTGCCGGTGGACTTGACCAGAATCTTGTCGCCCTTCTTCACCCGGCCGTGCTTGACCCGTACCAGGGAGACCACACCCAGGTAGTTGTCGAAC
Organism: Pseudomonas sp. TUM22785; assembly: GCF_028198105.1. NCBI lineage: Bacteria > Pseudomonadati > Pseudomonadota > Gammaproteobacteria > Pseudomonadales > Pseudomonadaceae > Pseudomonas > Pseudomonas sp. TUM22785. The sequence continues at coordinate 5,217,516 of NZ_CP116239.1, forward strand.
CAGGAGTCGATGATCAAGGCCTGCAGCGGCGCCTCGATCTCGCCTTCGGGCGCGGGGATGACCTTGACCAGCTGCTCGAGCACGTCGATCACGCCCATGCCGCTCTTGGCGCTGCAGGGCACGGCGTCGGTGGCATCGATGCCGATGATGTGCTCGATCTCTTCCTTGACCCGCTCCGGCTCGGCCTGGGGCAGGTCCATCTTGTTCAGCACGGGCATGACTTCCAGGCCCTGCTCGATGGCGGTGTAGCAGTTGGCGACCGACTGCGCCTCGACGCCCTGGCCGGCATCCACCACCAGCAGCGCACCTTCGCAGGCGGCCAGCGAGCGGCTGACTTCATAGGTGAAGTCGACGTGGCCGGGGGTATCGATGAAGTTCAGCTGGTAGGTCTTACCGTCCTGCGACTTGTAGTGCAGGGTGACGCTATGGGCCTTGATGGTGATGCCGCGTTCACGCTCCAAATCCATGGAGTCCAGCACCTGGGCCTCCATTTCGCGGTCGGACAGGCCGCCACACATCTGGATGAAGCGGTCGGCCAGGGTCGACTTGCCATGGTCGATGTGGGCGATGATCGAAAAATTGCGGATATGACTCAGGTCACTCACAGGGTCGACACTCGAAAAAAGCCGCAAGCCGGTTGCTTGCCGAAAAATAGCCGGGGAGTTTACCTGATAGGCGACTCAGGCGTCACGCCCGCATGGCGGAGCGCGGGCATGAAAAAGGGCGACCCTGGTCGCCCTTTTTCAGTGCATCGGATTATTCCGAAAGCTTGAAGGTGATGAAGCTGGCGCGCCCCTGGCGCAACACGCGCATGGACACGGAACGATTCTTCGGCAGTTCCTTGGCCACCTTGGCGAAGGTCTGCACCGAATCGATGGACTGGTTGTTCAGGTGGCTGATCACATCACCCGGGCGCAGGCCCATGAGGGCTGCCGGGCCATCCTGAACTTCCTTGATCACCACACCGCCCTTGATGTCGAGGCTCTTCTTCTGCTCGTTGGACAGCTCGGCGACCAGCACGCCCAGACGATTGCTGCTGCGCTCGGCACCCTGCGGAGCACCGGTGGAGGTGACTTCCTCACCGTCTTCCGGCAGCGAGCCGATGGTCAGCGACAGGTTCTTGCGCGAGCCTTCTCGCACGACATCGAGGTCGATCTTGCTGCCGGGCTTGAGGGCCCCGACCAGATGCGGCAGGTCAGCGGACATGACGATCGGCTGGCCGTTCATGCTGAGGATCACGTCACCGACCTGCAGGCCACCCTTGGCGGCGGGGCCATCGTCCAGCACCTGGGCCACGAGGGCACCGGCCGGCTTGTCGAGACCGAAGGATTCGGCCAGGTCCTTGTTCACTTCCTGGATCACCACGCCGAGCCAGCCGCGGCTGACCTTGCCTTCAGCCTTGAGCTGGTCGGCCACGCTCATGGCGACGTCGATCGGGATGGCGAAGGACAGGCCCATGAAGCCGCCGGACCGGGTGAAGATCTGCGAGTTGATGCCCACTACCTCGCCATCCAGGTTGAACAGCGGGCCGCCGGAGTTACCCGGGTTGATGGCCACGTCGGTCTGGATGAAGGGAACATAGTTCTCGTTCGGCAGGCTGCGCCCCTTGGCGCTGACGATGCCGGCGGTCACCGAATGGTCGAAGCCGAAGGGCGAGCCGATGGCCAACACCCAACTGCCGACCTTCAGCGCATCGGACTTGCCGAGCTTGACGATGGGCAGGTCCTTGCCTTCGACCTTGAGCAGAGCCACGTCGGTGCGCGCATCGGCACCGATCAGCTTGGCTTCCAGCTCGCTGCGGTCGGACAGGCGCACGATGATTTCATCGGCATCCGCTACCACATGGTTGTTGGTCAGGACGTAGCCATCCTTGGAGATGATGAACCCCGAACCCAGGGACTGCGCCTCGCGCTGGCGACCGCCCCCCGGACTGCGCGGAACCTGAGGCATGCTGCGCTCGAAGAACTCGCGGAGCATGGGCGGCAGGCCTTCCAGATCGGGCATCGCCTGGTTACCAGCGACCGCACGCGAGGGCAGCTTCTGCCGGGTACTGATGTTGACGACCGCCGGGGAGGCCTCCTCCACCAGCGGCGTGAAGTCGGGCAATTCGGCATGCGCGACAAAGGTTTGACCGAGCAGCAGCACCGCCGCGAACGCGGACAGGCAGGATTTCATGCTTAGCATCGACATACAGCTCCCGTCATGAAACGAGGAATGTGAACCCGGCGCGGGCCGACCGGCCTGGCGGGCAAACGCAATTCGGGCCGGGGGTCGACCCCAGCCCGAGATAACACAATTGGGAATTCTTTTGCAGGAACCGTCGCCGAGGAACGATCAGCCCACGACGCCCAGCGGGTCGCCGTGGTCATGGCCGCTCCGCCCACGGCGTCGCTCAACTCACTGAGCTGCCTGGGGGGCTGCGGTTCCAGCCGTACGCATAGACAACGCGATACGCTCGGCAGTTCCCACGGGGATCTCACCGACTACCGTGACCATTACGTCACCGTCGCTGGTGCCGAGCCTGCGGGACACAGCCACTGTCGGACCGAGCTCGACGCGAACGTCCTCCACCGGCGCACCGTGCAGGGGCTCGAGGAAGACCGAGAAGCGCGCCAGGCCGTCTCCATAGAGCAGACAGGCCACCGGATCGGACGATACGGGACTCTGCCGCTGGATGGCACTGGTGAGGGTGAAGCCCTCGGGCAGCCAGTCGGAACGCCAGTTGTTGGCCAGGGTCTTCGGCGCCTCGGCGAAGCGCACAGGCTTGCAATCCTGCCCAGCCTGAAGCATGGCATCACCCGGAACCTGGGATGTATCGATCTGGGTGAACTGGAAGCGTTCCAGCAACATGCCCTTCTCATTGAGCAGCAGCGACTTGAGCGGCAGGCCGGTTTCCCGGTCCAGATGCAACTCGAAGCCGTAACGGTGCTGATCACGAGGATTGAGCGACAGGACGATCGCCTGTCGCCCCGCAACCCGCGATTCGCCCACCACGCTCATGTCATAGGACTTGGCGATCTGGGCGGCATCGAGGTCGCGGGCCGGCCAGACCTGGCCATCGCCCATCTGGTCGGAAAGCGCGCCACTCACGCATTCTGTGCGTCCATCCACGCGGAGGATTTCCTGGGCGGGGCCATCGAGCTGCTGCAGCCGTTCACGCACCTTGCCGGCGGCATCGACGCGATGCCAGACCTGATGGGTCGAAAAACTGCCACTTCGCTCGTAGACGAAGGTGCCCTGGAAATTCTGCCGCTGTTCGGCATCAGCGAGTCGCTTCAGCCAATCCTGTGCGTCGGCGGCGTGGGCGGCCTGAGCCAGCCATCCGCCGCCGAGCAGTACGAAGAGTGGAAATGCGCGCATGTTTCTCCTTAGCGGCTTTCCAGACTGGCAGCACGTGCGTAGGGCAGCGCACTGTCGGTCCCACTCATGGCAGCCTGCTGCGCATGCTGGCGCAGGTACGCCGGCAGACGTTGTTCATGCCAGCCGGACGTCGCTTGCGCGGCACCGGACAGCGGCGGACGCACGCCTTGCGAATCGGTGCTGTAGCCGGCCAGGACGGTGCCCTGGCTCGCCTGCGGTGCACTGATCACCGGCTGCGATGCGCCTTGCTGGGCCAGTTGCTGGGTGCCCACCTCGTCCTGGTTGTACATGCGCACACCTGCCAGCACGGCCAGGGTCACCGAAGCGGCCACGGCCAGGCGACCAAGGTTGCGCCAGGGACCGCGAACGGGCTGAGCGGGCAACGCTTCATCGGCCAGCGCGGCGGAAACCGCAGCGGCGATGTCGAGGCGCGGCTCGATCAGTTCCTTGTGCATCACGGCACGGGCGATCTGGTAACGGGACCAAGTGGAACGCAACTCCTCATCGCCGCTGGAAGCGAGCACACGCCGCAACTCCAGTTCATCCGCTTCGTTATCCATCACCGCGGACAGCGATTCCTGCAGGGCTTCACGACTCATGGCGATTCCTCTCTTAGCTGTCGCCGCTGTCTCAGGATTCCTGCAACAAAGGTTGCAGGGCTTTATCGATAGCTTCTCGCGCCCTGAAAATACGCGAGCGAACCGTACCAACCGGACATTGCATGACGCTGGCGATGTCCTCGTAACTCAGACCATCGAATTCACGTAAAGTCAGCGCAGTACGCAAATCTTCCGGCAATTGCTGAATGGTCCGATGGACGGTGCCTTCGATCTCATCCCGCAGCAATGCTCGCTCCGGTGATTCGTTGTCCTTGAGGGCATGATCGCCGTCGTAGAACTCCGCATCCTCGGCACTTACATCGCTATCCGGTGGGCGCCGACCGCGCGCCACCAGATGGTTCTTCGCCGTGTTGATGGCGATGCGGTACAGCCATGTATAGAAAGCGCTGTCACCGCGAAAATTACCAAGTGCGCGATAGGCCTTGATGAAGGCCTCCTGAGCAACATCCTGAGCTTCCTGGGCGTCGTGGACGAATCGCACGATCAGCCCCAGTATCTTGTGCTGATACTTCAGCACCAGAAGATCGAAAGCTCGTTTGTCGCCTCGCTGCACCCGTTCGACCAGTTGCTGATCCTGTTCCTGGGTTAGCATGGACACTCCTCGTTGGAGCTCGAGGGGCGTTGCGCCAGCCAGTGGATCGGCTTGCCAAAATAGACTCGGGCGTTGCGCAAAAGTTCTCCCCTCCAAGCAAGCTTCCTACAAGACTGTTTCCGTCTTGCACGGAATCGCGCAGCAAGGCACTGGCCACTGCTGCGCGGATAATTTTTCGCCTGATTTGCCGCTGCCTGGAGCGCAAGAAGCGCACCGCGGCACAACTCAGCAAGCATGTCATCTCATGTGCGACGGAAGTAAGAAACCATGAGGACTAAGAAAGTTCCCAGGATTCTCTACCGGACATAAGCCCGCTATTGTGCCGCCCACCCCCTCTATATACTAGTGGCCGCATTTTCGCGGGAACCCGACATGAGCCAACACTTTCAGCACGACGTCCTGGTGATCGGCAGCGGTGCGGCCGGCCTCACTTTGGCGCTGACGTTACCCGCGCACCTGCGCATCGCCGTCCTGAGTAAAGGTGACCTTTCCAACGGGTCAACCTATTGGGCCCAGGGCGGTGTCGCGGCGGTTCTGGATGACACCGATACGGTGGACTCCCATGTCGAGGACACCCTCATCGCCGGCGCCGGACTCTGCCGCGAAGACGCCGTGCGCTTCACCGTGGAAAACAGCCGCCAGGCAATCCAGTGGCTGATCGACCAGGGCGTGCCCTTCACCCGCGATGACGAACATGACCGCGAGGACGGTGGCTTCGAATTCCACCTCACCCGCGAAGGCGGCCACAGCCACCGGCGCATCATCCATGCCGCCGACGCCACCGGCGCCGCCATCTTCAATACCCTGCTGGCCCAGGCCCGCCAACGCCCGAACATCGAGCTGCTGGAACAGCGCGTCGCCGTCGACCTGATCACCGAGCGCAAGCTCGGCCTGGATGGCCACCGTTGCCTCGGCGCCTACGTGCTCAACCGCGCCAGCGGCGAAGTCGACACCTACGGTGCGCGCTTCACCGCCCTCGCCTCCGGCGGCGCGGCCAAGGTCTACCTCTATACCAGCAACCCCGACGGCGCCTGTGGCGACGGCATCGCCATGGCCTGGCGCGCCGGCTGCCGGGTGGGCAACCTGGAGTTCAACCAGTTCCACCCCACCTGCCTCTACCACCCGCAGGCCAAGAGCTTCCTCATCACCGAAGCAGTGCGTGGCGAGGGCGGCCTGCTCAAGCTGCCCAACGGTGAACGCTTCATGCAGCGCTTCGACCCCCGTGCCGAACTGGCCCCGCGCGACATCGTCGCCCGCGCCATCGACCACGAGATGAAGCGCCTGGGCATCGACTGCGTCTACCTGGACATCAGCCACAAGCCGGCCGAGTTCGTCAAAAGCCACTTCCCGACCGTCTACGAGCGCTGCCTGGACTTCGGCATCGACATCACCCGCCAGCCCATCCCGGTGGTGCCCGCCGCCCACTACACCTGCGGTGGCGTGGTGGTGGACAAGGACGGCCACACCGACATCCCCGGCCTCTACGCCATCGGTGAAACCAGTTTCACCGGCCTGCACGGCGCCAACCGCATGGCCAGCAACTCGCTGCTGGAATGCTTCGTCTACGCCCGCGCCGCCGCCCAGGACATGCTCGCCCAGCTCGACGCCATCCCCCTGCCCGCCAGCCTGCCGGCCTGGGACGCCAGCCAGGTCACCGACTCGGACGAGGACGTGATCATTGCGCACAACTGGGACGAACTGCGGCGATTCATGTGGGACTACGTCGGCATCGTGCGCACCAACAAGCGCCTGCAGCGCGCCCAGCACCGGGTGCGCCTGCTGCTCAGCGAGATCGACGAGTTCTACAGCAACTACAAGGTCAGCCGCGACCTGATCGAGCTGCGCAACCTGGCCCAGGTCGCCGAGTTGATGATCGAATCGGCCATGCAACGCCGCGAGAGCCGTGGCCTGCACTACACGCTCGACTACCCCGAGCAGTTGGCCGAAGCCCGCGACACTATCCTGGCGCCGTCCATCTATGGCGATTGAAACGCAGGTGCATGCGCAAGCGCCTGTGGCTCTCGCCATCCAGTGAATCGGCGGGGATGCACAGTCCCCGCCCGATCAACGCCCCTTCGCAGCGATAGACCAGCAGCACCGCCACCGGCAGCGCCAGGCTGTCGGGGCTCAGGTGCACGGGAAACCATTCGCCATCGTGGCGCCGCAGTCGCCAGCCATCGGCGTCCAGGCGCAGGCCTCGCACGGAAGAGGAGCGGGCCAGCAGCACATGGCGCGGCAGCACCCAGCCGGCATGGGCCAGGCAGGCGAGAACGCCCAGCAACCGCGCCCACACGGGCAGGTCAGCGCAGGCCACGGCCACCAACGCCAGGGAAAACAGGGACAGGTAGAGCACCAGCAGGCGCCGCGACGGGCGCCAGTGGCATTCGAAGGTGCTACTTCGGCTGGACACGGTCCAGGATCATTTTCACGATGTAGCGCAGGTCGGCGTCTTCCGGCTCGCCGCGCTGCATGAACCAGCCGAACATGTCCTGGTCTTCGCATTCGAGCAGCTTGCGGAAGCGCGCCTGATCCTCCTCGCCGAGGCTCGGGTAGACCTCCCGGACGAAAGGTACCAGCAGCACATCGAGCTCCAGCATGCCACGGCGGCTGTGCCAGAAGAGTCGGTTCAGTTCAGTTGCGTCGGCCATCAGAGCGCCTCCAGGAATGAGGGCGGCAGTATAACGGCCCGAGCGGCATGCGGCACCCGCTGACAACGGGGATGCCGGGCTCTATCATGACGCTCCGGACCTCAATTCCTGCGATATCCAATGGCCGACTCAGCATTCTTCTGCCCGCTCACCCACGAAGGCCTGCTCGCCGTCCGTGGCGTGGACGCCGCCAAGTTCCTCCAGGGCCAGGTCACCTGCAACCTCGCCTACCTCGACGACAAGACCGCCAGCCTCGGCGCCCGCTGCACCCCCAAGGGCCGCATGGTCTCCAGCTTCCGCATTCTTTCCGAAGGCGACGGCTACCTGCTGGCGCTCGACGCTGCCCTGCTGGATGCACAACTGGCCGACCTGAAAAAGTACGCAGTATTCTCCAAGTCCACCCTCGCCGATGAAAGCAGCGACTGGGTGCGCTTCGGCCTCGCCGGTGGTGACACCGTGCTGCAAGGCCTGGGCCTCGAACTGCCGCCGGAAGCCGACAGCCTGGCCCGTGCCAATGGTCTGATCGCCCTGCGCCTGTCCGATGGCCGCAGCGAACTCTGGGCACCACGTGGCCAGGCCGACGCCCTGCACGCGCGCCTCGCCGCCGACCTGTCCGAGGCGCCGCTGGACGCCTGGCTGCTCGGCCAGGTCCGCGCCGGCATCGGCCAGGTCTTCGCCGCCACCCGCGAGCTGTTCATCCCGCAGATGATCAACCTCCAGGCGGTCGGTGGCGTCAGCTTCAAGAAGGGCTGCTACACCGGGCAGGAAATCGTCGCCCGCATGCAGTACCTGGGCAAGCTCAAGCGCCGCCTGCAGCGCCTTGCCCTGCCCGCCGGGGAACGCCCGCAGCCGGGCGCCGAACTCTTCTCCCCGGTGCACCAGAGCAGCGTGGGCGAAGTGGTGCTGGCGGCCCCGGCAGAAAACGGATTCGAATTGCTCGCCGTGCTCCAGGAAGATGCGGTGAATGACGGACGGATCCACCTGGGTGCGGCCGATGGCCCCGCCCTGACTCTGCTGAACCTGCCTTACGTACTGGATGCCGACCGCGAGATTCAGCGCTAGACAGCACCGACCCGTCCCTTTTTTCCAAGAGAGCATCCATGAGCAAACTCGCAGAACGCGTCCAGCAAGAACTGATCAGCGCCATCGACAACGACGAGCTGGTCCTGCCGACCCTCCCCGAGGTCGCCCTCAAGGTGCGCGAAGCCGCCGAGGACCCGGATGTCAGCATCCCCGCCCTGTCGAAGGTGATCGGCAACGATGCCGCCCTCACCGCGCGCATCATCAAGGTGGTCAACAGCCCGCTGCTGCGCACCAACAAGGAAATCACCGACCTGCAGATGGCCATCAGCCGCCTGGGGATCAACTACACCTGCAACCTGGCCACCGGCCTGGCCATGGAGCAGATGTTCCAGGCCACCTCCGACGTGGTCGACCGCAAGATGCGCGAAGTGTGGAACAAAAGCACCGAGATCGCCGGCATCTGCCACGTACTCTGCCGCCACTACACCCGCCTCGCCCCGGACCAGGCGACCCTGGCCGGCCTGGTGCACCAGATCGGCGTGCTGCCGATCCTCACCTACGCCGAGGAGCACTACGAGCTGCTGGCCGACTCCATCAGCCTCAACCACGTGATCGAGCGCATCCACCCGGTCATCGGCGACCGCATCCTGCGGGCCTGGGAATTCCCCGAGCCGATCGCCCAGGTGCCGAGCCAGTTCCTCGACTTCACCCGCAACTCGCCCAAGGTCGACTACGTCGATATCGTCCAGGTCGCCACCCTGCAGAGCTACCTGGGCAGCGAGCACCCCTACACCCAGCTGGACTGGAGCCAGATCCCGGCGTTCGCCAAGCTGGGCCTCGACCCGCAGGTGGACATGCAGGCCGACGAGGACCTCTCCGCCGCCATGGAAGCGGCCATGGGCATGCTGCAGTAATACGGCGGTAACGCGCATCCGCGAAAACCCCACTAGACTCCGGGCATTCCGGAGTTCAAGGATGTAACGGATGCGCACCCTCCTCCTGTTCCTCTCCCTCTGCCTGGGCGGCCTCTGCACCGCCCAGGAGCTGCGCCTCACCAACGGTGAATGGGCGCCCTATCTCGGCGAGAAGCTGCCCTACCAGGGCGTCGCCTCGCGCATCGTCGCCGAAGCCTTCGCCTTGGAAGGGATCGACGTGCGCTGGGAGTTCTACCCCTGGGCCCGGGCCCTGCGCCTGGCCGAGCGCGGCGAACGCGACGGTAGCGCGGTCTGGCTACGCAGCCCCGAGCGCGACCAGCACTTCTTCGTCAGCGAACCGGTGATCGAAAGCGGCTACTACCTGTTCCACCGCAAGGACCTGCCGCTCGACTGGCAACAGGTCGACGACCTCGCCCAGCTGCGCTTCGGCGCCACCCTCGGCTACGACTATGGCGAAGCCTTCCAGCGTGCCGAACGCGAGGGCCGCCTCAAGGTGCAGCGCCTGCCCAGCGAGGAACAGGGCCTGCGCATGCTGCTGGCCGGGCGCATCGACGTGTTCCCGGTGGACAAGATCGTCGCCATCGCCATGCTCCAGGACAACTTCACCAGCGCCGAGCGTGCTCGTGTCAGCTTCCATGCCCGTCCGCTGCGCAGCGACTCCCTGCACCTGCTGTTATCTCGTGCCGATCCGGCCAACGCCGAGCGCATGGCGCGTTTCAACCAGGGCCTGGCACGCCTGCGCGAGAGCGGCAAGGTCGCCCGCTACCTGCTCGAAGCCCAACAACCGCTGAGCATGCTGCCCTAGGCCGGCGGAAAGCTGACTCGCACCCGCAAGCCACCCGAGGCGCCGTCATGCAGGCTGATGTCCGCCAGGTGCGCCCGGCAAATTTCCCCGACTATCGCCAGGCCCAGCCCCGCGCCACTGACCTGCGGCGATCGCCGGTAGAAGCGCTCGAACACCTTGTCGCGGTCCTCGGCGGGGATGCCGCTGCCATCGTCCTCCACCTCCAGCACAGCCGGCGCGAGCACCCGCAGGGTCACATTGCCGCCCTTGGGCGTGTGGGCCAGGGCGTTGTCCACCAAGTTGCTGAGCAGTTCGTTGAGCAGCGTCGGCTCGCCCATCACCCAGGCCATGTCCTCCGCCTCCAGGGCCAGGGCGATGCCCCGCGCATGGGCCAGCGGCGCCAGGGCCATGCCCAGCTCGCGGGCCAGGGCGCCCAGCTCGATGCGCTCGGCCCCTCCCTCGGCGATGGCCCGCGCGCCGCTCTCGATGCGCGCCAGGGACAACAGCTGGTTGGCCAGATGGGTCAGCCGGTCGGTGTTGGCGGCGGTGTCCTCCAGGGTGCGATACCACTGCGCGGGCTCCCGCTCGCGCAACCCCAGCTCCACCCGAGCCTTTAGCGCCGCCAGCGGCGTGCGCAATTCGTGGGAGGCATCGGCGATAAAGTCGGCCTGGCGCTGGAACAAGCCGCGCAGACGCTCGGTGAACTGGTTCAGTGCATCCACCAGTGGCTTCAGCTCGGTCTGCACCGCCACCACCGGCAGTGGCCGCAGGTCGTCGGCCTGGCGCTCTTCCACGGCATTGCGCAGCTGGTTCAGCGGGCGCAGGGCGGCGCTCACCACCAGCCACACCAGGGCCAGGGCCGCCAGCGACATCACTGCCAGGCGCCACAGGCTGTCCACCAGCAGGCCGCGGGCGAGGCGCTCGCGGGCCTCCTCGGTCTCGGCCACGCGGATCTCCGCCATGCCGTTGATGCTCTCCTCGCTCACCGGCCGCAGCAGGCTCACCACGCGCACGTCGACGCCGTCGTAGCGCGCGTCGTAGAAACGCGCCAGGGCCGGGTAGTCGTCGGTACGCGGCGTACCCTTCGGCGGGCCGGGCAGGTTCTCGTAGCCGGAAACCAGTTTCCCCTCGATATCGGTCACCTGGTAGAAGATGCGCCCCGCGCTGTCGTAGGCGAAGGTATCCAGGGCCACATAGGGCACATCGGCCTTGAGCCGGCCATCCGCCTCGTAGAGCCCGGCGGAGATGGCCCGCGCCGAGGCCAGCAGCGTGCGGTCATAGGCGGTGTCGGCGGCATCGCGGGCGCTCCAGTAGGCGCTCATGCTGACGATCACCAGCAGCATCGCCAGCAGCGCCGCCAGGCGCCGCAGCAGCCGCCCCCGCAGGCTGCCGGCTTCACGCATCCTGGTGTTCCAGCAGGTAGCCCAGGCCACGGAAGGTGACGATGCGCACCGCGCTGCCTTCGAGCTTCTTGCGCAGGCGGTGGATGTAGATCTCGATGGCGTCGGGGCTGGCGTCCTGGTCCAGGCCGAACACCTGGGAAGCCAGCTGCTCCTTGCTCATCACCCGACCGGGCCGGGCGATCAGCACCTCCAGCACCGCCTGCTCGCGGGAGGTCAGGGTCAGCACCTCGTCGTCCAGGCTGAAGCGCCGCGTCCCCAGGTCATAAAGCAGGGGCCCGCAGCGCTGCTGCTGTTCGCCGCCGAGCACGCTGCGCCGCAACAGCGCCTTGACCCGTGCCTCCAGCTCGGTGAGCTCGAAGGGCTTGGCCAGGTAGTCGTCCGCTCCCAGGTTGAGGCCGTGCACCCGGTCCTTCACCTCGCCGCGCGCGGTCAGCATCAGCACCGGCAGGGTCTTGCCACGCCCGCGCAGGCGCGCCAGCACCTCGAAACCGTCCAGGCGTGGCAGCCCCACATCGAGCACCGCCAGGGCGTAATCCTCGCTGGCCAGGGCCAGGTCGGCCGCCACGCCGTCGTGCAGCACGTCCACCGTCCAGCCCACGGCCTTGAAGGCCTGGGCGATGCTCTCGGCCAGTTGGGGGTGGTCTTCGACCAGCAGGATTCGCAAGGCGGGGGTACTCCGGAGAACGGCGATCGGGCTGAAGTGTAACGGCCCGAAAGCCGCTGTGAATGGCACGCGGGATTTCTTTCACGCTGAAAGGCTGGCGAAAGTTTCACCCCCTAGCATCCGGCCAGGGTGGCAAGAACCACCCACAGACGCAGGCTCATGGTCGGGCCCGCGCTAACAAAAACAAGAATTGGAGACCAACGATGCTCACTGCCTCCCGGCAGGCGCTGCCGCCTGTTCGCACCCTCACCCTAGCCATCGCCGGCTGCACCCTGGCCCCCTTCGCCCAGGCTGACTTCATCAAGGACAGCACGGCGACCCTCGAAGCCCGCAACATCTACCTGAACCGCGACTTCCGCGATGGCGACGGCCAGTCTCGCCGCGACGAATGGGCCCAGGGTTTCATCCTCAACATCGAATCCGGCTACACCGAAGGCACCGTCGGCTTCGGCCTGGACGCCCTCGGCATGCTCGGTATCAAGCTCGACTCCGGTCGCGGCCAGAGCGGCACCGACCTGCTGCCGGTGCAGGACGACGGCGGCACCCCGGACGAATACGGCAAGCTCGGCCTCACCGCCAAGGTGCGTTTCTCCAAGAGCGAGCTGCGCCTGGGCAGCCACATCCCCGAGCTGCCGGTGGTCAAGGCCAGCGACAGCCGCATCCTGCCCCAGGTGTTCGAGGGCGGCCTGCTGACTTCCAAGGAACTCGACGGCCTGACCTTCAACGGTGGCCGCCTGCGCGAGGTCAAGGACCGCGCCTCGACCAACTCCGAAGACCTCGCCCTGAACAACAAGAACCGCCGCTTCGCCAGCGGTGCCAGCGGCTCGCACTTCGACCTGGCCGGCGCCGACTACGCCTTCAGCAAGCAGCTCACCGGGCGCTACTACTTCGCCGAGCTGGACGACGTCTACCGCCAGCACTTCTTCGGCCTGCTGGCCAGCCAGCCCCTGGGCAGCGGCACCCTCAGCGCCGACCTGCGCTACGCCATCAGCGACGACAGCGGCCGCGCCGACGCCGGCAAGGTGGACAACCGCGCCCTCAACGGCATGCTCAGCTACGGCCAGGGCAGCCACAAGGTCGGCCTCGGCTACCAGCGCATGAGCGGCGACACCGGCTTCGCCTACATCGATGGCACCGACCCCTTCCTGGTCAACTTCGTGCAGATCAACGACTTCGCCAACGCCGACCAGCGTTCCTGGCAGGCCCGCTACGACCTGGACTTCGCCGCCATGGGTGTGCCCGGCCTGAGCTTCATGACCCGCTACATCACCAGCGACAACGCCGAGGTCACCAACAGCGCCGAGGAAGGCCGCGAATGGGAGCGCGACGTCGAATTCAAGTACGTGGTGCAGAGTGGCACGCTCAAGGACCTCACCTTCCGCGCCCGCCACGCCGGCTTCCGTTCCAACTTCGCCCGTGACGCGGACGAGCTGCGCCTGATCGTCAGCTACGCCCTGCCGATCTGGTGATCCACAATAAGACTCCACAGGAGAACCCCCGATGAAGATCACTCTCACCCGCCTCGCCCTCGCCGCATCCTGCCTGCTGCTCTCCAGCCAGTTGCTGGCTGAGCCCAAGCGCCCCGAGTGCATCGCCCCGGCCGCGCCCGGCGGCGGCTTCGACCTCACCTGCAAGCTGGCGCAAAGCGCCCTGATGGACGCCAAGCTGCTGAGCAAGCCGATGCGCGTCACCTACATGCCCGGCGGCGTCGGCGCGGTGGCCTACAACGCCGTGGTCGCCCAGCGCCCCGGTGACGCCGGCACCCTCACCGCCTGGTCCAGCGGCTCGCTGCTCAACCTCGCCCAGGGCAAGTTCGGCCGCTTCGACGAGAACGCCGTGCGCTGGCTGGCCGGCATCGGCACCAGCTACGGCGCCATCGCCGTGCGCAACGACTCGCCCTACAAGAACCTCGACGACCTGGTCAAAGCCCTCAAGGCCGACCCGGGCAAGGTGGTGATCGGCTCCTCCGGCACCGTCGGCAGCCAGGACTGGATGCAGACCGCGCTACTGGCCAAGGCCGCCGGTATCGACCCACGCAACCTGCGCTACGTGGCCCTGGAAGGCGGCGGCGAGATCGCCACCGCGCTGCTCGGCGGGCACATCCAGGTGGGCAGTACCGACATCTCCGACTCCATGCCGCACATCCTCGCCGGCAACATGCGCATCCTCGCCGTGCTCTCCGACGAACGCCTGCCGGGTGAGGACAAGGCCAACATCCCCACCGCCAAGGAACAGGGCTACGACATCAGCTGGCCGGTGGTGCGTGGCTTCTACCTCGGGCCCAAGGTCAGCGACGAGGACTACGCCTGGTGGAAGGCCGCCTTCGACCAGCTGCTGGCCTCCGAGGACTTCGCCAAGCTGCGCGACCAGCGCGAGCTGTTCCCCTTCGCCATGACCGGCCCGGAACTGGACGCCTACGTGAAAACGCGCGTCGCCCAGTACAAGCAGATGGCCCAGGAATTCGGCCTGACCCAGTAAGGCTCACCGCCGCAGCCGGCTGAGCGCCCCGCCAGCCGGCCCTCCGCGCCTTCGATCCGCGAGGAATTCACCATGCTTTTTCAACGCCTGTTCAGTCTGGGCTGGCTCGCTGCATGCCTGGTTTTTGCCGTGCTGGCCTGGGACTACCACGCCGCCTTCTCCTACGAGCCGGTCGGCCCGCGCGCCTTCCCCCTGCTGATGCTGGGGCTGATGGCCGCCGCGCTGGTCTGGCTGACGCTGCGCCCCACCCCGGTGGCGCACACGCACGACGAGCAGCCGCTGGACGCCGCCAGCCTGCGCAAGGTGGCCGCGTGCATCGCGCTGCTGCTGGTCTACGCCGGGCTCTTCGAGCCGCTGGGCTTCATCCTCTCCAGCAGCCTCGTCGGCGTCTTCATGGCGCGCCTCTACGGCGGTCGCTGGCTGCCCAGCGCCATCGCCGCGCTGCTGATCAGCGTCGGCCTCTACCTGCTGTTCGACAAGACCCTCGACGTGCCGCTGCCGCTGGGCGTCCTCGACTTCCTGGAGTGATGACATGGAAACCTTGAGCTACCTGGGCCAGGGCTTCGGCGTTGCCCTTTCCCCCTACAATCTGGTCACTGCGCTGGTGGGCACCCTCATCGGCACCATCGTCGGCCTGCTGCCGGGCCTCGGCCCGATCAACGGCGTGGCCCTGCTGATTCCGGTGGCCTTCGCCCTCGGCCTGCCGCCGGAGTCGGCGCTGATCCTCCTCGCCGCCGTCTACCTGGGCTGCGAATACGGTGGGCGCATCAGCTCCATCCTGCTCAACATCCCCGGTGAAGCCTCCACCGTGATGACCACCCTCGACGGCTACCCCATGGCCCGCCAGGGCCTGGCCGGTGTGGCCCTGTCGCTGTCGGCCTGGAGCTCCTTCATCGGCGCCTTCATCGCCACCTGCGGCATGGTGCTGTTCGCCCCGCTGCTGGCCAAGTGGGCCATCGCCTTCGGCCCGGCGGAGTACTTCGTGCTCATGGTCTTCGCCATCGTCGCCCTGGGCGGCATGGCCGGCGACCGGCCGATGAAGACCTTCATCGCCGCCCTGCTCGGCCTGTTCCTCTCCACCATCGGCATCGACGCCAACAGCGGCGTGTACCGCTTCACCTTCGACAGCATCCACGTCGCCGACGGCATCCAGTTCGTGGTGCTGGTGCTGGGCCTGTTCTCGGTGAGCGAGATCCTCCTGCTGCTGGAGAAGACCCACCATGGCCACGTTGCGGTGAAGGCCACCGGGCGCATGCTGTTCAACGTCAAGGAGGCCGCTTCGGTGGCCGTGGTCAACCTGCGCTGCGGGGTCATGGGCTTCATCCTCGGCGTGCTGCCGGGTGCTGGCGCCACCCTGGCCAGCGCCGTGGCCTACATGACCGAGAAGAAGCTGGCCGGCGACAGCGGCACGTTCGGCAAGGGCGACATGCGCGGCCTGGCGGCACCGGAAACCGCCATCGGCGCCTCCGCCTGCGGCGCCATGGTGCCGATGCTGACCCTTGGCGTTCCCGGCTCCGGCACCACCGCGGTGATGATCGGCGCGCTGACGCTCTACAACATCACCCCCGGCCCGATGCTGTTCCAGCAGCAACCGGACATCGTCTGGGGCCTGATCGCCTCGCTGTTCATCGCCAACCTCATGCTGGTGATCCTCAACATCCCGATGATCCGGTTGTTCACCCGCATCCTCAACGTGCCCAACTGGGTGCTGGTGCCGGTGATCGCCATCATCACCTCCATCGGCGTCTACGCCGTGCACGCCACCACCTTCGACCTGTTCCTGATGGTCGCCATCGGCATCTTCGGCTACATCCTGCGCAAGCTGGACTTCCCCCTCTCGCCGCTGCTGCTGGGCTTCATCCTCGGCGGGCTGATGGAGCAGAACCTGCGCCGTGCGCTGTCCATCTCCAACGGTGAGCTGGGCATCCTCTGGTCCAGCCCCATCACCCTCGGCACCTGGGCCCTGGTGCTGGTGATGCTGGCCCTGCCGCTGGTGCGCATCTGGCGCCGCCGCAGCGCCCAGCGCAAGGCCCTGGCCGGTGCCTGAGGGCTGGCGCGCCTGGTGGGCCACCCCGCTGGTGGGCGCGGTGGGCGGGCTGCTGGCCAGCCTCGCCCACTGGCCGCTGCCCTGGATGATCGGCGCCCTGGTGGCGGTCATCCTGTTCCGCTGCACCACCCCCTGGCAGATCCGTGATCTGCCAGGGGGCCGCAAGACCGGGCAATGGATCATCGGCATCGGCATCGGCCTGCACTTCTCCCCTGCCGTGGTGGAGCAGGTGCTGGCGCACTTCTGGCTGATCCTCTTCGGCGCGCTGTTCACCACCCTCTCCAGCGCCGCCGCCGTGTGGCTGCTGCGGCGCACCGGGGAAGACCCGGCCACCGCCTTCTTCTCCAGCATGCCCGGCGGCTCCGGGGAAATGGTCAACCTCGGCCTGCGCAACGGCGCCTCCCCCAGCCGCGTGGCGGCCGGGCAGAGCCTGCGCGTGGTGGCCGTGGTGCTCTGCGTGCCGGCGGTGTTCAAGCTGCTGCTGGGCGACGGCCCGGCGCTGCACCCGGTCGCCCCGGTGGATTGGGCCTGGCTGGCCCTGCTGGTGCCGGCCGGTGGGCTGCTGGCGCTGCTCTGGCAACGCCTGCGCCAGCCCAACCCCTGGCTGTTCGGACCGCTGCTGGTCAGTGCCACCGCCAGCATCCTCTACGACCTGCACCTGGGCCTGCCCCCCGGCGCCAGCCAGGTCGGCCAGCTGCTGATCGGCAGCGGCCTGGGCTGCCACTTCGACCGGGCCTTCTTCCGCCGCGCCCCCTGCTTCCTCGCCCGTACCCTGCTGGGCACCGCACTGATGATCGGCGCCGCCACCCTCTGCGCCCTCGGCCTGGGCTGGCTCACCGCCCTGGACATTCGCTCGCTGACCCTGGGCATGATGCCCGGCGGCATCGCCGAGATGAGCCTCACCGCCGAGACGCTGCAGCTCTCCGTCCCCCTGGTCACCGCCCTGCAGGTGCTGCGCCTGCTGCTGGTGCTGTTCCTCGCCGAGCCCGTGTACCGCCGCTGGCGCCAGCGCGCCCGCCCGTAGGTGGGCACCCAGTACAGCGAGGCCGTATCGCGAATGGATTGGCTCCCACGAGGGGCGGCCATTTGATTAACGGATATGTCCCCACGCTCCGCTTGGCGGGGGCCCTGTCCTATCCTCTTGGCCATGCCCTGCCGCCCACGGTGATCCCATGCCGCGTCCGCGCGCCCTCGCTCCCCTCCGCTGGCTGCCGCTCTTCGCGGCGCTGCTGCTTCTCGGCGCCTGCAGCCGCCTGGACCTCGCCTACCGCAACCTCGACTGGCTGATCCCCTGGTCCATCGGCGACTACGTCAGCCTGCACAAGGCCCAGCGCGCCTGGCTGGAACCGCGCATTCAGGCGCACCTGCGCTGGCACTGCAGCACCCAGTTGCCGCGCTACGCCGCCTGGCTGCAGGAGGTGGAAACCCTGGGCCAGGCCGAGCGGCTGGATGCCGGGCAACTGCTCGAGCACATGCAGGGGTTCAAGGAGGCCATCGACGCCGTCGCCGTGGAGATCACCCCCACCAGCGTTTCGCTGCTGCAGGGGCTCGACCCCGAGCAGGTGGAGGAACTGGACGCCTCGCTGGACGAGAAGGAACGCAAGCTGCGCAAGGAGCACCTGACCCCGCGTGACGAACAGGTCGAGCAGCGCCGCGAACGCATGGAGAAACGCCTCAAGCCCTGGTTCGGCATGCTCTCCGCGCAGCAGCAGGCGAAAGTGGATGCCTGGGCCGAAAGCCTCGGCGACAGCAACCTGTTGTGGGTGGATAACCGCAGGCTCTGGCAATCAGCCCTGCGCAGCGCCCTCGCCGAGCGCGACAGCCAGGATTTCGCACCGCGCGTCGCGGCGCTGCTGCAGGACCGCGAAGCCTTCTGGAGCGACGCCTACCGGGCGCACTTTGAGCGCGGGCAGGTGACCCTGTCGCAGTTGCTCGCCGATCTGTTCAATGCATCCAGCGCCAGCCAGCGCGAGCGCCTGCGCAGCCGCCTGCACGACCTGCAGCAGGACATCCGCCAGTTGCAGTGCCCGACGGCCTGAATCCACCTCAGCCGCGCAGGCGCGCGCCGATCCAGGCCAGCACTGCCGTGGCCAGGCACAGGTGGAACAGGTCGACCCGGGGAATCCCGAGCCAGTCGCCCTGGGCACCGATCACCAGCCCCGCCAGCAGGAAGGCCAGCGAACCGGCCACCGCCAGCGCCCAGCGCCGGGAACGCCCCGGCCAGGCCAGCGCCACCAGGGCCAGCGCGTTGCCCACCGGCGCGACAGGGGGCGGCACCAGCAGCATCGCCGCCGCCAGGGCCAGCAGCGCCAGGTGACGCGGCGCCCCCTGCAGCCAGACGAACGCTATCAGCGGCAAGCCAATGCGCGAGGAGACGAAGGCCAACTGGCGGTGCAGGTCGTCGACGGCGCTGAAGCCTGCATAGAGCACCGCCCCTGCCAGCGCCGCCAGGGCCATGGAGACGAAGCCCGCCGCCCGCCAGCCCTGGCGCTCGCGGCCGTGGAGCCAGGCGGCCAGGAGGCAGGCGCTGGCCAGCAGCAGCTCGCCGCCGACATGGAGGATCAGCATCGGGGTGGAAGCGGGCATGGGGCGTCCTGTCGTGAGTCGCTAGAGATGCACGGCAGGCTACAGCGCGGGGATAACCCGGCGCATGGCGGCTCGCGCCAAAGCGCGTGACGCCATGCGCCAGCGGCGTCAGAGCGGCGGCACGCTCCAATCGATGGGCGCCAGGCCGTGCTGCTCGAGGAACTTGTTGCAGCGGCTGAAGTGGCCGTTGCCGAGGAAGCCGCGGTAGGCCGACAGCGGCGAGGGGTGGGCGGAACGCAGCACCAGGTGCTTGGTGGAGTCGATCAGGCGCTGCTTGCTCTGCGCGTGGGCGCCCCAGAGCAGGAACACCAGGTTCGGCTGGTGCGCGCTGACGACCTCTATCACTCGGTCGGTGAAGGGCTGCCAGCCCTGGTTGGCGTGGGAACCGGCCCGGGCCTGCTCCACGGTCAGGGAGGTGTTGAGCAGCAGCACGCCCTGCTCGGCCCAGCTCTGCAAATGGCCGTGGTCGGGCATGTCGATGTTCAGGTCGCGCTTGAGCTCCTTGTAGATGTTCAGCAGCGACGGCGGGATGGGCACGCCCGGCTGCACCGAGAAGCACAGGCCATGGGCCTGGCCGGGGCCGTGATAAGGGTCCTGGCCGATGATCACCACCTTCACCTCGTCCAGCGGCGTGGAGTTCAGCGCGTTGAAAATCATCGGGCCGGGCGGGAACACCACCTTGCCGGCGGCCTTCTCGGCGCGCAGGAACTCGCCCAGCGCCTTCATGTAGGGCTTGTCGAACTCGTCACGCAGGGCCTCTTTCCAACCCGCTTCGAGCTTTATCCGATCAACGGTCTCGGTCATCTCTCTTCCAGTTCTCTAGCGCCTTCCAGCGCGGATGAGGCGGGCGAAGGCCGCTCAATGGTCGGGCACCCTAAAAAATGCCCTCTACTCTTGTCAATCAAGGAGGACAAGGAGATCGCATCCGATGGACAACCGCCACGATGGCCTGAAGTTCTCGCTCTACAGCAGCTTCCTCAAGGGCAACGCCAAGGTGCCGCAGATGCCGGAAACCTCGCTGCGCCTGCGCAAGCTGCTGGCATCCGAGCACGCCTCGCTGGAACAGGTCACCCGCCTGCTGCACAGCAACCCGCCGCTCGCCGCCTACCTGCTGCAATTCGCCGAGACCCCGATGCTGCGCAACCTGCGCCAGGGCGTGAACCTGCAGGAGGTGATCGCGCGCCTGGGCATGCAGCGCCTGAACAACCTGGTGCTCAGCTTCGCCATCCAGCACCTGTTCACCAGCCAGGACCCGGCCCTGCAGAAGGTCTTCCGCACCCGCTGGAATGCCGCCCTGCTCTGCGCCGCCCACAGCGCCTGCCTGGCCCAGTTGCTCACGCGCCTGCCCCTGGAAGATGCCCTGCTCGCCGGCCTGGTGCAGGACATCGGCAGCCTGCCGTTGCTCGACGAACTGGAGCGCTGGCCGGAGGTCCCCCGCGAGGAGAGCGAGCTGCAGCGTCTCTGCGACCAGCTCTCCGCCGACATCGGGGTGATCGTGCTCACCAGCTGGAAGCTGCCGCCGCTGCTCATCGACTGCGCGCGCAACCGCAGCGACTGGTGCCGCGCGCACAAGGGCTCGGCGGACTTGGTGGACGTGGTGCAGGTGGCCCGCCAGTTGGCCGCGCGGGAACTCGACGATGAGCAGCTGGTGCAGCTACCCGCCTGGCAGCGCCTGCTGGGGGAACGCCTCGACAGCCTGCCGCCGGAGGCGGTACGCGCGGAGCTCGCCAGCGAGGTGGGCTTCTGGTTCAAGCTGCTCGGCGGCAAGGGCCACGCCTGAATCGCATCAGCCCTGGTGCAGCGCCCGGTAATGGCTGGGCGCCATGCCCACCACCTTGCGGAACAGCCGCGAGAAGTAATAGACGTCCTCGTAGCCCAGTTGCTCGGCGATCTGGCGGATGCCCTGCTCGCCTTCGTCGAGCAGGCGACAAGCGTGGGCCATCTTCAACTGGATGAAATCCTGGATCGGCGCATGCCCGGTCAGCGCGCGGTAGGTCTTGGCGAAGTGAAAGCGCGACAGCTTGAACTGCGCCGCCAGCTGGTCGAGGTTGAGGCTGTCGTGCAAGTGCGCGCGCATCACCGCCTGCACCGCGTCGATGTCCAGCACGCGCCCGGACTTCAGCACCCCGCGCGCCGGCAGCACGGCGAGCGAGGTCAGCAGCGTCTGCAGTTGATGGGCGGCGTGGACGAAATGCAGCGGGTTGAGCCCGTGGCGGCGCAGCCCCAGCAAGGCGTCGAAATCCGCCAGCAGGCGCGGCTGGGCACCGATGCGACGCAGCCCGGCCGGGCCCAGGGGGCGCAGGAAGTCCTCCACCAACTCCCCTTCGAAGTGCACCCAATAGATGCTCCAGGGCCGCTGCGGATCGGCGCCGTAGGCATGCATGCGCCCCTTGGGCAGCAGCAGCAGGTCGCCGCCGACCACGTCCAATCGTCCATCCCCGGTCTCCAGCCAGCCCTGGCCGGCACGGCAGTAGATGAGCAGGTGATCGTCCGGCGCCAGGCGCAGCATGCGGTGCCCGCCAGCCTCCGGGTAGAAGCCCAGGGCCAGGGGGTAACAGCCCGCCGTCAGCGGGTTACGCGCCAGCAGGCGGCGCAGGCGCGGTGGCGTGGTGAAGCGCACGCCATTGGCCGGCAGCGGCCAGTTGGAGGTTTCCACGGAGCGGCTCATGGTTGTTCTTGTCTGGGCCTGCAATCACAAGATCGTCCATCCAGGCAACAAGATCGTCAATCCACATCTGCCGTGCGCGCCGCTATAACGACAAGAAAACAACAAGACGCCCGGCACGGGTGGAGGACGAGATGACCAGGACGATTCCGCAACTCATCGACGGCGAATGGCGCGACAGCCGCTCCCGCGAGCTGATCGAAGTCACCGATCCCGCGACCCAGGCCGTGCTGGCCCTGGCGCCCAAGGCAACGCCCGAGGAAATCGAGGCTGCCATCGCCAGCGCCAAGCAGGCCTTCACCAGTTGGCGCGAGGTGCCGGTGTCGGAACGGGCGCGGCTGATGCTGCGCTACCAGCACCTGCTCAAGGAGCACCACGACGAGCTGGCCGAAATCCTCGCCAGCGAGACCGGCAAGACCTTCGCCGATGCCAAGGGCGACGTCTGGCGCGGCATCGAGGTGGCTGAGCACGCCGCCAACATCGCCAGCCTGATGATGGGCGAGACGGTGGAGAACGTGGCCCGCGAGATCGACACCGCCAGCTGGGTCCAGCCCCTGGGCGTGTGCGTCGGCATCACCCCCTTCAACTTCCCGGCGATGATCCCGCTGTGGATGTTTCCCCTGGCCATCGCCTGCGGCAACACCTTCATCCTCAAGCCGTCCGAGCAGGACCCGCTGACCCCCAACCGCCTCGCCGAGCTGTTCCTCGAAGCCGGCGCGCCCAAGGGCGTGCTGCAGGTGCTGCACGGTGGCCGCGAGCAGGTGGACGCCCTGCTCACCCACCCGGACATCCGCGCCATCTCCTTCGTCGGCTCGGTGCCGGTGGGCCAGCACATCTACCGCACCGGCACCGCGCACCTGAAGCGCGTGCAGGCCTTCGCCGGCGCCAAGAACCACATGGTGATCATGCCCGACGCCAACAAGGACCAGGTCCTCAGCAACCTGCTGGGCGCCAGTTGCGGCGCCGCCGGCCAGCGCTGCATGGCCATCAGCGTGGCGGTGTTCGTCGGCGCGGCGCGGGAGTGGATCCCCGAGCTGGCCGCGCAGATGGCCGAGCTCAAGCCCGGCCACTGGCAGGACGCCCACGCCGCCTACGGCCCGCTGATCAGCCAGCAGGCCAAGCAACGCGTGCAACGGCTGATCGCCGAGGGCAAGGCCGAAGGCGCCGACTGCCTGCTGGACGGCTCCCACTGCGAAGTGGCGGGCTTCCCCGACGGCAACTGGCTGGGCCCGACCCTGTTCCGCGGCGTGACCACGAAGATGGGCCTGTACCGCGAAGAGATCTTCGGCCCGGTGCTGGCCTGCATGGAGGTGGACGACCTCAACGCCGCCATCGAGCTGGTCAACGCCAGCCCCTACGGCAACGGCACCAGCATCTTCACCCGTTCCGGCGGCGCCGCACGGCACTTCCAGCATGCGGTGGAAGTGGGCCAGGTGGGCATCAACGTGCCGATCCCGGTGCCGCTGCCATTCTTCTCCTTCACCGGCTGGAAGGGCTCCTTCTACGGCGACCTGCATGCCTACGGCAAACAGGCGGTGCGCTTCTACACCGAGACCAAGACGGTCACCAGCCGCTGGTTCGACGACAGCCCCGTGAGCGGGCCGAACATGACCATTCAGTTGAAGTGAGAAGTGCGTCGGCCCTGTTAACAGTTTGAACAGGCCGTTGAAAAACGTAGACGAGGCAGCTGATGCAAGGCGAAAACGGCCGAAAAAGCGCAGTTTACATGGGGTAAATGAGCATTTTGAGGGCGTTTTCAACGCCGCAGCGGCAACGCAGTTAGTTTTTCAACAGCCTGTTAGACCAAAAGACGATCTCACCCCACAAACGAGCGGCGTAAAAGGTTCTTCCACAACAACAAGGAGAACTGCAATGCGCCGATTGACTGCCACTCTGGCCCTCTGGGCCGGAATCACCGCCTGTGCGCAGGCCGCTGAGCCCATCACCCTGGGGCTCAACTACCCGCGCACCGGCTCATACAAGGAAGAGGGATTGGCGCAGATGCGTGGAGCCCTGCTGGCCATCGACGAGCTCAACGCCACCGGCGGGGTGCTCGGCCGCCCCTTGCGCCTGTCCGGCAAGGATTCCGCCTCACGCCCGGAGAAAGCGGTGAAGAACGTCGACAAGCTGGCCGCCGAAGGCGCGGTGATGCTCTTCGGCGGGGCCTCCAGCGCGGTGGCCATCGCCGCCGGCGAACGTGCCCGTGACCACGGCCTGCTGTACTTCGGCACCCTCACCTACTCCAACGACACCACCGGCAAGAACGGCCATCGCTACATGTTCCGCGAGTGCAACAACGCCTGGATGAGCGCCAAGGTGCTCGGCCAGTACCTGAACAAGACCCTGCCCGACAAACGCTATTTCTATGTCACCGCCGACTACACCTGGGGCCACACCACCGAAGCCTCGCTACGCCAGGCCACCGCCAGCCAGGACCCTGCCCGTCACGCCGGCGTGCACGTGCCCTTCCCCGGCGCACGTCTCACCGACTACCAGGACGCCCTGACCCAGGCCGCCGCCAGCGACGCCCAGGTGCTGGCCCTGGTGCTGTTCGGCGAAGACCTGGTGCGCGCCATGCGCATCGCCAAGGACATGGGCCTGACCGAACGCATGCAGATCGTCGCGCCGAACCTCACCCAGGGCATCATCGAGCAGGCCGGCCCTGACCTGATGCAAGGCGTGCTCGGTACCGAACCCTGGACCTGGCGCGTGCCGGCCCTGGAGAAATCCCAGCGCGGCATGGCCTTCGTCGAAGCCTTCAAGGCCCGCTACCAGATGTACCCCTCCAGCTCCGCCGCCTCGGCCTACAGCATCGTCCAGCAATGGGCCGATGCCGCCAAACGCAGCGGCAGCCTCAGCAGCGAGGCACTGATCAAGGCGCTGGAAGGCCATACATACAGCCTGCTGAAGGACGAGCAGCAGTGGCGTCCCTTCGATCACCAGAACCTGCAGACGGTCTATGCCGTGCGGGTGAAGACCCGTGACGAGGTGCTCAAGGACCCGCTCAAGCAGGACTACTTCGAAATCGTCGACCGCCTCGACGCCAGCAGCGCCCTGCCCAGCCTCGCCGACTGGCAGGCCGAACGGCGTGCCGGCAACCAACCCCCGACCTTGCAATGAGACGCCATGGACTTCGAACTCAGTGATGAACAGCGCCTGCTGGTACACAGCGCCGCCGCCTTCACCCGCCACGAGCTGGCGCCGAACGCAGCGGACTGGGACCGTGACCACCACTTCCCGGTGGAAGTGATCCGCCGCGCCGCCGAGCAGGGCTACCTGGGCCTGTACATCGCCGAGGACGACGGCGGGCTGGGCCTCTCGCGCCTGTCCGCCTCGCTGATCTTCGAACAGCTCGCCGCCGGCTGCGTCGCCACCACCGCCTACCTGACCATCCACAACATGGCCGCCTGGATGCTCGCCTCCTTCGGCGACACCGACCTCAAGGCGCGCTGGCTGCCGGGGCTGATCAGCGGCGAGCACCTGGCGTCCTATTGCCTCACCGAGCCGGATGCCGGCTCCGACGCCGCCCACCTGCGCACCCGTGCACGCCGCAATGGCGAGCACTACGTGCTGGACGGCAGCAAGTGCTTCATCTCCGGGGCCGGCAGCACCCAGGTGCTGATCGTCATGGCACGCACCGGCGAAGACGGCGCCAAGGGCATCTCCTGCTTCCTGGTGCCGGCCGACGCCGAGGGCATCCGCTACGGGCGCAACGAAGACAAGATGGGCTGGCGCGCCCAGCCCACCCGCACCATCACCTTCGAGGGCGTGCGTATCCCCGCCGGCAACCGCATCGGCCCGGAAGGCCAGGGCTTCGTCTACGCCATGAAGGGCCTGGACGGCGGCCGCCTGAACATCGCCAGCTGCTCCCTGGGCGCAGGCCAGGCGGCGCTGGAGCAGAGCCTGCGCTACGTCGAGGAGCGCAAGCAGTTCGGCAAACCCCTGGCTGAGTTCCAGGCCCTGCAGTTCAAGCTCGCCGACATGCTCACCGCGCTCACCGCCAGCCGGCAGATGGTGCGCCTGGCGGCGCACCGCCTGGACCATCGCCACGCCGAGGCCAGCCTCTACTGCGCCATGGCCAAGCGCTTCGCCACCGACCAGTGCTTCGACATCTGCAACGATGCACTGCAACTCCATGGTGGCTATGGCTATCTGAATGACTACCCTCTGGAGCGCTGGGTGCGCGACACCCGTGTGCACCAGATACTCGAAGGCACCAACGAGATCATGCGCGTCATCGTGGCGCGCCGTTTACTGGAACAGGGCGGCAGCATCGACCGCCTGTTGTAAGGAGCACTCCATGAGCACTGCCGTAGAGCCGTACCAAGCCGGCGTTTTCGACCTGACCCACAAGCTCACCGTGGAAAAGCACGGGCACACCGCGCTGATCACCATCAACCACCCGCCGGCCAACACCTGGGACCGCGACTCGTTGATCGGCCTCAAGCAGGTGGTCGAGCACCTCAACCGCGACGACGACGTCTACGCCCTGGTGGTGACCGGCCAGGGACCGAAGTTCTTCAGCGCCGGCGCCGACCTCAACCTCTTCGCCGACGGCGACAAGGCCCGCGCCCGCGAGATGGCCCGGCGCTTCGGCGAAGCCTTCGAAACCCTGCGCGACTTCCGTGGCGTGTCCATCGCCGCGATCAACGGCTACGCCATGGGCGGCGGCCTGGAATGTGCCCTGGCCTGCGACCTGCGCATCGCCGAACGGCAATCGCTGATGGCCCTGCCCGAGGCGGCCGTGGGCCTGCTGCCCTGCGCCGGCGGCACCCAGGCGCTGTCCTGGCTGGTGGGCGAAGGCTGGGCCAAGCGCATGATCCTCTGCGACGAGCGCGTGGACGCGGAAACCGCCCTGCGCATCGGCCTGGTGGAACAGGTGGTGGACACCGGCGAGGCGCGCGGCGCCGCCCTGCTGCTGGCCGCCAAGGTGGCGCGGCAAAGCCCGGTGGCGGTGCGCACCATCAAGCCGCTGATCGAAGGCGCGCGCCAGCGCGGGCCGAACACCTGGTTGCCGGAGGAGCGCGAGCGCTTCGTCGACCTGTTCGACGCCGAGGACACCCGCGAAGGGGTCAACGCCTTCCTCGAGAAGCGCGACCCGCAATGGCGCAACCGCTGAGCCGCTAGCCCGAAGACACCCGTTGGGAGAAGTGATGAATATCCAGTTCGAAGAACGCGTCGGCCTGCACGGCGCCCGCATCGGCATCGCCAGCCTCGATGCCGAAGCCAGCCTCAACGCCCTGAGCCTGCCAATGATCGAGGCCCTCGACGCCCGGCTGCAGGAATGGGAAAGCAACCCGGAGGTCGTCTGCGTGCTGCTGCGCGGCAACGGCCCGCGCGCCTTCTGCGCCGGCGGCGATGTGCGCAAGCTGGTGGAGGCCTGCCGCGAGCACCCCGGCGAGGTGCCCCCGCTGGCGGCGCGCTTCTTCGCCGAC
Source organism: Pseudomonas sp. TUM22785 (assembly GCF_028198105.1). Taxonomy (NCBI): domain Bacteria; kingdom Pseudomonadati; phylum Pseudomonadota; class Gammaproteobacteria; order Pseudomonadales; family Pseudomonadaceae; genus Pseudomonas; species Pseudomonas sp. TUM22785. The sequence continues at coordinate 5,244,756 of NZ_CP116239.1, forward strand.
GAGTACCGCCTCGACCACCGCATCCACACCTACTCCAAGCCGCTGATCTGCTGGGCCCACGGCCATGTGCTGGGCGGCGGCATGGGCCTGATGCAGGGCGCCGCCATCCGCATCGTCACCCCCTCCAGCCGTCTGGGCATGCCGGAGATCAACATCGGCCTGTACCCGGACGTCGGCGGCAGCTGGTTCCTCGCCCGCCTGCCCGGCCGCCTGGGGCTGTTCCTCGGCCTCACCGCCAGCGCCATCAACGCCCACGACGCCCTGGACCTGGGTCTCGCCGACCGCTTCCTGCTGGAAGACCAGCAAGCCGAGCTGCTCGACGGCCTGGTGCAGCTGAACTGGCGCGAGCAGGCCGGCGCGCAGCTCACCAGCCTGCTGCAGTCCCTGGAACACCAGGCCCGCGGCCAGTTGCCGGCGGCCCAGTGGCTGCCCCGCCGGGCGCGCATCGACGCGCTGCTGGACGTGGCCGACCTGCCGACCGCCTGGAAGGCCATCACCGCGCTGCAGCACGACGATGACGCCCTCATCGCCCGCGCCGCCAAGACCCTGGCGGGCGGCTGCCCGCTCACCGCGCACCTGGTCTGGGAGCAGATCCGCCGTGCCCGCTACCTGTCCCTGGGCGAGGTGTTCCGCATGGAATACGCCATGAGCCTGAACTGCTGCCGCCACCCGGAATTCTCCGAAGGCGTGCGGGCGCGCCTGATCGACAAGGACAACACGCCGCGCTGGCACTGGCCCGATGCCGCCGCCATCCCCCGCGCGGTGATCGAGGCGCACTTCGAGCCGGTGTGGGATGGCCCCCATCCGCTGGCAGCGCTCTAGCCCATCCACAACGGCCAAGGAGAACAACAATGAAAAAGATCGCCTTCATCGGCCTCGGCAACATGGGCCTGCCAATGGCCCGCAACCTGCTCAAGGCCGGCCATGAGCTCAAGGTCTTCGACCTGGTGCAAAGCGCGGTGGACGAACTGGTGGCCGAAGGTGCCAAGGCCGCCAACGATGCCCACGATGCCGTTTCCGGCGTCGAGATCGTGGTCAGCATGCTGCCCGCCAGCCGCCATGTGGAGGGCCTGTACCTGGGCGATGACGGCCTGCTCGCCTTCATCCGCGCCGGCACCCTGGTGCTGGAGTGCTCGACCATCGCCCCCGACTCGGCGCGCAAGGTGCACGCCCAGGCCAAGGCGCTGGGCATCGACCTGCTGGACGCACCGGTTTCCGGTGGCACCGCCGGGGCCGCCGGCGGCACCCTGACCTTCATGGTCGGCGGCGACGGCAACACCCTGGAAAAGGCCCGCCCGGTGCTGGCGGCCATGGGCAAGAACATCTTCCACGCCGGCCCCGAAGGCGCCGGCCAGGTGGCCAAGGTGTGCAACAACCAGGTGCTGGCGGTGCAGATGATCGCCACCGCCGAAGCCATGGCCCTGGGCGTGGCCAACGGCCTCGACCCCAGCGCCCTGGCGGAGATCATGCGCCAGAGCTCCGGCGGCAACTGGGTGCTGGAGCGCTACAACCCCTGGCCCGGCGTGATGGCTGCGGCACCGGCGAGTAGCGGCTACCAGGGCGGCTTCATGGCCGAGCTGATGGCCAAGGACCTGGGCCTGGCCCAGGAGGCCGCGCAGCTCACCCAGAACAGCACCCCCATGGGCGCCCTGGCGCTGCAGCTCTACAAGATGCTGCTCAAGCAGGGCAAGGGCCGCCAGGACTTCTCCGTGGTGCAGCAGCTGTTCATCGAGCCCGAGGCCTGACCGCTCGCCCCATCCTGCGAACGCTGTTTCTCCCAAACGCAAAAAGGGCCCCGAAGGGCCCTTTTTCATTCCACCGTCGCCTCAGACCAGGGTCAGGGTGACGTCGATGTTGCCGCGGGTGGCGTTGGAGTAGGGGCAGACGATGTGGGCTTTTTCCACCAGCTCGCGCGCCTGGTCCTTATCCATGCCCGGCAGGCTGATCTGCAGTTCCACCTCGATGCCGAAGCCGGTGGGGATGGCGCCGATGCCGACGATGCCTTCGATGGAGGCGTCCGCCGGAACGGCGTACTTGTCACGGGCACCGACGAACTTGATCGCACCCAGGAAGCAGGCCGAATAACCGGCGGCGAACAGTTGCTCGGGGTTGGTGCCCTCGCCGCCCGCGCCACCCAGTTCACGCGGGGTGGTCAGGGAGACGTCGAGGACGCCGTCGGAGGAGATGGCGCGGCCTTCACGGCCACCGGTGGCTTCTGCATAGGCGCGGTACAGGACGTTTTCGATGCTCATGATGTATTCCTCTGGATAGCGATTGGGGGTTATTTGGTTCGCTGTAGATTTGTGCGCTAAGCGATTCCATGGAGCGAAGATTAGTGTGCATTTATTTTGCGCGCAATATTAATTTCAAGAAGAATTGGCAATAAGTGTTCGCTTGGATGGCATAAGCAGGCGGGCTGCGGCCCGCAGCCCTGCAAAGCGGCCGGATTCAGGGTTATTGGAGGGTCGGGCTGCACTCAGCCGAAGCTGCGCACCTTGTTGCGCCCGGAGTGCTTGGCAGCGTAGAGGGCCGTGTCCGCACTCTGGATGAGCATCTCGGGCAGGTCACCGGGGCGGGGGATCATGCTGTGGATGCCGATGCTCACGGTCACCACGCCGGCCTGGGCCCCCAGGTGCTCTATGTGCTTCGTCTCGACGGCGGCGCGCACGCTCTCGGCGATCACCTGGGCGCCGGCCGGCGCGGTGTGCGGCAGGATGATGGCGAACTCTTCGCCTCCGTAGCGGGCAATGAGGTCGGTGGAGCGGATCTTGATCACCTTGAGCGCCTCGCTCACCGCCTTGAGGCACAGGTCGCCGGCACGGTGGCCGTAGGTGTCGTTGAACAGCTTGAAGTTATCCACATCGATCATCAGCAGCGAGATGGGCTGGCGGATGATCGCCGCGCGCTGGAATTCCTCGTTGAGGGTCTTGTCGAATTGCCGGCGGTTGGCGATGCCGGTCAGCCCGTCTATCGCCGCCAGCTGCGACAGCTCCTCGTTCTCCAGCTGGATGCTGCGGGCCGCCAGCAGGCGCTGGCGGGTACGCCGCACCAGCACCACGCCGATGCTCATCAGCGCCAACACCAGACCGGTGACCAGGGTCACCAGCACCACGGCCTTCTGCCGCCATTCGGTGAGCACTTCGCTCTTCTGCATCGCGGCCACCACCAGCAGCGGGTAGCCATCCAGCACCCGGTAGGCGTAGACGCGCTCGCGGCCGTCCAGGCTGGAAAGGCCGGCGCCGGTGCCCACCGGCGAGTTCTTCAGGTCGTCCATGAACAGCGGGCTGTCCTTCAGGTTGCCGGTACCGGGCTCCATCACCGGGCGCCGCACCACCAGGGTGCCGTCGTTCTCGGCCAGGAGGATGGCGCCGTTGCGGCCGATGTCGAAGTCCTTGTAGAAGGCGTTGAAGTAGCTGATGCGGATGGTCGCCAGCACCACCCCGGCGAACTCGCCATGGGGGCCGTTGAGGCGGCGCGAGATGGGCAGCACCCACTCGCCGGTGGAACGGCTCTGCATGGGCGAGCTGACCTCGATGTCGCGGCTCACCGAGTTGAGGTGGTGCTGGAAGTATTCCTGGTCGGCACTGCTGGTGGTGGGCGACGGCGGCGCGCTGGTGTAGTGGAGCCAACGCCCGCTGCTGTCGAACACGTAGATGCCGGACAGCTGCTGCGCGCGCAGCTTGTAGGCGGTGATCAGGCCCTTGATGCGCTGCTGGTCGTGCAGGTCGACGCTTTCCAGCAGGTAGACCAGGCCGCTGAGGATCAGGTCGGCTTCCTTGATGGTCTCCTCCGCGTGCTGGGAAACCGAGTAGGCCAGGTTGGCGTTGGATTTGTCCGCCTCGCTGAGGTAGTGAGTGCGGGAGTCGAACACCTGATAGAGGTTGACGCCGATGGCCACCACACCACCGAACAGGATCAGGAAGTAGGCCAGCCATAGAGCCAGGCGCGTGCGCAGGAACAGCGCCAGGCGTTTGGCTTCTACTTTCTCCATCCGTCGCTCCCCTGTGGGCCGGCTGCATGCAGCGGCTGATGTTGATGGTGGTTGAAGCCAGCTCTTCGCTTCAGACAGGAAGCTTAGCCAGCGGTGCCCGGAACGGGCCTGAAATGACGGCGGCAGGCGGAAGATTGCAAAATGCCATCACGCAGGCGGATGCTACGCGATTGCGCCCCTTGCGCGCACCCGCGCTGTCGAGCCGGCGACAGGCATGGCGCTGTGGGAACAGTGCATCGGCAGAATGGCCGCCTGGATAACCGGCAGCCCGGAGCGCCTCAGAAGCCGGCGCGGGAAAGCGCCTGGGCCAGTGCCAGCGGGTCGTGGCCATGGCAGTGGAGCACGCCGTGCTCGTCCGCCACGCCAAGGCCGAAACCCTCGTCCGCCTCCTCGAAATAGAGGAGACCGCTGGGCAGCTCGGCGACGACCAGCACCGGCTCCAGCTCGCCGAGGCGCAGCCGGGTGTGGGCATAGAAGGGAACGCGACAGGCGGCGAACACCACCTGCTGGGCAGGGGAACAGTCGTGCAGTTGCTGATGGACCAGGTTCTTCAATTCGGCAGCGGAAATGCTCTGACAAGTATCCATGGCGGGTCCGTCCTGTTCTTGTTGGGTAACCGGGCCTGGCGAAAGGATGATCGAGACCGAGGACGAAAATCTAGCAGCCCGGGAGCGCCTTGCCACCCCCATCTGTATCAGGATTCGACGAAAGCACGGGTTGCCCTTCAGCTCTGGGAGAAGCGTGGCCCCAGCAGGATGACCAGCGCACCCGCGACGCAGAGCGCCGCGCCCAGCCAATCGCTGGCCAGCGGGCGGGTGCGCTCCACCAGGCCTAGCCAGAGCAGCGAGGTGATGATGTAGATGCCACCGTAGGCCGCATAGGCGCGACCGGCGTAGGCCGCTTCGACGCGGGTCAGCAGCAGGGCGAAGCACAGCAGGCTGAGCAGCCCGGGGGCGATCCACCAGGCGCTGCGATCCAGGCGCAGCCACATGAAGAAGGCATAGCAACCGGCGATCTCGAAGAGTGCGGCGAGGAAGAACCAGAGGTAGTTGAGCATGGGGGGATGTCCTCGTCTGGAGCCGATCAGGGCGCGGCTCACGCTGCAGCTCATTGCAAGGAGCTGAAGGCAAGGAGCGCACCAGGTGTGTTCAGCCGCGCAACGCGCCTTCGCGTTCCCAGGCGCAGCGTACGCGCAGGTTGGCTTCCTGGGGGCTGTGGAAACCCTGTTCGCTTTCCCAGCGGAAGGTGTGGGTGCCGTTGAGCTCGGTCTCCAGGTGCACCACCGCACTGCCCCAGTAGAGCTGCTTGAGCAGGGCCTCGAACTGTTGCACCCACAGGTTCCACTCGTACTCCACCGCCGCGTAGCTGGCACCGAAGTGGATCACCTGGGTCTGGTAGAGCCCCTGGCCGGGGTGGGCGCTGAAGGAGAACATCTCGCGCCCGAGGAAGGGCCAGATGTCGCCGGCAGGCAGGCTTTCGATCACGCGGCGGTTGGTCGCGCGGCGCAGTTGCCGCACCTCGTCGTCGTCCGACGGCCAGTCGCGGATGCAGCCATAGACGATGGATTCAGAGTCCACGCGAGCACTCCAGAAAAACAGTGGCAGCCTTCTATCACAGGGCTGCCAGGCAGGAAAGGAATTGCCGCTGATTTCCTCGACCAGGCCCCATCAGGCCCGGCGCCGGCCCAACATCCAGGCCAGCACGCACATGGTCACCGCCAGGCCGGTGAAGACCATGAAGGGCAACTGGTAGTTACCGCCCAGGTCGCGACCGAGGCCGGCGAGCACCGGCGTCAGGCTGCCCAGGCTGTACCCGGCGAAGAGCATCATCGCCGTCCAGCGGCTCACCGCCAGGGAGGTGTTCACCTCGTACAGCGGCAGCACCATGGACAGCGCGAAGGAGCCGGAAAGCCCCAGCCCCAGCAGCACCGCCCAGACCTCGGGGTAGAGGCCGGGGGCAAAGGTGATCATCCCTAGGCACAGCGAACTGGTGATGCCGCAACCGAGCAGCAGTTGGTAGCGGTTGTCGTAGCGCTGGGCCAGCCAGGGCAGGATGAAGGCGCTGGGCAGCCCCACCAGCATGAACAGGCTGAACAGGCTGTTGCTGCGCAGCACACTGAAGCCGGCCTCGTGGTAACGCGCCACCAGCCAGGTGGTGAGGGCGTAGAACAGCCCGGCCTGGATGGCGAAGAAGGCGGTGATCAGCCAGGCACGCGGCTCACGCCAGGGCAGCCCGCCGGAGCCCCCGGCCTCGCTGCTCGTCTCCGCGCGGTTGGGCAGGAACAGCCAGAGAATCATCGCGGCCAGCGCCGGCAACGCCCAGAACGCCAGGCCCATCGACCACTCGTTGGCCAGCGCCTGGGTCACCGGCTCGGTGAGCACCGCGCCGGAGGCGCCACCGATCGTCATGCTCAGGGAATACCAGGCGACCACGCGGCCGACCTGGTCATGGAAATGACGCTTGATGAACCCGGACACCAGCGGCCCGGCGATGGCGATGCCGGCCCCCAGCAGCACGGCGCTGCCGATCAGCACCGCACTGGCGTGCCCGGCCACGCGCACGCCGCAGGCGATGACGATGAGTAGCAGGCACAGGGCGATCACCCGTTCCAGGCCGAAGCGCATGGCCAGGCGTGGTGCCAGGGGCGCAAGCAGGCCCATGCACAGCACCGGCAACGCGGTGGTGAGGCTGATCAGCCCACGGCTCAGGTCGAGCTCGCTGGCGATGCGTTCGATCAGGGGGGCAAGGGAGGTGATGCCGGGGCGCAGGTTGATTGCCGCCAGCACCAGAGCCAGCATGAACAGGGCTCGGGAAGCAGGTTTCACAGGCAGTCCAGAAGGTAAACGGCATCCAGGCCGGGGGTGCAACCCTACTCCGCGCAAGCGCAACCGGGCAAGCCACCGGCATGGATAAACTGACCGACCGGACAGAAAAACCAGCCACTAAACGCCGCTGGCAGGCCTGGCCCCACCTGCGTGGAGCCGGGCCGGAAGGGCTCACGCCTGCTGGCGGCCCTTGGCGCGCATCTTGTCCGACATGTTGGCCATCTCGTCGTAGAGCATCTGCGGGTTCTTCTGCTTCACCGCCCAGGCCATGCGGCCCTGCTCGTGGGGCAGGATCATGAAGGTGCCGGCGGCCACTTCATTGAAGATGTAGTCGGCGATATCGGCGGCGCTGATCGGCGAGCTTTCCAGCAGCTTGCCCACCTGCTGCTTCATGGCCGGGGTCGGGCCACGGAAGGAGTCCAGCAGGTTGGTCTGGAAGAACGACGGGCAGACCACGTGCACGCCGACACCTTCCTGCTTGAGTTCGATCAGCAGGCTTTCCGAGAGCGCCACCACGCCGGCCTTGGCCACGTTGTAGTTGCTCATCGCCGGGCCCTGCATCAGCGCCGCCATGGAGGCAATGTTGACGATGCGGCCCTTGCTGCGCTGCAGCAGCGGCAGGAAGGCCTTGCAGCCCTTGACCACGCCCATCAGGTTGATCGCGATCTGCCAGTCCCAGTCTTCCAGGGACAGCTCCTCGAAGAAGCCGCCGGAGGCCACGCCCGCGTTGTTGACGATGATGTCGATGCCGCCGAGCTTCTGCTCGCAGGCCTGGGCGAAGGCGGTGAGCTGGCTGTAGTCGCGAACGTCGCAGCGTTGGGTGAAGCCGTCGCCACCCGCTTCGCGGACCAGTGCGAGGGTTTCCGCCAGCCCGGGCTCGTTGACGTCGGAAAGGGCCAGCTTGCTGCCTTCACGGGCCCAGCGCAGGGCGATCTCACGGCCCAGACCGGAGCCAGCGCCGGTGATCATGATGCGGTTCTGCATGGTGAGGTTGCCTTCTTGGTATGTGCGTTGGTGCCCCGCAGTTTAGCGAGGCGCCACCCGCCAAAGCGCGAAATCAGGGCGCTGAATGACGGGGGCAAATCAACGCATCGGCGCCTTGCGCGCACCCTCGACAGGCGCTAGCGGGCGCGACGCAGCAGGCGCACCAGGAGAACACCGTAGACCAGCAGGTTGAGGCCGACGACGATGCCGCCGAGCCAGAGCTGGATGCCCGGCGTGAGGCCCGCCGGGTAGATCACCGGCAACACGTGGTGCTCGATGAAACCGCCTTCGTAGCCCTGCTCGCCGGCCGCGCGGCGCAGGCTGTTTTCCAGCGGTGTGAGCGGGCAGATCAGGTGCAGCCATTCGACGGCCACGCCCCAGCAGGCGGCGGGCAGGTGCAACAGCGCCAGCTTCGGCCAGCGCAGCACCAGCAGGCCACCCAGCAGCACGAAGAGGATGAAACCCAGGTGGAAAAGCACCACCGCGTCCGCTGCAATCCGATAAAGCATCCTGCTGTCCCCGTTCGTTCCGTGACTCGCCCCTAACTTCTGATAGTCGGCAAGCCCTTGTTTTCACTCGGCAAAAACGCCCGCGCAAGAATCTTTCATGAACCTTTGCAAAACAGGCGAAGTCGGAATTTACAGGAGCGGTCACTCACCTTGCATGCAGCGATGCATGAAGTGTGCGGCGGCTCCGGGAAGTCCAAGAACAAGGTTCATAGAAGGAGTTCCACCATGGGTATCAGTACCATTCTGCTCGTCATCCTGATCCTGCTGCTCATTGGCGGCCTGCCTGTATTCCCCCACTCCCGTGGCTGGGGTTACGGTCCCTCTGGCATCATCGGCACCCTGCTGATCATCCTGCTGGTTCTGATGATATTGGGCCGTATCTGACCACGCTCCCTCCCGGGCCACATTGGCGGATGTGGTTCGCGAGGCGAGCACCCCTTACTGTCTCCTCCCCCCCTTCTCATCCCCTCCCACCTGCAGCAGCCCCATAGGCCACACAGGCAGGGCACAGGGTGGACGTAGCATGCGCATAGGGTGGGCGTAGGGTGGGCTTCAGCCCACCGCCTCTCCGAAGCAGACCCCAACCGCGTAATCCAACCTCGCTGATCCTTTCTTCCTCGCTTCACCTCTTTCAATCACCAAAGTCCACGAGCACACCCGGCCCTCTCGGACCTGCACGTTGCCCCTTCCTCTCTCCGTCCCCCCGCCCCAAACAAAAAGGGCAGCCCGAAGGCTGCCCAATGTCACGGAGTGGTGCGTGGATCAGTGGGCGACGGCGCCGCTGGCGCCCAGGCCGGTCTGCGAGCGGACGAACTGCGGGAAGAAGCGTGCGCGTTCCTCGTCTGCAGCGGCGGACTTGTCGGTGATGGAGAAGAACCAGATACCCACGAAGGCCACCAGGATCGAGAACAGCGCCGGGTACTCGTAGGGGTAGATGGCTTCGGCATGACCGAGGATCTGCACCCAGATGGTTGGGCCGAGGATCATCAGGCCGACCGCGGTGACCAGGCCCAGCCAGCCGCCGATCATGGCGCCACGGGTGGTCAGCTTCTTCCAGTACATGGAAAGGATCAGCACCGGGAAGTTGCAGCTGGCCGCGATGGAGAAGGCCAGGCCCACCATGAAGGCGATGTTCTGCTTCTCGAACAGGATGCCCAGGCCGATGGCCAGGACGCCGAGTGCGACGGTGGTGATCTTCGATACGCGCAGCTCATCCTTCTCGTTGGCCTTGCCCTTCTTGATGACCGAGGCGTACAGGTCGTGGGACACCGCCGAGGCACCGGCCAGGGTCAGGCCGGCGACCACTGCCAGGATGGTGGCGAAGGCCACGGCCGAGATGAAGCCGAGGAACAGGCTGCCGCCCACGGCGTTGGCCAGGTGCACCGCCGCCATGTTGTTGCCGCCCAGCAGCGCGCCGGTGGCGTCCTTGAACATCGGGTTGGTGCTGACCAGGAGGATGGCGCCGAAACCGATGATGAAGGTGAGAATGTAGAAGTAGCCGATGAAGCCGGTGGCGAAGAACACCGATTTACGGGCTTCCTTGGCATCGCTGACGGTGAAGAAGCGCATCAGGATGTGCGGCAGGCCGGCGGTGCCGAACATCAGCGCCAGGCCGAGGGAGATCGCCGAGATCGGGTCCTTCACCAGGCCGCCGGGGCTCATGATGGCCTCGCCTTTCGGGTGGACCTTGATGGCCTCGCTGAACAGCATGCCGATGTCGAAGTTGACGTGCTTGAGCACCATGATCGCCATGAAGGAGGCGCCGGACAGCAACATCACCGCCTTGATGATCTGCACCCAGGTGGTGGCCAGCATGCCGCCGAACAGCACGTAGAGCACCATCAGCACGCCCACCAGGACCACGGCCACGTGGTAGTTCAGGCCGAACAGCAGTTCGATCAGCTTGCCGGCACCGACCATCTGCGCGATCAGGTAGAAGGCCACCACCACCAGAGAACCGCAGGCGGACAGGGTGCGGATTTCCTTCTGCTTGAGGCGGTAGGAGGCGACGTCGGCGAAGGTGTACTTGCCCAGGTTGCGCAGGCGCTCGGCGATCAGGAAGAGGATCACCGGCCAGCCGACGAGGAACCCGATCGAATAGATCAGGCCGTCGTAGCCGGAGGTGTAGACCAGGGCGGAAATACCCAGGAAGGACGCCGCGGACATGTAGTCACCGGCGATCGCCAGGCCGTTCTGGAAACCGGTGATGCTGCCGCCGGCGGTATAGAAGTCGGCGGTCGACTTGCTGCGCTTGGACGCCCAGTAGGTGATGTAGAGGGTGAAGCCGACAAATACCACGAACATCACGATGGCGGAGACGTTCAGCGGCTGGCGCTGCACGTCGCCTTCGAGGGCGCCGGCGGCCCACAGGGCCGGGGCCACGGCCATCAGGCCGACAATGCCGCAGATGGAGAGAATGCGCGCGATCATTGCTGCGCCTCCTTGAGGACTTCGCGGTTCAGACGGTCGAACTCGCCATTGGCGCGGCGCACGTAGATGCCGGTGAGCACGAAGGCGGAGACGATCAGGCCGACGCCGATCGGGATGCCCCAGGTGATGGACGAGCCCGGGCTGAGCTTGGTGCCGAGCACCTGGGGCTCGAAGGCGATGAGCAGGATGAAGGCCAGGTACAGGCCGAGCATGATGGCGGAGAGAATCCAGGCGAAGCGTTCGCGCTTGGCGACCAACTCCTGGAATCGCGGATTCTCGTGAATCCGCTGGTAGATGCTGTCGTTCATTGTTGTTGTCCTCTACACAGCACGTTAGTGGTGAAAACAACTCTAGAACGCTCGTACACAGGCAACAGACGACCTTAGTCGTAGCGTCGGGGCTTTCTCGACCAAGGTCGTAGGCCATTCATATAGGCGCTCTATCAGCACCATTTCCCATGCATATTTCCTTGCATGAAACAGGGCCTCTACTCTGCACCTAACTCGGAATCATTCCCATCTGCAGGGAGACCCATCATGCTCAAGACCGTCACCTTCACCGTCATGCACTTCGGCATCGCCTTCACCGTCGCCTACCTGCTCACCGGTAGCGTCGCCATCGGCGGCCTGGTGGCGATCGTCGAGCCGCTGGTCAACTCCGTGGGCTTCTACGTCCACGAGAAGGTCTGGAAGCGCTTCGAGAAGGCCAAGGCCGAAGGCACGACCGCACTTCGGGGCAACTGGCTGCACCAGCACGCCTGAACAGGCCGGAAAACACCTCGGTAATGCGCTGAAACCAGTTAGCAGGTGGCCAGCGCATTCCTACCGAACAGCTGAATCCGCTAAGATGCGCGGCTTTGCCGCCACCACGCGCCCTTAGCCCATGAGCCAGACCCGCCGCTTCCCCGTTCTGCCCTACCTGCTCGCCTCGATCGCCGCCCTGCTGCTGCTCGCCGCCCTCTGGTACGGCCAGGGCAAGCCGGTGATCCTGCCCGATGCGGCCACCCCGACGCACAAGCTGCAATGCGCCTCCTACAGCCCGTTCGACAAGGACCAGTCGCCGTTCGACCAGCCCTTCGTGCTGCGCCCCGAGCGCATGGACGCCGACCTCGAACTGCTCGCCACCCGCTTCCATTGCGTGCGCACCTACTCCATGACCGGCCTCGAAGCCATCCCGGAGCTGGCCCGCAAGCACGGCCTGAAGCTGATGCTCGGCGCCTGGGTCAACGGCAACCCGGTGGACACCGGCAAGGAGATCGACGCGCTGATCAAGGCCGCCAACGCCAACCCGGACGTGGTCGAGGCGGTGATCGTCGGTAACGAAACCCTGCTGCGCAAGGAAGTCACCGGCGCCCAGCTGGCCAAGCTGATCGGCCAGGTGAAGGCCCAGGTCAAGCAGCCGGTCACCTACGCGGACGTGTGGGAGTTCTGGCTCAAGCACCCCGAAGTCGCCCCGGCGGTGGACTTCCTCACCATCCACCTGCTGCCCTACTGGGAAGACGACCCCGCCGGCATCCACGAGGCCCTGGCCCACGTGAAGGACATCCGCGAGGAATTCGGCACGCGCTTCGCGCCCAAGGACATCGTGATCGGCGAAACCGGCTGGCCCAGCGAAGGCCGCCAGCGCGAAACCGCCCTGCCCAGCCGCGTCAACGAAGCCCTGTTCATCCGTGGCTTCGTGCACATGGCCGAAGAGAACGGCTGGCGCTACAACCTGATCGAAGCCTTCGACCAGCCCTGGAAGCGCGAAAGCGAAGGCGCTGTCGGCGGCTACTGGGGCCTGTTCAGTGCTGACCGTACCGAGAAGGGCGTGCTCGCCGGCCCGGTTTCCAACCTGCCGAACTGGCCGCTGTGGCTTTCCGTCAGCGGGCTGATCTTCGCCCTCACCCTGATCGTCGCCGGGCGCCCCGCCTCCAGCCGCGCCGCCCTGCTGCTGCCCCTGCTGGCCGCACTCGGTGCCGGTTGCATCGGTATGTGGGCCGAACTGGCACGCATCACCGCTCGCTTCGCCGGTGAATGGGCCTGGGCGGCCTTCATCGTCGGCCTCAACCTGGTGGTGCTGATGCACGGCGCCCTGGCGCTGTCGACCCGCGAAGGCGCCCGTGGCCGCCTGTTCGCCTGGCTCGACACCCGTGCCAGCTGGTGGCTGTCCGCCTCTGGCTTCGCCGGTGCCGTGCTGATGCTGGCCCTGGTCTTCGACGCCCGCTATCGCAGCTTCCCCAGCGCCGCACTGCTGCTGCCGGCGGTGGTCTACCTGTGCCGCCCGGTGAAGGCACCGCGCCGCGAGATCGCCCTGCTGGCTCTGTTCATCGGCCTGGGCATCATCCCGCAGCTCTATGAGGAGACCCTAGGCAATATCCAGGCGATCGGCTGGGCCGCCACCGCCCTGCTGCTGACCCTCGCCCTGGTACGCAGCCTGCGCCTCGGCCGCTGAGCCAGATGCAACGAAAAAGGGATGCCTCGGCATCCCTTTTTTATGGCCCGCGATAACCGGCCTGCTGGCGTGGGAGCGGTTTCAACCGCGATGCAGCGGGCAGGGCCTTTCGCGAATGAATTGGCTCTGTCTGCGTTAGCTGTTGTGGTTTTAAAGCAAGCGCTCAAGCACGGCCCTTTTCGGGCGTCCAAGAGTTCGTACCACCTCCACCGCATGGGTTTCGCTTCGCTCTACACCATCCTACGAAAGCCCGTGCGCACCACGTGGCGATGCGCTGGACGAAGAAAGGTGGGGCAGCCGCCAACGCCCCTCCAGGAGGCCGAACGCAGTCGTTGCGCCGGGGGACGAGCGGCATGGATGCCGCGAGAGGCGCGCCAGGCCATGGATGGCCCATCGCGCCGGCCCCCAGAGCAACGATGGAGTGAGGGAACCCCGGCGAAGCCGGGGCCGGATGATGGGGCAAGCCCTTTTGGTTCCTTTTAAGGCGATTGTTAAAAGGGACTCGCCCGGGGGGGCGAAACCAGAAACATCACCAGAGCTCGGCAATCAGCTGGGCTCAAATCCTCTAGCAACACTTAACGCAGACAGAGCCAATGAATTCGCCCACGACAACGCCCCAGGGCATCCCGCACACAAACAACGGGTTGCACCCGACCTACAGGCTCACCCACGCCATGTAGGGGCGACTTCAGTCGCCAAGCAGGCCGCAGGGCTGCCACTGCAGGGTGTTCCCCGGCGGCACCGCCTGGTGGATGAGAAGAGCGCCATCCACCCTTACACAGCCCAACGCAACGAAGCCGAATCCGGCCATGCCGCCCCAACCCGCAGGCGAAAAAAAGGACGCCGAAGCGTCCTTTTTCATTCCGCACCGAATCTTCAGGCGATGCTCAGCCCACCACGCGGCGCGCGCACCAGGCGCAGGGCGGCGATGACGATGGCGAACACACCGAGGCTGGCGCTGTAGAGCACCAGGGCCGGCAGGGCGAAGAGCATGGCCGCCACGCCCAGGCCCCAGCCGGCGCGGCCGGGTACGAAGAAGGCGACCAGGGACAGCACCAGGGCGCTCCAGGCGATGACGCGGAAGTGGATGAGCAGGCCGAGGTTGGCACGCACCTGGCATTCCCAGCGCTGGGCATTGTCGACACACAGGCCGACCCACTGGCCGTCCTCCATCAGGCCGTAGCGCAGGCCATAGCTGGCCGCCAGCCAGAGCGACAGGACCACCAGCAGGATGATCAGGGGCAGACGGCGTGACATGGTTCTCTCCGAAGAATTGAAAGCGGCGCCAAGGATAAACGCACGCTCGCCGTATGCAAGACAAAGTCTGTAAACAGCGCTAACAAGGAGGCCTGGACCCGCCGTTGCGCCGGGTGCATGCTGTCCGGCGCCCCGTGAAGGCATTTCGCCTTCCCTCACGGCACTTTGGCGAGCCCGCACTTGTCATAGCATCGGTATCCCCTCAGCCCGACTTCCTGCAAAGGGACTTGAACCTCATGCTCCGTCTCCGCCTCGCTGCCCTGCTCGGCAGCCTGCTTCTGAGTGCCCCGCTGTGGGCGGCCGATATAGATGCTGCCGGCTATGGCTTCCCGCTGACCAACCCGTTCGAGGCGACCATCGCCACCACGCCACCGGAGCTGCGCCCCGACCTGCCGGCGGACGAGGACATCGACCAGGCCGACTACGACCTCAAGCTGCGCCCCGAGCGCGAGTTCAAGCTGCCGGACAACTTCTGGCCGGTGAAGACCCTGCGTTACCGCCTGGCCCAGCAGGACCACGCCGCGCCGCTGATCTTTATCATCGCCGGCACCGGGGCCCACTATTCCAGCAGCCAGGCCGAGTACCTGAAGCGGCTGTTCTACGGCGCCGGCTTCCACGTGGTGCAGCTGTCCTCGCCCACCAGCTACGACTTCATGGCCGCCGCCTCGCGCTTCGCCACGCCGGGGCTTTCCAACGAAGACGCCGATGACCTCTACCGGGTGATGCAGGCCGTGCGCGCCCAGCACCCGAAACTGCCGGTCACCGAGTACCACCTCACCGGCTACAGCCTCGGCGCCCTCGAGGCGGCCTTCGTCAGCAAGCTCGACGAGACCCGCCGCAGCTTCAACTTCAAGCGCGTGCTGCTGCTCAACCCGCCGGTGAACCTCTACACCTCCATCACCAACCTCGACCGCCTGGTGCAGACCCGGGTCAAGGGCATCGACGACAACACCACCTTCTACCAGGTGGTGCTGGGCAAGCTGACCCGGTACTTTCAGCAGCGCGGCTACGTCGACCTCAACGACGCCCTGCTCTACGATTTCCAGCAATCCAAGCAGAAGCTCTCGGACGAGCAGATGGCGATGCTCATCGGCACCTCCTTCCGCTTCTCCTCCTCGGACATCGCCTTCACCTCGGACCTGATCAACCGTCGCGGCCTGATCACCCCGGTGAAACTGCCGATCACCGAAGGCACCAGCCTCACGCCCTTCTTCAAGCGCGCGCTGCAGTGCGACTTCGACTGCTACATCACCGAGCAGCTGATTCCCTTCTGGCGCGCCCGCTTCGACGGTGGCAGCCTCACCCAGTTGATCAACCAGGTGAGCCTCTACGGTCTGGAGGATTACCTGAAACAGAGCGGGAAGATCGCCGTGATGCACAACGCCGACGACGTCATCCTCGGCCCGGGCGACCTGGGCTTCCTGCGCCGCACCTTCGGCAACCGCCTGACCGTCTACCCCCATGGCGGCCACTGCGGCAACCTCAACTACCGCGTCAACAGCGACGCCATGCTGGAGTTCTTCCGTGGCTAAGCACGTTCTCCTCCTCGCCCTGCTGCTGGCCAGCGCCCCCCTTCTCGCCGACGAGCGCCAGGAGCCGGATGGCTTCACCGAGCCGCTCCAGCGCTTGCAGTTCAACCCCGGGCTCGACCAGCGCGAATTCGAGCGCTCCACCTTCGACGCCCTGGAGGTCTACGACCCGCTGGAGTCCTGGAACCGACGCGTCTACCACTTCAACTACCGCTTCGACCAATGGGTGTTCCTGCCCGCGGTGCGCGGCTACACCTACGTCACCCCGCGCTTCCTGCGCAGTGGCGTGAGCAACTTCTTCAGCAACCTGGGTGATGTGCCCAACCTGCTCAACAGCCTGCTGCAGTTCAAGGGCCAGCGTTCGATGGAAGTCACCGGGCGCCTGCTGCTCAACACCACCCTCGGCGTGGCCGGGCTCTGGGACCCGGCCACGATGATGGGCCTGCCCAAGCAGAGCGAGGACTTTGGCCAGACCCTGGGCTTCTACGGCCTCGGTGCCGGGCCCTACCTGATGCTGCCGATCCTCGGCCCCTCCAACCTGCGCGACACCGGCGGCCTGGTGGTGGACTTCGTGGCAGACAACCAGATCAACTTCCTCAACGTGCCCGAGGTCAGCCGCGACCACCCGGAGATCAGCCTGCTGCGGGCGGTGGACAAGCGCTACACCACCAGCTTCCGCTACGGCCAGCTCAACTCGCCCTTCGAGTACGAGAAGATCCGCTACGTGTACACCGAGTCGCGCAAGCTGCAGATCGCCGAGTGATGCAGCCCCAGGCTGGCGCCGACCATGGCGCCAGCCGGGGGCTTAGAATCCATCCAACGGCTCGATAGGAACCACGCAAAATCACGCACCATCGATTCGATTCCCTGGATTAGCATCGCCCCATTCTTTTCAGGGAGGCTCCTATGAACCGCTATCGCCAGATCATCGAACAACGCCCCGGCCAGCCCGCATCCGACGGCGCTGGGGTCAACCTGACCCGCGTCTTCGCCGAGCAGGGCATTCCGCGCTTCGACCCCTTCCTGATGCTCGACGAGTTCGGCTCGGCCAACCCGGACGACTACGTCGCCGGCTTCCCGCCCCACCCCCATCGAGGCTTCGAGACCATCACCTACATGATCGAGGGGCGCATGCGCCACGAGGACCACCTGGGCAACGTCGGCCTGCTGGAGAACGGCGGCGTGCAGTGGATGACCGCCGCGCGCGGCATCATTCACAGCGAGATGCCGGAGCAGCAGGAGGGCGTGATGCGCGGCTTCCAGATCTGGCTCAACCTGCCGGGCAAGGACAAGCTGGGCGACCCGGGCTACCGCGACTTCGCACCACATGAAATCCCGCGCCTGCGCACCTCGGGCGGCGTCGACGCGCTGGTGATCGCCGGGCACTTCGATGACGGCGAGCAGCAACAGGACGGCGCCGTGCAGCGCCCGCACACCGAACCGCAGCTGTTCGACCTGCACCTGCAGGCCGGCAGCCACGCGGCCCCGCGCCTGGCGGATGGCTTGCGGGTGCTGCTCTACGTCTACGAGGGCGAGGTGCACGTCAACGGCAACCCGGTGGCCAAGGGTCGCCTGGTGCGCCTCTCGGAGCAGGGTGCGCTGGAACTGGCCAGCACCGAGGGTGCCCGTGTGTTGCTGCTCGCCGGTCGCCCTTTGGGGGAGCCCATCGTGCAGTACGGCCCCTTCGTGATGAACACCCGTGAGGAAATCGAACAGGCCCTGCGCGACTACCGCGACGGCCGCCTGGCGGGCTAGTAGGCCACCGGCGTCGGCAGCACCGACGCCGTCTCAAGGCCGAGGAAGCTTTGCAGGTCGGCCTTTTGCGCCATGGCGTCCTGGTAGCCCAGCTCGATCAGTTCATTGCAGTAGCCGGGTTCGAACAGCAGGTAACTGATCACCCCGGCACCACTGGCCTTGGTCGCTCCCGGCCCACGCAGGAAGGTGCGGATCGCCCGCGGCATCTCGCGGCGGTGACGCGCGGCGATGGTGTCCAGCGGCTGGCTCGGCGAAATCACCAGCACCTCCACAGGCTTCAGGCCCAGGTTTCGCGGGCGCTGCCCGGCAGGGATCGCCTGGCTCAGCTGGTTGATGCGTTCCAGCAGCTCGATGTCGCTTTCCAGGTTGTCGATGAAGGTGCTGTTGAGCATGTGCCCGCCGATCTGCGCCAGGCTCGGCGGGTTGCCCGTACTGGCGCGGACCACGCCATCGTTGACGTTGCCCACCCGCGGGTTGCCGCTCACCCCCACCACCAGGATGCGATTGGCCCCCAGGTGCAGCGCCGGGCTGATGGGCGCCGACTGGCGCACCGCGCCGTCGCCGAAGTATTCGCGGTTGATTCGCACCGGCGGGAAGATCAGCGGAATGGCCGCACTGGCCAGCAGGTGGTCAAGCGCCAGGCGCGTGGGCACGCCGACGCGGCGGTGGCGGAACCAGGGGTCGATGGTGGCGCGGCCCTGGTAGAAGGTCACCGCCTGGCCGGACTCGTAGCCGAAGGCGGTCACCGCCACGGCCCGCAACTGGCGCAGGCGTACGGCGGCGGCGATGCCGGTGAAGTCCAGCTCGCGCTCCAGCAAGCCGCGCAGGGGGGCGTTGTCCAGCAGCGCCACCGGCGCGTGGCGGTTCATCCCCAGCAGGCTGTGACCGAGGAAGCGCGCGCTCTGGCGCAATACACCGGGCCAGTCGCTGCGGTACACCTGGGAGGTGTGGAAGCCTTGCCAGACGGCGGTGAGGCGGCGGATCGCCTCGCTGAAATGCAGGGCACCGCAGGCCAGGCCCACGGCATTGATGGCGCCGGCCGAGGTGCCGACTATCACCGGGAAGGGGTTGTGCATCGAGTCGGGCAGCAGGTCGGCGATCGCCGCCAGCACGCCCACCTGGTAGGCCGCTCGCGCGCCGCCGCCCGAGAGGATGAGTCCGGTCACGGGCTTGGTTGCGGCGGGTTCACTCATGAAAGGCTTCCGTTTTTTTCCGCGAGTATAGGGCCCGCGTGGGCCCGGCGCTGCTCAGTAGAGCTTCGGCTCGCCTTCCGGCCGGGTCTTGAAGCGGCGATGGGCCCAGAGGTACTGCTCGGGGAGGCGGCTTACGGCCTGTTCGATCCACTGGTTGATGCGCAGGCAATCCGCCTCCTCGCTCTCGCCCGGGAAGTCGGCCAGCGGCGGGTGGATCACCAGGCGGTAGCCGGAGCCGTCGGCCAGGCGTTCCTGGGTGAAGGGCAGCACCCGCGCGCGGCCCAGGCGGGCGAACTTGGTGGTGGCGGTGACGGTGGCGGCGGTGACGCCGAACAGCGGCACGAACAGGCTCTGCTTGCGCCCGTAGTCCTGGTCCGGCGCGTACCAGATGGCACGCCCGGCACGCAGCACCTTGAGCATGGCGCGTACGTCTTCACGCTCGATGGCCGTGGCGTCGAGATTGTGCCGCTCGCGCCCCTGGCGTTGGACGAAGTCGAACAGCGGGTTCTTGTGCTCGCGGTACATGCCGTCGATGGTGTGCACCTGGCCGAGCAGCGCGGCGCCGATCTCCAGGGTGGTGAAGTGCAGCGCCATGAGAATCACGCCCTGGCCGTCCGCCTGGGCCTGGCGCAGATGCTCCAGGCCTTCTATATGGGCGAGTTTGCGCAGGCGCGAGGCCGGCCACCACCAGCTCATGGCCATCTCGAAGAAGGCGATGCCGGTGGAGGCGAAGTTCTCCCTGAGCAAGCGCTTGCGCTCGGCAACGGACAACGCGGGGAAACACAGCTCCAGGTTGCGCCGGACGATGTGTCGACGCGAACCGGCGACCCGCAGCATCAGCCAGCCCAGGGCGCGCCCCAGGCGCAGCAGCACCGGGTAGGGCAACAGGGTAATCAGCCACAGCACCGCTAGGCCCAGCCACAGGGGCCAGAAGCGCGGGTGGAGGAAGGCGGCGCGGAAGCGGGGACGTTCCATCGGTGGATCCGTAGGGCTGCGTGGGCAAAGGCCGGCATTCTACAGAAATAGCTGCCGGCCGGCGCCCATCCCGCCCCGCGCGTCTTGCGACGGCCCGGCGTTCTCGCTATAAGTCCTGCCCATCAGACCCAGCAGAAAGACCATGAGCCAAGCTGACCTTCTCGACCAAGATCCCGTGTTCCAGCTCAAGGGCAGCATGCTCGCCATCACCGTGATGGAGCTGGCGCACAACGACCTCGAACGCCTCGACCGGCAACTGGCCGACAAGGTCGCCCAGGCCCCCAACTTCTTCCAGAACACCCCGCTGGTGATGGCCCTCGACAAACTGCCGGCCAGCGAAGGCGAAGTGGACCTCGCCGCGCTGCTCGACGTCTGCCGCCGCCATGGCCTGCGCACCCTGGCCATCCGCGCCAGCAACGAACAGCACATCGCCGCCGCCAATACCCTCGACATACCCGTGCTGCCGCCCTCGGGCGCTCGCGAGCGGGTCATCGACCCGGTGGGGCCCGGCGCCAAGAAGGCGACGAAAGTCCCGGAGAAACCCGCCGAGCCCGTGACCCGCCCGACCAAGGTGGTGACTACCCCGGTACGCGGCGGCCAGCAGATCTACGCTCCCGGCGGCGACCTGGTGGTAGTCGCCCCGGTGAGCCCGGGTGCGGAACTTCTCGCCGATGGCAACATCCATGTGTACGGTCCCATGCGTGGCAGGGCACTGGCAGGCATAAAGGGCGATACCAAGGCCCGGATCTTCTGCCAGCAACTGGCCGCCGAACTGGTGTCGGTAGCCGGTCAATACAAGGTCGCCGAAGACCTCCGGCGCGAGCCGCTCTGGGGGCATTCGGTGCAGGTCAGCCTGTCGGGAGATGTGTTGAACATCACCCGCCTTTAACGGATACTGCCGCGAATTTTCAGGGACCTGAACGGGAGCCAGGACGGCCGACCAAGGCCTGCAAGTTCCCGCTTTTCTTATTATTTGGGGTGAATCACCTTGGCCAAGATCCTCGTTGTCACGTCCGGCAAGGGTGGCGTGGGCAAAACCACCACCAGCGCCGCCATCGGCACCGGCCTCGCTCTGCGCGGGCACAAAACCGTCATCGTCGACTTCGACGTCGGCCTGCGTAACCTCGACCTCATCATGGGCTGCGAACGCCGCGTGGTGTACGACTTCGTCAACGTCATCAACGGCGAAGCGACCCTGACCCAGGCCCTGATCAAGGACAAGCGTCTCGAGAACCTCTACGTCCTGGCCGCCAGCCAGACCCGCGACAAGGACGCGCTGACCCTCGAAGGCGTCGGCACCGTCATCGAAGAGCTGGCGAAGAATTTCGAATACGTGGTCTGCGACTCCCCCGCCGGCATCGAGAAAGGTGCCCACCTGGCCATGTACTACGCCGATGAGGCGATCGTCGTGACCAACCCGGAAGTTTCCTCGGTACGCGACTCCGACCGCATGCTCGGCCTGCTGGCCAGCAAATCGCGCCGCGCCGAGAAGGGCGAGGAGCCGATCAAGGAGCGCCTGCTGCTCACCCGCTACAACCCGGAGCGCGTCACCAAGGGCGAAATGCTCGGTGTCGAGGACGTCGAGGAAATCCTCGCCATCCACCTGCTCGGTGTCATCCCGGAATCCCAGGCGGTGCTCAAGGCATCCAACCAGGGTGTTCCGGTCATCCTCGACGAGCAAAGCGACGCCGGCCAGGCGTACAGTGATGCCGTCGATCGCCTGCTCGGCAAGGAACTGCCCCACCGGTTCCTGGACGTGCAGAAGAAAGGACTCTTGCAACGCCTTTTTGGAGGCCGTGAATGAATATTCTTGACTTCTTTCGCGAGCGGAAGAAGCAGAACAGCGCTTCGATCGCTAAAGAACGACTCCAGATCATCGTCGCCCACGAGCGCGGCCAGCGCAGCCAGCCGGACTACCTCCCGGCGCTGCAGAAGGAACTGGTTGAGGTGATCCGTAAGTACGTCAACATCGACCAGGATCAGGTCCAGGTCCTGCTCGAGGACCAGGGCAACTGCTCCATCCTCGAGTTGAACATCACCCTGCCCGATCGCTGATCAGGGCTGGTGTGCTGGACGGCGGCTGCGGCCGCCGTCTTCATTTCCGGATATAGAACCATGCCTCTCTCGCAGATCGAAATACTCCACCAGGACCCGGCCTTCCTGGTCATCAACAAGCCGACCCTGCTGCTTTCCGTGCCGGGCCGCGCCGATGACAACAAGGACTGCCTGATCACCCGACTGCAGGAGAACGGCTACCCGGAAGCGCTGATCGTCCACCGCCTGGACTGGGAGACCTCGGGCATCATCCTCCTTGCCCGTGACCCCGACAGCCACCGCGAGCTGTCCCGCCAGTTCCACGACCGCGAGACCGAGAAGGCCTACACCGCCCTCTGCTGGGGCCAGCCGGAACAGGACAGCGGGCGCATCGAACTGCCCCTGCGCTACGACCCGCCGACCAAGCCGCGCCATGTGGTCGACCACGAGCAGGGCCGCCACGCCCTGACCTTCTGGCGCGTGCTGGAGCGTTGCGGCAACCACTGCCGCGTCGAGCTGACCCCCATCACCGGTCGCTCCCACCAGTTGCGCGTGCACATGCTCTCCATCGGCCACCCACTGCTGGGCGACCGCCTCTACGCCCACGACGAAGCCCTGGCCGCCCACGAGCGCCTGTGCCTGCACGCCAGCATGCTCGCCTTCAGCCACCCGGTGACCGGCGAGCGCCTGCGCTTCGAGTGCCCGGCGCCGTTCTGAGGCGATGACCGACAGCCTCTACTACGACCGCACCCAGGGCGCCCCGCCCTGGCCGGCCCTGTTGATGGCCATCGAAGCCCTCGGCCGCCCCGGTACCCGTGGCATCGACCTCGGCTGCGGCGCCGGCCGCGACACCCTGGAAATGCTCCGCCGTGGCTGGGAGGTGCTGGCCATCGACCGCGAGCCCGAAGCCATCGAACGCCTGCTGGGCCAGGTGCCGCCCGATCAGTTGCCACGCCTGCAAGCGCGCTGCGCCCGTTTCGAGGACTGCGAGCTACCGGCCGCCGACGTCGTCAACAGCGCCTTCGCCCTGCCCTTCTGCGCCCCGGCGGACTTCCCCGCCCTGTGGCAGCGCATCGACGAGGCCCTGGCAGGCGGCGGTATCTTCTGCGGCAACCTGTTCGGCGAACGTGACGACTGGGCCGGCCCCGAGCTGAGCATCTTCAGCGAGGACCAGGTCCGGCAGCTGTTCGCGGACTGGGAGCTGCTGCACTTCGAGGTGATCGACCGCGAAGGCAGCACCGCCCGTGGCCGTACCAAGCGCTGGCACCTGTTTTCAGTGGTCGCGCGGCACCGCTGAATCCATGACGGCCGGCGCAAGAACCCTGCTATCGCCGCCATGGTGAAAATTCACCGGCCTGCGCCTCCTAATCACCAAGCCCGATGCGATAAACTCCGGCCCATCGCTGTCTGGAGTCCGTTATGCGCGAAGAGTTGAACCAGGGCCTTATCGATTTCCTCAAGGCCTCCCCCACCCCCTTCCATGCCACCCGCAGCCTGGCCCAGCGCCTGGAGGCAGCGGGCTACGTGCACCTCGACGAGCGTGATGCCTGGCGCGCCGAGGCCGGTGGGCGCTACTACGTGACCCGCAACGACTCCTCGCTGATCGCCATCAAACTGGGCAAGCGCCCCATGCTCGACGGCGGCCTGCGCCTGGTCGGCGCCCACACCGACAGCCCTTGCCTGCGGGTCAAGCCCAACCCGGAACTGCACCGCCAGGGCTTCTGGCAACTGGGCGTCGAAGTCTACGGCGGCGCCTTGCTGGCGCCCTGGTTCGACCGCGACCTGTCCCTGGCCGGCCGCGTCACCTACCGCGCCGCCGGCAAGGTGGAAAGCCAGCTGGTGGACTTCCAGGCGCCCATCGCCGTGATCCCCAACTTGGCCATCCACCTCAACCGTGAAGCCAACCAGGGCTGGGCCATCAACGCCCAGACCGAACTGCCACCGATCCTGGCCCAGCTGGCCACCGGCGAGACCCGCGAGTTCCGTGACCTGCTGGCCGAGCAACTGACCCTGGAGCACGGCGTCAGCGCGGATGCGGTGCTGGACTACGAACTGAGCTTCTACGACACCCAGAGCGCCGCCGTGATCGGCCTCGGCGGCGACTTCATCGCCGGTGCGCGCCTGGACAACCTGCTCTCCTGCTATGCCGGCCTGCAGGCCCTGCTCGCCGCCGAAGGCGACGAAAGCTGCGTGCTGGTATGCACCGACCACGAGGAAGTGGGCTCCTGCTCCGCCTGTGGCGCCGACGGCCCCTTCCTGGAGCAGGTGCTGCGCCGCCTGATGCCCGAGGGCGATGCGTTCGCCCGCACCATCCAGCGCTCGCTGCTGGTCTCGGCCGACAACGCCCATGGCGTGCACCCCAACTACGCCGACAAGCACGACGGCAACCACGGGCCCAAGCTCAACGCCGGCCCGGTGATCAAGATCAACAGCAACCAGCGCTACGCCACCAACAGCGAAACCGCCGGTTTCTTCCGCCACCTGTGCCTGGAAAACGAAGTGCCGGTGCAGAGCTTCGTCACCCGCAGCGACATGGGGTGCGGCTCCACCATCGGCCCCATCACCGCCAGCCAACTGGGCGTGCGCACCGTGGACATCGGCCTGCCGACCTTCGCCATGCACTCCATCCGCGAACTGGCTGGCAGCCATGACCTCGCCCACCTGGTGAAGGTGCTGGCCGCCTTCTACTCCAGCCACGACCTGCCCTGAACGGAGACAGCCGCATGCTCAGCCACATCCGCAACAGCCTCGAGGAAGCCCGGACGGCGCTGGACAACTTCATCGCCAACGAGCAGGCCCTGCGCAGCATCGAGCGCGCGGCGGAACTGCTGGTGGAAAGCTTCGAGAACAAGGGCAAGGCCTTCTCCTGCGGCAATGGCGGCTCCATGTGCGACGCCATGCACTTCGCCGAGGAACTGACCGGGCGCTACCGCAAGAACCGCCCGGGCATCGCCGCCATCTCCATCAGCGACGCCAGCCACATCAGCTGCGTGGCCAACGACTTCGGCTACGACCACATCTTCTCGCGCTACATCGAATCCCACGGTCGTGAAGGTGACGTGCTGCTGGCCTTCAGCACCAGCGGCAAGAGCCCCAACGTGATCAAGGCCGCCGAAGCCGCCAAGGCGCTGGGGGTGAAGGTCGTCGCCCTCACCGGCAAGCCCGGCTCGCTGCTCGAAGGCCTCGCCGACGTGTGCATCTGCGCCCCCGGCGGCGACTTCGCCGACCGCGTGCAGGAGCTGCACATCAAGGTGGTGCACATCCTCATCGAGCTGGTGGAACGCAAGCTCGCGCCTGAAAACTACGCTTAAAGAAGCTGGAAGCTGGAAGCTGGAAGCTGGAAGCTGGAAGCTGGAAGCTGGAAGCTGGAAGCCAGTCAGCGTGCCAGGCCCAGCTTCCTGGTCAACTCAGCCCGCCTCAGAACGCATTGGTAGGTTGGCGCCGAGCGCAGCGAGGCCCAACGACGCACACTTCACCCTCGCCATGTTGGGCTTCGTACCTCAGCCCAACCTACACCCGCCCCCGCTCTGCCCTTCACTTCCAGCTTCTAACTTCTGGCTTCCAGCTGCCCTTATTCCGGCACCTCCACGCTGACGTGGATCGCGTCGTGCCGCCAGAACTCCAAGTCGCAGTCAATCAACCGGCCATGCTGGTCGCGGTTGACCCGGGTGATGCGTAGCGCCGGGCTGCCGGGGGCGACCTTGAGGGTCGAGGCGGCTTCGGGGTGCAGCGCCGTGGGCACCATGTCGAAGCGCACGCGGCCGTAGCGGATGCCGTACTCGCTGCCATAGAGATCGGTCAGCGAGCGGGTCAGGTCGAAGTCGAGGATTCCGGCGAAGTACTGCGGGTTGAGGTAATGCTCGACGTAGAGCACCAGGCGCCCATCGATACGCCGTGCCCGGCGGATCTGGTAGACGCTGGACAGTGCCGGCAGCTCCAGCAATTCGCAGACTTCCACGGTCGCCGGCATCAGCCGTGCGCTGAGCACTTCGGTGGCCGGCACCCGGCCCTGCTCGCCAACCATGGCGTGGAAGTGACTGCGCACCAGGGGGTTGTAGGCCACCCGTGGCGGCGAGACGAACCAGCCGCGACGCTCTTCACGGTAGATCAGCCCCTGCGCCTCCAGCTGGCCCAGCGCCTCACGCAGGGTGATGCGGGTGGTGTCGAACAGTTCGCTCAGCTTGCGCTCGGCCGGCAGCTTGCCGCCCAGAGGCAACAGGCCATGCTCGATCTGCTCCTGCAGGGCGCGGCAGATGGCGGTAACGGTACGGGGCGCCTCTTCGCGCATCGAAAAACTCCAATCTGGAATAGACCAGCACCATAAAAGTGCGATGCCGATGGTGGTGTGACCATCCTATGCAGCCTAGATGACTGTCCCGTGACAGCACCTGCGACCTGCAGGGTGCGTGCCAGCGACAAGGTCCCGCGCCAAGCACCATGGGACGTGCAGCCATGGTCTACGCTTGCTGACGCCGGAAGAACGGGGCCCGCAGAGCCACGCGGTGCAATGAAACCGTCATCTATGGCCTTTAGATTGGCCTGGGTCTTGCTGATCTAGACCAATACTCAACCCTGCTAAGGAGCTTCATATGAAACGCCTGCTGCTGGCTTCACTGATTGGAACCACCCTGGCCCTGAGCACCCAGGCCATGGCGGATGACGCTGCACTGAAGGCCCTGGAAGACGCTGCCCGCAAGGAAGGCGCGGTAAACAGCGTGGGCATGCCCGACAGCTGGGCGAACTGGAAGGACACCTGGGTCGACCTGGAGAAGAAGTTCGGCCTCAAGCACATGGACACCGACATGAGCTCGGCGCAGGAAATCGCCAAGTTCGCCGCCGAGAAGGACAACGCCACCGCCGACATCGGCGACGTCGGCGCGGCCTTCGGCCCCATCGCCACCCAGCAGGGCGTCACCCAGGCCTACAAGCCCAGCACCTGGGACCAGGTCCCCGCGTGGGCCAAGGACCAGGACGGCCACTGGGCCCTCGCCTACACCGGCTCCAT
The DNA here is from genome assembly GCF_028198105.1 of Pseudomonas sp. TUM22785. Lineage (NCBI taxonomy): Bacteria > Pseudomonadati > Pseudomonadota > Gammaproteobacteria > Pseudomonadales > Pseudomonadaceae > Pseudomonas > Pseudomonas sp. TUM22785. The sequence goes on from NZ_CP116239.1 coordinate 5,271,676, forward strand.
CGCCTTCATCATCAACAAGCAACTGGTGAAAGAGCCGCCGAAATCCTGGGCCGACCTGGAGAAAGGCAAGTACAAGGTCGCCATCGGTGACGTCAGCGCCGCCGCCCAGGCCGTAAACGGCGTGCTGGCCGCCGCCATCGCCAAGGGCGGTGACGAGAAGAACATCCAGCCGGGTCTGGACCTCTTCGCCAAGATCGCCGAACAGGGCCGCTTGTCCCTGTCCAACCCGACCATCCAGACCCTGGAGAAAGGCGAAGTCGAAGTCGGCATCGTCTGGGACTTCAACGGCCTGTCCTACCGCGACCAGATCGACCCCAGCCGCTTCGAGGTGCTGATCCCCTCCGACGGTTCGGTGATCTCCGGCTACACCACCATCATCAACAAGTACGCCAAGAACCCGAACGCCGCCAAGCTGGCTCGCGAGTACATCTTCAGCGACGCCGGCCAGATCAACTTGGCCAAGGGCAACGCCCGCCCGATCCGCGCCGAGCACCTGACCCTGCCGGCCGAAGTGCAGGCCAAGCTGCTGCCCAACGAGCAGTACGCCAAGGTGCAGCCGATCAAGGACGCCAAGGCCTGGGAAGAAACCTCCAAGGCACTGCCGAGCCTGTGGCAGGAAAACGTCATCATCAACATGGAATAAGTGACACACGGGCGCCGGCCTTGGCCGGCGCCTCGTCACATCTGGGTGCCAGCTCATGAAGCACAAAGCAATCCTGGTCCTGCTGGACGGCCTCAACTACGGCGTCGCACAACACGCTATGGGCCACCTCCAGGCTTATTGCGCCGCCGGCCGTGCTGCGCTGTACAAACTGGAGTGCGAGCTACCGGCGCTGTCCCGCCCCCTCTACGAATGCATTCTCAGCGGGGTGCCGCCGATCGACAGCGGCATCGTGCACAACGACGTCTCGCGCCTGTCCGACCAGCGCAGCGTGTTCCACTACGCCCGCGATGCCGGGCTGACCACCGCCGCTGCGGCCTACCACTGGTTCAGCGAGCTGTATAACCGCTCGCCCTTCGACGCCGCCCGCGACCGCCACACCGAGGCGCCCGAACTGCCCATCCAGCATGGCCACTTCTACTGGGCCGACCACTACCCGGACGCGCACCTGTTCGCCGATGCCGAGAGCCTGCGCCTGCGCCACGCTCCGGACTTCCTCCTGGTGCACCCGATGAACATCGACGACGCCGGCCACAAGCACGGCCTCGACACGCCGCAATACCGCAACAGCGCGCGGGTCGCCGACATCATCCTCGCCGAGTACCTGCAGCGCTGGCTCGATGCCGGCTACCAGGTGCTGGTGACCGCCGACCACGGCATGAACAACGACCGTTCGCACAACGGCCTGCTCACCGAAGAGCGCGAAGTGCCGCTGTTCGTCCTCGGCGACGCCTTCAGCCTCGACGGCTATGCGCAGCCGAAGCAGACCGACCTTTGCGGCACCCTTTGCGAACTGCTGGGCGTGCCCCACGACAAACCTGTATGCCGGGAGCTGTTGAAGTGAATTCAGCCAACCGCGGCAAATGGCTGGCGCTGCTGTGCCTGCTGCCATTCGCCATTTTCTTCATCGCCTTCCAGATCGCGCCGCTGGCCTGGGTGGCGATCAATAGCCTAAACAGCCCCGAAGGCTGGGGCCTGGGCAACTACGCCAAGGTGTTCGCCTCCAAGTTCTACCTGCAGGCGATCAAGCACAGCCTGCAGATCGCCTTCTGGTCGAGCCTGATCGGCATCTTCATCGCCATCCTCGGCAGCTACTCGCTGCGCCAGGTGGACAGCCGCCTGCGCGACTTCGTCATGGCCTTTTCCAACATGACCAGCAACTTCGCCGGCGTGCCCCTGGCCTTCGCCTTCGTCATCCTCTTGGGCTTCAACGGTGCACTGACCCTGCTGCTCAAACAGAGCGGGCTGATCGAGGACTTCAACCTCTACTCCAAGACCGGCCTGATCGTGCTCTACACCTACTTCCAGATCCCCCTCGGCGTGCTGCTGCTCTACCCCGCCTTCGACGCCCTGCGCGCGGACTGGCGCGAATCCGCCTCGCTGCTCGGCGCCAGCACCTGGGACTTCTGGCGGCACATCGGCCTGCCGGTGCTGACCCCCGCGCTGCTGGGCACCTTCATCATCCTGCTGGCCAACGCCCTGGGCGCCTACGCCACCGTCTACGCCCTGACCACCGGCAACTTCAACGTGCTGCCGATCCGCATCGCCGCCATGGTCGCCGGCGACATCGCCCTCAATCCCAACCTCGCCAGCGCCCTGGCCATGGTGCTGGTGGGCCTGATGGCGCTGATCACCGTTGTCCACCAGTGGCTGCTGAAGAGGAGCTACCATGTCGCGCGCTGAAGCCCCGGTCGCCAGCCTCTACCACCGCATCGTGGTCTGGCTGCTGTTCCTGATCCTGCTGCTGCCCCTGGCCGGCACCCTGCTCTATTCGCTGTCCACCAGTTGGTCGGCGTCCATCCTCCCCGATGGCCTGACCTTCAAGTGGTACCTGGCGCTGTGGAGCGATGCCCGCTTCCTCAACGCCTTCGGCCAATCGCTGCTGGTGTGCTTCGGCGCCCTGGCGCTGTCGGTGGTGCTGATCCTGCCGCTGCTGTTCGTGGTGCACTACCACTTCCCCAAGCTGGACGCGCTGATGAACATTCTCATCCTGCTGCCCTTCGCGGTGCCGCCGGTGGTGTCTTCGGTGGGCCTGCTGCAGCTCTATGGCTCCGGCCCGCTGGCCATGGTAGGTACGCCGTGGATCCTCATCGGCTGCTACTTCACCGTGGCGCTGCCATTCATGTACCGGGCCATCACCAACAACCTGCAGGCGATCAACCTGCGTGACCTGATGGACGCCGCCCACCTGCTCGGCGCCAGCACCTGGAAGGCCGCTCTGCTGGTGGTGCTGCCCAACCTGCGCAAGGGCCTGATGGTTTCGCTATTCCTGTCGTTCTCCTTCCTCTTCGGCGAGTTCGTCTTCGCCAACCTGCTGGTGGGCACGCGCTACGAAACCCTGCAGGTCTACCTGAACAACATGAAGAACAGCAGCGGCCACTTCAACAGCGCCCTGGTGATCTCCTACTTCTTCTTCGTGCTGCTGTTCACCTGGGCAGCCAACCGCCTGAACAAGGACAAATCATGAGTTTTCTGAGCATTCAGGGGCTGCACAAAAGCTATGCCGCCACCTCGATCTTCAGCGACATCAACTGCGAGATCGGCCAGGGTGAATTCGTCACCCTCCTCGGCCCTTCCGGCTGCGGCAAATCCACCCTGCTGCGCTGCATCGCCGGGCTCACCGAGGTCAATGGCGGCAAGATCGTCCTCGACGGCCAGGACCTGGTGCCGCTGGCACCGCAGAAGCGCGGCATCGGCATGGTGTTCCAGAGCTACGCGCTGTTCCCCAACATGACCGCCGCGCAGAACGTCGCCTTCGGCCTGCGCATGCAGAAGGCCAGCAAGGAAGAAAGCGCCCGCCGTGTGCAGGAAGCCCTGGCCATGGTCGAGCTGGACACGTACGCCGACCGCTACCCGCACCAGCTCTCCGGTGGCCAGTGCCAGCGCGTGGCCCTGGCCCGCTCCCTGGTCACCCGCCCGCGCCTGCTGCTGCTCGACGAGCCGCTCTCGGCCCTCGATGCGCGCATCCGCAAACACCTGCGCGAACAGATCCGCAGCATCCAGCAGGAGCTGGGGCTGACCACCATCTTCGTCACCCACGACCAGGAGGAGGCGCTGACCATGTCCGACCGCATCTTCCTGATGAACGCCGGGCGCATCGTCCAGAGCGGCGACGCCGAGACCCTCTACACCGCCCCGGTGGATGCCTTCGCCGCCGGCTTCATCGGCAACTACAACCTGCTCGAAGCCGAAGACGCCGCACGCCTGCTGGCGCGCCCGGTGGCCAGCCGCATCGCCATCCGCCCGGAAGCCATCTCGCTGAGCCGTGACGGCGCCATCGAAGCGGAAGTCCGCAGCCACAGCCTGCTGGGCAACGTCATCCGCTACCGCGTGGAAGCTCGGGGTGTGGAACTGGTGGTGGACGTGCTCAACCGCAGCGCCGACGACCTGCATGGCAAGGGCCAGCGCATCGGCCTGTCCATCGACGACAACGCAATCCGGGAGGTGGCGTGATGACCCTGGCGATCTTCGATCTCGACGACACCCTCATCGACGGCGACTGCGCCAGCCTATGGAGCGAACACATGGCCGCCATCGGCTGGGTGGACGGTGAATCCTTCGTCAAGAAGGACCACGAACTCATGGCGCTCTATGCCGAAGGCAAGCTGGCGATGGAGGACTACATGGCCTTCAGCCTCTCGCCCCTGGTGGGCCGCACGCCGGAGGAAGTGGCCTTCGTCGTCGAGCCCTTCGTCGAGGACGTGATCGAACCCATCTTCCACAGCGACGCCACCCGCTGCCTGGCCAGCCACCGCGAAGCCGGCGACCGCATCCTGGTGATCTCCGCCTCCGCGCACTTCCTGGTCAGCGCCATCGCCGAACGCCTGAAGATCGACGAAGTGCTGGCCATCGACCTTGAAGAACAGCACGGCCACTACAGCGGCAACACCCGTGGCGTGCTCACCTACCGCGAGGGCAAGGTCACCCGCCTGCACGCCTGGCTCGAAGCCGAAGGTGAAAGCCTCGACGGCGCCTACTTCTACTCCGACTCGCGCAACGACCTGCCGCTGCTCAAGCTGGTCAGCAACCCCCGCGTGGTCAACCCCGACCCAGCGTTGCGTGAACACGCCGAACAGGCCGGCTGGCCGATCCTCGACTGGCGTTGAGTCACCCCGTCCTGCGTATGACGTAGGGCGGGTGAAACCCGCGTGCCTGGTTTGCCGAGGACTCAGCTATCGCCGTGGGCGAAGGCCTTGAGCTCGTCACCGGCCATGCGGTAGCGCACCCACTCGTCCTGGGGGCTGGCGCCGATGGATTGGTAGAACTGGATGGCGGGTTCGTTCCAGTCCAGCACGCTCCATTCCAGGCGGCCGCAGCCGCTGTCGCAGGCCAGGCGCGCGAGATGGCGCAACAGCGCCTTGCCGGCACCGACGCCGCGTTGCTGGGGGGAGACATAGAGATCTTCCAGGTACATGCCCTTGCGGCCGAGCCAGGTGGAGTAGCTGTAGAAATACACGGCGAAACCGATGGGCGCGCCGTCCAGCTCGCAGATCACCGCACGGGCCGGGGTGTCGCCCTCGAACAGGCTCTGCTCGATGTCGGCAACGGTGGCGATGACTTCGTGTTCGGCCTTCTCGTAGATGGCCAGTTCGGTGATGAAGGCGAGAATCTGGCGGGCATCGCTGCGTACGGCATCGCGGATATGCAGGCTCACGGGAATTCCTTTCAGGGGGTGTTGGCGCCGAGGCGCGAAGGCGGACATGCTAGGCGCCGGCTGGCCGGCAAGAAAGAGGGCCGAGCATAATCGGCGTTCGTAGCCGCCTAGGAGAGTCGCTCATGCTGTCCCACGTCTGCATCGGTACCAACGATTTCCCCCGTGCCCTGGCCTTCTACACGCCACTGATGGAGGCACTGGGCCTGCCGCAGAAATTCTGCGACCCGTCCCGCCCTTGGGCGGGCTGGATGCCGGCGGATGCACCGCGCCCGTTGCTGGTGCTGGGCGCGCCGTTCGATGGCGAGGCGGCAACCGTGGGCAATGGCCAGATGGTCGCCCTGCTGGCGCCGGACCGCGCCAGCGTCGACCGCTGCCACGCCCTGGCGCTGGCCAATGGCGGCCAGTGCGAAGGTGCACCAAGCTTGCGACCGCACTATCACCCCGACTACTACGGCGCCTATTTCCGCGACCCGGATGGCAACAAGCTGTGCGTGTGCTGCCACCGGGCAGAGTGACGCTCAAGGCACCGTATTGTCGCCCTCGCCGGGCAGCTCCGGCTGGTGATGGCGCGGACGCAGGTCGGGCTCGGGGTCACGCGGTTTCTGCAGGCGCTCCACCTCGGCCTGGTTCTCCGCTTCCTCGTCGGGGGTGATCTCGGGCAGCTCGCCGTCCTCGGTAACGCTCGGGTCGCTGTCGATCATGGCGCGTCCTCCCTCAGGTGCCGTACTTCAGAGAGGCCGATGCCCTGGCTCAGGTCATGTTTGACGGGCATGTTCCACCTCGTGGTTTCGTGGTCGTCAGGAGCTGTGAGGGAGCTGGCCGATGAAGGTTCGAGGTATTTGGTCGGTCGTGCCGTCGTGGCAGAATCTGCCCCTCAATCACGCAGGATGCAGGAGCTCACCATGAGCAATGGACCGGATGTCGAGATAAGCCGTTTCCTCAGCTTTGTACTGAGGCACAAACCCGAGGCCATCGGCCTGCAGCTGGACAGCGAAGGCTGGGCCGATATCGAGGCGTTGATCACCGGTGCCGCACGCACGGGCAAGGCGCTCGATGAGCGAGCGATCCGCCGCGTGGTGGCGAACAACGACAAGAAGCGCTTCGCCATTTCCGAAGACGGCCGGCGCATTCGCGCGGTACAAGGCCATTCGACCGCCTCGGTGCAGCGCCAGTACGACGCCGTGGTGCCGCCGCAGCGGCTGTTCCACGGCACCGCCAGCCGCTTTGTCGACAGCATCCTGCAGAAGGGCCTGATCGCCGGCTCGCGCCACCACGTGCACCTCTCCGAAGACCGCGAAACCGCCACCCAGGTGGGCCAGCGCTATGGCGAGCCGGTGATCCTCGAGATCGCGGCCAGCGCCATGCACGAGGTCGGTTTCGAATTCCACCAGGCGGAGAACGGCGTGTGGCTGACCGCGCGGGTGCCGGTGGATTACCTGAAGCGGGAGGGGTGAGCGGCAGGGCACTCTCCCCGGGCTGAAGCCCGGGCTACAAGGTCAAAGGCGACATGAAAAAAGGCAGCCCGAGGGCTGCCTTTGTTGTTGGAGCAGGGTGAATCAGGTGGTGCGGATCAGGTGGTCGAAGGCGCTCAGGGAGGCCTTAGCACCCTCACCCACCGCAATCACGATCTGCTTGTAAGGCACGGTGGTCACGTCACCGGCAGCGAACACACCGGGCAGCGAGGTCTCGCCACGGGCATCGACGATGATCTCGCCACGCTGGCTCAGCTCGACGGTGCCTTTGAGCCAATCGCTGTTGGGCAGCAGGCCGATCTGCACGAAGATGCCTTCCAGTTCCAGGGCCTTGAACTCGTCGGAGTTGCGGTCCTTGTAGGTGAGGCCGGTGACCTTCTGGCCATCGCCCTTCACTTCGCTGGTCAGCGCGCTGGTGATGATGTCGACGTTGCCGAGGCTGCGCAGCTTCTTCTGCAGCACGGCGTCGGCACGCAGCTGGCTGTCGAACTCGATCAGGGTGACATGGGCGACGATGCCGGCCAGGTCGATGGCCGCTTCCACACCGGAGTTGCCGCCACCGATCACCGCCACGCGCTTGCCCTTGAACAGCGGGCCGTCGCAGTGCGGGCAGTAGGCAACGCCACGGCCGCGGTATTCCTGCTCGCCGGGTACGTTCATTTCGCGCCAGCGGGCACCGGTGGAGAGGATCACGGTCTTGGCCTTGAGGCTGGCACCGCTCTCGAACTTCACTTCATGCAGCTCGCCTTCGGCCTTGGCCGGGATCAGCTTGCTGGCACGCTGCAGGTTCATGATGTCGACGTCGTATTGCTTGACGTGCTCTTCCAGCGCGCGGGCCAGTTTCGGGCCTTCGGTCTCCTGCACGGAGATGAAGTTCTCGATGGCCATGGTGTCCAGCACCTGGCCGCCGAAACGCTCGGCCGCGACGCCGGTACGGATGCCCTTGCGGGCGGCGTAAATGGCAGCCGAGGCACCGGCCGGGCCACCACCGATCACCAGGACGTCGAAGGCATCCTTGGCATTGAGTTTCTCGGCATCACGGGCGGACGCGCCGGTGTCGATCTTGGCGAGAATTTCTTCCACGCCCATGCGGCCCTGGCTGAACAGTTCGCCGTTCAGGTAGATGCTCGGCACCGACATGATCTGGCGCTGCTCGACTTCATCCTGGAACAGCGCGCCATCGATGGCGACGTGGCGGATGTTGGGGTTGAGCACGGCCATCAGGTTCAGCGCCTGGACCACGTCCGGGCAGTTCTGGCAGGACAGCGAGAAATAGGTTTCGAAGTTGAACTCGCCCTGGATGCCCTTCACCTGCTCGATCACATCGGCTTCGAGCTTGGAGGGGTGGCCGCCGACCTGCAGCAGTGCCAGCACCAGGGAGGTGAATTCGTGGCCCATGGGGATGCCGGCGAAACGCAGGCTGATATCCGCACCGGGGCGCTCCAGCGAGAAGGAAGGCGTGCGGGCGTCGCCACCGTCTTCGCGCAGGGTGATCTTGTCGGTCAGGCCGACGATGTCGTGCAGCAGGTCGCGCAGCTCCTTGGATTTGTCGCTGTCATCGAGGGACGCGACGATCTCGAACGGCTGGGTGACCTTTTCCAGATAGGCCTTCAACTGGGTTTTAAGATTGGCGTCCAACATGATTCGGCTCCTGCTTGTTTCGGGCAAAGGGGACCCCGCGGCGGACGCGTGCGCGTCCGCCCTGCTCGCTCGGATTCGGGCTTTTTGCAGGGTGGTCGGCATGAGGCCGACCACCGGGGGGAGGTACTGCGTTTTGTAGCTTAGATCTTGCCAACCAGGTCCAAGGACGGAGCGAGGGTCTTCTCGCCTTCCTTCCACTTGGCCGGGCAGACTTCGCCCGGGTGGGCAGCGGTGTACTGGGCAGCTTTCAGCTTGCGCAGGGTCTCGCCGACATCACGAGCGATTTCGTTGGAGTGGATCTCAACGGTCTTGATGATGCCTTCCGGGTTGATCACGAAGGTGCCACGCAGGGCCAGGCCTTCTTCCGGGATGTGCACGCCGAAGGCGTTCGTCAGCTGGTGGGTCGGGTCACCGATCAGCGGGAACTGGGCCTTGCCGACTGCCGGGGAAGTCTCGTGCCACACCTTGTGGGAGAAGTGGGTATCGGTGGTCACGATGTAGACCTCGGTACCGGCCTTCTGGAACTCGCCGTAGTTGTTGGCGGCGTCTTCGATCTCGGTGGGGCAGTTGAAGGTGAAGGCTGCCGGCATGAAGATCAGGACCGACCACTTGCCCTTGAGGGATTCTTCGGTGACTTCGATGAACTTGCCGTTGTGGAAAGCGTTGACCTTGAAAGGTTGAACTGCGGTGTTGATCAGAGACATCGAGTGGACCTCTTATGAGTTGGAAGTGTGGGTTGAGAAATTTACCAGACGAATACTAGGTGGTTGCGCTGTAAAGAGCTTATTGATTGAAGGAATCGACCTCATTGATTTCCTATATCACTCTGAAGCCCAGTAGCCACGGGCCTTCCAGCCTGTCACGCAAGGTATCGAAAGGAAACTAGACGAGGGATTCGTCCAGTACGACAACCACTTTACCCGACACCTGGTTACTGTTCAGAGCGGCGAAGGCAGCTTCCACGTCCTTGGCAGCGAAGCTTTGTTCCAGTTGCGGCTTCAGGCGGCCTTCGGCGAACAGCGGCCAGGCATGCTGGCCAAGATCACGCAGCAGGTCGGCCTTGAAGGCGTCGTCGCGGTTGCGCAGGGTCGAACCGATCAGCTGGATGCGCTTGCCCAGCACCAGGGCCATATCCAGCTCGGCCTTGCGGCCGCCCATGAGGCCGATATTCACCCAGCGGCCATCACGGGCCAGCAAGTCGAGGTTGAGCGCGGCGTAGTTACCACCGACCGGGTCGAGGATCACATCGAACGGGCCGAAGTCGCGCAGGCTCTCCAGCGTTTCGCCGCGCAGTGCGCCGCCCTGGGCGCCGAGGCCCTCGCAATAGGCTAGGCGCTCGGCGGAACCAACGCTGACCCAGACTGGGCTACCAAAGGCCTTGCACAGCTGGATGGCGGCGGAGCCGACGCCGCTGGCCCCCGCGTGCAACAGCACCTTCTCACCGGGCTTCAGGCCGGCCAGCTGGAACAGGTTGAGCCAGGCGGTGGCGTACACCTCCGGCAGCGCAGCCCCCTCCGCCAGGCTGAGGCCCTCGGGCACCGGCAGCACGTGACCGGCATCCACCACCACCTCTTCGGCCATGCCGCCACCAGCCAGCAGCGCGCAGACACGATCGCCCACCTGCCACGCCGCACCCGCCCCCACTTCGGTAATCACGCCCGAACATTCAAGGCCGATGATGTCGCTCGCACCGGGAGGCGGAGGGTAATGCCCCGCCGCCTGCAACAGATCGGCGCGGTTCAATCCCGCGGCCGCCACACGAATGCGGACCTGCCCCACATCACAGTCAGGAATGGGGTATTCAGCCCATTCCACGCGCCCTTCCACGCCTTGCAATGCTTTCACGCTGCCTCCATAGTGACCCAGGACTCGCCCAGCGGCTGACCGCCGGGCTTTTGCTTTGCGCCGATGGAACCCGGCGCCCTCAAATACGGCCTAATATGCGTTATCACCTCCCCCGACGTCGAATAAGCATGAAGCGTTCACTGATCTGCTCCGCCCTTGCGTTTGTATTCAGCATCAGCGTTCTGCCGCTGCATGCGTCCACCACCTCGGCAAGCGACAGCTGGGACTCCATCCAGCCCGACCGTGAGCAGGTGATAGCCAGCCTCAATGTGGTGGAGCTGCTCAAGCGCCATCACTACAACAAGCCGCCACTCAACGATGAGCGCTCGGTGAAGATCTACGAGGGCTACCTCAAGCTTCTCGACCCGGCGAAGATGTATTTCACCGCCGGCGACATCGCCGAATTCAACCAGTGGAAAACCCAGTTCGACGACTTCCTCAAAAGCGGCGACCTGGACCCGGGCTTCACCATCTACAAGCGTCATCTCGACCGTCTCAAGGAACGCCTGGACTTCGCCCTGGCGATGCTCGACAAGGGCGTGGACAAGATCGACTTCAGCGCCGACGAAAGCCTCGAGACCGACCGCGAGAAGGCCACCTGGGCCAAGGACAGCGCCGCCCTCGACGACCTTTGGCGCAAGCGCGTGAAGGACGAGGTGCTGCGCCTGAAGATCGCCAATAAAGAGCCGAAGGCGATCCAGGAACTGCTGGTCAAACGCTACAAAAACCAGCTTTCGCGCCTCGAGCAGACCCGTGGCGAGGACGTGTTCCAGGCCTATATCAACGCCTTCGCACAGACCTACGACCCGCACACCCAGTACCTCTCCCCGGATAACGCGGAGAACTTCGACATCAACATGAGCCTGTCGCTGGAAGGCATCGGTGCGGTGCTGCAGAGCGACAACGAGCACGTCAAGGTGGTGCGCCTGGTGCCTGCCGGCCCCGCCGAGAAGAGCAAGCAGATCGCCCCGGCCGACAAGATCGTCGGCGTCGCCCAGGGCACGGGCGAGATGGTCGATGTGATCGGCTGGCGCCTGGACGAAGTGGTCAAGCTGATCCGTGGCCCGAAAGGCTCGGTGGTACGCCTGGAAGTGGTCCCCGCGAACAACGCGCCCAACGACCAGAGCAGCAAGATCGTCTCCATCACCCGCGAGGCGGTGAAGCTCGAAGAGCAGGCCGCGAAGAAGTCCGTGCTCAACCTCGAACATGAAGGCCACACCTTCAAGCTCGGCGTGATCGAAGTGCCGGCCTTCTACCTCGACTTCAAGGCCTTCCGCGCCGGTGATCCCGAGTACAAGAGCACCACCCGCGACGTGAAGAAGCTGCTCGGCGAGCTGCAGAAGGAGAAGGTCGACGGCGTGGTCATCGACCTGCGCAACAACGGCGGCGGCTCCCTGCAGGAAGCCACCGAGCTGACCGGCCTGTTCATCGACCAGGGCCCGACCGTGCTGGTACGCAACAGCGACGGCCGAGTCGACGTACTGGCCGACGAGAACACCGGCATCTTCTACAAGGGCCCGATGGCCGTGCTGGTCAATCGCCTGTCCGCCTCGGCCTCGGAGATCTTCGCCGGCGCCATGCAGGACTATCACCGTGCGCTGATCATCGGTGGCCAGACCTTCGGCAAGGGCACCGTGCAGACCATCCAGCCGCTCAACCACGGTGAGCTGAAGCTGACCCTGGCCAAGTTCTACCGCGTCTCCGGCCAGAGCACCCAGCACCAGGGCGTGATCCCGGACATCGAGTACCCCTCGGTGGTCGACACCAAGGAAATCGGCGAAAGCGCGCTGCCCGAGGCCATGCCCTGGGACAGCATCCGCCCGGCCATCAAGCCCGAGGTCGACCCCTTCAAGCCCTTCCTCTCCGAGCTCAAGGCCCGTCACGATTCGCGCACCGCGCACAATCCCGACTTCGTCTACAGCCGCGAGCGCCTGGCCCTGGCCCAGAAGCTGATGAAGGAAACCACCATCACCCTCAACGAGGCCAAGCGTCGCGCCCAGCAGGCCGATATCGAAGCCAAGCAACTGGCGATGGAAAACACCCGTCGCAAGGGCAAGGGTGAGGAGCCGCTGAAGGAACTGAAGAAGGAAGACGAGGACGCGCTGCCGCTGGACGATGACAAGACCAAGCCGGAAGACGACGCCTACCTGACCGAGACCGGGCAGATCCTGCTCGACTACCTGGGTCTGAATTCGACGGTCGCCAAGCACTGATCGAACGTCATCAGAACGTCACGAAACTGTCGTGAAATGCAGGGGCCGCTGATGCGGCCCCTTTGCTTTTGAGCCGCATTCACGAGAGCCAACATGACAGTCACCGAGCAGTTGAGCGCCTTGGGCCAGATCCTCGCTCACGGCGACCTGAACAGCCTTTTCCAGCCGATCATCTCGCTTTCCGAACGCCGCATCCTGGGGTACGAGGCCCTCACCCGAGGCCCCTCCAACAGCCCCCTGCACTCCCCCGTCACCCTGTTCGCCGTCGCCCGCCATGCGGGGCGCCTCAGCGAGCTGGAAATGGCCTGCCGCAAACGCGCGTGCACGCGCTTCCATGAGCTGAAGCTCGACGGCAAGCTGTTCCTCAACGTGTCCCCCGAATCCCTGCTCGACCCGGCTCACCAGCCCGGTCGTACCCTGCAACTGCTGCAGTCCTTCGGTATCCCGCCCAGCCAAGTGGTAATCGAGCTGACCGAGCACGCCCCCACCGAGGACTTCGGCCTGCTGGACACTGCCCTGCACCACTATCGCGCCATGGGCTTCTCCATCGCCCTGGATGACCTGGGCGCCGGCTACTCCAGCCTGCGCCTGTGGTCGGAGCTGCGCCCCGACTACGTGAAGATCGACCGCCACTTCATCGACGGCATCCACCAGGACGCGGTGAAGCGCGAATTCGTCGGCTCCATCCTCAAGATGGCCAAGGCCTCACGAGCGCAAGTGATCGCCGAAGGCATCGAACTGCCTGAAGAACTCGCGGTACTCGCCGAAATGGGCCTGGACCTGGTCCAGGGCTACCTGCTCTGCCGCCCCCAGGAGCAGCCACCTCGGGATGCCCGACCGCTGCTGCCGCAACTGGAAAGCACCAGCCCCCTCGCCGACGATGGCTCCGATCTGCAAGCCCTGCTCAACGAACAGGCAGCGGTGGACCAGAACACCCCCATCGCCGTGGTCCTGGAAGCCTTCCGCGCCCAGGCCAACCTCAACTCCCTGGCGGTGATCGACGCCCAGCAGCAACCGGTGGGCATCGTCCATCGCCACCTGCTTTCCGATGCCCTGCTCAAGCCCTTTGCCACTGACCTGTTCGCCCGCAAGCCCATCAGTCGGCTGATGAGCGACGACTTCCTTGCAGTGGAGCTGAGCCAGTCCTTGCAGCGGGTCAGCCGCCTGCTCACCAGTCGCGCGCGCCAGCGTATCGAGGAAGACTTCATCATCGTTTCCGAAGGCCGCTACCTGGGCCTGGGGCGGGTGATCGATGTGCTCAAGCTGATCACCGAGATGAAGATCCAGCAGGCCCGCCACGCCAACCCGCTGACCCTACTGCCTGGCAACGTGCCCATCCAGCAGTGCCTGGCGCGCCTGCTGCAGCAAGGCCGCCCGGCGATGGTCTGCTATGTGGACATCGACAGCTTCAAGCCCTTCAACGACCTCTACGGCTATGCCAAGGGCGATGAAGTACTGCTGTGCCTGGCGCAATGCCTGAACGAACGGGTCGACCCCGCGCGGGACTTCGTCGGCCATATCGGCGGCGACGACTTCATGCTGGTGCTGGGTTCGGAAGACTGGCGCGCCAAGCTCAACTACCTGCTGGAGGATTTCCAGGGCCAGTGCCGGCGCTTCTACCGCAACGACCACCTGCAAGCGGGCTGCTTCATCGCCCACAACCGCCGGGGCGAGCGCGAGGAATTCCCGCTTCTGTCCCTGTCCATCGGCGTGGTCAATCTAAGGGCCGAAGCCTGCGCCCACCTGGACGCCAGCCAGCTCGCCGCCCTCGCCTCGGAAGCCAAGCGCCACGCCAAGGAAGTGCCCGGCTATAGCCTGCACATCATCGACGCGGTCTGATCCGAGAGAAGGCGATCGGCGGTGGGGTCAGAAGCCCCGTTGAACGGCGCTGGCAGCCATACGCTCGGCAGCGGCGGGGTCGGGTGCCAGGCCCGGCCCGCCATCACGGTACAGGTCGGCCAGGCGCTTGGCCGCCAACGGGTGCCCGGCGGCCTCGGCAATCACCCACCAGGACGCGGCTTCACCGGCGTCCGGCGGGTTACGGGTATCACCCGCCAAGGCCACCACACCGAGCTGGTAGGCGGATTTACCGTCACCGGCACGGGCCGCCAGGCGCAGCATGCGGATGCCCTCCTCCCGAGCACCGAAGCCCTGGCCACGGTGCAGCAGGAGATGACCGTAGAAGCTCTGCGCGGCCACATCGCCGAGGTTCGCCATGCGCGCGTACTGGCCCTGCATCCAGTTCCAGGCACGGGGCTGACGGACCAGCGAAGGCCAGCGCAGCAACCAGCGGGCGACCCGGTAACCGACATGGGCCCGCAGCTTCCACAGCAACATCAGACTTCCTCGGGGTAAGTGAACTCGAATACCCGGACCACTTCTGCGGCATGCCAGGACGCCGCGGCGATGCCATCCGGAGGACCGGGGAAACGCCCCAGGCGTATCACGCATTCGAAGAAGCCGGTGCGCGGCAGGCGGCTGGCGCCCTGGCTGATCACCAGCGAGCTGCGCAACGGGCGTTCGGCCCGAGCATCCAGTGCAGCCAGGTGCTCCAGCGCAGCGGTAAGGGTCTGCATCGCGGGGGTGGGGAGTTGCAGCCGCTCCACCAACGCGCGATAGGTCAGCAGGTGGCGCTGGCGGCGCGCATCTTCGAGCTCACCGAGCAAGGCCTGCCAGTGCTGGCGGCTGATGCGCACGCTCAAGATTCGGACTCCCAACCGGCGACACCCAGAATATGGGCCAGCGAGCGCTTGATGGCCGTATCCGGCTCGCGCTCGCCGCTCTCGATCAGGGCCAGGTAAACCGGGCTGATGCCAACGGCGCGGGCCAATTGTTCCTGGCTCTGCCCCTGCGCCTCGCGCAATGCCTGGAGCTGCGAGAAAGCAGGGGTGGCGGCGGCGCTGCTGGGCGCCTGGGTGGCTTGTCCGGCAGCCTGTAGCAGTGCCTGGTAATCAGCCCAGGGCAACACTGCGTACTCTGCTTCACCGTCACGCATGATCACTTGCACGTTCATTGAAACTCCCGTGGACAGCAGTGCCGACAGCTTCAGCACTTTCCTTGCAGATCGCCATATTAACAGGGCGAATCAGCCTCCGGGGGCCATCAGTGAACAAGCTGTGAACCCGTGTGCGCCTGCACTTCGCCGGTCTCAGAGCACCTCGTCGATCACCTCTTCACGAGCCGGTATGCGCTCCAGGGAAGCGCTCACTTCCGGCGTCTGCGCCTCGCGCCAATGGCGGAAGGCGTCGATCTCGGCGCTCCAGGTCTTGAGCACCCAGGCGAGCACGCCGAGGTCATCGATCAGGCCGACACCGAGCACCCAATCTGGGATGGCATCCACCGGGGTGAGGAAGTACACCAGCCCGGCAACGATGGAGAGCAATGCCTTGGGGCTGATGTCACGGTACTGGCCACGCAGGCGCGCCACGCAAAGGGCCAGTAACACCTGCAGGTCGTCCTTCACCGCCCCCAGGCGGCCGCTCTGTTTCGCGCTCTTGCGGGTCACCGCCAGCAACAGCGCAGGCAATCTTCCGCGCGCCAGGAAACGCCGCGCAATGGGCAGGTAACGCTCGAGATTCGGGGGTATCTTCATGGTCGCTCCTCGGCAAACCGCATGGGAACGGGCCTATGGGCGGTTACCCACAGAAGCTGTGGATAACCTTGTTAGCAGTTTATCCCGACAACCTGCAAAAGCCCGCGCCACGCGGCTTCGCTACAGATCGGCGATTTTTTGGCCAAGCTAAAAACACCAGCAAAATCAACTGGTTGAAAATCGACCAGCGCCTGCGACAGCAAACCGCAGTGACAAGTCCCGTGGTTACTCGGTCATGTGCATAACCGTAACACCAGGATGCCGGAACACCTTCGTTCAGACCCGGCAGTCAGCACCAGGTTCGCTCCGTGACCGCATCGGCAAAACCGGTTACCGAAACGCAGCGCGGCTATCCGAAAGAGTGGCCGCGGCCGCAGAAACGAAAACGCCCCGCAATGCGGGGCGCCTCGAAAGACAACGGCTTACTGCTGGGGAGCGGCAGCCGGGTCCTTGATGCCGATCAGCTCCAGGTCGAACACCAGAACGGAGTTCGCCGGGATCGCCGGGCTCGGGCTCTGCTCGCCGTAGGCCAGCTCGCTCGGGATATAGAGTTTGTACTTCTCGCCGACATGCATCAGCTGCAGGCCTTCGACCCAACCCGGGATCACGCCGTTGACCGGCAGGTCGATCGGGCTGCCACGCTGGATGGAGCTGTCGAAGACGGTGCCATCGGTCAGCTTGCCTTCGTAGTGAACGGTCACCACATCGGTGGCCTTGGGCTGCGCGCCATCGGCCTTCTTCACGACTTCGTACTGCAGGCCGGAAGCGGTGGTGGTCACGCCCTCACGCTTGCCGTTCTCTTCGAGGAACTTCTTGCCCGCCTTGGCGGATTCCTCGTTGAGCTTGGTCATGCGCTCTTCGGCACGCTTCTGCAGGAAGGCGAAGGCCTCGACCAGCTCGTCGTCCTTCAGGCGCTGTTCCTTCTTGCCGATGGCATCTTCGATGCCCTGGGCGACAGCTTTGGAATCCAGATCGTCCATGCCTTCCTGGGCCAGGCTCTTGCCCATGTTCAGGCCGATGCCATAGGAGGCCTTCTGTGCCGGAGTCTTGAGCTCGACGCTGGTCTGCGAATCGCAGCCCGCGAGCACCAGGCCCACCAGAGCCACAGCCGCTGCCAACCGATGTTGTTTCATGCTGATTCCTTGTCTGTCCGCCGTGATGGCATGTTCTATGAAGTCGCGAGCTTAGCAGGCCCCTGCGACCAGTGGCTATGGGCATATAGGATCGGAGAACAGGCAAATAGTTCAGCGCTGGGCGGCGAGAAACGCATGAATTGCCAGCATTTTTTCGCAGAGGCGGGGCAGGACGTCAGGGGGCTTTTTCGCAGGCAAAGAAAAAGCCCCCAGGTATCGCTACCTGAGGGCTTTCTATATATGGCGCAGCGGACGGGACTCGAACCCGCGACCCCCGGCGTGACAGGCCGGTATTCTAACCGACTGAACTACCGCTGCGCGTTACTGCAAGATTGGTGGGTGATGACGGGATCGAACCGCCGACCCTCTGCTTGTAAGGCAGATGCTCTCCCGGCTGAGCTAATCACCCTTCACTCTCGAAGTGGGGCGCATTCTAGAGTGGTATCCCGACCCTGGCAAGCCCCTTTTTAAAAAAATTTTGCTAGCCGTTCCAAAGGCTTAGCTCAGGGTTGGCCTGAGTGCTCCGGGGGAGAATAATGCGCGCTTTGTGTCCGGAGAGAATTCCCCCATGTGGTTCCGTAACCTGCTCGTCTACCGCCTCACCCAGGATGTGCCCTTCGACGTCGAGGCCCTGGAAGCCGCCCTGGCCACCAAGCCGGCCCGCTCCTGCGCCAGCCAGGAACTGACCACCTACGGCTTCATCGCCCCCTTCGGCAAAGGCCCCGACGCGCCCCTCGTCCACTCCAGCGAAGGCTTCCTGCTGGTGGCCGCGCGCAAGGAAGAACGCATCCTCCCCGGCAGCGTGGTGCGTGACGCCCTGAAGGAGAAGGTCGACGAGATCGAAGCCGAACAGATGCGCAAGGTCTACAAGAAGGAGCGCGACCAGCTCAAGGACGAGATCGTCCAGACCTTCCTGCCCCGCGCCTTCATCCGCAAGTCCGCCACCTTCGCCGCCATCGCTCCGGCCCAGGGCCTGATCCTGGTCGATGCTTCCAGCCCGAAGCGCGCCGAAGACCTGCTCTCCACCCTGCGCGAGGCCATCGGCTCCCTGCCCGTGCGCCCGGTCTCGGTGAAGATCGCCCCCACCGCCACCCTCACCGAGTGGGTCAAGACCCAGGAAGCCGCCAAGGACTTCTACGTGCTCGATGAGTGCGAACTGCGCGACACCGACGAAGACGGCGGCGTGGTGCGCTGCAAGCGCCAGGACCTGACCAGCGACGAAATCCAGCTGCACCTGTCCTCCGGCAAGCTGGTCACCCAGCTGTCCCTGGCGTGGCAGGACAAGCTGTCCTTCATCCTCGACGACAAGCTGGTGGTCAAGCGCCTGCGCTTCGAAGACCTGCTGCAGGACAAGGCCGAGCAGGACGGCGGCGAAGACGCCCTGAGCCAGCTCGACGCCAGCTTCACCCTGATGATGCTGACCCTGGTGGAGTTCCTGCCCCAGCTGATCGACGCCCTCGGCGGCGAAGAGATCCCGCAAGGTATCTGACGCCCCCGCGCCCGGCAGATGCCGGGCGCCCCTCCCTAAGGAACGAGCATGCGCGCACTGGCCGCCCTGAGCCGCTTCGTCGGCAACACCTTCGCCCTCTGGATCCTGTTGTTCGCCGTGCTGGCGTTCTACCAACCCGCCTGGTTCCTGCCGCTGGTGAAATGGATAGTGCCGCTGCTCGGCCTGATCATGTTCGGCATGGGCCTGACCCTGAAGACCGAAGACTTCCGCGAAGTCGCACGCCGCCCCTTGCGCGTGCTGATCGGCGTGCTCGCCCAGTTCCTGATCATGCCCGGGCTCGCCTGGCTGCTGTGCCAGGTACTGCGCCTTCCGCCGGAAGTGGCCGTCGGTGTGATCCTGGTGGGCTGCTGCCCCGGGGGTACCGCGTCCAACGTGATGACCTGGTTCGCCCGCGGCGACCTGGCGCTCTCCGTGGCCATCACCGCCGTCACCACCCTGCTCGCTCCCCTGGTGACTCCGGCGCTGATCTGGTTATTGGCCTCCGCCTGGCTACCGGTGCAGTTCGGCGCACTGTTCATGTCGATCCTTCAGGTCGTGCTGCTGCCCATCGCCCTCGGTTTGATCGCCCAGCGCCTGCTCAGCGTGCGTGTGCGTCACCTGGTCGAGGTCCTGCCCCTGGTTTCGGTGGTGAGCATCGTCGTCATCGTCGCGGCGGTGGTTGCCGCGAGCCAGGCGAAGATTGCCGAATCCGGCCTGCTGATCATGGCCGTGGTGGTGCTGCACAACGGCCTCGGCCTGGCCCTGGGTTACCTCGCCGGCAAGGTCTTCGGCCTGCCGCTGGCCCAGCGCAAGACACTCGCCATCGAGGTGGGCATGCAGAACTCCAGCCTCGGCGCCGCCCTGGCCAGTGCCCACTTCTCGCCCCTGGCGGCCGTGCCAAGCGCCCTGTTCAGTGTCTGGCACAACCTCTCGGGCTCCCTGCTCGCTGCGCTGTTCCGGCGCATGAAGGATGAGTCCGACAAGCCTGCCGTCTGACATCTGTCAGGCCGCCCGTCCCATGCAACTTGTCCGGGCGGCCAGGATGTGCAAAATACTGCGCAGTGCAGGGACGGCCCTGCCACTCGCCGAGTGACCATTCCGGGGACGGCCCCGATCCAATCAGTCGTACCTTTGGAGGTCACCATGTCCTGGATCATCCTGTTCTTCGCCGGCCTGTTCGAAGTCGGTTGGGCCGTCGGCCTGAAATACACCGAGGGCTTCACCCGCCCCATCCCCACCGCGCTCACCGTATTGGCCATGGCCATCAGCCTCGGCCTGCTGGGCCTGGCCATGAAGCACCTGCCGCTGGGTACCGCCTATGCGATCTGGACCGGCATCGGCGCCATCGGCACGGTGATCGCCGGCGTCATCCTCTTCGGCGAATCCGTGGCGCTGATGCGCCTGGCCAGCGTGGCGCTGATCCTCTGCGGGCTGATCGGGCTGAAGCTGAGCACCTGAGTGCCCTGACGAAGCCGCCGCCCACAAAAAAGCCCGCCGATATGGCGGGCTTTTTCATGCCTGCAGCACCTAGCGCTGGTCACCGCGCAAGGCCGCCACCGAAGCCTGAAGGCTCAGGCGGTCGACACCTTCCGGCGCCAGCGGCTGGCCAGCCACCAGGTTGATCCGCGACCAGAAGCGCTTGAACAGGCCCTTGCCCGGGTCACGGCTGAAGAAGCTGCCCCACAGCCCCTGCAGCGCCATCGGAATCACCTGGACCGGGTTCTCCTCGAGGATGCGCTCGACACCGTTCTTGAACTCGTTCATCTCGCCATCGGTGGTCAGCTTGCCTTCCGGGAAGATGCACACCACCTCCCCTGCGCGCAGGTACTCGGAGATCTTCTTGAAGGCGCGGTCGTAGACCAGCAGGTCCTCGTTGCGCCCGGCGATGGGCACCGTGCCCGCCGTGCGGAAGATGAAGTTGAGCACCGGCAGATTGTAGATCTTGTAGTACATGACGAAACGCACCGGCCGCCGTACCGCACCGCCGATCAGCAGGGCATCGACGAAGGACACGTGGTTGCACACCAGTAGCGCGGCGCCCTCGTCCGGAATCGCCTCCAGGCCCTTGTGCTCGACGCGGTACATCGAGTGGCCCAGCAGCCAGATGAGGAAGCGCATGCTGAATTCGGGGACGATCTTGAAGATGTAGCTGTTCACCGCGATGTTCATCAGCGACACCACCAGGAACAGCTGCGGAATCGACAGCCCGGCGACGCTGAGGAACAGGATCGAGGCGATGGCCGAAACCACCATGAACAGTGCGTTGAGGATGTTGTTGGCAGCGATCACCCGCGCCCGCTCGTTCTCCGCGGTGCGCGACTGGATCAGCGCATACAGCGGCACGATGTAGAAGCCGCCGAACAGGCCGATGCCGAAGATGTCGGCGAGGATCAGCCAGGCCTGGGGCACGCTGATCACCGCCAACCAGTCATGGGGCGCAGTGCCTTGGGGGAAGCCGCCCGAATGCCACCAGAGCAGGATGCCGAAGACGGTCAGGCCGATGGAGCCGAAGGGCACCAGACCCACTTCCACCTTGCCGCCGGAAAGGCGCTCGCAAAGCATCGAACCCATGGCGATGCCCACCGAGAACACGGTGAGGATCAGGGTCACCACGCTCTCGTCACCGAACAGCAGGTCCTTCGAGTAGGCGGGAATCTGCGTCAGGTACACCGCACCGAGGAACCAGAACCAGGAGTTGCCCACCAGCGAGCGCGACACCGAAGGACGCTGGCCAAGGCCCAGCTGCAGGATGCGCCAGGACTGGCTGAAGATGTTCCAGTCGAGCTTCAGCTCCGGCATCGCCGCCGCGGCGCGGGGGATGCCACGGCTGGCCAGGTAGCCGAGGGAGGCGGTGATCAGGATGGCGGCGGCGACTATGGGCTCGTAGCGCTCGGCGGACATCATGATCCCGGCGCCGATGGTGCCGGCGAGGATGGCCAGGAAAGTGCCCATCTCCACCAGGGCGTTGCCGCCCACCAGCTCGTTCTCACGCAATGCCTGGGGCAGGATCGAGTACTTCACCGGGCCGAAGAGTGCCGAATGGGTGCCCATGGCGAACAGCGCGGCCAGCAGCAACCAGAGGTTGTCGAGGTAGAAGCCCAGGGCACCCACCGCCATGATCCCCACCTCGGCCGCCTTGATCGCGCGGATCAGCGAGTCCTTGGCGAACTTTTCGCCGAACTGCCCGCCGAGGGCGGAGAAGAGGAAGAACGGCAGGATGAACAGCAGGGCGCACAGGTTGACGTAGACCGTCTTGTCACCAGAGATCGCCAGCTTGTAGAGGATGGCGAGGATCAGCGACTGCTTGAAGATGTTGTCGTTGAAGGCGCCGAGCAGCTGGGTCACGAAGAACGGCAGGAAACGTCGCTTGCCCAGCAGGGCGAATTGCGAATGTTGGCTCATCTTCCTTGGTACCTGGGTAATGGCTGGGGTAAAGCCGGTGCACGAAGCACGTCGCTGATTTGACAGCAACTGGCCAGCTCCAGGCCACACTTTGAGACGAAAAATGCCGAATCCCCACATAAAAAGGGCGCCTTTCACGGCGCCCTCTTCCCTCAGATGGGCAACTGCCCCAGCCCCCAGCGCAGGGCGAAGAACAGCAGCAGGCCGCCGAGGATGGTCGCCAGCAGGTGGCGGGTGACGGCGGCGATGAGGATGCAGCCCAGGCCCCCCAGCAGGTAGGCGTTATCCAGCGCCAGCGCGGCGTGGACGCCATCGGGCATCACCATGCCCGGCACCACGATGGCGGTGAGCACCGCCGTGGGCACGTAGTGCAGGCCCTGACGCACCACGGGCGGGAAGCGCAGGTCGGGCCAGGCGAACAGGCTGTAGCGGATGGAGAAGGTGATCGCGGTCATGCCGAGGATCAGCAGCCAGGTTTCCATCAGAGCACCTCCTCCAGTTGGCCGAGCCGATAGCGGCGCTCCAGCACGATGCCGACGACGATGCCGCTCAGGGCCGCCGCCATCAGCCCCAGCTTGTAGGGCAACCCGTGGCACAGCAGCGCCACCGCGCCGGCCACCAGTGCCGCCGCCACCTGCGGACGGTTGCGCAGCATGGGTACGACGATGCCGATGAAGGTCGCCAGCATGGCGAAATCCAGCCCCCAGGCGGCCAGGTTAGGCACCGCCTGGCCGAACACCACGCCAACCAGGGTGCACAGCTGCCAATTGAGGTACATGGCCAGCGCCGCGCCGAGGAAGTACCAGTGTTTGTGTGGCGAAGCGTCCGTCTCCGCGTAGCGGTGCTGCACCACGGCGAAGGCCTCGTCGGTGAGCCAGAAGGCCAGGGGCATGCGCCAACGCTTGGGCAGGTGGCTGACGAAGGGCTGCAGGCTGGCGCTGTACAGGGCGTGGCGCAGGTTGACCACCAGGGTGGTGAGCAGTACCACCGCGATGCCCGCGCCACCACCGAGCAGGGTGATGGCGATGAACTGGGCGGAGCCGGCAAACACCAGCAACGACATGCCGAGGGTCTGCCAGGCACTGAGCCCGGCGCCGGCGGCGAGGGTGCCGAAGATGATGCCGAAAGGCACGGCGCCGATGAGCATCGGCACCATATCGCGCCAGGCGCGGAGGAATTCGGTTGAGCGGGACATGGGTTCTCCTTGTCCGCGCAGCTTAGAAGAGGCGTTTCAGTGAGTCTTGAACGATCTTGCGCAGGCGCTGCGGTATTCACCCGGCGCCACACCATAGGTCTGCTTGAACTGCCGGCTCAAATGGCTCTGGTCGGCGAAGCCCAGTTGCATGGCCACCGACAGCGGCGCGCAGCCCTCGCGCAGCAATGCCCGCGCCTGCTCCAGGCGACGCTGCTTGAGCCAGGAATGCGGCGGTAACCCGGTGGCCCGGCGGAACACCCGGGCAAAGTGGAAAGGCGAGAGCCCTACCGCTGCGGCCAGTTCCTCCAGGGATGGCGGTTCGGCCAGGCGTGAAGCCAACAGCTCGCGGGCAAGGGTCACCGCCTGGGGCTCATGCCCGGCGGCACGGGGCGCGCCGATGCGTGCATAGCGTTGAAACAGCAGCAGTACCGCTTCGCGCCAGGCCATCTGCTGCTCCAGCGCCGTGGCGCCCTGCTCCAGCAAACGGTGCAGGGCGAGGAAGCGATTGGTCACCTCGGGGTCGTGCAGCACGCTGTCAGCGAAGGTGGGCAGGCCGCCCGTGGAGATATCCAGCTCCTCCAGCACCTCGGTCACCCGCTGCAGATCGGGGTAGAAACCGCGATAGCGCCAGCCTTCGTCGTGGGCCTTGGAGCCGGTGTGGAGTTCGTCGGGGTTGATCAGCACCATGCTGCCCTGCTCCGCCAGGTGGTCGCTGCCACGGTGGCGGAAACGCTGGGCGCCGGACTCGATCACGGTGAAGACATAGCCCTCGTGCACATGGGGCGCGAAGCGCTGCTCGATGTAGCGCGCATGCAGCAACTCGACACCGCCGAGCTCGCTGGCCTGCCAGAAATGCGTCTGTTCGCCGCCGATGCCACTCATGTTCAGTTGCCGAAGGAAGCTTCCAGGGCCTGCTTCACCGCCGGCCATTCACGGTCGGTGATGCTGTAGAGCACGCTGTCGTCGAGGCGCCCATCGGCCAGGCGGCGGTTGTTGCGCAGCACCCCTTCGCGCTGTGCACCGAGCTTCTCGATGGCCTTCTGCGAGCGCAGGTTGCTGCCCGCGGTCTTCAGTTGCACACGCACCACCTGCCACTCCTCGAAGGCGTGGCGCAGCATCAGGTATTTGATCGAAGCATTGAGGCCACTGGCATGCTCGCTGCGGGCCAGCCAGGTCCAGCCGATCTCCACCGCCGGCAGGGCAGGCATGAAATCCGCGAAACGGCTGGTGCCCACCAGGCGGTCGCCCAGGCGGATGGCGAACACCACGGCCAGGCCTTCGCGCTGCTGGGCCAGGCCCTGGCGGTACCAGTCCGGGCGCAGCGGGCCGCTCATGTAGACCAGTTCGTCGCGGTTGGCTTCAGCGAGGGCCGAGAGCTCGGTGATGTCGGCCTCAGTCAGCGGTTCCAGGCGCAAGGCGCCACGCTGCAGGATGACCGGTTGCGGATTGAACATCTGCGCCTCCTCAGGCGAAAGACCCCTGCTGATCAGAGCGTCCGGGCACCCGGAAGTGCCCTGCAGGGCGCCGGCCTGGACGATTGGAAGTCCGCCGACAAGGTTGCCACGCTAGCAGCCCCGCCAGCAGCGCTCAACCCCGCCTGCGACCTTGGTCGCAGCTGCCTGACGGACAACCGGCTTTGGTGCGAAACTGCCGCATCGAGACACAGGTGGGCGCATCCGTCCGCCGCTTTCACTTCGGAGTCTGCATGTCGTTGTCCAGCGGGCTGATCGCCGCGGTCGCCCTTCTCTATATGGCCGTGCTGTTCGCCATCGCCTTCTATGGCGACCGCCGTCGCGCGCCCATGCCGCCGAAGGGCCGTGCCCTGGTCTACAGCCTGTCGCTGGCGGTGTACTGCACCAGCTGGACCTTCTTCGGCGCCGTGGGCCAGGCCGCCGGTCAGCTCTGGGCCTTTTTGCCGATCTACCTCGGCCCCATCCTGCTGATGGTCTTCGCCCCCTGGGTGCTGCAGAAGATGGTGCTGATCAGCAAGCAGGAGAACATCACCTCCATCGCCGACTTCATCGCCGCCCGCTATGGCAAATCCCAGGCCCTGGCGGTGGTGGTGGCGCTGATCTGCCTGGTCAGCGTGCTGCCCTACATCGCCCTGCAGCTCAAGGGCATCGTCCTGGGCGTCAACCTGCTGATCGGCTCCGGCGCCGAATCCACCGGCACCCGCGCCCAGGACACCGCGCTGATCGTGTCCCTGGTGCTGGCGCTGTTCACCATCCTTTTCGGCACCCGCAATCTCGACGCCACCGAGCATCACCGCGGCATGGTGCTGGCCATTTCGTTCGAGTCGCTGATCAAGCTGCTGGCCTTCCTCGCCGTCGGCATCTTCGTCAGCTTCAGCCTGTTCGATGGCTTCGACGACCTGACCCTGCGCGCCATGCAGGCCACCCACCTGGAGAGCTTCTGGCTGCAGCCGGTGGACTGGCCGACCCTGATCGTGCAGACCGGCGTGGCGATGGTGGCGTTCGTCTGCCTGCCCCGGCAGTTCCATGTCGCGGTGGTGGAAAACATCGAGCCCCGTGACCTGCGCACCGCGCGCTGGGTGTTCCCGCTCTACCTGGGGCTGGCGGCGCTGTTCGTGGTGCCCATCGCCCTGGCCGGCAAGATGCTGCTGCCCGCCGGCGTGATGCCCGACTCCTTCGTCATCAGCCTGCCCCTGGCCGAGGCCCATCCGTCCCTCGCCCTGCTGGCCTTCATCGGCGGCGCCTCGGCCGCCACCGGCATGGTCATCGTCGAAGCCGTGGCGCTCTCGACCATGGTCTCCAACGACATGCTGCTGCCCTGGCTGCTGCGCCGGCAGAGCGCCGAGCGCCCCTTCGAGGTGTTCCGTCACTGGATGCTCTCGGTGCGCCGGGTCAGCATCGTGGTGATCATCCTCCTCGGCTACGTCAGCTACCGCCTGCTGGGCTCCACCGCGAGCCTGGCCACCATCGGCCAGATCGCCTTCGCCGCCATCGCCCAGCTCGGCCCGGCCATGGCCGGCGCCCTCTACTGGAAGCAGGCCAACCGTCGCGGCGTGTTCGCCGGGCTGGCCACCGGCGCCCTGCTCTGGGCCTACACCCTGGTGCTGCCACAGGTGGCCCGGGGGCTCGGCTGGCCGCTGGAGGCCTTCCCCGGTCTCGCCGGGCTGATGGCCAACCCGCTGAACCTGCCCATCGACCCGCAAACCCAGGGCGTGGTGCTGTCCCTGGCCGGCAACTGGCTGCTGTTCGCCTGGGTCTCGGTGTTCTCCCGCACCCGGGTGTCCGAGCACTGGCAGGCCAGCCGCTTCATCGGCCAGATCGTTTCGGCGCGGCCGAGCAACCGCTCGCTGCTGGCGGTACAGGTGGAAGACCTGCTGATGCTGGCGGCGCGCTTCGTCGGCGAGGAACGTGCGCGGCAGAGCTTCGTGCGCTTCGCCTACCGCCAGGGCACCAGCTTCAACCCGGTGCAGAACGCCAACCAGGACTGGATCACCCACACCGAACGCCTGCTCGCCGGCGTGCTCGGCGCCTCGTCCGCCCGCGCGGTGGTGAAGGCCGCCATCGAGGGCCGCGAGATGCAGGTGGAGGACGTCGTGCGCATCGTCGACGAAGCCTCCGAGGTGCTGCAGTTCAACCGCGCCCTGCTGCAAGGGGCCATCGAGAACATCACCCAGGGCATCAGCGTGGTCGACCAGTCCCTGCGCCTGGTGGCCTGGAACCGCCGCTACCTGGAACTCTTCGACTACCCGGACGGGCTGATCAGCGTCGGCCGGCCCATCGCCGACATCATCCGCTACAACGCCGAACGCGGCCTGTGCGGGCCGGGCGACGCCGAGGCCCACGTCTCGCGCCGGCTGTTCTGGATGCGCCAGGGCAACGCCCACACCTCCGAGCGCCTGTTCCCCAATGGCCGGGTCATCGAGCTGATCGGCAACCCCATGCCGGGCGGTGGCTTCGTCATGAGCTTCACCGACATCACCGCGTTCCGCGAAGGGGAAAAGGCCCTCAAGGACGCCAACGAGGGGCTGGAGCAACGGGTCACCGAACGCACCCTCGAACTGTCCCAGCTCAACCAGGCGCTGATCGAGGCCAAGGGCACCGCCGAAGCGGCCAACCAATCGAAGACGCGCTTCCTCGCCGCCGTCAGCCACGACCTGATGCAGCCGCTCAACGCCGCGCGGCTGTTCTCCGCCGCCCTCGCCCACCAGCAGGACGCGCTGCCACCGGAATCCCGCGAACTGGTGGGCCACCTCGACAGCTCCCTGCGCTCGGCGGAAGACCTGATCACCGACCTGCTGGACATCTCGCGCCTGGAAAGCGGGCGCATCACCCCCGACCGCGCCGCCTTCCCCCTGGCCGCGCTGTACGACGCCCTCGGCGCCGAGTTCAAGGCCCTGGCCCAGGAGCAGGGCGTGGACTTCCGCGTCAGCGGCAGCAAACTGCGCATCGAGAGCGACATGAAGCTGCTGCGCCGGGTGCTGCAGAACTTCCTCACCAACGCCTTCCGCTATGCCAAGGGCCATGTGCTGCTGGGCGTGCGCCGCGAAGGCGGCCTGCTGCGCCTGGAAGTCTGGGACCGCGGCCCGGGCATCCCCGAAGATAAGCGCAAGGTGATATTCGAAGAGTTCAAGCGCCTGGACAGCCACCAGACCCGCGCCGAGAAAGGCCTGGGCCTGGGCCTGGCCATCGCCGACGGGCTCTGCCGCGTGCTCGGCCACCACCTGGAAGTCCGCTCGTGGCCGGGCAAGGGCAGCGTCTTCAGCGTCAGCGTGCCCCTGGCGCGCACCCCGGCACCGGCCCCCGTCGTGCCGCAGAAGGAAGCCAACGGTCACGCCCTGGATGGCACCCAGGTGCTGTGCATCGACAACGAAGACAGCATCCTCACCGGCATGCACAGCCTGCTCTCGCGCTGGGGCTGCCAGGTGTGGACGGCGCGCAACCGCCTGGAGTGCGAACACCTGCTGGCCGAGGACGTGCGCCCGCAACTGGCACTGGTGGACTACCACCTGGATGAGGGCGAGACCGGCACCGAGCTGATGGCCTGGCTGCGCACCCGCCTCGGCGCACCGGTGCCGGGCGTGGTGATCAGTGCCGACGCCCGCGCCGAACTGATCGCCGAAGTCCACGCCGCCGGCCTCGACTACCTGGCCAAGCCGGTCAAGCCCGCCGCCCTGCGTGCCCTGCTCAGCCGACACCTGGTGTTGCGCTGAGCGGCTCGCGCTGCGCACCCGGTAATTCTTCGTCGCAGCTCGGGAGCAACCCGGCAGGCCTCACGGGCCGGATTCCCCGGCCTGACTCCCCGCCCCCGTCGATGGCGTATCCGTCACCGTCCAGCGTCTAGACTTCTGCCATCCGCGCAGCTGCCGAGAGGCCGCTGTTCACCTCGGCGACGCGGCCCGGTATAAGGAGTGCCTGGCGCACCTGCCGCCACGCCGTAGAGACAGGAGTCTTCGCAATGAATCTTTCCAGTGGGTCGGGCCCGGTGCCGACCCACCTTCCCGAGCGCCCGGCCGAGGACTACCTCGCCGAACGGGTCGCCACGCTCTTCTCCACCAGCCCTTCGACGGCAGTCGGCAACGTCTTCTCCGGCTCCATGGTGTTCGGGGTCTACCACGCCAGCGCGCCACTGCGCGGGCTGTGCATCTGGCTGGCCATCCTGGTGGTGCTGATGGTGGTGCGCCTGTCCCTGGTGCGCGCCTGGCGTCGTGATCCGCAACGCTTCCCGCCGCTGACCTGGGCGCGCATGACCATGTGCCAGTGCGGCGCCGTGGGCGTGGCCTGGGGTGTCGGCGCCATCTGGCTGATGGGCTATGGCACGCCCTACGAGGACGTGATCTTCGGCTGCATCGCCCTGGCCTCGGTGATGGTCGCCATGAGCAACGTCTCCTATTGGCCGGCGCACCTGGCCTTCCACGTGCCCATGTTCTTCTTCCTCGGCATCGCCTACGGCCGTGACCCGGAGCCCCAAGCGATGTTCCTCGCCGTCTCCGCCTGGGTGGTCTGCCCCTTCATCGCCGAGATGGGCCGGCGTCTGCAGATCCGCTTCAACGAAGCCCTGAAGCTGGCCTGGGAACACCAGGTGCTGGCGCACAAGTACGCCCTGGCCAACCAGGAACTGGCCATCCTCAGCCGCACCGACGACCTCACCCGCATCGCCAACAAGCGCCACCTCGACGAAACCCTGAAACGTGAATGGCACCGCTGCGCGCGCAATCACGAGCACCTGGGCGTGCTGATGCTGGATATCGATCACTTCAAGCTCTACAACGACAGCTACGGCCACCTCGCCGGCGACATCTGCATCCGCCAGGTGGCCGAGGCGATGCGCGCGAGCATCCGCGAGCACTGCGATTTCGTCGCACGCTTCGGCGGTGAGGAGTTCACCGTGGTCATGCCCGGGGCCGACCTGGAAACCGCCTGCGCCATCGCCGAGCGCATCCGCGCGGCCGTGGAGGAGCTGGACCAGCCCCACGCCGGTGCCGAGCGCGGCCACCTCACCGTGAGCATTGGCGTGGCCTCTACCGAGCAGGGCACGGCGATCAGCGAGGAGGCCCTGGTGGGTAACGCCGACGTGGCCCTCTACGCGGCCAAGCACGCCGGGCGCAACCGGGTGGAAGCCTTTCGCGGGCAGTCCACCCTCCTCGCCCCCGTGCACTGAAGGCGCGGGCTTCAGCCCTTGAGAAAGCCCCTGAGCAGCTCGCCCACACGGCCACCCAGCTCCTGGTTGGCCGAGAGTTGCAGCCCGCGCGCCAGCTCGCTGTCCACCACCTGCTCCACCAGCGGGCGCAGCGCCAGCAACTGACGGTTGAGGCCTTCCAGTTCGGCGACATGGGGCAGGCTGGTGCTGAGCAGCGGGTTGACCAGGTGATCGACGATCATCCGCACGATGCCCTCCGCCACCGGCTCAACCTGCTGGCGGATCGTGGCGAACTGCTCCAGCAGCACCAGCAGCGGAATCCCTGAACGGTGCAACTGCACCCCGGCATTGAAGATGCGCGGGTTGAGCACGCGCAGGTGGTCCCCGGCGAACTCGATCAGCCCCAGCTCCTGGGCGATGTCCATGGCTTCATCGGTGAGCTCGTCGCCGAACAGCGCCTGCACCTCGTCGAAGCCCAGGGGCGTGGGCTCCAGCTGGGTCCAGTCGCCGACTATGGCCTGCTCCAGGCCGAGCACATGGGCCAGGTCGCGGCCCTGTTCCCAGGCCTCGAACAGCTCGCGGATGCTGGCAATGCTGTAGCCACGCTCCAGCAACTGGCCGATCAGGCGCAGGCGCGCCAGGTGCTCGCCGCTGTAGATACCCACACGACCCCGGCGCTCGGGCGGTGGCAAGAGCCCGCGATCCTGGTAGGCACGCAGGTTGCGCACGGTGGTACCGGCCTCGCGGGCCAGCTCGTCGACCGTGTATTCCTCACCGGGAACGGGCTCGGGGATGTGCGGCGCCTGGGCGAGCAGGCGCTGCAGGAAACTGGGGGAATTCTTCATGGGCGGATCATATCTCCGTGCCACAACGGCCAACAACAGCGCCGCCAGAGGCCCAACCTATGGCTGGACCTGCCGGCACAGAGGGCCCGCCAAAACCCGGATAACGCCACGCAAGCCCCCTGCCACGGTACTTTGCGGGCAGCGGTAACGCGGTAACAGGCGCACCGGCGAAAGCGCCCCAGCATCTGGCCAGCACCGCATCCCTGGCCGACAATCGATGACATCGAATGATGTAACGATTCAGGCCCGCAGGAGATCCGCCATGCCCGCCACGCACCCCGCCCCCCTTTGCCCGCACCGGGAGGCGAGCCGATGAACGCGCCCCTCACCCTCGAACCCCAGCGCGTGACGGTGCAAGGCGACGGCGTGCGCCTGGCCACCTACCAGTGGGGCAATGCCAAGGGGCCGACCCTGCTGCTGGTGCACGGCTACCCGGACAGCCACGAGGTGTGGCTGCCGCTGGTGCGCGAACTGGCGGCGGACTACCGCATCATCGCCTACGACGTGCGTGGCGCCGGCGCATCGGAGGTGCCGCCGCGCATCCGCGACTACCGCCTGCCGCGCCTGGCCAATGACCTGGAAGCCGTGCTGCGTGCCCTCAGCCCGGATCGCCGCGTGCACCTGGTGGCCCACGACTGGGGCTCGATCCAGAGCTGGGAAGCGGTGACTGAACCGCGTATCCAGCCCCTGCTGGCGTCCTACACCAGCATCTCCGGCCCCTGCCTGGACCACGTCGGCCACTGGATGCGCAGCCGCCTGCGGGAAAAGCGCGTCGGCGCCTACCTGCAGATGATCGGGCAACTGCTCAGCTCCTGGTACATCGCCTTTTTCCACACCCCGCTGCTGCCGGAGCTCACCTGGAAACTGGGACTTGCCCGCGCCTGGCCAGGCCTGCTGCGCCGCGTCGAAGGCATCGCCAAGCCACACGTCAGCAGCACCCAGCTCACCGACGGCCAGCGTGGGGTGAGGCTCTACCGCGCCAATTTCATCAGCAGCCTGTTCCGCCCCCGTGAACGTCACACCGACCTGCCCGTGCACCTGGTCATCCCCACCCGCGACCGCTTCGTGCGTCCGCAGCTGTTCGATGAGCTGACCCGCTGGGCGCCGACCCTGTGGCGCCGCGAAGTGCGCGCCGGCCACTGGCAACTGCTGGCCGAGCCGCAGCGGCTGGCCGGTTGGCTGCGTGAATTCGTCGACCGCGAGGAACCGGCCAGGAGAGCCTCATGAGCACCGAGCACCACCGCCTCGAACAGCGCAAGGTGCGCTTCGACTTCGCCGACACGCCGCTGCACTGGGTACCGGGCGAACCCGAGGCTTCGCACATCATGAACAGCCTGCACCTGATCCTGCCGGCCGGGGAGTTCTGGTTCTGCCGGGTCTACAACAAGGCCCTGCCCCAGGTGACCGACCCGCTGCTGGCCGAGGACGTGCGCGGCTTCGTGCGTCAGGAGGCGCAACACGCCCGCGCCCACGACAGCGCATTGAAACCCTACCTGGAACGCCACGGGCTGGACCCAGCGCCGGTCACCGCCGGCATCTACCGCCTGTTCGACAAGGTGCTCTGCGACCACCCGCTGGGCGAACACCGCCTGAGCCGCTGGCTGCAACCCTGGTGGCTGCGCCAGCGCGTCGGCCTGATCGCCGCCGTGGAACATTTCACCTGCGTGCTGGGCAACTGGATCATCACCACCCGCAGCCTCGACCAGGCCGACCCAGTGATGCTCGACCTGCTGCGCTGGCACGGTGCCGAGGAAGTGGAGCACCGCTGCGTCGCCCATGACCTGCATGTGCACCTGGGCGGCAGCCTGCTGGCGCGGGGGTTCTACATGGTGGTGGCGTGCATCGCGCTGATCACCCTGTTCAGCGTCGGCTCCGCCAGCCTGATGCGCCAGGACCCGGCCACCCGCAAGCGCGCCGGCTTCCTCCGTCACTGGCGCCGCCTGGGCGCCCGCGACACGCTGCCCACGCCCGCCAGCATCGGCCGCGCGGTGCTGCGCTATTACGAACCGGGCTTCCACCCGCGTACCGAAGGCGATCTGTCAGTGGCGCTGAGTTACCTGGAGCGCTCGCCGGCGGCGCAGCGTGCCGCGGCGGAAGCGGGCGCCTGACCTGCAGGCCGGCACCAAGGAATAAGGCCCACCAGCTGGGCCCAGAACGGAGGCATCACTCGTCCAGCTCATCCAGCAGCGGCAGCCCTGCCGCGCGCTCGAGCAGGTCGGTGGGTAGGCTCTTGCTGGCGCGAGCCCCCAACAGCTTGATGTGCTCGACCCGGCTGACGAGGTTGCCGCGCCCGTCCACCAGCTTGTTGCGGGCGGCGGCATAGGCCTTGTCCAGCTGCTGCAGGCGGCTGCCCATTTCGTCCAGGTCCTGCACGAAGGCGACGAACTTGTCGTAGAGGGCCCCGGCGCGCTCGGCGATCTCCCGGGCGTTCTGGCTCTGCCGCTCCTGGCGCCACAGGCTGTCGATGACCCGCAAGGTGGCCAGCAGGGTGGTCGGGCTGACGATGACGATGTGCTGGTCGTACGCTTCCTGGAATAGCCCCGGATCGGCCTGCAAAGCGGCAGCGAACGCGGCCTCGATGGGCACGAAGAGCAGCACGAAATCCAGGCTGTGCAGGCCTTCCAGGCGCTGGTAATCCTTCACCGACAGGCCCTTGAGGTGATTACGCAAGGACAGCACGTGCTGCTTCAGCGCCTGGGCGCGGACGGCCTCGTCTTCGGCGGCAATCAGCGCCTGGTAGGCGGTAAGGCTGACCTTGGCGTCCACCACCACCTGCTTGTCGCCCGGCAGCTGGATCAGCACGTCGGGCTGGAAGCGCTGGCCATCGGCGCTGTTCAGGCTGACCTGGGTCTGGTACTCGCGGCCCTTCTCCAGGCCGGCATGCTCCAGCACCCGTTCCAGCACCAGCTCGCCCCAGTTGCCCTGGGTCTTCTGGCCCTTGAGCGCGCGGGTGAGGTTGGTGGCTTCATCCCCCAGGCGCTGGTTGAGCTGCTGCAGGCGCTCCAGCTCCTTGCCCAGGGAGAAGCGCTCGCGCGCCTCCTGTTGATAACTCTCCTCGACACGCTTCTCGAAGGCCTGGATGCGCTCCTTCAGCGGGTCGAGCATCTGCCCCAGGCGCTGCTGGCTGGTCTCGGCGAAACGCTGCTCGCGCTCATCGAAGATCTTCCCGGCCAGCTCGGCGAACTGGGCGCGCAGGTCATCACGGGCGGCCTGCAGATCGGCCAGGCGCTGGGCGTGTGAATCCTGCTGCTCGCGCAGCTCGGCGGCCAGGGCGGCACGCTCGCTATCCAGGCGACGCAGCTCGCCCTCCTTGCGCTCGCGCTCCTCGCTCCAGGCCGCCTGGGCTTCGCGAGCGGCCTTGCGCTCGACGCCGAGCAGCTCGGCCTCGCGGCGCAACGCTGCCAGTTCGGCCTGTTGGGCGGCGTTGTTCTGGGTGAGTTCGCGGATTTCCACGCGGCTGTCGTCGAGCTGGGCACCGAGCCCGTCCTGGGCCATCTGCGCGGTGGCAAGGCGCTCGTCGAGCAACAGCCGTTCGAGTTCGCCGGCGGCAATGCGGCGTTGCTGATGCCAGGCCAGGCCCAACAGGGGAACAGCGGCGAGCGCGAGGCCGATCAGCAGATTGGGCAGGTCGAAGGGCATGGGGGGCTCCGCGGAAGGATGCCGGGCAGTATACCCAGCGCCCAGGCGGCGGTCAGGCGCTGGGCAGACGGCTCAGCAGGCGCTTGGCCTCGTGGGAACCCTGGGCGGCTGCCTGCTCCAGCCAGTGGCGGGCCTGCTGCAATTCCTGGGTGCGGGGCTGTGCATAAAGGCGGCCCAGTTCGAGCTGGGCGCGGCGATCACCGGCACGCGCGGCCTGGCGCAGCATGTCGAAGCCGATACGGCGATCACGGGTGTTGCCACAGTCGCGGCAGAGCATCTGGCCGAGGCGGCTCTGAGCAGCCACCACGCCCTGACGGGCCGGCTGCTTGAGCAGTTTTCCGGCAAGCCGCTTGACGCTGGCGGCCTGGCCGAGGCGAGGGTTGTCGAGCAACCAGAGGGCCATGCGCAGGGGCAAGCGTTGATTCTGCTGGGCGGTTTCGACGAGTGCTCTGGACTTCATGTAAAGGGGTGTGGCGGCCGGGAAGGTCGCGCACTCTACTCCTTTTTCGCCGCAGGTAAAGTCTTGCCAAGCCTGGGAGCGGCGTTCTAGAGCAAGCGCTCGGGACAATCCACAGAAGCTGTGGATAACTCTGTGGGAAAACAGCGAGAAATCCCCTTCAAACCCGATGAAACGGGCGCTCCCGTCAAATTGACGATTTTTTCACCAACCTGAAAACCCTTTATTTTTCATTGCTTTAATAGAGCGCCACGAAGAATCAAGCGGTTACGCGCGAATGTGACTGCGAAATGACAAGCTGCCTCGCCATTGTGCACAACTCATTCCTGTCAACCCCTGCAGCGCCCCGTTTCAGGGCGCTTCGGCCGCTTTTCCCCGGCGAAAAGCCGTCGGCGGCAAGCCCGTCCAGCGACGAAAGGCTCGGGAGAATGAGCTTTGTTCGGCAAAGCCCAGCAGGTAGGCGATTTCCAGCAGGGCGAAGTCGGTGTGCTGCAGGTAAAGCTGCGCCAGATCCTTGCGCACTTCATCGAGCAGACCGGGCAAGGCCAGGCCGGCTTCCCCCAGGTGGCGACGCAGGATGCGTGCAGTGAGCCCCAGATGCCCGGCCACGTCATCGAGGCCGATCTGCCCCTGCGCCAGGCCGGTGCAAAGCGCCGCACGCACCTCGTTGGCCAGGTTGGCGTCGAGGCGATAGGCCGCCAGGCAGGCTTCGCCCTGGGCGTCCATCAGGCTGCGCAGGTGGGGGTCGGCCTCTCGCAACGGCGTCTGCAGCAGCGCCCTGTGGAAAATCACCGCATTGCGCGTGCAACCACCCTGGACCGGGCAGCCAAGCACCTCGGCATAGACGTCGGCAGCCGTGTCGAGGCGATGGCGGAACTCCACCTGCAAGGGCTGCGCGCGCCCGTCACTCAGCCAGCGACCGAAGGCCAGCCAGCCGGCCAGGGCCATTTCCACCGCCTGGCGGGGCACCCAGGGCAACAAGCGTGGCCGCCAGGTCAGGGCAACCTGCTCGCCCTCCTCCTCCAACCGGGTTTCGCCGATGTCCCAGACCAGTTGCTCGAAACGCTGCAAGCGCTGGATGGCCTCACCCAGCGTGGCGCAGCTCATGGCCGAATAACCGAGCGCCTGGAACGAACGCGGGCGCACGGCCAGGCCCAGGCGCAGGCCGATCAGCGGATCGCCCCCCAGGCGCTCGGCCTGCAACAGCAAGGCGAAGGCCTTGAACAGCGGCAAGCGATAGCCCGGCAACGCCAGCTGCTCCGCCGGGATATCCACAACCCGCAGCAGCTCGCGGACATCCAGGCCGCGCTCTGCCGCCGCAGGCAGCAGCGACTCCACGTAGCTCGCGGCGATGCCGGCGGGGGAGCCGACTAGGGACAGCAGCCGTTGTGGCCAGGATTCGCTCATCGGGCGAGGGCTCATGCCGGCTGCGGCAAGCGACCGTCGACAAGGAACTGGGTCATGCGGAACAGGCGCGGCGTGTCCGGTGCCTGGGCATGCTTGAAGGCGACGTATTCGGCGGTGGTTTCGCAGAGCCAGGGCGTGAGATTGCGCGGCCGCCGCTCGGTGAAGGCTTCAGGGGTGAACAGGGCGATATTGGTGCCCTGCAACGGGCAACGCGCGGAACGGTACTCGAAGGCCTCGACCCCCGCAGCGCGCATGGCGGCACCCAGCGCCTGG
The DNA here is from genome assembly GCF_028198105.1 of Pseudomonas sp. TUM22785. Classification (NCBI taxonomy): domain Bacteria; kingdom Pseudomonadati; phylum Pseudomonadota; class Gammaproteobacteria; order Pseudomonadales; family Pseudomonadaceae; genus Pseudomonas; species Pseudomonas sp. TUM22785. The sequence continues at coordinate 5,308,203 of NZ_CP116239.1, forward strand.
CTGGTGCGGTAGTCCACCGGGTCGGCGAGTGCTTCGTCGTGGGCATCGAAAGGCGGCAATTGCAGTTGCACACCGCGCTCGACCTGGAAGCGCGCCTCGAAGGACGAATGCTCGGACAGGATGCGCCCGCTGGGCGGCGGCACCGCCATGCCGCTCCACAGCACGAAGCGGTAGAAGGCCCCTTCGGCCATGGCGGTTTCCAGGCGTGATGCGGCATAGAACAGGCTGGGCTCATGAACGGTGCCGAAGCGCGATCCCCAGCGCAGCGGCGGGTAGCGGAACGGGGTCTTCAGCAGGTAGTGCAGCGGTTCGGCGCTGCGGGGCAGCGGCGGCTTGCTGGTCTCGATGAGCTCCTCCAGCAACGCCTGCTCGGCGAGGTTATCCACCAGCTGCAAGGTCGCCACCTGCTCCTGGCTCTCCACCAGGCGCACCAGGCGGCCACGCAAGGGCCTGATCCGTTCCGAGCCTTGGCAGGTCGTCCAGATATCCATGTCCAGCCTTCCTTCGTTGTTTTTATCGGGGGACGTTCAGATCTTGCCGCGTATGGCGTCCAGGTACTCCACCACCCTTACCAGACCCTGCACCTGGGCCATCAGTTCGAGGGGCACGGCACCCAGGTGGCGGTTCTCGGTGCGCAGGAAATGGCGCATGTCGTCGAGGTTGCCGCCGAACAAGGCGAACAGGGCGCGGTAGGCGCGGATCAGCAGCAGCGCCAGCTCGCCGGTCTTGCTCTGTGGGCGGATGCCGCCGCTGTCCGCCCAGCGGGTGATGGCGGTACGGTGCACCCCGACGATGTCGGCCAGTTGCTGCTGGGTCAGCCCCAGTTGCTCACGGGTATTGAGCAGGGCCTTGGCCAATACGGCATCGGGATCGAGGGTGGGGCGGCTGAGGGCGCTCATGGGATTCCTCCGTGCGTTTGCATCAATATAAAGCAAATATGCTGCAAACACACAAAATACAATCCCCTCCTCTTCACCGATTGGCAGCCGTAGAATGCACCCTTCGCCGCAGGAACCTTCGCCATGGACAAAGCCCGTATCCAGCACTTGATCATCGACACGCTCACGCACGATCTGGAGCTGCTGCAACGTGCCGCACAGACGGCTTATGAAGCAGCGACCCATGAAGAGAACGTCGCCGAGAACAAGTACGACACCCTGGGCCTGGAAGCCTCCTACCTGGCTACCGGGCAAGCCCGCCGCGCGGCCGAGATCAAGCAGGCGATCGGGCTGTTCCAGAACCTGGTGCTGCGTGAACACGACCCGGCCCTCGGCATCCAGCTCAGCGCACTGGTGCACCTGGAGGCCGAGAACGGAAGCGGCCAGCTACTCTTCCTCGGCCCGGAAGCTGCCGGGCTGAAAGTGCAGGGCGAAGACGGAGAAGTCACCGTGATCACCCCGCGCTCCCCGCTGGGGCAGGCCTTGCTGGGCAAGGGCGCTGGCGCGGAGATCACCCTGGTGATCGGCGGCACTCGGCAATGCTATGAGGTGATAGCAGCCCATTGAGATCGAACCTGGCACGCCCGGATCGGTCCATTGGCCACACAGGAGGTCCCCATGCCCACTCGCAGCCGCACGCTTCACGTCAGCCTCAACCCGGTGAAACTGGTGCTCTGCATCGCCCTGGGCATCTGGCTCGGTTTCGTCGCCGTTGCCGGCACCGCCTGGTTCGGTTATCGCCACCTGGTGAGAGCCGCCTGGGAGCAAGTGGGCCAGAGCGCTACCGCCCCCTTGGGTTCGCCGGTGGGGCCTGCCCCCACACCTGCACCCGCCCCACAAAGCAACGCGCAGATGTTCGAGCGCTACCAGCAGAACCAGGGCGCTGCCCAGCAGCGCGACAACGCCCGTATCGAAGAGGCGGAACGCCTGGCCAGCCCCAAGTGCCAGTTCTGGACCGCCCAGCAGCGCAACGCGCCCAATGAGAAAGCCCGGCAGAACATGGAGCGCTTCTGCAACTGAGGCAACCCCGCCGCACGTCGTTCGACCCGCACTTTATTGCGCCCCAGCTGCCGAAGTTTTCAAGCACCGGCGCATTTCGCCCAAAGGAGCCGGCCAGCCGACCGAAGGCGGGGCCTGTCAGGGAAGCGTCACGGATGCCGGACTAAACTCCAGATGTGTGCCCATCTGCGGGCACCGAGGCGGTTAGCGATGAGTCCTGAAGCCTTTATCGTGTTGTTGATCCTGGGTTGGCTACTGGTAGCCGTTGCGATGCTCTGGGCCATGCTCAGAATCACCCATCACCACCATCACCCCACCACCCGAGCGCCACGTGAGCAGGTCGAACACCCGACCAGCGGGCGCAAACCCCGGCAAGCGACCGTACCCCATCACTGAGGTACGGCCTCCCCCCCTCACGCCAATGGCTGCCAGCGCTCCGGTCGACGGAAGCTGTGGGTGACCACGCCGCGGATCATCCAATCCTGCTCGGGCGAGAGGTTCAGCGCGGGGTAACGGGCGTTCTCCGCCATCAGCACGCGGCGCCCGTCCTCGTGGCGCAATCGGCGTATGTAGAAATCCCCCTCGATGACCGCCACCACCAGGCTGCCGTCGACGGCTACGCGGGAGCGATCCGCCAGCAGCAGGTCACCGGCGACCAGGCCCATGCCGTCCATGCTGTCGTCTTCCAGACGCACGGTGAAGGTTTGCGGAATGTCGATGCCCAGGAGCTCGTCCAGGCTGACGCAGCCTTCCAGGCGCAAGCGCACCGGCCCTTTGGCGTTTTCATCGATGGCGAGGGTGTAAAGCGGGAGTTTGGCGAATGACGGCCCCAAGCGGCCGATGATGCGGACGTTACCCATGGCGGAGCCCCCATATACTGTTCATGCATACAGTATTTGCGCGCCTGGGCTTCGTCAATGGGGAGCTTGCGCCGGGATACCCGGCGCAAGTTAGATCAGGCGTTACTTGATGTAGGCATCACCCCAACGCTCGATATCGCGTACCGCGGCCTTGCGCAGGGTTGCGCCCTGGGCCTTCTTCGCCGCTGCGATTTCGTCGTCGATGATCTTGGTGGAAATCGACAGCCAGCTGGTGGCGAACGCCATGGCGTCACCATTGATCTCCAGTGCATCGAGATCGATGTTCGCCGTGCTGTCACAGGCACTGTGGTAGCAGGGGTCGAACGGCTGGCCGGCGGCTCCGCCATATTTCTGCGCCTGCTCTTCGGTCTTGATGTCCTCGGCGCCGGTGAACAAGCCACCGAAGGCGATGCCATCCTCGAAGAACTGCGCATAGTCGGAGCGGAAGTCGATCTCGGTGCCTTCGAACTGCGCACGGCGCAGCTTGAAGTAGGCCTCGAACAGATGCTCGATCGCCGCCGAACCGGCCGGCCCCTTCAGGCCGAAGGAAGAACCGTCGCCGTCATAGATGAAGTTCGCGTAGTTCGGCGAGCCGATCATGTCGAAGTTCAGGTAGGCCTTGATCTTCTTCTTCTCCTCGGGGGTGAGGTTGTTGACGTAGTAGGTCGAGCCCACCAGCCCGGATTCCTCGGCGCCCCACCAGGCGAAACGCACCTTGTTCAGCGGGTAGGCCTTGCGCAGCAGCACGGCCATCTCCAGCAGCGCGGCGCTGCCGGAACCGTTGTCGTTGATGCCTGCGCCCTCGAACACGGAGTCCAGGTGCGAACCGACCATCACCACGTTGTTCGGGTTGCCGTAGCGAGTCTCGGCCACCAGGTTGTAGGTCTGGGTCTTGGAGCGCACCACATCGACCACCATGCGCAGTTGCAGGCCTTCAGTACCAGCCCAGGCGGCGCCGTTGTCGTAGGTGGCGAAGATCACCGGGATGCCGCCTTCGTAGCCATCACCCAGGGTGACGTTCTCCAGGCCCTTGCGGTCGTCGGTGTTGCCCTGGTTGAAGATGATCACCCCGGCAGCACCGGCGGCGGCGGCGTTCTCGGCCTTCATCTCGAAGTTGCAGGTGCCCCGCTGGATCAGCGCGATGGAACCGCTGGGGAAGTTGGCGAAGTCTTCCGCCTCGCAGCCGCTGGAGGAGTTGTTGCCCGCTCCCAGGGCCACGTCCACGGGCACCACCTTGGCGCTCACGTCACCGGCTTCGGTTTGCGAGAGGTAAGTGAAGTCCGTATCCCAGACGTAGTTGCCAGGGGTTGGTGTGACTGCGTTCAGGGTGCCCGGCCCTTTCGGGTAGTAGGCGGTGAAGGGGAACGGCTGCACCGTCACCTTGTAGCCGGCCTTCTGCAGGGTCTTCTTCACATAGTCAATGGACGCCTGGTAGCCAGGCTGCCCAGCGGCGCGGTTGCCGCCATTGAGGCTGGCGATGTCCTGTAGCGCCTGGAGCCGGGTGAAGATGTTGCTCGCCTGCAGGCAGCGCGGCAGGCCGAGCGGCGTGCCGACCAGCAAGGGCGAGTTGCAGATGGAAGGGTTGGGTTTGCCGGGACTCCAGAATTCCTTGAATTCGGCGTCTGCGGCGGGGCTGGCGAAGGAAGCGGTGGAAACGGCGAAAGCGAGGGAACCGACAACACGTCTGAAATTATTTTTCATGCTGACTCCAATCCTTTTGAAGTGGTTGTAGGCAGGCCTGAAATGGCATTGCGCCACTGTCCGGTACTTCATCCTTCGGACGGCCTAAAACCTAGACTGGAGGGTGTAGCCGGGGTTCTTCGCGCGTGACGGGGAAAACGTGCACTTTGTCGCTTTTTCGATACAAAAAGGCGCAAGCTGCGACGAACGTTTCGGAAAATGAACTCATTTTGATATCAATAAAATGTCTTTTGGCCATCATTTCGGGAGCGGTGCAGGGTGACCGACGCGGCAACGGCTCCGAAGGATCACGGAGCACCGAAGAAGGATTCAGGGGCCTTGCTTGACCAGGTACCAATCTGTGGCCCTTGAGCTCCTGCTCGGCACGACGGTGTCGTCCCCGTAGGCGTAAGCCGGATCAGAGGCCTTGTACAGCGGCAGTACCTCGATCTCGCTGGCTTCCTGCTCGGTTTTCAGCCGGGCGCGCTACCATCCCGGCCCCACACCCTGGATCAACTGCAGGAAGCCCATGAGCAGCACCCCGGACATCACCCTTCACACCGCACCGGTAGCCGATTCGGACCTCGACTTTGTGTTCACCTTCGAGCGGCAGCAGGTAGTGGACCGGGTCATTCGCTTGCAGGCGGGCCACGCGGTGGAGAGCGCCGATCCCTTCATCGACGACTGGTCCCCGGCCGACCGCCAGGAAGTGAAGGACACGCTGCGGGCCGCTCTGGCCAACGGCGGCTTGGTCTGCCTGGCGACCCGCCTGGGGCGGGTCGTCGGCTTCGCCTGTGTGGACGGCGCGCCTATAGAACCCACCGGGCGCTACCGGCCATTGAAGGAGTTCCATGTCGAGGCCACCAAGCGTGGCAGGGGCGTCGGGCGCCTGCTGTTTGCCCGCTGTCTCGAAGAGGCCCGCCACAAGGGCATCCAGCGCCTGTATGTCTCGTCCCACTCGGCGAGGGAGACGGTGCGGTTCTACCAGCGTCAGGGTTGTGTGGATGCGCAGTGGTTGTGGCCGGAACAGGCTGAGCGGGAGCCTTGCGACTATCCGATGGAGTACGAGGTTGGGCGATGAGCAGCTCTGCTTGTCTGGCATTCCCTTGCCCATGAACCTGGCGAAGCATGGCATCCACTATTCAGGAATGCGCTGGCGTTCGTCCGGTCTCAGCTGCCGGGAGCACGACTGGAGAAGCCAGGCGCTTAGGCAGAAGCGATACAGCGCTGGGCGGAAAGCTGCGGGTCACAGCCCGTGGTCACTCAGCGCTGGATGGCGATAAATCTGGATGGGTGTCGTCATAGGCCGGGCTTGTCTGCCCGATCTCGGGTGCAATCTGGCCGCAAGCCAGCCAGAACGCGTACTGGGGATAGGCCTTCACAAGCACGTCGATCTCTTCCGTGCTGACTCTCACCGCACCTTTGCTGACGCTTCGCCAACGGTCGTGGTTGCCTCCACCCAGTTCACTGGCCTTTTTCGGCCCCAGCCGCTTGATCAACGCTCGTGCTCTATCGCCCGCTGTCTGCATAAAACGTCTTTAACGTTACCGTCTCAAAACTCAATACTAATAGAGGCTGCGTCTTTCCAGCTCGCCTTGTAGCCCGCTTCAGACAGCTCTTGCAGGACACCGCTCATGAGGAGAGACAGGTGAGCCTCCGGAAGCCCGAAGTTCAATCCCAGGTCTTCGACATCAACCTTCGCACCGTCATGACCAAGCCTGACGGCGTACGAGATGGCTTCAATCGCTCTTCTACGAATCTCGTCCGGCAATCCCGCTCTCGCCATCAGCGCCAACTCCCTTGCTCTGGCAGCTGGCATCAGCTTCTCGGTGGCGAACTCTCCAAGAAAGCTGGCTTCGATGCGAGCAATTAGCTCGGCGTTCAGTGATCGGCCTGAATTCTTTGCTGCCAGCTCCACTTGGGCGCGCAACTCGATAGGCATTCTCAGTTTGAATTGGGGGTCTTCTCTGCTCATCCGCGGGAGGATGTACCACCGTGGTATTGACAGCAATAGAACCACCGTGGTCCCATTCAACAAAGTGAACCACCGTGATCCTATCAAGAGCACTCGGAGTCGACTCATGCACCCGAAAGACTTCTTTACGGCTCCCCTGCCCATCCACGGAAAGTGCACGGGTCCATTCAGCGCTTGGGATTCCGAAGGGGAAGAAACATGAACAACCAGCCCTTGAACACCGCCAGGGCCCTGGCAAACCTGGGACAGACGGTAGTAATGGAGCTGCACTGGGAAGAGGTGCCGCACCCGCTGTTCTGCTGCTACCACATCGTGGGCGTGGTGGTGCCGGTGGAGGGGATTTGCGAGGAGGGCTACTTCCTGGTGAAGAACGCGCTGGCGCCGGGGCCGTTCCCGGATGAGCTGTTCTGGTCGAACATCCTCCGGATGAAGGTGCTGGTACAGCGCCCCGCGCCAGCGCCAGGCGCGCGCGGGCATGCCTGAAAGCACAAAGCCCCTGGCTCTCGCGAACCAGGGGCTTTGTTGTATATGGCGGGAAGATAGGGATTTGAACCCTAGGTGCCATTGCTGGCACAACGGATTTCGAATCCGTCCCGTTCGGCCACTCCGGCATCTTCCCGAACGGCGCGCATGATACCAGCTGAAAGGCGTTTGGCGAAGCCCGCCGAGGCAATTTTTTCGCGTGCATTCAGATGCTTGCGTATTGCCCGGGCTGGCAGCCCTGCCGCTGGGATCAGGCGGTGAGCTTGGTCAGGGCTTCGCGGTACTTGTCGGCGGTCTTCTGCGCGACGTCGGCGGGTACGGCGGGGGCCGGCGGCTCCTTGTTCCAGCCGGTGGATTCGAGCCAGTCGCGGACGAACTGCTTGTCGAAGCTGGGCGGGTTGCTGCCTTCGACGTAGCTCTCCACCGGCCAGAAGCGGCTGGAATCGGGGGTCAGCACTTCGTCCATCAGGGTCAGGGTGCCGTCTTCGTCGATACCGAACTCGAACTTGGTGTCGGCGATGATGATGCCGCGGGTGGCCGCGTATTCGACGGCAGTGCTGTAGAGAGCGATAGCGGTGTCGCGCACCTTGGCGGCCAGCTCCTTGCCGATGATGGCTTCGCACCGCTCGAAGGAGATGTTCTCGTCATGGTCGCCCACGGCGGCCTTGGTCGAGGGGGTGAAGATCGGCTGGGGCAGCTTGGAGGCTTCCTTGAGGCCGGCGGGCAACTGGATGCCGCAGACGGTGCCGCTCTTCTGGTACTCCTTCCAGCCGGAACCGACGATGTAGCCACGCACGATGGCTTCGACGGCAACGGGCTTGAGGCGCTTGGCGACCACGGCGCGGCCTTCCACCAGCGGCAGCTCGGCGGCGGGGACCACGTCCTCGACCTTGTCGCCGGTGAAGTGGTTGGGCACCACGTCGGCGAGCTTGTCGAACCAGAAGTTGGAGATGGCGGTGAGGATCTTGCCCTTGTCCGGGATCGGCTGTTCGAGGATGACATCGAAGGCCGAGAGCCGGTCGGTGGCGACCATGAGCATGCGCTTGGCATCGATCTCATAGAGGTCGCGGACTTTACCGGAGTAGATCTTCTTCAGGCTCAGGGTGCTGGGAGTGGTCATGGGGATTTTCCGCCTCTGTTAAACGAAACAGGCGAAACCTGCGGGGTTTCGCCTATTGTCTTGCCGCCGCGCCCTGGGGCGCGTCGACTGGAGCCCGGGTGAAGGTTGCCCGCCACCCGGTCGGTCCGGCCTCAGCCGAGGTTTTCCTGGATCAGGCCCAGCACACGGCGCGCCACATCGGCGGGTGCCACGGTGTTGATGTCCTTCTCCACGGTGACCTGCACGCTGTCGCCGACGCGGGTCAGGCGGACCTGGTAACGGTCGGCGCGGGCTTCGATCTCTTCCTTGCTGGGCGCGCTGCCCCACAGGCGGCTGAAGAAACCGGGTTCCTGGTCCTTCTCCGCGCCTTCGGCGAGGTTGATGTAGTACACGCCCAGGCTGCGGTTGATGTCGTCGACGCGGACGTCGGCCACTTCCAGGGCACGGCCCACGCTCGACCAGGAACGGTCGAAGTCGGCGCCCAGGTTGAGGATCGGGTTACCGCTGCCGTCTTCGGACAGGGTCACGCGGCTCGGCGCATCGAAGTCGCGGGCGGCCAGCAGGGACACGGAACCACCCTGCTCGGCGCTGCGCGCCATGGTGGCGAGCATTTCGTCCATCAGCGCGGCCTCGAGGCTCGGGCTGTCGGAACGGCTCGGCCAGCCGGTGTCGGCGGTGCTGCCTGCCGGACGGGTGGTGGTGAGGACGAAGATCTCGCTGGTGTTGCGCTGCACACCCGGCTCGATGCGTACGCGGGCACGCACTTCGCTGTCGGGCTCGACACCGCTCACGCGGCTGCCGAGGCGGCGTGCCAGGGGAGCGGAGAGCTGATCCAGGCGCTGCCAGCCGGTGCTGAACTCACCGGTCTGCGGGCGCTCGTCGACGACCTTGAAGCCGCCGTCTTCGAAGAACTGGCGCGCGACCGGCCAGACTTCTGCCGGGACGCGCTGGGCAACCACCCAGCGGGAGTCGCCGCTCTTCTGCAGGCTGTAGTCGCTGACCTCGCCCTTGACCTGCAGGGGCTGCGGGCGCGGGACTTCATAGTCGGCATCGTTGCGGCTGTCGGCGACGTTCACCGGCACCGGCAGCAACGGGTCAAGACGTTTGGATTGGGCATCCGGGGGCAGCTGCATGGGCGCGGTCTGGCGCGCTTCCAGGTAGTCGTTGCCGCGGTCGCGGAAATAGCCATCTTCGCCCCAAAGCCAGCCGCAGCCGCTGGTGCTGGAGATCATCAGGGCGAGAGCGGAAAGTCCGGCCAGTCGCTTCATGCGTAGTAATTCCTCGGATTAAACCAATACACCGGACTGGCGGAGCGCCTGACGCAGCGGTTCGTGGCAACGCGGGCTGAGCCAGGTCAGCGGCAGACGGATGCCGTCGGGCATCAGGCCCATCTCGTGCAGGGCCCATTTCACCGGAATCGGGTTCGATTCGATGAACAGCGCCTTGTGCAGCGGCATCAGCTTGTCGTTGATGGCACGGGCGGTTTCAGCATCGCCACGCATGGCGGCGGCGCAGAGTTCGGCCATCTCGCGGGGGGCGACGTTGGCGGTCACGGAGATGTTGCCCTTGCCGCCCATGAGCATCAGCTCGACGGCCGTGGCGTCGTCACCGGAATAGACGAGGAAGTCCTTGCTCACGCGATCCAGTACTTCCTGGCCGCGCTTGAGGTCGCCAGTGGCTTCCTTGATACCGATGATGTTGGAGATCTTCGCCAGGCGCTCGACGGTCTCGGGCAGCATGTCGCAGACGGTGCGGCCGGGTACGTTGTAGAGGATCTGCGGGATCGCGACGGATTCGGCGATGTGGCGGAAATGCTGGTACAGGCCTTCCTGGGTCGGCTTGTTGTAGTACGGGGTCACCAGCAGGCAGGCATCGGCGCCAACGCCCTTGGCGGCGGCGGTGAGGTCGACCGACTCACGGGTGGAGTTGCCACCGGTGCCGGCGATGACCGGGATGCGGCCATTGACCTGATCCACCACGCGGCGGATGACTTCGATGTGTTCGTTCACGTCCAGCGTCGCGGATTCACCCGTGGTGCCGACTGCGACTATGGCGTTGGTGCCTTCCTGCAGGTGGAAATCCACCAGCTTGGTCAGACTCGCCCAGTCCAGTTGACCTTGTGCATCCATGGGCGTGACCAGTGCCACCATACTGCCCGCAATCATGCAACCGCTCCTGCCGGAAAAAGAGAGCCGTAATGGTACTGGTGCCCATTGCCCAGCACAAGCTGACGAGGGTGCCTGAAGCATTCCCCTCGGCGGCGCTTTTCGCTAACCTTCCCGCTTTGATCGGCGCGGCTTTGCCCGCCCTCCTCTCGCTTTAGGAATGCTGCATGTCCACCACCCCGCCCCGCGAACAATTCCTTGTGATCAGTGCCCTTGGCGTCAACCCGATGGAGCTGACCAACGTGCTGTGCCGAGCCAGCCAGGAAAACCGCTGCGCAGTGGTCAGCAGCCGCCTGACCCGCCACGGCGAGTACTGCGCCCTGGTACTGCAGGTATCCGGCAGTTGGGATGCCCTGGCCCGCCTCGAAGCCGGCCTGCCGGCCCTGGCCAAGCGCCACGAGTTCACCACCCAGGTGACCCGCAGCGCCGCGCTGGAGCCCCGCCCGCAGTCGCTGCCCTACGTCGCCTACGTCAGCGCCGCGTACCGCCCGGATATCCTCAACGAGCTGTGCCAGTTCTTCATCGATCACCGTGTCGAACTGGAGAGCCTCACCTGCGACACCTACCAGGCGCCGCAGACCATGAGCACCATGCTCAACGCCACCATCACCGTGACGCTGCCCGCCGGCACCCAGATCAGTTGGCTGCGCGATCAGTTCCTCGACTTCGCCGACGCGCTGAACCTCGACGCGCTGATCGAGCCCTGGCGCCCGCAGCACCCGTAAGGAGCAAGACATGGCCGTAACCATCGACCAGCCGGTCGCCGACTTCACCGCCCCCGCCACCAGCGGCCAGCAGGTGACCCTCTCCGCCCTCAAGGGCAAGCAGGTAGTGATCTATTTCTACCCGAAGGACAGCACCCCGGGCTGCACCACCGAAGGCCAGGGTTTCCGTGACCAGCATGGCGCCTTCGCAGCAGCCAACACGGTGATCTTCGGCGTCTCCCGCGATGGCCTGAAGTCCCACGAGAACTTCAAGTGCAAGCAGGAGTTCCCCTTCGAGCTGATCTCCGACAAGGACGAGGCCGTCTGCCAGCTGTTCGACGTGATCAAGCTGAAGAAGCTCTACGGCAAGGAATACATGGGCGTCGACCGCAGCACCTTCCTCATCGACAAGGACGGCGTGCTGCGCCAGGAGTGGCGTGGCGTGAAGGTCCCCGGCCATGTGGATGCCGTGCTCGCCGCCGCGCAGGCGCTGAACAAGGGCTGAGCCCAAGCGCCATGCAGACGCAATGAAAGAAGGCCGCGATCGCGGCCTTTTTCATGTGCACTCACATCAGCGGTGATGGCCCTTCCCGCAGGGGCCCGCTGCGTGGCCAGGCATCCAGCACCGCCTTGAACAGGGTCGCCAGGGGAATGGCGAAGAAGATCCCCCAGAAGCCCCAGAGCCCGCCGAACAGCAGCACTGCGCAGATGATCGCCACCGGGTGCATGTTCACCGCCTCGGAGAACAGTAACGGCACCAAGATGTTGCCATCCAGCGCCTGGATCACCCCGTAGACCACCATCAGGTAGATGAACTGGTCGCCCCAGCCCCACTGGAACAGCGCGATCAGGGCCACCGGTACGGTCACCACCACCGCGCCTATGTAGGGCACCACCACCGAGAGGCCGACCAGCAGGGCCAGCAACGCCGCATAGTTGAGCCCGAGAGAGACGAAGGCGACGTAGGTCACGCCGCCGCAGATGACGATCTCGATCACCTTGCCGCGGATGTAGTTGGCGATCTGCTGGTGCATTTCCCGCCAGACCTGGGTCATCAGCGCCCGCTCGCGCGGCAGGTAGCCGCTCATCCAGCGCTGGATCAGCTCGCGGTCCTTGAGGAAGAAGAACACCAGGATCGGCACCAGCACCAGGTAGATCATCAGGTTGACCACCAGCGGCAGGCTGGAGAGCGAGAAGGTCAGCGCCCACTGGCCGAACTTGCCGATCTCGCTGCGGGTCACCTCGATGGCATTGAGCACCTGCTCGTCGGTGACCAGGTGCGGGTAACGCTCGGGCAGCAGCAGGAGCAGCGACTGCCACTCGCCGAGCATGCGCGGCAGCTCGTTGAACAGGGTGCTGAGCTGCTGCCAGAGCAGCGGCATGAGCACCACCAGGAACAGCGCCAGGGCACCGATGAACAGCGCGAACACCAGCCACACGGCCAGCGTCTCGGGCATGTGCAGGCGCTCGAGGAAATTCACCACCCCCTGCATCAGGAAGGCCAGCACCAGACCCGCCAGGACCGGCGCCAGCATGTTACCGAGGGTGAGGACGAGGGTGAAGCCCAGGACCAGGAAGACCGCCAGTACCACCGCTTCTTCATCGGAGAAGTAGCGCTGCACCCAATCGCGAAGCACCTTGAACATCAGAGTTCCTTGGTAAGCGGAGAAATTCAGGCCTTGCGCAGCCAGTAGCGATAGGTCCCGCCCTGCTCTTCCTCGTGCAGCAGCACGTGGCCGGCGAGGCGGGCGAAGGCGCGGAAGTCGCGTTGCGAACCGGCATCGGTGGCGGTGACCTTGAGCACTGCGCCACTGGCCAGACGGTTGAGTTCCAGCTTGGCCTTGAGCAGCGGCAAGGGGCAGTTGAGCCCGCTGGCGTCGAGTTCGGCGTCGAAGGTATCGGGAGCGCCGGTGGCGTCTGTCATGGGTGTTCTCCAGGAGGGCGCCTAGGATACAGAAGCCCGCGCAACCCTGGCCAGCCGACCGGGCGGGAGGCTACAGTTAGCGCTTTGCCGACAAGAGCCCTGTGCATGAATCCGCTGCGCCCCACTCTGCTGACGCTTGCCTGCCTCCTCGCATCGCCCGTGATGGCCGATGACCTGCCGTCCCTCGGCGACTCCAGTTCGGCCATCGTCTCCCCGGAACAGGAACACCAGCTGGGCCGCGCCTGGCTCAGCCTGCTGCGCGGCCAGGTGGAACAGCTCCCGGACCCGCAGCTCAAGGACTATGTCGAAACCAGCGTCTACCGCCTGGCCGAAACCAGCCAGTTGCAGGACCGTCGCCTGGAATTCGTGCTGCTCAAGAGCCCGCAGCTCAACGCCTTCGCCGCACCGGGCGGCATCGTCGGCGTCAACGGTGGCCTGTTCCTCTATGCACCGAACGAAGCCGAGTACGCCTCGGTCCTCGCCCACGAACTGGCTCACCTGTCGCAACGCCACTTCGCGCGCGGTATCGAAGCCCAGCAACGTATGCAGATCCCGGTGATGGCGGCCATGCTGGCCGGTATCGTCGCCGCCGCTGCAGGCGCCGGTGACGCAGGCATGGCGGCGATCATGTCGACCCAGGCCGCCGCGATCCAGGAGCAGCGCCGCTTCTCCCGGCAGAACGAACAGGAAGCCGACCGCATCGGTCTGCTCAACCTGGAAAAGGCCGGTTACGACCCCCGCGCCATGCCCAACATGTTCGAGCGCCTGATGCGCCAGTACCGCTACGACTCCAAGCCGCCGGAATTCCTCCTCACCCACCCGGTGACCGAGTCGCGTATCGCCGACACCCGCAACCGTGCCGAACAGGCGCCGCCGGGCGGCGTGGAGAACAGCCTGCGCTACCAGTTGATGCGCGCCCGCGTGCAACTGATGTTCGAGGAAACCCCGGGGATTTCCGCCAAGCGCTTCCGCGCCATGCTTGACGCCGACCCCAAGCTGGATGCCGCGCGTTACGGCCTGGCCATTGCGCAGATCAAGAACGGCCAGCTCAACGAAGCGCGTGAGGGCCTGGCGCAATTGCTGGCCAAGTCGCCCAACGAGATCGTCTACAACCTCGCCCAGGTGGACCTGGACATCACAGCCAACCGCCTGCCGGACGCGCAGAAACGGGTCGACCGGCTGCTGGGCCTGTACCCCAACAACTACCCGCTGAAGCAGGCGCGCAGCGACCTGATGCTCAAGCTCAACAAACCCCAGGAAGCGGAGAAGATCCTCGACGGCCTGGTGAAGTCCCGGCCCAACGACCCGGACGTCTGGTACCAGGTGGCCGAAGTACGCGGGCTGGCCGGCAACACCATCGGCCTGCACCAGGCGCGCGCAGAGTTCTTCGCCCTGGTCGGCGACTACGACCAGGCCATCGAGCAGCTGGATTTCGCCAAGCGCCGTGCCACCAACAACTTCCCGCTCGCCTCGCGCATCGATGCACGCCAGCAGGAGATGATCGAGCAGCAGAAGACCATCAAGCAGATGATGCGCTGACAGCAAGCGCACATGAAAAAGCCCGGACAGGTCCGGGCTTTTTTGTGCGTGCCGATCAGGCGTTGCCGGCGAGCTTCAACCGTGCGGCCTGGGTGAAATCGAGCATGCGCTTGAGCGGCTTGATCGCCCGGGGCACCAGCGCGGCATCGACGAAGATCTCGTTGCTACCTTCGCGCAGGCACTGCAGGGTGCGCTCCAGGGTGTTCATGGCCATCCAGGGGCAGTGCGCGCAACTGCGGCAGGCAGCACCATTGCCGGCGGTGGGCGCTTCGATGAACTGCTTGTCCGGGCACAGCTGCTGCATCTTGTAGAAGATGCCGCGGTCGGTGGCGACGATGAACATTTTGTTCGGCAGGGTTTGCGCGGCCTTGATCAGCTGGCTGGTGGAACCCACCGCATCGGCCAGTTCAATGACCGCCTCGGGCGATTCCGGGTGGACCAGGATGGCCGCCTCCGGGTACAGCGCCTTCATGTCTTCGAGCTGCTTGGCCTTGAACTCCTCGTGGACAATGCAGGCACCGTCCCAGAGCAGCATATCGGCACCGATCTCGCGCTGGATGTAACGGCCCAGGTGCTGGTCCGGCGCCCAGATGATCTTCTCGCCGTTGTCCATCAGGCTCTCGACGATCTCCAGCGCACAGCTGGAGGTCACCACCCAGTCGGCCCGGGCCTTCACCGCCGCGGAGGTATTGGCGTAGACGACCACGGTGCGCTCCGGATGCTGGTCGCAGAACGCCGAGAACTCGTCCACCGGGCAACCCAGGTCCAGGGAGCAGGTCGCTTCCAGGGTCGGCATCAGCACGCGCTTTTCCGGGTTGAGGATCTTCGCCGTCTCGCCCATGAAGCGCACGCCTGCCACCAGCACCGTCTTCGCCGAATGCTGGTTGCCGAAGCGGGCCATCTCCAGCGAGTCGGACACGCAACCACCGGTTTCCTCGGCCAGGGCCTGGATCACCGGGTCGCAGTAGTAGTGGGCGACGAGCACTGCATCCTGCGCCTTCAGCTCGGCGGCGATGTCTGCACGCAGCTGCGCCTCTTCATCAGCCGAAAGCTGCCGGGGCTGCTTGGCGGCGAGGTGGGCCTGGACGAGAAAACGTTCGGAGAGATGAGACATGTCTGCGGGACCTGCGAGCGCACTGCGCGAAAGCCTGTTGGGTCACCGCCCCGCCAAGCCAGGGGCCATGCGGTTCGGGGCGCGGATGATAACGCAGATTAACGCCAATGGGCATGGCTGCGGGAGAGGCCATCCGTCCCCCGATGAGGGGGGGGACCATACTTTTCGGCGGACAAACGAAAAGCGGGAAGACCTTTCGATCTTCCCGCTTCCGTTGCTCCTCGCGGAGCCTTGTATGGTGGGTCGTGTAGGATTCGAACCTACGACCAATTGGTTAAAAGCCAACTGCTCTACCGACTGAGCTAACGACCCGACGCGGAGCGCATAATACTGATTTTATTCAGGAATTCAACACCCCACCGAAAATATTTCAGAAATATCTCGTAGGATCCTGCACCCCAGCCGCTTCGAAGCCGGCTGCACGCAGGCGGCAGCTGTCGCATTTGCGGCAGGCGCGGCCTTCGTCATCGGCCTGGTAGCAGGACACCGTCAAAGCGTAGTCGACGCCAAGCTTCATGCCCGCCTGGACGATATCCGCCTTGCTGAGGTTCTGCAGCGGCGCCTGGATGCGGAAACCATCCCCTTCCACCCCGGCCTTGGTCGCCAGGTTGGCCATGCGCTGGAAGGCCTCGACGAACTCGGGGCGGCAATCCGGGTAGCCGGAATAGTCCACGGCATTGACGCCGATGAAGATATCCCGCGCGCCGAGTACTTCGGCCCACCCCAGGGCGAGGGACAGGAACACGGTGTTGCGTGCCGGCACATAGGTGACCGGGATGCCTTCGGTAGGGGCTTCCGGCACATCGATGCTGCTGTCGGTCAGGGCCGAGCCACCGATGCCATCGAGATTGAGGCCAATCACCTTGTGTTCGACCACACCCAACTGGCGGGCCACACGCTCGGCCGCCTGCAGCTCGGCGCGGTGACGCTGGCCATAGTCGAAGCTCATGGTGTAGCAGGCGTAGCCCTCGGCGCGGGCCATGCCCACTACGGTGGCGGAGTCCAGGCCGCCGGAGAGGAGGATTACCGCTTTCTTGTCGCTCATATCAATGTCCCGGCTCGTCGTTCCAGAGGATCTTGTGCAATTGCAGCTGCAGGCGCACCGGCAGGTTGTCGGCCACTATCCAGTCCGCCAGGTTCCGCGCGCTCACCTGCTGGTGGCTGGGCGAGAACAGCACTTCACCCGCGCGTTGCTCCAGGCGGTACTCGATCAACTTGGACACGGCCCAGTCGTAGTCCTCGCGGGAACAGATGACGAACTTCACCTGGTCGTTGCGGGTCAGCAGGGCCATGTTCTCGTAGCGGTTGCGCCCGACTTCGGCGGAGCCCGGCGTCTTCAGGTCGACGACACGGCTGACGCGGGTGTCCACGGGGGCGATATCCAGGGCTCCGCTGGTCTCCAGGGAAACCTCGTAGCCGGCATCGCAGAGCCGTTGCAGGAGCGGAATGCAGTTGGGTTGCGCCAGCGGCTCACCGCCCGTCACACAAACGTAGCGGGGCTTGTAGGCGGCCACCTGGGCGAGGATGTCGTCCAGGGTGTGGATCTGGCCGCCATTGAAGGCGTAGGCGGTGTCGCAGTACTGGCAGCGCAGGGGACAGCCGGTCAGGCGCACGAATACCGTCGGCAAGCCGGCGGTACGCGTCTCCCCCTGCAGCGAGTAGAAGATCTCGGTCAGTCGCAGGGTCTGTTGCATAAGGGCCACGGGCGTGACGGCTAAACAGGCCATCCGCCTCCGTTGCTGGAAGAAAATATGAGGGCGGCGATTCTAAACGAAAAAACCCGCGACAGGCGCGGGTTAATCGATGCTCGGGGCGTGGATCAGGGCAGGCGCTGAAGGTCCCGCTGCGCCAGCTGGGCGGCGGAGCTGCCCGGGTACTGGGCGACGACCTGCTTGAGGATGCCCTTGGCCTTGTCGGTGTTGCCCAGGCGCTGCTCGACGTCGGCGAGCTTGTAGAGGGAATCCGGCACCTTGGCGTGCTGCGGATAAACCTGGCTGACCTTGGCGAAGGCCTGGCCGGCGCCCTGCAGGTCGCCCTTGGCGAGGTTCACCTCACCCAGCCAGTACTGCGCGTTGCCGGCGTACTGGCTGTTGGGGTACTTGCGCAGGAACGCGCCGAAGGCCTGGCTGGCCTTGTCGAAATCCTTGGCTTTGATCAGGTCGAAGGCGGCGTCGTAGTACAGCTTTTCCTTCGCCGGATCGCCCGGTTCGGTGCTGGCCGCCGGCTGTTGTGCCGGAGCCGAGGGGGTGCCGGCGGCGTTGATCGCGCCATCGGCAGGGGGATTCTGTTGTGCGGCTGGTGCGCCCGCTGCGCCCGCATTCAAGCGGCTATCCAGATCCTGGTATCGCTCCAGCGATTCACGCTTGAGCTGCTGGATCTCGTTCTGCTGTTCTTCGACCATCCCGCGCAGGCGGGCAGTCTCTTCCTGCATCTGTTGCAGCTGCATGAACAGCTCGCCTTGCGCGGACACCGGGGCCGAAGCCCCGGATCCGGCATAGGCGCCAGTCGTGCCATAACCAGCGGGCGGGTAACTGTTGCCGTAACCGGCATCGTTTCCGTCCACCACGGGAACCTCAGCAAAGGCGGCCAGGGGCAGGCTGCTGAGGGCCAATACAGTCAAAGCATGACGGCACTTACGCATATCGAATTACTTACGCAGTTCGACGCGACGGTTCTGAGCCCAGGACTGCTCGTCGTTGCCAGTGGCAACCGGACGCTCTTCGCCGTAGGAAACCAGTTCCAGCTGAGCCGGGGAAACGCCCTGCAGAACCAGGTAGCGCTGAACGGCCTTGGCACGACGCTCGCCCAGAGCCATGTTGTACTCGCGGGTGCCGCGCTCGTCGGTGTGGCCTTCCAGAACGACGCGAGCGCCGTTGCCTTTCAGGTCCTTGGCGTGTACGTCCAGAGCGCGCATGGCTTCCGGCTTCAGGTCGGAGCTGTCGTACTCGAAGTAGAAGGTGGTGATGGCGCGCAGAGCAGCTTCTTCGCTCAGGCTGCCGTCAACACCGCTGTTGCCGCTGTTGTAGCCAGCGTTCGGGTCTACAGCGCCCTGGCCGGAATCGTCGCCGCCCTTGGAGGAGCAACCAACTGCAACAGCCATGGCCAGAGCCAGAGCAGCGAACTTACCGAATTTAATCATTTCCATCATGTAACTCCTAATGAGCCCCAGTGTGTTTAGCAAAACAATAGTGGATACCGCGTCAGTTCAGGTACGGCGACCAGGACGGTTCGCGGATATCGCCTTGAACGGTTGGAATCGGGAGTCGCACGCGCCCGTTTGTGGACACGAGCATCAGGACTCCCCGGCCCTGCTGGCGGGTGGCGTAGATTAGCATGGTGCCGTTTGGCGCAACAGTGGGCGAGTCATCCAGAGTGGTGCCGGAAAGGATGCGCGGAGCACCGCCACGCACCAGGTCCATGGCCGCCACCTTGAAGTTGGTGAAGCCGTCCTGGCGGTGGATCATCACCAGGGTCTTTTCATCAGCCGAGAGCTTCGGGTTGGCGTTGTAGTTGCCCACGAAGGTAACGCGCTGCGGCTCGCCGCCGTTGATGTTGGTCTTGTAGATCTGCGGCTTGCCGGCGCGATCCGAGGTGAAATAGATGGTCTGGCCATCGGCGCCCCAGAAGGGTTCGGTGTCGATCGCCATGTGATTGGTGACGCGGCGCAGCTGACGGCTGCCCAGGTCCATCACGTAGATCTCCGGGTTGCCGTCCTTGGACAGCACGAACGCCAGGCGATTGCCTTCCGGCGACCAGGCCGGCGCGCCGTTCAGGCCTTCGAAGTTGGTGATCTGCTCGCGGCGACCGGTGTCGACGTGCTGGATGAAGATGCGCGGGCGCTTCTGCTCGAAGGAGACATAGGCGATACGGCGGCCATCCGGCGCGTAGCGCGGCGAGAGGATCGGCTCACGCGACTGCAGCAGGGTCACGGCGCGCTGGCCGTCATAGTCCGAACGTTGCAGGGTGTAGCGGGTGTTGTTCACCGAGAAGCGCTCTGCGGTCACGTAGAGCATGCGGGTGGAGAACGCCCCCTTCACGCCGGTGAGCTTCTCGAAGGACTGGTCGGCCACGTAGTGCGCCATGTCGCGCAGTTGGTCGGTGGAGCCACTGACGCTGCCGGCGAACACCTGTTGCTCGGTGGCGACGTTGAACAGGGCGAACTGCACTTGCAGGCGGCCGCCAGCCGGAGCGATGTTGCCCACTAGCACGTATTGGGCGCCAAGGGCTTTCCAGTCGCGGTAGATCACTTCGCTGGCCTGGGTCGGCAGGCTGATCATGTTCTGCCGCGGGATGGGCTCGAAGTAGCCCGAGTTGCGCAGGTCGTTGCCGATGATCTCGGACATGTCTTCGGGCAGGACGTTGCCGCCCTGCCAGCCGAAGGGCACTACGGCGACGGGAACCGCGCGATCAGCGCCAGTGCGCACCAGAATGTTCTTTTCTTCGGCCTGAGCGACGCCAGCCAAGAAGAAAAGAGTTAACAGAACACCTTTAAGAATCTTCATCACAACGCTAGGTCCTCAGGCGTGAATGTCATCTTGAATGAACGATAGGGATTGAAGTCTGCGGAACTCATACCCTGCATCTCGGTTATACGACCCACATTCTTCACTGCGCTGATGGCCGATTGGTCAAATGCCGAATCACCACTCGAGCGCGATATCGAAGCGTTGGTGATGGTGCCGTCCGGCAGCATATTGATCTGAACAACGACCGACATGCCATTGCGCGCCGACGGTGGCCTTGTCCACAGCTCCGATACTCTAGAACGAATCAGGTCGTCATAATTACCCGCCGTCTTGTCACCCACCTCATCGGCCAGCGCTTGCTCGCGCTCTACCTTATCGGAGAGCAATTCGGCGAGCGCGGCAGCCTTCTTCTCATCATTCGATTTGCGCTTGGCCTCCTCCGCTGCCTTTTTCTTCGCGGCTTCGGCGGCGGCCTTCTTCTTCGCATCCTCGGCAGCCTTCTTCTTCGCCGCCTCGGCTGCAGCTTTCTTCTTCGCCTCTTCAGCGGCTTTCTTCTTGGCCTCTTCGGCAGCCTTTTTCTTGGCTTCCTCTTCGGACTTCTTCTTGGCGATGTCGGCCTGCTGCTTCTTGGCCTCCTCAGCTTTCTTGGCGTCGTCGGCCTTCTTGGCTTCGGCCGCCTCTTCCGCTTTTCGAGCTTCGTCGGCTTTCTTTTGTTCCGCAGCCTTGGCGGCAGCGACCTTCTGCTGCTCCAGCTTCTGCTGCTCGGCCTTCTTCTGCTCCATCTGCTCGGTTTCGTACTGCGGAGCAGCGGCTTTCTTGGCTTCGCCGGCGATCTTCTGGTTGGTCTGGGTGGTCGCCTGGCTCTGCGATTTCAGCTGATACAGCGTAGCCTGCACGATGGGGCGCGCCGGCGGCAGTTCAGGAGTGAAGGCGAAACTGACGAACAGCGTGCCGAAGATCAGCACGTGCAAGCCTATGGCCCAGACCGCGGGCCAGAAGTAGCTTTCCGATGGGGAGCGTTCGCTCTGCTGCTGCATCAGGGCGCCTCGGTGATCAGCCCGACATTACCCACGCCGGCCTGCTGCAGGCCGCCCATGACGGCCATCACGGAGCCGTAGTCGACGGCCTTGTCGCCACGCACGAAGACCTGGACCTTCTTACCCTGGCTGGTGTTCTGGCTCATGATCGCCGTGACCGCCTGGACCAGCTGCGGCAATGTGCTGGACGTCTCGCTGGCCTTGCCCTGGTCCGGGTCCACTTCCTCGCCCATGTTCCAGTAGTAGCTTTTGTCGGCCTTGATGGAGATGGTCAGCACCCGGGAATCGTTGTCCTGGGGCAGCGCCTCGCTGGAGACCTTCGGCAAGTCGACCTTGACGCCCTGGTTGAGCATGGGCGCAGTCACCATGAAGATGACCAGCAGCACCAACATCACGTCGATGTAGGGCACCACGTTCATCTCGGCAACCGGCTTGCGTTTGTGGCGAATTCTGGCCATGGCGTGAAACCTGTCCTCTATTGAACCTGCGTCTTATTCGTCGCTGGTGTGCACTTTGCGGTGCAGGATGGCCTGGAACTCGTCGGCGAAGGTGTAGTAGCGACTGATCAGGGTCTCACCACGCGCGGCGAAGCGGTTGTACGCGATGACCGCCGGGATCGCCGCGAACAGGCCGATGGCTGTAGCGATCAGCGCCTCGGCAATGCCGGGGGCCACGGTGGCCAGGGTCGCCTGCTGCACCTGAGCCAGGCCGCGGAAGGAATTCATGATCCCCCAGACGGTGCCGAACAGGCCGATGTAGGGGCTGGTGGAGCCGACGGTGGCGAGGAACGGCAGGCTCTGCTCGAGCTTCTCTTCCTCACGGGAGATGGCCACACGCATGGCGCGGGCCACGCCTTCCATCACCGCATCCGGGTCTACGCCAGGCTGCTGGCGCAGGCGGGAGAACTCCTTGAAGCCGGCACGGAAGATCTGCTCGACGCCGGAATCCGGGTCCGGGTTGCTACCGGCCTGGCGATACAGCTTGGACAGGTCGATGCCCGACCAGAAACGCTCCTCGAAGGACACGAGGGACTTCTTGGCCGCGCGCAGCAGATTGCTGCGTTGGAAAATCATGATCCACGAGGTGACCGAGGCGGCCACCAGAGTGAGCATGACCAGTTGCACCACGATGCTGGCGTTGCTGATCAGGCTCCACATGGAGGTATGGTCGACGACGTTGGCTTCCACGCTTAGTCTCCTGCAGGGGATTGGCCCGGTACGGCGGCGAAGGCTGAACGCAGCGCTTCGGGGATCGCCCGGGGTTTCAAACTGTCGGCGCGCACACAGGCCACCAGGAACTGCCCTTCACAGAGCAGCGCATCATCCGTAGCCCGCCTCACCTGTTGACGAAAGCGCAGGCTGGCACGGTTCAATTCGATCACTTCGGCGCTGATGGTCAGCTCGTCGTCGAGCCTGGCGGGGGCGTGATAACGCGCCTCGGCCGAGTGCACGACGAACAACAGGTTCTCCCCGACCAGCTCGGACTGGGCAAAGCCCAGGCTCCGCAGGCATTCGGTTCGAGCCCGTTCCATGAACTTGAGGTAGTTGACGTAATAGACGATGCCACCGGCATCGGTGTCTTCGTAATAGACGCGGCTCCGATGCACGAAAGGCTGGGCCCCATTTTGCGCGCGCATACTCTAGTGCTTACTCCAAAGGTTGCCAATCGGGCCGGGTAACTGTTTTTTTCATCCCCGGCCCCCGCCGCTCGCTTCGACAGCGATTTCCCTTATTCGTCCCCCGCCCCGGAGAAATCATCAGCGGGCGGCTCGACCATGCGCTTGGGCAGGTTCAACCCGAAATGCAGGTAGGCATGACGGGTGACCACACGCCCACGCGGCGTGCGCATGATGTAGCCCTGCTGGATCAGATAGGGCTCGAGAACATCCTCGATGGTGTGACGTTCCTCACTGATCGCCGCCGCCAGGTTGTCGACGCCTACCGGGCCACCGTCGAACTTGTCGATCATCGCCAATAGCAGACGCCGGTCCTGGTGGTCGAAGCCACGTTCGTCGACGTCCAGCAGGTTGAGCGCCTGGTCGGCAATGACCCGGGTGATCTGCCCCTGGCCACGGACTTCGGCGAAATCGCGCACCCGTCGCAATAGGCGGTTGGCGATACGCGGCGTACCACGGGCGCGGCGGGCGATCTCGAAGGCGCCCTCCGGCTCGATGTGCAAGCCGAGGATGCCGGCAGAGCGGGTGACGATGCTGGTCAGGTCCGCAGTGCTGTAGAACTCCAGGCGCTGGACGATGCCGAAGCGGTCGCGCAGCGGGTTGGTCAGCATGCCGGCGCGGGTAGTGGCGCCGACCAGGGTGAAGGGCGGCAGGTCGAGCTTGATCGAGCGGGCCGCCGGCCCCTCGCCGATCATGATGTCGAGCTGGAAGTCCTCCATCGCCGGGTACAGCACTTCTTCGACGATGGGCGACAGGCGGTGGATTTCGTCGACGAAGAGCACATCGCCGGACTCGAGGTTGGTCAGCAGCGCCGCCAGGTCACCCGGGCGCTCCAGCACGGGGCCGGACGTGCTCTTGATCGAGACGCCCATTTCCTGGGCGATGATGTTGGCCAGGGTGGTCTTGCCCAGGCCCGGCGGGCCGAAGATCAGCGTGTGATCGAGCGCCTCGCTGCGCCCGCGGGCCGCCTGGATGAACAGTTCCATCTGCTCACGCACGGTCGGCTGGCCGACATAGTCGGCGAGGCTCAGCGGGCGGATGGCCCGGTCCAGCTGCTCGTCGCGGTCGCGGCTGCTGGCGGTTATCAGGCGGTCTGCTTCGATCATGCGGTGTTACACCATTCCTTTCAGGGCACGGCGGATCAGTTCTTCGCTGGAAAGCCCTTCTTCCTTGATGGCTGCAACGGCACGGCTGGCTTCCTGGGGCTTGAAGCCCAGGGAGATCAGGGCGCTGAGCGCATCGTTTTCGGCGCTGGAGGCGGCAGCCTTGAGCGG
This sequence comes from Pseudomonas sp. TUM22785, assembly GCF_028198105.1. Lineage (NCBI taxonomy): Bacteria > Pseudomonadati > Pseudomonadota > Gammaproteobacteria > Pseudomonadales > Pseudomonadaceae > Pseudomonas > Pseudomonas sp. TUM22785. Next base: position 5,332,135 of record NZ_CP116239.1, read on the forward strand.
CTCCACCACCAGGGTGGAAATGCTCGGCATGGTTTCCCAGGCCTTGAAACGGTCCTTCAGCTCCACCAGCAGGCGCTCGGCGGTCTTCTTGCCCACACCGGGGATCTTCACCAGGGTCGAGGTGTCCTGGGCCTGCACGCAACGCACCAGCTCATCCACTTCCAGCCCGGACATCAGCGCCAGGGCCAGCTTCGGGCCAACGCCGTTGAGACGGATCAGCTCACGGAACAGCTCACGCTCGCGCTTCTCGAAGAAGCCGTAGAGCAGGTGCGCATCCTCACGCACCACCAGATGGGTGTGCAGGGTCACGGGCTCGCCGGTCGAGGGCAGGCGGTAGAGGGTGGTCATGGGCACTTCCAGCTCGTAGCCGACGCCGTTGACATCGAGAATCAGGTGCGGCGGCTGTTTTTCCGCCAGGGTGCCACGCAAACGTCCAATCACGAAGTGCGTCCTTATATGGGGTTACAAACGGAGCCGCCCGCCACGGCGCTTGGCGGTTGCCAGGCCATGGGGAATCAGGCTCTGCCGGTGGTGCGCATGGCACAGGGCGATGGCCAGGGCGTCGGAGGCGTCGATCTGTGGCTTCTGCACCAGCTTGAGCAGGTGCATGACCATCATCTGCACCTGCTGCTTGTCGGCGCCACCGGTGCCGGCGATGGCCTGCTTGACCTGGCTGGCGCTGTACTCGGCCACCTCCAACCCTTCCTCGCTGGCCGCGACTATGGCGGCACCGCGAGCCTGGCCCAGCTTGAGGGCGGAGTCGGCGTTGCGCGCCATGAACACCTTTTCGATGCCCATGGTCACCGGCCCGTAGGTCTGGATGACCTCACGCACGCCACGGAAGACGATCAGCAGGCGCTCCTGCAGCTCGCCGCTGCCGGTGCGGATGCAGCCGGAAGCGATGTATTCACAGCCGCGCCCGGTATCGCGAACCACGCCGTAACCGGTGATGCGCGAACCAGGGTCGATACCGAGGATCAGGGTCATTGGCGCTCTATATCAGGTGCCCAAGTAAAAAAGCCGAAGCGTCGGCTCCGGCTTTTTCGTGTCAGCCCAGCTGGGCCATCACATCGTCGGGGATGTCCACGTTGCTGTAGACGTTCTGCACGTCGTCGAGGTCTTCGAGCATGTCGATGAGCTTCAACACCTTCTGCGCGGTTTCCACATCGGTGATCGGTGCGCTGATCGAGGGGATCATCGCCACTTCTGCCTCGTCACCCTTGAAACCGGCGGCGGTGAGCGCTTCGTTGACGCTGAGGAAGTCGGCGAAGGAGGTGTACACCTCGACCGAGCCGTCTTCAGCGGCAACCACGTCATCGGCACCCGCTTCCAGCGCGGCTTCCATCAGGGCGTCTTCATTCACGCCAGGGGCGTAGCTGATCTGGCCCTTGCGGTCGAACATGTAGGCCACCGAACCATCGGTTCCGAGGTTGCCGCCACACTTGCTGAAGGCGTGACGCACTTCAGCGGCGGTGCGGTTGCGGTTGTCGGTCATGGCTTCGACGATAATTGCCACGCCGCTCGGCGCATAACCCTCGTAGCTCAGCTCGACCATGTTGTCGGCTTCGTTGGAGCCGGCGCCACGGGCGATCGCGCGATCGATGGTGTCGCGGGTCATGTTGGCGGTGAGCGCCTTGTCCACGGCCAGGCGCAGACGCGGGTTGTCCGCCGGGTTGCCACCGCCATGCTTGGCGGCAACGGTCAGCTCACGGATGAGCTTGGTGAAGATCTTGCCGCGCTTGGCGTCCTGGCGCTCCTTGCGGTGCTTGATGTTGGCCCATTTGGAATGACCAGCCATATCTGACTCCGTGCTTGCTAGGTGGCGGCGGCGCACCGGGCGCCACCGTCGGGATGGAACGGTTTACTCGGCCTTGGGCTGTTCGCGCAGGCGGATGTGCAGTTCGCGCAGTGCCTTGCCATCCACGCTGCCCGGAGCCTGGGTCATGACGTCGCCGGCGCTCTGGGTTTTCGGGAAGGCGATCACTTCGCGGATCGACGCAGCACCGGTCATCAGCATGACCAGGCGATCCAGGCCGAAGGCCAGACCACCGTGCGGCGGAGCACCGTACTTCAGCGCATCGAGGAGGAAGCCGAACTTCTCTTCCTGCTCGGCATCGTCGATGCCCAGCACGCGGAACACGGCCTGCTGCATGGCCTTGTCGTGGATACGGATGGAGCCGCCGCCCAGTTCGGTGCCGTTGAGCACCATGTCATAGGCACGGGACAGCTTGCCGGCCGGGTTGGCCTCCAGCTCTTCCGGGCTGCACTTGGGCGCAGTGAACGGGTGGTGCAGGGAGGTGAGGCTGCCGTCGTCGTTCTCTTCGAACATCGGGAAGTCGACGACCCACATCGGCGCCCATTCCTTGGTGAGCAGGTTGAGGTCATGGCCGACCTTGATGCGCAGGGCACCCAGGGCGTCGCAGACGACCTTGGCCTTGTCGGCACCGAAGAACACGATGTCGCCATCGACCGCACCGACGCGATCGAGGATCACGTTGAGGTTCGGCTCGGCGATGTTCTTGACGATCGGCGACTGCAGGCCGTCGATACCGTTGGCGCGCTCGTTGACCTTGATGTAGGCCAGGCCCTTGGCACCGTAGATGCCGACGAACTTGGTGTAGTCGTCGATCTGCTTGCGCGGCATGCTCGCCCCGCCCGGAACGCGCAGTGCGGCAACGCGGCCTTTCGGATCGTTGGCCGGGCCGGAGAAGACCTTGAATTCAACGTCCTTCAGTTGGTCGGCAACGTCCACCAGTTCCAGCGGGATGCGCAGGTCGGGCTTGTCCGAGCCGTAGCGGCGCATAGCTTCTTCGAAGGGCATGTGCGGGAACTCGTCGAACTCGACGTCGAGGACTTCCTTGAACAGCTGGCGAACCATCTTCTCGGTGATGGCGATGATATCGCTCTCGTCGAGGAAGCTGGTTTCGATGTCGATCTGGGTGAATTCCGGCTGACGGTCGGCACGCAGGTCTTCGTCGCGGAAGCATTTGGCGATCTGGTAGTAGCGATCGAAGCCGGCAACCATCAGCAGCTGCTTGAACAGCTGGGGCGATTGCGGCAGGGCGAAGAAGTTGCCCGGGTAGGTGCGGCTCGGCACCAGGTAGTCACGCGCGCCTTCCGGAGTCGGGCGACCGAGGATCGGCGTCTCGACGTCGAGGAAGCCGTTCTCGTCCAGGTAGCGGCGAATGCTGCTGGTGATGCGCGCGCGCAGCTTCAGCTTGGCGGCCATTTCCGGGCGACGCAGGTCGATGAAGCGGTAGCGCAGACGGGTCTCTTCGCCCACGTCGGAGTATTCGTCCAGCGGGAAAGGCGGGGTCTCGGCCTGGTTGAGGACTTCGAGCTCATAGCCCAGCACTTCGATACCGCCGGACGCCATGTTGGCGTTGACCGCACCGGCCGGGCGCGGACGCACCTTGCCGGTCACCTTGACGACGTACTCGCTGCGCACGCGGTCAGCCTTGGCGAAGGTCTCGGCGCGATCCGGGTCGAACACCACCTGGGCCAGGCCTTCACGATCACGGATGTCGAGGAAGATGACCCCGCCATGGTCACGGCGACGGTGGACCCAGCCGCAAAGTGTGATTTCCTGGCCGTCCAGGCTCTCGTTCAGTTGGCCGCAATAGTGGCTGCGCATCATGGTCGTGTTTCGCTTCTCTTGAGTCTTGAATTCGTCGGGCCGCCAGTGTGCGTGCCGTCGATGACCGCGAACGGGCTGCGAATCGCCGCCGGGCATCGGGACCACACTGCCGCTGGCCAGGGACCGGTGGCAAAGGGGCGGATTATATATGGTTAATCGACACCGCGCAGCCGCCCGCCGGAAGCCTTTCTATACTGAAGGGCCCAAGCCGGTGGAGGACCATCCATGGCCACGCCTCGCCCCGTCGACATCACCACGGACCTGCTGGACGACTTCCGCCAGGAGACACGCGAGCAGTTCTCCCGCTGCGAGCACCTGCTGATCGAACTCGAGCGCCATCCCGATGACGACGAGCGCCTGCGCGAGCTGTTCCGCCTGGTGCACACGCTCAAGGGCAACCTCGGCTACGTCGGGCTGGACCGGCTGAACACCCTGCCCCAGGCCCTGGAGGATGTGCTCGCCCAATTGCGCGAAGGCACCCTGGTGTTCGACAGCCTGCTGGGCGACATCCTCCTGCTGCTGCAGGACCGCCTGCGCCTGCAGATCGAACAGGCGCTGAAGGGCGACACCCGCGAACCGGCGGACATCCGCTCACTGAGCAAAGCCCTCAAGGCACTGGCCAATGCCCCCGAACAGCGCCAGGCGGAACTGCGCAGCGCGCTGCTGCATCGCCTGGACCCGAGCACGCGCCTGCTGCCCCCCGAACCCGAAGCGAAGAACACTGGCCCCCTGGCCCGCCACGGCCTGGAAGACGAACCCGACCTGCGGTTCTTCGCCGAGCTGATGCTGGCGGCGGAGAACCGCTCGCGCTTCTGGCTGGGCCGTGGCCAGCGCCAGCTGGAACTCGCCCTGGCGATGAACGAGCGCGCCGGGCGCCCCGTATCGCCCCGCCAGCTGGCCGCAGCCGTGTGCCTGCACGACCTGGGCATGGCGCTGCTACCGCTGGAGCTGCTGCACAAGCAGGAGCCACTCAACCATGACGAGCGCCGGCGCATGCAATCCCACCCGCGCATGGGGGCGGAACTGCTCAAGCGCATGCCGCAATGGGAAGACGCCGCCGAGATCATCCTGCAGCACCAGGAGCACGCCGACGGCAGCGGCTACCCCAAGGGCCTGCATGAAACGGAGATCAGCCCCGGCGCACTGATCCTCGACATCGTCGACACCTTCGACGCCCGCACCCATGAGCGTGCCCACCAGACACTGAGCAAACGCCCACTGCTGCGCGCCATCCTGGAGATCAACGGCCTCGGCGGCAGCCAGTTCAGCGCCTACTGGGTCAATATGTTCAACCTCTGCCTGCAGGAAGACCCCGCCCTCGCCCACCTTTGATTCGGTTGTCGCCCCCTCGCCCCCTGACTAAGCTGCCCACGCAGCCCGGCCACCCGTGACGGGGCAGAACCAACAAGGAGTCCAGATGCAGGCGCTAGAAGGGAAAGTCGCAGTGGTGACGGGAGCAGGATCAGGCATCGGCCGCGCACTGGCTCACCAACTGGCCGCCGAAGGCTGCCACCTGGCGCTGGCCGACCTCGACCGGGAAAACCTCAGCCAGGTGGCCAGTGAACTGCAACGCGACGGGCTGAAGATCACCACCCACCCGCTGGATGTCGCCGAACGCGCGGCTGTCTACGCCTTCGCCGACGAGGTGCTGGCCGCCCACGGCAGCGTGCAACTGGTGATCAACAATGCCGGCGTCGCCCTTTCGCAAACGATCGCGGAGCTGCGCTACGACGACTTCGAATGGATCATGAACATTAACTTCTGGGGCGTGGTACACGGCACCAAGGCCTTCCTGCCGCACCTGCTGAAGAACAACGAAGGACAGATCGTCAACGTCTCCAGCATTTTCGGCATCATCAGCCTGCCCACCCAGGGCGCCTACAACGCCAGCAAGTTCGCCGTCCGCGGCTTCACCGAAGCCCTGCGCCAGGAGCTGGCGCACACGGGAGTGAAAGCCGCCTGCGTGCACCCCGGCGGCATCCGCACCAATATCGCCAAGGCCGCACGCTTCTACCAGGGGCCCGACGGCCGCCAGGACGCCGCCCGTGCAGCAGCGCAGTTCGACAAGGTGGCCCGCACCACACCCGACGAAGCCGCCCGGGTGATACTCGACGGCATTCGTCGGCAACACCCGCGCATCCTGATCGGCGCCGACGCCCGCCTGCTCGACCGCATCCAGCGGCTGTTGCCGGCCAGCTACCCGCGAATCCTGGCGAAACTGCTCGGCCGTCGCTGACGTTATCGACGGTCGATAGCCTCAACGCATCGCAACGATTGATATAAGCCAAGGCAGACCATGGGGCGCTCTATGCTAGGCTCTGCCGCATCACAGGCCCTAGCCAGGCCCTGGCCACTGAGAGGAGTAAAGGCATGGAAATCAATATCGGAATCGCCGAACAGGATCGCGCAGCTATCGCCGAGGGCCTGTCCCGCTTGCTGGCGGACACCTACACCCTCTACCTCAAGACCCACAACTTCCACTGGAACGTCACCGGGCCGATGTTCAACACCCTGCACCTGATGTTCGAAGGGCAGTACACCGAACTGGCACTGGCCGTGGACTCCATCGCCGAGCGCATTCGCGCCCTGGGCTTCCCGGCACCGGGCACCTACGCCTCTTATGCGCGCCTGTCGTCGATCAAGGAAGAAGAAGGCGTACCCGCTTCCGAAGACATGATCCGCCAACTGGTGCAGGGCCAGGAAGCCGTTGTACGCACCGCCCGCGGCATCTTCCCGCTGCTGGACAAGGTCAGCGACGAGCCGACCGCCGACCTGCTGACCCAGCGCATGCAGGTCCATGAAAAGACCGCCTGGATGCTGCGCAGCCTACTCGCCAGCTGATCACGGAAAATCTCCAGCAAAGGCCCGGTTCTCCGGGCCTTTCGCTATGCGCAAAAGCCTGCCTGAACTATGCTCTGGCAATCCGCTCCCGACACAGTGACGCGAATGAGTCAGCCGCCGAAAACACCCCTGCTCATCGAGCTGTTCCCTGAAGAAACCCGCGAAGCAGCCGAGTTGCTCAAGCAGGCGGTACCCCTCATGGTGCGCCACGACATTCCGCCGAATCCGGTGCACTACGCCCTCTGGTACACCTACAGCAAAGGCCTGGAGCCCGACCTCAACCGGCGCCTCGACAAGATCGTCAAGGACTTCGACAGTTTTCCCCCGGAATCCGCGATCAAGCTGTACCGCGACTACATCATCCGTGGCGAGCTGGACGCCGCCCGCGCCGGGCAACAGCAGGTCATCGAATTGGTGGATGACATCGAATCCGGCGTTACCCGCAGCGTTGTCGGCAGCACCGCCTACCAGCACAGCCTGACCCTCGGCCTCGCCGCCCTGCACGACCCGATCATCGACGACCTGCCCGGTGTCCTTGGCGAGCTGCAACAAAGCACCCAATTGATGCAAGAGCAGCAGGAACAATTCCTCTATCGACTGCGCGCCGCCCAATCGGAGATCCAGAACCTGCGCAACCAACTGGAAAAAGCCCAGATGGCCGCCACCCTGGACAGCCTCACCCAGGTGTTCAACCGCCACGCCTTCACCCGCCTGCTGGAACAGGCACTGGCCAACAGCCACGACGGGCTGGCCCTGGTGATGCTGGATATCGACCACTTCAAGCAGTTCAACGATCACTTCGGCCACCCCCTGGGTGACCGGGTGCTGCAGCACGTCGGCCAGTTGCTCCGCGAACTGCTCCCCCCCCGTGCCATGGCGGCCCGCTATGGCGGCGAAGAGTTCTGCGTAGTACTGCGGGACTGCTACGACCTGGCCACCGCTCACCAATTCGCCGAAAACCTGCGCCTGAAGTTCCAGTCGCTACGGGTCAAGGTGCGCCGCACTGACCAGGTCCTCGACACCATCACCGCCAGCTTCGGCCTGGCCCTGGCAGAGCCCGGCGACAACCTGGAAAGCCTGCTCACCCGGGCGGACGACGCCCTCTACCAGGCCAAGCGCAACGGCCGCAATCAGGTCCACCCCCAAGCCCCGGAAGCGGCGCTAACCGCTTGATTTGAGTAGCCCTCCTCTTTGCTGTTAAATACGGCCCGGTGCTCCCGGCCTCAAGTTGCCGAGGCCCGGAAACGACCCCCAGATCAGCCTTCCGTAAACCGGAACCGCTACCCGGATGGTCCTTCCGACGCGAGCGTTATCAAGGTGAGTCCATTGAATATGTTGAAGATCGTCCATCTGCTGACGGGCGCTGCTGCGCTCCTGTTGTCCTTCGTCCCTAGCCTGCGCACCGACGCCCTGCCCTACCTGCAACAACCCGATGCCCTTTATCTGGCACTGCTCGGCCTGCTCAACCTGCTGCTCGCACCCGTCGTACCGGCCTGGGCCAAGGGCCTGCGCAACCAATTGCAAGGCGTCGTCTCCGCCCTGCTGGTCCTAGCCGTGGTCCTGCAGACTCTGAACCTGCTCGCGCCGCTGTCCACCATCGGCAACCAGCCGGCCATCCTCCTCAGCCTGCTGACCGCCATCGCCGCCGTGCTGCTGCACCTGGCGATCAACCTGCGCAAGGTCACCCAGGCCGCCCCCCTGCCCCAGGACATGTCCAACCGCGAGACCGGCACGGTCAAGTGGTTCAACACCTCCAAGGGCTTCGGCTTCATCTCCCGCGACTCGGGCGATGACATCTTCGTGCACTTCCGCGCCATCCGCGGCGAAGGCCACCGCGTCCTGATCGAAGGGCAGCGCGTCGAGTTCTCCGTCATGCAACGCGACAAGGGCCTGCAAGCCGAAGACGTTATCGCCGCACTGCCTGGCCGCCGCTAAGTCAGCCACCAAAGAAAAGCCCGCCAGATGGCGGGCTTTTTCATGCACTCGATTCAATAGTGGGGGGGCGGCACGTCGTCATCACCACCGCCACCAAACTGCCCGATCAGTTCCTCCTGGCGCTTGGCCAAGGCAGCCAGTTGCAGCTGCAAACGCTCCACGACCCGCTGCTGCATGACCAGCACATCGTTGAGCGCCTGGATGGTGTCGTCCTGGAACGCCAGGCGGGTTTCCAGTTCGTTGATGCGCTCCTCCAGGCTCATGGCTGAACCTCAGCGAAACGGAAATCATCGGTAAGCACCAGGCGCAGCTTGGCCATCACCTCGTCGACCTGCTCCGCCGTATAGGGCTGCGCTGGATGCCGCCCCCACACCGGAGCGGGCCAGGCGGCATCTTCACGACGACGCGCGATCACATGCATATGCAGTTGGCTGACCACGTTGCCCAGGGTGGCGACGTTCATCTTGTCGGCGCCGAAGCTGTCCTTGAGCACCTCCGCCAGGCGAGTGGTTTCGCTCCACAGGCGCAGTTGGTCATCAGCATCGAGCTGGAACAGCTCGCTGACGTCCTCACGACGGGGCACGAGAATGAACCAGGGGTAGTGCACGTCATTCATCAGTAGCAGACGGCACAGCGGGAAATCTCCGACCTGCAGGCAATCCTGCTGCAGTCTCTGATCCAGGGCGAACATAACGACCTCTCCTGTTCTTCCGGGTGTAACCCAAGCTTAATCCCGCCCCGGCGACAGACAAAACAGCGCGAGACAGGAAACGGCGCGCAGGATACCCAAGGAAAGATTCCGGCGGAACCGTAAGCCCTTCTATATAAGGAGGCGCACGCATGCTGGCGCCCTGCGTCCTGAAAGTGCGCAGCGGTTACCGCAACGCACCAAAATCGCACACAGAGTCAAAGACCGTTACCCCACGCCACACTCGCCCCATCACGGGGCATGGCTCTAGCGAAGCCAACGCCACACCGCAACCCCCGGAAAGCATGAGAACACCCGCCATCCCCCAGGCTGACAGGCTGCACGGCAGAGCCGCCGGGCAACACCGGCCCGCCCCGAACGAGCCATCCGCCACACTGCGGCAAAATTTCCAGGCAAAGAACCCACTTTGAGCACGCTTGTTGCTTTAGAGGGAACAAGGTCGTAGCAGGCACCTGCAAGTGCCCGTACCCCGCCTTCGAAGTGCCGGCAACAGGCTGTCAAACAGCCATCAGCAGCGTGCAGTGAATGTAGGACGGAAGTGCAGGCTTAGTTGTGCTAAGTGCCCGCCCAGACCGCATAAAAATACGAAACGAAGGGATTGCAAGGCGAAAACTACGAATATGCGACATGCTCACACTGAATTTGCGACATGGCCGTGAAGAATTCGTAAGGAATAGAGTTGAACTATCGCCAACATAGACGTCGTGCTATAAGTTAGCGCCGACACAAAAAGAAAGAACCGCCTTCAACATATAAGAAAGCGGCGAGAATCTTCAAAAACCAAAGGAGCAATCACAATGCAAGTGATGAAGTGGAGCGCACTGGCCCTGGCCGTGACCGCCGGTACCACCCAACTGGCATTCGCCAGCGCCCAGGACGAATCCAAGGGCTTCGTTGAAGACAGCAAGCTGTCCGTTCTGAACAAGAACTACGCCTTCTACCGCGACTTCCGCAACAATGGCGTAAACAACGGTGGCGATGCAGACAACCAGAACTACCGCAACGAGTGGGCCCACGGCATCCTGGCCAACTACCAATCCGGCTACACCCAAGGCACCGTTGGCTTCGGCGTTGATGCACACGCTGCATTGGGCATCAAGCTGAACAGCGGCAAAGGCACTTCCGGCACGGGCTTGATGCCGATCGGTAGCGACGGCCGCGCCGAAGATGAATATTCCTATGCTGGCGGCGCAGTGAAGATCCGCGTCTCCAACACCGAGTTGAAATACGGCAACCTCGTCCCCACGGCTCCGGTATTCGCTACCGGCACCTCGCGCCTGTTCCCGGGTTCTGCCGAAGGCTTCCAGATCCTCAGCAGCGAAATCGAAGGTCTGTCCATTGATGCAGGTCACTTTACCTCCATTCGTGACGGCAGCTTGGCCACCAACAAGGACGGCAACATCGCACTTGCCTATGGCGGTACCAGAAACGCTAATGCCCTGAATGGCCCCGTGATCATCGACGCTAACAGCGCTGACTATATTGGCGGCACCTATGCCATCTCGGACCAGTTGTCCGTCAGCCTGTACGGCGCAGAACTGGAAGATATCTATCGCCAGTACTATGCCAACGCCAACTACAGCATCCCGCTGTCTGATGACCAAGCCCTGGGCTTCGACTTCAACATCTATCGCACCCTTGACGAAGGCAAGTCGAAAGCCGGTGAGATCGAAAACACCGCCTTCTCTCTCGCCGCGTCCTACTCGATCGGTGCCCACAAGCTGACCCTGGCCCACCAGCGCGTCAACGGCGATGAGCCGTTCGACTACATCAGCATGGACGGTAATAACTCCGGCGACTCCATCTTCCTGGCCAACTCCGTGCAGTACTCCGACTTCAACGCCCCGGGCGAGAAGTCCTGGCAACTGCGTTACGACCTGAATATGGCCACCCTTGGTGTACCGGGCCTGAGCTTCATGGCTCGCTACATCACCGGCTCCGATGCAGACGGCACTAAGGCGGACCCGAACGGCGCCTACGCTGGTGCTTTCGGCGAAGACGGCAAGGAGTGGGAACGCAACCTGGAAGCCAAGTACGTGGTTCAAGAGGGTCCGGCCAAGGATCTCTCCGTCCGTGTCCGCCACTCCACTTGGCGCGCCAACAACGACATGGGCGGCTTCTACTCCAACGACAGCAGCGCTGTCGACGAAGTTCGCATCATCACCGAGTACCCGCTGGACATCCTGTAATACAGGCCCCGCGGTTACTTCGATACAAAGAGCCCGGCTTATGCCGGGCTCTTTCTTTATATAGATACCTATACATACGGAGTTGATTGTTATTACCAACTAAAAGTTGTCGCCTCAGTCAGATTGGCAATGCATAAGTCCCCGTTACATGTGCCACCAGCTCATCTTCCCCGCCTTGTGAATACAACGACACTTCGCACACCGCCTGCCTTCTGCTCAACCTGAGTATCCGCGCATCAGCGAGCAGATCCACAGCCTGCGGCCGCGCCAGGAAGTTGATGTTGAGGTTGCTGGTCACCGCCATCTCCACCCGCCCCAACCTGCCGAGCACCACTGCATACATCGCCGCATCAGCCAGCGCCATGATGGTCGGGCCGGACAGGGTGCCGCCCGGCCGCACCAATTTGGGCTGGAAGGGGACCCGCGCCAGTGCACCCGCTTCGTCGAGGCGCTCGATGCGCAGGTCGATATCCTCGGCCATGGGCACGCCCTGGCGGATCAGCGCCTCCACCTGTTTTGCACTCAAACCGCCCATCGCCTCTCCCCTTGCCGATTACCGGGCCGCAACCTGTACGCGCCCCAACGAGCGCCGTACAATGCCGAGCCTATAAAACCCATCGCAACCGACGAAACGGCCAAACATGCGTACCAGTCAGTACCTGCTCTCCACCCTGAAGGAAACCCCCACCGACGCGGTGGTGATCAGTCATCAGCTGCTGCTGCGCGCGGGCATGATCCGCAAGCTGGCTTCCGGTCTCTACACCTGGCTGCCGATGGGTCTGCGTGCGCTGCGCAAGGCCGAGGCGATCGTACGTGAGGAAATGAACGCCGCTGGCGCCCTCGAAGTGCTGATGCCGGCCATCCAGCCCGCCGAACTCTGGCAGGAATCCGGCCGCTGGGAACAGTACGGCCCCGAGTTGCTGCGCCTGAAGGACCGCCATGGTCGCGAATTCTGCGTCGGCCCGACCCACGAGGAGGTCATCACCGACCTCGCGCGCAACGAGCTGAACAGCTACCGCCAGCTGCCCATCAACATGTACCAGGTGCAAACCAAGTTCCGTGACGAGATCCGTCCGCGCTTCGGCCTGATGCGCGGCCGCGAATTCATCATGAAGGACGCCTACTCCTTCCATGCCTCCCAGGAATCCCTGCAGGACACCTACGACGTCATGTACGGCGCCTACTGCAAGGTGTTCACCCGCCTGGGCCTGAACTTCCGCCCCGTGCAGGCCGACAACGGCTCCATCGGTGGCAGCGGCTCCCATGAATTCCACGTGCTCGCCGACTCGGGCGAGGACGACATCGTCTTCAGCGACAGCTCCGACTACGCGGCCAACATCGAGAAGGCCGAAGCCGTACCGCGCGAAACCTCCCGTGGCGCCGCCACCGAGGAACTGCGCCTGGTGGACACCCCCGACACCAAGACCATCGCCGCCCTGGTCGAGAACTTCGGCCTGGCCATCGAGAAGACCATCAAGACCCTGGTCGTGCATGGCGCCGAGGAAGGCACACTGGTCGCCCTGATCGTCCGTGGCGACCACGAGCTGAACGAAATCAAGGCCTCCAACCAGGCCCTGGTCGCCAGCCCCCTGGTCTTCGCCAGCGAAGAGGAACTGCGTGCCGCCATCGGTGCCGGCGCCGGTTCCCTGGGCCCGCTGAACCTGCCCATGCCCTGCATCATCGACCGTTCCGTGGCCTTGATGAGCGACTTCGCCATCGGCGCCAACATCGATGACAAGCACTACTTCGGCGTCAACTGGGAACGCGACCTGGCCGTGCCGGAAATCGCCGACCTGCGTAACGTCGTCGCCGGCGACCCGAGCCCCGACGGCAAGGGCACCCTGGTGATCAAGCGCGGCATCGAAGTGGGTCATATCTTCCAGCTCGGCACCAAGTACAGCGAGGCGATGAACCTCAGCGTACTGGGCGAGAACGGCAAGCCCGTTACCCTGATCATGGGCTGCTACGGCATCGGCGTATCCCGCGTGGTCGCCGCCGCCATCGAGCAGAGCTACGACGAGCGCGGCATCCTCTGGCCGGACGCCCTGGCGCCCTTCCAGGTCGCTCTGGTACCGCTCAAGTACGAAACGCCCGCCGTCAAGGAAGCCACCGACAAGCTCTACGCCGAGCTCACTGCCGCCGGCATCGAAGTGCTGCTGGACGACCGTGACAAGAAGACCAGCCCCGGCGTGAAGTTCGCCGACATGGAACTGATCGGCATCCCCCACCGCATCGTGGTGAGCGAGCGCGGCCTGGCCGAAGGCAACCTGGAATACAAGAACCGCCGCGAGACCGACAGCCAGGCTGTCGCCGTCGACGAGGTTCTGTCCTATATCACAGCCCGCGTACGTCGCTGATCGAGAAGAAATGTTCAAGCGTAGTTCCATCCGCCTCACCGGCGCCGCCCTTGGCGGCGCCCTCTTCCTCAGCGGCTGCGCCAACCACCTGCCCCAGCGGGCGGAACACGAGGAGCGCGTCGAGCGCAAGCTGCTCAACCATGAGCTGCAGATCGACGTCGGCGAGCCCCGCGTGCTGGAACTGCCACAGCGCCGCGTGCGCGTGAACGAGCAGAAGACCTTCGAGGTGACCGAGTTCGAGGTCACCCGCCGCTATGACCGCTACACGCCCTACCAACCCTGGCGCGAACTCTATGAAGTGCCGCTGGGCGCGGTAGCGGTAGTGGCAGGCGTCGGCGCCAACGTACTCAACGTGGCGCTCCTCGGCAGCCTGCCCGATACCGCTACCAAGGACTGGATCAGCTACGGCTTCGCCGGGCTCAACCCCTTCATGAACGTCGAGTCCAATGGCCGCTCCGAGCAGAATCTGGCCAGCCTCGACGAGCAGCAACGCGACAAGCGCGTCGAATACTCCAGCCTGCCCTGGGCCGAACGCCCGGTACTGGTGACCGCCGGCAAGCAGAGCAATGAGCTGCTCACCGACCGCCACGGCGTACTGCGCCTGAACCTGCTCGATGGCCCCTTCGCCGAACAGGACACCAGCCGCATCGGCAAGCTCCTGCTCAGCGTCGAAGACCCGCTGGACAGCACTCGCGCCGAAGCCACGCTGATGGTCAGCCGCAGCCTGCGCAGCAAGCTGCAGGAAGCCCATGCGCTGATCTTCGAAGACCTGGAAGACGACGAGGTGCCGCAATGGGTGCACCGGGTCAAACGTCTGTCCGAGCTGGGCCTGGAAGAGGAAGCCAGCGAGCTGGAACAGAGCCTGATCGAACTGACCCGCAATGATCCCGAGCTGCAGCAGGAATTCCTCAAGGCGCTGATGAAGGACGCCGGCCGCCTGGCAGCCGATCCTGGCGAAAGCGACTGAGCCACTCCGTGCCCTGGCGAACCCTGCTCCTGAGCGGCCTGCTGGCGCTGGCCCTGCCCGCCTCCGGCAATCTGCGCCAGGCGCCGGAACCCGAGCTGCGGGAACTGCTGCAGCACACGGTGGCCGAGGCCGATAGCTTCGGCGACCGCTTCGACGCCGAAGTCTGGCTGCTCGACATGTCCACCCGCCTGAAACGCTATGTGCCAGACCCGGCGCAGCGCCTCGACCTGCTCAGGCTGGTGCACCACGAAGCCAGCAAGGCCGGGCTCAGGCCTGACCTGGTACTGGCGCTGATCCATGCTGAAAGCCGCTTCGATCGCTTCGCCATCTCATCCGTAGGCGCGCAGGGAATGATGCAGGTGATGCCCTTCTGGAAAGCCGAACTGGGCCGCCCCCAGGACAACCTCACCGACAACGCCACCAACCTGCGCTACGGCTGCACCATTCTCAGCTACTACCTGAAGAAGGAACGGGGCGATATCAACCGAGCCCTGGCCCGCTACAACGGCAGCCTCGGCGAGAACTGGTACCCGGCCAAGGTGGTCGGGCTCTGGCAGGACATCTGGTACGTGCGCCCCTGACCTAGCGCCGTACGATGAACCCGGCGATACCCTGCAAGGGTTGCTCCGTCAGTTCCACCACATCGACCTTCGCCCCGCTCGGGCCTTGCTCGAGCCAGGCGGCGAGCTCGCGAACCGCGCCCTCCTCGCCCTCGAACAGCACCTCGACGCGACCATCCGCAAGGTTACGCACCCAACCGTCCAGATCGAGGCGGTCCGCCTCCTCCTGGGTCGACTGGCGGAAACACACGCCCTGGACCTTGCCGCTGACATAACCGTGCAGGCAGATGCGCGCCATGCTTACTTTCCTTCCTTCAGTCTGGTCAGGTGCCCGGAAATCCCGGCAGCGGTCTGTTCGCCCATCAGGCGCTCACGCACCTGGCCCTGGGGGTCAATGATATAGGTCACCGGCAGCGCCTCGCTGCGCGGCAATTTGTAGCGCTCGGCCGGGTCCTGGGCGAGCACGGTGAAGTCGATGCCCATCTGCTTGGCGGCCTTTTCCAGCTCGGCCCCCTGCAGGCCGTCGAAGTTGACGCCCAGCACGCGCGCACTGCCACCCTTGAGCTGCCCGGCCAGGGCGTTGAGCTCGGGAATCTCGGTACGACAGGGCCCGCACCACTCCGCCCAGTAATTAATCACCAACCACTGGTTTTCGAGGCCGTCAGTCGCTACCTTCTGTCCATGCTGATCGAGGCCGACGTCATCCGAACAACCTCCCAGCAACAGCCCGGCACCCATGAGAATGAGCGCCCCGAAAACAGCCTGGAGTCGTGATCCCATGCAATCGATCCTCGTGTACGCAGGGTTGATATGACGCTGGATGCCCTGTGCCTGGAAGTGCCGGACATCCTCGAAGAGGACACCCCTATCCTGGCGGGCCTGAACCAGTTCCTCGCCGAGGCACGCCTGCAGCCCCAGGATGGCGCGCTGCAGGAGGTGCTCGGGCGATTGTTCCGGCTGAACCGGAGTGCGGTGACCTTACTCGAAAGGCAACGGGCGCTGCAAAGCTTCAGCGAGGAATACCGCCACTACGCCACGGCCTATGAACAGGGCGCGCTGCCGCCGATGCTGTTCCTGCGCCTGTGCAGTGAACTGGCCGCCGGCTTCAAGCGCCTGCTGCTGCAGATACTCCAGGGTCGCCAGCCTTCCCGGCCGCACCTGGCCTGGTGCCTGTACATGGCCCAGCATTTCATTGCGCAGACGCTGATGCGTCACTACCAGCACTACCAGGAGCCGCCCGGCTCGCTGTGGCGCGACAGCCACCTGCTGTTCTGGATCGGCGAGCACCAGGAGTGCCTGGACGAGCCGGTCGCCGCGGCCTTCCGCCCCGTGCCCGCCAGCACCCTGCGCGGCCTCTATCAGCAGGTGCTGCTGCTGGCCCTGAGCAACCCCTTCCACCTCACCGAAGGCGAATGCACGCTGCTGTTCGGCGCCCTCGCGCCCCTGGCCGGACTGGCGCACCTGCTGCCCTGGGATCAGGAAGACGAAAGCGACGGTGCGACGATCGACCTCACCGAGGCGCAACCCTATGTCCCCCAGGACCGCCTCGACAGCATCATCTCCAGCCCCTACCTGCGTCGCCTGGAGCTGGGCCCCCTGCTGATCGCTCTGCATGACCCCGCCCCGCTGCAAAGTAGCGCCGAGCACGAACTGCTCGAACGCGTGCGGCAGAACTGGCTGGGCCGCCAGCAGCGACGTCATCCGCGTACCGAGTACGAAGGCTCCTGCAGCATGGTGGTGGGCCTGCCCGCCATCCATGCCCAGTTGCTGGCGCAACGCCCGGCCAGCCTGGATGCGCAGATGCTCGACTCCAGCGCCGGTGGCGCCAGGCTGCTGTGCCACGCCGACCAGGGCGCGCAACTGCCGGTGGGGCAACTGACCCTGCTGCTCAACAGTGGCACGCCGACCCTGGCACTGGTGCGCTGGCGCCACACCAACCAGGAAGGCCTGCACCTCGGCCTGCGCTACCTCAAGGGCCTGCCACGGCCGGTCTGGCTGCGCCGGGCCCCCAACTCGCAGACCCACCCCGGCGTGCTGCAAAGCACCCCGGCCCCCGGCAATGGCTGGCATCACGGCCTGTGGCTGCCCAAGGATCAGTTCGTCGGGGGCGAACACCTCTGGCTGCAGCTCGCCAGCGTGCACAACCAGGCCATCCTGCCGCTGCCCGAGCCCAACCTCAGCACCGCCATGGTCGCGCGCTATCCGCTGAAAATGGCCTGATCGGCGAAAGTGCGAGACGGGTCACGCCGCTCATCGGCGAAGCGCACAGTTTCATCCGGGCACCCTCCCTATAATTCCCCGCACTAACCGTACGAACGTTCCGCTATCAGCCTGGAAACCCCCCTAATGTCCCAGAATCAAGACAAGCTGATCGGCCCCGTGCCGTCCCGCATCGTCGAGGCGGCACGCCCGATCGTGACCCCCTACGAGGGCCGGGTCGCCGAATTCAATATCGCCGCCTGGCTGCAGTTGCCTGGCCTAGCCACCCTGCCGGTATCGCTGCTGGTCAGCTACCGCGATGGCGAAATCCGTCGCGAAGTCGCGGTGGACCACGGCAAGGTCAACGCCCACGGCAAGATCCTGCTCTCGGGCATCGCCCGCATGCCCGTGAAGCACAAGATCGAAGACATGCAGGTGCGCCTCAAATCGGCGGTCACCGTGCAAGGCCTGCTGGTGGAAGAACTCTTCGTCCAGGCCGTCGAGCAGGCCGGAGCGGACAGCCGCCAGGCGCTCGCCTGATCGGCCACAAGGGCTGAAAACGAAAACCCCGCGCCTGTCGCGGGGTTTTTCATTTTCACTCAGGCGCGAGCAGCGCCATTGCTGGGGGTTGGCGGCTCCTGGTCCTCTTCCCGACGGGCTTCGGGTACGGGCGCGGGGGGAACCAGGGATTCGGGCCATTGCGAGAACTGCAGGCCGGTGATCCGGTTCAGGCGCTCGAGCGCCTCCTGCGGATCACGCTCATGGAGATGGACAACTTTGCCCTTGGCCTTACTCATAGAACACTTCTTTCCTTGGCTTATCCCTGCCTAATGGCAGAGTGACAGCAAACTCTCCCTGAGATTGCCAGAAACGTGCCATTTTCCACCTCCCCGCGCTTTCTGGCTCTGGTGCCAGGTGGAGACGGAAATGGCAGCTGGCAATATGCCGCAAACTGCCCTTTTTTGTCACTCCGATGCAGGCCGCAACCAGCCCGCCAGGCTGCCGTCGAACAGCGCCTGCTGCTCCTGCTGCAAGGCCTCCAGGGCAGCCTTCAGCGGCGGGTACCAGGCTTCGTCGAGGTGCTCCGGCAGTTGCGCCGGGCGCGGCAACGGCCAGGGACAGTGGCTGAGCAACTGATGCAGGCTGTAGCTGTTCAGGTCACGGGAAAGCACCCAGGAGCCCCCGCCCACCCGACAGGCCAGGTGCTGGCCTTCGAGCAGCTCCATGAACTCCAGCCACTCGTCCTCCGGCAGCAGCCAACCAGCACGCTGCACATCCAGGTGCCGTGCCGGCAGGCCGCGGATCTGGCGGTCATGCATCACCCGCAGGATGCCCATCAGGGACAGCAGGCGCGGCATCTGCCGGCGCCGCCAATGGCGCGAACCGGCCAGGTTGCACACCAGTTCCGCACCGAAGAGCACGATCACCCAGGACACATAGACCCACAGCAGGAACAACGGCACGGTAGCGAAGGCGCCGTAGATCAGTTGGTAGCCCGGGAAGAAGCTCACATAGAGCCCGAACAGCGCCTTGGCTGACTCGAACAGCAGGGCCGTGAAGGCGCCACCGATCAGCGCATGGCGGATCGGCACCCGGGCATTGGGCACCGCCGCGTATAGCAAGGTGAAGGCCGCCACGTTGAACAGCAGCGGCGTGAAGCCCAGCAGGATACGGGTGCCGGCAATCTCGTTGAGGCTGGAAAGCAGCGAAAGAGAGGTGATGTAGGTGCTCACCGCGAAGCCCGTGCCCAGCAGCAGCGGCCCCAGGCTGAGGATCGCCCAGTACAGCAGGAAGCTGGAAACGCCACGGCGCGGCTGGCGCACCCGCCAGATGGTGTTGAACGCCTTCTCGATGGTCACCAGCATGGTGAAGGCGGTCACCGCCAGCAGCGCCACGCCCACCCAGGTCAGGTGCCGGGCCTGCAGGGTGAAGCCTTGCAGGTACTCCTGCACCGCCTCGCCGCTCGACGGCACGAAGTTATGGAAGATGAAGCGCTGGATCTGCTCGCCCATGCCCTGGAAGGCCGGAATGGCCGAGAGCATGGTGAAGGTCACGGTCATGATCGGCACCACCGCGAACAGGCTGGTATAGGTCAGCGCGGCTGCGCTGTTCATGCCGTGGTCACTGAGAAAGCGATGCAACAGGAAGCGCCAGAACTCTTCCACGTCTTTGATGCGTTGGCGCATTCCATCTCCTTAGTTGCTGGGTGCCCTGTCCGCTGGCCGACTCGACACGCAAGGTTCAGACCTGCGCCCGGACGCGGTTAGAATAGCCGCCTCCCACAAGGCCTTGCGACCCCCGCCATGACCGAAATGACGCTGTATCACAATCCCCGCTGCTCGAAATCACGCGGCGCCCTGGAACTGCTCGAAACACGCGGCCTCGTACCGCATGTCGTGCGCTACCTGGAAACCCCACCCAGCGTCGCCGAAATCGAAACCCTGCTCAGCCGCCTCGGCATCGGCGCGCGCCAGCTGCTGCGCACCGGCGAGGACGAATACAAGAGCCTCGGCCTGGACGACGCCGGCCTCGATGACGCCGCACTGGTCGCCGCCATGAGCGCTCACCCCAAGCTGATCGAGCGCCCGATCCTGGTGGTGGGCGACAAGGCCGTGATCGGCCGCCCGCCGGAGAAGATCCTGGAGATCCTACCTTGAGCGCGCCCTACATCCTGGTCCTCTACTACAGCCGCCATGGCGCCACCGAGCAGATGGCCCGGCAGATCGCCCGGGGCGTGGAACTGGGTGGCATGGAGGCGCGCCTGCGTACCGTGCCCGCCGTCTCCACCGAATGCGAGGCGGTCGCCAGCGACATTCCCGCCGACGGCCCGCTCTACGCCAGCCTCGACGACCTGAAGAACTGCGCCGGCCTGGCCCTCGGCAGCCCGACCCGCTTCGGCAACATGGCCGCCGCCCTCAAATACTTCCTCGACGGCACCAGCAGCCTCTGGCTCAGCGGTGACCTGGTGGGCAAGCCCGCCGGCGTCTTCACCTCCACCGCCAGCCTGCACGGCGGCCAGGAAAGCACCCTGCTGTCCATGCTGCTGCCGCTGCTGCACCACGGCATGCTGGTCACCGGCCTGCCCTACAGTGAGCCGGCCCTGCTTTCCACCAGCGGTGGCGGCACGCCCTACGGCCCCAGCCACTACGCCGGCGCCGACGGCAAGCGCGCCCTCGACGAACAGGAAACCACCCTTTGCCGCGCCCTGGGCCAACGCCTGGCGACGACTGCGATCCGCCTGGAGAAACCCCGTGGCTAAGCAACCCAAGATCCTCCCCGAACTGAGCTGGCTCGCCCCGCGCCTGGCCATCAGCCGCGCCCTGAGCCTGTTCGCCTTCTTCGGCCTGGCCCTGCTGCTGGTGGTCTGGACCCTGGTCTACGCCGAGCTCAACGGCGCCCGCCCCTGGGTGGTGCTGAGCATCGAGCTGCTGCCGCTGGCGCTGCTGGCGCCAGGCATGGTCCTCGGCAACGCCCGCGCCCATGCCTGGGCCTGCTTCGTGATCAACCTGTACTTCATCCAGGGCGTGCTGGCGGCCACCGACCCGAACCGCGCGCTGTTCGGCTGGCTGATGGGCGGGCTCAGCCTGCTGCTGTTCTGCGCCGCGCTGCTCTACACGCGCTGGCGCTTCCAGTACAACCGCAAGCTGGCCGGGGAAAGCTGAAGGGACATGCGAAACGGCGCGGCCGTGGGCCGCGCCGGACTCACCAGCCCAGGGTTTCCTTGAGGAAGGGAATGGTGAGCTTGCGCTGGGCCTGCAGGGAGGCCTGATCGAGACGTTCGAGCAATTCGAACAGGGCGCTCATGCTGCGCGACCCGCGGGTGAGGATGAAACGCCCGACCTCGTCGGTCAGGTGCAGGCCACGGCGCGAAGCGCGCAATTGCAGGGCGCGCAGCTTGTCCTCATCGGACAGCGACTGCAGCTGGAAGATCAGCGCCAGGGTCAGGCGTGATTTCAAATCCGGCAGCTTCACCGGCAACCCGCGCGGCGCGGTATTGGCCGCCAGCAGCAGCTTGCGACCGGAATCGCGCAGGCGGTTGAACAGGTGGAACAGCGCCTCTTCCCAATCCGCGCGACCGACGACCGCGTCGAGGTCATCAAGGCAGACCAGCTCGCACTGCTCCAGGTTGTCGAGGATCGCCGTCCCGTATTGCGCCAGCTCCGCCAGGGGCAGATAGACCGCCTGCTCGCCGCGCTGCTCGAAGCGCAGGCACGCCGCCTGCTGCAAGTGGCTGCGCCCAACACCCTCCCCGCCCCACAGGTAGATCAGGCTTTCGGTCCAGCCGGCATCGGCCTCGCAGAGACGCTCGACATAGCCGAGCGCCGCGGCGTTGGCGCCGGGGTAGTAGTTGGCAAAGGTCGCGTCGTCACGCAGGCGAATGCCGAGGGGAAGCTGAATGGGTTTCATGCCGAATCGCTGGGTTCGTCGGAACCGCTGCCGGTCTCTCCGTAAAGTTGGGAAAGTTTATATAAATCATGAGCATGACGCAGCAAAACCATGATCACCGCTGCAACAGGCAGCGCCAGTAGCACGCCGGTGAAGCCAAACAACTGGCCACCAGCGAGTATGGCGAAGATCACCGCCACCGGATGTAGGCCGATGCGATCGCCCACCAGCAGCGGCGTCAGCAGCATGCCTTCAAGCAATTGACCGATGCCGAACACCACCGCGACGCCGATCAGCGGGTACAGCTCGAAGCCGCCGAACTGGAACAGCGCCGCCGCCACGGCGGAGCCGAAACCGACCACGAAGCCCATGTAGGGAACGATGCTGGCCAGCCCGGCGAGCAGGCCGATCAGCAGGCCGAGGTCCAGCCCGATGGCCATGAGCCCGACGGAGTAGATGACGCCCAGCGCCAGCATCACCAGCAGTTGGCCGCGAATGAAGGCACCCAGCACTTCATGGCATTCGCCCGTCAGCTTCAGCACCAACCCCTCGCGGTTGCGTGGCAACAGACCGCGCAGCTTGGCCATCATCAGGTCCCAGTCACGCAGCAGGTAGAAGCCGACCACCGGGATCAGCAGCAGGTTGCCGATCCAGCCCACCAGCGCCAGCCCGGAGGCGGTCGCGCTGGCCAGCAGCACGCCGACCACATCGGTGGTCTGGCCGAGGTGGCCGCTGATCACTTCCTTGAGCTTGTCGAAACGCCAGAAGCCCTGGGGCAGCCCCAGCTTGGCCTGGACCCAGGGCAGCGCGCTGTTCTGCAGCCAGTCGAGCATCTGCGGCGCCAGTTCATAGAGGCGCACCAACTGGCGACCCAGCATGGGCACGAGGACCAGCAGCAACGCCAGGAGGATCAGGCTGAACAGGGTGAATACCGCCACCACGCCCCAGGTGCGCGACAGGCCCAGGCGCTCCAGCCGGTCCACCAGCGGGTCACCCAGGTAGGCCAGCAGCATGCCCACCAGGAACGGGGAAAGAATGGGGTGCAGCTGATACAGCAGCCAGCAAAGAAGCAGGACGCCCCCCAGCCAGAGCCAGCGACGCGAATCGGTCATGGGAAATCCTCAGCCTTGAGTTACGGGAGTGGCCGTCCGGGCCCTCACCAGTGGAATCGCAATACCGGGTCACGCGGCTGCACCTGCGGCGCAGGGGCGGCGCCCGGGGTGGCCGGAGCCTGGCCGGCATCCACCGGAGCGGCCTCGGCGGGCGACTCCTGCAAACCGTTCAGTGCCAGTTGGGCACGCAGTTGTTCGCTGCTGGCGTTGACCTGGTAGCGCAACAGATCGCCTTCGACCTGCACCAGGCGGGCGCCGAACGGCTCCAGCGCGCGGGACAGTTCGGCGTAGCGCGCAAGGTCAGCGCCCTTCACTTCCAGTATCTGGCTCTGGCCGACACCCGCCGCCACCACGAAACGCGGTGCCAGGCGCTGGCTCACGGCGAGCAGCACGGCATCGGCCAGCGCGCCCTGGTCGGCAGCCTCCAGGGTGCCCTGGTCGCGGTTGTCACCCAGCCACAGGTGCCATTGCGCCTTCCACTTGCCATCGGCTTCGCTGGCCAGCACGGCGAGCAAGGCATCGGCGGAATAACGTTCGGAGGCCGGGCGCAGCGCCTCGGGGTCGGTCGCCACCAGGGCTTCCGGGGTGGCCACCAGCTGCTCGCTGAGGTCGGCCAGCGGCAGGCGCAGGGGCAGGCCGCGGTGCTGGGCGGCATCACGCAGCGGCTTGGCCGCTTCCTGGGCATCGCCCACCAGGCTGGCCCCTTCGCTGCTCTGGTTCAGCCACCAGCCGAGGATCGCTGGGCGGTTGGCGCCCCACAGCGGTACGCCGGCCTGACGCAGGGTGCGCTCGGTGGTCACGGGGTCGAAATCCACCAGCAGGGACTGGCCCTCGTAGCCGAACTGGCTGATCAATTGCTGCGGGTTCTTGCGCGCCTCGGCCAGCGCCGGGTTGTCCAGCGCCTTGGCATCGCCGGCCAGGCGGATCACCAGGGTCTCCAGCGCGCGGTTCAGGGCCTGGTCACGGTCCGCCGGCTGCTGCGAAGCCACGGGCTCGCGCACCTGGTAGAGGCCGCTGACCGTTTCGGCGAAGGCCGGCAGGCTGGACAACGGCAGGCAGACCATGAGCAGGCGGGCGATCAGGCGCATTGAAGACTCTCGACATTCTGTTGGGCGGCGGCTGGCCGCGAGTGAAGGGCTATACCTTAAACAGGCCCAACCTCACGGGCAACGGGCCGGGGGCCGGGCGAGCACTTATTTGAATGCTTTTCGCCAACGCCGACCGCTGCCGATGGCTGCTATGGGCCAAGCCTGATAAAATCGCGCGCCTTCGCAAACCGGCAGCCAGACTTGCCGGTTGATCCTCGAATTTCCCCTATAGGCCTGGATTTATGAGCAAGCAACCCTCCCTGAGCTACAAGGACGCCGGTGTGGACATCGACGCAGGCGAAGCCCTGGTCGAACGCATCAAAGGCGTGGCCAAGCGCACCGCGCGCCCTGAAGTGATGGGCGGCCTGGGTGGCTTCGGCGCCCTCTGCGAAATCCCGGCCGGCTACAAGCAGCCCGTGCTGGTCTCCGGCACCGACGGCGTCGGCACCAAGCTGCGCCTGGCGCTGAACCTGAACAAGCACGACAGCATCGGCCAGGACCTGGTCGCCATGTGCGTGAACGATCTGGTGGTCTGCGGCGCCGAGCCGCTGTTCTTCCTCGACTACTACGCCACCGGCAAGCTCAATGTCGACGTGGCCGCCACCGTGGTCACCGGCATCGGTGCCGGTTGCGAACTGGCCGGCTGCTCCCTGGTGGGCGGCGAGACTGCCGAGATGCCCGGCATGTACGAAGGCGAAGACTACGACCTGGCCGGCTTCTGCGTCGGCGTCGTGGAAAAGTCCGAAATCATCGACGGCTCCAAGGTTGCCACCGGTGACACCCTGATCGCCCTGCCCTCCTCCGGCCCGCACTCCAACGGCTACTCGCTGATCCGCAAGATCATCGAAGTCAGCGGCGCCGACATCGAGAGCGTGCAGCTTGATGGCAAGCCCCTGGCCGACCTGCTGATGGCGCCGACCCGCATCTACGTCAAGCCGCTGCTCAAGCTGATCAAGGACACCGGCGCGGTGAAGGCCATGGCCCACATCACCGGCGGTGGCCTCACCGAGAACATCCCGCGCGTGCTGCCCGAAGGTGCCCAGGCGGTGATCGACGTCGCCAGCTGGCAGCGTCCGGCCGTGTTCGACTGGCTGCAGGAAAAAGGCAACGTCGATGAGCACGAGATGCACCGCGTACTCAACTGCGGCGTCGGCATGGTCATCTGCATCGCCCCCGAGCAGGTCGACGTGGCCCTGGAAACCCTGCGCGCCGCTGGCGAGCAACCCTGGGTCATCGGCCAGATCGCCGCTGGCGTCGAAGGCAGCGAACGCGTCGTCCTGAACAACCTGAAAAGCCACTGATGTCCGACCGCTGTGATGTGGTGGTGCTGATCTCCGGTTCCGGCAGCAACCTCCAGGCCCTGATCGACAGCAGCTCCACAGCCGACAGCCCGGCACGCATCCGCGCGGTGATTTCCAACCGCGCCGATGCCTACGGGCTGGAGCGCGCCCGCCAGGCGGGGATAGCCACCCAGGTGCTCGACCACACGCAGTACGAAGGCCGCGAGGCCTTCGATGCGGCGCTGGTTGCAGCCATCGACGCCCATGCCCCGCGCCTGGTGCTGCTGGCCGGCTTCATGCGCATCCTCACCTCTGGTTTCGTGCGTCACTACCAGGGCCGCCTGCTCAATATCCACCCCTCCCTGCTGCCCCTGCACAAGGGCCTGCACACCCACCAGCGCGCGCTGGAAGCCGGTGATGCCGAGCATGGCTGCAGCGTGCACTTCGTCACCGAGGAACTCGATGGGGGCCCTCTGGTCGTACAGGCGGTAATCCCGGTAGAGTCTGATGACACACCGGAAAGCCTGGCCAGACGGGTGCATGTGCAGGAACACCGTATCTACCCGCTGGCCATGCGCTGGTTCGCCGAAGGTCGCCTGAGCCTGGGCGAGCAAGGCGCGCTACTGGATGGCCAAGCGCTGCCCCCCTGCGGGCAGCAACTGCGTAACTAGGAGATTTTGCCGATGCGTCGTGCCCTGTTGTTGCTCCTCGCCCTGTTCACCCTGCCGGTCACCGCGGCCGAGCTAAAACCCTTCGAGGCCAGCTACACCGCCGACTGGAAGACGATGCCCATCAGCGGCACCGCCGGCCGCAGCCTGAAGAAGCTGGACGACGGCCGCTGGCAGCTGGATTTCGAGGCCTCCATGCTGGTGGCCAGCCTGACTGAAACCAGCGTATTCCGCCTGGAAAACAACGCCTTCCTGCCCCAGACCTACCGCTTCAACCGCAGCGGCCTGGGCAAGAGCAAGCAGATCGAACTGGACTTCGACTGGAGCCAGAAGCAGGTGATCGGCAGTGATCGCGGCAATCAGGTGCGCGTGCCCCTGAACCGTGGCCTGGTGGACAAGTCCACCTACCAGCTGGTGCTGCAGCATGACGTCGCCGCCGGCAAGAAGAGCATGAGCTACCAGGTGATCGACGGCGACGAAGTCGAGACCTATGACTTCCGCGTCCTCGGTGAGGAAAAGGTCGAGACCAAGGCCGGCACGGTCGATGCCATCAAGGTCGAGCGCGTGCGCGATCCCACCCAGAGCAACCGCAAGACCACCCTCTGGTTCGCCAAGGACTGGGGCTACCTGCTGGTGCGCCTGAACCAGGTGGAGAAGGACGGCAAGGAATACCAGATCATGCTCAAGGACGGCACGGTCGACGGCCGCAAGGTCGAAGGCGCCCAGTAAGGCGCCAGCGTTGCCGAGAAGCCGGGCCCATGCCCGGCTTTTTCATGCCCTTACAAAGGTGGGCTGGCGGCGCGCCTCCACGGGTATAGGATGATCGGCATCCTGAGTCGAGACTCCCGCCCCGAGGAGACCGAGATGAGCCACTACCTGCCCCTGTCCTGCGAACTCTATGACTTCATCGAGATCGCCTGCCTGCACCGCTACCAGTTGCTGATCGAGCTGGACGACGGCGCCAGCCTGGAAGCCCGCGCGGTGAACACCGAGACCACGCCGGCGAAGGAGGAATTCTTCCTCGTCCAGGGCGAGGCCGGCCCCGAGCGCCTGCGCCTGGACCACATCACCGCCATCACCCCGCTGACCGAAGGCGCCAGCTTCGGCCGGGTGCTGCTGGGCAACCAGATCTGCTGACTCCTCCACGCCCCGGGCTGAAGCCCGGGCTACAGGCTGCACCGCCCCAACTCCTTGTAGGTCGGGTGCAACCCGACAAGCAGCAGGCACCGGGTTCCGCGGGTTTCACCCGCCCTACCGTCACCGCCAAACGCCCATGAAAAAGCCGGGCATCGCCCGGCTCTCTTCATGCACCGCACTCACCACATCAGGTCGTCCGGCACCTTGTAGGCGGCGTAGGGATCGTCCGCATCGGCTTCTTCGGTGGGGGTGTTGAGCAGCAGGATGCGGCGCGGGTCGCGCTCCTGGATACGCAGCGCAGCATCGCGGGGGATGATCTCGTAGCCACCACCGTGCTGGACGATGGCCAGGGAACCACGGCTCAGCTTGTCGCGGACCATATCGTTGACGGCGATGCGCTTGACCTTCTTGTCGTCGACGAAGTTGTAGTAGTCCTCGGTGGTCAGCTTGGGCAGGCGCGAGCTGTCGATGAGCTGCTTGATCTGCGCCGAGCGGGCCTTCTGCTCGGCCTTTTCCTGCTGCTGGCGGTTCAGTTCCTGGTCACGGGCGACCTTCTCGGCCTGTGCCTGAAGGGCGGCCTGGCGCTGGCTGTCATCCTTCTCGACCTGGTTTTTCTTCTCCAGGCGCTGTTGCTTCTGCTGTTGCTTGCCGGCCTGCTTGACCTGCTTTTCATTGACCAGCCCGGCTTTCAGCAGTTGGTCACGGAGGGAAAGGCTCATGGGTAATTCAGTCTCTCTGCTTAGCAGCCAAGGGCGGCTTTTTCCTGTTTCTTGGCTTCGCCCCACAGGGCATCCAGTTCGTCCAGGGTGCAATCTTCAATGGGACGACCCGCTTCACGCAATGCCTGTTCGATGAATCGGAAGCGCCGCTCGAATTTACCGTTGGCTCCACGCAAGGCGGTTTCCGAGTCCACCTTGAGATGGCGCGCCAGGTTCACCACCACGAACAGCAGGTCGCCGATCTCATCGGCGATGGCGGCGGGGTCGTTGTCGGCCATCGCCTCCAGCACCTCGTCCAGCTCCTCGCGCACCTTGTCCACCACCGGCAGCGCCTCGGGCCAGTCGAAGCCGACCTGGGCCGCACGCTTCTGCAGCTTGGCCGCGCGGCTCAGGGCCGGCAGTACGGCGGGCACGTCATCCAGCAGGGACAGTTGCTCCGGCGCGGCAGCCTTCTCGGCGCGCTCCTCGGCCTTGATCTCCTCCCAGCGCTGCTTGATGGCGGCCTCTTCCAGGCGCGCCATGTCCGGCGCGCCGTACAGGTCGCCATCGGGGAACACATGGGGATGACGGCGCACCAGCTTGCGGGTGATGGCATCGACCACGGTGGCGAATTCGAAACGGCCATCCTCCCGCGCCAGCTGGCTGTAGTAGACGACCTGGAACAGCAGGTCGCCCAGCTCGCCCGGCAACTGCTCGAAGTCGCTGCGCTCGATGGCATCGGCCACCTCGTAGGCTTCCTCGATTGTGTGCGGGACGATGGTCGCGTAGTCCTGCTTCAGGTCCCAGGGGCAGCCGTACTGCGGGTCACGCAGCCGGGCCATCAGGTGCAGCAGGTCGTCGAGTTGATACATGGCGAAATCCTGTGAATGCCCATGGTGTTCTGAGCGTGACGAGCGAAGGACTGGCTAGGCGGAATGGGGCCAGAAAAGCGGAGTTGGCTATTGCCAATGAGCATTTTCTGACCCCGTTCCAACAACGCCAGGCCGAGCGCAGTAGCTCAGGCAGCGCGATTACGGCGGGCTTCGATAATATTGGGCAGCTGCGAGATCCTGGCCAGCAAGCGCCCCAGCGCATCCAGCCCGGGAATCTCGATGGTCAGCAGCATGGACGCGGTGTTGTCTTCCTTGTTCGAGCGGGTGTTCACCGCCAGCACGTTGATGCGCTCGTTGAGCAGCACCTGGGAGACGTCGCGCAGCAGGCCGGAGCGGTCATAGGCACGAATGACGATGTCCACCGGGTAGGTCTGCACCGGCACCGGCCCCCAGCTGACCTGGATCATCCGCTCCGGCTCGCGGCCGGCCAGTTGCAAGGCCGAGGCGCAATCCTGGCGGTGGATGCTGACGCCACGACCGAGGGTGATGTAGCCGACGATGGGGTCGCCCGGCAGCGGCTGGCAGCAGCCCGCCATCTGCGTCATCAGGTTGCCCACGCCCTGGATCTGGATGTCGCCACGCTTGCCCGGCTTGTACTGGCCGGTCGCGCGGCGGGGAATCAGCTCCAGCTGCTCGCTGGCGCCGCGCTCCGGCTCCACCAGCTGCTGCGCGCAGTTGACCACATGGGCCAGCCGCAGGTCGCCGGCACCCAGCGCGGCATGCATGTCTTCGGCGGTGCGCAGGTTGCACTTCTCGGCGAGCTTCTCGAAGTCCACCGGCGGCAGGGCCAGCCGGGCCAGTTCGCGTTCGAGCATGGCCTTGCCGGCGGCGACGTTCTGGTCGCGGGCCTGCAGCTTGAACCAGTGGACGATCTTCGCCCGTGCACGGGAGGTGGTGATGTAGCCGAGGTTGGGGTTGAGCCAGTCGCGGCTGGGCGAGCCCTGCTTGCCGGTGATGATCTCCACCTGCTCGCCGGTCTGCAGGCTGTAGTTCAACGGCACGATGCGGCCGTTGATCTTCGCGCCCCGGCAGTTGTGGCCGATCTCGGTGTGCACGCGGTAGGCGAAGTCCAGCGGCGTCGCGCCCTTCGGCAGGTCGATGGCGTGGCCGTCGGGGGTGAAGACGTAGACCCGGTCGGGCTCGATATCCACCCGCAGCTGTTCGGCCAGGCCACCGATATCGCCCAGTTCCTCGTGCCATTCCAGCACCTGGCGCAGCCAGGAGATCTTCTCTTCGTAATGGTTGGAGCTGGATTTGACGTCGGTGCCCTTGTAGCGCCAGTGGGCGCAGACCCCGAGCTCGGCTTCCTCGTGCATGGCGTGGGTGCGGATCTGCACCTCCAGCACCTTGCCGTCCGGGCCGATCACCGCCGTGTGCAGGGAGCGGTAGCCGTTCTCCTTGGGGTTGGCGATGTAGTCGTCGAATTCCTTGGGAATGTGGCGCCACAGGGTGTGCACGATGCCGAGCGCGGTGTAGCAATCACGCACCTCCGGCACCAGCACGCGCACGGCACGCACGTCGTAGATCTGGCTGAACTGCAGGCCTTTGCGCTGCATCTTCCGCCAGATGGAATAGATGTGCTTGGCACGCCCGCTGATATCGGAGCGGATGCCGGTCGCGGCCAGCTCTTCGCGCAGCTGGTTCATCACATCGGCGATGTACTGCTCGCGATCCAGGCGGCGCTCATGCAGCAGCTTGGCGATCTGCTTGTACTGGTCCGGCTCCAGGTAGCGGAAGGACAGGTCCTCCAGCTCCCACTTGATATGGCCGATGCCCAGGCGATGGGCCAGGGGCGCGTAGATATCGAAGACTTCGCGGGCGACGCGGTGGCGCTTCTCGTCGTCGGCGTTCTTCACCTCGCGGATGGCGCAGGTCCGCTCGGCCAGCTTGATCAGGGCGACGCGCACGTCGTCGACCATGGCCACCAGCATTTTGCGCAGGTTCTCCACCTGGGCCTGGGTGCCCAGCACCAGGGACTGGCGCGGGCTGAGGCTGGCGCTGATGGCGGCCATGCGCAGCACGCCCTCGATCAGCTTGGCCACCACCGGGCCGAAGCGCTGGTTGACCTCGGGGAGCGGGATCTTGCCCTCGCGCACGCCACGGTAGATGACCGCAGCCACCAGGGATTCCTGGTCCAGCTTGAGATCAGCGAGGATCTCGGCGATCTCCAGGCCGGTCTGGAAACTCGAGGTGCCTTCGGCCCAGAGGTTCTGTGCGGCATTGGCCTGCTGCTCGGAGTCCCGGGCGAATTCGCAGGCCTTTTTCAGCACCTCGCGGTCCAGCACCGGATCGAGACTGAGGACATGGTCCAGCCACGCCTCGAGGTTGATACTGCCGTCGGTATTGACCGGCTGTTGCGCTCTGACCTGTACCATCTTGCCTTACCTTCCCTACGACGTACGCCCGTCACGCCGAATGTTCGCCAGCCTCTCTGGGCCAGTCGGATTACGCGAGCATCCTAGCCCGCCTCGAATAACGCCATGGCCTCGACATGGGCCGTCTGCGGAAACATGTCGAGGATGCCGGCTCTCCTGAGCCGATAACCCTGTCGGACCAGCTCGGCACTGTCACGTGCCAGCGTCGCCGGGTTGCAGGACACATACACCACGCGTTTCGCGCCGAGCTCGCCAAGGTGGCGGGCGATCTCGAACGCGCCGTCGCGCGGCGGGTCCAGCAGTACCGCATCGAAGCCCTGGGCAGCCCAACGGGCCTCGGCCAGCGGCTTCGACAAGTCGGCCTGGAAAAAGTGCGCATTCTCCAAACCATTGGTTACAGCATTGCCGCGGGCGCGTTGGACCATGACGTCCACGCCTTCCACCGCCACCACTTCGCGCGCCTGGCGCGCCAGTGGCAGGGCGAAATTGCCGAGCCCGCAGAACAGGTCCAGAACCCGCTCGGAAGCCTGTGGTGCCAACCAGTCTAGCGCCTGTGCGACCATCGCTTCGTTGACCGCGGCGTTGACCTGGACGAAATCCCCCGGTCGGTATTCCAGCTCCAGGCCCCATTGTTCCAAACGGTAACCCAGGCGCGCGGCGGCATCGTCCGGCTGCGGTTCGCCCGCACCGTGGAGCCACAGCTGGGCCTGGTGTTCGGCGCAGAAATGACGCAGACGCTGCAGGTCCGCCTCACCCAGGGGCTGGGTATGGCGCAGCAGCAGCGACGAGGCATTGCCGTGAAAGAGCTCGACATGACCGAGGGCTTGCGGCCTTTCCAGGCTGCGCAGCAGTTGCGGTAACGCACGGACGATGGACTGCAAGGGCTGTACCAGCACGGCGCAATCGTCGATGCCGACGATCGACTGGCTGGCGGCGGCGCGGAAGCCCACATCCAGGCGCGCGGCCTTGGCGTCCCAGCGCACGGCAATGCGCGCGCGGCGGCGGTAGCCCAACTCGGGCCCCACCAGCGGCGCGGCCAAGGCTTCGGGCTCGAGCCCGGCGAAGCGCGCCAGCTGTTCGGCCAGCGTGCGCTGTTTCAGGGCAAGTTGTTCGGCGTGGGGCAGGTGCTGCAGGGTGCAACCGCCGCACTGGCCGGCGTGGGCACAAGGCTCGACGCGGCGCAGCGGGCTGGCGACCAGCACCTTCTCCGCACGGGCTTCGACTATCTGGGCGCGGGCACCGAGCACACGGCTCTCCACCTCTTCGCCCGGCAGCGCGCCGGAAACGAACCAGGTGCGTCCGTCGACAAAGGCGATGCCGCGGCCATCGTTGGCCAGGCGCTCGATGGCCAGGCGCTGCTTCTTGCCGGTGGGCACCTGCTGCGCCGGGCGCGAGCCGCCACTGGGCTGGAACCGCAGGCCACCACTACGCTTGGCCATCTTTCACACTCTTGGGCAGGAACCAGGGACGCTGCAGCAAAACCGACGGCGCATAACGGGAAACGGCCGGAGCGGCGCCCAGGGCGATGCCCCGGCCATTGCCGCTCATGGGGTGCAGGTGAATGCGATAGGCGCGCAGCGAGTAACGGCCTGCGCAGCCATCGGGACGGGGAATGACGAGTTTCACGGGATCGGGTCGTACACGCCGGTGGACAGGTAGCGGTCGCCGCGATCGCAGATGATCGCCACCATCACCGCGTTCTCCACTTCGCGGGAGAGGCGCAGCATGGCCGCCACCGAACCGCCGGAGGAGACGCCGCAGAAGATGCCTTCCTCGCGGGCCAGGCGGCGCATGGTCTGCTCCGCTTCGACCTGGGCCATGTCGACGACGCGGTCGACGCGATCGGCCTGGTAGATCTTCGGCAGGTATTCCTCGGGCCAGCGGCGGATGCCGGGAATGGCCGAGCCTTCCTGGGGTTGCAGGCCGACGATCTGGATCTCGGGGTTCTGCTCCTTGAGGTAGCGCGAGGTGCCCATGATGGTGCCGGTGGTGCCCATGGAACTGATGAAGTGGGTGATGCTGCCCTGGGTCTGGCGCCAGATCTCGGGACCGGTGCCCACGTAATGGGCCTCGGGGTTGTCGCCGTTGGCGAACTGGTCCAGGACCTTGCCGCGGCCTTCGGCCTGCATGCGCTCGGCCAGGTCGCGGGCGCCTTCCATGCCCTCTTCCTTGGTGACGATGATCAGCTCGGCGCCGTAGGCGGTCATCGCCGCCTTGCGCTCGGCACTCATGTTGTCCGGCATGATCAGGACCATCTTGTAGCCCTTGATCGCCGCTGCCATGGCCAGCGCGATGCCGGTGTTGCCCGAGGTCGCCTCGATCAGGGTGTCGCCGGGCTGGATGGCGCCGCGCAGTTCGGCGCGGGTGATCATCGACAGGGCCGGGCGGTCCTTCACGGAACCCGCGGGGTTGTTGCCTTCGAGCTTGACCAGGAGGGTATTGCTGGTATCTCCGCCCAGGCGCTGCAGGCGCACCAGCGGAGTGTTGCCGATGCAGTCGGCGATGGTTGGGTACTGCAGGGTCATGGCGAGGTTCGCAATCCAGACGCAGGGGGTGCACATGATACCGGCAAACCGGCGGTGGCCATATCGCAGGAACGTATCGCGTTATGCCATGAGGCTATAAGCATGGAACCAGCGGCTATGGCCGACGCATCGCCTGCCTTCCTCTATATAGAAGGCCCTTGAATGACGAAGCCCCGGCAGCGGGTGCGGCCGGGGCTTCGTTGGCTGAAGGAGCGGCCAGGGCCGCACCGGTCAGAAGTGGAAGTTGGTGCTTAGCAGTGCCGTGCGACCCGCCGCCTGGTTGGCGAAGTGGGTGGAGTAGGCCTTGTCGTAGTAGGTCTCGTCGGTGAGGTTCTGCACGTTCAGCTGCAGGTCGACGTTCTTCGTCAGCTTGTAGGCGACCATCGCGTCGTAGCGCCAGTAGGACGGGGCGTACACGGAGTTGTTGTTGTCGCCGAACACGTCGTCCACGTAGAAGGCGCCACCGCCGACGGTCAGCTGCGGCAGGACCTGGTAGGTGGTCCACAGGCTGAAGCTGTTCTTCGGCGTGTTGGGCATCTCGTTGCCCTTGGCCGCGTTGGTGATGCTGGTGACCACACCGGTACGGTTGCCCACCGCGCCCGGGTCGACCAGTTCGCTGTCCAGGTAGCTGTAGCCGGCGAACACCTGCCACTTGTCGGTCAGCTTGCCGCTGGCGCTCAGCTCGAAGCCGTCGACACGGGTCTTGCCGGCGTTCTCGTAGGTGTAGTTGCTCACCAGGATGCGGGTGTTCTCCTTCTCCGTACGGAAGATCGCAGCGGTCAGCGACAGGCGCTCATCGAGCAGGTCCCACTTGGTGCCCAGCTCGTAGTTGACAGTCTCTTCCGGCTCCAGGTCGCTGACGATGCTGGTCGGAGTGCCCACGGACGTCGGCAGGCCGTTGCCCTCGGTGCCCTCGCCGAGCATGGCGCCCGGCGGGGTCGCGGAGGTGGCGTAGGAGGCGTAGATGCTGCCGTTGCTGGCCGGCTTCCACACCAGGCCCACCTGGTAGTTGACGAACTCGGACGTGTCGGACGCCTTGAAGGTGGTGGCACCCGAGGCCGCCTTGGTCTTGG
Source organism: Pseudomonas sp. TUM22785 (assembly GCF_028198105.1). NCBI lineage: Bacteria > Pseudomonadati > Pseudomonadota > Gammaproteobacteria > Pseudomonadales > Pseudomonadaceae > Pseudomonas > Pseudomonas sp. TUM22785. The sequence continues at coordinate 5,366,764 of NZ_CP116239.1, forward strand.
CATCGGTCTCGAAGCTGTCGTAGCGCAGGCCCAGGTTGAGGATCCACTGCGGGTCCAGCTCGATGCTGTCGAACGCGTAGATCGCGCGGGTGTCACCCGTTGTGACGGTTCCCGAATAGTCGCGCGCCACGCTTCCGGCCCAGGGGTCATCCGGATTGGGGTTGCCCAGGGAGGTGCAGTTGTAACCGGTGCTCGCGCCAGTGGTCGGGCAGTTGAGGTTACCGGTGCCTACCGAGTTGGCCACTGTGTAGGTGGAACGATCGGACTCCTCGCGGGACAGTTCGATGCCCGTGGAAAAGCTGTTCTTGAAGCCCGCCAGTTGGAAGTCACCGAACAGGTCGGTCTGGTTGGTGGTGGTGGCGGTGTTGCCCACACGGGTGTTGGCGCGGCGCCATACGTTGCCATTGCGCACGTTGCCTTTGCTGTCGTCCGGCTGGGTCAGGATGTAGTCCTGCATGCTGTTGCCATGGCGCAGGGTGTTCTTGATGGTCAGCGAATCAGTCAGGTCGTGCTCGATGGCGATGGTGGCGATGTCCGCCCGGGTCTTGCGGAAGTCGCGGTTGGTCAGGCCATAGAAGTTGCTGCTGTCACCGCCGTCGACGGGCTTGTCCGGGCTGGCGGCGGTGTGGGTGGTGCCCACCGAGTAGCCGTAGGGGATGCCCGAGTCCGGCAGGTCGTTGCTTTCCATGTGATAGAAATCGAGGTTCAGCCGGGTGTCGGTGCCCAGGCCGAAGGCCAGCGAGGGCGCGACGCCCCAGCGGTCGTAATTGACCTTGTCGCGGCCGGCCACGTTGCTCTCGTGGCTCATCAGGTTGAGGCGGAACGCCGCAGTGTCGAGGAACTGCTGGTTGATGTCGGCGGTGTAGCGCTGGGTCTGGTCGGAGCCCCAGGTGAAGCCGCCGTCGATGGAGTCGCCCAGGTGCGCCTTCTTGGTCACCAGATTGAGGCTGCCGCCGGCCGAGCCGCGGCCGCCGAAGGAAGAGTTCGGGCCCTTGCTCACTTCTACTGACTCGATGGCGAAGATCTCGCGGGTCTGTGCGCCGGTGTCACGCACGCCGTCCAGATAGGTATCGGACTGGGCATCGAAGCCCCGGATGAAGGGGCGGTCGCCCTGGGGGTTGCCCCCCTCGCCCGCGCCCATGGTGATGCCGGGAACGGTGCGCAGGGCATCCTGCAGGGACAGCGCGCCGGTGTCCTTGATCACCTGCTGCGGAATCACGGTGACCGAACGCGGGGTGTCCACCAGCGGCGCGGTGTATTTCTGCGAGGCGGAACGCTGGACCTGGTAGTCCTCGCTCTCGATCTGCTCGCCCACCACCGAGGTGGCATCAAGGGAAATCACGCCATCCTTCTCGCCGTCCTTCTTTTCCGGCTGTGCGGCATGGACGACCGGCGCCATGGAGGCGGCCGACAGGGCGACGCCGATGGCGGAAGCCAGCAGGCGCTGGGCAGAAACAGTGGACTCGAGCAGCTGACGCGACATCGTTTTCCCTCCCCAGGGATTTCAGAGGTCGCGGAATCTATTTCAAAATATTTACAGTAGCAATTGCCAAGAATTCTCATTTGCGTCTTTTTTACAATATTTACACTTGTCATGACGGGTCGTCGGCAGCCCTCGCGAATCCGCTTGTAAGTATCAAATGAAAATCACTACTATCCGCGCCATTTTCCCATCCGGAGGCCGATGACCATGCTCCTGCGCATACCCGGCGTATTCACCCCCGACGAGGCCGCCCGCATCCGCGAGGCGCTGGAACAGGCTGACTGGATGGACGGCCGCATCACCGCCGGGCATCAGTCGGCGAGGGCCAAGCACAACGAGCAACTGGTGGAAGGCCACCCCCTGGCCAAGGAAATCAGCGCCGCGATGCTGCAGCGCCTGTGGAGCCACCCCCTCTTCGTTTCCGCCGTGCTGCCGCTGAAGGTCTACCCGCCGCTGTTCAACCGCTACTCGGGTGGCGGCACCTTCGACTACCACATCGACAATGCCATCCGCCGCATCCAGGGCAGCCCGGAGCAGGTGCGCACCGACGTCTCAGCGACGCTGTTCTTCAGCGAGCCGGACAGCTACGACGGCGGCGAACTGGTGATCCAGGACACCTACGGCACCCAACGGGTGAAGTTCGCCGCCGGCGACCTGGTCATCTACCCGTCCCACAGCCTGCACAAGGTCGAGCCGGTGACCCGTGGCGCGCGCATCGCCTCGTTCTTCTGGACCCAGAGCATGGTCCGCGACGACGGCCAGCGCACCCTCCTCTACGAGATGGACCAGGCCATCCAGAGCCTGACCCGCGACGTACCGGACCACCCCGCACTGGTGCAGCTGACCGGTAACTACCACAACCTGCTACGCCGCTGGGCGGAGCTCTGAGCATGGCCTTCGTCCTGCGCCGCCAGGAGACCCTGGACGCCCAGGCCCTACAGGAGCGCCTGGCCGGCGAACCCCGTGACGTCGCCCGCAGCCTGCTCGCCGCCGCCCGCCAGGGGGCGCCGGAAGCCCAGGCGCTGCTGGGGCAGATCCTCCTCGACGGCCAGGGCATAGAGCGCGACCCAGCATTGGCGCGCACCTGGTTCGGCATCGCTGCCGAACAAGGCCACGCCATGGCGCGCAACATGCTCGGCCGCTGCCTGGAGCACGGCTGGGGGGGTGAACAGGACCTGCCCGGCGCCGCCCATCACTACCGCCTGGCGATGCAGCAAGGCCTCGATTGGGCCGCCTACAACTACGCCGGGCTGCTGGCCACCGGGCGTGGCGTCGAGCGCGACCAGGCCGCCGCCTTCGCCCTCTACCTGCAGGCAGCCGAAGCCGGGCACGCCAAGTCGATGAACCTGGTGGGGCGCTACTTTGAAGAAGGCATCAGCGTGCCGGTGGACGCCCAGCAGGCGCGCGAGTGGTACCGCCGCTCGGCGCTGGCGGGTGATTTCCGCGGTCAGTTCAGCCATGCCGCGGTACTGACCGAAGCCGGTGAGCTGAACGAAGCCCTGCATTGGCTGCGCGAAGCCCTGGTCGGCGGCAACCTCAATTTCCTTCGGGTCGCTCGCACCAGCCTGGCCAACGCGCGACAGGCCGAGCTGCGCGAGCTGGCCCTGGCCTATCACCAGCGCGCGGCGGAGCTGGGTGACGAACATGACGGGCAGGCACTGCGGGATTACCAGGCACCGAGCACGGCCGTTGCAGCGCCCCTCCCGGGCTGAAGCCCGGGCTACGACCCGGCAACGTCAGGTCAGCAACCCGATCAGCGCCAGCAAAGGAGCGCTGGCCAGGGGCAGCCAGGCCGCCAGGCGTGGCCGGTACGGCAGCAGCAGCACCAGCCCGAACCCTGCCACGGACAGCATCCCGAACCAGCCCACCGGGCCCATCGCCCAGCCCCAGGCGGCAACGCTGGCGACCAAGCTCAAGCCCAGCGCCAGCCAACCGCCAACGCGCAGGCCGCGACGCAGCAGGGGGGCCGGCAACCGCTGCCAGACCTGCTTGAAGTGCCGCTCCATGCCCATGCACAGCGCCAGCATCCCGCCGTAGGCCAGCCAGAGTCCGGCGAAGAAAGCAGTCGCCATCTCAGTTCACCTCCGCCAGCTTGCGTGCCGCCCGCGTTGCCACCGGTTGCCCGGTTTTCCTGTGCACCTTCAGCGCGGTCCAGGCCAGCAACAGGCCGCAGCCGCAAGCGGTGAGCTCCAGCAACAGCCGGGTCCGCTCGGCCCAGGGCGCCTCCAGGGTCATGGCGCTGGCCAGGGGCAGGCCCAGGCAGAGCAGCGCGGCCAACCCCAGTTGCTCACGCCAGGCCACCAGGCTCGGGCGCAGCCAGGCATGCCCCAGGCTCAGGGCCCAGATGGCGAAGAACACCCGGGTTTCCCAGTGACCGCGCTGGGCCAGCTCCACCGGCAGCAGACGGTTGGCCCAGAACAGCCCGATGCAGGCCAGGGTCAGGCCCGCCACCACGGCCACGTTCACCGGCTCGGCCACCCGGTAGAACGCAGCCGCCAGCGCGCCCTCGGCATCGGGGCGGCGACTGCGCTTGACGTTGAACAGCACCAGCCCGGTGGCGATCATCGCGCTGCTCACCAGGCCACAGACGAAGTACAGCCAGCGCATCGGGTAACCGCCGAACTGGGCGAAATGCAGCCCTGCCATCACCCGCTGGGTGAGCGGCGCCGGCCGGCTCTCGCTGGGCATGCGCAGCACCTTGCCGGTCACCCCGTCGAACAGCATGCTCTGGCCCTTGGTCAACTCGATGCGGTTGCCCAGCACCGGTCGCGCCTCGATGCGCGCATCCACCCGCCCCGGGTTGCGGATGGACAGACCAGCGACCGGTCCGAGCACCCGGGTCGCCTCCTCCAGCAATGGGCCGAGGTCGGCCAGCTCGGCGCGCGCGACAACCTCGTGCCCTGTCCCGTCGCCCTGCCCTTGCGGCCTGCGCCCCTGGTGCTGCTCGCCCCCCTGTGGCCCGCGCCCGAAGGCCGCCTCGCGGTTGCCGTCGAACAGCGCATCCAGCGCGGCAGGCATGTAGATCAGGTAGAAGATCACCAGGCCGGTGTAAGTGATCATCAGGTGGAAGGGCAGCACCAGCACACCCGCCGCGTTGTGCGCATCCAGCCAGGAGCGCTGCCCCTTGCCCGGACGGAAGGTGAAGAACTCCTTGAAGAATTTCTTGTGGATGACGATCCCGCTCACCAGTAGCGCCAGCATCGCCATCGCCGCCAGGCCCACCAGCCAGATGCCGATGTCGCGCGGCAGGTCGAGGGTGAAGTGGAAGCGGAAGAAGAACAGCCCGCCCGCCGTATCCCGGGCCTCGATGCGCTCGCCACTGCGCGGGTCGAGCTGGAGGCCGCCGCCACGGCGCTGCTCGCCGGCGGACACGCCGAGACCGGGCGAACGCTCCGTGGGCAGGGCGATGTTCCAGGCTTCGGCGTGCGGGTGATGCAAGGCGAACCAGCCCAGGGCGACACGCGCCGCGTCCACCTGGCTCACCTCGACCGCCGGTATCTCCGGGCGCAGCCAGGTATCGATCTCCTTGTCGAACACGGCCAGGGTGCCGGTGAGGAAGATGGCGAACAGCAGCCAACCGAAGACCAGGCCGCTCCAGGTGTGCAGCCAGGACATGGAGTGGGTCAGGGTGCGTTTCATCCCAGGCGCTCCAGCAGTTGCGGCCAGAAGCCGATGCCCGCCAGGGGCAGCGCCAGCGCGGCGCCGCCCCAGGCCCACCAGGCATCACGGGCGGCGAAGGCCCAGAGAATGGCCAGGGTGTACAGGGCGAAGCTCGGCAGGGTGGCGACCACCATGGCGTCCATCGGGTGCAGCGGCAGCAGCCGCCCCAGCGCCGCGGTCAGCGCGTAGGTGAAGGCGTAGCCCCCCACCAGCGCAGCCAGCACGCGGGAGGTGACGGGCAACCAGGTGGGCAGGGTCATGGTGCGTTCCTCATCGTTGGTTCTCCGGCGGGCGGGCATCTCCGGCCACCACGCCCAGTTGCAGCCAGGCTGGCAGCGTGCGGGCTTCAAAGCGCTGCCAATGCCCGGCGGCGTCTTCCACCTGCCAGCCGTGGCGGCGCAACAGCGCCAGGGCGGTTTCCCGCAACAGGCTGCCGCGCAGCTGCGGGTGCTCCAGCAGCACCCGGGCGCAGGCCATTTCCAGGGGGCTGGCCGCTACGGGGGCACCCAGGCTGGGCGCCGCCAGGTGGCCATAGCCCTCGCCAAGCAGTGCACCCTCGGCCAGCAAACGGTTGAGGCCCTGACAGCGCTCGGCGGCCACCGCGCCGGTCAACATGGGGTGGGCGTGGCCGGCCCAGGCGAGCATCTGCAAGGCACGGTTGAGGCCGGACAGCTGGCTGGCCAGGGCCGGGCGACTTGCCAGTTCGGTGAAGCGCTGCGGCCCTTCGGCTAGGGCCTGGAGCAGCGGCGAGAACAGCGTCGCCTCGCCCTCCACCGGGCCGATACGGGTATCGAAGCGCAGCGCGCCCTGATCCGGCGCATCGGGCGTGCCGGCCCAGCAGCCATCCAGCAGCGCCTGGCGGTGTTCCTCCGCGCTCAGTGCGCGCGGGGTACGCACATAGAGGTCGCGGCGTAGCGACTGGTTGCAGCCCATGTCCCGTGCCGACTCCCGCTGCGCCACATCGTCGAGCTCGGCCAGCAGCGGCAGGCAATGGCCGGGCACGGCGAGTTCGTCGATGTTTTCCAGTGGCGTGGCGCTGCCGACGAAGGTGCAGCCAACGGCAGCGAGGGATTCGATCACCTCGGCCGAATGCAGGGGCGCCCAGTGCTCACACAGCAGCTCGTGGGCGAGGAAGGCCAGGTCCTGCCCGCGGCCGGACGCCAGGCGCCGCGCCACGTCGGGGTGCTCGATGAAGTACCCGGCGCCCGCCACCTGCCAGCGTTGCAGGGCGTCGAGGGCGATGCGCAGGCGCTGTACCGGGTCACCCTCGGCGCGCTGCGCGGCCTGCCAGATGAAGCGCTGGGCGCTGACGAAAGCCGACAGCCCGGGGTGGCTCATGTAGGCGAGGTAGAGCACGCCACCCGGTTTAAGGCGGCGCTCGACGAAACGCAGGATGGCCGCGCGGCTGGCCGGCGACACCCAGGAGAACACCCCGTGCAGGGCGATGAAATCGAAGGCCTCACCACCCTCCTCGTCCGCCAGCTCGACGAAGCCAGCCTGGCGGAAGACCAGGTTGTCGAGCCCCGCGGCCAGCGCCAGGCGTTGTCCGTGGTCGATGTGACGGGCGTTGAAATCCACCGCCAGGAAGCGCCCGGCGGGGTTGGCCGCCGCCAGCAGCAGGCTGTTCAGGCCCTGGCCGCAACCCAGCTCGCAGTAGCTGAAACCCGCGCCCGGTTCGGGCGCACGCTGGCCCAGGGCGGTGAGCACTGCCGCCAGCCAAGTGGGGGACAGCTCCGGGTGCACCTGGTGCGGGTAGGGGAAGTCGGCCAGGTAGCCGTCATTCCATAACTTCATGTTCGAGCCCTGATGAAAAAACTCTGCCAGGCAAGGCCTGGCAGAGCCGAACGCCCACCACGGGGGTGGGCAAGGAGCGCGGTTCAGAACGAGGCGGTGACCGATGCGAAATAGGCGCGGCCTGGTTCGTTGTAGGTGTTGGCACCGGCGTCAGCGGCGTTGCCCTCACGGTAGATGCGCTTGTCGAAGAGGTTGTTGATACCCACCCGCACGCTGTAGTTCTCGCTGAACTCGTAGCCGGCGCTGACGCCCATCAGGCCGTAGGGGTCGACGTCCTTCTGCGCGGCGGTGGCATAGGCCTGGTTGGTGCGCTGGTTGAGCGCGGGGGCCTCCTGCTTGCCGTAGTAGGTGCCGTTGAGCTGCAGGGACAGCTGCTCGGTGGCGTACCAGTCCAGGGTGCTGTTGAGGGTGTACTCGGGGATGATGCTCAGCGGCTCGCCGGTGTCGCGATCCTCGGACTCGATCATGTAGGTGAAGTTGGTGTTCCAGTCCAGGCTCGGAGTCAGGGCGATGAAGAAGTTGCCCTCGATGCCCTCGACCACCGCCTTGCCGGCGTTCTCCCACTCCTGTACCCGGCGGCCGTTGCTCAGGCGGTAGAGGAAGTCGTTGCTGCCGATGATCTTGTTCTTGTAGTCGTTGCGGAAGTAGGTCGCGCTGGCGCGCCATTGGCCCATGTCCAGGGCGAGGCCGATTTCCTTGTTGATGCTGGTTTCCGGCTTCAGGTCCGGGTTGCCCACCAGGTAGCAGCCACCGGTGTTGGTCTGGCCGGCGTTGCAGCCGTTACCCATGCTGTAGAGCAGGTAGTTGGGGTTGGACTGGTAGAGGTTGGGCGTCTTGTAGGCCCGTGCGATACCGCCCTTGAGGGTCAGCACGTCGGTCAGCTTGTGGGAGGCGTTGAGGCTGGGGCTCCAGTTGCCGCCGAACTCCTCGTGCTCGTCGTAGCGCAGCCCCGGGGTGACGATGGTGCGGCTGCCCACTTCGATGTTGTCCTCGGCGAACAGCGCGAAGCTGCGGGCGTCGGTCTTGGTGTTGCCCCGTGCGAAGCCCGCCAGGGCCGGCAGGCCCGAGCTGCCGGGGTCGAAGCTCTGGGTGCGCAGGGAGCCCGGGTCGTTGAGGGTCTCGTAGAGGTACTCGCCGCCCAGGGTCAGCACCTGCTCGAAACCAAGGCTCAAGGGCAGGTTCACCTCGCCGCTGGCGCGGGTGTTGCGCAGCCGGGAGGTGAAGGCGCCAGCGCCATCGGAAGGGGCGCCTTCGGAGCTGCCGGCCAGGCCTTCGTTGAGGCGCCAGTTGCGGGTGTAGTCGTAGGCCAGGCTGGCCTCGGAGGTGCCCCACTCGAAGTCACCGCGGTGGGTCAGCGCGTAGGCGCTGCGCTGCATCACGTTGGTCTCGGAGCCCACCAGGCTGCTGACGAAGGCCGCGCCATTGTTGAGCATGGTGTCGCCGGCGAAGATGTTGCCCTGGCGGCTGTAGCTGGCCTCCAGGTCAAGAGTCTGTTCCGGGTTCAACTGCCAGCTGAGCAGGCCGTTGATGTCCTTGTTGCGCACGCCTTCGCGGCCGGCCACCAGGGAGGTGGGGTCGCTCTGGTGGCTGGCGTTGATGTCGGCGTCGTCGGCGTCGGTCTTGCTGGCACCGCCGTAGAGGCGGAAGGCCAGGGAATCGGTCAGCGGGCCGCTGAGGTTGAAGTTGGTGCGGCGGCCGGCCCCCTCGGCATCGTCCTCGGGGAGGATGGTGTAGACGGTCATGGAGCCGCGCAGCTCTTCGGTCGGGCGCTTGGTGATGATGTTCACCACGCCACCCATGGCACCGGAGCCGTAGCGAGCCGCCGCCGGGCCCCGGAGGATCTCGATGCGTTCCACCTCTTCGGCCGGCACCCAGTTGGTTTCGCCACGGGTGTCGCGGTCGCCGTTCCAGCCGTAGCGCACGGCGTTGCGCGAGGTCGAAGGCTTGCCATCGATGAGGATCAGGGTGTTTTCCGGGCCCATGCCGCGCAGGTCGATCTGGCGGTTGTTGCCACGGTTGCCGCTGGTGCTGTTACCGGTGAGGTTGACCCCCGGCTCGCGGCGGATGATGTCGGACAGGTCGTTGGCCGGCGGGCGCTTCTTGATGTCCTCGGCGGTGATGATCGACACGCCCGGTGCCTGCTTCAGCTCTTCCTCGGCGGTACCCAGCACGTGGGTTTCGCCGAGCTCCAGGGCCTGGCCGTGTTCCACCGGCTGGTCGCTGGTCGCCACAGCCTGCTCATCGCTATCCAGTTCGATGGTGTCGGCCAGCGCCGGCATCGGGGCCGAAGCGGCCAGCACGGCCAGGGTCAGGTGGTTGAGCTTGAATCGGGGTTGCATGTCGAGCACTCCTGTTGCAAGGGCGAGCGCAGGACAGCAGGCGGGACGAACGGCTCGTGGCGGGTGGGCCATGGAGCCTGGAACCATTCGGCATGCCCCGCAGTCCGCGCGGGTCGGCGCAAATGGTATTTATTCCTATTTGAGAGTAAAGCTCATTTACAATCTATACAGTTGCCAACCGCAGGTTCAGGCGCAGCCCTTCGCCAGTATTCTCCGCCCATAGGTCGCCGCCTTGGGAGCGCATGGCGCCCCGCGCGATGGCTAGGCCGAGGCCGAATCCCTCGCCGCCCGGGCGCGCCGCGCAGAGCCGCGTGAAGGGGCGGAAGATGGTTTCCAGCTGGCCGTCGCCGACGCCGCCGCCCTGGTCCTCCAGCCACAGCTCCCAGTAACCGTCCTGCAGTTGCCCACCGAGGCGGATCACCCCGCCCGGCGGTGAATGGCGAATGGCGTTGCGCAGGATGTTCTCCAACGCCTGGGCGAAACCATTGAGGTTGCCCAGCACCCGACACTCCGGCCCCAGGTCGCACACCAGCTGCCGGGCCGGCCAGCCGCTCTCGTAGCAGGCGTTCTCGCAGATCACACCCCACAGCGAGCGCACCTCGATCTCCTCCAGGGGCAGCTGTGGGCGCTCGGTGTCCAGCCAGACCAGTTCCAGGGTGTCGTCCACCAGTTGCTGCATGCTCTGCACCTCGCGCTCCAGGCGTTGGCGCAGGCCTTCCACGTCCAGCTCGCTCTCCCCCGCTACGCGCAGGCGGCTGAGGGGGGTTCGCAGTTCGTGGGACAGGTCGCGCAGCAGCTGGCGCTGGAAGGACACGGTGTTCTCCAGGCGCCCGGCCATGTGATCGAAGGCGCGGGCCAGCTCGCCCAGCTCGTCGCGACGGCGGCTGACGCTGGGCGCCACACGGGTGGACAACTGGTCGCCACGCAGCGCGTTGGCCTGTTCGCGCAGATGGCGCAACGGCGAGATCAGCAGGCGGTAGAGCAGCAGGCACAGCAGCAGCGCCAGCAAACCGGGGACCACCTTCTGCGCAAGGAAGAACAGCACCGGTCGCGGCCCCCAGGGGCTGAAGCGCTCGGGCAGCAGCATCACCAGCTGCGCACGCCCCTCGTCGAAGGGGATGCTCAGGGTGCGCGGCTCAGCCGACTGGCGCCCCATCGGCCACTCCAGACGACGCATGAAACTCAGGCGCTGGCGCTGGTCATCGGTGATGGCGCGGCTGCCGAGAGGGAACAGGTGCGAATCGAGCAGCAACGCCCAGCTGCCTTCGCGCTGCTCCAGGCTTGCCTGGAAGGCGTCGACACCCGCGGCACCGCCCTGCTTCCAGGCCTGCTCGGCCTCCTGTGCATAGCCCCGCAGCACCTGGCGGGCATCATCGGAGAGGAAGGAAGTGCGCTGGCCGATCATCTGGCCGAACGACAGCGTCAGGGCGATCATCACCAGACAGAAGCCGACGAGGATGATCGCCAGCTTCCAGAACAGCGAATGGCGGCCAGGCATCAGCTTTTCCCGTTGGTCAGCACATAGCCCTTGCCCCAGACGGTCTCGAGCCGCCAATCGGCATAGTCGAGCCGCGCCAGCTTGCGGCGGATGTGGCTGACGTGCATGTCCAGGCTGCGGTCGTGCTGCGAATAGGCGCGATGCAGCACATGCTGATAGAGGAAGGCCTTGCTCAGCGCCTCTTCCATGTGCCGCGAGAAGGTCACCAACAGGCGGAATTCGGTAGGCGTCAGATCAGCCCACTGGCCTTTGTAGACGACGTCCGAGCGCGCTTCGTCGAACTTCAGCTCAAGCTCTTCGCTGGGCTGCTCGGGTTCGCGGCGCTCATAGGCCACGCGACGCAGCACCGCATCCACCCGCACCTGCATCTCCACCATGCTGAAGGGCTTGGGCAGGTAGTCGTCGGCGCCCTGGCTGAAACCGGCGATGCGATCCTGCTCGGCGCCCAGCGCCGACATCAGGATCACCGGCACGCCACGGCGACGGCGCAGCTCGGCGAGCACTTCCAGGCCACTGCGGCCGGGCAGCAGGATGTCCATGAGGATCAGGTCGAAATCCTCGGCGCAGGCCAGGCCCAGTCCCTCGTCGCCGTTCTGCCGCAAGGTCACGTCGAAGCCGCGACGGCCGAGATGATCACAGAGGTGAGCAGCCAGTACGGGATCGTCCTCGATGGCGAGGATGCGGGCGCTCTGAGGGGTACTGCCGTTCATGGGAACCACCAGCAAATGCGAATAATTCGTTAATAGAATCGCATTTTGGCAAATTGCAAGCGGGATTCCCATCTATAAGCGAGAGGATTCCGACCGCCCGAGTCGCTACACTCCCGGCATTCACCTTCGCAAGGAATGAGCGTGTACAAGGATCTAGGCATCAAGGGCCGCGTTCTGCTGCTCACCCTCCTGCCCACCAGCCTGCTGGCCATGGTGCTGGGTGGCTACTTCATCTGGGCGCAGCTTTCCGACATGCAGGCGCAACTGCTGCAACGCGGGCAGATGATCGCCGAGCAGCTCGCACCGCTGGCCGCCCCCGCCCTGGTGCGAGGTGATGCGGTGCTGCTGGAGCGCATCGCCGACCATGCGCTGGACCAGCCTGATGTGCGTGCAGTGAGCTTCCTCAGCCTCGAGCGCGCGCGCCTCGCCCACGCTGGCCCGAGCATGCTCAACAGCAGCCCGGACAACGACGGCAGCCACCTCAGCCTGACCAGCAACACCGACGCCACGCGCTTCATGCAGCCGGTGTTCGAGCGCCACCGGGTGCTTTCCGGCGACACTGCGAAACTTGGCAACGACCAGTTGCTGGGCTGGGTGGAGCTGGAGATGTCCCACCACGGCACCCTGCTCAAGGGCTATCGCAGCCTGTTCGCCAGCCTGCTGCTGATCACCGCCGGCCTCGCCGTCACGGCCCTGCTCGCCCTGCGCATGAGCCACCAGATCAACGAACCGCTGCGGCGCATCAAGCAAGGCGTGGCGCTGCTCAAGGAAGGTCGCCTGGAAACCCGCCTGCCGCAACTGGGCAACCACGAGATGGACGAGCTGGCCGGCGGCATCAACCGCATGGCCGAGGCCTTGCAGAGCGCCCAGGAAGAACTGCAGCACAACATCGACCAGGCCACCGAAGACGTCCGCCAGAACCTGGAAACCATCGAGATCCAGAACATCGAGCTGGACCTGGCGCGCAAGGAGGCCCTGGAGGCGAGCCGGATCAAGTCCGAGTTCCTCGCCAACATGAGCCACGAGATCCGCACCCCGCTCAACGGCATCCTCGGCTTCACCAACCTGCTGCAGAAGAGCGAGCTGTCGCCGCGCCAGCAGGACTACCTGTCGACCATCGAGAAATCCGCCGACAACCTGCTGGGCATCATCAACGAAATCCTCGACTTCTCGAAGATCGAGGCCGGCAAGCTGGTGCTGGAGAACATCCCCTTCAACCTGCGCGACCTGATCCAGGACACCCTGACCATCCTCGCCCCCGCCGCCCACGAGAAGCGCCTGGAGCTGGTCAGCCTGGTCTACCGCGACACCCCGCTGCAGCTGGTAGGCGACCCGCTGCGCCTCAAGCAGGTGCTGACCAACCTGGTGAGCAACGCCATCAAATTCACCCGCGAAGGCACCATCGCCGTGCGTGCCATGCTCGAGGACGACAGCGATGCCGACCTGGTGCAGCTGCGCATCAGCGTGCAGGACACCGGCATCGGCCTCTCCGACGAAGACCTGCGCGCGCTGTTCCAGGCCTTCAGCCAGGCCGACAACTCGCTGTCGCGCCAGGCCGGCGGCACCGGGCTGGGACTGGTCATCTCCAAGCGCCTGATCGAGCAGATGGGCGGCGAGATCGGCGTGGCCAGCACCCCGGGCGAAGGCTCGGAGTTCTGGATCAGCGTCAGCCTGCCCAAGGCCCGCGATGACGCCGACGACCTGCCCAAGGCCCTGCTGGCCGGACGTTACGCCGCCGTGTTCGAACCCCAGGAGCTGGCCCGCCAGGCCCTGCACCACCAACTGGAGGATTGCGGCCTGGAGGTGCAGGACCATCCCAGCCTTGATGCCCTGCTGGAGGCGGTGGAAACCCAGCGCAATGGCCCCCGGGCCGTGGCCTTCGCCGTCATGGGCGTTACCGCCCGCGAACTGCCGCCCGATCGCCTCAGCCAGTACATCTGGGACCTGGAGCAGCTGGGCTGCAAGAGCTTGGTGCTCTGCCCCACCACCGAACAGGCGCTCTATCACCAGGTGCTGCCCGACTCGCACAACCAGCTGCAGGCCAAGCCGGCCTGCACGCGCAAGCTGCACCGCGCCCTCACCGGCCTGGTCAGCCCGCGCCAACAACCCCGCCTGGAAGCGCCGCAGCCGCAGAGCACCCGCGCGCCGAAGATCCTCTGCGTGGACGACAACCCGGCCAACCTGCTGCTGGTGGAAACCCTGCTCGGCGACATGGGCGCACTGGTGACGGCGGTGGACAGCGGTTATGCCGCCGTCGAGGCCGCACAACAGCACAACTTCGACCTGGTTCTCATGGACGTGCAGATGCCCGGCATGGACGGGCGCCAGGCCACCGAGGAAATCCGCCGCCTGGAAGCCGGCAGCGAGTTGAGCCCTGTGCCCATCGTCGCCCTCACCGCCCACGCCCTGGCCAACGAGAAACGCGCCCTGCTACAGGGCGGCATGGACGACTACCTCACCAAGCCCATCGGCGAGCGCCAACTGGCCCAGGTGGTGCTCAAATGGACGGGCCTGAGCCTGCACAGCCCCGCCCCCGACCGCAGCGCCGAACACCCGACCAACGACGATGAGCCCAGCGTGCTGGACCCGGAAGAAGGCCTGCGCCTGGCAGCCGGCAAGGCCGATCTCGCCGCCGACATGCTGGCGATGCTGCTGGCCTCGCTGGCCGCCGACCGCCAGGCCATCCGCCAGGCACTGGACAGCGACGACCACGCCACGCTGCTGGAGCGCGTGCACCGCCTGCATGGCGCCACCCGCTACTGCGGCGTGCCGCAATTGCGCGCGGCCTGCCAGCGCAGCGAAACCCTGCTGAAGAAGAACGACCCGGCCTACCGCCAGGCCCTGGACGACCTGGACGTGGCCATCGTCCGCCTGGCCGGGGAAACCCGGGTCAATGCCTGAACCGACCTGATGCAAGGCGCATGTTGCCTGGCCACGCAGACGGCCGGGCAACGCAAGGAGAGCCGATGCGTACCATCCTTTTCAGCAGCCAGAGCTACGACCGCGACAGCTTCCTCGGCGTCGCCGCCGGTATCGAACTGCACTTCCAGCCAGCCCGGCTGACCCTGGACACCACGGCCCTGGCCAACGGCTTCGACGTGGTCTGCGCCTTTATCAACGACGACCTATCCGCGCCGGTGCTGGAGCACCTGGTGGCCGGTGGCACGCGCCTGATCGCCCTGCGCTCGGCCGGCTACAACCATGTCGACCTCAAGGCCGCCCGCGAGCTCGGCCTCACCGTGGTGCGGGTGCCGGCCTACTCGCCCCACGCCGTCGCCGAGCATGCGGTGGCGCTGATCCTCGCCCTCAACCGACGCCTGCACCGCGCCTACAACCGCACCCGCGAAGGCGACTTCAGCCTGCACGGCCTCACCGGCTTCGACCTGGTGAACAAGCGCGTGGGCGTGGTCGGCACCGGGCAGATCGGCGAAACCTTCGCCCGCATCATGGCCGGCTTCGGCTGCCAGCTGCTGGCCTACGACCCCTTCCCCAACCCGGCGGTGGAAGCCCTGGGCGCGCGCTACCTGCCCCTGGATGAGCTGCTTGCCGAGAGCGACATCATCAGCCTGCACTGCCCGCTCAACGACGCCACCCGCTACCTGATCAACGCCGCCAGCCTGCAGCAGATGAAACCCGGCGCGATGCTGATCAACACCGGACGCGGCGCACTGGTGGAGACCCCGGCGCTGATCGAGGCGCTGAAAAGCGGCCAGCTCGGCTACCTGGGCCTGGATGTGTATGAAGAGGAAGCGAACCTGTTCTTCGAAGACCGTTCCGACCTGCCGCTGCAGGACGATGTGCTGGCGCGGTTGCTGACCTTCCCCAACGTCATCGTCACCGCGCACCAGGCCTTCCTCACCCGCGAGGCGCTGACGGCCATCGCCCGCACCACCCTCGACAACATCGCCGCCTGGGCCGCCGGGCGGCCGTGCAACCAGGTCGACACCTAGGCCGTGTTAGCATGCGCGGCGCTTCTGGAGGACCTATGGCCGAACACGATTTCCGTTACAACCTGCTCAACCCCGCTCACACCCTCAGCGAATGCCGCGCGCTCGCGCCGGGCCGCTATCAGGTCACCGGCACCGGTGGCTCGATCCAGAACGGCGACACTCTGGTCGTCACCCTCAAGGGCAGCCGCGACCTGGCCATGCGCCTGGAAGTGGAGAAGGTCCGCCACCTGATCAACCCGCCCGGCCAATGGCTGGCCGTGGCCAAGGGCCCGGTGTTCAAGGAGCTGTCCATCCTCAACTGGCACGTCGACTGCGACGCCTGCGCCAAGCGCCTGGACTTCGAGTTCGCCGTCGACTCCAGCCTGGGCAAGGCCGCGCAGGCCCCCGCCGCCGAAGCGCGCATCACCGAGCTGGGCTGGGTGAACAGGGACGGCAAGCACCTCTGCCCGCAATGCCGCAAGGAGACCCCATGAACCACAATGCGCTGATCCTCGGCCTCGCCGCCGCGACCCTGGCGGGCTGCGCCAGCGAGGGCCCGAGCATCGAGACCGAACGCACCTACCAGGTGGAATGGATCGGCGAACGCCCGCTGATCGACAACAGCCACCTGACCATCACCCTCGGCCGCGATGGCCGCGCCTACGGCAACGCCGGCTGCAACCACTGGTTCGCCTCCTACGAGCTGAAGGACGACAGGATCAGCTTCGGCCCCGCCGGCAGCACCCGCAAGATGTGTGCACCGGCGCTGATGGAGCAGGAACAGCGCTTCCTCGACGCCCTGCCGGGCGTGCAGCGCTGGGACTTCTCGGCGATCGAACAGCTGCGCTTGTGGCCCGCCGAAGGCAAGCCGCTGCGCCTGTGGCCGGAACGCTGAGTTTCAGAAGAGCTTGAGTTGCTCGGCGACGCCCTGCAGGTCCTGCAGGCGCACGCCGACGCCGATCAGCCGCACCGGTTTGTCGCCGCGCGCGAAGGCCGCCCCCAGCAGCAGCTTGTAGCTGTCCAGATCACGCCCGGCGCCCGCCTGCTCCAGGGTGGTCTGGGAGAAGTCGTGGAATTTCAGCTTCACGAACGGCTTGCCCGGTTTGTAGCTGGAATCCAGCCGCTGCAGGCGCCGCTGCAACTCCTCGTAAAGCTCCGGCAGGCGCTCCAGGCACGCGCCCAGGTCGGGCAGGTCCTGATCGAAGGTGTTCTCCACGCTCAATGACTGACGGCGACTGTCCACCTGCACCGCGCGCTCATCGACGCCCCGCGCCAGCCCATACAGGCGCTCGCCGAAACTGCCGAACTCGCGAGCCAGAGCCACGCGGCTCCACTCGCGCAGGTCCACGCAGTTGATGACGCCGAGGCGGCCGAGCTTGTCCGCCGTGACCTTGCCCACCCCATGCAGCTTGCTCACCGGCAGCTCGGCGACGAAGTCGTCCACCTGGTCGGGCGTGATCACGAACAACCCATTGGGTTTACGCCAGTCGCTGGCGATCTTGGCCAGGAACTTGTTCGGCGCTACCCCGGCCGAGACGGTGATGCGCAGCTCCTGCCAGACCCGCTTGCGGATCTCCTGGGCGATGCGTGTGGCGCTGCCACTGAAGTGCGGGCTCTCGGAAACGTCGAGGTAAGCCTCATCAAGGGACAACGGCTCGATGATCTCGGTGAAATCACGAAGGATGGCGTGGATCTCCCGCGAGGCCTCACGGTAGGCGTCGAAGCGCGGGCGCACGATCAGCAAGTCCGGGCACAGCTTCAGAGCGTGATGCGACGACATGGCCGAACGCACGCCATAGGCGCGCGCCTCGTAGTTGCAGGTAGCGATCACCCCGCGCCGATCCGCCGAGCCGCCGACCGCCAGGGGCCGGCCAGCCAGCGACGGGTCGTCACGCATCTCGATGGCTGCATAGAAGCAGTCGCAATCTATGTGGATGATCTTCCTTTGACTCATGAACGCCTGATACCGATGGAGCGAAGGAAGCACGCTCGGGCGGGCGAATGCCGCCGGGGGCCTCCGCGAACGGGAGGCGGCAAATTCTAGCTGATTTGTCCGGCGGGTTTCAGGGGGCGGACAGCCAGGACTTCAGGGCCCGAGCGTGGTGCTCACACCAGAGTTCCGGGCGGGGGTCGGGCGTGCGCCAGGTCCTCATATAGAGGTCATGGGCGGCGTCCACCTCATCGATAGCAGGCAGACGCGCCGGGTCGGTCCACAGCAGCAGGCGGGCGAAGGCGGCAGCGAGCACGTCGTCATGCTCCAGCGCGGCGCGCACCCGCTCATCCACCGGCGGCACCTGGCGGGCATCGCACACCGCCACGGCCAGGTCGCGGGTGACCGGGCAACGCAGAACGAAATGCACCATCTCGTCGGGCGAGCCTGACTGCCAATAACTGTGGGGCCCGCCTTCGGCCAGGGGGCGCTTGTCCAAGCCGCTTTCCTGCAAGGCGATGGCGAGCAGCATCAACTGCGCCTCGGGGCTATTCATCTCATCGGGCAGCAGGGACAGGGCCGGCTCAAGGACGAGGCGGCAAAGGGAATCGAGGGTCATGGGAACTCCACAACTAAGCGCCCCGGCGAAACAGGGCGGCAGGTATAAGGCCGGCGCGCCGAAGGGTGCGCCCCGAAAGCCGGGGCAGTATCGCCAGCGCCCTGCCCGCTACAACGCCCTCGAACCGGAATCAGCCTGAGCCTACCGGTGGCTGGAAGTTTCCTACAGGCACCGCCCGGTACTCTCGACCAGCGGCCAGGAAATGGATTTCCTGTCGCCCTCGGGGCTGGTTCCCCGTTCCGGCCCCGAGGTTTCCCCCAACTGCTCTCCTTTACCTGTAATCCCCCTGTCAAAACCCTGTAAAACTGCACGCCACTAAGGCTGCACGGGTACCTGACCGCACGGTCCACGCTAAGCATCTGAAGAAAAAACACTTTTTTCTGAATCAGGCGTTGACAGGGTGAATTAAATCGCTAGAATGCCGACCCACAGACGCGGGATGGAGCAGTCTGGTAGCTCGTCGGGCTCATAACCCGAAGGTCGTTGGTTCAAATCCAGCTCCCGCAACCAAATACGGAAAGGCCACTCGAAAGAGTGGCCTTTTTCGTTTGGGCGTCTTTTCTTAGGCTATAGCCGCTCCTCCCTCGGTCAGGCCATGAGCCATGGAAAATATTGCATGACGGGGCTTGGAACTTGCCCGCGCTGCCCACATCCTGTGGCGCACATTGCATGAGGTGCTCGATGCGCGCCAACTCCACCGCTGAAAACCCGCTCCCCGAAGATCCCACCCTGCAGGACGAACCTGCGCAACTGCGCTGGCTCGACCGCATAAGCGCCTACCGACAGCCCATCGGGCTGGCCTTTACCCTTCTGCTGTTCACCATCGGCCTGGTCGCCTGCTGGCACCTGCTGCGCGAGCTCGACCCCGATGCGCTGCGCACGGCGGTGCGGGATGTGCCCGGCACCAGCCTGCTGATGGCCATCGGCGCCACGGCGATCGGCTTCGTCGCGCTGATGGGCTACGAGTGGTCCGGCTGCCGCTTCGCCGGGGTCAAGCTGCCCTTCCCGCGCATGGCCCTGGGCAGCTTCTGCGCCACCGGTATCGGCAACGCCATCGGCCTGTCGGTGATCACCGGCGGCTCGGTGCGCTACCGCCTCTACAGCCGCGACAACGTCGGCACTGGGGATATCGCCCGCATCACCCTGTTCGCCAGCCTGGCCCTGGGCAGCGCCCTGCCGCCCCTGGCCGCCGTGGCCGCGTTGAGCGACCTGCCGGCCGCCGCCCAGGCCCTGCGCATTTCCACCACCCTGGTGGCGATCATCGCCAGCGCGGTGATCGCGGCCACCGTCATCGCCGTGCTCTGGCTGTCGCGCCTGCGCGAGCCGGTGGCGCCGACCCCGGGCTGCGTGAACATCCGCATCGGCCATCGCACCCTGCGCCTGCCGGGGCTGAAGCTGTCGGCGCTGCAGTTGTTGATCACCCTGATCGATGTCTGCGCTGCCGCCGCCGTGCTCTATGTGCTGCTGCCGGAAGCGCCGCCCCTGGGTGCCTTCCTGCTGGTCTACCTGCTGGCCCTGGCCGCCGGCGTGCTCAGCCACGTGCCGGGCGGCGTCGGTGTCTTCGAGGCCGTACTGCTGGCAGCCTTTGCCGGCCAGCTCGGTGCAGCGCCCCTGGCCGCCGCGCTGCTGCTCTACCGCCTCATCTATGTGGGCCTGCCGCTGATCCTCGCCTGCCTGCTGCTGCTGGCCAACGAGGCGCAGCGCTTCCTGCCCGCCGGGCGCCAGGCGGTACGCGCCGCCTCCGGCCTGGCCGCGCCGGTGCTGTCGCTGATGGTGTTCCTCTCCGGCGTGGTGCTGCTGTTCTCCGGCGCCACCCCGGCCATCGACACCCGCCTGGAGCACCTGAGCTTCCTGATCCCCCATCGCCTGATCGACGCCTCGCACCTGGCCGCCAGCCTGGTGGGCGTACTCTGCCTGCTGCTGGCCCACGGCCTGCGCCGGCGCCTGTCGGCGGCCTGGGCGTTGACGGTGATCCTGCTGCTGGCCGGTGCCGGCCTGTCGATGCTCAAGGGCTTCGACTGGGAAGAAGCCAGCCTGCTGGTGCTCACCGCCATCCTCCTGGCGATGTTCCGCAACGCCTTCTACCGCCCCAGCCGCCTGCTGGAGATGCCCTTCTCGCCGGTCAACCTGGGTGCCAGCGCCTGCGTGCTGGCGGCGTCGCTGTGGCTGATGTTCTTCGCCTACCAGGACGTGCCCTATAGCCATGAGTTGTTCTGGCAGTTCGCCGTGGACGCCGACGCCCCGCGCACCCTGCGCGCGACCCTGGGCAGCGGCCTGTTGCTGGCCGGCCTGGCACTGATCTGGCTGCTGCGACCGATCCCCCTGGTGATCCACGAGCCCACCGAGGAAGAGCTGCTCAAGGCCAGCGAGATCGTCAAGGCCTCCGGCCAGCCCGACGGCGGCCTGGTACTCACCGGCGACAAGGCGCTGCTGTTCCACCCCGAGGAGGACGCCTTCCTGATGTTCGCCCGTCGCGGGCGCAGCCTGGTGGCGCTGTTCGACCCCATCGGCAAGGCCAACCACCGTGCCGAGCTGATCTGGCAGTTCCGCGACCTCTGCGACGTGCACCACGCGCGCCCGGTGTTCTACCAGGTACGTGCGGAGAACCTGCCCTACTACATGGATATCGGCCTCAGCGCCCTGAAGCTCGGCGAAGAGGCGCGGGTCGACTTGCGCCGCTTCGACCTGGAAGCCAAGAACAAGGCCATGAAGGATCTGCGCTACACCCTCAGCCGGGGCCAACGTGACGGCCTGTCGATGGAGATATTCGACGCCGGGCTGGCGCCCCTGGAGACGCTGCAAGCCATCTCCGAAGCCTGGATGCAGGGCAAGCAGGTGCGCGAGAAGGGCTTCTCCCTGGGCCGCTTCGACCCGGACTACCTCAAGCACTTCCGCATTGCGGTGGTTTCCTTCGAAGGCAAGGCCATGGCCTTCGCCAACCTGCTGGAGACCAGCAGCAGCGACCTGGCCAGCCTGGACCTGATGCGCGTGCACCCCGAAGCGCCCAAGCTGACCATGGAATTCCTCATGCTCAACCTGCTGCTGCACTTCAAGGAGCGCGGGCATGAACGCTTCAGTCTGGGCATGGTGCCCCTGGCCGGCCTGCAGCCGCGCCGTGGTGCGCCGCTGACCCAGCGCCTGGGCGCCCTGGTGTTCCGCCGTGGCGAGCAGTTCTACAACTTCCAGGGCCTGCGCCGCTTCAAGGACAAGTTCCAGCCCGAGTGGGAGCCGCGCTACATGGCAGTGCCCGCCGGCCTCGACCCGCTAGTGGCGCTGGCCGATACCGCCGCGCTTATCGCCGGCGGCTTCACCGGACTGGTCAAACGCTGAGGGAACCATGCTCAAACATAAATGGCAGCGCATCCTGGTGGTCGTCATCCTTCTCGCCATCGGCGTCGGCCTGGCGCTCTGGAGCCGCCCTGCGCCCCAGGCACGGGTCGAACAGAAGCAGCTGGCGGACGGCAGCCCCGCCACCCTGGCGACCCCGCCAGCGGATGCCAAGGCGCGGGTGCTGGTGCTGGTGGATGCCGAGCAGCAACTGAAGGAAGCCGAGCTCTTGGCCCTCGCTCACGACAGCGCCGCCCGCATCGTGCAACTGGCCCTGCCGGCCAATGATTGCGACGCCCAGCAGCACCTGCTCCAGAACGCGCAGGAGCTGCTCCAGGGCGAACCGACCCTGGTGGCGGGCATAGGCCCAGGAGCCGCCTTCGCCTGGCGTTGGCTGGCCGGCCAGGGCAAGGACGAGGCACGCGCCCTGTCCATCGACTTCAGCCTGGAACACGCCGACTGCCCGACCCCGCTGCCCAAGACCGCCCCCCACGGCCACTGGAGCATCGCCTGGAACGACAACCCGGACGATCCCAGTGCCGCCTTCGCCCGAGAGCAGGCCAACGCCGACACCAGCATCAGTGACTACGACACCACCCTGCCCCAGCTGCTCAACGAGCAGTTGCGCGCCCTGCTTCAAGGCGAAGGCACACAGATGCCGGTGGTCGAGGTTCCCGCCGCCAAGCCCTCCTCCACCGTCACCCTGTTCTATTCGGGCGACGGCGGCTGGCGTGACCTGGACCGCGCCGTGGCCGAGGAAATGGCCAAGCGCGACCACTCGGTGGTCGGCATCGATGCGCTGCGCTACTTCTGGCAGCACAAAAGCCCCGAACAGGGCGCCGCCGACCTCAGCCGGCTGATGAAGCAGTACCGCGAGAAATGGGGCGCCCAGCGCTTCGTACTGGCCGGCTACTCCTTCGGCGCCGATGTATTGCCGGCCTTCTACAACCGCCTGCCCAAGGCGGACCAGCAGCAGGTGGACGCCATCCTCCTGCTGGCCCTGGCGCGCAGCGGCAGCTTCGAGATCGAGGTGCAGGGCTGGCTCGGCAAGGCCGGCCAGGAAGCGCCCACCGGCCCGGAACTGATCAAGCTGCCGGCCGAGAAGGTGCTTTGCGTCTATGGCAAGGAAGAGGCCAGCGAGAGCGGCTGTACCCAGCCCGGCGCCCCAGGTGAAGTGCTGGCGCTGCCCGGCGGCCACCACTACGACGAAAACTACCCGGCGCTGGCGGAACGCCTGGTCACCGCCATCGCCAAGCGCCAGCCTGCCCCATGACGCCACCTGCACGCCACCCGCCAGGTGGCGTGTGGCGCGACTTTTGATCTGCTTCATTTTCACTTAAGCCACGGCCGCTAAACTGAGGACAAGCCCGCCGCCACGATGCGGGACAACAAGGAGCCGTGATGACCACCCAGACCTCCCGCTACGGGAAACTTTCCATCGCCCTGCACTGGCTGATGCTGCTGCTGATCGCCGCCGTCTACGCCACCATCGAGCTGAAGGGCAACTTCCCCAAGGGCAGCGAAACCCGCGAACTGCTCAAGCAATGGCACTTCATGCTGGGCCTTTCGGTATTTGCCCTGGTGTTCGTGCGCATCGCCGCACGCTTCCTCTCCCCCACTCCGCCGATCACCCCGACCCCACCGGCCTGGCAGAACGCCCTGGCGAAGCTGGCGCACCTGGCGCTGTACGGCCTGATGCTGGGCCTGCCGTTCGCTGGCTGGCTGATCCTCAGCGCCGCCGGCAAGCCGATCCCCTTCTTCGGCCTGGAGCTGCCGCCGCTGATCGACAAGAACCCCGACCTCGCCGGCCAGATCAAGGAAGTGCACGAGACCGTGGCCGTCCTCGGTTACTGGCTGATCGGCCTGCACGCGGTGGCCGCGCTGTTCCACCACTTCATCAGCAAGGACGACACCGTGCGGCGCATGCTGCCCGGCCGCGACTGATCGACACCCCATGAAAAAGCCCGGGCCATGCCCGGGCTTTTTCGTTATGGCGAACCCCGTCGCCGACTAGATCTCCACCTGCGTACCGAGTTCGATCACGCGATTGAGCGGCAGGTTGAAGTAGCGCAGGTTGCCGTTGGCGTTCTTCAGCAGGAAGGCGAACAACGCCTCGCGCCAGATCGCCATGCCGATCAGCTTGGAGGGGATCACCGTCTCGCGGCTGAGGAAGTAGGTGGTGCGCATCGGGCTGAAGTCCAGCTCGTTGAGGTGGCACAGCTTCAGCGCCTGGGGGATGTCCGGGTCTTCGATGAAGCCGAAGTGCAGCACCACGCGGAAGAAGCCCTCGCCATAGGCGTCCACCTCGAAGCGCCGCTCCGGCGATACCCGCGGGCTGTCTTCGTTGACCACGGTGAGCAACACCACCTGCTCGTGCAGCACCTGGTTGTGCAGCAGGTTGTGCAACAACGCGTGGGGCACGGCGTCGGAACGCGCTGTGAGGAACACGGCAGTCCCCTGCACGCGGTGCGGCGGCTGCGAGCGGATGCTGGCGATGAACAACGGCAGCGGTAGCGAGCCTTCATCGAGGCGATCCACCAGCAACTGGCGGCCACGCTTCCAGGTGGTCATGAGGATGAACAGGGCGATACCGGCGATCACCGGGAAGGCACCGCCCTGGATGACCTTGGGCAGGTTGGCGGCGAAGAACAGGATGTCCACCAGCAGCATCAGCAGGAAGAAGGGGATGGCCAGCCACAGCGGCCATTTCCACAATAACCAGATCACCACGCCCATCAGCAGGGTGGTCATCAACATAGTGCCGGTCACCGCCACGCCGTAGGCCGAGGCCAGGGCGGCGGAGGATTCGAAGCCCAGCACCAGCAGCACCACGCCGACCATCAGCGCCCAGTTCACCGCCGGGATGTAGATCTGCCCCTGCTCGTGGCTGGAGGTGTGCTGGATGAACATGCGCGGCACATAACCGAGCTGGATGGCCTGGCGGGTCAGGGAGAAGGCGCCGGAGATCACCGCCTGGGAGGCGATCACGGTGGCGGCGGTGGACAGCGCCACCATCGGCAGCAACGCCCAGCCCGGGGCCGTCAGGTAGAAGGGATTACGCGCAGCCTCGGGGTTGACCAGGATGGTCGCGCCCTGGCCGAAGTAGTTCAGCACCAGCGCCGGCAGCACCAGGGCGAACCAGGCACGGGCAATGGGTTTGCGGCCGAAGTGGCCCATGTCGGCGTACAGCGCCTCGGCGCCGGTCAGCGCCAGCACGGTGGCACCGAGGATGGCGACGCCGATGCCCGGGTGGGAGATGAAGAAGTTGATCGCCCAGACCGGGCTCATCGCCTTGAGCACTTCCGGCTCTTGCGACACGCCGTAGATGCCTAGGGCCGCGAGGGCGAGGAACCAGGCAACCATCACCGGCCCGAAGAGGATGCCGATGCGTGTGGTGCCGTGCTTCTGGATCAGGAACAGGCCAACGAGCACGATCAGCGACAGGGGTACCACCCAGTGCTCCAGCCCGTCGAAGGCGATCTCCAGGCCCTCGATGGCGGAGAGCACCGAAATGGCCGGGGTGATCATGCTGTCGCCGTAGAACAGCGCGGCACCGATCAGGCCGGCGATCACCACCATCGCCTGCAGGCGTTGACGCCCGGCAGCGGCGCGGCGGGCCAGGGCGGACAAGGCCATGACCCCGCCCTCGCCCTGGTTGTCGGCACGCAGGACGAAGATCACGTACTTGATCGACACCACCCAGATCAGCGACCAGAAGATCAGCGAGAGCACGCCGAGCACGCCGTCGTGGTTGGCCTGCACGCCATAACCGCCAATGAAGACTTCCTTGAGGGTGTAGAGGGGGCTGGTGCCGATATCGCCGTAGCAAACGCCTACGGCGCCGACCATCAGGCCAATCGCGGAGCTGGAATGGGGCTGTTCATGTTCAACGGCGCCAGCGCTTGCATCGGACATGTAACAAAATTCCTCAGAAAAAATTCCGCGCATCCTGCTCCGACCCATTCGTCGACGCAAGCGTCGGACAAGTTCGCACTGACTGACTATAGAGCCTGCCGCCTACAATTACCGGGCTTCACGCGCCTTGCCACGTCCTGTGACAGCTTGTCCCGAAGAGGCTGGTCAAGCGCGCGGGCTGCCGCTAGAATTGCGCACTTTTTGATCAGAGGCACCCAACGAGGTGCCCTTCGAGGTTAGCCGCCAATGTCCACCGCAACGCCCAAAGTCGGTTTCGTCTCCCTTGGTTGCCCCAAAGCCACGGTCGATTCCGAACGCATCCTCACCCAGCTGCGCATGGAAGGGTACGAGATCGTCCCGACCTACCAGGATGCCGACGTCGTGGTGGTCAACACCTGCGGCTTCATCGACAGCGCCAAGGCCGAATCCCTGGACGTGATCGGTGAAGCCATCGCCGAGAACGGCAAGGTCATCGTCACCGGCTGCATGGGCGTGGCCGAAGACAGCATCCGCGACGTGCACCCCAGCGTGCTGGCCGTTACCGGCCCGCAGCAGTACGAGCAGGTGGTCAACGCGGTGCACGAGGTGATCCCGCCGAAGACCGAGCACAACCCGCTGATCGACCTGGTGCCGCCGCAGGGCATCAAGCTGACCCCGCGCCACTACGCGTACCTGAAGATTTCCGAGGGCTGCAACCACACCTGCAGCTTCTGCATCATTCCCTCCATGCGCGGCAAGCTGGTCAGCCGCCCGGTGGGTGATGTGCTGAGCGAAGCCGAGCGCCTGGTAAAAGCCGGCGTGAAGGAGCTGCTGGTGATCTCCCAGGACACCAGCGCGTATGGCGTCGATATGAAGTACAAGACCGACTTCTGGAATGGCCAGCCGGTGAAGACCCGCATGCTGGAGCTGTGCCAGGCGCTGTCGAGCATGGGCGTGTGGGTGCGCCTGCACTACGTGTACCCCTACCCGAACGTCGATGACGTGATCCCGCTGATGGCCGCCGGCAAGCTGCTGCCCTACCTGGACATCCCCTTCCAGCACGCCAGCCCGAAAGTGCTCAAGGCCATGAAGCGCCCGGCCTTCGAGGACAAGACCCTGGCCCGCATCAAGAAGTGGCGCGAGATCTGCCCCGAGCTGACCATCCGCTCCACCTTCATCGTCGGCTTCCCCGGCGAGACCGAGGAAGACTTCCAGTACCTGCTGGACTGGCTGAGCGAAGCCCAGCTGGACCGCGTCGGCTGCTTCCAGTACTCCCCGGTGGACGGCGCCCCGGCCAACGACATGAACCTGGATCCGGTGCCGGACGACGTCAAGCAAGACCGCTGGGATCGCTTCATGGCGCACCAGCAGGCGATCTCCGCCGAGCGCCTGCAGCTGAAGATCGGCAAGGAAATCGAAGTGCTGATCGACGAAGTGGACGAGCAAGGCGCGGTTGGCCGCTCCTTCGCCGACGCCCCGGAGATCGACGGCAGCGTGTTCATCGACAGCACCGACCTGAAGCCGGGCGACAAGGTGATGGTGCGCGTGGTCGATGCCGACGAGTACGACCTCTGGGCCGAGCGCGTCTAAGTACGCCCTGAGCCATGAAGAAGCCCCGCCGATGCGGGGCTTTTTTATGGGTGCCGATCAGCCCCGGAGCTGAATCCCGGGCTAGGGTGGGATGCGGTTGGCATTGGCCGGCACCCGTTGTCGGTTCGACCTTGCGCCGCGGCGAGACTCGCCTATACAGGAAGCTCTCGACCAAGGAAGACCCCTCCATGCCCGCCATGAACCACCAGGACGCCCACGAGCTGATCGCCACCCTGCGCTACGCCGTCAACGAGTCCTTCGAGAAGAACCAGAAGCTCTCGAACTTCAACCCCGAAGCGCACAACCTGTGCATCGCCCACTGCACCTTCAACAACGCCTCGCCGCTGAACCTGTTCTCCTTCTCGGCCATGAGCTCCTTCAGCAAGACGGCCCTGAACAAGCTGGTGCACGAATGGGGCGTGGAGTTCGTGCCCGACGTGGCGACCAATATCCGCACCTTCGCCTGCGGCGGCATGGGCCAGTTCCATACCGAGCCGCGGCTGATCAACTACATCCACGGCCGCCCGGGCTTCATCGGCCACCTCACCGACGTCACCCTGGTCAGCGAGATCGACTGCTGCGGTACCTGCGTGCCCCACAGCATCAACGCCTTCAAGCAGACCTTCACCGACGTGCAGGTGCATATCATCGAACTGGGCATGAAGCCGAGCCTGGGCATCGGCCCGCAGTACGGCTACGCCCACCTCTATTGATCGCTCGAGTAGGAGTAGAGATGAACCGCCACATCACCCTGTTCCACTGCCCGCACACCCGCTCCTCCGGCATCCTCACCCTGCTGGAGGAACTGGGTGCCGACTACGACCTGCACCTGATGAACATGCACAAGGGCGAGCAGCGCCAGCCCGCGTACCTGGCCATCAACCCCATGGGCAAGGTCCCGGCCATTCGCCACGGCGAAACCATCGTCACCGAGCAGGTCGCGGTGTACCTCTACCTCGCCGACCTCTATGCCGACGCCGGGCTCACGCCCTCGCTGGAAAGCCCGCAGCGCGGCACCTTCCTGCGCTGGATGGTGTTCTCCGGTACCTGCTTCGAACCGGCGGTGGTGGACCACGCGCTGCAACGCGCGCCCGTAGAACCCTCCCGCTCGCCTTACGGCGATTTCGCCACCGTGCTCGATACCTTTGCCAACCACCTGCAAGGGCGCACCTGGGTCCTGGGGAATGACTTCAGCGCCGCCGACGTGCTCTGGGGTACTGCACTGAACTGGACCATGGCTTACGGCCTGATCCCCGAGCGGCCCGTGTTCCGCGCCTACGTCGATCGCTTCCTCGCCCGCCCCGCCGTGCAGAAGGCCAGGGCCAAGGACGCGGAGCTGGCCGCAGCGCAGGAAGCCGGCTGAAGCGCAGCGGCGGAATGGCGGCGCATTCCGCGCCTCGATAATGCCGCCGCGACCGGTGGTGCCGGGCTAGGGTATGGACCTCACCCGATCAGCGACGAGGTTTCCATGCACCACTACTTCAGCCTCCAGGGCCGCACCGCCCTGGTGACCGGCGGCACCCGCGGCATCGGCAGGATGATCGCCCAGGGCTTCCTCGAAGCCGGCGCCCGCGTGATCATCTGTGCCCGCAATGCCGACGCCTGCGCCGAGACCGCCGCCGAGCTGTCCACCTACGGCGAGTGCATCGGCCTGGCGGCCGACCTCTCCAGCGAAGAAGGCGCCAAGGCCCTGGCCAACGAGCTGGCCGGGCGCATCGAGCACCTCGACATCCTGGTCAACAACGCTGGCACCACCTGGGGCGCGCCCCTGGAAAGCTACCCGGTGAAGGGCTGGGAAAAGGTCATGCAGCTCAACGTCACCTCGGTATTCAGCTGCATCCAGCAACTGCTGCCGCTGCTGCGCAAGGCCGGCAATGCCGAGAGCCCGGCGCGGGTGATCAACATCGGCTCGGTGGCGGGTATCAGCTCCCTCGGCGAGCAAGCCTACGCATACGGCCCGAGCAAGGCGGCACTGCACCAGCTCTCGCGCATGCTGGCCAAGGAGCTGGTGGCCGACCACATCAATGTCAACGTGATCGCCCCCGGCCGCTTCCCCAGCAAGATGACCCAGTTCATCGCCAACGACAGCGAGGCCCTGGCCGCCGACGTGGCGCACATTCCCATGAAGCGCTGGGGCCGAGAGGAAGAAATGTCCGCCCTGGCCCTGAGCCTGGCCAGCACCGCCGGCGCCTACATGACCGGCAACATCATCCCCATCGACGGTGGCTTCCACCTCTGATGACACTGTGCGGGCCGCCGGGCAACGGCGGCTTGCGCAAGGCCAGGCCGGGGCGCTAGGGTAGCCGCGCCACCGCCCCGGATTTCCGCACCATGCGCCTGCTGTCCCTGCTCCTTTCGCTCGCCCTCGCCGCACCGGCCTTCGCCGCGCCGGCCCCGTTCTACCTCTGGCAGAGCAAGCTGGACGGCCACTACAGCTGCGCCCAGGTACAACCCGGCGAAGGCTGGCTGCGCCACAGCGGCCCCTATCGCGACGCGGGCTGCCGTGTGCCCCTCGACGCCCCGATTCGCAGCCGCTGAGCCCACCCGTCATGCAGTACTCCGTCTCGCCCGTGGGCATCGTCCGTTCCTGCTTCAAGGAAAAATTCGCCATCCCCCGCCAGCCGCACCTGGCGCCCGCCGCCCGTGGCGTGCTGGAACTGCTGCCGCCCTTCGACAGCGGCGATGCGGTGCAGGGGCTGGAGGAAGTCAGCCACGTCTGGTTGCTGTTCCTCTTCCACCAGGCACTGGAAGACAAGCCGCGCCTGAAGGTGCGCCCGCCTCGCCTCGGCGGCAATCGTTCGCTCGGGGTGTTCGCCACGCGCTCGACCCACAGGCCCAACGGCATCGGCCAGTCGGTGGTGAAGCTGGACAAGGTCGAGCCCGGGCGACTCTGGCTCTCCGGCATCGACCTGCTGGACGGCACCCCGGTGCTCGATATCAAGCCCTACGTGCCCTATGTCGACCGCCAGGACGGCGCCACCAACCGCATCGCCGAGGCGGCGCCGGAGCCGATTCCGGTGGAGTGGGAAGAGGCAGCGCTGGCCCAGGCCCGCGAGCACGCCCTGCGCCTGGGCGAGCCGCTGGTGGAACTGGTTGAGCAGTGCCTGGCCCAGGACCCGCGCCCGGCCTACCAGCAGCCGGAGCCGGAGCGCCGCTATGGTGCGCGCCTCTGGGACCTGGACGTGCGCTGGCACTACCCGCGCCCGGGGCTGATCCGCGTGCTGGAAATCAGCCCTTCGGCCTGAATGGCCACCCTCCCCTCGATCAACTAACGCGCCGCGTTGAGCGCCAGCACATCCGCCTCGATGACGTCCTGCTGGACGATCAGCGGGTTCACCAGCGGGCGGCTGGCGAGGAAATGCGGCGTTTCCATGTGCGCCTCGAAGGCCGCTTCGTCGGTGTAGACCTCGTAGAGCCACACCAGGTCGGGGTCGCGGCGATCACGCAATACGTCGAACACCAGGCAACCGGGCTCGTCGCGCACGGAAGCGGCGGCGTTGACGCGCATGGCGTCCATGAAGGCATCGAGGCTGCCGGGCTTGAGCTGGGTCTTGAGCAGAAGGCAATACACGTTGGAGTCCTTTTGTTTTATATTCAGTGAAAATTGTATACAAAAAAGGAATCCCGCTCATGCCTGTCCGTCCGAGCCGCCTCAACGGTCTTCGCCACCTGGCGATCGTGGTGCCCAACCTGGAGGAGTGCGAACGTTTCTACGTGGACATCCTCGGTATGCAGGTGCTCAACCGCGCCAACGAAGACCTGGTCTACCTCACCTGCGGTAACGACAACCTCTCCCTGGGCCGTTCCGACGTGCCCAGTAGCGGCATGCAGGCGGTGGATCACTACGGCTTCGTGGTGGACAGCCTGGACGAGCTGCGGGCCTGGTACGACTACCTCAAGGCCAGCGGCGTGACCCTGCTCGACCGCCCCTTCGCCCATGGCGACGGCGCCCACAGCTTCCACGTGCTGGACCCGGCGGGGAACAAGATCCAGCCGATCTACCACCCGGCGATTTCGGGCCAGCGCTTCGGCTCGCCGATCTGAGCCCCTGTCGCCTGCTATCGACGAAACACAGAAACGAAAAAGCCCGCTGATCAGCGGGCTTTCTCATGGCGCGGGGAACGCTTACTTCTCGACGAATGCACGCTCGATCAGGTAATCGCCCGGCTCGCGCATGCGCGCGGAGATCTTCAGGCCGAAGCTGTCGAGCACCTGGCTGGTCTCGTCGAGCATGCTCGGGCTGCCGCAGATCATCGCGCGGTCGTCCTGCGGGTTGATCGGCGGCAGGCCGATGTCCGCGAACAGCTTGCCGCTGCGCATCAGGTCGGTCAGGCGGCCCTGGTTCTCGAAGGGCTCGCGGGTGACGGTGGGGTAGTAGATCAGCTTGTCACGCAGCGCCTCGCCGAAGAACTCGTTCTGCGGCAGGTGCTCGGTGATGAACTCGCGGTAGGCGACTTCGTTCACGTAGCGCACGCCGTGGACCAGGATCACCTTCTCGAAGCGCTCGTAGGTTTCCGGGTCCTGGATCACGCTCATGAAGGGCGCGAGGCCGGTACCGGTGCTGAGCAGGTACAGGTGCTTGCCGGGGTTGAGGTCATCGAGTACCAGCGTGCCGGTGGGCTTCTTGCTGATGATGATCTCGTCGCCTTCCTTCAGGTGCTGCAGCTGGGAGGTCAGCGGACCGTCCGGCACCTTGATGCTGAAGAACTCCAGGTGCTCTTCCCAGTTCGGGCTGGCAATGGAATAGGCGCGCATCAGCGGGCGGCCGTTGGGCTGCTGCAGGCCGATCATGACGAACTGGCCGTTCTCGAAACGCAGGCCCGGGTCACGGGTGCACTTGAAGCTGAACAGCGTGTCGTTCCAGTGGTGAACGCTGAGGACGCGCTCGGAGTTCATGTTGCTCATTTACGGGGGCTCCGAAAATTGGGATGTCGCCAGCGCCATGCGGGGCGCAATTGCGCGACATTGTATTGATAGCCACAATATCTGTTAACTGGATTATCAAGATATAGGTTATCGGTTATATCGATATGCGATTCACTCTCCGTCAATTGCAGGTATTCGTCAGCGTCGCCCAGCAAGGCAGCGTCTCCCGGGCCGCCGAATCACTGTCGCTGTCACAGTCTGCCGCCAGCACCTCGCTGACCGAGCTGGAGCGCCAATCCGGCTGCCAGCTGTTCGACCGCGTCGGCAAGCGCCTCAGCCTCAACGCCCTGGGCCACCAGTTGCTGCCCCAGGCGGTGGGGCTGCTGGACCAGGCGCGGGAGATCGAGGACCTGCTCAACGGCAAGAGCGGCTTCGGCTCCCTGTCCGTCGGCGCCACGCTCACCGTGGGCAACTACCTAGCGACCCTGCTGATCGGCAGCTTCATGCAGCGCCACCCCGAGTGCCAGGTGAGCCTGCATGTGCAGAACACGATGAATATCGTCCAGCAGATCGCCCACTACGAACTTGATCTGGGTCTAATCGAAGGCGATTGCCAGCACCCGGATATCGAGGTGTTGCCCTGGGTGGAAGACGAACTGGTGGTGTTCTGTGCGCCCGGGCATCCGCTGGCGGTTCGCGGCCAGGCCTCGCTGGACGAGCTCAGCCGCGAGGCGTGGATCCTCCGCGAGCAGGGTTCGGGTACCCGCCTGACCTTCGACCAGGCCATGCGCCACCACCCTACGCCGCTGAACATCCGCCTGGAGCTGGAGCACACCGAAGCCATCAAGCGGGCCGTGGAGTCGGGGCTGGGCATCAGCTGCATCTCGCGCCTGGCGCTGCGCGACGCCTTCCGCCGCGGCAGCCTGGTGGCGCTGGAGACGCCGGGCATCGACCTGCGCCGGCAGTTCTATTTCATCTGGCACAAGCAGAAATACCAGACGGCCGCGATGCGCGAGTTCCTCGACCAGTGCCGCGAACTGACGGCGGGCGTACGGCGCAGCGACGAGATCGTGCTGCCACCGATCGCCTGATCAACCCAGGAGGATGGTGGCCCAGACGGCGGTGATCAGGCTCAGGGCGACGAACTGGGCCGCGCTGCCCATGTCCTTGGCGTTCTTCGACAGCGGGTGGCGATCCAGGGAGATGCGGTCGATGGCCGCCTCCACCGCCGAATTGAGCAACTCGACGATCAGCGCCAGCAGGCAGGCGGCGATCATCAGCGCGCGCTCGCCACGGCTGACGTCGAGGAAGAAGGCGATGGGGATCAACACCACGTTGAGCAGCACCAGTTGGCGGAACGCGGCTTCACCGGTGAAGGCGGCACGCATGCCGTCCAGGGAGTAGCCGGCGGCATTGAGGATACGCTTGAGGCCGGTCTGGCCCTTGAATGGCGATGACATAGATAGAGGGACTGCTAGGGAAGGAAGGCCGCAGGCTAACCCGCGACGAATCAAATTTGCGTGAAAACCGCCGGCTCAGGCCGACGGAATCGATTCCATCTGTTGCAACAGCAACGCCGCCTGGGTGCGAGTGCGCACGCCGAGCTTGCGGAAAATCGCCGTGACGTGGGCCTTGACCGTCGCCTCGGAAACGCTGAGCTCGAAGGCGATCTGCTTGTTCAGCAGCCCTTCGCAGACCATGGTCAGCACGCGGAACTGCTGCGGCGTCAGGCTGGCGAGGCCGGCGCTGGCAGCCTTGGCCTCAGCCGACACCGCAACATTCTCCTCGACCTGCGGCGGCCACCAGGCATCGCCATCGAGCACCGCGCGCACGGCGCTTTGAATCACTTCCAGGGGGCTGGATTTGGGGATGAAGCCGCTGGCACCGAACTCACGGGAGCGGACCACGACCGCCGCCTCTTCCTGGGCGGAGATCATCACCACCGGAATCTGCGGGTACTGGCCACGCAGCAGCACCAGGCCGGAAAAGCCGTAAGCGCCGGGCATGTTCAGGTCCAGCAGGACCAGGTCCCAGTCGGCCTTTTCGGCCAGGCGCGATTCGAGCTCGGCGATGCTCGCCGCTTCGACCAGGC
Organism: Pseudomonas sp. TUM22785; assembly: GCF_028198105.1. Taxonomy (NCBI): domain Bacteria; kingdom Pseudomonadati; phylum Pseudomonadota; class Gammaproteobacteria; order Pseudomonadales; family Pseudomonadaceae; genus Pseudomonas; species Pseudomonas sp. TUM22785. The sequence goes on from NZ_CP116239.1 coordinate 5,400,495, forward strand.
GCACGTCCGGGCCGAGCCCGAGGGTCAGCGCCTGGTGCAGGGCGCTGCGGAACAGGGGGTGATCGTCGGCGATGAGGATTTCGTATGCGGCCATGGGCGTGTCCTTTTTCTTGTGGGCCCAGAGATGCTGCCGATCTTGTCGGAAACACCCGGCACGGGGGAGGTGCCGCCTCTGCCAAGCCCTGAACTGCTTACGGGTTGGCCGTAAAGCGGCGCTCAGCATGCCGACCCGCAACGGGGTGGTCAAGCAGGCATCTTTACGGCAAAGTCTGCGCCTTTGCCCGCCGAGAATCACCATGCGAAGCCACGCCCTGCGCGCCGATATCCTGATGCTGATCACCGCCGCCATCTGGGGTGCCGCATTCGTCGCTCAGCGCCTGGGCATGGATGCCATCGGTCCCTTCCTCTATACCGGCCTGCGCTTCACCCTCGGCGCGCTGGTGCTGCTACCGCTGCTGTTCCTGCTGCCACGCCCGGCACCGAAAGCGCCACTGAACCGGGGCATGCTGCTGGGCGGCGTACTGATGGGCCTGGCCCTGTCGCTGGGCATCAACCTGCAGCAGGTGGGCCTGCTGTTCACCAGCGTGACCAACTCGGGCTTCATCACCGGGCTATACGTGATCATCGTGCCGCTGCTGGGGTTGCTGCTGGGCCACCGCACCGGCATGGGCACCTGGCTGGGCGCGGGCCTGGCCGTTGCGGGCATGTTCCTGCTCAGCGTCGGTGAGAACTTCCAGGTCGCCTCGGGGGACTGGCTGCAGCTGTGCGGCGCCTTCGTCTGGGGCGTGCATGTGTTGCTGGTGGGCTTCTTCGCCAGCCGCTATGACCCGATCCGCCTGGCCATCCTGCAGTTCGTCACCTGCGCGGTGATCAGCATGGTGCTGGCCGTGGTGCTGGAGGAGATCCGCCTCGACGCCATCCTCGCGGCCGGCCCGGCGATCCTCTATGGCGGCGTCATCGCCGTAGCCATCGGCTACACCCTGCAGGTGGTGGCGCAAAAACATGCCATCGCCTCGCACGCGGCGATCATCCTGTCCCTGGAAGCGGTGTTCGCCGCCATCGCCGGGGCCCTGTTGCTGGACGAGTCGCTGCATGCCCGTGGCTACCTGGGCTGCGGCCTGATGTTCGTCGGCATGCTGATCGCGCAGTTGTGGCCGCAACGCAAGGTGGCGGCCGCAAGCGCAGAAACGATGCCTCAGAGATAGGGGCTGAGCGCCTGGTGGGCCGGGCTGGCCAGGTCCAGCGGCAGTGCGCGCTTGGCACCGATGTAGTGCTCGGTGAATACATCCAGGTAGGCGTTCAGCGCCCCTGCTGCACGCTCATCCCCGGCCAGTTCCAGGCACAACGCCGCCACTTCGGCGGTGCACAGGTGCTCCTCGCGATTGGAGCGGCGCAGGCGATAGCGGGAAATCTGCTCCGGCTGCAGGCTGAGCACCGGGAAGCGATCCAGGTAGGGGCTCTTGCGGAACATCTTGCGGGCTTCGCTCCAGGTGGCGTCCAGCAGGATGAACAGCGGGCGCTTGCCCTCCTCCACCTGCACGTCGCTGACCACCCGTGATTGCGGCTCGACATACTCACCCGGGAACACCAGGTAGGGCTGCCATTGCGGGTCGTCGAGCAGGGCGATGATCGCCGGGTCGACCTCGGTGCGGGACCAGCCGAATGCGGCCGTATCGGCCACGATGTCGGCGATCAGCCAGCCGGTGTTGCTCGGCTTCATCGGCTCCGAGCAGTACATGAACAGGCACACGCCCGAACGCACATCCACCTGGGGGCGCAGCGCGCAGAAGCAGTATTCGGCGATCACCCGGCAACCCGGGCAGCGCGGCGAACGGGCGCCACGGGCGACGAAGGGGCGGGTACTGCGCGCCAGGCACTCGGCGCGCAGGCGGGAAACGGCGTGACTCATCGGGTAACGGTCCAGTGCAACTGATAGAGGTCGTGGCGCCTGTCCTGGCCGTTGCGCACGGCACCCTGCTGGCGCAGTTGTGCGAGGCGGGCGAGGTCCAGGTCGGCGATCGCGAAGGATTCGATATTGGCGTCCGCCTGGGCCAGCACGGCGTCGGGCGGGAATGGCAGGTCGGCCGGGCTGAAGATCGCCGACTGGCTGTACTGGGTGTCGACGTTGTCCACACCACGCAGCAGGCCGACGCCGCCGGCGATGGCGACGTAGCACTCGTTCTCCACCGCGCGGGCCTGGGCGCAGAGCCGCACGCGCAGGTAGCCGTGGCGGGTGTCGGTCCAGAACGGCACCAGCAGGATCTCCAGCCCCTGCTCGCGCAGCAGCCGCGGCAGCTCGGGGAACTCCACGTCGTAGCAGACGAGGATGCCGACCCGGCCGACATCGCTGTCGAACACCTGCAGGCTGTTGCCACCTTCCAGGCCCCAGGCTTCACGCTCGTTGGGGGTGATGTGCAGCTTGGGCTGGCGATCCCGGCTGCCATCGCGGTGGCACAACCAGCTCATGTTGAGCATGCGCCCACCCTCTTCCAGCGGCAGGCTGCCCGGGCACAGATTGACCCGGTAACGCTGGGCCAGGCGTGAGAACGCGGCCAGCAGCGGCTCGGTGTACTCGGCGAGCTTGCGCATCTGCGCAGGGCCCTGGGCGAAACGTGCGCCCTTGAGCAGGTTGACGTGGAAGAACTCGGGGAACACCGCCAGGTCAACACCGTAGCCGGCGAGGGTCGCCACCGTATGCTCCAGTGCCTCCAGCAGCGCCGGCAGCTCACTGCTCTGGCCGAGCGCCCACTGCACGGTGGCGACACGCACGGGGCGGCGTTGCTGGGCAAGCGGCAGGGCGGTTTCCAGGCCTGGCATGGCGGGCTCCTGAAGGGCGGGGGAATGCCGCGCAGTTTACCTGCGCCTCCACGGAAAAGGGCGGCCGCAGCCGCCCTTCTGTCCGCGCCCGCACTCAGAAGGTGTGGTTGAGCGCCAGGCCGATGAAGTGGATCTGGGTCTTGTACTCGCCCTTGTAGTTGCCGCCGTTGCCGGTGCAGCGCACGCCGCTGTCGACATAGGGGCCACCGCTGCCGGGAACCCAGCCGGCCGGGGAGCAGTTGTCGGTGTAGTCCATCTTGCCGGTGTCGAACTGCACGAAGCTGTAGGCGAGGTCCACCGAGGTGTCCTTGAACAGCTTGTAGTTGGCGCCAAAGGACATCCAGTAGCGATCTGCGTCGGGGAAGCCCGGGTGGCGGGTGGTGGAGCCGCTGACCGGGCTCTTGTCGTAGGCGACGCCGGTGCGCAGCAGCAGGTCGTCGCTGTACTGGTAGTTCATCCCCAGGGAGATCTTGTAGGTGTCGTTCCAGTCCTGCTTGACGTTGAGGTCACCCTCGGTGACGCCATTGAAGTAGGGATACCCGGCGACCTGGTCAAGACCAACGCCGATGGTGTCCAGCCGCGAGTGGCGGGTCCAGGTGACGTCGGCCATCAGCGCGACCTTGTCGTTGAGCTGGTGGAAGGCGTTGATGGACAGCGACTCGGGGGTGTCGATCGAGGTGCTGGCGTTGGAGTTGGGGTGCAGGCGGCTGGCGGCGAAGTCGCCGGGGTTGATCCAGTTGGATGGATCGAGCACCTGCTCCAGCGCATCCTGTGGCGGCAAGGTGATGATCCCGAGATCGATACCGCCGCTCAGGTCTGTCGTGGGGGAAGGAACGGCCCCCTGGACACCGGCGAAGCTCCATTTCGATTCGCCTTCCAGCGTGTGCTTGATATGAGAGCGGTAGGAGACACCGAAGCGAGTGAACTCGGTGGGCTCCCACAGGTAGCCGATGTTCCAACCGAAGCCCCAGTCATCGCCCTTGGCGCGGAAGTAGCCATCGCCCTGGACGTTGTCCGAGAAATTGGACGCCACACAGTCCACGAAGGAGTCACCGGTCTGCCCGTCACAGCTACTGATTTCGGTGGGCACGTTGACGCCATAGAGCAGAGGGATCGCGAACTGCCCGAGAGGCGACGCCGCCAGTTCGGTGACATCCTGGTTGGCCGCGACGAACTGCCCGGCCAATTGCCTCGACGCGCCTTTCACATCCGCCGCACCACGCTGGATCGACTTGATGTATTGCGCCGAGACGCCGAAGCCGATGCTGTGATGCTCGTTGAAGCGGTAGGCGATGCTGGGGTTGAAGTTGACCGTCTCCAGGCTCGCCGACTGGATGCCGTAGCGGCCGCTCCAGTCTTCCTCGTAATCCAGCTTGGCGCCGTAGGGCACGAAGATGCCCATGCCGATGGTGACGTTGTCGTTGATCTCCTTGGAGAAGTAAAAGTTCGGCGCCGCCGCGGCGTCGGGCAGGTAGGAACCGGCATCGCCATCACCCGTGCCGGTGGGGTTGCCGAACAGGTCGGTGGAACCCTTGTCTTCGTATTCGCCCTTGGGGATCAGGATGCTCATTCCCGAGGTCATCTGGGTGCCCTTTAAGCGGGCCAGCCCGGCGGGGTTGTAGAAAATCACGGAGGGGTCCGCCGCTTCCGCGCCATTGGCATGGGCGGTGCCCTGGGCAGAGACGGATTGCGAACCGAAGTGGTACCCGGACGCCAGGACCGGGGGGGTGAATGTAAGCACCAGGCTGCCGCCGCAAAACGCGGTAAGCCAGCCGGCAGGACGAGTTATTGTCATTGTTCTCGACTCCCAACTTTTTAAGACGGCACTCGGGAGCACCGTTGACGCAGCTTTCCTCTTTGGCCCGCACGCACGTGTTTCTGGGGTTTGGCCGGCCAACCTCACTGGACGCCGGGGGACGTCCGTTTTTTGTGACAGTTCGTGTTTCCCGCACTATCCCCAACCTTTAGTCGTGGTGACCCGCAAGGTCGGCGACGGGGGTAACACCCAAGGACAGATGACCGACTGGTCGACGAAAAACCGCCGCTTCGCTTATCCGCAGCGGGGTGGCATGCCGCCGCCTGTCACGGCGGATAACGGCCCGGGGCCTCTCCGCATGGCGCTGTTACCGATTGCCCCGTCCGCCTGAAGCCACCTCCCGACGAAGGCCCGCTGCGGCCAGCATTTCGCCGCCATGGGGAATTCACGAAAAACGGCAAGAGACCCCGTACGAACTGGCCAATTGCCATCCGCCTCTGAAGCGACAGACCGGTACGCTGGAATTTGATGCAAGGGAGATTTCGTGCGGGGCACGGCAGACAGGTCCGCGCGCTGCCGCACAGGAGGAAAGCCTTGATAGGCGGGAGATTGCGGGAAGGACCGATTGCCTCTTGATCTGCCTCGCCCGCTTGTTCAGGATGCGCCAACGATGAGGCCGGGCGATTTCAAGGTGACGCTGAACACCTGCGCCAACCTCGGGTCAAAGGCTGCCAACCGTTGGAGATTTTCATGCCGCGCCACCTCGTACTCGCACTCGCACTCGCTTTGCCCTTCACCGCCCAGGCCGCCTCGCTGAAGGACTTCGAGCTGACCAAAATGCTGGAAAAGGTGGCGGAAGAAAGCAGTGTCGGCACGCCGCGGGCGATCAACGAAGACATCCTCGACCAGGGTTACACCGTGTCGGGAGCGGAACTGGTGAACCACCTGAGCGTGCGCGAGGCGCATGCCGCGCAAATGCGCGCCAACCCGGACTCCATGCGAGCGCAACTGGCCAACAGCGTGTGTCGCAACAATGGCTACCGCCAATTGCTGGCCCGCGGTGCCGCGCTGCGCTACGAGTTCAGCGAATACAAGACCAATCGCCCGGTGGGCAGCGAACGCTTCATTGCCAGCGACTGCGGCCTCAAGAGCCAGCCTGCGAACTGAAACTCCGCCGCTCAATCCTTGGCGGCACGCCGCTGCTCGTCGTCGGCGCGAAGCTCCGCCAGCAGCGCCTGCATATAACGTGACCGGCGCAGGCCGCCGTCCAGCCTGCGCTGGCACTCCTCTTCCAGACTCAGGCCATTGGTGCGCGCGGCCTGCTGCAACATGCGATAAAGCTCGAGGTCGATCTCCAGACTCAGCTTGGGCATGCCTGCCCCTCCTCCGCCTATTCCTGCACGGTCCGCGCAAGCCGGGCTTGCCCGGGCCTCTCTTTAACTTCGTGTGTCGATAGTGGCAGGTTAGGTGAGGCCTGGAGCGGCGCCACTGCCCTGAAGGGAGGCGCCGACAGATTCCGACAAACGCGACCGATAGCCACGACGAAACAATCCCCCTCCTATCCTCCGCGTATCGGCGGGCGCCAACTGGAAAAGATCCCGGGGCTGAAGCAAGCTGTAAATGAGCGCTCAGCGGCCCGCGTGGATGCGGCCCGGACAATCGATGACGCTCTGCGCGATGCGACGGCCTCGATGTTCGACGCACCGCGATGCAGTTGATGAGCAAGGAGAACACTATGCCGTACGAACCGGACGACTACCTGTCGAGACACTTCCAGACCAGTGGAATCGACCTCAACCAGAAGGTCGATGAACTGATCAACCTCACGGTCCCGGGGGACAGCCGCAACCTCGCGCTGTACCGGGAAATGGTGATCACCGTGGTGCGCATGGCCCAGGCCGACCGCAACCGCTGGGACGCCAAGATCATGCTGCAGACGCTCCGCGAGATGGAGCATGCCTTCAGCGTTCTCGAACAGTTCAAGCGTCGCCGCAAAGTCACCGTATTCGGTTCGGCGCGGACGCCGGTCGAACACCCGATCTACGCCCTGGCCCGGGATCTGGGCACGGAGTTGGCCAAGCTCGACCTGATGGTGATCACCGGCGCGGGTGGCGGCATCATGGCCGCGGCCCACGAAGGTGCGGGCCTGGAGAACAGCCTGGGGCTGAACATCACCCTGCCCTTCGAGCAGCACGCCAACGCCACGGTAGACGGCACGGACAACCTGCTGTCCTTCCATTTCTTCTTCGTGCGCAAGCTGTTCTTCGTCAAGGAAGCAGACGCACTGGTGCTCTGCCCGGGCGGTTTCGGCACCCTCGACGAAGCCCTCGAAGTACTCACCCTGGTGCAGACCGGCAAGAGCCCGCTGGTGCCGATCGTCTTGCTCGACGAGCCCAACGGTAGCTACTGGAAGGACGCGCTGGATTTCCTCGACCGCCAACTGGCGCAGAACCGCTACATCCTGCCCACGGACTTGAGGCTGATGCGCCTGGTCAGCAGCGCAGAAGAAGCTGCCGACGAGATCGCCCACTTCTACGGCAACTACCATTCGAGCCGTTGGCTCAAGGGCAGCTTCCTGGTTCGCATGAACCATGGCTTGAACGAGGCAGCCCTGACGACCGTCCGTGAAACCTTCGGCGACCTCTGCCTGCAAGGCACCTTCGAACAGCGCCCGTATTGCGAATCGGAAAAGGACGAGCCCGAGTTCTGCGACCTCGTCCGCCTGGCCTTCACCTTCAATGGCCGCGACCACGGGCGCCTACGTGAACTGATCGATTTCATCAACGAACGCCAACACTGGGCCAGCTGACCTGGACATCCGACTACCTCCCCCCAAACGGCCAGCAGCCATGCGCAATCAGCGCATGGCTCAGGGCCGGCGAGAACTCAGTCGTCCAGTGAAGCGCCGCGCAACAGGCGGCCGATCATGTCCATGGAATAGCCACGGTAGGCGAGGTAACGCCCTTGCTTGGCGCGCTCTCGTGCATCGCTTGGCCGCTCACCCGCGAACTTGCGCTGCCAGACATCACGCAGATGACTGCCCCAATCGATGCCCGCCTCACGCAGGGCGGATTCGATAGCATCCCTGGGCAGGCCACGCTGGGCGAGATCTTCGCGGATACGCTGCGGCCCATAGCCTGCACGGGCACGGCTGGCCACGAAGCTTTCCAGGTAACGGGACTCGTCGAGCAGGCCCTCGTCCGCAAGGCGGTCAAGGGCACTGTCGATCAACTCAGGAGGGGCGCCGCGTTGACGCAACTTGCGCGTCAACTCGACTCGCCCGTGCTCGCGTCGTGCCAGGAGGTCCATGGCAGCCCGCCGCACTGCGGCAGGGCTGTCGAGCACGATGGGCATGGGGATTAGAAGTCGGCTTCGGTTTCAGCGACTTCCTTGGCGGAAGCGGCGTCAGGCTTGACCGCATCGCGATTGAGCAGTTGCTCGCGAATCAGCTTCTCGACGGCCTTGCCCACTTCAGGGTTGTCTTCCAGGTACTTGGCGGAATTGGCCTTGCCCTGGCCGATCTTGTTGCCCTGGTAGCTGTACCAGGCGCCGGATTTCTCCAGGATGCCCTGCTGTACGCCCAGATCGATGATCTCGCCGTTGCGGTAGATGCCCTTGCCGTAGAGGATCTGGAACTCGGCCTGACGGAAAGGCGGAGCGACCTTGTTCTTCACGACCTTGACGCGGGTTTCGCTACCCACCACTTCCTCGCCTTCCTTCACCGCGCCGATGCGGCGGATGTCGAGGCGGACGGAGGCGTAGAACTTCAGGGCGTTACCACCGGTGGTGGTTTCCGGGCTACCGAACATCACGCCGATCTTCATACGGATCTGGTTGATGAAGATGACCAGGCAGTTGGCGTTCTTGATGTTGCCGGTGATCTTGCGCAGCGCCTGGGACATGAGGCGGGCTTGCAGACCAACGTGGGAGTCACCCATCTCGCCTTCGATCTCGGCCTTGGGCACGAGGGCCGCGACGGAGTCGACGATGATCACGTCAACGGCATTGGAACGCACCAGCATGTCGGTGATTTCCAGGGCCTGTTCGCCGGTGTCCGGCTGGGAAACCAGCAGGTCGTCGACGTTCACACCGAGCTTGCCGGCGTAGTCCGGGTCGAGTGCGTGTTCAGCGTCGACGAAGGCGCAGGTGGCGCCCATCTTCTGGGCTTCGGCGATCACGGACAGGGTGAGGGTCGTCTTGCCCGAAGACTCCGGACCGTAGATTTCCACGATACGGCCCTTGGGCAGGCCGCCGATGCCGAGAGCGATATCCAGGCCGAGGGAGCCGGTGGAAATAGCCGGAATGGCCTGGCGATCATGATCGCCCATGCGCATAACCGCGCCCTTGCCGAACTGCTTCTCGATCTGGCCCAGGGCAGCCGACAAAGCACGCTTCTTGTTCTCGTCCATTGAAGTCCTCGCTAATCAAGAGGGCCTGACAGGCCACCAACAACTGTATAAGTAGCCAGTATTATTCCATAGGGCAAGACCCACGCCTACCCCTCGGACGCTTTTTCTCCTGCAGCTAGTCGGATAAGCCCATCCAGGGCCCTGGCGACCGTCTGCTGGCGAACGGCCTGTCGATCGCCATCGAACCGGCAACGGCACGAAGACAAGGAATCGCCATCGGCCCAGGCCAGCCAGACAGTGCCCACCGGCTTCTCCGCCGAGCCACCATCAGGCCCCGCCACGCCACTGACCGCCACGGCGAAACGCGCACCACTGGCGAGCCGAGCCCCCTGCGCCATCGCCTCGACCACTTCGCGGCTGACTGCGCCTACGCGGCCGAACAGCTCTTCGGGTACACCCAGTTGCCGAGCCTTCTGACGATTGGAATAGGTGACGTAACCGGCCTCGAACCAGGCCGAGCTGCCGGGAATGCGAGTGATCGCCTCGGCGATACCTCCCCCGGTGCAGGATTCGGCTGTGGTCACCTGGGCAGCGAGCTCACGCAACGAATCGCCCAGGCGGGCAGCGAGCTCGGTCAGCCGTGAATCGATATCGGACATGTGCACTCCGGGGTTAAAGCGGGCCAGCGGGATACCGTACACTAGCGCCTTTTGCGCGCAAGGCCGGGCATGGATTCCTCCTCCCGAACGCGCCTTGCCGCCCCACATTCAAGACAGATGCGCTGACAGATGGCCAAAGATACCCAGGACCTCTCCGACCACACCCCGATGATGCAGCAGTATGGTGATTTGAGAGCGCGGAGCCTTTATTCATCCGCGCTTCCGCGAACAGCTGTCTAATTGAGAATCCCGAGATAGGGCTACCAGAAGCCGCATAAATCGGGATAGCGGTACTTAGAATTAGACAGCCATTCAGCCCGTTCTGGGCAACTATCTTCCCTATTTTCGCAACTCGATTACCCACGCCTGCAGCCCTTTGAGCCTCACGGCGCAGCTGTCTGCATCTCCGGCGAGGGCGGCAAGATCTGCTGCAGTCGCTGGGTGAAGCTCGGCGTACTGGGCTCCATTATCCACGCCGGCGGCGCTGGGGGTGGCGGGCACTCCACTGCAACTGGCCGGACTTCGGACCTTGACGAGCAGCCGCTGGCGATCAGCAGCGAGATCAGCACGCAGCCGATCAGTGTTCTCCTGGGCATGTGCCAGCTCCTGGTAGTGCTGTTGTTCGGTGAGTTCCAGGCGGCGCTGCAGGTCCGCCTGATGTTCCTGCTGCGCCTGCAGCTGCCTGGCCGTTGTGCGGTCGATCTCGGCCAGGGTGTCGGCGTGCACCTGGTTCGCGGCGGCAAGCTTCGCCTCCCAGCGCCAGCCGTTGACCAGCGCGCCGGCGGCGGCAGCCATGGCGAAGGCTGCGACCAGCACCAGCAGGCGAACCTGCTGGGCGGTCACTGGACGGCCTCAACAGCCTGCTGGTAGAGCTGGGCCCAGGTATCCGGGTGTGGCTTCCCGGGGCGCCAGGTGCGCAGATACAGCTCCCAGGCTGCATGGGCGTCGCCGATCTCCGGCAGCGCGAAGCGGTCGGTGTAGAGCAGCAGGCGGGCCAGACAGCAGGCCAGGATGTCGTCGGTCTCGATCGCTGCGTATACCGCGTCATCCGTTGGCGGCACTCCCCTGGCCTCGAAGACCTTCGCAGCGCTACGCATGGTGCTGATATGGCGAGGCACGCCGTGAACCATGCCGCCACCCTTCTCCCCCTGCCAGAAGCTCCTCGCGGGGCCGTTGATCTGCCGGCGGTGGATGAATCGGCTCTCCTGCAGCCCGATGGCCAGCAGCATCACCTCGGCCTTCTTACCCGCCATGCGGTCAGGCAGCAGCAAAAACGCCGGGGCAATGATGTCCCGGCGGACCTGTTGTAGATCCATGGTGTTCTCCAGAAACGAAAAGCCCCGCATTCGGCGGGGCTGTCAGGTAGGTTCGGCCCTTGGCGGCCAGTTCATCGGCGGGAGCATGGCGAGCAGTTCGGCCTCGGTAGGAACCGGGCCGCCAGCCCTCACGTCGGCAACCAGCTGATAGCCCAGCGCCCAGCAGGCGTCGCGCCACTCGACGCCGGCCTGGCCCTCGGCCTGGAACTGCGCATTGGTGCTAGTGGCGTAGGTGCACAGGCTGAGGATGGAGTCGTAGCCACGAGTGCGCGCCACTGCGTCCATATGCGCCTGAACCGCGGCGGTCAGTTGCTGCTGCAGCAACTGCAGGCGACGCTCGTCAGGGTCAAACGCCTGCGCAGCCCGCTGTAGGTCGGCATCAGAAACGCCATCTACATGTAGGACGCCATTCTCGTAGCGCCTGGCGAGCAACTCACCATTCCCGGCAGCCCGCGCGATGCTCTCTAAATCAGCAGCAGGGTCGATACGTATTGATCCCATGATCAGACCTTCAGCAGTTGCATGTAGGTGTACCGCGAACCGCCGGTTAGCGGCCGGCTGCCGCCCGAGACGCCGGTGTTGATGTACAGGTAAAACTCCAGGTAATCCGACGCTGATTGCACGTCGACAATGCAACATGCAATCGTGTTGAGGTCGGCTACGCCGGGATACGAAACATAGCCAGCCGTTCCGTTCACGTAGAGGCTGCCGTTTTTGTAAACCGCGCAGATGGCGTAGTCCCTGTCAACAGCCGAACCAACGTCGCTACGCATAACGACGAGGAACCGACCAACGCCCGGAAACACTCGATTGTTGGCCGCGTCCAGCGAAATTCCAGCGCTGAACAGGGTCGAGTCCAGCAACACCTTCGTGAACACCGTGTTGGGTATGGTCTGGTTGCTACCCAGGTAGAAGCTCCCGGCGGGAGCTGGCGCATTCAGGGTGTCCCCCGGCGGCAACTGCCGTGGTTTGCCGTTGACCGATACCAGCGGCAGGCGCAGGGTCACAGCAACACCGGATCGCTGTCGGTGGTCACCAGCTCAGTCGTCGAACGAGCGATACCCAGGTACTGGCTGACCTTGTTGGTGCCCTGGTTTGCCGAGAGAGCGGCATCCAGCGGAGTGGCCGTAACGGCGCCAGCGGTTCCCAGGAAGTAGTCGGAGCCGATCGTCAGGCCAGTCAGGTTGGCGTTCACCCCGTCCAAGGGGTATACCGTCGCGGTGCCGGCGTTCGCAACTGCAGCCGTCACATAGCCGTGGGCGGGGCGGTTGTTCGAGTTATCCGCCTTGCGCGCGCTGAACGCGCCGGCGTTCGGGTAGAGATTGACGAAGTCGCCGGCCGCGAGCGCCTCGGTGGCCGTAGCGGCAATGGTGTTGGCTCCGAAGCCAGTCGGCATCACGGTCGTGGAAAGTCTGCCGTTGTCGTCCAGCGCCACGAGATCGCCGCCATTGGCAGAGCCGGCGGAAACAACGGTCGCGATGATCTGCTGGAACTTGCCGCCGACGAGACGGATAAAGCCTTTTGCAGCCATGTGTCACTCCTATGCCAGTTCAACTGGCTGATCGATGTTGATGATGAGTCGAGTGCTGGATACAGCCCTGCCCACGTAGAGCAGGAAACCGGCCTCCGGCGGGGCCTGGGTGAGTTGTCCGGCAGGGCCGAGCCACACCGGACCAGGCGACCACGACCAGGCTGAGTCATCCATCGGCCCGCTGGATTGGACGTTGATTGGCTGACCAGCCGTGGCAGAGGTGAGGGTTACGCCGCAGACGAGGTCGACGTGGTCGCCATCGTCGGCGTCCAGATAGAACACCTTGTCATTGAGTTCGTAGACCAGCCGCAGCGCGCTGATCGTCTCGCCAGCCAGGCGCTGAACCGAAGACCCACCAGCGGGGCCTGGCTGACCTGGAGGGCCGCCTGGCCCCTGCGGCCCGGAGGCCACGATTGCAGCAGGCGCTCGACGAGGCTGGGTGACGATCACCACCGGCTGCGCCACCACTACAGCGGTCGGGGTGTCAGCCATGGCAGCACCCTCCCCCACTGCTGACGACCACCTCGCCGCGCAGCCAGCGCTCTACGCGCCCATCGGTGTAGGTGAGGTCCAGGTCCCACTCGCCGCGCGTCCAGCCGATGGCGGCGGTCTGCTCGGGGGTCAGTTCCAGCAGCAGTTGGCCGAGGCCGATCACGGTCAGCCCCGCGCCCAGCGTCAGCACGATCGGGTCAGCACCCTCGCCGCGGATCACCGCGCGGATGCCCATGCCCGTCAGGTCGACCGGGAGCTGGTAGACGAGGTCGCCGCCGGTGGCGCGCAGCGAGCGACCGTTGATGTCGTTGAACTCGACGGTGTCGGCGTCGATCACCCTGGTCATGCGGCCCACAGAGGTGAGCTTGTCCAGGTTGAGGTTGCCGCCCTGGATGCCCTCGGCCCAGGTCATCCACTCCCCGGGCAGCCCGTGGTCGGGAACCGTCATCAGCAGCGGTGCGGTTTGCTGGATGGTCGCGATGAGCTTGTAGGTGTAGGTCTTCTGCATCAGCAGGAGCGGCTGCTGAAGCGTTGCGCCCGGAATGATGTCCAGGACTAGGCGGGCCGGCTGCATGGCTGGCTGCTCCTTGTGTCAGGTGTTGGGGTTAAACCTCGGCGCGGCGCATCCGCAGAACCGGGACCGCCCCGGAAACCAGGTCGCTGTCGCTGTAGGTCCAGGTGGCGGGCAGGCCGCCGGAGAACGGCTGGCTCTGCTGCAGCATGTTGAAGCGCGTCAGGGCGGCACTGCCCTGGCCCAGAGAGGGCATGCCCTCGCGCAGCGCCTCGACGGTGGCGCCGACGCTGCTGTGGAACGCGAGCCAGTACACACGGTCTGCGCGCAGGGTGTACGGGGTGATGGAGACCCATTTGTCCCCGGAGGTGCTGACCAGGATCTGGCCAAACGTCACCAGCAGCTCATTGGGCCAGCCCATCTCATCAGCCGAGTACAAGCCCACCCGGATGTAGCCGCCGGAGGAGCCCGTCTGCACACGGATGCGCAGCTCATCGATGACGACGTCGCGAAGCGGCGCCCAGGGCGCGGCCTTCACCTGGTCGGGGATGAACGCGTTGTTGGTGGGCGAGCTCCAGAGGAACCCATTGTCTAGGTAGTTGCCCACCTGTGGCAGGGGCGTCAGCCTGGCCAGCATGCTGTCGAGCGGGCGCCAGGCGCCGGCGGCGCGGAGGTTGAGCGCAGTTCCGGTGGGCTCAGGGATTCCGCCGCCCCCGCCGCCGCCTCCGTCATGTGCGGCCGTCCACAGCTCAGCCATGTCGCCTGCAGTGATGCGCGCCTCGACGACCGAGCCCACCGGCCAGTTGTTGGCCACGGTGCCCTCCTGCCCGCGCACAACGGTCAGCACGCCGGCGGAGCGCCCGGTGACCTTCACGATCTCCCAGGCGGTTTCCACTCCTGCGGGGTCGCGGGCAACAAGCGTCAGCAGGTAGTAGTCGGTCCCGATTGTGCCAAGACGCTCGGCCGCGCCGGCATCGATGCTCATGCTCAAGCCGGCAGACGCCAGCTCCGCCGTCAGGGCGGCGCTCCAGTTGTTGATGAATCGTCGGGCCATGTGGACCTCAAATGAAGGTGACGAAGGTGTCTCGCGGGCCCGCCACCTCGCCGGTGTACGGGTTGAATGCGCCCCACAGCAGCGGGCCGTTGGGGTGAGCGTCGGTGTTTCCCTCGGCGTAGGTGGCGGCAGCCACTGGCCCCGCCGGGGTCATGGCGCCCAGGTAGTGCAACCAGAAATTCCCCAGCGGAGCGAGGCTGCGCGCCTCGTCGGCCACGAACATCACCATGTTGTTGCTGAACAGCCGCCAGCGGCCGCCAGCCATGGCGCGGCCGTAGCCATCCAGGGCTGCAGGGCAAGGCGCCACGCCATCGACCAGTTCGAACGCGATGCCCTGTCCTCCGCTCTCCTCCACCGTCGACGAGATCTCACCGCCGCCGGTGTAGGCGATGGTGCGGTTAGCAGTGATCGGCGTGCGCAGCCGGTCGGTCTGGTCGTTGGTGTCCACCAGGTCGTAGACGATGGGCAGTTCGCCGGGCAGTTTCAGCTCACAGTGCTCGGATACCACCGTGTAGGAGCTGATCAGCCAGCTGTCCTCATCCGGTACAGCCTCCGGCACGCTGGTGTCATAGCGGTGCAGGTAGTCGACCGTGCACTCCACCGGCTCCCCGTCATCGGGCGAGAACCACATGGCCAGGATGCGCCCGGTTACCCCAGCGGCGGCATGGCCACTGCTGGTCCAGTACTCGGTCGGCGGCGACGTCGGCAGGAAGTGCTGCGCCTGCGTGATCGCGAAATCGTGCACCGGCGTGCCCAGCGTCTGCTCCCGCGTGCGCAGCACCTCGGTGCTGATGCTGATGGCGCCGGCGTTGCCGGAGACGGTCACCAGCAGGAACCCTGTTGGCACCGGGCGGACGTCCACCGCCCAGCGCTCGTCGCTCACGTAGAGCATGAATATGGCCCGGCGGCCGGCCGGCGTGACGTCGATGGCGCTGTTCCAGCGGCGCACGAAACCATCCAGCAGCGGGCTGGCCTGGCCGAGATCGGCCGGCCAGGTCACCGACAGGGCCTGAACCTGCGCGGGCGCACCGAAATCGCCGAAGCGGCGCGCCTGCGCTCCATCTAGGTCGATGATCCAACGCGTACCATCCGGCGCGCAGTAGATCCAGCCGCCAAGCTCGCGGCCGTAGAGCTGGAAAGGACGCCCTACCAGTATCGCCTCGTTGCGCCATTCGCGACCCAGCGCGTAGTCGGCCGCAAGTTCATCCGGGGTGCGCACCACCGGCGCCACGCCCGGGACCTTCAGCCGGTAGGTGTAGTTACCGTTCTCGACCGGCCCCGGATGCTCGCGGGTAGTGCCATTGTTCAGCGTGAGGACCAACGGGCTGAACGGAGTGGCGCGGGTGGCTCGGCCATGCCAGGGCCACCCCCAGGGGGGCACGTTTGAAGGACTCATCAGCACACCTACGGCGAGGGGTTGGCGGGTAGGAATATCTGCTCCACATCGTTGGCATCCCGCCAAACGATCTTCTTGGGAGCAGGCAGCACGAACAGGCCATCAGGCGAAACCAATCCATCGGGCCAGTATTCCCGGGCTGCAAATGAGGGCTCCGTCAATGGCCCGGCCATGCCGCCTCCTGCTCCGGTTGCCGCTGGCTCCTTCCACACACCGCGCCCTCGGGTCGCGGGCCTCAGCCCCTTGCGCTCCAGGGTGTTCAGCTCCTGCGTGCGCCGGCGGCTGGTCTCCAGAGAGTTCAGGTCACGCTTCAGCGTGCTCGCACGAGACGAGCTCACACCGGCACGGATGCCGGCGCGTTCTTGGGCAAGGGTCATTTACAGCTCCAGGATGTCGTTCGGGACAGCGACCCGGTAAGTCTGCGCCTGTTCCACCTCGTACTCGTCGCGGTGGTCGGCCGGCTGCTCGGGCGCCTCGATGTCGAAGCGGCGCTCGAAGCGTTCCTGTTCCGAGTTGTAGTTCGAGTAGTTGCCGCTGAACCCGAGCAAGTCCTCGTCGTAGGGAGGGCTGTCGACGTGCCCCGAGAACTGGCTCGGCAACTGGATCAGCAGTGGCACCTCACCGGCGGGGGTACTGGCCGGAGCTGATGGAACGGTCAGCGGGTCGTTATCCGTACCGCCGCCCTGGCTCACCGCCTGCTGGATCAAGGTGATGGCCGAGCCGCTGTCCAGGTCCCACTCGTCCACCAGGCTGAACACCCGGGACTGGCAGAGGATGTCGCGGCCCAGGATCTCGTCCTCGCAACGGCCGGTGTGCTCCAGGCGCATCGCCAGCGTGTCCGCCGTCGGCAACTGGTAGCCGAAGCGGTTACCGCGGTGGGCGCCTAGGATCTGCACACGCCCCACGTTCAGCAGGCAGCTCAGGCCCTCGATGCGCCGGCCTTCCTCGCGAATGTCCACCACGTAGTCGCCCAGGGCATCCACCACAGCATCGGCATCCGGCGCCGTGAATTCGGCATCCTCGAACGAGTCAGCACGGTCGCTCTCGGTCTCCATCGCCACCCGCTCGCGGTTGATCACCTCGCCCGCCTGGGCAACGCTCGCCGGCGCCTCGACGCGCAGCTTGTACTGCTCCGTCACCGGCTGAACCCAGCGCATGGCGCTGTCCCACGTGGCCCGCACCAGCAGACCCAGTTCCGGGTAGGGGTTGATCCAGGCCGAGGGCGGATCGCAGAACGCCCCGGCACCGGTCTCCGGCAGGTACTCCCAGTTGGCGTTGAGGATCTTCTGGTAGCCCGCCGACTCGCTGGCCTCTGTCACCATCCCGAGATCAGGAACCTCTGTGGAGTCGCCCCGGTACAGCAGGCAGAAGCCGTCGATGATCGACAGCCCCACCCAATCCGGGTGCTCCCAGAAGAAGGGCTGGTGGCGCTCGCGCAGCCGCGGGAACCGGTAGTCGCCCTCGATCTCGACGACGTTGATGCGCTCGCTCAGCTCCACCGGTATCCACTCGATGGACTCGAACAGCACCGCGCCGGTCGGGACGATGAAGTGCGGCTCCGGGGTCGGCGCCCAGTCCGTCACTTGCAGGGCCCCTTCCAGGCTGAGCTGCAGGCTCGCCGGACGGGTACTCATGCGCTCGGCGGCGTAGTCCCAGCGCGAGCGCCCCTCAACCTCCTCGAACACATCCGCCGACCACAGGCCGCCGGTGATGGCGTCGATACCGGCCACGTCCATGGCCTCGACGATCTCGTTGAGGCGGTCGCTGCACTCGCAGGACAGCACCCCGGTCTGCAGGTTGAACTGTGGCCCGGTGATCTGACCCCGGAACCGCAGGACCTCGTTCCAACCGGCACCGTTCCAGGTGCGGTAGTACAGCTCGACAGCCTGGCCTTGGTAGCTGGCCGGGTTCACCGCTTCGCCCAGGAACTGAAGGTCGAAGTCGGCGATTGCCCGCGAACCTTCCTCCCGTTGGATGCTGATAGACCCGGCCAGCAGGTGGCTGGAGTCCACCCCGTTCAGCATCAGCCGAACCGACCACAGCACCGATACCACAGGAACGATCGTCACCGGTGCCGGCGGAGCGCCCACAGCAAGGCCGCCGTTCAGCGGAGCCCCGTTGAGCGGCGAGCCATTCAGTTGCATCAGACTTCCTCGGCGGTGATGGTCCAGTCGTGGGTGTTGGCCTGCGGGTCCATGGACTCCGGCGGCGGTTCGCAGAACACCGTGAATTGCGGCATCCAGCAGACCTGGTAGAGCGTGGCGCCCGGTACTTCGGTGATGGTGAAGGCGTTACCGGCCATGGCGACCGGGGTCGTCACCCAATCGCGACCGACCAGCGCCAGCGCCCAGGGCGCCTTGTCGGGGCGCGCGGTACCGACGATGGAGCCGGTGAGCGAAGTGGTGCTGACCGAGAGCTGCTTGGTGCATCGCAGCTCCAGCGGCTGGCTGAAGTCCAGAGCCGAAAGCCCCGGGCCCATCCAGCCGCTGCCGCGCAGGCTGATCGACATCTTCCGCCAGTGCTGCATCTTCACCGCCGCACCGCCAGAACGGCGCACCACAGTCGATCCGCCGATCGGCGAATACTCCTGCGACACAGGCCCGCTCCAGCCCTTCAGCGGGATACCGCCGAGCATGACGTCAGGGATCATGGTTGGTCCTTATCGGGTAGAGGATTTGCCGCGCATGCGTGCCAGGCGGCGAATTTCCTTGGCGGTGTCGTGCTGCACCATGGCCGGGAACGACGTGCCGTCCGGCAGGTTGATCTGGAGCGATCCGTAATCGGCCAGCGAACCACCAGAGCCTTCCAGCGATGGAGCCAGCGGCGGAATGGCTGGCAGACCACGCTCACCCAGCACTCCACCGGTAGCGAACTTCGGAACCCGCATGGCGTTGAGCTTGTGGATCGCATCGGCGCCGTAGTGGCGCACGGCAGCGGCGCGAATGATCCCTTCGCCGTTGCTCGCCCGGATGAGAAGGCTGTCGCTCGTGCCGCTCCCAGCTCCGCGCAAGATCCCGCCGGTGGCGAACTTCGGCACATTGGCATCGCTCGCAGCAGGAGCGGTTCCCTGCACGACAGGAACCACCGGGATCACCATCTGCTGCCGGAACTGCGTGGACAGCGAGGTGATCGCCTGCTGTGCAACAGCCGCGGCCTCCTGATCGACCTGGACATCGACACCGACTGGCGGCAGGTTCGTGAAGCTGTTCTCCCCGTCCTGGCGGATTCCTTTCGGGGCGATATCCACAGCCACCGGCGGCAGGTTGGAGTAGCTGTTCTCTCCATCCTGCACGATGGCCGTAGGCTTGACGGCTACAGGAACGGTTGCGACCGGCTCGTCCTTCGCCTTCGGCGCCCCATAGGTCGGGTCGATGCCGGCAGCCAGTGCGCTCGCAGACTTAGACCTGGATGCCTGGGGATTCGCCACCCTTTCAGGCAGCGTGATCGTCTGTCCAGTCAGCGTGGCGAGATCCCTGAGCTCCTGGCGGGCCTTGTCCAGAGCGACGTCATCCAGCTTCACGCTGATAACAGTCTTGTTGACCTTGTCGAGCTCGTCCTTCACCTGCGCAACCAGTGCCAGCGCGTCGGCTGCTCCCTTCTCCGCCTTGTCGAGCGTGACCTTGTCAGCCTCGTCCTCGATCGCCTTCAGGCTCTTGATGAAGCCCGCGAAGCCGTAGGTGTTCTCTCCGGCGTCCTGCAGGTCGCTGAGCACCTTCAGCGCAGCCTGGGCGCTGCTCTTCGCCTTCTCGACATCGCCATCGCGGAGCGCCTGGCGGGCCTGAAGTCGCAGGTCCTGCGCCTGCCCAAACGAGGCCTCACCGGAGGAGCCGGATTGCAGCTTGTTCAGCGCTTCGGTGTACCGCTTCTGAGTGTCGAGCTGGAGCTTCTTGGCGTCCTCGATCTCCTTGGCTGCCTTGCGCTCTGCTTGCACATGCTGCTTCAAGAATTTCTCGGCGCCGGCCACTCCCTCCTTCTGAACCTTCAGGGTATTCGCGATGTACTTGCTGTACTCGGAGTAGCTCTCCTCGTCGATCTTCTCCTGTTCTTCGGCAGCCTTTTTCTTCGCGTCGGTCGCCTGCTCAGCTGCTTCGATAGATGACCTGTAGGCATCGACAGACAGGCCGGCGATCTTGGCTAGCAGCTTCTCTCGATCTCCCTCGAGCTCCTTCACCCAGTCATTCAGCTCTTCCTTGGACAAGAAGAGGCTGAAAGTTGGGCGACCAATGAAAGAGCCGCCATCCCGCGCATTTTTCACCCCCTCCAGGGTCTTCTCGACCTTGTCGAGCTCGTCAACATAGCCATTGGCATTTGCAGCGGCGAATGCCATCTCCTTGGCCAATTTGGAAAACTCGTTTGCCGCCTGCACGGTCCAACCAGCGAAGGTAGCCATGCCGCCAGCCAGATCGTTCAACCCCTGGATTACCTGAGGGTCCGACAGCAGCTCTCTGAGCTTCTCGATCGCGCCGATTAGGCCGGACGTGTCTCCCTTACCGAATGCCTTTAGGGCATCGTTCCGAAGCAAGGTGAGCGCCCCGTCAACCGTCTTGGGCAGCTTCTCAGCCTGCTCTGCGAGCGACGGAAGCGCGTTGACGGCCAAGTCGGTGACAACCTCCGCCGTCAGCAGCCCCTCAGAGGCCATTGCCTTCAAGGCTCCAATAGGAACCTTAAGCCCATCAGCAAATGCGCGTAGCAAGGGTGCCGCTGACTCTCCAAGCGCCCTGAACTCCTCGCCCTGTAGGCTGCCGGCGGCGATGGCTTGGGAAAACTGAATCAGCGCGGACGATGCTTCTGCGGCTGTAGCTCCGTTGATTCTCAGCGCCTTGGTGACCGTGTCTACGACGGCTGCCGTGTCCTTCTTGCGTCCGATCTGATCGAGCGCTGGCGCCAGCCTGGCATAGGTGGAAACCACCTCTTCAACCGGAACTTGAGCGTCCTGGGCGATCTTGAAAGTCGCCTCCTGAGCCTTGTTGAACTCCTCTTGCGATGAGGTGGCAATCCTCAGCTGAGCGTCCATCCTCTTGGCGGAGTCCGTAATCTCTGCGTAGGCGCGCAGCGCGGACACGGACCCATATGCTGCCCCGGCAATACTTACGGCGCCGGTGAGGCGACCGGCAAGGCTGCCGCCGATTCCGGCGCGCGCTCCGGCCAGGTCCTGCATCTCACGTGAGGACTCACGAATTTTTCGATTCAACGCCTCTTGGGCTACGGCGAGCTCGCGCGCGGTGAGGGTTCCGCTCTTGCGCAACAGCTCGTAGTCGCGGCGGGCCTGCTGGATTGCCGCAGACTGGGCGCGCAACCTGGCCACCCCAAGGTTGCCAGCGGCATCGCCCAGGGCCGACTGTCCACGCAAACCATCGGTGCGCTTGGCAAGCTCGGCAGTCAGGCGCTGCTGCTCAGAGGCAAGGCTACGCACATCAACGCCGGAAGCCTTCAGCTCTGCGCGCTGGCTGCGGATGGCCGCCTTCTGCTGATCGAATGCCCGGGTGGCGGCCAGCAGCTGCCGCTCAGCCAGCTTGAAGTCGCGGTTCAGCTCCTTCACTGGCTGGCCGGCCTGCGCGATTGCCTTCTGCAGATCCTCAACCCGCTTCCGCGCGGCGAAGTAGGCGCTCGAAGCAGCTTTGGCAGATTCCTGCGTCTGGCGGAATGCGTCGATCTGCTTGAGCGGCTTGTTTAGCGTACGCGCAAGCTCGTCGTACTCCTTGCGAAGGCCGTTGATGCCGGTCTTCGCACCGGATGCGTCGGCTGTCAGGACCAGTTCGATTTTTTCCACGTGCTCAACCCTTCATTGCGCGGAGAAACAAGGACCAGGGGTAGCTCAACACCTGGTGATGGCCGTGGCGAACCAGGGCGCAAATGGCTTGCTCCAGCTGGATCAGGCCTTCTCGCTTTTCGACAGCCTGGCCAGTAGGTCGAAAAAATGCGGGTTGCACTCCTTGCAGTAGTCGATGACCTTGGCGACCTGCGAAGGGAGCATCTGATCAACCTCTTCCAGTGTCAGGCTGGTCAGGCGCGGCAGGTCGCGCAGGGACAGCGCAGGGAAGAGGCCGTCGGTGATCACCTCGAACTCGCTCTTGTCGTTGGCCATTGCTCGAACATCGCCGACGGTGAGCTCACGAAACACAATCTCGCGGCCGGCGATCATCTTCACGGAACGGCCAATGGAATCAGTCATGCTTTTCTCCAGGTATAAAAAAACCCGCCGTGGCGGGTTTCTGGTTGGTTGATGTGATCAGAATTTCTTAGGGACCATGCTGTCCGGATAACGTGAAAGCTCACGCTCGCCAACGTAGTAGCGGTTCCTATTTACGCAATCGACGAAGATGACGATCTCGCTCGGGGGAACGCTTCGTTGATCTGATAGGCCGACATAATCAACGCCACGGCAATCCGGGGCCCGAGAAACAAAATCGGCGGCCCTGCGCTCCATATCTGCAATTCTTGCGACCCCATCCTCACCCCAGGCTGCATAAGTTCTGGGGTAAGCATCGCGGGTATAGGTTGTCAGAGCATTCGGCAGTATTGGCGCAGGCCTCCTCTCCGGAAGGCTCGCGTAATCCGGCGAGGCCGCATGCTTCTGGTAAATGGTCCAGGAGGACCAGGAAAGGAACACCGCCGCGATAGCAGCAATCACCATCACCCGGCGCTGGTAAATCCCAAGTAGAAACCGCTCCATGACACCCCTCCCTTCTCCGACGGTGGGAATGTAGCAGAGCAGCAACGCCAAAACCCAGCATGTGCTGGGTTCGGCTATCGAGCCCGGTCTATGCCCTGATGAAGGGCTCGATGCGGTCCAGGGTCGATTCCTTCCAGCGAATCTGCTGCACCGGCGCACCGTCGCTGTGCTTCTTGGCGGTGTCGACGACCACGGCGAACTGCCTTCCTTCCGGGAGAACCTCCCAGCGCTTACGCCCTTTCCGGTACTCGAAAGACCGCTGAAGGCCGCAGCGCTCCAGCACCTTGTTTACCGCCTGGCCGCTGAGTCCGTCGAACTTGTCGCCGATATCCGTCGGGGTGAAGGTCAGCTCCTGCGACTCGTTGACCAGGTAGGGAACCCCCGCCATCTGCATCACATCGACCCCCAGCGTTGCGGACACCATTCGGTTGGCGCTGAGCACCGCCTGATTTCCTTCCAGGCCAAGGGCCTTCGCGATAATCAAGCCAGCATTGAAGCTGTCGGCTGTAGTGGGCAGCTTGCGCTCAATCGGCAGGCGCTGTCCGGCTACGTCCTCCAACTCATGGAGACGGCGGATAACCTTCATCCTGAGCGGCGCGCTGTAGCCAGCGAGCAGGCATTCGACGTGATCACGATCCAGCAGATACTCGGTTTGCTCCCGATTCCTGCTGTCGAGATAGATGCATCCAAATTTGGATGCATCTTCCTTCAACTCCTCAAGCATGGATTCGATGTCACGCTTGACGTGGTAGTGAGCTTTGCCGGTAAGGCCCGCAATCTCCCGGCTGCTCATGGTCAGCTGCTGCTGAACGACGATGCTCATGCTGCAGCCCTCTGGGTTAGCAGCATGTGCCGCATGTGGTCGGATCGAGACTGAATGTTGAGCATCGCCGCCATCACAAACTCGAACATCTTGTCTATCGAGACCGGGATATCGCCCCGGGTGGAGACCATGCCTGCGATCAGCTCTTCGTAGCTCAGCACGCTGGCGTTCTCGGGCACAGGGGTGAATTGCTCTTTGCCGTCTGGGTCCAAAGACACCAGCCAACGCTCGTAGCGTTTCAGCTTTTTCCCGATCAGGCCGCCGAAGCCTTCAATGGCCTCGCGACCAAGCCACTCCCCCTCCAGAGCGTATGCAGCAACGAAGTTGCGGGCCGCATCCAGCTGGCTCGCCGGGATGTCCTCGGCGGACACAACGCTGAAGGCCTTGTGGACCTGGGACCAGAGATGGTTCTTCGCGCCACGGCGCAGCGCGGAAGGGAGGCGTTTCACCTTGCCATCAACCACAGCCGCGAGGCAGTGGAAACCATCGGTGCCAAGGGTTTGGCCCTGGATGGTCGCCACATCGGAGGGAGCGAGCTGATGAAGGCGCTTCTCACACTCAATGAAGTAGCGCCGCGCCTGACGTCCTTTCTCGTTACGCTCGACCATCGCTAGCTCTTTGGCCATATCCAGAGTTACGTGGAATTCGCGACTCGGCCGGCCTCCATTGCTTTTACTCAGGAGTGAGTAAAAGTCACGACCATCCTGAAATTCATACTCGCCAATGCGGCGAGCGATCCAGTCATTGAATCGCGCATCAACCTGAAGAAATCGATGCAGCGAGCGCGCATCCACCAGCCTCACCTGATCGCCGCCCAGGACGCCTGAGAAAACCGGCAACATCGCGCCCGCCTCGGAATGGACATTGCAATCCGTAGTACCTGCGGTATTATTCATCCCGTGAACTCCTTCGTAAGTTTTCACACCTGAAGCCCTGGCCTGCACGCCGGGGCTTCTTCGTTTTAGGCCATCGAGGCCCGCCTCTGCTCTCTGCACTTCAGTGCCTCCTCTATCAACAGCTCAATTTCAGCATTCAGGCTGCGGCGATTCATCGTCGCCTCGCCCCGTGCTGCGTCCTTAACTGCCGGCTGCAATCGCAGACCGAACGGCTTGATATCGCGTGTTTTCATGGCTCCCTCCAGATAACTACACGATGTAACGATAACACCGTGTGTCTATGTGTCAACGAAAAATGTGACTACAGTGTGTAACCATGGAAAACGAAGACCTCATCAGAAACATCAACCCCTTCGGCCTTCGCATGCAGCCGGCCCTCAAGACTGCTTTGGAGGAGTCAGCCAAGGACGCCAAACGGTCTCTAAATGCGGAGATCGTTGCTCGTCTCGAGGCAAGCATCTTTAAGGAGGCTGCATCTCGATCTATCGTCCCTGCTTCCAAAGCGAAGGAGCTAGCTTCGGCGGCGCGCCTGGACATTGCGGCAGAGCTTCGCGACCAAGTCGTTGAAGGCCTAAATAGCGCAATCAGCAAGGGTGCCTCACACACCTACATCGAGTGGGTGGATCTGGATCTCATGCAGATGTCCAAGGTCGAATTTGAGGAGGTGACCGAACCACTCGCCTCGGAGCTTCGGAAAGCCGGCTATTCGGTGAAATACGACCGGGATGGAATGACACTAACGTTTTGATGCAGACAACCAAGCCCCGCCCTTGAGCGGGGCTTTTCGTTTCCGCCGATCAGGCCGCCGCCGGGAGCTCCTTCTTGATTCAGCCAACGGCTGGACTGAAGATGCGAGCTGGCTTGCTCACATCTCGCCGGAGAGCAGAGTGGGGAAATCCCACCTTGCCGCCGGTGCCGAACAGCCCGGGGCTGCCAAGACGGCCGCCCAGCGGACTCCGGTGGCGCTCAGTTCCTCCAAGCCACTGATTTGATTGAATTCCTGAAATTTTCGGGAGAAGGCCCAAGCTGGGCTTAGGCCGTTTCTCCCTGGCCCATGCCCACCGATCAGGCCGCCGCCGGGAGCTCCTTCTTGATGCGGAAGTACTTCGAGGTGCCAGCGCCCACCTTGGTGGTATCGCGCAGCACCTTGGCCGTAGCCTCGAAGCCGCCGAAGTCCTCGGTGTTGATCCAGTCCATGGTGGTGGCCAGGTTGAGGCGGCACTGGAAGAAGCGAGCCTCGACGCGCTTCTGGGTGCCGGCGGCGTTCTCGCCCTCGAAGAGGAACTCGAAGGTCTTGCCGCTGTTGGTCAGGGCCTCGATCACGTCCACCGCGGCGGAGCTGTAATCGACGCTGACCTTGTACGGCGTGCCGGACGGGGAAGCCTTGATGGCAGTCTCCAGCGCACCGCCGGCCACAACCTCGATGCCGGAGCCGGTCATGTTCCAGTCGATGCCCTCGTCGAAGTCGGTAGTGCCGGCTTCGTTGCTGACGCTGGTGATGGAGAGCGGCATCTTGTCCAGGGCGATGGTGCCGTCGACGGTGGCGACGTGCTCCTCACCGGTGACGGTACTGGCAGCCACGTTAGAGGCGCTACCCCAGACCAGGGCCGCAAACACCCAGGTGTAGATCTCGCGGAAGTTGATGCTCAGACCGACCGAAGTAACGCGGTCCAGGCTGTCGTATTCGCCACCCTGCGGGGTGGTGGTGTCAGGCAGCGTCAGGCTGTTGGTTTCGGTGGTGTGCTGGATGGTGGATACCAGGCCGCATTTCTGGAAGGGCAGACCGGAACCGACCTCGCGCGCCTTCAGAAAGCCGCCGATGACGACCGTCTCTTTGTAGATAGCCATGGCTTACTCCTTGATGGTGGCCGGGGAGGCCTGGTTGAGGACGACGGCGCCGATCTTCCCGGACTGCTCCAGGAACAGCTTCTGGCGCTTCGTGACCTTGATCGTGTCGCCGGCCTTGTAGTCGACGCCCTTGTGGGTGTGTTCGCCGGCGAGCTCTACCTCGACCAGCTGCACGGGTTTCTCAGTGCTCATCGGCGGATTCGCTCCTGGATGATGGTGGTGATGTGGATGGGTACCAGGACGCCGGCGTAGCGCTGGCCATCGCCTGGCGGGAATGGCTCTGAGGCGCCCAGCGACAGGCCGGTGACTCCCGTCGGGAATCCCTGCGGGAACACGCCGGATGCCGGTAGCAGGGCCTGACAGATGTCCAGTTCCATGGCATCGAGCGCGTCTTCGTAGGAGGTCAGGTCGCACTTGACCAAACCGATCACGAAGAACCCCGGGAATGCCTTGATAGCCGCCGGCCCGCGTTCGGGCGGTCGGTTCGGCGCCTTCTGGATCAGTGCGAACAGTTCAGGGAGCCCGCTCAGCGGCGGCCCTTTGGGCGGCAGCACCTCGTTCAGCCAGCCGGTCCTCACGTTGTCGCCGATATTGGTCAGGTAGCCCTGCGCGGTGGTGATGCCCTGGACCTTCGCGATCAGAGCCTGGCGGACTGCAGTCAGGATGTTGCTCATGCGTCCTCCATGCAGGCGGCGGTCACCATGTGCCCGTCGTCCGCGATGACGTCCTCAACGATCAGTCGGCGGCCGCAGTGCAGGAAGATCCCGCCCCGCTCTGCCGTCTCCAGTAGTGGCTTGCGCCAGCTCACGCCGATCATGTCCGAGCGCATCAGGCCCTCGGGGCCGTTCTGCATCAGGTTGTTGTCGACGATCACCGGCAGGCACCGCACCGGGGGCGTTCCATTGAGGCCCCGGTACTCGGCCGTACCGTCGTTGAGGTGCGCGACCACACGGTTGTGCATGCGGTCTCGCATGTCGGCCCAGGCCATGGGTTAGGCCACGGCCGCCGGAGCGGAAACGCCGTTGAGGCGAACACGGCCAACGGCGGAGGGGTTGGCGGCCACTTCGGTGGCGGCGCCGACCAGCACCAGCCCGGTAGCCGAGACGTTGGTCAGGGCGCGGCTGGTGGTGTTCATGAACACCGGGTCACCGACGGCCCAGGCCTGGGCGCTGATCTTGGTGAGTTCGAACACGCCGGAGAGCTTCAGGACCACGGGGTCGCCCTGGGCTTCGGTGGTGGCGGCCACGCCGACGAAGGCGCCGACCTTGTAGAGCTGGCCGGACAGAGTGCCGCCGGTGGGCGCCGGTACGGTGATGCAGTCGCCGTGCTGGATGAAAGTCTTCATGTGTCACCTCGAGGAGGGTCAGGAGCAGAAACAGAAAGGGCGCCCGAAGGCGCCCTGCTGGGAGTGGTGGAGGATCAGTTGCCCGGGTTCTTGTAGGCGCCGCGGTAGTCGATCCACGCCGCACCGAAGACCAGGCGCGCCTTGATCTCCATACCGTCCACCTCGAAGCCCTCACGGGTTTCGGTGAAGACGCCCTGCTCGCCTTCCAGGTAGGCGTACTCGAAGGTGTCCACGACGCCGGGGGCGGCGTAGAGGTACCACTGGTTACCGGTGATGCGAGCGTCGACGATCACGGTCAACGAGGCGTTGCGGCTGTCGTTGATGTCGGCGTTCTTGGCCGGCACGTAGTTGGAGCTGGTGAACTGGTATGCCTCCAGCTCCTTGTCCGGGCCCACCACCAGGAACTCCGGGCCGATGTTGAGGAAGGCGCCGGCCTTGGACTTCTGCTTGCGCATCGCGGCGCGGGCGGCGGCCAGAGTGGTGGTGTTGATCGCACCGCCGCTGGCGGCGAGGTTGCCGTGAGCGGTGTCGAACACCGGGGTGCTGTCGGTGAAGTTGGGGTTGCCCAGCAGAAGCGCCCAGACCAGGTCGGACTCGGTCTGCGCGGCAGCAGCACCCAGTGCCTGCGGAATGCGGGTCAGCGCGCCGAGGTCGTCGTTGACGATGGCCTCCCAGGTAAGCGCGATGATCTTGCCGAACTTGGCCACCTTCAGCGGGGCGCCCTCTTCGTTCAGGGTGCCGTACTTGTACTCGCCGTGCTCTTGCACCTTCTCCAGCGCAGAGATATCGCCGAGGGCGGCGCGGGTTACGGCGCGGAAGTCCGGCACGGTGGTCTCGCGACCCAGCGGACGCCAGGTCTGGGGAGCCAACTGGTAGGCATCGCGCAGGGTGCGGTTCACGGTGCTGCCGAGCAGCAGCGGGAAGTCGCTGGTGGAATGCATGCCTGCGGCGCGGACGGCCTGGCGGTCGCAACCCAGTGCAGCGCGGGCCACCTCCTGCGGGGTCATGCCGCGAACGCTACCACCTACCAGCTCGATGGACTCGCGCGCCATGTCAATCAGGCGCATGCCGCGGAACTCGCGACTGTTGTCCTCCAGCTTGATGGTGGGGTTGCAGCGGTTCAGCAGGGCGTTCAGCATCGCACCGCGCTTGGCGGTCAGCACGCCGTTGTCCACAGTGGCGACAACGGTGGGCTGGGTGCTGCGGGACTCGGGCTGGCTCTGCTGCTGACGCTCGGCCAGCAGGTCGAACATGGCAGCGCTGGCTTCAGCCTGGCTGGCGCCGCGCGCGATCAGGTCTTCCGCGACGTCATCGCCCAGGCCGGCCTTCTTGGCCATGGCGCGGATGGTGGTGCCGCGCTTGCGCTCGGCCTCGGCTGCCTCACGGCGGATCAGCTCTTCGGCCGCGCGTTTCTCTTCTTCGGTCATTTCGGTTTCCTCTTGGGGGTTGGCCACGGCGGCCGGTTGGGCGGCAGGCTCTTCAGCCTCCCGAGTTTCGAAAAGGGTGTTGAAGCGCTGGCCGTCGTACTCGGCCGGGGTCTTGGCGCTGCGGATCTTGGCGCCGTCGTCGAAGCCGATCGGCACGATGGAGAGCTCCATGGGCTCCCAGTCCACGGCGCGGTAGATGGGCATGGTGTCGTCACCGCCCTCTACCAGGACGTAGCGGTGCACGGTGTAGCCCACGCTGATGTTGCGCAGGATTCCGTCCTTCACGTCGCGGAACACCTCGTCGGCGTCCTCGCGCTTGCTGAAGCGCACCAGGGCGTGGCCCTCGCCGTTCTCGAGCCAGGCCTTCTCAACCACGGCCAGCACGGAGCGCAGCTCCCGCTGGTTGTGGGCGTTGAGCAGAGGAGCACCGTTGTTGAGGCGCTCCATCTTCACAGCCGAGTCGCTGACCTCCAGCTCCTCGAGGTAGTAACCCACATCCCAGTTCCAGCGCCGGCCCTGGGCGCCGGTGGTCCACACCAGCTCAGCGGTGCGAGCCTCGATGTCGACCGTCTCCGGACGCACCGCGGCGCGCAGCGTGAGCATGGGGGTCTCATGCGTCTTGTTCGTCGTCTGCGGCATCTTCCGGTTTCTCTTTGGTGGTGTTGGTGGCAGCCGCTGCCGAACCGGCCGCGAGCACCTTGCGGGGGTCGCAGTCGAGGATCAGCCCGAGGTCGTCGAGCAGGGCGTTGGCGTCCTGGATGTTCTTTGCATGTGCCTGCGGGTCGGTGATGCCGAGCTCCCGCAGGGCATCCGGCCAGGTGACCAGGCCATTGCGCAGGCGCTGTTTCACGGCCTCGATCTCCGACTTCGGATCGACCATCTCGCGGCGCGGCGGCGTCCACTCGGCTTTCACGTCCTCGAGCACGCCACCCGGCAGCAGGGCCTGGGCCTCCATGAACCAGCACCAGACGCCCACACAGAGCTGGGGGATCAGCATCCGCCACTGCCACACGTCCACCCGGCGCGCGAAGTGCAGCCAGCCCATCCGGCCGCTGGAGAAGTTCACCCCCTTCAGGTCCCCGGTGGTGAGCTCGTAGGGAACCCCCAGGCCGACGGAGATGGCGTGAAGTCCTTGCCAGGCGTAGGAGTCGTAGCCGTTAAACGTCGGCGGTGTGCCGAAGCTGACGCTTTCGCCCTGTGCCAGCTGCTGGATGATTCCAGGCTCAACCCTCTCGATGAGCGGAGGCGCCTTACCGGCGCCACCGGTTCCTTCGTCTTGAGTGACGAAGGCGGAAAAGCAGGCGGCGATCTTCGCCTGCTCCATCACCGCGTCTTCCATCTCGTCGAAGTTGCGCAGACGCTGCATCACCGGCGCGAACCAGCTGTAGCCGCGAGCCTGGCCGGGGCGCTTCGGCAGGAAGATGTGGATCACGTCCTCGGCCGGGATGCGGCGGGAGGTCGATGTGCGCCAGGCGTTGTTGGCGCCTGGGTGCTGATCGAAAAGCCAATAGGCGACGCGCTTGCCGATGGGGCTGAACTCGATGCCTTGGATGATCTCGTTGGCGCCATTGGGGCCGTGCTTCTCCTCGTCGAGGAAGTCGGCCTCCAGCACCTGCAGCTGCATCGGCACCGGCAGGCCATCCGAGGACTTGCGCCAGCGCCGGCGCACCAGCACCTCGCCGCCCTCGGGCACCGCCTCCATGATCTTGTGCTGAAGCCCGTAGAAGTTCTCCAGGCCGTCGGCGTCGCAGAGCGTCTCCTCGCCCCACGCCTTCCACAGGTCCATCAGCTTCTTATTGGCACGGGCGGACTTCGCCATGGGGCGCGGGACAATGCCGGCGCCGACCACGTTGTCGGCAATGCCGGTGACGGCGCGCTCGGCATAGGGGTTGTTCCGGCGCAGGTCCCGCGCGCGGTTGCGCAGGCGGGCCAGTGCCGGTCCGATCTCGGCGTTGGCATCAGTGCTGCTGCTGCGCCAGCCGTCATTGCGGCGGCCCTTGGCAGCCCCCTCGAAGCGGCGCTCGAAGATATCGATCTGCAGGTCGATCTTCTTTTTTCGCAGGCGAGCTTCTGCGCGTTTCGCGGCACGGCCGGGAAACAGGTTGTCCATGAAGCCCATGTCAGTAGCCTTTCGAGAAGGAGGCGTAGCGCCTGCCGCCGTTGTTGTGGGAGTTCAGGCCGAGCTCGCCCTCCATCTGACGGAGGATGCGCATCATCTCGTCCACGCTGCGGTAGGTGACGGCGCGGTCGGCGTAACGCACCTGAAGCTCGCCGCCGGCCAGGGCGGCCTTCAGGGCTTCGTACTGCTCCAGGGTGTAGGCCATCAGTTCTTCTTCCAGTAGGAGGATTTGGCGCGAGGCCGTTCTTCGTTCGAAACAGCCGCATCGCCGCCAGGCCTTGGCTCAAGAGCCAGGAGGTCGAGATTTACACCGAAGCGCTGCTGGCTGATCCGAAGAGCACCCAGGGCACCAACGAAGCAGTCGAGACTCTCGTTGCGGGGGCGGATGGTTTCCCATCGGTGAACCCACTTGCCGTCGACGAACTTCGCGATCTTCTGTTCGGCGGTGAGCTGCTTCGCTTCGGTCTCGTCGCATATGTCGTCATTCGACGGCAGGTGCACTACACCTGGCTGGCTGATTCCAGCCTGTGATTTGGCGGTATCAATCGGGAGCAGGTAGCGGCTGTAGATGAGGTCCTTGGCGTTGTCGGTACCGATCATCGTCAGGTACACGCCAATCACCTTGTTTCGGGTACGCGGCATGCTCGCGATAGGTTTGCCGTAGACGCTCGATCCCTTCGTGGGGATGACCCAATGGAGGCCGTACTGCCGACTCATCGAGTACACCTCGTCGGTGTAGTGGCCGCCGGAGTCCACCGTCCAGCGATCAACCTTCATGACAAGGCCATCAGCGCGCGTGAACTGCTTCTGGAACTCCAGGCCCACCTTGCGCTTGAGTTCTTCGCTGGCCGGGTCACCCATCAGGATGAAGCGATAAACCAGCCAAGCCTCCTCGCCAGGCCCCCAAGCCCAGACACGACCCTCGTATCGGTCGTCTTGGGTGTCCACTGAGCCGGTCAGCAGCACTGCTAGCTCCGGCACCTCCCCAGCCCAGACCTCTCTGCGCCCGTACAAAACCTCCCACTCCACCTTCTCCCCTTCGCTGTCGTCGAAGGTCTCGCCGAGGGTGGTGTTGACGAAGGACTTGAGGGAGTTGCGGTCACCCTTTGCAGCCAGGAAGTCGGTGACGATTTGGACCCATGTGGTGAAAGGGCTGTATGCCGTCCAAACATGGAATGACACAGACTCGGGCGTTGGTATGGCCTCGTCTGATTTGTCGTAGAAATCAAGGCCGTCGCGAGTCCAAACACCTGTCCGATCGCAGATCCAACGGCCGGATGAGTGCTGCTCCTGCATCTCGTGCTGCAGGACCTCGCACCCGCTGGCGGCGCACCGGTACCAGACCCTCTTGGTATCCTCGGGGTCCCACTTGATGCCGTACTCGCAGTCCTTGCCGCCCCAGAGCAGAGGTTGCTCCACACGGCACTTTGGGCAAGGGACGTGCATGCGAAAGAAGTGGAGCGATTTGGACGCCGCAGTCTCTATCTGACACTTTCCTTTGATCTTCGGCGTACTGCCCCGGATGGATTTCGGGAACGTGGAACCCTCAATGCGCTTGTCGCCCAAGAACGTCGAAGAGCCCTCCTTCTCCACATCTGGCTTGAATGCGGCCAGTTCGTCGTAGATAACGGTGTCGACGGACAACTCGCGGTAGTTCTTGGCAGCAGCGCCGCCGCGGCAGTAGAGCTGCTTGCCATGGCTGAATAACTTGCAGTCGAGCGTGCTGTCCCGGTGGTTCTTGATTCCGAACCAGTGTGCGAGCCGCCTTACCGACGGCACGTCGCGAACCATCGTCTCGATTTGCGATTTCATGAATCGCGCAGCGCTGCCGTCCGAAGGCAAAAGAACCAGAATATTCCGGCGCTTGTGTTCAATCTGATAGGCAGAGGCCGCCAGCAGCATCTTGGAGTAGCCGACCCTGGCGGACTTGATCACGTTAACCGTGCGGATCTCGTCGTTGCCCATGGCATTCAGCATCGCCACCTGGAAGGGCAGGGTCTCCCACTCGCCTTCCTGATACGACGACTCGCTCGACAGGTAGAAGTTGCCCCCGTCAGCCCATTCCACCGGAGTCTGGGGAGCAGGCCTTTCCAGTGGCTTCAGCCCGGCACGAATCGAGTTGGCCAGTTCAGTCAGCTGCGGTTGCAAGATACTCATCGAGAAGTCCAGGCAGGCGCTCGTCCAGCAGCGCTGCCCGGTTACGCGCCTTGGCCAGCTCGCGCTGCACCGATTCGATATGCCGGACCTCAAGGTCTGGGTGACGCCGCTTCAAGGTCAGGGGCAGGGTGTCGAGGATCGAAGCGATCTCGGCCGCCAGCTTGGAGAAAACGAACATGGCGAAGTCGGTTGGTACCGCTCGGCGCCGGTTGATGTCGTTCTTCAGCTCCTGGCCCTCCGCCTGAGCGGACGTAAGCCGGAGTCGTTCCTGGGTGAGCTTGTGCTCAGCCAGGGGGTCGATGCCTTCCGGGAATTCCGGGTCCAGTTCCGGTTTGACTTGGTTGCTTCCCAGCCCTCGCAAGTAGCGGATATAGGCAAGGCGACACGCCTCTAGATCAAACCCTCCCTTTCCCTTGGAGCCAGGAAGCACGCCCTCTGCAGTCAATTTTCGGACCCAGCGGTCGCTCAAATCGAGATGCTGGGCTACCTCTGCCTGGGTTGCCATGGGGAACACCGCCGGTACCGGAACCGGAACCGCCTGAAAAAACTGATAAGTAGCCCGAGATCGGGGCTCGAATTACCCTCATGGACCACCCCCTCCGGGAGGACCCAAGACCATAGGGGTTCTCTATCGACGGCGAGTGGCCATGGCCTGCGCCATCGCGAGCTCGAACTGCCGTGGCAGCTCACGCTGAGCGGTTCGCTCTGCGATCTCGAAGAAGTCGAGGGCCTTCCGATACCTCGGGGCGCGGCCAGCAAAGGCCAGCACCACACGTAGCCCTGACCTGCCATTGCCTGTGCGCTCAGCGACAGCGAATGGCTCGCGCTTGGTGTTGTGCATGACGAAGTAGCGCTTGGCATTGCCCTTGGCCCTGCTGCGCTTGCTGCCTGTGGCGTTGGCGCTGTATCCCTCCTCAGTGAAAAGCGAGGCGCCGGAGATGATCTTGTTCAGCGTGCCCTTGGGGATGTTGCCGTAGGCATCCAGCTCCATCCGGTTTCCCGGAACGATGTATTGGCCCTGCTTCAGCACTCCCTTACGCCTTAGCATCTTCTCGATGCCCTTGTCGCTGCGAGGGCCGCCGTAGATCTCAGGGGTCAGCCAGCTGGATGCAGCCCTACCCTTACCCCATGCACCTTCACGCCCGACCACGTTGCCCTTGCCGTTCACGCTGCGGCCATCCTTGATCCATACCCGAGCCTCAAGCTTCTGCTTGGTAGCGGACTGGATGTAGAGACTGTTGAGCGTGGCGGGCGTGGGCCTATCGAACACCACGCCCATCTCGGCGCGGATGTCCTCGGCCACAACCTGGGCGGTTCTGGTCAGAGCGAGAGCAGTGGCGAACGGAAGCTGATTGCGTTCCAGGTCCGTGAGCCGAGCCATCGCCTGTTCGAGGCCTGTCGGCTTGACCGTAATCACCGCTGGCGGCGCTCTACGCCTGACCACCCCCACTCATCGCGGAAGATGTGCCGGCGCTTCACGAACGCAAAAAGCAGCAAGCCCGAATGCACCAGCGCGCTATAGGGGTCGAAGTGCCAGGTCTTGATCGTCACGACCAAGCCGCCGAACGCACCGATGGCCACCAGGTAGAACGACAGACACAGCACAGGATGCTCATACACGCTCACGGCGCGCAGGTAATCCAGCGCAGCCAGTACGACCAGGATGCACAGCAGCGCAGCCAGGCCGATCAGCAGGGAGTTGATCATGGTCAGGTGCCTCTGGTGGGCGTGAACCGCTCCGCCGCAGCCTTGATGGCCGGGATGATGTTCATCGCCAGCAGGCCGATCAGGAAGGCCACGCCGTTGCGGGAGTCGGCGTCTGCCGGAAGCCCGAAGTAGTTGATGACGAAGTGAGTGGTGAAGACAGCAGAGCCGAAGCCAGTGAGAACGGCCAGGCCAGCCTCCTTGCGAGTGAGTCCTTTCAGGAAGCTCAGCGAGAGCACGGCGCCAGCGAAGCCAGCGATCGCGACGCCATACTTGGCGAATACCGCACCCGCCGCAGTCGACGTCGGTTCCATAGGTCTCTCCATGAATAAAAGGCCCCGGGAGGGGGCAAGGGCGCTGCTGCTGATGAGGGGAGCAGCGCAGAGCAAGACGGGGTTCCAGAAACGAAAAACCCAGCTCGATGGCTGGGCTTTAGCTGAAAAGCGCTCTACGAATCGCTGGGAATCTTTTGGGCCAGCAACCCTTGTAGTCTGATTTCATCCATAAACGTATCTGCCAGATCTGAGCAGTTGACGTCCCTATCCAAATTTTACTGCTCATATCGCCTCCAGAGACCAAAAAGCCCCGGCGGGATGGCCAGGGCTTTGCGTAGTCGGTCCTCGTGACGCGTAAGATCGACAGGATGGGTTTAATATCGCTCATGCGCTCACGGGTTGCAACCCACTATGCCGCTTCGGTGAAGAGCAACCCTTCCGCTTCCAGAATCTCCCCTGCGGCGATGAGCGCCTCCTCCACCATTTCATCCAGGCGCTTACGCACGTCACCACGCCAACGGCGACGGGTCTGCTCGGGCCTTGCCTCCAGATCCCAGCTGTTCATGTCGTAGAAGCTCCTCGGCAGCACGATCATGTCGCACGAGCGCTTCCCATCCACCCCCTTCATCTGCGGAATAGCCCAGGCCGTTACAGCCTTTTGCACGAACAGCTTCGGGGCGTGGCTTGGAATCAGCGGACACAGCCGACCAATCGCACCCACCTTACGGCCCTTGTGGGTGCCGTACCTGGCTGCCAGAACATCCCAGTGCCTGGGCTTGAGCTGGCTGTGCAGGCGGGCAAATACCCAGCAGTCCACGTCGGTTCGGTTCAGGCCAGCTCCATCGGTGCCCATCAGCGTGGCGAAGTCGTGCCCATCCTCGTGCCCAGGCCTGTAGAGCTTCTGCCATGCCTGCTTGGCGGTGTTGTCGATCGTCTCTGCCGCGAGAGCGGAAACCACCGCAGCGAGTACTGATGCGTAAACCATGGTCTTCCCCCTTAATCTCCGGTCCAGTTTCCCCCGCCGATCCCGGCGGGGTTCTTCATTCCTATGTAGTCCTGATGCGGGCCGCCTTTGCTGTTCTGCTGGCTCTCCAGTTGAGCCAGCCGGCGGTCCCGCTGGTTGAGGCGCAGGCGCAGCTGCAGCACCAACACCTCGGCGGGCAGTGCCTCGCCTGATTCCTTGCTCACCATCCCCGACGCGCCGCAGGTGTTGCACTTGATGTCGTGGAAGATGCCTCTCGTCCAACCCTGGCCAGCGCAATCGGGGCAGGCAGCCAGGTCGATTACCTCCAGCCTCTTAGCCGGCCCGTGGCGCTTCGGGATCACCCCTTCACCGCCTGAGTGGGCGGCATGGCCAAGTAGCCGTTGATGACCTCAATCGCCTCGTTGATCCCTCGGCACACCAGGGCCATGTAGCCCTGCAGCTCTACGCTCATCAGGTACGCCTGCTGGCTCTCGGTAACCGGCGAGTCATGCGGTGGGGTCGCCTTGAATTCGATGTACAGGCCGAAGTAGCCGCCCCTGGCCATCGGCAGCACGATGTCGCTGACACCGGCCTTCACGCCCTGCCCCTTCAGCTTCGCGGCGACTGCCTTGACGCGGTGACCGCCGTTCGGGACGTGGTAGGCCAGCTTGTGCGCCAGCGGGTGCTGGAGGGCCAGCCACTTGAATAGTGCGGCCTGCTCCTTCCCCTCGTAGTCCACAGAGGGCCGGCGGAAGGCATGGGTGGATACCAGACGCTTACCCGACATTGGCCACCTCCCGCGCCAGCTCGCGCTCGATCCACTTCGCGGCGCCCAGGGCGCTGGGGAAGCCGCCGAAGGTCCGGCCATCTGCCGTCCTGGTCTTGTAGATCCAGCAGGGGAAGCCGTCCTGGTTGCCGAACTCAGCTACCACTGCGTGGCCGGCCCTCTCCTGCCGGTACTGCTCAACACGAACCCAGCCCATCTCGACCAGCTCCGGGTAGTGCATCTTCAGGTTCAGCGTGTAGCCGTCGGGGTGGCGTTTGTGGGTGAGCGGGCTGACCCCGCTCGGGCGCCTCACGCCATCACCTCATCGCCATCCAGCCAGGCCAGGAAGCCGGCGGGGATATCGTGGCCTTCGGTGGCGAGGATCTTGGCGCACTCGGCGAGGAGGTCGTCCTCCCTGCCGTAGCGCGCTACGAATCTCGCTTTGTTGTGATGTAGCGCGACACCCTCGCCGCCGGTCTGGTGGTGCGGACCGCACAGAGGGATCACGTTCCAGTGCGCGCCACGCTTCGTGCGCCCGCTGATGTGGTGGATGCTGCAGTGGGTGTTGCCCAGGCGCCCGTCCTTGCGGCAGGCGATGCAGCCGACCTCGCTCACCAGCTTGTCGTGCCAGCGGCGCTGCTCGGCGGTTACTGCTCTTCCCTGCATCATGCCGGCACCGCCTGGGCTTGCTTATGAGCCAGGATCAGCGGGGTGATGTCGTCGCGCTCGTTGGTGTAGGCGAACGGAGCGCTGCCACCCGGGGCGGTGATCGTGTAGCGGTTGTTCGGCAGCCGGCACAGCGCGATGGTGTAGCCGCACTCGGTCATCCAGCAGTCGTTGATCAGCTTCTGGTCGCGGTCGCGTTTCTGGCGCCAGCGCAGTTTGTCAGCCATGGTCGGCTCCTTGTGCTTCAGCCATCCGTGCCGCGTGCCGGGCCTTCAGGCGTTCGTCGTACTGGTTGAGCTCTTCGCGGCGCGCTCGGGCGCGGGCGCCCTTCTGCTCTGCCAGGGACTTCTTCAGTTCCAGGAGGCGCTCACGGAGCTGTGGGGATGGGTTTCCGGTGCGACCGGTGAGCAGGCCGGCAATGGCGGCTCCGTCCTGGCTCACCGGCACGCCTTGTTCTCGGAGGTCGGCAAGCAGCTGCTGGCCAACCGGGGCGGGCAGGCGCTGCAGCAGCACCGCCTGCTCGACCGCCAGGGCCCGACGTTGCAGGTCGTAGCCGATGGAGAGCGACCACTTGACTGGCTTGCCCTCTCGGCGTGCCGTCTCTACCAGACGGTCGTAGGCGCTGAGGAACGACATCCGGGCTCCCACCTTGTCGCGCATATCCAGGCTGGCCTTGGCCACCTGCAGCGCTGCCAGGATCTCCTCGGTCAGCATCACCGACTCGAACTCGTCGGAGGCGGCCAGGGCGATGGACCAGGCTTCGTCGCGACCCGGGCGGCCATCGGCTGCCTGCACACGCTGCAGGATCGCTCCGATGGTGAGCTTGCCGGTCAGCTCCCGGCGGCAGGCCTGCAGCGCCGCGACCACCACCGGCTCCGGGTAGCCCTTCAGGTCGTCGATCATCATCAGGCCGGCGGCCTGGGTCAGCTCCTGTACCATCGCCTCAGCGGTGGCGAACAGCGAAACCAGCAGCTGGTCTTCCTGATCAGGCGTTAGCACTGGCTGCCCTCCTCTCGCGCTGGACCTGCAGGGCGGCCTGGGCTGCGCTCAGGTTGGCCTGGGTCTTCTCGGCCTGCTGGGCGGTGCGCCCGGTGACCTGGGTCTGGGTTGCCCAGGCGGTGCGGTAGGCCTCTGCCTTGGCCAGCAGCTGGCCGAACTCGTGGTAGCTGCGAATCAGGTTGGCGTCGTTGATCCCGACGAAGTAGGCGGCTACCGCCGGGGCTTCCTCGGCGCCGAGGCGCTTCAGCAGGCCGTCAACCTGGGAGTTGACCTTGGCGTTGCGCACCGGCTTGGCGCCGTAGCGATCGAAGTAGGCCATCGCGTAGGCAGTCCAGATCGCCCTGCAGGCTTCCTGGCGTGCCACCTCCGCTTCCTGGCTCTCAGCCTTGGTCGGCCGCTTGCCCTTCCGCTGGCCGGCCGGGACGGTCGGCAAAGAGGATTGCGGTTCTTTTGATGGTTCTCTTTTGGTTCTATTACGGTTCTGGGTGCAGCTGCGGCGGGGGTGGGGTGCACCATCTGCGGGGGTGGGGTGCAGCGCCTGCGGGGGCAGACCCGCACCATCTGCGGGGGTGCATTTGCTGCGGGGGTGCAGCTCCTGCGGGGGTGCATATGCTTCGGGGGTCACCGTGTACACGGTGGAGCGGCCAG
Source organism: Pseudomonas sp. TUM22785 (assembly GCF_028198105.1). Lineage (NCBI taxonomy): Bacteria > Pseudomonadati > Pseudomonadota > Gammaproteobacteria > Pseudomonadales > Pseudomonadaceae > Pseudomonas > Pseudomonas sp. TUM22785. The sequence continues at coordinate 5,439,686 of NZ_CP116239.1, forward strand.
TACGGTCACTGGTGGCCAGGGCCCCCACGCTGCACAGCCACTTGATGGCACCCTGCACCGCACGCTCCGACAGGCAAGTGCGTAGCGAGATGTTAGACACCGAAGGCCAGCACACGCCCTCGTCGTTGGCGTTGTCCGCCAGCGAGATCAGCACAGCCTTCTGAGTGGCTGTCATCCCCTGGAGCGGCCAGCAGGCCGACATGATCACAGTGCTCATCAGGCCACCTTCACCGAGGCTTCCAGGGTATCGAGGGCCTTGCGAGCCTCCTGGATCTCCCGGCGGATCATCTTCTTCTCCAACTCGGTCACGCGGTTGTCAGCCAGGGCATCAGCAACGGCGCGAGTGACGTCTGCGATTTCGGTGTGCATGCCCAGGACCGCCGCCGGAATCGCCTTCGGCTCTGCCTCTTCCTTCGGAACGATCATGTGTCCGAAGTCATCAGCCAGCGCCGCCAGGGAGCGAAGGTCGCCCGAGTGGAGCAGCAGCGCGTAGAAGTGCTTCACATTCGGCCAGTGGGCATCGTTGTCCGGGTTGACCCGCTGTAGCAGGCTGACATGAGGCATGGCTATCGCAGCAGCCAGCTTCTTGGGCTCGCCGTCGTGGACCGTGTCGTGAATGGCTCGCAGGAAATGATCCATCGTAAAACCTCGCTCTTCTTTCCGTGGCGGCGCGCTACGTGGCACGCCATCCTGTATTCGTGGATGACGTGCTCAGGCGACGCCCTGGAGAACCTTGTGAGCCAGCTCGAGCAGATCGGGGCGAAGGCCGGCAATGGTGATCTCGCCCTTGGAGGCGACCTGAAGGCGCTCAGCGAGATCCGCCGAAGCCTTACGGTGGCCGCCAGCGAGTTGCCAGAGGTGCCCGACGGTGGTGCCGGCTTCTTTGGCGACCGACTCGCGGACCTGGGCTGGAGCCTTCGCGAGCCAGTCGCGCAGGTGGTCATTCATGAAGGATTCCTCCTGTTTCAAGTAGGAGGAAATTTAGCTCACGGCTAATGCGCGAGCAAGGTAAATTTAGCCGTGCGCACATTTAGCACGGAGCTAAAGGATGGCAACATCGTCGAATGGACATCTACGCAATTCGCAAGCAGAACCTCATCAACCTCATCGGCACGCGTCGCAAGAACGCATGCGCGCTGAAGTGGGAAATGGCGCCTGCACACCTGAGCCAGATCCTTTCGGATCGCACTGAGAAGAACCTGGGCGACGACGTGGCGCGACGAATCGAGAGCCTGGAAGGCCTGGAGAGAGGCTGGATGGATCAGCTCCGGGAGCCGGGGCTGGATGGTTCGGTCGAGGCGCCGCCTGCCTCAGGAAAGACCCCTGCTGACCTGGTTCGCGCCATGCTCGCCACCAAGGCCGGCAAGGCGCTTCCGAAGGAAGCCCGCGAGCGCCTGCTTGGCGCCGCCGAAGAGCCATTGTCCGGGGTGGTAGAGCCCAGCGGAAACGTCATCAGGGCCGACTTCTCCAGGCGACCCACACGAGGCGACGAGATCAGCATCGCCCACTACGACGTCCGCGGCGCTATGGGTAGCGGCAAGCTCGTGCGTGAGTATCCGGAGATGCTCCGCGACGTCATTGTCAGTCAGGAGCACCTGCGCGAGCTGGGAGTGAAGTACCAGGACCCGGCGCACCTCAAGATGATCACCGGCGATGGTGAATCGATGGCGCCCACCATCAAGCACCTCGACCCGCTCATCGTCGACGCCAGCATCCGTGAATTCACCGGCGACGGCATATACGCCTTCACCTACCAAGGCCTGTTCTACATCAAGCGCCTACAGTTGAGAGGAGCCGAGCACTTCAAGATGCTCTCCGATAACACGCTGCATCCCCCAGAAGACATCCGGATCGAGGAGACGTACATACAGGCTCGGGTGCTGCTGGTGTGGAACGCGCGGCGGGTATAGAGCCAACCCAGGGAGGAAAGGAAATGCTGGAAAGACGCTTCATCCCGCGCGACGGCAAGCACCTCGTCTACTCCGGCAAGGCGTTCGTTTCCTTCACCTCCCTCTCCAGCAACGAATCCATCGAGATCGATGATATCCAGCTCCTGCAACTGGAGAACGGGATCTATGAGCTCCACAGCCAGAAGCAGGCCGTGGCCTTCCGGGTCCTCATCACCACAGACTCAGGTAGAGCATGGGAAGGGATAGTCGTGGAGCAGCACCCGGGCGTTATAAGGTTCGTGCAGAGATGAAATCGATTTTCCTGGCCTCCCTGGTGTCGGCCGCCCTTCTCACCGGCTGCTCATCGCAAGCGCCGAAGCCCTATGTGGTTCCGCCGACGACTCCAGAGCAAAAGGCTGCCAAAGAGAAGGCCTTGGCTGAGCTGCTGTATCAGGCGCCAGCCAACTACGCACTCATCCCACCAGACTGTGATGACTGCACCCCTGCAGAGCTGGAAAGGCACGGCGAGAAGGTCAAGTACGAAGCCGAATTCCTATCGAACCCGGAATTCTTTCACCTGGAAGGCTGGACCGTGGTTGATTGCGACGCAGAGCCTGGAGTCTGTGAGAGCGTGGGCCGCCCCACAGACAGGTGCGATGAGTTCCCGAGCATATGTGCCTATGCGCGGTAGGGGCGATCACTGGGTTACCAGGTTTGTGCAGAGGTGAGAGTGGCAGCCTAATCCCTTGGTAGGGATCCGCAAATTCCGCCCGCCGGACTATGATGCCACTTCAATATCAACAAGGAGGTTTCACCGTGCGCTATCTCATTGCGGCTGTTGCGCTGTCCATGCTTTCTGGCTGCGCAAGCATCTTCAGCGAAGACACCTATCCCGTCAGCATCACCAGCGCTCCGAGCAACGCGAACATCGAGATCAAGAACGAGGACGGGAAGACCGTGTACACGGGGAACACCCCGGCCACCGTCAAGCTCAAGGCCGGCGCTGGATACTTCGACGGTGAGCGTTACCTGGTTACCTTCCGTAAGGATGGCTACGAGCCGTCCACTTACACCCTGAACTCCGGCATCGACGGCTGGTATTGGGGCAACCTATTGATTGGCGGCGTGCTGGGCATGCTCATCATCGACCCGGCCACCGGATCGATGTACACGCTCCCGCAAACAGCGTCAGCGTCTCTCGTTCAGCTCCCGCCTCCCCCGCTTGCGTCATATCCCGTTGAGCAGCAACAGGCCATCAGCAAGCAACAGCAGCTCCAACAGCTCCAGCAGCGGAACCTTCCCTATGACCAGTACCAGCTGGAGTACCGGAGGATCATGGGGGAGTGACACCAGGGGTTACCAGATTCGTCCAGCGCTAGTGGCGCGGACCATAAGCCATCACAAGGAGCAGTCATGGAAATGAAGTTCGTGAAGCAACTGAAAGAAGCAGATACCGCAGAGCAGGCGGAAGCCCTGATCGCAGAAGGCTGGACACTGATCGCTGTAGTGCCCACCACCAGGCCAAATGGCTGGAACCTTCCGTGCTACATCTTGGGTAGAGGCACAAGGGCCAGCGCTTCGTCACAGCCTCTCAAGATGTAACCAGGGCTAGAAAAGAGCGTCTGAGCGTCACAGATTGACGGTTGGCTCGTCAGGTGACGGAATCCCGGCGCATTCAAGCGCGATTTGGATTGCGCCGATAACCAGTACGGTTCGTTGCAATCAATTTCAAAACCCGCGCGTTGTCCCATGACCGCCCGGGCGCCGACGAATGGCAATTGGCTTGCAAGCCGCTGGCGATGCGGGCGTTACGGTAACGGCCGTTGTAACGTTTCATGAACCATTTGACGAATGGTTTGACGAATGGATAATCGCGAGCCAACGTTACCATTGGCTGTGGATAACTCTGTTAGCAACCATGCCGGAACCTCAAGGTTGCTCGGTTTCAATGGATTGAAGCGGGAGTCAAAATGCCCACAAAACTGCCGACGCGCCTCGGGAAGAAACCTCTTGTCGATGCAGTCTTTGAGATTCGGTTCCAGTGTGAGTTCCCACTGGCGAGCCTACTCAGCGGCATCATTTACACAGAATTGCATTGCTCAAGCATCGATCGGCTTCCTCAGTCTGAGATCCCTGAGTTCATTCGTAAGTCTGACCCAGTGTTTCACTTCACTCCGCTGAATAGTCTGCGCTGGGGCAGTATGGTCATTTATCTCAGTGACAACTCAGTGATACTCAATGCTGGAAGACCATACCCAGGATGGGCTGGATTTTTGGAAAGCATTAGTGGCCTTCTTTCAGTTATCCTCAACAAAGCCGGCGGTATCGTTGGCTCCGTCAGCAGATTCTCAATTAAGTACACAGATGTAATTGAGATCCCGAAAGATAAATCTCCAGAAGATTTTCTAAGCCTTGAATTATCGGCAAAAGCATCGCCATACTCATTTAGGCTTGCCGACACACACATACGCTCAGAGATACTCATCGAAGACTCTATAAATATAGTTGATGTTTTTGGCGCCGGAACCATAAATACAAATTCAGGAATAACTAAGACCGGCACAATTGTTTCAATAGACTCAATTGTAAATACTCCGCAAATCCCAATTTCTGAATTCATTCACGGAGCAAGAGATTCGTTAACAAGACTTCATGACGTGAACAAGGAACTGTTCTTCGGATTCCTTTCTGAAGAGGGTTTGGCATACCTGGAGCCACATTATGAGCCCTAGTTTTTCGATCAGCGGGTATCGGAATCTTGCAACTATTTCAATTGCAGCTGGCTTGTGTGCGGGAGGATTTTCCGCGCCGGTAGAGCCAGGACCTCAGCCGAGCACCAGGCGGCTTGAGGTTACAAGAACACAACCAAGCGCTGTCGGGCTATCGGTCGTATCGACTGTTGAGAGAAGACAACGAACACCGCAACAAAGGGTTATCGGGATCTATGAGAACCTTCTGAAAAGCCAGGTTCCATACGACCACGAGCTTGAGCAACTAATGCTGAACAATTTGAGTTCACTCTACCAGAGCTAGTTTGATGACTGGTTATGATTTGATGGATCAAATCCCATACTACCTCAATAGAGAGTCTGGTGAGGGGCTACTCAAAGAGCTAGAAAATTATAGCTCCGCAACTCCAATGTACTCCACAAAGGAGCATGAAGGCATTCTTCAGGGAGACTGCTGGACTGGTCTAAGGATTTTTAATTTCGACGCAGGAACACAGCAGGAGATTCGCGGAATCGTACTGTCCAATAGCTGCGACGTAGACCCAAACAACAAAAGAGATATCGCCTCAAAAATATCATTCTCACCGATAATTCCCTATTCAGCTATTGAGAAAATGATTAAAGGCGCATGCTCTGCTGAGTCGGCGGAATCCAAGCTCCGGGCGATTAAGGAGCAAAAAAATACGCAGTTCATGTTTTTACCAGCTCAAGGCGTCCTGTCCGAAGACTATGTTATATGGTTTAGTGACATTAATTCGATCAGAGCTGATGCCTTTCTTCGTAACACGAACAAAGAGAAAATTGTCACATTGAGTATGGTTGGCTTCTACATGTTCGTGTTTAAGCTCTCAATCCATTTATGCAGATTTCATGAAAAAGTTGATCGATAGCAAAGCCCCGCTCAGTGCGGGGCTTTTTCATTCTGGTCTACCCTTCCTGTTTCGCGATGACGGAGACAGGCAATGTGCGGACGCGTCGCCCAGTTCATGTCCTGGGCCGAGATCTACCACCTCCTGAATATCCACAGTCTGCCGCCAGGCGCACCGCTTGAGCCGCGGTACAACGTAGCGCCAACTACGCAGGTGCAGGTCGTGCTGCCGCTCGATGACGATGCGCGCGTGGCGCCGCTGCGCTGGGGGTGGCGGCCGCATTGGGCTCAGGATCGCGCAGCGCCGATCAACGCCCGCGCCGAGAAGGTCGCGCATGGGCCGTTCTTCCGCGCTATATGGCCGCATCGAATGCTCTGCCCGGTGTCGGGGTGGTTCGAGTGGGTCGACGAGGGCGGGCCGAAGAAGCAGCCCTACTTCATTCGGCGCCAGGATGGTGCGCCAACCCTATGTGCCTCAATCGGCCAGGTGCATGATGAGCCCCGGGATGACGACGGCTTCGTGATCATCACTGCCGACGCCCTGGGTGGCATGGTCGATGTGCACGACCGCCGGCCGGTGGCGTTCTCCCCTACCCTCGCCCGGGAATGGCTGGACCCGGCCACACCTGATGCGCGTGCCGAAGAGATTTTGGGCGCCGGCGAGGGCCCGGATGTGTTCGAGTGGTATCGGGTTGATCGTGCCGTGGGTAACGTGCGCAACCAGGGTGCGCACCTGGTGGAGCCGCTTCCCGTCGGGTGAAAGTGGCTGAACTGCGGCGGCGGGCGGATACTGTATATACATACAGTATTCCATTTTGCCATGCCCGACTACGCACGCATCCGCCACTCCAGGCACCTCACCAACTGGTGCTCCGCATTCGCGGATGACAACGCCTGGATGTATCGAACCTACGAGCACTACGGCCTGCTGCGCGACAAGGCCAACCAGCTGCACCTGGCCGGCAGCATCAGCATGGAACTGCGCAACGAGCTGATTCTGGATGCCTTCAGGGCCTTCCAGGCCAGCTGCAACCGCAACACTCTGGCCCGGTCCAGTTACCAGTACGGACACCTCTACGACATCTTCGAGGGCGATGTGAAGGCCGGACGCATCTCCTGCACCAGCCACTTCACGCTATACGGACCGCCAGAACGGGGCGGATGCATTAACCCCAGGTATCAGCACGACGGCGAGTGGGAGCTGCATGGGTACTTCGACTGTGTCAGCACCGTGTTCGCCATCGTGCGCGGCATGGAGGTGGAGTTGCCAGACGGCAAAATCCTCCGCATGCAGCTCGCCAAGCCAACCCACTCAACTGAGAGCTGGGTGGAAAAGATCGATCGGTGATCAGAACGGTGCCGGCATCTCCACCGACTCCCGCCACAGCACCTTCAGCTCTTCTTCATCGTCCTCGGGTCCTCCCTGGTTTGCCGTCGGGCCACCCTCCTCCTGCTGCGCCCATTGCAGCGTCACGGTGCCGTCGTCGTTGAAGGTCATCTCGATCCCGTCCGTCTCGCCGAGCAGCTCCAGCACCTCCTCCCACGCCTGATCCTCGTCCGTGTCCAGACGGTGGATCGTCACGCGCCGGTTCAGCTGCGACTTTGGCGAATTGATCATCTCCGACACCCTCAAGCCCAGGCGCTCACGGCTGCTCATCACGAGGCGTTCGGGTTGCTTCTGGGTCTTCTGCTTGGCCATTGGCTTACTCCTCATTACTGGATATTCGTACAGTAATAGCAGATTGCTAAGTACGGCAATAGGGCGAATGTCGAATTCGAGCACAAGAAAAATTTAGCTCTGAGCTATTGCCAACTATTTAGCCCGAGGCTAAATTTAGCTCACGCCAGCAGAACACCGCCGGCCAGCCCGACAGGGCGCCGCTCTTTAACAACCAGCAGAGATCCACAGGTGCCAGACGGCGTTTGAACCCTGTGGACGTCACCGAAATACGCAATGCGTCCGCCACCGGTTAACGGCGCGGAGGTTTGCGGGAAAGCATCACTGAAGCCCATCCAGAGGGTGGGCTTTGGGATGTAGACCTAACACCGCCCGTGGAGGGCATGAAGATGCAGATCTCAATCGTTGGCTACGAAAGCGAATGCCACTGCGAACACTGTGGGCGCGCACTGAAACATGGAATCCGCCTGAGCGATGGTCGCCTTGTTGGGGCCACATGCTTCGACAAGAAGCTTACCCAGCCCCGCACCTACCAAGGCAAGTCCTTCCGCCTCGGGGCCGAATTCATCGTGAAGATTGCCAAGGTGGTGCAGTTCTACTCGCCGTCCAACTGGTCCAGATTCGGCGTTTCACCGTCGAGCACAGTCTTCGAGGAGGCCGCATGAAAGCAAATCCAAAGCGAGGACAGGCAAATCTGAAGGGGGACGGTCGCGACTATTCGCGACTAGTTCTCGCAGCTTTCGATGCAATAGAGGGTGAGGCGGAAACTGACCGAATCATTGAGCTAAACCGCCGTCGTCGTGAGGTGAATGAGAACGCCAAAAAGCGCTTCTAGCCGGACTGGCCAGATCACCCACCCATGCAGCCACACCACAGCCCGATAGGGCAGAACGGAGTAACAGATCGTGCCCAACCACATTACGAACCGAGTTCAGGCTCCGGCAGAAGTGCTCAACTCGATGATCAATACCGACGGTGTTGTCGACTTCAACAGGCTGCTTCCCTTCAAGGGTGCTTTTCCGTGGGACTTCATAAGCGCAGCTGCAGAGACAGCTGCGGAAGCGATCAGTTGGGAACCGCTGAACGAGAACCCCCTAATCAAATCTCTGCAGGCTTCAAATCGACAGCGCGCGAACGTCATGGACCTGGACGACGAAGAGTTCGAGCAGTTCGTGCAAATGCTGCGCAACAAGCGTAGCTGCGGGCACATGCACAACATGAACTGGGGCCGAGCCGCCTGGGGTACCAAGTGGAATGCGTACAGCCAAGTTATCGAACTGGACGAGGGCCGCCTCAGCTTTGAAACCGCATGGTCCTGCCCCGCTCCGGTTTTCAAGGAGCTTTCCAGGCTGCATCCGGATGCAGTGATCCGGGTGCAGTTCGCTGACGAAGACATCGGCTGCAACTGCGGGACCATCACCTTTATCGGCGGTGAGATAGCAGAAAAGGACTGCGCCGGCAGGTGGGACTCCATGAGCGCAGAAGAACAGGCTAAGTGGACAGCATTTGCATATGGCGTGAAAGGCTGGACGCCTGAGGAAGACTAACCCGCCGCCCTGCCGGTAGCAGGGCAAGCATCCCCCCTTCCCCGAACCGACACGGGGCGCCACCGCGCAACGCATGACGCCGCGCGCTGGGCAACAACGAGAGCACGAGCGGCACCGGTATCCAGGTGCAACAGCGGAGGGCGCGGCCATGAAGTAACTCATCTACCGGAACGGAGGCAGGGCTGACCGGCATCGCTGGCCAGCCCTTTTTTGTTGAGTCCATACGCCGCCGGCCATGCCGGATAGGCCTTGCGGAAGTGTCTGCTTCCGGCGAGGCCGGCGACCTATGCACGCAACCCAATTACGAGGCCCATCGCATGACTGCGAAATCCTTCAAGCAGATGATCAAGGACGGCGAACTGAAGCGCGCAGACGCGATGAAGGCTCGCCTGGAAGACCTCCACGAGGAGCCGGGTTTCAACCTGCGCGCCGAGGGCGAAGACCTCGAGCAATCGATTGCGGCGCTCGCCGAGTACCTGCACCAGGGTGGTGTGGTTCCGCCGCTGGAGGTTCGCCCACGGGCTGAAGGTGGCATGTGGGTGGTGGACGGTCATCGCCGGCGGCGCGCCTACCTGAAGCTGGATGCCGAGGGGCGCCTGCCGCGTGATGACTCTGGCCAGGCGTGGATCGCGATAACCGCCTTTACCGGCAACGATGCCGAGCGAGTGCTGCGCGTCATCACCAGCCAGGAAGGCCGAAAGCTCACGCAGCTGGAGCTGGCCGAAGGCTACAAGCGCCTGGCTGCCTTCGGGTGGAGCAACGAGCAGATCGCCCAGAAGATGGGCCGCACCCGCCAGCACGTTGACCAGGTGCTCACCGTCGGCAACGCCAACACCGATGTGCAGCAACTGGTGAAGGATGGCGCGGTATCCGCCACCGTGGCCGCGAACACTGTGCGCAAGCACGGCGACAAGGCCGGCAAGGTGCTGAAGAGCACCCTGGAGAAGGTGAAGGCGGCCGGCGCAACGCGGGTCACGCCCAAGGCCATGAAGGAGCCAGAGATTCCCCGGGCGCTTCTGGAAAGCCTCTACGCGTCATGCAAGTCGATTGCGGACAGCCTCCCCGAACAAGTGCGCGCCGCCATCGGCGAAGGCGCCGAGATCATCACCGTCACCCTCAAGGCGAACCAGCTCGAGCGCTTCATCGATCTCGTTCGCCAGTCCACCGAAGCCCTTGAAGGCTGAAGGAGAGCATCATGCAGCAGCGCCAGCACCAGGCCGCCGAAATCGAAGAGTTCGCCGGCAAGAACATCCGCGAAGCCGCAGCCCTCGCCGAGCGCTATGGCTACTACCGCCCCGTTTTCACTGAGCACCTCGGCAGCCTCTGGGTGCTCGGCTTCAAGCGCCACCACGATCAGCAGGTGGCGTAATGCTCTCCACCGGATGCATCAGGAACCACCAGCAGCAGGTGGCAATGCTGGGCAGCGCCAGCGGCATTGACCCATTGCGGTTCCCGCGCCGCTACGCCCTGGCAAAGGCACGAGGCGAGTTGAAGAAGCACCTCAAGGCCCTCGCCCTGGCCGACAGGCAGCCAACCCCGCAGGAACGACGGCACGAGGAGGCCCTGGCCAAGCTGCCCATGATTCGTGAACTGGCTGCGTGCTACACGCTCACCACCGTGGCGGAGAAGGTGGGGATCGACAGACGACGCCTGGCCCTTTTTGCCCAGGACCACGGGATCGAGTTCCAGGACGGCCGGAACACCTCCCACTTGGAGAGGTATGAGGTGTATAGGGAGAAGCTGGAGGCCTATCTCGCCATAGGCCTGACGCGACTTGAAGCACGCCGAGCATCACGCCTCACCGATGGCGTGTTCCTCAGGGTCTGCAAGCACTTCAACCTGCAGTTCCCGGAGAAGCGCTGACCATGGCCAAGACCAGCCAGCAACGATCAGCAGACGCAGCAGCGCGGCGCAAGGAGCGCGGCGAGGTTGAACTCCGGCACCGCGTGCGGCCAGGAATACTCTCGATGCTGCGAGACCTCATGAGCTGGGGCGCGATCACCGAGATCGCCGAGTGCATCCAGCTGCTGATCATGAACATCCATGCCCTTGGGCCAGAAGGCGCCAAGCGGTTCCTTGCCGTGCCGCGCCACGAAATAACGATATCGGAAAGCGTGGCGCGCAAGCTCACTCAGTCAGGCGCAGATGAAGCTGCTCGAATCGACGCAGAGGAATCTGCCTGATCTACCAGAGGTTGTTGGCGGAGTTGATCAGCGGCCTCGGTTGCCCTTGCGCACGCTCTTCCGCCAGCCACTCACGGCTCCTCGCCAAGTTAAATACGCGGAGATCTTTCAGGAGCATCGATACGGCAGTGCCTGATATCGCGTACTCGCCGCACTCCGGGCAGTCGATGTTTTCGCCGTCGCCGGTCCTGGGGGCTTCTACAGCCTGCGTATCGCAGATGTAACACCTCATCACCATCTCCTTGTGCCGGCCGCATGCCGGATTCCAAAACCTACCCCACCCCATCCATCCGCACCAGCGGAAAGGATGCGATCGACCTGGAGAAATCCATGGATAACGAACCGAAGCGCATGTACCAGTGCGGTACGTGCGACGAGCTCCATGAATTTCATCACCGCGCCGAGGAGTGCTGCGCCCCAGAGATATACACCGTCTGGGTGTGCTCAATTTGCGGAGATGACCATGACACCAAAGCCGAAGCAGTTGACTGCTGTGCCCTGGCCATACAGCAACTGGCCGAGTCGATTACCTGTCCCTGCTGCCTCCGCGAACACGACGATTTGATCCAGAAATTTTCCATCGAACTAGCCGGTCACTGCAGCACCTGCAACCCCTTCTACTCAGTGGCTCATCAGTTCGCGATTGAGGACTCCGTCTTCCAGGCAACTGGCACTCCGGCTCGACTCAACGAGTAACGCCTAACCCACCCCATCCCCAACCCACTCTGCGCGCAGCGCTGGAGGGAAGAATCGTGTCCGATATGAAAACTGTACGCACCTCCGAGCTGATTGGCGCGGCGCTGGATTGGGCTGTGGCGAAGGCGCAGGGAGTTGAGATTGATCTGCCTGGAAGCGACGTAGTTTGGGCGAAATACGCCGGTGCGTACTCGCCATCCACCGACTGGAGCCAGGGCGGCCCGCTGCTTGATCAGCACTGCAAGGGATTCGGCCTAATCCAGGATGGGAAGTCTTTGACGTGGCGCGCATTCGGCTACAGCAGGCATGTCTTCGACTCTGAGCGGCTTCAGCGTATGGCGTCAGGCCCGTCGATCCTTGTGACCGCCTGCCGCGCCATCGTAGCCGCCAACCTCGGCGACGAAGTCCAGATCCCTGCGGAGCTGCTGCCATGACCGCCCTTCAGCGCAAAGAGCGGCCGATCATCTTCAGCGGCCCTATGGTCCGCGCCATCCTGGAAGGCCGAAAGACGGTAACGCGGCGCGTCGTGAAGCCTGCTCCTGTAGCGATTGATGCACCTCCTCCCGCTATCGCCGGCGGGCACTGGGAGTGGAAGGGAAAGCGCCTGGCCGGGCAGCGGGACGAGTTCCTGGCGCAGTGCCCATACGGCCAACCCGGCGACCGGCTGTGGGTGCGCGAAACCTACGGCGACGCCGATTGCCGACTGACCTACCGAGCCGATCTCGACGATGGTGCGCACTGCAAAGTCAAGAAGTGGATACCGGCCATCCACATGTTCCGCCGCGACAGCCGCATCCTGCTCGAGATCACCGACGTGCGCGTGGAGCGGCTGCAGGCAATCAGTACCGAGCAAGCCATGGCAGAAGGTGTGCGCCGATATGAGCGGCATGCCGAGCTGGGCGACTACTTCTATGTCGATGACACCACCACCTACAGCGCGAACCCGCTCCACTCGTTCGAGCTGCTCTGGAAGGGAATAAACGGCGCCGACAGCTGGGACGCCAACCCCTGGGTCTGGGTCGTAGAGTTCCGGAGGATTCAGCCATGACCGGCCTCTCCGAATCCGCCACACAGCGGCGCATAGACGCCCTGTGCTGCCCAGCCAAGCCCCGATACCTCAACAGGAACACGCATAAGCGGTACCGCGTCATCGCCGACGACGGCCAGCAGTGCGAGCTCCAGGGCATCGACATGAAATCCACCTACGCCAGCCACGAGGCGCTGGCTGACAAGAACGTATGGGAGCGTATTCCATGAGCGAAGAACTGAAGCCGTGCCCGTTCTGCGGGGAAACTCCTGACCTCCCCAGCGGAGACGGCACCTACTACGTAATCGAATGCAGGGAATGCGGAGGGGCGGTGGTAGGCATTCAGATCAGCGACCTAATGACCATTGAGGAGCGGCAATCTGATCCGTTCACCGACTACCGCTATGCCGAGCAGTTCATCGAGCGAGCCAAGGCGAAAGCTGCCGAGCGCTGGAACACCCGCGCCACCCCTCCCGCCGCGCAGGTGAAGGCCGACCCGACTGACATCGGCGAACTTTTCACTGACAGCATATGCCCCGCATGCGGCGACACAGGATGGCTGATTGTTGACGACAGCGGTCCCGGGAAGATGGTGACAGAGCCATGTCCATGCAAATCCATGTACCGCCCTGAGGATGACGTCAGAGCCGCGCAGGTGCAGGGGGAGCAACTCGAAAGAGAGCGCCGCGAAATCGTCGGAACGATCATCGCCAGCGAACTGCGCCTGATGGTGTACCTGCTGCGCGAGATAAGCGAAGCCGGTTGGGCCACGCCGGTTTCGAAGTTTGCGGAGGAAATCGAAAAGCGCCTAGCGGGTTATGAGGAGGCCAAAGAGCACGCGCGTTCTGTTAACCCCCCACATCCACTGGCCGCGCTCTCCGCCCCGCCTGCTGCTGACATGGCAGACGCCTACGTCGGCGCGCGTGAGGATGTGGCCATCTGGAAGCGCCGCGCATTGGAGGCTGAGGAGAAGGTGCGCGTGCTGGACCAGCGTATCGATCAGCTCGTGCTCGACGCCCAGGGCGAAACCCGCATTGGCGAGCCGTTCATAGCCCCGCCTGCTGCTGGCACAACCAGCGACCAGTACCGCGCAGAGCTTTACGACGAGGTATGGCAGAAGGCGCGCGACATGGGCTACGGGAACGTCACCAATGCCTTGGTCGAACTGGAGCGCATGAAGGCCACGCCGCCTGCTGCTGGGGTGCCAACCGTCGGCGCCAGGCCTCAGACCTGCAACTGGAAGAGTTGCGGCTGGTGCAACGAGGGTGCCGAGCCTTGCCACTACGTCCCGCCTGCTGCTGGGGTGCCGGAGATGCGCGGACTTGCATGGCGCAGCATCAAGTCCGATCCACCGGCTATTGGTCAATGCGTTGTGCTTGCTGGACCTCAAGGGTCCGACGCCCCTGGTCGTTACTGGAGGCTGACCGGAATCCGTCGTGACGATGGCTATTACGACTCGAACGGCTGTAGCTGCGATGACGCCACGGACTGGCATGAACTGCTCGAGTCTCCAGGATCGACCGCCCCCACCCCGCCTGCATCCGAACAGCAGCAGGCTGTCGAGGCGATCCTGTCATTCACCGATGGCGACGGCCGATCTGCTTTTGAGGCCATGTGCCGAGAACAGTGCCGGGATATCGAGCGCGACGAGCTTCTGGAATGGAAGTACGTCAACAGCGTTACGTTCGACCGCTTCATCGGATTTTCATCGGCCTGCAATCGCATTCGTGCAGAACTCCTGCGCCTGAACCCGCACCTTGCAGGTGTAAACCAGGGGGTAACTGAGGCGGGGAATGGGGGCGAGGTATGAGCCTTTTCCAATGCGAGGTTTGCGGCTGCTGTGAGAACACGGCGCTGTCCTGCCAGGGGTTCCACTGGATGGCTGATCTCTTCGACTGGTCCTACGCCCCGGAGCGCTAAGGGAAGAAGCTGTGCAGCGCCTGCGGCCCTACCCATTACAAGAGCGGCAAGCCTAGCGAATGGGGCGTCTGGCACGGCCAGTTTCCCCGTATACGGCTGCCTCTTGGCGCGTTCCAGACCGATAGGCAAGGCAACCTCGCCCACGTCGAAACTGGCGACACCAACTACCACAACTACCGAATTCAGGAGCACACCCCGCCCCAGGAGAACGACCGATGAGCGATGTGAAGCGGTACACCGTGCAAGGCCGCGACTGGCAGCTCAAGGAAGACGAGTCGGGAACGTTCGTGCTGGCTGTCGAGTACGATGCCTTGCTGGTCTCACGTGATCAGGCATGGAAGGCGGCAAACAGTGAATGCCAGGATTGGGCTCGCGAGTACGAAAAGCGCCGAGCAGTAGAGGCCGAACTCGACCAGCTCCGCGAGGAGCTCGCCGCGATCAGGGGGCAGGAGCCGGTGGCGTGGATGGACGAGGATGGGGCATTACACACGACGACGGAGAGTGCGCACTTTCGAGGAGCACCTGTCACTCCACTCTACGCCCTCCCACCCCAGCAGCCCGACGCGGTGAGCGTGATCATGTCGGACGCCGAGCTTGATGCCCTGTGGCGCGAAGTTCAGGACACCGCAATACGCGAGCCTGGTCTGCCTCACATCCGCTTTGCGCGCGCCATCCTCTCCACCCGCCAGGCTGAGGAGGGGGAGTGATGCAGGACATCAGACTGCTTGCAGCACAGGCTGCGCTGACGAAGCTGTTCAGCGACAGCTACTTCAGCATTTCAGCCATCGACAACATCTGCACGATGATGGGCATCAAGCCAAACATGAGCGCCCATCAGGTTCTGAGAACTCTGCACTGCGTGGAGTATTCACAGATGTCTCCAGAGCTGCTGAATGCTATACCTGGCCTGATCCACACCATTCTCCAATCACCCTCCTTCGATGCCAGCCGGATCAACGTCATTACCGACGGACAGTCGTTGCGCCTGGTGAAGAACTAACCCCCCCTACCCCACCACAGCCTGCCGGCAATGACCGGCGGGGAGGTATCGTCATGTTCATGACCCAGCAGGAAGTGGCCGACCTCACGGGGCGGTCCCGCGCCAGCGCGCAAATACGCTGGCTCGATGAACATCGTTTCGGATATGTGATAGGCGCGGACGGGCGTCCGAAGGTTCTTCGGGACGTAGTGCTTGCCCGGCTGGGGGCTTCCCAGCAGCAGAAGAAGGAGCCCCGGCTGCGTCTGACGGGGTCATGAGGAGGGGGACATGCGTCCAAGGAAGAAGGATCGGCACCTGCCGGCGTGCATGTACCACAAGCACGGGGCGTACTACCTGGTAAAGGGAGGGAAGTGGCTGCGCCTGGGTGAGGACTATCAGGCTTCATTGCTTGAGTACGCCAGGAAGACCTCCCAGGCAGCCCTTGGCGGCATGCCTGAGCTGATCGAAAGGGCCTTGGCGCACCATTTCAAGGTCAAGCACCTGGCAGCCAACACGGTGGCCCAGTATGAAGCCGCAGCAGAGCGGCTAAAGGACATATTCGCGGAGTTCGAGCCCAGGCAGGTTATGCCGAAGCACATCGCTGCGGTGAAGGTAGATCTCGCCGGCACGCCGAACATGTGCAACCGCATCCTGTCCGTGGCCCGCATCGTGTTCAGTTACGCCCTGGAGTGGGGCGAGGTCGATTTCAACCCTTGCGTGGGCGTCCGGCGCCACCATGAGGCGCGGCGCGACCGGTACATCACCGATGCCGAGTTCTCGGCCATCCTGGCCGCTTGCAGTCCCTACGTGCGCAACATCCTGGAAATGGCATACCTCACGGGCCAGCGCATCAGCGATGTGATCAGCATCCGCCTGGCGGATATCTCGCCGGAGGGCGTAGCGTTTGTGCAGCAGAAAACGAAGGCCAAGCTGGTCGTGGCAATGACCCCTGACCTTGAGGAGGTGATAGCCCGAGCCAAGGCCCTGCCAAGGAAGGTGCGCACACTCACTTTGTTCTGCGCCCGCGCTGGACGACCAGTTTCCTACCACACGATCAAGGAAGCATTTGCGCTGGCAAGAGAGAAGGCTGGCGTGCCTGATGTGACCATCCACGACATCCGCGCAAAGTCGCTCACCGATGCCGACGCGGAAGGGAAAAACGCTCAGGCGCTGGGTGGCCACAGCGACCCGAGAATGACCGCACGATATCTGCGCGGGCGGTTGCCGAAGATCGCTCAGGCCCCGACAATGCCTGTCAAAGTGCGCTGAGTATTAGACAAACACCCCTATGTCAAAAAGACAGGCCTCCGCCGAAGCCCTAAACAACGAGCTCTCCGACCACACCCCGATGATGCAGCAGTATTGGCGGCTGAAGAACCAGCACCCGGACCAGCTGATGTTCTATCGCATGGGTGACTTCTACGAGATCTTCTACGAAGACGCCAAGAAGGCGGCCAAACTTCTCGACATCACCCTCACCGCCCGTGGCCAGTCCGCCGGCAAGTCGATCCCCATGGCGGGCATTCCCTTCCATTCGGTGGAAGGCTATCTCGCCAAACTGGTGAAGCTGGGCGAGTCGGTGGTCATCTGCGAGCAGATCGGCGACCCGGCCACCAGCAAAGGCCCGGTCGAGCGCCAGGTGGTGCGCATCATCACCCCCGGCACCATCAGCGACGAAGCGCTGCTGGATGAGCGCCGCGACAACCTGATCGGTGCGGTACTGGGCGACGAACGCCTGTTCGGCCTGGCCGTGCTCGACATCACCAGCGGCCGCTTCAGCGTGCAGGAGATCAAGGGCTGGGAAAACCTGCTGGCCGAACTCGAGCGCATGAACCCTGCCGAACTGTTGATCCCGGACGATTGGCCCCAAGGCCTGCCAGCGGAGAAACGCCGTGGCGTGCGCCGTCGCGCACCCTGGGACTTCGACCGGGATTCCGCACGCAAAAGCCTGTGCCAGCAGTTCGGCGTACAGGACCTCAAGGGCTTCGGTTGCGAAAACCTGACCCTGGCCATCGGCGCCGCCGGCTGCCTGCTGGGCTACGCCAAGGAAACCCAGCGCACCGCCCTGCCCCACCTACGCAGCCTGCGCCATGATCGCCTGGATGACACGGTGATCCTCGACGGTGCCAGCCGCCGCAACCTGGAGCTGGACATCAACCTCGCCGGCGGGCGCGACAACACCCTGCAATCGGTGGTCGACCGCTGCCAGACCGCCATGGGCAGCCGCCTGCTGAGCCGCTGGCTGAACCGCCCGCTGCGCGACCGTGCCGTACTGGAAGCACGCCAGGACTCCATCAGTTGTCTGCTGGAGCGCTTCCGCTTCGAAGGCCTGCAACCGCAACTGAAGGAAATCGGCGACGTCGAGCGCGTCCTCGCCCGTATCGGCCTGCGCAACGCCCGCCCTCGTGACCTGGCCCGCCTGCGCGACGCCCTGGCCGTCCTGCCGGAACTGCAGCAGGCCATGACCGGCCTAGAGGCGCCGCACCTTGGCGTCCTGGCCACCAACATCCGCACCTACCCGGAACTGGCGGAGCTGCTGGCCCGCGCCATCATCGAAACGCCGCCCGCGGTGATCCGTGACGGTGGCGTGATCAAGACCGGCTACGACGCAGAACTGGACGAGCTCCAAGCCCTGAGCGAGAACGCCGGCCAATACCTGATGGACCTGGAGGCCCGCGAGAAGGCGCGCACCGGCCTGCCCAACCTCAAGGTCGGCTACAACCGCATCCACGGCTACTTCATCGAACTGCCCCGCGTACAGGCGGAGCAGGCCCCCGCCGACTACATCCGGCGCCAGACCCTCAAGGGTGCCGAGCGCTTCATTACCCCCGAGCTCAAGGCATTCGAGGACAAGGCGCTATCGGCCAAGAGCCGCGCCCTGGCCCGTGAAAAGATGCTCTACGAGGAGCTGCTGGAGCAGTTGATCGAACAGCTGGCACCGCTGCAGGACACCGCCGCCGCCCTAGCCGAGCTGGACGTGCTGAGCAACCTGGCCGAGCGCGCACTGAACCTCGACCTGAACCGTCCACGCTTTGTCGAAGAGCCCTGCATGCGCATCGTGCAAGGTCGCCACCCGGTGGTGGAACAGGTACTGGATACCCCCTTCGTGGCCAACGACCTGTCGCTGGACGACGCCACGCGCATGCTGATCATCACCGGCCCGAACATGGGCGGTAAATCGACCTACATGCGCCAGACCGCCCTCATCGTCCTGCTGGCCCATATCGGCAGCTTCGTGCCGGCAGCCAGTTGCGAGCTGTCGCCGGTGGACCGGATCTTCACCCGCATCGGTTCCAGCGACGACCTGGCCGGCGGCCGCTCCACCTTCATGGTGGAGATGAGCGAGACCGCTAACATCCTGCACAACGCCACCGACAGCAGCCTGGTGCTGATGGACGAAGTGGGCCGTGGCACCAGCACCTTCGACGGCCTGTCTCTGGCCTGGGCCGCCGCCGAGCACCTGGCGCGCCTGCGCGCCTACACGCTGTTCGCCACCCACTATTTCGAGCTGACCGTGCTGCCGGAAAGCGAGCCCGTAGTGGCCAACGTCCACCTCAATGCCACCGAGCACAACGAGCGCATAGTCTTCCTGCACCATGTGCTGCCTGGCCCTGCCAGCCAGAGCTATGGCCTGGCGGTGGCTCAGCTTGCGGGCGTTCCAGCCGACGTGATCCAGCGCGCCCGCCAGCATCTGACGCGCCTGGAGACAACCAGCCTGCCCCACGAAGCGCCGAAAGCAGCACCTGGGCAACCCGTACCGCCGATGCAGAGCGACATGTTCGCGAGCCTCCCGCACCCGGTGCTGGACGAGCTGGCGAAGCTGCAACCAGACGACCTGACCCCACGCCGCGCGTTGGAGTTGTTATATACATTGAAGGCTCGAATCTAACGCCATAGCGCACAAGCTGTTAGAATCCCGCGCGCTCTGGACGAGCTCCGACCACAAGCCTGAGCCGGAGACGCCATTCCAGAGCCGGGGAGCCCAATTAGCCAGGGTTTCCGAGCCGCCGCTGAGGAGAGAATTAGAATGACCTTCGTCGTCACCGACAACTGCATCAAATGCAAATACACTGACTGTGTGGAAGTCTGTCCGGTGGACTGCTTCTACGAAGGCCCGAACTTCCTGGTCATTCACCCGGACGAGTGCATCGACTGCGCACTGTGCGAACCCGAATGCCCGGCCCAGGCCATCTTCTCCGAGGACGAAGTTCCGGAGGATATGCAGGAGTTCATCGAGCTCAACCGTGATCTCGCTGAAGTCTGGCCGAACATCACCGAGAAGAAAGACGCCCTGGCAGACGCCGAAGAGTGGGATGGCGTCAAAGGCAAGCTCCCGCAACTGGAGCGCTGATCGCCAGACAGCAAAAAGGCCCGCAATCGCGGGCCTTTGTTTTTTGCGGGCAAAAAAAGGGGCGGTTGCCCGCCCACTCTTTTGTCCCTATCCCTTTAAATCCCTTTCATCATCCTGATGAGTCACATCCCGTGACGCTCCTGGCCGAAGTCCGTATCGGCCCGCAACGTTCCGTGTTGCATGGGGCTGATGATAGCGACTCCAGGTAATCGAACAAGGGCACCTGTTGGTGAAACAGCGGCGTTCGGCGTTAGGCTTAAAAATAAAAAACCTTTATTTTCAATAAGTTAAAAATAAACCTCAGTGATCTCGCCACATTATCGACTGGCTTTTGACCCATAACACTTACACCACTTGTAAGCGAATACTTACAAGCACGTTATGCGCAAACAACGAAACGGCGGCACAACCACTTGTTCCTGATCGGCTCCCCAAAAAGAAACCCGGCCAAGGCCGGGTTTCTTCGGATCACTATCGGTTATTGGAACAAGGCATCACTCGAAAGGCCGTTCTTCTCAAGAATCTCCCGCAGGCGCTTCAAGGCTTCCACTTGGATCTGCCTCACCCGTTCCCGGGTCAGTCCGATTTCCTGGCCGACTTCCTCGAGCGTGCAGCTTTCGTGGCCGCGCAAGCCAAAGCGGCGCACGACGACCTCACGCTGTTTGTCCGTCAATTCGGAAAGCCATTGATCGATGCTCTGCGACAAATCGTCATCCTGCAGCAACTCGCAGGGGTCGGTAGGACGGTCGTCGGTCAGGGTATCGAGCAGCGTCTTGTCCGAATCCGGGCCCAGGGAAACGTCCACCGAGGTAACCCGCTCGTTCAGGCCGAGCATCCGCTTCACCTCTTCAACCGGCTTCTCGAGCAGGTTGGCGATTTCTTCGGCGGAGGGCTCGTGATCGAGCTTGTGGGTCAACTCCCGCGCTGCGCGCAGATAGACGTTGAGTTCCTTGACCACATGGATCGGCAGCCGGATGGTCCGGGTCTGATTCATGATCGCGCGTTCGATGGTCTGGCGTATCCACCAGGTCGCATAGGTGGAGAAGCGGAAGCCCCGCTCCGGGTCGAACTTCTCGACCGCCCTGATCAAGCCGAGGTTGCCCTCTTCGATCAGATCCAGCAGGGAGAGCCCCCGGTTGACATAGCGTCGGGCGATTTTCACCACCAGGCGCAGGTTGCTCTCGATCATGCGTTTGCGTCCGGCGGGATCACCACGCTGCGCCAAGCGCGCGAAGTGCACTTCTTCTTCCGGAGTCAGGAGGGGGGAAAAGCCGATTTCGTTGAGGTATAGCTGGGTCGCGTCTAGGGCGCGCGTGTAGTCGATGTACTTGTGCTGCTTGAGTGAGCTCGACTTGGATTTGGTGCTGGGGGGAGACTCGTGCTCCTCGCTCAATCCCTCGTCCATGACGACGCCTGGCTCCAGGAGGAGCAGCTCGTCGTCGACGTCAAACTCCGGCGCTTCTTTATTGAGTGCCATTGTTGTTGTCCCTTGCTGAGTTCGACAACAAGCTCTGACGACGCCATGTCCCTGGCTACGCCTGAGCCCGTCCATCCCACGTGGGTGACGGGCCGACGTCGGATCAACGACGAGGCAGATATTGCAGTGGATCTACAGGCTTACCTTGGCGGCGAATTTCAAAGTGAAGCTTCACCCGGTCAGTACCCGTTGAGCCCATCTCTGCAATGGTCTGTCCGACCTTGACCTGCTGTCCTTCCCGTACCAGCAGCCTGCGGTTGTGACCATAGGCGCTTACGTAGGTATCGCTGTGCTTGATGATCACCAATTCGCCGTAGCCCCGTAATCCACTCCCGGCGTAAACAACGGAACCATCCGATGCAGCCAAAACAGGCTGGCCTAATTCACCTGCTATATCAATCCCTTTATTCAAACTACCGTTTGAGGAAAAACGGCCGATCATCGTGCCGTTCGCAGGCCACGCCCAGCCAGTCGCTGAGCGGGTTACAGGCAAGGTCGGGGTCGTTGCCGGCGTGGTCGCGACAGGTGGCGTCACGGGCTTGGTCGGCTGATTCTGAGCCGGCTGGCTCGGCTGCGTAGTGGGCTGCTTTGGCGGTGGCGTAGTGACGACAGGCGCTGTCGCAACGGAACGTACCGGAGCGGAATTGGACTGCCCGTCGAAGCGGATCGTCTGCCCCGGACGGATCACATAGGGCGCGGGAATGTTGTTGCGGGCAGCCAGGGCTTTCCAGTCCCAGCCGAAACGGAAGGCAATGGAATAGAGGGTATCGCCCCGCTGGACACGGTACTGACCCGTGGTCACCGGCTGGCGCTGCTGGGCAGCGGCACGGCCATCGCGGTCGACAACCTGCACACCGCCAGGCGGCGAGCTGGCGCACCCTGCCAGCAACAAGCCGACGGCAACGACGGACAACAGTCCTCGTGTGCTTCCCATGCTGATCCTCTGCCTAATGGCCAGGCTCATTCCTGTCCCCTTTCCCCAACGCCCAAAGGTCGTACTTATTGTGTCGAATTTATCGTTCAGGGCCAGTTACCCTTTGCTCGTTCCAGGCTGGCCGCTACATGGCCGGGCCGCAACGACGCATGATCTGTCTGCCAATCAGAAAGGCGATCGGCGCGCGGGTTCCCCGAAGGTCGGAGGATAGTACGTCGACTCACCCGCCGAGTTCAGGCGAGCGGCCCATTGAGCAGCGGCACGAAGCGCACGGCATCCAGCACATGGCGCGAGAAGCCCTGCTCCTCGCGGATGATCAGCATCAGCTGCTGAACGTCGCCCGCACCTACCGGAATGACCAGGCGCCCACCGGGAGCCAGTTGATCCAGCAGCGCCTGGGGCACCTCGGCGGCGCCGGCGGTGACGATGATGCCGTTGTAGGGCGCCAGTGCGGACCAGCCCTCCCAGCCATCGCCCCAGCGGAACACCACGTTGCGCAGGTTAAGCTCGACCAGGCGCTCCTTGGCGCGATCCTGCAGGCTCTGGATGCGCTCGACGGAGAACACCCGCTCCACCAGCTGCGCCAGGATGGCGGTCTGGTAGCCGGAGCCGGTACCGATCTCCAGCACCTTGTCCAACGGCCCTGCCGCCAGCAGCAGCTCGCTCATGCGGGCCACCATGTACGGCTGGGAGATGGTCTGGTTGTGCCCGATGGGCAGCGCCGTATCTTCATAGGCGCGATGCGCCAGCGCCTCGTCGACGAACAGATGACGTGGCGTGCGACGGATGGTTTCCAACACATGGGCGTTGGACAGCCCTTCCTCATAGAGGCGCTGGATCAGACGCTCGCGAGTGCGCTGGGAAGTCATGCCGATCCCCCGGCGCAGCAGATCGTCCTGCTCGCGAGCCATCAGAACAGCCTCCCCAGTGAGCCTTCGAGGCTGTCGAGGCCCTGGGTGAACGTACGGTCCAGCTGCAACGGCGTGATGGAGACGTAGCCCTGCATCACCGCATGGAAGTCGGTACCCGGGCCGCCATCCTCTGCGTCGCCGGCGACCGCGATCCAATAACCTTCCTTGCCCCGCGGGTTGACCACCTTGACCGGCGCCGCCGCACGGGCGCGATGGCCGAGGCGGGTCACCTGGATGCCGCGGATGCGATCCAGCGGCAGGTTGGGGACGTTCACGTTGAGCACGGTACGTGGCGGCAGATCGAGCTGGGCATGCCCCTCGACCAGCTTGCGAGCGAAATGCGCGGCAGTGGCGAGGTTCTCCGGCTGCCGCGAAAGCAGCGAGAAGGCGAACGCCGGCAACCCGAGGAAGCGGCCCTCGAGAGCAGCCGCGACCGTGCCGGAATAAAGCACGTCGTCACCCAGGTTGGCCCCGAGGTTGATACCGGAAACCACCATGTCCGGCGTCTGCTCCAGCAGGCCGTTGAGCCCGAGGTGCACGCAATCGGTGGGCGTACCGTTGATGCTGATGTAGCCGTTGTCGAGGCGCTGCGGGCACAGCGGCCGATCCAGGGTGAGCGAGCTGCTGGCACCGCTCTTGTCCTGGTCAGGGGCGATGACCACGCAATCGGCATAACTTTCTAGCGCAGCATGCAGGGCGGCGAGGCCGGGTGCATTCACCCCGTCGTCGTTGGAAATCAGAATACGCATGGGTTGTCCGTCTGCCCTGCCGGCACCAGATCGACAAGCTCGCGAACCACTGCGGTAGCGAAGCATCCAGCCGGCAGGACGAATTCCAGTTGCAGAACGTCAGGCTCGGGATAATGCCACGTAAGGCCGCCGATGGGGAGGCGGAGGATGCGCCGTTCGTGCGCCATGCCCGCATCCGCCAACCAGTCGCGCAAGGCGGGCTCGGCATCGGCCAGCGCTTGCTCGCGCGCGGCACTGTCGCCGCCCGCCGGGGACGGGCCTTCGCCCCACAGGGCACCGGTCGGATGCAGGTCGAGGATCGCCAGGCGCGGGTCCCGGCACTCCTCCTCGCCGGCCATGAAGAAGCTGCGCTTGTCGGTAAAGGCCAGCAGGTCGCCGACTTCGGCACGGTTCCAGTTGCCGCTGGCGACACGCTCGGCGAGCACGCGGTTGAACAGGTAGCTACGCCCGGCCGACAGCAGACGTGAACGCAGGTTGCGCTGCTCAGGCAGCTCACGCCGCTCGGCAAAGGCACGGGCGTCGACGACATTGCCACCGCCATGGCCGAAGCGCTGCAGGCCGAAGTAGTTGGGCACGCCGCCGGCAGCCATGGTGGTCAGCCGTGCATCCAGGGCCTCATGGTCAGCGGCCAGGCGCGTGAGGCGCAGGGTAAAACCGTTGGCCGAGTGCGCGCCGCGTTGCAGCTTGCGCTTGTGGCGGGCGCTTTTGAGGATGCGCAGGTTCGAGTTCTCGGCAGCGGAAAGGTCCGGGTCGGCCTTGCCCGGCAGGTGCAGGCTGAACCACTGGCGGGTCAGTGCCTGACGATCCTTCAGGCCGGCGTAGCTGATGGTACGCACCGGCACTCCGGCGGCACGGGCGATGCGCCGTGCGGCCTCCTCGGTGTTCAGCTCGCGCTTCTCCACCCACAGCCACAGGTGTTCGCCTTCGCCGACGAGGGGGATGTCCAGCACTTCGTCGACCTGGAAGTCTTCGGCGATGGCCTTGAGCACGGCCTGCCCCAGGGGCTCCCCATAGGCACGCGGGCCCAGCAGTTCGAGTTCGTTCATGCCTTCAGCAACAGGGCGACTGCGTGAACCGCAATCCCCTCCTCGCGACCGGTGAAACCGAGCTTCTCGGTGGTGGTGGCCTTGACGTTGACCTGGTCCAGTTCGACGCCGAGGTCTTCGGCGATCAGCGCACGCATGGTCTCGATATGCGGGGCCATCTTCGGCGCCTGGGCGACGATAGTGGCGTCGACGTTACCGACCTTCCAGCCCTTGTTGCGCACCTGCACCAACACATGGCGCAGCAGCGCGCGGCTGTCGGCGCCCTTGAACTGTGGGTCGGTGTCCGGGAAGTGCTTGCCGATATCACCCAGCGCCGCCGCGCCCAGCAGCGCGTCGGAGAGTGCGTGCAGCAGCACGTCGCCGTCGGAATGGGCAATGAGCCCGAACTTGTGAGGGATGCGCACGCCGCCCAGGGTGATGAAATCCCCTTCGCCAAAGCGATGCACGTCGTAACCGTGGCCAATTCGCATAGTCAGAAAAACGCCCTGAAAAGTCAGGGCGCGATTCTAACTGAAAGCGGAAGCGGGAAGCGGGAAGCCAGACCGGCTTCCAGCCCTCAGATCACCCCAAGCCGACTCATCAGCCTTTCAACGCAGCGGCGTGGTGCCGCAGGTGATCGTCGATGAAGCTGGCGATGAAGTAGTAGCTATGGTCATAGCCCGGCTGCAGGCGCAGCGTCAGCGGATGATCGGCAGCCTTGGCGGCGGCCTGCAGCGCCTCGGGCTTGAGCTGGTTGACCAGGAAATCATCGCGGTCGCCCTGGTCCACCAGGATAGGCAGGCGCTCGCCCGCCTCGGCGATCAGGGCACAGGCATCCCATTCGCGCCAGCGCGAGCGGTCATCGCCGAGGTAGCGGGAAAACGCCTTCTCGCCCCAGGGGCACGCCATCGGGTTGACGATGGGCGCGAAGGCCGACAGCGACTGATAGCGCCCCGGGTTGCGCAGCGCGCAGACCAGCGCGCCATGGCCGCCCATGGAATGCCCACTGATGCCGCGCTTGGCCGAGACCGGGAAGTTGGCCTCGATCAGCGCCGGCAGCTCCTGCACCACGTAGTCATGCATCCGGTAGTTGCGCGCCCAGGGTTCCTGGGTGGCGTTGAGGTAGAAGCCGGCGCCGAGACCGAAGTCCCAGGCACCGTCCGGGTCACCCGGCACATCGACACCGCGCGGGCTGGTGTCCGGGGCGACGATGATCAGCCCCAGCTCGGCGGCCATGCGATGGGCACCGGCCTTCTGCATGAAGTTCTCGTCGCTGCAGGTCAGCCCCGACAGCCAGTACAGCACCGGCAGCTTCGTGCCCTGCTCGGCCTGGGGCGGCAGGTAGACGGCGAAGACCATGTCGCAGTTGAGCGTGGTGGAGCGGTGGCGATAGCGCTTGTGCCAGCCACCGAAGCTCTTGTTGCTGGAAACGATTTCAAGGGTCATTGAACGGACTCCGTCCGAGCAGTGAGCCAGAAGCTGGAAGCCCGAAGCAAAAGGCATCGCTACCTCCAGCTTCAAGCTTCAGGCTTCTAGCTAGCTCAGTAATGAATGACGGTGCGGATGCTCTTGCCTTCATGCATCAGGTCGAAGGCTTCGTTGATGCGGTCCAGCCCCATGGTGTGGGTGATGAAGGTATCCAGCGGGATCTCGCCCTTCTCGGCCTTTTCCACATAGCTCGGCAGCTCGGTGCGACCTTTCACGCCGCCGAAGGCCGAACCGCGCCAGACGCGACCGGTCACCAGTTGGAACGGACGGGTGCTGATCTCCTGGCCGGCACCGGCGACACCGATGATCACCGACTCGCCCCAGCCCTTGTGGGCGCACTCGAGGGCGGCGCGCATCAGTTGCACGTTGCCGACACACTCGAACGAATAGTCGACGCCACCGTCGGTCAGCTCGACCACCACGTCCTGGATCGGCTTGTCGTGGTCCTTCGGGTTGATGAAGTCGGTCGCGCCCAGCTCACGGGCCACATCGAACTTGGCCGGGTTGATGTCGATGGCGATGATGCGCGAGGCCTTGGCCATCTTGGCGCCGATGATCGCCGCCAGGCCGATGCCACCCAGGCCGAAGATGGCCACGGTGGCGCCCTCCTCCACCTTGGCGGTGTTGAGCACCGCGCCGATGCCGGTGGTCACGCCGCAACCCAGCAGGCAGACCTTCTCCAGCGGCGCTTCCTTGGGAATCTTCGCCAGGGAAATTTCCGGCACCACGGTGTACTCGGAGAAGGTCGAGGTGCCCATGTAGTGGTAGATCGGCTGGCCGTTGTAGGAGAAACGGCTGGTGCCGTCGGGCATCAGGCCCTTGCCCTGTGTGGCGCGCACTTTCTGGCACAGGTTGGTTTTGCCGGATTTGCAGAACTTGCACTCGCGGCACTCGGCCGTATAGAGCGGGATCACGTGGTCGCCCACAGCCAGGGAGGTCACGCCCTCACCCACCGCCTCGACGATGCCGCCACCTTCGTGGCCGAGGATGCAGGGGAACACGCCTTCGGAATCCGCACCGGAGAGGGTGTAGGCGTCGGTGTGGCAGACGCCGGTGGCGACGATGCGCACAAGCACTTCGCCGGCTTTCGGCGGAGCGACGTCCACTTCGACGATCTGCAAGGGTTTGCCGGCCTCGAAGGCAACGGCGGCGCGCGACTTGATCATGGTGACTCTCCAGTGGATTTAACGATGGCGGGGAGTGTAGATGAGCGCTCAATGGTAAATAATCCGCCACAAAGCAAAACATTATTGCTGCATGGGGATAATCGATGAGCCGTTGGGAAGGGTTGGACGAATTCGTCGCCGTGGCCGAGACCGGCCGCTTCACCGCCGCCGCCGAACGCCTGGGACTGTCCTCGTCCCATATCAGCCGCCAGGTGGCGCGACTGGAAGAGCGGCTGCAGACCCGGCTGTTCTATCGCAGCACGCGCAAGGTGGCACTGACCGAAGCCGGGCAGACCTTCCTGCAGCACTGCCAGCGCCTGGTAGACGCGCGTGACGAAGCCCTGCGCGCCGTCAACGACCTCACCGGCGAACCCAAGGGGCTACTACGCATGACCTGCGCCGTCGCCTACGGCGAGCGCTTCATCGTGCCCCTGGTGAATGAGTTCATGGCCCGGCACCCGCAGTTGCGGGTGGAGATCGAGCTGAGCAACCGCCCGTTGGACCTAGTCCACGAAGGCCTGGACCTGGCCATCCGCCTCGGCCGCCTGCAGGACTCGCGGCTGGTGGCCACGCGCCTGGCACCCCGGGTCATGTACCTGTGTGCCGCGCCCTCCTACCTGGAACGCTACGGTCGCCCCCACAGCCTGTCGGAGCTCGGCCGGCACAACTGCCTGATCGGCAGCTCGGACCAGTGGAGCTTCCTCGCCGAAGGGCGGGAACAGACGGTACGGGTTCAGGGCAACTGGCGCTGCAACAGTGGCGAGGCGGTGCTGGATGCGGCGCTGCGAGGCTTCGGCCTGTGCCAGCTGCCGGACTATTACGTGCTGGAGCACCTGCAGAACGGCCGGCTGGTTTCACTGCTGGAGCAGCATCAGCCGCCGAACACGGCAGTCTGGGCGATTTATCCACAGCAGCGTCACCTGTCGCCCAAGGTGCGCCAATTGGTGGATTTGTTGAAGGAAGGCCTGGCGAACCACCCGGCCTATCGCGATCAGTGCCGGCCGGCCCAGCGCTGACGCAGCCAGTCGAGGTCTTCCGGGCGGGTGACCTTGAGGTTGTCCGCACGTCCTTCGATCAGGCGCGGCGCCTGTCCCGACCATTCGATGGCCGACGCCTCGTCGGTCACGGCGACGCCCGAGACCAGGGCATCGGCCAGGGAGCGATGCAGGCTGCCAAAGCGGAACATCTGCGGCGTATAGGCCTGCCAGATGACGCTGCGGTCGACGGTCTCGGCCACACGGCCATCAGGCCCGGCACGCTTCAGGGTGTCGCGCGCCGGCACCGCCAGCAGGCCGCCGATAGGGTCATCGGCCAATTCGGCCAGCAGCAGGTCGAGATCACCGCGCGACAGGTTGGGCCGGGCAGCGTCGTGCACCAGCACCCAGTCATTCGGGCGTGCGCCCAATTCGTCCAGGCGCAGCAGCGCCTTGAGCACGGTATCGGCACGTTCCTTGCCGCCATCCACCCGCTCGATGCGCGAATCGCTGGCGCAATCCAGTTCGGGCCAGTACGGGTCATCGACGGACAGGCCGACCACCACGCGCTTGAGGTTCGGATGGTCGAGGAAGCAGGCGAGGCTGTGTTCGAGAATGGTCCGCCCGGCCAGTTCCAGATACTGCTTGGGGCGGTCGGCGCGCATCCGGGCGCCGACACCGGCGGCCGGGATCACGGCCCAGAACGCGGGGAGTTCGGGGGGACTCATTCGGCCAGCTGGTAGAGGGTTTCGCCCTCTTTGACCATGCCCAGTTCGTGACGCGCGCGCTCTTCCACGGTCTCCATGCCCTTCTTGAGCTCGGAAACCTCGGCCTCGAGGATGCGGTTACGTTCCAGCAGGCGTTCGTTCTCGCCCTTCTGGTCGGCGATCTGCCGCTCGAGGTCCGTCACCTGCGCCAGGCTGCCGTCGCCCACCCACAGGCGATACTGCAACCCGGACAAGGCCAGGATCAGTACGACGAACAACCAGTAAGGGGATTTGGCCATCGAAAGAGAGGTTTCCATACGAAAAGGGCAGCTTTCGCTGCCCTTTTTATCATCCCCGGCTTAGCCGCGGAACTCGGCACGACCACGGTAAGGCGCCTTTCCGCCCAGTTGCTCTTCGATGCGCAGCAGCTGGTTGTACTTGGACACGCGGTCGGAACGGCACAGGGAGCCGGTCTTGATCTGGCCGGCGGCGGTGCCTACGGCCAGGTCGGCGATGGTGCTGTCCTCGGTTTCACCGGAGCGGTGGGAGATCACCGCGGTGAAGCCAGCGGCCTTGGCCATCTGAATGGCTTCCAGGGTTTCGGTCAGCGAGCCGATCTGGTTGAACTTGATCAGGATCGAGTTGCCGATGCCCTTCTCGATGCCTTCCTTGAGGATCTTGGTGTTGGTGACGAACAGGTCGTCGCCCACCAGCTGGATCTTCTCGCCGATCTTGTCGGTGAGGATCTTCCAGCCAGCCCAGTCGGACTCATCCAGGCCGTCTTCGATGGAGATGATCGGGAAGCGCTCGGTCAGGCCTTTCAGGTAGTCGGCGAAGCCTTCGGCGTCGAACGACTTGCCTTCA
The DNA here is from genome assembly GCF_028198105.1 of Pseudomonas sp. TUM22785. Taxonomy (NCBI): domain Bacteria; kingdom Pseudomonadati; phylum Pseudomonadota; class Gammaproteobacteria; order Pseudomonadales; family Pseudomonadaceae; genus Pseudomonas; species Pseudomonas sp. TUM22785. Next base: position 5,469,848 of record NZ_CP116239.1, read on the forward strand.
CCGGACAGGTTGTACTTGCCGTCTTCGAAGAATTCGCTGGCAGCGCAGTCCAGGGCCAGGGTCACGTCGGTGCCCAGCTTGTAGCCGGCATTGGCGACGGCTTCGGCGATGGCGGCCAGGGCGTCTTCGTTGGAGGTCAGGTTCGGGGCGAAGCCACCTTCGTCACCCACGGCGGTGTTCAGGCCACGGGCCTTCAGCACGGCTTTGAGGTGGTGGAAGATCTCGGTGCCCATGCGCAGGCCGTCGGAGAAGGTCTTGGCGCCAACCGGCTGGACCATGAACTCCTGGATGTCGACGTTGTTATCGGCGTGCTCGCCACCGTTGATGATGTTCATCATCGGCACCGGCATGGAGTACTGGCCGGGGGTGCCGTTGAGGTTGGCGATGTGCGCGTACAGCGGCAGGTCCTGGTCCTGGGCGGCGGCCTTGGCGGCGGCCAGGGACACGGCGAGGATGGCGTTGGCGCCCAGGGAGGCTTTGTTCTCGGTGCCGTCGAGGGCGATCATCGCCTGGTCGAGTGCTTTCTGGTCGACCGGGTCTTTACCCAGCAGCAGGCTGCGGATCGGGCCGTTGATGTTGGCAACGGCTTTCAGCACGCCCTTGCCCATGTAGCGGCTCTTGTCGCCATCGCGCAGCTCGAGGGCTTCACGGGAACCGGTGGAGGCACCGGACGGCGCGCAGGCGCTGCCGACGATACCGTTGTCCAGGATCACATCCGCCTCGACGGTGGGGTTACCGCGGGAATCCAGGACTTCACGGCCCTTGATGTCGACGATCTTTGCCATTGTTGTTAGCACTCCAAAGTTGACGATGACGCTGCAGCGGAATTAGAGGGGCGGCGCGGGCGGACGTTCACTTGGGCAGATCCGGCCCTTGATCTGACCGATCGGTCAGATAACGCGCGCCCGGCACTTTACCGGAGATTTGCCCGTTCAGGCAGTCTCGATCGGCGGAAAACTCTTGACCAGATCATCCAGCTGCTTGAGCTGGGCGAGGAACGGTTCCAGCTTGTCCAGGCGCAGGGCGCAGGGGCCGTCGCACTTGGCGTTGTCCGGATCCGGGTGCGCCTCCAGGAACAGGCCGGCCAGGCCCTGGCTCATGCCGGCCTTGGCCAGGTCGGTGACCTGGGCGCGGCGGCCACCGGCGGAGTCGGCGCGACCACCCGGCATCTGCAGGGCATGGGTGACGTCGAAGAACACCGGGTACTGGAACTGCTTCATGATGCCGAAGCCGAGCATGTCCACCACCAGGTTGTTGTACCCGAAGGAGGAGCCGCGCTCGCAGAGGATCAACTGGTCATTACCCGCCTCCTCGCACTTGGCCAGGATGTGTTTCATCTCCTGGGGCGCGAGGAACTGGGCTTTCTTGATGTTGATCACCGCACCGGTCTTCGCCATCGCCACGACCAGGTCGGTCTGGCGGGAAAGGAAGGCCGGCAGCTGGATGATGTCGCAGACTTCGGCGACGGGCGCGGCCTGATGCGGCTCGTGCACGTCGGTGATGATCGGCACGCCGAAGGTCTTCTTCACTTCCTCGAAGATCTTCAGGCCCTCTTCCAGGCCGGGGCCGCGGAAGGAGGTCACCGACGAGCGGTTGGCCTTGTCGAAGCTGGCCTTGAAGACGTAGGGGATACCGAGCTTGTCGGTGACCCTGACGTATTCCTCGCAGACCTTCAGTGCCAGGTCGCGGGACTCCAGCACGTTCATGCCGCCGAACAGCACGAAGGGCTTGTCGTTGGCGATCTCGATGTCACCGACGCGGATGATCTTCTGCGCCATGGGTCAGGCCTTCTTCGCTTTCTGCGCCAGGGCGGCGTTGACGAAACCGCTGAACAGCGGGTGACCGTAACGCGGCGTGGAGGTGAACTCCGGGTGGAACTGGCAGGCGACGAACCAGGGGTGATCCGGAGCCTCGACCACTTCGACCAGGGCGCCGTCGCCGGAGCGACCGGTGATCTTCAGACCCGCTTCGCGCAGTTGCGGCAGCAGGTTGTTGTTCACTTCGTAACGGTGGCGGTGGCGCTCGACGATTTCATCCTTGCCGTAGCAGGCATGCACCAAGGAGCCCTGCTCCAGTTGGCAGGCCTGGGCGCCAAGGCGCATGGTGCCGCCCAGGTCGGACGCTTCGGTACGGATCTCGGTGGCACCGGTGGCATCTTCCCACTCGGTGATCAGGCCCACGACCGGGTGGCCGCTGGCCTTGTCGAATTCGGTGGAGTTGGCGTCGGTCCATCCCAGCACATTGCGGGCGAACTCGATGACCGCCACCTGCATGCCGAGGCAGATGCCCAGGTAGGGGATCTTGTTCTCGCGTGCGTATTTGACGGTGGTGATCTTGCCTTCCACGCCGCGCAGGCCGAAACCGCCGGGAACCAGGATGGCGTCGACGCCTTCCAGCAGGCTGGTGCCCTGGTTCTCGATATCTTCGGAATCGATGTAGCGCAGGTTGACCTTGGTGCGGTTCTGGATGCCGGCGTGGCTCATCGCTTCGATCAGCGACTTGTACGCGTCCAGCAGCTCCATGTACTTGCCGACCATGGCGATGGTGACGTCCTTCTCCGGATTCAGCTTGGCATCGACGACGCGATCCCATTCGGAGAGGTCGGCACCGCCACACTGCAGGCCGAAGCGCTCGACGACGAAGTCGTCCAGACCCTGGGCATGGAGCACGGAAGGAATCTTGTAGATGGTGTCGACGTCCTGCAGGGCGATGACCGCGCGCTCTTCCACGTTGGTGAACAGGGCGATCTTGCGACGCGAGGACAGGTCGACTTCATGGTCGGAGCGGCAGATCAGTACGTCGGGCTGCAGACCGATGGAGCGCAACTCCTTCACCGAGTGCTGGGTCGGCTTGGTCTTGGTCTCGCCGGCAGTGGCGATGTAGGGGACCAGGGTCAGGTGCATCAGCATGGCGCGCTTGGCGCCCACTTCCACGCGCAACTGGCGAATGGCTTCGAGGAAGGGCTGGGACTCGATGTCACCCACGGTGCCGCCGATCTCGACCATCGCGACGTCGGCATCGCCGGCGCCCTTGATGATGCGACGCTTGATCTCGTCGGTGATGTGCGGGATGACCTGGATGGTGGCACCCAGGTAGTCACCACGGCGCTCCTTGCGCAGCACGTCCTCGTAGACGCGGCCGGTGGTGAAGTTGTTGTTCTGGGTCATGGTGGTGCGCACGAAGCGCTCGTAGTGGCCCAGGTCGAGGTCGGTCTCTGCGCCGTCGTCGGTGACGAACACTTCACCGTGCTGGAAGGGGCTCATGGTGCCGGGATCGACGTTGATGTACGGATCCAGCTTGAGCATGGTGACCTTCAGCCCCCGCGCTTCCAGAATGGCGGCCAAGGATGCCGAGGCGATGCCTTTCCCCAATGAAGAAACAACACCACCCGTGACGAAGATGTAGCGCGTCATGAAAAACCCTAGAAGTCTGCGTTTAGGCGGAAGGCCGCCGGGGAGAGCGAAGTAAGGCCGAAGCCTGCAATCTGGAACAGTGCCAAAACGGCAAACTCCCGCCGACTCCGAAGGAATCAGCAAGAGCTCTGTAAGACGGGAGCGTAGTCTACCGGAAAGACCCTTTCAGCTCAAACCTTGGTCATTCGTCGGCGGTGTCCAGCGCAGTCGCCAGCGCGCATCCGCAGGCCCGGCGAGGCCCGGGAGATTGGCCACGGCAAGCAGTTCACCCCTGCTGTAGAGCAGTGGCAGGCGCCCACGGACGAACGCCGGCAGGCCGCTCTCGTTGAGGAGGCGCTTGAGGTCGCGACGCCCACGCCCCGCGACATCGAGCACTTCGCCGCCCTGGCGGTAGCGCACTTCGAGCGCACCTTGCGGGGGCTCGCCGACAAGCTGCAACTGGCCGTTGCCGGGCAACTCCAGCACCTTGCCGGGCTCAGGCCATTGCCCGCCGGCCAACAGCCCCTGCTGCCAACTGCCGGGCAACCACCACAGCCGTCCGTCGGCGCGCCGCAGTTCTCCGCCCTCGAGTTTCCAGACCGGGCTGGCACTGGAGCCGGCATCACGCAAGTCATCCCAGCCCGCCCAGTGCCCGCTGTCCGGCATCGCGGTGAACGCGTTGAGCCAGTGGCGCAGGGCATTGCGCTGCCGGGCCGGAGACAAGCCGATCAACGGCGCCAGCTCCAGGGACGGCAGCAGCAGCCAGGGGAAAGCGCTGTCGGTACGTGCCGCCTGCAAATCCAGTTGCGCCAGTTCGCCGAGCAGCGCTTCGCCTTCGGCCAGATGCTCGGCACTGCGGGCGATACTCGACGACGCCTGCGGCCAGCGCTCGGCAAGTGCCGGCATGATCCGTTGACGCAAGTAGTTGCGGGAGAATTCGGTGTCATCATTGGACGGATCCTCGACCCACTCCAGCCCCAGCTCACGCGCACAGGCTTCGAGTTCAGCGCGAGGCACCTGCAGCAGCGGCCGAAGCAGAACACCATCCCCCAGCACGCGACTGCCCGGCATACCCGCCAGGCCACGCACCCCTGCGCCACGCAGCAGGCGGAACAGCAGGGTTTCCGCCTGGTCGTCACGGTGCTGGGCACTCATCAGCACCTCCCCTGCCCCGAGCCGAGCGATGAAGGCGGCATAACGGGCATCGCGCGCAGCACGCTCCAGGCTGTTGCCCGGCGCCACCCGCACCCGCGCCACATCCAGCGGCACACCCAGCCCGTCGCATATGCGCTGGCAATGGGCAGGCCAGGCCTCTGCAGCGGGCTGCAGGCCGTGGTGAACATGGATGGCGGAGAGAGGTGGCAGGCGCTCGCGCTCGGCGAGGCGCACCAGGAGGTGCAGCAGGACGGTGGAATCCAACCCTCCGGAGAAGGCCACCCGCCAGGCCGGTGCGTCACGCCAGGGGGCGACGGCAACCAACAGGAGGGATTCGAGCTTCAGGACGAGCGAGTGGCCGCTTGCGGTCACGCGCTCGTCCCCATGGCCGTCAGGCCACGCCATAGCTCATCAGGCGCTCGTAACGGCGAGCCAGCAGGTCGTCGGTGTCGAGTTTCTTCAGGGCTTGCAGTTGCGAGGTCAGTTCCGCACGGATCGACGCGGCCGCTACGGCCGGTTCGCGATGGGCGCCACCCAGGGGCTCGCCGATCACCTTGTCGACGATGCCCAGGCCCTTCAGGCGCTCGGCGGTGATGCCCATGGCCTCGGCGGCATCCGGCGCTTTCTCGGCGGTCTTCCACAGGATGGACGCACAACCCTCCGGCGAGATCACCGAGTAGGTGGAGTACTGCAGCATGTTCAAACGGTCGCAGACGCCAATGGCCAGCGCACCACCGGAACCACCCTCACCGATGACGGTGGCGATGATCGGGGTCTTCAGGCGCGCCATCACGCGCAGGTTCCAGGCGATGGCTTCGCTCTGGCCACGCTCTTCGGCATCGATGCCCGGGTAGGCGCCGGGGGTGTCGATGAAGGTGAGGATCGGCATCTTGAAGCGTTCCGCCATTTCCATCAGGCGGCAGGCCTTGCGATAACCCTCGGGGCGCGGCATGCCGAAGTTGCGGCGTACCTTTTCGCGCACTTCACGGCCTTTCTGGTGGCCGATGATCATCACCGGCTGGTCGTCCAGGCGGGCAACGCCACCGACCAGGGCCGCGTCGTCGGAGAAGTGGCGATCGCCATGCAGCTCGTCGAACTCGGTGAAGATGTGCTCGATGTAATCGAGGGTGTAGGGGCGGCGCGGGTGGCGTGCCAACTGGGCGATCTGCCAGCTGGTCAGGTTGCCGAAGATGCTTTCGGTGAGCGCGCTGCTCTTCTCCTGCAAGCGGGAGATTTCGTCGGTGATGTTCAGCGCGTTGTCGTTGCCGACCAGGCGCAGCTCCTCGATCTTGGCTTGCAGGTCAGCGATCGGCTGTTCGAAATCCAGAAAATTCGGGTTCATAGGCTTCCGTCGTGCGCGTGGGGCCAGGCGGCTGGTTCCATTTGGCGCCCTACCTTAAAGGAAGGGCGCGTGTGGGTCGAGAAAACGAGGGGCGACCGGGCGCCCCTTCGCTTCAGCGGTAGTGCAGGAAGACGTTGTCGCGCCCGAACTGGTCACGCAATGCCTGAATCAAAGCGTCGGCGGGGTCGATCCGCCACTGCTCACCGAACTGCAGCAACGCCTTGGCACTCGCTCCACTGTAGTCCAGCGTGATCGGGCAGGAGCCACGATGGCGATTGCACAGATCAGCCAGCCAGCGCAGGCGATCGCCCTGCAGGGCGCTGTGGTCGACCTTCATCCGCAGGCTCTCGGCGAGCCCCGTGCGGGCCTCCTCCAGGCTCATCACGCGCTTGGCACGCAGGCGCAGGCCGCCGGAGAAATCGTCGTGGCTGACCTCGCCCTCGACCACCACCAGCGCGTCGGTCTGCAGCAATGCACTGGCGGAGTTGAAGGCATCGGCGAACAGCGACGCCTCGATGCGACCGGAACGGTCGTCGAGGGTGATGAAGCCCATCTTGTCGCCCTTCTTGTTCTTCATCACCCGCAGGTTGACGATCAGGCCGGCGATGGTCTGGGTGTCACGCGCAGGCTTCAGCTCGACGATGCGCTGGCGGGCGAAGCGACGCACCTCGCCTTCGTATTCGTCGATCGGGTGCCCGGTGAGGTAGATCCCCAGGGCATCCTTCTCGCCCTTGAGCCGCTCCTTGAGGGACAGCTCCTTGGCGTTGCGATGGTTGGCGTACATGTCCGCTTCGGGTTCGGCGAACAGGCCGCCGAACAGGTCCATGTGTCCGCTGTCGTGGCTGCGCGCCGTCTGCTCGGCAGCCTGGATGGCTTCCTCCATGGACGCCAGGAGCACCCCGCGGTTGCGGTCGATGCCCGCCTGGTAGGCCTTGGGCTCTTCGCTGAAGAACGGGCCGAGGCGATCCAGTGCGCCGCCTCGGATCAGGGCGTCCAGGGTGCGCTTGTTGACGCGCTTGAGGTCGATGCGGTTGCAGAAATCGAAGAGGTCCTTGAACGGGCCGCCCTCGGCGCGGCACTCGGTGATCGCCTCCACCGGGCCCTCACCCACACCCTTGATGGCGCCCAGGCCGTAGATGATCTGCCCGGCGTCATCGACGGTGAAGCGGTACTCGGAGTTGTTCACGTCCGGCGCGACGATGCGCAGCTTCATGTTCCGGCACTCTTCGATCAGCGTCACCACCTTATCGGTGTTGTGCATGTCCGCCGTGAGTACCGCAGCCATGAAGGGCGACGGGAAGTGCGCCTTGAGCCAGGCGGTCTGGTAGGAGACCCAGCCGTAGGCTGCCGAGTGGGATTTGTTGAAGCCGTAGCCGGCGAACTTTTCCACCAGGTCGAAGATGTTGCCCGAGAGGTTCTCGTCGATACCGTTGCTGGAGCAGCCTTCGATGAAGCCGCCACGCTGCTTGGCCATCTCCTCGGGCTTCTTCTTGCCCATGGCACGGCGCAACATATCCGCGCCGCCGAGGGTGTAGCCCGCCATCACCTGGGCAATCTGCATCACCTGTTCCTGGTACAGGATGATGCCGTAGGTGGGCTTGAGCACGGGCTCGAGGCCCGCGTACTGGTAGTCCGGGTGCGGGTAGGACAGCTCGGCCCGACCGTGCTTGCGGTTGATGAAGTCGTCCACCATGCCCGATTGCAGCGGGCCCGGGCGGAACAGCGCCACCAGGGCGATCATGTCTTCCAGGCAGTCGGGCTTGAGCTTCTTGATCAGCTCCTTCATGCCGCGGGATTCGAGCTGGAAGACCGCGGTGGTCTCCGCCTTCTGCAGCATGTCGTAGGTTTTCTTGTCATCCAGCGGGATGCGGTCGATATCCACCAGGGGCTTGCCTTCCTTGACCCGCTCCCGGTTGATCATCTCCATGGCCCACTTGATGATCGTCAGCGTACGCAGGCCGAGGAAGTCGAACTTCACCAGGCCGGCGGCTTCAACGTCATCCTTGTCGAACTGGGTCACCAGGCCGCCACCCTCCTCGTCGCACGCGATGGGCGAGAAGTCGGTGAGCTTGGTCGGCGCAATCACGACGCCACCGGCGTGCTTGCCGGTACCACGGGTGATGCCTTCGAGCTTCAGGGCCATGTCCCAGATTTCCTGGGCTTCCTCGTCGACCTTGAGGAAGTCGCGCAGCGCCTCCTCCTGATTGAAGGCGGCCTCCAGGGTCATGCCCACTTCGAAGGGAATCATCTTCGACAGGCGATCGGCCAGGCCGTAGGACTTGCCCTGCACCCGAGCCACATCGCGCACCACCGCCTTGGCCGCCATGGAGCCGAAGGTGATGATCTGGCTTACCGCGTTGCGCCCGTATTTGTCGGCCACGTAGTCGATCACGCGGTCACGGCCGTCCATGCAGAAGTCGACGTCGAAGTCGGGCATGGAGACCCGCTCGGGGTTGAGGAAACGTTCGAACAGCAGGTCATAGGCCAGCGGGTCGAGGTCGGTGATCTTGAGTACGTAAGCCACCAGGGAGCCGGCACCCGAGCCCCGACCGGGGCCCACCGGCACATCGTTGTTCTTGGCCCACTGGATGAAGTCGGCAACGATCAGGAAGTAGCCGGGGAAGCCCATCTGGATGATGGTGCCCAGCTCGAACTCCAGCCGATCGATGTAGAGCTGGCGCTTTTCCTCATAGTCGGGCGTGGTCTCCTTGGGCCAGAGCACCTTCAGGCGCTCTTCCAGCCCCTCGTAGGAGGCGTGGCGCAGGTAGTCATCGATACCCATGCCGTTGGGGGTCGGGAAGTCGGGCAGGAAGTGCTTGCCCAGTTGCACCTCGATGTTGCAGCGCTTGGCGATCTCGACGGTGTTCTGCAGGGCCTCGGGGATGTCGGCGAACAGCTCGGCCATCTCTTCCGGGGACTTCAGGTACTGCTGGTTGGAGAAATTGCGGGGCCGACGCGGGTCGTCGAGAACGCGGCTCTCACCGATGCAGACGCGGGTCTCGTGAGCATCGAAGTCGTCAGGCTTGATGAAGCGCACGTCGTTGGTGGCCACCAGCAGGGCGCCGCAACGGTCTGCCAGGGCGACGGCCGCGTGCACATGCTCTTCATCGTTGACCCGAGCCGTACGCTGCAGCTCCAGGTAGAAGCGATCGGGGAAAACTGCCTGCCACTCGGCCAGCAAGGCCTCGGCCCCCGCCTGGTCGCCGTTGAGCAGCGCCATGCCAATCTCGCCCTCCTTGGAACCGGAGAGGGCGATCAGGCCTTCGGCGGCCTCCTTCACCCATTCGCGCTGGATGATCACCAGGTCGTTGCTCTGGCCTTCCGACCAGCCACGGGAGACGAGTTCGGTGAGGTTGCGGTAGCCCTTGGCGTTCATCACCAGCAGGGTCATGCGCGTCAGCGGGCCATCCTCGTAGGGGCTGGCCAGCCAGATATCGGCGCCGCAGATCGGCTTGATGCCGCCGCCCATGGCGGCTTTGTAGAACTTGACCAGGGAGCACATATTGCTCTGGTCGGTGACCGCTACGGCAGGCATCCCGGCACCCGCAACGGCCTTGATCAGGGGCTTGACCCGTACCAAGCCGTCGACCAGGGAGTATTCGGAATGCAGACGGAGATGGACGAAGGCGACAGTCATGGCGGTCCTATTCAAAACGCAAAAACGGCAAGGCCGGGATTGTACAGCGGAAGCGGCAGCAGGCTTCAAGTCGGAAACGGCCGCTTGCCGGAACGCTCTCCGACAGGCCGATGAAATGAGGGCCAGTCGGGCTGACTGGCGTCAGTCGGCGCCTTCGATCACCGCCCGCACCGGGGCGAAGGAGCGCCGGTGGATAGGCGTGGCGCCCAGGCGGCGCAAGGCTTCCAGATGCACGGGCGTGGGGTAACCCTTGTGTCCGCCCATGCCGTAGCCGGGGTACAGCGCGTCCAGCTCCTGCATCTCGCGGTCACGGCTGACCTTGGCCAGGATCGAGGCAGCGGCGATGGCCGGCACCTTGGCGTCGCCCTGGATCACCGGCGCGCTGGGCACGGCGAGCTTCGGGCAGCGGTTGCCGTCGATGAGCGCCAGTTTCGGGGTGATGCTCAGCCCTTCGACCGCACGTTGCATGGCCAGCATGGTGGCGTGGAGGATATTCAGGCGATCGATCTCCTCCACCTCGGCGCGGGCAATGCACCAGGCCAGGGCCTTCTCGCGGATCTCGTCGAACAGCGCCTCACGGCGTGCCTCGGTGAGCTTCTTCGAATCATTGAGGCCAAGAATGGGGCGCGCGGGATCGAGGATCACCGCAGCGGTGACCACGGGGCCGCAAAGCGGGCCACGGCCCACCTCGTCGACGCCGGCAACCAGTTCTTCCACCAGGGCGAAATCCAGTCCGAGTTGCATCAGCGGCTCCCTATCAGCTCGAGTACTGCACCGGCCGCTTCCTTGGAAGCGTCGAGGCGCAGGGTACGATGGATCACGTCGAAGCCCTCGGTCTGCACATCACCGCCATCGAGCAGCGGCACCAGCGTCTGCGCCAGCGCCTCCGCCGTGGCCGCGTCCTGCAGCAACTCGGGAACCAGCAGGCGCTGGGCCAGCAGGTTGGGCAGCGAAACATAGGGGCTTTTCACCAATCGCTTGAGGATGCGATAGGTCATGGGGGCAACCTTGTAGGCCACCACCATCGGGCGCTTGTACAGCAAGGCTTCCAGGGTCGCAGTGCCCGATGCGATCAACACCGCGTCGCAGGCCGCCAGGGCCTGGTGCGAGCGGCCATCGAGCAGCGTCAGCGGCAGGTTCCGGCCCGCCAGCATCTGCTCCAGCTGCTGGCGTCGAGCGGGGCTGGCGCACGGCAGTACGAAGTGCAGGCCCGAACGCATGGAACGCATGCGCTCGGCGGCATCGAGGAACAGGCTGCCGAGCTTGCCCACCTCGCCGCCCCGGCTGCCGGGCATCAGCGCAACCAGCGACACATCCTCCGGGACGTCGATGGCCGCGCGGGCGGCGGCACGGTCGGCCTGCAACGGAATGGTGTCGGCGAGCGGGTGCCCGACGAAACGCACGGGCACCTGATGGGCCTCGTAGAACTGCGCCTCGAAGGGGAACAGGGTGAGCATCAGGTCGCAGCCTTCACGAATCTTCAGCACGCGCTTCTGCCGCCAGGCCCACACGGAGGGGCTGACGTAATGCACGGTGCGAATGCCGGCGCGACGCAACTTGAGCTCGACGCCCAGGTTGAAGTCGGGGGCGTCGATACCGATGAAAACGTCTGGGCGCGCGTCGATCAGGGTGGCGATCAGCCGCTTGCGACGGCGCAGCAGCTCAGGCAGGCGGCCGAGTACCTCGACCAGCCCCATCACCGCGAGACGCTCCATGGGGAAATAGGAAACCAGCCCTTCGGCCTCCATCAACGGTCCACCGACGCCAATGAATTCGGCATCGGGGTGACGGGCTTTGAGGGCTTGCATGAGGCCGGAGCCGAGAATGTCGCCGGACGCCTCGCCGGCGACCAGCGCGATGCGCAATGGACGGGTCATGGGCTCAGCGGGTGATGCCGCGGGTCGAGGACTGGATCGAGTCGCGGAAGACCGCAACCTCGGGGAACTGTTCGGAGGATTCGGCCAGCTCGGCGAGCGCCTGCTCGACGGTCAGCCCCTGGCGGTAGACCACCTTGTAGGCACGGCGCAGGGCCTGGATCGCCTCGGCGGAGAAACCACGACGGCGCATGCCCTCGAAGTTCATGCTGCGCGCCTCGGCGGGGTTGCCGAACACGGTGACATAGGCCGGAACATCTTTGCCGATGGCGGTGCCCATGCCGGAGAAGCTGTGGGCGCCGATGCGGCAGAACTGGTGGACCAGGGTGAAGCCGGAGAGGATCGCCCAGTCATCCACATGGACATGGCCCGCCAGCGCGGTGTTGTTGACCAGGATGCAATGATTGGCGATCACACTGTCGTGGCCGATGTGCACATAGGCCATCAGCAGGTTGTGGTCGCCAATGGTGGTTTCGGATCGGTCCTGCACGGTACCCCGGTGGATGGTGACGCCCTCGCGGATCACATTGTGATCGCCGATCACCAGCCGGGTGGGCTCGCCCTTGTATTTCAGGTCGGGCGTGTCCTCGCCTACCGAAGAAAACTGGTAGATGCGATTGTGCTTGCCGATGCGGGTCGGGCCCTTGATCACTACATGGGGGCCGACCACGCTACCCTCGCCGATTTCCACATCGGGTCCAATGATCGACCAGGGGCCGACCTGGACGTCATCCGCCAGCCGAGCTGACGGATCGATGATGGCGCGAGGGTCGATCAAACTCATAATTTGCGTTCCGCACAAATGATTTCGGCCGAGCAGACTTCCTTGCCATCGACACTGGCCTGGCACTCGAACTTCCAGATGCTGCGCTTGACGCTGCGGAAGCTGGCTTCGAGGATCAGCTGGTCACCCGGCAGCACCGGCTGGCGGAAGCGCAGCTTGTCGGAGCCGACGAAGTAATACAGGGTGCCGTCGGCCGGCTTCACGTCGAGCATCTTGAAACCGAGAATGCCGGCAGCCTGGGCCATCGCTTCGATGATCAGCACGCCCGGCATGATCGGGTGTTCGGGGAAGTGGCCGTTGAAGAATGGCTCGTTGATGCTGACATTCTTGTAGGCGCGAATGCGCTTGCCTTCGATATCCAGATCCACGACCCGATCCACCAGAAGGAAAGGGTAGCGGTGCGGCAGGTATTCGCGAATCTCGTTGATGTCCATCATTTTCCTGGAGCCTTAAAAGGGGATTGGGGATGCGCGGCGCTGCGCGGGTCACGCATCAGATGAAGCATCCCCGCCCGGGGTCACTGACGCCAGGCGCTTTTCCAGCTGTTGCAGACGACGCGCCATGTCATCCAGCTGGCGAATCCTGGCTGCGCTCTTCTTCCAATCCGCCGCAGGTTGCATGGCGGTACCGGAGGAATAGGCACCAGGCTCGGTAATGGAACGGGTGACCATGGTCATGCCGGTGACGAACACGCCATCGCAGACCTCGATATGCCCGACCATGCCGACGCCGCCTGCAATCATGCAGTTGCGGCCGATCTTGGTACTGCCCGAAATGCCCACGCAACCGGCCATAGCGGTGTTGTCACCGATCTGGACGTTGTGGGCGATCATGATCTGGTTGTCCAGTTTCACACCGTTGCCGATCAGGGTGTCGGCCAGGGCGCCACGGTCGATGGTGGTATTGGCACCCACCTCGACATCGTCGCCCAGGGTGACGCCGCCGATCTGCGCGATCTTCTGCCAGACGCCCTTCTCGTTGGCGAAGCCGAAGCCCTCGCCACCGATCACGGCACCCGACTGGATGACCACACGCTTACCGATGCGGACATCGTGGTAAAGCGTGACTCGCGGCGCCAGCCAGCCACCCTCGCCCACCACGCTGCGGGCACCGATGACGCTGTAGGCGCCAACGGTGACGCCCGCGCCAATCTGCGCACCGGACTCGATCACCGCACCAGGCCCGATGCTCGCCGACGGATCGACGATGGCATCGGCCGCGACTACCGCGCTCGGATGGATACCGGCAGGGGAGACGGGTTTGGGATCGAACAGGTGGGAGAGCCGGGCGTAGGCCAGGTAGGGGTTGGGCACCAGAAGCGCGTCACCGGTGAAGCCTTCGGCATCGGCCGGGGTCAGCAGCACGGCGGCAGCGCGGGTATCGACGAGAAACTTGCGGTACTGCGGATTGGCCAGGAAGGTCAGCTGATCGGGACCAGCGTCCTGCAGGGTGGCCAATCCGGAGACAACCCTTGCCTCGTCGCCACGCAGGGTGGCGTCGAGACGCTCGGCCAACTGGCCGAGGGTAAAGGTCGGGGCGGTCATATCAGCGCAGTTGGTTCATGCGCTCGATGACCTGGCGGGTGATGTCGTACTGAGGTTTGACATCGATCACCGCACCACGCTCCAGCACCAGGTCGTAGCTGCCCTTTTTCAGGACTTCTTCGACGGCCTGGTCCAGCTTCGGCTTGAGCTGCTTGAGCATTTCGCGATCGGCAACGGCCTTGGCTTCGTTCAGTTCCTTGGACTGGAACTGGAAGTCACGGGCTTTCTGCTTGAACTCGAGCTCCAGGCGCTCACGCTCGGCCTGCTGCATCTTCTCGCCTTCCTTGACCAGGCGATCCTGGATGCGCTTGGCGTCGCTTTCCAGAGTCTTCAGCTTGGTCAGCTGCGGGCCGAACTTCTTCTCGGCATCCACGGCGTACTTCTTCGCCGAATCCGATTCGAGGAGCGCCATCTGATAGTTCAGTACCGCAACCTTCATCTCGGCAAAAGCCGGAGAGGCCATCAGGGCCGCGGCAACCAGAACGATTTGAGTCAACTTACGCACGATGCACTCCTGCAACAAACACTGTTGTCTTCTTGATCAGCAATTAGAAAGTCTGGCCCAGGGAGAACTGGAATACCTGGGTGTCGGCATTGTCCGGCTTCTTCACCGGCATGCCCAGGCTGAAGCTCAACGGCCCCAGCGCGGTGATCCAGGTCAGCCCCACACCCACGGAGCTGGCGAGGTCGCCTGCGTTGATGCTGCTGCAGTTGGTCGCGGTGGACGAGCAACTGGTGTCGAACACGTTACCCACGTCCCAGAACAGCACGGTACGCAGTTGGCGCTGGTCCTTGACGAAGGGCAGCGGGAACAGCAGCTCTACGCCGCCCTGTACCAGTACGTTGCCACCGAAGGGCAGCGGATCCTGGTCCGGGTCGGTGATGGTGCCAGGGTTTTTACCCCGACTCGGCGTACTGCGCGGACCGAGGCTGCTGTCTTCGAAGCCACGCACCGAGTTGAAGCCGCCGGCGAAGTAATGCTCGTAGAACGGCAGTTCGGAGGTGGAGCCGTAGCTGTCGCCGTAGCCCAGTTCGGTGTGCCAGCGCAGCGCGGTGTTCTGGCTCAGCGGGGTGAACAGCTGGGCGCGGTAGTCTAGCTTGAAGAACGACAGGTCGCTGCCCGGCAGGGTGCTTTCCAGCACCAGGCTCTGGGAATGACCACGGTTGGCCAGCACGCCACGGTTCAGTGTGGATTCGGACCAGCCGATGGAGCCCTTGAAGTTCAGGTAGCTGTCGCCTTCCTGGCGGATGAAGTCGAAGATCTCGTCGACCGTGTACAGGCCGGTGTCGATCTCGTCCTGCTGCACGGTCAAGCCGAAGGTCAGGCGCGAGGTCTCGTTGATCGGGTAGCCGACGCTGACGCCGCCACCGAGGCTGTTCACCGAGTAGCTGGATACGTCGACATCGAGGTCGTCGTAGTCGGTGGTGCGGTAGAAGGCGTTGTAGCCCAGGCTCACACCGTCGACGGTCCAGTAGGGGTCGACGAAACCGAAGTTGTAGCGGGTCTGGTACTCGGAGCGGGTCAGGCCGATGCTGACCTTGTTACCGGTACCGAGGAAGTTGTTCTGGCTGATCGAGCCACCGAGGATCAGGCCTGCGCTCTGGGCGAAGCCGACGCTGGCGGTGATGGAGCCGGAGGGCTGCTCTTCCACGCTGTAGTTGACGTCCACCTGGTCGTCGGTGCCGGGGACCTGCGGGGTCTCGACGTTGACTTCCTTGAAGAAGCCCAGACGCTCGAGGCGGGTCTTCGACTGGTCGATCAGGTAGGTCGACGCCCAGCCACCTTCCATCTGACGCATTTCGCGACGCAGCACTTCGTCCTCGGACTTGGTGTTGCCACGGAAGTTGATGCGGTTGACGTAGGCACGCTTGCCCGGGTCGACGGCGAAGGTCACGGAAACGGTGTGATCTTCGTCGTGTGCCTGAGGCACGCCGTTGACGTTGGCGAAGGTGTAACCCTCGTTACCCAGACGGCGGGTGATCAGTTCGGACGTGGTGGTCATGATCTTGCGGGAGAAGACCTGACCTTCCTTGACCAGCAGCAGCGCCTTCACTTCCTCTTCAGGCACCTTCAGGTCGCCGGAGAGCTTCACGTCGCGAATGGTGTACTTCTCGCCCTCGTCGACGTTGACGGTGATGTAGACGTGCTTCTTGTCCGGGGTGATGGACACCTGGGTGGAGGAGATGTCCATGTTGATGTAGCCGCGGTCCAGGTAATAGGAACGCAGGCGCTCCAGGTCACCGGAGAGTTTCTCGCGGGCGTACTTGTCATCGTTCTTGAAGAAGGACAGCCAGTTGGTGGTCTTCAACTCGAAGAGGCCGATCAGGTCCTCGTCGGGGAATACCGTGTTGCCCACCACGTTGATGTGCTGGATCGCGGCGACCGTGCCTTCGTTGATGTTGATCTTCAGCGCGACGCGGTTGCGCGGCTGCGGGATCACTTCGGCCTCGATCTCGGCGGAGTAGCGGCCCTGGGCCACGTACTGGCGCTGCAGTTCGTTACGCACGCCTTCGAGGGTGGCACGCTGGAAGATCTCGCCCTCGGAGAGGCCGGACTGCTTCAGGCCCTTGAGCAGGTCTTCGCTGGTGATGGCCTTGTTGCCCTCGATTTCGATGCTGGAAATCGACGGGCGCTCGACAACGGTGATCACCAGAACGCCGTTGTCACGGCCAAGCTGGATGTCCTGGAAGAAACCGGTCTTGAACAGGGCCCTAGTGGCTTCAACCAAGCGGCGGTCATCCGCCTGATCGCCGACGTTGAGCGGCAGAGCACCGAACACGCTGCCGGCGGATACCCGCTGCAGGCCGTTTACGCGGATGTCGGAGATGGTGAAGGACTCGGCGTGAACTTCGCCGATCATGAGTGCGGCGAGCACCGCAGTTAGCAGCAGGCGTTTCATGAAGTCCTTTTTTATTCCAACTGATAATAAGGAATCTGCCGCGAAGGGCGGCAGATCCGGAATTCAGTGACGCGTTACAGACGACCCAGGTCGTTCACCAGAGCCAATAGCATGACCCCGACGACAAGACTGATGCCGATCTGCACCCCCCACGCTTGCACCCGCTCTGACAGTGGTCGTCCACGCGCCCATTCAATCAGGTAGAACAGCAGGTGCCCCCCGTCCAGGACGGGAATTGGCAACAGATTGAGAACCCCCAGGCTTATGCTCAGGTAGGCCAGGAAATTCAGGAAATCTCCAACGCCGGACTGGGCCGAAGCGCCCGCCACTTTAGCAATGGTTATCGGCCCGCTCAAGTTTTTTACCGAGAGCTCGCCGAGCAACATTTTCTTTAGGGAATCCAGAGTTAGCAGGCTCATGGACCAGGTGCGACCTGCTGCCTCACCTATGGCATCCAGCGGACCGAAGCTGACCTCGCGCAGCATCTCTTTCGGCCACTCCCCCGCCTTTACACCCGCACCGAGGAAGCCGCTGCGGGCTTCACCCTCGCCACGCGCACCCAGGGTGACCGGCATCTCGGCAACCTGGCCGTCACGCTCGTAGCGAACGGTGATGCGCTGCCCGGGACGACTGCGGACGAAATCGACCAGTTGCTGCCAGTCGTCGAGCACCTGCCCGTCGAGCGCACGGATACGGTCACCAGGGCGCAGGCCAGCTGCCTGCGCCGGACCTTCCGGCACCTCGTCCAGCACCGGCGGCATGGCCGGGCGCCAGGGACGGATGCCGAGAGAGCCGATGGGATCGGGCTCGTCGGCGCCCTTCAGCCATTGATCCAGATGGAGCTGCACCGGCGTCTCGGCAGACGAGCCTTCGCCTCGCACCACCAGGTTCAATTCACCGCTTTCACCGAGACGACGCACCAGTTGCAGGTTCACCCCACCCCAGCCGCTGACCGCCTTGCCGTCGATGGAGAGGATTTCCTGCCCCGCCTGCAAGCCACCCTGGGCGGCGATGCTGTCGGGGGCGACCGAACCCACCACTGGGCGCACCTGCTGGGTACCCAGCATGGCCAGGATCCAGAAGAACAGCAGTGCAAGCAGGAAGTTGGCGATGGGGCCGGCGGCGACGATGGCGATGCGCTGACCGACAGGCTTGCGATTGAACGACTGGTCGAGCAGCGCGGCAGGTACCTCCGCCTCGCGCTCGTCGAGCATCTTCACGTAGCCGCCCAGGGGGATGGCGGCGATCACGAACTCGGTGCCCTGGCGGTCATGCCAGCGCACCAGCGGGGTGCCGAAACCGACGGAGAACCGCAGGACCTTGACGCCGCAGCGGCGAGCGACCCAGAAGTGGCCGAACTCGTGGAAGGTAACCAACA
This sequence comes from Pseudomonas sp. TUM22785, assembly GCF_028198105.1. Lineage (NCBI taxonomy): Bacteria > Pseudomonadati > Pseudomonadota > Gammaproteobacteria > Pseudomonadales > Pseudomonadaceae > Pseudomonas > Pseudomonas sp. TUM22785. The sequence goes on from NZ_CP116239.1 coordinate 5,487,854, forward strand.
CACCGAGCGCCACCAGGGTGCCCAGAACCATGTAAAGCGCGCTCATCGTAAACCTCCGGGCTAGCGCCCGTGACGGGCCAGCCAATCCTGCGCCGCAGCGCGTGCACGGGCGTCCGCGAGCAGCACGGCGTCCAGCGTTTCGACCGCCAGCACCGATTCGCGGTTCAGCACCTCGTCGATGATACTCGCGATCTCGGTGAAGCGAATCCGCCGCCCGAGGAAGGCATCCACGGCCACCTCGTTGGCGGCATTGAGCATCGCCGGGGCGCTGCCGCCCTCCTCCGCCGCCTGTCGCGCCAGGCGCAGGCAGGGGAAACGGGTTTCATCGGGCTCCTGGAAATCCAGACGGCCGATACGGAACAGATCCAGGGGCGAGACACCGGAATCGATACGCTCCGGCCAGGCCAGGGCATGGGCGATGGGCGTGCGCATGTCGGGGTTGCCCAACTGGGCCAGCACCGAACCGTCGACGTAGTCGACCAGGGAATGGATGACGCTCTGAGGGTGGATAACCACCTCGATCTGCGCCGGGCTTGCATCGAACAGCCAGCAGGCTTCGATCAGCTCGAGCCCCTTGTTCATCATGCTCGCCGAGTCCACGGAGATCTTGCGCCCCATGGACCAGTTGGGATGGGCACAGGCCTGCTCGGGGGTCACATCGCGCAGCGCGTCCAGCGATGTTTCGCGGAACGGGCCACCGGACGCGGTGAGGAGGATGCGCCGCACGCCGACCTGGGCCAGCCCACGGGCGTAGTCGCCGGGCAGGCACTGGAAGATCGCGTTGTGTTCACTGTCGATGGGCAGCAGTACAGCACCACTGTGGCGCACCGCCTGCATGAACAGCGCACCGGACATCACCAGGGCTTCCTTGTTGGCCAGCAGCACGCGCTTGCCGGCCTCGACCGCCGCCAGGGTCGGTTTTAGCCCGGCCCCACCGACGATGGCGGCCATGACCGCATCGACCTCGGGATGGGAGGCGACCTCGCACAGCCCGCTCTCGCCCACCAGCACCTCGGTGGTCAGGCCAGCGCCCTGCAAGCCGGCCTGCAGATGGCGGGCGGACTCCTGGTCGGGCACCACGGCGTAGCGCGGGCGGTGCCGCAGGCACAGGGCCTGGAGCTCGGAAAGACGGGAGAAGCCGCTCAGGGCGAAGGCTTCGTAGCGCAGCGGGTGCCGCGCAATGACGTCCAGGGTGCTGAGGCCGATGGAGCCGGTGGCCCCCAGCACGGTAATGCGCTGGGGACGACTCACAGACTGCCCCAGCCCGCGATCCACAGCAGCGCGGCGAACATCGGGATGGCCGCAGTGAGGCTGTCGATACGGTCGAGCACGCCACCATGGCCAGGCAGCAGGTTGCTGCTGTCCTTGATGCCGGACTGGCGCTTGAACATGCTTTCGGTGAGGTCGCCCACCACCGAGATCAACACCACCAGCGCCGCACCGAGCAGGCCAGCGAGCAGCTCACCGCCCGCCCAGCCGCGGAAGATGCCCACGCCGAGGGTGATCAGCAGGCTGGTGCACAGGCCGCCGATCAGCCCTTCCCAGCTCTTGCCGGGACTGACGGCCGGAGCCAGCTTGCGCTTGCCGAAGGCCTTGCCGGAAAAATAGGCGCCGATATCGGCAGCCCAGACCAGCACCATCACCGCAAGGATCAGCCAGTTGGCCAGCGGCCACTGCTTGAACAGCACCAGGCCTTGCCAGGCCGGCAGGAGAATCAGCAGGCCGATGACCAGCTTGCCCACAGAGCCACCCCAGTAGCGGCTGCTGGCGGGATAGCCGAGCACCAGCAAGGTCGCCGCCACCCACCAGAGGATGCCGGCAGCGAGAATCCAGGGCGCCAGGGCCGGCACCTGGTAAAGACCGAACAGCAGGGCCGCCACCAGTGCGGCATAACCAATACGGGCAGGCTGGGCGCCGAAACCGGCGAGACGCGCCCATTCCCAGGCACCCAGGCTGACCACCAGGCCGATGAACAGCGCGAAAGCACCGCCATCGAGCAGGAAGAAACCTCCCAGCGCGATGGGCAGCAGCACCAGCGCGGTGATGATTCGTTGTTTCAGCATCGTTAGCGGGCCTCGGCTTCTATCTGTTCGCTGGTCTTGCCGAACCGGCGCTGGCGCATGGCGAAATCAGCCAGAGCCTTGCGCATGGCTTCGTGCTTGAAGTCAGGCCAGAACAGATCGGAGAAATACAGCTCGGCATAGGCCAACTGCCAGAGCAGGAAATTACTGATGCGATGCTCGCCACCGGTGCGTATGCACAGGTCAGGCAGCGGCAGGTCGCCAGTGGCCAGGCAGTTCTGCAACAGCCCGGGAGTGATTTCGTCCACCTGCAGGTGCCCGGCCTGGACTTCACGGGCCAGGCGCTGAGCGGCCTGGGTGATGTCCCACTGGCCACCGTAGTTGGCGGCGATCTGCAGGGTGAAGCGATGCTCGCCGGCGGTCAGCAGCTCGGCTTCACGCATCGCAGCCTGCAACTCGGGGTGAAAGCGCGAACGATCACCGATGATGCGCAAGCGGATCTGGTTGTCGTTCAGGCGCCGCGCCTCCCGGCGCAAGGCCGAGAGGAACAGCTCCATCAGCGCGCCGACCTCTTCGGCCGGGCGCTGCCAGTTCTCACTGGAGAATGCGAACAGGGTGAGCACCTCGACACCGGCCTCGGCGCACACCTCGATAACCGCACGAACGGCGTCGACACCGGCCTTGTGGCCGGCGACACCTGGCAGCAGGCGCTTCTTGGCCCAGCGATTGTTGCCATCCATGATGATCGCCACATGACGCGGGATCGCTGGAGAAACGCCTTTCTTTTCCATATGCGGGTGCCGTCAGACAGCCATCAGGTCGTTTTCTTTGCCTTCCAGGCCCTTATCGACCTCAGCGACGAACTTGTCGGTCAGCTTCTGCACATCATCAGCAGCGCGACGCTCTTCGTCTTCGCTGATCGCCTTTTCCTTTACCAGGTCCTTCAGCTGGGCCAGCGCATCACGGCGGATGTTACGCACCGCGACACGGGCGTTCTCGGCTTCAGCGCGAGCCTGCTTGGTGTAGCCCTTGCGGGTTTCCTCGGTCAGGGCCGGCATCGGTACGCGGATGGTGGTGCCCGCGGTGGCCGGGTTCAGGCCGAGGTCGGACGTCATGATGGCCTTCTCGACCGCCTGGATCATGCTCTTGTCGAACACGGTCAGGGCCAGGGTGCGGGAATCCTCGGCGGTCACGTTGGCCACCTGGCGCAGCGGGGTATCGGTGCCGTAGTAAGACACCATCACGCTGTCCAGAATGCTCGGGTGCGCACGGCCGGTGCGGATCTTGGCGAAGGCATGACCCAGCGACTCCAGAGTCTTCGTCATGCGTTCCTGCGTGTCCTTCTTGATCTCGTTGATCATTGCTCGCCCTCCTCGATCAGGGTTCCTTCGGCGCCACCCACAACGATGTTCAACAGGGCGCCGGGTTTGTTCATGTTGAAGACCCGCAGCGGCATCTTCTGGTCACGACACAGGCAAATCGCCGTCAAGTCCATCACGCCCAGCTTGCGATCCAGCACCTCGTCATAGGTGAGGTGATCGAATTTCTCGGCGTTCGGATCCTTGAAGGGGTCGGCAGTGTACACGCCATCCACCTTGGTGGCTTTCAATACCACGTCAGCATCGATCTCGATGGCGCGCAGGCAGGCCGCCGAGTCGGTGGTGAAGAATGGGTTGCCGGTGCCGGCGGAGAAGATCACCACTTCGCCACTCTTGAGGTGGCGCATAGCCTTGCGGCGGTCGTAGTGATCGGTCACGCCGACCATGGAGATGGCCGACATCACCAGCGCGGGGATGTTGGAACGCTCAAGGGCGTCGCGCATGGCCAGGCCGTTCATCACGGTGGCCAGCATGCCCATGTGGTCGCCGGTGACCCGGTCCATGCCGGCGGCACTGAGGGCGGCACCGCGGAACAGGTTGCCGCCGCCGATGACCAGGCCGACCTGGACGCCAATGCCCACCAACTGACCGATTTCCAGCGCCATGCGGTCCAGGACCTTCGGATCGATCCCGAACTCCTCGGCACCCATCAGGGCTTCGCCGCTGAGTTTGAGCAGAATGCGTTTATAGCGAGGTTGACGACCACTCACCTGCTGAGCCATTACGAGTTCTCCTGCGGCGTATTGAATTCATGGAGCACGGGGCTCCCGCGTTCTGGAGCGTAGCTTCGACTACGCACGCGGCACTTGGTGCCCGCCTGGCGGGCCTGGCCACGGAGCCACCCAAAAGGGCTCCCCAGTTTGACGAAGAGGCCGCGCGCGTGAGCGGGCAGCCTCTTCCAGGGCGACAGCCTAGGCTGTCTTACTGCTTGGTTGCAGCGACTTGAGCAGCAACTTCGGCAGCGAAGTCCACTTCGACCTTCTCGATGCCTTCGCCTACTTCGTAACGTACGAAGGAAACGATCTCGGCGCCGGCTTTCTTGGCCAGGTCACCGACCTTGACTTCCGGATCCTTGACGAACGGCTGCTCGACCAGGCTGGCTTCGGCGAGGAATTTGGCGATACGGCCCTTGACCATGTTCTCGACGATGTTTTCCGGCTTGCCGGCGATCTTGTCGGCGTTCAGGGCCAGGAAGATTTCCTTTTCCTTGGCAACGGCTTCTTCGGAAACCTGGGAAGCGTTCAGGAACTGCGGGTTGCTGGCAGCCACGTGCATGGCGATGTCGCGAGCCAGTTCGACGCTGCCGCCTTTCAGGCTGACCAGAACGCCGATGCGGTGGCCGTGCAGGTAGGCACCAACGACGTCACCCTCGACGCGGGTCAGACGACGGATGTTGACGTTTTCGCCAGTCTTGGAAACCAGGGCCAGACGGGCGTCTTCGCGGGAGGCAACCAGCGGAGCGGCGTCGGTCAGCTTCTCTTCGAAAGCCTGGTCGATGGTGGCGGCGACGAAGTTCTTGAAGTCGTCCTGCAGAGCCAGGAAGTCGGTCTGGGAGTTGACTTCGATGATCACGGCGGCCTTGTTGTCGGCAGCAACCTTGACGGCGATGGCGCCTTCGGCAGCGATGTTGCCGGACTTCTTGGCAGCCTTGATGGCACCCGCGGCACGCATGTCGTCGATGGCTTTTTCGATGTCGCCTTCGGCCGCGGTCAGGGCCTTCTTGCAATCCATCATGCCCAGGCCGGTGCGCTCGCGCAGTTCTTTAACCAGGGCTGCAGTAATCTCTGCCATGTTCGCTATCCTCTTGAATAGGTTTTCAACCATTCAGCCCGGCATTCCGGGCAGACAAATATCTAAGGTGGCAAAAAGGGGGCCTAGCCCCCTTCTTGCGCACCGGGTAACGCTAAGCGCGCCGGCCTCAGCCTTCGGCAGCCTCGGAAGCAGCAGCTTCTTCGACGAACTCGTCAGCACCGCCATTGGCGTTCTGACGGCCACGCAGTACGGCGTCAGCCATGGCGCCCAGGTACAGCTGAACGGCGCGGATGGCGTCGTCGTTACCAGGGATGATGTAGTCAACGCCTTCCGGGCTGCTGTTGGTATCGACTACGCCGATGACCGGGATGCCCAGCTTGTTGGCTTCGGTGATAGCGATGCGCTCGTGGTCAACGTCAACCACGAACAGAGCATCCGGCAGGCCGCCCATGTCCTTGATACCACCCAGGCTGCGTTCCAGTTTTTCCAGATCGCGGGTGCGCATCAGCGCTTCTTTCTTGGTCAGTTTGGCGAAAGTGCCGTCCTGAGCCTGACCTTCCAGATCACGCAGACGCTTGATCGACTGACGGATGGTCTTGTAGTTGGTCAGCATGCCGCCGAGCCAGCGGTGATCGACGTACGGGGAGCCGCAACGAGCAGCTTCTTCGCGGACGATCTTGCCAGCGGAACGCTTGGTGCCGACGAACAGAACCTTGTTTTTGCCTGCAGCCAGTTTCTCAACGAAGGACAGGGCCTCGTTGAACATCGGCAGGGTTTTTTCAAGGTTGATGATGTGGATCTTGTTACGCGCGCCGAAAATGAACTTGCCCATTTTCGGGTTCCAGTAACGGGTCTGGTGGCCGAAGTGCACACCGGCCTTCAGCATATCGCGCATGTTGACTTGGGACATGATAGTTCCTTGATAAGTCGGGTTAGGCCTCCACGTACCCCAATCTCCAACCCTTGCGGGCACCCAGGAAATCGTGTCGATACGTGTGTGGGGTTTGTGCTTCTGGACAGGGTTGCCCATAAAGCGGCGCGTTTTATAGCACAGAAATCATCCCGAAGCTATAAGCTCAGAACCCGAAGCGAGACGCGTCGGGCCTTCTTGCAGCTTCAAGCTTCGGGCTTCCAGCTGTTAAGATTGCATCCTTTATATAGAAACGCTCGAGAACCGCCATGACCGTGACCATCAAGACGCCCGCAGAAATCGAAAAGATGCGCGTGGCAGGCCGCCTGGCCGCAGAAGTCCTGGAGATGATCGGCGAGCACGTCAAACCCGGCGTGACCACCGAAGAACTCGACCGCATCTGCCACGACTACATCGTCAACGTGCAGAAAGCGATTCCCGCCCCGCTCAACTACAAGGGCTTCCCCAAGTCCATCTGCACCTCGATCAACCATGTGGTGTGCCACGGCATTCCCAACGAGAAGGCGCTGAAAGACGGCGACACCCTGAACATCGACGTAACCGTCATCAAGGACGGCTACCACGGCGACACCAGCCGCATGTTCCACGTCGGCAAGGTGCCGGTCTGGGCCGAGCGCCTGTCCCAGGTCACCCAGGAGTGCATGTACAAGGCCATCGAACTGGTCAAGCCGGGCTGCCGCCTGGGCGACATCGGCGAGGTGATCCAGAAGCACGCCGAGAAGAACGGTTTCTCGGTGGTCCGCGAGTTCTGCGGCCACGGCATCGGTGCGGTGTTCCACGAAGAGCCGCAGATCCTCCACTACGGCCGTGCCGGCACCGGCATGGAGCTCAAGGCGGGGATGACCTTCACCATCGAGCCGATGATCAACCAGGGCCGTGCCGAGACCAAGGTACTGGGCGACGGCTGGACCGCCATCACCAAGGACCGCAAGCTCTCCGCGCAGTGGGAACACACCCTGGTGGTGACCGAGACCGGCTACGAGATCTTCACCCTGCGCAGCGACGACACCATTCCCCGGGTTTCTGCCTAAGTCCTGACCCCGCCCCACAGCTATAAGGAAGGCGACCGATGCCGCAGGTGGATCCCGAACTGTTCGACCGCGGCCAGTTCCAGGCCGAGCTGGCGCTGAAATCCAGCCCCATCGCCGCCTTCAAGAAGGCCATCCGCCAGGCGAAGGAGGTGCTCGACACCCGCTTCGCCAATGGCCGCGACATCCGCCGCCTGGTGGAAGACCGCGCCTGGTTCGTCGACCAGCTCCTGCGCGCCGCCTGGGAGCGCTTCGACTGGAGCGAAGACGCCGACATCGCCCTGCTGGCGGTCGGCGGCTACGGCCGGGGCGAGCTGCACCCCTATTCCGACATCGACCTGCTGATCCTCCTGGACAGCGCCGACCACGAAACCTTTCGCGAATCCATCGAGGGCTTCCTCACCCTGCTCTGGGACATCGGCCTGGAAGTCGGGCAGAGCGTGCGCTCGGTGGACGAATGCGCCGATGAGGCCCGCGCCGACCTGACGGTGGTCACCAACCTGATGGAAAGCCGCACCATCGCCGGCCCGGAAAGCCTGCGCAGGCGAATGCAGGACGTCACCAGCCCCGAGCGCATGTGGCCGAGCAAGGACTTCTTCCTCGCCAAGCGCCAGGAGCAGAAGGCCCGCCACGCCAAGTACAACGACACCGAATACAACCTCGAGCCCAACGTGAAGGGCTCGCCCGGGGGCCTGCGCGACATCCAGACCATCCTCTGGGTCGCCCGCCGCCAGTTCGGCAGCCTCAACCTGCACGCCCTGGTAAAGGAAGGCTTCCTCGTGGAAAGCGAATGCAGCATGCTCGCCTCCAGCCAGGAGTTTCTCTGGAAGGTGCGCTACGCCCTGCACATGCTCGCCGGCCGCGCCGAGGACCGCCTGCTGTTCGACCACCAGCGCAAGCTGGCCGGGCTGCTGGGCTTCCAGGGCGACGATGCCAAGCAGGCCATCGAACACTTCATGCAGAAGTACTACCGCGTGGTGATGGGCGTCGCCGAGCTGAGCGACCTGATCAACCAGCACTTCGAGGAAGTCATCCTGCGCAGCGCCGAGTCGTCGCCCGCGCAGCCGCTCAACAGCCGCTTCCAGCTGCGTGACCGCTACATCGAAGTCACCCACCCCAACGTCTTCAAGCGCACCCCCTTCGCCCTGCTGGAAATCTTCGTGCTGATGGCCCAGCACCCCGAGATCAAGGGCGTGCGTGCCGACACCATCCGCCTGCTGCGCGACAGCCGCCACCTGATCGACGACGACTTCCGCAGCGACATCCGCAACACCAGCCTGTTCATCGAGCTGTTCAAGTCGTCTCAGGGCATCCACCGCAACCTGCGGCGGATGAACCGCTACGGCATCCTCGGCCGCTACCTGCCCGAGTTCGGCCACATCATCGGGCAGATGCAGCACGACCTGTTCCACATCTATACGGTCGACGCCCACACGCTCAACCTGATCAAGCACCTGCGCAAGCTCAAGTGGCCCGAACTGGCGGAGAAGTTCCCGCTCGCCAGCAAGGTCATCGACAAGCTGCCCAAGCCCGAGCTGATCTATATCGCCGGTCTCTACCACGACATCGGCAAGGGCCGTGGCGGCGACCATTCCGAGCTCGGCGCCGTCGACGCCGAAGCCTTCTGCGCCCGGCACCAGTTGCCGGCCTGGGACTCGCGCCTGGTCACCTGGCTGGTGCAGAACCACCTGGTCATGTCCACCACCGCTCAGCGCAAGGACCTCTCCGACCCGCAGGTGATCTTCGACTTCGCCCAGTTGGTCGGCGACCAGACCCACCTCGACTACCTCTACGTACTCACCGTGGCCGACATCAACGCCACCAACCCGAGCCTGTGGAACTCCTGGCGCGCCAGCCTGCTGCGCCAGCTCTACACCGAAACCAAGCGCGCCCTGCGCCGCGGCCTGGAAAACCCGCTGGACCGCGAAGAGCAGATCCGCCAGACCCAGACCGCCGCCATCGACATCCTCGTGCGCAACGGCATCGACCAGGACGACGCCGAGCAACTCTGGTCCCAGCTCGGCGACGACTACTTCCTGCGCCACACCGCCAACGACGTGGCCTGGCACACCGAAGCCATCCTCCAGCACCCGGCCGGCAACGACCCGCTGGTGCTGATCAAGGAAACCGCCCAGCGCGAGTTCGAGGGCGCCACCCAGATCTTCATCTACGCCCCGGACCAGCACGACTTCTTCGCCGTGACCGTGGCCGCGATGAGCCAGCTCAACCTCAATATCCACGACGCACGGATCATCACCTCCACCAGCCAGTTCACCCTCGACACCTACATCGTGCTCGACACCGCTGGTGGCTCCATCGGCGACAACCCGGCGCGGGTGAAGGAAATCCGCGAGGGCCTGATCGAGGCGCTGAAGAACCCCGACGAGTACCCGGCGATCATCCAGCGCCGCGTACCGCGCCAGCTCAAGCACTTCGCTTTCCCGCCCCAGGTGACCATCTCCAACGACGCCCAGCGCCCGGTGACCGTGCTCGAACTGATCGCCCCCGACCGCCCCGGCCTGCTGGCGCGCATCGGGCGCATCTTCCTCGACTTCGACCTGTCGCTGCAGAACGCCAAGATCGCCACCCTCGGCGAGCGGGTGGAAGACGTATTCTTCGTCACCGACGCCGACAACCAGCCGCTGGCGGACCCAGAGCTGTGCCGGCGCCTGCAGGCCGCCATCGTCTCGCAGCTGTCCGAAGCCAACGCCCAGGGCGTGGACCCGAATCGCATCAGTATCTGAGCGCGCCCGTGCAGCCGCTCGCAGTAGCCAGGAACAACGAATGAACGACGCGCTGAACCACCTGCAGCCCTACCCCTTCGAAAAGCTCCGCGCCCTGCTCGGCGGCGTGCAGCCCGCCGACAAGAAGGCCATCGCCCTGTCCATCGGCGAGCCCAAGCACCGCTCGCCGGACTTCGTCGCCAAGGCCCTGGCCGATAGCCTCGAGCAGATGGCCGTATACCCCACCACCCTCGGCATCCCGGCCCTGCGTGAAACCATCGCCGCCTGGTGCGAGCGCCGTTTCAAGGTGCCCACCGGCTGGCTCGACGCCGCCCGCCACGTGCTGCCGGTCAACGGCACCCGCGAGGCGCTGTTCGCCTTCACCCAGACCGTGGTCAACCGCACCGACAACGGCCTGGTGGTCAGCCCGAACCCCTTCTACCAGATCTATGAAGGCGCAGCCCTGCTCGCCGGCGCCGAGCCGCACTACCTGCCCTGCCTGGCGGAGAACGGCTTCAACCCCGACTTCGACGCCGTACCGGCCGAGGTCTGGCAGCGCTGCCAGATCCTCTTCCTCTGCTCCCCGGGCAACCCCACCGGCGCCCTGGTGCCGGTCGAACAACTGAAGAAGCTGATCGCCCTGGCCGACGAATACGATTTCGTCATCGCCGCCGACGAGTGCTACAGCGAGCTGTACTTCGACGAAGCCAACCCGCCTGCCGGCCTGCTCAGCGCCTGCGCCGAACTGGGCCGCAGCGACTTCGCCCGCTGCGTGGTGTTCCACAGCCTGTCCAAGCGCTCCAACCTGCCGGGCCTGCGCTCCGGTTTCGTCGCCGGTGATGCCAGCATCCTCAAGGCCTTCCTGCTGTATCGCACCTACCACGGCTGCGCCATGCCCGTGCAGACCCAGCTGGCCAGCATCGCCGCCTGGAACGACGAAGCCCACGTGCGCGCCAACCGCGACCTGTACCGCGAGAAGTACGACGCCGTGCTCGACATCCTCGGCGGCGTACTCGACGTGCAGCGCCCGGACGGCGGCTTCTACCTCTGGGCGAAAACCCCGGTGGACGACCAGACCTTCACCCGCGAGCTCTTCGCCCGCGAGCACGTCACCGTGGTGCCCGGCTCCTACCTCTCTCGCGAGGTGGACGGCTTCAACCCCGGCGCCGGCCGCGTGCGCATGGCCCTGGTGGCACCGCTCGCCGAGTGCATCGAAGCCGCCGAGCGCATCCGCGACTTCGTCCGCAGCCTCTGATCCGACTGCCCGGTCAGCGAACGGGCAGGTGTCACAAAGCCGAACATCCAGGCTTGCCCCTTGGTGCAGGGGCCCTGAAAATCCGGCCTCTCATCCAGGGAAGGATGAGCTCGCAGACCCCGGTTGAACCGGGGCTGGCCATCCATGGAGCAGGAGTCAGGATGAAAGTCTTCGAAGTGACCATCACCATCGGCGGCGCGGTCGGCCATGTCATCGTCGGCGGCGGCGTGTTCAACGCCGAAGTACGCGACACCAGCAACGGCCGCACCTCTCTCTACACCGTCTACATGGCCGGCATCGGCGTAGGTCTTCCCGCGTTCCGCGCCACATCCCGCACCTTCCGCTTCAGCGACGATGCCGCCAAGTCCTCCGACAGCTTCGAGGGCTACGGCTACATGGGCGGCGTCTCCGTGGAAGCCGGTGCTGGCGTCAAGATCGGCGGTGGCATCAAGATCCCCAATGGCCCGATGATCCCCACCAGCGTCTCGACCGACTACGGCGGCGTCGATATCAGCGTGTCCCACAACGTAACGCGCTGGGCACTCTAGGAGTTTCGAATGGACAGCACGCTCCGCCTGGCAATCGGCATCCTCCTGCTCGCCGTCGCGCTCTATCTGCTACTCGCCCCGGGCAAGGTGTCCACTGCCCTGGCGCGCTTCTATGGCCGCTACCCCCTGGTGCGCCTGGCCCCCGAGCGCCAGCTCCAATCGGCGCCGACACTCGTGCGTGCCCTCGGCGCGGTCGTCGCTCTGCTCGGCCTCGCTGTGTTCTTCCTCTGACGGCACGGTGCGCCGCGCAGGCGCCCCATCGGGCAATCCCGCGTGGCATAATCGCCGACCGACGTCGCGCGCCCATGGCTGCGCGCCCCCTTGGTTCACGTGATTCCGAGCTGCCCCATGACCATCACCCTCTACGGCATCAAGGCCTGCGACACCATGAAGAAAGCCCGCACCTGGCTCGACGAGCAGGGCGTGAGCTATGCCTTCCACGACTACAAGGCTTCCGCCATCGACCGCGCCAATCTGCAGAAATGGTGTGCCGAACACGGCTGGGAAACCGTCCTCAACCGTGCCGGCACCACCTTCCGCAAACTCGACGACGCGCAGAAGGCCGATCTCGACCAGGCCAAGGCCATCGAACTGATGCTGGCCCAGCCGTCGATGATCAAGCGACCGGTACTCGACCTGGGCACCCGCACCCTGGTCGGCTTCAAGCCTGAGCTCTACGCCGCCGCCTTCAAGTGACCGCACACCGTCTCGGCACCGCCCGGCAAGCCATCGACCGGACCGCCTGATCCAACCTATTCAGAACGAGGAATTCCCATGTCCACCCAACTCTTCAGCGTCGCTTTCGGCGTCGGCACCCAAAACCGCCAGGGCAACTGGCTGGAAGTCTTCTACGCCCAGCCCCTGCTCAAGCCCAGCGCCCAGCTGGTCGAGGCCATCACCCCGATCCTTGGCTACAGCGCCGGCAACCATGCCATCGCCTTCAGCAATGCCCAGGCCGCTGACCTGGCTTCCGCGCTCAAGGAAATCGACCCGGCCCAGTCCGCCCTGCTGACCCGTCTGGCCGAAAGCCAGAAGCCGCTGGTCGCCACCCTGCTGGCCGAAGACGCCGCCCTGACCTCCACCCCGGAGGCCTACCTCAAGCTGCACCTGCTGTCCCACCGCCTGGCCAAGCCCCACGGCCTGAACCTGACCGGCATCTTCCCGCTGCTGCCCAACGTCGCCTGGACCAGCCACGGCGCCGTCGACCTGACCGAACTGGCCGAACGCCAGCTGGAAGCGCGCCTGAAGGGCGAGCTGCTGGAAGTCTTCTCCGTGGACAAGTTCCCCAAGATGACCGACTACGTGGTCCCCGCCGGCGTGCGCATCGCCGACAGCGCCCGCGTGCGCCTGGGCGCCTATGTGGGTGAAGGCACCACCGTGATGCACGAAGGCTTCATCAACTTCAACGCCGGCACCGAAGGCCCGGGCATGATCGAAGGCCGCGTCTCCGCTGGCGTCTTCGTCGGCAAGGGCTCCGACCTGGGCGGCGGCTGCTCCACCATGGGCACCCTCTCCGGTGGCGGCAACATCGTCATCGCCGTGGGCGAAGGCTGCCTGATCGGCGCCAACGCCGGCATCGGCATCCCCCTAGGCGACCGCAACATCGTCGAAGCCGGCCTGTACATCACCGCCGGCACCAAGGTCGCCCTGCTGGACGACCAGAACGCCCTGGTGAAAGTGGTCAAGGCCCGCGACCTGGCCGGCCAGCCTGACCTGCTGTTCCGCCGCAACTCGCAGAACGGCGCCGTCGAGTGCAAGACCAACAAGACGGCCATTGAGCTGAACGAAGCCCTTCACGCGCATAATTAAAAAGACAGCTTGAAGTCGAAAGCCAGAAGCCGGAAGTGACCTCGAGTACTTCCGGCTTCCAGCTTCTGGCTTCCAGCACTTTCCGGTCTCAGGCTCATCGCTATGCTTCCGTCCCCTTGGCGCTCCGACTTCCCCGCCCTTTCGGCCCTTGACGCCGAGGGGCAGACCTACCTGGACAGCGCCGCCACCTCGCAGAAGCCCCAGGCGGTGCTCGATGCCCTGCTCGGCTACTACGCCAGCGGCGCGGCCAATGTGCACCGTGCCCAGCACCTGCCGGGCGAGCGGGCGACCCGGGCCTTCGAAGGCAGCCGCACCCGCGTCGCCCACTGGCTGAACGCTGCCCACCCGGCGCAGATCGTCTTCACCCGGGGCGCCACCGAAGCCTTCAACCTGCTGGCCTATGGGCTGGAGCGGCACTTCGCGCCCGGTGATCGCATCGTCATCAGCGCCCTGGAACACCACGCCAACCTGTTGCCCTGGCAGCAGCTGGCACGCCGTCGCCAGCTCGAACTGGTGGTGCTGCCGCTGGATGCGAGGGGCGATATCGACCTCGACCAAGCCCGCCAGCTGATCGATTCGCGTACCCGCCTGCTCGCCGTCAGCCAGCTGTCCAACGTGCTCGGCCGTTGGCAGCCCCTCGCCGAGCTGCTGGCCATGGCCCGCCAGCAAGGCGCGCTGACCGTGGTGGATGGCGCCCAGGGCGTGGTCCACGGCCGTCATGACGTACAGGCCCTGGGTTGCGACTTCTACGTGTTCTCCGGGCACAAGCTCTACGGCCCGGAAGGCGTCGGCGTGCTCTATGGCCGTGCCGACGCCCTGGCCCGTCTGGACCATTGGCAGTTCGGCGGCGAGATGGTGCACCGCACCGACTACCAGGACGCCGACTTCCACAGCGCGCCCCTGGGCTTCGAGGCCGGCACCCCGGCCATCGCCCCGGTGATCGGGCTCGGCGCCGCGCTGGATTACCTCGGCAGCCTCGATGCGGCCGCCGTCACCGCCCACGAGACCGTACTCCACGCCAAGCTGCTGGCCGGCCTCGCCGCCCGCGACGGTGTGCGCCTGGTGGGCGAGCCCCGGGTGGCACTGGCCTGCTTCGGCGTCGAAGGCGTGCACAACGCCGACCTCGCCCACCTGCTCACCGAACAGGGCATCGCCGTGCGTGCCGGGCACCACTGCGCCATGCCGCTGTACAAGGGGCTCGGCCTCAGTGGCGCGATCCGTGTCTCCCTCGGCCTCTACAACGACAGCGCCGACCTGGAGCGCTTCTTCGTTGCCCTGGACAAGGCCCTGGAGCTGCTGCGATGAACCTGCCACCCGCCGCCTCCGAGGCCCTCGCAGCCTTCACCGGCGCCGGCAGTTGGGAACAGCGTGCACGCCTACTGATGCAATGGGGCGAGCGCCTGGAACCCCTGGCAGACGAAGAACGCAGCGACGCCAACCGTGTGCATGGCTGCGAAAGCCAGGTCTGGCTGGTCAGTGAAATGAAGGATGGCCAGCGTCACTTCCGCGCCGCCAGCGACGCCCGACTGATCCGCGGCCTGCTGGCCGTGCTCCTGGTACGTGTTCAGGGCCTTGCACCCGAGGAGCTGGCCGCCCTCGACCTCGCCGACTGGTTCACCCAGCTCGGCCTCGCCCGCCAGCTCTCCCCTTCCCGCAGCAACGGCCTCAACGCCGTGCTCGAACAGATACGCAAGACCGCTATGTAGGTCGGGTGCAACCCGACACAAGGCCGCTACAGCCGGCGGGTTTCACCCGCCCTACGGCCAAGGACTCATGCGAGTCATCAGCATCCTTGGGTAGGCGCGAATTCATTCGCGATGAGATTCCCGAAACAACCCTCTAACCGGCAGCCCGCTCCGACGGCCGCCGCGCACCGGCCACCAGCTTGTCCACGGTCTTGGCCGCAGCGGCCATGCCGAAGCTGGCGGTCACCATCATCACCGCGCCGAAGCCGCCGGCGCAGTCCAGCTTCACGCCCTCACCGACGAAGCTCTTCTGCTGGCACACCGAGCCATCGGGCTTGGGGTAGCGCAGCTGCTCGGTGGAGAACACGCAGGGCACGCTGTAGGTGCGCCCCGCCGTGCGCGAGAAGTTGTAGTCGCGGCGCAGCATCGAGCGCACCTTGGCCGCCAGCGGGTCGTTGAAGGTCTTGTTCAGGTCGGTGACCTGGATCTGCGTCGGGTCCACCTGGCCGCCCGCGCCGCCGGTGGTGACGATCTGGATCTTGCGCCGCTTGCACCAGGCGATCAGCGCCGCCTTGGCCGCCACGCTGTCGATGCAGTCGATCACCGCATCCAGTTCGGGGGTGATGTACTCGGCCATGGTCTCGCGGGTGACGAAGTCAGCCACCGCATGCACCACGCAAGCCGGGTTGATGGCGCGGATGCGCTCGGCCATCACCTCCACCTTGGCCCGCCCCACGGCACCGGCGATGGCGTGCACCTGGCGGTTGGTGTTGGTGATGCAGACATCGTCCAAGTCGAACAGGGAAATCTCCCCGACGCCGGACCGCGCCAGCGCCTCCGCCGCCCAGGAGCCGACGCCGCCGATGCCCACCACCGCCACGTGCGCCGCCTGCAGGCGCGCGGCGCCCTCCAGGCCATAAAGGCGGGCGATGCCACCGAAACGTTCGTCTGTACTCATGCCTAGCTCCCAACTCGCCAGCCACCTGGCCGGGCGCGCATTATAGGAAGCGTCGACCGCCATCCCAAGCCCGACACCGCTGAATGGTGGGCCATAGATCGGTCCGCTGCCCGCCAGCGCTATAGTCGGCCGATAACAACAAGGGAGCCCAGCATGCGCAACTTCACCTTCTATAACCCCACCCGCATTCATTTCGGCGAAGGCCAGATCGACAAGCTGGCCCGTGAGATTCCCGCCGGCAGCCGGGTGCTGGTCACCCACGGCGGCGGCAGCATCTTCCAGAACGGCGTCTGGCAGCAGGTGGAACAGGCCCTGGCCGGTTATGCACTGACCCGCTTCGCCGGCATCGAGGCCAACCCGCAATTCGACACCCTGGTAAAAGCCACGGAACTGGCGCGCCGCGAAGGCTGCGACTTCATCCTCGCCGTTGGCGGCGGCTCGGTGATCGACGGCAGCAAGTTCATCGCCGCGGCCCTGTGCCATGACGGCGACCCGCTGGACCTGCTCACCGGCACCCGCGCCCAGGCCGCCGTGCCGCTGGGCTGCGTGCTGACGCTGGCGGCCACCGGCTCGGAGAGCAACCCCCACGGCGTGGTCACCCATGTTGCCCGCCAGGAGAAGCTGCCTTTCTCCAGCCCACTGCTGTACCCGCGCTTCGCCATCCTCGACCCGCGCACCACCTTCAGCCTGCCCGCCCGGCAGATCGGCAACGGCGTGGTCGACGCCTTCGTCCACACCCTGGAGCAGTACCTCACCTACCCCGCCGATGCGCCGCTGCAGGACCGCCAGGCCGAAGGCCTGCTGCTCACCCTTATAGAGGAAGGCCCCAAGGCCCTGGCCAACCCCGAGGACTACGCCGTGCGCGCCAACCTCATGTGGTGCGCCACCCAGGCCCTCAACGGCCTGCTCGGCTGCGGCGTGCCGCAGGACTGGGCGACCCACATGATCGGCCACGAGCTCACCGCCCTCTATCACCTCGACCATGCCCAGACCCTGGCCGTGGTGCTGCCGGCGCTGCTGGCCGAGCGTCGTGAACCCAAGCGCGCCAAGCTGGCCCAGTACGCCGAGCGTGTCTGGGGCCTGACGGGAGACGAAGACACCCGGATCGATGGCGCCATCGCCGCCACCCGCGACTTCTTCGAAGCCCTGGGCGTGCCCACCCGCCTCGCCGACCACGGCCTGGGCGCGGAAGCCATCCCCCAGGTGCTGGCCCAGCTGGAGCGCCACGGGATGACGGCCCTCAGCGAGCGTCGCGACCTCGACCTGGAAGCCAGCGAGCGCATCCTGCTGCGTGCCCTGTAATCCACTTCGTACCGGGCCTGACACAACGCCGGCGACGGGCCCGGGAAATCGCCGCGAACTTCTCCGCACCCCCAGGGACAAAGCCTGTGTGCAATGGCCGGCAGGCACGGCTATCGTTCGTACAGAATCTATACAGTCGCCGGACGCCGGAGTAGCATGCGCGCCGACCAGCGCTCGCTGGCGCTATCTCCCCGTTCCACGCTTCGGAACCTGAAATCCCTATGCCATCGCGTAAATTTGGACTCAACCTGGTGGTCTTCGTGGCGGTCGCCGCGCTGTTCACCGGAATCTGGGCGCTCTACAACCGTCCCGTCAGTGCCCCGGACTGGCCCGAGCAGATCTCCGGCTACTCCTACTCGCCGTTCCGTGTGGACCAGAACCCCCAGCAGGACCGCTACCCCACCGACGAGCAGATCCGTGAAGACCTCGAGCTGCTGAGCAAGCAGACCGACAACATCCGCACCTACTCGGTGGACGGCACCCTCGCCGACATCCCCCGCATCGCCGAGGAATTCGGCCTGCGCGTGACCCTCGGCATCTGGATCAGCCCGGACGAAGCGCGCAACGAGCGCGAGATCACCAAGGCCATCGAGATCGCCAACAACTCGCGCAGCGTCGTGCGCGTAGTGGTCGGCAACGAAGCGTTGTTCCGCCGCGAGATCAGCCGCAAGGACCTCTCCGTCTACCTCGACCGCGTCCGCGCGGCCGTGAAGGTACCGGTGACCACCTCCGAGCAGTGGCACATCTGGCTCAAGTACCCGGAGCTGGCCAACCACGTCGACCTAGTCGCCGCCCACGTCCTGCCCTACTGGGAATTCATCCCCATGGAGGACTCCACCCAGTTCGTGCTGGAGCGCGCCAAGGACCTGAAGAAGGCCTTCCCGAAAAAGCCGCTGCTGCTCTCCGAAGTGGGCTGGCCGAGCAACGGCCGCATGCGCGGCGGCGCCGACGCCTCCCAGGCCGACCAGGCCATCTACCTGCGCACCCTGGTCAACGCCCTCAACGCCCAGGGCTACAACTACTTCGTGATCGAGGCCTTCGACCAGCCGTGGAAGGCCAGTGACGAAGGCTCGGTGGGCGCCTACTGGGGCGTCTACAACCTGGAGCGCCAGCCCAAGTTCAACTTCGAAGGCCCGGTGATCGCCATCCCGCAATGGCGCATGCTCGCCGTCGCCTCGGTGGTCATGGCCCTGCTGGCCCTGGCCCTGATGCTCATCGACGGCAGTGCCCTGCGTCAGCGCGGCCGCACCTTCCTCACCTTCGTCGCCTTCGCCGGTGGCTCGGTGCTGGTGTGGATCGCCTACGACTACAGCCAGCAATACAGCACCTGGTTCAGCCTCACCGTCGGCGTGCTCCTGGGCGTCGGTGCCCTGGGCGTGTTCATCGTCCTGCTCACCGAGGCCCACGAACTGGCCGAGGCGGTCTGGGTACGCTCCCGTCGCCGGCCGTTCCTGCCGGTGATCGGCGACTCGCCCTACCGGCCCAAGGTGTCGATCCACGTGCCCTGCTACAACGAGCCGCCGGAGATGGTCAAACAGACCCTCGACGCCCTCGCCGCGCTGGATTACCCAGACTATGAAGTCATCATCATCGACAACAACACCAAGGACCCGGCCGTCTGGGAACCGGTGCAGGCGTACTGCGAACAGCTCGGACCGCGCTTCCGCTTCTTCCACGTCGCCCCGCTCGCCGGCTTCAAGGGCGGCGCGCTGAACTACATCCTGCCGCACACCGCGCCTGACGCCGAAGTCGTGGCGGTGATCGACTCCGACTACTGCGTGAACCCCAACTGGCTCAAGCACATGGTCCCGCACTTCGCCGATCCCTCGATCGCCGTGGTGCAGTCGCCGCAGGACTACCGCGACGGCAAGGAAAACACCTTCAAGAAGCTTTGCTACGCCGAGTACAAGGGCTTCTTCCACATCGGCATGGTGACCCGCAACGACCGCAACGCGATCATCCAGCACGGCACCATGACCATGATCCGCCGCACCGTGATGGACGAGCTGCAATGGGCCGACTGGACCATCTGCGAGGACGCCGAGCTCGGCCTGCGCGTGTTCGAAAAAGGCTATGCCGCCGCCTACGCCCATGACAGCTTCGGCCAGGGCCTGATGCCGGACACCTTCATCGACTACAAGAAGCAGCGTTTCCGCTGGGCCTATGGCGCCATCCAGATCATGAAGGGGCACGCCCGCAGCCTGTTCCTCGGCAAGGATTCCGAGCTCAAGCGTGGCCAACGCTACCACTTCATCGCCGGTTGGCTGCCGTGGATCGCCGACGGCCTGAACATCTTCTTCACCATCGGTGCGCTGCTCTGGTCGGCCGCGATGATCATCGTGCCGCAACGGGTCGACCCGCCGCTGCTGATCTTCGCCATCCCGCCGCTGGCGCTATTCTTCTTCAAGGTGGCGAAGATCGTGTTCCTCTACCAGCGCGCCGTCGGCGTCAACCTGAAGGACGCGTTCTGCGCCGCGGTAGCGGGCCTGGCCCTGTCGCACACCATCGCCAAGGCGGTGCTGTACGGCTTCTTCACCACCAGCATCCCGTTCTTCCGCACGCCGAAGATGCGCAGCAACCACGGCCTGATGATGGCCCTGGCGGAAGCCCGCGAAGAAGTCTTCGTGATGCTGCTGCTGTGGGGCGCCGCCATCGGCATCGGCATCGTCCAGGGCCTGCCCAGCGCCGACGTGAAGTTCTGGGTGGCCATGCTGCTGGTGCAGTCGCTGCCCTACCTCGCCGCGCTGATCATGGCGCTGCTCTCCTCGGCACCCAAGCCGCTGGAACAGCCCCATCCGGAAGCCACGGCCTGACCCGTAGCGAGTGACCTAAACGGCGGCCAATGGCCGCCGTTTATGTTTTAAGATGTCGTCCTTTTCACGCCTTGCCGCCTTACCGGAGCCCTGCATGACCGCCCTCTCCCCCACCCTCGAGCTCGCCTGCGACCTCATCCGCCGCCCCTCGGTCACGCCGGTCGACGAAGGCTGCCAGGAGCTGATGATGCGCCGCCTGGAAGCGCTCGGCTTCCGCATCGAACGCATGCGCATCGAGGACGTGGAGAACTTCTGGGCCATCCGTGGCGGTGAAGGCCCCGTGCTGTGCTTCGCCGGGCATACCGACGTGGTGCCCACCGGCCCGCTGCAGGCCTGGCAGCACCAGCCCTTCGACGCCAAGATCGACGAGCAGGGCATGCTCTGCGGCCGTGGCGCCGCCGACATGAAAGGCAGCCTGGCGTCGATGATCATCGCCGTCGAGCGCTTCGTCGCCGAACACCCGCAGCACCGGGGCGCCATCGCCTTCCTCATCACCAGCGACGAAGAAGGCCCCGCCCACCATGGCACCAAGGCCGTGGTCGAGCGCCTGGCCGCCCGTGGCGAACGCCTGGACTGGTGCATCGTCGGCGAGCCCTCCAGCACCACACTGGTAGGTGACGTGGTGAAGAACGGTCGCCGTGGCTCCCTTGGCGCCACCCTCACCGTGCGCGGCATCCAGGGCCACGTGGCCTACCCGCACCTGGCGAAGAACCCGATCCACCTCGCCGCCCCGGCCCTGGCGGAACTCGCCGCCGAGCATTGGGACGACGGCAACGCCTTCTTCCCGCCCACCAGCTTCCAGGTCTCCAACCTCAACTCCGGTACCGGCGCCACCAACGTGATCCCGGGCGAGCTGGTGGCGGTGTTCAACTTCCGCTTCTCCACCGAATCCACGGTCGAAGGCCTGCAGCAGCGGGTCAATGCCATCCTCGACAAGCACGGCCTCGACTACCACGTGGAATGGGCCCTGTCCGGCCTGCCGTTCCTCACCGAGCCGGGCGAACTGCTCGACGCCGTGGCCGCCAGCATCAAGGCCGTCACCGGTCGCGAGACCACCCCGTCCACCAGCGGTGGCACCTCCGATGGCCGCTTCATCGCCACCATGGGCACCCAGGTGGTCGAGCTCGGCCCGGTCAACGCCACCATCCACCAGGTCAACGAGCGCGTGCTGGCCAGCGACCTCGACCTGCTGACCGAGATCTACCAGCAGACCCTCGTGCGGCTGCTGGCCTGATCATGCTCACCTGCCCCATCTGCCAGGCGCCGCTGTCCCTCGTGGACAACGGCGTCGCCTGCCCGGCCAACCACCGGTTCGACCGCGCCCGCCAGGGCTACCTGAACCTGCTGCCGGTGCAGCACAAGAACAGCCGCGACCCCGGTGACAACGCCGCCATGGTCGAGGCCCGCCGACGCTTCCTCGAAGGCGGCCACTACGCGCCGCTGGCCGCCCGCCTGGCGCAGCTGGCCGCCGAGCGCAGCCCCGCGCGCTGGCTGGATATCGGCTGCGGTGAGGGCTACTACACGACGCAGATCGCCGATGCGCTGCCCGACGCCGACGGCTACGGCCTGGACATCTCCCGCGAAGCGGTGAAGCGTGCCTGCCGCCGCGCCCCCGGCCTGACCTGGCTGGTGGCGAGCATGGCCCGCGTGCCCCTGGCGGACGCCAGCTGCCAGCTCCTGGCCAGCGTCTTCAGCCCGCTGGACTGGCAGGAGGCCCGCCGCCTGCTCGCCCCCGGCGGTGGCCTGCTGCGCATGGGCCCGACCCGCGGCCACCTGATGCAGCTGCGCGAGCGCCTGTATGACGAGGTGCGCGACTACGACGACGAGAAGCACCTGACACTGATCCCCGAGGGCATGAAGCTGGAACACAGCGAAACCCTCGAATTCGACCTGCAGCTGGCCAGCAGCGAAGCCCGTGCCGACCTTCTGGCCATGACGCCCCACGGCTGGCGCGCCAGCGCCGAACGCCGTGCCGCCGTGATCAAAGACGCCTTCGAAGTGACGGTATCCATACGCTACGATTGGATCGTCAGAAACTAGGACCCCCGCCATGCGCCAACCCGATATCGAGATCTACCTGAAGGACGCCGACCAGGACGCCGTTTCCGCCTGGCTGGCGCAGGCCCTGGGCGACTGCTCGCCCTGGCAGCAGAAGGGCCAGACCTTCAAATGCAACGCCGGCGGCATCCCCGTGACCTGGCTGCCGCGCGCGGTGGGCAAGTGGCACAGCCTGCTGCTGGAGAGCGATGCGACGCCCTGGGAGGACGACCTCTCCTGCGCACTGGCCGCGTTCGCCGCGCTGGGCGTGGAAATCCGTTGCGCACCGGGAGGCTGGCAGGAAGAAGAAGGCGAGGAAGATGCGGACCGCTGGATCAGGGTCAACGCCCAAGGCAGCAGCGAGATCGTCTGGCGCACCGACTGAGTGCAGCCGCGAGTGGTGTTGCAGAAAACAAAAGGCCCGTCATCGACGGGCCTTTTGCTTGGAGTCGTCAGACTCTGGAGACGTCTTCCGCCTGCAGGCCTTTCTGTCCCTGGATCACCGCGAATTCCACTTTCTGGCCTTCGACCAGGGAACGATGCCCATCGCCGCGGATAGCACGGTAGTGAACGAAGACATCCGGACCGCTTTCGCGCTGAATGAATCCATAGCCTTTAGCGTCATTGAACCACTTGACGGTTCCGACCTCACGATCAGCCATTACTACTCTCTCCAAACTCGCAATTTTATTGTGTTACCCCTTATTCAAGAGGCTTAGACGGTTGGGCAAGGACGTTCTTCTTTTTATAGCCGACCGCAGTCCAGAGAGGCGTGGGCGGGTATTCCGAATAGCGTTCTTTTAACCACCGCGACCGGAGTATACGACAGGAAATGCTACAGAAAAGCACTTTTTTAGAATGCCGTGAAACCGCCGGCTGGCAGGGCTTTCACGCCCTTTTATGGGTCTTTCGGGTCACAAAATGGGGCACTCCCGGAGCGTTTGAAAAGCAACTTGGAAATGCCTTTCGCACACCCCGGTAGTTGCCCTTCTTACTTGGCCGAGAGCACGTCTTCGAGCCTCTTCGCCAGCGCCTGGTATTGGAACGCCTCGATGCGATAAGCCCAATCGAGACGACCCGCAACTTGCTCGCCGTCGAACTTGTCCTTGCGCTTCAACTGCATCCAGTACTGCTCGCCCTGCCCCAGGATGACCCCATCGAGCTGGCCACCCGCAAAGTCCTGCAGGCTGAACTCGAGCAACGGCTTGTCCTTGAACTGCACTTGGTCCAGCGGCGCGGCATCGGCGAACTCCAGGCTGGCGAACAGCGTCGCCATGCCATTGGCCGCCGCCTCGTAGGCCAGCGTACGGTTGGCCGGCAGCTGGCGGACCTTGAGGTTCGCTTCGCCTTCGGCATCGCGGTAGACCGTCAGCCCATTGCCCTGGCGGAACTTCACCTCGACCTGGCGCACGCTGGCGAAGGGGATGCTGGCGATACGTCGATCCAGCCAGCCGAGCTCGGTCTCCGGCAGGGCGATACGCGTGTCGATCAGCCAGCTCTGGTTCTCGCCGGCCAGGCGCACCAGTTGTCCCTTGCCGCCTTGGCCCGGCTTGCCCACCAGCAGCACCTGCTCGGGCAGGCCTTCGCCCCGCAGCTTCACGCGGATGCCCTGGCCTTCGCCCTTGTCCGCCAGGCCGAGTTGGCCGTGCAGCTCGGGCTTGGCGGTGCGCGCCTCGATTTCCCGCGCATCCCCCAGGGCCCGCAGCAGGTCGGCCACCGGCTTGGCCGCCGCCGGATAGCCGGCCTTGTCGGGCAGTACCCAGGTGCCGCTCTGCCGTGCCAGGCGCAGCAGTGGCTGCCCCGGGCGCTCCACCTCGATGCGGTCCACCTCGGCGAGCCGGCCCTGCAGCGCCGGTAGCAAGGGCGACGGCCCCTTCACCGCGAGCGGTTCGGGGGCCCGGTGCAGGCCGACATAGGCCAGCACCAGGGCGATGGCCACCAGGGCCAGGAACAACAGTGCCTTGCGTCCCATCGGTTCTCTCCTCAGGCCCGGCGACGACGCCAGAACCACAGCAGCAGCACGCCCAGGGTCAGCACCAGCGGAACCAGGACGATGTTGATGAGTTTGAGGGTACGGCCGAGTTTCTCGATATCGGCGTTGAGCTGGTAGTTGACCTCACGCAGCTCCTTGCGGATGCGCACCTTCTCCTGCATGAACTGCTGCAGGGTGGCCTGTTGTTCGGGGGTCAGTTCCAGGGCCTTGGTCGGGTCCTGGTTCTTCTGCAGGCTGGCCAGCTTCTCCTCGGTATCGGCAAGGCGCTGCTGCAGCACCTGCTCCTGCTCGCGGAAGCGCGCCTCGGCCTCACGCTGCAGCGACTCGACCACGGTGAAGGGCCGGGTGAAGCGCCCCCGGGAGCGCACGCTGATCAACGCTTCGGAACCGGTCAGGTTATCCAGGGCGTTGATGGCGAAGCCGGAGTTGTCGGCCCAGGGCTGCGGCACGCGCTGGCCGAAGAAGTCCTGCACCTGCACCCACATGCGATCACTGAGCATGTCGGTGTCGGCGACCACGATGACGTTGATGTTGTCCGCCGCCTTGAGGCCGTCCTTGTGGCCCTCGATGCCATCGGGGAAGGCGCTCTGCACCGGCCCGCCGATGCGCGCGGCGATGGCGTAGCGGTCGCCGCTGGGCTTCAGCTCGCGCATCAGCACATCGGGGTTGCGCAGGGTGGCGAAGATCCCGGCATCGAAGGGCATGGCGTATTCCGAGCTCTGGATCAGCGGCGCGAAATGGGTCTTCGCACCCTCCAGCGGGCGCAGGATGCCGGCGGTGGCGACGGTGACCGTCTCCAGGCTGGAGGTGGCGATGTCGCTGGCGTCCAGGGCCTTCTTCGGCAGGCTCAGCCAACCGACGTGGCGCGCAGGGCGCTGGCCCTCGCCCATGCTCACCGACATGGCGTAGGCGCCATCGCCCACCACCTTGCCGGGCACCATCTCCAGGCCCCAGGCCTTGAACAGCGCCGGCAGGTCGGAGGCCTTGTCCTCGCCGCCCATCTCGCCAGGCATCTGCACGCCGTGGTCGGCTTCGCTGTAGGGGTCGACGAACACCAGCAGCTTGCCGCCGCGCAGGACGAACTGGTCGATGGCGTACTGGGTCTGCTGCGACAGGTTCTTCGGGTGCACCAGCAGCAGCACCGAAACCTTGTCGGGAATCTGGTCGACGCTGGGCTTGATGCTCTCGATCTGGAACAGCTGGCGGATTTCCTCCATCACCATCCAGGGCTGGCCGGGCTGGCGGGTCTGCATGTCGAAGCCGCCATTGATGGGCAACCCGGACATCACCCCGACCACCGGCCGCTGGGGCTTGGCCAGGCTCTGCACCAGGCGGCTGATCTCGTATTCGAGGAACTCCTCCTGGTCGAGGGGGAAGAACGGGATGATCTGCCGGTCATCGACGCTGTTGGTCCCAGCCAGGCCGAAGTAGACCGAATCGCCGCCCTGCTGCAGCGGCACCGCCTGCAGGCCGAACTCGGCGGCCTTGTCCTCGTCCTCGGAGAAGGGCTCGGGGTCGACGATGTGCAGCTTGATCTTGCCGTCCGACGCCTGGGCATAGGCCTTGAGCATCTCCTCCACGCGCTTGGCGTAGTTGCGCAGCACCACCAGGTCCTTGGCGGATTTGTCGGAGTAGAAGAAGTACAGGTTGATGGGCTCGTCCAGCTCCCCGAGGATCTGCCGGGTGCCGTCGGAAATGGTGTAGAGCTTCTGCTCGGTCAGGTCGATGCGGGCGTTGGTCAGCGCCAGCCCGGAGACCATGTTGAACGCCAGGAAGGCCAGGGCGATAAGCAGCAGGCCGGCGCTGGAATACATCAGTTTCTTCATGTCAGTCGGCCTTCTTCAGATCGACCACCACGGCGGTGGCGGCCAGCCAGGCGGCGATCAGGGTGACGAAAAAGAGCAGGTCGCGCAGGTCGATCACGCCCTTGCTGATGGCCTCGAAGCGGGTCAGGAAACTCAGCGAGGCGACCGCGTCCAGCAGCCATTGCGGGGCCCAGGCGCTGAAGCCGTCGAGCACCAGCGGGAAGCCGCTGACCATGAACAGGAAGCACATGACCACGGCGAGGATGAAGGCGATCACCTGGTTCTTGGCCAGCGCCGACATGCACGAGCCGATGGCCAGGTACGAGCCCGCCAGCAGCCAGCTGCCGATGTAGCCGGTGACGATGGCGCCGTTGTCCGGCTCGCCCAGGTAGTTGACCGTGACGATCATCGGGAAGGTCAGCAGCAGCGCCAGGCCGGCGAAGGCCCAGGCGGCGAGGAACTTGCCGGTGACCGCCTCGAAGCGGGTGATCGGCAACGTCATCAGCAGCTCGATGGAGCCTGACTTGCGCTCCTCCGCCCACAGGCGCATGGCGATGGCCGGCACCAGGAACAGGTAGAGCCAGGGGTGGAAGTTGAAGAAGGGCGCGAGGCTGGCCTGGCCGCTCTCGAAGAAACCACCCAGGTAGAAGGTGAAGACCCCGGACAGCACCAGGAAGATCACGATGAACACATAGGCCAGCGGCGTGGCGAAGTAGCTCGCCAGCTCGCGCTTGAATATGACCGGCAACTGCTTCATGCCGCCTCTCCCCGGGTCAGGCTGCGGAACACTTCATCCAGGCGACCCCGCTCGACATTCAGCTCCTTGACCTTCCAGCCGCGCTGGTGGATGAGCTGGTTGACCTGCGGGAAGATCACCTCGCCAGGCTTGGCCAGCACCGTCAGGCCGCTGCCGTGGGGGTTCTCCTCCACGCCGGCAACGCCCGGCAGCACCGCCAGGGCCAGCGGATCCAGGGGCTCGTCGGCCACCAGGGTCACCGCCTGGTGATAGCGCGAACGGCTCTCCAGCTCGTAGGGGGTGCCATCGGCTACCAGCTTGCCGGCGGCGATCACCACCGCGCGGGTGCACACCGCCGCCACCTCTTCGAGGATGTGGGTGGAAATGATCACGATCTTGTCCTGGGCCAGGCTCTGGATCAGCTGGCGCACCTGGTGCTTCTGGTTAGGGTCGAGGCCGTCGGTGGGCTCGTCGAGGATCAGCACGCGAGGGTCGTGGAGAATCGCCTGGGCCAGGCCGACACGGCGCTTGAAGCCCTTGGACAGGGTATCGATGGATTGCCCCAGCACCTTGTCCAGCTCCACCTGGCCGGCGGCGCGGGTCACCCGCTGCTTCTTCTCGGCGCCACGGAAGCCGCGTACCTCGGCGATGAACTCGAGGAAGCCGCGCACCGTCATGTCGCCATAGCAGGGCGCACCTTCGGGGAGGTAGCCGATCTGCTGCTGGGCCTGGAGGGTGCGGGTCTGGATGTCGAAGCCGAGCACGCTCGCAGTGCCGGAGGTCGGCGCGAGGAACCCGGTGAGCATCTTCATGGTGGTGGACTTGCCGGCACCGTTCGGGCCGAGGAAGCCGAGCACCTCCCCCTGCTGGACGCCGAAGGACAGGTCATCCACCACTGTGTGCTGCGCGAAACGCTTGGTCAGTTTTTTTAGTTCGATCATGGCCTCTACCCCAAAGGGAAAAGCCCCCGGCCATGCTGGCCGCTGGGGCCTTGCAAAACGCCGGCGGACTATAAGGAGTCCCCCGGCGGCATAGCAAGACAGCAGAAGATTCCGGAAGTTTCCTGGCGGCCCCATGGTTTTCAGACCGTTAGGTGCTTTTTGCGGCTGGATGGCGAATACGGCAAACTAGCCACCCCGAGCACTCGCTCGTTCGACTACAGACTCCGTATGACCCGCTCGCCCTTCCGCCGCCTGGCCTTCGGTACCCTGCGCCGCCTCCTTTATCTCTGGGTGCGCTCGGAAACCATCAACCAGTCCGCCTTCACCCTCAAGCTCGACCGCAGCAAGCCGGTGCTCTATGTGCTCCAGCAACCTTCGGCCAGCGACCTGGCGGTGGTGGACGGGGAGTGCACCAAGGCCGGCCTGCCCCGCCCGGTGCTGCCGGTGGCGGTGGGCGACACCCTCGAGCCCGCCGCCTTCTTCTACCTGACCCCCGAACCCGGCTGGTTCGGCGGGCAGGACAAGCGCGGCACCTCGCCGACCCTGGTGCGGGTGCTCGACGCCATCCAGCAGCACGCCGTGGATGACGCGCAGATCATTCCGGTCACGGTGTTCTGGGGCCAGTCCCCGGACCGCGAGACCAGCCCCTGGAAGCTGCTGTTCGCCGACAGCTGGGCCGTCACCGGGCGCCTGCGCAAGCTGGTCAGCATCCTCATCCTCGGGCGCAAGACCCGCGTGCAGTTCTCCGCCCCCATCCACCTGCGCGAGCTGATCGCCCAGGGCAAGGGCCCGGAGCGCACCCAGCGCATGGTGCAGCGCATCCTGCGGGTGCACTTCCGCAACCAGAAGACCGCCGTCATCGGCCCCGACCTCTCCCACCGCCGCAACCTGGTCAAGGGCCTGGTGCACGCGCCCCAGGTGCGCCAGGTGATAGCCGAGGAAGCCGAGCGCGAGAAGATCAGCCCGGCCAAAGCCGAGGCCCAGGCGCTGAAGTACGGCAACGAGATCGCCTCCGACTTCGCCTACACCGCCATCCGCTTCCTCGAAGTGGTGCTGAGCTGGTTCTGGAACAAGCTCTATGAAGGCATCAAGGTCAACCACATCGAAGGGGTGCAGGAGATCGCCCAGGGCCACGAAGTCATCTACGTGCCCTGCCACCGCAGCCACATCGACTACCTGCTGCTCTCCTACCTGCTGTTCCGCAACGGCCTGACCCCACCGCACATCGCGGCCGGCATCAACCTCAATATGCCGGTGATCGGCGGCCTGCTGCGTCGCGGCGGCGCCTTCTTCATGCGCCGTACCTTCAAGGGCAACCCGCTCTACACCGCGGTATTCAACGAATACCTGCACACCCTGTTCAGCCGTGGCTTCCCGGTGGAGTACTTCGTCGAAGGCGGGCGTTCGCGCACCGGCCGCATGCTCCACCCGAAAACCGGCATGCTCGCCATCACACTGCGCAGCTTCCTCCGCTCCTCGCGCCTGCCCATCGTCTTCGTGCCGGTCTACATCGGCTACGAGCGCGTGCTGGAAGGCCGCACCTACCTGGGCGAGCTGCGTGGCGCGAGCAAGAAGAAGGAATCCATCTTCGACATCTTCAAGGTCATCGGCGCCCTCAAGCTGCGCTTCGGCAGCGTCGCGGTGAACTTCGGCGAGCCGATCAAGCTCGCCGAATTCCTCGACCAGGAACAGCCGACCTGGCGCGACCAGGAACTGGGCCCGCAGTACCGCCCGGAATGGCTCAGCGACACCACCAACAAGCTGGCCACCCGCGTCGCCCGCCACCTCAACGACGCGGCAGCGATCAACCCGGTCAACCTGGTGGCCCTGGCGCTGCTCTCCACCAGTCGCCTGGCCCTGGACGAACGCGCCCTGACCCGCGTGCTCGACCTCTACCTGGCCCTGCTGCGCGCCGTGCCCTACTCGCCCCACGCCACCCTGCCGGAAGGCGATGGCCAGGCGCTGATCCAGTACGTGCAGAGCATGAACCTGCTGGCCGAGCAGAAGGACGCCCTGGGCAAGATCCTCTACCTGGACGAGCAGAACGCCGTCCTGATGACCTACTACCGCAACAACGTGCTGCACATCTTCGCCCTGCCGGCGCTGCTCGCCAGCTTCTTCCAGAGCAGCGGGCGCATGAGCCGCGAGCAGATCCTGCGCTACACCCGCGCGCTCTACCCCTACCTGCAGGCCGAACTGTTCATCCGCTGGAACCTGGACGAGCTGGATGCCGTGGTCGACCAGTGGCTGGAGGCCTTCGTCGAACAGGGGCTGCTGAAGTTCGAGAACGAAACCTATGTGCGCCCGGCGCCGAGCTCGCGCCAATTCGTGCTGCTGACGCTGCTCTCGCGCTCCATCGCCCAGACCCTGCAACGCTTCTACATGGCCATCGCCCTGCTGCTCAACGCCGGGCAGAACCAGCTGGCCGCCGAGGAACTGGAAGACCTGTGCACCGTGATGGCCCAGCGCCTGTCGATCCTCCACGGCCTCAACGCCCCGGAGTTCTTCGACAAGAGCCTGTTCCGCCACTTCATCCAGACCCTCCTCGACCAGCGCGTGCTGCGCCAGGACGAAGCCGGCAAGCTCAGCTACCACCCGGCCCTGGGTGACCTCGCCGAAGGCGCCGCCAAGCGCGTGCTGCCGGCCGAGATCCGCCTGTCGATCCGCCAGGTCGCCCTGGAGCGCCAGGGCGAAGTGGACGCCGAAGCCGAAGCGCCCGCCGAAGCCAGCTGACCCCCAAGCCGGCCCCGCCCGGGGCCGGCCTTGTTTCACCCTGTCGATTTAGAGAACTCGCCTACAGGCTGCATCGGAGCCTGCCGAACGGCTGCCGTGCGGCCGCTCAGTACCATGACCGACCTGCGCTACGCAGGACTCCACCCACAGGGACGGTGCCGACCATGCTGCTGAGATCAATCCCCATCCATAACGCCGACGGCCAGGTCGTCAACGCCGCCATCCTCTGCTGCTTCGGGATCGCCGCCCTGGAGCGCGACTTCCTCCTCTACACCCTCGACGAAGCCCAGCCCGGCCAGCGCTGCAAGGCCTACATCGCCGAAATCCGCATCCACCCCGAGGGCTACAGCCTCGACACCATCGACGCCGAGCACTGGCCCCAGGTGAAACGGGTGCTCAAGGAACTGACCCGGGAGCGCACGCCATGACCGCGCGTCGGAAGCCCCTGGAATTCCACCTGCTGAACCTCAAGGCGCTGCCGCTGATCGAGCCGGTGGAGCCGAGCCGCCTGGAAGAACACCGCTCCGTGCTGCTCGGCAAGGACGCCCTGACACGGCTCATGGCGGTGGCCGGCAAGGTGTCCCGCCAGCCGCAAGGCAGCACCTGGTCCATCCCCGCCCAGCCCCAGGCCGCAGCGCGCCCCTCGTCTGCCCGGGAAGCGCGCCTGCAACAGCTGGAACACCACCTCGTCGAACGCCTGGCCCGATTCAAGGCCCTCAGCGAAGCGCGCGCCCGGGAGTTCGCCAGGCGTGACGCCGAGCAGCGCACCCAGGCGAAAAACCTGCGGGCGGAGGCTGCCAGGCTCGCGGGCCGGGCCGCCGAACTGGACGAGCGCGAGGCGGATCTGCACCGCAGAAGCCTGACCCTGGCGCAGCAGCTGGAACAGCTGATCAACGCCCGGCAGCGCCTGCAGACGATCACCCAGGCCCTGGAAGACCGCCCACCGCTCGAGGACTGACGGGCACGCGGGGCTGTACCCCCGCCCCCTGGCTTCTATAGTGTGTGTATCGCTGTCCATCGAACCACGAGGCCCCATGAAGTCCCCCAGCCTGCTGCTCGCCAGCGCCCTGCTCGTCGCCTGCACCACCGTCCAGCCCCCGACCCAGGTCCATCTCAATGGCGAGGTCTTCTACCTGCAACGCAGCGCCTTGCCGCCGGATGCCACGCTGCGCGTCTCGCTGCAGGACGTCTCGCTGGCCGATGCCCCCGCCCGCGAGCTCGCCTACCAGCAGGGCCGGGTCGAAGGCCAGGTGCCCCTGCCCTTCCAGCTCAGCTACGACCCGGCCAACCTGCAGCCCGGCCATGACTATGCGGTGAGCGCGCGCATCGAGCGCGACGGCAAGCTGCTGTTCATCAGCACCGAGCGCCACTCGGTTAAACTCGACGGCAGCGACCCGCAGCCCCTGCGCATCAAGGTCGATGCCGTTCCCTGACAACCCGCCTTTCCGCCACAAGGATGCCGCCATGTTCCGACTCACCACCCTGGTCGCCGGCCTCGCCCTCTCCGCCAGCGCCTTCGCCCTCTCCCTCAGCGACCTCAGCCAGCAGGACGCCAGCGGCGGCCTCAAGGACGCGCTCACCCAGGGCGCCAAGGTCGCCGTGCAGCAACTCGGCAAGCCGGGCGGCTTCAGCGAAAACCCCGAAGTGCGCATCGAGCTGCCGGGCAAACTCGGCAAGGCCGCCAAGACCATGAAGATGATGGGCATGGGTGCCCAGGTCGACCAGTTGGAAGCCAGCATGAACAAGGCCGCCGAAGCCGCCGTGCCGGAAGCCCAGGCGCTGCTGGTGGACGCGGTGAAGAAGATGACCGTGCAGGACGCCAAGGGCATCCTCTCCGGCCCCGAGGATTCCGCCACCCAGTACCTGAACAAGACCAGCCGCGAACAGCTGCGCGCCAAGTTCCTGCCCATCGTCAAGAAAGCCACCGACCAGGTTGGCCTGGCCAAGCAGTACAACAGCTTCGCCGGCCAGGCCGCGAGCTTCGGTGTGGTCGACGCCAAGAGCGCCAACATCGAAAGCTACGTGACCGAGGAAGCCCTCGACGGCCTGTTCAAGATGATCGCCGACCAGGAAGCCAGCATCCGCAAGAACCCCGCCGCCGCGGCCACCGGCCTGGCGAAAAAGGTCTTCGGCGTGCTCTGAGCCTCAGCCCGAAACGAAAAAGCCCGGCCAAGCGCCGGGCTTTTTTGTTCAAGCACCGTAGGTTGGCGCCGAGCGCAGCGAGGCCCAACGGACCAACGCCCGAGACTGCGTAGTGGCGTGATTCGCGAATGAATTCCCACAAGGGCGGCGGCGCTGCGCACCGCTTGGCGACTGAAGTCGCCCCTACAGAGGCCCCACCGCTTGAGCGCGACCGCTGTATAGGACCTCCACCAGGCGGAGTCGAACGCGGCACAGGTTCAATCCTGGGCTCCGCCGCGAAGGGTTTCACCGCGCTCGCGATCAACCCGCCCCACCACCTCGACGCGGGAATCCCCCAGCGCCTCATCCAGCCCCTGGTGGAACCAGCGCAACGCCTGCTCGTAGCGCCCGTGCCAGAGGCGGTCGCTGGCGCCGGCGCGGATGCCGTCCTGCACCCGCGCGGCCATGGCGAAGTCTTCCTCCAGGGCGGAATAAAGAATCTCGTTGTTCTTCTCGAAATAGCGCCGGGCCTTGTCCGTCGCCGGTTCCTCCAGCAGCAGGTTGTAGCCCAGCACGCGGGTGGCCAGCGGGCCGCCGGGAAAGACGCTGGAGAAGTCGATATGGTCCGGCTCCACCAGCACCAGGGTGTTGGGCCAGATGAAGTACAGCAGGTTGCCGTGGCGCCGCAGGTCCCACTCGGATTCCGGCTGTTCCAGCACCTCGCGCAGGTTGCGCTTCACGTAGTAGTTGCGGATGTGCCGGCCGAAGCGCTCGAACAACCCCAGGTTGGGCCAGAACAGGGGGTCGATGGTGGCCTGGTGCGCCTTGGCCACGTGGTAGTTCTCCAAGAAGGTGTCGATGGTCAACTTCCAGTTCACCGGCCGGCGGATGTCGCGCGGGTCGAAAAGCACCTGCCCCTCCAGGGCGAAGCTGCTGAAGTCGGCCATCAGCTCGGGGCCGAAGAACGCCGGCATGTCCAGTGCGGGGCCAGGCGAGTGCCGCGCCCAGATGGCGCCGAAGCACTCGGCCACCGGCACCTCGGTGAGGTTCAGGCAGCCCCGGTCGACGCCCTCGAAACCGTAGCCATGGGGAATGCCGCGCAGTTGCCCATCGGGGTTGTAGGCCCAGGCATGGTAGGGGCAGACGAACACCCGGTTGGCCCCTTCCGCCTCCGCCACCAACTGGGTACCACGGTGCTTGCAGACGTTGAGGAAGCCGCGCAACCGTCCCGCCTCGTCACGCACCAGCAGCAATGGCGCCAGCAGGTCCCGAGTGATGAAGCGCCCCGCCGTCACCTCGCTGGAGCGTGCTACCAGCAGCGGTTCGCGGCGCAGCACCTCGTCCCGCTCACGTCGGTAACGCGTCTCGTCGAGGTAGCTGTCCACCGCCAACGATGAAGGCGCTTCCAGGCAATCGGACTGGCCCCGTTCGGCCAGCGCCAGCGTCTTCTTCAGCAGTTCCACCTGTGTCGCGTGCTGCATGCCTGCCTCTTCTTGTTGTTGGGGTCATGTCGGCTGGAGTGGCGCCAGGGCACCCCGGATGAAATGCCAGAGCTGCCGCGACAGCTGATCGGCCGGCGGGCGCGGCGAACGGCCGAGGGCTTCGAGCAGGGCCTGGTGCATGCCACCGAGGATCATCGCCGAGACCAGCTCCGGGTCGAGGCTGGCGTTCAGCTGCCCGGCAACCTGGCCCCGGCGGATGTTGTCGGCGCCCTGGCGCACGTTCTCAGTGATGCGCCGGGCCTCCAGCGCGGCCACCTCCGGCTCCCGCGCCAGGCTCACCAGCAGCAGCGGTGCCAGGGGCTCGGCATAGACGAACTGCACTGCGCGGCGCACCCGCTGCTCCTCGCGGCTGCACCAGTCCTCGGCGCCGGGCAGCGGGTCGGCGACCATCACCTCGGCCTGGTAGCGGTCGTGGAAGTCCTCGGCAACCGCGGCCAGCAGCCCGGCGCGGGAGGCGAAGTAGCGGTAGATCAGCCCCACCGAGACGCCGGCCCGCTCCGCCACCCGCCCCACCTCCAGGCCGCCGCCGAGCTCCAGCAATTCGTCGCGGGCGGCGTCCAGCAGGCTGGCACGGGTTCTCTGGGCCTTGGGGGAAAGATCGGTCATGGGGCTCTCGATAAAGCGCTGGACAGGAAAAGTGAATTCAGTTTACTTATTTCTCCCGACACGCCAAGCCCCGATCCAATAAAAAACCACGGAGCGCTTCCATGACCGATTCCACCGTCCACTACGCGGTCGACGGCCGCATCGCCACCCTCACCCTCAACCGCCCCGAGCGGCTCAACGCCATCGACGACCGCCTCCCCGCCGACCTCGAAGCCGCCGTGCTGCGCGCCAATGCCGACGACGCGGTGCACGTGATCGTCCTCACCGGGGCCGGCCGTGGTTTCTGCAGCGGCTACGACCTCAAGTTCTTCGCCGAGAACCCGCGCGGCATCTACGGCAGCCAGGAAATGCCCTGGGACCCGATGGTCGACTACGCGCTGATGAAGAAGAACACCGAGCACTTCATGAGCCTGTTCCGCAGCTACAAGCCGGTGATCGCCAAGGTGCACGGCCCGGCGGTGGCCGGCGGCAGCGACATCGCCCTGTGCTGCGACCTGATCCTGATGGCCGACGAAGCGGTGATCGGCTATCCGCCGGCGCGGGTCTGGGGCTGCCCGACCACCGCCATGTGGGTCTACCGCCTGGGCCCGGAGAAGGCCAAGCGCATGCTCCTCACCGGCGACCTCATCGACGGCCGCGAGGCCCAGCGCCTGGGCCTGGTCTACCAGAGCGTGCCCCTGGCCGAGCTGGACGCAGCGGTGGAAGCGCTCAGCGCGCGTATGCAGGGCATCCCAAGGAACCAGTTGATGATGCAGAAGCTGATGATCAACCAGGCCTTCCACAACATGGGCCTGGAAACCACACAAATGTTCGCCACACTGTTCGACGGCATCACCCGCCACAGCCCGGAAGGCGTGCGCTTCAAGGCGCGTTGCGAGGAAGTCGGGTTCGCCCAGGCGGTGAAGGAGCGCGATTCGGGCCAGCCCATTCCCTGAGCCCCGCCGTCCCACGAGTACAGGAGGTGTTCGATGACGACGCAACAACCGCCGGCCGAGCTTCCCAGCATCCCCGCCCTGCTCGCCTGGCGCGCCCGGCAGACGCCCGACTGGCCCGCCGCCCAGGTGCGGGCAAACGACGCCTGGCGCAGCCTCGACT
Source organism: Pseudomonas sp. TUM22785 (assembly GCF_028198105.1). Taxonomy (NCBI): domain Bacteria; kingdom Pseudomonadati; phylum Pseudomonadota; class Gammaproteobacteria; order Pseudomonadales; family Pseudomonadaceae; genus Pseudomonas; species Pseudomonas sp. TUM22785. The sequence continues at coordinate 5,523,627 of NZ_CP116239.1, forward strand.
GGGGCACCGTGGCACAGCGCAGCGAGGCCCTGGCCAGGGCCCTGGTCGCCGCCGGCGTCGAGCCCGGCGACCGCGTGGCGATCTGGTGCCGCACCCGCCTCGAATGGAGCCTGCTGGACTTCGCCGTGCTCATGGCCGGCGCCGTCAGCGTTGGCCTCTACCAGAGCCTCACCCTGGCGCAGGCGACCCAGCAACTGCAACGGGCGGATTGCCGTCTGTTGTTCGTCGAGCGCCTGGAACAGGCCCGTGGCGTCTCGCTGCCGGGCTTGCGCGTGGTGGCCATCGACACCGAGGCGGACGGCGCCGCGACGGGCCTGGACGCCTTCATCGCCGAGGGCGACAGGGTGAGCGCCGAGCAAGTCCGCCAGCGGTGGCAGGCCCTCGACCGCCAGGCCCTGGCCAACCTGGTGTTCACCTCCGGCACCACCGGCGAGCCCAAGGCCGCCATGCTCAGCCACGGCAACCTGCTGGCTGCCATCAGTGCCTACCAACTGCCGCCCCCGCGCTACACCGGGCTCGCCTTCCTGCCCATGGCCCATGTCGGCGAACGGGTGATTGGCCACTACCAGCGCCTCTGGTGTGGCGCCCAGGCCGCCTACGTGCCGGATATCAATGATGTGCCCCGGGCCATCGCCGAGGTGCAGCCGGACTTCTTCGGCAGCGTTCCCAGGCTCTTCGAAAAGCTCCACGCCGCCGTCATGGCCCAGCGTCAGACCCTGGCGCCCGGCAAGCGCCGCGTGCTCGACTGGGCCCTGCGCACCGGTATTCGCCAGCGCGGCGGGCTGCGCCTGCAACTGGCCCGGCGCCTGGTGCTCAACGGCCTGCGCCAGCGCCTGCTCGGCTCGCGCATCCGCGCCCTGGTCAGCGGTGGCGCGCCGCTGGACGCCGAGCTGGTGAACTTCTTCGCCGCCCTCGGCCTGCCCCTGTACGAAGGCTGGGGCATGTCCGAGTCCACCGCCTTTCTCACCAGCAACGAAGGCGGCCCGACCAAGGCCGGCTCGGTGGGCCGGCCCTTGCCCGGCGTGGAAGTGCGCATCGCCGACGACGGCGAGGTGCTGGTGCGCGGCCCCCATGTGTTCCAGGGCTACTTCCAGCAACCGGAGAAGACCGCCGAAACCTTCACCCTCGATGGCTGGCTGCGCAGCGGCGACCTGGGGCGGATCGACGCCACCGGCTACCTCTGGCTGACCGGCCGCAAGAAGGAACTGATCATCACCGCCGGCGGCAAGAACATCGCCCCGACGCCCATCGAGACGCGCCTCAAGCAACACCCGCTGGTGGAACAGGCCCTGGTCCACGGGGACCGGCGCAAGCACCTCAGCGCCCTGCTCGCCCTGGAGCCGCAGAGTCTGGCCATCTGGGCGAAACGCCAGGGCCTGGCGGGCGATGCCGATGCCTGGCTGCAGGCGCCGGCGCTGCTGGCGGAGCTGCAGGGGCACATCGACACCATCAACGCCGAGCTGTCCCAGGTGGAGCGGATCAAGGCCTGGGCCCTGCTGCCGCGCCTGCTCAGCCAGGAGCAGGACGAACTGACGCCAACGCAGAAGCTCAAGCGCCCGGTGGTGGAGCGCAACTTCGCGTTGCTGCTGGATGGGATGTACGAATGAATCGATGGGTTTCGCTGCGCTCTACACCACCCTACGGACAGTCCGTAGGGTGGCGCCGAGCGCAGCGAGGCCCAACGCGCGATGCCTGAGGTGGCATCGCAACGTTGGGCCTCGTACCTCAGCCCGGCCTACACGGCCCTGGGCACTTCCTTGACCCGGAACCAGGCCGCGTAGAGCGCCGGCAGGAACAGCAGGGTCAACGCCGTGGCGACGATCAGGCCGCCCATGATGGCGACGGCCATGGGGCCGAAGAACACACTGCGCGACAGCGGGATCATCGCCAGCACCGCCGCCAGGGCGGTGAGCACGATGGGGCGGAAGCGGCGCACCGTGGCTTCGATGATGGCGTGCCACTTGTCCAGGCCGGCGGCGATGTCCTGCTCGATCTGGTCCACCAGGATCACCGAGTTGCGCATGATCATCCCCGACAGGGCGATGGTGCCGAGCATGGCCACGAAGCCGAAGGGCTGGCGGAACACCAGGAGGAACAGGGTCACCCCGATCAGCCCCAGGGGCGCGGTGAGGAACACCATCGCCGTACGCGAGAAGCTCTTCAGCTGCAGCATCAGCAACGTCAGCACCACGACGATGAACAGCGGCACGCCGGCGTTCACCGACTTCTGCCCACGGGTCGAGTCTTCCACGGTGCCGCCTACATCCAGCAGGTAGCCGCTGGGCAGTTCGGCGCGAATCGGCTCCAGGGTCGGCAGAATCTGCGCCACCAGGCTGGCCGGCAGCGACTTGTCGTAGATGTCGGCGCGCACGGTCACGGTAGGCAGGCGGTTGCGGTGCCAGATGATGCCTTCCTCGAAACCGTATTCCAGGGTGGCGATCTGCGACAGGGGCACGCTCTTGCCACTGTCGGTGGGCACCGCCAGGCTCGGCAGCAGGGCCAGCTCCTGGCGCTCACGCGGGGTGCCGCGCAGGAGGATGTCGATCAACTCGTTGTCCTCGCGGAACTGGCTGACCGTGGAGCCGGTGAGCGAGCTCTGCAGGAAGCGCGACAGGTCGGCGGTGCTCACGCCCAGGGCGCGGGCGCGGTCCTGGTCGATGTTCAGGCGCACCACCTTGCTCGGCTCTTCCCAGTCCAGGTGCACGTTCACTACGTGGGGGTTCTCGCGCACCTTGTCGGCCACCTTGCGGGCGTAGGCGCGGACTTCGTCGATGTGCTCGCCGGAGACGCGGAACTGCACCGGGTAACCCACGGGCGGGCCGTTCTCAAGGCGCGAGACGCGGGTGCGCAGGCTGGGGAACTCGTCGTTGAGCGTCTGGATCAGCCAGCTGCGCAAGGCCTCGCGGTCCTCGATGGTCTTCGCCAGCACCACGAACTGGGCGAAGCTCGCCGCCGGCAGCTGCTGGTCCAGCGGCAGGTAGAAGCGCGGCGAACCGGTGCCCACGTAGGCCACGTAGTTATCCACACCCGAGTGCTCCTTGATCATCTTCTCCAGGCGCGTCACTTCGGCTTCGGTGTTGCTCAGCGAGGAGCCTTCGCCCAGCTTCAGGTCGACCATCAGCTCCAGGCGCCCGGAGGCCGGGAAGAACTGCTGGGGCACGAAGCGGAACATCGCGATGGCGGCGACGAAGGCCACCAGGGTCAGCACGATCACCGTCTTGCGCCGACGCACGCACCACTCCACCACGCGCCGCACGCGCTGGTAGAAGGGCGTCGCGTAGGGGTCGTGGGCGCCGCTGCCGCCATGCTTCTCGGCGTGGCGCTTGGCCAGGTCCGGCAGCAGGCGGTCACCCAGGTAGGGCACGAAGACCACGGCGGCGATCCAGGACACCAGCAGGGCGATGGTCACCACCTGGAAGATCGAACGGGTGTATTCGCCGGTGCCCGATTGCGCGGTGGCGATGGGCAGGAAGCCGGCGGCGGTGATCAGGGTGCCGGTGAGCATGGGGAAGGCCGTGCTGGTCCAGGCATAGCTGGCCGCCTTGAGCCGGTCGTAGCCCTGCTCCATCTTGATGGCCATCATCTCCACCGCGATGATCGCGTCGTCAACCAGCAAGCCCAGCGCCAGCACCAGCGCGCCGAGGGAAATCTTGTGCAGGCCGATGCCCAGGTAGTACATGGCGGCGAAGGTCATCGCCAGTACCAGGGGGATCGACAGCGCCACCACCAGGCCGGTGCGCAGGCCCAGGGAGAAGAAGCTCACCAGCAGCACGATGATCAGCGCCTCGGTGAGCACGCGGACGAATTCGCCCACGCCGGTCTTCACCGCCGCTGGCTGGTCGGAGACCTTGCGCAGCTGCATGCCGGCCGGGAGGGTTTCCTGCAGGCGGGCGAACTCGCCTTCCAGGGCCTGGCCGAGGATGAGGATGTCACCGCCCGCCTTCATCGAGACCGCGAGGCCGATGGCGTTTTCGCCCATGAAGCGCATGCGCGGCGCGGGTGGGTCGTTGAAGCCACGGTGCACGTCGGCGACATCGCCGATGCGGAAGGTGCGGTCACCCACGCGGATGGGGAAGTCGCGAATCTCCTTCACCGAGTCGAAGCGCCCGCTGACGCGCAACTGTACGCGGTCGCTGGCCGTCTCGAAGAAGCCGGCGGCGGCCACGGCGTTCTGCTCTTCCAGCGCCTGCTGCACGGCGGCCAGCGGCAGGCCCAGGGTAGCGGCCTTGGTGTTGGAGAGCTCGATCCAGATCTTCTCGTCCTGCAGGCCGAGCAGCTCGACCTTGCCCACGTCCTTGACCCGCTGCAGTTGCAGCTGGATACGGTCGGCGTAGTCCTTGAGCACGGCGTAGTCGAAGCCCTCGCCGGTCAGCGCATAGATGTTGCCGAAGGTGGTACCGAATTCGTCGTTGAAGAACGGCCCCTGGATGCCCTGGGGCAAGGTGTGGCGAATGTCGCTGACCTTCTTGCGCACCTGGTACCAGAGCTCGGGGATCTCGTTGGAATGCATCGAGTCCCGCGCGAGGAAGGTCACCTGGGATTCGCCGGGGCGGGAGAAGGAAATGATCTTGTCGTACTCGCCGGTCTCCATGAGCTTCTTTTCGATGCGCTCGGTGACCTGGCGGGAAACTTCCTCGGCGCTGGCGCCGGGCCAGTTGGTGCGGATCACCATGGCCTTGAAGGTGAAGGGCGGGTCTTCGCTCTGCCCCAGCTTGGTGTAGGAGATCGCACCGACTATGCCCAGCAGCAGCATGATGTAGAGGACGATCTGACGGTTCTTCAGCGCCCAGGCGGAAAGGTTGAAGTTCACTCTGCCCTACTCCTTGGCGATCAGCTTCACCGCGCGGTTGGCGCGGTCCACGGGGCGGACTTCCTGGCCTTCACGCAGCACCTGGACACCGGCGGCGACCACCCAGTCCTCGGGCTTCAGGCCTTCGAGCACGGGTACGCGGTCTTCACCGTAGGGGCCGACGCGCACGGGGCGGCGTTCGATCTTCGAGCTGTCCGGGTTAACCACCCAGACGTACGGCGCACCGGCTTCGGCGGTGAGCGCCGAGAGCGGTACCGACAGCGGCACCTCGCCGTTGGCCTGGATGTAGACGCGGGCGCTCTGGCCCAGCTCGGCGGGCACCTCGCCGGCGGTGAAGGCGATGCGCGCGGCGAAGGTGCGCGACTGCTGGTCGGCGGCCGGCGAGAGCTCGCGGATGCGCCCGGGGAAACGCTTGTCGGGCTGCGACCAGAGTTCAACGGCCACTTCCTGGCCGATCTTGAAGCGGTCGATGGCGTGCTCCGGCAGGCTGATCAGCACTTCGCGCTCGCCGTCGGCAGCCAGGGTGAACACGGTCTGCCCGGCGGCCACCACCTGGCCCACTTCCGCGCGGCGGGTGGCGATCACGCCGTTCTGCGAGGCGCGCAGCACGGCATAGCCGGCCTGGTTGCTGGCCACGTTGTACTCGGCCTGGATCTGTTTCAGCCGCGCCTCGCCGGAGCGGTACTGGTTTTCGACGTTGTCGAACTGCGAGGGGCTGATGAGCTTGCGGTCCAGCAGGGTCTTGTAGCGATCACGCTCGGCGCGCACCAGCTTGAGGTTGGCCTCGGCCGCCGTCACCTGGGCGCGGGAGGCTTCCAGTTGCAGGCGCACATCCTGCGGGTCGAGTTCGGCCAGCGGCTGCTCGGCCTTCACCCGGTCCCCCACGTCCACCAGTCGCCGGGTGATCTTGCCGCCGATGCGGAACGCCAGTTCCGGCTCCAGCCTGGCGCGCACTTCGCCCGGATAGGTCACCATCGCGTCGCCGGCGGGCTGTGGCTGCACCACCATGGCCGGACGTATCGATTGCTGGACGGTCTCGCTGTTGCCACAGGCACCGACGAGCAAAGAGAGTGTCAAAGGCAGAGCGAGGGGCAGGACATGGCGGAACATGGTGTATGACCTTTCGCAAAAGTGCTGTTGGAATATTTATACTGCCGAGTATAGTAAAAATAGCAAACTCACCAGTCCAGTATTTAAACGCGAATGTCTGACAAAACTTTACAAGCCAGCGGCCCCGGCCGCCCCAAGGACCCGGCCAAGCGTGCGGCGATCCTCGAGGCGGCCAAGTCGCTGTTCCTCAGCAAGGGTTACGACGGCAGCAGCATGGACGCCATCGCCGCCGAGGCCGGGGTCTCCAAACTCACCGTGTACAGCCACTTCACCGACAAGGAGACGTTGTTCTCCGCCGCAGTGAAGGCCAAGTGCATGGAGCAGTTGCCGGAGCTGCTGTTCGAATTACCCCTCGGTGGGACCATCGAAACTGTGCTACGCAACATCGGCATGGGTTTCCAGGCGCTGATCAACAGCAGCGAGTCCATCGAACTGCACCGTTTGATGGCCACCCTGGGCAACCAGGACCCGAAGCTGTCGAAGCTGTTCTTCGATGCCGGCCCGCAGCAGATCCTCAATGAGATGGAGCGCCTGCTGATCCAGGCGGACAAGGCCGGCAAGCTGCGCATCGACAAGCCGATCAACGCCGCCGAGCACTTCTTCTGCCTGATCAAGGGCGGGCACAACTTCCGCCTGCTGATCGGCTGCGCCACGCCCCTCCAGGGCGAAGAGGCCGAGCAGCATGTGCAGGAAGTGGTGGAGCTGTTCCTCCGCGCCTACCGCGCCGAGGACGTCACCCCCGTCGCACGAACCTGACCCGCGCCCGTTTGGGCCGCAGGGAGAACCAGCCCTGGGGCTCGATCGGCCCCAGCGGCTCGACGTCCCAGTGCTCGACCCACCAGGCCAGGGACACCGCCAGGTCCATCATCGCCATGGCCGTGCCCGGGCAGGCACGGTCCCCCAGCCCGAAGGGGAAGTAGGCGCCCTTGGGCCAGGTCGAAGGCTCGATGAAGCGTTGCGGGCGGAATTCCAGCGGCGCCTCGAACCAGCGCGGGTCGCGCTGGGTGATCCAGCTCGACAGCATGACGATGTCGCCCTTCTTCAGCCCCTGGCCGAACACCTCCACGTCCGCCGTGAGCTGCCGGGGCACCAGGCCATAGGCCGGCGGGTAGATGCGCAGGCTCTCCTGGATCACCGCCCGCAGCAGCGGGCACCGGCGCAGGTCGGCCACGCCCTGTACCCGGCTCCAGTCCACACCCTTGAGTTCGTCCCGCAGCGCCTCGCGCACCTCCGGGTGCTGGGCCAGCAGCAGCTGCGCCCAGGTCAGGGTCGCGCCGGTGGACTGGTGCCCCGCCATCAGCAGCGTGGCCAGTTCGTCGCGCTGCACTGCCAGCGGGCGGGGTGATTCGTCAGCGCAGCGCCCTACCACTTCCTGCAGCTGCGCCAGGGCCCAGCGCTTGCGCGGGCACAGCTTGCTGGGGAACCAGTGCCCCAGGGGAATACCGGTGCTGGTCTCCAGCAGCGCCACCCGCGACAGCAGGCGCACCGCACGGGCCACGCGGAAGGCGTCGTTTTCCAGGTCGATGTCGAAGAGCGCGCGCCCGGTGAGGGTGACGCTGTAGGCGGCCATTTCCAGATCGAGGTCGCGCTCGGCACCGGGCTCGATGCCCTCGCTCCAGCGCTCCGCCAGTTGCAGGATGTCGGCGGCCGAAGGCGCGGCGATATGCGGCCGCATTTCTTTGCGCCGCTCACGGGCGGGTTCACCCTCGCGCATCATGAAACTGCGCCCGTTCCACTGGCGCATCATGCACAGGCTGGGTTCCCAGCGTTTCAGGTGTTCGCGGTGGTCGACCATCAGCTCCTGCACCGCCCGGGGGTGGAACAGGCACCAGAGCCGGCTCAGCCCCATGCGCGTGACCGCCATGTCCGGCTGCTCGGCGTGCACCTTCTGCAACCAGGCCAGCGGGTCGCGCTGCATCGCCAGCCAATGGCGGGCACCGGCGCGGTCGTCACCGACCCAGGGCAGGTGCGCCAGGGTGCGGCGGATGGGGCAGCGGATGGCGTCGTCCATGGAATCCCTTCCCTCGCGGTCAGCCCTTGCTCAGGGCCTTCTTCGGATAGATGTCGTAGCGGCTGGACTTGCCCTCCAGCGCATAGCTGGGCTTGGCGCCCTCGATGATCGGCGCCTTGCGCGGACGCTTCACCACCACGCGGTGGCTGGCCAGCGCCAGGGCCGCGGCGAGCAGGGCCGGCGCATCCAGGTCATCGCCCACCAGCGGGCGGAACAGGCGCATTTCCTTCTTCACCAGGGCGCTCTTGTCGCGGTGGGGGAACATCGGGTCGAGGTAGATCACCTGGGGCGCCTCGCCCTGCCAGCCCTGCATCAGCTCGATGGCATTGCCGGTGTGCAGGCGCATGCGCGTGGCGATGGCAGCCACCTCGCCGTCACCCGCAGCGCGGGCCAGGCCGTCTTCCAACAGCGCTGCCACCAGGGGCTGGCGTTCGATCAGGTCCATCTCGCAACCCAGGCTGGCGAGCACGAAGGCGTCGCGGCCCAGGCCGGCAGTGGCGTCCAGCACCTGCGGGCGGATGCCCGGCTGCACGCCCACCGCCTTGGCGATCATCTGCCCGGCGCCACCGCCGAACTGGCGTCGATGGGCGGCCGCGCCCTCGACGAAGTCGACCCGCACCGGGCCCGGTGCCTGGGGCGACAGGTCCACCAGCTGCAGGCCGTCGTCACCCAGTTGCAGGGCGAAGTCCGCCTCGCCGCCCAGGGGCAGCCCAAGCCTGGCCGCCCATTGGGCCGCACCTGCCTGGTGCTGCGGCGCCAGTGCATCGACGCGCACCCGGGCCTGTTCCCGCTCATCGCTCATTGATCGAATCCGTTATTCCAAGATGCCCGGCATTTTGCCAGAGCCACGAGCCAGGCGCCCGTGCGCGGCACTCAGCGGCACAGGCGGAACAGGCCCATGTCGACATGGAAGTGGTCGTGGTGGGCGGCGTTGTACTCCGGCCCCAGGGTGGTGTTGAAGTGCTCGCAGGCGGCATCGCGCACCCGGCGCAGGAAACGCGCCTCGGTGTCATCGCCCGCCCAGTCGCGGGCCACGCTGATGCGCCGTCCATCGGCCAGGCGGAAGCCGGCGATGTCCAGCGCGTTGGCCGAGGCGTGCTGGCTGCGACGCTGGGTGCCGCCGATATTGCGGCAGGCGAAGCTGCCCAGGTGGTCGATGCGCGCCACCGGCTGGCCATAGAGCTCACGGGCGATGGGTTGCAGCCCGTGACGTTCGAACAGGGCGAAGGCCACGGCCACCTCGCAGGTGGCGATGAAACTGCTGCTGAAGGCCAGCCCCGAGCCACTGATGCGCACGCTGTTCTCGATGGGGCAACCGGCTGCCGGCGCGCTGTCCGGCAGCGTCGCGTATTTCAGGCTGGAGGTTTGCAGCGCCAGGCGGCACAGCGCCGGGTCGGCCTGCAGGCGCATCAGCTTGAAGGGGGTCAGCAGGTTGGGCTCATCGCGCACATCCAGCGGCGCCCAGGGGTCCCAGCGCGGCGGCAGCTGCACCCACTTCTGGTACACCGCCAGGGGTGCGCCGAGCACCAGCAGCAGGATCAGCAGCGGAATCAGCCGGCGCACGCGCACCCGTTCAGCCCTTGAACAGGTCGTTGATACGGTCGAAGGGCATCGCCCGCTGGGTGGCCGTGAGGTCGCCGCAGAGCAGGTCCTCCGCCGCGCGGAAGAAGGCGCCGTAGGCCACCCGCGCCAGGTTGGAGCCCAGGCTGACGCGCTTGACGCCGAGCTCGGCCAACTCCGCCAGGCCCACCTTCAACGCCGGCGAGCCCACCAGAATGTTGACCGGCTTGGGCGACACCGCCCGTACCACTTCGATGATCTGCTCGCGGGTGGTCAGCCCCGGCGCATAGAGCACATCGGCGCCGGCCTCGGCATAGGCCACCAGGCGGCGAATGGTGTCATCGAGGTCAGGGCGGCCATGGAGGAAGTTCTCCGCACGGGCGGCGAAGGTGAAGGGGAACGGCAGGCTGCGCGCGGCTTCCACCGCAGCACGGACACGCTCGACGGCCAGCTCGAAGGGGTAGATGGGCGCGTCGGCACGGCCGCTGGCGTCCTCGATCGAGCCACCCACCAGGCCGACCTCGGCGGCGAGGCGGATGGTTTCGGCGCAGGCTTCGGGGCTGTCGCCGTAGCCGTTCTCCAGGTCGGCGGCCACCGGCAGGGGCGTGGCCTCGACTATGGCGCGGGCGTTGACCAATGCCTCTTCACGGCTCACCGCGCCTTCGGCGTCACGGCGGCCCAGGGAGAAGGCCAACCCGGCACTGGTGGTGGCCAGGGCACGGCAGCCCAGGGCGGCGAGCATCTTCGCCGACCCGGCATCCCATGGGTTCGGCAGTACGAGAAGTCCGGCGTCCTGGTGCAGGGCGCGGAAGGTTTCGGCACGTTGGGCCTGGCTCGGCATGGCATCTCTCCCGGGTTGCAAAGGCCCGACCTTAACCCGCGCCTTGGGGAAAGCGACAGCCTCAGAGCAGGTCGAGTTGTGTCGATTCCTGCTGCGCGGCGCTTTCGGCCAATGCCGGCAGGCCCGGCAGGCGGGTCATCAAGCCGGCATGGAAGCGCTGTGCCTGGGCGGCCGCCAAGTGGTTGTCCGGGGTGTGCAGGAACACATGGGGCACCAGGCCTTCACCGATCCAGTCGGCCACCTTGTCCAGCCAGGGGTCGAGGTAGCGCTGGTTGGCGTCCAGGTCCGGGCCACCGATGAAGCGCACCTGGGGCGCAGCACTGAAGGCGGTCGGCCTGACCGGCACGCGCGGCTTCTTGGATTGCGCGTGGAGCACCGCCGGGTCGTCGGAGTCGCAGGCGAACAGGGCTCGCGAATCCAGGCAGATGCGCTCTACGCCGCGCTCGTGGAGCAGGCGGTTGAGGGCCTTCTCCTCCTCGCCCCGGGCGAAGAACGCGGCGTTGCGCACCTCCACGGCGATAGCGCGGTGGGAGAAGGTGTCCAGCCAGTCCGCCAGCTCGCCCAGGCGCTGCGGCCCGAAGCTCGCCGACAGTTGCAGCCACAGCGGCGCCACCCGTGCACCCAGGGGCTCGAGCAGACGCAGGAACTCCTGGGTGGCGCCGATGCGGTCGCGCAGGTCACCCTCGTGGCTGATGTCCCGGGGCAGCTTGGCGCAGAAGCGGAAATGCTCGGGCATGCGCTCGGCCCACAGCTGCAGCGTGGCGGCGGAGGGGCGGGCGTAGAAGGTGGTGTTGCCCTCCACGGCGTTGAACACGCGGGCGTAGTGCTCGAGGGTTTCAGCGGGGCGGGTATCGGCGGGGTAGAAGCTGCCGCGCCAGGCGGGCTCGTTCCAGGACGGGCAGCCGAGGAAGTACGGCAGCATCAGGCGTAGAGGTCGAGCCCGAGGACTTCCGGCGCGTCGGTCTCCGACGCGAAGCTGGCGGTGGTGGCGTAGCTGGCAATGGCCTGGTTGGCGCGATTGCTCAGGTTGCGCGGCTGCACGATGTCCTGGGGGCGGGCCGGCAGGCTGTTGCTGCTGGCATTGCTGGCCTCGACCTTGCGCGGCTGGGCGGCCTGCTCGAAGCCCTGGGTGCTGGCCGGGGTGGCCGGCACGTCACGACGGCTTTCGACCTCGCGCTGCACCTCGCGGAAAGCGGTATTCGCGCTGCCCTGGCGGGGGCTGCGATCCAGCGAGATGGATGAAGTGAAACCGTCGATGCGCATCAATGGAGGTCAGGCTGTCAAAGGGGTTGGCGAATGGGGTGGAATCTAGCCGGACATCCGGGGATTTTCAATCATCCCTGACGCCCGGCATTGCCGGTGGTCAGCTCGCTCAGCGCGGCGCCTTGGGCGTGGCGACGTTGTCGCGCAGGTAAACCGGTTGGGCCTCGTCGGCCACCACCGCCTCGCCGCGGCCCCAGGCGAAGGTGGCCAGGGTCAGCAGGTCCTGCGCGTGGGGCAGCAGGTCGGGCGCCTGGCCGCTCACCGCCACCGGGATGCGCGAAGCGAAGGTGCCCCAGCCAGTGCCGGCGCCGAACCACTCGCCCAGGCCGTCACGGGGCAGCTCTGCACGCTCGGGCGGCAGCACCGCTTCGCTGCCGGCAAGGCGCATCTCGCCGGCCTCCAGGCGGTAGCAACCCCAGTAGACCTCGTCCATGCGCGCATCGATGGCCGCGGCCACCTGGCTCACGCCCTGTTCGCGGTGGGCACGCTGGGCCAGCACCGCGAGGTTGGACACCGGCAGCACCGGGCGGTCGAGGGCGAAGGCCAGGCCCTGGACCACGCCCACGGCGATGCGCACGCCGGTGAAGGCACCCGGGCCACGACCGAAGGCGATGGCGTCGAGCGCGGGCAGGCCGACGCCGGCCTCGGCCAGCAGGGCCTGGATCATCGGCAGCAGGCGCTGGGCGTGCTGGCGCGGGATCACCTCGTAGTGACTGAGCACGCGGCCGTCATGCAGCAGGGCGACGGAACAGGCTTCGGTGGCGGTATCCAGGGCCAGCAGGGTGGTCATCGGTGCATCCAGATGGGTCGAAAAAGGCGCGCATTATAAACGCCAACGGCCCGCAAGCGGGCCGTTGGTCGAATCGATCAGCGATCGATCAGGAAAGCGCGGCGAACACCTTGCCGGTGATCTCTTCCACCGAGCCGACGCCGGCGATGGCGCTGTACTTCGGGGTGCCTTCGGCCGCGGACAGCTTCTGGTAGAAGTCCACCAGCGGCTTGGTCTGCGAGTGGTACACGGACAGGCGATGACGCACGGTGGCTTCCTTGTCGTCGTCGCGCTGGATCAGGTCTTCACCGGTTTCGTCGTCTTTGCCAGCGACCTTCGGCGGGTTGTGCTCGGTGTGGTACACGCGACCCGAAGCCGGGTGCACGCGGCGACCGGCGATGCGGCCGACGATCTCTTCGTCGTCCACGGCGATCTCGACCACGTGGTCGATGGTCACGCCAGCGTCCTTCAGGGCTTCGGCCTGGGGAATGGTGCGCGGGAAGCCATCGAAGAGGAAGCCGTTGGCGCAATCGGGCTGGGCAATGCGTTCCTTGACCAGGTTGATGATCAGGTCATCGGAAACCAGGCCGCCGGCATCCATCACGCTCTTGGCCTTCAGGCCGAGCTCGGTGCCCGCCTTGACCGCTGCGCGCAGCATGTCGCCGGTGGAGATTTGCGGAATAGCGAACTTCTTGGTGATGAAACCAGCCTGGGTACCTTTTCCGGCACCGGGCGCCCCCAGCAGAATCACGCGCATCGATGTGCTCCTCAAGATTGTTTTGAAGTCTCGGATTCGCCTCTTGGGGCCAATCTCAGTATCGGGTTTCGGCGTCGTTGAGCGGCCAAAAGGTTGATCAAGATACACAGCACCCCTATGCCGCACAAGCCACCGAAAGTCGGATAAGAAGCCCCTTCAACCGGTGTTCCGCAGGCCTGCCGCAATGCCCGCCACGCTCACCAGCAACGCCTGTTCCAGGGGGCCTTCGGCGCTGTTCTCGGCGCGCCTGGAACGGGCCAGAAGCTCCGTCTGGAGCAGGTGCAGCGGGTCGAGGTAGGTGTTGCGCACACTGATGGCCTCGCGGGTCTCGGGACTGGACGCCAGAAGCTCGGACTGCCCGGTCACCCCTAGTACGGTCGTACAGGCCTGCGACAATAGGTCGCGTAGATGCGCACCCAGCGGCAACAGCTGCTTTTCCACCAGTCGCGAGTCATAGAGTTCGGCGATGTTGCCGTCGGCCTTGGCCAGGACCATCTCCAGCATATCGATGCGGGTGGCGAAGAATGGCCAGCGCTCGCGCATCTCCCGCAACAGCGCCAGCTCGCCCCGCTCCACCGCGCTCTGCAGCGCCCGCTCCCAGCCCAGCCAGGCCGGCAGCATCAGGCGGGTCTGGGTCCAGGCGAATATCCAGGGGATCGCCCGCAGGCTTTCCACGCCACCGGCGCGACGCTTGGCTGGGCGGCTGCCCAGGGGCAGGCGGCCCAGCTCCTGCTCCGGCGTGGCCTGGCGGAAGTACTCGACGAACTGCTCGTGCTCGCGCACCACCGCCCGGTAGCCGGCCACGCCTTCGGCGGCGAGGCGGTCCATTTCGGTGCGCCAGGCAGGCTCAGGTTGCGGGGGCGGCAACAGGGTCGCCTCCAGCACCGCCGCCAGGTAAAGGTCGAGGTTCTGCACGGCGACGTCCGGCAGGCCGAACTTGAAGCGAATCATCTCGCCCTGCTCGGTGGTGCGGAAACGCCCCGCCACAGAACCCGGCGGTTGCGACAGGATCGCCGCGTGGGCCGGGCCACCGCCACGTCCCACGGTGCCGCCGCGGCCATGGAACAGCAGCAGCTCGACCTGATGCTGGCGGCAGGTTTCCACCAGCGCTTCCTGGGCGCGGTACTGGGCCCAAGCGGCGGCCGTGGTGCCGGCGTCCTTGGCCGAGTCGGAGTAGCCGATCATCACTTCCTGCGGGCCGTGCAGGCGCGAGCGGTAGCCGGGCAGGCCCAGCAGCCGGTCGATGGCCGGGGCGGCGTTGTCCAGGTCGGCGAGGGTCTCGAACAGCGGCACCACGCGGATCGGCCGCTGCAGCCCGGCTTCCTTGAGCAGCAGTTGCACGGCCAGCACATCGGAAGGCGCGCCGGCCATGGAGATGACATAGGAGCCCAGGGAGGCCGCCGGTGCCGAGGCCACCACGCGGCAGGTGGCGAGCACCTCGGCGGTTTCGGCGGACGGCTTGTGATGGGGCGGCAGCAGCGGGCGGCGGTTGTCCAGTTCGCGCTGGAGGAAGGCCAGGCGCGCGTCCTCGTCCCAGGCCGCGTAGTCGCCGAGCCCCAGGTAGTCGGTGATTTCTGCCAGGGCGGCGCGATGACGGGCAGAGTCCTGGCGCACGTCCAGGCGCACCAGGAACAGGCCGAAGCAAGCCGCGCGGCGCAGGCAGTCGAGCAACGCGCCATCGGCGATCACGCCCATGCCGCAGGCGTGCAGGGAGTGGTAGCAGAGTTCCAGGGGCTCCAGCAGTTGCTGGTTGTCCTGCAGCACCTCGGGGCCGGCCGCCACCTCGCCATCCAGCGCCGCCTGGGCCCAGGCGCGGGTGGCGCGCAGGCGTTCGCGCAATTGCTTGAGCAGCGCCCGGTAGGGCTCGGGGTGCACGCCCACGCGTACGCGCAACTCATCGCTGGCCTGGTGCATGGACAGCTCGGCGGCCAGGTGGTCGACATCACGCAGGTAGAGGTCGGCGGCCATCCAGCGCGCCAGCAGCAGCACTTCGCGGCTCACGGCAGCGGTGACATTGGGGTTGCCGTCGCGGTCACCGCCCATCCACGAGGCGAAGCGCACCGGCGCGGCGGTCAGGGGCAAGTGCAGGCCGGTGGCGGCATGCAGGGTGCGGTCGGTCTGGCGGATGAATTCCGGCAACGCGTGCCAGAGGGAATGCTCGATCACCGCGAAACCCCATTTGGCCTCGTCCACCGGCGTCGGCCGGCTGCGGCGGATCTCGTCGGTGAACCAGGCCTCGGCGATCAGCCGCTCCAGGGCGGTGTGCACCTTGGCGCGCTCGTCGGCGCTGAGGTCGCTGTGGTCCTGGGCCGCCAGTTGAGCGGCCATGGCGTCGTACTTCTGGATCAGCGTCCGCCGCGCCACCTCGGTGGGGTGGGCGGTCAGCACCAGCTCGATATCCAGCCGCGCCACCTGGCGTGCCAGCTGGTCCGGCGAATGCCCGGCAGCGCCCAGGCGCTGCAGCAGCTCCGGCAGCACGCGCTTCTCGAAGAGCTCCGGCTCCTGTGGCCCGCGCCGGCGGATGCGGTGGTACTGCTCGGCGATATTGGCCAGGTTGAGGAACTGGTTGAAGGCCCGGGCCACCGGCAGCAACTCATCGGCAGTGAGATCGTCGAGGGCCTCGTTGAGCTGCTGCTCGCCCTGCCGCGAGCCCTTGCGGGCCGCCTTGGCGCCCTTGCGGATGCGCTCGATCTTTTCCAGGAAGGCCTCGCCCTGATGGGCGCGGATGGTATTGCCCAGCAATTCGCCGAGCAGGTGAACGTCTTCGCGCAAGCGTGCGTCGATTTCCGCCATGACAGGCTCCCCAGAGAGATGTCGAGCCCCCAGAGTGCCGAGGGCGCCATCGACTTACAAGGGTGCGACACCATGCCGCTGCATCGTCCCCGGCGAGCTAGGCTGAAGACAGGCGGGCCCCAGAAGCGCCCGCCGGCCGACGGCACCGCGCCGCCGACCTCCAGCAGATGCCCGCCACGAGCGGGCCTGGCACGAGGTGACCATGAAGATCCGCGAACTGATCCGCCATTGGGAAGAAAACGCCAAGGGTCGCCTGACCCGCAGCCAGTACAGCATCCACCTGGATGTGGAATCCGCGGCACGACTCGCCGCCCTCAACGAGATGTACCCCAAGCGCAGCCTGGAGGAGTTGCTCGGCGAACTGCTCGGCGCCGCCCTCGAGGAGCTCGAAGCCAGCCTGCCCTACGTCAAGGGCAGCAAGGTGGTGGCCACCGACGAGCAGGGTGACCCGCTCTTCGAGGACATCGGACCCACGCCACGCTTCCTCGCCCTTTCCCGCAAGCACCTGCGCCAGTTCGACCAGCAGCACGACAGCACCGAGCACTGATCGCCCCCCTGCCCGGCCCCGCCCTGGGGCCGGCGCTGCCCGCCTATCTCGCCTACCTCCCCCTCGTTGCACGCCATGACATGAAGGGCTCGGCCCATCGCCCGCAGCCCTTGTGCGGCGGGCTTTCCAGGGTATTTACGTAAATTTTATTGAACATTTCCAGAATTGCCCCTGTCACAAAAAGCACGCCAGCGCATCAACCATTAGTCGGTGATTTTTGGCGGAAAATCGTCGATCTAGCGGCCCTAAGCATGCATCTGGCAGGCAAGTTGCCATGAGATCTGAAATGGCGAGGTAATTCCAATGGAGCTGAACATCATGAAGACAAGCCCTGCTGTAACGATTCGCAGAACAGTCCTGGCCGCCCTGGTCGCCGGCAGTAGCGCCCTGCTCGTCGGCTGCGCCGGAAATCCGCCCACCGAACAGTTCGCCGTGACCAATACCGTGGTCAAGAGCGCCGTCAGCGCCGGCGGCCCGCAGTACGCCCCGGTGGAAATGAAGAACGCCCAGGACAAGCTGGCCCAGGCCGAGAACCTGCTGCGTGAAGAGCGTTACGACGAAGCCCGCCGCATCGCCGAACAGGCCGAATGGGACGCCCGCGTCGCCGAGCGCAAGGCCCTGGCCACTAAGGCCCAGAAAACCCTGGACGACGCCCAGAAAGGCGTCCAGCAGATTCGCGAGGAAGGCTCGCGCCAGCCGATCATCGTGCAGTGATCCGCGCCGCCCTCTTTCCGCATCGATAAGGATGATCCGTCATGAATAAGCTGATCACAGTTTCCGCTCTCTCCGTACTCAGCCTGGCGCTGGTGGCCTGCGCCTCCAAGCCCAACCCTAACCTGGACCAGGCACGCAGCAACTACTCCGAGCTGCAGGCCGAGCCCCAGGCCAACACCCTGGCGGCCCTGGAAACCAAGGAAGCCGGCGACATGCTGAGCCGCGCCGAACAGGCCTACGCCGACAAGCAGGACCAGGTGCAGGTCGACCAGCTCGCCTACATCACCAACCAGCGCGTCGAGCTGGCCCGCCAGACCATCAAGCAGAAGGCCGCCGAAGAGGCCCTGGCCAACGCGCCGGCCCAGCGCACCCAGGCCCAGCTGGATGCGCGCAACCAGCAGGTGGATGTACTGGTCAACCAGCTCAAGGCCAAGCAGACCGACCGTGGCCAGGTGGTGACCCTGGGTGACGTGCTGTTCGAAGTGGACCGCGCCGAGCTCAACCCCAACGGCATGAGCAACGTCCAGCAACTGGGCAACTTCCTGGTGCAGAACCCGGATCGCCAGGTGGTGGTGGAAGGCTTCACCGATAACACCGGCACCGTCGACCACAACCTGCGCCTGTCCCAGGCCCGTGCCGACTCCGTGCGCCGCGCCCTGGTGGCCATGGGCGTGAGCCCCACGCGCATCACCACCCACGGCTTCGGCAAGGACTACCCGGTGGCCAGCAATGCCTCCGCGTCCTCGCGCACGCTGAACCGTCGTGTGGAAGTGACCATCGCCAACGGTCCCGGCCCGGTCGCCCCGCGCGCTGCGCTTTGATCCTTCGGTAATGAAAAAGCCCGCCTCCCCGGCGGGCTTTTTTGTGCGCGGCTTGGCGTCGCGCCGATCGCTGTTTCCGCAAGGCCGGCCGCCCCGCTAGGATGCATGCCATCGCGCCCCGGAGACCAGGGACCATGCCGTCATCCGCCCCCTCACGCCAGCGTCTGGCACTCGCCCTCTGCACCGCCCTGCCCCTTTTGGCGCAGGCCGGGCCTGCGCGCTTCGACGGCTACGAGGCCTTCTACCGGTCCCTGGGTGGCAACCTGTTCGAAGGGGCCGGCAGCGCGCTGTCCCTGGCCTGCACCGGGGCGCAGCAGTGCCTCTGGGTCAACGCCATGGCGGCTGCGGTGAAACGCTACGACTCGGAGCAATGGAGCGCCCCCGGCACATTGGAAGGCGAGCCGCCAGCGGGCATGCCCGAGATCGCCTTCGACGGCCAGCGCCTGGATATCGGCAAGCGCCACTGGAGCCTGGCAGCTGTCACCGACCTCGCCCCGACCGATTGGCAGGCCGGCGCCTCGATCGACCCGGAGGGGCTCTACAGCCTCACCGCCTGGCGCAACGGCGAATCCTTCTGCCTGGAGCTGCCGGCCAAGGGCAGCGGCCGCGCCGATCGCTACACCCAGGTGCTGCTGGTGCAGGGGCAGAGGCTCTACAACCTGCCCCCGCTGTTCGCCTCCTGCGCGGCAGTGCGTGAAGCCCCCCAAGGCAGCGTCCTCTACCCGAGCAATGCCTACCTGGAAGAGACGGTCGATAACGAGCCGGCTGGCCTGCGAGTGGACTACCTGCAACCCGGCAGCAAGACACCGGCGGAACAGCACCGCCTGCGGTTCCCCGATCCGCAGAACCCTTTCATATTCGAAATCCGGTAGCCCCGCAGGCCACCGCACGGACATGACCGCTTTGTAGGGTGGATGACGCTCTTCTCATCCACCAGGCGGAGCCGAGAACGGCACACCGTTGCAGATGAAACGCCGCACCCTCAATGCCGCTTGTGCACCCCCGGCACATGCAGGTGCCCGGCCTCGGCGCAGGAATCGGAAATGACGCTCGGCGGCGCCGGCTGCTCCAGCTCACGGAGAATCCCGCAGGACTCGCTGCTGCCGGCAATCTGGCAATGGGCACGCAGGGCACGCAGCTGCTCCTGCAGGGAACGCAGTTCCGCAATGCGCACCTCCACATGGTGCATGTGCTCGTCGATCAGCCGGTTGGCGGCGGTGCAGTCCGCCTCGGGGCTGTCGCGCAGGCGCAGCAGCTCGCGGATTTCCTGCTGGGTCATGTCCAGGGAACGGCAGTGGCGGATAAAGGCCAGGCGCTCGACGTGGGCCTGGGTGTACTGGCGGTAGTTGCCCTCGCTGCGGGACGGCTCCGGCAGCAGCCCTTCGCGCTCGTAGTAGCGGATGGTCTCCACCGAGCAATCGGTCAGTCGTGCCAGCTCGCCGATCTTCATGGTTCATTCCCCTGCTTGACTCTGTAGTTGCTACAGGGTGTGCAATCAGCACCATTCCCGTCAATGGAGTCCGCGATGAGCCAGGACAACTGCTGCAACCACGATCATTCGAACCCGCGTCCCAGCCCGGCGCGGCACGATCATGGCCATGCGCACGACCATGAGCACGGCCAAGACCATCACCATGACCACGACAGCCATGCCCACGAGCATGCCCAACCCGCCCTGGCGACCGAGGCCATGGACGCGCCCTTGGGCGAGCTGCGCTGGAGCAGCCTGCGCATCGACGCCATGGACTGCCCCACCGAGGAACGCCTGCTGCGGGATGCCCTGGGCAAGGTCGCGGCGGTGGAGGCGCTGGAGTTCAACCTCATGCAGCGCGTGCTCAAGGTGCAGCACCGCTTCACCGAGCTGGCACCGCTGCAGAAGCTGGTGGCCCAGCTGGGCATGCAGGCCGAACCGCTGGACGCCGCCTCGCCCGCCGCCAAGCCCGCCGACAAGCCCTGGTGGCCCTTGGCACTGGCCGGTGTCGCCGCGCTCGCCGCCGAAGCCTGCGAATGGTTCGGCTTTGGGCCCGTGTGGCTGGAAGCCGGCCTGGCGTTGCTGGCCATCGCCACCGCCGGCCTGCCCACCTACCGCAAGGGCTGGATCGCCCTGAAGAACCGCAACCTCAACATCAACGCCCTGATGAGCATCGCCGTGACCGGCGCCCTGCTCATCGGCCAGTGGCCCGAGGCGGCCATGGTCAGCGTGCTCTTCGCCCTCGCCGAGCTGATCGAGGCCAAGTCGCTGGACCGCGCGCGCAACGCCATCCGTGGCCTGCTCGACCTGGCCCCGCAACAGGCCACCGTGCAGGTGGACGGCCAGTGGCGCGAGGTGCCGGCCAGCGAGGTGCGCCCCGATGCCCGGGTGCGCGTGCGCCCCGGCGAGCGCATCGCCCTGGACGGCGAGCTGCTGGTGGGCCGCTCCGGCGTCAACCAGGCGCCCATCACTGGCGAGAGCCTGCCGGTGGACAAGGAGCCGGGCGACCCGCTGTTCGCCGGCACCATCAACGGCGAGGGCGAGCTGGAATACCGCGTCACCCGCGCCGCCAACGACAGCACCCTGGCGCGCATCATCCACGCCGTGGAAGAGGCCCAGGGCACCCGCGCACCGACCCAGCGCTTCGTCGACAGCTTCTCGCGCATCTATACGCCCACGGTGTTCGTCCTCGCCCTGCTCACCGCCGTGCTGCCGCCGCTGCTGATACAGGGCGCCTGGCTCGACTGGGTGTACCGCGCCCTGGTGCTGCTGGTGATCGCCTGCCCCTGCGCCCTGGTGATCTCCACCCCGGTGACCCTGGTCAGCGGCCTGGCCGCCGCCGCGCGCCGTGGCGTGCTGGTCAAGGGCGGCGTGTACCTGGAAATGGGCCGCCAGCTGGCCTGGGTCGCCCTCGACAAGACCGGCACCCTCACCGAAGGCCGCCCGCAGCAGACCGACTATGTGCCCCTGCGCGAGGGCAGCGCCGATGAGGCGCGCGCCCTGGCCGCCAGCCTCGCCGCGCGCTCGGACCACCCGGTGTCCCAGGCCCTGGCCCGCGCCGCCGAGGCCGACGGCATCGCCCTGCACGGCGTCGACGACCTGGCCGCGCTGCCGGGCCGTGGGGTCAAGGGGCTGATCGGCGGGCGCCTCTACCACCTGGGCAACCATCGCCTGGTGGAAGAGCTGGGGCTGTGCTCCAGCACCCTGGAGATGCGCCTGGATGGTCTCGAGCGCGAAGGCAAGACAGCCATCGTCCTGCTCGATGCCGAAGGCCCGATGGCCCTGTTCGCAGTGGCCGACGGCGTGCGCGAAACCAGTCGCGAGGCGGTGACCGAGTTGCATCAGCTCGGGGTGCGCACCCTGATGCTCACCGGCGACAACCCCCACACCGCTGCCGCCATCGCCGCCCAGGTGGGCATCGACGAAGCCCTGGGCAACCTGCTGCCCGAAGACAAGCTGCGGGAAGTGGAACGTCGTCAGCAGGGCGGCCAGCGCATCGGCATGGTCGGCGACGGCATCAACGACGCCCCGGCCCTGGCCCGCGCCGATATCGGCTTCGCCATGGGCGCCGCCGGCACCGACACCGCCATCGAAACCGCCGGCGTGGCGCTGATGGACGACGACCTGCGCAAGCTGCCGCTGTTCATCCGCCTCTCGCGCCGCACCCACGCAGTGCTGGTGCAGAACATCGTCCTGGCCCTGGGCATCAAGGCGCTGTTCCTCGCCCTCACCCTGGCCGGCATGGGCACCCTGTGGATGGCCGTGTTCGCCGACATGGGCGCCAGCCTGCTGGTGGTGTTCAACGGGTTGCGGTTGTTGCGTGGGGCGCGGTGAGCGAATGGCGGCGCTGCGCGCCGCTTGGCGACTCAAGTCGCCCCTACAAAAGCAGCCGGCCCCGCCACACGGGCATGACCGCTGCGAGGTGGAGGTCGCTCTTTACCTCCACCAGGGGGGCGTCAGGACAACTGCGTAGCCCGGGCTTCAGCCCGGGAGTGGAGTACCCGGCATCCCCGGGCTGAAGCCCAGGCTACAAGGCCGCACCAGGCGACGTAAGGAACGGTACGGGGTCCGAGTAAACCGATGGAGAGCGGTGGGCTGAAGCGGAGCGCCGCCCGGCCCACCCTACGCCCACTGCACTGGACATTTCGCGAATGAATTGGCTCTGTCTGCGTTAAGTGTTGCTAGAGGATTTGAGCCCAGCTGATTGCCGAGCTCTGGTGATATTTCTGGTTTCGCCCACCCGGGCGAGTCCCTTTTCCAATCGTTGAAAAGGAACCAAAAAACTTGCCCCATCATCCGGCCCGACTGCGTCGGGTTCCCTCACTCCATCGCCGCTCTGGGGGCCGGCGCGATGGGCCATCCATGGCCTGGCGCGCCTCTCGCGGCATCCATGCCGCTCGTCCCCCGGCGCAACGACTGCGTTCGGCCTCCTGGAGGGGCGTTGGTGGCTGCTCCAACTTTCTTCGTCCAACGCATCACCACGTGGTGCGCACGGGCTTTCGTAGGATGGCGTAGAGCGAAGCGAAACCCATGCGGTGGAGGTGGCACGAACCCTCGGGCACCCGGAAAGGGCCGTGCTTGAGCGCCTGCATTAAAACCACAACAGCTAACGCCGACAGAGCCAATGAATTCGCTCCCACAAAAGCCGCCAGATCAGGCCAGGGCTTCGCGGTAGAGGCGTGCCATGTCTTCGGAGAAGGCCACCAGCAGCGCGCGTTGCAGGGTGCTGCCCGCCGGGCGTGGGCGGCGCAGTTCGGTGACGGCGATGCGCACGGCGGCTTCCAGCGGGTAGCCATAGACGCCGCAGCTGATGGCCGGGAAGGCGATGCTGGCGACGTCGGCGGATTCCGCCAGGGCCAGGCTGTTGCGGTAGCAGCTGGCGAGCAGCTCGGGCTCGCGCTGGCTGCCGCCGGCCCAGATCGGGCCGACCGTGTGGATGACGAAGGTCGCCGGCAGGCGGAAGCCCGGGGTGATGCGCGCCTCGCCGGTGGGGCAGCCGCGCAGCTCACGGCAACTGGCGAGCAGCTCAGGACCCGCGGCGCGGTGGATCGCACCATCCACGCCACCGCCGCCGAGCAGCGAGGAATTGGCCGCGTTGACAATGGCGTCCACGTCCAGGCGGGTGATGTCGCCCTGCCAGACCTCGACCTTCATCCTGCCCTCACTTGACCTCTTGCGGGGTCTCCTGGCCCATGCAGCGCACGGCCTGTTTCTTGTTGTTCACCAGCACGCCGGTCAGGCCTTTCTGCTCGGTGTCGAACAGCACCAGCACGCCGTCGATGCACTGGGCGACTTGGGTGGCGGGCGTCAGCGAGACCTTGTAGTCCTCGCCGGGAACGGTCTTGAGCATGGTGAAGTCGGACAGCAGCAGCGCATCTTCCGGTTTGGCGAAGTGCAGGTAGCCGTAGTACCAGAGGACCATCACGGTGCCGATGATGGTGCCGACGCCGGTGAGGATCAGCGGGATGGGGTTGCGTTCGCTCATTGGGGACTCTCTGTATTCGGGACTTCAGCCAGCCGTCGCAGCCCGACGAAACCGTTCGGGTCTTCGAGGTAGCGCAGCATCACCTCCCGCCAGGTGGGGTCGGCGAAGGTCTGCACATGGCCGCCACGAGTCGGCTGGAACACCCGCGGCGGCGGCGCAGCTTGATACAAGCGCACGCCATTGGAAAGAGGCACCACCTGGTCGTCGATGCTGTGGTAGATCAGCATCGGCAAGCCCTGCAGACCGGCAATCGCACCGATCGCGCTGTCGCCATCAGGCACCAGCCAGGACAGCGGCACCTGGAGCGGCCAGGTTAACCAGGCATTGCCCAGGGTGAATTGAGCCACGTCACGGTAACTGGCCGGCGCGCCGTCCAGCACCAGCGCGCGCAGCTGGGCGCGGCGCTCGGGGTGCTCGCTCAGGTAGTGCACCGCCATGGCGCCCCCCAGGCTCTGGCCCAGCAGCACCAGCGGCTTGCCCTGCACCTCGGGCGCGCGGTCGAGCCAGGCGAAGGCGGCGTCGATGTCCTGGTACGCCCCCGCCAGCGAGGGGCTGCCCTCGGAGCGGCCGTAGCCACGGTAGTCCAGCAGCAACACCTGGTAGCCCTGCTCCGGCAGCCACCAGCTGCCGCCCAGGTGGGAAGCGACGTTGCCGCCATTGCCGTGCAGGTGCAGCACCGTGCCCTTGACCTCGACACCCGTCGCAGCCGGCAGCCACCAGCCATGCAGGCGCAGGCCATCGGCGGTGATCAACTCGACATCGCGGTAGGCCAGGCCGGCACGCTCGGGGGTGAAGGGCAGTTGCCGCTCGGGGTAGAACAGCAGCCCGCTGCAGCCCTGCAGCAGCAGGACCAGCAGCAGGAGGCAGGAGCGGGTCACTGGCCGCCGGCGCGGGTTTCCTCACGCGCCTTGTAGGTGGCCTCGTAGATGCGCTCGGCCAGACGCGAGAAGGGCAGGCTCTGGATCCACACCGTGCCGGTGCCCTTGAGGGTGGCCAGGAGGATGCCCTCGCCGCCGAAGAGCATGCTCTTCAGCCCGCCGGCCAGGCCGATGTCGTAGTCGATGCCCGTGGTGAAGGCCACCAGGCAACCGGTGTCCAGGCGCAGGGTTTCGTTGTTCAGCTCCTTGCGGATCACCGTGCCGCCGGCATGCACGAAGGCCAGGCCGTCGCCTTCGAGCTTCTGCAGGATGAAGCCCTCGCCGCCGAAGAAACCGGCGCCGATGCGCTTGTTGAAGGCGATGCCGATCTGGGTGCCGTGGGCGGCGCAGAGGAAGGCGTCCTTCTGGCACACCAGGCGCCCGCCGACCTGGGCCAGGTCGATGGGCACCACGGTGCCCGGGTAGGGCGCGGCGAAACCCACCCGCTGCTGGCCACGGCCCTCGTTGGTGAAATGGGTCATGAACAGCGACTCGCCGGTGATCAGGCGCTTGCCCGCCCCCCACAGCTTGCCCAGCACGCCGCTGGAGGAACCGTCGCCCATGCGCGCTTCGAAGCGGATGCCTTCGGTCATGTAATTCATCGCCCCGGCTTCTGCGATCACCGTTTCCTGCGGGTCGAGGATGATCTCAACGGTCTGCGCCGAAGCGCCGAGGATTTCGTAGTCGAGCTGATGGCTGGGCATGGGGGAACCTTCGGTTGGCTGCAAGCTTCAAGCGGCAAGCTGCAAGAGCACCAGGGACTCGCCCCTTGCGGCTTGTCGCTTGCAGCTTGCCGCTCTAAAGAATATTCGCGTAATCCGCCTCGATGCGATCCAGGCTCAGGTGATTGAGGAAGTTGGAGAAGCACATCCAGGCCGACAGCGCGTTGAGGTCGCGGAACTGCGGGGGCAGGTACTTGGGCGGTGCCACCAGGCCTTCGTCCACCAGCTGGCGCAGGGTGCGCATGTCTTCCAGGGTGGTCTTGCCGCAGAACAGCAGCGGGATCTGCTCCAGCTTGCCTTTGCGCACGGCGAGCTGGATGTAGTTGTAGATCATGATGAAGCCCTTCAGGTAGGACAGGTCCTTGGTGAAGGGCAGGCCGTCCGGCGAGGAGCCGCGGAACACCCGGCTGGCGTTGCCGTAGCTCTCGGCCATGCCGTAGCCCTGCTCGCGGTAGAAGTGGTAGACCTCGAGGAAGTCGGCCCCCTCCTCCGCCATGTGGATGGCGCGGGTGCGGTTGGTGAGCTTGCGCAGGCGCGTGGGGTAGGAGGCGAAGGCGATCACTTCCATGAGGATGGCCAGGCCTTCCTGGGTCACGGTGGACGACGGCGGGCCCTTGGCCAGGAAGGTGCAGATCGGCTGGTTCTGGCCGTTCAGCGTGGTGCCCACATGCACCAGCCCCTCGTGCACTTCCAGGGCGCGCACGTCGCGTTCGTTGAACATCGCGTCGGCGCGCACCTTGATGTAGTCGGCGCCGGCGGCGGCGTCGGCGACGATGCCGTCGGACTCGAACACGCGGATGGTGTCGTCGCCCTCGCCGAATACCGCGCTGAGGCGGCTCTGCAGCATGGCCACGGCGTCCTTGGCGGTGAGCGTCTTGGGCTCGTCCTTGAGGTCGCCACGGTCGTCGATCTTGTTCAGGTAGTCCGAGAGCATCAGCCCCAGGTCGGAGAGGGTCGGGTCACCGGCATGGAAGGCGTCCGAGGCGGCGCCGTAGAGCTCCTGGGAGATCAGCCCGAAGTCGGCGGTGCCGCGCGCTTCGAGCATGCGGATCACCATGCGGTATTCCTTGCACATGCGCCGCATGATCTGCCCCACCGGGTTGAACTGCCCCAGCTGGCGGGTGATGTCGCGCTCGATGTTCTGGAATTCCAGCTTCTTCGCCGAGGAGTCGAAGGCCAGCGGCCGGCTCTCGTAATAGGCGCGGTCCACCTCGGGCATGGCCTTGCCCTTGTGCTTGAGGAAGCCCTGGCGAACGCTGTCGTCCCATTTGATGGCGTCCAGCACGCGGATCGGCGTCTGCGCGTGGACGATACGGTCGGACAGGGTACGGACGATGTTCTGGTAGTCGTCGGGCAGTTGGCGCCGGCTCATGCTCACTCCTCGGTGGAACGCTGGTAGCGCGCCACCTCGACGAAGACGTCGGAGTTGGCCGGGTCGTCCAGCCAGGCCTGGATCTTCTCCCAGGGCGTGTTCAGCAGCACGCCGTCACCCTCGGGCATCTCCACGCTGGCGCCCTCGAAGGTGCCGTGCTCCAGCTCCTGGTGCAGGCGTTCGACATCGAGGTTGTAGATCACCAGTTCGTTGTCGGTGGTGAGTTCGAAGCCGGCGACGGCGAAATTGGCGCCCCACTTCTTCGGCAGCCCGGCGGAGAGGTACCAGCGGCGGCCATGGTGGGCGACGGTGAAGCCGTACTCCTGGAGGCTGTCGAGGTTGTCCTTGCTGCCTTCGTAGGTACGGGCCTTGTACAGGTTGGAGCCGGCGCGGCTGATCTCCAGGTAGAGACGCTCGCCCCACTCGTCCTTGCGCGTCCAGTCGCCCAGCAGCGGGATGGGCGCCGGCTCATGGGCCGGGATCGGGTCCCGCAAGGTGACCAGGCACCCGCTCAGCAGCAGGAAGGACAGGGCGACCAATGCGCGCCAGGGTTTCATTTCGCTCTCCTTGTGACCATGAAAAACCCCGCAAGACAGGTGGCCTGAATGCGGGGTCTCGTACCGTGTTCTAGAGCCCCATCACCAGGTAGAGGTAGCGCTTGAGCACGGCTCGCATCTCGTCGATATCGAGGTTGTCCACCCCATCGAGCAGGCCCTGATATTCCATCCGCAGAATGATGGCCGTCAACACCTTGGCGTCCTCGGCCGGCTCATCCGAGCCCAGCACCTGGAAGAAGTGCTCGGCGCCCTGGGAGAGGATGCCACGGTGGGCATCGGCCAGCGGCCGCAAGCCGGCGTTGATCAGCGCCTCCTGGCGGAACGCCTGCTCGGCCAGCAGCTGCACGCGGTTCTCGATCAGTTGCCGGCGCACATACTGGATGGCCATCTCGACGATCTCGTCGGTCATCTGCCGGCGCGAGGCACCGTCGCGGCTCAGAGCCGCCGCCATGCCCTGCAGGTCACCCTCGACGCTGCCCCAGAACGCGGCCATGGCTTCGGCGCTGCGCTCGACGAACTGGGCGAAGGTGTCGGTGATCAGGTCGTTGATGTCCTTGAAGTAATAGGTGGTGGCCGAAAGCGGCACTTCCGCCTCCGCCGCCACGGCGCGGTGGCGCACCGCGCGCACGCCGTCACGCACGATGATGCGCATGGCGGCATCGAGGATCGCCTGGCGGCGTTGCTCGCTGCCCTGCCGGCTGGCCTTGCGGCCCTGGTACTGGACACTTTCGGCGAGGGCGCTGGCCGCCTGGGCGGCACTGTCGCTACGGGACGACTTGGGCAAGATGCATGGACCTCCGGGTTCAGCTGGGATGCAAGACAGTTTCGACCATTTCTCCGGCTATTCAACTCAACGCCGGCCAAGAAAAAACCGCCCGAAGGCGGCTTTTCTCACGCGTCAGGCCTGGGGCCGCATATGCGGGAACAGGATGACGTCACGAATAGACGGCGAATTGGTCAGCAACATCACCAGGCGGTCGATACCGATGCCTTCACCGGCGGTGGGCGGCATGCCGTATTCCAGCGCGTTGACGAAGTCGGCGTCGAAGTGCATTGCCTCGTCATCACCGGCGTCCTTCTCCTTGACCTGCAGCATGAAGCGCTCGGCCTGGTCTTCGGCGTCGTTCAGCTCGGAGTAGGCGTTGGCGATCTCGCGGCCACCGATGAACAGCTCGAAGCGGTCGGTGACGCTCGGATCGTTGTCGTTGCGGCGCGCCAGCGGCGAGACTTCGAAGGGGTACTGGGTGATGAAGTGCGGCTGCTCCAGCTTGCTCTCCACCAGTTCCTCGAAAATCATCACCTGCAGCTTGCCCAGGCCTTCGTGGCCGAGGACCTTGGCGCCGGCGTTCTTGGCGATGACACGGGCCTTCTCGACATCGTTGAGGTCAGCCGCGGTGATTTCCGGGTTGTACTTGAGGATGGCGTCGAACACGGACAGGCGCGCGAAGGGCTCGCCGAAGTGGAACACCTTGTCGCCGTAGGGCACGTCGGTGCTGCCGAGCACGGCCTGGGCCAGCTCGCGGAACAGCTCCTCGGTCAGGTCCATGTTGTCTTCGTAGTCGGCGTAGGCCTGGTAGAACTCGAGCATGGTGAACTCGGGGTTGTGCCGGGTGGAAACGCCTTCGTTACGGAAGTTGCGGTTGATCTCGAAGACCTTCTCGAAGCCACCGACCACCAGGCGCTTGAGGTACAGCTCCGGCGCGATACGCAGGAACATGGCCATGTCCAGGGCGTTGTGGTGGGTTTCGAAGGGCTTGGCTGCGGCACCGCCGGGGATGGTCTGCAGCATCGGGGTTTCCACTTCGAGGAAACCGCGATCGGAGAGGAAGCGACGGATGTGGGCGATGACCTGGGAGCGCACGCGGAAGGTGTGGCGGGTTTCCTCGTTGACGATCAGGTCGACGTAGCGCTGGCGATAGCGCTGCTCGGTGTCGGTCAGGCCGTGGTGCTTGTCCGGCAGCGGGCGCAGGGCCTTGGTCAGCAGGCGCACGTTGGTCATGTCGACATACAGGTCGCCCTTGCCGGAGCGGGCCACGGTGCCTTCGGCGCCGATGATGTCACCCAGGTCCCAGGTCTTGATCTCGGCCAGGGTCTCTTCCGGCAGGGTCTTGCGGTTCACGTAGACCTGCAGGCGGCTGGTGCTGTCCTGCAGGACGATGAAGGAACCACGGTTGAGCATGATGCGACCGGCGACCTTGACCGGGATGGCTGCGGCTTCCAGCTCTTCCTTGGTCTTGTCCGCGTACTGTTTCTGCAGGTCCGCGAAGTAGGCATCGCGGCGGAAGTCGTTGGGGAAGGCGATGGCCTTCGCCTCACGCACGGCTGCAAGCTTTTCCTTGCGCTGGGCGATCAGCTTGTTCTCTTCCTGTTGCAGTTCGTGCTGGTCGGGTTGTTGGTCGCTCATGGTCTTGGTGGTTCCTGCTTCGGCGTGTTGGCGCCTGGTGAAAAGTTATCGCTAAAAGAACAAGCGCAGCGGCTTTAGAGACCTTGTTTCAGGCTGGCTTCGAGGTACTCGTTGAGATCCCCGTCCAGCACCTTGTCGCAATCGCTGCGCTCGACGCCGGTACGCAGGTCCTTGATGCGCGACTGGTCGAGCACGTAGGAACGGATCTGGTGGCCCCAGCCGATATCGGACTTGGTCTCTTCCAGCGCCTGGGACGCGGCGTTGCGTTTCTGCATCTCCTGCTCGTACAACCGGGCCCGCAGCATTTTCATGGCGGTGTCCTTGTTGGCGTGCTGGGAGCGTTCGTTCTGGCACGCGACCACCGTGTTGGTCGGTACGTGGGTGATACGTACGGCCGAGTCGGTGGTGTTCACGTGCTGACCGCCCGCGCCGGAGGAGCGGTAGGTGTCGATGCGCAGGTCGGCCGGGTTGATCTCGATCTCGATGTTGTCATCGATCTCGGGAGAGACGAACACCGCGGTGAACGAAGTGTGGCGACGGTTGCCGGAGTCGAACGGGCTCTTGCGCACCAGGCGGTGCACGCCGATCTCGGTGCGCAGCCAACCGAAGGCGTATTCGCCCTTGATGTGCACGGTGGCGCCCTTGATGCCGGCGACTTCGCCTTCGGACAGTTCGACGATCTCGGCGCTGAAGCCGTTCTTGTCGGCCCAGCGCAGGTACATGCGCAGCAGCATGTTGGCCCAGTCCTGGGCTTCGGTGCCGCCGGAACCGGCCTGGATGTCCAGGTAGGCGTTGTTCGGGTCCATCTCGCCGCTGAACATGCGACGGAATTCCAGCTTCTCGAGGATCTCGCGCAGGCGCTCGACTTCGGCGGCAACGTCGTTGACCGCGCCTTCGTCGTTCTCTTCGACCGCCATGTCCAGCAGGTCGCGGGAGTCAGCCAGGCCACCGGTCAGCTCGTCGAGGGTTTCGACGATCTGCGCCAGGAGCGAACGCTCACGGCCAAGATTCTGGGCGTACTCCGGGTTGTTCCAGACGTTGGGGTCTTCGAGTTCGCGGTTTACTTCGACGAGACGATCATGCTTGTGATCGTAGTCAAAGATACCCCCGAATGGTCTGGGTACGTTCGGAGAGGTCCTTGATGCTATTGAGGATCGGGTTGATTTCCATGGCTGGAAGCGCTCTCAGGCAAAACTTTCGGAAAAGCCGGCGAGTATACCCGACTCGAAACCCGCCGGGCAGCCCGCCCGACCACCGTAGACCCGGCGTCGGACTACAGCGCTTCGGCCACCGTCACCGCCCGCCAGGGCCCGCTGGAGCGGCCGCTGAGCGCCGCCCAGTACCAGCTGGAATTGTCGCTGAAGCTCTGCCCGGCGGCGTCCTCGATGTACTCGCAGACCTGCAGCGCCGGCCCCTGCCCCTCGGCCACGAAGCAGCGCTGCAGCCCGCCATTGCCGGGGCGCTGGCGCAGTGCGATGGCGCGGATCACGTAACCCAGGCCCTGGTAGCAGTCCGCCGCCGGGTGCAGCTTGCGCGTGGCCGCCGTGACATGGCGCAGGGTGACCACCCGCGAGCCGGTGCTGAAGCGGGCGATGGCCCCAGGGAACTGCGCGGCGAAGCGCTGCTCCACCGGCGACAGCGCCAGGGGCCGCAGGCGCTCGCCCTCGAAACGTTGCGGCCACTCGACGAAGGCGGCAACGGGGCGGGCCTCGGCCACCGGCCGGCCCAGCAGCGACCCCACGCCCAGCAACAGGAACGACGCCGCCACCAACCAGCGCCCGTGGCGCCAGGACTCCACGCCGGTCGCCATCGTGGTGGGCAACGCCAGCGCAGCACCCTGCCCCGCCGCCACGGTGCGCAGCACCAGGGCGCAGACGCCGATGAACACCCCCAGCCCGGTGGCCTCGTGCATCCACGCCGGCCAGTTCGATTGCCCGGCCTCCTGCAGCACCAGCAGGGTGTTGCGCAGGCTGTTGCCGCCCAGCACCAGCAGGCCTATCCACGGCAGGCGCCGCAGCAGCTGCCTGTCCCCCAGGCGCAGCCAGGCGGCAGTGGCGAAGGCGGTGAAGTAGGCCACCCAGGCCATGTGCACGCCCGAGCAGGGCGCATCCACCATCACCAGTTGCCCGTTCACCTGCAGCGCCGTGCCCAGGCGCTGCACCTCGTGGCCCAGGCCACGCAGCAGCCAGAGGCTGGCTTCAGCGGTGACCAGGCGCAGCGGGTAACCGGCGAAGAACTGCAGCGACGAGAGGATCGGCAAGGCCAGCAATCCCAGGCCCAGCCAGGCCAGCACCGGCTGGCCCGGGCGGCGCAGCGCCAGGGTGGTGGCGATCAGCGCCAGCACCGCCAGCACGCCGCGCCCCAGCGCCGGGACCCACGCGCTGCCGAGAATGGCCAGCGCCGCCAGGGCCAGCGACACCAGCAGCCAGCCACGCCGGGGCGTCGCCAGGAGGCTGCGGCGCTCGCGCCACAGCCCCAGCAGCAGGGCCACCAGCGCCACCACGCCGTAGGGGGCGTCCGAGCCGTCGCCCATGCGCCGCAGGCTCCACAGCCACACCGGCCACAGCGCCAGCACCGGAGCCAGCAGCCAGGCCCAGTCCGGCAGCGCGCGGGCCTTCACCCACGCACCTGGCGGCGGGTCACCCAGCCCATGCCCAGCAGGGCCAGCGCCAGCATCGCCCAGGTGGCCGGCTCCGGCGTGCTCGGCACGGGGATGCCGGCGGTGGCGGAGCTTGCCTCGGCGGTGCCGACGGCCTGGGCGCTCACGCCCTGGGGCAGCGGCAGCGGTTGCTTGACCGTGACGCTGCCGGCCGGGTCGGGGTTGCGCACCACCTGGTCCACGGCGATGAACGAGGTGTAGGGCGTCAGCAGGCTGTACTTCAAACCCAGGTCGAGAATCTGCTGGCTGTAGCCAAAGCCGCCCTCCAGGGCCTCCTGGTCCATCAACGACGCGATGCGGTGCCGCGCCCACAGATGGGTCAGCGCCTGGTCGCCATCGAGCACCTTGCCCGCCTCGATCGGCACCTCGCTGCGCCAGGGGCCGCTGGCGGCGATGCCTTCGGCCTGCAGCACGCCACGGGGCTCGCCGCGCCACTTGCCGAACACCACCAACGGACGCTGGGCGAAAAGGTCGGGCAGCGCCAGCGGCTCGACGTCATAGGTCTCCAGGCCACTGAAGGACAGCTTGGGGTGCACCAGCACCGGCGAGTCGATCATCCGCCGCAGGCGCTCGGCTTCGGCTTGCGCCGAGCTGTCGTCGAGCACCACGAAGGGCTCGCCCTGCCCGGCCCGTGCCAGGCCCTCGATCAGCTCGCGGTTCACCGAACTGCCGATACCGAAGGCGAACAGGTTGGCCTTGCCCAGGTTGTTGCGCACCAGTTCGAAGGCCTCGGTTTCCACCGTCACGTAGCCATCGGTGACCACCACGAAGCTGCGCGAGCGCTCCGCATCCGCCGGCATCGCCAGCGCCTGGCGCAGGGCCGGCAGCAGCTCGGTGCCGCCGCTGCCCATCTGGGTGTCGAGCATCGTCAGCGCCTGCTCGATGTTGGCCTTGGTAGCCGGCTGCGACTGCGGCGCCAGCAGGCTGCTGCTGCCGGAGAACAGCAGCACGTTGAAGCTGTCCACCGGGCGCAGACCGCCGATCAGCCGGCGCAGCAGGACCTTGGTGGTGTCCAGCGGGAAGCCGTGCATGGAGCCGGAGATATCCACCACGAAGATGTATTCGCGCGGCACGATGCTGCTGGCCTTCACCGCCGCCGGCGGCGCCACCATGGCCAGGAAGAAGTTCTCCTCGGCGCCACGGGACAGCAGCACGCCGCTCTCGAACACCTCGCTGCCCAGGCGGTAGTCGAGGATGAAGTCACGGTCGTTGCCCGGCCCCTGCCCCTCTTCCAGGGTCACCCGGGTGTGCCGGGGCGCGATGGCCTGGCGGGCGATACGGTGGGTGCGCGAGACGACTTCGCCGATGGCGGTGGGCGATTGCAGGTCCACCTGCAGGGAGAAGGTGCTGCGGCCAGGGTCGCCCTCGGCCAGGTGCGATGTGGAGACCCAGGGCTCGGCCTTGTGGCTCGGCTGCCCCGGTGCGCCGTTGTAGCGCGGCCCGACCACGGTGGGGAAGACGAAGTGGTAGGTGCCATCGGTGGGCAGCAGCAGCTCGGTGTAGCGCAGCTCCACGTCCACCACGTCGCCGGGGAGGATGTTGGCCACGCTCATCTGGAACACATTGGGGCGCTCCTGTTCCAGCAGGGCGGCGGTCTTGCCAGCGCTCTTGGCCTCCTGGTACTCGCGCTGGGCGCTCTGTTTTTCGCGGATCTGCGCATGCAGCTCGCGATCGCCCAGGCGCACGGTCATGCCATGCACCGCCGCGCGGGTGGAGCCGGGGAACACATAGCGCGCCTCCAGGGCCCGCGAGCCCTCGTTACGGTACTGCTGGATCACCTTCACGTCGGCGATCACCCCCAGCACCTGCACCTCCACGCGGGTGGACTTCAGCGGCAGGCCATCGACGCCCGGCTCGGCGTTATCCACCGCGAAATAGGGGCTCTCGCCGCGCTCCGGGGCCACCTCCGCCAGGCACGGCGCCACGCCGAGCAGCGTGAGGAACAACGCCAGCAGCCAGCGGCCGGGCGAGCGGGAAGACAAGGGCGGGCGGTACATGCGGTGCACTCCATGGAAAAGGATCGTGCAGCCATGTTCGCCAGCCTGTGTGGACGCAATTTGCAGGGCCCGTGGTGTTTATGTGGAGTTATGCGGTGATCGCCAGACGCGAATGAATTCGCACCTGCGAGTTCAGCCCTGCGGACCTGACCGGCGCGTAGGGTGGAGGTCGCTTTTTACCTCCACCGGCTTTTTTGCCTTGAGGCAGCGCAGCGATGGACGCGCAGAGGAAGGACGATGCGCCCTGGGAACGACCGTTCGCGAATGAATTGGCTCCCACGAGAGCGGCGGCGCTGCGCGCCGCTTGGCGACTGAAGTCGCCCCTACAGGCCCCTGCAGGCCCCTACATGTCTGTGCGGAGCACAGGCAAAAAGCTAGGCGCCGGGCGTATCGGCTACCAGCCCCACCTGGTTGCGGCCGTTGTTCTTGGCCATGTACAGCCCCTGGTCGGCGCGGTCCACCAGCAACAGCGACACCTGGCCGGTCTTGGGCGTCAGGGTCGAGACGCCAATGCTCACACTCAGCGAGGCTCCGTCCTGGGGCAGGTCATGGGGGATGCCCAGGGCCTCCACCGCACGCCGGACCTTTTCCGCCAGCAGGCGCGCGCCGCCGCTGGAGGTGCCCGGCAGCACCATGGCGAACTC
Organism: Pseudomonas sp. TUM22785; assembly: GCF_028198105.1. NCBI lineage: Bacteria > Pseudomonadati > Pseudomonadota > Gammaproteobacteria > Pseudomonadales > Pseudomonadaceae > Pseudomonas > Pseudomonas sp. TUM22785. Next base: position 5,558,351 of record NZ_CP116239.1, read on the forward strand.
CTCACCGCCATAGCGCGCAGCCAGGTCGGAGGAGCGCGTACAGGATTCGCGCAGGGTTTCGGCCACGCGGCGCAGGGCATCGTCCCCGGCGATATGGCCGAAGTGGTCGTTGTAGCCCTTGAAGTAGTCCACATCGATCATCAGCAGCGACAGCGAGGTCTGTTCACGGAAGGCACGGCGCCATTCCATTTCCAGGTACTCGTCGAAGTGGCGGCGGTTGGACAGCCCGGTGAGGCCGTCGGAGTTCATCAGGCGCTGCAGCACCAGGTTGGCTTCCAGCAGCTGTTGCTGGCTCTCGCGCAGGGCGCGGTAGGCCTCGTCGCGCTGCTGCAGGGCGAGGTAGGAGCGGGAGTGGTAGCGGATGCGCGCCACCAGCTCGATGGTGTCGGGCAGCTTGACCAGGTAATCGTTGGCGCCGGCGGCGAATGCGGTGCTCTTGATCGCTGCGTCGTCACGGGTGGACAGCACGATGATGGGGATGTCACGCAGCTCGGCGGCGGCTCGATAGTCGGCCAGCAGGCTGATGCCGTCGACGCCGGGCATCACCAGGTCCTGGAGGATCACCGTCGGGCGTATCTGCCGGGCAACCTCGACGGCCGTCAGCGGGTCCGCGCAGAAATGGAAATCGATTCCGACCTCATCGGCCAGGGCGCGGCGCAGGGCCTCTCCGATCATCGCCTGATCATCGACCAGCAGCACCATCACCTTGTTCTCGATGAGCGAGTAGGTTTCGGCCTGATTGCGATAGGGGTAATTCATAGCTTTCTCCAGGCCTACAGGCCTCACACGACACGCAGGCAACATCTGTGTGCGGCCAATGATAATGCGCGGCACGGGTACGCCGCCGCCAAAAAATCGAGCCGCCCGGCTTGTGCGTCGATGCCCAGGGCTGCACGAACGCACCAAGACCCAACCGCAGCGCCCCGGCCCGAGAAACCATCAACGCGAGAACGCCTCCACGAGCCTGGGTGCGATCCGCTGCAAGGGCAGGATCTCCACGGCCGCATCCAGCGCCGCCGCAGCCTTGGGCATGCCGTATACGGCGCTGCTGGCCTGGTCCTGGGCGATGGTGAGGAAGCCCCTTTCACGCATGGCCTTCAGCCCCTGCGCGCCATCACGGCCCATGCCGGTGAGCAGCACGCCCACCGCCTCGCCCCGCCAATGCGCCACCAGGCTGTCGAAGAACACATCGATGGAGGGCCGGTATACATGGCTGCGGGGCTCTTCGGTGTAGGCCAGTTCACCGTTGCGCAGTAGGCGCATGTGGTTATTGGTACCCGCCAGCAATACCTGGCCGGGCTGCGGCGGCTCGCCCTCGCGAGCCAGGCGTACAGGCAGGCTGGACTCGCTGCCCAGCCACTCGGCCATGCCGGCGGCGAAGGTTTCGTCGACGTGCTGCACCAGCATCACCGCCGGCGCGAAGCCGGCCGGCAACTGCTTGAGCAACTGCGCCAGGGACGCGGGCCCGCCGGCCGAGGCACCGATGGCCACCAACTGCCGGCACGAGGGCTCGCGAGCCCCGCGACTGCCCACGCGCTGGCCGATCAGCCAGCCGATGTTCTGGATCTTGCGCAGCAACGCCGCCGCGTCGCGCTCGTGGTCGGTGCCCAGCGCAGGCGTGTCCACCGCATCCAGGGCGCCGTGGCCCATGGCCTCGAACACGCGATGGATGTTCTGTTCCTTGTCCACGGTGACGATGAGGATCGCGCAGGGCGACTGGGCCATGATCCGCCGGGTCGCCTCGGTACCGTCCATCTCCGGCATCAGCAGGTCCATCAGCACCAGGTCCGGGGTGTCCTCCTGGCAGAAGCGCACCGCTTCGGCGCCGTTGCCGGCGATCCAGACGATCTGGTGGGCCGGCTCACGGGCCAGGGCCCGGCGCAGCGCCTCCACCGCCAGGGGCATGTCGTTGGCGATCCCTATCCTCATCCCTGCGCCTCCCCGATCAGCACGACCACCGCGTCCAGCAACGCCTCGTCGTGGAAACTGGCCTTGGCCAGATAATAGTCGGCACCGGCGTCCAGGCCACGGCGTCGGTCCTCTTCACGGTCCTTGTAGGACACCACCATCACCGGCAGCGATTGCAGGCGGCTGTCGCGGCGCACCAGGGTCACCAGCTCGATGCCGTCCATGCGCGGCATGTCGATGTCGGTGATCAGCAGGTCGAAGGCTTCGGAGCGCAGAGCGTTCCAGCCGTCCATGCCGTCCACCGCCACCGCCACCTCGTAGCCACGGCCGAGCAGCAGCTTGCGCTCCAGTTCGCGCACGGTGAGCGAGTCGTCCACCACCAGCACGCGCTTGCGGCGGCTGCCCGCGCCCTGCCGGGCCAGGCCGCCGACGCGCTCCAGACGGCCGCTGCCGAGCAGCTTGCCCACCGACTTGAGCATGTCCTCGACATCGAGGATCAGCACCGGCGTGCCGTCGTCCAGCAGCGCACCGGCGGACACGTCCTGGACCTTGCCCAGGCGCGGGTCCAGCGGCATCACCACCAGGGTGCGCTCGCCGATGAAACGGTCGACCACGATGCCGTAGAGCGCCTCGCGCTCGCGCACCAGCACCACTGCCAAGCCGTCGCCATCGCTTTCGCCCTCGGGGCGTTGCAGCACCTGGCTGGCGGCCACCAGGCCGACGTGGCGCTCTTCGTGCCAGAAGTGCTGGCGGCCTTCGAGCTGCACCAGCGCCTCGGCGGGCACCCGGGTCATGCGTTCGATATGGGCCAGGGGGAAGGCATAGGCCTCGCCGCCGATCTCCACCACCAGGCTGCGCACCACCGACAGGGTCAGCGGCACCTCCAGGTGGAAGCTGGAGCCCTCGCCCTGGCGCTGCTCCATGCGCACGCCGCCCCGCAGCTGGCGCACCATGTGCTGCACCGCGTCCAGGCCGACGCCGCGCCCGGACACCTCGGTGACCTGCTCGCGCATGCTGAAGCCGGGCAGGAAGAGGAAGGCCAGCAGTTCATCTTCGTCGAGCCGCGCGCCGGTCTCGACGGTGGCGAAACCACGCTCAATCACCGCGCTGCGCAGGCGCTCCAGGTCGACCCCGGCGCCGTCGTCGCGCAGCTCCAGCACCAGCATGCCGGCGTGATGACGGGCGCGCAGGAGGATGCGCCCCTCCTCCGGCTTGCCACGCTCGGCCCGCAGTGCCGGGCTTTCGATGCCATGGTCGACGGCATTGCGCAGCAGGTGGGTCAGCGGCGCTTCGAGCCTCTCCAGCACGTCGCGGTCGACCTGGGTGTTCTCGCCCTCGATATCCAGGCGCACCTGTTTGCCGAGGCTGCGACCGAGATCGCGCAACATCCGCGCCTGGCCGGCGAGCACGTCGGCGAAGGGGCGCATGCGCGAGGCCAGCGCCGCGTCGTACATGAGCTGGGCACGCTGGCCGCCCTGCCAGCCGAACTCGTCGAGATCGGCCATGTGCCGGGCGAGCATCTGCTGGCATTCGCCCAGCAGTTGCCGGGCCTCGGCCAGCATGGCGCGGGAGGCCGCATCCATGGCGTCGTCCTGCACCGCCTCGCGCACGCCGTCGAGGGTACGCACGGCGCTGGCCTGCAGGCGCTTGAGGCGTTGCAGCGAATCCCCCAGGGGCTTGATGCGCTGGAACTCCACCAGCGACTTGCTGGAGATGTCCAGCAGGTGGTCGAGTCGCTCGGCGCTGACCCGCAACACCCGATCACGGTTCTCGCCGGCCGCTGGGGCGGATGCCACGGGTTCTTCCTCGGGTGCGGCCACGGCGGGCGCCGCCACGGGTTCGGCAGCGGGCTCGGGCCGGGCCACCGGCTCGCGGGGGGCCACGCGCTGCCCGCTGGCCAGCGCCTGCAGGCGCTCCACCAGGGCGTCGATATCCGCGCGGCCGTCCTTGTCGGCCCAGTCGGCACCGGCCGCCGAGCCCAGGCGCAGCAGCAGGTCGGAGCCTTGCAGCAGCGCGTCGATATGCTCGGATTGCAGGTGCAGGCGGCCTTCCTGGGCGCCCACCAGGCAGTCTTCCATCACGTGGGCGATGCGCACGCCGGCATCGATGCCGACGATGCGCGCCGCGCCCTTGAGCGAGTGGGCAGCACGCATGCAGGCTTCCAGCTGGTCGGCCTGGCGCGGGTTGCGCTCCAACACCATCAGCCCGCTGCCGAGCACCTGGGTCTGCGCCTCGGCCTCCAGCTTGAACAGCTCCAGCAGCGAGGCATCACGCATCTGGTCCGGGGTCATCCAAGGCTCCTGGCGATGGCTTGCTGCAACATCGATTCGTCCAGCAGGGTGACGCTGCGCCCGCGCCACTGCACCACGCCGGAAGCGAAGGGCCGCGCCACCTGGGCGGCACCCCGGCCGGCCTCCACCACCGCGCCCAGGGGAATGGCGTGGATGCCGTCCACCTCGTCCACCGGTGCCACCACCGGGCCGTCGTCGCTGGCGACGATAAGCATGCGCGGCACCACGCGGCGCTCCTGGGGGCCGCCCTGGCCCGGCTCCAGGCCGAGCACTTCCACCAGCGACAGGCAGGCCACCAGGGCGCCACGCACATTGGTCACCCCCAGCAGCCCGAGGGAGCGCTGGTGCGGCAGGGAGTGGATCAGCGACTGCGGCGCCACTTCAACCAGCTGCCGGGTGGCCAGGCCGAGCCAGGCGTCGCCAAGGCGGAACACCAGGGTGGAGCGGGTTTCGCCGAGGCTTTCTTCCTCGGCCGCCTGCTCCTCGTCCAGCTCGCGGTGCAAGGCATAGCGGTCCAGCAGGCGGGTGGCGGCGGCAGCGTGCACCTCGCAGTTGCGGCAATGGATGTGTTCGTGCAGACGCTCGCAGCTCTTGTCGCCATGTACGCCGATGCGGTTCCAGCAGTCGTCGATGGGCGCCTGGGCGTCGTCCAGGCGCAAGGTATGGCTATCGATCATGGTCGTTCACTCCACGACTGGCGCGCTCCTGCAAGCGCCGGGCGCCGGCCAGGTCGCCGCGCGCGGCGAGCAGCGCCGCCAGGTGGGCCAGGGCTTCGGCGTGCCCAGGCTGCAAGTAGAGAGTCTTGCGGTAGTAGTCCTGGGCCTCCTGCTGCTGCCCGGCCACGTCGCAGAGCAACCCGAGCCAGTAGAACACCGCAGCCGAGGGGCCGTGGGCCGCCAGGTGGCGCTCGCAGGCGGCGCGGGCTTCGGCACTGCGCCCGGCATTGGCCAGCGTGGCGATCTCCAGCAGTTCGGCGGCGCCGTCCCGGCCCGGCGCAGGCGCGGGCACCACCGGCCGGGGCGCGCTCGGGGTGTGCAGCGGGCGAGCGAAGGCCGGCGGCGCCTTGGCCTTCGCCACCGGCGCGGCGGGTCGCGCGGGCGCCACAGTCGGACGCGGCGTAGCGACAACGCGCGGAGCCTGGGCGGTGCCGGGGAGGAAGACGAAGGACTGCGGCAGATCCAGCGCGCGCATGCCGTCCTGGCTCACCAGGCTGGCTTCGGCGGGGCCGACGAACAGCGCGCCCTCGGAACTCATCAGGCGCTTCAGTACTGCCAGCACCTGGGCCTGGGTGGGTCGGTCGAAGTAGATCAGCAGGTTGCGGCAGAAGACGAAATCGTAGGGCGCCTCGCCGGCCAGCAGCCCCGGCGCCAGCAGGTTGCCGTGGCGGAAGTTCACCTTGCGCCGGACCTGATCGGTGAGGACATAGCCATCCTCGACGACCAGGAAGTGGCGGTCGCGGAAGCCCAGTTCCTCGCCACGGAACGAATTGCGCCCGTAGACGGCCTGGCGCGCGCGCTCCAGCACCTTCTCGCTGACGTCCAGCGCATCCACCTGGAACAGTGCCGGGGCAAAGCCTGCATCGAGCAGCGCCATGACGATGGAGTACGGCTCCTCGCCGCTGGAGCAGGGCAGGCTCAGCACCCGCAGCGGGCGCCCGGAGGCGAGGCGCGGCAGGCGCTCGAAGGCCAGCCGGGCCAGGGCTACGAAAGACTCGGGGTAGCGGAAGAACCAGGTCTCAGGCACTACGACGGCCTCGACCAGGGCCTGCTGCTCGCCGTGGGACGACTCCAGGCTCAGCCAGTACTCGTCCTCGCCCCGGCAGCCGATGGCCTGCATGCGCAGGCGTATGGCGCGCTCCACCAGCTCACGGCCGACCGACTCGACATCCAGGCCGATGTGCTCCTTGAGCAGGCGCTCGAAGCGCGAATTCATGATGCGGCCTCCGCATCGGTGGGGAACAGCAGTGCGCGCGCCTCTTCACCGAGCAGCTCGGCGACCTCGACCCGCTGCACCAGCCCTTGTGCACTGCGGAAAACCGGCCCCAGGTAACGCGCTTCGCCCCCATCGAGCCCGTAGTCCTGGAACGCCTCGGGTTGGCAGCGCAGGGTCTCGGTGGCCTGCTCCAGGATCAGGCCGAGACTGTGCCCGGCATACCGCACCATCACCAGCCGGGTGCTGGTGCGCGGGCGGGCGGGCTCGCCGAAAGCCAGGGCGCCGAGATCAAGCACCGGAACCGGCGAGCCGCGCCAGTCGAAAACGCCGGCCACCCAGGTGGGCGCTCCGGCCAGGCGCTTGAGCTGGCGCAGGGGCATCACCTCCAGTACGTCGCGTACGTCCAGGGCGTAGCGGTCGCTGCCCATGCCGAACAGCAGGTACAGCCGCCCCCGTCGCGGCTGCTGGCGAGTCGTGCGGATCGTCATATCAGACCTTGAAGCGGCTGACGCCGGCCCGCAGGCCCTGGGCGACATGGTTGAGCTCATCGATCGCGGAGCTGGCCTGGCGCAACGATTCCACCGTCTGCCCGGTGGCTTCGCCCAGTTGCACCAGGGCCTGGTTGATCTGCTCGGCACCGGTGGACTGCGCCTGCATACCTTCGTTGACCATCTGCACGCGGGGCGCCAGGGCCTGCACCTGCTGGATGATCTGCGACAGCTGCTCGCCGACCTGGCCGACTTCGGACATGCCGCGACGCACCTCCTCGGAAAACTTGTCCATACCCATGACACCGGCGGACACCGCGGACTGGATCTCGCGCACCATCTGCTCGATGTCATAGGTGGCCACGGCCGTCTGGTCCGCCAGGCGGCGCACTTCGGTGGCGACCACGGCGAACCCGCGGCCGTACTCGCCGGCCTTCTCCGCCTCGATGGCGGCATTGAGGGACAGCAGGTTGGTCTGGTCGGCGACCTTGACGATGGTGGTGACCACCTGGTTGATGTTGCCGGCCTTCTCGTTGAGGATCGCCAGCTTGGCGTTGACCAGGTCGGCGGCGCCCATCACCTGGCGCATGGTGTCTTCCATGCGCGCCAGGCCCAGCTGGCCGGAGCCGGCCAGGGTGGAGGTCTGTTCGGCGGCGCCGGAAACCTCGGTCATGGTGCGCACAAGGTCCCGCGAGGTGGCGGCGATTTCCCGCGAGGTGGCGCCGATCTCGGTGGTGGTGGCCGCGGTTTCGGTGGCGGTGGCCTGCTGCTGGCGGGTGGTGGCGGCGATCTCGGTGACCGAGGTGGTGACCTGCACCGAGGAGCGTTGGGCCTGGGACACCAGGGTCTTCAGCTCATCGGCCATGCTGTTGAAGCCGGTCTCGATGGAATCGAACTCGTCCTTGCGCCCCAGGTGCAGGCGCGCGGTGAGGTCGCCCGAGGCAAGCGCCTGCAGGTTCTGCACCACGCGCTGTACCGGATCGGTGATGGCCCGCACCAGCAGCGCGCCACAGACGAAGGCGGCAGCGATGGCCAGGAGCACCGAGACGATCATGCTCAGCTCGGCATTGCGCGCGGCGTCGACAATGTCGCCGGTCGCCCCCTCGGCGGTCTTGCGGTTGTAGCTGATGAGTTCGGTCAGGCCATTGCGTCCTTCGTTCCACAGCTTGGTGAGGTCACCGGTGAGCAGCGAGCGGGCTTCGCCCAGTCGCTTCTGCTGGTGCAACTCGATGACCGTGGAAAGGCTCGCGTCATAGCGCTTGCGGCTCTGGTTGAAATTTTCCAGGAGCACCAGGTCGTTATCGTCGCGGATGGTCTTGCGGTAGTCAGCCAGGACCGCATTGAGCCGTTCGTCGAGCAGGCGCAGGTTGTCCAGGTCGACCTTCTCCAGCGGCTGGTCCGAGGCGCCTAAACGCTCCAGGGTCTGGATGAACACATCGGTCCAGGCACTGCGTACCTGGGTGATGAGGAACATGCCGGGCATGGCGTCCTCCGCCAGGCGCTCCGCCCCCTTCTGCACCGTGAACAAGCGCACATAGGAGGTGACGGCCATCAGCAGCATGATCGCGATGATGATGGCGAAACTCGCCTGGATGCGCAGTCGTACCGACCAGTTCTTCACGTAGACCCCCGTTTGCCAAACCCTGTCATTTACCGCGCCGAATGTCGCACGCGTCACAAAGCGGCGACTCTAGAGACTCGCCCCACCCCCTTGCAAGACAAAGCCCGTTGGCGGGCCCGCCTGAAAGTCTGGCAGAAACGGGGAGTTATGCAGGGGTACCTGGGGATGACCGGGCATTCGGTGGGCTGAAGCGGAACGCCGCCCGGCCCACCCTACCCGAACGGCGGTTCTGCAAGAGTGGGTCGGGCGGCGTTGCTCGAAGCCCGAAACCCATCAACGCAGTGCATCAGGCATAAGCCCGTGCCAGGGCCCGGCTCCACCTGGTGGAGGTAAACAGCGAACGCCACCCTACGCAGCGGTCATCTCCATTCGCCGGGCCGACCCTATCGGGGCGCTGTAGGGGCGACTTCAGTCGCCAAGCGGCGCACAGCGCCGCCCCGCAGACTTACAGCCAATATCGACCTCCTAGCTCGCCTGCAACTCCTGGCGCACTTGCCCTTCCAGCTCGGTCTTGAGCGCGGGGTCGAGCTTGAGCTGACGGGCCAGCTCGTCCAGGTAGGCGCGCTCCATGAAGTGCTCCTCATCCACCATCAGCACGCTGGCGAGGTACATCTCGGCGGCCATCTCCGGGGTGCGCGCGGCGCGGGCGACGTCGGCCGGGTCCAGCGGCTTGTTCAGTTCCAGCTCCAGCCAGGATTGCAGCTCGGCGTCCTGGGTCAGCTTGCCCAGCTCGCCTTCGATCAACTGGCGTTCACGGGCGTCGACATGGCCATCGGCCTTGGCTGCCGCCACCAGCGCCTTGAGGATGGCCTGGCTGTGCTGCTCGGCCTGGGGCGCGGGCAGGCGGTCGAGGGTCTGCGGCTCGCCCTGGGGCGCACCGGCCTGCTTGGCCTGCCAGTTGCCATAGGCCTTGTAGGCCAGCACGCCGAGCGCGGCCAGGCCGCCATAGGTCAGCGCCTTGCCGCCCAGCTTGCGGGCGCTCTTGTTGCCCAGCAGCAGGCCCAGCGCGCCAGCAGCCAGGGCACCACCACCGGCGCCGCCGAGCAGACTGCCGAGGTTGCCGCCCAAGCCACTGGAGCCAGCGGAACCGCCACCGGAGAAACCGCCGGACTTGCCGCCGGTTTTCTGCTGCAGCAGGTCCTGGCCGGATTTGAGCAGTTGATCGAGCAATCCACGGGTGTTCATCACAACCTCCTTATTGGTAGGTAAGTCGAGCAATGGACTGCACTCTAGCCGCCGAGTTTCCAAGCCCGTGAGCGCCGGATTGCTTCGGGATATTGCCGCTGCGCCGGGCCCGCCCCGACCGCCGGACAGACATCAGTCCGTAGGGTGGGCTTCAGCCCACCAGCAAGGCATCGCGTGGGCTGAAGCGGAGCGCCGCCCGGCCCACCCTACAAAGCCGCCAATCGCGCACATTGAGCATTCGATAAAAAAGAATCACCCGCTCGATTTTCGATAAACCATACTGTCGCGCAGCATTTCCACCTGCGGAATACCGCCCCATGATGACCCTGCGCCAGATCCGCCACTTCATCGCCGTCGCCGAGACGGGCTCCATCTCCGCCGCCGCCCAGGCGGTGTTCATCTCCCAGTCCACCCTGACCCTGGCCATCCAGCAGTTGGAGGAGGAGATCGGCGTCAGCCTGTTCAACCGCCACGCCAAGGGCATGTCCCTGACCCACCAGGGCCACCAGTTCCTGCGCCAGGCGCACCTGATCCTGGCCACGGTGGACAACGCCAAGCGCAGCCTGCAGCAGAGCACCGACCAGGTGGCCGGCAGCCTCACCATCGGCGTGACCAGCCTGGTGGCCGGCTACTACCTGGCCGACCTGATCACCCGCTTCCAGCGCGCCTACCCCAACGTGAAGACCCGCGTGGTGGAGGACGAGCGCCCCTACATCGAGCACCTGCTGGTCAGCGGCGAGATCGATGTCGGCGTCCTGATCCTCTCCAACCTGGAAGACCGCCACGCCCTGCAGACCGAGGTACTCACCCACTCGCCCCACCGTCTGTGGCTGCCGGCCCAGCATCCGCTGCTGGAGCACGACAGCATCAGCCTGGCGGACGTCGCCGGCGAGCCGCTGATCCAGCTCAACGCCGACGAGATGGGCCTGCACACCCAGCGCATCTGGTCCCGCGCCGGGCTCACGCCCCAGGTGACCCTGCGCACCGCCTCGGTGGAAGCGGTGCGCAGCCTGGTGGCGGCCGGGCTCGGCCTGTCCATCCAGCCGGACATGACCTACCGCCCCTGGTCCCTGGAGGGCGACATCATCGAAGCGCGCCCGCTGGTGGACCTGGGCGAGCCGCTGGACGTGGGCCTGGCCTGGCGTCGCGGCACCGCGCGACCGGCGCTGGTGGACCCCTTCCTCACCCTGGCCCGCGAACAGCCGAACGCCCGCAAGCCTTCGATTTAATCGAACGCTGCTTTCAATATTTAGAATTTGTCGACCTCAAGCCCGCCCACTAGGCTCTGTGCCCTATAAACAGAGTCATGCCGGGCGCCGCCAGGAGCACTGGAATGACTGAAGAACAAAAACCCAGGAAGAAAAGAGCCCCGAAGATGGCCGGCACTGCGAGCACGCCCACCCTGCATTCCCATTTGCTGATCGACGGCCAGCTGGTCATCGGTGAAGGCCTGGCCGAGCCCATCCTCAACCCCGCCACCGGGGAAACCCTGATCACCATCGCCGAAGCCTCCATCGAGCAGGTGGAAGCCGCCGTCTTCGCCGCGCACAAGGCCTTCGCCGGCTGGTCCCGCACCACCCCCGCGCAGCGCGCCGCCGCCCTGCTGGCCATCGCCGACGCGGTCGAGGCCAATGCCGAGCACCTGGCCCGCCTGGAATCCCTGAACTGCGGCAAGCCGCTGCACCTGGCGCGCCAGGACGACATCCCCGCCACCGCCGACGTGTTCCGCTTCTTCGCCGGCGCCGTGCGCTGCCAGCAGGGCCAGCTCGCCGGCGAGTACGTGCCCGGCCACACCAGCATGGTGCGCCGCGACCCGGTGGGCGTGGTCGCCTCCATCGCGCCCTGGAACTACCCCCTGATGATGGCCGCCTGGAAGATCGCCCCGGCGCTGGCGGCCGGCAACACCCTGGTGTTCAAGCCCTCCGAACACACCCCGCTGTCGATCCTGGCCCTGGCCCCCGCCCTGGCGGAAATCCTCCCGGCCGGAGTGATCAACATCGTCTCCGGCGGCGGCGAAGGCGTCGGCAGCCACCTGGTCAGCCACCCCAAGGTGCGCATGGTGTCGCTCACCGGCGATATCGTCACCGGGCAGAAGATCCTCCAGACCGCCGCCCGCACCCTCAAGCGCACCCACCTGGAGCTGGGCGGCAAGGCACCGGTGATCGTCTGCAACGACGCCGACCTCGAGGCCGTGGTCCAAGGCGTGCGCGCCTACGGCTACTACAACGCCGGGCAGGACTGCACCGCCGCCTGCCGCATCTATGCCCAGGCCGGCATCCATGACCGCCTCGTCAGTGAACTGGGCGACGCTGTTTCCAGCCTGCGCTTCGCTCGCAAGCGCGACCAGGACAACGAGATCGGCCCGCTAATCAGCTCGCGCCAGCGCGACCGCGTGGCCAGCTTCGTCGAGCGCGCCCTCGGCCAGCCGCACATCGAGCGCGTCACCGGTGCCGCCGTGCATTCCGGCGCCGGCTTCTACTACCAGCCCACCCTGCTGGCCGGCTGCAAGCAGGGCGACGAGATCGTCCAGCGCGAAGTGTTCGGCCCGGTGGTGACCGTGACCCGCTTCGACCAGCTCGACCAGGCGCTGGACTGGGCCAACGACTCCGAGTACGGCCTGGCCTCCTCGGTGTGGACGCAGAACCTCGACAAGGCCTTCCAGCTGGCCAACCGCCTGCAGTACGGCTGCACCTGGATCAACACCCATTTCACCCTGGCCAGCGAGATGCCCCACGGCGGGCTGAAGCGCTCCGGCTATGGCAAGGACCTGTCCAGCGACTCGTTGCAGGACTACAGCGTGGTGCGCCACATCATGGCGCGCCACGGCCAGGACTTCTAAAACAACAAAGGCCGGAAGGCCCGCGAAACGACGTTCAACTGCCCCGACCAATAACTAGTCAACAAGAGGGAACATCAATGTCCGCGCGCAAAACCGCTCTGCTCAGTGCGCTCTCCACCGCCCTGCTGGCCAGCGCCAGCCTGCAGGCCGCCGAGCCCCTGAAACAAGTCGGCACTGGCGAAGGCCAGCTCGACATCATCGCCTGGCCCGGCTACATCGAACGCGGCCAGACCGACAAGAACTACGACTGGGTCAGCCAGTTCGAGCAGGACAGCGGCTGCAAGGTCAACGTCAAGACCGCTGCCACCTCCGACGAGATGGTCAGCCTCATGGCCAAGGGCGGCTACGACCTGGTCACCGCCTCCGGCGACGCCTCGCTGCGCCTGATCTACGGCAAGCGCGTGCAGCCGATCAACACCGCGCTGATCCCCAACTGGAAGAACCTCGACGAGCGCCTGAAGGACGCACCCTGGTACACGGTGGACGGCCAGCACTACGGCTCGCCCTACCAGTGGGGCCCCAACGTGCTGATGTACAACACCAACACCTTCAAGGAAGCGCCCACCAGCTGGGCGACCATCTTCGAAGCCCAGGACCTGCCCGACGGCAAGGCCAACAAGGGCCGCGTGCAGGCCTACGACGGCCCGATCTACATCGCCGACGCCGCCCTCTACCTGAAGGCCACCCAGCCGGCCCTGGGCATCCAGGACCCCTACGAACTGAACGAAGAGCAGTACAGCGCCGTGCTCGACCTGCTGCGCAAGCAGCACGCGCTGATCCACCGTTACTGGCACGACACCACGGTGCAGATGAGCGACTTCAAGAACGAAGGCGTGGTCGCCTCCAGCGCCTGGCCGTACCAGGTCAACGCCCTGCAGCTGGAGAAGCAGCCGATCGCCTCCGTGGTACCGAAGGAAGGCGCCACCGGCTGGGCCGACACCACCATGCTGCACGCCGAGGCCAAGCACCCGAACTGCGCCTACAAGTGGATGAACTGGTCCCTGGAACCTAAGGTTCAGGGTGACGTCGCCGCCTGGTTCGGCTCCCTCCCCGCTGTCCCCGCCGGCTGCAAGGCCAGCGAGCTGCTCGGCGCCGAAGGCTGCGCCACCAACGGCTTCGACCAGTTCGACAAGATCGCCTTCTGGAAGACCCCGCAGGCACAGGGCGGGAAGTTCGTGCCCTATAGCCGCTGGACCCAGGACTACATCGCCATCATGGGCGGCCGCTGAAAAACACTCAGCCCGCTTCTGCGCGTGCCTGATCCGTGTTCGGGCAGTGCTCGGAATCCTCACGTACGGTCGTACGCTCCGGTTCCTGTGCGCTGGCCATCCACGGCTGAGGCCCGCTCGCGACGTGGGCTGAACGTTTTTTCCAGCCGCTTTCTAGTTGTCCCCCTCTCCCTGCGGGAGACGGGAGGCCGGTTCCAAGGCAGTACCTGAAGATTTCCCCTCGCCTGCGGGCGGGGGGACCGTTTCGCCACACCTGCACCCTTTCGTTTTACCGGAGCACCGCACCATGACGCTTGCAGTCCAGTTCACCCAGGTTTCCCGTCTCTTCGGCGAGGTGAAGGCCGTCGACCGGGTATCCATCGATATCCAGGACGGCGAGTTCTTTTCCATGCTCGGCCCATCCGGTTCCGGCAAGACCACCTGCCTGCGCCTGATCGCCGGTTTCGAGCAGCCCAGCTCGGGCTCCATCCGTATCCATGGCGAGGAGGCCGCCGGCCTGCCGCCCTACCAGCGTGACGTCAACACCGTGTTCCAGGACTACGCGCTGTTCCCCCACATGAACGTGCGCGACAACGTCGCCTATGGCCTGAAGGTCAAGGGCGTGGGCAAGTCCGAGCGCCTGAACCGCGCCGAAGAGGCCCTGGGCATGGTGGCCCTGGCCGGCTACGGCGATCGCAAGCCGGCGCAGCTTTCCGGTGGCCAGCGCCAGCGCGTGGCCCTGGCCCGTGCCCTGGTCAACCGCCCCCGCGTGCTGCTGCTGGACGAGCCCCTCGGCGCGCTGGACCTGAAGCTGCGCGAGCAGATGCAGAGCGAGCTGAAGAAGCTGCAGCGCCAGCTGGGCATCACCTTCATCTTCGTAACCCACGACCAGAGTGAAGCGCTGTCGATGTCCGACCGCGTGGCGGTGTTCAACAAGGGCCGCATCGAGCAGGTGGACACCCCGCGCAACCTCTACATGCAGCCGGCCACGCCCTTCGTCGCCGAGTTCGTCGGCACCTCCAACGTGCTGCGCGGCGCCGTGGCGAAGGAGCTGACCGGCAACGAACAGCCCTTCTCCATCCGCCCCGAGCACATCCACTTCGCCACCGCCGAGGCGGCCCTGGCCGGCGAGGTGCAGATCAGCGGCCTGCTCCACGACATCCAGTACCAGGGCGCCGCCACCCGCTACGAGCTGCGCCTGGATAACGGCCAGAACCTGTGCATCAGCCAGGCCAACAACCAGTGGCAGGCCGCCGCGCCGACCTTCCAGCCCGGCGAGCGCATCACCGTGCGCTGGGCCCGCGAGGCCATGGTGCAGCTGAGCGAGGGCGTGTGACATGAGCGCGACCCTGACCGCCCAGGCACAGGCCGCCCCCAACGGGGCCATGCGGCGCCTGTCCAACCTGCTCTACCGCCGGCCGACGCTGTACCTGTCGATGCTGCTGATCCCGCCGCTGCTGTGGTTCGGTGCCATCTACCTGGGCTCGTTGCTGAGCCTCTTGTGGCAGGGCTTCTACACCTTCGACGACTTCACCATGGCGGTGTCCACGGACCTGACCCTGGCGAATTTCTCGGCGCTGTTCCAGGCCGCCAACTTCGACATCATCCAGCGCACCCTGACCATGGCCGTGGCGGTGTCGATCGGTGCCGGCCTGCTGGCCTTCCCCATCGCCTACTACATGGCGCGCTACACCACGGGCAAGACCAAGGCGTTCTTCTACATCGCGGTGATGATGCCCATGTGGGCCAGCTACATCGTCAAGGCCTACGCCTGGACCCTGCTGCTGGCCAAGGGCGGCGTGGCCCAGTGGTTCGTCCAGCAGTTCGGCCTGGAGCCGGTGCTGCAGTTCATCCTCGGCATCCCCGGCGTCGGCGGCAGCACCCTGTCCACCTCGCACCTGGGGCGCTTCCTGGTGTTCGTCTACATCTGGCTGCCGTTCATGATCCTGCCGATCCAGGCCTCCCTGGAGCGCCTGCCGCCGAACCTGCTGCAAGCCTCCGCCGACCTTGGCGCCAAGCCCCGCCAGACCTTCACCCAGGTGGTGCTGCCGCTGTCGATCCCGGGCATTGCCGCCGGCTCGATCTTCACCTTCAGCCTGACCCTCGGCGACTTCATCGTGCCGCAGTTAGTGGGCCCGCCCGGCTACTTCATCGGCAGCATGGTCTACGCCCAGCAGGGCGCCATCGGCAACATGCCCATGGCCGCCGCCTTCACCCTGGTGCCGATCGTGCTGATCGCCGTCTACCTCTCCATCGTCAAACGTCTGGGGGCATTCGATGCACTCTGAGAAAGCATCCTGGGGCCTGAAAGCGGCCGCCTGGGGCGGGCTGGTGTTCCTGCACTTCCCGATCCTGATCATCTTCCTCTACGCCTTCAACACCGAGGACGCGGCCTTCAGCTTCCCGCCCAAGGGCTTCACCCTGCACTGGTTCAGCGTGGCCTTCGCCCGCGAGGACGTGCTGGAGTCGATCAAGCTGTCGCTGCAGGTCGCCTGCGTCGCCACGCTGATCGCCATGGTGCTCGGCACCCTGGCCTCGGCGGCGCTGTACCGGCGCAGCTTCTTCGGCAAGGAAAGCATCTCGCTGATGCTGATCCTGCCCATCGCCCTGCCCGGCATCATCACCGGCATCGCGCTGCTCTCGGCGTTCAAGAGCCTGGGCCTGGAACCGGGGCTGCTGACCATCATCATCGGCCACGCGACCTTCTGCGTGGTGATCGTCCACAACAACGTGATCGCGCGCTTCCGGCGCATCTCCCACAGCCTCATCGAAGCCTCGATGGACCTGGGCGCCGACGGCTGGCAGACCTTCCGCTACATCATCCTGCCCAACCTCGGTTCGGCCCTGCTGGCGGGCGGCATGCTGGCCTTCGCCCTGTCCTTCGACGAGATCATCGTCACCACCTTCACCGCCGGCCACGAACGCACCCTGCCGCTGTGGCTGCTCAACCAGCTCAGCCGCCCGCGCGACGTGCCGGTGACCAACGTCGTCGCCATGCTGGTGATGCTGGTGACCATGCTGCCGATCCTCGGCGCCTACTACCTGACCAAGGGTGGCGAAGGCGTCGCCGGCAGCGGCAAATGACAACCGCCCCCGCCCGGGTGGCGGGGGCTCCAACCCGGATCAGCGAACCCCGACTGGAGGATTCACCATGCAGACCAAACTCTTGATCAACGGCCAACTGGTCGCCGGTGAAGGCGCCGCGCAAGCCGTGCTCAACCCCGCCCGTGGCACCACCCTGGTGGACATCCCCGAAGCCAGCGAGGCCCAGGTCGACGCCGCCGTGCGCGCCGCCGACGCCGCCTTCGACGCCTGGTCGCAGACATCGCCCAAGGACCGCTCCGCCCTGCTGCTCAAGCTCGCCGACCGCATCGACGCCGGCGCCGAGGAACTGGCGCGCCTGGAATCGGACAACTGCGGCAAGCCCTACACCGCCGCGCTGAACGACGAGCTGCCCGCCGTCGCCGACGTGTTCCGCTTCTTCGCCGGTGCCAGCCGCTGCATGAGCGGTTCCGCCGCCGGTGAATACCTGCCCGGCCACACCTCGATGATCCGCCGCGACCCGGTGGGCGTGGTCGCTTCCATCGCCCCCTGGAACTACCCGCTGATGATGGCCGCGTGGAAGCTCGGCCCGGCCCTGGCCGCCGGCAACACCGTGGTGCTCAAGCCCTCCGAGCAGACCCCGCTGACCGCCCTGAAGCTGGCCGAGTACCTGGCCGAGATCTTCCCCGCCGGCGTGGTCAACATCGTCTTCGGCCGTGGCCCCAGCGTCGGCGAACCGCTGACCACCCACCCCAAGGTGCGCATGGTCTCGCTCACCGGCTCGGTGGCCACCGGCTCGCGCATCATCGCCGGCACCGCCGACACCGTTAAGCGCATGCACATGGAACTGGGCGGCAAGGCCCCGGTGATCATCTTCGACGACGCCGACATCGACGCCGCCGTGGAAGGCATCCGCACCTTCGGCTTCTACAACGCCGGCCAGGATTGCACCGCCGCCTGCCGCATCTACGCGCAGAAGGGCATCTACGAGACGTTCGTCGAGAAGCTCGGCGCCGCCGTCTCCACCATCAAGTACGGCCTGCAGGACGACGCCGACACCGAGCTCGGCCCGCTGATCACCGAGCAGCATCGCGAGCGTGTGGCCGGCTTCGTCGAGCGCGCCGCCGCCCAGCCGCACATCCGCATCGTCACTGGCGGCAAGAAGGTCGAAGGCCCCGGCTTCTTCTTCGAACCCACCGTGATCGCCGACGCCCAGCAGGACGACGAGATCGTCCGCCGCGAAGTCTTCGGCCCGGTGGTCTCGGTCACCGCCTTCGACGACGAGGCGCAGGTGCTGGCCTGGGCCAACGACTCCGACTACGGCCTGGCCTCTTCGCTCTGGACCGCCGACGTCGGCCGCGCCCACCGCCTCTCCGCGCGCCTGCAATACGGCTGCACCTGGGTCAACACCCACTTCATGCTGGTCAGCGAAATGCCCCACGGCGGCGTGAAGCTGTCGGGCTACGGGAAGGACATGTCGATGTACGGACTCGAGGACTACACCGCCATCCGCCACGTCATGTTCAAACACTAATTCTGAGCTGTTGCGCTAGGCCAGGCGTTGTTGGAAGCCGGCTCGAAATGCTCATGTACAAACGTACATTCCGCTTTCTCGCCGTCTTCCGCCTAGCCTGGCCGTCGCTTACGACGCTCAGAACTCCGCACGTTTTTCGTGGGAGCGAATTCATTCGCGATCCGGCCCGCAGGGCCGGCAGGTAATCGGCTGGCCGCTACGCGGCTTTCGCGAATGAATTCGCTCCCACAGGTTCCTGTTCCCACAAAGGCTTCACCACCGCTGCACCCAAACCCCAGGAGAACCGAAATGCGAACCACCCTGCGTAGTTTCAGCTTCATCCTGCTGTGCGCCGCCACCGGCCTGGCCCAGGCCGCCGGTGATGCCAAGTCCGTGGTCGAGGGCTACATGGCCGCCTGGAATGCCCACGATGCCGACAAGGCCGCCACCTTCCTCGCCGAGGATGCGGAGTACTTCGACGCCACCGTCGGCACGCCGCAGAAGGGCAAGGCCGCTGCCCGCGACAACGTCATCAAGGTGTTCATCGGCGCGGTGCCGGACCTGAAGTGGAGGATGACCAGCGAGCCCATAGTCGGGCCCGACGGCATCGCCTTCCAGTGGGAGTTCAGCGGCACCAACAGCGGTGCCTGGGGCGCGGAAACCCCGGCCACCCACAAGCCCCTGAAGTTCGAAGGGGTGAGTTTCGTCCGCATCAAGGACGGCAAGATCGCCTACCAGGGCGACTACTACGACGCCCTGGGCTTCAATAAACAACTGGGCTGGTAAGCCCGACGTGGCGCCCGGCACGACCCGGGCGCCATGCATAAAAACGACAACGCCTTGCAGGTACACCATGACCATCACCCGCCGCGACTTCCTCAACGGCGCTGCCCTCGCCATCGGCGCCGGACTCACCCCGCTGCAGCTGCTCCAGGCCGCCCCCTCCGGCCGCTACTACCCGCCCGCCCTCACCGGCCTGCGCGGTAGCCACCCCGGCGCCTTCGAGGTGGCGCACCAGATGGGCTGGGAGAAGAAGGTGTTCGACACCGACGGCCTGAAGATCGAAGAGGAGTACGACCTGGTGGTGGTCGGTGGCGGCCTCAGCGGCCTCGCCGCAGCCTGGTTCTACCGCCAGAAGCACCCGCAGGCGCGGGTGCTCATCGTCGAGAACCACGACGACTTCGGCGGCCACGCCAAGCGCAACGAATTCCAGGCCGGCGGACGGATGATCCTCGGCTACGGCGGCAGCGAGGCCTTCCAGTCGCCCAAGAGCCTCTACAGCAAGGAGGTCAACGGCCTGCTCAAGCAGCTGGGCGTGGACATCGACCGTTTCGAGACCGCCTTCGACCGCGACTTCTACCCGGGCCTGGGCCTGTCCCGCGGGGTGTTCTTCGACAAGGCCGGCTTCGGCCAGGACAAGCTGGTGACCGGTGACCCGACGCCCATGGTGGCCGACGACATCGCCCCGGAAAAACTCAACGCCCGCAGCTGGCGTGCGTTCATCAATGACTTCCCGCTGCCCGAGGCCGACCGCCAGGCGCTGATCGACTTGCACGAGGCGCCCCGCGACTACCTCGCCGGCAAGAGCCGCGAGGAGAAGGAAGCCCACCTGGCCAAGACCAGCTACCAGGACTTCCTGCGCAAGGACGTGGGCCTGAGCGAAGCGGCCACCCGCTACTTCCTCGCCCGCACCAACGACTTCTCGGCCCTGAGCATCGACGCCGTGGCCGCCGCCGACGCTTATTCGGTGGGCTTCCCCGGCTTCGCCGCCATGGACCTCTCCCCCGTCAGCGAAGAAGCCAAGGCGGAGATGGAAGAGCCGTACATCTACCACTTCCCCGACGGCAACGCCTCGCTGGCACGCCTGCTGGTGCGCGGCCTGATTCCGGCCGTGGCCTCGGGCAAGGGCATGGACGACATCGTCCTCGCCGACTTCGACTACGCCAAGCTCGACGAAGCCAGGAGCCCGGTGCGCCTGCGCCTGAACAGCACCGTGGTCAGCGTGCGCAACCGCGATGGCGGCGTGGACGTCGGCTACAGCCGTGGCGGCCAACTGCACCGCGTGCGCGGCAAGCACACGGTGCTGGCCTGCTACAACATGATCATCCCCTACATCCTGCGCGACCTCTCCGCCGAGCAGGCCCACGCCCTGGCACAGAACGTGAAGTTCCCGCTGGTGTACACCAAGGTGGTGATTCGCAACTGGCAGAGCTTCCGCAAGCTCGGCGTGCACGAGATCTACGCGCCGAACCAGCCCTACAGCCGGGTCAAGCTCGACTACCCGGTGGACATCGGCGGCTACCGCCACCCGCGCGACCCGAACCAGCCCATCGGCCTGCACATGGTCCACGTGCCCACCAGCCCAAACATGGGTATGGACGCCCGCACCCAGGCGCGGGTCGGCCGCACCAAGCTCTACGCCATGAGCTTCGAGCAGATGGAAAAGGCCATCCGCGACCAGCTCCAGGCCATGCTCGGCCCGGTCGGTTTCGACCACCAGAAGGACATCCTCGGCATCACCGTGAACCGCTGGTCCCACGGCTACGCCTACTTCGCCAACAGCCTGTTCGACGATGAGGACGAGAGCGAGAAGCTGATGAACCTGGCCCGCACCAAGGTCGGCAACGTCACCATCGCCAACTCCGACGCCGCCTGGAGCGCCTACGCCCACGCAGCCATCGACGAAGCCTGGAGGGCGGTGGGCGAGCTGGGTTGATCGTCAACCGATGAAGAGGACGGGCTCCCAGATGGAGCCCGTTTTTTTATGAGGGCTGCGGTATTTCAGGCATAACGCGGTGCCAGGTTCGACTCCGCCCGGTGGAGGTAAAAAGCGACCTCCACCCTACACAACGGTCAGGTCTTTTCGGCGGGGATGCATCTGTAGGGGCGACTTCAGTCGCCAAGCGGCGCGCAGCGTCGCCGCTCTTCCTGTGGGAGCGAATTCATTCGCGATCGGACTTCACCCTGCCTCCGCCACCACAGCCGGCACCAGCTCCAACCCACCGCTATAGGACAACAACGTCCCCAGCCCCGGCAGGGAGAAGCCGACGAAGAAGTGATAACGCCCGTCTTCGATGCGCTTGTAGGCGGTGGTACGCGGCAACAGGAACAACGGCACACGGAGGCCACGCACCCAGGCCGCAATCGGCACCCAGCGCCAGCCGCCGTCGTGGCTGTCCACCTTCAGGGCCAGGCGCAAGGCACCGGTGCTTTCCTCCCAGTGCCCATCCGGCCAGTGCCCCACGGGGCGGAACAGGGAAACCAGGGTGGCGGATTCGGCGAAGCGCCGATTCCAGTGCAGGCCCGCCTCGTCGCTGTGGATATCCACCCGCAAGGGCACCCGTCGCGCCCCCAGGGGCAGCCCCAGCTTCGCCGCCAGCCGGCGACCCAGCCAACCGGCAAGACCGCTGCCGGTCGCCAGCTCCACCTCGCCCTGGAGCACCCCGCCCTGGCGGTGCAGCTGCTGCAACAAGGGGTGCAGCCCGGCGAAGCCCGCGCCGAACCAGCGCTCGACCAGCTCCGCGCTCATCGCCCAGCCAACTGGCGGCGCACGGCCTCGTCGTTCAGCTCATCGCCGATATGCACCCGCACCCGGCGGCTGCCGATGCCGGCGCCGAGCTCATGGAAGATGCGCTCCTCCACCTGGGACAGGCCGCCTTCGATCATCTCCATGGGGTGCACCAGGATGGTCGGCGCCATGGACATCCACTGGCCACGCAGCATCAGCTTGATGGCCTGGCGCAGCGCGACACGGGCATCGTTGAACTGCCCCACCAGCAAGCGCTCGGTGCTGAAAGTGGCATGCACGTCCTGCTCACGCTGGGCCACGAGTTCGCGGATCAGCATGCGGTTGCGATAGACCCGGACGTACAACATCGGCTTGAGAAGATCGAACACCATTACTCCTTGGAACGCTGTGAAAACCACGCCAACCCGGCGCCCGGCAACGCTATGCCGCCGCCAGGCCGCTTGTCCAGAGGCCTACAGGTGTTCGTCCGTGGGAGTGGGAGATGGTTCCCATGCCGGGAAGCGCTGGGCTGAAGCGGAGCGCACCCCGGCCCACCCTGCGAAGCGCAGCACGGCTCCGTAGGTTGGCGCCGAGTGCAGCGAGGCCCAACGCAGCGATGGCCATGTTGGAGCCAACCCGTGAAGCATTTCGCCAATGAATTCGCTCCCACCGGGAGAGGCGGCGCGGGGCGAATGAATTGGCTCTGTTTGCGTTAGCTGTTGTGGCTTTAATGCAAGCGCTCAAGCACGGCCCTTTCCGGGCCCCAAAGGGTTTGTGCCACCTCCACCGCATGGGTTTCGCTCCGCTCTACCCATCCTACGAAAGTCCGTGCGCACCACGTGGTGATGCGCTGGACGAAGAAAGGTGGGGCAGCCGCCAACGCCCCTCCAGGAGGCCGAACGCAGTCGTTGCGCCGGGGGACGAGCGGCATGGATGCCGCGAGAGGCGCGCCAGGCCATGGATGGCCCATCGCGCCGGCCCCAGAGCGGCGATGGAGTGAGGGAACCCGACGCAGTCGGGCCGGATGATGGGGCAAGTTTTTTGGTTCCTTTTCAACGACTGGAAAAGGGACTCGCCCGGGGGGGCGAAACCAGAAACATCACCAGAGCTCGGCAATCAGCTGGACTCAAATCCTCTAGCAACACTTAACGCAGACAGAGCCAATGAATTCGCCCCTACGGTCGCCCCGGAAATCGCATTACACGCTGAAGCGTGCCACCAGCCCTTTCAGGTCCACCGCCAGGCGCGCCACTTCGCTGCTGGCGACCGTGGTCTGGTGGGCGCCGGCGGCGCTCTGGATCGACAGGTCGCGGATGCTCATCAGGTTGCGGTCCACCTCGCGGGCGACGTGGGCCTGCTGCTCCGAGGCGGTGGCGATCTGCAGGTTGCGCTCGTCGATGGTGCCCACCGCTTCGGTGATTTCCTGCAGGGCGCGCCCGGCCTCGTCGGCGGACAGGCGCGTGGCCTGGGCCTGGCTGTTGCTCGCCTGCATGGCCTGAACCGCCGAGCCGGTGCCGTTCTGGATGGAGGCGATCATCTTCTCGATCTCCAGGGTCGAGGTCTGGGTGCGATGGGCCAGGGCGCGCACCTCGTCGGCCACCACGGCGAAGCCACGGCCCTGCTCGCCGGCCCGCGCCGCTTCGATGGCGGCGTTGAGGGCCAGCAGGTTGGTCTGCTCGGCGATGGCACGGATGACGTTGAGCACCTGGCTGATGTCCACCGCCTGCTGGGCCAGGCCCTGCACCTGGGCTTCGGTTTCCTGCACCTGCACCGAGAGGCTGCGGATCGCCTCCAGGGTTTCGGCCACGCGCTGGTTGCCCAGGTTCGCCGCTTCGCTGGACTGGCGCGCCGAGGTAGAGGCCGAGGCGGCGTTGCGGGCCACTTCCTCCACGGCGGCGGTCATCTGGTTGACCGCTGCTGCGGCCTGCTCGATCTCGGAGTTCTGCTGCTGCAGGGTGAGGCTGCCCTGCTCGGTGACGGTGGTCATTTCTTCCGCCGCCGAGGCGAGCTGGATGGAGGAATCGGAAATCTGCCGGATGGTCTGCCGCAGGTTCTCCTGCATGCGCTGCAGGGCTTCGCTGAGGCGCGTGGCCTCGTCCTGGCCGCTGACTTCGACGGTGCGGGTCAGGTCGCCCTTGGCGATGGATTCGGCGAAGCGCAGCGAGTCGCCCAGGGGCCGCACGATGCTGCGGGTGAGGGTCATGGCCAGGGCCACGGTCATCGCCAGGGCCAGCAGCACCGAACCGATGACGATGTTGATGCTGGTGTCGTAGGCATCGCTGGCGGCAACGCCCGAGCGCTTGACGCCAGCGGCGTTGAGGTCGATCAGCTTGGTCACGTGCTGCTGGTAGGTCGTCGCCAAGTCGCGTTGGCCGCCGTTGGCCCAGAGCAATGCCTGGGCGGGGTCGCGGCCTTGCAGGTCGATCAGCTTCTGCAACCCCGCCATGTAGGCCTGCAGGGCCTGCGCCGAGCCATCGAACACGCGCTGCTCTTCGGCACTGGTGATCATGTTACGGCGGTATTGCTCGCTCTTCTCGGTCAGGGTCTGGCGCGCGCTCTGCAACTGGTCGAGCGCGTTGCGCTGTTCGTCGGGGGTGGTGCTGGCCAGCAGCCTTAGGCTCTCCAGGCGGACGTGCAGCAGGCCGGTCTGGATGTCGTTGGCGGTCTGGATGGAGGGTAGCCAGTTGGTCTCGATGTCCTGCTCGGCACCCCGCAGCACATGCATCTGCTGCCATGAGAAACCACCGAGGACGATCACCAGCAGGGTGATCAGTGCGAAACACAGGGAAGCGCGCGAAGCGATGGTGATGGATCGTATGGACATGGCAGTACCTGCGGGTTGGGGTCTCGCCAGCGTCCCTGCCGATTCGGATTGCAGCTCCAGTCTTATCAGCCGAACCGGGCCGATCCTGAAATTGCTTTTTCTAATCGACGCTTCAGGCTTGAAACAATTTGCAAAAAAATCCGCCTATGCCTCAGGGCTTGGGTCGCTCATAGGCACCCAGGTCGCACAGCGCCATGCCGTCGCCGTCGCCATCCCGGGGGCGCATGGAGCCGCGCTGGTCCTGCTGGGTACAGGAACCGACGCCGGTGTCCACCGCTGGGCTGCGCGGGCGCAGGGCGTGGGTCGGCAGGCTGGAACCATTGGCCGCCAGCGGGTAGAGCACCCGAGTGAAGGCCTCGGCATCGTTCACCTGGATGTCGGCGGTGCAATTGCCGGTATCGGTGCCCAGCAGCAGGCCACTGGCCTGGTAGCTCGTTGTATCACCGCCATTGGCGCAGTTGGCGACGCCGATGGATTCGTTGCCGTTGCCGACGATCAGGCTGTTGCGAACCGACAGACGGCCATGGTTGAGCAGGCCGAGGGTGAGGTTGTCGGCGATGGTGACGTTGACCAGTTGCAGGCTCGGCGTACCGGCGAACATCGGGTAGTCGGAGCCGTTGGCGACCACGGCGTCGTAATCCCCCTCGCCGTTGGCGTTCTTCCCGGAGACGGTGACGTTGGTCAGCCTGAGCACGCCGTTGCCGTCGTTGCGGATGACCACGCCGGGCCCGTCGGCGCGGTGATGGAGGAAGGCGCTGCGGGCGACATCGGCGGTGCCGGTGTTGAACAGCGCCCCTCCGAGGGCGACCACGTCGTCGCCATTGGTGACGTTCTCGCTGAACAGGCTGTCGCGCACGGTGAGCAGGCCGCCGTTGAAGATGGCCCCGCCCAGGGCGCGGCCGGAGTCGCCGAAGTCGGCACGGTTGCGCTCGAACACCGAGCTGTGGACTTCCAGGGTGCCGCGGTTGGAGATCGCGCCGCCGTCGCCATCGTAGAAGCCGAAGCTGGCGCGGTTGTCCTGGAAGGCCACGCGGCGCACCACCAGGTAGCCGAAGTTCTCGATGGCACCGCCGTTGCTGGTGGTGTGGCCGTTGCGCAGGGTCAGGTCCTGGAGCAGGACGGTGACGCCGAGGTCGATCTCCAGCAGGCGGTCCAGGCCCGAACCGTCGATGACGCTGGCACCCACGCCGGCACCGACCAGGGTCAGGTTGCCGGCCCGCACGTCGAGGTCGCCGTTGAGGTTCTGGTCCTCGTCGAGGATCTCGCCCTCCTCCCCCATCGCTGGCGGCAGGGTCAGGGCGTAGATGCCGGCGGGCAGGACGATGCGGTTCTTGCCACCCAGGCGGTTGGCGGCTTCCACCGCGTCGCGCAGCGTGCAGTCGGCATCGCAGAGGCCGTCGAAGCCGTCATCGGTGCGGGTGACCTGGAAATCCCGCGCCATGGCCAGGGTCGGCAGCGCGAGCAGGGAGGCGAGCATCAGCAAGGTGGCCAGGCGCGGCGGGGTGCGGGAGTGGGTGCGGAGCTGGGTCATGGCGAGTTCCTTTCGGCGGGGGCCGGTCATTGGCTACGCAGCGGCGGCCTGCTCGGCTGCCACGTCGACATGGTCCGCATCCGCGTCCTGCCATCCTGGCGACCACGGGGCAATTGACCGGCCACCGCGGCGGCGGTTCACGGCCGTTCATCAGCCCGGAGCCCACCGGCCATGCCACCCGTCAGCTTGCGGCCAGCGGCCTGGAATCCTTTCGTCGCTCCGCTTGAATGACTCTGATCCTGTGCTTGACAGTTAAAATTATAATCATAATATAAATTGTGAATTACACGCATCATATAAACATTCCCCCTCTTCCCGGAGACCCCGCAATGAGCTCGCACAACCTCAAGGGCACCGCACTGATCACTGGCGCATCCTCCGGGATCGGCGCCACCTACGCCGAACGCCTGGCCCGCCGTGGCCTCGACCTGCTGTTGGTGGCCCGCGACCAGAAACGCCTCGACGAACTGGCCAAACGCCTCGGCGGCGAATACGGCGTCAAGGTGGAAACCCTCAAGGCCGACCTGACCCGGCGCGCTGACCTGCGCGCGGTGGAACAGCGCCTGGCCAGCGATGCCGCCATCAAGGTGCTGGTGAACAACGCCGGGGTGGCGCAGAACGGCCAACTGGCCGATGCCGACCTGGACCAGATCGACTCGATGATCGAGCTCAACGTCACCGCCCTCACCCACCTCTCGGTGGTGGCCGCCAAGCGCTTCGGCGAGGCCGGCGAAGGCGCGATCATCAACCTCGCCTCGGTGGTCGCGCTGATCCCCGAGATGTTCAACGCCACCTACAGCGCCACCAAGGCCTATGTACTGAGCCTGACCCAGACGCTGAACCACGAGATCGCGCCCAAGGGCGTGCAGGTACAGGCCGTGCTGCCGGGCATCACCCGCACCGAGATCTGGGAGCGCTCCGGCATCGACGCCGCGCACCTGGACCCGAACATGATCATGGAAGCCGGCGAGATGGTGGACGCCGCGCTGGCCGGCTTCGACCAGGGCGAACTGGTCACCATCCCCTCGCTGCCCGACGCCGCCGACTGGGCCGCCGTGGTCAGCGCCCGCACCAAGCTCGGGCCGAACATGTCCCGCAGCAGTGCGGCGGCGCGGTACAAGTGAGCACGACTTGGTAAGGCCCGGAAACTGCGGCGCTGCGCGCCGCTTGGCGACTGAAGTCGCCCCTGCAGGACTGCCGGGCTGACGCGCGGAGATGACCGCTGCGTAGGGTGGAGGTCGCTTTTTACCTCCACCAGGCGGAGTCGAACGTGGCACGCGGCTGTGCCTGGAACACGGGAGTTCGGCAGGGTTTCGAAATGGCTGGGGGTCGGAGAAACGGTGGGCTGAAGCGCCACCCTACGCCCCCTTGCCCATCCTGTACCCGCCGGCGCGATCAGCGTCGAACGTGACACGGGAAACATCGCCCACTCCATGAGCAACCAGCCGCTCGAAACCCCGCACGGTGGATGGATGAAGCGTCATCCACCCTACACAGCCGTCATCACCGTGCAGGGGGTGACGATCAGCGTGGCGCGATGTGCGCCACCATCAGTTGCACGCTTTCCTGCCCGCGGTATTCGTTGACGTCCAGCTTGTAGGCCACCTCCGCCCAGCGCACGGTGGGGTTGGGCCATTGGTCGCGGTCGATGTTGAAGGCGATGCCGTCCAGCTGCACCGAGCCGCATTCGGTCTTCAGCACCAGCTTGAGGTGGCGCTCGCCCACCAGGCGCTGCTGCACCACCTGGAAGATGCCGTGGAACACCGGCTCGGGGAAATGCTGGCCCCAGGGGCCGGCCTGGCGCAGGGCGCGGGCCAGCTCCAGGTGGAACTCCTGGATGCTCAGCTGGCCGTCGGAAAGCAGGCGGCCGGTGAGGTCCTCCTCGTCCAGCTGGCGACGCACTTCGGCGTCGAAGGCCGCGGCGAAGGCCCCGAAGTTTTCCACAGGCAGGGACAGGCCGGCGGCCATGGCGTGGCCGCCGAACTTGCTGATCAACCCCGGGTGGCGCGCGGCCACGGCGTCCAGGGCGTCACGGATATGGAACCCCTGCACCGAGCGCGCCGAGCCCTTGAGCAGGCCCTCGCCGGCGTCGGCGAAGGCGATGGTCGGGCGGTGGTAACGCTCCTTCATGCGCGAGGCGAGGATGCCGATCACGCCCTGGTGCCAGTCCGCCTCGAACAGGCACAAGCCGAAGGGCAGGTCTTCCAGGGGCAGGTCCTTGAGCTGCGCCAGGGCTTCGCGCTGCATGCCCTGCTCGATGGCCTTGCGGTCCTGGTTGAGCTGGTCGAGCTGCACCGCCATGTCGCGGGCCAGGGCCTCGTCCTCGCACAGCAGGCATTCGATACCCAGGCTCATGTCATCCAGGCGGCCGGCGGCGTTGAGGCGCGGGCCGAGGATGAAGCCGAGGTCGGTGGAGGTAATGCGCGCCGCCGGGCGACCGGCGACTTCCAGCACCGCCTTGAGCCCGGCGCGGGCACGGCCGGCGCGGATGCGCGCCAGGCCCTGGTGCACCAGGATGCGGTTGTTGGCGTCCAGCGGCACCACGTCGGCGACGCTCCCCAGGGCCACCAGGTCGAGCAGCTCGGCGAGGTTGGCGTCCGGGCGGCCGGTGCGGGTGAACCAGTCCAGCTGACGCAGGCGCGCGCGCAGGGCCAGCAGCACGTAGAAGATCACGCCGACGCCGGCCATGGCCTTGCTGGGGAACTCGCAGCCCGGCTGGTTGGGGTTGACGATGGCGTCCGCCGCCGGCAGTTCCGGGCCCGGCAGGTGGTGGTCGGTGACCAGCACCTTGAGCCCAGCCGCCTTGGCCGCCGCCACGCCATCGACGCTGGAGATGCCGTTGTCCACGGTCACCAGCAGGTCGGGGCGACGCTCCAGGGCCACGGCGACGATCTCCGGGGTCAGGCCGTAGCCATATTCGAAACGGTTGGGCACCAGGTAATCGACATGGGCCGCGCCGAGCATACGCAGGCCGAGCACGCCGACGGTGCTGGCGGTGGCGCCGTCGGCGTCGAAGTCGCCGACATAGAGGATGCGCTGGCGCTGTTCCAGGGCCTGCACCAGCAGTTCCACCGCCGCGTCGATGCCCTTGAGCTGCTGGTAGGGGATCAACCGCGCCAGGCCCTTGTCCAGCTCGGCGGCGGACTGCACGCCACGGGCGGCGTAGAGGCGGGTCAGCAGGGGCGGCAGGTCGCCGAGGTCAGGCAGGGTGGCGGGCAACGGGCGGGGATCGATACGCATGCGGCTCAGTCTTCAGGCTTGCGGGGCGGGAGGCCCGCCGTGGAACAGGGGGCCGCGCGACGGAGCCGGCGGCCGCGTGGGACAGCGGTCAGCGTTCGCCGGCCAGCCACTCCAGGGGGATCTCGTGCTGGCCACGCTCGTCGGTGATGAACAGCTCGCCGTCACTGATCATCACGCTCCAGTTGATGGCGCGCGGCATGTCCTTGGCGAGGTTCTCCAGGGCTTCCTGGTCGACCCCCACCACATTGATGTTCTTCAGGCTGCGCACACCGTCGAGCACCTTGGTCTGCCATACGCGCAGGTTGCCGTAGGCCACCAGGCTGAAGCGTTCGGTGCGACGCGAGCACCAGGTGATGCGTTCGGCATCCGGCTGGCCGACTTCGATCCAGTGCAGGACGCGGTCGTCGAGGCTCTTCTCCCACAGCGCCGGCTCGTCGACGTCCGACAGGCCGCGGCCGAACGCCAGCTGCTCGTGGTACCAGAGCGCGTAGGCGATCAGGCGCACGGCCAGGCGTTCCTCGGTTTCCGAGGGGTGCTTGGCGACGGTGAAACGCAGGTTCTCGTAGACGCTGCGATCGAGGTCGGTGAGATTGAGGTCGACTTTGTAGGGCGTCGCTTGCAGGGCCATGTGCGGGCTTCTTGGTTAGGCGAAAAGGCGGCAAGTCTAACCCGAAACCCGGCACCGCGCCCGGGCGCCGTCCGGCCGTTCGGCACCCGGAAATGCGCTCGGGTTCCCAGCCCGCGCGACTCGGGGTTGCCAGCCCGGGCCGGGCCCCTTTATAAGCCGCCCCGGTCCGCACTTCAGGAAAGGAAGCCAATGGAAGCGTTCATCATCGTGGCTGGCATCGTGGCACTCCTGGCCATCGCGCTGTGGCGCTCGGCCCGACGCACCCACGCCCCCCGCGTCAGCGCCGAGGGCGCCGCACAGATCAACCGGGTGGCCTTGCTCACCCTGCTCGAACCGCACCTGGGCCACCAGTTGGCGCAGCGCCTGGACGGCGAGGCACGCCAGTTGGCCATGCACCAGGTGGCCCCGGCGCTATTGCTCGCCGGCGACCGCGACCTGGCGCTGGGCGCCCTGGCCGAACTCACGGCCGGCTATCGCCAGTCCGCCCTGGAGGCGATGCTGGAGAACCAGCTGGAACAGACGGGCGCCCTCGCCGCCCTCGACCTGCTGGAAGCCAGCGCCAGCCCCCTGCCCGAAGCCCCCCTGCTGAGCATCCCGCTGATGGCCGCCGCCGGCCGCCGGGACCAGGCGCAGCAGTTGCTCGACAGCGTCACCGCCGGCCAGGAAGGCCAGGTAGGCCAGGCCCTGTCCGTCCGCCAGAACCTGCTGCTGGCCGGCCTGCAGCGCCAGCTGGAGCGCCCCGAAGCCGCCGACCGCAGCCTGGAGCGCGCCCGCGCCATGCTCAGCGTGCCGGTGCAGGACGCGCCCGCCGACTTCCAGGCCCTGCTGCGGGAATGCCTGGCCCAGGAACGCCTCGACCTGTTCACCGAGCTGGCCGTCGCCCCCGACGCGCTGCTGGCCAACGACGCCATCACCCTGCTGCTGGCAAGCAACCGCGAAGCCCAGGCCCTGGAGCTGCTGGCGCGCCCGGACATGCCGCTGCATGCCCTCGACTGGCACGAGCTGCTGCGCCTGGCCCTGGACAGCGAGCGCCCGCAACTGGCCGAACGCCTGCTGGCCCTGGCCCCCGAACAGATGCACCTGGAGCTGCTGGCCGACCTCATGGCCTGGCACGCCGGCCATGCCGATACCGCCCGTGCCGACGCCCTGCTGCGCGCCAGCGGCCTCGACGGCAGCGACGCCACCTGGCTGCGCCTGGAACTGGCCGGCCGCTGCACCGAGGCCCAGCCGGCCTGGAGCGCAGCATTGCTGCACCAGGGGCTGGAGGCCATGGAGGCGGTGGATAACGAGACCGATTGGATACGCCTGCGCCTGCTGGCACTGCGCAGCCGGCTGCAGGGCGAGGAAGCCCGCGACCCGGCAAGGATGACCGCCGACCTGGAGGAATTCGACGCCCTGCGCCAGCAACTGGACTGGGATGAACAGTTGGACCAGGCCTGCCACCTGGCCCGCCTGCAGCACCAGCTGGACTTGCAGGATGCCGCCCTGGAGACCCTGGAAAAGGCCGTGGCGCTCTGGGAAGCGCAGGAAATCGACGACCCGGACGAACGCACCTGGTACCTGGAAACCCTGGCCGAAGCCGCCATCGCCCTCGACCAGATGGAGCGAGCCACCGCCCTGCGCGATCGCCTGCTGGAACTGGACGGTGACAGCCGTGGCCTCGACGCCACGCTGCTGCGCCAGCACATCGACCAGGGGCGCTACCCGCAAGCCATCGCCCTGCTCGACCTGCGCAACCTCATGGCCCCCGAGAATCCCCTCGCCCGCCTGCGCCAGGCCATCGAACGCCTGCGCCCGGAAGCGCCGCAGCGGGCCGACGAGTTGCAAAGGGAGTTGCTCGATGCCCTCGCCAACGGCGCCCTGGGCACCTAAGAACGGCGGCGCTGCGCGCCGCTTGGCGACTGAAGTCGCCCCTACACAAAGCTGGGACATGACCGCTGTGTAGGGTGGAGGTCGCTTTTTACCTCCACCAGGCGGAGTCGAGCCCGGCACTGCGGCAATGCCTGGACCCCGCATTGATGGGTTTCGCGGAGCTCTACCCATCCTACGAGTCTGAAGTCGCCCAGGGACATGACCGCTGTGTAGGGTGGAGGTCGCTTTTTACCTCCACCCAGCGGAGTCGAGCCCGGCACTGCGGCAATGCCTGGACCCCGCATTGATGGGTTTCGCGGAGTTCTGCCCATCCTACAAGTCTGAAGTCGCCCAAGGACATGACCGTTGCGTAGGGTGGAGGTCGCTCTTTACCTCCACCAGGCGGAGTCGAGCTTGGCACGCGGTAATGCCTGGGACTGCGCATTGATGGGTTTCGCTCCGCTCTACCCATCCTACGAATTGGCCCTGTAGGTCGGGTGCAACCCGACGCATGCGTCTTGAGCCCGTTTTTAACGCCGCGATGGCCACGCAGGTCGTTTTTCAACTGCCCCGGGCGGGGCGGGTGGGAATGGCGGCGTGATAGTGCTCCACCCGGTTGCGGCCCTGGTTCTTGGCCTCGTAGAGCGCCTTGTCCGCCAGGGACAGCAGGCGGTACAGCTCGTGCCCGGCCTGGGAGGAAGTGGCGATGCCGATGCTGACGCTGAGGCGGCCCGGTCCGAGCAGGTCGCTTTCGGCGAACTCGCGGCGGATGCGCTCGGCCACCAGGGTGGCGGTGGCGGCGTCGGCATCGCTCAGCAGGCAGGCGAATTCCTCGCCACCGATGCGCCCGAACACGTCGTGCTTGCGCATGCGCGCGGTGGTCACCGCGCAGAAGGCCATCAGCACTTCGTCCCCGGCCGAGTGGCCGAAGGTGTCGTTGAGGCGCTTGAAGTTATCCAGGTCGCAGAGCAGCAGCGCCACCGATTCCTTGCGCGCCGCGCAGCCCTTGAGCAGCGTCTCGCCGGAGGTCATGAAGGCGCGGCGGTTGCCGATGCCGGTGAGCGGGTCGCTGAAGGCGGCGTGCTTGTACTGCAGCTCGGCGCGCTCCTTGACCATGGCCAGGGTGACGAAGGCCATGCCGATGCCGTAGAGCAGCGTCTCGAACACCATCACCGCGAAGAAGCCGGTGCTCTGTCCGTCCACCGCCGCCTGGAAGGGCACGCCGCGGTCGATCACCAGACGCACGCCGTAGGTGACGAAATGGATCAGGTGCAGCGCCAGCGCCGGTTTGACCGACACCTGCAGCTCACGCCGGGCGCGCCACAGCTCGAACGCGGCGAGCAGGGTGTAGGACAGGGTCATCGCCGTGCTGGCGAAGACCCGCAGCGGTAGCGATTCGTAGAAGGCCGGCACGGCGCACAGCCCGGCCCACAGCAGCGGCCCGGCGAGTATTCCCGGCAGGTACGCGCGGCGCCCAGCGAACACGCGCATGGCGGTCCAGTTCATGGCGCAGCTGAACTGCAGCACGATATTGCCGAGCAGGATGGGCACCAGGTCGATGTTCATCCCGCGCAGGCTGCCCAGCACCGTGGCCAGGGCGCCAAGCAGGAGCATCAGGCTCAGGTAGCCGAGGGTGGGTTCCGGGCTGCCCCGGCGCCAGGCGCGGCCGGCCAGCAGGCCGAGCAGCACGAGGATGTAGACGTCCACCAGCACCAGGGTGGGGATGTTCAGTGCCATGACGCCACTCCATGGCGAACGATCGCCGCCCCGGAGAGGGTCGGCGGGCTGGAGTGACGAGCGAGGGCGCGCATGGTGATACCGGAAAGGGCAGCGAATGAAAATGTGACTCGCGTCGCACTTTACGCGTAACCGTGTGCGCCCGCCACGGCCTGCCGTCGGCCAATGGCCAGCCGCCATTCACAGCCGCATCAGCAATGCCTCCAGGGCCACCTGGGGCTGCAGCTTCCACACCGCATAGCTGAGCGGAATCATCTCCAGGCCGGCGCGTGCCAGGACCTGGTAGCGCTCCAGGTCGAAGACGTCTTCGCTGGCGCCGGGGTAGCCGATCAGGTCGATGGCCAGCACCCGCTCGCCGCGCTGGCAGAACAGGTCCAGGCAATGCCCGGCCACCGGGTAGCCGGACCAGACGCGCACGCCCTGCCCTTGCAGCGCCTCCGCCACCTGCTGCTGGAAGGCATCCACCGCCTGGCCGCCGTGGTCATGGCCCTGGCCCTGTTCCAGGCGCTCCAGGTAGCGCCGCAGCAGGTGACCGGGGGCGAGCTGCCGTTCATCGCCGCTGAACAGCAACATCTGGTGCTCGCGGGCGCGGGTGATGGCGACGTTGAACATGTCTTCGCGGTTGAGGTAGTGGGCGGCCTGGGCGCCGGCAGCGTCGAGGGCGAAGCTGAGGATCATCAGGTCGCGCTCCTCGCCCTGGAAGCCGTAGGGCGTGGCCACGCGCACGCGGAACTGCGCCAGCAACTCGCCCGGCAGGCGCTCGGCGAGCAGGCGGCGCAGGTGTTCCACCTGGTCGCGGAAGGGCGAGAGCAGGCCGACACTGGGCTTGATCTGGCTGTCACGGTAGCGGCCCACATGCTCTTCGAGCAGCGCCAGGGCGCGCTCCGCCTCCACCGGGTTGTGCCCGGCCGGCACGCGCTGGCCTTCCAGCCGATGCAGGCTGAGGCTTTCGGCGGCGACCTGCTCGGGGCGCTCCTTCATCACCCGGATACGGCCGTTGTAAAAGGCCTCGTTGCTGAAGCGGATCAGCGCCGGGCGGCCACGGAAGTGTTCGTCGAGAAAGGTCAGCGCACGCTGGCTGGCCAGGCGCTCGCCCACCAGGTCGAGCAGGCTGTTGTCGCGGTAGCTCCAGGCCTGCTGGTCGCTCTCCGGCAGTTCGGCACGCTGCAGCAGCTGGCGCTCCTGGGCGCGGGAGAGGAAGGACACATGGCGCAGCTGGCGGCTGTCACCGGCCACCACCGCGCGCTTGCAACGCTGCAGGGCCGGCAGTGCGCTGGCGATGTCGCACTGGGTGGCTTCGTCGATCACCAGTACGTCGAACAGCCCCTCGCGCAGCGGCAGCACCTTGTGCAGGTCGTCCAGGCTCACCACCCAGATGGGGAAGGCGGCGAGCAGGCGCGCCGGGTCGAGTTCGTCGAACAGCGATTGCTGGCGCTGCGAGCTGCGCGCGCGGATCGCCTGGTTGTAGCGCAAGAAGGTCTGCCGGTCGCTGTCCAGCAGGCGTTGCAGGCGCTCCACCCGCAGGCTGTCGATGTACTGCCGGCTGTGGGCCTCGCGGCGGCGCTGGCAGTCGCGCAGGTCGTCGAGTATCTGCCAGTGGCGCACGCTGCCGCGTACCCGTCGCTCGACCCAGGGCACCTGCAGCCAGCGCTGCCAGAAGGCCAGGGTGCCGCGCTCGGCGCGCACCAGCAGACCGCTC
The DNA here is from genome assembly GCF_028198105.1 of Pseudomonas sp. TUM22785. NCBI lineage: Bacteria > Pseudomonadati > Pseudomonadota > Gammaproteobacteria > Pseudomonadales > Pseudomonadaceae > Pseudomonas > Pseudomonas sp. TUM22785. The sequence continues at coordinate 5,593,396 of NZ_CP116239.1, forward strand.
CAGCGCAGGGCCTGGCGGCTGCGTTTGTCGAAGGCCCGGGACAGCGCGGCCTCCTCGTCCAGCAGGTCTTTCAGTGCCCGCTGCTGGCGGGCCACGGCGCCCTCCTCCAGCGGCGGCAGTTCGCCCTGCAGCAGTTGGTCGAGGCGCGCACGCAGGGTGCGCAGCAGGGATTGCTCCTCCACCTGCAACACGCCGTCGCGCAGGCCGAGGTCATCACGCAGCTTGTCGGCGATCACCGTGACCGCCTGCTGGCTGCGGCTGACCAGCAGTACGCTCTCGCCCTGCAGGTGGCGGTCCAGGGCCAGGGCAGCCAGGGTGTAGCTCTTGCCGGTGCCGGGTGGCCCAGCGACGAAGCTCAGGGGGTAGCGGGTGGCGTTGGCCAGGGCCTGGCGCTGGGCCAGGCTGAGGGATGCCGGCAGGGCTTCCGGACGGCTGGGGCTGCCGAGGGTCGCGCCCACTTCACCGCCCGCCTCAGCCCCCGCGTCTTCACCCAGCAACTGCCGCAGGGCCGGCGAATGACGCTCCGCTGCCTGTAGCAGTTGCAGTTCATGGAGGATGCCGCGGCTGCCGGCACCGCGCTCGGCCAGTGCCACCAGTGCCGCCGAACGCAGCGACAGGCGCTGGGCAGCCATGGCCTTCTTCAGGGGCGCGGCGTCTTCCAGGGCGGGGAAGGCGGTGGCCGGGAGCACCTCGCCGACCACGGTGAAGCGTTGCAGCCAGGCCATCAGGTCGGCCAGGTAGTGATCGTCCAGCGCGCCGCTGGGCAGCGGCAGGCTTTCCAGCCCCTGCTCGGCATCGGTCTTGAGCAGTTGGCGCAGCAGGCGGCGGTTGAGCTGGGGCTGGGCCAGGTCGATGGCCAGGCTCGGTGGCGCGCCCTCGCCGAGGCTTTCCAGACGCGCTTCGAAATACACCAGCGGCGCGCAGTGGCGCACCGCCTTGCCCTCGGCATCGCTGCGCCGCCCGCATACCGGCAGCACGCCGTAGATCAGCTGCAGCTCGCGCTGGTAGAGGCTCTGCTGTTGCAACAGGTGCTCGCCCAGCTCGGCGGAGAGCGCGGCGAAGGGCATGGCACCGCTGGCCAGTTCCTCGCGCCCGTCCAGCCAGCCCCAGCGCTCGGCCTTGAAGGTGCTGACATCGTCCAGTTGCAGTTCGCGGCTATCGGCCTGGTAGCAGGCGCGGTAGAAGGACAGGCGTTTCGCGATCGACGGCATGGGGCGTCCCGAGGCGGTTTCCAGCGGCGCATTGTGCCGGAATCAGGGGGTTGGGCTGAATCGGTTGGTGCGTGTTTTGGCGATGGGTTGGGGATTGGGGCGTTCGGGAGCGTCGAGGCAGCGGGGTGAAAGCGGTGGGCTGAAGCGGAGCGCCGCCCGGCCCACCCTACGCGCTGCCCCCTAGGTCGCCCCGGTACAAGCAGGCGGTTTCGAGCCTGGTACATCCGTGATGCCTGGGAGTCCGTATTGATGGGTTTCGTGCCTCTACCCATCCTACGAGAGCGGTGCCGCGCTCAATCAGCGCGGAGCATAGCGTTTCCACAGTTGTTCGAACTCGGCCTGGTAGCTGCCGACCAGGTGCGCGTTGTCGATCACCAGCAGGTTTTCCTCGTTGCTGGTGCTGGCGCTGCGGGTCCAGTTGAAGCTGCCGTTGAGCAACAGGCGGCCATCGAACAGGGCGAACTTGTGGTGCATGTGGAAGGGGCTGTCGTCGATGCGCAGGGGCACGCCGGCGGCCTGCAGCTGGCGGATGTCGCTGCCTTCGTCGAAGAGCTTCTCGTTGTCGCTGATCACCCGCACCGCAATGCCGCGCTGGTGGCAGGCGAGGATTTCGCTGCTGAGCTGGTCGTCGGAGATGGTGTAGACGCAGATGTCCACGCCCTGCCGTGCCTGCCGCAGCAGCTCGCGGATCTTGCGCCGGCATTCTTCGCCTGGGCTGAAGTGGGCGCTGGCGATGTTGCGCACCGGCGCGGCGCTGACGTCCAGGGTCTTGATCACCTGCTCCAGCCACTTCAGCGCCGGCAGGGTGTTGGCGGCGTCGGCCAGGGCCAACTCGCGCACCAGGTCGAAGGCGCGGTTGCGCAGGTAGCGCACCTGGTCCGGGCCCAGCTCGGTGCCCAGTTGGCGCAGTTCGTCGCGCTCCTCGTTGCTCAGCTTCAGGTCCAGCAGGCTGTCACGCAGCTGCTGATCGAGTCCGTCGAAATCCATGGAGCCTCCCTCTCTTCGGGTTGTTCGCCGGGCTGGCCAGCCCAGCGGGTCAGGACGATTCGCCACCCGGTGCCTTGCCGGCGCCCATCATCTCGCCCAGCTGGTTGAGGCGGTTGGAGATGTCGTTGATGCGGTGGTGGGTGCGCAGGTCGATGTCGATCTTCTTGTCCATCACCTTGATCAGCGGCAGGAAGCTGTTCTCCAGGCTCTCGGCCAGGCTGACCAGCACCTCGCGCACGCCCTGCTGGGCCGGGGCGACCACCTCGACCTCGAGGTTGGCCGGTTTCTGCACCAGCTTCTCCAGCCCGGCGAGCAGTTCCTGCCAAGGCACCTGGGCATCCGCCGGGGCCTCTTCCACGTCAGGCTGACGGGCGAGGCCGCGCACGCTTTCCACCAGGTCGTTGAGCTGGGCCACGACGCGGCCGCCAACGTCGGTGTCGCTGCCGCCCATGGACTTATTGCGCTGGAAGTCGCGCTTGATCTGCGCCCAGCGCTCGAGCTGTTCCGGGCTCTGGTTGCCGCGCAGCTCGGCGAGCTTGAGCAGGTTCTCCTCGGCGCCGGTGGTGAGCAGCTGCGACTCGCCCTGGTAGTGGTCGGCCAGCAGTTGCAGCAGCTCGGCGTCGTTCATCACGGCGGAGATCTTCTCCGCCATCTTGTTCATGTTGCGGTAGGAGCCCTGGAGCTTGAACGGTGGCTCGGTGCGGTACTGGTCGGCCTGGGCGGCGCTGGCGATGTACTGCTGGTTGACCTTGAGCACCACGTCGCGCACCTGCATCAGGCGTTGCAGGGTGGTGGTGATCTCGTTGATCTCGGCGCCGCTGTAGCTGTGGCTCAGCTCGTTGCTGGAGAAGGGCTTGCCCTCGGCCTTGGCGACGAAGCGATAGACATCGGCCATGTCGCGGGTGGCCAGGGGCGCCAGCACCGGGTTGGAGGTCAGGCCGTTCTCGATGTAGCTGAGGGAGAAGGCTTCCTGCATGCCGCCCAGGGTGTCGCCGAGGTTATAGATATCGGCACGGTTGGCGAGCATGTCGGGGATCTTGAACACGTCGCCGGACTCGGTGTACGGGTTGCCCGACATCACCACGCAGAACTTCTTGCCACGCATGTCGTAGGTCTTGGTACGGCCCTTCCACACGCCTTCGATGCGCCTGGTGCCGTCGCACAGCGAGATGAATTTCTGCAGGAATTCCGGGTGGGTGTGCTGGATGTCGTCGACATAGAGCATCACGTTGTTGCCCATCTCCAGGGCCAGGTTGAGCTTCTCCAGCTCCTGGCGCGAGGTGGCGTCCGGCGCCTGGGCCGGGTCCAGGGAGCGCACTTCGTGGCCCAGGGCCGGGCCGTTGATCTTCATGAAGATCAGCCCGAGGCGGTGCGCCACGTATTCCATCAGCGTGGTCTTGCCGTAGCCGGGGGGCGAGATGAGCATCAGCAGGCCCATCAGGTCGGTGCGCTTGTTCTCGCCCACGGTGCCCATCTGCTTGGCCAGGTTGTCGCCGATCACGCCCAGGTAGACGTCGTTGATCAGCTTGTTGCGCACGAAGGAGCTGAGCGGGCGCGGCTTGAATTCGGCCAGGCGCAGGGCATCGCGCTCGCGGCCGATGATGACCTGACGCAGCGCCTGGTAGCGCTGCAGCCCGGGCAGGAAATCCTCGCGGTGGCCGCGCAGGCGGGCGAAGAAGTCATCCACCGCCAGTTGCAGGCTGCGCTCGGCGATGCGCGGGTGCTCGCCCATGAGGTTGCCGACGGTGAAGCGCAGGTCGACCTCGGTGATGCGCCGCGGGAAGTCCTCGGCCAGCAGCGACAGGGCCACCGCCTCGGGGATGTAGTCGGCCAGGGCGGCATGCTCGCCCTCCGAGCACAGCCCCTGCAGCCAGTTGCTCGCCAGCGCCCATTGCGCCGCCGGGCGCTCGGCCAGGCGTGACAGGGCCTGCTGGTAGTCGTCCCACATGCGCGCGCCCTGCAGGCGCAGCTTGAGCGCCTCCTGCAGCTGGCGGGCGTATTTGCTGAAGGTGAATTCAATGCGTTCGGCGGCCAGTTCCTGCACCAGGTACTCGGCGGCTTCCGCCGGGGCGGCGGCGCCCAGCCCCAAGGGCTGCTCGACGAGGAAGGCCTGCATCGCGGCGAGGATTTCCGCCTGCAACTGCAGCAGGCCCTCGCGGCGGCCGAACAGCTGCTGGATGTGCCGGCTGGTACGGGCCCGCTCCGGCCATTGGGCGGCGGCTTCGTCGCTGCGGCGGATGTCCCAGAACAGGCTGGCGAAGGCCCGCGCCGGGGCGGCATGGCGCAGCAGCCCGGCGCTTTCGCGCAGCGGCAGCAGCTGGGCCAGGATGGCGGCGGCGTCGTGGTCGTGGATGCCCTTCTCGTAGCCTTCCTTGTAGCGCGGCGCGGCGAAGTCGCGGATCACCCGCGCCAGTTCGTCGGGCTGCCCCAGCAGTTGCTTGAGGCCGTCCAGGCTGAGGTTTTCCTGCCCGGCGTCGGCGGCGTCGAGCACCTGCCCGGCGAGGTATTCGGCGCGGTACAGCTGCGCGGATTCGGACTCCAGCGCCACCTGCCAGAAGGCCTTGAGGGCATCCAGCTCGGGGTCGCGCAGGGGTTCGAGGAAGTCGGTGCCGGTGAGGTGCAGGTGCAGCTCGTCGCCCCGGGGCATCAGGGTCAGGTCCAGCTCCTGGGTGTTGACGCTGAAGCGGTGGCGCGGGCCGAGCTTGATGACGTTGCCGCCCTCTTCGAACAGCTCGGTCTTGTCGCGCAGGGCACGCACCGCCTGGTCGCGGGCGCCCTTGAGGCGGGCCTCGACGTCATCGGCCTTGACGCTGTCCTTGAGCTCGCGCAGGCGCTCGGCCAGTTCGCGCAGCTTGAGGATCAGCGGGTCGGCGGCGAAGAAGGCGTTGAGCTCTTCGGCCTGGGTGAATTTCGCCGTTCGCCGGCCGAGGCTTTCGAGGATGCGCCGGGCCGCGTCGAGCAGGCCCTGGGCCTTGCGCTGGCGCTCGTCGAGCAGGGATTGCTTGTGCGCCTCGAAGGTTTCCAGCAGCTCTTCGCGCTTGGCGAGGATGTCGCCGAGGAACTGTTCGTGGTCGCCGAAGCGGCTCTCCAGTTCCTCCAGCTGCACCAGCAGGCGCGACAGCTGTTCGTCGCAGCGCTCCGGGTCCTGGGCCTGGCCCAGGGCGTTGGTGATGCCCTGGCTGAAGAGTTTGAACTGGGCACCGAACTGGGCCACGGTCTCGGTGGAACCCAGCCCCTTGCGCCGCTGCTCGGCGCGGGCCTTGGCCTGGTTGAGGCGGGCGTAGATCTCGGAGATGGATTCGATGATGCGGGTGCGCTGGGTGGCGTCGTCGATCTGCAACGAGGCCATCAGGCTGGAGAGCATGTCGAGGTCGGCGGCCATGGCCTGCAGCGCGGCCAGGGGCTCGGCCAGCTGGGCCACGGTCTCGGCCGTCTGCGCCTCGGCGTCGAGGGCCTCCAGGCGGGCGACGAAGGGCTGCAGCGCCTGCTCGCTGGCAAGGAAGCCGGCGGTGGCGGCGGCAGTGCGTTCCTGGGCCTTGAGCAGCTCGGCTTCCATGGCGTCGATGCGCGCCACGTCTATGTAGCGGTAGTCGCGGATGGTCAGCAGCAGGCCGCGCTGGGCGGTGATGCCGTTGAGGGCATCGACGAAGCTCTGCACCTGGTCCCAGCTGTCCGGCAGCAGGCCGTCGAGCAGGGCTTTCTGTTTCTCTTCGGCGCCGACCATGGCCTGGTCGGACTGGCGGCGGATGCTCTCGACCTTCTCGTATTCGTCGAGCACCAGCTCGGCGGTGGCGGCCACTTCGCGCAGCAGCGGCGCCAGGCCTTCCAACTGGTCGCTGCCGAGCCAGTGGTAGACGTCGAACAGGCGGCGGGTGTTCTGGCACAGCTGGGAGTAGCGCTGCACCGAGACCGCGGGGGTTTCGATCTCGCGGCTGAGGTCGTAGAGGTCGGAGACGCCACGCACCAGTTCGGCGTTGCCGATGCGCCCGAGGAAGCCACTGCGGGCCGGCTGGCGGGCGGCGTATTCCTCGGTGAAGAAGGGGGTCTGCCAGACCTGCATCGGGTGGATACGGGTGGGCTCGTCGCCCTCGGCGGCGAAGATCACCATGCGCCCGTCTTCCAGGCGCGCGTAGCCGTGGCCGAACAGCGGGTTCTGCAGCTGGCGGTTGATCATGTTGTAGGTGAGCAGCACCGCCCGCCCCTGTTCGGGGTGGTAGAAGATGTACTGCACGTCCTCGCCGTTGGGCGAGCGCACGGCACGCTTGAAGCGCATGCCGTCCATGGATTGCTCGAAGGTCTTGTACTCGCCGTTCTGCAGGTAGTAACCGCCGGGGAAGATGATGCCGTGGTCTTCCGGCAGCTGGACGCAGGCCAGGCCGATGGCGTCGATGCGCTCGACCTTGCGGGTGAGGCTGTTGAACACCAGGTAGCGCCACTGCTCCTCACGATAGGGCAGCACCTTGAGCAGGATCAGGCTGCCGAGGCGGGCGAACTCCACCTGGGCATCGTCGAGGGACTGCGTCTTGTCGAGCACCTCCTCGCGGTAGATGCCGAGGCCGTCCTCGGTGTTGTTCTCGACCTTGATGGTGAGGTCACCGCCGATGGTTTCGACGAACACCGTGTCGAGGATGTTCAGGTGCGGGAAGCGCCCCTGTACCACCATGTCGCGGGTGGCCTTCTTCCATTCGAAGTCGAAGGGCGCCGGCAGGGCGATGTCGCGCTCGCCACGGTTGTCGATGTAGCGCACATCGCGGCCGTCGGCGGAAATGGACCAGCGGAACACGCGGATGTCGGTGATGCGCTCGCCGATCTGGAAGCTCGCCAGCAACTTGCCGTCGCGGATGGCCAGCTGCAGCAGGCGGGTGTTCTTGTAATAGGTGTAGAGCTCGTTGAAGTCGTTGACGAAGCCCTGGGCCGCGAGGAACGAACCCTCCAGCGGCACCGGCTCGGCTTCGTAGCCCTCGCCCTCCTCCACCAGGCGGTAGAGGGAGAACACGTCGGCGACGTGGGTCTCCTTCTTCAGGCCGATGAAGACGTTGTAGCCGAACAGCAGGCAGTCGCCGACCTGGACGATGTCGCGGGCGATGCAGTTGTTCTCGGTGCGGATGCGCACCCGGCCGACCACTTCCATGCGGCTGTTGCCGAACTCTTCCAGGCGCTTCTGGTTGAGGGACTCGGTGGTCTGCCGCAGGCGTTGCCCCTGGTCCAGCAGGCGCTTGTGCAGCACCTCGTAGGCGCCGCCTTCGGCGACGGCCTTGTCCAGTACATCCTGAGCGGGGGTTGCGGCTTGGGCATCCGACATCGTGGTCTTCCTGAATCTGCGCTGTCTGCAAGCGAGGCGCCCCCACGCGGCGGTGGGGGCTGGGGGTGTGGGGCGTGGAGCGGTTAGGCGCCGATCTTCCGGGCGACTTCGGCGACCTTCTCGCGCATCGCCGGGTCGAGCTCCTCGGGCTTGATATGCGCGATGATCTTCTTCAGCACGCGGATTTCGTTCTCATCGATCACGCCGTCACGCTCGGCGATGGCCAGCAGCGAGCCCAGCTCGTGCACGTCCAGCCGGCCGTCGTTGGCGAAGCAGTGGATCGAGCGGAAGGACAGTTCCAGATAATCCCTGGGTTCGGACATGACATGTTCCCTGTTCATTCGTGGGGTTCAGGCACCCGGGTGCACCGGGTGCCTGGCGGTTTGAGGCAGGCCTTCGTCAGGCGCCGGCGACCGGGTCCTGGGGCTCAGCCTTGGCCGGTGCGGCGACGGCAGCGGCAGCGGCAGGCGCCGACTTGCCGTTGAGCAGGCGGGCGAGCACGTCCTGCACCACCGGGCTCTTGCCCACCACACCTTCGATGGCCTTGCCCACGGAGAGCGACTTGGCGAAGGAGTTGAAGAAGTCGCCTTCGCCGCCGACGATCTCGATCTTCGCCTTGCCCAGCGCGGTGGCGAGCACCTCGGCCTGGTCCTTGGCGATGTCCTTGTTGGCGGCGATGGCGGCCATGGCCTCCTCGAAGCTCTTCTCCAGCTGCATGCGGAATTCCTCGTGCTGGCGAGCGCTGTCGCTGAGGGCATCCAGGGCACCGAACTTCTTGCCCAGGCCTTCGGCTTCGGCGTTGAGGCGCTGCAGCAGGATTTCCGCTTCCGCCGAACCCAGGTCCTTGGTGGCCTTGGCCTTGGCGGCGCCGAGCTGTTCCTCGCCACGTGCCTGGGCACCCAGCTTCTCTTCCAGAACCTTGGCTTCGGCCAGGCCGTCTTTCTCCTTGGCAGCCGCGGCGGCTTCCAGCACGCGGGCATCGGCCAGGCCTTTCTCCTGCTCGCCGCGGGCCTCGGCAATCAGTTGCTCGGCGCGTACGCGGGCTTCGGCGAGGCCTTCCTTCTCCTTGGCGGCGGCGGTGACTTCCAGCACCCGCGCATCGGCCAGGCCGGGGGCGGCGCGCTCGGCCTCGATGCCTTCGGCCAGGCGTTTCTTGGCTTCGGCCTGCTTGGCCGCGGCTTCCAGCTCGGCCTGGGCCAGGTTGTTGATTTCCACGGCCTTGTGCTTGGAGCGGGTTTCGTCGGCTTCGGCCTGCTTGACCTGGCGCACCAGCTCCTGCTCGGCTTCGGCTTGCGCCTGGAGCACGATGACCTGCTTGGCGCGCTCGGCCTCGGAGATCTCACGCACTTCCTTGATGCGCTCTTCTTCCTGGGCCACGGTCTTCTCGACGGCGACGCGGTCGCGGATCACGTTGGCGATGTTCTTGCGCTGTTCTTCCAGCGCCTTTTCCTTCTCGATGCGCTGCAGCTCGACCTCGCGCTCGCGGGCGACCACTTCCAGGTCCTTGGCCCGGGTGACCTTCTCCACCTCGATGACCACGGCGCGCTGGCGGTTCTGCTGGGCCACTTCCACTTCGCGCTGGTGGTTCTCGACGCGCACGTCGATTTCCTGCTGCGCCTGGATGCGGGCCTGCTCGGCCTTGAGGCGTTCCTCTTCCTTGACCTTGGCGGTCTCGGCTTCCTCGCGGGCGCGGATGGTCTCGATCTCGCGCTTCTGCCGGGCCTCGGCGTCGGCCTGCTGGCGTTCCAGGGCCAGGGCGGCTTCGCGGGTCTCGACGTTCTTCTTCTGGATCGCCAGCTCTTCGTTGCGCTCCAGTTCGTTGGTGATGACGTTCTGCGCGGCGGTCAGCTCGGTGATCTTGCGGATGCCTTCGGCGTCGAGGATGTTGCTCGGGTCGAGGGAGTTCTTCGCGGTCTGCTCCAGGTAGTCGATGGCGACGTCTTCGAGCACATAGCCGTTCAGGTCGTTGCCGATCACTTCGATGATGCGGTCGCGGAAGTCCTGGCGGTTCTCGAACAGCTGGACGAAGTCGAACTGCTTGCCGACGGTCTTCAGCGCCTCGGAGAACTTGGCGTTGAACAGCTCGTTCACCGCGGCGCGGTCGGAAGCACGCTCGACGCCGATGGCCTTGGCCACCTTGAGCACGTCTTCCTGGGTTTCATTGACGCGCAGGTAGAAGGCCACGGTGATGTCGGCGCGCATGTTGTCGCGGCAGATCAGCCCGTCCTTGGCGCGGCGGTCCACTTCCAGGGTGATCAGCGAGATGCGCATGAACTCCTTGAGGTGGATGACCGGGTACACCAGGGCGCCGGTGAAGTGCACCTTGGGCGTGGAGGACATGTCGTTGACGATCAGCGCGGTGCCCTGGGGAACCTTGATGTAGAAGGCCTTGAACAGGGCCAGGATGCCGACCACGAACAGGACGACGAGTCCGAGCACGGTCAGGAAGGGCATCACCCACTCGATGTTGTTCATTTGCAATCACTCTCCTTTGATGCTGAGGCGCACCGGGTCAGATGCCCCGGAATTCGTCCTCGGTGATGACCCGATAGGCGTGCTGCGCCTCCAGGTATTCCAGTAATACGACGCGGTCGCCACGCTTGAAGCCCTTGGCCTCCTCGGCGCGGACCTTGAGGATCAGCCCGGCGCCACCGTCTTCGAGCACGGCTTCGCCATGCTCCAGGGTGACGCGGCCGCTGCGGATCACCGCGGTCTGGCCGAGCACGCTCTTGCTGGTGACGGCCTCCGCCTTGTGGAACAGCGGCCGCAGCGGGCTGCAGATGAGCGCCGCCACGGGCAGCGACAGGCCCAGCGCAACGACGGCCACCACCAGGCCCAGCGGGTAGCGCAGGAGGCCCAGGGGCAGGTGGCTGAGGACCAGGAGTTCGGCGAAATAACTGAGGAACCAGGAGCCGGCGAACAGCAGGCTGAGCACCAGGGTGACCGGTACGCCGTTGAGCTTGAGCTTCGACAGCAGGGCAGCGACGCCATCGCCGGCGAGCAGCGAGTCGGCCTCGACGTCCAGCAGGTCGACCTCCACCAGCCCGAGCGCGACGATCGCCCAGTAGATGATGGCCAGGCACAGCAGGAAGCTGAATAGCACGGTGGGGAACGACAGTGCGGTCTGCAGGAAGATGTCCATCGCTTTCCTATCCCTGAAAAGGCTGGACGGAGCCGAGCAGCTCCGCCCGTTCAACGGTGAATCAGGACTTGCCCTTGTCCTTCAGGCGGGCCAGCACGCTGTCGGCGCTGGTGCCGTCGGCGACGATGCCGGCTGCACGCAGCTTGGCATCGAGGTCATCGTCCGGGCTGCTGGTGGCGGCCAGTTCGGCTGCCGCCTCCAGTTTCGCCGCGCGCTCGGCCTGCTGGCGCTTGATGCGCTCCAGCGATTCGACGGCAGTGTGCAACTTGGTCTGCGAGCCGCTGTAGCGCTGGGCCACGGCCATCTGCGCCTTCTGCACGCTCTCGGTGGCCTTGACGGTATCCACCTGTTGTTTCAGATGCTTGATGTTGCCTTCGGCCTGGGTCACCGCCTTGCGCAACTGGGCAACGTTGGCGGCGAAACCGGCGACCTGCTCGCGCTCCACAAGCAGTTCGTTCTCCAGGTTGGCGATCTTCTCCGCCACTTCCTTGGCCAGGGCTTCGTTGCCCGCTTCCAGGGCCTTCAGCGCGTAGGCTTCGTACTCGCCTACCTTGGCGGCGCATTTGCCGGCACGGTCCTCGGCCAGTTTCTGCCGCGCCATGATCTCGGCCAGGGCTTCCTTGGACTTGCGCAGCTCCAGGTCGGCATCGCGAATCTCCTGGTCGAGGATACGCAGGGCCTGGCTGTCGACAATGGCCTCACCGGCTTCGTTGACACCGCCACGCAGGGCGGCCAGCAGCTTGCTCCAAACGTTCATGTGCATCCTCCAGGTCAGGCCTGAGCCTTCAGATAGGCTTCGTAGGCTTCGGTGGCCCGAATCACGTTGCTGGCGAGGGTTTCGATCTCGTAGACCACGTTGGACAGGATCGAGGTGGCGCTCAGGGCACCGAACATGGTGTAGCAACGCTCACCGCCGGGCAGCGTCTCCAGGCCGATGCTGGAAAGCGGGAACAGCTGGCGGCTGAGCAGCACTTCTTCGTTGAAGGCCACCAGGTCGGTGACTTCGCTCTGCGGCCAGAGCAGCGCCTCGACGATGATCTGCTCACCGTGCAGGGCGACGAACAGCGGCAGGTCGCCGTATTCATGCATGGTGACGTGCAAGCTCGGTTCGGCGCCTTCGATCAGCTCGATGCCGGCATCGCCACGGGTGAAGAGCTCGGTCGCGGCCAAGGCCTCGCAGAGCGCACGCGCATTCCAGATCTGAGGCATTTCCATGACCCCCTCCTTTTCCAGATTGACCGGCCCTGGCTGGGGCTGGCGCAGCTTGCGTTCAACCGCCAGAAGCGCCTGGGCGTTCTCCGGCAGTATCCAGACTTCCTTTTTCACCAGCCCCTGATCACGCAGGCGCTGGCGGAACAAACGTTGGTAATGGGCGGATGACTTGTTTTGCATGGGCGCAGAATAATTCATCACATGTAAGCTTTCAATACATCACATGTGATATTTGCGAGCCCCTGCAAAAGGCGCGCAGCACTAAGCCCCGAAGCGGGTCGGGAGGGTTCTGGAAGGGTGTGGGGATGAGCGCCGAGCATGAGGACCTGTCCCTGGTTTCCGATGTGCGCGATGGGTATCGCCAGGGATTAGAACCCCGTGACGTCCCCTTGGAAAGCGGACAGGGACCGAAGACCGACGTGTTTCACGAAAAAGCAGCCGGCGGACGGCTGCACTGCAACGGGGCAATGGTCTAGGCTACGCGGGATTTTTCCCTGCCCCACGGATGTGCCATGGATACCCTCGCCAAGCCCCTCGCCGGATTGAAAGTCATCGAACTCGGCACCCTGATCGCCGGCCCCTTCGCCTCGCGCCTGTGCGCCGAGTTCGGCGCCGAGGTGATCAAGGTCGAGTCCCCCGATGGCGGCGACCCGCTGCGCAAGTGGCGCAAGCTTTACGAGGGCACCTCGCTCTGGTGGTTCGTGCAGGCGCGCAACAAGAAGTCGCTGACGCTCAACCTCAAGCACCCGGACGGCATCGCCATCCTCAAGCAACTGCTGGGCGAGGCGGACATCCTTATCGAGAACTTCCGCCCCGGCGTGCTGGAGAAGCTCGGCCTCGGCTGGGAGGTGATCCACGCACTGAACCCGAAGCTGGTGATGGTGCGTCTCTCCGGCTTCGGCCAGAGCGGGCCGATGAAGGACCAGCCGGGCTTCGGTGCGGTGGGCGAATCCATGGGCGGGCTGCGCTACATCACCGGCTTCGAGGACCGCCCGCCGGTGCGCACCGGCATCTCCATAGGCGACTCCATCGCCGCGCTCTGGGGCGTGATCGGCGCGCTCATGGCGCTGCGTCACCGCGAGGTCAACGGCGGCCAGGGCCAGGTGGTGGACGTGGCGCTGTACGAGGCGGTGTTCGCCATGATGGAAAGCATGGTCCCGGAGTTCGACGTGTTCGGCTTCATCCGCGAGCGCAGCGGCAACATCATGCCCGGCATCACCCCCTCCTCCATCCACACCAGCGCCGACGGCCGCCACGTACAGATCGGCGCCAACGGCGATGCGATCTTCCGCCGCTTCATGCTGGCCATCGACCGCGAGGACCTGGCCACCGACCCGAGCCTGGCCAGCAACGATGGCCGCGATGCGCGCCGCGACGAGCTCTACGGGGTAATCGACCGCTGGGTGGGCTCGCTGCCCCTGGACCAGGTGCTGGCGACCCTGACCCGCGCCGAGGTGCCGGCCAGCCGCATCTACTCCGCCGAAGACATGTTCAACGACCCGCAATTCATCGCCCGGGAGATGTTCCTCCAGGCCCGCCTGCCGGACGGCAAGCCCTTCCGCATGCCCGGCATCGTGCCCAAGCTCTCGGCGACGCCGGGCTCGGCCGAATGGGTCGGCCCGGAGCTGGGCGAGCACACCGCCGAGCTGCTCGCCGGCCTCGGCTACGACGCGGGACGCATCGACACCCTGCGCAAGGAAGGCGCCATCTGAACCGCAGCACGCCACCCACCTTGCGGCACGCCCCATCGCTGCGCGCCCGCCTGCGCCGCGCCCTGCTCGGTTGCGCGCTGCTGGGCGCAGCCGGCGCCTGCCTGGCCGAGCCCGCCCCGCTGATCACCTGGACGGTGCGCGACATGGCGCCGTTCAACATCATGGAGGGCCCGCTCAAGGGCCAGGGCATCGCCGACCGCATGCTCGGCCTGTTGCAGCAGCGGCTACCGCAGTACCGCCACCTCAACAGCCGGGTCAACCGCGCCCGGGCCAACCAGATGTTCGCCCGCGACACCCTCACCTGCGACGCCGGGGTGCTGAGGACCCAGGAGCGCGAACAGCTGATGTACTTCTCCATCCCCACCCTGGGCGTGGTCACCAACGGCGTGGTGGTGCGCCAGGAGCGGGAGGCGCAGATGCGGCCCTTCCTGCACGACGGCAAGATCGACCTGGCGGCCTTTCTCGCCGACTCGCACCAGCGCCTCGGCGTGCTGGTGGAGCGCAGCTACGGGCCGGCGATCGATGCCACGCTGCATGCCGCCCCGCCCGAACGCCTGCTGGTGCACCACGGCAACAACGCCCTGGGCAGCCTGTTGCAGATGCAGGAGCACGGCCGCATCAGCGCACTGCTCGGCTACTGGCCCGAGGTGCGCTACCTGGCCGAGACCGAGGGCATGGAGGTCTCCAACCTGCGCTTCTACCCGGTGCAGGGCATGCCCAGCTACCTGCTGGCCCATGTCGGCTGCTCGAAGACGCCCGAAGGCAAGAAGGCCATCGAGGCGATAAACGAGGTGATCCGCGAGCTGCGCGGCGAGGAGCTGATCCAGCTCTACGCCCGCTGGCTGGACGGCCCCACCCGCGAGGCCTACCTGAAGGACGCCAAGGGCTTTTTCGAGAAGGATTGAGTCCCAAAACTATGCTGCCGGAGGGTTTTGAGCCCAGCTGAGTGCCGAGCCTTGCTGATGCGTTGCTATAGATTCGATGCGCTCCCCTCAAGCACGGCGCTTTCCGGGGTTCTTCAGGATTTCTGCAACTCCGCGCGATGGGTTTCGCTTCGCTCGCGGAACGCCGCCCGACACATCCTACGAAAGCCGCTGCGACGCAGCGCGCACCGCGAGTGATGCGCACATCGATCGACAAACGCGACCTGACGCACATCTCCCCCTGCGACAGGTTGTCCAGTTGCAGGCTTGTTTGTCTCAGCTCAAAGAACGTTTCTACCCACGCGGTATCTCTGTAGCCACGACGAATCGTCCTTTACGGAGATGCACCATGCACGATCAGGAAGAGCTGTCCCTTTCCCGCCGTACCCTGCTGGCAGGCGCGGTGGTGCTCGGTGTCACCGGCTCGGTACTTGGCAGCGCCAAAGCGATGGCCGGCGAGCCGGCACCGAAGAACATGGGCAAGGCGCCCGACCTGTCCAGGCTGGAACGGGTCAAGGTCGAGCTGGTGGCGCCGCCCTTCGTCCATGCCCATGAGGCGCGCGCCAGCGGCAAGCCGAAGGTGGTGGCGTTCACCCTGACCATCGAAGAGAAGACCCTGGTGCTCGATGACGAGGGCACCGAGGTCCACGCCATGACCTTCAACGGTTCGGTGCCCGGGCCGCTGATGGTGGTGCACCAGGACGACTACGTGGAACTCACCCTGGTCAACCCGGCCAGCAACAGCATGGCCCACAACATCGACTTCCATGCCGCCACCGGCGCCCTGGGCGGCGGTGCGCTGACCATCGTCAGCCCCGGCGAGCAGGTGAAGCTGCGCTTCAAGGCGACCCGCGCCGGCGTCTTCGTCTACCACTGCGCGCCGGGCGGAGCGATGATCCCCTGGCACGTGGTCTCGGGCATGAACGGCGCGATCATGGTGCTCCCGCGTGACGGCCTGAAGGACCGCGCCGGCAAGGCGCTGAAGTACGACAAGGTGTTCTACGTCGGCGAGCAGGACTTCTACGTCCCCCGTGACAAGGACGGCAAGTTCAAGCGCTACGCCAGCCCGATGGAAACCTTCGTCGACATGCAGGCGGTGATGAAGGGGCTGATCCCCAGCCATATCGTGTTCAACGGCAAGGTCGGCGCGCTGACCGGCAAGAACGCGCTCAAGGCCAACGTCGGCGAGACGGTGCTGATCGTCCACTCCCAGGCCAACCGCGATACCCGCCCGCACCTGATCGGCGGCCACGGCGACCACGTCTGGGCCAGCGGCAAGTTCAACAACCCGCCGGAGGAAGACCTGGAAACCTGGTTCATCCCGGGCGGCGCGGCCGGGGCGGCGCTCTACACCTTCCGCCAGCCGGGCCTGTACGCCTACCTCAACCACAACCTGATCGAGGGTGTGCTGCTGGGTGCCACCGCGCACTTCCAGGTCGAGGGTGAATGGAACGCCGACCTGATGAGCCAGATCGAGCCGCCGTCGCCGATCAAGTAAGCCGCCGGCCGGTCCGGGAGGGCCGGCCATCCCCCTTGGCCATCGGACGCCACCG
This sequence comes from Pseudomonas sp. TUM22785, assembly GCF_028198105.1. Lineage (NCBI taxonomy): Bacteria > Pseudomonadati > Pseudomonadota > Gammaproteobacteria > Pseudomonadales > Pseudomonadaceae > Pseudomonas > Pseudomonas sp. TUM22785. Next base: position 5,609,438 of record NZ_CP116239.1, read on the forward strand.
CCATGCACAAGGCCACCCTGATCAGCCTGCCCGTCGCCTTCGCGCTCGGTGCAGCCGTGCTGCTCCTCACCCCCCGCCACGAGCCCGAACTGGCACCGGAAACGGTGACACTGACGGCCCGTGCCTTCACCTTCCGCCCCGCCGGCGACTACTGGCAGGAGGCGCGGGCCATCGATGCGCCTGCCCGACGCGAGCAGGTGCAGCCCAGCTTCGAGGTGATGAAGTACCAGGTCAGCCAGGGCGAATACGCCCGCTGCGTGGCCGATGGCGACTGCCTGCCGCTGAGCGAAGGCGACACGCCCCGCGACGACCTGCCCCTCACCGGCGTGAGCCTGCTGGACGCGCAGTTCTATGCCGACTGGCTGACCCGCCGCACCGGGCAGCGCTGGCGCCTGCCCAGCGATGTCGAATGGGCCTTCTTCGCCGGTTCGCGCTGGGCCGACGACGCCCTGCTCATCGACGACGATGGCAGCAACCCGGCACGGCGCTGGCTGGCGCGCTACAGCTTCGAGGCCGAGACGCGCACCGCCGAATCGGCCCGGGCACAGGTGCGCGGCAGCCACGGGCTCAACGAATTCGGCATCGCCGACCTCGCCGGCAACGTCTGGGAGTGGACCGACAGCTGCCACCACCGGGTCAAGCTGGACAGCCAGGGCGTGCAGCTCAGCCGCATCGATGCCTGCTCGATCCGCATCGCCGAAGGCCGCCACCGCGCCGCCATCAACGACTTCGTGCGGGACGCCCGCGGCGGTGGCTGTGCCGCCGGCCAGCCGCCGGACAACCTGGGCTTCCGCCTGCTCAGGGACATCCCTTGATCCCCCTCAAGTTCTGCCGCCTGCCCTAGGGGTTATGCTGCGGCGGAACCTTGGGAATCATTGCCGTGACTGCCGATCTCGCCCTCAACCGCGCCTGGCTCGCCAGCCTGCCGCCCTTCGCCAACAGCAGCCGCGAAGAGCAGGACGACATCCTCAGCCAGGCCGCCATCCTGCGCCTGCACAACGGCGACACCGTGTTCGAACAGGGAGCGCCGGCGGAGGCGTTCTACCTGCTGGTGCATGGTCGCCTCAAGGCCAGCCAGATCACCGGCGACGGCCAGCGCGTGCTGGTGCGGGTGGTCAACCCGGGCGACCTGTTCGGCTTCGTCCGCGCACTGGGCCGTGGCGACTACCCGGCCACCGCCTGCGCCACCCAGGACAGCCTCGCCCTGGCCTGGCCGACCCGCCAGTGGGAACCGCTGCTGGCCCGGCACCCCGGCTTCGCCCTGAACACCGTGCAGGCCATCGGCGTGCGCCTGCAGGAAGCCCATGTGCGCTTTTGCGAGCTGGCCACCGAGGAGGTGGAACGCCGCGTCGCCCACACCGTGCTGCGCCTGGTGCAGCAATCCGGGCGCCCGGAGGCGGACGGCATCCGCATCGACTTCCCGGTCAGCCGCCAGGACATCGCCGAGATGACCGGCACCACCCTGCACACCGTCTCGCGCATCCTCAGCGCCTGGGAGGATCGCGGCCTGGTGCGGGGCGGCCGGCAGAAGCTGCTGGTGTGCAACCCGCAGCGGCTGATGCAGATCGCCGGTGGCGACGAGCGGGAGCCCGCCCACGAGGACGCTTGACTGCAATCAAGGCGCCCGGCGCGGGCCGTCCCTAGACTGCCGCCATCACCACGACGCCTGCCCCGCCGTGCCCCACGCCATCGGAGGCCCGCCATGCACGACAACCTCACCGAACGCACCCTGAGCGAGCTGAGCTTCAGCCTGCCCGGCAGCACCGCGCTGTTCCACGACTACAAGCTCGACTTCTGCTGCGCCGGCCAGCGCAGCCTGGGCGACGCGGCCCGCGAGCGGGGCCTCGACGCCCAGCGCATCGCCGAGCAGCTGCAGGCGCTGCCGCCCGGCAGCCCCCAGGTCGACTGGCGCCTGACCAGCAACGCCGAGCTGATCGACCACATCCTCGAGCGCTACCACGCCGTCCACCGCGAACAATTCCCGGCACTGATCCCCCTGGCTGATCGCGTCGAGAAGACCCACGCCGACCACCCACAATGCCCAGCCGGGCTCACCGCGCACCTGAGGACGATGCAGGAGGAGCTGGAGTGGCACATGTGCAAGGAGGAAAGCGTGCTGTTCCCCTGGTTGCGCCAGGGCATTCCGCTGGCCCACGTGCAGGGGCCGATCGGGGTGATGCGCCATGAGCACGACGAGCATGCGCAGTCCCTGGCGGTGCTGGCCGAGCTGACCGACGACCTCACCCCGCCGGCCGACGCCTGCAACAGCTGGCGCCGCCTCTACAGCGGGCTGGAGACGCTGCGCCGCGACCTGATGCAGCACATCAACCTGGAAAACAACCTGCTGTTCCTCGGCGCCAACCACCCGGCCTGAAGAACGCACCGGAGGTGCGACCCGTGACAGCCTGCCTCATCACCCCCTCGGGAGGCGGCGTGCATACTGGCGGGATTTCCCCTGCCCAGGAACGCCCCGCCATGCACGCGCATCGCGTCCACCACCAGATTTTGTGTGGCCACCACCTGTTCAACGTGCTCAACGAGGAACAGCTGGAGCACCTGCTGGCCAGCAGCGCACTGCTCAACCTGGAGAAGGGCGACAAGCTGTTCCTCCAGGGCGAGCCGGCGCATGCGTTCTACTTCGTGATCTCCGGTGCGGTGAAGATCTTCCGCCTGACCCCGGAAGGCCAGGAGAAGGTGCTGGAGGTGGTCGGCAGCCGGCAGACCTTCGCCGAAGCCATGATGCTGATGGACACCCCCGACTACGTGGCCTCGGCCCAGGCGCTGGAGCCCACCCAGGTCTACCGCTTCGCCAACCGCACCTACATGGAGCTGCTGCACAGCAACCCGCAGCTACCCTTCTCCCTGCTCGCCACCCTGTGCGTGCGCCTGCACCGGCGGATCAACGAAATCGAAACGCTGTCGCTGAAGAACTCCACCCACCGCGTGGTGCGCTACCTGCTGACCCAGCTGAACCACCTGGGCGATGAGGCCCACCGCTTCGAGCTGCCCATGGCCAAGCAACTGGTGGCCGGACACTTGTCGATCCAGCCGGAAACCTTCTCCCGCGTGCTGCGCCGGCTGATCGACGAGCACATCATCGACCTGGACGGGCGCACCGTGCAGGTGCTCGATATCCCCCGCCTGGAACAGTTCGAGTAAGCCATGCGCCAGTGCCTGTACTGCCAGCATGAAAGCGGCGACGACCACGACGACGACTGCCCCCAGTGCGGCATGTCGCTGCCGGTCGGCCAGGCACTGGCGCGCCAACGCCGGCTGCAGCGCTTCCGCTGGTACTGCGTGATGCTCGCGGTGTTCTGCCTGGCGATGATGCTCTGGCTGCCACGCTGACCAACACCGCGAACCCCATCAAGACCGAGCCCGTAGGATGGGTAGAGCACCGCGAAACCCATCAGGACCGAGCGCCGAAGCAGCATGGGTTTCGTACCTCGCGGAACGCCGCCCGACCCATCCTACGAATGCCTCCTGACGACCCCGCCCGCGGGATGCTTCAACCCTGCCGCTGGGTGAGCTGGCGGTAGAGCTGGGGCAAGCGCACGGGGAGTTGCGCCGGGTCGTTGATCAGCAGGTGGCCTTGGCTGCCGAACAGGTAGGGCAGGTAGTCCGCCGCTTCGCGGTCGATGGTGATGCAGAACGGCAGCAGCCCGGCGCGGCGTGCTTCGAGCACGGCCTGACGGGTGTCTTCGACGCCGTAGCGGCCTTCGTAGCGGTCCAGGTCATTGGGCTTGCCGTCGGTGAGGATCAGCAGCAGGCGCTGGCGTTCCTTGCGCTCCAGCAGCAGTTGCGTGGCGCGGCGGATGGCGGCGCCCATGCGCGTGTAGTAGCCAGGGCGCAATGCACGGATGCGGCCGCGCACGCGGTCGTCGTGGCGTTCATCGAAGCTCTTCAGCTGGGTCATGCGCACCTGGTGGCGGCGCAGCGAGGAGAAGCCGTAGAACGCGAAGCGGTCGCCCACCGCCTGCAGCGCTTCGCCGAACAGCAGCAGGCTGTCGCTGATCAGGTCGATGATCCGGTGCTGGTTGTCGATGTGCGCATCGGTGGACATGGACAGGTCCGCCAACAGCAGGCAGGCGAGGTCACGTCGGGCCTGCCGGCGTTCGCGGAACAGCCCCGGCTCGCTGCACGCCCCCAGGCGCCGCTCGACGCTGAAGTCCAGCCAGGCGTCTAGGTCGAGCTCCGTGCCCTGGGGCTGGCGATGCAGCCACTGCGGCTGCTGGCGCAGGCTTTCGAACTGCCGGCGCAGGCGCCGTGCGATGGCCGCCAGGGCATCCGGCAACGGTGCCGGCTGGGCATCACGCGGCAGCATCGGCTGCAGGCAGACATGGTCGGCGAGCAGCTGCTGGCGGCGATGGTCCCACTCCGGCAGGCGGATGCCTTCGCCCAGGGGAATGTCATCGAACTCGGCGGCGGGCAGGTCGAGGTCGAGCTTCAGCCCGCCGCCCTTCTTCTGCCGCTGCCGCGACAGGCTGAGGTGGTCCAGATCGTCCGCGACCTTGGCCGCATCGAGGTCTTCGCTGTCGTCACCGGCGCGGTCCAGCTCGACGTGCTCGGACCAGCTGAACAGGTTCTCCAGACGGAACAGCAGCAAGCCACCGCGACCGGGGTCCTGCCCGGTGCGTTCGGCCCGTTTGCGTGCCTGGCCCTTGGCCTCGCTGTGGGCGGAGCGGCCCTGCTCGTCGCCCTCCACCAGCTCGGCGTGCTGTGGCGCGGCCAGGCGTTGCGGCGGGTAGAGCCATAGCGGCAGCGGCCAGGGGGCCTTCTCGCTGCGCGGCAGGCGCTCGAGGCTGCCCGGCTTGTGCAGGGCCTGTTGCAGCGCGCGCTCCAGGGCCGCTTCGGCGGGGGGCAAGGCGGCAGGATCGGGGCGCAGGCTCAGCAGCGCCTCCACCAGGCGCTGGTAGCGCGGGCGCAGCAGCGGGTAGCGCTGCAGCACGGCGAGGGTCCAGGCCTGGTTGTCCCGCGCCCAGTGGCGCATCGGCTGGCTGTGGGCGGCCAGCAGCGCCAGCCAGCGGTACAGCTCGCGGTTCAGTTCGGCATCGGGGTAGACGGCCAGCTGCGCGGGCAGGCGCAGGGAGTCGGCATCGAACCAGGCCACGGGCAACTGCTGGCAGGTGCCGGCCACCTGTTGCAGCAGGCTGCGGCGCACCAGCAGCTCGCGGGCGCTGGCCGCTTCCACACCGACACCGGCCTCGCCGCCGGTGCCCCGGAACAGCAGGAGCAGGCTGCGGCGCATGGCGTCCAGGGGCACGGCCGCCTCGTCGAATTCGGGGCTGGCACGGCGGGTGATGAAGCGGTGCCAGGCGCGGCCGAAGCCTTCTTCGACTTCGAGGTGAAGGGTCATGGGCACCTGCCTCCTGGGAGAGGGTTGGGGGTAAGGAGTGATTCGAGCCACCGGCAGATGCGGCCTGCCGGTGGCTGCGATAACGCGAAAGGCCCGTCGCAGAAGGACGGGCCCGGATCGGTAGACCCTCAGTTCATCTGCACCTCCCCCACGGCGACGCGGCCGCGCTGACGGAAGCTGAACAGGTAGCAGATGAGCCCGATGAGGAAGCCTACGCCGGCGTACAGGCGCAGCCAGAAGAACACCTTGAGCTGGTCGACCGTGGCCATGAACGGCAGCGCGGCGCCATCGGCCGGCATGCGCTGCAGCCAGATCTGCACGATGCCGGCGGCGGTGAGCAGCAGGGTGATCAGCAACATGGAGATGGTCATCAGCCAGAAGCCCCAGATCTCCAGGCTCTGGGCGCGGGCATCGGGTGCTTCGCCGATACCCCGCAGGCGCGGCATGGCGTAGCTGATCATGGTCATGACGATCATCGCGTAGGCGCCGTAGAAGGCCAGGTGGCCGTGGGCGGCGGTGAGCTGCGAACCGTGGGTGTAGTAGTTGACCGGTGCCAGGGTGTGCAGGAAGCCCCAGACGCCGGCGCCGAGGAAGGCGGTGACGGTGGTGCCCAGGGCCCAGAGCGAGGCGGCCTTGTTGGGGTGCTCACGGCGACGGCGCCTGACCATGTTGAAGGCGAACAGCACCATGGCGAAGAACGGCAGCGGTTCCAGCGCGGAGAAGATCGAGCCGAGCCACAGCCAGACGGTCGGAGCGCCGATCCAGAAGTAGTGGTGGCCGGTGCCGATGATGCCGGTGATCAGGGCCATGGCGATGATCACGTAGAGCCACTTCTCCACCACTTCGCGGTCGACGCCGGTGATCTTGATCAGCACGAAGGCCAGCATCGAGCCCATGATCAGTTCCCACACGCCTTCCACCCACAGGTGCACGACCCACCACCAGTAGTACTTGTCGCGGGCCAGGTTCTCCGGGTTGTAGAAGGAGAACAGGAAGAACACGGCAAGGCCCACCAGGCCGGTCATCATGACCACGCTGACGGCGGTCTTGCGGCCCTTGAGCAGGGTCATGCCGATGTTGAAGAGGAAGCCCAGCGCGACGACCACGATGCCCATCTTGGTAATGGTGGGCTGTTCGAGGAACTCCCGGCCCATGGTCGGCAGCAGCTCGTTGCCGGTCATCTTCGCCAGGCCCGCATAGGGCACCAGCAGGTAGCCGAGGATGGTCAGCACGCCGGCGGCGGCGAACACCCAGAACAGCACGATGGCCAGTTTCGGGCTGTACAGCTCGCGGTCGGCCTCTTCGGGGATCAGGTAGTAGGCCGCCCCCATGAAGGCGAACAGCAGCCAGACGATCAGCAGGTTGGTGTGCACCATGCGGGCGACGTTGAAGGGGATGAGCGGGAACAGGAAGTCACCGACCACGTACTGCAGGCCCATGATCAGGCCGAAGAGGATCTGCCCGACGAAGAGCATCAGGGCGAACACGAAGTACGGTTTGGCGACCGCCTGCGAGGCGAATTTCAGGTAGGGATTGCCCGGGGTCATGATCAACCCTCCTTGTTCGGCGGCCAGTTGTTGGTATCGATCTTCGAGGTCCAGCGCAGGAACGCGGCGAGGTCGGACACCTCCTGGTCGCTGAGGTTGAACTGCGGCATCTGCCGGCGGCCGGGCACGCCCAGCGGCTGCATCTTCATCCAGGCCGCGAGGAAGGTGTCGAAGGCTTCGTCACCGCCCCGGCGGATCACCACGTTGCCCAGTTCCGGCGCGAAGTAGGCGCCCTCGCCGAGGATGGAATGGCAGCCGACGCAGTTGTTCTGCTCCCACACCAGCTTGCCGCGCACCACCGACTCGGTGAGCGCGCCCTGGTGGGTGCGTTTGGGGAAGGTGGTCTCTGTGTGATAGGTCAGGGCGAGGAATACCAGGAAGAAGAAAACGCCTCCTCCCAGGTAGATGTTCCTCGCCATACCTTTAGTGAATGTCTCTGACATGGGCCCTCCTGGGTCACGGTTGCGTGGCCATTGTAGGAACCGCGCCCAGGCACCTCGCTTGATGGCAATCAAGAAAGACCGATTGTTCCAGTCAGGTATTTTTCCTGAGGAGAATCAGGGCATTGCGTGCAGGGCGAAGATCACCCCGCTGAGCAGCAGCGGCCAGCCGAGCAGCAGCGAACGCCACAGCCGAGGGCCGTGCCCCAGTTCCATGAAGCGCAGGGCGATGAGCCAGGCCTTGCCCAGGCCGAGCAGGAGGATCGCCGCCACCGGTAACAGCGCGGCGGGCTCGCGATGCCCCAGCCAGACCCCGGCGACGGACATGGGCAGCATCGCCAGCCAGGCGAATAGCAGCGCCTTCATGGCCCGGGCGCCAGTACGTAGACCAGCGGGAACAGCACCACCCAGACCAGGTCGACCATGTGCCAATACAGCGCGCCGGATTCCAGCCCGCCGAGTTCGCCGTCGCGATACGCGCCGCGCAGGCAGCGCAGGAGCATCCAGCCGAGGATCACCAACCCCAGCCACACATGCAGGAAGTGGAAGCCGGTGATCAGCCAGAACAGGGTGAAGAAGGTGCTGTATTCCAGGCCCAGTCCGAGCGTGGCGAGGTGGTGGTACTCGGAGGCTTTCAATGCCACATGGACCAGTCCCAGCAGCACCGCGACACCCAGCAGGATGGCCGCCTGGCCCTGCCGCTGGCGACGCACCCGTAGCACCGCCAGGGCCGCGCAGAAACCGGCGCTGAGCAGCGTCAGGGTCAAGGCCAGGGCGATGGACAGGTCCAGCTGCGCACGGCCGGCGCGGAAGCCTTCCACGTCCAGGCGCTGGGCCACGGCGAAGGCGACGATGAGGATGGCGAAGACGGTCAGCTCGGCGAGGATGAAGAACCACATCGCCAGGTCGCCCGGCAAGTGCCGGGCGCTGGCAGCGGCCTCAGGCGAAGTGGACATCGACCAGGTCCATCAACGCTGCCACCGTGGCTTCATCATCCGACAGCGGTTCGGCCAGAGCGGCCCGGCAGGCGTCACGGGGGGCCACGCCAGCGTTGAGCAGGCGTGCAGCGAGCACCAGCAGGCGCGTGGAGCAGACCTCTTCCAGTTCCTGGCGGCCGAGCCGGCGCAGGGCGGTACCCAGTTGCACCAGGCGCTGCGCCAGATCCGGCGCGACACCGGCTTCGCGGACGATGATGCCGGCTTCCGCGTCGGGCGTCGGGTAGTCGAAGCGCAGGGCGACGAAGCGCTGGCGGGTGCTGGGCTTCATGCCCTTGAGCAGGTTCTGGTAGCCGGGGTTGTACGACACCACCAGCATGAAGCCGGGCGGTGCCACCAGGGATTCGCCGGTGCGCTCGATGAACAGTTCGCGGCGATCGTCCGCCAGGGGGTGCAGCACCACCACGGTGTCCTGGCGCGCTTCCACCACTTCGTCGAGGTAGCAGATGCCGCCCTCGCGCACCGCGCGGGTCAGCGGGCCGTCCTGCCACCAGGTGCCGTCGCTGCCGATCAGGTGGCGGCCGACCAGGTCCGCCGCCGACAGGTCGTCGTGGCAGGCCACGGTGTACAGCGGTCGGTTCAGGCGCTGGGCCATGTGCTGGACGAAGCGGGTCTTGCCGCAACCGGTGGGGCCCTTGATCAGCACCGGCATGCCCTGGGCGGCGGCCTCGGTGAAGAGCGCCACCTCGTTGCCGGTCGGCTGGTAGAAGAGCGGCGGGGTGTTCTGGACAGGGGCGTTCATGGCGGGGCGATTCTCCGTTCGGGTTACGGCTGGGCACGCTAGCCAGCCGCGCCGAGGGGCTCAAGCGCGATGCGCGAAGTTCTTGATCGCCATCAAGCGGTGCCCCAGCGGAGCGCTCCTAGAATCGCCGCAGACGCCGGGAAAAACCGGCGCAACCGACCGGCGCACAGGCGCCCAGCCCTGAGGAGACGTTCATGAACAAAGCACTGGTTGCCCTGCTGCTCGGCGGGCTGCTGGCCCAGGCCAACGCCATGGCCAGCCCCGGTGAAAAGCTGTTCAAGGCCAAGTCGTGCGTGGCCTGCCATGCCATCGACAAGCAGGTGCTGGGCCCACCCTTCCAGAAGGTGGCGGCCAAGTACGGCGCCGACGGCGCAGCGCATATCAGCCACAGCATCCTCACCGGCAGCAAGGGCGTGTGGGGCCCCATCCCGATGCCGGCCAACGCCGTCAGCGAGGCAGAGGCCAAGGCCCTCGCCGAGTGGATCGTCACCCTCCAGTAACCCCGCTGCATGCGGTCGACGCACCTGGCGTTGGCCGCTTCCCCTCAATGGCCGGCTGAGCCTCCTGGTTCAGTGGTGGGCGCTGCTCGCCCACCATGGCCACCCTCGCCTTCTCCGGTTCCCATCGTTCGATAGCATCACCCCGGGCATTGCTGGAGTTCCGCCTGCCGCTCCCCGCCCCATGGGTTTCGCTTCGCTCTACGCCATCCTACGAAAGCCGTCACGCCCTGATCGCCCTGCCCCGGCCCCTGCGCCTGAAATCACCTCTCGTCATAGCCGCAGCGCTCGCCTCGCCTGTTAGAAACCCCTTCACAAACCCGGGCACGCCTTCGTCCTGCTTGCTCCGGCCGGTCTGGCAAGGACTGCCAGTGCAGCACCGTCGCCACCGGCATTTAGAAGGATCAAGGAATGGTTATGGCGAGCAACCTGGACGCGAGCCTGGAGCAGGGCACGCAGCGGAGACTGCTATGGAAATTTCTCATCGACCACGAACCCCTGATGCGCAAGCGCTGCCAGCAGCTGACGCGCAATCCCCACGATGCGGAGGACGCCCTCAGCGAGCTGCGCCTGCGCCTGTTCACCCTGCTGCTGCGCGAACCCGGGCGGCTGGAGGCTGTGGATAACGTGCCGGCCTGGCTGCGTCGGGTGGCCAGCAACCACTGCATCGACCGGCTGCGCAGCACACCCTCGACCTGCAACCTCGACTGGCTCGACCAGCAGTTGCACGACAACGCCGCCTGGCAGCCGCAGCAGCTCGGCCCCGAGCGCCAGGCCTGCCTGCAGGAGGCGGTGGAGGTGCTGGACAAGGCGCTGCACCGGCTGCCGCCCAAACTCGGCCAGGCCCTGGAGCAGCACTGCATCTGCGGTGTGGAGTACGTGGACCTGGCCGGCCTGCTGCACGTCAGCGAGCCCAACCTGCGCAAGCGCGTGCAGCTGGCGCGCCGGCAGTTGCGGGACTGGCTGGGCACCCTGTGCGAGGCGGGTAACGAGGGCTGAGAGGTGAAGCGGAAAGCCCGCCCCATAGGGGCGGGCCGACCGATCAGAAGTTGCCGATGGGGTAGGCGCTGTTGATGGTCCAGAGCCCCCCGATGTTGTTGAGGTAGCCGCCGATGGTGAAGGGGTAGCCGTTTTCGCCAACGCAGTAGTTCACAGCCCCCACCGAAGGTGCTGAAGGCCCGGTGAAGAAATTGGGGCCGCCAACAGGGCCCACGCCCTGGATGGGGTGGGTGTAGGCGTAGCGGATCGATTCGACGACCTGCACCTGGGTGCAACTGTCGGGGTAGAAGGTCGAGACTCCAGCCCCCGCCTTGGGCACCCAGACTCCAGCATTGGCCACCTGGATGCCACGACCGAGGTATCGATATGGCGCGGGGTGGTTGATGCCTGGCTGCACGAAGAAATCTCGCCCCGCAGTAATGCGTGCAGCGAAAGGCGCTGCGGGACCTCCCAGGACCGGATCATGGTTGCCGGGGCGGGAGTGAAAGCCCACCGCTGCGCCCGCCCCGTTGATCTCACCGCAAAAGATATGGCGCTGGTTGATCTGGGGGTTTATCCGGCTATTGGGCAGTCCACCGCCTATCTGCACCGGCAGCGGGTTGACCCCGGGCGCATTGGCTGTGCAGTTGATCTGGGCGAGGGCCGGCAGGCTGCAGCAGGCAGCCAGCAGCCCCAGGGGCAGGGTTCTCTTGAAGCATTCCATGGCGAATCTCCTTTACTTGGCTGGGCGGAAGGTGCCCAGCAGCAATGACGGGAGGCCGCCGCATCCGTGACGCCGCCCCGGCGCGCCGTGAAAGGACTTCACAGGTCGACGGGTCGGCCGTCATGGAAGCAGGCCCGGACAGGTGTCGGGGCCGTAACGGAACCAAGGAGAAGGGAACCATGACTACTTTCAACGTGAACTTCGCTGTCGACGACATGGAGGGCAAGACCGTGCTGGTCTTCCTCAAGCCGCAGAACCCGCAGCGCGACTACCGCATCCACGCCTGGCAGGTGCTCACCGGCTCGGCCGGGGCGACCGAGTCGTTCGACTACGAGGCGGTGATCGAGACCGACGTCTCCAGCAATGGCGAGAAGGCCGGCAACCTGATCGTCTCCGGGCGCAAGGCCACCCTGCCCGGCGGCCTGTTGCAGGCCGTCAGCCCCGGCGGCCTGTCGCCGCAGCTGGAGCCGGCGGCCACCTCGCTGGCCCAGGAAAAACTCACCCCGCAGCAGTGCGGCGTGATCAACAAGACCAACCCCTACATCCAGTTCGACAGCAACTGGTACGTCAACGGCCGCCCGGTGGTGACCATGCCCAAGGTGGACTCGCGCATGACCGTGAGCTTCGAGTACGAGCCCAATTTCTACTTCATGGTGGCCACGCCGCCCATGATCGGGCAGACCTACATCGTGCAGAACTTCTCGGACATGACCCAGTACGTGGCGCCCATCACCGCCACCGAAGTGGACGTGACCCTGAGCCGCCCGAACGGCCTGTGGACCTTCGACTTCCTGTCGCGCTGAAGCCCGCTCGACCCTGCATGAAAAAGCCCCCGGCGAGCGATCGCCGGGGGCTTTTCCTTCAGCGGGCTACCGGGCTGAAGCCCGGGCTACGACGCTCACAATTAATCGGCAAAGTGGCTGTTCCTGTTCCATTATCAACACCTGCCACGGCATCCGCTGGGGCGTTCAGGGAACCCAGGAGAAAGGGACCATGGCCACGTTCAACGTGAACTCCGACGACGACATCGAGGGCAAGACCATGCGGGTCTTCCTGAAGCTGCAGACCGCGCAAGCCGATTACCAACCCAGCGCCTGGCAGGTGCTCAGCGGGGCGGCCGGGGCAACCGAGCCGGTTGTCTACGAGGCGGTGATCGAGACCGACATTTCCAGCATCGCCAGGAAGGTCGTCAACCCGTCGCCCCTTGGCATATCGTCCCTTTCCAGCGATATGCTGCAGGCGGTCAGCCCCGTTGAAATGTCGCGGCTGCCGGGATCGCAAACGCTCACTCCGCAGCAATCCGGCGTGATCAACCAGAGCACTCCCTACATCCCGTTCGACAACAACTGGTACGTCAACGACCGCCCAGTGGTCGCCATGCCCTATGTGGACCCGAACATGACCGTGGGCTTCGAGTACCAGCCCAATTTCTACTTCATGGTGGCCACACCGCCCATGATCGGACAGACCTACATCGTGCAGAACTTTTCGGACATGACCCAGTACGTGGCGCCCATCACCGCCACCGAAGTGGATGTGACCCTGAGCCACCCGAACGGCCCGTGGCGTTTCGACTTCAACGCAAGCTGAAGCCCGCTCGACCCTGCATGAAAAAGCCCCCGGCGAGTGATCGCTGGGGGCTTTTTTCGTTGAGCGGGCTCCCGGGCTGAAGCCCGGGCTACGACGCTCACAATTACTCGGCAACGTGGCCGTTCCTGCTCCATTATCAACGCCTGCCCAGGCAGGTGCCGGGGCTACGAAGGAACCAAGGAGACAGGGACCATGACCATTTTCAACGTGCATTTCGATGTAGCGGATATGGAGGGCAAGACCGTGCTGGTCTTCCTTAAGCCACAGAACCCGCAGCGCGACTACCGCATCCACGCCTGGCAGGTACTCACCGGCTCGGCCGGGTCGACTGAGGCGTTCCAATACGAGGCGGTGATCGCGACCGATGTTTCCAGCCATGGTGGGAAGGCAGGCAGCCTGATCGTTTCCGAGCGCAAAGCCATCGAGCCCGGTAACCTGCTGAAGGCCGTGTGCTCGAGCAGCATGTTGCCGTATCTGGAACCAGCATCCCGCTCGTTGGCCGAAGCAAAGCTCACCCCGCAGCAGTGCGGCGTGATCAACCAGACCAATCCCTACATCCAGTTCGACAGCAACTGGTACGTCAACGACCGCCCGGTGGTGACCATGCCCAATGTGGACACGAACATGACCGTGAGCTTCGAGTACCTGCCCAACTTTTATTTCATGGTGGCCAATCCGCCCTTGGTGGGGCAGACCTATATCGTGCAGAACTTCTCGGACATGACCCAGTACGTGGCGCCCATCACCGCCACCGAAGTGAACGTGACCCTGAGCCACCCGAACGGCCTATGGAATTTCGACTTCAACGCAAGCTGAAGCTCGCCCCCCGTATGCAAGAGTCCCCGGCGAGCGATCGCCGGGGGCTTTTCCTTCAGCGGGCTACCGGGCTGAAGCCTGGGCTACGACGCTCACAATTAATCGGCAAAGTGGCTGTTCCTGATCCATCATCAACGCCTGCTCCGGCACGTGCCGGGGCTATGACGGAACCAAGGAGACAGGGACCCATGATGGTTTTCAACGTGCATTTCGATGTGGAGGACATGGAGGGGAAAACCGTTCTGGTCTTCCTCAAGCCGCAGAATCCGCAGCGCGACTACGACATCCATGCCTGGCGGGTACTGACTGGTTCGGCGGGGGCTACGGAGCGGTTCAGCTACGAGGACCGGATCGAGACCGATCTCTCCAGCACGGGCAATGCCCCGGATGAACAGATCATCTCCGCACGCGTGGCCGTCCAGCCCGGCCAGCTGCTGCAGGCGGTCAGCCCGGCGGGGCTGTCTCCGCGCCTGCAACCGGCCCCCACATCGCTGGCGCAGGAAAAGCTCACCCCGCAGCAGTGCGGCGTGATCAACCAGACCAACCCCTTCATCCAGTTCACGTGCAACTGGTATGTCGGCGGCCACCCGGTGGTGAGCATGCCCAAGGTGGACCTGAACATGACGGTGAGCTTCGAGATGATGCCGGGGCACTTCTACTTCATGGTGGCCTCCCCACCGCTGGCGGGGCAGACCTACATCGTGCAGAACTTCTCGGACATGACCCAGTACGTGGCGCCCATCACCGCCACCGAGGTGGACGTGAACCTGAGCCGCCCGGGCGGTTTGTGGAGCTTCGACTTCAGCGCCAGCTGAAGCCGTCTGGCAAGGAGCCCGGCGAGCGATCGCGGGGCTTCCCGCCTTCCGGTTGCATCTATGAACGGCCATCAACCGGCAACCGGGCCGCTCCTGGCACATGATCAGCGTTCACCCGGTTCGCGGGCCCGATGGAGAAGGGATATGAACGACAAAGTCACGATCACTATCGATGACCAGGACCTCAAGCTGGTGAAGAGTACGCAATACACACTCGTCACATTCAAAAAAATCACCGGTACCCCCCTCCTGAACCCGGTCTGGTGCTCACCGCCCTTCTCGGAGCCGCCCACATTCATCGACTTCAACGCCAACAGTCCCTACCTCGACTACGAGCCCAGCAAAGACTCCACGCCTTTCAAGCTGGACGGTTGGGCGCGAAGTTTTCCGCTCTACGAGGCAACGCCGCTGACGAAGCGGGACAGGTCGGAGGACTGACCCGGGCGGGAGAAACGAAAAAGCCCCTGGCGATCACTCGCCAGGGGCTTTTCATTGCCGCTCAGCTTAGAGCGGCTTGCCGCGGTTGCCGTGGGCGGCGACGAAGGCCTGGATGGTCTTCAGGTCGTTGGCCAGGACGGTGCAGCGTTCTTCGCGCTGGAACAGGTCGGCGAGGTGCGGCGGCAGCGCCGGGACCGCGTCGATGCCGGCCTTCTCCACCGCTTCCGGGAACTTGACCGGGTGCGCGGTGCCGAGGGTGACCATGGGGGTGGACAGGCTGCGGCGGCATTCGCGGGCGGCGCGTACGCCGATGGCGGTGTGCGGGTCCAGCAGCTCGCCGCATTCCTTGTAGACCTCGGTGATGGTCTCGCAGGTCTGCTCGTCGTTGACGGCCAGGGAGTCGAACAGCTTGCGCGCTTCGGTCCAGCGGTCGTCCTCGACGCTGAAGCCGCCGCCCTGCTTGAAGGTGTCCATCAGGCCGGCGATGGCGGCGCCGTTGCGGCCGTGCAGGTCGAACAGCAGGCGCTCGAAGTTGGACGAGACCATGATGTCCATCGACGGCGACAGGGTCGGGTGCAGGGTGTCCTTGACGTAGCGGTTGCCGCTCATGAAGCGGTGCAGGATGTCGTTGCGGTTGGTGGCGACGATCAGCTGGCTGATCGGCAGGCCCATGTTGCGCGCCAGGTAGCCGGCGAAGATGTCGCCGAAGTTGCCGGTGGGCACCGAGAAGGCCACGGAACGGGCCGGGCCACCCAGCTGCAGGGCGGCGTGGAAGTAGTAGACGATCTGGGCCATGATCCGCGCCCAGTTGATCGAGTTGACCGCGACCAGGCGGGTGCCCTTGAGGAAGCCCTGGTCGGCGAAGCTGGCCTTGACCATCTCCTGGCAGTCGTCGAAGTTGCCTTCCACGGCGATGTTGTGGATGTTCTCGCCGAGGATGGTGGTCATCTGCCGGCGTTGCACCTCGGACACACGGTTGTGCGGGTGCATGATGAAGATGTCGACGTGCTCGCAGGCCTTGCAGCCTTCGATGGCGGCCGAACCGGTGTCACCGGAGGTGGCGCCCATGATCACCACGCGCTCGCCGCGCTTGGACAGCACGTGATCGAGCAGGCGGCCCAGCAGCTGCAGGGCGAAATCCTTGAAGGCCAGGGTCGGGCCGTGGAACAGCTCCAGCACCCACTCGTTGCCGTTCAGCTGGCGCAGCGGCGCCACGGCGTTGTGGGCGAAGACACCGTAGGTCTCTTCGAGGATCTTCTTGAAATCGGCATCGGCGATGCTGCCGGCAACGAACGGGCGCATCACGCGGAAGGCCAGCTCGTGGTAAGGCAGGCCGGCCCAGGAGGCGATCTCTTCCTGGGTGAAGCGCGGCAGGTTTTCCGGTACGTAGAGGCCGCCGTCGCTGGCCAGGCCAGCCAGCAGCACGTCTTCGAAGTTCAGGGCCGGGGCCTGGCCGCGGGTACTGATATAGCGCATTTCTTCAAACCTTCGGTTCGAGCTTGAAGCTTGAAGCTTGAAGCTTGAAGCAGTGCGGCTTCCAGCTTCCGGCTTCCGGCTTCCGGCTCCTGATTAATTGAGCTGTTCGACGCGGATGCGGACCACGCTGCCGACCACGTCGTCGAGGGCTTCCAGTGCGGCGATGGCGTCGTTAACGCGCGCTTCGACGACCCGGTGGGTAACCAGGATCATCGGCACCAGTCCGTCCTGCTCTTCGACTTCCTTCTGCATGATGGATTCGATGTTGATGCCGCGCTCGGACAGGATGGTGGCCACCTGGGCCAGTACGCCCGGGTGGTCCTTGGCCTGGATGCGCAGGTAGTACGCGCTCTCGCAGGCGTCGATCGGGAGGATCGGGTGGTCGGACAGCGAATCCGGCTGGAAGGCCAGGTGCGGTACGTGGTTCTCCGGGTCGGCGGTCAGCGCGCGGACTACGTCCACCACGTCGGCGACCACGGCGGAAGCGGTGGGCTCCATGCCGGCGCCGGGGCCGTAGTAGAGGGTGCTGCCGGCGGCGTCGCCATTGACCATCACGGCGTTCATCACGCCGTTGACGTTGGCGATCAGGCGGTCGGCCGGGATCAGGGTCGGGTGCACGCGCAGCTCGATGCCCTTGTCGGTACGGCGGGCCACGCCCAGGTGCTTGATGCGGTAGCCCAGGGCCTCGGCGTAGTTGACGTCGGCGCTGGTGAGTTTCGAAATGCCTTCGGTGTAGGCCTTGTCGAACTGCAGTGGGATGCCGAAGGCGATGGAAGCGAGGATGGTCAGCTTGTGCGCGGCATCGATGCCTTCGACGTCGAAGGTCGGGTCGGCTTCGGCGTAGCCCAGGGCTTGCGCTTCCTTGAGCACGTCGTCGAAGGCACGGCCTTTTTCGCGCATCTCGGTGAGGATGAAGTTGCCGGTGCCGTTGATGATGCCGGCCAGCCAGTTGATGCGGTTGGCGGACAGGCCTTCGCGGATCGCCTTGATCACCGGGATGCCACCGGCGACGGCAGCTTCGAAGGCGACGATGACGCCCTTCTCGCGGGCCTTGGCGAAGATTTCGTTGCCGTGCACGGCGATCAGCGCCTTGTTGGCGGTGACCACGTGCTTGCCGTTGTCGATGGCCTTGAGCACCAGGTCGCGGGCCAGGGTGTAGCCCCCGATCAGCTCGATGACGATGTCGATTTCCGGGTTGTCGGCCAGGGCGAAGATGTCGGCGGTAATGGGGGTGGTACCGGTTTCACACTTCGGGTTGGGGCGACGAGCAGCGATCTGGGCAACTTCGATTCCACGCCCGGCGCGGCGGGCAATCTCCTCGGCGTTGCGTTTGAGTACGTTGAAGGTGCCGCCACCGACGGTCCCCAGGCCACAGATGCCTACTTTTACCGGCTTCACGCTGAACTCCCCATCTTCACTGCGAAAAACGGCCGGGCATGGTCCCGGCCGTGGAAAAGAGCCGCACTTTACGAAGCGGCTGATTTTTGGTCAATCGATGTGATACGCGCAGAGCCCGTGTTACTTGGCTTCCAGGGCGATCTTGGCCAGTTGCGGGGCAGGCTGGTAGCCCGGGATCATCTGGCCGTTGCCGAGGACGATGGCCGGCGTGCCGTTGACGCCGATCAGCTGGCCCAGCTCGAACTGCTTGGCCACCGGGTTATCGCAGGTGGCCGAGGGGAGCTCTTCGCGGGACTTGGCCTTGTTCATCGCCGCCTGGCGGTCCTTGCTGCACCAGACGCTGACCAGGCTGTTGTAGCCGTGGCTGCCGAGGCCCTGGCGCGGGAAGGCGACGTAGCGCACTTCGATGCCGCGACGGTTGAGCTCGGGCACTTCGCTGTGCAGTTTCTGGCAGTAGCCGCAATCGGTGTCGGTGAACACGGTGATGTGCGCCTTGGCCGGCTCCTTGGGTGCGAAGACCACCATCTCGCTTTCGGGGATGGCGTTGATCTCCTTGGCGATGGAGCGGCTCTCGGACTGCTCGGTGAGGTTCACCGGCTTGCCGTCCTTCACGTGGTAGAGGTAGCCCTGCATCAGGTACTGGCCGTCGGCGCTGGTGTAGAGCATGCGACCGCCCTTGAGCTGCACCTGGTAGATGCCGCTCATGGGGCTTTCGCCGATGGACTCGATGGGCAGGCCCAGTTCAAGGCCGCTGAGGGTCTTGCGGATGGCCTGGTCCGGATCGTCGGCAAGGCTGAAGGTGCTGACCAGGCCAAGGGCCATGGCTGCGAAAAGACGGGTCACACGCATGGTTACTCCTGTGGAGCGGGGACATTCGGGCGGATGCCGAAGATTATCACAGAAGCCCCGAAGCACCGCGCCATGGAGCCGAACGGAGGTGCGGCGGGGATATCCGGTGCATGCAGGGCGCGGGCGATGGCCTGCTTCCGGCTCAGCCGCGCGGGTGGTGGCGGGCGTGCAGGTCCTTGAGGCGGGCCTGGGCGATGTGGGTGTAGATCTGCGTGGTGGAGAGGTCGGCATGCCCCAGCAGCATCTGCACCACCCGCAGGTCGGCACCGTGGTTGAGCAGGTGGGTGGCGAAGGCGTGGCGCAGGGTGTGGGGCGACAGCGACTTGGCGATGCCGGCGACCTTGGCCTGGTGCTTGATGCGGTACCAGAAGGTCTGCCGGGTCATCTGTTCGCCGCGCTGGCTGGGGAACAGCACGTCGCTGGGCTTGCCGTCGAGCAGGAAGGGCCGCGACTCGCGGACGTAGCGCTCGATCCAGGCGATGGCTTCTTCGCCGAGCGGCACCAGGCGCTCCTTGCTGCCCTTGCCGAAGACCTTGACTACGCCCTGGCGCAGGTTGACCTGTTCCAGGGTCAGGCCCACCAGCTCGCTGACCCGCAGGCCGCAGGCGTAGAGCACTTCGAGCATGGCGCGGTCACGCAGGCCGATGGGGTCGTCCAGTTCGGGGGCGTCGAGCAGGGCTTCGACGTCCGCCTCGGACAGCGACTTGGGCAGCGGGCGCCCGAGCAGCGGCAGGTCTACCTGCAGGGTGGGGTCTTCGATGATCAGCCCCTCGCCCAGCAGGAAGCGGTAGAAGCCCCGCGCCCCGGAGAGGAAGCGCGCTGTGGAGCGGGCCTTGTAGCCCTGCTCCAGGCGCCAGGCGAGGTGGTCGAGGATCAGGTCGCGGCCGGCGTGCTGCAGGCTCGCGCCGCGCTCCACCGCCCAGGCGTTGAAATGCGCCAGGTCGCTGCGGTAGGCGGAGCGGGTGTGGGGCGAAAGACCCTTCTCCAGCCACAGGGCGTCGAGGTAACGGTCGATCAGGGGGTGGTCGAGGGCAGGCATGACGGAACGCTGGCGGGATGAACGGCGTCTAGTCTTCCACAAGCGCCCCGACCTTCACCAGCGACAAGGAGTCCTGATGGACGAAACCGCAATCCTCCTCGCCCTCGGCGGCATCGGCCTGGCCGCCCTCGGCAGCCAATGGCTGGCCTGGCGCCTGCGCCTGCCAGCCATTCTCTTCCTGCTGCTCTCGGGCATTCTCGCCGGGCCGGTGCTGGGGGTGCTGGACCCGCAGGCGCTGTTCGGCCCGCTACTGTTCCCCCTCACCTCCCTGGCGGTGGCGCTGATCCTCTTCGAAGGCAGCCTGACGCTGCACCTTTCCGAGTGGAAGGAAATCGGCACCGTGGTGCGCCGCATGGTGACCCTGGGCGCGCTGGTGACCTGGGCGGTGATCGCGCTGGCAACGCACCTGCTGCTGGGTTTCGCCTGGGACCTGGCGCTGCTGTTCGGCTCGCTGACCCTGGTCACCGGCCCCACGGTGATCGTGCCGATGCTCCGCGTGGTGCGCCCGCGCAGCTCCATCGCCAACATCCTGCGCTGGGAAGGCATCGTCATCGACCCCATCGGCGCGCTGCTGGCGGTGGTGGTGTTCAGCTTCATCGTCAGCCGCGACCAGGGCGGCTGGAGCCAGAGCCTGGCGACCTTCGCCAGTGTGATCGCCTGCGGCTGCCTGCTCGGCGCCTTCGGCGGCTGGGCCTTCGGCACGGTGCTGCGGCGCCACTGGCTGCCCGAGTACCTGCAGAACCTGGCGGCCCTGGCCGCGGTGCTGGGCGTGTTCATCGGCGCCAACCTGCTGGTGCACGAATCCGGCCTGCTGGCGGTGACTGTGATGGGCATGGGCCTGGCCAATATGCGCGGGGTGGATATCAAGCCGATCCTGCACTTCAAGGAAAACCTCAGCGTGCTGCTGATTTCCGGGCTGTTCATCCTCCTCGCGGCGCGCCTCGACCTGGCCGCGCTGATCGCCCTGGGGCCGGCGACGCTGGCGCTGCTGGCGGTGATCCAGTTCATCGCCCGGCCATTGAATGTCGGTCTCTGCACCCTCGGCTCGCCGCTGGGCTGGCGCGAGCGCGCGCTGCTGGCCTGGATCGCACCACGGGGAATAGTCGCCGCAGCGGTATCGGCGATCTTCGCCCTGCGCCTGCAGCAGCACGGCAATGAACAGGCGCACCTGCTGGTGCCGCTGACCTTCCTGGTGATCATCGGCACCGTGGTGCTGCAGAGCGCCACCGCGCGCCCGCTGGCACGCCTGCTGAAGGTGGCCGAGCCGGCCCCGGCGGGCTTCCTGATCATCGGCGCCAACCCGGTGGCACGGGAGATCGGCAAGGCGCTGCAGCACCTGGGCAGCCGCGTGCTGCTCACCGACTCGAGCTGGGAAAACATCCGCGCCGCGCGGATGGACAACCTGCCCACCTACTTCGGCAACCCCACCTCGCAGCACGCCGATGCGCACCTCGACCTGGTGGGGCTCGGCCACCTGCTGGCGCTCTCCCCTTCCAGCGAAATGAACGCCCTGGCCTGCATGCGCTTCCGCCACGACTTCGCGGCGCTGCGCCGCTTCACCCTGCCCAGCGGTGCGGAAAGCCGGCGCACCGACAAGCACCGCGCCAGCGATCACGTGCGCGGGAGGCCCCTGGGCAGCCCGGCGCTCAGTTATCCACAGTTCGCCGGCAAGCTCGCTCGGGGTGCGGAGGTGCGCACCACCACCCTCACCGCCACCTTCGACTACGCCGCCTACCAGGCCCTGCATGGCGAGCGCGCCATCCTGCTGCTGGCCCGCGACCCACGCGGCTGGGTACACCTGGCGAGCACGGAAGTGCCCCTGAAACCGGAAGCGGGCTGGAGCCTGGTGGCATTGATCGAGGAAGAAGCCGGGGCCTTCGGGCCTGTGGATAAAAAGGCTTCCTAAGCACACGGACAAATGGTCATGTAAGCCTATCCTTTGTTGGGTGACAGCCTCTTCCTACGAGAGGATGATTTCACCTTGCCACCACTCCAATCCGGTCGAGCACCATGTCGAATCAGCAGAAATCACGTCTTGGCCAGATCCTGGTCAACAAGGGATTGATCACCAGCCAGCAGCTGGACGCCGCCATCAAACTCCAGTTGACCTGCGACAAGCGCCTCGGCGAGGTGCTGATCGAACAAGGCTTGTTGAGCCGCCGGCAACTCGACCGCGCCCTGAAGAAGCAGAACAACCTGCGCCTGGCCGCCACCCTGATCGCGGCCCTGATGAGCCCCTTCCAGATGGCCAGCGCGGACATCCAGCAGACCCCCAGCGCGATGTCCCAGCAACACACGCCCAAGGGCCTGCGCCCGTTGAGCGATGCGGAAATGAGCGATGTCAGCGCCCAGGGGCTGGACGAGGTGCTGCAAGGCCTGTTCGTCCAGGCCGAAGCCGGCGATGGCATCGGCACCGTCAAGGCACTGAGCCGCCTGGTGATGCCGGTGCTGGACAGCCTGGAGGCCGAGACCTCGATGAAGGACGTGGTCTACGACACCAGCCACATGCGCTCGACCATCAATCCCGATGGTTCGATCAACGTGCGCCTGCCCAGCTCCATCGGCGAGCTGCGCTTCGACAATGTTCGCGTCGCCGGCGCGCCACAGAACCAGAGCTTCGGCAGCCTGACCCTGAGCAACATCGACCTGTCCCAGGCCTCGCTGAAGATCGCCCTGCGCCACTGACCCACTCCTGCGAGCCGGATCAGGCCGCCTGTTCGATGGCCGATTCCGGCAACACCGGCACCGGGCGCTTCTCCTCGTCGATGGCGACGAAGCTGAACACCCCGGTGATGGCCTTCTCGCGGCCGTTCTCGTACATGCTTTCGACGAACACCTCCACCTCGACCTTGAGGCTGGTGTTGCCCACCTTCACCACGCGACCGACCAGCTCGACGATGGAGCCGGCGGGAATGGGGTGCTTGAAGTCGATGCGGTCGGTGGAAACGGTCACCAGCGGCAGTCGGCAGAAGCGCGTGGCGCAGATGAAGGACACCTCGTCCATCCAGGCCAGCGCAGTGCCGCCGAACAGGGTGTTGTGATGGTTGGTGGTCGGCGGGAATACCGCCTTGGTCACGCGGCTTTCGGACAAGGCGGTGCGCCGGGCGATCTCTTGCTCTCTCGGGGTCATGCCACTACTACCTGAATACAACCCAATGTGGCTGCCACTCGTGCGACGTCTGTTGTCGTTGTTGTGCGCTTGCGAACGGGCAGAACGGCTCCCGCTGGCCGCCGATCGCAGCACCTTCACGGGAGTTGCCCAGGGACCTGGCCCTGCGGCGGCGCGATTATTCCACAGCCCGGTGCACCCGGCAGCACCCTTGGCCAGCAGGCCCGACGCAACGCCATCCGGCTGCCACCCCCAGGATCGCCGCACGGGACGACTCCGGCCCGCCGGGCGTGTTCCTCGGCGCCAGGAGCACTCTGTGTAAGCCCTCGCCACCATCACACGACAGACGCTTCCTAAGCCCTCCTGAGGGTGATTTTGTGCGATTCGGAATGAGCTATTTTCCGCTACCGCCGCTGCCGTTCGCCCTCGGCGGCCCTCGTGGATCCGGCAAAAGGAAAGCCCCATGCACAGATCGCCACTCGCCCGCCCCTTGCTGGGCGCCCTGGCCGGCTTCCTCCTGACCCTGCTCGCGCCCCCCCTATCCGCTGACGAGCAGTTGCCACTGCTCAGCCGCCCATTGCCCACCGATGCCAAGGCCACCCTGGAGCTGCAGGACTGGCGCTGGCTGCGGGACAAGCGCGAGCTGCGCCTGGGCATAGGCGCGGACCTGCCGCCCTTCGACATCACCAGCAGCGGTCGCGACTTCGAAGGCCTCACCGCCGACGTCGCCGGCGTGATAGCCGACAAGCTCGGCATCGACATCAAGGTGCTGCGCTTCCGCAACCGGGAAGAGGCCCTGCTGGCGCTGGTGGATGGCCGCATCGACCTGCTCAGCGCCTCCAACACCTACGAGACGGCCAATCGCCAACTGCTGCTCAGCGACACCTACGCGCCGGACCAGCCGGTGCTGGTCAGTCGCGATGACGAGCGCCGCCCTCTGTCGCCCGGCCTCAACGGCATGCACCTGGTGATGCCGGCCGACTACCAGCCCCTGGAGAAGATCCGCGCGCACTATCCCCTGGCACGGGTCAGCACCGAACCCGACCCGCGCTCGGCCCTGCGCGCCGTGGCCCTGGGCCGTGCCGACCTCTACCTGGGTGACCTGGTGATGGCCAACTACCTCCTCAACCAGAGCCAGGCCGGCCGCCTGCGCCTGGCCGGCTACAGCAAGATGCCCAGCAGCGGCTTCGGCTTCGCCATGCGTAACGACCAGCCCGAGTTGCTGAAGGTGATCAACGCCGCACTGGCCAGCATCCCGCCGGAGCGCCAGGGGCAGCTGCTCAAGCGCTGGAGCGGCGGCAACGGCCCGCTGCTGTCCGAGTCCAACCTGGTGTTCACCCAGCAGGAGCAGCGCTGGCTGCTGTTGCATCCGGTGCTGCGCATCGCGACCTTCGGCAACCTGTCGCCGGTGAGCTTCTTCGACAGCGACGGCAACTACCACGGCATCACTGCCGACGTCCTCGATCAGGTGCGCATGCGCACGGGGCTGCGCTTCGAGATCATCCGCACCTCCAGCCAGGAGGAGATGGTGGAGAAGCTGAAGGCCGGTGAGGCCGACCTGATCGGGGCGTTCAATCCGGCGGCCAGCACCACCGATGACCTGGCCTACACCCGCCCCTATATGAACGCCGGGCTGGTGATCGTCACCCGCCGCAGCGATACCCGCTCGGTGGACCTGGAATCCCTGAATGGCAAACGCGTCGCGCTACCCCGCACCCCGCAGCTGGTGAAATGGTTGCTGGCCAGCTATCCCCGCCTCGTGCCCCTGGAGTACGACTCGATGCACGAGGCACTGACCATCACGGCGGATGGGGGCGCCGATGCGGCGATCCTCCCCGGCACGGTCGCCGAGCACCTGGTCCAGCGCTTCTTCGACGAGCGCCTGTGGATATCCGATGTGGTGCCCCAGCAACTGGAGTCCACGGTATTCGCCCTGCGCCGTGGCGACCTGGAGCTGCTGTCGGTGCTCGACAAAACCCTGGTCAACATTCCGCCGGATGAGCTGGCGGTGCTGGTCAACCAGCGTTGGCGCTCCACGGTGGAGGTGGCCAAGCCCGCCTGGCGCGATTATGAAAGGCTCATCTACCAGGTGAGTGGCGTGGTGGGCCTGCTGCTCAGCGTGTCGCTGATCTGGAACGCCTACCTGCGACGCCAGATGAAACTGCGCGCCAGCGCCGAGCGGGCATTGAACGATCAGTTGCAGTTGATGGAGACGCTGATCAACGGCACGCCCCACCCCATCTATGTGCGCGACCGGGACAACCATCTGCTGCTGTGCAACGACAATTACCTGGAGGCGCTCTCCATCGAACGGGAGCAAGCCATCGGCGCACCGCCTCTGGACGGGCTCTTCGGTGACGACAGCTGTTCACCGCAGATGCTGGAGGACTACCACGCGGTGATGGAAAGCGGCCAGGGCATGCAGGCCGACCACCACCTGAGCCAAAAGGGGGAGCCCTTCAGCATCTATCACTGGATCGAGCCGTTCCGTGATTCCCGGGGGATCATCAGGGGCGTGGTCGGTGGCTGGATCGATATCACCGAACGCCTGCGCCTGGTGGCCGACCTGCAGGAAGCCAAGGAGCGCGCCGATGAGGCCAGCCGCGCCAAAAGCACCTTCCTCGCCACCATGAGCCATGAGATCCGCACGCCGATGAACGCGGTGATCGGCATGCTCGAACTGGCCCTGCAGCGCGCCGACCAGGACCACTTCGACCGCCAGGCCATCGAAATCGCCCACGACTCGGCGAACAACCTGCTGGAGCTGATCGGCAACATCCTCGACATCGCCCGCATCGAGTCCGGGCGCATCAACCTGAGCCCCGTGCGCTGCAACCTCCGCGAAGAGGTCGAGGCGGTGGTGCGGGTATTCGACGGGCTGGCGCGGCAAAAGAGCCTGGCCCTGAGGCTGGAGTTCGACCCCAAGGCAGGCGTCGACGTACTGCTGGACCCATTGCGCTTCAAGCAGGTGCTGTCCAACCTCGTCAGCAATGCCATCAAGTTCACCGAACGCGGTCGGGTGACTCTCAAGGTTGCCGCCCAGGCAATCGCGAACAAGCGCCTGGAGCTGACGCTGCTCGTGGAGGACAGCGGCCAGGGCATCGAGCCCGAGGACCTGGAGCGACTGTTCCAGCCCTTCAGCCAAGGCCAGCAGCAGCCCAACAACACCATCGGCGGCACCGGCCTGGGCCTGGTCATCAGCCGAACCCTGTGCGAAATGATGGGTGGCAGCATCGAGATGACCAGCCGACCCGGCCACGGCACCTGCGTGACCGTGGAACTGGCGCTGCAGATACTCGACCCGCTGCCACGCAAGGAAGCGAGCCCGGTTGCGCAGATCGCCGCGCCCCAGCAGAGCCTCGACGTACTGGTGGTGGACGACCACCCGGCCAACCGCGAACTGCTCAAGCAGCAGCTGATCTTCCTCGGTCATCGGGTCAACGAGGCCCATAACGGCGCCAGCGGCCTCGAGCTATGGCAACGGCAGCAATTCGACCTGGTGATCAGCGACTGCAACATGCCGATCATGAATGGCTACGACCTCGCCCGGGCCGTTCGCAATCTCGAGCGCCGCGACGCACTGACACCCTGTCGCTTCATCGGCTACACCGCCAACGCACAGAACGAGGAGCACGAACGCTGCCGCCAGGCGGGCATGGACGCCTGCCTGTTCAAGCCGATCAGCCTCGGGGAACTGGCGGCCCAGTTGGTCGGCATCGCGCCACGGGCCGCCTTGACCGCGCACATGCCCGCCGCCTGCAACCTGAAGGAATTCGAGCGGTTGGCTGGACGCGACCCGGCGCTGCGCATGCGCCTGCTGGATACCCTGCTGGACAGCAACCGTAACGACATGGCGTTGATGCAGGGCTTTCTCGACGACGGCGACAGGCAGGCAATCGCCGAGGTGGCGCACAAGATCAAGGGCGCCGCGAAGATCGTCCATGCCGGCCCGCTCATCGCCTGCTGCGAATCCCTTGAAGCACTCTGCGAGGCAGAAGGCAGCGAAGACGAACTGCTCGCCGAAGTCGCCGCGCTGCGGGCGGAACTGGAGCGCCTGGAACACAGCCTGCTGGGCGAGATGAGCACGGCCTGATTTCGCCGGCGCAACCGGCAGCGCTTTCTTCGGCCCAATAAAAAGCCCGCCGCGGTTTCCCGGGGCGGGCTTTTGAGGGAAGCAGTCCTTAGACCAGCTTCTCCTTGATGCGAGCTGCCTTGCCGGACAGGTCGCGGAGGTAGTACAGCTTGGCCTTGCGCACGTCACCGCGGCGCTTGACGCTCAGGCTGTCAACCAGCGGGGAGTAGGTCTGGAAGGTACGCTCTACGCCTACGCCGTTGGAGATCTTGCGAACGGTGAAAGCGCTGTTCAGGCCGCGGTTACGCTTGGCGATGACAACACCTTCGAAGGCCTGCAGACGCTGACGGTCGCCTTCCTTTACTTTCACTTGCACGATCACGGTGTCGCCGGGGGCGAAAGCCGGGATCTCTTTGTTCATTTGTTCAGCTTCGATTTGCTGAATGATCTTGTTGGTCATCGCTGCGCTCCTAAGACAAGCCACCGGCCTGCCATCGATACGTTAACTATCGTCCCGCTGACGGATGTATTCCGCCAACAGCTTCTTCTCTTCTCCAGAAAGCGAGCGGCTATCCAGAAGATCGGCACGACGTTCCCAGGTCCGACCAAGGGACTGCTGCAAACGCCAACGCCGGATGTGTTCGTGGTTGCCACTAAGCAACACATCAGGAACACGCTTGTCCGCGTACACCTCAGGCCGGGTGTAGTGCGGGCAATCGAGGAGGCCGTCCGTGAACGAGTCTTCCTCTGCGGAGTCCGCATGGCCCAGTGCACCGGGCAACAACCGCGTCACCGCGTCGATCAGCACCATTGCCGGCAGCTCACCGCCGGACAATACGTAGTCGCCAATCGACCATTCTTCGTCGACGTGCTCTTCGATGAAGCGCTCGTCGATACCTTCGTAGCGACCGGCGATCAGAATCATGGATTCCGATTGCACCAGTTCGCGCACGGCCTCCTGCTTGAGCTGGCGGCCCTGCGGCGAAAGGTAGATCACCTTCGCCTGCTCCCCGGCCGACGCCTTGGCTGCTGCCAGGGCCCGCTCCAGGGGCTGTATCTTCATCACCATGCCTGGGCCGCCGCCGAAGGGCCGATCGTCCACCGTCTGGTGGCGGTCCTCGGTGAAGGTCCGCGGGTTCCAGCAGGTCAGCTTGAGCAGACCCTGCTTTACCGCTCGGCTGGTAATGCCGTATTCGCTGATGGCGGCGAACATCTCCGGAAAGATGCTGATGACCTCGACCTGCATGCTTTTCATGTCATGCAACTCAGAAGTCAGCGTCCCAATCCACCCGCATCTCGCCTGTTTCCAGGTCGATCGTCAGCACGCATTGCGCCGTATAGGGCAACAGGCGCTCACGGTCATCGAGGCTGCCGGGGCAGGGCTTGACCACCATCACGTCGTTGGCGCCGGTCTCCAGCAGATGATCGACGACGCCGAGCAATTGCTCCTGCTGGTCGATGACCTTGAGACCTTCCAACTGATGCCAGTAGTACTCGTCACCTTCGAGTTCCGGCAGCTCGCTGCGGGGCACGCAAATGTCGAAGCCCGCGAAAGTACGAGCGACTTCGCGATCATCGAGACCCTTCAGCTTTGCTACCAGGACCTTGCCGTGCAAGCGTCCACTGGCCACTTCGACCTGCTTTACCTCGTTGTCGCGCTTAAGCGTCCAACGGCGGTAATCGAGCACGTTATCCAGCGGATCGGTAAAGGAATACACCTTCACCTCGCCCCGTACGCCATGCACCGAAAAGATCTTGCCAAGAACGATGAGGTCCTCGGCCTGTGCCGGCGTCGTGCTCATAAAGTTGCTTAGGCAGCAGCCTTGGCAGCTTCCTTCAGCAGCTGAGCAACGCGCTCAGACGGCTGGGCGCCCTGGCTCAGCCAGTAGGTGGCGCGCTCTTGATTCACGGAGAGCTTCACTTCGGCACCCGAGGCGACCGGGTTGAAGAAACCGATACGCTCAACAAAGCGACCGTCGCGCGCATTGCGGCTGTTGGTCACGGTCAGGTGGTAGAAGGGGCGCTTCTTGGAGCCGCCACGAGCAAGACGGATGGTTACCATTGAACTTCGTTCCTATAGGTCGGTGCTTTTCAAGCTGTGCACACACATGGGCCATGGGCCCGAAAGGCCGCATATTCTAAGGATTATGCGGCCGATTGCAAATCTCTTTTACCAGCCACCTGTCGGTGGTCGCTGCAAGCCGCAGATTTCAAGCTGCCGGAGGCCCGGCAACTGATCGCTTGCAGCGCTTTCACTTACATCTTCGGCATGCCGCCGCCGGGGAACATGCCGCCCATGCCGCGCATCATCTTGGCCATGCCACCCTTGGCGGTGACCTTCTTCATCATCTTCTGCATCTGCTTGTGCTGTTTGATCAGCCGGCCGACGTCCTGCACCTGGGTGCCGGAGCCGAGGGCGATACGGCGCTTGCGCGAGCCACTGATGACTTCAGGGTCGCGGCGCTCCAGCGGCGTCATCGAGTTGATGATCGCTTCCATCTGCTTGAACTGCTTCTCCGCCGCGCCCTGGGCATTGCCCATCTGCGCGAGGTTGACGCCACCGAGCATGGGCAGCTTGTCCATGAGGCCGCCGAGGCCGCCCATGTTCTTCATCTGCTGCAATTGGTCGCGGAAATCTTCGAGGTCGAAGCCCTTGCCCTTCTTGATCTTCTTCGCGAGCTTCTCGGCCTTCTCGCGGTCCATGCCCTGCTCGGCCTGCTCGATCAGGCTGAGCACGTCACCCATGCCGAGGATGCGCGAGGCGATGCGGTCCGGGTGGAAGGGATCGAGCGCTTCGCTCTTCTCGCCCATGCCGAGGAACTTGATCGGCTTGCCGGTGATGGCACGCACGGAGAGCGCGGCACCGCCACGGGCGTCACCGTCGACCTTGGTCAGCACCACACCGGTGAGCGGCAGCGCTTCACCGAAGGCCTTGGCGGTGTTGGCTGCGTCCTGGCCGGTCATGGCGTCGACCACGAACAGGGTTTCCACCGGCTTGATCGCCGCGTGCAGCGCCTGGATCTCGGCCATCATCTCGCCGTCGATGTGCAGGCGGCCGGCGGTGTCCACCAGCACCACGTCGATGAACTTCAGCTTGGCTTCGCGGATCGCGGCCTCGGCGATGTCCACCGGCTTCTGGCTGATGTCGGAGGGGAAGAAGGTCACGCCGATATCGGCGGCCAGGGTTTCCAGCTGCTTGATCGCCGCCGGGCGGTAGACGTCGGCCGACACCACCAGCACGGACTTCTTCTTGCGCTCCTTGAGGAAGCGCGCGAGCTTGCCGACGGTGGTGGTCTTGCCCGCACCCTGCAGGCCGGCCATCAGCACCACGGCGGGCGGGGCGGCAGCCAGGGACAGGTCTTCGTTGGCCACGCCCATCAGCTCGATCAGCTCGGCCTGGACGATCTTCACGAACGCCTGGCCCGGCGTCAGGCTCTTCGATACCTCGGTACCGACGGCGCGTTCCTTGACCTTGTTGACGAAGTCCTTGACCACGGGCAAGGCCACGTCGGCCTCGAGCAGGGCCATGCGCACTTCACGCAGGGTGTCCTTGATGTTGTCCTCGGTCAGCTTGGCCTTGCCGGTGACATGGCGCAGCGTCTGCGAGAGGCGGTCTGTAAGATTTTCGAACATGCACGTTCCTTTCAGGTTCGTCCGAACCGAGGGTGAGCTTGCGGCAAGCGGCGGATTATAGCGAAGTGTCGCCAGCGCCGACACCGCCTGCGGTCTTTCGTGAGCCCCCTCATCTGTGCCAAACTCAGCGCCTTTCGGGCTTGCCTTACAAGGACTTATGCACCCTCTGCTGCCCAGCCTCCTGGCTGCCTTCCTTTATGCCGGCGCCACCACCTACCAGGGCCTGCGCCTTCGCCAGCGCACCACGCCGGACAAGCGCCTGCTGGTTCTGGTCGGCTCCCTGGCACTCGTCGCCCATGCGCTCAGCCTTTATATCCAGCTGATCACCCCGGTGGGCCTGACCCTCGACTTCTTCAACGCCGCCAGCCTGATTGCCGCAGCCGTGATCTTCCTCACACTGCTGGCCATTGCCCGGATACCGGTGGAGAACCTGCTCCTGCTGCTGTTGCCACTGGGAATGCTGACCGTCCTGCTGGCCGCCTTCGCCCCCTCCGGGACGGTGCAGGCGATCGACGAGGAGCCAGGCATCCTGGCGCATATCCTGCTGTCGATCCTGGCCTACGGCATGCTCACCATCGCCGTGTTCCAGTCGCTGCTGCTGCTGCTCCAGGACCACCAGCTCAAGCACAAGCACCCCTCGGGACTGATCCGCAACTTTCCGGCACTGCAAACCATGGAGAGCCTGCTGTTCGGCTTCCTCTGGGCCGGCTGGTCCCTGCTGTCGCTGTCGTTGCTCTCCGGCTGGCTGTTCGTCGACAACCTGTTCGCCCAGCACCTGGCGCACAAGACCATCCTGTCGTGCATCGCCTGGGTGGTGTTCGCCGTACTGCTGTGGGGCCGCCACCAGCTCGGCTGGCGCGGGCACAAGGCCATCCGCTGGACCCTGGCGGGCTTCTGCCTGCTGATGCTTGCCTACTTCGGTAGCAAGCTGGTCCGCGAATTCATCCTGCATATCTGAGATGCCCATCGACGGATTGATCGCCGGGCTGCTGCTCGGCCTGCTGCTCGCATCCCTCGCCGGCTCCGTGCTGGCCTGGAGCCTCTCCCGTCGACGTCGTGCCCCGGTGCAGGTGGAGCCCGAAGCGACGCCGCGCCTGCCCTCCTCGCTCACCGAAGCCCTGCAGCGCGTGTCCATCGCCGCGATCATGATTCCGCGCAGCGAGATCCAGGGCATCGACGTCAGCCAGTCGCCAGAACGCATCCTCGAACAGCTGCGCACCGCCACCCATACGCGCCTGCCGGTGTACCGCGAAGACATCAACCAGATCGAAGGCATCCTGCACATCCGCCAGGTCGCCCGCCTGCTGCCCCAGGATGGCGTCAGCGCCGAAGACCTGCTGGCGGCCTGCCGCGAAACCTACTTCGTGCCGGAAAGCACCCCGCTGCTCACCCAGCTGGTGAACTTCCAGAAGGAACAGCGCCGGGTCGGCATCGTCGTCGACGAGTATGGCGACGTGATCGGCCTGGTCAGCCTGGAAGACATCTTCCAGGAACTGATCGGCGAATTCGGCAGCCTCGACGACCTCGCCCCCAACCCGGCGATCCAGCCCCAGGAAGACGGCCGCTTCGAGCTGGACGGCTCCCTGCACCTGCGCGAACTCAACCGCGTGCTTGGCTGGCACCTGCCCTGCGAAGGGCCGAAGACCCTCAACGGCCTGATCACCGAGGCCCTGGAGCAGATTCCCGACACCAGCGTGTGCCTGAAGATCGGCCCCTACCGCCTGGAGATCCTCCAGTCCGGCGAGAACCGCGTACAGCGCGTACTGGCCTGGCGCGCCTGACACCTCTGCGACCTTGGTCGAGGTCCCTTGCCGTGGTTTTCCGCCGCTTTCTATAATCCTCGCGGGCTTACCCAGCCCCCTCGGCCGCCGCGGCTATCCGCCCACGCGCCATCGGCCAGCCCGCCTGGCCGCCTGAGAACCACCTGCCACGGCCCCACAGGCCCGTTCGCAGCCAGCAAGGCCCCTGGTCCGGCGACCCGCCGCATCATCCCCTTCCCTCAGCACAACACGACAGCCATGAGATTCCGTCGGGCCGTGATGGCCGCGACGACTGACAGGGGATCCACTGATGACCACCGCCACCTTGAGCGACGCTGCGAACACGACACCGGCCAACTCGCCGGCCCGCGTCGCCACCGCCAGCTTCATCGGCACCGCCATCGAGTTCTACGACTTCTACATCTACGCCACGGCCGCCGCCCTGGTGATAGGCCCGGTGTTCTTCCCGCAGACCTCCGGCACCGCGCAGATGCTCTCGGCCTTCCTCACCTTCGGCATCGCCTTCCTCGCCCGACCGCTGGGCTCGGCGCTGTTCGGCCACTTCGGCGACCGCATCGGGCGCAAATCCACCCTGGTCGCTTCGCTGCTGCTGATGGGCGCTTCCACCACCCTGATCGGCGTGTTGCCCGGCTACGACACCATCGGTGCCTGGGCGCCGATCCTGCTGTGCCTCCTGCGCTTCGGCCAGGGCCTGGGCCTCGGCGGCGAGTGGGGTGGCGCGGCATTGCTGGCCACCGAGAACGCCCCACCCGGCAAGCGCGCCTGGTTCGGCATGTTCCCCCAGCTCGGCCCGTCCATCGGCTTCCTCGCCGCCAACGGCCTGTTCCTCACCCTGGCCCTGTGCCTGAGCGACGAGCAGTTCCGCGCCTGGGGCTGGCGCATCCCCTTCCTGCTCAGCGCCGCGCTGGTGATGGTCGGCCTCTACGTGCGCCTGAAGCTGGAGGAGACACCGGTCTTCGCCAAGGCCATGGCCCAGCACGAGCGGGTGAAGATGCCGGTGCTCGAAGCCTTCGGCAGCCACTGGCGCCCGATCGTCCTCGGCGCCCTGGCGATGGTGGTGTGCTACGCGCTGTTCTACATCTCCACCGTGTTCTCCCTCAGCCACGGTGTAGGCAGCCTCGGCTACAGCCGCGAGAGCTTCCTCGGCATGCTGTGCTTCGCCGTGCTGTTCATGGCGGCGGCGACCCCGCTGTCGGCCTGGCTCAGCGACCGCTACGGGCGCAAACCGGTGCTGATCGTGGGCTGTACGCTGGCGATCCTCTCCGGCTTCGCCATGCAGCCGCTGCTGACCCAGGGCTCGACCCTCTCGGTCACCCTGTTCCTCAGCATCGAACTGTTCCTCATGGGCGTGACCTTCGCCCCCATGGGCGCACTGCTGCCAGAGCTGTTCCCCACCCACGTGCGCTACACCGGCGCCTCGGCGGCCTATAACCTCGGCGGCATCGTCGGCGCCTCGGTGGCGCCCTTCTTCGCCCAGAAGCTGGTGGCCATGGGTGGCCTGTCCTGGGTCGGTGGCTACGTATCGGTGGCGGCGGCACTCAGCCTGCTGGCGGTGCTCTGCCTCAAGGAAACCCGCGACGACGACCTGGGCACAGTGCGCTAAGACCTCGCCCCTTGGGCGTCAGGCTCCAGCCGTCTCTTCGACGAGGCGGCTGGCAGCCGGCGCCACCCTCCCCGCCCGCACGATCCACTCCGCCAGCAAGCCGCCCCAGACCGAACACCCCAGCTGTGACGGGTGATAACCGTCCAGCGCCAGGTAGTCGGCCTGCATGGCGATGCTCGCCGCGCAGTGCTCGGCCCCCAGCTCGTCGGCCAATGCCCGCACCTGCATGTCGAGCAAGCGCGCACGCCAGCCCAGCAGGCGGCGCAGCAACCAGGGCAAGGCACTGAAGTGCTGCAAGGGGGGAACGGCGGCGAACACCACCTCGACGCCCCGCGCCATGAAGGGGGCGGCCAGCCGCCGCAGGGATTCACGCCAGGCAACAGTGGAACTGAAATGGGTGGTGTCGTTGACACCGAAGACCAGCAGCGCCAGGTCCACCGGTTCGTCCTGAACCTGTGGCAACAGGCGCTCACAGGCCTCGCTCGCGGTGATGCCGTTCTCGCCACAGGCGCGCCAGGCAACGGGGCGCTGCAACTGCCGGGAAAGCGCCGCCGCCAGTTGCCCCGGCAAGGCCAGTTGCAGGCAGGAGACACCGACACCAGCGACCGTGGATTCGCCGATCAGGAGGATGCGCAGGGGCTCGCCCGCGAATTCCGCTCCCGCCAGCCCCTGATCAGGGCCGGCGGCAGGGGCCAGGCGCAGGGCGGTGCGCTTGGTGTACAGGGCCTGGGGCAGCACCAGGGGCATCAGCGCAAGCGCCGATGCCCACCAGAGCAGCCCGGCCCCTCGGCTCACAGCTTGACGTCGACGGCCTGGGCCGCGCGGGTCGCCTTGGCACGGGCCAGGTCGGTGGACTCGTCGCGAGCCAGGGCCACGCCGAGGCGACGCTGGCCATCCACCGCCGGCTTGCCGAACAGGCGCAGCGCGGTGTCCGGCTCGGCCAGGGCCGCAGAGAGGTTGCCGAAGCTCATCTCGGTGGACTTGCCTTCCACCAGGATCACCGCCGAGGCGGACGGGCCGGACTGGCGGATCACCGGGATCGGCAGGCCGAGGATGGCGCGGGCATGCAGGGCGAACTCGGACAGCTCCTGGGAAATCAGGGTGACCAGGCCGGTGTCATGGGGGCGCGGCGACACTTCGCTGAACCACACCTCGTCGCCTTTGACGAACAGCTCGACGCCGAACAGGCCACGGCCGCCCAGGGCCTCGGTCACGGCCTTGGCCACGCGCTCGGACTCGGCCAGGGCCTTGGGGCTCATCGCCTGGGGCTGCCAGGATTCGTGGTAGTCGCCCTTCACCTGGCGGTGGCCGATGGGCGCGCAGAAGGTGGTGCCGCCGACATGGCGCACGGTGAGCAGGGTGATTTCGTATTCGAAGTCGATGAAGCCCTCGACGATCACGCGGCCCTTGCCGGCGCGGCCGCCTTCCTGGGCGTAATCCCAGGCGTATTGCAGGTCGTCATCGCTCTTGAGTACCGACTGGCCCTTGCCGGAGGAGCTCATGATCGGCTTCACCACGCAGGGGTAGCCGACGCTGGCGACGCCGGCGCAGTAATCCTCGAAGGTGTCGGCGAAGTGGTACGGCGAGGTGGGCAGGCCCAGCTCCTCGGCCGCCAGGCGACGGATGCCCTCGCGGTTCATGGTCAGCTGCGCGGCGCGCGCGGTGGGGATCACGGTGTAGCCTTCGGCCTCCAGCTCCACCAGGGTGGCGGTGGCGATGGCTTCGATCTCCGGCACGATGTAGTGCGGCTTCTCCAGCTCGATGACGCGGCGCAGGGCCTCGCCGTCGAGCATGCTGATGACGTGGCTGCGATGGGCGACCTGCATGGCCGGCGCGTTCTCGTAGCGGTCGACGGCGATCACTTCGACGCCCAGGCGCTGCAGCTCGATCACCACTTCCTTGCCCAGCTCGCCAGAGCCGCAAAGCAGTACACGGGTCGCGCTCAGCGACAGCGGGGTTCCAATACGGGGCATCGGTGTTTCCTCGAAAGATGAAAGGTATTCGCTCGGGCGGCGGGCAGGTGCCGCCGCTTCAGTGGGGCTGGATCAGGAACTGGCCACCGGCCCGTGCACGCTCCATGCAGCGCACCAGCACCTCGCGGCGCTCGGCGTTGTCCATGCGTCCCCAGCGGGTGATCTCGTCGACGCTGCGCTGGCAGCCGGTGCAGATATCGTCATCGTCCAGCGCGCAGACATGCACGCAGGGCGAGGCGACGGGGCGTTCACGTTCCATCAATCTTCCTGTTCGACCAGTTCCCGTGCATAACGCTGGGCGTTGTGCACGTAGTGCGCGGCGCTGCCCTCGAGCATCTTCTTCTGCTGCTCGGTCAGCTCGCGAACTATTTTACCGGGCGAACCCATGACCAGCGAGCCATCGGGAATTTCCTTGCCTTCGGGGATCAGGGCATTGGCGCCGATGATGCAGTAATTGCCGATTTTGGCGCCGTTGAGGATCACGGCATTGATGCCGATGAGGCTGTAGTCGCCGACCGTGCAGCCATGGAGCATGGCGTTGTGGCCGATGGTCACGCCCTTGCCGATGTTCAGCGGGAAGCCCATGTCGGTGTGCATGACGGTGCCGTCCTGCACATTGCTGTTCTCGCCGATATGGATGAGTTCGTTATCGCCGCGCAGCACGGCGCCGAACCAGACGCTGGCGCCGGCGTCCAGGCGGACCTTGCCGATCACCGCCGCGTCGGGGGCGATCCAGCTGTCGGGATGGGTTTCGACACGGGCGTTGCCCAGGCGGTATTTCATCAGGCGCTCCTCGAAACGGGGCTCAGTTGAGTTTGACGAAGGTGGCCGGCGGCTCGCGCATCTCGATGCCGGCATCGAAGACCAGGTTGACCAGCTCCACCACCATGATCGCGGTGAGGCCCCAGATCTTGTACTGGCCGAACTGGTAGCTGGGCACGTACCAGCTCTGGCCGAGGTAGTCGATGCGGTGGGTCATCTCGCGGGGGTCGCTGCGGAAGAACTCCAGGGGCACGCTGAAGACCGAATCGATCTCGCCGTCGTTGGCCTTGTACTCCACGTAGTCGGGCACGAAGCCGACATAGGGCGTGACCTGGATGCCATGGCGCGAGACCAGGGTACTGAGCGGGCCGATCACCTCGACCAGGCCAGGCGGCAGGCCGATCTCCTCCTCCGCCTCGCGCAAGGCGGTGTGGATCAGGTCGCGGTCCTCGGGGTCGCGTCGGCCACCAGGGAAGGCCACTTCGCCTCCGTGGGTGGACAGGCCGCTGGCGCGCAGGGTGAGCACCAGCTCGGGTTCGGCGCTGCGGGTGATGGGCACCAGTACCGCCGCCTCGGGGAACGTGCGGTCGGTCACCAGCGTCTTCGGGGAGTAGCTCCGCACACGGCGGTGCAGGTCATCCAACATGGACAGTCTCGGCTTTTATTCTGCCGGGCATCATGGCACGAACCCGCAGGCCACCCAACCCCCGAACCGACGTTCGAGGCAAGCGCAGCCCCCGTCCCGCTTGCCGTCGAGGCACGAGCCGCGCCAAGATTGCGCCCTCGACCCCGAGGATTCCCGATGAAGTTCTGCAGCCAGTGCGGCGGCCCCGTGATCCAGCGCATCCCCGAAGGCGACAACCGCCTGCGCCATGTCTGTGGGCTATGCCACACCATTCACTACCTGAACCCGCGCATCGTCGCCGGCTGCGTACCGGTCTGGGGCAAGCAGGTGCTGCTGTGCCGCCGCGCCATCGAACCGCGCAAGGGCTACTGGACACTGCCCGCCGGCTTCATGGAGAACGGCGAGACCATGGAACAGGCCGCCGCCCGCGAGACCGCCGAGGAGGCCTGCGCGCGGGTGCGCAACCTGCAGCTCTATACCCTGTTCGACCTGCCGCACATCAGCCAGGTGTACACCTTCTTCCTCGCTGAACTGGAGGACCTGGACTTCTCGGCCGGCGAGGAAAGCCTGGAAGTGAAACTCTTCGACGAAGCCGACATCCCTTGGTCCGAGCTGGCTTTTCCGACTGTCGGGCGTACCTTAGAATGCTACTTCGCCGACCGTGTCGAGCAGGTCTATCCGGTCCGCAACGAGCCATTGGCGCCCTTACTGGCCTACTACAAGAAAGCCTGACCGTACTGCCGAATTCGAACACTCTGGGGATGCTGTAGAAATGCGCTGGTTGCTCGTTGCCTTGATCCTTTGCTTTACCTCCCTGTCCCACGCCAGCGCCGCCCCCAGCCTCGAAGGCAAGGGCATCGACAAGGTGCTGGTGGTCAAGTCCGAGCGCAAGCTGCTGCTCATGAACCGCGGCAACATCCTCAAGAGCTACCGCATCTCCCTGGGCAAGCAGCCCAAGGGGCCGAAGCTGCGCGAGGGCGACCAGCGCACGCCGGAAGGCTTCTACTGGATCGACTGGCGCAAGACCAGCGACAAGTACAACCTGGCCATGCACATCTCCTACCCCAACGCCCGCGACTCCCTGCAGGCCCGTGACAAGGGTGTACCCGCCGGCGGCATGATCATGATCCACGGCACGCCTCTGGATGAGGAATACCCCGAGTGGTACTTCCACACCCTGGACTGGACCGAGGGCTGCATCGCCATGAAGAACGCCGACATGCGCGAAATCTGGAGCCTGGTGAAGGACGGCACGCTGATCGAGATCCGCCCCTGAGGGAGCGGAGCGACAGGCGTGAAAAGGCGCCCTGAGGCGCCTTTTTTATTGGCAATGTCCCGCACACGCCGAACGAGCCACAGCGCCAAGACGGTGGGTTTCGCTGCGCTCTACCCACCCTACAAAGGCCGGGCGGCAACCCGGTACCGAAGTCAGAACACCAGGTCGGACAGGCGCCAGACCTCATAGGCCGGCGTCTCGTAGGGGTGGGCCTGCTTGAGGGCGCGCACGGCATCGTGGATCAGCTCGTCGGCCACCACCATCTCAACCTTCCATTCGGATACATGCTCAACCCGGCCGGCCTGGCCGATAAAGGGATCGGCTTCGGCCAGTGGGCGGAACTGGCCCTGCCCCAGGCTTTGCCAGCAGCAACTGTCATAGGCGCCGATGCGGCCGCCCCCCGCCGAGAAGACCGCTTTCTTGACCGGCTCCAGATGGGATTCCGGAACGTAGAAGCACAGCTTGTACATCAATTACTCCGTAGGCAATTACAGGCTGGACGCTAGTGGCCAGATGATGCCACCGGACGATGGCAATTCGCCAATACTTTGTCGCGACCAGCGTCACGATACCGGCATTCGACTGACCGCCGGTCAAAGTGTTCAGCGCAGGGATAGAGCCGTTGGCCATAAGGCCGCTCTCGTGCGGGGTGCTTTGCGGTGGGGATGCGAGCCGTGTGGGCGATCAGTCGCCCTGCCAGAACCGCCGCCACTTGTCCTTCAGCGAAGGCGCAGCAGGGGCGTGGCTGCCATCGCAGTACGGCAGGCGTCGGGAGAGGCCACAGCGGCAGAGGATGAGCAATTGCTGGCGTTCGATGTGAAGCGAGAGGCCCTGTCGGCAGTCGGAAGGGCAATCGGGAAGCCGGGGCGAATGCCCGCAGCGGCACAGCAGCAGAGTGGCGCCGGACTCGACCCGGCGCACCTCGGGTAGCGACGCGCCCTCCTCCGTGGTGGAGAGAGGGCGCTCGCCGGCGTCGTCAGTCGACCCAGACGCGGGCATTGCGGAACATGCGCAGCCAGCCGCCGTCTTCCTGCCACTCGTCGGGGCGCCAGGAGTTCTGTACGGCACGGAACACGCGCTCCGGGTGCGGCATCATGATGGTCACGCGACCATCGCGGCTGGTGAGGCCGGTGATGCCACGGGGCGAGCCGTTCGGGTTGGCCGGGTAGCCTTCGGTGACCTTGCCGTGGTTGTCGACGAAGCGCATGGCCACGCAACCGGACAGATCGGCTTCCAGCAGGGCTTCCTCGCTTTCGAACTCGGCATGGCCTTCGCCGTGGGCGATGGCGATGGGCATGCGCGAACCGGCCATGCCACGCAGGAAGATCGACGCCGACTCCTGCACCTGGACCATGGCCACGCGGGCCTCGAACTGCTCGGAGCGGTTGCGCACGAAGTGCGGCCAGAACTCGCTGCCGGGGATCAGCTCGTGCAGGTTGGACATCATCTGGCAACCGTTGCACACGCCGAGGGCGAAGCTGTCCTTGCGCTCGAAGAAGGCCTGGAATCCATCACGGGCACGGGCATTGAACAGCACCGACTTGGCCCAGCCCTCACCGGCGCCGAGCACGTCACCGTAGGAGAAGCCACCGCAGGCCACCAGGCCCTTGAACTCTTCCAGGCTGACGCGGCCGGCGAGGATGTCGCTCATGTGCACGTCGATGGCGGCGAAGCCGGCACGGTCGAAGGCCGCAGCCATCTCCACCTGGCCGTTGACGCCCTGCTCGCGCAGTACGGCGACCTGGGGACGCGCGCCCTTCTTTATATAAGGAGCGGCGATGTCCTGGTTGACGTCGAAGCTGAGCTTCACCGACAGGCCGGGGTTGTCTTCGTCCAGCAGGACGTCGAACTCCTGGTCGGCGCAGGCGGCGTTGTCACGCAGGCGCTGGACCTGGTAGCTGGTCTCGGCCCACTGGCGCTGCAGCAGGCGGCGCTCACCGGCGAACACCGGCTCGCCGTTGAAGGAAATAGCGACATCGGCACCGTTGACCGGCTGGCCGATCACGGCCACGCAGTCGCCCAGGCCGGCGG
This sequence comes from Pseudomonas sp. TUM22785, assembly GCF_028198105.1. Lineage (NCBI taxonomy): Bacteria > Pseudomonadati > Pseudomonadota > Gammaproteobacteria > Pseudomonadales > Pseudomonadaceae > Pseudomonas > Pseudomonas sp. TUM22785. Next base: position 5,650,003 of record NZ_CP116239.1, read on the forward strand.
CGCTGAACTGGGCCAGCACTTCCGGCGTGGCGCCCTGCTGGACCTGGATGACCGCACCCAGCTCTTCGTTGAACAGCACGGCCGGCAGCTCGTCGGCGGCATCGGCCAGGGCGTCCAGTTGCAGGTCCAGGCCGCAATGACCGGCGAAGGCCATTTCCAGCACGGTGGTCAGCAGGCCGCCGTCGGAACGGTCGTGGTAGGCCAGCAGCAGGCCGTCCTGGTTCAGGCCCTGGATCACGGCGAAGAAGGCCTTGAGGTCTTCGGCGTCGTCGACGTCCGGCACGGCCTGGCCGAGCTTGGCGAAGGTCTGCGCGAGGATGGAGCCGCCCATGCGGTTCTGGCCGCGGCCGAGGTCGACCAGGATCAGGTCGGTCTCGCCCTTGTCCAGGCGCAGTTGCGGGTTGAGGGTGCGGCGGATGTCCTGCACCGGGGCGAAGCCGGTGATCACCAGGGACAGCGGCGAGGTGACGGACTTGTCCACACCCTCATCCTGCCAGCGGGTCTTCATGGACATGGAGTCCTTGCCCACCGGAATGGTGATGCCCAGCGCCGGGCACAGCTCCATGCCCACGGCCTTGACCGTGTCGTACAGGCGCGCGTCCTCGCCCGGGTGGCCGGCAGCGGCCATCCAGTTGGCGGACAGGCGGATATCGGAAATCTTCTCGATGCTGGCACAGGCCAGGTTGGTGACGGTCTCGCCGACCGCCATGCGGCCCGAGGCCGGGGCGTCCAGCAGGGCCAGCGGGGTGCGCTCGCCCATGGCCATCGCCTCGCCGGTGTAGACGTCGAAGCTGGTGGCGGTGACGGCGCAGTCGGCCACCGGAACCTGCCACGGGCCGACCATCTGGTCGCGGGCGACCAGGCCGGTGATGGTGCGGTCGCCAATGGTGATCAGGAAGCTCTTGCTGGCCACGGCCGGGTGACGCAGCACACGGCTCACGGCATCGGCGATGTCGACGCTGGCGGCGTTGAAGTCATCGCCCTGCTCGGCTTCGCGGCTGACGCTGCGGTGCATGCGCGGCGGCTTGCCGAGCAGGACGTTGAGCGGCATGTCCACCGGCTTGTTGCCGAAGTGGCTGTCGGCGACGGTCAGGTGCGGCTCCTCGATGGCCTCGCCGACCACCGCGAAGGGGCAGCGCTCGCGTTCGCAGATGGCCTTGAAGCGCTCGAAGTCGGCAGCATCCACCGACATCACGTAGCGCTCCTGGGACTCGTTGCACCAGATTTCCAGCGGGCTCATGCCCGGCTCGTCGTTGGGCACGGCGCGCAGTTCGAAACGGCCGCCGCGGCCACCGTCGTTGATCAGTTCCGGCAGGGCGTTGGAGATACCACCGGCACCCACGTCGTGGATGAACTTGATGGGGTTCTCGGCACCCAGCTGCCAGCAGCGGTCGATCACTTCCTGGCAGCGACGCTCCATCTCGGGGTTGTCGCGCTGGACGGACGCGAAGTCCAGGTCGGCGGAGCTGGAGCCGGTGGCCATGGAGGAAGCAGCACCGCCGCCCAGGCCGATGAGCATGGCCGGGCCGCCGAGGACGATCAGCTTGGCGCCAACGGAAATCTCGCCCTTCTGCACGTGCTCGGCGCGGATGTTACCCATGCCGCCTGCGAGCATGATCGGCTTGTGGTAGCCGCGTACTTCTTCGCCGTGGGGGGTGTCGATGGCCTGCTCGAAGGTACGGAAGTAGCCGTTCAGCGCGGGGCGGCCGAATTCGTTGTTGAACGCGGCGCCGCCCAGAGGGCCTTCGATCATGATGTCCAGCGCAGTGACGATGCGCTCGGGCTTGCCGTAGGGCTTCTCCCAGGGCTGCTCGAAACCGGGGATCTGCAGGTTGGAAACGGTGAAGCCGGTCAGGCCGGCCTTGGGCTTGGCGCCACGACCGGTAGCGCCTTCGTCGCGGATCTCGCCACCGGAGCCGGTGGAGGCACCAGGGAAGGGCGCGATGGCGGTCGGGTGGTTGTGGGTTTCCACCTTCATCAGGATGTGCACCGCTTCCTCGGTCGCGCCGTACTGGCGGGTATCCGGGTTGGGGAAGAAGCGGCCGGCGGTGAAGCCCTCGATGACCGACGCGTTGTCCTTGTAGGCGGACAGCACGCCTTCGCTGTTCATCTCGTAGGTGTTCTTGATCATGCCGAACAGGCTCTTCTCTTGCGCCTGGCCGTCGATATCCCAGCTGGCGTTGAAGATCTTGTGGCGGCAATGCTCGGAGTTGGCCTGGGCGAACATCATCAGCTCGACGTCGTGGGGGTTGCGCCCCATCTCGTTGAAGCTCTTCACCAGGTAGTCGATCTCGTCTTCGGCCAGGGCCAGGCCCAGCTCGACGTTGGCGCGGGCCAGTGCGTCGCTGCCACCGCCGAGGATGTCGACCACGGTCAGCGCCTTGGGCTGCGCGTGGCTGAACAGGCTGGAAGCTTCTTCCAGGGCGCCCAGCACCAGCTGGGTCATGCGGTCGTGCAGGGCGCTGGCGATCAGCTGCGCCTCGGCATCGGAGAACTGGCCGGCCACGTAGTAGGCGATGCCGCGCTCGATGCGCTCGATCTTGGCCAGGCCGCAGTTGCGGGCGATGTCGGTGGCCTTGCTCGACCAGGGCGAGATGGTGCCGAAGCGCGGCAGGACCAGGAACAGGCGGCCCGCAGGCTCCTGCACCGGGACGCTGGGGCCGTACTTGAGCAGACGCGCCAGGACCTTTTCCTCGTCGGCGGTGAGCACGCCGGTGACTTCGGCAAAGTGGGTGAACTCGGCATACAGACCGGTGACGGCGGGAACCTTCTGGGTCAGTTGCTCGAGCAGTTTGCCGTGGCGAAAAGCGGAAAGGGCGGGGGCACCGCGCAGGATCAACATCTTCTGGACAGCCTCTGGGAAGGGGTGTGCTTAGAGGCCGTGCATTCTAGCGCAAAGCGCCTGATTCCGGCACCCGTGCCGTCGCGCTCGAAGCGGCCATCCGAGGAGCGGCAGGGCGAGCGCCCGCCGGCCGCAAACGCCCTCCCCCGGGGGCCTGCGGCTAGCAGAGAAGATTTCCACTGTCGAGATATGGCAAGGATCGGGGTTTGCGTATACTGCGCCGATGTTCACCCCACCCGTGTTCCGCAAGCGTCGTGCCGTCTGGCTATTGGCGACCGGAATCCTCCTGCTGCTCGGAGGCTGTAAACAGCCGTCCACCCTCGAGCGCATTCAGGAGGAGGGTGTTCTACGCGTGGTCACCCGTAACAGCCCGGCCACCTACTTCCAGGACCGCAATGGCGAAACCGGCTTCGAGTACGAGCTGGTGAAACGCTTCGCCGACGACCTGGGCGTCGAGCTTCAGATCGAGACCGCCGACAACCTCGACGACCTCTTCGCCCGCCTCGGCCAGGCCAACGGCCCGGTGCTCGCCGCCGCCGGCCTGGTGGCCAGCGACGCACGCCAGCATGAGTCGCGCTTCTCCCATCCGTACCTGGAAGTCACGCCGCAGGTCATCTACCGCAATGGCGAACGTCGCCCCACCCGCCCGGAAGACCTGGTCGGCCAGCGCATCCTGGTGCTCAAGGGCAGCAGCCACGCCGAACAACTGGCCGCGCTGAAGGTGCAGTACCCGGAGCTGAAGTACGAAGAATCCGACGAAGTGGAGATCGTCGACCTGCTGCGCATGGTCGATGAAGGGCAGATCGACCTGACCCTGGTGGACTCCAACGAACTGGCGATGAACCAGGTGTACTTCCCCAATGTGCGCGTCGCCTTCGACCTGGGCGATGCCAGCAACCTGGCCTGGGCGGTCGCCCCCGGCGAGGACGACAGCCTGCTCGGCGAGGTCAACGGCTTCCTCGACAAGGCCAAGGAAAACGGCACCCTGCAGCGCCTCAAGGATCGCTACTACGGCCATGTCGACGTACTCGGCTATGTCGGCGCCTACACCTTCGCCAAGCACCTGCAGCAGCGCCTGCCCAAATACGAACAGCACTTCCGCCAGGCCTCCCAGGACAATCAGGTGGACTGGCGCCTGCTGGCCGCCATCGGCTACCAGGAGTCCCTCTGGCAGCCCACCGCCACCTCCAAGACCGGCGTGCGCGGCCTGATGATGCTGACCCAGGACACCGCCAAGGCCATGGGCGTGGCCAACCGCCTGGACCCCAAGCAGAGCATCGTCGGCGGCAGCAAGTACTTCGGCATGATCAAGCAGGGGCTGGCCGATGAGCTGCTGGAGCCGGATCGCACCTGGTTCGCCCTGGCCGCCTACAACATCGGCATCGCCCACCTGGGGGACGCGCGCAAGCTGGCCGAGGCCGAAGGCCTGAACCCGAACAAGTGGCTGGACGTGAAGCAGATGCTGCCGCGCCTGTCGCAGAAGCAGTGGTACCGCAAGACCCGCTACGGCTATGCCCGCGGTGGCGAGACCGTGCACTTCGTGCAGAACATCCGCCGCTACTACGACATCCTCACCTGGGTGACCCAGCCGCAGATGGAAGGCTCGCAGGTGGCCGAAAGCAACCTGCACGTCCCGGGTATCGACAAGCGCAAGCCCAGCGAAGACACCCCGCCGCTCTGAGTCTCCGAGCGCCTGAAAGCAGCTAGCGGATACCGGCGCCCTCAGCCCTTCAGCGAACGTCGCATCTTGAAGAATTCGCTGAGGATCGCTCCGCACTCCCCCGCCAATACACCCCCCTCCACCAGCACCCGGTGGTTGAGGAAGTCCTGGGTGAAGAACTGCCCACGGCTGATCGCCACCCCCGCCTTGGGCTCGGTGGCGCCGTAGACCACCCGCGCCACACGCGAATGGACGATGAGCCCGGCGCACATGCTGCAGGGCTCCAGGGTCACGTAGAGGGTGCTGCCCACCAGCCGATAGTTTTCCACCGCCAGTGCCGCATCGCGGATGGCGACCATCTCGGCGTGGGCGCTGGGGTCGTGACGGGAGATCGGGCAATTGAAGCCGCGCCCGATCACCTGGCCGTCCTGCACCAGCACCGCGCCGACCGGCACCTCGCCCAGGGCCGCGCCCTCGGCGGCGAGCGCGAGGGCTTCACGCATGAAGTCCTCGTCACGGCTGCGATCGACGATCATCGGCTGGCGCATCCTCAGGCCACCTCGATCGCGGCCATCAGGCCGGTCTCCATGTGGTCGATGACGTGGCAGTGGAACATCCACACGCCGGGGTTATCGGCCACCAGGGCGATGCGCGCGGTCTCGTTCTTGCCCAGCAGGTAGGTGTCGGTGAAGTAGGGAATGATGGCCTTGCGGTCCGAGCCGATCACCTTGAAAGCCATGCCGTGCAGGTGGATCGGGTGCAGGTACTGGGCCATGTTGCGCAGCTCGAAGATGTAGTGGCCGCCCTTCTTCAATGTGGCGATGGGGCGGTCGGCGCAGGTCTTATCCTGGATGTCCCAGGCCTTGCCGTTGATCTGCCAGTAGTTACTCGGCCGGCCGGCGGCGCTGGTCAGGGTCGCCGCCCACTCGAACTTGAAGCTGAGGGTCTCGGCCTTTTCCAGGTCCGGCTCCGGCACCGGGTTGGCCGGCAGCGCGGGCGGCCAGTCGCCGGCAGCCTCCTCGGTGGCGACGCTCTTCAGGGTCGCCAGGCGCAGCGGCCCGTTGCGCAGCGGCAGTTCCTGGCCGGCGGCAGGCACCTTGAGCGCCAGCTCGATGCGCATGCCCGGGCCGAGCCAGTACTCCTTGCCCAGGTCGCGCGGTGCCACCGGGTGGCCGTCCAGCGAATAGATGCGCACCTCCGCACCCGGCATGTTGAGGCGGTAGGTGATGGTGCTGTCGAGGTTGAGCAGGCGCAGGCGCACCACCTGCCCGGCAGGCAGTTCGAGGGTCGGCGCCGGCGTGCCGTTGATGGTGGTCAGGCGACCCCGGGTGCCTTCGCGGGCCGCCTCGCGGGGCACGCTGAACTGGGTGAAGGCGCCTTCCTCGTCCACGTGCCAGGTCTTCAGGCTGAGCACGCGCTCGTGGCGGAAGCCGCTGGGCTCGCGCTCTTCGACGATCAGCGGGCCGACCAGGCCGCGCCCCAACTGCTCGGCGCTGGACAGGTGCGGGTGGTACCAGAAGCTGCCGGCGTCATCGGTGCGGAAGCGGTAGTCGAAGTATTCGCCCGGCAGCACCGGCAGCTGCGAGACATAGGGCACGCCGTCCATCTCCAGGGGCAGGCGGATGCCGTGCCAGTGGATGGTGGTGGGCTCGTCGAGCTTGTTGATGAAGCGCACGCGCAGCCAGTCGCCCTGGCGTGAACGCAGCTCCACGCCCGGCGCCTGGCCGCCATAGGCCCAGGCCGGGGTGACGTGGCCGGAGACCAGCTCCAGGTCCAGCGGGGCGGCAATCAGTTCGTAGTCGTGGGTCTTGGCATCGAGGTTGCGGCCCAGCCAGTAGCGGGTGCCGCCGGCGCCCAGGCCGACCACGCCGAGGCCGACCAGGCCACCGAGAATCTGTCTGCGGGTGAATGACACGGAATCCAGGCTCCTGTGAGTAATGCTTCGCGGGGCCATCAGGCGGTGCGTTGTCGCTCTGCGGCGACAGAAAGGGCCGGCCTGCATGGGCCGGCTCACGGGTGGCACATTCTGGCACAGCCCCTGCGCATCAGGGCAGCGCCGGGCCGTGGCCAGATGCCACAGCCGCCTAGCGGTTGCGGCCCAGGTAGGCGCGGGTGGTGAGCAGGTACACCGGCAGCCCGGACACCAGCACGATCAACGCGGCATAGGGCGCAGCGGCGGCGTACTCCAGGTTGGCGGTGTGCGACCAGACGGCGGTGGCCAGCGTATCCAGGCCGGTGGGGCCGAGGATCAGGGTGGCCGTCAGCTCCTTCATGCAATCGAGGAACACCAGCACGAAACCGGCGCCGATGGCCGGGAAGATGATCGGCAGCGTCACCCGCAGGAAGGCCTTGAACGACGTCTGCCCGAGGGTGCGCGCGGCCTCCTCCAGCTGCGGCGAGGCCTTCTCCAGCGCCACGCGGATCGGCGACTGGGCCATGGGCATGAACAGCAGCGCGTAGGCCACCAGCAACAGCAACGTGGTCTGGTACAGCGCCGGCGCATAACCCAGGGCGAAGAACACCAGAGAGAGCGCGATCACCAGCCCCGGCAACGCGTGCAACAGGTAGGGCAGGCGTTCGGCCAGACGCGCCAGGCGCCCGTGGTAGCGCACCACCACCAGCCCCACCGGCAACGCCAGCAGGCAGCTGATCAGCGCACCACCGAAGGACAGGTAGAGCGACGAACCCAGGGTGCGCAGGATGTCCATCAGCGGGAAGGCCGCCGAACTGCCTTCATGGATCCAGAAGCCGAGCATGGCCAGCGGCGTGCCCGAGCCGATCACCACCAGCGCCACCAGCAGCACCTGGATCGGCCAGTTCCACAGGCCCAGGCGCACGGGCGCGGTGCGTCGCGCCACGCCTTGCCCGGTACGGGCGAAGCCGCGCCCGCGCAGGCGCAGTTCCATGCCCATCATCAACATGCACAGGGCCAGCAGCAGCGCCGAAAGCATCGCCGCGTTGGCGTTGCTGAATTCCAGTTCGAACTGCTGGTAGATAGCGGTGGTGAAGGTCTGGTAACGCATGATCGACGGCGCGCCGAACTCCACCAGCATGTGCAGCGCCACCAGCAGCCCGGTGCCCATCAGGGTCGGCCGCAGCAGCGGCAGGGTCACCCGCCAGAACACCTGGCGCCGGGTGTAGCCGAGCATGCGCGCGGACTCTTCCAGCGCCGGGTCGAGGTTGCGCAGCGTGGCCACCACCGGCAGGTAGATCAGCGGGTATTTGGACAGGATCATCACCAGCGCCGTGCCGCCGAGGCCCTCGAACACCGGGCTGATGGAAATCCACGAGAAACCGGCCACGAAGGCCGGAATCGCAAAGGGCAGGCACAGCAGCACGTTCCACTGGCGGCGCCAGCGCAGGTCGCTGCGCTCCACGCACCAGGCCAGGGCCAGGCCGAGCAGCACGCAACCGGCGGTCACCAGCACCATCAGCTTCATGGTGTTGGCCAGCAGGTGGAATACGAAGGGGCGCCACAGCAGCTGCCAGGCGGTGTGCCAGCCGGATTCCCAGCTGCGCACGGCCACGTAGAACAGGGGCAGCGCGGCGACCAGCAACAATGCCAGGACCGGCACCTGCAGCCAGATGGGCGGGGAGCGGCGACGACGGCCGAGGGGTTTCGATGCCGAGGCCGCCAGGGCCGGGTCCAGGACTTCGGCTTGCATCAGTTCAGCCCGACCTCACGCTCCAGCTCCAGGGCGTCTTCCGCCAGGCCGATGTCGGCGGCGGTGAGCTTGGGCGGGCGCAGTTGGTCATAGGGCTTGAGCAGCGGGTCGGCCGGCACTTTCTGGTTCACCGGGTATTCGGCGGACTGGCTGAGGATGGCCTTCTGGCCCTCTTCGCTGAGCATGAAGGCGACGAACTGCTGGGCCTCCTTCGGGTGCTTGCTGGCTTTCACCACCGCCACGCCGGAGACGCTGGCCAGACCGCCGGCATCGCCGTCGGCGAAGTAGTGCAGCTTGCTCTTCAGCTCGCCCTTCTCTTTCTTCAGCGCCATCCAGTAGTAGCTGTTGATCAGCGCGGCGGCGACTTCACCGTTCTCCACTGCCTTCATGGCGATGACGTTGTTGGTGTAGGTGGAGCCGAAGGCCTTGAGGCCGGTCAGCCATTCCTCGGCCTTCTCGCGGCCTTCCAGCTTGATGATGGCGGCCACCTGGCCAAGGAACTCACCACTGCTGGGCACGAAGGCGATCTTGCCGCTCCATTCCGGGTCGGCCACATCGAGCACGCTTTGCGGCAGGGCCTGGTCGCCCAGCTCCTCGGGGTTGTAGGCGAGCACGCGCACACGCGAGGTGACGCCGATCCAGTTGCCGGCGGGGTCGGCGAACTGCGGCTCGACCTGCTTGAGGGAGCTGTCATCCACCTTGGCCAACATGCCCTGGCCGGCCAGCTTGATCAGCGGCGGCGCTTCTTCGGTGTAGATGATGTCGGCGGGCGAGCGCTCGCCTTCCTCGGCGATCTGGTTGGCCAACTGGCCACCGCCACCCTTGCGGATGCGCACCTGGATGCCGGTCGCTTTGGTGAAGGCCTCGGCGACGGCCTTGCCGGTCGCTTCGTGCTGCCCGTTGTACAGAGTCAGGGTCACCGCGTCGTCGGCCCGGGCCGCCATGGGCAGCAACAGACCGAGGGACAGAACACCGGCGCCGCAGACGCGGGCCAACGCAGTTACGAGACGTGCCGACATAAGCCACTCCTATCAACTCAGCAATAATCGGAAACGATTATACGGATCAACTGCGCTTCGTTCTCAAGAAAAGGCTGCGACAGGTTGCTGCGGCAGCCATGAGAGGAAGCGATGGCGGATATGAAAAAGGCGCGGACCGCATGCGGTCCGCGCCTTCGACGCTGCCTTCAGGCGTGCGCCGTCATTCCCACTCGATGGTCGCCGGCGGTTTGCTCGACACGTCGTAGGTGACGCGGGAGATGCCTTCGATCTCGTTGATGATGCGGTTGGAGACCTTCTCCAGCAGCTCGTAGGGCAGGTGCGCCCAGCGGGCGGTCATGAAGTCGATGGTTTCCACCGCACGCAGGGCGACGACCCAGGCGTAGCGACGGCCGTCACCGACCACGCCGACGGATTTCACCGGCTGGAACACCACGAAGGCCTGGCTGGTCTTGTGGTACCAGTCGAAGGCACGCAGCTCTTCGATGAAGATGTGGTCGGCACGACGCAGCAGGTCGGCGTACTCCTTCTTCACCTCGCCGAGGATGCGCACACCCAGGCCCGGGCCCGGGAACGGGTGGCGGTAGACCATGTCGTAGGGCAGGCCCAGTTCGAGGCCGAGCTTGCGCACTTCGTCCTTGAACAGTTCGCGCAGCGGCTCCACCAGGGAGAACTGCATGTCTTCCGGCAGGCCGCCGACGTTGTGGTGGGACTTGATCACGTGGGCCTTGCCGGTCTTGGCGCCGGCCGACTCGATCACGTCGGGGTAGATGGTGCCCTGGGCGAGGAACTTCACGTCCTTCAGCTTGGTGGCTTCCTCATCGAACACCTGGATGAAGGTGCGGCCGATGATCTTGCGCTTCTCTTCCGGGTCGGAGACACCGGCCAGGCGACCGAGGAACAGCTCTTCGGCGTTGGCGCGGATCACCTTGACGCCCATGTTCTCGGCGAACATGGCCATCACCTGGTCACCCTCGTGCAGGCGCAGCAGGCCGTTGTCGACGAAGACGCAGGTCAGTTGGTCGCCGATGGCCTTGTGCAGCAACGCCGCGACCACCGAGGAGTCGACACCGCCGGACAGGCCCAGCAGCACCTTGTTGCTGCCCACCTGGGCGCGCACGGTGGCGATGGCGTCGCTGACGATGTTGGAGGGGGTCCACAGGGCTTCGCAGCCGCAGATTTCCAGCACGAAGCGAGAGAGGATGCGACCGCCCTGCTTGGTGTGGGTCACTTCCGGGTGGAACTGCACGCCGTAGTACGCGCGGCTGTCGTCGGCCATGGCGGCGATCGGGCAGCTCGGGGTGCTGGCGAGGATATGGAAGCCCTCGGGCATGGCGGTGACCTTGTCGCCGTGGCTCATCCACACGTCGAGGCCGAACAGGCCGTCAGCGTCGACATGGTCTTCGATGCCATCGAGCAGGCGGGCCTTGCCGACCACGTCGACACGGGCGTAGCCGAACTCGCGCAGGTCGGAACCCTGGACCTTGCCGCCCAGTTGCTCGGCCATGGTCTGCATGCCGTAGCAGATGCCGAACAGCGGGACGTTGAGATCGAACACCGCCTGGGGCGCGCGCGGGCTGTTGGCCTCGTGCACCGACTCCGGGCCGCCGGCGAGGATGATGCCCTTGGGCGCGAAGGCGCGGATGGCATCGTTTTCCATGTCGAACGGGTGGATCTCGCAGTACACGCCGATCTCGCGAACGCGGCGAGCGATCAGCTGGGTGTACTGGGAACCGAAGTCGAGGATCAGGATGCGGTGGGCGTGGATATCTTGATTGGCCATGAGCTTTCCTTCGGAAAGAGCTTGAAGCTGAAAGCCAGAAGCTGGAAGTGCAGGGCGAAAGTCATGCTTCCGTCCTCCAGCTTCCAGCTTCCAGCACCTGTTACGCGGCCCCTTAACCTACGCGGTAGTTGGGCGCCTCTTTGGTGATCTGCACGTCATGCACATGGGACTCGGCCATGCCGGCACCGGTGATGCGCACGAACTCCGGCTTGGTGCGCATCTCTTCGATGGTGGCGCAGCCGGTGTAGCCCATGGAGGCGCGCAGGCCGCCCATCAGCTGGTGAACGATCGCGGACATGGTGCCCTTGTAAGGCACGCGGCCTTCGATGCCTTCCGGGACCAGCTTCTCGGCACCGGCGGAGGAGTCCTGGAAGTAGCGGTCGGAGGAACCCTGGGCCTGGGCCATGGCACCCAGCGAACCCATGCCGCGGTAGGCCTTGTAGGAACGGCCCTGGAACAGCTCGACCTCGCCCGGGGCCTCTTCGGTACCGGCCAGCATGGAGCCGATCATCACGGCGGAGGCGCCGGCGACGATGGCCTTGGACAGGTCACCGGAGTAACGGATGCCGCCGTCGGCGATCAGCGGAACGCCGGTGCCGGCCAGGGCAGCGGCGACGTTGGCGACTGCGGAGATCTGCGGGACGCCGACGCCGGCGACGATACGGGTGGTGCAGATGGAGCCCGGGCCGATGCCGACCTTGACCGCATCGGCGCCCGCTTCGGCCAGGGCCTTGGCGGCTTCGCCGGTGGCGATGTTGCCGCCGATCACCTGGACGTCGGGGAAGGTCTGCTTGACCCAGCGAACGCGGTCGATCACGCCCTTGGAGTGACCGTGGGCGGTGTCGACGATGATCACGTCGACGCCGGCATTGACCAGCGCGGTGACGCGGTCAGCGGTATCGGCGCCGGTGCCGACGGCAGCGCCGACGCGCAGGCGACCCTGGTCGTCCTTGCTGGCCAGCGGATAGGCCTTGGCCTTCTCGATGTCCTTCACGGTCATCATGCCCTTCAGGCTGAAGGCGTCGTCGACGATCAGGACCTTCTCGATGCGGTGCTTGTGCAGCAGCTCGCGGACGGTGTTCTTGTCGGCGCCTTCCTTGACGGTGACCAGGCGCTCTTTCGGCGTCATCACGTCACGGACGCGAGCGTCCAGGCGGTTTTCGAAGCGGACGTCACGGGAAGTGACGATACCCACCAGATCACCGTTGGACAGCACCGGTACACCGGAGATGTTGTGCTGGCGGGTCAGTTCGAACAGGTCGCGCACGGTGGCGTCGGCCTCGATGGTGATCGGGTCCTTGACCACGCCGGCCTCGAACTTCTTCACCTTGCGGACTTCGGCAGCCTGCTGCTCGACGGTCATGTTCTTGTGGATGATGCCGATGCCGCCTTCCTGCGCCATGGCGATAGCCAGACGGGCTTCGGTCACGGTGTCCATCGCGGCGGACAGCAGGGGGATATTCAACTCGATGCCGCGCGTCAGGCGGGTCTTGAGGCTGACGTCCTTCGGCAGGACCTCGGAATACCCCGGGATCAGGAGTACGTCGTCGAAGGTGAGGGCTTCTTGGCTGATGCGCAGCATGGCGGGGCTCCCAGGCGGGAAAATTGGAAGCGCGGCATTATATCTCAGCTGTGATGGCGCGCTCAATGAAACCGTTACCTTCGGCCTCACCTTCTTCACCGCCGTACCACCCTTTCCGATGGAGTGCCATCCCGCATCTGCAGGATAGCGGCGCCGCGCCGGGTATTCCGATACTCCTCCATGACGCTGCGCCCCAGGCGGGGCGCGTTCGCCGACGCCGATAACGACAAGAATAAAGAGTGGGAACCATGCGCCAGCCCCTTGCCCTCCATCCGTCACCCGCCGACTCGGCGCTGGCCGATCCCCCTGGGCAACGCAACGGCCGCGCCTGGTTCCGCCGCAAGCGCAGCACCGGCGATCCGCGACCGCCCCACCATGCCAGGCTCCATCCCCGCCCCACCTTCCCGCTGCACCGAGCGCCCCGCGCGCACCGCCCCCAGGCGCCCCCAGACCTCCCGCCCGCTCACCACCACCGCCCATCAAGCGGCGACACCCGTTCGCCCCGAGCAAAGGACATCGTCATGACCCGTTCACCCTGGCCCCTTTTCGCCACCCTGCTGCTGATCCTGAGCCCGGCCACCCAGGCCACGCAGCCGGAACTCATGCCCTACCTGCCGCAACGGACACTGGAGCTCGCGGAGTACCTGCCACCACCGCCGCCCGCCGGCACCGCCGAAGACCGGCTCGACCTCGATACCGTGCTGCTCGTCCAGCGCGAGCGCACCCCGCAGCAGGTGGAGCAGGCCAAGCGCGACGACCACCTCGACGACGCGGCCTTCCCCTTCGCCCAGGGCATCCTCGGGGCGGAGTTCACCGTCGACCGGCACCCACAGACCGCGCACTTCTTCCGCCGCGTGCTGGTGGACCTGGAACAGACGCTGATGCCCGCCAAGCACCACTTCGCCCGCCCCCGCCCCTACCAACTCAGCCAGGAGGTGAAGCCGATACTGCCGCCCCCCATGGGCGAGTCCTACCCCAGCGGCCACACGATGGATGCCTACCTCACCGCCATCCTGCTGGCCAAGATGCTGCCGGAATACCGCGCCGAGCTCTTCGCCCGGGCCGCAGCCGCCGCGCAAAGCCGCGTGGTGGCGGGTGTGCACTACCCCACCGACCTGGAAGGCGGGCGCATATCCGCGGCGGTACTCGCCAACGAGCTGCTGAAGAACCCCGGCGCCCTGCGTGACTTCGAGCACGCCCGGCGCGAGGTGAGAAGCAACCTCGCCCTGGATTGACGCCCATCCGGGCCGCGGCGGGCGACGCCGCGGCCCGCAATGGAAGGCCCACCCCACGCTGGGAGCCGTAGCCTCTAATAAGAAGGAGCGACACCATGTTCGTGAATCGCCTCGCCCTCCCCCTCTGCCTGCCACTGCTGAGCGCCCTCGCCTGCCACAGCCAGGCGCAGGAGACCTCCTGGAGCGACGTTCTCGCCCAGGGCGACGCCCGCCTGTTCTTCGACAACCAGTACTTTGCCCGCGACTTCCGCGATGGCCCGAACAACGCCGGGCGCAACCGCTACAAACCCCGCGACGAACGCAACGGCTACCGCCAGGAATGGGGGCAGTCCGTACAGCTGCATTACCACTCGGGCTTCACCCCTGGCCTCATCGGCCTGGGCGTCGACGCCTTCGCCATGGCCGCGTTCAAACTCGACAGCGGCGGCGGGCGCACCGGCACGGGCACCCTGGCGGTGGACGGCCAGGGCCACCCGCGAGACAGCCACGGCAAGGCCGGCGGTGCGCTCAAGCTGAAAATCGCCGATGCACAGCTCAGGTACGGCAACTTCAGCACCCAGGCGCCGGTGCTGGCGGCGGACAACAGCCGCATCATCCCCGGCATGGCCCACGGCCTGCACCTGCAGGGCGACTGGGCCGGGCTGCAACTGGAGGCGGCGCGTTTCACCGCGCTTTCCGGCCCCACCGAAAGCAAGAACCGTGGCGCCATCTCCACCGTCGTTGCTCGCCCGGACCGGCGCGGCATCGATATCCACAGTGCCAGCTATATAGGGCTCAGCCATCGCGGCGAGCCCTGGAGCCTCTCCTATTACCTGGGCCAGCTGGAGGACGTCTGGACCCAGTACTACCTGCACCTGGGCCACGAACAGGCACTCGGCGCCGGCACCCTGAGCAACAGCACCCACCTCTATCGCACCCGCGACAGTGGCGCCTCGCTGTTCGGCCCCATCGACAACCTGATCGGCTCCCACGCCATCGCCTACCGCCTGGGCGCGCACCGCCTGACCCTGGCCTACCAGCGCACCTTCTCGGACACGCCCTTCGACTACATCGGCTTCGGCGATGGGCAGAGCAGCCAGTCGATCGTCCTGGCCAACGCCGCCGCGTATTCGGACTTCAACGGGCCCCGTGAGCGCTCCTGGCAGCTTCGCTATGACCAGCGCCTGCACTGGCTGGGCCTGCCGGAGCTGAACCTGGCCCTGCGCTACCAGCGGGGTTGGGGCGCAGACGGCAGCCATGCCCCCGGCCACAGCATCTACCACGGGCTCTACGGTCGCGACGGCAAGCACCACGAGCTGGACCTGGATCTCGGCTACACCTTCGCCAGTGGCCCGCTGAAAAACCTGCACCTGCGCGCGACGCAGATCTGGCACCGGAGCAACCGCGCTTATGCGGACGCCTCCATCGACCAGACGCGCCTGCGCATCCAATACCCGCTGGAGCTGTTCTAAATCCGCGCCGCCCGCTTCAGTGCCGCAGCGGGCGGCGCGCCACTCAAGGCTGCAGCGCCAGGTAGCGCGCCACCAGCGCCACGCCGCTGCACAGCACCAGCCAGGTGACCAGCCGTACAAAGGCCTCGCGGGACAGGCGCAAGGTCAGGCGCCGGCCTATCCACAGCCCCAGCGCCATGGCCGGCAGCAGGCTCAGGGCGAGCAGCAGTATCTGCCAGTCGGCATAGAGCCCGGCCACGACGAACAGCCCCAGGCGCACCAGGGTGCTGCAGCCAATCAACGCACTCTGGGTCGCGCGGATCCGCTCCTTCTCAGGCAGACGGCCGCTGAGGTACAGCGCATAGAGGAACCCTCCACTGCCGAACAGCGCCCCGAAGGTGCCGCCGAAGACACCGAAGGGCACCACCCAGAGGGGCTTCATCGGTGCCTGCCGCACCGGCTGCAGAAACAGCGACCAGATGGCATAGGCACAAACGAACAGGCCGAACAGCAGCATCAACAGCTCGGCGTCCAGGTTCACCAGCCCGTAGGCGCCGATGGCGCAGCCCAGCGCCATGCAGGGCAACAGCCGGCGCAGCTCGCTCCCGGCCACCGCCTGGCGCGCCGTGAACCAGCTGCCGGCGGAGGCGACGAAATCCAGCAGCACCAGCAGCGGGATGATCCGCGCCATGGGCAGGCTGCTCACCAGCAGCGGCCCGGCCACCAACGCCGTGCCGAAGCCGGCGATGCCGAACACCACATAGGCCAGGGCGATGACCCCTGCGATGAGCAACCAGTCGGTCGGCGAAAACGACAGCAGGGCGAACAGGCTTTCGACACTCATGGAACGGCGCTCGACAGGGAAGTGCCGCCAATCTAGCGAGCGCGGCAGGCATCGGGCCAATACAATCCACCCCCTCGCCCCATCTCCAAAAGGCATCGCAGGAGCCCCCGTGATCTCATTACGACAACTGCGCTATTTCATCGAGATCGTCGAGAGCGGCAGCTTCAGCCGCGCGGCCGAACGCCTGTTCATCGCCCAGTCGGCCCTCAGCCGGCAGATGCGCGAACTGGAAACCCACCTCGCCACCCCGCTGCTGGAACGCGGCCCGCGCCAGGTCGAGCTGACCCCGGCGGGGCGCGCCTTCCACCCCCTGGCACTGCGCCTGCTGCAGGACCTGGAAGCCGCCGGCGAACTGGCCCGCCAGGTCGGCCAGGGCCAGCACGGCACCCTGCGCCTCAGCCACTCCAGCTCGGTGCCCCTGGGCGCGCCGCTGCAGGCGCCCCTGCGCACCTACCTGGAGCGGCACCCAGGGGTGAACCTGGAGATCGTCCAGCAATCCTCCGAGCAGCAACTGGCCGATCTGCAGGAAGGCCGCCTGGATGTGTGCCTGCTGCGCCTGCCGGTGCTGCGCCAGTACCCCGGCCTCGCCCTGCAGCCGCTGTACCGCGAACCGCTGCTGTTGGCCGTGGCCGCCGAGCACCCGCTGGCCGATGAGGCAGAGCCCATCCCCCTCGCCCGCCTGGCGGACGAACCCTTCGTTTCGGTGCCGCACATGCAGCGCGGCGGCCTCAGCTACCGTGCCGCTGAGCTCTGCCTGCGCCAGGGCTTCTTTCCCCGTGCGGCCCGTGCCGTCTCGCGCAAGACCAGCCAGCTGCAACTCATCGAAGCCGGGCTCGGCGTCGCCCTGGTGCCGGCCTCGATGCGCGCCATCGCGCCTGCCGGGGTGCGCTTCCTGGCACTGGCCGATGCCGACTGCGACAGCCAGGTCGCCCTGGCCTGGCGCCACGATGACACGCCCCTGAGCCAGGGCCTGGTGGAGCACTTCCGCCAGCAACTGGGCGCAGGCTGATTCCGTCGCCCCGCGGTTGACGCCCGCCGACTGGCGGTTAAGCTGCGCGCCCCTGATCCCTCGGAGCCCCGTGTGGAAACCCGTCAACTGATCATCGTCCCGCAGATTTCCACCGTGCCCGGCCACCATGCCCTGGCCGGCCGCATGCTGCGCTGGCTGGTGCGCCAGGGTGTGGTCGAGGCCTTCCCGAGCGCCTTCGCCCGGGGTGGCAACCGCATGATCCACGCCGTCGCACCCGGGGCGCGCCAGGTGGTCGAACATCCCGACCGGCTGCCGCTGGGCAAGCCCGGCGCCGGGTTGGAAATCGTCGACAAGCGCTGCATCTACACCCCCGCCCGTGGCTTCCTGCACGAGGCCGGCTGCCCGGAGTGCCGCCGCGAGGTCGGTGAGCCGCTGTTCGAAAGCCTGGAAGAGTGGTGGCCGGGCGAGACCGATAACTTCACCTGCCCCGAATGCGGTTTCGAAGACGACATCAACGGCTTCCTTTATCTGCAGGCCTGCGGCTTCTCCAATTTGGCGTTCGTCTTCAACGATTGGCTGGAAGCCGGCTTCAGCCGCGCCTTCCTCGCTGCCTTCGCCGACCGCCTGGGCTTCCCCGTGCGCCTGGTCGAGGTGCACGACTGAACGGCACGCATTGAGCGCGGGCCATCGCCGCCCGTATCATGCCGCTCATGTTCAAAGACCCCTTCCAACGGCTCGGCCTCGACCGCGAGGTGCTGACCGTCAGCCAGCTCAACCAGCGTGCCCGCCATCTGCTGGAGGACGTGTTCCCCCAGGTCTGGGTGGAAGGCGAAATCTCCAACCTGGCCAAGCCCGCGTCCGGCCACCTGTACTTCACCCTCAAGGACAGCCAGGCCCAGGTGCGCTGCGCGCTGTTCCGGCAGAACGCCGCCAAGGTGCGCCAGGCGCTACGCGACGGCCTGGCGGTGAAGGTGCGCGGCAAGGTCTCGTTGTTCGAAGGCCGTGGCGACTACCAGATGATCGCCGATGCCGTGGAGCCCGCCGGTGACGGTGCCCTGCGCCTGGCCTTCGAGGCCCTGAAGGACAAGCTCGCCGCCGAAGGCCTGTTCGACGCCGAATCCAAGCGCCCGCTGCCGGCCCACCCGCAGCGCATCGGCATCGTCAGTTCGCCCACCGGTGCGGTGATCCGCGACATCATCAGCGTGTTCCGCCGCCGCGCCCCACAGGTGGAACTGACCCTGGTGCCCACCGCCGTGCAGGGCCGCGAAGCCACCGCGCAGATCGTCCGAGCCATCGAACGGGCCGACGCCCAGGGCTTCGATGCGCTGATCCTGGCCCGTGGCGGCGGCTCGCTGGAAGATCTCTGGTGCTTCAACGAGGAAGCCGTGGCCCGCGCCGTGGCCGCCTGCCAGACGCCCATCGTCAGTGCCGTGGGCCATGAGACGGATGTGTCCATCGCCGACTTCGTCGCTGACGTCCGCGCGCCCACGCCATCCGCCGCCGCCGAACTCCTGGCCCCGGATTCCAGCAGCCTGCGCCAGCGCCTGGAGAGCCTGCAACGGCGCCTGGTGTTGCGCATGCAGCAACAGATCGCCCATCACCACCTGCGCGTCGACGGCCTGACCCGCCGCCTGCGCCACCCGGGCGAGCGCCTGCGCCAGCAGGCCCAGCGCCTCGACGACCTGGAGATGCGCCTGCAACGCGCCCTCGACCGCCAGCTGAGCAGCCGCCGGGAACGCTTCGCGCGCCTGGAGACACGCCTGGCCGCACAACACCCGGGCCGCGCCCTGAGCCTGCTGCGCCAGCGCCTGGACAGCCTCGCCGCGCGCCTTCCGCGCGCCATGCAGGAAGGCCTCAAGGAGCGCCGCCTGCAGCTGCAAAGCCAGGTGCAGACGCTCAATGTGGTCAGCCCGCTGGCCACCCTCGGCCGGGGCTACAGCATCCTGCTCGACGAACGCGGCCAGGCCATCCGCAACGCCGCCCAGACCCGTCCCGGCCAGCGCCTGAAGGCTCGCCTGGGCGAGGGCGAACTCGACGTGCGAGTCGAAGACAACCACCTGACCCCGGTCACCCTTTCCCTGCTGGATTGATAGATGCGCCTGCTGCTCGCCCTGCTTCTCGCCGTCACCCTCCCCGCCCAGGCCGAAGGCTTCATCAGCCGCCTGCTGAACAAACCGGTGCCCGGCGGCGTCGCCGTGGTGCAACTGGGCCAGGGCGCCACGGCACCGACGGCGCGCTTCCAGGACAAGCCCGTGCTGGTGGTAAAGGAAGAGGGCCGCGACTGGATCGCCATCGTCGGCATTCCCCTCGGCACCCAGGCTGGCACCCAACAGTTAAAGGTGAGCGATGGTCGCAGCCTGCCTTTCAGCGTCGGCAGCAAGCACTACAAGGAACAGCGCATCACCCTGAAGAACACCCGCCAGGTGAACCCGCTGCCCGAGGACCTCAAGCGCATCGACCGCGAACTGGCCGAGCAGACCCGTGCCTACCGCAGCTTCACCCCGGGCACGCCGAGCAACCTGCTGTTCGACAAGCCGGTGAACGGGCCGCTCTCCAGCCCCTTCGGCCTGCGCCGCTTCTTCAACGGCGAGGAGCGCAACCCGCACTCGGGCCTGGACTTCGCCGTGGGCACCGGTACGCCGATCAAGGCACCGGCGGCCGGCAAGGTGGTGCTCATCGGCGACTACTTCTTCAATGGCAAGACGGTGTTCGTCGACCACGGCCAGGGGCTGATCAGCATGTTCTGCCACATGTCGAAAGTGGACGTGAAACTCGGCCAGCAACTGCCGCGCGGCGGCGTGGTCGGCCGCGTCGGTGCCACCGGCCGGGCCACCGGGCCGCACATGCACTGGAACGTCAGCCTCAACGATGCGCGTGTCGACCCGGCCATCTTCATCGGCGCCTTCAAGCCCTGACCTCCGGCGCGGAATAGCCCGCCGCCGGCCACGCCATACAATTCCCCTTACAGACGTCGCCTGGGCCAAGCGGCGCATTTTTGCTAAGGTCCGCCAGCTCCGGAGGCCCGCCGCAACGGCCGGCCCGATCCCACCGCTGACATGGAGCCGCACATGCCCCACGAGCTGGCAACCTGGATGGACTGGCTGAAGGGCCACCCCGAACTCCTCACTCTCTGCGCCTCCACCCTGCTGGTACTGGGTGCCTGGGTGGCCAACTGGATGGTCAAGCGCATTCTCGTGCGCGGGCTCTATCGCGCCCTGAGCGCCACCGCCGTAGGCCGCAACACGCACCTGGGCGAGAACGGCATGATCAAGCGGCTGGCCAATATCGTGCCGGCACTGATCCTCTCCAGCGGCGTGGTCCTGATCCCCGGCCTGCCGGAAACCCTGGTCACTGTAGTGCGCAACGTCTGCGGCGCCTTCATCGTGCTGACCATCGCGCTGGCCCTGAGCGCCCTGCTCGACCTGATCAACACCCTCTACCAGCTGCGC
Source organism: Pseudomonas sp. TUM22785 (assembly GCF_028198105.1). Lineage (NCBI taxonomy): Bacteria > Pseudomonadati > Pseudomonadota > Gammaproteobacteria > Pseudomonadales > Pseudomonadaceae > Pseudomonas > Pseudomonas sp. TUM22785. The sequence goes on from NZ_CP116239.1 coordinate 5,670,461, forward strand.
AAGGACGCTCACCTGCACCCGATCAAGGGCTACCTGCAGGTGATCAAGATACTGGTGTTCGCCATCTGCGCGATCCTCATGGTCGCCACCCTGATCGACCGCTCGCCGCTGATCCTGCTCTCCGGCCTGGGTGCCATGGCAGCCGTGCTGATGTTGATATTCCAGGACACCCTGCTGTCCCTGGTGGCCAGCGTGCAGATCTCCTCCAACGATGTGATCCGCGTGGGCGACTGGATCGAGATGCCGCAGCTGAACGCCGACGGCGACGTGATCGACATCGCCCTGCACACGGTGAAGGTGCAGAACTGGGACAAGACCATCACCACCATCCCCACCAAGCGCTTCATCACCGACTCGTTCAAGAACTGGCGCGGCATGCAGGAATCCGGCGGCCGGCGCATCAAGCGCTCGATCTACCTGGACCAGAACAGCGTGCACTTCCTCGCCGCCGACGAGATCGCCCAGTTGCGCCGCTTCCGTCTGCTGGACCAGTACCTGAAGGCCAAGGAGAGCGAACTGCTGAGCTGGAACAGCCAGCTCGACGAGCCGCTGCGGGTACCGGTCAACAGCCGCCAGCTGACCAACCTGGGGACCTTCCGCGCCTACGTGGAGAACTACCTGCGCCACAACGACGACATCCGCAAGGACATGACCCTGCTGGTGCGCCAGTTGAACCCCACCGCCGACGGCCTGCCGCTGGAGCTGTATTGCTTCACCAACACCACGGCCTGGGCGCGCTACGAGGCCATCCAGTCGGACATCTTCGACCACCTGCTGGCGATCCTCCCGGAGTTCGGCTTGCGCGTGTTCCAGCACCCGAGCGGCGCCGACATGCGTGAGCTGCGGCTGCCCGCCCAGCAGCCACAAGCCCCGGCTCCCGCAGCTTTCGACCACTCGTCGGCCTGAACCGAAGCGGCATCAAGAAGCCAGTACGCCCGCCGATGCAGTGTCGATACCGGAATTTCCGGTAGTGCGAGCGAGAAACGGGATGCTGACGGTCAATACCAACATCGCCTCCTCGTTCACGCGTAGACAGTTGAGCAACACGGACAACGCACTGGGTAAGGCCATGCAGCGTCTGTCGACCGGCCAGCGCATCAACAGCGCCAAGGATGATGCCGCCGGTTTGCAGATCTCCAATGCCCTTACATCCCAGGTGCGTGGGCTCAACGTCGCCACGCGGAACGCGAATGACGGCATGTCGATGCTGCAGGTGGGAGAAGGCGCGCTGGAAAGCGTGACTACCGCCCTGCAGCGCATCCGTACGCTCGGCCTCCAGGCCATGAACGGCTCCAACACCGAGACCGATCGCGCCGCACTGAACCAGGAGGCGCAGAAGCTCCTGGAAGAGATCAACCGGGTCAACGAGACCACCACCTTCGGCGGCCGCAAGATCTTCAGCCAGGCCTCCGGCTCGCAATTGGGCAAGCTGGACGAGCGCGCGGTGCTCAACTCGCTCAAGGGCTTCTGGATCAGCGAGGGCGAGCAGCGCGTCTTCGACGCCTACGGGATCAAGGCCGACGGCGCCACGCTGAAGATCACCCTGAGCAACGACCCCTCCAGCACCACCCTCGCCTCGGTCGCCGGCTCGCCCGGTGCCGGGGGCAAGTACTACAACCAGGTGCTCGACGTGAACCTGGCCTACTTCGATGGGTCCAGCCTGCCCAACGGCGGCAACAACCCGGGCCAGTACACCGACCGCGTCCTGGCCCACGAGATGACCCACGCGGTGATGGGCCGGGCGATGAACTTCAACGCCCTGCCCGGCTGGTTCAAGGAGGGCACCGCGGAAGCCGTGCAAGGCGCCGACGAACGCCTGCGCAGTGACATCGCCGCCAGCAGCATCGGCGCGGTGGTCGGCGCCTTCGGCGGCATCGGCAACAGCGCCGGCTACTCCGCCTCCTACGCCGCGGTGCGCTACATGCACGCCGAGATCCAGGCCGCCGGCGGCAACGGCATCAAGGACGTGATGCAGTACCTGGCCGGCCACGCCAACTCCACCCTCGACGACGCCCTGGCCAACGCCAGCCGTGGCGCTTTCGCCAGTGCAGCCGACTTCGGCACCCAGTTCTCCGCCAACGGCGCCGCGTTCATCGCCGGGATGGACCTGACCAACGAGGACACCGGCGCCATCGGCGGCTTCGATGCCGACGGTGGCGATGTGCTCACCGCCGAAAACGTGCTGCCCAACCGCGGCACCGGTACGCCCGGCTCACTGGGCTTCACGCTGGAAGAGCCCAAGCTGTTCGACGCCAACGCCACCGGTAACGGCGTGCAGACCTCGCTGCAGGTGGGCGCCAATGCCTGGGAAACCATCGACGTCGGGCTCGCCTCCTTCAACACCGGGGCGATGGCGCTGAACAACGTCAACCTGATCAAGACCCCGGGCCTGGCAGTGATGGACATCGACGACGCCCTCGCCTATGTGGACCGCCAGCGGGCCTACATGGGCGCCATCCAGAACCGCCTGGACAACACCGTCGCCAACCTGCAGAACATCGCCGAGAACGCCAGCGCCAGCCGCTCGCGCATCACCGATGCGGACTTCGCCTCGGAGTCCGCCACCCTCGCCTCCCAGCAGATTCTCCGGCAGGCGGCGCAAAGCATGCTGGTGCAGGCCAACCAGATGCCCCAGGCCGTGCTCTCGCTCCTCGGCTGACGCGCAATTCTCGCTACGTTTGGCCTCCCTCCAAGCAAGAATCTCTCACCCCGCCGGACCTACCGCACGAAATCACCAATTTTCTGACAAGCCTTGCCATATTCAACCCGAGTGAATAGGGTTGTCGGCATGAAAACCGCTCACACCCTCATCCTCCTGCGTCAACACGCCTGCCTACGTCTGGTCAGCCCACGACTGCGTAGCTGAATCGCGACGCCCTGCTCCACCCCGCATTTCATTTGGCCGGCCGCCGTCATCAGGCCCATCAGAACAAGGATTTCCCCATGAGCATGCTCAACGACCCGTCTCGCAAGTACCGCGCCTTCCCCGCCATCAACCTGCCCGACCGCACCTGGCCGTCGAAGACCATCACCGACGTGCCGATCTGGTGCAGCTCCGACCTGCGCGACGGCAACCAGTCGCTGATCGAGCCGATGGACGCGCAAAAGAAGATGCGTTTCTTCAAGACCCTGGTGCAGGTGGGCCTGAAGGAAATCGAGGTGGCCTTCCCCTCCGCCTCGCAGACCGACTTCGACTTCGTCCGCGAGCTGATCGAGAACGGCCACATCCCGGATGACGTCACCATCCAGGTGCTGACCCAGGCCCGCGAAGACCTGATCACCCGCACCTTCGAATCCCTCAAGGGTGCGAAGAAGGCCATCGTCCACGTCTACAACGCCACCGCGCCGTCCTTCCGCCGCATCGTCTTCAACCAGGACCGCCAGGGCGTGATCGACATCGCCACCGGCGCTGCCCGCCTGATCAAGCAACTGGCCGCCAAGCAGCCGGAAACCCAGTGGACCTTCCAGTACTCGCCGGAAATCTTCAGCTCCACCGAACAGGACTTCTCCCTGGAAGTGTGCAACGCGGTGATCGACGTCTGGGAGCCGACCCCGACCAACAAGATCATCCTCAACCTGCCGGCCACCGTGGAATGCGCCACGCCGAACGTCTACGCCGACCAGATCGAGTGGTTCGGCCGCCACATCAACAAGCGTGACAGCGTGATCATCAGCCTGCACACCCACAACGACCGTGGCACCGGCGTAGCCGCCACCGAGCTGGGCCTGATGGCCGGCGCCGACCGCGTCGAAGGCTGCCTGTTCGGCAACGGCGAGCGCACCGGCAACGTCGACCTGGTGACCCTGGCGCTGAACATGTACACCCAGGGCCTGCACCCGCAGCTGGACTTCTCCGACATCGACGCCGTGCGCAAGGTGGTCGAGGAGTGTAACCAGCTGCCGGTCCACCCGCGTCACCCCTATGTGGGCGACCTGGTGCACACCGCCTTCTCCGGCTCCCACCAGGACGCCATCCGCAAGGGCTTCGCCCAGCAGAAGGAAGACGGTGTCTGGGAAGTGCCCTACCTGCCGATCGACCCGGCCGACATCGGCCGCAGCTACGAGGCGGTGATCCGCGTCAACAGCCAGTCGGGCAAGGGCGGCATCACCTTCCTGCTGGAGCAGGAATACGGCATCAGCCTGCCGCGTCGCATGCAGATCGAATTCAGCCAGGTGGTGCAACGCGAGACCGACCGCCTGGGCCTGGAGATGACCGCCGAACAGATCTACAAGCTGCTCGACAGCGAGTACCTGCAGGCCACCACGCCCTACACCCTGAAGGGCCACCGCCTGCAGGAAGAGAACGGCACCAGCGCCGTGGACATCGAAGTGCAGATCAAGGGCGAGACCCAGCACCTGCGCGGCATGGGCAAGGGCCCGCTGGAAGCCCTGGTGGCCAGCCTGCCGGTGAAGGTGGAGATCATGGACTACTCCGAGCACGCCATCGGTGGCGGCGCCAACGCCAAGGCCGCAGCCTATATCGAACTGCGCCTCGACGGTGGCCGCGCGCTGCACGGCATCGGCATCGACGAGAACATCACCACCGCCAGCTTCCGTGCCCTGTTCAGCGCCCTCAACCGTGCCCTGAGCCAGACCGAAGCCGAAGCCGCCTGACACCCGGCCAGTAAATGAAAACCCCGCCAATCGGCGGGGTTTTGTTTTTCCGGGGATAACCCGGCGTGCAGCTCTAACCCTGTTGCTGCCAGTGGCAACGGCCCCAGGCGCACATCGCTTCCAGCACCGGCTGCAGGCTGGCGCCGTGCTCGGTAAGGCGGTACTCCACACGCGGCGGCACCTCGGCGAACACCGTGCGCGACAGCACGCCGTCATGCTCCAGCTCGCGCAGCTGCTGGGTCAGCATCTTTTCGGTGATGCCCGGCACCCGGCGCTTGAGTTCGGAGAAGCGCAGCGCCTCCTTCATCAGGTGGTACACCAGCAGCGACTTCCACTTGCCGCCGATCACATCCAGCGTCACCTCCACCGGCGTGTTGTAGACCTTGTCGCCCGAAACCAGACGCTTGGATTCGGTGGTGATCGGCTCGTGTTCGCTCATATTGCTTACCCACTAGTAAGTGACTCCCGGAATCGTACGTACTTGTCAGCAAGATTGCCACCTGCATAATCGACCGCCACATTCATGCCGAATGCAGCCGATGGAGATCGAACCGATGACCACACGCAACCTGTTCCAGCCCACCCGACTGGGCAGCCTCCAGCTCCCCAACGCGGTGGTGATGGCGCCCCTCACCCGCCAGCGCAGCCTGCAACCCGGCAACATCCCCAGCGAACTCAATGCCACCTACTACGCCCAGCGCGCCGGTGCCGGCCTGATCATCAGCGAGGCCACCCAGGTCTGCCCCGAAGGCCAGGGCTACGCCTGGACCCCGGGCATCCACAGCACCGAACAGGTCGAGGGCTGGAAGAAGGTCACCCGCGCCGTGCACGACAAGGGCGGCCGCATCGTCCTGCAGCTCTGGCACGTGGGGCGTATCTCCCACCCGCTGCTGCAGCCGGGCGGCGTCGATCCCGTCGCCCCCTCCGCCATCCAGGCCAAGGCTGATTGCTATGTGCAGGAAGCCGACGGCAGCCACCATCGCGAGCCCACCGCCAAGCCCCGCGCCCTGGAGATCGACGAACTCCCCGGCGTGGTCGCCGCCTACGCCCAGGGCACGGCCAACGCCCTGCGCGCCGGTTTCGACGGCGTGGAGGTGCACGCCGCCAACGGCTACCTGCTGGACCAGTTCCTCTGCTCCGGCAGCAACCAGCGCACCGACGCCTACGGCGGCTCGGCTGCCAACCGCGCGCGCCTGGTGCTGCAGGTGATCGACGCCGTGATCGCCACCACCGGCGACAGCGGCCGCGTGGGCGTGCGCATTTCCCCCATGGGCACCTTCGGCGACATCAGCGACGCCAACCCGCGCGAAACCTTCGGCTACCTGGTGGAGCAACTGAACAGCCGCAACCTCGCCTACCTGCACATCAACAAGCCGGACTGGCTGGGCGGCACCTTCGAGGGCTTCGACGACCTGCTGCGTGAACTGCGCGACCGCTACCAGGGCAAGATCATCCTCGCCGGTGGCCTGGACAGCGCCAGCGCCGAAGCAGCCCTGAGCAGCGGCCTGGCCGACGCCGTGGCCTTCGGCCGCCCCTACATCGCCAACCCCGACCTGGTGGAGCGCCTGCGCCAGGACGCGCCCCTCAACCAACCGGACGCCAACACCTTCTACGGTGGCGCCGAAGCCGGTTACACCGACTACCCGACCCTGGGTTGAACGGGGACTGAAACAAAAACGCCGGGCAATGCCCGGCGTTTTTCATGGCAACGGCTCAGACGAGCCCGAACAGCAGAAGGACCGGCACCATGGCGACGATGAACCCCAGCATGAACAGCAGGCCGATGCCCACGCTTCGCCACAGCGAGAAGAACGCGCCATTGGCGATCTTGTGCTGGTTCACTTGCGTGCCGAACAACTGCCGGGCATAGGCATTCATCGCAGTCACCTGGACCACGCCGAACACGATGGCGGGCACGTTCTCCGGCAGCAGGGCGCCGGCGACGATGATCGCGATGAAGAAACCGATGGAGACGGCCCAGAGCTTCCCGGTCTCGCCACCCCGCCCCATCGCCTTGAGATTGGCGGCGATGACATAGGCCCCCGCCAGCGGCGTGCCGAAGAAGGTGGCGATGCCGATGCCGGGGATGCTGTAGAGGCGCAGGTGCTCGGTGCCGGTGGTCGGCGTCAGCAGCTCGGCGGCGGGGGTCTGGAAGGGGTTTTCGGCTTCCGTGCTCATATCGGGCTCCTTGGGGTAATGCAGAAGAAGGACGCAGGAGCGCCATGATACGGAGCCGCCCGGCATCGGGCGACCCCGGATGAAGGGGCGGCCAGCATCAGCCGGCCGCCCCGTCCATCAGTTGCAGGCGCCCTCGTCGCGCCACACCTTGCCGCTGCCTGCACCACCGGTGAATGCCGGGTTGCCGGGCTCGTTACCCTTGGTCCACCAGCCCGCGGTGTAGAAGCGGCCCTTGTGGCTCACCCTGTCCTTGGCCACGTAGGTGCTTTGGGGGTTCCACGGGCCCTGGCAACCGACTGGGGTTTCCACCTTGTCGGCGATGACCTTGACCGAGTGATCCTGCGTCACCGTCTGCTTGCCGTTGCTCAAGCTGAGGGTGACCCGGTAGGTGACGTCCTGGGCCGCTTTCGGGGCCATGAACTTCAACAGGGCGCCCGCAGCCTGGAAGTCGACGCGAGGCGTCACGCTCCATGCATAGTTCAGGGGCAGGCCGGCCGGGTCGCTGGAGGCCGTGGCATTGAGGTAGACGGTTTCGCCGGACTTGGCCTCAGTGGCTCCGCCAATGATGGCCACAGGCGGCTTGACCGATTCCACCGGCGGCTCGACCGGGTCTACTGGCGGCTCGCTCGGCTGCCCACCCGCGCCCTGGCAAGGCCCCAGGTCACGCCAGACCTTGCCGGCGCCATCCACACCCGTGGTAGAGGCCTGGCCCGGCTCGGCACCGGAGGTCCACCAGCGGGCCTGGTACTGGCGCCCCTTCCACTGCACCACATCGTTGCCGACGTAGGTGGCGGTCTTCTTCCATTCCGGCTTGCAGTTGCCCACCGTCGCCTTGGCCTTGACCAGCACCTCATGGGTGCGGGTAGTGCTCTGCTTGCCGTTGCTCAGGGTCAGGGTGAAGCGGTAGCGGGTGTCTTCCTGCAGCTCCGGCGCGGTGAAGCTGATGCGTGCACCGTCGAAACTGAAATCGAGCCTGGGCGTCGACTCCCAGGCGAAGCTCAGGGCCAGCCCCTGTGGGTCGCTGGAGGCGGAAGCATCCAGGACGATCCGGTCACCGGCATTGGCTTCGGTCTTGCCGCTGATCTGCGCCACGGGTGGCTTGCTGGCTTCCATGGGTTTGAGCGCTGTGGCCTTGGCCTGGTTGTCGCCACTGAACTGGCCGTCGGCGAGCAAGGTCCAGCCGCCGTTGGGGCTGTCGCCGCCGTACACCTGGTAGCCCTTGATCATGCCGCTCTGGCCCGCGTCCTGACGGGGCAGGTAGTGCAATTGGGAGAAGCGGCTGTCCGTGCCCAGGTCGATGACGATCTGGTGGGGATAACGGGCACCGGCGGCGGAGCTCCAGTAGGACGCCGGGTTGCCGTCGATGGCATGGGCCGCGGGCGCAGAACCGGCAATGGCACTGCTGGTGGAGTGGACCTTCCAGCTGTCACGGGGCAGCTGCTTGCCCTGGGCATCCACCAGCAACAGTTCGGCGACGCTGGCGTTGTCCTTGCCGTCCTGGGAAGAGGTGGCCACCAGTTTCAGGTAGCGGCCCTGGGCCGTGTCTTGGGTGACACCGAAGGCCTGGCCTTCGAGCACCAGGTCACGGATGGCCTTGATATCCGACTCGATCGCCAGGTACCAGCGCCCGGGCTGAGGGTCGTTCACCCCCAGGGCCACGCTGTACTGCATGATCGAACGGTAATCGAAGCTGGAATTGCTGGGGTGCGCACCACGCTTGAGCAGCAGCCGGACCTGGCCGGCTCTCTCCGAGCCCTCGCCATCCAGCACGCTGAATACCAGGCGCTGGGTGCCTTCGGGCACATCGACCGGGTAATAACGCGTTTCACGCGGAGCCAGGCTCACTCTCTGCTCGAGAATCGAGGTTGCCTGCTCCCCCTCGAGCGGCACCACCGATGGGCTATAGGCCGACATCCGCGCCGCGTTCTCACGCCAGACACGGGCCATGTTGGCGGTGCGGGCATCCCCGAGCGGCACACCCTGGTTGTCCTTGATGTCCGGGTTGGAGTAGTAGCCCACGTGGTTACCGCAGAGGATGGTGCCGACCCGGCCGTTGTTGTAGCCGAACCGATGGCTGCTGCCGTCCGAGCAATGGTTGCCACCGATGTTGTGAGCCAGCTCGTGACGGAAGGTGGTCGACGAGTTGATGTAGTTGATCGAGTAGCGGCCGGGAAGGTAGCCCCAGCCCACGGCGGTATCCACGCCCGGGGTGCCCATGATGAAGCTGGCGACCACGTCCGGGCTGTACTGGCGCATACCCTGGGCATAGACGCGGCTCACCTGGCTCAGAGTCCCGGTGGTGATCGGGTAGTCCTCGGCCACCACCTGGGTGCCCACCAGGCGCAGGCGCACGCCCTGGACCTGGGATTGCTTCAGCGCGCGGTTGACCGAGGCCACCTGGACCAGCGCATAGGCTTCGTGGTCCCCCACCCAGTTGGCCGCCTTCTGCGAGAACCCCGCCAGCAGGTCGATCACGGTTTCACCCTGGGCGTTGCGATGGGCCTGGAAGCTGCGCTGGCCGCTTTGCGACTCCAGCTGCCCCGCCACGTCGTTCTCGTCACCGGCCACGTAGTCGATGCTGCCCGGGGTGTGGGACGGTGCGGCGTCGAAGCGGATCAGCGATTGCTCGCCATCGGCGGTGCCGCGAATGATCGCGTTGGCATCGGGCAGCAGCGCGATGAAGCTGCCGTCGGGGCGGGCCGCCAGGGTCATTTCACCGGGTGCCTGCATGGAGCGGGCGCGGCCTTCCAGTTGCCCGGTCATCACCTGCAGGTCCTTGAAGCTGTCGCCTGGCAGCACGGTCAGGCTGCGGATGCGCATCCCGGTTTCCTGCAGCAACAGCTCGGTTCCCGCTTCGGCGGTGCTGCGCAGCGAGGTACCGGCGGCCGGAGCCTGGAGGTTGATGAAGTGACCAGGGGTCACCCGCTCATGGACGGGTGCGACGCTGGCCGCAGCCTGCTCATCCTGTGCAACAACGGGGGAAGACAACGGCAGCAGCACGGCCAGGCTGAGGTGGGTGCCCCAGCGTCGGGTGGCTCGGGTCAGTGCATTCAATCGGAAGCTCGGCATAACCAGTCCTTCAATACCCAGCGCAGCCGTCAGCCTGACGAACAGCGGCCATCGGGCCGCAGCGCTGGAAGGTTCATGGAGTTGGAGGTGTGCCGGCGGCGCGATGGTAGGCAAGGCGCCTGGTCGCTGTAAAACCTAGAGGGGCTATTTCAGACCCGTCCTAGGAACGACTCATCGACGAGCACCTGAGCACCCCGAACGGTGCCCAGGTGGCAGGTATCAGGGCTGCAGGGTGAAGCCATCCGCATCCAGGTTCGCGGGGAAGCGCTCACGGTAGCTGGCCAGGGCGCTGGCGCTGAGGGTGACGCTGAAGACGCCCTCCTGTGCGGCGGCGTCGAGCAGCGTCTCGCCCTGGAAGTCCAGTGCCTGGCTGTCACCGCTGTAGGGGTGGCCCTTGCCGTCCTCGCCGACGCGGTTCACCGCCGCCACGTAGCAGAGGTTTTCGATGGCCCGGGCGGGCAGTAGGCGGTTCCAGTGGTGGCGGCGTGCGGCAGGCCAGTTGGCGGCGTAGAGCAGCAGGTCGGTGTCGTGGGGATCACGGCTCCAGACCGGGAAGCGCAGGTCGTAACAGACCAGCGGGCGCACCCGCCAGCCCTTGAGCTCGAACAGCGCCTGGGTCTCGCCCGGCGTGTAGTGCTTGTGCTCGCCGGCCATGCGGAACAGGTGGCGCTTGTCGTAGTGCAGCACTTCGCCGTCGGGGCGCGCCCAGAGCAGGCGGTTGCGATGGCTGCCGTCGGCGGCGCGGATGATCAGGCTGCCGGTGACCACGGCATCGATGCGCCGGGCCTGCTCGCGCAGCCAGGCGTAGGTGACGCCCTCTTCCTCCTCGGCGAGGGTGGCCGAATCCATGGAGAAGCCGGTGGTGAACATTTCCGGCAGCACCACCAGGTCGGCGCCACGCGCCTGTTCCAGCCGCTTCTCGAAGTGGCTGCGATTGGCGGCGGCGTCGTGCCAGACCAGGCTGCTTTGCACCAGGGCCAGCTTGAGGTCGGGCAACGTGGTCAGATCGCGCATAGTTTTTCCGCTGCCAGGCGCAGCGTCTCCTCACGTTTGGCGAAGCAGTAGCGCACCAGACGCAGGTCGCGCGGGGCGCTCTGGTAGAACACCGACACGGGAATGGCGGCAACGCCATGTTCACGGGTCAGCCATTCGGCCATGGCCACATCGTCCAGCTCGGGGCGGATGGCGCTGTAGTCCACCAGTTGGAAGTAGGTGCCGGCGGCGCGGGTGAAGCCGAAGCGGGAGCCGGCCAGCAGGTCGCAGAACAGGTCGCGCTTGGCCTGGTAGAAGCCGGGGAGCTCGATGAGGTGCTCCGGGTGGTCGGCCATGAAATCGGCCAGCGCCCATTGCAGCGGGGTGACGCCGCAGAAGTTGACGTACTGGTGCACCTTGCGCAGCTCGGCGGAAAGCGCCGGTGGCGCGACCACGTAGCCGGTCTTCCAGCCGGTGACGTGGTAGGTCTTGCCGAAGGAGCTGACCACGAAGGCGCGGGCGTAGAGCTCGTCGTGGGACAGCACGCTGACATGGGCCTGGCCGTCGAACACCAGGTGCTCGTAGACCTCGTCGGACACCAGGTAGATATCACGACCACGGATCAGCGCCGCCAACTGGTCCAGCTCGGCGCGGGAGATCAGTGCACCGCTGGGGTTGTGCGGGCTGTTGAGGATAATCATCCGGGTGCGGTCGCTGAGGGCGTCGGTCATGCCCTGCCAGTCGATGGCGAAGCCCGGCAGGGCCAGGGGCACATGCACGCAACGTCCACCGGCCAGCTCCACGGACGGCTCGTAGCTGTCGTAGCAGGGGTCGAGGACGATGACCTCGTCACCGGCGCGCACCACCGCCTGAATGGCACAGAAGATCGCTTCGGTAGCGCCGGGGGTGACCGTGACCTCGGTGTCGACATCCACCTGGCGACCGTTGAAGGTCGCGACCTTGGCGGCTACCTGCTGGCGCAGCGCCGGCAGGCCGGTCATGGGCGCGTATTGGTTGTGGCCAGCGCCGATATGACGGGCCACCGCATCGCACAACGCGGCAGGGGCGGAGAAATCCGGGAAGCCCTGGGACAGGTTGATGGCGCCGGTTTCGGCGGCGAGCTGGGACATGCGGGTGAAGATGGTGGTGCCGACGTTGGGCAACTTGCTGGCGATCATTTCATCAGGCTGCTGGCGACTGGGAAGTGGCCGCTAGCTTAAGGCCTGACGGGGCTCGTGACCAAGATGAAAGCAGTGCCGGGTGGCGCTGCCTGGGGCTCGGCGCGACGGCAATGAAAAAGGGCGCCCATGGGCGCCCTCTTCCGGTGCTGCGAGAATCAGCGGTTCTTGTCGCGGCGCTTCTTGTCAGCCTTCTTGTGGTGGGACATGAGGCGGCGCTTCTTGTTCACCTGGCGGTCGGTGAGGGTGTTCTTCTTGCCCTCGAAGGGGTTGTCGCCCCCCTTGTACTCGATGCGGATGGGCGTACCCACCAGCTTCAGCACGCGCCGGTAAGTGTTCTCCAGGTAGCGCGAGTACGACTTGGGCACCGACTCGACCTGGTTGCCGTGGATCACGATCAGCGGCGGGTTGGCACCCCCGAGGTGGGCATAGCGCAGCTTGATGCGACGACCGTTGACCAGCGGCGGCTGGTGCTCCTGCACCGCGCCTTCGAGGATCTGGGTCAGGCGGCTGGTGGGCCAGCGGGTGATGGCGGATTTGAAGGACGCCTGCACCGACTTGTACAGGTTGCCTACACCGGTGCCATGCAGCGCGGAGATGAAGTGGATGTCGGCGAAGTCGACGAAGAACAGCCGGCGCTCCAGCTCGGTCTTCACGTAGTCGCGCTCACCGGATTCCATGCCGTCCCACTTGTTCAGGGCGATGACCAGCGCGCGGCCGGTTTCCAGCACGAAGCCGAGCAGGTTGAGGTCGTGCTCGACCACGCCTTCGCGGGCATCCATGACGAAGATCACCACGTTGGCGTCCTGGATCGCCTGCAGCGTCTTGACCACCGAGAACTTCTCGACCGCTTCGAAGATCTTGCCGCGACGGCGCACGCCGGCGGTATCGATCAGGGTGTACTTCTCTTCGTTGCGCTCGAAGGGGATGTAGATGCTGTCGCGGGTGGTGCCGGCCTGGTCATAGACGATGACCCGCTCCTCGCCGAGCATGCGGTTGACCAGCGTCGACTTGCCGACGTTGGGGCGCCCGATGATGGCGATCTTGATGCCGTCCTTCTCGCTCGGCCCGGGGATGCGGCTGAGCTCTCCGCCTTCGGCGACTTCCTCGGTCTGGATCGCGGCGTCTTCCTCGGCCGCGTCATCGCGGGGGAATTCGCCGAGGGCTTCCTGCAGCATCTGGCTGATGCCACGCCCGTGGGCGGCGGCGATCGGCAGGGCGTCGCCCAGGCCCAGGGGGCTGAACTCGGCGCGGGCGAGGTCCGGGTCGACGGTGTCGACCTTGTTCGCGACCAGGTAGGTCTTCTTGTTGCGCTTGCGCAGGTGCTCCGCGATGGACTGATCGGCAGCGCTCATGCCGGCGCGGGAGTCGACCATGAACAGCACTGCATCGGCCTCTTCGATGGCCTGCAGGGACTGTTCGGCCATTTTCGCGTCGATGCCCTGCTCGTCACCCGAGATACCACCGGTATCGATGACGATGAAGGTGCGGCCGTTCCACTTCGCCTCGCCGTACTGGCGGTCACGGGTCAGCCCCGCGTACTCCGCGACGATGGCGTCGCGGGTCTTGGTCAGGCGGTTGAACAGGGTGGACTTGCCGACGTTCGGGCGGCCCACCAGGGCAATTACGGGAACCATGAGGCTCTCCAATTCGTTATTTCAGAAAACGCAACGGCCGCTGCCGTCAGACGGCAGCGGCCGGACACTATTTTTCAGCTTAGCGGATGGTCAGCGCGACCAGCTTCCCGCCGTTGCCGAAGGCATACAGCATGTCGCCGATCACCAGCGGACGGGCACGCAGGCCGTCGCCGTCGATCTTCTCGCGGCCCACGAAGTGACCATCCACCTGGCTCAGCAGGTGCAGGTAGCCTTCGAAGTCGCCGACCGCCACGTAGCTGGAGAACACTTCCGGAGCCGAAAGCTGGCGACGGGCCAGGGATTCGTTGCTCCACAGCGCCGAGGAGGAACGCTCGTCGATGCCTTCGATGGTGCCGCTAGCCTGGCTCACGTAGACGTTGCCGAAGCCCTGGGCAACGCCCACGTAGCTGGACGCTTCGCGCTGCCAGAGCACACGGCCGCTGTCCAGGTCCAGACCCGCGACGCGGCCCTGGTAGGTGGCGACGTACAGGGTGCCACCGGACAGCAGCAGGCCACCGTCGATGTCGACCACGCGATCCAGCTCGGAACGGCCTTGCGGCACGGCGACGCGCTGTTCCCAGATGGGCAGGCCGCGTTGCACGTCGAGGGCGATGACCTTGCCCGACGACAGGCCGGCAACGGCTAGGCGGTTGGTCACGATCGGCGCACCGGTGCCACGCAGGGTCAGCACGGCGGGGGTGTTTTCGTAGATCCAGCGCTGCTCACCGGTCGCGGCGTCGAAGCCGAACAGGGTGTCGTTCTGGGTCTGTACCACCACCACGTCACCGTTGGTGGCCGGCGGAGCGAGGACTTCACCGTTGACCCGGGCACGCCACTTCTCTTCGCCAGTGCTGGCGTCGAGGGCGATCACCTGGCCCTTGAGGGTACCGACCAGCACCAGGCCGTAGCCTGCACCGACCGCGCCGGATACCGGCAGGTCCAGTTCCTGTTCCCAGAGCTTGTCGCCACTCATGCGGTCGATGGCGACCACCAGGCCTTCGACGTCACCGGCATAGATGACATCGCCGTCCACGGAGGGGACCAGCATGTTGTAGGAATCACCCTGACCTTCGCCGATGGAGCGGCTCCAGACTTCTTTGAGCTGGACCTCTTCGGTGATGTCGGGCAGTTCGGCAGGCGGCAGTTCCTTCTTGCTATTGCTGCTGCAACCTGCGGCCAGAACGGCCATGGCCAGCAGTGCGGCAAATTTCCAGCGCATCACGTCACGCATCCCCTTTGGCCAGGTCGTCGAGCTTCATCTGCAAGCCACCGACCGCTGCGTCTTCCGGCAGGGCGGCCTTGGCTTTCTCATAGGCGGCATGCGCCTCGTCGGAACGACCCAGCTGTACCAGCAGATCGCCTTTCAGTTCTTCACGGCTGGCCAGGTAGGATTTGCTGGCATCGCCTTCGAGCAGCTTCAACGCGTCGTCGACCTTGCCCTGGGCAGCCAGGACACGGGCCAGGCGCTGACGGGCCAGCTCGCCGAGGGTGGCATCGGCAGGCTTGTCCACCACGGCCTTGAGTTCGGCGGCAGCGTCATCGAGCTTGCCGGATTCGACCGCCACCTTGGCGACGAACAGGCTGCCGTACTGGGCGTAGTGGGTACCGCCGAAATCGGTCTTGAGCTTGGTGGCCAGCTCGGCGACCTTGCCGGCGTCGGGCTTGCCGGACGGATTCAGCGCGGTTTCCAGCAATTGCTGGTAGACCTGGGACGCGCCCTGGGCCTGGTTGGTCTGGTGCTTCTGCCAGGCCTGCCAGCCGAAGACCACCACCAGCGCGAGGGCGCCGCCGGTGAGCAGGGGCTTGCCATTGCGCTGCCACCAATCCTTGATCGCCGCCAGCTCTTCATCTTCGGTACGCGTGCTCACCCCAATACTCCTATGTTCTAAAGGCTCAAGCCTGATCGATGCAGGCCGCCAGGCGCTCTGCGAGAGCGTCCCAGGCGATGTTCTGTTGTTCGCTGTCGTCGCGCAGGGGTTTGAAACCTACCACGCGGTTGGCCAGTTCGTCCTCACCCAGGATCAGGGCGAAGCGTGCGCCGCTCTTGTCAGCTTTCTTGAACTGGCTCTTGAAACTGCCGGCACCGGAGTTGACCAGCAGGCGCAGGCCAGGAACGGCGTCGCGCAGCTGCTCGGCCAGCGCCAGGGCCGCGAGTTCGGCAGGCTCGCCGAATGCGCAGATGAAGGCATGCGCCGGGGCGTTGAGCTCGGCGGGGATCAGCTCCAGGGTTTCCAGCAGCAGCACCAGGCGCTCGACGCCCATGGCGAAGCCGACACCCGGGGTCGGCTTGCCGCCGAACTGGGTGATCAGGCCGTCATAGCGACCACCGCCGCAGACGGTGCCCTGGGAGCCGAGCTTGTCGGTGACCCACTCGAAGGCGGTGCGGCTGTAGTAGTCCAGCCCGCGCACCAGCTTCTGGTTGATCTCGTAGCGGATGCCGACCGCGTCCAGGCGCGCCCTGAGGCCTTCGAAGTGGGCCACGGACTCGGCGTCCAGGTAGTCGTGCAGGCGCGGGGCATCGACGAGCAGGGCCTGGGTTTCCGGCACCTTGCTGTCGAGGATGCGCAGCGGGTTGGTGGTCATGCGGCGCTGGCTGTCTTCGTCGAGACGGTCGAAGCGCTCCTGCAGGTAGGCCACCAGGGCCTCGCGGTAGGCGACACGTGCCTCGCTGGAACCCAGGCTGTTGAGCTGCAGGGTCACGGCGTCGCCGAGGCCGAGCTTCTTCCACAAGCGCCAGGTGAGCACGATCAGCTCGGCGTCGATGTCCGGGCCGGGCAGGTTGAAGACTTCCACGCCGATCTGGTGGAACTGGCGATAACGGCCTTTCTGCGGCTTCTCGTAGCGGAACATCGGGCCCGCGTACCAGAGCTTCTGCACCTGGCCGCCGCCGGTCATGCCGTGCTCAAGCACCGCACGCACGCAGCCCGCGGTGCCTTCGGGGCGCAGGGTCAGGGATTCTTCGTTGCGGTCGAGGAAGGTGTACATCTCCTTGTCGACCACATCGGTGCCTTCGCCAATGCCGCGGGCGAAGAGTTCGGTGAACTCGAGGATCGGCAGGCGGACTTCACGGTAGCCGTAGCTGTCCAGCAGGTCTGCCAGGGTGCGTTCCAGATACCGCCAGGCAGGGGTCTGCTCCGGCAGGATGTCGTTCATGCCACGGATGGCTTGCAGCGTCTTGCTCACTCGGAATCCTTAATCAGCTGCGGGCGATGACGGCCGCGTCAGCCTCGACCTTTTCGGCCGCTTTGCGACGGATCAGCTTTTCCAGCTCATCCACCAGGTTGTCATTGTTCAGCTTCTGCGCCGGCTTGCCGTCGATGTAGATCAGGTTGTTCGGCGTGCCGCCGGTCAGCCCCACATGGGCTTCCTTGGCTTCGCCGGGACCGTTGACCACGCAGCCGATGACCGCGACATCCAGCGGAACCAGCAGGTCCTCAAGGCGCCCTTCCAGCTCGTTCATGGTCTTGACCACATCGAAGTTCTGCCGCGAGCAGCTCGGGCAGGCGATGAAGTTGATGCCACGGGAGCGCAGGCGCAGGGACTTGAGGATGTCGTAACCGACCTTGATCTCTTCGACCGGGTCGGCCGCCAGCGAGATGCGGATGGTATCGCCAATCCCGTCGGCGAGCAGCATGCCCAGGCCCACGGCGGACTTCACGGTGCCGGAGCGCAGGCCGCCGGCTTCGGTGATGCCCAGGTGCAGCGGCTGGACGATCTGCGTGGCCAGCAGGCGGTAGGCTTCCACCGCCATGAACACATCGGACGCCTTGACGCTGACCTTGAAGTCCTGGAAGTCCAGGCGATCCAGGTGCTCGACATGGCGCAGCGCGGACTCCACCAAGGCTTGCGGGGTGGGTTCGCCGTATTTCTTCTGCAGGTCCTTCTCCAGCGAGCCGGCGTTGACGCCGATGCGGATCGGGATGCCTCGGTCACGGGCGGCATCGACCACGGCGCGCACACGGTCTTCGCGACCGATGTTGCCCGGGTTGATGCGCAGGCAGTCGACGCCCAGCTCCGCCACGCGCAGGGCGATGGTGTAGTCGAAGTGGATGTCGGCGACCAGGGGTACGTTGACCAGTTTCTTGATCTTGCCGAAGGCCTCGGCGGCGTCCATGTCCGGTACCGAAACGCGGACGATGTCGGCGCCGGCTTCTTCCAGGCGACGGATCTGGCCAACGGTGGCAGCCACGTCGCAGGTATCGGTGTTGGTCATGCTCTGCACGGCGATGGGGGCATCACCGCCCACCGGTACCGAGCCGACCCAGATCTTGCGGGACTGGCGGCGTTTGATCGGGGATTCACAATGCATGGCTTATTGCCCCAGCTTCAGGCGAGCGGTCTCGCCGTGGGTGTAGGGCGCTACGTCGACGGACTGGCCGTTGTAGCTGACCTGGGCGCCACGGGCATAGCCGAGGCGCAGTTCGAACGGCGGCCGGCCAGCCAGCTCGACGCTCTCGCCGGTGCGCTTAAGGGCGCTGAGCAGGACCTTGCCATCGGCATCGGTCACCTGGGTCCAGCAGTTGGCGACGAACTGGATACGCACCAGGCCCTGGCCTGCGGCGGCAACTACCGGAGCCTGAGCGGGCGCGGTAGCGGACGGAGCAGCCGGAGTGGTCGGCATAGCCGAGACGACGGGAGCGGACGGGGCTGCGGGGGCCGACACGGCAGGAGCTGCCGGGGCGCTGGTGGCGGGTGCGCTGCCCTGGGGCAGCGGCAGGGCCTGGGCCGGTGCCGGGCTGGTGCCTGCGGTAGGCGGCGTGCCTTCCGGCTGCGCGGCCACTTCCGGGGACAGCTCGCCCGGTGCAGCGTCTTCGCCCTCCTGGGCGTCGGCCACGGCCTGGTCCTCAGGCTCGTCCAGCGGGTGGATCTGGGTGGTGCCGTCGGCGCTTTCGACCTCGACGTGCTCCATGCTGATGTCGGCGGTTTCACCGCTGCGACGCTCGGCCTGATCCTGCCACCAGAGGAAACCGATGACACCGAGGACCAGCAGGAGGGCGAAGCTGACGAAGCGCAGCACGCTCTGCGACAGGCGTACGGGCTCTTCGATGCGGCCGAGGCTGTGGACACTGCTGCCGGTGGCGTCGGTGCCGGTGTAGAGGTCGAAATCGGTCACCAGGCGCGCCTGGTCCATGCCCAGCAGCTTGGCGTAGGCACGGATGTAGCCACGGGCAAAGGTGTGGCCGGGCAACTGCTCGAACGAGCCCGCCTCAAGCTGACGCAGGGCCTGCTCGGTCAGGTTCAGCTGTCGGGCGACCTCGGCAAGGCTCAGGTCCTTGCTTTCACGTGCCTGGCGCAGGGTCTCGCCTGGGTTGGCACGGGTCGCGGCGGCAATTTCGGGTTGCGACGCTTTCATCTTTGCTCCGACAGGTATTGCTGGTATTCCGGCGTGCCGGGATAGAGTCGTTTGAGTTGCAGACCCAGGCTCGCGGCCTGGTCGCGATCATCGAATACGGTGGCCAGCCGAGTGCCCAGCAGCAGGCTGCGGGCGCTCTGGGGGGCAATCTTGCTATAGCGGTCGTAATACTCGCGGGCCGGGACGTACTGCTTCTCGGCGTAGGACAGGTCGGCCATCTCCAGCAGCGCAACGGGCTGCTGGCGGTTCAGGCGCAGGGACTTGTCGAAATGCTGCTTGGCCAGGTCCGGGCGGTTCATCCGCAGGGCGGTCAGGCCGAGGTTCTCGAACACGCGGGAGCGTTCGGGATAGAGGCTGTCTTCGGCGGCCTGCTCGAAGCGCTTGTAGGCTTCCTCGTAGCGTTTCTGCTCATAGAGGAAACCGCCGTAGTTATTGAGGATGCGGGAGTCGGTACGCGAGGACAGGGCCTTGCGGAAATGCTCGTCGGCGAGCTTGGGCTCCATCTCGGTCTGGAACACCAGGGCCAGCGCAGCGTTGGCGTCGGCGCTGGACGAGTCGAGCTCCAGAGCCTTGCGCAGGGGCACCTTGGCCCGCTCAGCAGCCCCTTGGGAGAGATAGCCGATGCCCAGCTGGATGTAGGCGTCGCGGGCCTTGTCGCGGCCTTCCGCGGTCTTCATCGGATCAACGGAGCCAGTGGACACGCAGCCCACCAGGCTGGCGAAAACGAGAAGCAGCGCGGGGCGCAGGGTCATGGGTGTCCTCTCTTCAGTTTCGGTTGGCAGCGTTTTGTGGCGCGTCGGTATCGCCATTGAGCTGGCGGACGGCTATGTAGCGCTCGCTGCGGCGGGTACGGTCCATGACCTGGCCAACGAGTTGACCGCAGGCAGCGTCGATGTCATCCCCGCGCGTGGTGCGCACGGTGACATTGTGGCCGGCCTTGTGGAGCATGTCCTGGAAACGGCGAATGGCGTTATTGCTCGGCCGCTCGTACCCCGAGAAAGGGAAGGGATTAAACGGAATCAGGTTGATCTTGCAAGGAAAATCCTTGAGGAGTGCGATCATCTGCTCAGCGTGGAGAGGCTGATCGTTCACATCCTTGAGCAGGGTGTACTCAATGGTCAGGAAACGTTTCTCGCCCAGTCGGGCGATGTAGCGTTGGCAGGCATCGAGCACCACCGCCAGGGGGTACTTCTTGTTGATCGGCACCAGCTGGTTGCGCAATTCGTCGTTCGGCGCGTGCAGCGACAGCGCCAGGGAAACGTCGATCTGCTCGCCCAGCTTGTCGATCATCGGCGCAACGCCCGAGGTGGACAGGGTCACCTTGCGCTTGGAAATGCCGTAACCGAGGTCGTCCATCATGATGTTCATGGCGGAGACCACGTTGTCGAAATTCAGCAGCGGCTCGCCCATGCCCATCATCACCACGTTGGTGACGGCGCGGTCGATCTTGGCCGGAACGGTGCCGAAGGACTTGTTGGCGATCCACACCTGGCCGATGACTTCGGCGGCGGTGAGGTCGCTGTTGAAACCCTGCTTGCCGGTGGAGCAGAAGCTGCAATCCAGCGCGCAGCCCGCCTGGGAGGAAACGCAGAGGGTGCCGCGCCCGCCTTGCGGGATGTACACGGTCTCGACGCAGCTGCCGGACGCCACACGCACGACCCACTTGCGGGTGCCGTCGCTGGAAATGTCCTGGCTGACGATTTCGGGGCCGCGAATCTCGGCAGAGGCCTTGAGCTTGTCGCGCAGGGCCTTGCCGATATTGCTCATGGCGTCGAAATCATCGACGCCAAAGTGGTGAATCCATTTCATCACCTGTCCGGCACGGAAACGCTTCTCCCCGATGGACTCGAAGAAGTTCTCCAGTTGCGGCTGGGTCAGACCCAGCAGGTTAACTTTACCGGTTGATTCAGTCATGGCTTCACCCTCGTGCCTTCGCTATCAGCGAATACGAGCGCACACCTCGGTGGCGGCGAAGAAGTAGGAGATCTCGCGAGCAGCGGAAGCCTCGGAGTCGGAGCCGTGTACGGCGTTTTCGTCGATGGAAACGGCGAAGTCAGCGCGAATGGTGCCGGCGTCGGCTTTCTTCGGGTCGGTAGCGCCCATCAGTTCGCGGTTCTTGGCGATGGCGCCTTCACCTTCCAGTACCTGCACGACAACCGGACCGGAGGTCATGAAGGAAACCAGATCCTTGAAGAAGGGACGCTCTTTGTGCTCGGCGTAGAAACCGCCAGCTTCGCGCTCGGAGAGCTGAACCATCTTGGCAGCGACGACGCTCAGGCCGGCTTTTTCGAAACGGGTGACGATCTCGCCCACTACGTTCTTGGCAACGGCGTCGGGCTTGATGATGGAAAGGGTACGTTCAACGGCCATGTGAAACTCCAGAAATCAGGATTAAAGCGAAAAATTAAACCCGCGAATTATACGCGGGTTCCTGTTAAATGCGTAGGGTCAGCAGACCGGGCTTCAGTCGGCTTCTTCGATCCATGCCGCCTGGATGGCTTCAAGGACCTTCTCGCCGCCGCGCTGACTGTTGTCATCGAACTCCGGCAGGCTCACGACCCAATTGTGCAGATCGACGAAGTTGACGTAGCGCGGGTCAACCTCGGGCTTGCTCTCGGCCAGCTGGATGGCGATCTCCAGAACATCGACCCATTTGAGACTCATGACCTTTCCTCAGTGCTTTTCAGAAACCTGGTTGAGAGTGTACTTCGGAATCTCCACGACGAGATCCACCTCCCCCACGACGGCCTGACAGGACAGTCGCGACTCGGCTTCCAGGCCCCAGGCCTTGTCCAGCATGTCGTCTTCCAGCTCGTCGGACGCTTCGAGGGTGTTGAAGCCCTCGCGGATCACGACGTGGCAGGTGGTGCAGGCACAGGACATCTCGCAGGCGTGCTCGATCTCCAGGCCGTTGCGCATGGCCGCCGCAATGATGGTTTCACCCGGCTGGGCCTCGACCACCATCCCTTCAGGGCAATGCTCGGCATTGGGCAGAAATACGATCTGCGGCATCAGTCATTCCTCGATTTCATTCAGTCGGCGCCCCGCCAGGGCAGCCTTGACGCTGGCATCCATGCGACGCGCCGCGAAGGCGTCGGTCACTTGGGTCAGCCGCTTGGTTTGCTGTTCGATGGCGGCACCGTCGGTGCCCTCCAGCAGAGCCTGCAGTTGCTCCAGCTGGAAGTCGATGGCGATCCGCTCTTCAGCGGTGAGTAGCGCGTCGCCATCCGCCTGCAACGCGGCCTGCACCGCCTCGATCAGGCGCTGGGCATCGACCTGCTGCTCACGCAGCACGCGGGCGACCTTGTCGTCGTTGGCGTGCTGGAAGGAGTCCTGCAGCATGCGGGTGATTTCACCGTCGGTCAGGCCGTAGGAAGGCTTGACCTGGATGCTCGCTTCCACGCCGGAGGCGGTTTCGCTGGCCGTCACGCCCAGCAGGCCGTCGGCATCCACCTGGAAGGTCACACGGATCTTCGCAGCGCCGGCAACCATGGGCGGTATGCCACGCAGCTCGAAACGGGCCAGGGATCGGCAGTCCTTGATCAACTCGCGCTCACCCTGGAGCACGTGGATCATCATGGCGGTCTGGCCGTCCTTGTAGGTGGTGAACTCCTGGGCACGGGCGACGGGAATGGTGGTATTGCGCGGAATCACCTTCTCCATCAGCCCGCCCATGGTTTCGAGCCCCAGGGACAGCGGGATGACGTCCAGCAGCAGCAATTCTTCGCCACGCTTATTGCCCGCCAGGGTGTCCGCCTGCACAGCGGCGCCGATGGCCACGACCTGATCAGGGTCGATATCGGTCAGGGGCGGACGGGAGAAAAGCTCGCCGACCGCTTCGCGCACGCGCGGGACACGAGTGGAGCCGCCGACCATGACCACGGCCTCGACCTCGTCAACCTCGATGCCGGCGTCACGAACAGCACGACGGCAAGCCTTGAGACTGCGAGCGACCATGGGCTCGATCAGCTCATCGAAGCGTGCACGGGTCAGCTGGCCCGACCACTGCGCATAACGCACTTCGACCTTATCGGCAGTGGTCAGCGCTTCCTTGGCGGCGCAAGCGGCCTCCAGCAGGCTGCGCTGGGCACCGGGATCGAGATCGGCGGAAAGCCCGGCCTGCTCGACGATCCAGCCCGCGAGGGCATGGTCGAAATCGTCGCCACCGAGGGCGCTGTCGCCACCGGTTGCCATGACTTCGAAGACGCCACGGGTCAGGCGCAAGATGGAAATATCGAACGTGCCGCCGCCCAGGTCATAGATGGCCACGACGCCTTCGGCCTGCTTGTCCAGCCCGTAGGCAACGGCAGCAGCGGTGGGCTCATTGAGCAGGCGCAGGACATTGAGCCCGGCGATACGGGCAGCGTCCTTGGTGGCCTGGCGCTGGGCATCGTCGAAGTAGGCAGGAACGGTGATCACCGCCCCCACCAGCTCACCACCCAGGGTGGCTTCGGCGCGCTGGCGCAAAGCACGGAGGATTTCGGCCGAGACTTCCACAGGACTCTTGGCGCCCTGCACGGTCTCGATGAAGGGCATGTGCGACTCACCGGTGGTGAAGCGGTAGGGGAGCTGCTCACCCAGTTGCTTCACGTCTTCCAGGCCGCGCCCCATGAAGCGCTTGACCGAGAGGACGGTGTTCAGCGGGTCGGCGGAAGCCGCCTCCTTCGCCGAACGGCCGACTTCGACGCGATCCGCGTGGTAGCGCACGGCGGACGGCATGATGACCTGCCCATCGGCATCGGCCAGCGGTGCGGAAACACCGCTGCGCACAGCGGCCACCAGGGAATTCGTGGTGCCCAGGTCAATGCCCACCGCCAGGCGGCGCTGGTGCGGTTTGGGGCTCTGTCCGGGTTCAGCGATCTGCAGTAGGGCCATGCTTGTCTGATTTTCAGGCGCACCATCGTCCATGCGGCGATGCGCGGGTTAGTCGTCGAGGCGCTCTTCCAGTTGGCGCACTTCGTGAGTCAGCTTGTCGAGGAACTGCATGCGGCGCACCAGGCGCTCGGCATCCTCGCGGCGGGCATCGTCGTTCCAGCAGGCGGAGAAGGCGCCATCCAGATCGGACTGGGCCGCCTTGAGACGCCGCTTGAAAGCAGCCACGCCGGGGAGGTCCGCACTGTCGTGGAGTTCTTCCAGCTCTTCTCGCCACTGCATCTGCTGCAACAGGAACTCGGGGTCCTTGACGGTCGCCTCAAGGGGCAGCTCATGGCCACGAATCGCCAACAGGTAACGCGCCCGACGAGGCGCGCTCTTCAGCGTCTGGTAGGCCTCGTTCAGCTGCGCCGCGTGCTCCACGGCCAGGCGCTGCTCGCGCTCGGAGGTATCGACGAAGCGATCCGGATGGGCGCTGCGCGCCAGCTCGAGATAGCGGCTCGCCAACTGATCCAGATCGAGGTCGAAGCCAGGCTTCAGTTCAAACAATGCGAAATGACAGGGGGTGCCCACGAGACGCCTCAGACGTTGAAGCTCTCGCCGCAACCACACTCGCCGCGAACGTTCGGATTGTTGAACTTGAACCCCTCGTTGAGGCCTTCGCGGACGAAGTCCAGCTCAGTGCCGTCGAGGTAGGACAGGCTCTTGGGATCGATGATCACCTTCATGCCGAAGCTCTCGAAGACCATGTCCTCGCTCGCCACTTCATCGACGAACTCCAGGACATAAGCCAGGCCGGAGCAGCCGGTGGTGCGAACACCCAGGCGGATACCTTCACCCTTGCCGCGCCCTTCGAGGGAGCGACGCACGTGATCGGCGGCGGAAGCGGTCATGCTGATGGCCATAGCGGCTCCTTAACTCAGTCGAGCGGTTAGAGCAGACCCTTTTTCTGCTTGTAATCCTGGACGGCCGCCTTGATGGCGTCCTCGGCCAGAACCGAGCAGTGGATCTTCACCGGCGGCAGCGCCAGTTCTTCGGCGATGGTGGTGTTCTTGATCGCAGCGGCTTCGTCCAGGGTCTTGCCCTTCATCCACTCAGTGGCGAGGGAGCTGGAGGCGATGGCCGAACCGCAACCGTAGGTCTTGAACTTGGCGTCTTCGATAACGCCCTGCTCGTTGACCTTGATCTGCAGGCGCATCACGTCGCCGCACGCCGGTGCGCCGACCATGCCAGTGCCGACATCGGGATCTTCAGCGTCGAGCTTGCCGACGTTGCGCG
Organism: Pseudomonas sp. TUM22785; assembly: GCF_028198105.1. Lineage (NCBI taxonomy): Bacteria > Pseudomonadati > Pseudomonadota > Gammaproteobacteria > Pseudomonadales > Pseudomonadaceae > Pseudomonas > Pseudomonas sp. TUM22785. Next base: position 5,695,612 of record NZ_CP116239.1, read on the forward strand.
GGTTTTCGTAGTGGTCGATGACCTTTTCGCTGTATGCCATGGTGCTTATTCCTCACTCATCAGGGGTGGCGTCAGTGCGCCTGCCATTCGACCGTCGAGAGGTCGACGCCCTCTTTGTACATGTCCCACAGGGGAGACAATTCACGGAGCTTGTCTACGGCTTCACGGACCTTGCTGGCTGCGTAATCCACTTCTTGTTCGGTGGTGAAGCGGCCAAAGGTGAAACGAATGGAGCTGTGTGCCAACTCGTCGTTGCGGCCCAGTGCGCGCAGCACGTAGGACGGCTCGAGAGAGGCCGAGGTGCAGGCGGAACCCGAAGAGACCGCGAGGTCCTTCAGCGCCATGATCAGCGACTCGCCTTCGACGTAGTTGAAGCTGATGTTCAGGTTGTGCGGGACACGGGAAGTTGCGCTGCCATTGAGGTAGAGCTCTTCCATGCCATCCACTGCAGCCCAGAAGCGGTCCGCCAGTGCCTTGATGCGCTGGTTCTCGGAGGCCATTTCCTGCTTGGCGATGTGGAAGGCTTCGCCCATGCCGACGATCTGGTGGGTGGCCAGGGTGCCGGAACGCATGCCGCGCTCGTGACCACCGCCATGCATCATGGCTTCCAGACGCACACGCGGCTTGCGACGCACGTAGAGCGCGCCGATGCCTTTGGGGCCGTAGGTCTTGTGGGCAGAGAAGGACATCAAGTCGACCTTCAGCTTGTCCAGGTCGATCTCGACCTTGCCGGTGGACTGGGCCGCATCGACGTGGAACAGGATGCCGCGAGCACGGGTCAGTTCACCGATGGCCGCGATGTCGTTGATGGTGCCGATCTCGTTGTTCACGTGCATCACCGACACCAGGATGGTGTCTTCGCGCAGAGCCGCTTCGACCATCGCGGGGGTGATCAGGCCGTCTTCGCCCGGCTCGATATAGGTGACCTCGAAGCCTTCACGCTCGAGCTGGCGAGTGGTGTCCAGGACCGCCTTGTGCTCGATCTTGGAGGTGATGATGTGCTTGCCCTTGGTGTTGTAGAAGTGCGCGACACCCTTGATGGCAAGGTTGTCGGACTCGGTGGCACCGGAGGTCCAGACGATTTCGCGAGGGTCGGCATTGACCAGCTCAGCGACCTGGCGACGGGCATTCTCCACCGCTTCCTCGGCCTTCCAGCCGAACACGTGGGAACGCGAGGCCGGGTTGCCGAAGTTGCCATCGACCAGCAGGCAGTCGCTCATCTTCTGTGCAACACGAGGGTCCACCGGCGTGGTAGCGGAGTAGTCCAGGTAAATCGGCAATTTCATCGGTTATCTCCTATCAGGCGGGCGCCCTGCTCATTCGATGGCGGACACTTCAATCTTTTCTGAACGCGGCATCCTGCCACCGAGGCGGCGCTGGTCATGGCGCTCGTTCTGGCGCTGGGCCACCTCTTGGACTTCGTTACGGGCGACGATGTCACTCAGGCTGATGCTGCTGAGGAACTCGTGGATCTGCATGCTCAGGTCATCCCACAGATGGTGGGTCAGGCAGGCGCCTCCGGAAGAGTCGCAATTGCCCTGCCCCTGGCAGCGCGTGACATCGACCGACTCGTTGACGGCGTCGATGACTTCGGCCACGTAGATGCTGGCCACATCGCGGGAAAGCTGGTAACCGCCACCCGGACCACGAACGCTGCTGACCAGGCTGCCACGGCGCAACTTGGCGAAGAGCTGCTCGAGGTAAGAAAGGGAGATGCCCTGACGCTCGGAAATATCTGCCAGAGAAACCGGACCTTGCTGCGAATGCAAAGCCAGGTCGAGCATGGCTGTGACGGCGTAGCGGCCTTTAGTGGTCAAGCGCATGGGAGTTCCACGGTTCGCTGATTTGCCAGCGAGTATGCGATTCCCGACTATTTAAGTCAACTATAAGACCTATCAAATTAGTCGGGATTAGCAGATACAGGGGCGCGAATGATATCAGAGTTGCCCCCCCTATCGCACCCCTCGCCCATCAGGCCGCCGGCGGCCGCACCTCGTCCTTTACACCCTCGAAATCTTCTTCGCGAAGCGCCGGCAGTGCCTTGCCGCAGTAGTCGCTACCCAGGGCCGTCAGCGCCTTGCACATGCCCTCCAGGCGCTCATCCACCGCCTGGACGTGGTCCAGCAACTGTCCGATCGCGCGTGCCACCGGGTCAGGCATGTCCTGGCTCACGCCATAAGCATCGAAACCGAACTTCTCGGCGATGGCCTGGCGCTTGGCCACTTGCTCCGGGTCTTCCTTGACGATGACCCGCCCCGGAATCCCCACGGCAGTGGCGCCGGCCGGCACCGCCTTGGTCACCACGGCGTTGGAGCCGATCTTGGCGCCAGCTCCCACCGTGAACGGGCCGAGCACCTTGGCGCCCGCACCGACCACCACGCCGTCTTCCAGCGTCGGGTGGCGCTTGCCGGCATTCCAGCTGGTGCCACCCAGGGTCACACCTTGATAGAGGGTGACGTCATTGCCGATCTCGGCGGTTTCGCCAATGACGATGCCCATGCCGTGATCGATGAAGAAGCGCCGACCGATGCGAGCACCCGGGTGGATCTCGATACCAGTCATCCAGCGACTGAAGTTCGACACCAGGCGCGCCAGCCACTTCCAGCCCGCCAGCCACAAGGCATTAGCCAGACGATGCAGCCAGATAGCGTGCAGGCCGGGGTAACAGGTGAGCACCTCGAAGGCATTGCGCGCAGCCGGGTCACGGTGGAATACGCTTTGAATGTCTTCTCGCATGCGTTCGAACATCACTTCTCTCTCCGCTTCTGGATTTCTCCACGCGCAGCCTTCTGGGTCTCAGTCAGGATGCCGCGCAGGATATTCATCTCGAGCTTGCTGATGGCACTACGCCCGTACAGGCGACGCAGCCGTGGCATCAAATGGCGCGGGCGCTCCGGGTCGAGAAAACCGATATCGACCAACGTACGTTCGAGGTGGCCGAAGAACAGTTCCAGCTCATCCACCGTCACCGGCTGGATGTTTTCCTCGGCGGTCAGCTCCACCTTTTCCATCTTGGTCGGCTTGCCCTGCACGCCCAGCCAGGCCATGCGCGCCTCATAGGTCAGCACCTGGACAGCCGCCGCCAGGTTCAGCGAGCCGAATTCGGGATCGGAAGGGATATGCACATGGAACTGGCAGCGCTGCAGCTCTTCATTGGTGAGGCCGGCGTACTCACGCCCGAACACCAGCGCCACTTCAGCACCACCCTCCACCTGCTCGACGCAACTGGCACCGCACTCGCGAGGGTCGAGCAACGGCCAGGGAATATGGCGATCACGCGCACTGGTGCCGTACACCAGGCTGCAGCCGACCAACGCCTCTTCCAGCGTTCCGACGACCTGCGCGGACTCGAGAATGTCATCGGCACCAGAGGCACGCGCCCAGGCTTCCTGATGAGGGAACTGCTCGGGCTCCACCAGCACCAGGCGCGATAAGCCCATGTTTTTCATGGCGCGAGCTGCCCCGCCGATATTGCCGGGGTGACTGGTACCGACCAGGACCACGCGAATGTTTTGCAGCAAGGCGCTGGCTCCAACCTAAACTTCAGGGGATGAAATCTTACAGAAGCACTCGGCCGAACGCCATGAAAGCGCCGGCCTGCACTTCATGCGCAACGCTTTTCTGTTAGAATGTCCGGCTTTCTTTAACGACCCAGGTGACTCCCCCATGCAGCCTATGCTGAATATCGCCCTGCGCGCCGCTCGCAGCGCCGGTGAATTGATCTTCCGCTCCATCGAGCGCCTGGACGTGATTTCGGTGAACGAGAAGGACGCCAAGGACTACGTCACCGAAGTCGACCGCGCCGCCGAAGAAACCATCATTCAAGCGCTGCGCAAAGCCTATCCGACCCACAGCATCCTCGGCGAGGAAGGCGGCTCCATCGCAGGCAGCAGCGAAGGCGCTGACTACCAGTGGATCATCGACCCGCTGGACGGCACCACCAACTTCATCCGCGGCGTGCCGCACTTCGCCGTCAGCGTCGCCTGCAAATACAAGGGCCGCCTAGAGCACGCCGTCGTAATCGATCCGGTTCGCCAGGAAGAGTTCACCGCCAGCCGTGGCCGTGGCGCCGCCCTCAACGGCCGCCGCCTGCGCGTCAGCCCGCGCAAGAGCCTGGAAGGCGCCCTGCTGGGCACTGGCTTCCCCTTCCGCGACAGCCAGCTGGATAACCTCGACAACTATCTGAACATGTTCCGCAGCCTGGTCGGCCAGACTGCCGGCATCCGTCGCGCCGGCTCCGCCAGCCTGGACCTGGCCTACGTTGCCGCCGGTCGCTTCGACGCCTTCTGGGAGTTCGGCCTGTCCGAGTGGGACATGGCAGCAGGCGCCCTGCTGGTTCAAGAAGCCGGCGGCCTGGTGAGCGACTTCACCGGCGGCCATGACTTCCTCGAGAAAGGCCACATCGTTGCCGGCAACACCAAGTGCTTCAAGGCGGTCCTGACGGCCATCCAGCCGCACCTGCCGCCTTCGCTGAAGCGCTGATACGCACCGCAACAAGAAGAACCCGGCCAGGCGCCGGGTTTTTCATGCCCACGAAAAAGGCGCCCTTGGGCGCCTTTTTCCTTTCACCGACGGATCACTGCTGGATGCCGGCCTGACGCTGCGTCAGGACCAGGCGACCTTCCTTGGTGACAGGGATCTGCGCGCCCGGATCGTGATCCATACGCACCTGGTTCACCTTGCCATCCAATTGATACTGCACGTCATAGGCAACCACTTTCTCGTTGCTCTCCTGAACGGTGTTGCAGCGGGTTTCAGTGGTGGTATAGGTGTCGCTGTTCTGCATGTGCTCCTGCACCTTGTTACCGGCATAACCACCGCCTACGGCGCCTGCCACGGTGGCGATCTTCTTGCCGTTGCCGCCACCGACCTGGTTGCCCAACAGGCCACCCGCCACGGCACCCAACACGGTACCGGCGATCTGGTGCTGGTCCTGGACCGGCCTCTGGCGGGTCACGGCGACATCCTTGCAGACCTCACGCGGGGTCTTGAATGTCTCCTTGACCGGCTGGACCGCGAGCACCTCGGCATATTCCGGGCCGTTACCCACAAGGCTGTAGGTAGCGACGGCGCCACCGGCGGTTACACCGACGGCACCCAATACGGCGCCGACGAGCATCGACTTGTTCACATGGACCTCCTGGTTCAAAACCGGCGCATCTGCGCCCTACTCCCTGCCTTGGAGTACAGCTTTTTGCCCGAGTTCCCGTAGGACCAATCCCACGCAAGCGACTGGGACAGCCATCACATCGCGCCACTTCCCCAGGAGGAACACCGCACCCCCAAACAAAAAGGGCCTGCAGATGCAGGCCCTTTCGGCAACACACTCAAACTCAGGGACGCTCGTCCACCTCGGTGGCCACGGCAGGAGGGATCAGGTCCTCCGAACGCAGGCCCAGCCAGATGAGGACGGGGGCACTGATGTAGATCGACGAGTAGGTACCCACGACCACACCCACCAGTAGCGCGACCGCGAAGCCGTGCAGGCTGTCGCCCCCAAACACCAGCAGCGCGACCAGAGCCAGCGCGGTGGAGGTCGAGGTAGCGATGGTACGCAGCAGGGTCTGGGTGCAGGAGACGTCGATGTTCTCGATCAGGTCAGCCTTGCGCAGCACGCGGAAGTTTTCGCGGATACGGTCGAAGATGATGATGGTGTCGTTCAGCGAGTAACCGATCATTGCCAGCACCGCCGCCAGCACCGTCAGGTCGAACGGCAGCTGGAAGAACGCCAGGATGCCCAGGGTGACGATCACGTCATGCACCAGGGAAGCAATCGCGCCGACGCCGAACTTCCACTGGAAGCGGAAGGCCAGGTACAGCAGGACACCGCCCAGCGCGAGCAGCATGGCGAGGCCACCCTGGTCACGCAGCTCTTCGCCCACCTGCGGGCCGACGAACTCGACGCGCTTGACCACGAACTTGCTATCGGCGTCGATCTTGCGCAGCGCCGCGGCGACCTGGTTGCCCAGTTGCGGGTCCTCGCCAGCCATACGCACCAGCACATCGGTGCTGGCGCCGAAGCTCTGTACCACGGCATCGCGATAGCCAGCCTGCCCCAGCTCTTCCTTGATCAGCTCGAGGTTGGCGGGCTTCTCGTAGGACAGTTCGATCAGGGTGCCACCGGTGAAGTCCAGGCCGAAGTTCAGCCCCTTCATGAACAGGGCACCAATACCGACCAGGCTGATGACGACAGTGACGGCGAACGCGAGATTGCGGATCGCCATGAAGCGGATTGTTGACTTGATCATGGCTGCCTCAGATCCACAGTTTCTTGAAGTTACGGCCACCGAAGATCAGGTTGACCAGACCACGGGTGAACATGATCGCGGTGAACATCGAGGTGACGATACCCAGGGACATGGTGACGGCGAAGCCCTTGATCGGGCCGGTACCCAGCGCGAAGAGAATGCCGCCCACCAGCAGGGTGGTCAGGTTGGAGTCGACGATCGCCGCATAGGCGCGGTCGAAGCCTTCATGAATGGCACGCTGTACGGACATGCCATTGGCCAGCTCTTCTCGTATCCGTGAATAGATCAGTACGTTGGCGTCCACCGCCATGCCCAGGGTCAGCACGATACCCGCGATGCCCGGCAGGGTCAGGGTCGCACCGATGGCGGACATCAGGCCCACCAGCAGGGCCAGGTTGAAGGCCAGGGCAACAGTCGCCAGCACACCGAAGAAGCGGTAGATGGCGATGATGAACAGCGACACGAAGACCATCGCCCACTCGGTGGATTCGATGCCCTTGACGATGTTCTCGGCACCCAGGCTCGGGCCGATGGTGCGCTCTTCAGCGAAGTACATCGGCGCAGCCAGGCCACCGGCGCGCAGCAGCAGGGCCAGCTCGGACGACTCGCCCTGGCCGTTCAGACCGGTGATGCGGAACTGGTTGCCCAGCGGCGACTGGATGGTCGCCAGGCTGATGATCTTCTTCTCTTCCTTGAAGCCGGGAACCACGACTTCTTGCTCGACACCGTCCACTACCTGCTTGACCTTGCGGTTCATCGGGCGCTGTTCGATGAAGATCACCGCCATGCTGCGGCCGACGTTGTTTCGGGTAGCGCGGTTCATCAGCTCGCCGCCATGGCCATCCAGACGGATGTTCACCTGCGGGCGGCCGTTCTCGTCGTAGCTGGCCTGAGCGTCGGTAACCTGGTCACCGGTGATGATCAGGCTGCGCTCCAGCGGTACCGGCGGGCGACCCGGCTCGCGGAACTCGAAGGATTCGGTGCTGGCCTTGCTCGCATCGGGGGCGGCAGCCAGGCGGAACTCGAGGTTGGCGGTCTTGCCGAGAATACGCTTGGCTTCGGCCGTGTCCTGCACGCCCGGCAGCTCGACCACGATGCGGTTGGCGCCCTGACGCTGTACCAGCGGCTCGGAAACGCCCAGCTCGTTCACGCGGTTGCGTACGGTGGTCAGGTTCTGCTTGATCGAGTATTCGCGGATTTCGGTCAGCTTGGCCTGGGTCAGGGTCAGGCTCATCACCTGCTGATCACCACGCTCGGCGGTCTTCAGGTCGAAATCGGTAAAGGATTTGCGGATCAGCGACTGCGCCTTGTCCAGCGACTCCTGGTCGCTGAAGCCAAGCTGGAAGCCGTTGTCGATGCCCGGCAGGCTGCGGTAGCGCACGCGCTCCTTGCGCAGCAGGGTGCGGACTTCGCCTTCGTAGATCTTCACCCGGGCGGAAACGGCCTTCTCCATGTCCACTTCCAGCAGGAAGTGCACACCACCGGAAAGGTCGAGGCCCAGCTTCATCGGCGTCGCACTCACGCTGCGCAGCCAGTCCGGCGTGGTCGGTGCGAGGTTCAGCGCAACCACGTAGTCCTCGCCCAGCACCTGGGTGACGACCTCCTTGGCAGGCAGTTGATCACCCAGCTTGGTCAGGCGCAGCAAGCCACCACGCTCACTGAGGCTCGCGCTTTTGACTTCGAACCCGGCAGCCTTGAGAGCCGCCACGGAGCGATCGAGATCGCCCTGCTGGATCTTCAGCGCGGTGCTGTTGCCAGAGATCTGGATGGCCGGATCATTGGGGTAGAGGTTAGGTGCGGAATAGACCAGGCCGAGGGCGAGAACCGCCAGGATCAGCAGATATTTCCACAGAGGGTACTTGTTGAGCATGACACCGCCCGTTATGACGCGGGGCGCCTTAAGCGCCCCGTGAATGGTGAAGAACGAATCGTTAGATGGCTTTCAGCGTGCCTTTCGGCAGCGTGGCCGCGATGGCGACCTTCTGGATCTTCAGTTCGACGGTGTCGGACACCTCAATGACCACGAAGTCATCGGAGACCTTGACCACCTTGCCGGCGATACCGCCAGAGGTAACAACTTCATCGCCTTTCTGCAGGTTGCCCAGCAGATTCTTGTGCTCTTTGGCGCGCTTGGACTGGGGACGCCAGATCATCAGGTAGAAGATGACCAGGAAACCGACCAGGAAAACCCACTCGAAGCCAGTGCCGGCGGGGCCAGCGGCTGCGGCCGGGGCGGCAGCGTCGGCATAGGCGGCGGGAATCAGAAAGCTCATGTAGCACTCCTGTTGCGAAAATTTGAAGAATGTTCAGCTCTATATATGCGGCTTTATCAGTCCAGGGGCGGTGTCGGTAGTCCGCGCCGGGCATAGAAGGCATCGACAAAGGCGGCCAATTTACCCTGTTGGATTGCCTCGCGCAAACCAGCCATCAGGCGCTGGTAATGCCGCAAGTTGTGGATTGTATTCAACATGCTGCCGAGCATTTCACCGCATTTGTCCAGATGGTGCAGATAGGCCCTGGAGAAATGTTTGCAGGTGTAACAGTCGCAGGTCGGGTCCAGCGGCGAGTCGTCGTGCTTGTGCACCGAGTTACGGATTTTCAGCACCCCGGTCTCGACGAACAGGTGGCCGTTGCGGGCGTTACGGGTCGGCATCACGCAGTCGAACATGTCCACACCGCGGCGCACGCCTTCCACCAGGTCTTCCGGCTTGCCCACGCCCATCAGGTAGCGCGGCTTGTCCGCCGGCATCTGTGCGGGCAGGTAATCGAGTACACGGATCATTTCCTCCTTGGGCTCACCCACGGAGAGGCCGCCGATGGCCAGGCCGTCGAAACCGATCTCGTTCAACCCGTCCAGCGAACGCATGCGCAGCTCTTCATGCATGCCGCCCTGGACGATGCCGAACAACGCGGCCGTGCTTTCGCCATGAGCGGCCTTCGAGCGCTTGGCCCAACGCAGCGACAGCTCCATGGAGCGCTTGGCCACATCGAGGTCGGCCGGGTATGGCGTGCACTCGTCGAAGATCATCACGATGTCGGAGCCGAGATCGCGTTGCACCTGCATGGACTCCTCGGGGCCCATGAACACCTTGGCGCCATCCACAGGGGAGGCGAAGGTCACGCCCTCCTCCTTGATCTTGCGCATGGCACCCAGGCTGAAGACCTGGAAACCACCCGAGTCGGTGAGGATCGGCCCCTGCCACTGCATGAAGTCATGGAGGTCGCCGTGGCGCTTGATCACCTCGGTGCCAGGGCGCAGCCAGAGGTGGAAGGTATTGCCGAGGATGATCTGCGCACCGATGTCCTCGATGTCACGCGGGAGCATGCCCTTGACCGTCCCATAGGTGCCAACCGGCATGAAGGCCGGCGTTTCGACCACGCCACGGGGGAAGGTCAGACGGCCACGACGGGCCTTGCCTTCGGTGGCCAGCAGTTCGAAGGTCATGCGGCAGGTACGGGTCATGCTTGGTCCTCGGGCCCGCGGGGAGCGGGGTTGCGGGTGATGAACATGGCATCACCGTAACTGAAGAAGCGATAGCCCTGCTCAACCGCTGCACTGTAGGCAGCCATTGTTTCCGGATAGCCGGCAAAGGCCGACACCAGCATCAGCAGGGTGGATTCGGGGAGATGGAAGTTGGTCACCAGGGCATCCACCACATGGAAGGGCCGGCCCGGGTAGATGAAGATATCGGTGTCGCCACTGAAGGGTTTGAGCACACCGTCACGCGCGGCACTTTCCAGCGAGCGCACGCTGGTGGTGCCGACGGCGATCACCCGGCCGCCACGGGCACGACAGGCCGCCACGGCATCAACCACTTCCTGGCCAACCTCCAGCCACTCGAGGTGCATGTGGTGCTCCTCGATGCGCTCGACGCGGACCGGCTGGAAGGTACCGGCCCCCACGTGCAGGGTGACGAACGCGGTTTCGACACCCTTCGCAGCGATGGACTCCAGCAACGCCTCGTCGAAATGCAGCCCGGCCGTGGGTGCCGCAACTGCGCCGGCATGGCGGGCATAAACGGTCTGGTAGCGCTCACGGTCCGCGTCTTCGTCCGGCCTATCTATATAAGGAGGCAACGGCATATGCCCGAGGCGGTCCAGCAACGGCAGCACGTCTTCGGCAAAGCCCAGCTCGAACAACGCATCGTGGCGCGCCAGCATGGTCGCCTCGGCACCGCCGTCGATGAGAATGGTCGAGCCCGGCTTGGGCGACTTGCTCGAACGCACATGGGCCAGCACGCGATGGCTGTCCAGCACGCGCTCCACCAGTATCTCCAGCTTGCCGCCCGATGCCTTCTGGCCAAACAGGCGCGCCGGGATCACCCGGGTGTTGTTGAACACCATCAGATCGCCGGGGCGCAGATAGCCCAGTAGGTCGGCAAAGCCCTTGTGGGCCAATTCACCCGTGGGGCCATCGAGCACCAGCAGGCGGCTGGCACGCCGCTCGCTCAGCGGATGACGGGCGATGAGGTGCTCGGGGAGCTCGAAATGGAAGTCGGCAACGCGCATGGTGGGGTCTTCTTGCAGGGGCGCGAATATTAACGGAAATGCGTAAATCTGACCACGCGGGCGGATTGACCCGCCTCGGCCGCCTCCCTATACTCCGCCGCCATCGTGCCCCGGTGGCGGAATGGTAGACGCGGCGGATTCAAAATCCGTTTCTGGCGACAGAGTGAGAGTTCGAGTCTCTCCCGGGGCACCACGATTTCAGCAAGCCCGCATTTCTCGCGAGCTGCAGCCCATCGCTACACCTCAAAACAGCCCTGCCGAAACACCTTTTTCAGAAGCCGTGTATCGGTACTGGAAATCTTCTCAAACCCCGCCTAGGATTGACCTTTCGGGGGGTTGGCAATTCCAAGAAAGTTAGCGTAGAGTGTGCGCACTGTGTTTGCATGGGTCGCTGTTGAATCGTGACCTGGTGCAGTAGATCCTACAGATCCGCTACATCCCGCTCGACTTCTCTTACTCTCTGCAACCAGTTCCAGCCCTCTATGCTTTAAGAAAAGCAAGAGGCTGTCATCAACTCTAGTTTCAAGGAAATAAGACATGTCGAATCGTCAAAACGGCACCGTTAAGTGGTTCAACGACGAGAAGGGTTTTGGTTTCATCACCCCCGAAAGCGGTCCGGATCTGTTCGTGCACTTCCGCGCTATCGAAGGTAACGGCTTCAAGAGCCTGAAAGAAGGCCAGAAAGTCAGCTTCGTAGCTGTGCAAGGTCAAAAAGGCATGCAGGCTGACCAGGTTCAAATCCTGGGCTAAGCCTTCTGCTTTGAAAGAACCCCTGATGGAAACATCAGGGGTTTTTTTATGCCCGTGATTCTATGGAGCCCAGCCCTTAGAATGTCGCGACCCCACGTTTGCAAGGGCTTTCCATGCCGAACCAGAAACTGCGTCCCGAAGGCGATTTCCCCGTCGCGGGTCCGATCCGCCGCTTCGCTGCAATCTTCTACGACTTCCTTCTCTGCGTTGCCCTGATGATGGTCGTCACCCTCTTCTATCAGCAGGCGATCCTGCGCGCGATCTTCGGCAGCGAGCGCCTGCGGCAGATGGCCGAACAGGGCGCATTGATCGGCGACCCGGTGCTTTCCAGCCTGCTGTTCCTCAGCCTCTTCGCCTTCTTCAGCAAGTTCTGGATGCGCGGCGGCCAAACCCTCGGCATGCAGGTCTGGGGCGTGCGCATCCAGAATCGCGACGGCTCGGCCATCAGCCTGTGGCAGGCCCTGCTGCGCTTCGTGGTCGCCATCGGCTCCTGGCTGTGCTTCGGCCTCGGCTTCCTGTGGATGATCGTCGACAAGCAGAAGCGCAGCTGGCACGACATGTACTCCGACAGCCAGGTCGTCCAACTGCCGAAGAACATCCACAAGAAGTAGCGCCACCCGAATCGCGCCCAAGAAAAAGCCGGCTCGCAGCCGGCTTTTTCATGCCCGGGGAAACTACCCCGCGCGCCTCAGCAGCCAGGCACCGGCCAGGGCGCAGATACCCGCAGGGATCAGCACCGCCAGCAGCGGCGAAAAGCCGAACACCAGGCTGGACGGGCCAAGCAGGTCCTGGCTGATCCGTACCACGAAGCCGATCACCACGCCAGTGAACACGCGTTGCCCCAGGGTCACCGAGCGCAGCGGGCCGAAGATGAAGGAGATCGCCATCAGCACCAGCGCACCGGTGACCAGCGGCTGCAGCACCTTGGTCCAGAACGCCAGCCAGTAGCGGCCGTTGTTCAGCCCCTGGTCCGCCAGGTAATGGGTGTAGCGCCACAGGCCGGTGATCGACAGGGCCTCGGGCTCCATCACCACCGTGCCCAGCAGCTGCGGGTTCAGCTCGATATCCCAGCGCTCGTTCGCCGCGTCTACCACTTCGGTGTGGTCACCGCGGAAGTAGGTGGTGGAAACATCTTCCAGTTGCCAGTGATCGGTCTGGTACAGGGCGCGCCGGGCGAAGCTCGCCGACTGCATATGGCGTTCGCCGTCGAAGTCGTAGCGGGTCACACCATAGAGCACGCCATTGGGCTGCACGGCGTTGATGTGCACGTACTGGTTACCCTGACGGTGCCACAGGCCGCGCTTGGCGCTCTGCGCCTCACCGCCGCCTTGCGCCAGGGCGCGGTTGCCCTGTGCCAGGTTCTCGCTCCAGGGCGCGACGTACTCGCCGATCAGCACGCCCACCAGCATCAGCACCAGCAGCGGCTTCATCACCGCCCAGACGATGCGTCCGATGGACACGCCCGCCGCACGCATGATGGTCAGCTCGCTGCTGCTGGCCAGGCCGCCAAGACCGATCAGGCTGCCGATCAGCGCCGCCATCGGCAGCATCTCGTAAACCCGGCGCGGCGTGGTCATCAGCACATAGGTGGCCGCTTCCAGCACACCGTAGGAGCCATCCACATCGCCCAATTCATCGATGAAGGCGAACAGCAGCGCCAGCCCGACTATCACCCCCAGCACCGCGAGGATGCCGAAGAACACGCTGGTGCCGATATAACGATCCAACCTAACCATGGGCCACCTCACGGGCATCACGACGAGCTGCCCACTTCAGCCGCAACGGCTCCCAGTAAAGCAATGACAAGCCCACCAGCAGGAACATCCCGTGCACCCACCAGAGGCCGAGCGCCATGGGGATCTTGCCTTTGTCCAGCTGGCCGCGCGCAGCGATCAGCAAGGACAGGTAAGCCATATAAAGAAGGATCGCCGGCAGCAGCTTGAGGAAGCGGCCCTGGCGCGGATTGACCCGCGACAGCGGCACCGCCAGCAGGGTCACCACGAACACCAGCAGCGGAATGGACAGGCGCCATTGCAGCTCGGCCTGGTAGCGCGGATTGTCACTGCCGATCAGCTCGGAGGTCGGGATCGCCTCGCGCTCACCGATCTCGCCGCTGATTTCCGGCTTGGGCAGGAGGATGCCGTAGGTCTCGTACTTGATGGCACGGTAGTCGGCCTTACCCGGGTTACCGTCGTAGCGGTAGCCGTTCTCCAGGATCAGGTAGCGGCTGCCATCCTTGTGGATGACCTGGCTGCCCTTCTCCGCCACCAGCACGCCGATGCCACGCTCCTTGTTGTTCTGCGACAGGCGCTTCTCGGAGATGAACACCCCGCCCAGCTCGCCACGGTCGGCCGAAAGGCTCTCGGTGTAGGTCACCCGCGTGCCGTTCTTCATGGTCTGGAAGCGGCCCGGCACCAGGGTGTCGAACTCGGTCAGCGCGTCCTGCTCATTGAGGATGCGCGCCACCTGGGCCACGCCCTGGGGCGCCAGGCCCAGGCTCAGCCAGGCCACCAGCAGTGCCACCAGGGTCGCCGGCGCCAGGCTGTAGGCCATCAGCCGTTGCTGGCTCATGCCGGTGGCGGCGAGCACGGTCATCTCGCTGTCCAGGTAGAGCCGGCCATAGGCCAGGAGGAAACCGAGGAACAAACCCAGCGGCAGGATCAGCTCGAGGAAGCCCGGCAGGCGGAAGCCCATGATCAGGAACAGCACGCCCGGGTCCAGGACGCCTTGCGCGGCCTGGGCCAGGTACTTGATGAAGCGACCACTCATGATGATCACCAGCAGCACCGCACTTACGGCGCTCAGGGTGACCAGGACTTCGCGGGACAGATAACGGAAGACAATCAAACCAGACACTCCAGGGTTGTCAGGCTCAGGCGGCTACGCTCAAACTAGCCGCTTTGTGGCCAGCCCGCCGAACCGGCGGACCACTGAAAAATGGCCGGCATTATATCCTGCAATCCCGACTCTTTGTCTTGGGGACATACGTCATGGAATTCCTCGTCAAAAGCGCTCGTCCCGAAACCCTGAAAACCGCCACCCTGGTCGTCGCCGTCAGCGAAGGCCGCAAACTGGGCACCGCCGCCAGCGCACTGGATGGCGCCACCGGTGGCGCGATCAGCGCCCTGCTCAAGCGTGGCGATATCGCCGGCAAGGTCGGCCAGACCCTGCTGCTGCACAGCCTGCCCAACCTCAAGGCCGACCGCGTGCTGCTGGTGGGCGTGGGCAAGGAACGTGAACTCGGCGACCGCCAGTTCCGCAAGGTCGCCGCCGCCGTCAACGGCGCGCTCAAGGGCCTTGGCGGCAGCGACGCCGTACTGGCCCTGGGCGAACTCGCGGTCAAGGGCCGCGACGCCTACGGCAAGGCCCGCCTGCTGGTGGAAACCCTGGCCGACGGCACCTACCGCTTCGACCGCTTCAAAAGCACCAAGGCCGATGCCCCGGCGCTGAAGAAAATCACTCTGCTGGCCGAGAAGGCCGAAGTCGCCGACGTCGAGCGTGGCAGCGCCCATGCCCAGGCCATCGCCACCGGCATGGCCTTCACCAAGGACCTCGGCAACCTGCCGCCGAACCTCTGCCACCCCAGCTTCCTCGCCGAGGAAGCCAAGGCACTGGCCAAGGCCCACAAGAACCTCAAGGTCGAAGTGCTGGACGAGAAGAAGCTCAAGGAGCTTGGCGCCGGTGCCTTCCTCGCCGTCGCCCAGGGCAGCGACCAGCCGCCGCGGATGATCGTGCTCAACTACCAGGGCGGCAAGAAGGACGACAAACCCTATGCCCTCGTAGGCAAGGGCATCACCTTCGACACCGGCGGCATCAGCATCAAGCCCGCCGCCGGCATGGACGAGATGAAGTACGACATGTGCGGCGCCGCCAGCGTGCTCGGCACCTTCCGTGCCCTGCTCGAGCTGCAGCTGCCGATCAACGTAGTCGGCCTGCTGGCCTGCGCCGAAAACATGCCCAGCGGCGGCGCCACCCGCCCCGGTGACATCGTCACCACCATGAGCGGCCAGACCGTCGAAATCCTCAACACCGACGCCGAAGGCCGCCTGGTGCTGTGCGACACCCTCACCTACGCCGAGCGCTTCAAGCCCCAGGCGGTGATCGACATCGCCACCCTCACCGGCGCCTGCATCGTCGCCCTGGGCAGCAACGTCTCCGGCCTCATGGGCAACAACGACGGCCTGGTGAAGCAGATCCTCAAGGCCGGCGAATACGCCGACGACCGCGCCTGGCAGCTGCCGCTGTTCGACGAATACCAGGAGCAGCTCGACAGCCCCTTCGCCGACATCGCCAACATCGGCGGCCCCAAGGCCGGCACCATCACCGCCGGCTGCTTCCTGTCGCGCTTCGCCAAGAAGTTCCACTGGGCCCACCTCGACATCGCCGGCACCGCCTGGGTCAGCGGTGGCAAGGACAAGGGCGCCACCGGTCGTCCGGTGCCCCTGCTCACCCAGTACCTGCTGGACCGCGTGTAAACTGCAGCATCGCCCGGCGGCACAGGCCGCCGGGCACCCGCCCCACCTCAGGAACACCCAGCCATGACCCGCGTCGAGTTCTACGTCCTTTCTTCCAGCAGCCCGGCGGACCGCCTGCGCGCCGCCTGCCAGCTGGCGAGCAAGGCCTGGCGCCATGGCCTGCCGGTGTTCGTGCGCTGCGCCGACAAGGCCCAGGGCAACGAGTTGGACGAGCTGATGTGGCGCTTCAAGGCCGAAACCTTCATCCCCCACAGCCAGCATGAAGACGACCCGCAAGCACCGGTGGTGATCGGCGCCAACGAACAGCCCGAAGCCGCCCAGGGCCTGCTGATCAACCTCGACGCCAGCCTCTCGCCGCATCTCGAACGCTTCAGCCGCATCATCGAGATCGTCAACCAGGAGCCGGCGCTGCTGGCCGCCTGCCGTGAGAATTTCCGGACCTATCGCCAGCGCGGCTATGATCCAAAGCGAGTCGAACTCTAAGTACGCCCCATGGACAACTCCAGACCGCCGCAAAAACCCGCTCACCTGCTCGACGACCTCGAGTCGATCCGCGCCCTGCTCGATGAACACACCAGCAGCGAGCCGCCCCTGCTCACCGAGTCCGTCGACCCGGACAGCATCCCCCTGCTCTCCGAAATCGTCGAGCCGCCGCCCTTCGAGCTCACCCCGCTGGGCAGCGAGCCCGTCGCCCCGCGCCCGGCGCCGGCCATGCAGCCCGCCCCCGCACCTGCAGCGCGGGTCGAGCAACCGAGCACCACACCCATCCAGTCCGCCCTGCAGCGCAGCGCCGAAGCCGCCAGCGCCCAGGAATTCAGCCGCCTGGACACCGAGCTGCGCGCCGCCGCGCAACTCATCCTGCAAGACGTCATCGACGATTTCGTGCCCCAGATAGAAGCCGAGCTCAAGCGCCGCCTCAGCGCCCGCCTGACCCGCCTCCTGCCCCAGCCGCCCCGCCGCGGCTGACCGGTGCGCGCCTCGCGCCGCCCCATCGCGCCCCACGCTTGGGGCTTGTACCCGCAGCCGCTATACTCGGCGGCTTTCCGATCAGTTGCCGACACGGTCCCGCCGCACCATGGACAAGACCTACCAGCCCCACGCCATCGAAACCTCCTGGTACCAGACCTGGGAGAAGAACAACTACTTCGCCCCGCAAGGCTCCGGCGAGTCCTACACCATCATGATCCCACCGCCGAACGTCACCGGCAGCCTGCACATGGGTCATGGCTTCAACAACGCCATCATGGATGCGCTGATCCGCTTCCGCCGCATGCAGGGTCGCAACACCCTGTGGCAGCCGGGCACCGACCACGCCGGCATCGCCACCCAGATGGTGGTAGAGCGCCAGCTGGCCGCCCAGGGCGTCGATCGCCATGACCTCGGCCGCGAGAAGTTCCTCGACAAGGTCTGGGAATGGAAGGAACAGTCCGGCGGCACCATCACCCGCCAGATCCGCCGCCTCGGCTCCTCCGTCGACTGGTCGCGCGAGCGCTTCACCATGGACGACGGCCTCTCCGAAGCGGTCAAGGAAGCCTTCGTGCGCCTGCACGCGGATGGCCTGATCTACCGTGGCAAGCGCCTGGTCAACTGGGACACCAAGTTCCACACCGCCATTTCCGACCTCGAAGTGGAAAGCCACGACGAGAAGGGCCACCTGTGGAACCTGCGCTACCCGCTGGCCGACGGCCTGAAGACCGCCGACGGCAAGGACCACCTGGTGGTCGCCACCACCCGTCCGGAAACCCTGCTCGGCGACAGTGCCGTGGCCGTGCACCCGGAAGACGAGCGCTACAAGGCCCTGATCGGCAAGTTCGTCGAGCTGCCCCTGGTCGGCCGTCGCATCCCCATCATCGCCGATGACTACTGCGACCCCGAGTTCGGCACCGGCTGCGTGAAGATCACCCCGGCCCACGACTTCAACGACTATGAAGTCGGCAAGCGCCACGACCTGCCGCTGATCAACATCTTCGACAAGAACGCCGCCGTGCTCGCCACCGCCCAGGTGTTCCACATCGACGGCAGCGTCAACGGCGAATTCGACGGCAGCCTGCCCGCCGCCTACGCCGGCCTCGACCGCTTCGACGCGCGCAAGCGCATCGTCGCCGACATCGAAGCCCTCGGCCTGCTGGAGAAGATCGACGACCACGCCCTCAAGGTGCCCAAGGGCGACCGCTCCGGCACCGTCATCGAACCCTGGCTGACCGACCAGTGGTACGTCTCCACCAAGCCCCTGGCCGAACCCGCCATCGCCGCCGTGGAAGACGGCCGCATCCAGTTCGTGCCCAAGCAGTACGAAAACATGTACTTCTCCTGGATGCGTGACATCCAGGACTGGTGCATCAGCCGCCAGCTCTGGTGGGGCCACCGCATCCCGGCCTGGTACGACGAAGCCGGCAACGTCTACGTCGGCCGCGACGAAGCAGAAGTCCGCGCCAAGCACAACCTGGGCGACATCGCCCTGCGCCAGGACGACGACGTCCTCGACACCTGGTTCAGCTCGGGCCTGTGGACCTTCTCCACCCTCGGCTGGCCGGAACAGACCGACTTCCTCAAGACCTTCCACCCCACCGACGTGCTGGTCACCGGCTTCGACATCATCTTCTTCTGGGTCGCCCGGATGATCATGCTCACCATGCACCTGGTGAAGAACGACGACGGCAGCGCCCAGGTCCCCTTCAAGACCGTGTACGTCCACGGCCTGGTCCGTGACGGCCAGGGCCAGAAAATGTCCAAGTCCAAGGGCAACGTCCTCGACCCGCTGGACATCGTCGACGGCATCACCCTCGACGCCCTGTTGGAGAAACGCACCAGCGGCATGATGCAGCCCAAGCTGGCCGAGAAGATCGCCAAGCAGACCAAGGTCGAGTTCCCCGAAGGCATCAACAGCTACGGCACCGACGCCCTGCGCTTCACCTTCTGCTCGCTGGCCTCCACCGGCCGCGACATCAAGTTCGACATGGGCCGCGTCGAGGGCTACCGCAACTTCTGCAACAAGCTGTGGAACGCCGCCAACTTCGTCACCGAGAACACCGACGGCCAGGACACCGGCATCAACGGCGAAGCCGTCGAGCTGTCCTCGGTCGACCGCTGGATCATCTCCCAACTGCAGCGCACCGAAGCCGAAGTCACCCGCCAGCTCGACGCCTTCCGCTTCGACCTCGCGGCCCAGGCCCTCTACGAATTCGTCTGGGACGAGTACTGCTCCTGGTACCTGGAGCTGGTCAAGCCGGTGCTGTGGGACGAAAACGCCCCCATCGAGCGCCAGCGTGGCACCCGCCGCACCCTGGTGCGCGTGCTGGAGGTCATCCTGCGCCTGGCCCACCCGTTCATGCCCTTCATCACCGAAGAGATCTGGCAGCGCATCAAGGCCCAGGCCGGCGTCATCGGCGACACCCTGATGCTGCAACCCTGGCCGGTGGCCAACGAAGCCCGTATCGACGCGGCCGCCGAAGACGACATCGAATGGGTCAAGACCCTGATGCTCGGCGTGCGCCAGATCCGTGGCGAGATGAAGATCTCCATGGCCAAGCGCATCGACGTGGTCCTGGCCAACGCCAGCGATGAAGACCTGCGCCGCCTCGCCGACAACGGCCCGCTGCTGAACAAGCTGGCCAAGTTCGAATCGGTCCGCGTCCTCGCTGCCGGCGAAGAAGCCCCCATGTCCGCCACCGCCCTGGTGGGTGACCTGCAGGTGCTGGTGCCTATGGCCGGCCTGATCGACAAGGAAGCCGAGCTAGCCCGCCTGGACAAGGAAATACAGCGCCTGGACGGCGAAGTGAAGCGCGTCGGCGGCAAGCTCGCCAACGAAGGCTTCGTCGCCAAGGCCCCGGCCGAAGTGCTCGACAAGGAGCGCGCCAAGCTGGCCGAAGCCGAACAGGCCCTGGCCAAGCTGGCCGAGCAGCGCGAGAAGATCGCCAACCTGTAAGCCCACAAGGCCCGCCAATCGGCGGGCCTTGCTCTTTCATAGGGACGTGGAAGACATGCCCATCGAACTGCGCTTCGAATCCACCCTCGCCGTCAGCCCCGGCCAGGCCTGGAGCTGGATCACCGACGTCGACCGCCTGCGCGAGGAAATGCGCCCCTGGCTGCGCATGACCGTGCCCGCCGGCATCCGCAACCTCGAAGACCTCGCCTTCCAGCCCGGCGAGCCGCTGTTCACCAGCCACCTCTGGCTGTTCGGCTTTCTGCCGCTGGGCACCTCGCGGCTGACCCTGCGCGAGCTCAACCCCGGCGTCGGCTTCGTCGAAGAATCCCCCATGACCGGCATGCGCCTGTGGCGCCACGAACGCCGCCTGGAAGTACAGGGCAGCGGCACCCGGGTGATCGACCGCCTCACCGTCGAGCCACGGTTCGGCGCCCCGCTGGTGCGGCTGTTCCTGCACCTGTTCTTCGCCAACCGCCACCGCGTGCTGCGCCATCGCGCGCCCTGAACCCGGAGCCCCCATGGAAACCAGCAAGACCAAGACCAGCTTCTACCGCCGCCTCTACGTCGCCTGGCTGATCGACAGCGGCACCGCCGCCAGCGTCCCCGCCCTGATGGACGCCACCGGCATGCCCCGCCGCACCGCCCAGGACACCCTCGCCGCCCTCGCCGACCTGGACATCGACTGCCAGTTCCAGCAGGACGAAGGCGCCCGCAACAACGCCGGCCACTACGTGATCCGCGACTGGGGCGCCATCGACAAGCACTGGATCGCCGCCAACCTGCAACAGATCAAGGCCACCCTCGGCTACCCCTGACAGAATCACGCCCGTAAACAGACGTAGCCCGGGCTTCAGCCCGGGAAACTCCTCCGGTTGAAACCCGGGCTACGGTGCAACGGCCACACCCCATCCAGGAGCCCCAGCCATGACCCCGCAACTCCTCTGGGTACTCGGCCTGCTGCTGGTGGTCGTCACCCTCTTCGTGCGCAACCGCCCGCGCATGGACGCCGTCGCCCTGCTGGCCCTGGTCGCCCTGGCGCTGAGCGGCGTGCTCACCACCGAGCAGGCCCTGGCCGGCTTCAGCGACCCCAGCGTGGTGCTGATCGCCGCGCTCTTCATCATCGGCGACGGCCTGGTGCGCACCGGCATCGCCTACCGCCTGGGCGACTGGCTGGTGGCCCGCGCCGGCAGCAGCGAGACGCGTCTGCTGGTGCTGCTCATGCTCAGCGTCGCCGGGCTCGGCTCGGTGATGAGCTCCACCGGCATCGTCGCCATCTTCATCCCCGTGGTACTTGGCGTCGCCGCCCGCCTGAAGATCCCCCCGGCGCGGCTGATGATGCCCCTGGCCTTCGCCGGCCTGATCAGCGGCATGCTCACCCTGGTGGCCACGCCGTCGAACATGGTGGTGCACAGCGAACTGCGCCGCGCCGGCTTCGACGGCTTCGGCTTCTTCGGCCCCACGCCCATCGGCCTCGCCGTGCTGGTCCTCGGTGTGCTCTACATGCTCGTCGCCAGCCACTGGCTCGGCCGCGACACCCGTGACCAGAGCACCGCCGCCCCGCGCCTGACCCTCGCCGACCTGGCCGGCGCCTACCACCTCAGCGAGCGCGAACGCCGGCTGCGGGTGCGTGCCGATTCGCCCCTAGCGCGCCAGGCCCTCAACGAGCTGGAGCTGCGCCGCGAATACGGCATCAACGTCATCGCCGTCGAGCGCCAGCGCAAGTTCCGCACCCTGCTGCTGATGGCCACCGGCAACACCCAGCTGGAGCCCGGCGACGTGTTGCTGGTGGACCTCGCCAGCCCCGCCATCGGCCTGCTCGGCGCCTACCACGCACTGGGCCTGGAGCCCATGCCCCTTAACGCCTCCTACTACAGCCTGCACGCCCACCAGCTGGGCTTGGCCGAAGTCGCCCTGCCGCCGGAATCGGAGCTGCCGGGCAAAACCATCCAGGAACTGGGCTTCCGCAGCCGCCACCGCCTCAACGTCGTCGGCCTGCGCCGTCATGGCCGTCCCCTCGAAGGCGTGCTGGTGGATGAAAAGCTCAAGGGCTCCGACACCCTGCTGGTGGCCGGCGAATGGAAGGACATCCACCGCCTGCAGGCCCAGGGCCGCGACTTCCTGGTGCTCAGCCTGCCCGCCGAGGTGGACGAAGTGGCCCCCACCGCCCACAAGGCGCCCCACGCCCTGCTCAGCCTGGCGGTGATGGTGGTGCTGATGGTCAGCGGCCTGGTGCCCAACGTCATGGCCGCGCTGGTGGGCTGCCTGCTGATGGGTGCCTTCCGCTGCATCGACCTGGACAGCGCCTACCGCGCCATCCACTGGCCCACCCTGATCCTCATCGTCGGCATGCTGCCCTTCGCCCACGCCCTGCAGCAGACCGGCGGCATCGGCCTCGCCGTACAGGGCCTGGTGGCGTTGCTGGGCGATGCCACGCCGCGCCTGGTCATCGCCGCGCTGTTCGTGCTCACCGCGGTGATCGGCCTGTTCATCTCCAACACCGCCACCGCCGTGCTCATGGCCCCGGTGGCCATCGCCACCGCCCAGCAGCTCGGCGTCTCGCCGCAGCCCTTCGCCATGACCGTGGCCCTGGCCGCCTCGGCCGCCTTCATGACGCCCATCTCCTCACCGGTGAACACCCTGGTGCTCGGTCCCGGCCAGTACCGCTTCGGCGACTTCGTCAAGGTCGGCGTGCCCTTCACCCTGCTGGTAATGATCGTCACCGTGCTCCTGGTGCCCTGGCTCCTGCCCTTCTGACCGGCCGCCCGACGGCGGCTGGCCAAACCCGGCGGGTTGTGAATAATGCGCGCCTGCCCTTCGTTCCCGGACCTCGCCATGCCCAGCAAACCGCCCAGCAAGACCGCACCGGCCAAGCCGTCCGAAGGGAGCAAGGCGCCGCTGCACCCGCGCAACCGCCACCAGGGCCGCTACGACTTCCCCGCGCTGATCGCAGGCAGCCCGGAGCTGGCCGCGTTCGTCATCCTCAACCCCTACGGCAAGCAAAGCATCGACTTCGCCAACCCCGAGGCGGTCAAGGTCTTCAACCGCGCGCTGCTGCAGCAGTTCTACGGCATCCGCCAGTGGGACATCCCCGCCGGCTACCTGTGCCCGCCCATCCCCGGTCGCGCCGACTACCTGCACCATCTGGCCGACCTGCTGGGCGCCGCCCATGACGGCGTGATCCCCAAGGGCCCCGGCCTGCGCGGGCTGGACATCGGCGTCGGGGCCAACTGCATCTACCCGCTGATCGGCCACCATGACTACGGCTGGCGCTTCGTCGGTGCCGACATCGACGCGCAGTCCCTGGACTCCGCCGCCGCGATCCTCGCCGCCAACCCGCAATATGGCGACGCCATCGAGCTGCGCCGCCAGGAACACCCGCAGCACATTTTCCAGGGCCTGCTGCAAGCCGACGAACGCTTCGACTTCACCCTGTGCAACCCGCCCTTCCACGCCTCCCTGGACGAAGCCCGCAGCGGCAGCCGACGCAAGTGGAAGAACCTCGGCAAGCAGGACCCGAGCCGCGCATTGCCGGTGCTCAACTTCGGCGGCCAGTCCAACGAGCTGCATTGCGAAGGCGGCGAAGCGGCCTTCATCGCCCGCATGGCCGACGAAAGCGCCGCCTTCGGCCAGCAGGTGTTCTGGTTCAGCACCCTGGTGTCCAAGGCGAGCAACGTCGCGCCCCTGCAAGAGCGCCTCAAGGCCCTCGGCGCCACCGACATCCGCGTGGTGCACATGGCCCAGGGCCAGAAGCAAAGCCGCTTCGTCGCCTGGACCTACCTCCAGAAGAACCAGCGCCGCGCCTGGCGCAAGGAACGCTGGCCCGCCTGATCCGCTCCTTCCCTGTGGGCGAATTCATTCGCGATGCTCTTGTAGGCGTTACCGGCCACACCGACGGTGGACCGATGAAGCGTGCTCCACCCGCACGGCTACGCCTCACAGGGAACCTCTCCCGCTGCCTCCGGCTCATGGGTGCGCACCCTGCCCAGCAGTGCGAACACCAGCACCGCCGTCAGCCCGGTCACCGCCGCCAGCACCTGCAGCAGGGTGCGGAACGCCGCGTCATAGCCCGGCAGCAACGCCGCCCGGTCCATACCCAGCATCGCCGCGGCCTGGGCCAGGTCGCCCAGGGCCGCATGGCTGGCGGCGGCGACCCGTTGCGGCGGCGCCACCGCTGAAGCCGGCAGGGCCACCAGCATCAGTGCGGCCAGCAACGCGCCGACCAGGGCGATGGCCACGCCGTCGCCGGACACCCGCACGGTGTTGAAGATGCCGGTGGCCATGCCCGCCCGCTCCTTCTCCACCACGCTCACCGCCAGCCCGTCCATCAAGCCCCAGGGCAAGCCGATGCCCACGCCCACCAGCAGCATCGGCAGCACCAGGGCCTGCGGCCCGGCCACCAGCGCCTCGCTCATCCACAACAGCCCGAGCGCGTTCAGCACCAGGCCCAGGGCCGACAGCACACCGGCGGTGAACCAGCGCGACAGCCAGGCCGCCAGCATCGGCACCACCAGCAACGGCGCCGACAAGGCGATCATCAGTTGCCCGGTCTGCACGGCGCTGAGGCCATCCACACCGATGAAACGCCCCGGCAGCAGCACGATCAGCACCACGAAGGCGAAGGCGGGCGACGCCCCCAGCAGCTGCACACCGGCGAACTGCGCACGACGGAACAGGCCCAGCTCCAGCATCGGCCGTGGGCTGCGCCGCTCGATCAGCACGAAGGCCACCAGCAACGCCAGGCTGCCCCACAGCGAACCCTGCACCAGCGGGTGCGACCAGCCGTGCTCCGGCGCCAGCAGCGTGCCGCAGGTGAACAGGGTGAGCATCGCGGTGAAGCTGATCGCCCCCGGCCAATCCAGCCCCTGGGCATTGGGGTCGCGGCTCTCACGGGCGCAAACGGCCACCAGCAACGCACCGGCGATGCCGAACAGGGCCGGCAGCAAGAACACCATGCGCCAACCCAGGCCGTCGCTCAGCAGGCCGGCCAGCAACGGGCCGAACGCCAGCCCCAGGCCGAAGGTGGTGCCCAGCAGGCTGAACACCCGGGTGCGGATCGGGCCGTGAAATTCCTGAGCCAGCGCCGCCATGGCCCCGGCGAAGGCGGCGGAACCACCCAGGCCCTGGAGCACCCGCAACAGGTCGAACCACAGCACCGTGGGCGCGAAGGGAATCACCAGGGTCACCGCCGCGAACAGCGCCAGGCCCACCAGCCACACGCGCTTGCGCCCGTGGATGTCGGCCAGGCTGCCAGCGGCCATCATCGCGCTGCCGTAAGCGAGGATGTAGCCGTTGGTGATCCAGCTCAGCTCCACCGCCGAGCCGCCCAGGGCCTGGCTGATGGCCGGCAGCACCACCGCCGGGCCGGTGAAGCACAGCGGGATCAGCACCGCCGTCAGGCAGGCGGCCAGCAGCAGCCAGCGGCGAGCGCCGTCGGAAAGGGATGAATCAGTCATTTCGAAAGCTCCGCAAGGAAAGTCGGAGCAGGTTATGGCGACGGTAATTGCGGAAAAACAGGCTAGTATTCCGCACTTAACGGAATCCTGAGTCCTCAATCGGAAGCACCATGGAAAGCCTCAACCGCCTCGCCCTCTTCGTCCAGGTCACCGAAAGCCAGAGCTTCGTCGCCGCCGGCCGCGTCCTGGGCATCTCCGCCTCGGCGGTGGGCAAGGGCATCGCCCGCCTGGAGCAGCACCTCGGCGTGCGCCTGTTCCACCGCAACACCCGCAGCATCAACCTCACGGTGGAAGGCACGCTGTTCCTCGAGCGCTGCCGGCGCATCCTCGGCGAGCTGGAGGCGGCCGAGCACGAGCTGTCGCAAAACACCCAGGAGCCCAGCGGCCGCCTGCGGGTCAGCCTGCCCCTGGTGCTCGGCCTGTTCCCCGTGGTGCTGCCGGCCTTCATGCGCCGCTACCCCGGCATCGAGCTGGACCTGGATTTCAGCGACCGCCTGGTGGACGTGATCGAGGAAGGCTTCGACGTGGTGGTACGCAGCGGCATCCCCGAAGACTCGCGCCTGCGCGCCCGCCAGCTCGGCGCCTTCCACCTGCAGCTGGTGGGCTCGCCCGAATACCTGGCCGCCCGGGGTACGCCGCGGGTGCCGGCCGACCTGGAGCAGCACGCCTGCCTGCACTACAAGTTCCCCAGCACCGGCAAGCTGCAGAAATGGCCCCTGCGCCTGGACGCGGGGGAAAGCGAACCGCAGTTGCCCACCACCCTGGTGTGCAACCACGCCGACACCCTGATCCGCGTCGCCAGCGAAGGCATGGGCATCACCTGCCTGCCCGACTTCGCCGTGCGCGACGCCCTCGCCAGCGGCCAGCTGCAGGCCGTGCTCGAAGACCGCAACCAGCACTCCGCCCACTTCCGCGCCCTATGGCCCTGCTACAAGCAGATGCCCGCCAAGCTGCGGGTGTTCGTCGACTTCCTCGCCGAGCACCTGTTCCTCGACCAGAGCCAGGTGTGAACGCAGGCCTCTTCTACCTGTAAGGGCGACTTCAGTCGCCAAGGAGCGCGCAGCGGTCCCATCACAGCATGGGTTTCGCTGCGCTCTACCCATCCTACGAACTACAAACACCTCAGCGCCGAAGTCCGAGTTATGGGACGGCGAAGCGCGCCTCCAGGCGGCTGTAACCCATGCCCACGCCCTTGTGCACTTTCAACTGCACCGGGATGCGCTCCTTGAGCGCTTCGACGTGGCTGATCACACCGATCATCTTGCCGCTGGCATTGAGCGCATCCAGGGCGTCGAGGGCCACTTCCAGGGTTTCGCCGTCGAGGGTGCCGAAGCCCTCGTCGAGGAACAGCGAATCGATGCTGGTCTTGTGGCTGACCAGGTCGGAAAGCGCCAGGGCCAGGGCCAGGCTCACCAGGAAGCTCTCGCCGCCGGACAGGGTGCGGCAGTCCCTGGCGACATCGGCCTGCCAGGTGTCCACCACTTCCAGCTCCAGCTCGCCCAGGGCACGACGGCGCAGCTGGTAGCGGCCGTGCAGGCGTTCCAGCTGCTGGTTGGCCAGGTGGATCAGGTGATCCAGGGTCAGCCCCTGGGCGAAGCGGCGGTACTTGGCGCCGTCGGCCGAGCCGATCAGGCCGTTGAGGCGCTGCCAGAGGTCGCAGGCGCCTTCCTGGGCGGCGATTTCGGCGAACAGCGCCTGCTGGTTCTGCCGGCGCTGCTCGTCGCCGCTCAGTTGCCCGCGCAGCTCGCCCTGGCGCTGGGCCAGTTCGCGTCGTTGCAGTTGCAGCGCCTGCAGCTGCTCGTCCAGCTCCACCAGGGCCAGCTCGGTCTGTGGCGTCGCCTGCAATTCCGCCAGGCTCTGCCGGGCTGAGGCTTCCAGGGCCTGGGCTTCGGTCCAGGCCTTCTCCAGGTGGGCCTTGAGGGCCAGCAACTGGTGGCGTGCGTCCTCGTCCAGCAGCGCGGCGAGGTACTGCGACTCGTCGGCGAAGGGGCTCTGCGCCAGCGCCTGTTCCCAGGCGGCCCGTTGCCCGTCGAGCGTGGCGCGGGCGGTGTCCAGCCGTTCGGCCAGGGTCTGCTCGCGCCCGATCAGCGCCTGGCTGCGTTCCTGGGCCAGCGCCAGGCGCTGCTCGGCCTGCTCCAGGGCGGTGGCGGGGTTATCCACAGGGGCCAGGGCTGTGCCATCGGGCTGCGCCAGCTCGCCCCAGCGCTGCTGCCAGCGCGTGGCGGCACCTTCGGCGGTTTGCAGCTCGGCCAGCAGCAGTTGCTCGTCACGCTCCAGGCGCTGCTGCAGGACCTGGGCATCACGCCAGGTGCGCCACTCGGCGTCGCGCGCGTCCAGCCAACGCTCGTTGTCTTCCGGCAGGGCGTAACCGAGCTCGCCCAAGGCCGCGCCCAGCTCCGACTCCTGGCGAACCTGCTGCGCCTGGAGCTGGCTCAGTTGCTCGGTGTTCTCCGCTTCGCGGCGGCGCAAGGCGCCTTGTTCCTGCACCGCCAGCGCATGCTGCTGCATGGCGTCCTGCTGGTGCTTCTGGGCTTGCTCGCGCTGCCCACGGGCGGCGTCCACGGCCTGCTTGAGGCCGTCCAGCTCACCCAGGCTGCGTTGCAGGGCGGCGAGGTCCGCCTGCTGCTGCGCCTGGGCCGCCGCCACCGCCGGGCCATCGACCAGTGGCTGGCCCAGGGCGGTGCAGTGCTGCTGCCACTGCGCCTGCAGCTGTTGCAATTCATCCTGCAGGCGCTGCTCGTCCTGCTGGCGCTGGCGCAGGTGCGCGTCCAGCGCGGCCAGCTCGGTGTTCAGGGCCGCTCCCCGTTCGCGTACCTGGTCCTGCTCGGCGCGCTTGGCCTGCAACGCGGCCTGGGTCTCCGAGACATCCAGCGCGCCATAGGCTGCGATGGCCGGGTGGTCATGGGAGCCGCACAGCGGGCAGGCCTCACCCGGCTGCAAGGCGGCGCGATGGGCCTCCAGCTTGAGGATGCGCTGCTCCTGCTCCAGCAGCTTTTCCTTGTCCTGGATCTGTTGCTTGAGGTCGGTGAACTGCAGGCGCAGGGCATCCCGCACGGCGACCTTTTCCGCCTGCGCACGGCTGTCGGTGTCGATGCCACCCCGGGTATCGGCCAGTTGCCGCTCCAGGCGCGTGCGGTTTTCCGCCAGTTGCTGCAGGCGGGCGAGTTGGTGGCCCTGGTCGCTGAGGCGCTGCCAGCGCTCGCGCAGGGAGGTTTCGGAATCACCGGCCAGCAGCGCGGCCAGGGTGGCATGGCGCTGGGCCTCGTCGGCGCGGGCCTGCTCCAGGCGCTGGTCGCTTTCCGCCAATGCCGCCTGGAAGCCGACGATGCGCTGCGCCAGTTGCTCGGCGCCCTGTCGTTCCTGCTGCTGGCGGGCCAGCGACTGGGCAATGGCCTGCGCCAGGTTCCGGCGCGCACCGAGCTGTTCACGCCAGGCGCCCAGGCGCTCGCCCAGCAGGCCGTGTTGCGGGTTGGCCGCCAGCAGCGCCTCCACCTGGCCCCGTTGCTCGGCCAGCCCATCACGGCGGGCGGCGAGTGCCGCCAGCCGCTGCTGGCTGTAGCCCCGCGCCTGCCACAGGCCGTCGGCCACCTCGCGGGCGGCCTGGGCCTTCTGTTCACGCACCTGGGCCAGGGCCTCGGCCGCTTCGGTAGCGGCCTGCCCGGCGCGCTGCCAGTCACGGTGCGGCGGGCGCAGGCGCTCGGCCGGCTCGCTCTCAGCCAGGCGCTGCAGCTGCGGCCCGGCCTGCTCCATCGCCTGCCGGGCGTCCTGCCCCTGCTGCACCGCGGCGAGCTGGCGCGCCTCGGCGCCGGCCAGGGCCTCACGCCATTGGCGCTGGCGCTGCAGGCTGTCCTGCTGGCCGTGCAGGCTGCTTTCACGGCCATTGAGTTCGGCGAGTTCGTTTTGCAGTTGCTGGCGCTGCTCCGCGTTGAGCAGCTCCACGCCCTCAGCCCGTGCACGCAGCTGGCCCAGGCTGGCCTCGGCCTCCTTGGTGCGCTGGTAGACGCGCTCGGAAATCAGCCCGTACACCTCGGTGCCGGTCAGCTCCTCCAGCAGCTCGGCACGCTGGTTGGCGCTGGCTTCGAGGAAGGCGGCGAACCCGCCCTGGGCCAGCAGCATGGATTTGGTGAAGCGCTCGAAATCCAGCCCGGTGAGGCTTTCGGTCTGCTTGAGCTTGTCGTTGATCTTGTCGGTGAGAATCTCGCCGTCGGCGATGCGCGCCAGCTCCACCTTGGGCGCCTGCAGGCCGCCATCGACCTTGTCGCGGGCGCGGCGCTGGCTCCAGAAGGCACGGTAGCCCACGCCCTTCACCTCGAATTCCACCTCGGCCAGGCAGTCGGCGGTGTGGCGGGTCATCAGCTCGTTGACCGTGGCCGAGACGCTGCTCATGCGCGGGGTGCGGTGGTAGAGGGCCAGGCAGATGGCGTCCAGCAGCGTGGTCTTGCCGGCACCGGTTGGGCCGGTGATGGCGAACAGGCCGTTGCCGGCGAAGGGCTCGCCGGTGAAGTCGATCTTCCACTCGCCCTTGAGGGAGTTGAGGTTCTTCAGGCGCAGGCTGAGGATTTTCATGCAGAAGCCGCCGGGGGATGGGAGCGGCATTCTGGCATTCTCCGCCCGCCCGTGCAGGTCCGGCGGCGATAGCGGCGATCTGCACCGGCCTCAGCTGCGCTCGCTGCGGACCTCTTCCAGCACGCCACGGTGCAGGTCCCGCAGGCGCCGGGCCTGGTCCTCGTCCAGTTGCTCCAGCTCCAGGCGGCGCGCGAACACGTCCTCGGCACTCAGTTCGTCCAGGGTCTCCCGGGCCTCCCCCACCAGGCCGGGCGCGAGGCCGGCGCGTTCGCGGCGCAGGCGCAGCACCTCCACGGGCAAGCCTTCGCACAGGGCGGCGACGCGGCCCTGTAGATCGCTCAGGTAGTCGTCGGTGCCTACCTGCACTTCCAGCCATACGGGGCGCTCGGGCGTGCCCCGGCGGGCCTGCTCGGCAATGGCGCCGCCCAGTTCGCCCAGGGAGCCACGCACGCTGGCCAGGGGCTGGAAACAGGGCACAGGCAAGGGCGTGACGCTGCGCACGCCCTCCCCGTCCAGCTCCACCAGCAGCACTTCCTTGGCCTGGCCGGCTTCGTCGAAGGACAGCGGGATGGGCGAGCCGCTGTAGCGGATGTGCTCCAGGCCGCCGACCTTCTGCGGCCTGTGGATATGCCCCAGGGCGATGTAGGCGGCAGGCGGGAAGGCGCTGGTGGGGAAGGCCTCCAGCGCGCCGACATAGATTTCCCGCACCGACTCGCTGGCACTGGCGCCGACCGTGGTCAGGTGACCGGTGGCGATTATCGGCAGCCCGCCGCCCAGTTCGTCCCGGCGCCGCTCGGCCAGTTCGAACAGCTGCGCGTAATGGGCCTGGATGGCCTGCTGCAGGGACAGCTGCTTGTCCGCCGCGCTCTGCCCGGCCTGGCTCTGCAGCACGTCACGGGCGCGCACGAAGGGGATGGCGCAAAGCACCGCGCCCGGCGCGCCATCAGGGCCGCGCAGCACCAGCACCTGCTCTTGCGGGTCGGCGGCGACACCCGGCACCACGCGGGTGCCCAGGGCCGCCAGCAGGCCCTGGCTCTCGCCGAGCATGGCGGGCGAATCATGGTTGCCACCCAGCACCACCAGTTGCGCACCGGCGTCGCGCAGCTCGATAACGAAGCGGTTGTACTGCTCGCGGGCATAGCTCGGCGGCGCACCGGTGTCGAACACATCGCCCGCCACCAGCACCGCGTCCACCCGGTGTTCCTGCACCCGCTCCAGCAGCCAGGCGCAGAAGGCCTGGTGTTCGGCCTGGCGGGTCTTGCCCATGAAGTGCTGGCCGAGATGCCAATCGGAGCTGTGCAGGATGCGCATGGGGTCTGTCACTTGTCGCGGGGAACGGGAAGGCGGCCACCTTGTCATTTACCGGCACCGGGAGGCAACCGCCGCTGCGTCAGTGGCTATCCTTCCCCTCAACTCCAAGCCCCAAGGATTCCCATGCCAAGGTTCCTGAAAGACCTGAAGATCATGCTGCTGGCCAACCTCTGGACCGTGCCAGTGGTCGCCGCGCTGGTGGGCGCGGTGTTCTATTTCGTCGCCCCGCCGCCGCCCATGCACGCCACCCTGGCCACCGGCGGCGCCAATGGCGGCTATGCCCTGTTCGGCGAAAAGCTCAAGGAGGAACTGGCGCGCCAGGGCTTCACCCTGGAGCTGGTGCCCAGCACCGGCTCCCTGGACAACCTCGGCAAGCTGCAACGCGGCGAGGTGCAGATGGCCCTGGTACAGAGCGGCCAGGAGCTGACCCTGGAGCCGCGCGAACGCAAGCGCCTGCATGGGCTCGGGGTGATGTACCAGGAGCCGCTGTGGCTGTTCAAACGCAAGGACGTGGACATCGACAGCATGGGCGACCTGCTGCAGCTGCGGGTGGCCATCGGCACGCCCAACAGCGGCACCCGTGCCATCGCCTCGGCCCTGCTGCAGGCCAACCAGATCGGCCCGGAGCAGTACCCGCAGAACTGGCAGGCATTCAGCGGCACCCGGGGGGCCGATGCGCTGATCGCCGGCGAGCTGGATGCCGCCTTCTTCGTCGGCCCGGCGGAGAACGCCGTGGTGCAGCGCCTGGCCACGCGCAGCGAGCTGGACCTGGTCAGCCTGCGCCGCAGCGCCGCCTACCGTGCGCGCCTGCCCTACCTGACCAAGCTCGACGTGGGTGAAGGCCTGCTCAACCTCGCCAGCAACAGCCCCTCGCGGGACATCCTCACCCTGGGCCCGGTGGCGACCCTGGTGGCCAACGACGAATTCCACCCCTCGCTGACCCCGCTGATCCTCGAGGCCGCCCGCGAGGTGATGAAGAACGGCAGCCTGCTCGACCCCGCCGGGCGCTACCCCGCCGCCCAGCCGATGACCCTGTCGACGCTGGACGAGGCCGCCTACTACTACAAGAACGGCCTGCCGATCCTGCAGCGCTACCTGCCCTTCCGCATCGCCTCCCTGGCCGACCGCTACATCATCCTGCTGATCCCGCTGCTGGTGGTGATGTTCCCGCTGTTCAAGGCGGTGGGCCCGGTGTACCGCTGGCGCATCCGTGCGCGCATCTACCGCTGGTACAAGTACCTGCGCGAGATCGACCGCAAGCTGGACGCCGGCACCCTGCGCGCGGAGCTGGACGGCGAGATCGGCAAGCTGGAACAACTGGAGGACCAGCTGGCCAAGGTGGACGTGCCGCTCTCCTACTCCAACGAGCTGTATGAGCTGCACGTGCACCTGCGCTACGTGATCGAGCGGCTCCAGGCGCTGAAGGCCAGGAGCCGCGAAGAGGAGGCCTGAACGGGCCTCAGAAGCGCAGTTGCAGGTAGCGCAGCGGCGCCAGCCAGCGCGGCGTCGCCGGGCCGAAGGCCAGGGCCTTGGCCAGGTACCGACGCAGGCGCCAGTAGGAGCCGTGCTCGCTGCCCTTGGCCACGGCGCGGGCGGTGCGGAAGTGCGCCACCGCGACCTGGCTGTTGCCGGCGTGAAGCGCAGCGGCGACGCCTTCCAGCAGGTGCTGCATGCAACGGAAGAAGGGCCGCGGCTCCGCCCCCTGCAAGCGCTCCAGCCAGGTATCCAGGGCCGCCATGTCGCCAGCCATGGCGGCATCGAAGCCCAGCCAGACCATGGCATCGTGGTTCTGCGGGTCGCGCTCCAGGGACAGCCGCGACACCGCCGCCGCGCGCGCATCCAGCTTGCGCGCACGCATGCCCAGCGCCAGGTTGTCCAGGCCCCAGGCCGGCGCCTCCGGGTGCTGCTCCCAGTCGGCGAGCCAGTCGAACATCATTTCGTAGCGATCCTGGTTGACCATCGCGTAGCTGGCCATGCCCCAGATCACGCCATCGCTGCGGATCGTCTCGCGACAGGCTTCGAGGGCATCCACCAGCAGCCGGTTGGCGTTCTTGCGGTTGGCCAGCAGTTCCAGCATGGCGTGCTTGCCGGCGTGCTGCGGGTCGTTTTCCAGCAGGCGCAGGAAGCCCTTCCACAGCGAGCCGGGCATCCAGCGGGCATCCTCGCGGCGCAGCCATTGCAGCGCGGCGCCATGGTGCAGGGAGCCATCGGCGACACCGGCGTCGAGGGTTTCCTGCAGGTCCTTGTCCTGCTCGGGCCGCTCGAGGATCTTCAGCACCTCGCCCCAGGCGTCGATGCAACCATGGTCGCGGCACAGGGGTTCCAGCACCCGGCGCTTGAGCGCCTGATCGCCGCGGGGCACGGCGAAACGCAGGGCGCGGATCAGCACCGAGGGCTGGCTCGATGCCTCCAGCAACCGCTCCAGCACCGCGCGCGTGGCCTCCCCCGTACCGTGCTTGAGCAGCAGGTCGAACTCGTGGAGGCCGGCGAAGGTGTAGCAGGCGTCCAGCTGGTAGGCGCGGCTGAAGGACGGCAGCGCCTCTTCGCCCTTGCCGTCGAGCCACAGCGCGTGGCCGAGGAAACCGTGGGCGATGGCCTGCCGGGGTTCCAGGCGCACCATCTCCCGGGCCGACTCCACGTAGGCGGCGTATTCGCCGGCGTCGTCCTGCCAGTCGGCCAGGGTGCGCCACCCTTCGAAGAAGGCCGGTTGGCGCTCCAGCAGTTGGCGCATCTCGGCCATGGCGCTGGGCAGGTCCTGCTCCTGGCGGGTGGCGCGGGGCCCGAACAACGCCAGTTCGGGGGGCGTTCCGCCGCCCCAGCAGGGTGCCGCCAGCAGCTGGCGCAATTCGTCGTAGCGCTGGGCTTCCAGCAGCCCTTCGGCCAGCTGGGTATTGGCACTGCGATGGCGCGGGTTCAGCTCCAGGGCACGACGCAGGGCCGGCTCCTTCGCCTCGAAGCCTTCCTCCTGTTCGGCCAGGGCCAGCCAGGCATCCGGGTCGCCGGCGCGCAGGCGCGTCAGCTCGCGGGCCAGTTCCAGGGGGCGCCCGGGCGTTTCCAGGGCGGCGCTGTAGCGGCGCAGCTGGTTCCAGACCCAGCCGTTGCCCGGCTCCTCGCGCAGCACCTTCTCCGCCTCGAGGGCGCCTTCGGCGGGGTTGTCGCGCTCGCCCAGCACATAGCCCAGGTAGGCACGCAGTTCGGTGTTGTCGGGAGTGCGGGCGAGCACGCTGCGCAGCAGGCTTTCGGCCTCCTCCAGGTCTGTGCCCTCGTCCAGCAGGCTTTCGACGTAGAGGCGCACGCTGCGCGTCCACAGCGGGTTGATGCGGAAGCTCCCGCGCAGGGTCTCGCGGCACTCGGCGTACTGCTTCTGGCTGCTCTGCAGCTGGGCCCGTTCCAGGGCCAGGCGCGGCATCAGCGGGAAGCGTTCGATGGCCGACTGCAGCAGGGTCTCGGCCTGCTCCACCTGCCCCATCTCTGCCTGCTGGGCGGCGACCACCACCCACAGCTGCCAGAGGTCGGGGCGCTGTTGCAGGGCTTCGCTCAACTGCTCCAGCAACACCTGCGGTTCCAGCAGCCTGCGCGCCTGGTCCGGGTAGGCGAGCCAGCCGTCGCCGAAGGTCACCTGGGCCACCAGTTGGCGATGGATGAAGTCGAGGCTATCCAGGGCTTCGGCCTGGTCGGTGCAGGTTTCCAGCAGCATGTTGCCGGCGTAATCGTTATCGGCAGAGCGCTCCAGCGCCTCGCGGAAGGCCTCACGGGCGGCCTCGCGCTGGCCAGCCTGGAGCTGCACGAAGCCCCGGGTGGAATAGCTGCTGGAGCTGCGCGGGTCGGTGCGCCGGGCCCGCTCGCAGAATTCCAGGGCTTCCTCATGGCGCCCCAGGCGTGCCAGGGTCACCGCCAGCTCGCGGATCGCCCAGGCGTATTCCGGGTGGCTGGCCAGTAGCCGGCGCAGGGCCGCTTCGGCATTCTCCAGGGAGTGGCGCTGGGCGCGCTCCACCGCCAGTTCGGCGATGCCGCAGTGATGGGGGAAGCGCTCGGCCAGTGCGGTGACGTACGCGTCCACCGCCTCTTCGCCGGCGCTCTGGCGCAGCAGTTGCACCTGCATGCGGTGCAGGCTCATGTTCAGCGGGTCCAGCTCCACCGCTTCGCGGCACCAGGCCAGGGCGCGCTGCGGGTCGCCATCGCTGCGCTGGCTGTGCAGCACGGCGGCGCGCAGCCAGGTGCCGCGGCGGCTCACCGGCTCGGCGCGGCGCAGCATCGCCTCGTTCAGTTCCAGCTCGCCATGGCGGCCGTAGAAGTCGGCAAGGTTGAGCAGCAGGGCCGGGTCCTGGGGGCGGCGCTCCACGGCCTGCTCGAGAATCTGCCGGCATTGCAGCGGGTCGGAGAGTTCCTCGATGAACTCGCAGAGGGTCAGGGTCGGGCCGGCGGCCAGGGCACCGAGACGCACCTGGCGCTGGCGCAGGAACTCCAGCCCCGCCTCGGTGCGGCCGAGGCAGCGCAGGGCGCGGAAGTACTGGCTGCTGTAGCCCTCGTTGGTGTCGTGCAGGCAGGCGGCGATGCGGTACAGCTCGCAGGCCTGCTCGCGGCTGCCTTCGTTCCAGCGCAGGCTGGCCAGCTCGTTCCAGGCCTGGGCATGCCCCGGGGCCTGGCGCAGGGCACGGCCCAGCAGCTGCCGCGCGGTTTCCAGCTGGCTGCCGTCCTCCACCAGCAGGCCGGTGTAGCGCACCAGGATGCCGGCATCGCTCCAGCGCCCCTGGCAATGGCCGGCGAGCCAGTCCAATTGCTGCTCGCGGGCATGCAACTGGGCCAGGGAGGTGGACTTGGAGAGGATCAGGTTGGCGTCATCGGGGAAGCGTTCGAGCAACGCTTCGGTGGCCTCCAGCACCTGGGCCTCGCGGCCGTCGTACCAGCCCAGGGCGCGCTGGCCCTGGAGGGTCAGGCGGTGTTCGGGCGCGTGCTCGCGCAGGGCCTCGAAGGCGGCCAGGGCGGCTTCGCGGTCGTGCACTTCCAGGGCGCTGACCAGGCGGTAGTAGAGGTCCCAGGTCGCATGCTCCGGCAGCTCCAGGCCGTCCAGGCGATGGGCTTCCTCGGGCGGCAGCAGGAGCAGGCCACGGGGCCCGGACGCGCGCTGGGTCTCGTACAGGCCCTCGGCGATGCTCTCGCCGAACTGCGCCTGGCCGGGGTCGCGGATGAGCACAGTGCCACGGGGCTCGTCATAGCCCACCACCGCCTGCAGGTGGCCGCTGCCGGTGTACTGCAGCGACAGGGTGAAGGGCAGGCCGCGGTCGATCAGCGCGCGGCTGGTGGCCCAGTCCACGGTGAACTCGCGCACCAGCCAGCCATTGCGCTCGGCCCAGGCACGCTCGGCCTGGTAGGAGGTGCCGTCGTAGCAGATCTCCTCGGCCACCTCCAGGTGCGCCACCGGGCGACCCCAGTAGGTGGACAGCGCGGTCAGGGTGGCGGGGACGCAGGTCATGTGGTGCTGGCGGATGAAGGTCACCGGCAGCAGGACGCGTCCGCCCTTCGGTTCCGCCAGGCGCTCGGCGACCATCGTGTAGAAGGGGCTCTGCGCCTCCAGGGCGAGAGCCCGGCCCCTCTCGTGGTCACCGCGCAGGCAGGCGATGTCGCAGCGACGGCCGGCGTACCAGCCGCGCATGCCTTTCTCCAGCAGCAGCGCCAGCGCCAGGGAGCGCTCGATCAGGCGCTCGGCCTCATCCAGTTCGCCCCGTTCGATCAGCAGGTCGATCAACTGCGCGCAGAGTCCGGCGCTCTCCATCCGCTGGGTGCCGTCCAGCAGGCGCGCACGGGCGGCGTCTTCGCGTCCCAGCTGCAGTTCGAGCTGGGCGGCCTGCAGGGTCGCGGAGCGGAAGCCGGGCAGCATCGCCAGGGCGCGCTCGCAGAGGTCCAGCGCTTCGGCGTAGCGGTCTTCCTGCTCCAGGCTGTAGGAGCGTTCCACCAGCAACCAGGGGTCGGTGGTGCCCAGTTGCATGGCCGCATCGTGCAGTTCGGCGCTGCGGCCGAAGTCCCGCAGCAACGCCCGCAGGTACCCCTGGAACGACAGCCACTCGGCGCGCAGCCCGGGCTCTTCGGGCAGCCAGTCGGCGAAGCGCTGGAGGAATTCCCAGGCGCGGTACTGGCCACGGCGGGCGAGCAGGAAGCGGGCATAGCGCAGGCGCGACTCGGCGGCCTCCGGGTAGCGGCGATAGCCGAGCCAGGCCAGGGCATCCCCCAGGCGCGGGGCCCCCAGTTGCCCGGCGAGGCGCGAGGCCAGCGCCATGGCGGCCGCTCCGCGCCAGTGGCGGTAGTCGCCGAACTCGGCGGCCCGGGCATGGGCCTGGAGGAACAGGCCGCGGTCGGCCAGGGCTTCGAGGGAAAGGATCAACTCGGCATCGAGCGCATGGGAGGGCGTATCGAGGATCAGGCCGGACATCGGAACCATCCTTGGTCATTGCAGCGGAAATGGCGTCACTTTAGGGAGACACTGACTCGGCAACAAGCGATCGGGTCACAAGGCCCCTCATCCCGGCCGAGGCTGAGGTAAACTCTGCGGCCTATCGGGCGAGCCACCGGCGCGCCCTTATCCACAGCTTCACAGGTACGCCCATGCCGATCCGCCACTGCATCGTCCACCTCATCGACAAGAAGCCCGATGGCAGCGCCGCCGTGCTCCACGCACGCGACAGCGAGCTGGGCGAATCCAAGGCCATCGAAAACCTGCTGGCCGACCTCAACGAAAGCTACAACGCCAAGCAAGGCAAGGCCTGGGGCCTGTTCCACGAGGAATCCGGCGCCTACCCGTTCAGCGGCTGGCTGAAGGAATACATGGAAGGCAGCCGCGACTTCACCGCCTTCAGCCGCGAGGCCGTGGCGCACCTGCAGAAGCTGATGGAAGAGTCCAACCTCTCCACCGGCGGCCACGTGCTCTTCGCCCACTACCAGCAGGGCATGACCGACTACCTGGCCATCGCCCTGCTGCACCACAGCGAAGGCGTCACCGTCACCGACGCGCTGGACCTGGCGCCGGCCCGCCACCTGGACCTGGGCCAGCTGCACCTGGCGGCGCGCATCAACATCTCCGAGTGGCGCAACAACGCCCAGTCGAAGCAGTACATCTCCTTCATCAAGGGCAAGAACGGCAAGAAGGTCTCGGATTACTTCCGTGACTTCATCGGCTGCCAGGAAGGCGTAGACGCGCCGAGCGAGACCCGCACCCTGCTCAAGGCCTTCAGCGACTTCGTCGAGCACGAGGACTTCGCCGAGGAACAGGCCCGCGAGAAGACCAAGACCCTGGTGGACTACGCCAGCACCCAGGCCAAGCTGGGCGAGCCGATCACCCTGCAGGAGCTGTCCGGGCTGATCGACGAAGACCGCCCCCGCGCCTTCTACGAACACATCCGCAACAAGGATTACGGCCTGTCGCCGGAAATCCCGCCGGACAAGCGCACCCTCAGCCAGTTCCAGCGCTTCACCGGCCGCGCCGAGGGCCTGTCCATCAGCTTCGAGGCCCACCTGCTGGGCTCGAAGATCGAATACGACGAAGGCCGCGACATGCTGATCATCCGCCAGGTCCCGACCCAGTTGAAGGACCAGCTCAAGCGCCGCAAGGACTGAGCGAAGGTGCAAACGAAAAAGCCCGGCTAGATGCCGGGCTTTTTTGTGCGCCTGCGGATCAGCGCGCTTCGATGCGGAAGCCCACACGGGGGAAGTGCACGTGCACCACGCCGGCGCGCTCGTCCTCGCGACGCAGGATCAACTCCTCGCGGCCGGCGAACACCAGTTCGCCTTCCACCGGGTCGACGCCATAGTCGGTGGCGGCGATGGCCACCTTCTGCCCGGCGGTGAAGCCGTTGATGTCGAAGAAGGGCTCATCCGGCAGCGCCGCGGGTTCGGCGGCGCGGGCAATCTCGATGGCGTCGGCGGCGCTCAGCTCGCTGGAGGCGCCATGGCCGAAGCCGAGCACGCGGCCCAGCCAGGCGGCGACCGCCGGGTAGTCGTCCACCAGCGGCGCGGTGACCGGGGTGGCCTTGAGGAACCACAGGCAATGGGCCAGGGAGAAGTCGGCCATGCTCGGCTCGCCGAAGAGGAAGTCACCCTCCTCGCGGCCCAGCTGCTGCTCCAGGCGGGCCATGAAGGTCGGCCAGTTGTGTTTGGCCACCTCGGCCGGCAGGCGCGCGGCGGTGCCGCCGCTGAACAGCCCAGCGCGGTCGGCGATGAAGGCCTTGATCGCCTCCGGCGGCAGCTTGCCGAAGCGCACGGCGATGGATTCGGGCTGGAACACCAGGCTCACCGCGTGCTGGAAGATCACCGAATCCACCCAGTGGCAGAAGCTCGCCACGTTGAATTCCTGGCCCGCCGGGATCAACGCCGGCACGGCCTTCTCCGCCTCCAGGCGGCGGGCGATCAGCGCGGTGTCGCAGTAGATGTCGGCGCCGATCTGCAGCACCGGGGTCTTGCGGTAGCCGCCGGTCAGGGGCATCAGGTCCGGCTTGGGCATCAGCGGCGGAATGTGCACCGAACGCCAGGACAGCTGCTTGAAGCCCAGCAGCAGGCGCGCCTTCTCGGCGAAGGGGGATGTGGGGTAGTGGTGCAGGATCAACTCGTGCATGGCGGGCTCCGTATCGTTCTTGTTCAGGCTGGGCAGCTTAGCCGCCCCAGGGTTCAGGGCCTATCCGCTGGCGCTGATGGCGTGCTATCAGCCGCGGCTATTTAGTAGCGCCGGGCCAGCGTCTGGGCCGGGCTGGAATGGAAGCAGCGCGCCCAGGCTCGGCTACCGTCAACCGGCATCCGAAAGCTCGCGCAACGCGGCAGTGGCGAGAAAGCCGGACCGTGAGGCGTAGCGGGCGTCCTTACTCACGCGCTCATCGATCCGCTGCAGAAGGTTCTCCGGCAGGGTGGCATTGAAGCGTACGGCCTTGCCTAGGTAGGGCGTCACGTCGAACTCAACCACCGCCCACACGCCGCCGGCAAAGTCGGGATTACCAATGTGGACGTCAATCTGCTGCGCTTGAGGCAGTGCCTCGCCATCCGCCACCAGGCCTTCGAAGTGAAGGGCAAGCGCCTCCTTCACGTTCTCCAGGGCTTCCGCCACGGTAGCGCCCGCAGAGAAACAACCCGGCACGTCCGGCACGGTTACGCCGTAGTCAGAGTCAGGGTCCTTATGCAGAACGAGGGGAAATTTCATGGTGTTTACACTCCGTGTGTTGCGAAGCGATGGCCTCAGAGAAGGCCGGCTTGTTTCAGGATGCTGCGTACCGTCCCTATGGGTAGATCACTCTTGGGGTGTGGGACCGTGACCCGTCCCGGTTTATTCGGGTGCTTGAACTGATGGTGACTGCCTTTCACCTCCACCTCGTACCACCCATCCTCCTTGATCTTCTCTATCACCTCACGACTGCGCATCGTGGCCTCCCTAGGCGCATAGTGTGTACCGTACACACGAAATATAGGACGCGCAATGAAAACACACAGGATACGCACGAATCCGTGGCTGTGATTTCGTCCCCCGTAGCCGATACCGCCACGGGCCAGCGGCGGCGCTGGCCTGCCCCGGGCTCAGGGCCTATCCGCTGGCGCTGATGGTGCAGCGATGTACGCCTTGGCCAGCGCTTCCTTGGCGGCCTTGCGCAGGTTCTTGATGGCGCGCTCGCGGCGCAGGGCATCGCCCTTGCCCGGGCATTCCTCGATATAGACCAGCGCCTCGGCCGGGCTGGAGTGGAAGAAGCGCGCGCCCTTGCCGCTCTGGTGCTGGGCGAAGCGGCGTTGCGGGTCGTCGCTGATGCCGCAGTAGAGCGCGCCATTGGCGGCCCGCACCAGGTAGACGAACCAGGGCCGTGGTGGTGGAGCCTCGCTCATGCCCAGGCCACCTCGCGCATGCGCTGGCAATAATCCACCAGGTGCGGGTACTCGCGGGCGAGGCGGTTGAGCGGGGTTTCCAGGGTGCACTGCACCAGGTTGGCCAGCAGCCCGTAGGCGGAGGCATCGGCGCTGCAGGGGCGCTCGCCGCCGAAGAAGGCACTCGTGCCGAGCAGGTCGGTGAGGCCCTGGAGGTCCTCGCGGGCGAACACCAGCAGGTCTTCACGATCGTGACGGCCAAGGCCCTGGGCCAGCAGGTCACGGCGGACCTTGCGTCGCACCAGCGCCGGGATCAGGCGCTGGGCCACGGGCCCGAGGTTGCCGAAGAAGGCCTGGCGGGTCTGCTGCCAGCCCTCCTCCTCCAGCCAGCGGAAGTACACCAGCAGCCAATAGAGGTGCTCGTCGCAGACGCGGGTGACGGCCAGGGCGCGGCCACGGCCGGCGTCGTCGAGGTGGTCGTCCAGGGAGAGTTGCAGGCGCTCGGTGAGCACCCGCTGGATGATCGCGGTATCGGCGATCAGCTCGCCGTCGAAGTCGATGTAGGGCAGCTTGCACTTGGGGCCGCGCCGAGGGTCCATCAGGGTTTGCGCCTGGTACTGCACGCGCGCCAGGCGCAGGAAGGTCTCCAGCTTGAGGCAGAAGGGGCTGGCGTTGGGCACATCGAACCCGGCGGGAAACTGGAACAGCCTGATCATGATGGATACCGGCAAGAGAGTCGCCGGCGAGCTTAGGCAAAATTGCGCGGCGCAGCCACCCGCCGATGATCGGGCCGCGCCCCGCCCGCTTCAGCGCTGGGCGCGGAACGCCGCCAGGCCCCGGGCCGCCTGCTGGCGGATGGCGCTCTGCACCGGCGGCAGCCAGCCCAGCAGCAGGCCCTTGGTGCCCAGCGCCTGGCGGGCCCAGCGCCAGAGGTCGAAGCTGTCGCGGTGCTCGACGATCAGGCCGTTCTCGAAGCGGAAGCGCGCCTCGATGCGGTTGACCACGGTGCGCCCGGTCTGGCTGAACAGGTAGGTGGCGACCCAGCGCGCACGGCCTTCGTGCTCATCGGCCTCGACGCCGTCGAAGGTCAGGGAGAAGGCCTGGGCGCGGCTGGCCAGCATGCGCCACATGTCCGCCGCCTCGGCACCACGCAGGTCGGTGAACACCGGGTCGGCGAAGCGCACGTCGGCGGCGTAGCAGCCGGCCATGGTCTCGGCGTCCAGGACCTGGAAGGCGCGATAGAAGCGTTCGATGAGGGCAGCGTTGGGATGGCTCATGGCGATGCTCGTGGCGATTGGGATGAGGAGAGTATCGACGGCTTTCCGCCCGGCGGCGATTGGCTGCATCGCCATCTTTGTGGCAATAATCGCCACCTTCCTGTTCGAGACACCGCCGATGATCCGCATCGCCCTGCTGGTCTGCCCGCAAACGGTCTGCTCCAGCCTGGCCATGGCCGACGACGCCTTCCGCCTGGCCAACACCCTGGCGGGCGAGGCGCTGTTCGAGGTGCTGCGGGTCAGCCGCGACGGCCAGCCGGTGGACCTGGGCATGGCCAGCGTCCGCGTCGACGGCGACCTGGCCCTGGCCGCCGAGGCACAACTGGTGATGCTGCCGGCCACCGGCAGCGCGGTGGAGCGCAGCATCACCGGCAATCCCGACCTCTTGCACTGGCTGGCACGGCGCTCTGCCACCCAGCAGGTGGCCAGCCTGTGCAGCAGCGCCTTCCTTCTCGGCGCCGCCGGCCTGCTCGACGGCCGCCGCGCCACCACCCACTGGGCGCTGGCCGGTGCCTTCCGCCAGCGCTTCCCCCAGGTGCGCCTGCAGCCCGATGAGCTGCTCACCGAGGACGGCAACCTGTTCTGCTCCGGTGGCGCCCAGGCCGGGCTCGACCTGTGCCTGCACCTGATCGCCTGGCACGGCGGCGACTGGCTGGCACAACGGGTGGCCGGTGCCCTGGTGTTCGACCGCGAGCGCGGCCGCCAGTCACGCTTCACCCCGCTGCTGCCGGACGTGCCGGGAGATGCCCAACTCGGCCCGCTGCTGGCCTGGATGCAGCGCCACCACGCCGAGCCCATCGATCTCAAGGGCCTGGCCGAACGCGCCCACTGTTCGACCCGCACCCTGCTGCGGCGCTTCCGCACCGCCACCGGCCTGACCCCGAACGACTACGTGCAACGCCTGCGCATCGCCGCCGCTCAATCCGCCCTGCGCAACCCCTCCCGCTCCCTGGAGCAAGTGGCGCAGCAGGTGGGCTACAGCGACCGCGCCACCTTCGCCAAGCTGTTCAAGCAGCTCTGCGGGGAAACACCAGGGGCCTTCCGCCGGCGCCTGCGGGAACAGGCGTGATCCGCGTTATGCCCTTGTAGACTCCACCGCGTGGGTTTCGCCAAGCTCTACCCACCCTACGAAAGCGCCACCTGCGTGCTGGGTGGGTGCGCACATCAATGTGAGGATTCGAGCGAAGAAAGTTGGAGCAGCCGCCAAACGCCCCTTCCCAGGAGGCCGAGCGAATCGTCGTGGAAGGGGTTGAGCGACATGGATGTCGCGAGAGCCGCGATGGGCCAGGGATGGCCCTTCGCGGCGTGCCCCTGGAACGATGATGGAGCGAGGGAAGTCTGGCTTCAGCCAGACCCGTATGGAGGGGCAAGCTCTTTTGGTTACTTTTGGAGCGACTGCTGTATAGACCGAGGACATAGCTGACAGGTGTACGGAGACATGGTTGACACTTTCCGGCGAGCTGCCTTGCCGGGGATCCATACCATGCCTTGGAATACGAGAGACGCCATGAGCTTGAAAGAGGAATTCATTGCGTTGGCCTTACAGCCTGACAGCAACAGGCGAGAACTGTGCCGACGCTTCGGTATCAGCCCGCAAACGGCTTACAAGTGGCTTAAGCGATACGAACAGAGCGGGAGAGATGGCCTGCACGAGAAATCCCGCCGGCCGCTCAATAGCCCCAAGCGGACCCCTCCCGCGCTGGAAACGGAGGTGGTTGCGTTGCGTCAGGCGCATCCTGCGTGGGGCGGACGCAAGATCAGCCATGTCCTTAACTGCGGTATTGCCCCCAGCACTGTGACTAACGTCCTGCACCGCCATCTGCTG
The DNA here is from genome assembly GCF_028198105.1 of Pseudomonas sp. TUM22785. NCBI lineage: Bacteria > Pseudomonadati > Pseudomonadota > Gammaproteobacteria > Pseudomonadales > Pseudomonadaceae > Pseudomonas > Pseudomonas sp. TUM22785. The sequence goes on from NZ_CP116239.1 coordinate 5,739,779, forward strand.
ATCCTGCCGCCCGAAAAGGAAGCCAAGAAGCCCTGGCAGCGCTTCGAGCACGAGGCCCCCAATGACCTCTGGCAGATGGATTTCAAGGGCTACTTTCCGACCCAGCAAGGCCAGTGTCATCCGTTGACGGTTGTGGATGACCATTCCCGCTTCAACCTGGCGATCCAGGCCTGCGCCAATGAGCGCAAGGAAACGGTTCAGGAAAAGCTGAGTGAAGTCTTCCGCCGCTATGGTTTGCCTGCCCGAATCAACACAGATAACGGCTCCCCTTGGGGCTCGCCACGTAATCCGGGTGAACTATCCGAGCTGGGTGTTTGGCTGGTCCGGCTGGGCATTCGCCTGAGCTTCAGCCGGCCTTACCATCCACAAACCAATGGCAAAAACGAGCGCTTTCATCGCGCGCTCAAAGCTGAAGTACTCAAGGGAAAGCACTTTCACGACTTGATCGAAGCCCAGGCTGCTTTCGATCAATGGAGGGAGATCTACAACCTTCAACGGCCCCACGAAGCGCTGGGCTATCAGGTTCCCATGGAGCGATACCGCACAAGCCCCTGGCCATTTCCAGAAAAACTGGAGGACTTCGAATATGCCCTGGATGACGAAGTGACAAAGGTTTATCACAGCCGATTCCGCTTTAGAAAACACTACTTCCGCATCGCCAAGGGGCTTGCTGGGCACCTGATCGCTATACGTCCCAGGCCTGAAAGCGAGGTGTTGTACGACGTGTACTTCTGCCATCAATTTCTACGAACTATCGACCTGAACAACCCTGACTACGGACCATAATGTGTCAACCATGTCCCCGCACATGTGTCCACCATGTCTCCGGTCTATACAGAGCGACTGCGAAAAGTGACTCGCCCGGGGGGGGGGGGGGGCGAAACCAGAAGGCACAGCAAAGCTCGAGAATCAGCTGAGCTCGAATTTTCCAACGACACCTATTGCTTACATCGCCCTTGAAATCCCCCCGTCGGAAATGAAAAGGGGCCCGAAGGCCCCTTTCCGTATCGCGCTGGCAATCAGTGCAGAATCTGCCCGAGGAACAGCTTGGTGCGCTCGTTCTGCGGGTTGTCGAAGAAGGCGTTGGGTTCGTTCTCTTCGACGATCTCGCCCTTGTCCATGAAGATCACCCGGTCCGCCACGGTGCGGGCGAAGCCCATCTCGTGGGTCACGCAGAGCATGGTCATACCGTCCTGGGCCAGGCCGACCATGGTGTCGAGCACTTCCTTCACCATCTCGGGGTCGAGGGCGGAGGTGGGTTCGTCGAACAGCATGATCTTCGGCTTCATGCACAGGGCACGGGCGATGGCCACGCGCTGCTGCTGGCCACCGGAGAGCTGGCCGGGGAACTTGTTGGCCTGCTCGGGGATGCGCACGCGCTCCAGGTAGTGCATGGCGATTTCCTCGGCCTTGCGCTTGGGCAGCTTGCGCACCCACATGGGTGCCAGGGTGCAGTTCTGCAGCACGGTGAGGTGCGGGAACAGGTTGAAGTGCTGGAACACCATGCCCACCTCGCGGCGGATCGCCTCGATCTGCTTGAGGTCGTTGGTCAGCTCGGTGCCGTCGACGATGATCCGCCCCTGCTGGTGTTCTTCCAGGCGGTTGATGCAGCGGATGGTGGTCGACTTGCCGGAACCGGACGGGCCGCAAAGCACGATGCGCTCGCCCTGCCTGACGTTCAGGTTGATGTCCTTGAGCACGTGGAACTGCCCGTACCACTTGTTCACGCCCTGCAGCTGGATGATCGGCGCAGCGGCGTCTTTCTGGATGGCTTCACTCATTCGAATCTCTCTCCTAACGCTTGTGCCCGGTGTTCAGCTTCTGTTCGAGGCGCATGGAATAGCGCGACATGCTGAAGCAGAAGATCCAGTAGACCAGGGCGGCGAATACGTAGCCTTCGGTGGACATGCCCAGCCATTTCGGGTCGGTGGTCGCCTGCTTGATGCTGTTGAGCAGGTCGAACAGGCCGATGATGATCACCAGGCTGGTGTCCTTGAACAGGGCGATGAAGGTGTTGACGATGCCGGGGATGACCATCTTCAGGGCCTGGGGCAGGATCACCAGCGCGGTGCTGCGCCAGTAGCCCAGGCCGAGGCCGGCGGCGGCTTCGTACTGGCCCTTGGGGATGGCCTGCAGGCCGCCACGGACCACTTCGGCGATGTAGGCCGCCTCGAAGAAGATCACCATCACCAGCGCCCGCAGCAGCTTGTCGAGGTTCATGCCTTCGGGCAGGAACAGCGGCAGCATCACCGAGGACATGAACAGCACGGTGATCAGCGGTACGCCACGCCAGAACTCGATGAAGGTCACGCAGATGACCTTGATCGCCGGCAGCTTCGAACGCCGTCCCAGCGCCAGCAGGATGCCCAGGGGCAGCGCGCCGACGATGCCGACATAGGCGATCACCAGGGTCAGCATCAGGCCGCCCCAGCGGCTGGTCGACACCTCCTGCAGACCCAGGCCGCCATGCAGCAGCCAGAAGGCCACCAGCGGGTAGATCACCAGGAAGCCGATGCCGTAGAAGGCCTTGTGCGGGGTGCGTTTGATGAACAGCGGCGCCACGCCGATGATCGCCAGCCACACGGTGACATCCACCCGCCAGCGCAGCTCGCTGGGGTAGAAGCCATACATGAACTGACCGAAGCGTTGCTGGATGAACACCCAGCAGGCGCCTTCGCCGGTGCAGTCGGCGCGGGTGCTGCCGCTCCAGGTGGCGTGGATGAAGGCCCAGTTGAGGATGGGCGGGATGATCAGCCACAGCAGGTACAGCGACAGTGCGGTGAGCACCACGTGCAACGGGCTGGCGAACAGGTTATGACGCAGCCAGGCGACCGGGCCCACCACTGTGCTGGGTGGCGGCTGGTCGGGCTTGAAGGTATGCGATGTCATGTCAGTGCCCTCACCGCTCGATCAGCGCGATGCGCTTGTTGTACCAGTTCATCAGCAGGGAAATGCTGATGCTGATGGCCAGGTAGACGCTCATGGTGATGGCCATGACCTCGATGGCCTGGCCGGTCTGGTTGAGCGTGGTACCGGCGAACAGCGAGACCATGTCCGGATAGCCGATGCCGGCCGCCAGGGACGAGTTCTTCGCCAGGTTCAGGTACTGGCTGGTGAGCGGCGGAATGATCACCCGCAGGGCCTGGGGCACGATGACCAGGCGCAGCGTCTGCCCGGGGCGGATGCCCAGGGAATGCGCCGCTTCGGTCTGGCCGTGGCTGACCGACTGGATGCCGGCCCGCACCGTCTCGCCGATGAAGGCGGCGGTGTAGATCGACAGCGCCAGCATCAGCGCGATCAGTTCCGGGATCACCACCCAGCCACCGCGGAAGTTGAAGCCGGTCAGTTGCGGCACTTCCCAATGGAAGGGGCTGCCCATCACCAGGGCGGCGAGGCTGGGCAGCACCACCAGCAGGGCGAGGGTGCTCAGCAGTACCGGGAAGCGCTGGCCGGTGGCATGGCGCCGCGCCCGGGCCCAACGCCACACCAGCACACTGGCGACCAGCGCCACCACGACGGCGATCAGGAAGGACCAGAAGCCGTCGGCCATGGTGGGCGACGGCATGTACAGGCCACGGTTGTTGATGAAGAAGGTGTCACCGAAGCTCATGCTCTGCCGCGGGCCCGGCATGGGCAGCATCACGGCGAAGTACCAGAAGAAGATCTGCAGCAGCGGCGGGATGTTGCGGAAGGTCTCGATGTAGACGGTCGCCAGCTTGCGAATCAGCCAGTTGGGCGAAAGCCGCGCGACACCGAGAATGAAGCCGAGAACGGTCGCCAGGATGATGCCGACCACGGTCACCAGCAGGGTGTTGAGCAGGCCGATGAAGAAGACGCGCCCGTAGGTGTCGCTCTCCTTGTAGTCGATCAGGTGCTGGGAGATGCCGAAGCCGGCGCTCTGGTCGAGGAAGCCGAAGCCGGAGATGATCCCGCGCTTTTCCAGGTTGACCTGGGTGTTGTGGAAGAGGAACCAGCCGAACGCCACGACGGCGACTACGGCGATGATCTGGAATAGCCACGCGCGCGTCTGCGGGTCGGTCAGGACCGATCCACGGACACGCGGGGCTTGGGAAGTTTTCTGCATGACAGCCCTCGTCGGTTGGAACTGGACGCTACCGCCCGCATCCGCGGGCGGTAGCGTGGTGGGTCAGCGCACCGGCGGTGCGTACTGCAGACCACCCTTGTTCCACAGGGCGTTGAGACCGCGCTCGATCTTCAGCTCGCTGCCGGCACCGACGTTGCGATCGAAGATTTCGGCGTAGTTGCCGACTTGCTTGATGATCTGCACCGCCCAGTCTTTCGGCAGCTTCAGATCCTTGCCGAAGTCGCCTTCAGCGCCCAGCAGGCGGGCCACGTCCGGGTTCTTGGTGGACTTGGCGGTTTCCACGACATTCTTCGAGTCGATGCCGAGCTCTTCAGCGTTCAGCTGGGCGAACAGGCTCCAGCGCACGATGTCGAACCACTCCTCGTCACCCTGGCGAACGGCTGGGCCGAGGGGTTCCTTGGAGATGACTTCCGGCAGCACCACGTACTCGTCCGGCGCGGCCAGCTTGATGCGCTGGGCGTACAGCTGCGACTGGTCGGAGGTCAGCACGTCGCAACGGCCGGATTCCAGCGACTTGGCGCTCTCGTCGGAGGTGTCATAGGTGATGGGGGTGTACTTCAGGCCGTTGGCGCGGAAGTAGTCGGCCAGGTTCAGCTCGGTGGTGGTACCGGCCTGGATGCAGACGGTGGCGCCATCGAGTTCCTTGGCGCTGGAAACGCCGAGCTTCTTGTTCACCAGGAAGCCCTGGCCGTCGTAGTAGGTCACGCCGGTGAAGTTCAGGCCCATCGCCGCGTCGCGGGAGCTGGTCCAGGTGGTGTTGCGGGAGAGGATGTCCACTTCGCCGGACTGCAGCGCGGTGAAGCGCTCCTTGGCGGTGAGCGGGCTGAACTTGACCTTGCTCGCATCACCGAACACAGCCGCTGCTACAGCGCGGCAGATGTCGACGTCGATACCTTTGTATTCGCCCTTGGAGTCGGCGTAGGAAAAGCCCGGGAGGCCGTCACTGATGCCGCACTGCACGTAGCCTTTCTTCTTGACCGCATCCAGGGTGGCGCCCGCCTGAGCGAAGCCGCTGACACCGAGAACAGCTGCCGCAGTCAGCACAGCCAGGGTGGATTTCACCATCTTCATCAAAACCTCCAGTTGCTTTTTTTTGTGTTGGAGTCTCGGTCCTACCGCCGTACCCTCGTGAGGCAGGTTCAACCGCGCGAGGCGTCGGTCAACCGGGGAATCGGACCTAAGGAAGAAGTCTAGTTGGCGCCGCTCCGCGCGCCAGCTGCCCTCTTCCTCGCCCATTGGTCGAATGGGCTGGAGACGGATTTTCGACCACCTTCACGAAGAAAACGTGCCAGCGATCGTTTGCAAGGTATCGATCTGCATCGACGCCCAACCCGTTGAGCGACCTGCGAAGTGTTACCGCCGCGCAGGCCGTCTGTAAGTCTGCTGCTGGTTAGCAAAGGCCGTACCAGCACAGTGCCCGTACGCCGCTTCCGACAGGTCAATAGGGAAAGTTTTATTGGTGCGACATATTTTTCACTGATAGACCCCATCATCGCCCCGCGCAAGCACCACTTTGGTGCGAACGCCCCAAACTGGAGCCACACATGAGTAATCCGTTGATTCTGGAGCCCACACAGACGGCCGATGCGTGCGTCATCTGGTTGCACGGATTGGGGGCGGACCGCTACGACTTCCTGCCGGTGGCCGAAGCGCTACAGGAGGTGCTCGACAGCGCCCGCTTCATCCTGCCCCAGGCCCCCACGCGCGCCGTCACCATCAATGGCGGCTACGCCATGCCTTCCTGGTACGACATCCTCGCCATGAGCCCGGCCCGGGCCATCGACCAGGCCCAGCTGGAACAGTCGGCGCAAAGCGTGATCGCCCTGATCGAAGCCCAGCGCGATGCCGGCATCGACCCGGCGCGCATCGTCCTCGCCGGCTTTTCCCAGGGCGGCGCGGTGGTACTGCACACCGGCCTGCTGCGCTGGGAAGGTCCGCTGGGCGGGGTGCTGGCGCTGTCCACCTATGCGCCGACCTTCGGCGACACCCTGGCGCTGCCGGATACAAAACTACAACTGCCGGTTTTCTGCCTGCATGGCACCTTCGACGACGTGGTGCCGCTGGCCATGGGCCGCGCCGCACACGACAAGCTCGCCGCCGCCGGCGTTCCGGTGCAGTGGCAGGACTACCCGATGGGCCACGAGGTGCTGCCGGAGGAAATCCGTGACATAGGCGCCTGGCTGAGCGCTCGGCTGACCCGTTGATCCGCCCACCCACAACAAGAATTGGCCATGACCCAGACTCCCGTACCGCCCATTACCTCCCTGCGCGATATCGAGCTGATCGAACAGGTCTCGCTGCAGCAACGCGGCATGCCGGACAGCACCTACGCGCTGATCCGCCAGAGCGCCCAGCGCACGCCGGACGCCATCGCCATGACCTTCCTCATGCAGGGCAGCGCCGACGAGGCCCCCTGGCAGCTGAGCTACGCCGAGCTGCTGGCCCAGGTCACCCGCACCGCCAACGCCTTCCACCGCCTGGGCCTGCGCCCGGGCAAAGCGGTGTCCTTCCTGCTGCCCAACCTGCCGCACACCCACTTCACCCTCTGGGGCGGCGAAGCGGCGGGCATCGTCAACGCCATCAACCCGCTGCTCGATCCCGAGCACATCGCCGAACTGGTGCGCGCCTCGGATTCCGAAGTGCTGGTGACCCTGGCGCCCTTCCCCGGCACCGACCTGTGGGACAAGGTGGCTTCTCTGCGCGATGAACTGCCGGGCCTCAAGGCCATCGTCACGGTCGATTTGGCCAACTACCTGCCCGAGCCCCAGCGCAGCGGCATCAAGGCCCAGCGCGGCGCCCTGCCGGAAGGCGTGCTGGACTTCGACGAACTGATCGCCGGCTGCCCCGCCGACCACCTGGAAAGCGGCCGTGTCATCGCCCCCGACGACATCGCCTCGTATTTCCACACCGGCGGCACCACCGGCACGCCGAAGCTGGCGCCGCACAGCCACCGCAACGAGGTGGCGATGGCGATGATCCTCGCCTACACCATCAACCTCGGCCCGGACGACGTGACCCTCTGCGGCCTGCCGCTGTTCCACGTCAACGGCGTGATGGTCACCGGCCTCGCCCCGTTCTTCGCCGGCGCCCAGGTGCTGCTGGCCACGCCCCAGGGCTACCGCAACACTGCGCTGATCCAGAACTTCTGGACGATCATCGAGCGCTACAAGGTGAGCTTCTTCAGCGGCGTGCCCACTATCTATGCCGGCCTGCTGCAGGTGCCCAGCGAGGGCTACGACCTCTCCAGCCTGCGCTACGCCCTGTGCGGTGCGGCGCCGATGCCGGTGGAGCTGATCCGCCAGTTCGAGGCCAAGACCGGCCTCACCCTGATCGAGGGCTACGGCCTCACCGAAGGCACCTGCGGCAGCTGCGGCAACCCCAGCGCGGGCGAGCGCCGCCCGGGCTCCATCGGCCTGCGCATGCCCTACTGCGACGTAGCGATCAAGGTGCTGGACGAGCAAGGCGGCTTCCTCCGCGACGCGCGGGCCAACGAGATCGGCAACGTCTGCCTGCGCGGCATCACCGTGTTCAAGGGCTACCTGCAGGCCAGCAAGAACGCCGGCATCTGGGTGGACGGCGACTGGTTCAACACCGGCGACCTGGGCCGCATCGACGCCGACGGCTATATCTGGCTCACCGGGCGCAGCAAGGACCTGATCATCCGTGGCGGCCACAACATCGACCCGCAGATGATCGAGGAAGCCCTGCACGGCCACCCCGCCGTGGCCATGGCCGCTGCGGTCGGCAAGCCCGACGAGAAGGCCGGCGAGCTGCCGGTGGCCTATGTCCAGCTCAAGCCCGGCATGCAGGCCAGCGAGGCCGAACTGCTGGCCCACGCCGGCGCCCATGTGCCGGAACGCGCGGCAGTGCCCAAGGACGTGTGGATCATCGACGCGCTGCCGGTCACCGCGGTGGGCAAGACCTTCAAGCCGACCCTGCGCCACGACGCCATCCGTCGGGTCTTCGAAGACGTCCTGGCGCCCCTGGCACCGGGGCTGAGCGTCGAAGTGCGTGCCGACGACCGCCACGGTCAACTGGCCCATATCCGGGTGCCCGACCTGCACGAGAACCGCCGTGCCGACCTGGAGCAGCGCCTGGCCGGTTTCGCCGTGCGCTACGAGCTGCACCCGCACCTCTGAGGCGCGCAGCTCCCGGCCTCGCGCCGGGAGCTGACCCGCCCCGCAAGGCCCGTTCCAGGGCCTTCGCCGTCGCCTCGAACGAGACCACCTCCGCAGAAATGCACATTGTCCGACAACATTGGCCGGGAATGTGACGCGCTATGGTTTTCCAAACCACTGGTCGGCCTACCTTGCGGCAAGCATTGAAAGCCGTTGGGGGCGGGCATAAGGTCGATAACGGTTTTCAACGCAAAGACATGGAGTGTTTTGCGATGCCACCTCCCCAAGTTGCCCTAGTTGCTATCCAGGTCAGATGTAGCCCATGAAGAATGCGCACTGGCAGGCCGATCTGCAGCTGCTCAAACGCCAGCGACTGTTCCAGAACGTCGCCGCCAACAGCCTGCAGCAGGTTCTGCAGGAGTTCGCCGCCTGCGACCTGGAAAAAGGCGAGATCCTGCTCTCGCCCTTCAACCGCAACCAATACCTCTACCTGCTGCTCGACGGCCAGTTGCAGGTGTACCTGGGCTCCCTCGACAACCAGCCGATGTCCACCCTGGAAGCGGGCGACTGCGCGGGTGAAATCAGCTTCATCGACAACGACCACCCCTCCGCCTACGTGGTGGCCACCCAGCCGAGCACCGTACTGCGCCTGCACCGCGAGGCGCTGTCGAAGCTGTTCCAGCAATCGCCGCAGATGATGCAGAACCTGCTGGAGCTGCTTTGCGACCGGGTGCGCACGGGCAACCGGATCATTCTCGACACCGAGCAGAACGCCAACGTCGACACCCTCACCGGGCTCTACAACCGGCGCTGGCTGGAACATATCTACGAGCGCGAAAACACCCGCTGTGCCTTCAACGGCCAGCCCATGTGCCTGCTGATGCTCGATGTCGATCACTTCAAGGCCTACAACGACCGCCACGGCCACCTGGCCGGCGACTACGCCCTCTGCCTGGTGGCCCACACCCTGCGCAACCAGTTGCGGCCGAAGGACAGCATGGCCCGCTTCGGGGGCGAGGAATTCGTCATCCTGCTGCCGGAAATCGCGGTGGAGGAAGCGCGCAGCATCGGCGAGCGCCTGCGCCAGAGCCTGGAGCAGGTGCCCTCCTTCTATTCACCGGTGGGGATACTGCCGGGGGTCACGGTGTCCATCGGACTGACCCAGATGCAACCCAAGGACGACCTGCAGGACCTCATCGCCCGCGCCGACGCTGCCCTCTATAAGGCCAAGATGCAGGGACGTAACTGCCTTAACGGCTGAGCCCTGCTGCAGCGAGCCGGCGGCCTTGCTAGAGTTCCCGGCCACTACAACAACGAAGCCCGGATGCTCCCTCAATGCGCAAACTCCTGATCCTGCTGGTACTGGTCGTGATCGGCCTGGCGGTGTTCTTCAGCCTGCCCAGCGTCCTCGACCGGAAGATGAACAGCGTCGAATCCCCAGCGCCCTATGTCGCCAGCGAAGCGGCCAACAAGCTGCACGAGAAACTCTTCATCGCCGACCTCCACGACGACGCCCTGCTCTGGCAACGCGACCTGCTGGAGCGCCATGACTTCGGCCACAGCGACCTGCCGCGCCTGCTGGAAGGCAAGGTCGCCCTGCAGGTGTTCTCCACCGTCACCAAGACCCCGCGCGGCATCAACTACGACAGGAACGACGACGACAGCGACAACATCACCGTGCTCGCCATGGCCCAGCGCTGGCCGCCGCGTACCTGGACCAGCCTGCTGGAGCGCGCGCTGTACCAGGGTGAGAAACTCGCCGCAGCCGCCAAGGGCAGCGACGGCAAGCTGGTGCAGGTGCGCACCCGCGCCGATTTCGAAACCTTCATCGCCGCCTGGAAGAAAGACCCCAATCGCGTCGCCGCCATCCTCGCCACCGAAGGCCTGCACCCGCTGGAAGGCAAGATCGAGAACGTCGACCGTCTGTATGACGCCGGCTTCCGCATCACCGGCCTGACCCACTTCTTCGATAACGAAGTCGGCGGTTCCGCCCACGGCATGGAAAAGGGCGGCCTCACCCGCTTCGGCCGCCGCGTGGTGGCCCACCTGGAAGAGAAGAAGATGATCATCGACCTGGCGCACGCCTCCCGCGCGCTGATCGACGACGTGCTGGAAATGGCCGAGCGCCCGGTGCTGGTCTCCCACGGCGGCGTCGAAGGCACCTGCCCCGGCCCGCGCAACCTCAGCGACGACCACGTCAAGCGCATCGCCGCCACCGGTGGGGTGATCGGCATCGGCTACTGGGAAACCGCCGTGTGCGACACCTCGGTCAAGGCCATCGTCAAGGCCATCCGCTACACCAGCGACCTGGTGGGCGTCGAGCACGTGGCCCTCGGCTCGGACTTCGACGGCACCATCCACGCCCCCTTCGACACCACCGGCCTGGCCCAGCTGACCCAGGGCCTGCAGGAAGCCGGCTACAGCGAAGGCGACATCGCCAAGATCATGGGCGGCAACGTCCAGCGCCTGCTCCTGGCCAGCCTGCCCAGCGAATAACCCCCGCCCCACGCCGCCCCGACACCGGGGCGGCGCCCCCCTACCCCGCGCAACGCCCGGAACAGAGCGGCCGGCCACGGCAAAACGCCAGGGCACTTCGCCGCGATCACATCTTGCTTTACACTGGCGCCCGTTCATTCCTTAACCAATCGACGAGATGACCGTGCTCAAAGCACTCAAGAAAATCTTTGGCAAGGGCGAAGAGCCCACTTCCGGCGTCGCCCCGACTGCCCCGGCCACCCAGGCCCCGACTCGCTCCGCTAGCGAGAGAACCCCCGCCCAGCCCAAGAAGGCGCCGCGCGCCCCGGCTGAGAAACCCGCCGCCGCTGTTGCCGCCACCGCTACCGAGCAGGCCCCCCGCGCCGAGAAGAAACCCCGCAGCGACAAACCCAGGTCCGACAAGCCCCGCCGTGAGCGTGCGCCCAAGCCGGTAGACACCTGGAAGCTGGAAGACTTCGTCGTCGAACCCATGGAAGGCAAGACCCGCTTCCATGACTTCAAGCTGTCGCCGACCCTGATGCACGCCATCCATGACCTGGGCTTCCCCTACTGCACGCCGATCCAGGCGGGCGTACTGGGCTTCACCCTCAAGGGCCAGGACGCCATCGGCCGCGCCCAGACCGGCACCGGCAAGACCGCCGCCTTCCTCATCTCGATCATCACCCAGCTGCAGCAGACCCCGCCGCCGAAAGAGCGCTACATGGGCGAGCCCCGTGCGCTGATCATCGCGCCGACCCGCGAGCTGGTGGTGCAGATCGCCAAGGACGCCCAGGCCCTGACCAAGTACACCGGCCTGAACGTCATGAGCTTCGTCGGCGGCATGGACTTCGACAAGCAGCTCAAGCAGCTGGAATCGCGCTTCTGCGACATCCTCGTGGCCACCCCCGGCCGCCTGCTGGACTTCAACCAGCGCGGTGACGTGCACCTGGACATGGTCGAAGTGATGGTGCTGGACGAAGCCGACCGCATGCTCGACATGGGCTTCATCCCCCAGGTCCGCCAGATCATCCGCCAGACCCCGCACAAGGGCGAGCGCCAGACCCTGCTGTTCTCCGCCACCTTCACCGACGACGTGATGAACCTGGCCAAGCAGTGGACCGTCGACCCGGCCATCGTCGAGATCGAGCCGGAGAACGTCGCCAGCGAGACCGTCGAGCAGCACGTCTACGCCGTTGCCGGCAGCGACAAGTACAAGCTGCTCTACAACCTCGTCGCCCAGAACAACTGGGAGCGGGTGATGGTCTTCGCCAACCGCAAGGACGAAGTGCGCCGCATCGAAGAGCGCCTGACCAAGGACGGTATCAGCGCCGCCCAGATGTCCGGCGACGTGCCCCAGCACAAGCGCATCAAGACCCTGGAAGGCTTCCGCGAAGGCAAGATCCGCGTACTGGTCGCCACTGACGTCGCCGGCCGCGGCATCCACGTCGACGCCATCAGCCACGTGATCAACTTCACCCTGCCGGAAGACCCGGACGACTACGTGCACCGCATCGGCCGTACCGGCCGTGCCGGCACCAGCGGCACCTCCATCAGCTTCGCCGGCGAGGACGACGCCTTCGCCCTGCCGCCGATCGAAGAACTGCTGGGCCGCAAGATCAACTGCGAAACCCCGCCCGCCGAGCTGCTCAAGTCGGTGCCGCGCAAGCACTGATCGCAGCTGCCACGCACAGAAAAGGCGAAGCCCCCGGGCTTCGCCTTTTTCATTTCTACCCCTGTAGATCAGCAGGCGCGGGGTGGGCGTTGGGTAGGCCGGGCGGCGCTCCGCTTCAGCCCACCGCTTCTCCTTTCCTATAGCCCCCCTCCGGCCCCACCCAAAGATTTTCACCCAAGCGTCATTTCCTTGCGCCCCGTCGCCCGCCTATTGCCGATCAAGACAATAAATTCCAATATGGACAAATTGTTTATATCGGAGCCCCGCCATGTCCAGCGTCCCCCCTCTGGTCGTCACGTCCGCTGAAGCCGAACGCCTGCTGCCCCGCATCGATGTGCAGGCGGCACTGCGGCGCATGTTCCTCGACCTCGCCGCTGGCGAGGCAGTGCAGCCCGCGCAGCAACTGGTGGAATTCCCCGGCGGCGGCGACTTCATCAACTACCTCGGCGTACTCGCCCGCGAGCAGGTCTACGGGGTCAAGACCTCGCCCTACCTGCCACGCCCGGACGGCGCCGTGGTCACCGCCTGGACCCTGCTGATGTCCATGCAGAGCGGCCAGCCGCTGATGCTCTGCGATGCCGCCACCCTGACCACCGAACGCACCGCCGCCACCACCGCCGTGGCGGTCGATGCACTGGCACCGGAAGCGGTCACGCAGCTGGCGGTGATCGGCAGCGGTGCCGTGGCTCGCGCCCATATCCGCCACTGCCTGGCGCTGCGCCCCTGGCAACAGGTGCGCGTGTACTCGCCACGCCTGCAGCCCGACAGCGAGCGGGCCGACGCCCTGCGCGCCCTCGACCCGCGCGTGGAGGTCTGCGCCAGCCAGGACGCCGCCCTGGCCGACGCCGAGGTGATCCTGCTCTGCACCTCCGCCGCCGCCCCGGTACTGGACCCGCGCCAGCTCGGCCACGCCACCCTGGTCACCTCCATCAGTACCAACGCCCCGCGCGCCCATGAAGTGCCGCCGGCAGCCCTGGCGGAAATGGATGTCTACTGCGACTACCGCGCCACCACCCCCGGCAGCGCCGGCGAGATGCGCATCGCCGCCGAACAGCATGGCTGGAGCGCGGAGGCCCTGCGTGGTGACCTGCCCGAGCTGCTCGCCGACCGCGCACAGCGCCCCGACTACCGCCGCCCGGTATTCTTCCGCTCCATCGGCCTCGGCCTCGAAGACGTCGCCCTGGCCAACGCGCTCTATCACCTCAAGTGCGAGGCGTCGGCATGAACCAGCTGGACTTCATCATCATCGGCGCGGGCATCGCCGGCGCCTCCACCGGCTACTGGCTGTCGCGCCAGGGCAAGGTCGCGGTGCTGGAGCGCGAAGAGCACGCCGGCTACCACTCCACCGGCCGCTCCGCCGCGCTCTACACCGTCGCCTACGGCACGCCCCAGGTGCGCGCGCTGACCGGTGCCAGCCGGGCCTTCTTCGACAACCCGCCGGAAGGCTTCAGCGAGCACCCGATCCTCACGCCCCGTGGCGAGATAGTGGTGGACTTCAGCGATGACCCGGACGAGTTGCGCCGCCAGTTCGACAGCGCCCGCGAGAGCGTCGCCGAGGTGCAACTGCTGGACGCCGACCAGGCCTGCGCCCTGGTACCGGTGCTGCGCCGCGAGAAGGTCTTCGGCGCCATGCTCGACCCCAGCGCCGCCGACATCGACACCGATGCCCTGCACCAGGGCTACCTGCGCGGCATCCGCCGCAACGGCGGCGCCGTGCACACCGGCCATGACGTACAGGCCATCGCTCGCGAGGGCGACCTGTGGCGCGTCACCACCGGTCAGGGCGAGTTCAGCGCGCCGGTGCTGGTGAACGCCGCCGGTGCCTGGTGCGACGGCCTCGCCGCCCTCGCCGGCGTGCGCCCCCTGGGCCTGCAGCCGAAACGCCGCGCAGCCTTCATCTTCGCCGCGCCGGAAGGCGTCGACAGCCATGCCTGGCCGGCGCTGGTGAGCCTGGACGAGTCCTTCTACTTCAAGCCCGACGCCGGCATGCTGCTGGGCTCACCCGCCAATGCCGACCCGGTGGACGCCCACGATGTGCAGCCCGAAGAGCTGGACATCGCCATGGGCATCCACCAGATCGAGGAGCACACCCACATGAGCATCCGCCGCCCCGCCCGCACCTGGGCCGGGCTGCGCTCGTTCTTCGCCGACGGTGATCTTGTCGCCGGCTACGACGACCAGGCGCCGGGCTTCTTCTGGGTCGCCGGCCAGGGTGGCTACGGCATCCAGACCTCCGCCGCCATGGGCGAGGCCAGCGCCAGCCTGATCCTGCGTCAGCCGTTGCCGGAGCACCTGGGCCGCTTCGGCCTAACCGAGGCGATGCTCTCCCCGGCCCGCCTCAGGTGACGCCACCCCCGCTTTACGCCACACTCGCCGGGCCGCGCCAAAGGGGCGCGGCCAAGCCTTTGCGGAGCCTTCCATGACGCCTCGTCCCGATCCGGCATTCGACAACTTCCGGGCCATAGCCGACGGCATCGCCACCCTGTTCTTCCCCCACGCCGAAGTGGTGGTGCACGACCTGCGCACGCAGAAGGTCGCCTACATCGCCAACAACATCTCCAAGCGCTGCATCGGCGACGACGCGGCGCTGGAGGACATGCTCGAAGATGGCGGCGAGGCGCGGAATATCGGCCCCTACGAGAAGCTCAACTGGGACGGGCAGAAGATCCGCTCCGTCAGCACCGTGCTACAGGACGCCAAGGGCAAGCCGCTGGCGGTGCTGTGCATCAACCTGAATATCTCGCTGTTCGAAAGCGCCAAGGCGGCCCTGGACCTGTTCCTCGCCCCGGGCAAGCTGATCCCCCAGCCCGACGCGCTGTTCCGCGACGACTGGCAGGAGCGCATCAACACCTTCCTGCACAACTGGATGCGCCAGCGCCAGCTCGGCCTCAACCTGCTCAGCCGCGAGCACAAGCGCGAACTGGTCCTGGCCCTGCACGCCGAAGGCGCCTTCAAGGGCAAGAGCGCCGCCAACTACGTCGCCAACGTCCTCAACATGGGCCGCGCCACCGTGTACAAGCACCTGCGCGAACTCAAGGAAGAACCCGAAAACGAGGTGTAAGGGCCAATTCATTCGCCCACCCCCACACACCAGGGCCCCGTAGGATGGCGTAGAGCGCAGCGAAACCCATGCTGCCAATCGCCAACCCCACCTCCGCAGGGTGGAGGTAAAAAGCGACCTCCACCCTACGCACCGACCCACCCCGTAGCCCCCCGTAGGAGCACATTCATTCGTGATCGGGCCCACCGGCAAACGTTGGGCCTCGCTGCGCTCGGCGCCAACCTACGGAAGCTCCTCACGCCGGAACCGGGGCGGCGCATCGCACCGCCCGCTCCCCTTCAATCCCCGTAGATATCGAAGTCGAAGTACTTCGCCTGGATCTTCTGGTAGGTGCCATTGCTGCGCAGGGCGGTGATGGCCGCGTCCAGCTTGTCACGCAGCTCGGCATCGCCCTTGCGCACGGCAATCCCGGCGCCCTCGCCGAAGTACTGCGGGTCCTTCAGCACCGGGCCGACGAACTCGTAGCCCTTGCCGTTCTCGGTCTTGAGGAAGCCTTCGTTGAGCGGGAACGCATCCGCCAGCACCGCGTCCAGGCGCCCGGAGAGCAGGTCCAGGTAGATCTCGTTCTGGGTGCTGTAGCGCACCACCTTCACGCCCTTGGGCTCCAGCACCTCGGTGGCGAAGCGGTCGGTGGTGGTGGAGCGCTGGGTGCCGACGGTCTTGCCCACCAGCTGGGAGAAGTCCTCGCTCACCGCACTGCCCTTCTTCATCGCCAGGCGGGCGGGGCTGTAATAGTACTTGTGGGTGAAATCCACCGACTTGCGGCGCTCGTCGGTGATGGTCATGGACGACAGGATCGCATCCACCTTCTTCACCTTCAGCGAGGGGATCAGGCCGTCGAACTCCTGCTCGATCCACTGGCACTTGACCTTCATCTCCTCGCACAGCGCATTGCCGATGTCGTAGTCGAAGCCTTCGATCTGCCCCGCCGGGGTCTTGTAGGCGAAGGGCGGATAGGCCGCCTCGATGCCCAGGCGCAAGGGCTTGTCGGCAGCGAACAGGCTGGATGCCACGAGGCTCAGGGCGATACCGCCGAGCAGTGCGATTTTCTTCATGGTGCGACTCCCGCGATGCATGTCAGGGCCCGCCAGGGTGGCAGGCCGGTTCTTGTGAGCGTTGATGGAGGGCAGAGAAACGCAGCCGGGCGATTCCGGCGGGCGCACGGAGCGTGTTCGGCGAAGGTTGGCGTGCATGGACGCGGCCCTGTTTTGTACTTATTTGTCCACTCTGGACTTATTCGTACAAATCGTCAATTGCCGTCCGCCTCATTTCCAGGGCCGCAAAAAAGCCGGCCGGCCCGGTGGAATGACCCAGGTCAGCCCCGCGCGCGCAGGCGCCGGCTAGTCTGCAAGCAGAGACCCGGAAGGAATGGAGAACGGAATGGACAACGTGCACATCATGATCGCCCTGCTGGTCGCGGGCTTCCTCCTGCTCGGCATAGGCTTCAGCAACCGCGAACGGGAATGGGGCATCTGGCTCACGGGCCTGGGCACGGCCTCGATGTTCGCGCCCATCCTGCTGAAGATGTACATCGAGCTCTGAGCCGCCGGCTCAGCTGCGCTTGTCGTCTTCCCAGCGCTGCGCCGCTGCCTGGTCGCTGCAGCGCCCTTCGACCCAGCGCGGGCCTTCGGCGGTATCTTCCTTTTTCCAGAAGGGCGCGCGGGTCTTGAGGTAGTCCATGATGAAGTTGCAGGCGTCGAACGCCGCCTGGCGGTGGGCGCTGGCGGTGCCGACGAAGACGATCGGCTCGCCCGGTTCCAGGCGGCCGATACGGTGGAGGATGTCGACCTTGAGCAGCGGCCAGCGCTGCCGGGCTTCCTCGGCGATCTTCTCCAGGGCCTTCTCGGTCATCCCCGGGTAGTGTTCGAGGAACATCCCGGATACATCCTGGCCCTCGTTGAAATCGCGCACATAGCCGACGAAGCCGACCACCGCGCCAACGCCGACATTGGCCGCATGCAGAGCGTTCAGTTCGGTGCCGGGGTCGAAGGCCTTGGCCTGTACGCGAATGCCCATGTCAGCCTCCGGTCACGGTAGGGAAGAAGGCCACTTCGTCGCCGTCGGCCAGCACCTCGTCGAGGCTGCACAGTTCCTGGTTGCGGGCGCACATCAGGTTCTGTTCGTCGAGCACTTCCCATACACCGCCACGGTCCAGCAGGCGGCGACGCAGGTCATCCAGCTTCGCGAACGCCGGGTCCCAGGCAAGCTGCTCGCCGTCGAGGCCGAGCGCTTCACGGTAACGGGCGAAATACTGCACGCGAATCATCTTCACTCCCCGGCCTGGTAATGGCCGCTCTTGCCGCCGAGCTTTTCCAGCAGGCGTACGCTTTCGATGGTCATGCCGCGGTCCACCGCCTTGCACATGTCGTAGAGGGTCAGGGCGGCGACGCTGGCGGCGGTCAGCGCCTCCATTTCCACCCCGGTCTGCCCGGCCAGCTTGCACCGCGCGACGATGTGCACCACGTCGTCGCCTTCGGCATTGAGCTCGACCTTGACGCTGGTGAGCATCAGCGGGTGGCACAGGGGAATCAGGTCGGAAGTCTTCTTCGCCGCCTGGATGCCGGCGATGCGCGCCACGGCGAACACGTCGCCCTTGGGGTGGCCGCCGGCCTGGATCATGGCCAGGGTTTCCGGGCGCATGCGCACCCGCGCTTCGGCCGTTGCCTCACGGGAAGTCACCGCTTTTTCGGTGACGTCGACCATGTTGGCGCGGCCTTGGGAATCGAGATGGGTCAGCACTGCTTAGCTCCTCTGGCGGGCACCATGAAGTGGTCCGCAGGGGGCAGATTGTATACAAATACGCGGATTATCGAAGGGCTTTCGCCGGGCGGATCGCTCCGCCCGGCGGCCGTTCGTCACATATGGGCTTCGGCGTACTCCGCCAGCACCGAGCGCGGTACGCCCTGCAGGGTGATGTGCACACCGTGGGGGAAGTCCTTGAAGCGTTCGGTGAGGTAGGTGAGGCCGGAGCTGGGCGCGGACAGGTAGGGGGTGTCGATCTGCGCCAGGTTGCCCAGGCAGATCACCTTCGAACCGGTGCCGGCACGGGTGATGATGGTCTTCATCTGGTGCGGCGTGAGGTTCTGGCACTCGTCGATCAGGATCAGGCTCTGCTGGAAGCTGCGCCCACGGATGTAGTTGAGGGATTTGAACTGCAACGGCACCTTGCTGAGGATGTAGTCGACGCTGCCGTGGGTGCTCTCGTCATCCATGTGCAGGGCTTCGAGGTTGTCGGTGATGGCGCCTAGCCAGGGCTCCATCTTCTCGGCCTCGGTGCCGGGCAGGAAGCCGATCTCCTGGTCCAGCCCCTGCACGCTGCGGGTGGCGATGATGCGCCGGTAGCGCTTGCTGACCATGGTCTGCTCGATGGCCGCGGCCAGCGCCAGGATGGTCTTGCCGGACCCCGCCGCGCCCGACAGGTTGACCAGGTGGATGTCCGGGTCGAGCAAGGCGAACAGCGCCAGGGCCTGGTAGATATCACGCGGGCGCAGGCCCCAGGCTTCCTGGTGCAGCAACGGCTCCTGGTGCAGGTCGAGGATCAGCAGCTCATCGGCCTTGATGCCCTTGATCCAGCCGACGAAGCCCTGTTCGTCGACGATGAACTCGTTGACGTGGACGGCCGGCAGGTTGTCGGTGAGTTGCACGCGGTGCCAGGCGCGGCCGTGGTCCTGGCGGGTTTCCACCTTGCTGACGCGGTCCCAGAAGGAACCCTGCATGGTGTGGTAGCCACGGGAAAGCAGCGAAACGTCGTCGACCAACTGGTCGGTGTGGTAGTCCTCCGAGTCGATGCCGCAGGCGCGCGCCTTCAGGCGCATGTTGATGTCCTTGGTCACCAGCACCACGGACATGCCCGGGCGCCGGGTCTTCAGCTCCACCAACTGGTTGATGATCTTGTTGTCGTTGAGGTCTTCCGGCAGCCAGGTGATGGGGGCTGCGCTCTTGCTCATGAGTATCGAGAGAAAGCCGCAGGGGCCGCTCTTTTCCCGCTGGATAGGTACGCCGTGCTCAACCTGCTCGGGCGTGGCACCGCCCAGGATCTTGTCGATCAGCCGAATCGCCTGGCGGCATTCGGCGGCTACGCCTTGCTTGCCCGTCTTCAGCTTGTCGAGTTCCTCCAGCACGGTCATGGGGATGGCCACGTGGTGTTCTTCGAAGTTGAGGATGGCGTTGGGATCGTGGATCAGAACGTTCGTATCGAGGGCGTAGAGGGTTGGAGCGGTGGGGCGGGCGCGTCCGTGATCATCCATACTCGGTCACCTTCTTGTCGGTCCGGGCGACGGAATGCCATGACGGCTCTCCGCCGAGGAAGGACTACCGTCCCCTTCTGGCCGGGTCATGCCGGTCGCCAGGGGAGCCCGAGAAGCGCAGGTGAGGGCCTTGTGGCCGCCACCTGTCTTCAGGATTCGGCGGTCTGATTCGTTAATAACCCAATACGGATGACAGAAAAAAGAACTTTTTTCCCCCCGGACAATTTTTTTTCCATGCGACGAATAACCCTTGGCGTCATCCCTTGCCGTCGCTAAAGTCGAAAGTCCTCCTGCTCCACTTCCTGCATTCCGACCGCCCGGTCAGCCCTTCCTAGCGATAGCTCCGACAGTCTTCCCAGGTCAGCCCTGCCGCGCTCGTCTGTGCGTGCAACCAGGGCACCGCCGTCTGCGCCTTGGAGTGGATGTCGTGGAACAGAATCACCCCGCGCCGCCACAGCAGCATCAGGCTGAGCACGCGCTGGCCGGCCGCATCGCCGCTGACCCGGGCGTTCCAGTCCTGGGAGTCGATGTTCCACAGCGCCACCTGCAACCCCTGCCCGGCGAAGAAGGCAGCGCTGTCGGCCTTGCGCTGGCCATAGGGCGGGCGGAACAGCGGCATGGCGTTGTCCGGCAGCGTCTTGCCCAGCAGCGCCTGCACGCGGGTGACCGAGTCCTGCCACTGCTCCCAGGTGGCGTGGGATTTGTGCTCCCAGCCATGGGAGGCCACGCACTGGCCGGCATACAGCTCGCCCAGGGCCTTGGCGGAGGTCTTCTGCAAGCGCGCCTGCAGGCTCTGGCCGAGGACGAAGAAGGTGCCGTTGACGCCATTGGCCCGCAGCCAGGGGGTCAGCCGATCACTGTGGCCACCCACCGGCGTGGGGCCGTCGTCGAAGGTCAGGAGGAAGTGACGGTCCGCCAGTTCCTCACCGTTGCGCTCCTGGGCGGAGAACAGTCCGATCTCGCTGCTGACCCGGGGGAACAGAGCCGCCAGGCGCATTTCTTCGTCCAGGTAGATCTGGTGGAAACGCCGGCTCGCCTCGACCCAGGCGAAAAAGGGCGAATCCGGTGCCACATCGAAGCGCTTCGCTTGCTTGCGCAGTGCCGCCTCGTCGGCCGCCGGCGGGCAGAAGGGGCTGCTGGCGGTGCAGCCCTGGCTGGCCAGGCGGTAGTTATCCACAAGGCGCGCCCAGAAGTGCTTGCGCGTGGTCTCGATGCCATCGAGGTTGGCTGCCTTCAGGTCCAGGCGCTGCTGCCAGGCGCCGGCATCCAGCGTCTCGCTCTGCAGCAGGGCCTGGGCGAACACCAGGATCTCCGCCCGCGAGGCGTCATCGAAACGTGCCGGGCTGTCCAGCGCGGCGGGCCAGGTGCTGCGATCGAGCAAGGCGACCGCACGGGGGCCGGCGGCCTGGGCCATGCCGGCGCCAAGGGCCAGAACGAGCCCCAGGGAAATGGCTCTGAACATGAATGCGTACTCCAATGAAAAACGCGCCCCGAAGGGCGCGCTGGTTACCGATAGCGGATCAGTGGCGGTCCTGAACCCGTTGGATCGCCTTGTCGTACACCGGGTTGGCCTTCTGCTCCTTGGCCAGGTGGTAGTGGCGCAGGGCGTCGTCGAACTGCTCGGCCTCTTCATAGATGCGCGCGATGTTGTAGTAGGAGCTCGCGCGCACGGTGGCGGCATTGGCGCCGCTGGCCAGGGCGATGGCCTTGCGGTTGGCCCAGATCGCCTCGGCGGTACGGCCGGCCTTCTGGTAGGCCAGGCCGAGGTTGCTGTACGCCTGGCCGAAGTTGGCATTGAGCTCGATGGCCTGGCGGTAGAGGTCGATGGCCTGGTCCAGCTTGCCGTCGTGGTACGCCGCCTCGCCCTGCTTGTTCAGTGCCTTGGCATCGCCCTGGGCGGCCTGGGTCACGGCCTGGGCAGCCACGTCCTGGCCATTGCCCAGCAGCGGCTCGATGTCGCCGAGCACGTAGTTGGCGTCCTGGGCCTTGCTGCCTTCGAGGGTGTTGATGTCCTGGAAGTCGCCGTTGCCGGAGAGGCGGAACACCTTCCACAGGTTGCCGCGCTGGTTGGTCGGCACGTAGTAGGTGCGCACCAGGGACTGGCCGACATAGACGAAGACCTTGGCCTGACTGAGGGACAGCGCCTTGGAGGACGGGTTGTTGATATTGGTGAAGTCATGCACCGCGTACACGTAGGTCTCGCCGAAGCGCTTCTTGTGCAGGGTGATGGTTTCCGGGCCGAAGCTGTCGGTGTCGTCCACGTCCAGGTCGGCGTCGGTGCCCTCCTTGGCGTCGAAATAGATGTGGTTGCCGGGGAAGGCGATGTGCGAGTCCAGGTCCGCCGGGGTCTCGCCCCAGCTCAGCACGACGCGCATGCCGTCCAGGTCCTGCATCACCGGGCTTACCGCGTAAGTCATGCCCTTGCACGGGCACTTGGCGACCAGGTTGGAGTAGCCGTCCTTCTTGATGATCAGCAGCGCGTCGGCGTCATCGGCGAAGGCGCTGTCCAGGGTCACCTGGCCCTGGGCGTTGGTCTTGCCGGCGGCGGTCTGCGCGCCGTTCTTCTGCACCAGCACCTCGGCACCCGCGATCTTCTGGTCCTTGACCACGGCGCTGAGCACTTCGATGGGCAGCTGTTCGGCCTGGGCCAGGGCGGCGCTGGAAGCCAACAGCAGGGATAGGGCGATACGCGAGAGGGTCTTCACTACGACCTCCTTGTCAAAGTGGATGAGAGGGGGCCGGCGGATGCGCCGGGCGTCGCACTATAGCGCAACGCCCCGGGCGCCGAATGTGATGTGTGGCAACCGGGCGAGGGAATCGCTCCGGCAGCGGTGGGCTGAAGCCCTATATAGAAGGCGTTCACGGGGGCAGGCCCCCTGCCCGCCCGGGCAACACCTGACAACGTCAATCGTCCCCATAGGTGGAGCCCAACGGCGCAAATCCCTAGAATCGCCGCATTCCCGAAGGAGACGACTCATGCTGCTGGTGATTTCCCCCGCCAAGACCCTGGACTATGAAACCCCGCCGGTGACTCCGCGCCACACCCAGCCCCAGCACCTGGACCACGCCCAGGAGCTGATCCAGCAACTGCGCACCCTGGCGCCGAACGAGATCGCCGAGCTGATGCACCTGTCCGACAAGCTCGCCGGCCTCAACGCCGCGCGCTACGGCAGCTGGCACCCGGAGTTCACCCCGGCGAACGCCAAGCAGGCCCTGCTCGCCTTCAAGGGCGACGTCTACACCGGCCTCGATGCCGAGAGCTTCGCCGAGGCCGACTTCGACTTCGCCCAGCGCCACCTGCGCATGCTCTCCGGCCTCTACGGCCTGCTACGCCCGCTGGACCTGATGCAGCCCTACCGCCTGGAGATGGGCACCAAGCTGGCCAACGCCCGCGGCAAGGACCTCTACGCCTTCTGGGGCGAGCGCATCAGCGGCTGGCTCAACGCAGCGCTGGCCGAACAGGGCGACGACATCCTGCTCAACCTCGCCTCCAACGAATACTTCAGCTCGGTGAAGCGCAAGGCCCTCAATGCCCGCATCATCGACACCGAATTCAAGGACCTGAAGAACGGCCAGTACAAGATCATCAGCTTCTACGCCAAGAAGGCCCGTGGCCTGATGGCCCGCTACGTGATCAAGGAGCGCCTGACCGACCCGCAAGGCCTCAAGGACTTTGACTACCAAGGCTACCGCTACAGCGCCGAAGCCTCCTCGGCAGACAAGCTGGTATTCCTCCGCGACACCCCGCAGGACTGATTCTCCCGCCCCGTTTCCCGCCACAACCTGCCATTGGTTGGGCGACGCCTCCAGGCGTCGTCCAACCGGCCAATCTTTCTTCTCCCCCGCCACTTCAGCGCACCGGCTCGGTGCCATCACTTTAAATCCCCCTGGAACTAACGTACCGCCTGCCTAACAACTGGCCAGGGAACTTCCGCGCTGTTGCGTAAACAACGCGCAGGCTCTAGCACGGGCCATAGCGAACTACCGCTGCGCTTGCCAAAGTTAAAAACAGGGAATTTTTCCAGCGCGCTGAAATACGCAAAGTTTGCCATCAAAGTGCAATTACAAATGGCCGTAGCCGATGAATTGCAACAAATCAAATTGATGACGAACGGTAGGAACTATCCGAAAACCCGAACACTCATAACCCCGTCACTTAATTCTTCACGCAATATTTCAGCGTGATTCCAAACTGCCCCCATGTATCGGAATGCTCCGAGGGGGAAGTTGTGCGCCAGAAACCAGACAGGCGAACTAAGAGGAGAAGTTAGACACAGGATCGACTGACAAGAACCAGGGACAAGAGCCAGTAAGGTAATCAGTCCAGGAACCCTTGGAGCCAGCTTGTTCACAGGCTCCGCTTCAGGTACCCGCAGTTTCGGTGCCAGGTGTTTGTCATGCCTGCACGCAGCTGAAAGTTACGAATTGAATGTAACGGCTGCAAAACGGAAGTGGCGATTATGCCACCAATTAACAGCGTGCTAAATGGATGAGGTGAATGCGATGCGTATCAGCATCTTTGGTTTGGGCTACGTCGGTGCAGTATGTGCCGGTTGCCTGTCGGCTCGTGGTCATGAAGTTGTCGGTGTAGACGTCTCCACCACCAAGATCGACCTGATCAACAACGGTAAATCCCCCATCGTCGAGCCCGGGCTCGAAGAGCTCCTGCAGCAAGGCCGCAAGACCGGTCGCCTGCGCGGCACTACCGATGTCGCCGCCGCTGTGCGTGACACCGAAGTCTCCTTCATCTGCGTCGGCACCCCGAGCAAGAAGAACGGCGACCTGGAACTGGACTACATCGAAGGCGTGTGCCGCGAGATCGGCTTCGCCCTGCGTGACAAGTCCGAGCGCCACACCGTGGTCGTACGCAGCACCGTGCTGCCGGGCACCGTGATGAACGTGGTGATCCCGATCATCGAGGATTGCTCCGGCAAGAAAGCCGGTGACGACTTCGGCGTCGCGGTGAACCCCGAGTTCCTCCGCGAAAGCACCGCGATCAAGGACTACGACTTCCCGCCCATGACCGTCATCGGCGAACTGGACAAGGCCTCCGGCGACCTGCTCGAAACCCTGTACCGCGAACTCGACGCACCGATCATCCGCAAGGAAGTCCAGGTCGCCGAGATGATCAAGTACACCTGCAACGTCTGGCACGCCGCCAAGGTCACCTTCGCCAACGAGATCGGCAACATCGCCAAGGCGGTGGGCGTCGATGGTCGCGAAGTGATGGACGTGATCTGCCAGGACCACAAGCTCAACCTCTCCAAGTACTACATGCGCCCCGGCTTCGCCTTCGGCGGCTCCTGCCTGCCCAAGGACGTGCGCGCCCTCAACTACCGCGCCAGCTCGCTGGACGTCGAGGCCCCGCTGATCGGCTCGCTGATGCGCAGCAACGCCTACCAGGTGCAGAAGGCCTTCGACATCATCGCCGCCCAGGAGAAGCGCAAGGTCGCCCTGCTCGGCCTGTCGTTCAAGGCGGGTACCGACGACCTGCGTGAAAGCCCCCTGGTGGAACTGGCCGAGATGCTCATCGGCAAGGGCTTCGACCTGCGCATCTACGACCGCAACGTCGAGTACGCACGCGTGCACGGCGCCAACAAGGACTACATCGAATCGAAGATTCCCCATGTGTCCTCCCTGCTCGACAGCGACTTCGACGGCGTGGTCGGCGATGCCGACATCATCGTCCTCGGCAACCGCGACGAGCTCTTCGCCCCGCTGGCGCAACGGGCGCCCGAAGGCAAGCGCGTGATCGACCTCGTGGGCTTCATGCCCAAGGCGACCAACGCACAGGCCGAAGGCATCTGCTGGTAATCCCGGACACCAGCTTCTAAGCGCAACGCAAGTGATGAACCTCGGGTCGGCGAACAACAAGAAGCCGCGCCCACGCCCGAGGTTTGTCCGGCGCCAACGACGGAATGGATAAACGTATGGACAAGCTCAAGCTAAGCCTCAACGAGGCGGCGGGTTGGCTTTTCTACCTGACGGGACTGGGGCTGCTCGCGCTGGCCCTGCCCAAGTCGGTCTTCGATCCCGACTCCAAGCATTTCCTGCTGCTGATCGGTCTGGTCGGCATCTGGCGCTACTCCATGGGCGGCCTGCACTTCATTCGCGGCATGCTGTTCCTGTATGTGGTCTACCCGCACTACCGGCGCAAGGTTCGCAAGCTGGGCAAGGCGGCCGACCCGTCCCATGTATTCCTGCTGGTGACCAGCTTCCGCATCGACGCGCTGACCACCGCCATGGTCTACCGCTCGGTGATCCAGGAAGCGATCAGCTGCGGCTATCCCACCACCGTGGTCTGCTCGATCGTCGAGCTGTCCGATGAGCTGCTGGTCAAGGGCCTGTGGGAAAAGATGAACCCGCCCGCCCACGTCGCCCTCGACTTCGTGCGCATCCCCGGCACCGGCAAGCGCGACGGCCTGGCCTATGGCTTCCGCGCCATCTCCCGCCAGCTGCCGGACGAGAACGCCGTGGTCGCGGTCGTGGACGGCGACACCGTGCTGGCCGAAGGCGTGGTGAACAAGACCGTGCCCTGGTTCAAGCTCTTCCCCAATGTCGGCGGCCTCACCACCAACGAGTTCTGCGAGGTGCGGGGCAGCTACATCATGGCCGAGTGGCACAAGCTGCGCTTCGCCCAGCGCCACATCAACATGTGCTCCATGGCGCTCTCCAAGCGGGTGCTGACCATGACCGGGCGCATGTCGGTGTTCCGCGCCAAGGTGGTGACCGACCCGGACTTCATCGCCGACGTGGAAAGCGACCACCTGGACCACTGGCGCCTGGGCCGCTTCCAGTTCCTTACCGGTGACGACAAGTCCAGCTGGTACAGCCTGATGCGCCTGGGCTACGACACCTTCTACGTGCCGGACGCGGCGATCAACACCGTCGAGCACCCGCCGGAGAAGAGCTTCATCAAGGCCAGCCGCAAGCTGATGTTCCGCTGGTACGGCAACAACCTGCGGCAGAACTCCCGGGCCCTGCGCCTGGGGCCACGCCGCCTGGGCTGGTTCACCACCCTGGTGCTCAGCGACCAGCGCGTATCGATGTGGACCTGCCTGCTGGGCCTCGCCGTCGCCATCATCGCCAGCATCAAGTACAGCATCGCCTACCTGCTCGTGTACCTGCTGTGGATCGGTCTCACCCGTTTCATCCTCACCCTGCTGCTGAGCGTTTCAGGGCACCACATAGGGCCGGCCTACCCGCTGATCCTCTATTACAACCAGATCGTCGGCGCCCTGGTGAAGATCTACGTCTTCTTCCGCCTGGACCAGCAGTCCTGGACGCGCCAGAACACCAAGCTCAACCGTGATCTCGCCAGCTTTACGCGCTGGTTCAACACCTGGTCCTCACGCGCCATGACCTTCACCGCAACCAGCGTATTCGTCGCCACGCTGATGGCGTTCGTGTGACAGAACTTGAATAGGAAATCCAAGCCATGAATACAGCCGTCAACGTCAATGTGGTGCACGAATCCGAAGCCCAGCGCCAGCACGCCCGGGTCAAGATACCGGCCAAGATCCGCTACCTGGCCAACAACGAACGGGTCGAGCACCGCCTGGTCGACCTCTCCGCCGGGGGCTTCTCCTTCCAGACCAGCCCCAAGCAACGCGCCCAGGTCGGCGACTACCACCAGGGCCGCATGCTGTTCCAGCTGGACAGCCTGACCCTGGGCCTGGACGTCGAATTCCAGGTGCGTGCCGTGGACCCGGACAGCGGCCGTGCCGGCTGCCAGTTCCACAGCCTCAAGCCCCGTGACATCGCCACCCTGCGCTACCTGATCAGCGCCCACCTGTCCGGTGAAGTGATCAGCGCCGGCGACATGCTCAACACCCTGCAGCGCGAGAACTTCACCAAGCCGCGCAAGAACGGTGGCAACGGCGGCGGCATGGGCGTGTTCGGCCGCCTCAAGGCCGTCACTTTCAGCGCCGGCCTGTTCGTCGTCGGCCTCGCCGCCTTCGGCTTCATCTTCAAGTCCCTGTACGGCCTGTACTTCGTCACCCACGCCGAATCCGGCATGGTCGCGGTGCCCAGCATGCAGGTCACCATGCCCCGTGAAGGCACCGTGCAGAGCCTGATCGGCGGCGAAGGCACCAACGTCGACAAGGGCGCACCCATCGCCTCCTTCTCCGCCACCATGCTGGAGATGCTCAAGGGCCATCTGACCGACGACCAGCTCACCCCGGCCAACGTCGAAGAGCTGTTCGGCAAGCAGATGAAAGGCACCCTGACCAGCCCCTGCAACTGCAAGGTGGCGCGCCAGCTGGTCGCCGACGGCCAGTTCGCCGGCAAGGGCGACGTGATCTTCGAGCTGGTGCCCCAGGACTTCGAAGCCACCGTCAGCGCCCGCTTCCCCTACCGCAACTTCGCCCAGGCCAAGCCCGGCGCCAGCGTCACCTTCCAGGTGGCCGGCGAAGACAGCCCGCGCCACGGCAAGATCATCAGCACCAGCCTGATCGACAGCGGCCTGTCCTCCGACATCCGCGTGGTCATCCAGCCCGACCAGACCCTGGACAGCAAGCTCGCCGGCCAGCCGGTCGAGGTCAGCATCGACCGCGGCCCCTCGTTCGACTGGATGGTCGACCGCGCCCTGGCCGCCGGCTTCTAAGGAGGGAGACCACGTGGCGACATTCCCCTCCCGTTACCTGATGCTCGGCGCCGCGGTCGCGCTGGCCGGCTGTGCCGGCCTGCCCGACCAACGCCTGGCCAACGAAGCGCTCAAGCGTGGCGACACCGCCACTGCCGAGCGCAACTACCGCCAGCTGGCGGACCTGGGCTACGTCAGTGCCCAGGTCGGCCTGGCCGACCTGCAGGTCAACAGCGGTGACCCGGAGCAGATGCGCCAGGCCGAGCAGATCTACCGCCAGGCCATGGACGAATCGCCCCGCGCCAAGGCCCGCCTCGGCAAGCTCCTGGCGCGCAAGCCCGACGCCACGCCCGCCGAACGCCAGGAAGCGGCCAAGCTGCTGGACGAGGCCTTCAAGGCCGGCGAGCCCAGCAGCCTGCTGCCCCTGGTCATGCTCTACCTCACCTTCCCGCAGGACTTCCCCGGCGTGAACGTGCAGCAGCGCATCGCCCAGTGGCGCGCCGACGGCCAGCCCCAGGCCGAGCTGGCGCAGATCCTCTTCTATCGACGCCAGGGCACCTACGACCAGCACCTGGGCGAGATCGAGGACATCTGCAAGCGCACCCTGGCCCAGGCCGACGTCTGCTACGTCGAGCTGGCCACCGTGTACCAGAAGCAGAACAAGGCCGAGGAGCAGAAAGCCCTGGTCGCCCAACTGATGAACGGCTACCACGCCGGCGTCATCCCCGCCCAGCGCGTCGACTCGGTGGCCCAGGTGCTGGCCGACGCCGAGCTCGGCGGCAAGCCCGACGAAGGCAAGGCCCAGGAGATGCTCGAAGAGATCGCCCCGGCCTACCCCGCCGCCTGGGTCAGCCTGGCCAAGCTGCTCTACGAATACCCGGGCCTGGGCGACATCGACAAGATGATGGAGTACCTCGACCACGGCCGCGAAGCCGCGCAACCGCGCGCCGAGCTGCTGCTGGGCCGCCTCTACTACGAAGGCAAGCTGCTGCCACAGGACCCGCACAAGGCCGAGGAGCACCTGATGAAGGCCTCCGCCACCGAACCCAGCGCCAACTACCTGCTGGGGCAGATCTACATCCGTGGCTACCTGGGCGACATCTACCCCGACAAGGCGCTGGACTACCTGCTCAATGCCGCGCGCAGCGGCCAGATCAACGCCGACTTCGCCCTCGGCCAGATGTTCGCCCAGGGCAAGGGCATCACCCCGAACCTGGTCAACGCCTACGTCTTCAGCCAGCTGGCGCTCCCCAAGAACACACCCCAGGCCACCGAGCTGGCCCAGGCGGTGGAACAACAACTGCAGCCTGCAGAGCGTGCGCGGGCCGAGCAGCTGCTGCGTGAAGAACGCCAGCTGAGAGGCACCGCACTGCAAGACGCCGCACAGATGCAAGCCATGCAGACCCCTTGAAGGAATCGATATGAAATTCAATCTCTGGACGAATGCCAGCCTGGGCCTGGGCATCACGCTGATCACCGCGAGCAGCGCCTTCGCCGTGCAGATGAGCGACAAGAACTTCGGCCTCGACATCAAGGTCACCGCGCAATCGGAAGACGACCGCGACCTCGGCACCCAGAAGGGCGGCGACGTCAACGGCATCGGCCTCGACCTGCGTCCCTGGGTCTACGGCCAGCGTGGTGAGTGGAGCGCCTTCGCCATGGGCCAGGCGGTGACCGCCACCGACATCGTCGAGACCGACACCCTCGAATCCAGCGACATCGACAGCGAGTCCAGCCAGAACAACGACGGCCGCGAACCGGACAAGAGCTACCTCGCCCTGCGCGAGTTCTGGGTCGACTACGCCGGCCTCACCGCCTACCCGGGCGAGCACCTGCGCTTCGGTCGCCAGCGCGTGCGCAGCGACGAAGGCACCTGGTGGGACACCAACATCGAAGCCCTGCGCTGGACCTTCGACACCACCCTGCTCACCGCCAACGTCGGCGTCGCCGAGCGCTTCAGCGAATACCGAACCGACATCGACGAACTGGCCCCCGAAGACAAGGACCGCCAGCACATCTTCGGTGACGTCGCCACCCAATGGATGCCCAACCACTGGGTCGGCCTCAAGCTCCACCACAGCCGCGACAACGGCAGCCTGCCCGACAACGGCGAAGTGGTGGACCCGCTGGACAAGCGCTACACCGGCGACCTGACCTGGCTCGGCATCAACGCCGACAACGGCTTCTTCGACCGCCGCTCGCCCGAGCCCCTCAACTACTGGGCCCAGGCCACCTGGCTGACCGGCGACATCGACGAGCTGAACCAGACCGTGGTCGGCAACGACCGCCTCGCCAACGGCTCGCGCAACGTCGATGTCGACGCCTGGGCGCTGGACCTCGGCCTGCGCTGGAATATCGACGACCAGTGGAAAGTCGGTGGCGCCTACGCCCGTGGCAGCGGCGGCGGTGACGACGACAGCTCCGAGCAGTTCCGCCAGACCGGCATGGAAAGCAACCGCTCCAACTTCACCGGCACCAACTCGCGCATGCACCGCTTCGGCGAAGCCTTCCGCGGCGAGCTGAGCAACCTCCAGGTGGGCACCGCCTTCGCCTCCTGGCAGCTGCGCGAAGACTACGACGCCAGCGTCGTCTACCACCGCTTCTGGCGTATCGACGACAACCAGGACGTCGGCCAGGCCGGAATCATCGCCCCGCTGGAGGACGGCGAGAAAGACGTCGGCCAGGAGCTCGACTTCGTCGTCACCAAGTACTTCAAGCAGGGCCTGCTGCCGGCCTCGATGGCCGAGCACATGGACGACGCCTCCGCGCTGGTGCGTTTCCGTGGTGGCGTGTTCAAGCCGGGCGATGCCTATGGCAGCGGCACCGACTCGCTGATGCACCGCGCCTTCGTCGACTTCATCTGGCGCTTCTGAGGCCGCCATGCGCGAAGGGAGAACAGCCATGAGAAACCCCATCGGAACCCCCCTGCCGCTCAGCGGTGTGGTGCTTGGCGCGCTGCTCATCGCAGCGCCCTGGGTCCAGGCCGCCGAGCCGACCAAGGAACTCAAGGAAACCAAGAACTACACCGTCACCAGCGCGCCGGTGGATCAGTTGCACCTGGAAGCGCCCACGCTGCCCGACCTCTCCGGCTACACCGCGCAAGCGGTGGACGCCAAGATCGACCGCTCGAAACAGGGCAAGGTCGTGGTGCGGCGCATGCTGCAGCAGGACGCCCTGAAGGACTTCATCGGCGGCAACGAACGCATGCGCGAATGGGTCACCCGCCAGCGCGGCATGCCCCAGGCGATCTTCATCGAGGGTGGCCACGTCACCCCCGCCGACATCGCCAAGGCCCTGCCCGACACCCAGTTCAGCGAGACCGAGCCGGGCGTCTACCTGGCCCGCCTGCCCGTGGTCGTGGCCCAGGACGCCAACCTCGAGATCGGCAAGGACACCAAGGACTTCCGCCTCTCCCAGGAGCGCGGCGCGTTCCTGGTCAACGACGGCAAGCTGTTCATCACCGGCACCAAGCTCACCGCCTGGCGCGAGCAGGACAAGGGCCCGGCCACCTTCCGCACGCCCGACGAATTCCGCCCCTTCCTGGTCTCCTGGGGCGGCAGCGAGCTGTACATCGTCGGCAGCACCGTCACCAGCCTCGGCTACAACAACTCCAAGTCCTACGGCGTCTCCATCACCCAGTACACCCCGGGCATGCACGAGCGCCTCAAGCGCCCAGAGCCCACCGGCTGGCTGGTGGATTCGGAGTTCGTCGACCACTGGTACGGCTTCTACTGCTACGAAGCCCGCGACGTGGTGATCAAGGGCAACACCTACCGCGACAACATCGTCTACGGCATCGACCCCCACGACCGTTCCCACGGCCTGATCATCGCCGAGAACACCGTCTACGGGACCAAGAAGAAGCACGGGATCATCATCTCCCGCGAGGTGGACGACAGCTGGATCATCAACAACAAGACCTACGACAACAAACTCTCGGGCATCGTCATCGACCGCAACTCGGTGAACAACCTGGTGGCCTACAACGAGGTCTACCAGAACCATGCCGACGGCATCACCCTGTACGAGAGCTCCAACAACCTGTTGTGGGGCAACAAGATCGTCAACAACCAGCGCCACGGCATCCGCCTGCGCAACAGCGTGAACATCCGCCTGTACGAGAACCTCGCCATCGCCAACGGGCTGACCGGCGTGTACGGGCACATCAAGGACCTTTCCGATACCGACCGCGACATCGAGCTCGATCCCTTCGACACCAAGGTCTCGATGATCGTGGTCGGCGGCAAGCTCGCCGGTAACGGCTCCAGCCCGCTGTCCATCGACTCGCCGCTCTCCGTGGAGCTCTACCGCGTGGAAATGCTCGCCCCGAGCAAATCCACCGGCATCAGCTTCGCCGGCGTGCTCGGTGAAAAACAGGACGAAATCCTCGACCTCATGGTGCGCCGCAAGAAAGCGGTGCTCATCGACCCCGTCGAAAGCCAGGCCGAACTCCAGGATTGAGGCAACAGATCATGCACAACAACACCACCCGTTGGTTCGCCCCTACCGCCCTGGCCGCCGCCCTGCTGGCCAGCGCCCACACCGCCCAGGCGGCCGAACCGCAGTACAGCGTGCAGCGCACCGGTCCGCTGTGCGCCACGGCGCAGAACCCGAACACCTACAACACCAAGTACCTGAGCTTCTTCACCGCCCTGGTGCAGGCCAAGGACGACTGGTTGTTCCGCTCGCGCAACGACCTGCGCACCGACTTCGGCACCACCCCCTACGGCTACAGCGAGTTCAAGCGCCTGCGCGACGCGCTCAAGGCCAAGGGCATCGAGCTGATGGTGGTCTACCAGCCCACCCGCGGGCTGATCAACCGCGAGAAGCTGACCGATGAAGAGAAGGCCCGCTTCGACTTCGAGCTGGCGAAGAAGAACTACCTCAAGACGGTGGCGGACTTCCGCAAGACCGGTATCTGGGTCACCGACCTCTCGCCGCTGTTCGACGAGCAGGGCGTGGACACCGACTACTACTTCAAGGCCGACCACCACTGGACCCCGGCCGGCGCCAACCGCACCGCCAAGCTGGTAGCCGAGACGCTGAAGGAGATGCCCGGCTTCGCCGACATCCCCAAGAAGGAATTCTCCAGCAAGGTCGTCGGCCTGCTGCCCAAGGCCGGCACCCTGCACAAGACCGCCGGCCAGCTGTGCGGCACCACCTACGCCACCCAGTACGTCGAGCGCTACGAGACCGAAGCCTCGGGCGAGGCCGGCGGCGACAGCCTGTTCGGCGACGAGTCGAACCCGCAGATCGTCCTGGTTGGCACCAGTAACAGCGGCCCGGCCTACAACTTTGGCGGCTTCCTGCAGCAGCACAGCGGCGCCGAGGTGCTCAACATGGCGGTCAGCGGCGGCGGCTTCGACAGCGCCCTGCTGCAGTACATGAGCAGCAAGGAATTCCACGAGAACCCGCCGAAGATCATCGTCTGGGAATTCGCCACCCACTACGACATGGCGCAAAAGAGCTTCTACCGCCAGGCCCTGCCGCTGGTGAACAACGGCTGCGAAGGCCAGAAGGCGGTGATGCACAACAAGGTGAAGATGAAGCCCGGCGCCAACGAGGTCTTCGTCAACGGCCAGAACGGCGCGGTCAAGGACATCCGCGGTGGCGACTACCAGGTCGACCTGACCTTCAGCGACCCGTCCGTGCACGAATCCAAGGCCACCATCTGGTACCTCAACGGCCGCCGCGAAAACTTCAAGATCGAACAGAGCGACCGCGTCGACACCGGCGGTCGCTATGCCTTCGAACTGCGCAACGACCCCGACTGGCGGGACCTCAACGTCCTCGCCCTGGAAATCCACAGCCCCGAACAGATGCCGGAAAACCTCAGCGTCGACGTGACCCTGTGCAAGCGTCCCGGCAACGGTGGCGACACCCTCACGGCCAAGGCCGAGTGAGGAAGGAGGCCCCATGAAACATCCACTCAGCCTGCTCGCGCCCTGCCTGCTCGGCGGCTTCCTGCTCGCCGGCCAGGCGAGCGCGGCCGACCTGGTGCCGCCGCGCGGCTACTACGCCCCGGTGGATATCGACGACAAGAAGCCCGAGGCCTGCAAGGCACCGCCGCAGCCGTACACGGCCAAGCTCGACTTCCGCAGCAAGTACGAGGGCTCGGACAAGGCCCGTGCGACTCTCAACCCGGTGGCCGAGAAGGCCTTCCGCGAGAAGACCGCCGACATCACCGAGATGGAGCGCGGCGTCAACAAGATGGTCATGGCGTACATGCGTGAAGGGCAGCGTCCGCAGCTCGAGTGCGCCCTGCAATGGATGACCAGCTGGGCCCAGGCCAACGCCCTGCTCAGCACCGAGTACAACCACACCGGCAAGTCCATCCGCAAATGGGCACTGGGCAGCCTGTCCTCCGCCTACCTGCGGCTGAAGTTCTCCGACAGCCACCCGCTGAACGCCTACCAGACCCAGACCCAGGTCATCGAATCCTGGTTCTCGCGCCTGGCCGACCAGACGGTGCACGACTGGAGCGGCCTGCCGCTGAAGAAGATCAACAACCACTCCTACTGGGCCGCCTGGTCGGTAATGGCCACCGCCGTCGCCACCAACCGCCGCGACCTGTTCGACTGGTCGGTGGACCAGTTCCGCGTGGCCGCCAGCCAGGTCGACAACGACGGCTTCCTGCCCAACGAACTCAAGCGCCAGCAACGCGCCCTCGCCTACCACAACTACAGCCTGCCGCCGCTGGCGATGATCGCCGCCTTCGCACAGGCCAATGGCGTGGACCTGCGCGAAGAGAACAACGGCGCCCTGCGCCGCCTCGGCGAGAAGGTCATCGCCGGTGTCGACGACCAGGAGCCCTTCGACGACAAGACCGGCAAGGACCAGGACATGGACGAACTGGAGAAACACGCCAAGTTCGCCTGGCTCGAACCCTGGTGTGCCCTCTATGGCTGCAAGCCCGACACGGTCGAGTGGAAAGACTCCATGGGCCCCTACAAGACCTTCCGCCTCGGCGGCGACGTGACCCAGGTCTTCCACCCAAAGAAGGAGGGCAGCAGCGGTAGCTGATGCAGCGCCCTCCCCTACCCGGGGAGGCGCCTGACGGAATGAACCGACCGCGCAGCAGACGCGGCGGCGCAAGGATTTGAACGCCACACCCTGGGGAGGGAATGGCGGGTCGCACACCGGGCTGGAATGCCCGGCGGCGGCCCAGAAAGTTACGTACAAGTGGAGAGACTCGGATGGTCTTTTCTTCAAACGTGTTCCTGTTCCTGTTCCTGCCGATCTTCCTCGGCTTGTACTACCTGGTCGGAACGCGCTATCGCAACCTCCTGCTGCTCATCGCCAGCTACGTGTTCTATGCCTGGTGGCGGATCGACTTCCTCGCGCTGTTCGCGGGGGTCACGGTGTTCAACTACTGGATCGGCCTGCGTGTAGGCGCAGCCGGCGTGCGCACGAAAGCGGCGCAGAAATGGCTGCTCCTCGGCGTGGTGGTGGACCTCTGCGTCCTCGGCTACTTCAAGTACGCCAACTTCGGTGTCGACAGCCTCAACGCCATCATCACCTCGTTCGGCATGGAGCCCTTCGTCCTCACCCACATCCTGTTGCCGATCGGTATCTCGTTCTACATCTTCGAGTCCATCAGCTACATCATCGATGTGTACCGTGGCGACACCCCGGCAACCCACAACCTGATCGACTTCGCGGCCTTCGTGGCGATCTTCCCGCACCTGATCGCCGGCCCCGTGTTGCGCTTCCGCGACCTGGTCGACCAGTTCAACCACCGCACCCACACCGTCGACAAGTTCGCCGAGGGCTGCACCCGGTTCATGCAGGGCTTCATCAAGAAGGTCTTCATCGCCGACAGCATCGCGCCCATCGCCGACCATTGCTTCGCCCT
Source organism: Pseudomonas sp. TUM22785 (assembly GCF_028198105.1). Taxonomy (NCBI): domain Bacteria; kingdom Pseudomonadati; phylum Pseudomonadota; class Gammaproteobacteria; order Pseudomonadales; family Pseudomonadaceae; genus Pseudomonas; species Pseudomonas sp. TUM22785. Next base: position 5,775,899 of record NZ_CP116239.1, read on the forward strand.
CTCCGACCCGACCACGGGGGATGCCTGGCTCGGTGCGCTGGCCTACACCGCGCAGCTGTACTTCGACTTCTCCGGCTACAGCGACATGGCCATCGGCCTCGGCCTGATGATGGGCTTCCGCTTCATGGAGAACTTCAACCAGCCCTACATCAGCCAGTCCATCACCGAGTTCTGGCGGCGCTGGCACATCAGCCTCTCCACCTGGCTGCGCGACTACCTCTACATCAGCCTGGGCGGTAACCGCGGCACCACCTTCCAGACCTACCGCAACCTGTTCCTCACCATGTTGCTGGGTGGCCTGTGGCACGGCGCCAACTTCACTTACATCATCTGGGGCGCCTGGCACGGCATGTGGCTGGCGATCGAACGTGCCCTCGGCGTCGACGCCGCACCGCGTGTGCTCAACCCGCTGCGCTGGGCCTTCACCTTCCTTCTGGTGGTGGTCGGCTGGGTGATCTTCCGCGCCGAAAACCTCGACGTCGCCTGGCGCATGTACGCCGCCATGTTCAGCTTCGGTGACCTGGGGCTCTCCGAGCTCAACGCCGCCCAGCTGACCAGCCTGCAGATCGCCACCCTGGTGCTGGCCTACGTGGTGCTGGCCATCTTCGGCATCCGCCAGTTCTACACCAAGCCCCTGGCCGGTGCGCCCAAGGCCCGCGCCGAGGAACAGGTCGACGCCAACGGCCCGGCCACCGCCCAGCCGCGCACCCAGCAGGGCGGCGCCAACGACCCGGCGGCCATCGCCTACTCGCCGAGCGGCGGCCTGGTCTGGCAACAGGCCTGGATGACCCAGCTGCCGGTACTGGCGACCCGCATCGCGCTGCTGGTGCTGTTCGCCGCCTCGATCCTGAAGCTCTCTGCACAGAGCTTCTCCCCCTTCCTCTACTTCCAGTTCTGAGGAGCGCAACCATGAGCAGAACTGCCAACACCCTCTACATCGTGGTCTTCGCCGGCATGCTGCTGGCCCTGAGCCTGTGGTCCATGCGCGGCATCGTCGGCTTCAGCGTCGCCAAGGAAACCACCGTGCTCAACGGCAAGCTGGCCCACGCCTTCGAGAAGCACTACGACGATGAATTCCCGATCAAGCAGATCGGCACCAACCTCTGGGCGCTGGTGGACTTCGGCCTGTTCGGCGAAGGCCGCCAGGGCGTGGTGATCGGCAAGGACGGCTGGCTGTTCTCCGACGAGGAGTTCGACCCGGTCGCCGATGGCAGCCGCCACCTGCAGGAAAACCTGGCGCTGATCCAGGGCGTGCGTGACGAGCTGGCCGGGCGCGGCGTGACCCTGGTCCTGGCCATCGTGCCGTCCAAGTCGCGCCTGTACCCCGAGTACACCGGCGAAGCCCGCCCCACTGCCCTGCGCCAGGACCTCTACGCGCAATTTCGCGGCGCCGCCCGCAAGGCCGGGATCATCGCCCCGGACCTGCTCGGCACCCTGGAGCAGGCCAAGCACAACGGCCAGGTCTTCCTGCGCACCGACACCCACTGGACGCCCCTGGGCGCCGAGGCGGTGGCCAACACCCTGGGCGAGGCCGTGCGCAGCGCGGCGCCGCTCTCGGGCGATGCCCAGGAGTACGTCACCGAGGCGGTGAAGAACGAGGACTACAAGGGCGACCTGACCCGCTTCCTGCCCCTGGACCCGATGTTCGAAAACCTCATGCCGGCACCGGACAAATTGCAGAAACGCGAGACCCGCGCCGCGGTCGAAGGTGAAGCCAGCGGTGACTCGCTGTTCGCCGACAGCCAGGTGCCGGTGGCGCTGGTGGGCACCAGCTACAGCGCCAACCAGAACTGGAACTTCGCCGGCGCCCTGCGCCAGTCGCTGCAACGCGACCTGGTCAACCACGCCGAGGACGGCCACGGGCCGATCCTGCCGATGCTCAAGTACCTCAAGAGCGATGAGCTGAAGGACGCCGCGCCGCAGCTGGTGATCTGGGAGTTCCCCGAACGCTACCTGCCGATGGCCAACGACCTCAGCGAATTCGACCCGCAGTGGATCGCCGAACTGCGCAAGGGCGGCGGCACCCCGGGCGAGCGTCTCGCGGCCACCGCCGCCAACTGAAACCCAGCAGTGAGGGCCCGCCCCGCGAGCCCTCGACGACTGTGGCCCCACCGGGCCATTTCAAGAAAGAAAGATGGAGGAACACCATGAACCGACAGAAGAAACGCAACTGGACGTCGTATGCCTGCGCCATCGCCCTGGGCCTCGCCGCTGTGCATGCACAGGCTGACGAAGGCGGGCTCTACGGACCCCAGGCACCCAAGGGATCGGCCTTCGTCCGCGCCTACAACGCCGGCAGCAGCGAACTCAGCGTCAACGTCGGCAACACCGCGTTGAACGACGTCGCCCCGCTCGGCTCCAGCGACTTCAAGTTCCTGCCCGCCGGCAACTACAGCGCCCAGATCGGCGCCACCAACCTGCCGGTGAAACTGGAAGCCGACCGCTACTACACCCTGGTCAACCAGCCGGGCGCCGAGCCCAAGCTGGTGGAAGAGCCGGCCTTCAAAAACAAGCAGAAGGCCCTGCTGCGAGTGCAGAACCTCTCCGACGCCAAGCTCACCGTGAAAACCGCCGACGGCAAGACCGCCGTGGTCGAGGACGTTGCGGCCCAGGGCCGTGGCGAGCGCGAGATCAACCCGGTGAAGGTCAACCTCGCCCTGTTCGACGGCACCCGCAAGGTCAGTGACCTCAAGCCGGTCTCGCTGCAGCGCGGCGAAGTCGTCTGCCTCTACATCACCGGCAGCGGCGGCAAGCTCTCCCCGGTCTGGGTCAAGCGCCCGGCCGAATCCTGATGTACCCGGCCCGGGGCCGAGAGCCCCGGGCAACGCTTCGTACCCGCCGCAAGAGACAGTGGGACTACAAGACAGAAATCAGTGATCGATGTGATGAGCAATCTATCCACAAACGACAAGCGATTTTAGGAGATACACCCATGATTCCTGTGATCCTCTCTGGCGGTAGCGGCTCCCGACTCTGGCCCCTTTCGCGCAAGCAGTACCCCAAGCAGTTCCTGGCCCTGACCGGTGACCACACCCTGTTCCAGCAGACCCTGGAACGCCTGAACTTCGAAGGCATGCAAGCCCCGGTGCTGGTGGCCAACAAGGATCACCGCTTCATCGTCCAGGAGCAGCTGGACGCCATCAAGGTCACCCCGCAGGCCATGCTGCTCGAACCCTTCGGCCGCAACACCGCGCCCGCCGTCGCCATCGCCGCCATGCAGCTGCTGGCCGAAGGCCGCGACGAGCTGATGCTGGTGATGCCGGCCGACCACGTGCTGGAAGACCAGCGCGCCTTCCAGCAGGCCCTGGCCCTGGCCACCATCGCCGCCGAGAAGGGCGAGATGGTGCTGTTCGGCGTGCCGGCCCTGCGCCCCGAGACCGGCTACGGCTACATCCGTGGCAAGGATTCCGCCGGCAGCCTGCCGGACGGCATCAGCCGCGTCGCCCAGTTCGTCGAGAAACCCGACGCCGAGCGCGCCCAGCAGTATGTGGACTCCGGCGACTACTTCTGGAACAGCGGCATGTTCCTGTTCCGCGCCAGCCGCTTCCTCGATGAACTCAAACACCACGACGTGGACATCTACGACACCTGCCTGCTGGCCCTGGAACGCAGCCAGCGCGAAGGCACCACGGTGACCATCGATGCCAACACCTTCGCCTGCTGCCCGGACAACTCCATCGACTACGCGGTGATGGAAAAGACCCAGCGCGCCTGCGTGGTGCCGCTGTCCGCCGGCTGGAACGACGTCGGCAGCTGGAGCTCGATCTGGGAAGTCCACGACAAGGACAAGGACGGCAACGTCACCAAGGGCGACGTGGTGGTGCAGGACAGCCACAACTGCTTGGTGCACGGCAACGGCAAGCTGGTGTCAGTGATCGGCCTGGAAGACATAGTCGTGGTCGAGACCAAGGACGCCATGATGATCGCCCACCGCGACCGCGTGCAGGAGGTCAAGCAGCTGGTCAACGAGCTCGACGCCCAGGGCCGCAGCGAAACCCAGAACCACTGCGCCGTGTACCGCCCCTGGGGCTCGTACGACTCGGTGGACATGGGCGGCCGCTTCCAGGTCAAACACATCACCGTCAAACCCGGCGCGCAGCTCTCGCTGCAGATGCACCACCACCGTGCCGAGCACTGGATCGTGGTCTCCGGCACCGCCGAGGTGACCTGTGACGACAAGACCTTCCTGCTCACCGAGAACCAGTCGACCTACATCCCGATGACCTCGGTGCACCGCCTGACCAACCCCGGCAAGATCCCCCTGGAGATCATCGAGGTGCAGTCCGGCAGCTACCTGGGCGAGGACGACATCGAGCGCCTGGAAGACGTCTACGGCCGCAGCGACACGACCGCAGTGAACCACGTGACAGCACGCTGAGCCTCCTTCCCCCATCGGGAGGCCCATTCCCCCTGTGCCAGCAGGGGGAATGGCGTGCGCCAACCCAAGGGGGCCCAGCCGGGCCCCCGCGCCTGGCACATCCCACCCCGCATCGCCGCAGCGTAATGCGCTAGCATTGAGCCCCTCGAAACCCCCACGGGCGTTCCCATGCTGATCGGTGCGATCCTCATCCTGACCTGGCTGATCCTGGTCATCCGCCACCCCGCCAAGGCCCTGCCCATCTCCCTGGTCGCCGTGCTCGGCATCGGCCTGGTCGCCGCCTGGGTGCTCTGGGAGGAGCGCGTGGTGGACCGCCAGCTGGCCCTGCTCGACGTGCGCGTCGGCTACGCCCCCGACCAGTGCCCCGCCGACCGTCCCTTGCAGATCCGTGTGCACAACGGCAGCAGCACCACCCTGCTGGACCTCGCCTGGGTGATCCAGGCCTACCGCCCGGGCGATACCATCAACCTCACCCAATCGACCTACGAGGCCGAACGCTCCCTCGGCCCGCCGCGCCTGCAGGCCGGCGCCGACTGGAGCGACTGCCTGCCCCTGCCGCCCCTGCGCAGTGGCTACCGCCCGCAGACCCTGGAGTTCCGCGCCGAGCGATTACATGGCAGATTCACCGACTGAACACCCAACCGCTGTCGCCTCCACCACAACAAGACCAACAAGGAACCCAGCAATGAGCCAACCCGTTGCCCTCATCACCGGCTGCTCCAGTGGCATCGGCCGAGCCCTGGCCGATGCCTTCAAGCACGCTGGTTACAGCGTCTGGGCCTGCGCCCGCAAGGCCAATGACGTCGACGCCCTCAATGTCGCCGGCTTCATCGGCGTGCAGCTGGACGTCAACGACGAGGACGCGGTGGCGCAGCTGGGCGAGCGCCTGCAACGGGAAACCGGGCGCCTCGACGTGCTGGTCAACAACGCCGGCTACGGCGCCATGGGCCCGCTGCTGGACGGCGGCACCGACGCCCTGCGCCGGCAGTTCGAAACCAATGTCTTCTCGCTGATCGGCCTCACCCGCGCCTGCTTCCCCGTGCTGCGCGCCAGCCGCGGCCTGGTGGTCAACATCGGCAGCGTCTCCAGCGTGCTGGTCACCCCCTTCGCCGGCGCCTACTGCGCCTCCAAGGCCGCCGTGCACGCGATCTCCGACGCCCTGCGCCTGGAACTCGCGCCCTTTGCCATCGAAGTGATGGAAGTGCAACCCGGCGCCATCGCCTCCAGCTTCGGTGCCAACGCCAGTCGCGAAGCCGAAGCCGTGATCGCCGAAGGCTCGCCCTGGTGGCCGATCCGCGACGGCATCCGCGCCCGTGCCCGCGCCTCCCAGGACAACCCCACCCCCGCCACCGAATTCGCCCGCGACCTGTTCGCCGCCATCCAGCGCCACCCGCGCCCGCGTCTGCTGCGCCTGGGCAACGGCAGCCGCGCCCTGCCGCTGCTCGCCACCCTGCTGCCCAAGGGCCTGCTGGAATCGGTGCTGAGAAAGCGCTTCGGCCTCAACGTCGCCCTGGAACGCCCGTGAACGACCCGCGCCCGGCCTTCACCCTGCGCTACGCCATCGGTGGCGTAGCCCTGGCGATGGTGCTCAACCTCGCCCTGCGCAGCCTGGTCAAGGTCGGCGGCCTGCTCGCCACCCTGGTCATCGCCGGTGCCGTCGCCCTGCTGCTCGCCGCCGCCTTCCGCCTCATCCAGCGCCGCGCCCCCAGCCGCGGCGAAGCCTGGCGCATCTTCCTCGGCTACGGCGCCCTGCTCGGCGTCCTCTACCTCGGCCTGCTCGGCATGATGACCCTGCAGGACCAACCCAGCCCCATGGCCGTCTTCCTCTTCTTCCTGCACTACCTCTGCTACCCCGCCTTCGCCTGGCTCACCCTCCTCGCCCGCCGCTGACGCCCCGCCCGTTGGGCCTCGCTGCGCCCGGCGCCAACCTACGTCCATCCCCCGCACGGGCTTCACCGCTGCGTAGGGTGGATGCCGCTCTTTGCATCCACCAGCGGACTCTTCCCGAGCATCACGGCCTCAGGCTATAAACGCGACCTGCCGACAGGCCCGTCGGTGGATAAGGAGCGGCAAAATGCAGGGAAGACTGACGGCGCTGGCGCTGGTAGCCGCGACACTCGCGGGGTGCGATGCCATTGTCACGGTGGAAGGCACCATCGAACCCCGGCTGTTCGCGCGCTCCAAATGCGAGTCGTTCATTCGAAACTCGACGGGGAAGTCATCCTCGTCAGAAATCCATGAGGCCACCTTTTACGACGGCATGATGGTGTCGCCATTCGGCGACGATCTATACACCGTCCGCGTCGACTGCAAGGCCCACGACGGCACACTGCTGGCCAGCCGCCAGGAAATCGTGACCCTCGGTGACGAGGCCTCGACCCTCTACCTGGGCCTGATCAGCACGGAGCCACGCAAGGGACGGAGCCACGAGCCCGAGTGGGTCATCGCCGAGAAGGCACCGCCACCACCGCCCGACCCCACCTGCCCTCGCCGTGAATCACCGAGCGCCTACACCCAGGCATTCGACGCCATCGGGCAACGCCTCGCCGAGGATGGCCAACAGAAGGTCGCGATGAAGCGCCTGACCAGGCTGGCCCACCGCAATGGCTGGCTGCTGGTGGAGGCCGAATACGAACGCCTTGGCCCCATGAGCTTCCTCCTGGAATCCGACCAGCAGGGCTATGCCGTGAAAAGCTACTTCGTCGGTACCACTCCAAGCGGCAAGCGCAGCACGATCATCCGCACGCTGTTCGAGCAGGAAGCACCCAGCGTGCCGCCCGACCTGCTCGCCTGCCTGCTGGACTGACACCTCACCGCCCCTACCAACGCAGCGGACCCGAACCCCGCCTCGTTGGGCCTCGCTGCGCTCGGCGCCAACCTACGCCCAGCTCCCCCGCTCGAACCTCACCGGTGTGTAGGGTGGATGCCGCTCTTTGCATCCACCATGCGGCGCTCACCCGAATACCAACCTCCCCCCGAGGCACGCCCCCTCACAGTTGCAGGTCGATCCCACTAGAATCCCAGCCTCCCTCATCGGAACGGACACCATGCACCTGCGCCCCCTCGAGTTCCCCCGCGACGCCGAAGCCCTGAGCGCCTTCGATGCCGGCTACGACACCCACCTGCTCTACCGCGTGGAGCGGCAGGGCCTGGCCTTTGCGCTGGTCGAGGAACGTCGCGCGGAGCCCTTCCGCAAGCGCTATGACGCCGAGGGGTTCGCCGAGGATGTCGAGAACGCCGACTTCGCCCTCGCCGCCGTGGCCGAGGACGGCAGCCTGGCGGGGTTCGCCTGCGTACGGCTGGAGGAATGGAACCGCAGCGCCGAGCTGAGCGCGCTGTTCGTCGCGCCGGCCCACAAGGGCCAGGGGCTGGGCCGGCAGTTGCTGGACGAGGCGACCGCCTTCGCCCGCGCCAGCGACGCGCGCTGCCTGTGGCTGGAGACCCAAAGCAGCAACCACCCGGCCATCGGTTTCTACCTGAAATCCGGCTTCGCCCTCAGTGGCCTCAACACCGCCCTCTACGACCCGCGCGAGACCGCACCCGAGGAAGTCGCGCTGTTCTTCAGCCAGCCCCTGGGCGCCTGAAAAACGTTGGAACCGTCGCCCTCCCCGCCTCACTAAAAAGAGAACAAGGGGGAATCGATGGACTATCTCGACCTGCTGCAATGGCCGGCAATGCTGGTGACGGTGGCCGCCGCCTGGCTGATCGGCTCGAAGAAGCCGTCGCGCCGGCACGTAGGTTTCTGGGTGTTCCTGGCCAGCAACGCCCTGTGGATAACCTGGGGCCTGCATGCCCAGGCCTGGGCGCTGATCGTGCTGCAATTGTGCCTGGCGGCGATGAACATGCGCGGGGCGAAGAAGGCCGACGAGGCGCGCTAGACGCTGCCTTCGCGCTCCACCACCAGAATGCGCGCCGCCCCACGCGGATGGGCCACATGCTCGCAACCGGGGCCGGCATGGAAGAGGTCGCCGACGCCCAGCAGCACCGCGTGCTCCTCGCCGCCCTCGCGGTAGCGCATCTCCACCTCGCCATTGAGCACCACGAAGACTTCGCTGCCGTCGTTGACGTGCCAGATGTAGGGCTGGTCGGTCCAGTGCAGGCGCACCGTGGTGCCGTCGAGGTTGGCGATATCCAGCGCCCCCCAGGCGCGCTCGGCGGTGAAGTCGCGGCTGCGTACCACGCGCTGGCTCATGCGCGGCTCCCCAGGGGCGCGGCGGCCACCGGCGCCTTGGGCTTGCGGAACACCAGCAGGTTGCCGGCCATCACCAGCACCAGGCCGAGCAGCGCCGGGGCCGTCCAGCTGTAGCCTTCGGCGAAGGCCGAGATGTTCAGCGCCACCACCGGGAACAGCACGGTGCAGTAGGCCGCGCGCTCCGGCCCCATGCGCCCGACCAGGGTCAGGTAGGCGGTGAAGCCGATCACCGAACCGGGGATCGCCAGGTACAGCAGCGAGCCGAGGTAGCGGGTGTTCCACTCCATGCCGAAGGGCGTGCCGCTGGCCAGGCACCACAGGGTCAGCAGCGAGGCGCCATAGAACATGCCCCAGGCGTTGGTGGTCAGCGGCCGGTAGCCGGCCTTCTGCTGCAGGCTGGAGAGCATGTTGCCGGCGGAGAAGCACAGCGTGCCCAGCAGCGCCAGGCCAAGGCCCAGCAGGGTTTCACGGCTGGCCTGGTGGCCGGCCAGTTCCGGCCAGAACAGCAGCGCCAGCCCGGCCAGGCCGAGGGCACCGCCGGCCAGCACGTTGGCAGCGATGCGCTGGCCGAAGAACACCCGCGCATTCAGCGCGTTCCACAGGGTGGCGGTGGAGAACACCACGGCGATCAGCCCGCTGTGGATCCACTGGCTGGCGGTGTAGAAGCACATGAAGTTGACGCAGAACAGGCACAGCCCCTGGGCCAGGCAGATCATCTGCGCGCGGCCGTCGAGCTTCTGCAGGCGGCGGCTGAGCAGGAGGATGGCGAACAGCACCACGGCGGCCAGGGCGAAGCGGTAGGCGATGGACACGGGAATGGCCACCTCGCCCATCTGCAGCTTGATGGCGATCCAGGTGGTGCCCCAGATCAGGACGGTGAGCAGGTACAGCGAGAGGTTCATGGCGGTCATCCGGGTGGTGCATCGAGGGGCCAGTCTCCCGCGCAGCCCGTCGGCGCGCTTGCAAAAACTTGCGCTTATCCGCGCCGCCCCGCTGCGTCGCGCGGGCGCCCGCGCTAGCATGGTCACCCAAGCCACCCGGTTGCCCCGCGCATGTCGTCACTCCTGCAGAACCAGGTCTTCCAGTCCCTCGCCAGCTCGCCCCATGCCCGCCTGGAGCATGCCGCCGAGCTGGGCGATGGCATGGGCGCTGCGCTGTGGAGCAACCACCACGACGCCCGCGACTACCAGGGCACCCGCCTGCACACGCTGTCCTGCTACCTGGCCGGCGGCACCGGCACCTTCCGCCGCGAGCGCCCGGACACCAAGGGCGCGCCGGACAAGCTGTGCATCCTCCCTGCCGGGCACGAGTCCTCCTGGGTGATCAACGGCGAGATCCGCCTGGCGCACCTATACATCGCCCCGGCGCAGTTCGCCCACGCCGCCGTCACCCTGCTCGACCGCGAACCCCGCGAGCTGCAGATGCGCGAAGCGACCTTCCTCGACGACGCCGAGCAGGCCGCGCGCTTCCACCGCCTCATCCAGCTCGACTGGAACGAACCCGGCGAACGCATGCTCACCAGCAGCCTGGCCCACGAGATGCTCGGCCACACCCTGCTGACCCAGGTCGGCCTGCGCCAGAGCCCGCAGCTCAGGGGCGGCCTGGCCCCGGCGGTGCGCAAGCGGTTGATGGAGTACATCGACGCCCACCTGGCCGAGCCGCTGAGCCTGGGTGAGCTGGCGGCCTTCTCGGCGCTTTCGGAATACCACTTCGCGCGGATGTTCCGCGAAAGCTTCGGCTTGCCGCCGCACCAGTACGTGCTCGCCCGCCGCCTGGCCCACGCCCGCCACCTGCTGGCCCGCACCGCCCTGCCCCTGGGCGAGGTCGCCCTGGCCTGTGGCTTCGCCAGCGCCAGCCACTTCAGCAACCGCTTCCGCAGCGCGGTCGGCGGCACGCCGGGGGACTATCGGGCGGCGATGGGGTAAGCGACGGGCCTCCTGGTGGCACCGACGTGATGGGTTTCGCGGAGCTCTACCCATCCTACGAAAGTCCGTGCGCACCACGTGGAGATGCGTTGGACGAAGAAAGTTGGAGCAGCCGCCAACACCCCTCCAGGAGGCTGAACGCAGTCGTTGCGCCGGGGGACGAGCGGCATGGATGCCGCGAGAGGCGCGCCAGGCCATGGATGGCCCATCGCGCCGGCCCCCAGAGCGGCGATGGAGTGAAGGAACCCCGGCGAAGCCGGGGCCGGATGATGGGGCAAGCGTTTTTGGTTCCTTTTTTGTGGTTCGGCATCCCGACGATTGAAAAAAGGGACTCGCCCGGGGGGGCGAAACGGAAAGCATCCACAGAACTCGGTAACCAGCCGGGCTCGAATAAATCCGAAGCGGTGGGCTGAAGCCCACCCGAACTGGGCGAATGAATTCGCCCCTACAGGGAAATCATTGCCCCCCACATGCCGGCAGGGCTTCACACCGGCCGCCGGCCTTGGCTGCGTCACCGAGGGGTGCGGCCATGCGCGTGTCGTCCGGGGCCAGCTGGCGGGCGCAGGCGCGGGCCTGCCCGGCCTGGCTCGGGCAACCACGTTCGGCCAGCAGCTCGGAGAGATTGAACCAGCCCAGGGCGTAGTCCGGCTTGCGGGCGATGCTTTCGCGCAGGGCCTTCTCCGCGCCGTCGCGGTCACCCTCGGTGTAGCGCGCGTTGGCCAGGGCGAACAGCGGCAGCGGCTCGCGGTACCAGTGGCCGGAAGCGGTTAGGTAGGCGCGTTCGGCGCGCTCGTGCTGGCCGGTCTGCTCCAGGTCGCTGGCGCCTTGCATCCAGGCTTCCAGGCGCGGTTCGGCCGGCAGTTGTTCGGGGGGTAGGGTCACCACCGCCCAGCGCTCGGCGCGGGCCCAGGTGCGATCGAAGCTGCGCAGGTCGGTGACCCAGCGCCGCGTGGTGGCCGAGCGCAGCACCAGCTCGTCCTTGGCGCGGTCGTAGCCGACCACCACCGCGAAGTGCCATTGCGGGTACCAGTCGAGGCCGAGGTTCTGCATCACCAGCACCGGGTTGCCCGCCGCCACCTGGGCCAGCAGGGCATCCAGGCTCGGCTGCAGCGGGTAGACCAGCATGCCGCTCTGTCGCGCCGCCGCCACCAGTTCCAGCTTGAGGCTGCCGCGCCGCTCGGGCAGGTAGACCTTGGGCACCAGCGCCTCGGGCGAGGTGGTCACGCCGCGGTGCACCAGCACCGTGGCCAGCGCCGCCGGGCCGCACTGGTAGTCCTCCTGCGGGTAGAAGGGCACGTCCACCAGCTCGATGCGCTCGGGCAGCCGCTCGCTCTGCGGCGGCAGCAGCGGGCCGCTGGCGCAACCGGTGAGAAGCACGGCCAGGGCGAGGAGCCCCGGCCGCAGCAGGCGCATCAACGGATGCATTTGATGAAGCTGAAGATGTCCGTGGCGCAGAGCATGTCGGTGATGATGAAGATCACCAGGAACAGCACGATGATGCCGACGATGCCGGCACCGGCGGGCTCCTGCTGCAGCTGCTGGTTGAACTGCGCCAGCTCGGCGGGGGTGAGGCTGTTGATACGCGCCTCCACCTGCTCACGGGGCACGCCGTACTCCTGCAGCTTCTTCTGCACGTCCTGGTTATCCAGCATGCCGCGCAGCTGGGCGCGGTCGACCTGTTGCTGCTGTTCCTGCAGCGCCTGGGGCGTGCCGATCATGGCGGCCTGGGCCAGCGGTACCTGGGCGAAGAAGGTGAGTTGGCTGGCGACCAGCACGGCGGCGAGTCGGCGGTTGGTGGCGGGACTGAGCATGGTGGTTCTCCTGGATCATGTTGTTGTGATCGATTGACCCGCGCCTCGCTTCCCGGGTTCCACCCACCGATCAAGTGGGGTGCACGGCCGCATTGCGCAACGGCCACGGCACAAATAGAATGCGAAGCATTCCTATTTGATCCAACCCCAATCCCCTCCTGGAGCCTTCCTTGACCAGCAGCCAGGCCGCCCCCGAGCAGGCGTTGCACAAGCTCTACAGCGACCACAACGGCTGGCTCCGGAACTGGCTGCAGCGCAAGCTCGGCTGCCCGCAGAGCGCCGCCGACCTGGCCCAGGACACCTTCCTCAAGGTGCTGCTGGGGCGCGAGGCGCACCGCATCCTCGAACCGCGCGCCTTCCTCACCACCATCGCCAAGCGCGTGCTGGCCAACCACTACCGCCGCCAGGACATCGAGCGCGCCTACCTGCAGGCCCTCGCCGCGCTGCCGGAAGAGGAAGTGCCCAGCGAGGAAACCCGCGCCATCATCCTGGAAACCCTGATGGAGCTTGACCGCCTGCTCGACGGCCTGGCCCCGCTGGCGAAGAAGGTCTTCCTGCTGGCCCAGGTGGACGGCCGCACCTACGTCGAGATCGCCGAGCAGCTTGGCCTCTCCCTTTCCAGCGTCAAGCGCTACATGGCCAAGGCCGCTGAACGTTGCTATTTCGCGGAGTGCCTCTGATGGCCCTGCGCAAGCCCGGCGAACAACGCATCGCCCCCGCCATCGCCGCCCAGGCGGTGCAGTGGCTGGTGGAGCTGCAAGGCGGCACACCTTCGCGCCAGCGCCAGGACGCCTGGCAACGCTGGCGCGCCGCCGACCCGGAGCATGAGCGTGCCTGGCAGCGCATCGAGTCGGTCAACCAGGGCCTGCGCGGGCTGAACACCCCCAGCGCTCTTGCCGCCCTGGATGCGCCCTCCTCGCGCAGCCGGCGTGATGCGCTGAAGCTGCTCACCCTGCTGGTGATCGCCGGTGGCGGCACCCTGGCGATGCGCGAAAGCGACCCGCTGCTGGCCCTGCGCGCCGACCAGAGCACCGCCGTGGGCGAGCGCCGCAACCTGACCCTGGCCGATGGCTCGACCCTGTCACTGAACACCGACAGCGCGCTGGATATCCGCTTCGACGCGCGCCAGCGCCTGCTCCACCTGCGCCAGGGCGAAATGCTGGTGGAGGCCGTGGACGAGGCGCGGCCACTGCGGGTGGAAACGCCCCAGGGCTTGATCCTGCTCCACGGCGGCCGCCTCGCCGTGCGCCTGCAGAAGCGCCGCAGCCAGGTCAGCCTGTTCACCGGCGACGCCCAGGTGTTCAGCCATGGCCAGCGCCTGGCGCTGCAACCCGGCCAGCGCCTCAACCTCGACGCCCGTGGCAGCGGTGCGGCCCAGGCGGCGGACGAAAACAGCGTGGCCTGGATCAACGGCATGCTGGTGGCCAGCTCCATGCGCCTGGGTGACTTCCTCGCCGAACTGGGCCGCTACCGCCACGGGCGCATCGGCTGTGACCCGGCCATCGCCGACCTGCGCCTCTCCGGCACCTACCCGCTGGACCACACCGACAGCATCCTCGCGATGCTGCCGCGCACCCTGCCGGTGGAGGTGCGCAGCGTCACCCGCTACTGGATCAGCGTGCACCCCAGGGCCGCGTCCTGAGCCGCGCACCGGCACCGCGAAAACTTTTTTCATCCACCTGAACCTTTTTCCCGGCCTCGCGTGACAGGGAAGGCAACCCCCCTTTCCCTCTCCCGAACGAGTGCCGCCATGACCGCCGACCCCACCCTTCGCCGCTTCGCCCGCACGCCCCTGGCCCGCGCCATGCAACCGCTGCTGCTGGGCCTGAGCCTGGCCGCCGCTGGGCTGCCCGCCATTGCCAGCGCCCAGGACCTGGTGATCGGCGCCGAGCGCCGCCAGGCCTTCGACATCCCGGCCGGCGGCCTGGAGCCCGCGCTCAACCGCTTCGGCCGCGAAGCCGGCGTGCTGCTCTCCTTCAGCCCGGAGCTGACCCAGGGCCGCAGCACCCAGGGCCTCAAGGGCGAGTTCGCCGTGGCCGAAGGGCTCGACCGCCTGCTCGCTGGCAGCGGTCTGCGCGCCGAGGCCGGTGAAGGCGGCTTCAGCCTGCACATGGCCACCGAAGGCGCGGCCCTGGAGATCGACCGCCAGGTGGTGATCGGCTCCCGTGCACCGGTGAGCATCAGCGAGCTGCCAGGCACCGTGTGGGTGATCGACAGCCACCAGTTGCAGGAACAGACCAAGGCCGGCGTGCCCTTCAAGGAAGCCCTCGGCCAACTCATCCCGGGCATGGACATCGGCCCCCAGGGGCGCACCAACTACGGCCAGAACATGCGCGGCCGCAGCGCCCTGGTGATGATCGACGGCGTGTCGCTGAACAGCTCCCGGGGCATCAGCCGCCAGTTCGACTCCATCGACCCGTTCAACATCGAACGCATCGAAGTGCTCTCCGGTGCCAGTGCCGTGTACGGCGGCGGCGCCACCGGCGGCATCATCAACATCGTCACCAAGCGCGCCGAAGCGGGTGATGTGCGCTTCAACAGCGAGGTCGGCGTGCGCACCGGCTTCGAAACCCACCAGGACCACGACTGGCGCGTGGCCCAGTCGGTGAGCGGCGGCAGCGAGCAGGTCAAGGGCCGCCTCTCGGTGGCCTACCAGAAGAACGGCGCCGCCTACGACGGCAACGGCGACCAGGTGATGCTCGACATCACCCAGACCGACCTGCAGTACAACCAGGCGGTGGACGTGATGGGCAGCCTGGACTTCGCCTTCGCCAACGGCCAGAGCCTCAACCTCGGTATGCAGTGGTACGACTCCGGCTACGACGGCGACAAGGGCGTGAACCTGGGGCGCAACTTCCAGGGCCTGCGCGGCCAGGTGCCTTTCGAGGTGGAAGGCGGCGCCAGCTTCGACCGCGAACCGCACACCGAGCGCCAGCAGTTCAATGCCACCTGGCACGTGCCCGAAGTGCTCGGCCACGACTTCTACCTGCAGGCCTACTACCGCAGCGAGAAGATGGCCTTCCAGCCCTACCCGAGCGTCGCCTTCGGCAGTGGCGGCGCCATCGATACCGCGCGCTCCTACTACTCCGCCTCGCAGCAGGACACCGATTACTTCGGCCTCAAGTCCGTGCTGGTGAAGGAATGGGATCGCGTCAGCCTGACCTACGGCGCCGACTTCGAGTGGGAGAGCTTCGACTCCGACCAGGCCCTGTTCAACCTGACCACCGCTGCCGCCACCGGCGGGCTGGTGGCCGATGAGTACGCGCGCATCGGCCGCTACCCGGGCATCGACACCGACAGCAAATCACTGTTCGCCCAGACCAGTTGGAAGGCCACCGACGACCTGACCCTGTCCGCCGGCATCCGCCACCAGCGCATCGGCAACGACGTGGGCTCTTTCGTCGCCGCAGCCCAGCAGGTGCAGATCAGCAAGGGCAACGGCACCAGCGCCGACGCGGTGCCGGGCGGCTCGAAGGATTACCAGGTGGACCTGTACAACGCCGGCGCCGTCTACAAGCTGAGCAAGGCGCAGCAGGTGTGGGCCAACTACTCCGAGGGCTTCGAACTGCCCGACCCGGCCAAGTACTACGGCCAGGGCAGCTACACCCTGGTGGGCAACCACTGGACCCTGGGCCGCCACGTCAACGTCAAGGACTCCGCCCTGGACGGCATCAAGACCAAGCAGATCGAGCTCGGCTGGCGCCACTACGCCGACGGCCTGGATGCCCAGCTGGCGGCCTTCTATGCCTGGTCGGACAAGAGCATCACCTACAACCGCACCACCCTGCTGGTGGAACAGTTGGACAACAAGAAGCGCAACTACGGCCTCGAAGGCCAGGCCAACTACTGGCTGAACGACAACTGGCAGATCGGCGCCAGCGCCCTGGGTATCCGTTCCCAGCAGAAGATCGCCAAGCGCTGGCAGAAGCAGGACGTCACCGCCGCCAGCCCATCCAAGCTCACCGCCTTCGCCGGCTGGCAAAACGGCGAAACCAGCCTGCGCCTGCAGGCCGTGCGCAGCTTCAACCTCAGCGACGACGGCAACGTCCTGGCCAACGGCAACTTCGACGGCAACGACCACAAGATCGATGGCTACACCACCTTCGATCTGCTGGGCAGCCAGGTCCTGCCGGTGGGCACCCTCAACGTCGGCATCCAGAACCTGCTGGACAAGGACTACACCACCGTCTGGGGCCAGCGCGCCCAGGTGTTCTACGGCACCGCCGCCACTGCCGACCTGTTCGACTACCACGGCCGTGGCCGCACCTACAGCCTGAGCTACAGCGTCGAGTTCTGATGCCCCTTGCAGACCCCGGGCTGAAGCCCGGGCTACACGTGTAGGTTGGCCACACTTCGTGGGAGATTCTATGTCAACCAGCCGTAGCGTCCCGGTGTCGGTACGGCTGTTGGCTGGTCATCAGGGCAAAGGCGATTCTGGCCAGTTTCCGGGCGAGGATCGTTAGGGCCTCGGTCTTCTTCAAACCCCGCTGCAAATAAGCTTGATAGCGTTCCTTCCAGGCGGCTGTGCGACTGGCGGCCATGGCGGCGTTATGCAGTAGCCGTCGTATCTCCGGATCCCCCTGCTTGGTCAGCTTGCGCCGGCCGATGTAGCGCCCCGACTCCCTGACCCGGACATCCAGCCCGAGGAAGGCGATGAATGCATCGCTACTGCGGAAGGTACCCCGCAGGAAGGCCAGGTTCAGCGCAGCAGCGGTGATCGGGCCAACCCCTTCGATCTCCTGGCAACGTTGTGCCTGCGCGCTCAAACCGGCCTCTTTCAGCGTGGATTGCAGCGCCCTGTTGAGTGTCCGCTCCAGGTCTTTCATCTGCTGCAGGACGGGCTTCAATGCCTCCGCCAGTTGGCGATCCTGGGCGAAGCTCAGGCGCAGAGCCGTCGTTACTCGCACCAGAGTGGCGCGACGGTGCAACAGGGCCTGCAGCTTGCGGTACAGGCGGCTCGGCGGCGCCCAGGGGTGCAACTGCTTCTGCTCATGGGCTAGATAGCGGGCCAGCAGGCGGGCGTCGCTCAGGTCGTTCTTGACCCGGCCACCGATGCCTTTGCGGTAGTTGCTCAGGCGGTAACCATCGATCACGTAGACCCTGTGGCCACGTTTGTGCGCCAGCGTGGCGACGGCAACGTGGTAGGTGTTGGTGGCTTCGATGGCCAGGCTGCAACCTGCAGGCAGGCTCTTGAGCCAGGTGGCGATAGCGTGCGGCTCATTGATGAGCTCTCTGGCCTGCTCCAGATCTGCTCGATACAGACTCAGACTGTCTTTGGCGACATCGATACCGATTACGGTGCTCTGCATTGTCATGACGAACTCCCAGGGCCAAGATGGAATGACCTGTCGGGGGCTCACGATGGCGCAGGCTTGCAGATATGGTCGGTCTCGGGGGCGGACCTGAGCCGATGGATTCCTTATCGGCGCTTGCAGTGAGGTGAGGGGCGGGAGAAATCTCCCACGGTCTGGCTTGCAGAAGCGATTTCGCTCCCTCCGCCCCCCGACAGGTTCCACCCTAGGACATACAAGCGAATTCATTCGCGAAAAAGCCGGCACTTAGCCGGCTTTCAAAACAGCATGGGTTTCGCTGCGCTCTACCCATCCTACGGGCTGTATGTAGGTTGGCGCCGAGCGCAGCGAGGCCCAACGGCGCCAACCACCTCCCCGCCGCGCCGCCCCTGTAGGGGCGACTTCAGTCGCCAAGCGGGCCGCAGGCCCGCCAGCGTCAGACCATCAAAGCAGCGCCATCACCCCACCGCCCAGCGGCAGCAGTGCCACCAGGGGCAGCACCCAGCGGCTGTGCCAGGCCAGCAGGGCCACCACCAGCAGAGCGGCGAGCATCACCTGGCAGAGCCAGAGGATGGTGCCGATCTCGCCACCCTGGTCGCTTACCGCCAGGGCCAGGCCGATGGCGAAGGCGAACACTGCGACGACACGCAGCAGGCGCACCCGCGCCTCGGGCAGCGGGCCCTGGAACAGCACCTTGTGGTGGCGGGACATGGCCAGGCTCAGCGCCGTCATGGCCAGGTAGCAGAACGCGAATCCGAGCAGCAGCATCAGGCACCCTCCTCTGCCAGTTGGCGGCGCACGCGCGGGGCGGGCACGGCACGGGGTTGCGAGCGACGCCAGGCCAGCGCCGCACAGAGCAGGCCGCAGCCGAGCAGGCTCAGGTCGATGCCCGCCAGCGCCCAGTCGCCACGGGCGGCGCTGGCCAGCAGGCTGGCCTGGCCACCAGTGAAGGCATTGAGCAGCGGCAAGCCGAGGGCCAGCAGGGCGAAGACGGCGAGCAGGTCGCGCGCCACCTGGCCGCTGTTGCGCCGCAGCACCGCCCAGAGCGCCACCAGCAACCAGGCGCCGACGAAGACATAGGCCTCCGCGCTGGCGCGAGCGGCCAGGTCGGCGGGGAGCAGGCGGTTGCCGCAGAGCAGCGCCAGGCTGGCGATGGGCAGGCCGCCGATCACCGCGCCATTCAGTGCACGCACCAGGCCGATGCCCCGGCTGCTGCGCGCCTCGCGCTTGGTCAGCCACACCTGCAGGCCGCCCACCACCATGGCGCAGCCCATCAGGCCCAGCAGCAGGTACAGGGCGCGGACGATCTGCCCGCCGAACTGGGCCATGTGCAGGTTGCTCAGCCACACAAAGCTCTGGTAGCCGGCCAGGTAGGGTTTCTGCTCGTGCAGCAGCTCGCCGCTGCCGGCGTCGTAGGAGAGGGTCCAGAGGAAGTCCACCACGCGGCTGCGTTCATAGCGGCGGATGTCCACCACCGCCGCTTCGTCGCCCGGGTGGTGGAAGCTGATCCAGCCCGGCTCGCCACCGCCCCAACGCTGCTTGGCGTCCAGCACCAGGCCGTCGAGGGACACCGGCGGCGGTGCCGGGCGCTTCACGTCCTCGCGGCTGTACTGGCCGATCACCTCGTTGAAGAAGGTGGTGGTGTCGCCCTTGTAGGCCACCTGCATGCCGGCGGGCATGTAGTAGATGACGAAGATCGCCAGCCCGGTGTAGGCGATCAGCAGGTGGAACGGCAGCCCCAGCACGCCGAACAGGTTATGGGCATCGAGCCAGGCACGCTGGCCGTTGGCCTTGGGCCGCAGGGTGAAGAAGTCCTTGAAGAAGCGCCGGTGGATGATGATGCCGCTGATCAGCGCCACCAGCATGAACATGCCGGCGAGGCCGACGATGTAGAGGCCGACCATCCCGGCGTGAAGGTTGTAGTGGAGGACGAACCAGAAGCTGCCGCCGAGGGTTTCCGGCAGCACCTCGCCCGTGGCCGGGTCGAGGGCGAAGCGCTGGAACTCGCTCTCGTCCGCCGGCTCGTAGCCGGCCCACCAGAAGGGCTCGCGCTCGCTCGGCGGGCGCATCCACAGGGCGTGGGCATCGGGCGCCTTGGCCAGCAGCCAGTCACGCACCTGGTCGATGGACAGCGCGTGCTCGCCCCCCTCGTGCAGGGTCGGGCGCATCCAGCGTTCCAGCTCCTTGTCGAAGCAGGCGACGCTGCCGGCGAAGAGGATGACGAAGAGCAGCCAGGACGGCAGCAGCCCGCCCCAGGTGTGCAGGCCGGCCATGGATTGACGCAGGCTCATGGGCGCACCCCGTAGCCTTCCGGGACGAAGGCGGCGAGCGCCAGCACCAGGGTCAGGCCGCCGAGCACCAGCCAGGCACGCAGGGCCGAGCGGGCGCCGAAGGCGTAGAGGATGGCCACCGCGTACACGGCGAAACAGCCCAGGCTGGCGAAGGTGACCCGGTCGGCACGGATCAGCGGCAGATAGACGGCGAGGAAGGCGGTGGCCGCGTAGGCCACCGCATATCCGCCGAGGATCGCCGCCAGCACGCGCGAGGCGACGGCCCAGGGCGCGGAGGGGTTGGCTTTGCTCACGTCGTTCCTTTCATCAGTGGTCAACCGGTTGGAGGTGGCGCCGGTTGTCGGAGGCAGGGCAGGCCTGGAGGCCGGGTGAGACCGGAGAGCCTGCAGAACTACCTGAGAATTATTTTCACCTGTTAAGGAAATGCAATTCCTTTCTGCAGGATTGCCGCAGATTCTTCGTCGATCACGTACGGAGGCGTCTGGATTCGGCAATGGCAATGGGGGAAGGCGGGATACACGCAACGGCAGGCGTACGACCCGGAGTTGGCCATTCACGACGCCGGTCAGGTGCCCGGCTTTCCGTTCGTCAACACGGATCGAACTTTGCAGAGCCACACCCAGTCAATCGCTCCATGCGTCAACAACTCAGGTAGCTCGCCATGTACAACCCCTTTCAGATTCTGACCGATGCCTTCCAGGCCGATTACCGGGTCAACCTCAGCCTGGAGCGCCTGGACGGCAACATCATGCTCACCCTCACGGACGAAAGCGGCGTGGTGGCGCGGCGCATGATCAGCCCCGCGCAGCGCAACGACCAGAAGCGCCTGGAGCGGGTGATCGAGAGCATCCGTTTCGGGATCGCGATCGAAAAAGGGCACAACGTCGGCGAAATGCTCAGCGCGATGACCAGCGGCAAAAGTATTCCGCCCATCGCCAACCGCCAGCCCGGGCGGGTCACCGGCCCCCTCGCCGTCGGCATCTGAGCGCCCTGGCGGGCGCTCGGGCTCAGGCCTCTTCTTCGCCGCGCGTGACCTGCAGGCGGCGCCGCGGGTTGACGCTGTCGCTGGCTTCCGAGGGGAAGCGTGACGAGGCGAAGCGCACCACCAGGATCGATAGCGCCAGCAGCAGGATCGCACCGCAGACATACACGATGCTCTCGTCGGGGCGGTTATGGTGCGAAACGTCGGAGATCAGCAGGCGCGTCAGCGCGGTGATCGCCACGTAGATCAGGAAGCGCACCGGCATGTGGTTGGTCTTGAAGTAGATTCCCACCATCGCCCCCAGCTCCAGGTAGATGAACAGCAGCAGGATGTCATCGACCGTGATGTGCCCCTTCTCCACCATCCCCAGGAATGCCACTACCGCCGCCCAGGCGGTAATCCCCCCGATGGCGAACAGCGCCAGGTAGTGGAAGCTCTCCACCAGCAGGTTGCCCAGCGACTCGGCCAGCCCATGCACGTTGCCGCGCAACTCTTCAGCCCATTTGATTTTCACGATCCAGCTCCTCGGTACGTCTTGGTGGCGATGGTGAATCACCGGGATGACGATCAGACCTTGCAGGATGGAGGCCAGCGGTCCCGGCCCCATGAGATGCGCGGGTGCGGCCTAACGCCACGGGACAGGTTGTCGCAGGGGGCGACGAGGAGCAGGACAGCGGCGCTGGCATGGCCTATGAATGAGAGCTGTTGACGGAGAAATCCGACCCATATACTGTACGCACATCCAGTATCTTACAGACCGATTTCAAAGGTGAGAGGTGATGAATGGCCGTCGAAGTGGTGTACCGCAGCAGCCGCGACCCGGAGCGCTTGTTCATGGATAAAGCCGAAGCCGACCGTTACGACAAGATGCTCGAACTGGCCGAATCCCTGGCCACCGTTCTGAACAAGGCCGTACCCTCGCTGAGCGAGCAGCAGGTCGAAGAGCTTGGCATCTACATGGCCCGCAACCGCGACATCTTCGCCCGCGCCTTCAAGAACCAACCCGATGCCCTCGCCGAGCTGGACGCCCCTCCCGCCGACGAGTGACCCGAACACCCCTCATTGCAAGCATGCCCGTCCTGCACCGAGCCCGCTGCCCCAGCGGGCTTTTTTTATGCCGGGCAAAAGCCCGCGCCGACACCTTGCGCCGTTTGTTCAAGCCCCTGGCCACCGCCCGATCGCATGCTGCAAGCCCCTTGTGAAGGAGCTTCGCCATGCGCCGTCTGTTCGCCTGCCTCTATGCCCCGGTCTTTCTCCTCGGCTTGCTCGCCCTGGCCCTGTGGATGACCGAGCACCTGCCCTTGCCCTGGTTGCTGTTGTTGCTGATCCCGGCCATCACCGCCTGCTTTCTCGCCGAAGCCTGGCTGCCCTATGAACGGGCCTGGAACCGAAACCACGGCGACCGCCTGCGCGACTCGCTGCACGCGCTGGTCAACGAAGGGCTCAACTGCCTGGGCATCCTGGTCATCCCCCTGAGTGCGGCGCTGCTGCCCGACATCGGGTTCTGGCCCCACCACTGGCCCCTGGCGCTGCAACTGCTGGTCGCCATCCTCGCCGCCGACCTGGGCATCACCCTGATGCACTACGCCAGCCACCGCATCGGCTTCCTCTGGCGCCTGCACGCGGTGCACCACAGCGTGAAGCGCATGTACGGTTTCAACGGGCTGATGAAGCACCCGCTGCACCTGGGCTGCGAGGCTCTGGCCGGCACCTTGCCGCTGTTGCTGCTGGGCATGCCGGAACAGGTCGCCACCCTCCTCGCCCTGGCCATCACCCTGCAACTGCTGCTCCAGCACAGCAACGTCGACATGCGCATCGGCGCCCTGCGCCACCTGTTCGCCTGGGCACCGGTGCACCGCTTCCACCACATGAAATACGGCCGCGCGGGCGACGTGAACTTCGCCCTGTTCTTCAGTTTCTGGGACCGCCTGCTGGGCACCGCCTTCCACAGCGACTACCGCATGCACGGCGACGACCTCGGCATCGGCAGCCGCCCCGACTACCCCGACGCCTACCTCGCGCAACTGGCCGAACCCTTCCGTGAAAGCACGGGCGAACACCCCGCCCCGGAGATTCCGCAGGGGTTGATGCGTTCGTAGGGCGGGTGAAACCCGCGAAACCATGCGCCACAGACGTCGGGTTGCACCCGACCTACACGCCTGTCCGACGTCCCGAAAAGCGGGCGAATGAATTGGCTCTGTCTGCGTTAAGTGTTGCTAGAAGAACTGAGCCCAGCTGATTGCCGAGCTTTGCTGGTGCTTCTGGTTTCGCCCCCCCCGGGCGAGTCCCTTTTAACAATCGCCTTAAAAGGAACCAAAAACGCTCGCCCCTGCATACGGGTCTGGCATCGCCAGACTTCCCTCGCTCCATCATCGTTCCAGGGGCACGCCGCGAAGGGCCATCCCTGGCCCATCGCGGCTCTCGCGACATCCATGTCGCTCAACCCCTTCCACGACGATTCGCTCGGCCTCCTGAAAGGGGCGTTTGGCGGCTGCTCCAACGTTCTTCGCTCGAATCCCCACATTGATGTGCGCATCGCCTGCGGGTGTACGCCGCGGCTGGCGGCTTTCGTAGGATGGTGTAGAGCGAAGCGAAACCCATGCGGCGGAGGTGGCACGAACCCTTTGGCGCCCGAAAATGGCCGTGCTTGAGCGTCTGCATTAAAACCACAACAGCTAACGCAGACAGAGCCAATGAATTCGCCCCTACAGGTACGACCTGCCGCAATGAACTCCGTCGTAGGGTGGGTGAAACCCGCGAAAACGATGCCTCGCAAGCACGGCCCGTAGGATGGCGTAGAGCGCAGCGAAACCCATCACTGGCAGCCCCAGGATGCTTCCGCTCAACCGATCAAACGCAGTTGCAGGTTGCCGAGGTTGCGGTCGGCGCGGATGCCGAAGGTGGTGCGCATGGTGCGGGAGAAGTGCGCGGCGTCGGCGAAGCCGGCGCCGTGGGCGGCCTGGGTGAGGGGTTGGCCTTCGAGGGCCAAGCGCAGGGCCAGGCGCAGCCGGCGCCAGAGCACCAGGCGGCGGACGGAGAGGCCGACCTGTTCGCCGAACAGGCGCTCCAGCTGGCTGAGGGAGAGGCAGGCGCGGCTGGCCAGGGCCTGGGCGCTGACCTTGTCGGCCAGCAGTTCGTCCACCTCGTCCAGTGCCCGTTGCAGGCGGGCGTCCAGTGCCGGGCGCGGGGCGGCCAGCAGGCGTTCGGCCAGGGCGTGCAGATCCGTACCGGCGTCGGCCAACAACGCCAGCAAGGCCTGCGGAGCGAACGCCAGGGGTTCGGCATAGATGGCCACCAGCGCCTGCCCGGGCAGGGTCAGTGCGTGCTCGCGCATGGACTCCACCAGCACCGCCTGGCCGCTCACCGGCTCGCCTTCCACCAGCAGTTGCAGGGGCAACTGGCGCGCCAGCAGCACCTGGTGGGCGTAGTGGGCGTGAGGCCGGGCATCACCGCTGGTGCCGTCGATCAGGCAGAAATCGCGGGCCAGCCAGAGTGCGCCTTGCCAGGGGGATTCGGTCATCACGGCGTCCTGCCGGTTGCGGGGCGGACAGCATTGGGGGCGGAGGCCGATAGGGCAAGAGGAAGCTGCCGAGCCCAAGCCCATTGCAGTTCGAAGGGCGTCTGCCTAGGGTGCTGTCCTTGTCGATTTGCCTGGCGTTATGGCGGGTCGCGTGAGGAGACCTTCGGGTCTGCCGGTTCCCGTCTTGCCGGTTCGCTAACCTCACGCGCTCCGCCTCCTTTCATCGCCATCTTCTGACATGCAAACGGGACGATCTCCCCAGCAGTCCGATTGTTCGAGTGGCCCCCCCTCCCTATCCTCCGGCGGTCGCGGTCAATCCCGCGACCGGGCGTTGACGGCCCGAAGAGATGGCGCATCGTGCCCACTGGCACATGTGGAAGGCGGCGTATGCCTTTTGTGCCTGCAAACCTCCACATCGCTCAATGGCGGACTGCGCGGGGAGACCCTCAGGTCTGCCGGTCTACATCTCGCCGGTTCGTCAACCCCGCGCGGTCCGCCACCCTTACCTTGACGAAACAGAGTGGCGGCTCCTGTACCCGGAGATGGAGCTTCACCATGCACGATGCATTTATCCCCCTCACCTTCTACCGCCACAACCGCCCGCTGCGCGCGCTGATGCTGGACAACCAGCCCTGGTTCGTCGCAGAGGATTTCGCCCGCATCCTGGGCATGCAGCATCCGCAGACCCTGCACCGTCGCCTTGGCGGCGACCATGCACGTCGCGTGTTCCTCGCCTGCGCCAGCGGCCTGGAGGAACCGGTGGATGTGATCAGCGAGGCCGGCCTGTACAAGGCGCTGGTGCGCTTCGGCCACCCCGAGAACCCGCACCTGGAGCGCTGGCTCAATCGCCAGGTGATTCCCACGCTGCGCGATGCCCATGAGAGCGACGGCCGCATGCCGCGCCGGGTGTTGCTGGCCTGGCAGGGCACGCGGGTGGTGATGCTCGACTGGCAGGGGGAACTCTGGGTGCCGCTGGAGGACATGCCGAGCCTGGTGCACCTGGGTTAGCGGCATAGCGCTTTTCTGTGGGAGCGGTTTCAACCGCGAAATCTCCGTGCCAAACCAATCGCGAATGAATTCGCTCCCACGGGGAGACTCTTGCCATTCGGTCTTCCCGGGCTGAAGCCCGGGCTACGGGTTGGGTTAGCGGCATACCGCTTTTTGTGGGAGCGGTTTCAACCGCGAAAGTCCGTGCGACGAACCTGATCGCGAATGAATTCGCTCCCACCGGGGGAGACTCTTACCGTTCGGCCTTCCCGGGCTGAAGCCCGGGCTACGGGCGTGCCGCTTTGTGAGAGCGGCGTGGGCGCGCGTGACCTAGTCGTCGTGGAAGCGCCGGGCGATCTCCTGGAACTGGGGGTGGATGCGGGCGAAGGCGTCGGTGATGTCCGGGTCGAAGTGGTTGCCCCACCCCGCGAGGATGATCGGCACCACTTCGTCGTGGGGCATGGCGGCCTTGTAGCAGCGCTTGCTGATGAGGGCGTCGTACACGTCGGCCAGCGCCATGAGCCGGGCCGACAGGGGAATGTCGTCGCCGGCCAGGCCTTGGGGATAACCGCTGCCGTCCCATTTCTCGTGGTGGTAGCAGGCGATCTCCTTGGCCAGTCGCAGGAACTCCACCTCCACGCCCAGGGCCTCCTCGGCGTGGACGATGGCTTCCTTGCCGAGGACCGGGTGGTTCTTCATCTGGGCGAACTCCTCCGGTTCCAGCTTGCCGGGCTTGAGCAGGATCCGGTCCGGCACGCCGACCTTGCCGATGTCGTGCAGGGGGGCGGACTTGAACAGCAGCTCGATGGTCTTGGGCGTGAGTTCGTCCTGGAAGCGCGGGTGATCGGAGAGTTCCTCCGCCAGCAGCTTCACGTAGTGCTGGGTACGCAGGATGTGGTTGCCGGTCTCGTTGTCGCGGGTTTCGGCGAGGGACGCGAGGGAGTGGATGGTGATGTTCTGGATCAGCTCGTTCTCCCGGGTGCGCCGCTCCACTTCCTGTTCGAGGTAGGCGTTCTGGTTGTAGAGCAGGTCCCGTGCGGTCTTCAGTTCCAGGTGGTTGCGCACCCGGGCGAGGACGATCGCGGGGGTGATGGGCTTGTGGATGTAGTCCACGGCACCGAGGGCCAGCCCGTGGGCCTCGGCGCTCTCCTCCACCTGGGCGGTGAGGAAGATCACCGGCACGCCGCGTGCCTGGGGGATGTCCTGCAGCGCCTGCATCACCTGGTAGCCGTCCATGTCGGGCATCACCACGTCGAGGAGGATGAGGTCCACCCGGGTGTCCGAGCCGAGGATGTCCAGTGCCCGCAGGCCATTGATGGCGACCTTGACCCGGTAGTGGGGCGACAGCAGGGCGCTGAGCAGCGAAAGGTTTTCCGGTGTGTCGTCGACCACCAGCAGGGTGGGTTTGCTGTCGGGATCCATCAGCTTGAGCATCGAAAGCGCCTCACTCCGGTTTGAACAGATCGGGCCGGGCGGCCCGGACTTCATGCAGATGCGCCAGGGCATCGGGGAAGCGGAACTGCGTCATGGCCTCCGAGATAACCAAGGCGGCTTCGCCCAGGGCGGCGTTGAGCGACTGCCGGTGCTGCTGGAACAGGGCCACGGCATCGGCATCGTCCTCGGCCAGCAGCACCATCAGGCGGGCCAGCAGGCCGGGCATGTCGGGCTGTGCCTCGCTGGGCGGGGCGCTTTCCTCGGGCGGGAGCAGCGCCTGCAACCCGTCGGCCAGGCGCTGCTGCTCCTGCACGCCCTCCTCGGCCAGGGGCAGCAGGCTGCCCAGTTCCTCCTGGCCCGCCACGGCAGCTTCGAGCCGGGCCGAGAGTTCCCGCAGCGATTCGGCGCCCAGGGTGGCGGCGATGCCCTTGAGGGTGTGGGCGTGGCGGTGCGCCTCCTCCCGCTGGCCGGCCCGGAGGGCGGCGACCAGGTTCTGCATGGGCTGGCTGCCCTGGCGGGCGAAGCTGCGCAGCAGGTCTTCGTACCACTGCCAGTTGTGCATCAGGCGCTGCAGCGCCACCTCGGCGTTCAGGCCCAGTGCCTGCAGCGGCTCCAGCCCATGCTCCGGCGAAGCCGGGACCGGAGCCGGCGGCTCGCTCGGCGGCTCGGCCTGGTGGGCAAAGGCGGGCAGCCAGCGCAGCAGGGCGACATAGAGCTTCTCGGGGTCGATGGGCTTGGCGATGTGGTCGTCCATGCCGGCGGCCAGGCAGCGCTCGCGGTCACCGGCCATGGCGTTGGCGGTCATCGCCAGGATCGGGATGCGTTCGCTGTCCCGCTCGCGCTCGCGCAGGCAACGGGTCGCGGCCAGCCCATCCATGACCGGCATCTGCATGTCCATGAGGATCAGGTCGAAGGATTCCTGGGCGGCCATGTCCACGGCGATGGCGCCGTTTTCCGCCACCACCGCCTCCACCCCGACCAGGCGCAAAAGCTCCCTGGCCACCTGCTGGTTCAACTCGTTGTCTTCGGCCAGGAGGATCCGCGCGCCGTCGAAGCGCTGGGGCACGGGCGGCCCGCTGCTACGGGTGGGCAACGCGGTCGCCTGCTGGCCGAACAGGCCGATGAGGGTGTCGAACAGCACGGAGGCACACACCGGCTTGACCAGCACCCGGTCGAACCCGGCGCCCTCGGCCTGGCGGAACACCTCCTCGCGGCCATAGCCGGTGACCATGATGCGGTAGGGCCGGGTGGTCATGCCGCGCGCGATGAGCCGGCGCCCGGTCTCGATGCCATCGAGCCCCGGCATGTGCCAGTCCAGCAGCACCACCTCGTAGGGCCGCCCGGCCTGTTCGGCGGCGGCGATCATCTCCAGCGCCTGCTGGCCCGACTCGGCGGTGTCCACGGTGAAGGTCATGCTGCCGAGCAGGGTGGCGAGGATGTTGCGGGCGCTGGCGCTGTCGTCCACCACCAGCATGCGCCGGCCGCGCAGGTCCAGCCCCGGCAGGTAGCGCGCACGGCGCCGCCCACGGCCGAGCCGGGCGGTGAACCAGAAGGTGCTGCCCTGGCCCAGCTCGCTCTGCACGCCCACTTCGCCGCCCATCAGTTCCGCCAGGCGCCGCGAGATGGCCAGGCCCAGCCCGGTGCCGCCGTACTTGCGGGTGGTGGAGGTGTCGGCCTGCTGGAAGGACTGGAACAGCCGCTGCTGCTGCTCCGGGCTCATGCCGATGCCGCTGTCCTGCACGGAGACGTGCAGCAGGACCTCCTCCGGCCAGGTCTCCAGGCAGCTGACCTTAACCAGGATCTCGCCCTGCTCGGTGAACTTGACCGCGTTGTTGGCGTAGTTGATCAGGATCTGCCCCAGGCGCAGCGGGTCCCCCAGCAGCAGGGTGTCCAGCCGGCGGTCGATCTCGAAGAGCAGCTCGATGCCTTTGGCTTCGGCCTTCTCCCCCACCAGCGTGGCGAGGTTCTCCAGCACGTGGTCGAGGTCGAACTCGATGCGTTCCAGGTCCAGCTTGCCGGCCTCGATCTTCGAGAAGTCGAGGATGTCGTTGATGATCCCCAGCAGGTGCTGGGCCGAGCGCTGGATCTTGCTGAGGTAGTCGAACTGCTGCGGGTCCAGGTCGGTCTGCAGGGCGAGGTGGGCCATGCCGAGGATGGCGTTCATCGGCGTGCGGATCTCGTGGCTCATGTTGGCGAGGAAGTCGCTCTTGGCGTGGGTGGCGCTCTCCGCCAGCACGTAGGCTTCTTCCAGCTCGCGATTCTTCGCCTGCATCAGGGCGAACAGCTCGTCCCGGGTCGGCTCGGTGAACCGCTGGCGCATGCGCTGCTGCAGTTCGGCGTCGGGCCAGCGGGGCAGGCGGCAGCACAGGGCCAGGTTGTTCTCCGCCAGCACGGCCAGGCGGACGCCGCCGTGCACCGCCTCGGGCAGGCAATGCTGCAGGGGCTGTTCGGCCGACAGGTCCAGCACCAGCTCCTGGGCCCTGGCGTCCAGCCAGACCTGCAGGCGCAGGGCGGGAAGGGTCGCGGCCAGCTGGCGCACCAGCTCGGAGGTGGTGCCGGCCAGCGGGGCCAGGAAGGTGGGCCGCGGGTCGATGCATTCCAGCACCCGCGCCACCTTGCGCCGGGCCGCTAGCGCGGCGCCGGGGCCGCTGAGGGTGATGTCGCCGATCGCCTGCCGCATCTAGCCGCCCTCGCCTGCGTGCGCCCGCAGCACGATGCAGCTCGCATCGTCGGTGCTGCGGCCACTGTGGGTGATGACCTGGTGGACCAGGACGGCGGGATCGGCGCCCAGGTCGAGCAGGCCGTCACGCAGGTTCAGCGATTCGCTGATGCCGTCGGAATACAGCATCAGCACGTCGCCGGGGACGATGGCCCGGCGTTGCAGCAGGGGCGTGGGGAAGCGCTCGCCGAGCACCCCGTCGCGGGAGACGCCGCGCCAGGGCTCGCGGCCGCGCAGGCAGACCCGGGTGTTGCCGATGCCGGCGTAGCTCAGCTCGCCCCGTTCGCCATTGACCAGCGCCACCCCCGCTGCCGCGCCACGGGTGCCGATGCAGTGCTGGTGCAGCACCTGCAGCAGGCGTGCCGGCTCCTGCTCCGGCGTCTGCTGCAACACCGCGTCCAGGGTCTGGGCCAGTTGGTGGGCCGAGGCGCCATGGCCGCTGACGTCGATCAGCACCAGGCTGACCCCGTCCGGCCCCGCGCGCATGAAGGCCAGGTCGCCGGAGACCCGCTCCGGGTGGCAGGGGCGGTTCTCGCTGGCCCAGGCCAGCCGCAGCCCCTGGCCGCCAGCCTCGGCCTTCGGCAGGGACAGCCGCGCCGGCGTCGGCGCCGGCCCCAGCCATTTGCGCGCCAGTACCCGGGTGCCGCCCTCCGGCGGCAGGCTGATGGACAGCTCGGACATCATCCGCCGCACGCCGGGCAGCCCCAGCCCGAGGGTGCCCGAGGTGCTGTAGTGGTCCTGCACGGCCTGCGCCACATCGGCGATGCCGGGCCCCTGGTCGCAGGCGACGATGTCGATGCAGGGGCGCCCCTCGGCCTGGTTCAGCGCCAGCGTGACTTCGCCCTTCACGGCGTACTTGAGGATGTTGCTGCCCAGTTCGGAGACCACGGTGCAGAGCATCGCCCGATCCACCTCAGGCAGGTCGGCAAGGAACGGCAGCCGGCGCACCGACATCACCGCCAGGTGCAGGTCGACCTCGTGGCGCAGCGGGTAACAGGCCTCGCGGGCGTCCTGTTCCACGGGCATGGCCTAGGCCTCCCCCTTGCGGCTGCGTGCATGGGCCAGGGCGTCATCCATGTCGAGGAAGCAGCGCAGCGGGCCGGGCTCGGCGTCGGCCAGCGCGAGGAACGCGGCGATGCCGGGGTTCAGCCCCACCAGCAGGCAGAGGGCGCCGAGCAGGCGGCACACGTCCGCCAGCTTGCGCACCTCGCGGAACTCGTGGTGGTCCAGCAGGGTGACCGCCGAGAAGTCCAGCAGCACAGCGTGCTGGCGCCCTGCAAGCAGCCGCTGGGACAGGGCCTGGGTGAGCCGCTGCATGCCCTCGTCGCCCAGGTCCGGGCGCATGCTGACGACGATGCAATCGGCGACGTCGGCGATGCCCAGGTCGTTGCTTTCCAGCTCCATGACCGCCTCCTAGAGCGCGGACCCGACTCGCTTCAGGGCGATCTCGAAGGCGTCGCGCAGGGTGGCAGTGGTGCGGATGTCGCCCACCGAGACGCCCAGCTCCACCATGGTCCGGGCGATGGCCGGGGACACCCCGGAGATGATCGCCTCGCAGCCCATGAACTGGGTGGCCTTGGTGATCTTGATCAGCTGGTTGGCGACGCCGGTGTCCACCGTGGCGACCCCGGCGATGTCCAGCACGAAGACCCGGGCGCGGGTCTCGGCGATCTTGGTCAGCGACTTGTTCATCACGTCGGCGGTGCGCATGGAGTCGATGATGCCCACCAGCGGCAGCAAGAGGATGCCGTCCCAGATGGGGGTGACCGGAGTGGACATCTCCTGCAGCGACTGGTGCAGCTCCTCGCGCACCCGGGCGGCTTCCTCGGCCTCCTCCATCGCCTGCTTGAGGCGGCGGTTCTGCTCGACCTGGGCGGTGATGTCGGTGGCGAATTTGACGATCTTGCAGGGCTTGCGGTCCAGGTCCAGCACCGGGTTGTAGGAGCCCTGGATCCAGACCTCGTGCCCATCCTTGGCCACCCGGCAGAACTCGCCGGCCAGGTATTCGCCGCGCCGCAGGGTGTCCCAGAAGGCGCGATAGTCCGCCGACTGGGCGTAGTCCGGGTCCACCAGGAGGCGGTGGTGCTGGCCCTTCAGCTCCTCCAACTGGTAGCCGACGGTCTCCAGAAAGCGCGGGTTGGCGTCGAGAATGGTGCCGTCCAGGGCGAACTCGACCTTGCCCATCACACGGCTCAGGGCATCGATCTGACCTTCGAAGTTGGCGGTGGCCTGCTTCTTCTCGGTCAGGTCGATGGCGTACTCGAGGATGCGCTGGGTGCGACCCTCGGCGTCGCGCAACGGGCAACAGCCGCCACGCAGCCAGACGTCGCGCCCCTGGCTGTCGCGGTAGTGAAGCTCCCCTTCCCAGGCCTGGCCGTTGCGCAGGTTTTCCCAGAGCGCCTCGTAGGCCGGGGAGTGGCTCTCGTCAGGAGGAAGCAGGATGCGATGGGACTGACCGCGGAGGTCGGCCAGGTCGTACCCCGTGATACGGAGGAAGTGTGGATTGGCGTCCAGTATCCGACCGTCCGGGGAGACCTCCAACCGGGTCATCACCTGATCGACGGCGCCCAACTGGGCCTGAGCAAAGGCAAAAGCAGAAGCAGAGTCGAACTGATCAGAGGAAGCTTGAACGTCCATGGTCTCTCCGACAGGAAGAGGTGTTGACTCAGGGCTACAGGAGTTATAGCCCAGCGGCGCGGATTGCGAGGGGGCAGTGCCCAACGATCAACAAGCGCTTCGCCGGGGGCGACGGAACGGGCCCCGAACCGGGGGCATGCGGTGCTCGGGCGCCCCATCCCTGGGGTGCGATGGGTCAGGGTTGCTCCAGTGCCACCACCAGGGCCTTGAGGAAGCGCGCGGCCTCGCCGCCGGTGACGGCGCGGTGGTCGAAGGTGAGCGACAGCGGCAGGATCGGGTGCACCGCGGGCTTGCCCTCCCAGGCCACCACTTCGTCGCGGATGCCGCCGGCGCCGATTATCGCCACCTGGGGCGGCACCACCACCGGGTTGGCGTAGCGGCCGAACAGGGTGCCGAAGTTGGACAGGGTGAGGGTCGCGCCCATCATTTCCTGCGGCGGAATGGAGCGCGCCTGCACGTCGGCGCGCAGCCGCGCCATGCCTTGCTTGAGGTCTTCAGCGCTGCGCCCGCCCACATCCCGCAGCACCGGGACGAAGAGCCCGTCCGGCGTGTCGACGGCGATGCCGAGATCGAGCGTGTCGTGCCGGCGGATGGAGAGCACGCGGCCATCGAACCAGCTGTTGAGGATGGGCTCCACCTCGCAGGCGGCGGCGATGGCCTTGCCGAGGCGGATCAGCGGGTCACGCGCCCGCTCCCAGCGGTGCAGGTCGGCGTCGCCGTAGATCGTTACCGGCACCACTTCGGCGTGGGAGCGGGCCATGTTGATCGCCATGCTGCGGCGCACCCCGCGCAGGCGTTCACCGCCGAAGCGGTCGCGGGCACTCTGCGCCGCCGCCTCGACATCGGCACGGGTCACCAGGCCTTCGGCACCGCTGCCCTGCAGGCCGGCCAGCTCGACACCGAGCCGCTGGGCCAGTTGGCGCACCGCCGGGGTGGCGCGAGGGGCGAGGTGCTCGCGGCTGGAGGGGGCGGCGCCGACGAAAAAGGCATCGGCGCGGGCATCACCGCCGCCTTCCAGGCGCCCGACCACGGTGCCGGCGTCGCTGTCCTCGCCGTCGTAGGCCAGCAGCGGTTCGCCGACATGGAGGATGTCGCCTTCACGGCCGAACAGCTTGGCCACCAGGCCGTCGTAGGGGGCGGGGATGTCCACCAGGGCCTTGGCGGTTTCCACCGAGACCACGATCTGGTCGGCGTGCACGGTGTCGCCGGCCTTGATGTGCCACTCGACGATTTCGGCCTCCTGCAGGCCTTCGCCAAGGTCGGGTAGTTTGAAGTGTTTCATGGTCGTCTCCTCGGCTCGTCAGGCGTAGTCCAGCACCAGTTCGCAGGCCGCGAGGATGTCCTCGGGGCTGGGGATGTAGAGCTGCTCCAGGCGGTACAGGGGTGGCGGGATGTCGGGCGCGGTGACGCGCTGGATGGGCGCCTGCAGGTCGAGCAGCGCGCGCTCGTAGAGGCTGGCGGCGATCTCAGCCCCCACCCCGCAGGAGCGCGGCGCCTCGTGGACGATGACGCAGCGCCCGGTCTTGCGCACCGAGGCTTCGAGGGTGTCGAGGTCCAGGGGCTTGATGCAGGCGACGTCGATCACCTCGGCGCTGATGCCCTGCTCTTCCAGGCGCTGGGCGGCCTGCAGGGTTTCGTGGACGCTGGCGCCCCAGCTGACCAGGGTGATGTCGGCGCCCTCGCGCAGGGTGAAGCAGCTGTCCAGGGGCAGGCGCTGGCCGTCGTCCACCAGCGGCTGCGGGTTCATCCGGTAGAGCCGGGTGGGCTCGAGGAAGACCACCGGGTCCGGGTCGTCGATGGCCGCCAGCAGCAGGCCGTAGGCACGGGCCGGCGACGAGGGGATGACCACGCGCACGCCGGGTATCTGGGCGAAGATCGCCTCGGTGCTTTCGCTGTGGTGCTCCGGCGCGCGGATGCCGGCGCCCATGGGGCTGCGCAGCACCATGGAGCAGCCGAGGCGCCCACGGGTGCGGTTGCGCATGCGGCTGGCGTGGGACACCAGATGCTCCATGGCGGCGTAGATGAAGCCGAGGAACTGGATTTCCATCACCGGCTTGAGGCCCTGGGCGGCCATGCCGACGCAGAGCCCGGCGATCATGGTTTCCGCCAGCGGCGTGTCGATCACCCGCTTGAAGCCGAAGGCCTCGCGCAGGCCGAGGGTGGCGCGGAACACGCCGCCGTTGACGCCGACGTCCTCGCCCAGCACCACGACGTTGTGGTCTTCCTCCATCGCGCGGTGCAGGGCCAGGTTGACCGCCTCGAGCAGGGCGCGTTTCTCGATCACTTCGGGCTTATTCATGGCGGTTCACCTCACGACGGGCGGCGCGCTCGAGGAGCATTTCGCGTTGCTCGGCCAGGGCCGCCGGCCAGCGGGCGTAGACCTGGTCGATGATGGATTCCACCGGCTGGGTGCCGGCCGACTCGAAGCGCTCCACTGCGGCCTGGACCTCCTTCTGGCACTCGGCGATGAGCGCCTGCTCGCGGCCCTCGTCCCACACCGCGTTGGCGGCGAGGTAGGCCTGCAGGCGCTTGATGGGTTCTTCCTGCCAGGCCTTCTTCACCTCGTCGGCGCTGCGGTAGCGGGTGGCGTCGTCGGCGGTGGTGTGGTCGCCCAGGCGGTAGCTGATGCACTCCAGCAGCACCGGGCCCTTGCCGTGGCGGGCACGGTCCAGGGCCGCCCGCATGCGGTCGTAGACGGCGAGCATGTCGTTGCCGTCCACCTGCTCGCCGGGGAAGCCGGCGCCGATGGCCTTCTGCGCCAGGGTGGCGGCGCCGCACTGGATGCTGCGCGGCACCGAGATGGCCCATTGGTTGTTGTTGACCACGAAGACCATGGGCAGCTGCCAGGCGCCGGCGACGTTGAGCGCTTCGAGGAAGTCGCCCTTGCTGGTGGCGCCGTCGCCGCAGGTGGTGACGGCGACCCGGTGCTCGCCACGGATCTTGAACGCGGTGGCCACCCCGCAGGCGTGCAGAGCCTGGGTGGCGATGGGCACGCAGAGGGGAAAGTCCTGCGCCACGGCCGGATCGGCGTAGGCGCTGCCGCGCTCGTCGCCGCCCCAGTAAAGGAGGATTTCCTCCATGCGCACGCCACGCATGAGCTGCACGGCGGTGTCGCGGTAATAGGGCACCAGCACGTCTTCGGCGCCCATGAGGCTGCCGATGGCGACGCCGATCGCCTCCTGCCCGAGGGTGGGCGCGTAGGTGCCGATGCGGCCGGTGCGTTGCAGGGCCACGGCCTTCTGGTCGAACAGGCGGGTCAGGACCATCTGCCGGTAGAGTCGGGTCAGCAGGTTGAAGTCGTCGGCCCAGGCGGGCAGCTCGCCGAGCAGGCGCCCTTCGGGGTCCAGGTGGCGCGTGTAGGGGATGTCGATCCTGGGGTTGTGCATGTCACTCCTCCTCACCTCGTGGGTGCTTCAAGGGTGGCGGCGTTCGTGGCGCCGCATGGTGGGACGGTGGGCCGGATCACGGCCCTGGTCCCGGCTCCCGCGACGGGCGCGGGAGGCCCTGCTCAACGGTAGAGCAGGCGCTCCGCCAGGGCATCGGCAACGCGCGCGGGTGAGCGCTTGTCGGCCTGGGCGTGGGCGTAGATTTCGGTCAGGCGCTGACCGATGCGCGACAGGTGCGCGGTGATGGCGGGCAGCTCGTCGCCCTTGTGCTTGAGGGCGACATAGATGAGCCCGCCGGAGTTGATCACGTAGTCGGGGGCATAGAGGATGCCGCGGGCCTCCAACCCGTCGGCGCTGTCGGCGCTGGCCAGCTGGTTGTTCGCGGCACCGGCCACCGCCGCGCAACGCAGCTGGGGGATGGTCTGCGGGTTGAGCACGCCGCCGAGGCCGCAGGGCGCGAGGATGTCGCAAGGCGTGGTGAGCAGTGCTTCGCTGGCCACCGGCTGGGCGCCGAGCTGCTCCACGGCGAGCTGCACGCGGCCGGGGTCGAGGTCGCTGACCAGCAGTTCGGCTCCGGCCGCCACCAGTTGCTCAGCCAGGGCGTAGCCGACGTTGCCGAGGCCCTGAATGGCCACACGCAGGCCTTCGAGGTCATCGCTGCCGAGACGCGCCTGGGCGCTGGCGCGGATGCCGGCGAACACGCCCATGGCGGTGTGCGGCGAGGGGTCGCCGGCGGAGCTGGTGCTGGTGACGTGGCGGGTGTGCTGGGCGATGCAGTCCATGTCGGCGCTGGAGGTGCCGCTGTCCACCGCGGTGACGTAACGCCCGCCGAGGGACTCGATCATGCGGCCGAAGGCTTCGAACAGCGCGGCGCGGTTATCCACATGGGCGGGGCGCATGATCACCGCCTTGCCGCCGCCCTGTTCGAGGCCGGCGAGCGCGGCCTTGTAGCTCATGCCCTGGGCCAGGCGCACGGCATCGCGGATGGCGCTTTCTTCATTGGGGTAGGCGAGGTAGCGGCAGCCGCCGAGGGCCGGGCCGAACCGGGTGTCGTGGATCGCGATCACGGCCTTGAGCCCGGTGACCGGGTCCTGGGCGAGATGCAGCGCTTCGAGCCGCGCGGTCTCCATCATGTTGAACATGGCGAGCCCCTTGGTGAGGTTAGGAGCCAGTATAGGCGGCGGGCGCGGCACCGGGTCGCCGCCCGCCCACTGGACGAAAATCCGGCCGCCAGCTACAACCGTGGGGCGAACCGGAGATGCGCCATGAACCCTCGCCAACGTTGCCTCGCCTGCCTCGAAACCGACCCGCCCGCCCCCCTGGAAGCGGCGCTATGGGTTGCCGCCGAGCATGAGCCGACGGTAAAC
The DNA here is from genome assembly GCF_028198105.1 of Pseudomonas sp. TUM22785. Taxonomy (NCBI): domain Bacteria; kingdom Pseudomonadati; phylum Pseudomonadota; class Gammaproteobacteria; order Pseudomonadales; family Pseudomonadaceae; genus Pseudomonas; species Pseudomonas sp. TUM22785. The sequence goes on from NZ_CP116239.1 coordinate 5,812,819, forward strand.
CCAGCAACGGTGCTGCGGGATGTGGCGAGCCTCGCCCAGCAGGTGGCGGCGGGCTTGCCGCAGTTGCCGGCCATCGAGCTGGCGCAACCGCTGTTGCGCCGCCTGAGCGAGCTGGACTTCAACGAGGACGACGACCAACCGCTGCGCCCCCGTGCCGCGCTGCTGGACCAGGTGCTGCTGCGCCGCCGCGGGCAGCCGTTGTCCCTCGCGTTGCTGGCCTTGGAGCTGGCCGCACGCCTGGATATTCCGCTGGTGGGGGTGAACTTCCCCGGGCACTTCCTGCTGCGCGTACCCGGTGCCGATCACCTGCTGGACCCTTGCGGCGGCCGCCGCCTCTATACCCGCGACTGCCGCGACCTGCTGCTGCGCACCCTCGGCCCCAAGGCCGAGCTGCAGGCTTCGCACCTGCGCCAGTGCGACGCCCGCGAGCAGCTGCAGCGGCTGTCACGCAACCTGCGCCAGCTGCACCTGCAGGCGGAAAAGCCGCTGGAAGCCTTGAAGGACGCCGAACGGGTGCTGGAACTGGGCGCTGCCAACCTGGTGGATCACCTGGCCCGCGCCGATATCTACAAGCAGCTGGAATGCCCCCAGGCCGAACGCTTCGACCTGCAGCGCGCCCTGCTGCTCTGTGAAGACACGGCCCAGCGCCTGCTGCTGACCCAGCGCCTGGAACAGCTCGGCCACGAGGCGACGCCGGCGTTGCATTGAGTGGGCCTGTCGCTCCGTGGTGATGGGTTTCGCTTCGCTCTACACCATCCTACGAACTGCAGGAACGACCCCGAACCGCCGAGTGAACGCGACCACTGCGTAGGATGGGTAGAGCCCCACGAAACCCATCGTTACACGGCAAGGCATTTCACTCCCCCCCCAACGACCACGCGTTCCCGGCCTACATCAGGCCCAGCGCCTTGGCGTGGGCGACGGCCTGGGTGCGACGCTTGACGCCGAGCTTGCCGTTGATGCGCCGGGCGTGGGTCTTGACCGTGTGCAGGGAGATGAACAGGCGCTCGGCGATTTCCTGGTTGGAGCTGCCCTGGGCAATGAGGCCGAGCACTTCCAGTTCGCGCTGGCTCAGCGGGCCACCGACGAGGCCGTCTTCGGGCTCCTCGCCCGGGTCCATGTCCAGCGCCTTGAGCATGGCCGGCTGGCGCAGCTGCAGTTCGCGCAGGGGCTGGTGCAGGTTGAACTGCTCGGCCAGGGTGAGGCCGTCGCGCAGGGTGATGGCGGCCTGGTCCAGGTCGCCGCCGAGGTACTCCGCTTCGGCCAGGGCCAGGTGGATTTCCACTTCCAGGGCGTGCATGCCGTTTTCCCGGGCCTTGTGCAGCTGGCCCAGCAGGCGCTGGCGGGCGTTGAAGGCTTCGCCCTCGTAGAGCTCGGCCAGGGCCAGTTGCCATTCGATGCGCGGGATCAGGTCGAGGGTCGCCGGGGGCGCCTGCACCGCGTGCTCGCCCCGGAAGTGCCGCAGCACCCGCAACAGGGCATGGCGCGCCTGGCCGGCGCGGCCCTGCATGAGCAGCAGGCTGCTGCTGACCTGCAGGAGCACGGCGCGGTAGACCCGCTCGGGGATATGGCGCATCTGCATCAGCCGTTCGGCTTCACGCAGGCGATCGAAGGCGCGGTCGAATTCGCGGCGGTTGGCGTCCAGCGTTGCCAGGCCGAGGTAGCCGAACAGGGCGCGGTAGTCGCCACAGTTGCGCGCTTCCTGCAGCCCGTACTGGTAGTGCTTGCGGGCTTCCTCGTCCCGCCCCTGGCGCAGGGCCAGGCGGCCACGGCGCAGGGCCAGCCGGCCGAGCAGCGGGCTGGCGTTGCGGCCCTGCCCCATGAGGAACTCTTGGGCGCGCTCCAGCACCGCATCGGCCCGCAACAGGGCGCCGCGATGTTCCAGCAGTTGCGCGTGGTCGAGTTCGAGGAAGGCTTCCAGCAGCAGACTGCCGTGGCTGCGCGCCAGTTGCAGGGCCTCGCGGCTCAGCTCCTGGGCGGCGTCGAGATCACCGGCCAGCAGCGCCTGCTGGGTGAGGCCGGAGTAGCAGATCAGCTTCTGTTCCCAGGCGTCGTCGGCCAGGGTCGCCAGGGCCTCGCCCAGGTGCAGGCGGGCACCGGGACCGTCGCCCTGGAGGTGGGCCAGCAAGCCGTATTGGGCCTGCCAGTACGACACCAGGTCACGCTGGCGCTCGGCATCGGGCTGGGGCAGGAAGCGGCCCTGCTCGGCGATGCAGCGCGCGGCCTCATCGAGCTTGCCGGAGAACAGCAGCGCGCCGGCGAGCAGGCGCAGGGAATGTGGGGACACCAGCAGCAGGCTTTCTTCCACTTCCTGGTGCAGGCGCAACAGCAGGGCGACGTTGCGCCCCTGGAACAGGTGCTGCACGCCGAAGTGCTGCAACAGGCTCACGGCCGCTTCGGGCTGCTCGGCTTCCAGGGCATGTTCGGCGGCGGCCTGCCAGTCGCCTTCGGCGGCGAACCATTGGCAGGCACGCAGGTGCCAGCCACGCCCGGAGTGGGCATCGCGGTGGCGCATCTGCACCGCCAGCGGCGCGAAGACGCGGAACCAGCCGGGGGCATCCCCCAGGGGTTCGATGAAGCTGCCCAGGGCATCCAGCTCGCGCAGCAGCCGGGCGCCTTCGCCGGGGCCGAACAGGTATTCGCAGAGCGCCGCGTTGAAGCGCGGCAGGTGGGCCAGGGCGAGCCAGGCTTCGGCCTGCTCGGGGCCGAGGCCGGCGAAGAGTTCGTGATCGAGGTAGGCCGCCAGGGTGGCGGAGTGACCGCCGCGCTGCAGCGGGTCGGCGAAGCCCCAGTCCACCGGTTCCAGCAACGCCATGCGCACGCCGGCGCACCAGCCACCGGTGCTTTCCAGCAGGCGCGAGGGGGCATCGTGGGGCCAGCCGTGGCGCGACAGCTCGAGCAGGCGGGCGAGCTCGTCGGTTTCCAGGGTGAGCTGGGCGGCGTCCATCTCCAGCAGTTCGCCGTCGATCAGCAGCCGGGGAAGGTTGCAGGCCGGGCGCCGCCGGCCGCTGATCCACCAGCGCAGCGCCGGGCTGCTGGTGGTCAGCAGACGGTCGAGGCAGGCATCCAGCTCGGGGTTGGGCTGCCGGCAGTAGTCGTCGAGGATGATCCAACCGGGCGTCGTCCACTGGGCCAGAGCGCGCTGCACGCTGGTCTCGTCGGCCTCTTCCAGCCCCATGACCGCGGCCAGGCCCGCACAGAAGCCGGCGGGCGAGAGGGTGACGCCCCCCAGGGGCAGCCAGTGCACCGAGTAGTCGGCCGGGCAACGCTGCACGCACTCCATCAGCAGCACACTCTTGCCGCTGCCAGCGGGCGCGCAGAGCAAGCGCAGGCGTGCCGTGGAGCTGACCAGGAGGCCGCTCAGGCGGGGGCGCTCCACATGCAGCGCGGGCAGGCGCGGCAGGTAGGCGTGGGAATCGAAACGGGTCATGGCGGACATGCGGCACGCCTCATTGTTCTTGTTCGGCTGCTCAGGGCGCCAGCCTAGGTCTCTGGCACGGGCCTCTTGAAGGATCATTCAGGGCAATGATCCAAGCCCATAAAAAAGGCGGCCAATGGCCGCCTCGAATGTGGGAGCGTCGCAATCACAAGATGGGGGCGCGCACGTCCCTGTGCGCGTGGGACATCAACGGACGCCGGCGTTACGCAGCGCGGCGGGGGTGTAGTCCGCAGCCTTGCCGACGAAGCCGAACTCGAAGCTGTGCTTCTCTTCGTTCTTCATGCCCAGGGCCAGGTAGCGGCCGGCGATGATGTCGTACAGGGCTTCCAGGGTGTAGGCCGGAACCTGCTGGTTGTAATAGAACTGGGCGTGGCCCTCGGCGACGCGCCACAGTTGCCCGCGACCGTCGTAATGGTCCACCAGGGCTACCTGCCAGCTGTCCTCGTCGATGTACATGTGGCGCTTGGCGTAGATGTGGCGTTCGCCGCTCTTCACGGTGGCGACCACTTCCCAGACGCGGTGCAGCTCGTAACGGGTCAGGTCCTGGTTGATATGGCCGGCCTTGATCACGTCGTCGTACTTGAGTGAGGGCGAGTCCAGCTTGTAGCTGTTGTAGGGGATGTACATCTCCTTCTTGCCCACCAGCTTCCAGTCGTAACGATCCGGGGCGCCGGAGAACATGTCGAAGTTGTCGGAGGTACGCAGGCCGTCAGAGGCGGTACCCGGGCCGTCGTAGGCAACCTGGGGCGCACGGCGCACGCGGCGCTGGCCGGCGTTGTAGATCCACGCCAGGCGCGGTTCCTTCACCTGGTCCAGGGTTTCGTGCACCAGCAGGACGTTACCCGCCAGGCGCGAGGGCGCGGTCACCTGCTGCTTGAAGAACAGCAGCACGTTCTCGCCCTTGCCTGCCGGCAGGTCCGGCATCTCCTGGGGCACGGCCACTTCTTCCTCGAAGCGGATCGGCGTGTAGGAGCCGTTCACCTGGGGGGTGGCCTGGGTGATGATCCGGCGCAGGTTGCCGCCACGGTAGCGGGTGACGTGGTTCCAGATCACTTCCACGCCGTTCTTCGGAATCGGGAAGGCGTAGTAGCGGCTGTCGGCGAAGTTGGCCAGGCCGTTGCCGTCGTTGATCGGCTGTACGGTGACGGCGCTTTTCTTCGCTGCCTCGTTGACCGCGGCAGGCACGGCGACGGTGCGGTGGGTCGGGTACACCGGGATCTTGTAGGTCTCGGGGTAGCGCTTGAACATCGCCACCTGGCCGTCGGACAGCTTGTCCTTGTACTGGTCGACGTTGGCCGCAGTGATGGTGAACAGCGGTTTCTCGCTGGCAAAGGGGTCGGCGAGGAAGCCCTTGGCGTCCACCGCGCCGGCGTCCTTGCCGATGCCACCGGTCCACTCGGGAATGCTGCCGTCGGCGTTGCCGGCCTTCTCCGCACCCAGCGGGGTGAGGCTGGTGCCGAGCTTGGCGGCTTCATCAGCGGACACGGCAGCCATCACGTTGGCGGCGAGCAGGCTGAGAACCAGGGCGGTGCTGTGCAGGATCGTCTTACGCATAGTCATGTTCTCTGTTCACTCAGAAGTTCATGCCGAAGCTGACGGCAAGGAAATCGCGGTCGACCAGGGTGTTGTACTTGCCACCGAAGAAGTCCGTGTAGCTGAGGCTGGCGGTGTAGGTGTTCTGGTAGTCGGCATCGACACCGATGCTGAGCGCCTTGGCACCCTCGTTGAACAGACCGTTGGGGCCGTAGCCGTCGACGTCATGGGACCAGGCCACGTTCGGCTTCAGGTTGATGCCGGCGATGACGTTGCTGTACTCGAGGATGGCGCGGGTGCGGTAGCCCCAGGAGGTGCTGGTGACGAAGCCATGGGTGTCGCCGCCGAAGCCGTAGGCGCCATACACCGAGTCACGGCCGTAGCGCAGCTCGCGGGCGTTCTCCAGGCCACCGACGTGCACCACGCCGACTTCGCCCACCAGGGTCAGGCGCTCGGCGCCCAGTACCTGGTCGATGAAGTGGGTCAGGGTGGTCTGTACCTGGGTGATTTCCTTGCGCTTGTAGCCGGTGTTGTCGGCGCCCGGCGCAGTGGCGATCGGCGAGGCGGTGCCGCCGGCGATCGGGTTGACCAGGGCCAGGGTCACGTCATTGGTGTTGAGCTGGACCGGGGCGTTCGGGCGGTAGCTAATCTCGCCGCTCCAGGCCGTGCCGGTGGGCAGGGTGGTGGAGAAGCTCAGGCCGTAGAGCTGGATGTCCTCGGGGTATTCCAGGTAGTACTGGCCATTGCCGAGCATGGTGCTCTGCGCCAGGCCTGCTCCGGAGCCAGGGACGATGCCGTTGGCGGTGGAAATGATGCTGGGCAGTGCGGCGAGGGTCGCGGCGCTGGCCGTTTTGGTGCCCACGAACGGGGTGCGGCTGTGGTAGTTCATGAAGTAGGCGGCGTATTCGGTTTCGTCGCCCAGCCAGCGCAGGGCTGTGCCGAATTGGCCGCTGTCACGGGCGTCACGGTCGCCGCCACGGGGCAGGATCACACCCTCGGAGGTGACCTCGAAGCCCTGGCCGAAGGCAGCCGCCACAGGCTGCAGCGGCGCGATGGCCGGGGAGCCCACGGTGTAGCCGGTTTCGCAGCCATCGGAGGCCACGTCACCACCGAAGAAGGTGCCGCAGTTGTCCAGGACCGTCTGGTCCCATTCCAGCTGGTAGAAGGCCTCGACGCTGAGCTGGTCGGTCAGGGTCTGGGAGACGTAGAACATGTTGACCGGGATGAGGCCTTCCTTGATCTCCGCGCCGGGGCGGCGGAAGGCGGAGACGTCGACCGGGTTGATCGAGTTGATGCTGTTGCCGATGAAGGTGCTCTCGCCCCAGCTCACCACCTGCTTGCCCACGCGAACGTTACCCGGCAGGTCGGCGATGCTGTAGTTGTGGTAGACGAAGGCGTCCAGCAGTTGCGCGCCGGAGGACTTGGAGCCTTCCTTGCGGTTGTGGTCGCTGATGTCCTTGAACCGGCGGTTCTCGTCCTTCAGCTCGAAGTCGTACCAGTACTTGCCACGGACGAACACACCGGTGTCGCCGTACTTGAGCTCGAGATCGTGGATGCCCTTGAAGATCTTCGAGAAGGTTTCGCCCTTCTTGAAGTTGAGGCGGCCATCGTCACCGGTGGACGACTGGCCCTTGCCCCCGTTTACGGTGCTGACCAGATCCGGGTCGGCGCCGCGCATGGACCAGCTGGCACCCACCGACAGCGAGGAGTCGAACTGCCCTTCGATCTCGCCAATGTTGAAGTTGACGGCGTGGGCCTGGGTGGCAAATCCCAAGGCTACGGCGGCGGCCAGCGCGTGCGGCCGGAAAACTGCGCGCATTGTTGTTTTTGTCATGCGGCTTTCCTGGTTGGTGAAGGAGGAGCACACCCTAACCAGTCACCCGCACAGGCGATAAGCGCACCAAGGAGGGATTCATCCTGTAGCTCGAAAGAGTGAATCCATGCTCTGGAACACTCCTTGCCGGGCCATTATCCGGAAGCGCTATGGCGCACCATCGAGAGCATGGATGGAACCTTCGCCTCCCCCTACCCTCAGGGCCATGGCTTTGGCATCCTGAGCCACTTGCCGACTATCGAACGACCATGACCGAGCCCGACCACGACACCGCCGCCACCCGCGAAGTGGTGATGCGTTACCACCTGAGCTGGAAGGCCCGCGACATCGACGCGGTGCTGGCGCTCTACCACCCGGACGTGGAATACAACGACTACTTCCAGAACCGCTGCCTGCACCGTGCGGAGCTCGGCGACTACGTGCGCGCCACCATGCCCAGCGGGCCGGACGAGTACCTGGAGCACAGCGACCGCATCCGCGTGGACGGCGATACCGCGTTCATCCAGTACAGCCTGCGCCTGGGCCACAGCGGTACCTTTCGTACCAGCGAGGCCATTACCGTCCGTGACGGCCTGATCTGGCGCATCAACGAATACGCCCTGTTGATCCAGGGCAAGCGCGAGGCCGGCGACCGCCTGCAACGCCCCGCCGCCAGCCGCCTGGGGCTTTCGGCCCGGCAACTGAGCCTGCTGGCGCGGGACCTGGAAGACTACTTCCAGCACAGCCAGCCGTACCTCGACCCGGCGCTGGACCTGCACCAGGTTGCCGCCGCCACCGGTTACACCCGTAACCAGATTTCCTACCTGCTCAACCAGATGCTCGGCCAGAGCTTCTACCAGTACGTCAACCAGGCCCGCCTGGGCCACCTGCTGGCGCAGCTGGAGCGAGGGCCGGCCTCGCCGCGCATCGACGAACTCGCCTTCGCCGCCGGCTTCAATTCCCTCTCGGCCTTCTATCGCTGCTTCCGCCAGCACTCGGGGTTGTCGCCGAAGGCTTACTTGAAGCAGCTAAAAGCCTCTCTCTGAGCGGCACGCCGAGTCCCGGCGTGCACGCACACACGACAGCGCCCGCGCCAGCTTCTAGTCTTGCCGCCATCCGAACCTTTCCAACTGGGAGCCCCGCTATGCCGGCCTGGCAATCGATCAGCCTGTGGATGGACCAGCTCGACGAGCCGCTCACCCCGCGCCCCGCCCTAGGCGGCAGCCTGGAGGTGGATGTCGCCATCATCGGCGCCGGCTACACCGGCCTGTGGACCGCCTACTACCTCAAGCGCCAGGCCCCCGAACTGCGCATCGCCATCCTCGAAGCCGAGATCGCCGGCTTCGGCGCCAGCGGGCGCAACGGCGGCTGGCTGATGGGCAACCTGCTGGGCGAGGACCGCGCCCTGGCGAAGCTTTCCCGCGACGAGCGCCGCGCCTCCCTGGACCTGCTCCACGGCATTCCCGACGAAGTGGCCGAGGTGCTGCAGCGCGAAGGCATCGACTGCGACTACCGCAAGGGCGGCGTGCTCTATTGCGCGGCCCGCTACCCCGAGCAGGAAGTGCGCCTGCGCCAGCAACTGCGCGACCTGCACGCCGAGGGCCTGGGCGAGGACGACTACCGCTGGCTGACCCCGCCGGAGCTGGGCCGGCAGATCCGCGTGGCCGGCGCCCTGGGCGGCATCTTCACGCCGCACTGCGCCACCATCCAGCCGGCGCGCCTGGTGCGCGGCCTGGCCCGCGCCGTCGAGCGCATGGGCGTGCAGCTGTTCGAACAGAGCCGCGTCACCGATTGGCAGCCCGGCCGCATCACCACCCTGCAGGGCGAGGTGAAGGCCCACTGGGTGGTGCCCGCCATCGAAGGCTACGCCGCCGCCCTGCCCCCGCTCGGCCGCTACCAGCTGCCGGTGCAGAGCCTGCTGGTGGCCAGCGAGCCGCTGCCGGAGTCCACCTGGGCCGAGATCGGCCTGGAACGGGGCCAGGCCTTCAGCGAGAACAGCCGCCAGGTCACCTATGGCCAGCGCACCGCCGACAACCGCCTGGTGTTCGGTGCCCGCGGCGGCTACCGCTTCGGCGGCAAGCTGCGGGAGAACTTCCAGCTCGACGACGACGAGATCGCCCTGCGCCGCTACCTGTTCGGCGAGCTGTTCCCGATGCTGCGCAACGTGCGCCTGACCCACAGCTGGGGCGGCAACCTGGGCATGGCGCGGCGCTTCCAGCCGCACATGCTGGTGGACCGTGCCCGCGGCATCGCCCTCTCCGGCGGCTACGGCGGTGAAGGCGTGGGCGCCACCAACCTCGGCGGCCGCACCCTGGCCGACCTGATCCTCGGCCGCGAGACCCTGCTCACCCGCCAGCCCTGGGTGCTGGGCGACGGGCCGCTGAACCGGCTCTCCGCCTGGGAACCGGAGCCCTGCCGCTGGCTCGGCTACAACGCCATCATCCGCAGCTTCGTCCACGAGGACCGGGTGCTGGCCAACCCTCAGAGCGCCCCCTGGCGCCGCGCCCTGGCCAGCCGCCTGGCCGGGTTCATGGAAAGCCTGATGCGCTGAGCCGGGCGACGCCCGCCCATGCGCCCCAAACCACAACTCGACTGGAAGCCCTTGCATGAAAGCCACCCTGCTGAAGAACACCCACGACCTGCCGCTCTCCGAACCGGCCCCGGTACCCGTGCCCGTGGGCGAGCCCGTGCCGCACACCCGCGTGCACTCGGTGGAACGCACCGACGGTGTGGAAACCGGCGTCTGGGAATGCAGCCCCGGCAAGTTCCGCCGGCAGATCGTCGAGCAGGAGTTCTGCCACTTCACCCACGGCAGCTGCACCTTCACCCCGGACGGCGGCGAGCCCATCGAGATCAAGGCCGGCGACGCCCTGCTGCTCCCCGCCAACAGCCTGGGCATCTGGGATGTGAAGGAAACCCTGCGCAAGACCTACGTGATCATCAGCCGCTGATCCTGGCGGTGCAGCCCGGGAGCGCTACGCGCTCCTGGGCGAATGAATTCGCCCCTACAGGGGAAGGGCCGGGGCGGATGCCAGGCGTAGGGTGGAGGTCGCTCTTTACCTCCACCAAACGAACGCCATCGGTCGCACCGAGCCTGCCCATTCGCGAATGAATTCGCTCCTACGGACGGGGTTCGGCGGATGACGGCCCGTCGTCAGGAAAACTGCCCGTGGCGCCCCTTGCCGCCGCTGAAGGCCTGGGCGCCGGTGCGGGTTTCGCCGCTGTGGATAACCTCGAGCCCGCCTTCGAATTCGTTGGCGATGGCCGCGTCGAACGGCAGCTGCCATTGGGCGTAGGCGCTGGCACGGTCGGCGAGCATGCAGCGTTGCGGGAAGGCGGCGATCTGCAGGGCCAGCCGCTCCGCCGCCTCGCGCGCCGTACCGGATGGCACCACGCGGTTGGCCAGGCCCATGGCCAGTGCTTCCTCGGCCTGCACGGGGCGGCCGGTGAGGATCAGGTCCAGCGCCCGGCCCTGGCCGACGATGCGCGGCAGGCGCACGGTGCCGCCGTCGATCAGCGGCACGCCGAAGCGCCGGCAGAACACCCCGCACACGGCGTCCTCGGCCATCACCCGCATATCCGCCAGCAGCGCCAGCTCCAGGCCGCCGGCCACGGCATAGCCTTCGATGGCGGCGATCAACGGTTTGGCCAGCTGCATGCGGCTCGGCCCCATGGGCCCGTCGCCGTCCACCTCCAGGCGGTTGCGCCGCTCGCCATCCTCGGCCACCGCCGCCAGGTCCGCCCCGGCACAGAAGGTACCGCCCGCGCCGGTAAGCACCGCCACACGCGCCGCGTCATCGGCCTCGAAGGCGCGCAGGGCGTCGGCCAGCGCCACGGCGGTGGGCCGGTCGACGGCATTGCGCACCTGCAGGCGGTCGATGATCAGGGTGGTGACGGGGCCGTTCTTCTCGACTCGGATGCTCATCGGGACTCCTCGGGTTGAAACGCGGGCATGAAAAAGGCCGGCAAGATTGCCGGCCTTCAACATAGTGCGTCCCCGGGAAGATGTTCAGCCCACTGGCGGAACTCCCAAGGAGTCTGGCGGGATCAGCCCACGTATTTCTGCAGGTTGGTCATCATTTCCTTCAGCGCTTCGACGTTGTCCGCCGGGTGGGCGGCGCCTTCGAAGTCGCAGATCTGCTTCCAGCTGGCGGCCACGTCTTCGACGCTGAAGCCTTCGCGCGGGTCGAAGCCGGCGCCCAGGCTGCGCTCCCAGCGCACCTTGCCGATCCAGCCGCCGCCCACTTCGAACAGGCCGGAGGTTTCCTGGCACTGCTCGCTGCCGAGGTAGACCACCAGCGGGCTGACCAGCTCGGGCTTGAGCTGCTCGAACACCTGCGGCGGGATCAGGCCTTCGGTCATGCGGGTGCCGCCGGTGGGGGCGATGGCGTTGACGAAGATGTTGTTCTTGCGGCCTTCGATGGCCAGGGTGCGGGTCAGGCCGTAGAGCCCGAGCTTGGCCATGCCGTAGTTGGACTGGCCGAAGTTGCCGTAGATGCCGGAGGTGGACGAGGTGAAGATCACCCGGCCGAAGCCTTGCTCGCGCAGGTGCGGCCAGGCGGCGCGGGTCACCTTGTAGGCGCCTTCGACGTGGACCTTGTAGACCAGCTCCCAGTCGGCGTCTTCCATCTTGTGGAAGGTCTTGTCGCGCAGGATGCCGGCGTTGTTCACCACCACGTCGATGCGGCCGAAGGTGTCGAGGGCGGTCTGCACGATCTTGTCGCCGTCGGTGACCGAATCATGGTTGGCCACGGCGGTGCCGCCGGCTTCGCGGATCTCGGCCACCACGCGGTCGGCAGCCGAGGCGTTGGCGCCTTCACCGTGGGTGCTGCCGCCCAGGTCGTTCACCACCACCTTGGCGCCGTGCTTGGCGAACAACAGCGCATGGGCGCGACCCAGGCCGCCACCGGCGCCGGTGACTATGACCACTTTGTCTTCGAAACGGATCGACTCGCTCATGCAATGGACTCCAGGGCAGTTTTTGGTATCGGCCGAGTTTCCTGCAGCCCGGCCCCGCCCCACAAGGAAAGGCGGCGGGCATGAATGGTGGCCGATAACGCCAGGGGATAGCGGGCCGCTGAAAACCGCCCCATCAGCGACCCACGCCGCTACTCGAAGGGCATGAAGATGCTGCCCCGTGGCCGCAGCTTGAACAGCCACCAGTTATGAAAGGTGCAAAGCAGCGTCAGCGCCAGGCAGGCGAAGAAGGAACCGGCCGCCGACCACCAGATGCGCGGGCTGCTTTCGGCATAGCAGCCATAGACCACCAGGCCGATGCTGGCGAGCAGCAGGAGCAGCGCCAAGGGCCGCCCCACGCCATGGATGAAGGGGTGGAGGAACACCAGCAGCTTGTACAGCATCGCGATCTCCAGGCGCCGGGGCGAGCCCGGCGCTGCGTCATTGAGTGGAGTCGCGATGCTAGGGCCTCGCCCCGTTGCCGGCTGCCGGGACGGTTCGACAGGCGCTGACGGATGGCTCGGATACTGGGCGTGGCCTTAGGCCAGGTGGATCAGGCTCAGGTGGTCGTACAGGTGCATGACATGGGCCCGGGCGTAGTCCTCATGGCTCAGCGCGCCGTAGGCGAAATGCGCCTTGAGCTCGCCCTGGTAGGCGGCGAAGTCGGCGAAGGCCAGTTGCAGGCGGCCCAGCGCTTCGGCCTGGGACGCGGGCGCGTCCAGGGGCCGGGCACCGGGGATGGCTTCATCCAGCGGGTGGCGCATGGCCCCGCGCGCCGTGAACAGGCCAAATGCCACAGGCCCGACGCTGCCTCGGAACCAGGCCGGCTTGAGCTCGGGGTAACCGCTCATGGAGTACTCGATGCTCTGGGCACAGTGGTTGAACACTTCGGCCGGGCTCCAGCCACGGGTGCTCACCAGCACCTTGTCGACCAGGCCCGCCAATACCCGCTGGGCGTCGGCGAGGTCCGTGGTGCCGGGCCTCGGGCCACGGGGCAGCGCCCAGAAGCCCGCCCCGGCGCCGGCCACACCGGCGAGGGCAGTGAATTTCAGTAGCTGCCGACGGTTCACGAACGTGCCTCCAGGGCCTGGCGGAAGGCCAGGTAATGCTCCAGCACCGCCTCGGGCGCCTCGGTTTGCGGGTAGTGGCCGATGCCGTCCAGCATTACCGTATCCGGCTGCGGGATCAGCTCGCGGTAGCGCGCCACCATGTGCGCCCCGGAGATCGGGTCCACCGCGCCGTCGATCACCCGCAGCGGCAGCCCACCCTTCTGCATGGCGGCCACCCAGCGGTCGCGCTGCTCGCGGCGTTCGGGGATGTAGCGGATCAACCGGTGCATGACATGCGGCCCCTGCTGCTGGGCGATCAGGCTCCAGAAGTCGTCCAGCTCCGCCTCGCTGGGCTGGGTCGCGGGGCCGAACACCTTGCCGAAGTTCGCCCCCAGCTTGGCACGGGAAAAGCCCCGGCCGATCAGCGGCCCCAGCGGGCTGAGCAGCAGCTTCTGCACCAGCACCGGGCGGTGCGTCTCGGGGAACAAACCACCATTGAGGAACACGCAGCTGCCCAGGGCACAGCGCCCTTCGTGGTGCCGCGCCACCAGCTCCTGGGCGACGCTGTCGCCGTAGTCGTGGGCCAGCAGGTGCACCGGCCCCGCAATGCCCAGGTGACGCAGCAGCACCAGTTGCAGGTCGGCCTGTTCCAGCAGCCGGTAGTCGTGGCCACGGGGCTTGTCGGAATCGCCGAAACCGAGCATGTCGCAGGCGATCACCCGGTAGCGCTCGGCCAGCGGGCCCCAGATGTAGTGCCAGTCCCAGGAGGCCGTGGGGAAGCCGTGGATCAGCAGCAGCGGCTCGCCCTGACCGGCTTCCCAGTAACGGATGCGGTGGCGATGGAACAGCAGGTCGCGGCCCTGGGCGCGCCAGTCGCCCAGGGGAATGCCCGGCAGGGCCATCAGTCGGCGTATCCCGGGTTCTGCAGGTCGAGCTTGCGCAACAGCGCCGGCCAGGGCAGCGAGCCGCCCATGCCCTGGGAGGTCTTCATCACGCCGGCGATCATCGCCCGGGCGCCGTCGAGGATCTGCTGCGGGATGTGGATGAGTTCGGCGCCGCCGCTCTGGGCCATCACCTGGATCTCGCAGGCGCGCTGCAGGGTGAACATGCCGAGGAAGGCGTCGGCGATGCTGCCGAAGGCGGTGAGCAGGCCGTGGTTGGGCAGGATCAGGAAGTTGGCATTGCCGAGGTCGGCCTGCAGGCGGGCCTTCTCCTCGTGGTTCAGCGCCACGCCTTCGTACTGGTGGTAGGCCAGGCTGGCGAGCACGAACAGCGACTGCTGGGACAGCGGCAGCAGGCCCTGCTTCTGTGCCGAGACGGCGATGCCGGCGGCGGTGTGGATGTGCAGCACGCAGTTGGCGTCGTGGCGCACCTCGTGCACGGCGCTGTGGATGGTGTAGCCGGCCGGGTTGATGTCGTAGGGGCTGTCCATCAGCTTCTTGCCGGAGTGGTCCACCTTCACCAGGCTGGAGGCGGTGATCTCGTGGAACATCAGCCCGTAGGGGTTGATGAGGAAGTCTTCGGTGCCGGGCACCTTGGCGGAGATGTGGGTGAAGATCAGGTCGTCCCAGCCGTACAGGGCGATGAGCCGGTAGCAGGCGGCGAGGTCGACGCGGGTCTGCCACTCGGCGGCGGAAACCTGGTTCTTGACGGCGTTCGGGTGCAGGGATTGGGCAGCGGTCACGGTGATCACCTCGGTTCTTGTTGTGTGCGATGACCCAGGAGTCTAGCGAGGGCGTGGCGATCCGATAGTCGCCTTGGCAGCCATCCGAATGACCGCAGGAGTCACAACAGGACGGCCACCAGGGGCGCGGCGAAGAGGTTGAGCAGACCCATCAGCACCATCACCAGGCCGGCCACGGTGCCTTCCTCGCGGCCCACTTCCTGGGCCCGGCTGACCCCCGCGCCATGGGCGCCAACGCCCAACAGCGCGCCCCGCGCCAGGGTGCTGCGCAGGGGCAGCCAGCGGATCAGCAGGCTGCCGGCCAGGGCGCCGAAGACGCCGGTGATCATCACGAACACCGCCGTGAGCTCCGGCACGCCACCCAGCCCCTGGGCCAGCGGCATGGCGAAGGGCGTGGTGATCGAGCGCGGCACCAGCGACAAGCTCACCGAGGTTTCCAGGGACAGCGCATGGGCCAGCCACCAGGAACTGGCGATGGCCACCGTGCTGCCCATGAGCATGCCCAGCGACAGCGCCGGCCAATGCCGCGCCAGCAAGGCGCGCTGCTGCCAGATGGGCACGGCGAAGGCCACGGTGGCCGGGCCGAGCAAGAGCATCAGCCAGTGGGTGGCGCCGGAGTATTCGGCGTAGCCGGTGTGCAGCGGCACCGCCACGGCCAGCAGCAGCGCCGGCACCAGGATCAGCGGCGACAGCAGGTAGCGCCCGCTGCGCCGGTACAGCCAGCGGCTGAGCAGGTAGCCGCCCAGGGTCAGCGCCAGCCAGAACCAGGACATGGGTTCAATGTTCACGGCCATCGCTCCAGCGGCAGACGAATTCGACGGTCAGCGCGGTGGCGAGCATCACCAGCAGCGTGCTGGCGCCGATCACCAGGAGGATGCGCCAGCCCTCGCTGCGCAGCATGGCGCCGTAGTCCAGCAGGCTCATCAGCGCAGGGATGAAGAACAGCAGCATCTCCGCCATCAGCAGGCCGGCCCCCAGTTGCAGGGCGCCCGGCTGCAGCCGACCGCTGGCGAAGGCGGCGAGCAACAGGCCGAGGCCAATCACCCCGCCCGGAATCGGCCAGGCCAGCCAGGCGGCGATCTGGCAGCCGAGCAGGTACAGGCCGATGAGCACGGCGAGTTGCAGGCAGAGGCGGGAAAGGTGCATGAGACGGGGCATGGCGGGTGACTCCGGAACTGGCCACCAGCTTAGAACCGCGCCTATCATCCCAAAAGCGAATTGTTCGACTTGCAGCCATTCGATATTGGAATACAGCGATGGAATTCAACCAGCTCCGCAGCTTCGTCGAAGTCGTCCGCCAGGGCGGCTTCACCCAGGCCGGGCGCGCCCTGCATGCCACCCAGTCGACCATCAGCAAGCAGGTGGCCCAGCTCGAACAGCGCCTGGACGTGCAGCTGCTGGAGCGCAACGGCCCGCACCTCCGCCTCACCGAAGCCGGCGCCCTGGTGCTGCGCCGCGCCGAGGAGATGCTGCGCCTGCGCCAGGACCTGCAAAGCGAGCTGCACGACCTCAGCCAGCTGCAGCGCGGCGAGCTGCGCCTAGGGCTGCCGCTGCTGGGGGGCGAAGTGCTCTTCGCCGAGCTGTTCAGCGAATACCGCCGGCGCTACCCGAACATCAACGTGCACCTGGCCGAGGGCGGCAGCAAATTGCTGGAGCAGGCGATCCTCCAAGGCGAGCTGGAGCTCAGCGGCGGTCTGACTCCCAGCGACCCGGCCTTCGACCACCAACCGTTCTGCAACGAACCGCTGGATGTGCTGCTGCCGGCCGACCACCCGCTGCACGACCAGCCGAGCCTGGCCCTGGCCCAGCTCGCCGACTCGGCCTTCCTGCTCTACCAGCAGAGCTTCACCCTCAACGACCGCCTGCTGCAGGCGTGCAAGCAGGCCGGCTTCACCCCACGGGAAGCCGGGCGCAGCGGCCAGGCGGATTTCCTCGCGGCGCTGGTGGCGGCCGGCCAGGGCGTGGTGCTGCTGCCGCGCATCGTCGCCCGGCACCTGGAGCGCCCGGGCATCGTCCGGCTGCCGTTGCGCGAACCGGACCTGCGCTGGGACATCGCCTTCGTCTGGCGGCGCGGGGGTTATCTGTCGAATGCGGCGCAGGCCTGGCTGGCGCTGCTGCGGGAGAAGGGACCGCTGGCCCGGGACTGACCGGGCCGCGTGTCGGGGAAGGTCAGGCGCTGCGCAGGGCCTGGATGAGCTCGGCGATCCAGGGCTCGGCGTCGACCTCGGGGGTCACGGTTTCGCTGGAATCCACCCGCAGCATGTCCACCACTTCGCGGATGCCCAGCTCGGCATAGAGCTCGCGCACCTGCTCGCCGCCGCCGCAGAACACGTCGTAGCTGGAATCGCCCAGGGCCAGCACGGCACCGGGGCGACCGCGCCAGTCGGGGAGCTGGTAGCGGATGCTGTGGTACAGCGGCAGCAGGTTGTCCGGCAGCTCGCCCATACCGGTGGTCGAGGTCACGGTGAGGAAGGCGTCCGGGGCGAAGGCCTTGAGCTCGTCGAGCCCCATGTGGGCCTTGTGCCAGGCCTCGAAACCGGCGGCCTTGAGCAGGCGCTCGGCATGGCGGGCTACTTCTTCGGCGGTGCCATAGACCGACCCGGAGAGAATGGCGACTTTCATGACAACTCCTGAAACGTTGGCAAACGGCGCGCATTATGCCGCAAGTGGAAAGCCTGGGCCGATGTCTTAGAATCTCGGAGCCACCGAACCGAGAGCCCCTACATGATCAACGCCAAGCTGCTGCAACTGGTGATCGACGCGTCCAACGACGGCATTGTCGTCGCCGAGCAGGAGGGCGAGGACAACATCCTCATCTACGCCAACCGCGCCTTCGAGCAACTCACCGGCTACGCCCGCGACGACATCCTCTACCAGGACTGCCGTTTCCTGCAGGGCGAGGACCGCGACCAGGTCGCCCTCGCCGCCATCCGCCAGGCGATTCGCAAGGGCGAACCGTGCCGGCAGATCGTGCGCAACTACCGCAAGGACGGCAGCCCCTTCTGGAACGAGCTGTCCATCACCCCGGTGTTCAACGAGGGTGACCAGCTGACCTATTTCATCGGCATCCAGAAGAACGTCACGCCCGAGATCGAGGCACGGCAGCGTGTCCGCGAACTGGAGGCGGAAGTGGCGGCCTTGAAGGCGGAGCTGGCGGCCAAGGGCTGAGCTGCCGAGCCGGAACGAGACGCCCCGCGCGAGGCGGGGCGTCTTGTGGGAATAAAAGACCGGCGGCCGAAGAGGAACAAGGAGGGGGACGCGTTGGCGGCCGGTTGCGCAGTTGGAAGGCTCACAGCCAATTCTTGTACATAAAATTGTTTTGTACAGGAATCGCATCGACAATTTTTAAACACGCATCCAAATCAGGTGTCCAGGTGCCCCGCAAGGAACTGCGCCAGACGCCGCTGCATCGAGCGACCGTCGCTGCCCAGGCAGGCGACGGGCGAGCCATCGAGGCTGTCTCCCAGGAGGTCCGCCGCCTCACCGGCCAGGGCCAGGGGGCAATCGAGGGTCAGGGCGAGACGTGACAGGCGGCTGGCCGCATCGTCCTGCGGCGGGTGGTTGGAGAACAGCACCAGCGCCTGGGGCCGCATCTTCTCGCAGACCAGCGCCAGCTCCTGGAGGGGTTGCTCGAGCCCCAGGACGCTGACTGCCACCTCATCGCTGCCCATCAGCAGGCCGGCCACCAGCAGCTCCAGCTCACGGCATTCGCCGGGAATGGGTGCCAGCAGCACACGGTCACCCGCGAGATTGCGCGCCAGCTGCAGCCGCTGCAGCACCCGCGCGCGCAGGAAGGCGTCGAGGAAGGCCCATTCGCTGGCCGCCCCGTATTCGTCCTGACGCAGCAACAGGTCGCGCCACACCGGCATCAGGACATCCTGGAACGCCACCGGGACCGGGTAGGTGGAGAACACCTGGCCGTAGAGACGTTCCACGCCTGCTTCGTCGAAGCTGGCCAGGACCCGGCGCAGCTGCGCCTGGAGCTCGACCCACTCGGCGCTCGCCACGCCCTGGTAGGCAGGCACCGCCGGTGCCTTGGCCTGGGCGCTGCGGGCCAGGATGGTGCCCACCTTGCTCACCGCCACGCCGCGATCCATCCAGGCGAGGATGTTGCGCACCGCCTCGATGTCGGCGAAGGAATAGAGGCGATGGCCGCTGTCGGTGCGGGTCGGCTTGATCAGGCCATAGCGTCGCTCCCACGCACGCAGGGTGACCGGGTTGACGCCAGTGAGGCGGGAAACCTCGCGGATGGGGAACAGTTCTTCCTGCTGCATGGCGATATCGGCCTGAGGGGCGGCGGCGGGTTCGATCATGATCGGCTGCGGTGGATGGACGATGCGCCTGAGTTTAACCCAGCACGGGCCTCGCGCTCGAATGCATGTCTGACGGGCGGACGCACCTGCCTGGTGCAACGGGCGCCAGCCAACGCGGCGCCAGCGACCGGCTGTCCGCCTGCAACCCGCGAGGAGACGTACCCCTGGAGATTTTTGGCGAATCCGGAATAATCCTTGCCTCTTCGAATACGCAGCCCATCACCCCGGGCTGCGTTTCGCGCCCCGCCTACCCGGCCGGGTGCCCGTTCAGTGGAGATACACGATGTCTGCCGACCCCGTCACCCTCATGGTGGCGCGCCGCGTTTCCCGCGAGCGCTATTCCGATTTCATGGCCTGGCTGCGCGAAGGCGAGCAACTGGCTGCCGACTTCCCCGGCTACCTCGGCTCAGGCGTGCTCGCGCCGCCTCCCGAAGACGACGAATTCCAGATGATCTTCCGCTTTGCGGACGAGTCGACCCTGTCGGCCTGGGAGCACTCCGCTTCGCGCCGCGCCTGGCTGGAGCGCGGCGCCGGCCTCTTCGAGCAGCCCCATGAACACCGCGCCCTGGGCCTGGACGCCTGGTTCGGCAGTGCCGATCGCCGCCCGCCACGCTGGAAGCAGAGCGTGGCCATCTGGCTGGCGTTCTTCCCGGTGTCGCTGGGTTTCAACCTGTGCTTCGGTCCCTGGCTGGCCGACCTGCCGCTGGTCCTGCGCATCCTCCTCAGCACCCTGGCGCTGACGCCGCTGATGACCTACTGGTTCATCCCGTTGTCCACCCGCCTGCTGGCCCTCTGGCTCAACGCACCAGCACCCCGCGCCCGCCGCCCAGGCGCCACCGCTCCGTCGCGATAACGTCACAAAGGTTGTACAGGCACTACACCTGTACAACCACGAAACGCGCCCAATGCCTCTATAACCCCACACAAATCAAGGCCTTGACTGAAATCTCAGTCGGAATCCGCATTTTTGCGGCGCCAACAATTGTACAAATACGGGCATCTGGTATAAGTTTTCAGCATTCCGCCCCACCCCGGGCATCGTCCTGCCTCGAGGCCCCCATGAGCCCTTCGGCCGCTCCCATCCTGATCACCGGTGCCAGCCAGCGCGTGGGCCTGCATTGCGCCGAGCGCCTGCTGGACGACGGCCAGCCGGTGATCATCAGCTACCGCACCGAGCGCGACGGCGTGCACCGCCTGCGCGAGCGCGGGGCCTGCGTGATCGCGGCGGACTTCTCGGATGAAGCCGGGATCCTCGCCTTCATCGAACGTCTCAAGGCCGCCACCCCGCGCCTGCGGGCCATCGTGCACAACGCCTCCGACTGGCTCACCGAAGCCCCCGGCCACGAGGCCGATGCCTTCCAGCGGATGTTCAGCGTGCACATGCTGGCGCCCTACCTGATCAACCTGCACGCCGAGCCGCTGCTGCGCCACGGCGGCCCGGCCGACATCGTCCACATCAGCGACGACGTGGCGCGCAAGGGCAGCGAGAAGCGCATCGCCTACTGCGCCAGCAAGGCCGGGCTGGACAACCTCACCCTCTCCTTCGCCGCGCGCTACGCCCCGGCCATCAAGGTCAACGGCATCGCCCCGGCGCTGGTGATGTTCAACGACAACGACGACGCGGCGTACCGCGAGAAGACCCTGGCCAAATCCGCGCTGGGCATCGAGCCGGGCGCCGAGGTGGTCTACCAGGGCCTGCGCTACCTGCTGGACAACCCCTACGTCACCGGCACCACCCTGACACTGAACGGTGGCCGTCACCTCAAGTGAGGCGGCCGCGAGGAAACCATCGATGAGCGAACAACTGCCCCACCATTACCGGGAAATCCTTCTCGGCCTGGGCGAAGACCCGCAGCGCGAAGGCCTGCTGGACACCCCCAAGCGCGCCGCCAAGGCCATGCGCTACCTGTGCCACGGCTACGAGCAATCGCTGGACGAGATCGTCAACGGCGCGCTGTTCGCGTCCGACAACGACGAGATGGTCATCGTCCGGGACATCGAGCTCTATTCCCTCTGCGAGCACCACCTGCTGCCCTTCATCGGCAAGGCCCATGTGGCGTACATTCCCACCGGCAAGGTGCTGGGGCTGTCCAAGGTGGCGCGCATCGTCGACATGTTCGCGCGGCGCCTGCAGATCCAGGAGAACCTCACCCGGCAGATCGCCGAGGCGATCCAGAGCGTGACCGGCGCCGCCGGCGTCGCCGTGGTCATCGAGGCCCAGCACATGTGCATGATGATGCGTGGCGTGGAGAAGCAGAATTCGCAGATGCTCACCTCGGTGATGCTCGGCGCCTTCCGCGAGAGCTCGACCACCCGCCACGAATTCCTGCAACTGATTGGACGGAGCAAGTAACAATGCCGCGACTGGAGCCCGGAATGGCGCGAATCCGCGTCAAGGACCTGCGCCTGCGCACCTTCATCGGGATCAAGGAAGAAGAGATCCTCAACAAGCAGGACGTGCTGATCAACCTGACCATCCTCTACCCCGCCGTGGAGGCCGTGGAAGGCAACGACATCGAGCACGCGCTGAACTACCGCACCATCACCAAGGCGATCATCCGCCACGTCGAAGAGAACCGCTTCGCCCTGCTGGAGCGCCTGACCCAGGAGATTCTCGACCTGGTCATGGCCAACCCCAGCGTGCGCTACGCCGAAGTGGAAGTGGACAAGCCCCACGCCCTGCGTTTCGCCGAATCGGTGTCCATCACCCTCGCCGGCCACCGCTGACAGAACCCGTGATGCCCGGCCACTCGCCGGGCATTGCCGCCGCCGGGAGCCGCTCATATCATCCCGACTCCCCGCCATTCCGAGCCCAGGAGAACCTGCGATGAACGAGCAAGAACGCCTCGAACTCGAAGCCGCCGCCTTCCGCCAATTGGTCCAGCACCTGCGCAGCCGCCCGGACGTGCAGAACATCGACCTGATGAACCTCGCCGGCTTCTGCCGCAACTGCCTGTCCAAGTGGTACAAGGCCGCCGCCGACGACCTCGGTGTCGAGGTCACCCCGGACCGGGCCCGCGAAGAGATCTACGGCATGCCCTATGCCGAGTGGAAAACCAAGTACCAGAAAGAAGCCAGTGCCGAGCAGCAAGCGGCCTTCAACAAAGCGAACAAAGAATGACCCTGATCGATTTCCGCGCCCGCCTGCGTAGTGGCCAGCACGCCTTCGCCGACACCCTGGCGTTCATCGCCGAGGGCTACGACTACCAGCCCACCGCCTTCGTCAACGGCAAGGTGGAGAACGCCGCCGGCCAGAACGAGGGCTCCTGCAAGACCCTCGGTCTGGTCCTGCTCGAAGGCCTGGGCCTGGACGAAGCGCTGCTGGCCTTCGGCGAGCACTACCGCGCGGTGCTCGCCACCCCGGAAGGCAGTGACCACGGCAACATCCGCGCCCTGATGGAAACCGGCCTGGCCGGTGTGCGCCTCGACGGCGAACCGCTCAAGCGCAAGGCCTGAGGCGGGTCGGAACGGCCCTCGCAACGCCGTTCATCTGTCAGAAAAGGCTGACATACGTCACAAAGGGAACAACGTATCCTGCGCGACGTAACGGGAACACCAGGGACGGTGTCCTACGCATATACGCCCGTTGTGCGTGCCCCTTCCCGTGCAGTTTCGGAGTCGCATGGATGCAACAGACCCTCGTGTGGAAACCCTGGACCAACCCCGGCATCGAGAACCTGCGCCTGCATGTCGATGCCGCGGGCATTCATGCCAGCAGCCATTTGATGCTGAGCGCCGGCGGGCAGAGTTTCGCCGCCACCTACGTGCTCGACTACGACCCCTGCTGGCGCTTCCGCAGCCTGTGGATAAAGGTAGACAACCACGGCCAGAGCAGCCTGCGTCTGCAGCGCGACATCCGTGGCCAGTGGCGCCTGGACGGCCAGCCGCGCGGCGACCTCGACGCCTGCCAGCAGGTGCTGCTCTCCGCCAGCCCCTTCGCCCACACACCGATCCTGCAGCGCAGCGCCCTCGAATGCGGCCAGAGCGAAGAGCTCCAGGTCGCCTTCATCGACCTGCCCAGCCTCGCCGTGCAGGCCCGTGGCCAACGCTATCAATGCCTGCGCCAGCAAGGGGAGCAGACCCTCTACCGCTGCGAACCCCAGGGCCGCCACAGCAGCGAGCTGGCCCTCGACCGCAACGGCCTGGTGCTCAAGGCCACCGACCAGTTCCTGCGCCTCGCCGCCCGCACCCTGACCCTGGACGAGCTGCCCATCAGCACACTGGTGTGAATCCCCCGCCATGAAAAAGCCCCGCCGAAGCGGGGCTTTTTGTTCACGTGGATGACGAGCAACCGTAGGCTGGCGCCGAGCGCGGCGAGGCTCAACACCCGGACAGCCTGATTCATCAGGCCTCGTCGAGGTAGCGCTCCACATCCAGCGCCGCCATGCAGCCGGCACCGGCCGAGGTGATGGCCTGGCGGTACACGTGGTCGGCCACGTCGCCCGCCGCGAACACACCGGGGATGTTGGTGGCGGTGGCGTTGCCGTCACGGCCGCCGTTGACCACCAGGTAGCCGTCGCGCAGGATCAGCTGGCCCTCGAACAACGAGGTGTTGGGCGTATGCCCGATGGCGACGAACAGGCCGTCCACCTTCAGCTCATCGGCGCTGCCGTCGTGGTTGCGCAGGCGCACGCCGGTCACGCCCATGTCGTCGCCCAGCACCTCATCCACCTGGGCGTTGAGCTTGAGCACGATGCGGCCCTCGGCGATGCGCGCCTTGAGCTTGTCCTGGAGGATCTTCTCGGCGCGGAAGGTCTCGCGGCGGTGCACCAGGGTCACCTTGCTGGCGATATTGGCCAGGTACAGCGCCTCTTCCACGGCGGTGTTGCCGCCGCCCACCACCGCCACTTCGCGGTTGCGGTAGAAGAAGCCGTCGCAGGTGGCGCAGGCGGACACGCCCTTGCCCATGAAGCGCTCCTCCGAGGGCAGCCCCAGGTAACGGGCGCTGGCGCCGGTGGCGATGATCAGCGCGTCGCAGGTGTAGGTGCCGCTGTCACCGCGCAGGGTGAAGGGCCTGCCGGCCAGGTCCACGGCATTGATGTGGTCGAAGACGATCTCGGTCTCGAAGCGCTCGGCGTGCTCCTGCATACGCTGCATCAGCGCCGGGCCGGTGAGGCCATGGGGGTCGCCGGGCCAGTTGTCGACTTCGGTGGTGGTGGTCAGCTGGCCGCCGGCCTGCATGCCGGTGATCAGCAGCGGCTTGAGGTTGGCGCGCGCGGCATAGACGGCGGCGCTGTAACCGGCGGGGCCGGAGCCGAGGATGATGACCCGTGAATGGCGCGTGGCGGACATGGATGACACCTCGTGAAATAAAAGGAGATCGCTGCGGGCACTTGGGGAAGGCTTTCAGGAATGCAGCGATCTCGCGAACCGGTGGGGCCGGCCTGGCGACTGCCGGAGCCCCGAAATTGCTGGCAAGGCTACCGAGCGCCCCGGGGGCCGGGAAATGTGTATTCCTTATCCCGACCATAGGGCCGTCCTATCGCTCGGTGGGAAGCGCGACTCAGGCGCTTTTACCGGTCACGCAAAGCCGGTAAGGTCGCGCCATGTCCACTCTCTGGAGCCCTCGATGCCCGCCCCCGCCCTGTCCGGCCCGCAATACCTCGGCGAAGGCCTGAAACTCATCCTCAGCCCAGGCCTGCGCCTGTTCGTGCTGCTGCCGCTGACCCTCAACCTGGTGCTGTTCATCGCCCTGATCGGCTTCGCCATGCAGCAGTTCAGCGGCTGGGTCGAAGCCTTCATGCCCAGCCTGCCGAGCTGGGCGAGCTTTCTCGAATACCTGATCTGGCCGCTGTTCGTGATCCTGGTGCTGCTGATGGTGTTCTTCAGCTTCACCATGATCGCCAACATCATCGCCGCGCCCTTCAACGGCTTCCTCGCCGAGAAGGTGGAAGTGGTGGTGCGTGGCCAGGATGATTTCCCCCCCTTCAGCTGGGCCGAACTCACCGCCATGGTGCCGCGCACCGTGGGCCGCGAACTGCGCAAGCTGGGCTACTTCCTGCCACGGGCCATCGGCCTGCTGATCCTCAGCTTCATCCCCGGGGTGAACCTGGTGGCGACACCGCTGTGGTTCCTTTTCGGCGTGTGGATGATGGCGGTGCAGTACATCGACTACCCAGCGGACAACCACAAGCTGGGCTGGAACGAAATGCTCGCCTGGCTGCGCGAAAAACGCTGGCAGAGCCTGGGTTTCGGCGGCTCGGTGTACCTGGCGCTGCTGATCCCCTTCGTCAACATCGTGATGATGCCCGCCGCCGTCGCCGGCGCCACCCTGTTCTGGGTGCGCGAAGGCGGCGAGAAGGCCCTGCCGCAGGCCTGAATCCCCCCGCCCCGGCCACTGGCGCCGGGGCTGTCACTCAGTCGTCATACAAATTTCACACTGGCTACATGGCGCTGTTCGACACTGCATCCATGAGCCTGCTGCCCCTGAACATCTCGCTGATCAGCGAAACCTTCCTGCCGGAGATCAACGGCGTCGCCAACACCCTGGCGCGCCTGTGCGACGGCTTGCGCGCCCGTGGCCACCGCCTGCAGCTGGTGCGCCCGCGCCAGGCCTGCGACCAGGGCGTGAAGAGCAGCGACGAACTGCTGCTGGTGCGCGGCTGGCCGCTGCCCGGTTACCCCGGCCTGCAATGGGGCCAGTCGAGCCTGCACAAGCTGATCGCGCGCTGGAAGCGCAAGCGCCCGGACGTGCTCTACATCGCCACCGAAGGCCCGCTCGGCCTCTCCGCCCTGCGTGCCGCGCGGCGCCTGGGCATCCCGGCGATCAGCGGTTTCCACACCAATTTCCAGCAATACACCGGGCACTACGGCGTCGGCCTGCTGACCCGCCTGATGACCAACTACCTGCGCTGGTTCCACAACGCCTCGCAACTGACCCTGGTACCCAGCGCCAGCCAGCGCGAGGAGCTGCAGCGCCGTGGCTTCGAGCGCCTGGCCCTGCTTTCCCGCGGGGTCGACGGCCAGCTGTTCAACCCCGCCAGGCGCTGCGCGGCGCTGCGGGAATCCTGGGGCCTGGGGCCGGACGATATCGCCGTGCTGCATGTCGGCCGCCTGGCCCCGGAGAAGAACCTCAGGCTGCTCGGCCCGACCTTCCACGCCCTGCAGCAGGCGTATCCACAGAAGACCATGCGGCTGATCCTGGTGGGCGACGGGCCGCAGCGCGCACAGCTCCAGGCAGAGCTGCCCGAGGCCCTGTTCCTCGGCCTGCAGCGGGGCGAGGAGCTGGCCAGGCACTACGCCTCCAGCGACCTGTTCCTGTTCCCCAGCCTCTCCGAAACCTTCGGCAACGTGGTGCTCGAAGCCCTCGCCTCCGGGCTCGGCGTGGTGGCCTTCGACCAGGCCGCAGCGGCGCAGCACATCCGCCACGGCCACAACGGCGCCCTGGCGATGCCGGACGTGCCGGTGACCTTCAGCGATGCCGCCTGCTGGCTGCTGGAAGACAGCGAAACCCTGCGCCGGGTGCGCCTGAACGCGCGCCAGCATGCGGGTCGCCAGGGCTGGGAGGCGATCATCCAGCAGTTCGAACAGCACCTGCACGACGTCCACCAGGCGCTGCCCGAACCCCGCGTGACAGCGGGGCTGGACCGCCTCCAGCGCTGATCAGCCGAAAGGCCGGGCCGGTGCGGCGAAGGCCAGGCTCAGCGCGCCCCTGCCGAGGTTGATGGCACCGGTGGGGCTTAGCATCGCCACCTGCAGGTTCACCTCGCGCTGGGCACACACCGATTCCAGCTGGGCGAAGCCCGGCAGGTCGCGCACCACCGAGAGGTCCCCGGCGTAGCTCAGGCACAGCTGCGGCGCCAGCAACTCGCCCGCCAGCACCTGGGCGGTGGCATGGGCCAGCAGCTTCTCCGCCGCGCGCTCGAAGCTCGGCGCCAGGGACACCGGCTTGTCCTCGCCCTGCTGCACGCTGATCACCGGTTTCACATCCAGCAGCGAGCCCAGTCCCAGGGCTGCGCCGCGCATACGGTCGAGCAGGCCGCCACGCTCGCCCTTCTGGAAACCACGGCGGCGCAGGTGGCCGAGGTCGTCGGCGATGAGGAAGGTGCAGACGCTCTCCGAAAGTTGTTCCAGCCGCGCCCGCACCGCGCTCGGGTGGCCGCCGGCGGCGACCAGCCGGGCCGCCTCGGCAGCCAGTACGGCGCTGCCGGCGAACATGCTGCGGCCATCCACCACGCGCATGGCGAAGGGGCTGTTGAGGCCAGCCTCGGCGCGGCGTTCGCGGTAGTGCTGGAGCAGGCTGAAGGAGGCCTGGGTGGCGTGCTCGAAGATCGGGCTGCGCAGGCTGGAGATGGTCAGACAGATGACATGGTCGTAGGCGGTGACCAGTTCTTCGAGGAACCACTGCTGCATCTCCGCCACCGACAGCGCGTCGCTGTGGTCCTCCGGGCCGACCTTGGCCAGCTGCTCGGCATAGAACTGCCGGGTGGCCTCGGGTACACGGCGGTCCACCAGGGCTTCACGCCCCAGGTGGATACGGATCGGCAGCACACGGATGCCGTGGGCAGCGAGGAATTCCTGAGGCAGGTCACAAGTGGCATCCACTACCAGTCCAGTGCGCATGACGACTACTCCTTCGGCCGGTGAACCGGCGCTTGTTGTGATGTTCGCGACCTTGCGCCTTGCCCGCCCGCAAGTCAGCCCAACCGATTGAGGGTTTCACCGGCTCGCAGGCATAAAAAAGCCCCGCACGAGACGGGGCTGGAAATGGGTGCGCCGGCAGGGCCGACGCACCGGGGGACGAATGCTCAGACCAGGCTGGTCAGGGCGTCGCGGCTGAACGGCAGGATGTCCTGCATGCGGCCTTCGCGGACCTTGGTCGCCCAGTCCGGGTCCACCAGCAGGGCGCGGCCCACGGCCACCAGGTCGAATTCCTCATTGTTCAGGCGTTCCAGCAGGCCTTCGATATTGGCCGGCTGCGCGACCTTGTCGGTCTTGACCATGAACTGCAGGAACTCGCCATCCAGGCCGACGCTGCCGACGGTGATGGTGGGCTTGCCGGTAAGCTTGCGGGTCCAGCCGGCCAGGTTGAGGTCGGAGCCTTCGAACTCCGGCTCCCAGAAGCGGCGGGTGGAGCAGTGGAAGATATCCACGCCGGCATCGGACAGCGGCTTGAGGAAGGCGCCCAGTTCTTCGGCGGTCTGCACCAGGCGGGCGGTGTAGTCCTGCTGCTTCCACTGGGAGAAGCGGAAGATGATCGGGTAGTCGGGGCCGACGGCCTCGCGCACGGCCTTGACCACTTCGATGGCGAAGCGCGAGCGCTGGGCCAGGTCGCCACCGTAACCGTCAGTGCGCTGGTTGGTGCCTTCCCAGAAGAACTGGTCGATCAGGTAGCCGTGGGCGCCGTGCAGTTCGACGCCGTCCATGCCGATGGCCTTGGCGTCACGGGCGGCCTGGGCGTAGGCGGCGACGACGTCGTCGATGTCCTGCTGGGTCATGCCGTGGACCACCACCTGGCCGTCCTTGAGCTTCTCGCTCGGGCCGTAGCCGGGAACGCTGGCATCCGGCTCGGTGCCCAGGCGGCGGACGTTACCCACGTGCCACAGCTGCGGGACGATCTTGCCGCCTTCGGCGTGCACGGCGTCGACCACGGTCTTCCAGCCGGCCAGGGCGTCTTCGCCGTAGAAGCGCGGTACATGGGGGTAACCATTGGCAGCCTGGTGGCCGATGGTGGTGCCTTCGGTGACGATCAGGCCGACGCCGGCAGCAGCGCGGCGGCGGTAGTACTCGACCACCTGCTCGGTGGGCACGCCGCCCGGGGAGAAGGAGCGGGTCATGGGCGCCATCACCACACGGGTCGGCAGCTCGAGGGCGCCGAGGCGGAAGGGGGCGAACAGGGCGTCTGCGGATGCGGTCATCGGGGTCTCCTGATTCCGGCCAAGTGACCGGTCGTCTCGTTTATGGGCTTTAGGGGTCACACCCGCAGCAGGCGCTGCAGGCGGGTCATGAAATCGAACAGCGGCCGGGCGCCGGCACCGACCTTGAGGCGGGTGAGCACGCCCTGCCAGGCATTGGCGATGAAGCTGGCGAGGTTGGCGCAGTCCTCGTCCGCCGGCAGCTCACCGGCACGCTGGGCCTCTTCCAGGCAGGCCTGGAGGGTGTCGGCGGAGCGCTGCAGGATGGCGTCCACCTGGGCAGCGATGGCCGGCGACAGCTCGGCCATCTCGAAGCTCAGGCTGCCGATGAAGCAGTGGTACTCCAGCTTCTCGTGGCGGGTGAAATGGCTGACCAGTTCACCGTAGTAGTCGAGGATGCGCTGGGCCGGGCTCTTCGCCGGATCGGACAGGGCCTGGGCGTAGCGCTCCAGGCGCGGCGAGTAGAGATAGTCCAGCGCCTGCAGGGCGAAATCTTCCTTGCTGGCGAAGTAGTGGTAGAAGGACCCCTTGGGGATCCCCGCTGCCTGGACGATCTCCTGCACGCCGGTACCGTGGTAGCCCGCGCGGGTCATCACACCGGTGCCCTTGGCCAGGATCAGGTCACGTTTGTCGAGTCGGATGCTGTTCATGGCGCCGAGCATATGACCGGTCGTCTCGCTCGGCACAGCACTATTGATCAGGGTGATTTTGGGTCAGAAAGCAGGCGCGCCTTACCCGGCGGTAATGACCTGTCGTGAAGGTAAGGGCGGTTGGGGCGTCGTAGGTTGGCGCCGAGCGCAGCGAGGCCCAACGCAGCGATGTTCGGCCCCGCTGCGAGCCCCCTGTGGGAGCGGCTTCAGCCGCGAAAGCCCCGTCGCCGGCACCTGGCTGCGAGCGACTGGGGGCTCCATCGCGAATGAATTCCCCACGGAATGTGCCTCCCAATCACGACTCATGTAGGGGCGACTTCAGGCCGTAGGGCGGGTGAAACCCGCGAAGGGTGGGTGCGGCGTTGTCGGGTTGCACCCGACCTACAAGCCCCACCACGGCCCATGTAGGGGCGACTTCAGTCGCCAAGCAGGCCGCAGGGCTGCCACCACGGGAATTCCCAGTGGCACCGCCTGGTGGATGAAAAAGCGCCATCCACCCTACGTAGGTCCCGCCATCAGGGGGAGGAGCGCCTCAGCCCAGCGCCTTCTCGATGGCCAGCACCAGGGCCGGGTCGTCCGGGGCGGTGCGTGGGGAGAAGCGGGCAAGCACGCGGCCGTCCTGGCCGACGAGGAATTTCTCGAAATTCCAGGTGATGTCGCCGGGGAATTCGGCGCCCTCGCCCGCCAGCAGGCGATACAGCGGATGACGGCCGGGGCCGTTGACCTCCAGCTTGCTGCCCAGGGGGAAGCTCACGCCATAGTTGAGGCTGCAGAACTCGCGGATTTCGTCTTCGCTGCCAGGCTCCTGGCCGGCGAACTGGTTGCACGGCAAGCCGAGCACGGTGAAACCCTTGTCGCGGTATTGCTGGTGGAGCTTTTCCAGCCCGGCGTATTGCGGTGTCAGCCCGCACTTGGAGGCGACGTTGACCACCAGAACCACCTGCCCCTTGTAGGGCGCCAGAGGCAGCTCCTGACCGTCGAGGGCACGCAGGTTGAGGTCGTGGAATGCACTCATGACAAACTCCTGGATCGTCGCAAGGGAACATCGCAGCGGGACAAAAAAGGCGCCCGTGGGCGCCTTTTCGGTTGATCAGAGCTTAGCAGCCCCGAGGCGACCGAGCGTTGCCGCAAGTCGCCTGGCTGCCCGCCGATCAGTGGTGGTGACCGCCTTCGCCATGGATATGGCCGTGGGCGATCTCTTCGGCGCTGGCTTCACGCACGTTGACCACTTTCACGTCGAAGCTCAGGCGCTGGCCGGCCAGCGGGTGGTTGCCGTCAACGGTCACGTCGTCGCCATCGATGTCGCGGATGGTGACGATCTGCATGCCGCCGTCCGGGCCGGACGCATGGAACTGCATGCCGACTTCCAACTGATCGACGCCTTCAAACATAGCGCGGCTGAGGGTGGCAACCAGTTCGGCGCTGTATTCACCGTAGGCATCTTCCGGTTCGATGGCGACCTTGATCGCATCACCGGCCTGCTTGCCTTCGAGGGCCTTTTCCAGGCCGACGATGATGTTGCCGGAACCGTGCAGGTACACCAGCGGCGCGCCGCCAGCGGAGCTGTCGATGACCTCACCGGCGTCGTTGGTGAGCGTATAGTCGATGGAGACAGCCTTGTTGGCGGCAATCAGCATGGTGCAAGACCTTTTGGAGAAGATTGAAGAACGTGCAAGTCTAACTGCCAAGACGGCCGATTGCGACCCGAAGGCTGACGGACGGATCGTACGCTTACTTGACTTCCGCCAGGATGACGAAGGCCATTGGGTGGCAGTCTTGTCCTGCGGCCATACCCAGCACCTGCGCCACCAGCCGCCCTGGCAGTCGCGCGCCTGGGTGCTGGACCCGGCACAACGCGAAGCACGGCGTGGACAGCCCTTTTCCTGCGGCTGGTGCGCCCGTGGCGCGGACCCCGAACCAACCAAGGAGCAATGATGCCCTCACGCAACATTCTGGTGATCAACTGTGGCAGTTCGTCGATCAAGTTCGCCCTGGTCAGCGAGGCCCATTCGCAATTCCCCCTGTTCGGCATCGCCGAGCGCCTGGGCAGCCGCGACGCCGAACTGCGCTGGCAGCGTGGCGGCGACAAGGACAGCCTGATGATTCCCAACGGTGATTACCGCGTCGCCCTCTCGCAGTTGCTGCCCCTGGTGCAGGCGGCCACCGGCGGCAAGCTGCACGGCATCGGCCACCGCGTGGTGCACGGCGGCGAGCGCTTCACCTCGGCGCGCCGCCTGGATAACGAGGTGATCGCGGCGATTCGCGCCATCGCCCCCCTCGCCCCGCTGCACAACCCGGCGGCGCTGCAGGGCATCGAAGCCGCCATGAGCGTCTACCCGCAGTTGCCCCAGGTGGCGGTGTTCGACACCTCCTTCCACCAGAGCCTGCCCGAGCACGCCTACCGTTACGCCGTTCCGGAACACCTCTACCGCGACCACGGCGTGCGCCGCTACGGCTTCCACGGCACCAGCCACCGCTACGTCAGCCACCGTGCGGCGGAAATCGCCGGGCTGTCCATCGGCGACAGCAGTTGGCTCTCCGCGCACCTGGGCAACGGCTGCTCCACCTGCGCCATCGTCGACGGCCAGAGCCGCGACACCAGCATGGGCCTGACGCCCCTGGAAGGCCTGGCGATGGGCACCCGCAGCGGCGACATCGACCCCAACCTGCACAGCCACCTGGCCAGCACCCTGGGCTGGAGCCTGGAAGAGATCACCCGCGTGCTCAACAGCGAGAGCGGCCTCAAGGGGCTCTCCGGCCTGTCCAACGACATGCGCGCCCTGGAGCAGGCCCGCGAACAGGGCCACCCCGGCGCCACCCTGGCCATCGAGGTGTTCTGCTACCGCCTGGCCAAGAGCCTGGCCGCCATGAGCTGCGCCCTGCCCCAGCTCGATGGCCTGATCTTCACCGGCGGCATCGGCGAGAACTCGCCGCTGATCCGCAGCAAGACGGTGGCGCACCTGAAGCTCTTCGACCTGGCCATCGACAAGGAGGCCAATGCCCGCTGCATCCGCGGCATCGCCGGCCCGATCCACAAATACGGTCACACACGCATCCTCGTGGTCCCGACCAACGAGGAGCGGCAGATCGCCCTCGACACCCTCGCCCTGCTCAACTAAGGCGGCTCCATGCATACATTCTTCATCGCCCCCACCGGTTTCGGCGTCGGCCTCACCTCCATCAGCCTGGGCCTGGTCCGTGCCCTGGAGCTGGCCGGCCTCAAGGTCGGCTTCTACAAGCCCATCGCCCAGCACCACCCGGGCGACCGCGGCCCCGAGCGCTCCAGCGAACTGATCGCGCGCACCCACGGCCTCACCGCGCCCAAGGCGCTGGAGCTGTCCCAGGTCGAGCGCATGCTCGGCGACGGCCAGCTCGACGAGCTGCTGGAAGAGATCGTCAGCCGCTACCAGCAGGCCGCCGAAGGCAAGGACGTGGTGATAGTCGAAGGCATGGTGCCCACCCGCCACGCCAGCTACGCGGCACGGGTCAACTTCCACCTGGCCAAGAGCCTGGACGCCGAGGTGATCCTGGTCTCGGCCCCGGAAAACGAAACCATCACCGAGCTCTCCGACCGCATCGAGATCCAGGCCCAGCTGTTCGGCGGGCCGCGCGACCCCAAGGTGCTCGGGGTGATCCTCAACAAGGTGCGCGAGGCGGACTTCGCCGAGCAGATCCGCGAGAACTCCTCGCTCCTGCGCAGCGACGACTTCCGCCTGCTCGGCTGCATCCCCTGGGAAGACGAGCTGAACGCCGCACGCACCCGCGACGTGGCCGACCTGCTGGGCGCGCGGGTGATCAACGCCGGTGACTACGAACAGCGCCGGGTGCAGACCATCGTCCTCTGCGCCCGCGCCGTGCCTAACACCGTGCCGCTGCTCAAGCCCGGCGTGCTGGTGGTGACCCCGGGGGACCGCGACGACATCATCCTCGCCGCCAGCCTGGCCGCCATGAACGGCGTGCCCCTGGCCGGCCTGCTGCTGTGCAGCGACTTCCCGCCGGACCCGCGCATCATGGAACTGTGCCGCGGCGCCCTGCAGGGCGGCCTGCCGGTGCTGGCCGTGGCCACCGGCTCCTACGACACGGCCACCAACCTCAACCGCATGAACAAGGAAATCCCGGTGGACGACCGCGAGCGCGCGGAGAAGGTCACCGAGTTCGTCGCCCGCTTCCTCGACCAGGATTGGCTGCGCGACCGCTGCGGCACCCCGCGCGAGCTGCGCCTGTCGCCCCCGGCCTTCCGCCACCAGTTGGTGAAACGGGCGCAACTGGCCGGCAAGCGCATCGTCCTGCCCGAAGGCGCCGAGCCGCGCACCGTGCAGGCTGCCGCCATCTGCCAGGCCCGTGGCATCGCCCGCTGCGTGCTGCTGGCCAAGCCCGAAGAGGTGCAAGCCGTGGCCGTCGCCCAGGGCATCGTGCTGCCCGAGGGGCTGGAGATCCTCGACCCGGACCTGGTGCGCCCGCGCTACGTCGAGCCCATGGTCGAGCTGCGCCAGGGCAAGGGCCTCAACGCCCCCATGGCCGCTGCGCAACTGGAAGACAGCGTGGTGCTGGGCACCATGATGCTGGCCCTGGGCGAGGTGGACGGCCTGGTCTCCGGCGCCGTGCACACCACCGCCAACACCATTCGCCCGGCCCTGCAGCTGATCAAGACCGCGCCGGGCTACAAGCTGGTGTCCTCGGTGTTCTTCATGCTCCTGCCGGAGCAGGTGGTGGTCTATGGCGACTGCGCGGTGAACCCCGACCCGAGCGCCGCCGAGCTGGCGGAAATCGCCCTGCAGAGCGCCGACTCGGCCGCCGCCTTCGGCATCGAGCCCAAGGTGGCGATGATCAGCTATTCCACCGGCGACTCCGGCAGCGGCGAGGAAGTGGAGAAGGTGCGCGAAGCCACCCGCCTGGCCCGTGCCGCACGCCCTGACCTGCTGATCGACGGGCCGCTGCAGTACGACGCCGCCGCCATCGACAGCGTCGGCCGGCAGAAGGCCCCCAACAGCCCGGTGGCCGGCCATGCCACGGTGTTCGTGTTCCCCGACCTGAACACCGGCAACACCACCTACAAGGCGGTGCAGCGCAGCGCCCAGGTGGTCAGCGTCGGCCCCATGCTGCAGGGCCTGCGCAAACCGGTGAATGACCTCTCCCGCGGCGCCCTGGTGGACGACATCGTCTACACCATCGCCCTCACCGCCATCCAGGCGGCGACCCGCGACTGAGCACCCTGCCCGGCGGGTGGCCGCGCTGCCCGACCGGGCGGTCACCCTTGCCGCTTGCAGTTCAGTGAACAGGCGTTAACCTGTGCCACCACTGGCCCTGCTGCGTTCGCAGCGTCCCCTCAACAGGGCGGCAGAGACCGTCCAGGAACGAGGTCCCGACCTTTCATGCTGAGTTTCCTTCCCGCTTCCGTGCGCGGCGTCATCGCCTCCCTGCTGCTGGCGCTCAATACCTTGTTCTGGTGCTGGCCGCTGTTCGCCGTCAGCCTGCTGAAGATGGCCCTGCCCTTCCGCCCCGTGCGCCTGGCCTTGAACTGGGTGGTGAACTTCATCCACGAGGGCTGGGTGAGCTGCAACAAGGTGTGGATGAACCAGGTGCGCGACACCCGCTGGCGGGTGGAAGGCCTCGAAGGCCTCGACTACCAGCACTCCTATCTCGTCACCAGCAACCACCAGAGCTGGGTGGACATCCTGGTGCTGCAGTACGTGCTCAACCGCCGCATCCGCCCGCTGAAGTTCTTCCTCAAGCAGGAGCTGATCTGGGTCCCGGTGATCGGCCTGTGCTGGTGGGCGCTGGAATTCCCCTTCATGAAGCGCTACTCCAAGGCCTACCTGGCCAAGCACCCGGAGAAGAAGGGCAAGGACCTGGAAACCACCCGCCGCACCTGCGACAAGTTCCGCGACAACCCGGTGGGCATCTTCAACTTCCTCGAAGGCACGCGCTTCACCGAGCAGAAGCACCGTGAGCAGAACTCGCCCTTCAAGTACCTGCTCAAGCCCAAGGCCGGCGGCATCGCCTTCGTGCTCGACGCCATGGGCGAGCAGATGCAGGCGCTGCTCAACGTCACCATCCACTACCCCGAGGGCAACCCGAGCTTCTGGACCCTGATGGCCGGGAACATCCCCGAGGTGATCGTGCGTATCCAGGCGATGCCGATTCCCCAGGAATTCATCGGCCGCAGCTACGACCAGGACGAGGCCTACCGCAAGACCTTCCAGCTCTGGGTCAACCAGCTGTGGGAAACCAAGGACGCCGAGCTGGAGCAGCTGCACCAGCAATTCCCGCCGAGCCGCTGAGGCAGCGCCCCGTAACGCGAAAGCCCGCCGATTGGCGGGCTTTTTCATGGGCGCAGTATCTATCCAACTCGTCGGTCAGGCAGCCCCGTAGGGCGGGTGAAACCCGCGAAGTGGCGCACGGAGAGGCGTCGGGTTGCACCCGACCTACCCGTCACACACCCAATGCAACGATGCCGGGCCCTACTGCGTTGGGCCTCGCTGCGCTCGGCGCCAACCTACGGATGTCTGCCTTAACCCGAGATCACCTCGTCCACCTGCAGCAGCGGGGCGATGTTGGTGTAGCGGGGAATGTCTTCGTTGATCGCCTGGCCGTGCTTGCGCAGCGAGGCCTGGAGGCTGTCGATGGATTTGATCCAGATATTCGCCACGCAGAGGAAGGGCGCGGCGGAGCCGTCACCGGAGGCGAGGCCCTTGCGGACTTCGGCCTTGACGAAGTTGTCCCCCAGCATCTCGCTGACCATGGGGATGTGTTTTTCCAGGTAGTAGGTGAAATCGAAGGTGCCGCCCTCATTGTTCGGATAGGCCACAAACAGGCAATACATGGGAAAACTCCTTGGGTTGGCCGGCTGCACGGGCGCGCCGTGGGGCAAGTGTAGGACGCCCCATGACCGGCGCTTGCCATCATTTGGTCGTAGTCGCGGATGGGTATGTGCGCGGCGCCCAGGGCGGGCGTCGCGCAGTGGCCTCAGCCCTGTGGCTTGAAGCTCGCCCAGTCCACCTGCAGGGGGAAGTTCTCGGCCTTGGCCACCGGCAGCCCCGGGGAGACCAGGAAGCCCTGCATGATCGAGCAGCCGTGGTCGATCAGCCAATCGCGCTGGGCCAGGGTTTCCACGCCCTCGGCGATCACCTCCAGCCCCAGGTGGGCGCCCAGGTCGATGATGGTGCTGACCACGGCGGCATCGCGGGGCGACTCCAGCATGTTGGAGATGAACAGGCGGTCGATCTTCAGCGTGTCCAGCTCGAAGTGGCGCAGGTAGGCCAGGGACGAGTAGCCGGTGCCGAAGTCATCGATGGCGATGCGCACCCCCAGCTCGCGCAGCTGGCGCAGCTGCTCGCGGGTGTTGTCCAGGTCCTGCATCAGCGCGCTTTCGGTGACCTCCACTTCGATCTGCGACGGTTTCAGCCCGTGCGTCGCCAGCACCTCGCGCAGGTCGTCCACCAGGGTCGGCATGCCGAACTGCACCGGGCTGAAGTTGATGCTGATCACCAGGTCCTCGCCAAAGCGCTCCCGCCACTGGGTGCATTGGCTGACCCCCTGTTCGAGGATCCAGTCGCCCAGGCGGTTGATCAGCCGGGTCTCCTCCAGCAGCGGGATGAACACGTTGGGGGCGACGGTGCCGGCGACCCGGTGCTCCCAGCGCAGCAGCGCCTCGAAGCCGCGCAGGCGGCCGCTGTCGAGG
Organism: Pseudomonas sp. TUM22785; assembly: GCF_028198105.1. Classification (NCBI taxonomy): domain Bacteria; kingdom Pseudomonadati; phylum Pseudomonadota; class Gammaproteobacteria; order Pseudomonadales; family Pseudomonadaceae; genus Pseudomonas; species Pseudomonas sp. TUM22785. The sequence continues at coordinate 5,849,791 of NZ_CP116239.1, forward strand.
TAGATCTGCGGCTGGTAGACGAGCACGAAATCATCCTGCTCGATGGCGTTGCGCAGGCTCTCTTCCAGCATCAGCCGCGAGCGGGCGCGGCCGTTCATTTCCGGGGAGAAGAAGCGGTACTGCTGGCGGCCGGCACGCTTGGCCTCGTACATGGCGATGTCCGCCGCGCGCAACAGGCCGTCCACGGTCTGCCCGCATTCGGGGAAGCAGGCGATGCCGACACTGGCGCCGAGGGTGATGTCGATGCCGTCGATGCGGTAGCGCACCGACACCAGCTCGATGAGCTTCTCGGCCACCCTGGCCGCGTCTTCCGGGTGCTCCAGGGAGTCGATCAGCGCGGTGAATTCGTCACCGCCCATGCGCGCGAGGATGTCGTAGGGGCGCAGGCAGGTCTTCAGTTGCTCGGAAACGCGCCGCAGCACCTGGTCGCCGGCGTCGTGGCCGAGGGAGTCATTGATGCGCTTGAAGCCGTCGAGGTCGAGGTAGAGCACCGCCATGCGCTTGCCGCTGCGCTCGATACGCGCCAGCGCCGCATCCAGCGATTGGTGGAAACCACGGCGGTTGAGCAACCCGGTGAGCGCATCGGTGATGGCCTGGGATTCGAGCTGCGCGTGCAGCTGGCGCACTGCGGACATGTCCAGGCTGATCACTACCATCGAGCGCTGGGCCCGGGGCAGCGGCGCGCAGGACAGAGCCACCGGCAGCGTGCCGCCATTGAGGGTGTTGAGCACCGCGTCGTGCAGGCGGTAGGGCTCGCCGCGCTTCCAGTGGCGGTAGAACTCCGACAGGCGCCAGTCGCCGACGATCTCGGGGCTGGAGAGCAGCGAGAGGAAGGGGCTGCCTTCGAGGTCGCTGACCGAGCCCTGCAGCATCAGCGCCATGGCCGGGTTGGCGAAGTTGACCATGCCGTCCTCGCCCACCACCAGGATGCCTTCGGCGGCGTTCTCCAGCACCGACGCGTTGAAGGCGCGGGCGCTGTCCAGCTGCTGGGTCAGCTGCAGCAGGTCACGGCGGTTGCGCTCGTGCTCCAGCAGCGACTGCACCTTGTGCCGCAGCACCTGCGGGTCGAAGGGCTTGAGGATGAAGTCCACCGCGCCACTGGCGTAGCCACGCAGCACGGCTTCCTGGGTGTGGGCGATGGCGGAGATGAAGATGATCGGCGTGTAGCGGGTGTGCGGGCTGCCGCGCATCAGCCGGGCGACTTCGAAGCCGTCCATCTTCGGCATCTGCACATCGAGCAGCACCAGCCCCACTTCCTCCTCCAGCAGGCATTGCAGGGCCGCCTCCCCCGAGTCGACGGTGCGTACGTCCCAAGTGGAGTCGTCCAGCACCGCCTCCATGGCGGCGAGGTTCTCGTGGCGGTCATCGACCACCAGGAGGATGTTTTCGGGTCCCTTGAGCTTAGGCAGTGGCTGCATCATCGCTGCCTCCGGAAACGTCCAGCCAGCGATGGAGCAGGTCGATCAGTTCCTGGCGGCTCACGGGCTTGGCCAGGTAGTCGTCGGCACCTGCGGTAATGCACTTCTCCCGGTCACCCTTCATCGCATGGGCGGTGAGCGCGATGATCGGGATGTTGCAGCCATGCTCGTCCTTGAGCAGGCGGGTTGCGGTGTATCCATCCATGTTGGGCATCGCCATATCCATCAGAATCAGGTCGAAGGGTTCACGCTGGTAACTCTCGATGGCCTCCAGGCCATCCCGCGCGGCGCTGACGTCGAGGCCGACCTCGTCCAGCAGCGCACTGAGCGCATAGATATTGCGTACATCGTCATCCACCAACAGCACGCGCATCCCTTGCAGCGAGCGGCTTCCCGCCTCTCCCGGCGCCTGCCCGGCGAGGGCACGCACGCTGCCGAGGAAGCCCTGCACCGCCGAGCTCAGCCCATCCAGGTCATCCCCCGCCTTGCGCACCACCACCGCCGAATAGCGGCGCAGTCGCTGCAGGGTCTGCAGGGTGACGTCCACCCCAGTGTTGATCACCACACGCGAGTCAGCCAGCGGACGCTGCCGATCGAGGCTATCTAGCAGGTCGAAACCGTCCTGGTCGGGCAGGTCGAGGTCGATCACCAGCGCAGCGAAACGCCCGTCCGCGTATGCCTGGCGGGCGCTTTCGGCACTGCTTGCGGCCGTTACGGAGAAGCCCAGCTCCTCCAGGTGGTCGCGGTAGTGATCACGTTCGATGGCGACGTCCTCCACCAGCAGCAGGCGATGCGGGTCCGGGGGCACATTGGCTTCGAGGTCGTTGAAGACCCGTTCCAGATCTTCCCGGGCGATGGGTTTGACCAGGTAACGGGTGGAATCGTCCAACCAATCTGTCGGCTGCGGCACGCAGGAGATGATGTGCACCGGCGTGCCGCGGTGCAGGGCCTGGCTGCGCAGGCGCCGGTAGATCTGCCAGCCGCTGACGTCCGGCAGGAGGATGTCGAGGATCACCGCCGCGAAGCGCTCCTGCTGCAGCAGAGCGACCGCCTGTCGGCCACTGCCGCAGAGCACGGTGGCATAGCCATGGCTCTGCGCGGCTTCGGCGATGACGCTGGCGAAATCACCATCGTCTTCGACGATGAGCACCGCCGGCCCGGTGCCGTTGCGTACAGGCAGGGCCTCGCCGGCAGCCTCTTTCTCCGCCTCGAAGCCCACCGCCACCGGCAGTTCGACGATGAAGCTGGAGCCCTGCCCCGGCGTGCTGGTGAGACGGATCTGGCCATCCAGGGCCAGCACCAGCTGGCGGGTGATGGCTAGGCCCAGGCCGGTGCCACCGAAGCGCCGGCTGGTGGAGCCGTCGATCTGCTGGAAGGCCTGGAAGATACGCTCGTGCTGCTCGGCAGGGATGCCGATGCCGGTATCACGCACGGTGAAGCGGATGATCTCGCGGCCATCGCCATCGGTGCGGTCGATGACCCCGACACTCAGCTCCACCTCGCCCTGCTCGGTGAACTTCAGGGCATTGGAGAGCAGGTTGCGCAGGATCTGGTGCAGGCGCACGCGGTCGCTGTGGATGACCCGGGGCACGCCGGGCTCCACCCCGGTGATCAGGCGCAGGGCCTTGATCTCGGCCATGGGGCGCAGGCTGGCGTCCAGTTCCACCAGCACATCCTGCACATTGAGCGGCTCCAGCTTGAGCTGCATGCGCCCGGCCTCGACCTTGGCCAGGTCGAGCACGTCGTTGATCAGCTGCAGCAGGTCACTGCCGGCGCGGTGGACGATGTCGGCATGGCGCGACTGCTTCTCGGTGAGGTTGCCGGCGCTGTTCTGGCGCAACTGGTCGCTGAGAATGAGGATGCTGTTGAGCGGTGTGCGCAGCTCGTGGGACATGTTGGCGAGGAATTCCGACTTGTAGCGGTTGGCCAGGATCAGTTGCTCGGCCTGGTCACGCAGGCGCTGCTCGGCGGCCTTGCGCTCGCTGATGTCGATGACCACCGCCTGGACCCAGGTCTCGCGGCCGCTGCGGATCGGCGACAGGCCCACTTCCAGGGGAATCATGCGGCCGTCGCGGTGCTGGCCGAACAGCTCGCGGTTGTTGCCCATGCGCCGGGGCTCGGGGTTCTTCTGGAAGCCTTCGCGCAGCCCCACATGGGCCTCGCGCAGGGCCTCCGGCAGCAGGCGCTCTACGGTGGCGCCGAGCAGCTCCTGGCGGCTGTAGCCGAACATCTGCTCGGCCTGGCGGTTGACCATGACGATGCTGCCGCGCAGGTCCACCAGGATGATGGCGTTGGGCGAGGCCTCCACCACCAGGCGGAAACGCTCCTCGGCGGCACGCCGCGCCTGCAGGTCCACCAGGTTGATCAGGTAGCGCGTGCCGTCGCGCTGGTTCAGGGAGGTCAGGCTCAGGGAGGCGAGGCCATCGCCGCCATCGTCGCGCTGGATCTGGAACTCTTCCTCGCCACTGCGCAGCCGCTCTTCGTCGAGGTCCAGCAGGCGTGGCAGGTAGCGACGCACACGCTGGCCGGAAAGCAGGTCGGATTCGCAGCCGAGCAGCTCGGCGGCGCTGCGATTGGCCATCTCGATGCGGCCCTGGGCATCGCATAGCAGGGTCGCCACGGGCAGGCGCTCGACCAGGATGCGCAAGCGCTCCTCGCGCTCGCGCAGCAACGAGGATGCCTGGTCGCTGGCGGCGAGTTGGCGCTCGCGCAGGTGCAGGTAGCCGCCCACCAGCAGCGACAACAGCAGCGCGGCGGCCAGGCCGGTCCACAGGCTGTAGCTGAGGCGATCATCCACCAGCAACGCTTCATATTCGGCAGTGCTGCTCACCTTCAGTGCCCAGGTGCGGCCGAACAGCTTGATCTGGCGCTGCTCTTCGAAGCGCGGTGGGAGGCCGTTGTCGATGGCATCGTCGAGCAGCACGGCTCCGGCCTCCAGGTCGCTGACGCCGACTCGGTACAGGCGCACCCGGTTGCCGAGGATGCCGCTCATCAGGTCATGCAGGCGGAAGGCCCCGGCCACCGCACCGATGAAGGCCTCGCGCCGCTCGTCGGCGGTGGTCGCCGGGACGTTCGAACGGTACACGGGCATGTAGAGCAGCACACCGCTCTGCAGGTCCTGGTCGGTCTCCTGCTTCAACCTCAGGGGACCGGTGAGGCGTGCCTCGCCGCTTTCCCGGGCCTGCTCGATGGCCTGCGCCCGCACCGGCTCGCTGAGCATGTCGAAGCCCAGGGTGCGGCGGTTGCGCCAGTCCAGCGGGCTGGTGTAGTCCACCACCACATACTCGTCGCGCGGGCCGGGCGGGAAGACGCGGAAGTCGCGGCGTCCATCGGCCTGGGTGGTGCCGACGAAGTCGTTGAGCTGGTCACGCTTGAGATAGCGGCCCCAGGCCAGCGCCTGGATGCCCGGGTAGCGGTCCTGCAGGTGCAGTTGGTCGGCCGCCTTGGCCCATTCATCCGGAAGCACGTCGGAGCTGCCCACCAGCAGGCCGGACATGCCTCGCAGCACCATTTCGTAGGCGCGCATGCGGGTCGCGAGACGCTCGGCGATCTCTTCGCTTTCCAGGCCGAAACGCCGCTGGTACTCCGCCTGGTTGCGGTTTTCCAGCGCCAGCCACTGCCACAGCACCAGGCCGCCAAGCCCCACCAGCAAGGCCAGCGCCACCACCAGGGGCAACCAGGGTTTCCTCGCGGAGGTGCCGGTACGCTCGTCCATGAATGCTCCTGTCCGTTCCTTGTCCGGGAGCCCCCTTGGAGGGGCATCCGACCGGCAAATCATGGTTCGCGGGAACCATGTCGGCAGTCTAGTCAGGAATCGGCACCATGGCCTTGCGCCAGCAGGGAGACGACGGACGGCATGAAACGACAAGGCCCCCGAATGGGGGCCCTGTGCTGGAGCGGGGGAATCAGTAGCCCTGTTGCTGGGGCACCTGGGCGTTGGGCAGCGGGGTGAGCTTGATCTCCACGCGACGGTTCTGCGAGCGGCCCGCATCGGTGGCGTTGCTCGCCACCGGCTGGTCCGGGCCCATGCCACGGGAGCTCAGGCGCGCACCGTTGACGCCCTGGGCCATCAGGTAGTTGGCCACGCTCTGCGCGCGCAACTGCGAGAGGTTGACGTTGTACTGGTGGCTGCCGGTGCTGTCGGTGTGACCGACGATCTCGATGTTGTTCTGGTCGTACTGCTTGAACGAGTTGGCCAGGTTGTTCAGCGGCGTATAGAAGTTGCTAGCGATGTCTGCCGAATTGGTGGCGAAGGTGATGTTGCCGGGCATCACCAGGTTGATGTTGTCGCCCTGGCGCTGCACCTGCACGCCGGTGCCTTCCATGCTGCGACGCAGCTCCGCCTCCTGCCGGTCCACGTAGTAGCCGTAGCCCGCGCCAGCGGCGCCGGCCACAGCGGCGCCGATCAGCGCCCCCTTGCCACGCTTGTCGTGGTTGATGGCAGCACCGGCGACGGCGCCGGCCAACGCGCCCAGGCCGCCGTAGGTGGCGGTCTTGCTCATGCCCTGGCGGGGCGCCTGGCCCTGGTTCTCGTAGGGGTTCTGCGAAGCACAGCCCGACAGCAGGGCGACGGCGGTAGCGGCGATGATCAGGCGACGCGTGGTGAACATGGACTTTCTACTCCTGAATGATCGACAGCCCCGATGGACTGACGACGATTAGAGCATGGCCCATGCTGGAAATTCCGTGGCCTCAGGCACGGATGAACGGGTTTTCGCGCATCTCGTCGCCCAGCCGGGTATCCGGGCCATGGCCGGTGACCACGGTGGCCTCCTCGTCCAGGCTGTAGAGGCGCTGGCGGATGGAGCGCTCGATGGTGGCGTAGTCGCCGCCCCACAGGTCGGTGCGGCCGATGCCACGGCGGAACAGCGTGTCACCAGCGATCAGCAGGCGCGCCTCGGGGAACCAGAAGCTCATGGAACCCGGCGTGTGCCCGGGGGTGTGCAGGGCCACGCCGCAGCCACAGGCCAGCTCCTCGTCATCGGCCAGCCACTGGTCGGGCGCCGGCACCGGCTTGTAGGGCACGCCGAACATGCGGCACTGCATCTCCAGGTTGTCCCAGAGGAACTGGTCTTCCTTGTGCAGGTGCAGGGTGGCGCCGGTGGCTTTCTTCAGCTCGCCGGAGGCGAGGAAGTGATCCAGGTGCGCGTGGGTGTGGATGATGCTCACCAGCTTCAGGCCATGGGCCTCCAGCCGCGCGATGATCTGCTCGTGGTTGCCGCCCGGGTCGACGACGATGGCCTTCTTGCTGATGGGGTCGCCGATCAGCGTGCAGTTGCACTGCAAGGGGCCGACGGGGAAGGTCTCGCGGATCAGGGTGGGGTGCGCTGCGGTCATTGCCGGTCCTCCAGGCCAGGTCGCCGACCTCTGTGCGGGCCGGTCGGATCAGGGGTCAGCACGATAATCGCTGGGCAGCTTGCCCGTCCATTTCTTGAACGCGCGACGGAAGTTGGAGGGATCGCTGAACCCCAGCAGGCTGGCGATTTCGAACAACGGCAGGTGGGTGGTGGTGAGGTACTGCAGGGCCAGGCCCTTGCGCACCTCGTCCTGCACCTGCTGGTAGCTGGTGCCCATGGACGCCAGGTGGCGGCGCAGGCTGCGCCCGCTGGTGTGCAGCGAGCGCGCGGCGCTGTCGAGGTCGGGGAAGTCGCCGGGGCGCGCCAGCAGCAGGCGGCGAACGCGGGTGAGCAGGGCGTCCTGCACGTCGAGGGTGGCCAGCAGCGCTTCGCACTGCTGCTCGCACATTTGCACCGTGGCCGGGTTGGCCAGGGCCATGGGGCGGTCGAGGTAGTGCTTGGGCAGGCTCATCCAGTGGTAGGGCTGCTCGAACTCCACGCAGCCGCCGAACACTTCGGCATACCGCGCCGCATGGGCCGGCGCCGGGTGCGCGAAGCCCACCGCGAGGCCGCGCAGCTCCTCGCCCAGGAGGAAGCGGGCGATGGTGTAGAAGCTGGTCATCAGCCCCTCGCCGGCAAAGCGCCCCAGGGGGCCCATGGGGAAGGATTCGGCGGCGCGCAGTTGCAGGCAGTCACCCTGCTCCACCAGCTCCAGCTCATAGGCGAGACCGAGCACCCGGTAGTACTTCATGGCGAATTGCAGGGCACGGCCCAGGTTGGCGCTGGAGAGCACCGCATAACCGAGGATGCCGTGGGTGGACACATTCAGCCGCTGGCCCAGCACCAGGCCCAGCGCCGGCTCGTTGCACAGCACCAGGGCCGCGCTGGCCAGCAGGTTGAAGTCGATGAAGGACAGGCGGCCGTTGGGGCTCTGGAGGATTTCCGGGCGCACCCGGGCCTGGGCGAACAGCGTTTCACGGGGCACACCCAGCTCTTCGGCCAGGCTCAGCAGGGCCTCGGCATAGGCGACGGGCACCAGTTCGGCGGAGAAGGTCAGTGGCTGTTTCATCGTTCTTCTTATTGGTCAGCTGGATCAGCGGTGGCCGGATATGACCCCGTTATTGGCAGAAGATAACCTTGTCCGACAAAACCCGGCAAGCCAAAGTTGGAGCGTGGTTTCTGCATAGACTCAGGGAGTCCCCATGACCAGCACGACCCCAGAAGGATTGGTAATCCGCCCGCGTCACATGGATTTCGACCTGCCCAATCCGCTGCCGCGCCACTGGCACAGTGGCAACGCCTTCAAGACCCATCTGTTCGACGCCATGTCGGTGCTCTTCCCCGACGGCGAGCGCTTCTTCATCGACTCGGTGCGCAACTTCCGCGAGGAGATCACCGATCCGGTGCTGAAGGAGCAGATCCGCGGCTTCATCGGCCAGGAAGGCCATCACAGCCGCGAGCACCTGGAATACAGCAACCGGCTGCGCGACCTCGGCTACGACATCGGCCGCATCGAGCGTCGTGCCCAGGCGCGCATCCGCTACACCCAGAAGAAGTTCTCCAAGCGCCGCCAGCTGGCCGCCACCGCCGCCCTGGAGCACATCACCGCGATCATGGCCGACGGCCTGCTGAAGAACCCCGAGCACATCGCCGGCGCCCACCCGACCCTGGCCCGTCTGTGGCGCTGGCACGCGCTGGAGGAAACTGAGCACAAGGCGGTAGCCTTCGATGTCTACAACCAGGTCTGCGGCAGCCGCACCCTGCTGCGCCGGGCGATGATCATGGGCACCTTCTTCTTCATGCTCGACACCCACCGCGGCCTCATCCACATGCTCAAGCGCGACGGCCTGCTGTGGAACTGGCGCGTCTGGCGCGACGGCTTGAGCTGGATGTGGGGCAAGAACGGCATGTTCCGCCAGCTGATTCCGGCGTACATGGACTTCTTCAAGAAGGGCTTCCATCCCTGGCAGCACGACAACCTCGAACTGCTGCACAAGACCCGCGAGGAGTTCGACGGCGTGCCTGCGGCGGCGTGATTCCTCGGTGTTAACGCAACGGCCCTTCGGGGCCGTTTCCGTTTTGGAGAAGGGCTTCGCGAGCAGAGCTCGCTTCTACGGGTGGGACACTCCTGCGCGGAGCTCGAAGCCCCGTCGTAGGGTGTGCTGCGCGCACCGGGAAATTGAAGCGCACACTTATCCAGAACCAGGCGAAGACGTTGGAGCAGAGAGAGAACGGTGGGCTGAAGCCCACCCTACACCCACCCACGCCCACTCCGCCCACCCCATGCCACCCCACACCATCCTGCGATTCTGCGCCCACGCAAAAACGCTGCTCACCGGGAAGTTATCCACAGCCGGGAGCAGCGCTCGGTCGAGCCTTAGCTAGCGGGCGTCAGCCCTGCAGGAAGCGCAGCGCATCCGCTGCCGTCTGCTCGGGAATCTCTTCCATGGGGATGTGCCCCACGCCGGGGTAGGTGCGCACCTGGATGCCCGGCAGGTCGCGCTTCCACAGCGGCACGTGCTTGGGCGAGATCCAGCGGTCGCGCTCGCCCCACATCAGCAGGGTCGGGGCCTTGATGGCGGCGACGCGCTGGCCGGTGCCTTCCAGCTCGTCCTTGTTGACCTTGAGCAGCACGCGGAAGATTTCCATCATCGCGCGGCGGTTGCCCGGGCGGCGGCTGAGGTCGTAGTAGCGGTCCACCACGCCGGACTTGATGCGCCCGGGCTCGCCATAGACTTCCTTGATGCCCTGGGCGATGAGCGCGCGCGGCATCCACATGGGCATGGCCACGGTGGAGCCGGGCAGCGCGGCAGAGGCGATCATCCAGGGCACCTTGCGCATCTGGTAGCCGGCCGGGTCGATCAGTACCAGCTTCTCGACGCGCGCGGGCTGGGCCAGGGCGAAGTTCCAGGCGATGTAGCCACCCAGGGAGTTGCCGGCGATGGAGACCTTGTCGATGCGCAGGTGGTCCAGCAGCAGGCCGAAGATGCGGATCATCCGCTCGCCGGAATAGTCACCGCTGCGCTTGGGGCCGGTAAGGCCGAAGCCGGGCACGTCGAAGCGGATGATGCGGTAGTGCGGGGCGAAGGCCGGTACCCAGTCGTCCCAGGTGTGCAGGGAGGCGACCACGCCGTGGATCATCACCAGCACCGGCTTGTCGCGGCTGCCTTCGTCGCGGTAGTGGACGTTGAAGCCGTCCAGCTCGATGAAGCGCGAGCCGCTGTCGGCGCTGGCGTAGCGCGCCTTGAGGCGATCCAGTGGCAGGGAGCCGAAGCCCAAGCGGGAAAAGCCGGCCGCGAGCGGCGGCGACATCGGCAGGCTGGTAGCGGACATGCAGGCACCTCGTGATTGTTATTGTCGAGGCCCTTATCAGATCACGGGGTTGCTGGCCATGCGCCCCAACCTAGGTAGAGCGTGGACGCAGGGCGGCGATCAGCAGGTCGCCCAGTACCGCGCGGGCGTGCTCGATGCGCTGGCGGCTGGCGGCACCGCCGAGCAGGTCCATGGACGCCGCCTCCAGGGCCCAGATCAGCGCGCGGAAGGTCAGCGGGTCCACCACCTGGCCGGTGGCCTGGAGGCGTTCAGCGAGCAGCGCGGCCATCTCCAGGTGGGCGCGCTGGCGGTGGGCGGCCAGGGGCGAGTCGGTGCGCATGGCCTCTTCCTGCATCAGGCGGATGATGGGCCCCACGGCCAGGTGATAGTCGAAGAAGCAGCGCACCATGTCGCGCAGCCAGGCCTCGTCGCTGCCGGCCGCGGCGCGCATGCCACGGAAGCGATTGAGCAGCAGCACCACGGCGGTCTGGTAGATGCTTTCCAGCACATCCATCTTGTTGGAGAAGTGCTTGTAGAAGGTGCGCCGCGAGACCTGGGCCGCTTCCAGCAGGTCATTCACCGTGGTCTCGCCGATGCCCTTGCGGGCGAACACCGGAATGGCCGCCAACTGGATGTTGGTGCGCAGCAGATGCCCCACCAGCGGGCCTTCCGCCTCGGCCTGCTGGCGCGCCACGGCACCGTAGCCACCGAGGTCTTCGAATACCGCGAAGATCGCCCCGCGCTCGCTCTCGTCCATCACCCTCACCCCAACCAAGGCGCGGGTGACGGGGCGCCACCGCCCCGCTACTCTTGGCGCGCCCCTTCCCGCTGGAATCTTCCGTGTCGATGAAGCTATCACGCCGCCTGCCCTGGCCGCTGGCCATCCTTTTGCTGGTCCTGGCGCTGCCTGCCCCGGCCGCCGAGCTGTTCTACCTGGGGCAGAAGATTCCCGACATCCAGCGCCCGTGGAACAGCCACGACTACCAGCAATTGATCGATGCCCTGGACAAGGTCGACCGCACCCAGGTCAACGCCCTGCCCCGCCGCAGCGGCGAGTTCACCGGGCCCATCTACACGCGGATGATCAGCGAGGAGAACTTCAAGCCGCAGCTGAACATCTACGCGCCCCTGGAGCTGCGCCAGAACGAGGCACGCGAGGTGCTGTTCCGCCTCAAGGAATTGATGCGCCTGTACTTCGACTTCAAGGCCGCGCAGCAGCCCTACGGGGCCGAAGCCCTGGGGCTGATGAGCTATTCGATGCGCCAGCAGGCGATCCTCTTCACCCTCACGGTGGAGTTCTGGATGACCCTGTCGGAGAGCGAGCAGAGCAAGCCGGTGCGCTTGCAAGGCCTGCAGGAAACCAAGGACGCCGCGGCGATGCTGACCTCCAGCGCGCTGGACTACCTGGGGCTGACCAAGCAGTTCAACCGTGAGGACCTGGTGCTCTACGCCGCCGAACTGGGCAAGCAGATGCCCGAGCTGTTCATCCACCTGCGCAGCGACGTGCGCGCGCAACTGATGGCTCGGGTGGGCGAGTTGGCGGAAAAGCACCCCTACGCGGAGGTGCGCAGCAGCATGGCCGACCTGCTGCCGATGCTGGCGGCCATCCAGCAGGATGTGGAGCGACAGCTGGCCCAACCACTGCCGGCCGGCAAGCCCAAGCCGGCGCTCGATCTCTCGGCACCGGCTGCGCCGCAGTAGCCCTCAGCGCAACAGGCCGAGGGCCTTGGCCCGCGCCACCGCCTGGGTGCGCCGCTCCACGCCGAGCTTGCCGTTGATGTGGCGGGCGTGGGTCTTGACCGTGTGCAAGGAGATGAACAGCCGCTCGCTGATTTCCTGGTTGGAGCAGCCCTGGGCGATCAGTTGCAGCACCGCCAGCTCACGCGTACTCAACGCATCGCTCCCGGCCAGTGGCGCCTCGCTGGCAGCCGGCGCTTGCGCTTCCGGCAACAATGCCAGCAATGCCGCGGCCTCAAGGGCCGAGCGCACCAGCAGTTGCTCACGCAGCCAGGGGCCTTGGTGCGACAACAGCTCATGGAAGGGCAGCAACGCGCCACCGGGCAGGGATTCCAGGGCACTGCCCAGCAATGCGAGAGCGTCCTTGTCGCGCCCTCCGACACGCAGCAATTGCGCCAGGTGCAGCTGTGCCACCTGCGCCATGAGCGCGCCGCCACTTTCCTTGGCCCGCTGCACCAGCGCACGTAAACGCCGTTCGGCTTCGCCGCTGCGCCCTTCGATCCGGGCCAGGGCGGCCTGCTGCAATTCGATGTGCAGCGGCAGCTGCGGATGGAATTCGGGGGCAGCGGCGGCCTGCTCGCCGCTGTAGGTTTCCGCCAGGCGCGAAAGCCAGGCCGAGGCCAGCTCGACCTGCCCCTGCACCAGCCAGAGTTCGCACTTCACCAGGGTGATCATGGCCAGGTAGTACACCGGCGGCACGTCCCAGATGTGCATCAACCGCTCCGCTTCGGCGAGCAGGGCGAAGGCCGCCGACAGGCGCCCTTCACGGCCTTCCAGGCTGGCCAGCACGCTGTAACCGATCAGCAGGCTGATGTCGCGGCAGGCACGCGCCTCGGCGATCCCGGCCAGCAGGCGGCTGCGCGCCGCCTGGGGTTGCAGGCGCACGCAGAGCAGGTAGCCCTCGTAGATGGCCAGCCGCGCCCGGGCGGCATAGAAGCGCTGGGACGGCAGGCCGCGCAGGCGCTCCTGGCCCTGGCGCACCTCATCCAGCGCACGAAGGATTTCGCCACGGGCCTGCAACACCCGCGCGCGGTCGTAATGGGCCAGGGCTTCGAACAGCGGGTTGCCAACCCGTTGCGCCAACTCCAGCGCCTCGCGGTTGAGGCCCCGGGCACGCCACAGGTCGCCCCGGGCGACGGCGATGTTGGCCAGGGTGGACAGGCACAGCAGGCGCTGGCCATAGCGCTCCTGGGACAGCGCGGTCAGCGCCTCGGCGCAGTGCCGCTCGGCCAGGACGATATCGCCACGGCCCCGGGCGATGACCCCGCTCAAGGCCAGCCACTGGGCGATCAGCCCCTGCTGCGCCTGGGCGTTGGGGGCTGGCAGGAAGCGTACGAGCTGGGCGCCTAGCTCCTCGGCGGCGTCCAGTTGGCAAGCCAGGGCCAGGGCCAGGCTGTAGAGCATGATCAGCCGCGGCGTGCTGACCAGCAGGCTATCGGGCAGGTCCATCTTCCAGCGCAGCAGCATGGCGATGTTCTGCTCGGCCAGCAGTTGTTCTTCGGAGAGGTTCTGCACCAGGCTGGCAGCGACGTCCGGCTGACCGGCGCGCAGGGCCTGTTCGATGGCTTCGTCCAGCAGCCCCTGGGCACTGAACCAGCGGCAGGCGCGCAGGTGCAGGCTGGCCTGGGGAATGGTCGCCGCGTGGGCCGGCCGGGCCCGCAGCAAATCGGAAAACAGGTGGTGATAGCGGAACCAGTGGCCGTGCTCGTCCAGCGGTACCAGGAACACCTGGTGGGCCTGCAGGTGCTGGAGGATGCCGGCGCTGCCATGGCCGTCACGCACCGCATCGCACAGCTCGGCACAGAAGCGGTCGAGGCAGGCGGTCTCATAAAGGAAGGCCTGCACCTCGGCACTCTGCCGTTCGATCACCTCTTCCAGCAGGTATTCGCGGATCAGCCCCTCGTCACCGTGGGGGCCACGCGCCAGGGCATCGGCGTCGCCTTCGTCCTGGCTGGCCAGCAACCACAGGCGCAGGCCGGCGGCCCAGCCCTCGCTGCGTTGCAGCAGGTTCTCCAGGTGGGCGCCATCCAGGCGCGCGCCCTGGGCCTGGAGCAACGCGGTGCTTTCGGCGTCGGTCAGGCGCAGGTCATGTTCGTTGAGTTCCACCAGTTGCCGCGACAGGCGCAGGCGCGCCAGGTGCCAGTCGGGGCGCTGACGGCTGGTGACCAGCAGCACCAGGCCTTCCGGCAGGTGGTTGAGGAAGAACTGCAGGCAGCGGTCGAGCACCGCGCCCTGGGCCAGGTGGTAGTCGTCGAGCACCAGCAACAGTGGCTGCTGGCGGTCCAGGCGCTGGCCAAGCTCGTCGAGCAGGCCGTCGATCCACTCCTCGAAGGCGAAGGGCTGGTGGCGCTGGCGCATCTTCAGCAGGCCCATGGCCTCCTCGCCCATCCCCGGGAAGAACTGGCGCAGCCCTTCCAGCAGGCGTTCGAGGAAGCGCCCGGGGTCGTTGTCACGACGCCCGAGCCCGAGCCAGAGCGCCTGCCAGCCCTCCGGCAGGCCTTCGCAGAATTCGATGGCGAGCGAGCTCTTGCCGAAACCGGCGGGGGCGCTGACCAGCAGCAGGCGGCCGCCCAGGCCGGCGGCCAGGCGGTCGCACAGGCGCGGGCGCGAGAGGTGCCCGGCCGGCAGCGGAGGGCGGAAAAAGCGTTCGCCGGCTACCGGTACGGCAGCGGGCGCGAAGGAACGCGAACTGGATAGATCGGTCATCAACCCGGCTTCTAGGAATGGTTATGCCGCGGGGGCGTGAGCGCTGAGGCAGCCTAGCCTTTCGGTCCGCCCATTTGTAGTCCCTTGGGAAAGTACAGACAAGAAAAAGCCGGCCCGAAGGCCGGCTTGTTTACGCGGTATTACAGGATCAACGCACGCCAGCCTGACGCAGAGCGGCCGGGGTGTAGTCGCTTTCCGATGCGCTGTAGTTGAAGTCGTAGGATTGTTTCTCCTCGTTCTTCATGCCCAGGGCCAGGTAGCGACCGGACAGCAGGTCGTACAGAGTTTCCACGGCGTACCAGGGTACTTGCTTGTCGTAGTAGTACTCCGAGTGGGCCTCGGCTACGCGCCACAGGGTGCCACGGCCGTCGTAGTGGTCGATGGCGGCGGCTTGCCAGGTGTCTTCGTCGATGTAGAAGTCACGCTTGGCGTAGATGTGGCGCTCGCCGGACTTGAGGGTCGCGACGACATGCCACACGCGGTGCAGCTCGTAGCGGGTCAGGTCCTGGTTGATGTGGCCGGCCTTGATGATGTCGGCGTACTTCAGCTTGGGCGAGTCCAGGCGGTAGCTGTTGTAGGGGATGTAAATCTCCTTCTTGCCTTCCAGCTTCCAGTCGTAGCGGTCCGGCGCACCGTTGTACATGTCGAAGTTGTCGGAGGTACGCAGGCCGTCGGCGGCGGTACCCGGGCCGTCGTAGGACACCTGCGGGGCGCGGCGTACGCGGCGCTGACCGGCGTTGTACAGCCACGCCAGGCGAGGTTCCTTCACCTGGTTGAGGGTCTCGTGCACCAGCAGCACGTTACCGGCCAGGCGCGACGGAGCGGTCACACGCTGCTTGAAGTAGAACAGCACGTTGCTCGGCTTGCTCGGGTCGTAGTCCTTCAGCTTGTCGCGGAAGGTGAACTCGTCCTGGAAGTACACCAGGCTGTAGGAGCCGTTGGGCTGCGGGGTCGCCTGGGTCACCAGACGGCGCACGCTGCCACCGCGGTAGCGGGTGATGTGGTTCCAGATCGCTTCCAGGCCGTTCTGCGGGATCGGGAAGGGGTTGGCGGTCTTGAAGTTCTCCAGACCGTTACCGCCCTCCACCAGCTTGGTGTTGGCCGCGTTTTCCTTGGCTGCCGCGATCACGTTCGCCGGTACGGTGGCCGTACGGTGGGTGGTGAACACCGGCATCTTGTAGGTTTCCGGGTAGCGCTTGAACATCGCGTACTGGCCGGGGGTCAGCTTGTCCTTGTACTGCTCGACGTTCTGCGCGGTGATGGTGAACAGCGGTTGCTCACTGGCGAAGGGATCGGAAACGAAGCCCTTGTCGTCCACCGGGCCGGCGTTCTGCGGCAGGCCGCCGGTCCACTCGGGGATGCTGCCATCGGCGTTACCGGCCTTCTCGGCGCCCAGCGGGGTCAGGGTGGTGCCGATCTTGGCCACCTGGTCGGCCGGGGCCGCCGCCATGACGGCGGTGGCCAGCAGGGACAGCGCCAGCGCACCGGTTTGCAGCAGGTTCTTTGTTGTTTTCATAGGTGATTCCTTAGTTCCGGGCCGCTTAGAAGTTCACGCCAAAGCTGAGCGCGAGGAAGTCGCGATCGGTCAGGGTGTTGTACTTGCCGTCGAAGAAGTCGGTGTAGGCAACGCTGGCGGTGTAGGTGTTCTGGTACTCGGCATCCAGACCTACGCTGACGGCTTTGGCGCCCTCGGTGAACAGGCCGTTGGGGCCGTAGCCATTCACGTCATGCGACCAGACGATGTTCGGCTTCAGGTTCACACCAGCGAAGGCATCGTTGTAGTCCCAGACAGCGCGGATGCGATAACCCCAGGAGGTGCTGGTGGTGAAGCCATCGTCTTCGCAGTACTTGCTGACGTTGGCGCCCGAGGTGCCAGCGCCGGAACCGTTCAAGGTGCCTTTGTTCAGACCCACACAAGTCGCGTTCGCCGCGCTGGCACCGAATACCGGGCCAGCAGTGTTGCCCAGGCTGCCAGGCAGCGGGCCGGGGCCGAACACGGGGTCACGGCCGTAGCGAACATCGGAGCTGCTTTCCAGCCCACCGACGTGAACAACACCGACCTCACCGATCAGCGTCATCCGGGAAGCACCCATGACTTGATCGAAGAAGTGAGTGAAGGTGGTCTGGAACTGAGTGATTTCCTTGCGGCGGTAGCCGTGCTGGTCCTGCCCAGGCGTTCCCTGCAGCAGGGAAACGTTACCCCGGCCCGGCAGTGGCGTCAGACCGGAATACAGAATGTCGGTGCTGTTCAGCTGTACCGGAGCATTCGGGCGATAGCTCAACTCGCCACTCCACGCGGTACCGGTGGGCAGGGTGGTGGAGAAGCTCAGGCCGTAGAGCTGGATGTCCTCGGGGTACTCCATGAAGTACTGCGATCTGCCTGCCACGACCAGCGGAGTGAACGCACCACCCGGACCTGCGGAGGCGTATGCACTGGCAGGTGCGCCCGTTGCGCTAAAGATCGGCGCACGGCTGTGGTAGTTCATGAAGTAGGCGCCGAATTCGGTATCCAGCGGCTCGAAGAAGTAACGGAACGCGGTGCCCCACTGGCCACCATCCCGTGCATCACGGTCAGCACCACGGCGAACAAGAACACCTTCCTGGTTGATGTCCACACCCAGTGCAGTTAGAGCGGGAATGGCGGCAGACAGAGTCGAGGCCGTGTTGAGCACGCGGAGATTGTTGCTGCAACCGTCAGCGACGATATCCGGCTGAGCGAAGAAGGTGCCGCAGTTGTCCACTACGGTCTGGTCCCACTCCAGCTGATAGAAGGCTTCAGCCGAGAGGTTCTCGGTCAGGCTCTGGGAGATGTAGAACATGTTGACCGGAATCAGGCCTTCCTTGATCTCGGCGCCAGGGCGACGGAACGCGGAAACGTCGATCGGGTTGATCGAGTTGATGCTGTTGCCGATGAAGGTGCTCTCACCCCAACTTACGACCTGCTTGCCGAGACGCACCGAGCCGGGCATGTCTGCAATGTCGTAGTTGTGATAGACGAAGGCGTCGAGAATCTGCGCGCCGGAGGACTGAGCGCCTTCCTTGCGGTTGTGATCGTCGATGTCCTTGAACAGACGGCTTTCGTCCTTCAGCTCGAAGTCGTACCAGTACTTGCCACGGACGAAGACGCCGGTGTCACCGTACTTCAGCTCGAGGTCGTGGATGCCCTTGAAGATCTTCGAGAAGGTTTCGCCCTTCTTGAAGTTCAGGTGGGAGTCATCGGAGGTCTGCGACAGGCCGCGACCGCCGTTGTTGGAACCGATCAGGTCCTTGTCCGGGCTTGCCATGGACCAGCTTGCACCGACCGACAACGAGGAATCGAACTGCCCCTCGATCTCGCCGATATTGAACGTTACGCCGAATGCCGGGGCGGCGAGAGTGGATGCGAGGCTGACGGCCAGTGGCAGTCGTGCCAGGCGCCAGAACGGTTTTCTTGTTGTCATCGACGCTACTCCATGTGTGTTTTTTTGTTATGGATTGGTGCGGACTATAGCCAGGAGGTAGTAGTGCTTGATCCCTCTAAAGTGTGATTTGCAGTCCGGCGAGCACTCTGGCTCGCAGGTTTGCAGACTAGCCCGATCTGGCGATTGGTAAAGCCGGGGTGAGCTGGCGCGGAGCCAGCAAATAACAAGCCAAGCGTTTGCTTGGTAGACAGGCCGGGCCTTGCGGGACCCGGCCAAAAGCGGCTCAGAGAGCGGAGAGGAAGGTGCTGCCCGTGGCCTGCCACTGGGCGATATCGACGCGGATGCGTTTCTTGTCCAGCTTGCCTACGCTGGTCTTGGGAATTTCAGTAACAACGGCGATCTGGCTGGGAATAGCCCACTTATTGATGTGACCTTGCTCTACGAAAGGCTTGAGGTGCTCCTTCAGCGTCTTGGCATCCAGGGCCTGCCCGTCACGCAGCACCAGCAGGGCGAAAGGCCGCTCGCCCCACTGCGGATCGGGCACCCCGACCACCGCCACTTCGCGCACCGCCGGGTGGCGGCTGACCAGGTCCTCCAGCTCCAGGGAGGAGATCCATTCGCCGCCGGTCTTGATCACGTCCTTGATGCGGTCGCGGATGTCGATGAAGCCCATGCCGTCGATGGTGGCGACGTCGCCGGTGTGCAGCCAGCCACCCTCCCACAGCTCCTGGCTCTTCTCCGGTTCGCGGAAGTAACCCTGGGTCAGCCAGGGTGAACGCAGCACCAGCTCGCCCTGGGACTCGCCATCCGCCGGCAGGAACTTGCCCTCGGCGTCGATGATCGCCGCGTCCACCAGCGGCACTGGTACGCCGGCCTTGATGCGGTAGGTGGTGCGCTCGTCTTCGCTGCCGGCCAGCAGTTCGTCGTTCATGTGCGCGCAGGAGATCATCGGGCAGGTCTCGGACATGCCATAGGCCGCCGTCAGGTGGATGCCCCGCGCCTTGGCCGCTTCATACAGCGAACGGTTCAGCGAGCTGCCACCGATGATCAGCTTCCAACCATTGAAATCCACGCCCTGGGCGGCCTTGGCGTTCATCACCATCTGCAGGATGGTCGGCACGCAGTGGGAGAAGGTGACCTTCTCGCGACGCCACAGCTCCACCAGCAGTTCCGGATCGTAACGCCCGGGGTAGACCTGCTTGACCCCCAGCATGGTGGCCACATAGGGCACACCCCAGGCATGCACGTGGAACATCGGGGTGATGGGCATGTACACGTCGTCGTTGGCCATCAGGCTGGGGCTGTGCACCGAGCCCATCATGCTGGCCATGGCCATGGTGTGCAGCACCAGTTGGCGGTGGGTGAAGTACACGCCCTTGGGGTTGCCGGTGGTGCCGGTCGTATAGAAGGTGGTGGCGAGGGAGTTCTCGTCGAAGTCGGGGAAGTCGTAGCGGGTGGAGGCGGCGGCCATCAGGCTTTCGTATTCGCCGACGAGGTTCGGCAGGTCGGCACTCTTGTCGGCGGCGTCGGTCAGCAGGAGGGTCTTCTCGACCGTGGTCAACTGGCCCTCGATGGCCTTGTAGATCGGCACGAACTCGCTGTTGACCAGCACGAAGCGGTCCTCGGCGTGGTTCATGGTGTAGAGGATCTGGTCCGGGGACAGGCGGATGTTGATGGTGTGCAGCACCGCGCCGATCATCGGGATGGCGAACATGCATTCCAGGTAACGGTGGCTGTCCCAGTCCATCACCGCCACGGTGTCACCCGCCTTTACGCCGGCATCGGTCAGCAGGTTGGCCAGGCGCGCGACGCGCTCGTTGAAGGTGGCGTAGTTGTAGCGGACCAGATCGCGGTAGACGATTTCCCGGGTCTTCTCGTAGCGGCTGCCGGAGAGCAGCAGGCCTTTGATCAGCAAGGGGTACTGGTAGGCGTTGTCGGCCGGTTTGATGACTCGGGTCTGCACCATGGAAATGCACCTGCGCGCGAGGGATGTAGTTATTGATTTCTCCGCACTCTAGGGCCCTGCGTCCAGGCATAAATCAGTCAAAAGAATGATTTGCACGTGACCCTTTGGCCACTTTCGGTCACGAGATAGAATCCGCCCCATCGGCCAGTCTCGGCCCATCACCCGAAGAGGTAGGAACAAGATGTCTGAGATCGTAATCGTCAGCGGCGCCCGCACCCCGATGGGCGGTTTCCAGGGCAGCCTTTCCGGCGTTTCCGCCGTGGACCTGGGCGCGGCGGCGATCCGCGAAGCGGTGGCCCGTGCCGGCATCGACGCCGCCGACGTGCAGGAAGTGATCATGGGCTGCGTGCTGCCCGCCGGCCTCAAGCAGGGCCCGGCCCGCCAGGCCTCGCTGAACGCCGGCCTGCCCGCCGCCACCGGCTGCACCACCATCAACAAGCTGTGCGGCTCCGGCATGAAGGCCGTGATGCTGGCCCACGACCTGCTCAAGGCCGGCAGCAACAGCGTGATGGTCGCCGGCGGCATGGAGAGCATGTCCAACGCCCCCTACGTGCTGGAGAAGGCCCGCACCGGCCTGCGCATGGGCCACGGCGAGATCAAGGACCACATGTTCCTCGACGGCCTCGAAGACGCCCGCACTGGCCGCCTGATGGGCTCCTTCGCCCAGGAAACCGCTGACACCTACAAGGTCACCCGCGAGGAGATGGACGCCTACGCCATCGAGTCCCTCAAGCGCGCCCAGGCCGCCATCGCCGACGGCTCCCTGGCCGCCGAGATCGTGCCGATCACCGTCACCACCCGCAAGGGTGAGACCCTGGTGAAGGACGATGAGCAGCCGCTGACCGCCAACCTCGACAAGATCCCCGGCCTGCGCCCGGCCTTCCGCAAGGACGGCACCATCACCGCCGCCAACGCCAGCTCCATCTCCGATGGCGCCAGCGCCCTGGTGCTGATGACCGCCGAGGAAGCCCAGCGCCGTGGCCTCAAGCCCCTGGCCAGGATCGTCGGCCACGCCACCCAGAGCCAGGACCCGAGCGAATTCACCCTCGCACCCATCGGCGCCATGACCAACCTGTTCAGGAAGACCGGCTGGAGCAAGGACGACGTGGACCTGTTCGAAATCAACGAAGCCTTCGCCATGGTCACCATGCTCGCCATGCGTGAACACGGCCTCGACCACGCCAAGGTCAACGTCTACGGCGGCGCCTGTGCCCAGGGCCACCCGGTGGGCTCCACCGGCTCGCGCATCATCCTCACCCTGATCAACGCCCTGCGTAACAAGGGTGGCAAGCGCGGTGTCGCCTCGCTGTGCATCGGCGGCGGCGAAGCCACGGCCGTGGCGGTCGAGCTGCTGTAAAGCGCTTCCTCGGGAAACGCAAAGGGGCTCCCGGACCACGGTCCGGGAGCCCCTTTTCATTCAGTCTTCATGTCGGCACGCTCAGGCGGGTACCGCCTTCGGCGCATGGGCCGGCGTCCTCGGGAAGACCAGCGCCGCCGCGAAGGTCAGCGCACCGAACACCGCCAGCACCAGGTACAGCCCCACCAGCCCGTGGCGAGGTTCGATGAAGGCGATCATCGGGATGGCCGCCGCACTGGCGCCGAAGGACAGGAAGTAGCGCAGGGCGAAGACCCGCGCCTGCCACTGCGGCGCGACGAAGTTCGCCACCATCGCATCGTTCACCGTCACCTGGCCGAACACCGCGAACATGAAGGCGGCGCCCAGGGCGATCACCGCCCAGCCATCGGCATAGGCCATGGCCACCAGCAATGGCCCCTGGCAGAGGGTCATCACCACGAAGGGCAGTTTCAGGCTGCAACGGTCCAGCACCCGCCCCATCAGCAGTTGCGCCACGGCGCCGAAGGCATAGGCGATGCTGACCACGATGCCCAGGCTCTCGGGCGACGAGAACAGCTCCACCAGGCGCTCCTGGAACAGCTTCGGGTAGGTCATGGTCGAGGCGTTGAAGATCACCCCGCCGGTGGCGGTCACCAGCGCCAGCACGCCGAACACCAGGCGCATCGACACCTGCCCCGTACCGGCACCGCGCTTCGCCCCGGCGGCCGCGACGGGGGCTGCCTCGTCCCGCACGCAGAAGGCGAACCAGACACCGATGGCCACGGCCAGCGCCCCGGGCAGGATGAAGGCCGCGCGCCAGCCGAAATGGGCGGTGAGAAAGCCCGTCAGCAGCGCGGAGAAGGCCACGCCCAGGTTGCCCCACATGCCATTGATGCCGATCTCGCGGCCACGGTTCTGCGCATGGGCCACCAGCATCGCCGTACCCACCGGGTGATAGATGGCGGCGAACACACCCACCAGCGTCAGCCCCAGCACCAGCATCGGCGTGCTGTTGCTCAGCCCGGTGAAGATGGCGGCGGCACCGATACCGATGAAGAACGCCAGCATCATCTGCCGGCGGCTCCATTTGTCCCCCAACCAGCCGGCCGGTAGCGAGCAGGCCCCGAAGGCGATGAAGCCCCCCAGGGACAGGCCGATCAACTCGGCATAGGACAGCCCGAAGGTGGCGGTCATGCCCAGCACGGCGGCGGGGAAGATGAGCATGAACATGTGGTCGATGATGTGGGCGGCGTTGATGAAGCGGATGACGGTACGCGGTCGGTTCATGGCAGTTTCGCTGCTGTTTGGTTGTTGTGGACCGCCATGCTAGGTTGGCCGACCAGCAGCTTTCTGCCAAAAAGATCATCGGATCAGCCATGTTCATCGATCATCTACCGCTGGGCCGGATCGGCGCCGTTGCCCTGGACTATCCCGACAACGCCCATGTCGACCTGCACCTGCACAGCCAGGCGCAGTTCCTCTATGCCGCCCAGGGGCTGATGCGCCTGGTCACCGAGGCCGGCGCCTGGGTCATCCCGCCGACCCGCGCGGTGTGGATTCCGCCGGGCATCGAGCACCAGATCTTCATGTCCGGGCAGGTGCAGATGCGTACCCTGTTCATCGCCGCCGAGGCCGCGCCGCCAGCGCTGGATACCTGCTGCGTGCTGGCGGTGCCGCCGCTGTTGCGCGATTTGATCCTGCGCCTGGTGGAACTGGAGGCACGCGACGCCGACGACGAGCACCGCACCCTGGTGCAACGCCTGATCCTCCACGAGATCGCCGCCCTGGAGCGCATGCCGCTGCACCTGCCGATGCCCCGCGACCGCCGCCTGCAGGCCATCTGCCTGGCACTGCTGGAAACCCCAGAGAGCAGCCGCACCCTCGACGACTGGAGCCTGCAGGTAGGCGCCAGCACCCGCACCCTGTCCCGCCTGTTCGCCCAAGAACTGGGGATGAACTTCAACGACTGGCGCCAGCAGCTGCGCCTCACCGAGGCCCTGCCGCGCCTGCTGGCCGGGCACAGCGTGCAGAAGGTCGCCAGCGACCTGGGCTACGGCAGCGGCCGCGCCTTCAGCGCGATGTTCCGCCGTCTGTTGGGGGAAAACCCGAGGGAATACGTCGCCAGCCTGGGCTTGCTGGCGACGCTGGAGAAGGAGTGAAGCCTGGACTTCGGAGGGTTCAGTGCGGATCGCGGTGATGGGTTTCGCGGAGCTCTACCCATCCTACGAATACGTGCGCCGTGCGGTGCGATGATCGGAGCGCGCTCCCTTACTTCATCGAAGTGAACGCCAGCTTGACGCCGAACCCCACCAGCACCGCGCCCATCAGCCGGTCGAACCAGTGGCCCATGCGGGCAAAGCCGCTACGCACCCGTTGCTGGCTGAACAGCAGGGCCACCAGGCAGAACCAGATGGCCGTGGCGCAAGCCAGGTAGAGGCCGTAGCCGGCCTGGATGGTCAGCGGCGTGTGCGGGTTGATGACCACGGTGAACAGCGAGAGGAAGAACAGCGTCGCCTTGGGGTTCAGGCCATTGGTGATGAAGCCGGTGACGAAGGCCCCGCGCGGGCTGCGCTCGGCGACGGTGAGGTCGGCCTCGGTGGCGACCGGGTCCATCGGCTTGGCGCGCAGGGCCTTGATGCCGATGTACAGCAGGTAGGCCGCCGCCAGCCATTTCAGGGCGTTGAAGGCGACGATGGACTGGGACACGATCAAGCCGATGCCCAGCAGCGAATAGGCCACGTGGACGAAAATGCCGGTGCCCACGCCTATGGCCGTCCAGGTGCCGGCGCGGCGACCGTGGGCAACGCTTTCGCGCACGACGATGGCGAAATCCGGGCCGGGGCTGGCCACGGCCAGCAGGTGGATCAGGGCAACGGTGAGGAATTCCGCCCAGTACATGGGACCTCCGAATAATGGGAAAGGCTCTGATAGGCTGGCAACCTTACGCCTACCTCTGCTTTGGAAAAAGGTACAGCTGATGACCAACAGCCTCCGCGCGGTCTTCCTCGACCACGCCTCCCTCGACCTCGGCGATCTCGACCTCGCGCCGTTGCGCCAGCAGTTCGCCGACCTGCAGCTGCACGACCAGACCGGCCACAAGGATGTCGTCGAGCGCCTGCGCGGCGCCCAGGTCGCCATCAGCAACAAGGTGACCATCGATGCCGCCGCCATCGCCGAGCTGCCGGAGCTGAAGCTGATCCTGGTCAGCGCCACCGGCACCAACAACATCGACCTCGCCGCCGCCCGCGCCCACGGCATCACCGTGTGCAACTGCCAGGGCTACGGCACGCCCTCGGTGGCCCAGCACACCCTGATGCTGCTGCTCAACCTGGCCACCCGCTTCCCCGACTACCGCCACGCCGTGCGCCACGACCAGTGGCAGAAGGCGACCCAGTTCTGCCTGCTGGACTTCCCCATCGTCGAGCTGGAGGGCAAGACCCTCGGCCTGCTCGGCCATGGCGAACTGGGCGGTGCCGTGGCGCGCCTGGCCGAAGCCTTCGGCATGCGCGTGCTGCTCGGCGCCCTGCCCGGCCGGCCGCCTCGCGAAGACCGCCTGCCCCTGGCTGCACTGCTGCCCCAGGTGGACGCCCTGACCCTGCACTGCCCGCTCAACGAGCACACCCGCAACCTGATCGATGCCGAGCAACTGGCACTGATGAAGCCCGGCGCCTTCCTGGTCAACACCGCGCGCGGCGGCCTGGTCAACGAACACGCCCTGGCCGACGCCCTGCGCAGCGGCCACCTGGGCGGTGCCGCCACCGACGTGCTGACCCAGGAGCCACCGAAGGACGGCAACCCATTGCTGGCCGTGGACATCCCGCGCCTGATCGTCACCCCGCACAACGCCTGGGGCAGCCGTGAAGCGCGGCAGCGCATCGTCGTCCAGATGGCGGAGAACCTGGATGCCTGGCTGAAGGGAACACCTCGCCGCACGGTCAGCTAAGGCCTAAAAGATTCTGATAAAATTCGCGGTTTTTATCAGGATCTACCCAATGGACCCGCGCAGCGAAGTACTGCTCCGACAGGCCGACCTGTTCCTTGGCCCGCTGCTTCTGGCGGGCCTTCCCGCTGACGACCTGCTGGGCGAACTGCCCCAGGCCCGCGGCTGGACCTGGCACATCGGCGAGCAGACCGCCCTGGAAGCGCGCTTCCCCGGGCGCTGCGAATTCAGCGTCAACGCCCCCGAAGCCCCCTTCGAAGCCGCCGTGCTGTTCCTGCCCAAATCCCGCGAACTGACCGACTACCTGCTTACCGCCCTGGCCGCGCGCCTGCCCGGCAAGCCGCTGTACCTGGTGGGCGAGAAGCGCGCGGGCATCGAACGTGCCGCCCGCCAGCTGGAGCCCTTCGGCAAACCGCGCAAGCTCGACAGCGCCCGCCACTGCCAGCTCTGGCAGGTGCAGGTGGAGCAGGCGCCGGCGGTGCCGGACCTCGAAGCCCTGGCCCAGCGCTACAGCCTCGACCTGGCCGACGGCCCGCTGCAGGTGGTGAGCCTGCCCGGCGTGTTCAGCCACGGCCGCCTGGATCGCGGCAGCGCCCTGCTGCTGGACAACCTGGCCAAGCTGCCCACCGGCAAGGTGCTGGATTTCGGCTGCGGTGCCGGGGTGCTCGGTGCGGCGCTCAAGCGACGTTATCCACAAAGCCAGCTGGTGCTGCTGGATGTCGATGCCTTCGCCATCGCCGCCAGCCGGCTGACCCTGGCCACCAATGGCCTGGAAGCCGAGGTGATCGCCGGCGACGGCATCCACGCGGCGCCCAAGCTGCTCTCGGCCATCGTCAGCAACCCGCCCTTCCACCAGGGCGTGCACACCGACTACCAGGCCAGCGAAACCCTGCTGCGCGAATCCGCCCGCCACCTGCTGGTGGGCGGCGAACTGCGCCTGGTGGCCAACAGTTTCCTCAAGTACCAACCCCTGATCGAACAGACGCTCGGCGGTTGCCGCACCCTGGCCGAAGGGGAGGGTTTCCGCATCTACAGCGCCCGCCGCTGACGGGCGGGCACCCGCGCACCATCCATACTCGAGCGGCACCCGATAGCCGCAACACGCCCGGCGAAGCACCGGGCACCTGGAGTTTTTCTTGACTGACCTCGACACTGCCGCCCCTACCGCCAGCAGCGGCCTGCACCGTTCGCTGAAGCCCCGCCACCTGAACATGATCGCCATCGGCGGCTCCATCGGTACCGGCCTGTTCGTCGCCTCGGGCGCCACCGTGGCCACAGCCGGCCCGGGCGGTGCCCTGCTGGCCTACGCGCTGATCGGCGTGATGGTCTACTTCCTCATGACCAGCCTCGGCGAGATGGCCGCGCACATGCCGGTTTCCGGCTCGTTCAGCACCTATGGCAGCCGTTTCGTCGACGATGGCTTCGGCTTCGCCCTGGGCTGGAACTATTGGTACAACTGGGCGGTGACCATCGCCGCCGAGCTGGTGGCCGCGCAGCTGATCATGAGCTTCTGGTTCCCCGACACGCCGGGCATCTACTGGAGCGCACTGTTCCTGGCGCTGATGTTCCTGCTCAACGTCATCTCGGTGAAGGGCTTCGGCGAGAGCGAGTTCTGGTTCGCGCTGATCAAGGTGGTCACGGTGGTGATCTTCATCATCATCGGCCTGGCCACCATCTTCGGCGTGATGAGCGGCATGGAATCCCCCGGCTTCAGCCACTTCACCCAGGGCGAGGCGCCCTTCGTCGGTGGCCTGCAGGCCATGGTCGGGGTGGCGATGATCGCCGGCTTCTCCTTCCAGGGCACCGAGCTGATCGGCATCGCCGCCGGCGAGTCGGAGAACCCGCGCAAGAACATCCCCATCGCCATCCGCCAGGTGTTCTGGCGCATCCTGATGTTCTACATCCTGGCGATCTTCGTGATCGGCATGCTGATCCCCTACACCGACCCGAGCCTGCTGCAGAACGACGCCAGCGACATCAGCGTCTCGCCCTTCACCCTGCTGTTCGAGCGCGCCGGCTTCGCCGCCGCCGCCGGGGTGATGAACGCGGTGATCCTCACCGCCATCCTCTCGGCCGGCAACTCCGGGATGTACGCCTCCACGCGCATGCTCTACACCCTCGCCACCCAGGGCAAGGCCCCACGCCTGTTCGCCCGCGTCTCCGCCAGCGGCGTGCCGCGCAACGCCCTCTACGCCACCACCCTGGTGGGCGCGCTGTGCTTCTTCACCGCGGCCTTCGGCGAGTCGACCCTCTACACCTGGCTGCTCAACACCTCGGGCATGTGCGGCTTCATCGCCTGGCTGGGCATCGCCATCTCCCACTACCGCTTCCGCAAGGGCTACCTGCTCCAGGGCGGGCGCCTGGAAGACCTGCCCTACCGCGCCAAGCTGTTCCCCTTTGGCCCGCTGTTCGCCTTCGCCCTGTGCCTGGTGATCACCCTCGGGCAGAACTACGAGGCCCTGGTGGGCGAGCGCATCGACTGGGCCGGGCTGACCGCCACCTACATCAGCCTGCCGCTGTTCCTCGCCATCTGGTTCGGCTACCGCCTGAAGAACGGCAGCCGCACCGTGCGCTACGCCGAGATGGACGTGCGCGCCACCGACAGCTGACGAACAGCGCAACGGCGGGCTTGCCCGGCACGCCCGCCTTGTGCAAAATGCGCCCCGTCCTAGGGGAGTAGTCTCCCGCGAGCGCCCTGCTCGCCAGGCACGCGTCAACATACTTGGTCCACAGACCATGGCGCGTGCGACCCAAGCCTGCCTAGACAGGCCAGCGGTTTGACAAGACCTATGACACGAACAACCTGGCCCGGGGCGGGCAGGCTGTACGTGTCATGGTGATTAGTCGAACCCGCCCCCGTAGGAACCCTGATGCTGGAATCCCTGTTCGTCCCCACACTGATCGTCGCCCTGGCGGAAATCGGCGATAAGACCCAATTGCTCGCCCTGCTCCTGGCCGCGCGTTTCCGCAAACCCTGGCCGATCATCTGGGGCATAGTCGCTGCCACCCTGGCCAACCACTTCGCCGCCGGCGCCGTGGGCAACTGGGTCGCGAGCTTCTTCTCCGCCGCCACCCTGAGCTGGATCCTCGCTGCCTCCTTCGTCGCCGTGGCGCTGTGGACCCTGGTGCCCGACAAGCTGGACGACGACGAAGAATCCGGGCTGAAGAAATACGGCCCCTTCCTCACCACCCTGATCGCCTTCTTCCTCGCCGAGATGGGTGACAAGACCCAGGTCGCCACGGTGATGCTGGCCGCCCAGTACCCGCATTTCATCCTCGTGGTCGCGGGCACCACCCTGGGCATGCTGGTGGCCAACGTGCCGGTGGTGCTGGCCGGCAACTTCGCCGCCGACAAGCTGCCTCTGACCCTGATCCGCCGCCTCGCCGCCCTGGCCTTCGGAGCCCTGGCCCTCTACGCCGTGTACAAGGCGCTGACCCTCGGCGCGGCCTGAACCGCGTCACCGGCCTGACGCCAGTTCGCTGGCGTTTCGGCCAATGGCAGCGCCGCGCCAACTGGTAGATTCCTCGCCCTACTGCCGGCCCGGCCAGGGAAGAGGAAAAGCAGATGACGTCGACCGACGACCGCAAGCGCGTGGCGCGCCAGCATATCGACCTGTCCTGGAACAAGGGGCGCGTGGCGCTGGCCGAGCAGCTGCAGAGCAAGGACTTCCTCTACAAGAGCTCATTCATGCCCGGCCCGCTGGACGGCGAGGGCTACCGCGAGATGGTGCTGAAGATCCGCGACGCCATGCCCGATCTGGAAGTGGTGGTGGAGGAATGCATCGCCGAGCAAGCCCACGTCTTCACCTGGTGCACCCTGATCGGCAGCATCCACAAGCCGGCCCTCGGCTACCCGCCCAGCGACCGCATCCTCAGCATCTCCGCCATGGCCTTCTGGACCTTCAACAGCCGGGGCGAAGTGCAGGAGATCTGCACCATGTTCGACATGGAAAGCTTCCGCGCCCAACTCGGCCTGAGCAACCGCGCCTATGCGGAAAAAGCCCTGCCCTGATCAGCCCTCCACGGGAAGCCCGGGCTTCAGCCCGGGACGCACCTGACGAGCCCTTCCTCAGAGATACCCGTTCTCACCGAACCAGCGGATGGCCCGGCGCAAGGTGTCGTCCAGCGCCACCTCCGCCTGGAAACCCAGCTCGGCTGCAGCCTTGGCGCCATCTAGAAACTGCCCGCCGGCCATGGCGGCGATGCTGGTCGGGTCGATTTTCGGCGCCTCGCCGCTCATGCGCTGGCGCAGGCGCTGCAGGGCCGCCATGCCCCGGGCCACCGCCAGTGGCATTGGCGTGGGCGCAGCCACCTCCAGCAGCCGGGCGATGTGCGCGGTCAGCTCGGCCATTTCGATGTTGGTCCCGGTGATCAGGTAGCGCTCACCGAGACGGCCCTTCTCCAGGGCCAGCAACAATCCACGCCCGGCCTCACCCGCATCGATGACATTGCGCTGACCCTCCACGTAGCGGCTCATGGCGCCACTGGCGATGGCCGTGATCAGGCGCCCGCTGGAAGGGCCGGCATCGAACTCGCCCAGGGCCATGCCGGGAATTCCGATCACCACCGGCAAGCCCGCACGGGCCTGCTCGCGGGCCTGTCGGTCCAGCGCCCATTTGCACAGCAGGTAGGGGTTCTTCCAGCGCGGCATCTCGTCGTAGAACAACCCCTCGTGCCCCGGCTCACCGTCGGGATGGCGCGGCAACGCGACCGATGCACCGACATGGAGGATGCGCGGCACATGGGCCGAGAGACAGTCGGCGTAGAAATGGTTGGTTTCGTCGAGGGCGCTGGCCACGGCATCCTGCCAGCGCCGGTGCCGGGCGGGTGCGTCGTCGGGGCAGAACACCACGCCGTCCAGGTCGGCCAGGGCGCGGCTCAGTTGCGGGTGGTCGAACAGCGCGGCGGAACGCAGCTCCGGGTCGAGGTAGCCCAGGCGCTCGATGCGCGAGTCGGGGTGATGGATCAGCACCAGCTCGTGGCCCGCCGCACGGATGGCGCGAGCGGTGTGATGGCCCAGCAGGCCGGTGGCGCCAAGGACTGCGATCTTCACGGGAGACCTCCAGTACACGCCGCCTGCGTCATGCAGGCGGCGAGCCGCCTAGGACGGCCTTTACAAGGCCGCCGGCCTCACTTGCCCTTGGCTTGCTGATAGAACGGCATGACCTTGGGAATGGCCGCCTGGAGGGACGAAATACGCGAGCTGGAAGACGGGTGGGTGCTCATGAATTCCGGCGGCGCGCCTTCGCTGGCCTTGCTCATCTTCTGCCACAGGGTGATGGCGGCGTTGGGGTTGTAGCCGGCACGGGCGGACAGCTCGAGGCCGATCAGGTCCGCCTCGTTCTCGTTGCCACGGCTGTTGGGCAGGGTCATCAGGTATTCGACACCCTGGTTGGCCATCTGCAGGCTCTGGTCGCCGGCCCCCAGCAGGGAACCGAGCTGGGTGGCCATCTGCACGCCGTAGGCCTTGGACATGGCTTCACGGCCGTGCTCGCGCAGGGCGTGGGCGATCTCGTGGCCCATCACCGCCGCCAGTTCGTCGTCGGTGAGCTTGAGCTGATCGATCAGGCCGCTGTAGACGATGATCTTGCCGCCCGGGCCGCAGTTGGCGTTGAGCTCTTCGCTGTCGATCACGTTGGCTTCCCAGGCCCAACTGCCGGCATCGGGGCGGAACACCGTGGTCTGGGCGATCAGCCGCTTGGCGATGGCCGAGACGCGCTTGGCGTCGGCGCTGTTCTTGTCCAGCACGCCCTGCTGCGACGCCTCGGACAGGGTCTGCTGGTAGGACTGGGCGTACATCTGGTTCACCTGCTGTTCGGACAGCATGCTGAACATGTACTGCTTGCGCTCGACGCCGACTGCGCCGCCGCTGGTGGTGTTCACTGCCTGGCATCCGGCCAGCAGCAGGGACAGCGCGAGGCTGCCGAGGATGTGAGACTTCGTCACTGTGACTCTCCTGTGAAAACTGCGCCGTACTCTATGCCTGCGCCACACCCCGGAGCAACCGCAGGCCTTGCCATCCAGCGACTTGCGTTCTTTTCTTGTGAAGCAGGCTCATGCTTCGCCGACTGTCGGCCGATATGTCATGGACCAAGGCTGTACCTGAGACTCCGGGAGTTCCCATGAAATTCAGATCGATCCAGTTTTCGGTCGCGACGCTGGCCGGTGCCAGCGTGCTCGCCGTGGTGGTGGCCCTCGTCCTCTACGCGCTGTTCGCCGGCGCCCGGACCCAGGAGCTGGTACAGACACGAACCCAGGCGCTGCTCGAGCAGATCATCAGCGAGCGCCTGCTCAGCCTCGCCGCCTCCCAGGTCTCGGACATCCAGCGCGAACTGGCCTACCCGATGACCGTGGCCAGCAGCCTGGCGCAGACCAACGCCCTGGCCGGCGAGACCGACGAGAACGGCGCCGTGGCGATGGAAAGCAGCCGCAAGGAGATGATCAACCTGTTGCACCACATCCTCGCCAACAACCCCAAGCTGCTGGATGCCTATATCGGCTGGGAACCCAACGCCTTCGGCGAAGACGCCGCTTCCATCGGCCAGCCCGGGCAGAACGAGGGCGGCCGTTTCATGCCCTGGTGGTACCGCGACGCCGCCGGCAAGCTGGTGATGGAGCCCATGGGGGACACCCTGGAAAGCACCAAGGTGTTGCCCACCGGCGTACGCGAGGGCGAATACTACCTGTGCCCGCGCGACACCAAGCGCCCCTGCGTGGTCGACCCGGCGCCCTACGAGATGGGCGGGAAGATGGTGATGCTGGCGTCCTTCAACGCGCCGATCATGGTCAAGGGCCAATTCCGCGGCATCGCCGGCGCCGACCTCTCCCTCGACTTCATCCAGCAACTGCTCACCAGCGCCAACCAGAAGCTCTACGGCGGCGTGGGCGAGATGGCCCTGCTCTCCAGCAACAAGCGCCTGGTGGCCTACACCGCCGATGCCAGCAAGAACAGCGAACCGGCCGACCGCGTGCTGGGCAGCGCCGTGGCCGAGAGCCTCAAGTCCCTGCAGGGCGACCAGCCCGTCTACCGCGTCGATCGCGACAGCGGCCGCATCCTGCTGCTGGTCCCCTTCAAGGTCGCGGGCACCGACGCCACCTGGACCCTAAGCCTGAACATGCCGCTGGACACCGTGATGGCGGACCTGCACAAGCTGGAAGCCGACCTTTCCACCCAGCGTGACGAGGACATCTTCGGCATGTCGGTGGTCGGTCTGCTGATCGCCGCCCTCGGCCTGGTGGTGATCTGGTTCGTCGGCTTCGGCATCGCCAGCCCGCTGCGGCAGATGGTGGCCATGCTCGACGACATCGCCCAGGGCGAAGGCGACCTTACCCGCCGCCTGCACTCCGAGCGTGCTGACGAACTGGGCTCCATCGCCAGCGGCTTCAACACCTTCCTCGCCAAGCTGCAGACCATGATCAGCCAGGTGGTGAGCTCGGTGCAGAAGGTCAGCGACTCCTCGGAGCACACCGCCGACATCGCCATTCGCACCAACCAGGGCGTGCAGAAGCAGCTGGCGGAGATCGAACTGGTGGCCACCGCCGTCCACGAGATGACCGCCACAGCCCAGGACGTGGCGCGCAACGCCACCCTGGCCGCCGAGGCCGCCAGCCATGCCGACCAGGCCGCCAACCACGGCAAGCGCATCGTGCAGAGCACCACCGCAGCCATCACCGCCCTGGCCGGCGAGATCAGCCGGGCCGTGGGCGTGGTGCAGAACCTGGCCAAGGACAGCGAGAACATCAACGCCATCCTGGTCGCCATCCGCGGCATCGCCGAGCAGACCAACCTGCTGGCGCTCAACGCCGCCATCGAGGCCGCGCGCGCCGGTGAGCAGGGCCGTGGCTTCGCCGTGGTCGCGGACGAGGTGCGCAACCTGGCGCAGAAGACCCAGCAGGCCACCGAAGAAATCCAGACCATGATCCAGCAGTTGCAGCAAGGCACCCGCGACGTGGTCAAGGTGATGCAGGACAGCCAGGACAAGACCGACACCAGCGTGCAATCCGCCAGCGAGGCGGCCCATGCGCTGGAGTCCATCACCCAGGCGGTGTCGGTGATCAACGACATGAACACCCAGATCGCCAGCGCCGCCGAGGAGCAGAGCGCGGTGGCCGAGGACATCAACCGCAACGTCACCAACATCGGCCAGGTGGCCAATGAAGTGGCCGGCGGCGCCGACGAAGCTTCCCAGGCCAGCGCCGAGCTGACCAAGCTGGCCGAGCAGCAGCGCCGGTTGATCAATCAGTTCAGGGTGTAGATCGACTCAGTCGGGGCCCCGCGCTCGCGGGAATGACGCAGGGAGAATGGATTGTAGGGGCGACTTCAGTCGCCCAGGGCAACGCAGTTGCCCCCTTCCATTCGCCTGTCCCGCATGACTCCGCTGAGCAGCCCTTCGGCCTGCCTGGCGAATGAATTGGCTATGTCTGCGTTAAGTGTTGCTAGAGGATTTGAGCCCAGCTGATTGCCCAGCCCTGGTGATGTTTTTGGTTTCGCCCCCCCGGGCGAGTCTCTTTTGGCAGTCGCCCCAAAAGAAACCAAAAGGGCTTGCCCCATCATCCGGCCCCGGCTTCGCCGGGGTTCCCTCACTCCATCGCCGCTCTGGGGGCCGGCGCGATGGGCCATCCATGGCCTGGCGCACCTCTCGCGGCATCCATGCCGCTCGTCCCCCGGCGCAACGACTGCGTTCGGCCTCCTGGAGGGGCGTTGGCGGCTGCTCCAACTTTCTTCGCCCAGCGCATCACCACGTGGTGCGCACGGGCCTTCGTAGGATGGTGTAGAGCGAAGCGAAACCCATGCGGTGGAGGTGGCAGAAATCCTTTGGTGCCCGGAAAGCACCGTGCTTGAGCGCCTGCATTAAAACCACAACAGCTAACGCAGACAGAGCCAATGAATTCGCCCCAACAAGAGTCCTGTAGCCCGGGCTTCAGCCCGGGAAGATCCGATCACGCCGGCGTCAGGCACTCCGGCCCATCCAGCTTGGGGTCGTTGACCAGGGTGGCCAGCGCCCGCTCGCGCAACGGTGGCGAGGCGGCGGTGAGCAGCGCGCGCAGCTCTTCCGGATCACTGTCCGCCGCCAGCCACAGCTGCTGGCCGGCTTCGTCCAGCACCAGCGGCCGACGCAGGTCTGCGGCGGGACGGGTGATCATCGCCAGGCTGAGGTATTCGGCATCGCCCACCGGAAAGGGCTCCCAGAGTGCGGCGAAGTGCAGCAGCGACGTTTCGCCGCTAACCCAGTAAGGCCGCTTGCGCACCCCGCGCCACTCGTAGAAGCCGTTGGCCGGAATCAGGCAACGGCGCTGGCGGAAGGCGTCGCGGAACATCGGCTGCTCCACCAGGGTTTCGGCGCGGGCGTGGGCCGGGGTCTTCGACAGGTCGGTGAGCCAGGCCGGGGTAAGGCCCCAGCGGGCCAGGTCCAGGCGCTGCTCGCCGGCTTGCCCGCGCAGCATCAAAACCCGTGCGCCAGGCGCCAGGTTCCAGTGCGGCTGCTGCTCGGCGGGGAAACCGGGCAACGCGGCGAATGCGGGCGACCAGCGAAACAGGGCGAAGCGTCCAGACATCAGGCAAAGGGCTCGGGCAGGTTCAGCACAGCAGGGTGCCGGGGTAGCTGTCGGGCTCATCGCCCGGCATGGGTTGCGCGGCATTGTACGTGGCGATCAACAGCCGCGCCCGCTCGGCGTCCTCATCCTCCACCAGCAGGCCCAGCAGCCCCATCAACGGCAGCTCGCCGATGCCGCCCAGCAGGTGCCCGCCGGCCAGGTGGGCCTCGATGCCCTCGCTGGCCAGCATACCCAGGAGCAGCTCCGCCTCGATCAGGTCGCCGGGCTCATAGATGCGCTGCATCAGTCGTCCTCCCGCCGCACGTCGAGGCTCCAGTCCTCACCGTCGGTGGCGAGCGCGAAGACGATGGGCCGGCAGCACACCGGGCAATCCTCGATGTACTGCTGGTCGCCGGCAGAAAGGTCGAGCACCGCTTCCACCGGTTCGCCGCAGTGGGGGCATTCATAGGCCTGGGTTTCCAGCATGCGAAACTCCCGTGTGACTTGGCTGTATAATCGCCGGTCTATTTCAGGCCCCGTGATTCGGGGCGCCACCCTTATCTCCAGCCGCAGCACAACAAGAGAACCCGATGGGCGAATTCGAAGCCATCCGACCCTACGACGATGCCGAGGTGGCCGAGGTGCTCGCGCGCCTGTCCGCCGACCCGGCTTTCCTCGGCGCCCTCACCCGCTATCGTTTCCCCCGCCTGGCAGGCCCGCTCGGCTGGCTGCTCAAGCCTGTTATAGCTCATCGCCTGCGTCGCGAGTTCCGCGGCATCGCTTCGGTGACCGCGCTGCAGGACAAGATCGAGCCCTATGTCGACCACACCATCGAGCGCGCCACCGACGGCGTGACTTACTCCGGCGTGGACAAGCTCAAGCCCGGCAACCCCTACCTGTTCGTCGCCAACCACCGCGACATCGTCATGGACCCGGCCTTCGTCAACTACGCCGTGTACCACGCCGGGGTGCCCACGCCGCGCATCGCCATCGGCGACAACCTGCTGCAGAAGCCCTTCGTCAGCGACCTCATGCGCCTGAACAAGAGCTTCATCGTGCACCGCAACCTGGCGGGCCGGCGCGAGAAGCTGGCGGCCTTCCAGTTGCTGTCGGCCTACATCAACCACTCCATCCGCGTGGACGCCCAGTCGATCTGGATCGCCCAGGCCGAGGGCCGCGCGAAGGACGGCGACGACCGCACCGATTCGGCGATCCTCAAGATGTTCCACATGAGCCGCAAGGACGAGCCCTTCGCCGCGGTGATCCACGACCTGCACCTGGTGCCGGTGTCGATCAGCTACGAATACGATCCCTGCGACCTGGCCAAGGCCCGCGAGCTGTATATCCGCGCCACCACCGGCGGCTACGAGAAGGCGCCGGGCGAGGACGACACCAGCATCGCCCTGGGCATCACCGGCTACAAAGGCCGGGTGCACATCGCCTTCAACGACGAGATCCGCGAGGACATCGCTGACGCCAAGCTGCTGGCCGCCGAGATGGACCGTCGCATCCTCGGCGGCTACCGGCTGTTCCCGGTGCACTATCTGGCCTACGCCATGTGGAGCGAGCGCGACCCCGAGCTGGCGGTGCCGACGCTGGAAAGCCTGTTCGGCACGGACGAGATCGCCCGCGCCCGCGCCGAGTGGCAGAAGCGCCTCAACGCCTGCCCGGAAGAACAGCGTCCCTGGCTGGTGCTGCAGTACGCCACCCCGGTGCGCAACCAGTACCGCATCAGGGCCGGCCTGCAGCTCTGACGGTAGCGCGCAATGCAAAACGGCGACCCTCGGGTCGCCGTTTTCATGTCCAGCCGGTCACCGGCAGCGCCGGGATCGCTCAGAGCTGGGTGCTGGCCCAGGACACGCCAAGGGCCACGGCCAGGCTGAAATAGCCGAAGGCGTAGAAGAAGCGGTTCAGCCGCTGGGTGGTCTCGTCCTGCATCAGCGCCGGTTGCGCCATCCCCTCCATTTCGCTGTCGGCGGCCAGGCGCCCGGCGACGCGCTGCTCGCGCAGGCGGGTGGCGACCAGCAGCCAGGAACCGACCAGGGCGAAGAACAGCGCCAGGGCGTTGACCACCTGGTGGGGATGGGCGAGGTAGACAGACCAGAGGTCCTGCAGGGACATCTTCAACTCCGAGCAGGCGCGGCCTGCGAGGTGGAAATGCGGCCGCGCGGGGAGCGGGCCATCCGGATTCGGCGGCGAGTCTACCCGAGCGCCCCGCTCCCCTGCGGCGTTTCCGACGAATCGCGCAGGCAAGAAAAAGCCCGGCACGGGGGCCGGGCTCGTTCGCAGCGGTGCAGCCTTACTGCGCCAGCATCTGCCCGATGGTCGGGTCCTTGAAGGCGCGGGTCAGGGCGTCGCTGAGCACACCGGATACCAGCTTGGTATTGGTTTCCTGGTTCGGCGCGGTGCCGAACTGCTGGGCCAGGGAGGCGCTGTAGCGACCGCTGTAGCGACGGCTGGCGTTCTGCACGTCGACGCGGAAGGTGGCGCTGATGTCAGCCTTGGTCACGTAGACGCCTTCCTTGGGCGACTGGTACTTCAGGTCGGCCAGGGTCAGGGTCAGCTGCGGGGCGTTGAAGGCGTTGGGCGACGGCGTGAAGCCCAGCAGGCGCACGGCGGCTTCGGCTTCGGTCTGCAGGCGCGGCAGGATGTCCTGGCCCTGAACGGTGATGTTGCTGGTGTCCGCATAGAGGCCGCCACGGGTGCCGAGCACCGGCGAGGAGCGCCCATCGGCGACACGAACCACTACCGGCTGGCCCTGGCCGACGGGCGTGAGCGGGCCGGTGAGCTTGGGTTGCGGGCTGAGTTGTTGCGGGCTGAGGGCACAGCCGACCAGGGTCAGGCTGAGGCCGGCCAGCAGGCCGAGCAACGCGCGATTCAGCATGCTTGTTTCTCCAGGTTGGACGCGGAAGGCCGGGAGTATAACCAGCCGGCACGCCTACTGACAGAGCGCCATCAGTGGCCTGGAATGAGACCGTTGGGAGGCCCGGCGGGTTC
This sequence comes from Pseudomonas sp. TUM22785, assembly GCF_028198105.1. Taxonomy (NCBI): domain Bacteria; kingdom Pseudomonadati; phylum Pseudomonadota; class Gammaproteobacteria; order Pseudomonadales; family Pseudomonadaceae; genus Pseudomonas; species Pseudomonas sp. TUM22785. The sequence continues at coordinate 5,887,474 of NZ_CP116239.1, forward strand.
CTGTAATGCCCCTGTCACGCAGGGATGGGATAAAGCGGCATACCCAAGGAGAAAGCCGTGATGATGTTCATCTGGTCCCTGTTCGCCCCTCGCCCCAAGATCCGCTGCTTCGCCCTGCTCGACGACAAGGGCCTGTGCCGTGGCTTCCACCAGGCTGCCGAGGCGCCCGCGCGGGGCCGATGGGTGCAGGTCCGCGAACAGCGCCTGTCGTGGATCGGCCAGCAACTGCCCGCCTCCGCGCTCATCCAGCAGGTCGTCCAGCAGTCACGCGGCGCGCGAGCGTTGGCGGCCTGACCGATGGATGAATAAAAGTCACGTACAAACGCTCAATTCCTCCTATTTCTTCGCTACAATCGCCCCCCGATTATAAGGTCGTCTCCTGATCGGGCCTCGCAACACCGGCCGAGCCTTCGCTTGGCACCCGCACAGCCCCACAGAGAGCCGTCCACTTTCGCTGCCATCACTGGCCTGCCGCACCTTCCGCCCGACGTGCAAATCCCTTTGCATGGACGCAGCGCCACCCGCGCTGATGGAAGCGGCCTGCCCCCGGTAGGCGATCTTTTGAGGTTCACGTCTCCAAAAGAGCGTGAGATGACGGTTTTTCACTACTTCACGAGAGAGTGGCGAGCAAATGGCGCAAGACGATTACCAAGCAGTGGACGTGTTGCTGGTCGGGGCCGGCATCATGAGCGCCACACTGGCGGTCCTGCTGAAGGAACTCGATCCAGGCATCAAGCTGGAAATCGCGGAACTCCGCGAATCCGGTGCCATCGAGAGCTCCAACCCCTGGAACAATGCGGGTACCGGCCATGCCGGCCTGTGCGAGCTGAACTACACACCCCAGGCCGCCGATGGTTCCATCGACATCAAGAAAGCGGTACTGATCAACACCCAGTTCGAAGTCTCCAAGCAGTTCTGGTCCTACCTGAGCGACAAGGAAGGCTTCGGTTCGCCCCGTGACTTCATCAACTCCGTGCCGCACCTGTCCTTCGTGCGCGGCAAGGACATCCCCTTCCTCAAGACGCGCTTCGAAGCCATCACCAAGCACCACGCGTTCGCCCACATGGAGTACTCGGAAGACCGAGCCACCCTGGCCGAATGGATGCCACTGATGATGCCCGGCCGCCCCGAGGACGAAGCGGTCGCCGCCACCCGCGCGGCCAACGGCACCGACGTCAACTTCGGCGCCCTGACCAACCAGTTGCTGCAGTACCTCGCCACCCAGGCGGATACCCGCGTCAGCTACTTCCAGAAGGTCACCGACCTCAAGCGTACCGATGACGGCTGGAAGGTCAGCATCAAGAACACCCAGAGCGGTGCCAACCGCGAAGTCGCCGCGCGCTTCGTGTTCCTCGGCGCCGGCGGCGGCGCACTGCCGCTGCTGCAACTGTCGGGCATCCCGGAAGGCAAGGGCTTCGGCGGCTTCCCGGTCAGCGGCCAGTGGCTGCGCTGCGACAACCCCGACGTGGTCAAGCACCACCAGGCCAAGGTCTACAGCCAGGCCGAAGTGGGCGCCCCGCCGATGTCCGTGCCGCACCTGGACACCCGCGTGGTCGACGGCAAGAAGTCCCTGCTGTTCGGGCCTTATGCCGGCTTCACCACCAAGTTCCTCAAGCACGGCTCGTTCCTCGACCTGCCGCTGTCGGTACGCCCGAGCAACCTCGGCCCGATGCTGGCCGTGGCGCGCGACAACATGGACCTGACCCGCTACCTGATCAAGGAAGTGATGCAGTCCCAGGAACAGCGCCTGGATGCCCTGCGCAAGTTCTACCCGGAACTCGACCCGGCCGACTGGCGCCTGGAAGTGGCCGGCCAACGCGTGCAGATCATCAAGAAGGACGCCAAGAAAGGCGGCATCCTGCAGTTCGGCACCGAACTGGTGGCCGCGGAGGACGGCAGTATCGCCGCCCTGCTCGGCGCATCTCCGGGTGCTTCGGTGACCGTTTCGATCATGCTCAACCTGATCGAACGCTGCTTCGCCGAGCAGGCCCGCTCAGCCGAGTGGTCCGCCAAGCTGAAGGAGATCTTCCCCGCTCGCGAGAAAGAGCTGGAGACCGACGCCGAGCTGTACCACCGCGTCAGCCAGCACTGCGATGCGCGCCTGGGCATCGCCACCGCCAAGCCGGCCGAAGCCAGCGCCGCCACTGCGGGCTGAGCTTCAGCGCCATGAAAGAACCGCCCCTCGGGGCGGTTTTTTCGTTCTGGGGCAGAGCCAGCCCGCAGGATGGGTAGAGCGGAGCGAAACCCATCATGCAGAGCAATGGTCTTCGCGCCGATCACCACGCCAGCGGCGTTTCCTCGCCCTTCCAGAACAGCCAGCGGCGACGCTCGCGGTGCTCACCGGTGCCGATCTGCCACTCCGGGCGGCCAGCCTCCAGGTCGATGATGGCGATGATGCCGGCGTAGCTGGAGGCCACCAGGGTTCGGCCATCGGCGGAGAGGTCGATGGCACACAGGGTCGAACCGAGGAAGTGCTGCCAGATAGGCTCACCCGTCGCATCGACGCAACGCAGGTAGCCGTAGGCGTCGCCGAGGATGAAGCGATCGCCCAGGGAGGCACCGGCGTAGACGCGCGCGCCCTCCTCCACCAGGGTCACGCCCGCCACATCCTCGTAGTAGTCCGAATCCAGGCCCGGTGCCTGGGCCAAGTCTACGGCTAGGGTGCCGCCGTTGTAGAAGTGGCAGGCGTTGAAAGCGACGCTGCGGCCATCGCCACTGAACAGGGCGTAATGCGGGTACTCGCCATGGGGCCCGATGGCCGCCACTGGTTGCAGGTCGGCATCGAACAGGTGATGGCGACCGTCCTGGCCGCCCACGGCGATCCACCGACCATCCGCCGACACCGCGCCGTGCTCCATGCTCAGGCCGGTGGAGTACGGCGGCTCGTAGTCGGTGGCCTCGGCGTATTCCTTGAGCGATGCGTTGTCCGGGTACAGGCGACGCGCGCCTTCCGGGGCCAGCACGAAGATGCCCGAGCCGCTCACCAGCAGCACCCGGCGCCCGTCCGGGAAGGGCTGCAGACGCGTGGGGCGCGGCGTCTCGGCGAAGATTTCCAGCTCCACGCCCTCAGGTGCATCCTCGGTGCCCAGCGGCCAGGGGCAGTGCAGCACCACCGGGCCGTCCCAGCCGTCCCGCACCTCCACGCCCGTCTCCCGCGCCAAGGCGTAGAAACGTCGATTGGGGCAGGCGCCGAAGAACGCCAGGCCCGGTACCTCCTCGACCCGATCACCGACGATGCGCACCACGTGCCCCGGCTCCCAGGTGGCGCCGATGCGCGCGACGATGGAGCCATCATCCAGCAGCGCGAGCATGGGAATGGCCTGGCCCTGTTCGTCGAGCACCTCGTGCAGCGGCGCATGGGCCGGTGGCCAGGCTTCCTGCAGCCCTTCCAGGTGGCCACTGCGGTTGGCCTCGCGCAGGGCTTCCAGCAGCGCGGGAACCAGCTTCTCGCGCCCGGCGGAACTGGGCTCCTTGCCCGCGTTGTCCCAACCCTCGCGCAGGCCTTTCTCGACATAGGCGTTGATCGCGCGGGCATAGGCAATGGTCTTCTGCTGCCAGCGTTGCGATGCGTCTTCCTTGCTCATGTGCACCTCCTCGTTCGTGCGTTGGGTCACTGTTTTTGCCAGGCCCAGAAAAGCAGAAACCCGCTCGAAGGCGGGTTCCTGTGGATAACTCGGGTCAGCCCCGGGCGGCCTGAACGGCCTCGATATAGGGTTCGGCCAGGCGCTGATCCTTGATCAGGGCGACGAAGTCATTGCCCTGCGCGTCCTTGGCGCCGAGGTCGTAGCCGGCCTCGAGGAAGAACTGCAGGAAGCGTTCGAAGTCATCTATGCGCAGGCCGCGATAGGCCTTGACCAGCTTGTGCAGGGACGGCGGCGTGTCGTCGGCCGGCTCCACCGTGAGGAACAGCTTGATCGAGTCCTCGGTGATTTCTTCGCCGATCACCTGCTTCTTGTCTTTGCGCATCGCTCACTACTCTCTGGCCGGAACACACGGGGCCCGAAGTTTACCCCCGCAGGCCGACGCGGCTCAACGCAGGCGTACGGGCCCCAGGTGCAGGTCGGCCCAGACATGGCCATTGGGGTAGGCGGCGAACTGGCAGAACACCGTGCCGCTGCGCAGCAGGTCGAGCACCGCGCGGTACTGGGCCTGCGGATAGTGCAGCGTCAGCTTGCGGGCGGCCTCGTCGTAGGTCGCCTTCTTCAGGCTCTTGCCGTCGACCTCGAAGTCGATCTGCACCTCGACCGCCTCCGAGCCCTTGCCAACCGTCTTGCCTACGGGCGTGGCACGCAGCTGGATCAGCATCGGCGTGGTGATGGGGATCGGCTGCTGGTTGGACTGGCGCTGGTTGCCCAGGGTGACGCGGTAGCTGGCCACCTTCACCACCAGTTGCTGCTCGGGCTGCTCCTGGCGCAGGCCCTGTTCGTCGGGGGGCAGGAAGTCGGTCTGCAGGAGTGTGGTCGCCGCCCCCTTCGGGGCCCCGCTCGGGGCCGCGGCCAGGGGCAGGCTGGCGGCAAGCAGGAAGACGGCGGCGAAGCGGGTACGGCGAGACATCGGCAACTCCCGGCAGAAACGAGCGCAGCACTCTAGCATGGGCCCTTGGCCTGTAGTCATTGGACTCAGGTCAAGGTGGCAAGGGCCACGCAGCCCCTATAATCGGTGCCTTCCACCAAGGAGCCCGCCATGTCATTGCCCATGCCGCCACTGTTCGCCGCCCTGCGCCAGAGCCTGCGCAGCGGCTATTCCTGGAGATCCCTGCGCAGCGACCTGGGCGCCGGCCTGACGGTGGGCATCGTCGCCATCCCGCTGGCCATGGCCCTGGCCATCGCCGTCGGGGTCGCGCCGCAGCATGGCCTCTATACGGTGCTGGTGGCCGCCCCGCTGATCGCCCTCAGCGGCGGCTCGCGCTTCAACGTCTCCGGCCCCACCGCCGCCTTCGTGGTCATCCTCCTGCCCATCACCCAGCAGTTCGGCCTCGGCGGCCTGCTGCTGTGCACCATGATGGCCGGGACGATCCTCCTCGCCATGGGCCTGGCACGCTTCGGCCGGCTCATCCAGTTCATCCCCTACCCGGTGACCCTGGGCTTCACCGCCGGCATCGGCATCGTCATCGCCACCCTGCAGATCAAGGACGTGCTGGGCCTGGAGCTGGCCCACCCGCCGCAGAACTACGTCGAGCAACTCGGCCTACTGGCCCAGGCCTTGCCCGGTGCGCACCTGGGCGACGCGCTGGTGGCGCTGGCCTGCCTCGCGGTCCTGCTGCTGTGGCCGCGCCTGGTGCCCAAGGTGCCGGGGCACCTGGTGGCCCTGGCGGTCGGCGCCCTGCTGGGCCTGGCCCTGGACCACCTGGGCCTGCCGGTGGCGACCCTGGGCGAACGCTTCACCTATGAGCTGGATGGCGTGGTGCACCCGGGTATCCCGCCCTTCCTGCCCAGCTTCGCCTGGCCCTGGCAACTGCCAGGGGCCAGCGGCGCGCCGCTGGTGATGTCCTTCGAGCTGGTACGCCAGCTGCTCGCCCCGGCCTTCGCCATCGCCATGCTCGGCGCCATCGAGTCGCTGCTCTGCGCCGTGGTCTCCGACGGCATGGCCGGCACCCGCCACGACCCCAACGCCGAACTGCTCGGCCAGGGCCTGGGCAACCTGGTGGCGCCGCTGTTCGGCGGCATCACCGCCACCGCCGCCATCGCCCGCAGTGCCGCCAACGTCCGCGCCGGCGCCGTCTCGCCCATCGCGGCGGTGATCCACGCCGGCGTGGTGCTGCTGGCCATGCTGCTGCTCGCGCCGCTGTTCAGCTACCTGCCGATGGCCGCTCTGGCGGCGTTGCTGCTGATGGTGGCGTGGAACATGAGCGAGGCGCGCCACGTCGCACACACCCTGCGCATCGCCCCGCGCAACGACGTGCTGGTACTGCTCACCTGCCTGTTGCTGACGGTGCTGTTCGACATGGTGCTGGCGGTGGGGGTCGGCCTGCTGCTGGCCGCCGCCCTGTTCATCAAGCGTATGAGCGACCTCACCGACGCCCAGCCCCTGCCCGCGCACCTCGGCCAGGCGCTGGAGGGCCTGCCGGAACAGGTGGTGCCCTATGTGATCCGTGGCCCGCTGTTCTTCGGCGCCGCGGAAAAGGCCCTGAGCGTGCTGCGCCGGCTGAACCCGCAGGTGAAGGTGGTGATCGTGGAAATCAGCGCGGTACCGCTGCTGGACATGACCGCACTGGCGGCCATCGAGAACCTGCTGAACGACTACCACAAGCAGGGGATCGGCCTGGTGCTGGTGGGCACCACGACGCGGGTGCGGCTGAAGCTGCGCCGTGCCGGCATCCGTCGCGAGGACGGCCGCCTGGCCTATGTGCGCGACCTGGAACAGGCGCGGGCCAAGGCCCTGCGCTGGCTGGAGCCTCAGCCGAACTGAGCGCGCATCCAGGCCAGGTAGTCGAGGGCGGCGGCCTCGCCTTCGCGGGGCGCCCAAGGGGCGAACTCCCCATCCACCAACGGGCGATAGGGGCCGGCCTTGCACTCGAAGAGCAGGCTGTCGGCCTCCAGCACCACCAGGGCGTGGAACTGGCCGGGCGTGAGATCGACCCCGACGCACTCGCCCCCGGCACGCAGCTCGCGAGTCTCCTGCACGGCACCGTCCTCGCTGAACAGCAGCAGGCCCAGGGCGCCCTTGAGCACCAGCAGGGTCTCGGCCTTGTCGGCGGACAGGTGGCGATGGGGGGCGATGTAGGTGCCGGGTTGCAGCCCCACCGCCATGCGGTGGCAGGGCTCTTCCATGCCGTGGAAGTTGTGGTGCAGCCGCTGGCGCGGGCTGGCCGCGGCCCCTGCGGCCAGGTCGGCGAACAGAGCCTGGTCGAGGAAGCGCACAGCCACGGGCTTAGAGCCCTTTGACGGCGAAGATGCCGGCGGCGTTGCGCCAGTAGCCCTTGTAGTCCATGCCGTAGCCGAAGATGTAGCGGTCCACGCAGGGCAGGCCCACGTAGTCGGCCTTGAGGTCCGGGCGCGCCTTGCGGTCGTGGGTCTTGTCGATCAGCACGGCGGTGTGCACGTGGGCGGCGCCGGCGTGTTTGCAGAAGTCGATGATCGCCGCGAGGGTGTGCCCTTCGTCGAGGATGTCGTCGATGATCAGCACGTCGCGGTCGATGAAGGAGATTTCCGGCTTGGCCTTCCAGAACAGCTCGCCGCCGCTGGTTTCATTGCGGTAGCGGGTGGCGTGCAGGTAGGACAGCTCCAGGGGGAAGTCGAGCTTCGGCAGCAGCTTGCCGGCGAAGATCAGGCCGCCGTTCATCACGCAGAAGACCACGGGGTTGCGCTCGGCCAGCTCGCCGTTGATGGCGCCGGCGATCTGGTCGATGGCGGCTTCGACCTGGGCATCGGTGTACAGGCAGTCGGCTTCGGCCATTACCTGGCGGATGTGGGCGAGATCGGCGGGCATGGCTTTTCCTCTGTTTTTGAGCGGCGTTGGCCCTGGCTTCCGTGGGAAGTTGATCGGGGCGTCAAGATAAAAGTCGGCAAAGGTACTCATCCGTCTGTCCGGGAGCAAGCCCTGCCGGACGAGTGTCGAGGATAGTTTGTCGCAGCCCCGCAGGCCTCGTCATGCAACGCCCCAAAGGTCGCGCGACCGGCCAGTCAGTCACGACATGGCACAGGCAATGCTTTAATCTAACGCAATTTTTTTGCCAGCCCGCCGGAGTAACACCCCATGCCTATCCGAGAGATCCGCCACCCGCTGATCCGCCACAAAATCGGCCTGATGCGCCGCGCCGACATCAGCACGAAGAACTTCCGCGAACTGGCCCAGGAAGTGGGCGCCCTGCTCACCTATGAAGCGACCAACGACCTGCCCCTGGAAAACTACGAGATCCAGGGCTGGGCGGGCCCGGTGCAGGTGGAGAAGATCGCCGGCAAGAAGATCACCGTGGTGCCCATCCTGCGTGCCGGTATCGGCATGCTCGACGGCGTGCTCAGCCTGATCCCGGGCGCCAAGGTCAGCGCCGTGGGCGTGGCCCGCAACGAGGAAACCCTCGAAGCGCACACCTACCTGGAAAAACTGGCCCCCGAGATCGACGAGCGCCTGGCACTGATCATCGACCCGATGCTGGCCACCGGCGGTTCCCTGGTCGCCACCATCGAGCTGCTCAAGCGTGCCGGCTGCAAGGAGATCCGCGCCATGGTGCTGGTGGCCGCGCCCGAAGGCATCAAGGTGGTCAACGATGCCCACCCGGACGTGATGATCTTCACCGCCTCCATCGATGAAAAGCTCAACGAGCATGGCTACATCATTCCGGGCCTGGGCGATGCCGGCGACAAGATCTTCGGCACCAAGCAGAAGGACACCTGATCCATGAGCGATGAATTCAACGAACCGCTATGGCGCCAGGTGCTGTCCGGCGCGCAGATGCTCTTCGTGGCCTTCGGCGCCCTGGTGCTGATGCCGCTGATCACCGGCCTGGACCCGAACGTGGCGCTGTTCACCGCCGGCATGGGCACCCTGCTGTTCCAGATCGTGACCGGTCGCCAGGTGCCGGTGTTCCTCGCATCGAGCTTCGCCTTCATCACCCCCATCATCCTCGCCAAGGGCCAGTTCGGCCTGGCCGCGACCATGGGCGGCGTGGTGGCGGCGGGCTTCGTCTACACCTTCCTCGGCCTGGCGGTGAAGATCAAAGGCACCGGCTTCATCGACCGTCTGCTGCCCCCGGTGGTGATCGGCCCGGTGATCATCTCCATCGGCCTGGCCATGGCCCCCATCGCCGCCAACATGGCCATGGGCAAGGCCGGTGACGGCACCGAGCTGATCCCCTACGCCACCGCCATGTGGATCTCCATGCCGGCGCTGCTGACCACCCTGGTGGTGGCGGTGTTCGGCAAGGGCATCTTCCGCCTGGTGCCGATCATCTCCGGCGTGCTGGTGGGCTTCGCCCTGTCGTTCTGGTTCGGCGTGGTCGACACCGCCAAGATCCTCGCGGCACCCTGGCTGGAACTGCCGGCCTTCACCGCCCCCGAGTTCAACTGGCAGGCCATCCTGTTCATCGTCCCCGTGGCCCTGGCCCCGGCCATCGAGCACATCGGCGGCGTGATCGCGGTGGGCAGCGTCACCGGCAAGAACTACCTGAAGACCCCCGGCCTGCACCGCACCCTGCTGGGCGACGGCCTGGCCACCTCGGCCGCCGGCCTGTTCGGCGGCCCGCCGAACACCACCTACGCCGAAGTCACCGGCGCGGTGATGCTGACCAAGAACTACAACCCGAAGATCATGACCTGGGCAGCGCTGTTCGCCATCGGCCTGGCCTTCATCGGCAAGTTCGGCGCCATCCTGCAGAGCATCCCGGTGCCGGTGATGGGCGGCATCCTCTGCCTGCTGTTCGGCTCCATCGCCGCGGTGGGCATGAACACCATGATCCGCCACAAGGTGGACCTGGCCGAAGCGCGCAACCTGGTGATCGTTTCGGTGACCCTGGTGTTCGGCATCGGCGGCGTGCTGATCGGCACCGGCACCGGCCCGGACGACTTCGGCCTCAAGGGCATCGCCCTCTGCGCCATCGTCGCCATCGCCCTCAACCTGGTCCTTCCCGGCCACGACGCCTGGAAGCACAAGGCGGCGGACGACGCGCCGGACATCTGAGCCCCGCGCCACAAAAAAAGCCCCGCAATCGCGGGGCTTTTTCATTGGGGCCGCCAGTCAGGCATCCGCCAGCTTGGCCGCCGGCAGCGGGCTCGGCGCCACCCACTGCTTCAGGCGCTCGATGCTTTCGCGGTAGGGCTTGAGCCCCATCCACAGCAGCACCACCGAGCTGAACACCGCCAGCGAGGTGACGATCAGCAGCGAGTAGCGCAGCGCCTTGTCGTCGGCGAACACGTAGTCGGTCACCAGAGCCACGGCGGTGGGGCCGAGGCCCAGGCCGATCAGGGTGATGACGAACAGGTAAATGGCCGAGGCCTGGCCACGCATGGAGTTGGGCATGATTTCCTGGATCGCCGCCGGCGCCACGCCGAAGGGCATGCTGAGGAAGAACACGGTCGGCGCCATCAGCACGGTCACCCAGTTGGCGTTGTCCAGCAGCGGGAACACCAGCACCAGCGGCAGCGCCCCGATGGCGGCGATGAGGCCGACGCGCATGTTGGCGTCGCTGCGCCCGCGCTTGGCCATGCGGTCCGCCAGGCGGCCGCCGAAGACGATGCCGAGGCAACCGAACACCGCGACGATGCTGCCGTAGACCACGCCCACGTGGCCGGCGTCCCAGCCGTAGGTGCGGATGAAGAAGGTGGGGATCCACGCCGCGCTGCCGTAGCCGGCGAAGGCCAGCCCGGCGAAACCGAAGTTGTGGCAGAGCACGGTGCGGCGGTTGGCGCGGATGTAGCGCCCCACCTCAGAGAAAGGCACCGCGACACCGGCGCCCACGCCGCGCCGGGCCGGCTCACGCACCGCCAGCATCAACAGGGTGAAGAGCACGCCGGCACCGCCGAGGATGAGGAAAATCAGCTGCCAGGGGCGCACGTCGCCCAGCAGCGGCAGGTGCACGTCACCCTGGGCCGAGGCGAACTTGATCACCAGCCCGCCGAGCAGGAAGGCCAACCCCGAGCCGAGGTACACGCCCATGGAATACACGCTGATGGCGGTGGCGCGGCGCTCCTGGGGGAAGCTGTCGGCGATCAGCGAATAGGCCGCCGGCGACAATGCCGCCTCGCCCACGCCCACGCCGATGCGGCAGACGAGGAACTGCCAGTACAGCTTGGCCATGCCGCAGGCGGCGGTGGCGGCGCTCCAGAACAGTACGCCGATGGCGATCAGCCCGCGGCGACTGCGGGTATCGGCCAGGCGCCCGAGGGGGATGCCGCAGACGGTGTAGAACAGCGCGAAGGACAGGCCCATCAGCAGGCTCATCTGCGTATCGCTGATGACCAGATCACGGCGGATGGGCTCCACCAGCAGGTTGAGAATCTGCCGATCGATGAAGGAAAGCACGTAGGCCACCATCAGGATGGCGACGGTGGTCCAGGCTCGCAGGCCCGAGGGATAGCCATTGTTGTTGTTCTGCATGGGCTCTCCTCGGCGCCGCCGGTGCGGCGCACGACGGTGGAAGAAGCGCCCAGCTTAGGTGCAGGCGGGATGAAGCAGCGGCTTTATAGGCCAGGCGAATGCCCGGGCTGTCCCCGGGCTGATGCTCAGAGCAGGCGCTGGGCCTTGCCGGAAAGGCTGGCCAGTGCCTGGGCCCATTGCGGGTGATCGTTCATGCAGGGCACCAGTACCAGGTCCTCGCCGCCAGCGGCGATGAACTGCTCGCGCCCGCGGTCGCCGATCTCTTCCAGGGTCTCGATGCAGTCGGCGACGAAGGCCGGGCACATCACCAGCAGTTTCTTCACCCCCTGGGCCGCCAGTTCGTCGAGACGGCTCTCGGTGTAGGGCTCGATCCATTTGGCGCGGCCCAGGCGCGACTGGAAGGACACCGACCACTGCCCCGGCTGCAGCCCCATGCGCGCGGCGAAGCCTTCGCTGGTGCGGTAGCACTGGGCACGGTAGCAGCGGGCGAGCACCTGGCCCTCGGCACGCTGGCAGCAGTCCGCGCCCTTCAGGCAGTGGCTGCCACTGGTGTCGGCCTTGTGCAGGTGGCGCTCGGGCAGCCCGTGGTAGCTCATCAGCAGGTGATCGAAGCCCTGCTCCAGGTGCGGGCGGGCGCTGGCCACCAGGGCATCGAGGTACTCGGGCTGGTCGTAGAAGGGGTCGAGCACCTGCACCTGGAGCTTGAAGCCATGGGCGGCGATAACCCGGCGCGTCTCCTGTTCGACGGTGGTGGTGGTGCTGTCGGCGAACTGCGGGTAGAGCGGTGCCAGCGTCACGCGCTTGACGCCCTGGCGCACCAGTTCCTGCAGGGTGTTCTCGATGGAGGGCTCGCCGTAACGCATCGCCAGAGCCACCGGCCCATGGGGCCAGAACGGCTGGGTGGCGTTCTGCAAACGGCGGCTGAGGGCGACCAGCGGCGAGCCTTCGGGCCACCAGATGGAGGCGTAGGCATGGGCCGACTGCGCGGGACGCTTGATCAGGATCAGCGACACCAACAGGCGCCGCAGCGGCCAGGGCAGGTCGATGACGTAGGGGTCCATGAGGAACTGGTTGAGGTAGCGGCGCACGTCCCCCACCGAGGTGGAAGCGGGTGAGCCCAGGTTGGCCAGCAGCAGCGCGTGATCAGTCATGCAACGTCCTTAGGCCTCAGCACATCGGCGAGCGCCGTATCCAGATCGGTGAAACGAAAGATGAAACCGGCGTCCAGCAGCCGCGTCGGCACGGCGCGCTGGCCGCCCAGCAGGAGGATCGACATCTCCCCCAGCAGCAGGCGCAACGCGAAGGTCGGCGCCGGCAGAACGGCCGGCCGCCCCAGCGCGCGGCCCAGGCTCCGGGTGAAATCACAATTGCGCGCGGGGTGAGGAGCGCACGCATTATAGGGACCACTGGCCCCCTCCAGCCGCAAAAGAAAATCCATCGCGGCGATTTGATCCTGCAGGTGAATCCACGGCATCCACTGGCGGCCACTGCCCAGGCGACCACCGAGGCCGAGGCGGAATGCCCGGAGCATGTCGCGGAGGAAACCATCATGGGCCGCGAGCACCAGGCCGGTGCGCAACAGCACCACGCGGATGCCCAGTGCCTCGGCGCGTTGCGCGGTCTCTTCCCAGGCGATGCACAGGGCGCTGGCAAAATCGCCGTTGCCGGGTGGCGCGTCCTCGCGCAGCTCGCGCTCGCCGGCGTCGCCATACCAGCCCACCGCCGAGCCGGACAGCAGCAGCGCCGGGCGTTGCTCGCGGGTCTCCAGCCAGGCCAGCAGGCGCTCGGTGAAGGCCACCCGGCTGTCGAGAATCTTCGCCTTGCGGTTGCGCGTCCACAGCCCGCCGGCCACCGGTTCGCCCGCCATGTTGACCAGTGTATCCAGGGGCCCGTCACCGTATTCGTCGAGGCTGCCGATGGCCCGCACCACGGGCCCGCAAAGCCCCGCCACGCGCTGCGGCGTGCGGCTGAGCACGGTGACCTGGTGGCCCTGCCCGCTCCACAGCCGGCAGAGCTCACGGCCGATCAGGCCAGTACCGCCGGTCAGCAATATGTGCATGGCATCCTCCTCGCATGGTGCTAAGTGGAGATATCGCCCTAGTCTGAATCAAGACAGGGCACGGGTTGAGTCCGCCATGGTCACACCTTTATGAGCGGCACTCGAATTGGAACCGATAGCCCTGTACAACGCAACAAAAGTGTATAGGTTTATCGAACACCTGATCAGCAGTCGCTACAGCACAAGGTAACGAGGTAACCATGAGCACTCCCATCGCCATCATCGGAACCGGCCTCGCGGGCCTTTCCGCCGCCCAGGCGCTGCATGCCGCCGGGCACGCCGTGCAGCTCTTCGACAAGAGCCGCGGCAGTGGCGGTCGTATGGCCAGCAAGCGCAGCGACGCCGGTTCGCTCGACCTCGGCGCGCAGTATTTCACCGCCCGCGACCGCCGCTTCACCGAAGTCGTCCAGCAATGGCGCGACCGCGGCTGGGTCGCCGAGTGGACGCCCACCCTCTACAACTTCCGCAACGGCACCCTCTCGCCCTCCCCGGACGAACAGGTGCGCTGGGTCGGTACCCCACGCATGAGCGCCATCACCCGGGCCCTGATGGGCGCGCTGCCGGTGAATTTCAGCTGCCGCATCACCGAGGTGTTCCGCGGCGAGCAGCACTGGAGCCTGCTGGACGCCGAGGGCCAGAGCCACGGCCCCTTCAGCCACGTCATCATCGCCACCCCCGCGCCCCAGGCCACCACCCTGCTGGCCGCTGCCCCCAAGCTCGCCGGAGTCGCCGCCAGCGTCGCCATGGAGCCCACCTGGGCCGTGGCCCTGGCCTTCGAGAAGCCGCTGGAGACACCCGTCGAAGGCTGCTTCGTGCAAGGCAGCGGGCTCGACTGGGTAGCGCGCAATCGCACCAAGCCCGGTCGCGACAACAGCCAGGACACCTGGGTGCTGCACGCCACCAGCGCCTGGAGCCGCCAGCACCTGGACCTGCCCAAGGAAGCGGTGATCGAGCAGCTCTACGGCGCCTTCGCCGAGCTGATCGGCTGTGCCGTACCGCCGCCGGCCTTCACCCTGGCCCACCGCTGGCTCTACGCGCGCCCGGCCCAGGCCCACGAATGGGGCGCCCTGGCCGATGCCGACCTGGGGCTCTACGCCTGCGGCGACTGGTGCAGCTCCGGCCGCGTGGAAGGCGCCTGGCTGAGTGGGCAGGACGCCGCCCGCCGCCTGCTCGAACACCTCTGACGGTCGCAAGCCGTCCCACCGGCGACCCCGGGCAGATCGCCGGAAAAGTTGTACAAGACTATTGATTTGTACAACGACACGCCTATGATGAACACAGGTTGTACAAATAACAGAACCTGTACAAGTTCATCCGAGGCACCGCATGTCCAGCGCCCCCACTGCCCAGCCCCCCAAGATCGGCATCAGCGCCTGCCTGATGGGCGAGGAAGTCCGCTTCAACGGCGGGCACAAGGAATCCCGCCTGTGCAGCCAGTTCCTCGCCCGCCACCTGGAATTCGTCCGCGTCTGCCCGGAGGTCGGCATCGGCCTCGGCACGCCGCGCCCGACCCTGCGCCTGGTGGGCGACCCCGCCGCCCCGCGCGCCGTGGGCAGCCGCGACGAGCGTGACGTCAGCGATGCCCTGCGCGACTACGGCCGGCAGACCGCCGAGCGCCTGGACGACCTGGACGGCTTCATCTTCATGCAGAAGTCACCTTCCTGCGGCCTATACCGCGTCAAGGTCTACCAGGACAACGGCTACCCCGCCGAAGGCGGCGGGCGCGGCCTGTTCGCCGAGACCTTCTGCGCCGCCCGCCCCGACCTGCCGGTGGAGGAAGAAGGCCGCCTGTGCGACCCGGTGCTGCGGGAGAACTTCCTCACCCGCGTCTACGCCCACGCCGATTGGCGCGCCCTGCTGGCCGAGGGGCTGACCCGGCGCGGCATCCTCGAATTCCACGCCCGCTACAAGTACCAGCTGATGGCCAGCGACCCCGCGCGCTACCGCGCCCTCGGGCGGATGCTCGGCAGCATTGGCGAGCACCACCCCGAGGAGCTGGCCCCGCGTTACTTCAGCGAGTTGATGAAGGGCCTCAGCCGCTGCGCCACCCGGGGTACCCACAGCAACGTGCTGCAGCACATCAGCGGTTACCTGAAGGGCGCCCTGGGGCGTGACGAGAAGGCGGAGATGCAGCGCCTGATCGAGCAGTACCGCACCGGCATCGTGCCGCTGGTGGTGCCGCTCACCCTGCTCAAGCACCACTTCGCCCGCCACCCGCATCCCTACATCGCGCAGCAGGCCTACCTGCAGCCGCATCCCGAAGACCTCAGCCTGCGCAACGCCATCTAGCCATGGACGATTACGACGACACGCCGCTCGACGGCGACTTCCAGGCCGCACTCGCCCGGGGCCTGCTGCCCATCCGCGAGGTGGCGCGGCTCACCGGCGTCAACCCGGTGACCCTGCGCGCCTGGGAACGCCGCTACGGCCTGGTGCTGCCCCAGCGCACCGCCAAGGGCCACCGCCTGTATGCGCCGGAGCATGTGGCGCGCATCCACGCCGTGCTCACCTGGCTCGACCGTGGCGTACCGGTGGGCCAGGTGAAGGGGTTGCTGCGGGGCGGTCAGCACGCCGGACTCTCGTCTTCCTCGCTGTGGGACGAGCAGCGTCATCAGTTGCTGGAGGCCATCGGCGCCCTGGCAGAGCGCCGCCTCGACGAGCGCTTCAACGCCGCGTTGTCGATCTACCCGCCGCTGACGCTGTGCCAGCAACTGCTGCTGCCCCTGCTCGAAGCACTGGAAACCCGCTGGGGCGATGCCTATGGCGCGCGCCTGGAGCGGGTGTTCTTCAACGCCTGGCTGCGCAGCAAGCTGGGCGCGCGCATCTACCACAACAACCGCCAGCACGGCGGCGCCCCGCTGTTGCTGCTCAACCCCTGTGAACAACCCATGGCGCCGGGCCTGTGGATAAGCGCCTGGCTGGCCAGCAATGCCGGCTGCGCGGTGGAGGTGCTGGAGTGGCCGATACCCGCCGCCGAGCTGCCCCTGGCCATCGCCCGTATCGAACCCCGCGCCCTGCTGCTGTATGCCGAACAGGCCCTGGCCGGCCCCAGCCTGGCACGCCTGCTGGCCGACCACGGCTGCCCGCTCGTGCTCGCCGGGCCCGCCGTGCGCATCCACCAGCGCGAGCTGCAAGAGCTGGCCGCACAAGGCATCCGCCCCCCTCTCGCCGACGACCCGGTCGCGGCCCTGCAAACCCTGTCCAGCCTTGGTGTGCTGGCCAGGCCCGAGGATCTTCCATGCGCCAACTGATGTGGTTCCGCTGCGACCTGCGCGTCCAGGACAACACGGCCCTGTCCGCTGCGATGGCCGCCGGGCCGACCCTGGCCCTCTACCTGCTCAGCCCCGGCCAGTGGCAGGAACACGACGACGCCCCCGCCAAGGTGGACTTCTGGCTGCGCAACCTGGCCTCGCTGCAGGCCGAGTTGGCGCGCCTCAACGTGCCGCTGCTGATCCGCCGCGCCGACCACTGGGACGAAGCCCCCGAAGCCATCGCCCGCCTGTGCCACGAGCATCAGGTCAGCGCCGTGCACGTCAACGAGGAATACGGCATCAACGAGGCCAAGCGCGATGCCGCCGTCAAGGCGCGCCTGCAGGCCGACGACCTGCGCCTGCGCAGCCATCTCGACCAACTGCTGTTCAAGCCGGGCAGCGTGCTGACCAAGAGCGACGGCTACTTCCAGGTCTTCAGCCAGTTCCGCAAGGCCTGCTACGCGCGGCTGCACAGCGCCCTGCCCCCCAGCGCGCCGCTGCCGAAAAAGCAGGAGCCGCTGGGTATCGAAAGCAGCGCCGTACCCGCCACGGTGAAGGGCTTCCACACCCCACCCGCCAGCCTGCAAGCGCTCTGGCCCGCCGGCGAAGAGGAAGCGGGCCGCCGCCTGGAGGCGTTCGCCGACCAGCAGATCGAGCACTACCAGGACGAACGCGACTTCCCCGCACACCCCGGCACCAGCCAGCTGTCGCCCTACCTCGCCGCCGGCGTGCTGTCGCCACGGCAATGCCTGCATGCCGCGCTGCGCAGCAACCAGGGCGAGTTCGAGTCGGGCAACGCCGGCGCCGTCACCTGGATCAACGAACTGCTCTGGCGCGAGTTCTACAAGCACATCCTCGTGGGCTACCCACGCGTCAGCCGCCACCGCGCCTTCCGCGCCGACACCGAAGCGCTGCGCTGGCGCGATGCCCCAGAAGACCTGGAAGCCTGGCAGCAGGGGCGTACCGGCATCCCCATCGTCGACGCGGCGATGCGCCAATTGCTGGCCACCGGCTGGATGCACAACCGCCTGCGCATGGTGGTGGCCATGTTCCTCACCAAGAACCTGCTGATCGACTGGCGCGAGGGCGAGCGCTGGTTCATGCGCCACCTGATCGACGGTGACCTGGCGGCCAACAACGGCGGCTGGCAGTGGAGCGCCTCCACCGGCACCGATGCCGCGCCCTACTTCCGCATCTTCAATCCGGTCAGCCAGTCCCAGCGCTTCGACCCGCAAGGGGTGTTCATCCGCCAGTGGCTGCCGGAGCTGGCAAGCCTGGACAAGAAGGACATCCACGACCCGGCCGCCCGTGGCGGGCTGTTCCTGCCGGAAGGTTATCCACAGCCGATGGTGGACCTCTCCTCCAGCCGCGACCGGGCCATCGCCGCGTTCCGCAGCCTGCCCAAGGCGGTCACGGCATGAGCGCCTTCCTGCAACGTTTCGCCGAGGACTTCGCGCGCCTGGGCCGCGACAACCTCGACCTGCTCGCCACGCTGTACAGCGAGGACGCCCAGTTCACCGACCCGCTGCACCATGTCGAAGGGTTGCCCGCCATCCGCCGCTACTTCGCCGGGCTCTACGAGAACGTCAACGACCTGAACTTCGAGTTCCACGGCTATGACCAGGCGGGTGAAGGCCAAGGCTACCTGCGCTGGACCATGACCTATCGCCACCCACGCCTGGCAGGCGGCCGCCCGATTGCGGTGGAAGGCTGCTCGCACCTGCGCTGGAACGAACGGGTGTACTACCACCGCGACTACTTCGATGCCGGCGCGCTGCTCTATGAACACGTGCCGCTGCTGGGCGGGGTGGTCCGCTTGCTAAAGGGGCGACTGGCATGAACGACTCCCGACGCATCTGGCTCACCGGCGCCAGCAGCGGCATCGGCGCCGAACTGGCCGAACTGCTGCTCCGGGACGGGCACCGTCTCGCCCTCAGCGCCCGCCGCAGCGGCCCGCTGGAAACCCTGCAGCAGCGCTTCCCAGAGCAGGTACTGCTGGTGCCGGGCGACCTGACCGACGCCGCCCAGGTCACCGCCATGGGCGAACGCATCGCCCGACACTGGGGCGCGCTGGACTGCGCGATCCTTAACGCCGGCACCTGCGAATACCTGGAGGCCGGGCGTTTCGACGCCGACCTGGTCGAGCGCGTGGTAGCCGCCAACCTGCTCGCCCCGGCGCGCTGCATCGAAGCCGCCCTGCCCCTGCTGCGCAAGGGCGAACGGCCGCACCTGGTCGGCGTGGTCAGCGCCGTCACCCACTTCGCCCTGCCTCGCGCCGAAGCCTATGGCGCCTCCAAGGCCGGCTTGCGCTACCTGCTGGAATCCCTGCGCGTGGACCTGGCCCACGAAGGCCTCGACGTCACGCTGGTGAGCCCCGGCTTCGTCGACACGCCGCTGACCCAGCGCAACGACTTCCCCATGCCCATGCGCTGGTCGACGCAACGTGCCGCGCACCACATCGTCCGGCGGCTGCAGCGGCGGCCGCTGGAAATCGCCTTCCCGGGCCCCTTCATCCTCGCCCTGCGCCTGCTCGCCCGGCTGCCGGCGCGGATGCGCCTGGCCCTGGGCCGACGCCTGGCCCGTAACGGAGCTCCCCAATGAAAGTCGCCATCATCGGCAGCGGCATTTCCGGTCTCACCTGCGCCTGGTTGCTGGCCCGCCAGCACGATATCCAGCTGTTCGAAGCCAGCGACTGGATCGGCGGCCACACCCACACGGTGGACGTGCACCTGCAGGGGCGTGACTACGCCGTGGACACCGGCTTCATCGTCTTCAACGACTGGACCTACCCCAACTTCATCCGCCTGATGGAGCGCCTGGGCGTGGCCAGTCAACCCACCGAGATGAGCTTCTCGGTGCACGACCCGGCCAGCGGCCTGGAGTACAACGGCAACAACCTCAACAGCCTCTTCGCCCAGCGGCGCAACCTGCTCTCGCCGGGTTTCTGGGGCATGCTGCGAGAAATCCTGCGCTTCAACCACGACGCCCAGGCGGACCTCGACGCGGGCCGCATCAACCCCGCCATCACCCTCGGCGACTACCTGCGCATGGGCGGTTATGGCGAGCGCTTCCGCGATCACTACCTGGTACCGATGGGGGCAGCTATCTGGTCCATGCCGCTGGACGACATGCTGGCCTTCCCGCTGCAGTTCTTCGTGCGCTTCTTCAAGAACCACGGCCTGCTCTCGGTCAACGACCGCCCGCAATGGCGGGTGATCAGCGGGGGCTCGCGCAGCTACGTGGCGCCACTGACGGCCAGCTTCGCCGACCACATCCGCCTGTCCTGCCCGGTGACCTGGGTCGAGCGCGATGCCGAGGGCGTGACCCTGCACAGCGCCGCCGGCAGCGAGCGCTTCGACAAGGTGGTATTCGCCTGCCACAGCGACCAGGCACTGGCCCTGCTGGCCCAGCCGAGCGCGACCGAGGCCGAGGTACTGGGCGCCCTGCCCTATGCCGACAACGAGGTGGTGCTGCACACCGACACGCGCCTGCTGCCGCGCCGGCCACTGGCCTGGGCCAGCTGGAACTACCGCCTGGGCGGCCCTCGCCAGCGCCCGGCGGCCGTGACCTACAACATGAACATCCTCCAGGGCATCCAGGCGCCGGAGACCTTCTGCGTCAGCCTCAACCAGGGCGAAGCCATCGACCCCGCGCGCGTCCTCGCCCGCTTCAGCTACGCCCATCCGCAGTTCAGCCTCGAGGGCGTCCGCGCCCAGGCGCGCTGGGAGGAGATCAACGCCAAGCAGCACAGCTACTTCTGCGGTGCTTACTGGGGCAACGGCTTCCACGAGGATGGCGTGGTCAGCGCCCTGCGCGTGGCCCGCGAGTTCGGGGAATCCCTGTGAACAGCGCCCTCTACAGCGGCTGGGTCAGGCACCGGCGGCACCAGCCCCGGGCCCACGCCTTCCGCTACCGCATCGGCCTGCTTTACCTGGACCTGGACGAGCAGGAACAGGTGCTCGGTCTCTCACCCCTGGCCGGGCACGGCCGCTTCGCGCCCTTCGCCTTCCGCGAGCGGGATTTCCTGCCGCAGTTCACCGGCGCCGGCATGACCTTGGCCGAGGCGGTGCGCCAACGCGTGACCGAGGCGCTGGGCGTTCGCCCCGAAGGCTCCATCCGCCTGCTGGCCCAGGCGCGCAGCTGGGGGCTGGCCTTCAACCCGGCGAGCTTCTTCTACTGCCATGACGCCGACGGAACGCTGATGGCGATCCTCTGCGAGGTGACCAACACGCCCTGGCGCGAGCGCTACCACTACGTGGTGCCGGCGCAGGGCGAGGGCCACCAGCGAGTGCGGGTGGACAAGGCCTTCCACGTGTCGCCATTCCTGCCCCGCGAGCTGGAGTACCGCATGGCCTTCAGCCCGGTGGGCCCACGCCTGGCGGTGCACATGGAGGACTGGCAGGGCGACACCCGGCTGTTCGACGCGACCCTCGACCTGGAGCGCCACGAACTCGACCGCGCCAGCCTGCACCGCTACCTCGCACGCTTTCCCTGGATGACGGCCAAGACCGTCCTGGGCATCTACTGGCAGGCCCTGCGCCTGCTGCTCAAACGCCTGCCTCTGTTCTCCCACCAGGCGGCGGACGGCGCCTACCGCGTCGCCACCACGCATTCGAAGGAGCATCACCATGAAGAGCACTAGTCTCGGCATCAAGCCGGGCCTGTTCGGCACCACCGGCCTGGCCGGCGGCCTGTTGCGCCGGCTGGTGCTGGCCCAGCTGGAAGGGCTGCGCCACGGCCAGTTGACCGTGCTGGAGGACGGCGAGGAACGGGTCTTCGGCGACGCCCAGGCTGAACTCAGGGCACGTATCGAGGTGCAGGATGCGGCGGTCTGGCCGCTGGTGGCGGCCAACGGCTCCATCGGCTCGGGGGAGGCCTATATCCACGGTTACTGGACCACGCCGGACCTCACGGCGGTGATCCGCGTGTTCGTCGCCAACCTCGATGTGCTCGACGGCATGGAACGCGGCCTGGCTTTGCTGGGAAGGCCCCTGGTGCAGGGCCTGCACTGGCTCAACCGCAACACCCGGGCCGGCTCGCGGCGCAACATCGCCGCCCATTACGACCTGGGCAACGACCTGTTCGAGCAGATGCTCGACCCCACCATGATGTACTCCGCCGCGCAGTTCGCCAGCCCCGAGCAGAGCCTGGAGCAGGCCCAGTTGAACAAGCTGGAACGCATCTGCCGCAAGCTCGACCTCAAGCCCGACGACCACCTGCTGGAGATCGGCACCGGCTGGGGCAGCATGGCGCTCTACGCCGCCACCCACCACGGCTGCCGGGTAACGACCACTACCCTGTCCCGCGAGCAGTACGAGTACACCCGCCAGCGCATCGAGGAGCAGGGCCTGCAATCACGCGTCACCCTGCTGCTGCAGGACTACCGCGACCTAGACGGGCGCTTCGACAAGCTGGTCTCCATCGAGATGGTCGAGGCGGTGGGCCACCGCTTCCTGCCCACCTATTTCAAGCAGTGCGCACGCCTGCTCAAGGACGACGGGCTGATGCTGCTGCAGGCCATCACCATGCGCGACCAGCGTTACGAGCAGGCCAAACGCAGCGTCGACTTCATCCAGCGCTACATCTTCCCCGGGGGCGCCCTGCCCTCGGTGCAGAAGATGCTGGAGGTGATCACCCGCGACAGCGACATGAACCTGCTCCACATGGAGGACTTCGGCCCCCACTACGCGCGCACCCTGCGCCACTGGCACGACAACCTGCGCGCAGCGCGCGGGCGCCTGGAGCAACTGGGCTACGACGAAACCTTCTACCGGCTCTGGGAGTTCTACCTGTGCTACTGCGAGGGCGGCTTCCTGGAGCGCGCCATCGGCACCGCGCAGTTGGTGCTGGCCAAGCCCGGCGCGCGCCCGCCGTCACTGCTCGGCCGCCTGGATGCCTAGGCAGCTGTCCAATGCGGTGCTGTTCCAGCTGGGCTGGTTCGCCTGCCTGTTCGCCGCCAACCAGCCGCTCCTGCTGCTGGTGGCGCCGGCGATCCTGGCGCTGCACTTCCTCTGCATCGGCTCCTGGTCGGAGGATGGCCGCCTGGTGATCGCGGTGACGCTGCTGGGCAGCCTGCTGGACTGCCTGTTGCTCAACCTCGGCCTGTTCGACTTCGGCTACGGCGGGCACCTGATCCCGCCCTGGCTGGTATTGCTCTGGGCACTGCTGGGCACCACGCTCAACCATTGCCTGGCCTGGACTGCCCGGCCCTGGTGGCTGGCCAGCCTGCTGGGCGCCATCGCCGCACCGCTGTCGTACCTGGCCGGCGCGCGCGTGGCCGGGGTCGGCCTGCCCTTCGGCACGCTGCCGAGCCTGTTGGTACTGGCGCTCATCTGGGCGGCGCTGCTGCCTCTGCTGCATCGCCTGGCGAGGCAGTTGAAGCGGCCAAGGCCGAGCACCTGATCGCCCCGGCAACCGGAGCGCATGCCTTTGCCGTAAACTCAGCGCCCATGAGCCCTTCGCTGATTCCCGTCCAACAACTGCCTGCCGCCCCCGAGATCACCTGCGCCACCTGCGCCGCCTGCTGCTGCCAGCTGGAAGTGATGCTGATCACCGACACCGGCGTGCCCGAACGCTTCATCGAAACCGATGACTGGGGCGGCGACGTCATGGCGCGCCTGGACGACGGCTGGTGCGCCGCGCTGGACCGCGACACCATGCTCTGCACCATCTACGAGAATCGCCCGCTGATCTGCCGCGAGTTCGAGATGGGCGAAGCCGATTGCCTGGATGAACGCCGGGGCATCGACAGCGCCTACGGACGCGTGGTCTGACCGGTACCTGGCCCCCGGAATGGCCCCGGGCTGAAGCCCGGGCTACGCGGGGCAGCACCCGTCGCGAATGAATTGGCTCTGTCTGCGTTAGCTGTTGTGGTTTTAATGCAAGCGCTCAAGCACGGTGCTATCCGGGCATTTATGGATTTCTTCCACCTCCACAGCATGGGTTTCGCTTCGCTCTACGCCATCCTACGAAAGCCGCCGCTACGTGCACGTTGGGTTGGTGCGCACATCAATGCGTGGATTTGAGCAGATAAAGTTGGAGCAGCCGCCAACGCCCCTCCAGGAGGCCGAACGCAGTCGTTGCGCCGGGGGACGAGCGGCATGGATGCCGCGAGAGGCGCGCCAGGCCATGGATGGCCCATCGCGCCGGCCCCCAGAGCGGCGATGGAGTGAGGGAACCCGACGCAGTCGGGCCGGATGATGGGGCAAGCCCTTTTGGTTCCTTTTCTGTGGTTCGGCATCCCGACGACTGAGAAAAGGGACTCGCCCGGGTGGGCGAAACCAGAAGCATCACCAGAACTCGGCAATCAGCTGAGCTCAAATCCTCTAGCAACACTTAACGCAGACAGAGCCAATGAATTCGCTCCTACGGCCGCACCGCCAGGTGCTCAGGGTTATCCACAGGCCATAAAAAAACCGGGCGCTGGGCCCGGTTCTTCGTGTCACTCGCGCTTAGAAGGAAACGCGGTAGTGCAGGCTGTACGCCTCGACGCCATCGTTCGGCTGCTTGATGCCGGCGTTGGAGTAGTGGATGGCGCGAACGCCGACTTCCTGGTTGCTGAAGCGCAGGCCGGCGCCGATGCGGTCTTCGAACTGGAAGGAGGAGCCCAGCTCGTTGTCTTCCAGTTCGGTATTGGCGAACAGGGCGACACCGATGCCGGCTTCGACATAAGGCTTCACGGTTTCACCAGCGAACTCGTAGACGAACACCGGGGCGAAGGAAATGCTGTGGTTGCTGGAGGTCTTGTCGCCGTCCCAGTAGGTGTAGCCGGCATCCCAGTAGCCGGTCAGGCGACCGACGTCGGTCTGGAACCAACTGCTGGAGAAATCGAACTGGGTAGCGAGGCGATAGACCATGGTCGATTCGCCGGTCTGACCAACATCGAGAGAAACATCAGCTGCCTGCGCTGCAACAGCTTGCCCTACGCAAATGGCTGCAACGGCAGCCAAAGAGAACAGTTTCTTCATGGAAACTTCCTTATTCAGACTTAATCGACAGGTTCAAAACGTACGATTTGTAGCGATTATAGATACGTTTGGACTAAGAGAAAGACGGCCCCTGGCAAGTTCAAGGTATTTTTAAAAGCCGAGATCCGCCACGCAAACGCTCTCGTTTCCCCATAGCGCAGGCAGCACATTCTGCATCGCTGCAGGCTCGCCACTGCTCCAGAAACGACAGGCTTGAGCCGGCCCACGCGCCAGCAGGTCACGGGCCTCGAGCAGGCGTTGCAGCTGCCGCGCCACCGCGGCACCGGTGTCCACCAGGCGCACCGACTCGGGGACCATGCCAACCAGCAACGGACGCAGGAAGGGGTAATGGGTGCAGCCGAGGATCAGCGTGTCGCAGCCCTCGGCCAACAGCGGTTGCACGTAGCCCCAGAGCAGCGCACGGGTCGCTTCGCTGTCGAGGTCACCCAGCTCGATGCGCTCCACCAGGCCCGGGCAGGGCTGGGTGACCACACGCACGTCATTGGCGAACCGGTCGAGCAGCGCGGCGAACTTGGCGCTTTTCAGGGTACCGGTGGTGGCGAGCACGCCGACCACGCCGGAGCGCGTGGCGGCCGCTGCGGGCTTGACCGCCGGCTCCATGCCGACGATGGGCAGCTGTGGATAACGCTCTCGCAAGTCAGCGACCGCGGCCACCGTGGCGGTGTTGCAGGCCAGCACCAGTGCCTTGGCGCCACGCTCCAGCAGGAAGCTGGTGATCGCCTGGCTGCGCTCGCGGATGAAGTCCTGGCTCTTCTCGCCATAGGGGATATGGCCGCTGTCGGCCACGTACATCAGGGATTCGTTGGGAAGCAGGCTGCGGATCTCACGCAGCACCGAAAGGCCGCCGACGCCGGAGTCGAAGACACCGACGGGGGCCTGGTCAGGCATGCCCATTCCCACAGACGGCACAGCCCGGATCGCGCTTGACCCGTAGCTCGCGGAAGCGGCTGCCGAGGGCGTCCACCAGCAGCAGGCGGCCCACCAGGGGCTCGCCGAAACCGGCCAGCAGCTTGAGTGCTTCCAGGGCCTGCAGGCTGCCGACCATACCCACCAGCGGCCCGACCACACCGGCTTCGCTGCAGGTCAACTCGGCTTCGCTGCCGTGGCCATAAAGGCAGTGGTAGCAGGGGCTGTCGTCGCGTCGCGGGTCGAACACCGAAAGCTGGCCTTCGAGGCGGATCGCGGCGCCGGAAACCAGCGGCTTGCGCGCGGCCACGCAGGCGGCGTTGACCGCCTCGCGGGTGCCGAAGTTGTCGGTGCAGTCGAGCACCAGGTCCACGGCCGAAACAGCGGCAGCCAGGGAGTCGACATCCAGCGCGGCACGGTGAGGCACCAGGCGCACCTCGGGGTTGAGCGCGGTGAGACGAGCCATGGCCGAGTCGACCTTGGGCTGCCCGACGCTCTGGCTGTCGTGGATGATCTGGCGCTGCAGGTTGGTCAGGTCGACGCTGTCGAAGTCCGCCAGGTGCAGCTCGCCGACACCGGCAGCGGCCAGGTAGAGGGCAACGGGCGAGCCGAGGCCACCGACGCCGACGATGAGTACACGGGCCTGCTTCAGGCGCAGTTGGCCATCGACGTCGATCTGCGGCAGGAGGATCTGCCGGCTGTAACGCAGAAGTTCTTCGTCGCTCAGCATGGCAGGCGGCCCAGGCTGATGCGTTCGTGGCCGCCCAGGTCGCGACGGCTTTTCACCGCCTCGAAGCCTTGGCGGGACAGCAGCTCGCGCACGGCGGCGGCCTGGTCGTAGCCATGTTCCAGCAGCAGCCAGCCACCGGCATTCAGGTGTACGGGGGCTTCGCTGATGATCAGGCGGATGTCGTCCAGCCCGTCGGCACCGGAAACCAGTGCACTGGCCGGCTCGAAGCGCACGTCACCTTCGCTCAGGTGCGGGTCGCGGGCGGCGATGTAGGGCGGGTTGCTGACGATGAGGTCGAAGCGCTCGCCAGCCAGCGCGGAGAACCAGTGGCTCTCGCGGAATTCGACGTTGTCCAGCTTCAGGCGCACGCGGTTGCGTTCGGCCAGGGCCACGGCATCGCCGATGCGGTCAACGCCGATCAGGCGCCAGCCCAGGCGCTCGCTGGCCAGGGCCAGGACGATGGCGCCGCTGCCGGTGCCCAGGTCGAGCACGCGGGCGGGGGTGGCCGGCACCAGGGCCAGGGCGCTTTCCACCAGCAGCTCGGTGTCGGGACGCGGGATCAGGGTGTGCGGGGCGACCTCCAGGTCCAGGCTCCAGAAGCCCTGCTGACCGAGGATGTAGGCCACTGGCTCGCCGTTGCGCCGGCGCTCCAGGTAACTGGCGTAAAGCTCGGCGGCCTCGCCACTGACCACACGCTCGGGCCAGGTGTGCAGGAAGCTGCGCGGCTTGCCCAGGGCGGCGGCGAGCAGCAGCTCGGCGTCCAGGCGGGCGCTCGGCGAGCCCGGCAGGCGGGCCTCGCTGAGCAGGCTGGCGATGATGGTCACGTCAGTCTCCCAGGGCGGCCAGCTGGTCGGCCTGGTATTCGGCGAGCAGCGGTTCGATGACCGCTTCGACGCCACCGGCGAGCACATCGTCCAGGGCGTAGAGGGTCAGGTTGATGCGGTGATCGGTGACCCGCCCCTGGGGATAGTTGTAGGTGCGGATGCGCTCGGAACGGTCGCCGGAACCCACCAGCAGCTTGCGGGTGTCGGAGATTTCCTTGTGCGCGGCGGCTTCCTGCTGGTCGTTCAGCCTGGCCGCCAGCCAGGCCATGGCCTTGGCGCGGTTCTTGTGCTGCGAGCGCTCTTCCTGGCACTCGACCACGATCCCGGAGGGGATGTGGGTGATGCGCACGGCGGAGTCGGTCTTGTTCACGTGCTGGCCGCCGGCGCCGGAGGAGCGGTAGGTGTCCACGCGCAGGTCGGCCGGATTGATCTCGATGGCGGCCTGTTCGTCCGGCTCGGGGAGCACGGCGACGGTGCAGGCGGACGTGTGGATGCGGCCCTGGGATTCGGTTTCCGGCACCCGCTGCACGCGGTGCGCGCCGGACTCGAATTTGAGCTTGGCGTAAACGTTGTCGCCCTCGACGCGGGCAATCACCTCTTTATAGCCACCGTGCTCGCCTTCGTTCTCGGAGAGGATCTCCACCCGCCAGCCCTGGCGCTCGGCATAGCGCGAGTACATGCGGAACAGGTCGCCGGAGAAGATCGCCGCCTCGTCGCCACCGGTGCCGGCGCGGATTTCGAGGAACACGTTGCGACCGTCGTTGGGGTCCTTGGGCAGCAGCATGCGCTGCAGGCGCGCCTCCAGCTCGACCAGCTGCTCGCGGGCCTGGGCGACTTCCTCTTCGGCCATCTCGCGCAGGTCCGGGTCGCTGTCCTTGAGCAGCGCCTGGGCGCCTTCGAGATCGGACTGCACCTTGCGGAATTCACGGAAGGCCAGGTAGACGGGCTCGACCTCGGCGTATTCCTTGGAATACGCGCGGAACTTGCTCTGGTCGCTGATGACTTCGGCATCGCCGAGCAGGGCCGTGAGTTCCTCGAAACGATCCTGGAGGATGTCGAGCTTGTTGAGCAGTGACGCTTTCATTGGGCTTGCTTGTCCGTGCCCTCGTCGAGGGCGAAGAGTTCCTGGGCCACGGCCAGCGCATCGAAGCGACCGTCGGCGGAGAGTTTTTTCAGCTGCACGCTGGGGGCATGCAGCAGCTTGTTGGTGAGCCCGCGGGCGAGCTGGGCCATGACGTCTTCGGCGGAACTGCCGTTGGCCAGCATGCGCTGCGCCTTGGCCAGTTCCTCGTCACGGGTGCGTTCGGCCTGCTGGCGGTAGGCGCGCAGCACGTCCACGGCAGCCAGTTCGCGCAGGCGCTGCATGAACTCGACCACGCCGCCACCGACCAGCTCCTCGGCGGCCTGGGCGGCGCCCTGGCGACTCTTGAGGTTTTCGGCGACCACTTCGTGGAGGTCGTCGACGGTATAGAGGTAGACGTCGTCCAACTCGCCGACTTCGGGTTCGATGTCGCGCGGCACGGCGATGTCGACCATGAAGATCGGCTTGTGCTTGCGCTGCTTCAGCGCGCGCTCGACTGCGCCCTTGCCGAGGATCGGCAACTGGCTGGCGGTGGAGCTGATGACGATGTCGCTGTTGACCAGCTCGTCGGGGATATCGGCCAGCAGCACGGCGTGGGCACCGAACTGCTCGGCGAGCATGCTGGCGCGTTCGAGGGTGCGGTTGGCAACGACGATGCGCTTCACGCCCTGCTCGTGCAGGTGGCGGGCGACCAGGGTGATGGTTTCGCCGGCGCCGATGAGCAGCGCCTGGCTGCGGTGCATGTCGGTGAAGATCTGCTTGGCCAGGCTGACTGCGGCGAAGGCTACGGAGACCGGGTTCTCACCGATCGCGGTGTCGGTGCGCACGGTCTTGGCGGTGCTGAAGGTGGCCTGGAACAGCCGGCCCAGCAGCGGGCCGACGGTGCCGGCCTCGCGCGCCACGGCGTAGGCGGACTTCATCTGGCCGAGGATCTGCGGCTCGCCGAGGACCATGGAGTCGAGCCCCGACGCGACGCGCATCATATGGCGTACGGCGGCATCGTCCTGGTGCACGTAGGCGCAGGCACGCAGCTCTTCGAGGCTGAGGTTGTGGTAGCCGGCCAGCCAGGCCAGGACTTCGTCGGCGCTGATCTGCTCCTGCTCCAGGTACAGCTCGCTGCGGTTGCAGGTGGAGAGGATCGCCGCCTCGCGGCTGGCCGTGAGGTTGCACAGCTGCCGCAGCGCCTCGACCAATTGCTCGGGAGTAAAAGCCACGCGCTCACGTACATCCACGGACGCGGTTTTGTGGTTGATACCGAGGGCAAGAAAGGCCATGCAGGGTCGCTAACGGAAACGGGAGGCGCGCAATTGTCCTCCTTCAACAGATTGAGAACAACCACCGCTCGCTATTGTCACAATCACCATGAACCGGCCCAACAATGTATCGGCCCTTGCCCCATGGGCTTGCCCAGCCGCTTGTGTCATGATGCTCCGACCGCAGGTTAGTCGCCTTTTCCCCTATGAATAAATCCTTCGCGTTGCTGACCGCCCTCCTGCTCGTTGGCGGTTGCCAGACCCTGGCCCCCACCTCGCCGGACGGCACGCCGCCGGTGGAAGACACCAGCCAGGCGCCCGATTCCAAGCCGGAAGTCTATGGCTCCTTCAGCCGCGACACGCTGTTCGCCCTGCTCTCCGCCGAAGTGGCCGGGCAGCGCAACCGCTTCGATATCGCCCTCGGCAACTATGTCCAGCAAGCCAATGCGACCCAGGACGCCGGCGTCGCCGAACGCGCCTTCCGCATCGCCGAGTACCTGGGGGCCGATCAGGCCGCGCTGGACACCGCGCTGATCTGGGCGAAGAACGCGCCGGACAACCTCGACGCCCAGCGCGCCGCTGCCGTACAGCTCGCCCGTGGCGGCCGCTACGACGAATCCATGACCTATATGGAGAAGGTGCTGCAGGGCCAAGGCGATACCCACTTCGATTTCCTCGCCCTCTCTGCCGCCGAGACCGACCCGGATACCCGCACCGGCCTGCTGCAAAGCTTCGACCGCCTGCTCGCCAAGTACCCGGACAACAGCCAGCTGGTGTTCGGCAAATCGGTGCTGCTGCAACAGGACGGCCGCACCGAAGAAGCGCTGGCGCTGCTGGAAGACATCCCCTCGGATGACCAGCAGATCCCGCCGATTCTTTTGCGCGCACGCCTGCTGCAAAGCCTGGATCGCACCGACGAAGCCCTGCCGCTGCTGCAGAAAGGCATCAAGCAGCACCCGGACGACAAGCGCCTGCGCCTGACCTATGCGCGCCTGCTGGTGGAAGAGAACCGCCTGGTCGAAGCCAAGTCCGAGTTCGCCGGCCTGGTGCAACAATTCCCCGACGATGACGACCTGCGCTTCTCCCTGGCGCTGGTGTGCATGGAAGGCGAGGCCTGGGACGAAGCCCAGGTCTACCTCGAAGAGCTGGTCGACCGTGGCAGCCACGTGGACTCCGCCCACTTCAACCTGGGCCAGGTCTACGAAAAGCGCGGCGACAAGGAAAGCGCGCTGATCGAGTACGCACTGGTCGGTGCCGGCAACGACTACCTGCCCGCGCAACTGCGCCAGACCGAGATCCTGCTGGACGCCAACCGCCCAGACGAAGCCGCCGCCCGCCTGGACAAGGCCCGCGACGCCCAGCCCGACTATGCCATCCAGCTGTACCTGATCGAGGCCGAGAGCTTCGCCGAGCGCCAGCAGCAGGACCGTTCCTGGAACGTCATCCAGCAAGGCCTGCAGCAATTCCCGGATGACCTCAACCTTCTCTATACCCGCGCGATGCTCGCGGAGAAGCGCGGCGACCTGGCGCAACTGGAGCGCGACCTGCGTTTCATCCTCGAGCGTGAACCGGAAAATGCCATGGCGCTCAACGCCCTCGGCTACACCCTGGCCGATCGCACCACGCGCTACGAGGAAGCCCGCCAACTGGTCGAAAAGGCATACCAACTCAAGCCGGACGACCCCGCCATTCTCGACAGCCTCGGCTGGATCAACTTCCGCCTGGGCAACATGGATGAAGCAGAACGCCTGCTGCGCCAGGCCCTGAAGGAATTCCCCGATCACGAAGTGGCCGCCCACCTGGGCGAAGTGCTCTGGGCCCGTGGCAAGCAGAGCGAAGCTCGCGAAGTCTGGTCCGAAGCCCTCAAGACCCAACCCGACAGCCCGATCCTGCGCGGCACCCTGCAGCGCCTGACCGGCTCCGAGACTCTTTGATCCATGCGTCTACGTTCACTGCTAGCCGCCGGCGCCCTGCTCCTGCTCACGGGCTGCGCCGGCCTCACCTCCCACGAAACCGTTGACGGCCAGGGCGACCCGGCGCAATGGAAAGTTCACAAGGAACAGGTCGCCGCGCTCGACGGCTGGCAGATCGCCGGCAAGGTCGGCATCCGCGCACCGAAGGACTCCGGCAGCGGCACGCTGTTCTGGCTGCAACGCCGCGACTATTACGACATCCGCCTTTCCGGCCCCCTGGGTCGCGGCGCGGCACGCCTCACCGGGCACCCGGGCGCCATTACCCTCGAAGTGGCCAACCAGGGTCGCTACGAAGCCGAATCCCCCGAAGCCCTGCTGGAAGAACAGCTCGGCTGGCGCCTGCCGGTGTCCCACCTGCAATGGTGGGTGCGCGGCCTGCCCGCCCCGGATAGCTCCAGCCGCCTGACCCTGGACGGCAAGAGCCACCTGGCGAGCCTCGAGCAGGACGGCTGGCAGGTGCAGTACCTCAGCTATGTGGAGCAGAACGGCTTCACCCTGCCCGAGCGCATCAAGCTCAAGGGCGCCGACCTCGACGTCACCCTGGTGATCAAGGACTGGCAGCCGCGCCAGCTCGGCCAGTAGGCGCACCATGCAGGACGCACAGCTGATCCTCCCGGCTCCGGCCAAGCTCAACCTCATGCTGCATATCCTCGGCCGCCGTGCCGACGGCTATCACGAGCTGCAGACCCTGTTCCAGTTCCTCGAACACGGCGACGAACTGGGCTTCACCCTGCGCCAGGATGGTGAAATCCACCTGCGCACCGAGGTGCCGGGCGTGCCCCATGACAGCAACCTGATCGTCCGCGCCGCCAGGCGCCTGCAGCAGGAATCCGGCACCGCTCTCGGTGCCGACATCTGGCTGGACAAGCGCCTGCCCATGGGCGGCGGCATCGGCGGCGGCAGCTCGGATGCCGCCACCACCCTGCTCGGCCTCGACCACCTCTGGCAGACCCACCTGGGCGAGGACCGCCTCGCCGAACTGGGCCTGGCCCTGGGCGCCGATGTGCCGGTATTCGTACGCGGCCGTGCGGCCTTCGCCGAAGGTGTCGGCGAGCGCCTGCAGCCGGTCACCCTGCCCGAGCCCTGGTTCCTCGTCGCCGTACCGCAAGTCTTTGTCAGCACAGCGGAAGTTTTCACCGATCCCGAGTTGACACGGAATACTCCGCCCATTAATCTTCGCAGCCTTCTTGAGGGGGGCGGTCGTAATGACTGTCAACCGGTAGTCGAGAAACGTTACCCGGATGTTCGTAACGCGCTGATCCTGTTGAATAATTTCACAGCAGCTAGACTGACCGGCACTGGAGCTTGTGTGTTTGGGAGCTTCCCAAACAAGGACGATGCTGATAAAGTCGCCCGCCAACTTCCAGCCACTCTGCCGAATTTCGTCGCGCGAGGAAGCAACATCTCGATGTTGCACCGCAAGCTCGGAATCCTGGCTTGAAAGAAGTGTTGCAAGTCCTCCGGTTATACCGATACAGGGGCGTCGCCAAGCGGTAAGGCAGCAGGTTTTGATCCTGCCATGCGTTGGTTCGAATCCAGCCGCCCCTGCCATAACCCTCCAAGGGTTCGGTACGACAAGGTCTTGCAAAGAGAGTTGAAACAGATAGGGGCGTCGCCAAGCGGTAAGGCAGCAGGTTTTGATCCTGCCATGCGTTGGTTCGAATCCAGCCGCCCCTGCCATACACGAGAAAGCTGTTCAAAAAGCACCTGTGCATTTTGAACAGCTTTTTATTCATCAGGTCCACCCTCAGCCGGCAGGTACTGCGCGTGTCCAAGATGATGGTCTTCACGGGGAACGCCAACCCCGATCTGGCGCGTCGCGTCGTACGTCAATTGCACATCCCCCTCGGTGATGCCTCCGTAGGCAAATTCTCCGACGGCGAGATCAGCGCTGAAATCAATGAAAACGTTCGCGGTAAGGACGTCTTCCTGATTCAGCCCACGTGCGCGCCCACCAACGACAACCTGATGGAACTGGTGGTGATGGCTGACGCCTTCCGCCGCTCCTCGGCGTCCCGTATCACTGCAGTGATCCCCTACTTCGGCTATGCCCGCCAGGACCGCCGCCCGCGTTCCGCTCGCGTGGCGATCAGCGCGAAGGTAGTGGCCGACATGCTCACCGTGGTCGGCGTCGACCGCGTGCTGACCGTCGACCTGCACGCCGACCAGATCCAGGGTTTCTTCGATATTCCGGTAGATAACATCTACGGCTCCCCCGTTCTGGTGGATGACATCGAAGACCAACGCTTCGACAACCTCATGATCGTCTCCCCGGACATCGGTGGCGTGGTGCGTGCTCGCGCCGTTGCCAAGTCCCTGGGGGTCGATCTGGCGATCATCGACAAGCGTCGTCCCAAGGCCAACCAGTCCGAAGTCATGCACATCATCGGTGATGTGGATGGCCGTACCTGCGTCCTGGTCGACGACATGGTCGATACCGCCGGCACCCTCGGCCACGCTGCCAAGGCTCTGAAGGACCACGGCGCCGCCAAGGTCTACGCCTACTGCACCCACCCGGTGCTGTCGGGCCGTGCCATCGAGAACATCGAAAACTCCGTGCTGGACGAGCTGGTGGTGACCAACACCATCCCCCTGTCCGCCGCGGCACAGGCCTGCTCGCGTATCCGTCAACTGGATATCGCGCCGGTCGTGGCTGAAGCGGTCCGCCGCATCAGCAATGAGGAATCGATCAGCGCGATGTTCCGCTAAGCGGACATCCCTGACGAAAACGCCCCGCTTCGGCGGGGCTTTTTTGCCCAACCGCTCAAGATGCTGGTCGCAAGCACTCGGGGCGGTTTGGTTATTTTGGAGAAACGTAATGACTGATTTTGCCCTGAATGCCGAAGCGCGTTCCGACCTGGGGAAAGGTGCGAGCCGCCGCCTGCGTCGTAATGCCAACCTGGTTCCCGCCGTGATCTACGGTGGCGAGAAAGCCCCGGAATCCGTAAGCCTGCTGGCCAAAGACCTGGCCAAGCTGCTGGAAAACGAAGCTGCCTTCAGCCACGTCCTGTCCCTGAACGTTTCCGGCAAGACCGAAACCGTTCTGATCAAGGCCCTGCAGCGTCACCCGGCCAAAGGCTTCGTACTGCACGCTGACTTCCAGCGCGTCGTTGCCGGCCAGAAACTGACCGCTCACGTGCCCCTGCACTTCCTGAACGAAGCGACCGCCGTTGGCGTGAAGACTGGTGGTGGCGAGATCTCCCACACCATCTCCGAAGTCGAAGTCTCCTGCCTGCCGAAAGACCTGCCGGAGTTCATCGAAGTCGACCTGGCCAAGGTTGAACTGGGCCAAATCGTTCACCTGTCCGACCTCAAGCTGCCGAAAGGCGTCGAGCTGGTCGCACTGGCGCACGGCAACGACCTGGCTGTGGCTAACATCCACGCCTCCCGCGTTGTAAAAGACGAAGCAGAAGGCGCAGCCGAGTAATCACTACTCGCCAGCCTGAGGAAGGGCCCCTGTCGTGACTGCCGTACAACTGATCGTCGGCCTGGGTAATCCAGGCCCTGAATACGACCAGACCCGGCATAACGCAGGGGCCCTTTTCGTTGAGCGCGTGGCAGACAGCCAGCGCGTCAACCTCTCCCTCGACAAGAAGTATTTCGGCCTGGTCGGCAAGTTCAGCCATCAGGGCCGCGACGTTCGCCTGCTCATCCCCACCACCTACATGAACCGCAGCGGCCAGTCCGTAGCGGCGCTCGCCGGTTTCTTCCGCATCCCGGTCGAGGCGATCCTGGTGGCCCACGACGAACTCGACATGCCTCCCGGCGTCGCCAAGCTCAAACTGGGCGGCGGGCACGGCGGGCACAACGGGCTGCGCGACATCATCGCCCAGCTCGGCAATCAGAACGGCTTCCACCGCCTCCGGCTCGGCATCGGCCACCCGGGGCACAGCAGCCTGGTCTCCGGCTTCGTCCTCGGCCGCGCCCCGCGCAGCGAACAGGAAAAGCTCGACTCCAGCATCGACTTCGCCCTCGGCGTGCTGCCGGAAATGCTCGCAGGTGACTGGACCAAAGCGATGCAGAAGCTGCACAGCCAGAAGGCCTGATCACACCTCTTTATCGCCAATCAGCGCGAGGGACATAGCATGGGATTCAATTGCGGCATCGTCGGCCTGCCCAACGTCGGCAAGTCCACCCTGTTCAACGCCCTGACCAAATCCGGCATCGCGGCGGAGAACTTCCCCTTCTGCACCATCGAGCCGAACAGCGGCATCGTGCCGATGCCCGACTCGCGCCTGCAGGCACTGGCCGAGATCGTCAAGCCCGAGCGCGTGCTGCCGACCACCATGGAATTCGTCGACATCGCCGGCCTGGTAGCCGGCGCCTCCAAGGGTGAAGGCCTGGGCAACAAGTTCCTCGCCAACATCCGCGAGACCGACGCCATCGCCCACGTCGTGCGCTGCTTCGAAGACGAGAACGTCATCCACGTCTCCAACAGCGTCGACCCCAAGCGCGACATCGAGATCATCGACCTCGAACTGATCTTCGCCGACCTCGACAGCTGCGAGAAGCAACTGCAGAAGGTCACCCGCAACGCCAAGGGCGGCGACAAGGACGCCCTGGCGCAGAAGGCCCTGCTGGAAAAACTCATCCCCCACTTCAGCGAAGGCAAGCCCGCACGCTCCCTGCTGAAGAACCTGGGCGATGAAGAGAAGCGCATCGTCCGTGGCTTCCACCTGCTCACCAGCAAGCCGGTGATGTACATCGCCAACGTCGCCGAAGACGGCTTCGAGAACAACCCGCACCTCGACGTGGTGAAAGCCATCGCCGAAGAGGAAGGCGCCATCGTGGTACCGGTCTGCAACAAGATCGAAGCCGAGATCGCCGAACTCGACGACGGCGAAGAGAAGGACATGTTCCTCGAAGCCCTCGGCCTCGAAGAGCCGGGCCTCAACCGCGTGATCCGCGCCGGTTACGACCTGCTCAACCTGCAGACCTACTTCACCGCCGGCGTGAAGGAAGTGCGCGCCTGGACCGTGCGCATCGGCGCTACCGCCCCGCAGGCCGCCGCCGTGATCCACACCGACTTCGAAAAAGGCTTCATCCGCGCCGAAGTGGTCGCCTATGACGACTTCATCCAGTTCAAGGGTGAAGCCGGCGCCAAGGAAGCCGGCAAATGGCGCCTGGAAGGCAAGGAATACATCGTCAAGGACGGCGACGTGATGCACTTCCGCTTCAACGTCTAAGCCCTCCCCGCTTCACCCGAAGCCCCCTGCGGACCTGCGCCGCCGGGGGCTTCGTGCTTCAGGCCGCCTCGCCCCGCTGCTCGAACACCTCCCGCGCCACCGCCAGGCCATTCAGCGCGGCCGGAAAGCCCGCGTAGACGGCCATCTGCATGATCGTCTCGATGATCTCCGTGCGGCTGGCGCCGACGTTCAGCGCGCCGTGCACGTGGACCTTCAGTTGCGGGGCAGCGTTGCCCAGGGCAGTCAGTGCCGCCACCACGGCGATCTCCCGGCTCTTCAGGTCCAGCCCCGGGCGGGAATAGATGTCGCCGAAGGGGAACTCCACCAGGTAGCGCGCAAAGTCCGGGGCAATGCCCGCCAGGCTCTCCACCACCCGCTCACCGGCCTCGCCGTCGATCTCCTTCAGTTTCGCCAGCCCACGCTGGTAGCGGCTCTCATCGTTCATGTGCGTTGTCCTTCTCGGTTGATGGCTCCAGCGCCAGGGCCTGCTCGCACGCGCGGTAATGCTCGATCTTCGCGTGCAGCGCATCGGCGGCCTGGCGCATCGCCTCGATCTCGGCCAGGACCTCCGCAAGGTGGCCCTCCAGTATCTGGCGACGCGCCGGCACCGTCGGCTCCCCGGTGCTCCTCAGCGCAGCGAACGCCTGCATCTTGCCGATGGGCATGCGGGTCGTGCGCAAGCGCAGCAGGAACTCGATCCAGGCCATGTCCGAAGCCGCGTAACGCCGCTGCCCACCCGGCGCCCGGCCCACCGGGGCGATGAGCCCGATGCGCTCGTAATAACGCAGGGTATGAGCCGTGAGCCCGGTGCGCCGGGCGACTTCGTCGATGCTGAGATGAGGTTCCATGGGGCGATCCTAGAAGTTCGAGTGCGCTCTAAGTCAACCCTTTGCCGGCGCCGCGTCAAGCACAGCCCCTCAGCGCCGGCGAAAGCGCAGAGGCAGCCCCTGGCAGTCGTCGCCAAAATGCCCCTGGTGCCAGCCCAGTTGGCCCGACACCAGCGTGGTGCGCACCGCGTGGCGGAAGGTGCGGCCCTGGAACGGCGTCCAGCCACATTGCGCGTGGATCGGGTCCGCCTCCACCGGCCGGGGTTCGGCCAGGCGCTCCACCAGCACCAGGTCCGCCCAGTAGCCCTCGCGCAGGTAACCGCGCTGCTCGATGGAGAAGCGCTCCGCCACCGCGTGGCTGGTCTTGTGCACCAGCAGCGTCAGCGGCAGCAGCCCGTCAGCCACCAGCTCCAGCAGCGCCGGCAGGCTGTGCTGCACCAGCGGCAAGCCGGCGGGCGCCTGGGCGTAGGGCCGGGCCTTCTCCTCCCGGGTGTGGGGCGCGTGGTCGCTGCCGATCACGTCCAGACGCCCGTCCAGCAACGCCCGGCGCAGGGCATCGCGGTCGGAGGGCGTCTTGATCGCCGGGTTGCACTTGATCAGGTGGCCCAGGCGCGGGTAGTCGCGGTCATCGAACAGCAGGTGGTGCACGCACACCTCGGCGGTGATGCGCTTGCCCGGCAGCGGCCCGGGGGTGAACAGCTTCAGCTCCCGCGCGGTGGTGATGTGCAGCACATGCAGGTCGGTGTCGAAACGACGGGCCAGCGCCACCGCCCGGCTGGAGGAGCGGTAGCAGGCCTCCGCATCGCGGATCAGCGGGTGCGCCTCGGGCGGGATGGCCTCGCCGTAGTCGGCCGCCCATTGCGCCTCGCGCTCGCGGATGCGCGGCGTGTCTTCGCAATGGGCCAGCAGCAGCGTCGGGCAGTCGCGGAACAACCGCTCCAGGGAGGCCTCGTCGTCCACCAGCAGGTTACCGGTGGAGGCGCCCATGAACACCTTCACCCCCGCCACCCGCTCCGGGTCGAGCCGGGCCACGGTGTCGAGGTTGTCCCGGCTCACACCGAAGTGAAAACCGTAGTTCACCGAGGAACAGGCCGCCGCGCGGCGCTCCTTCGCCACCAGCGCCTCCAGGTCCAGGGTCGGCGGCTGGGTGTTGGGCATGTCCATCACGCTGGTCACGCCCCCGGCCAGCGCCGCGCGGGACTCGCTGAGGAAAGTGCCCTTGTGGGGCGCGCCGGGGTCACGGAAGTGCACCTGGTCATCGATCATCCCCGGCAGCAGGTACTGGCCGTTGGCATCGATCACCCGCACATCCAGGCGGGCGCTGATGCTGCGGTCGATGCGTTCGATACGGCCGTTGTGCACCAGCAGGTCGGCCTCCCACTCGCAGCCTTCATTGACCAGTCTGGCATTGCGGATCAGCAGGTTGTGCATGGCTAGAACTCGTTCTGCAGGGCCTTGTAGCCGCGCACCAGATCGATGTTGGTGCGCGCCACGTCTTCGGAGAATTCGGCGGCGGAGACGCTCACCCGGGGCAGGCTGTCCAGGTCGGTCTTCGGCCCGATGCGCTGGGTGGAGGTCACGTGGAAGCCCGGGGGCAGGTCGCAGCCGTCCACCACCGCGTTGTGCCGTACCACGCAGCCATCGCCCACGGTGCAGTTGAACAGCACGCTGTTGAAGCCGATGAACACCCGATCCCCCACCTGGCAGGGGCCGTGGATGATCGAGCGGTGGGCGATGGAGGTGTGGCTGCCGATAGTGACCGCCGCCCCGGACTTGGAGTGGATCACCACCCCGTCCTGGATGTTGGAGTTGGCACCGATGACGATCGGCTGCATGTCACCGCTCGCGTCCACCTCATCCGCGCGGATCACCGCATAGGGCCCGATGAACACGTTGTCCTGCACGATCACCTTGCCGCAGAGGATGGCGGTCTTGTCCACATAGGCGGACTCGGCGATCACCGGCAGGTGGCCGGAAGGGTTCTTGCGGATCATGGATGGCCTCCCGCAGAGGGTGCCGGCACCGAGCTCATCACCCGCAGCCCGGCACCGGACAATTGGTTGTAGAAGCAGGAGCGACGCCGGGTGTGGCAGGCCGGGCCGGCCTGGTCCACCTGCAGCAGCAGCGCATCGCCGTCGCAATCCAGGTGGGCGCTGACCAGGTGTTGCACGTGCCCGGAGGTGTCCCCCTTGCGCCACAGGCAACGCCGCGAGCGCGACCAGTAGCAGGCCCGCCCCTCCTCCAGGGTGAGCCGCAGGGACTCGGGGTTCATCCACGCAAGCATCAGCACCTCGCCGCTGTCGTACTGCTGCGCCACGGCGGCGATCAGCCCGTCGGCATTCCAGGGGATGGCCGCCATCACCGCCTCCAACGCCCGCCCGGTGCCGGCCGGGCTCCGCTCCAGTTGCAGCCAGAAGCTCATGGCGCCAGCGCCTGCAGCAGCCGCTCGACGTTCTGCCGGTACATGCCCAGGTAAGTGCTGGCCGGGCCCTCGGCCGCCAGCGCATCGGAATACAGCGTGCCGCCCACCCGCGCCCCGGCCTCCTCGGCGATCTGCTTCACCAGCCGCGCATTGCGGATGTTCTCCACGAAGATGGCGCGCACCCCCTCCGCCCGCAGCTGGCGGATCAGCCCCGCCACCTCGGCGGCGGAAGGCTCGGCGGCATCGCTCACGCCCTGGGCCGCGAGGAACTGCAGGCGCCACTCCTGGGCGAAGTAACCGAAGGCATCGTGGCTGGTCAGCACCCGGCGCCGCTCCGGCGGCAGCGCCATCAGGCGCGGGGCGATGCCCTGGCGCAGCGCCCCCAGCCGGCCCAGCCAGGCATCCCGCCGCGCCTCGAAGGCCGCCGCGCGGGCCGGCACCAACTGCGCCAACGCCTGGGTGATGTTGCGTGCGTAGATCTCCGCATTGCCCAGGCTCTGCCAGGCGTGGGGGTCCACCAGGCGCTGGTCGTCCTCCAGCACCGTCATCGGCACCACGCCCTTGCTCGCGTCGATGCGCGTACCGCGCGCCTCGCCGTTGGCCAGCAGGCGCTCCAGCCAGGGCTCGAAGCCCAGCCCGTTGGCGATCACCAGGTCCGCCTCCAGCACCGCACGCACCTGGGCCGGAGCGGGCTCGAAGACGTGGGCATCGGCATCCGCCCCCACCAGGTTGGTGAGCTGGATGTCGTCCCCGCCGATCTCGCGGGTGATGTCCGCCAGGATGCTGAAGGTGGTCACCACCCTCGCCTTCTCCGCAGCGGACAGTGAAACGGGCAAGCACAGCAACAGCACAACGCACAGGCGCATGAACATGCGGGGGCTCCTCAACAGGGCACGGGAAGGGGCGCGCGTCGCAGCAAGCCGTGGACCGGCCCGACGAACACCGAGATCAGGTAGGCGAGCCCCGCCAGCAACACGATGCAGGGGCCGCTGGGCAGGTTGGCGTGGAACGACAGCAACAGCCCCAGCCACACGCAGCTCGCGCCGATGCCCGCCGCCGTCAGCAGCAGCACCGGCAGGCGCCGGCTCCAGAAGCGCGCGGCAGCGGCCGGCAGCATCATCAGCCCCACCACCATCAGCGCGCCGATGGCGTGGAAGCCGGTCACCAGGTTGAGCACCACCAGCGCCAGGAACAGCGCATAGGCCGGCGCCCCGAAGCGGCTCACCCCACGCAGGAACACCGGGTCGAAGCTGTCCCACAGCAGCGGGCGGTAGATCAGCACCAACAGCGCCAGGCTCGTGCCGGCCACCGTCAGCATGCTGCGCAGCGTCTCGCCGTCCACCGCCAGGGCCGAGCCGAATAGCAGGTGCAGCAGGTCGATCCGGCGCCCGGCCAGCCCCAGCAACAGCACACCGCCCGCCAGGGAAATGGGGTAGATGGCCGCCAGGCTCGCATCCTCCCGCAGGCCGGTGCGGCGGGTGATCCACGCCGCCAGCCCCGCCATCCCCAGCCCCGCTACCAGGCCACCGAAGGTCAGCGCCGGCAGGCTCAGGCCGAAGAACCAGAACGCCAGCGCCGCACCGGGCAACACCCCGTGGGAAATGGCATCGCCGATCAGGCTCATGCGCCGCAGCATCAGGAACACCCCGAGCGGCCCCGCGCTGCACGCCAGCGCCACCCCGCCGAGCAGCGCCCGCTGCAAGAAGGCGAACTCCGCAAAGGGTTGCCAGAGCGCCGCGATCATCAGGCCACCCGCTGGCTGGCCGACGCCGGCAGCAGCACGCGGCTGGCGCCATGACGGCAGCCGTCCGCGCGGATCAGCAGGCAGCGCGGCAAGCGCTCGCGCACCGCCTCCAGGTCATGGCAGACCACCAGTTGCGTGCGCCCCTCCCGCTGCCAGCGGGCGATGCGCTGCCAGAGAATCGCCTGGCCCTCCGCGTCCAGCGCGGCGTCGGGCTCGTCCAGCAACAGCAGCGGCGCGTCCATCAGCTCCAGCCGCGCCAGCAAGGCCCGCTGCAACTCCCCGCCGGAAAGCGCCAGCAACGGCTGGTCGGCCAGCGCCTCCAGCTGCCAATCCGCCAGGGCCGCCTCGCAGCGCCGACGCCGCTCCGCCCGGCTCAAGCGGCTGCGCCACAACCCCGCCATCGCCAGCTCCCCCAGGCTGAGGGGGAACTGCCGGTCCAGTGCCTGTTGCTGCTGCAAAAAGCCCACCGCCCCCCGGCCCGCCGCCCCGACGCTCACCCGCCCCGCCAAAGGGCGCTGCAAACCGGCGATCACCCGCAGCAGGCTGCTCTTGCCGCACCCGTTGCGCCCCACCACCGCCGTGAGGCTGCCGGCCGGCAACGCCAGGGAAAGCGGCGGCGCCAACGGCCGCGCAGGCGGCCCCCATTGCAAGGCATCGAACTGAAGCATCGTAAGGTCCAGGGCGTGGGAGAAAGGGCTGTAGGAAAACGCAAATGTTATAAAGTAACAAATCACGCTTCACAACCCATTTCCCCGTGCACGCCCCCTCCCTTTTCCAACCCGAACGCCAACCGGCACCCACCGCTAAGCGGTTGATCGCCCTTCGAAAAATTCTGAAAAGTGGGGTTGACAGAGGCAGGAAGCGAGAGAATAATGCGCGCCACGTTGGCTACGTAGCTCAGCTGGTTAGAGCATAGCATTCATAATGCTGGGGTCCGGGGTTCAAGTCCCTGCGTAGCCACCATACAAAACAAAGGGTTAGCTTCGGCTAACCCTTTGTGCTTTCTGGGGTGTTCATTTCTTGACGCTCCACTGCCCGCCTCCCTGCATCACGCCCTCCCCCTGATTGCTCTCCCCGCAGCGGCCCTCATGCTGCGCCGCCCTTCCCTGGCTTCCCGCGCGGACACACGCCCCCGTCAACAGCACCGCCTGTTGGATCCCGTGGCCACAGGGCCCGGATCGTACGGATGGTGGAAAGGAAGACCTCGCTGGGAAAGCGCTCACGGCAATGACCATCGATGGTCATGAAGAACGCTTCCTCATACACGCCCGCCATGGGCAAGACCACGCCGACGATGTGCTTGCAGCACCAGATCGGTGCCCCACTGTCGTCCCATACCAGTTCCCATAGGCCTCAGGATCCCTCTCCCAGACGTCATAATAACAATCAGGCCCATTCACTATGGCATCAGCAAAAAATAGAGAAACAGACGAGCAAAGAAGGCCTACGGCCTGCCCTCTTCCAAAAATATATTATAAGTACCCAACATCACAGAACCACTGACTTCTCCCCAGCGCCTGATATAAAGCTCTCTTCCATGAATTGGTGTGTAGTCGACTTTCTGAACCTTCCATATTCAATAAATGCTGGCTTCGCTCGGCAGGAGAAGCGCCTGAAAAATAATCAATGAATATTTGACGTATATTAGATAACTCTTCCGCCGCCTCAACCGAAAATCTGGCATTTAAATCAAATGCTTTCAAGTGAGAACGCGCCCTTTCTTTAACTGGTCCGGGCCATACAGCGGGAGGTTCCGCATAGAATGAAACAGTTGCCGGCTTTGTAGCTTGAACCGCGCAAAACAACCACTGAGCCGAGTTAAATCTATTAGCGTCATAGTATGGATGGATAGGCTGACTGCCTTCAGTCGTAGCAACAGCAACCCCCTTCCCCCCCATATTACAATCCCTGCAAGCGGGCACCAAATTTGTAACTAGAATTGATAGCCGCGGAAACTTAGCTTTGGGAAGATAATGATCCAGCGTTGTAACACGGCCAATACCACAGTATGGGCACCTTTCTCCTGGAGCGGCACCTAGCAACTTGTCGTATATACTACGACCTGGCTTACCTTGTCCCGCCAAGTAATTTGAATAAAGCGCCTTGAGCTCAGACTTGGAAACCCTACCGACTACAATTTCATCTTTTCGCTGATTATTTGGAGGAATGGTCCACCAACTGGCGCTCGTCCCATGCACATCATAGGCTCCAGCATCTTGAGTCAGTTCAGCAAGAATTTCGTTGTACCGATTTTGGAGC
Organism: Pseudomonas sp. TUM22785; assembly: GCF_028198105.1. Taxonomy (NCBI): domain Bacteria; kingdom Pseudomonadati; phylum Pseudomonadota; class Gammaproteobacteria; order Pseudomonadales; family Pseudomonadaceae; genus Pseudomonas; species Pseudomonas sp. TUM22785. The sequence continues at coordinate 5,931,008 of NZ_CP116239.1, forward strand.
TCCACATCTCCGACACCTGCAATACACAAGTTAAGAACGTCCTGAAAGAGATCCAATGGTCTGGGAAGCGCCCTCACAGAACATCATCCTCTTGCGCTTTAATCAGAGCTCTAAGCAACGCTTGCCCCTCAAAACCGAGCTGCCCCCCGTACTCTGAAAACACTTCTTGATACCCCTTGCCTTCAGCAATAGATTGCGCAAGAAGGTCATAGAAGCCCGACTTAGCAACCTCCAAACCAAAAACCTCCCGCGTTAAGACACCAACATTTTCCGCAAAAGTCTCTGATTCAGGCCTTTCAGCATACGTCATTAAATTTGAACGTCTAACTTTCCAGACACAAGAACTAGGAACTTCTTGTAAAACAACCGGAGAATGAGTAGCAATGATTGCCACACCATTTCTATCAGTGAGCAAATCGGACATCGCTCGAGTAAATGCAGACAATAAAGGAGGATGAAGGTGGCTTTCAGGCTCGTCCAGTAAAACCAAAGTTTTCTCTTCGACAGTCTCCACTAAGCGTGTAATCGTGAGCAAAACTATAGCGTGCCCAGAACTCATTTTGTTAAACAAGTATTCCGCTCGATTGAAAGCCGAAAAAGCTGGCTCTCTAGCCAAAGCGGGCAGATCCATGCTCTTAAAATTCGAATCTGACTCTAGCCTCTTAATGGCCGCCACCCACTGAGATCTTTTTTTCTCTAGACTAAAACAAACACTTAAGCTCTTTACGAACTCCCGAGAAAGCTCCACCATTGTTTTGAGGCTGTATGAGCCGTCTGGCTTTATAGAAGCAGAGTCTTTAAGACCTATATAGTAATAACAAGTACCTTCAGCCTTATTTATACGATCCGGGGGAGGGATAAACGGGTCAAAAGCGCTGAATGAAACCGAAGCAACACTACTAAAGTAGTCCGAACCGATAGGTCCACCACCACTCCATGGCTCATTGTCAGTAAATACGCCTCCCCCACTTTGAGCATCAGCCCCTTGAACTATCGACCGAATCATTCCATTTAGCAGGGTCGTTTTTCCGACACCATTACGGCCAATTAAAACGTGCATATTTGTAGGAGGCTTCGATCCAGGAATAACCTTGAAGCTCAAATCTGCGCCGCCTATTAAATCTGTAGCCGCTCGCATATAACTAAAATCAAATGGAGTTAGCACAGCTCCACCAGCAATAACCCTGCGATACTGATTATTAATGGCAGACACACTAACGCCACGCGTCAAAGAATCTTTGAATACTCTTTCTTCTTTAGCTATAGAGAATATATTTGTGTCATAGGCAATATCACGCAGACCGATAAGAACCTGCTCAAATAGTTCTGCTGTTAGATTTTTCTGTAAGCTCTCATAGTAGCTAACATCTTGACCTAGAGAAAAATACTTCTCAGGCAGAAAATCAAAAAACGGAGGTAAAGACTCCTCGGTCCAACCGTGCTGCTGATTTACATACCCTATCTTTACGCTTCCAATATCATGCTCTATACCTTGTTCGTCATAGACGGTCAGGTAGAATAATGTTTTAAAACTATAATCATCCCAATTATTAACTCTTAAGCAAGCAGCCATTATTTTGGGACCAGAACCCCCACCCGAATGCTTATAGAAGTTAATATTCATTCATGCTCCGCAAGAATCAAATTACTCTAAAGTCAATTTACATTGTTCCTCGCTAAGATAGCGATAGGATTGTGGCGCGCTTCCACTCGGGACGAATTTATTCAAGGCCAAGGGAGTGCCATATCGGCGAACAACGCTAACCTTTATTGCATGAGCAGTTTCTCGACCCTTGAAATACGAATTAAAGTAACTCTTAGAGATCCCGGAAAATTCGCGTGTTTCAGACCATATAACACTCGGGGAACCAGAAAGCACTTCATCAAAGTCAAACTCGCCTACAACTTTCCCCACTGGCATCGTGGCATATATAACTACAGTTCTTACATCCCTGTTCTTGAATATATTTTTCCGAAATTCATATCGTTTAACACCCTGCAGTATCTTCTCAGCATATTCAGGCTTAATCGACAATAAGACCTTCATGAACCATCCCCCTTTTTGCTACAGCCTTGACATGAGATGAGGGAATCTCAAAAAACCCCCAATACTGCGATCCGTCAGGAAATCCAAGATCTTCGATAAGGACCTGCCGTGTTACTTTTTTCTTGAAAGCCAAATTGTAGGAAAATTTAAAAACGTGAGGATAATTTCCTCTTATCCACAGCTGCTCTAACTCTGAAGCTTTGAAAACGCTATGCGGACCACAATATCGGAAAAATTCTTCTTTGCAAGAGAAAGTAGATATATGACGATATTCTTCTACCACGCCGATAGATGTGGCCACAGACCTATAATAAGCCGGACCTTGGCCGTCACCCGTACGATATATAACAATAACATCTCCGGCGCGCAGACTCTCCATACCACGCATACCTGCCATGTAAATTTTATGGATACTATTGGCCGAAGATATATCCTCAACAATATCCGAGCTTTCATTACTCAACATCGAATCTGGCAGAAGTCGAGTATGCCACTTGGGATCGATGGCAACAACATAACACCTCACACCTCTTAAATTGACCAAGGGATAACTCTGATATTGAGAAATATAATTCGAATTAATATTTTTCACTAAAACCAACTCTGTTCCATTGTGAGTCGTCTTAGTACCCTGCTGCATAAAACCATATTTCTTAAGAAGCTGAATTAGCCCTTCATGCTCCCTGAAAACCGTCACATAAATTTCATCAACATCGGACGAGATTGCATGATCTATTATTTTTTTAATGAATCTCTCACCCATTTTCGTACCATGAGCGTTTATTTTCATCGTCCCCACTTTGAGACGTTTCGCTGCCGGAAGTGGAGGAGAAACGTCATCCACAACACCGTCTTCAACTTTTAAATATAGGAACCCATCTAGGGCTCCATTATTTCTTAAAAAAACGTAAGCTCTTTCATTAGCCTTACGCCTAAACCAATCCACAAATTCTTCATATGAGGATTTAAGCGAATCAAAAAATGGATCATCCAATTTTATATCTTGAAATTTCTTCAGCTCCAGCTCCATGAATTACCACTCCCTTTTGGCAGAATCAAACATAGCAAGTACAGCCCGAGAAAAAATCAAATAGTCAGGCTCAAATAAAATCTCAAGAGCAACGCCAAGGCTACCGCATATGGCCTTTGCACTGTTTCGTTCTTCTTCTATAAAAGATTCTATATCTACTGCACTTCTTGAGGAGTCTCGCCCCGCAAGTCGGCTAGCAATCGTCTCCGGACTCGCCTCTACGAGCACAACACCACGAATCCCTAAGCTCTCAAATACCGGAATTTCAAGATTGACGAACTCTGCTCTTTCGTTGATTAGAACGAAATGTCCGTCCAAAAGAAGTAAACCACCCTTCGAGGTAATACGACGAACAGCTCGACCCAGTGCAACCTGGTTATCGTCGACATTAGCGACTCGTTTATCGACGCTCCAGTCCGCCTGAGCGCGCTCCCGTCGAATCAAGCCACTGGCACTCTCATGAAGGACGGGAAAGGCACCTGCGTACTGCTGGCAAAGGTAGGTTTTTCCAACCCCATGAACACCCGCTACGAAAACCGTCATCACACATCCCTGTATGCCGTATGGTCTTTCGATGCTAATTGGCCAGTACCGCCAACGTAAAGATCCCTACATCACCCTTTTTCTCTGAGTAAATCTGTGACGTTGAGGTTGTAGTGGCCCGATTACCCCCAAACCCACGGGCCATTGGGTCGCGCCGGGGCTACAGGCCCAGGGTTCAAGTCCCTGCGTAGCCTCCATACAAAGCAAGGTTTTAGCGAAAGGTAAGCCCTTTTTTGTTTGCCTCGAGAACGTGGATGTGGCGCGTGAGTGGGCGGTCTGAATGCAGGCGCATCAGGTATACCCCAGCGCTGGCGGATTCGACTGGGAGCCAGAGGGCCGGATTAGTTTTCTGACTTGGTAGCGCACGTCCTGTAGTGACGAGTCGGTAACTCCAGATCCGCGCCGCATGAGGAGAAGCGTCGGTTCATCTCACACCCCAACTGCTGGCCCCCTTCCCTGCCCCACCACCCGACCGGCTTCCGGGCGAAGGTTTCGCGCAGGTAGAGGCCGGCAGGTAGCGCCAAGCCCCAGCGCCCTTGAACATCGACCCAGGGTGCGCGCGCCCTCAGCGTCACGACAGGCACTGCATGCAGTGCTCCCGTGGACGACGGCACAAGCAGGCAAAGCAGGCGCAACTCCCTGCGCCCGCGAAGCTTCCGGACATTGCCTTTCATGAGTCCTCCATCACCCCCGGCCCTGTCGCTGCGCAAATGCATTCAGCCCCAATTGGTCGATTCGTCGCAGCGCCGCGGCTTCATAGGCACCCGTGTCATGCAGCGCATCCACGTAACCGGTGAAGCGCATGAACTGTGCGAACGCACGATCCGGGTCCGCGTAGCGGATGATCCGCAGCAGAATCAGCAACTGGTGGATGGTGGTCTTATTCATTCGCGTAGTCCCCTGCGCTGAAGACCGTCTTGCCCTGTTCCAGGTCGCTGCGAATGCGGTGGAGATTGATCACCCGACGACGCCCGATCTTCACGGTGGGGATCGTTCGGGTCTCGACCCAGCCGCGCACCACGTCCTCGGTGATCTCCTCGATGCCGCACATCTCCGCCAGGACGAGTTGAGTGCAGAACGGCGCACAACGTGCGTCGTTTATTCGTTCAGGCTTTCCATCAGCGCTGAGCCCCACTACGCCAGACTGTTCCATATAAAGCTCCTATAATCGGCTCTATATTTGGACAACCCGTGTATCTAATACACGTCTCAAATACACGCAAACAATACATTAAACCGAAAAAGCACAAATGTAGGAAAAGTCTGGGAATAGTGTATGAGCGAAGGAATTACGCAGCGCGCCATGCAACTCTTGGAAATGGCCAGCATCACCGAATTATCAGAAGCAGGTAGTACGGGATATGTTCGCTGGCAGAACATAAAGCGTGGACGTGCTCGCCTTGGTGCTGATGAGATAGGAATACTAAGCAGAGTTTTTCCGCAGTATCAGTGGTGGTTGATCAGCGGAGAGTTGCGTCTCCAAGATGGACAAACCAGCCCCGAACACGACGGCCTGATCGCCCCGCTCTCTCTGGACTAGCTCACCTTTCCCAACTCGGTGCACAGCTCATGCGGCACCGAGCCGTTCCCCCTCCGCCGCCCGGCCTTACTTCCACTCTCCCCCACTGCGCGCTGCCAACTGCTCATGCAGTGACCACGCGACGGCGTAGGGCTGCTCGCGCCAGTTGAGGGCGTCCCCTGCCTGTCGCCACCGCGCTTCATCCAGCCCGCTGCGGGCGATTTCGTGGGCGAGTGCATCGATCTGCCGTTCGAGGGTGCTGCCCAGGCCGGCGGTGACGGACAGGGGCAGGCCGAACAGCGGCCGCCCGATGAAGGCGGGGTAGCGCTCCGTCGGTACGTCGAGGCCGGTGGCCTGGAGGCCCAGCAGGACGACACGGCCCTCGGCATCCACCACCTCCAGAGCGTACGAGCCGCCATCGCTCAGGGCCCAGCCGTCGATGCGCTGGAGGGGGTAGGCCAGGCGGGGCACCTGGGTGAGGTAGAGGTAGCCGGCGCCTGCGGCACTGGCGGCGAGGGCCAGGGTGAGTGAGGTGATCCATAACGCGCGTTTCATCGAGGCCTCCTTGCGGGTGGGCGAAGCCTACAGGGCGCGGGGCCTGGCGGGCCATGGCGGCTTGCCGGGGCGCTGAAAGCGGAACTGGCCGGTCATCCCCCCGGCGGGAAAAAGTTGTACAAACCCCTTGTACAAACTTATACGCAGCAGTAGAAAATCTATACAAATTCACTCAATGTACAGCTTTAGAGGACTCCACCATGCCGGCCTACCGCGCGCCGCTCCGCGACATGCGTTTTGTGTTCGATGAAGTACTCGATGCCTATACGCACCTGCAGGCTTTGCCGTCCCAAGGGGAATTCGGCACGGACCTGGGCAGCGCGATCCTCGAAGAGGCGGCGCGCCTGGCTGAGGGGGTGCTGGCCCCGCTGAACAGCTCGGGCGACAAGGAAGGCTGTCATTACGACCCGGCGACCCGCGCGGTGAAGACGCCCGAGGGGTTCCGCGAGGGCTACCGCCAGTTCGCCGAAGGCGGCTGGACGGCGCTGGCCTGCCCCACCGAGTTCGGCGGCCAGGGCCTGCCCCATGTGCTGAACATGATGGTGGAGGAGATGGTGTGCTCGGCGAACCTGTCGCTGGGCATGTACCCGGGCCTGACCCACGGCGCCATCAATGCCCTCACCGCCCACGGCACCCGCGAGCAGCAGGAGGCCTACCTGCCGAAGCTGATCAGCGGTGAGTGGACCGGCACCATGTGCCTGACCGAGCCGCAGTGCGGCACGGACCTGGGGCTGATCCGCACCCGCGCCGAACCCCAGGCGGATGGCAGCTACACGCTGAGCGGCACGAAGATCTGGATCACTGGCGGCGAGCACGATCTGGTGGAGAACATCGTCCACCTGGTGCTGGCCCGCCTGCCTGATGCGCCGGCCGGGGTGAAGGGGATTTCGCTGTTCCTGGTGCCCAAGTTCCTCGCCGATGGCAGCCGCAACCCGGCCTTCTGCGGCGGGCTGGAGCACAAGATGGGCATCAAGGGCTCGGCCACCTGCGTGATGAATTTCGAGGGTGCCAAGGGCTGGCTGATCGGCGAGCCCCACAAGGGCCTGCGCTGCATGTTCACGATGATGAACTCGGCACGCCTGATGGTCGGCATGCAGGGCCTGGGCATTGCCGAGAACGCTTACCAGATCAGCCTGGGCTTCGCCCGCGAGCGCCTGCAGAGCCGCTCGCTGAGCGGGCCGAAGGCGCAGGACAAGCCGGCGGACCCGATCCTGGTGCACCCGGACGTGCGGCGCATGCTGCTGCGCCAGAAGGTGATGATCGAGGGCAGCCGCGCGCTGGCCTACTTCACCGGCCTGCATCAGGACATCGCCCACGACCACCCGGACGCCGAGGTGCGCCAGCAGGCGGACGACCTGGTGCAGCTGCTGACGCCGGTGGTGAAGGCCTTCCTCACCGACGAGGGCTTCGCCTGCGCCAACGAGGGCCTGCAGGTGATGGGCGGCTCGGGCTTCACCGAGGACTGGGGCATCGAGCAACTGGTGCGGGATTGCCGCATCACCCGTATCTACGAAGGCACCAACGGCATCCAGGCGCTGGACCTGGTGGGCCGCAAGCTGGCCCTGGGCGGCGGCCGTGCGGTGCGTGGCTTCTTCCAGTTGGTGGGTGAGTGGCTCAAGGCCAATCCCGAGGCAGCCCACGTGGCCAAGGTGGACAAGGCGCTGCGCCAGTTGCAGCAGGCGACCATGTGGCTGGCCACCGAAGGCATGAAGGACCCGGAACAGGCCGGCGCGGCGGCCACGCCATACCTGCGGCTGTTCGCGCTGACCACGCTGGCCTGGCTGTGGGCCCGCATGGCTCAGGTGGCCCAGGCCAAGCTGGACGCGGGCAGCGAGGAGAAGACCTTCTACGGCGCCAAGCTGAAGTCCGCCGACTTCTACATGACCCGAACCCTGACCGAGACCGACGGCCTGCTGGCCGAGGTGATGGCAGGCAAAGCATCCCTGATGGCGTTCAACGAGGACGAGTTCGCGGCATAGCCAACCCTCTCCTCCGTATGCGCACGCCGGCAATCCCTCCCTTTTTTGATTGCCGGTTTTTTTTGCCCGGAATTGGGTCGGCCCGCAGGGTAGCGCTACGCGGGTTGGGGCCGTCGTAGGGTGGATCGCGCTTCATCGATCCACCGTCTGAGCCATGCCAGATGCCCATGGTGGACAGGAAAAGCATCGCGAATGAATTCGCACACGGGGTGGCGCCACCCTACAAGGCCGTGCCGAACACCTCTGGTGGATGGGAAGAGCGCCATCCACCCTACGCCCCGGGCGGTGATGTGCCGGGGCATAGGGGCGAACTCATTCGCGATTGCTGAGGTGGCCCAGGTGGCGAATCAGCGTGTCGATCAGGAACCAGCCCGAGAGCGGCAGGCCGATGAACATCATTGGTACGCTCAGGAACAGCGCTCGCCCAACCCAGGCAGTCATGTCCTGCCCGCTCGACAGGCAGTCGTGCAGCCCCTTGGTGTTGCCCTGGCAGCCGAAGTGCTCGAACGCCCAGATGCCCCATTGCCATCCCAGCCAGGTAACGCCCAGTGGCCAAGGAAGGAAACAAGGTGACCTGGAACTACGGGAAGTCATGCACCACTGAACTCTAGTGGCCTCATGTTCCCGGAAGGCTGAAGCGAGCCCTCCGGGAACCCTTAGCAACTCACTTTCCCAGTCTCGATAGCGCTAGAGCCGTCCCAAACCCCGCCCCCACCACCATCACCGGCAACGCCGCATACCCCAGCACCTCGATCGCCATCTCCAGGCTCGTGTAGGTGCTCCAGCTCGCCACCCGGTTGTCGAAGATGCTGATGTCCACCAGGTACCACGCAAGCATCGCCAGCAAGGTGGCCAAGGCCACCCTGAGCAGGCGGTAAGTAATGCGCTTGCCGAGCCAGCGGGCGAGCAGCAGAAACGGGATAAGCACCAGCGCATGCACCAGCAGCTCCTCGGCCAGCGAGTAGCGCCCCATGTCCGAGGGTGGGTTGCTGGCGAAGGGCGCGAGCGCCCAGAGGCCCTGGAGCAGGGTGCCGATGATGAAGAGCAGGCTGGCCGCCAGTGCGCGGCTGGCGGTGCGGAATCCATTGCCCACGAAGTGATCCGTCCTGTGGATAAGATGCGCATTGTATGCCGTGAGCGGGAGGCGAACCGCTAAAGCGTTCGCGCCTGCCCAAATGAAAACACCCCGAACCAGTCGGGGTGTTTGGGTGCATCAGCGCGGCGGTCAGGAAGCCAGATTGCCTACCGCACTGTCCGCTTCGACCTTGGCCTTGAGGTTGAGCACCTTGTACAGCACGGTCAGCAGCACGAGGAATGCCGGGCCGATGTACAGGGCGATGCGGGTTTCCTCGAAGAAGGCCATCAGCACCACCACCAGCACCAGGAAGGCCAGGGCGAGGTAGGAGCTGAGGGGGAACAGCCACATCTTGAACTGCAGCTTGCCCTGTTCGGCCGGGCTCAGGCTGCGGCGGAACTTCATCTGCGCGAGCAGGATCATGGCCCAGGTCCAGATGGCGCCGAAGGTGGCGATGGAAGTCACCCAGACGAACACCTTCTCCGGCACCAGGTAGTTCAGCAGCACGCCGAGGAGCAGGGCGCCGATGGACAGCAGCAGCGCGTTGCGCGGTACGCCGTTACGCGAGGTGCGGGCGAAGGGCTTAGGCGCCTGGCCGTGCTGGGCGAGGCTATAGAGCATGCGCCCGGTGCTGAAGATGCCGCCGTTGCAGGAGCTCAGCGCCGCAGTGATGACCACGAAGTTGATGATGCCGGCGGCGGTCTTGATGCCGAGGCGTTCGAAGGTCATGACGAAGGGGCTACCCTGGGTGCCGATCTCGTTCCAGGGGTAGATGGACATGATCACGAACAGCGCGCCGACGTAGAACAGCAGGATGCGCCAGAACACCGAGTTGATCGCGTTGGGGATGGTCTTCTGCGGGTTGCGCGCTTCGCCGGCGGTGAGGCCGATCATCTCCACGCCCAGGTAGGCGAACATGACCATCTGCAGCGACATGAGCACGCCCTGGATGCCGTTGGGCATGAAGCCGCCATGGTTCCACAGGTTGCTGATGCCGGTGGCGATGCCGCCATTGCCGATGCCGAAGACGATCATCCCGGCGCCGGCCACGACCATGGCGATGATGGTGACGATCTTGATCAGGGCGAACCAGAACTCGAACTCGCCGAAGGCGCGCACGGTGATCAGGTTGATGGTGCCCATGCTCGCCAGGGCCAGCAGGGCCCAGATCCAGCGGTCCACGTCGGGGAACCAGATCTGCATGTAGATGGCGACGGCGGTGATCTCGGCGACGCAGGTCACCAGCCAGAGGAACCAGTAGTTCCAGCCGGTGAGGAAGCCGGCCAGCGGGCCGAGGTAATCCTGGGCGTAACGGCTGAAGGAGCCGGCCACGGGGTTGTGCACGGCCATCTCGCCGAGGGCGCGCATGATCACGAGGATGGCGATGCCACCGATGATGTAGGAGAGCATGATGGCGGGGCCGGCCATCTGGATGGCCTTGGCGGAGCCAAGGAACAGGCCGACGCCGATGCAGGCGCCGAGGGCCATGAGGCGGATGTGCCGCTCACCCAGGCCGCGTTGCAGTTCATGTTCGCTGCTGGACATGTGAACCTCTTATTTTTGTAAAAGGGCTGGCACCCGCCGAGGGGTAACCCGGCAGGGCTGACTGTTGTTTCCGCTACCCGGGTCGCGGGAGCGGAAAGCAGAAGTCGCCCGTTCGGCAGCAAAGACAAGGCAGGCTTTGTCGGCCGGATACGGACGGTTGGCTGTTGTATAGAGGGGGCACCGAGGGGGCAATGCGACAATCGGCTTCCCGATTAAAACAGCTGAATCTGCCGCGCGGACTATACAGGGCGAGAGAAATAACTTCGATGCGACCTTCTGACAGGCGGAGTCGTTCTGGTACGGCGGTTCTTGGAGCGAAAGAAGTCGACGCTACAGGTTCCTGGCCGTTTCGCCAGGAAACATAAGCCCACGGCTGTTTGGCGCTGGGCTCGATGGGTTTCGCGGAGCTCTACCCATCCTACGGGTCCGTGACACAGGGGCCGGCGAAGGCGCTGCCCTGCCCCGCCGGATCCCGTTGCCCTACTTCAGCGGCATGCAGATGCAGGTTTGCAGCTGCGCGGGCGGGGTGGTGCGGGGGTCGTTCATGTACATCTCGAACATGGGGAAGTTCGCCGGCTCGTGGCCACTGGCGGGCAGCCATTGCGAGAACATCCAGTTGTAGGGCTTTTCCATCTCGTTGTACGGGCCGGTGTAGGTCAGTACGGCGCAGCGGCCAGCGGGGATTTCGAAGCGCAGCAGCTCGTCGCCCAGCACGGCATCGGGCGCCACCGGGACGCAAGCCATCGAGCGCAACTCATGCTCGGGCACCTGGGCGGGGTCGTCGAAGTAGATGCCGTAGCCGACCGACTCGGGCTGGGCGATGCCGCGGGTGGCGGCGAGCATGAAGACGCGGGCGAACTGCGGGCCGATTTCCTGGTAGCTGCCGCGATGGGCCAGGGCTGCCAGGGTGACGCCGGGTAGGGTTTCGATCTTGATGGGGTACATGCCGAGCTCCTTGGGGTCGAAGGGTCGGGAGCGGGCTGCGCGATAGCGCCCCGGCGGGATGCCGAAGGCGGTGCCGAATGCCCGGTTGAACGCCGCGTCCGACTCATAGCCGGCGCGCTGCGCCACATCACGCAAGGAAGCCTCGGGGTTGCCCAGTGCCACCGCCGCGCGGTGCATGCGGATGCGTTGCACCGTGGCGTTCACCGTTTCCCCCATCAAGGCGCGGTAGACGCGATGGAAGTGGTACGGCGAGAGGCAGGCCAGGTCCGCCAGCCGGTACAGGTCCGGGTCGGCGTCGGGGTGGCGAGCCAGCCAGTGCAGGACGGGTTCCAGGCGCTGGCCGTAGTGGTTCAGGGTCTCGGGCTTCATGCGGTCTCCTTGGAACGCACTGTAGCGACGGCGGTTTTGCAGATTTTGCGCTTTTTACGGGCGAGGCCGAAGGCGCCAGGGCAACGCTGTGCGCTGCTTGGCGAATGCGTTCTCCCCGCAGCGTCAGCGAACCTACTTCGCCCGCTGGCGGGTACCGAGCAGCAGGCCGGCGAAGATCATGCCGCCGCCCACCCAGTGGTAGCCCTGCAGCGCTTCGCCGAGGATGAGGAAGCCGAGGATCGCGGTGAACACCGGCATCAGGTAGTTGGTCAGCGAAGCCTTGGCCACGCCGAGCACGGCGATGCCGTGGTTCCACAGCAGGTAGGCGATCAGCGAGGCGAAGGTGCCGGTGTAGCCGATGGCGGCGAGGTTGCGCAGGCTGGGCTCGAAGTGGGCGCCACTGGCCAGCTCCAGAAGGTAGAACGGCAGCAGCAGCGGCACGCCGCAGAGCGCCAGCGCACCGAGGAAGGCCAGCGGCGGGATGCCCTGGAACCAGGCCGCCCAGCGCCGTTGCAGCAGGGTGTAGAGCGCCCAGTCGAGCACCGCCAGCAGCATGATCAGGTCACCCGGGTTGAAGCTGAGGCTGGCCAGCGAGGCCAGGCTGCCGCGGCCGATCAGCACCAGCAGCCCGAGGATGGCCACCGCCATGCCCAGCCAGGCACGCCGCGTCGGCCATTCACCCAGCAACAGGCCGGCACCGATGAAGGTGACCAGCGGCAGGCAGGTGTTGAGCAGGGTGAGGTTGATCGCCACCGTGGTGCGCGCGGCGCAGTACAGCAGCACGCTGTAGGTGCTGATGCCCATCGCCGCCACCATTACCAGGCGCCAGCCGGCGCGACGCACGGCGGCGCGGTGCTGCCAGAGGGGGCGGGCGACGAAGGGCAGGAGAATGGCCAGGGCCAGGCTCCAGCGCCAGAAGGTCAGGGCGATGGGCGGGATGTCGCCATGGAAGGCCCGCGCCACCAGGGCGTTGCCGGCCCAGCAGGCGCTGGCCAGCAACAGACCGGCCCAGGCCAGGGCCGGGGCGCGTGTTTCAGTCATCGCTCAGCTCTGGCCCAGGGGGCGCAGGCGGTATTGCGGCGGCAGTTGCTCGATGCCGCTGACGGTGACGTTGAGGTTCTTCCAGCGGCCGTCCTTGATGCCGTAGATGCAGCCGTGCACGGACAGCTCCTGCCCACGGTGCCAGGCGTTCTGGACGATGGTGGTGTGGCTGACGTTGGCTACCTGCTGCATGACATTGAGCTCGCACATGCGGTCGACGCGCTCTTCCTCGCTGGTGAACTGCGCCAGGTGCTCGCGCTGGTCGTAGTAGAGGTCACGGATGGTGCGCAGCCAGCCGTCGATCAGGCCGAACTGCACGTCCTGCATGGCCGCGCGCACGCCACCGCAGCCGTAGTGGCCGGTGACCAGGATGTGCTTCACCTTGAGCACGTCCACTGCGTACTGGACCACCGACAGGCAGTTGAGGTCGGTGTGCAGCACCACGTTGGCGACATTGCGGTGGACGAAGAGGTCGCCCGGCAGCATGCCGACGATCTCGTTGGCCGGCACGCGGGCATCGGAGCAGCCGATCCACAGGTATTCGGGCACCTGCTGCTTGGCCAGCTTCTCGAAGAACTGAGGGTCACGTTCCTTGATGTTCTCGGCCCAGCGGGCGTTGTTGTCGAACAGCTGCTGCAGGTCGCTCATCGGTCTTCTCCTCATTCTTATGGCCGGCGCACCTTACGGAGGGTGCCAGGCTTTGACAAGCGCCCGCCGCGCGCCGTCACAGCGGCTCAGCCCGCCGCCAGCACTTCCGCTACCGCACGCTCGGCCGCCTCCACGGCGCCGTCGAAATAGCCCATCCAGCGCGTGGCGGTTTCGGTACCGGCGAAGTGCAAGCGCCCATGGGGCTCACGCAGGCGTGCCGCACCCGTGGTCCATAGCCCCGGCGGGAAACAGGCGGCGTAGCAGCCCCGGGCAAAAGGCTCATCGGCCCAGCACTTGTCCACATACTCCAGGGGCGCCAATGCCTCCTGGCCGAAGTAGCGAGCGAAGCACTCGAGCACCACGGCGCGACGCTCGTCCTCGCTGCGCATGGACCAGTGCCGCGCCTCGTCGCCCTCGATGAAGCCCAACAACACACCACCTGCTGAGCCGGGCAGGCTGTTATCGAAGGTCAGCCGTACCGGCCCGACCTCGCTTGTGGCCTGGCCGGAGAGCCCACGCTCGCGCCAAAAGGGGCGCTGGTAATGCGCCATGCATTTGATCGAGGCGCCCTGGGGCTGGCGTTGCAGCATCTGGTCTCGCCAGCCGGGCAGCAACGGCGCCTGGGTGATTCTCAGCAGCTGGGTCGGCGGCACGGCGAGGATCACCCGCCCAGCCTGGTAGCGCCCGCTGTCGGTGAGCAGCTCGACGCCCTCCCCATCCTGGCACAGCGCCCGCACCGGCTGGCCGAGGCGCACCGCATCGCCCAGGCGCGCCGCCAGCTCCAGGCAGATGCGTTGCGAGCCGCCCTGGATACGGTCCTGCTGGGCGCCGTTCTCGACGCCAAGGATGCAGTCGAAACCACTGCCGGCCTGCACGTAGAACAGCACATGAAGGAAGGACAGGTCGTGGGGGCTGGCGGCGAACACGGCGCCGCTCATCAGCTCGAACACCTTGCGCCCCTGGGCAGTCTTCAGGGTGCGGCGGATCCACTCGGCGAAGGTCATCGAGTCCCATTCTTCCGCACGCGGGTGGCGGGCCGGGTCATCCAGGGGGATCTGCCGTGACAGGCGCTCGAAACGCATCTGCGCCTGCAGTACATCCAGCAGCACCAGCGGCGAGAAGCGCGGAATGGTGCCGCGATAGGGCTTCAGCCGGCCGCCGAAGAAGGTCAGGTTGTCGCCCTGGTTCCATAGCGGGAAGGTGGAGAGATTCAGCTCGCCCAGCAGCCCGAGGATGCGGTCCTGGGTCGGGCCCACCCACTGGCCACCCAGCTCCACCACATCGCCTGTGGATAACCCATGGTTGAGGGTGCGCCCCCCCACCCGCTCGTTGGCCTCCAGCACCTGCACGCGCTTGCCGGCACAGGCGAGGCGCCAGGCGGCGGTCAGCCCCGAGATACCCGCCCCGACCACGATCACGTCCGTTTGCTGCATGGCGCCCTCCTCGCCTGATGGTGGCAAAAGGGTACGCCGGTACCAGAAGCCGGAAAATGGCCGTAAATGCCAGACTGGCCGACGGATCGGGGCAAATGGGGGGAATCTTTCCGCGTGGCGGCCGTCCACCCTCCATAGCCACAGCGTGGAGGCCACGCCATGAGCCAGCCAGACCCGACCCGCAACAACCCCGCGACGGACGAGGAGCACGATCCCAAGGCCCCGGAGAAGTCGCTGACCGAAGCGCCTGCCGGCAGCCGCCCGGTGGAGGAGTTCCCGCCGCGTCAGTTGCGTGAGGCCGGCCTGACCCGGGGCGGCACACCGCACCCGCCGAAGGATTTCGACCTGTCGCCGGAAGAGCTGCTGGAGGATGAAACCGACACGCCGCTCAGCAACCCCAGCGGCACGCTGTCTCGGGATTTCGACCTCAGCGTTACCGGTGACGAGGAAGAGGAGCTGCACGAGGAAGAGCAGCCCCGCTACGCCCGGCGTGCCCGCTAGCTTCTAGGGACGTCGTCGAGCGCAGGCACTTTTCAGTCCAGCAGGGTGCAGGCCATCACCAGGGCATCCTCGCGGCCACCCACCGCCGGGTAGTAGCCCCGGCGCCGGCCGATCTCGTTGAAGCCATAGCGCTCGTAGAGCCGGTAGGCAGACTCGTTGCTGGCACGCACTTCGAGGAAGCATTCGCCGGCCTTGAGTTCCAGCGCGCGCTGCATCAGGTGCTCCAGCAGGCGCAAGCCCAGCCCGCGCCCCTGGCTTTCCGGCTTTACGGTGATGTTGAGCAGGTGCGCCTCATCGATGATCACGTTGATCACCCCGTGGCCGACCTGCTGGGTGCCTTCGAACATGATCCAGCAGTCGTAGGACTTCAGGCCGTCGGCAAAGATGCCGCGCGTCCAGGGATGGCTGAAGGCGGCGTATTCGATCTTGAGCACGGCATCGAGATCCGCCTCGGTCATCCGGCGGAAGGAAACTGCATCGGTCATTCAGCGGACTTCCAGCGTCGCGTCACCCGGCGCATGGCTTGCCACAGCTCGGCCTTGCGTTGGGGTTCGTCCATCAGCAGCTCCAGCCCGGGCACGGCCCAGGCGGCGCCCAGGCCTTCGACCTGGAGTTCGCGGCAGTAGGCATCGGCGTCGGCTTCCCCGGCAAAGCGGATCGCCGGCAACCCCACCAGCCACAGGCAACTGCAGCCGGCGCCCTCTTCCATGCGTGCAGCGACGAAGCCCTGGAGGAAATCACGGGCAGCGTCTGGCCCCTGGTCCATGTTGCCGCGCACCAGCAGCGGCCAGCGCACCGGCTCACCGATCATCTGTGGCGCATCCGGCAGGCCGGCGGCGCGCAGCAGGTCCTTGAGCAGCAGGTAGGCCGGGTCGCGGCTCTGGAAGCCTTCGCCGGTGGGCAGTTCGACCAACAACAGGCAACTGCCGGCACGCAGCAATTGCAGGGAGAAACGCGGTGGCGCCACCGGAGCGGTTTTCACCGGCTCCGGGGTCGCTTCATTGGCGGGCTCCGCCGTCGGCTCGGGGTTCACCGCTACGCGCGGCGTGGTGCCGGGGCGCGGTACCTCGATCTTCGGCCGCGTGGGGGCCTGCACCGGTGCCTCGGCTCCGGCCGGGGTGGCCTGGGTCGCGGCAGCGGCGGGAGTGGGCACCCGCGTCGGTTCGGGTTTCGGCGCGGCCTCGGGCTGCACCAGCAGCTCGGGGCGCGAGGGCGCAGCGAAGGGCAATACCGTGCGCGGCAGCCAGGTGGCGACCTGCATGGCATCGAGATAAGCGCGGCGACGGAGCTCTTGGATCAAACGTCAGCTACCTGTGGATGGGCTTTACGTACGCCGGCCTGCATGAGGTTCAGCGCGTTGAGATAGGCCTTGGCGGAAGCGACAACTATATCGGTATCCGCACCGTTGCCGTTGACGATTCGTCCGGCTTTTTCCAGGCGCACCGTCACCTCGCCCTGGGAGTCGGTGCCCTGGGTGATGGCGTTGACCGAATAGAGCTGCAGGTTGGCGGCCGAAGCAGCGAGGCTTTCGATGGCCTTGAAGGTGGCGTCCACCGGGCCGGAGCCTTCGGCACTGGCCTCACGCTCGACACCGCCGATGCTCAGTACCAGCCGCGCGTGGGGCACCTCGCCGGTGCGCGAGACGACTTCCAGGTGGGCCAGGCGGAAGTGCTCCGGCGCTTCCTCGCCGAGGCTGTCGGAGACGATGGCCTGGAGGTCTTCGTCGAAGATTTCGTGCTTCTTGTCGGCCAGCACCTTGAAGCGGGCGAAGGCAGCGTTGAGTTCGGCCTCGCCGGGCAGCTGGATGCCCAGTTCCTCCAGGCGGGTACGGAACGCGTTGCGCCCGGAGAGCTTGCCAAGGGACAGCTTGTTGGTGTGCCAGCCCACGGACTGCGCGGACATGATCTCGTAGGTTTCGCGGTGCTTGAGCACCCCATCCTGGTGGATGCCCGACTCGTGGGCGAAGGCGTTGGCGCCGACGATGGCCTTGTTCGGCTGCACCGGGAAGCCAGTGATGCCGGAGACCATGCGCGAGGTGGCGAGGATGTGCGGCGTGTCGATGCGGGTGTGCACGCCGAGGATGTCGGCGCGGGTCTTGATCGCCATGACGATCTCTTCCAGCGCGGCGTTGCCGGCGCGCTCGCCCAGGCCGTTGATGGTGCACTCCACCTGGCGTGCGCCCACCGCCACCGCCGCCAGGGAGTTGGCCACGGCCAGGCCCAGGTCGTTGTGGCAATGCACGGAGAACACCGCCTTGTCGGCATTGGGGATGCGCTGCAGCAGCTGGCGGATGGTCTCGGCGTACTGGTGCGGGATGGCGTAGCCGACGGTGTCGGGGATGTTGATGGTGCGGGCGCCGGCGTCGATGGCGGCCTCGATGATGCGGCAGAGGAAATCGATCTCGGAGCGCCCGGCGTCCTCGCAGGAGAACTCGACGTCCGCGCACAGGTTGCGCGCGTGGCGCACGGCGCGCACGGCCTGCTCCACCACCTGGTCCGGCTGCATGCGCAGCTTGTACTGCATGTGGATGGGGCTGGTGGCGATGAAGGTGTGGATGCGCCCGGAGTTGGCGCCCTTGAGGGCTTCGGCGGCGCGCTCGATATCGGCCTCGACCGCACGGGCCAGGCTGCACACGGTGCTGTCCTTGATGCTGTCGGCGATGGCCTTGACCGCTTCGAAGTCCCCCGGGCTGGCGATGGCGAAGCCCGCCTCGATCACGTCGACGCGCAGCCGCTCCAGGGCCTTGGCGATGCGCAGTTTCTCTTCCCGGGTCATTGAGGCGCCGGGGCTCTGCTCGCCGTCGCGCAGGGTGGTGTCGAAAATGATGACGCGATCGTTATTGTTCATTGTGGTCACTCCTCATGTCCCCACCGGGGATGCGGCCGGGGCGCTGGCTAAAGACGCCGCGGCTTGTGGCCGCGACGACGGATGACGAATTGTGGCGCGAAACGCGCGAGGCGGGAAGGCACGGGCGGCGCACGGAAGGCGCCGCCGGGCGGGCGGCTCAGTTGATCGGCGTGGCGGTGAGGTTGGCGCGGATATCGGCGTTCTGCAGCTTCACCCCGTACATGGAGGTGACGGCGCCGCCGGTGGGGTGCACGTGCTGGATGCGGTCGATGTTCACTTCCTTGAAGTGGATGCGGCCGTTGACCGCGAAGCCCAGCGGGTCGGGGGTGACGGCGGTGCAGGTGCTGCCGTTCTTGGTGCAGACCTTGGTCGGCGCGACGTCGAGGTTGAGGTCGGCGTTGAAGCCGTAGGTATTGGCGTTGGGGTCCTTGGGGTTACCGTCGGAGGTGTAGAAGTTATCCACAACCAGCTGGCTGCCGCTGCCGTTCACGCCATTGACGCGGTCGGTCTCGATGATCACCTGGTTGCGCTTCTCGTCGGTGGCCACGCCGTTGACCGTGCTGTCGATGGTGGTGTCGCGCACGAATACGTTCTTCAGCTTGACCGAGACGCCTTCGTTGCCGCGGTCCTCCCAGCGGCCGCCGCTGGCGGAACAGGCACTGGCAGTGGAGCCGCTGCCGCCCACGCAAAGAGCGCCGGCACCGCCGGAGCTGAGCGCCAGGGTGGAGCCCTGTTCGTAGCGCTTGAGCACCAGGCGACCGAGGCTGGTGCCGGTGGCGCGATCACCCCAGCGCAGGTCGGCGACATCGAGGTTGGACCAGTAGGTGCCCTTGCGCAGCTCGACGCCGTTGTTGCTGACGTCCACCGAGCCGTCGCGGAAGTGCATGTCGTAGCGGGTGCCGGAGAGCCACAGGCCCTTGCCGGTCTCGTCCACGGTGATGGCGGCGCGGGCGTCGGTGATGAAGAAATCGGCGTTGTAGCTGATGCCCGAGCCGCTGCTGCCACCCGGTTGCAGGGTGAGCTGGCCATTGAGGGTGAAGTCGTAGGCGGGGAAGATTTCCATCAGCACCAGCAACTCGGTGCCGCCCTGCAGCGGCGCGGTGGCGCTGCCCACACGCAAGCCATCGAAGCTGTAGCTGCCCTTGACGTTGTTCAGGCCCAGGCGCAGGCCGTCGAAGTGGCCGTTGTAGCTGCCCTTGCTCATGTCGCTCTGGGTGCCGGCGTAGCACGAGGTGGAGGCGCCAGCCGCGCAGCTCTTGGTGATGTCCAGGGTGACCTGCCCGGTGCCGTTGGTGCGCAGCCCGCTGAACCACATGCTGTTGCCGTTATCGGTGAGCGAGACCGAGCTGTTGGCCATGTTCCAGCTGACGTCGGCGGTGATGCCCTTGAGGCCCGAGTTGGGATCGCCGCCAGGGCGCAGCTTGAAGATGTTCTTCTTCGCGCCGTCGTCGACGAAGTTGAGGTCGATGCCCAG
Source organism: Pseudomonas sp. TUM22785 (assembly GCF_028198105.1). Classification (NCBI taxonomy): domain Bacteria; kingdom Pseudomonadati; phylum Pseudomonadota; class Gammaproteobacteria; order Pseudomonadales; family Pseudomonadaceae; genus Pseudomonas; species Pseudomonas sp. TUM22785. Next base: position 5,950,559 of record NZ_CP116239.1, read on the forward strand.
GCTGCCGAGCTTCTGGTTGGTGGGGTTGCCGATGATCAGCCCGCCCAGGGTGGCGTTGAGCTTGAGGTCGGCGAAGGCGACCTGGACGAAGCTGCCATTGCCATCCTGCACCAGGTCGAGGGTCAGGCCGGCGAGGCTGCGCAGGGTGCCGGAGAAGTTCTCGGCACGCAGGATGCCTTCGTCCTGGTACTGGAACAGGCTGTTGACGATGTTCACGTCGGGCCGGATGCGCAGGCCCGAGCCGCTGGCGCCGCCACTGGAGATGCTGACGCTGCCGCCCAGGCGCAGGTCCATGTTGAGCTTGCCGAAGCTCTTGCTGGCATTGGGGTCGCGCAGGTCCGGTGCATCGGGTGTCACCGGCAATGCAGTGGGGTCGCCATGAGCCAGGTCCAGGCCGATGCCATTGATGGCGGCGACGAAGCGCGAGCTGCCCAGGTCGAGCCGCACCGCCTGGCCATCCCCACCGCTGACGATGTCGATGTAGGCGTTGTTCAGGTAGGCGTCGAGGCTCATGCCTTTGACGATCAGGTCGAAGCCGTTGTCGCGGTAATAGAAGGTGACATCGGAGAGCGAGAGGCGGCTGTCGTCCACCGAGATGCCGGTGACGCCGCTGGCGCCGCCGCCCTTGATCTTCAGCGTCGCACCCAGGGTGTAGAAGGCGCGTAGGGAACCGAAGCTCTTGGTGCTGCCGCCCATTTCGATATTGGTGACGCTGAGCGCCTGGGCGCTGCTGGCGTGCTCGATCTGCAGGCGCTGGTTGACCACATCCACCTTGGTAGTGGAAGTGATGCTGGAGCCACTGCGCGGCTGGTTGCTGACGCCACGCAGGTTGAGGCTCTGGCCGTCCTCGCTGTAGCTGATGTTGCTGGCCGACCAGCCGGCGCTGGTGGTTTCCAGGCTGATGCCGTCCTGCCCGGTGACGTCGGACAGCGCCGTGTCATCCAGCGCCTGCATGGCCTGGGCCAGGGGGCTGAGGAGTACCGCGAACAACGCAACTGCACGCATCGCCCTGCTCCTTGTTATTTGGGGAAGACCAGCACGCTGCCCTGCATGCGGATGTCGCCGTCGATCTTCGCCGAGAAGATGTTGGTCTGCTGGAAGGTGGAGTCGCCGCCATTGGCGGTGGTGCCCACCTTGTTGCGCCAGCCGCCCTGGTTGGCGACGGCGAAGGCGAAGCTGCCGTCCTTGAAGCGCACGTTGTTGGGCAGGCCCAGCTCGATCACGTCCTGGTTGAAGCCGGCGGCGCTGTCGTTGATCAGGCGGGTGCGCAGGGTCAGGCCTTCGAAGCTGAACACGCCCTTGAGGTTGTCGAGCACGTACCAGCCGCCCGCAGCCTCGGTGCGGATGGCGATACGCATGCCGCAGCTTTCCGGGGTGCTGGAGCCCGCCGTGGCGCAGCTGCGCTCGCCGATGGTCCATTGCGCGGCGTTGTTGGTGGCCGGGGTGCTCCAGAGCACGCCGCCGCCCTTGTTGATACTGAACTCGCCGGAAAGGTAGACCCCACCCTGCCCGCTCGTGGCGCTGAGGTCGGCATCCGCCATGGGCTTGAGCTCGGCCTGCGCGCAACCGGCGGCAAGCAGCAGGACCAGTGGGAGGAGTCTAGAGGTCATGGCTGGTCACCTTCAGGTAGTTGATGCTGAGGCCGCCGATCTCGTTGTAGCCGAAGTTGTAGCCGCCGGTGCTAGCGTTGCCGCTACCGACCGTTAGGTTGTTGATGACGATGTTGGTACGCGGTGCATTGGCATAGAAATCATCTGCCAGAGCTTGCCTCTGAGCAGCCGTAGTACCGGATGCCGTCGGACTCTGCAGCTCCAACACGAACTGACCATTACTGGTCGCGTCGAACAACAGAGGCTGGCTCTTGCCGTAACCCAGAGCGACCGTGGCGTAGGCGCCACTCATGAAAATAGTGCGATCACGTTGCTGCTCGGCAGTGGTGCAGTTGGCACTACCGGCCGCGCAGGACATCAGCTGGATGCCCTTGGCGAACAGGTTGATGCGCATCTCGCCGACCATCTGGCTCTTGGCCTTGTCGCCCCAGAGACGCAGGTAGGACCCGTCCATGGCCAGTTCGGAGATATCCAGGTTGAGTACGTCGGTGCGCCCGGCGGCGACCTGGAAGTCGAAGCGGATGCCCAGGTCGACCTTCTCCGTGGCGCGGCTGGAGCAGGTGTTGCCGCCGGTGGAGTAACCGCTGATGCAGGCCGAGCCCCCCGTGGTGAGGCGCTCGGGGAACATGAACTCCAGCACCGAGACGCCGTTGGGGGTGGTTTGCACCCACTGGCCGGCATCGTTGAGGGTGCGCAGGGTCTCGCCACGGGCCAGGTTTAGGGCGAAGGGGTGGTCCAGCCGGCCAATGGTTACAGGATTGAGATTGGCGCCCTTGTTGCTTCCGATGGCACCTAGATAGAACTCTTTCACCGCAATGGGTACGTTCTGCCCGCTGCCATTGTTGATGTCGTTAATGGTGATGGTGGCGTTATTCGCATCCAGCAGCACCTTATCCAGCACGAAACCGATACCGGCGCCGTCGACGCGGGACAACTCGGCATCATCCAGAGCCTTGAGTTCAGCTTGAGCGACCGAAGCCACTACCAAGAAAAATGCGGCAATCGAGGATTTGAGCATGATCAGCACCCCGAAGTAGCGGATCCCAAGCAGGTGTCCTTACGTGGAATACCGTTCAGGGCCTGCTCGAAGTCGAACTTGATACCCGCAACCATGTCACCGTTGGCGTTCTTGTATTTGGGGATGTTGAGAAACGCACCCGCTACGGCGGTGACCAGTGCGTTGGTATCAAGGTCACGCCATTGGGTGTCCTTGAGTTGTACGGATATGAAGACTCCTCGCGCTGCTTGATCCATTCCAGCTGCCGCCGTGTTTCCAATATCCAAGGACTTGAACTGGCTGAGGTTGAAACACGTGGTAATCCCAATGATCTGGCAGCCGCTTGAAGGGAAAGCCGTCAGTAACCCTCCGAGCAAATTGCAATTGGAAATGCACTGCACAACCGCCCCATCCTTCAGTCCTGCCTGTGCAGCACGGACCGAATCAGGCGTGCCATTGCTGACCAATTCCGCTTCGGACTTGATGATCGAGTTGTCATTGACCGTGGCGCCAAGCAGCAACTTCTGGAAAAAATTGGCGCTGTCCAATAGCGGCTTTGCCTTGCCTTCAAGGTCAACAGCCACCTTTCCGGTCAGATGGGAAATATCACCGGAAAGTACACCTTTCGCCTCGGCGAAGCCGATACGTACACCGACGACCTTGTTCCCCTCGTATGCCAACTCGAAATACGGATCGACGATCTGAAAAGGATTGATGGTGTCGTTGGGTCCTACGGTTCCCAACGCGAAATTGTTGATCAGGATATCCGAGCTCTTGGACTCCCCAGGGCGACTGTAACCGCCCAATTCGAGCTTCTTGATATTGAGCTGGGTATCGACCTTCACTCCGAAATTGACACGGGTGTAGTTCACCGCCCCTGCAGCATCGGTTGTCAGGTTGATGAACGCTTGCCCAGTGACGTTGGAAAGCTCTGCGTCATCAAGAGGCTCCATGCGGGCCTGGGCCGAAGTGGCCAGCAGGCTGGCAGCAAGCACGAGGAAAAGGCGTTTGGCGGGACTGCGGGTCAGGCGCATGGCGAGTTCCCTCTACTTCTTATAGTTATGGCCGAGCACTGGCGGCTCGATTACGTGATGCCACTATAGGGAAGCGTTCGCCATAAGGGCCCGACCCATAGGCGGGAAAAAGGTGGGATTTTTGAAGTTCGCCCCCGGCTCGCCGCTGCGGTTGTTACCCAAATCCACACCCCCGCGCACCACCCCTAGCTTCAGGATGGTCGACACGCCGAGCAGGCGCGGCCTCCTGCCCGCCAGCCTTTGGATAGCTGGGCGTGAAGCGGGGCAACTGGTCCACTGCCGGCTCCATAAAACAAGGAGTCGTTGCAATGTTGAAATTCCGGATTCTCCCCATGGCCCTGGTTGCTTTCGGCCTACCCTTCATGGCTGCTGCCGATAGCCAGACTGCGCTTGAGCAGCAGCTCAGCTACATGAAAGGCGAATTGACTCCAACCCTCCACACGAAAGCCAAGGCCAGGCTATTTGGCCATCGGGAAAATACCCTTACGACATCGCTTAGCGGCACGCTGCTGGTCGGGAAAGCCATCACCTATGACACCCACAATCACACGCCCTACAACGAAGAGCCTACAGATACCACCACCTTCAACATGGTGGTGGCAGGCTACATGCCAGACCCCGCGATAGGCTCAGTTAGCTCAAATCTGAGCGGAGTCAGTACGCTGGCCTTTGCACGCGTGGTCAAGCTGTTCAACACGCCTCCGGTGCCCGAAGCAGACCTGATTTGTAATTTATTCATGACATCCAGCGAGGACGTTCAAGGCGTGAACATCGCTGGCACTTACCTTCCTCTTACCAAAGTCGGCTCATCAGTGAAAAACGGTACAACCCATTACAACTACCAAGCAGTTGCTTTGAATAGCAATGCACCCAATTACCCCCAGTACTTTGTCGATGAGCACGCTTTCTGCACCACCTTCGAATCCTTCAACAACACCTATTCCAATGGTTCCAACGTGGCAGTGACCTTAATCCCCTAAGCGGTCAAGGCTCCTCCCTCACAAGTGCGCATGAGTCCACCTCATGCGCACCTGCCTCCAGAATTTCCTGCATCCGTCCGACAAGTGACCATCCTCGTCAGATTGCGACCGCTCTAGAATGTCGAATGTGAGCTGGAGCACGCTCCAGCCCCATTCCAAGCCCTTGAATTGCCTGGCATGTTTTCTGCCTTGTTACAGATCAGATGCCGTATTGACCGAGTCCATGAACGCCAACTCCAAAGCCGATTCCGATTCACACTGGGACGAATTGCAGAACCAGAGCGACCTCGCCTGGGACCTGGATGCCATTACCGACCGCCAGCAGGCGATCGACTTCCTGCTGCGCTTCGAAAACCGCCTGTGCGTCTATTCCGGCTATGTAGAGAAGCTCTACAGCAACTACAGCTTCGTGGTGCCGGAGGAGGAGCACGGCAGCATCACCATCCTCCCCGACGAGCAGGCGTGGCACGACACCTTCAACGAAATCCCGCCCGAGGCGGTGGAGCCCACCGGCATCCACATCCTGCCCGGCGAGACCATGGGTTATTCCGGCCTGTACCTGAAGATCCCCGGTGAGCACCGCCTGGCCGCCTCCCGCGAGCTGCCGTTCCAGGAAGGCCTGAAGCTGCTGATCCAGCGCTACCAGGCGAAGAACGACCACTTCCTGCCGGTGCTGGTGAAAGGCGACCTGCGCGAGTACGAAGCACGCATGCCCTCGCTGCACCTGCACCGCATCAATACCGAGCGCCTGGGCCATACCTCGCAGCTCAACGTCAACGCCATCAAGGCCGCCATTGCCGATCACCTGATCGGGCTGTTCCGCCAGAGCTGAGCCTGCCGCGGCGGCGCAAACCCGGGCGTTACCTGGCCGTTTTCAATGCGTTCCATCCCTCCCGTCCGCCGGCGTGCGAACCAGCCGTCCTTTGATCAGCTCGGGCTGAGTCGAGCCGGCGGTCATGCAGTACAATCGCGTCTTTTTCCTTAGGCAGGGACCGTCTCCCCCGATGATCGAACCCAAACGCGTTTTGCGCGCCCTCGCCGAACACTGGGCGCTGCTGGAGCCGCTGTGCGAGCGCTTCGATGCCGGCACCTTGAGCCTGGCCGAGCTGCGCTTGCAGCTCGGGGCCCAGTTGCCCCAGGGCACGCCCACGGACGTTACCGCGCTGCTCGACCAGTGGATCCGCCTGGACATCCTGGTGCCGGTGGCCAAGAGCCCCAACCGCTTCGAGCTGAACGCCCAGATCCACGACTTCCTCGCCTACCTGCGCCGTGAGCACCGCCTCGGCCTGTGCCTGGAGATCGAAGCCTATCTGCGCCACCTGGAGCGCCTGGCTGGCTACATCCAGGAAGCCTTCGAGATCCGCGACGGCAACGACCTGGCGCGCCAGCTGCGCCTGCTCGACATGCGCGTGCGCGATGTATTGAAGAAGCTCGACAACGACGAACAGGCCCTGGTGGCCGTGGCCGAACGGGCCAAGACCAGCGACCGGCAGATTCCCTTGCGCCAGCGCTATGCCGAGGTCCTGGCGACCTGGGACGAATACGTCGAGCCGATGATCCAGCTGGTGGCCGCCGATGGCGCCTTCGAGCAGGGCGTGCGCCGTGTCGAGCAGGTGCTGCTCAAGCTGCTCGGCGAGCAGCAGCGCCTCGGCCAACTGGTGGACGACGACCTGCTGCTGCGCACCCACGCGCGCATCCTGGAAATGCAGACCACCGCCCAGCTGACCCTGCGCAAGGCCCGCGAGCTGCTGCTGCCGCTGCGCGAGGAAGCGCGCCGGCACAACGCCGTGACCCGGGGTGCCGCCCTGGCGCTGTCGGTGATCCGCAAGAAGGGCCTGGACGCCGTGCCCCAGGCGGCGCTGCCGCTGTTCACCCGGCCGCAGAGCACCTTCCTCGGCAGCGCCTCGCAGGTGGAGGCCTATGTCTACGCCCTGGCGCGCTTCGAGCCGAAGCCGGCGCACTTCCCCAAGGCCTCCGGCGGCCGTCGTGGCGAAGCGCCGCGCGCACCGCGTACCGCCCGGGAAATGATCGACCGTTGCGAGCAGGCCCTGCCGCTGCCGGACCTCATGGCCTGGCTGCTGGAGCAGGAGCCGGAAGGCGCCACCGACGAGCTGCTTTACTGGTTCTCCCGCCTTTCCCGCGAAAGCCGCTTCCAGCGCGACCGCCTGGAACGCCGCGACTACCTCACCGCGGAGCATCAGGTCAGCCTGAGCTCCTTCGCCCTCATCAAGAGCGAAAAACATGCATCTTAATCTCACCGAAATGACCCAGCTCTCGGCCATCTTCCGCGAGCTGTTCAAGGGCTATCACCTCTCGCGCAGCGAGCCGGAATGCTACGCCCAGCTGTCCACCATGCAGGACCAGTACCGCGCCCTGTTCAAGGCCCTTGGCTTCGAGCTGGTGTGCGACCCCCGTGGCTTCTATTACTTCGTGCCCGAGCAGATGGGCGCCCAGGTGAACAAGACCGCCCAGCGCCTGGCGCTGTTCACCTTCATCCTGGTGGAACACCTGGCCGACCAGGGCCGTGACCCGCTTTCCGTGCTCGACGGCGGCAGCATCGGCCGCGATGAACTGCCCGCGCTGCTGGAGAAGTACCGCGACCTGTTCCTGCAGGCCGAGGTGACCACCCATGAAGAGCTGGAAGAGAAGGTCATCCGCCGCCTCACCCAGCTCGGCTTTGCCGAGGACAGCAACGGCATCTACCGCTTCCTGCCGCCCATGCACCGCTTCCTCGATGTGTGCCTGGCCGTGCAGCACGACCGCGACCTGGCCGCCAACCTGCACAGCAGCGACCTGGCCCTGCAAGCGCCGGTGCTGATGGACGACGAGGGCGAAGAGCCCATCATCTCGCTGGAGGTCGATGAGCCGGCCGCCGTTGAATCCGATGAAGATGCCCTGGCCCGCGCCATGGCCGAAGAGCGCGCCGCGCAGGAGATGGACGCATGAGCCAGGAACGCTATGGCATCCGCCGCTTCGCCCTGCTGAACACCGCTGGTTACAGCCTTGGCCTGTTCCCGCTGGAAACCCCGCTGTCGGTCTACGGCGCCAACAACCTGGGTAAATCCGCGTCGATCAACGCGCTGCAGTTCCCCATCCTGGCGCGCATGTCGGACATGAGCTTCGGCAAGTACAGCCAGGAGCAGTCGCGCAAGTTCTACTTCGCCACCGACACCAGCTACATCCTGGTCGAAGTTTCCCTGCCCCACGGCCCCCACGTGATCGGTGTTGCCGGTCGCGGCCCGGGCGGCGGCTTCGGCCACCAGTTCTTCGCCTACCAAGGCAGCCTGGACCTGGATCATTACCAGAAGAACGGCACCTGCCTGCGTCAGCGCGAGCTGTTCAACAACCTCGAGCGCGAGGGCATCAAGGCCTACGAGCTGAAGCCGGACGAACTGCGCCGCCTGCTGGTGGGCGGTCACACGTCCATTCCGCTGGACCTGACGCTGATCCCGCTGCGCTCCACCAGCGAGCAGAGCCTGAAGACCTTCCGTTCGCTGTTCATCAACCTGCTGCACATGCGCGAGATCACCGCAGCCAAGCTCAAGCAGCTGTTCCTCGATGCCTTCGAGCACAGCCTGCGTTCGGGCAGCGTCGACTACATCGCCGCCACCGAGGAAGCCTTCCGCGACGTGCGCCGCATGGAGCAGGACTACCAGGCCCTGGTGGCCGCCGGCCCGCTGGTGGAGGCACTGGCCAACGGCGTGACCCAGCGCGAGACCCTGCGCGGCAAGCTGCACCGCCTTTCGCCCCTGCTGGATAACCTGTTGGGCACCTGGCACGACTACTCCGGCGCTCGCCGCGAGGAGCTGGTGATCCAGGCCGAGCATTACCGCAACGAGCAGGACGGCCTGCAGCACGAGCAACGCGGCGGTACCCAGGAGCTGATGCGCCTGGAACGCGAGATCAGCGAGATCCAGCGCTGGCTGGGCGAGCTGGCGGTGCTGAAGAACCGCTTCGCCCTGGTCAACGACATCAAGGTGCTGGAGCAGCAGTTGCTGGCCGCCAAGGACGCCCACGACGAACTGGCCGGTGCCCTGGCGCAATCCCGCCAGTTCTCCTCGGAGGACCTGGACGAGCGCCTGCGCGACCTGGAAAAACGCCTGAAGTCGGTGAAGCAGCAGCTCGATCACGCCGACAACAACAGCTACTCGCGCCTGCGCGAGGAGTTCTCCCAGGCCGACGTCGACCGCCTGATGCGCCTGTTCAACGGCCAGCTGTTCAGCCTGCCCCTGGGCGAGAAAGGCATTCAGCTGGATGAAGAAGACGCCTGGGTGAAATCCCTGGAAGCCATTCTCGACCGCTTCAAGGGCGAGCACTTCCAGGTGCCCGGCCTGGATATCGACCTGTCCAGCATCGAACCGCCAGCCCTGCAGGCCCTGGCCGACCGCGCTGCCCTGCGCGACCAGAAGGACCGCCTGGAGCGCGAGCTGAAGCAACTCAAGACCCAGCAGTCGGTCGCCTCCGACCGCGCCGCGAGCAAGGCCCAGGCCGAGCAGCTGTACCAGGCCGTACTGGATGCCCAGAAGGCCCTGGAAGACTTCCGCAAGGCCCAGACGCTGTCTGCCGAGGAAGCCGGCAAGATGGAACTGCTGGCCCAGCGCGAAGCCGCGCAGGATGACCTCAAGCGCTCCAGCGATGCCTTTACCGAACGCGTCCAGCAGCTCTCCGCCAAGCTGCAGCTGGTGGGCCGTCAGTTGGCCGACCTGGAAGCCAAGGAACGCACCCTGGAAGACGCGCTGCGCCGTCGCCAACTGCTGCCGGCCGACCTGCCCTTCGGCACGCCCTTCACCGACCCGGTGGACGACAGCATCGACAACCTGCTGCCACTGCTCAACGACTACCAGGACACCTGGCAGGCGCTGCAGCGCATCGATGGCCAGATCGAGGCGCTCTACGCCCAGGTACGCCTGAAGGGCGTGGCCAAATTCGACAGCGAGGACGACACCGAGCGTCGCCTGCAACTGCTGATCAACGCCTACGCCCACCGCCAGGACGAGGCCCTGACCCTGGCCAAGGCGCGCCGTGCGGCGGTCACCGACATCGCCCGGACCCTGCGCAACATCCGCAGCGACTACGACAACCTGGAACACCAGCTGGCGCTGTTCAACCGCGAGATCAACAAGCGCCAGGTGTCGAACCTGCAGAGCTTCCGTATCGTGCTGGCGCCGAACAAGGATGCGCTGCGCCACATCGACCAGATCATCCACAGTGCCGGCCAGTACGAGGAAGGCGAGACCCTGTCGGTGTTCGACCTGTCGCAATCCTCCGAACAGGATGCGAAGAACGAGGAAGCCAAGGAGTACCTGGCGCGCCTGGTGGCTGCCAACGGCAACCAGCTGGGCCTGAAGGACCTGTTCGAGCTGGCCTTCGAGATCACCAAGGTGCATGGCCAGCCGATCATCCACACGGACATCGATGGCGCCGCCTCCAACGGCACCACCATGACCATCAAGGCGCTGACCAACATGTACCTGCTGCTGCACCTGATGGACCGCGAGCAGGCCGGCCGCATCCGCCTCCCCTACTACCTGGACGAGGCCGCGGACATCGACGAGCGCAACCAGCAGGCGCTGATCGAGACCAGCGCCCAGCTGGGCTTCACGCCCATCCTGGCCTCGGTGAAGCCGCAGGTTTCGGCCGACGTGGCCATCGACCTGGAAGGGGGCAGCGGCCCCAACGGCATCTACATCGACGAGGCGGACTGGAAGTTCATCAAGCGCCGCGAGCAGGCCAGCCAGCAAACCCCGGCTGCCAGCGAGGAAGCCGAGCCGGCGTGAGTTGAAGCCGCAGTAACGAAAAAGGGCCGCAGATGCGGCCCTTTTTCATGCTGGGTGGATCACTTCTCGATGGATATCTTCGGTGCCCACTTCAGCCATTCTTCGTTGAGTTCGTCATGCAGAGCGAAGGTCTGCCCGGGGATGGCCGGTGCGCCCATCTGGGCGTTGTCCGGCGTGGCGAAGGCAATGCCCCCCTCGATCAGCGCCTCCAGGGATTCGGTGCGCACCTTCACGCCCTTGAACAGGCCGGCATCGATGCCCACGCCACTGGCGTTCCAGAAGCGCGTGCCGCTGCGTACCAGGGAGGCATAACGCGGCTCGATGAGCACGTGGATGAGCACGCGATCAGCGGTCTTGCCCAGCTCGAAACGCACCACCTTGCCCACCGGGACCTCGCGGTAGCTGACCACCACGCCGGGCTTGATGGAGCCACGACGTGCGGTGCTGAGGACGATACGCAGGCCTTCTTCGCGGGCGATGGCCGACGGCGGTTCGCTGAGTACGGTGAACTTGGTCTGCATCGGGCCCTTGGCCGAGGCGGGCTGCACTTCCAGGTACTGGCCGCTGACCAGGGTGTCGAGGTTGGCGGTACGTACCAGGCCGAGCTCGGGCTTGACCACCCAGAACTGGGTGCCGGTGCGAGCGATGCGATCGGCCGCCTCGGTGATGCGCGCGGTGACCACGACGCCGCCCAGGTCATCGGCCAGGGTGATGCGCTCGACGCTACCGACATCCAGACCTTTGAAGCGCACGGGCGTGCCTTCGCGCAGGCCATCGGCCTGGGTCATGCGGACCTCGACCACCGTGCCTTTGCCGAGGGCAAGGTTCTCGTTGTCATAGAGGGTGAAGCGACGCGGCTTGGTCACCGGCGTGGCCTTGGAATCCGGCGTGCTGAAGGAGATACCGCCGGCCAGGAGGGTCTGCAGCGACTCGCTCTTCACCTCGACACCGGACAGGCCGCCCTTGATGCTGACGCCGCTGACGTTCCAGAAGCGGGTGGATTCGTTCACCAGCTTGGCGAACTCCGGCTCGATGTGGACGCCAACCACGACGCGTTGCTGGTCACGGGAGAGCTGGTAGCTCTGCACGCTGCCGACGCGCATCTGCTTGTAGAGGATCGGGCTGCCGACATCGAGGGAGCCGAGCTTGTCACTGGTGAGTACCAGGTGCAGGCCGGGGGCGTCGGTGTTCAGCGGCGGGGCCTTGGGGCGAGCGGTGAACTCGCGGGTAGGCGTACCGCTCTTGGCGAAGCGCACGGCGATGTAGTTGCCCTTGACCAGGGCTTCGATACCACTGATGCCGGCGAGGGAGATGGAGGGCTTGACCGTCCAGAACTCGGTGCCTTCGACCAGGAACTCCTCGGTGCGCGGCTCCATGGTCAGCTCGGCGGTGGCGCCGGCGAAGTTCTTGTCCATGTCGAGCTTCTTCAGGGTGCCGACCTGGACGCCGTTGTACATGACCGGGGTGTTGCCGGGGTTGAGGCCGCTTACGTCTTCCATGCGCAGCATGACCTTGAGGCCGGCTTCGGCGGCTTCGAAACCGTCGTAGAGGCGGAACGGGATGGTGGAATCCGTGGGCGGGCTGTCCTGGCGGTTCTCGGGAGTGGCGAAGGCGATGCCGCCGGCGGCCATGCTGAGCAGCGACTCGGTGCGGATCTTAACCCCGGACAGGCCGGCGGTGACATTGAGGCCGCTGGCGTTCCAAAAGCGGGTGTGTTTGCGTACGAGCTGGGCATAGGGCTGCTCGATGTGCACCTTGATCTCGACCGTGCGCTGGTCTTCGGCCAGCTCGTAGCTCTTCACCTGACCGACCTGGATCTGCCGGTAGTAGACGGGGCTGCCCTGCTCCAGGGAGCCGAGACGCTCGGCCTTGAGGGTGAGGTGCAGGCCGGGCAGGTTGTCGGAAAGCGGCGGCGGTTCGGACAGCGCGTGGTACTTGCGCTCGGGCTCCCCTTTCACCGGGTCGATGGCGATGTAGATGCCGGAGACCAGGGTCTCCAGGCCGGTGACACCGGCGAGGGACACGCGTGGGCGAACCAGCCAGAAGCGGGTTTCCTTGCTCAGGTAAGGCTCGGCTTCTTTGAGCACTTCGACCGTGGCGACGACGCCATTGATGTCTTCGCTAACGTGCAGGTCGGTGACCTTGCCGACCTGGATGCCCTTGTACATGAGCTGGGTCTTGCCGACCTGGATGCCTTCGCCGTTCTCGAAGTAGATCTTGATGTCGATACCGGCATCGTTCATCGACTTCCAGCCCAGCCAGAGGCCGATGCCGAGGGCGATCAGGGGCAGGACCCAGATGGCCGACCAGTTGGTGGTTTTCTTCGTCTTGGGCTTTGGCAGGTCAGCCATTCTCGTCGTCCATATCGGTGTTGTCCCAGATCAGTCGGGGATCGAAGGTTACTGCTGCGGTCATGGTCAGGACCACGACGCTGGCAAAGGCGGCCGCACCGGGATTGGCTTCGATGCTGGCCAGGTTGCCGAAGTTCACCAGCGCCACGAGGATGGCGATGACGAATATATCCAGCATGGACCAGCGACCGATCCATTCGATGAAGCGGTACATCAGGATGCGTTGCCTGGCCGACATGGGCTGGTGCCTCTGCACGGAGTAAAGCAGCAGGGCGATGCCGACGAGCTTGAAGGTGGGCACCAGGATGCTGGCGGTAAAGACCACCAGGGCAATGGGCAGCATGTCGGCGTGAATCAGCTCGATCACGCCTTCCATGATGGTGGAGGGCGAGCCGTTGCCGAAGAAGTTCACCGTCATGATCGGCAGCACGTTGGCCGGGATATAGAGGATGGTAGCGGTGAGCAGCAGCGCCCAGGTGCGGATCAGGCTGTTGGGCCGGCGCTCATGGAGGCGCGAGCCGCAGCGAGTGCAGGTGGGGGCGTCGTCGTGCTGGTCCGGGCGATTCAGTTGGTGGCAGTCACCGCAGACGAGGATGCCGGCATCAAGCGCTCTCATTGGCGTGACCTCCGGCGTCGAGTGAGTCCCACACCTGGTGCGGGGACATGGTGACTTCCAACCACACCTGCGACAGCAGCAGGCCGATGAAGCAGGCGAGGCCAACGCCCAGGTGCAGGTCGGCCATGTCGATGAGTTTGACGATGCTGACGAGGATGCCCATCAGGTAGACCTCGAGCATCCCCCACTCACGCATGTGGTGATAAAGGCGATAAAGCTGCAGGCCAAGCCCCTGCATGACCTGCCAGCGGATGCACAGCAGCACCGCGAGCTGGCAGAGCAGCTTCAGCAGCGGAATGACCATGCTGCAGAGGAAGACCAGGACGGCTACGCCATCCATACCGCTGTGGTAGAGGCCGAGCACGCCGCTCCAGATGGTGTCCTGGGTCGTCTGGCCGAGCAGGTTGAGCTTCATGATCGGCAGGAAGTTCGCCGGGACGTAGAGCATCAATGCGGTCAGCACCAAGGCCAGGGCGCGGCGCTCCATATGGGCACGGTGAACGATGAGTTCATAGCCACAGCGCGGGCAGCAGGCCTTGTGTTCTTCTTCAACGTGCTGACGATGCATCAGCAGGTCGCACTCCGGGCAGGCGACCAACTCCTCTAAAGGGCGTTCGGACAACGGGCGGAGATCGGCCGAGTCAGGCATACAGGGGGCTCATATGGATTCGCGCCTATTCTAGACGAGCGCAGCGGCAATGGGTCTGCCTGACTGTGACCCGATTTGCCATTAACAGGTTCGAAACGGGCTGAAAATGGTGATCCACTGGCCTATCACCCTGGTGAAGCCCGGACTTCGGCCCGGGGGCTCTTCGACTCAGGACGTAGCCCTGACTTCAGTCCGGGGGCTCTTCCAGAGTTAAGAGAGAAACCGCAGCAGCCTTGTTCTCATAGGCGTGGCAGTCCTTCGGACTGCTTGGCGACTGAAGTCGCCCCTACAAGTCGCCCTGGCAAGCCGTGCCATTGCACCTTGGCCTCCATTCTTGGACCGTCCGCGTTGCCAGGGCTTTATATCGCCGCACCAACTTTTCCGTCGCGCAAAGTCAAACCCCCGACCTTCTTGCGAAGATCGGGGGTTTGGTATAGGTGCTTGACGATGACCTACTCTCACATGGAGAAACTCCACACTACCATCGGCGATGCATCGTTTCACTACTGAGTTCGGGATGGGATCAGGTGGTTCCAACGCTCTATGGTCGTCAAGCAATTCGGTTGGGGTATCGTCTAGGACGCGACCCCGAATGGGTATGTGATAAGGCTTTGCAAGTTCTGGCCAATTTTCGGCTAAGTCGACTTCACCTTATAACAACAATCGTCAGATTGTTTGGGTGTTATATGGTCAAGCCTCACGGGCAATTAGTATTGGTTAGCTCAACGCCTCACAGCGCTTACACACCCAACCTATCAACGTCGTAGTCTTCGACGGCCCTTCAGGGAGCTCAAGGCTCCAGTGAGATCTCATCTTGAGGCGAGTTTCCCGCTTAGATGCTTTCAGCGGTTATCTCTTCCGAACGTAGCTACCCGGCAATGCCACTGGCGTGACAACCGGAACACCAGAGGTTCGTCCACTCCGGTCCTCTCGTACTAGGAGCAGCCCCTCTCAAATCTCAAACGTCCACGGCAGATAGGGACCGAACTGTCTCACGACGTTCTAAACCCAGCTCGCGTACCACTTTAAATGGCGAACAGCCATACCCTTGGGACCGGCTTCAGCCCCAGGATGTGATGAGCCGACATCGAGGTGCCAAACACCGCCGTCGATATGAACTCTTGGGCGGTATCAGCCTGTTATCCCCGGAGTACCTTTTATCCGTTGAGCGATGGCCCTTCCATACAGAACCACCGGATCACTAAGACCTACTTTCGTACCTGCTCGACGTGTCTGTCTCGCAGTCAAGCGCGCTTTTGCCTTTATACTCTACGACCGATTTCCGACCGGTCTGAGCGCACCTTCGTACTCCTCCGTTACTCTTTAGGAGGAGACCGCCCCAGTCAAACTGCCCACCATACACTGTCCTCGATCCGGATAACGGACCAGAGTTAGAACCTCAAGCATGCCAGGGTGGTATTTCAAGGATGGCTCCACGCAGACTGGCGTCCACGCTTCAAAGCCTCCCACCTATCCTACACAAGCAGGCTCAAAGTCCAGTGCAAAGCTACAGTAAAGGTTCACGGGGTCTTTCCGTCTAGCCGCGGATACACTGCATCTTCACAGCGATTTCAATTTCACTGAGTCTCGGGTGGAGACAGCGCCGCCATCGTTACGCCATTCGTGCAGGTCGGAACTTACCCGACAAGGAATTTCGCTACCTTAGGACCGTTATAGTTACGGCCGCCGTTTACCGGGGCTTCGATCAAGAGCTTCGCTTGCGCTAACCCCATCAATTAACCTTCCGGCACCGGGCAGGCGTCACACCCTATACGTCCACTTTCGTGTTTGCAGAGTGCTGTGTTTTTAATAAACAGTCGCAGCGGCCTGGTATCTTCGACCGGCATGGGCTTACGGAGCAAGTCCTTCACCCTCACCGGCGCACCTTCTCCCGAAGTTACGGTGCCATTTTGCCTAGTTCCTTCACCCGAGTTCTCTCAAGCGCCTTGGTATTCTCTACCCAACCACCTGTGTCGGTTTGGGGTACGGTTCCTAGTTACCTGAAGCTTAGAAGCTTTTCCTGGAAGCATGGCATCAACCACTTCATCGTCTAAAAGACGACTCGTCATCAGTTCTCGGCATTAAGCGCCCGGATTTACCTAAGCACTCTGCCTACCACCTTAAACTTGGACAACCAACGCCAAGCTGGCCTAGCCTTCTCCGTCCCTCCATCGCAGTAACTAGAAGTACAGGAATATTAACCTGTTTCCCATCGACTACGCTCTTCAGCCTCGCCTTAGGGACCGACTAACCCTGCGTCGATTAACGTTGCGCAGGAACCCTTGGTCTTTCGGCGTGCGAGTTTTTCACTCGCATTGTCGTTACTCATGTCAGCATTCGCACTTCTGATACCTCCAGCAAGCTTCTCAACTCACCTTCACAGGCTTACAGAACGCTCCTCTACCGCATCACTTACGTGATACCCGTAGCTTCGGTGTATGGTTTGAGCCCCGTTACATCTTCCGCGCAGGCCGACTCGACTAGTGAGCTATTACGCTTTCTTTAAAGGGTGGCTGCTTCTAAGCCAACCTCCTAGCTGTCTAAGCCTTCCCACATCGTTTCCCACTTAACCATAACTTTGGGACCTTAGCTGACGGTCTGGGTTGTTTCCCTTTTCACGACGGACGTTAGCACCCGCCGTGTGTCTCCCATGCTCGGCACTTGTAGGTATTCGGAGTTTGCATCGGTTTGGTAAGTCGGGATGACCCCCTAGCCGAAACAGTGCTCTACCCCCTACAGTGATACATGAGGCGCTACCTAAATAGCTTTCGAGGAGAACCAGCTATCTCCGAGCTTGATTAGCCTTTCACTCCGATCCACAGGTCATCCGCTAACTTTTCAACGGTAGTCGGTTCGGTCCTCCAGTCAGTGTTACCTAACCTTCAACCTGCCCATGGATAGATCGCCCGGTTTCGGGTCTATTCCCAGCGACTAGACGCCCTATTAAGACTCGCTTTCGCTACGCCTCCCCTATTCGGTTAAGCTCGCCACTGAAAATAAGTCGCTGACCCATTATACAAAAGGTACGCAGTCACCCAACAAAGTGGGCTCCCACTGCTTGTACGCATACGGTTTCAGGTTCTATTTCACTCCCCTCTCCGGGGTTCTTTTCGCCTTTCCCTCACGGTACTGGTTCACTATCGGTCAGTCAGTAGTATTTAGCCTTGGAGGATGGTCCCCCCATATTCAGACAAGGTTTCTCGTGCCCCGTCCTACTCGATTTCATGACTAAGAGATTTTCGCGTACAGGGCTATCACCCACTATGGCCGCACTTTCCAGAGCGTTCCGCTAATCTCAAAGCCACTTAAGGGCTAGTCCCCGTTCGCTCGCCACTACTAAGGGAATCTCGGTTGATTTCTTTTCCTCAGGGTACTTAGATGTTTCAGTTCCCCTGGTTCGCCTCTTGCACCTATGTATTCAGTACAAGATAACCATCTTATGATGGCTGGGTTCCCCCATTCAGAGATCTCCGGATCAAAGTCTGTTTGCCGACTCCCCGAAGCTTATCGCAGGCTACCACGTCTTTCATCGCCTCTGACTGCCAAGGCATCCACCGTATGCGCTTCTTCACTTGACCATATAACCCCAAGCAATCTGGTTATTGTCTCTAACGTGAAGACGACATTCGCCGAAAATTCGCGCTTGAACTCGCAAATTTTACCTTGACTTGAATAATCACCAGTGAAAGAGATTATTCAGTCTACTTCTATCACATACCCAAATTTTTAAAGAACAGTTCTGGCGCAAAGACCAGAAATCAATGCCATTCTCAAGGCACTCATTTCTGAGCTTTCAGCGATTATTTAGAGTGGATGGTGGAGCCAAGGAGGATCGAACTCCTGACCTCCTGCGTGCAAAGCAGGCGCTCTCCCAGCTGAGCTATGGCCCCTCGAAGACCTGCCACGCCCATGACAATTGGTGGGTCTGGGCAGATTCGAACTGCCGACCTCACCCTTATCAGGGGTGCGCTCTAACCAACTGAGCTACAGACCCAATCGTCTTACTCTCGGGTCTAACAACCCAATCGCTTTTCGCAAGTGAATCAAGCAATTCGTGTGGGAGCTTATGAAGAAGCTGATGTCTTCGATTAAGGAGGTGATCCAGCCGCAGGTTCCCCTACGGCTACCTTGTTACGACTTCACCCCAGTCATGAATCACTCCGTGGTAACCGTCCCCCTTGCGGTTAGACTAGCTACTTCTGGAGCAACCCACTCCCATGGTGTGACGGGCGGTGTGTACAAGGCCCGGGAACGTATTCACCGTGACATTCTGATTCACGATTACTAGCGATTCCGACTTCACGCAGTCGAGTTGCAGACTGCGATCCGGACTACGATCGGTTTTATGGGATTAGCTCCACCTCGCGGTTTGGCAACCCTTTGTACCGACCATTGTAGCACGTGTGTAGCCCTGGCCGTAAGGGCCATGATGACTTGACGTCATCCCCACCTTCCTCCGGTTTGTCACCGGCAGTCTCCTTAGAGTGCCCACCATAACGTGCTGGTAACTAAGGACAAGGGTTGCGCTCGTTACGGGACTTAACCCAACATCTCACGACACGAGCTGACGACAGCCATGCAGCACCTGTGTCTGAGTTCCCGAAGGCACCAATCCATCTCTGGAAAGTTCTCAGCATGTCAAGGCCAGGTAAGGTTCTTCGCGTTGCTTCGAATTAAACCACATGCTCCACCGCTTGTGCGGGCCCCCGTCAATTCATTTGAGTTTTAACCTTGCGGCCGTACTCCCCAGGCGGTCGACTTATCGCGTTAGCTTCGCCACTAAGATCTCAAGGATCCCAACGGCTAGTCGACATCGTTTACGGCGTGGACTACCAGGGTATCTAATCCTGTTTGCTCCCCACGCTTTCGCACCTCAGTGTCAGTATCAGTCCAGGTGGTCGCCTTCGCCACTGGTGTTCCTTCCTATATCTACGCATTTCACCGCTACACAGGAAATTCCACCACCCTCTACCGTACTCTAGCTCAGTAGTTTTGGATGCAGTTCCCAGGTTGAGCCCGGGGCTTTCACATCCAACTTGCTGAACCACCTACGCGCGCTTTACGCCCAGTAATTCCGATTAACGCTTGCACCCTTCGTATTACCGCGGCTGCTGGCACGAAGTTAGCCGGTGCTTATTCTGTCGGTAACGTCAAAACAGCAAGGTATTAACTTACTGCCCTTCCTCCCAACTTAAAGTGCTTTACAATCCGAAGACCTTCTTCACACACGCGGCATGGCTGGATCAGGCTTTCGCCCATTGTCCAATATTCCCCACTGCTGCCTCCCGTAGGAGTCTGGACCGTGTCTCAGTTCCAGTGTGACTGATCATCCTCTCAGACCAGTTACGGATCGTCGCCTTGGTGAGCCTTTACCTCACCAACTAGCTAATCCGACCTAGGCTCATCTGATAGCGCAAGGCCCGAAGGTCCCCTGCTTTCTCCCGTAGGACGTATGCGGTATTAGCGTTCCTTTCGAAACGTTGTCCCCCACTACCAGGCAGATTCCTAGGCATTACTCACCCGTCCGCCGCTGAATCATGGAGCAAGCTCCACTCATCCGCTCGACTTGCATGTGTTAGGCCTGCCGCCAGCGTTCAATCTGAGCCATGATCAAACTCTTCAGTTCAATACTGCTTGGGTTTTGAGAAAACCCTAAACTTGGCTCAGCAATCGCAAATAAACTCTCGAATTCACGAGTGTTACTTGTGTTGCTGATAATCAGTCGACTACCAGTCTTACATCACAAGCACCCACACGAATTGCTTGATTCAAATTGTTAAAGAGCAATTTCGATTAAGTCTTTCGCCTCAACCGAGGCCGCGCATTCTACAGCAGCCTTTCTATCTGTCAAGCTGTTTTTCGAAGAATTTTTTCTTTCTACTCAACGACTTGCGCTTTCCGTGAATCTTTCGCTTCACGTCAGCGGGAGGCGAATTCTACAGCGTTTCAACTCGCTGTCAACACCTCTTTTTCAGCTTCTTTCGAACTCATCCGGAAGAGGCTGGCGACGCCAAAACCCAACCTGGCATCACCCTTCCACCGCATCGATTCGACCTAAATCAAATCACTCTACCTTTACTTAACCTTTTGATTTACAAGAGATTTTTCTTGGCTTCTGCTGTGGAAGTGGTGCGCATTATAGGGATCCGAAACGGCACGTCAACACTTTATTGAAATCTTTTCGTCATCTTCTCTGCAGGCCCCTGAACTGGCCGCTTGAGCCTCCGGGAGATTACCGGCAGACGCAGCGCAAGAAGCGCGCTCCCGGCAATGGCATAGCCCGCCCACTCAGCCATATCCGCACGCACCACCCAAAGCATATGCAACAAGGCCAGCCCGAGAATCAGGTAGACGAGCCTATGCAGCTGCTTCCAGCGCCTACCGAGCTTCCGAATGCTGTACCGGTTGGACGTCACCGCCAAGACAAGAAGCATGAAGAAGGCCAGTGCCCCCACAATAATGTAAGGGCGCTTACTCAGGTCTTTCGCCAATTGGCCCAGATCCAGGCCAAGCAGGAACACCGCATAGGCACTTATATGGAAGACCACATAGGCGAAGCACCAAAGCCCCAGCTGCCGGCGAACGGCGATCCAGCCACCCCAGCCCGTCAGCTTCTGCAGGGGCGTCATCCCAAGAGTGATGAGCAGGAGCCAAAGCGCGCCGAGTCCAAGCCTATCGACAAGCGTCTTCCCCGGGTCCGGGCCCAGGTCAAAGATCCAGGCCTGATATACCCACAGAGAAGGAGGAACCAACGCCGCCAGGAAAACCGCCACGCGCCACAGTCGATAGCGCATCAGTAGTACTTCCGCAGATCTAGGCCGCCATAGAGAGTGGCCACTTCGTCATAGCCATTGAACATCCGCGTCGGAATCACGTTAGGGCTGAACAAGCCACTGGGAAGACGCCGCTCATGAGCCTGGCTCCAACGTGGATGATCCACTTCAGGATTCACATTGGAATAGAAGCCGTACTCGTTGGGCGCAATAGCCTCCCAGGTCGTCTTCGGCTGCTCGGCCACCAGGCTGATGCGCACAATGGATTTGATGCTCTTGAAGCCATACTTCCACGGCACCACCAAACGCAACGGTGCCCCATTCTGGTTAGGCAGCACACGTCCATACATGCCAACAGCCAGCAGCGTGAGCGGATGCATCGCCTCATCCAAACGCAGCCCTTCTATATAAGGCCAATCGATCAACGAGAAGCCCGAACGAACGCCGGCCATCTCATCAGGAGCCAGTCGTGTCTCGAAACGCACGAACTTCGCATTCCCGTTGGGCTCCACCAATTGCAAAAGATCCGCCAGCGGGAAGCCCAACCAGGGGATGACCATCGACCACCCCTCCACGCAGCGCAGCCGGTAGATGCGCTCTTCGAGTCGATGAGGCTTCAGCAGGTCTTCAAGCGAGTAAGCGCCTGGTTTACCCACTTCACCATCGATCTTCACCTGCCAGGGTTCGACGCTGAGCTTGTCTGCGTAGCGGGCAGGGTCACCCTTGTTGGTGCCGAACTCGTAGAAGTTGTTGTAGTGGGTGGCATCCTTGAAGGGCGTCACCGCCTCGTTCCCGGCGGTGATCGCCTGCCAACGGGCATCCTGCAACTTGCCCGAGAACCAGGCAGGCGCGTTAGCCGGCTCGACATCGGCATAGGCTGCTGCCTCGGCGGCCTGACCAGGAAGGGAAGAAAGTGCGGCGGCAGCCCCCACTCCCGCCATGAAGGCGCGACGCGAGAGGTAGATGGATTCGGGGGTCACTTCATCTTCACGGGAGGAAGACGCGGCGGGAGTTCTGATCAGCATGACGGCTCCACAGTTACGGCATAGGTTGCCCAGTAGACTGCGGAGCCGGGAGGAAATTACATCACTCGACGCGCTTGCGGCGACGCAGTTGCAGCAAGTATTGCACTGGGCCGGAGGCTGCGTAAGCAAGGAAGATCAGCAGCAGGATGCGCGGTGGATCGCTGAACACCACGGCGAAAGCCAGCACCACCACCAGGATGGCCACGAACGGGACGCGCCCCTTCAGGTCAAGGTCCTTGAAGCTGTAGTACTTGACGTTGCTGACCATCAGCATGCCGGCAGCCGCTACCAGCAGGGCGACGATGAAGGACATGTTCGAGCCCTTGATACCGAAGTCGCTGAACGCCCACACCGTACCAGCAACAACACCGGCAGCGGCCGGGCTGGCCAAACCAATGAAGTAGCGCTTGTCGGCCTTGCCGATCTGGGTGTTGAAGCGCGCGAGGCGCAGAGCCGCACCTGCCACATAGATGAAGGCAACCGTCAGG
This sequence comes from Pseudomonas sp. TUM22785, assembly GCF_028198105.1. Taxonomy (NCBI): domain Bacteria; kingdom Pseudomonadati; phylum Pseudomonadota; class Gammaproteobacteria; order Pseudomonadales; family Pseudomonadaceae; genus Pseudomonas; species Pseudomonas sp. TUM22785. The sequence goes on from NZ_CP116239.1 coordinate 5,972,859, forward strand.
CCAACGCTGTTGAGCCCACTCAGTGCCCATTCGAATGCCAACAGCGCGGGTGCGACGCCGAAGGCGACCATGTCCGAGAGCGAGTCGTACTCGGCGCCGAATGCACTCTGGGTGTTGGTCAGGCGCGCAACCCGCCCATCGAGACTATCGAGCACCATGGCAACGAAGATGGTGGCAGCCGCGACGGAGAAGTTTCCGTTCATGGCGTTGATGATCGCGTAGAAGCCGGCGAACAGGTTGGCAGTCGTGAACAGGTTGGGCAGCAGATAGATGCCGCGATGACGGACCTTGCGACCCTCATCATCGTGCCCCTCTTCGACATGCTCGTCGATCGGCAGCAGGCTTTCGGCGTCGGGAGCCTCGTTCGGCTCTTCGGGACGGTCACTCATGAACAACATCCTTGCGAGGTATGCGAATGAATTTGACCGGGATGCAACAGGCTGGTTCGCGTCACGTGCCCGGTAATCAGGCTTTATACCAGAAGCGGGAGCACCATGAAAAAACGCGGCCGTAGCCGCGTTTCTTCTTCAACCGCGCGAGACCTTAGTTCTTGGTCTTGTCGACGATCTTGTTGGCGGAGATCCACGGCATCATCGCACGCAGACGCTCACCAACCTGCTCGATCGGGTGAGCAGCGTTGTTGCGGCGGTAGGCGGTCATCGACGCGTAGTTCGAAGCACCTTCCTGAATGAACATCTTGGCGTATTCGCCGTCCTGGATGCGCTTCAGAGCGTTGCGCATGGCCTGACGGGATTCGGCGTTGATGACTTCCGGACCGGTCACGTACTCGCCGTATTCGGCGTTGTTGGAGATCGAGTAGTTCATGTTGGCGATGCCGCCTTCGTACATGAGGTCAACGATCAGCTTCAGCTCGTGCAGGCATTCGAAGTAGGCCATTTCCGGCGCGTAGCCAGCTTCGACCAGGGTTTCGAAACCGGCTTTCACCAGCTCGACGCAACCGCCGCAGAGAACGGCTTGCTCACCGAACAGGTCGGTTTCGGTCTCGTCCTTGAAGGTGGTTTCGATGATGCCGGTACGGCCGCCGCCAACGCCGCAGGCGTAGGACAGGGCAACGTTCTTGGCATTGCCGGAAGCGTCCTGGTAGATGGCGACCAGGTCAGGGATGCCGCCGCCCTTGACGAACTCGGAGCGTACGGTGTGGCCCGGAGCCTTCGGCGCGATCATGATCACGTCGAGGTCGGCACGCGGGACGACCTGGTTGTAGTGGATGGCGAAGCCGTGGGCGAAAGCCAGGGTGGCGCCTTTCTTCAGGTTCGGCTCGACTTCGTCCTTGTACAGCTTGGACTGGAATTCGTCGGGGGTCAGGATCATGACCAGGTCAGCGGCGGCAACGGCTTCCGGCACGCTCTTCACGGTCAGGCCATGGGCTTGAGCCTTGGCGACGGTGGCGGAGCCCGGGCGCAGGCCGACGGTTACGTCGACACCGGAGTCTTTCAGGTTGCAGGCATGAGCATGACCCTGGGAGCCGTAACCGATGATGGCTACTTTCTTGCCCTGGATGATCGAGAGGTCACAGTCTTTGTCGTAATAAACTTTCATGTTCATGACTCTTCTAAAACGAAAGGGATGGGGTGCGCGCACCGCGACAGAGGCACATTAAGCGATCGGACCCGTTGCGTAAAATGATATATTCGCAACGTCATGTGCCTGTAAATGAAACACTCATGGACAACCACTCGCTCAGGCTCTTCCTTTCCCTGGCAGATAACCTGCACTTCGGCAAAACCAGCCGCGAACAGCATGTCAGCCCCTCTGCACTCAGCCGAAGCATCAAGCAGCTCGAAGACGAAGTCGGCGCGCCCCTGTTCGTACGCGACAACCGTTCGGTCCAGCTGACCCGAGAGGGGCAGCAGTTCCGCGAGTATGCCAGCGAGGTCATGAGCGGCTGGCACGCCATCCGCCAGCGGTTCATGCAGGACCAGGTGGACCTGCACGGCGAGCTCTCCCTGTATTGCTCGGTGACGGCAAGCTACAGCTTCCTCTACGACATCCTCAGCAGCTTCCGCCAGGACTACCCCCGCATCGAAATGAAGCTGCACACCGGCGACCCGGCCAAGGCGGTCGAGCGGGTACAACAGGGGCTGGAGGATCTCTCCATCGGCGCCCGGCCCGACGCCCTGCCAGCCGGTATCGACTTCCAGTCGATCACCCGCTCGGAGCTGCGCTTCATCGGACCACAGTCACCTCAGTTACTGAGCGAGGAACAGCTGAGGCAGCCCACAGCGCAAAGCTGGAAGGACGTGCCGATGATTCTCTCGGAAGAAGGCCTGGCCCGAACGCGCACCGAGCGCTGGCTGAAAAGCCACAGCATCAAGCCGCGGATCTACGCCCAGGTGGCGGGTAACGAAGCCATTGTCAGCATGGTGAGCCTGGGGTTCGGCATCGGCGTGGTTCCGCAGATCGTGCTCGACAACAGCCCGCTGACCGAGCGCATCCGTATCTACGACATCCAGCCGCCATTGACCGCCTACGACATCGGCCTGTTCGCCCTGGAAAAACGCCTCAAGGACCCACTGATCGCAGCCTTCTGGAATCGCCGCCAGTAAATCCGGGCAATAAAAAACCCCGCACAAGGCGGGGTTCTTCGAGACCGCATGGCGATCAGATGCTCAGCACCTTGTCCCCACGGGCGATGCCGGTAACGCCACTGCGCACGGTCTCGAGGATCGACGCGGTGCCGATCGCCTGAATGAAGCTGTCCAGCTTGTCGGACGTACCGGCCAGCTGGATGGTGTAGACGCTACTGGTCACATCGACGATCTGCCCGCGGAAGATGTCGGTGGTGCGCTTGACCTCGGCGCGCTGGGCGCCAGTAGCCTTCACTTTTACCAGCATCAGCTCGCGCTCGATGTGAGCGCTCTCCGACAGGTCCACCAGCTTGACCACTTCGATCAGCTTGTTGAGGTTCTTGGTGATCTGCTCGATCACATCGTCCTGGCCAACGGTGGTCAGCGTCAGACGCGACAGGGTCGGATCCTCGGTGGGGGCGACGGTCAGGCTTTCGATGTTGTAGTTGCGTTGGGAGAACAGGCCGACGACACGGGACAGCGCACCGGGTTCGTTCTCCAGCAGCAGGGAAATGATGTGTCGCATGTTCAGGTCCGCTCCGTCTTGCTCAGCCACATATCGCGCATGGCGCCATCCCGGATCTGCATCGGGTAGACGTGTTCGCTCGGATCGACCTGGATATCGAGGAACACCAGGCGATTCTTCAGCGCGAACGCTTCTTCCATCTTCGGCTTCAGATCCTTCAGGTCGGTGATGCGCATGCCAACGTGGCCATAGGCTTCAACCAGCTTGACGAAGTCCGGCAGCGACTCCATGTAGGAGTGCGAGTAACGGCTGTTGTACTGCATGTCCTGCCACTGGCGGACCATGCCCAAGGCACCGTTGTTGAGGTTGATGATCTTCACCGGCAGGTCGTACTGCAGGCAGGTGGACAGTTCCTGGATGTTCATCTGGATGCTGCCTTCACCGGTCACGCACGCCACATCGGCATCCGGGAAGTTGAGCTTCACGCCCATCGCCGCCGGGAAGCCGAAGCCCATGGTGCCGAGGCCACCGGAGTTGATCCAGCGATTGGGCTTGTTGAAGCGGTAGTACTGCGCCGCGAACATCTGGTGCTGGCCCACATCGGACGCCACATAGGCATCACCCTTGGTGACATCGCACAGGGTTTCGATGACGGTCTGCGGCTTGATGATGCTGCCGTCGCCCATTTCATAGGGGAACAGGCCGCGGTCGCCACGCCACTCTTCGATCTGCTTCCACCAGCTGGCAACGGTCTCCTTGTTCGGGGTCTCGCCGATTTCCTTGAGGATGGCGACCATCTCGGTGAGGACGCTGTCCACCGGGCCCACGATCGGGATATCGGCCTTGATGGTCTTGGAGATCGAAGCCGGGTCGATGTCGATGTGGATGATCTTGGCGTTCGGGCAGAACTTGCTCGCGCCATTGATCACACGGTCATCGAAACGCGCGCCGACAGCCAGGATCACGTCAGCGTGGTGCATCGCCAGGTTGGCGGTGTAGCTGCCGTGCATGCCGAGCATGCCGACGAACTGGCGATCCATGCCCGGGTAGGCACCGAGGCCCATCAGAGTGTTGGTCACCGGCAGGTTGAGCATCTTGGCCAGTTCGGTCAGAGGCTCGGAAGCGCCGCCCATGATCACGCCGCCACCGGCGTACAGGATCGGACGCTTGGCAGCCAGCAGCATCTCGGCCGCCTTGCGGATCTGGCCGGAATGACCACGAACGGCAGGGCTGTACGAGCGCAGCTTGACCTTCTTCGGGTAGCTGTATTCGAACTTCTGGGTCGGATCGCCCATGTCCTTCGGAATATCGACCACGACCGGGCCGGGACGGCCGGACTGGGCGAGATAGAAGGCCTTCTTGATCACTTCGGGGATTTCCGAAGGATGCTTGATGATGAAGCTGTGCTTCACGATCGGGCGGGAGATACCGACCATGTCGGTTTCCTGGAAGGCATCGGTGCCTACCATGCCGCTCGGTACCTGACCGGACAGCACGACCATCGGAATGGAGTCCATATAGGCGGTGGCGATGCCGGTGATGGCGTTCGTCGCACCGGGGCCGGACGTCACCAGCACCACACCGGGCTTGCCGGTAGCACGGGCGTAGCCGTCGGCCATATGGGTAGCAGCCTGCTCATGGCGCACCAGGATATGGGTGACGTCACTTTCCTTGAACAGGGCATCGTAGATATGCAGGAGGGCACCACCCGGGTACCCGTAGATGTACTTAACGCCTTCGTCACGCAACGAGCGGACGACCATTTCAGCGCCAGATAAAAGCTCCACGTTGTTCACCTCTAAAACGCCAGTAAACCGCCCGCACCGGACGGCCTGAAATAGGTTTGCTTGCAAGCAGTGACGTGCACGACGGGTAGTCGAACTCCATCAGCTACTGACTGAGCAAGCATCGGGTCGGCCCCTGAGAGTTGTTGCGGGACTTTCCCACCCAGCGCGAGGTAACGCGTTGCGGGTGTAACAGGTCGGCGCGGGTATGCACCTCATCGACTGCGGCAGCTACCGACTTGCGGCCGGCCCACTGAAACAGCGAACCACGGATTCTTCGGATAAGCGTGCGACAAGTCAAGTAATCCATCAGTGTTTCTTGCATCACAAGCCTGTGACACGTAGCAGCATGACGATAGGCGGGTTTTGGTTATAGTAATTGCCAGGTCTCGAGTCGATCACAAGGAAACAACATGCGTCGCATCATTCTCACAGGCAGCCTGCTGCTCGCCCTGAGCGGTTCTGTCATGGCCAGCCAGGTCTACAAATGGGTGGACGCGCAAGGTGTAACCCACTTCGGCGCGCAGCCGCCCCAAGGGCAGGACGCCACGTCGGTCAGCACTGGCGCCGCGCAGCCCAAGGAAGTCAAACCCACGTTCGAGAACCCCTACCCCGTCCAGCCCAAGGCCGAGGAAAAGGCTGCTACGCCAGCGCCCGCCGAACCCGGCAAAGCCAGCAGCGATGAGCAGCAGAAGGCTCTGGACGAAAAGGTGAAAAGCGATGTCGCCAAGCAGGAAGCCGAGCGCAAAAAATACTGCGACACGATGCGCACCAATCTCGCGCAGTTCCAGAACAACCCGCGTGTACGCATGGAAGTAAACGGTGAGATGCGCCGGCTGGGTGAAGACGAACGTCAAGCCAAGATTGCCGAAGCCAAGAAAGCGATCGACGAGAACTGCGACTGATCCATAGAACTGCGGCGCCTCTCGGCGCCGCATTCATGTCTCAACCGATCAACCGATCGAACTCCCCCAGCGAATCCAGCAGGGCTCGCACCTCCACCGAACGCTCACGGAAGGCCATCTCGGCCATCGGGCGAATCCCCGACGCCTGAGGCAGATCAGCCCCGGACTCCAGGATGACCTTCATCCTCGGCAGGAAGATCCACTGCAACCACTCTTCGAACGCCAGCGTATCGACGCAGAACGGCTCCGGGCTGGAAAGCGCTTCTGCGCTGGGCGCGGCGTCCGCCCACCAACCGAGCACGCGCAGTTCGCGCTCGATCAGCAGCAACTGCTCAGCCACCTCGGAGAGGCGCGGATCCATCAGGAGCTGACCTTGGCGCGCTGACGGGCCTGGGCGGCACCAGACGGGTCGCCCTGGCGCTCGCGGGATTTGGCGACCAACTCCCACAAACTCGCCTGCAACGCCGGGCGGCCATTGGAAAGGCTCAAGCCACGACGAGCAAGCTGCTCGGCCTGGGCGGCATCGCCCTGGGCCAGGCGCACTTCAGCGAGGCGATAAAGCACCTGCGGCTCGCGCGGGGCGATGCGCTGGGCACGCTCCAGACTGGAGGACGCACCATTGAGGTCGCCACCGCCCTGTTGCTGCTGGGCGGTGGTCAGCAGCGCCAGCACGGGGCCGTCCAGCTGCTCGTCAGCGGCAAGGCTGCCGCCGCTGGGAATGCCGCTCGGCGCGGAAGGCATGCTGTAGCTGCCAGTGGAGATCGGTGCGGAGCTCGAAGGTCCCGGGGTGATCGGGCCGGGCGTGATGGGGCCGGAACTGATCGAGCCACTGATGGGCGCGCTCGGCGCCGGCATCGCCTGGGCGGAACTGCCGCTGGCACCCGGCACCATCACCACCAAACCGGAATCCTGGGAATCGTATTGAGGCTGCTGGGCCGCGACCGGGGCGCGGTAGCCGCCGGAGCCTTCTTCCTGTTCGGACATCGGGCCACCGGAGTCGACCACCGGGATGGCATTTCGCTGAGGAGTCGCACAACCGGTCAGCATGACCGCAACGGTCAAGGCAGGAATCCACCCTTTATTCACATCAGATCCTCTTCGGTTCATTGCATCCAGCCACGGACCCAGTCCATCACCGAGTCCACTGGCGCACCCATGCCACAGGACTGGCCCGGCGCCGGCTCGCTGCCGCGAATATACGGCATCTGTACCGCGCCCGGGCAGCTGGAGTCAGAGCCCTGGCCGCTGTGTGGGTCGATCCACGCCTGCACCACGTTATCCGGCATCGGCATGTCCAGCGGTAGCGGATCAGCCTTGCGCATGAAGCCTGTCCAGACCTGCAGCGCACCCGTCGCTCCGGTGAGTGGCGTCTTGCCGTTATCGTCGCGGCCCAGCCACACCACTGCCAGCAAATCCTGGCTGAAGCCGGCGAACCAGCTGTCACGGGAGTCGTTGGTGGTACCGGTCTTGCCGGCCAGGGTCAGCGAGCTGGGCAGCTGGGTATAGACCGAACGCCCGGTGCCCTCACGCATCACCCGCTGCATGGCGTTCTGCACCAGGTAGATGGCACCCGGATCGAAGCGCTGCTGGATCTGGAACGGGTAACGCTTGAGCGGCTCGCCTTCAGCGGTCAGCACGCTGCGAATACCCCGCAAGGGCGTATTGAAGCCGCCATTGGCCAGGGTCTGGTACATGGTCGCCACCTCCATCGGGCTCAGTGCGCCTGCACCCAGCAGCATCGACGGGAAGGCCGGCCACTCGCGGGAGACGCCGAGTCGTTCGAGGGTTTTGAGCACATTCGGCACGCCCAGTTCCAGACCCAGCTTGGCGGTCGACAGGTTGTACGAGTTCGCCAGCCCCTGGTACAGGTAGATGCTGCCGTGGGCCTGGCGGTCATAGTTCTGCGGCGTCCACACCTGGCCGTCCTGGCCCTTCACCGAGAAGGGCTCATCCTGCACCCAACTGGTCAGCGTGTACTGGCTGGGGCGCTCCAGGGCGGTGAGGTAGACGGCGGGCTTGATCAGCGAGCCGATCGGGCGCACGGCATCGATGGCGCGGTTGAAACCGGCGAAGCGCGGCTGGCGGCTACCGACCAGCGCCTGCACTTCACCCGTCTCGGGGTTGCTGACGACCATGGCGGACTCGACCTCGTCGACACCCTTGCGGCCGGACAGGCGCTTGAGGGTTTCATCGAGGGCGGACTCGGCCTTGAGCTGCAGGATCGGGTCGAAGCTGGTGAAGATGCGCAGCCCTTCCTCGGTAAGGTCTTCGTCACGGTAGTCCTGGCGCAGCTGGCGCTTGACCAGGTCGAGGAAGGCCGGGAACGAACTGTCCGCCAGGCTGCCGCGCTGGGTCACGCCCAGCGGCTTGGCCTTGGCCTCGGCGGCCTCCTCCGGCGTGACGATGCCCTGCTCGGCGAGCAGGTCCAGCACCAGGTTGCGGCGCTCCAGCGCACGCTCCGGGTTGCGTCGCGGGTTGTACTGCGACGGGCCCTTGACCATGCCCACCAGCAGCGCGACCTGATGCAGCTTCAGCTCGGAAAGCGGCTGGCTGAAGAAGTACTGGCTGGCAAGACCGAAGCCGTGCACGGCGCGCTGGCCGTCCTGGCCGAGGAACACCTCGTTTAGGTAGGCCTCGAGGATCTCGCGCTTGTCGTAATGCACCTCGAGCAACACCGCCATCATGGCCTCGGTGGCCTTGCGGCTGATGCTGCGCTCGTTGGTCAGGTAGAAGTTCTTCACCAACTGCTGGGTCAGGGTACTGCCGCCCTGGCGCAACTGGCCGGCGGTGGCGTTGACCCAGATCGCACGCGCGATGGACTTGAGCGAAACACCCCAATGGTTGAAGAACTCACGGTCCTCCACCGCCACCAGTGTTTCTACCAGATAGGCCGGGACCTGGTCCAGCTTGATCAGCACCCGGTCCTCATGATGGGCAGGATAGAGGCCACCGATCAGCAGCGGCTCGAGGCGCGCGACCGCAAGGTTGCTGCCGTTGGCCTGGGTCAGGCCCGCCACGTAATCGCCGGAGAAGCGCACCTTGATCCGCTGCGCAGGCTCGGGGCCTTCATAGAACTGGAAGCCGCGGGTATTGAGCTCCACCGCCGCGCCGGCCACCGACGCGGAGCCCGGGCCGTTGGACGCGCTTTCGCGGCGGTAACCCAACGCATCGAGTTCCTTGAGGAAATCATCCTTGGCCAGCTTCAGGCCAACGAACAATTCCAGCGGTCGCGCATAGACCTTGGCCGGAACCGTCCAGCGCTTGCCGGAGAATTTTTCCTGGACGATGGCGTCGAGGTAGATGGCGAATCCCGCCAGCACCACCAAGCCCACCAGGCCGAGCTTCAAGCCCCAGCCAAATAGGGTACGGAGGCCGCTGGAGCGGGGCTTTTTACGGGAGCGGGAGGATCGGGGACGAGTCATGGCGGCGCATTATACGCACTTTATCCACAGCCAGAAGGCGCCTCCTGACGGTTTGCAGAGTGGTGCACAGCGGCCATAATCCCCCGCTCTGCCAGCACCTCCAGCAAGGAAAGACCGTGAGCCAAGCACTGATTACCGCCCTGCAAGACCCCGCCCTCTATCCGCATCCCGTGGAAGGCTTCAAGGTCATCGAGACGCACATCTCCTGGGTGCTCCTCACCGGTCCCTACGCCTATAAGATCAAGAAGCCCGTCAACTTCGGCTTCCTCGACTTCACCGACCTGGCCGCCCGCGAGCGCTTCTGCGGTGAAGAGGTGCGTCTCAACCAACGCCTCACCCACGACCTGTATCTCGACGTGCTGCCGATCACCGGCAGCGAAGCCGCCCCGAAGCTGGGCGGCGAAGGCCCGGCCATCGAATTCGCCATCCGCATGGCGCAGTTCCCCCAGGCCAACCTGCTGAGCGAAGTGCAGTCGCGTGGCGAACTCACGCCCGCCCACATCGACGCCCTGGCCGTACAGATCGCCCAGTTCCACATGGAGTCGCCCCAGGTCGCCATCGAGCACCCGCTGGGCACCCCGGAAATGGTCATGGCCCCGGTGCAGCAGAACTTCGACCAGATCCGCCCGATGCTGAGCAACAAGGCTGACCTGCAGCAACTCGACGCCCTCGAAGCCTGGGCCCAAAGCAGCTACGAGCGCCTGCTGCCACTACTGGCCGAACGCAAGAAAAATGGTTCGATCCGCGAATGCCATGGCGACATCCACCTGGGTAACGCCACCCTCATCCAAGGCGAGGTGGTGCTGTTCGACTGCATCGAATTCAACGAGCCCTTCCGCTTCACCGACGTCTATGCCGACATCGGCTTCCTGGCCATGGACCTGGAGGACCGCGGCCTCAAGTCGCTGTCCCGCCGCCTGGTCAGCCGCTACCTGGAAGAGACCGGCGACTACAAGGGCCTGGAGGTGCTGAACTTCTACAAGGCCTACCGCGCCCTGGTCCGCGCCAAGATCGCCCTGTTCAGCCTCGCCCACCAGAGCGACGCCGTGCAGCAGGCCGCCACCCTGCGCCAGTACCGCAACTACGCCAACCTGGCGGAAAGCTACAGCGCCATTCCCTCGCGCTTCATGGCCATCACCCACGGCGTATCGGCCGTCGGCAAGAGCCATGTGGCGCTGCGCCTGGTGGAAGCCCTCGGCGCCATCCGCCTGCGCTCCGACGTCGAGCGCAAGCGCCTGTTCGGCCAGCAGCCGGGCGAGCAGAACGACCTCTACAGTGGCATCTACAGCGCCGAGGCCACCGCCCGCACCTACCAGCACCTGCACCAGTTGGCGGAAACCGTGCTGCACGCCGGCTTCCCGGTGGTGATCGACGCGGCCTACCTCAAGCAGGCCCAGCGCCAGGCCGCCCAGGATGTCGCCGAGCAAGTGGGCACACCCGTCGTCATCCTCGACTGCCACGCCCCGGAAGCCGTCATCGCCGGCTGGCTGGAACAGCGCAAGCAGCAAGGCGGCGACCCCTCCGACGCCACGCTAGAAGTGGTGCATGCCCAGCAGGCGAGCCGCGAAGCCCTGACGGCGGAAGAACAGACCCACAGCAAGCGCATCGACACCCACGACGCCAGCAGCCTCGACAGCCTGGTCGAGCGCATTCGTCAGCACCTGCCCGGCCTCTGATCGGACGATGCCCTAAGGCCTATGGCGGGCACTGCTCGCCATGGGTTCTATACTCCCGGTGAACTCTCACCGGATGAGTACCCATGACCACACCACACCAACTCGATAGCCCCCTCTACCGCCTGCTGCACAACGACGATGTCGTCGGCTTCAATGACCAGAAGCCCAAGGAAGGCTCGATCAACCTGGCCTCCGGCGATTTCCGCGGGCTCGACCTGCGCACCCTCGATGCCGCGCGCATCGACTTCACCGACGCCTATTTCCGCGGCGCCGACCTGCGCGGCGTAGACCTGCGCGAAGCCAGCCTGGAAGGCGCCAGCATCGCCCACGCGCAGATATCCGGCGCCTACTTCCCCACCGAACTGGCGGCCGACGAGATCCTCATGTCGGTCAATTTCGGCACCCGCCTGCGCTACAACACCCACAAGTAGCCACGCCCAACCTGTGATCGGCCCCGCTCGGTTAGCGCCCACGCGGATGCCGTCTACGCTGATATCCGGGCGCGAACTCCGCAGAAGCGGATTGGAGGGGCCAACGCCCGCCGGGCGCGGGACAGGGATGATGCCACCGGACCACGCAATAGCAGATGGCCGCTACACTTCCCGGATGAACCGGGTAATGAGTCCTTCGCGCCCCACCAACGCAAGGAGGCTGGATGAACGACGAACTGCAACACCTGAAGAATCTTGGCAAGACCTCGGCGCAGTGGCTGCATGCGGTGGGCATCCACAGCGCCTCGGACCTGCGCCGCCTGGGTGCGGTCGGGGCCTATCGTGCAGTGCGGGCACGGGGCTTTCGCGCATCCAAGGTCCTGCTCTACGCGATCGAAGGTGCGCTGCTGGATGTGCACTGGAACGACCTGCCGCCCAGCCACAAGGCTGAACTCAACGGTCAACTGGATGCACTACAGCCCCACAACAAGAGCTAGCTCACAACCTGGTCGTTGGAGGATTTACTGCGATAGCAATGCGCCCTATTGTTTCAGGGACGTTCGTGCGTCCAAGCCGCCCAGCCAGTTCAAGGAATTACTGTCATGTACCTACTCGGGGAGCAACCTGCTTACGCCGACCAGCTGATCAACCGACTGCAAAGCATTCCCGGCCAGCTGCTCGATGGGCTAGAACCCTCGGGCCCGCCCCTGCGCCTCGATGCAGTGGAGGACCTGGCCAAGGTGCTGCCCGGCAATCAGCTGTTCCTCATCGAGAACGGCCTGCTCCACGCCCTGGTCGACGAACGCCCGTTGTTCTACCTCCAGGAAGGTGACCTCGTAGGCCTGCGCCAAGGCATCGAACTGCCCAGCTGCCGCTACCGCAGCGACGAGCCGCTGAGCCTGATCCCCTATGCGCGCGGCGACGTGTTCAAGCACATCTATGGCAGCGAGAAAGGCCAGGAGCTGTTCATCCAGTACCTGATCGGCCACACCGCGCTGCTGTCCGACGCCCTCGCCCGCCTCAAGCAGCCCGAAATCCGCCCCGCCACCGGCTTCCAGCACTTCGCCGCCGGCGAGGAGCTGATCCACCAGGGCGACGAGGCCGATCATGTGTTCATCATCATCGAAGGGCACGCCGAAGCCTTCGTCGACGGGCAGAAGGTCGGTGACGTGCAGAAGGACGAAATCTTCGGCGCCATGGCCGTGTTCACCCGCGAGAAACGCAGCGCCACCGTGGTTGCCAGCGAGCCCTGCACGGTGATGGTGATCCCCAAGGACCAGTTCCTCAGCCTGATGCAAAGCAACCCGCGCATCGCTCACAGCCTGATCGAGAGCATGGCTCGACGCATCGACCTGCTGAACAAGGAAGTCACCCAGCAACGCCTGGCCAAACCGGCGGAGTGACCTTAGCCCCCCACACAAACCCCGGCCACGTGCCGGGGTTTGTGCTTTGCAGCCCACCTCGACGAGCGAGATGAAAATAATTCGCAGAAAGCGTTGACAGTGGAATGAGAATTGTTATTATTACCACAACTGGTCGCGAGATCAGCCGGTAAGCTGGGAGACCAAGCAGTCGGACTCTTCAGATTATCTCCTCATCAGGCTAATCACGGTTATTGACCCGGCAATTTTGCCGGGTCTTTTTTTGCCTGTGAGAAAGTGCCGCCGCTTCACTCCCGCGGCACCGGCCCTTACTTCTTCGGCGCGCCCTCCGGCAGGTTGGCGTTGAGCAACAGCGCCAGGCGGATGCCCGCTTCCTGCACGCGGCGCTCGGCCAGGGGCAGGAATTTCTTCAGGTAACGACGATCCAGGGTGTCCTGGTTGCCCCCTGCCTCGCCATCCTCGTCACCACCCTGGGTACCGCGTCGCGCCCACTCTTCACTCTTCGACTGCTTGAAGCCATCGGGCTTGAAGGCCTTCTTGCCGCCGGTCTTCGGATACAGGTCGTCGTCACGGACGATGGCGCAGGACTCCCCCGACCAACTCGCCGGAGTGCCGACTTCCGGCTTCGGCAGGTCCTCGGACAGCTTCGCCGTGTAGGCCGCCTGGTCCAGGCGCCGGCTTGCCAACAGGTAACTGTCCCAGACGCTGTGCAGGTTGTAGTCACGCCCGCCGACCACCACGGGGAAGTCGTTGCCGCCCTTGTCCAGGCGATAACTGTTGTGCAGCGGCTGGTGGATATCACCCACGAAATGCACCACGAACATCAGCGCCATGACCTTCTGGTTGTCATTCGCCTTGGGGTCGGCCAGCAGCGCCGCGTTGCGCTCGATGGCCGCCACCACGCACTGGCCGTCCGGGCAATCGCGCGGGGCCTGGTAGGTGCAGTCGTCGGTCTTGTAGTTGATGTAGTGCTGCGCGCGGGTCTGTTCCCAGAGCGTCTGGAAGTCTGGCATGTTGCGCAGGTTGTCGGCCCAGCTGGCGACGGCGGATAGGTGCTGCTGGCGCACCAGCGCCAGCAGGCGATCGGCCTCCGCCTTGGCCGCTGGCGTCAGCTCTGCCTCGGCGATGTCCGCCACCACCGCGTGGCCGAGCTGGCCCCACGCCCCCGCTTGGCCCCCCCAGAGCAGGCTGCCGACCAGGAGCCCGGCGCCCAGGGCCCGACGAAATCCGTTGTGCTGCATGTTTCCCCCTAATGGCTGTGCCCAGGCAAGAAGCGCCCTCGGGCGCGCCTGGACGTCGCACCCACGCGCAAGGAAATGACTCAGTGATCGAGGGTCATGGCGTCCAGCGTCAGCCGTACCATGTCGTGGAAGTCGTCCTGCCGCTGCTCCGCCGTTAGCTTCTCGCCGCTGATCAGGTGGTCGCTCACCGTCAGCACCGCCAATGCCTGGCGCCCCAGCTCCGCCGCCACGCCATAGAGCCCGGCGGCCTCCATCTCCACCGCGAGCACGCCCATGCGCGTCATGCGCTGGGCCCAGGCCGGGTCCGGCTCGTAGAACAGGTCGGCGGAAAAGACGTTGCCCACATGCACCGGCTGCCCGCTCTCATCGGCGCGGCGCACGGTGCGTTCCAGCAGCCGGTAGTCGGCCAGGGCGGCGAAATCGAAGCCGCCGAAACGCTTGCGGTTGACCACCGAATCGGTGGACGCGCCCTGGGCGATCACCAGGTCGCCGACCTTCACGCCGTCCTGCAGCGAGCCGCAGCTGCCGACGCGGACGATGCGCTGCACGCCGTACTGGCTGAACAGCTCATGGGCGTAGATCGACAGCGAGGGAATGCCCATGCCCGAGCCCATCACCGAGATGCGCCGGCCTTGGTAGAAGCCGGTGAAGGCCAGCATGTTGCGCACCGCATTCACCTGGCGGACTTCCGTCAAGTAGGTGTCGGCGATCATCTTGGCGCGCAGCGGGTCGCCCGGCATCAGCACGGTTTCGGCGAAGTCACCCGCAAGGGCGGTGATATGGGGAGTGGCCATCTACAGGTTTCCGGATTCAGGATGAATGAAGGATTCGCCGTGCTCGCAGGCCGGCAATTCGAAGAAGGTGGCCAGGCTCTGGCCGATGTCGGCGAAGCTGCCGCGCTCGCCCAGGCTGCCGGGCGTGATGCCGGCACCGAAGGCCAGCACCGGGATGTGCTCGCGGGTGTGGTCGCTGCCTGGCCAGCTCGGGTCGCAACCGTGGTCGGCGGCCAGCATCAGCACATCGCCCTCCCCCATCACCGCCAGCAGCTCCGGCAGGCGACGGTCGAAAGCCTCCAACGCCAGCGCGTAACCGGCGATATCGCGGCGGTGGCCGAAGAGCATGTCGAAGTCGACGAAGTTGGCGAACACCAGGGTGCGTTCCGGCGCTTCCGCCACGGCCTGCAAGGTCGCCTCGAACAGCGCCTCGTTGCCGTCGCCCTTGTACAGCCGGCTGATGCCCCGGTGGGCGAAGATGTCGCCGATCTTGCCCACCGCGAACACCTGGCCGCCGGCGTCCACCAGCCGGTCCAGCAGGGTCGGTGCGGGAGGCGGCACGGCGTAGTCGCGGCGGTTGCCGGTGCGGCGGAAATCGGCGGCGGAAGTGCCAACGAAAGGCCGTGCGATCACCCGGCCGATGTTCCAGTCATCGCACAGCTCACGGGCGATCTCGCACAGCTGATAGAGCCGCTCCAGGCCGAATGCCTCCTCGTGGGCGGCGATCTGGAACACGCTGTCCGCCGAGGTGTAGCAAATGGGTTTGCCGCTGCGCAGGTGCGCCTCGCCCAGTTCTTCGAGGATGGTGGTGCCCGAGGCGTGGCAGTTGCCGAGGATGCCCGGCAAGCCGGCGCGTTCGATCAGCGCATCCAGCAGCTCGGGCGGAAAGCTCTGCTGTTTCTCGGCGAAGTAGCCCCAGTCGAACAGCACCGGCACCCCGGCCATCTCCCAGTGGCCGGACGGCGTGTCCTTGCCGCTGGACAGCTCGCGGGCATGGCCGTAGGCACCGATGACAGGTGCTTCGGGATCGAAGCCCGGCGCATAGATGCCAGCACTGGCTGCCGCCGCGTGGCCCAGCCCCAGGCGCTCCAGGTTCGGCAGATGCAGCGGCCCCTTGCGCAGAGGGCCATCCGCTTCGCCACGGGCACAGGCTTCGGCGATGTGCAGCAGCGTGTTGGCGCCCTGGTCGCCGAAGCGCGTGGCATCCGCCGTGGCACCGATGCCGAAGGAGTCGAGGACCAGCAACAAGGCTCTGCCCATGGTCCGCTCCTAGTAACGCTGGCCGATCAGCTCGGCGACCTGCGCCTCGCCATCGCCCAGTTGGTAGGCCGCGCGCAAGGCCGCTGCTGCACGCTCGGCGCTGGCGGCATCCCGAGCATGCACCAGCCCCAGCGGCTGCTCGTCTCCGACCCTTTCCCCGGGCAGCGCCAGCGCGCTGAAGCCCACCGCCGGGTCGACCTCGTCTTCCGGGCGCTTGCGACCGCCGCCCAGGGCGACCACCGCGAGGCCGATGGCGCGGGTATCCACCGCCTGGACGATACCGCCGCGCTCGGCATGCACCGGGTGCACCACCGGCGCCCAGGGCAGGTGGCGCCAGGGCTCGCGATGCAGGCCCCGGGGGCCGCCCAGGGCATCGACCATCAGGTTGAAGCGTTGCAGTGCCGCGCCGTCGCGCCAGGCCTGCAGCAGGCGCTCGCGGGCCTGGGCGCAGTCCTCCGCCAACCCGGCGGCCACCAGGGTTTCCTCGGCCAGCACCAGGGTCACTTCCCACAGGCGCGGGCTGCGCACCTCGCCCTTGAGCAGGGCCAGCGCCTCTTCCACTTCCAACGCGTTGCCGGCGCTACGGGCCAGCGGCTGGTTCATGTCTGAGATCACCGCGCGGGTGCGCACGCCAGCGCCATTGGCCACTGCCACCAGGCTGCGTGCCAGCAGGTCGGCCTGTTGCGGGTCGCTCATGAAGGCGCCATTGCCGCTCTTCACGTCCATGATCAGCACATCGAGCCCGGCGGCGAGCTTCTTCGCCAGGATGGACGCAGTGATCAGGTCCACCGACTCCACCGTGCCGGTGACATCGCGGATGCCGTACAGGCGCTTGTCCGCCGGCGCCAGGTCGGCGGTCTGGCCGATGATGGCGCAGCCCACCTCCGCTACCACCGTGCGCAGGCGCTCGGGGTCGGGGCGGGTGCAGTAGCCGGGGATGCTTTCCAGCTTGTCCAGGGTGCCGCCGGTGTGCCCCAGGCCACGCCCGGAGATCATCGGCACGTAGCAGCCACAGGCCGCCAGCAACGGCGCCAGCACCAGGCTCACCAGGTCGCCGACGCCGCCGGTGGAGTGCTTGTCCACCACCGGGCCGGGCAGGTCCCACGCCAGCACCTGGCCGGAGTCGCGCATGGCGGTGGTGAGGGCGATGCGCTCGTCCAGGCTCATGCCCTTGAGCAGCACCGCCATGGCGAACGCCGCCACCTGGCCTTCACTAAGGCTGGAATCGCTGATGCCCTCGACGAAGCGGCGGATGTCATCCCCCGCCAGCTCCTGGCCATCGCGCTTGCGACGGATCACTTCCTGCGCCAGCCACATATCAGTAGCCCTCCGACACAACGGCATCGGCCTGGCCAAGCACCCGCAGCAGATCGCCGAGCAGGCTGGAGGCACCCAGACGCAGGTGACGGGCATCGATCCAGTCCAGGCCCAGCTCAGCGGCCGCCAGTTCGATATAGCGGCGCGCATCGGCCAAGGTACGAATCCCCCCTGCCGGCTTGAAGCCCACCCGGCCGCCCATCTCGCGGATCACCCCAAGCATCAGCGCCGCGGCCTCGGGCGTGGCGTTGACCGCCACCTTGCCGGTGCTGGTCTTGATGAAGTCGGCACCGGCGGCGATGGCGTCGCGGCTGGCCTGGCGGATCAGCTCCGGGTCGGCCAGTTCGCCGGTTTCGAGTATCACCTTGAGCAACACCCGCTCCCCGCACGCGGCCTTGCAGGCAGCGACCATCTCGCGGCCACACTCGGCATCGCCAGCTAGCAACGCGCGATAGGGGTAGACCAGGTCCACTTCATCCACGCCATCGACCACCGCCGCAGCGGTCTCGCGCACGGCGGAGGCGATGTCGTCGGCGCCCTGGGGGAAGTTGGTCACGGTGGCGATGCGCAGGTCGCCGGCACCCAGTTCCTCCAGGGTCCGTCGGGCGAAGCCGATGAAGCGCGGGTAGATGCACAGCGCCGCCACCCGCCCCTCGGCGGTCAGTGCACGCTGGCAGAGGGCGGCGATGGCGGTCTCGTCGTCATCGTCGTTGAGCGAAGTCAGGTCCAGCAGGCCGATGGCCAACCGGGCCAGTTCGGTATCCGTCAATAGAGTCATTCAGAACATTCCCCAGGGATGCGCCATGAGCCGGCATCCCGTTGCAGTGATTCAGAGCGAAACGAACAGTCCGGCCAAAGCCGCACTCATCAGGTTAGCCAGAGTGCCGGCGATCATCGCGCGCACCCCGAGCCGGGCGAGGTCCTTGCGGCGGTTGGGCGCCATCACCCCCATGCCGCCCAGCAGGATGCCGATGGAGGACAGGTTGGCGAAGCCGCACAGGGCGAAGGTGACGATCACCTGGGTGTGGGCGCTGAGCACCTCGACACCGGCGGCCGACGCCTGGATCGGATTGATGTAGCGGGCGAAGTCGACATAGGCGACGAACTCGTTGAGCACGATCTTCTGCCCGATGAAGCCGCCGGCCTGGATGGCTTCTGCCCAGGGCACGCCAAGCAGCCAGGCCACCGGAGCGAAGGCGTAGCCCAGCAGCAATTGCAGGGTCACGCCGGGGTAGCCGACGAAGCCGCCGAGCCAGCCCATCAGGCTGTTGAGCACCGCCACCAGAGCGATGAACACCAGCAGCATGGCACCTACGTTCAGCGCCAGTTGCAGGCCGCTGGACGCACCGGCGGCGGCCGCGTCGAGCACGTTGGCCGGACGGTCGTCGGCGTAGCCCTCGATCAGGTCCGGACGGTCCTGCGGCGTCTCGCTTTCAGGCTCCATCAGCTTGGCCATGAGCATGCCGCCGGGCGCCGACATCAGGCTCGCGGCAATCAGGTACTTGAGGTCAACACCGAGGCTGGCGTAGCCGATCATCACCGAGCCGGCGGTGGAGGCCAGGCCACAGACCATCACCGAGAACAGCTCGGAGCGGGTCATGTGCGGGATGTAGGGGCGCACCACCAGCGGCGCCTCGGTCTGGCCGAGGAAGATGTTGGCGGTGGCCGACAGGGATTCGGTGCGGCTGGTGCCCATGGCGCGCTGCAGGGCGCCACCGATCACCGAGATGATCACGTCCATGACGCGCAGGTAGTAGAGCACCGCAATGAAGGCGCTGAAGAACACGATCACCGGCAGCACCTTGATGGCGAAGACGAAGCCGCCGCCACCGAACAGGTCGAACATCTTGGCGCTGTTGAGGCCGCCGAAGAGAAAGTCGATGCCCTTGGTGGCGCTGTCTTCCAGGCTGCTGACGACGTTGGACATGGCCGCCAGGGAGTTCTGCCCCCAGGGCACGTAGAGCACGAAGGCGGCGAACCCCGCCTGCAGCACGAAGGCGGTGCCGACCGTGCGCAGGTTGATGGCGCTGCGCTTGGACGACAACAGGTACGCGATTACCAGCAACATCAGGATGCCGAGCATGCCGATCATGAAATGGATTCCCCAGAAGAAAGGTGCGTCGTTGTTCTTGTCGTTGTTCTAGAGGGCGAAGGCGCCGGGCAGCAGCTCGTCGACGCGCCACAGGCGGGTCGATTCCGGGTCGCTGCCGCAGCAGATCACCGGGCAGTCGGCCGCCATCAGCTCGCTGATCACCTGACGGCAGGCGCCGCAGGGGCTGATCACCGGAACCTCCGGGGCGAACACCAGCAACGCCTTGAAGCTGCGCGGCGCATGGCCCTGGCTGATGGCGGCGAACAGCGCGCTGCGCTCGGCGCAGTTGGTCAGGCCGTAGGAGCCGTTTTCCACGTTGCAGCCGAGGATCACCTGGCCGTCATGGGTGAGCAGCGCCGCCCCGACGGGGAATCGGGAATAGGGACTGTAGGTGCGTGCCGCAGCCTCGATGGCCTGGGGCAACAACCGCTCGCACAGAGCGGATCGAGCAACATCGTTCATGGGTACCGTCCGGGACTCTGGGTCGCCTTCTTTATGGTTATCGGGCGCCCGTCATGCAGGCGCCTCCTTGTTGCAAGCCGCTATTCCCGTTGGCTGACCGCCATATCCACACGGCGGATGCGCCCCGCGCCTTCGGCCGCACCCGCCGGCTTGCCGGCCTGGTCCTGGGCCACCAGGTAGTCGATCAGCGCGTCCAGGTCGGAGATACCACTGTCGCGATGCTCCGCCCCTTCGCGGAACAGGCTGAAGCCATCGCCCCCCTCTGCGAGGAAGGCATTGGAGACCACCCGGTAGCGTCCATCCGCCAGCACCGGCTGGCCATCGACACGCAGGCTGTCGACCAGCACGCGTTGCCCCACCGGGCGCCCCGCATCCCACTGGTAACTGAAGGACGAAGACACTTGCAGCGGCTTGAAAGCACCCTCGGCGTTCCACTGCTGCTCCAGCAGCGCCACCAGTTGCGCGCCACTGAGGGTCAGCAGGTGCAGGGTGTTGTTGAAAGGTTGCGAGCTGGCCACCTGGGAATAGCTGACCGTCTCCAGCCCCTGTTCCAGTGCCAGGTCGCCACGAATGCCGCCCGGGTTCATCAATGCCAGCTGCGCACCCTGCGAGCGGGTCGCGGCCAGCTGTGCATCGGCGATCAGATCACCCATGGCCGATTCGCCCGCCTCGTTCACCTCGCGACGCACCTCAACAGCCGCCAGCCGGGCGATGGGCCGCGCCAGCACAGCATTGCTGCGCGCTTCGATCTCGCTTTGCAGCGCCGCAAGCTTCTCGTCCGCGGCATAACGCGCCGGGTCGGCCAGCAGGTTGCGGGCCTCGATGCGGGTCACCTTGTGGGTCCCCGGCGTCACGTCCAGGGTGAGCTGGGTGAGCAGGTGGCCGTAGGAGGAGCCCTGGGTCACCGGCAGCTTGCCCACCTGGCACAGATAGCCCTGGTGGCTGTGGGCACTGAGCAGCAGGTCCACTGCCGGGTCCAGGCGCTTGGCCACATCGACGATCTCGCCACCCAGTTGCTGGCAGGCGGGTTTGTCGAAGGGCTCGGGCGTGCTGCCCCCCTGATGCACCACGGCGACGATGGCGTTGGCACCGGCGGCCTTGATCTCGGGGATAAGCGCGTTGATCGAATCAGCCTCGTCGCGCACCTCCAGCCCGGCCAGGCCGCTGGGGCGGACCACGCTGGCGACGTCACGCAGGATCGCGGCGACGAAGGCCACCTTGACCCCCTTCACCTCCTCGATGCGGTAGGCCGGCAGCAGTGGCTTGCCGGTGGCGCTGTCCACCAGGTTGGCGGCCAGGTAATCGAACCCGGCGCCCTTGTAGTCACCGCGGAAGCTGCAGGCTTTCTCCGGGCGCGGTGATTCACAGCCGCCGTGGATCTGCCGCAGCAGCTCGGCCTTGCCCAGGTCCAGCTCGTGGTTGCCCACGGCGGTGAAGCGCAGGCCCATGGCCTTGAGCGCCTCCAGGCTGGGCTCGTCGGCCCACATGGCGGAGATCGGCGGGCTGCCGCCCACCAGGTCGCCGGCGCCGATGAACAGCAGCTGCGGGTCCTGCTTGCGCAGCTCCGCCAGCATGCCGCCAAGGGTGGCGATGCCGCCGGCGTTCACCGACAGCGTCTTGCCGGGGTTGGCCGGGTCCGGGTAGCGGAAACTGCTGCCCTGGATGTAACCGTGGAAATCGTTGATCGCCACCAGGTTCACCGCCACCGGCTGCGCGGCTTCCTGCCCGCAACCGGCCAAGCCGGCGAGAAGGAGTGCGCCCAGCAAGCGGCTGCGGGCAAAGGAACGGGACATGCGTGACTCCCCTACGCGCATCAGGCCGGCTGCAACTGGCCGTTGGCGACCGGCGCCGCCGTGCGGACCACGGTGCCCATGCCGGCACGCAGCAGGAGGATCTTCAGGTGGTCGGTGATGCGCTCGACACGGTCCTGGAAGGATCATCGCGATCAGGGCGATGGCGATACCCAGCGCGGTGGCGAACAGCGCGGTGCCGATGCCCTTGGACACTTCGCCCGGGTCGGAAACGCCCGCCTCGGCCAGGGCACGGAAGGTGTCGATGATGCCGAGGATGGTGCCCAGCAGGCCCAGCAGCGGCGCTGCGGTGACCACGGTCTCGAGGATCCACAGGCCATGCATCAGCTTGCCGCGGGTGGCGATGTAGATGGATTCGCTGAGGTCTTCCAGGTCCTTGTGGGAGCTGACCGCGCCCTTCTGCTCGAACAGCTGGTCGATCATCTCCAGCGGCAGGCTCTTGCGGCCATTCAGCGCGGCCGGCAGCTCGTTGATGCCGTGCATGCTCGGTACCAGCGCCGCTTCCAGCTTCACCGCCTGGCGCAGGCTGTAGGCGAAGAAGATGCCGCGCTCCACGGCGATGAAGGCCGCCAGCGCGGCGGCGCCGTACATCACGTAGAAGGTGATGTCGTGCAGCAGATCCATATTCATGTGGTACCTCCAGCGAACTCAGGGTGTGCCGAAGGGCCCGAAGGCCCTGCGGACTTCGGGGTGGATTTAGAAGGAGCCTTCGAAGCTGACCGAAACGGTGCGCTCCTCGCCGATGGTGTAGAACGGCGAACTGCCGAACGCCGAGGCGCTGCCCTGGGAGTAGGTCACGGCGTTGAACTGGGTGGTGCGCACGCCCGACAGGTATTCCTTGTCGAACAGGTTGTTCACCGACAGGCGTACCGCCGCGCTCTTCAGCGCCGTGCCCTGCACCGGCAGGTGCACGCCCAGGTTGAGGTCGGCGATGGCGTAGTCGGGGATGCTCTCGTCGTTGGTCAGGTCGCCGTACTGGCGGCTGACGTACTTGCCGACGATGTTCCCGTAGTACAGGCCGTCGTCGTAGCCCAGGCTCAGGTTGAACATGTTCTTCGGCACGCCGGCCACGGTCTTGCCTTCGGTGGGCAGGTCCACGCCGCGGTAGCGCACGCTGTCCTTCTGCTCGGCCTCGGTATAGGTGTAGGAGGCGTAGTAGTTGAAGTTGTGCGGCAGCAGGCCGCTCCACTCCAGCTCCAGGCCCTGGTTGACCACATTGCCGACGTTGAGCATCACGAAGTCGCCGGCTTCGTCGCGGCTGGAAACCTGGCGGTTCTCGAAGGTCAGGTAGAACAGGGTGGCGCTGAGGGCCATGTCCTCGACCGCGTAGCGCCAGCCGAACTCATGGTTCCAGCTCAGCTCGGGCTCGAGGCTGATGGAGTCGCCCTTGTTGTAGAGCACGTAGTTCGGCGGCGTGCGCATGTTGCGGGTGAGGTTGTAGAAGAGCTGGTTCTCGTCATCCAGCAGGTACTGGGCACTGAAGCTCGGCAGCAGCTCGTGGTAGGTCTTGTTGCGCTTCTCTTTCTTCTCGGTGAGGCTGCCGCGGTTGTCGCCCTTGCGCTCGGAGTAGTCGTAGGCGATGCCGGCGGTCAGGGTCAGGTCCGGGGTCACCGACCAGACGTCCTGGGCGAACAGCTTGTGCGCCGGGGTCACAGTGAAGTAGTTGCGGCCCTGGATCACGTTGCCGTTGGCGTCCCGTGCCTGCTCGGAGTCGTGGTAGCCGGCCCAAATATCCACAGGCTTGCCATCGGGGGTGAGCGGCACGAAGGGCTGGGTCTGGCGCTGACGGGCGCGCTCGTACCAGTAGCCGGTGCTGAAGCTGTGCTCGTCGTTGATGTCCCACTTGATGCTGGTGTTGATGCCGGGGCGCCAGGTCTCGGTGATCGAGGGGCGGTAGTAGAGGCCGCTGTTGGGCGTGCCATCGGCGTTGAGCTGGCCGGAGGTCGGCAGGTTGCCCAGGTCGTAGTTGCCACCGGTGTTGCTGGTGCCACGGTTCAGCGAGTAGGGGCCGGTGAAGCTGCCGAAGCTGCCGCCGTTGGCCCAGTAGTAGTAGGGCGCCACGGTGAGCAGCACGTCGTCGCGCAGCTGGAAGCGGCCGGTCAGCGAGGCGGTGACGTTCTCGAAGGGGTTGCGCATCAGCACCGAGTAGCCGGTGCCACGGGTCACGCCGTTCAGCGAGCTGCCGCTGCCGGTCATGATCTTGCCGTTGCTGTTGTAGCGCGGGTCGTCCAGGTAGTCGAAGTCGCGACCGTAGGTCTTGAACTGGGCCTTGCTGGGGTTCGAGTAGTTGTAGTTTTCCTGCTTGTGGTAGTTGATCACCGCATTCAGGGAGTTGCCTTCGCCATCTTCGAACAGGCTGTTGAGGGTGACCTTGTCGGCACGCAGCACGCCTTCGCCGCGCCACTTGTCACCCTCGGTGTGGGACGCCGAGATGTAGTTGCTGAAGCCGTTGTACTTGCCGGTATTCAGCCGCACGAAGGTCTTGCGCAGGTTGTTGCTGCCGATGGTCTGCTTGCCGAAGACGCCGAAGTCCTTCTCGGGGCGCAGGGTCACCAGGCCGACGTTGCCGCCGGAGGAGCCGATATGCGGCGCGTCGATCTCGGAAGAGCCCTGGGTGGCGAATACTTCGCCGAGGTTCTCCGGGTCGCCCAGCAGGTTCGGGTAGAGGTTGTAGTTGCCCGAGTCGTTCACCGGGATGCCGTCGAGGGAAACACCGACCTGGTCGGAGTTCATCCCGCGCATGGTGAAGTTGAAGCCGCTGAGGCCGCTGGAGTCGTCGCTGGAGACGTTGACCCCCGGCGTGTACTTCAGCTTGTCGATGGCGTTGCCGGTGGCGCTCATCTTGTCCAGCGCTTCCTTGGTCACGGTCGAGCGTGACTTGGGCGCGGACTCAACCACCATCTGGCCATTGCCCAGATTCTGCCCGGTGACTTTCACCTTGCCCACATCAACGGAATCTGCGGACTCTTCAGCGGCCAGCGCCGCCATCGTCCATCCCCCCAGGCCAGCGGCCAGGAACATTGCAAATAACTTATTAAACTTCACGGACCAAACTCCTCGATAAAAAGGAACGCCTTCGTTTATTTGATTAGTTATGGGTACTTGATCACTCGACGTTGTAACTAAAGGTCGCCGTAAATCGTTGTTTGTCTTTTCCCTGGAAGGCTTCGCTCGGGAACGGCGAAACTTTTTCCAATCGACGCAAACTTGTTTGTGCAGCCTTGTTCAGCAACATGTTCGTTGCCTTGCTTTCAATGCCTGCATCCAGGACATTCCCCACTCGGTCCACCAACAGCCAGACCACCACGTTGCCTTCGGGGCGCTGCAACGAAGCCTCGCGACCACGCGGGTATTGCTTGTATTTCTCCAGCTCCTTGCGCAGGGCGGCGGTGTAGACGCTTTCCATCGCCGCGCTGTTGTCGCGGGGCGCGGGCGGCGCCACCGGCACACTCACCGGGGCCGGCGCGGGCGTCGGAGCCGGGGCTGGCGCTGCCTTGGCCACCACGGGCGGCGCGGGCTTGGGCGCCTGCTTGACCACCTGCGGCTTGGGTTTCTCCACCTGCTTCACCACAGGCTTGGGCACCGGTTTGGGGACGGGCTTGGGCTTCGGCGGCTCGATCACCACCGGCTCCTCGACTTCGGGTTCGGGCAGCGGCTCGGGTTCCGGCTGCGGCGCTTCGACCACGGGTTCCGGCTCGGGCGGTGGCGGCATGAAATCGGCCGGATCCACCAGCGCGATTTCCACGGCGCTGTCGTCGTACTTGGGTTTCATCTGCAAGCTCTGCGAACTGGCGGAATAAACGAATACGAGAAGCAGGCAAGCCGCCGGCACACACGCAATGAACTTGCGAGTTCGATAGATAGGAAACATGGTGTCAGGATTTACGCGTGGCGATGGAAACGGAAGAGAAGCCATTGCCCTTGAGCAAGTCCATCACCGCCACCAGGCGCTTAACTTCCACGCCCTGGTCGCTATTGATGATGATGACCAACTTCTCGGCCGTGCCTTCCAGCACTTTCAACTGTTCGACCAGCAGGCTCTCGCTGACATCCTGGCCATCGAGCTGCAATTTCTCTTCCAGGCCCAGGGTGATCACCGCCTTGTTCTGCGGCTTCAACTGCTGGGCATGGGCGGCCGTGGGCAACTGCGTCTTGATGCCCACGGCAGGAATCACGTTGAGACTCACCAGCACGAAAAACACCAGCAGGAACATCATCACATCGATCATCGGGATGATCTCGATGTGGGCCTTCTTCTTCTTCGCAACGTCCCAGCTACGCATGAGGACACAACCTCCCACAGTCATCAGCGATGGGCGGCCGCAACCTGCCCTCATTTGATCCTGACCATCAACGCAGGATTGGCGCGAATGATGGCGAGTTCATGTAACGCTTTGATGACAGCACGGAGCGTGCCAGGAACTGACTTCACAATCAGAATTGAAATAAGCGTTTGATTGGCGGGCCCCGCAGCAGAGCCACAGGACTCTGAGCGGTGAACACACTCACATCGGCCAATGCCCCAATCTGGCGACTTCATCGAGAAGGCCGCACCAAGTTGTCTCAACAGACAGGATCAAGAGCTGATCGTCCGACAATTTATCAACCTGTCATCTGCGTCAGGTTTCATGGGGCAGCCGCCGCCCGTGCCGGACGCCCTTCCGGGCCCGTGGCGGCATGCCGGTTGCTAGCCAACCGACGAGCAAACCCATCGATGGAGTACGCAATGCGCAAGACGATCCACGCCCTGGCCCTCGCTGTCGCGGCAGCCTTCCCCACCGCCTTGCTGGCGGAGGAGGTACTGCCTTCGGAGGTGCACTGGGTTTCGGTAGAAGAGATCGGCGGCAGCCTGTCGGGGCAGGCGCCCATCAGCGTCGGTTTCGATATCGACGACACGCTGCTGTTTTCCAGTCCCTGCTTCTATCACGGCAAGCAGAAGTACTCGCCAGGCAGTGACGCCTACCTGCACGACATGCGCTTCTGGCAGGAAACCAATGGCGGTTGCGACCGCTACTCGCTGCCCAAGGAGGTAGGGCACAGGCTGATCGACCTGCACCAGGCCCGGGGCGACCGCATCTTCTTCATCACCGGCCGGCCGAGCACGCCCGGGGAGAAGCTCAGCGAGATCCTCCAGCAGACCTTCGCCATCAAGGCGATGAACCCGGTGATCTTTTCGTCCGGCCCGGAGAAGGCCGCGTTCATCCGCCAGCAGGGCATCGCGCTCTACTACGGCGATTCGGACAGCGACATCCGCTCGGCGCGGGACGCCGGCATCCGCGGCGTGCGGGTGATGCGTGCCGCCTCCTCGACCAACCAGCCGCTACCGGAGAACGGCGCGCTGGGCGAGGAGGTGATCATCGATTCGGATCACTGAGCCGGCTTCATCCGCTCGCGCAGGTCGGCACAGTGATCCTTGGCCGGCAGCGCGGCGGTGTACCAGACGTAGTCGGCGCTGCCGGGCTTCACGGTCTTGCCGGCCTCGGCGAGGATCAGCACCGCACTGCCCTCCCCCGCACCGAGATCGGCCAGGTGCAGCGGCACGCCCAGGTCGCGGCGCACATGGAAGGCACCGGCGAACAGCAACGCCGGTTGCGGGGCCGCCAGCAGGCGCTCGGTCATGCGCCGGTCACGCTGCTGCTGCACGGCGAGCATGGCCGGGAACTGGCTCTCCGGCAGCAGCCCGCAATGGGATTCGCGGATTTGCTCGCGCAGGGCGCCCTGCACGGTGGCCGTGGTCGAGGCGGTGCCGCTGAGCGCTGGCTGCTCACCGTAGATGCGCATGATCTCGCTGCGATCCAGGTTCGCCGCCAGCAGCGGGTAAGGCTGGGCCAGCGCATGGCGCACGATCGTGCCGTACAGCGCCCAGTCCCAGTTCTTCTGCCAGGCCAGCGCGCTTTCCAGCTCACCTTCGCGGGCGCCGGAACGGATGCGTGCGTGCACGGCATCCACCTTGGCCTGCTGGTCGGGGTTGAGCATTTCCAGCAGCAGGCTGCCCTGGCTGCGGCGGCCTTCCAGCGCCTGTAGCAGCCACAGCTGCAGGGCGTGGTGGTCGGGGTTGTCGTGCTGCTCACCCACCAGCACGCGCGGCGCCTCGGCGAGACGGTCGAGCAATTGCTGCGGGCTCAGGGTTTCGCCACTGCGCAGGTCGCGGATCACACCGAGATCGGCATGCTGGCGGGCCTCCGGGCTCTGCCACTGCGGCAAGGGCGGGGTGGCCTGGCACGCCGCCAGGGACGCGATGATGAGCAGGAGAAGCAGACGCATGGATGGATTCCTCGGGTTCGTTCAGCGCGCGACGATCAGGGGATGGCCGCGTTCCGGATGGCGCTGCACCAGCACGTCGAGGCCGAACACGGCCTTCAGCGGCTCGGGTTGCAGCACCTCGTCCGGCGTGCCCAGCACATGGGGGCGCCCGTCGCAGAGCAGCAGCAGGCGGTCGCAGTAGCGCGCTGCCAGGTTGAGATCATGAAGGATCACCAGCACTGCGGCGCCACGCCCGGCGAAATCGCGCACCGCCTGCAGGGTGGTGTGTTGGTGCAGGGGGTCGAGCATGGAGGTGGGCTCGTCCAGCAACAGGTGCTGCCCTTCCGCGCCCGGCCACAGTTGCGCCAGCACCCGTGCCAGGTGCACACGCTGGCGCTCGCCGCCGGAGAGTGCGAGGTAGCTGCGCCCGGCCAGGTGCGCGGCATCGGCCGCCTCCAGGGCTTCGCCGATGATTTCCGCATCGCGCACGCGGCCCGTCGCGTGGGGCAGGCGGCCCATGCCGACCACTTCCTCGACGCGGAAGCCGAAGTTAAGGGTGGAGCTCTGCGGCAACACTGCCAGGCGTTGGGCACGCTGCGGGCCGGTCCACTCGGCAAGCGGCCGCTGCTCCAGGCTGACCTGGCCAGCGGCCAGGCTCAGCTCGCCGCTCAGGGCGCCGAGCAGGGTGCTCTTGCCCGCGCCGTTGGGGCCGAGCACGCCCAGCACTTCGCCGGGCCGCAGCTCCAGGTCCACGCCCGCCAGCACTACAGTGCTGCCACGGTGCACTTCAAGCTGTTCGACACGCAGCATCAGTGACGCCCCCGCAGCAGCAGATAGAGGAAGAAGGGTGCGCCGATCAGCGCGGTGACGATGCCGATGGGCATCTCCGCCGGCGCCAGCACCAGGCGCGCGGCCAGGTCGGCGAACAACAGCAGGCTGGCACCGGCCAACGCCGAGGCCGGCAGCAGGACACGGTGATCCGGCCCGGCGACCAGGCGCACCAGGTGCGGCACCACCAGGCCGATGAAGCCGATCAGCCCCGCAGCGGCCACCGCAGCACCGACGCCCAGCGCCGTGCACAGCACCAGTTCGCGCTTGAGCTTCTCGACTTCGAAGCCCAGGTGACGCGCCTCGGACTCGCCCAGCAGCAAGGCGTTCAGCGCCTTGGCCCGGCGCGGCAGCCACAGCGCCACCGCGCCGGTGATCAGCAGCAGCGGCCACAGCCGTGCATAGCTGGCGCCGTTGAGGCTGCCCAGGTTCCAGAAGGTCAGGGTGCGCAGGGTGGCGTCGTCCGCCAGGTAGGTGAACAAACCGATGCAGGCGAAGGCCAGGGCGTTGAGGGCGATACCGGCGAGCAGCATGGTCACCACGCTGGTCTGCCCGTCGCGACGGCCAAGGCGGTAGACCAAAGCGGTCACCCCCAGGCCACCGGCGAAGGCACAGGCGGAAAGCAGGTAGGGCGCGATGTTCTCGGACAGCCCGCCGAGGGCCGCACCGCCGACGATGGCCACCGCCGCGCCGAGGGCCGCACCGCTGGAAACGCCGACCAGGCCGGGGTCCGCCAGCGGGTTGCGGAACAGGCCCTGCATCGCCACGCCGGACAGCGCCAGCACCGCGCCAACGGCAAGGCCCAGCAAGGTACGCGGCAGGCGGATCTGCCCGAGGATCAGTTCGGCCTGCTCCAGGCCTTCGGGCGCCAGGGGCATCCCGGCCAGGCGCAGGGCGGCACGCAGGGTGTCGCCCAGGGGCAGGCTCACCGGGCCGAGGGCCAGGGACAGCCAGAGGGCGAGCGCGAGCAAGGCGCCCAGTGCGATGAACAGTGGGCGCGAATGTACAGCTGAGGTCATGGCTGGTTCTGGCTGTTAGCGGTCAGGGCTGGAGCCTGAGGATAAAAGCCTGCGGACAGCGCAGCCACTCCATCCGGCAGGCGCGGGCCGAGGCCACCCACCAGCAGGGTCGGGTCCAGCGGCAGCAGGCGGCCCTGCTTGCCGGCGCGGGTCATGGCCAGGGCGGGGTTCTGCTTGAGCAGCGCAGCCTTGGCTTCCTCGCCTTCGAGACGGCGATCGGCGAACACCACCACGTCCGGGTCCAGTGCCGCCAGCGCCTCGTTGGAGATCGCCTTGTAGCCGAGGTGATCGGTGATGTTCTGGCCACCGGCCTGTTCGATGATCCAGGCGGCGGCGGTGTCCTTGCCGGCGGACATGGGGTTGCTGCCGGCATGGCCGAGCAGCAGCAGGACGCGCGGCGCCTTCTGCGTGCGCTGGGTCTCGGCGACCCACTTGGCCTGCTGCTCGAAGCGCTGGCTGTAGTCGGCGAAGACCTTTTGCGCACGGGCCTCGTCACCCAGCAGGCCGCCGATCAGCTTGAGGTTCTTCTCCAGCACCGGCAGCTCGGCCTTGGAGGGCAGTAGCTCGATGCGCACACCCGCGGCCTTGACCTGCTCGATCACCGGCGGCGGGCCCATTTCCTCGGTACCCAGCAGCATGTCCGGGCGCAGCGAGAGAATGCCCTCGGCGGCCAGCTGGCGCTGGTAGCCGATGCTCGGCAGCGACTTCAGCGAGGCGGGGTTGAGGCTGGTGGTGTCGACGCCCACCAGCTTGCTTTCGCCACCCAGCGCCACTACCCACTCACTGAGAGAGCCGCCGGCACTGACCCAGCGTTGCGGCAGCGGATCGGCGGCCAGCGCCGCTTGGCTCAGGAACAGGCCAGCGCACAGGCCGGCAAGGGAAACAGCAACACGCATCCTATGACTCCTTCAGATTCAGGCGGAACGACGCCCCGGCATGGGCGGGGCGTCGGGGTGGATCGGGCCGGGGCTCGGCCAGGCGTCAGAGCGCTGGGGCGGTCTCGGCCAGGGCACGCCAGTCTTTACGCTCCGGGATGCCCGGCTTGCGCGCGCCGAACAGTTGTACCACCAGTTCGCCCTCGGCATCGAAGGCTTCCCAACTGGTGATCACGCCGTCGCTGCTGGGCTTGCGCACGCGCCACAGCTCGGTCACGCCCGGGGTCTTCAGGTGCAGGTTGAACTCGGGGTCGAGCACGTTGAACCAGGTGTCCATCCACTTCAGGTTCTGCACCGGGCCGCTGTGGATCTGGATGCAGTGGCGGTTGCCGACGAACACCATGATCGGAATTTCCTTCTCGCCAGCCGCTTCCAGCAGGCGCGGCAGCTCGGCGGTGTCCAGCTTCTCGGCCCATTCGGTGCCGGCCAGGCGCAGGGCCTGGGTGCGTGCCGCGCCGTGCTTCTTCAGCAGGGCGAAGAAGTGGTGGGTGTCCTTCAGGGTGGACCAGCCTTCACGCAGGCTGGCGACGTCGATCTCGGCATCGGGCTTGACCGGCTCGGCGGCGGGCAGCGGCTGCAGGTCCAGCTCGGTGCTCTGCTCCTCGGCCTGGAAACGCTCGACCAGCGGCGCCCAGGCAGCGACCTCGCTGCGCTCGGTGAGGAACACCTTGTGCACGGCCACGCCCTGCTTGTCGAAGACCTGGATGCTGCGCTGAGTGCCGCGCGGGGTCTCTTCGGCGACGGCGAACACGCTGGACCAGCCACCGAGGAACAGGCGCAGGTCGATGTCGGCGGACACCACCAGGCCCATCTGCCCGTTGGCCATCACCGACACGTCGCGGTAGACGCCCTTGCGCTCATGCACGCAATGTTCGTTGCGGGTCAGCGCCATGATGTGGCCCAGCTCACCCAGCGCGGGCAGCAGGCTCGCCCACTCGGGGCGCAGGCGCACGGCATCCACGCCCAGGCGGCTGGCGGTGAGCTCGCCCTCGCTGACCGAGAGGCGCTCGGCGGCGTCACGGGCGCGCAGGCGCGGCTCTTCGCCACGCAGCGTCTGCCAGGCCTGGTACAGGGCGGGGCCCGCCGTGGCGGTTTGGGTGAGGGCAGTCATGGTGTCACTCCTTCAGGATCAACGGCTCGCCGTAAGGGCGAATTCAATGGGTATTCTCACGCGGCTCGGTACCGGCTCGCCGTCCTGGACCTCGGGACGGAAGCGCCAGCTGGCGACCGCGCTCATGGCCGCTTCGTCGAGGCTCTCGATGCCTGACGAACGCAGCAATTTCATCTCCCGCAGCCCGCCGCGCTCGTCCAGGCGGACCTCCACCAGGACCACGCCCTGCTGGTTGCGACGACGCGCCTGGGCCGGGTAGATCGGGGGCTTGGGCGGTGTAAGAAAGGAAGGCTGGTCGATGACCACCTCGGCCTTCGGCAACTTGGCGGCGATGGCGACCTGCTGGGCAGGTGCCGGCTGCGGGGCGGCGCTGGGCGCCGACGCTGCGGCGTGCGCCACGCTCGGCTCGCTGCTGGGGCGGGATTGCGGACGCGGCTGCGGCTTGGGCTCGACGCGAGCGACCTTGCGCGCGGGGGCTTCGGGGCTGACCAGGCGCGGCTTGATGGCAATGGGCTTGGCCTCCGCTACCGGGCGGCCCTGCGGCTCCACCTTGCGAGGAGCCGGTGCCGGACGCGCGACGGGCTCAGCCACGGCAGGCGCCGGCTCGGCCAGGCTGACCAGGTGCACCACGTCCGCCCGGGCCTCTCCCCGGGCGATAGCCGGCTCCGCCCGCAGGTCGTGCAGGAGCCATGCAAGCCCCGCGTGCGCGACAAGCGACAGCGCGAGACAGAGTGGGATACGCGGCATTTTCAAGCCCGAACACATAAATACGAATCAATTTGATAATTGTTTGCATTT
Organism: Pseudomonas sp. TUM22785; assembly: GCF_028198105.1. Taxonomy (NCBI): domain Bacteria; kingdom Pseudomonadati; phylum Pseudomonadota; class Gammaproteobacteria; order Pseudomonadales; family Pseudomonadaceae; genus Pseudomonas; species Pseudomonas sp. TUM22785. Next base: position 6,005,403 of record NZ_CP116239.1, read on the forward strand.
GACTGTCAACCTCATTATGTTCGCCACCGATGCCAATCTGCGATCACCAGAGAGGCCGGCGAAAGCGATGGTCAGGACGGCCATCGGGAAAGGCACCCGCGGCATGACGCCCGTGGCCCCGAGCCACACCAGAAGTGCCCGGCCGGTCCCTGGTTGCGCCTTGAACCCGGGAGTCCATCCATGTCGCTTCGCCCCCCCTTCGCCCGCCGCCCCTGGCTGGCCTTGCTTCTTCTTTCCCCCTCTCTCGCCCTGGCTGCGGAAAAAACCGCGACCCAGTTCGACACCGTCACCGTCACCGCCACCCGCAGCGAGCAGACGCTCGACCAGGTGCCAAACACCGTGTCGGTAATGACTGAACGAGAGATCGACCAGAAGAACGTAAAAAATATTCAGGATCTGGTGCGTTACGAGCCGGGGGTATCCGTTGGCGGAACGGGCAGCCGCTTCGGCCTGTCCGGTTTCACCATCCGCGGCATCGGTGGCAACCGCGTGCTGACCCAGGTGGACGGTGTGAGCATGCCGGACGCCTTTTCCTTCGGCGGCTTCCTCAGCGCTCAGCGCGATTACGTGGACCCGGACACCCTCAAGCAGGTGGAGATCATCCGTGGCCCGGCCAGCTCGCTGTACGGCAGCGACGCCATCGGCGGCGCGGTGAGCTTCCTCACCAAGGATGCGGCCGACTACCTGGACGAGGGCGATGACGCCTACGCCCGCCTGAAGACCGGCTACGACGGCTCCGACGACAGCTGGCTGCGCAGCACCACCCTCGCCGCCCGCCAGGGCAACCTCGATGGCCTGGTGCACATCGGCCGCCGCACCGGCCAGGCACTGGACACCCAGGGCGCCATCAGTGGCATAGGCGCGACCCGCGAGGAAGCCAACCCGGTCGACTACACCACCGACAACCTGCTCACCAAGCTCGGCTGGAACTACGCCGAAGGCCAGCGCCTGCAGCTGACCTACGAGCGTTACCAGGACGACACCGACACCAAGGTCCTGAGCAACTACAGCAACACCGCCACCATCCGTACCCAGGATGCGCGCGACAGCGTCGACCGCGAACGCTATTCCCTGCTGCACACCCTGCAGCTGGACAACCCCATAGCGGACAACGTGCAGAACCAGCTCAGCTACCAGGACAGCCAGACCCGCCAGCGTACCTACGAGAACCGCGTCGTCACGGGTTCGGCGCGCTTCCGTACCCGCGATTCCCACTACGAGGAAAAGCTCTGGGTGCTCAACAGCAAGCTGGACAAATCCTTCAGCATCGCCGGCAGCCGGCACACCCTGGTCTACGGCACCGACCTCAAGCGCCTGAAGAACACCGACCTGCGCGAAGGCGGCGAAACCGTCATCGCCACCGGGGTCAACACGCCGGTCCTGCCGACCAGCGACTTCCCGGACCCGACCACCAACGAATACGCGGCTTTCGTCCAGGACAACATCGAGATCGGCCGCTGGACCCTGCTGCCGGGCCTGCGCTACGACTATTACGAGATGAAGCCGCACGCCACCGCACGCTACCTCAACAGCCAGGCGACCGACGCCAACCCGAGCAATTTCACCGACTCGGCCGTATCGCCCAAGTTCGGCGTGACCTACCAGGTCGACGACCAGCACAGCGTCTACGGCCAGTACGCCGCCGGCTTCCGCGCCCCGCAGGCGATCGAGATCTTCGGTGAGTTCGTCAACCCGGGCATGTACCGCACCCTGGCCAACACCAACCTCAAGGCCGAGACCAGCGACAGCTTCGAGCTGGGCCTGCGCGGCAAGTACGAGATCGGCAGCTTCGGCGCCGCGCTGTTCTACAACCGCTACGACGACTTCATCGAGCAGGTGTCCCGCCCCTCCAGCGTGCCGGGCTTCCCCTTCGGCGAGTTCCAGTACGTCAACCGCGACCGGGTGACCATCCGTGGCTTCGAAGCCAAGGGCGAGCTCTTCCTCGACAAGCTCGGCATGCCGGCCGGCTGGCGCGCCATGAGCTCAGTCGCCTACGCACGCGGCAAGGACGAAGGCACTGGCCAGCCGATCAACAGCGTCGACCCGCTCAAGGGGGTCTTCGGCCTGGGTTATGCACAGCCCAGCGGCAAGTTCGGCGGTGACCTGAGCTGGACCCTGGTGGCGGCCAAGGAACGTATCGACCGCACCCAGACTGCCGGCCAGTACCAGCCCTCGGGCTACGGCCTGCTGGACCTGAACGGCTGGTGGCAGGTCACCGAGGAGTTCTCGGTCAACGCCGGCCTGTTCAACATCACCGACAAGGACTACTGGCAGTGGGGCGATGTACGCGGGCTGACCGAGAACAGCCCCAGCCTGCAGCGCTACACCCAGCCCGGCCGCCACGCCGCGGTCAACCTGGTGTGGGAGATCTGACCCCGTTCAGCGCAAGGACGCGCACCCTCTTGGCAATCCACGGCAGCGCGGGATAATACCCGCCTGCCGTGGAGACGCCGATGATCCTGCTATGCCGCCCCGACGAACTGGCCGAAGGCCAGAGCCGGGGCTTTCTGATCGATGACCTGAAGCTGCTGCTGGTGCGCCGGGAGGGCCGGGTCCATGCCTACGAAAACCGCTGCCCGCACCGGGGCATTCCCCTGGAATGGCAACCGGACCGCTTTCTCGACGACAGCGGCAGCCTGATCCAGTGCGCCACCCACGGCGCACTGTTCCTTATCGAATCCGGTGAATGCGTGGCCGGGCCTTGCGCTGGGGAGTCCCTGCGCGCCCTTGAATGCAGTGAAGATGACAGGGGCATCTGGCTGGCGCGCTAGCCGAGCACCTGCAACTTGCGCTGCAGCACCAGCCCTTCAGGGCTGACCTCGGTGCCATAGGCGAGCACCTCCACCCCGGCGGCCTTGGCGTCGGCCAGCGCTGCGGCGTAAGCCGGGTCGATCTCCACCGCTGCGCGCACGGCCTCGATGCCGGAGAGGTTGACGCAATAGAACTGCACCGCGCGCATGCCCTGGCGCGCCAGCGCTGCCAGCTCGCGCAGGTGCTTGCTGCCCCGCACCGTGACGGCATCGGGGAAGGCCGCCACAGCGGTGCCGTCGAAGCCCAAGGTCACGCTTTTCACTTCCACGAACACCTCGCCCGTCGGGTAGTCCAGGCGGAAGTCGGCGCGGCTGTTTTCCACGCCGTAGGCGACCTCGCGCTTGAGCGCGGTGAAGCCGGCCAGTTCGGGAATCAGGTCGGCGCGCAGGGCTTCCTCGACCAGGGCGTTGGCCCGTGCGGTGTTCACACAGGCCAGGCGCCCCTGGGGCGTTTCGGTGATTTCCCAGGTGCCGGGGAGCTTGCGCTTGGGGTCGTTGGAGCGGCTGAACCAGACACGGCAGCCTTCGCTCATGCAGTTGAGCATCGAGCCGGTGTTCGGGCAGTGGATGGTCAGCAGCTCGCCGTCGAGGGTCTCGATATCGGCGAGGAAGCGCTTGTAGCGACGCAGCAGGCGGCCCTGCTCCAGGGGCGGCTCGAACTTCATGCCGTCAGTGCCGCCCAGGTTTTCAGGCCACGGGCGATGCGCTGCACCGCTTCTTCCAGGCGCGGCAGGCTCTGGGTGTAGGCGAAACGCACATGCTGGTTGGCCAGGTGACGGCCGAAATCCAGGCCCGGGGTGAAGGCCACGTGCTCGGTTTCGATGAAGTGCCGGCAGAAGGCGTAGGCGTCCTGGGTGAAGGCGGAAACATCTGCATATAGATAGAAGGCGCCTTCGGGCTCGACGGCAATGCGGAAGCCCAGCTCACGCAGGGCGGGCAGCAGGTAGTCGCGACGGCGGGCGAACTCGATGCGCCGCTCTTCGAGTATCGCCAAGGTATCCGGCTCGAAGCAGGCCAGGGCAGCGTGCTGGGCCATGGAGGGGGCGCTGATGTAGAGGTTCTGCGCCAGTTTCTCCAGCTCGGGCACCGCGTCCGCCGGCGCCACCAGCCAGCCGAGCCGCCAGCCGGTCATGCCGAAATACTTGGAGAAGCTGTTGAGCACGAAGGCGTCGTCATCCACTTCCAGCACGCTGGCGGCATCCACGCCGTAGGTGAGGCCGTGGTAGATCTCGTCGACCACCAGGTGCCCGCCCTTGGCCTTCAGCGCGGCGGAAAGGCCGCCCAACTCGTCGCGGGTGAGCAGCGTGCCGGTGGGGTTGGCGGGCGAGGCGACCAGGGCGCCGACGCTGTCGCCATCCCAGTAGCGCTCCACCAGGTTCGGGGTGAGCTGGTAGCGGCTTTCGGGGCCGACCGGCACCAGTTGCGCCGCGCCTTCCACCAGGCGCAGGAAGTGACGATTGCAGGGGTAGCCCGGGTCGGCGAGCAGCCAGTGGCGGCCCGGGTCGACCAGCAGGCTCGCGGCCAGCAACAAAGCCCCCGAACCGCCGGGAGTAATCAGGATGCGTTCGGGGTCGATATCCAGGTCGTAGCGATCGCCATAGAACCCGGCGATGGCGCTGCGCAGTTGCGGCAGGCCCCGTGCGGCGGTGTAGCGCGTGTGGCCGGCGGCCAGGGCAGCCTGCCCCGCCTGGACGATGGGCGCGGCGGTGGTGAAGTCCGGCTCGCCGATCTCCAGGTGGATGACGTCATGCCCCTGGGCCTGCAACTCGTTGGCGCGAGCCAGCAGGGCCATCACGTGGAAGGGTTCTATGGCACGGCTGCGTGCACTGTATGACTGGGCCATCGGCCTTCCTTTATTAACGCAAAGAGCGGATTCTACCGAATGGTCCGGGAAGGCTGCAGCAACCAAGATAACTGGGAGTAGCGTGCCCGGAGTCGATCTGGTAAGTTCGCCCGCTTGCAGTCGCAGGGCCGGGTTACCGGCGATGGACCAGAACCTGCGCAATGGATTAGAGAAAGTGAGAGGCGGCCATTCATGCCCACCAAAGCTAAGCAACAGAGCAGCCAACTGATCCGTGGTTTCGAGCCCTATCAGGAAACCAAGGGTGAGGAATACATGAGTGATCGCATGCGCGCTCACTTCACCAGCATCCTCAACAAGTGGAAGGTTGAGCTGATGGAAGAAGTGGATCGTACCGTGCACCACATGCAGGACGAAGCCGCTAACTTCCCCGATCCGGCCGACCGCGCCAGCCAGGAAGAAGAATTCAGCCTGGAACTGCGTGCCCGCGACCGCGAGCGCAAGCTGATCAAGAAGATCGACGAGACCCTGCAGCTGATCGAAGACAACGATTACGGCTGGTGCGACTCCTGCGGCGTCGAGATCGGCATCCGCCGCCTCGAAGCACGCCCCACCGCTACGCTCTGCATCGATTGCAAGACGCTGGCGGAGATCAAGGAAAAGCAACTCGGTTCCTGATCCCAGAACGGGGCGCTTCGGCGCCCCGTTTCGTTTCAGCAGGCCCGCATCCCAATGAGCTCCCCCGCCTACATCGGCCGCTTCGCCCCTACACCCAGCGGCTATCTGCATTTCGGCTCCCTTGTCGCCGCCCTCGCTTCCTACCTCGACGCCCGCGCCGTGGGTGGCCGCTGGCTGCTGCGTATGGAGGACCTCGACCCACCCCGTGAAGTGGCCGGCGCCCAGGACGCGATACTGCGCACCCTGGAAAGCTACGGCTTCGAGTGGGACGGTGAACGGGTGCGCCAGAGCGATCGCCACGACGTCTATGCCCAGGTGATCGACCGCCTGTTCGACCAGGGCCTGGCCTATGCCTGCACCTGCTCGCGCAAGCAGCTCGAAGGCCACCAGGGCGTCTACCCCGGCTTCTGCCGCAATGCACTGCATCCCCAGCACGACGCCGCGATCCGCCTGCGCGTGCCGGAGCTGATCTATGGCTTCACCGACCGCGTGCAGGGCGAGTTCCGCCAGCACCTGGGGCGTGAAGTCGGCGATTTCGTCATCCGCCGTCGCGATGGCCTCTACGCCTACCAACTGGCAGTCGTGCTCGACGACGCCTGGCAGGGCATGACCGATGTGGTGCGCGGCGCCGACCTGCTCGACTCCACGCCGCGCCAGCTGTACCTGCAGGAGCTGCTGGGCCTGCCGCAGCCGCGCTACCTGCACGTGCCGCTGATCATCCAGCCGGACGGCCACAAGCTGGGTAAGTCCTACCGCTCCCCACCGCTGCAGACCGACCAGGCCGCCCCGCTGCTCAACCGCGCACTCCGCGCACTGGGCCAGCGCCCCCCGCAAGAGCTCGCCGACGCCAGCGCGCGCGAGGTGCTGGACTGGGGCATCGCCAACTGGGACGCCACGCGCATCCCCGGCAGCCGCACCCTGGCCGAAGCGCAATTGCGCTAGGCGCCATCCCCCCTCGCACCGGCATCGGGCATTCGCTACCATCGCCGCACTCCCGACGTGAGATGCGGCATGTATATCTACCGACTGGTCCTGCTCCTGGTGGTGGGGATCTACCTGTTCTCCCCCGCCATCATGGATTGGTGGATCGACCCCAATGGGGCCTGGTACCGCCCCTACCTGCTCTGGCTGATCCTGATCGTGGTGACCTTCATCCTCCAGAGCCAACGCGATGCTGACGAGCTTTAGCCTGAGCCAGCTGATCCTGATCAGCGCGGCTTACCTGTTCACCCTGTTCGGCGTCGCCTGGCTCAGCGACCGTGGTTTCGTACCGCGGCGCATCGTCCGCCATCCGTTGACCTACACCCTGTCGCTGGGCGTCTACGCCAGCGCCTGGGCCTTCTATGGCACGGTCGGCCTGGCCTACCAGTACGGCTACGGCTTCCTCGCCAGCTACCTGGGCATCTCCGGCGCCTTCCTCCTCGCGCCCGTGCTGCTCTACCCGATCCTGCGCATCACCCGCACCTACCAGCTGTCTTCGCTGGCGGACCTGTTCGCCTTCCGCTTCCGCAGCACCTGGGCCGGGGCGCTGACCACGCTGTTCATGCTGGTGGGTGTGCTGCCGCTGCTGGCACTGCAGATCCAGGCGGTGGCGGATTCCATCGGCATCCTCACCCGCGAGCCGGTACACGACCGCGTGGCCCTCAGCTTCTGCGCCCTGATCACGCTGTTCACCATCCTCTTCGGTGCTCGCCACATCGCCACCCGGGAGAAACACGAGGGCCTGGTGTTCGCCATCGCCTTCGAATCCCTGGTCAAGCTCACTGCCCTGGGCGGCATCGGCCTCTACGCGCTGTACGGCGTGTTCGGCGGCCCCCATGAACTGGAACTGTGGCTGCTGCAGAACCAGGCGGCGCTTTCCACCCTGCACACGCCACTGCAGGAAGGCCCCTGGCGCACGCTGCTGCTGGTGTTCTTCGCCTCGGCCATCGTGATGCCGCACATGTATCACATGACCTTCACCGAGAACCTCAACCCCCGCGCCATGGTCAGCGCCAGCTGGGGCCTGCCGCTGTTCCTGCTGCTGATGAGCCTGGCGGTGCCGCTGATCCTCTGGGCCGGCCTCAAGCTCGGTGCCACCACCAACCCGGAATACTTCACCCTGGGCCTGGGCATCGCCGTGAACAGCGACGCCCTGGCACTGCTCGCCTATGTCGGCGGACTGTCGGCGGCCAGCGGCCTGATCATCGTGCTGACCCTGGCGCTGTCGGGGATGGCGCTGAACCACCTGGTGCTGCCGCTCTACCAGCCGCCGTCGGAAGGCAACATCTACCGCTGGCTGAAATGGACACGCCGGGCGCTGATCGTCGCCATCATCATGGCCGGCTACGGCTTCTATCTATTGCTGGGTGCCGAGCAGGACCTTTCCAACCTGGGCATAGTCGCCTTCGTCGCCACCCTGCAGTTCCTTCCCGGCGCCCTGTCGGTGCTTTACTGGCCAACCGCCAACAGCCGTGGCTTCATCGCCGGCTTGCTGGCCGGTATCGGCGTCTGGCTGTTCAGCATGCTGCTGCCGCTGGTGGGCAACATGCAGGGCATCTACCTGCCGCTGTTCAACGCCATCTACGTGCTCGACGACACCAGCTGGCACATCGCGGCCATCGCCTCGCTGGCTGCCAACGTGCTGGTCTTCACCCTGGTCTCGCTGTTCACCGATGCCAGCGCCGAAGAGCGTGGTGCCGCCGAGGCCTGCGCCGTGGACAACGTGCGCCGCCCGCAACGCCGCGAACTGGTGGCCGGCTCGCCCCAGGAATTCTCCGCGCAGCTGGCCAAGCCGCTGGGTGCCAAGACCGCGCAGAAGGAGGTGGAGCAAGCCCTGCGCGACCTGCACCTGCCCTTCGACGAGCGCCGCCCCTATGCGCTGCGTCGCCTGCGCGACCGCATCGAGGCCAACCTTTCCGGGCTGATGGGGCCCAGCGTGGCCCAGGACATGGTCGAGACCTTCCTGCCGTACAAGTCCGGCAGCGAAAGCTACGTCACCGAGGACATCCACTTCATCGAGAGCCGCCTGGAGGACTACCACTCGCGCCTCACCGGCCTGGCCGCCGAGCTGGACGCCCTGCGCCGCTACCATCGCCAGACCCTGCAGGAACTGCCGATGGGCGTGTGCTCGCTGGCCAAGGACCAGGAAATCCTCATGTGGAACCGCGCCATGGAGGAACTCACCGAGATTCCCGCCCAGCGCGTGGTCGGCTCGCGCCTCTCGGCCATCGCCGAACCCTGGAAGGGGCTGCTGGAAAGCTTCATCAACCTGCCCGACGAGCACCTGCATAAGCAGCGCCTGCAGCTGGAGGGCCAGACCCGCTCGCTGAACCTGCACAAGGCGGCGATCGACGAGCCCCTGGCCCCCGGTAACAGTGGCCTGGTACTGCTGGTGGAAGACGTTACCGATACCCAGTTGCTGGAAGACAAACTGGTGCACTCCGAGCGCCTGGCGTCCATCGGTCGCCTCGCCGCCGGCGTCGCCCACGAGATCGGCAACCCCATCACCGGCATTGCTTGCCTGGCGCAGAACCTACGCGAGGAGCGTGAAGGTGATGGCGAGCTCACCGAGATCAGCAGCCAGATACTGGAACAGACCAAGCGCGTGTCACGCATCGTTCAGTCGCTGATGAGCTTCGCCCATGCCGGCGGCCGCCAGCAGGCCACCGAGCCGGTGTGCCTGGCCGACGTGACCCAGGACGCCATCGGCCTGCTGTCGCTGAACAAGCGCAGCGTCGATGTGGAGTTCTTCAACCTGTGCGATCCGGAACACGTCGCCGAGGGCGACCCGCAGCGCCTCGCCCAGGTGCTGATCAACCTGCTCTCCAACGCCCGCGACGCCTCCCCGCCCGGTAGCGCGATACGCGTGCGCAGCGAGATATCCGACCACGCGGTCGACCTTATAGTGGAGGACGAAGGGAGCGGGATTCCCAAGGCGATCATGGACCGCCTGTTCGAGCCGTTCTTCACCACCAAGGACCCGGGCAAGGGGACCGGCCTGGGCCTCGCGCTGGTCTATTCGATCGTGGAAGAGCATTATGGCCACATCACCATCGAAAGCCCGGCCGACCCCGAACAACAGCGCGGCACCCGAATCAGGGTGACGTTGCCACGATTTGTCGAAGCGACGTCCGCTGTGATCTGAGACCGTCGAGAGAGCTGAATTTAATGCCACATATTCTCATCGTCGAAGACGAAACCATTATCCGTTCTGCCTTGCGCCGCCTGCTTGAACGCAACCAATACCAGGTCAGCGAAGCAGGTTCCGTCCAGGAAGCCCAGGAGCGCTACAGCATCCCCGGCTTCGACCTGATCGTCAGCGACCTGCGCCTGCCTGGCGCACCGGGCACCGAGCTGATCAAGCTCGCCCAGGGCACCCCGGTGCTGATCATGACCAGCTACGCCAGCCTGCGCTCGGCCGTGGACTCGATGAAGATGGGCGCGGTCGACTACATCGCCAAGCCCTTCGACCACGACGAAATGCTGCAAGCCGTCGCGCGCATCCTCAAGGAGCGCCAGGAAGGCAAAGGCGCCCCGGCCGAACGCAGCGGTAACGCGCGCGGCACGGAAAAAGCCGCAGCGAGCAGCAGCGCCGCAGACGGCGAAATTGGCATCATCGGTTCCTGCGGCGCGATGCAGGAGCTGTACAGCAAGATCCGCAAGGTCTCGCCCACCGACTCCACCGTCCTGATCCAGGGCGAATCCGGTACCGGCAAGGAGCTGGTGGCCCGCGCCCTGCACAACCTCTCCCGCCGCGCCAAGGCGCCGCTGATCTCGGTGAACTGCGCCGCGATCCCGGAGACCCTGATCGAGTCCGAACTCTTCGGCCATGAAAAGGGCGCGTTCACCGGCGCCAGCGCCGGCCGCGCCGGCCTGGTGGAAGCAGCCGATGGCGGCACCCTGTTCCTCGATGAAATCGGCGAGCTGCCGCTGGAAGCCCAGGCGCGCCTGTTGCGCGTGCTGCAGGAAGGCGAGATCCGCCGGGTCGGCTCGGTGCAATCGCAGAAGGTCGATGTGCGCCTGATCGCCGCGACCCACCGCGACCTGAAGACGCTGGCCAAGACCGGCCAGTTCCGCGAAGACCTTTATTACCGCCTCCATGTGATCTCGCTGAAGCTGCCCGCCCTGCGCGAGCGCGGAAACGACGTGATCGAGATCGCCCGCGCCTTCCTCGCCCGCCAATGCACGCGCATGGGGCGCGAAGACCTGCGCTTCGCCCACGATGCGGAGCAGGCCATCCGTCATTACCCCTGGCCGGGCAACGTGCGCGAACTGGAGAACGCCATCGAGCGCGCGGTGATCCTGTGCGAGAGCCCGGACATCTCCGCCGAGCTTCTAGGCATCGACATAGAGCTGGACGACCTGGATGACGACGTCTTCCTCGATTCACCCATGCAAAGCGCCAGCAGCAGCCACGAGCCGACCGAAGACCTGTCACTGGAAGACTACTTCCAGCACTTCGTCCTCGAGCACCAGGATCATATGACCGAGACCGAGCTTGCCCGAAAACTGGGCATCAGCCGCAAATGCCTGTGGGAACGTCGCCAGCGCCTCGGTATCCCCCGCCGCAAATCGGGAGCAGCCACCTCCTGAGGCGGCGAACCTCAGGAGTAGAGCGGTGCGGCGGATTGCATCGCTTTGTTACCGCGTTAATCTCTCGTAACAAAAGCCGGGTCTTAAGGTAACGAAAGCCCGGCTTTTTTGTACCTGCCGCTCCACCCCGAATCCCCGCAAGCCATTGATTTACAAGGAATCACAAAAGTTGGCACGGCAACTGCTTTATCTCCAGTACAACAACAATAACAAACGTGTAACCCCACAATAAAAACAAGACGTATCGACTCCAGCACAACAAAAACAAAACCGCGGAGGCGCAGCTAACTGATTCTTTTGGAGAGGAGTTGCCTTTGGGGCTCGCCCCACAGCCAGGCTGAGAACAACAAAACTGCCCTAAGGCAGCGCCGGAACTGGTTGGATCACGGAATGATCATGGCACCGTCAGCGTCCAAAGCAATCCGTTTGCTATTGACCCTCGATTCGAGGGCATTTTCAGAGGCCAAGAGCCTGCTGGAACGGGTCAAACAACAAAAACACCAAGCCCGACACAACAATAAAAACAAAGCACGCACCAATTTGGGGGGGAGCTTCGGCTCCCCCAGTAGCTTTGACACACCCCCGCCGCTTCCTTCACCATCTCCCGACCCAGTGCTAGAATCCGCGTCCATCGTGCGGTCTTGTTCAATTCTGGCCGTCCATTCCGCAAAACAGTGCATCCCATGCTGAAGAAGCTGATCCAGTCTTTTCGCTCTCCCCTGCGCCGCGCGCAGCATCCCCGCAGCACACCCGAAGTATTGAGCAATCGCCAACACTCGCTTGAGCGTGCGGATATCAGCCGCAACGCGGTGAACGTGGTCGAGCGCCTGCAAAAGGCCGGGTACCAGGCGTACCTGGTCGGTGGCTGTGTACGCGACCTGCTGCTGAACCTGGAGCCCAAGGACTTCGACGTGGCCACCAGCGCTACGCCCGAGCAGGTCCGCGCGGAGTTCCGCAACGCCCGCGTCATTGGCCGCCGCTTCAAGCTGGTCCACGTGCACTTCGGCCGCGAGATCATCGAGACCGCGACCTTCCGCGCCAACCACCCCCAGGGTGCCGACGAGGAAGACAGCAACCAGTCCTCGCGCAACGAGAGCGGCCGCATCCTGCGGGACAACGTCTACGGCAACCAGGAAGAAGACGCGCAACGCCGCGACTTCACCATGAACGCCCTCTACTACGATCCGGTCACCGAGCGCATCCTCGACTACGCCCACGGCGTACACGACATCCGCAACCGTCTGATCCGCCTGATCGGCGATCCCGAGCAGCGCTACCTCGAAGACCCGGTGCGCATGCTTCGCGCCGTGCGCTTCGCCGCCAAGCTCGGCTTCGAGATCGAGAAGCACAGCGCCGCGCCCATTCGCCGCCTGGCGCCGATGCTGCGGGACATCCCGTCAGCCCGCCTGTTCGACGAGATCCTCAAGCTGTTCCTCGGCGGCAAGGCCGAGCGCACCTTCGAACTGCTGCTCGAATACGACCTCTTCGCCCCGCTGTTCCCGGCCGCTGCAGCGTCCCTGGAGCGCGACCCGGAATACGCTGGCGCGCTGATCCGCCAGGCACTGGCGAATACCGACGAACGCATCCGCCAAGGCAAGCCGGTAACCCCCGCCTTCCTCTTCGCCGCCATGCTCTGGCCGGCCCTGCCTGCCCGTGCAGCGCTGCTGCAGGAACGTGGCATGCCGCCGATCCCGGCCATCCAGGAAGCGGCCCACGGCCTGATCCTCGAACAGTGCCAGCGCACCGCCATTCCCAAGCGCTTCACCATCCCGATCCGCGAGATCTGGGACATGCAGGAGCGCCTGCCGCGCCGCAGTGGCAAACGTGCCGACCTGCTGCTGGAGAACCCGCGCTTCCGCGCCGGCTACGACTTCCTCCTGCTGCGTGAAAGCGCAGGCGAGCAAACCGACGGCCTGGGCGACTGGTGGACCGACTACCAGGAAGCCAGCGACAGCGAGCGTCGCGCCATGATCCGCGACCTCAGCAGCAAGGACGACGGCAGCGGCGCACCGCGCAAGCGGCGCCGTGGCGGCAGCCGTCGCAAACGCGGCCCGCGTGAAGGCTCGGCTCCCGCCAGCGAGTGATGATGGAACGCATCTATATAGGGCTCGGCAGCAACCTCGCCGAGCCTGCGGCACAACTGGCCAGCGCCCTGCAGGCCATGGCCGCATTGCCACGCACCCGCCTGGCGGCCGTCTCCTCGCTCTACAGCAGCGACCCGCTCGGCCCGCCCGACCAGCCCCGCTATGCCAATGCCGTGGCCGCCCTCGACTCCGAACTCGCCCCCCTGGAATTGCTCGACGCCCTGCAGGCGATCGAACTCGCCCAGGGCCGCGTGCGCAAGGACGAGCGCTGGGGCCCGCGCACCCTCGATCTGGACATCCTGCTGTTCGGCGAGCGCACGCTCGACGAGCCACGCCTGCAGGTTCCGCACTACCACATGCACGCTCGCGCCTTCGTTCTCTATCCCCTCGCGGAGATAGCCGGCGGTGGCCTGAAGCTCCCCAGCGGCCAGCCCCTGCAAGCACTTCTGGACGTCTGTCCCTTCGAAGGGCTCGAGGTCGTGGGGCACCTTCCGGGCATGGCGGTAACGCCGTAACAGATCGGTAACACCTGCAATTGACACCATGCCCCACCATCGGGACTATAAGCGTCCCGTTGCCCCGTGCCGGTGCAGAATCGGTACCGATGAGGACGTTTTCATGCCTGATGTGACCCTGACCACCCTTCAAGAGCTGAAGCAGAAAGGCGAGAAGATCGCCATGCTAACGGCCTATGACGCCACCTTCGCCCAGGCCGCGAGCCAGGCCGGTGCCGATGTGCTGCTGGTGGGCGATTCCCTTGGCATGGTCCTGCAAGGCCATGACAGCACCCTGCCGGTGAGCGTCGCCGACATGGCGTACCACACCGCCGCCGTGAAGCGCGGCAACCAGGGCGCGCTGATCATCGCCGACCTGCCCTTCATGGCCTATGCCACCTTGGAACAGACCTTCGCCAACAGCGCCGCCCTGATGCAGGCCGGCGCGCACATGGTCAAGCTGGAAGGCGCCGCCTGGCTGGCCGAGCCCATCCGCCTGCTGGCCGAGCGCGGCATTCCCGTCTGCGCCCACCTTGGCCTCACCCCGCAAGCTGTGAACATCCTCGGTGGCTACAAGGTACAAGGCCGCCAGGAAGCCCAGGCTCGCCAGCTGCGCGCCGACGCCATGGCCCTGGAACAGGCCGGCGCCGCCATGCTGCTGCTGGAATGCGTGCCCAGCGAGCTGGCCGCCGAAATCACCCAGTCGGTGAAGATCCCGGTCATCGGCATCGGTGCCGGTAGCGCCACTGATGGCCAGGTCCTGGTGATGCACGACATGCTCGGCCTCTCCCTCACCGGCCGCGCGCCCAAGTTCGTGAAGAACTTCATGGAAGGCCAGCCCAGCATCCAGGCCGCCATGGCCGCCTACGTGAAGGCCGTCAAGGACGTCACCTTCCCGGCCGCCGAACACGGATTCTCCGCATGATCACCGTCAAGACCGTCCGCGAGCTGCGGGCCGCCGTGGCCCGTGCTCGTGGCGAAGGCAAGCGCATCGGCCTGGTGCCGACCATGGGCAACCTCCACGCCGGCCATGCCGCGCTGGTGGAAAAAGCCGCCCAGCGCGCCGATTTCGTCGTAGCCAGCATCTTCGTCAACCCGCTGCAGTTCGGCCCCAGCGAAGACCTGGCCAAGTACCCCCGCACCCTGCAGGCCGACCAGGAAAAACTGGTCGCCGCCGGCTGCCACCTGCTGTTCCACCCGGACGTCGAGGAGATGTACCCCGACGGCATGAGCGACCAGACCCGCGTCAGCGTGCCCCTGGTCTCCGAAGGGCTCTGCGGCGCCAGCCGTCCCGGCCACTTCGAAGGTGTCGCCACCGTGGTCAGCAAGCTGTTCAACATGGTCCAGCCGGACCTCGCCCTGTTCGGCGAGAAGGATTTCCAGCAGCTCGCGGTGATCCGCAAGCTGGTCCGCGACCTCAACATGCCGATCCAGGTCATGGGCGAGGCCACGGTGCGCGCCGAAGACGGCCTGGCACTGTCTTCGCGCAACGGCTACCTGGACGAGCAGCAGCGTGCCGCCGCACCGGCCCTGTACCGCATCCTCAAGCAGCTGGCAGCCTCCGTAGCCAGTGGCAACAGCGACTTCGCCGCACTGGAAGCCCAGGGCCGCGACGCGCTGAGCGAGGCCGGTTTCCGCCCCGACTACCTGGAAGTCCGCGAGGCCTCCAGCCTGCGTCCGGCGCAGCCCGGCGAGCGCGACCTGGTGATACTGGCCGCCGCCTACATGGGCACCACACGCCTGATCGACAACCTCGCCTTCAGCCTCGAAAAGCAGGCCTGAAACCCGCGCCCGGCACGGCTTGCCCACCCCTCGTGGTTCGGGCAAACTCTGCCGCCGCCAGCGTCCAGACAAGGAAAACGCCATGCACGCCATCATGCTCAAGGCCAAGCTGCACCGCGCCGAAGTCACCCACGCCGTACTCGACTACGAAGGCTCCTGCGCCATCGATGGTGAGTGGCTGGACCTCGCCGGCATCCACGAATACGAGCAGATCCAGATCTACAACGTCGACAACGGCGAGCGCTTCACCACCTACGCCATCCGCGGTGAAAACGGCTCGCGCATGATCTCGGTCAACGGCGCTGCCGCGCACAAGGCCAAAGTAGGCGACCGGGTCATCATCTGCGCCTACGCCCACTACAGCGAAGCCGAACTGGCCAGCTTCAAGCCGCGCATGCTTTACATGGCGCCGGGCAACGAGCTGAGCCACACCAGTAACGCCATTCCGGTACAGGTCGCCTAAGCCCTGACCCGCTAGACTGGAAGCCCGGAACACTCCGGGCTTTTTCATGTTCATAACCAAGTTGATTGCTTGAAGGCACGCCATGAACCACCACCTGACTCCCCTCGACGTAACCCAACTGCCCAGCTGGGGCGCGCTCTCCGCGCACCGTGAGGAGCTGGCCGGTTTCAAGATGCGCCAGGCCTTCCAGGATGACGCCGAGCGTTTCAAGCGCTTCACCCTCAGCGCCTGCGGGCTGCTGCTGGACTTCTCCAAGAACCTGATCCGCGACGACACCCTGGCCCTGCTGGTGAAACTGGCGGAAGAGGCCCAGCTCAGCGAAGCGATCAAGGCGATGTTCCGGGGCGAGGTGATCAACGCCTCCGAACAGCGCCCGGTGCTGCACACCGCACTGCGCCGCCCCATCGGTGACAAGGTGCGGGTGGACGGCACCGACGTGATGCCCGAGGTGCACCGTGTGCTGCACCAGATGACCGAGCTGGTGGGCTACGTGCACAACGGCCTGTGGCGCGGTTACACCGAGAAGCCCATCACCGACGTGGTGAACATCGGTATCGGCGGCTCCTTCCTCGGCCCGCAACTGGTCTCCGAAGCCCTGCTGCCCTTCGCCCAGAAAGGCGTGCGCTGCCACTACCTGGCCAACATCGACGGCAGCGAGTTCCGCGAGCTGGCCTGCAAGCTCAACGCCGAAACCACCCTGTTCATCGTCTCCAGCAAGTCCTTCGGCACCCTGGAAACCCTGAAGAACGCCCAGGCCGCCCGCGCCTGGTACCTGGCCCAGGGCGGCAGCGAGGAAGAGCTCTACCGCCACTTCATCGCCGTTTCCAGCAACAAGGAAGCGGCCATGGCCTTCGGCATCCGTGAAGAGAACATCTTCCCCATGTGGGACTGGGTGGGCGGCCGCTACTCGCTGTGGTCGGCTATCGGCCTGCCCATCGCCATGTCCATCGGCATCTCCAACTTCAAGGAGCTGCTGTCCGGCGCCTACAGCATGGACCAGCACTTCCAGACCGCCCCCTTCGAGCGCAACATCCCTGTGATCCTCGGCCTGCTGGGCGTCTGGTACAGCGACTTCTGGGGCGCCCGCAGCCACGCGATCCTGCCCTACGACTACTACCTGCGTAACTTCACCGACCACCTGCAGCAGCTGGACATGGAATCCAACGGCAAGAGCGTGCGCCAGGACGGCAGCCCGGTCACCGCCGGCACCGGCCCGGTGATCTGGGGCGGCGTCGGCTGCAACGGCCAGCACGCCTACCACCAGTTGCTGCACCAGGGCACCCACCTGATTCCGGCCGACTTCATCGTCCCGGTGTCCAGCTACAACCCGGTGGCCGACCACCACCAGTGGCTGTTCGCCAACTGCCTGTCCCAGAGCCAGGCGATGATGCTCGGTAAATCCCGCGAGGAAGCCGAGAGCGAGCTGCGCGCCAAGGGCCTGCCCGAGGCCGAGGTGCAGCGCCTGGCACCGCACAAGGCGATCCCCGGCAACCGCCCCAGCAACACCCTGGTGATGGAGCGCATCAGCCCTCGCCGCCTGGGCGCGCTGATCGCCATGTACGAGCACAAGGTCTATGTGCAGAGCGTGCTCTGGGGCATCAACGCCTTCGATCAGTGGGGCGTCGAACTGGGCAAGGAGCTGGGCAAGGGCGTCTACTCGCGCATCGTCGGCAGCGAGGAAACCCCCGCCGAGGACGGCTCCACCCAGGGCCTGATCGACTTCTTCCGCGGCCGTCATCGCGGCTGATGCAGCTGCCGCACCCGCCCCGGGTGCGGCACTCCCCCGCCAGGTACCCGCCGCTGCTAGCGGCAGAAACGCTGGCGGTACTCGCTCGGCGTCACCCCCAACTCCAGCACGAACGCCCTTCTGAGGTTGTACTCGCTGATAAAGCCGGTGCGCTGTGCCGTGCGCTTGAGCGAGGCCGCCCCCGCCTCCAGCAACCGACAGGCCGCTTCCAGGCGCATCTGGAACAGCAGCCGCGCAGGCCCCATGTCCAGCTCCTCCTTGCAGCGTCGATGCAGGGTGCGGGGCGACACCGCCAGAGCCGCCGCCATCGCCTCGATGTCCAGGTCCTCCTGCAGGTGCTCCCGCAGCCAGGCCGATAGTTGCTCCACCAGCCCGCCCACCGGCGCCTGCTGGGCCAGCAGCTCGGCACTGAACTGGCGCTGCCCGCCAGGGCGCCGCAGGTACATCACCAGCCCCTTGGCCACCTGCAGCGAAACACCACGCCCCAGATCCTCCTCCACCAGGCTCAGGCACAGGTCGATGCCCGCGGTAACACCCGCGGAGCTGTAGAAGGCCCCGTCACGCACGAAGAGCGCGTCCTCCAACACCCGCACCGTCGGGAACAACCGTTGCAGCAGTGCCGCGTAGCGCCAGTGGGTCACCACCTGGCGCCCATCCAGCAGCCCCGCGCGCGCCAGCAGGAAGGCACCGGTGCAGACCGAACAGCAACGCCGCGCAACCTGCGCCACCTCGGCCAGCCAGCGCACCAGCACCTCCGCCCCCATGGCCCGCTGCACGCCATGGCCGCCGGCCACCAGCAAGGTGCAGCCCACGAGCTCGGAGGGTGGCGGCAGCGCCTCGGCCTGCAACTGCAACCCGGTGGACGACGCCACCAGCCCCGCCTCAGGCGCCACCGTGCGCAAGCGATAAGGCGCCGCACGGCCGCCCGGCAGGTGCTCGCCGACGGCAGCGAACACATCCGCCGGGCCACTGGCGTCGAGCAGCTGGAAATCGGTGAAGACCAGCAAGACGACGAGATGGGGCGGCGATTCGGGGGCTACGGACATGGGCCACCTGGCAGGCATTGACGAGGATTGGCGGAGTTTCATCCATCACTGTCATTCGCGCCAGGCTGGCCCGATTAACACTCCAGGCAACCCGCCCGCCAAGGAGTCCCCCATGTCCCGCCTAGCCACCCTGCTGCTCGCCTGCCTGTTTTTCTGCCATCCCCTGCCCCTGAGGGCCGGCGAAGCGCCCGAGCACCTGCCCAGCTACCAAAAGCGCTTCGAGCGCGAACGGCCGCTGGTGGCGGTGATCGGAGAAAACCGCATGACGGAACTGGTCGATTACGTTCTCCCCTATGGGCTGTTGAAGCGCTCGGGCGTCGCCGAGGTCGTCGCGCTTTCCACCCGGCCAGGGCCGATGCAGATGATGCCGGCGCTGCGCCTGCTGGCCGAGGCCGATATCGACGGCTTCGACCGCCGTCATCCCGAAGGCGCCGATTACATCGTCGTGCCTGCCGTCCACCACAGCGACGACCCGCAGCTGCTGCGCTGGGTCCGCCAGCAGGCCGCCAAGGGCGCGACCGTCGTCGGTATCTGCGACGGCGCCCTGGTGCTCGGCGAAGCCGGCCTGCTGGAGGGGCGTCGCGCCACCGGCCACTGGTACTCCCGGGGCCAGCGAGAGGACGACTTTCCCGGCACCCGCTGGGTGAGCGATCGCCGCTATCTGGCCGACGGCAAGGTGATCACCACGGCCGGCGTCAGCGCCGCGATGCCCGTCTCCATTGCCCTGGTGGAAGCCATCGCCGGCACCGACCGAGCACAGGCGCTGGCCACGGGCATCGGCCTGGCGGACTGGTCGCCCCGCCACGACGGCGATGCCTTCGCCCTCGGCGCCGGCGGCTACCTGGCCGCCGCCGGCAATCTGCTGTCGTTCTGGCGTCACGAGGCGCTGGGGCTGGAGGTGCGACAAGGCGAAGACGAACTGGCCCTGGCCCTGCGTGCAGACGCCTGGTCGCGCACCTTCCGCTCCGAGGTCCTGGCACTGGCGGCGGATGCATCGCCCATCCGTACGGCCAGCGGCCTGGTCCTGCTGCCGGAGCCCATGGCCGCGCACCCGGGTATCACGCACCTGCAGCCCACCGACGCACCGCTGGCCCGCCTCTTCGACCAGACCCTGGGCGCCATCGCCGAGCGTTACGACCAAGCCACCGCCGCACTGGTAGCAGCCCAGCTCGAGTACGCCCCTGCGCTGAACGAATAACCTTGGGGCGGGCTCAAACGCCTGTGCGAAGCCGGCGGGCACTTGAACCGAGCAACTGCTTGGGTGCACCCTAGCCGGCATTGCGGCAACACAAAAACAAGGACCCGCCTCATGTACGAAATCAGCCTTCACGCCGTGCCCGAGGACGTGCGCAAGCGCGCCTTCCTGGATAACGATGCCTACCTGCGCCTGTACCAGCAGTCGGTGGATAACCCCGAAGAGTTCTGGAGCGAGCAGGCCACCACCTTCCTCGACTGGTTCCAGCCCTGGGACCGGCTGCACAGCAGCGACCTGCGCCAGGGCCAGGCCGAATGGTTCAAGGGCGGCAAGCTCAACGTCAGCTACAACTGCATCGACCGTCACCTGGAAAAGCGCGCCGAGCAGGTCGCCATCATCTGGGAAGGCGACAACCCGGCCGAATCCGCGCAGATCACCTACCGCAAGCTGCACCAGCACGTCTGCCGTCTGGCCAACGTGCTCAAGGATCGCGGCGTAAAGAAGGGCGACCGGGTGTGCATCTACATGCCGATGATCCCCGAGGCGGCCTACGCCATGCTCGCCTGTTCGCGCATCGGTGCCGTGCACTCGGTGGTATTTGGCGGCTTCTCCCCCGACGCCCTGCGTGACCGCATCCTCGACGCCGACTGCCGCGCCGTGATCACCGCCGACGAAGGCGTGCGCGGCGGCAAGTACGTGCCCCTCAAGCAGAACGTCGACAAGGCGCTGAAGGATTGCCCCGATGTCTCCACCGTCGTCGTGGTCGAGCGCACCCAGGGCGAAGTCGCCTGGGTCGAAGGCCGTGACATCTGGTACCACGAGGCCCTGCGCGGCGCCTCGGAGGAATGCGTACCGGAGTGGATGGACGCCGAGGACCCGCTGTTCATCCTCTACACCTCCGGCTCCACCGGCAAACCCAAGGGCGTGCTGCACACCACCGGCGGCTACCTGCTGGGCGCGGCGATGACCCACAAGTACGTCTTCGACTACCACGAGGGCGATATCTACTGGTGCACCGCCGATGTGGGCTGGGTCACCGGCCACAGCTACATCGTCTACGGCCCGCTGGCCAACGCCGCCACCACCCTGATGTTCGAGGGTGTGCCGAGCTACCCCGATGCCTCGCGTTTCTGGCAGGTGATCGACAAGCACCAGGTCAACATCTTCTACACCGCGCCCACCGCCCTGCGCGCGCTGATGCGTGAAGGCGAAGCCGCCGTGCACAGCACCTCGCGCGCCAGCCTGCGCCTGCTCGGCAGCGTCGGCGAGCCGATCAACCCGGAAGCCTGGGAGTGGTACTTCAACGTCGTCGGCGAAAAGCGCTGCCCCATCGTCGACACCTGGTGGCAGACCGAGACCGGCAGCATCCTCATCACCCCGCTGCCCGGCGCCACGGCGCTGAAGCCCGGCTCGGCCACCCGCCCCTTCTTCGGCGTGCAACCGGTGCTGCTGGACGAACAGGGCAAGGAGATCGAAGGCGCCGGCTCCGGCGTGCTCGCCATCAAATCGAGCTGGCCGAGCCAGATCCGCAGCGTCTACGGCGACCACAAGCGGATGATCGAGACCTACTTCTCCGCGTACCCCGGCTACTACTTCACCGGCGACGGCGCGCGCCGCGACGAGGACGGCTACTACTGGATCACCGGCCGCGTGGACGACGTGATCAACGTCTCCGGGCACCGTATCGGCACCGCCGAGGTGGAAAGCGCCCTGGTGCTGCACGACGACGTGGCCGAGGCTGCGGTGGTCGGCTACCCCCACGATGTAAAGGGTCAGGGCATCTATGCCTTCGTCACCACCATGAAGGGCGTGGAACCCAGCGACGAGCTGAAGAAAGAACTGCTGGCCCTGGTCGGCAAGGAAATCGGCAGCTTCGCCAAGCCCGAGCTGATGCAGTGGGCACCCGGCCTGCCGAAGACCCGCTCGGGCAAGATCATGCGGCGCATCCTGCGCAAGATCGCCTGCAACGAGCTGGACAGCCTGGGCGACACCTCCACCCTGGCCGACCCCTCGGTGGTCGAGAGCCTTATCGACAAGCGCTTGAACCAGTAGATAAAGCTTGAAGCTGGGAGCTGGAAGCCGGAAGAATCACCGGGCGCCAGCTCCCGGCCTGCCTCGAACGCCTGACGATGAACCTTATCCGCAACCGCATCGAAAGCCAGATCCTCAGCCTCACCGGAGCCTCCCTCGGGCAGATCGACCTGGACAGCCCCAAGGGCGACCCGGGCTTGTTCGGCCCGGACTCCATGCCCTGGAAGGTCCACGGCGACTTCACCTCGATGATGATCGGCGGCATCAGCGCCCTGCTGTTGCAAATGCTGCACCCCCTCGCCCTGGCCGGCGTGTGGGACCACTCCAATTTCCGCCAGGACATGCTCGGCCGCCTGCGCCGCACCAGCCTGTTCATTTCCGGCACCACCTATGGCAACCGCCACGACGCGGAATGGCTGATCGACAAGGTACGCACCATTCACCTGCAAGTGGTCGGCAACGCGCCGGATGGGCGCACCTATGCGGCCAGTGACCCGGACCTGCTCACCTGGGTACATGTCGCCGAGGTCAGCAGCTTCCTCGGCGCCTACCTGCGCCACCTCGACCCGCAGATGCCCGGCGCCGACCAGGACCGCTACTACGCGGAAATCGCCCTGGTGGCCGAACGCCTTGGCGCCCGCAACGTGCCCAAATCGCGCCAGGCCGTCGCCGACTATCTGGAAGCGATGCGCCCACAGATGCTGTGCGACGAGCGCACCCTCGAAGTGGTGCGCCTGCTGCGCGATGCCCCCGCGCCCAGCGCCCTGGCGAAGCCCTTCGGCAACCTGATGATGCAGGCCGGCATCGAGTTGCTGCCCACCTGGGCCCTGGCCATGCTCGGCCTGCGCCTGCCTGACTGGCAGCGCCCGTTGATCCGCGCCGGCGTGCAGCGCACCGCACCGATGCTGCGCTGGGCCCTGCGCAACGGCGCCTCCGTCCGCGCCCGCCGGCGCATGGGCCTGCCCACCCGCTGAGTGGCTGGCCGGTCACACGGGCCTGTGCGACCATCGGCCACTTTCCGGTCACAGCCTGAACCGATTACCCGCTTCGAGGACAGAAACCATGCAAGACGTCGTCATAGTCGCCGCTACCCGCACCGCCGTCGGCAGCTTCCAGGGCTCGCTGGCCAATATTCCCGCCCCCGAGCTGGGCGCTGCGGTGATCCGCCAGCTGCTGGCCCAGGCCGGCCTCGATGGCGCCCAGGTGGATGAAGTCATCCTCGGCCAGGTGCTCACCGCCGGCTCCGGCCAGAACCCCGCGCGCCAGGCCGCCATCCTCGCCGGCTTGCCCAACGCCGTGCCGGCCATGACCCTGAACAAGGTCTGCGGCTCCGGCCTCAAGGCCCTGCACCTGGCTGCCCAGGCCATCCGTTGCGGCGACGCCGAGGTGATCATCGCCGGTGGCCAGGAAAACATGAGCCTCGCCCCCTACGTCATGCCCGGCGCCCGCACCGGCCTGCGCATGGGCCACGCCAAGCTGGTCGACACCATGATCCAGGACGGCCTGTGGGACGCCTTCAACGACTACCACATGGGCATCACCGCCGAGAACCTGGTGGAGAAGTACGGCATCAGCCGTGAAGCCCAGGACGCCTTCGCCGCCGCTTCCCAGCAAAAGGCTTCCGCCGCCATCGAAGCCGGCCGCTTCGTGGATGAGATCACCCCGATCCTGATCCCGCAGAAGAAGGGCGACCCCATCGCCTTCGCCACCGACGAGCAGCCCCGCGCCGGCACTACCGCCGAATCCCTGGCCAAGCTCAAGCCGGCGTTCAAGAAGGACGGCAGCGTCACCGCCGGCAACGCCTCCAGCCTCAACGACGGCGCCGCCGCCGTGCTGCTGATGAGCGCCGAGAAGGCCAAGGCCCTGGGCCTGCCGGTGCTGGCGCGCATCGCCGCCTACGCCAATGCCGGCGTCGATCCGGCGATCATGGGCATCGGCCCGGTCTCGGCCACCAAGCGCTGCCTGGAGAAGGCCGGCTGGAACCTCGGCGAGCTGGACCTGATCGAAGCCAACGAGGCCTTCGCCGCCCAGGCCCTGTCGGTGGGCAAGGAGCTGGGTTGGGACGCCGAGAGGGTCAACGTCAACGGCGGCGCCATCGCCATCGGCCACCCCATCGGCGCCTCCGGTTGCCGCGTGCTGGTGACCTTGCTGCACGAGATGATCAAGCGCGATGCGAAGAAGGGCCTGGCGACCCTGTGCATCGGCGGCGGGCAGGGCGTGGCCCTGGCCATCGAGCGTTAAGCCACTCGCCACGCCATCGAGACCCTGCGCGAGGCCCACACCGGCCTCGCCGCACTCGGCGCCAAGCCGTTCCCGCTTTGTTAAACTGCGCGCCCTTTCCTCCGAGACGCCGCGCATGCCTTCCGATCTCCCCCAGGCGCTGCGCGCCGCACTCGACGCCCGCCAGCCCCTGCTCGCCGACCTGCATGCGCAAGGCACCGACTGCTACCGCCTGTTCCATGGCAGCCAGGAAGGCGCCTCCGGCCTGACCATCGACCGCTACGGCCCGCAACTGCTGGTGCAGAGCTTCCACCAGACGCTGCAGCGCGACGAGCTGCTGCAGGCCGCCACCCAGGTGCAGGAACGCCTCGGCGAGCCACTGCTGCTGGTCTACAACGACCGCTCCCAGGGCAATTCGCGCATCGATCGCAGCGACCCCGTGTACCAGGCCGAGCCAGACGCACTGGTCGACCTCGTCGGCCACGAATGGGGCCTGAACTACCGGGTACGCGGCCGTCATCCCGGTCAGGACCCGCTGCTGTTCCTCGACCTGCGCAACGCCCGCGGCTGGGTAAAGCGCCACGCTGCCGGCAAGTCGGTACTCAACCTCTTCGCCTACACCTGTGGCGTCGGCCTGGCTGCCGCAGCGGGAGGAGCCAGCGAGGTGTGGAACCTGGATTTCGCCGAGGGCAACCTGGCCGTCGGCCGCGAAAACGCCGTGCTCAACCCCGGGCTTGCGCCCATGCGCTTCGTGCAGTCGGACTATTTCCCGGCGATCCGCCAGTTGGCCGGCCAGACCATCGCCCGGCGCCACGGGCAGAAACTGCCCAGCTACCCACGCCTGGAACAGCGCCCGTTCGACCTGGTATTCCTCGACCCGCCCGCCTGGGCCAAGAGCGCCTTCGGCACCGTCGACCTGCTGCGTGACTATCAGAGCCTCCTCAAGCCGGCGATCCAGGCCACCGCCGAGAACGGCACGCTGATCTGCTGCAACAACCTGGCGAAGGTGGATATCGAGGACTGGCGCGAACAGGTGCTGCGCTGCGCCAGCAAGCTCGGCCGTCCGGTGCGGGAATGGGAGCAGCTGCTGCCGGCAAGCGACTTCCCCTCCCTCGACGGGCGCCCGCCGCTGAAGACCCTGGCGCTGCATTTCTGAAGCGAGAACCGCCCTACGAAACCATCAGCAACCGTCTGTCGGAACCTTGTGGCCGTGCCATACTCCAAGCCACCTCCGCCGGGATAGTCGACGCCTCACCATGCACAAAGGATTGAAACGCGCCGTCAGCGCCTTGCTGATCGTCATCGCTCTGTACAGCCTGCTCGGCTTCCTGATCATCCCCGGGGTCGCCCTGCGCGTGGTCAACCAGCAACTGGCCCAGTATGCGAAGGTTCCCGCCCGGCTCGAGCGCATCCAGCTCAACCCCTTCAGTCTCGAACTGACCCTCTGGGGCCTGCACATCGGCGAGGCGGACAAGGAACAGATCGGCTTCCAGCGCCTGCACGCCAACCTGCAGCTGGACAGCCTGTGGACCGGCGCCCTGCACCTGGCCGAGGTGGAGCTGGAGAAGTCCACCACCGAGGTGCTGTTCGCCAAGGACGGCACGCTCAACCTGGCCCAGCTGTTCCAGCTGCCGCCCAGCGAACCCAAGGCCGAAGAACCGGCCGGCGATCCCTTCCCCGTGCGCATCGATAGCGTCCGCCTGGTGGAAGGCGGCCTGCACTTCCAGGACCTGCGTCCGAGCGATGCCATCGAGTTCGTCTACGACTCGTTGAACCTCGAACTGAAGAACCTCAGCACCATCCGCGACGACAACACCGACATGGTGCTGGTCGCCACCGGCCCCCACGGCGGCCGCATCGACTGGCAGGGCAGCCTGAGCCTGGTGCCCTTCGTCTCCAAGGGCGAGCTCAAGGTCACCGAAGGCAACATGAAGGCCTTCTGGCCCTATGTGCGTGACGCCGTGCCCCTGGTATTGGAGAAAGGCACCATCAGCCTCGCCACCCAGTACCACCTGAGCCTGGCCAAAGGCACCGAACTGAAACTGGAACAGACCTCGATCAAGGTAGCGCCCTTCGCCATCAAGGCCCCGGACGGGCGCCCGCTGGTCAACCTGGAGAACCTGGAGGTCAGCGAAAGCTCGCTGGACCTGGCCAAGCAGCAGGTGGTGGTCGGCAAGATCCGCAGCCAGAACCTGGAAACCTGGGCAGCCCGCGAAGCCGATGGCCAGCTGGACTGGCAGAAGCTGTTCGCCAGCGAAGCCAAGGCCCCGGCCAAGGACGCCAAGGCCGAGCCGGCGAAGCAAGAAGCGAAAGCTCCCGAACAGGCCTCGGCGGTCCAACAGGCAGACGCCAAGGCGAAGCAGCACGAACCCGGCAAACCCTGGCAGGTGCTGCTGCGCGATACCCAGCTGCGCGGCTACAAGGTGCACCTGGCCGATCGCGTGCCGAAGAGCCCCGTGCAGATCGACGTCGGCCCGCTCAACCTCGACCTCAAGGACTTCGACAGCCTCGGCGAATCGCCCTTCCAGCTCGCCGTCGACACCGGTCTCGGCAAGCAGGGCAAGCTCAAGGCCGAAGGCCAGGTGCAGCTGAAGCCGACCACCGCCAAGCTGCAGGTGGAAACCCGCGACATCGACCTGCGCGTGGCCCAGGCCTACATGGAGCCCTTCGTGCGCCTGGAGCTGCGCAGCGGCATGCTCGACAGCAACCTCGACGTCACCCTCACCGGCACCGAACCGCTGGCCCTGACCATCACCGGCCGTGCCCTGGTCAACCAGCTGCACACCCTGGATACGCTCAAGGAGCGCGACTTCGTCAAATGGCAGCAGTTGCTGGTGGAAGGCCTGGCCTACCGCCACGGCGATAGCCTGTCCATCGACAAGGTCGGCATCACCCAGCCCTATGCGCGCTTCATCATCAACGAAGACCTGACCACCAACGCCAGCGACCTGGTGATCAAGCAGCCCGTCGATCCGAACGCCAAGCCCGAGCCCGCCGGCAAGCCGCTGGACATCCATGTCGGCGCGGTAAGCATCAGCAACGGCTCGGCCAACTTCGCCGACTTCAGCCTCACCCCCAACTTCGCCACCGCCATCCAGCAGCTCAATGGCGAGATCGGCACCCTCGACACGCGCACCCGCACACCGGCCACGGTCAATATCAACGGCAAGGTCGACCGCTACGCACCGGTCACCATCAAGGGCAGCCTGACCCCCTTCGACCCTCTGGAGTCCCTGGACATCGCCACCAGCTTCAAGCGCGTCGAGCTGACCACCCTCACGCCCTACTCCGGCAAGTTCGCCGGTTACCGCATCCGCAAGGGTCGCCTCAACCTCGACCTGCACTACCAGATCGAGAAGGGCCAGTTGAAGGCTCAGAACCGCCTGGTGCTGGAGCAACTGCAACTGGGCGAGCAGGTCGAGAGCCCCGATGCAGTGGACCTGCCCATCAAGCTGGCGGTCGCACTGCTCAAGGACACCGAAGGCAAGATCGACATCGAGCTGCCGGTGGCCGGCAACCTCAAGGACCCGCAGTTCAGTGTCGCCCCCATCGTCTGGCAGACCCTGCGCAACCTGGTGCTGCGTGCGGCCCAGGCGCCCTTCAAGTTCGTCGCCGGGCTGGTGTCCGGCGGTGGCGACCAGGACCTCAGCAACGTGCCCTTCGCCGCCGGCAGCAGCGAGCTGTCCGCCGATGCGCAACGCGCCTTGGATACTCTCTCGGCCGCGCTCAAGGAGCGCCCGACACTGCGCCTGGAAGTGGAAGGCATGAGCGCCAAGTCCAGCGACGGCCCGCTGCTGGCTGCCCAGCGCCTGGAGCGCGAGTACCAGAGCACCTACTACAAGATCGCCCAGCGCCGCGGCGACAAGGTCCCCGCCGAGCCGGCCCAACTGGAAGTGCCGGACGACGAGAAGCCGCCGATGCTCGAAGGCATCTACCGCACCCGCCTCAAGCAGCAGCCGCCTGCCGAATGGAAGGACCTCAGCGACGAGGAACGCACGGCGAAGATGCGCGACGCGGTGATCGGCTCCTGGGCGCAGAGCGAGCTGCTGTTGCGCCAGCTGGCCCAGGCGCGCGCCGCCAACATCAAGGATTACCTGGTGGACCGCGGCGGCCTGCAGGACGAGCGCGTCTACATGCTCGATGTCAGCCTTGGCGAAGCGGACGCGGACGGCAAGGTCGACACGCCCCTGCAACTGGGCAGCGAATAGCTGCCCAGTCCCCTGGAATTCCCCCTCTTTCCACCTGTCCAAACGGCTGTGTTGCACAAGTTTTCGTGCGGCACCCGGCCCTGCTGACAGCCGCGCCTCAGCGGCGTAGGCTGAAATCCCAAACTGAATGACGGAAGCATTCGTGAAGATCCTCCCCCTGCTCGCCCTGCCCCTGTTCCTGGCCGCCGCATCTGCCCAGGCCTCCTCCACGCTGCGCTGCGAAGGCGGTGGCCTGATCAGCCAGGACGACAGCACCTCACAGGTACAGCGCAAGTGCGGTGAGCCCGCCAGCCGTGCCAGCCTGGGCTACCGCGAGAAGGTCGATCGCTACGGCAACACCAGCGAAGTGCTGGTGGAAGAGTGGGTCTACGGGCCGCGCAACGGCATGTACCAGTACCTGCGCTTCGAAGGGAACAAGCTGATCAAGATCGAGAGCAAGCGTGGCGACTGACAGCCATTAATCGGCAGTGCTAGGCTCTGCCACCCATTTTTCCCGGACAGGACGCCCACCCATGAAAAGACTGCTGCTTTCCCTGCTCGCGCTGCCGGCCCTGCTGCTGGCCCATGAAGCCTCCGCTGCCACCTTCCGCTGCGGCAGTGCGCTGGTCAGCGAGGGCGACCGCGCCGTCGAAGTGCAGCGCAAATGCGGCGACCCGGTCAGCCGCAACCTCATCGGCTACTCCGAAACCCGCAGTGGCCGCCAGGAGATGCAGGTGGAGGAATGGGTCTACGGGCCGGTCAACGGCATGTACTACTACTTGGACTTCACCGGTGGCCGCCTGACGTCGGTTGAAAGCAAACGCAACTGACCTACCCTGAATCCGATCCGCGACAAGGACGTCCCGCTTGATCATCCTCCCCGCCGAACACCCGCTGGACTGGAAACGTCCGCCCGTCGTCACCCTGTTGCTGGTGATCCTCAACACGCTGATCTACCTCGCCTACCAGGGCGGTGACGAAGCGCGTACGGACGCCGCCGTGCATCTCTACCTCGATGGCGGCCTGCTCAATCGTGAGCGGGCGCTGTTCATCGACAGCCTGGCCCAGCGCCACGAACTGGACGCCGACGAGCGCCGCGGCATCGACGCCGCGCGCCGCCAGGACCTGGCTGGCTACGTGCTGCGTGACCTCGAATTCGAAGACCAGCTGCACCGCTCCCCCGCCTACCAGGCCGACCCGGCCTGGCAGAAGGCGCGCGCCCCGGCCGAGGCCGCCCGCGACCAGATCAGCAGCTACCGCTTCGGCTTCGTGCCCAAGCGCTTTACCGTCGAAGGCCTGTTCGGGGCGATGTTCCTCCACGGCAGCTTCGATCACCTGCTGGGCAACATGATCTTCCTGTTCATCTGCGGCTTCGCCCTGGAGCGCGCGCTCGGGCGCGGCGCCTACCTGGCGCTGTACATCGCCAGCGGCCTGGCCTCGCACCTGCTCTGGTGGGCGCTGGACCCGGGCTGGGTACCCGGCATCGGCGCATCGGGCGCAGTGGCGGGCCTGATGGGCATGTACATCGGCGTCTACGGGCTGCGGCGGATCAACTTCTTCTACTGGCTCGGCCCGCTGATCGGCTACTTCAAGGCGCCGGCGCTGTGGATCCTGCCGATCTGGATGGGCAAGGAGCTCTACGGCCTGTTTCTGGCCAACGACCACGTCAACTACTACGCGCACCTCGGCGGCCTGGGCTTCGGCTTCATCGGCACCTGGCTGCCTCGTCGTCTGGGCGGGTTGAAGGTGGATGAGCAATACCTGGCCAAGGAAGACCCGGACGCGCCTTTCAAGCGCGAACTGGCAGCACTGGACCAGCTCATCGGCCGCTTCGCCCTGGACCAGGTCCCTGCCCGTGGGCAGGACCTGCTCACCCGCTACCCGGGACGGCTGGAACTGCTCGAACGCCTGTACCCGGTGGCCAGGACCCGCAACGACGCGCCGCTGATGAGCGCGGTGCTCAAGCAGCTTTTCGCCCTGCCCGACCCAACGCTCGCCCGCACCCTGCTGTGCCGCCTGGCCGATGACGCCGGCGATGCGCAGTACCGCCTCCTGCAGCACCCGGCCATCCAGCTGCACCTGCTGCAGGGCCTGCTGAAGATCGGCGAAGGCCCGAGGGCTCTGGCACCATGGCGCGTGCTCGGCCGTGCGGCCACGCCGCCGGCTCAGTTGCCCGGCCTGACCCTGATGCTCGCCAAGCAACTGGGCCAACGTCAGGACCTGCGCGGTGTCGCCGAACTGGGCGCCTACCTGCGCAAGGCGTTTCCCGACGCCGAGCAAACCCACCAGTTGGGGCTGTACCAGCAGCACCTGGCGCGCTGATCCGCCCGGGTTTCTGCCGGTGAACCTGTACGGCGGCGCCCATGCAGAACACCCACAACGAAAAACCCCGGGTGGCGGCCCGGGGTTTTTCGTGAATCCTGTGGATCAGAGCTTGCTGCTGAAATCGCGCAGCTCGTCCTGGGCCTTTTCCTTGGTCCAGCCATAGCGCTCCTGCAACTTGCCGACCAGGTATTCGCTGTGACCCTCGGCCACGTCGATATCGTCGTCGGTCAGATTGCCCCAGCGCTCCTTGAGTCGGCCGCTGAGCTGTTTCCATTTGCCTTTGATGATGTCGGAATTCATGGCGTTCTCCTTAGGTGGTACGCCGGGCCGCCCGGGTACGGGCGGCCGGCTGCGAGGGTTACTCGGCGGATTTCAGGCCGTCGGCCGATACCGCGGTAACACCCTTGATGGATTTGGCGGTGGTCACTGCCAGGTCACGCTCGGCATCACTGGCGACGACACCGGAGAGCGAGACGACGCCCTTGTTGGTTTCGACCTTGATGTCCAGGGCGCTGAGATTCTTGTCGGCCAGGAAGCTGGATTTCACTTTGCTGGTGATCCAGGTATCGGAAACGGCCTCTTCAGCCTTGTTCACGGTTTCGCTGGCAGCCAGCATGGTCGGTTGCGCCGCGAAGGCGGTGCCGGCCAGGGGCAGGCTCAGGGCGGTGGCAGCTACAGCGGCAAGGGTCCACTTGTTGAAAGACTGTTTCATGAGTTGTTCTCCTGTGCTCTTAGATAATCTGCAGCGTTGTCCTATCTGCAGTCACTGTAGATATCGCAAGGCCTGTGCCAAGCTTTGAAGGAAAATTAAACTCAATAAAATCAGTTACTTACAATTAAATCGTACCGCTTGCCTGCTTGCAGATTGCAATTTCCAGCCAAGCGGCACGTGCACTTTGCACGATCGAGCCCGTCAGGGCGTCGCCAGCCGTTCGAGGGTCGCTTCCAAAGCCCCCACATCCTTGAGCAGGGGGGAAGCTGGGTAGCGCGCGCGGATATAGCCCAGCAACTTGCGCGCAGGCTCGACCTGCCCCAGGCCCTCGGCGAAGCCGCGCGCGGCCAGCAGGTAGGCGCGCGGGATGAAGGGATAGTCGGGGAAGCGTTGGTGCAGGTTGCGTAGCAGGCTGAGGCCCTCGCGCACCTTGTGCCGGTCGATCAGCGCCGCGGCAATGCGTTCGCAGACCTGGGCATCGCTCGGCAGGTAGTCCGCCTGCAACTGCCGGGCGTTGAGCAGCGCCGTGGCCCCCAGCGGCGCATTCAGGCGCGCGGCCAGGGGCAGGTAGTGTTCGAGATGGCGCAGGCAGCGCGAGCGCTCATTGAGGCCGAACAGCAACTGGTGGAAACGCTCATTGAGCTTGAGGTCGTCAGGGTCACGCTGCAGGGCCTGGGTCAGGGTTTCCAGGGCCGTGCCGCTCTGGCCTTCCTTGATACGCACCTCGGCCTCGGCCAGGGCACGACGACGGCGCCACTCGGCAGCGGGAAGGCCTTCCTGGGCGCCCTCCTCGGCGATGGCGAAGCCCAGGGCACCCTGATATTGGAAGACGGCGTAGCCCATCATGGCGCACATCACCACGCCGAAATAACCGAACAGGAAGGCGGCGATGGGCAGCAGCACCACGCGCGGCAGGCCGTGGGAGAGCAGGTAGGTGACGTAGTCCGGCGACTGCCAGAGGGCGAAAAGGAAGATGCAGAGGATGAGGTAACGCCAGCCCATGGCCTTGATCACCTCCCCCAGTTGCTCGGGGCTAAGCGCCGCCCCCAGCTCCTTGTTCAGGGCCAGGCGGATGATGCTCGCCGGCATCAGCAGCATCAGGCCGATGTTCACCGCCCAGAACAGTGCCTCGCTTTGGAAGTCGGCGACGAGCCAGAGCACGCCGAAGGCGACGAGGAACACCACCAACTGCTTGATGAACAGCGAGAAGCCCTCGCCAACGAAGGCCGTGGCCAGGCCGGGAGCCTCGCGCCCGCCTTCGCTGGCGGCCTCGATGACGCTGTGGAAGTACTTGGTGGCGACGCTGAACAGGACGATCCAGAGGATCAGCGAACGCGGCATGAACAGGCTGGCCAGGGCCAATAGCCCGGCGAAGGCCAGGGGGCCGGTCTGCAGGCCAAAGAGGAAGAACCGGGGGATGCGCTCCCAGAAGGGCTGCGCGGTATTGGCCGCGCCAAGGAAATGCAGCGGCGCCCGGCACAACGGGCAGGTGGGCGACTCGTTGGGCTCGTCGGCGTTGAGCGGAATGCAGCAGTCGCCGAAATGACGCTCGCAAGGCGGGCAATGCCAGGTGGCGGGTTGGCTCTGGTGGTACTTGCAGTAGGTCTTATCCATGACCCGGTTTCCTTGGGCTGATTCTGGCGGCGCGCCATTTTCCGGGAAAAAAAAGAGGGCCCGCAAGGGGCCCTCTCTCATTTGCCTTAGCCGGGGATCAAACGCCCGAGGCCTCAGCTGCGTCCACGTCTTTCATGGACAGTTTGATGCGGCCGCGGTTGTCCACGTCCAGCACCAGTACCTTCACTTCCTGGCCTTCCTGCAGGACGTCGGTGACCTTGTCGATGCGCTTGTCGCTGATCTGCGAGATGTGCACCAGGCCGTCTTTGCCCGGGAGGATATTGACGAAGGCGCCGAAGTCGACGATGCGCTCGACCTTGCCCACGTAGACCTTGCCGATCTCGGCTTCTGCGGTGATGCCCAGTACGCGCTGACGTGCAGCCTCGGCAGCTTCCTTGGTTTCGCCGAAGATCTTCACGCTGCCATCGTCTTCGATGTCGATGGAGGCCTTGGTCTCTTCGCAGATGGAGCGGATAGTGGCGCCGCCCTTGCCGATGACGTCACGGATCTTATCGGTGTCGATCTTCATCGCGATCATGGTCGGAGCGTTGGCCGACAGCTCGGTACGGGACTGACCGATGATCTGGTTCATCTGACCGAGGATGTTCAGGCGTGCTTCCAGTGCCTGCTCCAGGGCAATCTCCATGATCTCTTCGGTGATGCCGTTGATCTTGATGTCCATCTGCAGCGCGGTTACGCCTTTGGCGGTACCGGCTACCTTGAAGTCCATGTCGCCCAGGTGGTCTTCGTCACCGAGGATGTCGGTCAGAACGGCGAACTTGTCACCTTCCTTGACCAGGCCCATGGCGATACCAGCGACCGGTGCCTTCATCGGCACGCCAGCGTCCATCAGGGCCAGGGAGGCGCCGCAGACGGAAGCCATGGAGCTGGAGCCGTTGGACTCGGTGATTTCCGACACTACACGGATGGTGTAGGGGAACTCATCGCTCTTCGGCAGCATGGCGGAAACGCCACGACGGGCCAGGCGACCGTGACCGATCTCGCGACGGCCGGCGCTGCCCATACGGCCGCACTCGCCCACCGAGAAGGGCGGGAAGTTGTAGTGCAGCATGAAGCCGTCTTTGCGCTCGCCTTCCAGGGTGTCCAGCAGCTGGGCATCACGGGCGGTACCGAGGGTGGCAACGACCAGAGCCTGGGTTTCGCCACGGGTGAACAGGGCGGAACCGTGGGTCTTGTCGAGCACGCCGACTTCGATCTTCAGCGGACGTACGGTGCGGGTGTCGCGGCCGTCGATACGCGGTTTGCCGTTGACGATGTTCTCGCGCACGGTGCGGTATTCCAGGAGGCCGAAGGCGTCCTTGACTTCACCGGCCGGGAATTGACCGGCTTCTTCGCCAGCGAAGCGGGCGACGACCTGGTCACGCAGCTCGCCGAGGCGGTTGTAGCGGTCTTGCTTGATGGTGATGGTGTAGGCCTGGGAGATGGCCTCGCCGAACTCGGCCTTGATGGCGCCGAGCAGAGCGGTGTTCTCGACCGGAGCGGTCCAGTTCCAGGTCGGCTTGCCGGCTTCGGCAGCGAATTCCTTGACGGCGTTGATCACGGCCTGGAATTCCTGGTGGGCGAACAGCACGCCACCGAGCATCTGGTCTTCGGTCAGTTCCTGGGCTTCGGATTCAACCATCAGCACGGCGTCCTGGGTACCGGCAACGACCATGTCCAGGCTGGAAGCCTTGAGCTGCTCGTAGTTCGGGTTCAGCAGGTAGCCGGTGCTCTCGTGGTAGGCCACGCGAGCAGCGCCGATCGGGCCGGCGAAGGGAATGCCGGAGATAGCCAGGGCAGCGGAAGTACCGATCATCGCGGCGACGTCCGGATCGGTCTTCTTGTTGGTGGAGACCACGGTGCAGATGACCTGCACTTCGTTGAGGAAACCTTCCGGGAACAGCGGGCGGATCGGACGGTCGATCAGGCGCGAGGTCAGGGTCTCTTTCTCGGAAGGACGGCCTTCACGCTTGAAGAAACCACCGGGGATGCGGCCGGCTGCGTAGGTTTTTTCCTGGTAGTGGACGGACAGCGGGAAGAAGCCCTTGCCCGGGTCGGCTTGCTTGGCGCCGACCACGGTCACCAGTACGGTGACGTCTTGGTCCATGGTGACCAGAACGGCACCGGAAGCTTGACGGGCGATACGGCCAGTCTCGAGGGTTACGGTCGACTGACCGAACTGGAATTTCTTGATTACCGGGTTCACGGTGTCTTTACCTTCTGTAGTTGCCTTTGGGGGAAATCTGCGGAAGGCACGGGAATCGGCCCGTCGTCTTCCTCAAAAAGCCTGAAGCTGGAAGCCCGAGGCTGGAGCAAGAACGATGCCTTGCTGCCAACCCCCGACTTCCAGCTTCCAGCTTGAGTGCGTCTTAGCGACGCAGACCCAGACGACCGATCAGGGTGCTGTAACGAGTGGTGTCCTTACCCTTCAGGTAGTCCAGCAGCTTGCGGCGCTGGTTGACCATGCGGATCAGACCACGACGGGAGTGGTGGTCTTTGCCGTTGGCCTTGAAGTGATCCTGCAGCTTGTTGATGTTGGCGGTCAGCAGTGCAACTTGCACTTCCGGAGAACCGGTGTCGCCTTCAGCTTGCTTGTACTCGTTAACGATCTGGGCTTTCTCAGTAACGCTCAGTGCCATGATGGGCTTCCTCTGAGGTAATAGGCCGGGAACCTGTCCCGTGTTTTAAAAGGAGGAGTGACCGTGCCTATTAACAGCCACCCTCGAATCGGTCATTCCGACCGAATCAGTCGACGCGGCGCTACGCGCCCGTCATCGCTCACTTCACCGATACCGATGAAGCGACCGTTGTGATCCTGCACCCGCAGCATGCCGAACTTCGGCGCTTCGGGAGCCCTTACCGGTTGGCCATGCAACCAGTAGTAAGCACTGTGTTCGCTCAACTGGATCAGGGGCCAATGTTCCAGGCCGCTGTCTTCCGGCAACAGGAACTGGTCCAGCGCCTCGTTGCCACCTTCGGCATGGGCCTTTTCCAGCGCTTCCAGGGTGATCGCCTGGGCCAGGACGAAGGGGCCTGCCTGAATGCGGCGCAGTTCCGCCACGTGAGCCCCGCAACCCAGCACCTGCCCGAGGTCTTCGACCAGCGTGCGAATGTAGGTGCCTTTGCTGCAGGCCACGGCGAGCCTCGCCTGGGCGGACTCGAAGGCCAGCAATTCCAGGCGCGCAATAGTAACAGAACGCGCTTCGCGCTCCACTACCTCGCCCGCACGCGCCAGCTTGTACAGCGGCTGCCCGTCTTTCTTCAGGGCCGAGTACATGGGCGGTATCTGCTTGATTTCGCCACGGAAGTCGTCGAGACGCGCTTCGATATCGGCACGACCGACGGTCACCTCACGACGCTCGAGAATCTCGCCCTCGGCATCGCCCGTGGTGGTGGTGACGCCCAGCTGCGCCAGGGTCTCGTAGCCCTTGTCGGCATCCAGCAGGTACTGGGAGAACTTGGTCGCCTCGCCGAAGCACAGCGGCAGCACGCCGGTGGCCAGGGGATCGAGGCTGCCGGTGTGGCCGGCCTTCTCGGCGTTGAGCAACCAGCGCACCTTCTGCAGGGCCTGGTTGGAGCTCATGCCGCGAGGCTTGTCGAGGATCAGAATGCCGCTGACGTTGCGGCGGATGCGTTTCACCTGGGCCACGGTTATTCCTCGCCGTCGTCCTGGTGCTTGCGATCCTCGGCCACCGCGCGCTCGATCAGCGCCGACAGCTCGACACCACGACGGATGCTGGCGTCGTAGTTGAAGTGCAACTGCGGCACGGTGCGCAGCTTCATCGCGCGACCCAGCTGCATGCGCAGGAACCCGGCGGCATCGTTGAGGATGGCGGTGTTCTGCTTGATGACTTCTGGGTTGTCGTCCTGCCCCATCACGGTGATGAACACCTTGGCGTGGGACAGGTCACGGGCCACGTCGCAGCCGGTGATGGTGACCAGGCCAAGACGCGGGTCTTTGATTTCACGTTGGATCAGCGAGGCCAGCTCACGCTGCATCTGATCCCCGATACGTTGGGTACGGCTGTATTCTTTTGCCATTTCCTGCTACCTGCACTCTCCCCCGGGGCCAGAAACCACAGGGTTCAAAAGCGGCAAACGCCCGGCCGAGCGGAAGCTGGACCGGGCGTTGCGTATTGCAGCTCGCGCTTAGAGGCTGCGAGCCACTTGGACCTTCTCGAACACTTCGATCTTGTCGCCGACCTTGACGTCGTTGTAGCTCTTCACGCCGATACCGCATTCCATGCCGGCACGCACCTCGGACACGTCGTCCTTGAAGCGGCGCAGGGATTCCAGTTCGCCTTCGAAGATCACCACGTCGTCACGCAGTACGCGGATCGGACGGTTACGGTGGACCATGCCCTCGGTAACCATGCAGCCTGCGACCGCGCCGAACTTCGGCGAGCGGAACACGTCGCGCACTTCGGCGATACCCAGGATGTTCTCCCGGACGTCGCTGCCGAGCATGCCGGACAGTGCTTTCTTAACGTCTTCGATGATGTCGTAGATGATGTTGTAGTAGCGCAGGTCCAGACCTTCCTGCTCGACGATCTTCCGGGCGCCCGCATCGGCACGCACGTTGAAGCCGAACAGTACGGCGTTGGAGGCCAGCGCCAGGTTGGCGTCGCTCTCGGTGATACCACCGACGCCGCCACCGACCACACGCACCTGGACTTCGTCGTTGCCGAGATCCGCCAGCGCGCCCTGCAGGGCCTCCAGCGAACCACGAACGTCGGACTTGAGGACGATGTTGAGCGTCTTCTTCTCGTCCTGGCCCATGTTCTCGAAGATGTTTTCCAGCTTGCCGGCATGCGCGCGGGCCAGCTTGACCTCGCGGAACTTGCCTTGACGGAACAGGGCCACTTCACGGGCCTTCTTCTCGTCGCCGATCACGGTCAGCTCGTCACCCGCATCCGGGGTGCCGTCCAGGCCGAGGATCTCGACCGGGATCGAGGGGCCGGCTTCCTTGATGGGCTTGCCGTTCTCGTCGAGCATGGCACGGACGCGACCGAAGTTGACGCCGCAGAGAACCATGTCGCCTTGGCGCAGGGTACCGTCCTGAACCAGAACGGTAGCCACCGGGCCACGGCCCTTGTCCAGGCGGGACTCGACCACTACACCACGGCCAGGGGCCGACGGGGTGGCTTTGAGTTCCAGGACTTCAGCCTGCAGCAGTACGGCTTCCAGCAGTTCGTCGACACCGGTACCGACTTTCGCCGAGACGGGTACGAACTGGGTG
Organism: Pseudomonas sp. TUM22785; assembly: GCF_028198105.1. Taxonomy (NCBI): domain Bacteria; kingdom Pseudomonadati; phylum Pseudomonadota; class Gammaproteobacteria; order Pseudomonadales; family Pseudomonadaceae; genus Pseudomonas; species Pseudomonas sp. TUM22785. The sequence goes on from NZ_CP116239.1 coordinate 6,043,405, forward strand.
TCGCCGCCCCACTCTTCCGGGATCACGTCGCGACCGGCGAGGTCGTTCTTGATGCGGTCGAGGTCAGCTTCGGGCTTGTCGATCTTGTTCACCGCGACCACGATCGGCACGCCAGCCGCTTTCGCGTGCTGTACGGCTTCTTCGGTCTGCGGCATCACGCCGTCGTCCGCTGCCACCACGAGGATGACGATGTCGGTCGCCTTGGCACCACGGGCACGCATTGCGGTGAACGCAGCGTGGCCGGGGGTGTCGAGGAAGGTGACCATGCCGCGGTCGGTTTCGACGTGGTAGGCGCCGATGTGCTGGGTGATGCCGCCGGCTTCGCCAGCAGCCACCTTGGCACGACGGATGTAGTCGAGCAGCGAGGTTTTACCGTGGTCGACGTGGCCCATGACGGTCACGACCGGCGCACGGTGAATGGCCTCACCTTCGAACTTCAGGGATTCGGCCAGTTGTTCTTCCAGCGCGTTCTCGCTGACGAGCTTGACCTTGTGGCCGAACTCTTCCGCGATCAGCTGGCCAGTTTCCTGGTCCAGTACCTGGTTGATGGTCACCGGGGTGCCCATCTTGAACATGAACTTGACGATCTCTGCGCCCTTGACGGCCATCTGAGCAGCCAGTTCGGCCACGGTGATGGTCTCGCCGATATTCACATCACGCACAATCGGTCCTGTCGGGCTCTGGAACCCGTGCTGGTTGCGCTTCTTGAGCTTGGATTTGCCACGACCACCACGACGGTAGCCATCGCTTTCCTCGTCGGTGCTGCGAGGTGCCACGCGCGGGGCGGGAACCTTTTCCTTCTCTTTGACCGAAGGACGGTGCTGCGTGTGCTTGCGATCGCGGCGCTCGTCTTCGTCGCGGGCCTTTTCAGGGCGACGCGGCTCTTCCTTCTTGCGATCATCGGCGCCAGCAGGAGCGGCGGCGGCGTTCGCAGCGGCAGCCGGTGCGGCAGCTTCGCCGACAGCAGCGGCAGCAGGCGCGCCGGCTTCACCACCGCGAGCGGCTTCGAGAGCACGGGCGTCGGCTTGGCGACGGGCCTCTTCCTCGGAGCGGCGCTTGGCCTCTTCCTCGGTCTTCAGGCGTGCAGCTTCTTCGGCAGCGCGCTGCTCTTCGAGCTCGCGCTTCTTCTCGGCCTCGATCTCGTCGGGGCTGCGCTTCACGTAAGTCTTCTTCTTACGTACTTCAACACTGATGGTCTTGCTACCGGCAACTCTCAGCGTAGTGGTGGTCTTGCGCTGCAAGGTGATCTTGCGGGGCTCTTCCAGCCGCTCGCCGTGACTGCCCTTGAGATGCGCCAGCAGCGCTTGTTTCTCATTGTCAGTCACAACTTGTTCGGCGCTGGTGTGCGGCAACCCTGCCTCACGCATCTGCAACAGCAGGCGTTCCACCGGTGTGTCGACCACTTGGGCCAGTTCTTTCACCGTGACTTGCGTCATGCACTTCTCTCCTCAGGCCGCGACTGCTTACTCGAACCAATGGGCTCGGGCGGCCATGATCAGCTTGCCGGCACGCTCTTCGTCCATGCCGTCGATGTCGAGCAGGTCGTCGATAGACTGCTCGGCCAGGTCTTCGCGGTTGACTACGCCACGTACTGCCAGCTCAACAGCCAGCTCTTTGTCCATGCCTTCGAGAGCAAGCAGGTCGTCCGCCGGCTGAGCGTCAGCCAGTTTTTCTTCAGTGGCGATAGCCTTGGTCAACAGGCGATCCTTGGCGCGGGCACGCAGCTCGTTGACGATGTCTTCGTCGAAGCCGTCGATGCTCAGCATCTCTTCCATCGGTACGTAGGCGATCTCTTCGAGGCTGGTGAAACCTTCCTCGACCAGTACCTGGGCCAGCTCTTCATCGACTTCCAGCTCGTCGACGAAGGCCTGCATGATGTCGCCGGTCTCAGCCTGCTGCTTGGCCTGGATGTCGGCCTCGGTCATCACGTTCAGGGTCCAGCCGGTCAGCTGGCTCGCCAGGCGCACGTTCTGACCGCCACGGCCGATGGCCTGGGCAAGGTTGTCTTCGCCTACGGCGATGTCCATGGCATGGGCATCTTCGTCGACGATGATCGCGGCCACTTCGGCCGGAGCCATGGCGTTGATCACGAACTGAGCGGGGTTGTCATCCCACAGGACGATGTCGACACGCTCGCCACCCAGCTCGCCGGAGACGGCCTGGACGCGCGAACCGCGCATGCCGATGCAGGCGCCTTGCGGGTCGATACGTTTGTCCTTGGAGCGAACGGCGATCTTGGCGCGGGAACCCGGGTCACGGGACGCGGCCATCACTTCGATCAGCTCTTCGGCGATTTCCGGCACTTCGATGCGGAACAGCTCGATCAGCATCTGCGGCGCAGTGCGCGACAGGATCAGCTGAGGGCCACGGTTCTCGGTGCGGATTTCTTTCAGCAGCGCACGAACACGAGCGCCTACGCGGAAGGTCTCACGGGAGATGATGTCTTCGCGGGCCAGCAACGCCTCAGCGTTGTTACCCAGGTCGACGATCACGTTGTCGCGGGTGACCTTCTTCACGGTGCCGGAAATGATGTCGCCCAGCTTCTCGCGATAGGCTTCGACCACTTGGGCACGCTCGGCTTCGCGAACCTTCTGCACGATCACCTGCTTGGCGGTCTGTGCAGCGATACGGCCGAACTCGATGGATTCGATCTTTTCTTCGACGAAATCACCGACCTTGGCACCAGGTTGTTTTTCCTGGGCTTCTTCAACGGTCAGTTCGGCCGCCGGGTTTACCTGATCGTCTTCTTCGACGACCGCCCAGCGGCGGTAGGTGTCATAGCTACCGGTGTGGCGATTGATCTCCACACGCAGCTCGACTTCTTCTTCGAAGCGTTTCTTGGTAGCAGTGGCCAGTGCCAGCTCCAGTGCTTCGAAGATCACGCCAGCCGGTACGCCTTTTTCGTTGGATACCGACTCAACAACCAGCAGTACTTCTTTGCTCATCGTACGCCTCGCCTTTCGCAATCCATTGGATCCGCGGGATCCGCGTCTCAGTCAAAACGGGGAATGATGTTGGCCTTGTCGATCAGATCGATCGGCAGCAGGTACTCGTGATCCTCAACAAGAACCACCACATCCTGTTCCTCCACCCCGCGGAGGAGCCCCTGGAAATTGCGTCGCCCATCGTAGGGAGAGCGCAACTTGATCTTCACCAGTTCGCCAGCGTGCGCCGCGAACTGCTCAAGAGTGAACAGCGGTCGATCCATGCCGGGCGAAGACACCTCGAGGGTGTACTCACTGGCGATGGGATCTTCCACGTCGAGAACACCACTGACCTGACGGCTGACTTTCTCGCAGTCGTCGACCTGGATGCCATTCTCATGATCGATGTATACCCGCAGCAGCGAATGCCGCCCTTGGGACAGGAACTCGACACCCCAGCATTGATAGCCAAGGGCCTCGACTACCGGGGCCAGCAAGGCCTGCAACTGTTCTAGCTTGCTCGACACCTGATTGCCCTCGCATGCTGTGCAAATAAAAAATGGGCGAAACGCCCATCCATTCGAACCAGTCGGCCAGAAGCCGTTGGTTAACTGTCCAGCTAGCAAAAAGCCCCTAAAAAGGGGCTCCGCTACTACTGGTTGCGGGGGTTGGATTTGAACCAACGACCTTCGGGTTATGAGCCCGACGAGCTACCAAGCTGCTCCACCCCGCGTCAAAGCTGGGGCGGAAGTATACGGCCTACGCGCCTTAACGGTCAACCGAACACTCCGCCAGCAAAAAAGCCCGCATGCAGCGGGCTTTCTTGCATTGTATGGTACCGAGGAGGGGACTCGAACCCCTACAGCCTATGGCCACTACCACCTCAAGGTAGCGTGTCTACCAATTCCACCACCTCGGCAAAACTTGCCTTTTTACTTCTGCTCTGGAGCCTGAGGTACATCACCTGCGCTTTCAGCAGGCTTTTGCTCTTCGAGCACCGGCACATCGTCAGCTGCCGGCTTTTGCTGCTGAACCTCGAGAACGGCCGGATCCGGCAGACCTACGTGACTCAGAGCTTCAGCCTTTTCTTTAGCGAAGAACGCTAAGCCCAGGCTGGTTATGAAAAAAACCGCGGCGAGTATACCAGTAACTCGACTCAGAAAGGTAGCAGAACCTTGACTACCGAAAACGGTACCCGAAGCTCCAGCACCGAACGAGGCGCCAGCATCCGCACCCTTACCTTGCTGCAGCAGCACCAGAGCAACGACACCAAGGGCGCCGAGCAGGTGAACCACGATAACGACAGTTTCCAGCATCTCGTCAGCTTCCTGCGGCGCGACAGATCGCACCGAACTCATCCGCATTCAGGGAGGCGCCACCAACAAGCCCCCCATCGATATCCGGCATGCCGAACAACTCGGCCGCACTGGCGGCCTTGACGCTGCCGCCATAAAGAATCCTTACACCGCGCGCCACCTCGGCATTTTCCGCCGCCAGTTGCGCCCGTATTGCAGCATGCACTTCTTGCGCTTGCTGCGGAGTTGCCGTGAGCCCTGTACCGATAGCCCAGACCGGCTCGTATGCGATCACCGCTTTCGCGAATGCTCCCACACCCAGCTCTTCGATCACGCTACCGAGCTGGCGCCCGACAACTTCAAGAGTCCTGCCCGCTTCACGCTGCTCTTGGGTCTCACCGACGCAGAGCACCGGAACAAGACCACAAGACTGAGCCGCAGCGAACTTGCGACTAACCACCTCGTCACGCTCACCAAGAATCAGGCGACGCTCGGAATGACCAACGAGAACCAGGGTGCAACCGGCATCAGCCAGCTGACTCGCAGCAACCTCACCCGTGAGCGCACCCTGAACGGGCTCGACTGCACAATTCTGCGCACCGACGGCAATCGACTTGCCATCCAGGCCTTGCATCACCTGATTGATGTACAGACAGGGCGGGAATACCGCGACCTCGACGCCAGCATTCAATGCCAACTGACGAAGCCCTTTGATCAGCTCTGCGACGCTGGCGCGGGTACCGTGCATTTTCCAGTTACCAGCTACCAGGGGGCGACGCATGCTTTACCTCGTCGATCAAAGTGGGCGCAGATGTTACCCAAGGTTTTTTGAAGTAGCAAGAGAAATCAAGCACATACCTCGGTTACGACTTTAACCAGCTCTTCCGCGTAGCCACGGACCTGGTTTTCATCATCACCCTCGACCATCACGCGGACCAGCGGCTCGGTACCGGACTTGCGCAGCAGCACACGCCCACGCCCCGCCATCTTCTCGGTGACACGAGCGCAGGCATCTTTCACCGCCGGGTGCTCGACCGGATCGATATCACCACCAGCGAAGCGCACGTTCAGCAGCACCTGCGGGCATTTGCGCATCCCCTGACGAGCCTCCGCCAGCGACTGACCACGACGCTGAAGCGCCAGCAGCACCTGAAGCGCGGCAATCAGGGCGTCCCCTGTCGTGGTGAAATGACTGCAGAGGATATGCCCCGAATTCTCGCCGCCCAGACTCCAGCCGCGCTCCTGCATGTCCGCGATGACATAGCGATCGCCGACCTTGGCCCGCGTGAAGGGCACACCCAGCTCACCCAAGGCCAGCTCGAGCCCGAGGTTGCTCATCAGGGTTCCAACCACACCGCCACCCTGGAGCTTGCCTCGCTCATGCAGGTCACGAGCGATGATGAACAACAGTTCGTCGCCATCCACAACGGCACCGGTATGGTCGACCATCAACACGCGGTCGCCGTCGCCATCGAAGGCAATGCCGATATCGGCATGCTGGGCCACCACTTCGGCCTGCAGCGACTCCATGTGCGTCGAGCCACATTTATCGTTGATGTTCAGACCGTTCGGCTGGGCAGCCAGTACCGAGACGTTGCCGCCGAGCTCGCGGAAGACGCTGGGAGCGACCTTGTAGGTAGCGCCATGCGCGCAGTCCACAACGATCTTGAGGCCGGCCAGGTCGGTGCTCATGGGCACCGTACTCTTGCAGAACTCGATGTAGCGGCCGGCAGCATCGTTGATACGCGAAACCTTGCCGAGACTGGCCGACTCGACCACCACCATGGGCTGGTCGAGCAGCTCTTCGATCATCAGCTCAACTTCGTCAGAGAGCTTCACACCCTGCCCGGAGAAGAACTTGATGCCGTTGTCGTTATGCGGGTTGTGCGAGGCGCTGATAACGATCCCCGCCTCGGCCAGAAAGGTACGGGTCAGGTAGGCGATAGCCGGAGTCGGCATCGGCCCCAGCAGCATGACGTCCGCACCGGCAGCGGAAAGACCGGCCTCCAGGGCCGATTCGAACATGTACCCGGAAATACGGGTGTCCTTGCCCACCAGGATGCGGCACTTACCTTGCTTGCGGAACGCCATGCCCGCCGCCCAGCCAAGCTTGAGCATGAAATCAGGGGTGATGGGGAACTGACCAACGTGGCCACGAATACCATCGGTGCCGAAATACTTTCTGCTCATGAATGCTCCGTGTTTCTTATTCCGCCGAATTTACCGCGGCGATCATACGTACGACATCGACAGTCTCGGCCACATCATGCACCCGCAGGATGCATGCACCCTTGGCCACCGCCAGGGCGGCCAGGGCCAGACTGCCGTAAAGCCGCTGGTCGACATCTCGACCCAGCGCCTGCCCAACCATGCTCTTGCGCGAAACGCCGACGAGCAGGGGGCGCCCAAGCCCCAGCAACTCTTCGAGGTGTTTGAACAGGCTCAGGTTGTGTTCAAAGGTTTTGGCGAAGCCGAAACCCGGGTCCAGCACGATGCGCTCAGCAGGGATGCCCACCGCCGCACAGGCCGCCATGCGCGCAGCAAGGAACTCACCAACCTCGCCGGTCACGTCACGATACTGAGGGTTCTGCTGCATGGTGCCCGGCTCGCCCAACATATGCATGAGGCAGACCGGCAGGCCGGTATCGGCCGCCGCATCCAGCGCTCCGTCACGCTGCAGCGAACGCACATCATTGATCAGGCCAGCGCCAAGCCGCGCGCCCTCGCGCATGACTGCCGGCGTGGAGGTATCCAGGGAAACCACCACATCCAACTCGCGAGCTATCGCTTCCACGACGGGCGCGACACGCTCCAGCTCCTCGGACGGCGATACCGCCCGCGCACCAGGCCGAGTCGACTCGCCACCCACATCAATGAGCGTAGCACCGGCCGCCACCATCTCGGCAGCGTGGCGTAGCGCCGCATCGCGCTGGCTGAACCGCCCGCCGTCGGAAAAGGAGTCAGGGGTGACATTGAGGATGCCCATCACGTGTGGGCGACCCAAATCAAGAACCCGGTTGCCGCAAGGCAACCGGGTCAGGTACTGCGTGGAGCTCATCTAGGAACCTTAGTGTTCGCCAGCAGGGCCGCCGATCGGGTTCTCCGGACGCGGCGCTTCCTCACGGGGAGCAGGCTTACCGGAGGAGGCACCCGGGCCACCCTCCCAATCCTTGGGCTCACGAGCCGGACGGCCTGCCATGATGTCGTCGATCTGCTCGGCATCGATGGTTTCGAACTTCATCAACGCCTCGGCCATCATGTCCAGCTTGTCGCGGTTCTCCACGAGAATCTGCTTCGCCGTGGCGTAGCAGTGGTCGATGATGCTGCGCACTTCCTGGTCGATCAGTTGCGCGGTCTGCGCCGACACACTGGAGTGCTGGCCACCCGCGCTACGGCCGAGGAAGACTTCACCCTCTTCTTCCGCATACATAAGCGGGCCGAGTTTCTCGGACAGGCCCCACTTGGTCACCATGTTCTTGGCGATCTGGGTGGCGCGCATGATGTCGTTGGAGGCACCCGTGGTCACACCGTCGAAGCCCAGGGTCATCTCCTCGGCGATACGACCGCCGAACAGCGAGCAGACCTGGCTGATCAGTGCACGCTTGGAGAGGCTGTAGCGATCCTCCTCCGGGAGGAACATGGTCACACCCAGGGCACGGCCGCGCGGGATGATGGAAACCTTGTAAACCGGGTCATGCTCGGGAACCACACGCCCGACGATGGCATGGCCAGCCTCGTGGTAAGCAGTGTTGAGCTTCTCTTTCTCGGACATGACCATGGATTTGCGCTCGGCGCCCATCATGATCTTGTCCTTGGCCAGCTCGAATTCCTTCATCTCGACGATGCGCTTGTTGACGCGCGCAGCGAAAAGCGAGGCCTCGTTGACTAGGTTAGCCAGGTCAGCGCCGGAGAAGCCGGGAGTACCACGAGCGATTACGCCGGCGTCGACGTCATCCCCCATCGGCACCTTGCGCATGTGCACTTTGAGAATCTGCTCGCGGCCACGGATGTCCGGCAGGCCAACCACCACCTGACGGTCGAAGCGGCCCGGGCGCAGCAGCGCCGGGTCCAGTACGTCCGGACGGTTGGTCGCGGCGATCACGATGATGCCGTCGTTCATCTCAAAGCCGTCCATCTCCACCAGCAACTGGTTGAGGGTCTGCTCGCGCTCGTCGTGACCGCCACCCAGGCCGGCACCACGATGACGGCCGACTGCGTCGATCTCGTCGATGAAGATGATGCAAGGAGCATGCTTCTTGGCCTGGTCGAACATGTCGCGGACACGGGACGCACCCACGCCGACGAACATCTCGACGAAGTCGGAACCGGAGATGGTGAAGAACGGCACCTTGGCTTCCCCCGCAATGGCCTTGGCCAGCAGGGTCTTACCGGTACCGGGCGGGCCGACCATCAGCACGCCGCGGGGGATACGGCCACCCAGGCGCTGGAACTTGCCCGGGTCACGCAGGAACTCGACCAGCTCGCCCACTTCTTCCTTGGCTTCGTCGCAGCCTGCGACGTCGGCCAGGGTGGTTTTCACCTGGTCTTCCGAGAGCAGGCGCGCCTTGCTCTTGCCGAAGCTCATGGGGCCGCCGCGGCCGCCTGAGCCGCCCTGCATCTGCCGCATGAAGAACATGAATACAGCAATGATCACCAGGATCGGGAAGCTGGCAACGAGCAACTGGGTCCAGATGCTCTGCTGCTCGGGCTGCTTGCCTTCGATGATCACGTTGTTGTCGATCAGGTCACCGATCAGCCCGCCATCCTGGATAGCCGGACGAATGGTCTTGAAGGAGTCGCCGTCATTCCGCTTACCGGTAATGACGAAGCCGTCGACCGTGACACGCTCGACCTTGCCTTCCTTCACCTGACCGATGAAGTCGGAATAGTTCAGCGTCTGCGGTTCGCTCGGGCTGGAGAAGTTGTTCATCACCGTGACCAGCACGGCGGCGATGATCAGCCACAGGATGAGATTCTTTGCCATATCGTTCAATTAGCTACCCTCTGGAGCAGATCCCGTCCTGGGACGCGCCCCGCATGACGGCTGGTTATCAACCGGCCTAACTTACTATACAACCCCCACCCCTGGCAGGCGCCGTCTGTAACCCTTTATGAAGCCATGGCGCTCGTCACACACCCGAGCCCGTGCATTAAGACCGAAAAACAGGCCGACCGTTGCAGTCTATTCCCCGCAAAAGCCGCGCGCGAGCACCTATTGCTCACTGGAGCGCCGACACGACAAAAGCCGCTTGCACGTCCACCCACTGCCAACTACCTCAACACCCGTAGGCGGACGTCGAGACAGATGCACCTCAAGCGCAGCGCCACGACCCTGCACCCGATATTGGGGCCATAACGAAAATCACAAGGCCCGCCGGAGACTTTCCCACCAAACCGAGGCTCCCGGGATAGCCACACCTTCAGTGGAAACGCTCCAAACCAGCAACATGCTCTTTCAGCCAACGCTGACTAGTCTTGGAGCGGGCCACAGGAGACTCGCATTCGGCTGTGCGCCCCGAAGTCACTCGGGTAAACTGGCAGCCTTTTTTCGCAGGGGTCTGATTATGGCGCTCTCTCAGGAGCACAAGAAGCAATACAAATCTATCGGCCACCACCTGAAACCGGTATTGATCGTGGCTGAAAATGGTTTGACCGAAGGCGTGCTCGCCGAGCTGGATCGCGCACTCAACGATCACGAGCTGATCAAGGTGCAGTTCCGCATCACTGAGCGTGACGATCGCCGCGCGCTGATCGAAGAACTCTGCAGCACTGGAAAATGCGAGCTGGTCCAGATCATCGGCAAGATGGCGCTGGTCTATCGCCGCAACCCCAAGCCGAACCGCAACCTCTCCAATATCAGCCGCTACAGCGGGCTCTGATAGCCCAGGCTGATGCCCGTGGCGCGCTCAGCGCGCCCGAGCTTTATCACCCGGCACCGGCTGGATGACCAGCAAGGCGCCGCAAAATGCCAGCACCAGGTAGTTGAACGCCAACCAGCGCATGGCGCCGGGCTGCACTTGGTTCACCAGCATGAACACCACCGACATCGCCAGAACGGCTATCAGCAGCTGCCCACGGGAGTCACGCTGCAGACTGCGCACACCTTCGATCTGGACCAGAACCACACCCTGAACCAGCACGCAGAAAGCGGTGAAGGCCACCAGCAACGGCGTCAGGCTGCGCGAGACCTCCTCCACCAGCAGTGGCGCAAGACCAACGCGTTCCAGAGTGGGGATCACGACGAAATGCAGAAGCCAGAGGCCGCCGACCCAGAACGTCTGGGCCAGCTGCCAACTGGCTGAAGCCGCGCGAAACCGCCGACGATCAGATATGACGGACCTCGACGATCTCGTACTCGATCAGGCCGCTCGGGGTTTTCACCACGACGATGTCGCCCTCTTCCTTACCTACCAACGCACGGGCGATGGGCGAGCCCACCGACAGCTTGCCTTGCTTGATGTCGGCCTCATCTTCACCAACGATCTGGTAGGTCACGGTCTCGTCGGTTTCCACGTTGGCGATATCCACCGTGGTGCCGAAGATCACCTTGCCGGTGTGGGCGATGGTGGTGACGTCGATGATCACCGAGTTCTGCAGGCGCCCCTCGATGTCACGGATACGCGCCTCGACCATGCCTTGCTGCTCGCGCGCGGCGTGGTACTCGGCGTTCTCCTTGAGGTCGCCCAGCTCGCGCGCCTCACCGATGGCCTGGCTCAGTTGCGGGCGCATGACCTTGGTCAGATGCGCCAGTTCCTCTTCCAGGGCGCGAGCGCCCTGGACAGTCATGGGGTACTTATTCATGCCTTGATCCCTGCATGCAGATCCTGCAGCCGGCGAACGGTCTTCTCGGGACCGAACTTGAGCGCTTCACAGACCGCCTGCCCCGCCGCGATGGTGGTGGTGCAGTAGATCTTGTGCTGCAGGGCGTTACGACGAATCGAGTAGGAGTCAGCAATCGACTGGCGCCCCTCGGTGGTGTTGATGATCAGGGTAACCTCATCGTTCTTGATCATGTCAACGACATGGGGACGACCCTCGGTCACCTTGTTGACGCGGCGCACCGGCAGGCCGGCAGCCTCGATCACCTTGGCGGTACCGGCGGTAGCGACCACTTCGAAGCCCAGCGCGACCAGGTCACGTGCCACCTGAACGGCTTCCGACTTGTCGTCTTCGCGGACGCTGATGAACGCGCAACCGGAGTTCGGCAGAATCTCGCTGGCACCCAGCTGCGCCTTGGCGAAGGCTTCGCCGAAGCTGTCGCCTACGCCCATCACTTCACCGGTGGACTTCATTTCCGGGCCGAGGATCGGGTCGACGCCCGGGAACTTGGCGAACGGGAAGACTGCTTCCTTGACGCTGAAGAACGGCGGAATGATTTCTTCTTGGTAGCCGGCCTCGGCCAGGCTCTTGCCCGCCATGACGCGTGCCGCCACCTTGGCCAGGGACTCGCCCACGCACTTGGAGACGAACGGCACGGTACGGGAAGCACGCGGGTTCACTTCGATCACGAAGATGTCTTCGCCCTGCACGGCCATCTGCACGTTCATCAGGCCGACGACACCGAGCTCCAAGGCCATTTTCTTGACCTGGTCACGGATCTCGTCCTGGATGTGCTTGGGCAGCGAGTACGGCGGCAGCGAGCAGGCGGAGTCACCGGAGTGCACGCCAGCCTGTTCGATGTGCTGCATGATCGCGCCGATCACGACGCTCTCGCCGTCGCTCACCGCATCCACGTCCACTTCGATGGCGCAGTTGAGGAAGCGATCCAGCAGCACCGGGCTGTCGTTGGAGACCTTCACCGCTTCACGCATGTAGCGCTTGAGCTCTTCTTCCTGGTAGACGATTTCCATCGCCCGGCCGCCCAGTACGTAGGACGGGCGCACCACCATCGGATAACCGATGTTCTTCGACAGGGCCAGGGCCTCGTCTTCGCTGCGGGCAGTGGCGTTGGCCGGCTGGCGCAGACCGAGACGCTGAACCATCTGCTGGAAGCGCTCGCGGTCCTCGGCACGGTCGATGGCCTCGGGGCTGGTACCGATGATCGGCACGCCAGCCTCTTCCAGGGCGCGGCAGATCTTCAGCGGAGTCTGGCCGCCGTACTGGACGATCACGCCCTTCGGCTGCTCGACACGGACGATTTCCAGCACGTCTTCCAAGGTGACCGGCTCGAAGTACAGGCGGTCGGAGGTGTCGTAGTCGGTGGAGACGGTTTCCGGGTTGCAGTTGACCATGATGGTCTCGTAACCGTCTTCACGCATGGCCAGTGCCGCGTGTACGCAGCAGTAGTCGAACTCGATGCCCTGGCCGATACGGTTGGGGCCACCGCCGAGGATCATGATCTTCTCGCGGCTCGACGGGTTGGCTTCGCACTCTTCCTCGTAGGTCGAGTACATGTAGGCGGTATCGGTGGCGAACTCGGCGGCGCAGGTGTCCACGCGCTTGTACACCGGCAGCACCTTGAGCTTGTGGCGATGGGCACGCAGGCTCTTCTCGGAAACACCGAGCAGCTTTGCCAGGCGCGCATCGGAGAAGCCCTTGCGCTTGAGCTTGAACATCAGGTCGCGGTCGATGGCGGACAGGCCGAGGGTCTGTACAGTCGCCTCATCCTTGATCAGGTCCTCGATCTGCACCAGGAACCACTCGTCGATACGGGTCAGCTCGAACACTTCGGCGATGGTCTTGCCAGCGCGGAAGGCGTCGGCCACGTACCAGATACGGTCAGCGCTGGGCACGGTCAGTTCGCGACGCAGGGTGCTTTCGGCTTCCGGGTCGTTCAGGTCCAGCTTCGGATCGAAACCGGCAACGCCGACTTCCAGGCCGCGCAGGGCTTTCTGCATGGACTCCTGGAAGGTACGGCCGATGGCCATGACTTCACCGACGGACTTCATCTGGGTGGTCAGGCGGGCGTCGGCCTTGGGGAATTTCTCGAAGGCGAAGCGCGGCACCTTGGTGACCACGTAGTCGATGGCCGGCTCGAAGGACGCCGGGGTACGGCCGCCGGTGATGTCGTTGGACAGCTCGTCCAGGGTGTAGCCAACAGCCAGCTTGGCGGCGATCTTGGCGATCGGGAAGCCGGTGGCCTTGGAGGCCAGTGCCGACGAACGCGATACGCGCGGGTTCATCTCGATCACGACCATGCGGCCGGTGTTCGGGCAGATGCCGAACTGGACGTTGGAACCGCCGGTCTCGACGCCGATCTCGCGCAGTACGGCCAGGGAGGCGTTGCGCAGGATCTGGTATTCCTTGTCGGTCAGGGTCTGGGCCGGGGCCACGGTGATGGAGTCACCGGTGTGCACGCCCATCGGGTCGAAGTTCTCGATGGAGCAAACGATGATGCAGTTGTCCTTCTTGTCGCGGACCACCTCCATCTCGTACTCCTTCCAGCCGATCAGCGATTCGTCGATCAGCAATTCGCTGGTCGGCGACAGATCCAGGCCGCGGGCGCAGATTTCCTCGAATTCTTCACGGTTGTAGGCGATGCCGCCGCCGGTGCCGCCCATGGTGAAGGACGGACGGATGATGCAGGGGAAGCCCACCTTCTCCAGCACGCCGTAGGCTTCTTCCATGTTGTGGGCAATGCCGGAAACCGGACAGGCCAGGCCGATGTCCTTCATCGCCTTGTCGAAGCGCGAGCGGTCTTCGGCCTTGTCGATGGTGTCGGCGTTGGCACCGATCATCTCGACGCCGAACTTCTCCAGCACGCCGTGCTTTTCCAGGTCCAGCGCGCAGTTCAGCGCGGTCTGGCCGCCCATGGTCGGCAGCAGTGCGTCGGGGCGCTCCTTCTCGATGATCTTGGCCACGGTGGCCCACTTGATCGGCTCGATGTAGGTGGCGTCGGCCATGGCCGGGTCGGTCATGATGGTGGCCGGGTTGGAGTTCACCAGGATGACGCGGTAACCCTCTTCCTTCAGGGCCTTGCAGGCCTGAGCGCCGGAGTAGTCGAACTCGCAGGCCTGGCCGATGACGATCGGGCCGGCGCCGAGGATCAGGATGCTTTTGATATCTGTACGTTTAGGCATTTTTACTCACTCGAATCCTTGGGTCAGTCGGCAGGCTTAGCGGCGCTTGGCCATGGCTTCGATGAAGCGGTCGAACAGCGGGGCCACATCGTGGGGGCCGGGGCTCGCCTCCGGATGTCCCTGGAAGCTGAAGGCTTCCTTGTCGGTACGCTCGATGCCCTGCAGGGTGCCGTCGAACAGCGACTTGTGGATGGGGCGGACATTGGCCGGCAGGCTGGTCTCGTCCACGGCGAAACCGTGGTTCTGGCTGGTGATCATGACCACGCCACTGTCCAGGTCCTGGACGGGGTGGTTGGCACCATGGTGGCCGTGGCCCATCTTCAGGGTCTTGGCGCCGGACGCCAGGGCCAGCAACTGGTGGCCGAGGCAGATGCCGAAGACCGGAATCTCGGTCTCGAGGATTTCCTTGATCGCCGCAATGGCGTAGTCGCAGGGCTCGGGGTCACCAGGGCCGTTGGACAGGAACACGCCATCGGGATTCAGTGCCAGCACTTCGCTGGCCGGGGTCTGCGCGGGGACCACGGTCAGGCGGCAGCCACGGTCGACCAGCATGCGCAGGATGTTCAGCTTCACGCCGTAGTCGAACGCCACCACGTGGTAGGGCAGTTCGCTGGCGGGGATTTCCGGGTGGCTGTCGGTTTTCAGGTCCCAGATGCCGGAGCGCCACTCATAGCGTTCGGTGCAGCTGACCACCTTGGCCAGGTCCATGCCCTTCAGGCCAGGGAAGCTGCGCGCAAGCTCCAGCGCCTTCTCCGCAGTGGCGCCTTCACCGGTGAGGATGCAGCCGTTCTGCGAACCTTTCTCGCGCAGGATGCGGGTCAGGCGGCGGGTATCGATATCGGCGATGGCGACGGTGCCATTGGCTTCCAGATAGTCGGGCAGCGATTGCTTGTTACGCCAGTTGCTGGCCAGCAGCGGCAGATCACGGATGATCAGGCCGGCAGCCCAGACGCGATCGGACTCGGCATCTTCCGGCGTGGTGCCGGTGTTGCCGATATGGGGATAGGTCAGGGTAACGATTTGCTGGGCATAGGAAGGATCGGTGAGGATTTCCTGGTAGCCGGTCATGGCGGTGTTGAACACCACCTCTCCGATGGTCTGGCCGTCGGCCCCGATGGATTCACCGAGGAAAATGCTGCCGTCGGCAAGCGCGAGTATGGCTGGCTTAGTCAAGAAGACCTCCCGTAGATCAAGGCTGAAGCAAACGCAGGTTGTAAAAAAGCGGGATGACGTTTTGAACCGTCACCCCGCTTTTTTATCTGAGCCATTCTGCGTAACTTTTAGTGGACACACTAAAGCTGCAGCTTACAGGAAAGGCCTTTTACGGTCCACCGTGGAGTAGGACCTTTCGGCAGTCTCAGCGCAGGCCGAGCACATCCTGCATATCGTAGAGGCCCGCTTCCCGCCCTTCCAGCCAAGCGGCCGCACGAACCGCGCCACGGGCGAAGGTCATGCGGCTCGAGGCCTTGTGGGTGATCTCCACGCGCTCGCCATCGGCGGCGAACAGCACGGTGTGATCACCGACCACATCGCCGGCGCGCACGGTGGCGAAACCGATGGTTTCGCGCGGGCGGGCACCGGTCTGGCCTTCGCGACCGTAAACGGCCACTTTTTCCAGATCACGACCCAATGCACTGGCGACGACCTCACCCATGCGCAGCGCGGTGCCGGACGGCGCATCCACCTTGTGGCGGTGGTGGGCTTCGATGATCTCGATATCCATATCGTCACCCAGAACCCGGGCAGCCGTATCGAGCAGCTTCAGACAGAGGTTCACGCCCACGCTGTAGTTGGCGGCGAAGACGATGGGGATCTCCTTCGCCGCGACACTCAGCAGCTCCTTTTCCTGAGCACTGAAACCGGTGGTGCCGATGACCATGGCCTTGCCCGCCTTGCGGCAGACTTCCAGGTTCTTCAGGGTCACGGTCGGGTGGGTGAAGTCGATCAGCACGTCGAACTCGTCGATCACCTTGGCCAGGTCGCCCGACAGCGGCACACCGATACGGCCCAGGCCGGCCAGCTCGCCGGCATCGGCACCCACCAGGGTGCTGTCCGGGCGATCGATCGCCGCGGTCAGGCCAGCGCTACCGCCGGTCTGCTGCACCGCCTCGATCAGGATCTTGCCCATGCGCCCGGCGGCGCCCATCACTGCAATACGTCGCATAACCAAAGCTCCAAGCTGCAAGCCCCGAGCCGCAGGCGCTGCTCCTGGAGCCTGCGCCTGCAGTTGGGGCCGGGGTATCAAAGATCGCCGAAGAAGCGCTTCATGCCTTCGAACCAGCTGCTGGCCTTGGGCGAGTGGGAGCCGTCGTTCTGCAGGCTCTTGCGGAACTCTTCGAGGAGCTCGCGCTGGCGCTTATCGAGGTTCACCGGCGTTTCGACCACCACGCGACACATCAGGTCGCCCGCACCACCACCGCGCACCGGGGCCACGCCCTTGCCGCGCAGGCGGAACAGTTTGCCGGTCTGGGTCGCCTCGGGGATCTTCAGCTTCACACGACCGTCGAGGGTCGGCACTTCCAGCTCACCACCCAGGGCGGCGTCGGCGAAGCTGATCGGCACTTCGCAATAGAGGTGCTTGCCGTCGCGCTGGAAGATCGGGTGCTCGCGCACATTGACCACGACATAGAGATCACCAGCCGGACCGCCCATTGCGCCCGCCTCGCCTTCGCCCGAAAGACGGATGCGATCGCCGGTATCGACGCCAGCCGGCACTTTCACCGACAGGGTCTTGTGCTCTTCCACACGCCCCTGGCCGTGGCAGCTGCCACAGGGGTCGGAAATCATCTTGCCGGTGCCATGGCAACGCGGGCAGGTCTGCTGCACCGAGAAGAAGCCCTGCTGCATCCGCACCTGGCCGATGCCGCCACAGGTGGTACAGGTCACCGGACTGGTGCCCTTCTTGGCGCCGGAGCCTTCACAGGTCTTGCAGTTGACCAGGGTCGGCACGCGAATGGTGACGGTGGTACCGCGAACCGCTTCTTCCAGGTCCAGCTCCAGGGTGTAGCGCAGGTCGCTGCCACGCTGGGCACCGCCACGCTGACCACCGCGCTGGCCGCCGAAGAAGTCGCTGAACACGTCGCCAAAGATGTCGGAGAAGCTGGCGCCGCCGAAGCCTGCGCCACCACCTGCCCCCATCTGCGGATCGACACCGGCGTGGCCGTACTGGTCGTACGCGGCACGCTTGCTGGCGTCGGAGAGCACTTCGTAGGCCTCGTTGGCCTCCTTGAATTTCTCTTCAGCCGCCTTGTCGTCCGGATTGCGGTCCGGGTGGTATTTCATGGCCAGACGACGATAAGCCTTCTTCAGCTCAGCCTCGCTGGCGCCCCGCTCGACACCGAGGATTTCGTAAAAGTCACGTTTAGCCATTGGTTCTCACACTCTTCAAATTTTGCGCCCTCCAGACACGCCGACGCGGGAGCAAGCTCCCGCGCGGCGCATCAACCTGCGGGGCCAGGCCCCGCAGGCAGGAGAGCAAGCAAGCCTGATGCTTACTTGTTGTCCTTGACCTCTTCGAACTCGGCGTCGACGGCATCGTCGGATGCCTTGTCGTCGCCGGCCGGAGCACCTTCGCCAGCCTGGGGCTGTTCGGCGTACATCTTCTGCGCCAGCGGAGTGGAAGCCTGGGACAGGGCGTTCATCTTGGCTTCGATCTCGGCCTTGTCGTCGCCCTTGACGGCAACTTCCAGCTCACCCAGCGCCTTCTCGATAGCAGCTTTCTCGTCGGCAGTGGCCTTGTCGCCAGCCTCGGTGACCATCTTGCGGGTCGCATGGACCAACGCATCACCCTGGTTACGGGCGGCGGCCAGCTCCTCGAACTTGCGATCCTCCTCGGCATTGGCCTCGGCGTCACGCACCATCTGCTGGATTTCGTCCTCGGACAGGCCGGAGTTGGCCTTGATCACGATGGACTGCTGCTTGCCGGTGGCCTTGTCCTTGGCGGACACGTGCAGGATGCCGTTGGCGTCGATGTCGAAGGTCACCTCGACCTGCGGCACACCACGGGGAGCCGGCGGAATCTCGGCCAGGTCGAACTTGCCCAGGGACTTGTTCTGCGCGGCCTGCTTGCGCTCGCCCTGCAGCACGTGAATGGTCACGGCGGATTGGTTGTCGTCGGCGGTCGAGAACACCTGCGACTTCTTGGTCGGGATGGTGGTGTTCTTCTCGATCAGCGCGGTCATCACGCCACCCAGGGTTTCAATACCCAGGGTCAGCGGGGAAACGTCGAGCAGCAGCACGTCCTTCACGTCACCGGACAGTACGGCGCCCTGGATGGCAGCACCGATGGCCACGGCTTCGTCCGGGTTGACGTCCTTGCGTGCTTCCTTGCCGAAGAAATCGGCAACCTGCTTCTGCACCAGCGGCATGCGGGTCTGGCCGCCGACCAGGATCACTTCGTGGATATCACCCACATCCAGGCCAGCATCCTTCAGCGCGATACGGCACGGCTCGATGGTACGAGCGACCAGGTCTTCGACCAGGGCTTCCAGCTTGGCGCGGGAAATCTTCACGTTCAGGTGCTTCGGACCGGTCTGGTCTGCAGTGATGTACGGCAGGTTGACGTCGGTCTGCTGGCTGGAGGACAGCTCGATCTTGGCCTTCTCGGCAGCCTCTTTCAGGCGCTGCATGGCCAGGGGATCGCCCTTCAGGTCCATGCCGGACTCTTTCTTGAACTCGTCGACGAGGTAGTCGATCAGGCGGATGTCGAAGTCCTCACCACCCAGGAAGGTGTCGCCGTTGGTGGCCAGAACCTCGAACTGGTGCTCGCCATCGACTTCGGCGATCTCGATCACCGACACGTCGAAGGTACCGCCGCCCAGGTCATAGACGATCACGGTGTGGTCGCCCTTGGCCTTGTCCATGCCATAGGCCAGCGCAGCCGCAGTCGGTTCGTTGATGATGCGTTTGACGTCCAGACCGGCGATACGACCGGCATCCTTGGTAGCCTGGCGCTGGCTGTCGTTGAAGTAGGCCGGAACGGTGATCACCGCTTCGGTCACGGTCTCGCCGAGGTAGTCTTCGGCGGTCTTCTTCATCTTCTTCAGCACTTCCGCGGAAATTTGCGGCGGCGCCATCTTCTGGCCCTTCACTTCGACCCAGGCGTCACCGTTGTCGGCCTTGGCGATCTTGTAGGGAACCATCTTGATGTCTTTCTGCACGACGTCTTCTTCGAAGCGACGACCGATCAGGCGCTTCACGGCGTACAGGGTGTTGTGCGGGTTGGTTACCGCCTGGCGCTTGGCGGACTGACCGACAAGGATCTCGCCATCGTTGGTGTAAGCGATGATCGACGGGGTGGTACGAGTGCCTTCGGCGTTCTCGATCACCTTGACGTTACCGTTCTCCAGGATAGCCACGCAGGAGTTGGTGGTCCCCAGGTCGATACCGATGATTTTGCCCATATTCTCTCTCCCGAAACTTTGGATTTGCCGAGGCCCCGTTTCACTGGCCGCGGCAGCATAAAAACGCTTGAACTAACAAATGGGGGCCGGAGGCCGGATTTCAAGCCTGCTCGTCGATGGACGGCGGCGCTTCACTCGGGGCCTTGCTGACCACCACCATGGCGGGGCGCAGCAGGCGACCGTTCAGCAGGTAGCCCTTCTGGAACACCTTCAGCACGCTGCCGGGCTCCACGTGGGTGCTTTCCTGCATTGCCATGGCCTGGTGGTGCTCCGGGTTGAACGGCGCACCGTGCGGGTCGACCGCTTCCAGCTGGTAGCGCTTGAGGGTGTCGTGGAACAGCTTGAGCGTCAGTTCCATGCCCTCACGCACCGGCTTGATCGACTCGTCATCGGCCGCGGTCAGCTCCAGACCACGCTCGAGGCTGTCCACCACCGGCAGCAGGTCATTGGCGAATTTTTCCAGCGCGAACTTGTGCGCCTTTTCCACATCCTGCTCGGCACGGCGGCGGATGTTCTGCAATTCGGCGGCAACGCGCAGGGACTGATCCTGGGCGGCAGCCAGTTGCTCTTCCAGCGTCTGCACACGAACCGCCAGATCGTCGCCAGCGGCGCCTTCGGCAGCAGCGTTCGCTTCAGGGTTCTGATTATCCAGGGTCTGTTCGTCAGCCATGCGTTCCTCCTTTCAAAAACGGGCCGGGGCATAACCCGGCGATCTGTCCGCCTATATGGGGTCGCAATTTGTCGGTTCAAGGGGGAGGGGTGATTGTCAGGCGGAAAACAAACACTGTATAAATACCCAGCCATCGCCCTGGGAGTGCCGCCATGCTGGTCCACCTTTCCGTTCACAACTACGCCATCGTCGAACACCTCGATCTCGAACTCGCCGGCGGCATGTCGGTGATCACCGGCGAGACCGGTGCAGGCAAGTCGATCATGCTCGACGCACTCGGCCTGACCCTGGGCGACCGCGCCGACAGCGGCGTAGTGCGCCCCGGCGCGGACAAGGCCGACATCCTCGCCAGCTTCGACCTCCACGACATCCCCGAGGCCCGCACCTGGCTCGCCGAGCGCGACCTGGACAACGACGGCCCCTGCATCCTGCGCCGGGTCATCACCGCCGAAGGCCGCTCGCGCGCCTATATAAATGGCACCCCCTGCCCCCAGGGCGACCTCAAGACCCTGGGCGAGCTGCTGATCGACATCCACAGCCAGCACGAGCACCAGTCCCTGCTCAAGCTCGACACCCACCGCCGCCTGCTCGACGAATTCGCCAGCGCCAGCGAACTGGCCCGCCAGGTCCAGCTCGCCGCGCAGCGCTGGAAGCAGACCCGCCAGGAGCTGGAGCGCCTGTCCCACAGCGGCGAAGAACAGCGTGCCCGCCACCAGTTGCTCAGCTATCAGTTGGAAGAGCTGGAGAACCTGGCCCTCGGCGAATCCGAACTCGACCAGCTGGAGCAGGAGCACAAGAACCTCTCCAACGCCGAAAGCCTGCTCGCCGGCTGCCGCCAGGTGCTGGACATGTGCAGCGAAAGCGACGCCGGCAACGTGCTCAGCGCACTCACCTCCAGCCTCAACCGCCTCACCGCCTTCAACACCCAGCAGGGTGCCATCGCCGAAGCCGTCAACTTGCTGGCCAGCGCCCAGATCCAGGTGGAGGAAGCGGTTGGCGAGATCAATCGCTTCATCGACCACTTCGATGCCGACCCTCAGCGCCAGCAGCAACTGGAAGAGCGCCTCGACAGCATCTATACGCTGGCACGCAAGCACCGCGTACACCCGAGCGAGCTGGCCAACCTGCAGCAATCCCTGCTGGAAGAGATCGAAGCACTGAATGCGGACGACGAAGCCGTCGAGCGCCTGACCGAAGAACTCGAGTCCTACACCCGTCACTACCAGACCAAGGCGGCGGAACTGAGCAAACTGCGCGGCAAATCCGCCGGCAAGCTGGCCAAGGCCGTGGAGGTGGAAATGCAGCGTCTGGGCATGCCCGGCGGGCGCTTCACCATCGAACTGCACCCGCTGCAGGCTCAGGATCCTCAGGCCAACGGCATGGAGCAGGTGGAATTCCTGGTCAGTGCCAACCCCGGCCAACCCCTTAAGGCGCTGGCGAAGGTCGCCTCGGGTGGCGAACTCTCACGCATCAGCCTGGCCATCCAGGTGATCACCGCCCAGACCTCCCGCGTACCGACCCTGGTCTTCGACGAAGTGGACGTGGGCATCGGCGGCCCCACCGCCGAAGTGGTCGGGCAACTGCTGCGCCGCCTCGGCGAGCGCGGCCAGGTGCTCACCGTCACCCACTTGCCGCAGGTAGCAGCACAGGGTCACAACCATCTGTTCGTGCACAAGCTGCGCGGCAGCAAGGAAACCCGCACCGCCGTCTCTAACCTCACCGAAGCCGCGCGTATCGAGGAGATCGCGCGCATGCTTGGCGGACTCGACCTCACCGACGAATCCATCGCCCACGCCAGGAAAATGGTCACCAGCGCCCAGGACTGACTTCCCAATGCGCGAAAACGAAGAAGGCGACCCGAGGGTCGCCTTCTTTCGTTTCTGGCTGGCAGCGTGCTTATTTTTTCTTGCGCACGTACAGCACCAGATTGTGATCGACCAGCTCGAAGCCATGCTCCTTGACGATCTCTTTCTGGCGTTTCTCGATCTCGGTATCGAAGAACTCGATCACCTCACCGCTATCGACACAGACCATATGGTCGTGGTGGCCGCCGTCGGCCAGTTCGAAGACGGCGTGGCCGCCATCGAAGTTGTGGCGCACCACGAGACCGGCAGCCTCGAATTGGGTCAGCACGCGGTAGACAGTCGCCAACCCCACGTCCTCACCCGCCTCCATCAGTGCCTTGTAGACATCTTCGGCACTCATGTGGCGCTGCTCGGTGGAGTCAAGCATCTGCAGGATCTTGACTCGAGGCAGGGTCACCTTGAGGCCGGCTTTGCGAAGTTCGTTATTTTCAACCATGGTCAGCTTTCTCGTGGACGCTGCTTCGCAGCTTCCCTTAATGCGGGTATGATCGGATTTTCGTTGCCCAGCCAAGATAGTGGAAGTCACCCACCGATGCAAAACACCAAGCTCTTGCTGACCAGCCTCACCTTCGCAGGCCTGGTCGCACTCGCCGGCTGTTCATTCCCCGGGGTTTACAAAATCGACATCCAGCAGGGCAATGTCGTGACGCAGGACATGATAGACCAGTTGAAGCCCGGAATGACCCGGCGGCAAGTGAGGTTTATCATGGGCAACCCGCTGATCACCGACACCTTCCACGCCAACCGCTGGGATTACCTCTACAGCATCCAGCCCGGCGGCGGTGAACGCCAGCAGGAGCGCGTCAGCCTGGTGTTCGACGGCAGCGACCAACTGGTCGGCCTGGCCGGTGACTTCATGCCTGGCGTGAGCCGCGACGAAGCCATTCTCGGCAGCGACGGCAGCACCGAAGTGAAGAGCGAGAAGCCTGCCCAGCAACAGCAGGAAGAGAAGCCGAAGCCCGGCTCGCTGCTCGAGCAGATCCAGAAGGAAGTGGACCAGGTGGAAACCGTACCAGTGCCCACGCCCGAGCCGCTGGAAACCTCGCCGCAGTAATCACTGCGCAGAAAAAAGCCCGGACTGGTTCCGGGCTTTTTCATGGGCGCTTGTCATGCAACTCGCCGCCTTATTCCTCTCCCGATCGCGCCTGGGCGGCACGGGCCGCGCGGAGCTTGCGCACTTCCTTCGGGTCGGCGAGCAGCGGGCGGTAGATCTCGATGCGATCCCCCTCCTCCAGCACCCGCGCCTCGGGATTGGCCAGCGCCTTGCCAAAGATGCCCAGCGGGCAGGTGGCCAGATCCAGCTCGGGAAACTCCGCCGCCAGCCCTGACGCCATCACCGCCGCACGCACCGTAGTGCCCACGGCCACCTCCAGGCTCAGCAAGCGCTGACGATCGGCCAGCGCGCAGACGACCTCGATAGCGATCGACTCAGCCATGAAGCTGCTTGGCCCGCTGACAGAAAGCGTCGACCAGGGTATTCGCGGCCTGATTGAACAGCGGCCCGAGGGTCGCCTTGACGATGGGGCCGGCGTAGTCGAACGACAGGTCCAGGCTGATCTTGCAGGCCTTCTCACCCAACGCCTTGAAGCTCCACACGCCGTGCAGCTCGCTGAATGGGCCTTCTTCCAGGTTCATTTCGATCACCTGCCCCGGCACCAGCCGGTTGCGGGTGACGAAGCGCTGACTGAGCCCGCCCTTGGCCACGCCGAGGCTGGCCACCATCTCGGTTTCGCTCGCCTCCAGCACTTCACTGGAGGAGCACCAGGGCAGGAACTCGGGGTATCTCGCCACGTCGTTGACCAGATCGTAGAGCGCCTGCGCAGGGTACGGCAGCAGAGCGGAGCGCTGGATATGGGTGGTCATCTGGGCCTCTGAACGTCGGTCAGTCGGCTGCGCCGGAGCGAGCAACACGGCTGGTCAAAAAAAGAGCGCGCATTGTCAGGGATTCACCCCTCGCGCTCAAGCCTACGCCGCCGTAGCGGCCTCGCCTGGGACTCCCTATAATGCCGCGCCTATGGCTAAGCAAAAGAAACATCCCCAAGGCACCATCGCGCAGAACAAGAAGGCTCTGCATGACTACTTCGTCGAACAGCGCTTCGAGGCCGGCATGGCTCTCGCAGGCTGGGAGGTCAAGAGTCTGCGCGCCGGCAAAGCCCAGTTGGTGGACAGCTACGTGTTGCTCAAGGACGGCGAAGCCTGGTTGCTCGGCAGCCACTTCACGCCCCTGAAAACCGCCAGCACCCACGTGATCGCCGACCCGGTCCGCACGCGCAAGCTGCTGCTGCACAAGCGCGAACTCAGCAAGCTGATCGGCGCGGTCCAGCAGAAGGGTTATGCCTGCGTGGCACTGTCGCTCTACTGGAAGGCCCACCTGGTCAAGTGCGAGATCGCACTGGTCAAGGGCAAGAAGGAATTCGACAAGCGCGCCACCGAGAAGGAACGCGACTCCGATCGCGAGATCGCCCGCGTCATGCGCACCAAAGGCAAAGAAGACTGAGCGCCGACCCACGGTCGCCGCTCCAGCCGCAAGGCTGATGCTTCAGATTCCCTGCCTGCGTTGCGCGCGCTCCATCCGAAGCGCCTCCAGCTGCCCTTCCGCCAGGACCTCCTGCACGTAATCGATGTGCTGGTGCGAGATTTCCCGCGCCTCCTCGGCACGTCGCTCGACGATCGCCTCGAACAAGGCCCGGTGCTGCCTCATCAGCATGTCGCGGGTCTCGCCGCGCTGCAGGTACATGCCTCCAATATTGGTGACCACGTTGTGCTTGAGCAGTTCGAACAAGCCGCGGATGGTGTGCAGCAGCACGGCGTTGTGGCTGGCTTCGGCGATCGCCAGGTGGAAGCGCGCATCGGCGGCGCCCTCCTCTTCCCGGGTCGCCTTGCTGCCGGGCGTGTAGCAAGCCTGCAGCGTCTCGAAGGCGTCGCGCAGGCGTTCGTGATCGACCGAGGTCGCGCGCTGCGCCGCATAGAAGGCGCATGAACCCTCCAGCGTGTGGCGGAACTCCAGCAGGTCGCGCTGGGCGTCCGGGTTGCCTTCCAGCAACGACAGCAACGGATCGCTGAAGGTGGAGCCCAGCTCGGCGGACACATAGTTGCCCCCGCCCTGGCGGCTGATCAGCAAACCCTTGGCCACCAGCTTCTGGATCGCCTCGCGCAGCGACGGCCGGGACACCCCGAACTGCTCCGCCAGCAGGCGCTCGGCCGGCAGCCGCTCACCGGCCTTCAGGGTGCCTTCGAGGATCATCGACTCCAGGTGACTGACGATGTCATCCGACAGACGGCGCTGGCGCACCTGACCAAATCCCATACCCCTCCCGCCTCTTTTCCACAGCCCATCCGGGCAGTCTGGCGCGGCAGTCCGCGCATATCCGGCGGCAGCCTAACCAGCCCCCGTCCGGCGCACAAGAAAAGCTCGATCGCCGCCCTCTCGACCAAAGTTGTAGGACAGGAAATTGACATGCGCACGGTAAGACTTTTACCCTGAGCCGTCGATTTTGTAAATTGGTATTACCAATTTCGACGAAGTACGCCAGATCCGGCCACTGCCTGCTGCAACGCCAAAAGCGTCGCGCCTACCCGGACGGCCCACAGGCACTCCAAAAACAATTACGGAGCCAACCACCATGCAAGCATGGCAACAGATCTACACCCCTCTCGGCAGCCTCGGCCTGTCCGCTGCCGTCG
Organism: Pseudomonas sp. TUM22785; assembly: GCF_028198105.1. Classification (NCBI taxonomy): domain Bacteria; kingdom Pseudomonadati; phylum Pseudomonadota; class Gammaproteobacteria; order Pseudomonadales; family Pseudomonadaceae; genus Pseudomonas; species Pseudomonas sp. TUM22785. The sequence goes on from NZ_CP116239.1 coordinate 6,069,264, forward strand.
CCGTGATCCCGATCGTGTTCTTCTTCCTCGCCCTCGCGGTGTTCCGCCTCAAGGGTCATATCGCCGGCACCATCACCCTTGCCCTGGCGATCGCCGTTGCCATCTTCGCCTTCAACATGCCCGCCGACATGGCCTTCGCCGCGGCCGGCTACGGTTTCGCCTACGGCCTCTGGCCGATCGCCTGGATCATCGTCGCGGCGGTGTTCCTCTACAAACTCACGGTCAAGAGCGGCCAGTTCGAAGTGATCCGCAGCTCGGTGCTGTCGATCACCGGTGACCAGCGCCTGCAGGTGCTGCTGATCGGCTTCTCCTTCGGCGCCTTCCTCGAAGGTGCGGCCGGCTTCGGCGCCCCCGTGGCCATCACCGCCGCGCTGCTGGTGGGCCTGGGCTTCAACCCGCTCTACGCCGCCGGCCTGTGCCTGATCGCCAACACCGCACCGGTGGCCTTCGGCGCCCTGGGCATCCCGATCATCGTCGCGGGCCAGGTCACCGGCATCGACGCGTTCAAGATCGGCGCCATGACCGGCCGCCAACTGCCCTTCCTGTCAATCCTCGTGCCCTTCTGGCTGGTAGCGATGATGGACGGCTGGCGCGGCGTGAAGGAAACCTGGCCCGCCGCCCTGGTGGCCGGCGGCAGCTTCGCCATCACCCAGTACTTCACCTCCAACTTCATCGGACCGGAACTGCCGGACATCACCTCCGCCCTGGTCAGCCTGGTATCCCTGACCCTGTTCCTCAAGGTCTGGCAGCCCGCCAGCGCACAGAGCACCGAAGTGGCCGGCGTATCCGGCGGCGCAGCGGTTCTCGGCGGCTTCGGCGGCCCGCGCAGCACCGAGCCTTCGCCCTACAGCTTCGGCGAGATCCTCAAGGCCTGGTCGCCCTTCCTGATCCTCACCGTGCTGGTGACCATGTGGACCCTCAAGCCCTTCAAGGCGATGTTCGCCCCGGGTGGCGCGCTGGAGCAGTTCGTCTTCATGTTCGCCATCCCGCACCTGGACCAGCTGGTCCTCAAGGGCGCGCCCATCGTCGCCGCCACCACGGCCATGCCGGCGGTGTTCAAGCTGGACCCGATCTCCGCCACCGGCACCGCGATCTTCTTCTCCGCGCTGCTGTCGATGCTGGTGCTCAAGGTCAATGTTAAAAATGGTCTGACCACTTTTGGTGAAACCCTGGTCGAGCTGAAGTGGCCGATCCTCTCCATCGGCATGGTGCTGGCCTTCGCCTTCGTCACCAACTACTCGGGCATGTCCACCACCCTGGCGCTGGTCCTGGCCGGCACCGGTGCGGCCTTCCCGTTCTTCTCGCCCTTCCTTGGCTGGCTGGGGGTCTTCCTGACCGGCTCGGACACCTCGTCCAACGCCCTGTTCAGCTCCCTGCAATCCACCACCGCGCACCAGATCGGCGTCAACGACACCCTGCTGGTGGCCGCCAACACCAGCGGCGGCGTGACCGGCAAGATGATCTCGCCGCAGTCCATCGCCGTGGCCTGCGCCGCCACCGGGATGGTCGGCAAGGAATCGGACCTGTTCCGCTTCACCCTGAAGCACAGCCTGATCTTCGCCGCCTTCGTCGGCCTGATCACCCTGGCGCAGGCCTATGTCTTCACCGGCATGCTGGTCCACTAAGCCGGATCGGCTGCGCGTCGGCGATACGGCGTTGGAAATGGCCTCGGAGATGCTCACCTACAGTCGTAGGCTCCGCTCCCTCGGCCATTTCCGCCTTGTCTCGCTCTAGCTCGCTCGACTCTCGCAACGTGCCACGCTTCTTTCATTCAACGGTAGGGACCCCATGATCATCTCCGCCTCCACCGACTACCGCGCCGCCGCCCAGCGCAAGCTGCCGCCCTTCCTGTTCCACTACATCGATGGCGGCGCCTACGCCGAGTACACGATGCGGCGCAACGTCGAGGACCTCTCCGGCATCGCCCTGCGCCAGCGCGTGCTGAAGAACATGTCCGAGCTGAGCCTCGAGACCCAGCTGTTCGGCGAGACCCTCGCCATGCCGGTGGCCCTGGCCCCGGTGGGCCTCACCGGCATGTACGCCCGTCGCGGCGAAGTGCAGGCGGCCAAGGCGGCGGCGGACAAGGGCATCCCCTTCACCCTCTCCACCGTCTCGGTGTGCCCCATAGAGGAAGTGGCCCCGGCCATCCAGCGCCCCATGTGGTTCCAGCTCTACGTGCTGAAGGACCGCGGCTTCATGAGGAACGCCCTGGAGCGCGCCAAGGCCGCCGGCGTCACCACCCTGGTGTTCACCGTCGACATGCCCGTGCCCGGCGCCCGCTACCGCGACGCCCACTCCGGCATGAGCGGCCCCAACGCCGCCATGCGCCGCGTGCTGCAAGCCATGACCCACCCTGCCTGGGCCTGGGACGTCGGCCTGCTGGGCAAGCCCCACGACCTCGGCAACATCTCCACCTATCGGGGCAACCCCACGGGCCTGGCCGACTACATCGGCTGGCTCGGCGCCAACTTCGACCCGTCGATCTCCTGGAAAGACCTGGAGTGGATCCGCGAATTCTGGGACGGCCCCATGGTCATCAAGGGCATCCTCGACCCCGAGGACGCCCGTGACGCGGTCACCTTCGGCGCCGACGGCATCGTCGTCTCCAACCACGGCGGCCGCCAGCTCGACGGCGTGCTCTCCAGCGCCCGCGCCCTGCCGGCCATCGCCGACGCGGTGAAGGGCGAGCTGAAGATCCTCGCCGACTCCGGCATCCGCACCGGCCTCGACGTGGTGCGCATGCTCGCCCTCGGCGCCGACACCGTGATGCTCGGCCGAGCCTTCGTCTACGCCCTGGCCGCGGCAGGCGGCGCGGGTGTGAGCAATCTGCTGGAATTGATCGACAAGGAAATGCGCGTGGCCATGGTGCTCACCGGCGCCAAAAGCATCAGCGAAATCAGCGCCGACTCGCTGGTACGCGAACTCGGCCGCTGATCCGCCCCACCCATAACGAACCGACGAGGCCGCCCGAGCGGCCCGCGCCAACCGTTGATGACAGGACCCGACCGATGAGCCTGCCCGCCGCCTTCCTCCAGACCGCCGAGCGCCTGATCCCCCGCGAGCGGCGCTTCGACGACCCGCTCTCCACCCTGGCCTTCGGCACCGACGCCAGCTTCTACCGGCTGATCCCCAAGCTGATCGTGCGGGTCGAGAGCGAGGCCGAAGTCATCGCCCTGCTCAAGGCCGCCCACGCGGAACAGGTGCCTGTGACCTTCCGCGCCGCCGGTACCAGCCTCTCCGGCCAGGCCATCAGCGACTCGGTGCTCATCGTCCTCGGCGACAACTGGAACGGCCGCGACATCCGCAAGGGTGGCGAGCAGATCCGCCTGCAGCCCGGCGTCATCGGCGCCCAGGCCAACGCCTGGCTCGCCCCCTACGGCCGCAAGATCGGCCCCGACCCGGCCTCGATCAACGCCTGCAAGATCGGCGGCATCGTCGCCAACAACGCCAGCGGCATGTGCTGCGGCACCGCGCAGAACAGCTACCACACCCTCGCCGGCCTGCGCCTGGTGCTGGCCGACGGCACCCTGCTCGACAGCGAAGACCCGCTCAGCGTCGCCGCCTTCCACGCCACCCACGGCGCGCTGCTGGAACGGCTCGGCGAGCTGGGCCGGCAGACCCGCGACAACCCCGAGCTGGCCGCGAAGATCCGCCACAAGTACCGCCTGAAGAACACCACCGGCCTGTCCCTCAATGCCCTGGTGGACTACGACCAGCCGCTGGACATCCTCACCCACCTGCTGGTGGGCTCCGAAGGCACCCTCGGCTTCATCAGCGCGGTGACCTACGACACCGTGCCCGAGCACCCGCACAAGGCCTCGGCGCTCATCGTCTTCCCCGACGTCGAAACCTGCTGCCGCGCCGTGCCCGTGCTCAAGACCCAGCCCGTCTCCGCCGTCGAGCTGCTCGACCGCCGCAGCCTGCGCTCGGTGCAGGAGAAGCCCGGCATGCCCGCCTGGGTCAAGGGCCTGTCCGCCAACGCCTGCGCCCTGCTCATCGAATCCCGCGCTGCCAGCGGCAGCCTGCTGCACGAGCAGCTCGCGCAGATCACTGCCTCCATCGCCGACTTCCCGGTGGAGCAGAAGGTCGACTTCAGCGAAGACCCGGTCGTCTACAACCAGCTGTGGAAAATCCGCAAGGACACCTTCCCCGCCGTCGGCGCCGTGCGCCAGACCGGCACCACGGTGATCATCGAAGACGTCACCTTCCCCGTCGAACAGCTAGCCGCCGGGGTCAACCGCCTGATCGAGCTGTTCGACAAGCACCGCTACGACGAGGCGATCCTCTTCGGCCACGCCCTGGAAGGGAACCTGCACTTCGTCTTCACCCAGGGCTTCGACAGCCCCGAACAGGTCGCCCGCTACGACGCCTTCATGCAGGACGTCGCCCAACTGGTCGCCGTCGAATTCGGCGGCGCCCTCAAGGCCGAGCACGGCACCGGGCGCAACATGGCGCCCTTCGTCGAGCTGGAATGGGGCAGCGACGCCTATCAACTGATGTGGCAGCTCAAGCGCCTGCTCGACCCGCGCGGCATCCTCAACCCCGACGTGGTGCTCAGCGAGGACCGCGAGCTGCACCTGAAGAACCTCAAGCCGCTGCCCGCCGCCGACGAGATCGTCGACAAGTGCATCGAATGCGGCTTCTGCGAACCGGTCTGCCCCTCCAAGGGCCTGACCCTCAGCCCGCGCCAGCGCATCGTCATCTGGCGCGACATCCAGGCACGTAAGCGCGCTGGCATCGACACCCGCGAGCTGGAAGAGGCCTTCGCCTACCAGGGCGTCGACACCTGCGCCGCCACCGGCCTCTGCGCCCAGCGCTGCCCGGTGGGCATCAACACCGGTGACCTGGTGCGCAAGCTGCGCGGCGGCGTCGCCCACCACGCCGGCAGTGCCGACTGGCTAGCCGACCACTTCGCCACCGCACTCAAGGGCGCGCGCCTCACCCTGCGTCTGGCCGACGGTGCCCGTCGCCTGCTCGGCGCGCCATTGCTGGAAAAAACCTCCGGCTCCCTGCGCCGCCTCTCCGCCGGGCGCCTGCCGCAATGGACCCCCGCCCTGCCCCAGGCCGCCAAGCCCATCCAGTTCACCCCGCCGGCCAACGACGCCCGCCCCCGCGTGGTCTACCTGGCCGCCTGCGTATCCCGCGCCATGGGCCCCGCCGCCAGCGATGGCGAACAGGTGCCGCTGGTGGACAAGACCCGCATGCTGCTGGAAAAGGCCGGCTACCAGGTGGTCTTCCCCAGCCAGCTGGAGAGCCTCTGCTGCGGCCAGCCCTTCGCCTCCAAGGGCTACGCCGAGCAGGCCGAAAGCAAACGCCGCGAGATGATCGACGCCCTGCTGGAAGCCAGCCGCGGCGGCCTCGACCCCATCTACTGCGACACCAGCCCCTGCACCCTGCGCCTGGTGCAGGACGGCCTCGACCCGCGTCTGGACCTGTTCGACCCGGTGCGCTTCATCCGCACCCACCTGCTCGAACGCCTGGAGTTCACCCCCCAGGACAAGCCTATCGCCGTGCACGTCACCTGCAGCACCCAGCACCTGGGCGAGGCACAGGGCCTGATCGACCTGGTGCGTCGCTGCACCCGCGAAGTGGTGGTGCCCGAAGGCATCCACTGCTGCGGCTTCGCCGGCGACAAGGGCTTCACCACCCCGGAGCTCAACGCCCACTCGCTGCGCAGCCTGAAGGACGCCGTGCAGGTCTGCGAAGAAGGCATCTCCACCAGCCGCACCTGCGAAATCGGCCTCACCCAGCACGGCGGCATCGACTACCACGGCCTGGTCTACCTGGTGGATCGCGTCACCCGCCCACGGGCCATCTGAACCTCAAGCTGCCGTGCATCGCACGGATTGCGCCCCGCCCAGTGCGGGGCTTTTTTTGCCCGGCAAAAACGCCTCCCCCCCCCACCTCCCGGCCAAGCGCAACGGCAAGCGAAACGGCACCCCGGGCGCAACCCGCACTGGGTTTCATCCCACCTCCCCTTCCCGACGAAATGTCAGCCCTGGAGCCCGCGAACCCCGGCACGCGAACGCCCCTGAAAACACCGTGCAGCCCATCTAGCACGGCGCCTCCAGGCCTGGCCATCATGGCCTCGAAAAATGATGGCCAATTGTCAGCATTGCTCAGTTTCGGCCCAGGGACCCGCTCATATACTCGCGCCCAAACCCTTTCCCTGGCCCGCACTACGCAGGCACTGCCCGACGACCACGGGGCAGGCCCTGGTGGCCCTCATCAAGGATCGCGTAATGAACCACGTCTATCGCACCATCTGGAACCACGCCAAAGGTGTCTGGCAAGTCGTTGGGGAGAACACCAAGCGGCAGGGCAAGACCAAATCGAGCAAGGCCGCCAGCGGCGCCGGCCTGCTGGCCATCGGTGCCCTGCTGAGCCCCGGCCTCTATGCCCAGGGCATCGTCACGGACGGGCGCACGGCCACCAGCGTGGTGCAGAACGGCGCGGTCACCGACATCCGCACCGAGACCATCCGCAACGGCAACGGCTTCAACTCCTTCTCGCAGTTCAACGTGGGCAGCGGCGAAACCGCCAACCTCTATGTACCGGATTCGGCCAACGCCCTGATCAACATCGTTCGCGACCAGCGCAGCGAGATCAACGGCATCCTCAACGGCTACAAGAACGGCCAGATCGGCGGCGACATCTATTTCGCCAACCCCCACGGCATGGTCGTGGGCGAGTCCGGCGTGATCAACGTCGGCTCCCTCACCGTCACCACCCCCGACAGCGCCTCCCTTGAGCGCCTGATCGGCGCCGACGGCAAGATCGACGACCTCGCCGTGGCCCAGCTGAAGTCCGGCAACCTGCCCCTTTCCGAATCAGGCCTGGTGTCCATCCGTGGCCAGGTCAACGCCAAGGGCGCCGTCACCCTCAGCGCCCGCGACGTCGGCATCGGCGCCAGCGGTCGCGTCACCGCCGGCCAGCAGGCCATGCCGCGCATCGAGCAACTGGTGAACATCGACGGCCTCGACAGCGCCGCCGCCATCACCGAGGTCAACGGCGAGATCCGCATCATCGCCGAGAACGACGTGCTGATCGCCGGCCAGGTGAACACCGACGGTGTCGCCGGCAAGTCCGCCGGCGAGATCGAAATCCGCGCCGGCCACAACATCACCATCGCCGACGGCGGCAAGGTCTCCGCATCGGGCCAGGGCGCCCACTCCGACGGCGGCAAGGTCGTGATCAAGGCCAAGCAGCAGAGCACCCTGGCCAAGGGCGGCACCGTGGCGGCCAACGCCGGCACCAGCGGCAACGGCGGCCAGGTCGAGCTCTCCGCCGACGAAAGCGTGACCTGGGCCGGCACCCTGGAGGCCAAGGCCGGCCAGGGCGGCGCCGTCGGCCACGTGCTGATCGACCCGCGCGAAATCAACCTCACCCAGGACCAGCGCCTGGGCGGCACAAACTACAGCCTGCAGGCGTCGGAGAAGATCAACGTCGCCGACGGCGTGATGATCTCCACCCGCAACATCGCCAACTACCAGACCGCCAGCCAGCAGGAACACCGCGACGCGGTCTCCGTCGGCGACTCCGGCGACATCACCCTGGAAGCGCCGACCATCGTCCTCGGCCAGAACGCCAAGCTCTACGCCCACACCGACAACGCCGCCTTCGAGGCCGGCGACGTCACCCTCAAGGCCATCGCCGCCGAGGGCGCCCTGCTCACCCCCGGCATCCTCGTCGGCGTGGGCAGCAACAAGACCGAAATCACCCTGGGCGCCGGCACCGAGATCCGTGGCGGCCAGGTCACCATCAGCGCCGAATCCTCCACCGCTCTGACCGACAGCCTGTCCAGCGACGGCCTGTACAACGGCGTCGATGAAAACGGCCACCCCATCGCCAATGTCCTCGACGACGACGAGCTGGAAGAACAGCGCCAGGCCCTGGCCGATGCCGGTGTGCAGACCGACGACGACGGCGGCAACGACTTCTTCGGCGGCCTGCTCGACACCCTCGCCGGCAGCGGCCTGCTGGCCTCGGTGCAGGTGCTCGACGCCCAGTCCAAGGTCAACATCGGCAATGGCGTGAGCATCATCGGCAGCAACGACGTGAACATCTCGTCCCACGCCAGCACCAACGCCCAGGCCGAGGTCGCCGACCTGCCGGTGGGTGCCGTGGTCTCGGTGACCAACACCGACGCCCAGCTCAACGTCGGCCAGAACGCCCGCATCGAATCCCTGGGCGGCAACGTCAACCTCAAGAGCCAGTCCGACACCACCGTGGAAACCGCGGTGGAAGCCGGCGCCCTCGAAGGCCTGCCGATCACCCTCACTGCCAACGTCACCTCGGCCAAGGGCCGCGCCACCACCACCGTCGGCTCCGGCAGCCTGATCAAGGCCGCCTTCGACGCCAGCGTCAGCGCCGAGCAGGTCAAGGTGTTCGACGTCAGCGCCCAGGCCGGCGACGCCGAGGGCGCCATCGGCGTCTCGGTGCTGGTCGCCCTCTCCGACCTGCAGGCCCGCAACGATTTCAACGGCACCCTGGAGGCCGGCGGCAACGCCACCCTGGAAGCCAAGGTGGACACCCAGTCCAACAGCCACGAAGCCGCCGTGATGCTCGGCGACGAGAACAAGGTCGTCGCCACCCTGGAAGAAAAGCTCAGCGAAGCCGGCGAAGACCCGAACGAAGAGCTGCAAGCCAAGACCAAGGACGGCCTCAAGGAACTGCTGACCAAACTGTTCGAGCAGAGCAAGAAAGAAGAAGACAAGAAGGGCAGCGAGCAGAGCAAAGGCTTCCTCGACGAACTGGGTGCCGCCGGCGCCGTGGCCTACATCAACCACGACAACCAGGCCCTGCTGAACCTGGGCGGCCAGGCCAAGGTCAAGGCCGGCCAGGATGCCAGCCTCAACGCCGAGGTCACCGACCTGCTGGATTCCACCGTCTCCTCGGTGATCTCCGACAAGAAGAACGCCGAAAAGCCGTTCGACTTCAACACCGAAAGCACCGGCAAGAAGAACGGCGTGGGCGTCGCCATCCTCATCAGCAACCAGGACAACGACGCGGTGCTGACCGTGCGCCCGGGTGCCGAGCTGGACGCCATGCAGGCCCTCAGCCTCAGCGCCAAGACCAGCCTGCCGTGGCTGGACCAGAGCCGCCTGTCCAACCTGATCAAGGCCTTCAGCGCCGACAACCTCAGCGACTTCCTGCAGACCATCAACGAAGGCCAGATGTTCAGCACCTGGGTCAACGCCGCCACCGCCGTCTCCGGCGAAGGCGCCCAGGATAGCGGCACCACCCTCAGCGGCATGGTCGACATCAACCACGTCGGCCTCAACGCCAAGGTGGACGTCGCCGATGGCGTCAACATCAACCAGGACCTGGCCTACCGTGGCCAGGAGCAGACCGTCGACATCGAAGCGCGCACCGAATCGCAGATGGTCAACGTCGCGGCCGACCCGGGTCTGTTCAACAACGAAGGCGGCAAGAACGGCTTCGGCGCAGGCCTCATCGCCGGCATCTACAACAACAGCGCCCAGGCCACCGTCGGCGCGGTGAACCTCTACGCCAGCGAGCTGAACGTCAACGCCGTCACCGACGTCGACATCCTCAACTACGCGGTGGCCGGCTCCAAGGGCGGCACCAACGCCCTCAGCGGCTCGGTCTCCGTCTCCGTGCTGGACAACCTCACCCGCGCCGGCATCGACGACGGCGCCCACCTGGTGGTGACCGACGAGAACGGCGGCAGCGGCGACATCACCATCAACGCCAGCGATGAGACTGACAGCCTGACCATCACCGGCGGCGTGGTGAAATCCACCAGCAAGGCCGCCGGCGTCGCCGTCGGCGTGCACGACTTCGACCGCACCACCGAAGCCTGGCTGGGCAGCCGCGACACCCAGCTCGCCGCCGGCTCCGTGGCCGCGTCCGGTGGCCTCAAGGTCGGTGCCAGCGCCGATGGCCGCATCGGCAACTACGCCCTGTCCGTAGCCCTGACCGCACCGCCGGCACCCAGCACCCAGCCCGCCGAGCAATCCCGCGAGGGCACCGGCTCCTTCGGCATCAACATCTCCGGTTCGGCGGCGGTAAACACCCTGGACAACCTGGTTCGCGCGCGCATCACCGACAACCTCGACATCAACGCCGGCGCGGTCAACGTGCAGGCCAGCGACGACACCGCGCTGCACGCCATCGCCGGCGGCGCCGCCGTCTCCAGCAACACCGGCAACGGCGTCGGCCTGGCCGGTGCCTACACCCAGAACACCGTGGACTCCCTGGTGGAGGCCGAACTGGCCGCCACCGGCGACGTCACCGCGCGCCGCCTCGACATCGCCGCCGACAACGAAGCCAGCGCCCTGTCGATCTCCGCCGGCGTCTCCGCCAGCGCCTCGGCCAGCAGCTACCAGGTGGCCGGCTCGGTGAGCGTCAACTCGATCGACAGCACCACCCGCGCGCGCCTCGCCGACGGCGCCATCGATGCCGTCGACGGCGTCACCGTCAGCGCCCGCGACGACTCCAGCATCCACGCCGTGGCCGGTGCCGCCAGCTTCGGTGGCAAGGCCGGCGTCGGTGCGGGCCTGTCGATCAACAGCATCGACGGCGCCACCGAAGCCGTGGCCGACGACCTGCGCCGCCTCGACAGCAACGCCGGCCTCAGCCTCGATGCCAGCAGCGATGCCGACCTGGTCTCGGTGGCCGCCGCCATGGGCTACTCCAACCAGTACGCCTTCGACGGCGCCGTGGCCATCAACCAGCTGGACCACGACACCCTCGCCGCCCTGCGCGGCAGCCACGACCTCAACCTTGGTGGCGCCCTGGCGGTGAACGCCGGCAACACCAGCAGCATCTGGACCGCCTCCGGTTCGGCCGCCATCGGCAACGACGGCGCCGTGGGTGCCAGCTTCGGCTACAACACCATCAGCGACCGCGTCAGCGCCGAGATCCTCGACAGCGACGCCGAAGCCGCCAGCATCGCCGTACAGGCGAACCAGCAGAGCGACATCAACGCCCTGGTCGCCGGTGGCGCCGTGGCCGCACGCTCCTCCGCCGTGGCCGGCTCCATCGCCATCAACACCATCGACAACCGCACCAGCGCCCGTACCGATGACTCCAGCCTGACCAGCCACGGCTCGCTGCTGGTGAACGCCCAGGACGCCTCGCGCATCCGCAGCCTCACCGGTGCCCTGGCCTACGGTGGCCAGGGTGCGGGCATCGGCATCGCCGGTTCCTACAACCAGATCTCCGGCGCGGTCTATGCCGGCATCAACGGCGGCAACCTCCAGGCCGGCGACCTGCTGCGCGTCAGTGCCCTGCGCAACCAGCAGCTGCAATCCCTGGCCGCAGGCGCCGCAGTGGGCAACAACGTCGGCGTCGCCGGCTCGGTGGCCGTCAACATGGTCGGCGGCTCCACCCTCGCCGAGATCGGTGACGGCGCCCAGGCCCACAGCGACGGCAGCCTGCTGCTGACCGCACGCTCCGACAGCGACATCGAAACCGTGGCCGGCGCCCTGGGCGTGGGCCTGTCCGGCGTCGGCCTGTCCGGCGCGGTGGCGGTCAACCAGCTCGAAGGCACCACCACCGCCCGGGTCACCGGTGCGTCCACCCACCTGAGCGCCGACGGCCAGGGTGCCGCCCGCGCCATCGACAACGGCCAGCTCAACGGCAACATGGGCAGCGACCTGCGCGATCGCACCCTGCAGGACAGCATCAAGGGCATCGGCGTCGTCGCCAGCAGCACCGACGAGATCGACACCGTTTCCGTCAGCGTCGGCGGCGGTTCCAGCGTCGGCGTGGCCGGCGCGGTCACCGTCAATAGGGTCGGCGGCTCCACCCTGGCCCAGGTCAGCGGCGCCACCCTCGACAGCAACGCCGCCACCCAGGTCGGCGCCTACCACCACACCCGCGTCACCACCGGCAACGGTGCCGGCGCGGGCGGTGGCACCGCCGGGGTCGGCGTATCCACCACCACCAACATCCTCGACCACGACACCCAGGCCCTGGTCGCCAACGCCACCCTCGGCAGCGACGCCGGCATCGGCGTCAACGCCCGCGCCACCCACGACCTCAACGCCGTGGTCGTCGGCGCCGCCATCGGCGGCACCGCCGGGGTCAACGGCTCGGTAGCCGTCACCACCCTGGCCGGCACCGTGCTCAGCAACGTGCAGGGCTCCAACCTGCGCAGCGACGCCGGTGGCATCGAGATCGCCGCCGACGCCGACAACGACCTTGACATCGTCGCCGGCGGCGTAGCGGGCGGCGGTGTGGCCGGCGTCGGTGCCACCATCATCGTCACCGACCTCAACCAGCGCACCGAAGCCTCCACCTCCGGCGCCACCCGTCTGGACGCCAGCGGCCTCACCGCCATCGACGCCAGCGCCGCCCAGGACGTGACCATCGTCGGCTTCACCGGTGCCGGTGGCGGTACCGCCGGCGTGGCCGGCACCGTCAACGTGCTGGTCGCCAAGGGCCAGACCCTCGCCGGTGTCGGCGCGGGCAGCCAGATCAACACCCAGCTGGGCGGCGCCCAGCAGGACGTGCGCGTGCACGCCCAGGACCGCCTCGAGACCACCGACGTGCTCGGCACTGCCGGTGTCGGCGGCGTGGCCGGCGTCGGTGCCGGTGCCGACGTGCAGGTGGTGCGCAGCGGCGCCATCGCCAGCGTCGGCGACGGCGCCACGGTCAAGGCCGGCCGCGACATCACCGTCGAAGCCGAGAACAGCCGCGACATCGACTCCGTCTCCATCGCCGCCGCCGGCGGTGGCTACGTCGGCGCGGGCGCCGGCGTCTCGGTGGTCAGCGTCGCGTCCGGCGCCTCCTCCCAGGCCACCGGCAGCCTCGACAACAGCATCCGCAACGCCCAGGGCGTCGCTCGCAACTCCGGCCTCAACGGCCAGATGGGCAATGGCTTCGCCGGCTCCAGCCAGCTGCAGGCCGACATCAACGCCAACCAGCAATCCATCAGCCCCAACGACACCTTCCTCAGCACCCCGGACGGCACCGCCTACTCCGCCGCTGCACGGGTGGGCAACGCCACCCTGGACGCCGGCCGCAACGTCACCGTCAGCGCCCACAACAGCACCGATGCCCTCAGCGAGGCAGCCGGTGTGGCTGGCGGCCTGGTGGGCGCCGGTGCCGGCGTCTCGGTGATCAACGTCGGTGACCGCAGCCTCGCCGAACTGGGCGGCACCCTGCGTGCCGGCGGCAACGTGCGCATCAGCGCCGAAGACGGCCAGGACGGCACCACCCAGGCCCTCGCCCAGGCGGGCGGTGGCGGCCTGGTGGGCCTCGGCGCCGCCGTGGCGGTGAGCGAGAAATCCAGCCAGACCACTGCGCGCATCCTCGACGGCGCCAACATCACCGCCGGCGGCGCCCTCAGCGTCGACGCCGACCTCGACCACGCGCTCAAGGCGCAGACCGTCGGCGTCAGTGCCGGCGGCGTGGCCGTGGGCGCCAGCATCGCCACCTCCAGCAGCACCGGCCAGGCACAGGCACTGGTGGGCAAGAACGTGCAGGTCAGCGCCGGCAGCCTCGCCGTCGATGCCAGCGCGCGCTCCAGCAACAACGTCGACGCCGTCGGCGTCAGCGGCGGCATCGTCGCCGGCAACGCGGTGGTCGCCACCGCCAGCGACCGCACCAGCGCCCGCGCCTGGGTCGACGATGGCAGCCGTGTCACCACCCAGGGCGCCATCGGCATCCGCGCCAGCACCGACCCGATGACCCGCGCCTTCGCCATCGGCGCCTCCGTGGGCGCCGGCGCCATCGGTGCCAGCGTCGCCACCGCCTCGGTGGACAACAGCGTGCAGGCCGGCACCGGCGCGGTGAACCTCACCGGCGGCTCGCTGGACGTGGACGCCGCCGCCCAGCGCACCCGCAGCCAGAGCGCCGAAGCCCAGGCCGTAGGCGCCAGCGGGGGTGCCCTGATGGGTCTCAACGCCACCGTCGCCAGCGCCAACCTGGACACCAATGTGCTCGCCGATATCGGCCAGGGCACCCAGCTCGCCATCACCGGCAATGCCGCGGTGAAGGCCAGCGACGCCACCCGGGTCAAGACCGACGCCACCGGCATCGCCGTCGGCGGCCTGCTGGCCGTGGGCGCCAACGTCGGCCTGGCCGACATCGACGCCACCCAGCGCGTGCGCTTCGGCGCTACCGGCCTGGTGGGCGGCACCCTCGCCCTCTCCGCCACCGGGAGCAACGGCATCAGCGGTGATGCGGTGGCCGGCAGCGGCGGCGTGGTCGCCGGCAGCGCCTCGACCCTCAACCTCGACGCCACCAGCGCCACCACCGTGGACGTGCTGGGCAACACCAACATCCTCACCGGCCGCACCGACGTGCTGGCCGAGCACCGCCTCGACTACGCCGCCGACAGCGACTCGATCCAGGCCGCCATGGTCGGTGCCTCGGGCACCTTCATCGACCTCGACCTGGGTGCCACCACCCAGGTGCTGGTGCGCGACGGCGCCCGCGTGGCCGCGCTCGATGGCCTCGACGTCGAAGCCCACACCATCACCCAGGGCGGTGCCGAGGCCTTCTCCGGCTCGGGCGGCGTGATCAGCGGCAGCTCCGTGCTGGTCGACAACACCATCCGCGACACCACCCGCATCCAGGTCGGCAACAACGTCGGCCTGGCCACCGTGGGCAGCCCGCTGGACATCGACAAGGGCCACCTGCGCCTGAGCGCCCACAACACCATGCGCGCCGCCGACACCGGCAAGCTCTCCGCCGGTGGCGCCATCGCCGCCCCCTACGCGGGCACCGAGATGGACGTGGACGTCACCAACCAGGTGACCTTCGGCGACAACCTGAGCCTGAAGAGCAGCGGCCTGCTGCAGGTGGGCGCGTACAGCGACACCCGCGCCAGCACCAATGCCCGCGTGGACGTCTACGGCCTGGTGGGCGCCGGTGGCGGTGATTCGAAGATCGACCTGACCGCTGCGCAGCTGATCCGCTTCGGCGCCAACGCCGACCTGCTCGGCTACGGCAACCTCGGCCTGCGCGCCGGCCAGAGCGCCGACGGCAACCTGGCCAACGACATCCGCGCCAGCGCCAGCACGGTGGTGGTCAACAACACCCTGATCCCGGTGACGGCGGTTCTCGATGCCGACGCCACCGCGACCACCACCAACGACCTGGTGTTCGGCACCGGCGCCCTGCTGCGCTCGGTGCGCAACGTCGACCTGATCGCCACCAACGGCGCGGTCAGCGCCAGCGGCGGCGGCGTGGGCAAGAACCCCTACCTGGCGCTGTTCTCCAGCGAGCAGACCACCCGCTCCGACCGGGTCAACCAACTGGCCAGCCTGAACCTCGCCAACAGCCGTGTGGTGGCGGGCGCGGGCAACCGCCAGGAGGTCTACTGGGACGGCAACCAGCTGCGCACCGTGTCCTCGCTGAACGACCTGACCGTGCAATACAAGGCCGCCGGCAGCGCCAACGCGTTCCGCCCGCTGGCCGAGATCGACGCCACCCTGGCCAGCCTCAACCAGCAGCTCGCCGGCCTCACCCCGGGCTCGGCCGCGTACACCAGCCTGAGCGACCAGATCGCCCTCTACACCCAGATGCGCGCCAGCACCGCGCAGTCCCTGGGCGCCGGCGCCAACGGCAACACCACCGTGGACACCCTGGTGATCGGCGACATCATCGCCGGCGCCGGTGACATCCGCGTCGGTGCCGACCGCATCCAGCAGTCCGGTGCCAACCTGACCGCCTACGGCGCGCCGACGGTGATCATCCACAACAGCTCCGACGACTACCTGGTGACCAACGGCATCCTGGTTTCCGCTGCGGGCACCGGCAGCATCACCTCCACCGGCGCGGCCAAGCTGGCCAACAGCGGCGCCACCCTGACCGAGGTGAAGCGCTCGCAGTCCGACTACTACGACGCCACCCAGCGCCCGAGCGTGCCTTCGATCGTCATCGAGAACACCTACGACACCAACCTGGCGGGCAACACCAGCCCGGCCCCGGGCATCCTGGTGCTCGGCGACATCGAGAACCTCAAGGGCCACACCTCGCTGAGCAACACCTCGGGCAACGTCTCGCAGTTCGCCACCATCGAGAGCTACCAGCTGAGCATGAACGTGCCCAACGGCGACCTGTTCGTCAGCCTGCCGGGCCGCAGCTGGAACCTGGCCTCGGTGCAGTCGGAGTGGGCCAACGTCATCAACGGCCTGAACCCGAGCAGCCTCAGCAGCGGCCGCAACGTCCCCGACGCCATCGCCGAGTTCGCCGCCAACGTGGTCTACAACGGTTCCTACGCCTTCACCAGCAAGGAAGCCTTCACCGACTACCTGATCCGCAACTACGGCAGTGGCAACGGCACCGACCAGCAGATCATCCTCGACGGCATGGTCCGCGGTTACTGGGAAACCGACGACGACAACACCGCCGACCGCGTCTGGTACAAGGACACCACCTACGAGTACAGCGGCAACATGTCGGCCAGCGACCATGACTTCTGGACCGGCAACACCGGTGTGTGGGATTGGCGCTACACCATGATGCAGGCCTACAAGACGCAGAACAGCGCGGCCCTGGGCCAGTCCGACACCAGCGGTTCCACCGCCAGCGCCCTGCGCGTGGGCGGCGCCCTGGCGATCAACGCCAAGAACATCAACATCAACGCCGGCATCGAAGTGGGCGCGCGCACCGATTGGTCGCTGAACCTGGGCGCCGCCGCGGCCGCCGAGATCGCCAGCATCGCCAACGGCAACGGCCTGGTGCGCCTGAACAACGTCAGCGGCATCGCCGACGGCAACGGCGCCGACGAGGTGCCGGTGGTGTACTGGGATTCGGACAAGCAGCGCATCCAGGTGCAGCGCATCAATGCAGCCGGCGGCGGCTCGGTGTCGCTGACCGGCAACATCATCAACACCAACACGGTGGGCAACATCGTCGTCAACTCCGGCTACGGCGATGTCGAGATCAACAACACCACCGGCCGCGACCTGATGCTCACCGACATCGACCTGGGCAACGGTGGCCAGAGCGTGGTGCGCATCACCGACACCCTCAAGCACTGGGGCGACGGCCGCGCGCAGACCTGGTGGTACGTCAACCAGGCCGGCCAGGACAGCGTCTCGGTCTACAACGACGCCAACGGCGCCACCGCCCTCACCGGCGCCAGCCTGGCGAGCGTGATCGGCCGTGACTTCACCTACAACCCGCAAGCCGGCGCCCGCTACGAGTGGACCCAGGACTACCACATCACCCGTACCTACACCGGCCCCACCGGCATCTCGGGCAAGAGCGACGAGATCCCCGGCAACCTGGGCCGCTGGGTGAGCGAGATCGCCACCGCCGACGGCAAGGCCTACCTGACCAGCGCCGGCGACGTAGTGGTCCGTGCCGTCACCGGTGACGACAAGGCCTTCATGCAGTGGGCCGACGCCAACATCGGCTACACCACCGTGCGCACCACCTCCGACGGCGACGAGTGGGGCGGCTACCACGCCGGTGCCACCTTCGACCTGGCCACCGACATCCAGATGACCGTCACCAACAGCGTGAAGGCCGACCACGCCATCCCGATCCGCTTCGTCGGCAACAGCGAGTCGCGCCTGCAGGTGGATTCCGGCTCCAACGTGCTGATCGGCGGCACCATCCGCAACGACGTCGGCACCAGCACCTTCGACGTCACCGGCTCGCTGCTGCAGGCCGGCGGCTCGCTGCAGGGCAAGGACCTGGTGCTCAACGCCAGCGCCGGCATCGGCAGCGCCAGCGACGCGCTGAAGCTGATCGACTCCCGCGTCGCCGGCGCCTCGGTCAGCGCCAGCAGCCAGGGCGACATCTTCCTGGCCAGCAGCGGTGACTTCTACGCCAAGTCGATCCAGACCACGGGCGACGTCACCGTCAACGCCGTCGGCGGCATCTACCAGCACGCCGACGCCGTGGGCGTGTCCATCGGGGGCGACGTGCTCAACCTGCACTCGGGCTCGGGCAGCTCCATCGGCGGCGTGAACAGCCCGCTGGTCACCCAGAGCAACGAGATCAACGCCTCCGCCCCGGGCAGCGTCACCCTCACCCAGGGCAGCGGCAACATGAACGTCGGCTACATCGAGTCGCTGTTCGGCAACGTCGAGCTCAACACCCCGAGCGGGCAGATCCTCGGTGCCGCGCCCAAGGGCGAGGACCAGGACGCCAAGCTGCAGGAGAAGATCGCCGAGTGGGAGGCCATGGGCCTCACCGACGCCAACCACGCGCAGAGCACCATCAACGGCTACGAGAACCTGGTGGAGCGCTACTACAGCGACTACTGGACCCTCCGCGAGCGCGCCAGCAACCCGGACGGCAGCTTCAGCCTGACCAGCGCGGGCCTCAATCTGTACCGTGAACAGGTCAGCGCCAACCTCGGCCACAGCGCCAGCGACGCCGAGATCAACAGCGCCATGAAGGCCCGCTACCTGGAGGCGAAGAGCTTCCTGGCCGGCGCGCCGGGCGTCGACCAGGGCCTGCTGCAGAACCGTTCGGCCAACTTCCAGTACAGCCTGGACACCAACTCCGAGCTGTACGCGCAGATGACCCACGGCGCGGTCTGGGACAAGAGCATGCTGGGCACGGTGATCAACGCCGGCGCCGTGGCGGGCGACCGTCCCTCCACCGGCGCGCTGCCCAACGTCTCCGCCACCCAGGGCTCGATCCGCCTGAACAACGACCCGACCCAGGCCCTGCCCGAGTCGGAGACCCTGGTCTTCACCCTCAAGCGCACCGACGGCTACCTGCCCATCGTCACCCAGCTCTCCTCCTCGGAAGGCAACAGCTACAGCTCCAGCCAGCTGATGGCCTTCCTCGCCGAGGCCAAGCCGGGCACGCTGCAGGCCGACCAGGTGGACGGCGACACCGTGCGCATCACCCTGCGCCCGCGCTACGACCTGGCGGTGGAAGCCAAGGACCCGGTGGTGATCGACGCCAAGGGCGACTACCACGTGGGCACCTCCCAGGACGTGATCCTCAAGGACATCACCGTGGGCGGCACCCTCTACGTCTACGCCGGCCGAGACGTGATCAACCAGACCGCCACCGGCGTCGCCGGCGCCGTCACCGGCGGCCTGTACATCGACGCCGGGCGCAACATCGGCTCGCCGGACAACCCCATCCAGGTCACCAACAACGGCAACGACCCGGTCACCGTGTACCGCCTGGTGGCCCCGGGCACCGCCAACGTGGTGGTGCTCAACGGCAACGTGGTGGTCGGCAAGATCGACGTGAAGGGCGAAACCAACCTGGTGGCCAACAACGGCGATTTCTACTCCCTGGGCGATTACGCCACCTTCGATGGCGGCCTGGTCAACCTGCGCGCCGTGGACGGCAACGGCCTGACCTCCGGCTACATCGGCACCGCGCTGAACCCGTTCAACGTCGTGCAGAAGCAGGGCGCCCTGGGCCTGTTCGGCCTCGGTGCCAATGTGGTCGCCACGCAGAACGACCTGGTGATGTCCAACAGCGTGCTGGACGGCCTGGTGTCCGTCACTTCCAGCCTCGGTTCCATCCTGATGGACGATGAGGATTCGGTGATCCGCACCACCGACGAAGGCACCGGCCAGGTCGACCTGGTGGCCGCCACCGGCATCGGCGAGAACGGCGCCGCCATCCGCCTGGACACCGGCCACTTCAACGCCGAGACCCCGGTGGGCGACGTCAACCTGCACCTGCACCGCGAGGCCCGTGCCGAGCGCGTGCATGCCCTCACCGGCTCCGCCCACCTGGTGGGCGATGGCGACGGCGTGCTCGGCACCACCGACCTGGATCTGGCTGACGTGCGCGTCGCCCGTGACCTGGAACTGCGCGCCGAAAGCATCCGTGGCCAGGTCACCCAGACCGTGCAAACCACCCCGCTGCGCCTGTGGGCCACCCACCTGCAGGGCGGCGTGGCCGACCGCATCGACCTGGGCATCACCGGCGCGCCCTACGTGCTCAACGAGCAGCTGGCCGCCCGTGTCGCCGACATCCGCTCCAACGCCGTGCGCTTCAACATCGTCAACGGCCACGTCGGCGAAGAGATGAAGCTCACCACCGGCTACGTCAGCGCGCTGATGGACAACACCACCCCGGCGCTGCGCTACGCCAGCGACTTCCAGTACTACATCCCCTGGAAGGGCTTCTCGCTGGACCTGGAGACCCGCGGCGCCACCGGCTCCCGCGCGCCCATGTGGTTCAACTCGGCCCGTGGCGTGTTCACCCGCAACATGGTCACCAGTGGCCACGCCACCTTCGACCTGGCCCGCCCGCACTTCAGCACCGACCTGCGCCAGACCGGCGGGGAGGCGATGCCCGCCTACTCCGCGGCCTACCCCGTGCGCCCGGCGCTGCAACGTGCCAACGCAATCTCTACCGCCCCGCTGGCGGTCAACCTCGGTACCCAGAGCAGTGACGATGACTCCATCTAAGACCCTCACCAACGGCGGCCTGCGGGCCGTCGCCAGCCGCGCGCCCTTCCTGCTCGGTGCGGCCGGGCTGCTGTTCGCCGCCATCGCCAGCGCCGAGGCCCTGCCCTCCGGCGCGCTGCCCGGTGCCATCAGCTCGGAGCTGCTGCGCCAGCCCCAGCGCGCCCAGGAGCGCCCGGAAGCCCGTCCGCAAGACGACACACCGGCGCTCGACGTGCCGGTGGTGGGCGACCAGAAGCTGCCCGACAACCCCAACCTCGCCTTCCAGCTGGACGCCGTGGTGTTCAGCGAAACCGCCATCCTCGACGCCCAGCAGCTGGAGGCGATGGCCAAGCCCTACCTCGGCCGCAAGGTGGGCTTCGCCGACCTGCAGCAGCTGATCTCGGCGGTGAACCGCCTGTACGACGAGAAGGGCTACGTCACCGCCCGCGCCATCCTGCCGCCACAGCGCATCGAGCAGGGCCGCGTGCGCATCCAACTGGTGGAAGGCCGCGTCGGCGAGCTGGTGCTGGAAGGCAACAGCTACATGAACGAGGACTTCATCCGCGAGCGCCTGGACATCGGCAACGGCGAGCTGGTGGACCCCAAGCGCCTGGAGGCCGAGCTGTCGCGCTTCAACCGCGTGAGCAACGGCACCCTCTCCGCCTCGCTGCAGCCGGGCAAGGGCTACGGCCTCACCGACGTCTACGTGAACGTCAACGAGCCGCCGCAGAACAGCCTCGACCTGTTCGCCAACAACCACGGCTACGAATCCACCGGTGAAGAAACCGGCGGCATGATGTACCGCCACTACGGCGCCCTCGGCCGTGACGACGTGTTCTCCGCCTTCCTCTCCGGCTCCCGGGGTTCGGGCGTGGGCATGCTGTCCTACGACGCGCCCTTCAACACCCTGGGCGGGCGCATCGGTGGGCGTCTCGGCAAGAGCAAGGCGAAGGTCATCTACGGGCCCTTCCGCAGCCTGGATTCGGAGAGCGACTCGAAGAACGGCTCGCTGTTCATCAGCCACCCGCTGTGGAGCAACCAGGACTGGCTGCTCACCGGCCAGCTGACCTACGGCGAGCAGCGCACCAAGAACTACATCGCCGACGTCTTCCTCAACGAGAACCGCGTGCGCACTACCCAGGCCGACCTCACCGCGCTGTACCTGGCGCCGGGCCGTTCCCTGCGCGTGGGCCTGGGTTACCAGGATGCCCGCAGCGAGCTAGAAGGCACCGCCATCCGCGAGAACTACGGCCTCTGGGTCGGCTACTGGCAGTTCTACCAGGCCCTCAGCGCGGACTGGTACCTGAACGCCAGCGGCGCCTGGCAGTACGCCAACCGCGAGGGCGTGCCCTCCAGCCAGCTGTTCCAGATCGGCGGCGCCTCCACCGTGCGTGGCTACCGCCAGGGCGAGCTGGCCGGCGACGGTGGTATGTACTCCAACCTGCAGGCCAACTACCGCGTCACCCAGGCCCTCACCGGCTTCGGCTTCTACGACTACGGGCGCATCGACTCCTCGTTCCGCCAGCCGGAGAAGCTGGACAGCGTGGGCGGCGGCTTCAACTGGCAGGCCACCTCGCGCCTCAGCGGCGAAGTGACCCTTGGCGTGCCCCTGACCAAGGTGCGCTCCGACCAGGACAACGCCTACGTCAACCTGCAAGTGGTGTTCAAGGTCCTCTAAGCGCCACGCCCCGAATCCGCTCCCGTGCTGAAGCCCGGCCCATGTGACCCCATCTCGTGGGCAGGGCTTTAGCGCCGGGGCGGCCCCTTCGGCTCTATCTGCCGTAGCCCGGGCTTCAGCCCGGGGCCTGAGGCGGCCCCACTCCTGGCGACGCCAGAAAAACACTGAACCGCGCGTTTCACCGGGCAGTCCATGCTTACAAGCCCGTCGGCAAGCCCGGGCTTATCCGTCTCGGACGTCATTGTTCCACTCGGCCTCCACAAAGGGCCTATCCGAGTGCCAAAGCACGAGAGAGGAGAACCCCTCATGAAACGTACTGCCCTGTTGATTACAGCCGTCCTGATGGCCTCCCCGGTATTCGCCGATGACCTCTGCACCATCAACCTGCAGAAGATCAGCGACGCCATGGCCACCAACACCACCCTGGGCGACCCGCTGAAGAAAGACGTCGAAGACCTGCGCATGAAGGCCGAACAGGCCAAGACCGCCGGTGACACCGAAGCCTGCATCAACTCGTCCAACATGGCGCTGCAGCGCCTGCAAGGGCCGAACAAGGAAGGCGGTAGCGACGGCGCCAGCCAGTGACCCGCCCCTACTGAAAAGGCCAGCCTCGCGCTGGCTTTTTCATGCCCCGCGTAACGCCCAGCCCCTGCCTATACTCCTGGACACCCCCGCCAGGAGCCTCGCCATGCGCCGCCTCGCTGCCTTTATCGCCGCCGCCCTGATCAGCACCCCGCTCTGGGCCATGCACTGCCCCCAGGACATGGCCAAGATCGACGAAATGCTCAAGACCGATCCGCCCTCCGATGCCGCCCTGCTGGCCGAAGTCCAGCGCCTGCGCGCGGAAGGCGAAGAGCTGCACAAGGCCGGCAACCACGAGGAATCGGCCAAGGTGCTCAAGGAAGCCATCGACATGCTGCAAGCCGGCGAATGAGCCTGGCCCGGCACCTGTAAACATCCACGCACTTGGAACGTGGCTTTGCTTTTGACCACTGGGAAAGGGGCGCAACCAGACCTCGAGCATGCAGCCGCCGCTCAGTCCGGACGTAGGGTGTGCTGCGCGCACCTGGGGCTCACCGGAGGCACCGTGCGGCGGTGCGCGCGGCACACCCTACGGCACGAGCTCATCCTGTCAGTTCTCAGCTCGAATCGTCACAGGCAGAACCGATGACCATGACCACGCCCTAAGGACGTGTCTTCCCACGCTCAAATGAAAAAGGGCTGCGCATGGCCTGCGCAGCCCTGGTAGCCCGGGCTTCAGCCCGGGGAGAGTTCACTCGCCTCAGAAGGCCGGCGGCTCCCGTTCCAGCAGCGACAGCGCCAGGCGGCGCACCTGCTGCAGGTCCACCGGCTTGGTCAGGCAGGCATCGGCACCGCGACGGCGCGCTTCCGAAAGGCTCGCCTCATCCACCGCGGCGCTCACCACCATCACCGGCATGCTGCGCAGGCGCGGCGTGCGTCGCACGTAATCGAGCACTTCCAGGCCATCGCCATCCGGCAGGTCCAGATCCAGCAGCAGGAGCGCCGGCGTCTGTGCTTCCAGGGTCGACAAGGCACGACCGACCGATCCCGCACCGCGGACCTCGGCCATGTCGCGCAGGCCTTCCTTGAGCACCTTGAGGCAGGCCGGGTGGTCCTCGACGCAGAGCACCTGGGCCAGCACCGGCGCCGGTGGGCTTTCCTGGATGCCGGCATCCGCCTGGTTCGGCGGCGCAGCGCTGGGCAGGTCGATCCAGAAGCGGCTGCCGATGTCGCGGGTGCTGCTGAAGCCGATCTCCCCGCCCATCAGCTCCGCCAGCTCGCGGCACAGCACCAGGCCGATGCCGGTACCGGGGATGGTGGAGTTCTCCCGGCCCAGGCGCTGGAAGGGCTGGAACAGCATGGCCTGCTGCTCCTCGCTGAGCCCCGAGCCGCTGTCCGCCACCCACAGGCGCACGCCGGCCGAGCGCAGCTCGTAACCGAGGCTGACCATGCCTTGCGGGTTGTTGTACTTCACCGCGTTGGACAGCAGGTTGAGCAGCACCTGGCGCAGGCGCCGGGCATCGGCCAGCACGAAGAGCGCGGGCTCGGGCGGCGTCATCATCTGCAGGTGCAGCTGGCGGGTCTGCAGCTCCGGCTGGATCAGCTCGGCGCAGCCGGCCAGCAAGGGGCCGATTTCCACCGGCTTGAGCTGCAGCTGCTGGCGGCGGTTCTCGATGCTCGACAGGTCGAGGATGTCGTCCACCAGGGAGGTCAGGTGGCGGCTGGCGTTGACGATCTCCTGGGCGTACTCGGCCTCTTCGCGGCGCTCGTCCTTGCCCTCGGTCTCCAACCCGATGAGCTGGGCGAACCCGTGGATGGCGTTGAGCGGTGTGCGCAGCTCGTGGCTCATGCTGGAGAGGAAACGGCTCTTCGCCTGGCTCGCCGCCATGGCCTCGCGGCTGGCACGGCGCAGTTCGTCCTCCACCTGCTTGAGGCGGGTGATGTCCACATGGGTGCCCGCCACCAACTGGGCGCGGCCTTCGCTGTCACGCTCCAGCACCTTGCCGCGGCTCAGCAGCCAGGCGTACTGGCCATCGGCATCGGCGAAGCGGTATTCGGCATCGAAGTTGTCCTGGTCGCTGTCGGCGAAGAACAGCCGCAGCCGGCGCACGCGCTCCACGTCGTCGGGGTGCACGCGGTCGTTGAAGTCGTTGAAGCTGAGCTCGTCGGAAGGCAGGCCGAAGCGTTTCACGAAGCGCCCGCTCATCTTGATCGACAGCGTGCGCGCGTCTACTTCCCAGAGGCTTTCGGTGGTGCTCTCCAGCACCAGCTCCAGGTTGCGCTGGGCCTCGACGCGCTCTTCTTCGCTGGCGCGCAACTGGTCGCCGGTCTGTTGTACCGCCAGGGCCATGGACTCCAATTCCATGATCCGGCTGCTCGGCGCCTCGGGACCGAAGTCGCCCTGGCCGATGCGCTGCATCATCCCGGAGATGCCGGCCAGCGGCACCGAGAGCTCGTCGCTCAGGCGCCGCGAACGGGCCCACATCCAGGCGAAGAACAGGGCATAGAAGAAGGCCAGGCCGGCGATCAGCAGGTAGCCGATCTGCAGGTAACGCTCGGCGAGACGGTTGGTCTCGCGGAAGATGTTGGCCTCGTCCACCACCATCATCAGGCGCCAGCCGGTCTGCGGGATCTCGGTCCAGGCCACCAGCTGCTTGCGCCCGCCCAGCAGCACTTCCTTCATGTTGCCCTCGCCGGACTTCATCGCCTGCAGGATGGGCTGCATCTCGGCGTGCTTGGCCAGGTTGAAGTCTTCGGGCTTGAGCACCTCGCGGCGCACCGCCTCCTCGTAGGAATAGCGGGTCAGCTCGCGCAGGCCGAAATCACGCTCCCCCGCCGCCGGCAGCGCCATGATGCTGTTGTCGCGGCTCACCAGCATCGCGTAGCCCTGCCACGGCACCTTGAGGTTGCTGATGGCGCCGAGCATCTGCCCCACGGTGATGTCCAGGCCGACCACGCCTTCGAGGAAGTCATCGCGATACACCGGCGAGATCGCCGACATCATCCAGCCCTGCCCGGCCGGGTCGAGGTAGACGTCGGTCCAGACCACCTTGCGCCCCGGGTTATGCCCGGCGTCGGCGAGGTAATAGAAGTTGTAATCGGGTATCACCATGTCATGGGGATACTGCTCGGGCGTCATGAAGAAGGGGTAGATGCGGTTGTAGCTGTCCCAGCTGTTGAAATACACCGCCGCCATCAGCGGGTCGCTCTCGCGGATCGAGCGCATCAAGGGGTCCAGCTGCGACAGGCGCAGGGCTTTCTCGTGGTCCTGGCGCTCCACCGGCGTGCTGTTGGCATAGAAGGAGGCCGAGCGGCCATCGTCGCTCTGGGTGTAGAACACCCCATCTTCGCTCAGGCGATGGCGCGAATGCTCCAGGGCATCCGGCTGGTAGCTGCGATCGAGCAGCGCGCGGCCGGCGCTGTCACGGAACAACCGCACCAGCACCTCGATGCTCTGCAGCCGTCCATCGATGATCTTGCCCTCGCGGCGCACGGCGCTGCCCAGGTCCTCCAGCGCGCTCTGCTGCAGGTAATCGACCTGCGCATCACGGATCGCACTGTTGGTCAGCAGATAGACGGCGATCAGCACCGACTCCACCAGAATCAGTGGGATCAGCGCGCTTTGCACGAACGCACGCCAAATCCACTGGCGCAACGGATAACGGGGGGAGCGCGGCATTCGGAGGACTCGTTTGAGGGACATCCTGACAATAGCTGGCAATCATAAGCGAAGCCGGCGGACAGCCCAATTGTGCACTGAAGGTCGACGCGGCAACGCCTTTGGCGTACCATCGCCCGTCTAGCTTTACCACTAGAAGCTTTTGGGGCCGATTAGGATTCGACGCCGGTAACAAAACTCTAGGGGCATGCCGAGCTGGTAGCAGACCTCGTAAATCAGCTGCTGCAAACTTATAGTTGCCAACGACGACAACTACGGGGCGGCCCTCGCGGCCTAACCCTTCTGGTGGCTTCGGCCGCCAGCAGTCATAAGGGGATGCCTGTAAACCCGAAATGACTGTCAGATAGAACAGGATCGCCGCCAAGTTCGCTGTAGACGTAACGGCTAAAACTTATACAGCTCGCTCTGAGCACCCTGCCAGTCGGGCCGCAAAGAGCTAACTCAGTAGACTTGGCTAAGCATGTAGTCCCGAAAGCGGCGCACTGGCGGACGGGGGTTCAAATCCCCCCGGCTCCACCAAACGCAAAGCCCCTGAAGATCGCAAGATCTCCAGGGGCTTTTTCTTTGGGCGTCGACAAGCCCGCCCATAGCAACAGCAAGAAGACGCGACTACGGAGGGAAGCCCAACTCCTCCACAATCAGCATCCCGCTTGGCGCTCTCACCGCCAGCTTCACCGAATCGCCCCGCACCTCCAGCACCTCGACCTCGATCCCCTGGGTCAGCAACAGTCGCATCACCTGCGTCCCCAGCTTCCCATCGAGGAGGTTGATCGACACCACATCGCCCAGCCGGCAGACGCCTTCATGTAATTGCACGTGACGTACCTCCGATTTCTCCTGAGGTAGAGGACAGCACAGGAAAAGGACCAGGGCGAGGGCAGGTGGATGGCTTCGGAGAATTCCCTGTCACCAAGGACGGCATCTCTATGCCCGGGTGCATAGGCGCATACACCTGGCGAAGCTCGTGCAATGGTATTTCAACGAGTATTTCTCGAACCCGACCTCCCTTCACTCCTCCTGCGCCCTCTGCATCTCCAGCAACCGAGAAAAATCTTCGAGATTGCTACGCGACAGCTGCACCACAGCATCCATCAATGCCCCTTCCCGGTACTCGCCAAACCAGGGCCCGGGGAAGCCTTCCCGAAACGCAGCGTTATCCAGAATGATCTCGGCGATCACCTGAACCGTATGCAGCCTCGACTCCAACCGCTCGCGCAGTTCACGAAGGCGACGTTGTTGATGGGTCAGTGAAAGCGGATCGGGATCATTCATGGCGCACCTCCTTGGTTCGGCTATCAGGCCGTTTCGCATAAAAACGAGCATGCCCAGCGCGGCGTGAGTCGGCCAGACTCCTGGTAGAGCCACAGCCGTACTCCAACCAGTTGATGTTTTCCGCCATGGGCCAGACGGACACTTCAGCGTGAGCCCTAGGTAGCAAGCCGCCGGGACGCCCTCCCCTCTCCCTCACGACCCCCGCTCCTTTTCCACGAGCTCACGGATCAGCAACGCGACGTTGACCATCACATGCTTGCCCAGCTTGTGTGAGGGGATGTAGCCGTTGCGAATCCATCCCCAGACGATGTTGTGTTCATCCCCCATGCGTATCCAGTCGGCGAATTCGCGCCACGGCATGATCGGAGGTGCGCAGAGCAGGTGTTTGAGCGTTAGGTCGGTTCCTTCCACATCCTTGGCCTTTGCTGCACTATGTTGGGCTTTCAAGCGGCTTGAGCGGCAATCAAGTCAATAATTAACCAGGTCAATTATTGACTCGATCGATTAAAAGTCAATAGTTACCTCGAAAAATGCGGTTTGTCTGACTACATGGAAAGCTCTGCAGATAGGGCAAGGCTGCTAATCAAGAAGATCGGCCCAAAAAAACTTAGCCAATTGAGCGATACCGAACACAGTCGCTGGCTCAATGTGAGCAAAGGGGCTGTGCGTGTTAGCACAGAGGAGATCGATGTGCTTGTGAGCGCTTTCCCTCAGTACGCGCTTTGGATTGCGAGTGGGAAAATTCTTCCGGAAGGAGGGCAAACCAGTCCGGACTTCGATGAGAAGAGCTCAAATTGAACTTAATCCCACCTCAACCCTGGATAACGTCAATTTGACTCAGGCCTGGTTAGAGTTAAACGACGTGAGTCATTTTGCCCCAGTCAATGAACAAAAAGGATGATCAAAGAGCGTGTTCTCACCATCCTGTCGTGATCGGAAATCAGGCTCCCGAAGCTTGAGGAATTGACCGGGATCAGCCGCTACACCTGGAGCAACCTCAAGAATCCCTCCAAGAACAGAGAGATCAAGGAGGAGGAGATCCTGGCAATCGCCAAGGTCTACCCCCAGTTCCGCTGGTAGCTCCTGACAGGCGAGGAGATGCCTGAGGTAGGGCAGATCAGCCCAGACGACCCTGTCTCGAGCGAGCCAAGCGACGAGACTGAGTAGCAAACAGCGAGTGCCCGCAGGCACCAGACATTGACAGGGAGTGGTCAATGAAAGCCGACAGAAACGACGCCCCGCGCTATCTCCATCGCAAACGAACAGCAGAAGCCGGCAAATGGCTTGCCGCAGGAGTCATCGGAACCAGCGTCGCGTTGAGCCTGCTCTACCTGGCGGGCGTCAATCTCCCCCTCCTGCAAGACCCGAAGCCCGCCGCACAGGCTCAGCAACAGCACTATGAACAGTCCTCGCTGCCGCCCTTCGTAGACACCGATCCAACGCAACCAAAGGCCGAAGACATGTTCTGGGCCAACGTCAAAAAACAGGAGCAGCAAACCCGCGCTCGGCAGACCGACTTCAACGACCACAACTACACGCCACGCCAGCCCGACAATGTGGTGAGCATGGAAGGGGTCAGGCAATCAATCGCCTACGAACAGAACGCGCAACCCTCAACGACACGCCGCCGAAACGTGGAAAGCGATAGCCACTGGGTCGACAAATGGAGCGGCGGTGGCCAGTACCTCGCCCACTGGAACGTAGTGAATAACTACATCGATGGCGGCAGCGTCTGCGGCAACCACAAGCGCGGCTCGATTGACTATCGGGAATGCCGAAAAGGTGCCAAGCAGTATTTCAAGCAGGCGTGCAGAAAGTGGGGGAGCCGCTATCAGAGCGACCGAGAGGCCAGGAGTGATTGGCTGAAACAGCGGTACTGTTCGTCGGCAAGCAGCTTTAGCCCGATGGGATGAGGGCCATGAAAAGCAAACCTGACTCTCTGCCTCTGGCGTGCCCCTGATGTGCCCATGTCTCTGCTGCATCACCTCCAGCCCATCATGAGTAACCCATTCCGGGATAAGCCTGAAATGGGTTTATTCAAACCACCGGCCCTCGTTCCGGTGACCCCATGAAAACCATCAACTCCCTGCCCTACCAACGCCTGCTCGAATTGCTCATCGCAGCGCGCAATGAGTCGGGTATGACCCAACAGCAGCTGTCAGAGAAGCTGCTGCGTCCTCAGTCCTATGTTTCCAAATACGAGCGCAGCGAAAGGCGGCTCGATGTGGTCGAGTTCCTGCTGGTCGTGCAGAGCCTCGGCGCGGAACCCTTTGCGCTCTTGCGGGAGATTCAGCCCTTGCTCGATCAATTCGGCAGGCGTCAGGAAAACGAAATCGACTGACCCCAAAAGCAAAAAAAGCGGGAGCCCCAAAAGGCTCCCGCTTTTCATTTCGGTCTTCGCTTCACCCCATCACTTGTTGCCAGTCAACGCCGCATAGCTGGTCATCAGGTTGCGGTAGTCGGGGATGTGGTTGGAGCACAGGGCGGCCAGGCCTTCCACGTCGTTGCGCCAGTCGCGGTGCAGTTCGCAGGCCACGCCGAACCAGTTCATAAGCTGCGCGCCGGCCTGGCTCATGCGATTCCATGCCGCGTTGCGGGTCATCTCGTTGAAGGTGCCGGAGGCGTCGGTCACCACGAACACCTCGAAGCCTTCCTCCAGGGCGGAGAGGGCCGGGAAGGCCACGCAGACCTCTGTCACCACGCCGGCGATGATCAGCTGCTTCTTGCCGGTGGCCTTGATCGCCTTGACGAAGTCTTCGTTATCCCAGGCGTTGATCTGGCCGGGGCGGGCGATGTAGGGCGCGTCCGGGAACAGCTCTTTCAGCTCGGGGACCAGCGGGCCGTTGGGGCCGGTTTCGAAGCTGGTGGTAAGGATGGTCGGCAGCTTGAAGAACTTGGCGAGGTCAGCCAGGGCCAGGACGTTGTTCTTGAACTTGTCCGGCTCGATGTCGCGAACCAGGGAGAGCAGGCCAGCCTGGTGGTCCACCAGCAGGACGGCGGCGTTGTCTTTGTCGAGACGGTTGTAGGTGAAATTGGTCATGGTGCGTTCCTCGCTTTTCGATGTTTGGGTGCCGGTTCGGCGTTGGTTTCTTTCGCTTCGTTGCAGTGGCTGACTGCATGTGGGAAAGATTAAATTCGGCCCCCTTTCGCCGCCAGACTGCAAAAATCAGCTCTAGCGTTCTATTTCAGGAACGATAACGACACACGCATGAGGGAAAACGGGCCGGCAGTGGCTGCTGGCCCGGGAGGGTTCTAGGCCCGCATCAGAGGGTGAACACCAACCGCGATGCCGTGGCCCGGTTCCAGGCGGATTCCACCTCGGCCAGCGGCACCGCCTCGGCGTCGATGGTCAGGCCCGCAGCAGGTACTGCGGCGAGCAATTGGCCGACCACCCGCACCAGCCCGGCGTTGGAGAGGCTGCCCAGGCCACTGCCCATCAGTTCCAGGCCCGAGCTGCGCAGCACGGCGCCGGGGAAGTCGATGCTGTTGCCGGAGATCGAGCCGATCTGCACGAAGCGCACGCGCGGCTCGGCCTCGCGGCTGCCGTGACCGGATGCAGCGGCGAGGAAGGTGGCGGCCGAAGCGCCCCAGAGGTAGTCGAGTACCACGTTGGCGCCATCGCCCTGGATGACCTCGCGGAAGCGCGCCTTCAGCTCGTCCGCCGGCAGGTCCAGCGGGATGGCCGCATCGGCGCCGAGGCCGCCCAGGGTGCGCAGGCTGTCGGCGTTGCGCCCGGTAACGGTGATGCGACCAGCACCGAGGTGACGGGCCACCTGGATCGCCAGGCGCCCGGAGGCACCGGTGGCACCGTTGATCAGCACGCTCTCGCCGGACTGGAAATTCGCCCGGTCGATCAGCGCCGCCCAGGACGACATGCCGGGGTTGGCGATGGCCGCTGCGGTGACGTCATCCACCCCGTCGGGCACCTCAACCAGGTTCGCTGCAGGCACCACGCTGTACTCGCCCATGGCGCCGTAAAGCGGGCGCGGGAAGGCGAAGTACACCCGCCGCCCATCCTCCAGCTCCCCGACCCCGTCCACGCCCGGCACCAGCGGCAGCACCTTGCCGCTGCTGTAGTGCCGGCCTGAGGCCTGCGCCTTTACCAGTTGGCTCAACGCTGCTGCACGGACCCGCACCCGAACTTCCCCCTCGCCCGCCTCGGGGGTGGCGAAATCGGCGTAGCGCGGTGCTTGGTTGAAGTCATGGACGACGGCGGCCTTCATGGCGGGCTCCGGAGCGGGTTGGAAAACCGGGATGCTACCCCTCACCCGCCATCGGTGGCACGCAGGTCGTACGCCGAATATAAGCAGCGGTGCCCCTGAGAAAGGCCTCGTGTGCCACCTACCGGGCCAAGAACTTTCAACAGGTTTGGCGCAAATTCCTCCTACGCCAAAACAGCAGTCCAGGCAGATCCGCCCCGCTTGGCTACCCCTATCCTCTCCCTGCTTTTCTCCCCGGGGTCAGCCTGCACGTATAGAGCGCGAGCCCGCCCCGCTACCAGGCGACAGGAGCCCCCCTATGCCGTACATGACCATCAGAACCGGTCGAACGAATCGCTACGCCCGGTTCTACCCCTCGCGATTCCAGTTGGACCTGTACGGGAATGGCGCGGAGGAGCGCATCGACCTCGGGGTTTCCGGCAGCCGCGTGCTCGAACTGCTGCTCAACGCGCCCGGCGAGGTGGTGCCGCGCGAAGCGCTGCTCAACCATGCCTGGTCGGATCGCATCGCCAGCCAGGGCAGCCTCACCCAGCAGATCGACACACTGCGCCAGGCGCTCGCGGACGAGACGCAGCACGAAATCATTCAGACGCTGCCACGGCGCGGTTACAGGTTCAATCCACTATTCCTGATCAGCACCGCGAGCGGCATTGCGACCAGTGACACGCAGGAAGAACGACTCCTGCCGATAGCTGCCACGCCACCCTGTGCCACCGGGGGCAAGCCGACGCCATACTGGACCCGACCCTGGCTGATAGCCCTGTGCTCCCCCATCGCCATCGGGCTCTGTATCACCGGGCTGTTGTGCTTCCAGCTCTCCGAGCAGCGGCTTCATACCCAGGACATGCAACTGGGAACGCTGACCATCACCTACCTCGATGAGCACGAAGAGGCGCTCCGCGAACTGGTCCGCGACACGGCCGTGCTCAACCCGCGCCTGCAATCGTTGGTCAGCGCTTCCACTCACTTGCTGGTGTTTCGCAGCGCCGACTTCTACGAGATCGTCTGTCTGCACGACGGGCGCAGCGCCAGTTGGTTGATGGTGCAACGCAACATCGTGGACTCGGTCCCCGAGGCCCAATTGGCGAGGTGCCTGCAATGACGCTTCAGCGTCTTCGCCAGCGGCCCCGCCGCCATTTGCTGGTTCTGCTCTCGGTGCTGGCCTCGGGCCTGGCGCCAGCTTCGCTGTGGTATGGCACGCACTCGACCCAGATGATCGACGGCCAGTACGCCGCCAACGGCCAGGTGGTGCTCGAAAATGGCCAGGTGCTGGACATCGTCCACTGGACCCTCTTCCGCGACGGCCGCTTTTATACGATGACCCGCTACGGACGCAGCCTGCTGGAAACATCCGGGCGGGTGGAGCGCGACCTCATCGGCCACCTCAGCCTGCTGGTCGAGAGTGGCGGCCCGACCGATGCCCTGCAGACCAGCGGCAACGACGACGAGGTGATGCTCAACCTGCTCTACAGCAACCAACGCGGCTCACGAATCCGCATGGAGCCCCTGGGTGATTGCTTCTGGGCCGTGGAAACACGGCACATCTTCTGCCCGCAGAAGAGCCGGGGGCCCTTCAGGCGCGCCAACGAAGCCCTATGAACCAGGGCTGCCCGGCCCGCTCACCCGCGCAACAACACTGAAGGCATGGCAGGTAGTGCCTCTGTCCGAAGCAAAGAAAGATGCGTTCAGAAGACTCAGAACCGCACTGCGGGATGGAGCAGTGCGCAGCGAAAGCCATCACCTAGGCGACTCGACCCGAACGTTTTCGCAGTGTCTGCGAGGGTTTAGGCCGGGCGTTCGCTGCGCGGGGTGATGGCCCGCAGGATGCCGTTGAGCAGCACGCCGTAGAGCGGCACGAACAGCACCAGGCTGACGCTGAGCTTGACGCCGTAGTCCACCGTGGCGATCTCCACCCAGTGCTCGGCCATGAAGGGGTTGTCGCTGTGCCAGAAGGCCACCGAGAAGAAGGTGAAGGTGTCCAGCAGGTTGCCGGCGATGGTGGAGACCACCGGGGCGATCCACCACTGGCGCATCGTGCGCAGGCGATCGAAGACCTGGATGTCGAGGATCTGCCCCAGCACGTAGGCGAGGAAACTCGCCAGCGAGATGCGGGCGACGAACAGGTTGAACTCGCCCAGGGCGCCGAAGCCCTGGAAGGCCGCATCCTGGAACAGCACGGAGACCACGTAGGAGGCCGCCAGCGCCGGCAGCATCACGCGGGCGATCACCTGGCGCGCGGCCTGTTTGCCGAGCAGGCGCACTGTCAGGTCGGTGGCGAGGAAGATGAACGGGAAGCTGAACGCGCCCCAGGTGGTCTGCCAACCGAACAGGGTCATGGGCAGCTGCACCAGGTAGTTGCTGGCGATGATGATCAGGATATGGAAGGCGATGAGGCCGGTCAGCGCGGGGCGCCAGACCGTGGGAAGAGCTGCGGGCATGGTGATTCACATCCTTTTTGCCGATGGGGTTAGGGAACCCATGTCGCAGCCCCATGGCCACGACGGCGCGCATTCTAACTTGACCCGCGCGTCAAAAAAAGACGTCGAGCCAGTGCTTTCGTCGGCGGCCGGGCCTCAGCCGTGCGCCAGCGCCTCGGCGTACACCGCCAGGCGACCGCGCCCACCGTTCTTGGCCTGGTAGCAAGCGATATCGGCCTGGCGCAGTAGCTCGGCCGGCTCGCTGTTGCCGGCCCGCAGGGTGGCCAGGCCGACGCTGGCGCCGACCTTGAAGACCTGCCCTTCCCACTCGAAGCGCAGCGCCTGGATGTGTTCGATCAACCGCGCGGCGAGCATCTCCGCCTGGACCAGGGGGCAGCTGCGCAGGATCATCGAGAACTCGTCGCCGCCCAGGCGCGCCAGCAGGTCGCCGCTGCGCACCAGGTCCTGCATCAATCGCGAGATGCGCCGCAGCAGTTCGTCTCCGGCGGCGTGACCAGCGTTGTCGTTGACCTGCTTGAAGTGGTCCAGGTCGATGAAAAACAGCACGCTGTGCCCGGCGTTCTGCTCCACCTCGCGGCAGCTCTCCGCCAGGGCGTCCTCGAAGGCCGGGCGGTTGAGCAGCCCGGTCAAGGCATCGTGGGTGGCGGCGTAGCGCAGGTGCTTCTGCATGGCCCGCGCCTCGCTGACATCGGTGAACACCAGCACGCTGCCGAGCAGCTCGCCTTCGGCACTGCGCACCGGGGCCGCCTGGCCACGCAGGGCGATGAGGCCACCGGCGCCATGGCGCAGGGACGAGTGCCCGGGAATGCTTTCCACCGTGCCCAGTTCCAGGCAGGGCCGCACCGGGCTGGCCACCGGCCGCCCCTCTTCGCTTTCCAGGGGCAGCACGCGCTCGATGGCCTGGCCACGGGCCGCAGCGGTGCTCCAGCCGCTGAGGCGTTCGGCCACCGGGTTGAGGAAGCGCACGCGGCCGTCCAGGTCGGTGGTGATCACCCCGTCGCCGATGGAGTTGAGCGTCACCTGAAGGCGCTCGCGCTCGTCGTTCAGGCGTTCGGTGAGTTCGCGCAACTGGGTCACGTCCCAGTTGGTGCCGATCATCCGGGTGGGCTTGCCCTCGGCGTCCAGGGCCAGGCTGCCGTGGCCACGCAAGGCGCGGACATCGCCATTGGGCAGGGTGACGCGGAACTCCACGTCCAGCTGCGCCAGGCCTTCGCGCACACGCTGTAGCTCACGTTGCATGGCGTCGATATCGCCGGGGTGGACGAAGCGCGCCCACTCCTCGTAACTCACCGGCCGCCCCAGCGGACGCATGCCGTAGAGGCGGAACAGGCTGTCGTCCCAGATCATGTCGTCGCTGATCAGGTCCCAGTCCCAGACACCTACGCCGCTGGCGCCGGTGGCCAGGGAATAGCGCTGGGCCAGCTCGGCCAGTTCGGCCTCGGCGCGCTTGCGCCGGTCGATGTCCTCGATCTGCGCGATGAAGTACAGCGGCCGCCCTTCCGCATCGCGCACCAGCGACACCGCCAGCAGTGCCCAGACTGCGGAGCCGTCGCGGCGCAGGTAGCGCTTCTCCAGCCGATAGTTGTCGCGACGGCCAGCGAGTGCGTCCTGCACCAGTTCCAGGTCGCCGGAGAGGTCATCGGCATGCGTGATGCCCTGGAAGCTCTGCGCGCTCAGCTCGTCCGGCAAGTAGCCGAGCATCTCGCACAGGGCGCGGTTGACCCGCTGCAAACGGCCATCCAGCCCCACCAGGGCCATGCCGATGGCCGAGTGCTCCATGGCATCGCGGAAGCGCGCCTCGCTGGCCGCCAGTTCGCGCTGGCGTCGCCGGCCCTGCTCCACGGCGGCAGCCAGCAACAGGGGCGGCAGCAGTGACAGCAGCAAGGGCAGGTAAAGGGTGATCTCCTGCCACAGTGGCGTTACCGGCGGCAGCTCCAGCCCGCCCATGGCGATCATCAGGCCGCCGCTGAAGGAGGTCAGGGTCACCAGCAGCGCCGTGCCGGCGAAGGGCAGCCGCACCGCCGCCAGCAGCAGCGGCAACGACAGGTAGACGAAGGGCGAAGGCAGCAGGCGCAGGGCCACCAGGGTCACCAGCAGCACCAGCGGCACGTAGAAGAACAGTTCGTTAGGGCGCTTCGGCGAGCGCAGGGACTGCAGGCCGTGCTGCTGCAACTGCACCGTCAGCGGCAGGATCGACAAGGTGCCCAGCACCGCGCCCTCGTACCAGGACAGCCAGACCCGGCCAAAGCCGGCATAGCCGATGCTCTGCACGATCAGCGCCCCGAAGGTGGAACTGACCAGCGGCGGCAGCAGCGCCCCCAGGAGAATGAAGCGCAGGAAGGCCGAAGGGCTGCGGCTCATGTTCAGCGCCACGCCGGTACGGCGCAGCAGGGCGGCGGCGAGGATCATCTCCAGCATGTTGGCCGGCAGGAAGCTGGCGGACATGGCCAGGGTGTCGCCCATCAACCGCCCGGCGATCATGTTGGCCAGCAGCATCGCCCCCAGCAGCGCCGGCCAGCGCCGCAGTGGCTGGGCCCAGAGGAAGGTGATGCCGAAGGCGTTGGCGTACCAGAGGGTGGCGATGGTGCCCGGCTGCCGCGCCAGCCACACGGCGCCCAGGGCCAGCAGCAGGTAGCCGAGGAACACCAGCAGCAGGGTCGCGCCGAAGCGCCCGGGCACGGCCGGGGCGGCACTCAAGGCCGGGCGCATCGGAAGGCGGATGGGGCTGGACAGCTGGTGACCACGGCTCATCTCCGGGCAGTCTGCGATTCGTCGGGGACGCTCCATCACAATAGCGAATGGCGCGCCCCGCACAACAGCGGGCTGTGACGCTCAGCGCGGCGTCTGGGCCACCCCCTGCCAGGGTGCGCCGAGGAGCAGCTCGCCGCAGCGCTGGCGGAGGAACTCGCGCAGCAGGTTCACCGGCTTGCTCAACTGGGCGCGGTGCGGGCAGATCAGGTTCAGCGGCGTGGGCTCGCCGAGGTAATCCTCCAGGGCCAGCTGCAGTCGCCCGGCACGCACGTCGGCGGCCACGTCCAGCCAGGATTTGTACACCAGCCCCTGCCCCGCCACCGCCCAGCGCCGCACCACGTCGGCGTCATCGCAGACCCGGTCGCCGGCCACCGTAACCACCTGGCTGCGGCGCCCTTCGTGGAAGGTCCACTGGTCATGCACGCGGCCACCGAGCAGGTACAACAGGCAGTTGTGCCGGTGCAGTTCCTCCGGCGTGCGCGGCCGGCCATGGCGGGCGAAGTAATCCGGCGCACCACAGAGCACGCGGCGATTGCCCGGTGCCAGGGGCAGCGCCACCAGGCTGGAATCCTCCGGCTCGCCGGAGCGGATGGCGATGTCCACCGGCTGACGGAACAGGTCGGCCACCTGGTCGCTGAGGAACAGGCGCACGCTGAGGCGCGGGTGCTCGGCCTGGAATTCGTCCAGCCAGGGCAGCAGCACGTTGCGGCCGAAATCCGAGGGCGCCGAGAGCTGCAGCAGCCCGCCGATGTCGCTCTTGCCGCCGGCCAGCTGCTGGCGGCCCTCGTCCAGGCTCTGCAATGCGGCGCGAGCGTGCACCAGGTACTGCTCGCCCTCGGCGGTCAGGCGCAGGCTGCGGGTGGAGCGGGCGAACAGGCGGGCGTCGAGGCGCTGCTCCAGGCGCTTGAGGGCGGCACTGGCCACGGCCGGGGAGATCTCCAGCTCGCGGGCGGCGGCGGAAAGGCTGCCACGGTCGGCGGTACGAACGAAGACGCTGAGGTCGTCGAGGCGCAGCATTTTCAAAAATCCTTTGAAAGACTGTCGTCTTCTAGCTGATTTTTCTTCGCCGCGAAATGGCTCAACCTATGCGCCATCGACCCCGGAGAAGCCGCCATGACCCCCTCGCTCCACCTGATCGCCCATATCGATGCCCTCCCCGGCCAGGCCGAGGCGGTGGAAACCGCCCTGCGCGAGCTGGTGGCCGCCAGCCGCAGCGAACCCGGCTGCCTGCAGTACGACCTGCACCGCGACCGCGCCGACGCGCTGCGCTTCGTCATGCTGGAAACCTGGCGCGACGACGCCGCCCTGGAGGCCCACAAGGCCACCGCCCACTACCGCCATTTCGGCGATGCCCATGGCAGCCGCCTCAAGGGCGTCACCCTCACCCTTCTCGATCGCCTCGCCTGAACCCAGGAGCCCACGATGAAAGCCGTTGCCTATTACCAGTCCCTGCCCATCGACCACGCCGATGCGCTGCAGGACGTCGAACTGCCCGCCCCCACCCCGGGCGCCCGTGACCTGCTGGTGGAGGTCCGCGCCATTTCGGTGAACCCGGTGGACACCAAGATCCGCCGCAACGTGCAGCCGGAGAACGGCCAGGCCAAGGTGCTGGGCTGGGACGTGGCCGGCGTGGTCAAGGCCGTGGGCAGCGACGTGACCCTGTTCCAGCCGGGCGACGAGGTGTTCTACGCCGGCGCCCTGACCCGCCCGGGCGGCAACGCCGAGCTGCACCTCGTTGACGAGCGCATCGTCGGCAAGCGCCCCCGGAGCCTGGACTTCGCCAAGTCCGCCGCCCTGCCGCTGACCGCCATCACCGCCTGGGAGCTGCTGTTCGACCGCCTGGGCATCGCCGAAGGCAAGGCCGACCAGGGCCAGAGCCTGCTCATCGTCGGCGCCGCCGGCGGCGTCGGCTCCATCCTCGTGCAGCTGGCCCGCCAGCTCACCGGCCTGACCGTGATCGGCACCGCCTCGCGGCCGGAAACCCAGGCCTGGGTCCGCGAGCTGGGCGCCCACCACGTGATCGACCACAGCCAGCCCCTGGCGTCCGAGCTCAAGCGCATCGGCCTCGACAGCGTCACCCACGTCGCCAGCCTGACCCAGACCGACCAGCACCTGGAACAGCTGGTGGAAGCCCTGGCGCCCCAGGGCAAGCTGGCGCTGATCGACGACCCGGCCGGCCTCGACGTGCTCAAGCTCAAGCGCAAGAGCATCTCGCTGCACTGGGAGTTCATGTACACCCGCTCGATGTTCGAGACCGCCGACATGATCGAACAGCACAGGCTGCTCAACCGCGTCAGCGAGCTGATCGACGCCGGCGTGCTGAAGACCACCTTCGGCGAACACTTCGGCCGCATCGACGCCGCCAACCTCAAGCGCGCCCACGCGCTGCTGGAAAGCGGCAAGGCCAAGGGCAAGATCGTGCTCGAGGGGTTCTGAGGTCCTCGCCTGCCAATGGGGTGTCCACCTGGGCGCCCCATCGCGAATGAGTTCCCACAACAGCGAACCCCTGCGCGGACATGACCACTGCGTAGGGTGGAGGTCGCTTTTTACCTCCACCAAGCGGGGCCGGGAATGGCATTTCGTTATGCATGAAGCTCTGCATCGATGGGTTTCGCTGGGCTCGCGGAGCGCCGCCCGACCCATCCTACGAATACGTCGATGCTGGCGGGGTGCATATCGTGGGCCCAGCGCCTCCGCCGAACGGTCGTCCACCACCAGTCGGCAATTTGATCCGGGTCATTTTCTGTCATCTACCCGGGTCTACACTGGGGGCTCACTTTCTCAGGGAGAGGGCACCATGAACGTCATAGTCCGACCACTCCGTACCACCCAGGGCAACAGTTGGCAGGTCTGCATGGACCAGCACGCGGTGAGCTTCCGCAGCGAGGCCGAGGCGCAACGCTTCGTCGCCACGCTGGAGGCGCGGCTCAAGGCACCGCACGTGCTGCCCGAGCTGAAACAGCGGGCTGCGGGCTAGCCGAGCACCGACGGCTGGCCCCGGGTCAGCCGCCAGGTGACCAGCGACGCACACACGGCACCGACGCCGCACAGGCAGATCACCATCGCCATCGGCATCGCCGATCCATCGTGCAACACCCCCACCAGCGCGGCGGCACCCGCCGCCACGCTGAACTGCAGGCTGCCCATCAGCGCCGAGGCGCTGCCGGCATGGCGGCCCTGGCCGGCCATGGCGCTGGCCGAGGCGTTGGGGATGATGATGCCGAGGCTGGCGATGCAGCCGAACAGCGGCACCAGCAATGGCCACAGCGCCTCGGTATGCGCGTGGGCCACCGCCAGCAGCGCCAGCGCGCACGCCAGGTAGAACCACACCACCCGCCGCATCCAGTAGGCCGGCCCGCCGAAGCGCATCAGCCAGGCGTTGACCTGGGCCACCAGGATGAAGCCCAGGGCGTTGCCGCCGAACAGCCAGCCGTAGTGCTCCGCCGGCACGCCGTAGAGCTCGATGAAGACGAAGGGCGAACCGGCGA
The DNA here is from genome assembly GCF_028198105.1 of Pseudomonas sp. TUM22785. Classification (NCBI taxonomy): domain Bacteria; kingdom Pseudomonadati; phylum Pseudomonadota; class Gammaproteobacteria; order Pseudomonadales; family Pseudomonadaceae; genus Pseudomonas; species Pseudomonas sp. TUM22785. The sequence goes on from NZ_CP116239.1 coordinate 6,109,618, forward strand.
TGTAGGCGAACATGCCGGCCATGGACAGGCCGCCGGTCATGGCGTAGCCGATGAACACCCCATCCCCCAGCAGGCGCTTGTACTGGCCCAGGGCGCCGCGCAACGGCGGGCGCTCGTCGCCGCTGGTGAGGGTTTCCGGCAGCCAGAGGTAGACGCCGGTCAGCACCAGGGCGCTGAACAGGGTCAGCCCGAAGAAGATCGACGGCCAGCCGAACAGGTCCAACAGCAGGCCGCCGCCCAGGGGCGCGAGGATCGGCGCCAGGCCCATCACCAGCATCAGTTGCGAGAACACCTTGGCCGATGTGATGGGGTCGCAGAGATCGCGCACCACCGCCCGTGACACCACCATCCCCGCGCAACCACCCAGGGCCTGGACGAAGCGCGCGCCGATCAACCATTCCAGGCTCGGCGCCAGGGCGCAGGCCACCGAGGCCAGGGTGAACAGGCTTACCCCCACCAGCAGCGGCAGGCGCCGGCCGAAGCGGTCGGCGATGGGGCCGTAGAGCAACTGCCCGATGGCCAGGCCGATGAAATAGGACGCCAGGCTCAACTGCACGTGCTCCACGTCGGTGGAGAAGGCCTGGGCCAGCGCCGGGAAGCTCGGCAGGTAGAAGTCGATGGCCATCGGGCCGAAGGCACTGAGCGACCCGAGGATCAGCAGGATGCGGAAATTCATGGTTCACCTGAAAACAGGGCGCCGCCCCGAGGGCGGCGCCGTGGACTGCAAAAGACCGTGGAGCGATCGCGTGGTTCGATGTTCAGCGAGGCGGGCGCGTCACTCGGTCGCCGGTGCCTTCTTCTTGCGACCCAGCTTGTCGGCGGCGGATTCCACCAGCAGATAGAACATCGGGATGAGGAAGGTTGCCAGCAACGTGGCGGCAAGCATACCGCCAATCACCCCGGTACCGATCGAATGTCGGCTCGCCGAGCCCGCGCCGGTGCTGATGGCCAGGGGCACGCAGCCAAGGATGAAGGCCAGCGAGGTCATGACGATGGGGCGGAAGCGCAGCTTGGCCGCCTCCAGCGAGGACTCGAAGATGCCCTTGCCCTCCTCGCGGCAGAGCACGGCGAACTCGATGATGAGGATGGCGTTCTTCGCCGCCAGGCCGATCAGCGTGACCAGCCCCACCTGGAAGTACACGTCGTTGGACAGCCCGCGCATCCACACCGCGAGGATGGCGCCGAACACCGCGAAGGGCACGGCGGTGACCACGGCGATGGGCAGGGTCCAGCGCTCGTACTGGGCGGCGAGGATGAGGAACACTAGCACCAGGCCGAAGATGAAGGCCTTGCTGCCCGAGCCCTGGGTGGCCAGTTCCTGGTAGGCCGAGCCGATCCAGCCGATGCTGTAGTCCTCGCCCAGCACCTCGTCCGCCACCTCCTGCATGGCCGCCAGAGCCTGGCCGGAGCTGTAGCCCGGCGCCGGGCCGCCGAGGATCTTGGCCGCCGGGTAGACGTTGAAGCGCGCGTAGGAGTCCGGCCCGAGGATGCGCTGCACCCGCACCAGGGACGACAGCGGCACCAGGTCGCCGGAAGCCGAGCGCACATAGACCTGGCTGAGGTCCTCGGGCTTGCGGCGGAACTCGGACTCCGCCTGCAGGCTGACCTGCCAGGTGCGCCCGTAGAGGGTGAAGTCGTTGACGTAGTAGCTGCCGAAGGTGGACTGCATGGCGGTGAACACATCGTTCACCGCCACCCCCAGGGCGCGGGCCTTGGTGCGGTCGAGGTCGACGTAGTACTGCGGCACGTTGGCGTTGAAGGTGGTGTTCACCCCCACCAGTTCCGGGCGCTTGGAGATGGCGCCGATGAACTTGGTGACCGTCTCTTCCAGTTGCTGGACGCTGCCGCCGGAGCGGTCCTGGATGTAGGCCTCGAAGCCGCCGGTGGTGCTCATGCCGGTAATCGGCGGCGGGTTGAAGGTCATCACCACGCCATCCTTCTGCCCGGCGCCCATGGCCATGAAGCTGGGTGGCAGGTTGCGCGCGTCCAGTTCGTCGGTGGTGCGCTCCTTCCAGTCCTTCAGCGGCACGAAGGACACCCCGGCGTTGCTGCGGGTGCCGAAGGTGAGCACGTCGAAGCCGGCGAAGGTGACCACGTCCTGCACCGCCGGGTGCTTCATCAGTTGCTCGGTCACCGCGCTGGTGACCTCTTCGGTGCGGGTCAGGGAGGCGGCCGGGGGCAGGAAGTAGGCGTTGATCACATAGCCCTGGTCTTCATCCGGCACCAGCGAGCCGGGCACCCGGCCGAACAGCACCACCATCAGCGCGATCATCCCGCCGAACAGCAGCAGGCCGATGACGCTGCGCTTGAGGAAGAAGCGCACGCCGGCGGTGTAGCCGTCGGTAGCGCGGTCGAAGAAGCGGTTGAACCAGCGGAACGGCGCCGCCGGCTCCTCGTGGGTGGGCTTGAGCAGCAGGGCGCAGAGCGCCGGTGACAGGGTCAGCGCGACGATGCCGGAGATCACCACCGACACCGCGATGGTGATCGCGAACTGCTTATACATCTGCCCCGCCAGGCCGCCAAGGAAGCCCACCGGGACGAACACCGCGCAGAGCACCAGGACGATGGCGACAATGGGCCCGGTGACCTCCTCCATGGCCTTGATCGAGGCATCGCGCGGACTGAGCTTCTCGGTGCGCATCACCCGCTCGACGTTCTCCAGCACCACGATGGCGTCGTCCACGACGATGCCGATGGCCAGCACCATGCCGAACAGGGTCAGCAGGTTGATGGAGAAGCCGAGCATGTACATGCCGGCGAAGGTGCCGATCAGCGACACCGGGATGGCCAGCACCGGGATCAGCGTGGCGCGCCAGTTCTGCAGGAAGATGAAGACCACCAGCATCACCAGCACCAGGGCTTCGACGAAGGTGTGGATAACCTCCTCGATGGAGACCTTGACGAACTTGGTGGTGTCGTAGGGGATCTTGTAGGCGATGCCGTCGGGGAAGCGCTTCTCCAGGCGCTTCATGGTGTTCTCCACCGCCTCGGCGGTGTCCAGGGCGTTGGCGCCGGGTTGCAGGTAGATGCCGAAGGCGGCGTTCTGCTGGCCGTTCAGCGAGGTCATCAGCGAGTAGTCCTGGGCGCCCAGTTCCACCCGCGCCACGTCCTTGAGCAGCAGGCTGGCGCCGGTGGAGTCGGTGCGCAAGATGACGCTCTCGAACTCCTTGGGTTCGGTGAAACGGCCCTTGGTGGTGACGGTGTAGGTGAAGTCCTGGGGCTGGTTCAGGGGCTGCTTGCCGAAGCTGCCGGCGGCGAACTGGGAGTTCTGCTCCTGGATGGCCTTGACCACGTCGCTGGGGGTCAGGTCGTACTGCGCCAGCTTGTCCGGCCGCAGCCAGATGCGCATGGAGTAGTCCTTGGAACCGAACTGGCTGGCGTCACCGACGCCGGGGATGCGCTTGAGCTCGTCGATCACGTTGATCAGCGCGTAGTTGCTGATATAGATCGGGTCGCGGGAATCATCCGGGGAGAACAGCGTGACCACCTGGAGGATGTCGGAGGATTTCTTCTCCACCTTCACCCCTTGCCGGCGCACCTCCTCGGGCAGCTTGGCCAGGGCGGCCTGGACCTTGTTGTTGACGTCGATGGTGGCCTGGTCCGGGTCGGTGCCCACCTGGAAGTACACGGTCAGGCTCATGGCGCCGTTGCTGTCGGAGTTGGACAGCTGGTAGATCATGCCCTGCACGCCGTTGATCTCCTGCTCCAGCGGCGCCGCCACGGTCTCGGCGATGACCTGGGAGCTGGCGCCCGGGTAGCTGGCGGTGACCGAGACCTGCGGCGGCAGGATCTCCGGGTACTGGGCGATGGGCAGCGCGCGCATGGCCGCGAGGCCGCCGAGGATGATGACGATGGAGATGACCGCGGCGAACACCGGGCGGTCGATGAAGAAGCGTGAGATCACGGCGGACGCTCCTCAGGATTGTTGCGGCTGGTCGGCGGGCTTGTCCTTCGCTTCGACGGCCTTGACCGGCGAATCGGGCCTGACCTTGGGCAGGCCCTCGACTATCACCCGGTCACCTTCGGCGATGCCGGACTCGATGACCCAGCGCCCCTCGGAGGTGTCGCCGGTCTTGACCTCGCGCATGCGCGCCACGCCGTCCTTGTCCACCACGTAGACGAAGGTGCCGCGCGGTCCCTGGGCCAGGGCGCGCTCGGGCACGGTGATCGCCTTGGGCCGGCTCAGCCCCTTGACCAGCACCCGCACGAACTGCCCGGGCAGCAGCTTCTGCTCGGGGTTGGGCACCACGGCGCGGGCACTGACGGTGCCGGTGCCGGTGTTGACGAAGCTGTCGGTGAAGTCGACGCGGCCTTCCAGCGGGTAGGTAGAGCCATCGCCGAACTTGAGCACGGCGGCCATCTTGCCGCCCTCGGGCAGGGTCAGCTTGCCGGTCTGCACGTCCTCGCGGATGCGCTCGGCTTCGGTGTCCGGGTAGCCGAAGTTGACGTAGATGGGGTCGAGCTGGGTGAGTTGGGTGAGCAGGCTGGAATTGGGATCACCGGCCACCACCAGGCTGCCCTCGGAGCGGGTCTCCTTGCTGGTCATGCCGGTGATGGGCGCCTTCACCGTGGTGTAGTCGAGGTCGATCTGCTTGGCCTGCACGTTGGCTTCGGCGGCCTGGACGTTGGCCTTGCTCTGTTCGTAGTTGGAGACGGCATTGTCCAGCTCGCTCTCGCTGGCGAAGCCCTTCTTCTGCAGTTCGCGGATGCGCTTGAGGTCGCGCTCGGTCTGGCGGTAGCGCGCCTGCTCCTGGGCCAGGGCGCCCTTGGCGCTGCCGAGGGCGGCCTGGTAGGTGCGCGGGTCGATGCGGAACAGCACCTGGCCGCGCTGCACCTTGCTGCCCTCCTGGTAGGTACGCTCCTGGAGGATGCCGCTGACCTGGGCGCGCACTTCCACCTCGCGATAGCCGGCGGTGCGCCCGGCGTATTCCAGGGTCATCGGCAGGGGCGCGGTCTTCACCGTTTCAACCAGCACCTCGGGTGGCGGTGGTGCCGCCTTGGCCGGGGCATCCGCCGCTTCGGCGACCGTGCCCAGGGACATCAGGCCGAAAGCGAAGACGCGCAGCGAAAGGGTGAAAGAGGGTGAAAGCGGCATAGTGCGTCTCCATTCCATGACAGCGCCCGATTGGCAAAAACAGGAAACAGGTCAAGGCTGGATACATACGTTCACGCTTGTAAAAGCAGTATCCGACTGCAAAATCGGTAAACTCTGGCCCCCGAACAGAAGCCTAGACAGTATTCGTCCAACTGCTATGCGCAGAACCAAAGAAGAAGCGGAGAAAACCCGCAGCGATATCCTGGCTGCCGCCGAGGTGCTCTTCCTCGAGAACGGTGTCGCCCACACGTCCCTCGAGCAGATCGCCCGAGCGGCGGGCGTCACCCGTGGCGCCGTTTACTGGCACTTCCAGAACAAGGCCCACCTGTTCCACGAGATGCTCAACCAGGTGCGCCTGCCCCCGGAGCAGATGGCCCAGCGCCTGCACGGCGCCGAAGGCCGCGACCTGCTGCAGTCGCTGCTGGAGCTGTGCGTGGAGGCCATCACCAGCCTGGCCCTGGACGAGCAGCGCCATCGCATCTTCAACATCCTCCTGCACCGCTGCGAGTTCACCGAGGAACTGCGCGAGGCGGAGGATCGCCACAACGCCTTCGTCAATCAGTTCATCGACCTGTGCGAGGAGCTCTTCGCCCGCCCCGGCTGCGTCGAGCGGTTGATGGACGGCCTCACCCCGCGCCTGGCCTCGCGCGCGTTGCACGCGCAGGTGATCGGGCTGTTCACCGACTGGACGCGCGACCCCGAGCTGTTCGATCCACAGCGCGAGGCCGGCATCCTGGTCGGCACCCTGTTCCGCGGCATGTTCCGCGACTGGGACCAGGGCGCCTGAGGACGGGTCAGGCCGCGGCGGCCTGGTAGCCCTCCTCGCGGATCGCCGCCAGGACCTCGTCCAGGGACAGCCGGCTGGCCACCCGCACCTCGCCGGCGCCCAGGTCCACCTGGACCTCTGCCGCCGGGTCGCGGGCCTGCAGCGACTGGGTGATGGCGCGGACGCAGTGGCCGCAGGACATGCCGCTTACCTTGAGAATCTGCATGGTTCAACTCCTGAGTTGATGGGTCTGGAATCAGTCTCGGGCTTGCCACGGTGGCAAGGTCAAGCGGGCCGCGATCCCCTACACTCAAGCCATGCCGTTCCGGAGTCGCCGCCATGTCCCCCACCCGCTTCTGCCTGCTCGCCCTGCTCACCCTCGCCGGCCCCGCCAGCGCGCAATCCCCCATCGACTACAGCGTGCTGATCGTCACCCGCGAACGGGTCGAGCTGCCCACCAACTGCGACGTCGGTCTGTACCTGCAGGACCAGCTCGCCGCACGCCTGGTGCAGGGCGAGAGCATTGCCGTCAACCTGCAACCGGGCCCGGTTTCCATCCGCCTCGGCCTGCTCGGCCCCGGTCGCTGCAAGCCCGGCATCGAGCAGCAGCGCCAGCAGTCCATCAGCCTGGAGGCCGGCGAGGTGCGCAAATACCGCCTGGCGATGAACACCTCCGGCCTGTACCTGACGCCGGCGCTGTCCAATCCCTGAACCAGGCCCCGGTCCCGGGCTGAAGCCCGGGCTACCCGCTGCGGCGGTGCCGGGCCATCGCGGATGAATCCGCTCCCACAAAAAAGCCTGTGCTCATAAGGGCCCCGTGCGCGCCGGGTAGATCGCCGGGCGAATGAATTGGCTCTGTCGGTGTTAGCTGTTGTGGTTTTAAAGCAAGGGCTCAAGCACGGCCATTTCCGGGCCCCAAAGGGTTTGTGCCACCTCCACCGCATGGGTTTCGCTCCGCTCTACCCATCCTACGAAAGCCCGTTCGCACCACGTAGCGATACGCTGGACGAAGAAAGTTGGAGCAGCCGCCAACGCCCCTCCAGGAGGCCGAACGCAGTCGTTGCGCCGGGGGACGAGCGGCATGGATGCCGCGAGAGGCGCGCCAGGCCATGGATGGCCCATCGCGCCGACCCCAGACGACGCTTGCGGCGAACGCACTTCAGTGCGGCCCGAAGGGCGAGCGTAGCGAGTAACGGCGATGGAGTGAGGGAACCCGACGCAGTCGGGCCGGATGATGGGGCAAGCCCTTTTGGTTTCTTTTGGGTGGTTCGGCACCCCGACGACTGCCAAAAGAGACTCGCCCGGGGGTGGGCGAAACCAGAAACATCACCAGAGCTCGGCAATCAGCTGGGCTCAATTCTTCTAGCAACACTTAACGCAGACATAGCCAATGAATTCGCCTCTACAGAGGGAGCGCTGCGACAACTCGCCGCTTGACCTTGCCCTCGTGTCAAGGTCGATCCTATGGGCAACCCAGGAGGAATTGCCCATGAATCCATCCGTTTCGTTCGACCTGCCGATTGCCGGGATGACCTGCGCCAGCTGCGCCGGGCGCGTGGAGCGTGCCCTGGCCAAGGTGCCTGGGGTGAAGGCCGCCAGCGTCAACCTGGCCACCGAGCGCGCCCGTATAGAAGCACCGGACGACAGCCTGCCGGCCCTGCGCGCGGCGGTTGAAGGCGCCGGCTACGCGGTGCCCGGCCAGCGTCTGGAACTGGCCATCGACGGCATGACATGCGCCAGCTGCGTGGGCCGTGTGGAACGCGCCCTGGCCAAGGTGCCGGGGGTGGGCGAGGTGACGGTGAACCTGGCCACCGAGCGCGCCCACCTGCTGTTGCTCGGCGAAGTGGAGCGCAGCACGCTGCTGCAGGCCGTGGAGCGGGCCGGCTACCACGCCCGCGCCCTGGATGCCGCGACACCGCCCAGCGACGACACCGCCAGCCGCCTGCGTCGCGAGCGCTGGGCGCTGTGCATCGCCCTGGCCCTGGCGCTACCCCTGGTGCTGCCGATGCTGCTGGAACCCTTCGGCCTGCACTGGATGCTGCCGGCCTGGGCGCAGTTCGCCCTGGCCACCCCGGTGCAGTTCATCCTCGGTGCGCGCTTCTACCGCGCCGCCTGGAAGGCCGTGCGCGCCGGCGCCGGCAACATGGACCTGCTGGTGGCCATCGGCACCAGCGCCGGCTACGGCCTGAGCCTCTACCAATGGGCCACCGCCCACCCCGGCCACACGCCGCACCTGTACTTCGAAGCCTCGGCGGTGGTCATCGCCCTGGTGCTGCTGGGCAAGTACCTGGAAAGCCGCGCCAAGCGCCAGACCAGCGCCGCCATCCGCGCCCTCGAAGCGCTGCGCCCGGAACGGGCCATCCGCCTGCATGACGGCCGCGAAGAAGAGGTGGCCATCGCCGAACTGCGCCTGGGCGACGAGGTGCTGGTGAAGCCCGGTGAGCGCTTCCCGGTGGACGGCGAGGTGCTGGAAGGCCAGAGCCACGCCGACGAGGCCCTGATCAGCGGCGAGAGCCTGCCGGTGCCCAAGCGCCCCGGCGACAGCGTCACCGGTGGCGCCATCAACGGCGAAGGCCGCCTGCGGGTACGCACCAGCGCCATCGGCGGCGAGACCGTGCTGGCACGCATCATCCGCCTGGTGGAAGACGCTCAGGCGGCCAAGGCACCGATCCAGAAACTGGTGGACCGGGTCAGCCAGGTGTTCGTCCCGGCGGTGCTGCTGATCGCCCTGGCCACCCTCGGCGGCTGGCTGCTGGCCGGCGCGCCCCTGGAAACTGCACTGATCAACGCCGTCGCCGTGCTGGTGATCGCCTGCCCCTGCGCCCTCGGCCTGGCCACGCCGACGGCGATCATGGCCGGCACCGGCGTCGCCGCCCGCCACGGCATCCTGATCAAGGACGCCGAGGCCCTGGAGGTCGCCCACGCGGTCACAGCCGTGGCCTTCGACAAGACCGGCACCCTCACCTCCGGCACCCCGCGCATCACCAACCTGAGCGCCGCCGATGGCGACGAAGCCAGCCTGCTGGCGCTGGCCGGCGCCCTGCAGCGCGGCAGCGAGCACCCGCTGGCCAAGGCCGTGCTCGACGCCTGCAGCGAGCGTGCCCTGACGGTGCCCCAGGTCGCGGACAGCCAATCCCTCACCGGGCGCGGTATCCAGGGTGTGGTGGACGGGCGCCTGCTGGCCCTGGGCAACCGTCGCCTGCTGGACGAAAGCACGCTAGACGGCGGTGCCCTGCTGGCCTCAGCCGAGGCCTGGGAGGCCCAGGGCCGCACCCTGTCCTGGCTGCTGGAGCTGCAGCCCCAGGCACGGGTGATCGGCCTGTTCGCCTTCGGCGACAGCCTCAAGGACGGTGCCCGTGAAGCCGTGCAGGCCCTGCGCGAGCGCCACGTGGCCAGCCACCTGATCACCGGCGACAACCGTGGCAGCGCCCGGGTGGTGGCCGAGGCACTGGGCATCGACGACGTACACGCCGAAGTGCTGCCGGCGGACAAGGCCGCCGAAGTGGCACGGCTCAAGGCCGGTGGCGCAGTGGTGGCGATGGTCGGTGACGGCATCAACGATGCCCCGGCCCTCGCGGCGGCGGACGTCGGCATCGCCATGGGTGGCGGCACGGACGTGGCCATGCACGCTGCCGGCATCACCCTGATGCGCGGCGACCCGCGCCTGGTACCCGCCGCCCTGGAGATCGCCCGGCGCACCTATGGCAAGATCCGCCAGAACCTGTTCTGGGCCTTCATCTACAACCTGGTGGGCATCCCCCTCGCCGCCGCCGGCATGCTCAACCCGGTGGTCGCCGGCGCCGCGATGGCACTCTCCAGCGTCAGCGTGGTGAGCAACGCCCTGCTGCTGAAGACCTGGAAGCCGGCCGGGGACGAACCCAAGGAAGACTGACGCCAGGACGTTGTTCTGGCAGGGGCGGATTCATTCGCCAAGCGCCCCCCACGGGGCGCCCGGACACCTCAACCCGAGAGGACAGATGCATGAACATCGGCCAGGCCGCGAAGAAGAGCGGGCTCACCGCGAAGATGATCCGCTACTACGAATCCATCGGCCTGCTGCCCGAGGCCGGGCGCAGCGACAGCGGCTACCGCCAGTACAGCCAGCAGGACCTGCACAGCCTGGCCTTCATCCGCCGCTCGCGGGACCTGGGCTTCTCCCTGGAGGAGGTCGGCAAGCTGCTGCAGCTGTGGCAGGACCGTGGCCGCGCCAGCGCCGACGTCAAGGCACTGGCCCGCGACCATATCGAAGAACTTAACCGCAAGATCGCCGAGCTGGCGGGGCTGCGCGACACCCTGCAGGAACTGGTGGACCACTGCCAGGGCGATCACCGCCCCGACTGCCCGATCCTCAAGGACCTGGAGTCGGGCGGCGGCTGCCACTGACCAGACGGCCCAGCAGCCCCTTGGGCAGCACGGTGATCGCCAGGCCGACGAAGACGATGACGCAGGCCAGCCAGCCCGCCGGGCTCAGCGCCTCGTCCAGCAGCAGCCAACCGGACAGCAGCCCGGAGATGGGCACCGCCAGGGCGAAGGGGGTGACCAGGCTCGCCGGGTGGCGGCTGAGCAGGAAGCTCCAGATGGCGAAACCCAGGGTGGTGGCGCCGAAGGCCACGAACAGCAGCGAGCCGTAGCCCACCAGGGTGGCGTGCTCGAAGGACGCGACCATCGCCTGCGGCCCCTCGAACACCCAGGACAGCGCCAGCAACGGCAGCGGCGGCACCAGGCTCACCCAGCAGATAAGCCGCAGCATGTCGGTGGCGCCCGCACGCTTGGTGGCGATGTTGGCGAAGGCCCAGGCCAGGGCCGCCACCAGCACCAGCGCGAACGCCAGCAGGCTGTCGCCCATGGGCCGCTCCAGGCCGATCAGCACCAGGCCGGACGCCGCCAGCGCCAGGCCCAGCACCCCGCGCCGGCTGGGCCGCTCACCCAGCAACAGGGCGGCGATGAGGATGGTGAAGAACACCTGGCTCTGCAGCACCAGGGAGGTGAGCCCTGCGGGCATGCCGATCTTCATGCCGATGAACAGCACACCGAACTTGAACACCCCCAGCAGCAGGCCGATCTGCACGATGCGCCACAGCGGTGCCGGCATCGGCCCGCGCAGGAACAGCAGCGGCGTGGCCGCCAGGGCGAAGCGCAGGGCGCAGAACAGCAGCGGCGGGAATTCCGCCAGGCCGAGCTTGATGATCACGAAGTTGACGCCCCAGACCAGGGTCACCAACAGGGCGAGAAGGATGTGCGGCAAGGGCATGGCGGGCACTCGTATAGCGGGCTGGCCACGCTAGCAGGTCATCGGCCGCTTGTATGGATACAGATGCCCGCTAATGGCGGGATACAGGAGCGCCGGCGCGGCTCGGGCGCCCATGAAAAAGCCCCCGGAGGCGCATCTACCTGGGTAGACGCCCCGCCGAGGGCTTTCCGGGAACCGGTGCGGGCGCGATCAGCCCTGGGATTGCAGGTAGTTCTGCAGGCCCACGCGGTCGATCAGGCCCAGCTGCTGTTCCAGCCAGTAGGCGTGGTCTTCCTCGGTGTCCTGCAACTGCAGGGCGAGGATGTCGCGGCTGATGTAGTCCTTGTGCTTCTCGCACAGGGTGATGCCCTTGCTCAGGGCGGCGCGCACGTCGTACTCGAGCTGGAGGTCGGCGCGCAGCATCTCCGGCACCGTGGCGCCCGGGTGGATCGGCTTGGGCGACATGTCCGGGGTGCTTTCGAGGAAGAGGATGCGCTTGAGCAGGGCATCGGCGTGCTCGGTCTCTTCTTCCATCTCGTGGTTGATCCGGTCGAAGAGCTTGGTGAAGCCCCAGTCGGCGTACATGCGCGAGTGCAGGAAGTACTGGTCGCGAGCGGCCAGCTCGCCCCGCAGCAGGTCCTTGAGGTATTCGACTACTTCGGCTTGCCCTTGCATTCGTGTGTTCTCCCCTGCAAACGCGGTGATTCGAGCGCGTAATGGTCCTGCGCGGATCGGCCCCGGTCAAGCGAGCCGATGCCGCAGCCTCAATTCTGCATCCAGGGCGGGGGCGGCGGCTCGTCGCGGGCCTTGTCCTCGTCCTCGTTGAGCAGCGCCTGGCGCCGCGCTTCCTCGGCCAGGGCGGCCTTGATCTCGCGCATCACCGAGTCGACGTCGGCGGCGTCCTCCGGCTCGTCGAACTGGCCGGTGAGCGGTGTTTCCGGGGTCAGCTTGCCGTCCTCGTAGAGCGCCCACATTTCCTTGGCATAGCGCGTGTAGAGCAATTCCGGGGCGAACTGCCCGAAATACGCAGCCATGTTGCCGACATCACGCTCCAGCATGCGGAACGCGTGGTTGTTGCCGGCGGCATCCACCGCCTGCGGCAGATCGATGATCACCGGGCCGTAGGGGTCGAGCAGGACGTTGAACTCGGACAGGTCGCCATGGACCAGGCCGGCGCAGAGCATCTTGACGATCTCGCCGATCATGAAGCCGTGGAATTCGCGGGCGTCCTCGGGCGTCAGGTCGACGTCATTGAGGCGCGGCGCGGCATCGCCGTAGCCATCGGTGACCAGCTCCATCAACAGCACGCCATCGAGGAAGTCATAGGGCTTGGGCACGCGCACGCCGGCGGCGGCCAGGCGGAACAGCGCCGCGACTTCGGCGTTCTGCCAGTTCTCTTCCTGTTCCTTGCGCCCGTACTTGGAGCCCTTGGCCATGGCCCGGGCGTCGCGGCTGTTACGCACCTTGCGCCCTTCCTGGTACTCGGCGGCCTGGCGGAAACCGCGCTTGTTGGCCTCCTTGTAGACCTTCGCGCAACGCAACTCGCTGCCACAACGCACAACGTAGACCGACGCTTCCTTACCACTCATCAGGGGCCTGACCACTTCGTCGACCAGGCCGTCTTCCACCAAAGGTTCAATGCGTTTTGGAGTCTTCATGCTGCTTTGTAGCCAATCCTCTGTTTACGGGCGGACATCGTCCGACTTTATACGGCATGCGCGCCCCCGCGACTATCCGCCGCGCTGCAGACTGTGGCGCAGCGCATCCATGGCATAGCGCACCTTGGCCGGCTGGGCATCGCGGCGCGGGGTGACGATGTAGATGCCGACGGGGTCGGTGCGCCAATCCGGCAGCACCCGCAGCAGGCGACCGCTGGTCAGTTCGTCGCGCACTTCCGGCTCCGGCTGCAGCGACAGGCCGAACCCGGCCAGGGTGAAGCTGCGGGTGGAGAGGATGTTGTTGCACACCACCCGGCTCTCGATGCGCAGGCGCTGCACCTCACCGCCCGGCCCGTGCAGGGTCACCGGGCCCTGCTGGCGGTCACTGCCCAGGCTCACCCAATCCAGCGCCAGCAGTTGCTCGGGGCGGGTGACGCCGGGGTGGCGGGCCAGGTAGGCCGGCGCGCAGCAGAGCAGCATCGGCCAATCACCGATATGCCGCGCCACCAGGCTGGAGTCCTCCAGCTTGCCGACACGCACCGCCATGTCGATGCGCTGCTCCACCAGGTCGATCTGCTCGTCATGGAAGAACAGGCGCAGGCTCAGCCCGGGGTGCGCCTCCAGCAACGGTGCCAGGGCGTCGGTCATGAAGCGCCCGGAGAAGCCCACCGGGGCGGCGATGCGCAACTCCCCCACCGGCGCATCGCGCAGCTCGGCCAGGCGCTGCTCGGCCTGTTGCGCCAGCTCCAGCACCTGCGCACAGCTGCGGTAGAACAGGCTGCCGGCCTCGGTCAGGGTGAGCTTGCGGGTGGTGCGGTGGAGCAGGCTGACCCGGGTCGACTCCTCCAGCTTGCGGATCTGCTGGCTGACCGCCGAGGCGCTCATGCCCAGGGCTTCCCCGGCCGCCACCATCGAGCCTTTCTCCACCACCGTGGCGAACACCGCCATGCGCTTGAGCTGCTCCATTCGTAAGCACCGCTTAATTGTGAAAGCGCTTTCTGCCACTTTTTCCGTCGATTATCCAGCAGCGATGATGCAGCACCTCGAATCACTCACCCAGTTCCAGGAGAACAGCATGAAGATCGCCCTTATCGGTGCCAGCGGTTTCGTCGGTTCCGCCGTACTCGCCGAAGCCCTGCAACGCGGCCACCAGGTCACCGCCCTGGTGCGCCACCCGGAAAAACTCGCCGCCCACGAACACCTGAAGGCGCTGCAGGCCGACATCCACGATGCCGCCGCCACCGCGTCGCAACTGGCCGGGCATGACGCCGTCGTCCACGCCTTCAACCCCGGCTGGGGCCGCGAGGACATCCGCGAGCAGTTCATCGCCGGCACCCGCTCGATCTTCGCCGCCACCAATCAGTCCGGCGTCCGCCGCCTGCTGGTGGTCGGCGGTGCCGGCAGCCTCTACGTCGCACCCGGCGTGCAGCTGATCGACACCCCGCACTTCCCCGCCGAATACAAGGAAGGCGCCGAAGGCGCGCGCCAGGCGCTGAACCTGATCCAGGCCGAAATCGCCCTGGACTGGAGCTTCATCTCGCCGCCCGCGCTGCTGCAGCCCGGTGAGCGCACCGGCCGCTTCCGTATCGGCGGCAACGAACTGCTGATGGACGGCGACCACCCGGCCAGCGTCTCGGTGGCCGACCTGGCCGTGGCCATCGTCGACGAGCTGGAAAACCCGCAGCACATCCGCCAGCGCTTCACCGTCGGCTACTGATTCCGGCGCAGGGTGGGCCCGCTTCGGGCGGCCCACCGCACCCCCTTATCCACAAGGAGCAGCCCATGAGCCTCACCGCCTCCGCGCACGTCGTCACCGACACCCCGGCGCGCTACATCAGCCGCCTGTGCAAGCACTTCGCCCACCGCATCCCGGTCAGCTTCGACGAGCACCAGGGGCGCATCGAGTTCGACTTCGGCATCGGCCTGCTGCACGCCGAAGCCGGCGGCCTGACCCTCAAGGTCGAAGCCGCCGACACGGCGAACCTGGAAAAGATGAAGGACGTGATCGCCAGCCACTTCGAACGCTTCGCCTGGCAGGAGGCGCTGCAGCTCGATTGGCGCTGAGACTCACTCCGGCAACGTCAGCTCGATGCTCTCGGCGATGGAGTCTTCCAGGCGCTGCAGTTCGCCGTCGATGGCGGCGCGGCTATCGGCGTGGCGCTGGGCGATGAGGGCGAAGCCGTCGGCCACTTCGAGGAAGGCCATCACCACCAGCGGGTCGAACTCGCTGCCGCTGCCGGCGCTGATGCGCATCACCGCCGCGTCGCCGCTCAGGCTGCTGCGATAGGGGTGGTAGCTGGTGAGCCCGTCGTAGTGGTCCACCACCGCCATCAGGCGCGCCGCGAGGGGTATCTGGTCACCGCGCAGACCCTGTGGATAACCCGAGCCGTCCCAGCGCTCATGGTGCCCGTACTGGATTTCCTTGGCGTAGCCGAGAAAGCTCTGCTCGCTGCCGCCCAGCCGCGCTTCGGCGCGCTCCAGGGCTTCGCGGCCGAGGCGGGTGTGGCTCTGCATCAGGCGCAGGTCATCGCCTTCCAACTGCCCGGGGTTGAGCAGCACGCGATCGGGCAGCGCCACCTTGCCGATGTCGTGCAGCAAGGCCGATTTCGCCATCAGGTTGATGCGTTCCTCGGTCAGCTCCTCGGCCATGCCCGGTTGCTGCCGCGCCAGGGCCGTGCCCAGCAGGCGCATGTACAGCTCGATGCGCACCAGGTGGTTGCCGTCGGGGTTGTCGCGCATGTCGGCGAGGCCCGCCAGGGCTTCGATGGTGGCGTCGTGCAGGTGCTGGATCTCGCGGGTGCGGCGGCGCACCTCCAGCTCCAGGTATTCGCTCTTGTCGCGCAGGAAGTCGGCCGTGGCCTTGAGCTGCAGTTGCGCCTGCACCCGCGCCAGGACGATGGGCGGGCTGATGGGCTTGGTGATGTAGTCCACCGCGCCCAGGTCGAAGCCCTTCTGCTCGTCGGCCATCTCGCTGCGGGCGGTGAGGAAGATCACCGGGATATCGCGGGTGACGGCATCGGTCTTGAGCCGCGCGCAGACTTCGTAGCCGTCCATCTCCGGCATCATCACATCGAGCAGGATCAGGTCCGGGCGCATGTGCCCGGCGGCGATCTTCAACGCCTTGGCGCCGCTGCCGGCCACCTTGACCCGGTAGCGGTCCATCAGCAGCTCGCTCATCAGCTCGAGGTTGTCCGGGGTGTCGTCCACCACCAGGATCACCTCGCGCTCCGATCTGTCCAGCATGCCGACCATCTGCCGCACCTCGTCAAAGTGAAATGTCGCGTTGCCCCGCCATCTCCCGCAGGGCCACCAGCGCCGCCTCGAAATCGTAGCTGCGCACCGCCGACTCCAGCGGCCCGTAACCTTCATTGAAGGCGCTGCGGAGCAATTCCGCCTGTTCCTCGAAGAGCTTGCCGGCGCGCGGGTCGTCGTCCTCGAACAACTGCGCCAGGCGCTTGCACAGGGGCGCCAGGCGCGCCGGGTCGTAGGGGGCGGCGGCCGGTTCCGGTCGCTGCTCGCGCAGCAGCTCGTCGATGGCTCGGACCAGCGCCAGCAGCGGCGGTTCCAGCTCCAGCATCTGGCGCTCCAGCTGGGCCAGGCGCGCACCCTGATGAATGCTGCGCTCCAGGGCTTCGGCCTGGGCCTGCAGCGCCGTCGCCCCGAGGTTGCCCGCCAGCCCGCGCAGGCTGTGGGCCAGGCGTTCGGCGCTGTCGCGATCGCCATCACCCAGTGCCTGGCGCAGGCTGGCGATGAACGCCCGCTGGCCCCTGGCGAACTTGCCGAGCAAGCCGAGGTAGGCCTGCTGCTTGCCCAGCACCCGACGCAGGCCGCTGGCGATATCAACGCCCGGCAACACCCAGTCGGGCAGGTTTGCCACCACCGCCTTGTGCGGCTCGCCCTGCGCCCGTGAGCCCCGCAGCCAGCGGCTGAGGGTAGCCCACAGCTCCAGGGGTTCGATGGGTTTGCTGACGTGGTCGTTCATGCCCGCCTCGATGCAACGCTCGCGGTCGCCGGGCAGGGCGTTGGCGGTCATGGCGATGATCGGCAACTCCAGGAAGCGCGGTTCGCGGCGCAGTTCGCGGGTGGCTTCCAGGCCGTCCATCTCCGGCATCTGCATGTCCATCAGCACCAGCGCGTAGTAGCCCGGCGGCTGCCAGCGCAGGCGGTCGACGGCATCCAGGCCGTTCTCCGCCTGGTCGATGAGCAGGCCGCTTTCCTCCAGCAAGGCGGTGGCCACCTCGCGGTTCAGCGCGTGGTCCTCCACCAGCAGCACACGCTGGTTGTCGAAGCGCGGCATGGCGTCCAGCAGCGCGGCGGTGCTGGGTGGCGGCGGGTTGCCCCCACGGCGCCCCAGGCTGGTCAGGGACGCCTCCAGCAGCACCGAGGGGTTGAGCGGCTTGTGCAGCACTTCGTCGATGCCGGCCTTGTCGGTCTCCCCCAGGTCATCGAAGCCATGGGCGGTGACCAGCAGCATCCGCGGTGGCTTGCGCAGGCCCAGCCGGTGCAGGCGGCGGGCGGTCTCGACGCCATCCAGGCCGGGCATCTGCCAGTCGATGAAGGCCATTTCGAAGGGGTCGTCCTCGCGCTCCGCCTCGGCCACCCGCAGCAGCGCTTCCTCGCCGGATTGCACCGCCTCCACCCGCAGCGCCAGGCTGGCGAGCATGTCGTTGATCACCTGGCGCGCGGCATCGTTGTCGTCCACCACCAGCACGCGGCGGTCGAGCAGGTCGGGCTGCAACAACAGCTCATTGGGCTGCCGGGCCGATACCTGCACCGGCAGCCGGCACCAGAACAGGCTGCCGATGCCCACCCGGCTGTCGACGCCCACGGCGCCGTCCATGGCCTCGGCCAGGCGCCGGCAGATGGCCAGGCCCAGCCCGGAGCCGCCATAGCGCCGGGTGGTGGAGTTGTCCGCCTGCTGGAAGGATTCGAACAGCCGCCCCTGCTGCTCGGCATCCAGGCCGATGCCGGTGTCACGCACCGCCAGGTACAGCTCCAGCTCATCGCCACGCCGGTGCTCGCCACGGACAATCACTTCCACCTCGCCCTGTTCGGTGAACTTCACCGCGTTGTTGGCGTAGTTGATGAGGATCTGGCCGATGCGCAACGGGTCACCCACCAGTTGCAGGGGCAGTTGCGGGTCGATGTTGAACACCAGCTCCAGGCGCTTGCAGGCGGCCTTCTCGCTGATCAGCCCGGAGAGGTTCTCCAGCACCAGCTGCAGGTCGAAGTCGATGCGCTCGACGCTCAGCTTGCCGGCCTCGATACGGGAGAAATCGAGGATGTCGTTGATCACCCCCATCAGGTGCTGGCTGGCCTGCTGGATCTTGCCCAGGTACTCGCGCTGGCGCGGTTCGGGGTCGGTCTTCAGGGCGAGGTGGGTCATGCCGATGATGGCGTTCATCGGCGTGCGGATCTCATGGCTCATGTTGGCCAGGAAGTCGGCCTTCGTCCGCGCGGCTTCCTCGGCCAGTTCCTTGGCCTGCTCCAGGGCTTCCTCGCTGTGCTTGCGCGCGGTGACGTCGCGGCTGACGCCCACCAGGCCCAGCAACTGGCCCTTGTCGTCGTGGAAGGTGGCGCGCACGGTGTCGAACAGCACCTTGCGCCCATCGCGCTGCACCACCCAGTCCTCGCTCTCGAACGGCAGGCTCAGGGCCAGGGCCGCCTGGTCCTGGATCAGGCGCATGCGCGCCCGCTCGGTGGGCAGCAGCTCGGCATCGGTGCGGCCCTGCAAGGCGTCGCGGCTCTGGCCGATGAGATCGGCGAAGGCCTGGTTGGCCCCCAGGTAGCGGCCGTCGGCATCCTTGAACCAGATCGGGTCGGGAATGGCGTTGACCAGCGCCAGCAGGGTGCTGCGCTGGCGTTCGGCCTCGGCTTCGGCACGGCAGCGCTCCTCCACCTGCACCGCCAGGCGACGGTTCCACAGCAGCACGAAGCCCACCAGGACGATCACCCCCAGGGCGAACGGCCAGCCCACCTCGGCGGCCTTGCGCCAGTTGAATTCGGTGAGCGGCGGCAGCCAGCGATCCATGATCGCCTCGCGCTCCTCGCGGTCGATGCTGGCCAGGGCGTGGTCGATCAGGCCGGCCAGCTGCGGCCAGTCGCGGCGCACGCCGAAATGCAGCTCGCTGCTGCCCAGGCCGGATTCGCCGCGCAGCTCCAGGTTGCTCAGGTTGAACTGCCGGATCAGGTAGCTGGCAACGATCATGTTGCCCACGTAGCCGTCGGCACGCCCGGACGACACCGCCCGCAGCGCCGCCTCGGTGTCGGCGGTCTCCACCAGCAGCACCCCCGGCGCACGCTCACGGAGCATGGCCTGCACCGCATAGCCGCGTTCCACCGCCACGCGCTTGCCGGCCAGGTCGGCCACCCCCTGGAGGGCGCTTTCGCGGCGGGTGAAAAGCAGGCTGGTGCTGATCAGGTAGGGCTCGCTGAAGGCTGCCCAGCTCTGCCGCGCTGGGAGCCTGGCCATGGACGGCAGCACATCCACGCGGCGCTCACGCAGGGCGTCCTGGGCTTGCTGCCAGTCATCGAAATAGACCGGTTCGATACCCAGCCCGAGGCGCTCGCCCACCAGGCGCAGGAAGTCGGCGCTGATGCCCTGGTAGCTGCCGTCGGACTCCATCAGGTCGAAGGGCGGCCAGCCATGGCGCGGCACCCCCACGCGGATGCGCGGATGGTCCTGCAGCCAGGCGGCCTCGTCGGCGTCGAACTCGAGCCGCTCGTTTCCGCCCAGGGCCAGGGATGCCAGCAGCATCAGCAGCAGCCATACAGAGGCACGCAACATGGGTCTTTCCTTGTGCTCGTCCACCGCAGTTCAGCTTAGCCAGCGGCAGGGGGTTGGAAAGGTGAGGTGCCGAGTTCAATGGCGCCGAGCGCCCGAGCGCGCCTGCAACTCCGCTCGGTGGACCGGTGAAGCGGGGTCCACCCTACAAGCCGCCAGCCAGCCGGAGAGCCCCGAACAGGGAAGAGGCGTCGAGCCTCAGCGGAACAGCTCGCCCGGCGTGACGCCGAACAGGCCCTTGAAGGCGGCGATGAAGGCCGAGGGCGAGTCGTAGCCGCTGCCGAGGGCGACCTGGGTGACGCTGTGGCCCTGCTCCAGCGGTTGCAGGGCGGCGAGCAGGCGCAGGCGTTGGCGCCATTGGCGGAAGCTGAGGCCGGTCTCGCGCTGGAAGGCGCGCATCAGGGTCTTTTCCGAGGTGGCCAGCAGGCTGGCCCATTCACCCAGGGGGCGGGCCAGGTCGGGCTGCGCCACCAGTTCGCTGCACAGGCGCAGCAGGCGCGGCTCGGCGGGCATGGGCAGGGAGAAGCCCGCCTCCGGCAAGGCGCGCAGCTGATCCAGCAGCACCGCCACCAGGCGCGCTTCGGCGCAGTCGCCCTCTGGGTATTCCACCGGCAGCTCGCAGAAGCCCTTGATCAGCTCGCGGGCCAGCGGCGTCACCTCCAGCACCCGGCAATGGTCCGGTGCCCAGGCGCAGGCGTCGCCGCGCACGTAGAGGCTGCGCATCTCGGCATTCATCGAGGTGACCACTTCGTGCTCCAGCCCGGCCGGCACCCAGATCGCCCAGTGCGGCGGGGCGAAGAAGCTGCCCGCGGCAGTGTGCACGCCGAGCACGCCACTGATGGCGTAGGAGAGCTGCACCCAGTCGTGGCTGTGGCGCGCCGTCCAGGAGCCGGCGCGCAGGCTTTCCGCCCGCGCATAGAGCGGCCGGGGCAGCACGTCGAGGCTGGGAATGCTGCGTTGCAGGTCGATCTGTCCGTTTGGCGACATCTTCTGATCCGCTGTCGTTAGACGGTCGGATTCTGCGCCCGTTAACCTGCGGCCTCAATCCCGTTCGCTGCACGGAGGCCCCATGTCGGCACTCAAACCCCTCAAGCGCCTGGTCACCGACTGGTTCCTCGGCGGCATGCTCGTGGCCGTGGCACTGGCCTGGCTGTTCCCGGACATCGGCCGCCACGGCGGCGTGCTGCATGCCGAGAGCCTGATCAACGCCGGGGTGTTCCTGGTGTTCTTCCTGCACGGCATCAACCTGTCCACCGAGCAGATCCGCAAGGGCCTGAGCAACTGGCGCCTGCACATCATGGTGCAGGTCTTCACCTTCGCCCTGTTCCCGCTGGTGTGGCTGGCGGTGGACAGGCTGTTCGGCAAGCAACTGCCGCCGGCCCTGATGCTGGGCTTCTTCTACCTCTGCGCCCTGCCCTCGACCATTTCCTCGTCGGTGGCGCTGACCGGCAGCGCCGGCGGCAACGTGCCGGCAGCCATTCTCAACGCCAGCCTGTCGAGCCTGCTGGGGGTGTTCCTGACGCCCTGGCTGATCAGCCTGGTGGCCGATTCCAATGGCGGCATCGACCTGGGCAAGACACTGATCGACCTGAGCCTGCTGCTGCTCCTGCCGCTGGTGCTGGGCCAGGCGCTGCGCCCGCTGTGGGGCAAATTCTTCGCCCGCTACAAGCGCTACACGGCGGTGTTCGACAAGCTGGTGATCCTGCTGCTGGTGTTCGCCTCGTTCAGCGATTCGGTGGCCGGCGGCATCTGGCAGCAACAAGGGCCGGAAACCCTGGTCATCGCCTTCGTCGGCAGCGCCCTGCTGCTGGCGCTGATGCTCTGGCTCACCACCCGCTCGGCGCGGGCGCTGGGCTTCAACCACGAGGACGAGATCGCCGCGGTGTTCTGCGCCACCAAGAAATCCCTGGCGGCCGGCGCACCCATGGCGGCGATCATCTTCGGCGCCAACCCGGCGCTGGGCCTGATCCTGCTGCCGATCATGCTCTACCACCAGATGCAGCTGATCGTCTGCTCGGTGATGGCCGAGCGCTACGCCAACCGTGGCCGCGAGCTGACCCAGGCGCAGGCGAGCGCGGCCTGACACCCACCCTCGAAAAGCACGCGAAAAAAAGGGCGGCCCAACCTGTGGGCCGCCCTAAATCACGGAGTTGCATACATCATGTGACCCGCGATGGATTGCGGTCACGGGTATTGGATTACTTTTCGATGATCGCGGTCACACCTTGCCCGCCTGCGGCGCAGATCGAGATCAGCCCGCGACCCTTTTCCGCCACCGAAAGCAGCTTGGCCAGGTTGGCGACGATGCGCCCGCCGGTGGCTGCGAAGGGGTGGCCGGCGGCCAGGGAGCTGCCCTTGACGTTCATCTTGCTGCGATCGATGGAGCCCAGCGGCTGGTCGAGGCCGAGGCGGGTCTTGCAGTAGTCGGCGTCTTCCCAGGCCTTGAGGGTGCAAAGCACCTGGGCGGCGAAGGCCTCATGGATTTCGTAGAAGTCGAAGTCCTGCAGGGTCAGGCCGTTGCGCGCCAGCAGACGCGGCACCGCATAGACCGGCGCCATCAGCAGGCCTTCCTTGCCACCGACGAAATCCACCGCCGCCGCTTCGCCGTCCTTGAAGTAGGCGAGGATCGGCAGCCCGCGCGCCTTGGCCCACTCCTCGCTGGCCAGCAGCACCACGGAGGCGCCATCGGTGAGCGGGGTGGAGTTGGCGGCGGTCATGGTGCCGCGCGGGCCCTTGTCGAACACCGGCTTGAGGGTGGCGAGCTTCTCCGGATTGATGTCCGCGCGCAGGTTCTGGTCGCGGGTCAGGCCGAGGAAGGGGGTCAGCAGGTCGTTCTGCCAGCCTTCGGCATAGGCCGCGGCGAGCTTCTGGTGGCTGGCCACGGCCAGGGCGTCCTGCTCGTCACGGGGGATGGACCAGGTCTGCGCCATCAGCTCGCAGGACTCGCCCATGGAAAGCCCGGTACGCGGCTCGCCGTTACGCGGGATGTGCGGCGCCAGGTGGCGCGGGCGCACCTTGAGCAGGCTCTTGATCTTGTCGCCGGTGGTCTTGCCGCGGTTGGCTTCCAGGAGGATCTTGCGCAGCTCCTCGTGCACGCCGATGGGCGCGTCGGAGGTGGTGTCGACGCCGCCGGCGATGCCGCTGTCGATCTGCCCGAGGGCGATCTTGTTAGCCACCAGGATGGCCGCCTCCAGGCCGGTGCCGCAGGCCTGCTGGATGTCATAGGCACTGGTTTCCGGCGCCAGGCGCGAGCCCAGCACGCATTCGCGGGCCAGGTTGAAGTCACGGGAATGCTTGAGCACGGCACCGGCGACGAACTCGCCGATGCGCTCGCCGTGCAGGTTGTAGCGCTCCACCAGGCCTTCCAGCGCGCTGGTGAGCATCTGCTGGTTGGTGGCGGTGGCGTACACCGTGTTGGAACGGGCGAACGGAATGCGATTGCCGCCGACGATGGCGACCCGGCGCAGCTGGGTCATGGGTGACTCCTTGCCTGGGGAATGGATTGCGGTGCGCAACGTTGGCGACAAGACTAGCCGCCCGCCTGGCCGTCGCATTGGCCGCCTTGCCAACAGAGTGGTCAACACGGTCAATTGCGCGATTGTGATGTCTGCGTAGAGTGAGCCCCACTTCATTTATGCGTGCAGGAGCCTGCCCCCATGTCCGACCGTTATCTCGCCTTCGCCAACTCCAACGCCGGCCGACGCCTGGTCGGCGCCCTCGGGCTGCCCGCGCCGATACGCCTGGAGCGCTGGATGGCGGGCCGCACCCGGCCGGTGGATGGCGCCCTGCTGCTGGGAGGTGAGGGGGCCCTGGCCGAAGCCACCAGCGGCGTGCTGAACAAGCTCACCGACCAATCCTTCGCTACCGAGGAAGGCCGCTTCGGCCTGACCCGCTGGACCGCCGAGCACGGCCCGAAACTCAAGGCGCTGGTGTTCGACGCCAGCGGCCTGACCCGCTTCGAGCAGTTGATCGAGCTGCGCAACTTCTTCCAGCCGGCCTTCAAGGGCCTGGGCAAGTGCCCGCGCGTGGTGGTACTGGGCCGCCCGCCGGAGTCGCTGAAGGACACCGTGGCCGCCAGCGTGCAGCGCTCTCTGGAAGGCTTCACCCGCTCCCTGGGCAAGGAAATCCGCCGGGGCGGCAACGTGCAGCTGGTGTACGTCGGCAAGGGTGCCGAGGACCAGCTCGAAGGCGCCCTGCGCTTCTTCCTCTCGCCCAAGAGCGCCTATGTTTCCGGCCAGGTGCTGCGCCTCTCCGCCAGCAGCGCCCAGGTCAAGGACTGGAGCCGCCCGCTCAATGGCCTGAAGGCGCTGGTCACCGGCGCCTCCCGCGGCATCGGTGCGGCCATCGCCGAAACCCTGGCCCGTGACGGCGCCGACGTGGTGCTGCTGGACGTGCCCCAGGCCAAGGACTCCCTCGACGCCCTGGCCGCACGCCTGGGCGGGCGTGGCATCGCCCTGGACATCTGCGCCGCCGACGCCGCCGCGCAATTGGTAGAAGCGCTGCCGGACGGCCTCGACATTGTGGTGCACAACGCCGGCATCACCCGCGACAAAACCCTGGCGAAGATGAGCGATGCCTTCTGGGACTCGGTGATCAACGTCAACCTCAACGCCCCGCAGGTGCTGACCCAGGCCCTGCTCGACGCCGGCAAGCTGCACGACAACGGCCGCGTGGTGCTGATCGCCTCCATCAGCGGCATCGCCGGCAACATGGGCCAGACCAACTACGCGGTGAGCAAGGCCGGCGTCATCGGCCTGGCACAGGCCTGGGCCCCGGCCCTGGGCAAGCGCGGCATCACCATCAACGCCGTGGCCCCGGGCTTCATCGAAACCCAGATGACCGCCGCCATCCCCCTGACCATCCGCGAAGCCGGCCGCCGCATGAACTCCATGAGCCAGGGCGGCCTGCCCCAGGACGTCGCCGAAGCCGTGGCCTGGTTCGCCCAGCCCAGCTCGGGGTCGTTGACTGGGCAGGTGATGCGCGTGTGTGGGCAAAGTCTGCTTGGAGCGTAAAAGCAGCTGGAAGCTGGAAGAAAGAGCTTTGGGGGCTGGGAGCTGGTTGTCACTTGTAGGGTGGGCTTCAGCCCACCAGCGATGTAACCGGTGGGCTGAAGCCCACCCTACGCGCAGAGCCCCGCTTCCAGCTTCAGGCCTCTAGCTTCCAGCTGGCGACAAGCGACAAGAAAAAAGCCGGGACCTGTGTGCCCGGCTTTGACGTTGCGGTGTGATCGGTTGGCTGAAGCCCACCCTACGCGCAGAACCCTGCTTCCAGCTTCAGGCTTCTAGCTTCCAGCTAGTTCCCCGCCGGCTTCCCCCGCCTCCGGAATTCCACCGGCGTCTCCCCCACCCAGCGTTTGAACGCGCGATAGAAGGTGCTCGGCTCCGAGAAGCCGGTGCGCTCGACTATCACTTCGATGCGCTCGTCGGTTTTCAGCAGCAGTTCCTTGGCCAGGCGGCAGCGGTAGTCGGTGACCAGGTCGTTGAAGCGCACGCCGGCCATGGCCAGGCGTTCGCGCAGGCGGCGGGCGGGCATGTTGAGGCGGGCGGCGACCTGCTCCAGGGTCGCGCCGCCGTCCACCAGCAGTTCGCCGATCAGTTCACGCACCTTGCGCACCAGGTCCAGGCGTTCCACTTCGGCCAGTTGTCGGCGGGCCAGGGATTCGTGCATGCGCAGCAATTCCGGGGCGGCGTGGCGCGAGGGCTTGTCCAGCACCGCGGCATCGAACACCAGGGCATAGCGCTCGGCACCCAGGCGTGCGGGGCAGCCGTACACCGCCTGGTAACGCTCGGCAGCCGCGCCTTCGGTGTGCATCAGTTGCACTTCGCAGGCCTTGAAGTCGCCTTCGGTCAGGGCGTCGAACAGGCGGATCACCGCGCCGGCGAGCATCTCCGGGAAGTGGCGGTTGATGCTGGCGTCCTGCCCCAGGGAGAGCACGGCGCGCTCGCCTTCGACTTCCAGGCGCGCGTTGAGGGTGTCGGACAGCAGGCGCACGTAGCGCAGGGCGTGGCGCAGGCCTTCGCCGAAGGTCTCGCTGGAGAGGAAGAGGTATTCGAGCAGCAGCCCGTGGAAGGCCGGCAGGTGCCCGGCCAGGTGCAGGCCGACGTGCTCCTCGGCGCATTCCTCGGCGGCGGCTTTCCAGAACAGGGTCTGCGCCGTATGGGGGAAACGGCCGGCGGGCAGCCCGCCCGGCGGCAGGCCGACACGCACCAGCACCTTGTCAGGGTCGGCACCGCTGGCTCGCAGGGCGTCGATCACCGGGCGCATCAGCGCCACGTCGTCGGTCAGATCACGCATCATTTTCTGAATATTCTTGTTATGCGGGGCGGGGGCCATCTTATGCATCTTCAGGCCCCCCGCTCAAGGCGCGGATAGCGATTGCAGACGGATTGACTCGCCTGCCAGCCGCGCTTGCCCCACGGCCAATGCACCCCGCCTGCGGGCGGCTAAGCTGCACCGTTCCGCAACGAGGAGACTGCCCATGGCCACCGACTGGCTCGACCTGCCTGCCCCACCCGCCCTGCCCGGCCTGTTCGCCCGCGCGGCCCTGCGCCGTGGCGCCACCGGCCGCACCCTGCCGGACCTCGGCCTGCGCAGCCAGGTGGACGTGGATGCCCGGCACCTGGCGCGCTACCGGCAGGTCTGCGGTTTCAAGGACAACGGCCAGCTGCCGCCCACCTACCCGCACATCCTCGCCTTCCCGCTGCAGATGCAGCTGCTCACCGACAAGCGCTTCCCCTTCCCGCTGCTGGGCCTGGTGCACCTGGAAAATCGTATCCGCGTATTGCGCACCCTCGGCGGCCTCGGCCCCTTCCGCGTCAGCGTCGCGGTGGAAGGCCTGCGCCCCCACGACAAGGGCGTGACCTTCAGCCTGATCACCCGCCTGGAAGACCAGCTCGGCCTGCTCTGGGAAGGCGACAGCCGCATCCTCTTCCGTGGCATGCGCCTGGACGGCAACGCCCCCGAGCGCGCCGAGAGCGAAGCCCTGCCCCTGGAGGAGATCGACCACTGGCGCGCCCCGGCGGACATCGGCCGGCGTTACGCCAAGGTCGCCGGCGACTACAACCCGATCCACCTGTCGGCGCCCACCGCCAAGCTGTTCGGCTTCCCCCGCGCCATCGCTCATGGCCTGTGGAACAAGGCGCGCACCCTGGCCGCCCTCGCCTCGCGCCTGCCCGATGCCGGCTACGAGGTGGAGGTGCGCTTCCAGAAGCCGGTGCTGCTGCCCGCCGAGGTACGCCTGCTGGCCAGCGCCCCCGCCGCCGAGGGCCAGTTCGCCCTGCGCGGCAAGGACGACCTGCCGCACATGGCCGGCAGCTGGGGCCCGCTGCAGGGCTGACGGCCGAGGCTTGCGCGGCGCCAGCCGGCGCACCAAGCTATGCGGCTCCAGGAGAGCCGCATGAACCTCGCAGAACTGACCCAACGCCTGCACGCCATCCGTGACCATAACGATTGGCGGCCATTTCACAGCCCGAAGAACCTGGCCATGGCCGCCAGCGTCGAGATGGCCGAGCTGGTGGAAATCTTCCAGTGGCTCAGCGAGGACCAGTCCCGCCAGCTGCCCGCCGCCACGCTCGAGCACGCCGGCCAGGAAGTGGGCGACATCGTCCTCTACCTGCTGCTGATGTGCAGCGAACTGGGCATCGACATGGAGCAGGCGGTACGCGCCAAGCTGGCCGACAGCGAGAGGCGCTTCGTCCAATGAGCGCCCCGACCACCGACGACCGTCACTTCGACGAACTCGCCACGCGCTTCGCCGAGAAGATCTATGGCGGCGCCAAGGGCGCCATCCGCCTGGCGGTGCTCCAGGCCGACCTCGCCGAAGCCCTGCCCGAGCGCCCGCTGCGGGTGCTCGACGTGGGCGCCGGGCTCGGCCACATGAGCCTGTGGCTGGCCCAGCGCGGCCACCAGGTCACCCTCGCCGAACCTGCCGAACCCATGCTCGAAGGCGCCCGCGCGCGCTTCGCCGAAGCCGGCGTCGAGGCCACCTTCATCCAGGCGCCCTGGCAGGACCTGCTCGGCCAGCTCACCGAGCCCTACGACCTGGTGCTCTGCCACGCCGTGCTGGAGTGGCTCGCCGAGCCCCACGCCATCCTCCCGGTGCTGCACCAG
Organism: Pseudomonas sp. TUM22785; assembly: GCF_028198105.1. NCBI lineage: Bacteria > Pseudomonadati > Pseudomonadota > Gammaproteobacteria > Pseudomonadales > Pseudomonadaceae > Pseudomonas > Pseudomonas sp. TUM22785. Next base: position 6,137,260 of record NZ_CP116239.1, read on the forward strand.
TTGACGGCGCCGGGCGGCTGGTTGTCCCTGGCGTTCTACAATCGGGATGCACTGATCTACCGCAACCTGCTCAAGGGCCATTTCCGCAAGCTGCGACGCAACCGCTTCGCCGGCGAAGGCCAGAGCCTGACCCCGCAGCAACCGCTGGACCCGCGGGAGCTGGCCGGGCAACTCGAGGGGGTGTGGAAGGTCGAAACCCAGAGCGGCGTGCGGGTTTTCCATGACTACATGCCGAGTGAATTCCAGGCCAAGGCCGAGCTGGTCGACCTCCTGGAAATGGAGCTGGCCCACCGTCGCCACCCGAGCTTCATGGGGCTGGGACGGTACCTGCACTGGATCTGCAGACCCCAATAAGAGAGCCCCCACGGGCTCGCCTCGACGGAGGCCCCATGAAACACACTGCCCTTCCTGTATTCACCGCCCTCGCCCTGCTGGCGCTCGCCGGCTGCCAGAGCGCCAACCCCTACAAGGCCGAATCCAGGCCGATGCCGCCGGCCCCGCCGGAGGCGGCCACCACCTTCGACCGCTCCGCCTACCCGGCGGCCCCGCGCGACTTCGGCCGCTACCGCAACTGGACCTGGCTCAACGGCCGCCTGCCCGCCGGCAACAGCTGGGCGACGCCGGAGCAGATGGTCGACATCGTCAACGCCGGGCTGGACCAGCACGGCCTGCGCCAGTCCCGCGAGCCCGCCGCCGCCGACCTCAAGGTCGCCGCCAGCCTGCGGTTCGAGAAGCGCCTGCGCCAGTACAACGATTCCAGCGGCGCCTACTACGGCAACGGCCCCTACCGCGACCAGTACGGCGCCTGGGCCACGGTGCCCCTGGTGCGCACCTACGAGCAGGAAGTGGCGGTGGTCTACCTGGAGTTCTACGACGCCCGCGACAACCAACCTGTGTGGAGCGGCAGCGCCGAGAGCGACGCCAGCGGCAGCCGCAGCGACCGCACCACCGCACTGCGCGAAGCCATCAAGGAAGCCCTGGACAACTACCCGCCCCGCTGAGCCCAACCGCCCGGTGCCTCCGCCCGTCCCGCCTCACCCGGGGGTGGGCGGAGCGATTCGCCACTCCCTCCCTGCACCATGCTCCTTTCCGGGCGCTCGACGAACGGAACCGCAATACGCCGTCACGATCCACATGGAAGCAGTCGCCGGCTTGCACGAAATCTTCTTGCCGGCCGCTCTGGCTTGCGCTTGGATAGTGATTCCGGCAGAGGAGATATGACCATGTTCCGCCGTCTGTTCATCGCTTCCACCCTCCTGCTCCTGGCCGCCTGCCAGAGCTACGAGATCAACCGCGATTTCGACCGCAACCGCGACTTCGCCGCCTACCGCAGCTGGAGCTGGAAGGAGCCGGCGCTGCAGTACAGCCCCGACGACCCGCGCATCAAGAGCGACCTCACCGAACAACGCATCCGCGAGGCCGTGGGCCAGCAGCTCGACCAGCGTGGCCTGCGCCCCGCCGCCAACGGCGCCGCCAGCGACCTCAAGGTGCAGAGCTGGCTGATCGTCGACGATCGCCAGCAGCAGGTCACCACCGGCTACGGCGGCTACTGGGGCGGTTACTGGGGCAACTACTGGGGCGGCCCGGCCATGACCGAGACCCGCACCTACGACTACAAGGTCGCCACCATCCAGATCGACCTCTTAGACGGCAAGGACGGCAAGCTGGTCTGGCGCGGCAGCGCCGGGCAGATAATGCGCACCGACCCGCCGACCCCGGCCGAGCGCGAAGCCGCCATCCGCGAGACCGTCGCCAAGGTCCTCGCCCAATACCCACCGCACTGACCGAGCCTCGATGAGCGCATTCGACACCGTACTCAGCCACCGTCCCGCCCAGGCCGCCGACCTCGACGAGGTCGTCGGCTTCCCCCAGGACCGCGACGAACTGTTCTTCTGCTACCCCAAGGGCATCTGGCCGCTCACCGTCGGCCAGCTCGCCGCGGTGATGGCCGAGCGCCGCGACAACACCGTGGTGCTGCTGGACGGCCGCGTCGCCGGCTTCGCCAACTTTTACCAGTGGCAGCACAACGACTTCTGCGCCCTGGGCAACCTGATGGTCGCCCCCTGGGCCCGTGGCCATGGCGTCGCCCAGTACCTGGTGGGCGTCATGGAAAACCTCGCCCGCGAGCACTACCACGCCACCCGCCTGCGCATCTCCTGCTTCAACGCCAACGCCGCCGGGCTGCTGCTCTACACCCGCCTCGGCTACCAACTCAACGGCATCGCCGAACGCCAGGCCCCGGACGGCCAGCGCGTGGCCCTGGTGCTGATGGACCGTGCACTCACCCCAGGCGACTGACCGCCAGACAAGGAACAGGGATGACCCCGCAAACCGATGAACCCACCTTCGACGGCACCCGCTGGAGCAACGCCGACAGCGACCGCATCGAGGTGGTCGACCCCAACCCCGAGTGGCCCCAGCGCTACCGCGAGGAGGCCGCCGCCATCAGCGACGCCCTGGGCATCCGCGGCCTGCGCCTGGAGCACTACGGCAGCACCTCGGTGCCCGGCCTCGCCGCCAAACCCATCATCGATATTCTCCTGCTGCCCCCGCCCGACTATGACTGGCAGCGCCTGGTCGCCCCGCTGGAAGCCCTCGGCTACCAGTTCTGGCGCGACAACCCGGCCACCGACCGCATGTTCTTCGTCAAGGGCATGCCACCCAAGGGCACAGGCCGCACCCACCACGTGCACGTGATGACCCAGGCCAACGCCGTGCGTCACCTGCTGTTCCGCGACCACCTGCGCGCCCACCCCGAGGACGCCGCCGAATACGCCCGGGTCAAACGCCAGCTCGCCGAGCGCCATCCCACCGACCGCGACGCCTACACCGCCGGCAAGGACGAGGTGGTCGGCGCCATCCTCGGCCGCGCCACGGCGGCCATGCATGAAGCGGGCGGGATACAGGGTGGCGATGAGGGCGGCCCGGTGAAGGGCTGAATGCGACAACACAAAGGACGTGAAGAACATGAAACCGTACTGGATATTCCTTGCAGCGCTCCCGCTGTCAGGCTGCCCCGCCTATGGGGTCTACGACCGCACCGCTGAACAACCTGTGCTCACCAGCACCTGTTACGCGGTGAAGCTGCCTTCGTTCCTGTTCGAGGCCCGTTGCGCCGACCTGAAGGCAGGCGGGCTTGGAGGGCGTGAGTTCTGCCCCGGCATCCAGGCGTTCAATCCTCCACCCCGTATCTACTCCAACGGCTTCATAGCCCCCTTTGCGTTTCCCAAGTCCTGGGCCGACTACCTGAGCGATAGGGAGAAATGGGATCAGCGGCTTCTGGAAAAGCCGCTGTTCGAAAAACAGCGGACGCTGATCGCTCCGATAGACCCGGGCACCCAGATGAAGATTTCAGGCCTCTACGACTATCCCAAGGGTGAAACCGGCCACGTCTCCATCGTCCGCGCATTGATAACCAGCGGTCCCCATGCAGGCACCAGCGTCGAGCTGACGAGCCCGGGCGACTTCAAAAGTTTGGGCCCTGCGTGGACAACTGTTCCCGACATTGGCAAATCCAACGTGGAGGTCGTGAACACCTACCTGGAGCCCTGCGAGACCCGGCCATAGCACCGTAGCCCGGGCTTCAGCCCGGGACGCTCCGCAAAGGTGAACCACGCCCGGCCGCACCCCGACCCGCTTCACGTATGATCCGGCGCCTCGGAAACAGGCGCGTGCAAGGCTCTTCGCAATGCTGGAATGGAATACCCTCAGCCTCAGGCAGCGCGCCTCGGTCATCTGCCTTCTCGGCTTCGTGCTGGCCTATGTGCAGATCACCCTGCCCTTCATCCTCGCCCTCACCGACGTAGCGGCGATGCTGCAGAGCCTCTGCGAGCTGCTGGGCTGCATCGCCCTGTTCAGCGCCCTCGCCTTCGACCCGATGATCGCCAGGGGGCAGCTGCTGCAACTGCGCCCCAGCCGCATGCCGCCCCTCTGCAAGGGCCTGTGGATAACCGTCATCCTGCTGTTCGGGCTGGGCAACCTCGTTCGGATCATCGGCGGCCCGTAGCCCGGACTTTGGTCCGGGACCGCTATCGCGCTAAAGGACGGGCTACAGCGCCATGCCACCCGACTAGATCGCGGCCAGTGCCGCGACCCGCGATGCCAGGTAGGCATTCCAGGGCACCTTCTGGAAGTTGGTCCTGGGGCTCCCGCCACCGCCGCCATGGTTGACGAAGTTGTTGCTCGGCGCCCAGTACTGGTAGATGTCGCCGCTGGCGAATTCATAGGGGAAGGCCACTTCCTGGGCGTTGCCGAGGGTGCCGCCGTGGCTCCAATAGGTGGTGCCGATCGGAACCAGGAATACGTAGCAATGACCGTTGAAGCCCCACAGCTGGCCGACCGCCGGGGACTTGGAGGCATTGGCGGGCAAGCCGGCGCCAGCGCAGACCGGGAAGGTGAAGATCATCCGCCCGCCGGCGATGGCCGCGTCGTTTTCATCGACCAGGTATTCGGTGGAGTGGTCCGGGGAGATTCCGCCCCGGTGGACCTCGGAAGGGGTCAGCGCGGTGCCGTGTACGAAGTAGCGGGCGGCGCCGGTCAGGCCCTGCTGCCAGCCGTTCTTCTGCTGGCGGATCAGGTTGCCCCGGGCGCCGGCATAGAGATAGGGAGTCATCGCGTGTCACATCCTTTTGCTGGGGGTTGATCACCCACTCGCAAGATTGCCCTGCAACGTCCACTCAAGGCGCCCCGGTCCGGGCTCACGACGATACGGCGGTGCAAAGTTCTGCCAGTGCCAACGGCCCGACAGGGCCTGCAGGAAAAGATAGGCCGCACAGCGCGTGGTGTCGCCCGCCGCTGCGCTTAGCCGACGGGCGTGAAGCGCCTTGACCGAAATGCCCGGCGATCCCGTCAGCCGGGCCGTTCACCGCGCCTGCGCATCTTTCTATGGTGAGGGTCCGCCCCCCTCCTCGACGGCCCCCCATGCACAGCCCATCGCCCTACCCGCATCTGCTGTCCCCCCTTGATCTCGGCTTCGTCCAGCTGCGCAACCGCGTGGTGATGGGCTCGATGCACACCGGGCTGGAAGACCGCCTGTGGGACTTCGGCAAGCTCGCCGCCTACTACCGCGAGCGCGCCCGGGGCGGCGTGGGGCTGATCATCACCGGCGGTTTCGCACCCAACCGCGAGGGCTGGTTGCTGCCCCTGGGCAGCAGCCTCACCAGCGGCATGGAAGTGCCCGCGCACCGGCGCCTGACCCAGGCGGTGCACGCGGAAGGTGGGCGCATCCTGCTGCAGATCCTCCACGCCGGGCGCTACGGCTATCACCCGCTGGTGGTCTCCGCCTCGCCGGTCAAATCCCCCATCAGCTGGTTCGCCCCGAGGGAGCTGAGCGAGCGCGGCATCGAGAAGACCATCCGCGCCTTCGTGCGCTGCGCGCGCCTGGCCAAGGCGGCGGCCTATGACGGCGTCGAGGTGATGGGCAGCGAGGGCTACCTGCTCAACCAGTTCCTCTGCCCACGCACCAACCAGCGCCGCGACCGCTGGGGCGGCAGCCTGGAGAACCGCATGCGCCTGGCGCTGGAGATCGTCCGGCGCATCCGCCGCATGGCCGGCGAGCGCTTCATCCTCTGCTACCGCCTGTCGCTGCTGGACCTGGTGGAAGGCGGTAACACCTGGGAGGAGGTGCGCGAGATCGCCCTCGCCCTGCAGGACGCCGGCCTCACCCTGCTCAACACCGGCATCGGCTGGCACGAATCGCGGGTGCCGACCATCGTCACCTCGGTGCCCCGTGGCGCCTTCGTCGAAGTCACCGCGCGGCTGCGCAAGGAGCTGCGCATCCCGCTGATCGCCAGCAACCGCATCAACACCCCGGAGCTGGCCGAGGCCATCGTCGCAAGCGGCCAGGCGGACCTGGTGTCCATGGCCCGCCCGCTGCTGGCCGACCCGCAGTTCGTGGCCAAGGCAGCCGCCGGCAAGGGCGACGAGATCAACACCTGCATCGCCTGCAACCAGGCCTGCCTCGACCATGCCTTCGTCAACCGCCGCGCCAGTTGCCTGGTCAACCCGCGCGCCGTGCACGAGACCGAGCTGCGCTACTCCCGCGCCCGCCAGCACAAGCGCATCGCCGTGGTCGGTGCCGGCCCGGCCGGGCTCTCCGCCGCCTGCGTGGCCGCCGAGCGCGGGCACCGGGTCACCCTGTTCGAGGCCGCCGATTTCATAGGCGGGCAGTTCAACCTGGCCCGGCGCATCCCCGGCAAGGAAGAGTTCGACGAGACCCTGCGCTACTTCCGCGTGCGCCTGCAGCGCCTGGGGGTGGAGCTGGTGCTGGGCCGGCGCATCGCCCCCGGCGAACTCAGCGGCCACTACGACGACGTGATAGTCGCCACCGGCGTACGCCCACGCCTGCCGGCCATCGACGGCATCCACCACGCCAAGGTGCTCAGCTACCTGCAGGTGCTGCAGGGCGCCTCGGTGGGCCCCCGGGTGGCGCTGATCGGTGCGGGCGGCATCGGCTTCGACCTCGCCGCCTTCCTGCTCCACGACCATGCGCCGGGCCCGGAACAATGGCTGGCGGACTGGGGCATCGACCTGGCCGCCACCACCCCCGGCGGCCTGGTGCCCGCCGAGCCGGCACGGCCGCAACGGGAAATCTGGCTGCTGCAACGCAAGCCCGGCGCACTGGGCAGCGGCCTGGGCAAGACCAGCGGCTGGGTGCACCGCGCCCACCTGGCGCGCAACGGCGTGCGGATGATGGGCGGGGTCAGCTACCAGCGCATCGACAACGACGGCCTGCACATCGAAGTGGATGGCAAGGAACAGGTGCTGCCGGTGGACAACGTGGTCATCTGCGCCGGCCAGGAGCCCCTGTGCGAGCTGCAACCGGTGCAGGGCTCCGACCACCTGCGCCTGCACCTGATCGGCGGCGCCCGCCGTGCCGGCGAGCTGGATGCCAAGCGGGCGATCAGGGAAGGCGCTGAGTTGGCGGCGCGGTTGTAGGGGCGAGTGCAACCCGGCAGCTGCTTTCGCGGATAAATCCGCTCCCACAGAGAGAACACAGCGCCCAGCCCCCTCGTAGGAGCGAGCTCTGCTCGCGAAGCCCTCCGGCAACAGGGACATTGCCGGGCGAATGGATTGGCTCTGTCTGCGTTAGCTGTTGTGGTTTTAATGCAGGCGCTCAAGCACGGTGCTTTCCGGGCACCGAAGTATTTCTGCCACCTCCACCGCATGGGTTTCGCTTCGCTCTACACCATCCTACGAAAGCCCGTGCGCACCACAGCGATGCGCTGGACGAAGAAAGGTGGGGCAGCCGCCAACGCCCCTCCAGGAGGCCGAACGCAGTCGTTGCGCCGGGGGACGAGCGGCATGGATGCCGCGAGAGGCGCGCCAGGCCATGGATGGCCCATCGCGCCGGCCCCCAGAGCAACGATGGAGTGAGGGAACCCCGGCGAAGCCGGGGCCGGATGATGGGGCAAGTTTTTTGGTTCCTTTTCAACGATTGGAAAAGGGACTCGCCCGGGTGGGCGAAACCAGAAGCACCAACAAAACTCGGCAATCAGCTGGGCTCAAATCCTCTAGCAACACTTAACGCAGACAGAGCCAATGGATTCGCCCCTACACGTCGCGCGATCGTCGGTCGGGTGCAACCCGGCGGCGCCTTTCGCGGATGAATCCGCTCCCACAAAAAGAGCCGCTCCTAGCCCCGAACGGTAGCCCGGGCTTCAGCCCGGGGCGTGCAGGCTCACAGGTCCCAGTCGGGGTTGCCCTGCAGGCGTTCGGCCAGGTGGTCGAGCAGCAGGCGCAGGGCGGTGGGCATCTGCCGGCGGGTGCCGTAGAGGGCGTAGATGCCAAGCTCCTGGGGCTCGTAACCGGGCAGCAGGTGCACCAGGGCACCGGAGCGCAACTGCTCGGCCACCGAATAGCGCGGCTGCAGGCTGATGCCCTGGTCGGCCAGGGTGGCTTCCAGCAGCACCATGGATTCGTTGGCACTGAGGCTGCCGTCCACCGACACCGCGCAAGGTTCGCCGTCGCGGAAGAAGGCCCAGAGGCTGCGGCCGAAGAAGGAGTAGGTCAGGCAGTTGTGCCGGACCAGGTCCTCGGGGGTGCGCGGCATGCCGTGGCGGGCCAGGTAGGCCGGGGTGGCACAGACGACCGAGCGGCAGGTAGCGAGCTTGCGCGCCACCAGGTTGGGGTCCAGCTGGTTGGTGATGCGCAGCGCCAGGTCGATGCGCTCCTCGATCAGGTTCACCGCCTGGCTGCTCACCAGCAGGTCGACGCTGACGCCGGGATAGGTCGCCTGGAAGCGGCCGATCTCGTGCACCAGCCAGGCCTGGGCGAAGGACTGGCTGCAGGTGATGCGCAGGCGCCCCCGGGGGGCTTCGCGGCTGTCACGCCCCAGCCCCTGCATGGCCTCGGCCAGGGCACAGACCTCGCGGCATTGCGGCAGCATCCGCTCGCCGGTGCCGGTCAGGCTCAGGCGCCGGGTGCTGCGGTGCAGCAGGCGCGCACCGGCCCAATCCTCCAGCGCGGCGAGATGGCGCGAAACCATCGCCCGGGACATTTCCAGGGCGTCGGCGGCGGCGGTCTGGCTGCCCCGCTCCACCACCTCGACGAAGACCCGCATGGCGGTTATCCGGTCCATGACACGCTCGGAATGTGCAACAAAGATGCGCGGATTATGGCGTTTTTAGCTGCACAACGAGCAACTATCCTGATGCCTTTCCATCGAGGACCCCATCATGGCCCCCATCGCTTTCCTGCGCCGCCTCCTGGCCGGCGCCACCCTGATCGCCGCCACCGGCAGCGCCCTGGCCCAGCCCCTGCAACTGCAGGTCTACAACCCCGGCGACAAGGCCGTGTTCCCGGTCACCTCGTCGCTGATCCTCGGCGAGCACGACGCCCTGCTGGTGGACGCGCAGTTCTCCAGCCACGAGGCCGACGAACTGGTGAAACGCATCCAGGCCAGCGGCAAGCGCCTGACCACCATCTTCATCAGCCACGGCGACCCGGACTTCTACTTCGGCCTGGACACCCTGTTGCGCGCCTTCCCCGAAGCCAAGGTGCTGGCCACCGCGCCGACCATCGAGCACATCCAGGCCACCAAGGACCTGAAGCTCGCCTACTGGGGCCCGATCCTCAAGGACGGCGCGCCCAAGGCCGTGGTAGTGCCGCAGCCGCTCAAGGGCGACAGCCTGGAACTGGAAGGCCAGCGCATCGACGTGATCGGCCTGGACGGCGCCGACCCGGCCCACACCGGCCTGTGGATTCCCTCCCTGCGCACCCAGTTGGGCGGCGTGCTGGTGAGCGGCAACATGCATGTGTGGACCGCCGACTCGCAGAGCGTCGAATCGCGCCGTAACTGGATCGCCGCGCTGGACCGCATCGAAGCGCTGAAGCCCGAGCAAGTGATCCCCGGCCACTACCTGGGCGAGCGCGCCGCCGGCCTCGGCGACCTGCACTTCACCCGTGACTACCTCAAGGCCCTGGAGCAGGAACTGCCCAAGGCGAAGAACGCCGCCGAGCTCACCGCCGCGATGAAGCAGCGCTACCCGGGCCTGGCCGGCGAAGCCGACCTCGAACTGAGCGCCAAGGTGCTCAAGGGCGAGATGCAGTGGCCCTGATCCACTGACGACGACAGCCACCGGCGTCGACGGCATACTGTGCGCCCGCCGAAAACCGGAGACTCACATGCCCAGCGCCTGGTGGCTGCTCGCCCTGCCCTTCATCGCCGGTGCCTTCCTGCCCTTGCAGGCCGGCATCAACGGCCTGCTGTCCAAGCAGGTGTCCAGCGTCATGGGCGCCGCGCTGATCTCCTTCCTGGTGGGCACCGTGGCGCTCTTCGTCGTGGCCGCCGTGCAGCGCGAGCTGCCCAGCTTCACGGCGCTGAAGGGGCTCACCTGGTGGCACTGGAGCGGTGGCCTGCTGGGCGCCGTGTTCATCGCCACCGCCGCCTTCGCCGGGCCGCGCATCGGCGCCATGCTGTTCATGGCCCTGGTGCTGGCCGGCCAGTTGAGCATGGCCCTGGTGCTCGACCACTACGGCTGGGCCGGCTACCGCGAAGCGCCCATCAGCCTCGGCAAGATCGCCGGCATGGCCCTGATCATTGGCGGCGTATGGATGATCCGCCGCGGCTGACGAACTGCGATAGCCATGTGCTGCTATCGCCCGAGGAACGCGATAAGCTCTGCCCATCCAGCCGTATTTGTGATCACAGCACATGACTGACGCAGAGCTGCCGCAACAACCGGAGGGTTTCGCCCTCTGGCGCGAGATCCAGGACACCCGCATCCGCACGCGCCTCGGCGGCCTCTACTACCTGCTGGCCTGGCTGCTTTCCTGGCTGTTCAGCGCAACGCCCCTGCACTACCTCGGCATCGGCCTGGCCGGCACCCTGTTCTTCGCCCTGATGCTGGCGGCGCGCATCGCCCACATCCCGCGCAAGGGCGCCGCCGAGCTGGAGCTGCTGGGCTGGCTCAACCGCCACTGGACGCTGATCCTGGCCACCTGCCTGGCCTGGGGCCTGGCCCACGCCTGGCTGCTGCTGAACCCGGACTTCAGCGATTCGCGGATCATCGCCACCCTCAGCACCATCGCCTTCAGCACCGCCATGGCCTTCAACTTCGCCATGCGCCGGGGCCGCGCCGTGGTCGCCATCCTGCTGCTCTACCTGCCGGGCCTGGTGGCCCTGGGCTTCCACCCGGAGCCGATGCGCGCCGAACTGGTGACCCTGGCCTTCTACCTCAGCTACCTGCTGCTGGCGCTGTCGCGCAGCCATCGCGAGTACCAGGGCACCCTGGAACTGGAGCTGCAACTGCTGGAACAGCGCCAGCGCCTGGACGCCCTGAGCCGCACCGATGGCCTCACCCAGCTGGGCAACCGCTACCAGTTCAACAACCTGTTCCCCGCCATGGTCGCCAGCGCCGCGCGCCAGGGGTCAGCGCTGTCCCTGGTGCTGCTGGACATCGACTTCTTCAAGCGCATCAACGACGAGCACGGCCACGCCATGGGCGACCTGTGCCTGCAGCAGTTCGCCGAACGCATGCGCGAGGTGTTCCGCCGCGACAGCGATGCGCTGCTGCGCCTGGGGGGCGAAGAGTTCGGGGTGCTGATGCCCGACACCGGGCTGAAGCAGGCGTCGAAGCTGGCCGAAGACTTCCGCCGCGACCTGGCGGCCAAGGGCCTGGTGCTCAAGGGCGAGCGCTTGCCGCTCACCGCCAGCCTCGGCGTCGGCTGCTACGACGCGCAGCGCGACGGCGATGCCGAAGCCTTCTTCAAGCGCGTCGACGACGCGCTCTACCAGGCCAAGGAAAAGGGCCGCGACCGCCTGGAAACGGCCTGACCCCTTCCTCCGGGCAGCCCGTCAGAGACGGAAGCTGCCCATCTGCCGCGCCAGGTCATCGGCCAGGCGGCTGAGCACTTGGCAATCCTCGCGGCAGGCCCGCACTTCACCGGCGGTGGCACCCGCCAGGTCGGCGATGCCCTGGACATTGCGGTTGATCTCCTCGGTGACCGACGACTGCTCTTCGGTGGCGGCCGCCACCTGGTGGTTCATGTCGCTGATCTTCTCGATCTGCTCGGTGATCGCCGACAGGGAGCTGCCGGTGCGCTGGCTGGCCTCGACACCGGTGCCGGTGGCCGACTGGCCGGCATGCATGGAGGTCACGGCCGTCTCGGCACCCGACTTCAGGCGCTGGATCATCTGCTGGATTTCGTCGGTGGACGACTGCGTGCGGCTGGCCAGGGTGCGCACCTCATCAGCCACCACGGCGAAACCACGGCCCATCTCGCCGGCGCGGGCCGCCTCGATGGCGGCGTTGAGCGCCAGCAGGTTGGTCTGCTCGGAGATGCCACGGATCACCGCCAGCACCTGGTCGATGGACGCCACCTGGGTGGCCAGTTCGGTCACCGCGCCCGCGGCGCCGCTGATCTCGCCGGACATGCGCTCGATATGACCGATGGATTCGCCCACCACCTGGCGCGCCTGCAGCGCCTCGTCGCGGGCCTGCTGCGAGCTGAGGGCGGCGTTGCCGGCGTTGCGGGCGATCTCCTGCACCGTCAGGCCCATCTCGTGCACGGCGGTGGCGACCATGTCGGTCATCTCCTGCTGCTGCACGGCGCGGCCGGCGGTGTTGTCGACCACGGTGGCCACCTGGCCCACGGCGGTACGCAGGCTCTGGCTGGTGGAGAGGACTTCGGCGATGAGGCTGCGCTGGCCTTCGAGGAAGCGGTTGAAGCCCCGGGCCAGGTCGCCCAGTTCGTCGGCGCGGTTGTCGTTCAGGCGTCGGGTCAGGTCGCCGCCGCCCCCGCCGATTTCCACCAGCGCGGAGGTCACCTGGCGAATCGGCCGCACCAGCCCACGGGCGAGGAACACCACCAGCACCAGGAACAGCAGCGCCACGCCGATGCCCACCAGGCTGGTCATCACCAGCGCCTGGCGCGCCTCGCCGTAGATCTCCGCCTCGGGCACCTCGCTCACCAGCACCCAGTCGATGGACTGCAGCGGCTGCGCCAGGGCCAGGAAGCTCTCGCCATCACGCTCGAAGGTCACGGCCTTGCCCCCGCCTTGCAGCAAGTGGCGAGCCGCATCGGCACCGGTCAGCTCCTGCAAGGTGCGGGTGTCGTTGAATTCGGACTGGGGGTGGATCTTCACCTTGCCGTCGGCGCTGGCCAGGTAGACGCGGCCGTTCTGGCCGAAGCGGAAGTTGCGGATCAGGTCGCTCATGCCGCTGAGGCTGTAGCCCAGGCCGGCGACGCCCAGGGTCTTGCCGCCGGCGGAGACGCGCTGGTTGATGAACAGGGTTGGCTGGTGGGTGCTGGCGTCGACGTCGATGTCCAGCGAGCGGTCCTTGCTGCCATCGACGAAGCCGTAGAACCAGTTGTTCTCCTGGGGGCCGCGGGTCAGCGTGCGGTTCAGGCCCTTGTCGGTGTAGTAGTTGCCCGAATCCAGCCCCACCAGGAAGGTGGTCAGCGCCTTCTGCTGGCCCTGCACGCCCGACAGGTAGCGGACGAAGTCCGGCTGCCGCGCGGCGTCCTCGCCGGCGCTGAGCCAGTCATGCACCAGGCTGTTCTGGGCGATGCCCTGGGCCGCGGTGAGCGGCTCGGCCAGTACCCGCTCGAGGTCGTTGCGGATCGCCAGCGTGCTTTTGGGCAAGGCTTCACCCACCAGGTAGCGGTCGGTGAGGCGGTTGACCACGGCGGAATAGATTCCGACCACGATAAGGATGCTGGCCAGCAGGGCTGCGCCCATGCTGAGGATCAGCTGCCACTGAATACTGCGTTGCCAGAGGCGCATGGAGGTGTCTCCTTGGAATTTTTATAGGGGCTCGGTGAGGACGGCGGCAGATTGTATACAGAGAATCGGACAATTAATCCGGCTGAAATGTACAAGCTGTTATCGCCCAAGGGATATCCCTACTTGAGTCCAAACTCATTCGATCACGCGGAACTCCAGACGAGCGGTAGCGCCGGCTTCGTCCAGCAGGCTCAGCTGGTGCCGGCCGAGGCCTTCGATCACCTGGTCGAAGGCGGCATCGGCGGCGCTTTCACCCAGTGGTTGGCCATCGAGGAACCACCAGCGCCGGCCACTGCCGCCGAGGGCCGAGAGGCGCACCCGCAGCGGCCCGTCACTGGCCGCCGGGCGCCGCAGCTGCCCGCCGGCGCGGAGGCCGACGATGGTCAGCGGCGCGGCCGCCGGCGGCAGGGGCGGCGGGCAGGTGGGCGAAACCGCCGGCAGCAGCGCCGAACGCCGCTCGCGCCGGGGCAACCAGGGCTCCAGCGGGGCGGGCCAGAGATCCAGGTCGCGGCGCGTGGCGCCCGGGCAGTCCGGCGCGGTGCGCAAGCCTTGGGCGTCCAGCCACAGCGGCTGGCGCAGGCCGAGGCCCAGGGGCTGGTCGGCGGCCTGCAGGGTCGGCGGCACGGTACCGTCGAGGGTCCAGGCGAAGCGCTGGCGGCGGCAGTTGGGGTCGCCCTGGGGCAGCGCCTGCCCGAGGGGCCAGCAGATGGCGGCGATGCCCACCGGGGCGGGCTTTTCATCCAGCGGCTGGGCGAGGCCGCGCTGGGCGTCGCGGTTGAGCAGCACGTCGTGCACCTGCACCAGCAAGGGCGCTGCCGAGGCCAGGCCGAACTGGCCGGGCACCGGTGTGCCGTCGGGGCGGCCGATCCATACACCGACCAGGTAGCGCGGCCCCACGCCTATGGCCCAGGCGTCGCGGAAGCCGTAGCTGGTGCCGGTTTTCACCGCCAGCGCCGGGCGCAGCGGTGGCAGCGCGTGCGGGTCACGCTCGGGCTGCGCCTGGCCGGAGAGAATGCGCCGTACGATCCAGGCTGCCCCGGGTGAGAGCAGGCGCTTTTCGCGCAGGCCGTCGTCGGGTTGCAGGCGCGGTGCAGCGGCGCGGCCCTGACGGGCGAAGGCGGCATAGGCCCCCACCAGGTCTTCCAGGCGCGCGCCGGCACCGCCGAGGATCAGCGCCAGGTTCGGCTGCGCCCCCGCCGGCAGCACCAGCGGCAGGCCGGCGCTGCGCAGTTCGCCGGCGAAGCGCTTCGGCCCGTAGGCTTCCAGCAGTTGCACGGCGGGCAGGTTGAGGGAGGTGGCCAGGGCGTCGCTGGCCGCCACCGGCCCGCTGAAACCACTGGAGAAGTTGCCGGGGCGATAGTCGCCATAACGGCGCGGCACGTCCTGCAACAGGGATTCGGAGTGGATCAGCCCGGCGTCCAGGGCCATGCCATAGAGGAAGGGCTTGAGGGTGGAACCCGGCGAGCGCAGGGCGCCGACCATGTCGACATGGCCGAAGCGGCGCGCGTCATCCATCTCCACCGAGCCCAGGTACGCGCGCACCGCCATGGTCGAGTGCTCCACCACCAGGATCGCCGCCGAGGTGCGCTCGGGCAGGCGTGCGCGCCAGCCCAGCAGCAGGTCCTCCATGCGCCGTTGCAGGGTCGCATCCAGGGTGGTGCGGATCAGCGGCGGGCTGCCCGGCCGGTTCAGCCGCCGCGACAGCAGCGGCGCCAGGTTCGGCTCCCGGCGCGGCGCCAGCAGCACCGGTTCTTCCAGGGCCTCGTCCACCGCCACCTGGGGCCAGATGCCGTAGCCGGCGAGGCGCTGCAGCACCTTGTTCCGGGCTTCGGTGGCGCGCTGGGGGTGGCGGTCCGGGCGCAGGCGGCTCGGCGCCTGGGGCAGGACCGCCAGCAAGGCGGCCTCGGCACGGGTCAGCTGGCTCGGCGGTTTGCCCAGGTAGGCCCAGCTCGCGGCAGCCACCCCCTGCAGGGTGCCGCCGAACGGCGCGCGGTCCAGGTAAAGAGTGAGAATTTCGTCCTTGGACAGGTGCCACTCCAGCTGCAGGGTGCGCCACAGCTGGCGCAGCTTGCCGGCGAAGGTGCGCGGGTGCGGGTCGAGCAGCCGCGCCACCTGCATCGACAGGGTGCTGCCACCGGACACCACGCGCCCATCGCTGAAGTTCTGCCAGGCCGCGCGCCCCAGGGCCAGCGGATTGACCCCGGGATGACGGTAGAACCAGCGGTCCTCGTAGCCGAGCAGCGCCTCCAGGTAATAGGGCGAGACCTGCTGCGGGGTGACCGGGTAGCGCCACACGCCTTCGGCATCGGCGAAGCGCCACAGCGGCGTGCCGTCCTCGGCCAGCACCACCCGTGCCTGGTCGTCCGCCGGCAGGGGCAGCGGGAACAGCCGGTCGGCGCACCACAGCAGCGCCAGGAGCAGCAACGGCAGCACAACCCAGCGGCGCTTCAGCAGGCGACGGGCACGGTGAAAGGTGGAGGGGAACGACAAGAATGAGGGCTCCGAAGTGGGACCGTGCGACAGGCCGCTTCGAGGCGACCTGATGATGGGTTTCGCTTCGCTCTACCCATCCTACGAATGAGCGGCACGTTCGCGGGAATGACGGCACCTGACCGTCACCCTCGCGAACACGAGGCCTACTCGAATAGCCTCAGCGTGCCTTGACCACCATTTCCTCCGGCGCATCGCCCAGTGCCTGCCATTGCGGGCGGTACATCGATTCCACCTGGGGCGGCGGCACGCGGTAGCGGCCGGGGGTTACGGCGCGGGCCAGGTACAGCAGGTGGGTGCGTTCGTACTCGCGGATATCCACCGCCGCGACGAAGCGATCGTCACGGAATTCCTGGTGCTTGATCGCGGCGTTCTGCATCGCTTCCTGCCACGCCTTAACCTCGCTGCTGGCGTCCTGCAGGCTGGCGGCGCTCTGCCCCAGGTTCTGGTTCTCCGGCTCCAGGCCGGCGGGCAGCAGGTCCACCACCAGGGCGTCGGGCGCGCGCATCTTGGCCTCGATGCCGATGTGCACCAGCACCAGTTGGCCGCTTTCCAGGTTGCGGATATCCAGCGGCTTGCCGTCCATGCCCAGGTACTCGCGGTGGATGGTGAAGTTCTCCCCCCCCGCCTTGGGCGCCTGGCTCGGGTAGCCGGACAGGGTCAGGCGCTGGTAGAGCGGCGCCTGGGTCTGGCTGGCCAGGGTCAGGGGTTCGGCCAGTTGCGCCTCGTCCAGCTTGAGCCCGCCCCGGTCGTTGTCCAGGGCATGACGCTGGCCGGCCACGTCCAGGCTGGCCTGCCATTGCGGCTCGGCCTTGCCCAGCAGGCTGCGGCCGGCGAGGAACAGCGCGTTGCGATCCTGGGTCGACAGCCACTGCTTGGAGGCCAGCAGGTCGGCGAGATCGAACAGCAGCGCCTCGCGGCGATCGCCGGCGAGGTCGTTTTCTTCCAGCAGGGCGAGGATCATCGCCTGGTCACGCAGGCGGCTGCCGTAGTCGTCGAGCCAGAAGGTGTCGTCGCGCTGCACGGCGAGCCCGGCGTCCAGGGCCAGGTCGGCGCGGGGCTGGTCGCCCATGGCCTTGAGGGCGACGGCCAGTTGCACCAGCGGCAGGCCGGAGCGGGAATCGGCGCGGCGCTCGTACAGGCTGCGCAGGGCCCCCAGGGGCGCCTGCTGGCTGCGGGCGAGCACGTAGCCGGCATAGGCCTGCACGGCAAAACGGCTGTGGCCGGGGTACTGGCTGTAGGAGACCTCGATCAGGCTCGGCTCCTGCAGGTAGCGCAGCAGGCGCTCGTTGGCGCGCTTCAGCGGTTCGGCGGGCACGGCGAAGCCCTGGTCACGGGCGCGCAGGAGGAAGTCGCTGACATAGGCGGTGAGCCAGTACTCCTCTTCGCTCTCCGCGCTCCACAGGCCGAAGCTGCCGTTGTAGCGCTGCATGCCCAGCAGGCGCTCGATGCCGATCTCGATGGCGCGGCGGCGTGCTTCGTCCTTCTCACCTTCGATGCCCAGGCGCGACAGGGTCGCCGCGTCCGCATAGAGCGAGGGGTAGAGGCCGCTGGTGGTCTGCTCGGCGCAGCCGTAGGGGTAGGCACGCAGGGCGCGGATCTGCTCGCCGATGTTCAGCGGCGGGCGCGAGGAGACGGCCAGCAACGCTTCACGCCCGGCCGGCTCGAAGGCGTCCAGGGTGCCGGCGGGCAGGCTCCAGCTGTCGCCCTTGAGCACGGCGCGGAAGTTCTTCACCAGCGCCGGCAAGGCCGGGCGGATGCCCAGGGTCCAGTCACGGGCGAAGGGTTGCAGGGTTTCGCCGGGCAGCTCCATGCCGTTGACCGAGACCTTGAGCCGGCCCTGCCCGTAACCGCCGAGGGCGCGCACCGGGATGCGCAGGGTGGTGCGCTGGCCGTCGGCCAGTTGCAGCGGTGCAGTCTGGCTGCCGGGGCTGTCGGACAGGCGCAGCTGGCCTTCTGCTTCCAGGCGCACATCCAGTGCCTGGGGCTTGCCGGAGAGGTTGGTCAGGTCCAGCGCCACGGTGGTTTCGTCGCCACCGGCAAGGAAGCGTGGCGCCGAGAGTTCGGCCACCAGGGGCGCGGCCACCACCGTCTTGGCTTCGGCCATGCCGTAGCGGTCGTCGCTCCAGGCCTGGGCCATCAGGCGCAGTTCGCCGTTGAAGTCGGGGATATCGAGGCTGAGCTCGCCCTCGCCCTTGTCGTCCAGGGTCAGCGGCACGCTTTGCAGCGCCACCAGGCGCACCTGGGTCTGCGGACGCTTGCCACCGGCGGCGAGGCCGGCGTCACCGCCAAAGGCGATGGAGGCCAGGCGCCCCTGCCCCGCTTCGATGAGCTGGCCATAGACGTCGAGCTGATCGGCGCCATAGGCCTTGCGCCCGAACAGCGCGGCGAAGGGGTCCGGCGTGGCGTAGTTAGTGATGTTGAGGATGCCGACATCCACCGCGGCGACCAGCACACGCACCTGGCGCGCCGGGCTGCCATCGGCGTTCCTGGCTTGCACATGCACCGCCAGGGGCTGGCTGGGGCGCATCTTCTCCGGGGCGCTGAGGGTCAGCGCCAGCTTGCGCTGGGCCCGGTCGATGGGCAGGTGCAACAGGCCGACGGCGCGGCGCGGGGTGACCCGCTCCTTGCGCTCGCCGGGGCGTACCACCAGGGCGCTGACGTACAGGTCGTGGCGCGCCCATTCGCGGGCAATGGGGATCTCGAAGGCCTTGCCCTCGGCGGGCACCTCGATGCTCTGCCACCAGAGCGGGCCGTCGGCCGACTCCACCAGCAGGTAGCCGCTGCCGGCCGCGGGCGGGGTGACGGTGACCTTGGCCACCTCGCCTTCGCCGTAGGCGGGCTTGTCCAGCGCCAGCTTGACCTGGTCGGGGCGCACCGCGCCGCCGTCGGTGTTGTCCTGCCAGCGGTAGCCGGCCCAGAAGCGCAGGCTGCTGATGACACCGCTTTGCGGGTCCTCGACCTCGACGCGGTAGGCACCCCACTCCACCGGGAAGCTGACCTTGGTGGTGCCGTTGGCGGCGACGTCGACCCGTTGCTCGTCGACGTTCAAGAACTTCTCGTTGTAGTGGTAGCTCCAGCCTTCGCCGTCGGAATAGTTCCAGTAGTAGTCACGACGCTCGCGCACCAGGCGCACCTTGAGGCCCTTGGCCTCCAGCTTGTTGCCGGCCGGGTCGGCCACCAGCAGCTCCACCTCGGCAAGGCTGTCGGTGTCGACCGCCTCACCGTCGAACAGGGTGCGCAGGCCGGGCATGCGCGGTGCCGGCCAGACCGGCTGCTGCAGGCGCCGGGTGATGGGGCGGCCGCCGGTTTCCTGCAGGCTGGCCTGGAGGGTGAGCTGCAAGGGCGAGCGGGCGCTGGCCCAGCGGCTGTCGATTTCCAGGGCACCCTTGCCGGCTTCGTCGAGGGTGGTTTCATCCAGCTCGATGTCCTGGTTCAGTTCCTCCTCGGTCACCGAGCCGAACTGATAGCCGGGCAGGCTTTCCACCGCCTCGCGCAGGGGACGGACGTAGAGCTGGCCCAGCAGGCGGTTGCCCGAGGCCGGCGCGCCGTAGAGGTAACGGCCTTCGACCTGGAAGCGCGCCGCGTCGTCCGGCGCCAGGGGCTCGTCGCTGCCCTTGAGCTCCAGGGCCAGGCGCTCGGGGAGGAAGTCCTCGACCGAGAATTCGTAGAGTTCCTTGTGGCCGTTGCCCAGGTCCATCAGCAATTGCCAGCGGCCGGTGGGGGAGTCCCCGGAGAGCGGCAACTGGTACTGGTAAAGCCCGCCTTCGTCGGGGTTCCAGACGAAGCGGCGGCTGACCTGCTCGTCCGGGCGGCGCACCTCGACCGTCACCGGCTGGCCCGCCACCGCGCGGCCGTCGCCGTCACGCAGCAGGGCGTTGAGCAGCACGGTCTCGCCGGGACGATAGAGATCACGCGGGCCGAATACGAAGAATTGCAGCGGGGTGGCCTGGGGCCCGGTGATGTCGAATTCGGAGAGGTCCAGCGAGGGGGTATCCAGGCGCAGCACGCTGGTCTGTTCGCCCTGGCGCGCCAGCAGCACGCGGGCTTCGCCCGTCAGCGGCAGCTGGATATGGCCCTGGCCATCGGTCTTGCCCTGGGCGAGGACCTGGCCCTTGTCGCCGAGCAGTTCCAGTTCGACCTCGGCCTGGGCCTTGCCGCCTTCCAGGGCCTGGGTGAAGACGTCCAGGCGATCCTGGTAGCGGTGGGCGGAGAGGCCGATGTCGCTGAGGCTGAACAGGGTCGCCGGGGTGTAGTAGCTGTAGCTGCCGGAGCGACGCATCACCGCGACATAGACGCCGGGCTGCTTCATCGGCTCGAGGCCGGCGATGGGCAGCAGCAGGGTTTCGCGGGTGTTGCGTGCCGGCTTGAGGTCGAAGCGGCCGGTGTAGACCAGGTCCGCCATCTGCAGCAGGCCGTCGGCCTCCCAGACGCCCAGGGTGCCACGGCGGCCCCATTCGGCCAGCAGCTTGGGCAGCGAATCGGCGTGCACGCGGAAGAAGTCCACGTCCACCGCGTCGACGTTGAGGGCGATCACCGGCAGCCCTTCGGCGAGGCGGGCGGGCAGCAGCGAGCCCTGGCTGGCGAAGCCGACCGTGGCCTGCAGATCACGGGTCTGCAGGTGGGTGACGCTCTCGGCGGCCAGGCGCGCGTCGTTGACCGCGCGCACGCCGGGGTCGACGGTCAGCACCAGGTTGCGCTTGGGCTCGAGGTGGCGCAGGCGCAATTCCATGAGGTTGTCGGAGAGCTCCCAGGCCCCATCCACCTTGCCGCGCTCGCTGTCCACCAGGTGCAGGCGCTCGGCGAACGGCTGCTCCGGGTCCAGGGGCACGGAGAAGGTCACGGCCAGCGTGCTGGAGCCGTCGAGCTGGGTTTCGGAGACGTCCACCACCTTGAGCTCGCGGCCGGCGAAACGCTTGGCCAGCGCCCCGACATCGGCCGGCGCGCGCTGCTCCTGGGCGGCGGCAGGCGGGGCGGGTGGCTTCTCGGCGGTGTGTTCGGGGGTGGAGGAATCGCAGGCGGCAAGAAGCCCCAGCGAGAGGGCCAGTAACAATCCTTTGTACGACGACATGGTGACTCCGGGGAGGGGACGCGCAGGTGCGCGCGCGGCAACTATAGACGAGCCCCGGCGGCCGTAAAGCCCCCTTTTTCACGCTTTTGCAACGCTATACTGCGCAGCCCTTCCGGAGCCTCAGAATGCGCGCCTTTCTCGATGCCTGGCGGCACGTTCCCACCCATCGCCGGGTCTGGGCGCTGGCCGCGCCGATGATCCTGTCCAACATCTCCGTGCCCTTGGTGGCGCTGGTGGACAGCACAGTGGTCGGCCACCTGCCCCATGCCCACCAGCTGGGCGCCGTGGCGGTGGGCAGCACCCTCTATATGCTGCTGCTCGGGGTGCTGGGCTTCCTGCGCATGGGCACTACCGGCTTCGCCGCCCAGGCCGCCGGCCGCGCCGATGGCGGCGCGCTGCGCCAGGTGCTGCTGCAGGGCCTGGGCCTGGCGCTGGGCCTGGCCTCGTTGCTGGGGTTGCTGGCGGTGCCCTTCAGCAGCCTGGCCCTGGGGCTGATGAACCCCTCGGCCGAGCTGGACGCCATGACCCGGGAATTCTTCCACCTGCGCCTGCTGGGCCTGCCGGCGGCCCTGGCCAACTACGCGCTGGTGGGCTGGTTCCTCGGTACCCAGAACGCCCGGGCGCCGCTGGCCATCCTGCTGGGCACCAACCTGACCAACATCGCCCTGGCGCTGTGGTTCGTCCTCGGGCTCGACCTGGGCGTGGCCGGCGCGGCCCAGGCGGCGGTGATCGCCGAGTGGACGGGCGCGGCCATCGGCCTGGCGCTGACCCGTGGCGCCCTGCGCCGCCACCCCGGGCGCATCGACTGGCCGGCCCTGCGCCTGTGGCGCGCCTGGCGCCCGCTGCTGACGGTGAACCGCGACATCTTCATCCGCTCCCTGGCGCTGCAACTGGTGTTCTTCCTGCTGACGGTGCAGGGCACGCGCATGGGCGACGCCACGGTGGCGGCCAACGCCCTGCTGCTCAACGGCCTGCTGGTGACCGCCTACGCCCTGGACGGGCTGGCCCATGCGGTGGAGGCCCTGTGCGGCCACGCCATCGGCGCGCGCAACCGCCTGGAACTGCGCCGCGCGCTGCTAGTGGCCGGTGTCTGGTCGTTGCTGGCGAGCCTGGCCTTCGCGCTGTTCTTCGCCGTGGCCGGGGGGCTGTTCATCGACGTGCAGAGCGACATCGGGGAGGTGCGCGCGGTCGCTCACGTCTATCTTCCTTATCTGGCGGTGCTGCCCCTGGTGGCGGTGTGGAGCTACCTGCTGGACGGCCTGTTCATCGGTGCCACCCGGGCCCGCGAGATGCGCGATGCCATGCTGCTGGCGGTGGCACTGAGCCTGCCCCTGGGGGTGCTGCTGCAGGCACAGGGGAACCATGGCCTATGGCTGGCGTTCCTTTGTTTTATGCTGTT
The DNA here is from genome assembly GCF_028198105.1 of Pseudomonas sp. TUM22785. NCBI lineage: Bacteria > Pseudomonadati > Pseudomonadota > Gammaproteobacteria > Pseudomonadales > Pseudomonadaceae > Pseudomonas > Pseudomonas sp. TUM22785. Next base: position 6,159,448 of record NZ_CP116239.1, read on the forward strand.
GCGCGGCCTGAGCCTTGGCGCCTTCGCCTGGCGCCTGTCCCGAAGCGACGCCTGGTTCACGCATGAGAACTGACTGGAGGAATCCCATGCTCGCCGCTCCGTGCTTCCCCGAAGAAGATCGACGCCAGAAGGCCCTGGATGAACAGGACATCCTGGACACCCCCGCCGAGCTCTACCTCGACACCCTGGTGCGCCTGACCCAGGAGCTGTTCCAGGTGGAAACGGTGCTGATCAGCCTGGTGGACCGCAACCGCCAGTGGTTCAAGGCACGCATCGGCCTCGAGGCCGCAGAAACCCCACGCGACATTTCCTTCTGCGGCCACGCCATCCTCGGCAACGGCCCGCTGCTGATTCCCGACGCGCGCACCGACGCGCGCTTCAGCGACAACCCGCTGGTGGTGGGGGCGCCCTTCATCCGCTTCTATGCCGGCCAGCCGCTGTTCTCCAGCAATGCGCTGCCCATCGGCACCCTGTGCATGCTCGACCCCAGGCCGCGCACCCTGAACCAGCAGGAGCTGTTTCGCCTGCGCGACCTGGCGACCCTGGCCGAGGGCTACCTGCAACTGCGCTGCATGGCCCAGCAGACGCAGAACCTGCGCCGCGCGGTGGACCGCGAGCAGCGCAAGGCGCTGATCGACCCGCTGACCCAGCTGTGGAACCGGGGCGCCCTGTCGCAGTTCTTTCCCAAGGAAATGGCACGCGTGAACAAGGCCGGGCTGCGCCTGGGGGTGATCTACGCCGACCTCGACCACTTCAAGCGCGTCAACGACAAACACGGCCACGCCGCCGGCGACCAGGTGCTGTGGGAAAGCTCGCGGCGCATGGCCGCGACGCTGCGCCCAGACGACCTGCTGATGCGCATCGGTGGCGAGGAGTTCGTCGCCCTGGTGGCGGTGCATGATGGCGAGGAACTGAACCATATCGCCGAGCGCCTGCGCCGCTGCATCGAAGAGAAGCCCATGCGCGCCGCCGGCCAGGAACTGGCCCAGACCCTCAGCGCCGGCACCCTGCTGGTGAGCCCCGAGCAATCGCAGAACGAAGCCCTGGACCTGGCCGACCGGGCCCTGTACCGGGCCAAGCAGAATGGCCGCAACCGCGTGGAGAGCGCCAACTGACGCGGCTGCCCCCTATAAGAAACATCCCTGACGACCTGAAGGAGTTCACATGGCTCAAGCCATTGTCGCGTACCTGCACTACCTGTCGATCTTCCTGCTGTTCTCGCTGCTGGTCCTGGAGCACCGCCTGTTCAAGCTGCCCCTGGACCTGGAGCGCGCGCGCAGCCTGATCCGGGTGGACATCGCCTACGGCCTGAGCGCCGGCCTGGTGCTGGCCACCGGCCTGGCACGGGTGCTGTGGTACGGCAAGGGCACCGAGTACTACCTGAAGAACAGCCTGTTCCACGCCAAGATCGGGCTGTTCATCCTGGTGGCGCTGCTGTCCGCGCTGCCGACCTTCGTCTTCCTCAACTGGCGCAACGAACTGAAGGCCGGCCAGGTGCCCCAGGTCAGCCCGAAGACCGCCAAGCTGGTGATCATGGCGATCCGCCTGGAGCTGTTGCTGGCGCTGGTCATCCCGCTGCTGGCCGCGCTGATGGCGCGCGGGTTCGGCGTGATCTCCTGATCGTCACGTCGCTCGCGCCGCGCCTTGCTCAGGCGGGAACGCCGGGGAAAGGCGCAGCCGCGAAATAGGGGTTTTTGGCCAGGCGCGCCCGCGCCTGCTGCAGGGTTTCGGCCACCACCTCCGGGCCCTGGGCCAGGCCCTGCAGGTGGACGAACTCCACATGGTGCAGGCCGATCACACCGAGGATGTGGCGCAGGTAGGGCGAGAGGAAATCCGCCTGGCTGGCCTTGGCACCCAGGTAGTTGCCACCGGAGCTGACCACCACGAAGGTCGGGCGGTCTTCCAGCAGGCCTTCCTTGTTGCCGTCGACCATGGTGAAGCTGCGCTGGATGCGCACCACGTAGTCCAGCCAGAGCTTGAGCGCCGCCGGCACCATGTAGTTGTGCATGGGCGTGGAAATCACCAGGTAGTGGGCGCTCTCCACCTCGCCGATCAGTTGCTCGGACAACGCCAGGGCCGGGTCCTCGCGATGGGCGCGGCCGGTCACCGCACGGGCGTAGTCGCCAGACAAGGGCAGCAGCGGTTCACGCACCAGGTTGCGCACGGTGATCTGCGCGTTGGCGTGGATGCGCTCGGCCATCTCCCGGGCCAGTTGGCCGCCAGGGGACGCGTCTTCATTGGGGCTGCATTCGATCAGCAATACACGGGGCATGATCAGTCCTCCTCGGGACGGAGCGTGGGGGTGGGCAATGGCCGGCTGAAGTGCAGGCCGGTGGACAGCAGGCCCTGGCGGAAATAAAAGCGCTGCGCCAGGGAATTCGCCAGTGCCGTATCCAGCACCAGGCGCTGGCAACCGAGCTGGCTGCCGATCCGTGCCAGCTCATCCAGCAACTGGCCGCCGAGCCCCTGGCTGCGTTGTTGCGGGTCGGCCACCAGGTCGTCGACATAGATGAAGCGGCCGTGGATCAGGTTCTCCAGTTCGCGGTAGCCGGCCAGGGCCAGCACCTGGCCGCCACGCCAGGCACCCAGCAAACGGTAACCCTGCTTCGCCTGGCGACGCACGCGCTGGATGAACACCTCGGGGTCGGGCAACTGCGGGCGCAGCGCCTGCATCACCGGGAAGGCCGCGCGCAACTGTGGGTCGCTCTCCAGGTGCAACAGTTCGATGGGGCTGGGCTGATCGGGCATGGCCGCTTTCCTCTTCGCTGGGGGCCGCTACTCTAGGCAGGCCATGGACCAGCAACCAGGGCCAAGAATCATCGAAATGACTGGGACATGAGCATGCCGAGCCGCCCCCTGCCCTTCCACCTCGACCGCGACCTGGGCACCCCGGTGTACCTGCAGCTGTACCAGCGCTTTCGCGAGGCCATCGAGCAGGGCCGACTGCAGCCCGGCGCCCGGGTGCCGTCGCTGCGCAGCCTGGCCAGCGAACTGAACCTGGCGCGGGGCACGGTGGAGGTGGCCTACCAGATGCTGATCGCCGAAGGCTACCTGCTGGCACGCGGGCCCGCCGGGACCTGCGTCTCGCCCCGGCTGACCCCGGCGCCCCGACCCACCTCGCGCGCCGCCCGCCCGGCCAGGGCCGCAAGCCCTCACACGGCCGAGGCCTCGCCCCAGCCCTTCCAGCTCGGCCTCCCGGCCCTGGATGCCTTCCCACGCAAGCTCTGGGCACGCCTGGCGGCCCGGCGCCTGCGCGAGCTGGGCGGCAGCGCGCTGATGGTGCCGGCCCCTGCCGGCCACCTCGCCCTGCGCGCAAGCCTGGCGGGCTACCTCGGCATCTCCCGGGGCATCCACTGCCGACCCGAACAGGTGTTCATCACCGCCGGCCACCGCGCCAGCCTGGCCCTGGTGCAGCGCACGCTGATGCGGCCGGGCGAGGCCATCTGGCTGGAGGACCCCGGCTACCCCCATGCCCGCCAATTGCTGGAAGGGCTCGGCGTGCGCGGCGTGCCGGTAGCGGTGGACGGCGAAGGGCTGCGGGTGGAGGACGGCCTGCGCCTGGCACCCGAGGCGCGCTTCGCCCTGGTCACCCCCACGCACCAGAGCCCCACCGGCGTGGCGCTGTCGCTGCCCCGGCGCCTGGCCCTGCTGGAGCGGGCGCGGCAGATGCAGGGCTGGGTGATTGAAGACGACTACGACAGCGAATACCGCTACCAGGGCCGGCCGCTGCCCGCGCTCAAGAGCCTCGACCGCGACGGCCGCGTGCTCTACACCGGGACCTTCAGCAAGGTGCTCTACCCCGGCCTGCGCCTGGCTTACCTGGTGGTGCCGGAGCGTGAGGTGGAGCGCTTCCGCGACGTCGCCGCGCTGTTCCTCGGCGGCGGCAGCGAACTGCTGCAGGCGACGACGGCCGACTTCATCGACCAGGGCCACTTCGCCCGCCACCTGAAGAAGATGCGCAGCCTCTACGCCCGCCGCCGAGCCCACACCTGCGAGGCGTTGTTGGCGCATTGCGGCGAATGGCTGCGCATGGACCCGCAGGCCGGCGGCATGCACCTGCTGGCCCGCCTCGCCCCCGGCAGCGACGACCGCACCCTGGCCGACAGCGCCCAGGCAGCCGGCCTGGCGGTCGCCGCGCTGTCGCGCTGGTACCTGGGCGAAGGCGGCGCACCGGGGCTGCTGCTGGGCTTCACCAATATCGCCACGGCCGAAGAGGCACGGGCATTGGCGGGGCGGTTGCGTGGTGTGTTGGAGGGATGTGGGCAGCCAATGGGCGAATGAATTCCCACGAGTCATCCTCCCACGAGTCATCCTGTTGCCCCCTATCCCCACCCCAAATGAAAAAGCCCGGCGCTGGGCCGGGCTTTTTCATGGTGCGATGGATCAGGACGACAGGTAGGACGAGCGGGTCAGGCCGAGACGCAGGGCGTCGACGTACTGGGTGCGCTCGCGGGCGCTGAGCTTGGCGCCGGAGACCTTGTCGCGGTAGAGCGCCATCAGTTCCTCGGGGGACAGGTGCACGTAGCGCAGCATGTCCTCGATGGTGTCGTGGGTCTCGATGCCGCCGTGGTACACGCTGCCATCCTCGCGCTGGTAGACGTTCACCGAGTCGGTGTCGCCGAACAGGTTGTGCATGTCACCGAGGATTTCCTGGTAGGCGCCGACCAGGAATACGCCCAGCAGGTAGTCCTCGCCCTCGCGCACTTCGTGCACCGGCAGGCTGGTCTCGATGCTCTGCTCGTCGACGTATTGCTTGATCTTGCCGTCGGAGTCGCAGGTCAGGTCCTGCAGCACCGCGCGGCGCACCGGCTCTTCATCGAGGCGGTGCAGCGGCAGGATCGGCAGCACCTGGCCGATGGCCCAGGTGTCCGGCAGGCTCTGGAACACGGAGAAGTTGCAGATGTACTTCTCGGCCAGCTTGTCGTTGAGCTCGTCCAGCACCTGGCGGTGGGAACGCTGGCGGGCCTTGAGCTGGTTGTGCAGGCGGCGGCAGATGGCGAAGTAGGTCTGCTCGGCCAGGGCTTTCTGCGCCAGGGTCAGCTTGCCTTCGGCGTACTGGGTGGCGGCGTCGCTGATGTAGTGTGTGGCGCGCCAGTAGGTCTCGGTGACCATCTCGGCGTCGGTCGGGCCCAGCAGGTCGGCGAGCCAGCGGACGATCTCCGGCTGCTCCTCGAGGTTGGCGATCTTCGGCACTTCGTCGTTGTGGCGCTCGACGTCGGTCACCTGCATCACCAGCACGGCGTGGTGCGCGGTCATGGCGCGGCCGCTTTCGGAGAAGATGTGCGGGTGCGGCAGGCCCTGCGCGTCGCAGAACTCCTTGAGCATGCCCACCACCACGCCGGCGTAGTCGTCCATGTCGTAGTTGATGGAGCTGGCGTTGCGCGAGTGGGTGCCGTCGTAGTCGACACCCAGGCCGCCGCCGACGTCGATGTGGTCGACCGGCAGGCCGAGGCTGCGCAGCTCGGCGTAGAAGCGGATGGCTTCCTTGAAGCCGTGCTGGTAGTCGGCCAGGTTGGCGATCTGCGAGCCCATGTGGAAGTGCAGCAGGCGCACGCCCTGCTCGATGCCGGCCTTGCGGAAGCGCTCGACGACGGACAGCAGTTGCGCGGCGGAGAGGCCGAACTTGGATTTCTCGCCACCGGTGTCAGCCCACTTGGACGAGGCCAGGGACGACAGGCGCACGCGCAGGCCGACCTGGGGCGCGACCTTGAGTTCGGCAGCCTCCTCGATCACGAACTGAACCTCGGATTCCTTCTCGATGACGATGAAGACGTTGTGGCCGAGCTTCTGCCCCATCAGCGCCAGCTTGATGAACTCGCGGTCCTTGTAGCCGTTGCAGACGATGGTGCCGCCCTTGGGCGCCAGGGCCAGCACGGCGAGCAGCTCGGGCTTGGAGCCGGCTTCCAGGCCGATGGAGACGTCCTGGGTGGCGATGATGTTTTCCACCACCGCTTCCTGCTGGTTGACCTTGATCGGGTACAGCGCGGTGTAGCGGTTCTGGTATTCCAGGCGCGCGATATTGGCGTCGAAGGCCCCGGTCAGCTGGCGTACGCGGTCCTGCAGGATGCCGGGGAAACGCACCAGCAGCGGCAGGGACAGGCCGGCCTCACGCAGGGCATCGACCTGTTCGAACAGATCGATCGGCTCGCTGGCGGCGCCACTCGGGCGGACTTCGACGCGGCCGGCGTCATTGATCGCGAAATAACCGGCGCCCCAATGGCGGATGCCATAGACACTGCGGCTGTCGGCCACGGTCCAGCTGCTGCCATCGTCCTTGCGCGTGCGTCGTGCAGACATCGGATTCCCCCTGTGGGATAGAAAAGAGCCAGGCCCGCCGGTCATGTGGGGCGGGCTTGGGCAGATTAATTCGGTCGTGTGACGTTGGGGTGTTGACCGCATCAGCTGCAGTCAGTTTAGAAAGCCGGTGATCAACCGCCGGATTTCTTGGCCTTGAAGCCGCGCTTGGCGAGCTCTTCGAGCAGCAGGTCCACGTGATCGCCCTGGATCTCGATCACACCATCCTTCAGGGCGCCACCGGTGCCGCAGCGACGCTTGAGCGCGCTGGCCAGCTCCTTGAGGGCGTCCTCGTCGAGCGGCACGCCGCTGATACTGGTCACCGTCTTGCCACCGCGGCCCTTGGTTTCCCGGCGAACACGGGCAATGCCGTCGCCAGCGGGCACGGAGGCTCGCTTGCAAACGCAGGCGTCAATGGGCTGGGCGCAGTCCGGGCAATGCCGGCCGCTGTCGGTGGAGTACACCAGGCCGCTCAATGCGGCGAAGGACGAAGCTTTCTTGACCACCGGCTTTCCTCGTAGGGGTCAGGATAGCGACTGGTCGGCGGGAGCCGACCGCGAAGCCCCACTCTGGCAGGGGCAGCGCAGACCCGGCGGGGAAGCCGGGCTTGAAAGGCGGCGAAATTTAGCAGCATTCGGCGCGAATGCTAAGTACGAAATTGCGCCATTGATCGACAGAATAGCGACCTACCCGCCTCGCTGTGCAGCATCCCGCACGAAAGGGTCCGGAATATCGCACAAACCCGCGCCTGGCGCGGGTTCGGCAGGAGAAAATGGGGTGCCCACAGGTTGGCATCGAGCGAGAGCGGTGGGCTGAAGCCCAGCCTACGGCCAGCGATGGCACTTCGTAGCCCGGGGCGCCGATCGGTGGATGAGAAAAGCGTCATCCACCCTACTCGGGGCATACCGTCGCGCCTGGGTCAGGTGTCGAGGTAGAGCTGCAGGGCGCGCTGGGAGTCGGGGCAGCAGGGCTGCAGGGCAGCGGCTTCTGCCAGGTCGACGAAACGGGCTTCGAGCACCTCTTCCGGCTGCAGCCGCAGCGGTGCATCGGAAACGGCGGAAAACACCGCGCACCACAGGCGATTGCCCGGCTCGTCGAAGAAGAAGCGCCCGTGATCCACCAGCGGCACGCCGGCGATGCCCAGCTCCTCTTCCAGCTCGCGCTCGGCGGATTCGGCGTAGCCCTCCCCGGCGGCGACCATGCCGCCGGCGGCCAGGTCCCAGTAGCCGGGATACACGGCCTTGCTCAGGGCGCGCCGGTGCACGCAGAGGCGCCCGGCGGAATCGAAGAGGAGGATGAAGGTGCCACGGCCGATCAGGCCGCGCTCGCGCAATTCGGCACGGGGCAGTTCGCCGAGCAGGCCATCGGCCTCGTCGACCCAGGCGATGCGCTCGGCATCGGAGGCGGCACGGTGCGCCGCCTCGCGCTCGCTGATGGCCATCAACCCTGCTCGAGCAGCTGACGCAGGTCGATGATGGCGGCGTTGGCGCGGGAGATGTAGTTGGCCATCACCAGCGAGTGGTTGGCCAGCACGCCGAAGCCGCTGCCGTTGAGCACCATGGGGCTCCACAGTGGTTCCTGGGCGGCTTCCAGCTCGCGGATGATCTGCCGCACGCTGATGGTGGCGTTCTTCTTCGCCAGCACGTCGGCGAAGTCCACTTCGATGGCCCGCAGGATGTGCGACAGCGCCCAGGCCTGGCCACGGGCTTCGTAGAAGACATTGTCGATCTGCAGCCAGGGCGTCTCGACGATCTCCTCGCTGACCTTGGGCACCACGCCTTCCTGGGCTTCCAGGGCCTTCACGTCGGTGTTCAGGCGCACCCGACCGACGCTGGCGGAGAGGCGCTGGGACAGCGAGCCGAGGCGCGTGGCAACGTCGCCCAGCCAGTTGTTGAGGTTGTCGGCGCGGGTATAGAACTGCGCGGAGGACTGGTTCGGGTCGGAGAGACGGGCCAGGTAGCGGTCCAGGGCGCGGATGCCTTCCTGGTACTCGGTTTCCGATGCCGGCAGGGCCCAGCTCTTGTTGTCGAAGTTGAAGCGCGGCTCGGCACGGGCGAGGTCGACGTCTTCGGTGGACTGCGACTGCGAACGGGCGAAGTCCTTGCGCAGGGCGCGGGACAGGTCGCGGACCTGAACCAGCACGCCGTATTCCCAGCTGGGCATGTTGTCCAGCCAGAGGCCGGGCGGGGCCAGGTCGTTGGAGAGGTAGCCACCGGGCTTGTCGAGCAGAGTCTGGCCGACCTGCTTGAGGGTCTCGACCGTGGTGTAGCCGGTCACCAGCTTGCGCTGGGCACGCTCGGCGGCAGCCTGGGCGTTCTGCTGCACCGGGAACAGCCCGGGTTCCTGGCTCCAGTACCAACCCACGATGATCGCACCCACCAGGTAGAGGCCCAGCAGCGCACCGAGGGCGCGGCTCAGCCAGATTCCGCCCAGGTAGCTGCGCACGTCATCCACCGAATCATCGACGCGATCTCGTGCCTGACCCGCACGCTTCTTCCAGTCCAGCATGGCTATGTCCTTAAACTCGTTCAGCTCGGCAGTTTCGACAGCAACCTGCGAGGAGGGTGCCATCCGGCTCTGCACTATAAGTGAAGCGCCGGGCCTTGCCAGCGACAAATGGCCAAACCAAGAGTGGGCCGCAACCTGAGACGGGCCGCACAGCACAACTGTGACCTAATGGTTCTCCGTGAAAAAATACTGGCGTCATTAGATCGGCGGTACTGGCGTACGCATTATCAAGTGCTAGCATAGAGCCACCATTCTGACCGCCCACTCAAAATCCTGCGGTCGAGCATTAGAAGCAACGCCATGACCGAGCATGAAGATCCGAGCCGCGATCGCCTCAAGAATCACTTTGCACAACGAGTGATCCACCAGGCGCGCCATCTTCTGGAAGTCTGGCAACGCCTGCAGCGCGCCGAGTGGACCAGCGCCGACCTGGCCGAGCTGACCGAAGCCAACGGCTACCTGCTGCGCTATGCGGAACGCTTCGAACAACCCGAACACACCCAGCTGGCCCAGGGCATCAAGCACTGCCTGGAAGCCGTCAAGGCCAACCGCGGTCGTCTTTCCAGCGACCTGATCACCGAGCTCAGCCAACTGATGCAGCGCCTGTCGCGCACCGGCCTGCGCCATGGCGACCAGCTGGAACAGACCTTCCTGCCGCCCCTGCGCAAGCCGGTATACCTGGCCCTGCAGGACCAGGAGCGGGCCCAGCGCCTGGCCCAGCAGATGGACTTCTTCGGCCTCTACGTACAGACCTGCGACAGCGCCAATGCCTTCCGCGCCGCCATGGCCGAGCGCCATCCGGCCGCCATCGTCATGGAAGTGGATTTCGCCGGTCGCGGCACGGGACTGGAGCTGGCCCTGGAGGCGCAGAAAGGCCTGGAGCACAAGCTGCCGGTGCTGTTCTTCAGCCATGAGGAAACCGATACGCCGACCCGCCTGGCCGCCGTGCGCGCCGGGGGCCAGGAGTACTTCACCGGTGCCCTGGATGCCTCCAGCCTGCTGGAGAAGATCGAGACCCTGACCCGCACCGCCCACTACGAGCCGTACCGGGTGCTGATCGTCGACGACTCCAAGGCCCAGGCGATGCACACCGAAATGGTGCTCAACAGCGCCGGCATCGTCACCCAGGCCATCACCGAGCCGGCCCTGGCCATGGGTGCGCTGGCCGAGTTCCAGCCGGACCTGATCATCCTCGACATGTACATGCCCGAGTGCCTGGGCACCGAGCTGGCCAAGGTGATCCGCCAGCACGAGCGCTACGTCAGCGTGCCGATCATCTACCTCTCCGCCGAGGACGACCTGGACAAGCAGCTGGATGCGATGAGCGAGGGCGGCGACGACTTCCTCACCAAGCCGATCAAGCCGCGCCACCTGATCGCCACGGTACGCAACCGCGCCAAGCGCGCCCGCAGCCTCAAGGCGCGGATGGTGCGTGACAGCCTCACCGGGCTGTTCAACCACACCCACACCCTGCAACTGCTGGAAGATGCTCGCTCCCGAGCGCGTCGCGACGGTCGCCCGCTGACCTTCGCCATGATCGACATCGACCACTTCAAGAAGGTCAACGACACCTACGGCCACCCCATGGGCGACCGGGTGATCAAGAGCCTGGCGCTGTTCCTCAAGCAACGCCTGCGCAAAACCGACCATATCGGGCGCTACGGCGGCGAGGAGTTCGCCATCGTCCTGCCCGATACCGACCTGGAGGCGGCGCATCGCGTACTGGACGAAATCCGCAGGCGCTTCGCCGAGATCCACTACCCGGCGCAGCCCCATGACCTGTCCTGCACCTTCAGCGCCGGCATCGCCGAGCTGCGCGACGACCTCGACAGCAACGCCCTCTCCAAGCAGGCCGACGAAGCGCTCTATCGCGCCAAGCACGGCGGTCGCAACCGCGTCGAACTGTTCACCTGAGGCCGACCGGCGGGCGTGACGCAGTTCACGCTGTCATCAGGTTGAAACCGAACCGCAATATCTTTCAGGGCCTGTCCGTTCTGTAGTCGGTCGAGGCCCCGATGCGCCTGAAACAGCTCACCAATCTCAACACCCTGCTCCTTGTAACCGTCTGCCTGGCCCTGGGCGTGACCCTCTGGTGGTCGCAGCGCGCCCTGGAGCGCCCCTACCAGGTGATGGAGCAGTACATGGACCTGGCCCAGCGCTTCCAGCGTGACGTCAGCGCCAACATCGAAGCCTACCTCGGCAGTGGCGACGCCCTGCGCCACAGCGCCGCCACCCAGAGCCTGGACGAACTGGACCAGCGCATGGCCCAGCTGCCGCCGCAACTGGCCACCACCCTGCGCGCCAGCATCGATGACCTGCGCGCCTTCAGCCGCGACCAACTGCTGGCCGCCGGCAAACTGGCCGGCGACCCGCAGGGCCTGCTGCTACAGGCCGAACGCGAGATCGACGGCGCCCTGGAACAGTTGGCCCGCTACGCCGACGAAGGCGACCCCAGCCAGGCCGCCGAATACCGCAAGCCCCTGCTGGCTGCCGCCCAGCACCTGACCCGCCTGGCCCACGCCCGGGTCAAGCTGGTGGAGAGCGGCCGCGACGAACTGGCCGCCGACGTCGAGCGCGAGCTGGCCGCCCTGAGCATGGAATCCGCGCGCCTCGACGCCCTGCCGCTGCTGGGCCTGGCCGACGCCTCCAGCTCCGCCTCCGATGATTTCGCCGCGATGATGGGCCTGGCCGCCACCGAAGCCGCGACCGAGACGAAACAGGCCGAGGATCGCGGCATCGCCCTCAAGCGCGACCTGGCCAGCCTGCTCAAGCGCTACCCGGCCGAACTGCAGCGCACCCGCCAACTGATCACCAGCCGCGCCGAATTGGCCGGCACCACCCGCGCCCGCCTCGACGCCCTGCGCCAGGCCCTGGCCGCGCTGGAGCCGCTGGTGCGCTCCGAGCATGGCCGCATCCAGGGCGAGGTACGGGTGATCCAAGGGCTGATGATCGGCCTGATCCTGCTCATCGCCCTGGCCGTGGACCGCATCCAGCGCAACCTCACCCGCGTGCTCGGGCGCCTGGTGCAGTCCCTCTCCGCCTGGGCCTCCGGCGACTTCAGCAAGCCCATCGCCCTGGATTCGAAGATCGACGACCTGCGCGGCATCGAACAGTCCCTGGGCCGCCTGCGCGCCTACCTCGGCGAGCTGGTGGGCACCATCCGCCACCATGCCGAGCAGGTGGCCGGCAGCAGCCACACCCTGGCCGACCTCAACGGTGGCCTGCACGCCGGGGCCGAACGCCAGGCCGGCGGCACCGCGCAGATCCGCGACGCCCTGGGCGAACTGGAGGCGACCATCCAGCAGGTGGCGGGCGATGCCAGCCAGGCCGCCTCTGCCAGCCACGACGCCGGGCGCGCCGTTGAGCAAGGCCAGCGCATCATTGGCCAGAGCCTGGAGGGCATGCACAGCCTGGTCGGCGAGGTGCAGGGCAATGCCATCGCCATCGAGCGCCTGGCCCAGGAGTCCGCCACCATCGAAAGCGTGCTGGTGGTGATCCGCGGCATCGCCGAGCAGACCAATCTGCTGGCGCTCAACGCCGCCATCGAGGCCGCCCGTGCCGGCGAGCAGGGCCGGGGCTTCGCCGTGGTCGCCGACGAAGTGCGCACCCTGGCGCAACGCACCGCCGGCGCCACCGGCGAAATCCAGGAGCTGATCGGCCGCCTGCAGACCGCCGCCCATCAGTCGGTACAGGGCATGCGCGCCCAGGTGGAGCACGCCGAGGCGACCGCCGCCCGCGCCGCCGCCGCCGATGGCGCACTGGACGAGATAGTCGCGGCCATCCGCACCATCGCCGACACCGCCGGGCAGATCGCCGAAGCCACCGCCAATCAGAGCGGTGCGGTGACCGAGATCCGTGGCTACAGCGAGGAGATCCACCAGCTCGGCGACGACAACCTGCAGCGCATCGGCCGCAGTCGCGACCAGGCCGAACAGCTGCTGCAGCTGGGCGGCGACCTGACCCGCGCGGTGCAAGCCTTCCGCGTCTGACCCCTGCGGCGACGTGTCGCGCCCCGCAACAGCGAAGCGCGTCGCCGCCGGGCGGGCACGGTCGCTGCGCCACGACCACCCGGGCAGCCGAGAAAACCGCTTACAGGATCAGCGCTGCATGGCGGCGGCCGGCTCCGCTATCATGCCCGGCACCTTCGCCTGCCGAGACTTCCATGCGCCGTCTGCTGACCCTGATCCTGCTGCTGGTCGCCCTGCCCGCCAGCGCCGGGCTGCTGGATAACCGCCCCAGCTCCACCCTCGGAGCCGCGCTGAACAACAGCAAGGACTTCCTCCCCGTGCGCGAGGCCTTCCGCCTCAGCCTGGTGGACAGCTCGCCGACCTCGATCAAGCTGCGTTTCGCCAACGCCGAGGGCTACTACCTCTACAAGCACCGTTTCCAGTTCCGCACCGAGCCGGCGGACATCGCCCTGGGCGACGCGCAGCTGCCGGCCGGCAAGCACAAGACCGACGAATATTTCGGCGACGTGGAGGTGTACTACGAAGTCCTCGACGTCGACCTGCCGCTGAACAACCCGTCCAATCGTCCCTTCAAGCTGCTGGTGACCTACCAGGGCTGCGCCGACAAAGGCCTTTGCTACCCGCCGGAGACCGAAACCCTGCAGATCGGCGACGCCCCGGCGGCGCTGGACGGTGCGATCCCCTCCGAGGGCAAGGGCTGGAGCTGGCACGAGCTGGCGCTGTTCTTCCTCGCCGGGCTCGGCCTGACCTTCACCCCCTGTGTGCTGCCCATGCTGCCGATCCTGTCCGGCGTGGTGCTGCGCGGCCAGGTGGGCGGCAGCCGCGGCCTGGTGCTGTCGCTGGCCTATGTGCTGCCCATGGCCGCCTGCTTCGCGGTGCTCGGCGCGCTGATGGGCGTGTTCGGCGCCGAACTCAACCTGCAGGCACGCCTGCAATCGGCCTGGGTGCTGGTGCCCTTCGCCGCCTTCTTCGCGGTCTTCGCCCTGGCCATGTTCGGCCTCTACGAACTGCGCCTGCCGCAGTTCATCAACGGCCCGCTGGATCGCCTGGCCGGCAACACCCGGGGCGGCTCGATCTGGGGCGCGGCGGCGCTGGGGGTGTTCTCCAGCCTGCTGGTCTCGCCCTGCGTGTCGGCGCCCCTGGCCGGCGCCCTCCTCTATATAAGCGCCAGCGGCGACGCCCTGGGCGGCGGGCTCAAGCTGTTCGTCCTCGGCCTCGGCATGGGTGCGCCCCTGGTGCTGTTCGCCGTGGGCGGCGGCACGCTGCTGCCGAAGTCCGGCAACTGGATGGTCGCGGTGCGCAATGCCTTCGGCGTGCTACTGCTGGCCGTCTCGGTGTGGCTGCTGGAGCGCGTGCTGCCCGGCCCGCTGTCCCTGGCCCTGTGGGGCCTGCTGGCCGGCGGCGTGGCGCTGTTCCTCGGCGCCCTGGAGTTCACCCCGAAAACCGCCCGCCAGCGCCTGGCGCAACTGGCCGGGCTGGTGCTGCTGGTCTACGCGGTGGCCGCCTGGATCGGCGGCCTCAAGGGCGAGTCGGACCCGCTGCGCCCCCTGGGCCGCCCGGGTGCTGCAGCCGTCACCGCCAGCACGGCCGGTGCCTGGCAGACCATCACCACCCCGACCGAGCTGGCCGCTGCCCAGGCCGAAGCCAAGGCCGCCGGCAAGCCGCTGCTGCTGGACTGGTACGCCGACTGGTGCATCAGCTGCAAGGTGATCGAGCGCGAAGTGCTGACCGCGCCCGAGGTGGCCAGCCAACTGGGCGCCTACCACCTGGTGCGCTTCGACATGACCGCGAGCACGCCCGAACAGCGCGCGCTGCTGGACCGCTACAAGCTGTTCGGCCCGCCCGCCATCCTGTTCTTCGCCCCCAATGGTGACGAATGGTCGGAATCGCGTGTCGTAGGTGAGATCACCGCGACGGACTTCGCCGCCAAGCTACAAGGCGCTGCCCAGCGGCTTTGAGCCGATTTTCACAAATCTGCCGCAAACTACGGGCATCGTGTCGACTACTACCGGCATATGGACAGCCTCTCGGGCTTTCCTGCATAGTCCCGCCTGGCCCCCAATAAGGAAGACATCGCATGGCCACCCTGCTCGTCCTGCACGGCCCCAACCTCAACCTGCTGGGCACCCGCGAACCCGACAAGTACGGCGCCACCACCCTGGCCGAAATCAACCAGGACCTGGAGCGCAGAGCCCGCGAGGCGGGGCATCACCTGCTTTATCTGCAGAGCAATGCCGAGTACGAACTGATCGATCGCATCCATGCCGCACGCAACGAAGGCGTGGACTTCATCCTGATCAATCCCGCCGCTTTCACGCATACAAGTGTCGCCCTACGTGACGCGTTGCTCGCAGTGAGCATCCCATTCATCGAAGTGCACCTCTCCAACGTGCACAAGCGAGAACCTTTCCGCCATCACTCCTACTTCTCCGACGTTGCGGTGGGAGTGATTTGCGGTCTGGGTGCCACCGGCTACCGCCTGGCCCTGGACGCGGCGCTAGAACACCTTGAACGCCCCTGACCTCACCCTTGGGAGTTGATAATTAATGGATATCCGTAAAGTCAAAAAACTGATCGAGCTGCTGGAAGAATCCGGTATCGACGAGCTGGAGATCCGCGAGGGCGAAGAGTCCGTGCGCATCAGCCGCCACAGCAAGCAGGCCGCCATGGCCCAGCCGATCTACGCCGCACCGATGGCCGCCCCGGCACCGGCTCCGGTCGCAGCAGCCCCGGTCGCCCCGGCAGCAGACGCCGCCCCGGCCGCCAAGAAACTCAACGGCACCGTGGTGCGCTCGCCGATGGTCGGCACCTTCTACCGCGCCGCCTCGCCCACCTCGGCGAACTTCGCCGAAGTCGGCCAGACCGTTAAGAAGGGCGACATCCTGTGCATCGTCGAAGCGATGAAGATGATGAACCACATCGAGGCCGAAGCCAGCGGCGTGATCGAATCCATCCTCGTGGAGAACGGCCAGCCGGTTGAGTACGACCAACCGCTGTTCACCATCGTCTGAACCGCGGAGAGCCTGTGATGCTGGAAAAAGTCCTGATCGCCAACCGTGGCGAGATCGCCCTGCGCATCCTGCGCGCCTGCAAGGAGCTGGGCATCAAGACGGTGGCGGTGCACTCGACGGCTGACCGCGAGCTGATGCACCTGTCCCTGGCCGACGAGACCGTATGCATCGGTCCGGCCCCGGCTGCCCTGTCCTACCTGAACATCCCGGCGATCATCAGTGCCGCCGAAGTCACCGGCGCCACGGCGATCCACCCGGGTTACGGCTTCCTCGCCGAGAACGCCGACTTCGCCGAACAGGTGGAGAACTCCGGTTTCGCCTTCATCGGCCCCAAGGCCGACACCATCCGCCTGATGGGTGACAAGGTGTCCGCCAAGGACGCCATGAAGAAATCCGGCGTACCGACCGTTCCGGGCTCCGACGGCCCGCTGCCGGAAGACGAAGCCACCGCCCTGGCCATCGCCGAGGAAGTGGGTTACCCAGTGATCATCAAGGCCGCCGGTGGCGGTGGTGGTCGCGGCATGCGCGTGGTGCACAGCGCCGACGAGCTGATCAAGTCGGCCAAGCTGACCCGTACCGAAGCCGGTGCTGCGTTCGGCAACTCCATGGTCTACCTGGAGAAGTTCCTCACCAACCCGCGTCACGTGGAAGTGCAGGTGCTCTCCGACGGCCAGGGCAATGCCATCCACCTCGGCGACCGCGACTGCTCCCTGCAGCGTCGTCACCAGAAGGTGCTGGAAGAAGCCCCAGCCCCCGGCATCGACGAGAAGGCCCGCGCCGAAGTGCTGGCCCGCTGCGTCCAGGCCTGCGTCGAGATCGGCTACCGCGGTGCCGGTACCTTCGAGTTCCTCTACGAGAACGGCCACTTCTACTTCATCGAGATGAACACCCGCGTCCAGGTCGAGCACCCGGTCACCGAGATGGTCACCGGCATCGACATCGTCAAGGAGATGCTCAGCATCGCCGCGGGTAACAAGCTGTCGATCAAGCAGGAGGACGTGGTCATCCGTGGTCACGCCCTGGAATGCCGGATCAACGCCGAAGACCCGGACAACTTCATGCCCAGCCCCGGCAAGGTGCAGTACTACCATGCGCCCGGCGGCAACGGCGTGCGGGTCGATTCGCACCTGTACAGCGGCTATTCGGTTCCGCCGAACTACGACTCGCTGATCGGCAAGCTGATCACCTACGGCAAGGACCGCGACGAGGCCATGGCGCGCATGCGCAACGCCCTCGATGAGCTGGTGGTGGACGGCATCAAGACCAACATCCCGCTGCACCGTGACCTGACCCGCGACAAGGGTTTCCGCAAGGGGGGCGTGAACATTCACTACCTCGAGCACAAACTGGGCAAGAAGTAAGCCCGGCAACCCTGGAAGGGCCGCATAATGCGGCCCTTCTGCATTTCACGCGAAGGATCGCCATGTCCCTGAAGTCCCGCATCCTCGCCATCGGCCCGGCCTTTGGCGAAGCCTTCATCTGCCTCGGCCTGGCCCTGCGCTCCAGCCTGCGCCCCGGCATCCTGCTGCGCTCCTCCGGGCTCTGCCTGCTGACGCTGGTGTTCTGGAGCTGGGTCTTCTACGCCCACGCCGAAATCATCCTCAAGGCCGCCGGACTGCTGTCGTTCTTCGTCGTCTCCGGCGCCGCCATGTTCGGTCTGATTCCCAGCCTCACTGGCGGCCCGGCCACCGTCAGCGGCATGGCCGGTATCGCCCCGGCAGTGGGGCTGATGCTGGTGTATTCCGCCCTCCTGGCACTGGCCATGGTCGGCGTGCTGTTCGTCGCGGCCATCGTCATCAGCATCCGCCTGGCCCTGCGCTGGGTGTTGATGGGCAGCCTGCGCGAGCGCGCCCTCAAGCCCTATCCGGGCCTGGCCTCGCGCAGCCCGGCGGCCAGCGACCTGCTGCGCGCCGGGCGCTACCACCTGGGGCCCTGGCTGGGCATCGGCCTGGGCCCACTGTTGTGCCTGGCGATACCGTTGATAAACGGCGTGCTGCTGATCATCCTGCTGGGCTACCTCAACGTGCGCTTCCTGGTGCCCGCCGCCCTGTCTGGTCTGGCCAGCGGCGCCGAGCAGATGCAAGCGGTGCGCCGCCAGCGTGGCGCCATGATCGCCTTCGGCCTGCTGATCCTGCTGCTGGCGCTGGTGCCGGTGCTCAACCTGCTGCTGCCCGCCCTACTCGGCGGCGGCGCCTGCCACCTCGCCTATCGCGGCCTGGACCGCCCGGAACGCCCGGCTGGCGTGGCATCAGAGCCTCAAGTAAGCTTGCCCGCCCCATGAAGGCATCCCAAAAACGACCTGCGTTGCCATCGCACAGGTTTTTCAAGGTGCCCATAAGGGCCACATTTTCACGTCGCATCGAGGTTCCGCCATGCCCTGGTTACAAGTCCGTCTCGCCATCACCCCGGATCAGGCGGAAACCTATGAAGATGCACTGCTGGAAGTCGGTGCCGTCTCCGTGACCTTCATGGACGCCGAAGACCAGCCGATCTTCGAGCCCGACCTCGGCACCACCCCGCTGTGGTCCCACACCCATCTGCTGGCGCTGTTCGAAGCCGACACCGACGAAACCAACCTGGTCGCCCACCTGGAACTGCTCACCGGCGGCGCGCTGCCCGAGCACCAGATCGAACGTATCGAGGACCAGGACTGGGAACGCAGCTGGATGGACAACTTCCAGCCCATGCGCTTCGGCCGCCGCCTGTGGATCGTGCCCAGCTGGCACCAAGCCCCGGAGCCGGACGCGGTGAACCTGCTGCTGGACCCGGGCCTGGCCTTCGGCACCGGCACCCACCCGACCACCGCCCTGTGCCTGGAATGGCTGGACGGCCAGGAGCTGAACGGCTGCGAGCTGATCGACTTCGGCTGCGGCTCGGGCATCCTCGCCATCGCCGGCCTGCTGCTCGGCGCGCGCCAGGCGGTGGGCACCGACATCGACCCGCAAGCCCTGGAAGCCTCCCGCGACAACGCCTCGCGCAATGGCATCGACCCGGCCCTGTTCCCCGTCTACCTGCCCGCCGACATGCCGCAGCAGCAGGCGGACGTGGTGGTGGCCAACATCCTCGCCGGCCCGCTGGTGTCCCTGGCACCGCAGATCACTGCACTGGTCAAGGCCGGCGGCCGCCTGGCGCTGTCCGGCATCCTCGCCGAGCAGGCCGAGGAAGTCCGCGCAGCCTATGCCGACGCCTTCGTGCTCGACCCCACCGCCGACAAGGACGGCTGGGTGCGCATCAGCGGTGTACGTCGCTGAGCCACGCCCCATGAGCAGACCCGCGCCAGCGTGCTACCGAGTTGGTAGACTGGCGCCTTGTTTCACACGGACCGCCGCATGACCGAAAGCTTCGTCACCCAGTGCCCCCATTGCCAGACCAGCTTCCGCGTAAGCCGCGCGCAGTTGGGCGCTGCCCAAGGCGCCGTGCGCTGTGGGGCCTGCCTGCACGTGTTCAACGCAGCCAAGCAGTTGCTGGGAGCCATGTCGGCCGGCGAGCCGAAGCCCTCCACGCCCGCGCCCCAGGCGCCGCGCCCTGCCGCGCCGGCAGCACCGAAACCCGCGACCCCGGTCGCGCCAGTGGCCCCGGCACCCAGCGTCGCCACCCTGCTCAAGTCGCCCCTGGCCTCGGCGCCCGTGCCCCCACCCGCGCCGGCGCAGCCCGCCGTGCCGCCGGGCAAGACGGCCGACAAGAACACCCTGTGGATCCACGACGACCTGGACCTCGACAGCCTCGACCTGGACGAGGAACTGGCCAAGCTGGAACAGGAAGAACTCAAGCTCTCCCAGGAATTCCTCGCCCTGCAGGCCGCGCCCAAACCGGGCGAGCAGTCATACGGCCAGCACGTGGAATCCACCGACAAGCATGACGAGCGCTGGGCCGAGGCCCTGTTGCGCGAGGACGCGCCGCGCGCCGCGCCCAGCGCACCGCGCCCGACACCGCCCGCCGTGGCCGAGCGCCCCGCCACCATCGAGCCCCCTGCGCCGCAGCGCAAGGAACCGGCGCTGTCCCTCAACGACGACCTGGACGATGACCCGGCCCCGGCCTTCGGCCCCGCCGCCGATCGCGATGACGAGCCGACGGACGAGCCCGCGCGCGCTCGAATCGGCGCGTCGGACGAAGAAGAAGAAGACGAGATCGACGAGCCCCCGGTCGCCCCGGCACGTACGCCACCGCGCAACGAACCGGGCCTGCGTGGCGGCAACCTGCTGGATATCGACGACGAGCCGCTGCAACTCGACTGGCAACAGCCGAAGAAACCCTGGGGCCGCTGGATCGGCTGGGGGGCGCTGAACCTGCTGGGCGCCATCGCCCTGGCCGGGCAATACGTCTGGTACCACTTCGACGAGCTGGCACGCACCGACCAGTACCGCCCCTGGTTCGAACAGCTGTGCCCGGAACTCGGCTGCCAGCTGCCGTCCAAGGTCGAGATCGCCCTGATCAAGAGCAGCAACCTGGTGGTGCGCAGCCACCCGGACTTCACCGGCGCACTGGTGGTGGACGCCATCCTCTACAACCGCGCGTCCTTCTCCCAGCCCTTCCCGCTGCTGGAGCTGCGCTTCGCCGACATCAACGGCCAGCTTCTGGCCAGTCGTCGGTTCAAGCCGGGCGAATACCTCGCCGGCGAGCTTGCCGGGCAGTCGGAAATGCCGCCGCAGACGCCCATCCACATCTCCCTGGATATCCTCGACCCAGGCACCAAGGCTGTGAACTACAGTCTCAGCTTCCACTCCCCCGAGTAGCGCCAGCGGCGGCTTTTCGCCGCTGGAGGGCCTCGCCAGAACCTTCGGCGATAAGCTCATCACTGTTCAGAATTTGTTCAAAACAACCTTTATCCGGTCATCGAGAGCGGGTATCATGCCCACCCTTTTTCGAAGACCAAGATCCGGCCCCACAGGCAGGGAAGACCCATGTCGGCGGTACGCATCGGCCCATACGCACTACCCAATCAAGTGATACTCGCCCCCATGGCGGGAGTGACCGATCGTCCGTTTCGTCTGCTTTGCCGTCGCCTCGGCGCCGGCTTGGTAGTCTCCGAAATGGTCACCAGCGACGTGCGCCTGTGGAACAGCCGCAAGTCGAAACTGCGCCTGCTCCATGAGGGCGACCCCGAGCCGCGCTCGGTGCAGATCGCCGGGGGCGATCCGCAGATGCTGGCCGAGGCCGCCGTCGCCAATGTGGCGCTCGGCGCGCAGATCATCGACATCAACATGGGTTGCCCGGCGAAGAAGGTCTGCAACAAGGCCGCCGGCTCCGCGCTGATGAAGGACGAGGCCCTGGTGGCTGCGATCCTCGAAGCGGTGGTCGGCGCCGTGGACGTGCCGGTGACCCTGAAGATTCGCACCGGCTGGGACCGGGACAACAAGAACGGCATCGCCGTGGCAAGGATCGCCGAACAGTCGGGAATACAGGCGCTGGCCGTGCATGGCCGCACCCGTGCCGACCTGTACACCGGTGAAGCCGAGTACGACACCATCGCTGCGATCAAGCAGTCGGTGTCGATCCCGGTCTTCGCCAATGGCGACATCACCTCGCCACAGAAGGCCAGAGAGGTCCTCGACGCCACCGGCGCCGATGCCCTGCTGATCGGTCGAGCGGCCCAGGGGCGACCCTGGATATTCCGCGAGATCGCGCACTACCTGGAAACCGGCGAACTCCTGCCGGCCCCGGGCTTGAAGGAAATTGAACAGATCCTGCTGGAGCACCTGGCCGCATTGCACGCCTTCTACGGCGACCTGATGGGCGTACGCATCGCCCGCAAGCATGTCGGCTGGTATCTCGCAACCCTGCCGGGCGCCAGGGAGTTTCGCGCCCAGTTCAATCGTTTGGAGTCCACGGACGCGCAGTGCGCCAACGTTCGAGAGTTTTTCATCGAACGTCACAACGACGGAGAACAGGCCGCATGACGACGATGACCGAGAATTTTTTTGATGGGGCAACACCCGTGAGCGACAACGCCAACCTTAAACAGCACCTGACCACACCGACCGCGGAAGGCCAGACCTTGCGCGGCAGTGTCGAGAAGGCCTTGCACAATTACTTCGCCCATCTCGAGGGCGCCGCGGTCACGGACGTCTACAACCTGGTGCTCTCCGAAGTCGAGGCACCGCTGCTGGAGTCCGTGATGAACTACGTCAAGGGCAACCAGACCAAGGCTTCCGAGATGCTCGGCCTGAACCGCGGCACCTTGCGCAAGAAGCTCAAGCAGTACGACCTCCTGTAAAAGCAGCTGGAAGCTGAAGGCCTGAAGCCGGAATGCACGTGGCTTCGGGCGTCTGACTTCAAGCTCTCAGCTTCAAGCTTCCGGCTCCTCCACTGACATCCCCCTGCACGATGGCCTTCAGATGACCGACCAGACCACCCGCCTCCCCGTTCGCCGCGCACTGATCAGCGTCTCCGACAAGACCGGCATCCTCGAATTCGCCCGCGAACTCGTCGCCCTCAACGTCGAGATCCTCTCCACCGGCGGCACCTACAAGCTGCTGCGGGACAACGGCATCGCCGCGGTGGAAGTCGCCGACTACACCGGCTTCCCGGAAATGATGGACGGCCGGGTGAAGACCCTGCACCCGAAGATCCACGGCGGCATCCTCGGCCGTCGCGCGCTCGACGGCGCGGTCATGGAGCAGCACGGGATCAAGCCGATCGATCTGGTCGCGGTCAACCTGTACCCCTTCGAAGCCACCGTCGCCAAGCCTGATTGCGACCTGGCCGACGCCATCGAGAACATCGACATCGGCGGCCCGACCATGGTCCGCAGCGCCGCCAAGAACCACAAGGACGTCGCCATCGTGGTCAACGCCGGCGACTACGCCAGCGTCCTCGAAGGCCTCAAGGCCGGCGGCCTGACCTACGCCCAGCGCTTCGACCTGGCCCTCAAGGCCTTCGAGCACACCAGTGCCTACGACGGCATGATCGCCAACTACCTGGGCACCATCGACCAGGCCCGCGACAGCCTGTCCACCGAAGCGCGCAGCGCCTTCCCGCGTACCTTCAACAGCCAGTTCGTCAAGGCGCAGGAAATGCGCTACGGCGAGAACCCGCACCAGAGCGCGGCCTTCTACGTCGAAGCGAAGAAGGGCGAGGCGAGCATCTCCACCGCCGTGCAACTGCAGGGCAAGGAACTGTCGTTCAACAACGTGGCCGACACCGACGCCGCACTGGAATGCGTGAAGAGCTTCGTCAAGCCGGCCTGCGTCATCGTCAAGCACGCCAACCCCTGCGGCGTAGCCGTGGTACCGGACGCCGAAGGCGGCATCCGCAAGGCCTACGACCTGGCCTACGCCACCGACACCGAATCCGCCTTCGGCGGCATCATCGCCTTCAACCGCGAGCTGGATGCCGAAACCGCCAAGGCCATCGTCGAGCGCCAGTTCGTCGAAGTGATCATCGCGCCCAAGGTCTCCGCCGAAGCCCGCGCCGTGGTCGCCGCCAAAGCCAACGTGCGCCTGCTGGAATGCGGCGAGTGGCCGAAGGACCGCGCCCCGGGCTGGGACTTCAAGCGCGTCAACGGCGGTCTGCTGGTGCAGAGCCGTGACATCGGCATGATCTCCGCCGACGACCTGAAGATCGTCACCCAGCGCGCACCCACCGAGCAGGAAGTGCACGACCTGATCTTCGCCTGGAAAGTGGCCAAGTTCGTCAAGTCCAACGCCATCGTCTACGCCAAGAACCGCCAGACCGTCGGCGTCGGCGCCGGCCAGATGAGCCGCGTCAACTCCGCCCGCATCGCCGCCATCAAGGCCGAGCACGCGGGCCTGGAAGTCAAAGGCGCGGTCATGGCCTCGGACGCCTTCTTCCCCTTCCGCGACGGCATCGACAACGCCGCCAAGGCCGGCATCACCGCGGTAATCCAGCCGGGTGGTTCCATGCGTGACAACGAAGTCATCGCTGCCGCCGACGAGGCGGGTATTGCGATGGTCTTCACCGGCATGCGTCATTTCCGTCATTAACAGCGAGCTGCAAGCCGTAAGCGTCAAGCTGCAAGAAGAAGCAGGGTCGTGCCCGCTCCTACTTGTAGCTTGAAGCCTGAAGCTTGCCGCTCTCTCCGCAGGAGAGCTCCATGAACGTATTGATCATCGGCAGCGGCGGTCGTGAACACGCCCTGGCCTGGAAAGTGGCCCAGGATTCCCGCGTCGCCAAGGTCTTCGTGGCCCCGGGCAACGCCGGCACCGCCACCGAAGCCAAGTGCGAGAACGTCGCCATCGACGTACTGGCCATCGAACAACTGGCCGACTTCGCCGCCCAGAATGTGCAGCTGACCATCGTCGGCCCCGAGGCCCCCCTGGTGAAGGGCGTGGTGGACCTGTTCCGCTCCCGCGGCCTGGACATCTTCGGCCCCACCGCCGGCGCCGCGCAGCTGGAAGGCTCCAAGGCCTTCACCAAGGACTTCCTGGCGCGCCACAATATCCCCACCGCCGACTACCAGAACTTCACCGAAGTCGAGCCGGCCCTGGCCTACCTGCGCGAGAAAGGCGCACCGATCGTGGTCAAGGCCGACGGCCTGGCCGCCGGCAAGGGCGTGATCGTCGCCATGACCCTGGCCGAAGCCGAGGACGCCGTGCGCGACATGCTTTCCGGCAACGCCTTCGGCGACGCCGGTGCCCGCGTGGTGATCGAGGAGTTCCTCGACGGCGAGGAAGCCAGCTTCATCGTCATGGTCGACGGCAAGAACGTACTGCCCATGGCCACCAGCCAGGACCACAAGCGCGTTGGCGATGCCGACAGCGGCCCCAACACCGGCGGCATGGGCGCCTACTCCCCGGCACCGGTGGTCACCGCCGACGTGCACCAGCGCGTGATGGACGAGGTGATCTACCCCACCGTCCGCGGCATGGCCGAGGAAGGCAACGTCTACACCGGCTTCCTCTATGCCGGCCTGATGATCGACAAGGCGGGCAAGCCCAAGGTCATCGAGTTCAACTGCCGCTTCGGCGATCCGGAAACCCAGCCCATCATGGTGCGCCTGGAAAGCTCCCTGGTCCTGCTGGTGGAAGCCGCCCTGGCCAAGGCCCTGGACAAGGTCGAAGCCACCTGGGACCCGCGCCCCACCGTGGGCGTGGTACTGGCCGCAGGTGGCTACCCGGGCGACTACGCCAAGGGTGACGTGATCTCAGGCCTGGCCGACGCCGCCGAGCTGGACGGCAAGGTGTTCCACGCCGGCACCGCGCTGAAGGATGGCCAGGTGGTCACCGCCGGCGGCCGCGTGCTCTGCGCCACGGCCATCGGCCCGAGCGTGCACGAAGCCCAGCAGCAGGCCTATCGCCTGGCGAAGAAGATCAGCTGGAACGGCTGCTTCTACCGCACCGATATCGGTTACCGCGCCATCGCACGCGAACGCGGCGAAGGTTGAAGGTAAAAAACCGGTAAACCTGCAGAAGAGGCGGCCATATGGCCGCCTTTGTCATATTCCACCGGCCGGTGCTTGGCTATAATCCGGCCACTCACTCACGAAGGGACTTCGCCCGTGCGCCGGCTCAGGATTGCCATCGGTCTTAGCGTCAGCCTGCTGCTGACCCTGCTCTGCCTGCCATCGGCGCAAGCCAGGGATAGCGCGCACTGGAGCATGCTGCTCGATCCCACCGCCAGCCTGCAGCTCGAAGACATCCGCGCCCAGCAGTCCGCCTCGCAATTCACCCCCGTCGACCTCGAACGCCTCTACACCCCCGGTGGCAACAGCGCCCTCTGGCTGCACTACCAGTTGCCCCCCGGCGATCACGAACAGCTGCTGCGGGTCTTCGCGCCCTACCTGTCGTTCCTCGACCTCTATGTGATCCGTGGCGATGAGCTCATCGACCACACCCGCACCGGCAGCCGCCTGCCCTTCAGCGACCGCCCGCTGCCCAGCCGGGACTTCCTCCTGCCGCTGCCCATGCGCAGCGAGCCGCTGGACCTCTACCTGCGGCTCTCCTCCGAACACGCCCTGCGCCCCACCGTATCCCTGCAATCGGCCGTGAGCATGGCCGCCGACGACAGCCGCCCGCTGCTCTTCGGCGTGCTCATCGGCAGCCTGCTGATGCTGGTGGTGCACAACCTCCTGCGTTTCGGCTACGCCCGCGCCACCAGCGGCCTGTGGCTGGCCGCCACCCAGCTGTGCCTGGTGGGTACCGCCCTCAGCCTGCTGGGCATCAGCGCACCCTGGCTGCACAGCTGGCAGAGCGCGCAACCGCAGATCGCCAACCTGTCGATGCTGCTGGCCATGCTCTGCGCGCTGTTCTTCACCGCCAGCTTCTTCCGCAAGGTCTGCCCCAGCACCCCGCTCAATGGCGTGCTCGTCGGTGAGATCGTGCTCATCGGCGTCATCGGCATGCTGCTGATGATCGCCACCGACCTGATGTTCAATCAGCTGGTCTACGCCATGGCGGCGCTCACCGGCGTGAGCATCCTCTTCGTCTCGCTGCACCACTGGCGGCGCGGCTACCGCCCGGCGCGCATGTTCACCCTGGCGCTGCTGGTCTACAGCGTCGCCTTCATCAGCGCCCTGCCGGCGCTGTTCGGCTACTGGTCGGTACAGTCCGACTGGCTGGCCTTCGGCCTGCTGGCGGTGACCGCCATCAGCGGCGTGCTGATGAGCATCGCCATGAGCGAACGCCAGCGGCGCATCCTCCTCGACGACTTCAGCGTCAGCCGTGAAGCGGCGGCCAGCTCCGCCGAGCTCAAGGCCAAGGGCGAGTTCCTGGCCAAGATCAGCCACGAGATCCGCACCCCCATGAACGGCGTTCTGGGCATGACCGAGCTGCTGCTCGGCACCCCGCTGTCGGCCAAGCAACGCGACTACGTGCAGACCATCCACAGCTCCGGCAACGAGCTGCTCACCCTGATCAACGAAATCCTCGACATCTCCAAGCTGGAATCCGGGCAGATCGAGCTGGACGACGTGCAGTTCGACCTCAACGCCCTGATCGACGACTGCCTGGACATCTTCCGCGCCAAGGCCGAGCAGCAGAAGGTCGAGCTCATCAGCTTCATGCAGCCCCAGGTGCCGCGCGTCATCAGCGGCGACCCGACGCGCCTGCGCCAGGCCCTGCTGAGCCTGCTGGACAATGCCTTCAAGCAGACCGACGAAGGCGAGATCCTGCTGGTGGTGGCCCTGGACACCAGCGGCAACGAACCGCGCCTGCGCATCGCCGTGCAGGATAGCGGCCGCCCCCTGGAAGCCGCCGAACGCGACGCCCTGCTCAACGCCGAGCTGCACAGCAAGGACTTCCTCTCCGCCACCAAGCTCGGTGGCCGCCTGGGCCTGATCATCGCCCGCCAGCTGGTGCGCCTGATGGACGGCGAGTTCGGCGTACAGACCGGCGGCAACCAGGGCAGCACCCTGTGGCTGACCCTGCCCCTGGAAAGCGAACGCCTGGAACAGCCCGCCTCCGACTTCGACGGCCCCCTGCAGGGCGCGCGCCTGCTGGTGGTGGACGACAACGACACCTGCCGCAAGGTGCTGATGCAGCAGTGCAGCGCCTGGGGCCTGCAGGTCAGCGCCGTGCCCTCCGGCAAGGAGGCCCTGGCCCTGCTGCGCACCAAGGCGCACCTGCGCGAATACTTCGACGTGGTGCTGCTGGACCAGGACATGCCCGGCATGACCGGCATGCAGCTGGCCGCCAAGATCAAGGAAGACCCGAGCCTCAACCACGACATCCTGATCATCATGCTCACCGGCATCAGCAACGCGCCGAGCAAGATCATCGCCCGCAACGCCGGCATCAAGCGCATCCTCGCCAAGCCGGTGGCCGGCTACACCCTCAAGACCACCCTCGCCGACGAGCTCAACCAGCGCGCCGCCGGTGGCGCGGCGGCCCTGCCCGGCTCCCAGGTCAGCACCCCGCTCAACGTGCCCAACGACTTCCGCATCCTGGTGGCCGAGGACAACAGCATCTCCACCAAGGTCATCCGCGGCATGCTCAGCAAGCTCAACCTGCAGCCGGACACCGCCAGCAACGGCGAGGAAGCCCTCAGCGCGATGAAGAACCAGCAGTACGACCTGGTGCTGATGGACTGCGAAATGCCGGTGCTCGACGGCTTCTCCGCCACCGAGATGCTGCGCAACTGGGAAAGCGAAGAGCAGCGCCCGCGCACCCCGGTGGTGGCCCTCACCGCGCACATCCTCACCGAGCACAAGGAACGCGCCCGCCAGGCCGGCATGGACGGCCACATGGCCAAGCCCGTCGAGCTCTCCCAGCTGCGCGAGCTGATCGAGCACTGGGTCGCGGAAAAGGAAATGCGCCGCCAGCACGAACCCGACGACGCCCTGCATTCCTGATCCCCCGTAGCCCGGGCTTCAGCCCGGGAATCCCTTCGCGAATGAATTCGCTCCTACAAGAGCGGCGGCGCTGCGCACCGCTTGGCGACTGAAGTTGCCCCTACGAAGGCCTCACGCCCGCGCGCGGACATGACCGCTGTGTAGGGTGGATGACGCTCTTTTCATCCACCAAGCGGGGTCGGGCCTGGCATGCCAATGTGCCTGGCTCCGGGAGAGCGGTGGGCTGAAGCCCACCCTACGCCCACCCCGCCCACCCGGCCCTCACCGAAATCCACCCATAACCGCCTGCGCCAGCTCTACGCCCAGTTGCGCTCGCCCGCGTATGATGACGCGCCGCCAGGGCGACCCGGATCAACGGGCGCAACCCTCGGCTGCTCCTACACTCACAACACTCTCCATCACGAGCCCGTCCGATGCTCTCCATGATGTTCAGCCTGTACCTGAAGATGCTGGTGCTCTACAGCCCCTTCTTCGTCCTTTCCTGCTTCATCGGCCTGACCCGCGGCTACACGGTCAAGGAGCGCAAGCGCCTGGCCTGGAAGGTCGCCCTCGGTACCCTGGTGGCCAGCGTGCTGCTGTACCTGTTCGGCCAGAGCATCTTCAACGTCTTCGGCATCACCATCGACGCCTTCCGCATCGGCGCCGGCAGCGTGCTGTTCATCTCCGCCCTCGGCATGGCCCAGGGCAAGCCGGCGGTGCAGTCGGACAACGTGCAGCAGGACGTCACCATCGTGCCGCTGACCATTCCCCTCACCGTCGGCCCCGGCACCATCGGCGCTATGCTGGTGATGGGCGCCGGGCACCACCACTGGAACGACAAGCTCACCGCCCTGGCCGCCATCGCCCTCGCCAGCGTCACCGTCGGCGTGGTGCTCTACCTCTCCAACCGCATCGAACGCATCCTCGGCGAGCAGGGCCTGCAGATCGTCAGCCGCCTGATGGGCCTGTTCGTCTGCGCCCTCGCCGCGCAGATCATCTTCGCCGGGGTGAAGAACTACCTGGCGCCCTGAAAGCGTGCAACCCGTGACCTGACCGACCGTTCAGCTTGTCGCCGCGCACCGCAATGGAGCGCGGCGATTTTCCCGAAATCCTGCTAAAAATCCCGCAAAGCCCTCTAAATCAAGCCTTTAGCGCCGTTGGCACGGATGCTGCCAATGCACTGACAGCAGTACAGATGACCGTACTGATGACCCCATTTCGGTCCCATCCCACTGTCATTGCATGGACAGCCAAGGAGGCTTTACATGAAACGCCGTCCCTTCCTGAAATCCACCCTCGCCGCCAGCGCCCTGGTACTGACCGGCCTGTTCCCCTTCACCCTGCAGGCCGCCGAGACCATCAAGGTCGGTATCCTGCATTCGCTGTCCGGCACCATGGCCATCTCCGAGACCTCGCTCAAGGACATGGCACTCATGACCATCGACGAGATCAACGCCAAGGGCGGCATCAACGGCAAGAAGCTGGAACCCGTGGTGGTCGACCCCGCCTCCAACTGGCCGCTGTTCGCCGAGAAGGCCCGCCAGCTGCTGACCAAGGACAAGGTGGACGTAGTCTTCGGCTGCTGGACCTCGGTGTCGCGCAAGTCCGTGCTGCCGGTGTTCGAGGAGCTCAACGGCCTGCTGTTCTACCCCGTGCAGTACGAGGGTGAAGAGCTCTCGCCCAACGTCTTCTACACCGGCGCGGCGCCGAACCAGCAGGCCATCCCGGCGGTGGAATACCTGATGAGCGAAGACGGCGGCGCCGCCAAGCGCTACTTCCTGCTGGGCACCGACTACGTCTACCCACGAACCACCAACAAGATCCTGCGCAGCTTCCTGCACAGCAAGGGCGTGGCGGACAAGGACATCGAAGAGGTCTACACCCCCTTCGGCCACAGCGATTACCAGACCATCGTCGCCAACATCAAGAAGTTCTCCGCCGGCGGCAAGACCGCGGTGATCTCCACCGTCAACGGCGACTCCAACGTGCCCTTCTACAAGGAGCTGGCCAACCAGGGCATCGAGGCCACCGACATCCCGGTGGTGGCCTTCTCCGTAGGCGAGGAAGAACTGCGCGGCATCGACACCAAGCCGCTGGTGGGCCAGCTGGCGGCCTGGAACTACTTCGAGTCCGTAGATAACCCGGTGAACAGCAAGTTCGTCACCGACTGGAAGGCCTACGCCAAGGCCAAGAACCTGCCCAACTACAGCACCGCCGTGACCAACGACCCCATGGAAGCCACCTACGTCGGCATCCACATGTGGGCCCAGGCGGTCGAGAAGGCCGGTACTACCGACGTCGACAAGGTCCGTGAAGCCATGGGCGGCCAGACCTTCGCCGCGCCCTCCGGCTACACCCTGACCATGGACAAGACCAACCACCACCTGCACAAGCCGGTGATGATCGGCGAGGTCCAGGAAGACGGTCAGTTCTCCGTGGTCTGGCAGACCGAAGGCCCGCTGCGCGCCCAGCCGTGGAGCCCCTTCATCCCCGGCAACGACAAGAAGCCGGACTACGCGGTGAAGAACTAAGCCGGAAGTCTTAGCCGGAGGCCTGAAGCCTGAAGCTGGAAGTCCCCCCTTCTAGCTTCCAGCTTCCAGCTTCCGGTCCCCGCCGATAACGGAGCCTCCCCTCCATGCCCACCTGCCTTTTCCGAATTTTCCTGTCCCTGGCCCTGTTGCTGCCCCTGGCGGCCCAGGCCGGTGACGCCAACGACTTCGCTGCCGCCAACCCGGGCCAGCAGGCCAAGCTGCTGGAAAGCTGGGCCGCCCAGCCCGAGGCCACGCGCCAGCCCCTGCTCGATGCCCTGCAACAGAACCGCTTTGCCGTCGACGCCAAGCTGGCCTACTTCGAACAGGACGGCACCTGGCAGGCCGCCGAGGGCGACGCCGCCCCCGCCGCCACGCCGAAGAAGCTGCGCCTGAACAACCGCCTGCGTGGCCTGCTGATCACCACCCAGGCCAGCCACCAGTTGCTCGCAGCCGAACCCGCCGCGCGCCTGGAAGCCGCCCGCCAGTTGCAGAAGAGTGCCAAGCCCGCGCAGCTGCCGCTGCTCAACCAGCGCATGGTCGCCGAGGAGGATGGCGCCGTGCGCGATGCCCTCAGCCTGGCCCTGGCCAACCTGCAACTGGTCGACCCCGACCCGGCCATCCGCCTCAATGCCGTGCGCCTGCTCGGCGAGACCGGCGACCCGCTGGCCCGCACCCGCCTCGAGGCGCTGCTCGACCCGGCGGTGGAAACCGACGCCGCCGTGCGCACCGCCGCCGAAACCAGCCTGGCCCAGGTCAAGCGCCGGCTGGCGCTGGGCGAAGTGCTCGGCCAGGCCTTCAGCGGCCTGTCCCTGGGCTCCATCCTGCTGCTCGCCGCCCTCGGCCTGGCCATCACCTTCGGCCTGCTCGGGGTGATCAACATGGCCCACGGCGAGATGCTGATGCTCGGCGCCTACTCCACCTACATCGTGCAGCTGATGTTCCAGCGCCTGGCGCCGGACCTGCTCGCCCTCTACCCGCTGGTGGCGCTGCCGGTGGCCTTCTTCGTCACCGCCGCCATCGGCATGGCCCTGGAGCGCACGGTGATCCGCCACCTCTATGGCCGCCCCCTGGAAACCCTGCTCGCCACCTGGGGCATCAGCCTGATGCTGATCCAGTTGGTGCGCGTGGTGTTCGGCGCGCAGAACGTCGAGGTGGCCAACCCGGCCTGGCTCTCCGGCGGCATCCAGGTGCTGCCCAACCTGGTGCTGCCGTACAACCGCATCGTCATCATCGGTTTCGCCCTGTTCGTGGTGGCGCTGACCTGGCTGCTGCTGAACCGCACGCGCCTGGGCCTCAACGTCCGCGCCGTCACCCAGAATCGCAACATGGCCGCCTGCTGCGGCGTGCCCACCGGCCGCGTCGACATGCTCGCCTTCGGCCTCGGCTCCGGCATCGCCGGGCTCGGCGGCGTGGCCCTGTCGCAGATCGGCAACGTCGGCCCCGACCTCGGCCAGGGCTACATCATCGATTCCTTCCTGGTGGTGGTACTCGGTGGCGTCGGCCAACTGGCCGGCAGCGTGATGGCGGCCTTCGGCCTCGGCGTGGCGAACAAGATCCTGGAGCCTTCGATCGGCGCCGTGCTGGGCAAGATCCTGATCCTCGCGCTGATCATTCTCTTCATCCAGAAACGCCCGCAGGGCCTCTTCGCACTGAAAGGACGGGTGATCGACTGATGAACCAGCCCCTGACCCTCACCGCCGCGCAGAAGGCCGGCCCGAAAGTAACCCTGGGCGTTGGCGCCCTGGTGCTGGCGGTGCTCATCGCCCTGCCGCTGCTGCACCTGCTGCCGGCCGACAACCCGCTGCAGGTCTCCGCCTACACCCTCACCCTGGTGGGCAAGATCCTCTGCTACGCCATCGTCGCCCTGGCCCTGGACCTGGTCTGGGGCTACGCCGGGCTGCTGTCCCTGGGCCACGGGCTGTTCTTCGCCCTCGGCGGCTACGCCATGGGCATGTACCTGATGCGCCAGAGCGCCGGCGACGGCCTGCCGGCCTTCATGAGCTTCCTCGCCTGGAGCGAGTTGCCCTGGTACTGGGCCGGCACCTCCAGCTTCCTCTGGGCCCTGTGCCTGGTAGTGCTCGCCCCCGGCCTGCTGGCCCTGGTGTTCGGCTTCTTCGCCTTCCGCTCGCGGATCAAGGGCGTGTACTTCTCGATCATGACCCAGGCCCTGACCTTCGCCGGCATGCTGCTGTTTTTCCGCAACGAGACCGGCTTCGGCGGCAACAACGGCTTCACCGACTTCAAGCGCATCCTCGGCTTCGACATCACCGCGCCGGGCACCCGCGCCGTGCTGTTCCTGGCCACGGTGGCGCTGCTGGTGGGCGCCCTGCTGCTCGGCTGGCGCCTGTCGAAGAGCAAGTTCGGCCGGGTGCTCACCGCCCTGCGCGACGCCGAGAACCGCCTGATGTTCTGCGGCTACGACCCGCGCGGCTACAAGCTGTTCATCTGGGTGCTGTCGGCCGTGCTCTGCGGCCTGGCCGGCGCGTTGTACGTGCCCCAGGTGGGCATCATCAACCCCAGCGAGATGTCGCCGACCAACTCCATCGAGGCCGCCGTCTGGGTGGCCCTGGGCGGGCGCGGCTCGCTCATCGGCCCGCTGCTGGGCGCCGGCCTGGTCAACGGCATGAAGAGCTGGTTCACCGTGGCCTTCCCGGAGTACTGGCTGTTCTTCCTCGGCGCCCTGTTCATCGTCGTCACCCTGTTCCTGCCCAAGGGCCTGTTCGGCCTGCTGCGCAAGGAGAAGGACCAATGAGAGCGACCCCGGTACCCGAACTCATGCTCGAACCCGCCTACGACCCCAACAGCGACGCCGGCACCGGCCGTGACGCCCTCGGCCTCGGCCAGAGCGCCGGCAAGGGCCTGAACACCCGCCACGGCACCATCCTCACGCTGGAGGACATCAGCGTCAGCTTCGATGGCTTCAAGGCGCTCAACGACCTGAACCTGTACATCGGCGTCGGCGAGCTGCGCTGCATCATCGGCCCCAACGGCGCGGGCAAGACCACGCTGATGGACGTGATCACCGGCAAGACCCGCCCCACCACCGGCAGCGCCTGGTTCGGCGAGACCCTGGACCTGACCCGCATGAGCGAGGTCGAGATCGCCCAGGCCGGCATCGGCCGCAAGTTCCAGAAGCCCACGGTGTTCGAGGCGCTCAGCGTGTTCGAGAACCTGGAACTGGCGCAGAAGACCGACAAGTCGGTGTGGGCCAGCCTGCGCGCCAGGCTCACCGGCGAGCAGCAGGACCGCATCGACGAAGTGCTCGCCACCATCCGCCTGCAGGACTCGCGACGGCGCCCGGCGGGGCTGCTGTCCCATGGCCAGAAGCAGTTCCTGGAGATCGGCATGCTGCTGATGCAGGACCCGCAACTGCTGCTGCTCGACGAACCGGTGGCCGGCATGACCGACGCCGAGACCGAATTCACCGCCGAACTGTTCAAGGGCCTGGCCGGCAAGCACTCGCTGATGGTGGTGGAGCACGACATGGGCTTCGTCGGCACCATCGCCGACCACGTCACCGTGCTGCACCAGGGGCATGTGTTGGCGGAAGGATCGCTGGCGGACGTGCAGGCGAATGAACAGGTGATCGAGGTTTATCTGGGGCGCTGACGCGCCAGCTGCAAGCTGCAAGCTGCAAGCTGCAAGCTGCAAGCTGCAAAACGATGCTGACCCGCTTTTTCTTGTGGCTTGAAGCTTGGCGCTTGAGGCTGCAGCCACTGAGGAATTCAACCGTGCTTCAAGTCCATCAGCTGCATCAATACTACGGCGGCAGCCACATCCTCCGCGGCCTGTCGTTCGAGGTGAAGGTTGGCGAGGTCACCTGCCTGCTCGGGCGCAACGGCGTGGGCAAGACCACGTTGCTGAAATGCCTGATGGGCCTGATCCCCGCGAAGGAAGGCGCGGTGAACTGGGAGGGCAAGCCGATCACCGCTTCCAAGCCGCACCAGCGCGTGCACGCCGGCATCGCCTACGTGCCCCAGGGCCGCGAGATCTTCCCGCGCCTGACGGTGGAGGAGAACCTGCTCATGGGCCTCTCCCGCTTCAGCGCCAAGGAAGCCAAGGCGGTGCCCGAGTTCATCTACGAGCTGTTCCCGGTGCTGCGGGAGATGAAGCACCGCCGCGGCGGCGACCTCTCCGGCGGCCAGCAGCAACAACTGGCCATCGGCCGCGCCCTGGCCAGCCGGCCGCGCCTGCTAATCCTCGACGAGCCCACCGAAGGCATCCAGCCCTCGGTGATCAAGGAGATCGGTGCGGTGATCCGCAAACTGGCCGAGCGCGGCGACATGGCCATCCTGCTGGTGGAGCAGTTCTACGACTTCGCCGCCGAGTTGGCCGACCAGTACCTGGTGATGAGCCGGGGCGAAATCATCCAGCAGGGGCGCGGGGAAAACATGGAAGCCGAAGGCGTGCGCGGCCTGGTGACGATCTGAGCGCAGGCCCGGCCCCGTGCACCGAATGGGTTCAGGGCACGCCTCTTGCTTTGCCCGGTCGGTCAACTATTTTGCGGATGCCTCCATAGCCATGAACCTGCCCGCCGCCCTGTTCACGCCGAGCTGGCACGCCGAGCTGGAGCTGGGCTACGCCCGCCGGGACGAACGCACCATTCCGGTGCTTCGCCGCCACCTCGGCCCCCTGAGGGTGCAAAAGCACCTCCATGCCGAGGGCCCCGAGGTGTGCCAGCACATCATCGTGCACCCGCCTGGCGGCATCGCCGGCGGTGATCGCCTGGACCTATCGGCTCGCGTCGGCGACGGCGCCTGGGCCCAGCTCACCAGCCCCGGCGCGGCCAAGTGGTACCGCGCCCGGGGCCCGGCCTTCCAGACACTGGCGCTGCGGGTCGAGGCCGGCGCCACCCTGGAATGGCTGCCCCAGGAAACCATCGTCTTCTCCGGCGCCCAGGCCGAGCTGAGCACCCGCATCGACCTGGCCGCCGACGCCCGGCTGTTCTACTGGGACGTGGTCGCCCTCGGCCGCCCCGCCGCCGGCGAGCACTTCGCAAGCGGCCACTTCCAGGCACAGCTGGATATCCGCCGCGACGGCCGCGCGCTGTGGCACGAGCGCCAGCGCATCAGCGGCGACGACGGCCTGCTCGACTCGCCCATCGGCCTCGCCGGGCAACCGGTGTTCGCCACCCTGATCGCCACCGGCCAGCTCGACCCTGAGCTGCTGGAACGCTGCCGCGAACTGCCCTCGGCGGTGCGCGGCGACCTGACCCAACTGCCCGGCCTGCTGGTGGCCCGCTGCCTGGCCAGCGAAGCCCTGCACGCGCGCGCCTGGCTGATCGACCTCTGGCGCCTGTTGCGCCCTGCCCTGCTCGGCCGCGACGCCGTGCCGCCACGAATCTGGAGTACCTGATGGACCTCACCCCAAGAGAGAAAGACAAGCTGCTGATCTTCACCGCCGGCCTGGTCGCCGAGCGGCGCCTGGCCCGTGGTGTGAAGCTCAACTACCCGGAAGCCATGGCCTACATCTCCGCCGCCCTGCTCGAAGGCGCCCGCGACGGCCGCACCGTGGCCGAGCTGATGCATTTCGGCACCACGCTGCTGGCCCGCGACCAGGTGATGGAAGGCGTGCCGGAGATGATCCCGGAGATCCAGATCGAAGCCACCTTTCCCGACGGCACCAAGCTGGTGACCGTGCACCAGCCGATTGTGTGATGGCCGCGATGAACAACGAGATCCGTGACGCCAGCGAAGCCGACCTGCCCGGCATCCTGGCCATCTACAACGCCGCCGTGGAGCACACCACGGCGATCTGGAACGAAAACCTGGTGGACCTGGCCAACCGCCGTGCCTGGCTGGCCGAACGCAGCGGCGCCGGCTTCCCGGTGCTGGTAGCGCGTGACGCTGCCGGCGAGGTGGTCGGCTATGCCAGCTATGGCGCCTGGCGGCCCCATGACGGCTACAAGCACACCGTCGAGCACTCGGTCTACGTGCGTGCCGATCAGCGCGGCAAGGGCCTCGGCCCGCAGTTGATGCAGGCACTGATCGAACGCGCCCGATCAGCCGGGCTGCACGTGATGGTGGGGGCCATCGAATCCGAGAACAACGCCTCCATCCGCCTGCACCAGCGCCTCGGCTTCGCCATCACCGGCCAGATGCCCCAGGTCGGTCGCAAGTTCGGCCGCTGGCTGGACCTCACCTTCATGCAACTCATCCTGGAGTGACTTCCATGATTCCCGGCGAATACCAGATCCAGGACGGCGAGATCGAACTCAACGCCGGCCGCCGCACCCTGACCCTGAGCGTGGCCAACACCGGCGACAGGCCGATCCAGGTCGGCTCGCACTACCACTTCTTCGAAACCAACGACGCCCTCGCCTTCGACCGCGACGCCGCCCGCGGCATGCGCCTGAACATCCCGGCCGGCACCGCCGTGCGCTTCGAGCCGGGCCAGAGCCGCGAGGTGGAACTGGTGGACCTCGCCGGCCTGCGCCGGGTGTTCGGCTTTGCCGGAAGGGTGATGGGCGATCTTTGATAGAGCGCTGAAAGCCGGAAGCTCGAAGCTGGAAGCGGACCGCGCCGGCTGATGCTTCCAGCTTCTGGCTTCAAGCTTCCAGCTATTCGGGAACCGAGATATGAAAATCAGCAGAAAGGCATATTCCGACATGTTCGGCCCCACCGTCGGCGACAAGGTGCGCCTGGCCGACACCGAGCTGTGGATCGAGGTGGAGAAGGACTTCACCACCTATGGCGAGGAGGTGAAGTTCGGCGGCGGCAAGGTGATCCGCGACGGCATGGGCCAGGGCCAGCTGCTGGCGGCCGAGGTGGTCGACACGCTGATCACCAACGCGCTGATCATCGACCACTGGGGCATCGTCAAGGCTGACGTCGGCCTCAAGGACGGGCGCATCGCGGCCATCGGCAAGGCCGGCAACCCGGACATCCAGCCCGACGTCACCATCGCCATCGGCGCCAGCACCGAGGTGATCGCCGGCGAGGGCATGATCCTCACCGCCGGCGGCATCGACACCCATATCCACTTCATCTGCCCGCAGCAGATCGAAGAGGCGCTCATGAGCGGTGTCACCACCATGATCGGCGGCGGCACCGGGCCGGCCACCGGAACCAACGCCACCACCTGCACCTCTGGCCCCTGGCACATGGCGCGCATGCTCCAGGCCGCCGACGCCTTCCCGATGAACATCGGCTTCACCGGCAAGGGCAACGCCTCGCTGCCGGAACCGCTGATCGAGCAGGTCAGGGCCGGCGCCATTGGCCTCAAGCTGCACGAGGATTGGGGTACCACCCCGGCCGCCATCGACAACTGCCTGAGCGTGGCCGACCAGTACGACGTGCAGGTGGCGATCCACACCGACACCCTCAACGAATCCGGCTTCGTCGAAACCACCCTGGGCGCCTTCAAGGGCCGCACCATCCACACCTACCACACCGAAGGTGCGGGGGGCGGCCACGCGCCGGACATCATCAAGGCCTGCGGTTTCGCCAACGTGCTGCCCAGCTCCACCAACCCGACGCGGCCCTTCACCCGCAACACCATCGACGAGCACCTGGACATGCTCATGGTCTGCCACCACCTGGACCCGAGCATCGCCGAGGACGTGGCCTTCGCCGAAAGCCGCATCCGCCGCGAGACCATCGCCGCCGAAGACATCCTCCACGACCTCGGCGCGTTCTCGATGATCAGCTCCGACAGCCAGGCCATGGGCCGTGTGGGCGAGGTGATCACCCGCACCTGGCAGACCGCCGACAAGATGCACAAGCAGCGCGGCCCGTTGGAAGGCGACGGTGCCGGCAACAGCAACTTCCGGGTCAAGCGCTACATCGCCAAGTACACCATCAACCCGGCCATCACCCACGGCATCAGCCATGAGGTGGGCTCCATCGAAGTGGGCAAGTGGGCCGACCTGGTGCTCTGGCGCCCGGCCTTCTTCGGCGTGAAGCCGACGCTGATCCTCAAGGGCGGGGCCATCGCCGCCAGCCTGATGGGCGACGCCAACGCCTCGATCCCCACCCCGCAACCGGTGCACTACCGCCCGATGTTCGCCAGCTACGCCGGCAGCCGCCACGCCACCAGCCTGACCTTCATCAGCCAGGCCGCGCTGGAGGCCGGCGTGCCCGAGCAGCTCGGCCTGAAGAAACGCATCGCCGTGGTCAAGGGCTGCCGCACCGTGCAGAAGAAGGACCTGATCCACAACGACTACACCCCGGACATCGACGTGGACCCGCAAACCTACCAGGTGAAAGCCGACGGCCAGCTGCTCTGGTGCGAACCCGCCGAGGTGCTGCCGATGGCGCAGCGGTATTTCCTGTTCTGAGGCTTGCGCCCATCCCCCCTTGCCGCCACGGCGGGGGGATGAGCGCCCTGTGCTAGGATTTCGCCATTTCCCCGCACCGGGAGCCCGCCATGCCCCAGCCTCGCCCCGCCCTCCCCGACGCCTTGCTCAAGCTCTCGCCCGCTGAACGCATCCAGTTGGCCGAAGACCTCTGGGACAGCGTCGCCCACCCGGAAAACCTTCCGCCCTTGACCGACGAGGAACGTCGCGAAATCGACCGGCGCCTGGCCGCCCACGACGCGGCCCCGGAAACCGCCATCGACTGGGAAGACGTGCGCAAACGGCTCTGGTCCGGCCAGGCGTGAAGGTCAGGTTCCGCCCAGAGGCCGAACGCGAGCTGATACAGGCCCGCGATTGGTATGCCGCCTGCGCCCCCGGCCTGGGCCGCGAATTCCTCGGGGCGCTCGATACCTGCCTGGAAGGAATCCTGCTTTATCCCCAGGCCCACCCTCTCCTACACGGCGAAGTCCGCCGCGCCCTGTTCCGGCAATTTCCCTACAGCCTGACCTTTCGTGTCGAAACGGACGGCATCCTGGTGATTTCTTGCAGGCATTACCGACAAAAGCCCATTTCCCGGGGCTGAGCGCCCCTCCAGAATTGACTCGATGGCAATTTGCCGTGTCGTGAACTCCCCCACGCAATGCCTTGTTACGAAACGCTATAGTCAGCCAGCTACACCGTCGGTGTAGGACAAGGCCTTGCCACGAAGACGAGAGTGCCGCTCAGCGCGGCCAAATAAAGGGAGTTTGTTATGGAATGGTATTTGAAGTGCATCAAGCAGCATTACTTCGACTTTAACGGCCGCGCTCGTCGCAAGGAGTACTGGATGTTCACCCTGGTGAACGTCGTGATCTCCGTCGTGCTGTCCGTGGTCCTGGGCATGATCAACGAGAACCTGGCCCTGCTGGCCAACCTGTACAGCCTCGCCGTGCTGCTGCCGGCCCTGGGCGTCACCGCGCGTCGCCTGCACGACATCGGCAAGAGCGGCTGGTGGATGCTGATCGCCCTGGTTCCGATCCTCGGCGGCCTGTACCTGCTGTTCCTGCTGGTTCAGGACAGCGTGCCGGAGACCAACGCCTACGGCCCCAACCCCAAGGCCTGATGGGTCAGGTTCCCGTCGCCCTGACGGGAACCTCAGGGACAGATGCCTGTCCCAGCGCAGTGGCCGGGAGTTCCCCCGGCCATGCCCACGGATGATCAGGAACGCCACAGGATGTCCGATACCCCGCTTCCCCGCCTCAAGGGCGGTCTCTTCGCCCTGATCGGCATCGCGCTGCTCGCTGCGATGGCCATACAGACCTCTTCCCGCGTGGGATTCCTGCAGTCGGCCCTGGAGGCAGACGGCAGCGTCGTCGCGCTCAATGCCGGCGGCTCCCACCCGGAAATCGAATTCACCGACGGCACCGGTACGCGCATCTCCTACCCCCAGGGGGGCTGGATCTACGGCTACCAGGTCGGCATGCCGGTGAAGGTGCACTACCAGGCCGACGCTCCGGCCACCTCGGCCGTGGTCGATGACTTCGGCGCTCTCTGGGGCACCTCGGCCTTCCTCGGCCTGCTGGGCTCCATCTTCACGGTCACCGGACTGATGACCCTCTTCAGGCGCCCCCGCTACGACATCGCCTGAACCGCACAAGGAAGCCGCAATGCCCAAGATGCCCATCCCCCTGCCCGTCAACCCGAGCCGTTGGGGCTATGTCACCGCCAGTGGCGGTGGCCTGACGGTCGCCTTCGTCGCCGGCGGTGGCGGCTCCATCACCTTGCGTTCGCCCTCGGGGGAGAACGTCGCCCTGCGCTATGGCGGCCTCGGTGCCGGCGTGGGCTTCGGCGCCAAGCTGCCGCGCTTCGGCAAGGTGGATATCAAGATCAAGGGCAAGAGCGTCGGTGGTACCGGTGCGGCGGAAGCCTTCCCCAGTGACGGCGCGGTCTTCGTGGCGGACGACCTGGTGGACCGCGACCTCACCCGTGACGACATCACCGGCCCCTGCATGTATGTGGAAGTGAACGCGGGCGTCGCCGTCGGCGTGGCCGGCACGGCGATGCTGTTCGGCCTGGACGCCAAGCTGCTGGCTGCGGTGATGCTGATGAACGCGAGCCCGGTGACCAGCCTCACCGTCTCGCCGATGCTGACCCGCCAACTGATGCAGTCGGCGCGCGGCGCCCTGCTGATGGGTGGCGCCAACCTGGGCATCCAGGCCGGTGCCGGCGGTGCGGTCTATATCGGCGCGCTGTTCTGATCCGCGTCTAACGCATCAGCGCAACTGGCTGTCCTTGCTGCCCCGGCGGTTGTAGCCCGCGTGGCTGGACTGCTCGCGGTCGTGCTCGCTCTGGCAGGTGATGCACAGGCGCACGCCCGGTACGGCCTCGCGCCGTGCCTGGGGGATGATGGCGTCGCATTCTTCGCAGTGCGTCAGGCTCTCGCCCTTGGGCAACTGGCTGCGCGCCCGCTGGATGGCGTCTTCGATGGTGCTGTCGATCTGTTCCTGTACGGCACCGTCTCCCGCCCAACCACTGGCCATGTCGACCTCCCGATCTCATTCCGCTCATTGGAAGGTTATGGGGGCGGCGGGCGGCCTTTTGCAAGGCCGCGGGCCGGTGGGCGACAAGTGGAGGTCGTTCCGGGCTATTCCTTCACGTCCATGTATTCCCGCGCCCAGATGATGTAGTCCTCGGGCAGGGTGTACTTGTGGGTCAGCTCGGTGGCGCTCAGCTCGGAGGCGGCGGTGTCGATCTGGCGCTGCTCGCGCAGGCAGTCGTAGGTGGCCTTGATGGCGGCGAAGTAGGCCGCGTGGCCGTTGACCACGATGCGCACGCCGAGGTCGGCCAGGCGCTGGTTGTCGCGCAGCTGCGGGTTGCCGTAGGTGACCAGCATCAGCGGCACGCTGAGGTGCGAAGCGATGGTTTCCAGGTGCTCGAAGTCGGTGACGCCGACCATGCAGATGCCATCGGCGCCGGCGGCCTGGTAGGCCTTGGTGCGGGTGATCACTTCCTCGGTGGTCAGCACGCCGGCGTGGGTCCGAGCGATGATCGCCAGGTCCGGGTCGACGCGGGCTTCCAGGGCCGCGCGAATCTTGCCGACGCCTTCCTCGACGCTGATCAGGTCGGTGGACTTGCGCCCGAACTGGGCCGGCAGCAGCGTGTCCTCGATGGTCAGCGCGGCGATGCCGGCACGCTCCAGCTCGACCACGGTGCGCATCACGTTTAGTGCGTTGCCGTAGCCGTGGTCGGCGTCGGCGATCACCGGCAGGCGGCTGACGCGACCGATGCGCACGGCCTGCTCGACGAACTCGCTGAGGGTGATCAGCGCGAAGTCGGGGGCGGCCAGTACCTGCAGCGAGGCGACCGAGCCACCGAGGATGCCGACTTCGAAGCCGAGGTCGGCGGCGATGCGGGCGGACATGGGGTCGAAGACGGACGCGGTGTGATAGCAGGTCTTCGAGTTCAACAGCGCACGAAAGGCCGTGCGCAACTCGTGGTGAGAGGCTCTTCGCATTAGAGGTTCCAAAACGGCAGGTGCGGATGGTTGAGACACAGGGATGCAAGTATCGCACCCTCGGTCACATTGTCCGACAGCAATGGCAGCAAGGTTACAGATTCTAGCCTTCCAGGCTTTCAGTTGCCTTTAGCCGAACGGGCCTCCAATCGGCTGTAGGCGCAATCTGTATTCAGTGACGCGTTGCCACACTGGGTTCACCTTTGCATCCGGCGCGTCTACATTGCGCGCCCCGGCGAACGAATCGCGGGATGATTCACCAAGGAGAATGACGTGAAACACAGCTTCAAGATGATCGCAGGCCTGCTGTCCGTACTGGCCATCGCCGGCTGCACCGGCACCCCGATGAAGACCCAGAACCTCGACAGCAGCCAATACACCGTGATCGGCCACAGCGAGGCCAGCGCCACCGGCCTGCTGGTCGTCGGCCTGATTCCGGTCCAGCAGAACAATCGCTTCATCCGGGCCCAGAACGCCGCGATCAAGGCCAAGGGCGGTGACGCGATGATCAACACCCAGATCCAGGAAGACTGGTTCTGGGCCTGGGTCCTGACCGGCTACACCACCACCGTTTCCGGTGACGTGGTCAAGCTGAACAGCAGCCACTAAGCCGTTCGCGAGGGCCGCCCGGCCCTCGCTCCCACCGCTCCGGAACCCGCCGCATGCCGGACCTGATTACCTACGCCAGCCTGTTCCTCATCGCCTTCGGCGCCGCCACCCTGCTGCCACTGCAATCGGAAGCGGTGCTGGCCGGGCTGCTGCTCGCGGGTGGCCAGCCGCTGTGGGCATTGTTGCTGGTGGCGACGCTGGGCAACGTGCTCGGCTCCCTGGTGAACTGGGTGCTCGGCCGGTTCCTGGCGGACTTCCGCCACAAGAAGTGGTT
Organism: Pseudomonas sp. TUM22785; assembly: GCF_028198105.1. Lineage (NCBI taxonomy): Bacteria > Pseudomonadati > Pseudomonadota > Gammaproteobacteria > Pseudomonadales > Pseudomonadaceae > Pseudomonas > Pseudomonas sp. TUM22785. The sequence goes on from NZ_CP116239.1 coordinate 6,202,658, forward strand.
TCCCGTGTCCGAATCCGCCATCGAGCGGGCGCAGGCCACCTATCGCCGCTACGGGCGCTGGACCCTGTTGCTGTCGTGGCTGCCGGTGATCGGCGACCCGCTGACCCTGGTGGCCGGGCTGATGCGCGAGTCGCCCTGGGTGTTCCTGCTGCTGGTGACCCTGGCCAAGGCCGGCCGCTACCTGGCGGTGGCGGCGCTGACCCTGGGCCTGGCCTGAGGCTATTTCTTCTTCAGGCAGTCGCTGAGGAAGGCCTTGCGCTCATCGCCCTTGAGGGCCTTCTCGCTGGCGGTCTTGTTGCAGCTGATCATCTTCTCCTGCTGGGTCGCCTTGAGGCAGTTGCTCATGAAGGTCTTGCGCGCATCGCCCTTGAGTTCCTGGGCGGTGGCCTCGGCGTTGCAGCTCTTCATCTTCTCCTGCTGGGTCGCGGCGAAACCCTGGCTGGCGGCCAGCAACGCGAGTACGAGCAGGGGCAGGCGGATCGACTTCATGGGTGGTCTCCCGGGTGGTCCATGGGGGCATGACGAAGCGTCGACTGGAGTCTAGCCACTGCGACGAACTGCGCCTCGCCGCCTGAGCAAAGCGCCTTCGGCTCGCGTACACTGCGCGGCCGTTTTTTCCACCGGACTTCTCGCGCCATGAGCAACTTCACCGCAGCCCGTGCCCTGGGCATCGACTTCGGCACCTCCAACTCCACCGTCGGCTGGTGGCGCCCGGACGTGGAGCCGCTGATCGCACTGGAAGACGGCAAGATCACCCTGCCCTCGGTGATCTTCTTCAACATCGAAGAGCGCCGCCCGGTCTATGGCCGCCTGGCCCTGCACGAGTACCTGGAAGGCTACGAAGGCCGCCTGATGCGCTCGCTGAAGAGCCTGCTGGGCTCCACGCTGCTGAAGAGCGAGACCACCGTGCTGGGCAGCGCCATGCCCTTCAAGGACCTGCTGGGCCTGTTCATCGGCGAGCTGAAGAAGCGTGCCGAGGCGCTCGCCGGCCATGAGTTCGACCAGGTGGTGCTGGGCCGCCCGGTGTTCTTCGTCGACGACGACCCGGCCGCCGACCAGGAAGCCCAGGCGACCCTGGTGGCCGTGGCCAACAAGCTCGGCTTCAAGGACGTCTCCTTCCAGTTCGAACCCATCGCCGCCGCCTTCGACTACGAGCGCAGCATCGAGCGCGAAGAGCTGGTGCTGATCGTCGACATCGGCGGGGGTACGTCCGACTTCTCCCTGGTGCGCCTGTCCCCCGAGCGTCGCGACGTGGCCGACCGCCAGGGCGACATCCTCGCCACCGGCGGCGTGCACGTGGGCGGCACCGACTTCGACAAGCAGCTCAGCCTGCAAGGCGTGATGCCGCAATTCGGCTACGGCAGCCGCATGAAGAGCGATGCCCTCATGCCCACCAGCTACCACCTCAACCTCGCCACCTGGCACACCATCAACGCCGTCTATGCGCAGAAGTCGCAGCTGTCGCTGAAGAACATGCGCTACGACATCGTCGACACCCGTGGCATCGACCGCCTGTTCCGCCTGATCGAGCAACGCGCCGGGCACTGGCTGGCGATGCAGGTGGAAGACAGCAAGATCGAGCTGACCGAAGCGCGTCACCGCGTGATCGACCTCGAACGCATCGAGCCGGGCCTGCGCGTGGAACTGACCCGCCACCTGTTCGAAGACGCCATCGAGCCGCTGCTGCAGCGCATCCGCGACAGCGTCACGCGCCTGCTGGCCGATGCCGGCATCGGCGTGGAACAGGTGGACACGGTGTTCTTCACCGGCGGTTCCAGCGGCATCCCCGCCCTGCGTGACAGCGTCGCCGCCCTGCTGCCCAATGCCCGCCATGTCGAAGGCAACACCTTCGGCAGCATCGGCAGCGGCCTGGCCATCGAGGCGCGCAAACGCTACGGCTGAGCCGGACGTCGGGCGCCCCACGACGTTCGTGCGGCGCCCCTGGCGGCGACCCCGCCGCTGGATTACCTTCGCCGGCATCGCCCACCTGCGGAGCCCCGCCATGAAACGCCTGCTGACCTGCCTCCCCTTCCTCCTGCTCGCCGGCTGCGGCCTCGGCGAAACCGCCGCCACCGGTGCGGCCCAGGCCAAGCTGCAAGCCGAGCAGGCGCAGCAGGCCCAGCAGCAGATGGACCAGCTCAAGCAGCAGATCGACCAGGCCAACGCCGTCAACCAGCAGCGCCTGCAGGATGCCGAGAAGGCCGCCCAGTAGCCCGGGGCGACAAATTCTTCGAACTCGTCTGGCCATTCGCCACTCAGAAGTCGTGACGGCTTCAACGGCCACTACGAGGAAAAACACCATGTACAAGGAAACGCTCGCGGCAGTGTTCGTGCTGGCATCGGTAGCCGGTTGCAGCACCAAGTTCGAGAACCCCACCGACTACGTCACCTACCGCCATGAACCCCTGGTGGAAAAGGTCGAGGACGGCATGACCAAGGACCAGGTGCTGACCATCGGCGGCCCGCCGTCCACTGAAATCCAGCGCACCGTGCACCCCGGCACCTGCAACAACTACGTGCTGAACAAGGAGGGCCACCAGCAGCCCTACTACGTCAGCTTCAGCGATGCCGGCCGAGTCGACAGCAAGGGTTTCATGACCTGCGAGCAATGGCAGAAACACGAAGCCGAGGCGGCGAAGATCTGATCCGTTGCGGCGCCCGGATCACCGGGCGCCGCAGTGGCCAAATGCCAGAATTGCCAACCCACGCACAGCCCCGGCGCAAATAAATAGCGAACCGGCGAGCCTCGTTGATGTCCAAGCGCTGTTATTTACAGCGGATCATCGAGGACCATCAGCATGTTCAAGCGCGCGCTCCTGCTCGCGGCCGCTCTGGGCTCGGTGTCCGGTTGCGCCAGCAAGATCGAGAACCCCACCGACTACATCACCTACCGCAACGAACCCCTGGTGCGGCAGGTGGAAGAAGGTATGACCAAGGAGCAGGTACAGGCCATCGGCGGGCGCCCCTCCTCCATCGTCCAGCGCAGCGTGCACCCCGGCTCCTGCAACAACTACATCCTCAATCACGAGGGCCACCAGCAGGCCTACCACGTCAGCTTCGGCGCCAGCGGCCGGGTCCAGCACATGGGGTTCATGACCTGCAGGCAGCGCGAGAACGTGGAACGCGATCGCCTGGACTGACGCCCCGGGTGCGCAGATTTCCTAAACTTTTCCCGCTGCGTATCACTCACATCCCAGGTAGGGCCCACGACGCCACCGGCCGCCAGAGCCAGGCACCCGGGCCTGATTAGCCAAGGAGAACCCTGATGAGTGATGTGCAACTGACCGATGTGAACACCCTGCGTCAGCGCGCCCGGCAGAACGTGCTGGACGGCGCCGTGACCGAGGGCTACCACGCTGACCGCGCCACCGTGCTGCGCCTGCTCAACGAGTCGCTGGCCACCGAGCTGGTCTGCTACCTGCGCTACAAGCGCCACTACTACATGGCCACCGGGCTGAAGGCGAGCATCGCTGCCAGCGAATTCCTCGAACACGCCCAGCAGGAACAGCAGCATGCCGACCGCCTGGCCGAACGCATCGTGCAACTGGGTGGCGAACCGGACTTCAACCCCGCCGGCCTGGAGGCCCGCTCCCATGCCCAATACGTCGCCGGAGAAAACCTGCGCGAGATGGTCACCGAAGACCTGATCGCCGAGCGCATCGCCGTCGACAGCTACCGCGAGATCATCCAGTACCTCGGCGACAAGGACCCGACCACCCGCCGCCTGTTCGAAGAAATCCTCGAGCAGGAGGAAGAACACGCCGACGACATGGCCGATATCCTCGCCGACCTGAAGTAACCCTCCCCCACCCCGTCGCCCGGGCTTCAGCCCGGGTCACGGGCACCCCACCAGCCCCCGCACGAACGTCGCAACCGGGTAGCCCGGGCTTCAGCCCGGGAGTCACGAGCACCGCACTAGCCCGCGCACGTGCTTCCCGCAGGTTGGGTAGAGGCACGAAACCCAACGCAGCGATGCCAAGCGCCGCATCGTTGGGCCTCGCTACGCTCGGCGCCAACCTACGGAAAGCCCCCGCCTCAATTGGCCTTGCGCATCTTCTCCAGCAGCGGCGTGCAGGTGTTGGTGACATCGCCGCCGCCACTGGGGGCGACCAGGGCCAGCAGCCCGGCGGCCGGGGCCACCACGGCGCCCAGCACCACCATGCCGGCGCCACGGGCGATCAGCGGCACCGCCTTGACCCCTGCATCCGGTTTCTTGAAGGTGCCGCGCACATAGAGCGGCGAGCGCAGGGAGAAGATGCGCACGCCCTTTGATTCCGGGGTGACGGTCATGTCCAGGCGCTCGCTGGCGAGGTTGGCCGACCCGTCGATCTGGATCAGCGCGTTCTCGGTATCGAAGATGAACACCCGTGGCGTCACCAGGCCCTTGGTCAGCTTGAGGTCGGCAGCGGCGCAGTTGATCTTCACCTCGTCGTCGCCGAACAGCTTGCCCACCAGGTAGTTGCCCACGTTGAGCCCGGCGATCTCCATCAGCCCACGGCTCACCGCACCGTCGTTGATCAGCAGCTTGAGGTTGCCGTTGGCGCTGCCCAGCAAAGCCGCCACCGAGTTGCCGGTGCCCGCCAGGTCGGCGTCACCGTTGAGTTCACCGAAGCTGGTGCGCATGGGCTCGAAGCTGGGGAACAGCTGCTTGAGCTTGAAGTGCCGCGCGCTGAGCCGGGCACTGCCCTGCAGGGGCACGCTGCTGCCGTCCAGGCGGATGGTGGAATCCAGGCTGCCGCCGGCCATGCCGAAGCGCAGGGGCTCCAGGCTCAGCTTGCCGTCGTTGAGCACCACGTGGGTGTCGAGGTCATTGAAGGGCAGCTTGTCGCTGTGGACGATGCGCTTGCCGGTGAAGCGCACGTCGGCATCCATCTGCCGCCAGCGCTCGGTGCGGAATTCCTCCACCGGCAGCACCTTGTCCGCCGGCTGCTTGCTGGCCACGCCGCGCTCCTTCTTCTCGGCATTGGAGTCGGCACCGATCAGCGGCGCCAGGTCGGCGAAGCGCAGCTGGTTGGAGGTCAGCGCACCGGACAGCTTGGGCCGGGGCTGGCGGGCGACGAAGTGCAGGTCGCCATGGATGTCACTGTCGCCAATGGCACCGTTGAAGCCCTGGTAGTGGAACTGCGGGCCCGCCGGGTCCTGCAGCTGCGCCACCAGGCGGCCATCGGTGGAATAGGCCGGCGTATCGGGCAGGGTCACGCCGGTCAGCGGGTAGAGGTTGCCCAGGCTGTTGCCGGCCAGTTTCAGGCGCAGGTCCAGGGCGCCCAGGTGGGTCGGGTCGGTGAGGGTACCGGCCAGGGCGATGCGGGTGGCGCCGATGCGCAGGTCGGCCTGCAGGGGGAAGGGCTTGCGCGCGTCCTGGAGCGCCAGCAGCCCGCCGATCTTGCCGCTGCCATCCAGCGCCTGGCCCTTGTAGCTGCCCTTGACCTTCCAGCCGAAGGCGTAGTCCTGGGGCGCGTCGCCCTGCTCCGCCGCCTTGCCGGCGACCTTCTCGCCAACGATGTCGCTGAAGGGGATCGGCTTGCCCAGCGGGTCCACCAGCACTTCCAGGCGCGTCTGCGTGGGCTGGTCGTCCACCTTCACCTGGCCCTTGTCGAAACCGATGGCGCCGATGTCCAGGGTCCAGGCGGAGGGTTTCTCGTCGGCCTGCTCGGGGGTGCTGGCGAGCTTATCGAACGTCCAGTTGTTGCTGCCGTCGGCGCGGCGCTTGAGGTCGGCGCGCGGCTCGGTCAGGTCGATACGCGGGATGGTCACGGTCTTCCACAGCAACGGCAGTGGCGACAGGCTCGCCTCCACGCGCGCGAGGGTGACGAACTGCTGCTCCTTGGCCCATTCGGGGTTGCCCAGGGTCAGGTCCTCGGCCTTCACGTGGGGCCAGGGCACCCAGGCGCGCAGGCCCTCTTCCTCCGGCTCGCGCTGCCACCTCACGCTAAGGTCGCCATTGATGGCGAAGGGGCGGCCCAGGGTTTCGGAAACCCGGGCATTGAGCGTCGGCTTGATGCGGTTCCAATCGAAGGTGGCGACGAACACCACCAGGGCGGCCAACAGCAGCACCAGGCTGGCGGTGGTCCAGGCGAGGATCCTGCGTCCACGCGACATGCACGTCTCCTTCTTATGGCGGCATCGGGCCCCGGAGGCGGGTTCGATACACGAGGCTTGTTGATCTATCGACTGGCAAACGCGGCGGATGACTCCGGTAAATACAGGCGGAAATTCACCGGGGCGCGCAGCTTAAACCGCCCAAGGCCCCCTCAGGAAGCGCCATGGAAACAAGCAAACGATTGATTCGAAAGCGCTTTTCCAATCATCACCGGCGTCGATGCCGACTATCGCGAGTGATCACTTTTTAATCGCCTGGCCGTCCGTAACATGGGCCCCGTAGCCACTTGCTACCCCCCACAACCCAGGAGATACCGACATGAAAACCCAAGCCCTCGCCACCCTGTTCCTCACCGGCCTGTTCGCCATCCCGGTCGTCCAATCCGCTGTTTCCTATCCGCTGGTCGCTGAAGGGGAAGGCGCCTACATGGTCATCGACCGCGTCGCCGAGGGCGGTGCAGAGCGCACCCTGAACCGTGTTGCCGAAGGTGGCGCCGAACGTACTCCTGGCTTCCGTGTCGCTGAAGGCGGCGCTGAACGTACCCCTGGCTTCCGTGTCGCTGAAGGCGGCGCCGAACGTACCCCTGGCTTCCGTGTCGCCGAAGGCGGCGCCGAACGTACCCCTGGCTTCCGCGTTGCTGAAGGTGGTGCCGAACGTACCCTGAACCGCGTTGCCGAAGGTGGCGCCGAACGCACCCCGGCTTTCCGTGTCGCTGAAGGCGGTGCCGAACGCACCCTGAACCGTGTTGCCGAAGGTGGCTCCGACCGTCTGCTGCAAGCCCACGGCGTGGTCTGACAGCACCCCTGCTTCACCCTGCAGTCAAAGCCCGGCACCGGCCGGGCTTTTTATTGCCCGCCATTCAACTCCGCTCCGATAACCGCTACACCCTGCCCGACACCCACGCGGGCTTCACCCGCCCTGCGCCCCCATCATCGGTAACCGGAACCTGTAGGTCGGGTCCAACGCGCGCGCATCCATCGCTCACCGACTGCCACGGCCCGCATCACCGCCATCGATGAGAAGCCCGAAAAGCCTGTTCCAGGCCTGCGAAGAAGTGCCCAAAAAACATTCAACCCATTGATCTTGAATGGAAAATTCAACCATTAAAGAGATCGATGCTCACTATCGCCCGCCTTCACTTCTGGCCTTTCCGGGGGCTCCGTAACATTGGCTCCGTAGTCACTTACCAGCCCCCCACGAGGAGCCACAGATCATGAAAGCCCATGCCATTGCCGCCCTGTTCCTGACCAGCCTTTCCGCCACCGCCTTTGCCCTGCCCTCCGAGCCGCAACCGGTTCTGGGCGAATCCCGCGACAACAGCGGCTTCATCCAGGTCGTCGAGCCGGTTGCCGAAAACGGCTCCGATCGCACCCCCGGCCTGCGCGTTGCTGAAGGCGGTGCCGAACGCACCCTGAACCGTGTCGCCGAAGGTGGCGCCGAACGTACTCCCGGCTTCCGCGTTGCCGAAGACGGCGCTGACCGCACCCCTGGCTTCCGCGTTGCTGAAGACGGTTCCGATCGCACCCCGGGGTTCCGCGTCGCTGAAGGCGGTGCCGAACGCACCCTGAATCGTGTCGCCGAAGGCGGCGCCGAACGTACTCCCGGCTTCCGTGTTGCCGAAGACGGCGCTGATCGCACTCCTGGCTTCCGTGTTGCCGAAGACGGTTCCGATCGCACCCCGGGCTTCCGTGTTGCCGAAGACGGTTCCGATCGTACCCCGGGCTTCCGCGTCGCTGAAGGCGGTTCCGACCGTACCCCTGGCTTCCGCGCCGTTTGAGGTGGGTTCGCTCACCGAGGCGAAAACCTGCACGCCGCCCGATCGGCACTCCTCCACAGACTGAAAGCCCGGCACACGCCGGGCTTTCGCATTTCTGGGGTCAGGCCGGGACGGCCGCCGGTGGCGAACGGTAGATCCAGATGCGCTTGAGCACGGTGGCGAACTGCGCCGAGAGCAGGCCGCTGTTGTAGACCTGGCCGTAACGCCGGGCGATCTCCCTCACCTCCCGCGACAGGGCGGCATAGCGACGCGCCGGCAGGTCGGGGAACAGGTGGTGCTCGATCTGGTGGCTGAGATTGCCGGTGAGGATATGCAGCAGCGGCCCACCGGCGAGGTTGCTGGAGCCGCGCAGCTGGCGCAGGTACCACTGGCCCCGGGTCTCGCCTTCCAGCACTTCGGGCGGGAACACCACGGCCTGCTCGGTGAAGTGACCGCAGAAGATCACGGTGAAGGTCCACAGGTTGCGGATCAGGTTGGCCAGGGCATTGCCCGCCACCACCGCCCAGGCGTTGGCACCCAGCGCCAGCGCGACCATTGGGAAGAACAGGTAGTCCTTGACCAGCTGGCGCAGCACCTTGGCATTGAACTGGCGCAGGCGCGGGCGCAGCTCATCGCGGCTCATGCGGCCCTTGAAGTACTGGTCCAGGCGCAGGTGCTGCACCGCCACGGAGAACTGGAACAGCAGCGCCTGCAAGGTCACCCACAGCGGCTGCCAGCGGTAGAAGGGCTTCCAGCGCTGCTCGGGGAACAGCCGCACCAGGCCATAGCCGACATCGTCGTCGCGGCCCAGCACATTGGTATAGGTGTGATGGATGTGGTTGTGGGTGTGCCGCCAGAAATCCCCCGGCCCGACGATGTCCCACTCGTAGCGCTGCCCGGAGAATTCCGGGTCGTTCATCCAGTCGTACTGGCCGTGCATCACGTTGTGGCCCAGTTCCATGTTCTCGAGGATCTTGCCCAGCCCCAGCAGGGCGCTGCCCAGCAGCCAGGTGGGCGGGAACCAGCCGAGCAGCAACAGCAGCCGGCCGGCCCAGCAACAGGCGCGGGTCACGGCACGGATGCGGCGGATGTAGCGGGCGTCCGCCTCGCCCAGGTCGTCCAGGGTGCGCTGGCGCAAGGCGTCCAGTTCGGCAGCGAAGGCCTGCAACTCTGCGGGGCCCAATTCTCGGTCGATACGCATGTCGTTCTCGCTCGTTGAGGCGTTGTCGGCGTCGCGCCGGTTCAGAGGTCGATCACCAGGTCGCTGTGGGGCGCGCTGACGCACAGGCGAATGGGCTGGCCCGGTTCGGCGAACAACGCGCCGGTGCGCAGGTCGCGCACCGTGCCGCTGACCAGCTGGCAGGTGCAGGCGGTGCACACGCCCTGGCGGCAACCGTGGGCCGGGCGCAGGCCATGGGCCTCGGCCTGCTCCAGCAGGTTGTAGCGGCTGTCGCCCTGCATCTCGCTGCGGGCGCGGGCGAAGCCCAGGCGCACCTGGCGCGCGGGCTCCGCCGTGTTCACCGGCGCGGCACTGAAGGCCTCCAGCTGCACGCTGCCCTGGCGCGGTTCGGCCTGCCACCACTGGCGCACCAGGGAAACGAAACCATGGGGCCCGCAGGCCAACAAGTCGCTGGCGACGCTGTGCCGCACATGATCGGCCTGGAAGCGCCCGGTCAGCTCATCGGCAACCGGCGCTTCACCACTGATGGACCAGCGCACAGTGAAGTTCGGGTAGCGCCGCGCCAACGCCTGCAGCTCATCGGCGAAGGCCCGCTGGCCGCGCTGGCGCACGTAGTGCAGCAAGGTCACCGGCGCGGTGAAGCCCTGGGCCAGTGCCTCGCGCAGCATGCCCAGCACCGGCGTGATGCCGCTGCCGGCGGCCAGCAGCAACACGCCGGCAGCCTCCTGCGGCCAGTGCAGTTCGCCATCGGCCTGGCCCATCTCCACCAGCGTGCCGATCTCGAGGAAATCCACCAGGCGGTTGGACAGGCGCCCGCCGGGCTGGCGCTTGATCGCCAGCTCCACGCGGCCATCGCCGTGCACGGCGGTCAGGCTGTAGCTGCGCCCCAGGCGTACACCATCGAGGGTCTGGTGCAGTTGCACATGCTGACCGGGGCGCCAGCCCCGGGCGTTGCCGTTGACGCGAAAGGTCAACGCCAGCATGTCGTCCGCGACCCATTGGCGCGCCTCCAGCCGGGCGAAGACACGGTTCAGGCGCAACAGCGGGTGCAGCGCGGCGAGAAAGAAATCGACCTCGGCTTCACGCAGCCAGGCACGCTCGGCGAGCGCCCGCAGGGGCTTCAGGCCGGGCGCCAGGTGGCGGGCGAGGGACAGGGGAATGAGGGGCATCGGCAACACCAGTGAACACTTGTTCACTAGCCTGCATGAGCGCCCCGCTTTCAGTCAACAACTGTTCACTGAAAGCGGTTCGCACCGACAGGGGGCATTTGCTAGAGTGCGGCGCAACCTCACCCCGCGAACCGGCTCCATGACCCCACGCTCGGAACAGAAACAGCAGACCCGTCAGGCCCTGATGGATGCCGCGCGCATGCTGATGGACAGCGGCCGCGGTTTCGGCAGCCTGAGCCTGCGCGAAGTGGCGCGCACCGCCGGCATCGTGCCCACGGGCTTCTATCGCCACTTCGTCGACATGGACCAGCTCGGCCTGGAACTGGTCAGCGAAGTGGGCGAGACCTTTCGCGACACCATCCGCATGGTTCGCCACAACGAATTCGAGATGGGCGGCATCATCGACGCCTCGGTGCGCATCTTCCTCGACGCGGTGCAAGCCAATCGCGGCCAGTTCCTGTTCCTCGCCCGCGAGCAGTACGGTGGCTCGCAGCTGGTGCGCCAGGCCATCGCCACCCTGCGCCAGCGCATCACCGACGACCTCGCCGCCGACCTGCGCCTGATCAACCGCATGCCGCACCTGGACGAGCCCGCCCTGGACGTGATCTCCGACCTGGTGGTGAAGACGGTGTTCGCCACCCTGCCGGAACTCATCGACCCGCCCGCCCAGGGCCTGCCCGCGCACCTCACCCCCGAGGTGAAAATGATCCAGCAGCTGCGCTTCATCATGGTCGGCGGCAAGCACTGGCAAGGCCTCGGCAAGGCGAAAAGCTGACCGAGCCGACAGCGCGCACCAAAACGGAACAGCGCGCACCAGGACAACGCAGAACCACGCCCCGATAACAGGCAGCCTCTGCCCCAGAGCCCGCGCTGCGGGGCTCTGCTGTGTCTTGGCAAGCACCTTGCTCTAGCACCGGCATTGCACACTGCCGGAACCACCCCATGCTGGTCATCCAGGAAAGAACCGAAGCCCGCGCGCGCTGGGACGAAGAACTGCTGCTCACCTATGAGGCGCGCAGCAAGAGCCGCCTGCGCTGCTTCAGCGTCAAGGGTGAAGACGTCGGCCTGTTCCTCGAGCGCGGCCAACCGCCCCTGCGCGATGGCGACTGCCTGCTGGCCCAGGACGGCCGCGTGGTGCGGGTGTGCGCCCGCCCCGAGGCGCTGCTCCACGTCACCTGCGCCAATGCCTTCGAGCTGACCCGCGCCGCCTACCACCTGGGCAACCGCCATGTCGCCCTGCAGATCGGCGATGGCTGGCTGCGCCTGCTGGACGACTACGTGCTGCTGGCCATGCTCGAACAGCTCGGCGCCCAGGTCGAACGCATCGAAGCCGGCTTCCAGCCGGAGCACGGTGCCTACGGCGGCGGCCACCACCACTCCCACCACGGCGACGCCGACTTCAACTACGCCCCGCGCCTGCACCAGTTCGGAGTGCGGACGTGAACAACGCCTGGCAACTGTTGCGCCTGGCCAGCCCGCAACTGCCCATCGGTGGCTACAGCTACTCCCAAGGGCTGGAGCTGGCGGTGGACCAGGGCCAGGTGCATGACGCGCAGAGCGCCGAACGCTGGATCGCCGACCAGCTGCGCCTCAACCTCGCTCGCTTCGAAGCCCCGCTGCTGCTGGCGCTTTGCGAAGCCGCCGCCGAGGAAGACTGGGCCGGCCTCGCGCAACTGGGCGGCTGCCAGCGCGCCAGCCGCGAAACCCGAGAGCTGCAGCTGGAAAACCGGCAGATGGGCTACTCGTTGCAGCAGTTGCTCGAAGGCCTGCCCGAGCTGGACGAAGCCGGTCGCAACGCCCTCACCGCCCTCGACGAACCGGTGCTAGGCGTGGCCTGGGCCCTGGCCGCCCGCGCCTGGGGCATCCCCCCGCAGGACGCCCTCGCCGCCTGGCTCTGGGGCTGGCTGGAAAACCAGCTGGCGGTGCTGATGAAAACCCTGCCGCTGGGCCAGCAAGCCGCCCAGCGCCTGACGTCCACCTTGTTGCCGGCCCTGCAGAAGGCGCAGGAGACGGCCAGCGAGATTCCCGAAAACCAGTGGGGCAGCGCCGCCTTCGGCCTGGCCCTGGCGAGCATGGCGCACGAGCGCCAGTACAGCCGTCTGTTCCGTTCCTAGGAGAGCAACATGCACAGCCAACCCCTGCGCGTCGGCATCGGCGGCCCCGTCGGTTCCGGCAAGACCGCCCTCACCCTGGCCCTCTGCCGCGCCCTGCGCGACCGCTACAACCTGGCCGTGGTGACCAACGACATCTACACCCAGGAAGACGCCCAGTTCCTGGTGCGCAACGAGGCCCTGGACCCCGAGCGCATCATCGGCGTGGAAACCGGCGGCTGCCCGCACACGGCTATCCGCGAAGACGCCTCGATCAACCTCGAAGCCGTCGACCAGCTCAACCGCCGCTTCCCCGGCCTGGAGCTAATCATCGTCGAGTCCGGTGGCGACAACCTCTCCGCCACTTTCAGCCCGGAGCTGTCGGACCTGACCCTCTACGTGATCGACGTCTCCGCCGGCGACAAGCTGCCGCGCAAGGGTGGCCCGGGCATCTGCAAGTCCGACCTGCTGGTGATCAACAAGGTCGACCTGGCGCCCATGGTCGGCGCCTCCCTTGAGGTGATGGACCGCGACGCCCGCAAGATGCGCGGCGACAAGCCCTTCGTCTTCAGCAACCAGAAGGTCGGCCAGGGTCTCGACGAGATCATCGCCTTCATCGAGAAGCAGGGCCTGCTCGGCGCTGCCTGACCCGCACAACAAGGAGCCACACATGACCCTTCGCAAAGCCCTCTACGCCCTAGCCCTGTTCCTCACCCCGGCGCTGGCCTTCGCCCACCCCGGGCATGATTCCTCGGGCCTGATGGCGGGCGTCGCCCACCCCATCACCGGTCTCGACCACCTGCTGGCCATGCTCGCCGTGGGCCTCTGGGCCGCGCAGCAGCAGGGTGCCGCGCGCTGGGCGCTGCCGGTGACCTTCGTCGGCACCATGCTGCTCGGCGGCCTGCTGGGCTTCGAAGGCCTGGAGCTGCCCTTCATGGAAACCGGCATCGCCGCCTCGGTGCTCGCCCTCGGCCTGCTGGTTGCCGTGGCCGTGCGCCCGCCGATGTTCGTCGCCGTCAGCCTGACCGCCCTGTTCGCCCTGGCCCACGGCGTCGCCCACGGCCTGGAGTTGCCTGACCTCTCCAGCCCCTGGGGCTATGCCGCCGGCTTCGTCGCTGCCACCGCCGCCCTGCACGCCGCCGGCTACGGCCTGGTGCGCGTGCTGCCGCAAGCCGCCGCACCCCTGGTTCGCGTTGCCGGTGGCGCCTCCGCCGTGGCCGGTGCCTGGCTGCTGGCGGGCTGATTTCCCCCCGCGTTGCAGCGGCTGGCCAGGGGCTCCCCCATCCTTCCCTGGCCGGCCGCTCTCCTCTGCTCCCGCCGTGTTTCCCCCGTGTGCACAAGCGCAGCGGCAGGGCCTCGCCTTCCCGTCACACCTTTGTCATAGTCCTCGCGTCTGATTCGGCACGCCCGTCCCTCTTCCTCGGAATATCGCCATGCGTTTCGCCCGTTTCCTGCTCATTCCCCTGCTGCTGATCGCCGTCGCCATCGTGGTACTCGCCTTGACCAGCCAACCGGCCTCGCCGCCGCCGGTGATCCAGGCCCTGGGCGACCAGCCGCTGGTGATCGCCCATCGCGGTGGCCGCGGCCTGTGGCCGGAGAACACGCTGTTCGCCTTCGAGCGCGCCGATGCGCTGGGCGTGGACATGCTGGAGATGGACATCCGCCTGACCGCCGACGGCCAGATGGTGGTGCTGCATGACGAAGACGTGGACCGCACCACCGATGGCAGCGGCCCCATCGCCGGGCTGACCCTGGAGCGCGCGCAACAGCTGGACGCCGGCTACCACTGGACTGCCGACGGTGACGAGAACCACCCCTATCGTGGCCAGGGCATCCGCATCCCCACCTTGCAGGCGGTGCTGCAGCGCTTCCCGGACAGGGCCAAGGTCATCGAAATCAAGGTGCCCGACGTGGGCCTGGAGGATCGCCTCTGCGCGGCGCTGACCGAGGCGAAGCAGCACGACAAAGTGATAGTCGGCAGCTTCTACGAGCGCAGCCTGAAACGCTTCCGCGAGCAGTGCCCGGACGTGGCCACCTCGGCCAGCCCGGGCTCGGTGAAGCTGCTGCTGGCGTTGAACTGGGTGGGCCTCGGCCGCCTGCTGTCACCCTCCTACCAGGCGCTGCAGATTCCCGAGCGCAGCAGTGGCCTGGAAGTGGCCACGCCGAGCCTGCTGGCCACCGCCCTCGACCGCGGCCTCAACGTGCAGCTGTGGACCATCAACGAGCAACCGGCCATGCGCCACCTGCTGGACATGGGCGCGAACGGCCTGATCACCGACTACCCGGATCGCGCCCTGCAACTGCTCGGGCGCTCGACCCGCATCACTTCACTGAGCGATCAATAGAGAAGCCGGCCCAGGTCTGGCTCACCGGCATCAGCTCCAGGGTGTTGATGTTGATGTGTGCCGGCTGGTTCAGCACCCAGAAGATGGTCTCGGCGATGTCCTGCGGCTGGATTGGCTCGGCGCCCGCGTAGGTGGCGTCGTACTTGGCCTGATCGCCGCCGAAGCGCACCAGGGAGAACTCGCTCTCGCACAACCCCGGCTCGATGTCGGTGACGCGCACGCCGGTGCCCACCAGGTCGTTGCGCAGGTTCAGCGAGAACTGCCGCACGAAGGCCTTGGTGCCGCCATACACGTGGCTGCCCGGATAGGGGTAGCTGCCGGCGATGGAGCCGAGGTTGACGATGCCGGCGCCGCGCCCGTGGGCGATCAGCTTCGGCAGCAGCAGGCGGGTGGTGTAGAGCAGGCCCTTGATGTTGGTGTCGACCATGGTGTCCCAGTCATCCAGGCTGCACTTGGGCGCCGGGTCGGTACCCAGGGCCAGGCCGGCGTTGTTGATCAGGCCACGCAGCTTGCCGAAACGCTCCGGCAGGCCACCGATGGCCGCCTCCATTGCCGCACGGTCACGCACGTCGACCACCAGCGGCAACACCTCGACCTTCTCGCCAAGCTCCTCGGCCAGTGCCTGCAGGCGCTCCTCGCGGCGGCCGGTGATCACCAGCGACCAGCCCGCCTCGGCGAAACGACGGGCGCAAGCCTCGCCAAAGCCGGAAGTGGCACCGGTGATGAACAGGGTGGACGTCATGGAAATCTCCTCGGATCGTTGGCCATTGGACGCATCAGGCAGCGCTCGGCCGGATGGGCATGCAAGGTATCCACAGTGCCAGAAACCGGCGCCCTTCTCATAGCCCGGGCAACGCCGGCCGGACGATGGCTGCACAGTTTGGCGGAGCCCTTGCCAGGCCTGCATCAGGGCCATCCATACCCAGCTTATCCACAGCTCGATAACAGCTTGATCCACAGCGATTGGGGACAAGTCCGCGCTTAGCGCAGACGCGCCCGCAGAGTTTCCCGAAAACCCTCAAACCCAGCATTAGCGCTGCCTGCAGGCCGGCACCCAGGACAAGAGCGGCTGATTTTCGACCAGCCCGCGCCAGCCCCTGGCGATACTGGCGCCTGGCCAGGGCTCCAGAGCTTGCCCACAGAGTTATCCACAGCTCGCGGGGATAACTGCAGGAGCACTTCAAGGGTCTCCGCCAAGTAACTGTTCCGCTTGAAAAAAGCATGACTGTACGAATCTCGACCAGACCGCCCGGACGACCGCCGGTCCGGCCTGGCAGCCACCTGCCCACACCTTTTCCACAGTTCGCTCCACAGATTTTGTGGGTGGCCCAGCTCGGTTCAAGGCGCGATGGCCGGTCTCACGTAGGGCAGCCCGACACGGCGTCCGGCCTGCAACGCTGTAGGGGCGAATTCATTGGCTATGTCTGCGTTAGCTGTTGCACTGGATAGCCGCCGAGCGATTCCTCCATACAAATCAACGGGTTGAGATCATTTCCATAACGCTCGAGCAGGCGTCGCCAGCCCAGGTAGTTCTCCAGGTACTTGGTCGCGACACCGTTGAAGCGCTTCATCCAGAGCTTCAAGCGGCCGTGATAGGCGTTGACGTTCTGGATGTGAAAGGCGCCATCGGTGCGGCGCTTCTGGCGCAGATTCACGCGATGGTGGGTAATGCCCTCTGCCTTGGCGAAGCTCTGGTAGATCGCGGCGCTGTCCGTGCACAGCACCGCGTCGGGATCGAGCAACGGCCGTAGCACTTCACCTATGTGCGCGGCATTGAGTTGTTTCAACTGGAAGTCGGCGTGCTGCCCACTCCGATCACGTACCACCAGGACCGGGATCTGCTCGGCCGTGAATCCTTTGCGCCGTGCTCTGCCCCCGCGCTTGCGGGCCTGACGTGACAGTTTTCGCTGACCTTTGAATGACTCCAGGAAGAAAGTCTCGTCGGCCTCGACAATCCCTGATTCATGCTGTGCTCGATGCTCGGCGATCAAGCGCAAGAAACGGTGCCTCCAGCGGAATGCGGTGTTCTTGTGAACCTCGCAATGTTCAGCGGCTTTGCGCACCGTCAGGCTTTTCACCATGGCTTCGGCATAGCGCCCCCAACACTCCCGATGACGCAGTCGAGCCAATGGCGTGCCCGTCAGCGCATTGCACGTGCGCCTGCAGGTTCGGCATCGGTAGCGGGCCAAGCCGTGACTGGAACCCCATGGGCATAAGGCCGTGGCTTGGCAATGGGGGCAATGCTCGGGAGGCTCCAGCGCCTCCTCCAGCATGCCCTGGGTGCAGGACAGCTGCGTTTGAAGCTGATCCCGCTGGGTTTGGTTGAGCTGAGTCAGGCGAGATAGCCAGCTCCGAAACTCTGTCGCACGCATGGCAGACCTCCTGAAAGAGATGCCGTAACGACAAGTCTAGAAGCTAGCAACACTTAACGCAGACAGAGCCAATTCATTCGCCCAGGCAGCACAAGGCGCCGCCCAGAGGCTTCGCGAGCAGAGCTCGCTCCTACAGGGCGTGTCCCGGTGTGAGGTCGGTGGTGGGATCGAACTCCGTTGGTGGATGAAAAGAGCGTCATCCACCCTACAAAGCCCCTAGATCAGGCGCTGGCCAGCAGCAGGCGTGCCGCCACCAGGTCTTCCAGGGCATAGCCCACGGACTTGAACAGGGTGATTTCCTCGGCGTTACGCCGGTGGCCACGGCCGTGCAGAAGCTCGCGCAGCTCGGTGCCGATCGCGTCTTCGTCGAGCAGGCCGTCGGCGATGGCGAAGAGCAGGTCGCCGGCTTCCTCCAAGGCTCCCTCGCGGGTGTCGACGACGATGCGCGCGCGGGCCACGGCGGCGGAGTCGGTCTCGCGCATGCTGGGCAGGAAGGCACCCACCAGGTCCAGATGGGTGCCGGGGCGCAGCCAGTCGCCCAGCACCAGCGGCGAGCGCGAAGTGGTGACGCAACTGATGCAGTCGGCCTGCTGCACCAGGCTTTGCAGGTCGCCGCCCACCTGCACCGGGTAGCCCTCTTCACGCAGGGCCGCCACCAGCTGGGCGGACTTGTCGGCGTCACGCCCCCAGATATCCACACGCCGGTAATCACGCACCTGGCAATGGGCACGGACCATGTGCGTGGCCAGGGTGCCATTGCCCACTACCAGCAGGCGCTCGGCGTCTTCGCGCACCAGGTGAGCGGCCGCCAGCGCCGAGGTGCAGGCGGTGCGGCGAGCGGTGAGCTCCGAGGCTTCGAGCACGGCCAGGGGCTGGCCGGTCTCGTCATCGAACAGGGTGAACAACGCCGCAACCGACGGCAGCCCCCGCGCGCCATTGCCGGGGAACACGGTGACCAGCTTGACGCCGACACCCTGCCCCGCCTGCCACACCGGCATGGTCAGCAGGGACGCGCCCTCCGGCAGCTCATGACAGCCCCGCATCGGCGCCGCGCAAGGCTCGGCGAGGCCAACCCGCAGCGCTTCGATCAGAGCGGGATAGCCGAGGGCACCGGCGACCTCGGCGTTGGTGAAGAAACGAAGGTGGGACATTCACATTCTCCGAATGAGCCGGAAGCCAGAAGCTGGAAGCCTGAAGCGAGCGGCTCCTACCTCCAGCTTCTGGCTTCCAGCTGCTTTAGTGCCCCCCCAGATACGCGTTGCGCACGTCCTGGTTGCCGAGCAGTTCCTCACCCGTGCCGCTCATGCGGATTTCCCCGGTGACCATCACGTAGGCGCGGTCGGAGAGGCGCAGGGCGTGGTTGGCGTTTTGCTCCACCAGGAAGATGGTCATGCCGCTCTTCGCCAGCTCGCGCAGGGTCTGGAAGATCTGCTTGACCACGATGGGCGCGAGGCCCAGGGAGGGTTCGTCGAGCAGCAGCAACCGGGGCCGGCTCATCAGCGCGCGGGCGATGGCGAGCATCTGCTGTTCGCCACCGGACATGGTCATGGCGCGCTGGTTGCGCCGTTCCTTGAGCCGCGGGAAGAGGTCGAACATGCGCTGCATGTCCTCGTCCGCGTGCTCGGCGCCGATGGGGATGGTGCCCATCAGCAGGTTCTCCTCCACGCTCATGTCGGGGAATACCCGGCGCCCTTCCGGCGACTGCGCGATGCCGTTGGAGGCCACGTAGTGCGAGGACTTGCGCGAGATATCCACACCGCCGTAGAGGATCTCCCCGGCGGCGGCGCGGGGCTGGCCGAAGATCGACATCAGCAGCGTCGACTTGCCCGCGCCGTTGGAGCCGATGAGGCTCACCGTCTCGCCTTCGTTGATGTGCAGGCTGACCTTCTTCAGCGCCTGGATGGGGCCGTAGAAGACGTCGACGTCCTTGAATGCCAGGAGGGGTGCGGTCATGCCACTTCCTCCTCGTCGGCGCCCAGGTAGGCGGCTATCACCTTCGGATCGTTGCGGATCGCCTCGGGGCCGCCCTGGGCGATCACCACGCCGTGGTCCAGCACCACGATGTGGTCGGAAATGCTCATTACCATGCCCATGTCGTGCTCGATCAGCAGTACGGTCAGTTCGTGTTCGTCGCGCAGCTTGCGGATGATCCGGCTGAGCGCCTCGGTTTCCGCCGGGTTGAGGCCGGCGGCGGGTTCGTCCAGGCAGATCAGTTGCGGCCGCGTGCACATGGCGCGGGCGATCTCCAGGCGGCGTTGCTGCCCGTAGGAGAGTTCGCCGGCCAGGCGGTTGGCGCAGTCCACCAGGTCCACCACCTCCAGCCAGTAGAAGGCGTGGTTCAGCGCGTCTTCCTCGGCGCGGCGGAAGCCCGGGGTGTTGAGGATGCCGGCCAGCAGGTTGCGGTTGACCCACATGTGCTGGGCCACCAGCAGGTTTTCCACCACCGACATCTCCCGGAACAGGCGGATGTTCTGGAAGGTGCGCGCGAGGCCGGCGCGGTTCACCAGGTGGGTGCCGCCGAACATCTTGAACCAGAGGCGGCTGCCGAACTGCGCCGGGTTGATGAAGTCGGTGGCCTGGAAGGGTTCGCCCAGCACCTTGATCACGTCGGTGCTGGTGCCCCGGGCGTTGAGCTTGATGCTGCCGCCGGTGGCCTTGTAGAAGCCGGTGAGGCAGTTGAACACCGTGGTCTTGCCGGCGCCGTTGGGGCCGATCAGGGCGGAAATGGAATGGCGCTTGATGTCGAGGCTGACGTCGTTGAGCGCCTTGATGCCGCCGAAGTGCATCATCAGGCGTTCGACGCTGAGGATGTTGTCGTCGCTCATGGCGCTACTCCTTTACGCGGGGTGAAGCCACTGCGGCTGATGCGGATCAGCCCGCGCGGTCGCCAGATCATCATCACCACCATGAGGATGCCGAACAGCAGCACGCGGTAGTCGGCGAAGCTGCGCAGCAACTCCGGAGCGACGGTGAGGACGAAGGCGGCGATCACCACGCCCACGGTCGAGCCCATGCCGCCCAGCACCACGATGGCGAGGATCAGCGCCGACTCGAAGAAGGTGAAGGACGACGGGTTGACGAAGCCCTGGTAGCTGGCGAAGAACACCCCGGCCAGGCCGGCGGTGGAGGCACCCAGGGTGAAGGCGGAGAGTTTCACCAGCACGTGGTTGAGGCCCAGGGAACGGCAGGCGATCTCATCCTCGCGCAGCGCTTCCCAGGCGCGGCCGACGGGCATGCGGGTCAGGCGGTGCTTGATGTAGAGCACCAGCATCACCACCAGGAACAGCACCACGTAGATGAACAGGAACTTCAGGTTGGGGTTGTAGGCGATGCCGAAGAACTCATGGAAAGGCACGCCCCCGTCCTTGGCGCGACGGCCGAATTCCAGGCCGAGGAAGGTCGGCGACGGCACCGGCATGCCGTTGGGGCCACCGGTGAAGTTCAGCCAGTTGTTGAGCACCAGGCGAATGATCTCGCCGAAGCCCAGGGTGACGATGGCCAGGTAGTCGCCGTGCATGCGCAGCACCGGGAAGCCCAGCAGGCAACCCGCCAGCGCGGCGGCCAGGGCCGACAGCGGCAGCACCGTCCAGAAGCCCAGCCCCAGGTACTGGTAGCCGAGCGCCAGGCCATAGGCGCCTATGGCGTAGAAGGCAACGTAGCCCAGGTCGAGCAGGCCGGCGAGGCCGACCACGATGTTCAACCCCAGGCCCAGTAGCACGTAGATCAGCCCGAGGATGACCACCGCCAGCAGGTACTTGCTGGCGAAGAACGGGAAGATCACCGCCGCCACCAGGATCAGCGGCAGCACCCAGCGCAGGTTGCTCTTGAAGTCCGGCGAGCGCACATGGACGCCGGAGCCGGCGCTTTCGAAACGCTCCAGCAACGCGGCGCCACCGGCGCTCTGCAGGTACAGGCTGAGCAGGAAGCGGCCGAGCATGACGATGCCGACCATCCAGCCGACACGGCCGAACTCCAGGTTGAAGCTGTAGCCGTCGAGCACCACGCCGACGATGGGGCCGAAGACGATGAGCGCCAGCAGCCCGGCGAGCACCGCATCGACGATGCACTTCTTGATATCGATGGGTTTTCTAGCGATGGCAGAGGACATGCTTACACCTTGGCGACATGCGGGCGGCCAAGCAGGCCTTGGGGACGGAAGATCAGGATCAGCACCAGCAGGGAGAAGCTGAACACGTCCTTGTAGTCGGTGTTGACCATGCCGGAGAACTGCGCCTCGGCAATGCCGAGGATGATCCCGCCGAGCATCGCGCCGGGCAGCGAGCCGATGCCGCCGAGCACCGCGGCGGTGAAGGCCTTGATGCCGATGATGAAGCCGGCATAGAAGTCGAAGGTGCCGTAGTTCATGGTGATCAGCACGCCGGCCAGCGCGGCCATGGCGGCGCCGATGACGAACACGTAGGAGATCACCCGGTCGGTGTTGATGCCGAGGATCGAGGCCATCTTGCGATCCTGCTGGGTGGCGCGGCACATGCGGCCGAGCTTGGTGCGCTGGATCACATAGGTCAGCACGCCCATGCCGAGGAAGGCGGCCACCAGGATGAACACCTTGGTGTAGGTGAGCTGGACGAAGCCGTCACCGACATGGAACTTCAGCGCGCCGTCGAGCAGCGTGGGCACGCCCTGCTGGCGAGCGCCCTGGCTGATCTGCACGTAGTTCTGCAGGATCAGCGACATGCCGATGGCGGAGATCAGGGGCGCCAGGCGCGTGGAGTTGCGCAGGGGCTTGTAGGCGATGCGTTCGATCACGAAACCGTATACGCCGGTCACCGTGATGGTGAACAGCAAGGTGCCGAGGATCAGCAGCGGGAAGGATTCGAGCCCGAAGAACGCCAGCAGCGCCAGGGTGATGGCAGAGAGGTAGGCGGAGATCATGTACACCTCGCCGTGGGCGAAGTTGATCATGCCGATGATGCCGTAAACCATGGTGTAGCCGATGGCGATCAGGCCGTAGACGGACCCGAGGGTCAGGCCGTTGATCAGCTGTTGCAGGAAGATACCGTCCATCATTCAGTCTCGTCTTCTGGGGGACCGGCCTGGGGTTCGGCCAGCCTCCGCGAGTGGAATCAGACGGGTACCACTGAACTGGATCACTGGATTACGTCGGCAGTCATCTGCGCGGCACAAGCAGGGAGAGGTTTCAGCAGCCACCCGGAATACACCGGCTGGCCGAGCGCGTGTGGCGCCTGGTCAGCCGGCCGAGCCAGTACAGCAAACGAAGAGCCGGGGCTGAGCGAGCCGGAGCCGAGCGGCCCCAGCCGACGCGCAGCCAGCGCGCGCTTACTGCTGGTGGTACTTGCCTTGTTCATCCCATTCGTAGATCACGTAGTCGGAGACCTTCAGGTCGCCCTTGCCGTCCCACTCCTTCTTGCCCATCACGGTTTGCACCGGGTTCGCCTTCAGCCACTCGCTGGCCTTGGCGCCTTCGTTGGCACCGGCGCCGTTGAACGCGGCGGCGAGGGCCTGCAGGGAGGCATAGGCGTACAGGGTGTAGCCCTCCGGCTCGAAGCCGCCGGCACGGAATTTCTCGATCACGGCCTTGCCGTCGGCGATCTTGCGGGGGTCGGCGCCGAAGGTCATCAGCACGCCCTTGGTGTACTGCGGGCCGCCGGCGGTGGTGACCAGTTCGTCGGTGACGATGCCGTCGCCGGAGAGGAACTTGGCGGTCAGGCCCTGCTCGCGCATCTGCCGGACCAGCGGGCCGGCTTCGGGGTGCAGGCCACCGAAATAGACGACCTCGGCACCGGTGGCGCGGATCTTGGTGACCAGGGCGTTGAAGTCCTTCTCGCCACGGGTCAGGCCTTCGTACAGCACTTCCTTCACGCCGCGCTTGGCCAGTTGCGCCTTGGTGGCGTCGGCCAGGCCCTGCCCGTAGGTGTCCTTGTCGTGGATGATCGCGACCTTCTTGGCCTTGAGCACATCGACGATGTAGTCACCGGCGACGATGCCCTGCTGGTCGTCACGGCCGCACATGCGGAACATGCCAGTCAGGCCGCGCTCGGTGACCTGCGGGTTGGTGGAACCGGGGGTGATGGCGATGATGCCGGCCTCGTCGTAGATTTCCGACGCCGGGATAGTGGAGGAGGAGCAGAAGTGACCGACCACGCCGATGGCCTTGTCCTGGTCCACCAGGCGGTTGGCCACGGCCACGGCCTGCTTGGGTTCGCAGGCGTCGTCCGCCTTGACCAGCTTGATCTTCTCGCCGTTGACCCCACCGGCGGCGTTGATGTCCTCGGCGGCCTGGCTCGCACCGCGCCAGTACTGCTCACCGAAGGAGGCGTTGGCGCCGGTGTGAGGACCGGCGACGCCGATGACCACGTCAGCGAAAGCAAGGTTGGACAAGCTCAGAACACTGGTAACCGCAACAGCCAAAATACCTTTCTTGAAAGTCTTGTGAGGCATGGGAGTTTTGCTCCTGAGGGGTTATGTGATGGCGCGATACTCGAACTAACGGGAAGTTCCTCAACTAACAGGAAGTTCTTTGAGCAAGCGTCGTGCCACTCATTTTTTGTTGTAGGAAAAAACCCTGGGCAGCCCGCCCACCCCCTCTGAAATGCGGAGCGGCGCGCACGTGCAACCCGGCAAAAACACTTGGTGCAACCTAGCGCAACCCAACGCAAAGCCAGGCTCGCAAAGGAATAGCAACCCACTGCGCGAAAAGCGCAACCTGCCGTAACCGTCACTGTCACCGAAGTGCACACCGCTGGTGCGCGGCAAGCGCGCTGACGCACCAATACAGGCTAGTGCATGGCGGCCAGGACGGCCGCTCCATGTCGATGCAGTGTGAAGAAAACCCGTTTCAGATCACCACGCGCAGGCACTGGCCCGCGTGGTACAGCGAGAAGCCGAGCTCGTAGAGCCCACTGCGCAGCGCCGGTGCGCCGACATCGCGCATCGGCTGGAAGGGCATGGGCAGCGAGGCGGCGGAACCGCTGCTGAGGAAGTCGGCGAAGGCCTGGCCGACCACGGTGCCGGTGGTCACGCCACGGCCGTTGTAACCGGTCACCGCCACCAGGCCCGGCGCCGGCTCGAACAGGCGCATCAGGTGGTCGGGGGTGAAGGCGATGCAGCCGGTCCAGCTGAAGTCCCACTGCACCTTGCCCAGGTAGGGGAAGTAATGGCCCTGGATGCGATCGGCCCAGGCCTGGAGGAACCACAAGGGCTTGCGCGTGCCGTTGCCCAGGCTGCCCAGCAGCAGGCGGCCGTCGGCGTCGCGGCGGATGCTGCTGAGCACCTGGCGCGTGTCCCAGGAACCCTGCCCGCCCGGCAGGATGCGCGCCGCCGCCTCGCCGTGCAGGGGCTCGGAGGCGACCTGGTAGTAGTAGCCGGGGAAGAAGTTGCGGCGCAGCTCGGTCCACTCGCCTTCGGTGTAGGCGTTGGAGGCGATCACCACCTGCGGGGCGATCACGCTGCCGTGTTCGGTGACCACACACCAGGCATCGCCCTGGCGCTCCAGGCGGGACACGGCGCTGTGCTGGAACAGCGAGCCGCCCAGGTAGCGCACCGCCTGGGCCAGGCCGCGGGTGTAGGCCATGGGGTTGAGGGTGCCGGCGCGACGGTCGAGCAGCGCGGCAGCGATACGCTCGGTGCCGGTGGCATCCCGGCAGGCCTGGCCGGTGAGCAGTTCCACCGGCGCGCCACGGCGCTGCCATTGCTCGCAGCGGCTGGCGAGGTCGGCCTGGCCCCGGACGTTGTGGGCCATGTGCAGGGTGCCTTCGCGACGCAACTGGCACTCGATGCCGTACTTCTCGATCACCGCGAAGACCTTCGCCGGCGCGCCGCCCAGGGTGCGGTTGAGCTGGGCACCGACCTGCTCGCCCAGGCCCGCTTCGATCTCGTCCGGCGGAATCCACAGCCCGGCATTGACCAGCCCGACGTTGCGCCCCGAACCGCCGTGGCCCACTTCATGGGCCTCCAGCACGCAGACCCGCTTGCCCTGTTCCAGCAGGCGGATGGCGGCGTTGAGCCCGGTGATGCCGCCGCCGATGACGCAGACATCGGCGCGAACCTCGCCGTTCAGCGTCTCGGTCTTCGGCAGCGCCGGCGTCAGATACTCCCAGAGGCACTCCTGGCGCAGGGGCATGGACGGCATTCCTTAGGGCGGCGGCCCGGTCAGTCGAAGGTGATGCCCTGGGCCAGCGGCAGTTCGTGGGAGTAGTTCACCGTGGCGGTCTGCCGGCGCATGTAGGCCTTCCAGGAATCCGAGCCGGACTCGCGCCCGCCACCGGTCTCCTTCTCGCCACCGAAGGCGCCGCCGATCTCCGCGCCGCTGGGGCCGATGTTGACGTTGGCGATGCCGCAGTCGCTGCCCACCGCCGAGGTGAACAGCTCGGCCTCGCGCACATCGGTGGTGAACAGGCAGGACGACAGGCCCTGGGGCACTTCGTTGTTGAGGCGTAGCGCGTCGTCGAAATCGCGGTAGCCGACCACATAGAGGATCGGCGCGAAGGTCTCGTGGCGCACCACTGCGCTCTGCCCGGGCATCTGCACGATGGCCGGCGAGACGTAATAGGCGTCGGGGAATTCGCCGGCCAGCTGGCGCTCGCCACCGAACACCTCGCCCCCCTCGGCACGGGCCTGTTCCAGGGCGCGCTGCATGGCGTCGAAACCGGCCTTGTCGATCAGCGGGCCGATCAGGTTGCCCTGCAGCGGGTGGCCGATGCGCACCTTGGCGTAGGCGGCCTGCAGGCGGCGGACGATTTCGTCGCGCACCGACTCGTGGGCGATCAGCCGGCGCAGGGTGGTGCAGCGCTGGCCGGCGGTGCCGACGGCGCTGAAGAGGATGGCGCGCACCGCCAGGTCGAGGTCGGCGCTGGGGGCCAGGATCATCGCGTTGTTACCGCCCAACTCGAGGATGCTGCGGGCGAAGCGGGAGGCCACGCGCGGTGCCACTTCGCGGCCCATGCGGGTGCTGCCGGTGGCGCTGACCAGGGCCACGCGGGGGTCGTCCACCAGCGCCTCGCCGGCTTCGCGGTCACCGATCAGCACCTGGCTGAGGTGTGCAGGGGCACCGTCGAAGTTCTTCGCCACGCGCTCGAACAGCGCCTGGCAGGCCAGGGCGGTGAGCGGGGTCTTCTCCGAGGGCTTCCACAGCACCGGGTTGCCGCAGACCAGCGCCAGCGCGGCGTTCCACGACCAGACCGCGACGGGGAAGTTGAAGGCGCTGATGATGCCGACCACGCCCAGGGGCTGCCAGGTCTCGCGCATGTGGTGGCCGGGGCGCTCGGAGGCGATGGTCAGGCCGTAGAGCTGGCGCGACAGGCCGACGGCGAAGTCGCAGATATCGATCATTTCCTGCACTTCGCCCAGGCCTTCCTGGGTGATCTTGCCGGCTTCCCAGGACACCAGCTCGCCGAGGGCGGCCTTGTGCTCACGGAGCACCTCGCCAAACTGGCGGATCAGCTCGCCACGGCGCGGCGCCGGCACCTTGCGCCAGGCCTGGAAGGCTTCGGCGGCGAGGGCGATCTTGCCCTCGACCTCGGCGCGGCCCTCCAGCTGCACACGGGCGATGCGGCTGCCGTCGATGGGGGTGTGCACGGCGTGGTCGCCCTGTTGGTAGAGCTTCGGGTCGACGCCTAGGCGGTCTAGCAATGCAGCAACCATTGGAACTCCTGGAAAGCGCTTCGGAAAAAGGTCGGCGCCAGTATTAGCCGCACCGGGGGCTTGCCAACAAACGACCTTTGCTCCACATATCATTCCTTTTGCTCATGAA
This sequence comes from Pseudomonas sp. TUM22785, assembly GCF_028198105.1. Lineage (NCBI taxonomy): Bacteria > Pseudomonadati > Pseudomonadota > Gammaproteobacteria > Pseudomonadales > Pseudomonadaceae > Pseudomonas > Pseudomonas sp. TUM22785. Next base: position 6,229,400 of record NZ_CP116239.1, read on the forward strand.
CCCGCGGACCCGAACATGCTCAAGCGCCACATGCCCTCCCTCACCGCCCTGCAGTGCTTCGAAGCCGTGGCGCGCCACCTCAGCTTCACACGCGCCTCCGAGGAACTGGCCCTGACCCAGAGCGCGGTCAGCAAGCAGGTGGCGCAGCTGGAGGAGATGCTCCAGCACCTGCTGTTCCGCCGTGTGCGCCGGCGCCTGCAACTGACCCCGGCGGGCTCGCTGTACCTCTCCGAGGTGCGCAAGATCCTCACCCAGGTGGAGATGTCCACCCACTACATGCTGTCCTACGGCGGCGAAACCGAGGTGCTGCGCGTGGCCACCCCGCCCACCTTCGGCGCGCGCTGGCTGATCCCCCGGCTCAAGGGCTGGCGCCTGCGCCACCCCAATATCCACCTGGACGTGCGCAACGAGCTGGAGCCGGATGCCCTGCTCCAGGGCCGCGCCGACGTGGCGCTGTTCTTCGGCCAGGGCGCGCTGCCGGGGGCGGAGTGCATCCGCCTGTTCAGCGAGGAAGTGGTACCGGTCTGCGCGCCGTCGGCCCTGCCCGCCGAGCCCTTCACCGACCCCGCCCAGCTCACCACCCTGGTGCTGCTGCAGAACGCCACCCGCCCGGAGGCCTGGCACGAGTGGTTCCAGAACCAGGGCCGGCACACCGAGCACAGCTACCACGGGCCGCGCTTCGACACCTCCTACATGTGCATCCGCGCGGCCCAGGCCGGCTGCGGCGTGGCGCTGCTGCCACGCTTCCTGGTGGAAGAGGAGCTGGACGAGGGCAAGCTGGTGATCCCCTGGGACCACGCCATGCCCAGCCGCAACGCCTATTACCTGGCCTACCCCGAGCACGCCGCCGAGGTGCCCAAGGTGCGCGACTTCGTGCGCTGGATGCTGGAGCAGCTGGATAACGAGGCCTAGGCAGCGCCAGCCGCTCATTCAGGAAAAAACGGAATGAACCCGCCGGATTTTTTCGTTTGCCCCGCGCCCGCCCGGCTGCTTGGATAGCAGGCCCGTACAGCCACCCCCGAGCCCGTGCCGATGAACACCCGTGAACGCCTCCTGCCCCTGGTCGCCCATGTGCTCGGCGAGCCCGCCGCCCGCTGGGTCGATGCCCATGTCGAGGTGCCCGCCGCCCTGGACGGTTTCGCGTTCGAGACGGGGCGCATCCATCGCGCCTGGCTGGCCGAGGCGCTCAACCTGTGCCTGTTCCACAAGCTGGTGGAGGCGGTGCCCATCGGCCGCACCTACGTCGAGGAACAACGGGCCGCCGGCCGCCAGGTGCTGTTCGACCACGGCGCCATCCGCACCGTGGACTGGCCCGACAACGGCGCCCTGCCCCGTGGCCGCCAGGCCTTCGTGCGCATCCTCGAGCCCCTGGGCTTCACCGATGTACGCACCTACCCGCTGACCCGCCTGAACATGACCGGCTACGCCTACCGGCAGATGGACCTGCCCGAGGACATCGCCCAGTTCTTCGTCTCCGAGCTGCACCCGGGACGCTTCAGCGAGGCCTTCCAGCTCGCGGTCAGCCGCGTGGTGGGCGCCAGCCGCGACCCGCTGCAACCCCGCCACCTGGCGACGCTCGATGAACTCTGGCGCACCCGCCACTGCAGCCGCGAGCAGGCCCTCGACCTGCTGCCGGCGCTGTTCGACGCCTTCGGCTGCCAACACGATGCGCCGCTGGAAAGCGACTACGAGCTGCTGCGCGAGGAAAGCGCCGAGATGGCCTGGATCGTCACCGAGGGCAACATGTTCAACCACCTGACCGACCGCGTCGCCGACCTGGAACAGGTGGTCGCCGGGCAGAATGCCAAGGGCCGGCCGATGAAGGCCAGCATCGAGGTCTCCAGCTCCGGCCGGGTGATGCAGACCGCCTACCGCGCGGTGCAGGTGGAGCGCGAATTCATCGACGCGACCGGCGCCACGGTGCAGCGCCAGGTGCCCGGTTCCTTCGTCGAATTCATCCAGCGCAAGGTCGACGAGGACAACGGCCGCATCGACCTCGCCTTCGACAGCAGCAACGCCCAGGGCATCTTCAAGATGACGGCGGGGGCCTAGCAGGGCCTCCCAGCCCACGCAGGGTGGAGTCGTTTTACCTCCAACCTGTGTGCGAATTCATTGGCTCTGTTAAGTGTTGCTAGAAGAGTTGAGCCCAGCTGATTGCCGAGTTCTGCTGATGCTTCTGGTTTCGCCCACCCGGGCGAGTCCCTTTTTTCAGTCGCCAAAAAAGGAACCAAAAACGCTTGCCCCTCCATACGGGTCTGGCTGAAGCCAGACTTCCCTCGCTCCATCATCGTTCCAGGGGCACGCCGCGAAGGGCCATCCCTGGCCCATCGCGGCTCTCGCGACATCCATGTCGCTCAACCCCTTCCACGACGATTCGCTCGGCCTCCTGGGAAGGGGCGTTTGGCGGCTGCTCCAACTTTCTTCGCCCAACGAATGACCATGTGGTGCGCGCGGGCTTTCGTAGGATGGGTAGAGCGGAGCGAAACCCATGCGGTGGAGGTAGCACAAACCCTCGGGCGTTCGGAAAGGGCCGTGCTTGAGCGCCGGCATTAAAACCACAACAGCTAACGGCCAATTCATTCGCGATGGAGTGCCCCACACTCGAAGAGCGTCATTGCGCGCATTCATCCAGGATCGGGCGCAGAAAGGAGCGGTGGGCTGAAGCCCACCCTACGCCCACCCCACCCTGCAAGGTGCTCGCCAGCGAGGAGTACATGAGACGAAGCTCCGCCCGGTGGATGAAAAAAGCGTCATCCCCCCTACCCAGCTACCACCCTTGTGCTGGCGTGAGCGGTTTTCGCCGGGCATGAAAAAGGCCGCTTCACGGAGCGGCCTCTTGTCTTCGCCTGTCGGGTCAGTCGACCAGGGCCAGGGTGCCCTTCATCATCGAGACGTGGCCGGGGAACGAGCAGAAGAACTCGTAGCTCTCGCCAGCAGCCAGCTTGGATACGTCGATGGTGGTGCTCGCGGTCTCGCCGCCACCGATCAGCTTGGTGTGAGCGATGATGCGGGCGTCGTCGGCCTTGATGTAGTCCTTGTCGACACCGGCGGTCATGCCTTCGGTAGCGATAGGCTGGGCATCAGCGGTCTTGCTCAGGACCCAGTTGTGGCCCATCACGTTCTTCGGCAGCTTGCCGACGTGCTTGAGGTTCACGGTGAAGGTCTTGCAGCTTTTGCTGACCTTGATTTCCTTCGTGTTGAAGGTCATCTGATCAGTGCCTTCCACGTCCACCGAACATTCAGCAGCCAGCAGAGGTGCACTGGCCAGGGCCAGCACGGATGCAACGACGAGCTTGCGAATCATTGGAGTCTCCTTGGCAGGTAGGGCCGGATCAGCCCAGAGGGGAGACTGCCTGAGTCGGCGCCGAGTTCCCATAACCTGCGTCAACAAACCGCAGGAATTCCATGCCCGGCGCAAGGTCTATCACGGCCATCGAGACAATCTAAGAGCGCCGGTTCCAGGCGGCGCGGAAAATGGCCGCACCCCAACCGAGGAGCGCCACCATGAACGTCCTGCAAAGCCTGCTCGCCGCCTATGCCGCCGGTGCCAGTGGCAACTGCGACGACTGATCGCCCCACTGCGCCCACTACCGTTCGGAAGCTGCGTCCACGCGCCGCTTCCGGGACGCCGCCCGAGCCGCTAATCTTGCCGACTTTTTTCGGGAGTCGACCATGACCTTGCGCTCCGTGTGCGTATTCTGCGGTGCCAGCCCCGGCGCCAACCCCATCTACCAACGTGCCGCCAGCGACCTCGGTCGTACCCTGGCCGAGCGCGGCCTGACCCTGGTCTACGGCGGCGGTGCCGTCGGCCTGATGGGCACCGTGGCCGATGCTGCACTGGCGGCTGGTGGCGAGGTGATCGGCATCATCCCGCAGAGCCTCAAGGAAGCCGAGATCGGCCACACGGGCCTGACCCGCCTGGAAGTGGTGGACGGCATGCACGCGCGCAAGGCTCGCATGGCCGAGCTGGCCGACGCCTTCATCGCCCTGCCCGGCGGCCTGGGCACCCTGGAAGAACTCTTCGAGATCTGGACCTGGGGCCAGCTCGGCTACCACAGCAAGCCCCTGGGCCTGCTGGAAGTGAACAGCTTCTACGGCAAGCTCACCGAGTTCCTCGACCACCTGGTGGAAGAGCGCTTCGTGCGTGACCAGCACCGCGGCATGCTGCAGGTCGGCGGCACCCCGGAAAGCCTGCTGGAACGCCTGGATGCCTGGCGCCCCACCGTGGCGCCGAAGTGGGTCGACCGCAAAACCCACTGACCCCTCTGGACAGCCCGGACGGCCTTGCCCCAGCATGCCGCCTGGGCTGACCCGGCCCGCCGAACGGACGTGGCCCGCCCCATGAAGAAGCTCTTCATCGCCCTGCTTGTGGGCCTTGCGCTCTATGGCGTGCAACAGCGCCATCCCGGCCTGCTCCAGGGCCTCACCGGCGCCCCCGCCACCACCGCATCCAGCACCAGCGCCCAGCTGCGCCAGGCCTACGAGGATCGCCGCAGCGACCTGCAGGTCGAAGGCCGCGCCGTGGTCACCCGCGTGCTGCGCGACGACCTCAAGGGCAGTCGCCACCAACGCTTCCTGATGCGCACCGACGACGGCCTGAGCCTGCTGGTGGCGCACAACATCGACCTGGCGCCGCGCGTCGAGGGCCTGCGCGAAGGCGACGAGATCGAGTTCGCCGGCGAATACGAATGGAACGACAAGGGCGGGGTGATCCACTGGACCCACCACGACCCGCGCGGCCGCCACCCGGGTGGCTGGCTGAAGCACAACGGCAGGACCTATCGATAGGGAGCGGGTGATGAGCGAGGAAGAAGCACGCATCAAGGTCTACTACAACAGCGCCTGCCCGGTGTGCCGGGCGGGCATCGACGGGCAGAAGGACAAGACCACCGCCTGCCAGGTGGAGTGGGCTGACGTGCACGCCGACAACCAGGCGGTGGAGGAAATAGGCGAGGAGCTGGAGTACGTCCGCGAGCGCCTGCACCTGGTGGACGAGCAGGGCGTGAAACGTATGGGCGTGGACGCCTTCATCGTGCTCTGGCGCCACTCCCCCAGGGAGCGCTGGAAGGCCCGCCTGCTGTCCCTGCCGCTGATCCACGGGCTGGCACAGCTGGGCTACAAGGCCTTCGCCCGCCTGCTCTATCTCTGGAACCGCTCGAAGCGGCATTGGTGAACATGAAGCACCTCGAACAGATCGAACAGATCGACGACAGCGACCGCCAGCGCCTGGTGGAGGTCTGGGAGGCTGCCGTGCGCGCCACCCACCACTTTCTCGTCGAGGACGACATCCAGTTCTTCAAACCCCTGGTGCGCGACGCCTACCTGGACTCGGTGAAACTGGCCTGCAGCCGCGACGCCGACGGGCGTATCCAGGGCTTCATCGGCACCGCCGGTGGCACGGTGGAGATGCTCTTCGTCGACCCGGCGCAGCACGGCAAGGGCATCGGCCGCGCCCTGCTGCTCCACGCCATCGACCACAAAGGTGCGACGACGGTGGACGTGAACGAGCAGAACCCGCAGGCGGTGGGCTTCTACCTGCGCATGGGCTTCGAAGTGGCCAGCCGCTCGGAGCTGGATGGCTCGGGCAAGCCGTTTCCCATCCTGCATCTGCGCTTGAAAGGGTCGTAGCGTCGGGAGCAGCAGCGTTTCGTAGGTTGGCGCCGAGCACAGCGAGGCACCAACGGTGCAGAGTTCAGGCCCGCCAGACGCTCCTGGGCTGAAGCCCGGGCTACGCGGCTGCGTTCGTCGCGAACGGAGCCCGGCGGGAGCACCGCTGGTGGATGAAAAGAGCGTCATCCCCCCTACAAAAGCGAGACTCCGCGCCGATCACTTCACTCGCCCGGCCTAGCCCTGCTGCACGATCACCGTCTGCGCCGGCATGGGTGCGGGGAAGTCGGCGCCGAGGGCGTCCTTGATGGTGCGGTTGGTGTCGAAGTACACCTGCCAGTAGTGGTCGTTGTGGCAGTAGGGGCGCACCGCCAGCACCGGGCCCACCAGGTTGAATTCGAGGATTTCCACCTCCACCGGCGGCTCGGCCAGCACGTTGGCGATGGCCGCCACCCGCGCCTTGAGCAAGGCCACGGCCGCTGCATGGTCCGCCGCGCCGGAGAGCTGCGCCTTGAGGTCGACGCGGCGGTAGGCGTTGTGGGTGAAGTTCTGGATGTTGTCGGTGAAGATCTTGTTGTTGCCCACCAGGGTCATCACGTTGTCCGGCGTGTTGATGGCGGTGGCGAACAGGCCGATCTCCTTCACCGTGCCGGTGACACCGCCGGCGCTGATGAAGTCGCCGACCTTGAACGGCCGCAGCACGATGATGAAACCGCCCGCCGCGAGGTTGGCCAGCAGCCCCGACCAGGCCATGCCGATGGCCAGGCCGACCGCCGCGATCAGTGCCGCCAGGCTGGTGGTCTGCACGCCGAAGTAGCCGAGGATGCCCACCACCAGCAGGATGTTCAGGGTCACGGTGATGAAGGAACCGACGTAGCGCAGCACCGTGGGGTCGACCCGCTGGCGCTCCAGGGACTTCTGCACCAGGCCCACCGCGAAGCCGATCAGCCAGCGCCCCAGCACCCAGAAGAGGATGGCGACGATGATCTTCACGCCGAAGCTGGTGGCGTATTGCATGACGGTGCTCATGAAGGCGCTGACCTTCTCGGTCCCGACCGTCACTATCGTTGTTTCGTCCATGGCGAGCGCTCCGTGGCAGGTGGCTCGTTTGACGCTAGCAACGCCCGGCCCAAGCGCAACGGCAGACACGCAAAATACCCCGCCCCCGTTGCCGCCAGCGGGCCGGGTGTTTCAGCGTTGAGACAGACGTGGGCGCCGGAGCGCCCCTAGGGTTTGTAAAAAAGTCGTCGAGCGACGGTCAGGCGAGGCGCAACGACCAACGGGAGTAACAGCCGGAGGCTGGCCCGAAGGGCGCGCGCCAGTGTGTAAAAAAGGGTGAGGAAGCGCAGTTTACGAGCTGTAAATGAGCATTCCGAACCCGTTTTTAACGAAGCATCACCGAGCGCAGGCACTTTCCTTACAGAGCCTAGATGGCCACTTCCCAGAGCGGCATCACCGTCACCCGCACTTCTGGGTCATGACTGCCGCCGCCGAGGATCACCCCACGCAAGGGGGATACATCGGAGAAGTCGCGGCCCCAGCCCAGGGTGATGTGCTCGAGGTCGGGAAGGATGTTGTTGGTGGGGTCGAAATCCACCCAGCCGTTGCGCGGGCAGTACACCGACACCCAGGCGTGGGAGGCGTCAGCACCGATCAGCCGGGGTTGGCCGGGGGGCGGCTGGGTCAGCAGGTAGCCGCTGACGTAGCGGGCGGCCAGGCCCTTGGAGCGCAGGCAGGCGAGCATCAGGTGGGCGAAGTCCTGGCACACGCCGCGACGGCGCTCCAGCACCTCGGTCAGCGGGGTCGCCACCTGGGTGGCCTCGGCGTCGAAGTCGAAGCCGGTGAAGATCTTCTCCATCAGCGCGGCGGCGCAGAGCAGCAGCGGCCGGCCGAGGGGGAAGCAGTCCTCGGCGAAGTCGGCGAACTGGCGCTTGATGCGCACATAGGGTGATTCCACCCGGTAGCGGCAGGCCTCCAGCACCTCGGCACCCAGGGGGCGCCCGGTGAAGGTCTGGCCGGCCAGGGCCAGCTCCCAGGGGGGCGAGCTGTCCAGGGCGTGGGGGCCGCGGGGCAGCACTTCCACCAGCAGCCGCGCGTTGACCTGCAGTTCGTCATGGGGCCGTTCGAAGGCCAGGCGGCACAGGGGGTTGCCGAACACGTCCAGCCCATCGCTGCGGGAAGACGGCGTCGGGTTGATCTCCAGGTCTTGCCCGCTGCACAGCTGCCAGGGGCACTCGCGGGGCCACAGGTGCACCAGTTGCTGGGCCAGCGACACCGGCGCGGCATAGCGGTAGTGGGTGTCGTGGAACACCTGGTAGCGCGCGCCCTGGGGGGCGAGGGAGGCGGCTCGGGATTGCATCACGCGGACACCGTTTGCTGGCTGACGTCGTCGACATGGGCAAAATAGCGCAAAGCGAGGCGATCCGAGACCTGGCCGACCATCTGGCCGATGTCGCCCAGCAGTTGCGCCAGCCCTTCCAGCACCTCGTCGAGGCTGTCGCTGCCGAACAAGGGGTTTTCCAGGGTGCCCAGGTCGAAGGCCAGCAGGCGCCCGATCAGGCCGCTGAGCATCAGTTCCTGGGGTGCACCGAACTCCTCGTGCAGGCGGCCCAGGGAACGCTCCAGGGCCTGCAGCTGGAAGCGCAGGGCGTGGGGGTTCTGCTCGTGCAGCAGGAGCAGGTCGAGCACCGGGATCAGCTGCGGCGAGGCCAGGTAGCGCGAACGGTAGGTGATGGTGCTGTTGCCCAGTTCCAGCAGCCACTCCAGGGCACCCGGGTCCCAGGCGGCGCCGCCGCGCAGGAAGCCGGCGATGCTGTCGGCGAAGAAGCGCACGCGCTCGATGCGCCGACCGATCATCAGGAAACGCCAGCCGTCGTCACGGGTCATGTCGTCGAGGGCGAAGCCGGAGAGTGCGGCCAGGGACATCAGCAGGCGGCTGAGGAAGTCCAGGGCGTCGCCCAGGTCCATGCACGCCGGGTCGAGGCCCTGCACCTCCTGCTGCAGCTCCAGCACCGCGTGCCAGTTCTCCCGCGACAGGCGCCCGCGCACCTGGGCTGCGGCCCAGTGCAGGCGGCGCAGGTTGCTGCGCAGGCTGAGGGGCCAGTCGTCATCGAGCAGGGCGTTGAGCAGGCGCCGGTCCAGGGGCTCGTCACCGGCCGGCAGCTGGCCCAGGACCTCGGCCAGCTCCAGGGCGGCCTGCCGGGCCTGTTCGTCGCCATCGGCATCGACATAGCGTGAGAGCACCACGCGCAGCAGCCGCGCGGCATCGTCGCAACGCTCGGTGTAGCGGCCGAACCAGAACAGGTTTTCCACCACCCGCGACGGCAGGTAGGGGTCCTGGCGGATCAGGTCGCGCACGCCAAGGGTGCGCGGCCGCAGGGGTTCGCCGGTCACCGGGCGATCGGCCAGCACCCAGGTGTCCTTGCTGGCACCGCCGCGCTGCATGGAGACCACTTCGGCATTGGCCTCGGAGGCGACCCGGGTCAGCCCGCCGGGCATCACCCAGTAGCCGCCATCGGCGGTGGCCACGGCGAACACGCGCATGCCGATGGCCCGCGAATGCAGGGCACCGCGCTCGCCCTCGGCCTGCCACACCGGCGCCTGGGAGAGCTGCGCCTGGCGCTGGGCGACGTAGGCATGGGGGCGCGCCTGCAGGCGTTTGCGCAGGGCGTCCTGGGCGTGGGGTGGCAGGTTGTGGCCGAACACCGGTTCGAAGCTCTGCGAGGGGAAAGCCGGCTTGATCACCAGGTGATCCAGGCCGTCGAGGGTTTCCTGCAGCACGCCGGGGGTGCCACACCAGCGGGTGCCGACGGTGGGCAGCAGCAGCTCTTCGCCGAACAGGCGGCGGTTGACGGCGGGCAGGAAGCCCAGCAGGCCGGGGGACTCCAGCACGCCGCTGCCCAGGGCGTTGGCCACCAGCACGCGGCCACGGCGCACGGCATCCAGCAGGCCGGGCACGCCGAGGGTGGAGTCGGTGCGCAACTCCAGGGGGTCACAGAAGTCGTCGTCCAGGCGCCGTAGCACGGCATGCACGCGCTTCAGGCCGCCCAGGGTCTTGAGGTAGAGGGTGGCGTCGCGCACCGTCAGGTCGTGGCCCTCCACCAGCGGGAAGCCCAGCTGGCGCGCCAGGTAGAGGTGCTCGAAATAGGTTTCGTTGAAGCGCCCGGGGGTGAGCAGCACCACCAGGGGCGTTTCGCCGTCGCTGGGGGCCTGGCGGATCAGGGTTTCCTGCAGGGCACGGAAATAGCCGGCCAGGTATTGCACGCGCAGGTCACGGTAGAGCTCCGGGAAGGCACGGGAAACGATCTGCCGGTTCTCCAGCACATAGCCGGCACCGGAGGGTGCCTGGGTGCGATCGGCCAGCACGTGCCAGTGGCCGTCGGCGTCACGGGCCAGGTCCACCGCGTAGCTGTGCAGGTAGGTGCCGTTTATGGCCTGGATGCCCTGGCAGGGCCAGAGGAAGCTGGTGTGGCCGAACACCAGCTCACTGGGCAGCAGGCCTTCGGCGATGAGCTTCTGTTCGCCATAGACATCCGCCAGCACGGCGTTGAGCAGGCGCGCGCGCTGGGCCACGCCCTGGGCGATGGGCTGCCACTCCTCGGCGGAAAGCAGGTTGGGCAGCAGGTCCAGCTCCCAGGGGCGGTCGGTGCCCTTGGGATCGGCGTAGACGTTGTAGGTGACGCCGTTTTCCTGGATCTGCCGCGCCAGCAGCTCCTGGCGCTGGCGCAGCTGGGCGGCGCTGCTGCGCTGCAGTTGGCGGTACAGGCGCTGCCAGTGCGGGCGCACGTCGCCGTTGGCGTCGAGCAGCTCGTGGTAGGCCGTGGCGGTCAGGGGGTAGTGGGCAAGCAGGTCGGACATCTGGTACTCGCGAATGGATGCGCCCGTTCTCAACTGTGGACCAAGGTACCGCCGACAACTGGCCGGATGCCAGCTGCGGCGGTGCCCAGCTTAATGGCGGCGCAGGTCCAGGGTCATTGGCAGCTCGTCGTCCCTTTGCGGCGGCTCCACCTGGAGCTTGCCGGGGCTGTGGCCGAGGCGGAAGAAGCGCGCCAGGCGACGGCTTTCCGCTTCATAGGCGTTGACCGGGAAGCTGTCGTAGTTGCGCCCGCCGGGGTGGGCGACGTGGTACTGGCAGCCGCCGAGGGAGCGTTGCATCCAGGTGTCCACCAGGTCGAACACCAGGGGCGCGTGCACGCCGATGGTGGGTTGCAGGCAGGAGGCCGGCTGCCAGGCGCGGTAGCGCACGCCGCCGATGAACTCGCCGACCCGGCCGGTGGACTGCAGGGGCACCGCCTCGCCGTTGCAGGTGAGCACGTAGCGGTCCGGCGCCAGGCCGGAGAGCTTGAGCTGCACCCGCTCCAGGGACGAATCCACGTAGCGCACGGTGCCGCCGGCGGCGCCCTCCTCGCCCAGCACGTGCCAGGGCTCCAGGGCCTGGCGCAGCTCCAGGTCGATGCCCTTGACCATGAAGTCGCCGTACTTGGGGAAGCGGAATTCGAAGTGCGGCGCGAACCACTCGCCACGCACCGGGTAGCCGGCCTGGTTGAGCTCGTGCACCACGTCGTCGAAATCCTGCTGGACGAAGTGCGGGAGGAGGAAGCGGTCGTGCAGTTCGGTGCCCCAGCGCGCCAGTTTCGGCGGTGCGTAGGGCTCCTCCCAGAAGCGCGCCACCAGGCCGCGCAACAGCAGTTGCTGGGCCAGGCTCATGCGCGCGTGGGGCGGCATCTCGAAGGCGCGCAGCTCCAGCAGGCCGAGGCGGCCGGAGGCGCTGTCGGGCGAGTAGAGCTTGTCGATGCAGAACTCGGCACGGTGGGTGTTGCCGCTGACGTCCACCAGCAGGTTGCGCAGCAGGCGGTCCACCAGCCAGGGCGGGCATTCGGCGCCCGGCTCGGGCATCTGCGCGAAGGCCACTTCCAGCTCGTAGAGGGCGTCGTTGCGCGCCTCGTCCACCCGCGGTGCCTGGGAGGTGGGGCCGATGAACAGGCCGGAGAACAGGTAGGACAGCGAGGGGTGGTTGTGCCAGTAGCTGATCAGGCTGCGCAGCAGGTCGGGCCGGCGCAGGAAGGGCGAGTCGCCCGGGGTGGCGCCACCGAGGACGAAGTGGTTGCCGCCGCCGGTGCCGACGTGGCGACCATCCACCATGAATTTCTCGCTGGCCAGGCGCGTCTGCCGCGCGGCCTCGTAGAGGAATTCGGTGCGTTCCACCAGTTCGTCCCAGTTGCCGGACGGGTGGATGTTCACTTCGATCACGCCCGGGTCGGGGGTGACGCGGAAGGTGTTCAGGCGCGGGTCGCCGGGGGGCTCGTAGCCTTCCAGCAGCACCGGGCATTCCAGCTCGCGAGCGGTGGCTTCGATGGCGGCCACCAGCTCCAGCCAGTTGTCGAGCTCCGCCAGGGGCGGCATGAAGAGGTACAGGCGCCCGTCGCGGGGTTCGGCGCAGATCGCGGTGCGGGTAACATCAGCCGCCGACTGATACAGCTCCGGTGCGCGCGCGGGCTCGCCCTTGCCCGGGGCAGCACGGCGCGGCTGGGTACGGATCTCGGCGGCACGGCGCAGCGGCGGGAAGGCCTGGCCGGGGTCGGCGGCGTGGATATAGGGGTAATCGGCCTCGCTGACCCAGGGTTGCGAGTCCAGCGGCAGGCGGTAGCCCATGGCCGAGTCGCCGGGGAGCAGGCGGCAGTGTTCGTCGCGCAGGAACCAGGACCCGGTCTGCCAGCCGTCGTCTTCGCTGTTGCGGCCCAGGGGCAGCACCTGGCCAACGATTTCGCCGAGGCCCTGCTCGAAGACCTTGCGCAGGCGTTCGCGCTCCAGCGGGTCAGCCAGGCGCGGGTCTTCCGGGGTGACGTTGGCCGGCAGCCGGCGCTCGCGCCAGAGGTAGTAGTACCAGTCTTCGTAGGCCGGGAAGATGCCGTCGTCGGCAAGCCCCAGGCGCTCGGCCAGTTGGGCGAGGAAGCGCCCGGCCAGCTCGGCGCTGGCGTCGTAGCTGCGGGTCTCGTCGGCAAACAGCGCCGGGTCGTTCCAGATCGGTTCGCCGTCACGGCGCCAGAAGCAGTTCAGCGACCAGCGCGGCAACTGCTCGCCCGGGTACCACTTGCCCTGGCCGAAATGCACCAGGCCGTTGGGGGCGTATTGCCCGCGCAGGCGGTGGAACAGCTCGGCGGCCAGGCGTCGCTTGTTGGGGCCGAGGGCGGCGGTGTTCCACTCCGGGTCATCGGGGTGGTCGATGGAGACGAAGGTGGGCTCGCCGCCCATGGTCAGGCGCACGTCGCGGGCCAGCAGGTCGCGGTCGATGCGCCGGCCGAGGTCGAGGATCGCCGCCCACTGCTCGTCGCTGTAGGGCCGGGTGACCCGGGGCGCTTCCCAGACGCGCTCGACGCGCATCTCGTGGGAGAACTCGCACTCGCATTCATCCACCGCACCGCTGATGGGCGCCGCCGATGACGGTTCGGGGCTGCAGGCCAGCGGCACGTGGCCTTCGCCGGCGAACAGACCGGACGTGGGGTCGAGGCCGATCCAGCCGGCACCGGGCAGGTAGACCTCGCACCAGGCGTGCAGGTCGGTAAAGTCCACCTCGGTGCCGCTGGGACCGTCGAGGGCCTTCTGGTCGGCGGTGAGCTGGATCAGGTAGCCGGAAACGAAGCGTGCGGCCAGGCCGATGTGGCGCAGCAGCTGCACCAGCAGCCAGGCGGAATCACGGCAGGAGCCGGAGCCCAGCTCCAGGCTCTGCTCGGGCGTCTGCACGCCGGGTTCCATGCGGATGAGGTAGCGGATGTCGCGGGAGACGCGCTGGTTGAGCGCCACCAGGAAGTCGACGCTGGCACGCGGCGTGAGGTCGACAGCGGCGAGGTATTTGGCGAACAGCGGCGTGGCCGGCTGGCGGCTGAGGTAGGGCGCCAGCTCGCGCTGCTCGTCGGCGGTGTAGACGAAGGGCGCCTGCTCGGCATAGGGCTCGAGGAAGAAGTCGAAGGGGTTGAACACCGCCATTTCGACCACCAGGTCCACCTCGACCTTGAGTTCGCGGGTCTTCTCCGGGAACACCAGGCGCGCCAGGTAGTTGCCTTGCGGGTCCTGCTGCCAGTTGATGAAGTGCTTGCCCGGCTCGACCTTCAGCGAGTAGCCGAGGACGCGCGTGCGGCTGTGGGGCGCCGGGCGCAAGCGGACGATCTGCGGGCCGAGGGCGACCTCGCGGTCGTAGCGATAGTGGGTGACGTGGTGCAGTGCGACGTGGATCGACACGGCGTGCCTCCTGCGAGCCTGAGCGATGGCCTTGCTGCGCAAGTCTCATGCCAGCGCGCAAGGTGCTGTTTTGTCGATGGGTGCGCCCCGCGCCGGCACTGGAACGGGGCTCGGGCCGCACTGCTTCGAACGGCGTGCACGAAAATGGTTCGTGTCGCGTGCCGACGACCATGAAGTGCGGGTGAGCATAGACAGGGAAGATGACGGGGATGGTGCCCTGTGGGAGCGAATTCATTCGCGATCAGCGCCGTGCACGCCCATCGCGGTTGAAACCGCTCCCACAGAGGCCCCGGCGCCCCCAAACCGCCTGCCGCTAGCTGCGGCAGGCACCGGGCAGGCCGGCGATCCAGCGCTCCAGCAGGTCGAGGCCTTCGCGGTGGACGGCGGAGCGGCCGAGCTCGGGCATCATCACGCTGGGGTCGGTGCTTTCGACGCGGTAGGTGAGGACCGACTCCTCGGGCTTGCCCGGGTGGATGTCCACCAGGCGGTCGCCGGAGCCCTTGCCGGCGGCCACGGGCTGCTTGCAAAGGCCGTAGTTGATGCCCATCTGCGCGGCGGCGTCGAGGAACAGGCCGGAAGTGCGTGCCGGGCCCTTGGGGTTGTGGCAGTGGCCGCAGTTGGCGTCGAGGTAGCTGCGCGCCTGCAGCTCCAGGCTTTCACCGTCACGGGGCTGGCCGAACAGGGCGTTGCGCGGGATGCCGGCCGCCTCGGGCAGGCCCGTGAGGAAGCCGCGCTTCTGCCAATGGGCGAGCTGGTTGTCGAGGCCATCGGCGTAGGCCAGGTCCTTGTTCAGGTGCCGCGCCTTGGGGCCGAGGGGGCGCACGCCTTCGCCATGGCGCTCTTCATGGCAGCCGGCGCACTGGTTGGCGTCGGGCACCTGGTAGTCGACGGCGAGTCGCTGGCCCTTCTCGTCCAGCAGTTCCAGGTCGAAGCTGGCACCGGCCCATTCCAGGGTGGCTTCCTTCTGCGCTTCGTCCCAGACGTAGGGCAGCGCCATCCAGCCGTCCCTCTGCCGCAGCAGGATGCGCGTTTCCACCAGGCGCACACGGTCCAGGGCCAGGCCTTCACGGGGGTCGCGGTCGTCCTGGCCGTTCTTCAGCAGGCGGCCCTGTTCGTCGCGGGGGTAGTAGAAGGTCTTGGTCAGCACGGTGCCGACGGGGTAGTCGAAGTGGTCCTCGCCGTATTGCGCCGCCTGCCCTTCGGGCATCCACAGGGTGCGCATCTTGTGCGCGTAGTCGGTGAACAGCGGGGTGTTGAGGTCATAGGGCAGCACGGCGGCCACCGGCTGCAGGTGGCCGTCGGCCAGGCGCAGCATGCCCCACTCGCTGAGTTTCTCGGGGTAGGCGTCACCTTCGGGCATGAACCGCGGCTCCGGCTGCCGGCCGCAAGCGGCCAGCAGCAGGAGGGCGATCAACAGCAGGCCTCGCTTCATGCGCCGGGCGCCTCCTTGGCCGAGCCGAGGACGATTTCCGGCAGCGCCGGCAGCTTGCAGCGGTGGTCGGTCATGTCGGTGGTGATGTTCTTGTAGCCGTTGGGGCCGTCGACGTTGATCAGCGTGGCTTCGCCGTTGTCGACGCAGATGCCCTGATCCGCCGGGAGCTTGCCGTCCACCAGCTTGGCCGGGTTGACGTAGCCGTCCCAGAGGATGTCGGGCAGGCGCCCGCTAAGGCCGAACTTGGCCACCTTGAGGGCCTTGAGCTCGAGGTTGTCCGGGCTGTCGCCGCCGGGGCCGAAGCGGTTGCCGTGGATGGCGATGCGCTCGGGATAGGGGTCGAAGTTCTCCGAGGTGGAGAGGTTGGTGTAGCCGGTGCTGAAGTAGCTGCTGACGATGATGTTGGCGGTGCGGTGGCCGCTAATGTCGTTGTCGAAGATTTCCACATCGTCGTTGGAGTTGATCACCACGCCGGAGCCGGCCGGCACGCTGGCCACCGGGGTGCCCTTGTGGCCGAAGTTGTCGTGGCCGTTGTCCTTGACCTGGTTGCGGTAGACGCGGGTGCCGTGCCCCGGTTGCTGCAGGTTGGGCATGTTGAATACGAGGATGCCGCCGGTGTTGCCGGTGGCGAGGTTGTCGTAGACGTCGGCGCCGATGGTGTTCTCGATCTCGATGCCGGCGACGTTGCGCTCGGCGCGGCTGTTGCGCACCACGACGTTGCGCGACTGGCCGACGTAGATGCCGGCGTCGGAGGCGCCGATGGCCACGGCGCCTTCGATCAGGGTGTTTTCGGTCTGCACCGGGTAGATGCCGTAGGCGCCGTTCTCGGTGGCCGGGCCGTTGGTCCATTCGGTGCGCACGTTGCGGATGACGATGTTCTTGCCACCCACCACCTTGAGCGCGTCGCCCTTGGTGTCTTCCAGGGCGAGGTCTTCGATGGTGAAGTCGGAGGCGTCCACCAGCAGCCCTTCGGCTCCGGCCTTCTGGCCCTTGAAGTTGAGGATGGTCTTGTCCATCCCGGCGCCCTTGATGGTGACGCCGCTGGCCTTGAGGCTGAGGCTGCGGTCGAGCTGGTAGGTGCCGGCGGGTATTTCGATGACGGTGCCCGGCTTGGCCTTGATCAGCTTGGCCTGCAGTTCTTTCTGGAAATCCACGTGGGTGGTGGGCGTCTTGTCCTGCTCGCCGCAGCCGGCCAGCAGTACCGACAGTGCGAGAAGGGAAAGGGAGGCGATACGCATGGCGGGCTCCGTCGTTGTTTTTATGAGATTGGAACTATAGTGCCAAGAACATTTTGTAACTAGTCCCTTCAGCGAAGCCTATTTCGCAGAGAACGGCGGGCGACTGGCATCGCCCCCGCACCCCGTGGACAGTGACCGGAAATGAAAACGCCAGCTCGGGGCTGGCGTTTTCGCAGGGCAGGTCGATCAGCGCGGTACGGCGGGGCGCTTGCCGGGCTTCTTGCCGCCCTTGCCGGCGCCGCCCTTCTCCGCCTGGCGACGGGCCTGGGCCGCGGCCTTGGCTTCCTCGCGCTTGTCCCAGGGCTTGCTGCCATCGCTGGCGCGGGGCGGCAGGCCGGTGTGCTGGGTGAGCATGGCCTTGCCGACCTTCTTGCTGCCGGCCGGGGTGGAGTTCTTGCGGCGGGCGCTCTGGTAGCTGTCGGTTTCCGGCTGGTAGGACGGGATCAGCTGGTGCTTGCCGTTGCCGATGAGGTCGGCGCGGCCCATGCGCTCCAGCGCGGCACGCAGCATCGGCCAGCCCTTGGGATCGTGGTAGCGCAGGAAGGCCTTGTGCAGGCGGCGCTGCTCCTCGCTCTTGACGATGGTCACGCCGTCGCTCTTGTAGGTGACCTTGCGCAGGGGGTTCTTGCCCGAGTGGTACATGGCGGTGGCGCTGGCCATGGGCGAGGGGTAGAAAGCCTGCACCTGGTCGGCGCGGAAGCCATTGCCCTTGAGCCACAGGGCGAGGTTCATCATGTCTTCGTCGGTGGTGCCCGGGTGCGCGGCGATGAAGTAGGGGATCAGGTACTGCTCTTTCCCGGCCTCCTTGGAGTACTTCTCGAACATGCGCTTGAAGCGGTCATAGCTGCCGATACCCGGTTTCATCATCTGGTTGAGCGGACCTTCCTCGGTGTGTTCCGGGGCGATCTTCAGGTAGCCACCGACGTGGTGGGTGACCAGCTCCTTGACGTATTCCGGCGACTCGACGGCGAGGTCATAGCGCAGGCCCGAGGCGATGAGGATCTTCTTCACCCCCGGCAGCGCGCGGGCGCTGCGGTACAGCTGGATCAGCGAGGAGTGATCGGTGTTCAGGTTCGGGCAGATGCCGGGGAACACGCAGGACGGCTTGCGGCACGCGGATTCGATTTCCGGGCTCTTGCAGGCGATGCGGTACATGTTGGCGGTGGGGCCACCGAGGTCGGAAATGACGCCGGTGAAGCCGGGCACCTTGTCACGGATCTCTTCGATCTCGCGGATGATCGATTCTTCCGAGCGGTTCTGGATGATGCGGCCTTCGTGCTCGGTGATGGAGCAGAAAGTGCAGCCGCCGAAGCAGCCACGCATGATGTTCACCGAGAAACGGATCATCTCGTAGGCGGGGATCTTTTCCTTGCCATAGGCCGGGTGCGGCACCCGGGCGTAGGGCATGCCGAACACGTAGTCCATTTCCTCGGTGGTCATGGGGATGGGCGGCGGGTTGAACCACACGTCCGTCTCGCCATGACGCTGCACCAGCGCACGGGCGTTGCCCGGGTTGGTTTCCAGGTGCAGCACGCGGTTGGCGTGGGCGTAGAGCACCGGGTCGTTGCGCACCTTCTCGAAGGACGGCAGGCGGATCACGGTCTTTTCGCGGGTCATGCGCGGGCTGGCCAGCAGCTGCACGACCTTGGGTTCGTTCGGGTCTTCGACCGGGGCCTTTTCCTGCTCGATGGCGCAGGCTTCGGTGTCCTGGGTGTTGACGTAGGGGTTGATGATCTTGTCGACCTTGCCCGGGCGATCGATGCGCGTGGAGTCGACCTCGTACCAGCCCTCGGGCGTATCACGGCGGATGAACGCGGTGCCGCGGATGTCGGTGATCGAGTCGATCTTCTCGCCGTAGGCCATGCGCTGGGCGATTTCCACCACGGCGCGCTCGGCGTTGCCGTAGAGCAGGATGTCGGCGCAGGCGTCGATCAGGATCGAGTGGCGGACCTTGTCCTGCCAGTAGTCGTAGTGCGCGATGCGGCGCAGCGAGGCCTCGATGCCACCGAGCACGATGGGCACGTGGGTGTAGGCCTCCTTGCAGCGCTGGCTGTACACCAGGCTGGCGCGGTCCGGGCGCTTGCCCGCCAGGCCGCCGGGGGTGTAGGCGTCGTCGGAGCGGATCTTCTTGTCGGCGGTGTAGCGGTTGATCATCGAGTCCATGTTGCCGGCGGCGACGCCGAAGAACAGGTTGGGCTCGCCGAGCTTCATGAAGTCGTCTTTCGAGCGCCAGTCGGGCTGGGCGATGATGCCGACGCGGAAGCCCTGGGCCTCCAGCAGGCGGCCGATGATCGCCATGCCGAACGAAGGATGATCGACGTAGGCATCACCGGTGACGATGATGATGTCGCAGGAATCCCAGCCAAGTTGGTCCATCTCCGCCCGGCTCATTGGCAGGAAAGGTGCAGGACCGAAACACTCGGCCCAGTACTTCTGATAGTCGAACAGCGGCTTGGCGGCTTGCATGGCAGGGACCGTCGGATCTCAGGTGAAAAAGCGGGCGCGAAATATAGCACAAAAAATGAACAAGTCCGACTTCCCCACTGGGTTTTACACAGCCTTTTGCACCAGGCGACATATAGCTGTCATCACTCTGATACCTAATGGCTATACTCCTGCCGATAACAATACCGCCCGCCCCTCCAGAGGTTACGGGCACAAGGAGCGTGCGGTGCTTCGCTTAATCCATCTATCAGTGTTTCTGCTGGGCATCCTTGGCCTCTGCGGCCAGACCAGTGCGGCCCCTTTCCTGTTGCAGGCCGATAGCAGCGGCACGCCCCTGAATACCCATATAGAGCTGCTGGAAGACCCCAGCGGCAGCCTCGGCATCGCCGACATGGCCGATCCGGCGGTGCAGTCGCGCTTCGTTCCCGCAGACGGCCGCGCCTCTGTGGGGCAGAGCCGCAGCGCCTGGTGGGTGAAAGTGCAACTGGCCCGCGCCGCCGATGCGCCCGCCCAGTGGTGGCTGGAGAACTCCGGCATCACCGTGTTCCGCGTGCGCCTGTACCTGCCCGACGGCCAGGGCGGCTGGACCGAGCGCGAGACCAGCGAGAGCGTGCCCTTCGCCGAGGGCCGTGATTTCGACTACCGGCGCATGGTGTTCCGCCTGCCGGACCTCGGCACAGAGCCCCTGACCTTCTACTTCCGCAGCTACGACCCGGCCGGCAACTCCTTTCCGCTCAAGGCCTGGCAGCTGGATGACCTGCAGGACCTGCGCGCCACCGAGGACATGGGCTTCGGCCTGATCTACGGGGTGATCCTGGCGCTGTTCCTCTACAACCTGTTCATACTCGTGGCCCTGCGCGACAAGGCCTACCTCTGGTACGTGCTGGCCACCGGCTGCGCGCTGGTGTTCATCCTCAGCATGACCGGCCATGGCTTCCAGTATTTCTGGGGCGGCTCGCCGGTGCCCTTCTGGCTCGACCGCATCAGCCTGCCCTCGCTCTGGGGCATCTTCGTCATGCGCTTCACCCAGGAGCTGCTGTACACCCGGCGCGGCCTGGTCTGGGCCGACCGCGCCTTCAACGTCAGCTGCGTGCTCTACGCCATCGCCATCCTCATCAACGCCTTCGGCTACCGCGCCGAGGGCGCCCTGTTGATCGCCATCACGCCCATTGTCACCGTGCCCACCGCGCTGGTGAGCGCCGGTGTGCGCTGGTACCAGGGCTTCATTCCGGCGCGCTTCTACCTGGTCGGCTACGGCACCGTGCTGGTCAGCACCGCAGTGCTGGTGATGCGCGCGGCGGGGATCATCCAGCCCACCAACTTCACCGCCTACATGTTCCCCATCGCCGTGGCGGCGGAGTCGATCCTGTTCTCCTTCGCCCTCGCCTACCGCATCCAGATGCTCAAGCAGGAGAAAGCCGCCGCACTGGAGCAGGTGGACCGCGAGAAGACCGCGCGCCTGGCGCAGATGCAGGCCAGCGCCGACGAGCTGCAGGCCGCCGTGGCCAACCGCACCGCCGAGCTGGCGGCCGCCAACCTGCGCCTGTGCGAGCGCGAGCAGGAGCTGGAGCACGCGGCCTTCCATGACGCCCTGACCGACCTGCCCAACCGCCGCTACCTGATCGAACGCGCCGAGACCGCCCTGGCCAACGCCGGCCGTCGTGGCGAGACGGTGGCGCTGATGCTGATCGACCTGGACCACTTCAAGCCGATCAACGACAAGTACGGGCACGACGCCGGCGACGCGATGCTGCGTACCATCGGCCAGCGCCTGCGCGAGCATGTACGCGGCGGCGACAGCGTGGCGCGCCTGGGCGGCGACGAATTCGCGGTGCTGATCTGCGGGCCGGATTCCGAGCCCCATGCCCGGGAGATCGCCGAGCGGCTGCTGGCTGAACTGGCGGAGCCAGTGCTCTACGGCACCCAGCGCCTGACGGTGACCATCAGCATAGGCGTGGCGCTCTACCCGCAACATGCGCGGCAGTTCGCCGGCCTCTACAAGACCGCCGACCAGGCGATGTACAAGGTCAAGGAGAAGGGCCGCTCGGGCTTCGCGATCTTCGGCGCCGACGGCGAGCTGTCCAGCGAGGCACGCCTGGAGCTGGACGTGCTCAAGGTGCCGAGCGGGCTGGTCTGAGCCTTAGCTCAGGTAGCGCCGCGGCACCCGCGCGGTGACCTTCGTGAGCAGCTCGTAGCCGATGGTGCCGCAGGCTGCCGCCAGCTCGTCCACCGGCAACTGCTTGCCCCACAGCTCCACGGCATCGCCTTCGACGGCTTCCGGCAGGTCGCTGAGGTCCACCGCGAGCATGTCCATCGACACCCTCCCCGCCAGGGGCACGCGCTGCCCGCGAATCACCACCGGCGTGCCGCTGGGGGCATTGCGCGGGTAGCCGTCGGCATAACCGCAGCTGACGATGCCGATGCGCGAAGGGCGCTCGGCGACCCAGGTGGCGCCATAGCCGACACTTTCCCCAACCGCGACATCACGCACGGCGATCAGCTCGGCGGTCAGGCTCATGGCCGGCTTGAGCCCCAGCTCGCGCGCGGTGAGGTCGGCGAACGGCGTGGCGCCGTAGAGCATGATGCCGGGGCGCACCCAGTCCATGTGCGCGGCGGGAATGGTGAGGATGGCGGCGGAGTTGGCCAGGCTGCGCTGGTCGAAATCCAGGTCCAGCAGGCCGAGGAAACACTCCACCTGCTGCTCGGTGAGTACGTGGCCGCGCTCGTCGGCGCAGGCGAAGTGGCTGATCAGGTTGAGTTCGGCGACCTTGCTGGCGCCACGCAGGAGCCCGTGCCACTCGCGCAGGGCCTCGGCATCGAAACCGAGGCGGTGCATGCCGGAATCCAGCTTCAGCCAGACATTCAGCGGGCGGCTGGTCTCGGCAGCCAGCAGGGCCTCGGCCTGGCGTTCGCCCTGCACCACCACATCCAGTCCCAGCTGGGCGGCGATCAGGTACTCGCGGGGCTCGAAGCAGCCCTCCAACAGCAGGATGCGCGCGCGGTCGTCCATGGCACGGACCTCCGCCGCCTCCTCCAGGCAGGCCACTGCGT
The DNA here is from genome assembly GCF_028198105.1 of Pseudomonas sp. TUM22785. Lineage (NCBI taxonomy): Bacteria > Pseudomonadati > Pseudomonadota > Gammaproteobacteria > Pseudomonadales > Pseudomonadaceae > Pseudomonas > Pseudomonas sp. TUM22785. The sequence goes on from NZ_CP116239.1 coordinate 6,251,408, forward strand.
AGCCATCGGCGACGTCGTGCAGCACGCTGACCACCTCACGCACGCCGTGCCCATAGGCATTGGCCTTGACCACCGCAAACACCTGGCGCTCCGGCGCACAGCGCTTGGCGACGGCATGGTTGTGGCGGATGGCGGAAAGGTCGACAGCGGCGATCAGCGGGCGCATGGGCATGGCTCAGGAACGAAAACGGGTGTCCATGATAACTGCACGGCGCCTATCTTCATTGATCCATGGCGGGATTGAAGCTGGAAGCTGGAAGCTGGAAGCTGGAAGCTGGAAGCTGGAAGCTGGAAGCTGGAAGCTGGAAGCTGGAAGCTGGAAGCTGGAAGCTGGAAGCTGGAAGCTGGAAGCTGGAAGAGCCTGGGGGATCGGCGGATATAGTCAACGCCTGGGCTTATTTATTTCCGCACCCCGCACGTAGCCCGGGCTTCAGCCCGGGACAGCGCCGCATCAAAGCTTGGGGAACAAGTAAGTTAAGCCTGACCACGATGTAACCGGTGGGCTGAAGCCCACCCTACGCGCGCGCATCCAGCTTCAGGCTTCAGGCTCAAGCCTTATTCATCTTCGAAGTTGTAGCTGCCCGGCGCGAGGTTTTCGAAGCGCGAGTATTTGCCGAGGAAGGCCAGGCGCGCGGTGCCGAGGGGGCCGTTACGCTGCTTGCCGATGATGATCTCGGCCACGCCCTTGTACTCGGTCTCCGGGTGGTAGACCTCGTCGCGGTAGACGAAGAGGATGATGTCGGCGTCCTGCTCGATGGCCCCGGATTCGCGAAGGTCGGAGTTGATCGGGCGTTTGTTCGGGCGCTGTTCCAGGCCCCGGTTGAGCTGCGACAGGGCGATGACCGGGCAGTTGAATTCCTTGGCCAGGCCCTTGAGCGAGCGGGATATCTCGGAGATCTCGTTCACCCGGCTGTCGCCACTGGAGCCGGGGATCTGCATCAGCTGCAGGTAGTCGACCATGATCAGGCCGATCTCGCCGTGTTCGCGGGCCAGGCGGCGGGTGCGCGCGCGCATCTCCGACGGCGAGATGCCGGCGGTGTCGTCGATGAACAGCTTGCGGTCGTTGAGCAGGTTGACCGCGGAGGTGAGGCGCGGCCAGTCGTCGTCGTCCAGGCGGCCGGCGCGGACCTTGGTCTGGTCGATGCGCCCGAGGGACGCGAGCATACGGATGACGATGGATTCGGAGGGCATTTCCAGCGAGTAGACGAGGATCGACTTGTCGCTGCGCATCAGCGCGTTCTCCACCAGGTTCATGGCGAAGGTGGTCTTACCCATGGAGGGACGGCCGGCGACGATGATCATGTCGGCCGGCTGCAGGCCGCTGGTGAGGCTGTCCAGTTCGTCGAAGCCGGTGGACAGGCCGGTGATGGCATCGCCGTTGTTGAACAGCTCGTCGATGCGGTCGATGGCCTTGACCAGGATGTCGTTGATGCCCACCGGGCCGCCGGTCTTAGGGCGCGCCTCGGCGATCTGGAAGATCAGCCGCTCGGCTTCGTCGAGAATCTCTTCGCCCGTGCGCCCCTGCGGTGCGTAGGCGCTGTCGGCGATCTCGGTGCTGATGCCGATCAGCTGGCGCAGGGTGGCGCGCTCGCGAATGATCTGCGCATAGGCCTTGATGTTGGCCACCGAGGGGGTGTTCTTCGCCAGTTCGCCCAGGTAGGCGAGGCCACCGACCTGGGGCAGCTGCCCTTCCTTGTCCAGCTGCTCGGACAGGGTCACCACGTCGAAGGGCGCGTTGCGCTCGGCGAGCTTGAAGATGGCGCGGAAGATCAGGCGGTGGTCATGGCGATAGAAGTCGCTATCGGAGACCTGGTCGAGTACCCGCTCCCATGCGTTGTTGTCGAGCATCAGGCCCCCCAGCACTGCCTGCTCGGCCTCAATGGAGTGCGGCGGCACCTTGAGGGCGGAGGTTTCCAGGTCGAACTGTTCGGGAAGGCTGATTTCGTTCATGGGCTCGGGAATGCATGCGGTAGAAAGACAACGGGCACGTCACCGCTCTCGCAATGACGTGCCCGATTGTTAGCGTGCTCGCACCTGAGTGCAAGCATGCTCCGCCTGGACGGCGCGAACGCCGACCAGGCGCGCTGACTTAGGCAGCGATGACGATCAGCTTGACGGTCGCTTCAACGTCGGTGTGCAGGTGCACAGCTACGTCGTACTCGCCAACCTGACGGATGGTGCCGTTCGGCAGACGAACTTCGGCTTTGGCAACCTCAACGCCGGAGGCGGTCAGGGCGTCAGCGATGTCGTGGGTACCGATGGAACCGAACAGCTTGCCTTCGTCACCGGCGGTGGCAGTGATGGTCACTTCCAGCTCAGCCAGTTGGGCAGCGCGAGTTTCAGCCGAAGCTTTCTTCTCGGCAGCCAGTTTTTCCAGCTCAGCGCGGCGAGCTTCGAACGCAGCAACGTTCTCGGCGGTAGCGCGGGTGGCCTTGCCTTGCGGCAGCAGGTAGTTACGACCGTAACCAGCCTTGACGTTCACCTTGTCGCCCAGGTTGCCCAGGTTGGCGATTTTTTCGAGCAGAATGATTTCCATTTGGGAATCCTCTTAACTATTAACCTTCACCGTTCGCGGGACCGGCGCCGTTCTTACGTGCCAGGCGTCCGCGAAAATCAAACAGGCTGTCGATCACAGCCAAAAGACAGATCAAGTTCCCGATCAGCAGCACGGCCAGGTACAGCACTATCAGCCAGCCACCCGACAGGCGCTTCAGGGCGATGAGCCCGTGCCCGAGGGCAGCACCTGCGAACAACAGCGGCACGCTGCACAGCGGCCCAAGCAACGCGGCTCGTGCATCCAGCGCCGGGATCAGAATGCATCCCAGCAGCAGGGCCACGGCAACCGCGGGCCTCAGGCGCAGACTCCGGAATTCACGACCGAAGCCGCCCGGGTTGTACAACGCCGCTTGCCAATAGCGCGCCAGCACCAGGCAAAGGAGGCAGGTGGCCTGCAGCGAAGACGCCATGACCCCGGTAAGGGTCGGCACCATCGCAGCCTGCAACCTGTCGAGTTCCTCACCCGACAGCTGGGCATCGCCGCGGACCTGGGCCAGCACCTTGGTGACCTCGGTCGCCAGCACCCCGATCATCTCGGAGTAGGCGTTGCCGAGCACCAGTGCGAACACCAGGCCCAATGCCACGCTGCCAATCAGCACATGGCTCCAGGACTCGCTGACACGCAGAATCTGCGCCAGCGTCAGGGTCCCGAGCAGGGCCAGAAGGATGCTCGGATCACCCAGGTACCACCAGCACGCAGCCGGCAGTACCGCCCAGGCCAGGATGCCGAAGGCATCACTGAAGCCCCGCCGCAGCAGCACCAGGCTACCTGCGGAGGCACTCAGCCAGAACAACAACGGAACCAGTGCAGCGCCAGCCACGGCCAGCGTTGCCTGCATACGGCCTCGCATGGTGAATTCAGCCAGTGCGCGCATGCGATCTATCCTTTGAAGCGTCGACTACCCGGTCTCAACGGCCGTGGCTGTCGGTGTAGGGCAGCAGGGCCAGGTAGCGGGCGCGCTTGATAGCGGTAGCCAGCTGACGCTGATACTTGGCTTTGGTACCGGTGATACGGCTAGGAACGATCTTGCCGGTTTCGGAGATGTACGCCTTCAGGGTGTTGAGATCCTTGAAGTCGATCTCTTTCACGCCTTCAGCGGTGAAACGGCAGAACTTACGACGACGGAAGAAACGTGCCATGAACTTGGCTCCTCAATAGATCCGTGGATTACTCGTCAGCGTTGTCGCTGTCGTTGTCGCTGTCGCTGTCATCGCCATCGGTGGCGGAGTCAGTTTCAACGCGCTCACGGCGCTCGCGGCGCTCGTTGCGGTTTTCCTCGGCCTTGAGCATCTCGGACTGACCGGTAACGGCTTCGTCGCGACGGATGACCAGGTTACGCAGGACGGCATCGTTGTAGCGGAAGTTGTCTTCCAGCTCGGCCAGGGCCTTGCCGCTGCACTCGACGTTCAGCATCACGTAGTGAGCCTTGTGAACGTTGTTGATTGCATAGGCCAGTTGACGACGGCCCCAATCTTCCAGGCGATGAATCTTGCCACCGTCTTCTTCGATCAGCTTGGTATAGCGCTCGACCATGCCGCCAACCTGCTCGCTCTGGTCCGGGTGAACCAGGAAGATGATTTCGTAATGACGCATAAATGCTCCTTACGGGTTGTAGCCTGCCAACTATGTGGTCAGGCAAGGAGTGAATGTTTCGTTTTGGCTTGCCGGCGAGGAAGGCGCGCAAACGCCCGCCGGTGCGGCAAGGGGCGCCATTCTAGAGAAGCGCCCGGGGGCGCGCAAGAAAAACTGGTGAATATTTGAACAGCGCCGGGGCGCTGGAAGCTGGAAGCTGGAAGCTGGAAGCTGGAAGCTGGAAGCTGGAAGCTGGAAGCTGGAAGCTGGAAGCTGGAAGCTGGAAGCTGGAAGCTGGAAGCTGGAAGCTGGAAGCTGGAAGCTGGAAGCTGGAAGAGCCTGGGGGATCGACGGAGACCGTCAACCCCTGGGCTCATCTGTTTTCGGAGCCTGGACGTAGGGTGGACCACGCTTCACCGGTCCACCGCAACGGAGCCGCGATCGGCACCGCTGGTGGATGCAAAGAGCGGCATCCACCTTACGCGCAAAACCCGCTTCAGGCTTCAGCCCGGGAAAGCCTCACACCAGCGCCAGGGTCACACACAACGGAGACATGGCGGCATCCGCCCACTCACTTCCAGCTTCAGGCTTCAGGCTTCAGGCTTCGCTTTCATCTTGCGCTGGCGTACCGCCTCGAACAGACAGACGCCAGTGGCGACCGAGACGTTGAGGCTGCTGACGCTGCCGGACATCGGCAGCTTCACCAGGTAGTCGCAGTGCTCGCGGGTGAGGCGGCGCATGCCCTTGCCTTCCGCACCCATGATGAGCACGGTCGGGCCGGTCAGGTCCTGCTGGTAAAGTTCCTGCTCGGCTTCGCCGGCGGTGCCGACGGTCCACAGGCCTTTCTTCTGCAGCTTCTCCAGGGTGCGCGCGAGGTTGGTCACGGCGACCAGGGGAATCACTTCGGCGGCACCGCAGGCCACCTTGCGCACGGTGGCGTTGAGGGTGGCGGACTTGTCCTTGGGCACGATCACCGCCAGCGCGCCGGCGGCATCGGCGGTGCGCAGGCAGGCGCCGAGGTTGTGCGGGTCGGTCACACCGTCGAGCACCAGCAGCAGGGGCGGCCCTTCAGCCCCCTCCAGCAGTTCGTCGAGCATGTTCTCGCCCCACACCTGGCTGGGGCTGACCTCGGCGACCACACCCTGGTGGACGCCTTCGGCCCATTCATCCAGCTCGCGCCGATCCTTCTGCCCAACGGGCACACGGAATTGACCAGCAAGCTCGACCAGCGCCTGGACGCGTGGATCATGCCGGCTTTCCGCCAGCCACAGCTGCTTGACCCGCTTGGGGTGGTGGCGCAACAGCGCTTCCACGGCATGCACGCCGTAGACCTTTTCCAAATCACTCATGGTTTGACCTTGTCACTGCCGCCAGCGGCTTTCGTCTTGGACGGTCCCTTGCGGTGCTTGGTCGGCTTGCCGGGCTTGCTCGCCGGCTTGGCCTTCTTCGGCTTGCCGCCGCTTGGTTTGCTGCCTGGCTTGCTTCCTGGTTTGGCGTCGCGATCCTTGGCGGCCGGATCCTGGCCACCCGCGCCGAAAGGCGCCCCCTTGGCGGGACGGGACTGGGCCTTGCCGCCTTGAGGCTTGCCACCACGGGGCTTCTCACCCCCATGACGCGCCTCGCTGAGCAACGCCTGTTTCAACGCGCGGCTGCGGTTGACGTCGGTGTTGCCAAGCATTTCGTCGGCCTGGGCGAGGATTTCCGGCGATACGGCCGGCAGTGCCTGGACCTTGCCCGCCTTGCTGCGGCGCGGCGCCACGGCGACGCCGGGGGCCAGTTGCTCGGGCTGCGGGTCGCGTGCGGCGGCCTTCTTCGCCAGGGCCGCAGGCTTGCTGCCGCGGCTCCGGGTCTTGGAACCTTTGGCCGGCTTGACCTCGGGAGCGGGCGCGGACTTCTCGGCACCGCGCTTCTTGCGGCCGCCCGGTGCATTAAGGGGATTCTCGGCCAGCTCGAAGTCGATCTTGCGCTCGTCCAGGTCGACGCGCGCGATCAGCACTTCGATCGTGTCGCCCAGGCGGAAGCTGCGACCGCTGCGCTCACCTGCCAGGCGGTGGTGGATCGGGTCGAAGTGGTAGTAGTCACCCGGCAATGCTGTGACGTGCACCAGGCCTTCTACATAGATGTCGGTCAGTTCGACGAACAGGCCGAAGCCGGTCACCGCCGAGATCACCCCGGGGAAGGTCTCGCCCACGCGCTCGCGCATGTACTCGCACTTCAGCCAGTTGGTGACGTCACGGGTGGCTTCGTCGGCGCGGCGCTCGGTCATCGAGCACTGCTCGCCGAGCTTCTCCAGGGCGGCCTCGTCGTACGGGTAGATACGCGCCTTGACCATGGCCGTGGCGCCGGCACGCTTGACGTGCACCGTCTCGCGCTTGGAGCGGACCACGCTACGGATGGCACGGTGCACCAGCAGGTCCGGATAACGACGGATCGGCGAGGTGAAGTGGGTGTAGGCGTCGTAGTTGAGGCCGAAGTGGCCCTGGTTGTCGGCGCTGTACACCGCCTGGCTCAGGGAGCGCAGCATCACGGTCTGGATCAGGTGATAGTCCGGGCGCCCGCGGATGGTTTCCAGCAGAGCCTGGTAATCACTCGGTGTGGGTTCGCCCTTGCCGCGATTGAGGGTCAGGCCCAGCTCACCAAGGAACAGGCGCAGCTTGTCCAGGCGCTCAGCCGGCGGGCCGTCGTGCACACGGTAGAGGGAGGGGATGTCGTGGTCCTGCATGAAACGGGCGGTGGCCACGTTCGCGCAGAGCATGCATTCCTCGATCAGCTTGTGGGCGTCGTTGCGCTGGGTCGGGCGGATCTCGGCGATCTTGCGATCGGCGCCGAAGACGATGCGCGTCTCCTGGGTTTCGAAATCGATGGCGCCGCGCACCTGGCGCGCTGCCAGCAGCACCTTGTAGAGCTTGTAGAGCTGCTGCAGGTGCGGAACGACCTGGGGCATCTGCTCGGCAAGCTGCTTGCCTTCGATGGAGTCCGGGGTTTCCAGCAGCTGGCTGACCTTGTTGTAGGTCAGCCGCGCGTGGGAGTGGATCACCGCTTCGTAGAACTCGTAGCCGGTCATCTTGCCCGCGCGGGACAGGGTCATCTCGCAGACCATGGCCAGGCGATCGACCAGCGGGTTCAGCGAGCAGAGGCCGTTGGACAGCGCCTCCGGCAGCATCGGGATGACCTTCTCGGGGAAGTACACCGAGTTGCCGCGCTTGGCAGCCTCTTCGTCCAGCGCCGAGCCCACCTTTACATAGTGGGAAACGTCGGCGATGGCCACGAACAGGCGCCAGCCGCCACCCTTGCGGGCTTCGGCATAGACGGCGTCGTCGAAGTCACGGGCGTCTTCGCCATCGATGGTCACCAAAGGCAGGCCGCGCAGGTCGATGCGCTTTTCCTTGTCCTTCTCGGCCACTTCCGGTTTCAGCTTGGCGGCTTCCTTGACCACGGCCTCGGGCCATTCGTGGGGGATGTCGTAGCTGCGCAGGGCGACTTCGATCTCCATGCCCGGCGCCATGTAGTCACCCAGCACCTCGACCACTTCGCCCTGGGCGACGCGGAAGTTGCTCGGCCACTGCTCGATCTTCACCTGCACGAACTGGCCGTGCTTGGCGCTGCCCTGCTTGCCCTGGGGCACCAGCACTTCCTGCTGGATCTTCGGGTTGTCGGCCACCACGCGGGCGATGCCGCTTTCTTCGAAGAAGCGGCCGACCAGGGTTTCATGGGCGCGCTCGATCACTTCCACCAGCGCGCCTTCGCGGCGGCCACGGCGGTCGAGGCCGGATACGCGCGCCAGGGCGCGGTCACCGTCGAACACCAGGCGCATCTGCGCGGGGCTGAGGAAGAGGTCGTCACTGCCGTCATCGGGAATGAGAAAGCCGAAGCCGTCGCGGTGGCCGCTGATGCGGCCGCAGATCAGGTCGAGCTTGTCGACCGGTGCATAGGTGCCACGGCGCGTATAGATAAGCTGGCCGTCCCGCTCCATGGCGCGCAAGCGCCGACGCAGAGCCTCCAGCTGGTCTTCGGTGGTCAGACCGAACTCTTCGACCAACTGCTCGCGGTTGGCCGGGGCGCCACGTTCATCGAGACGCTGCAGGATGAGCTCGCGGCTGGGGATGGGGTTTTCATACTTTTCCGCCTCGCGGGCGGCCTCGGGATCGAGGTTTTGCCAATCGGCCATCAGAGGGGATTCACCTTTTCATTCATAGTTATGTTTGCCATCTGTCTATTGAAGCGCGAAATCCGTTCAGCGGTCAGCTTTCATCCAAGAATAATTTTTTTGCCGTCAGGGGTGTACAAGCAAAAAGTCGAACCGTATAGTTCGCGCCCACAGCGTTGCTGAGACGTTGTGAGTGCCCAGGTGGCGGAATTGGTAGACGCACTAGGTTCAGGTCCTAGCGGTGGCAACACCGTGGAAGTTCGAGTCTTCTCCTGGGCACCATTATTCAAGCGACTGAGCCTTTGGCTTGGTTTGCAGTACAAAGGGTAGCAGCACACCCTGTCGACCTGGTCGATCAAGTGCAGCAAAAAAGTCGATGAGCGATCATCGCAATGTGCCCAGGTGGCGGAATTGGTAGACGCACTAGGTTCAGGTCCTAGCGGTGGCAACACCGTGGAAGTTCGAGTCTTCTCCTGGGCACCACTCTTCAACACAAAGCCGAGCTCTGCTCGGCTTTGTGCTTTCTGGCATCCAGCCATCAGGCCTTGAACTGGCCGAGGCTGGATTTCAGTTGCGCCGCCAGCCCGTCGAGCACACGCCCGCTGCTGACGGTTGCCGCCACGGCGTCCGCCGCCAGGCGCGCCTCGGAATGAATGACATCGACCCGCCCCCGCACGGCATGCGCCCCTTCGGCCTGGTGCTCGGCCGCTCGCGCCGCCGCCCTCACCGCCTCGTGCACTTCCTCCACCGCCTGCTGCACGCTCTGCTGCAGGCGCTCGCTGTCCCGCAGCGCATCGATCCCCTCGGTTGCGCGGGCGCGCGCCTGGGCAATGGCCGCGACCGCCTCCTTGGCGCCCTTCTGCAGTGCACCGATATGCGCCTGGATATCACCGGTGGATTGCTGGGTCTTGCTGGCCAGCGCACGCACCTCGTCGGCCACCACCGCGAAGCCGCGACCACTCTCCCCCGCCCGCGCCGCTTCGATCGCCGCGTTCAACGCCAGGAGGTTGGTCTGCTCGGCGATGCCGTGGATGACCGAGAGCACCACTTCGATCTGCTCGCTTTGCCGCGCCAGGCGCTCGATCACTTCGGCACCGTTCTGCACACGCTCTTCCAGGGTCCCGATCAGGCCACCCACCTTGCGGGCGATGGCGGCATTGTCCTGGGTCGCCTGGCGAATCTCGCCAACCTGCTGCAAGGCCGTTTGCATGGCCTGGCTTTCACCCTGGGCCTCGGCCGTCATCTGCGCCAGCGCATCGAGACTGCCGGCGACTTCATTGCGCTGGCGCTCGGCAGCCGCCGCGGCCGCCAGGCTGCGCTCGGACAGGGAGCGGATTTCACTGCCCGTGCGCACCGCCACATCCCCGGCCTCGCGGACGATGGGCTGCAGCTTGTCGATGAAGCGGTTCACCGCCGTAGCCATCTCGCCCAGCTCATCGGTGCTGTCCAAGCGCACGCGGCGGGTCAGGTCGCCCTCACCGGCGGCCAGGTCATTCAATGCGGCGATCAGCAGGCGCAGGCGATTGACCACGCGATGGCCGAGCACCACCGCCAGCACCAGCAGCACACCAAGCCCCACCAGCACCAGGGCCAGGCCGATACGCCAGCGCAGCTCATTGGCGGCACCTTCCACCGTCTTCTGGGTACCAGTGCTCATGCCATTGGCGGCCTCCTGGGCGGACTTGAGCCGCGCCGTCAGCACCGCCGTGCTATCGGTCGCCGCACCGGAAAGACTCTGCCCTACCAGCTCACCGCCGCTGGCGATCAGCGCACTGAAGCGCGAGTCCAGCGCCTTCAACTGGTCTTCGATGGTGGCCGTGGAGACCCCCAGGCGCACCTTGCCGATCTCCACGCCGTTGGGGCTGATGGAGGCTTCGACCATGTAGACGGACGGGTCGCTGGCGGCGGCGTTGAGCACCTTGTCCAAAGCACGCTCGCCCTGCCCCTTGGCCAGCAGGGCCTTGATCGCGGCGTTCTCGCGATTGAGGTAACGCGTCAGGTGCTGGCCCTGGGCATCGTCATACACCACGAAGAGCACGTTGGGATTGCGCTGGGCGCGGCGGGCGAATTCGGAGAGCGTGGGTATGTCGTTGTCCCACATGGCGCGCGGCGCGACCGCGGCGAGCAACTGGGCGAGATCAGTGGCGGACGCCTTGAGGTTCTCTTCCAGCGTGGAACGCAATTGCCCCTGCTCCGCCTTGAGGCGCTCGGACAGGGAGGCACTGAGGCGCTCACGGGTCTTGCTGGAAAGACTGGAAAGGCTGCCGGAAACCTCCTGACCAGCCTGCTCCAGTTCGCCCGACAGGCGGCGGGTGTCGTCACCCAGGCGCTGACCGAGATCCTCGACCAGCGAGTCGACCGTGCCCCGAGTCAGGGCAACGGCCACCACCACCTGCACCAGCAGGGAGACGCCGAGAGCGATGAAAACAGGCCGCAGCAAGCGGCTTCTGAGCAGGGAAAGGATGGCGGACACGACGATGCTCCTCTACGACCGTTCTTCTTTAACGGCGACTTCAGGGATTTATAGAGCGCCAGCAAGGGCCGTGCCGCAATATTTTCTTTCGCCCATGAAAAAGGGCCGCACGAGGCGGCCCTTTTTCGAGTCGGTCGACTCAGGCGTACGGGTGGCGCAGGACGATGGTTTCGTTGCGATCCGGGCCGGTGGAGATGATGTCGATGGGGGCACCGACCAGCTCCTCGATGCGCTTGATGTAGGCGCGGGCAGCAGCCGGCAGCTCATCGAGCGACTTCACGCCAACGGTGGATTCGCTCCAGCCCGGCATGTCTTCGTAAACCGGCTGCAGGCCGATGTAGCTGTCGGCGTCGGTCGGCGCATCGACAAGCACATCACCGTTCTGGTCCTTGTAGCCGACGCAGATACGGATGGTTTCAAGACCGTCCAGTACGTCCAGCTTGGTCAGGCACAGGCCGGAGATGCTGTTGATCTCGATGGCGCGACGCAGGATGACGGCGTCGAACCAGCCGCAACGACGGGCGCGACCGGTGGTGGAGCCGAACTCATGGCCACGCTTGGCCAGGAAGGCGCCGGTCTCGTCGAACAGCTCGGTGGGAAACGGACCCGAGCCCACGCGAGTGGTGTAGGCCTTGGTGATACCGAGGATGTAGTCCAAGTACAGCGGGCCGAAACCGGAACCGGTGGCGGTGCCGCCAGCGGTGGTGTTGGAGCTGGTGACGAAGGGGTAGGTGCCGTGGTCGATGTCCAGCAGCGAGCCTTGCGCGCCTTCGAACATGATGTAGGCGCCCTGCTTGCGCAGTTCGTGCAGGCGGGCGGCGACGTCGGTGATCATCGGCTCCAGCACTTCGGCGTAGCCCAGGGCTTCATCGAGGGTCTTCTGGAAGTCGACGGCCGGCTCTTTGTAATAGTTCTGCAGGACGAAGTTGTGGTAGTCCAGCAGCTCGCCGAGCTTGGCGGCGAAGCGCTCGCGGTGGAACAGGTCACCGATGCGCAGGCCACGACGGGCGACCTTGTCTTCATAGGCCGGGCCGATACCACGGCCGGTGGTGCCGATCTTGGCATCGCCACGGGCCTTCTCACGCGCCTGGTCGAGGGCGACGTGGTACGGCAGGATCAGGGTGCAGGAAGGGCTGATGAGCAGGCGCTCGCGAACCGGCACGCCCTTCTCTTCCAGCTTGGTGATCTCGCGCATCAGCGCATCCGGCGCGACAACCACGCCGTTGCCGATCATGCACTGCACGTTCTCGCGCAGGATGCCGGACGGGATCAGGTGGAGCACGGTCTTCTCGCCGTCGATCACCAGCGTGTGACCGGCATTGTGGCCGCCCTGGTAGCGCACGACAGCGGCTGCCTGGTCGGTCAACAGGTCGACGATCTTGCCTTTGCCCTCATCACCCCACTGGGTGCCCAGGACCACGACATTCTTACCCATAACACTTGTCCTCTTCGGAAGCTCGATGCCGGCAACGGCCGGCGGGAAAACCTTAGGAAACCAGGGGCGCAACCTGCCAGCGCCCGTCACGCAGGGACAGCTGGCGATCGCAGCCGACCTCCTGCGCGCTATCTACATCCTGCCCCGGCAACGCCTGGACCACCCGCTGACCTTCGCTGCGCAGCCGCTTCACAGCCTGCCAAAGGTAGACGTCATGGACGTCGGGCGCCCAGATACCAGTCGGGATTTCGTCAAGATCCATCCGCCCCAGGGTGACCAGGGTCTTCAGGTCGGTGGAGAAGCCGGTAGCCGGACGGGCACGACCAAAGTCGGCGCCGATATCGTCATAGCGACCGCCCTGAGCAATGGACTGCCCCTCGCCCGGCACGAAGGCAGCGAACACCACACCCGTGTGGTAGTGGTAGCCGCGCAACTCGCCCAGGTCGAAATACAGAGGCAGTTCGGGGTAACGGAGTTCCAGCTCGTCGGCGATGGCGATCAGCTCGTCGAGGGCGACATGCACCTCATCCGGCGCATCCATCAGCACGCCCTGGGCCAGCTCCAGCACCTGGCGGTCGCCACACAGCTCAGCGAGCGCGCGCAGCATGGAAGCCAGTTCACTGGGTAGATCGGCGGTCAGATCGGCCACTTCGTCCACGGCCTTGCGCTGCAGGGCGTCGAACAGTTGCTGCTCCACTTCGCCCGACAGCTCGGCGGCACGGGCCAGGCCGCGGTAGATACCGACGTGGCCGAGGTCCATGTGCACATCCGGCACGGCCGCCAGCTCGAGCATCTCCAGCATCAGGCTGATGACCTCGACGTCACTGGCCGGGCTGGCGTCGCCATAGAGCTCGGCACCCAGCTGGATGGGGCTGCGGGAAGTGGAAAGTGCACGCGGCTTGGCGTGCAGCACGCTGCCGGCATAGCACAGGCGATTGGGGCCTTCACGACGCAGGGTGTGGGCGTCGATACGCGCCACCTGCGGGGTGATGTCGGCGCGGAAGCCCATGAGGCGACCGGATTGCGGGTCGGTCACCTTGAAGGTGCGCAGGTCCAGATCCTGGCCGGCACCGGTCAACAGTGACTCGAGATATTCGATGTGCGGGGTGACCACGAAGTCGTAGCCCCAGCGCTGGAACAGATCCAGCACCTGGCGGCGGGCTGCTTCGATGCGCGCCGCTTCGGGCGGCAGTACTTCTTCGATTCCATCTGGCAGCAGCCAGCGATCTACCGTTGCCATTACGCCATTCCCCTCTCAGCCGGGCGGCAAGCCTTCAGTGAAGCAGATACAGGAGGCCGGTCCCCAGCAACATGCTGACGAGGCCCATTAGGCGGAGCTGGCGGTCTTTCAACCCTGCCAACCCGTGCACCGCGGCGCGCCAACGGCGCGGATAGAGGAAGGGCAGGATGCCTTCCAGCACCAGCACGAAACAAAACGCTATGCCGATTTCCTGCCACATGATTCTCGCGGACGCAAAAAAGCCGGGATTTCCCGGCTGACGCATGATACCACGTTTTCCCGGCGGGTCACCCCGGCGGACAGGACCGTCCGCCGGGGAAGACCATCACTTGGCCTTGTTGAGGAACTGGAAGAACTCGCTGTTCGGGTCCAGGACCATCACGTCGCCCTTGCTCGAGAAGCTCTCGCGGTAGGCCTTGAGGCTGCGATAGAAGCTATAGAACTCCTGGTCCTGGCTGTACGCCTTGGAGTAGATGGCAGCCGCCTGGGCGTCACCATCACCACGAGCCTCTTCCGATTCGCGATAAGCCTCGGCCAGCAGCACGCGGCGCTGACGATCGGCATCCGCGCGGATACCCTCGGCCAGCTCGCTGCCCTTGGCGCGGTGCTCACGGGCTTCACGCTCACGCTCGGTGCTCATGCGCTCGAACACGCTGCGGTTCACTTCCTTGGGCAGGTCGATGGCCTTGACGCGAACGTCCACCACCTCGATGCCCAGCTCCTTGCTGGCCATGGTGTTCAGCGAGCGTGTGATGTCAGCCATCAGGCCGTCACGCTCACCGGATACCACTTCGTGCAGGGTGCGCTTGCCAAACTGGTCACGCAGGCCTGCTTCCAGGCGGCGCGACAAACGCTCGTCGGCGATCTGCTTGAGGCCGGAAGTCGCGGTGTAGAAACGCTCGGCATCCGCCACGCGCCATTTGGCGTAGGCATCCACCATGACCGCTTTCTTTTCCTGGGTCAGGAAGCGCTGGGTCGGGGAATCCAGAGTCAGCAGGCGAGCGTCGAACTTGCGCACCTGGTTGACGTACGGAATCTTCACGTGGAGACCCGGCTTGACGTCGGCTTCGACGATACGACCGAACTGCAGGAGCACCGCGCGCTCGGTCTGCGCCACTATGTAGAAGCTGCTCCAGGCCACCAGGGCGAGGACAACGGCTCCGATCAGGGCGATCAGCGATTTGTTACCCATCAGCGACTCTCCCTAGAACGCAGATCGCGCTGCTGCAGATCGGTGGTGACGCGCGCCCCGAGATCGGCGGCGCCACTGGCAGCTGCGCCGGGAACGGCACTGCCGCTGCCACCACGGTTGTCGATCATCTTGTCCAGCGGCAGATAGAGCAGGTTGTTCTGCCCCTTGTCGCCGGTCAGCAGCACCTTGCTGGTGTTGCTGAAGACTTCCTGCATGGTGTCGAGGTACAGACGCTGACGCGTGACCTCCGGCGCCTTGCGGTACTCGGCCACCAGCTTGGTGAAGCGATCCGCCTCACCCTTGGCACGGGAGATGACTTCATCGCGGTAGCCGTTGGCGTCTTCGATGATGCGCTGCGCCTGGCCACGGGCCTCGGGGATCACGCCGTTGGCGTAGGCTTCGGCCTGGTTCTTGGCACGCTGCTCGTCTTCACGGGCGCGGATCACGTCGTCGAACGCTTCCTGCACCTCACGCGGGGCGGCTGCGCTCTGCACGTTCACCTGGGTGACGGTGATGCCGGTGCCGTAAGTGTCGAGGAACCGCTGCAGGCGCTCCTTGATCTCGCTGGCCATCAGCTCGCGCCCCTCGGTCAGGACCTGGTCCATCTCGGTAGAGCCGACCACGTGGCGCAGCGCGCTTTCGGTGGCGTGCTGCAGGCTGACTTCAGGCTGGTCGACGTTCAGTACGAACTTCTGCAGGTCAGTGATCTTGTACTGGACGGTGAGCGGCACCTCGACGATGTTTTCGTCTTCGGTGAGCATCTGACCCTGCTTGCTATAGGCACGCTCGCGGGTGACGTTTTCCTGGTACTTGCGATCGATGGGCGGGAAATAGATGTTCAGGCCCGGGCCGACGGTGTCGTAGTACTTGCCGAAGCGCAGCACCACGGCCTGCTCCTGCTCATCGACCACGTACACGGCGCTGTAGAGCCAGACCATGGCGAGAAGGAACAGGGCAATGCCGACCAGGCCGAAGCCGCCGCCCTTGCCACCGCTTTCGCCACCACCACGTTTCTTGCCGCCGAACAGCCCATTGAGACTGTCCTGCAGTTTGCGGAAGGCTTCGTCCAGATCCGGCGGCCCCTTGCGATCGCCACCACGGCGTCCACCCCAGGGATCCTGATTGTTCGAGTTGCCACCCGGCTCATTCCAAGCCATAGCGCTCTCCATACTGATAAAGCAAAGACGCACCCACGGCACGCCCGCCAATGCTACCGAAAGCCCGCCACCCGCGGCAAAAAGCGCACCCGCGGGCTTTATTGCAAAGTGTGTTGCTCCAGGAACTCCTGCGGCTTCCAGCCTTCACGGCTGACCAGACGATTGAGCTCCACACGCGGCACACGCAGCGCCAGGAGGAAGTCGCCCGCCTCATCGTGCTGCTCGCTCTGCACCGCGCCAAGGGAAAAGAACTGAGCCCTGAGCCTGCCCAGCTTCTGCGGCAGCCTCAGGGTACCTACGAACAAATCATCACCCAGCAACTCGGCAATCGCCTGCTTGAGCAGATCGAGCCCGAGCCCCTCACGCGCCGACAGCCAGACCCGTTCAGGCTTGCCATCGGCGTCCCGCTGGATCTGCGGCTCCATGCCATCGAGCAGGTCGATCTTGTTGTACACCTCGAGCATCGGCAAGCCATCGGCACCGATTTCATGCAGCACCGCCATGACCTGCTCGATCTGCGCCATGCGCTCAGGCTCATGGGCGTCGATCACGTGCAGCAGCAGGTCGGAGTTGCTGGACTCCTCAAGGGTAGCCCGGAAGGCCTCGACTAGCTTGTGCGGCAGGTGACGGATGAAGCCCACGGTATCGGCCAGCACGATGGGCCCGAAATCGTTCAGATCCAGGCGACGCAACGTCGGGTCGAGCGTGGCGAACAACTGGTCCGCAGCATAGACCTCGGACGAGGTCACGGCATTGAACAGCGTGGACTTGCCGGCGTTGGTGTAGCCAACCAGGGAAACAGAAGGGATATCGGCACGCTTGCGCCCGCGACGAGCCTGTTCGCGCTGGCTGCGCACCTTGTCGAGACGCTGCTTGATCTGGCGTATGCGCACACGCAGCAGACGGCGGTCGGTTTCGAGCTGGGTTTCACCCGGCCCACGCAGGCCGATACCACCTTTCTGCCGCTCGAGGTGGGTCCAGCCACGGATCAGCCGCGTGCTCATGTGTTCGAGCTGGGCGAGCTCCACCTGCAGCTTGCCCTCATGGGTGCGGGCGCGCTGGGCGAAGATATCGAGGATCAGGCCGGTACGATCCAGAACGCGGCATTCGAGCGCTCGCTCGAGGTTGCGTTCCTGACTGGGCGAAAGGGTGTGGTTGAAGATGACCAGTTCGACCTGCTCGGCCTTGACCAGGTCATGCAGCTCTTCGACCTTGCCAGTGCCGATCAGATACTTTGCCGTCGGCTGGTGGCGCGACACGGAAATGAATGCTGCCGTGTCGGCGCCAGCCGACCGAGCCAGCTCCTGGAATTCCTGCGGGTCTTCTCGCGCCTCGGGATTTTGGCCGTCCAGATGAACCAGGATGGCCCGTTCACCACCACCAGGGCGTTCGAAAAACAATGCAGACTCCTATCAGGCGTTACCAGGCTCGGGGTTTTCTTGCTCGGTGGCACTCGGCAGACGCACGGGGCGGCTCGGTACCACGGTGGAGATTGCGTGCTTGTAGACCATCTGGCTGACAGTGTTCTTCAGCAAAATCACGAACTGGTCGAAGGATTCGATCTGGCCTTGCAGCTTGATGCCGTTAACCAGATAGATGGAAACCGGTACGCGTTCCTTACGCAAGGTATTCAGGTAAGGGTCTTGTAGCGAATGCCCTTTTGACATATGCCGCACTCCTGTAGGGATATAAATCGATTTAGTTGTCAAATGACGAGAAAGTTAGGCCGCCCTACCCCCAAGGATAGACGGTAACTGGTGAGGTCTCAGCCCAATATGGAGACCGACGCCAGGTATTTCAAGGTGCGCGGCAGATTGTCGCAAGCCAGGCTGTCCAGCCAATGTATATCAGCCCAACTACGTAACCAGGTGAACTGCCGCTTGGCCAATTGGCGCGTTGCAATGATGCCTCGCTCTTCCATTTCGGCCCGGGTCAGGTCGCCGTCCAGGTATTCCCATACCTGGCGATAACCGACAGCTCTTATAGACGGCAGTCCGGCGTGCAAGTCACGTCTTTCGCGCAGAGCTTCGACCTCTTCGACAAAGCCCTGTTCCAGCATCAGACGAAATCGTTGCGCGATTCGCGCGTGCAACACCTGGCGCTGCGTCGGAGCGATCGCCAAGTGGGCCACAGTATAAGGCAATTGCCCCCGGCCAGAGGGGCCCGAGTCGGGATTTTGCAACGCCTGTCGCTGACGATGTGCGGTCATCGTCATCCCACTCACCTGGTACACCTCCAGGGCGCGGGTAAGCCGCTGGGGGTCGTTCGGGTGGATGCGCGCGGCGGACTCCGGGTCCACCTCCGCCAACTCGCGATGCAACGCTTCCCAACCCTCACGCTCGGCGCGTGCCTCCAGCTCCGCACGTACGGCCGGGTCGGCACTGGGCATGTCCGCCAGGCCTTCCAGCAGCGCCTTGTAATAGAGCATGGTGCCGCCGACCAGCAGGGGGATACGCCCCTTCGCGGTGATCTCGGCCATGGCGGCCAGCGCATCGCTGCGGAACTCGGCGGCAGAGTAGCTCTGCGCCGGGTCGCGGATATCGATCAAACGATGGGGAAATGCCTCAAGAATGGCCTTCTCGGGCTTGGCCGTACCGATGTCCATGCCGCGATAGACCAGCGCCGAGTCGACGCTGATGAGCTCGCAAGGCAGGTGGCGCGCCAGGTCCAGGGCAAGGTCGGTCTTGCCGGCGGCAGTGGGACCCATCAGGAAGATGGCCGGTGGCAGGGGCTGCCCCATCTCAGCGGCCACGCAGGAAGAGCTTGTCCAGGTCATCCATGCCCAGCTGCGTCCAGGTGGGGCGGCCATGGTTGCACTGGCCGCTGCGCTCGGTGTGTTCCATGTCGCGCAGCAGGCCGTTCATTTCGGGCTGGGTAAGGCGGCGATTGGCCCGCACGGCGCCGTGACAAGCCATGGTGCCCAGCAGCTCGTTCAGGTGAGCCTGGATGCGGTCACTGGTGCCGTACTCCAGCAGATCGGAGAGCACGTCGCGCACCAGTTGGGTCGCTTCGGCCTGTTTGAGCAATGCGGGCGTCTGGCGGATGGCCAGGGTTTCAGGCCCAAGACGCTGCAGCTCGAAGCCCAGGCGCTGGAACCAGTTGCCGTGTTCCTCGGCACAGTCGGCTTCACGCTGGCTCACGGCCAGCGACTCGGGCACCAGCAACGGTTGCCCCTTGAGCCCTTCACTGGCCATGGCGACCTTCAGGCGCTCGTAGGTGATGCGCTCATGGGCCGCGTGCATGTCCACCAGCACCAGCCCCTGGGCGTTCTCGGCGAGGATGTAGATGCCCTTGAGCTGCGCCAGGGCATAGCCCAGCGGCGGGATATCGCCCTGGCTGTCCGGCAATACGGCGGCGGACTGGCCCGTCATGGGCGCGAAATATTCACGGTAGGCGCCCTGCGCCTCGGCGGTGCCCAGCGCCGGTGAGGGTCGTGGTGCCTGGTAGCCGGCCCCTGCACCACCGAACGATGGCGTCCAGGCAGGCTGGCTGACCGGCTGCTCCAGAACGGTCGCGGCCAGGCTCATTTCACCTTGAGGGCCGAACTCACCCGCCTCGGCCCCGGTGGCCCGGACCATCCCTCCCACGGCCGCGGGGGCAGCCAGGTGATCTTCAGGCCGTACCTCGCCCAGCGCACGGTGCAACGTGCCGTAGAGGAAGTCATGGACCATGCGGCTTTCACGGAAGCGCACTTCGTGCTTGGTCGGGTGCACGTTGACGTCCACCACGGCCGGGTCCACCTCCAGGAACAGCACGAAGGTCGGGTGCCGGCCGTTGTAGAGCACATCGCGGTAGGCCTGGCGCACCGCGTGCACCACCAGCTTGTCGCGCACCATGCGGCCATTCACGTAGAAGTACTGCATGTCCGCCTGACTGCGGGAGAAGGTCGGCAGGCCGACCCAACCCCACAGGTGCAAACCATTGCGCTCCACCTCGATCGGCAACGCCTGTTCGAGGAAGGCCGGGCCGCATACGCTGGCCACGCGCCGCGCGCGGGTGATCTCGTCCTTCGCTTCGTGCAGGGCGAAGACCGTCTTGTTGTTGTGCCGCAGGTGGAAGGCGACATCGAAGCGAGCCAGAGCCAGCCGCCGGATCACTTCCTGCAGATGGTCGAACTCGGTCTTCTCGGCACGCAGGAACTTGCGCCGCGCCGGGGTATTGAAGAACAGGTCGCGTACTTCCACCGAGGTGCCCACCGGGTGCGCCGCAGGCTGCACACGGGCCTCCATGTCACGCCCTTCGGTCTCCACCTGCCAGGCCTGTTCGGCATCGGCGGTGCGCGAGGTCATGGTCAACCGCGCCACGGAGCTGATGGACGCCAGCGCTTCACCACGGAAGCCCAAGCTCATCACCCGCTCGAGGTCTTCGAGGTCGCGGATCTTGCTGGTGGCGTGGCGTGCCAGGGCCAGCGGCAGATCATCGGCCGGGATGCCGCCGCCGTCGTCGCGCACCCGCAGCAGCTTGATACCACCCTGCTCGACCTCGACATCGATGCGCCGGGCGCCCGCGTCGAGACTGTTCTCCAGCAGTTCCTTGATCACCGAGGCCGGGCGCTCGACCACCTCGCCGGCGGCGATCTGGTTCGCCAGGCGCGGGCTCAATAGCTGGATGCGGCGCAGCTCACTCATGGCTGGGCAGCCAGGGCAGTGGCAGGAATGTCCAGGGTCTGGCCGACCTTGATGTTGTCGCTTTTCAGGCCGTTGGCGCTGCGCAGGGCCGCGAGGCTGACCTGGTAGCGCTGGGCGATCAACGCGAGGCTTTCGCCGGAGGTGACCAGATGCTCACGCGGGCCGGCGGCGATCTTGCCCTGGTCACGCTGAGAGGCGATGTAGGTGCCAGGCGGCGGGTTCTGCTGGAAGAACTGCTTGATCCCGCCCTGGATGGAGCGCGCCAGGGCCTGCTGGTGACCGGCACTGGCCAGCTTCTGCGATTCGTTGTGGTTGGAGATGAAGCCGGTTTCCACCAGGATCGACGGGATGTCCGGGGACTTCAGCACCATGAAGCCGGCCTGTTCGACGCGGCGCTTGTGCAGCGGCGTGACGCGGCTGATGTTGGTCAGCACCTTCTGCCCGACGTTGAGGCTGGAGGACAGCGACGCGGTCATCGACAGGTCCAGCAGCACCCCTGCGAGCATGCGGTCCTTGTCGTCCAGGCTGACGCTGCCGACGCCGCCGATCAGGTCGGAACGGTTTTCGTTGTCGGCCAGCCAGCGGGCGGTCTCCGAAGTGGCGCCACGGTCCGACAGGGCGAACACCGAGGCACCGAAGGCGCTGCGGCTGGGGGCAGCGTCGGCATGAATGGAAACGAACAGGTCCGCGCCCTTCTTGCGGGCGATCTCGGTGCGCTTGCGCAGCGGGATGAAGTAGTCGCCGGTCCGCACCAGCTCGGCCCGGAAGCCCTTCTCCTGGTTGATCTGGCGCTGCAACTCCTTGGCGATGGCCAGGGTCACGTCCTTCTCATGCTGCCCCTTGGGCCCGAGGGCACCTGGGTCCTCGCCGCCGTGGCCGGCGTCGATGGCGATGATGATGTCGCGGTTGCCACCGGGTACCGGCGGCAGCTTGTTGGTGGCGGGCTGGGTCGGCGACACCGGCGGCTGCGGCGTGCTTGGCGCCACGGCGACCTGGGGTGTGGACGCTTCATTGGCAGCGGCTTCCTGGTCGAACAGGTCCACTACCAAGCGGTTGCCGTACTGCTGGTTCGGCGCCAGGGAGAAGCTCTTGGGTACGACGGCAGCGGAAACGTCTATCACCACACGCAGCTCGGTGGGGCTGCGCTGGGCGGAGCGCACACTGGTGATGGGCGTATTGCTCAGCGACAATTGCTCCAGCTTGGTGGCCAACTGGGCGCCGCTGATATCGATGACGATGCGATTGGGGGCCGCCAGCGTGAACACGCTGTGCTGCACGGGGCCAGACAGGTCGAACACCAGCCGGGTATTGTCGGGGGCGCGCCAAAGCCTAACGCCACGAACCTCCGCAGCGGCCAGGACATCAGCGGCAAACACCGCAAGCAGAACCCCAATCCCGGCAAACAGCGCGCGCGAGCGCATACCCCACCCCATTCTCTTGTTCATACTCCCGTGGCCAAGGCGGCGCACCAGGACTCGCCGCGCTCGGTATGCGGCGACAGATGCAGCGTACGGCCGCCTGCATGGGGGCTAATGGTAATGTCCATGTCGGCCTTTGGCAAAATGCCGGTGCCCCTCTGGGGCCACTCGATCAGGCACAGCGCATCGCCCTCGAAATAGTCGCGGATACCCAGGAATTCAAGCTCTTCCGGGTCGGCCAGGCGATACAGGTCGAAGTGGAACGCGCGCAACTCGCCGATCTCGTAGGGCTCCACCAGGGTGAAGGTGGGGCTCTTCACCGAACCGCCATGGCCCAGGCCACGCAGGATGCCGCGCGACAGCGTGGTCTTGCCGGCCCCAAGGTCACCGTGCAGGTAGATGATGCCGCGACCTCCGGTCGCCTGCGCCAGGCGCGCGCCCAGCGCCAGCATGGCGTCTTCGCCGTCGGCAAAAAGATTCAACTCAGGCACGGCGAGCACTCCTCGAGCAGCTGACGAATGGTAGGAATCAGGTCACTGGCTGCCAGCCCACGCCCCTGGGCACCCAGCAGTTGGCCAGCGCCGGCATGCAGCCAGACGCCCAGACAGGCAGCCTCGAACGGCGCCATGCCCTGGGCCAGCAGGGCTCCGATGACACCCGCGAGCACATCTCCCAGCCCGGCGCCGGCCATGGCGGGATGGCCGCGATCACAGAGCGCCAGGCGGCCATCGACACCCGCGATCAGGCTACCCGCGCCCTTCAACACAACGGTGGTGCGATAGCGACGGGCAAGCGCGAGGGCGGCGGCGGGACGATCCTTCTGGACGTCGGCGATGCTGGTACCCAGCAGCCGCGCGGCCTCCCCCGGGTGCGGCGTGATCACGCAACCCTCGGGCAAAACGACCCCACCCGCGGCCAGCATATTGAGGGCATCGGCATCCCAGACCTGGGGTATCTCCTGTGCAGTCACGGCGCTCAGCAGGCTGCGCCCCCAGGCGCCCTGGCCGAGCCCGGGGCCAACCACCAACACGCTGGACGCAGCCGCCAGGCCACGCAGTTGGTTGGCGGACGCAACCCCCACGCTCATCACCTCGGGAATGCGCGACAGTGCCGCGCCAACGTGCTCGCCCCGGGTGGCCAGCGACACCATGCCGGCCCCGCTGCGCAGCGCGCTTTCGGCGCTGAGCAAGGCCGCACCACCGGTGCCCAGGTCACCGCCCACCACCAGCAGGCGGCCGTAGCGCCCCTTATGAGCAGTCGCCGGGCGCGAGGCCAGGAGGTCGAGCCCATCGACGGCCAGGCGCCGGGCGACGAACAGCTGGCTGGCGACGATCGCTTCGTCCGCCTGCAGGCCGTCGAAAACCAGTTCGCCGACCCGATCGGGTGCAGCGCCGGTAAACAGGCCCAGCTTGAGGCCAATGAAGGTCACGGTGAGGTCGGCGCGCACCGCAACGCCAAGCACGCGGCCGGTATCGGCGCAGAGGCCGGAAGGGACATCCACCGCGAGCACCGGCAGGTGGCTGGCATTGATGCAATGGATGGCCTCGGCATAAGGCTCGCGAACCTCACCGACGAGTCCGGTTCCCAGCAACGCATCGACCACGACGCCTTGAAGGTCTGCCGTCTCGTTCCACGACAGGATGGGCACACCGGCGCTCAGCGCCTCATCCCGCGCCAGCGCAGCGTCCCCTTCGAGGGCAGTGGCATCACCCACGGCCAGCACCTGGGCGCGCCACCCCGCGCGCAGGGCCAGCGCAGCGATCAGGTAGCCATCCCCGGCGTTGTTGCCACGGCCAGCCAGAACCGTCAGCTCAGCCACATTCGGCCAGCGACGACGCAGGGCGCGCCAGGTGGCGTGGGCGGCACGCTGCATCAACTCGAACCCCGGCGTACCGGCGGCGATCAGGCGTGCATCCAGCTCGCGTACCTGGGCAGATGAATAGAGGACGAGCGGCAGGTCATCGATTGGGTCGGGCATGCGATTCGGCGTTCAGGGCTAGGTCTGGCAGAATTATACGCACCTCGATTGCGGTTTCCCTCCAGCATGTCCCTATCTCCCGAACAACTCGCCGACCTCGCGCAGTCCATCAAGGACTGGGGACGCGAGCTCGGCTTCCAGCAAGTGGGCATCACCGGGGTGGAGCTGGGCGAGCACAAGGCGCACCTGCAGCGCTGGCTGGACGCGGGCTACCAGGGCGAGATGGATTACATGGCCGCCCACGGCAGCAAGCGCTCCCACCCGGACGAGCTGGTCCCCGGCACGCTGCGGGTGGTCTCTCTGCGCATGGACTATTTGCCCGGCGACACGCGCATGGCGCAGGTACTGGGGCAGCCGGAGAAGGCCTACGTCTCGCGCTACGCACTGGGCCGCGACTACCACAAGCTGATCCGCAAGCGCCTGCAGCAACTGGCCGAGCGGGTCCAGCAGGCCATCGGCCCCTTTGGCTATCGCGCCTTCGTCGACAGCGCGCCGGTACTGGAGAAGGCCATCGCCGAACAGGCGGGCCTCGGCTGGATCGGCAAGAACACCCTGGTGCTCAACCGCAAGGCCGGCAGCTACTTCTTTCTTGGCGAACTGTTCGTCGACATGCCGCTGCCGGTGGATGCACCCCACGGCAGCGAACATTGCGGCCGCTGCTCGGCGTGCATGGACATCTGCCCCACCGCCGCCTTCGTCGCGCCCTATCAACTGGACGCGCGGCGCTGCATCTCCTACCTGACCATCGAGCTCAAGGGCTCGATCCCGGAAGAGCTGCGCCCGCTGATCGGTAATCGCGTATTCGGCTGCGACGATTGCCAGATGGTTTGCCCCTGGAACCGCTTCGCCCGCCCCACCGACCAGGGCGACTTCCAGCCCCGCCACGGCCTGGACAATGCGGCCCTGGCGGAGCTGTTCACCTGGAACGAGGAGGAGTTCCTCACCCGCACCGAAGGCTCGCCGCTACGCCGCGCCGGCTACGAACGCTGGCTGCGCAACCTGGCGGTCGGCCTGGGCAACGCCCCCTCGACCATCCCGGTGCTGGAGGCCCTGCGCGCC
Organism: Pseudomonas sp. TUM22785; assembly: GCF_028198105.1. Taxonomy (NCBI): domain Bacteria; kingdom Pseudomonadati; phylum Pseudomonadota; class Gammaproteobacteria; order Pseudomonadales; family Pseudomonadaceae; genus Pseudomonas; species Pseudomonas sp. TUM22785. The sequence goes on from NZ_CP116239.1 coordinate 6,276,264, forward strand.
CGGCGCGAGCACCCCTCGGAACTGGTTCGCGAACACGTGGAGTGGGCCCTCGCCCGGCACCAGGCCGCCTGAAACGGCTCAGACCTTGATGAAGTGCTCGCGGTAGTGACGCAGTTCGGCGATGGAGTCGCGGATGTCGTCCAGGGCCAGGTGGGTGCTGCTTTTCTTGAAGCCGTCACGCACATGGGGCGCCCAGCGCGCGGCCAGCTCCTTGAGGGTGGAGACGTCCAGGTTGCGGTAGTGGAAGTAGCCTTCCAGCTTGGGCATATGGCGATAGAGGAAGCGGCGGTCCTGGCAGATGCTGTTGCCGCAAATCGGCGACTTGCCCTTGGGCACCCACTGCTCCAGGAAGGCCAGGGTCTGCGCCTCGGCCTCGGCGGCGCTGATGCGGCTCTCGCGCACGCGCTGGGTCAGGCCGCTCTGGCCATGCTGGCGGGTGTTCCACTCGTCCATGCCGGCAAGAATCTCGTCGCTCTGGTGCACGGCGATGGTCGGGCCTTCGGCGAGCACGTTGAGATCACTGTCGGTGACGATGGTGGCCATTTCGATGATGACGTCGTTATCGGGATCGAGACCGGTCATTTCCAGGTCGATCCAGATCAGGTTCTGTGCGTTCTGCATGTTCGCTCTCCAAGGCAAGGCGCGCATTCTAGCTTAGAGCCCGGTGCGCCGGGCTGCCCGTGCTAAACTCGCCGCCGTTTTCAATCAGTGGAAGTTCCATGGCCAAACGCCACCTCAGCCGCCGGCAAAGCTGGCGCATCGAGAAGATCCAGGAAGAGCGCGCCGCCCGTGCGGCCAAGCGCGAATCACGCGCGCTCGACGAGCTGGAAGGCGGCGATCTCGGCCCCGAACAGACCGGCCTGGTGATCGCCCACTTCGGCGTGCAGGTCGAGGTCGAGGCGCTGGAAGGCGAGATCGCCGGCCAGGTATTCCGCTGTCACCTGCGCGCCAACCTGCCGGCGCTGGTCACCGGCGATCGTGTGGTCTGGCGCTCGGGCAACCAGAGCAGCGGCGTGATCGTCGCGCAACTGCCGCGCACCAGCGAGCTGTGTCGCCCGGACATGCGCGGCCTGCTCAAGCCGGTGGCGGCCAACGTCGATCTGATCGTCATCGTCTTCGCTCCCCTGCCCCACCCGCACGCCAACCTCATCGACCGCTACCTGGTGGCCGCCGAGCATGCCGGCATCCAGCCGCTGCTGCTGCTGAACAAGGCCGACCTGGTGGACGATGACAACAGCGCGATGCTCGACTCGCTGCTGGGCGTCTATCGGCAGCTCGACTATCCGCTGCTGGAGGTCTCGGCACACCGCGGCGGCGGCATGGAAGACCTGCAAGCGCGCCTCGATGGCCACGTCAGCGTGTTCGTCGGCCAGTCCGGCGTCGGTAAATCCTCGCTGGTCAACAGCCTGTTGCCCGGTGTCGACACCCGCGTCGGCCCGCTCTCGGAGCTGACCGGCAAGGGCACCCACACCACCACCACCGCGCGGCTGTTCCATTTCCCCGGTGGCGGCGAGCTGATCGACTCCCCCGGCATCCGCGAATTCGGCCTAGGCCACGTCAGCCGCCACGACGTGGAAGCCGGCTTCATCGAGTTCCGCGACCTGCTCGGCACCTGCCGCTTCCGCGACTGCAAGCACGACCGCGAGCCCGGCTGCGCCCTGCTCAAGGCGCTGGAGGACGGCCGCGTGCAGCCCCAGCGCATGTCGAGCTACCGGCACATCCTCGAAAGCCTGCCGGAACCCGAGTACTGACAGGCGCTGAAAACGAAAAGGCCACGCAATCGCGTGGCCTTTTTCATTCAGGGTGGCTGCCGGTCAGGGCTGCTTGTTCTCGTCCATCTTCAGCACGCCGTCCTCGAAGATGTTCAGCTTCTGCTGCAGCTCCTGGGGTTGCAGCGGCGCGGCGACGCCCGGCGGCGTGGCCTGGGTTCCCGAAGCCCCACCCGGGATGGCGGGCTGAGTGCCGCTGGCAGGCGTAGCCGGCGGCGTACCCTCTTCAGCGGGTGCGTTCTGGTCGCCATGGGAGCCTTCGATATCGCGCTGGGCCTTCTTGGTCAGCACGATGATGTCGATACGCCGGTTGACCGGGTTGAAGGGGTCCTCGCGGTCGAACAGCGCCGAGGAGGCGTAGCCCACCACCCGTGCGACCTGATCATCGGGGTACCCGCCCGCCACCAGGGTCCGACGGGCAGCGTTGGCGCGGCCGGCGGAAAGCTCCCAGTTGCCGAACTCGCCGACCCCGGCGAAGGGCTTGGCATCGGTGTGGCCGCTGATGCTGATCTTGTTCGGCACGGCCTTGATGGTCTCGGCCATGATCAGCAGGATGTCTTCGAAATAGGGCTGCAGGCGCGCGCTGCCGAGGTCGAACATGGGCCTGTTGGCGGCGTCCATGATCTGGATGCGCAAACCATCCTGGGTGATCTCGAAGAGGATCTGATCCTTGAATTTGCGCAGCTCGGGGTTCTCGTCGACCTTGTTCTGCAGCTCCTGCAGCAGCATCTCGAGGCGTTCCTTCTCGATCTGGTCGGCCAGGGTTTCCACCTGCTTGGCGTCCACCTGCTTGTTGGTCGAGTCGATCGCCGCCTCCTGGGCGTCAGGGGCGTCCTTCAGCTCGGGGTTGAGCGTACGGTCCGGCGCCGGCGTCGGCGTACCGCCGAGGTCGATAACATAAGGGCTGGCGCTTTCGGTGAAACCGATGGGGTCCTGGAAGTAGCCAGAAATCGCCTTCTTCTGCTCGGGCGTGGCCGAGGACATCAGCCAGAGCACCAGAAAGAACGCCATCATCGCGGTGGCGAAGTCGGCGAAGGCGATCTTCCAGGCACCGCCATGGTGCCCAGCGGCGATCTTCTTGACCCGCTTGACGATGATCGGCTGGTTGTTATCCATGGTTCAGCCCCGGTCAGCTACCGCGAACGGCCTGCTCGAGCTCGCTGAAGCTCGGGCGATGTGCGGGGTATAGAACCTTGCGCCCGAACTCCACCGCCAGCGACGGAGGCATCCCGGACGCCGAGGCAACAAGGCAAGCCTTGATGGCCTCGTAGACGTTGAGCTCTTCCTTCGCGTCGTGCTCCAGGCAGACGGCCAACGGGCCGAAGAAACCGTAGGCCGCGAGAATACCGAGGAAGGTACCCACCAGGGCCGCACCCACGTGCTGGCCCAGCGCAGACTGCTCGACCTGGCCGAGCAGCGCCATGGTCACCACGATACCCAGTACCGCCGCAACGATACCGAAGCCCGGCAGGCCATCGGCGATGCGGGTAACGGCGTGGGAGGGGTGTTCGAGGTCTTCCTTCAGGCTGTTCAGTTCCATGTCGAACAAGCCTTCGAGTTCGTGGGGCGCCATGTTGCCGGAAGACATGATGCGCAAATAGTCGCTGATGTACGCGACCATCCCGGCATCCTTGAGGATCCCCGGGTACTTACTGAAGATCGGGCTGGCGGCCGGGTCTTCGATATCGGCCTCGATGGCCATCATCCCTTCGCGGCGGCTCTTGTTGAGAATCTCGTAGAGCAGGCGCAGCACTTCCAGATAGAAGGCATGGGTGAAGCGCGAGCCGAACATCTTCAGCGACTTTTTCAGCACATGCATGAAGGTGCTGCCCGGGTTGGCCTGGAGGAAGGCCCCGAGCGCCGCGCCACCGATGATCAACACCTCGAAAGGCTGTATCAGGGCACCGATCTTACCGTGGGAAAGGACATATCCGCCGAGAACGGTGGCGAATACGACGATGATGCCGATTATTTTTGCCATAAAGTGAGACTTGAAGGGTCAGTAATAGGGTTATGAAAACAACCCTTCTAATTATCGGAACTTATGCGCCAGACTATAGCCAGTTAAGGCGAAAAGCCAGTTTGGCTCAAACCTCATGAAGACGCAGATGCCCCCACCCAGCAGCCTCGACGCCTGGATCAAACAACTCGACGGCGTCCGCCTCCCGATTCCGGCGGAAAGCCATGAACGGGTGCGCCGCGCCCTGGGCGACAGCCGCCGTTCGATGCGCGAGATCGCTGACCTGATTCAGGATAGTCCCGGCCTGGCCTTGAGCATCATGCGTGAGGCCAACCGCGCCGGTTCCTCCCTCGACAGCCCGGCGGAAAGCCTGGAAGTGGCACTGACCCGCCTTGGCCTGAAGCGCTCGGAAGAGCTGCTCAACCGCCTGCCAGCCGTCAACGAAACCGATATCCCCCTGGCACTGCGCCAACTGCAACTGATCAGCCAGCACGCGTCGCAACAGGCCAGCGGTCTGTTCGCCGCCCGCCTGGCGCGCCTGTGGCAGGAAATCCACTGGAACAGCCTGCTGTTCCTGTCCCCGCTCTGGCCGTTGCTGGCCCTGCATCCGCAGCTGTTCGCCGCCTGGGAAACCCGCGTCATCGTCCGTGGCGAGCCGGCGCGCAAGGTGGAACTCGAACTGCTCGGCGTACCACTGCTGCGCCTGTGCCAGGCCCTGGCCGAACACTGGAAGCTGCCGGACTGGATCACCTACGGCTACCGCCTGCTCAACGCCGACCGGCGCATGCTGGTGAAGGCCCTGCACATCGCCCGTGACAACGAGCACCCCCTGCACCAGCAGCAGATGCTCGATGCCGACCCGGCCCTGCGCCGCTGGCTAACCCAGCCGGGCAACACGGTATTGCTGGCCAACGGGCTGGCATTGTCCGCCCACGACTCCTGGGCCTGCGACCACAGCCTGCGCTGGCAGCGCCTCACTGGCCTCTACATGCAACTGCCGCTGACCGAGCTGCAGCAACTCATCCACCAGCACGCTGCCGATAGCGCCCGCAAGCACGCGCGCAGTGACCTCTGGCATCCGGCCCAGGCGTTGATCTGGCCCTGGGATTGCAGCCGCTGGCCGACCGAGGAAGTGAAGCCGACCCCGCCCCCCGCCGCCGCACTCAGCGAATGGCGCCAGCATTGTGGTCAGTTGCTGAAGGAGCCCAGCCCCTTCGCCAACATCGTCCAGCTCACCGGCCGTGCCCGCGACGCCCTCACGGCCTGTGGCATGCGCCGCTGCCTGATCCTGCTCACCGACCGCACCCAGAGCCGGCTGGCGGTGCAGCAAAGCGCCGGGCTGCCCAGGGAAGCCGCCGGCCTGCAACTGGACCCGACCCAGAGCCAGGTGCTGCGCCGCCTGCTCGCGCAACCCGGCCAGCTGCGCCTGACGCCGGAGAACGCCGCACAGTACTCCGCGCTGATACCCGGCAACCTCAAGGCACTGTTCCCGGCCGACCACGTGCTGCTGCGCTCCATCCCTGCCAATGGCCGCGTCGCCCTGCTGCTGATCGCCGACCAGGGCGGCCAGCCCTTCGCCGACGTCAGCCTCCAGGCCTTCGGAAAGACCGTGCAATGCATCGAGCGCGCCCTGGCCAGCTTTGCTACGCGCGGGCGCTGACCTTTCCGCTACAATCCGCCTCTTTCATTCTCTTCCGGAGTGTTCAATGTCCGCCTTTTCCGGCCTGCCACTGGTCATCGAACCGGCCGACCTGGCAGCTCGACTCGATGCGCCCGAACTGATCCTGGTGGACCTGACCAGCGCCGCGCGCTACGCCGAAGGCCACATTCCCGGCGCCCGCTTCGTCGACCCCAAGCGCACTCAGCTCGGCCAGGCCCCGGCCCCCGGCTTGCTGCCCGCCAAGGCGGACCTCGAAACCCTGTTCGGCGAACTGGGCCAGCGCAGCGACGCCACCTATGTGGTCTATGACGACGAAGGCGGTGGCTGGGCCGGGCGCTTCATCTGGCTGCTGGATGTGATCGGCCACGGCCGCTATCACTACCTGAACGGCGGCCTGCATGCCTGGCTGGCCGATGGCCGCGCCACCGCGACCGAGACTCCAGCCCCAGCTGGCGGCCCGCTGCCGCTGGTGATCCACGACGAGCCCACCGCCACCCGCGAGTACCTGCAGAGCCGCCTCGGCGCCGCCGACCTGGCCATCTGGGACGCGCGCGGCCCCGGCGAATACGCCGGCACCAAGGTGCTGGCGGCCAAAGGTGGGCACATCCCCGGCGCGGTGAACTTCGAATGGACCGCCGGCATGGACCCGCAGCGCGCTTTGCGCATCCGCGAAGACATCGCCGAGATCCTGCAATCGCTCGGTATCACCCCGGACAAGGAAATCGTCACCCACTGCCAGACCCACCACCGCTCCGGCTTCACCTACCTGGTGGCCAAGGCGCTGGGCTACCCCCGCGTCAAGGGCTACGCCGGCTCCTGGTCGGAGTGGGGCAACCACCCGGATACCCCTGTCGAGGCCTGAGCCTCCGGTAAACAAGGAACACCCATGAAAGAACGCCTGTTCATCATCAGCCAATACCTGCTGCCCCATCACCTGCTCTCGCGCCTGGCCGGCTGCGTGGCGGAGTGTCGCGTGCGCTGGTTCAAGAATGCCTTCACCGCCTGGTTCGCCCGTCGCTACCAGGTGAACATGAGCGAGGCCCTGGTCGAAGACCTCACCGCCTACGAGCACTTCAACGCCTTCTTCACCCGGGCGCTGAAAGACGGTGCACGCCCGCTCGACCCGACACCCGGCGCCATCCTCTGCCCAGCAGACGGCGCGGTCAGCCAGCTCGGCCCCATCGAGCACGGCCGTATCTTCCAGGCCAAGGGCCACAGCTTCAGCGTGCTGGAACTGCTGGGCGGTGACGCCGAGCGCGCCGCACCCTTCATGGGCGGTGAATTCGCCACCATCTACCTGTCGCCTCGCGACTACCACCGTGTGCACGCCCCCCTGGGCGGCACCCTGCGCGAAATGGTCTACGTGCCCGGCCGCCTGTTCTCGGTGAACCAGAGCACCGCCGAGAACGTGCCCGAACTCTTCGCCCGCAACGAACGCGTGGTCTGCCTGTTCGACACCGAGCGTGGCCCGATGGCCGTGGTGCTGGTGGGTGCGATGATCGTCGCCTCCATCGAGACCGTCTGGGCTGGCCTGGTAACGCCCCCCAAGCGCGAGCTGAAGACCTTCCGCTACGACGAAGCCGCACGTGCGCCGATCAGCCTGGAGAAGGGCGCCGAGCTGGGCCGCTTCAAGCTGGGCTCCACCGCCATCGTGCTCTTCGGCCCGCAGCAGATCCGCTGGGCCGAAGGCCTCGACGCCGGCAGCGCGGTGAGCATGGGCGAACTGCTGGCACAGCCCGCGCAGGCCTGATAAACCGGGCGGGCCGGGTTGAACGCAAGGCTGCGACCGAATGTCCAACCTTGCAGTGCAGCCGCCCGGCTCGCCGTCCATTCCGTAGCGGCACTTTGCCATACCAACCCCGCGATGGGCTGCGGGCCGCAAGGGATGCTGCTAGAGTGCGAGTGAAATTTCCGCACGTCTTGCCCGCTGCAGTTGGAGTATTCGAGCTACATGGACAAACAGAGTCCCCACCTGTTATTGCGTGTTCCTACTCCGAACAAGCAGAGCCTGTCCTTCTGCGATGCCTCCCCGCGTGATCTGAAACGCTGGATTTCCGGACTGCCCAAGGCCAACCTCGGCGAGACCGCGCGCCAGCTCTACCAGGCCCTCGTGGAGCTCAACCAGCTCGTCACCGCCAGTGAAAACCGCCTGCAGTTGCTCGAACTGCTGCGCCCCGAGGTCTACTACGTCTGCCAGCACCTGGAGCGCCACTTCCTCAACCAGGCCATCGTCCTCGACGAGCGACCGCGCAAGGTCGCCAACCTCTGCCAGGCCCTGCAGAACCACCTGGCCATCGGCTACAAGCAGATCGTTGCCCAGGAATCGTCGCGCCAGTCCAAGGAAGGCGCGCAACTGCTGACCATCGCCCTGCAGCGGGCCATGCACAGCCTCAACGGCGCACTGATCCGCGCCAGCCAGCTCTACTGCCCCGTGCCCGAAGGCCTGTGGCTGGAGCTGCATCAGCTCTACCAGATTGCCGTCTCCCGCCAAGTCCAGCGCGCCATCATCCGCGACAACCTGGCCCGTCACACCGAAGGCCTGAGCGTCGAGCAGACCTACCTCGTGGCCCTGCTGCTGGGCTGCTCGCGCTGCAACCAGATGCGCCAGAACAACATCGCCCGCCTTGCCGAGGTGCTCGAACCCTGGAGCGGGCTGGTGCGTCTGCAACGCGGCAACGAGCCGACCACGCTGTTCGCCGTCGCCACCCAGGTGGACGGCCCGCCGCGCTACAAGTCGCTGTTCCAGGACAGCGAGCTGCCCAACCTGCTGGGCATCGACCCGCTGCCGCTGGTGGACGCGATCAAGGAATACCTGCTGCTGCCCAACGAAAGCCGTGACAAGGCCCGCCTGCAGGTTCCCGAAGGCATCACCCTGGATCTGCTGCAGCACCTCAGCTCCGCGTGGGGCGACATTTCCGAGCGCACCTTCCAGCGCAACCCGGGCCGCGGCACCCTGACCCTGTGCATCGGCATGAGCGCCCTGCACTTCTTCATCTCCGGCAGCAAGCCGTTCAGCGAAATCCTCAAGCTCCCGGTCGAAGTCGGCCAGGCCGTGTTCAAGCCGATCAACAAGGACGAGGGCGATATCTGGGGCAACGCCTTCGACGCCCAACCCAACCAGAACTGGGAAGCCGGCCTGCCCTACGAAGAGATCCAGTACAGCAAGCCCGTGGTCAGCGGCGACACCTCGCCGCAGCACGCCGCCGCAGCCCCCAGCGCAGAGAGCTACCCGACCTTCGCCCTGACCATCGTCAACCACAGCCCGGGCGGTTACTGCCTGAGCTGGCCCAAGGAAGTCCCCAGCCAGCTGCAGGCCGGCGAGCTCCTGGGTGTGCAGGACGCCCCCGGCCAGGGCTGGAGCGTTGCCGTGGTGCGCTGGATCCGCCAGGTCCGCGGTGGCGGCACGCAGATGGGTATCGAACTGATCGCCCCCCACGCCCAGGCCTGCGGCCTGCAGCTGTTGCGCAAGGCCGACCAGCACAGCCATTACCTGCGCGCCCTGCTGCTGCCGGAAATCAGCGCCATCTCGCGCCCGGCCACCCTGATCACCCCGCGCCTGCCCTTCCAGGAGGGCAACAAGGTACAGATCAACATTCAGGGCAAGGAGCGTCGCGCGGTACTCACCAGCCGTCAGACCACCACCGGCAGTTTCAACCAGTTCGAATACCGCGCCTTCGAGCAGGAAAGCGAGAATCCCGGGAAGCCCGTCACAGCTTCCAGCGAGCAAAGCGCTGCGGGGGAGGAAGATTTTGACTCCCTCTGGAAGTCGCTGTAGATTCCCGTGCCATCACCATTTGTCGCCTATTAGCGCCCGTTCGGCGCGGTCTAAGCACACGCCATGGCAATCGAAAAGAAAACCATCCGTCTGCTGATCCTGGAAGACTCGCAGAACGAAGCCGAGCGCCTGGTCAGCCTGTTTCGCAACTCGGGTCGCGCGACCCGTGTGCATCGCCTGGTCTCCAGCGATGACCTCGCCGAGGTCCTCCAGCAGAGCTGGGACCTGCTCATCGCCGCCCCCGAGAGTGACAACCTCTCCCCTGGCGAAGCCCTCAACGCCATCCGCCGTCAGGCCAAGGACATTCCCTTCATCCAGTTGGTGACGGAGAACGACTCGGACCTGATCACCGAGGCCCTGGCCCTTGGCGCCCAGGATGCCCTGCCCCAGGGCGAGGACGAGCGCCTGGTGCTGGTCGCCAACCGTGAACTGGCCAACCTCGAAGAACGTCGCTCCCGTCGCGCAGCCGAAGTGAGCCTGCGTGAAGCGGAGAAACGCTGCCAGCTGCTGCTGGACAGCTCGGTCGACGCCATCACCTACGTCCACGACGGCATGCACATCTACGCCAACCGCGCCTATGTCGAGATGTTCGGCTACGAGGATGCGGAAGAGCTGGAAGGCATGCCGATGATCGACCTGATCGCCAATTGCGACCAGGTGGTGTTCAAGGACTTCCTCAAGAACTACCGCAGTGGCGACGGCAGCGCCGAGTTGACCTGCTCGGGTGCCAAGGTCGACGGCCAGAGCTTCCAGGCGCGCATGAGTTTCTCCCCCGCCACCTATGACGGCGAGCCGTGCATCCAGGTGGTGATCCGCGCGGAAACGGCCAGCGCCGAGCTGGAAGAGAAACTGCGCGAGATCAGCAGCCAGGACCTGGTCACCGGCCTGTACAACCGCAACCACTTCAGCGAGCTGATGGACGCCGCCGCCGACCGCGCGGTGAATGCCGGCCAGCCCGCCTCCCTCGCCTACATCCGCGTCGACCGCTACTCCGGCCTGCTGGCGGACGTCGGTATCGCCGGCAGCGACCTGCTGCTCACCGACCTGGCCAACCTGCTGCGCGCCCACTTCCCGGCCGACGCGCAACTGGCGCGCTTCGGTGACGACGTGTTCAGCGTGCTGCAACCGGGTATCACCCCGGAGCAGGCCCGCGAAGGCCTGGGTACGCTGCTGAAGAAGGTCGAAGGCCACCTGTTCGACGTCAGCGGCCGCACCGTGCAGTTCAGCCTGTCCATCGGTGTCGCCGGCCTCAACGAGACCACGCCCAAGGCCCAGGAAGTGATCGATCGCGCCCACCGCTGCGCGGACGAGATCACCGACGGCAACGAAGTGCGCCTGTACAACCCAGCCAGCGAACTGGCCGCCGCCGCCAACCGCGGCAGCCTGGTGGCCATGGTCCAGCAGGCCCTGGAGAACAACAGCTTCCGCCTGCTGTTCCAGCCGATCATCAGCCTGCGCGGCGATAACTTCGAGCACTACGAAGTCCTCCTGCGCCTGCTCAGCCCCCAGGGCGACGAAGTACCGCCAGCCGACTTCCTCGGCGCGGCGCGGGAAGCCGGGCTGGCCGAGAAGATCGACCGCTGGGTGATCCTCAACTCCATCAAGCTGCTGTCCGAGCACCGCTCCAAGGGCCACAGCACACGCCTGTTCGTCCACCTGTCCGGCGTCAGCCTGCAGGACCAGACCCTGCTGCCGTGGCTCAGCGTCGCCCTCAAGGCCGCACGCCTGCCATCCGACGCGCTGATCTTCCAGTTCAGCGAGCCGGACGCCATCGCCTACCTGAAGCAGGCCAAAGCCCTGACCCAGGGCCTCGCCGAGCTGCACTGCCAGGTCGCCCTGAGCCAGTTCGGCTGCGCGCTCAACCCGTTCAACACGCTCAAGCACCTGAACATCGACTTCGTGAAGGTCGATGGCTCCTTCACCCAGGACCTGAGCAAGGCGGAAAGCCAGGAAGCGCTGAAGACCCTGCTTGCCAGCCTGCACTCCCAGGCCAAGCTGACCATCGTGCCCTATGTCGAGAGCGCCAGTGTCCTGGCCACCCTCTGGCAGGCCGGGGTCAACTACATCCAGGGTTACTACCTGCAGGGCCCGAGCCAGTCGATGGACTACGACTTCTCGTCCGGCGACGAGTAAGCCGCCTTTCCAACCGCCCAAAGAAAAAGCCGCCCTCGGGCGGCTTTCTCGTTCAAGCGTCACTCACTCCAGGCCGTCGCGGTCGCGGAAGCCCAGCAGGTAGAGGATGCCGTCCAGCCCCAGGGTGGAGATGGCCTGTTTGGCCGACTGCTTGACCAGCGGCTTGGCACGGAAGGCCACGCCCAGGCCGGCCAGGGCCAGCATCGGCAGGTCGTTGGCGCCATCGCCCACGGCGATGGTCTGCTCCAGGCGCAGCCCTTCCTTCTCCGCCAGCTCACGCAGCAGGTCGGCCTTGCGCTGGGCGTCGACGATCGGCTCGACGGCCACGCCAGTCAGCTTGCCGTCTTCGATCTGCAGTTCGTTGGCGAACACGTAATCGATGCCCAGTTTGGCCTGCAACTGCTTGGCGAAGTAGCTGAAGCCACCAGAGAGAATCGCGGTCTTGTAGCCGAGGCGCTTGAGCTCGGCGAACAGGGTCTCGGCACCTTCGGTCAGGCGCAGCGAGGCACCGATCTCCTCCAGCACGTCCTCGGAGAGGCCCTTGAGCAGCGCCAGGCGCTCTTTGAAGCTGGCGCGGAAATCCAGTTCGCCGCGCATGGCGCGCTCGGTAATCTCGGCCACCTGCTCGCCGACGCCGGCGGCCTTGGCCAGCTCGTCGATCACTTCGGCTTCGATCAGCGTGGAGTCCATGTCGAACACCGCCAGGCGGCGGTTGCGGCGGAACACCGAGTCGCGCTGGAAGGCGATGTCGACGTTCAGCTCCTGGGCCACGCTGAGGAACTCGGCACGCAGCGCCACCGGGTCGGCCGGCTCGCCGCGCACGGAAAACTCGATGCAGCCCTTGCCCTGGCTCGCAGGCATGTCCAGCGGCATGCGCCCGGACAGGCGATCGATATGGTCGATGTTCAGGCCGTACTTGGCAGTAATGGCGCTGACGCGCTGCAGCTGCTCGGCGGTGACCTTGCGGGTCAGCAGGGTCACCATGTGCCGGGGCTTGCCCTGGCCGCCGACCCACACCTGGTAGTCCGCCTCGGAAACCGGGGTGAAACGCACCTGCTGGTCCAGCTTGTAGGCCGTGAAAAGCACGTCCTTGAGTACGGAGGAAGCCTGCTCGGTATCGGGGATCTCCACCAGGATGCCGAACGACAGGGTGTCGTGGATGACCGCCTGGCCGATGTCGAGAATGTTCACCCCGCCCTGTGCGAGTACACCGGTAATCGCGGCGGTGAGGCCGGGACGGTCTTCCCCGGTGATGTTGATCAGGACTATTTCGCGCAAGGCGCACCTCCCGCAGTGGAAAAGGCGCACATTCTACCCACTTTCACGGTCTGACGAGCATGCCGGGCGCTTTGCCCTGCTAGGGGGCGCCGTTATACTGCGCCACAATTCCGTCCGAGAAGAGCCGAGCTCTGTGAACCGGCCTACGCCCGTCAAACCCGACAACTTCTTCCTGCTGATCTTCCACGCCCTGCGCCAGCGCCGTGTGCCGATCGCCTTGCGCATCGCCAGCCACAGCCTCCTGCTGGTAGCCCTGGCCCTGGTGATCTACGCCTGGGTGATGGGCATGCAGTTCAAGCAGGCGATGCAGCAGCAGGCCGACGCCCTGGGCCAGAGCCTGACCGCGCAGACCGCCGCTTCCGCCACCGAGCTGCTGGTGTCCAACGACATCCTCAGCCTCAACGTGCTGCTCAACAACCTGGTGAAGAACCCCCTGGTGGCCCATGCGGCCATCTACAGCGTGGACAACCGCATCCTCGCCGAAGCCGGCTCGCGCCCGAAGCAGGGCCTGCTGGGTGAGGTCGAAGGGTTGTATTCCACGCCCATCACCTTCCAGGAAGTGATAGCCGGGCACCTGCGCCTGAGCCTGGACATGCAGCAGTTCCAGCAGCCCATGACCATCAGCCTGCAGAGCATGGGCCTGCTCAGCCTCATCCTCCTGGCCCTGGCGCTGTCCCTCAGCCTGCGCCTCGGCCGGCACATCTCCACGCCGCTGCTGCAACTGCGGGTGTGGCTGCGCGACCCGGACGACCCCGCACCCGGCGCCGGCCGCCAGGACGAAATCGGCGACCTCGCCCGCCAATTGCAGGCACGCCTGGTGCCGGAAAAGCCCGAGCCCGAGCCGGAACCCGAGATCGAAGAGCAGTACCTGGACGAGGAAGAAGACTTCCCCGAAGAGCAGGACGACGACGAGCCGGCCTTCGAGATCCGCGACCTGCGCGATGACAGCTACGACAGCGACGCCGTCGAGGAGGAGCGTCCCAGCCGCCTGTTCACCCCCGACGAAGACGACCCCTTCGCCGACCTGCGCCCACGCGAGGAAGAGAAGCCCGTCGTGGCGACTCCGGAGCCGGAAGCCGAGCCCGAAGCGCGCGACGAGCTGCACCGCAGTGCCGTGCTGGCCGTCCAGTTGGGCGCCCAGGACCAGCTGCGCCGACTGCCCCGCACCCGCCTGCTGGACCTGCTGCAACGCTACCGCGACTGCCTCGACCAGGCCGCCCAGCTCTATCAGAGCGAATTGCACACCCTCAACGATGGCAGCAGCCTGATGCTGTTCCACAGCGCCGACAGCGGTGAGGACCACCTGACCCACGCGCTCTGCTGCGGCGAGCTGCTGCGTGCCCTCGGCCACGCCCTGCAGATCGAAGTGGCCGACAGTGGAATCACCCTGCAGCTGCAGCTCGGCCTGACCCTCGGCGACAGCCTCGCCGGCCTCGGCCAGGGCGACCTGCTGCTGGATGACACCACCCAGAACGCCCTGGCGCTGAGCCAGCACAGCCGCAACCTGCTGCTGGTGGAGCGCGCCATCGCCGACGACGGCCTGGTGCGCCAGCGTGCCCGTGTACGCCCCATCGCCAGCCCGGAAGGCGCCTGCTGCGTCGAACGCCTGCTGGACCCCTACCCCTCGCTGCTGGAACGCCAGCTGGCCCGCATGCACGACGCCGGGCGCCGCTGAGCCCCCGGCGCCAAGGAAGGCGCCATGACCACCCTGATCACCCATCCCCTGCCCGTCCTCGCGGTGGGCATCGCCCTCGGCAGCCGCGTGATCCCGCCACGCCTGCTCCTGGCCGGGCTGTTCTTCGCCTGCCTGCCGGACGCCGACGTCGCCGCCTTCAAGCTGGGCATCGCCTACGCCGACGCCTTCGGCCACCGGGGCTTCAGCCATTCACTGCTATTCGCCGGCTGCTGCGCCCTGTTCGGCGCCCTGATCGCCCCGCTGCTACGCTGCGGCCCGCTGAAAGCCGGCCTGTTCGTCGGGCTCTCGACCCTCAGCCACAGCCTGCTGGACGCCCTGACCGACGGCGGGCTGGGCGTCGCCTGGTTCTGGCCCTGGGACCTGCAGCGCCACTTCCTGCCCTGGCGTCCCATCGAGGTGTCGCCTTTCATCGGTGGCTTCTTCACCCAACGCGGCCTCGATGTGCTGCTCTCCGAAGCGCGCTGGGTGGGCCTGCCCTGCCTGGTCCTGGCCCTCGGCGGCTTCGGCCTGCGACGCCTGTTCGGCAAGCGCCGCGCCGAGTGAGCGCCCGGTCGATCAGCACAATTCGCAGCCCATGAAAAAGCCCGCATCATGCGGGCTTTTTCGTGCATCTGCGGCGATCAGAAGCGGAACACTTCCACATCGGTGCGCACCGGGGCGGCCATGGGGATCTTCGGCGGTACGGGCTCACGGGCACGCGCCGGGGCGGCAGTGGCCTTGCGCGGCTCCTCGGCGGCAGCGGCAGGCTGGCCAGAGAGGGGCTTGACCGCACCGGCCAGTTGCTCGGCCAGTTGTTGCAGCAGTTGGCTCTGGGCCCGCACCTGATCAGCGGCGGTGCCGCTGTGGGGCTGCTCCAGGCGCACCAGGCGGCTGTCACGCAGCTGGCCGGCCTTGTCGAGCACGCGCCACTGGGCTTCCAGCACCGCAGGGCGCTGAGGGCCCGAATCGAGGCGGCTGATGCTCAGCAGCACCTGGATCTCGGGCGTGAAGCCGGGGTTGGCAGGGGCCAGGACCAGGCGCTGGCTGTCCAGGCGCCACGACAGCTGGCGCAGCAGCAGTTGGTCGATGTCACCGGCCAGGCTGCCGGCCCAGCGGCCATCGGTGGAGGCGGTCAGGCTGCCATCGGGCTGGCGTTGCAGGAGGGTTTCGCGCTGCAGGTAATCGGCAACCGAAACCGGCCCGAGCAGCACGGCCATGCCGGCGGACTGGTCCGGCAGTTCGGCGGTGCCGCTGTCGAGCTGGTACATGGGTACCGGCGCGTTGTGAACGCAACCGCCCAGGCCCAGAAGGCCGGTCAGCAGCGCTAACAAGGGAAGACGCTTCATCTTTCTCACCCAGGGCCGCCGCACGGCGACCCGCAGTCGGATTCATTGATGTTCGGGGCGCCCGCCACAACCGCGTTCGGCCCGAGGGGACATATCATCCGCCAATGTGACGGATGACTCCAGCCTCGTGCGTCGAATGGCAGCCGACGAGCGGCAGGTGCAGGCTTAGGCCGGCATCTCGACCAGCAGCGCATCGACGCGCTGGAAGCCGCGTGGCAGCTTGTTGCCACGGCGTCCACGCTCACCCTTGTAGTGCTCCAGGTCGTCGGCCTTGAGCGAAAGGGTGCGCTTGCCGGCCTGGAGCACCAGCGTAGCGCCGGCCGGCAAAACTGCCAGGTCGGTCAGGTATTCCTCGCGACTGGCCACGCGATCACCGGGGATGCCGATGATCTTGTTGCCCTTGCCCTTGGCCAGCTGCGGCAGGTCGGCGACCTTGAACAGCAGCAGGCGGCCTTCGGTGGTCACCGCTGCCAGCCAGTCTTCCTCGAGGCTGGTGAGCGGGCGCGGCGCGACCACCCGGGCGCCGGCGGGCAGGCTGACCAGGGCCTTGCCGGCCTTGTTCTTGGCTTGCAGGTCCTCGCCCTTGACCACGAAGCCGTAGCCGGCGTCCGAGGCGATCACGTAGAGCGCATCGTCCTCGGGCAGCAGCACGCATTCGAAGGTCGCCCCCGGCGGCGGGGTCAGGCGGCCGGTGAGCGGCTCGCCCTGGCCACGGGCAGACGGCAGGGTATGGGCCGCCAGCGAGTAGCTGCGGCCGGTGGAGTCGATGAACACGGCGTACTGGTTGGAGCGCCCCGGCGCGGCAACCTTGAAGCCATCGCCGGCCTTATAGGACAGGCTGGTGGCGTCGATCTCGTGGCCCTTGGCGGAGCGGACCCAGCCCTTCTCCGACAGCACCACGGTGACCTTCTCGTTCGGCAGCAGGTCGTGCTCGGTCAACGCCTTGGCTTCGGCGCGAGCGACGATGGGCGAGCGACGGTCGTCGCCGTACTTCTCGGCGTCCTCGAGGATTTCCTTGCGCACCAGCTTCTTCAGCTTGGCTTCGCTGCCCAGCAGGGCCAGGAGCTTGTCACGCTCCTTGGCCAGCTCTTCCTGCTCGCCACGGATCTGCATCTCCTCCAGGCGGGCCAGTTGGCGCAAGCGGGTCTCGAGGATGTATTCGGCCTGGATCTCGGTGAGGCCGAAGCGCTCCATCAGCACCGGCTTGGGCTGGTCCTCGGTGCGGATGATGCGGATGACTTCGTCGAGGTTGAGGAAGGCGATCAGGCGGCCTTCCAGCAAATGCAGGCGATGCTCAACCTTGTCCAGGCGGAACTGCAGGCGCCGGCGCACGGTGCCGACGCGGAAGGTCAGCCACTCGGTGAGCAGGGTGCGCAGGTCCTTGACCTGGGGCCTGCCGTCCAGGCCGATGATGTTGATGTTCACCCGGTAGGTGGACTCGAGGTCGGTGCTGGCGAACAGGTGCTGCATCAGCGCTTCGTGATCGACACGGCTGCTGGTGGGGATGATCACGATGCGGCAGGGGTTCTCGTGATCGGACTCGTCACGCAGGTCGGCGATCTGCGGCGCCTTGGAAGGCTTGGCCTGCATCATCGCGGCGATCTGCTCCAGCACCTTGGCACCGGAGACTTGGTGCGGCAGCGCGGTGACGACGATGTCGCCATCCTCGATCTGGTACACGGCGCGCATGCGCACCGAGCCACGGCCGGTCTCGTAGATTTTCAGCAGGTCGGCGCGCGGCGTGATGATCTCCGCCTCGGTCGGGTAGTCCGGCCCGGCAATGTGCTCGCACAGCTGCTCGATGGTGGCCTTGGGCTCATCCAGCAGCTGCACGCAGGCGGCAGCAACCTCGCGCAGGTTGTGCGGCGGCACGTCGGTGGCCATGCCCACGGCGATGCCGGTGGTGCCGTTGAGCAGGATGTTCGGCAGACGCGCCGGCAGCACCAGCGGCTCGTTCAGGGTGCCGTCGAAGTTCGGGCCCCAATCCACGGTGCCCTGGCCCAGTTCGCTGAGCAGCACTTCGGAATAGCGCGACAGCCGCGCCTCGGTGTAACGCATGGCGGCGAAGGATTTGGGGTCGTCCGGCGCACCCCAGTTGCCCTGGCCATCCACCAGCGTGTAGCGGTAGCTGAAGGGCTGGGCCATCAGCACCATGGCTTCGTAGCAAGCGGAGTCGCCATGGGGGTGGAACTTGCCGAGCACGTCGCCGACGGTACGCGCCGACTTCTTGTGCTTGGAGTCGGCATCCAGGCCCAGTTCGCTCATGGCATAGACGATGCGCCGCTGCACGGGCTTGAGGCCGTCGCCGATGTGCGGCAGGGCGCGGTCCATGATCACGTACATGGAATAGTTGAGATAAGCCTGTTCGGTGAATTCGGCGAGGGAGCGACGCTCCACGCCATCCAGGCTCAGATCGAGGGGTTCGCTCATGCGTGCCTCACGGTGACAGGTGTTGGCGCAGCACCAGGGTGCCGTCGCGCTGGGTGAATTCGAGTTGTTTGAGGGCGCTCATGCCGAGCAGCACCTCGTCGCCGTCCATGCCCGGGGCGATGATCGCGGGCACATCGGCGAGGACGATCTCCCCCAGCTGCAGCTCGCGCAGCCGGGTGCGATGACCGCTGCTGCGGCCATTCGCGGTGCTCAGGGTGATGGGTTCGCCGGGCTCCAGGCCCAGTTCGCCGGCCAGAGGTTCGGGCACCGCCACGGCGGTGGCGCCGGTATCCAGCAGGAAGGTCACCTGCTGGCCGTCGATGCGCCCGTTCATCAGGTAGTGCCCCTGACGGCTGCTGGCCAGACGCACTTCCACGAAGCCGTCGCCGCGTACCGACTCGGGCACCTGATTGGGGTTGCGCTGACCATCTTCCCAGCGGCCGAAGAAGTGCGTGGCCAGGAGCATGGCGATGCCCCAGGCGAGGATCAGCATGACCCTCCCCGCGCGCTTGCCCGGCGCTTGTTCGCTCATGGCGCGTCCCAGCCTCCAGCAGGCTTGGCGAAGCGCCAGACGATGGGCCGCTGCTCGCCATCGGCGCGGGTCATGCCGCCGTTGTCGAGAACGATCCAGGCGCCGTCGGCGTCCACCCACAGCCCTTCCGCCAGGCCCCAGTCGGCCTCGTAGCGACGGGGTGGCGTGAGCGCCTCGGCAGCGAAGGACCAGCAGCGCTCGACACTGCCCTTGGCCGGGTCGCGGCGACAGATACGGTGGGCATGGCGCTCCAGGGTGAACAGCTTGCCCTTGTGCACGGCCAGGTCAGAGAAGTCCTTGGGCATGGGTACGGCGCGGCCCAGGTCGGGTGGCGGGATATCCTCGCCGGTCTCGCTGAACAGCACGCAACCGCCCGCGCATGCCCAGGTGGATGGTTTCTTGTGCAGCACCATCAGGCCACGGCGCTCACGCTCGGCCGCCAGCCACAGGCGCTCGCCGGCAGGGTCGATGGCGATGCCTTCCAGCAACGCATTGAAGTGCAGCAACATGCCACTGGCACGCGCCTGGCGAACCAGGCTTGCGGAAATGCGCAGCCACTCGGCGCTGCCCATGGCGTTCACCTGCAGCACGGCGGCGTGGGCCTCGCTGACCAGGTAGCGATTGCCGGCGGCATCACAGGTGATGCCTTCGAAATCCAGTTCGTTGCCGCGCATCATGCTCATCGCCCAGGTGCGCGCACGCACGCCCCAGGGCAAGCCGCTCTCGGGCGGCGGCGGCGCGGCGAAAAGCTCGGCCTCGGCGCGCATCACACCGTCGACTGCCGTCAGGTGGAACAGGCGATCATCGAGCCGGTCGGACACCACCAACAGCTCCTTGCCGCAGAGCGCGATGCCGGAGAGGTTGCCTTCGGCGACACCCTCCACCGGGTACTCGGCACTGAGCTTGAGCTCCTCGATCGGCGCTGCGGCCCAGAGGGGCGAGACGACCAGCAGGAGGGCGAGAAGGAAACTCGCCTTCACGCCAGGACCTCGGCCAGGTTGCCCTTGGATTCCAGCCAGGACTTGCGGTCACCGGCGCGTTTCTTCGCCAGCAGCATGTCCATGATTTCCGCAGTGGCCTCGACGTCTTCCAGGGTCAACTGCACCAGACGCCGGGTGTTCGGGTCCATGGTGGTCTCGCGCAGTTGCGGCGGGTTCATTTCACCCAGCCCCTTGAATCGGGTGACCTGCGGCTTGCCGCGTTTCTTCTCCGCCACCAGGCGGTCGAGAATGCCGTCGCGCTCAGCTTCGTCCAGGGCGTAGTAGATCTCCTTGCCCAGGTCGATGCGGTACAGCGGCGGCATGGCGACGTAGACGTGGCCGGCATCCACCAGCGGGCGGAAGTGCTGGACGAACAGGGCACAGAGCAAGGTGGCGATGTGCAGGCCGTCGGAGTCGGCGTCGGCGAGGATGCAGATCTTGCCGTAGCGCAGCTGGCTCATGTCCTCGGCCCCCGGGTCGACCCCGATGGCCACGGCGATGTTGTGCACTTCCTGGCTGGCCAGGACTTCACTGCCGTCCACTTCCCAGGTGTTGAGGATCTTGCCGCGCAACGGCAGGATCGCCTGGAATTCCTTGTCCCGCGCCTGCTTGGCCGAGCCGCCGGCGGAGTCCCCCTCCACCAGGAACAGCTCCGAGCGCATCGGGTCCTGGCCGGCACAATCGGCCAGCTTGCCCGGCAATGCGGGGCCCTGGGTGATCTTCTTGCGCTCGACCTTCTTGCCCGCCTTGAGGCGGCGACCGGCGTTGCTGATGGCCAGCTCGGCCAGCTGCAGCCCCAGCTCCGGATGGGCGTTGAGCCACAGGCTGAAGGCATCCTTGACCACGCCACCGACGAAGGCCGCAGCCTCGCGGGAGGACAGGCGCTCCTTGGTCTGGCCGGAGAACTGAGCGTCCTGCATCTTCATCGAGAGGACGAAGGCAATGCGCTCCCAGACGTCTTCCGGGGCCAGTTTCAGGCCACGGGGCAGCAGGTTGCGGAACTCGCAGAACTCGCGCATGGCATCCAGCAGGCCCTGGCGCAAGCCGTTGACGTGGGTGCCGCCCTGGGCCGTGGGAATCAGGTTGACGTAGCTTTCCTGGACGCTGTCGCCGCCTTCGGGCAGCCACAGCAGGGCCCAGTCCACCGCCTCCTTGTTACCCGCCAGGCTGCCGCAGAACGGCTCGGCCGGCAGGCGTTCGAACTCGCTGACGGCATCCACCAGGTAGGAGCGCAGGCCGTCTTCGTAGTGCCACTCGATGCGTTCGCCGCTGGCCTTGTCCTCGAAGCTCACCAGCAGGCCCGGGCAGAGCACGGCCTTGGCCTTGAGCACGTGCTTGAGGCGGCTGACGGAGAACTTGTGCGAATCGAAGTACTTGGCGTCGGGCCAGAAGTGCACGCTGGTGCCGGTGTTGCGCTTGCCGACGCTGCCGATCACTTCCAGGTCGCTGGACTTGAAGCCGTCGGCGAAGGTCATGCGGTATTCGCTGCCATCGCGCTTGACCCGCACCTCGACCAGGGTCGACAGGGCGTTCACCACCGAGATGCCCACGCCGTGCAGGCCGCCGGAGAACTGGTAGTTCTTGTTGGAGAACTTGCCGCCCGCGTGGAGCTTGGTGAGGATCAGCTCGACACCGGGCACGCCTTCTTCGGGGTGGATGTCCACCGGCATGCCACGGCCATCGTCGATCACTTCCAGCGAGTTGTCCTCATGGAGGATCACCTGCACGCTCTTGGCGTGCCCGGCCAGCGCTTCGTCGACGCTGTTGTCGATGACTTCCTGGGCCAGGTGGTTGGGCCGGCTGGTGTCGGTGTACATGCCCGGGCGCTTGCGCACCGGGTCGAGGCCGGAAAGGACTTCGATGGCGTCTGCGTTGTAAGCGTTCTGCTGGGCCATGGGGTCTCTTCGTCAAAGGGTGGAAAAGTCGATATCACGCCATAACTGGGCGGGAAAACCGGCGTACGCCAGCAAGGCCGGCAGGTGGGCAGGGAATTGCTGGAAACCATGGTCGCCACCGGCCTCGATGCGCAGGGCGCAGGCGCGGTAGTAGCGCTCGGCATGGCGGTAGTCCAGGGTTTCGTCGGCCGTCTGCAACCACACCTGGTAGCGGGCCGGGTCCTGCGGGGGCGGTACCTCGAGCTCGGCCAGGGCATCCACATGCGCCTGCGTCAGCTCCCAGGTCTCGCCGCTGTAATAGTTCTTCTGCGGTCCCAGTTGGCCATCGAACAACCGGTGCGGGGCCACCGCCGGGTTGATCAGGACGGCCCTGAGCCCGTGCCGCTCGGCCAGGTGGGTCGCATAGTAGCCGCCCAGGGAGCTGCCTACCAGCGTCGGCCGACCTAGCGCGGCCAGGGCTTCCTCGAGCTGCGCGATGGCCTCGCGTGGCTGGTGGTGCAGGGCCGGTACGCGCAGCTGCTCAGCCAGGCCCAGGCGCTGCATGAGCGCGCTGAGCTGGCGCGCCTTCTGCGACTCGGGCGAGCTGTTGAAGCCGTGGATATAGAGAAGGGAGGGCTGTTCGGTCGACACGCGGCATCCTGGCAAGTCTGGCGGGCAAGCTGTACTTCTTGCCGTGCCACAGCGCTAAGGTCAATAACCTTTGACGCTGTAATCCACTTCGAAGTCGATACCGGTCACCCGCGACACGCCGGTTTCCAGCACGCCGTCGTCCCGCAAGCGCAGCCAGCGATAGCCCGGCGCCTCGGTGTCGACCTGGAATTCCTCGCTGCCCGGCGCGAACTGCACGCAGGTGGAAGGCGACGCCAGCAGGCGCACGCCCTTGCGCATCTGATCGAACTCCTGGTGCACATGGCCCCAGAGCACGGCGCGCACCTGGGGGAAGCGGTCCAGCACGGTGAACAGCGCATCCGGGTTGCGCACGCCGATCGGGTCCATCCAGCGGCAGCCGATGGGCACCGGGTGATGATGGAAGCTGATCAGCACGTGCTTGTCCGGCGCCTCGCTCACGGCGCGCTCCAGCAGCTCCAGCTGTTCCGGCGGCATGTGCCCAGGCACCGCACCGCTGATGGTGGAATCCAGCAGCACCACGCGCCACGCCGGGAAGTCGATGATCGGCTCGAGCAGGTCGGTGCCGGCACAAACCTGTTCCATCACCTGCACTTCATCATGGTTGCCCGGGAACCAGCGGCTGTTGGCGGGGATCACCGAGCACAGGTCGCGGAAACGCTCGTAGGACTCGATGCTGCCGTCCTGGGACAGGTCGCCGGTGGCCAGCACCAGGTCGATGCGTGGCTGTTCTTCCAGTACCCGCTCGATCACCCGCTGCAGGCTGTCGGAGGTATTCATGCCCAGGAGTCGTCCGTCCTCTTCGGCAAATAGATGACTATCGGAAAGCTGCACCAGCAGCACCGATGAATCAATGGCGAGAGTGGACGCGCTCGACAAGGCGGTCTCCTTGGGCGAAATCATGTGAATTATGGTGGTTCAGGCGTGAAACGGTAAACCCGAGAACCGGGACTGGATCACATTAGCGAGCGCCAGGAAATCGGCAGGGGGCGGATTTTCTAAAGCACGGGTTCCAGTTCGTGGCCACAGGCCAGGCAATGGCTGAGCCATTCGCCGAGGAAGAGGTTGAGCTGGCTCTTCTCGTCAGGCTGGTGCATATCGGCGTTCGGGTAGGGGTAGAAGCTGCGCAGGCGCCGGGCATTCTCGGCGCTGACCACCTCGGCCATGCGCGCATCGTGGTAGACGCGCACCTCCAGCTGCGGAGAGGGCAACCAGGGCAGGCTGAGCTCCTGGCGCACCTTGAGCGTGGTGGTGTAGGGGCAGGCTTCGACCACATCCAGCGCCAGCACCCCCACCAGGCGTTCGCCCTGGCTGAGGGCCACGCGGCGCGAAGACTGGGCTTCGCGCATGTGCGGCAGCAATCGCATCAGCCGGGCATAGTTCGCCTCGCAGGCCGCTTGCAGCCCGACGAGGTCCACCCGGTAGCGATCGCGCAGCAGATTCACGTCCACATCCCCCGAACTTCATCCCGGTTCAGTGCCAGCCATTGCAGGGCGATGATGGCGGCGGCATTGATGATCCGGCCGTCGCGCAGCGCGGCCAGGGCATCGGCGAAGGACAGCACGTGGACGCGGATGTCCTCGCCCTCTTCCGCCAGGCCGTGCACGCCACCGGCAGCGCCGCTGTCGCAGCGCCCGACGTAGAGATGCACGAATTCGTCCGATCCCCCTGGAGAAGGATAATAGGCGGTGATCGGCCACAACGACGTCAGCGTCAGGTCGGCTTCCTCGACGGCCTCACGGCGGGCCACCTCGTCCGGCTCCTCGTCCTTGTCGATCAGCCCGGCCACCAGCTCCAGCATCCAGGGGTTGGCGCTCTTCTGCATGGCGCCGACGCGGAACTGCTCGATCAGCACCACCTGGTCGCGCTGCGGGTCGTAGGGCAGCACGCATACGGCATCGTGGCGCACGAAGAGCTCGCGGCTGAGGGTCGGCCCCATCTCCCCGGAGAACTGGCGATGACGCAGGTGCAGGCGATCCAGGCGATAGAAGCCACGGAAGCATTCTTCGCGCTTGATGATCTCGACCGCGTCCGGTCCGGGTTTGAAGGTATCTATCATCTGCGTCTCACTCGATCTGATGGTCCCGCTTTTCGCGCATCCTACTCTGGCGACTCGCCTTGCGCAGCCTCTTTGCAGATGGATTCGCGGCTGGGATCATGGCTCCCCGCGAGCGAACTCGAACCGCCCCAGGCAGTCGAAGCTCGCAATCCATAACGACTCCTCACCCGATGACGAATTCAATCCCGATGCACAAGAAACTGCTCCTTCTCGGCTTCGCCCTCCTCCTCGGCGCCTGCCAGGCCCTGACGCCCGGCGACAGCGGCCTGGCCGTCAAGCGTGATGCCTGGGAGCACCTCAAGCCCGGTTGCCAGGGCGACAGCTGCCCGCTGGTGAACATCGACGTCATCAGCTTTCCCGATCACCCGCAGCTCAGCGAGCTGGTGACCCAGCGCCTGCTGCGCATGACGGCCGACGCACCGGATGCACCGCTGCCGGCCTCCCTGCAGTCCTACGAGAAGGACTTCCTGCAGCGCGCCGAGCCGGGCTGGGCCAGCTACCTGCAAGCCAAGGTGCGTGAACAACGTGACCAATTGACCATCATCGAACTGTCCAGCTACCTAGCCACCGGCGGTGCCCACGGCATGCCCGGGCGCGGCCTGATCAACTACGACCGCACGCTGGACAAGGTGCTGACCCTGCGCGACATGCTCGTCCCCGGCCAGGAAGCCGAGTTCTGGAAGCTCGCCGAGCAGGCCCACCAGCGCTGGCTGGTCGCCAACAAGCTGGACCAGGACCCGGAATACGCGAGCACCTGGCCCTTCCAGCGCACCGAGCACATCGCCCTCGGCCGTGGCGCGCTGCTGCTCAAGTACGACGTCTACAGCATCGCGCCCTATGCGGGCGGGCACCCGGAGCTGACCATCCCCTACCCGCAACTCAACGGGATACTGAAGCCGCAATACTTCCCCGGCCGCGGCTGAGGGAGCCCAGCACCAACTGCAGCCCGCCGGCCAGCAGCAAGGCCGGCAGGGTGGCGCCCACCTCGGGCATGAAGTTCGCCAGCAGGTGGTAGACGGTCACCCCGCAGGCCCAGGCGGTCAGCGTGTCCCAACGCAGGGCCCGGCGCGGTGCCAGCTCCTCGCGACGGCGGCGCAGCAAGAAGTGATCCACCAGCACCACGCCGAACAGCGGCGCGAACACCGAGCCGATCAGCAGCAGGAAGTTCTGGTACTCGGCCAGCGGCGCGAACCAGGCGATCAAGGTGCACAGCGCGCCGATGGCCAGGGCCAGCTGCTCCACCTTCAGCGGCACCAGGATGCCGCTGGAAACCGCCGCCGAATGGATGTCGGCGAAGGCGTTCTCCGACTCGTCCAGCAGGATCAGCAGCAGCGGGATGCCCAGGCCGGCACCGGCCAGTGCCAGCAACAGTGCGTTGACCTCGCCGCTCGGGGCGAAGGCCAGGGTATAGGCGACGCCCAGGCTCATCAGCCAGAAGTTGCCGAGGAAGAAGCCCAGGGCGGTACCGCCGAACACGTTGCGTGCGCGCTTGCCGAAGCGCGAGTAGTCGGCGATCAGCGGCAGCCAGGACAGCGGCATGGCGATGGCAATGTCGAAGCCCAGGGCGAAGGGCAACGAGCCGTCACCGCCACGCGCCCATATGGCGCCCAGGTCGGCCTTGTCGAACAGGTTCCAGGTCAGCCAGATGCAGGCGCCCAGCAGCAGCCAGATGCCCCACTTGCGCAGCACGCGGCGCACGAAGGTGAGAGGGCCGGTCACCGCCAGCAAAGTGGCCAGGGCGCCGAAGAACAGGGTCCAGAGCGCCGGCGAGGCCAAGGCGCTGCCCTCGCCCCAGGCGCGGCCGGCCAGCAGGCTGGCGGCATCGCGCATGACGATGATTTCGAATGCACCCCAACCCACCAGTTGCAGGAGGTTGAGCAGCGCCGGCAGCACTGCGCCGCGCTTGCCCAGGGCGAGACCGAGGGTGCCCATGGCGGAAAGGCCGGTGTCGCTGCCGATCACCGCCGCAGCGCCCAGCAGCAACACGCCGACAGCGGTGCCGCAGGCGATGGCCGCCAGTGAACCGGCCAGGCCGAGCCCCGGCGCCAGCAGCGCGCCGAGTTGCAGCACCATCAGGCCGACGCCGAGGGAGAACCAGAGGGAGAACAGATCACGCGCGCCGAATACGCGCTGGCCGGCGGGAACCGGCAGGGTCGGCGAGTAGCTGGGAGTGGTCACGATGACGAAGGCCCTGAAGGTTGAACGCAGAAGGCCCGACGCATTGCGCCGGGCCCGTTGGCTGTAGCCGCGAGGTCGGTCAGACCTGCTTGTAGATCACCGAACCTTCGTCCTTGAAGCGCGCCGCCTGCTCCTGGAAGCCCGCCTCGATGGCGCGGCTTTCCTCGGAGAGGCCATTCTCCTTGGCGTAGTCGCGCACCTCCTGGGTGATCTTCATGGAGCAGAACTTCGGCCCGCACATGGAGCAGAAGTGCGCCACCTTGGCCGAGTCCTTCGGCAGGGTTTCGTCGTGGAAGGCGCGGGCGGTGTCCGGGTCGAGGCCGAGGTTGAACTGGTCTTCCCAGCGGAACTCGAAGCGCGCCTTGCTCAGGGCGTTGTCGCGGATCTGCGCGCCCGGGTGGCCCTTGGCGAGGTCGGCGGCGTGGGCGGCGATCTTGTAGGTGATGATCCCGGTCTTCACGTCATCCTTGTTCGGCAGGCCCAGGTGCTCCTTGGGCGTGACGTAGCAAAGCATGGCGCAACCGAACCAGCCGATCATGGCGGCGCCGATGCCGCTGGTGATGTGGTCGTAGCCGGGGGCGATGTCCGTGGTCAGCGGGCCGAGGGTGTAGAACGGTGCCTCGTCGCAGCACTCCAGCTGCTTGTCCATGTTCTCCTTGATCAGCTGCATGGGCACGTGGCCGGGGCCTTCGATCATGCATTGCACATCGTGCTTCCAGGCGATCTTGGTCAGCTCGCCGAGGGTCTCCAGCTCACCGAACTGCGCGGCATCGTTGGCGTCGGCGATGGAGCCCGGACGCAGGCCGTCGCCCAGCGAGAAGCTGACGTCGTAGGCCTTCATGATTTCGCAGATTTCCTCGAAGTGGGTATAGAGGAAGTTCTCCTGGTGATGCGCCAGGCACCACTTGGCCATGATCGAGCCGCCACGGGACACGATGCCGGTGACGCGCTTGGCGGTCAGCGGCACGTAGCGCAGCAGCACGCCGGCATGGATGGTGAAGTAGTCGACGCCCTGCTCGGCCTGTTCGATCAGCGTGTCGCGGAACAGCTCCCAGGTCAGGTTCTCGGCGATGCCGCCGACCTTCTCCAGCGCCTGGTAGATCGGCACGGTGCCGATGGGCACCGGCGAGTTGCGGATGATCCACTCGCGGGTTTCGTGGATGTGCTTGCCGGTGGACAGGTCCATCACCGTGTCCGAGCCCCAGCGGATGCCCCAGGTCAGCTTGGCCACTTCTTCCTCGATGGAGGAACCCAGGGCCGAGTTACCGATGTTGCCGTTGATCTTCACCAGGAAGTTGCGGCCAATGATCATCGGCTCCAGCTCGGTGTGGTTGATGTTGGCGGGAATGATGGCGCGGCCTCGGGCGATCTCCTCACGCACGAACTCGGGGGTGATCACCGCCGGGATGCTGGCGCCGAAGCTGTGCCCGGCGTGCTGCTCCTTGAGCAGGCCGGCGGCGCGCGCCTCGGCCAGCTTCATGTTCTCGCGGATGGCGACGAACTCCATCTCCGGGGTGATGATCCCCTGGCGGGCATAGTGCATCTGGCTGACGTTGCGCCCGGCCTTGGCCCGGCGCGGGTTGCGCACGTGGGCGAAGCGCATGGCGGTCAGCTCGGGGCTGGCCAGGCGCTCCTGGCCGAAGCTGGAGGACAGGCCGGCGAGCAGTTCGGTGTCACCACGGTCGTCGATCCATTTCGAGCGGACGTCGGCCAAGCCCTTGCGCACGTCGATGGTCACGCTCGGATCGGTGTAGGGGCCGGAGGTGTCGTAGACCATCACCGGGGCGTTGATCTCGCCGCCGAAGGCGGTGGGGGTCACGTCCAGGCTGATCTCGCGCATCGGCACGCGGATATCCGGGCGCGAACCCTGCACGTATATCTTCTGGGAACGGGGGAAAGGCTGGATGGATTGCTGGTCGACCTGGGCGCTCTCGCTCAGGTTCGCTTGTTGTTTTGCAGTCATCGGCTAGCTCCTGGGTGATGTCGGAGCGAACCTGAAAGGCAGAGTGCACCGGGACCGGTGCCGAGAGGAACCTCCCAAGAATGCTGCAAGGCGGGGGAGGTGCATCTTGTTCCCTACGCAGGCCTTAACCTGATCAGGTTCAACGGGATCCGGAACTTTCCGATCTCAGCCTCCGATTCGAGGCACCCCGACAAGAACGCGGCCAGTCTAAACAAGCCCCTCGAACAAAACCAACCCCAAGGTCAGAAATAAATGACCAGCCCGTCCGAAACCGACGCCCGGACCGCGTCGCGCATTCATTGTTCCCGGCAAGCAACATAACGTGTTGCAAACTACACTGACCCCGCCATGGAGCCGTCTTGACCGCGTACCATGGCAGCCGTAGCCTTGCCCGACTTCACTGAATCTAGGATTGATCATGCTGCGCAGACTCTCACTGGCTGTTGCCGTGGCCTCCGCTTTCGCGGGTAGCGCCTGGGCAGCAGAGGCCCCGCTGTCAGCCAAGACGGACCTCGTGACCGTCTACAAGGACGCCGTAGACAACAACGCCGATCTCGCCGCCGCGCGCGCCAACTTCGAAGCCGTGCGCGAAGCCGTGCCCCAGGCCCGTTCCGGCCTGCTGCCGCAGATCAATGGTGGCGCCACCGCCAACGACACCCGCACCAAGCTCGATGAGCCGTCGGCCACCAGCTCGCGCAGCGGCATCGCCTACCAGGCCAGCCTGAGCCAGCCGATCTTCCGCGCCGACCGCTGGTTCCAGCTGCAGGCCGCCGAGGCCAGCACCGAGCAGGCCTCCCTGGAATTCTCCGCGACCCAGCAGAACCTGATCCTGCAGACCGCCGAAGGCTACTTCGCCGTGCTCCGCGCCCAGGACAACCTGGCGTCCACCAAGGCTGAAGAAGCGGCGTTCAAGCGCCAGCTCGACCAGGCCAACGAGCGCTTCGACGTCGGCCTCTCCGACAAGACCGACGTGCTGGAAGCCCAGGCCGGCTTCGACACCGCCCGTGCCAACCGCATCATCGCCGAGCGCAACGTGGATGACGCCTTCCAGGCCCTGGTCACCCTGACCAACCGCGAATACGCCTCCATCGAAGGCATCCAGCACACCCTGCCGGTGGTGGTGCCCGCGCCGAACGACGCCAAGGCCTGGGTCGACACCGCCGCCCAGCAGAACCTCAATCTGCAGGCCAGCAACTACGCCGTCGACGCCGCCGAAGAAACCCTGCGCCAGCGCAAGGCCGGCCACGCACCGACCCTGGACGCCGTCGCCCAGTACCAGAAAGGCGACAACGACAGCCTCGGCTTCAGCAACACCGGTTCCAGCCCGGTGCGCTACGGCAGCGACGTCGAGCAGCGCACCATCGGCCTGCAGCTGAACATCCCGATCTACAGCGGCGGCCTGACCAGCTCCCAGGTGCGCGAGTCCTACCAGCGCCTGAGCCAGACCGAGCAGCAGCGCGAAAGCCTGCGTCGCCAGGTGGTGCAGAACACCCGCAACTACCACCGCGCGGTGAACACCGACGTTGAGCAGGTCAAGGCCCGCAAGCAGTCGATCATCTCCAACCAGAGCGCCCTGGAAGCCACCGAGATCGGCTACCAGGTCGGTACCCGCAACATCGTCGACGTGCTCGATGCCCAGCGCCAGCTGTACGGCTCGGTGCGCGACTACAACAACGCGCGCTACGACTACATCCTCGACAACCTGCGCCTGAAGCAGGCCGCCGGCACCCTGGCCCCCTCGGACCTGGAAGCCCTCGCCAGCTTCCTCAAATCCGACTACGACCCGGACAAGGACTTCCTGCCCCCGGACCTGGCCAAGGCTGCAGAAGCCAGCCTGAAGAACAAGGCCGACTACTGAGTCGTCACCGCCCCATGAAAAAGCCCGGCACATGCCGGGCTTTTTCGTTCCTGGGCCGCTCAGCTCTCTGCGGGCAACGGGTACAGCCGCGCATCGAACTGGTCGAGGCGGGGGAAGACCAGCGCTTCGTCCTGCTCGATCCCGGCGAGCCGCGCCTGGTACGCCTGCAGGTAGCCGGCCCGTACCTCGTCGCTCACATAGGGCACGTGCCAGGCGACGAACGGCGGCAGCACCGTCATGCCGGTGTAGGCCAGCGTACCGCGCAGGAGCGGTCGCAGCATGTCCTCCAGCGGGCCGTGGATCGCCCCTGGGCCGAACATGTGGTCGCGCCCGCCCAGGGTCAGGGTCAGCAAGGCGCGCTTGCCCGCGAGCCCGCCCTGGTCGTAGAAGCGCTTGCCGCCGTAGCAGATGCCGGAGACCAGCACCCGGTCGAACCAGCCCTTGAGGATGGCCGGCACGGAGAACCAGTAGACCGGAAAGTTGAAGATCACCAGGTCCGCCCACAGCAGCTTGTCCAGCTCCTCGCGGATGTCGGCGGCCAGGGTCTGGGCCGTCACCGCCTCGCGCTGCTCCAGGGCGTACACCAGGTAGTCCGGGTTGCGCCGTTCGAGGAAGTCCGCCTCGCTGGCCACGGGGTTCCAGTTCATCCCATACAGGTCCGACACCTTCACCCCATGGCCACGCTCCCGCAGCGTCTGCTCGGCGAGCCGGCACAGCGCGGCGCAGAAGGAGCGCGATTCGTTGTGGGCGTGGACGATCAATACATTCATGCAAACTCCCGTCGCGCAGGGTCATTGGAAGAGGACGCGCCCTGCTCAAGCACCTCGGCCGCGCAGCGTGCGATGCGCCGGCAGGCCTCGCGCAGGGGCTCGGCGCCCAGCACCAGGCCCAGGCGGATGTGCCCGGCCGCACTGGGGCCGAAGGCCTCGCCGGCCAGCACCGAGACGCCGTGGCGGTCCAGCAGCACATCGGCGAAGTCTTGGGCGGAAAGCCCCGTGGCGCGGATATCCACCATCACGAACATGCCCCCGTCCGGCCGCAGGGCGCGCACGCCGGGGCAATCGGCCAGGCAGTCGAGCACCAGGTCGCGGCGCTGGCGGTAGGCCTCGCGCATGGCCTCCAGCTCCGGCAAGCGGGCCTCCAGCGCGGTGCAGGCAGCGTCCTGGATGAAGTCCGGCGAGCCGTAGAGCATGCACAGCGCCAGGTTCTCCAGATGCCCACAGAGCGCCCGCGGGCCCACCACCCAGCCCACGCGCCAGCCGGTCATGGCGTGGGACTTCGACAGGCTGTTGAGGGTCGCCGTGCGCTCGGCCATGCCCGGCAGGCTGGCGGGGCTGATGTGCTCGCCCTCGAACAGCAGCTCGCTGTAGACCTCGTCGGAAATCATCCACAGGTCATGCTGCACACACAGCTTGGCGAGTGCTTCCCAGGTGGCGCGCGGCAGGCTGGCACCGGAGGGGTTGTGCGGGCTGTTGATCGCCAGGGCGCGGGTACGCGGGGTGATCCGCGCAGCCACGTCCTCGGCCTGCACGCGGAAGCCGTGCTCGGAGCGCACCGGAACCGGCACGACGGTGGCGCCACAGGCCCCGAACACCGCCTCGTAGGTGACGTACATCGGCTCGGCGACGATCACTTCATCACCCGGGTCGAGCATGCACTGCGCCACGGCATAGAGCGCACACTGGGCGCCGGCCAGCACCACCACGTCATCGGCGGTGACGGCCTGGCCGCTGCGCTGGCTGTGACGACGGGCGATGGCTTCGCGCAGCGAACGCTTGCCGCGCACATCGGCGTAATGGGTGTTGCCGGCCAGCAGGCTGTCGATGGCCGACTGCACGATGGGCACCGGCGTGTCGAAGTCCGGGTCGCCCACCGACAGCAGCAGGATGTCGTCGCCCTGTTCCAGGCGTGCCAGGGCGCGGTAGTGGATGTCCCAGGCGGCGGCACCGTCGCCGGCGATGCGTTGGGTGAAGTTCGAATAGCGCATGTGCAGCTCCTTGGGTCAGCGGGCCTGTTGGGCGCAGGCGTGTTTCAGCTCGATCAGCGTGACGCCCGGATGGGCGAAGCCTTCGCGCAGGTCCTGCTCCAGTGCGTCCAGGCTCTGCGGCTGGCGCACCTCGCAGCCGTAGGCGCGGCCGAGCAGGGCGAAATCCGGGTTGCGTGGCAGCACGCCGATGGGCTCGATGTCCAGGTCGAGCATGTCGTCGCGGATCTGCCCCAGCGCATCGTTGTTCCACAGCACCACCACCAGCGGGCTGTCCAGTTCCTCGGTGGCGGTGGCCAGCTCCTGGGCGGTATAGAGGAAGCCGCCGTCGCCCACCAGCACCAGGCCGGGGCGCTCCGGCGCGCCGAACTTGGCGCCGATGCCGGCCGGCACGCCGTAGCCGAGGGTGCCGTAGCCGGTGGGGTGCAGCCAGCTGCGCGGCGCCCGGCTGGGGAACAGGTAGTTGCCGCTGTAGGCCAGCTGGGTCATGTCGCTGGCGATGAAGGCGGTGTCCGGCAGGGCCTGGGCAATGCGCTCGAGGATCGCCTGGTGGATGCGCTGCAGCGGGGCGTGGCTGGCCTCCAGTTGCGCGCGCAACCGCGTCACGCGCTCACGGGCGCTGGCCGCATCCCGCGCGGCAGCCGGCAGCGCGGCGAGCAACGCCTCGGCGGTGGCCTTCGCATCCCCCAGCAGCGCCACGGCGCAGGGGTAGAAGTCGTTGAACTTGCGCGAATCGACGTCGACGCGGATCACCTCGCCGGTCAGCGGCAGGCGCTCGCGCCAGTAATCGGTGTCGGCCATCTCGGTGCCGATGGCCAGCACCACATCGGCCTCGGCGATCATGTCCCAGCCGGCCTGGGTGCACAGGGTGGCGCCGGCGGCGAGCGGCGCTTCCGGCGCCAGCAGGCCCTTGCCGGCGACGCTGGTGAACAGCGGCGCAGCCAGGCGCTCGCTCAGCGCGGCCAGGGCGTCGGCGGCCTGCAGCGCACCGCCGCCGGCGATGATCATCGGGCGCCGGGCGGCCTGGAGTTTATCCACAGCCTGTCGGAGCGCGGCGGCGCTGGGCTGGCCACGGCCGGCGCGGCGCACCACCTCGTGGGTCCAGTCGCGGGCGACCGGGTTGGCGAGCACGTCCAGCGGCACGGAGATGTGCACCGGCCGCGGGCGCTCGCTGTCGAACACGGCAAAGGCGCGGGCGATCAGTTCGGGCAAATCCTCGGCACTCAGGGCGACGGCGGAAAACGCGGTGATCGGCGCGGTCATCGCGCGCTGGTCCTGGGTCTCGTGCAGGCAGCCCCAGCCTTTGCCGAGGCTGGCGGTGTGGTTGACGCTGGAGATCACCAGCAGCGGGATCGAGTCGGCGTAGGCCTGGCCGATGGCGGTGGCGGCGTTGGTCACCCCCGGCCCGGTGATGATGAAGGCCACGCCCGGCTTGCCGCTGACCCGCGCGTAGCCGTCGGCCATGAAGCCGGCGCCCTGCTCGTGGCGGGTCAGCACGTGGCGGATGCCGCTGCCGGGCAGGCCCCGGTACAGCTCCAGGGTGTGCACACCGGGAATGCCGAACACGGTGTCGACCCCGTAGTTGGCCAGCAGGCGGACCAGGGCCTGGCCGCCGGTGAGAGGTGTGGTCTGTTGCATGGGTCGTCTCCCCAAGGGCTGAAGCGTGACGGTCATTCGGCGAGGCGGATCAGTGCATCCACCGCCACGGCGCCTTCGGCGTCCGCCAGCAGCGGGTTCACGTCCAGTTCCAGCAGGCTGTCCACGTATTCGCAGGCGTAGTCGGCCACCGCGCGGATGGCCTCCACCAGCGCCTCCAGGTCCACCGCCGGGCGTCCACGGAAGCCGGTGAGCAGCGGCGCACTGCGCAGGCTGAGCAAGGCATCGCGGATCGCCGCATCGGTGGTGGGCAGCAGCAGGCTGCGGCTGTCCTTGAGCAACTCGACGAGGATGCCGCCAGCGCCCAGCACCAGTGCCAGGCCGAAGCCGTTCTCGCGCTTGATGCCGACGATCAGCTCCGCCAGCGGCGGGTTGGCCATGCGCTCCAGCAGCATCTGCTCGAAGGGCACGCCGGGCGCGTGGCGGGCGATGTTCGCGCGCATGTCGAACAGCGCGGCTTCCAGCGCCGCCTCGTTACGCAGGTTGAGCGCCACGCCGCCGGCCTCGGTCTTGTGCGGCAGTTGCGCACTGACCACTTTCAGCACCAATGGGAAGCCGACATCGGCGGCCGCTTCGCGGGCCTGTGCCGGGGTGCTCAGCGCGGCGCGCGGCAGCGGCAGGCCGAAGGCCTTCAGCGCCTGCTTGGATTGCCACTCGTCCAGCAAGCGGCCTTCGCCTTCCAGCGCCTGCGGGCAAAGTGGCACCAGCGCCGCTTCGCCACGGGCCAGCAACGCGTCGCGGCGCTGGCGGTAATGGGCGATGCGCCCCCAGGCGGCGAGGCCGTCTTCCACGCCTTGCAGCGCCGCGACGCCGTGGGCATGCAGCCGTTCACGGGCCGGCCTGGGCAGCAGCTCCGGCAGCGCGGAGGCGATGAAGCCCACCTTGCCGTGGCGCTCCAGCGCCGCGCAGTAAAGCTCCAGCAGCAGGTCGCATTGCGGGCGCTCGCCGGTCTCCTCGCCGGGGTAGTCGAGCACCAGCAACGCGGCGTCGGCCTCGGTCTGCAGGGCGCTGTCGAGCATCTTCTCCAGCGCCGGACCGTCGCCCCAGATGGCGGTGGTGAAGTCCAGCGGGTTGGCGATGTTGGCGTAGTCCGGCAGCACCTGGGCCAGCTCGGCGCGCTGGGCGTCAACCAGCGCGGGCAGGCCCAGGCCGTTGCGTTCGGCGTAGTCGGCTATCAGCCCGGCGTCGCCACCGGAGCAGGCCAGCGCCGCCAGGCGCGGGCCGGCCGGCAGGTTGCCGCAGGCGGCGGCCTTGAGGGTTTCGATGAAGCTCACCGGGCCGCTGACGCGGATCACCCCGAGGCGCTCGAACAGCGCGTCGTACAGCGCATCGGAACCGGCCAGGGAGCTGGTGTGGCTGAGCGCCAGTTCGGCGCCGATCTGCGACACGCCGGTCTTCAGCGCGATCACCGGGATGCCTTTGTGCAACGCTTTGTAGGCCGCGCGGGCGAAGCCGGGAACGTTCCTCAGCCCTTCCAGGTGCAGGCCAATGGCGGTGACGCGCGGCTCGTCGAGCAGCACGTCCATCAGTTCGGCCACGCCCAGCTGCGCCTGGTTGCCCACCGAGGCCATGTAGGCGATGGGCAGCGAGCGGTCGCTCATGGACAGGTTGTAGGCGAAGTTGCCGCTCTGGGTGAGCACCGCCACGCCCTTCTCCACCCGCTGCCCGCCGTGGGCCACCGGCCACAGCGCGGCGCCGTGCAGGTAGTCGAGCAGGCCGTAGCAGTTGGGGCCGAGCAGGGCCATGTCGCCGGCGCTGGCGAGCAGGCGGCGTTGCAGGGCCTCGCCTTCGGCGCCGGTCTCGGCAAAGCCGGAGGCGTAGCAGATGGCACCACCGGCCTCCTTGGCGGCCAGCTCGGCGACGGCCTGCAGGGTCAGCTCGCGATGGGTGGCGACAAACACCGCGTCGGGCCCTTCGGGCAGGTCGGCGATGGTGCGCACGCAGGGCACGCCTTCGAGCGCGTCGTGTTGCGGGTTGACCAGCCACATCGGCCCGGCGAAGCCGCCTTCGGCGCAGCGTTTGAGCGCGCGCGCCATGCTGCGGCCGCCGACGAAGGCGAGGTGACGGGGTGCCAGCAGGCGCTGGAGGTTTTCGCGTTTCATGGCACGGGCCTCAGCGCAGCAGCGGACGCAGCAGTTCGCGGGAAATGATGTGGCGCTGGATCTCCGAGGTGCCTTCCCAGATGCGCTCGATGCGCGCGTTGCGCCAGATGCGCTCCACCGGCCCCTCGTCCATCAGGCCCATGCCGCCGAAGATCTGCACCGTCTCGTCGGCCACCTTGCCCAGCACTTCACTGGCGAACAGCTTGGCCATGCCGGCCTCGCCGTCGCTCATGGTGCCGCGGTCCATCTTCCAGGCGGTGTGCAGGGTCATCAGCTCGGCGGCGCGGATCTGCGTAGCCATGTCGGCGAGCTTGAAGGCGATGCCCTGGTAGCTGCCGATGGGCTGACCGAACTGCTTGCGGTCGGCGGACCACTGCAGCGCCAGGTCCAGCGCGCGCTGGGCCTGGCCGACGCAGTTGGCGG
The DNA here is from genome assembly GCF_028198105.1 of Pseudomonas sp. TUM22785. NCBI lineage: Bacteria > Pseudomonadati > Pseudomonadota > Gammaproteobacteria > Pseudomonadales > Pseudomonadaceae > Pseudomonas > Pseudomonas sp. TUM22785. The sequence goes on from NZ_CP116239.1 coordinate 6,312,547, forward strand.
CGACCATCACGCGGCCGGCGGTGAGCCAGGCGTTGGCCACTTCCCAGCCCTTGTCCACTTCACCGAGGACCTTGGAAGCCGGCACGCGGCAGTCGTCGAAGAAGATCTCGTAGGTGTGATAGCCCTTGTTGCTCACGCACTTCGGCCCCCGGCGCACGGTCATGCCGGCGGTGCCCTTGTCCACCAGGAAGGCGGTCACGGCGTTGCGCTTCTTGCCGTTGCGTTCAAAGGTGTCGGTCACCGCGAAGACGATGGCGAAATCGGCATGCCCAGCGTGGCTGATGAAGTGCTTGGCGCCGTTGATGATGAAGTCGTCGCCGTCACGCACGGCGCGGGTCTTGATGGCATTGGCGTCGGAACCGGCGCCCGGTTCGGTGAGGGCGAAGCAGTCGATCTTCTCGCCCTGCACGCACGGCAACAGGTAGTCGCCGATCTGCGCGCCGGTGCAGGCCATGAGGATCTTCGACGGCCGCGCAACGAACACGTGCAGCGCCCAGGACACCTTGGACAGCTCGCGCTCGACCAGCGCCTGGGACAGGTAGTCCAGGCCACCGCCGCCGACGTCCTCGGGCATGTTGAAAGCGTAGAAGCCGGCCGCCAGGGCCTTGCCGCGAATCTGCGCGGCCAGCTCCGGGGACACGGCGTCGGCGCGGTCCACGTCTTCTTCGTGGGGCAGCAGCTCTTTCTCGACGAAGGCCTTGACCGCCTCGACGAGCATGTCCTGTTCCTGGGTCAGTTGAAAATCCATGGCATCACCTGCAGCCGTCAGCGGCCGTTGAATTGGGGGGAGCGTTTCTCGGCCACGGCGCGCAGCGCCTCGGCGGCATCGTCACTGCGGCCGCAGAGCAGCCCGGCGGCCTGTTCGGCCTCCAGCTGCTGGGCCAGGGTGCGGCTGGCGCCATCGCGCATCAGGCGCTTGGTCTGGGCGAAGGCGAAGGTCGGGCCGGCGGCCAGGCGCGCGGCGAATTCGCCGACCTGTTCCAGCAGGTGTTCATCGGCAACCACTTCGCCGACCAGGCCGGCATTCAGCGCGCGCTCGGCGTTCCACAGCTCGTCGAGGAACAGCAGGCGCTTGGCCGCTTCGCTGCCGATCAGGCGCGGCAGGTGCCAACTGGCGCCGGCGTCCGGGCAGTAGGCCATGCCGGTGTAGCCGGCCTTGAAGCGCGCGGAGGCGGCAACGATGCGGAAGTCGCAGCACAGCGCCAGGTCCATCCCCGCCCCGACGGCGGTGCCGTTGACGGCGGCCAGGGTCGGCTTGTCCAGCCCGTGCAGGCGGCGCATCAGGGCGTGGGCGGTTTCGGTCCAGCCGTAGGTTTCCAGCTCGCCCCGGGCTTCGGCCTCGGCCCATTCGGCGAGGTCGGCTCCGGCGCAGAAGCTGCGGCACTCGCCGGTGAGCACGATGACGCGCACCGCCGGGTCCGCCTCATGGGCGTCCAGCAGGGCCAGCAGGTTCTTGAGCGTGGGGATGTCCAGCGCGTTGCGCTGTGCGGGGCGGTTCAGGGTGATCCAGGCGATACCGCCCTGGACCCGGCTGAGCGGAGATGGCTGTGTCATGCGGCCCTCGTTCTTGTCGTTGATTGTGTGGAGGCGAATGCGTGGCCTCATGCTAAACAGTCGTTCAACAAGACCACAATCCATCCCGCTAGCCCCTGTAACGAAGCACGTACAAAGGCTAGGAGGCGCCAGCCCTGGCGCCGAAGGCACCTTGAACGACGTTCGTATCCGGCGGCGTTACAACTTCGAACAAAGATGCCCCCAACGAAAAAGGCCCCGCAGTGCGGGGCCTTTCGGGTGAGGAGAGCATCAGCCGATGCTGGGTGCGACTTCGCTAGCGTCAAGACCGCGCTTGCGGCGGATCAGGTAGTAGGCGAGGTAGCACGCGGCGATAAAGCCGAACCCCCAGTAGAGCGACGGCCGCTGGGTGGGGTCCAGGGCGAGGAAGACGAACAGCGAGCAGCAGATGGCGATGCAGGCCAGCGGCACCAGCGGGAACAACGGCGCCGAGTACTTGAGGTCGGCCCGGGTGCCACCCTTGGCCATGTGCTCACGGCGGAAGCGGTACTGGGCGTAGGCGATGACGATCCAGGTCACGGTGCCGGCCATGCCGCTCACCGCCATCAGCACCATGAACAGGGTGTCGGCGGCGACGATGCTGGTCAGCAGCGACAGCAGGGCGAAGCACAGGGTGATCAGCAGCGCATACAGCGGCACGCCCCGGGCGCTCAGCTTCGACAGCTGGCGCGGCGCCATGCCGGTCTTGGACATGGCCCAGAGGATGCGGGTGGAGGCGTAGAGCCCGGAGTTGCCCACGGAAAGGATCGCCGTGAGGATCACGAAGTTCATCAGGTCGGCGGCATAGGGAATGCCCACCCTGTCGAACACCTGGACGAACGGGCTCTCCATCAGCCCGGCCTCCCGCCAGGGGACGATGGCGGCCAGTACGCCGATGGCCAGCACGTAGAAGATCAGCACGCGGAAGACCACGTTGCGCACTGCCTGGGGGATGCTCTTCTCCGGCTGGTCGGTCTCGCCGGCTGCGACACCCATGATCTCGCAGCCCTGGAAGGCATAGACCACCGTCATCATCACCGCGAACACGGCGGCCAGCCCGTTGGGGAAAAGGCCATCGGCCACCAGGTTGCCCAGGCCCGGAGCAACGTCCCGTCCCTCGATGGGAATGGCGCCGAATACCACAAGCAAACCGACCAGGATGAACACCAGGATGGCCGCCACCTTGATGCCGGAGAACCAGTACTCGGCCTCACCAAAGGCCCGGGTCGCCAGGGCGTTTAGGGAGAACAGCACCACGACGAACAGCCCCGACCATAGCCAGATCGGCACATCAGGGAACCAGCGCGTCATCAGCATCCCGGCGGCGGTGAACTCCAGGCCCACCGTGGACGCCCAGCTCATCCAGTAGACCCAGCCGATCATGAAGCCGGTGGCCGGGCCGATGAAGCGCGTGGCGTGGGCCTGGAACGAGCCGGAGACCGGCATCTGCACCGACAGCTCGCCGAGGCATACCATCACCAGGTACATCAGCAGCCCGGCGACCAGGTAGGCGAGGATGGCGCCCATCGGGCCGCCGGAGCCGATGGTGACGCCCGAGCCCATGAACAGGCCGGTGCCGATCACCCCGCCGAGCGAGAGCATGAAGATGTGCCGGCTCTTGAGTGCGCGGGTGAGCTGGATTTTCTCGCCACTGCCGGCGTGATGGGTCTCAGACATGGCGCACCTCCGGGGAACGGCGGGTGCGGGTGAGCGGAACTCTACGTTGGGTCATTGTTGTTATCTCCAATCGATCAGAGGCCGTGGCTCGAGCACGGATACCGCTGGATTATTCGAAGGAGATGTAAGGTGCCGTTGATCGCCGGGATCGAAGTTGTAAAAAGCTGTAATGAAGCTGTCTCGCGTCGTCGTCCCGACTGACAAGCCACCGCGGTGTGTTGCTCAACAGCCTGCCGAGTCGAACGGCTGCATGTGCACCTCGGCCGCCGCCCGTTCCCGGTCCAGGCGCTCGCTCCAGCCCTGCAGCGCCTCGCCCGCCAGGGCGGCGGTCTCCAGTTCCGCCAGGCAGTTCCCCAGGCCACGCCAGCCCAGTGAACGGCAGCTGCCGGCAAGCCGATGGGCCAGGCCGGCGACTTCGTCCCGGTCGTCGGCGCGGATGGCCTCGTGCAGCAGCGGCATCTGCTCGGCCAGCAGCTGGCGCAGGGCGCCGACCAGCGCCGCGAGGCGGTTCTCACCCAGCAGTTCGCGGTGGGTGGCCAGCAGCCGGGTGTCGAGCGCGGTTCCGTCGTCCGCCTCGTCCGGCGGCGGGCTGCCCGGCATGGCCAGTGCGCGACGCAGGGCGTCCAGGCGCAGGGGCTTGGCCAGTACGCCCTGCATGCCGGCCTCGAAGTAGCGGCGAACGCTGGCCGGTTGGACGCTGGCGGTGAAGGCAAGGATGGTCGTCGCCCAGTTGAGCCCGTCCACCTGCCGGCGGATCGCCCGGCACAGCTCGATGCCGTCCATGCCCGGCAGGTGCATGTCCAGCAGGATGAGGTCGAACGCCTGCTGGCGGCAGGCGGCCAGCGCTGGCTGGGCGTCCTCCACGGCCTGCACCCGGTGGCCGTCCCGCTCCAGCAGCCCCTGGGCCACGTCGCGGTTCAGGGCCACGTCCTCCACCAGCAGCACCTGCAGGGCACGACCCACGGGCGCATTGCCCTGCGGTCGGGCGACCGGCGACGTCGCGGGCTGCAGTTCGATGTCGAACCAGAAGCGGCTGCCCTCGCCCTCCCGGCTTTGCAGGCCGATCTGCCCGCCCATGGCGTCCACCAGCCGCTTGCTGATGGCCAGCCCCAGGCCGCTGCCACCGTAGCGGCGGGTGACGTCATCACTGGCCTGGACGAAGCGCTCGAAGATCCGCGCCTGGGCCGCCTCGGGGATGCCGATGCCGTTGTCGCTGACCACGAAGCGCACCCGCTGGGCTGCACCCGGCGCGGGGCTGGCGGTCACCTCCACCCGTACATCGCCGTCGGCGGTGAACTTCACGGCATTGGCCATCAGGTTGCTCAGCACCTGGCGGAGGAACTGCTCGGCCCCTCGGCAGCGGCGGTTCACAGACGGGTCCAGGCGCAGCGAGAGCACGGTGCCGTTGGCCTCGGCGCGGGGCTCCAGCAGCGTCAGCACCTCGTCCAGCAGCTCGCCCAGGTCGAACTCGACGGCCTCCGGCAGGCTCACCCCGTCTTCCAGGCGGGCGAACAGCAGGACTTCGTCCAGCACCGCCAGCAGGCCTTCCCCGGCCTTGTACAATGCATGCAGGCGCTTGCGCTCCAGCGTGCCCAGGTCGGCGTCGCGCAGCAGTTCGGCCATGCCGAGGATGCCGTTGAGCGGGGTGCGGATCTCGTGGCTCATGGTGGCCAGGAAGCGCATCTTCGCCTCGTTCGCGGCCTCGGCCTCCTCCTTGGCGCGCTGCAGGCTGGCGGTGCGCCGCTCGACCTGCCGCTGCAGCTCGCTGCGCTCGTGCCCCAGGGCCTGGCGCATGGTGTCGAGGGCCTGGGCCACGGTGTCGATCTCGTCGTGCCTAGTCCGAGCACGCTTGTCCAGCAGGAGCGGCTGCTGAAGGTCACCCTCGGCCATGCGCTGGGCAAAACCGGCCATGCGCTCCAGGTGACGCGTCACCAGGCTGTGGAACAACAGGCTCAGGGCCACGGCAAGACCGCAGAGGAACACGCCCATCCACAGCAGACCATCCAGCCCGCTCTGCCAGAGGCGCCGATGAACGGCCCCCAGATCGGTGGCCAGGGTCAGCTCGCCCAGGTGACGCTGCTCCCCGTCGGGCGGCTGATAGTCCAGCGAGAAATGCTCCACCCGCACCGGGCCGGGCACCTGGATATCGCCCTGGACCAGAGTGAAATCCTCGCTGGCGAGGCTCGCCCAGGCGACATCGGGAAAATCCACCAGCCCGCGCAACTGCACTTTGAGCTGGGCCTGGTCGAGGTCCCAGAGGCTGCGCTCGAAGCTGGCCAGGTAGCCGCTGCGGATCAGTTCCAGGCGCTGCTCGATGGCCTGCATCTCGCGCCGGTATTCCAGGCCCAGCTGCACCGCGCCGGCCAGCAGGGTGAAACACAGGCTGAAACCGAGAACCCGCTGCAGCAGGCGCCGGGCCAGCGGCCCGGGGGCGTGCCAGGCATTCATGGCGCCTCCAGGGCATCTCTAAAAACTACCTGCGTTGCCATTGCTGCGTTAAAAACAGGCTCAAAGTGCTCATTTACACTGCGTAAACTGCGCTTTTTCGCCTGTTTTTGCCTTGCACTGACGGCCTCGCCTACGTTTTTAGAGGTGCCCTCCAGGGGGCGACCCTGGGTGCGGTAGTCGCGCTCGCTCTCCTCCAGCCAGCGCTGCAGGCTGCCGTCGGCCTGCAGCGCCAGCAGGATGCGGTCGATGTCGTCGAGCCTCGCCAGGAGTGGCGAACGCCGCGACACGGCCAGCCGCAGGTAGTCCACCGCCAGGGGCTCGGGCGCGTCGACGATGGCCTCGCCTCCGGGCATGCCCGCCACGAAGAGCCGCCCGGTGCGCCGCTCGTAGGGGATGAAGTCGATGCGCTGGCGGATCAGCTTGCCGAAGTTCTGCCGGCTGTCCGAGACGTATTCGATGCGCCCCTGGCGGGTGACGAAGCGGTCGAACTCGGTGCCGTAACTTTCCCCGAACAGCAGCCCGCCGCGGTATCCGGCGAGATCGGCCAGGCTCTTCACCGCCAGGGGCTTATGGCGGTTGTAGAACAGCGCGACCTCCTCCCGCAGCACCGGCGCCTCGGCGAACGCCAGGTGCTGCTGGCGCTCCTCGGTGCGGTAGGCCAGCACCAGGTCGACGCGACCGCTGGCGGCGTCCATGAGGCATCGCTTCCAGTTGCCGAGGACCACCACCTGCATCTCGTAGCCCAGCTCCTCGAGCACCCGCTTCACCACCTGGGGCGCCAGGCCGCGCACGGCCTGGCCATCGCTCCAGGACACGGGCGGGTAAACCGGGTAGTCGCAGTAGCGCATGGCCTCGGCCGACAACCCGAGGCTGCACCAGCCCCAGGCCAGGAGTGCCAGCCAACGCATGCTCAAGCCTCGCTGGGGGTGGCCGTGAACAGGTAGCCGGCGCCGTGGATGGTGATGATCAGTTGCGGGTCGGCGGGATCATCGCGCAACTTGCGGCGCAGGCGCCCGACCAGCACGTCGATGGAGCGGTCGTTGGGCAACCATTCACGGTTGCGGATCTGGTCCATCAACTGGTCGCGGTTGAGGGTGTGGCCACTGTTGCGCAAGAAGGTACTGAGCAGTTGGAACTCGCCTTGCGTCAGCAGCGTTTCATGGCCGGAAGAGTCGATGATGCGCCGCCTGTCGGCATCCAGCAGCCAATCGCCGAACTGCTTGAGGACCTGGCGGACGGGACTGTGCTCCGCCTGGGCATGGCGAACCCTGCGAACCAGGTTCTTCGTCCGGGACACCAGCTCACGAGGGTTGAGGGGCTTGATCACATAGTCGTCCGCCCCGCACTCCAGGCCGACGATGCGGTCGATCTCATCGTTGCGCCCGGTGATCAGGATGATGCCGATCTCGGACCTGACCCGAAGCTCGCGGGTCAGGGTCAGCCCGTCCTTGCCTGGCAGACGGATGTCCAGCAACACCAGCTCGACAGGCTGGCCAAGATGGGAGGTCTCGGCCAACAGGACTTCAGCCTGCTCGGCATCGGCCGCGCAGAAGACCTCGTAGCCTTCATCGCCCAGGTAGGTCCGGAGCAGCTCACGAATCACCGGATCGTCGTCGACGACCAATACACGGGGAACCATCGCCATCACCCTTCACCTCCGGCGTACCGGAGATGTTTCTTATTCTGGTTTTCGGACGGTGACACCGAGGCCATGGCCTGGTGGCAGCAGCAGACTAGCCACTACTGAACAAACGATCAACAAGCGGATGTTCCGCCCTGAAAGCGCCGGTACGCGCCAGCCTGAAGGCCATCGACCCAGGCCTCGCAAATCAATACGCCCTGGTGGGGTGTGAAGGTCGTGGGGTTGAGCCCGGACTCCAGCCACAATCCATCCAGCAGCGCGCTCAGGCTTATAGCGGCCAGACCGGCGTCGAACGCGTGCCAATCCTCTTCGTCTGCCAAAAGGGCCAGGGCCCCGGCCAGCAGGTTGCGGTAATCGCCATAGGATTGATCGTGAATGCTCCTGATCGACTCGAGGCGAGTCACCGCACCCCAGAACACCAGCCAGGCGTCGAGCAGTTGGGGATCGAGCATCTCTGGCGAGAACGAGGCCTGGAAGAAGGCGGAGAGGCGCCTGCGGGCCGGGGCCGGGGCAGACTCGACGGCACAGTGCAGCAGGCCCATGACCCGCCCACTGACCGCCAGGTAGGCCTCGGCCACCAACGCATCCTTGCCCTCGTAGTGATGGTTGATCAGGCCAACGGAAACGCCGGCCTCGGCGCAGATCTTGCGCACGGAGGCGCCCTGGAAACCGTAGCGCTTCAGGCAGACCAGGGTAGCGTCCACCAGCAGGGCCTTGCGCTGCTCCGGCTCCAGCCGGGAAAACCGCACTTCCGTATTCATGTTAGGTCCTGTTGGTGCAACCACAAAAACGCCGGAGCCCGGCCCCGCAGAATGATACGTGGACACTCCGGGAAAAACCGACCCCGATCGAACGATTCATCGCCGGGACCGTTTCAGTCCCGGTAGTCGGGGGCCACCCGCTCCAGCAGCCTCAACAGCGCCTGCCAGGCCAGGTCCATCGCATCCGGGTCGGTCAGCTCGCCCTCCCCGACCGGTTGCGCGGGCTCGTTGAACTGGCGCTGGGTGTGCTCGCAGACTTCATGGGGCGGCAGCAGCAATTCGCCGCCGGCCTGTGCCGCCACCTGGATGTCGCAGGCCTTCTCCAGGTAGTACATGCGCAGGAAGGCCTGTGCGGGCGTCTCGCCAACGCTGAGCAGGCCGTGGTTGCGCAGGATCATCACCGGCTTGTCGCCCAGGTCCGCCACCAGGCGCTTCTGCTCATCGAGGTTGAGCGCCACGCCTTCGTAGTCGTGGTAGGCGACGCGGCCATAGAACTCCATGGATATCTGGTTCACCGGCAACAGCCCCGCCGGCTGCGCGGCCACGGCACAGCCGGCGCGGGTGTGGGTGTGCAACACGCACTGGGCATCTTCGCGGGCGGCATGGATGGCGCTGTGGATGACGAAGCCCGCCGGGTTGACCTTGTAGCGGGTGGGCTCCACCGCTTTGCCCTGCAGGTCGATCTTCACCAGGTCGCTGGCACGGATCTCATCGAACATCAGCCCGTAGGGGTTGATCAGGAAGTGATGCTCCGGCCCGGGTACCCGCACCGAGATGTGGGTGAAGATCAGGTCGGTCATGCGGAAGTGGGCGATCAGCCGGTAGCAGGCGGCCAGTTGCTGGCGCAGGGCGCGCTCCTCGGGGGAGCAGGACGATGGGGGCAGCGGGGCGTGCAGCGGCGTCATGGAAGGCTCCAGGGTCGATCGAAAAGGAAGCGGCCCACCGCCGAGGTGGGCCGGGCAAGGGGCACCCTATCAGCGTACCGCCCAGGCGTTGAAGCGCTCCTCCAACTCCTCGCCATGATCGACCCAGAACTCCACATCCATCGGCAGGCTCGCCGCCAGCGCATCGGGCGTCACCGGGATCCAGCGAGCCTGTTCGGCGTCCAGCGCGGCGGCAGCATCGCGGTTGGTCGGCCCGTAGGGGATACGGCGGATGTACTCCAGCTGCGGCGCCTTGCGGTTGGCGAAGGCGATCAGTCGCTCGGCCTGCTGCGCATGCCGGGAGCCCTTGATGATCGCCCAGTAATCCATGCCGTATAGGCTGCCCGGCAGCACCAGGTCGAGGTTGCGTCCGGCCTGGTGCGCCGCCGCCACGCGCCCGGAATAGGACGAGGTCATCACCACGTCACCGGCGGCGAGCCACTGGGTCGGCTGGGCGCCCGCCTCCCACCACTGGATCTGCGGCTTGATCTGGTCGAGCTTGGCGAAAGCGCGGTCCACGCCGCCCGGGCTGGCGAGCACCTTGTACACGTCGGCCACCGGCACGCCATCGGCCAGCAGGGCGAACTCGAGGTTGTACACCGCACGCTTGCGCAACCCGCGCTTGCCGGGGAATTTCTCCAAGTCCCAGAAATCGGCCCAGGACGTGGGCGCGACCTTCAACCGGTCGGCGTCATAGGCCAGGGCGACACCCCACACCAAGGCGGCCGAGCCGCACTCCTGGGCGGCGTCATCGATCAGCCGCTCACTGCCGCCCATGCGTTGCCAGTCCAGCCGCTCGAACATTCCGCTTTCACAGCCCCGCACCAGGTCCGGCCCTTCGATCTGCACCAGGTCCCAATCGACGTGGCCGGTGTCGGCCATCACGCGGATGCGCGCCATCTCGCCGTTGTATTCGCTCTGGATGATCGGCTTGCCGTCTTCGGCCTCGAACGGCTTGAAGAAGGCTTCGCTCTGGGCCTTCTGGCCGTCACCGCCATAGCCGACGACCACCATGTCGGGTGCGCCCTGGGCCGCCACGGCGGGCATCAGCGCGGCCAGCAGGGTGATGAGAGACAGGTTCGGGAAGCCGCGCGAAGGGCGCGAAGAGTCGTGTCGCATGAGGTTCTCCCATTGTTCTTGTTGTGCAGGGATGGCCCGTCAGGGGGCACGCATCACGCTAGTTGCCACCCAGTTAAAAAACAAGTTGATTTTTTACTACAGGTAAATCAGTAATGGATTAATAAGAATTCCAGCAACCCCGACGAGGATTGCCATGCACGCCTTCCCGCACCTGTTCGAACCCCTGCACATCCGTGGCAAGCGCCTGAAGAACCGCATCATGTCCAGCGGACACGACACCAGCCTGCCCACCGACAACCGGGTCAACGACGCGCTGATCGCCTACCAGCGAACCCGCGCCGAAGGCGGCGTCGGGCTGATCGTGCTGCAGGTGGCCGGGGTGCACGACAGCGCCCGCTACACCTCGCACGTGCTGATGGCCACCGACGACACCTGCATCGAGGGCTACCGCGAACTGGCCGAGGCCTGTCAGGCCCACGGCACCCTGGTGCTGTCGCAACTGTTCCACCCCGGGCGGGAAATCATGGAGACCGCCAGTGGGCTGCTGGCGGTGGCCTATGCGCCCTCGGTCAGCCCCAACGAGCGCTTCCGGGTAATGCCCCGGGCGCTCGACCAGCGGATGATCGACGAGATAGTCGCCGGCTACGGCACCGCCACCCGCCGTCTGCGCCAGGCCGGCCTCGATGGCGTGGAAGTGGTGGCCAGCCACGGCTACCTGCCCGCCCAGTTCCTCAACCCCCGGGTCAACCACCGCGAGGATGGCTACAACGGCGACCTCGACGCGCGCCTGCGCTTTCTCCGCGAGGTGCTGGCGGCCGTTCGCCAGGCCGGCGGCGAGGACTTCATCGTCGGCCTGCGCATCTCCGCCGACGAGCGCGATCCGCAGGGGCTCAGCGAGGATGAATCGCTGCAGGCCGTACTCGCCCTGGAAAGCGAGCTGGACTACGTGCACCTGGTAGCCGGCACCTCCGCCTCCCTCGGCGGCGCCGTGCACATCGCGCCGCCCATGGCCATCGCGGCGGCCTACCTCGCGCCGACCGCGGCCTGGTTCAAGGCACGACTGCACATCCCCCTGTTCGTCACCGGGCGCATCAACCAGCCCCAGGAAGCGGAGCAGATAATCGCCAACGGCCAGGCCGATGTCTGCGGCATGACCCGCGCCCTGATCTGCGACCCGTTGATGCCGGAGAAAACCGTCGGCGGCCGCGTCGAGGACGTGCGCGCCTGCATCGCCTGCAACCAGGCCTGCATCGGCCACTTCCACAAGGGCTACCCGATCTCCTGCATCCAGCACCCGGAAACCGGCCGCGAGCTGCGCTATGGCCAGCCGGCCAGAGCCACTCGGGCACAGCGCATCATGGTGGTCGGCGGCGGCCCAGCCGGCATGAAGGCCGCCGCCGTGGCGGCGCAGCGTGGCCATGAGGTGACCCTGTTCGAAGCCGCTGCGCAGCTCGGCGGCCAGGTGCTGCTGGCGCAACTGCTGCCCCGGCGCAGTGAGTTCGGCGGTGCCGCCACCAACCTGCAGCGGGAAATGGAACTGGCCGGCGTGAAGGTGGTGCGCAGTACCCGCGTCGACCGTGCCCTGGTGGAGCGCGAGCGCCCGGACCAGGTGATCATCGCCACGGGCGCCACGCCTTACTGGCCGGATTTCGAGCGCGGCGGTGCTCTGCAGGTGGTCGATGCCTGGCAGGTGCTCAGGGGCGAGGTGCAGCTCGGCCCTTCGGTGATGGTCGCCGACTGGCGTTGCGACTGGATCGGCCCCGGCATCGCCGAGCACCTGGCGCGCAACGGTCACCGGGTGCATCTGGCGGTGAATGGCACCCACTGCGGCGAAAGCCTGCCCCTCTATGTGCGCGACCAGATGGTGGGCGAGCTGCACCGCCTCGGCATCCCCATCACGCCCTACGCACGGCTCTATGGCTGCGATGACGACACCGTCTACATGATGCACACCGCCAGCGGCGAGCCCATGCTGTTCGAGGCCGTGGATACCCTGGTGCTGTGCCAGGGCCACCAGCCGCTGGATGAGCTGGGGGCGACCCTGGAAGGCCTGGTGCCCTTCCAGCGCATCGGTGATTGCCTGGCCGCACGCACGGCGGAGGAAGCCATATTCGAGGGGTTGCAGGCGGCCTGGGAAATCTAGGGCGCGACGGGCCCGCGCCTGCTTTACAATGCCGCGTTCGCGCGGGGCCAGCCCTCCGCCCAGCCCCAAGGACCGGAGGGATCATGAGCCCCAGCCTGCCGCCGCCCGGCACCGCCAATGCGCCCGAGAGCCAGTTCCTCGGTACGCGCATCCGCGCCCTGCGCAAGCGCCGCGACATGACCCTCGCCGAGCTGGCCGAACAGAGCTCGCTGACCGCCGGCTACATCAGCCAGCTGGAACGCAACCTGGCCTATCCCTCGATCCCCGCGCTGTTCAACATCGCCCGCAGCCTGGGCGTGACCATCCAGTGGTTCTTCGCCAGCGAAGCTCCCACCGCCGAAGCGGACAAAGGCTATGTGGTGCGCAAGAACAGCCGCATGAGCCTGCACTACGACGACGGCATCACTGACGAGTTGCTCAGCCCGCAGCCGAGCCGCTCGCTGGAAATCCTCCACTCGCGATTCCCCCCGGGCACCTACAGCGAAGAGAGCTACAGCCACGAGGGCGAAGAAGCGGGTTATGTACTCAGCGGTGAATTCGAGCTCTGGGTCGGCGAACGCCACTTCCTGCTGGGAGAGGGCGACAGCTTTGCCTTCTCCAGCCAGGAACCCCACCGCTATGGCAACCCCGGCGACAAGGACACGCTGATCCTCTGGATCATCACCCCGCCGACCTTCTGAGACGGGCCTGGCCCGGGCTCACCCCAGCAGGCGGGCGAGCCCCGCGAGCAACCGCTCCAGCGCCCCCTGGTTGGCCCTGAGCACCGCCAGCCCGGCATCGTGCATGCGGGTCGCGGCAGCGCTGTCGCGCCAGAGGCTGGCGACAGCGCTCTGCAGCGCTTCGGCGTCGGCCACTTCGATCAGGGCGCCGTTGTCGCGCAACTGCGCGGCGATGTCGAGGAAGTTGAACAGGTGCGGCCCACTGAGCACGGGCTTGCCCAGCGCCGCGGGTTCCAGCAGGTTGTGCCCGCCATTGGGCACCAAGCTGCCACCGACGAAGGCAATGTCGGCCAGGGCGAAGAGGAACAGCAGCTCGCCCATGGTGTCGCCCACCAGCACCGACGTCGCGGCGGTCAGCGGCTCGCCGGTGGAGCGACGCACGGCGGCGAAACCTTCGCGGCGGCACAGTTCGAATACCGGGTTGAAGCGCTCCGGGTGACGGGGTACCAGCAGCAGCAGCGCATCGGGGCGCTCGGCCAGCAGTTGGCGATGGGCGGCGAGGATGATCTCGTCCTCCCCCGCATGGGTGCTGGCGGCGATCCAGACCGGGCGTTGCTCGGCGCTCCACTGCCGGCGCAGGTCGGCGGCGCGGACGGGCAGCTCGGGGTCGATGCGCAGGTCGAACTTGATCGAGCCGGTCACCGTCACCGCTTCGGGACGGGCTCCGAGGGTGCGGAAGCGCTCGGCCTCGGCTTCGGTCTGCACCGCGAGCCAGCTCAGCTCGGCGAGCATGGGCGCCGTCAGCTTGTGGAAGCGCGCGTAGCCACGGGCGGAACGCTCGGACAACCGCGCATTGGCCAGCACCACCGGCACGCCGCGCGTGTGGCACTGGTGGATATGGTTGGGCCACAGCTCGGTTTCCATGATCACCGCCAGCTTCGGCTTGAGCAGGCGCTGGAAGCGCGCCGCCGCCCAGGGCAGGTCATAGGGCAGGTAGCAGTGCTGCACCTGGTCGCCGAACATCGCGCGGATGCGTTCGGAGCCGGTGGGGGTCATGCAGGTGACGGTGATCGGCAGTTGCGGGTGGCGTTCGCGCAGGGCGCGGATCATCGGCGCCGCGGCGATGCTCTCGCCCACGGATACCGCATGGACCCAGATGCCGCCCGGTTGCAGGGGCGGCAGGCCGAAGGCGAAGCGCTCGGCGATGCGCCGGGCATAGGCCGGCGCGCGCCAGGCCCGCCAGGCCAGGCGCAGGGCGATGAGGGGCAGGCCGAGGTGGAACAGCAGGGTATAGAGGGTGCGATTCATGGGCGCGGAGCTTATCAGAGCACGGGCCCGGGATCAGCCGACGGCCTTGAGGTGCTCGGCGAAGCAGTCGGCCAGCCACAGCGCCGCCGGGCCCAGCGCCTCGTCGCGGCGGCACACCAGCTCCACCACCAGCGGCGGCGGCGTCCAGTCGCTGCTCAGCTCCACCAGCTGGTTCTGGTAGGTCGGGTACTGCACCACGTGGCGTGGCAGCCAGGCCCAACCGAGGTTGCGCATCAGCAGCTCGGCCATGGTGTAGAAGCTGTCAGTACGCCAGATCGACGGGCTGAGCTGCTCGCCGCCGGGGTAGCGGCTGTCCTGGGGCGCCATCAGCAACTGGCGATGCCGGGCCAGCTCGCGGCGGTCGACATGGCCGACGCCCGCCAGGGGATGGCCGACGCCACAGACGGTGACCATTTCGATGGTGCCCAGGCGCTGGCGCTCCAGTGCCTCGGGCATCTGCTCGTGGTGGAACAGCAGGCCCAGGTCGGCGCGGCGCTCCAATAGCTTGCGCGCCACATCGCCCTGGGCACCGCTGGCCAGCTGCACCTCCAGCAGGGGGAAGGCCTGGGCCAGCGCCTCCAGGCTGTCGAGCACCGGCTGGTAGGGCATGGCTTCATCCTGGGCCAGGCGCAGGCGCACCTCCTCGCCCCGCACCAGCCCCAGCGCGCGGCCCTCCAGGCGCTCGCACTGGCGCAACACTTCTCGCGCCTCCTCCAGCAGGGTGCTGCCCGCGGCCGTCAGGCGTGGCTGGCGCCCGCTGCTGCGCTCGAACAGGGTGACGCCGAGATCCGCCTCCAGCAGGGCGATGGCGCTGCTGACCGCCGACTGCACGCGGTTGAGCCGGCGTGCCGCCGAGGAGAACGAGTGGCCCTCGGCGACGCTGACGAACAGGCGGATCTGCTCCAGGTTCCACTGCATGACCTATCTCCTATTCAGATAGGTAATCACTTTATCCCATCATCCAGATGACTAGAATCGGCAGCCTGATTTCAAAGGAGGCCATCATGACCGGCTATCTGTACCTCGCCATCGCCATCACCGCCGAAGTGATCGCCACCACCTCGATGAAGGCCCTCGACGGCTTCAGCAAACCCGTTCCGCTGCTGCTGGTGGTGATCGGCTACAGCATCTCCTTCTGGATGCTCAGCCTGGTGGTGAAAAGCATCCCCGTGGGCATCGCCTATGCGATCTGGGCGGGGCTGGGCATCGTCCTGGTGAGCATCGCCGCGGTCTTCCTCTACCAGCAGAAGCTGGATCTCCCGGCCATGCTCGGCATGGGCCTGATCGTCTCCGGCGTGGTGGTGATCCAGCTGTTCTCCAACAGCACCGGCCACTGATCCACGTCGGCCCCGCCTCACGGCGCGCGTTATACTGCGCGCCGGTTTTCTTCGAGGCAGCTTCCATGTCCCAGGTTCTCAGCACCGACGTCCTCATCGTCGGCGGCGGCGTCGCCGGTCTCTGGCTCGCCGCACGCCTGCGCGGCCAGGGTTACTCCACCCTGCTGGTGGAGAACGCCAGCCTCGGCGGCGGCCAGAGCGTGAAGTCCCAGGGCATCATCCACGGCGGCGCCAAGTACGCCCTGCATGGCGCGCTGACCGGCGCCTCGGAAGCCATCGCCGACATGCCCCGCCGCTGGCGCGAAGCCCTGGCCGGCAACGGCGAGCTGGACCTGCGCCCGGTGCGCCTGCTGTCCGACGCCCATTACCTGTGGTCGCCCGGCTCGCTGGCCGGCAACATCACCAGCTTCTTCGCCAGCAAGGCGGTACGCGGCCGCGTCGACCAGGTCAAGGGCGACGCCCTGCCCCCGGCGCTGCAACACCCGAAATTCAAGGGCAAGGTCTACCGCCTCGCCGAACTGGTGCTCGACGTGCCGAGCCTGATCCAGCGCCTGGCGGACCTCGCCGGCGACGGCCTGCTGGCGGGCCACAACATCGAACCGCTGCGCGAGGGTGACGAACTCGTCGGGCTGGTGGTCGATGGCCGCGCCATCCGCGCCCAGCGCATCGTCCTCAGTGCCGGCGCCGGCAACGAGGCGCTGCTGCAGGCCCTGGGCATCCAGCAGCCCGGCATGCAGCGCCGCCCGCTGCACATGGTGATGGTCAAGGCGCCCAGCCTGAAGCCGCTCTACGCCCACTGCCTCGGTGGCGGCCCCAAGCCGCGCGTCACCGTCACCACCCACCCAGCCGCCGATGGCCAGTGGGTCTGGTACCTGGGCGGCGACATCGCCGAAGCCGATGGCGTCGCGCGCAACGAAGCCGAGCAGATCGCCGCCGCCGAGAAGGAACTGCGCGACCTGCTGCCCTGGATCGACCTCTCCGCCGCCCAGTGGGCGACCCTGCGGGTGGACCGCGCCGAACCGAGCCAATCCGGCCTGGTGCGCCCGGACAATGCCTTCCTCGCCGACCAGGGCCGCCTGCTGGTGGGCTGGCCGACCAAGCTGGCGCTGGCCCCGGACTTCGCCGACCGGGTGATCGCCGCCCTGGAGCGCGACGGGGTGCAACCGACCCAGCAGCCGCCCCTGCCCGAACTGCCGCGCCCGAGCCTGGCGCAACCGGTATGGGAGGAACTGCTATGAGCCAGAGCAGCCTGCATCACCTGCACCGCCCCCTGGGCGACACCGGCCTGGCGGTCTCGCCGCTGGGCCTGGGCACCGTCAAGCTGGGCCGCGACCAGGGCGTCAAATACCCTTCCGGCTTCACCATCCCCGATGACGACGAAGCCGGCCGCCTGATCGGCCTGGCCCGCGAGCTGGGCATCAACCTGATCGACACCGCACCGGCCTATGGCCGCAGCGAAGAGCGCCTCGGCCCGCTGCTGCGCGGCCAGCGCCAGGACTGGGTGATCGTCAGCAAGAGCGGCGAGGAGTTCGAGGCGGGCCAGTCCAGCCATGACTTCAGCCCTGCGCACACGCGCCGTTCGGTGGAGCGCAGCCTCAAGCGCCTGGAGACCGACTACATCGACCTCCTGCTGCTGCATTCCGACGGCGACGACCTGCGCATCCTGCAGGACAGCGGCGCCTACGAGACCCTTGCCGAGCTCAAGCGCGAGGGCAAGATCCGCGCCTTCGGCCTCTCCGGCAAGACCGTGGAAGGCGGCCTGCTGGCGCTGGAGCGCGGCGACTGCGCCATGGTCACCTACAACCTCGCCGAACAGGGCGAGAAGCCGGTGCTGGACTATGCTGCCAGTCACGCCAAGGGCATCCTGATCAAGAAGGGCCTGGCCAGCGGCCATGCCTGTGTGGGAGCCGGCGTCGACCCGGTGAAGGCGAGCTTCGAGCTGATCTTCGGCCACCCGGGCGTCGGCAGTGCCATCATCGGAACCATCAATCCGCTGCACCTGTCCCACAATGTCACGACGGCCGCCGAGGTGCTGAAAGGCCGTCCCTAGAGCGCCGCAACTGCGGCCGACCCCGACGCAAGAAGGAGCCGACATGCCGCGAATACTCGCCCGTAAAGACCCGGGGGCGTTCAAGACCCTGCCCCTCCATGTCGAGGCCAATGCCGATGGCCTGGCCTACCAGGCCCTGGGGCTGCCGCTGAACTTCACCCAGATGCTCGAACGCCGCCGGCGCCCGGCGGAGATCGCCGACAGCCAGCGTTTCGCTGTCGAGCTGGCCAACCTGGGCGTCTCCGTGCGCCTGACCCTGGAGCTGCAGGGCCGCGAATACTGGGTGCTGGTGCGCCAGCGCCGGCTGGACCGCGGCGACACCGTGCTCAAGCTGATCTCCGGCTATGTGCCGGCCCATGAGCTCAACCTGCCGCTGCTCACTGCCATCCAGGAAGTGGCCGAGGAATGCCTGATCGAGACGCCCGAAGGCTGGCTCGGCGGGCGCTTCGCCGACACCTGGTTGCCCACGCCCTACCAGCGCCAACTGCATTACCGCGAGGCCAGCCACTTCCGCCTGAGCCCGCTGTCCGGCGCCGCACGCCCGGTGCAGAGCGGCAGCCTGACCCTGCTGGAGCGCCCCCGCGCCTATGTGCACCTGCCCACCGCCTCGTTGCAGCTGGTCTACGACATGAGCCTGGAGCTGCCCCGCGACGCTCGCCAGCTGAGCTTCTTCCACGTCGATGAAAGCCTGCGCGACGGCGAGCTGGTGGCCGCACTGGAGCGTCGCCGCCCGGACATCTACCTGCTGGCCCGCGACCACGGCAAGCCCACCGGCGAGCTGCTGACCCTGCGCAATGGCGAACTCAAGCCCGCCAGCACCCGGGGCATCTGGCTCTCGGAAAGCTTCGCCGAGCAGGACGGTTGGCTGGTGCGCGATGAACGCATCCGCTGGAAGGACTGGCTGGCCCGCGTCGGCACCGCCGAACAGGCCAAGCGCCTGGCCTGCTGAGCCCCTGATAGAGCCCGGCACCACAAAAAAAGAACCCCGCCGAGGCGGGGTCAATCGGGCACTACAACAGAATCACTTGAGTTCGCTTGAGCTCTTGCCCAGCAGGCGACGGGCGATGATCAGCAGCTGGATCTGCTGAGTCCCCTCGAAGATGTCGAGGATCTTCGAATCCCGCGCCCACTTCTCCAGCAGCTCGTCCTCGCCGTAGCCGAGGGCGCCGACCAGCTCCACACACTTGAGCGTCACCTCGTTGGCCACGCGCCCGGCCTTGGCCTTGGCGATGGAGGCCTCCTTGGAGTTGGGCAGCTTGTTGTCCGCCATCCACGCAGCCTTGAGGGTCAGCAGGCGCGCGGCCTCCCATTCGGCTTCCAGGCGGTAGAGGGTCGCCTCCACATGGCTGACGCTGAGCAGCGGCTTGCGGTAGTCGAAGGTGCAGCCGGCCTTCTTCAGCAGCTCACGGGTGCGGTCCAGGGAGGCCTTGGCCACGCCGATGGCCATGCCGGCCACCAGCGGGCGGGTGTTGTCGAAGGTCTCCATCACCCCGGCGAAACCCTTCTGCACATCGATCTCGGCATTGCCCAGCAGGTTGGCCGCCGGCACCCGGCAATCGCTGAAGCTGATGGACGCGGTGTCCGAGGCCTTGATACCGAGCTTCTTCTCCAGGCGGGTGACGCTCATGCCGGGCGTGCCCTTCTCCACCACGAAGGACTTGATCGCTGCGCGGCCCAGGCTCTTGTCCAGGGTCGCCCAGACCACCACCGCGTCGGCGCGCTCGCCGGAGGTGACGAAGATCTTCTCGCCATTGAGCACGTAGTGGTCGCCATCCTTCACCGCCGTGGTGCGGATGGCTGCGGAGTCGGAGCCACAACCCGGCTCGGTGATGGCCATGGCCGCCCAGGTGCTGCCGAAGCGCTTGAGCTGTTCCTCGTTGGCCACCGCCGCGATGGCGGCGTTGCCCAGCCCCTGGCGCGGCATGCCCAGCAACAGGCCAACATCGCCCCAGCAGAGTTCGATCACGCCCAGCAGCGCCGAGAGGTTGCCGCCGTTGCGCACGCCCTCCTCCACCTGCCCGCTGCCGCGCTTGCTGGCGGAGGTGGCACCAACGGCGTCGGGGGAGCCGGCGTTCATGCCGTCCAGCAGCGCAGCCAGCAGGTCCAGCTCCTTGGGATAGGCATGCTCGGCCTTGTCGTACTTGCGGGAAATGGGGCGGAAGTAGTTGGCCGCCACCTGGTGCGCCTGGTTGGCCAGGCCACGGAACTTCTTCGGGGTTTCAAGGTTCATCGTCATCCCCTTAAAGGTGCAAGCCGCCGGCCATGATGGCCACGGCGCGGAGGTCGCGGTACCAGCGCTCGGCCGGGTGCTCCTTGGTGAAACCGTGGCCACCGAGCAGTTGCACCGCGTCGGTGCCGATCTTCATCGCCTTCTCGGCGCACAGCAGCCGCGCCAGGTAGGCCTCGCGCTGGAACGGCTCGCCGCGCTCGGCCCGGGCACAGGCACGCCAGACCATCATGCGCATGGCGTCGAGCTCGATGGCGATGTCCGAGACCATGAAGGCGACGCCCTGCCGATGGCTGATGGGCTCGCCGAAGGCGACACGCTCGTTGCAGTAGGTGACCACGTAATCCAGCGCCGCCTGCCCGGTGCCCAGGGCCAGTGCGCACCAGCCCAGGGTGGCGAGGTCGAGGAAGCGTTGGTAGTCGAAATCGGCCGCGGCCAGACGGTTCTCCAGCGGCACCTTGACGCCCTTGAGCTGCACCCGCGCAGTGGAGCAGGCCTTCAGGCCCATGCCGGGTTCGGCCTGGCGTTCCAGCCCCTTGGCACCGCCCTCCACGAGGAACAGGGCCGGGCCGTCTTCGGCTTCGGCCGCGACGATCAGCTGGCTGGCGTTGAGCCCTTCGAGCACCAGGCTCTTCTCACCAGACAGCTGGTAGTGCTTGCCCTTGCGCCGCGCCTTGGTGGCCAGGCGATGGGGATCGGCCAGCAACCCCGGCTCGCTGACGGCGATGGCCATCAGCGGCGGGCGCTCTTCGCCCACGAAAGCCGGCAGCCAGCGGGCCTGCTGTTCGGGCGAGGCGGAACGACGGATGCAGTTGGCAGCGGAAAGCGGCACCAGCAGGGAGGCGGCCAGGGACAGGTCGCCCTGCCCCAGGGCCTCGGCGATCAGCGCGTTGCTGATGACGGTACGTTCGCCAGCCATGCCGCCGTGCACCTCACCCACGCCGTAGTGGGCAAGACCCAGCTCCAGCGCCTGGTTGAGCAGCTCGGCGGGGATGGCGCCACGGGCGTCGGCGTCATGGGCCGCCGGACGCAGCACCTCCAGGGCGAAACCCTGGAGCATCTCGCGGATCATCTGCTGCTCGTCGGACAGGGACAGGTCGAACAGCGCATCCGGATCGGCCGCACGCGGCTTCTTGGCGGCCTTGCCGGAACGCTCGGCGACCATCTGGAAGCCGGCACGGCTGCCGGTGTAGAGAAGTTTCTCGAAGGGTTTGCGCAGCTTGAACCGGTCCGGCCAGTCGGCCTGGGCAACGCGGTTCAGCACGGACAGGGCGCGTCCCTGTGCATCGGTACTCATGGGCATCTCGCTCCACGCGGGGTGAGGATGCCTCGATGATGCGCGCCGCGAATGGGCGCGCCTATGACCGACGGGACGCAGGCGAGTGGCACGACGGCCACCCACCCGGGGGAGGATCAGCGGCTGCGGATCTTCTCGACGATGGCGGTGGTGGAGCTGTTCTCCACCAGGCCGAGCACGCGCACTTCGCCGCCGTAGGCCTTGACGATGTCGGCACCCACCACCTGCTCGATGCCGTAGTCGCCGCCCTTGACCAGGATGTCCGGCTTGACCTGGCCCAGCAGGCGCTCGGGGGTGTCTTCGCCGAAGCTCACCACCCAGTCGACGGCACCGAGGCCGGCGAGCACGGCCATGCGCCGGTCCACCGAGTTGATCGGCCGGCCGGGGCCCTTGAGGCGGCTGACCGAGGCGTCGTCGTTGACCGCCAGCACCAGGCGATCACCCTGGGCACGGGCCTGCTCGAGGTAGGTCACGTGGCCGGCATGGAGGATGTCGAAGCAGCCGTTGGTGAAGACGATCTTCTCGCCGTGGGCGCGGGCGTCCTCGATGGCCAGCAGCAATTGGTCCAGGCTGAGCACACCGCGCTCGGAGCCCTGCTCGCGCTGCACGGCACGGCGCAGCTCGGGTGCGCTGATGGCGGCGGTCCCCAGCTTGCCGACCACGATGCCGGCGGCCAGGTTGGCGAGGGCGACGGCCTGGGGCAGGTCCTCGCCGGCAGCCAGGCTGGCGGCCAGGGTGGAGATCACGGTGTCGCCAGCGCCGGTGACGTCGAACACCTCACGGGCGCGGGCCGGCAGGTGCAGGGCAGGCTGGTCCGGGCGCAGCAGGGTCATGCCGTGTTCGCCACGGGTCACCAGCAGCGCGCCGAGGTCCAGCTCACGCATCAGCTGCGCGCCCTTGGCGACGAGGTCGGCCTCGTCGGTGCAACGCCCGACTATGGTTTCGAACTCGTTGAGATTGGGGGTGATCAGGCTGGCACCGCGGTAGATGCCGAAATCCTTGCCCTTGGGGTCGGCCAGCACCGGGATGCCCTTGCGACGGGCGGCCTGGATCAACGCCTGGTGGTTCTTCAGCGCGCCCTTGCCGTAGTCGGAGAGCACCAGCACCTTGACCCCGGAGAGCAAGCGCTCGACTTCGACGGCCAGTGCTTCGGCGTCGGTCTCGAAGGGCTCTTCGAAGTCCATGCGCAACAGTTGCTGGTGGCGGCTCATGACCCGCAGCTTGACGATGGTCGGCTGCGTGGGGATGCGCTGGAAGCGCGCGTCGACGCCAGCGGCGCCGAGGCTGGCGAGCAGGCTGGCGGCGGCCTCGTCCTCACCGGTCACGCCCACCAGGGCAGCCGGCGCGCCGAGGGCGGCGATGTTCAGCGCCACGTTGGCGGCACCACCCGGGCGATCCTCGATCTGGTCGACACGTACCACGGGCACCGGCGCTTCAGGGGAAATACGCGAGGTGCCGCCATGCCAATAACGGTCGAGCATGACATCGCCCACCACCAGAACGGGGGCCAGATCGAAACGGGGCATGGTGAGCTTCATGAAGACTCCAGGAGCATGGAAAAACGGCGCGGATCATAACATAGCAGCTGACCCGCCCCGTCGCCGGAGGCCGTCAATCGGAAAGGCGTCTCACCCAGAAAAGCTCGTGGCGGCGCACCGCCTTGCGGAAGAAGTCGTCCTCACCGCTCTCCGGCCAGCGCCGTGCGGCGAGCAGCCACTGGATGGTCCGACGCAGGCGCTTCTTGAACGACAGCGGCACCTGCAGGTCATGCTGCATGGCCAGCGCCTGAGCCTTGTCCAGGCGTGCCTGTTCACAGAGCACGGGGCTCCACAGGGCATCCGCCGGCAGCGGATCGATGCAGGGTGGCAGCGCGATGCCGCCACCGGCCGGGCCCATGGGCCAGCGGTCGTTGTCCACCAGATGGTTGGCGTAGAGCAGTTGCACGGAGGGGGTCCAGCCACTCTGCTCGATGGCCTGGTCCAGGGCGCGACTGGCCTGGATATGGTCCGGGTGCGGATCGAGCTGCGGATGGGGGACCACCACCACGTCGGGCTGCAGGCGCGCCAGCAGGGCCGCCAGGTCGCCCACCAGGTTGCGCCAGCTCGACGCGCCATCGAGGTCGCCGGGCAGGGCCAGGGCATTGAAGCGGCGCACGCTGCGGATGTCCGTCTCGCCCGACTCTAGCGAGGCGAAGGGTTTGTCCGGCTCGGCCTCCATGGCCTCCAGGCGCAGGCAGTAGTAGCCGAGTTGCAGGCAGCGGGTGGCCGGCACACCGCCCCATAGCGGTACCGCCAGGCTGCTCCAGCTGCGCAGGCGGCCCTTCAGGCGGGCGGCGGCGGCGCTATCCAACCCCAGGCGGCGATACACCTGAGCCTCGATCTCGCCCTGGGTCAGGGTGACGATATGCACATCGCTGCAGCGGCTATAGAGGCCGAAGGCCGCCAGCTCGGCATCATCCGCATGGGGCGCGATGACCAGCACCTTCTGCTTGGCGTAGTCGGGGTTGCTGAAGGCATAGAGCGAAGCGCCGGGAGCCAGGCGGCAGAAGCGCCCGCGCAGACGCAAAGTCCCAGCGGCGAGCGCGGCCTGGGCACCGGAAAGGTTGAGGTAGCGGCGCCCATTCACCCCGCGCTCGAAATCCTGGCGATCGGTGCACTCACCGCAGTCGATCAGTACATGAGGGTCTAGCCAGCGGCCAAGCCAGCCGCAGCGGATATTGACCTCCAGCATCAGGGTATCGACGCCCACCGGCAGATTTCCGGCTGCCGCCTCGACGCGCCCGTCCACCAGGCGCACTGGCAGCGGCTCGATGCCGGCCGGGAAACGGTATTGATAGTCGTCACGGGGGGAGTAGAACAGGTGGTCGGCGAACCAGGCCTCGTGGGCTATCCAGCCGAGCACCAGAAGCACTGGCGTGGTGCTCCAGGAACCGAACCAGTCCAGCGCAACCAAGACCAGCAGGGCGCCAAACATGAACAAACGCTTATGGCGCCGATGACGGCGCAGGAGCAGTTGCTTGCGTGTTTCCATTCACTCACACCCGAAAGACGGGAACCTTGTTGCACCAACGATCCTTGTATTCCACATCCGCGCGCCCGAACGAATAACGCAGGGCCTTGCCTCTGGCCCGGGCATCCTCCCAGGCGGCCTGCGTATTGACGAAGCTGAGAACGCTGCCAGGGCTGAAGTCCCGGCTTTGTGGATCGACGCCGCCGTTGATGTATTCGGCGCTGATCCATTCTGGAGATTCCACCCTGTACACCACCTGAACGGCGATGGGTGCTCGCTCCAGCATTAACAGGCTGCCGCTGAGGAACTCCCGGAGCAGCCCGAACACCTCTTCCAGATGCCCCTTGCCAGGCACATCGAACCCCCAGCGGCGCTCGAACAGGTCGGTATAGATAGTGGCCAACTCGCCAGCGCTGAGTTCAGCGACCGGGCGCAAGGTGCCACCCGCCTCTTCCAGCAACCGCAACTCACGGCGCTGGTTGTAGCGGAATTTCTTGGAAAACTCCTCGGGAGCACGGCACAGCGCCAGCGACTCTTTCTGCAGGCGCAATCCTAGCAAGCGGCTGCGGTTGGGCTCACCCAGGTAGCTGCTGCGGTGACGTAGGACAGCGCCGCTATCAGGGCGCGCCGGCAGGATGACCTCGGCGTTACCGAGGTCGAACAGGTGGCGTTTGCCAGCACGCTTGAGCACGTCCCGCGACAACGCGAGATAACGACCCCAGGTAGGGATCGCGGCCACCGGCTCGTCACCCTCGAACCAGCCGAGGTAACGCACGGGAATACCCGCCATCGCGGACAGGCGCTCCACCACATCCGGATGGGTCATCAGGCTGCCGCCGAAACGCAACCAGACGGCAGCGTAGTCGGCGGCACTCAAGGAACGCCAACCGCGCTCACGGCAGGCGCGTATCAGGTTCAGCACGGCCCGGTCCCTGGGAATGGACGCTTCATCTCAGACACATCGACGGCTCAACCGCGCTCCGCCGCCTGGACCTTGTCCTCGGCGAACTGGTTGGCATGCAGGCGCGCGTAGTAGCCATCCAGGGCGATCAGCTCGGCGTGGTTGCCGCGCTCGACGATGCGACCCTGGTCCATGACCAGAATCAGGTCGGCCTTCTCGATGGTGGAGAGGCGGTGGGCGATGACCAGGGTGGTGCGGCCATCCATCACACGGTCCAGCGCCTTCTGGATGTGGCGCTCGGATTCGTTGTCCAACGCAGAGGTGGCCTCGTCCAGCACCAGCAGCGGTGCGTTCTTCAGCAATGCACGGGCGATCGCCAGGCGCTGGCGCTGGCCGCCGGACAGCAGCACGCCGTTCTCGCCGACGTCGGTGTCCAGGCCGTGAGGCAGCTTTTCGATGAACTCGCTGGCATAGGCCGCCTCGGCCGCCTGCTCGATATCCGCACGCGGCGCACCGGCGAGGTCGCCATAGGCGATGTTGTTGGCCACCGAGTCGTTGAACAGGTTGACCTGCTGGGTGACCAGGGCGATATGCCGGCGCAGGTTGCGCAGACGGTAGTCCTGGACCTCGACACCGTCGAGGAGGATCTGCCCCTCGCTGTGCTGGTAGAAACGCGGGATCAGGTTGGCCAGCGTGGACTTGCCGCTGCCCGAGCGTCCCACCAGGGCGATCATCTGCCCTGGCTCGGCGGTGAAGCTGATGCTGTCCAGAACGGCCTTCTCGGTGCCGGGGTAGCGGAAGCTCAGGTCCCGTACTTCCAGTCGGCCAACGACCCGCTCGCGCTCGACGGAACCGGTATCCGTCTCCGGCACCTCGTCCAGCTGTTCGAAGATGCTCTCCGCCCCCGCAACGCCCTTCTGCACGGTGGAACTTACTTCGGAGAGTTGTCGGATAGGTTTTGGAAGCAGGCCGGCGATCGTGATGTAGGCGACAAGATCACCTGCCGAAGACTCACCGCGCATGTAGAGCACGAGGAACATCAGCACCGCCATTGCGGAAAAAATCACCAACTGCAGCATCGGCGTGTAGACGGCACCGGTCTTGGTCATGCGTAATTGCTTGTCGGTATTGCTCTGGCTGGCCTCGAGGAAGCGTGCCTCCTCATAAGGCTCGCCGCCAAAGCTGCGCACCACGCGGTACCCCTGGATAGTCTCGGACGCCACATGGGTGACATCGCCCATGGCCACCTGGATCTTCTTGCTCTGTTTGCGAAACTTTCGGCTTGCTCCTGTCACCATGAAAGCGATCAGCGGCAGGATCGCCACCATCACCAGAGTCAGCTCCCAGTTCATCCACAGCAAAGTGGCGAACAGGAAGATCACTGTCATGCCTTCACGGATGACAACCTTGATGGCGTCCGTTGCAGCACCCGTGACCATGGTGACGTTGAAGGTGATGCGAGAAATCAGATGACCGGAATTATTGTTATCAAAATAGCGGTTGGGTAATACCAGCAGGTTGTTGAACAGCGCCACCCGCAGGTCATGCACCAGCCCAAGGGAAACCTTGGCCAGATAGTAATTGCCCAGGTAAGAGCCCAGGCCCTGCCAGGCTGCGATCAGCACGATGAGCAATGGCACCGCCTGCAACAGCTGCAGATCACGCAGATAAGGGATATTGGGGAAGAGCACAGCTTCAGGGTTGCTCAGCCCGTCCACAAAGTACTTGAGAATCCCGCCCAGCATGGGCTGCGTGGAAGCGAAGATGATGAAGCCCAGAATACTGACCAGAAACATACCGACATAGGGGCGGACGTAGCCCAGCAGGCGCAGGTATATTCGCAGACTTGAAGTCGATGGCTGATCGTGACGACTCATAGGGCTCGGTACTCGAAAAAGAGCGCGGATTGTAGCACAGCGCCCCAAAGTCTCCGCCAACCGCGCCTCTCCCTTGGGGTAAGATACGCAGCCACTGAACGAGGCCCTTCGATGCAAGTTCTGAATCACGAGACTTATCTGGAGCTCAGCTCTGGAGCCGAAGTGCTGGAGCGAGATGGGCATGGGGAGAAGGTGCTGCTCCTAGTCGATGGCAGCATCCTCAAGTTGTTCAGGCGCAAGCGGCTTCTTTCTTCCACTGCTTTTTATCCTTACGCCCAGCGCTTTTCTGACAACGTCGAACAACTCAAGCATAAGGGGATACCTTGCCCAGAGATGATCGGCGTCTATCGAGTCAGGGGACTTGATAGAGATGTGGCGCACTACAAACCCCTTCAGGGAGAAACCCTAAGGCATATGAAGAACAGGTTAAGCAATGGTGATGTCCTCAGGAAGCGCCTGGGTATATTCATTGCAGAACTTCATGCCAGAGGAATTTACTTCCGCTCCCTGCACCTTGGAAACATCATCCTTACCCCTGATGACGAGCTGGGACTCATAGATATTGCAGACCTAAAAAGCCAGAGCAAGGCGCTCAGCCAGTCAATGCGACTGCGAAATTTCCATCATCTGTTGCGATACCAGGAAGACCGAAACTGGCTAATCCCAGAACAGAATACGGTTTTCCGCGACGCTTACTTGTCCGCCACAGAACTTGGCAACCGCACAACCTTCAGAGACCGCTTGAACTCCTTATGAGCGAAGACAAACAGCCGTATAGCCTCGCGACATTAAACAGCCACTTCGAGAAGGCCGCCGATTGGCTAACCGCCCACATCCTTCCTGCAGGATTATTCGTGCTACTGACAGGGATGTTCTGGGTTTGGGATCGAGCGCTCTACCACAAAGCTTATTATCTATTTCTGGCAACTCCGACCCTGCTTATCCTGTTGCTACGCCCCAAACGGATAAAACACCTGCTTTCATCCCCGCTGCTCATTGCATTTGTGGCGTTTAGTATCTACACACTGATTACCTTGAGCTGGACAAGCTCCGAGGACTCCGCAAGCTCTCTCGCGAAGCGCCCCGTCTATGTACTGTTTCTATTCTTCGCTACCGGCCTGCTGGCACATGTCGCGCCAGACAGAATCATGGGCAGCATACGTTGCAGTGCATGGCTCGCAAGCCTTGCTGGTGCCATGACCCTCGCATTCTATCTATATAGCGGAACATCCGATCGCCTAGCGGGGTACGGTGCGCTCTACAATCCACTCTTGAGTTCTCATGTCTATGGCTTCTTTCTCGTAGCCTGGGGGGGACTGTGGTTTTCTAAGAAACAAATTCTCGACATCCCATCACTCGTATCACTGGCCATCCTAGGTGCACTGATCATCGCCACAGGCTCGAGAACACCACTGCTGGCAATAGCGGCGGCAGTTATCTGGCTAGCCGTAATTCAGTGGAACAGGCGCAGCCTGATCGTATTGGCAATATTGGGACTTGTCGGAACATCGTTGCTTCTGCTTTTCCCCGAGGCGTTGATCAACAGGGGACTGTCCTATCGCCCCGAGATCTGGCAGCGGGCCTGGGCTCTCATCATGGAGAAGCCCTTGCTTGGGCACGGATACGATGCGCCATTGGCAATACCGGTGCCGGGCCTGATTACTATGGCCGACCCTCACAATATGTTGCTGGCCGTGGCGTACTACTGCGGCTTCATTGGCCTGGCATTGTGGCTGGCACTCTATCTAACTGCCCTTCTAACAGCCTTGCGCAATCACCAGGAACCGCTCGCCCGCATCGCATCGACGCTGCTGATCTTTGGATTCGTCGCCAGCATGACAGAAGGAGGAGCGTTCCTTTCCCGCCCCAAAGAGCACTGGTTCCTTATCTGGATTCCCATGGCACTTATATTGGCGACAGAGGTCATAGCCAAGAACAAGCAGCGTCAACTACACAGCCAAACGAAATGATCAAAAACCAGTAAAAGTCCACGCTCGTAAAACATGGACTTGCTTTGATCCCCTATAAGGGGAGGGGGGGGCAGCCAGACTTCGGAGTTTGGACGTAGGGTGTGCCACGCACACATAGAGTTCGCCGGAAGCACCGTGCAGCGGTGCGCGCGGTGTTCAGCCGGGGGACATAGGTGACAGGTGTCGGGAGACATAGGTAACGCATTTAGGCTTACGGAATCCTTCGAAGAGGAGTTCGAGCGATGCCGTGGCAGGAGTGCACCACCATGTCGATACGACGTGAATTCGTACTGTTGGCCCAACACCCGCAGAGCAACATCCGGGAGCTCTGTCGACGCTACGGCATCAGCCCCAAGACGGCTTACAAATGGCTGGAGCGATATCAAGAACTGGGTGATTCCGGTCTGCAGGACCAATCCCGTCGTCCGCTGACGAGTCCTGGACGCACCAGCGCCGAGCTGGAGCGAGAGGTGGTGCGCCTGCATCACCAATTCCCTTATTGGGGCGCTCGCAAGCTGCTCCATCTGTTGCCAAAGGCCATGGATCGCCCTCATCACAGCACCCTCGATGCGATTCTTCGGCGCCACGGCTGCCAGGTGCGCTATCACGCCGAGGACGTACAGGCGCCAGCTACCCATCGCTACGAGCACAAGCGGCCAAACGAGCTCTGGCAGATCGACTTCAAGGGCAACTTCCATCTTTCGGACCGCAACTCACCACGTTGCCACCCGCTGACGGTACTCGATGACCATTCACGCTTTGCGCTCTGCCTGGAGGGCTGTGAAGGGGAACGCCTGGAACTGGTGCGCCCCAAGCTGGCCGCGGTTTTCCGTCGCTATGGGCTGCCATGCCGGATAACGGCCGACAACGGCCCGCCCTGGGGCTCAAACATCGAGGGCGGCCTATCCGCCCTGGAAGTCTGGCTGATGCGCCTGGGTATCGATGTCAGTCATAGCCGCCCTTATCACCCGCAGACGCAAGGCAAGCTCGAGCGTTTCCATCAAACCCTCAAGCGTGAGCTGCTGCATCGCAGCTTCAGTGACATGGAGCACTGCCAGCGCGTGATGGACCAATGGCGAGACCAGTACAACCAACAACGACCTCATGAGGCACTGGGCCAGTTACCACCGATATCGCGCTATCAGCCAAGCCTAAGGGCGTACCCGGAGCAATTGCCGGAAATCGAGTACGAGCCGGAGGACAAGGTGCTCAAGGTAGGGGGAACCGGACAGGTGCAATTCAAAGGGAAAAGCCGGTTCGTCGGTGGTGGGTTATTGGGCGAGCGAATCGCAATACGCCCCACCGGTGTGGATGGTGTCTACGATGTGATTTTCATCCATAAGACAATCCGCCAGTTCGACCTGAGAGAGAAGAAGTAACGACCAGCAACCCGTTACCCATGTCCCCCGACAAGCGTTACCCATGTATCCCGGCTAAACACACGGCACACCCTACGGCACATGTTCATCCTGCTGGGGCTCTCAATTCAAATCGTCACAGGCAGAGTCGATGACTCATGACCACGCCCTAAGGACGTGGTTCCCCAAGTTCAAATGAGAAGTGCGCCGTCTAGCTCATGAGCGAGCAAGTAGGCGCCAAACCCCTCTCAACGTCTTCGCACCCCAGTACCTGAGTGGGATGTTCGCAAGCAACTCGCGCGCCAGAGCCTTATCTTTTTTCGCACACTTCAGCAGCATCGAATTTCGGTAGTTCGCACATACCTGCTCGTAAGCAGGGTGCCCACTGAAACGATCATAAGTCCGCAGAACGTTATCGACCATGAATCTGTAATTCTTGTAGGTATTACTCTCATGAACCCGATAAAGAGCCAGCACTTCAGCCAAGACATCAATGAAGTAACCTGCATTGGTTATCTTCAGCTCCACCATTAGATCCTCAAGGCGCACATCCACCTCGAATCCACCAACTTTCTCCAGCGCCTCGCGGCGAAATAACAACGTAGGAGCAGGCGCACCAGGCTTTCGGTTGAGAAATACATCCTCGAAGTCCAGTCGACGAGCAGAGCTGCAGCCCACTTTCCCCTCGGTCGCGCCAAGAGCATCTATGATGCGGATGTTTCCTGCGCAGATTCCCACCTCAGGCCTCCCTGACATATAGGCGACCTGGGTCTTGATCCGTTCAGGAAGCATGATGTCATCCGAGCCAAAAGGAGCAATCAGGCTTCCTTTCGCCCGAGCAACGGTCTCATTTAGTGTTCGCGAGAGCCCCTTGTTGGACTGGGTTCTAAAGTCGAACCCATGGGCCTGCCGAAGCAACTCGATGCGGGCAACGCTGTCATCACTGGAGCCATCATCTACCACCAGCAACTCGATATTCGTGTAGGTCTGTCCCAACACGCTAAGAATACTGGCCTCAATGTAGGGAGCATGGTTATAGGATGCAATAATCACACTGACCAAGGGCAACTGCTGGTCACTCATCTGAATCTACTCACATTGGGACTGAGGCGCTCGCGAAGCATGCTCCAAAAGGATGGAGGCTGAAACGAAGGCCAGGGCTCATTTATCACGTCAGACATATGCCGCGCCAACCTCACATGACTGAGATGCTCTTCCACAAACCGGCGACCACTATAGGAGATTGATATTGCTTGTCTGGGGTCGTTTCGCAGAGCGGCCAACCGTGCACGCAGCTCCTCAATATCGGAATAAAGGACCAGATCGATACCATCTCTGAGGCCAATGGCACTTTCCTCTATTCCCTGACGCCAAGCGAATAGAACACATCCACTTGCCATTGCCTCGAAGTTCTTGGCCATGTACTCGCCCAAGCCTACATCTGCGCTGATGAAGAACTTGATCCGATTAAGCATCCCCCAATATGGACGACCGGGCTCCGTACGCAGCAGCTGGAGAGGTTCGAGCTCAACCAACTGATCCAGAAGGGCTTTTCGCCCTGCATAAGCCGCACTCGCAGTGCGCCCAATGAACCCCAACTCGACGTCACGCTCAACGGCTTCGCTACAGACCATACGGGGATCATAGCCCTTGGGAATGAAGTAGACACTGAAGCCTTCCGCCCTGAGCCTCTCTGCAACGCCTGCCCCAGTCACTATCACACGCGCATTGGGAAGGCTTCGGTAGAAGCGACTGAACCGCCCCTTCCAACGAGAGTTATCCAGATAGTTCTGGCAGGCGTCCTCTTCATATATCAGAAGCCCCGGAATCCGGCGAAGGACGTGAGCCTGATTGGCGATGTTTTTAAAATGCAGATCGATCAATACGCGATCATATCTGGCGAGGTCCAGGCCGCAGAAGAACTGCTTCAGGTTACGTTGATCACTCTTGCTCAGCAGCTTCAGGTCGAGATCAACAGACCTCCCCAACTCTTCGTAAACACAAGAAATATCGGGCTCTCGCCGTGCAGAACTTAGGGCCAGAACCTTCATCAACGTCGTGTCAGACACAGAACGAGCGCCTTGCGGGTATATGACCATTTGAACAACGCTCGCCAGTCCGTTCGCAGCGCCTCCCTGTAGTAATGCCGGGCACCTGCATGATCACCAGCCAGCATGCAGGTACGGAACAGCGACAGACAACGCTGCGCCCTGTAGCGATGACGCAATCCTTGCCCCGCAGCGGGCAGGCTGCCGAACACCTCATCAACCAATTTCAGATCCACCTTCCGTGCGGCCTCGGCGCTGTGCCGCAGGCTGTCAGGGTGTTTGTGAATGCGTGCAAGGGAGAAGTCCAGGCGTCGTACCGGGCCTTGAGCCAGGGTGTAGGCGAACACGGGGATATCTTCGCTGTGCCGCAGGTGCTCCGGATAGGGGCGCTGGAGCAGGAGATCGCGCCTGAATACGCAGGCGCCGTGGCTGATGGCGATGGTCTTGTCCAGCAGGTAAGCGGACAGGCGCTGCTGCAGGTCGTTCGGCACTTCGGAAGCTGGGTGCTCGCGCTCGCGGCCATCAGGCTGAACCGCTACGTGCCCGGCCAGCCACAGGCCGGTATCGGGGTGTGCACGCAACTGCTCACTAAGCCGGGGCAGCACACTCGGCGCCAACTCGTCGTCGGCGTCCAGCAGCAGTACGAAACGGCCGCTGGCAAGGCGCACGCCATGGTTACGCGCGGCGGAGGGGCCGGCGTTTTCCTGACGGACCCCATGGAAGCGCTCGCCGTAGCGAGTCGCCAGTGCTTCGAATACAGCCGGGGTGTCATCGCTGGAACCATCGTCGATGACCCAGAGCTCTACGTCTCCATCAGCCTGGGAGAGCACCGACTCGACCGCTCGCGGCAGCACCCTGGCGTAGTTGTACGCCGGGATGATGACGCTGAGCAGCGGACTATCCGACATTGTCATACCAATCCACGCCATCCTTGACGACCAATACATCTTCCATGATCAGGTACTGCAGATCGGAGCCGTAGAACATGTTCAGCGCGTCGGTGGGTGAGCAGATCATCGGCTCGCCGCGACGGTTGAGGGAGGTGTTCAGGGAGACGCCGTTGCCGGTGAGGTTCTCCAGCTCCTTCATCAGGTCGTACCAGCGCGGGTTGTGGCGGCGCTCCAGTACCTGGGCACGGGAAGTGCCGTCCTCGTGCACCACTTCGGAGACGCGCTCCTTCCACTCGTCATTGACCTCGAAGGTGAAGGTCATGAACGGGCTCGGGTGGTCGACCTTGAGCATCTGCGGCGCCACGGTGTCGAGCATCGACGGGCAGAAGGGCCTCCAGCGCTCGCGGAACTTGATCTGTTCGTTGATGCGGTCGGCGACGCCGGGAATGCTCGGGCAGCCGATGATGGAGCGACCGCCCAGGGCACGGGGGCCGAACTCCATGCGGCCCTGGAACCAGGCCACCGGGTTGCCGCCGACCATGATGCTAGCGATGCGCTGCGGGGTGTTTTCGATGCGCTTGAACACCGGCTTGTTCGGGTGCTTGGCGCAGGCGGCGATGACGTCCTCGTTGGAGAAGGCCGGGCCGAGGTAGACGTGCTCCATCTTCTCCACCGGCACACCGCGCTTGTGCGAGACGTAGGCAGCGGCGCCGACGGCGGTGCCGGCATCACCGGAAGCGGGCTGCACGAACAGCTCCTTCACGTCCGGGCGGGCGATGATCTTCTGGTTCAGCTTGACGTTCAGCGCACAGCCGCCGGCGAAGGCGATCTTGCCGGTCTCGCGGAGGATGTCGCCGAGGTAGTACTCCATCATCTCCAGCGCCAGCTTCTCGAACAGCGCCTGCATGCTGGCGGCGTAGTGGATGTAGGGGTCGTCGGCGATGTCGCCCTGGCGTTTCGGGCCGAGCCACTCGATCAGCTTGGGCGAGAAGTAGTAGCCCTTGCCGTTTTCCTTGTAACGACGGAAGCCGATGACGTTGGCGTACTCGGTGTTGATCACCAGCTCGCCGTTCTCGAACTTGGCCAGGCGCGAGAAATCGTACTTGGCGGCGTCACCGTAGGGCGCCATGCCCATGACCTTGAACTCGCCGTCGAGCATCTCGAAGCCGAGGTATTCGGTGATCGCGCCATAGAGGCCGCCCAGGGAATCCGGGTCGAAGAATTCCTTGATCTTGTGGATCTTGCCGTTCTCGCCCCAGCCGAAGAAGGTGGTGGCGTACTCGCCCTTGCCGTCAATCCCGAGGATCGCGGTCTTCTCCTTGAAGCCGGAGCAGTGGTAGGCGCTGGAGGCGTGGGCCAGGTGGTGCTCCACCGGTTCGATCTTGACTTTCTTGGCGTCGAAGCCCAGTTGCTCCAGGCACCAGACGATCTTGTTGCGGTAGCGCTTGTAGCGGCGGTTGCCCATGAGGATCGCGTCGAGGGCGCGGTCCGGGGCGTACCAGTAGCGCTTGGCGTACTGCCAGCGGGCCTTGCCGAACAGGCTGATGGGGGCGAAGGGAATGGCCACCACATCGACGTCGGAAGGTTTGATGCCGGCCTGCTCCAGGCAGAATTTGGCCGATTCGTAGGGCATGCGGTTCTTCGCGTGCTTGTCGCGCACGAAGCGTTCTTCTTCGGCGGCCGCGATCAGCTTGCCGTCGATGTAGAGCGCGGCGGAGGGGTCATGGCTGAGGGCGCCAGAAAGGCCGAGAATCGTCAGTGCCACAGTGTTAAGCCTCTTGAAAGCAGCTGGCAGCCTGGTACGGGAAGCCCGAGGCGCCAGCGGTCATATGGTTCACAGCCCAGAGGCTGTTTCTTCCAGCTTCAAGCACTCGGCTTCAAGCTGTCTTTCGGTAAACGTCGGTCCAGCAACTGGTGCAACGCCGAATCGGCGGGCCAGTTGCGCAGGAAGCGGGCACGGTCGCGGGCGTAGGCCCGGGCGAAACTGCGCTCGCTTCGGTGTTGCTGCACGGCATCCAGATCGATGAGGCACCAGGCGCCGTTCTGCCAGAACAGATTGTGTCCCTTGAGGTCGCCATGGCTGATGCGCTCACGGATCAGCGCGGCGAACAGACGGTCCAGCGCCTGCAGATCGGCTTCGGCCGGCAAGCCATTGCCTTGCGGATCGGCCTGGGCTTCCTGAAAACGGGCGATTATATCGTGCCCGGGCAGATATTCGGTAATCAGGTAGGCGCGGCTGCGCAGCCAGCACCAGCGGCGCTCGATCATGGCCAGGGGCTGCGGGGTGGCGATGCCGAGGAAGGCCAGGCGATTGCCCTCCTTCCAGCTGTGCCAGGCACGACTGGGGCGCCAGAAGCGCTTCAGCCAGTGCAGCGGGCCCTTGATGTTGTAGCGCTTGAGCAGCAATTGCCGCCCGCCGGCTTCCACCTGCGCCACCGTGGCGGTGCCACCGCCCTTGAGCAGACGACCGGCGGCGAGGGCCGCATCCGGCTCGGCCAGCAACGGCGACAGGGCATCCAGCGCATCACGCCGGGCGGCGCGGAAACCGAAGGCCGAGCCAATCACGCTGAACAGGCTGCAATCACGGCCGACCTTGGCGAGGAAGTCGCGCAGGCGCCAGCGGCGTACCCGGGCGATCTCCTTCTGCAACATCTCCAGCGGCAACGCGTGCTCGCCGTTGGCCAGCAGGTAGTGCACCAGCAACTCTTCGAGGAAGGGGTCGAGGTCCGCCGGCAACTGGGCGAAGAACACCCCGAGGTTGGCCAGTACCTTGTCCCGCGCCAGGCTCTGCCCGGGGGATTCGCCGCGTACGCCGCCACCGTCGATCAGCTGCAGCGCGCCCTGGTGGCGAAGGATGTTGTCCAGATGCAGGTCTTCCTGGACCAGCCCCTTGCCATGCAATTGCCCGATCAGGGCCAGCGCCTCACCCAGCACGGCCTGCTGGCCATCGGAGAGCGGCGCCTCGGCTTCCACCGCGCGCCACTCGTCCCACAGGCTGCTGGCGCCTTCCAGGTAGTCGAACAGCAGCCAGCCGCCCTGCCCTGCGGCAAAACCTTCGGCCAGCAGCGCCGGCGTCGGCAACCCCTGCTGGGCGAGCAGTTTTGCACCGGCCAGCTCCCGCTGGTAATGACGTTCGGCCTTGGCGCCGACCATCAGCTTGGCCAGCACCTCGCGGCCCTGCCAGCGGGCGAGGCCGACATAACGCTGCCCGGGCAGCACGCGGAACAGGCGGATCAGCTCCAGGCCATCCGCAGCGTCCACGGCCAGCGGCAGGTTCGGTGCGCGCCCGGCACCGGCGAGTTCGGCCAGCTTCAAGCGCGACGCTCCTTGTTGCGACGACGCGCGCCGAGGCGGCGGACCCAGGTATCGATATCGCTGCTGGAGTGCTCGGCGCCCAGGTAGGCCACCAGCAATTCGCGGAGCTCGCTCTCGCCCCAGGCGTTGGCACGGCGCACCAGCGGCTCCAGATCCTTGACCCGATCCCGGCGCCCCAGCAGCAGCGGGCGCGTTTTCTCCAGGTCGATCAGGCAGCTTTCGTAGTGGCCGCCGCTTTCGCGCAGGAAGATGTGCTTGGGGTAGAAGCAGCCATGCACCTGGCCGGCACCATGCAGCCGATGGGCAAGCGTGCCGACGGCGAGGATGATCGCCGCGCGCTGCTCCTCGCCCAGACTGGGCCAGCGCTCCAGCAGCTCGGCCAGTTCGGTCCAGCCATCGAGGGCACGGGTAAGCAGGATGGCGCGGCGTTCGCCGTGCACCTCCCGCTCGGCGAAGAAGGCCGCGCGCAAGGCCGGGACCTCCAGCACCTGGTAACGCTGGATATTGCGGAATTCGCGGGCGAAGGTGGGCTCGCCGAACGGGTGCGCCAGGCTGCGACTGAGGTAGTTGCTCTGCCGCTTGAGGTAATAGACGGCATCACCCAGGTCGAGGCGGAACACGCTGCTCCAGCCGCCACGGCCGGTATTGGGGGCGTCCACCGCCTCGAGCTGCAGGTTCCACAGCGCCTCGAAGTTGTCGAGGCCATGACGGGCCAGGATGTCGCGGTCACTGGCGGCGATGAAGTCGCTCATTCGCGTCCCTCGAAGAAGCCGATGATCTGCCTGATACGCCGCTTGTCGGCGACGTTCAGGCGCTGGCGCCCGCGGTATTGCAGGTAGAAGCGCAGGCGCTGGGTGCGGCTCAGCTGGTACTTGGCCACCTTGTCCAGGCAGGCCAGGTCCTTGGTGATGCGGCGCCGCAGGAAGGGGCCGAACCAAAAGGCGCCGGTGGGGCAATCGATGAGGAACAGCTCGCCCTCGTCGTTGACCAGCAGGTTGCGCCACTTCAGGTCGTTATGGGCGAAGTGGTGGTCATGCATGGCGCGAGTGGCGCGGGCCAGCTGGCGGCTGACGCCATCCACCCAGGCCGCATCGTCCAGGCGCGGGTCGTCACGCAGGGCCAGCGCCGCCATATCGGCGGTGCGCTCCAGCTCACGGGTGATCAGCGCGCCACGGTGGAAAAGCCCGCAGCGCCGCTCCAGGCCCCAGCCCACCAGCGGTGCCGTGGGGATGCCCCACTTGCTGAAGCTCTTGAGGTTCTGCCATTCGGCCTTGACCCGCGGTCGGCCGATCCAGCGGCGCAGGCCCTTGCCCGCCCCCCAGTAGCGTTTGACGTAGTAGCGGATGCCCGCATGCTCGATCCGCAGCACTTCGGAAAGCGGGTCACCGGTGATCCAGTCGCCCTTGAGGGCGAACACCGCATCGAGGTCGGCGAACAGGCCAGCGGCGCTTTCGTCGAGTCCGGGCGCCAGTTTCCAATCGCTCAATCCGCTGCTCCTTCCACGTACTTGCGCTGGTAGCGCACCAGCAGGCGCGCAGCCTTCTGTTCCATCCAGGCCAGCAGAGCGATCTCTTCGCGCAGCACCTGGCGCAGCGGTTGCTGGAAATAGACCTGGAGGAAGCGCAGCTTGTCGTGGCGGGTCAGGCCGATGTTCAGCGCCGAGAAATACAGGGCCGCCAGGTCCTTGTCGCGCCAGCGGCGCGGCGTGCTCGCGCGCACCTGGGCGCGGTGCAGGTCGATCACCGAGAGGCGGAAGTCCCCGGGCGTGACCGGCTTGTCGGTGTGCAGGAGGAAGTGGCAGATGTAGCAATCACGATGATTGACGCCCGCGCGGTGCATCTCGCGCACCATGCGCGCCACCTCGTCGATCAGTGCGCGCTTGAGCTTCAGCGGCGGCGGGTTCTGCTGCCAGTCGAGGCTGAAGTCTTCCAGGCTGATGGTCGGCGCCAGCTCTTCGGTGACGATGAAGGAGTGCTGCTGCGCAGGGTTGCTCCCGCGCTCGCCGAAGGCCACCGCGGTCATGGTCGGCACCCCCACCTGCTGCAGGCGCTGGATGGCGGCCCACTCCAGGCCGGCGCCGAGCACCGGCAGCTTGGCGGTGATCAGGTTCTTGAAGATCTCGCCCCAGCCGATGCCACGGTGGATCTTAACGAAATAGCCGCGCCCGTCCACCTCGGTGCGCAGGGTGCGCCGGGCCTCCAGTTCACGGAAGACCTCGCCCTGCAGCTTCTCGACCTCGGCGAAGGCGTCGCGCCCGGCCCAGAGGTCCTTGAAGGGTTGTGCGAGCACCAGATTCATGGGCGCGCCTGCAAGATCACGTCGGCCGCGCGCTGCGGCATGCTGTAGAGGTCCGCCGCATCGGCGAAGGCCAGGCCATTGCGGGCCCACTCGTTGCGGGCGTTATCGTTGTCGAGCATTTCGGCCAGCATGCGGTTCAGCTGCTCCTGTTCGAAGGGGCTCGGCACCACGCGGCCTGCCCTGGCCTCGTCGATGTAGTGGGCGTAGCCGCAGACGTCGGTCACCAGCACCGGCAGCCCGGCGACCAGCGCCTCCAGCAGCACGGTCCCGGTGTTTTCGTTGTAGGCGGGGTGGATCAGCAGGTCGGCGCCCAGCAGGAAGCGCGGGATGTCGCTGCGACCCTTGAGGATTTCGACCTGATCGGAGATACCCAGCGTCTTCATCTGCAGGATGAAAGGCTTGGGGTCGTCCTGGCCGATGACGATCAGCCGCGTGCGTTTCTTCAGCGCCTTGGGCAGCGCGGCCAGTGCGCGCAGGCTGCGGTCCAGGCCCTTGGTCTTGAAGCCGGAGCCGATCTGCACCAGCAGCAGCTCGTCGTCCGCCAGCTTGAACTCGCGGCGGAACTCGGCGCGGATCTCGGCGGCGTTGGCCGGGGCGCGGCGGTCGGCGGCGATACCCGGCGGCAGCAGATGGAAGCGCTCGGCCGGCGTGGCGTAGTGCTTCACGAACAGCGGTTGCTGGACCTCGGAGATCATCAGCACCTCGGTTTTCGACTCGGGGGCGAACACGGCCCGCTCGTAGTCGGCGAAGTGCTTGTAGCGGCCCCACTTGCGGTACAGGCCATTGCGCAGGGTCTGCGCCTTGTCCTCGAAGCAGGGGTCGGCGGCGTAGTACACGTCCAGGCCGGGCATCTTGTTGAAGCCGATCACCCGGTCCACCGGGCGCTTGGCCAGGTCGGCCTCGACCCAGGCGGTGAATTTCTCGTTGCGCTTGTGGTTGAACAGCGCCTTGACCGGCGCGATCAGCACCTCGAAACCGTCCGGGATGTCGCCTTCCCAGATCATGGTGTAGACGCGGATGGCGTGCCCACGGCGCTGGCAATCCTGGGCGATGCGCATGAAGTCGCGCTGCAGGCCGCCGAACGGGAAGTACTTGTAGAGCACGAATGCCAGTTGCATCAGTGAGTGTCCTCGGTCAGCAGCAGGGCCTCCAGCTGGGTGGCCACGCGCTGCGGATTCAGCCGGGTGAAGCACAGGGGCTGCTCGCGTTTCAGGTCGAAGCGGCGCTTGTCTTCCTCGGTCGGCTGGTAGGTGCAGGTCTTCTTCAGGCAGGGCGCACAGGGGAAGTCGCTGCCCAGGTGCACCTGCGAACGGCCGTAGGCACCGGTGAAGCCGGGGTTGGTCGGCCCGTAGAGCGACAGGGTCGGGACGTCCAGCGCCGCTGCCAGATGGCCCAGGCCGGTGTCGACCGCCACGCAGGCACGGGCGCCCGCCAACACCTTGGCCATGCCGGCCAGGGATAATTTGGGGAGCACCGCGGCGTTTTCCAAGCCCTCGGCGATGCGCTCGGCCCGTGCCTTCTCGTTCGGGCTGCCCCAGGGCAGGCGCAGGTTCCAGCCGTGCTCGCAGACCCG
Source organism: Pseudomonas sp. TUM22785 (assembly GCF_028198105.1). Classification (NCBI taxonomy): domain Bacteria; kingdom Pseudomonadati; phylum Pseudomonadota; class Gammaproteobacteria; order Pseudomonadales; family Pseudomonadaceae; genus Pseudomonas; species Pseudomonas sp. TUM22785. The sequence continues at coordinate 6,352,889 of NZ_CP116239.1, forward strand.
TTCGGCCAGGTCACGCCAGTAGGCTTCCGGCCAGTGCTTGGTGTCCCAGGTGGTGCCGTGCAGGAACAGCAGGTAAGGCGCGCTGCCCGGTGCATCGGCCAGCAGCGAACGGCTAAGTCCGTAGTCGCCGGTGGTGGTCGGCAGCGGGTAGTCCAGCGCCTTGGCGAACAACTGGCGTACACGCTCGACGGCGTGCTGCCCCCAGGCCACGGAGTGGGCCTGGTCGTAGAAGCGCGCGGCGATGGGTTCGCGGGCGGACTCGCGGTCCAACCCGGCCACGGGCGCCTTGGCGTAACGGGTCAGCCAGGCACTCTTGAACAGCCCCTGGGCGTCAATGATCAGGTCGTAGCGGGTCTCACGCAGGCGCGCCTTGAAGCGCTTCCACTCGCCGCTGCGGATGGTCTGCATCAGGTTCTTGCGCCAGCGGCGGATGGCCACCGGGATGACCTGCGCCACCGCCGGGTGCCAGGCGGGGATCTCGGCGAACCCCTCCTCCACCACCCAGTCGAACTGGATGCCGGGGATGGCCCGGGCGGCATCGGTGAGCGCCGGCAGCGTGTGGATCACATCACCCAGGGACGAGGTCTTGACCAGCAAAACCCTCATTCAGCGACCTCGGCCGGATCGGCCACCAGGCGCCCCAGGGCATCCATCACTGGGCGCGGCTTGAGCTGGCGCAGGCAGTTGTAGTGGCCGAAGCGGCAGGTGCGGTCGAAGCAGGGGCTGCACTCCAGGCCCAGGCGCACCACTTCCACCTGTTCCGCCAGCGGCGGAGTGAACAGCGGCGAGGTGGAACCGTAGACGGCCACCAGCGGGCGGTTCAGCGCAGCGGCCACATGCATCAGGCCGGAGTCGTTGGAGACCACAGCGCCGGAGCAGGACATCAGGTCGATGGCCTCGGCCAGGCTGGTCTGCCCGGCGAGGTTGATCACCTCTTCGCGCAGGCCCGGGATCAGGCGCATGCGGATGTCTTCGCCACCGGGGTGGTCGTTCTTCGAGCCGAACAGCCAGACCTGCCAACCGTCGCGGACCTTCAGCTCGGCGACCTTGGCGTAGTGCTCGGCCGGCCAGCGCTTGGCCTCGCCGAACTCGGCGCCGGGGCACAGGGCGAGGATGGGGCGGTCGAGACTGAGGCCGAACTTGGCCAGGGCCGCGTCGCGGCTCGCCGGTTCGATGTTCAGGGTCGGGCGCGGATAGGGCTGCGGCAGCTCGGCGCCGGGCTCGTAGGCCAGGGCCATGAAGCGCTCGATCATCAGCGGGTAACGGGACTTGTCCAGCTTGCGGATGTCATTGAGCAGGCCGTAGCGCATCTCGCCCTTCCAGCCCGTGCGCTTGGGGATGCCCGCGAAGAAGGGCACCAGCGCCGACTTCAGCGAGTTGGGCAGGAGGATCGCCTGGTCATAGCGACCGGCGAGGGACTTGCCGATGCGGCGGCGCGTGGCCAGTTCCAGCATGCCGTGGCCGAGCGGGAAGCTCAGGGCCTGGCGCACTTCGGGCATGCGCTCGAGGATGGGCCGGCTCCACTCGGGTGCCAGGACGTCGATCTGGCAGTCGCCATGGCGGGCCTTCAGGCACTGGAAGAGTGTCTGCGCCATCACCATGTCGCCCACCCAGGAGGGGCCAACGATCAGAATATTCATAAAGGCAGCTTCGGGGCCTCAAGCGACAAGCCGCAAGCTTCAAGCAGTACCCACTGCTTGCGGCTTGCGGCTTGCACTTTGCAGCCTTGTCTATTTATTTGACCAGGGTGCGCCACTCGGCGTGCGCGGCGGTCTTGCCGGTCACCAGGTCGAAGTAGGCCTTCTGCAGCTTCTCGGTCACCGGACCACGGCTGCCGATGCCGATCTTGCGGCCGTCGACTTCGCGGATCGGGGTGACTTCAGCGGCGGTGCCGGTGAAGAAGGCTTCGTCGGCGATGTACACCTCGTCACGGGTGATGCGCTTCTCGACCAGCTTCAGGCCCTGCTCTTCGGCCAGGCGCAGCACGGTGTTGCGGGTGATGCCGTTGAGGCAGGCGGTCACTTCGGGGGTGTAGAGCACACCGTCCTTGATGATGAAGATGTTCTCACCGGAACCCTCGGCCACGTAGCCTTCCGGGTCCAGCATCATGGCCTCGTCGGCGCCGCCGGAAATGGCTTCCTGCAGGGCCAGCATCGAGTTGATGTAGGCACCGTTGGACTTGGCGCGGGTCATGGAGATGTTTACGTGGTGGCGGGTGAAGGAGCTGGTGCGCACCTTGATGCCCTTCTGCAGCGCTTCCTCGCCCATGTACGCGCCCCAGTTCCAGGCGGCGACGATGACGTGGACCTTCAGGCCGGTGGCACGCAGGCCCATGCCTTCGCTTCCGTAGAACACCATCGGGCGGATGTAGGCGCTTTCGAGGTTGTTCTCACGCACGGCGGCGCGGGTGGCCTCGTTGATCTGATCCTTGGTCCACGGGATCTGCATGTTCATGATGTGAGCGGAGTCGAACAGGCGGTCGGTGTGCGCCTGCAGGCGGAAGATCGCCGTGCCGTCCGGGGTGTTGTAGGCGCGCACGCCTTCGAACACGCCCATCCCGTAGTGCAGGGTATGGGTCAGTACGTGAGTGGTCGCTTCGCGCCACGGCACCAGTTCGCCGTCATACCAGATCACGCCATCACGATCGGCCATCGACATATTTGCCAGCTCCTCAAGAATTCGATTGATTCAGCTCGGCGAGTTAGCAGGCTGCTGAAAAACTAACTGCGTTGCCGCTACGGCGTTGAAACGCCCTCAAAATGCTCATTTACCACACGTAAACTGCGCTTTTTTCGGCCGTTTTCGCCTTGTATCGGCTGCCTCGTCTACGTTCTTCAACGGCCTGTTAGCTCAAGCCCAACTCACGCCAGATCCGCATCACGCCTTGGCGCTCCGCGTGGAACTGGTCACCACTCACTACGCCCGGCTGCTTCTGCAACGCCTGCCGGTGGGCGGCGGAGCGATAGGCCTTGTAGGCCTCCTGCAGCAGGCTGACCGCTTCACCGGACAGCAACCCGACCTGCTCGAGGCCGTCGAGAATGCGGATGTTATCGGTGTAGCGCACCAGCTCCGGGTGCTGTCGCGACCAGGCAAGGGCCGCATATTGCACCATAAATTCGATATCGACGATACCGCCGGCGTCCTGCTTCAGATCGAAGGGAGCGGTGGTTTCGAAGGCGTTCGCAGCGGTTCCCGCCGCGGTCTCGCGCGTTCCCAGGGTGGTGCGCATCTTCGCCCGCATCTCGCTGACCTCCTGGCGCAGGGTGTCCAGCTCGCGCTCGCGGCCGAGCACCGCCAGGCGCACCGCCTCGAAGGCCGTCGCCACGCGCTTGCAGCCCACCAGCACGCGGGCACGCACCAGCGCCTGGTGTTCCCAGGTCCAGGCCTCGTTCTCCTGGTAGCGCTGGAAGGCGCCCAGGGAGCTCACCAGCAGGCCCGCCGCGCCCGAGGGGCGCAGGCGCATGTCCACCTCGTAGAGCGAGCCGGAGGTGGTCTGGGTGGTGAGCAGGTGGATGATGCGCTGGCCCAGGCGGGTGAAGAACTGGGCGCCGTCTATGGGCTTGGCACCGTCGGTCTCAGCCTGCGGGTCGCCGTCATGGATGAACACCAGATCGAGGTCGGAACCGTGGCCGAACTCCAGGCCACCCACCTTGCCGTAGCCGACGATGATGAAGTCCGGGTCGCAGTCGCTGCCATCGGCACGGTGCGGCACCCCATGACGGGCCACGGTATGCCGCCAGGCCAGGGCCAGCACCTGATCGAGAATGGCCTCGGCCAGCCAGGTCAGGTAGTCGCTGACCTTCATCAGCGGCAGCGTACCGGCAATTTCGGAGGCCGCCACCCGCAGGCTGTGGGCCAGCTTGAAGTGGCGCAGGGCTTCCATCTGCTGCTCGAGGTCGTCCTCGGGGATACGGGTCAGCCGCTCGCGCAGCTCGGCCGCTAGCTCGGGCGCCAGCGGCGGGTGGTAGAGGCGGCCCTCGTTGAGCAACTCGTCCAGCAACAGCGGATAGCGAGCGATCTGCTCGGCGATCCAGGGGCTGGCAGCGCAGAGGGTGATCAGGCGCTCCAGGGCACCAGGGTTCTCGCTGAGCAGCACCAGGTAGGCCGAGCGCCGGGCCACTTTCTCCACCAGCGGCAGCACGCGCTCCAGCACCAGATCAGGGTTGGCGTGTTCGCTGGCCATGGTCAGCAGGCGCGGAATGAAGGCGTCCATACGCTCGCGACCGAGGCGCTGCATGGCACGCAGCTGCGGGCCGTTACGCAGGTCGATCAGGCGCTTCATGGCCGCCAGCGGGTCGAGGAAGCCGGATTCGCTCAGTTGCCGGCAGGCGCTCTCTTCATCCAGGGCGTCTTCCCACAGCGGCAGCCACTCGCCGCCGATGCAGGCGTCCTGCGGGCCGGCGTCCTCGTCTTCGTCCGGGTCGGCGATGACCTGATGGAAGTGCCACTCGACACGGCCGCGCCAGTACATCAATCGCTCATGGAAGGCCGCCCAGTCATCGAAGCCCATGATGAAGGCGACGCGGGCCCGATCCAAGTCGTTGTCCGGCAGCATCTGCGTCTGCCGGTCGGCAATGGCCTGCAGGGCGTGCTCGGTATAGCGCAGGAAGGCATAGCCATCGCGCAGCTCGGCCACCACGGCCGACGGCAGGTAGCCCTGCCCTTCCAGGGTGGCCAGCACCTTGAGCAGCGGGCGTTGCTGCAGGCTCAGGTCGCGCCCGCCGTGAATGAGCTGGAAGGCCTGGGCGATGAACTCCACCTCGCGGATGCCCCCGGAGCCAAGCTTGACGTTCTCGGTCATGCCCTTGCGGCGCACCTCCTGCTGGATCAGCTGCTTCATCGAACGCAGCGCCTCGATGGCGGAGAAGTCCAGGTAGCGGCGGTAGACGAAGGGCCGCAGCATCTCCAGCAACTGCGCGCCGGCCTGCTGGTCACCGCCGACCACCCGCGCCTTGATCATCGCGTAGCGTTCCCAGTCGCGGCCCTGGTCCTGGTAGTACTGCTCCAGCGCATTGAAGCTGAGCACCAGCCCGCCGGACGAGCCGTAGGGGCGCAGGCGCATGTCGACGCGGAAGACGAAGCCGTCGACGGTGATGGCGTCCAGCGCCTTGATCAGCTTCTGGCCGAGACGGATGAAGAACTCCTGGTTATCCAGGGCGCGCTTGGCACCCTCGGTCTCGCCGCCTTCCGGGTAGCCGAAGATCAGGTCGATGTCCGAGGACAGGTTCAGTTCGTGGGCGCCCAGCTTGCCCATGCCGAGGATGACCATGTGCTGCGGCAGCCCGGAACGGCGCCCGGTGGGGGTGCCGAACTGCGCGCAATGGCGCTCGTAGAGCCAGTGATAGGCGCGGTCGATGCAAGCGTCGGCGAGATCGGAAAGGTCGCGGCAGGTTTCCGCGAGGTCCGCCTGGCGGGTCAGGTCGCGCCAGATGATGCGCACCTGCTGGCGGTTGCGAAAGCGCCTCAGGCGGCGCGCCAGCTCATCTTCACTCTCGCACTCAGCAAGAACTGAATCCAATTGTGTACACAATTCACTGGATTTAAGTGTACATTCCAGCTCGCCCGATTCCGCCAGCTGCATGAGCATCGCCGGATCGCGCTGCGCCTGCTCGGCCACGAAGTCACTGGCCGCGCACACCCGCTGGAATGCCTGCTGCCGTTCGTCGGGCCAGCCCTCGAACACCCGCCGCGGAGACTCCGGCAGGCCCTCCCCAGCGGAGGTGAAAGCCTGGCGCGCACGGTCGGCGAGCGATTGCAATTGCGGGGGAAGGGCGACAAGCGGGGGCAGGCTCATGGTCTATCCTGTGATCGGCGTACGCCGGGCCTGTGGTTGCTGGCCTTGCACCGCCCATCTGTAGTTTTACTACGAAAGATTGTGTCCAGAGTGCTGAAACGGCCGTCGAAATGTAGTAAAACTACACAAGGCCGGTTCGACCCCCGGTAAATCCAAGAATTAGCTTCTGCCCGCCCAAAAGGCTGGCAGTGAACATAGGCGTCCGATTCTGGAAGCCTTTCCGCCCTGGAGCAAGCCATGCAAGACCTCGATCCCGTCGAAACCCAGGAATGGCTGGACGCCCTGGAATCGGTTCTCGACAAAGAAGGCGAAGACCGCGCGCATTACCTGATGACCCGTATGGGTGAACTCGCTACCCGTAGCGGTTCGCAGCTTCCCTATGCCATCACCACGCCCTATCGCAACACGATCCCCGTCACCCACGAAGCACGCATGCCTGGCGACCTGTTCATGGAACGCCGCATTCGCTCGCTGGTACGCTGGAACGCGCTGGCCATGGTCATGCGCACCAACCTGAAGGACTCCGACCTGGGCGGTCACATCTCCAGCTTCGCGTCCTCGGCGACCCTCTACGACATCGGCTTCAACTACTTCTTCCAGGCCCCCACCGACGAACACGGCGGCGACCTGATCTACTTCCAGGGCCACGCCTCCCCCGGTGTCTACGCCCGCGCCTTCATGGAAGGCCGCATCACCGAAGACCAGATGAACAACTTCCGCCAGGAAGTCGATGGCAACGGCCTGTCGTCCTACCCGCACCCCTGGCTGATGCCGGACTTCTGGCAGTTCCCCACCGTATCCATGGGCCTCGGCCCTATCCAGGCGATCTACCAGGCACGCTTCATGAAGTACCTGGAAAGCCGCGGCTTCATCCCCGCCGGCAAGCAGAAGGTCTGGTGCTTCATGGGCGACGGCGAGTGCGACGAGCCGGAATCCCTCGGCGCCATCTCCCTGGCCGGCCGCGAGAAGCTCGACAACCTGATCTTCGTCATCAACTGCAACCTGCAGCGCCTCGACGGCCCGGTTCGCGGCAACGGCAAGATCATCCAGGAACTCGAAGGCGTGTTCCGTGGCGCCCAGTGGAACGTCAACAAGGTCATCTGGGGTCGCTTCTGGGACCCGCTGCTGGCCAAGGACGTCGACGGCATCCTGCAGCGCCGCATGGACGAAGTCATCGACGGCGAGTACCAGAACTACAAGGCCAAGGACGGTGCGTTCGTCCGTGAGCACTTCTTCAACACCCCCGAGCTCAAGGCGATGGTCGCCGACCTCTCCGACGACGAGATCTGGAAGCTCAACCGTGGCGGCCATGACCCGTACAAGGTCTATGCGGCCTACCACCAGGCGGTCAACCACAAGGACCAGCCCACCGTCATCCTGGCCAAGACCATCAAGGGTTATGGCACCGGTGCCGGCGAAGCGAAGAACACCGCGCACAACACCAAGAAGGTCGATGTCGACAGCCTGAAGTCGTTCCGCGACCGCTTCGACATCCCGGTGAAGGACGACGAGCTGGAAAACCTGCCCTTCTTCAAACCCGAGGAAGGCAGCGCCGAAGCCCGTTACCTGAGCGAGCGCCGTGCCGCACTGGGTGGCTTCGTGCCCCAGCGTCGCGCCAAGAGCTTCAGCATCCCGACCCCGCCGCTGGATACCCTCAAGGCCATCCTCGACGGCTCCGGCGACCGTGAAATCTCCACCACCATGGCCTTCGTGCGGATCCTCTCGCAGCTGGTCAAGGACAAGGAAATCGGCCAGCGCATCGTCCCCATCATCCCGGACGAAGCACGTACCTTCGGTATGGAAGGCATGTTCCGCCAACTGGGCATCTACTCCTCCGTCGGCCAGCTCTACGAGCCCGTCGACAAGGACCAGGTGATGTTCTACCGCGAGGACAAGAAGGGTCAGATCCTCGAGGAAGGCATCAACGAAGCGGGCGCCATGAGCTCCTTCATCGCCGCCGGCACTTCCTACTCCAGCCACAACCAGCCGATGCTGCCGTTCTACATCTTCTATTCGATGTTCGGCTTCCAGCGTATCGGCGACCTGGCCTGGGCCGCTGGCGACAGCCGTACCCGTGGCTTCCTGATCGGCGGCACCGCCGGCCGCACCACGCTCAACGGCGAAGGCCTGCAGCACGAGGACGGCCACAGCCACATGCTGGCCGGCACCATCCCCAACTGCCGCACCTTCGACCCCACCTATGGCTATGAACTCGCGGTGATCATCCGCGAAGGCATGCGCCAGATGACCGAAGAGCAGCAGGATGTCTTCTACTACATCACCGTGATGAACGAGGCCTACACCCAGCCCGCCATGCCGGCCGGTGTCGAGGAAGGCATCATCAAGGGCATGTACCTGCTCGAAGAGGACAAGAAGGAAGCCGCGCACCACGTGCAGCTGCTGGGCTCGGGCACCATCCTCCGCGAAGTCCGCGAAGCGGCGAAGATCCTCCGCGACGAGTTCAACGTCGGCGCCGATGTCTGGAGCGTCACCAGCTTCAACGAACTGCGCCGCGATGGCCTGGCCATCGAACGCCACAACCGCCTGCACCCGGGCCAGAAGCCCAAGTCGACCTACGTCGAGCAGTGCCTGAATGGCCGCAAGGGTCCGGTCGTGGCCTCCACCGACTACATGAAGCTGTTCGCCGAACAGATTCGTCAGTGGGTGCCGAGCAAGGAATTCAAGGTCCTGGGTACCGACGGCTTCGGCCGCAGCGACAGCCGCAAGAAGCTGCGCCACTTCTTCGAAGTGGACCGCTACTGGGTTGTCCTGGCGGCACTGGAAGCCCTCGCGGATCGCGGCGACATCGAACCGAAAGTGGTGGCCGAGGCCATCGCCAAGTTCGGCATCGACCCCGATAAGCGCAACCCCCTGGACTGCTGAGGAGACGCATTGTGAGTGAGTTGATCCGCGTACCCGATATCGGCGGCGAAGGCGAAGTGATCGAGATTCTGGTCAAGGTCGGCGACCGCGTCGAAGCCGACCAGAGCCTGGTCACCCTGGAATCCGACAAGGCCAGCATGGAAGTCCCCTCGCCCAAGGCCGGCGTGGTGAAGAGCCTGAAGGTGAAGATCGGCGACCGCCTCAAGGAAGGCGACGACCTGATCGAACTGGACGTCGAGGGAGCCGCCGCTGCGGCACCCGCGCCCCAGGCTCCGGCCGCTGCCCCCAAGGCGCAGGAGAAGCCCGCTGCCGCACCGGCACCGGCGGCCCCTGCCAGTGAAAGTGTCCAGGACGTGCACGTCCCGGACATCGGTTCCGACAGCAAGGCCAAGGTGATCGAGATCCTGGTCAAGGCCGGCGATCGCGTCGAAGCCGACCAGAGCCTGATCACCCTAGAGTCCGACAAGGCCAGCATGGAGATCCCCTCGCCCGCCGCAGGCGTGGTCGAGAGCGTCGTGGTCAAGCTGGATGCCGAAGTCGGCACCGGCGACCTGATCATCAAGCTGCGCACCGCAGGCACCGCCCCGGCTGCCGCCAAGGCCGCCGAAGCACCTGCCGCCGCACCGGCACCGGCCCCCGCCGCTGCGCCGGCCGCTCCGGCTGCCGAAGCGGTGCAGGACGTCCACGTCCCGGACATCGGCTCCGACAGCAAGGCCAAGGTGATCGAGATCCTGGTCAAGGCCGGCGATCGCGTCGAAGCCGACCAGAGCCTGATCACCCTGGAGTCCGACAAGGCCAGCATGGAGATCCCCTCGCCCGCCGCAGGCATCGTCGAGAGCGTCGTGGTCAAGCTGGATGCCGAAGTCGGCACCGGCGACCTGATCCTCAAGCTGCGCACCGCGGGCGCCGCCCCGGCTGCCGCACCAGCACCCGCCGCGCAGGACAGCCAGCCGGTGCATCGCGTACCGGCCGGCGCCAGCCCGGCCGTTGCCGCCGAGGTCAACGCCATCGCCTCGCTGTCGGCCGCTGCCGCCGGCAGCGCCGGCGCCCCGGCCCGCTCCAACGGTGCCAAGGTCCATGCCGGCCCGGCGGTGCGCCAACTGGCCCGTGAATTCGGCGTCGAGCTGGGCGCGGTCACCGCGACCGGCCCGCACGGCCGCGTGCTCAAGGAAGACGTGCAAGCCTACGTCAAGGCCGTGATGCAGAAGTCCAAGGAGGCCCCGGCGGCTGCCGCAGGCGCCACCGGCGGTGCCGGCATTCCGCCGATCCCCACCGTGGACTTCAGCAAGTTCGGTGAAATCGAAGAAGTGGCGATGACCCGCCTGATGCAGGTCGGCGCCGCCAACCTGCACCGCAGCTGGCTCAACGTCCCGCACGTGACCCAGTTCGACTCTTCCGACATCACCGAGCTGGAAGCCTTCCGCGTCGCCCAGAAAGCCGTGGCCGAGAAGGCCGGCGTCAAGCTGACCGTGCTGCCGCTGCTGCTGAAAGCCTGCGCCTACCTGCTCAAGGAATTGCCGGACTTCAACAGCTCCCTGGCCTCCAGTGGCAAGGCGCTGATCCGCAAGAAGTACGTGCACATCGGCTTCGCCGTGGACACCCCGGATGGCCTGCTGGTCCCGGTGATCCGCAACGTCGACCAGAAGAGCCTGCTGCAACTGGCGGCCGAAGCTGCTGCCCTGGCCGAGAAGGCCCGGACCAAGAAGCTCTCGGCGGACGACATGCAAGGCGCCTGCTTCACCATCTCCAGCCTCGGCCACATTGGCGGCACCGGCTTCACGCCGATCGTCAACGCGCCCGAAGTGGCGATCCTCGGCGTGTCCAAGGCCACCATCCAGCCGGTCTGGGACGGCAAGGCCTTCCAGCCGCGCCTGATGCTGCCGCTGTCGCTGTCCTATGACCACCGCGTGATCAACGGCGCCGCCGCCGCGCGCTTCACCAAGCGCCTGGGCGACGTGCTGGCGGATATCCGCACCATGCTGCTGTAAACCTTTGCTTCATCGCGAGCACGCCACGCTCGCACCTCGACCCCGCCCCTTTAGGCGGGGTTTTTTTTGCCTGGAAAAACCACTGAAGGAAACCCACGCCCATCGCCCAGGCGTCGTCCTACGGCAGCCCGTATCGTGCGTTCAGAAAGGAGGAAAGGCACGCAGCCCATCAGCCGGTGCCGATGGGCTTCGTCGCTGCAGCCAGGTCAGCCCTTCTGCAGATTGCGGATCAGGAAGCTGAAGGCCTTGGCCAGTTGTCCGGCGCCATCGAGATCCCGGACGATGGTCAGCATCGGTTCCGTGGAGCCGGGCACGTTGAGCACACAGGCCTGGCCTTCGCGAGGGCACGCGTAGCTGATGCTCGGATCGACGCCGAACACCGGCAGCAAACGGTTGCGTACCGAAACCCCGGTGCCCGAGGTGGCACGCACCTCTTCGCGCAGCATCAACTCGCCCGGCTTGGCCAGGCTCACCTGGTACTCCAGGTCGCGGCGGTCGCTGGAACCCACCTGGTAGCCGGCGCTCAGGGCGTAGGTCCTGAGCAGCGCATTGGTATGCGCAAACAGCGCCTTGCGCTCGTCGTCGGTCAGGTAGAGACGCTTGATTTCCGTCAGGTAACGGGTCTGTTCGGCGCTGCTGAGAACAGGCTCAGCAGCGGCCACCGAGACCGGTGATAAAAAAAACAGCCCACATAGCACCAAAGCCCCACCAAGTTGTCTTGTCAGCCCCATCCGCATGATGCACCCTTGCCCGACGCCATAATATGAAGTGGGCCGAGGCCCGACTCGGTCAGCATACTGGAACCCACCCGCCCGATGAAAAGCCATCCCGATGCCGCCAGCCGTACGGTGGCCGAGGTTGTGACGCAGTTGCCAGTCCCTTCGCGGCTTGGCCTCATGCGTTTCGAGCGGCTCAACGAGGCCAGCTGGGCGCTGCTGTTCCTCGACCCCAATTGCGAACGCCAGATCGGCCTGCCGGCCACCGAGCTCTGTGCCCTGGTCGGCTCGCCCTACGCCAGCCTGATGTCCCCCGAAGCGCGCTACCGCCTGCATGACGAAATCCAGCGTCAGCTGACCGGCAGCGCCAGCTACCAAGTGCAGTACGGCCTGCACACCCCCGACGGCGTGCGCACCATCCTCGAACTCGGCGAAGCCTTCCAGCAGCACGGCCGCAACCTGCTGCGCGGTTACCTGCTGCCGGTGGACGTCGACGACCGTGAAGACGATGACCATCGCCTCAGCGAACTGGAAGCCCAGAACCAGCGCCTGAAAAGCTCCCTGGATCTCTACCAGCGCTCCCAGGAAGACCACCTGCAGCATCTGATCCGCTCCCGCGCGCAGCAGAGCCTGATCGTGCGCCTGGCCCGCCACCGCTACAGCCCCGGCGACCCGGCCCTGGAAGCGGCCAAGCTGATCACCCAGGCCGCCTGCGAGGCCTACGAGGTCTCCCGCGCCTCCCTGTGGATGTTCGATGGCGACCTGCTGCGCGCCATCACCCTCTACCGGCGCGACCAGGACCACCACGAACACCCGGGCGCCATCGACGTCAGCCGCTACCCGCAGTACCTCGAAGCCCTGCACAGCGGCCGCGCCATCGACGCCCACAACGCCCAGCGCGACCCGCGCACCATCGAGCTGGTGGACGACTACCTCAAGCCCCAGGGTGTGGTCGCCCTGCTCGATGCCAGCGTGCGCATCGGTGGCGAGGTGGTCGGCGTGCTGTGCCTGGAACACACCGGCGGCCAGCGCGTCTGGCAGACCGATGAAATCGCCTTCGCCGGCGAGCTGGCCGACCAGTTCGCCCAGGTCCTGGTCAACCAGCAACGCCTCGACGCCACCAACGCCCTGCACCTGTTCCAGCGCGCCGTCGAACAGAGCGCCAGCGCCTTCCTGCTGGTGGACCGCGACGGCCTGGTGGAATACGTCAACCCCAGCTTCACCGCCATCACCCAGTACAGCTCCGACGAAGTCCACGGCCGCCGCCTCTCCGAGCTGCCAGCCCTGGAAAACCTCAGCGACCTGCTGTTCGACGCCCGCTCCAGCCTCACCACCAGCAACAGCTGGCAGGGCGAGTTCCGCAGCCGGCGCAAGAACCTCGAGCCGTACTGGGGCCAGCTGTCCATCTCCAAGGTGTTCGGCGAGAACGGCGAACTGACGCACTACATCGGCATCTACGAGGACGTCACCCACAACAAGCTGGCCCAGCAGCGCATCGAGAAGCTGGCCTACACCGACAACCTCACCGGGCTGGGTAACCGTCCCTACTTCATCCGCAGCCTCGAAGAGCGCTTCCAGAGCGACCACGAGTCGCCCCTCTGCCTGCTGCTGGTGGACATCGACAACTTCAAGCGCATCAACGACAGCCTCGGCCACCAGACCGGCGACAAACTGCTGGTCAGCCTCGCCCGCCGGCTGCGCAACACCCTCGGCCAGGGCGACATCCTCGCGCGCTTCGCCAGCAACGAATTCGCAGTGCTGCTCGATGGCGCCGACCTGGAGAGCGGGCAGAAGACCGCCGGGCAGATCCTCCACACCCTCGACAAGCCGCTGTTCGTCGACAACCAGCTGATCAGCGTCACCGGCTCCCTGGGCCTGGCCTGCGCGCCCCAGCATGGGCGTGATCCGCAGACCCTGATGAAGCACGCCGGCCTCGCCCTGCACAAGGCCAAGGCCAACGGCAAGCACCAGCTGCAACTGTTCACCGAAACCCTCAACGCCGAGGCCAGCTACAAGCTGTTCGTCGAGAACAACCTGCGCCGCGCCCTGGCACAGAACGAGCTGGAAGTCTTCTACCAGCCCAAGCTGTGCCTCAAGTCCGGGCAACTGCTGGGCATGGAGGCGCTGCTGCGCTGGCAGCACCCGGAGCGCGGCATGATCCGCCCCGACCAGTTCATCAGCGTCGCCGAGGAAACCGGGATGATCATCCCCATCGGCAAATGGGTGATCCGCGAAGCCTGTCGCATGAGCCGGCGCCTCAGCGCCTCGGGCATGGGCGATGTGCAGGTGGCGATCAACCTCTCGCCCAAGCAGTTCAGCGACCCGGACCTGGTGGGCTCCATCGCCGCCATCCTCCACGAGGAGCAACTGCCCCCGGGCCTGCTGGAACTGGAACTGACCGAAGGCCTGCTGCTGGAAGCCACCGACGACACCAAGCACCAGCTCAACCGTCTCAAGACCCTAGGCCTGACCCTGGCCATGGACGACTTCGGCACCGGCTACTCGTCCCTCAGCTACCTGAAGAAGTTCCCGATCGACGTCATCAAGATCGACCGCAGCTTCATCAAGGACATTCCCGACAACCAGGACGACATGGAAATCACCTCCGCGGTGATCGCCATGGCCCACAACCTCAAGCTCAAGGTCGTCGCCGAAGGTATCGAGAGCGCCTCCCAGCTGGCCTTCCTCCGCCGCCAGCGCTGCGACGTCGGCCAGGGCTACCTATTCGACCAGCCCATTCCCGGGCACCTGCTGCTGGAAAGCCTGCGCCGCTACCCCTGCCGCCCGCAGCCCTGAGCCCTGAGCCCTGAGCCCTGAGCCTGCTGTAACATCGGCCATTCCCGCAGGTCTATCGACCAGCCACCCAATCAGGAGAACGCCATGGTCCTGCGCTCGCAGATCCTCGCTCACAAAATCGAGCTGCCCACGGCGGCACAGGCGCTGCCCGGCCGTGAATCGCCGATGCCGGTGCCCGACGCCCACTTCGTCAACGGCCGCCCGCTGCAAGCCCCCTTCCCCGCCCACCTGCAACAGGCGGTGTTCGGCCTCGGCTGTTTCTGGGGCGCCGAGCGCCGTTTCTGGCAACAGGAAGGCGTCTGGTCCACCGCGGTCGGCTACGCCGGCGGCCACACCCCGAACCCGACCTACGACGAAGTCTGCTCCGGCCTCACCGGGCACACCGAAGTGGTGTTGGTGGTGTTCGACCCGCAGGTGATCAGCTACGAGAAGCTGCTCTCGGTGTTCTGGGAAGCCCACAACCCGACCCAGGGCATGCGCCAGGGCAACGATATCGGCACCCAGTACCGCTCGGCCATCTACTGCAGCGACGCCGCCCAGCTGGAAGCCGCCAAGGCCAGCGAAGCCCGCTTCCAGGCCGAACTGAGCAACTCAGGCTTCGGCGCCATCACCACCGAAATCGACGAAGCCCCGACCTTCTATTACGCCGAGGCGTATCACCAGCAGTACCTGGCGAAGAATCCGGGGGGTTATTGCGGGTTGGGGGGGACGGGGGTTTGTATGCCGGCCTGACGGCCGGGAGAGGGGAGTTTCAAGCTACAAGCTGCAAGTAAGAACAAAGCGCCTTTGCTCTTAACTTGCGGCTTGCGGCTTGCGGCTTGCGGCTTGCGGCTATCAACTGTCCGCAATAATCCAATCCAACCGCCAGCCACCCTGACTCTGCGCAAGCTTTTCGCTCAGCCAGGGCAGCAGTTGGCGCAGTTCCTCTTCCAGTCCCCATGGCGGGTTGGCGATGGCCAGGCCCGAGCCGTTGAGGCCGAGGGCGTTGTCCGCCGGGTGCACCATCAGTTCCACGCGCAGCAGCTTGGGCGCGCCGGAGGCTTCCAGGCCTTGGTAGAAGCGCTTGAGCTGGCGCTGGTCCTTGATCGGGTACCAGATCGCCACGACTGTCTGGCGCATGCGGCCGATGGCTTCCTTCAGTGCGGTGACGCAGCGCTCCAGCTCGTCGGCTTTCTCGAAGGGCGGGTCGATCAGCATCAACGCGCGCTTCTCGGCGGTGGGCAGCAGGGCGCGGGGCAGGTGCCAGCCTTCGCCCAGGTGCACGGCAACGCGGCGGTCGCCGGCCATGTTTTCCTTCAGCGCCTGGCCGTCTTCCGGGTGCTTTTCGTTCAGGTGCAGGCGGTCCTGCGGGCGGGTCAGCTGGCGTGCCAGCTCCGGCGAACCGGGGTAGTGGCGCAGCGCGCCATCGGGGTTCAGGGCGTGGAGCACGCCGAGGTAGTCCACCATCAGTTCCGGCAGGTCGGGCTGGCCCCAGAGCCGGCCGATGCCCTCCTCCCATTCCCCGGTGCGGTTGGCCTGGTCGCCGGCCAGGTCGTAGAGGCCGACACCGGCGTGGCTGTCGAGGTAGGCGAAGGGCGCCTCCTTGCGTGACAGCAGGGCGATCAGGCGGGCCAGGGTCAGGTGTTTGAGCACATCGGCGTGGTTGCCGGCATGGAAGGCGTGACGGTAGTTCATGGTGTGGGAATCCTCGCGAGGCGCGCAGTTTACCAGCCGCGACGCTGGCCGGGTTTTGCCGCTTTATCACCCTTATGGATGTTGCTAGGCGACCTTCATTCACCGTTCTAGACTCCGGCCATCCAACCGGAGATCCGACATGTCCGAGACCCTGCTCAGTTCCCGCAACCTGGCCTTCGAACTCTACGAAGTGCTGGACGCCGAAGCCCTGACCCAGCGCGAGCGCTTCGCCGATCACAACCGCGAAACCTTCGACGCCGCCATCGGCACCGCCCGCAGCATCGCCGAGAAATACTTCGCCCCGCACAACCGCAAGGGCGACGAGAACGAGCCGGAGTACCACAACGGCGCCGCCACACTGATCCCGGAAGTGAAGCCCGCCGTCGACGCCTTCCTCGAAGCCGGCTTCCTCAACGCCACCCGCAGTTTCGAGCAGGGCGGCATGCAACTGCCCACGCTGCTGTCCCAGGCCTGCTTCGCCCACTTCCAGTCGGCCAACGTCGGCAGCTCCGCCTACCCCTTCCTGACCATGGGCGCGGCCAACCTGATCGAGAGCTTCGGCAGCGACGAACAGAAGCAGCGCTTCCTGCAGCCGATGATCGACGGCAAGTTCTTCGGCACCATGGCGCTCACCGAGCCCCACGCCGGCTCCTCGCTGTCGGACATCCGCACCCGCGCCGAACCGGCCGGTGACGGCACCTACCGCATCAAGGGCAACAAGATCTTCATCTCCGGCGGCGACCACCCGCTGTCGGAGAACATCGTGCACATGGTGCTGGCCAAGCTGCCGGACGCCCCCGCCGGGGTCAAAGGCATCTCGCTGTTCATCGTGCCCAAGTTCCTGGTCAACGACGACGGCTCCCTCGGCAAGCGCAACGACGTGATCCTCGCCGGCCTGTTCCACAAGATGGGCTACCGCGGTACCACCTCCACCGCCTTGAACTTCGGCGACAACGGCGACTGCGTCGGCTACCTGGTGGGCAAGCCCCACGCCGGCCTGTCCTACATGTTCCAGATGATGAACGAGGCGCGCATCGGCGTCGGCATGGGCGCGGTGATGCTCGGCTACGCCGGTTACCTCTACTCCCTGGAATACGCCCGCGAGCGCCCCCAGGGCCGCCTGCCCGACGGCAAGGACCCGACCAGCGCCCAGGTTGCGATCATCGAGCACGCCGACGTGCGCCGCATGCTGCTGACCCAGAAGGCCTATGTGGAAGGCGCCTTCGACCTCGGCCTGTACTCGGCCCGCCTGTTCGACGACACCCAGACCCTCGCCACCGAGGAGGAGCGCAAGCAGGCCCACGAGCTGCTCGACCTGCTCACCCCCATCGTCAAATCCTGGCCCTCGGAGTTCTGCCTCAAGGCCAACGAACTGGCGGTGCAGATCCTCGGCGGCCACGGCTACACCCGCGAATACCCGGTGGAGCAGTACTACCGCGACAACCGCCTCAACCCCATCCATGAAGGCACCCACGGCATCCAGTCCCTGGACCTGCTGGGCCGCAAGGTGGCGCAGAACAACGGTGCCGGCCTCAAGCAGCTGACCCGCCTGATCAACGACACCTGCCAGCGCGCCAGCGCCCACGGTTCACTCGACGCCCTGCGCCAGCCGCTGGAGCAACTGGTGTCGCGCCTCTCCGCCGTGACCCTGGCCCTGCTCGGCGACCTGATGCAGGGCAAGGTCAACCAGGCCCTGGCCAACTCCGCGCTCTACCTAAACGCCTTCGGCCACGCGGTCATCGGCTGGCGCTGGCTGGAACAGGCGATCCGCGCCGAAGAAGGCCTGGCCCGTGGCAACGCCGCCGACGCCGACTTCTACAAGGGCAAGCTGCAGGCCGCGCGCTACTTCCTCACCTGGGAAGTGCCGGGTGTGCACCACGCCCTGGCCATTCTCGAAGCCCGCGACGACACCTGCCTGGAAATGCGCGACGCCTGGTTCTGATTTCAACTTTTCAGGGTTTCCCTGCCCCGCGCACATGCGGGGCTTTTTTTGCCTGCGAATCGGCCAGCCCACCGATGACCGGCTCGGCACCGGCATTCCCCGGATCGTCAAATCGACCTCGGACAATATCCTGACCACCTGGTCGAATCCGTGAACACAGGCTTCGGCCCTGTTCAAAAAACCTGTGGATTTATGCCGATCAGCGCTTGCGGCGCGTTGCGGGTAGCAGGTTAGAATCCAGCTGGCATGCACACTGCATGCATCCCTCCAGCGTCACCCCCGACATCATTGCCAGGAGCTTCAATACGTGGATGCAGCCACCATCAATAGCCTGTTCCTGATCGGCGCGTTGCTGGTCGGCGCAAGCATTCTGGTGAGCTCGGTTTCCTCGCGCCTGGGCATCCCCATCCTGGTCATCATCCTGGCCGTGGGCATGGTCGCCGGCATCGATGGCCCGGGCGGCATCGGCTTCAGCAACTACCCGCTGGCCTACCTGGTAGGCAACCTGGCGCTGGCCATCATTCTCCTCGACGGCGGCCTGCGCACGCGGGTCTCCAGCTTCCGCGTGGCCTTGTGGCCGGCGCTGTCGCTGGCCACGGTCGGCGTCTTGATCACCACCGGGCTGACCGGCATGGCCGCGGCCTGGCTGTTCAACCTCGACATCATGCAGGGCCTGCTGATCGGCGCCATCGTCGGCTCCACCGACGCCGCGGCGGTGTTCTCCCTGCTCGGCGGCAAGGGCCTCAACGAACGGGTCACCGCCACCCTGGAGATCGAGTCCGGCAGCAACGACCCGATGGCGGTGTTCCTCACCGTCACCCTGATCGACATGCTGGCCAAGGGGCAGAGCGAAATCAGCCTGTCCTTCCTCGGCCATCTGGTCAGCGAGTTCGGCATCGGCGCCCTGCTCGGCCTCGGCGGCGGCTGGCTGCTGCTGCAACTGATCAACCGCATCAACCTGCCCAATGGCCTCTACCCGCTGCTGGTGGTGAGCGGCGGCCTACTGGTGTTCGCCCTCACCAACTTCCTGCACGGCAGCGGCATCCTCGCCGCCTACCTCTGCGGGCTGGTGCTGGGCAACCGCCCGATCCGCTCGCGCCACAGCATCCTGCACATGCTCGACGGCATGGCCTGGCTGGCGCAGATCGGCATGTTCCTGGTGCTGGGCCTGCTCGTCACGCCCCACGACCTGCTGCCCATCGCCCTGCCCGCCCTGGGCCTGGCGCTGTGGATGATCCTCTTCGCCCGCCCGCTGTCGGTGCTGATCGGGCTGATCCCCTTCCGCGCCTTCCATGACCGCGAAAAGGCCTTCATCGCCTGGGTCGGCCTGCGCGGCGCGGTGCCCATCATCCTCGCGGTGTTCCCGATGATGGCCGGCCTGCCCCACTCGCAGCTGTACTTCAACCTGGCGTTCTTCATCGTCCTCGTCTCCCTGCTGCTGCAGGGCGCCAGCCTGCCGCTGGCGGCCAGGCTGCTGCGGGTGACGGTACCGCCGGAGCCGGCGCCCATCTCCCGCGCCGGGCTGGAGATCCACCCCACCAGCGAGTGGGAGCTGTTCGTCTACCGCCTGGGCGCGGAGAAGTGGTGCATCGGCGCCGCCCTGCGCGAACTGAAGATGCCCGAAGGCACCCGCATCGCCGCGCTGTTCCGGGGCACCGAACTGCTCCACCCTTCGGGCAGTACCGTGCTGGAGGCGGGCGACATCCTCTGCGTGGTCGGCCACGAGCACGACCTCTCCGCCCTCGGCAAACTGTTCAGCCAGGCGCCCCAGCGCGGCCTCGACCTGCGCTTCTTCGGCGACTTCGTCCTCGAAGGCGATGCCCAGCTCTCCGCCGTCGCCTCGCTCTACGGCCTCAAGCTGGAGAACATCGACGGCACCCAGCCCCTGGGGCGCTTCATTTCCCACGAGATCGGCGGCGAACCCATCGTCGGCGACCAGGTGGAGTGGAACGGCCTGACCTGGACCGTCGCCCTGATGGAAGGGAACAAGGTGCGCAAGGTGGGCGTCAAATTCCCCGAAGGTCACGGGCGCCCAGGCCCCGGACTGTTCCTCTGAAGGCGCGGCACGTCCCACCACGGGCGCCGCGCCTGGCATATCATTAACCGCACTTTTCCCAGAGCCGCCCCCAGCGACCATGTCTTTCCTGCGCCCCCTCATTGCCGCCGCCCTCATCGGCTTCAGCCTCGGTGTGACCAACCTGCACGCCGCCGAACCACCGACCAGCGCCAAGGTCCAGCAAAGCCTGGACACCCTGGCCGAGCGCAAGCTGTCCGAAGCCGAGCAGAAGGCCGTGCAGCAGGTGCTGGAACAGACCCTGACCCTGCTGGGCAACGAAGCCGAGAGCGAAAAGCGCCTGGCCGACCTCAAGCGCCAGCTCACCGACGCCCCGCGCCAGACCAGCGACGCCCAGCGCGAATTCACCCGTCTCAAGGCCAGCAAACCGGTGGACGTCACCGAGCGCTACAGCAAGTCGTCCCTGGCCCAGCTCGACCAGTTGCTCAACCAGCGCAGCACCCAGCTGGCTGACTGGCAGAAGGACCTGGCCGAGGCCAACAGCCTGATCATCACTGCCCAGACCCGCCCCGAGCGCGCCCAGGCCGAGATCGCCAGCAACCAGGCCCGTGCCCAGCAGATCAACGCCACCCTCAAGATCGGCAAGGAAGGCAGCAAGGCGCTCTCCGACGAGCAGCGCGACCAGTACAACGCCGAACTCGCCGCCCTCGACGCCCAGACCCAGCTGCGCCGCCAGGAGCTGGCCGGCAACAGCCTGTTGCAGGACCTCGGCAACAGCCGCCGCGACCTGCTGGTGGAGCGTATCCATCGCCTGGAGCAGGAAACCCAGGCCCTGCAGTCGCTGATCAACGACAAGCGCCGGGAAAGCTCCGAGCAGACCGTCGCCGAACTCTCCCGCGAGGCGCAGAAGGCCACGCCCGACAGCCTGCTGGCCGCCGAAAGCGCCACCAATCTCAAGCTCTCCGACTACCTGCTGCGGGCCACCGACCGCCTCAACGAGCTGACCCAGCAGAACCTGCAGACCCGCCAGCAACTGGACACCCTCAGCCAGGCCGACCAGGCCCTGGAGGAGCAGATCAGCGTGCTCAAGGGCAGCCTGCTGCTGTCGAAGATCCTCTACCAGCAGAAGCAGGCCCTGCCGCACCTCAAGCTCGACGGCGACCTGGCCGACGAGATTGCCGACATCCGCCTTTACCAGTTCGAACTCAGCCAGCAGCGCGACAAGCTCAACAGCCCCCAGGCCTACGTCGACGATCTGCTGTCCCGCCAGCCCGCCGACCAGGTCACCCCGGAACTGCGCGCCACCCTGCTCGACCTGGCCACCACCCGCACCGAGCTGTTCGACCGCCTGAGCCGCGAACTCAACGCCCTGCTCAACGAATCCATCACCCTGCAGCTCAACCAGAAGCAGCTGCAAAGCACCTCCCAGGCGTTGCGCGCGACCCTGGAAGAGCAGATGTTCTGGATTCCCAGCAACAAGCCACTGGACCTTTCCTGGATCAAGAACGCCCCGCACTACCTGCAACGCCAGCTCGCCGACGTGCCCTGGGGTTCAGGCCTGGCCGAGCTGGGCGAAGGCCTGGTAGACCGCCCCTGGCTGTTCGTCCCCCTGCTGCTGATGATCGGTGCGCTGCTGTGGCGGCGCAGCTGGATCTACGCCAAGCTCACCGACCTGCACCAGGACATCGGCCACTACAAGCGCGACAGCCAGATGCACACGCCCCTGGCGTTGCTGCTGAACGTCCTCCTGGCCCTGCCGGTGACCCTGTTCCTCGCCCTCTGCGGCCTGGCCCTGCAGATCGACGCCCGTGGCCAGAACGCCACCCTCGGCGCCGCGCTGATGGAAATGGCCCAGGCCTGGCTGGTGTTCTACACCCTGTACCGCATCCTCTCCCCGGGCGGCGTCGCCGAGCTGCACTTCCGCTGGCCGCGCCCGCAGGTGTCCCTACTGAGCAAGCAGATCCGCCGCCTCGGCATGGTGGTGATGGCCCTGGTGGCCGTGGTCACCGTCGCCGAGCACCAGCCCCAGGCGCTGGCCGAGGACGTGATCGGCATCATCGTCGTCATCTCCTGCTACGCCCTGATGGCCCTGGTGCTGAGCAACCTGCTGCTGGCCGAGCCGATGCGCGAGCACACCTCGCCCTTCCGCTTCCTCATCGGCCTGGGCTTCACCCTGCTGCCGCTGGCGTTCATCGTCGCCGTCGGCTTCGGCTACTACTACACCTCGCTCAAGCTCACCGACCGCCTGATCAACACCCTCTATCTGCTGATCCTCACGCTGGTCATCGAGGCCGCCTTCGTCCGCGGCCTGGCCGTGGCCGCCCGGCGTCTGGCCTACGCGCGCGCCCTGGCCAAGCGCCAGGCGCAGACCAAGGAGAACGCCGAGGGCGAGGAAGTGGCGGTGGAAGAGCCGACCCTCGACATCGAGCAGGTCAACCAGCAGTCCCTGCGCCTGATCCGCCTGGCCCTGCTCGGCACCTTCATCGCTGCCATGTACCTGGTCTGGGCCGACCTGATCAGCGTCTTCGCCTACCTCGACGAAGTGACCCTCTACCAGTACGCCGCCGGCACCGGCGACGCCGCCACCCAGGTGCCCATCAGCCTGCTCGACGTGCTCGGCGCGCTGATCATCGCCGGCATCACCACGGTGCTCGCACGCAACCTGCCCGGCCTGCTGGAAGTGCTGGTGCTGTCGCGCCTGAGGCTCGCCCAGGGCAGCGCCTATGCCACCACCACCCTGCTCTCCTACGCCATCGCCGGCATCGGCTTCGTCAGCGCCCTGTCCACCCTCGGGGTCAGCTGGGACAAGCTGCAGTGGCTGGTGGCCGCGCTCTCGGTGGGTATCGGCTTCGGCATGCAGGCGATCTTCGCCAACTTCATCTCCGGCCTGATCCTGCTGTTCGAGCGCCCGGTGCGCATCGGCGACCTGGTGACCATCGGCACCGTCACCGGCACGGTGAACCGCATCCGCATCCGCGCCACGCACATCACCGACAGCGATCGCAAGGAAGTGATAGTCCCCAACCAGACCTTCCTCACCAGCCAGCTGATCAACTGGACCCTGACCGACACCGTCACCCGCATCGTGCTGGTCTACAACGTCAATCGCGGTGCCGACCTGGAACTGGTGCGCAAGCTGCTGCTGCAGGCCACCCAGGAGAACACCCGCGTGCTGCGCGACCCGGCCCCCAACGTGCAGCTGAAGACCTACGGCGCCACCACCCTGGAGCACGAGCTGAAGATCTACGTGCGCGAGCTGGGCGACCGCGGCCTGGCCACCGACGAGCTGAACCGGCGCATCGACCAGCTGTTCCAGGAACACAACATCAACATCTCCTCGGTGCCGAAGATGGACGTCATCCTCAGCCGCAAGGTCGAGGCCCACGCCCCGGTCGAGGAAGCTGCCGCCGACGCCGCCGAAGAGCAGGCCAAGTAGGCCGCTGCCACGCGGGGACCACCGGTCCCCGCGACTTCCCCCGGCTCCGGCCGCGTGACAAGCTGAGCCCATGAAAAGACTCGACGACCTGCAGTTCGACAACCGCTTCGCCCGCCTGGGCGATGCCTTCTCCACCGAAGTCCTGCCCGACCCGCTGGCCGACCCGCACCTGGTGGTGGCGAGCCCGGCGGCCATGGCGCTGCTCGACCTGGACCCGGCCGAGGCCGAAACGCCGGTGTTCGCCGAGCTCTTCGCCGGGCACAAGCTCTGGTCCGACGCGGCCCCGCGCGCCATGGTCTATTCCGGGCACCAGTTCGGCAGCTACAACCCGCGCCTCGGCGATGGCCGCGGACTGCTGCTGGGCGAGGTGGTCAACGACGCTGGCGAGCACTGGGACCTGCACCTCAAGGGCGCGGGCCAGACGCCCTACTCGCGCATGGGCGACGGCCGCGCGGTGCTGCGCAGCTCGATCCGCGAGTTCCTCGCCAGCGAACACCTGCACGCCCTGGGCATCCCCAGCAGCCGCGCGCTGTGCGTCACCGGCTCCAGCACCCCGGTGTACCGCGAGAAAAAGGAAAGCGGCGCCATGGTCATGCGCCTGGCCCCCAGCCACGTACGCTTCGGCCACTTCGAGTACTTCTACTACACCCGTCAGCACGAGCAGTTGAAGACCCTCGGCGAGCACGTGCTGGCCTGCCATTTCCCCGAGTGCCTCGACGCCGACGAACCCTGGCTGGCGATGTTCCGCACGGTGATCGAGCGCAACGCCGAGATGATCGCCGGCTGGCAGGCCTATGGCTTCTGCCACGGGGTGATGAACACCGACAACATGTCGATCCTCGGCATCACCTTCGACTACGGCCCCTACGCCTTCCTCGACGACTTCGACGCCAACCACATCTGCAACCACTCCGACGACAGCGGGCGCTACAGCTTCAGCAACCAGGTGCCCATCGCCCACTGGAACCTCGCCGCCCTGGCTCAGGCACTCACGCCGCACATCGCCGTGGAGGCCCTGCGCGAGGCACTGGAGCTGTTCCTGCCGCTGTACCAGGCGGCCTGGCTGGACCGCATGCGCCGGCGCCTGGGCTTCACCCAGGCAGAGGATGGCGACGAAGCGCTGGTGCAGCGCCTGCTGCAACTGATGCAGACCAGCGCAGTGGACTACAGCCTGTTCTTCCGCCGCCTGGGCGACAGCGCGCCCGAGCAGGCGGTGGCCGTGCTTCGGGACGATTTCGTCGACCTCGCCGGCTTCGACGCCTGGGCCGCGCAGTACGTCGAGCGCGCCGCGCGCGAAGGCGACGGCCAGGACGCCCGCCGCCAGCGCATGCACGTGGTGAACCCGAAGTACATCCTGCGCAACTACCTGGCCCAGCGCGCCATCGAGGCCGCCGAGCGTGGCGACTACAGCGAGGTGCGCCAGCTGCACGCCGTGCTCGCCCGTCCGTTCGACGAGCAGCCGGGCATGGAAAGCTACGCCGAGCGCCCGCCCGAATGGGGCAAGCACCTGGAAATCAGCTGCTCTTCCTGAGCCCCCGAGCCCTCGGCGGGCCTCAGCGGGCCAGCCCCTGGGTCTGCTCCACGCGCCGCAGCAGGTAAGGGAAGAAGGGGTTGGACGTGGCACGCTGCAGCGCGCCCATGTCCATCACCAGCGCACCCCGCTCGCCCCGCAACGACAGGTCACCCAGGTGGATGCCGAAGTCATCGGCCGGGTCGGGGCGCCGGCCATACAGCCCATCGCTCTCGGGGAAGGGCACAGCCACGTGGGACAGCGAGAACAGCTCACGGGGGAAGGTCAGCTCCAGCGGCGTCACCCACTCTTCCCGGGCACCGGCTTCGGTCACCCGCTCGACCACCTCGCGGCTGCTCGCCGTGACATTGGTGACCACCGCCGTGCGGTAGTTGCGCGGCGGCGGCGGCAGCAGGCGCGCCAGCGCCAGGCTCGCCTCCGGCCGCAGCAGCGGACCGAAATCCACCGAGCGGTTGATGTCGAACAGCACCAGCTCGCTGCCGTTGTCCGGCAGCAGGCGGTAGAGCCCGTCCACCACCGCTGGCGTGCTCACCGTGGCATCCACCACCGACTGGAAGGTCAGCAGCGGCGGCATCGCACTCAGGCCGTCACGGTGCGAGGCCCGCTGCAGCTGTTCCTGCAGGGCCGCCGTGAGCAGGTAGGACTGGCGCGCGCCGTTGACCGGAAAGGAGTTGTACTTGAACGGGTTGTACTCGGGCAGCAGGTCCAGCCAGGCGGCCTTGGCGAAGGCCGGGAACACCGCCGGCCAGCCCGCCACCCCGGCGAAACGCGCATAACCGGCCACGCCCACCATGGGCGAGAGCAGCACCAGCCGCTCGGCCCGGGGCAGCGCCGGGTCCTCCAGGGCATCCAGGGAATACTTCAGCGCCAGCGCGCCGCCATTGGAGTAACCCACCAGCCGCAGCGGCCGCGGCTCGCCCACCAGACGCCGGGCCTCGCGCACGGCCAGGCGGGTGGCGGCCAGCCACTGCTGCCAGCTCACGTCGGTCAGCGCCGCCGGCACCGTGCCGTGGCCCGGCAGGCGCAAGCCCACCACCACGAAGCCCGCCTGGCGGTAGCGCAGCGCCAGGTGGCGCAGGCTGTAGGGCGAATCGGTGAGGCCGTGCAGCATCACCACCGCGCCCACCGGCTCGCCTTCCGGGCGCAGCAAGTAGGAACGGTTCCAGTCCTGGTGGAAGTGCCCGGGGTAGAGCGGGCTACCGGGGAAGTAGCGGTTCGCCGGCACCCGTTCCTCGGGCTCCAGGCGCTCGCTGACCTGCTGGCGCACCTGGTCGAAGACATGGGCTTCGGCCCCCATCCAGGCGGCCCAGTCCGCCTGGTCCAGGGCCTTCTCGTCGAGCTCGTCCGGCACGAAGCGGTGCCAGGGCAGCAGCGCCGGCTCGCCCTGGATATCCAGCACCCGCACGGCGAAGACCAGCAGCACCGCCAATGCCATCAGCAAGGCGCCACGCCCCAGCCACCGGATGATCCTTGTACGCATCGCCCCCGCTCCCGCCTTCAGGCCCCGGCCAGCAACCAGTCCAGCCCCATGCGTACATGCTCCTCGGTGCTGTCCACCAGGGGCAAGGGCGAATCACAACCGTCCAGCAGCAGGCCGATCTCGGTGCAGCCGAGGATCGCCGCCTGGGCACCCTCGTCCTTGAGTTGCTGCAACTGCGCCAGGTAGAAGGCCCGCGCCTCGGGCAGGAAGCGGCCCAGGCACAGCTCCTGGAAGATCACCCGGTCGATCTCCACCATGGCCGGCGCATCCGGCACCTGCACGCGAATGCCGAAGCGCTCGCCCAGGCGTTGCCGGTAGAAGTCCTCCTGCATGGTGAAGCGCGTGCCCAGCAGCGCCGCCCGCTCGCAGCCTTGTGACTCGATGGCCGCCCCTACACCGTCGCCGATGTGCAGCAGGGGGATGTCCACCGCTGCCTCGATCGCCGCCGCCACCTTGTGCATGGTGTTGGTGGCCAGCAGCAGGGCCCCGGCGCCGGCACGCTCCAGGCCTTGCGCAGCGGCAGCCAGCTGGCGCCCTGCCTCGTCCCAGCCACCGGACTTCTGCAGGGCGGCGATGCCGGCGAAATCCACCGAATGCAGCAGCAACGGCGCCGAATGCAGGCCGCCCCGCGCATCGCGCACGCCTTCGTTGAGCAGGCGGTAATAGCTCAGGGTCGACTCCCAGCTCATGCCACCCAGTACACCCAGCAACCTCATGACGCGTTCTCCCGAGCAAAATCCCAGCCTAGCCCAGGCAGGCGTGCTGCCCGGACATACAGTTATCCGGCGATGGGCAGGTACAGCCGCAACGGGCCACCCGAACCTTTGAAAATGGAATATGAACCTGCGGAAATCTTCTTAGACTCTCTAAGCAAAGCCGCTTATCTTCGCCGCCTGCTTATTCCAGCCTGTTCTACCACCCACTGTCAGGCACCGTACCCCGCATGAAGATCCGCAATCTCGACCTCAGCCAGAGCCCGATCAACACCGAGCACGAGGCACTGGGCATCCCCCCCGTCGAGGACTTCGTCAGCCACCCCGACAACCACCCGGTGCTGCGCGCCGCGATGTGGTTCGCCGTGCTGGTGCTGGTCAGCCTGCTGGGCTTCCTCGCCTGGCGCCTGTTCTTCGGCGACCACGGCGGGGCCACCGGCCTGGACATCATCGAACGCACCCTCAGCAGCCCGACCTTCTGGAGCGCGGTGGCCGTGGGCTTCCTCGCCCAGGTGGTGGATGGCGCGCTGGGCATGGCCTACGGCATCACCGCGACCACCTTCCTGCTCACCGCCGGCGCCTCCCCCGCTGCCGCCAGCGCCAGCGTGCACATCGCCGAAGTCTTCACCACCGGGCTCTCGGGCATTTCCCATGTGAAGCTGGGCAACGTCAACAAATCCCTGTTCCTGCGCCTGCTGCTGCCCGGCATCATCGGTGCGGTGCTCGGCGCCGTGCTGATCACCACCTTCGACGGCGCCGCGCTCAAGCCCTTCATTTCCGCCTACCTGCTGCTGATGGGCCTGTACATCCTCAGCAAGGCCTACCGCCATGTGGCCCAGCGCCGGGCGCCGAAGCACGTGGCCAAGCTGGCCCTGTTCGGCGGTTTCGTCGACGCCGCCGGCGGCGGTGGCTGGGGTCCGGTGGTCACCAGCAGCCTGCTGGGCTCGGGCAGCGACCCGCGCACCACCATCGGCTCGGTGAACTTCGCCGAGTTCTTCCTGACCATTTCCAGCGCCACCTCCTTCATCCTCCTGGCCGGTGAGCTGAACACCTGGATGCTGGTGGCCGGGCTGGTCTTCGGCGGCCTGTTCGCGGCGCCCTTCGCCGCCATGCTGTGCAAGAAGCTGCCAGCGCGCACCCTGCTGACCCTGGTCGGCACCCTGATCACCCTGATCAGCGCTTTCAACATCTACATGGCCCTGCGCTGATCGGGCGGTTCTAGCCACCGAACTTTTCGGTCTAGCCGCGCCAGCCGCTGATTGCTTCAGGTCATTGACCGCACCCCTTCCGCTTTCACATGCTGCGCTCCTTCATCAGCCCCGAAGGAACGCAGCCACAATGAAACCGGAAACCCTTGCCATCCACGCCGGCTACAGCCCCGACCCGACCACGCGTGCGGTGGCGGTGCCGATCTACCAGACCACCTCCTACGCCTTCGACGACACCCAGCACGGCGCCGACCTGTTCGATCTCAAGGTGCCCGGCAACATCTACACCCGCATCATGAACCCCACCAACGACGTGCTGGAGAAGCGCATCGCCGCGCTCGAAGGCGGCGTCGGCGCCCTGGCCGTGGCCTCGGGCATGGCCGCCATCACCTACGCCATCCAGACCGTCGCCGAAGCCGGCGACAACATCGTCTCGGTGGCCAAGCTCTACGGCGGCACCTACAACCTGTTCGCCCACACCCTGCCGCGCTCCGGCATCCAGGTGCGCTTCGCCGCCCACGACGACATCGCCGCCCTGGAAGCACTGATCGACGAACGCACCAAGGCGGTGTTCTGCGAATCCATCGGCAACCCGGCGGGCAACATCATCGACCTCGCCGCCCTGGCCGCCGCCGCGCACCGCCATGGCGTGCCGCTGATCGTCGACAACACCGTGGCCACGCCCATCCTCTGCCGCCCCTTCGAACACGGCGCGGACATCGTCGTGCACTCGCTGACCAAGTACATCGGCGGCCATGGCAACAGCATCGGCGGCATCGTCGTCGACTCCGGGAAGTTCCCCTGGGCCGAAAACAAGGCGCGCTTCCCGCTGCTCAACACCCCGGACGCCTCCTACCACGGCGTGACCTACACCGAAGCCTTCGGCCCCGCCGCCTTCATCGGCCGCTGCCGCGTGGTGCCGCTGCGCAACATGGGCGCGGCGCTGTCGCCGTTCAACGCCTTCCTCATCCTCCAGGGCCTGGAAACCCTGCCCCTGCGCATGGAGCGCCACACCGAGAACGCGCTGAAGGTCGCCCACTTCCTCCAGGCCCACCCGCAGGTGGCCTGGGTGAAATACGCCGGCCTGCCGGACCACCCCGAGCACGAACTGGCCCAGCGCTACACGGCGGGCAAGCCGGCGGCGATCCTGTCCTTCGGTATCGTCGGCGGCGCCGAGGCGGGTGCGCGCTTCATCGACGCGCTGAAACTGGTGGTGCGCCTGGTGAACATCGGCGATGCCAAGTCCCTGGCCTGCCACCCGGCCTCCACCACCCACCGCCAGCTCAACGACGAGGAGCTGGAAAAGGCCGGCGTGCCGCGCGACATGGTGCGCCTGTCCATCGGCATCGAGCACATCGACGACATCCTCGCCGACCTCACCCAGTCCCTCGAGGCCGCACGGGGCTGATGATCAGGGGTTGATATTCGGCGGGTCGGCTCCAGATCAGGGGAATCTGTTCCGGAGCCGACCATGACCGATCCCCTGATGATCCCCTGCGCCCACTGCGCCGGGCTCAACCGCATTCCCGCCGAGCGTCTGGGCGACTCGCCCCGCTGCGGTCACTGCAAGTCCGCCGTGGTCCCTGCCACGCCCTTCGACCTGAACGAAGCCGGCTTCGCCAAGCAACTGCGCGGCGACCTGCCCTTGCTGGTGGACGTCTGGGCCGACTGGTGCGGTCCCTGCAAGGCCTTCGCCCCCACCTACCAGCAGGCCGCCGCCCAGCTCCACGGCCGCTGCCGCCTGGGCAAGCTGGACAGCGAGGCCAACCGCCAGCTGGCCGGGCAACTCAACATCCGCTCCATTCCCACGCTTATCCTGTTCAAGGGCGGTGTTGAAGTCGCACGCCAGAGCGGTGCCCTGCCCCTGCCGCAACTGCTGGGCTGGCTGAAGAGCCACGGCATCTAGAACGCCAGGGCGGGCGCAGCTCCGGCTAGCCTTGCCCGGCGTACATCTCGTTCAGCGCCCGCTGCATCTCCTCGGCGGAGACCTGGCGCTTGTGGGTGGAGATGGTCCAGGTGTTGCCGAACGGGTCGATGACCCGGCCTTCCCGCGAGCCGAAGAACATATCGGCCACCGGGCTCAGCTCACGGGCGCCTTCGCGTATCGCCCGGGCGAAGGTCGCGTCCGAATCGGGCACATAGATCTGCGCCAGCAGCGGCTGCTCCGGCCAGCCCTCCATCGACTCGCCGAGGTTGATCCGCGAGTCGCCGAACCTCAGCTCGCAATGCACCACCTTGCCGTCCGGCGTCGTCAGGCGGAGCAGCTCTTCCGCGTCGAACACCGCCTGGTAGAACCTGACGGCACTGGCCAGGTCGCTGACGATGCTGTTCGGGGTAACGGTATTGAATCCCTGCGGTTTGAAGGTGGTGTTCATGGGCTTTCCCTGCTGGTTCGAGCGAGCGCGACATGCGCAGGCCCATTACTACCCTAGGCAATGAAGCGCGTCCGTTACAGGCTCAACCTCCCGGTGAAAGTCCCACCTAACGGCCGGGTCCTGATCGTTTCGGTCACCCGCGCTGGCCGTCCCGGTCATTGCCGCCGACGCGCATCCGGCTAGGCTCCTGGCATTCGTCCTGCCGGAGTTCGTCATGCAATTCAACGAAGAGATGGCCCGCCACTTCACCGAAGACAAGATCACCTTCGTACGCCGCATGGGCCTCAAGGCCGTGGCCCTGGAGCCGGGCTACGTGAAGCTGCTGGTGCCCCTGGCCGGCAACGAGAACCACATCGGCACCATGTACGCCGGCGCCCTGTTCACCCTGGCGGAGATTCCCGGCGGCGCGCTGTTCATCACCAGCTTCGACACCCGCCGCTTCTACCCCATCATCAAGGACATGAGCCTGCGCTTCCGCCGCCCGGCCAAGGGTGATATCAGCGTCGAGGCGCGCATCGGCGCCGAGGAGATCGAGCGCATCCAGGCCGAGGCCAGCGCCAACGGCAAGGCCGACTACCTGCTGGAACTGGAGCTGGTGGACGCCACCGGCGAGGTGGTGGCGCAGAGCCGCGGGCTGTACCAGCTGCGCGCCCACTGAGCCTCGGACGGATTGCCCTGGATCAACTTGCCGTGCGGCCAATTGCCCCACAGTGGCACCTCACCCGGAGGTGCCACCCATGTTCAGCCATATCCTCATCGCCCATGACCTGAGCCGCGAAGCCGACCTCGCCCTGCAACGTGCCGTGGACCTGGCGCGCCAGTACAACGCCCGCCTGACCCTGCTGCACGTGCTCGAAGACCACCTGCCCAACGCCCTGCAGGACAACCTGCGCGAAGGCGCCCAGCGCCTGTTCCAGCAGCGCCTGGAGCAGCTCGGCGCACCGCCCGCCCAGGTACTGCTGCGCAAGGGCCGCCCGGCCCTGCAGATTCTCGAAGAGGTGGAAGAGAGCCAGGCCGACCTGCTGGTGATCGGCAACCACCACCACAACGCACCGGAGCTGTTCATCGGCACCACCCTGGAGCGCGTGGCCCGGCATATCGACATTCCCTTGCTGCTGGCCGTGAGTGAAAAGCCGGCCCCCTACCGCAAGGGTTTCACCGCGCTGGACTTCTCCCTCTGCGCCTGCGACGCGCTGCGCAGCGCCTGTAGCCTGCTGACCACCGAAGGCCACCTGCAGGCGGTGAACGTGATGGAGATTACCGGCCGCCTGCTGGCCAAAGCGGGCAGCTCCAGCGAATACCTGAAGACCCAGCGCGAGCTGCTGGAGCAATTGCTGAAGGACGAACTGGGCAACGTCACGGCAGCGCCGACGGTCAGCCTGGAGGTCACCCACGGCTCACTGCCGCGCGCCCTGGACGACGCCATCGCCGCCGCCCAGCCGCAGTTCATCACCCTCGGCAGCCACGGCCGCAGCATGATCTCCCAGGCCCTGCTGGGCAGCCTGGCGCTGCACTATCTGCAGCGCCCGCCCTGTGATGTGTTGGTGGTGAAGTAGGCGGCAAAGCCGCAAGCGGCGAGCCGGAAGCTTCAAGCTTCAAGCTTCAAGCTTCAAGCTTCAAGCTTCTAGAAGATTGTGCAGCTCGACGAATTGCTGGGTGAGCTTGTGGCTGCGGTCCAGGTGGATCAGCGGGGTGCAGGCCTGGTGGGATTCGCGCATCTTCACCGAGCTCATCAGGTTCACCGGCAGCACCGGCAGGCCCTCGGCGATGAGTTCGTCCAGCAGTTGCTGGGGCAGGCTGGCGCGGGGCTGGAATTGGTTGACCACGATGCCTTCCACCTCCAGGCCGTCGTTGTGGTCTTCCTTCAGCTCCTCGATCTCGGCCAGTAGGCCGTAGAGGGCATTGCGCGAGAAGCTGTCGCAATCGAAGGGGATCAGCACGCGATCGGCCGCGATCAGCGCCGAAACCGTATAGAAATTCAATGCCGGCGGCGTATCCAGGTAGATACGGTCGTAATCCTCGGCCAGCTCGTCCAGCAGCTTCGCCAACTTGTTGATCTTGTGCTTGGCCTCCAGCTTCGGCTGCAGGTCGGCCAGCTCCGCCGTGGCGGTGATCACGTGCAGGTTGTCGAAAGGGGTTTCGTAGATATCCACCTTGCCCTTCTTGCCGAACGGCCCGGACGACAGGGTCTGCTTGAAGAAGTCGGCGATCCCCATGGGGATGTCCTCGCCGGTCAGGCCCGTCAGGTAGTGGGTGGAGTTGGCCTGGGTGTCGAGGTCGATCAGCAGCGTGCGATAACCCTCCGATGCACTCACCGCCGCCAGGTTGCAGGCGATGCTCGACTTGCCCACGCCGCCCTTCTGATTGAACACCACTCGCCGCATCACACACCTCCCGGGTCCCTTGGATAGTCCCGGATTCTATGCAAAGCCCGTGACAAGGGCGAGCACTGACGGGCCTTTCTTACCAGCGGGAATTTATGTGCCTTACATCTGAAGATTGTGTCTGAAGTTTGCGAAGTAACCCGACGGTCGGGGATAATGCGGCACTTTGCTATGGCGTCATCGACAAGGCCTTTGTCGTTCAGGGATTGCCAGTCGACAAGGACGCCCACAGGGGCCGGGAAGAGCTCTTAGCGTGACTCACTTCAGTATCGAACAATGGCGTGCCTGGGCCCCGGGTCTGGAAAGCGAGGACGACTGGCGCGCCTGGTGCAGGCAACCGTTCGCGCCTGCCGACCTCACCGTGCAACCCGATGTCTCCTTCCTTCCCGCCATGCAGCGGCGGCGCCTGTCGCGCCTCGCACGCATGGCGATGAGCGTCGCCTGGCCCCTGGCCGCCGAGGGCGAGCAACTGCCCATGGTGTTCGCCTCGCGCCACGGCGAAACGCCCCGCACCCTGGCCCTGCTGCAGGACCTGGCGCGCGGCGAGCCGCTGTCGCCCACCCAGTTCAGCCTTTCCGTGCACAACGCGATCATCGGCCAGTGGTCGATCCTGCGGGGTGATACCAGCGAGATGACCGCCCTGGCCGCCGAAGGCGACGGCCTGGAGCATGCGGCCCTGGAAGCCGCCGGCATGCTCGCCGAAGGCGCCCCGGCCGTGCTGCTGGTGGTGACCGAAGAGTGCCCACCGGACATCTACCGACCCTGGGTTGAGGATGTGCCCTTCCCCTACGCCGTCGCCCTGCGGCTCGCGCCCGGGGACCAGTGGCAGCTGAAGCTGTCCCCCGAAGCGCCGGAACAGGCGCCGGAACCCTGGCCCCATGCACTGGGCCTGCTGCAAGCACTGCTTAACGATCTGCCCCACCGTCAGCATCAATGGAAGAGCCGTAAATGGACCTGGCAACGCAACCGGCCCTGAACGCCCGCCCCAACGCCCCCTACTGGTGGCGCCTGATCGCCACCGCGCTGTCCTTCACCCTGTTCGGGGTCGGTGGCGTGCTGTTGCGCATCGTCGTGTTCCCGCTGCTGTCGCTGCTGCCCGGCAGCGCCCTCGACCGCCGCCGCCGCGCCCGCGCCACCACCAGCCGGCTGTTCTGGCTGTTCGTGCAGTTCATGTACCGCAGCGGCGTGCTCACCTATGAAGTGGAAGGCGCCGAGCGCCTCGGCCGCCCCGGGCAGATGATCATCGCCAACCACCCCTCGCTGATCGACGTGGTGGTGCTGATCGCCCTGATCCGCGATGCCAACTGCGTGGTCAAGCAGAGCCTGTGGGACAACCCCTGCATGCGTGGCCCGATCCGCGCCGCCCAGTACATCAGCAACAGCGGCAGCATGGACATGCTCGACGAGGCCGCCGCCGCCCTGCAGGAAGGCCAGACCCTGATCGTCTTCCCCGAAGGCACCCGCACCACGCCGGGCCAGGCCCCGCAGTTCCATCGCGGCGCCGCCGCCATCGCCCTGCGCGGCGCCCGCATCGTCACCCCGGTGACCATCACCGTGACCCCGACCACCCTGACCAAGGCCGAGCCCTGGTACAGCATCCCGGCGCGGCGCTTCCACTTCCACCTGCGCGTCGGTCACGACATCGACCCGCAGAGCTTCGCCGCACAGGGGCCGGCGCCGATCGCCTCGCGCCGCCTCAACGACCATCTGCATCAACACTTCATGAAGGAGCTCGGCCTGGATGAGCGCTCTGCAGCTTGAAATCAAGAACCTGATCATCGAGGCCCTGGGCCTCGAAGACATCGGCCCCGACGACATCGACGCCGAACAGACCCTGTTCGGCGAAGGCCTGGGCCTGGATTCGGTGGACGCCCTGGAACTGGGCCTGGCCATCCAGAAGCGCTTCGGCATCAAGATCGACGCCGATGCCAAGGACACCCGCAAACACTTTGCCAACGTGGCCAGCCTCGCGGCCTTCGTCTCGGCACAGAAAGCCGCTTGAGGAAAGACCGCGATGCAAACCCGTGACGAGATCTTCACCACCCTGCGCGACGCCCTGGTCGAACTCTTCGAGCTGGACCCGGCGCAGATCAGCCTGGAATCCAACCTCTACGAGGACCTGGAGATCGACAGCATCGACGCCGTCGACCTGATCGACCACATCAAACGCCACACCGGCCGCAAGATCGCCGCCGAGGACTTCAAGGCCGTGCGCACCGTCAGCGACGTGGTCGAGGCCGTGCACCGCCTGGTGAACGAGCCCGCATGAGCCGCCTGATCGGGCTGCTGCTGGTGCTGGCCGGGCTGGGCTACCCCTTCGCCGTGTACTACGGCATGGAGCACCTGTCGCCGCGCCTGTTCGCCCTGCTGCTGGGCGGCCTCTGGCTGGCCCGCAGCCTCAGCGCCGCGCAACGCCCCGGCAACCGCTGGACGGCCATCGCCGCCCTGGGCTTCTGCCTGCTGCTGGGGCTGGTCAACCAGGCCGACCTGCTGCGCTGGTACCCGGTGCTGATGAGCGCCGTGCTGCTGGGCCTGTTCGGCGCCAGCCTGGTCTATGGCATGCCGCTGGTGGAACGCCTGGCGCGCCTGCGCGAGCCCGAGCTGCCCGAGGTGGCGGTGCGCTACACCCGCCGCGTCACTGCCGTCTGGGCACTGTTCTTCCTGGCCAACGGCCTGATGGCCGCCGCCCTCACCCTCTGGGCGCCGCTCAGCTGGTGGACCCTCTACACCGGCTTCATCGCCTACCTGCTGATGGGCCTGCTGTTCGCCGGCGAGTGGCTGGTGCGCCAGCGTGTGCGGAGGTTCGCGTGAACTGGATCGCCCCCCAGGACCTGCTACTCCACACCGCCGCGCACCGCCCGGTCACCCTCGCCCCGGCGCTGGACCAGGCCACCCTCGCCCAGCGCGCCCTGCGCCTGGCCGGTGCCTTCCAGGCCCGAGGCATCCAGCGCGTCGCCCTGTATCTGGAAGACGGCGCCGAGCTGGCCACCGCCCTGCTGGCCGCCTGGCGCGCCGGCATCGACGTGCTGCTGCCAGCCGACGCCCAGGCACAGACCCGCAAGCGCCTCGGCGAACACTGCGACCTCTGGCTCGACAACCTCGATGGCCTCGACGGCGAGCCCCTGGCCCCCGCCGCGCTGGACCTGGACGCCTGCCGCCTGGTGCTCTGCACCTCCGGCTCCAGCGGCGAAGCCAAGCTGATCGACAAGACCCTGCGCCAGCTGGCCAACGAGGTCGAAGCCCTGGAAGCGCTTTGGGGCGGCGATCTGGCTGGCGCCACCCTGGTGGCCAGCGTCTCCGCCCAGCACATCTACGGCCTGCTGTTCCGCGTGCTCTGGCCCCTGTGCGCCGGCCGCCCCTTCGTGCGCCGGGCCCAGCCCTTCGCCGAAGACATGCAGCAGGCCAGCCTGGAGGCCGGCGACTTCGCCTGGGTCGCCAGCCCCGCCCTGCTCAAGCGCATGGGCGACAACCTCGACTGGCCCGCCCTGGGTGGCGTACGCCGGGTGTTTTCCTCCGGGGGCGCCCTGCCCGCCGACGCCGCTGCCGAGCTGCAGCAGCGCCTCGGCCAGTGGCCCACGGAAATCTACGGCAGCTCCGAGACCGGCGGCATCGCCTGGCGCCAGGGCGGCGCCCTGTGGCAGCCCTTCGCCGGCGTCGAACTGGGCCGGGACGAAGAAGGCGCGCTGAACCTCGCCTCGCCCTACCTGCCCGCCGGCCACCGCGAGCAGACGGCCGATGCCGTGCGCATCGACGCCGACGGCCGCTTCGAACTGCTCGGCCGGCTCGACCGCATCGTCAAGCTGGAAGAGAAACGCATCTCCCTACCCATGCTGGAACAGGCCCTGGGCGAACACCCCTGGGTGGCCGAGGCCCGCCTGGGCGTGGTGCAGGAAGGCCGCGCCTTCCTCGGCGCCCTCGTGGCCCTGAGTGCTGAGGGCATCCACGCCCTGCGCAATCAGGGCCGTCGCGCCGTCACCGAAACCCTGCGCCGCCACCTGGCCGGCCATTGCGAAGCCATCGCCCTGCCGCGCCGCTGGCGCCTGCTGCGCCAGCTGCCCTGGAGCAGCCAGGGCAAGCTGCCCCAGGCGCTGGTGGAAACCCTGGTCAGGGCGCCGCGCCCGAAAACGGTGGAGCCGCTGGCCAGCCGCGAAGCCGACGGCGAATGGCAGCTGGAGCTGGAGGTGCCGCTGGACCTGGCGCACTTCTCCGGCCACTTCCCGCGCACCCCGGTGTTGCCTGGCGTGGTGCAGATCGACTGGGCCCAGCAGCTGGCCCGCCAGCTCATGGACCTGCCGCCACGCTTCGCCGGCATGGAAGTGCTGAAGTTCCAGCAACTGGTACGCCCCGGTGATCGCCTGCAGCTGTCCCTGCGCTTCGATGCCGACAAGGGCAAGCTCTACTTCGCCTTCCGCAATGGCGAGGCCGCCTGCTCCTCCGGGCGCATCCTGCTGGTGGCCGCGCATGTTTAAGCCCTGCGCGGTGATCCCCGTCTACAACCACGAACACGCCCTGCCCCTGGTGGTGGACGCCCTGCGCCAGCGCGGCCTGCCCTGCGTGCTGGTGGACGACGCCTCCAGCGCCGACTGCGCACGGGTGATGGACACGCTGGCCGCCCAGCCCGATGTCCACCTGGTGCGCCTGGCAGTGAACCAGGGCAAGGGCGGCGCGGTGATGGCCGGGCTGCGCGAGGCCGGGCGCCTGGGCTTCTCCCACGCGCTGCAGGTGGACGCCGACGGCCAGCACGACCTCGACGACGTGCAGCGCTTCCTCGCCGCCGCCGAGTCCCGCCCCGCGGAGCTGGTGTGCGGCTACCCGCAATACGACAAGAGCGTGCCCAAGAGCCGTCTCTATGCCCGCTACCTGACCCACGTCTGGGTGTGGATCAACAGCCTGTCGCTGTCGATCCGCGACGGCATGTGCGGCTTCCGCGTCTACCCGCTGGCGCCGACCCTGGCGCTGATCGATTCCGCGAGCCTGGGCAAGCGCATGGACTTCGACCCGGAGATCCTCGTGCGCCTGGCCTGGCGCAACCAGCCCATGCACTGGCTGCCGACCAAGGTGCACTACCCACTGGACGGGCTCTCGCACTTCCGCCTGTTCCACGACAACGCGCTGATCTCCAAGATGCACGCCAAGCTGTTCTTCGGCATGCTCCTGCGCGCCCCGCTGATCCTCTGGCGCAGGTGCCGGCCATGAGCGAGGGGCACTGGGCACGCCAGGACGAACGCGGCAGCTTCCTGCTGATGAAGTTCACCGCCCTGGCGGTGCGTCACCTGGGCCGTCGCGTGCTCAGCCCGCTGCTCTACGTCATCGTGTTCTACTTCTTCCTCTTCGGCACCAAGGCCCGGCGCAGCGCCCGCCGCTACCAGGCCAACCTCGCCGCCTGGAGCGGTCGCCCGGAGCTGGCGCCGACCCTCCGTTCGGTGTTCGCCCAGTTCATGGCCTTCGCCGACGCCCTGCTGGACAAGCTCGACATCTGGCGCGGCAAGCTGCCCCTGGAACGCATCGAGCTGGTGGACCCGACCGGCCTGCGCCAGCAACTGCGCGGCGGGCGCGGCCAACTGCTGGTCGGCGCCCACCTGGGCAACCTGGAGGTGTGCCGCGCCCTGGCCGAGCTGGGCGAGAAGGTGCAGATGAACGTGCTGGTGCACACCCGCCACGCCGAGCGCTTCAACCGCCTGCTGGGTGAGGCCGGCGCGAGCCACCTGCGGCTGATCCAGGTCAGCGAGCTGGACCCGGCGATCATGCTGCAATTGAGCGAACGCCTGGAGCGCGGTGAATGGCTGGCCATCGCCGGCGACCGCGTGCCGCTGCACGGCGGGCGCACCACCCAGGTCGATTTCCTCGGCCACCCCGCCGCCTTCCCCCAGGGCCCCTGGCTGCTGGCCGGGCTGCTCAAGTGTCCGCTCAACCTGATGACCTGCCTGAAGATCGACGGCCGCTACAAGGTGTTCCTCGAACCCTTCGCCGACGCCGTGCAGTGGCGCCGTGGCGAACGTGACGCGGTGATCGAAGGCTGGGTCCAACGCTATGCCCAGCGCCTCGGCGAGCTGTGCCTGAAGGCGCCCGAGCAATGGTTCAACTTCTACCCGTTCTGGAACGAACATGACGACACATCAGCCTGAACCCGTGGTCTTCGGCGAACTGCCGCTGACCATCGAGCAGGTCGTGGCCCTGTCCCAGCGCCGCGCCCCCTCCCTGTTGCAGGGCGACGCCGCCTGGCGCGAGCGCATCGCCAAGGGCGCGCGCTTCCTCGACACCCTGCTGGACAAGGAAGGCGTGATCTACGGCGTCACCACCGGCTATGGCGACTCCTGCGTGGTGGCCGTGCCGCTGGAGCAGGTCGAAGCCCTGCCGCGCCACCTGTTCACCTTCCACGGCTGCGGCCTGGGCAAGGTGCTGGACGAGGCCGCCACCCGCGCGGTGCTGGCGGCGCGCCTGCAGTCGCTGTGCCATGGCGTTTCCGGCGTACGCGTCGAACTGCTGGAGCGCCTCCAGGCCTTCATCGACCAGGACGTGCTGCCGGTGATCCCGGAAGAGGGCTCGGTGGGCGCCAGCGGCGACCTCACCCCTCTTTCCTATGTCGCCGCGACCCTTTCCGGCCAGCGTGACGTGTTCTACAAGGGCCAGCGCCGCAGCGCCGCCGAGGTTCACGCCGAACTGGGCTGGCAGCCGCTGGTGCTGCGCCCCAAGGAAGCCCTGGCGCTGATGAACGGCACCGCCGTGATGACCGCCCTGGCCTGCCTGGCCTACGCCCGCGCCGACTACCTGCTGCAACTGGCCACCCGCATCACCGCGCTCAACGTAGTGGCACTGGAAGGCAACCCGGAGCACTTCGACGAGCGCCTGTTCGCCGCCAAGCCGCACCCGGGGCAGATGCAGGTGGCCGCCTGGCTGCGCCAGGACCTGGCTATCGACGCGCCGACGCCGCCGCTGCACCGCCTGCAGGACCGCTACTCGCTGCGCTGCGCGCCCCATGTGCTGGGCGTGCTGGCCGACAGCCTGGGCCTGCTGCGGCAGTTCATCGAGACCGAGCTGAACAGCGCCAACGACAACCCGCTGATCGATGCCGAGGCCGAGCGCGTGCTCCACGGCGGGCATTTCTACGGCGGCCACATCGCCTTCGCCATGGACAGCCTGAAGAACCTGGTGGGCAACGTCGCCGACCTGCTCGACCGCCAGCTCGCCCTGCTGGTGGACGTGCGCTACAACCACGGCCTGCCGAGCAACCTCTCCGGCGCGCCGCAGGCCACGGCCATGATCAACCACGGCTTCAAGGCGGTGCAGATCGGCGCCAGCGCCTGGACCGCCGAGGCGCTGAAGAACACCATGCCGGCCAGCGTCTTCTCGCGCTCCACCGAATGCCACAACCAGGACAAGGTCAGCATGGGCACCATCGCCGCCCGCGATGCCCTGCGCAGCCTGGAGCTCACCGAACAGGTGGCCGCCGCCACCCTGCTGGCCGCCAACCAGGGCGTCTGGCTGCGCCAGCGCGAGAATCCGCGCGCGCTGCCCGAGCCGCTGACCGCCATGCACCAGCAACTGGCCGGGGACTTCCCGCCGGTGATCGAGGACCGCGCCCTGGAAGGCGAGCTGCGCCTGTGCCTGGAGCGCATCCGCGCCCGCCACTGGAGGCTCTATGCGTAGCGCCGGGGTGATCCAGGCCGAGGTGGAAGTCCTCGTGCCCTTCTTCGACGTCGACATGATGGAAGTGGTCTGGCACGGCCACTACGTCAAGTACCTCGAAGTCGCCCGCTGCGCCCTGCTCGACAAGCTCGGCCACAACTACTCGCAGATGCGTGACGCCGGCTATGCCTGGCCGATCATCGACCTGCAGCTGCGCTACATCCGTGGCGCCCGCTTCGGCCAGACCATCGTCGTGCGCGCCGATCTGGTGGAGTGGGAGAACCGCCTGAAGATCAACTACCTGATCACCGACGCCGCCACCGGCGAGCGCCTGACCCGGGGCAGCAGCGTGCAGGTGGCGGTGGAGATCGCCACCCGCGAGATGCTGCTGGCTTCGCCCAAGGTGTTCGTCGATGCCGTGGAGCGGGCACTGCCATGACCGCCCGCCTGCTGCGCGCCTTGCTGCTGGTGCCGGCCCTGCTGGCGGGCTCGCTCGCCCAGGCCTTCGACCTCGACCAGCTCGCCGCGCAACTGGGCAAGCCCGCCGTGGTGCGCGGCCCCTTCGTGCAGGAGAAACACCTGCGCGCCCTGCCCAGACCGCTGACCAGCGAAGGGCATTTCGTGCTCTCCCGCGAGCAGGGGCTGCTCTGGCTGCTGGAGAAGCCGCTGCAGCAGGACTACCGCATCGGCGCCGCCGGCATCGCCCGCCGCGTCGACGGCCACTGGCAGGCGCAGCCCGGCCAGGACGTCGCCGCCCAGCAGAGCCGCCTGTTCCTCGCCGTGCTCAAGGGCGACCACCAGGGCCTGGCCCGCGACTTCCAGCTGCAGCTCAGCGGCGACGCCGCCCACTGGCAGCTGCAACTGACCCCGAATTCGCTGCTGCTCAAGCAGATCTTCAGCGCCATCCAGATCCAGGGCGGCGCCCTGGTGGAACGCATCGAACTGCGGGAGACCCAGGGCGACAGCACCGTGCTGCGCCTGCCGGCGAGCGAAGCGGGCGATGCCCTCGATGCCGCGGAGGCACGTGACCTTGCGCCCTGAACGCCTGCTGCCGCGCCTGTTCCTGCTGGGCCTGGTGGCCCTGCTGGCGCTGGCCGCCTGGCAATGGCGCAACGGCCCGCCGGTGGCCGCCGACATGCTTGCCCTGCTGCCCCAGGGCGCCGGTGACGCCTGGGTGCAGCGCGCCGAGCAGCGCATGCAGGAACCGCTGAACCGCGAGGTATTGCTGCTGGTGGGCCACACCGACGCCGGGCGCGCCCAGGCCCTGGCCCGGCAGATTGCCGAACGCTGGCAAGGCGAACCGCGCTTCGAGCGCGTGCAATGGAGCCTGCAGGCCGACCTGCCCGCCCTGCGCCAGCAACTGCAGGACAGCCGCCTGGCGCTGCTGCCCCGTGCCGACCGCCGGCTGCTGGAGCAGGCGCCCGAACGCTTCATCGCCCAGCGCGCCGAACGCCTCTTCGACCCTTTCTCCGCCGTCGCCCTGGTGCCTGCCGAGGACGACTGGCTGGGCATCGCCGGCCTCGCGCAGAAGGCCCTGGTGCCCGCCAGCCGGGTGCAGACGGACCTGGCCAGTGGCGCGCTGCAGGTGCAGGACGGCGGCACCACCTGGGTGCTGCTGCGTGCCCGCACCAAAGACGGCGCCTTCGACATGCAGGCACCGCCCTGGCTGGCCGGCGAAGTGGCCGGCGCCCGCCAGGACATCGAAGCCGATGGCGGTCGCCTGCTCGCCGCCAGCGGCCTGCTCCACGCCGCCGCCGGCCAGGCCAAGGCGGCCCGTGAAATCAGCCTGATCGGCGGGGGCGCCAGCCTCGGCACCCTGCTGCTGATGCTGGTGGTATTCCGCCGCCCGCGCACCCTGCTCAGCCTGCTGCCGGTGGGCCTGGCCCTGGGCGCGGGCTGCAGCGCCTGCGTGCTGGTGTTCGGAGAGATCAACGCGCTGACCCTGGTGCTCGGCGCCAGCCTCACCGGCGTCGCCGCCGACTACCCGCTGCACTACCTGAGCAAGAGCTGGACCGGCCAGCCCTGGCGCGCCTGGCAGGCGGTACGCGACACCCTGCCGGGGCTCAGCCTGAGCCTGGGCACCAACCTGATCGGCTACCTGGCCCTGGCCTTCACCCCCTTCCCGGCGCTGACCCAGATCGCGGTGTTCTCCGCCGCCGGCCTGGTCACCGCCTACCTCTGCTCGGTGTGCCTGCTGCCGGCGCTGCTGGGCAACCTGCGCCTGGCGCCGCCGACCGCGCCCCTGCGCCTGGCCGAGCGCCTGCTGGCCTGCCGCGAGCGCCTGCTGGCGCGCACCGGCAGCCTGCCCTGGCTGCTGGCCCTGTTGGCCTTCTGCGCCGCCGGCCTGTGGCAGGTGCAGCCGCAGAACGACCTGCGCCAGTGGCTCGGCGCCGAACCGCGCCTGCTCGATGAAGCACGCGAGATCGCCCGCCTCACCGGCCTGCAACCCACCAGCCAGTTCTTCCTGGTGCGGGGCGACAGCCAGGAGCAGATGCTCCAGCGCCAGGCCGCGCTGGCCGAGCGCCTCGACGCGGCGGTGGCCGACGGCAACCTGCAGGGCTACCGCGCCCTCAGCCAGTTGGTCGCGCCCGAAGCGCAACGGCAGGCTCTGCGCGACGCGCTTGCGCGGCTGCCGCAGCACTGGCAAGCGCTGCTCGACCTGGGCATCCCCGCCGAGGTGCTGGAGAACGAGGTCAACCGGCTGCGCAGCCAAGCCCCGCAAACGCTGGATGCAGCCCTGGCCGGCCCTCTGGGCGAGGCCTGGCGCCCGCTCTGGCTCGGCAGTGACGACCAGGGCCGCGCCGCCGGCATCGTCAGCCTGCAAGGGCTGGCCTCCCCGGCGCTGATGGCCGATGCCGCGCGAGGCCTGGACGGTGTGCAGCTGATCGACCGCATCGGCGAGCTCAACCAGCTGTTCGCCGCCACCCAGTTCAGCGCCGCCGAGCTCAAGCTGGCTTCCTGCGCGGCCATTCTCGTGCTGCTGTGCATCCCCTTCGGCCTCGGCGGCTCGCTGCGCATCGTCGCCCTGCCGCTGCTGGCGGCGCTGGCGTCCCTGGCCTGCCTCGGCTGGCTGGGCCAGCCGCTGACCCTGTTCAGCCTGTTCGGCCTGCTGCTGATCACCGCCATCGGCGTCGACTACGCCATCCTCATGCGCGAAGCGGTGGGCGGTGCGGCGGTGAGCCTGCTGGGCACCCTGCTGTCGGGCATGACCAGCTGGCTGTCGTTCGGCCTGCTGCTGCTCAGCCAGACCCCGGCCATCGCCAACTTCGGCCTGGCCATCAGCCTCGGCCTGTTCTTCTGCTTCCTGCTCGCCCCCTGGGCACAGGCCGCACAAGCCCATGGCAAGGAGGTGCCGGCGTGAGCGTCATGCTGTTCTGGATCGGCCTGCTGGCGCTGTTCGCCCTGGCCACCTGGGGGGGCCGCAAGCTGGGCCTGATCCCCATCGTCAGCCAGCTGCTGCTGGCCAGTTTCGGCCTGCCGCTGGTGATGCTCTGGCTGGGCGCGCCCGTGGGCCTGGACAACGCCCAGGTGCTCGCCGCGCCCTGGCTGCAGTCGCTTTACGGAGTGGCCTTCACCCTGCTGCTGGGGCACATCCTCAGCGATGTGATCGACCTGCGCCTGCAGGCCTCCAGCGTGAAGATCGCCCTGCCGAGCTTCTTCCTGCCGTTCTTCTGCGGACTGGGCTGTGCCCTCTGGCTGCTGCCGGCCGACGGCCTGCTCTCGGCCATCGCCGTGGGGCTGCTGTTCGCCCTGACGGCGATCCCCGTGCTGTTCCTCTACCTGCGCCACCTGGGCTACGACGAGGCGAGCATCCGTCGTCTGCTGCAGGCGGCGATCCTGATGGACCTGATGTGCTGGAGCATCTTCGGCCTGGCCCAGGGCAGCGCCGCGCCCACCACCCTGCTCTGGCCGCTACTGGCAGCGCTGCTGCCGCTGGCGCTGTACCTGGCGCGGGTGCGGGCGCCGCTGGTCTACAGCCTGGCGTTCTTCGCCCTGCTGCTGACCCTGCAGCAGCTCAAACTCAACGCCCTGGTGTTCGGC
Organism: Pseudomonas sp. TUM22785; assembly: GCF_028198105.1. NCBI lineage: Bacteria > Pseudomonadati > Pseudomonadota > Gammaproteobacteria > Pseudomonadales > Pseudomonadaceae > Pseudomonas > Pseudomonas sp. TUM22785. The sequence goes on from NZ_CP116239.1 coordinate 6,397,490, forward strand.
ATCGCCTACCTGCTGGTGATGGCGGCGCTGCGCCTGCCCTTCCGCCTGCCGCTGCCGGCCGGCGTGTTCCACGCCGTGCAGGTGTGGCTGGCGGTGCCGCTGATCCTCGCCTTCGGCCTGCTGCAGATCGACTGGCACACGGCCTGGCAGAACTATTCCTGGCTGCAGTTCGGCGCCCTGCTGGTGCTGCCCATCGTCAGCAAGCTGGCGGGCAACTGGCTGGGCCTGTCCTGGGCCGAGGGCCGCCTGGCGGCCAGCCCGGTGAAGTGGCGCGAAACCGTGCTGCTGAACACCCGCGGCCTCACCGAAATCGTTTTTCTCAACCTTCTGTTCCAGCAGCACATCATCAGCGCGCAGCTGTACTTCGCGCTGATGCTGATGGGATTGATCGCCACCCTGTTGCCGGCCCTGACGCGCAGAGCGCACGCGCCCGCAGCCCCCGCCCCGGAAAGGAGTCCCCATGAAGCCCATTGAAATCCAGCAGCGTCAGGTCGTGGTCATCGGTGCAGGCCCTTCCGGCGCCATCGCCGCCGCCCTGCTCAAGCGCAAGGGCCACGATGTGCTGATCCTCGAGCGCCAGCGCTTCCCGCGCTTCTCCATCGGCGAGAGCCTGCTGTCCCATTGCCTGGACTTCATCGAGGAGGCGGGGATGCTCGAAGCGGTCATGGCCGCCGGCTTCCAGATCAAGCATGGCGCGGCCTTCGCCTGGGGCGAGCGCTACACCGATTTCGACTTCCGCGACAAATTCACCCCGGGCAAGGGCACCGTCTTCCAGGTGCAGCGGGCCGACTTCGACAAGCTGCTGGCCGACCAGGCCGCACTGCAGGGCGTGGAAATCCGCTACGAGGAAGAGATAGTCGCCGCCGAGTTCGGGGGTGATTGCCCGCTGCTCACCGTGCGCCGCCTCGACGGCAGCGAGTACCAGGTGGAGACCGCCTTCGTCCTCGACGCCAGCGGCTACGGCCGGGTGCTGCCGCGCCTGCTGGACCTGGAAGCGCCCTCCAGCTTCCCGGTGCGCCAGGCGGTGTTCACCCACATCGAGGACCGCATCGACGATGCCGGCTTCGACCGCGAGAAGATCCTCATCAGCATCCACCCCGAGCACCGCGACATCTGGTTCTGGCTGATCCCCTTCAGCAACGGCCGCTGCTCCCTGGGCGTGGTGGGCGAGCCCAGCCACTATGCGGGCCGCCCCGAGGACCTGGACGCCTGCCTCAAGGGCTTCATCGCCGAGACGCCGAACCTGCGCCGCCTGCTGGCCAATGCCGTGTGGGACACCCCGGCCCGCGTCCTGGGCGGTTACTCGGCCAACGTCAAATCGCTGCACGGCCCGGGCTTCGCCCTGCTGGGTAACGCCGCCGAGTTCCTCGACCCGGTGTTCTCCTCCGGCGTGACCATCGCCATGCGTTCGGCGAGCATGGCCGCGGCCGTGCTCGACCGGCAGCTCAACGGCGAGACGCCGGACTGGGAAAGCGAGTTCTCCATCCCGCTGAAGAAGGGCGTGGACACCTTCCGCGCCTATGTCGAAGGCTGGTACGAAGGCAGCTTCCAGGATGTGATCTTCCATGCCGGCGGCTCGCCGGAAATCCGCGGGATGATCTGCTCGATCCTCGCGGGCTACGCCTGGGACGAGCGCAACCCCTTCGTCGCCGAGCCCAAGCGCCGGCTGCGGATGATCAGCGAATTCTGCGCCAGCGAATGAGGGAGCCGACCATGGAACGCGCCGCCGCCACCTACGTCGAGGAGACCCGCTTCGGCTTCTGGTTCCTGCAGAGCCACACCTGGCAGCACCACGTGCTGCGCGTGGCGATCAACGACCTCAAGGGCCTGTTCGCCGAGCCCCTGCCGGAAGCGCCGGTGCTGCTGGACGCCGGCTGTGGCCAGGGCAAGTCCTTCGGCCTGCTGAATGCGGCGTTCGCCCCCGCGCGGATGATCGGCCTCGACGCCGACCCGCACAGCCTCGACTGCTCCCGCGCCGAGGCCGAGCGCCTGGGCCTGGAAGTGCAACTGGTGAGCAGCGACTGCGCCGAGATCGCCCTGCCGGACGCCAGCGTCGACCTTCTCTTCTGCCACCAGACCTTCCATCACCTGGTGGAGCAGGAGCGCGCCCTGGCCGAGTTCTGGCGGGTGCTGAAGCCGGGCGGCTACCTGCTGTTCGCCGAGTCCACCCGCTATTACATCGACACCTGGGTGATCCGCTGGCTGTTCCGCCACCCGATGCACGTGCAGCGCACCGCCGAAGAATACCTGGAGATGCTGCGCGGCCAGGGCTTCGCCTTCGAGCCGCGCAACGTGTCCTACCCCTACCTGTGGTGGAGCCGCTCCGCCGACTTCGGCTTGCTGGAGCGCTGGGGCCTGCGCAACCCGCCGCCGCCCGGCCAGCGCAACGAGACCCTGGTCAACGCCGTGGCACGCAAGCCCCTGGAGAATGACGGCCGATGAGACGCCTGCTGCTCGCCGGCCTGTGCCTGCTGCTCGCCGCCTGCGCGGCGCGTACGCCGGTGCCCGAGCGGCCGCCGAGGCTGGAGCTGCCGCAGTCATTGCAGGTGCAGCGCCAGGCCGACGGCGAGGTGCGTGACTGGCTGCTGGTGGTGCAGGCCGAAGGGCCGGCACTGCGCTGGTCGCTGTTCGACCCCCTGGGCGTGCCCCTGTCGCGCCAGCTGCTGCAGGACGGCAGCTGGCGCAACGACGGCCTGCTGCCGCCCAACGACGAGGCCCGCGAACTCTTCGCCGCGCTGCTCTACGCCCTGGCCCCGGTCGAGGCGCTGCAACCGGCCTACGCCGGTATCGAGCAACGCATCGCCACCGATGGCCGGCGCGAGCTGGCCGGACGCTGGAGCATCGCCTACCGCGCGCCGCTGGACTTCGACCTGCAGCGCCGCGACGGCCCGCACTACCGAATCACCGCCCTCGACGAGGAACCCCGATGACCACCAATCTCAATGCCCTGGGCCTGGTCTGCGCCCTGGGCCAGGGCAAGCAGGCAGTGGCCGACGCGCTGTTCGCCGGCGACGCCTCGGGCATGCGCCGCCAGGGTGGCTGGGTCGCCGAGCGCGAACTGAGCATCGGTGCCGTGCCCGGCGAATTGCCGGCCATGCCGGCCGGGCTGGAGGATTGCCAGAGCCGCAACAACCAGTTGCTGCTGGCCGCCGCCCTGGAGATCGAGCCGCAACTGCGCGCCGCCATCGAGCGCCATGGGCTGGACCGGGTGGGCATTGTCCTCGGCACCAGCACCTCGGGCATCCAGGAAGCCAGCGAAGGCATCGGCGAGCACCTGCGCAGCGGCACCCTGCCGGACGACTACCGCTACCCACAGCAGGAACTGGCCGCACCGGCGGCCTTCCTCGCCGCCTGGCTGGGCACCCGCGGCCCGGCCTATTGCATCTCCACCGCCTGCACCTCCAGTGCCCGCGCCCTGATGAGCGCGCGCCGGCTGCTGGCCCTGGGCGTGTGCGACGCGGTGATCTGCGGTGGCGTGGATTCCCTCTGCGGCCTGACCCTGAATGGTTTCAGCGCCCTGGAGGCGGTTTCCGCCGAGCCCTGCAACCCGCTGTCGCGCAACCGCAACGGCATCAATATCGGCGAGGGCGCAGCGCTGTTCCTGCTGGACCGCGAGCCGGGCCCCATCGCCCTGCTGGGTGCCGGCGCCTGCTCCGACGCGCACCACATCTCGGCCCCCGAGCCCAGCGGCATCGGCGCCCAGCGCGCCATGCGTCAGGCGCTGGCCGACGCCGGCACCTGTGCCGAGGGCATCGACTACCTGAACCTGCACGGCACCGCCACTGCGCACAACGACGCCATGGAGAGCCAGGCCACCGCCGCGCTGTTCCCGGCCGGGGTGCCGGTGTCGTCCACCAAGCCGCTGACCGGCCATACCCTGGGCGCCGCCGGCGCGCTGGAGGCGGCCTTCTGCTGGCTGGCCCTGAGCGAACACAACCGCGACCGCCTGCTGCCGCCGCACCTGTGGGACGGCGACGCCGACCCGGAGCTGCCCGCGCTGCACCTGGTGCGCCACGGCGGCGCGCTGGAGAAAGCCGGCGGCCGCCGGCTGATGAGCAATTCCTTCGCCTTCGGCGGCAGCAACATCAGCCTGATCATCGGAGATGCGCCATGAACGACTGGCCGATTGCCGAGCTGGTCCCCCACGCCGGGGACATGATCCTCATCGACCGCGTGCTGCGCTTCGGCGACGAGGACGTGGAAACCACCGCCACCGTGCGCCCCGGGCTGTTCAGCCAGGACGACGGCAGCCTGCCGGCCTGGGTCGGCGTCGAGCTGATGGCCCAGAGCATCGCCGCCTACGCCGGCTGCCAGGCACGCCAGGCGGGACAACCCGTGGAGCTGGGCTTCCTGCTCGGCACCCGCAACTTTCAATGCGACGTCGACCGCTTCCCGGCCGGCGTCGAGCTGCATATCCGCGCCACCCGGACGCTGCAGGACGACAACGGCATGGGTGTCTTCGAATGCCAGCTGGACGGGCCCGGCATCGCTGCCTTCGCCCGTCTCAATGTCTTCCGCCCGCCGCAGGTGGCCCGTTACCTGGAGGAACCCCAACAATGAGCGAGACCATCCTGGTCACCGGCTCCAGCCGCGGCATCGGCCGCGCCATCGCCCTGCGCCTGGCGCGCGCCGGCTTCGACCTGGTGCTGCACTGCCGCTCGCGCCGCGATGAGGCCGAGGCGGTGAAAGCCGAGATCGAGGCCCTGGGCCGCCATGCCCGGGTGCTGCAGTTCGACGTGTCCGACCGCGCCGCCTGCCGCGATCAGCTGGAGGGCGATGTCGAAGTCCACGGTGCCTACTACGGTGTGGTGTGCAATGCCGGCCTGACCCGCGACGGCGCCTTCCCGGCACTGACCGAGGAGGACTGGGACAGCGTGCTGCGCACCAACCTGGACGGTTTCTACAATGTGCTGCACCCGCTGTGCATGCCGATGATCCGCCGCCGCAAGCCGGGCCGCATCGTGTGCATCACCTCGGTCTCGGGGCTGATCGGTAACCGTGGCCAGGTCAACTACAGCGCCTCCAAGGCCGGCGTGATCGGCGCCGCCAAGGCCCTGGCCATCGAGCTGGGCAAGCGCCGCATCACCGTCAACTGCGTGGCCCCGGGGCTGATCGACACCGAGATCCTCGACGAGCAGGTGCCGGTGGAGGAGATCCTCAAGATGATCCCGGCCCAGCGCATGGGCACGCCGGAGGAAGTGGCGGGCGCCGTGAATTTCCTGATGTCCGAGGAGGCGGGGTACATCACCCGCCAGGTCCTCGCTGTTAATGGTGGGTTGTGCTGATGAAACGCGTCGTCATTACCGGCATGGCCGGCGTCACCTCCCTGGGCAACGACTGGGCCGGCATCTCGGCCAACTTCCTGGGCAACCGCAGCGGCATCCGCCGCATGGACGAGTGGGACCGTTTCACCGAGCTGAACACCCGCCTGGCCGGCCCCATCGACGACTTCGCCACCCCCTCGCACTGGACCCGCAAGCAGATGCGCAGCATGGGCCGTGTTTCCAAGCTGGCGGTCTACGCGGCGGAACGGGCCCTGGCCGATGCCGGGCTGGCGGGTGACGCGATGATCCAGGACGGGCGCATGGGCGTGGCCTGTGGTTCGTCCACCGGCAGCACCGACGAGATCAAGGCCTTCGGCAACATGTTGCTGAACTCGGTGGCGGACGGCCTCAACGCCAACTCCTACGTGCGCATGATGCCGCACACGGCGGCGGCCAATATCAGCATCTTCTTCGGCCTCAAGGGCCGCCTGATCCCCACCTCCAGCGCCTGTACCAGCGGCAGCCAGGGCATCGGCTATGCCTATGAGGCGATCAAGTTCGGCCGCCTGCCGATGATGCTCGCCGGTGGCGCCGAAGAGCTCTGCCCCACCGAGGCGATGGTGTTCGACGCGCTTTACGCCACCAGCCTGAAGAACGACGCCCCGCACACCTCGCCGCGCCCCTACGACAGCGGCCGCGACGGCCTGGTGATCGGCGAAGGTGCCGGCATCCTGGTGCTTGAAGAACTGGAGCACGCCCTGGCCCGTGGCGCGAAGATCCACGCCGAGATCGTCGGCTTCGGCTGCAACGCCGACGGCCAGCACACCACCAAGCCGGAGCAGGCGACCATGCGCGGCGCCATGGAACTGGCCCTGCAGGACGCCGGCCTGGCGCCCGAGGCCATCGGCTACGTCAACGGCCACGGCACCGCCACCGAGCAGGGCGACGTGGCGGAATCCCTGGCCACCAGCAGCCTGTTCGGCGCGCGCATGCCCATCAGCTCGCAGAAGAGCTTCCTCGGCCACACCCTGGGCGCCTGCGGCGCGCTGGAGTCCTGGTTCAGCATCGAGATGATGAACAGCGACCAGTACATCCACACCCTCAACCTGGATGCCGTGGACCCGGCCTGCGGCGAGCTCGACTACCTGCGCGGCGAGCCCCGGCAGATGAGCAACGAGTACGTGATGAACAACAACTTCGCCTTCGGTGGGGTCAACACCTCGTTGATCTTCCGTCGCTGGCGCTGAGCAGAAAACAACCGATATCCCAACAAGACCGTCAAGGAGACACCATGAGCCTCAAGACCTGGACCGCTGTTGCTGTACTGTCCGCCGCTGTTCTGCCCGGTATCAGCCAGGCCCGCGATACCGTGCATTACCTCGACTTCAACACCGTGGTCACCGAGGCCGTGCAAGCGGGTCGCCTGGATGGCAGCGTGAAGTTCTACCTGGCCGGCAACACCCCGGCCGGCAAGGTGACGGTGATCAACCCCAACATCACCACCAACCAGAAGACCAACGCCTTCAACAAGAGCGACGAGGAAGCCTGCCGCTGGGTGCTGCAGTCCGCCCTGATCCGCCTGCAGGACGCGGCCAAGGCGGCCGGCGCCAACGCGGTGGTGGACATCGCCAGCAACTACAAGAGAAAGGAATACAAGGACGCCGCCAAGTATGAGTGCCACGCCGGTGCCTTCGTGGCCGGCGTAGCCCTCAAGGGCGCCATCGCCAACGTCAAGTAAGGCGTTGCTGCTGTTGAACAAGGCCGCGCAAGCGGCCTTTTTCATGGGCGCGGGAAATGCCCTGAACGAATTAGCTGACCTAAAAGTCAACTCAATCGAGACCGACCCAGCCCTCGAGGAGACCCGGCATGCCCCAGCACACATTCACCCTTCACTACCGCTTCCACAACGAACCGCGACACCACGCGCTGGAACTGGACCGGCGGCCCGCCCCCGGGGAAGCCGCCATGCACCTGCTGGTGCTGCACTTCGCCGATGCCGAGAACAGCCTGCTGATGCCGCCGGCGGACGCCACCGAGGAAGAGGTGATCCAGCAGGCCGAGCTGCTGGGGATAAGCGATATCCGCCTTTCCTGAGCACTACGGAGATAGGCGCTCCTTGTCGATGAACGGCGCAGATGACATCAAATTGCCACCTTCGTATAGTGCCGCGGCCCACGCGCAACGCGAAAAGCCATCAGGGCCCGGGCATACGCCAAGACGACAAGGAGCTGATCTTGCGCAACTTCCAAAGGAACCTGTTTCTCTCGTTCGCCCTCTCCACCACGCTGCTTTCCGGGTGCGCCAGCATCGTCAGTGACAGTGCCTATCCGGTATCGGTGAGCAGCACGCCGGTGGGGGCGAATTTCGAGATCAAGGACAGCACGGGGAACGTGATCCACAGCGGCACCACACCGGGGACGGTGACGCTGAAGTCCGGCCGCGGCTACTTCAAGAAGGCCAACTACACCATCGCCTTCAAGAAGGAAGGCTTCGCCGACCAGGAGATCAAGCTGAACTCGAGCCTCAACGGCTGGTACTGGGGCAACCTGCTGTTCGGCGGCCTGATCGGCATGCTGATCGTCGACCCACTGACCGGCGCGATGTACAAGCTGCCGGAAAACACCGCGGCGGACCTGGGCAACCAACTGGTCGGCCAGGCCGGCGGCAAGGACCTGACGCTACTCACCATCGACCAGATCCCCGAGGACCGCAGGGCGGAACTGATCAAGGTGAACTGAAAGGAAAAAGGCCGCATCAGCGGCCTTTTTCATGGGCGAGTGCCACTCAGCGGTGGTACTGCGCCGACAGCTCGTGGACGGCCTCGAAGAAGGCGCCGGCGTTGGCCGGGTCGACTTCCGGGGTGACACCGTGGCCGAGGTTGAACACCTGGCCGCTGCCCTGGCCGTAGGCGGCGAGGATACGACCCACCTCGGCGCGGATGGCGGCGGGGTTGGCGTAGAGCACCGCCGGGTCCATGTTGCCCTGCAGGGCGACCTTGGAACCGACGCGGGCGCGGGCGCTGCCGATGTCGCAGGTCCAGTCCAGGCCCAGGGCCTCGGCGCCGCTGTCAGCCATGGATTCCAGCCACAGGCCGCCGCCCTTGGTGAACAGGATCACCGGGACGCGACGCCCGTCATGCTCGCGGATCAACCCATCGATGATCTGCTTCATGTAGGCCAGGGAGAACTCCTGGTAGGCCGCCGCCGAGAGGCTGCCGCCCCAGGAGTCGAAGATCTGCACCGCCTGGGCGCCAGCGAGGATCTGCCCGTTGAGGTAGGCGATGATCGATTTCGCCAGCTTGTCGAGCAGGGCGTGCATGGCCTGGGGATCGTTGTAGAGCATCGCCTTGGACTTGCGGAAGTCCTTGCTGGAGCCGCCTTCGACCATGTAGGTGGCCAGGGTCCAGGGGCTGCCGGTGAAGCCGATCAGCGGCACGCGGCCGTTGAGCTCGCGGCGGATGTTGCGCACGGCGTCCATCACGTAGCCCAGGTCCTGCTCGGGATCGGGGATCGGCAGGGCCTCGACGTCGGCCAGGCTGCTGACCACCTTCTTGAAGCGCGGGCCTTCGCCGGTCTCGAAGTACAGGCCCTGGCCCATGGCGTCGGGGATGGTGAGGATGTCGGAGAAGAGGATCGCCGCGTCCAGCTGCGGGTAGCGGTCCAGCGGCTGGATGGTGACTTCGCAGGCCAACTCGGGATTTTTCATCAGGCTGACGAAATCACCGGCCTTGGCGCGGGTGGCCCGGTATTCCGGCAGGTAACGACCGGCCTGGCGCATCATCCAGACGGGGGTGACATCAACGGGCTGCTTGAGCAGGGCGCGGAGGAAACGGTCGTTCTTCAAGACGGTCATGGCAGTGTCCAACGAAAAAGTGCGGGCATTTTCGCAAAGCCCAACGCAAAAGGCACGGCGGGTGCCGTGCCTTTTGTCTATAGCGACAGAATGTCGCGGCGAGGAGCTACAAGCTACAAGCCACAAGCCCGAGTTGAAGCGGGCTCAACTTGCAGCTTGAAGCTTGCCGCTTGTGACTGCTCCTCAGCTCGGATCGTAGGGTGGACCACGCTTCACCGGTCCACCGCAACGGAGCCCGGGTCGGCACCGCCGGTGGATGCAAAGAGCGGCATCCACCCTACGCCCCTTCCAGCTTCAGGCTTCAGGCTTCAGGCTTCAGGCTTCAGGCTTCAGGCTTCAGGCTCAGACCCCCAGATAATCGAGGATGCCTTCGGCAGCGTTGCGGCCTTCGAAGATCGCCGTCACCACCAGGTCGGAACCGCGGACCATGTCGCCGCCGGCGAAGATCTTCGGGTTGCTGGTCTGGTGCTTGAACGGGTTCTGCTCGGGGGCGACCACACGGCCCTGGCTGTCGATGCTGATGTCGAACTGCTCGAACCAGGAAGCCGGGCTCGGGCGGAAGCCGAAGGCGATCAGCACGGCTTCCGCCGGAATGATCTCCTCGGAGCCCGGGATCGGCTCGGGGCTGCGACGGCCACGGGCGTCCGGCTCGCCGAGACGGGTCTCGACCACCTTGACGCCTTCCACCTTGTCTTCGCCGACGATGGCGATGGGCTGGCGGTTGAAGAGGAATTTCACGCCCTCTTCCTTGGCGTTCTTCACCTCTTTGCGCGAGCCGGGCATGTTTTCTTCGTCGCGGCGGTAGGCGCAGGTCACCGACTTGGCGCCCTGACGGATGGAGGTGCGGTTGCAGTCCATCGCGGTGTCGCCGCCGCCGAGGACGACGACGCGCTTGCCCTTCATGTCGATGAAGTCTTCCGGCGCCTTTTCGAAACCAAGGTTGCGATTGACGTTGGCGATGAGGAAGTCGAGCGCGTCGTGCACGCCCGGCAGGTCTTCGCCCGGGAAGCCGCCCTTCATGTAGGTGTAGGTGCCCATGCCCATGAACACGGCGTCGTACTCATCCAGCAGTTGCTGCATGGTGACGTCCTTGCCGATCTCGGTGTTCAGGCGGAACTCGACGCCCATGCCGGTGAAAACTTCACGGCGGCGGCTGAGGACGGTCTTCTCCAGCTTGAATTCGGGAATGCCGAAGGTCAGCAGGCCACCGATCTCGGGGTTCTTGTCGAACACCACCGGGGTCACGCCGTTGCGCACCAGGATGTCGGCACAGCCGAGGCCGGCCGGGCCCGCACCGATGACGGCGACGCGCTTGCCGGTGGGCTTGACCTTGGACATGTCCGGGCGCCAGCCCATGGCGAAGGCGGTGTCGGTGATGTACTTCTCCACCGAGCCGATGGTGACCGCGCCGAAACCGTCGTTGAGGGTGCAGGCACCTTCGCAGAGGCGGTCCTGCGGGCACACGCGGCCGCAGACTTCCGGCAGGGTGTTGGTCTGGTGGGACAGTTCGGCGGCGGCCAGGATATTGCCTTCCGAAACCAGCTTCAGCCAGTTCGGAATGAAGTTGTGCACCGGGCACTTCCACTCGCAATAGGGGTTGCCGCAACCGAGGCAACGGTGCGCCTGGTCAGCCGCTTGCTGCGGCTTGAACAGGTCATGGATCTCGACGAATTCGCGCTTGCGCTGACGCAGCAGCTTCTTCTTCGGATCCTTGCGCCCGACCTCGATGAACTGGAAGTCGTTGTTCAGACGTTCAGTCATTTGAAAAACCTCTTAACAGCAGCGGCAAGCTACAAGTTGCAAGCTGCAAGACTCATCACGGTTAGCCAGCGGGCCCGGCGTGCATCACGCTCGGGCTCGCGGCTTGGGCTGCTTGTTATTGCGGGTTGGCTCGGGTGCTGGAGAGCAGCGACGCCAGGTTCGCGGCCTTGGGCTTGACCAGCCAGAACTTGCGCAGGTAGTCGTCCAGGTTCTCCAGCAGGTGGGCGCCCCACTCGCTTTCGGTTTCCTTGACGTACTCGGCCAGCACGCTTTGCAGGTGGCTGCGGTAAGCCTCCATCGCCTCGTTGCTGATGCGCTGGATTTCCACCAGTTCGTGGTTGACCCGGTCGACGAAGCTGTTGTCCAGGTCGAGCACGTAGGCGAAGCCGCCGGTCATGCCCGAGCCGAAGTTGTAGCCGGTCTTGCCGAGGACGCAGACGAAGCCGCCGGTCATGTATTCGCAGCAGTGGTCGCCGGTGCCTTCCACTACGGTGTGGGCGCCGGAGTTGCGCACGGCGAAACGCTCACCTGCGGTGCCGGCGGCGAACAGCTTGCCGCCAGTGGCACCGTACAGGCAGGTGTTGCCGATGATGGCCGACTCCTGGGTCTTGAACGGGCTGCCCTTGGGCGGGGTGATGACCAGCTTACCGCCAGTCATGCCCTTGCCGACGTAGTCGTTGGCGTCGCCTTCGAGGTACAGGTTCAGGCCACCGGCGTTCCACACGCCGAAGCTCTGGCCCGCCGTGCCCTTGAAGCGGAAGGTGATCGGCGCCTTGGCCATGCCCTGGTTGCCGTGCACACGGGCGATTTCGCCGGAGACACGGGCACCGATGGAACGGTCGCAGTTGCAGATATCCAGGGCGAACTCGGCGCCGCTCTTGGCGTCGATGGCAGCCTTGGCCATCTCGACCATCTTCTCGGCCAGCAGGCCCTGGTCGAACGGAGGGTTCTTCTCGACTTCACAGAACTGCGGCTTGTCGGCCGGGACCTTGTCGCTGCCCAGCAGCGGGGACAGGTCCAGGTGGCCTTGCTTCTCGGTCTCGCCGGGGAGCATTTCCAGCAGGTCGGTACGGCCGATCAGCGCGCCCAGGCTCGGCACACCGAGCTTGGCCAGCCACTCGCGGGTGTCTTCGGCGACGTAGGTGAAGTAGTTGGTGACCATCTCGACGGTGCCGATGAAGTGGTCCTTGCGCAGCTTGTCGTTCTGGGTGGCGACGCCTGTGGCGCAGTTGTTCAGGTGGCAGATGCGCAGGTACTTGCAGCCCAGGGCGACCATCGGGCCGGTGCCGAAGCCGAAGCTCTCGGCGCCGAGGATGGCGGCCTTGATCACGTCGAGGCCGGTCTTCAGGCCACCGTCGGTCTGTACCCGGACCTTGCCGCGCAGGTCGTTGCCGCGCAGGGTCTGGTGGGTTTCGGCGAGGCCGAGCTCCCAGGGGCTGCCGGCGTACTTGATGGAGCTCAGCGGCGATGCGCCGGTGCCGCCGTCGTAGCCGGAGATGGTGATCAGGTCGGCATAGGCCTTGGCCACGCCGGCGGCGATGGTGCCGACACCGGCTTCCGCCACCAGCTTCACCGAGACCAGCGCCTTGGGGTTGACCTGCTTGAGGTCGAAGATCAGCTGCGACAGGTCTTCGATGGAGTAGATGTCGTGGTGCGGCGGCGGCGAGATCAGGGTCACGCCGGGAACCGCATAGCGCAGCTTGGCGATCAGGCCGTTGACCTTGCCACCGGGCAGCTGGCCGCCTTCGCCGGGCTTGGCGCCCTGGGCGACCTTGATCTGCAGCACTTCGGCGTTGACCAGGTACTCGGGGGTGACGCCGAAGCGGCCGGTGGCGACCTGCTTGATCTTGGAGCTGCGCACGGTGCCGTAGCGCGCCGGGTCTTCACCGCCCTCACCGGAGTTGGAGCGGCCGCCGAGGCGGTTCATCGCCTCGGCCAGGGCCTCGTGGGCTTCCGGCGACAGGGCGCCGAGGGAGATGCCGGCCGCGTCGAAGCGCTTGAAGATGGCGTCCAGCGGCTCGACCTGATCCAGGGACAGCGGCTGCTCGGCGAGTTTCACCTTGAGCAGGTCGCGCAGCATCGACACAGGGCGGTTGTCCACCAGGGCGGCGTATTCCTTGTACTTCTCGTAGTTGCCCTGCTGCACGGCGGCCTGCAGGGTGTTCACCACGTCGGGGTTGTAGGCGTGGTATTCGCCGCCGTAGACGAACTTCAACAGGCCGCCCTGCTGGATCGGCTTGCGGTTGTTCCAGGCCTCATTGGCGAGCAGCTTCTGCTCGGCCTCGATGTCGACGAAGCGCGCACCCTTGATGCGGCTGGCAACGCCACGGTAGCTGAGCTCGACCACTTCCTCGGACAGGCCGACGGCTTCGAACAGCTGCGCACCGCGGTAGGAGGCGATGGTGGAGATGCCCATCTTCGAGAGGATCTTCAGCAGGCCCTTGGAGATGCCCTTGCGGTAGTGCTTGAAGACTTCGTAGAGATCGCCCAGGACTTCGCCGGTGCGGATCAGGTCGGCCAGCACTTCGTAGGCCAGGTAGGGGTAGACGGCGGAAGCGCCGAAGCCCACCAGGACGGCAAAGTGGTGCGGGTCACGCGCGGTGGCGGTCTCGACCAGGATGTTGCAGTCGCAACGCAGGCCTTTCTCGGTCAGGCGGTGGTGCACCGCGCCAACGGCCAGGGAGGCGTGGGCCGGGAGCTTGCCGGGGGCGATGTGGCGGTCGGTGAGGACCAGCAGCACCTTGCCGGAGCGCACGGCTTCTTCGGCCTGGTCGGCGATGTTGCGCACGGCGGCTTCGAGGCCGACGGACTCGTCGTAGTTGAGGTCGATGACCTGGCGCTCGAAGCCTTCGCGGTCGAGGCTCATCAGCGCACGCCACTTGGCGGGGGAGATCACCGGGCTGCTGAGGATCACGCGGGTGGCGTGCTCGCGGGACTCGGAGAAGATGTTGCGCTCGGCGCCCAGGCAGATTTCCAGGGACATCACGATGGCTTCGCGCAGCGGGTCGATCGGCGGGTTGGTGACCTGCGCGAACTGCTGGCGGAAGTAGTCGTAGGTGGAGCGCACACGACGCGAGAGCACGGCCATCGGGGTGTCGTCGCCCATGGAGCCGACGGCTTCCTGACCCTGCTCACCGAGCGGGCGCAGGACCTGATCACGCTCCTCGAAGGTGACCTGGTACATCTTCATGTACTGCTTCAGCTGGTCACTGTCGTAGCTGGCCACGCCATGGTCGTCGTCGAGCTTGGCCTGGATGCGCACGGCGCTCTGGCGCAGCCACTGCTTGTAGGGGTGGCGCGACTTGAGGCGGTTGTCGATGTCGTCGGTGGTCAGGACCTGGCCGGTCTCGGTGTCCACAGCGAGGATCTGGCCCGGGCCGACGCGGCCCTTGGCGATCACGTCCTCGGGCTTGTAGTCCCAGACGCCGATCTCGGACGCCAGGGTGATGTAGCCGTTGCTGGTGGTGACCCAGCGGGCCGGGCGCAGGCCGTTGCGGTCGAGCAGGCAGACGGCGTGGCGGCCGTCGGTCAGCACGACGCCGGCGGGGCCGTCCCAGGGCTCCATGTGCATGGAGTTGTATTCGTAGAAGGCACGCAGGTCGGCGTCCATGGTCTCGACGTTCTGCCAGGCCGGCGGAATGATCATGCGCAGGCCGCGGAACAGGTCGATGCCGCCGGTGACCATCAGCTCGAGCATGTTGTCCATGCTGGAGGAGTCGGAACCGACGCGGTTGACCAGCGGGCCGAGCTCGTCGATATCGGGCAGCTGGTCGTTGGCGAACTTGGTGCGACGGGCCAGGGCCCAGTTGCGGTTGCCGGTGATGGTGTTGATCTCGCCGTTGTGGGCGAGGAAGCGGAAGGGCTGCGCCAGCGGCCACTTCGGCAGGGTGTTGGTGGAGAAGCGCTGGTGGAAGACGCAGATGGCGGTCTGCAGGCGTTCGTCACCCAGGTCCGGGTAGAACTGCTGCAGGTCGGCCGGCATCATCAGGCCTTTGTAGATGATGGTCTTGTGCGAAAAGCTGCAGATGTAGTGCTCGCTGTCGTCGGCGTTGGCCACCGAGGAACGACGGCGGGCGCTGAACAGCTTGATGGCCATTTCCTGGTCGGAGAGGCCTTCACCGCCGATGAACACCTGCTCGATCTGCGGCAGGCGCTCCAGCGCCAGGCGACCGAGGACGCTGGTGTCGGTAGGCACCTTGCGCCAGCCGATCAGCGTGAGGCCGGCGGCTTCGATCTCGCGGTTCATGTTGGCACGGGCGGCTTCGGCGCGGGCCTGGTCCTGGTTCAGGAAGACCATGCCGACGGCGTATTGAGCCGGCAGTTCGACCGCGAACTCGGCCTTGGCCGTGGCACGCAGGAACAGATCGGGTTTCTGGATCAGCAGGCCGCAACCGTCACCGGTCTTGCCGTCGGCGTTGATACCGCCGCGGTGGGTCATGCAGGTCAGTGCTTCGATAGCGGTTTGCAAAAGATGGTGGCTTGCCTCGCCTTGCATATGGGCGATCAAGCCGAAACCGCAGTTATCCTTGAACTCATCAGGATGGTACAGACCTGCTTTCATAGGGAACTCTCACCAGGAACTGCCTTGTTAAAAAGGCAAAATTGCTTTGTAGTTCAACCACTTACCACACGCGCAGGACTAGGCGCCAGCTTTGCGCAGGCAAAAGGGAGGTCATTGTACATATCCACCTGGCTCGTCACAAATCTTCACGACGATCTAATGAAAGTTTATGTCGCCAAACAGAAGGATTAGACCGGAAGGTCGTGCTATCGACCCTCCGGTCACGGAGGCGGGAGGGAGGGGACGCCCACTGTCAGCGGGCGATTTCCTGCTGGATGCTGGCGAAGCTCTTGGGCCAGGGCTTGCCGGCCTGGACCTTGGCGGGAAGGCCCTTGATCGCGGCCTGGGCGGCGTTGCGACTGGCGAAGTTGCCGTAGGTGACGACGTACAGCGGTTTACCCTGGTGGACCTTCTTGAAGTAACGGTACTCGCCGCCATTCTGCTGGACGAACGCCTTGGCGCTGCCTTCGGAGCTGGTGCCGAGAATCTGCACGGCATAGTGGCCGCCAGCCTGGGAGCGGTACCAACCATCACCTGCACCGGCGGATGCGGTGCCGGCGCTGGCCACAGTCGGCGCGGCAGCAGGCTTGACTGCGACAGGCTTCTCGGCCGGCTTGGCGGGCGGGGTGGCCGCAACGGCGGGCTTCGCAGGTGCTGCCGGAACCGCAGCAGGTGCGGACGAAGCCGAGGTCGGCGCCGTGGCGATCGGCTGGATAGGTTTGACCGCCGCTGGCTGCTGGGTAATCACCGGAGCCGGCGGCACGGCCGGAGCGGCACCTGCAACGGCGCCAACGGGCGGCGCTACCGTGGTGACGGTCGGCGGGATGGTCGCCTGAGAACCGGGCTGGGCACCGCCGTCATCGAGATCATCCTGGCCAGCGGCCTGGGCCAGCGGTTCACGGATCACCGGCTGGGCCTCGCCCACTAGGGGCAACGGCAGCGGTTGCGAGGAGCCGGCGAACTCGACGGCAGGTGCACCGCCCGGCGCCGGGGCCTGGCCAGCGGGCGCTTCAGCAGCGGGTGCCGGCTGCTGCCCCATGGGCAGTTGCGCAGTGGTGGGCTGGTTGGAAGCCGGGCTATCCGAGCGATTCTGCATCGCCAAGGCCGCAACCACGCCAATCGCGACGACCCCCAGTGCCAGCAGGTGCTTCTTCGGTAGATTCAAGCTGAACCCTCCTTTGCGCGAGGCCCCCCGCTCGGCGAGCATGGCCTCGACCAACAGTTCACGAGCGGACTGATTGATGCCGCCGGGCCAACCACCGGATTGCAGATGAACGTCCTCGATCTGCTCTTCGGTCAGCAGCTCAATCCCCTGTCCGGCGCCCTCGAGCCGCTGCGCCAGATATTCGCGGGTTTCGTCCTCGCTGTAGGGCAGAAGTTCAATGGCGTGGAAACGTTCTTCACCATCGGCCAGCAGTTCCAGGCGCGGCAGCAGGCTGGAATCAGCGAAGAGAAACACGTGCGGGCGCGCTTCACTGTTGCCCGCAGCCAGTGCCAGCAGGTTGTCGAGGCCTGCATCGTCGAGTTCTTCGGCATCGTCCACCAGCAGGTAGACCTCCTGGCCGGTCAGCGCCAGCTGCCCGACCTGGGCAAGGATGGAGCGCGAGTCGGTCTGCGCCACACCCACCCCCTGGGCGACCAAACGCATCAGGCCACCGGCCTCGGCTGCGCCACGGGCGGATATCACCACGCTTTGCACCGCCTGCTTGTTGGTGCTGGCGACCAGCGCCTGGCGCAGCAGGGTCTTGCCGCTGCCCTGGGGACCGGTCACCACCAGCAGCAGCTGGCTGTAGCGGGCCAGGTGATGCAGCTGCCCCAGCACCGGCTTGCGCTGGGCGGGATAGAACTTGAAGCCGGGTACCCGCGCGGCGAAGGGGTCGTGGGTGAATTGGTAGTGGGCCAGGAAGGCCTCATCGGCGTGCAGGCTGGTCATGGGACTCTTTTTACTCTCCAAGCTGGTCAGCCAGGGCGCGGTAGTCCGCGCTCAGGGTGTCGTCCAGAATATTTCGCGGGTAATCCGCCGTCACATCGGCCTCGCCGATCGCGCGCAACAGCACCAGGCGCAGCTGACCGTCGAGGACCTTCTTATCAACTGCCATGTGCTCGAGGAACTGCGCAGGCGTCATTTCCTCCGGCGGCACGATGGGCAGGCCGGCATCGCGCAGCAGGCGGATCGAACGATCACGCTCCTCTTCGCTGATCCAGCCCAGGCGCCGGGACATCTCCAGGGCCATCACCGTACCGGCCGAAACCGCCTCGCCATGCAACCAGACGCCATAGCCCATGTGGGTCTCGATGGCGTGGCCGAAGGTATGGCCGAGGTTGAGGGTGGCACGCACGCCGGACTCGCGCTCATCGGCACCCACTACACGCGCCTTGGCGGCGCAGGACCGCTCGATGGCTTCGGTCAGGGGTTCCTGTTCCAGGCTGCGCAGGGCTGGCATGTGCTCTTTCAGCCAGGGCAGGAAAGGCTCATCGCAGATCAGGCCGTATTTGATCACTTCGGCGAGGCCGGCGGAGAGCTCGCGCGGCGCAAGCGTGCGCAGCGTCGCAGTATCGATGATCACCGCCTGGGGCTGGTAGAAGGCACCGACCATGTTCTTGCCCAGCGGGTGGTTGATACCCGTCTTGCCACCCACCGAGGAATCCACCTGGGACAACAGCGTCGTGGGCACCTGGATGAAGTCGACGCCGCGCTGGTAGCAGGCCGCCGCAAAGCCAGCCATGTCGCCGATCACCCCACCACCCAGGGCAATGATGGTGGTACGACGGTCATGACGCGCCGTGAGCAGGCCGTCGAAGATCAGCTGCAGGGTTTCCCAGTTCTTGAAGGCTTCGCCATCGGGCAGCACGATCGGCTGCACCTTGTAGGCGGAAAGCGTGCGGGTCAGCTGTTCGAGGTAGAGCGGGGCGACGGTCTCGTTGGTGACGATTGCCACCTGCTTGCCGGCGATGTGGGGCGCGAAAAGCTCGACCTGCGACAGCAGGCCAGCGCCGATATGGATGGGATAACTACGCTCGCCAAGATCGACCTGAAGTGTCCGCATGGGGCCCCCGCTATGAAAAGGGCACTAGGATAGCGCAGTTCCGCCCCTGCTTTAACGGGGTGGCAGTGCCTGCAATCGTTCGAGTATCTCCTGCACCACCATGCGCGGCGGCCGCTCGTCGGTCTCGATGATGATGTCAGCGATTTCGCGGTAGAGGGGATCGCGGATAGCCATGAGGTCGCGCAGCACTCGGCCTGGATCAGCAGTGCGCAGCAAAGGCCGGTTGCGGTCGCGGGAAGTGCGGTCGATCTGCTGCTCCACCGAGGTGTGCAGATAGACCACGCGGCCGCCACCCCTAAGCGCTTCCCGATTGGCAGGGCGCAAGACAGCACCGCCACCGGTCGCAACTACCACCCCATCAGCGAGGCAGAGCTCTTCCAGCATCGACTGCTCGCGATCGCGAAAGCCCTGCTCGCCCTCGACATCGAATATCCAGGGGATGTCCGCGCCCGTCCGCTGCTCGATTTCCTTATCGGAATCCTTGAAGGGCAGGCGCAGTTCTTTGGCAAGCAAACGCCCGATGGTGCTCTTTCCAGCTCCCATCGGGCCAACGAGGATCAAATTACGCACTGATGTCAGCGACTCACCGCAATAGCCTGGTTGTTCATGATACGCGGGGTGAGGAAGACCAGCAGCTCGGATTTACTATCTTCCACCACGTCACGCTTGAACATACGTCCCAGGTAGGGAAGATCGCCAAGGAAGGGAACCTTGTCAGTCGTTTTGGTTTGCGTATTGGAAAAGACACCGCCGATCACGATCGTCTCGCCGTCGCTTACCAGAACCTTTGCATTGACCTCGTTCTTGTTGATAGGGGGAACGCCATTGACTTGCCGGGAGAAGTCCGGGGCATCCTTCGTCACCTTGACTTCCATGATAATGCGGTTGTCTGGCGTGATTTGAGGTGTCACTTCAAGGGACAGCGCAGCCTCTTTGAACGACACGGTAGTCGCGCCACTTGAACTGGCTTCCTGGTAGGGAATCTCGGCCCCTTTCAATATCTTCGCAGTCTCTTTATCGGAGGTGACTACCTTGGGCTGAGATACGATCTCGCCATTACCGGTTTTCTCCATCGCAGAGAGTTCGAGATCGAGAATCGTATTGTCTGTTACGAAACCAATACCAATGGAGGAGCTAGCATTAGAGACCCCCATGTCAACAAACGTTCCTAGGGCAGTATTGGGACTGGTATTTCCGCCGCCGACCCGGTTACCCCCATCCCCGCCGATAACAAAATTATTGTCACCAACACGGGCACCACGCCAGTTCACACCGAGCGATTTATCATAGTCCACATTAGCTTCAACAATACGGGCCTCAATCATTACTTGGCGAACCGGAATGTCCAGCTGGGCCACAATACGTCGCAGCTCGTCTAGCTTATCTTGAGTCTGATAGGCAATGATGCTGTTAGTACGATCATCAACAGTAACGGAGCCACGCTCATCACTGCCAGCAGTCTCGTCGCCGCTGGTGACAGACTGGAATAGCTTGGCGATGTCTGCGGCCTTGGCATAGTTCACCTGAATGAGCTCACGGCGCAGTGGTGCCAGTTCGGCAATCTGCTTCTGAGATTCAAGTTCCTGGCGCTCACGCGCAGCGATCTCGTCTGCCGGCGCAACCAGCAGTACGTTACCGACCTTGCGCTTATCAAGGCCCTTGGTCTTCAGGACGAGATCCAACGCCTGATCCCAGGGCACATTCTGCAGACGCAGTGTGATATTGCCTTGAACGGTATCCGAGGCCACCAGGTTGAGATCGGTGAAATCGGCGATCAACTGCAGCACCGAACGCACATCGATGTCCTGGAAGTTCAGCGACAGCTTCTCACCGGAGTAGGCAAAACGTTCGCTCTTGCGCTTCTCGACATCATCCTGCGTCAGTGGCTTGATGCTGACGGTAAGCTTGTTATCGGTCTGATACGCCAGGTAGTCGTAATAGCCAGTGGGCTCGATGGTGATACTCGCATTCCCCGAGGAGCCAGAGGCACTGACGAATTGAACGGGGGTCGCGAAGTCCTTCACATCAAGACGGACACGCAGAGATTCAGGAAGCTGGGTCTTGGAGAAATCGAGGCGGATCTTGCCACCCTGCTCCTGAATATCCGGGCTCACAGTTGGGTCGGACAGGGTGATGACAACATTGCCCTCGCCCTGATCGCCGCGCTGGAAATCGATATTGCTGATCGCCTTTCCGGTCGCTGCAAAAGTCTTAACGGGCGCAGCTGCGACAGGGGCTACCACAGGAGCGGCACTAGCAACTTGCTGACCGGCGACGGCTGCCTCACCGACTATGACGAAGAGATTGTTACCCTCAACACGCGTGCTGTAAGGCACGAGTGTCGCTAGATTGACGATCAATCGAGTACGGTCTTTCGCTTCGACGATAGTGACGCTGCGCGCATTACCAACGCCGAGCTCACGGTTCTTGCTACCCAGCTTGTTGGCCACCCCGGGAAGATCCAGAGCAATGCGCGCCGGCTGCTCGATGGTGTAACCCCGGGGCGCCACAATGGGCTCATCAAAGGCGAGTTTCAGCTCAACCTTGCCGCCGGGCAAAGCCGCTACATCGAGGCCTTGCAGGTCAGCGGCCAGCAGTACTGGCGACAACATGGCGGCCAATAGAGAAATACCGAGGCGCGAAAGCGAGCTGTTCATTATCTGATTCCGTTGTGCAGACCGGTGTTTGTTGTTCATAAGTCACCCCGCCCTTAAGAGCGTTCCTTGAGCGTGAGACTGCGCGGGCGCTCCAGCCAGCCGCCCTCTCCGTCCGGGACTATCTCGACGACGTCAATCTTGGATTCATTGATAGCGATGACTTTGCCATCATTGCGGCCCAGGAAATCGCCAACCCTTATTCGGTGCACCCCACCCGCACCCCGAACAAGCGCGAACATACCTCCCTCATTGGAAAGCGTGCCCACCATCTCGAATGCTTCGATATTGAAGCCTTCAAGGAATTGCTTGACCCGAGTTTCATCCGGGTGCACATCCTTGCTGCCCTTTATCTTGTTCGCAAGATCGATCTTGACCGGTGGCTGGAAAGGGCTACGCAAGGCTGCAGCGCTGTATGTAAATGCCTCATAGGGCTGGAATTTCGGGAGAGGCTCGATCGACCCCTTCGGACGAGCACGAACCTCATCCATGTAGGCTTGAAGATCAGCAAAATCACCACCATTGCCGCAGCCGGAAAGACTAACCAACAGCAGACCAGAAAGAATAAGACGGGTGCTGGTAATCATTTCTGCAGCCCCTTGTCGTTATAGCGATAGGTCTTGGCCAGGATACTCATGCGCAACTGCGTGGTGCTTCCATCATAGGCAGGAGCAATGCTGAAATCATGCAGCGTCACGATGCGGGGAAGGCTGGCAACTCCGCTCACAAAGGTGGCCAGGTCGTGGTACGTCCCCACGACCGATATCTGGATTGGCAGCTCGATATAGAACTGCTGGGCAGCTTCCGGCAGGAGCTTGATCTCCTCGAACTCCAACCCGCTACCAAGACCAGTGCGAGTGATGTCCTCCAGCAAGCCGGGAACTTCGGTATCGCTGGGCAGTTGCCGAAGAAGGGCACCAAAGGAAGTTTCCATTTCCTTCATTTGATCTTTATAGGCTTCGAGGTTGGCCGCCTGGAAAGCCTTTGTCGTGAACTGCTGCTTGAGCGTTTCTTCTTCGGCGCGCTGTTGATCGAGCTGAAGTTCCAGATCCTTGAGATGGAAGTTGTAACCCAGTGCAAGGACAGCTGCGACCAGCAGGACGCAGGCGATTACTTTTACCGCCGCCGGCCAGGAGCCAACGTTGTTGAAGTCGAGGTCATTCAAATCGACCTTGCGGAGACTTTCGAGCGAATCAGCCAAGCTCATTTCTTGGCTCCTTCTGCGTCGGCAGCAGGCTGGGTCTGCTGCACGGTCAACTGGAAGACATTTGCCTGGTCGACCGCGCCGGCAGTAATCGCCTTAACCTCGGTAAGGTTCGGAGCAGTCAACCATTCGGAGGCATCGAGATTACGCATCAGGTTGGAAACCCTGTTGTTGGACTCGGCAGCGCCAACGATGGCGATGCTTTGCCCTTTCATCGCTACGTTCGTGAAGAAGACCCCATCCGGCAACGTGCGCACCAACTGGTCGAAAACGCGACCAATGATGGGGCGGTTGCCCTGCAGGTCCTGAATGATCTTCATCCGCTCGAGCAGTTGCTGGCGACGCGTCTTGAGCTCGCTGATCTCTTTGATCCGAGTGTCCAGCACCGCAATTTCCTTGCGCACGAACTCGTTACGCGCCTGCTGGTTCTCGATCTCGCCGTTCAGGTACTGATCGCCGAGGAAAACCAGGCCGGCCGAGATCACCAGCACACCCGCAAGGGCCACGAGGAATCGCTGCTTGCGTTCCTCGCGCAGCTGCTCCCGCCAGGGGAGTAGGTTGATGCGCGCCATCAGTCGAAACTCCTCATCGCCAGTCCGCAGGCAATCATCAGCGCCGGGGCATCACTGGCCAATGCGCCCGCATTGACCTTGCCACTCAGCGCCATCTCCGCGAAGGGGTTGGCAACCTGGGTAGGAGTGCCGATCTTCTGCTGGATCAGTCGATCCAGATCAGGAATGGACGCCGTGCCACCCGCCAGGAGGATGTAGTCAACATCGTTGAACTGGCCCGCAGCGAAGAAGAACTGCAGCGAACGAGACACTTGCTGGACCACAGCGTCCTTGAACGGCTGCAACACTTCGCTGTCGTAGTCATCCGGAAGACCGCCCTGCTTCTTGGCAAGACCGGCTTCTTCCACGGACAGGCCATAGCGTCGCTGAATCTCCTCGGTGAGCTGACGCCCGCCAAAAAGCTGCTCGCGGCTGTAGATGGTCCGCCCATTGTGCAGAACGCTCAGCGTCGTCATGGTCGCGCCGATATCCACTACCGCGACAGTCAGCTCGTCATGGCCACTGCCCAGCTGCGCAGCGAGCAGCCCATAGGCACGTTCCAGCGCATAGGCTTCGACATCGACGACCTTGGCGGTCAGACCTGCCAGTGCCAGCGCCGCCTCACGGACCTCGACGTTCTCCTTGCGACATGCCGCAAGCAGCACATCAACCCGCTCGGAGTTGCGCGAAGACACACCCTGCACCTCGAAGTCGATGGCGACTTCTTCGAGCGGGTAAGGGATGTACTGGTCCGCCTCGATCTTCAGCTGGTTTTCCAACTCGTCGTCGGAAAGACCGGCATCCATCTCGATGGTCTTGGTGATCACAGCGGAGCCCGCGACGGCAACCGCCACGGATTTTGAGCTGGCTTTCGCTTTGCTCAGAACGCGAGACAACGCCTGGCCGACCCCCTCCAGTTCGGCGATGTTCTTTTCGACCACAGCATTCGGTGGGAGCGGCTCGACGGCGTAGGCCTCTACCTTGTAGCGGCTTCCCGAGCGACTCAATTCAAGGAGCTTGACTGAGGTCGAGCTTATGTCGATCCCCAGCAGCGTATTCGCTTTCTTGTTGAAGAGCCCTAGCACGACCGATTTCCTATCAGCATCCGAGACTTACGGACGATTTATGTTTTTCCACATTAAATAACAGTCTTGACAGAAGCGCAAATGGCGACCCAGGAAAAAAAACGCTTATAATGTGAACAGTTTTTCCCTTTTAAGATCTGCTTCCGCTTAACTCATTCTTTTATCTGGAAATCCAAGAGCCTTGATACGCCTGCTGAAGTTTTTCTGGTGGTCCTGCGTCGCCGTTTTTTGTGGGCTGTTGCTCAGTTTCAGCGGCGCTTACCTCTACCTTAGCCCGACTCTTCCTTCTGTCGATTCCCTACGCAGCATCCAGCTGCAGATCCCGCTGCGCGTGTACAGCAGCGACGGCAAGCTGATCGCCGAATTCGGCGAGATGCGCCGTGCGCCCATCCGCTTCGCGGACATACCACCGGAATTCATCCAGGCATTGTTGGCTGCCGAGGATGACAACTTCGCCAACCATTATGGCGTCGACCTCACCAGTCTGGTGCGCGCTGCCACGCAATTATTGAAAAGTGGTCATATCCAGAGCGGCGGCAGCACCATCACCATGCAGGTGGCGAAGAACTATTTCCTCACCAGCGAGAGAAGTTTCTCCAGAAAGATCAATGAAATACTTCTCGCCCTGCAGATAGAACGGGAGCTCAGCAAGGATGAAATCCTCGAGCTCTACGTAAACAAGATCTACCTCGGCAACCGCGCCTACGGTATCGAAGCTGCCGCCCAGGTGTACTACGGCAAATCGATCCGTGATGTCAGCCTGGCGCAGATGGCGATGATCGCCGGCCTGCCCAAGGCCCCCTCGCGCTTCAACCCGCTCGTCAACCCTGCACGCAGCAAGGAGCGCCGCGACTGGATCCTTGGCCGCATGCTCAAGCTCGGCCGCATCGACCAGGCACGCTACGACCAGGCGATAGCAGAGCCGATCGACGCCAGCTACCACGTACCGACGCCGGAAGTGAACGCGCCCTATGTTGCCGAAATGGCCCGCGCCGAGATGGTCGGCCGCTTCGGCAGCGAGGCTTATACCGAAGGCTTCCGCGTCACCACCACAGTGCCGAGCGACCTGCAGGAAGCGGCCAACAACGCACTGCGCGGCGGGCTGATGGAATACGACCAGCGCCACGGCTATCGTGGCCCGGAATCACGCTTCCCCGGCATGACCCGCGAAAGCTGGACACAGGAACTGGCCAAGCAGCGAACCATTGGCGGCCTGGAGCCGGCGATCGTCACCCAGGTGGAGAAAAGCGGCCTCCTCGTGCTCACCCGTGGCGGCAAGGAAGAAACCGTCGGCTGGGACAGCATGAAATGGGCCCGCCCCTTCCTCAACACCAACAGCCTCGGCCCACGCCCCCAGCAACCGGCCGATGTCGCCCAGGTCGGTGACCTGATCCGCGTCCAGCGCCAGGCCGATGGCAACCTGCTTTTCGTCCAGCAGCCGGCAGCTCAAAGCGCACTGGTATCCCTGGATCCGCAGAACGGCGCAATCCGCTCCCTGGTCGGTGGCTTCTCCTTCGAGCAGAGCAACTACAACCGCGCGGTCCAGGCCAAGCGCCAGCCCGGCTCGAGCTTCAAGCCGTTCCTCTACAGCGCCGCCCTGGACAACGGCTTCACCGCCGCCAGCCTGGTCAACGACGCCCCCATCGTCTTCGTCGACGAGTACCTGGACAAGGTCTGGCGCCCGAAGAACGACAACAACACCTTCCTCGGCCCGATCCGCCTGCGCGAGGCGCTCTACAAGTCACGCAATCTGGTATCGATCCGCCTGTTGCAGGCCGTGGGCATCGAATACGCGCTGAACTACATCAGCCGCTTCGGCTTCAACAAACAGGAACTGCCCCGCAACCTGTCCCTGGCCCTGGGCACCGCCACGTTGACGCCCATGGAGATCGCCAGCGGCTGGAGCACCTTCGCCAACGGCGGTTACAAGATCCAGCCCTACCTGATCGATCGCATCGAAAGCCGCGACGGCAAGGTGATCTTCACCGCCAACCCGCCTTCCGTGCCGAAAGACGACGCGCCGGACACCGAGGTCGCCCAGACGGTCGCCGCACCGGATAGCCGCCTGCCGAGCGTCGAGCATCAGGAGCCGGCGGTAGCCGAGCGCATCGTCGACGCGCGTACCACCTACATCCTCAACAGCATGCTGCAGGACGTGATCAAGCGCGGCACCGGCAGACGCGCACTGTCCATGGGTCGTGGCGACATAGCCGGCAAGACCGGCACCACCAACGAATCCAAGGACAGCTGGTTCTCCGGCTACAACGCCGATTACGTCACCACCGTCTGGGTCGGCTTTGACCAGCCGGAAAGCCTCGGTCGCCACGAGTACGGCGGCACCGTCGCCCTGCCCATCTGGATGACCTACATGAGCGCGGCCCTGAAGGACAAACCGGAGCACGTGCTGCCCGAGCCCGAAGGCATACTCACCCTGCGCATCGACCCCCTGAGCGGCCGCGCCGCCGCGCCAGGTGCACCCAACGCCTTCTTCGAACTGTTCAAGAGCGAGGACTCACCGCCGCCGATGAGCGAGTTCGACCCAGGCATGAGCGCCCCGGGCAGCCCACTGCCCGCAGACGAAGCAGCACCCATCGATCTGTTCTGATCACGGGTGCCAACCAAAAGCCCGCCTCCATGACGGGCTTTTTGCTTCACCCCAGAGAAATAGCAGCCAATAAAAAACCCGCCGTGAGGCGGGTTTTTTCATCGACTGACGGATCAACCGTTGAACACGTCATCCACCGACTTCAGCGGATAGTGTTTCGGGTAGGGCAGGGTCGCCACGCCGGACTCGATGGCAGCCTTGGCCACGGCATCGGAAACGATGGTGATCAGGCGCTTGTCCATGGGCTTCGGAATGATGTACTCACGGCCGAACTCCAGGGAGTCCACGCCGTAGGCATCACACACATCCTTGGGCACCGGCAGCTTGGCCAGGTCACGCAGGGCCAGTGCGGCGGCGATCTTCATCTCTTCGTTGATGCGGGTGGCGCGAACGTCCAGGGCACCACGGAAGATGAAGGGGAAGCCCAACACGTTGTTGACCTGGTTCGGGTAGTCGGAACGACCGGTCGCCATGATCACATCGTTACGGGTCGCGTGGGCCAGCTCCGGCTGGATCTCCGGATCCGGGTTGGAGCAGGCGAAGACGATCGGGTTCGGCGCCATGCGCTTGAGGTCTTCGGCGCTCAGCAGGTTGGCACCCGACAGGCCGACGAACACATCCGCACCTTCCAGCGCGTCCGAGAGGGTGCGCTTGGGTGTTTCATGGGCGAAGACCGCCTTGTACTGGTTCAGATCGTCGCGGCTGGCATGGATCACGCCCTTGCGGTCGATCATGAAGATGTTTTCGACCTTGGCACCCATGCTCACCAGCAGCTTCATGCAGGAGATGGCTGCAGCGCCCGCGCCGAGGCAGACGATCTTGGCTTCCGGCAGGCTCTTGCCGGCGATTTCCAGAGCGTTGAGCATGCCGGCAGCGGTCACGATCGCGGTGCCGTGCTGGTCATCGTGGAAGACCGGGATGTCGCACTGCTCGATCAGGGTGCGCTCGATCTCGAAGCACTCGGGGGCCTTGATGTCTTCGAGGTTGATGCCGCCGAAGGTGATGGAGATGCGCTTGACGGTGTCGATGAAGGCCTGGGGGCTCTCGGCGTCGACTTCGATGTCGAACACATCGACACCGGCGAAGCGCTTGAACAGCACGCCTTTACCTTCCATGACCGGCTTGGAGGCCAGCGGGCCGAGGTTACCCAGACCGAGGATCGCGGTGCCGTCGGAGATCACTGCCACCAGGTTGCCCTTGCCGGTGTACTTAAAGGCCAGCTCCGGATCGCGGGCGATCTCGCGGACGGGCTCGGCCACACCCGGGCTGTAGGCCAGCGACAGGTCGCGGGCGGTGGCGGTCGGCTTGGTCAGCTCGACGCTGAGTTTCCCGGGACGGGGCTGGGCGTGGTACTCGAGAGCGGCAGTTTTCAGATCAGACATTTTGGCATTCCGCTTTTACTGTTGTGACAGACGGACGGGCGAGGATACGCAAGATACCGGGGGGCGACAAGACTGTTCAGTCACGCTGCGTCAAGCCCTCTAACGTACGACTTTAAGCCAATCCCCGGCTTTCGGCTCGCCGATTGGATACAAATTATTCATCAATCGGATACGATTTTCCAGCTCGACGGGATCCCCCGGCAAACCAGCGCCGCGAGCCATGCTCCTGATGGTTTCACCGGCCTTCACCTGCACCAGATGCAGCCGCAGGGGCTGGGCCAGGTTCTTCTCTTCGGGCTTGAGCGAGCGGAAGCTGTGGATGACGGAAAGGAAGTTCGCATCCTCCGTTTCCAGGGAGGCCCTTCCTCTCATCCCAGCGATAAAGAGATACGCCTGATCCCCTTTGAAGACGACAGCCACACGTCGGGCGGAATCGCCGGGAATCACCGCCGTCACGCCTATCACGCCATCCTTGCTGAACGTCTCCTCCATCACCAGGCGCTGGCGGCCCCCGCGTTTGTGCAGCAACTCCGCAGGCGTCAGCCCCGGGGTGCGCTCCGCCAACTGCATGGCGATGAAGGCCTGCTGGTCGGCGGTGTGACCGATCAGCGCATCGGACCTGTTGATCAGCCCCCAGCCATCCGGGTAGCGCAGCGCGAAATCCAGGCCGACGTGATAGAACTGCTGCCCGCGCTGGATGCCCGACTCGGCGGAGTCACCGAAGGGCAAGCCCTCGATGGCCTTCAGGTAGGCATCACGGTTCACCTCCTGCTGCCCACCGGCCAGGGCGCGAGCCGGCCCGACCACCTGCTGCAGGCGCGTGTCGTTATCCGGGTGGGTGTCGAAAACGCCGTGGTAGCTGCCCGACTCGGGTACTTCCTGCCCCTTGCGCTTGGCCTCGTCGCGGGCGAACGCCTCCTGATTCTTCAGCACCTTGACCACCTCGATCATCGCCTGGGGGTCGTAGCCGCTACGGGCCAGGTACTGGGCGCCAAGGCCATCAGCCTGCAACTCCATGTCACGGCCGTACCCCCGGACCATCGCGCCGCCCAGCACATTGGTCAGGTCGCCCGCCGCACTGACGCCGGTGCCGATGGCCACCGCCTGGCCAAGGATGTTCCAGGCCTGGGACTGGCTCTGCTGCTGCACGCTGTGGCGCGCCGTCACGTGGCCCACCTCGTGGGCCAGCACCGCCGCCAGCTCCGCCTCGGAGTTCAGGTAGGCCATCAGGCCGCGATGTATATAGATGTAGCCGCCCGGCAGGGCGAAGGCGTTGATGTCCGGCGAGTCGACCACGGTGAAGATGTAATTGAGGTTGGCGCGATGGCTGTGCTTCGCCACGCGCTCGCCCACCCGCTGCACATAAGCCTGCAGCCGATCATCGGCGTAGCGCGGGTATTCCTTCTGGATCTGCTGGTTGTAGCGACTGCCGAGGTCGAGTTCCTGTCTTTCGCTCATCATCACGAAGTTGCGCTCGCCGGTGGCCGGGTTGACGGCGCAGCCGGTGAGGAGGGAGAGCAGTAGACAGAGCAGCAGAATAGGCAAAGCGGGCATGGATCACCTCGGCGACCGCTCGCGCAACCACTGCGTCCTGCGGGGCTATGCGGTTTTTACGCTGCAGCCGGGGGCCGGTCAATCACCGCCCTTGCGCAGGGGCGGGCGAACACCGGAAACGAAAAAGGCGCCCATCGGGCGCCTTTCTCTGTACAGCTGGAAGGCTTCATCGAAGCCTTCCCGGCTATTCGGTCGCTTATTTGGCGCCGAATACACCGAAACGCTGCTTGAAGCGATCGATACGGCCGCCGGTGTCCAGGACTTTCTGCTTACCGGTGTAGAACGGGTGGCACTCGGAGCAAACGTCGAGGCTGATGTTCTTGCCCAGGGTAGAGCGGGTCTTGATGACGTTACCGCAGCTGCAGGTAGCTTCGATCGCTACGTATTCGGGATGGATTTCCGGTTTCATGGCTTGATCCTCAGGTCTGGCGTGCCGCCACCCGACCCTATGTCGAGCACCGCACGGAAACAGGCGCGAGATGATACCAGAGCTTCGCCATCACGCAAGTCGGCCGCCACGCCTGGCGACGTGCGGCCGTGCTAGGATCGCCGCGCCCATTCGGAGACCCCCGTGCCCAACGCCATCCTGCGCCTTGCCCTGCCCTCGCCCCTGCGCCGCCTGTTCGACTACCGCGCGCCCGCTGGCGTATCGGCCCGGCAGTTGCAGCCCGGCGTGCGCCTGCGCGTGCCCTTCGGCCGTCGCGAGGTAATCGGCGTCCTGGTGGAAGTGGCCGAGCACAGCGATGTCCCCGAAGACAAACTGCGCCCGGCCCTGGAACTGCTCGACCAGAAACCGCCGCTGCCCGCCGAGCTGTTCAAGCTCTGCCTGTGGACCGCCCAGTACTACCAGCACAGCCTCGGCGACACCCTCAGCTGGGCCCTGCCCGTGCTGCTGCGCCAGGGCGAGCCGGCCGAAGCGCGCCAGGAGCGCTTCTGGCATGTCAGCGAAGGCGCCCGCGCCGACGACCCGCGCCTGGCCCGCGCACCGCGCCAGCGACAGGCATTGACCACCCTCGCCCAGCACCCCCACGGCGTCGCCCACCAGTTGCTCGGCCAATTGCAACTGAACAAGGACAGCCTCGACCTGCTGCAGGAAAAGGGCCTGGTCTACATCGAGACACGCCGCAGCACCGCCGCGCCGCGCCACGAGCACTGGCTGGCCCAGGCCGAGCTGCCGCTCAACGCCGAACAACGCGCCGCCTACGACGCCGTGTATTCCACGTTCGGCCAGTTCAACGCCTTTCTCCTCGCCGGCGTCACCGGCAGCGGCAAGACCGAGGTCTACCTGCAATTGATCCGGGAAACCCTCGCTGCCGGCAAGCAGGCACTGGTGCTGATCCCCGAGATCAACCTCGGCCCGCAAACGCTGGAGCGTTTCTCCCGCCGCTTCAACGCACGCATCGCCCTGCTGCATTCGGCGGTCAACGACCGCGAGCGCCTCGATGCCTGGCTGGCGGCCCGCGACGGCGAGGCCGACATCATCATCGGCACCCGCTCGGCACTGTTCACGCCGATGAAGAACCCCGGCCTGATCATCATCGACGAGGAGCACGACACCTCCTACAAGCAACAGGAAGGCCTGCGCTACCACGCCCGCGACCTGGCCCTGGTACGCGCACGCCAGGACAACATCCCCATCCTTCTCGGCTCCGCCACGCCCTCTCTGGAAAGCCTGCAGAACGCCCACGCCGGCCGCTACGGCCTGCTGCGCCTGACCCAGCGCGCCGGCGGCGCCCGCCAGCCACGCTTCCTGCGCCTGGACATCAAGAGCCGGCCGCTGGACTCGGGCCTCTCCGGGCCGCTGCAACAAGCCATCGAGCAGACCCTCAAAGCCGGCCAGCAGGTGCTGGTGTTCCTCAACCGCCGCGGCTTCGCCCCGACCCTGCTGTGCCATGACTGCGGCTGGATCAGCCAATGCCCGCGTTGCGATGCCCGGATGACCCTGCACCAGCGCTCCGGCGAACTGCGCTGCCACCACTGCGGCCACACCCAGCGCCAGCCCCGCGCCTGCCCGGACTGCGCCAAGGTCGACCTGCGCCCCGTCGGCGCCGGCACCGAGCGGGCGGAAGAGCGCCTGAACATCCTCTTCCCGAACGTCCCCGTGCTGCGCATCGACCGCGACAGCACCGCGCGCAAGGACGCCATGAACAAGCTCTTCGCCACCATCAACAAGGGCGAGCCCTGCATCCTCGTGGGCACCCAGATGCTCGCCAAGGGGCACCACTTCCCTCGCGTCACCCTGGTCGCGATCCTCGATGCCGACGGCGGGCTGTTCTCCGCCGACTTCCGCGCCAGCGAGCGCATGGCCCAGCTCATCGTCCAGGTGGCCGGCCGTGCCGGGCGTGCGGAAGAGCCGGGCCGGGTGATCATCCAGACCCACCTCGCCGACCACCCGCTGCTGGTGCAACTCACCGAGGAGGGCTACTTCGCCTTCGCCGAGCAGGCCCTGTCCGAGCGTCGCGCCGCCGGCCTGCCGCCCTTCGCCCACCTGGCACTGCTGCGTGCCGAAGCGCACAAACCCGGGCAGGCCGAGGAATTTCTCGATGCCGCCTGCGCCGAAGCGGAACATTTGCTCGCCGAACAGGGTCTGTCCGGCATCGAGTTGCTCGGCCCGGTGCCCGCCCCCATGGAGCGCCGTGCCGGCAAGCACCGTGCGCAGTTGCTGGTCCAGGCCAATGCCCGCGCCACCCTGCACCGCCTGCTGACGCCCTGGAGCCTGGCCCTGGAGCAGTTGCCTGGCGGGCGCAGCGTGCGCTGGTCACTGGATATCGACCCGATCGATCTTTTCTAGCGGCAGGTCGCGTTCCAGGGCCGCCGCCAAGGGCTTCCCACATGCGGCTTGGCGCTTGCCGCTTGAAGCTGCGGGCTCCGCGCACCGATAATGCCCAGTTTTCAACCAGCGCCCAGGCGCCGCCGTACCCCGGCCGAGAGCAGAACATGAAAGACACCATTCGCCAGCTGATCCAGCAAGCCCTGACCCGTCTCGCCAGCGAAGGCGTGCTGCCCGAGGGCCTCAGCCCGGCCATCCAGGTGGAAAACACCAAGGACAGGACCCACGGCGACTTCGCCAGCAACATCGCCATGATGCTGGCCAAGCCGGCCGGCCTGAAGCCGCGCGACCTGGCCGAAAAACTCATCGCCGCCCTGCCCCAGGACGACCAGGTGAGCAAGGTGGAGATCGCCGGCCCCGGCTTCCTCAACTTCTTCCAGAACACCCAGGCCCTGGCCCAGCGCCTGGACGCCGCCCTGGCCGATGCCCACCTGAATGTGCGCAAGGCCGGCCCGGCCCAGCGCGTGGTCGTCGACCTCTCCGCGCCGAACCTGGCCAAGGAGATGCACGTCGGCCACCTGCGTTCCACCATCATCGGTGACGGCGTGGCGCGCGTACTGGAGTTCCTCGGCGACGAGGTGATCCGCCAGAACCACGTGGGCGACTGGGGCACCCAGTTCGGCATGCTGCTGGCCTTCATGCAGGAACAGCCGGTGGGCAGCGACGCCGAACTGGCCGACCTGGAAGGCTTCTACCGCGCCGCCAAGAAGCGTTTCGATGAATCCAGCGAATTCGCCGATCGCGCCCGCGAGCTGGTGGTCAAGCTGCAGGCCGGCGACGACGAGTGCCTGCGCCTGTGGAACCGCTTCAACGACATTTCCCTGAGCCACTGCCAGGCCGTCTACGACCGCCTGGGCGTGAAGCTCACCATGGCCGACGTCAAGGGCGAGAGCGCCTACAACGACGACCTGGCCAATGTGGTCGCCGACCTGCGCGCCAAAGGCCTGCTCACCGAGAGCGACGGCGCCCTCTGCGTGTTCATGGACGAGTTCAAGAACGCCGAAGGCGACCCGCTGCCGCTGATCGTGCAGAAAGCCGGCGGCGGTTACCTCTACGCCACCACCGACCTGGCCGCCACCCGCTACCGCAGCGGCGTGCTCAAGGCCGACCGCGCCCTGTACTTCGTCGACCAGCGCCAGGCCCTGCACTTCCAGATGGTCTTCGCCGCCGCGCGCCTGGCCGGCTTCGTGCGCCCCGACTTCGAAATGGAACACATGGGCTTCGGCACCATGAACGGCGCCGACGGCAAGCCCTTCAAGACCCGCGACGGCGGCACCGTGAAGCTGATCGACCTGCTCAACGAAGCCGAAGAGCGCGCCTACGCCCTGGTCAAGGAAAAGAACCCGGAGCTGAACGAGGCCGAGCTGCGCCAGATCGGCTGCGCCGTCGGCATCGGCGCCGTGAAGTACGCCGACCTCTCCAAGCACCGCACCAGCGACTACAGCTTCAACTTCGAGCAGATGCTGAGCTTCGAGGGCAACACCGCGCCCTACCTGCTCTACGCCTACACCCGTACCGCCAGCGTGTTCCGCAAGCTGGGCAAGGGCATCGACGAGATCGGCGGGCAGATCATCCTCGCCGCCGAACAGGAGCAAGCCCTGGCCGGCAAGCTGGCGCAATTCGCCGACACCCTCAACAACGTCGCCGCCAAGGGTGTGCCGCACATCCTCTGCACCTACCTCTACGACCTGGCCGGCCTGTTCTCCAGCTTCTACGAGAACTGCCCGATCCTCGCCGCCGAGGAAGCAGCCACCCAGCAAAGCCGCCTGCGCCTCGCCGCGCTGACCGGCCGCACCCTCAAACAGGGCCTGGAGCTGCTCGGCCTGCAACCCCTGGAACGCATGTAACGGACTATGGCGAAGAAGAAAGCAGCACCCAAGCGCGGGGCCAGCCGCTACCAGGCACCGCCGAAGAAGCCGGTGCCGGGCTGGGTCTGGCTGGCGATGGGCCTGGTCATCGGCGGCTTCGTGGTCATGCTGATGAAGCTCGAGCCCGGTCGCGACGACATCCGTCGCACCAAGCCCGAGCAGCAGCAGGCGGCGAACGGCAAGCCGACGCCGCGCCCGCAAGCGGGTGGCCAGCAGCAGCCCCAGGCGACGCCGGAACCGACCAAGCCCAAATACGACTTCTACACGCTGCTGCCGGAATCCGAAGTCATAGTGCCGCCGGACGCCATGCCCAAGGACACGCCACCGACCACGCCCACCCAGCCGGTGACGCCCGAGGAAGCCGCGAAGATCGACGCCGCCCGCGCCGAAGCCGCCCTGGCCGGGCAGGTGCCGCCGCCTCCGCCCACCGTGGCCAAGGCGCCGGTCACCCAGTTCTTCCTCCAGGCCGGCTCCTTCCGCAAGAAGGACGACGCCGACCGCGTACGTGCGCAGATCATCCTCCTGGGGCAGAACGTCCAGGTGGAATCCGGCACCGTGCGCGAGGAAACCTGGTACCGGGTGCTGGTCGGCCCCTTCGCCACCCGTGAGCAGCTGGCGGGCGCACAGAAACAGCTGGCTGGCAGCGGCTTCGGTAATCTCCTGTTGCAACAACGACAGGCACGCTGATCGGCTATTCGCAGGCGCGCGGTTGAAAAGCCGCGCCGCCTCCCCCATCTGGGTTTCCATTCGGGCAATTCGCCCCGCTGCGTGGAGACTCTCCCCTTGACCACAATCGTTTCAGTCCGCCGCAACGGCAAAGTCGTCATGGGCGGCGACGGCCAGGTTTCCCTCGGCAACACCGTGATGAAGGGCAACGCCAAGAAGGTCCGCCGTCTCTACCACGGCCAGGTGCTGGCCGGCTTCGCCGGTGCCACCGCCGACGCCTTCACCCTGTTCGAACGCTTCGAAGGCCAACTGGAGAAACACCAGGGCCACCTGGTCCGCGCCGCCGTCGAGCTGGCCAAGGACTGGCGCACCGACCGCTCCCTCAGCCGCCTGGAAGCCATGCTCGCCGTGGCCAACAAGGACGCCTCGCTGATCATCACCGGCAACGGCGACGTGGTCGAACCCGAGCACGGCCTGATCGCCATGGGCTCCGGCGGCGGCTTCGCCCAGGCCGCGGCCACCGCGCTGCTGCAGCGCACCGAGCTGTCCGCCCGCGAGATCACCGAGACCGCCCTGAACATCGCCGGCTCCATCTGCGTGTTCACCAACCAGAACCTCACCATCGAGGAACTGGACGCCGCCGAGTAAGGCCGTCCAGACCGGAGCTTCCGTACATGTCCATGACCCCCCGCGAGATCGTCCACGAACTCAACCGCCACATCATCGGCCAGGACGACGCCAAGCGCGCCGTGGCCATCGCCCTGCGCAACCGCTGGCGGCGCATGCAGCTGCCGGTCGAGCTGCGCGCCGAGGTGACGCCGAAGAACATCCTTATGATCGGCCCGACCGGCGTCGGCAAGACCGAGATCGCCCGTCGCCTGGCCAAGCTGGCCAACGCGCCCTTCCTCAAGGTCGAAGCCACCAAGTTCACCGAAGTGGGCTACGTGGGCCGTGACGTCGAATCGATCATCCGCGACCTGGCCGACGCCGCCGTGAAGATGATGCGCGAGCAGGAAATGCACAAGGTGCGCTTCCGCGCCGAGGACGCCGCCGAGGATCGCATCCTCGACGCCCTGCTGCCGCCGGCCCGCAGCGGCTTCGGTGACGAGCCCGCCCGCGAGGATTCCAACACCCGCCAGCTGTTCCGCAAGCGCCTGCGTGAAGGCCAGCTGGACGACAAGGAGATCGACATCGAAGTGGCCGAAAGCCCGGCCGGCGTCGAAATCATGGCCCCGCCCGGCATGGAGGAGATGACCAGCCAGTTGCAGAACCTGTTCTCCAACATGGGCAAGGGCAAGCGCAAGAGCCGCAAGCTCAAGGTCAAGGAAGCGCTGAAGCTGGTGCGCGACGAGGAAGCCGCGCGCCTGGTCAACGAAGAGGAACTCAAGGCCCGCGCCCTGGAGGCGGTGGAGCAGAACGGCATCGTCTTCATCGACGAGATCGACAAGGTCGCCAAGCGCGGCAACGTCGGCGGCGCCGATGTCTCCCGCGAGGGCGTGCAGCGCGACCTGCTGCCGCTGATCGAGGGCTGCACCGTCAACACCAAGCTGGGCATGGTCAAGACCGACCACATCCTGTTCATCGCCTCGGGCGCCTTCCACCTGTCCAAGCCCAGCGACCTGGTGCCGGAGCTGCAGGGCCGTCTGCCGATCCGCGTGGAGCTCAAGGCCCTGTCGCCCGAAGACTTCGAGCGCATCCTCACCGAACCGCACGCCTCGCTCACCGAGCAATACAGCGCCCTGCTGAAGACCGAAGGCCTGAACATCGAGTTCGCACCGGAAGGAATCAAGCGCCTGGCTGAGATCGCCTGGCAGGTGAACGAGAAGACCGAGAACATCGGTGCCCGTCGCCTGCACACGCTGCTGGAGCGCCTGCTGGAGGAAGTCTCCTTCAGCGCCGGCGACCTGGCCGCCCAGCACGACGAGAAGCCGATCCTGATCGACGCCGCCTACGTCAACAGCCACCTCGGCGAGCTGGCCAAGGACGAAGACCTGTCGCGGTATATTCTCTAAAGTTCAAAGCCTGAAGCGGGAAGCCTGAAGAAGGAGCCCTTCCCGCTTCAAGCTTCAAGCTTCAAGCTTCAAGCACTGCTGACACCCGGACTAACACCCATGCGCCTGCCAACGTCGATCCAACTGCATAAAGCCTCCCGCACCCTGGTGCTGGGTTACGGCGAGGTGAGCTACAGCCTGCCGGCGGAGTTCCTGCGGGTGCATTCGCCCTCGGCCGAGGTGCAGGGCCACGGCAAGCCGATCCTGCAGTACGGCAAGGCGCGGGTCGCGCTCGTCGGCGTCGAACCGGCGGGCAACTATGCCCTGAAACTGACCTTCGACGACGGCCACGACAGCGGCCTGTTCACCTGGGACTACCTCCACGAGCTCGCCGTCCGCCAGGACGCCCTCTGGGAGGATTACCTGCAGCAGCTTTCCGCCGCCGGCCGCTCCCGCGATCCCGACGAAAGCGTCGTCCGCCTGATGCTCTGACGCAGTGCACCCGCCAGCCCCTTTCTGGCCATGCCGCACTAGGTTAGAGCGCATTTTCTAGAAGCTCGCGACATACTCCCCGGCGCGCGCCCGACCCAGGGCCAGCTTGCGCAAATCCACAAACTCGGGTAACCAAGAACTGGCAGGTTCCATGCATTTGGCAACCACAGGTTCATAGAAATCGGCGAAGTTCTCTTCGCACCCCCGGTAACCCGAGCAGTACCAGGCACGCTTAACTGTCCCGTACAGCAGTCACCCGGTATCCGCCTCTGGACAATGGAGCGTCGTAGATGAGCAACAAGAACAATGAAGACCTGCAGCGCCAAGCCTCTGAGAATACCCTCGGGCTGAACCCGGTGATCGGCATCCGCGGCAAGGATCTGCTGACCTCCGCGCGCATGGTCATGCTGCAGGCCATCAAGCAGCCCTTCCACAGTGCCAAGCACGTCGCCCATTTCGGGGTCGAGCTTAAAAACGTCCTGCTCGGCTCCTCGGCCCTGCAGCCGGAAGCCGACGACCGCCGCTTCGCGGACCCGGCCTGGAGCCAGAACCCCCTCTACAAACGCTACCTGCAGACCTACCTCGCCTGGCGCAAGGAACTGCACCAGTGGATCGAGCACAGCGACCTGTCGTCGTCCGATACCAGCCGCGGCCACTTCGTGATCAACCTGATGACCGAAGCCATGGCCCCCACCAACACCATGGCCAACCCGGCGGCGGTGAAGCGCTTCTTCGAAACCGGCGGCAAGAGCCTGCTCGACGGCCTCTCGCACCTGGCCAAGGACCTGGTCAACAACGGCGGCATGCCCAGCCAGGTCAACATGGACGCCTTCGAGGTCGGCAAGAACCTCGCCACCACCGAAGGCGCCGTGGTCTTCCGCAATGACGTGCTGGAGCTGATCCAGTACAAGCCCATCACCGAGCAGGTGTACGAACGGCCGCTGCTGGTGGTGCCGCCGCAGATCAACAAGTTCTACGTCTTCGACCTGTCCCAGGAGAAGAGCCTGGCGCGCTTCAACCTGCGCAATGGCATCCAGACCTTCATCGTCAGCTGGCGCAACCCCACCAAGGCCCAGCGTGAATGGGGCCTGTCGACCTACATCGAGGCGCTCAAGGAAACCATCGAGGTGGTGCTGAAGATCACCGGCGCCAAGGACCTCAACATGCTCGGTGCCTGCTCCGGCGGCATCACCACCGTCGCCCTGCTGGGCCACTACCAGGCGATCGGCGAGCACAAGGTGAATGCCTTCACCCAGTTGGTCAGCGTGCTCGACTTCAACCTGGACACCCAGGTCGCGCTGTTCGCCGACGAAACCACCCTGGAAGCCGCCAAGCGCCGCTCGTACCAATCCGGTGTGCTGGAAGGCAAGGACATGGCCAAGGTCTTCGCCTGGATGCGCCCCAACGACCTGATCTGGAACTACTGGGTGAACAACTACCTGCTCGGCAACGAGCCGCCGGTGTTCGACATCCTCTACTGGAACAACGACACCACGCGCCTGCCCGCCGCCTTCCACGGCGAACTGGTGGAGATGTTCAAGACCAACCCGCTGACCCGTCCCGACGGGCTGGAGGTCTGCGGCACCCCGATCGACCTGAAGAAGGTTACCTGCGACTTCTTCTGCCTGGCCGGCACCACCGACCACATCACCCCGTGGGAGGCCTGCTATCGCTCGGCGCTGCTGCTGGGGGGCAAGTGCGAGTTCGTACTGTCCAACAGCGGGCACATCCAGAGCATCCTCAATCCTCCGGGCAACCCCAAGGCGCGCTTCTCCACCAACAGCGAGATGCCTGCCGATCCGAAGGCCTGGCTGGAGAGCGCCACCAAGCACGCCGACTCCTGGTGGCTGTACTGGCAGGCCTGGCTGGCCGAGCGCTCGGGCAAGACCAAGAAAGCCAGCTTCACCCTCGGCAACAAGGCCTACCCGGCCGGCGAGGCTTCGCCAGGGACCTATGTCCACGAACGTTGATCGCGCGCATTGCGCATTGCTGCCCCGGCACCCGGACGTGCCAACCAGGCCCACCGCCAATACCGGCGGCGGCCTGAACCAGGCTCGGCCTGGCGCTACAGGGAGGCCCCTCGCGGGTGCCTCCCGTCGTTTCAATCCATAGGGGCCCGCGCATGCCGCAACCTTTTGTCTTCCGCACCATCGACCTCGATGGCCAGACCATCCGCACCGCCGTCAGGCCCGGCAAGGACCACCTGACGCCGCTGCTGATCTTCAACGGCATCGGTGCCAACCTCGAGCTGGTGTTCCCCTTCGTCCAGGCGCTGGACCCGGACCAGGAGGTGATCGCCTTCGACGTTCCCGGTGTCGGCGGTTCCTCCACGCCGAGCAAGCCCTACCGCTTCCCCGGCCTGGCCAAGCTCGCCGCCCGCATGCTCGACTACCTGAACTACGGCCAGGTCAACGCCATAGGCGTGTCCTGGGGTGGCGCCCTGGCGCAGCAGTTCGCCCACGACTACCCCGAGCGCTGCAAGAAGCTGATCCTCGCCGCCACCTCGGCCGGCGCGATCATGGTGCCCGGCAAGCCCAAGGTGCTCTGGCGCATGGCCAGCCCGAGGCGCTACATCCAGCCGTCCTACGGCGTGCACATCGCCCCGGACATCTACGGTGGCGCCTTCCGCCGCGACCCGACCCTGGCCATGGCCCACGCCAGCAAGGTGCGCTCCTCCGGCAAGCTCGGCTACTACTGGCAGCTGTTCGCCGGCCTCGGCTGGACCAGCATCCACTGGCTGCACCGCATCCGCCAACCCACCCTGGTACTGGCCGGCGACGACGACCCGATCATTCCGCTGGTGAACATGCGCATGCTCGCCTGGCGCATCCCCAACTCGGAACTCCATGTCATCGACGACGGTCACCTGTTCCTCGTGACCCGAGCGGAAACGGTGGCGCCGATCATCATGAAGTTCCTCGCCCAGGAGCGTCAGCGCGCGGTAATCCACCCGCAGCCGATGCAACTGCGCAATCCCTGAAGCCCGCAGGCGGCGGTGCCTCCGCTCCATGATGGGGCGGCAGCACCGCATTCGCGCGGCAAAACGCCCGCTGTAACGAACTTGAATTTCCCGCGCAGTAGTCTGGAATGCACCTATTGCGCTCAGTGGTACGAGCCTTGCCTAAACCTCCTTGACGACGGATTGATTACGGAGCGTTGCCCCCATGCGAGAGAAACAGGTGTCGGGAGCCTTGCCGGTCCCCGCTAACTACATGAACGCGCAGAGCGCGATCGTCGGCTTGCGAGGCAAGGACCTGGCCTCCACCGTCCGCACCCTCGCCCTGCAGGGCTTGAAGCACCCCGTGCACAGCGCCCGCCACGTCCTCGCCTTCGGCGGCCAGCTGGGCCGCGTATTGATGGGCGACACCCCGCACAAGCCCAACCCGCAGGATGCGCGCTTCGCCGATCCCTCCTGGAGCCACAACCCGTTCTACCGTCGCGGCTTGCAGGCCTACCTGGCCTGGCAGAAACAACTCTATGCCTGGGTCGAGGACAGCGACCTCACCGACGATGACCGCGCCCGCGCCCGCTTCGTCCTGGCCCTGGTCAGCGACGCCATGGCGCCCTCCAACAGCCTGCTCAACCCCCTCGCGGTGAAGGAGCTGTTCAACACCGGCGGCCTCAGCCTGCTCAATGGCGCGCGCCACCTGTTGGACGATGTGCTGAACAACAACGCCATGCCGCGCCAGGTCAGCAAGCACTCCTTCGAGATCGGCCGCAACCTGGCCACCACGCCCGGGTCGGTGGTCTATCGCAACGAGCTGCTGGAACTGATCCAGTACAAGCCGATGAGCGAGAAGCAGTACCTCAAGCCCCTGCTGATCGTCCCGCCGCAAATCAACAAGTTCTACATCTTCGACCTCTCGCCGGAGAAGAGCTTCGTCCAGTACGCGCTGAAAAACGGGCTGCAGGTGCTCATCGTCAGCTGGCGCAACCCCGACGCGCGCCACCGCGAATGGGGCCTGTCCACCTATGTGCAGGCGCTGGAGCAGGCGGTCGACGTGGCCCGCGCCATCACCGGCAGCAAGGACGTCAACCTGATGGGCGCCTGCGCCGGCGGCCTGACCATCGCCGCCCTGCAGGGCCACCTCCAAGCCAAGCGCCAGCTGCGCAAGGTCAGCAGCGCCAGCTACCTGGTCAGCCTGCTGGACAGCCAGGTCGAAAGCCCTGCCGCGCTGTTCGCCGACGAGCAGACCCTGGAGGCGGCGAAGCGCCGCTCCTACCAGCACGGTGTCCTGGACGGCCGCGATATGGCGAAGATCTTCGCCTGGATGCGCCCCAACGACCTGGTGTGGAACTACTTCGTCAACAACTACCTGCTGGGCCGCCAGCCGCCAGCCTTCGACATCCTCTACTGGAACAACGACAACACCCGCCTGCCCGCCGCCTTCCACGGCGACCTGCTGGACTTCTTCAAGCACAACCCGCTGACCCGGGGCGGCGCGCTGGAAATTTGCGGCACCCCGATCGACCTGCAGAAGGTCACGGTGGACAGCTTCAGCGTGGCCGGCATCAACGACCACATCACCCCCTGGGACGCTGTCTATCGCTCGGCCCGGCTGCTGGGTGGCGAGAGCCGCTTCGTGCTGTCCAACAGCGGGCACATCCAGAGCATCCTCAACCCACCGGGCAACCCCAAGGCCAACTACCTGGAAAACGGCAAGCTCAGCTCGGACCATCGCGCCTGGTACTACGACGCGAAGAACGTGCAGGGCAGCTGGTGGCCGGAGTGGCTGAGCTGGATCCAGGCGCGCTCGGGGGAGCAGCGCGAAACCCTGGTCACCCTCGGCAACCAGGCCCACCCACCCATGGAGGCGGCACCCGGCACCTACGTGCACGTGCGCTGAAGACGTTCGGCCGGCCGGGGAACACCCGGCCGACCGCATGCAACGACGACAAGAAGACTGGATGAAGACCCGAGACCGGATACTCGAATGCGCCCTGATGCTGTTCAACAGCGAAGGCGAACCCAACGTCACCACCCTTGAGATCGCCACCGAACTGGGCATCAGCCCGGGCAACCTCTACTACCACTTCCATGGCAAGGAACCGCTGGTGATGGCGCTGCTGGAGCGCTTCCAGGACGAGCTCGCGCCGCTGCTCGACCCGCCCGAGGACGTGGAGCTGGGTGTCGAGGACTACTGGCTGTTCCTGCACCTGATCGTCGAGCGCCTGGCGCAGTACCGCTTCCTCTTCCAGGACCTCTCCAACCTCGCCGGGCGCCTGCCCAAGCTGGCCCGTGGCATGCGCGCCTGGCTCAACGCACT
This sequence comes from Pseudomonas sp. TUM22785, assembly GCF_028198105.1. Taxonomy (NCBI): domain Bacteria; kingdom Pseudomonadati; phylum Pseudomonadota; class Gammaproteobacteria; order Pseudomonadales; family Pseudomonadaceae; genus Pseudomonas; species Pseudomonas sp. TUM22785. Next base: position 6,440,124 of record NZ_CP116239.1, read on the forward strand.
GAAGCGCACCCTGGCCTCGCTGCTGGCGCGGCTCAAGGCACGGGAGCAGTTGGTCAGCGACACCGAATCCCTCGGCCAACTGGTGGAGCAGATCACCCTCACCCTGCTGTTCTCCCTCGACTACCAGCGCATCCTCGGCAACGACGGCGAAGTACGCCTGGTGGTCTACCAGATCATGATGCTGGTGGCTCCGCACCTGCAGGACGACTCGCGCCAGGCCGCCGAGCGCATGGCCCGGCGTTATCTGGAAGCCTGAAACGCAAACGCCCGGCGCGAGGCCGGGCGTCTGTGGTCCCTGACGATCAGGACTGGCTTGGCGTGCTGGCCGGAGCGGACGGCGCCGGAGTGGCGGCGGGAGCGCTCGGTGCAGCGGCCGGAGCCGGGGTTGCGGCCGGGGTCGCCGGCTTGGCAGCTGCCGGTTTCGGCGCAGCGGCTTTCTTCACCGCAGGCTTCTTCGCAGCAGGTTTGGCAGCGGGCTTCGCCGCCGGCTTGGCAGCCGGTTTTGCCGCAGTTGCAGGCTTGGCAGCGGCTGCGGGTTTGGCCGCTGCCGGCTTCGCCGCAGGCTTGGCTGCTGCCTTGGCGGCAGGTTTCGCCGCAGGCTTGGCGGCCGGTTTGGCAGCCGGTTTCGCCGCAGCGGTCTTCGCAGCGGGTTTGGCTGCAGCCTTGGCGGCCGGCTTCGCAGCCGGTTTAGCGGCGGGCTTGGCAGCGGGTTTCGCCGCAGCGGTCTTGGCAGCAGGTTTGGCAGCGACCTTGGCGGCCGGTTTAGCGGCAGCTTTGGGAGCGGGCTTGGCAGCCGGCTTGACCGACTTGGCGGAGACGCCGGTCAGCTTCTCGATCTGCCGGGTCAGGCTGTCGACCTTGCTGTTCAGGTCCTTCACCTCGTTGCGGCTAGGAACGCCGAGACGGGAGATGGCACTGTTCAGGCGCTTGTCGAAAGCCTCTTCCAGCTCGCCCCATTTGCCGATCGCCTTGTCCTTGACCTCATCGACCTTGGACTTGGCGGAGCCGACGCGGGAACCAACCCGGGACTTGACCGCATCGACCTGCTTGTCGACTTCGGTCTTGGCCTGTTTTTCAGCCTTCTCACCATCCTTGACCAGCGTATCGAACAGCTTGGTGCCGTCGTTGCTGACCTTCGAGTAGGCCCCCAAGCCAGCCAGCCAGATCTGGCGCGAGTATTTCTCGATCTCGCCGATCCAGGAGTTGGTTTCTTTCGTGGTTTTTTTCTTACCAGCCATCCTGCTCTCCTTATTTGGTTCGCGCGACGTGCTCGAGCAACGCGCTCAGCTCGTCAAGCTTAGCAGAGAGTGCCTCAACGTCCTGTCGCGAGGGAATACCCAGGCGATTGAGTGCGACAGCGACGCGGTTGTCGAAGGCTTTTTCGATCTTGTCGAGCTGCACTTCGACCTTTTCCTTCACGCCGGTGACCGAGCCCTTGACGCTGCCCTTCACCGAATCGATCTGGCTGTTGGCGGCTTCGACGCGCGCATCGACGACCTTGCGGCCCTGCTTCTCGACGCTCTCGCCGGCCTTCACCAGGTCGCGCAGGTAGTCGGCGCCTTCCTGTCCGGCCTTGGCGTAGGCACCCAGGCCAGCCAGCCAGATCTTGCGGGCATAGAGACGGACATCGGAAAGGACGGTGGTCTTGGTTTCTTCGACTTTCTTCTTGACGACGGCGGCTTTGGCCATGGTGCACCTCACTCGGGTAATGGAGGACTCGCCCTTTCTCAGGGCTTGAGGTGCACGTTAACGAGGAAAATTAGAAACCGCATACTAGCCGCGGGTTGGGTGAAACGCGCCGTGCCCGCCCTCTCCACGTGCCGTGAAAAGGGCCCTCACGGCATCAGGCCAGGTACTCGTCCAGCGCCTTCTCGATCTCGCGCTTGATGCTGCCGCTCATGGCCGACAGCAGCAGGCCCAGCTTCACCTCGACATTCACCTTGTCGTCACTGACCTCGATCTGCCCGTCGGCGCCGCTGCGCTTGAACTCCAGGGTGTCGCCACGCCACTGATAGCGCACGTCGTATTCACGGGCGAGGCGCTCGGCGAGCTGCTCGGCCTTGGCCCGGACGGCGCTGCGGCCCAGGTTGTGGGAACGTTCGACATTGATGCGGGCCATGGGCCAACTCCTGACTGCGACTTAAGGTCGCGCGACTATAGCAGGCCGCCCGCGGGCCCTGGCGAACCGGCACCGTTCGGGGCCAAGACAAAGCAGGCCAACCGCGCCTAAAATGGCCGCCAATTTCTTCCGGGGCAGCGACATGAACGATCCGCGCAAAGGCAGCGATGCCGAACCCACCACCCACTTCGGCTACCAGAGCGTTCCCGAGAGCCAGAAGGCCGACAAGGTCGCCGAGGTGTTCCACTCCGTGGCCGCCAAGTACGACCTGATGAACGACCTGATGTCCGCCGGCGTCCATCGGCTGTGGAAGCGCTTCACCATCGAGCTCTCCGGCGTACGCCCGGGCAACCGCGTGCTCGACATCGCCGGCGGCACCGGCGACCTCACCCGCCAGTTCTCGCGCCTGGTGGGCAGCACCGGTGAAGTGGTGCTGGCCGACATCAACGCCTCGATGCTCAAGGTCGGTCGTGACAAGCTGCTGGACAGCGGCGTCGCCGGCAACGTCAGCTTCGTCCAGGCCGATGCCGAGCAGCTGCCCTTCCCCGACAACCATTTCGATGTGGTCACCATCGCTTTCGGCCTGCGCAACGTCACCCACAAGGACGCCGCCCTGCGCTCCATGCTGCGTGTGCTCAAGCCCGGCGGCCGCCTGCTGGTGCTGGAGTTCTCCAAGCCCACCAGCAACCTGCTGTCCAAGGCCTATGACGCCTACTCCTTCAGCCTGCTGCCGCTGATGGGCAAGCTGATCACCAACGACTCCGAGAGCTACCGCTACCTGGCCGAGTCGATCCGCATGCACCCCGACCAGGAAACCCTCAAGGCCATGATGGTGGAAGCCGGCTTCGAGCGCGCCACCTTCCACAACATGACCGGCGGCATCGTCGCCCTGCACCGCGGCATCAAGCCCTGATGCTTACCCAGGCCCTGCTCGCCGGCGTCGAACACGGCATCAACCGCGTCCTCAGGCTCGACGGCACTGCGCTGCCGCGCCTGTCGCGCCTCGAAGGCAAGGTGATCGAGATCGATTGCCAGGCACCCGCCCTGCAGCTGTTCATCCTCCCCGGAGGCGACGGCCTGCAATTGGCAGCGAACTGGGCCGCTCCCGCCGACTGCCGCCTGCGCGCGCCGGCCGCCAGCCTGCTGCGCCTGGCCCTGAGCCGCGAAAAGACCGCCGTCCTGCACCGCCCGGAAGTCGAGCTGGACGGCGACAGCGCCGCGCTCATGGAGCTCGCCGGCGTCCTCCAGGACCTGGAGCTGGACTGGGAATACGAGCTGTCCCGCTGGCTCGGCCCGGTGGCCAGCCAACTGCTCAGCGCCCACCTGCGCAGCCGTGTCGACTGGACCACCCAGAGCCTCGACAGCCTGCGCCTGAACCTCGCCGACTACCTGGCCGAGGAATCGCGCACACTGGTCGGCCAGCGTGAAGCGGACGCCCGCTTCGCCGAACTGGACCGCCTCAAGGTCGACCTCGACCGCCTCGACGCCCGCATCGGGCGCCTGACCCAGAAAAGCAAACCCAACGCATGAAGCTGCTCGCCGTCCGCCGTCTGCTGCGCATCCAGAGTGTGGTCATCCGCTACCGCCTCGATGACCTGGTCTTCGACCTGCCGCTGCCCTGGTGGCTGCGCGCCCTCAGCTACCTGCTGCCCTGGCGCTGGTTGCCGCGCAAGCGCCTGGAGCTCTCCCGGGGCGCACGCCTGCGCCTGGCGCTGGAAGGCCTGGGGCCGATCTTCATCAAGTTCGGCCAGCTGCTGTCCACCCGCCGCGACCTGCTGCCGCCGGACATCGCCGACGAGCTCGCGCGCCTGCAGGACCAGGTCCCGCCCTTCGACCCCGAGCAGGCCGTGGCCCGCATCGAGGAGCAGCTCGGCGCCCGCGTCAGCGAAGTCTTCGCCCGCTTCGACGTCACCCCGCTGGCCTCGGCCTCGGTGGCCCAGGTCCACGCCGCGCAGTTGAAAAGCGGCGAGGAAGTGGTGGTCAAGGTGATCCGCCCCAACCTGCGCCCCATCATCCGCCAGGACCTCGCCTGGCTGTTCATCCTCGCGCGCATCGCCGAGCGCCTCTCCAGCGACGCCCGCCGCCTGCGCCCGGTGGAAGTAGTCAGCGATTACGAAAAGACCATCTACGACGAACTCGACCTGCTCCGCGAGGCGGCCAACGCCAGCCAGCTGCGGCGCAACTTCGAAGGCTCGCCGCTGCTCTACGTGCCCCAGGTCTACTGGGACCTGTGCCGCCCCAAGGTGCTGGTGATGGAGCGCATCTACGGCGTCCCGGTCACCGACCTGGCCACCCTCGCCGACCAGCGCACCGACCTCAAGCTGCTGGCTGAACGCGGCGTGGAGATCTTCTTCACCCAGGTCTTCCGCGACAGTTTCTTCCACGCCGACATGCACCCCGGCAACATCTTCGTCAGCAACCGCCAGCCCTGGAACCCGCAGTACATCGCCATCGACTGCGGCATCATCGGCAGCCTCACCCCCGAGGACCAGGACTACCTGGCGCGCAACCTGATCGCCTTCTTCAAGCGCGACTACCGTCGCGTCGCCCAGCTGCACATCGACTCCGGCTGGGTGCCCGCCGAGACCCGGGTCAACGACTTCGAAGCTGCCATCCGTACCGTCTGCGAGCCGATCTTCGAGCGGCCGCTCAAGGACATCTCCTTCGGCCAGCTGCTGCTACGCCTGTTCCAGACCGCGCGCCGCTTCAACATGGAAGTGCAGCCGCAACTGGTGCTGCTGCAGAAGACCCTGCTCAACATCGAAGGTCTGGGACGCCAGCTGTACCCGGACCTCGACCTCTGGAGCACCGCACAGCCCTACCTGGAACGCTGGATGCGCGAGCGCATGAGCCCCAGGACCCTGCTGCACAACCTGCAGTCCCAGGTCGAACAGGTGCCGCATGTCGCCAACATGACCCGCGACCTGCTGGAGCGCATGAGCCAGCCCCATGCCGCCGACCCGCCGCCGCCCTGGCACAAGCCCCGTGACGGCCTGGCCCTGCGCCTGATCGGCGCCGCCCTGCTGGTCGGTGCCGCCACCCTCGGCCTGGAGCAACACGCCGCAGCCTGGCCCGCCTGGCTGATGCTGGCCGGTGGTCTGTATCTGGTATTGCGCCGATAGCCAAGCCAGCGCCGGCGCTGGCACACTAGCCGCCCCGGTCAGGCCGTGCATCGCACCTGACCCGCTCGTGGAAACCGAAATGAACGACTGGCTGGAAGAAATTCACTGGAATGCCGATGGTCTGGTCCCGGCAATCGCCCAGGACCACAAGACCGGCCGCATCCTGATGATGGCCTGGATGAACCGCGAATCCCTGACGCTCACCGTCGCCGAGAACCGTGCCATCTATTGGTCACGCTCCCGTGGCAGGCTATGGCGCAAGGGCGAGGAATCCGGCCACGTGCAGCGCCTGCACGAGCTGCGCCTGGACTGCGACGCCGACGTCGTGGTGCTGATGGTCGAACAGCTTGGCGGCATCGCCTGCCACACCGGCCGTGAAAGTTGCTTCTACCGCGTCTTCGAGAATGGCGACTGGAAAACCGTCGACGCGGTCATCAAGGACCCCGATGCGATCTACCACGCAGGACACACCCATGAGTGACACCCTTACCCGCCTCGCCGAGGTCCTGGAAGCGCGCAAGGGCGCCGCAGCGGACTCCTCCTACGTGGCCAGCCTGTACCACAAGGGGCTGAACAAGATTCTCGAAAAGGTCGGCGAGGAATCGGTGGAAACCATCCTCGCCGCCAAAGACGCCGCCGTCAGCGGCGACTGCAGCGACCTGATCTACGAAACCGCCGACCTCTGGTTCCACAGCCTGGTCATGCTCGCCGCCCTCGGCCAGCATCCCCAGGCGGTGCTCGATGAACTGGATCGTCGCTTCGGCCTGTCCGGGCACGCTGAAAAAGCCGCCCGCCAGCCTTCCGCATAACGCATTAGCCTCAGGAGCAAACCATGGGTATTTTCGACTGGAAACACTGGCTGGTCATTCTGATCGTCGTCGTCCTGGTGTTCGGCACCAAGCGCCTGAAGAACCTCGGTTCTGATGTCGGCGAAGCCATCAAGGGCTTCCGCAAGGCGATGAACACCGAAGAAGACCAGAAGGCCGAACAGCAGGCTGCCGCCCAGCCGCAAGCACAACAGCCCGGCGCCCCGCTGAACCAGCCGCACACCATCGACGGCCAGGCACAGAAGGTCGAAGAGCCGGTAGTGCGCAAGGACTGACCCAGCATGTTCGGTATCAGCTTTGGTGAACTGCTGCTGATCGGCCTGGTGGCGCTGCTGGTGCTCGGCCCCGAGCGCCTGCCCGGTGCCGCCCGCACCGCCGGCCTGTGGATCGGCCGCCTCAAGCGCAGCTTCAACGCCATCAAGCAGGAAGTGGAACGCGAGATCGGCGCCGACGAAATCCGTCGCCAGCTGCATAACGAACAGATCATGGCGCTGGAGAAGCAGATCAAGGAGAGCATCGTGCCTCCCGCTGCGGAGCCCGTGCCCACGCCGGCCGCCCCGCAGCCGGCCCCCGAGGCCGTGCCCGCACCCGCGACAGCAGCGGCGGCCGAGGCGAGCCCCGTCGCGCCCGCCGCTGAAGCCGTCCCGGCCCGCGCACCGGCCGCCCCCGTCGTGCCCACCGAACAGCCACAGCCGCCACGCCCCCTATGAGCGATCACAAGCCGGAACTGGACCAGGAAATGCCCCTGGTCTCGCACCTCACCGAACTGCGTACCCGCCTGCTGCGCTGCGTGGCCGCGATCTTCCTGATCTTCGCCGGGCTGTTCTACTTCGCCCAGAAGATCTACACCCTGGTCTCCGCGCCGCTGCGCCAGTACCTGCCCGAAGGCGCGACCATGATCGCCACCGACGTGGCATCGCCCTTCCTCACGCCCTTCAAGCTGACCATGGTGGTGGCACTGTTCCTCGCCATGCCGGTGATCCTGCACCAGGTCTGGGGCTTCATCGCGCCCGGCCTGTACAAGCACGAGAAACGCATCGCCATGCCCCTGCTGGTCTCCAGCATCGTGCTGTTCTACGCCGGCATGGCCTTCGCCTACTTCCTGGTGTTCCCGCTGATCTTCCACTTCTTCGCCAGCGTCACTCCCGAAGGCGTGTCGATGATGACGGACATCAGCAGCTACCTCGATTTCGTCATGACCCTGTTCTTCGCCTTCGGTGTCGCCTTCGAGATCCCGGTGGCCGTGGTGCTGCTGATCTGGATCGGCGTCGTCGACGTCGCCTACCTGAAGAAGATCCGCCCCTATGTGATCATCGGCTGCTTCGTGGTCGGCATGATCCTCACCCCGCCGGACATCTTCTCCCAGACCCTGCTGGCGATCCCCATGTGGCTGCTGTTCGAGGTCGGCGTGTTCTTCGGCGGCCTGATCCGCAAACGTGGCGATCACCCCGAGGACAGCACCGACGAGCCCGGCGACCAGCCGCCCGCCACCCAGCCGTGAACCTGCTGCTGCTCGAAGAGGGCGACCTGATCGCCCCCGATCGTGCCCTGCTGCAGGGTCGTCGCCTCAAGCACCTGCATGAAGTGCACCGCGCCGAAGCCGGCGACAGCCTGCGCGTCGGCCTGCTCGGCGGCGCCATGGGCGAAGGTCGCCTGCTGAACCTGGAGGCCGACCGCGCCGAACTGCAGTTCAGCCTGGAACAGGCGCCACCGGCCAAGCTGCCGCTCACCCTGCTGCTGGCCCTGCCACGGCCGAAGATGCTGCGCCGCGTGCTGCAGACGGTCGCCGCCATGGGCGTGCCGCGCCTGGTGCTGCTCAACAGCTACCGGGTAGAGAAAAGCTTCTGGCAAACCCCCTTCCTCGAACCCGACGCCATCCGCGAACAGCTCATCCTCGGCCTGGAGCAGGCCCGCGATACGGTGCTGCCCGAGGTGGTGATCGAGAAGCGCTTCAAGCCCTTCGTCGAGGATCACCTGCCCGCCATCGCCGCCGGCACCCTCGGTCTCGTCGGCCACCCCGGCCCCTGGCCCGCCTGCCCGCGCGCGGTGGAAGGCCCCATCACCCTGGCCATAGGCCCGGAAGGTGGCTGGATTCCCTACGAGGTGGAAAAGCTCCAGGAAGCCGGCCTCGAGCCAGTGCAACTGGGTGAGCGCATCCTGCGCGTGGAAACCGCCGTCACCGCCCTGCTCGCCCGCCTGTTCTGAAGCCTTTGGCTTCAAGCCGCGCCTGCGCCTGCCGATAACTACGGAACTGCCTCGTTCGCTGGAGAAATCCTCATGTTCCGCTGGTTCGGCAATATCAGTGTCAATCTCAAGCTGACCCTTGGCTTCGGCCTGGTACTGCTGCTCACGGTGCTCATCACCCTCACCGGCTGGCTGGCCCTCGACGCCACCCTGCAGCGCGGCGACAAGCTCGGTGCCAGCGCCAAGCTCAGCGAGATGACCAAGGACCTGCGCATCGCCCGCCAGGAGTACCAGATCAAGCAGGAGCCGGCGACGGCCGACAGGGTCGACGCCGCACTCAAGGCAATCGAGGCCTTCGCCCAGGAGCTCGACAAGCAACTCAGCGATCCCCAGGACCACGACCTCATCGACCAGGAGGAAGCCGCGCTCGGCGCCTACCGGCAAGCCTTCGTCCAGCTCGGCCAGGCCTACCAGGCCCGTGAGGCCTCACGCGCGCAGCTCGGCGCCAGCGCCGATGCCGCCGTGCTGGCGATCGGCGAGATCGAGCAGCGCATCCTCTCCGACATCGCCCTGGACGAAGCCTCGCGCCTCGACCAGTACCGCCAGATCAACGAACTGCGCCTCGCCGTGCAACAGGCCCGCTTCCAGGTGCGCGGCTACACCTACAGCAACGACCCCAGCCTGGAACAGGCCGCCCTCACCGCCGTGGATACCGCCCTGGCCGGCCAGGCCAAGCTCGGCGAGACGCTGGGTGAGGACGAAGACCTGGCCAAGGTCGCCGCCGGCCTCAAGGCCTACCGCGCCGCCATCGGCGCCTTCCGCAGCGCCACCGACGCCACCCTGGTGCACGCCCAGGCCATGACCACGCAGCGCGACAAGCTGTTGCAGATCAGCAACCAGCTGTTCGAGAGCCAGTCCGCCAAGCGCGAGAGCGAATCCGCCCAGACCCGCACCCTGCTGCTGACGGCCATCGCCATCGCCCTGGCCATCGGCATCGCCGCCGCCGTGATCATCACCCGGCAGATCGTCCTGCCGCTGCAGCGCACCCTGGCCGTGGCCGAACGCATCGCCTCGGGCGACCTGAGCGAAGACCTCAAGGTCGATCGCGGCGACGAACTCGGCCAACTGCAGAAGAGCATGCAGCGCATGACCCTGAGCCTGCGCGAACTGATCGGCCATATCCGTGACGGCGTCACCCAGATCGCCAGCGCCGCCGAGCAGCTTTCCGCCGTCACCGGGCAGACCAGCGCGGGGGTCAACAACCAGAAGGTCGAGACCGACCAGGTCGCCACCGCCATGAACGAGATGGCCGCCACCGTGCAGGAAGTCGCACGCAACGCCGAGCAGGCTTCCGAGGCCGCCAGTTCCGCCGACCGCCTGTCCCGCGAGGGCGAGGTGGCGGTGAACGAGGCGGTCGAGCAGATGGATCGCCTGGCCACCGAAGTGGGCCGCTCCAACGAGGCCGTCGGCCGCCTCAAGCAGGAGAGCGAGAAGATCGGCAGCGTGCTCGACGTGATCAAGTCGGTGGCCGAGCAGACCAACCTGCTGGCCCTCAACGCCGCCATCGAAGCCGCCCGCGCGGGCGACGCCGGGCGTGGGTTCGCCGTGGTGGCGGACGAGGTGCGCGGCCTGGCCCAGCGCACGCAGAAATCCACCGAGGAGATCGAGGAACTGATCGCCGGCCTGCAGAGCGGCACCCAGCAAGCCGCCAGCCTGATGGACACCAGCCGCAGCCTGACCGAAAACACCGTCGAGCTGACCCGCCGCGCCGGTCGCCGCCTGGGCACCATCGCCCAGGCCGTCTCCACCATCCAGCAGATGAACCAGCAGATCGCCGCGGCCGCCGAGCAGCAGGGTGCGGTGGCCGAGGAGATCAACCGCAGCGTGATCAACGTGCGCGACATCTCCGAGCAGACCGCCTCCGCCAGCGAGGAGACCGCCGCCTCCAGCGTCGAACTGGCGCGCCTGGGCAACGAGCTGCAATCGATGGTCTCGCGCTTCCGCGTATAACCCGCCAGCCCTGGCCCGCGTTTCCCGGCCAGGGCGCAATGCCCATGCAGGCTTGCGGCGCCGCTACGCCGCCAGCTACTCTCCCGCACCTTGCGTCCCTGGTCGCAGCTCCGGTGGCCCCTTCAGCCAGCCACCCGCGCCCAGCTCCAACAACTCGAAAGACGCCCCTACCCCACTCGAACACGGCAGCGCCACAAGCACTGCCGTGCGCAGCTCATTTCCGGGAGAAATCCATGTACCACTGGTGTACGCAACTGCTGGCCAACCTCACCGTCAGCAAAAAACTCGTGGCCGGCTTCGGCCTGGTCCTGCTGCTCACCCTCACAGTGATGCTCACCGGCATCCACGGCATCGACCGCATGATCGCCAGCAGCGACGAGATGGTCGCCGTCGGCGCCGTGGAAAACCTGATCAAGGACGCCCGCGCCGAGCGCCTGCAGTTCCTTGCCAACGGCGACATGCAGCACGCGAAGAACATCGAGGAACTGGTCGACCGCATGCTCCAGCAGAACGAGCACATGCGCCCGCAGTTCGCCGAGGGGGAAGGCGCACGCCGCCTGGCGGGCCTCAACGCCGCCGTGCTCGCCTACCGCCAGTCCCTGGGCGACCTGATCCGCGCCCAGGAAACCCGCAACGCCGCCCGCGCCGTGCTGGTCAAATCCGCCGAGTCCAGCCTGCAAGTGTTCGAGAAGCTGCAGAACCAGCTGTTCGACGAACTGGCGCTCAACAGCAGCGACAGCCAATTGCTGGGCCAGGCCCGCGAGGTGTTCGAGCTGAACCGCCAACTGCTGTCGATCCGTTACCTGGTGCGCGGCTTCGTCTTCCAGCAGACCCCCGAATCCGAGCAGCCGGCCCTCGCGGCGCTGGCCACCATGCAGGCCGACCTGCAGAAGGCCATCGCCGGCACCAGCGGCGAGCGCCTGGAAGCCCTGCAGAGTGCGCAGCAGTCCTTCGCCGCCTATCAGGACGCCATCCGCCTGTTCGGCAACGGCGCCGCTGCCAGCCGCCAGGCCAGCGCCACCATGGCCGATCACGCCCAGGTCATGCGCGACCTCAGCCAGGCGCTGTACAGCCAGCAAGTGGACGAGCGCAGCGGTGACGCCAGCGCCGCCAGCGGCCAGTTGCTGGTCACCACCCTGTTCGCCGTGCTCCTGGCCATCGGCGCCGCCTGGGTCATCACCCGGCAGATCATCCAGCCGCTGCGCCAGAGCCTGGCCTTCGCCGAACGCATCGCCCAGGGTGATCTCGGTGGCCAACTGCAGGCCGACCGTCGCGACGAGCTCGGCCAGCTGCAGCGCTCCCTGCAGGCCATGGCCGGCAACCTGCGCCAGTTGATCAGCCACATCGGCGACGGCGTCACCCAGATCGCCAGCGCCGCCGAGCAGCTCTCCGCCGTTACCGAGCAGACCAGCGCCGGGGTCAACAGCCAGAAGGTCGAGACCGACCAGGTGGCCACCGCCATGAACGAGATGGCCGCCACCGTGCAGGAAGTCGCGCGCAACGCCGAGGAAGCCTCCGAAGCCGCCCTCGCCGCCGACCGCGAAGCCAATGCCGGCAACCGCATGGTGCTGGAGGCGGTGCAGCAGATGGACCGCCTGGCCACCGAAGTGGCGCGCTCCACCGAATCGGTGCAACAGCTCAAGCGCGAGAGCGAGAAGATCGGCAGCGTGCTCGACGTGATCAAGGCGGTGGCCGACCAGACCAACCTGCTGGCCCTCAACGCCGCCATCGAGGCCGCCCGCGCAGGCGAAGCCGGCCGCGGCTTCGCCGTGGTCGCCGACGAGGTACGCGGGCTGGCCCAGCGCACGCAGAAATCCACCGAAGAAATCCAGGAGCTGATCGGCGGCCTGCAGAACGGCACCCAGCAGGCCGCGAGCATGATGGAAAGCAGCCGCGCCCTCACCGACAGCACCGTGGAACTGGCGCGCCGCGCCGGTGATTCCCTGGCCAGCATCACCCGCACCGTGTCCACCATCCAGGCGATGAACCAGCAGATCGCCGCGGCCGCCGAGCAGCAGAGCGCAGTGGCCGAGGAGATCAACCGCAGCGTGATCAGCGTGCGCGACGTCTCCGAGCAGACCGCCGCTGCCAGCGAAGAGACCGCCGCCTCCAGCGTCGAGCTGGCGCGCCTGGGCAACGAGCTGCACACCATGGTCGGGCGCTTCCGCGTCTGACAAAACGGCGCCCCGGGGGTAGGATCACGCGGTCATCCTTCCCCCAAGGCCCCCGTCATGCGCCCACTGACCATCGACCTCGACGAACTGGCCTTCGCCCTCAACACCAACGGAGAAGATCTGGATCACTACCTGGATCTTCTGAGCGGCAAGGTCCTCTTGATGTACTCGGAAGTTCCAGACCCCGAAGTTGCGGATCTGCTTGAATCCGAACCCGAGCGAATGCTGCTGATCGAGCCGATCACTTCGGCAATCAGCTTCACCATCATGGAAGACTTCATACAGACGGTGACGCAGCAGGAAATCTATCTTGCCCTCGAACACGCCCTGTCTGGCCGGAAGCCGTTCAGAACATTCAAGAACGTGCTTATGGGTTATCCGGACGTACTGCAGGCCTGGTACACCTTCGAAGCCAATGCCATCCGGCAACTGGCGCTGGACTGGCTTGAGGAAAATGACCTGTATCCCGCCAACGAACCTCGCGATGCATAGCCTGCAAAATCTCGCTGATTCGCCACACCATGAAAAAGGGCCGCATCGCGGCCCTTTTTTCGTTACAGCACCTGGCGCAGGAAGGATTGCGCGCGCGGGTCCTGTGGCTGGTCGAAGAACTGCGCCGGCGGCGCGTCCTCCAGCAACTTGCCGTGGTCGAAGAACAGCACGCGGTCGGCCACTTCGCGGGCGAAGCCCATCTCGTGGGTGACGCAGACCATGGTCATGCCCTCGACGGCCAGCTGCTTCATCACGTCCAGCACTTCGCCGACCATTTCCGGGTCCAGCGCCGAGGTAGGTTCGTCGAACAGCATCACCTTGGGCTCCATGCACAGGGCACGGGCGATGGCCACGCGCTGCTGCTGGCCGCCGGAGAGGCGCGAGGGGTACTCGTCCACCTTCTGCGAGATGCCGACCTTGGCCAGCAGCGCCCGGGCCTTCTCCTCGCGCTCGGCCTTGCCGCGCTTGCGCACGACCTTCTGCGCCAGGCAGAGGTTCTCCAGCACCGTCATGTGGGGGAACAGGTTGAAGTGCTGGAACACCATGCCCACCTCGCGGCGGTAGGCGTTCACGTCGGTCTTCGGGTTGGCGAGGTCGACGCCGTCGATGCTCACCGAGCCGGAGTCCAGCTCTTCCAGGCCATTGAGGCAACGCAGGAAGGTGGACTTGCCGGAACCGGACGGGCCGATCACCACCACCACTTCGCCACGGGCCACCTGGGTGGTGACGTTATCCACCGCGCGCACCTCATGGCCACGGGCATCGAAGACTTTTATCAGCTCACGGACTTCAATCACTTTGCGCAAGCCTCCGTTCCAGGCGGTTGGCGATCTGCGACAGGGGCAGGTTGATCACCAGGTACAGGGCGGCGACGCAGAACCAGATCTCGAAGGTCGAGAAGGAGGTGGTGATCGCCTCGCGGCCGCTCTTGGTCAATTCGGTGATGGCGATGACCGACACCAGCGAGGTGTCCTTGACCAGGCTGATGAACTGCCCGGCCAGGGGCGGCAGCACGCGTTTGAAGGCCTGGGGCAGGATCACGTGGCGCATCGACTGCCCGGAAGACAGGCCGAGGGAACGCGCCGCCTCGTTCTGCCCACGGGCGATGGACTGCACGCCGGCACGGACGATCTCGCCGACGTAGGCGCCGGTGAACAGCGCCAGCGCCGCCACCCCGGCGAACTCGCGGGACAGGTCGAGCACGGTGCCGATGAAGAAATAGAAGATGAAGATCTGCACCAGCAGCGGCGTGCCGCGCACCAGCTCGACATAGACGGTGGAGAGGTCGCGCAGGGTGGGGTTCGGCGAAAGCCGGCAGAGGCCGGTGAACAGGCCGATAGCCAGGCCGAAGGCACCGGAAAGGACGGATATCCACAGGGTGGTCCAGAGGCCCCAGAGCAGCGGCCCGGCGGCCCAGTGGCGGGTCACGCCAACCACATCGCCCTCGGCGACGTCATCGCCCTGGGAAACCTGCAGGCTGTCCTTGGCGATGACCAGCTGCTGTTCCTCGCCGGCATCGTTGACCAGCGTCACCCGGGCGTTGGCGCCCTCCTCGGCGATGGCATCGACCCGCGCGTACTCGGCGGCGCGCTGGGCTTCTTCGGCGTGGTAGGCGAAGTACTGCGGCACGCGGTTCCAGCGCCACTCGTACGAAATCAGGGAGGTTGAATACCAGAGGCCATAGGCGACCACGACCAGGATCAGGCCGGTCAGTACGTGCCAGGGCCAGGTGCGACGTTGTTTTCTAGTCACGGGCTATCTCTTTCATGGCGGGAGGCCATAGAAGGCAAAAAGGCAGGCCCGGCCTCGTGAGCCGGAACCTGCCGTCTGCAGCGTGAAGCGTCAGGGCTTCGCGGCTGCGATTACTCCATATCCTTCAGCCAGGCGGTGTTCTTGAACCACTTGGCATGGATGCGATCGTAGGTGCCGTCCTTCTGGATCTGGTGCAGCCAGTTGTTGATCCAGTTGATGCTGTCGTAGTCACCCTTCTTCAGGCCGAAGGCCAGGGGCTCGTAGGTGAAGGGCTCTTCCAGGTACACCAGCTTGCCGGCGCCGGCCTTGTTCACCGCGACCACGTTGTAGGGGGCGTCGTAGATGAAGGCATCGGCCTTGCCGTTGACCACGTCCATCACCGCTTCCTGCTCGTTGTCGAAGCCGTTGTACTTGGCCTTGGCGATCAGCTTCTTGGCGACCATCTCGCCGGTGGTGCCGATCTTCGAGGTGATGCGGTACTGGGCGTCGTTCAGGTCCTTGTAGGACTTGATCTTGCCTTCCAGCTCCTTGCGGATCAGCAGGGTCTGGCCGACCACGATGAAGGGCTCGGAGAAGTTGAGGCGCAGGTTGCGCTCCTGGGTCAGGGTCATGCCGGAGCCGATCATGTCGAACTTGTCGGTCAGCAGGGCCGGGATGATGCCGTCGTAGCTGGTGGAAACCAGTTCCAGCTTGACGCCCATCGCCTTGGACATGGCCTTGAGCAGGTCGACTTCGAAGCCAATGATCTCGCCACGCTTGTTGGTCATTTCGAAGGGCATGTAGGTCGGGTCCATGCCGACGCGGAGGGTGCCGCGCTTGACCGCATCATCGACGACGCCAGCGTGTGCCAGGCCGGTGACGGCGCAGGCGGAGAGCAACAGGGATGCGAGAAGCTTCTTCATTCTTACTCCTGATTGGGCAGATCGTTTTATTGTTGGCAGCCCACGGACGACGGGCAGGCGGCAGATGCTAACCGCCCGCGCCGTGGATGGCGAGTCAGAGGCAAGAAGTACGCCAGATTCGGACGGGTGGAGCGCGAGGCCTAGCTTTCCAGCAGGAAGGTGACCGGGCCGTCATTCACCAGGTGCACCTGCATGTCGGCGCCGAAGCGGCCGGTCGCCACCTGCGGGTGCTTGAGGCGCGCCTGCGCCACCAGGTAGTCGAACAACTCCTCGCCCAGGGCGGGCGGCGCGGCACTGGAAAAGCTCGGGCGCAGGCCGCTGCGAGTGTCGGCGGCCAGGGTGAACTGGGACACCAGCAGCAGGCCGCCCCCCACCGCGCCGAGGGAGAGGTTCATCTTGCCCTCGGCATCGGCGAACACACGGTAGTTGAGCAGCTTGTGCAGCAGCTTGTCGGCGCTGGCCTGGCTGTCCTGGGGCTCGACACCCACCAGCACCAGCAGGCCCTGGTCGATGGCACCGACGGTTTCGCCAGCGACGTCCACGCGGGCCGCGGAGACCCGTTGCAGCAAGCCCTTCATCAGGCCTCTTCTTCCGGCGGCAGGTCCAGCAGGCGGCGGGCGATCTGGTCGGTGGCGCGCACCAGCGCATCGGTGATGCCCGGCTCGGACGCAGCGTGGCCGGCATCACGGACGATCTGCAGCTCGCTGTTGGGCCAGGCCTGGTGCAGTGCCCAGGCATTGTCCAGCGGGCAGATCACGTCGTAGCGGCCGTGCACGATGATGCCGGGCAGGTGGGCGATCTTGTGCATGTCGCGCAGCAGCTGGTTGGGCTCGAGGAAGGCATCGTTGACGAAGTAGTGGCACTCGATGCGGGAGATGGACAGCGCGCGCATCGGCTCGCTGAAGCGCTCCACCACCGGGCCGCTGGGGCGCAGGGTGGCGGTGCGACCTTCCCAGGTGGACCAGGCCTTGGCGGCGTGCATCTGGGCGATCTGGTCGCTGCCGGTCAGGCGCTTGTGGAAGGCCTGCAGCAGGTCGCCCTGCTCGTCGGCCGGGATCGGCGCGACATAGTCTTCCCAGTAGTCGGGGAACAGGCGGCTGGCGCCACCCGCCTGGTAGAACCAGGTGATCTCCTGGGGACGGCAGAGGAAGATGCCACGCAGGATCAGCGCCTGCACACGTTCCGGGTGTGCCTGGGCATAGGCCAGGGACAGGGTCGAGCCCCAGGAGCCACCGAACAGTACCCACTTGTCGATGCCCAGGTGCTCGCGGATGCATTCCAGGTCGGCCACCAGGTCCCAGGTGGTGTTCTTCTCCAGGCTGGCATGGGGCGTCGAACGGCCACAGCCGCGCTGGTCGAAGGTGACGATGCGGTACAGGTTGGGGTCGAAGAAGCGGCGGCTCAGGGCGTCGCAACCGGAGCCCGGGCCGCCGTGGATGAACACCACCGGCAGGCCGTCGGGCGAACCGCTCTCGTCGACGTAGAGCACATGCGGTTCGTCCACCGCCAGCTCGTGACGGGCGTAGGGCTTAATCTCCGGAAACAAAGTCTGCATTCTGGGCTCCGATACTCTGCGTAAGCTCGACCCCTTGCGGGTCTCCGCCACCTGTCCTGCCGGGCATCATAACGAGGAAAAGGGAGTTAGGCATGTCACCTGGGAAGATGATTTTCGCGATCGCATTGATTCTAGTCGCGCTCACCGGGTGCGGCCGCGATGATCCCGCCGCTGCGCTGGATGCCGCGGTACAGCAGCTGCAGGACAACCTCGAAGCGAAGAAGACCAGCGCGGTGATCGACCAGTTGCACCCGCAGTTCAGCGCCCAGCAGGAGTTCGACCGTGAATGGGCCAAACGCACCATGACGCTGTTGTTCCTGCGTCACAAGAATGTGCGCATCCTGGCCCTGGGCAAGGCCAACCGCATCGACCCGACCTACAGTACCAAGGGCTACACCGAGGCCCAGGTGGGGCTGGCCGGCGCCGAGGGGTTGCTCCCCGACGCCGCGCGGCACTACGCCGTGAAGCTCGAATGGTGGCTGGAGGACGGCGAATGGAAACTGGCACGGCTCACCTGGGAATAGCCCTCAAGCTGCAACACCGCATCCGCGCCGCCGGCCTGCTGGTGGAGGCCGGGCGCATCCTGCTGGTCAAGCACGCGGTCGGCGACGACACCTACTGGATACCACCGGGCGGCGGCTTCGAATCGGATACCGATGCCTGCACCCGCGACACGGTGAAGCGCGAGTTCTTCGAAGAGACCGGGCTGGTGGTGGAAGTCGGCCCGCTGGTCTACGTCCGCGAGTTCGCCGAACCGGCCATGGGCCGCTTCCATATGGAGCTGTTCTACCGCATCGACGCCCGCCACGGCGAACCCACCCTGGCCAACCTCAAGGGCCTGGGCGGCGACGAGTTCGACATCCGCGAGCTGGCCTGGATCAGCCGCGAAGAACTGGCCGCCCTGCCCTTCTACCCCGCCGAGCTGCTGGACGACGCCTGGGATCGCCTCGCCCCCGCCCTGCCGACCATCCGCCATCTCGGGTTGCAGACCTAGCCCGGAACGGCTCCTGTGGCAGCGAACTCATACGCGAAAAAACGAACGGTGGGCTGAAGCGGAGCGCCGCCCGGCCCACCCTACGAGCGTGCCACCCCGGCCATCGATGGGATTCGCTGCGCTCTTCCCATCCTACGAAAGCCCGTCACCGCACGGCCCTTTCCAGGCGCCCAAGGGTTCGTGCCTCCTCCCCCGCATGGGTTTCGCTTCGTTCTACACCATCCTACGAAAGCCCGTGCGCACCACGTGGCGATGCGCTGGACGAAGAAAGTTGGAGCAGCCGCGAACGCCCCTCCAGGAGGCCGAGCGCAGTCGTTGCGCCGGGGGACGAGCGGCATGGATGCCGCGAGAGACGCGCCAGGCCATGGATGGCCCATCGCGCCGACCCCCAGACGACGCTTGCGGCGAACGCACTTCAGTGCGGCCCGAAGGGCGAGCGTAGCGAGTAACGACGATGGAGTGAGGGAACCCGACGCAGTCGGGCCGGATGATGGGGCAAGTTTTTTGGTTCCTTTTCACCGGGCTGGCGTTCCAGCGATTGGAAAAGGGACTCGCCCGGGTGGGCGAAACCAGAAATATCACCAGAGCTCGGCAATCAGCTGGGCTCAAATCCTCTAGCAACACTTAACGCAGACAGAGCCAATTCATTCGCCCATGGCCGCAACGCGGCCCCAGCAATGTAGCCCGGGCTTCAGCCCGGGAAAGATGGCACGTGCCAAGCCCCGGGCTAAAGCCCGGGCTACCTCTACGAAATCCTCCGTGCCGTTACTTCCCGTACCGCCCCCGCCCCCAGGCGAGCATCGCCAGCAGCAGTTGGCGGATGACCTTGCGGGTGGGCACGGCGAGGTCTTCGCGGAAGGCAAAGGGTTCCACTTCGTTCATGTAGGTGCGCTGGGCCAGTTCCAGCTGCACGGCGTGGATGTGCTGCTCCGGCTGACCGTAGTGGCGGGTGATGTGGCCGCCCTTGAAGCGGCCGTTGAGCACGTGGCTGTAGCCCTCGGCACGGGTGCAGACACTTACCAGGGCGTCCGCCAGGCCGGGGTCGCAGCTGGCGCCGGCATTGGTACCGAGGTTGAAGTCCGGCAGGTGGCCATCGAACAGGCGCGGGATGAAGGCGCGGATCGAGTGGGCGTCGAACAGCAGGGCATAGCCGAACTCGCGCTTGAGCCGCGCCAGCTCCTCGGCGACATGGCCGTGATAGGGCCCCCAGATGCCTTCCAGGTAGCCGGCACGCTCCTCGGCCGAAGGCTCCGCGCCGTCACGGAACAGCGGCTGGCCGTCGAACATCACGTCGGGGAACAGCCCGGTGGTGGCGGTGGCGTAGAGCGGCTTGTCGTCCGCCGGGCGGTTGAGGTCGATGACGTAGCGCGAGTAGTTGGCGGCCAGCAACCCGGCACCCAGTTCGGCAGCGAAGTCGTAGAGCAGCGGGATGTGCCAGTCGGTGTCGATCAGCGAGCGTGCGCCGTCGACCAGGCCGGCCTCCACCGCCGGGGTCAGGCGGGTGCCGGGGTGCGGCATGCTGATCAGCAGCGGCACGCGGCCGGGGGTGAAGTCGAGGACGTTATCCAAGGTCGATCTCCTGTCCGTGGCGCACCACCCGTTTGGGCAGGTCGCCGCCGAGCCAATAGGCCAGTTGCGCCGGGCGCTCGATGTCCCAGGCGACGAAGTCGGCGAGCTTGCCCGCCTCCAGGCTGCCGCATCGCTCGGCCAGGCCCAGGGCGCGGGCGGCGTTGAGGGTGACGCCGGCCAGGGCCTCTTCCGGGGTCAGGCGGAACGAGGTGCAGGCCATGTTCAGCATTAGGCGCAGCGACAGCGCCGGCGAGGTGCCGGGGTTGAGGTCGCTGGCCACCGCCATGGCCACGCCGTGGCGGCGCAGGGCCTCGATGGGCGGCAGCTGGGTCTCGCGCAGCAGGTAGAAGGCGCCGGGCAGCAGCACGGCGACGGTGCCGGCGGCGGCCATGGCGATGGCGTCTTCCTCGGTCATGTACTCCAGGTGGTCGGCGGACAGCGCGCCATAGCGCGCCGCCAGGCTGGAGCCGTGCAGCGACGACAGCTGCTCGGCGTGCAGCTTGACCGGCAGGCCCAGCCCGCGCGCGGCCTGGAACACCCGCTCGACCTGGGCCGGGGAGAAGGCCAGGTGCTCGCAGAAGGCATCCACCGCATCCACCAGGCCTTCACCGGCCAGTTGCGGCAGGATCTCGGTGCATACCCGCTCGATGTAGTCATCGGCACGCCCGGCGTATTCCGGTGGCAGCGCATGGGCGGCCAGGCAGGTGGTGGTCACCGTCAGCGGCAGCGCTTCGGCGAGGCGCCGGGCGACCCGCAGCATCTTGCGCTCGCTGGCCAGGTCCAGGCCGTAGCCGGATTTCACCTCCAGGGTGGTGACGCCGTCGCGCAGCAGCTGCCGGGCGCGCGTCACCGCGCTGGCCAGCAGTTCATCCTCGCTGGCCTCGCGGGTGGCGCGCACGGTGCTGGCGATGCCACCCCCCTTGGCGGCGATCTCGGCGTAGCTGACGCCCTCCAGGCGCTGTTCGAACTCGGCGCTGCGGTCGCCGCCGAACACCAGGTGGGTGTGGCAGTCGATCAGCCCCGGGGTGACCCAGGCGCCGCCCAGGTCGATGCGCTCGGCGCCCGTGGTGTCGGGCGCCTCGGCCAGCGGGCCGACCCAGCGGATCAGCTCGTCGTCGGTGAGCAGGGCCCCGTCCTCGATGATCGAGTAGCGCCCGCCCTGCAGGGTGGCGAGACGGCAGCCGTGCCAGAACCTCTTCATTGCAATCCTCCTGTCCGTGTGGAAACCGTTTCCAAAGCCGGCCCGTCGCGCAGCAGCGCCACGGCCGAACCGATGTCGGGGGCCAGCCAGCGGTCCTCCTCGTAGGCCGGCACCCGCTCACGCAGCAACGCCCGGGCGGCCGCCGTGCCGGCACCGGTGGCCAGCTCGCCGAGGAACTCCTGGGCCTGGGCGGCCAGCAGGTACTCGATGGCCAGTATCTGCCGGCAGTTGCCCAGGGCGCGGCCGAGCTTCAGCGCGGCGCTGGTGCCCAGGCTGAGGTGGTCTTCCTGCAGGCCGGAGGTGACGAAGTTGTCCACTACTGCCGGTTGCGCCAGATGGCGGTTCTCGCCGGCCAGGGCGGCGGCCACGTACTGCAGGATCATCATCCCCGAGTTGACCCCGGGCCGGCTGACGAGGAAGGCCGGCAAGCCGCTGACCAGCGGGTTGACCAGGCGATCCAGGCGCCGCTCGGCGATGCCGCCCAGCTCGGCCACGGCTATGGCCAGGAGGTCGGCAGCCATGGCCACGGACTCGCCGTGGGGGTTGGCCTGGGAGATCACCCGGTAGTGGTCCGGCGTGCCCAGCACCAGCGGGTTGTCGTTGGCGGAATTGAGCTCGGTCTCCACCTGGCGCGCGGCGTGGTCGAACTGGTCGCGGCAGGCGCCGTGCACCTGGGGGATCGAGCGGATGCTCAGGGCGTCCTGGGTGCGCAGGCCCTGGCTGGCGGCGATCACTTCGCTGCCGGCGAGCAGCGCGCGCAGGTTGGCGCCGACCTGCTGCATGCCCGGGTGCGGCTTGAGTTCGAGTATCGCCGGGTCGAAAGCGGCGAGCTGGCCGCGCAGGGCCTCGAAGCTCATGGCGCCGATCACGTCGGCCCAGCGCAGCAGGTGCTCCAGGTCGGCCAGGGCCAGGCAGGCCAGGCCGGTCATGCAGGGCAGGCCGTTGACCAGGCAGAGCCCGTCTTTGGCGCCCAGCTGCAGCGGTTGCAGCCCCTCGGCGGCCAGCGCCTGGGCGGCCGGCACCACGGCGCCGCGATGACTCACCTCGCCGACGCCCAGCAGGGCGATGCCGACATGGGCCATGTGGGTCAGGTAGCCCACCGAGCCCTGGGACGGCACGCGCGGGGTGATGCCACGGTTGAGCAGGTTGAGCAGCCCTTCCACCACCTGCGGCTGCAGCCCGGACTTGCCCTGGCTGTAGTTGGCGATGGCGCAGCAGATGATGGCGCGGGTCTGCTCGTCCTCCAGCACCGGGCCGACGCCGCAGGCGTGGCTGAGCAGGGTGTTGCGCGACAGCGCGGTGAGCTGGTCGCCCTCCAGCAGGATGTCGCTCAGGGCCCCCAGGCCGGTGCTGATGCCATAGGCGCGCTCGCCACGCTCGACGATGCGGCGAACGATGGCGTGGGCGTTGTCGATGCGCGCCCAGGCCGCCGGGGCCAGCTCCAGGCGCCGGCCGCCACGGGCCACATCGACCACGTCGCGCCAGCGCAGCGGGCCGTTGCCGAAGACGAGGGTTTCGCGGGTGGTGCTGCTGGTCTTCACGGTATCCATGCCGCCCTCACAGGTTGGCCACGCGGCGCTGGACGAAACGGTCGACGTAGTCGTCAGCGGGCTGGTGGAGGATTTCACGGGGCGCGCCGACCTGGATCAGTTGGCCGTCCTTGAGGATGGCGATGCGGTTGCCGATGCGCACCGCCTCGTCGAGGTCGTGGGTGATGAAGACGATGGTCTTGTTCAGGCCCTTCTGCAGCTCCAGCAACTGGTCCTGCATGTCGGCGCGGATCAGCGGGTCGAGGGCGCTGAAGGCTTCGTCCATGAGGATGATGTCGGTGTCCGCCGCCAGCGCCCGGGCCAGGCCCACGCGCTGGCGCATGCCGCCGGACAGCTGGTGCGGGTAGGACTTCTCGTAGCCGGCCAGACCGACCGTGGTGATCCAGTGCTGGGCGCGCTCCTGGCACTGCGCCTTGCTCTCGCCGCGCACCTTGAGGCCATAGGCGACGTTGTCCAGCACGCTCTTGTGCGGCAGCAGGCCGAAGCTCTGGAACACCATGCTGATCTTGCGCCGACGGAAGTCGCGCAGGGCCTGCATGTCGTAGCGCAGGATGTCCTCGTCATCCACCAGGATCTCGCCGCTGGTGGGGTCGATCAGGCGGTTGAAGTGGCGCACCAGGGTGGATTTTCCCGAGCCGGACAGCCCCATGATGACGAAGATTTCCCCCGCCTCGATGGACAGCGACAGGTCGTTGACCCCCACCACGCAGCCGGTGGCGGCCAGAACCTCGGCCTTGCTGCGCCCCTGGCGGATCAGCGCCATGGCCTCCTCCGCACGCGGGCCGAAGATCTTGTAGACGTTTTTCACCTGGATCTTGCTCATTGGCTGGCCTCATGGCGGGAGCGGCCGTAGGCCTGGGTGATGCGGTCGAAGACCACGGCGAGGATGACGATGGCCAGGCCCGCCTCCAGGCCCTTGCCGACGTTGAGCGTCTGGATGCCGATGAGCACGTCCTCGCCCAGGCCACGGGCGCCGATCATGGAGGCGATCACCACCATCGACAGCGCCATCATGGTGGTCTGGTTGACCCCGGCCATGATGCTCGGCAGCGCCAGCGGCAATTGCACGCCGAACAGTTGCTGCCAGCGGTTGGCGCCGAAGGCGTTGACCGCCTCCATCACCTCGCCGTCCACCTGGCGGATACCCAGGTCGGTGAGGCGGATCAGCGGCGGTGCGGCGTAGATCACCGTAGCGAAGATGGCCGGTACCTTGCCCAGGCCGAAGAGCATCAGCACCGGGATCAGGTACACGAAGCTGGGCATGGTCTGCATGATGTCCAGCAGCGGCATCAGCAGCGCCCGCAGGCGGTTGCTACGCGCCGAGAGGATCCCCAGCGGGATGCCGATCAGCACCGAGATGAAGGTGGCCACCAGCATCAGCGCCAGGGTCTGCATGAGCTTGTCCCAGAGCCCCACCGCGCCCACCAGGAACAGCAGGCCGGTGATCACCAGGGTCGGCAGCACGCGGCGGGTGGCGTGCCAGGCGATGGCCGCCACCAGGGCCAGCATCAGCCACCAGGGCGTGGCACGCAGCAGCCACTCCAGGTTGACGATGGCCCACAGCAGGGTGTCGGAGATGTGCCGGAACACATCCCCGTAGTTGGTCACCAGCGCATCGACCCAGCGGTTGACCCAGTCGGCGATGGAAAATGTGAAGCGTTCGGGAAACATGGGGAGCTCTCTCCGGATGGGTGGATGCGGCTGGCGGTTTCAGGCGGTCAGAGCGAGGCGTCGACCTTCTTCGCCGCATCCTCGCTGACCCAGGCGTGCCAGACCTCCGGGTGCTCCTTGAGGAAGGCCTTGGCCAGCTTGTCCGACGCGATCTTCTCCTTGGCCATGCGTGCCAGGTTCTGGTTCAGCAGGTCGATGGGCAGGTTGACCTTCTTGAGCATCTCCACCAGCTCGGGCGCCTCGTCGTGGAAGACCTTCGACAGGCCCACCTGGATGGTCACGCGCTTGTCGACGCCGGGCTTCTCGTCCAGCTTCACCAGGTCGGCCTGGCCCATCAGCGGCGTCGGCGACCAGTAGTAGAAGAGAATAGGCTCGCCACGGCGGTAGCTGGACAGCACCGCGGCATCCAGCGCCGGGCCGGTGCCGGGGCGGAAGTTGGTGAATGTGTCTTCGAGGCCGTAGTCCTTGAGCATCTCGCTGTTTTCCAGCTCGCAGGTCCAGCCGGCCGGGCAGTTGTAGAAGCGGCCCTTGGACGGCTCTTCCGGGTCGCGGAACAGCTCGGCGTACTGACCCAGGTCGGCGATGGCCTTGAGTGTCGGCGCCTTGGCTTCCAGGCCGCGCTTGGCGTCGCCTTCCACCAGGTAACGCGGCACGTACCAGCCTTCCACGGCGCCGACGATCGGTGCGCCCACGCCCACCACCTTGCCGGCCTTCTCGGCCTTGTTCCAGGCGTCGCTGCGGCCGATCCACTCCTCGGCGAAGATCTGGATGTCGTTGTTGCCCAGGGCCTGCTCCATGGTGATGGAGTTGCCCGGCAGGCTGTCGGTCTCGCAGCCGTAGCCTTGCTTGAGGATGATCTGCAGCAGGTCGGTGAGCAGCATGCCGCTCTCCCAGTTGAGGCCGGCGAACTTCACCGGTTTGCCGGCTCCGCACCAGCTTTCGGCCTGGGCGGTCCCATGGCCCGCCAGCAGCCCCACGGCACACACCAGGCCCAGCATTTTCTTGTTGAATCGCATGTTCCGACGCTCCTTGAACTTGGTAAGGGTTAAGGCAGAGCAAATGCCCGGAGGGCAGGCCATCGGTTTCCGGGCAGGAAACCGGCAAGAGCCGGTTCCCGTACGTCGGCGACGACGAATTATCGTGAATGGCGGGTACGCCCAGGCGCCCCGCTCATCCCGCGTACGACCACTCAGTCATCCAGACTCAACACGGACGGCATCTCCTGCCGCCCCTCACCAGCGCCCGGCCGCACCCAGATGAACCAGGCGATGACCAGCAGGGCGATCCACACCGCGCCTACCTGCAGCGCGGCCTCACAGCGGTCACCGCTCCAGGCGGTGACCTGACGGATTGAAGTCACCTCTACAGCACCATCGCCGCCACCCAGCCGAAGGCCAGCAAAGGCAGGTTGAAGTGCAGGAAAGTCGGTATGACGGTGCCCCATATGTGATCGTGCTGGCCGTCGGCAGCCAGCCCAGCCGTCGGCCCCAACGTGGAGTCGGAGGCTGGCGACCCCGCATCGCCCAGGGCAGCAGCAGTGCCCACCAGGGACAGGGTCGCCAGAGGCGAGAAGCCGAAGCCTATCGCCAGTGGCACGTAGATGGCGGCGATGATCGGCACGGTGGAAAAGGACGAGCCGATGCCCATGGTGATCAGCAGCCCTACCAACAGCATCATGAACGCCGCCAGGGCGCGGTTGCCGCCCACCAGTTCGGCGGAATGGGCCACCAGGGACTGGATTTCACCGGTGGCCTTCATCACCCCGGCGAATCCCGAGGCGGCGATCATGATGAAGCCCACCAGGGCCATCAGCCGCATGCCCTGGAGGAAGACCCCGTCCTGTTCGTTCCAGCGGATCACCCCGCTCATGGACACCAGCGAGAACCCCACCAGGCCGCCAAACACCATCGAGCCGGTCCAGAGCTGCACCACCAGGGCCAGTACCAGCGCCAGCAGCACCATCGTCAACTGCCGGCGAGACAGGCGCGCCGGGGCCTCGCCCTCCTCACCCGCCACCGGCCGGTCGGCATAGACGCGAGGCTGGCGGTAGCTCCAGAGCAGCGCCAGTAGCAGGCCGAACACCATGCCAAGCGCCGGGATCAGCATGGCAACCGGCGCCATCTCGCGGGACACCAACTGGCCACTGCCGGCACCGTTGATGTTGGCCACCAGGATGTCGTTGAGAAAGATCGAGCCGAAGCCCAACGGCAAGGTCATGTAGGTGGTCGTGATGGCGAAGGTGATCGCGCATGCCACCGCCCGGCGGTCGAGTTGCAGCCGGTTCATCACGTGCAGCAGGGGCGGCACCAGCAGGGGGATGAACGCGATGTGCACCGGCACTAGGGTTTGCGAGGCGACGCCGGCCAGCACCATGGACAGCAGGATGGCCCACTTGATGAAGCGCCCCCCGCCCTCGCCCAGCCGGCTGGTCAGGTTGGTGGACAACCGCTGGGACAGGCCGGTACGGGACAACGCGATGGCGAAGGCCCCCAGCGTCGCGTACGCAAGGGCCACGGGGGCGCCGCCACCCAGGCCTTCATTGAAGGACTTCACCACCGTTTCCATCGGCAGGCCGGCGAACAGCCCGCCCACCAGTGCCGAGGCGATCAGGGCGAAGACCACCGAGACCCTCAGCATGCACAAAGCAACCATGACCAGTACGGCCAGGATGATCGCGTTCATAACCACTCCTTGTTCTTGTTCTGTCAGACGGGCCGAGCGCACGGCCCGCTGGGGTGGGGGGGTGGGCTCAGAGGCTCGGTAGCAAGCCCGGCGGCACCAGGGCATTGAGGCAGCCGCTGGCCAGCAGCGCGCTGGCGGCCTCGATGTCCGGGGCGAAGAAACGATCCTCCTGGTAGTAGGGCACCTGGCCGCGCAGCAGGGCGCGGGCCTCTTCCAGCTTCGGCGAGCTCTTCAGCCCTTCGCGGAAGTCCAGGCCCTGGCAGGCGCCCAGCCACTCCACGGCGAGGATGCCGCGCACGTTCTCGGCCATGGCCCAGAGGCGCTTGCCGGCGTTCGGCGCCATGGAGACGTGGTCTTCCTGGTTGGCCGAGGTGGGCAGGCTGTCGACGCTGTGCGGATGGGCCAGCGCCTTGTTGTCGCTGGCCAGGGCGGCAGCGGTGACCTGGGCGATCATGAAGCCCGAGTTGACCCCGCCGTTGGCCACCAGGAAGGGCGGCAGCTGCGACATGTGCTTGTCCATCATCAGCGAGATGCGCCGCTCGGACAGCGAGCCGATCTCGGCGATGGCCAGGGCCAGGTTGTCGGCGACCAGGGCCACGGGCTCGGCGTGGAAGTTGCCACCGGAGACCACGTCACCCTGCTCGGCGAACACCAGCGGGTTGTCGGATACGGCGTTGGCCTCCACCTCCAGCACCTCGGCGGCCTGGCGCATCTGGGTCAGGCAGGCGCCCATCACCTGCGGCTGGCAGCGCAGGGAGTACGGGTCCTGCACCTTGTCGCACTGGGCGTGGGAGCGGGCCACCTCGCTGCTCTCGGTGAGCAGCGCGCGGTAGGCGGCGGCGGCGTCGATCTGCCCGCGCTGGCCACGGGCGGCATGGATGCGCGCATCGAAGGGCGCCCGCGAGCCAAGCATGGCCTCGACGCTGAGCCCGCCACAGACGGCGGCGGCGGCGAACAGGTCCTCGGCCTCGAACAGCCCGCGCAACGCGTAGGCGGTGGAGGCCTGGGTGCCGTTGAGCAGGGCCAGGCCCTCCTTGGCGGCCAGGGTCAGCGGCTCCAGCCCGGCGATGGCCAGGGCCTCGGCGGCCGGCAGCCACTGCCCCTTGTGGCGCGCGCGGCTCTCGCCGAGCAACAGCAGGGACATATGCGCCAGGGGGGCGAGGTCGCCGGAGGCGCCCACCGAGCCCTTGAGCGGAATGTGCGGGTAGACCTCGGCGTTGATCAGGGCGATCAGCGCGTCGATCACCTTGCGGCGGATGCCGGAGAAGCCACGGGCCAGGCTGTTGACCTTGAGCAGCATGATCATCCGCACCAGGGCGTCGTCCAGCGGCTCGCCGACACCGGCGGCGTGGGACAGCACCAGGGAGCGCTGCAGCTTCTCCAGGTCCTCGCGGGCGATGCGGGTGGAGGCCAGCAGGCCGAAGCCGGTGTTGATGCCGTAGGCGGTACGGTCCTCGGCGATGATGCGCTCGACGCAGGCGACGCTGGCCTCGATGGGCGCATCGGCGCTGGCGTCCAGGCTCACGCGTACCGGTCCGAGGTGGACCTTGCGCAGTTGGGCCAGGGTCAGTTGGCCGGGGTGCAGATGGAGGTCGAACATGCTCATTCCCCCTTGCCGATCATCGGCAGGTTGAGGCCCTGCTCGCGGGCGCAGTCGATGGCGATCGGGTAGCCGGCGTCGGCATGGCGCATCACGCCGGTGCCCGGGTCGTTGGTCAGCACGCGGGCGATGCGCGCGGCGGCTTCGTCGGTGCCATCGCAGACGACGACCATCCCCGAGTGCTGGGAGAAGCCCATGCCCACGCCACCGCCGTGGTGCAGCGACACCCAGGTGGCGCCGCTGGCGGTGTTCAGCAAGGCGTTGAGCAGCGGCCAGTCGGACACGGCGTCGGAGCCGTCCTGCATGGCTTCGGTCTCGCGGTTGGGGCTTGCGACCGAGCCGGAATCGAGGTGGTCGCGACCGATGACGATGGGCGCCGACAGCTCGCCGCTGCGCACCATCTCGTTGAACGCCAGGCCCAGCTTGGCGCGCTGGCCCAGGCCAACCCAGCAGATGCGCGCCGGCAGGCCCTGGAAGGCGATGCGTTCGCGGGCCATGTCCAGCCAGCGGTGCAGGTGGGCATCGTCGGGGATCAGCTCCTTCACCTTGGCGTCGGTCTTGTAGATGTCCTGCGGGTCACCGGAGAGCGCCGCCCAACGGAAGGGGCCGATGCCGCGGCAGAACAGCGGGCGGATATAGGCCGGGACGAAGCCGGGGAAGTCGAAGGCGTTGGCCACGCCCTCTTCCTTGGCCATCTGACGGATGTTGTTGCCGTAGTCGAAGGTGGGGATGCCCTGCTTCTGGAAGTCGAGCATGGCCTGCACGTGCACGGCCATGGACTGCTTGGCGGCCTTGACCACGGCAGCGGGTTCGCTCTGCGCACGGTCGCGGTACTCCTCCCAGGTCCAGCCGGCCGGCAGGTAGCCGTTGAGCGGGTCGTGGGCGCTGGTCTGGTCGGTGACCATGTCCGGGCGCACGCCACGGCGCACCAGCTCAGGGAGGATCTCGGCGGCGTTGCCGTGCAGGGCGATGGAGATGGCGCGGCCTTCGGCGGTGTATTTGGCGATGCGCGCCAGGGCGTCGTCCAGGTCTTTGGCCTGCTCGTCGACGTAGCGGGTCTTCAGGCGGAAGTCGATACGGCTCTGCTGGCATTCGATGTTCAGCGAGCAGGCGCCGGCCAGGGTCGCCGCCAGGGGCTGGGCGCCGCCCATGCCGCCGAGGCCGGCGGTGAGTACCCAGCGACCGGCGAGCTTGCCGTCGTAGTGCTGGCGGCCCGCCTCGACGAAGGTTTCATAGGTGCCCTGGACGATGCCCTGGCTGCCGATGTAGATCCACGAGCCGGCGGTCATCTGGCCGTACATGGCCAGGCCCTTGGCGTCCAGCTCGTTGAAGTGTTCCCAGGTCGCCCAGTGGGGGACCAGGTTGGAGTTGGCGATCAGCACGCGCGGGGCGTTGGCGTGGGTCTTGAACACCCCGACCGGCTTGCCGGACTGCACCAGCAGGGTCTCGTCCTCGTTCAGCTCCTTGAGGGTGCGAACGATGGCGTCGTAGCACTCCCAGTTGCGCGCAGCACGACCGATACCGCCGTACACCACCAATTCCTTGGGGTTCTCGGCCACTTCCGGGTCCAGGTTGTTCATCAGCATGCGCAGCGGCGCTTCGGTCAGCCAGCTCTTGGCGTTTAGCTGGGTACCGCGGGGAGCGCGGATCTCGACATCACGAAATTTGGTCATGGCAGGCTCCTGGGAGACGTGGAGTGCAGATGGACGGGATCGTACCCGGGATATCTACACACATATGAACTTGTACATACAAGCATATGCAAGTGAAAGGCCAGTTCACTGAGGTACGCCTCTCTGCGTCGCAAGGAACCGCTGTACGCCGCGAATGACGGGGCCGAGAGCAAACGCGAAATGTTCGGGGGTGGACCGCAAGGAAGGTAGCCGACCTGTTACCGGGTCGCTTTCCTGGGGCAAAGAGCCTCCTTCGGCGCACGGTAATGGGGCATTCGGTAACGCGACGGGGAAAGGGGAGGAAACACAGGTGGAGCCGGGCGATGTTCCGCCGAGGCACGAAAGCGGGACCAGGCCATGAAGCGTTGGGCCTCGCTGCGCTCGGCGCCGACCTACGGCATCGAGTCCAACGTGGAGAACAAGGGGATCAGCGCGGTTGCAGCTCGATCAGGCAGCAATCCACCACGGCCAGCGCATCGAGCACCAGCTCGCGCAGCGTGCCATTCCCTTCCAGGTGCAGGCAGTCATGGCGACCGAGGTGCAGTGTTTCGCCCGCGTCCAGGCGCACTTCCAGCTCTTCGCCGGCGCTGAACAGCAGCAGGGTGTCGGCGGCGCTGAACAGGCGTAGCGGCCCGTTGACGCGCTGCCACTGCAGGCGGCCGGCGAAGCGCTGCGGGGCATAGATGAGGTTGAAGTCGCGGATGGCGCCGCCCAGCAGCTCGCACTGCACGCGACTGCCGCCGTCGAAGGCGAAGGCGTCACCGGCCGTCAGCTCGCGGGACGGGACGTCGTCCACCACCAGGCGCATGCCGGCACCCTCCAGCACGGTGATGACGCGCTGGTAACCGGTGAAGGCGGAAAAGGGCCCGGGCTGGCCGACATCGGCGATGGACAGGCGCCAGCCGAAACCGTCGAGGTCGGCGCCGCCGTCGCGGAGGATCTCCTGGGTGGAACCGGCACCGTTCTTCCACGGCATGCGCGGGTAGTCGGCGGCACGCAGCACGCGGGGCAGGCTCATGAGCCGAACCGCCCTTCGAGGCGGTAACGCGAGCCCGGGTAGAGCAGGCGCGCGCTGGTGACGGTATTGCGGCCCGACCAGGTGCGGCGGCGGATCAGCAGGCAGGGTTCGCTGCGCTCGATCAGCAGCAGGCGGCACTCGTCGGCGTCGGCGAGGATCGCCTCGACCACGTGCTCGCCCTCGGTGAGCGGCGCCACCTGGGACAGGTAGGCGTGAGGCGTCTGCTGGGTGAAGTCCTGCTTGAGGTAGTCCGGCGCCACCGAGGCGTTGACGTAGCGGTCCTCGATCTGCACCGGCACGTCGTTCTCGTAATGCACGATGAGCGAATGGAACACCCGCTGCCCCTCGCGCACGTCCAGTGCCAGGGCACGCTCGGAGCCGGCCAGTTCCTCGCCCAGGGCGATCACTTCGCAGCGGTGCGCATGGCCCCGCGCAGTGATTTCCTCGGCGATGTTGTGCACCTCGAACAGTGCCGCCTGGCCCTTGGGCTCGGCGACGAAGGTGCCGACGCCCTGCATGCGCACCAGGTAGCCGTCGGCAGTCAGCTCGCGCAGGGCGCGGTTGACGGTCATGCGGCTGACGCCCAACTCGTTGACCAGCTCGCTCTCGGAGGGCACGCGATGGTGCGGCGGCCAGGTGCCGTCGTCGATCTGCCGGCAGATCATCTGCTTGACCCGTGCGTAGAGCGGCGCAGGCGCCTCGCCGGGCTGGACGGCGAAGGACGGGATATCGACAGGCGGATTGGGCACGGGAACACTCCTTGGCGGCACGCTCGGCTGGTCGGCC
Organism: Pseudomonas sp. TUM22785; assembly: GCF_028198105.1. NCBI lineage: Bacteria > Pseudomonadati > Pseudomonadota > Gammaproteobacteria > Pseudomonadales > Pseudomonadaceae > Pseudomonas > Pseudomonas sp. TUM22785. Next base: position 6,472,005 of record NZ_CP116239.1, read on the forward strand.
GGGGAACAGGGCGAGTTTACGGTCTCGATATACGTCTGTATATGTATATACAAATAACAACCCTCGCAGGTCGCTAATCATGCCAGCCTTCTTCACCGAACGAGCCCTGTTGCCCCAGGGCTGGGCCAGGGACGTCCGTTTCGAGGTGGCCGCGGATGGCCGCCTGAGCCGCGTGGAAGCAGGCGCCACGGCCGATGGCGCCGAACGTCTGAACGGCCCGGTGGTGCCGGGCATGCCCAACCTGCACTCCCACGCCTTCCAGCGCGCCATGGCCGGCCTGGCCGAGGTGGCGGGCGACCCCAACGACAGCTTCTGGACCTGGCGCGACCTGATGTACCGCCTGGTCGGCCGCATGGAGCCTGAGCAGGTGGAGGTGATCGCCCGCCAGCTCTACATCGAGATGCTCAAGGCCGGCTTCACCGGCGTCGCCGAATTCCATTACCTGCACCACGACCGTGACGGGCGCCCCTATGCCGACCCGGCAGAACTCGCCCTGCGCATCAGCCAGGCCGCCAGCCGCACCGGCATCGGCCTGACCCTGCTGCCGGTGCTCTACAGCCACGCCGGCTTCGGCGGCCAGGCGCCCAACGAGGGCCAGCGCCGCTTCATCAACTTCACCGATGGCTACCTCGCCCTGCAGCAGCGCCTGCGCGCAGCACTGCCCGCCGGGCAGGTGCTGGGCACCTGCTTCCACTCGCTGCGGGCGGTGACACCGGAGCAGATCGGCGCCGTGCTGGCGGCGGACCCGGGCGACGCACCCATCCACATCCACATCGCCGAGCAGCGCAAGGAAGTGGACGACTGCCTCGCCTGGAGCGGCCGCCGCCCCCTGCAATGGCTCTACGACAACGTCGATGTAGACCCGCGCTGGTGCCTGGTCCACGCCACCCATGCGGAACCCGACGAGGTCGAAGCGATGGCCCGCAGCGGCGCGGTGGCCGGTCTGTGCCTGACCACCGAAGCCAACCTGGGCGACGGCATCTTCCCGGCGGTGGACTACCTGGCCCAGGGCGGACGCTTCGGCATCGGCTCCGACAGCCATGTGTCGGTCAGCCCGGTAGAAGAACTGCGCTGGCTGGAATACGGCCAGCGCCTGCGCGACCAGCGCCGCAACCGCCTGCACCAGGCGCATCAGCCCCGCGTGGGCGACGCCCTCTACCAGGCAGCGCTGAACGGTGGCGCCCAGGCCCTGGGCCAGCCCACCGGCGCCCTGGCAGCAGACCAGCGTGCGGATTGGCTGGTGCTGGACGGCAACGACCCCTACCTCGCCACCGCCCAGGACGACGCGCTGCTCAACCGCTGGCTGTTCGCCGGTGGTGATCGCCAGGTGCGTGATGTGATGGTGGCGGGACGCTGGGTGGTGCGGGACGGCCGTCACCCCGAGGAAGAGGCGACGGCGCGGGAGTTCGCCGGCGTGCTGCGCTCCCTGTTGGGCTAGGGGATCAGCGCGGCATCTTGTCGTCCGGCGTACGCCAGATCAGGCCATCGGTGTCGTAGCCCTGGTCGCGGGCCAGCTTCAGCAGGTGCGCGCGAGTGTGTTCCGGCACCTCGGGAGTGCGTGACAGCAGCCAGAGGTAGGTGCGGTCCGGGTGGCCCACCAGCGCGGTCTGGTAACCGTCGTCCAGGTAAAGCACCCAGTACTGGCCCTTGGTGAGGTCCGGCGCCAGGCGGCTGAACCAGTTATCGAAGCGCACCCAGAGCTTGTCGGTCTGCCCGGCGACCTGGGGCACGGCCTGGCCCTGGGCTTCCTGCCATTCGCCTTCGGCGGTACGGCAACGGTTGAGCACGCCGACCGCGCCATCCGGCTGCAGGCTGTAGTGGGCTTCGGATTGTGCGCAATGGCGCTGGAAGAACATCGGCAACCGCGCCAGTTCGTACCAGGTGCCCTGGTAGCGTTGCAGATCCACCGAGCCCACCGTGCGCGGTGGCGCAGCGGGCTCGCTGGAGCCGGCGCAACCGGCCAGCAGCAGCGCGCCAAGCAGCAGCGCAAGACGGATCATTTCAGGCCCTGCCCTTGGTACATCATCACCTTGTCGCCGGCGAACTGGATGCTGATGAAGGCCTTCTGGTCGCCCCAGGTGCAGCTGGTCAGGCCCACGGCGCCGGAGCACTCGGTGGGTTCGCCGATGATCTGCTCGACCTCGGCCTTGGCCATGCCGGCCTTGATCTTCGAATAGTTCTCCTGGTTGATCTTGTTGCAGGCGACGAGCGCGACGCAAACGGACAGCAGGGCGAGGATGCGCAGTTGCATGAATGACTCCGTGGTGTGGGGAATACCGCGGCAAGCTTGGCACAGCGCCACGGGGAATGCCCATTGGAGTCAGAAGCGCGAGCCGGGTTCCTTGAGGAAAGCGGCTTCCTCGACGCTGGAGGCACGGCCGAGGATGGCGTTGCGATGGGGGAAGCGGCCGAAGCGGGCGATCACCGCGTGGTGGCGCACGGCGTAGTCGAGGAAGCCGTCGAACAGCTCGCGCTCGGCAGGGGAAACGCCATCGCGCAGGGCGGTGTAGCGCTGCACGGCCAGTTCCTGGGTGGCCAAGTCCTCGGCGTGCTCGAAGACGATCTCGACGAACACCCGGCGGATTGGTGTGAGCTGCGCATCCAGGCCCCGGGCGATGCCGTCGCGCACCAGTGCCAGGGCACGGCTGTCGCCGGCATAGGCGCGGGGCTGGTCACGGAAGAGCATGCGCGGCAGCTGGTCCAGCAGCAGGATCAGCGCCAGCCAGCCCTCGGGCTGCTCCGCCCAGTCGGCCAGGCCGCCGTCCAGCGCCTGCTCCACCTGGCTGCCGAAGCACTGGCGGGCGTGTTGGTCCTGGCTGTCGCGCTTGCCGAACCACAGGCCCTGGCGCGCGGCAGCCGTCTCGGCAGCGTCGGCGAAATCGCCGAACCACCAGTCGAGCAACGGCTGCCAGGGCTGCATGGCTTATTCCTGGTGGTAGCCGGTAACGCGCTCGACTTCTTCCTTGGAACCCAGGAACACCGGCACGCGCTGGTGCAGGGAGGTGGGCTGGATGTCGAGGATGCGCTGACGGCCATCGGTGGAGGCGCCGCCGGCCTGCTCGATGATGAAGGACATCGGGTTGGCTTCGTACATCAGGCGCAGCTTGCCGGGCTTCTCCGGCTCACGGGCGTCCCAGGGGTACATGAACAGGCCGCCACGGGTGAGGATGCGGTGCACGTCGGCCACCATGGAGGCGATCCAGCGCATGTTGTAGTTCTTGCCCAGCGGGCCTTCCTTGCCCTCCAGCAGCTCGTCAACGTAGCGCTTCACCGGGGCTTCCCAGTGGCGCTGGTTGGACATGTTGATGGCGAATTCAGCGGTGGCGGTCGGCACGCGGATGTCGTCGTGGGTCAGTACGAAGCTGCCCAGCTCGCGGTCCAGGGTGAAGCCCTTGACGCCGTCGCCCAGGGTCAGCAGCAGCATGGTCTGCGGGCCGTAGATGGCGTAGCCGGCGGCCACCTGCTTGGTGCCCGGCTGCAGGAAGGCCTGCTCGTTGAGGCTGTCGTTCTGGGAGAGGTACTCGTCCGGGCAGCGCAGCACCGAGAAGATGGTGCCGACCGAGACGTTGACGTCGATGTTGGAAGAGCCGTCCAGCGGGTCGAATACCAGCAGGTACGCGCCCTTGGGGTACTTGCCGGGGATCTGGTAGGCGTTGTCCATCTCTTCGGAGGCCATGCCGGCCAGGTGGCCGCCCCACTCGTTGGCTTCCAGGAGGATTTCGTTGGAGAGCACGTCGAGCTTCTTCTGTACCTCGCCCTGTACGTTCTCGGTGCCCATGCTGCCGAGCACGCCGCCGAGGGCGCCCTTGGAAACGGCATGGCTGATTTCCTTGCACGCACGCGCCACGATCTCGATGAGGAAGCGCAGATCGGCAGGGGTGTTGTGGCTACGGGTCTGCTCGATCAGATAGCGACTCAGGGTTACGCGGGACATGGAAGAGGCTCCGGAGGGGAAGTAAAAACGCGCGCAGTTTAGCGCGACTCGCGCCGCAATGCTGCAAGCCGCTCGGCAGCCTTCTGCAATGCCCGGAGCAGAGGCGCCGGAGGCCTTCTGGGCGGCACGCAGAATCATCTGACGCAGCAAACGCCAACTGGTTCAGCGACGGCTCAGAGGCTCACCCGGGCCAGCGCGCAGACCTGGTTGCGGCCGTTGCGCTTGGCGTCGTACAGCGCGGCATCGGCCACCTGCAGCAGCTCGTCGAGGCTCTGCCCCTGGCTGGGCCAGATGGCCAGGCCGGCGGACAGGGTCACGTGCAGCTTGCCGCCACGGGTGGCCAGGCCGGTATCGGCCAGTTCGCGACGGATGGCTTCCAGGCGAAGGCGCGCCTCTTCGCTGTCGGCCCCGGGCAGGATCAGCAGGAACTCCTCGCCGCCGATGCGGAACACCGCGTCGGTGCTGCGCAGGCTGCATTCCAGGAAGCCGGCGACGCCCTTGAGCACGTCGTCGCCCACCAGGTGGCCGTGGCGGTCGTTGAGCTGCTTGAAGTGATCCAGGTCGATCAGCGCCAGGGCGATGGGGGTTTCCTCGCGGAGGCTGCGGGCCTGCTCGCGGGCGAAGAATTCGTTGAGGTAGCGGCGGTTGTAGAGCCCGGTGAGCGGGTCGCAGAGGGCCTGCTCCTGCAGCTGCTCATGCAGGCTGGAGATGGTGAGCAGGCGTTGCTCGCTCAGGGCCAGGGCCTCGGCCAGCTGCAGCTCGCTGCGGTGGCGCTCGGTCACTTCGCGCAGGTAGGCCATCCGCCCCAGCACATGGCTGCCGGTGCGGGTGACCCGCTCGATGGCCCGGGCGCGCACCTCGAAGTAACGCGGCGGCTCGCCCAGGGTCAGCATCGGCTCGCCACCGGCCTGCGCCTGCAGCAGGCCATGCAGTTCGACGCCGATCACCGGCCAGCCCAGCAGCGCCCTGCCCTGCCAGCCGTTACGCAGGCCCGCCAGGCGCAGCGCGGCGGGGTTGGCCTCGATCACGCGGCCCTTGGCATCGATCACCAGCACCGGATCGGGCAGCTCCTCCAGCAACAGGTGGCGCGCCACCGGCAACAGGTCGAACAGGCGCACACCGAGAATCAGCCAGGAAAACGCCAGCAGGGTGAAGGCGAAGCTGAAGGGTGTCGGGTCGAAGCCGAACAGGGTCCAGCCGAACACCACGTAGCTGATGTTGGCCGCCCAGGGCACGCAGGTGACCACGACGAAAGCGAGGTAGTGGCGACGATGCAGGCCGTGGCTGGTGATCACCGCACGGCTCACCACCGCCAGGCAGAACAGCATCAGCACATAGACGTACACCGCGGTGCCGTGGAACAGCACGCCGTGCTCGTACACCACCGGCGCACCCGGCAGGCTGGAAGCCGGCGCCGTGGCCGGGCCATAGAAAGCCTGCCAGGGGTTGAGCAGCGCCAGGCCCCATACCGCCAGCGGCGCGATCGCCAGGGGCAGGTAGCGCTGCGGCGCCAGAGGCTCGCGGATGCTGTTGACGTATTGCCAGAGGAACACCGCCCAGAGCGTGGGCACGGCGACGATCCCCGGCCAGGCCATGCTGGCCCAGAACACCTTGCACGAGGCGCCCTGGGCGGCCAGTTCGAGGCCGGCGGTGGTCAGCCACCAGAGAATGCAGACATGCAGGACGACGAAGCTGGCGCGGCCCGGGAAGTAGCGCTGGCGGCCGATCCAGCGGGCCAGGAACATGATGCCGACGCTCAGCATCCCGGTGAACAGGACGGGAGTGGTCAGGGCCCAGCCGGAGCCGCTGCACATGCTCATGCCGGGCGCCCCACGCCGAGCCGACGAATGACCGGCCGCCCGAAGAAGGACTGGCCCAAGAGGCGGGCAGCTTGCAGCTGCGAAATGAAGTCGAGCACCGGCCGTACCTGACGCAAAGGAACGTTGCGCGACCCCTGTCGCGCAACGGCGCCAAGATACAGCAAAAAGCCAGTATCTACGTGACAACTTCGCTCAGCGAGCGGCCTCAGGCGCCCTTGCTTTGGCCCTTCAGCAGGCTCAGCGCCATCAGCACCAGAAGCCCCACGCCCAGCAACAGGACGGCCCACAGGCCGATGCGCTTCCAGGCCAATGCCGAGCCCTTCTCCTCGGCCACCACCACCGCCTTGGCCTCGGCCAGGCGCAGGTCGCCATCGGGCTGGGCGCTGCCCATCTTCGCCAGGCTGCCGGGGCCGTAGCCGGGCACCAGGGTGGTCAACGGCAGTTCGGCGCTGGCCGCGCCGGGCTTGCCGACGGCCAGGGTGTAGGGCGGCGTGCCCCGGGCCAGGAACACCAGTTGCAGCGCACGCATGCCTACCTGCAGGGTCGGGGCCTTGACGCCGAAGCCGCCGGCGCGCTGGTCCACGCTCATCTTCAGGTGCTGCACCGGCATCCAGCCGTCCAGTTCGAGCCGGTCGTGCAGCACCTCCTTGCCGTCCTTGGGCAGGCGGTAGAGCAGCCCGGAGGTCAGCGCCTGCCATTGCGCGGTGTCGTTGCTCCGCGCCTGGAGCCGCACCGGCGCCAGGGTATTGGCCTGTTCGAGGGAGAATTTCAGGCTCTCCACCGGCAGCGGCAACGGCAGGTCCCAGCTGTACTCGCCGGCCGCCGGGCTGCCAGCGGGCAGCGGGTCGGACCAGACCATGGGCGCCGGGCTGCTTTCCTGGCGGGCACCGGTGACCCGCGCTTCGGTGAGCAACGGCGCTTCGCGGTCCAGCCAGAGCAGGCGCAGGTAGCGCGCCTTGTGCCCGGGCAGGGTCACTTCACGCTGGTAGATATGGTCGTTGCCGAAGCTCAGCCGGGCGATCTGCCCGGTGCCCCAGGACTGCCAGCTCTGCAGGTCGTCGCTGGCCTCGATGGTGAACTGCTGGAAGCCTTCACCCTCCTCGCTCCAGTCGATCACCAGTTTCTCCAGGGGCGCTTTCATGCCACTGGCGTCCAGCAACCAGCCACGCAGGCGCTCGCCGCTGGCGGCCGGGTCTTCCGGCAGCACCTCGACCACGGTGCCGGTTGTGCTGCGTTCCACCCGCACCCGAGGCGCACCCAGGCTGGTATCGGCCGGGCCGCGCAGGGGGAACCACTTGAGTTCCAGCTCCTGCTCGCTGCGGGTGACCTGGGATTCACCCCGGGCCAGCGCATAGGCCAGGGGCTCGCCCTCGGCGTTGAAGATGCGCAGGTCACGCAGGTCGGCATGACGGGCGAGGAAATGCAGCGACATCGGCAGGTCGACGCGGTACCAGGGGCCATTGCCCTCGACCTTGAGCGGTACCCGGGCGGCGAAGTCGTCCAGGCTGTCCTGGGCCTGCACCGGCTGTGTCACGCACAGCAGGCCCAGGCAGATGTTCAGCAAGAGGGGGAAACGGCTCATGCGTTGACCTGCTCCGATTCGGGCGCCGCCCGCTTGGGCGGAAGCGGCGCGAAGTAACCGACGACCAGCAGCAACACGCCGACGCCGATGAAGGAAATGATCCGCTCCAGGCCGCCCCGGTTACCCAGTTCGACGAAGAACAGCTTGGCCACCACCACCGCGATCAGCGCGGCGCCCACCAGCCACAGCTCGCGGTGCACGCGCCTGTGGCCGCCGATCATCAGGCCCAGGGCGATGCTGGTCCAGACGATGGACAGGCCGGCCTGCACCAGCATCGAATCCAGCTGCGCCTCCAGCACGAAGGGCACGCCGCCCCAGTGGTGGGCGCTGCGGAAGACGATGGCCGTGGCCAGGGCGAACAGCGAGGCGCCCACCACCCACTGCGGCGCCAGGCGCTGGATGCTGGCGTCGAAGCCGAACTCGCCGAGGTTCTCGCGCAGCCACAGCCAGACGCCCAGCAGGGCGAACAGCAGGCCCAGCTCCAGCGGGTTGACCAGCGGCAGGTAGGGCAGCGGGTCGGCACTGCCGTCGCTCCAGGCGTTGGCGATCCAGAACCAGGCCAGCATCATCGCCGCCAGGGGCATGGCGGCCCACAGGCGGTATTCGCGCGGGAAGGCGACCACCGGCCAGGGCAGGCGCGACACCCGGGTGACCAGCAGCAGGTAGAGGCTCGGCAGCAAGGCCCAGCCCAGCCAGCGCCAGGCGTTGTAGTGCTCGGACAGCAGCATCAGCAGGTAGCGCAGCTCCAGTGCCAGCACCCCGAGGATCAACCAGCAGCCCAGCACGTGGGCGGCGCTGCGGGGGCCTTCCGGCAACAGGCCGTGAAGTTTGCGCAGGGCCAGCAGGTGCACCGCGAACAGCGCGCCCCAGCCCAGCCAGCCGAAGTCCGCCGCCGGGTGGTAATGCGGGTTCCAGGCAAGCATCAGCACCACCAGCGCACCCGGCACCAGCAGCAGGCAAAGCAGCGCCAGGGTGCGCCACTGGGTGCGCAGCGCCAGCAGCATCCACAGCGTCACGGTCACCGCCGCCGCCAGCAGTACCAGGGGGACCTGCAGTTCCGGCGCGGCGAAGCGGGCGATCTCGGCGACCCAGGTCAGGGTCCACCAGCCCGCGCTCCACACCAGCAGCAGTTGCGACAGGTGCCCCAGGCTCAGGCCTTGCAGGCGCGGGTCCTCGCGACGGGTTTCGTGGTGCAGGCGCCAGGCGCCGGCCAGGGCGGCCAGGGACAGCACCAGCGGCGTCCAGAAGCCGGCGTGGGCCAGCGGGCGCAAGCCCTCGGTGCTCAACTGGCCGAGCAGCAGCGGGCTCACCGCGAGGAAGCTCAGGCCGGCGATCACCTGCAGCGCCAGGCCGAAGACGAAGCTGGCGCGCAATTGCAGGTGCAGGCTGAGCCAGACGATCAGCAGGCCGCTGCCGCCCCATACCGCGCTGGCCGTGCGCCAGGGCAGGACGAAGAGCACCGCCAGGTTGATGAACACCAAGCCCACCAGCAGCACCAGGGACATGCTGTGCAGCAGGCGCTTGTCGTTGCGCACCATGTCGTCGCGGGCCGCCACCAGCATGCCGCCGATCAGCGCCAGGCCGATCAGCGAGGCGGTGACCAGGCCACTCCAGCCCAACGCACTGCCGCTGCCCAGCCCGCTGCGGTCCATGCCCAGGAGGAACACGGCGCCACCGAGCAGCTGCACGGCGAAGGCGCTGAAGAGGAAGGTGCGCGAGGCCAGGCGCAGGCCGACGTAGAGGGTCGCCAGGCCGGCCAGGGCCCAGACGATGGCGGTGCCTTCGGCGCGCAGGCACAGCGGCGCGATCAGGTAGAGGAAGGCCAGCCCGCTGCAGGCCAGCACCGGCAAGCCGCTGCGTTCCCAGGCGGACGCCTCTTCCTCCTGCGCACCGCGCAGTTGCCAGAAGCTGAACAGCAGCGCCACGCCGAGCATCAGCGCGCCCAGCGCCGCACCGTCCAGCAGGCTGTCGACGCCCACGCGCAGGCTGCCGAGGAAGGCCAGTGCCGCCCCCACCTGCAACAGCAGGGCGAAGGCACGGGCCAGAGGCCGGCGTTGACGCAGGCCCAGCCAGAAGATGCCGGCGCCTTCCACGGCCCAGGCGGCGGAGGTCCAGCGCGCATCCAGGCCCAGCGGGATGGCCAGGGTGCCGAACACCACGCCGAGGGCCATGCAGGTTTCCACCAGCAACAAGGCGCGGCCCGGTGCGCGACCGGCCAGGACCCGGGCGATGAACATGTACAGCAGGCCCATGGCCAGGGCGCTGAAGGCGGCGCCGAACTCGATGTGGTGGATCACCGCGTACTGCAGGCCGAAACCGACCAGGGGCGGGCCGAACAGCACGGTGCCGTCGATGTAGTCGCCCTGGCGCGCCGACCAACGCAGCAGCGCATCACGCTCGCCATCCGGCGCGGCCGCCGCCTCGCGCAGCTTGCGCCGGGCGAACAGCAGGCCGATGGCCAGGTACATGAGGAAGAACAGCACCAGGAAGGGCTCGGTGCTGGCGAACAGCTCGGGCTTGTACGAGCGCAGACCCCAGGCGAAGCCGATGCCGAAGGTGCCGACGAAGCCGATCAGGTTGAGCAGGCGCCAGGCCTTGAACCAGGCGATGGCGAAGATGCCGGCGTTGAGCAGGGCGAAATAGGAGAACAGCGCGACATGGTTGCCGCTGCCGGTGGAGGTGAGGATCGGCGCGGCGAAGCCACCCAGCGCCGCAGCGGCGGCCAGGCCCAGGGCGTCCTGCAGCACCGCGAGGATGGCCGAGCAGAGGGTGACCACGATCAGCAGGATCAGCGCCATCTTCGGGTCCAGCAGCGGATGCAGGCGCATCGCCGCGAACACCGTCAGGTAGAGCACCGCAATACCCGCACCCTGCAGCATCAGGCCGTAGTTGGGGTTGCGCTTGCGCAGCCACCAGCCCAGCCCCAGCAGGGCGATGGCCGCGGCAGCGACACCCGCATAGCGCACCTCGATGGGCACCACCATGCCTTCGGTGGCGTAGCGCAGGAGGAAGGCCAGGCCGAGGAACAGCAGCAGCACGCCGACCCGCAGCACGGTGTTGCCGCCGAACAGCCAGTTGCGCGCAGCCTCGAAGCCCCGCTCGAACAGCGAAGGCTCGCGGGGCGGCGGCGGTGGGGGCGGGGTAACCGGGGCACGGGCGACCATGGGCTCCGACTGGCGCGGCGGTAGCGGTTCGGCCAAGGGCTCGGGGAGGGGTTCCAGGGTCCAGTCGCTGACATCCGGCTGGCGCGGTGGCGGGGTCACCACCAGGGGCTCCGGCTCGAGCTCCGCAGGCAGTTCCCAGACCAGCTCGCTGTCGTCCACCGGTTGCTCCGGCTTCTCCGGCGCGGCGGCCTGAGCATGCACGACGGGCGCTTCCGGCACCGGCACGGGCGCCTCGGTGGGCGGCGCGGCGGGAGCGGCGGGTTGCACCCCGCTGCGCTCGACCTTGAGCAGCCGCTCATGGATGGCCTGGGTGCCCACATCGAAACGGGCCGCGAACTCGCGCAGCTGCTTCTGCAGGGCGGCGTTTTCCGTACTCAGCCCGTGCAGGCGAATCGCCTGTCCGAGGCCCAATCCGAGGAGGCCGCCCAGCAGGGCTCCGGTGATCGATTCACCGGCTGCCGCTCCCATGGCCAGACCCACCAGCATGAAGATCCATTGCATGCACTGAATTCCCAAGTGATTGAGAAGAAACGCCAGATCCCTGCACGTTCAACGCCGCCGCCCGGCGTAAATGGCGACGCGCCAGTATATCGAGCGAAACGGAACACTCCCTACAGACGAATGCTGGCCATCTCACAGACACAGAAAATTCATCCGATTGCGCACAGAGAGTAGAAATCCTCTCGCCGGCCGGCGGCAAACTGTTCACAAATTCGCCAATCCCGCTATGATGCGCGCCCTCCCAGCCCCAAGCCCGCGCCCAAGCCATGAAAACCATGCTCATCGTCGGTGCCGACATCGATCGCACCGAAACCTGGATCCGTTACGAAAAGAGCATGTGTCACGCCTGCGTCTCCAGCTGCTGCACCATGCCGGTGGAGGCCCGCATCAGCGACCTGATCCGCATGGAGCTGGTGGCCGACTTCGAGCGCGGCGAGCCGCCGAAGAACATCGCCAAGCGCCTGATGAAGGACGGCCTGGTGGAACGCTTCAACCAGAAGTCGGGCATCTTCACCCTGGCCCGCATGGCCAACAACGACTGCTACTTCCTCGACCGCAAGTCGCGCCTATGCACCATCTACGACAAGCGCCCGGAAACCTGCCGCAACCACCCCAGGATCGGCCCGCGCCCCGGCTACTGCGCCTTCAAGCCCAACGCCTGATCCCGCGACCTCGACCAAGGCGGGTTTCACCCGCCCTACCCACCTCGGCAAGTACCGCCCACCCAGGATGCTGCCTTGTGGGAGCGGATTCATCCGCGATGCCCCGGCCCCGGGCTGAAGCCCGGGCTACGGCCAGAACGGCAACACGAGCCCCTGAAAACGAAAACGCCCCGCGGGCGATGCCGGCGGGGCGTTTTTCAGTGGCGGCTATCAGCCCTTGGCGAACAGCTTCTTCGCCAGGCTCACCACCACCAGCACCAGCGCACCGGCGACGATGCCGACCACGCCGTTGATCAGGGTCGGCACCACCACGCCAGCGGCGCCCGCCGCTTCGGCCAGGTGATGGATGGGCTCATGGGCCGCAGGGATGCCGTGGGTGAGGATGCCGCCGCCCACCAGGAACATCGCGGCGGTGCCGATCACCGACAGCCCTTTCATCATGTAGGGCGCGGCACGCAGGATGGCGCGGCCAATGCTCTGCGCGGCCTGGCTGGCCTTGCGGCTGAGGTAGAGGCCCAGGTCGTCCAGCTTGACGATGCCGGCCACCAGGCCATACACGCCGGCGGTCATGATCGCGGCAATGCCCACCAGCACGGCCACCTGCACACCGAAGGACGACTCGGCGACCGTGCCCAGGGTGATGGCGATGATTTCAGCGGAGAGGATGAAGTCGGTGCGGATGGCGCCCTTGATCTTGGCCTTCTCGAAGGCCACGACATCGACGTCGGTCTTGGCCAGCGCCTCGACATGGGCCGCGTGGCTCTGCTCGTCTTCCTCGGCGCTGTGCAGCCACTTGTGGGCGAGCTTCTCGAAGCCCTCGAAGCACAGGTAGGCGCCGCCCACCATCAACAGCGGGGTCACCGCCCAGGGCGCGAAGGCGCTGATCAGTAGCGCAGCCGGCACCAGGATCGCCTTGTTCACCGCCGAGCCCTTGGCCACTGCCCAGACCACCGGCAGCTCGCGCTCGGCCTGCACGCCGGAAACCTGCTGGGCGTTGAGGGCCAGGTCGTCCCCCAGTACGCCGGCGGTTTTCTTCGCGGCGACCTTGGTCATCAGGGAAACGTCGTCGAGGACGCTGGCGATATCGTCTAGCAGGGTGAGCAGGCTGGCTCCGGCCATGTGGAAATCCTTGAGTGGGGGAAGGCGTTGCAGGGGCGGAATGATGCAACAGCCTACGGCGCCATTCCATCGGCCCGTCGGATTTCCAAGCAAAAAGCTGACAGACAGACGCCCCGGCACAGTCAAGGCCGGGGCCGGACGCTATCTCACCTCAACCACGGGTGCTGGGCGGGCCGCTCTGCAGGGGCTGATCGCCCTCCTTTGCCACTTCCACCGGTTTGGCGGCGGCCTTGGGTTTGGGCTTGATCAGGCTGAAGTCGATCATGGTCTTCGGCGCGTAGGGGTCGCCGATCATCAACGGGCGCGCCTTGAAGTCGGCACTGACCAGGCTGCGGCTGGGATCGAGCGTGTCGAAACGCAGGCCGGCCAGGTCCGCCCAGGTGTGCACCAGCCCGGCGCTGCTGAAGGGGCGGTCGAAGGTACCGGCGAAGTTGCGCGGGTGGCTCTGTTGCCAGGCGGGGCTGGTCCAGACCATGAAGGGGATGGTGTACATCGGCGCAGTGGGCGCCGCCTCGTTGCGCCCCAGCACCTGCGGGTGCTCGGGGTCGAACACCGCCTCGCCGTGGTCGGACAGGTAGAGCAGGAAGCCGTTCGGGTCGGTGGCCTTGAAGCGCTCGATCAGGGTGGAGACCACGTGGTCGTTGAACAGCACGGCGTTGTCGTAGCTGTTGTAGGTGGGCAACTGGTCGTCGGTGACGTTGGGCGGCACGCCCTGGCGATCGGTGAAGCGCTCGTACTCCGGCGGGTAGCGGTACTGATAGCTCATGTGGGTGCCCAGCAGGTGCACCACGATGAACTTGCGCGGCGCCTGGTCGGCGAGGACCTTGGCGAAGGGCTCGAACACGTCGTCGTCGTACTGGCGAGCATTCTGGTTGCGGTTGTTGTTCAGGTAGAACTGCTCGTCGGCCTGCTTGGAGAAGGTGGTGAGCATGGTGTTGCGCTTGGTCAGGGTCTGCTGGTTGGTGATCCAGAAGGTCTTGTAGCCCGCCTGTTTCATCATGTTCAGCAGCGAGGGCTTGCTCAGGTAGGCGTCCGGGTTGCTCTCGTCGGCGAAGCTCAGCACCTGCTGCAGCGCCTCGATGGTGTAGGGGCGCGGGGTGACCACGTTGTCGAACACCTGCAGCTCGCCGCGCAGCTTGTCGAGGTTCGGCGTGGTCGAGCGTGGGTAGCCATACAGGCTCATGCGCTGGCGGTTGGTGGATTCGCCGATGACCAGCACCAGGGTCGACGGCTGGTTGCCGTTGATGTCGCGCAGGTTGGCCAGGGGCGCGATGCGGGCGTTGCCTTCCAGCAGGTCCTGCATGTTGGACAGCTGCTGGCGGTATTGCCGGTAGCCCACCGCCAGTTGCCAGGGCACCGCCGGCTCCAGGCGCTTGTCGATGCCGTCCATGGCCTGCTCGAAGCTGTCGTTGACCATCATCTGCTTGGTCACCGGGTAGCCGAGCAGCGCCACCAGCAAGGCCGCGCTGATCGCCAGCGCCTTGCCACGGGGCAGGTACACCGGGCGCAGGCGCCGCCAGATCAGCCAGGCGACGGCGGCGTAGGCCAGCAGCACCAGGGGGATCCACCAGGTCATGTACTGGGTCAGGTACTCGCCGGCCTCGGCGGTATTGGACTCGAACATGATGAAGATGACGCTCTGGGAAAACTCCTGGCCGTACACCAGGAAGTAGAACAGCGCCGGCAACGAGGCCAGCCAGAGCATCACGCCGATCACCGCAGCCAGTGTGCGGGTGCGCGCCGGGAACAGCAGCACCGGGATCAGCCACAGGCCGCTGAGCAGGAAGGCCTGGCGAAAGCCGGTGAAGCCACTGGTATCGGTGGCCAGGATCAGCACCTGGGTGAGGCCGGAGAAGCACCAGAAGAACAGAAACAACCAGCCCAGACCGGCCCAGTCGAATGTCCGGGCCCCTTGATCACGCGCATGCGACGGCATAAGAACTCCATCAGTCGGATACAGGCTGCCGAGCGAACCGGCAGGAACTACACGAACTCTGCACAAGCACGTGTGAAAACTTCGTCAAGAAAGGCGATACGGCCCGGGAGTGCGCGCTCACGCGCAACGCATCCCAATGGCGTAGGGGCAAAGTCGCTACACTCCGCCACCACCCATGCTCCAGCAGGACACGGAATGTCGATGACCACCCCGCACGCACGCCTCCGCCAGCTCCTCGTTTATTGGCTGTATGCCGCCGCTTTCGGGCATCTCTGTGCCGGCCTCGTGCTCACCTGGTTCAACCACCTGCCGCTGTTCGAGGCCTATCAGCAGGGCGTCGAGCACGCCTTCTGGACCGGCGCAGTGCCGGCGGGCGCGCGCGATCAGCAGCTGTGGTGGCAGGCCCTGTTCGGCGCCACGATGCAAAGCTACGCGGTGTTCATGTTCGCCCTGGTGCGCATCGGCGACCGTGGGCGCAACGGTTCGGCCTGGGGCTGGATGATGGTCGGCATCCTGCTGTGGGCCCCGCAGGACATGCTGCTCTCCGCGCAGCGGGGCATCTGGGCGCACCTGTGGGTCGACGGTTTTGCCCTGCTCGCCCTGCTGCCACCGCTCGCCTGGCTCTATCGACACGATCGCCGCACATCTTCCGACTGACCAGTCGTCGGCAGCTCCCGCAGGCCTTGGGTGATCCGACCGAAGGCCGAGGGCTTCGCTTCGTCGTCCCCCCTCCTCCTCTCCCCCGCTTCGCCGTTGCCAGCGCCCGTTTGCGGTTGCCGGCGCAACCTCCCGTTTTTCGGGCCCTGCAGCCCTGAATCCCGAGCTGGACTCCACCGGGAGAGCCCATCCGTGTTCGCCGCGGCACTCGGGCAAGCGCAACGGCTAGAAATTGACACCCTGTCAATTAACGACAAATAGCCGCCTTATTGCCGAAATTTGCAGCAAATATCGCGATTATTTATGCATTCGAGCGTTGATATCCCCTTCCTGGCGTCTATACCTTCCTCCTTATCGCCACCCCAACCGGCCATCCGCCGGGCACCGGCGATACCTCGCTCCTAGAGCGCCCACAAGGCCACTGGAGCACCACGGAGATACCCTCCGACCATCACCAAGGAGCTACAGAATGCAAAGGAAGTTCATAGGAAAAACGCTGATCCTGGCCACTCTCGCCTCTCCCGCGATAGGACTCGCGGCCGAGCTGGTGGACGTAGCCAAGTTGCCGTCACGGGCAGGAATAGCCGGTGGCAGCGACATCCACTCCGACCTGGGCCTGGCACCCGAGGAGCTCGACAAGGGCACCAGCGCCAAGCTGCCGAACGGCACCCAGGTCACCCGCTACCAGCAGTACTACAAGGGCGTGCGGGTCTGGGGCGAAGCCATCACCGAAAGCCGCAACGGCGCCACCAAGCGCACCGGCCGCATGCTGGTGGGCATCGAGCAGGACCTGGTGCGTGACGCCACCCCCACCCTGACCAAGGAGCAGGCCCTGCAACAGGCCAAGGCCCTGGTCGCCAGCAGCCAGCCGGTGAGCAACGAGCAGAGCGAGCTGGTGGTACGGCTGAACGAGCAGAAACAGGCGCAGCTCGCCTACGTGGTGTCGTTCTTCGTCGGCGGGGATGAGCCGTCCCGCCCGCACTTCATGATCGAAGCCAACACCGGCCAGGTCCTGCAGCGCTGGGAAGGCCTCAACCACGCCGAAGCCACCGGCCCGGGCGGCAACGCCAAGACCGGCAAATACCTCTACGGCACCCAGTACGGCCCGCTGATCGTCAACAACCGCTGCGAAATGAACAGCGGTGACGTGATCACCGTGAACCTCAACAACAGCACCAACAACACCAGCGTCAAAGCCTTCCGCTTCGCCTGCCCGTACAACGAGTACAAGCTCACCAACGGCGCCTACTCGCCCCTCAACGATGCCCACTACTTCGGCAACGTGGTGTTCCAGATGTACGGCAATTGGTTCGGCGGGCTGCGTCCGCTCAACGAGAAAAAGCTGTACATGAAGGTGCACTACGGCAACGGCTACGAGAATGCCTTCTGGGACGGCCAGGCCATGACCTTCGGCGACGGCAAGAGCCGCTTCTACCCGCTGGTTTCCCTCGACGTGTCGGCCCACGAGGTCAGCCACGGCTTTACCGAGCTGAACTCCGGCCTGGTCTACGAGGGGCAATCCGGCGGCATGAACGAAGCCTTCTCGGACATGGCCGGCGAAGCCGCCGAGTACTTCATGAAGGGGCAGAACGACTGGAAGGTGGGTGCCGATATCTTCAAGGGCAACGGTTCGCTGCGCTACATGGACCAGCCCAGCCGTGACGGCAGCTCCATCGACCGGGCCAGCGACTACTACGAGGGCATCGACGTGCACCACTCCAGCGGGGTGTACAACCGCGCCTTCTACCTGCTCGCCAAGTCGACCGGCTGGAACACCCGCAAGGCCTTCGAAGTGTTCGTCGACGCCAACCGCTTCTACTGGACCGAGACCAGCACCTTCGACCAGGGCGCCTGCGGCGTGATCAAGTCGGCACAGAACCGCAGCCTGCCGACGACGGACGTGATCAACGCGTTCAAGGCCGTGGGCGTGAGCTGCAAGACGACGCTGTAACCAGGGCACTGCCCGTATCAAGCCCCCTGTCGGCGCGAGCTTGCAGGGGGTCATCAAGCAGTACGCTAGAAAATCTCTATGCCGGACTGCCCCTTTGGCGATTCCTCTACTATCTCCTCGTGCCTCAAGGCCGAGTCTCATCCCCAGAGAGCCGGCACCGCAGCGACGAAGAGCGTAAGAGCCTCAATAAGCGGTCCAGATCCTCTCACCCTTGCTCACCGACAGTGAGCGAGCGCGATCCCGACGCGCCTTATTAAGCAGGCTCAAACGGCGCAGCAGGTAGCGAGCACGCCAGCGCAGAGGCTTTTCGATGGCTTCGAGCAGCATTGGAACATCTTCAACAAAATCCACATCGTCAGTTTCATCGTGCACGTCAATGAACAGCCGCTGCTCCATGGATTCGCCATCAAGAGGCAGACCAGCCATGAGCCGGTAGAAGTTCCAGAAACTCTGATCGTTGGTGCGCTGATGGTGGAGAACCATGCGGGCGAGCGCATCGAGAGCAGCGCCACGATCCCCGGCTGCAATGCGAATCGCAAAAAGCTCACCATAATTTTTGAAGGTGTAAGCGCTACGCCCGCTGCGTCCCAGAAAGCGGGTTCCGCTGATATTCAACAATGATTTGAATGCAGCCTCCGAGTAGTAGACGTCGCTATACAAAACCAGCAAATCGCCGCTGACCCAGAGCGACTCTGCTGCAAGCAGACTATGGGCTTTGGTTTCGTTATTCAGCGGGCACCAGCTGATAGCGGGCAATGCGGCAAACGCAGGACTGGCGGTGACGAGCCAAGGCATGGTTATGCCTTGCTCCGACAACAAGCGAAGGGTACGCCCTATGAGCGTCTCACCTTGCACCTCGATGAACTGTTTGGGGAGCGCCCCCTGCTCCCAGCGATCAAGCTTATGCCCACTTTCTGCAGCAAGTATCAATACGGTAATGCCAGTCATTGGCGTAGAACTCCTTGGCCAGACTCCAAATCCTTGGCCTCTACATTTCCTGATTTCACAAATTTTTCACAAATAGTGGCGGCTGGCCACCTTATAGAAAAAAAAATGAACTGCAATGATGCAGATCACAGCAACGACAGACGGTAAAACCGCTTGAGTGGTGCAAGATGCCGACGTAGAGGAGAACTAGAGAGCCAGAACCGGTAGAGCTGAGAGCGCCTCCGACTTATTGAACGCGCCGGGCACAGACTCCCAATCATCAGAAGGCGCGCGGTGCATAAGCGTCCCCGCACCTGCCATACCGGACTATCGACAACAATCTCTGCCGGTTGTCTAGCCACACCACCTGACGGCTCCGCATCCGACCTAGGACCTCCCCTCAGTCAAGAACGAATCAAAACGCCGGCAATACCAGCGAAAGCTAGAGCGACAAAATGGCCTCCCAAGACATGCTTGGCAGCAGCTGAACGGCCGGTTCGTGATGCTGCTGAATAGGACGCAGAGCGTTCCGCGCCAAAGACGGCCTAGCCACTTGCCACTCAAGTTCTGTCAGAGTATTCCGAAACAAAAGTAAGCCACTGCAAGAGCGGCTGGAATCTCCACTCGGATGGAACTGAACCGATGTCATCGCTGCGCTCCGTCAGCCTGCAGACCAAGATTCTGCTGGCCTTCACCCTGGTCAACCTGATCAGCATCGCCACCTTCATCAGCTACGCGCAGTACGTGAAGTCCCTGGACATCCGCGAGCAGATGGACAACCGCCTGCGTGCGGCGGCTCATGCAGTGCCACGCCTGCTGGGTAACGACTACCTGGAGCGGGCGCGGACGGCCGATGGCCTGCGCGAGGGCGAGTACCTGGAACAGGTGCGCAACCTCGGCGAGTACGCCGGCGAGGTGGACTTGAAGTTCGCTTACACCCTGATGGTCGACAGCGGCGGCCGGGTGTTCTACCTCTCCGACGGCGCCAGCGGCAGCGAGATCGCCAGCGACAGCTACGCCAAGCACCTGGAGGAGTACACCGATGCCAGCCCGGCGGTGATCCAGGCCGCGCGCAGCAACCAGGCGCAGTTCGACGAGTACACCGACAGCTACGGGACCTTCCGCTCGATCTTCCTGCCCATGCGCACCAGCGGCGGCCAGCCCTACGTGGTGGGCGTGGACGTCACCCTGAGCAGCCTCGACCAGGCCATCGCCGACAGCCTGCGCAGCCTGCTGCT
This sequence comes from Pseudomonas sp. TUM22785, assembly GCF_028198105.1. Taxonomy (NCBI): domain Bacteria; kingdom Pseudomonadati; phylum Pseudomonadota; class Gammaproteobacteria; order Pseudomonadales; family Pseudomonadaceae; genus Pseudomonas; species Pseudomonas sp. TUM22785. The sequence continues at coordinate 6,491,496 of NZ_CP116239.1, forward strand.
CATTGGCGCGGTGACGCTGGGCATCGGCCTGCTGCTGTCCTGGCTGGCCACGCGCATGCTAGTCCACGCCATCCGCCAGCTCACCGGGCAGCTCAATCGCATCGCCCAGGAACGCGACCTCTCGCACTCCCTGGCAGTCACCAGCAACGACGAACTCGGGCAGATGGGTACGCGCCTGTCCGGCCTGCTGCAGGACCTGCGGCAAACCCTTTCCGGCGCCCTCGGCATGGCCGACAGCAACCAGCAGCTGGCGGAAACCTTCCTGCACCGCGCCGACGACATCACCCAACAGATCCAGCAGGCGGCGCACCAACTGGCCGACGTCGACCAGCACGGCCAGTCGATCCAGCAGGCCGCCGGGCAATCCCACAGCCTGGCCGGGGCGGTGCGCAGCAACCTCGAGCGCACCAGCACCGAGCTCAGCCGCGCCCACCAGGAGCTGCAACAGCTGATCGCCGATGTGCACGGCAGCACCTCCTCCAACATCGAGCTGGCCACCGACCTCGACGGCCTCAGCCGTGAGGCCGAGCAGATCGGCCAGGTGCTGCAGATGATTGCGGGTATCTCCGAGCAGACCAACCTGCTGGCCCTCAACGCCGCCATCGAAGCCGCGCGCGCCGGCGAAGCGGGCCGTGGCTTCGCCGTGGTCGCCGACGAGGTGCGCAAGCTGGCAGGGCAGACCAAGAGCGTGCTGGCCGATGCGCACAAGGTGATCGACCAGGTCACCGGCGCCATCCGCCAGATCGCCCAGCGCATGGGCAGCACCGCCGAGCGCTCGCGCGCCCTGGCGGGCAACGCCGACGAAGCGCTGGAAGCCCTCGACACCCTGGTGCGGCAGATGGGCGAGGTGAACGCCAATGTCGAGCAGGCGCTGACCAGCAGCGAGCACATCCAGCATGCGGTGGCCGATATGTCCGGGCGCCTGGGCGATATGCGCGGCGCCTTCGAACACACCCGCCAGGATGTGGACGCCATCAACCACTCCGCCGCTGAACTGGGCGAGACGGCACGTGCCTTGAAGAGCGGGCTGGGGGCCTTCCGCACCTGACAGGTGCAGGCGCGGAAGCTGACCACTCGCACAAGTTCGTCAGCGCCCCTATAATCCGCGCCCCCGCAGGAGAGCGAGGCGCCATGCGCCTCCGCCGAAGGCGCAAACTCCCATAATCGCTCAGGCAGAAGTCACTGCGGGTTCCATGATCGCCAACTGGAGAGCGGCCGCCCGCGAGCGGCCCACCGAAGGGGCAAGCGGCCCACGCCGCGCAAACTCTCAGGTACACAGGACAGGGGGAGGGGCAGCACAACGCAGGAGTTCTGTGTGCTCACCTACGTCTACCTGATTGCCATCGTCGCCGAAGCCATGTCCGGTGCCCTCGCCGCCGGCCGGCGCAATATGGACCTGTTCGGCGTCAGCCTCATCGCCTTCCTCACCGCCCTCGGCGGCGGCACCGTCCGCGACATCCTCCTCGGCCACTACCCGGTGAGCTGGACCCAGCACCCCGAATACATCTTCCTCACCATCGGCGCCGGCCTCTCGGCCATGCTCCTGGCCAGGTTCATGCACCACCTGCGGCAGCTGTTCCTGGTGCTCGACGCCATGGGCCTGATCGCCTTCACCGTGATCGGCTGCAACGTCGCCCTGGGCCTGGACTATGCCCTGCCGGTGGTGGCCATGGCCGGGATCATCACCGGCATCTTCGGCGGCATCCTCCGCGACATCCTCTGCAACCGCACCCCGCAGGTCCTACGCCAGGAGCTCTACGCCAGCGTCTCCCTGCTGGTCGCCCTGCTCTACCTCGGCCTGCGCCAGCAAGGCGTCGACGACGACCTCAACCTGCTCGCCTCCTTCAGCGTCGGCCTGCTGCTGCGACTTTCGGCGATCCGTTTCAGCTGGTCGCTGCCGATGTTTTCCTATGCGCCGGGGCGCTGGGAGCATTGAAAGTCTCCGCACCCACCCACCGAGCCCGGCTCGGTTCGGTGCGCCCCATCTCCAGCCTGCCAGCGCAGCCCCGGGCCCGCGGTGTCGCCCGATCCCGGAGCGCACAAATGGTGGCACCTCGCCGTTTCGGCCTTGGTTTCACCTTGCCCGAAGGGTAAAATCCACACGTTTTCCCGGGCTTTTCTACGGGCCTGTGACGGCCCTGGCCAAAGCCCGCTCGCTCACCACGACGATGCGTCGCCCGTAGGACCCGCTGCAAGGATCGCAGTCGCCTTGAGCGCTAGACCCATCGGGACATGACCCATGCCGTTCGGGCCGCCCCCCAAGCTCAACCTGCGCAGCCTCATCCTGCTGTTCGCACTCGCCGCGACCCTGGCGACGCTGGCCAACAACCTGCTGGTGACCTATGGCATCCAGCGCCAGGCACTGGTGCAGAACGCCCTGGAGGCCAACCGCGCCTATGCGGCCAAGCTCGCCGCCAGCATCAACGAGAACCTGGCCGGTGACCTGGAACGCCTGCGCTTCAGCGCCACCCTGCTGGGCAACGTGCCGGGGGACACGAAACAGATGGCGCTGGAGGCCGAGCGCCTGCTGATGCAGGACCACAGCTTCAACACCGTGCTGGTGGCCGATGCCGAGGGCACCGTGGTGGCCTCCAAGCCGGACAGCCTGGGCATCAACGGCCAGGCCCTGCGCTCGCGGGAGGCCCTGCAGCAGCGCCGGGCGATGGTCAGCCCGGCGTTCCGCTCCCTGGCGGGCAACCTCATCGTCTTCGTTTCCCACCCCATCTGGGGCCCCGATGGCCAGTACCGGGGGCTGATCGGCGGCACCATCTACCTGGGCAAGCCCAATGCCCTGGATTCGCTAGTCAGCCAGCATTTCCACCATGACGCGTCCAACGTCTACCTGGTGGACCCGGACCGCAAGGTGCTGTTCCACCCCGACACCAGCCGCGTTGGCGAGCGCCTGGGCGCCAACCCCATCGTCGATGCGGTGCTCAAGGGCGAGAGCGGCGCCATGCAGGCGGTCAACACACGGGGCGTGGAGATGCTGGCCGGCTACGCCAGCGTGCCGCTGAGTGGCTGGGGCGTGGTGGCACAACAACCCCTGGCTGCAGCACAGGCAGCGCTGGAGGAGTTGATGAAGCGCCTGCTCGCCGGCCTGCTGCCCATGAGCCTGCTGGGCATCGGGCTGATCCTGTGGATTTCCGCGCGCATCAGCCGCCCGCTGCGGCAATTGGCCGAGAGTGCTGCGCAGCCCGAGCGGGCGGAGAAGGCCCTGCGGGTGAAGGCCTGGTATGCCGAGGCCTGGATGATCAAGCGAGCCCTGCTGGCGGGCCTGGAAGTGACCCGGGCCAAGCTCGGCCAACTGGATCAGCAGGCCAAGAGCGATCCGCTCACCGGGCTGGCCAACCGCCGCGCCATGGAGGAGCGCTTGCAGGCCTGGCAGCGGTTGGGCACGCCGTTCTCCGTGATCAGCCTGGACATCGACCACTTCAAGCGGGTCAACGACACCTTCGGCCACGACACGGGAGACGATGTGCTACGCCAGTTCGCCGACCTGCTGCGCCAGAGCTGTCGGGAGCGGGACCTGCCGTGCCGTGTCGGCGGCGAGGAGTTCATCCTGCTGCTGCCCGAGGCGCCCCTGCGCACGGCAGCAGAGGTGGCCGAGCGCTTCCGCGCCCGGCAGGAGGCCACCCCGATCGACCCGGTGGGGCAGATCACCGTTTCCCTCGGTGTGGTGCACTGGTCGCCCCGAGGCGGGCGCAGCGTGCAGGACGTGCTCAAGCGCGCGGACGAGCTGCTCTACCAGGCCAAGCAGGCCGGGCGCAACCGGGTGATGGCGGACGAGATACGGGCATTCGAGTCAATCAGATGACGCCAAAAAATAAGCCTGTAAAAAATTCCTGACAGCCAATTCCTAGGTAAAAGTCGCCGTGATATACAGCGGCGGCTTTCTCGAGCCCTTCTTGCCGTCAAAGGACTGCTGTCATGAATCGAGCCTTCTCGCTGGTCTGGAATCCCCGTCTGCGCGCCTGGTGTGTCGCCGATGAGCATGCCCGGCGACGCAAGGCGGGCTCCGGCGCGGTCCTGGCATGTGCGCTGCTGGCCCCGATGGCGGCCCTGGCGGCCGACCTGCCGACCGGCGGCCAGGTGGTTTCCGGCAGTGGCGCCATCAGCCAGCCCAACGCCCAGCAGATGGTCATCGACCAGTCCAGCAGCAAGCTGGCGATCAACTGGCAGAGCTTCGACATCGGCGCCGGTAAGCGGGTGACCTTCAACCAGCCCGGCAGTGATTCCATCGCCCTCAACCGTGTGGTGGGCAGCGACGGCTCGAAGATCATGGGCCAGTTGGATGCCAACGGGCGGGTCTTCCTGGTCAACCCCAACGGCGTGCTGTTCGGCAGCGGTGCCCAGGTCCAGGTCGGCGGCCTGGTGGCCTCGACCCTCGACATCGACCCGCAGGATTTCGAACGTGGCAACTACCGCTTCAAGGGCGATGGCACGCCGGCGGCCGTGGTCAACCAGGGCACCCTCACCGCAGCCGATGGCGGCGCGGTGGCGCTGCTGGGGGGCACCGTCAGCAACCAGGGGGTGATCGTCGCCCAGCAGGGCAGCGTGGCCCTGGCGGCCGGCAATGCCGTGACCCTGGACTTTGCCGGCGACGGCCTGCTCAACGTCCAGGTGGACGGCGCCGCAGCGGATGCGCTGGTCGAGAACCACAAGCTGATCCGCGCCGACGGCGGCAAGGTGCTGCTCACCGCCGATGCCGGCGATGCGCTGCTCAAGACCGTGGTCAACAACACCGGCGTGATCGAGGCCCGCACCCTGGGCGAGAAGAACGGCAAGATCATGCTCATGGGCGACTTCGACGGCGGCGTGGTCAAGGTGGCCGGCACCCTCGATGCCAGTGCCCCGAACGGCGGCAATGGCGGCTTCATCGAGACCAGCGGTGCCCACGTGCAGGTGGCCGATGACGTGAAGGTCACCACCTTGGCCAAGCCCGGCAAGGGCAAGACCGGCGAATGGCTGATCGACCCCTACAACGTGACCATTTCCACTGCCAGCAGCACCGGCATGGGGGGCTTCAACGGCAACGCCAACGACAGCGTGCTCAACGTCAACACCCTGACCAACGCCCTGGCCAGCACCGGGGTGACGGTGACCACCGGAGTCGGTGGCAGCCAGGCCGGCAACATCACCGTCGATGCGCCCATCAGCTGGAGCGCCGACACCACCCTGACGCTGAACGCCGCCGGCAGCGTCATCATCAACAAGGACATCACCGCCACCGGCACCAACGCGGGGCTCTCGCTGGTCTACGGCAACGGCTACCGGCTGGGCAGCGGCGCCCGCGTCACCCTGTCGGGCAGCAATGCCAGCCTCAGCCTGGGGGGCACCAGCTACACCCTGATCCATGACCTCGCCGGTTTGCAGGGTGTCGGCGCCAGTGGCAACTACGCCCTCGCCACCGACCTGGACGCCAGCGCCACGCGCACCTGGAACGGCGGCCAGGGCTTCGCGCCGCTGCAAGGCTTCAGCGGCACCTTCACCGGCCTCGGTCACGCCGTGGACGGCCTGACCATCGCCCGTGGTTCCGAGAACAACGTGGGCCTGTTCCAGGCCGTCAGCGGGCAGGTGCGCGACCTGACCCTGTCCCATGCCGCCATCACCGGCAACATCACCGTCGGCGCCATCAGCGGGTCCCTCAGCGGCACGCTGTCGGGCATCCACGTCACCGGCTCGGTGCTGGGCAACGGCTCCAACGTCGGCGGCCTGGTCGGCCAGGTCACCAATGGCACGCTGCAGGGGGCGTCCTCGACCGCCAGCGTGACGGGCCTGAGCAACGTGGGCGGCCTGGCCGGCACCGTGCAGAACGGCACGCTGGCCGATGCCTATTCCACGGGGTCGGTGACCGGCACCCTCAGCAACAGCAGCGCCTTCGCCGGCGGGCTGGTGGGTAATGTCTTCGACTCGGCGACCCTGACCAACACCTACGCCAGCGGCCGGGTCCAGGGCTACACCGCCACGGGCGGCCTGATCGGCGGCACCTTCCTGTCCACCATCACCTTCGCCAACAGCTACTGGGACGTGAACAGCACCGGGCAGGCCAGCAGCGCCAGCGGTGGCACCGCCATCACTTCGGCCAATGCCCGCACCCAGTCCACCTACAACGGCTTCGACTTCGCCAACACCTGGGTGATGTTCGAGGGTGATACCCGGCCGATGCTGCGCAGCGAGTACTCCACCGCGGTGTACACCCCCCATGCCTTGCAACTGATCGGCATGAACCTGGCCGGCAACTACCGGCTCGGCACCTCCCTCGACCTCGGCGCCGCGCTTGCTGCCGGCGGCACCGGCTACTACGCCGATGTCTGGGGTGCATCGGGCTTCAAGCCCCTGGGCAGCGACACCGGCAGCTTCACCGGCAGCTTCAATGGACAGGGCTTCGGCCTCAGCGGCCTGGCCATCAACCGGGCGAGCACCAACTACGTGGGCCTGTTCGGCTACACCTCCGGCGCGACCCTGGCCAACGTCAAGCTGGTGGGCGGCAGTGTCACCGGCAGCGATGGTGTCGGTGCGCTGGTCGGCTACATGACGGGCGGGACCCTTGGCAGCGCATCAGCCAGCACCACCGTCAGCGGCACCAGCACTGGCGAGGCCAATACCGGTGGGCTGGTGGGCACCAACGACGGCGGCGCCATCGCCGATGCCTCCGCCAGTGGCAACGTCACCGGCGCCGGCTACCAGGTCGGCGGCCTGGTCGGCTTCAATTTCAGCGGCGGCAGCATCACGCGCGCCTATGCCACCGGCAATGTGACCGGCACCAACCCGAACAACGGCCTCGGTTATGTCGGTGGGCTGGTCGGAGCCAACGGCTACAGCGGCGATGGCGGTTCCATCAGCCAGTCCTACGCCACTGGCACGGTGAGAGCGGCGGCGGGCCCCATCGGCGGTTTCGTCGGCCATAACGAAGGCAGCATCACCGACTCCTACGCCACCGGCGCGGTGATAGGCCAGGGCTCCGCCAGCAACATCGGCGGCTTTGTCGGGGTCAACTTCGTCAACGGCACCATCGGCAACAGCTACTCCACCGGCTACGTCGCGGGCGGCAGCCAGATGGGCGGCTTCGCCGGCTACAACAACGGTGGCAGCAGTGCCATCACCAACGCCTACTGGGACATCCAGACCAGCGGCCAGACGCTGGGCAGCGCCGGCGGGGTGGCGGCTGGAATCACCGGACGCACCACCGCCCAGTTGCAGGGCAGCCTGCCGGCCGGCTTCGCCTCCTCGATCTGGGGCATCGGCACCAACCTCTATCCCTATCTGCAATGGCGCTACAGCACCACACCCAACGCCGTGAGCGGCCGGGTGTTCAGCGACGCCGGCAGCACGGCATTGGCCGGCGCCACCGTCAGTGCCGTGTCGGGTGGGCAACTGATCGGCAGCGCCTCCACCGGGGCGAACGGCTACTACTACGTCCTTGGCGAAGCCAGCCGGTTCGACAGCAATGGCACGCTCACCTACCTGGAGGGTGGTTCCAGCCAGGGTGCCGCGTTCAGTGATCGTGTCGGCTACCTCGGTATCCAGGGCCTGGACATCTATGCCTCGGCCATGCGCCTGGTGACCGGGCAGGGCAGCCTCACGGCAACCCGCAGCCGCTACCTGGCCGCTCGGGGCAACTACGCGGACAGCGACCTGGGCTTCCTCGCGCTCTCCGACTTCGGCGGTCTCACCGATACCGGCTATGGTCTCTACCTGAGCGCCACTCCCGCCAGCTACAGCCTGGACACCGACCTCGGCTCCGGCGGGCTGTTGAGCCTCGACAGCGGCGGTGCCTTCGGTATCAGTGGCACCCGCCAACTGTCGGCAGCCGGCAACCTCAACGTGGCCGACCGCCTGGCCTGGGGCGACAACGCCGGGCTGACCCTCAGCACCAGCAACAGCGGCAACATCCTCCTGGGTGATGGCATCGACGCCGCCAACGGCAGCCTGACCCTGTCTGCTGCTGGCACCGTCACCAGCAACGGGAGCGTCAACCTCGGTGTGCTGAATCTCACCGGCGGCACCTGGAACCAGGTCGCGGCCAGCCTGCTGAGCTTCAACGTCACCGACTTCCGCCTCAGCCCCAGCGCCACCTTCATACGGGCCCTGGCCGGGGACGGCAGCATCGCCACCCCGTACCGCATCGCCGATGTCTATGGGCTCCAGGGGCTGGCCTCCAACAGCCTGGCGGGCAGCCGCTTCGTCCTGGCGAACGACGTCGAGGCCTCCAGCAGTGCACTGTGGAACAGCGGTACCGGCTTCCTCTCCATCGGCAGCCTGGCCAACCCCTTCACCGGCCGGTTCGACGGGCAGGGGCACCGCATCAGCGGCCTGGCCATCAACCGCCCCGGCAGCACCTACAGCGGCCTGTTCGGCTACAACGCCGGTTATGTCGGCAACCTCAACCTGGTGGGCGGCAGCGTAGCCGGCGGCACTTACACCGGCGCCCTGGTGGGCTACAACGCTTCGGCGGGTGTGATCGAGCGGGTCAGCAGCGACACCAGCGCCACCGGTACGGGCAACGTCGGCGCGCTGGTCGGCACCAACGCCGGCACGCTCAGCGAGTCCCTGGCCACAGGCAGTGCCAGCGGCGGTCTCAATAGCGGCGGCCTGGCGGGCAGCAACACCAGCACCGGTATCCTCCGCGACAGCTACGCCACCGGCAGCGCCCAGGGCAACGCCACGGCGGGCGGCCTGGTCGGGTTCAACGACGGCAGCCTGCTGCGTGTTTATTCCACGGGCACGGCCAGCTCCAGCGTCGGCGCGGTCGGCGGCCTGGTGGGCAGCAATGCCGGCACCGCCACCGGCAGTTTCTGGAACACCACCACCAGCGGCCTGGCACAAGGCGTCGGGGCCGGCAATGCCTCGGGCGTATCGGGGTTGACCAGCACCCAGCTCACCACCCTGGCGCCCTTCGTGGCGGCCGGCTGGAGCATCGACGACGCCGGCGGCACGGGCGCCACCTGGCGCATGTACGAGGGCCACAGCGCGCCCCTGCTGCGCAGCTTCATGACCGCCCTCAGCGTCAACGTCGGCAACGCCAGCAAGACCTACGACGGCACCGCCACCAGCAGCACCGGTGCCCTGGTGTTCCCCATCGGCTACGACCCGGCCCTGGTCGGCGGCAGCGCTCTCTACACCGCAGGCAGCGCCAACGCCGGCACCTACACTGGCGCCAACCTGCGCGCGAACGGGCTCTATTCCAGCCAGTTCGGCTATGACATCGAGATGCTCGCCGGCACCCTGACCATCGACAAGGCAGCGCTGACCATCACCGCCAGCAATGCCAGCAAGACCTACGGCCAGACGGCATCGCTGAGCGGTTTCAGCACCTCGGGCCTGATTGCGGGTGATCAGGTCAGCGGTGTGGATCTCGCCAGCCTGGGGTCGGTCTTCAATGCTGGCGTCGGCAACTACGCCATTGCTGCCAGCAACGCCCAGGGCAGTGGGCTGGGCAACTACGACATCACCTACGGCAACGGCACCCTGGCCATCGACAAGGCCGCGCTGACCATCACCGCCAGTAACGCCAGCAAGACCTACGGCCAGACTGCTTTGCTGAGCGGCTTCAGCACCTCGGGCCTGATCGCGGGTGACCAGGTCAGCGGCGTGGATCTCGCCAGCCTGGGGTCGGTCTTCAATGCTGGCGTCGGCAACTACGCCATTGCTGCCAGCAACGCCCAGGGCAGCGGGCTGGGCAACTACGACATCACCTACGGCAACGGCACCCTGGCCATCGACAAGGCCGCGCTGACCATCACCGCCAGTAACGCCAGCAAGACCTACGGCCAGACTGCTTTGCTGAGCGGCTTCAGCACCTCGGGCCTGATTGCGGGTGACCAGGTCAGCGGCGTGGATCTCGCCAGCCTGGGGTCGGTCTTCAATGCTGGCGTCGGCAACCACGCCATCGTTGCCAGCAACGCTCAGGGCAGTGGGCTGGGCAACTACGACATCACCTACGGCAACGGTACCCTCACCATCGACAAGGCTGCGCTGGCCATCACCGCCAGCAATGCCAGCAAGACCGCCGGCCAGGTGGCGAGCCTCAGTGGCTTCTCCAGTGCTGGTCTGGTGGCCGGCGACCAGATCAGCGGCGTCAGCCTGAACAGCGGTGGGGCCGGGACCGGGGCCACGGCGGGCAACTACGCCATCGTCGCCAGCAACGCCCAGGGCACCGGCCTGGACAACTACGACATCACCTACGTTGACGGCATGCTCACCGTCACCGAGACGCTGTCCGTCAGCACCGTCACTGACCCGCGCGTGCCTGCCGCGCAGATGACCGGCAAGCAACCCGGCAGCGAAACCGAGCGACCGCTGGTGGTGGTCACCCCGGCTCTATTCGCACCGGCCGAGTTCGGTGCGCAGCTCAACCTCGTCAACAACGGCATTCGTCTTCCCGAAGGAATCTGAAGATGCGTTCGACTCCCGTGCTGGCCGGCCTTGCCGCCTCGCTGCTCAGCCTGTCCGTCTCCGCCGCCACCGCTCCGGATGCCGGCCAGGTGCAGCAAGGCCTCGACCAGCAGCCCCTGCAACTGAGTCCCCGGCAGTCCCTGCCGATCAACCTCCCGGACACGCCCGCCGACCCGTCGGCCGAGGCCGGTCCGCGCCTGCAGGTCAACGGTTTCACCCTGGAGGGCAATAGCGCACTGGGCAGCGAAGAGCTGCTGGGCCTGCTGGCCGACCTGCCCGGCAAGGAACTCAGCGTCGGCCAGCTGCAGGCGGCCGCCAATCGTATCACCCGGCGTTACCGCGAACAGGGCTACCCCCTGGCGCGTGCCTACCTACCGGCCCAGGAGATCGACGGCGGGGTGGTGAAGATCGTCGTGCTGGAAGGGCGCTACGGCGAGGTCCACGTCGACAACCCGGTAGGCCTGGGTGGCAGCGCGCTGGCGCCGCTGGCCGCGCTGAAAACCGGCGATGCGGTGCAGGGCCAGCCCCTGGAGCGCAGCCTGCTGCTGCTGCAGGACACCCCCGGCGTGGAGGTGAAGTCCACCCTGCGACCCGGTGCCAGCACCGGTACCACCGACCTGCTGGTGGGCCTGCAGAAGGCGCCGCTGGTCACCGGCTCGGTGGACATGGACAACTACGGCAACCGCTTCGTCGGCCAGTACCGCCTCGGCGGCACCCTGAACCTGAACAACCCGCTCAACCTCGGCGACCGCCTCAGCCTGCGGGCCATGGGCAGTGACGAGGACCAGCACTACGGCCGCGTGGCCTACCAGTTGCCGCTCGGCCCCTGGGCCACCCAGTTCGGCGTCGCCTACTCGGACATGGACTACGAGCTGGGCAAGGACTTCGAGGACCTGCGCGCCCACGGCAACGCGCGCATCGCCAGCGTCTACGCTATCCAGCCCCTGGTGCGCTCGCGGGACTTCAGCCTGTTCACCCAGTTGCAGCTCGACGACAAGCGCCTGAAGGACGACATCGACCTGTTCGATGAGAAGAGCGACAAGCACGCCCGCGTCGTGACCCTCACCCTCAACGGCAACAGCCATGACGACCTCCTCGGCGGCGGCATCAACAGCTTCGCCCTCGGCTGGAGCCAGGGCAGCCTGACCCTCGACGGCGCCCAGGCCCGGCGCACCGACGACGCCACCGCCGGCACCCGTGGCCGCTTCAACAAGCTCAACCCCAGCCTGGTGCGCCTGCAGCGCCTCAGCGACCGCTTCAGCCTCTACACCCAGCTCCAGGGCCAGTGGGCAGACGGCAACCTGGACAGCTCCGAGAAACTCTACCTAGGCGGCGCCTACGGCGTTCGCGCCTACCCCCAGGGCGAGGCCTCGGGCGATCAGGGCTGGCTGGCCAACGTCGAGCTGCGCTACGCCCTCACCGAGGCCTGGCAGCTGTCCACCTTCGTCGACCACGGCGAAGTGCGCCTGAACAAGGACGCCTGGACCTCGGACGACAACCACCGCAGCCTCTCCGGCGCCGGTTTCGGTGCCCTGTGGGCGGCCCATGGCTGGCAGGTCAACGCCGTGGCGGCCTGGAAGCTGGGCAACGCCGCAGCCGAGAGCGACGTGGAGCGCACGCCGCGCGTCTGGGCCCAAGTGGTGCGCGCCTTCTGAGTCCGTGCCCCTGCCTGATGGGCAGGGGCCTGGCGGGGTTTGCCGGTGCTACGGGCACAGCCTGGAGACAGGCCGCCCAACAGGTCGCAATCAATGATCCGACTGCTGGCCCGACCGTCGCAGTCACTGCAGCGCCTTCCGAGTGGATCGAGAAAGCCGCCCCTGTTGGGCGCCAGCCTCATCGCACGGTGGTGAGCCGAACCCCACCTCCGGGTGCCTCTTCATCCCCGTCGGTGTCGGCCTCGGTAATGACCCTGACCAGGTTCAAGCGCTCCTTGCGGATCAGCACTCGATACCGACCATCCACTGGGTCTTGTCAGCGTTGCTGCGGTCCAGATCGGCACGACGGACGAGCGGCTCCGTGCATCCCCGAGGCTTGATGTACTCCTCCGCTGCGCGCGCTGCCTCATCGATCGACATGGGGCGACGGTCATCCCGCTGCACGGTGATATAGAAGGGCTTCTGGAACATCACGATGTAGGCATCCAGCGTGTAGCGCTGGCCCGCGATCTCGAGGTGATTTAGGAGTTAGCGTCCATCCAGACAAGAAGTTCCCAGACGAATCACGAATAACGTCCAATCCTGCATTGGGATCAACGCCGGTTGAAAATCGCCCTCAATTCCTACCCGGCCAGCAACAAGGACTACGCCACCACCCGGCCCATACCCCGGATAAGGCCACCGGGACTGTGACTCAGGCAGGCGAGATTTGAGGTGAGCGAGAATATTAAAGTGCGGGTGATGAAGGGTGTTTGGTGATTACGGCGAAGTAAAGAACAGCCCCCCAGTAAAAGCCGGGGGAGGTCTAATTCAGTAGTCCAGTGAAACTAAAAGAGCACGCTCTACCATCTCTAGAGAGATGTATGGAACAAACCCTAACCTATCTCCATGCTCAAAACTGCACTTATAATTTTCAAGTTTCTTTTTATCTCCGGCTATTGCTAAAGCAGCTAAATGCCGCAAGGGCAAAGCGCCCTTCGAGTCTGTTGGCAAAGCTCTGTATGCTGCCAAACCTTGTTCTATATCTTGAGAGACAGCCCAATTTATAGCAGCTTGAGAAAGCCTAACAACATCAGCCGCTGAAAAATTGGCTATTTTTTCAGGGATATCATTACTTACAATGACCGGCTCGTGATCACCTTGTTCACCTAGAATAAAAGCAGTCGCCGCCGTAAAGATTTTTGTAGAAACAGAAGGCATAAATGAAACTCTAAAATGATCTGTTCGCTTCCCTATTGCTGGAATAATCTGAGCCAGCCTCTCATCAATATCCATAAGGCAAAAATAATCTCCAACCTCATCCTTATGACATTGCCAGCCGCAGTCCTTCAGTATGGGCAATATCTCTTTTACTTTCACTGTTTAGCACCTGGAAAATTCATGACTTCAATCGGAATACCATTTGGATAACCCTGCTCTCTAAGTGGCTTACCCGGAGTCAGGTCAAAAGCTTTTGCTACTTCCCCCCTGGGAATTGAGTTTCCATCTCGAATCTGTGGAAATATTTCAGACTGACGAATACTAAGATCGGCATTACCGGTCTTAACCTCAATGTAGCTAGCCGGATTCCGAATGGAACTCTCCCAATCCTCTACAAACTTAGCTTCAACAGCGGTTCGTTTTCCATCAGTAGTCGTTACGTTATCAGCAACACCACTTACTCGTTTTCCGTTTAGGACTGTTGTGTACTGACGATCAGCATACAAATCACGGCTCCAGAGCATTGCCAGTAAAAAACCTGGTATCAATATCCGCTGCCGGCTCAAGCCCGCCGTAGTATTCTTTTATATCAAATCTCTTTGATAGAGCACATGCATACTCCCGCATAGCGGGCATTATGCGACCTATATCAAGCGACGGAATTTCATTAAAAGAAAGCTCAACATCCACTTCGCCCTTATACTTAACCACCCTCAACAAAACCAGAGGAAGGCATACCGTCTCCGAAACCTTGAATTCATGCAATCGTTCCGTAAGGCACACATCCCCCTCATAGGCAAGAAATGCATCGACTAAGCTCTTGTTAATCCCTGCAGGATCAATTCCCCCAAGATCTTCAGAAACAGCTAAGCCGGAGAATTCTTGGGACTCCGTCTCTATTAATTTCAACAACGCATACAAATCGCCTACCGCGACTTGCTGAAAAACAACTTCATAGGACTCAGACATATATGATCAATCAATAAAACCCTTGAAAATTCCATCCATATTCAGCCGAACACCTCGACCATCAGGCAGCCACTTCTCCATAAAGGTAAGTCCTTTATCGGTTGCAACCTCAGCATGCTTATATGCATCCCACAACTGTCCTTTATTGAAAGCTATTCGGATATTTTCTGGTGTTTTAGCGATTGGCCGTACATAAGGCATTCTAGCCTCGGCATTCGTTATTGCGCTGCTGAGGTTTGGATTCTTTGTAGCTGTTGAAACTGCCGCACCAGTTTCTTTTACAGCATCGCCCGCAGCACCAGCAGCCACAAAATCTGGGCGGCCTCGTAAGCACTGCCGCTAGTTATTGGGAGACAAAGGTTACGATGCTGATCATCTACGCCAGTACTATGACCGCTACCGCATGAGGCAATCAAACCATTCAACGGCACCACCTGATCCATCTCGATCAGGAACAGCTCTTTGTGGGTCTGTTTACGCTTGCCGGCGTACTCAGTGTCGGCGAAGGTAATCTGCTTCATCAGTGAATTCGGACAACGGGACCGGTGTATTTCACCAGATTTTGGAAGTATTCTTCAGACTTTCCCTAATTAGGACAGGCCACTTGGTCAGTATTGATCGGTTCACATCTTTCAAACCAACAGTGACTGAAATCAGCCAAGGCCAGCCTACTTCAGGCCATCCTCAGCGACATACTTATTTAAACAGTCTCTTACCTCCTGCCCACCCTCCCCCATGATAGCCAACAGCCCACCAGATTTAGTACCTGGAATACTGGTGCCATAGACAAAATAGCTAACCACATCATCGACAGGCTCATCATCATGATATGTAGTAGTAACCTCTAACTCTTCCTCAGCATGAAAATCCTCACAACGCTTATAGATAACCTTATCAATCTCATCATGCAAAGCCTCTGAAAAAGGACCAGTACAAACAAAGCTTCTAGCACCTCTTTCCAAGAGCATATTAACTAACTTACACAGCATGACACCACCATCCAAGGGTTTACTGTAAGCTGTAATTAAAACCACATACGGCACCCAACCAAACCCTAATCTCTCCTCTAAACATTCGACATCTGTCACGAGTAAAATACGGCCATTTATGCATTTTTCCATCATGACTCAATCTCTCCTCGCTTTATTTTCTCTATATTGTTTTTAAATGTTCTAATTTCTGTCTCCAGATGCTGAACCCTTCTCTGCTGCTGCATTTGAATTACCTCCTTTGGCATATTTTCCATGCCCGGCCTTATAGTTGAATTATCTTTGAAATCTTGGATCTTCTTCTCATGCTTAGCAATTTGCGCCTCAAGGGATCGTATGGATTTTTGCTGCTGAATAGTTAGTTCTTTTATGCCAACTTTTCCAGCGTTTCCTGCTGTATCTTTAGCTAGGGACTCACCAAATTTCTTTTCAAGAGCCTCTGCTGCCTCCTTTCCAATTTTACTAGTTACCTTAGCTGCTACCTTCGCCTTGCCAGAAGCATCAGGGAAGGCCAAATCGATCACCAGCGGCAGATTATCAACTACATTTTCTTTAAGGCTTTCTGGCAAATATATTTCATAGCGCAATTCTTTATCCCTGCGCAACATATACCCAGCAAACGCAACGACATCTTTATCTAAAGCCCGCGCAGCTGATATATCTTTCCCCCCAATAATTCTCAGCGCCTGAAGTGCTACATCTGTATCAACAGTCTTGGGGCAGAGCGGGTCTGATTTGCAACGTTCCTTGGCCTCTTCAATCGCCTCACGAGCATTCTCTTCATGTAGTAAATAATTATACTGAGTCGCATTTTTGGTCACCCATGCCGTATTTTCAGGATCGCCATTGGTTATCCCTGCGGCGAGGATGCCTACCAGTTGTGACGCCATTTGCAGAAGCGCTTCATTACCTTTCACCAAGGCATTGAGGTCTTCGATCAGCGCCTCGTTAGCTCCGGCCGCCAGCGCACCACTTGCAAAGTCACCGCCTATTGCCTCACTGAGCAAACCTCCCACAAGGGCGTGGATGGCGACTTTTCCCGGACTCCCATCAGCCAGAACATCCTTCGTGTGGTCTCCCACTGCATTGAAGGCGGCCGCTGCAATCGTGTTGAACCATGCCGTTTGCAAGGCATCCTTGAACTCCACTTCTCGGCCTAATGCCTTGTTCAACACTGCCGAAGTGCCGGCCTGTAGTACTTGGTTGCCGGCAAAGCGCCCAATACCCTCAAGGCTACTGAGATCGACCGTAACCTTGCCGGTGACCGGGTTGGTTTTAGTCTTCAGCACACCGTCATAGAAGCTCTCAGTCAGGCCCGCTGTTACGCCTGCAACCGCTGCGTTTTTCAGACTGTCGACGCTGAAGGTCTCCTTGAGAGCAGCCCCGAGGTTGCCTTTGTTGTTGACCGTGCTGATCGTTCCCGTTGTAGCTAGACTGGTAGCCGCGCTACCGCCTACGGTGCCCAATGCTTCAATTGCCATGGGTCCAACAACAGCTGCGATAAAGACAGCGATCGCCAACTGCGCGCCAACGCCTAATCCCGAGTGGCTGTACCTGAAGGAGTCATGGATCTCCTTCACCCGCCGCCAGTCAACGTCACCACGCTGTTCAGCGGCTTTTATCCATGCCAGTTGCGGATCAGCACCCACCATGGCGTCAATGGTCTGGCTAACAGTCTTCTGATCGATCTGCTTGATGTCGATCTTCAAGCCATCAGCAGCTTTGATGACGATTTCACCTTGAGCAATAAGCTGGCTTTGCAGCAACGTTTCGTCCGTGTTGCCCTTCCCCTTCATGGAGTTCCAGGCAAGGTCGCTCTTGCTCTTCTCGTGGCTCTCCTGGTGCAGGTCTTTCACCGCTTCGAAGGCGATTTCGCCACCGCTGTCCAGGGTCAGGTCGCCACCGCTTTCCAGGCGTGCACGCTGGTAGAGCTGGTCTCCTTCACTGGCAAGGGTCAGGTCACCTCCGGTGGTGACCTGGCTGCCGATGTTGCGCACGTCGGTAATTTCATCGCGCTTGCTTTTCTTGCTGCCGAAACTGCCCTTTTTCTTTTTGTCGTACAGGCTGTAGTCGCTGTCTTCAGCCGCAAGCAGGCTCAGGTCATTGCCAGCGTAGAGATAGGCTTCGTTGCTCGCCTCAAGGCGGCTGGCTGTCAGGCTCAGGTCGTTGCCAGCAGTCAGCTTGAGGTCACCTCCCGAAACGATCTCGCTCCCCTGCTGCCGGACGCTGTCGCGCTCGATATCCAGTTGCTTGCGCTTGCGTTTGGAGTGGTACTCGTAGTGGCTGTCATTGGCCGCCGAAGTGATGTCGAGGTCGCGCCCTGCCGCCAGTGCAATATCGCCACCGGCTTCGACACGGCTGGCGATCACTGCCAGGTCTCGGCCCGCCTCGACCTTGAGTTTGCCCCCCACGTGCAGGTCGCTGCCGTGCTGGGTAACCGTGGTCTCGCTCCAGCGGGATTTCTTGCCTTGGCCTTGGGCACTGTCGATTTCAGTGGCTGAGCCTATGAGCAGGTCACGGCCCGCCGTCAGACCGGCACTCCCTCCAGCACTGATGACACTGCCGATATTGGCCAGGTCGCGCCCGGCGGTGAGACTCAGGTCGTTGGCTGCCTCGATGCGAGCCGCGCTGTCCATCACGGTGTCTTGCCGTGCGGATGTGCCATGGGTCGTCAGGGTGCCCTGGCTCCGCTCGTTGATGATGTCGCCCGCGACGGCGATGACGCTGATATCGCGCCCCGCGATGATGCCGCCCTGGGCATTGCGGATGCTGTCGGTCGCCAGCAGGTCGAGGCGGCTCCCGGCTTCAACCAGACCACTGTTGAAGATATTGCCGGCGCTGGCGCTTAAGTCGTTGCTGGCGCGCAGGGTGCCCTGGTTGATGAGTTCACCACCGGAAATCAGCGCCACGTCCCGGCCCTGGATCAGCGCACCATTTGGCGCAAGGCGCCCCTTGGCCTGGGCCAGGTAAAGCACCGGCACCAGCACCCTCTCGCCGTTCACTTCATGCTCTTCGAGCCAGACGATGTCGTGTGTCAGCGCCGCAACCTGGGCGGCGCTCAGGCTGACACCCAGACTGAGGTTGAGGGACTGCTTGCTGGCGATGGCGTTGTCCATCAGGTAGCGGAACATCGCTTCATCACTGCCCAGGCCAGCGAGGTAGCGCTGGCCGGTGCGGGCAGTGATGGCTTCACGAACCAGACGCTGTTCGTAGAGGCCGTCGCCCAGGCGCTTCTGGGCCTTGTCGGGGTCATAGCCAAGCAGGCCGAGCAGGTAGTCGGAGCTGAGGAACTGCCGGAGCTGGGTCAGTTCCGGATTGGTTTCGATCAGGTACCGATAGGGTTGGGGTGCGATGCCCGTAGCCGGCAGTTCCTGGACACGCGCGACGCTTTGGGTTCCAACGGGCGTCTGGGGCTGCACCTGAGTCGGCTGGGCTGCCGGGAGCTCGCCCATGACAGGGGGGCGCTGCGCCGGCAGCAGGCCTTCGCCAAGGTCGACACCGGGCGGGTCAATCCGGTCCGGCTGCACGTGTGGGACCATCGCGGGGACGCGGGCTAGCGCATCGCTTTGAGTCCGGCCTGGCCGTGTCTGGTCGATCGCGAGACCGTCACTGCCGACCTGGGCGGCATTTTCGCCAGCGGCCCCGGAAGACAGGTGCTGCCTCAGGTTCAGCTCACGACTACCTGTCTCCGAGGAGCCGTCAAGCTGCACATCGAACCTACCGCCACTGACCTGGAGGTGTTGCTGGCGCTGGGCGACGCTGATGCTGGCGCTTCCCACGGTCCAGCTTTGCTGTCCTTGCTCCGCGACGACCTTCGCATCGGTTGAAGCAGTGGAACTCAGCCGGAACAGGCCATTCTGCCCATTAGGGATGCTGAAGCCGGGCAGCGCGAGCGGATTGACCTGCTTTTGCGCGAGATCAGGCGGGAGTTGCGCATTGATCAGCACGACGTTACCGGCCGCGCTAGCGGCTACGGAGGTATCGGAAACCTTGCTGGCACCACCGGCGTAGGCGACGTTACTGCGGCTGACGCCATTGCCCAGGCTGGTGGACGCCTTGATGGTGACATTGCCACCGGCCTGGATGATGGCGCTGGCGGCCACACCGGTATTGAGACTGGTTTCGGACGAGCTTGCCAGGATGTAGCTGTAGAAGCGGTCGGGTATCTTGTGATCGAAACTGGGGTTGAAGTGCGGGTTCGGAGTACTGGTTACCTGCTCATGCGTACGAAGAATGTATGTTTGTGGCTCACGCCCCCCGGTGGTCCTGGTATATCGATGAACATACCGCGCGTTGTACTTGTTGTAGTCCGCGAGTGCCCCATTGATGAACCCGTAGAACACATGTGAGGGTTCGGTGTCATCGGTTTTGCGGAACGTACGGGAACGAATGATGCTCTCGGTCGCAGCTCCAGTGTTATTGAATAGAGCGGTGTCGATATAAACGTCACCGGAGGCCGAGACAAGGCTGTGCTGGTTATCGAAGCTATCGGAAGAAACCGTGAGGTTTCTGCCAGCCGAGATACTTGAGGCTGCGGAGTCCGATGTGACCGTGCGCTCAATCTCTTCATTCACGAAATAGTCGAGATCAAAGTGCCTGCCTTTGCAGTTGTAGCAATGGAAGGTGATGGAGCCGGCAATCAGCCGCTCTGAAATCGAGAACACATCCTTA
The DNA here is from genome assembly GCF_028198105.1 of Pseudomonas sp. TUM22785. Taxonomy (NCBI): domain Bacteria; kingdom Pseudomonadati; phylum Pseudomonadota; class Gammaproteobacteria; order Pseudomonadales; family Pseudomonadaceae; genus Pseudomonas; species Pseudomonas sp. TUM22785. The sequence goes on from NZ_CP116239.1 coordinate 6,511,375, forward strand.
CGATTAAGGATGCTCGTTACCGCCAATTTCATATCGCGAGCGCTTTCCAACGTCGCCGATATATTCTCCAGCACCGCACTGCGCGCGCCTGAGTCGTTGGCCGCGATGCTCAAGGAGCCCAGGCTGTAGATATCGGCAAAGCGGTTCTTCAGGCTGGTGACATGCAGCGTCATGTCGTCGCCGCTGAATAGCAGGCCGCGCTCGTTCAATAGGGCCGATGTCGTCAGCCGCAGCACCTCACCGCTGCCGAGGGTGCCGTGGTTGTCCAGTTGACCGGCATCGAGCATCAGGCCGCCGGAGGAGGTCAGTACGCCGTGGTTGGCAAGCAGCTTTCCGACCTTGACGTTGGCACTGCCCCCGCTGGTGATGCGGCCGGTCGTGGGCAAGGTCAATTGTCCCGCTGCCAGGTCAAGCGTACCCAAGCTGGTGACGCGGCCGGAACCGCTATAGGTGCCACTGAGACTGAGTACCAGCGCGCCATCGCTGGCAATCAGCCCATCGTTACGCCAATCACTACCGGAGCCGGTGAGGGCCTGGCTCGCCAGCAGTTGACCATTGGCGGTCTGCTGGAAGTTACCGACATTGACCGTCAGACGCCCAGCCTGGATGACGGCACTGTTGGTCCAGCTATCGGCATTGAGGGTCAGGCCACCTTGGGTGACGATGCGACCGCCAGCGTTGCCGACGTTCGGCAGGGATATATCGAAGACACCATCGCCGACGTGTAGCAGGCTGCCGCCTTCATTCAGCAGGCTGCCGGCAGCGAGGCCGAAGTCGAGGTTGGCGCTCTCCAGTTGGCCGTTGCGGTTGTCCAGCAGCCCCCCTACCACCAGTTGCATAGCCCCTGTATTACCGAGGGCACGCAGTTGGCCACCACGGTTGTCCAGGCTTCCCGCGCGCAGGCTCAGAGTACTGTCGCTTTCGAGGATGCCGGCCTGGTTGTCCAGGGCACCGGCCAGGCTGAAGTCGATCCGCTGACCAGCGATCTGGCCCCAGTTGGTCAGGCTGTCGCCTTCGACCCTGAGCAGCCCGGCGGCAAAGAGGCCTCCCTGACGATTATCCAGATGACCGACCGCCAATTGCGCATCGCCAGCCAGAGCCGATAGGTGCCCGCCCTGGTTGAAGAGGCTGCTGGCGGCCAGGGCCAGGCTGCGGCCCTGGACGATGCCGGCCTTGCCTGACGTGCCGGCCCTGTCGGCGTTGCTGCCGTTGTTCAACCAGCCACCCAGGCGGGCGCTCACCCAGCCCTGCAGGCTGGCGAGGGTACCGGCGCGGTTGTCCAGGGTGTCGGCGGTGATGTCCAGGTTGCCGGCCAGGCTGAGCAGACGCCCGCCCTGGTTGCTCAGTTCGCCCGTCACAATGCCCAGGTCACCCTGCGCCTGGAGGCTGCCGTAGGTGTTGGTGAGGCCGGCGGACTCGATGCGTACGCCAGCCTCCCGGCTGTGGATCAGGCCATCCTTGTCGTTCTGTACGGCACCGCTGGTGCTCAGGAGCAGGGCGCCATTCGCGGCCAGGGTTCCACGGCTGCTGTTGTCCAGACTGCCGCCCAGCAGGGTCAGCAGGCTCCGGCTGACAATCTGGCCGCCTTGGTTATCGACGCGACTCGCGCCCTGGAGGAGGAGCGCTCCGGTGCTGGCCAAGGTGCCCTCGGCATTGCCGAAGGAGCCGAGCAGGTGGAGAGTCACCCGATCACCACCGGTCAGGCTGCCGCGCTGGTTGTCGATGCTGTATGCAGTGAGGTCGAGCCGCCCTTGGGCATGTAGGCTGCCCGCGGCATTGTTCAGATGGGCAGTGCGCAGTTCGAGCCCTGCGCCGCTATCGATAGAGCCACCGGCACGGTTGTCGATCGATTCGGCGATCTCAAGGCGTTGCCCAACCCCGCTGGATAGGATGCCCCGGTCGCTGTTGTCGAGTTTCGTAGCCTTGAGGCTTAGCCGTCCCTGGCTGACCAGGGCGCCTTCCACGCTGTTGTGCAGGGTGCCGGCCAAGATGACAGAAAGGTCGCCATCCCGACTGGACAGGGTGCCTTGATGGCGATTGTCCAGACTCTGGCCACGGACACTGAGCCCCTGCCAGCCGGAAAGCAGGCCGCCCTGGTTGATGAGCGTCGTTCCCGCCAGGCCCAGCTGCCCACGGGTGATCAGCTTGCCAGCAGTATTGTCGAGGTGACGCAGATCGAGCGCGAAGCTTTGGTGGCTGCTGATTTCGCCGCCCTGGTTGGCAAGGTCGCGTAGGCGCTCGAAGCTAAGGGGGCCGCGCGCAAGAATCAGGCCGCCCTGGTTGTCCAGATCGCCACCGTAGAGGTCCAGGCGTAACCCGCGACTGCCGATCAGACGCCCCTGGTGCTGGATCAACTGGCTGAGCCCAAGGTCCATGTCGCCCTGGGCAGATACTTCGCCGTCATGGCTCGAGTCGAGTGTGGAGGCCCGCAGGACCAGGCCGCCCTGGCTGTTGATAAGACCGCCATCGCGGTTGTCGATGTCCTGCCCATGCAGTTCGAGTGAGCTCCCGGCCAGCAGGCTCCCGCCTCGGTTGTCCAGATCCGAGGTTTCGACGCTGAGCTCCCGGGCCGCGCTGATCAGCCCGTGCTCGCCGTTGGCCAGCGCCTCGCCGACATGAAGCCGCGTGTCACTGCGGCTGGTCAGGGTGCCACCGGTGTTGTCCAGGCGGGAGGTGCGCAGGTCGACGCGCGAGCCGGCGATCAGTCCCTTGAGGTTGGCCAAGGCCCGCTCGATGCGAAGCGTCAGGGCCATGGCACTGAGCAGCTTGCCATCGTGGTTGTCGAAGCGGCGCGCCACCAGGATGAAGGCCTGCTGGCTGGAAATCTCTCCCCCCTGGTTACTGACATCGCCAAGGTTCTTCAGCAGCAGTTGCCCCGGGGCGTTGATGAGACCTTCGCGGTTATCGAGGTCGCCACCGTTGAGGTCAAGGCTGAGCCGAGCGTTGCTGAACAGTTGGCCGCCTTGCTGCTCCAGGCGCGTGACGCTGGCCTCCAGCGCCTCGCCACTGCCGATACGACCCGCGTTGTTGATAAGGGGGCCAGCGTCGAGTTGCAGAGTGCTGGCGCTGGTCAGGCGGCCCTGGCTGTTGTCGAGGGTGCCGGTGGCCACCTGGACGGGACCTTTGGCGGACAGGACGCCCCGACGGTTCTCCAGATGGGCACCGGTCAGCGACAAGGCAGCGTCGCTGATGAGTTGGCCCTCATCGTTGTTCAGACCCGCCTGACTGCTGATAACGAAGGCACCTCCACTGGAGAGGCTGCCTGCGTGGTTGTCGAGATAACCGACGTCGAGGTCCAGCCGACCTTCGGCACTGATCAGACCCTGGCCGTTGGCCAGGGTATCGTCGACACTGATCGCTACCGCCCGCTGGCTGACCAGGCGACCGCCCTGGTTGTCCAGTCGGGAGCCGCGAAGGCCAATTCCATCGGTTCCGGCGATGAGGCCCCGTGCCTGGTTGATCAGATGCTGGACGACCAGGTCGAGCCGGGAGCCGGAGAGCAGGCGCCCGCCTTCGCTGTTGTCGAGCGCTCGGGCAGCGAGGATAACGCCACCCTGACTGGATATCTCACCCACCCGGTTGTCGATCTCGTCGACCTCCAGGCTCAGCCCTTGAGTAGCCCCAATCAACCCGTCGGCGCGGTTGTCGAGGCGCTGGCCGGACAGCATCAGCGTCCCAAGGGCGACCAGTTGGCCACCCCGCTGGTCGAGGGTTCCGATCTTCGCCCGGACGTCCGCCTGGCTGGCAACTTCACCTGCGCGGTTGTCCAGTGTGGCGGCGGCGAGGGCCAGATTGCCTCTCGCCAGGATGCTGCCGCCCTGGTTATCGAGGTGGCCGGCGGTATCCAGTGCGAGTCGATCTCGACTGCTGATCAGGCCACTTCGACTGTCGAGCCGGCCGGCTCGCAGCTCCAGGCCGTTGGCCAGGATGGAGCCCCTGACGTTGTCCAGGGCCTGGGTGATGCGCAGGACCAGTGACTGCTGGCTGAGCAGCTTGCCAGCTTCGTTGTCCAGGCGCTCAGCGGCCAGGGTGAAGTGCTGCTGGCTCGAGATTTCACCACCACGGTTGCTGACCTGCCCCAGGTTTTGCAGGAGCAGTTGACCGGGGCTGTTGATCAGGCCGCCCTGGTCGTTGTTCAGCAGCCCGTACTGCAGGTCGAGGCGTAGGTCGCCATCGCTGAACAGCTCGCCATCGTCGTGCTGGTCCAGGCCGGAAACCCTGGCAATGAGCGGGCCGCCGCTGGCGATTCGCCCCTGGCTGCTGTTGTCGACCTGCCCCGCCTCCAGTTCCAGAGTACCGGCGGCTGCCAACCGTCCACCCTGGCTATTGCCGAAGGTGCCCGTGGTGAGCCGCGCATCCCCTCGAGCGCTGATATCACCGGCCAGCCCGTTGTCCAGGCTTGCGCTCGAGAGTTGAAGGGAGCCATCACTGACGATGAGGCCGCTCTGGTTATCCAGCCGGCCGGCACTGGAGGCGGCAAGGCGGCCGCCACTTGAAAGGGTGCCCTCCTGGTTGTCAATGCGATTGGCGCTGACGTCCAGGCCTAGGTCGCCGCTGATCACACCCTGTTGATTGGACAGGACGCCGTCCAGTTCGCCCTCAGCGGTGGCGAGGGTGACGAGGAGCGCCCCCGCACTGGAAAGCGTGCCACCCCTGTTGTCCAACTGCTGGCTTTCGAGAGTGGTCGCGTGACGACCGAAGATCAGGCCCTTGCCCTGGTTGATCACGCGGTCCACGGCGAGGAGCAGGCGCTTGCCAGAAAGTACCTTGCCACTGCCGTTATCCAGCCGCTGGCTGGACAGGCTCACGCCAGCCTGGCTGGAAAGTTCGCCGCCCCGGTTGTCGATATCCTTGATCTCGAGCATCAATCCCGCTGTGCTGCCCACCAGGCCACCCTGGCGGTTGTCCAGGGACTGGGCGACGAGGCCCAGCCGCCCCTGCGCGACCAGTGCCCCTCCCTGCTGCGCCAGCGTGCCGACAGCAGCATGCAGATCGCCCTGGCTGGCGATGCGCCCCCTGGCATTCCGTACCTCTTCCGCCTCAAGGGACAAGACGCCGGCCGAGATGATGCGACCGCCCTGGTTGTCGAGGTGCTGCCCCTGGTAGGCAAGATCCGCCTTGCTGGTGATCTGGCCCTGGTGGCTGTTGTCCAACCGCTCCAGCCTGAACACCAGCGGGCCATCGGCGGCCAGGGTGCCGCCACGGTTGTCCAGGCGCTTGCCATCCAACGCGACCCGCTGACCGCTGACCGTTCCACCACGGTTGTCCAGCGCATCGCCAACGCTCAACGCAAGGCCGCCTTCACCGAGGATCTCGCCGTTCTGGTTGTCGAGGTTGCCGGCCCGCAGCCGGACGAGGCCGCCGCCGGAGATTTCACCCTCACGGTTGTGAGCCTGGCCGCTCACGGCCAGTGACAGTTCGCCGCGGCTGGAGAGCAGGCCCGCGCGGTTGTCCAGGGCTGCGCTTTGCACGTCGAGGGTGCTGGCGGCGATCTGCCCCTTGAGGTTCTGCAGGGCACGCTCGATTCGCAACGACAGCGCCTGGGCGCCGAGCAGCTTGCCACCGGAATTGTCGAGGCTGCGCGCAACCAGGGTGAAGGCGGTGTGGCTGGAAATTTCGCCGCCCCGGTTGCTGACATCGACCAGGTTCTTCAGCAGCAACTGACCCGGGGCGTGGATCAGACCAGAGCTGTTCTGCAGGTAGCCGCCGTTGAGGTCCAGGCTGAGTTCGCGACCACTGTAGAGCTGGCCGCCGCCGGCCTGGTCGAGGCCACTTATGCTGGCGACGAGCGCGCCGCTGCTGAAAATGCGCCCACCGGCGGTGTTGTTCACATGCTGGGCGCCGAGGTCGAGCTGACCCTTGCTGGTGATCCGGCCACCGCCCTGGTTGTCGAGCGAACCTGTCGAAAGGCCGAGCGTACCCTGGGCCCCTATCTGCCCCGCCTGACTGTTATCCAGGCCGCCCGTCGTCAAGCGCAGGTGCTTGTCGACAAGCAATTGGCCGCCGCGATTGTCGAAAGCGCCACTGCTGCTGATCGACGCATCGGCTGCACTGGCCAGGACACCGCCTTGGTTGACTACCGCGGATGCCCGGAGCAGAAGTCGACCATCCGTCATCAGCACGCCCCGGGAATTGTCGAACCTGCCGGCGTGCTCACCAGCGGTGCGGTCGTTCATGAGAAGCGACAGGCCCTGCCGCGCATAGAGGCGCCCGGCCGTGTTGACGAGCTGCCTGGCTTCCAGACGCGTGCTGCCCAGGCTCGACAGGAGCCCCTTCAGGCTGTTGTCGAGTCGGTCGAAGAACAGATGCAGATCATCCCCGACCACCACCTGACCACCCTCACGGTTGTCCAGGGAAGTGCCGGACAGGCTCGCCTTGCCGCGGCTGGACAGGGTCCCGCCACGGTTGTCGAGCTGTGCAGCCACAATGGACATGGCCTGGTTCGATGTCGCCCGACCGCCCTGGGCGTTGTCGAGACCGCTCGTGCTCAAGCCGAGCCCACCCACGCTGGCGATACGCCCTTCCCTGTTGTCCACTGCCCCCGTGCTGTCGATCGCGACATGGGTATCGCCAAGAACAGCGCCCTTGCGGTTGTTCAATGAACCCACCTGCAGTCGGCCATCAGTGGCCAGAATCTCGCCACGCTGGTTGTCCAACTCACCAGCAACCCAGAGCTCGAGTCCGTCCTGGGCATCGAGAATGCCGCTCTGGTTGTTCAGATGTGCCGCAGACAGTTCAAGCGTCCTGGCGGCGATCCGGCCCCGGAGGCTGGCCAGCACCTGGCCGACCAGCAGCGTCAGCGACTGCTCGCTGAGCAGTTTGCCGTCCGTGTTGTCCAGGCTCCGAGCAACCAGCTCGAAAGACTGGGCGCTGGCGATCTCGCCCCCCTGGTTGCCGACCTCCCCCAGGTTGCGCAACAGGAGGTGCCCCGGCGAGCGGATCAGGCCACCGCTGTTCTGCAGATGGCCACCGTTCAAGTCGAGACTGAGATCGCCACCGCTGTGGAGCTGGCCGCCGCCTCGCTGGTCGAGACGGCCAACGCTGGCATCGAGCACGCCATCGCTGGCGAGGCGACCGGCGTTGCGGTTATCGACATGCCCCGCCGTCAGGCCGAGGGAGGCGCGGGCAGTCAACTGGCCGCCCTGTCGATTGCTCAGGGTTCCGGCAGCGACCTTGGCGTTACCCTCGGCACGTATCTGGCCGGCACTGTTATCGAGCGTTCCGGCCACCCGCATCTCTAGGCCACCTTGACTGGCGAGCTGCCCCCGCAGGCTGTTATCCAGGGTCTCTGCCTTGAGTCGCAGTTGCTGCCCGGCGCCCAGCGTGCCTCCCTGGTTCTGCAACGCGCCGTCGACCGACACATTGAGCACCTGCTTCGCCAGTACCTTGCCCGCCTGGTTGTCAACGGCCCCGGCCCGAAGATCGACACGCGTTCCGCCGGAAAGCTCACCCGAGCGGTTGTCCAGTTGCCCGAGCCGAGCATCCAGCCGGCCATCGCTGGCCATCAGACCGGACTGTCGGTTATCGAGTGTCCGTGCCTTGACCGCCAACTCGCCCTGGGAAAGCACACGGCCCCGGCGGTTATCGAGGCGGTCGGCGTAAACCCAGGCGTTGCCCTGCGCACTGAGGGTCCCGCCCTGGTTATCCAAGGCCTCGGTTACATGAAGCTCCAGGTTGCGGTCCGCCACCAGGCTGCCGCTGTTGCGCACTTCCCGTGCCCGCACCTCGACATCACGCTGGCCGTTACGTCGACTGTCCGGGCTGACACCCGCCTCGACAACGCCCTCGTTGAGGAGACGGCCGCCGCTGCTCAGGCGTACATCGTGATTGGCCGCCAGATTCTGGCGCAGGCTTATGTCGCCTTGCGTCTCTAGCAGCGCACGCCCTCCGGCATAAACAGCGCCCTGGATTTCTGCGGCCTCGGCCCTGATCTGCAGGTCACCAGCGGCGGAAGCCTGGGAGAGGGTCAACTTGCCGTTGGCGTCGATCTGGATGTCGCCGCCGCTTGCGGCCATGTCGCCGGCCAGTTTGACGCCGACGCCCTGTTCGGTGCCGACGAGGCGGATAGCGCCGGCGTACATGCCGCCCAGGGCGCTGCTGTCGATGGCCAGTTGGGGTTTGTCGGTGCCGTCGTCGGCCTTGGCGGTGTCGGCGAGGGTGGCGGCGTCGACGTCGTTGCGGCCGGTGACCAAGGCCAGTTGCCGGGCGTGCAGTTCGGCGTTGATCTGGGCGCTGCGGGTGATCAGTTCGAACTGGTCGACGTTGCTGGCGTTGAGCCCCTGCCCTTCGATGCGGATCTGTCCGCCGTCGACGTCGTAGCGCTTGAGGGCGCCGTTCTCGACCACGGGGGCGCCGGTGCTGAGGGTGGCACGCGGGGTGTTGATGAAGCCGCAGCCGTCGCAGGTGATGCCGTGGGGGTTGGCGACGATGACGTGGGCGCCCTGCCCGGCCACTTCGGAGTAGCCCTTGAGCTGGCTGGGGTTGGTGCCCGTGACTTCGTTGAGGATGACGCCGGCGGCGCGCCCGTTGAGGTTGGGGTTGCCGAGGATGTAGCCCCCCAACTGGGTCGACTGAGTCTTACCTGTCGCGTTGTTGAGGATCAGCCCCTGTTCGCCGACGTTGTAGTCGCTGAATGTGTTGTGCGACAGGCCGTTGCCGTTGGGCGTGGCGATGTTGACCACGGGTACGCCGTTGGCGGCGGCGCCGATGCTGGTATTGCCGCCGGCGGCGGCATCCACGGCCAGGTCAGCGGCGGTGGAGACGATGGGGTTGAGGAACATCACGCCGACGAGCACGGTGGCGATGTTCTGGAAGAAGGGGCTGCGAACGTCCATGAGGTGAGGCTCCGGGTGACGCGAAATCAGTAGAACAGGTCGAGGCGGGCGTAGATCGGGTGCTCCTGCCGTTCGATGACGTCAGGGCGCTCCAGGGACCGTGCGAAGGTGAGCGAGACGGCCAGGTTCGGGCCGCGGGCGCTGAATTCGAAGGCGTTGCCGCTCAGGCGGCCATGGGCGCGGGCGTTGTTGCGGTCGCCCTGGATCTGGCCCAGGTCGTAGGCGCAGGCGAGGCCGTACTGGCCCACGAAGGGCTGCAACGGGGCCCAGCCCACCGGGCGGGTCCAGCGCAGTTGGTTGCGCCAGTAGCCGCCGCTGTTGCCGGACAGGGATTGCTCCTTGAAGCCGCGCACCGAGCTGGGGCCGCCGATGCTGATGCGCTGCGGGCTGTTGAGTTCGTCTTCGCTGCGCTGGTAGTTGATGAGGCTGTCGACGCTGAGGTTTTCCCCGAGCAACTGGAAAGGCTGCAGGTAGCTGGCGGTAAGGCTGTACTTGTCGTAGCGGGCGTTGGTGCCGCTCTTTCCGTCGATGCGGCTGTTCTTGGCGTCCAGGGCGCCGATGCCCTGCTGCCAGCCGAGGTCGAGGTTGAGGAAGGCGCCGCCGAGCCGGCGGCCGTGGTTGAAGCCCAACTGGCTTTCGGTGATGCGCGGGCTGGAGCTGCCCAGCAGGACGTTTTCGAGGTAGTTGCGGGTTTCCAGGCGCGCCAGGCCCAGGCTCAGGCCGGTCTTGCTGACGCCGTCGCGTTGCAGGACGCGGTCGGCGCGCAGTTGGTGGGTTTTGCTTTCGCCGTCGGAAACGAAGGGGAATCCGCTGTTCTCGTTGCGGGTGCGGTAGTAGCTCTGGCTGTAGGCGTAGCTGAAGCTCCACCAGCCATACGGCAGGTTGTAGGAGAAGCTCTGGTTGGCGGAGTGGCGCCAGCGGTCGCTGACGGCGTCGCCGCCGGCGCGCAGGCTGAGCTGGTCGGCCAGGCCCAGGGGGCTGTCCCATTCCAGGCTGGCGCCCCACTGCTGTTCACCGGTGCTGCGCTGGCCGTCGTTGTGGCGGTTGAAACCGACCCGCCAGGGCTTGCCGCGCTCGCCCTTGAGCTGGACGCGGCTGCCGCCCACTTCGCTACCGGGCACCAGTTCCAGTTCGGCGGGGCGCGAGGGCAGGCGGTTGATCTGCTCAACCAGTTGCTCCAGCTCCCGCAGGTTCAGCGGCTCGCCGGTCTGCGCCGGGGAGGCCAGGGCCAGTTCGCGGTCGCTGGCGATCGCCGAGCCTTCCACGCCCTCCAGGCGGCCTTCGACGACGATGACGTCCAGCTCGCCGTCGGCCAGGTCCTGCTGCGGCAGGTAGGCGCGGGAGGTGACGTAGCCCCGGTCGATGTAGTGCTGGGTGATTACCTTGAGCAGGTCGTTGAGGCGCCCGCTGTCCAGGCATTGATGTTCGAAGGGCTTGAGCAGTTCACGCTGGCGCACCTCGCTGATCAGGTGCACGCCCTGCAGGCGGATGCGCCGGATGTCGAAGCACGGGCCCTGTCCCTGGGGCTGGCTGGGTGCCACGGGCTCGACGCGACCGGGCAGTTGCTGCAGCTCCTGCAGGCGCTTGCGCTGCTCTTCCAGCAACCGCTCCTGGCGGTCACGGATCAGGTCGCGATCCCCTGGAAGCGGCTCGGCAGCCTGCAGTGCCAGGGGCATCGAAAGTAGCGGTGAAAACAGCGCGAGAAAGGTCGAAAGACGCACGGCGAGCAGTCCTTGCAAGGGCCTGGCGAAACAGGCGCCCATGAGAGCAACTCGACAAAGACCGGCCTATCGGCCCTGGCCTGATGAGGCCTGGGGAAATTTCTCAAGCGAAGGAACGATGCCGTGGCTCACTTGTAGGCCCACCGGGCAGGGGCAGCCGAACACCCAACAAAAAGCCCCCGCCGGATCACTCCGACGGGGGCTCTTCAGTTACTGATCGAAGATCAGACCTTGGCGCGCTCGTAGCGCTTGCGGTCGTTCTCGTTCAGCATTTTCTTGCGCAGGCGAATGGACTTCGGAGTCACTTCCACCAGCTCGTCGTCGGCGATGAATTCCAGCGCCTGCTCCAGGGTGAAGCGGATCGGCGGAACCAGGGCGATGACTTCGTCTTTGCCCGATGCGCGCATGTTGTCGAGCTTCTTGCCCTTGGTGGGGTTGATCACCAGGTCGTTGTCACGGCTGTTGATGCCGGCCAGCTGGCCTTCGTAGATCTCGTCGCCTGGGCCGAGGAACAGCTTACCGCGGCTTTGCAGGGTTTCCAGCGAGTAGGTCAGGGCGGTGCCGGTGGCCATGGAGACCAGTACGCCGTTCTGACGGTTGCTGACTTCGCCGGCCTTGATCGGGCCGTAGTGGCTGAAGGTCGAGGTCAGGATGCCGGTACCCGAGGTCAGGGTCAGGAAGTTGTTACGGAAGCCGATCAGGCCACGCGCCGGGATGGTGTATTCCAGGCGTACACGGCCCTTGCCGTCGGGGATCATGTTGGTCAGATCGCCCTTGCGCAGGCCCATCTGCTCCATCACCGAGCCCTGGTGCTGCTCTTCGATGTCGATGGTGACGTTCTCGTAGGGCTCCTGCTTGTCGCCGTCCTTCTCGATGATGACCACTTCCGGACGGCCTACGGCCATCTCGAAGCCTTCGCGGCGCATGGTTTCGATCAGTACGGAGAGGTGCAGTTCACCACGGCCGGAGACCTTGAACTTCTCGGCGGATTCGCCCGCTTCAACGCGTAGGGCGACGTTGTGCAGCAGTTCTTTTTCCAGACGGTCCTTGATGTTGCGGCTGGTGACGAACTTGCCTTCCTTACCGGCGAAGGGCGAGTCGTTGACCTGGAAGGTCATGCTCACGGTCGGCTGGTCGACGGTCAGGGGCGGACGGGCTTCGACGTTCTGCGGGTCGCACAGGGTGTCGGAGATGAACAGCTCTTCCATGCCGCTGACGCAGACGATGTCGCCGGCTTCGGCTTCAGCGACTTCGACGCGCTGCAGGCCGGAGTGGCCCATGATCTTCAGGACGCGGCCGTTGCGCTTGGTGCCGTCGTCGCTGATGGCGACCACCGGGGTGTTGGACTTGATCTTGCCGCGGGCGATGCGGCCGATGCCGATCACGCCGAGGAAGCTGTTGTAGTCCAGCTGGGAGATCTGCATCTGGAACGGGCCGTCGACGTCGACGTCCGGAACCGGAACGTGGTCGATGATCGCCTGGAACAGCGCGTCCATGTTGTCGTCCATCTTCTCGTGGTCGAGGCCGGCGATGCCGTTCAGGGCGCTGGCGTAGACGATCGGGAAGTCGAGCTGCTCGTCGGTGGCACCGAGGTTGTCGAACAGGTCGAAGATCTGGTCGATGACCCAGTCAGGGCGCGCGCCCGGACGGTCGATCTTGTTGACCACGACGATCGGACGCAGGCCGGCCTTGAACGCCTTCTGGGTCACGAAGCGGGTCTGCGGCATGGGGCCGTCCTGGGCGTCGACCACCAGCAGCACGGAGTCGACCATCGACATCACGCGCTCGACCTCACCGCCGAAGTCGGCGTGGCCGGGGGTGTCGACGATGTTGATGTTGTAGCCGTTCCACTTGATGGCGGTGTTCTTCGCCAGAATGGTAATGCCGCGCTCTTTTTCCTGGTCGTTGGAGTCCATCACGCGCTCGCTTTCCGCTTCTTTGCGGTCGAGGGTGCCGGACAGCTTCAGGAGCTTGTCGACGAGGGTGGTTTTGCCATGGTCGACGTGGGCGATGATGGCGATGTTGCGTAGTTTTTCGATCACTTGTGCATCTCGATCAGAGGATTCGGTTCGCCGCTGAGTCTAGGCGGCCTGTATGAAAAACGTTCGATTCAGCCCGCCCGCTGGTCGGGGGGGCGGTGGCGGATGCTGCCGCCGTACAGCCCGGGCTGTTTAGGCCGGGCGATAAACGCGCACATTGGCATGCCCCTCGCTGAGCAGATGGTGAGCATGCAGGCGGCTCATGACGCCTTTATCGCAATAGAGGAGGTACTGGCGATTTTCGTCCAGTTCCTTGAAGCGGCTGTTGATCGCGTAGAACGGCATGGCCTGGACTTCGATGCCCGCCAGCTCCAGCGGTTCATCTTCCTGGGCGTCGGGGTGGCGGATGTCGATGACGATCTGCCCCGGCAGAGCCTCGCTCACCTCCTCCACCTTCAGGTCCTGGCCCAGCTCGTCGATCACCCGGTCGATGGGGATCAGGCGCGCGCGCTCGATGGCGCGTTCCAGCACGGCCATGTCGAACTGCGTCTCTTCATATTCGATGCGGCTCTTCTTGGCGCGGGTGGTGGGGTTCACCGAGATCACGCCGCAGTATTCGGGCATGTGCTTGGCGAACTCGGCAGTGCCGATCCGGGTGGCGGTGTCGATGATGTCCTGCTTGTGGCTGGCGATCAGCGGGCGCAGCACCAGCATGTCGGTGGCCGAGTCGATCACCGAGAGGTTCGGCAGGGTCTGGCTGGACACCTGGGAAATGGCCTCGCCTGTGACCAGCGCCTCGATGCGCAGTTGCTCGGCCATGCGCGTGGAAACCCGCAGCATCATGCGCTTGAGGATCACGCCCATCTGGCTGTTGTCGACCTTGCCGAGGATCTCGGCCACCACTTCCTCGAACGGCACGCTGATGAACAGCACGCGCTGGGAGCGGCCGAACTTTTCCCACAGGTAGTGGGCCACTTCCATCACGCCCAGCTCGTGGGCACGACCGCCGAGGTTGAAGAAGCAGAAGTGCGCCATCAGGCCGCGACGCATCATCTGGTAGGCGGCGACGGTGGAATCGAAACCACCGGACATCAGCACCAGGGTCTGCTCCAGCGAGCCCAGCGGGTAACCGCCCAGGCCATCATGCTGGTGGTGGATGACGAACAGGCGCTGGTCGCGCACTTCGATGCGCACTTCCACTTCCGGGTTCTTCAGCGAGATGCCGGCGGCGTTGCACTCACGACGCAGGCGGCTGCCGACATGGCTCTCCAGCTCCATCGAGGTGAAGGTGTGCTTGCCGGCACGCTTGCAGCGCACGGAGAAGATCTTCCCGGGAATCTGGTCGGCGTAATGCAGCTTGCACTTTTCCAGCACGTCGTCGAAGTCGCCGAGCGGGTACTCGTTGACCTCCAGGAAGTGGGTGATGCCGGGCGTGCAGGTGAGGCGCTCGATCATCTCCGCAAGGAGCTTGGGGTCGGTCTGCGTCGTGACCAGTTCCAGGTTGTCCCAGATGCCGCTCACCTCGACTTCCGGGTCGAGATCACGCAAGACCACGCGAATGTTCTTCGCGAGCTGGCGGATGAAATGCTTGCGCACCGGCCGGCTCTTGATGGTGATTTCGGGGAAGACCTTGATGATGAGTTTCATGAAAACAGCACTGGCTGGGACGCTGAAAAAAGAGGGGCGCGGATTATAGCGGAAATTGTTCAAGCTTTGACCAAAATCAATCACACCTCTTCGCTACGCACCAAACAGGTGCAATCTCGATGCGCGGAGCACGGAATTGGTGCGCAAAACTGTACACAATCAATCGGCAGCCCCCGGCCCGCGTGAGTTCTAGGGCCTTTGCCCATTCCAGGGCACTGGCACGCAATTTGCTCCCTTGTGAGGCAGGTTGCCCTGGCGGACTATGCCGCCCCGGCTTCACCTTTTTATTGGGGGCTTGCACGACAGCCACCCCCGACCACCTGGAGGACACCATGTCGAAGTCGCTTCAACTGATTAAAGACCATGACGTGAAGTGGGTTGACCTGCGCTTCACCGATACCAAAGGCAAGCAGCACCACGTGACCATGCCGGCACGCGACGCGCTGGACGACGAGTTCTTCGAAGTCGGCAAGATGTTCGACGGCTCGTCCATACATGGCTGGAAAGGCATCGAAGCCTCCGACATGATCCTGCTGCCGGTCGACAGCACCGCCGTGCTGGACCCCTTCACCGAAGAGCCGACCCTGATCCTGGTCTGCGACATCATCGAGCCGAGCACCATGCAAGGCTACGATCGCGACCCGCGCTCCATCGCCAAGCGCGCCGAGGAATACCTGAAGACCACCGGTATCGGTGACACCGTCTTCGTCGGCCCGGAACCCGAGTTCTTCATCTTCGACGAAGTGAAGTTCAAGTCCGACATCTCCGGCTCCATGTTCAAGATCATCTCCGAGCAAGGCTCGTGGATGACCGACCAGGACGTCGAAGGCGGCAACAAGGGCCACCGCCCGGCCGTCAAAGGCGGTTACTTCCCGGTTCCGCCGTGCGACCACGACCACGAAATCCGTACTGCCATGTGTAATGCCATGGAAGAAATGGGCCTGGTCATCGAAGTTCACCACCACGAAGTGGCGACTGCCGGTCAGAACGAAATCGGCGTGAAGTTCAACACCCTGGTCGCCAAGGCTGACGAAGTTCAGACCCTGAAGTACTGCGTGCACAACGTCGCCGACGCCTACGGCAAGACCGCGACCTTCATGCCGAAGCCCCTGTACGGCGACAACGGCTCGGGCATGCACGTGCACCTGTCGATCGGCAAGGACGGCAAGAACACCTTCGCAGGTGAAGGCTATGCCGGCCTGTCCGATACCGCCCTGTACTTCATCGGCGGCATCATCAAGCACGGTAAGGCCCTGAACGGCTTCACCAACCCGTCGACCAACTCGTACAAGCGTCTGGTTCCCGGCTTCGAAGCCCCGGTCATGCTGGCCTACTCCGCCCGCAACCGTTCCGCCTCGATCCGTATCCCGTACGTGTCCAGCCCGAAAGCACGCCGCATCGAAGCGCGCTTCCCGGACCCGGCTGCCAACCCCTACCTGGCCTTCGCCGCTCTACTGATGGCCGGCCTGGACGGCATCCAGAACAAGATCCACCCCGGCGATGCGGCCGACAAGAACCTGTACGACCTGCCGCCGGAAGAGGCGAAAGAGATCCCGCAGGTTTGCGGCAGCCTGAAAGAGGCGCTGGAAGAGCTGGACAAGGGCCGTGCGTTCCTGACCAAGGGCGGCGTGTTCAGCGACGACTTCATTGATGCCTACATCGAGCTGAAGAGCGAAGAAGAAATCAAGGTGCGCACCTTCGTGCACCCGCTGGAATACGACCTGTACTACAGCGTCTGATCCAGCTGCCTGCATAGGCAACGTGCCGCGCAAGCGGCGCGGACTGAGAGGCCTCCTTCGGGAGGCCTCTTTTTTTATGGCATGGATTGCGTGCAACAACGCCCTCGAACCGAGCGATTTTCCGGCTGCGCCGCACAGCCGCATCAGGCCGAACTTGCCAGCTTGGCGCGCGGGTGCAAGGCTTAGCGGCATCATCCAGAGGAGACCGGCCCATGCGCCTCCTGCTCGCCTGCCTGCTGCTGTCGCTGACGCTCCCCGCCACGGCGCAGATCTACAAGTACACCGACGCCAACGGCAATACCGTCTTCACCAACCAGCCGCCGGATGGCACCAAGACCGAAGAGGTCAGCCTGCCCACCACCAACACCGTGGAAGCGCAGAAACCCGTGACGCCGGTCGCCACCCCGAAAGACCAGGCGGCGGAAACGGCGTACAAGGAACTCCGCCTGACCGACGTCCCCAGCGAAGAAGCCCTGCGCGCCAACAACGGCACCTTCTCCGTCGGCGTGCAGCTGATTCCGCGCCTGCGCCCGGGCCATCAGCTGCAGCTGCTGCTGGACGGCAAGCCCGCGGGCCAGAAGGTCAACGTGCCGCGCCTGCAGGTGGTCAACGCCGACCGTGGCGAGCACAGCCTCGCGGTCCAGGTACTGGCCGGCGACCAGGTCGTGCAACAGAGCGAAACCGTCACCTTCACCGTGCAGCGGGTCAACACCAGCAGCCCGGCGCTGCGCCCGCCACCCCCTCCGAAACCCACTCCGAAGCCAGCCAACTGACCCATGCGCACGATCCTGCTCTTCCTGTTGTTCGCCAGCCTGCCGGCGATGGCCCAGGTCTACACCTATGTCGACGAGGAAGGTAACCGCGTCTTCACCGACCGGCCCAAGCCCGGCAATGCCGAGCGCATCGAACTGGCGCCCTCCAACGGCATGACCGCCCAGCCAACGGCCCCCGCCGTGCTGCCACCGGCCGCCATTCCCCGCGAGCTGGGCTACCAGGTGCTGCGCATTCTGGTGCCCGAGCCGGACGCCACGCTGCGGGACATGGAAGGCAACCTCATCGTCACCGCCATGAGCGAGCCCGGCCTGCGCGATGGCCACAGCTATCGCCTGGTGCTGGACGGCAAGACCCAGGGCGAGCACGGCCGCAGCCCGGTATTCCCCATCACCAACCTGGATCGCGGCACCCACCAACTGGCGGTGGAGATAGTCGACGGCAAGGGCCGCGTAGTGGAACGCACGCCGAACCAGCCGGTGCACATCCTGCGTACGACCCTGGCGCAGAAGCGCCAGGCCCGCCCCTGCCAGAAGAAGGACTACGGCGTGCGCCCCGAATGCCCGCTCAAGGACAAGCCCAAGGAGCCGGACAAAGGCATCATCGGCATCCTTCCGTTCTTCTGATCCACTGACGCACCGCAATGGTGCGTCACGCTGCACCGATTTCTATACTCTCCCCATTTTGGTTCGCCCGCGCACCGCCGCGCTGCGCTGAAAAGCAGCCGCAAGCGGCTGGTTGCCTGTTTCAGCGCGTCTTTTCAGGGCTTGGTTTGCTTCTTGCATTTTCCTGCCCATCGCCGAGATGCCCGACCTATGACCATCAACGACGCCCTGCACCGACTGCTGCTCGACAACCTGACCACCGCGGTGATCCTGCTCAATGCCGACCTGCGGCTGGAGTACATGAACCCGGCGGCGGAAATGCTTCTGGCCGTCAGCGGCCAGCGCAGCCATGGCCAGTTCATCAGCGAGCTGTTCACCGAATCCCCCGAGGCGCTGACCTCGCTACGCCAGGCGGTGGAAGAGGCGCACCCCTTCACCAAGCGCGAAGCCATGCTCACCTCCCTCGCCGGGCAGACCCTGACGGTGGACTACGCGGTGACGCCCATCCTCAACAAGGGCGCCACCCTGCTGCTGCTGGAAGTACACCCGCGCGACCGGCTGCTGCGCATCACCAAGGAAGAGGCGCAACTGTCCAAGCAGGAGACCACCAAGCTGCTGGTGCGCGGCCTCGCCCACGAGATCAAGAACCCCCTGGGCGGCATTCGCGGTGCCGCCCAACTGCTGTCCCGGGAACTGCCGGAAGAGCACCTGAAGGACTACACCAACGTCATCATCGAAGAGGCGGACCGCCTGCGGAACCTGGTGGACCGCATGCTCGGCTCCAACAAGCTGCCGTCCCTGGCGATGACCAACGTCCACGAAGTGCTGGAGCGCGTCTGCAGCCTGGTGGAAGCCGAGAGCCAGGGCGGCATCACGCTGGTGCGCGACTACGACCCGAGCATCCCGGATGTGCTCATCGACCGCGAGCAGATGATCCAGGCCGTGCTCAATATCGTGCGCAACGCCATGCAGGCCATCTCCGCCAACAACGACCTGCGCCTCGGGCGCATCACCCTGCGTTCGCGCACCCTGCGCCAGTTCACCATCGGCCACACCCGGCATCGCCTGGTGACAAAGGTGGAGATCATCGACAACGGCCCGGGCATCCCGCCCGAACTGCAGGAAACCATCTTCTATCCCATGGTCAGCGGGCGCCCCGACGGTACCGGGCTCGGGCTGGCCATCGCCCAGAACATCATCAGCCAGCACCAGGGCCTGATCGAGTGTGAGAGCCACCCCGGCCACACCGTCTTCTCGATCTTCCTGCCGCTGGAACAAGGAGCCACATCCTCATGACTCGTAGTGAAACCGTCTGGATCGTCGATGACGACCGCTCCATCCGCTGGGTCCTGGAAAAAGCTCTGCAACAGGAAGGCATGACCACCCAGAGCTTCGAAAGCGCCGACAGCGTGCTCACCCGACTGGGTCGCCAGCAGCCCGACGTGATCATTTCCGACATCCGCATGCCCGGCTCCAGCGGCCTGGACCTGCTCGCACGCATCCGCGAGCTGCACCCGCGCCTGCCGGTGATCATCATGACCGCCCATTCCGACCTGGACAGCGCCGTGGCGTCCTACCAGGGCGGCGCGTTCGAATACCTGCCCAAGCCCTTCGACGTCGACGAGGCGGTATCACTGGTCAAGCGCGCCAACCAGCACGCCCAGGAACAGCAGAGCCTCGAAGCCCCGGTCAGCCAGCCGCCCACCCCCGAGATCATCGGCGAGGCGCCGGCGATGCAGGAGGTGTTCCGCGCCATCGGCCGCCTCAGCCATTCCAATATCACCGTGCTGATCAACGGCGAGTCCGGCACCGGCAAGGAGCTGGTGGCCCATGCGCTGCATCGCCACAGCCCCCGCGCCAGCTCGCCCTTCATCGCCCTGAACATGGCGGCGATCCCCAAGGACCTGATGGAATCCGAGCTGTTCGGCCACGAGAAAGGCGCCTTCACCGGCGCAGCCAACCAGCGACGCGGCCGCTTCGAGCAGGCCGATGGCGGCACCCTGTTCCTCGACGAGATCGGCGACATGCCCGCCGACACCCAGACCCGCCTGCTGCGGGTGCTGGCCGATGGCGAGTTCTACCGCGTGGGCGGCCACACCCCGGTCAAGGTGGACGTGCGCATCATCGCCGCCACCCACCAGAACCTGGAAAACCTGGTGCAGGCCGGCAAGTTCCGCGAGGACCTGTTCCACCGCCTCAACGTCATCCGCATTCATATCCCGCGCATGTCGGACCGCCGGGAAGACATCCCGGCGCTGGCCCGCCACTTCCTCGCCCGTGCGGCCCAGGAGCTGGCCGTAGAGCCCAAGCTGCTCAAGCCGGAGACCGAGGAATACCTGAAGAACCTGCCCTGGCCAGGCAACGTGCGCCAGTTGGAGAACACCTGCCGCTGGATCACCGTCATGGCCTCGGGCCGTGAAGTGCATGTGGACGACCTGCCGCCGGAGCTGCTGACCCAGCCCCAGGACGCCGCCCCGGTCACCAACTGGGAACAGGCCCTGCGTCAGTGGGCCGACCAGGCCCTGGCCCGTGGCCAATCCAGCCTGCTGGACAGCGCCGTGCCGTCGTTCGAGCGGATCATGATCGAGACCGCCCTCAAGCACACCGCCGGCCGCCGTCGCGACGCCGCCGTGCTGCTGGGCTGGGGTCGCAACACCCTGACCCGCAAGATCAAGGAACTGGGCATGAAGGTGGACGGCGGCGACGAGGACGACGGCGACGACGCCTGATTCTCTCCGCCCCCCTCCCCCCTTCCATACGCGGGCCTGCTGGCCCGCGTGACGCATCCGGCGGCACCCCGCCCTCCGCGTTGTAGGAGCGGGTCCGTTCGCGACGGATCGCTGGCCGATCCCCAAGCCCCTCGGAAAGGCCCACCGCGAATGGATTCGCTCCTGCTCCCTCCCTTGCCCTCCCACGCCCCGAACTCCCCGTAGAGCAGCCATCCAGACGCCTGCGCGACCTGCACCAGGGCGGGCTGCAGTCGCTAAAAACGATCCCCGCTGGTGCCACGCACCGCTTCGGCGCATCAAAAACGTGCTCAGAAAATGGCCAGGAATCCGCGAGAAACGGCCTGCAGGCGGTCATGTCGAGCAACAACGGAAAAGCGCACGAAACGCTACAGGCCAGGAATTACGGGACTTTCAGAGCTGAAGGTCGATGCGAAGCGAGCCTGAACAGGCATCACGAATAGAAACTGGCACACCCCCTGCATTGGTAGAGACAACCAGTTTCGGGGACCTTGGTACAGGCAGGCCGGGGATCCCTCTTTTATGCAAGACCCTTCGCTGCCAGCGTCACCGCGTCGAGCCAGGCTCCGCGCGCGCACGGCGAAGGGGAACGGTTTTGGGGGCCTTGGTACAGGCAGGCCGGGGAACCCCCTTTCTTACACCGCCACGCCGTAACGGCAGCCACAGGCCCGGACAGCGCAGCGACAACCCTTTTGGGGACCCAGGTACAGGCAGGCCGGGGAATCCCCTTTCTTATCCCGCCACGGGCGCTGCGAAAGCGGCACCGGGCACGATGCGACGACCCGTTTCGGGGACCTTGGTACAGGCAGGCCGGGGAATCCCCTTTCTTATCCCTCCCGCAGGCTGATCTGCAGCCGCCACTTGCCATCCACTTCGGCACCGCTCCACTCCCCATGCAGGGGGCGGGTGGCCACGAAGTGCAGCAACAGCCCGTTCCGACTCATCTGCAATCGCCAGTTCAGCGCCTTGTCCCCCAGCTGCAGGTGGCCTTGCTGCGGCTCGGCGCTGGCATCGAAGAGAAAGGCCAGCGCACCGTCCATATGTTCCGCGTGCTGGCGGGGTTCGTCGTTGAACCACAGCGCCAGGCCGCCCGGCACTTCCTCCACCCGTTCCAGGTGGACGGGCCCCGGCGCGGTCAGGCGGCCGATCATCATGCCCACCAGCAGTCCGAAAATCGCCAACGAGCCCAAAAAGCGCGGCCACATGCGCCGCCTCGGGTCCTCATCGGGAGTAGAATGCCGCCGGTTTTGGCGCTGGGGGCCACGCATGTTTCACGTCATCCTTTTTCAACCGGAAATTCCGCCGAACACCGGCAACATTATCAGGCTGTGCGCCAACTCGGGCTGCCACCTGCACCTGATCGAACCCCTGGGTTTCGAGCTCGACGACAAGCGCCTGCGCCGCGCCGGGCTGGACTACCACGAGTACGCCCCCCTGCAGCGCCACGCCGACCTGGAAAGCTGCCTGGCGAGCCTGGGGCACCCCCGCGTGTTCGCCTTCACCACCAAGGGCACGCAGCTGTTCCACGACGTTGCCTTCGAGAAGGGCGACGCCTTTCTTTTCGGCCCGGAAAGCCGCGGCCTGCCGGAGGAGGTGCGCAACGCCCTGCCGCCCGAGCAGCGCCTGCTCCTGCCCATGCGCCCCGGCTGCCGCAGCCTGAACCTGTCCAACACGGTGGCGGTGGCGGTCTACGAGGCCTGGCGCCAGCACGGTTTCAGCCTGGACTGAGGGCCATCGCCCGCCCACAAAAAAGCGCCCCGAGGGGCGCTTTTTTCATCCAGCGCGGATCAGGCGTTGGCCGGGGCTTCGCCGGCGGCCTGCAGGCGCGCCATTTCCTGCGCGTACAGGGCGTCGAAGTTCACCGGAGCCAGCATCAGCGCCGGGAAGGAGCCACGTACGACGAGGCTGTCCAGGGTTTCGCGGGCGTAGGGGAACAGGATGTTCGGGCAGAAGGCACCCAGGGTGTGGCTCATGGAAGCCGCATCCAGGCCCTTGATCAGGAAGATGCCGGCCTGCTGCACTTCGGCGATGAAGGCGGTCTCTTCGCCGTTCTTCACGGTCACGGAGAGGGTCAGCACCACTTCGTGGAAATCACCGTCCAGCGACTTCTGGCGGGTGTTCAGGTCCAGCGCCACGCTCGGGGTCCACTCCTGACGGAAGATCTCGGGGCTCTTGGGGGCCTCGAACGACAGGTCACGCACATAGATACGCTGCAGCGAGAATTGCGGGTTCTGGGCTTCCTGGGAAGCGCCGTTGCTTGCTTGTTCAGTCATGGCAGAGCCTTCTTGTTCGTACGTTTCTAGTGGGGTCACGCCTTGAGCAGAGCATCCAGCTTGCCCGCCCGCTCAAGGGCATAAAGGTCGTCACAGCCGCCCACATGGGTCGAACCGATCCATATCTGCGGCACCGAGGTACGCCCCGCCTTGCGGGTCATCTCGGCGCGGACGTCGGGCTTGCCATCGACACGGATCTCTTCGTACTGGACGCCCTTGTTGCCGAGCAATTGCTTGGCCCGGATACAGTAAGGGCACCAATCGCTGGAATAGATGACGACGGCAGCCATATTCACTTCACCAACGGCAGGTTTTCGCCGCGCCAGCTGCCGATGCCGCCAGACAGCTTGAGGGCGGTGAAGCCGGCTTTTTGCAGGTCACGGCAGACAGTGCCAGCGTGCTGGCCCATGGTGTCGACCACTATGATGGTCTTGTCCTTATGCTTATCCAGCTCCGCAAGGCGAGCAGCCAGCTTTTCGTAGGGGATGTTCAGCGAGTCGACGATACGACCGGCGGCGAAATCCTTGTTGCTGCGCACGTCGAGGACGATGCCCTGGCCACCGTTGACCAGCGCGGTGAGCTCGCGGGTGCTGATGCTGCGGCCACCACGGCGCAGTTCGTGGGCGATCAGCAGCACCAGCAGGACGACGAAGGATGCGCTCAGCACATAGTGGTTAGTGGCAAATTCAATCAGGTGGGCGAACATCGACGGGTCCCGGGACGGTAAAATGCCGGCCAGTATACACAGCACCACAGGTCCACCAAACCCCGCACGGCGGTGACGTACAAGGAACTTGTACGTAAAATGCCGCTCCCTTTTTGATCTTCTTGTGCCATGCGAGTCGGACTTATGACAGCCACGCCCAAACCCCTGGTTCTGATCATCCTGGACGGCTTCGGTCACAGCGACAGTCCCGAATACAACGCCATCTACGCGGCCACCAAACCGGTGTACGACCGCCTGCTGGCCACCCAGCCCCACGGCCTGATCTCCGGCAGCGGCATGGACGTGGGCCTGCCCGACGGGCAGATGGGCAACTCCGAGGTCGGCCACATGAACCTCGGCGCCGGCCGCGTGGTGTACCAGGACTTCACCCGCGTCACCAAGGCCATCCGCGATGGCGAGTTCTTCAACAACCCGGTGATCGTCGAAGCCGTGGACAAAGCCGCCGCCGCCGGCAAGGCCGTGCACTTCATGGGCCTGCTCTCAGACGGCGGCGTGCACAGCCACCAGGACCACCTGGTCGCCATGGCCGAACTGGCCGCCCAGCGCGGTGCCGAGAAGATCTACCTGCACGCCTTCCTCGACGGCCGCGACACCCCGCCGAAGAGCGCCGAGCCGTCCATCAAGCTGCTCGACGACGCCTTCGCCCGCCTCGGCAAGGGCCGCATCGCCAGCCTGATCGGCCGCTACTTCGCCATGGACCGCGACAACCGCTGGGACCGCGTCGAAGCCGCCTACAACCTCATCACCGAAGGCCGGTCCGAGTTCACCGCCGCCAGCGCCGCCGAAGGCCTGGCCGCCGCCTACGAGCGCGGCGAGAGCGACGAATTCGTCAAGGCCACCCGTATCGGCGACGCCGCCCCGGTGGAAGATGGCGACGCGGTGATCTTCATGAACTTCCGCGCCGACCGCGCCCGCGAGCTGTCCCGCGCCTTCGTCGAGCCCGGCTTCAAGGAGTTCCCGCGCCAGCGCGAGATCGCCCTCGCCGGCTACGTGATGCTCACCCAGTACGCCGCCAGCATCCCTGCGCCCAGCGCCTACAAGCCCGAATCGCTGAACAACGTGCTGGGCGAATACCTGGCCGCCAACGGCAAGACCCAGCTGCGCATCGCCGAGACCGAGAAGTACGCCCACGTGACCTTCTTCTTCTCCGGCGGCCGCGAAGAGCCCTTCGAAGGCGAGGAACGCATCCTCATCCCGTCGCCCAAGGTCGCCACCTACGACCTGCAGCCGGAAATGAGCGCCCCCGAGGTGACCGACCGCATCGTCGACGCCATCGAGAACCTGCGCTACGACGTGATCATCGTGAACTACGCCAACGGCGACATGGTCGGCCACACCGGCGTGTTCGAGGCCGCGGTCAAGGCCGTCGAGTGCCTGGACACCTGCCTCGGCCGCATCACCACGGCCCTCGACAAGGTCGGCGGTGAAGCGCTGATCACCGCCGACCACGGCAACGTCGAGCAGATGGAAGACGAAATGACCGGCCAGGCGCACACCGCGCACACCTGTGAGCCGGTGCCCTTCATCTATTACGGCAAGCGCCAGGTGAGCCTGCGCGAAGGCGGCGTGCTCGCCGACGTGGCGCCGACCCTGCTGACCCTGATGGGCCTGCCGGTGCCGGCCGAGATGACCGGCAAGACCATCGTCGAGCTGAAATGAGCCGCGCGCCGACCACCGGCGCAGCGGTTTCGTGTCGAACGCCCCAAAGCTCAGGCTTCGGGGCGTTTTTTTTGCCGAGCGCGACGGGCATACTAGGCCGGTCCTCCTCCCTGGTGCCGCACCTCCCCATGTTTCGCGTCCTCGCCCTCTTCCTCCTTGCCTGCCTGCTCACCCCGGCCATCGCCGACGAGCGCGCGCAGACCCAGCAGCAGCTGGATCAGGCCGCCAAGGACGTCGCCGAGCTGAAGAAGCTCCTGCAGCAGTTGCAGCAGGAAAAGAGCGGCGTGCAGCAGGACCTGAAGAAGACCGAGTCCGACATGGGCCAGCTGGAGAAACAGGTCAAGGACCTGCAGCAGGAGCTCGACAAGGGCGAAGACGAGGTCAAGCGCCTGGACCAGGAGAAAAAAAAACTCCAGGGCGCGCGTCTTGAACAGCAACGGCTGATCGGCATCCAGGCCCGCGCGGCCTACCAGAGCGGCCAGCAGGAATACCTCAAGCTGCTGCTCAACCAGCAGCACCCCGAGAAATTCGCCCGCACCCTCACCTACTACGACTACCTCAGCAAGGCCCGCCTGGAACAGCTTGACGCCTTCAACGAGACCCTGCGCCAGTTGGCCAACGTCGAGCGCGACATGGCCACCCAGCAGGCCGCGCTCATCGAGCAGAAAAGCGCCCTGGACGGCCGTCGCGAGCAGCTCGCCGGCCTGCGCAAGGAGCGCCAGCTGGCCCTGGCCAAGCTGAACAAGGACGTGACCGACCGCGACCAGAAGCTCAAGGCGCGCCAGCAGGAGCAGGCCGACCTCGGCAAGGTGCTCAAGACCATCGAGGAAACCCTTGCCCGCCAGGCCCGCGAAGCCGAGGAAGCGCACAAGCGCGAGCTGGCCGAACGGCAGCGCCAGGAAGACGAGCTCAAGCGCTCCCCGGCCGCCGCCAAATCCATCTCCGGGCCCCTGGTTTCAAGCACCGGGGGCAATTACGGCGGCCCTTTCGCCAGCGCCCGGGGCAAGCTGCCCTGGCCGGTCGACGGCCGTCTCGTTGCAAGATTTGGAACTCCTCGCGGCGAAGACGCACGAACTAAGTGGGATGGCGTGCTCATCGGCGCCAGCGCAGGCAGCCAGGTGCGTGCCGTACATGGGGGGCGCGTGGTATTCGCCGATTGGTTGCGTGGAGCCGGGTTGCTGGTCATCCTCGACCACGGCAACGGTTTCCTCAGCCTGTACGGACACAACCAGAGCCTGTTGAAAAATGCCGGCGACATCGTCAAGGCGGGGGAATCCATCGCCACCGTCGGCACCAGTGGCGGGCAGGACACGCCCGCGTTGTATTTCGCCATTCGCCAACAGGGCCGCCCCAGCGACCCCGCGCAATGGTGCCGAGCGCAAGGATAAGCGCCACTTCATCCAGTAGGAGTTGATTCGCATGCCGCATCTGTCCCGCCTTACCTCCCTGGCCATGGCCCTGGCACTGATCGGTGGCGCCTCGTTCGCCAACGCCGCCCAGGAGCCGCCGGCAACGGCACCCGCCCAGGCGCCGATGGCGAACGGCAAGGCACCGCTGCCCCTGGACGAGCTGCGCACCTTCGCCGAGGTGCTGGACCGGATCAAATCCGCCTACGTCGAGCCGGTGGACGACAAGACCCTGCTGGAGAACGCCATCAAGGGCATGCTCAGCAACCTCGACCCGCACTCCGCCTACCTGGAGCCCGAGGCCTTCCAGGAACTGCAGGAAAGCACCAGCGGCGAGTTCGGCGGCCTGGGCATCGAGGTGGGCACCGAGGACGGTTTCATCAAGGTGGTCTCGCCCATCGACGACACCCCCGCCTCCAAGGCCGGCATCCAGCCGGGCGACCTGATCGTCAAGATCGACGGCCAGCCCACCAAGGGCCTGTCGATGATGGAAGCCGTGGACAAGATGCGCGGCAAGGCCGGCAGCCCCATCGTCCTGACCCTGGTACGCGAGGGCGGCCAGCCCTTCGACGTCGAGCTCAAGCGCGCCGTGATCAAGGTCAAGAGCGTGAAGAGTCAGCTGCTGGACAAGAACTACGGCTACATCCGCATCACCCAGTTCCAGGTCAACACCGGCGAGGAAGTGGGCAAGGCGCTGGCCAAGCTGCGCAAGGAAAACAGCGACAAGAAGCTCGCCGGCCTGGTCCTCGACCTGCGCAACAACCCCGGCGGCGTGCTGCAGTCCGCGGTGGAAGTGGCTGACCACTTCCTCACCAAGGGCCTGATCGTCTACACCAAGGGCCGTATCGCCAACTCCGAGCTGCGCTTCTCCGCCGACCCGGCCGACGCCAGCGAAGGCGTACCGCTGGTGGTGCTGATCAACGGCGGCAGCGCCTCGGCGGCCGAGATCGTCGCCGGCGCCCTGCAAGACCACAAGCGTGGCGTGCTGATGGGCACCGACAGCTTCGGCAAAGGCTCGGTGCAGACCGTGCTGCCGCTGAACAACGACCGCGCCCTGAAGCTCACCACCGCGCTGTATTTCACCCCCAACGGCCGCTCCATCCAGGCCCAGGGCATCGTCCCGGACGTGGAAGTGGCCCGCGCCAAGGTCACCCGCGAGCAGGACAGCGAGAACTTCAAGGAAGCCGACCTCGCCGGCCACCTCGGCAACGGCAACGGTGGCGCGGACAAACCCAGCTCCGGCAAGGCCAAGTCCGCCCAGGCCCGCCCGCAGGACGACGACTATCAGCTGAGCCAGGCGCTGAACCTGCTCAAGGGCCTGAACGTCACCCGCGGGGATTGAGGTGAGCCGGGGAGCCTGGCTGCTGGCGCTGCTGCTCGGCGCGTCGGCGACCCAGGCCCGCGACCCCCTCCCGCCCCTGCCCCGGCTGCCCCTCTTGGCGCCGGAGCAGGCGGTGCCCGCCCAGCCGCAACCCATCCAGCCCGGCCCTATCCGACTCGGCCCCGAGCAACCGGCCAGCGTCACGCCCAGCGCCACCCCTGCCCCGGTGGCAGTCCCGGTACTGCCGCCCGCCGAGGCCGACAAGCCCGAAAAAACCCTTCCCCCTGCCCCGGCAACCCCACTCGATAGCCGCCAGCACCCTCGCCTGAGCCTGGTGATCGACGACCTCGGCCAGACGCCCGAGCGCGACCGCCGCGTGCTCGCCCTACCCGGCCCTGTGGCCCTGTCGATCATCCCCGACGCGCCCCACGCCACCCAGCTGGCCAATACCGCCCACGCCGCCGGCAAGACGGTGATGCTGCACCTGCCCATGGACCCGGCCGGCGGCCCCTTCGCCTGGCACCCGGACATGCCGGTGGACGAACTGCAGCGCCGCCTCGACGCCGCCTTGCGCGTGGTGCCCCACGCCCAGGGCCTGAACAACCACATGGGCAGCCGCATGACCGCCCAGCCCCAGGCCATGGCCTGGCTGATGCACCGCCTGCAGGGCGACCACCGTTTCTTCGTCGACAGTCGCACCAGCGCCGCCACCGTGGCCGCCGCCGAAGCGCAGAAGATCGGCCTGGCCAGCCTCTCGCGGGACATCTTCCTCGACGACGACATGCACCCCGATGCCGTCGCCGCCCAGTTCGCGGCAGCCCTGAAGCTCGCTCGCAAGCAGGGCTCGGCGGTGATGATCGGCCATCCGCACCCTGCCACCCTGGCGCTGCTCGAACGCGAGCTGCCGCGCCTGAAGGCACAGGGGTTCGAACTGATCGGGGTGCAACAGATGATCGCCCTGCGCAGCAACCGCGCCATGGCCGCCCACGGCAAGGCCGGGGTCTATCGCTGAGCCGGCGTGCGCCAGCGCATGTTCCCCGGCATCGCGGCTGGGCAAACGTGCGGCGAGTCTTTAGGCTTCAGCGCCTCTCCTGCAAGGATGCCGTTCCATGTCCCGTCGCGTCTCCCTGATCAAGGCCTTCCTCCTCCTGGCGTTCGTCATCGCCGCGGCGGTGCCCACGGGCTATATCTGGATCATCGTCAGCGCCAAGCTGGAACTCGGCGGTGCCAGCCCGGGCGAAGAGATCGTGGGCACCACCAGCCGCGTCGAGCAGCGGGCCCGCCAGCAATACTGCACCGGCGTGCTGGCGACACCGAAGAACACCTGGCTGGTCGGCCGAATGGACCGCGCGGAAAAGGCCGAGGACCAGCCCGGCATCGACCTCGACGCACTGATCCGCGGCGGCGCTGCCGAACCGGACGACGAGGAGCCCTCAGGCTTCGGTGGCCTCTTCGGCGGCGGCCTCTCCAGCGATCCGCAGACCACCTACCTGTCGCGGCTCGACGCCAACGGTGAGTTCGTCCAGGTCGCCCGCCTCGGCGAAACCGCCTGCCTGATGGCGACGCCCGATGGCGATGCCCTTTACCTGCTCACCGGCGTCAACCGCCCCGATGATTGGCAGCAGGCGGACATCCGGCAGACGGTGGTCCTGCGCAGCGACGACCAGGGCGCCAGCTGGGCACCCCTGGACCAGGGCCTGCTGGCGGAGGCCAACGACCTGGCCTGGGCGCTCGACCCCTATTTCTTCGACAACCGGCAGGTCTGGGCCTGGGCCAGCCTGCCGCAGAGCGGCAGCGCCTACGGCGCGCCCGAGAACCTGCGCGGCGGCCTCTACTACTCGCCCGACCAGGGCGCGACCCGCGAGGCGATCGTCGCCAGCGACGATCTGCTGGTCAGCCTCGACACCATTCGCAGTCGCGCACCTGAAGGCGTCAACTGGGGCGACTACAACGGCGAGTACGGCCGCATCACCAGCCACATCCGACAGTTCGACGACCAGCACGCGGCGATCTGGGTCTCGCAGTCCTTTCTCTACGGCGAGCCAGACGGCCAATACCTGACCACCCCAGTGTTCGTCACCAGCAAGGCCCGCCTGGTACGGGAAGGCGGCCAGTGGCAAATGGGCCCGCTGGAACGGGAGTTCGGCCTGCACCTGGACGAGGTCGTGAGCAACGACGAGAAGCGCGTGATCGCAGTGATCGAGCGCGAAGGGGACGCGGCCACCCGGGTCGCCGAACTGGACCGGCAGACCCTCGCCTGGCAAGCCCGGGGCAGCCTGCCCAGCCCGTTCTGGCCGCTGCCCTCCAGCACCGGCCTGCGCGGGTTCAGCATCGGCAAGGGGGTGCTGCTGGCCAATACCGGCAGCAGCTACAGCGTCCCCCTGTGGCTCTACCCCAAGGCCAACGGCGAGCCGGCGACCATTTCCTCCGATGCGGTGTTCTATTCACGTGACTGGGGGCGGAGCTGGAGCCGCCTCGCCATCGAGGGCTACCTCGGCGTGCAGGGACTGGACCCGCGCACCGACCGGGTGTTCTGGGCCGAAGGCGACTGGTACGACGTCAACCCGGACCCGCGCATCCACAGCTACCACCTGGACTGACGCGCACGGCGAAGTCCGCCGGTAGGCCTGTGTCGGAACGTTCATTTCGGAGGAAGGCGGCCCGCACAGAGGGCGAGGCCCGGGGCGTAGCGCTAAGCGCACCGGAACGGTGCAAGCACCACCCACCCTGCGGGGTGGGTGGCGGCAGGCGGGATTACAGGTAATTCTTGGTCACTTCTTCGACGAAGCCTTCGGCGCGCATCTGGTCGAGGGCCTTCTGCAGGCGCTCGATCACTTCGTCCGGGGTGTCCTTGTTGAAGGCCAGGTACAGCTCGGCATCGTTGAAGCGCAGCACGGTCTGCAGGCCGGTGACGCCTTCCTGCTTGGCCAGGTAGCGGCCGACCGGATCGGTGGCGGCCCAGAGGTCGATCTGGCCCTTGATCAGCTTCTTCACGTTTTCCTGGTCACGCAGGGCGTTCTGCGGTGACAGGCCCTGGCTTTCCAGGTACTGGCTGACGGCGTCGTTCTTGTAGGCACCGATGCGGTATTGGCCGGCGCTCTTCAGGTCCTTGAGGGCGATGTTGTTGCCCGGCGCGGCGAGCAGCACCCAGCCGGTCTTGGCCACGGGGCCGACCCACTTGAACAGCGGCTGGCGCTCGGGGGTGAAGGTGGTGGAGAACAGGCCGTAGTTGGGCTTGTCCAGGGTCAGGCGGTAGAGCCGGTCCCAGGGGAAGCGCAGGGTGAGGGTGTACTGGATGCCCGCGCGCTTGAACATCTCGCGGACGATATCGGTGCTGATGCCGTCGATGCCGTCGTCGCGGGCGAAGTTCTTATCGTCCACCGCCATGTTGAAGGGCGGGAAGTTCTCGGTCAGCAGCACGACCTTGTAGTCGGCCGGGAGCTCGGCGCGGGCCCCGAAGGCCAGGAACATCAGGCCCAGGGTCAGGGCGCTTCTCATCAGTTTATGCATTGTCATCCGCTCGCTTGAATTTGTGGTTATGGCTAGCGACTTCCCTGCATGGGCAAGCAAGCCCACGGACGTACGGCACCACTCGTCCTGCCTTCCAATGGCAAGCGACCGGCTCTTGGCCGGTCGCTGGGTGTCACAGGTAGCTGTTGAGGATCTGGTCGACCACGCCCTCGGCGCGCATCTTGTCCAGTGCGTCCTGCAGACGCTTGACCACCTCGTCGGGGGTCTCCTTGTTCAGCGCCAGGAACAGCTCGGCCTTGTTGAAGCGCAGCACGGTCTTCAGGCCGGAAACGCCTTCCTGCTTGGCCAGGTAGCGGCCGGCGGGGTCACCGGTGGCCCAGAGGTCGATCTGGCCTTTCTCCAGCTTCTTGGCGTTTTCCTGGTCGCGCAGGGAGGTAGACGCCTCGATGCCCTTCTCGGCCAGGGCCTGGGAGATGGCGTCGCCCTTGTAGGCGCCGACCTTGTACTGCTTGGCCTGCTCCAGGCTGGAGAGGCTGATGGTGCTGTCGCCACGGGCGAGCAGGACCCAGTCATCCGGACCGATGGGGCCGACCCACTTGAAGGACTGTTCACGCTCGGGCAGGCGGGCGGTGACGAAGATGCCGTAGTCGGGCTTCTCCATCGCCAGCTTGTAGATGCGATCCCAGGGGAAGCGCAGGGTCAGGTTGTACTTGATGCCCGCGCGCTTGAACATTTCCTTGACCACGTCCACGGCGATGCCGTCGACGTTGTCTTCCTGAGCGAAGTTCTTTCCATTGATCGCCATGTTGTAGGGCGGGAAATTCTCCGTCAGCAGCACCACCGAGTAATTCTCATCCACGTCGGCGCGGGCGAATCCGGCCAGCACCATGAGAGCGCCCGCCAAAGCGAGCAGGAGGCGTTTCGACATATACAACTACCTTGTAAGGAGGGATGGGAAAAACCGCTGAGTCGGTCCCCGTGGGTACAGGGTAACGACGTCAGCCGCCCAGGCTGCGAACCGGATCACGGTTGCAGCCGAAGCTCAATTAAAGGCAAGAATCGTGCTCAGCGCACGACAATGCCGCGACTAGCGAGATAGGCCTTGGCTTCCGGGACGGTGAACTCGCCGAAATGGAAGATGCTCGCCGCCAGCACCGCGTCGGCCTTGCCTTCGAGGATGCCGGCCGCCAGGTGCTCCAGATTGCCCACGCCACCGGAGGCGATCACCGGAATGCCCACGGTTTCGCTGATGGCGCGGGTGACGCCGAGGTCATAGCCGCTCTTCACGCCGTCCTGGTCCATGCTGGTGAGCAGAATCTCGCCAGCGCCCAGGTCTTCCATTTTCTTCGACCAGGCCACGGCATCCAGGCCGGTGGGCTTGCGCCCGCCGTGGGTGAAAATTTCCCAGCGCGGCGTTTCCCCAGGCGCGGAAACCTTCTTCGCGTCGATGGCGACCACGATGCACTGGGAGCCGAAACGCGCGGCGGCTTCGCCGACGAACTCCGGATTGAACACCGCGGCGGTGTTGATCGAAACCTTGTCCGCACCGGCATTGAGCAGGTTGCGAATGTCCTGCACGGTGCGCACGCCACCGCCCACGGTCAGGGGGATGAACACCTGGCTGGCCATGCGCTCCACCGTGTGCAGGGTGGTGTCACGGCCATCGACGCTGGCGGTGATGTCGAGGAAGGTGATCTCGTCCGCGCCCTGCTCGTCGTAGCGGCGGGCGATCTCCACCGGGTCACCGGCGTCGCGAATGTTCTCGAACTTCACGCCCTTCACCACGCGGCCGTTGTCCACGTCGAGGCAGGGGATGATGCGTTTAGCCAGGGCCATGCTTTTTCTCCGAAAAACAGCTGCAGGCTGCAAGCGGCAAGCTTCAAGAGCGAGCCAGGACCAGCAGCGCCGTTACGTGTCGCTTATGGCTTGCCGCTTGCCACTGCATCGCAGAAGGCCTGGGCCTCGGCGACGTCCAGGGTGCCTTCATAGATGGCACGGCCGGTGATGGCGCCGATGATGCCGGGGGCCTTGGCCGCCAGCAGCTTCTCGATGTCACCCAGGTTGTGGATGCCGCCGGAGGCGATCACCGGAATGCGGCTGGCGGCGGCCAGGGCCGCGGTGGCCTCGACGTTGCAGCCCTGCATCATCCCGTCCTTGGCGATGTCGGTGTAGACGATGGCGGAGACGCCGTCGGCTTCGAAGCGACGGGCCAGGTCCACGGCCTGCACGGTGCTGACTTCAGCCCAGCCGTCGGTGGCGACGAAACCGTCCTTGGCGTCCAGGCCGACGATGACCTTGCCCGGGAAGGCCTTGCACGCCTCGGTAACGAACTCCGGCTGCTTCACCGCCTTGGTGCCGATGATCACGTAGCTGACGCCGGCCTTGACGTAGTGCTCGATGGTTTCCAGGGAGCGGATGCCGCCACCGATCTGGATCGGCAGGCCCGGGTAGCGCTTGGCGATGGCGGTGACCACCTCGCCGTTCACCGGCTGGCCCTCGAAGGCACCGTTGAGGTCCACCAGGTGCAGGCGGCGGCAACCGCCGTCCACCCACTTGGCGGCCATGCTCACCGGGTCGTCGGAGAACACCGTGGAATCTTCCATGCGGCCCTGGCGCAGGCGCACGCAGGCGCCGTCCTTCAGATCGATAGCGGGGATAATCAACATGTCTTTTTTCCTAACGTCAAAAAGTGCGACAAGTTGCGAGCCTCAAGCTGCAAGCAGGCGCATTCGTGTCTCTTGCAGCTTGGCTGCCTGTCGCTTTCAGCTACCTTTTTCGAGCGCCCACAAATCGCTCTCGATGCTCTCGAACCTGTCTTTCAGGTGCGCCTGCACATCGAAGATCGCCTTGTTGTAGAAACTCGGGGCGAATTCCCGGGCGAAGAAATCCAGCACTTCCTCGGCCTCGAAGGAGCCCAGCTCCAGCTCGAAGCGTTCCGCCATGAACTGCTTGATCGCCAGCACGGCGTCCTGCGTCTGGGCGGCATCGAGTTGCAGCACGGGGGCCTTCTTGGCGCGGCTCATGGCTTACCAGCGCCCATCCCAGGCGGCGAAGTTCTGCAGCAGCTGCAGGCCATTGGTGTGGCTCTTCTCCGGGTGGAACTGCACGGCGAAGCGCGAGCCATCGGCCAGCGCGGCGGCGAAATCCTTGCCGTAGTGGCCGTGACCGGCGACCTGGCGCGGGTTGCCCGCCTCGATGTAGTAGCTGTGCACGAAGTAGAAGCGGCCCTGGTCGGGGATGTTGTGCCAGAGCGGGTGGTCCAGGGTGCGAGCCACCTCGTTCCAGCCCATGTGCGGCACCTTCAGCAGTTCGCCGTCTTCCACCATGCCCTTGCCGAAGAAACGCACCTTGCCGGGGAACAGGCCGATGCAGTCGACACCGCCGTTCTCCTCGCTGTGCTCCAGCAGCGCCTGCATGCCGACGCAGATGCCGAGGAACGGGCGGTCCTTGCTCACTTCGCGCACCAGCTCGTCGAAGCCCAGGCGGCGGATCTCGGCCATGCAGTCACGGATGGCGCCGACACCGGGGAAGACCACGCGGTCGGCCTCACGGATGACGCCGGCGTCGCTGGTGACCATTACCCGGCCGGCGCCGACGTGTTCCAGCGCCTTGGCGACCGAGTGCAGGTTGCCCATGCCGTAGTCGATGACAGCAACGGTCTGCATCAGAGCACGCCCTTGGTGGAGGGCATCTGGCCGGCCATGCGCGGGTCGAGCTCCACGGCCATGCGCAGCGCGCGGCCGAAGGCCTTGAACACGGTCTCGATCTGGTGGTGGGTGTTGTGGCCACGCAGGTTGTCGATGTGCATGGACACCAGAGCGTGGTTGACGAAGCCCTGGAAGAACTCCTGGAACAGGTCGACATCGAAGCCACCGACCGTGGCACGGGTGAAGGGCACGTGCATCTGCAGGCCGGGGCGGCCGGAGAAGTCGATCACCACGCGCGACAGCGCTTCGTCCAGCGGCACATAGGAGTGGCCGTAGCGGACGATGCCTTTCTTGTCGCCGATGGCCTGGGTGAAGGCCTGGCCGAGGGTGATACCGACGTCTTCGACGGTGTGGTGGTCGTCGATATGCAGATCACCCTTGCACTCGATGTCCAGGTCGATCAGCCCATGGCGGGCGATCTGGTCGAGCATGTGCTCGAGGAAGGGCACGCCGATATCGAAGCGCGCCTTGCCAGTGCCATCCAGGTTGATCGAGACCTTGATCTGGGTCTCCAGGGTGTTGCGTTCGACGGATGCCTTACGTTCGGCCATCACCAGCTCCGCAAAATCATTGGGCAAAAGGGGCGACATTATAGGCCGAGAATGCGACGGGCTTGAAGCCGATCGGCGGGAGGACTACAGGGGACCGAAACGCACGGGGCCGACATGAAGTCGGCCCCGGCGATTCACAGGTGTGGCACTCAGCTGAACAGCGCGGCTGTCTTCTGCAGGGTGATCCACACGCCCCAGGCCAGCGGCAGGCCCACGGCCAGCCAGGCCGCGATGACCAGCGGCTTGCTGGACGGGTCGGCCGACCATTCCAGGTCCGCGGCTTCCTTGGCGGCGTCATGGCCGATGGCACGCTCGGCGGCCAGTTCGGCGTCGGTCATGAAGTACTTCGGATCCACCGGGCGCACCAGCATGTTGCAGATGAAGCCCAGCACCAGCAGGCCGGCGAGGATGTACAGGGTGATGTCGTACGCCGCAGCGCGTTCGACGCCGATGCTCAGCTGGTACTCGCGGATGTAGTTCACCAGTACCGGGCCGAGGATGCCGGCGAAAGCCCAGGCGGTCAGCAGGCGACCGTGGATGGCACCGACCATCTGGGTGCCGAACAGGTCCGCCAGGTAGGCCGGCACGGTGGCGAAGCCGCCGCCGTACATGGACAGGATCAGGCAGAAGCAGAACACGAAGAACGCGACGCTGCCCAGGTGGCCGGTCCAGGGCACCAGTGCGTAGAGCACGAAGCCGAGGGCGAAGAACACGAAGTAGGTCGCCTTGCGGCCGATCAGGTCGGAGAAGGACGCCCAGAAGAAGCGGCCACCGATGTTGAACAGGCTCAGCAGGCCGGTGAAGCCCGCCGCGATGGCGGCGATCTGCGCCAGTTGGGCGGCATCCAGCTGGTTGAAGCTCAGGTGGTTGCCGATCAGCTTGCCGGCGAAGACTTCCTGCAGCAGCGGGGACGCCATGCCGATGATGCCGATGCCGGCGGACACGTTGAGGCAGAGCACGGCCCAGACCAGCCAGAACTGCGGAGTCTTCCACGCGGTGTTCACATGGACGTGGCCCTTGGTGATCATCGCGTTGTTGGCTTTCTTCACCGGCGCGGTCCAGCCCTTGGGCTTCCAGCCGGTCGGCGGCACGCGGTAGGCCAGGGCGCCACCGACCATGAAGACGAAGTAGATCGCCGCCATGACCACGAAGCTCTGCCAGACGCCAACGCTATCGGCGGAGGCGAAGTGGCTCATCAGTTCGGCAGCCAGGGGCGCACCGACCATGGCACCACCGCCGAAGCCCATGATCGCCATGCCGGTAGCCATGCCGCGCTTGTCCGGGAACCACTTGATCAGGGTCGAGACCGGCGAGATATAGCCGAGGCCGAGCCCGATACCGCCAATCACGCCCAGGCCCACCCACATCAGCCAGATCTGGTGGATGTAGACGCCGAAGGCGGAAATCAGCAGGCCACCGCACCAGCAGAAGGCCGAAACCAGGCCCGCCTTGCGCGGCCCCGCGTGCTCCAGCCAGCCCCCCCAGATGGCGGCCGAGCAGCCGAGGAAGATGAAGAACAGGGTGTAGATCCAGCCGAGCATCGAGATCTGCCAGTCGCAATCGCTGGCGAAGACCTGGGCGAAGAAGCCCAGCTCAGGGGCGCAGGCGACCGGCGCGGTGACGCCGATGGCCTTGGACAGGGGCAGCCAGAACACGGAGAAACCGTAGGCCATGCCGATGCACAGGTGGATGGCGAGGGCCGCCGGCGGAACCAGCCAGCGGTTGAAGCCCTGTCGGGCCACCGTCCGTTCCTTCGACAGGAACGCCGGCCGGGCGGCCTTGCCGTCCAGACTCAAGGTACTGCTCATTGATTATTTATCCTTTATAGGTGCACGCAGGTGGGCGGCCCGTACAAAACTGGTTGCTCCCCAAGCACGGGCCACACGCAAAACCGCAAGTCCCACGAGACTGCGGCATTGCGTCGCGTATTATCCCGCCGTCACCGCCCGCGCCTCAATAAGGACACGCATGCCCGTCATCGTCGAAACACCCGACCGAATCAGCGACCAGGACAGGAATGACCTCGCCCGCATCTACGCCGACGCCCCGGATTGGCTGTTCGCACCTTTTGCCGGGACTGAGGACCTGGTCACATCCGCGCTCGCCGAGGGCAGCCTGATGACCGGCCGCTTCAACGATCGCCTGCTGGGCGCAGCCCTGCTGCAGCGGGGCGAAGGCCACTGGCAGCTGTCCCACCTTTGCGTACGCGCCATCACCCGCCAACGCGGCGTGGCCCGCCGGTTGCTCGACGAAGCCCAGCGCATGGCCCGCGAAGCCGGCTGCGAACTGCGCCTGGCCGCCCCCGCCGGGCACCTGGAAAGCCAGGCCCTGGCCGCCCGCACCCACCTACCGCTCGTCAGTTTCTGAGCCTCAGGCCGTCGCGGCGCCCTGCGCCGTGCGGCCCAGCAGCATCAGCCAGGCCAGGCTGCCCAGGCACAATCCCGCTAGCACCAGCCCCAGCCACCAGAGCCCCGGCGCCAGCCAGGCGCCCCAGCCCAGCGCCAGGCCGGCCATGGCCACCAGGCGCAGCGCCTCGACCCGCCAGAGATTGCCGCGCCCCTCGAACAGCAGCCCCAGGCTCAGGCAGCCGGAAAGGATCGCCACCACCAGCAGCCACGGCTCCCACACCGCCGCGCGACGTACGCAGGCGAGAAACCCCAGCGCCAGCAGGTTGATCAACAGGAACTGCACGAAGGCATAGGCCACCAGTTGCCGGGGGTAGGCGCTCTCGAAACGCTCGTCGGTCATCTTCGGCCAGGGCCGCTCGCGCACATCCGCCGGGCGCCAGCCGGTGGGCATCCACCACAGGCGCAGCTTGTCCCACCAGGAACGGGTCGCCCGGGCGTCGTCCCAGAGCAGCCGCCACCAGCTGAACTGCAGGCGGATCGGGTCGAAGGTGCGCACCGGCGTGGTCACCCCATAGATCACCGGCTCGCGCTCCTCGGTGAAGGTGCCGAAGAGCTTGTCCCAGATGATGAACACGCCACCGTGGTTGCGATCGATGTAGCAATCGTTCTGGCCGTGATGCACGCGGTGCAGCGAAGGCGTCACCAACACCTTCTCCAGCCAGCCGAGCTGGCCCACATGCTGGCTGTGGATCCAGAACTGGTAGGTCAGTTGCACGCCCAGCAGCACCAGGAACAGCGGCAGGGGCAAGCCGAGCAGCGCCAGGGGCAGGTAGAAGGGCCAGTCGAAGGCGGTCTGGAAGGCGCCCTTGCGCAGCGCGGTGGACAGGTTGAAGTCCTCGCTGGAGTGATGCGGCTGGTGCGCCCCCCACAGCAGGTTGTAGCGATGCAGGGTGCGATGGGCCCAGTAGAAGCAGAAATCCACCGCGATGAAGCCGCCCAGCCAGACCCAGGGCGAGGCCGCGTCCAGCTCCAGCAGCCGCCCGTGCTCGTAGAGCCAGGCGTAGGGCAGCACCAGCAGCAGGCGCAGCGGCCCTTCCAGCAGCACTCGCAATACCGCGGTGTTGATGCTGGTGGCGGCGTCCGCCAGGCGATAGGTGGAGCGGCCGGAATGCCGCTCGTAGGCGAGCTCCAGCAGCATCAGCAGGATGTAGAGCGGGAAGGCCAGCACCGCCACGTTCATGGGCACCTCGTCATTGTCATTGTCGTACCTGTGCCGGCCAGACTAGATCAGCGCCCCACCGCCCTTCCCGACCGCTCGCGCCAAATGCCGGTGCAGCGCGCGCCAGGTTCGCTGGGGCAGGCGGTGAACCGCCGGGCGATTTCATCATCCAAACAGCTGACCTCGCTGGCGCTATACTCGGCGCCCTCACTCCACATGCACCCACCACAAGGACTCGTCCATGAAATCCATCGGCAAAATCCTGGGCCTCTTCCTCCTCGGACTGTTGCTGATCATCGTGGCGCTGGGCTTCGCCCTGACCCACCTGTTCGATCCTAACGACTACAAGGACGAGATCCGCCAGATCGCCCGCGACAAGGCCAACCTGGAACTCGACCTCAAAGGCGACATCGGCTGGAGCCTGTTCCCCTGGCTGGGCCTGGAGCTGCACGACACCACCCTGGCCAGCGCCGCCACCCCCGACAAACCCTTCGCCGACCTGCAGATGCTCGGCCTCTCCGTGCGCGTGCTGCCGCTGCTGCGTAAGGAAGTGCAGATGAGCGACATCCGCGTCGAAGGCCTCAACCTCACCCTGGTACGGGACGAAAAGGGCCACGGCAACTGGGAAGACATCGGCCGCCCGGCACAGACCGCCCAAGCCGCGCCTGCCGACGCCGCCAAGCCCGGCGCACCGGCAGAAACCCCGGCGCAGCAGCCCGACAACGCCCCGGCGCGCCCGATCAAGCTGGATATCGACAGCCTCACGGTGAACAACGCCCGCGTCGACTACACCGACGCCAAGACCGGCAAGCAATACAGCGCCGAAAGCATCGAGCTGACCACCGGCGCCATCCGTGAAGCCGCCAGCGTCCCCTTCAAGCTCACCGCCTTCTTCGGCAGCAACCAGCCGCTGATGCGCGCCAAGACCGAACTGGCCGCCAGCCTGCGCTTCGACCGTGCCCTCAAGCGCTACCAGCTCGAAGACGCCAAGCTCAGCGGCGAAGCCTCGGGCGAGCCGCTCAAGGGCAAGACCCTCACCTTCAACGCCCAGGGCCAGCTGCTGGCCGACCTCGCCGCCAACGTCGCCGAGTGGAACGGCCTGAAGCTCTCCGCCAACCAGTTGCGCGCCCTGGGTGAACTCAAGGTGCATGACCTGGACAAGACCCCGCGCCTGGAAGGCGGCCTGTCCATCGCCCAGCTCGACCTGCGCGAGTTTCTCACCGGGCTCGGCGTGGAACTGCCTGCCATGCAGGACGCCGGCACCCTGAAGAAATTCGAAATGGCCGCCAAGCTGGCCGGCACGCCCACCAGCCTCGCCCTGGAGCAGCTCAACCTGAAGCTGGACGACAGCACCTTCAGCGGTCGCCTGGCCATCGCCGACCTCGACAAGCAGGCCCTGCGCGTGCAGCTCAAGGGCGACAAGCTCGACCTCGACCGCTACCTGCCGCCGAAGAAGAAGGACAAGGACACCAGTGCCCGCCAGGCCGAAGTGCAAGGTGCCGTCGCCGCTGCCGGCCAGGCCGGCACCACGCCGCTGCCCGACAAGCCCAGCCAGCACGCCTGGAGCGAAGAGCCGGTACTGCCCCTGGAGCCCCTGCGCAAACTCGACCTGGAAGCCGACCTCGTCTTCGGCCAACTGACCTTCGACAAGCTGCCCCTGGGCGATGCCCGCCTCAAAGCTCGCGGCAAAGGCGGCCTGATCGAGCTGGAGCAGATGCGCGGCGCCCTCTACGGCGGTGATTTCGAAGCCAAGGCCAGCCTCGACGTGCGTCCCCCGGTACCGCTGCTGGCCGCGCAGAAGCGCATCAACCACATCCCGGTGGAGAAGATCCTTACCGCCCTGGAGCAGAAGCCACCGGTACGAGGCGCCCTGGACCTGAGCGCCGACATCACCACCAGCGGCAACAGCCAGAAAGCCTGGGTCGACGGCCTCAACGGCACCGCCAGCTTCGTCCTCAACGACGGCGCGCTGCTCGACGCCAACCTCGAACAGCAGCTGTGCCAGGGCATCGCCACCCTCAACCGCAAGGCCCTCACCACCACCTACAGCGGCAAGGAAACCCCCTTCGAGCAGCTGCAGGGCAGCCTGGTGTTCAACCGTGGCGTCGCCAGCAACCCCGACCTCAAGGCACGCATTCCCGGCCTCAGCCTGAACGGCAACGGTGATGTGGACCTGCGCGTGCTCGGCCTCGACTACCGCGTCGGCATCACCATCGAAGGCGACAAGGGCGAAATGCCCGACCCGGCCTGCCAGGTGAACAAGCGCTACGTCGGCATCGAATGGCCGCTGCACTGCCGTGGACCGCTGGA
Source organism: Pseudomonas sp. TUM22785 (assembly GCF_028198105.1). Taxonomy (NCBI): domain Bacteria; kingdom Pseudomonadati; phylum Pseudomonadota; class Gammaproteobacteria; order Pseudomonadales; family Pseudomonadaceae; genus Pseudomonas; species Pseudomonas sp. TUM22785. The sequence goes on from NZ_CP116239.1 coordinate 6,552,410, forward strand.
GATCGGCGCCAAGGCCTGCCGCCTGGACAAGGACGGCATGGGCAAGATCGCCGCCAAGCTGGCCGGCGACAAGATCAGCGAGAAGCTCGAGGAGAAGCTGGGCGACAAGGTCAGCCCGGAACTCAAAGACGCGCTCAAGGGGCTGTTCAAGCGATGAGCCCCGAGCAATTTTCCAGCGCCGTCCTCGACTGGTACGACCGCCACGGCCGCCACGACCTGCCCTGGCAGCTGGGCATCACCCCTTACCGCGTCTGGGTCTCCGAAATCATGCTGCAGCAGACCCAGGTCAGCACCGTGCTCGGCTACTTCGACCGCTTCATGGCCGCCCTGCCCACCGTGCGCGACCTGGCCGAAGCCCCCGAGGACGAAGTGCTGCACCTGTGGACCGGCCTGGGCTACTACACCCGCGCACGCAACCTGCAGAAGACCGCGAAGATCGTCATGGAGCAGCACGGCGGCGAGTTCCCCCGCGATGTCGAACAGCTCGCCGAGCTGCCCGGCATCGGCCGCTCCACCGCCGGGGCCATCGCCAGCCTGTCCATGGGCCTGCGCGCGCCTATCCTCGACGGCAACGTCAAGCGCGTGCTGGCCCGCTACGTCGCCCAGGAGGGCTACCCGGGCGAGCCCAAGGTGGCCAAGCAGCTGTGGGCGGTGGCCGAGCGCTTCCTGCCCCGGGAGCGGGTGAACAACTACACCCAGGCGATGATGGACCTGGGCGCCACCCTCTGTACCCGCAGCAAGCCCAGCTGCCTGCTGTGCCCGCTGCAGAGCGGCTGCCAGGCGCACCTGCTGGGGCTGGAGATCCGCTACCCGATCCCCAAGCCGCGCAAGGAGCTGCCGCAGAAGCGCACCCTGATGCCCATCCTGGCCAACCGCGAAGGCGCCATCCTCCTCTACCGCCGCCCCTCCACCGGGCTCTGGGGCGGGCTCTGGAGCCTGCCGGAGCTGGACGACCTGGCCGCCCTCGACCCTATCGCCAGCCAGCACGCCCTGCGCCTGGGCGAGCGCGAGGCGCTGCCGGAGCTGACCCACACCTTCAGCCACTTCCAGCTGGCCATCGAGCCCTGGCTGGTGCACGTGGAAGGCGATCAAGGCGTCGTGGCCGATGCCGACTGGCTCTGGTATAACCTCGCCACCCCGCCGCGCCTGGGCCTCGCCGCCCCGGTGAAGAAGCTGCTCAAGCGCGCGGCCGATGTATTGAATGCAGGAGAAAAGCCATGACCCGCACCGTCAAGTGCCGCAAGTACAACGAAGAACTGCCCGGCCTCGACCGCCCGCCCTACCCCGGCGCCAAGGGCGAAGACATCTTCAACAACGTCTCGAAGAAAGCCTGGGACGAATGGCAGAAGCACCAGACCCTGCTGATCAACGAACGTCGCCTGAACATGATGAACGCCGAAGACCGCAAGTTCCTCCAGGCCGAGATGGACAAGTTCTTCTCCGGCGAGGAATACGCCCAGGCGGACGGTTATGTACCCCCGAGCGCGTAAGCACCCGTAAAGGCTGAAAAATTTTTTCGAAACACGCTTGACGACCCCCTCTGAAATCCGTTTAATAGCGCCCCGTTGCCCAGGTAGCTCAGTTGGTAGAGCAGGGGATTGAAAATCCCCGTGTCGGCGGTTCGATTCCGTCCCTGGGCACCACCTTCAAGCTTTCAGGTGGTGCTGGCATCAGCTGGAAGCAAACAGAAAACCCGCCTAGTGCGGGTTTTTTGTTGCCTGCGATTCAGCATCGATAGACGCCAATCCGGGTTTCTGATTGAACGCCCTCACGCCGGTCAGGCTCGAAACAGCATGACCCGAGGAGGTGCGACATGACTGGAAAAGACGACCTGCCGGTGGACAGCGACCCGCAGCGCCCCGGCCGCGATCCCGAACCCGTGGACCCGGATCGCGATGACGGTGAGCAGCCCCGCGACCCGGACGAGTCGCAGGTGGAGTGAAAGGCGTCAGCCCAGGGGCAGCACCAGGCTGAAGGTGGCGCCTTCGCCCTTCTCGCTGGTGACGTCGATGCGCCCGCCGTGGGCGGTGACGATCTGTTCGGAGATGTACAGGCCGAGCCCGAGGCCGGCGATCTTCTCCGAGCCGCTGACCCGCTCGAACTGCTGGAAGATGCGCCGCTGATCGGCAGGCGAGATGCCGACGCCATTGTCGCTGACCTCCACCCGCGCCTCGTTGCCCTCGCTCTGCACACGCACCCGTATCGGCTTGCCCGGCCCATAGCGCAAGGCATTGCTCAGCAGGTTGCTGACCACCTGCTCGATGCGGAAGGCATCCCACACGCCGTGCAGCTCGCCGTCGATCTCCAGGCTCAGCTCGCAGCCAACGCCCTGCATCTGCTGCTCGAAGTTTTCGGTGACGTTGCGCACCAGGCGCCCGAGCTCGGTGCGCTCGGGGCGGATCGACAGCTTGCCGGTGCGGATGCGGGACACATCGAGCATGTCTTCGATCAGGCGGATGAGGCTTCTGATCTGCCGCTCGTCGCGGTCGAACATGGCCTTGAGCTTGTCCTCGCTGAACACCGCGGCATTGCCCTTGGCCATGTACATCTGGCGCAGCTGGGTATCGAGGATCAGTCCGTTGAGCGGCGTGCGCAGCTCGTGGGAGACGATGGACATGAAGTCGTCACGCATCTGCACCGCGCGCTGCAGCTCGGCCTGGGTGGCGCGCAGCTCGGCCAGCAGCGCGTCCTGCTCGCGGCGGCCCTGCTCCAGGGCATCCAGCTGGCAGGCCATCAGCTTGCGCTGGCGGTGCAGCTCGACGAACACCGCCACCTTGCTGCGCACGGCGTGGTGGTCCAGGGGCTTGTAGAGGAAATCCACCGCGCCGCTCTCATAGCCCTTGAAGGCGTAGTTGAGCTCGCGCCCGGCGGCACTGACGAAGACGATGGGGATGTGCTTGGTCTTTTCCGTGCCGCGCATCAGCTCGGCCAGCTCGAAACCGTTCATGCCGGGCATCTGCACATCGAGAATGGCCAGGGCGAACTCGTGCTCCAGCAGCAGCGCCAGCGCCTCGTCGGCCGAGCAGGCCTGGTACACCTGGCGTCCCTCGCCCTTGATCAACGCCTCCAGCGCCAGGAGGTTCTCCGGCAGGTCGTCGACGATCAGCAGCTTGCTCGTTTGGCTAGTCGGCATGGGCGGGGTCCAGTTGGGCCAGGAGTGCGCGAATGCCGCGCAACGGAAGAATATGGTCGGGCACGTGGCTCGCCAGGGCGGCCTCGGGCATGGTCGGCACTTGCGCTTCGAGCGGGTCCTGGACGACGGTCAGGCCACCGCCCTGCTTGATCGCCGCCAGGCCCGCCGCGCCGTCCTGGTTGGCGCCGGTGAGCAATACGCCCACCAGGCGTTCCTGGAAGCAGTCGGCCGCCGATTCGAAGAGCACATCGATGGACGGCCGCGAGTAGTGCAGCGGCTCTTCGCGGCTGAAGGACAGGCTGCGGTCGCGCTCGATGGAGAGGTGGTAGCCGGGCGCGGCGAAATACAGGGTGCCGGGGCGCAGGCTTTCCTTGTCCTCGGCTTCCTTCACCCGCAGCGCCAGGCGCCGGGAGAAAAGATCGGCCAGCAGGCTGTCACGAGACTCCGGCAGGTGCAGCACGCAGACCAGCGGCAGCGCGTAGTCAGCGGGCAGGCCGTTGAACACCGTCAGCAGCGCTTCCACGCCACCGGCGGATGCCCCGACCACCACTGCGTCCCACTGCTGCGTGCTCATAGTTTGCGAAACACCCTTTCCTGGCGGTTGAGCGCCTCGAAGCGGTTGGCGTAGGCGGAGAAGTCCAGGCTCTCCTTGCTGCCCAGGCCGAGGAAGCCGCGGTGGCACAGGGACTCGTGGAAGAGCCCGAGGGCGCGGTCCTGCAACTGCTTGTTGAAATAGATCAGGACGTTGCGACAGGAGATCAGCTGGGTCTCGGAGAACACCGCGTCGGTCGCCAGGCTGTGGTCGGCGAAGGTGACGTTCTCCCGCAGGGCCTTGTCGAACAACGCGCCGTCGTACGCCGCAGTGTAGTAGTCCGACAGCGACCCCCGCCCCCCGGCCTTGCGATAGTTCTCGCTGTACTGGCGCATGTCGTCGAGGGAGTAGATGCCGCGCCGGGCCTTTTCCAGGGACTGCGGGTTGATGTCGGTGGCGTAGATCAGCGTGCGCTCCAGCAGCCCTTCCTCATGCAGGAGGATGGCCATCGAGTGCACTTCCTCACCGGTGCTGCAGCCGGCTATCCATACCTTGATCGAGGGGTAGGTGCGCAGGATGGGCACCACTTCCTGGCGCAGGGCGAGGAAGTAGCTGGGGTCGCGGAACATCTCGCTGACCGGGATGGTGAGGTACTGCAGCAGCTCGTGGAACGCCTGGGGGTCGTGGATGATGCGCTCCTGCAGGGCCGAGATGGTGGCGCACTCGAACTGGTTCAGGGCGTAGAGCACCCGGCGCTTGAGGGAGGAGCCCGAGTAGTCACGGAAGTCGTAGCTGTACTTCAGGTAGATCGCCTCGATCAGCAGGCGCAGCTCGATTTCCTGGGTGCGTTCGGGCATCTCAGATGCGCTCCAGCTTCGGCAGCCAGACGCGGATCAGCGAGAACAGCCGATCCAGGTCGATGGGTTTGGCCAGGTAATCGTTGGCGCCCGCGCGCATGCACAGGTCCTGGTCGTCCTTCATCGCCTTGGCGGTCACCGCGATGATCGGCAGCTTGGCCCAGCGCGCTTCCTCGCGGATCAGGCGGGTGGCTTCGTAGCCGTCCATCTCCGGCATCATCACGTCCATCAGCACCAGGTCGATCTCCGGCACCGCATTGAGCTTGTCGATGGCCTCGCGGCCGTTGCGGGCGATCTCCACCCGCGCGCCCTTCTGCTCCAGGGCGCTGGTGAGGGCGAAGATGTTGCGCACGTCGTCGTCCACCAGGAGGATGCGCCGCTCCTCGAACACCTTGTCGCGGCTGCGGGCGGTCTTGAGCATCTTCTGCCGCTCGCTGGAGAGCTCCGATTCGACCTTGTGCAGGAACAGCGTGACCTCGTCCAGCAAGCGCTCGGGGGAGCGCGCGCCCTTGATGATGATGGAGCGCGAGTATTTCATCAGCTCGGCTTCCTCGTCGCGGGTCAGGTTGCGCCCGGTGTAGACGATGACCGGCGGGAAGGAGCAGATGTCCTCGCTGCCCATGCGCTTGAGCAGGTCGTTGCCCTGCATGTCGGGCAGCTTTAGGTCGATGATCATGCAGTCGAACAGGGTGGAGCGCAGCAGCTCCAGGGCCTGTTCGCCGAACTCGACGGCGGTGATTTCGATGTCGTCGTCGCCGATCAGGCGGGCGATGCTGTCGCGCTGCAGGGCATCGTCCTCCACCAGCAGCACGCGCTTGACCTTCTGGGTGAGCTTGGCCTCCAGCTTGCCGAACACATCCTTGAGCTGGTCGCGGGTGGTGGGCTTGACCGCATAGCCGATGGCGCCCAGGTGCATGGCGGCCTCGCTGAGGTCCTCCACCGAGATGACGTGCACGGGGATGTGGCGGGTGTGCGGGTTGCCCTTGAGGCGTTGCAGCACCGAGAGCCCGGATTCGTCCGGCAGGCGCATGTCCAGGAGGATGGCGTCGGGCGAATGGCCGTCGGCCAGCTGGTAACCCTCGTCGGCACCATGGGCCACCAGGCAGCGGTAGCCGAGCTCGTGGGCCAGGTCATAGAGGATCTGCGCGAACTTGGGCTCGTCCTCGATCACCAGCACGCAGCGCCCGCCCAGGTCGGCCTGGCCACGGTCATCCGGGAAGCTGGGAATGGGTTCGGCACGCGGTGCATCCGGTGCCGGCGGCGGCGCCACGCGCTGTACGGGGCGGCTCTCGACCACCGCCAGGGGCACGGCCTCGGCCTCACCACGGCTCTGGTAGGTTTCCGGCAGCAACAGGGTGAACAGGCTGCCCTTGCCCGGCTCGCTGGACACCAGGATGGAGCCGCCGAGAAGTTCCGCCAGGTCACGGGAGATGGACAGGCCCAACCCGGTGCCACCGAAACGGCGGTTGGTGGTGCCATCGGCCTGGTGGAAGGCATCGAAGATGGGACCGAGCTGGTCGCCACGGATGCCGATGCCGGTGTCGCTGACGGCGAAGGCGATACCGCCCCGGGCACGGCTGACGCGCAGGCCGACTTCGCCCTTGTCGGTGAACTTGAGGGCGTTGGACAGCAGGTTCTTGAGAATCTGCTCCACACGCTGGCGGTCGGTGTAGAGCACGTCCGGCGCATCGGCATCGATGTCGAGGTGGAAGGCCAGGCGCTTTTCGTCGGCCAGGGGCTGGAACACACCCCGCAGCCCTTCCGCCAGGCGCTGGACATTGGTGTTCTCGGCGCGTACGTCGAGCTTGCCGGCCTCGACCTTGGAGATGTCGAGAATGTCGTTGATCAGGTTCAGCAGGTCGTTGCCGGCGGAGTAGATGGACTCGGCGAACTTGATCTGCTCGTCGTTGAGGTTGCCGGCCTGGTTGTCCGCCAGCAGCTTGGCCAGGATCAGCGAGCTGTTCAGCGGCGTGCGCAGCTCGTGGGACATGTTGGCGAGGAACTCGGACTTGTAGCGGCTGGCCCGCTGCAACTCCTCGGCGCGCGCTTCCAGCTCCACCTGGGCCTTGTTCAGCGCGCTGTTCTTGTTGTCCAGGTCGTCGCGCTGGGCCGCCATTTCCTGGGCCTGCTCGCCGAGGCGCTCGTTGGTCTGCTCCAGCTCCGCCTGCTGGGTCTCCAGGTGGGCCTGGGACTCGCGCAGCACGCGGGATTGTTCCTCCAGCTCCTCGTTGGCAGTCTTCAGCTCTTCCTGCTGCACCTGCAGCTCTTCGTTCAGTTGCTGGGTTTCCTCCAGCACCACCTGCAGGCGCTGGCGGTAGCGGGCCGCTTCCAGGGCGGTACCCAGGTTGCCGGCAATCATCTCCAGCAGCGCCGAATCACGCGGCTCGAGGCGGCGCAGGAAGCCCAGCTCGATCACGCCATTGACCTCGCCATCGCTGAAGGTCGGCACCAGCAGCACCGCTTGCGGCTCGACATCGCCCAGGCCGGAGCTGACCTTGATATAGCCGGCCGGCAGGGCGTCGAGCGCACGGATGCGCTTTTCCACCGCCACCTGGCCCACCAAGGTCTCGGTGCTGGCGAAGTTCTGCTCGCGGCTCTCCAGCTCGCGGGAGAAACCGTAGGAAGCGACGCGCTGCAGGCTGCCGTGCTCGTCACGGCCATAGAGCGCACCCACCGCCATGTCCAGGTAGCCGGCCAGGAACTCCAGCATGTTGCGCCCCAGCACCGGCGGGGTCTGCTGGCCGATGATGCGTTCGGAGAGCAGCGCCTGGCCGTCCCGCAGCCAGGCCTGGCGTTGCAGGTGCTCACTGTGGGCCCGCTGCTGGGCGAGGGACTCGCTGTAGGTGGTGGAGAGGGACAACAGCTCGCGGCGCCCGAAGAACGCCAGCAGGCCGCTGAAACTCAGGCTGAAGAGCAGGTAGAGGGCGATGGTGAGGATCGCCGTATCACTGGCCTTCTCGTTGCGCTCGTGGCGCAGCTGGCGCTCCAGGTTGATGAAGATGCGGTACTGCTCGCGAACGGCATCCACCAGTTGCTTGCCCCGGCCCTCGCTGACGGCATCGACGACGTTCAGGCCATCGCGCTTGCGGTCGATCATCTCCTTGGCGAAACGGTCCCACTCCTCCTGCAGCGCCTCGATGGTGCGCACGCGCTCCACCTGGGGCGGGTTGTCCTTGACCATCTCGCGCAGGCCGGACATGGCCGCCTTGATGCGCGGCCGCGCCTGCTCATAAGGCTGCAGGAAGGTGGCGTTGCCGGAAATCAGGTAGCCGCGCAGGCCGGACTCCTGGTCCACGGACAGGCGCAGGCCGTCGTTGGCATTGCTGATCACGATATCGGTGTGCTCGACCCAGCTGAGCACATAAAGCAGGTAAGAGATCAGCGCGACGAAAAGCATGGCGCCAAGCACGCCGACGCCCAGCGGCAGGGCGACGTTGCGCGCGAGGATGCGCCGAAAGCTCTTCTCGTCGGTGGAGTTCATGGTGGTCATCTGTGTTCCCTGGCCTGGTGCCTAAAATCACCGATCTGTTGGGGATATCGGAGGGTTCCGCATGTTAATGCGCTGACCTTCTTTAACCAATCACCCTCTTCACATGGCACATCGACACCAAGGGCAGAGGTTCCGCTTGGAACACCGGGAGGGGGAAAAAGGTTCATTAAAAAATACGGAATCTTTCCAAGTCGGGAACTTCTAAGACGATCAGCCCCGAAAAGCGCACGAGCGCCGCAGAAGAACCGATGGACGCGAGCTCAAACGATCACGCCTTCCCCGCCCCGCCACCCACCGCTGCCGCAGCAGGGGACTTCCTCAACAGCGTCGGGGAAATGGCACCGCTGATCCGCGCCCACGACTGGGGCGTCACCCCGCTGGGTGCCCTGCAGGACTGGGCCGCCCCGCTGAAGTCCATCCTCGGCGTAGGGCTCAATTCGCGCTTCCCGGTATGCATCTATTGGGGCCGGGACTATCACCTCCTCTATAACGACGCCTACAGCGCCATCCCGGGCGACAAGCACCCCTGGGCCCTGGGCCGGCCGGCGCGGGAAGCCTGGGCGGATATCTGGGACACGCTCGAGCCCATGTTCGACGGCATCATGCAAACCGGCGTCGCGGTGCACGTCGAGGACGGGCTGCTGCCGATGCAGCGCTTCGGCTACGTCGAGGAGTGCTACTTCAACTACAACGTCAGCCCGATTCTCGGCTTCGACGGCCGCCCGACCGGCCTGTTCAACACCGTCATCGAAACCACCGTGCAGGTCATCGAAGCGCGGCGCAGCCGGCTGCTGGGCGAACTGCGCGCCAGTACCCGCACCGCTGCCAGCCCCGCAGAGGCCTGCCGCCTGGCGGAGGAGGTGCTCCGCGGCGCCGCCGCCGACCTGCCCTTCTGCCTGCTTTACCGCCTCAACGCCGAAGGGCGGGCCGAGCTGGCCCTCTGCAGCGGCCTGGAACCGGGCGATGCGCTGGCTCCCCTGGAGTTGGCCCCGGGCACGGCGCCCTGGGCAGCGACCGCCGCTGGCGACACCCTGGATATCGAGCTGGAGCGACCGCAGTCGCTGCCGCCCTGGCCGGAGCCGGTCACCCGCGCGCGGGTGCTGCCCCTTATTGCCGATGGCGCCGATGATCGCCCCCTGGGCGTGCTGGTGTGTGCCATCAGCCCGCGACGCCCGCTGGATGCACGCTACCGGCGCTTCCTCGACGAGCTGGCGGAAAGCCTCAGCGGCGACCTGGCACGGGCAGCCCGCCAGGCCGAAGAGACGGACCGCCTGCATCAACGCACCCTGGAGCGCGACCGCATCTGGAACCTCTCCCTGGACCTGCTCTGCGTCGCCGACCAGCAGGGCCGCCTGCTCAGCATCAACCCGGCCTGGACCACGACCCTGGGCTGGAGCGAGGAAGAACTGCTGGGTCGCACGACGCACTGGCTGGAGCACCCGGACGACATCCCCAGTACCGACCAGACCCGCCAGGAACTGGCCGGGGGCCTGAGGATCCGGCGCTTCGAGAACCGCCTGCGGCACCGCGACGGCAGCTACCGCTGGCTGTCCTGGAGCGCCACGCCGGAGAACGACATCCAGTACGGCAACGGCCGCGACATCACCGAGGAAAAACGCACCGCCGAGGTGCTGCGACGCACCGAAGAGGCGCTGCGCAACGCCCAGCGCATGGAGGCGGTCGGGCAGCTCACCGGCGGCATCGCCCACGACTTCAACAATCTCCTGGCGGGCATCCGCGTCGGCCTCGACCTGATCCGCCGGCGCCTGCCGGACGAATCCCGCCAGGACCTTGAGCGCTTCATCGACGCCGCCACCGACTCCGCCGAGCGTGGCGCCGCGCTGACCCACAACCTGCTGTCATTCGCCCGCCGCCAGGCCCTGGATATACAGCCGATCCGCCTTGACGCCTGGCTCGCCGAACATCGCCCACACCTGGCGGAACGCGCCGGGCCGGCGGTGAAGCTGGTGCTGCAGGTCGACCCGCTGCCCACCACAGCCCTGTGCGACGCCGAACAGCTGTGCAAGGCACTGGAGCACCTGGTGGACAACGCCCGCGAGGCGATGCCCGACGGTGGCCAGCTGCTGATCCGCGCCAGCGCCCCGGAAGAAAGCGCCGAAGGCGCGGAGCCGGGCCCGGGCGATTATCTGCTGCTGGAAGTGCATGACACCGGCCGAGCCATGGACGAGAGGGTGCTGAGCCACGCCTTCGAACCCTTCTTCACGACAAAACCGCTGGGTCAGGGAAGCGGGCTGGGGCTGTCCATGGTATATGGCTTCATCAAACAGACCGGTGGCCAGGTCCGCCTGCAAAGCGGCGCCGGCCAAGGCACCCGTGTCAGCCTTTATCTACCGCGAGGTCCCGTTTTGTCGGAACAACAACAAAGCCCAGTCGAGCAGCCCACAGGGGCGGCCAACCGTGAATCCATTCTGGTGGTGGAAGACGCCGACGTGGTGCGCATGCTCACGGTCGAGGTGCTGGAAGAGTTCGGCTACCAGGTGATGGAGGCCTGCGACGGCCAGCAGGCGCTGGCCATCCTGCGCAGCGACGCGACCATCGACCTGCTGCTCACCGACATCGGCCTGCCCGGCATGAACGGCCAGGAGCTGGCGGCCGTGGCCCGCAACCTGCGCCCGGGCCTGCGCGTGCTGTTCGCCACCGGCTATGCCGAGATCGTCAGCATCGACGGCAGCGAGCTGGCCACCCAGATGGACATGATCGCCAAACCCTTCTCCATCGACGAACTGCGCGAGAAGGTCTCCAGCCTGCTGGAAGGGCGTGGCAAGGCCCGCTGAAACACCCTCTCTGGCCAGCGCCTGGCACTGGAATTGCGAGCGTTTTGCGCGTAGGGTGCGCCGCCTTTGCGTCGAACCCAGGCAAAAACCGTCTTTTCTTGCGTTTGCGCGACAATCGGCTGCATCCATGCGACAAGCCCCACAAGCGAGCCGGCGCGGTGCCAGTACCGCCCTTGGCGCCCCTTGGGGCCTATGCTAGGTTGGCCTCCTTCGCCAGGAAGGCCGATCGCAGCCGGAGCGCATCCGAACAATAAGAGGAACCCCCATGGCCGAGGCCACGCCCGCGCTAGAAATCCGCAACCTGCACAAACGCTACGGCGATCTAGAAGTGCTCAAGGGCATCTCCCTTACCGCCCGTGATGGTGACGTCATCTCCATCCTCGGTTCTTCCGGCTCCGGAAAATCCACCTTCCTGCGTTGCATCAACCTGCTGGAAAACCCCCACCAGGGCCAGATCATCGTCGCTGGCGAAGAGCTCAAGCTGAAACCCGCCCGCTCCGGCGAACTGGTCGCCGCCGACGGCAAGCAGATCAACCGGCTGCGCAGCGAAATCGGCTTCGTGTTCCAGAATTTCAACCTGTGGCCGCACATGACGGTCCTCGACAACATCATCGAGGCGCCGCGCCGCGTGCTGGGCCAGAGTCGGGCAGAGGCCACCGAAGTTGCCGAGGCCCTGCTGGCCAAGGTCGGCATCGCCGACAAGCGCCACGTTTACCCCGCCCAGCTCTCCGGCGGCCAGCAGCAGCGCGCGGCTATTGCGCGCACTCTGGCGATGCAGCCTAAAGTGATTCTGTTCGACGAACCCACCTCGGCGCTCGACCCCGAGATGGTACAAGAAGTGCTTAACGTGATCCGCGCGCTCGCCGACGAGGGCCGGACCATGCTGCTGGTAACCCACGAAATGAACTTCGCCCGCCAGGTTTCCAGCCAGGTGGTGTTCCTCCACCAGGGCCTGGTGGAAGAGCAGGGGCCGCCACAGCAGGTGTTCGACAACCCGACCTCGGCGCGCTGTAAACAATTCATGTCCAGCAATCGCTAAACACGGAGCAACATCGCATGAAGAACTACAAGAAGATCCTGCTGGCCGCTGCCGCCACCCTGGCCTTCGGGACCAGTGCCGTCGCCGCCGATAAACTGAAGATCGGCACCGAAGGCGCCTACCCGCCCTTCAACCTGATCGACGCCAGCGGCCAGGTCGGCGGCTTCGACGTCGAAATCGCCCAGGCCCTCTGCGCCAAGATGAAGGCCGAATGCGAAGTGGTCACCTCCGATTGGGACGGCATCATTCCGGCCCTGAATGCCAAGAAGTTCGACTTCCTCGCCGCGTCCATGTCGATCACCGAAGAGCGCAAGCAGGCCGTCGACTTCACCGACGCCTACTACACCAACAAGCTGCAGTTCATCGCTCCCAAGGACGCTGACTTCAAGACCGACAAGGCCAGCCTGAAAGGCAAGGTCATCGGTGCCCAGCGCGCCACCATCGCCGGCACCTGGCTCGAAGACAACATGGCCGAGGTGGTCGACATCAAGCTCTACGACACCCAGGAAAACGCCTACCTGGACCTGTCCTCCGGCCGCCTCGACGGCGTCCTGGCCGACAAGTTCGTCAACTGGGAATGGCTGAAGAGCGACGCCGGCAAAGGCTTCGAATTCAAGGGCGAGCCGGTGTTCGACAACGACAAGATCGCCATCGCCGTGCGCAAGGGCGACCCGCTGCGCGAGAAGCTGAATGCCGCACTGAAGGAAATCGTCGCAGACGGCACCTATAAGAAGATCAACGACAAGTACTTCCCTTTCAGCATCTATTGATGCCGCCTGACCGGCGCCGCCCACGCGGCGCCGGTCCCCAGCAGTAGCCTTGCAGATGAACCTCGACCTCTACGGATTCGGCCCCGCCCTGGCGGCCGGCACCCTGATGACCATCAAGCTGGCGCTTTCCGCGCTGTCGCTCGGTCTGGTGCTAGGCCTGCTCGGTGCGCTCGCCAAGACTTCCCCCAAAAAGCCGCTGCAATGGCTTGGCGGAACCTACTCCACCCTGGTGCGCGGTGTGCCGGAGCTGCTGTGGGTCCTGCTGATCTATTTCGGCACCGTGAACCTGATGCGCTCCATCGGCGAACTGATCGGCGTGCCCGGCCTGGAACTCTCGGCCTTCGCCGCCGGCACCATCGCCCTCGGCCTGTGCTTCGGCGCCTATGCCACCGAGGTGTTCCGCGGCGCCATCCTGGCCATCCCCAAGGGCCACCGTGAGGCCGGCCTGGCGCTGGGCCTTTCCGGCTCGCGCATCCTCATGCGCCTGATCCTCCCGCAGATGTGGCGCATCGCCCTGCCCGGCCTCGGCAACCTGTTCATGATCCTGATGAAGGACACCGCGCTGGTCTCGGTGATCGGCCTCGAGGAAATCATGCGTCGCTCGCAGATCGCCGTGACCGCCAGCAAGGAGCCCTTCACCTTCTATATGGTGGCGGCCTTCATCTACCTGGGCCTGACCATCCTCGCGATGATCGGCATGCACTGGCTCGAAAAACGCGCCGGACGCGGCTTCAAAAGGAGCGCGGCATGAACTGGGACGTGATCATCAAATACCTGCCGCGCCTGTGTGACGGTGCGCTGCTAACCCTGGAGCTGGTGGCCATCGCCGTGGTCGCCGGGCTGATCCTCGCCCTGCCCATGGGCATCGCCCGCTCCTCGCGCCACTGGTACGTGCGCGCCCTGCCCTACGGCTACATCTTCTTCTTCCGTGGCACGCCGCTGCTGGTCCAGCTGTTCCTGGTCTACTACGGCCTCGCCCAGTTCGACCTGGTACGCAAGGGCCCGCTCTGGCCCTACCTGCGCGACCCGTTCTGGTGTGCCGTCATCACCATGACCCTGCACACGGCGGCCTATATCGCCGAGATCATCCGCGGCGCCATCCAGGCCATCCCGCCGGGCGAGATCGAAGCGGCGCGGGCGCTGGGCATGTCGCAGCTCAAGGCGCTGGTGCACATCATCCTGCCGCGCGCGGCACGCATCGGCCTGCCGGCCTACAGCAACGAAGTGATCCTGATGCTCAAGGCCAGCGCCCTGGCCAGCACCGTGACCCTGCTGGAACTCACCGGCATGGCCCGTACCATCATTGCCCGCACCTACCTGCCGGTCGAAATCTTCTTCGCCGCCGGCATGTTCTACCTGGTGATCGCCTTCCTTCTGGTGCGCGGCTTCCGCCTGCTGGAACGCTGGCTGCGCGTCGACGCCTGCCAAGGCCGCTGACCGGGCGCCGCCCCTCGCCACGAGGGGCGGCGTTATACTGCGCGCCCGACCATCTTCCCCTTCCTCGCCATGCCAAGCCCCGCCCCCCTTCAGGGCTCACTGCTGCTCGAACGCTTCACCGCGCTGGATGAGTTCCTCAGCCAGGGCTACCCGCTGTGGCACCCGGAACCCTTCACCGAGTTGCGCCTGGGCTGGGAAGACGAACTGCCCGAACTGGCCCACTGGCTACGCGGCCGCAGCCTGGAGCAGGCGGAAGCGAGCCATGGCCTGCTGCACCTGCCCGACGCTCCTGCGCCCTTCCCCGAGCTGGCGGCTCGCTCCCATGAGCTGGCCGATACCGGCGCATTCGATAACGCCCCCGAGCGCCAGTGGCCGTCCGCCCTCTGTCTCGATGTGCCCGGTCGCAAATGGCAGCAGATCCAGGCCTTCGCCGGCAGCCTGCAATTCAGCCGGGCGCCCCGCCACTGGCTCGACTGGTGCGCCGGCAAAGGCCATCTGGGCCGGACACTGGCCCACCCCGACGCAGTACTCACCTGCCTGGAGTTCGATCCGCTGCTGGTGGAAGACGGCCAACGCCTCAGCGAACGGCTCGGTCTCGCGGCCTCGCACCGCCTACAAGACGTGCTGGCCACCGACACGGCGACGCAGCTGCGCCCCGAACACACCGCCATCGCCCTGCATGCCTGCGGCGACCTGCACGTCCGCCTGCTGCAACTGGCCACTGACCAGGGCTGTGGACAACTCGCCATCGCCCCCTGCTGCTACAACCGCATCACAGAACAGCACTACCAGCCCCTCTCCACCGCCGCGCAACGCTCCACCCTGCGCCCGGATCGGCGGGACCTGCGCCTGGTACAGAGCGAAACCGTCACCGCCGGTGCGCGCGTCCGCCGCCAACGCGACCAGTCCATGGCCAGGCGCCTGGCCTTCGACCTGCTGCAGCGGGAACAACGCGGCCTCGACCAGTACCTGCCCACACCCTCGCTACCGGTGAGCTGGCTGGAAAAGACCTTCGAGCGCTACTGCCACGACCTCGCCCAGCTCAAGGGCCTGGCTGCGCCTGCTCCGCGCGACTGGGCCAGGCTGGAGGCCCGGGGCTGGCAACGCCTGGCCCAGGTACGCAACCTGGAGCTGCTGCGCGCCCTCTACCGCCGCCCCCTGGAAATCTGGCTGCTGCTAGACCGCGCCCTGTTTCTTCAGGAGCGCGGCTACCGGGTGCAGGCCGGCCGCTTCTGCGAACACCGCCTCACCCCCCGCAACCTCTTGCTACTCGCGGAGCGCAGCGAGTTGCCCACAGAACCTGTGGATAACTTTGTTGATGAATGATGAGCAACTGCCCGAACGCCCACCCCGGCAAGGCTTGCTGAGAATTGATCGCTTTTTGATCAAAAAATAAAACATCCAGAAAACAGCCAGTTACGCGGTTCCGCGACCTGAATCACAGTTCACGAGTACTTCCGTGCCAAAAACCACTCACTTGTGCATAAGCCTGCGCATTCTGATTCTGAGCAGCAGCAACAGGTGGTTTACTCGGCTCAACCAATCGCTATAATGGCCGCCCCTTGCCGGTATAGCTCAGCTGGTAGAGCAACTGACTTGTAATCAGTAGGTCCCGGGTTCGACTCCTGGTGCCGGCACCAAAGCATAAAAAAGCCCCGCAGCGATGCGGGGCTTTTTACTTTGGGTGTCTTCTTTCACGCAAAACGTAAATGTCTCACTCCTAGCTACTGCTGTTTCAGAGCGAGTTAATTTCCGTAGTGATCGTCAGCGGATATCATCGTTTTTTTTAGTTGAGGTTCAGGGATGCACATTCTCATCACCGGAGGAGCAGGCTTCATCGGCTCCGCACTCGTAAGGTACCTGCTGAGCGAAACCGATCATGAGGTGCTCAACCTCGACAAGCTAACTTATGCTGGCAACCTCGAGTCCCTGGCAACTGTCGCTGGCCATCCCCGCTACCAGTTCCTCCAGGCCGACATCGCCGACAGCGACGCCGTCAACGCCGCCCTGCAGCGCTTCCAGCCCGATGCCATCATGCACCTGGCCGCCGAGTCCCATGTCGATCGCTCCATCGACGGCCCGGCCGAATTCATCCAGACCAACATCGTCGGCACCTACGCCCTGCTGGAAAGCGCCCGGGCCTATTGGATGGGGCTGGACGCCGAGCGCAAGGCGGCCTTCCGTTTCCACCACATCTCCACCGACGAGGTGTATGGCGATCTGCATGGCGTGGACGACCTGTTCACCGAGACCACGCCCTATGCGCCCAGCTCGCCCTATTCGGCGAGCAAGGCCGCGTCCGATCATCTGGTCCGCGCCTGGAACCGCACCTACGGCCTGCCGGTGCTGTTGACCAATTGCTCCAACAACTACGGCCCCTATCACTTCCCCGAGAAGCTGATCCCGCTGATGATCCTCAACGCTCTGGAAGGCAAGCCGCTGCCGGTCTACGGCGACGGCCTGCAGGTACGCGACTGGCTGTTCGTCGAGGACCACGCCCGGGCCCTGGTGGAGGTGGTCAGCCGTGGCCAGGTCGGCGAGACCTACAACATCGGCGGCCATAACGAGCAGAAGAACATCGACGTGGTGCGCGGCATCTGCGCCCTGCTGGAAGAGCTGGCACCTGCCAAGCCCAACGGCGTCGCCCGCTTCGACGAGCTGATCACCCACGTGAAGGACCGTCCGGGTCACGACCTGCGCTACGCCATCGACGCGAGCAAGATTGAGCGCGAACTGGGCTGGACGCCGCAGGAAACCTTCGAGAGCGGCCTGCGCAAGACCGTGCAGTGGTACCTCGACAACCTGGAATGGTGCCATCGCGTGCAGGACGGCAGCTACCAACGTGAACGCCTGGGAGCGCAAGCATGAAAGGCATCATCCTCGCCGGTGGCTCCGGCACCCGCCTGCACCCCATCACCCTCGGCGTATCCAAGCAGTTGCTGCCGATCTACGACAAGCCGATGATCTACTACCCCATCTCGGTGCTGATGCTCGCCGGCATCCGAGAGATCCTGGTCATCTCCACCCCCCAGGACCTGCCCCAGTACCGCAACCTGCTGGGCGACGGCAGCCAGTTCGGCGTAAATTTCAGCTACGCCGAGCAGCCTTCGCCGGATGGCCTGGCCCAGGCCTTCCTGATCGGCGAGGAATTCATCGGCAGCGATTCGGTCTGCCTGATCCTCGGCGACAACATCTTTCACGGGCAGCACTTCACCGAGAAGCTCAAGCGCGCGGCCGAAGGCAATAAAGGCGCAACCGTGTTCGGTTACTGGGTCAATGATCCGGAGCGCTTCGGCGTCATCGAGTTCAACGAGCAGGGCCAGGCCATCTCCATCGAAGAGAAGCCCGCCAAGCCCAAGTCCAGCTACGCCGTCACCGGTCTGTACTTCTACGACAACGACGTGATCGACATCGCCAAGGCGGTGAAGCCTTCCCACCGTGGCGAGTTGGAGATCACTGACGTCAACAACGCCTACCTGAAGCGCGGCGACCTGCGTGTCGAGAAGCTCGGCCGTGGCTTCGCCTGGCTCGACACCGGTACCCATGACAGCCTGCTGGAAGCCTCCCAGTACGTGCAGACCATCGAACACCGCCAGGGCCTGAAGGTCGCCTGTCTGGAGGAAATCGCCTTCCAGAATGGCTGGATCGACAAGACGCTGCTGCTGGAGCGGGCCAAGGCCTTCGGCAAAACCGGCTATGGTCAATATCTCTATAAGCTGGCTGGAGAACAGGCATGAAGGTAATCGCCTCCGAGCTGCCGGAAGTGCTGATCCTCGAACCCCGCGTCTTCGGCGACGAACGCGGGTTCTTCATGGAGAGTTTCAACGCCAAGGCTTTCGAGGAGGCGACCGGCCTCAAGCGTGACTTCGTACAGGACAACCATTCGCGCTCGCAGAAGGGTGTGCTGCGCGGCCTGCATTATCAACTTCAGCAGGCGCAGGGAAAGCTGGTACGAGTCACCGCCGGCGAGGTGCTCGACATCATCGTGGACGTACGCCGCAGCTCGCCTAACTTCGGCCGTTGGGTCGGCGTACGGCTCTCCACCGAGAACAAGCGCCAACTCTGGATTCCGGAAGGCTTCGCCCATGGCTTCGTCGTGCTCAGCAATTTCGCCGAACTCCTCTACAAGACCACCGACTACTACGCCCCCGCCCACGAGCGTTGCATTCGCTGGGATGACCCGACCCTGGCCATCGACTGGCAGCTCAGCGAAGCGCCCCAGCTTTCCGCCAAGGACCAGGCCGGCCTGAGCTTCGAAGAGGCCGACGTATTCCCATGAAGATCCTCATCACCGGCCACAGCGGCCAGGTCGCCCGTGAACTGCGCCTGGCCCTGGCCGATCAGGCCGAACTGCTCGTCCTCGGTCGCGACCGCCTGGACCTGGCCGACAGCGACGCCATCCGCCGCCTGGTACGCGCCGAGCGCCCCGCACTGATCATCAACGCTGCCGCCCACACCGCCGTGGACCAGGCCGAAAGCGAGCCCGAGGCCGCCTTCGCCCTCAACGCCACCGCCCCCGGCGTGCTGGCCGAGGAAGCCGCCGCCCTGGGCGCACCGCTGATCCACTACTCCACCGACTACGTCTTCGACGGCAGCAAGAACGCACCCTACACCGAGGACGACCCGCCCAACCCGCTGGGCGTCTACGGCCGCAGCAAGCTGGCCGGGGAAGCGGCGATCCGCGCGGTCGGCGCTGCGCACCTGATCCTGCGCACCAGCTGGGTCTACTCCCTGCACGGCCGCAACTTCCTGCTCACCATGCAGCGCCTGCTGCAGGAGCGCGATCACCTGCGCGTGGTGGCCGACCAGATCGGCGCGCCCACCTGGGCCGGCAGCATCGCCACGGCCACCGCCGCATTGATCCAGCGCTGGCAGGACGGCCGCCAAGCCTGGGGCACCTACCATTTCAGCGCCGGCGGCGAGACCTCCTGGTTCGGCTTCGCCAGTGCCATAGCCGATACGCTCAAGGCCGAAGGCAAGCCCTGCGCCAGCCTGGAGCCCATCCCCAGCAGCGCCTATCCCACGCCTGCCCAACGCCCGCTCAACTCGCGGATGGACGGCGGCAAGCTGCTACGCGACTGGGACGTCGCCCTGCCCGACTGGCGCCTGGGCCTGGACGAGTGCCTGCGTCACCCTCGCTGAGCCCGCCGGTGTCATAATGCGCCGCATCCCCGGCGCATTCCGACACCCATGACCGCCAACGCCCTACCCTATCGTCCCCGCTGGCGCAGCCTCGTCCTGCTGGCCCTGGTCCTGGCGCCCTTGCTGTGGCCGGCCCACCACCTGGCTGAGCGTTACTACAACCAGGCCCTGGCCGAGCAGAACCGGCAGACCCTCGACCTCTACGTCGCCAACCTGCTGGGCACCCTGCGCCGCTTCGAGGTGCTGCCGCCGATCCTCGCCGACCTGCCGGCACTGCGCAGCCAGCTGGCGGACCCAAAGGACCCGGCCCGCCTGGACGCCGCCAACCGCCTGCTGGCCGAAGTACGCGACGAGACCGGCGCCGACGTCATCTACCTGATGAACCCCCAGGGCACCACCCTCAGTTCCTCCAACTGGGACAAGACGGACAGCTTCGTCGGCCGCGACTTCGCCTTCCGCCCCTACTACCGCGAGGCGCTCATGGGCCGCCAGGGCCGCTTCTTCGGGCTCGGCACCACCTCCGGCAAGCGCGGCTATTTCTATGCCAGCCCGGTGCGCGACGGCCAGGCGGTGATCGGCATTCTGGTGGTCAAGGTTGACCTGGACGACGCCGAATCCCTCTGGGGCAACACCCCCGAGCAGTTGCTGGTGACCGACTCCAACGGCGTGGCGATCATCACCTCGCGCCCGCAATGGCGCTTCCACGCCACCCGCGAGCTGGACAACGCCGAGCGCGCCGCCATCTCCGCCAACCAGCCCTATCCGACCCAATCCCCCGAGCCCATCCGCCTGCGTCCGGGCGAATGGATCACCCAGAGCCGTGAGCTGCGCGAAACCGGCTGGACGGTCAGCATCCTCGCCCCGCAGGTGCTGGTGGACCGCCAGGTGCGCACTACAGACGCCATCGCCGCCGCCACCCTGCTCGCCCTACTGCTGCTGCTCGGTCTGATGATGCAGCGCCGTCGCCACTACCTCGACCGCATCGCCCTCGACGCCCGTGCCCGGCGCGAGCTGGAGCTGCGCGTGCAGGAGCGCACCCAGGACCTGGAAGCCCTCAACAGCCGCCTCAAGGTGGAAGTGCTGGAGCGCGAGCAGGCCCAACAGGAACTGGTCCGCGCCCAGGACGAAGTGGTCCAGGCCGGCAAGCTCTCCGCCCTCGGCACCATGTCCGCGAGCATCAGCCACGAACTCAACCAGCCCCTGGCGGCCATCCGCAGCTACGCCGACAACGCCGGCGTGCTGCTGGACCACGAGCGCTACGACGACGCCCGCGGCAACCTGCGGCAGATCAGCGAGCTCACCGGGCGCATGGCCTCGATCATCGCCCACCTGCGCGCCTTCGCCCGGCGCGACCGCCACGCCCCGGAAAGCGTCGCCCTGCAACCGGCGCTGGACGATGCCCTGTCGCTGCTGGCCAAGCGCCGCCGAGCGATGGACGTGGAGCTGATCCGCGACATGCCCGAAGCCCAGCTCTGGGTCCAGGCCGGCGAAACCCGCCTGCGCCAGGTGCTCGGCAACCTGCTGGCCAATGCCCTCGACGCCCTGGGCGAGAAGCCCCATCCCCGGCGCATCTGGCTCAGCGCCGAGACCGATGCCGAAGGCGTGACCCTGACCCTGCGCGACAACGGCCCCGGTTTCAGCCAGGAAGCCTTGCAACGGGCCCGCGAGCCCTTCTTCACCACCAAGACCAGCGCCCAGGGCCTCGGCCTCGGGCTGGCCATCTGCGACAGCCTGATCCGCGCCCTCGGCGGCGAACTGCTGCTGGCCAACCACCCCGAAGGCGGCGCCCTGCTGACCCTGCGCCTGCGCTCCGCCATCCCTGGCGCCAACCCCCTCTCACCCGAGGACCACTCCGCATGACCCAGCCCATCGAAGCCGGCATCCAGGTCCTGCTGGTCGACGACGACCCGCACCTGCGCCAGGCCCTGAGCCAGACACTCGACCTTGCCGGCCTCAAGGTCCTCACCCTGGGCGATGCCAATGGCCTGGCCGACCGCCTGCCCGCCGACTGGCCAGGTGTGGTGGTCAGCGATATCCGTATGCCCGGCGTCGACGGCCTCGAGCTGCTGCGCCAGCTCCACGAGCGCGACGCCCAGTTGCCCGTACTGCTGATCACCGGCCACGGCGACGTCCCCCTGGCGGTGCAGGCCATGCGCGCCGGTGCCTACGACTTCCTGGAAAAACCCTTCGCCAGCGAAGACCTGATCGACAGCGTGCGCCGCGCCCTCGACCTGCGCCGCCTGGTGCTGGAGAACCGCAGCCTGCGCCTGGCCCTTTCCGATCGCCAGCAGCTCAGTGGCCGCCTGGTGGGCCAATCGCCAGCAGCTCAGCGCCTGCGCGAGCAGATCGGCGCCCTCGCCGGCACCAGCGCCGACGTGCTGATCCTCGGTGAAACCGGCGCCGGCAAGGAAGTGGTCGCCCGCGCCCTGCACGACCTGTCCGCGCGCCGCGACGGCCCCTTCGTCGCCATCAATGCCGGCGCCCTGGCCGAGTCGGTGGTGGAAAGCGAGCTGTTCGGCCATGAGCAGGGCGCCTTCACCGGCGCGCAGAAACGCCGCATCGGCAAGTTCGAGTACGCCAATGGCGGCACCGTGTTCCTCGACGAGATCGAGAGCATGAGCCCGGACGTGCAGGTCAAGCTGCTGCGCCTGCTGCAGGAGCGCGTGGTCGAACGCCTCGGCGCCAATCAGTTGATCCCCCTCGACATCCGCGTCATCGCCGCCACCAAGGAAGACCTGCGCCAGGCCGCCGACCAGGGCCGCTTCCGCGCCGACCTTTATTACCGCCTCAACGTCGCCAGCCTGCGCATCCCGCCGCTGCGCGAGCGCGGCGAAGACATCCTGCTGCTGTTCCAGCACTTCGCCGAAGCGGCGGCCACCCGTCACGGAAGCCCGCAACGTACGCTGGACAGCTCCCAGCGCGCCCTGCTGCTGACCCACGATTGGCCAGGCAACGTCCGTGAACTGCAGAACGCCGGGGAGCGCTTCGCCCTGGGCCTCGACCTGGCGCTGGACAACGGCACGCCAGACCTGCCCGCCAGCAACGGCGGCGGCCTGAGCGAGCAGGTGGAAGCCTTCGAGCGGGCGCTGATCCTGGCCGAGCTGGGCAACCCGCACAATTCGATGCGCAGCCTGGCCGAAGCCCTGGGCCTGCCGCGCAAGACGCTCTCGGACAAGCTGCGCAAGCACAACATCAGCTTTGGCGGCGGAAATCCCGCAGAAGAACAGGACTGATCGGCGACTTTCCGCTCAAAGAAAGCAGCTGCCCACCGCCCGCGCCAGCAATGGCGGGCCTTCCGGGCGCTGGCACAGGCCTTGCTCCATGCACAGCATCTCAACGCTTAGGCGTTGACCAGGGCCCCCTCCCCGGGATGCCCGCCCGCAACGGCCACAAGCCGCCACCGGGTTTCTTTCCCCAGCGCAGCCTCGGTCCTCCCCGGCCCTGGCGGCAGGCGACGGTCCATCAGCCCATCGCCTTCCACGTCGACCCCGGCCTCGCGCCGGGTTCGTCGTTTCTGTCTCGCGGAAATCCGTCTTCCCTAGGGTCGCTCCAGCAGAAAGCGCTCCAGATCAACCGGTGTACCCGGCTCGGCGTGCAATTTCTCCCGGAGGTCGGCGAACACCCGTTCGTAGTCCCGGTGCCCAGCCAGGGGCACCATCAGGTGCGGCTCAAGGCCGTGGTGGCGCAGACGCCGGCAGGCGCTCTGCAGAAAGTTGTAGGCAACGTCGCGGTGCAACTCGAAGCACTCCTGGAAGGAACGACCGCTGATATCGCCCCTGAGATCGAAGCGCACGTAAGTCCCCCAGTCGCGCTGCTCGACCTCATAGTCCAGATCGATGTGATAACCAGGCCAAGGGCCTACAGGGTCCCTGACTATTTCAAGGTGTCCCGGACGAAACATATTCAACCTCCTATGGAAAGTTGAAGTAAGAAACTGTCTACCTCGCTGACTTATATCCGTTCGGAATCAACTCAATCCCTGACAATTCCCATATAAGCAAATGGCATTTCGCCATATTTCTTACAACAAATACTTACAACTTGAACTGTCACGAAAACCAACTAGTTTGAACGGGGCGCCGCCTGGGATGGCCTGCCGCCCCCTCTAATTTGCTCGCTCCGAGCATGCCTCCGAAGCCGCCACGCTCCCTCCGAACTCTGTAAGGAAATTGTCCCGCGCGGATTGATAGCTAGCTATTGACCTACGTCATAACTCTTCCCTGAAAGGAAGAGCCAACTAAGCACAGTTCCTACTCCTACTGGAGGTGCAAGATGTCAGACTCCACCCAAAAACTCCGACTAGGCGCTTTGGTGGCGCTGGTGGTTGGCTCAATGGTCGGCGGCGGGATCTTCTCGCTGCCGCAGAACATGGCAGCCAGCGCCGATGTCGGCGCCATCCTCATCGGCTGGGGCATCACTGCCGTCGGCATGCTCACCCTGGCCTTCGTGTTCCAGACCCTGGCCAACCGCAAACCCAACCTCGATGGCGGCGTGTACGCCTACGCCAAGGCCGGCTTCGGCGACTACATGGGCTTCTCCTCGGCCTGGGGCTACTGGATCAGCGCCTGGCTGGGCAACGTCGGCTACTTCGTCCTGCTGTTCAGCACCCTCGGCTACTTCTTCCCCATCTTCGGCGAAGGCAATACCCCGGCGGCCATCATCGGCGCCTCGGTGGTGCTCTGGGCCGTGCACTTCCTGGTGCTGCGCGGGATCAAGGAGGCGGCCTTCATCAACCTGGTGACCACGGTCGCCAAGATCGTGCCGCTGTTCCTGTTCATCCTGATCTGCCTGTTCGCCTTCAAGCTGGACATCTTCACCGCCGACATCTGGGGCTCGATGAACCCCGACCTCGGCAGCGTGATGAACCAGGTGCGCAACATGATGCTGGTCACCGTCTGGGTGTTCATCGGCATCGAGGGCGCGAGCATCTTCTCCGCCCGTGCCGAGAAGCGCAGCGATGTCGGCAAGGCCACCATCATCGGCTTCGTCACCGTGCTGCTGTTGCTGGTGCTGGTGAACGTGCTGTCCCTCGGCATCATGACTCAGCCGGAACTGGCCAAGCTGCAGAACCCGTCCATGGCGGCGGTGCTGGAGCACGTGGTCGGCCACTGGGGCGCGGTGCTGATCAGCGTCGGCCTGATCATCTCCCTGGTCGGTGCCCTGCTGTCCTGGGTGCTGCTGTGCGCGGAGATCCTCTTCGCCGCCGCCAAGGACCACACGATGCCGGAGTTCCTCCGCCGCGAGAACGCCAACCACGTGCCGGCCAACGCCCTGTGGCTGACCAACGCGATGGTGCAGCTGTTCCTCATCGTCACCCTGTTCAGCGCCAGCACCTACCTCTCGCTGATCTACCTGGCCACCTCGATGATCCTGGTGCCCTACTTCTGGTCTGCCGCCTACGCCCTGCTCCTGCCCATCCGTGGCGAGACCTACGAACAGGACGGCCGTGACCGCAACAAGGACCTCGCCATCGCCGGCGTCGCCCTGGTCTACGCCGTGTGGCTGCTCTACGCCGGCGGCGTGAAGTACCTGCTGCTCTCGGCCCTGCTCTACGCCCCCGGCGCGATCCTCTTCGCCAAGGCCAAGCACGAGCTCGGCCAACCCATCTTCACCAACGTTGAGAAGCTGATTTTCGCCGCCGTGGTCATCGGCGCGCTCGCGGCGGCCTACGGCCTCTACGACGGCTTCCTGACTCTGTAACTCGTAAGGAGACCTGCCATGTCCAAAGTCAAACTCGGCGTTCATTCGGAAGCCGGCAAATTGCATAAGGTGATGGTCTGCTCGCCGGGTCTGGCCCATATGCGCCTGACCCCCAACAACTGCGACGAGCTGCTGTTCGATGACGTCATCTGGGTCAACCAGGCCAAGCGCGACCACTTCGACTTCGTCACCAAGATGCGCGAACGCGGCATCGAAGTGATGGAGATGCACAACCTGCTCACCGACATCGTGCAGAACCCCGAAGCCCTGAAGTGGATCCTCGACCGCAAGATCACCGCCAACCAGGTCGGTGTCGGCCTGACCAACGAAGTGCGCTCCTGGCTCGAAGGCCTGGAGCCGCGCAAACTCGCCGAGTTCCTCATCGGCGGTGTCGCCGGCTCCGACCTGCCGGACAGCGAAGGCGTCAGCGCGATCAAGATGTACCGCGACTACCTGGGCCACTCCAGCTTCATCCTGCCGCCGCTGCCCAACACCCAGTTCACCCGCGACACCACCTGCTGGATTTACGGCGGTGTGACGCTCAACCCCATGTACTGGCCGGCGCGACGTCAGGAAACCCTGCTCACCACCGCCATCTACAAGTTCCACCCCGAGTTCACCAACGCCGAATTCGAAGTCTGGTACGGCGACCCCGACAAGGACCACGGCAGCGCCACCCTCGAAGGCGGTGACGTCATGCCCATCGGCAACGGCGTGGTGCTCATCGGCATGGGCGAGCGCACCTCGCGCCAGGCCATCGGCCAACTGGCCCAATCGCTGTTCGCCAAGGGCGCGGTAGAGAAGGTGATAGTCGCCGGCCTGCCGAAGTCCCGCGCGGCCATGCACTTGGACACCGTCTTCACCTTCTGCGACCGCGACCTGGTCACGGTCTTCCCGGAAGTGGTCAAGGAGATCGTCCCCTTCATCCTCCGCCCGGACGAAAGCCGCCCCTACGGCATCGACATCCGCCGCGAGGAGAAGAGCTTCATCGACGTGGTCGCCGAGTCCCTCGGGCTCAAGCAACTGCGCGTGGTGCAAACCGGCGGTGACAGCTTCGAGGCCGAGCGCGAACAGTGGGACGACGGCAACAACGTCGTCTGCCTGGAGCCCGGCGTGGTGGTCGGCTACGACCGCAACACCTACACCAACACCCAGCTGCGCAAGGCCGGTGTCGAGGTGGTGACCATCAGCGCCAGCGAACTCGGCCGCGGCCGTGGCGGTGGCCACTGCATGACCTGCCCGATCCTGCGCGACCCGATCGACTACTGATCCAAAAAGCCGAACCCCGGCGGCCGCTACCCGCGGCCGCCCTTCCCGCCAGCCACGAGCTGTTCTGACGGGAGCCGGATTCCGACCTGCCCAAAAGGAGAAAGACCATGGCTTTCAACATGCACAACCGCAACCTGCTCAGCCTCATGCATCACAGCACCCGTGAGCTGCGGTACCTGCTGGACCTCTCCCGCGACCTGAAACGCGCCAAGTACACCGGCACCGAGCAGCAGCACCTGAAACGCAAGAACATCGCACTGATCTTCGAGAAGACCTCCACCCGCACCCGCTGCGCCTTCGAGGTCGCCGCCTACGACCAGGGCGCCAATGTCACCTACATCGACCCCAACTCCTCGCAGATCGGCCACAAGGAGACCATGAAGGACACCGCCCGCGTGCTCGGGCGCATGTACGACGCCATCGAGTACCGCGGCTTCAAGCAGGAGATCGTCGAAGAGCTGGCCAAGTTCGCCGGCGTCCCGGTGTTCAACGGCCTGACCGACGAATACCACCCCACCCAGATGCTCGCCGACGTGCTGACCATGCGCGAGCACAGCGACAAGCCGCTGCACGACATCAGCTACGCCTACCTGGGCGACGCCCGTAACAACATGGGCAACTCGCTGCTGCTGATCGGCGCCAAGCTGGGCATGGACGTGCGCATCGCCGCGCCCAAGGCGCTGTGGCCGGAAGAAGAGTTCATCGCCCAGTGCAAGCAATTCGCCGAGGAAAGCGGCGCGCGCATCACCGTCACCGAAGACGCCAAGGCGGCGGTCAAGGGCGTCGACTTCATCCACACCGACGTCTGGGTCTCCATGGGCGAGCCGGTGGAAGCCTGGGGCGAGCGCATCAAGCAACTGCTGCCCTACCAGGTCAACGCCGAGATGATGAAAGCCTCCGGCACCGCGCGGACCAAGTTCATGCACTGCCTCCCGGCCTTCCACAACAGCGAGACCAAGGTCGGCAAGCAGATCGCCGAGCAGTATCCGCACCTGGCCAACGGCATCGAGGTGACCGACGACGTGTTCGAGTCCCCGGCCTGCATCGCCTTCGAGCAAGCGGAGAACCGCATGCACACGATCAAGGCGATTCTGGTCTCGACCCTCGCCGACGTCTGATTCCAGAAATCCACGGGGGCGCTGGCTTTGTCGGCGGCACCGCGCGGCTCCTCACCGTACCGGGGTACGGGTCGTCGCAGCTCGCTTGCCTTCACGCCACCATCCCCTGTGGCTTCCTGGAATATCCGAGATTCGGAGAAGGAGCGGGAAACCGCCCCCTCTCCACCGCAACAGGAGAACAATCATGCGAATAGTCGTCGCATTGGGCGGTAACGCCCTGCTGCGCCGTGGCGAACCCATGACGGCGGAGAACCAGCGCGAGAACGTGCGCATCGCCGCCGAGCAGATCGCCAAGATCCAGCCCGGCAACGAGCTGGTGGTCGCCCACGGCAACGGCCCACAGGTCGGCCTGCTGGCCCTCCAGGGCGCCGCCTACACGGCGGTCAGCACCTACCCGCTGGACGTCCTCGGCGCCGAGACCGAGGGCATGATCGGCTACATGATCGAACAGGAACTGGGCAACCTGCTGCCCTTCGAAGTGCCCTTCGCCACCCTGCTCACCCAGGTGGAAGTGGACGCCAAGGACCCCGCCTTCCAGAAACCCACCAAACCCATCGGCCCGGTGTACTCCCGGGAAGAGGCCGAGCGCCTCGCCGAGGAAAAGGGCTGGACCATCGCCCCCGACGGCGACAAGTTCCGCCGCGTGGTGGCCAGCCCCCGGCCCAAGCAGATCTTCGAGATCCGCCCGGTGAAATGGCTGCTGGAAAAAGGCTCGGTGGTGATCTGCGCCGGTGGCGGCGGCATCCCCACGCTCTATGACGACAACGGCAAGCTCAAGGGCGTCGAGGCGGTGATCGACAAGGACCTCTGCTCCGCGCTGCTGGCCGAGCAACTGGAGAGTGACATCCTGGTGATCGCCACCGACGTCGACGCGGCCTACATCGACTGGGGCAAGCCGACCCAGAAGGCCATCGCCGAAGCCCACCCCGACGAACTCGAGCGCCTCGGCTTCGCTGCCGGCTCCATGGGGCCCAAGGTCCAGGCTGCCAGCGAGTTCGCCCGCAACACCGGCCGTGCGGCGGTGATCGGCTCCCTCGCCGATATCGAAGCCATCGTCCAGGGCAAGGCCGGCACCCGCGTCAGCACCGCCAACCCCGGCATCAGCTACCGCTGAGGCCCCTCACCCACGGAGCCGCACCAGCGGCTCCGGCTCTTCCCCGCCCTCGCGACCACGCCCAGCGTCCATGCACACGGGCAGTACCGATCAATCCTCAAGTGACTCGACAGTCAGCTGCCGCGTCAGGTTAGGCATTCGAATCTTTCGAGCTGCCACCGGGTTCGCCCCGGTGGCCGGATATCCCCGACGCGTTCCCTGGCCAGCCGCACCCGCGGCCTTCACGGCCCCTCTTCACCGCGCTCGGCCCGGCCTCGGCAGGCAATGGTCTATTTGAGGAGTTTCCGAGTCATGTCACGACTTCCGGTCATCGTTGGTTTCGGCGGTTACAACGCAGCGGGCCGCAGCTCGTTCCACCACGGCTTCCGCCGCACCGTGATCGAGTCCGTCGACGCCGCCACGCGTCAGGAAACCCTGGCCGGGCTGGCGGTGATGACCAAACTGGTGACCGTGGTCGACGGCCAGTACCTGGACGCCGACGGCAACCCGCTGACCCTCGCCGACATCGAGTCGCGCTTCGGCGAGCGCATCCTCGCCTCCACCCTGGTGCGCCGCATCGAGAAGCAGCACCTGGATGTCGACGCCGCCCCCTGGCAGAAGAACATCGGTGTCGCCGCCGAGCCCGGCACCCGCATCAGCTTCCTCACCTCGCGCAAGCAGCTGCCCGAGCCGCTGCCGGCCAGCTGGTCAGTGGAGCCGCTGGAATCCGGCGAGGTGCGCGTCACCCTGAATGACGCCACCGAGTTCAAGGTCGAGAGCTTCCGCGCCCTGCCGGTGAAATCCGCCGGCCAGTTGCCCACCGGCTTCGAACCGGGCGAGCTGTACAACTCGCGCTTCCACCCGCGCGGCCTGCAGATGTCAGTAGTGGCTGCCACCGACGCCATCCGCTCCATCGGCCTGCCCTGGCAGCGCATCGTCGACCATGTGCAGCCCGACGAAGTCGCGGTGTTCTCCGGCAGCATCATGAGCCAGCTCGACGAGAACGGTTTCGGCGGCCTCATGCAGTCGCGCCTCAAGGGCGGCCGCGTCACCGCCAAGCAGCTGCCCCTGGGCCTGAACACCATGCCCGCCGACTTCATCAACGCCTACGTGCTGGGCAGCGTCGGCACCACCGGCAGCGTCACCGGTGCCTGCGCCACCTTCCTCTACAACCTGCAGAAGGCCATCGAGCTGATCGGCTCCGGCCGCGCGCGGGTCGCCCTGGTGGGCAACGCCGAAGCGCCGATCAACCAGGAATGCATCGACGGCTACGGCGCCATGGGCGCCCTGGCCACCGAAGACGGCCTGCGCCAGGTCGGCGGCCGCGAGGACGTGGACTTCCGCCGCGCCAGCCGCCCCTTCGGCGAGAACTGCGGCTTCACCCTGGCCGAATCCAGCCAGTACGTGGTGCTGATGGACGACGCCCTGGCCCTGGAACTGGGCGCCGATATCCATGGCGCGGTCACCGATGTCTTCATCAACGCCGACGGCTTCAAGAAATCCATCTCCGCGCCCGGCCCGGGCAACTACCTGACCCTGGCCAAGGCCGTGGCCAGCGCCACCCAGATGTTCGGCAGCGAGACGGTGCGCCAGCACAGCTTCGTCCACGCCCACGGCTCCAGCACCCCGGCCAACCGCGTCACCGAATCCGAACTGCTGGACCGCGTCGCCAACGCCTTCGGCATCGAGTCCTGGCCCATCACCGCGGTCAAGGCCTTCGTCGGCCACAGCCTGGCCACCGCCAGTGGCGACCAGGTGGTTTCCGCCCTCGGCACCTTCCGCTACGGCATCCTGCCGGGCATCAAGACCATCGACCGGGTCGCCGACGATGTGCACCAGCAGCACCTGTCGATCGCCACCCGCGACCAGCGCCTGGATCAGCGCAGCCTGGACATCTGCTTCATCAACTCCAAGGGCTTTGGCGGCAACAACGCCAGCGGTGTGGTGATCTCCCCGCGCCTGACCGAGAACATGCTGCGCAAGCGCCACGGCGAGAAGGCCTTCGCCGCCTACAGCGAAAAGCGCGAAGCCACCCGCGCCGCCGCCCGCCAGTACGACGAGCGCGCGCTCAAGGGTGAGTTGGACATCATCTACAACTTCGGCAACGACCTGATCGACGACAAGGCCCTGGAAGTCACCGCCCAGGGCATCAAGGTCCCGGGCTTCGCCCAGCCGCTGCTCTACGGCACCGACGAGCGCTTCAAGGACATGCTCGACTGATCCGGCACCTGTGAATGGGGCGAGGAGGGTCTCGCTGAACCAGCGGAACACTGCACGCCCCGTCCTGCGAAAAGCTCGCCGCCCCGCGTAGGGTGTGCCGTGCGCACCTCCGCGCAGTGCTTCCGGCGGGCCCGAGGTGCGCGCAGCACACCCTACGTCCGGAGTGAGCGGCGACTGGATGCCCCGAGGTCTGATTGCGGCCCTTCTAGGGGAGCCAAAAGCAAAGCCACGTTCCAGGAACGTAGATTTTTACTCGTCCCCGCTCTGATCAATCCAGCCCGCGCGCCAGCTCCAGCAGCTCGCCACGCCACGCGGCAGCCGCCGGCAGGGCCAGGAAGGACGGGTTGAGGAAGGATTCGCGGGCCGCGTAGCCCAGCGGTTCGCCAGCCAGATCGAGCACCTCGCCACCGGCGCCTTCCAGCACGCCCTGTGCGGCGGCGGTGTCCCATTGCGAAGTCGGCGCCAGGCGCGGGTAGCAATCCGCCGCGCCTTCGGCCAGCAGGCAGAACTTCAGCGAGCTGCCGATATTGGCCAGCTGCAATTCCCCGAAGCGTTCACCCAGCCCGGCCAGCAGGCGTTCCTGCGCTGGGCTTGAATGGCGCTTGCTAGCCACCAAGGTGAAGGCCTGAGCCGGGGCCACGCGCACGGCGATGGCTTCACGCGCACCAGCCTCGATGCGCCAAGCACCCAGGCCCGCACCACCGAGGTAGCAGCGGCCGGTGACCGGCACGCCGACGACGCCGAAGACCACGCGCCCGCGCTCGATCAACGCGACGTTGACGGTGAACTCCTCGGAGCCGGAGATGAATTCCTTGGTGCCATCCAGCGGGTCCACCAGCCACCAGCGCTCCCACCCGGCGCGCTCGGCAAGGGAGATGTCCGCCGCTTCCTCGGACAACACCGGGATGCTGGCATCCAGTGCCTCCAGCCCGTCGGCGAGGATGCGATGAGCGGCCAGGTCGGCAGCGGTAACGGGGGACGCATCGGCCTTCTCGACCACGGCGACGTCCGCGCGCCAGAACGGCAGGATGGCCTGGCCGGCAAGGCCGACCAGTTCGATCACGGCAGGCAGCAACGGATGGCTCATGCGGGGAACTCCCCACGCTGGCTCAGCAGGTCACGGGCCAGGTAGAGCGCCGCCAGGGCACGCCCCTCACTGAACTGCGGGTGCTGCACCAGGCTGGATATCTCGCGCAGGCTGACCTTCTCCACGCCCAGCGGCTCGGGCTCGTCGCCCGGCAGGCGTTCCTCGTAGAGGTCGCGGGCCAGCACCACCTGGATCTTCTGGCTCATGTAGCCCGGCGACAGCGACAGCTCGGTCAGCAGCTCCAGCTTGCGTGCGCCGTATCCCGCCTCTTCCTTGAGTTCGCGGTCGGCCGCCACCAGCACGTCTTCGCCCGGCTCGATCAGCCCCTTGGGCAGCGACAGCTGGTAGTCGTCGGTGCCGGCGCAGTACTCCTCCACCAGCAGCACATGCTCGGCGTCCACCAGCGCCACCACCATCACCGCGCCATAGCCCGCGCCCTTGCCCACCAGGCGTTCATAGGTGCGCTCGACACCGTTGGAGAAGCGCAGCTGCAGCTCCTCGACACGGAACAGGCGGCTGCTGGCGACAATCTCGCGAGCGAGCACGGTGGGCTTCTGACGCATAACGGAACTCCTTGGCATGACCGGCGGGTTATCATACCCCGGCTTTTCCGATTATCTGCGTAGGAGATTGCACGCCGGCGACCACCCGCGATGCAATCGCGACAGCCCTCCCACCTACAGCCCCGGACACGCATGCCACAGCTCAACTGGTCCGCCATCGACACCGTCCTGCTGGACATGGATGGCACCCTCCTCGACCTGCACTTCGACAACCATTTCTGGCTGGACTACCTGCCCCAGCGCTATGCCGAGCACCATGGCATCAGCCGCGAACTGGCCGACGCCGAACTGGTGCCGCTGTTCAAGCGCCATGCCGGCCAGCTCAACTGGTACTGCACGGACTTCTGGAGCCGCGAGCTGAAGCTGTCGATCCGCGACCTCAAGCGCGAAGTCGCCGACTTGATCGCCCTGCGCCCCGACGCCGACCTGTTCCTCGCCGCCCTGCGCCGCGCCGGCAAACGCGTGGTGCTGATCACCAACGCCCACCGCGATTCGCTGTCGCTGAAGATGGAGCGGGTCGAACTGGCGCCCTGGTTCGATCGCCTGATCAGCTCCCACGACTACGGCTTCCCCAAGGAAGACCCACAGTTCTGGCACGCCCTGCAGGCGGATTCGCCCTTCGATCCGGCGCGCGCGCTGTTCATCGACGACAGCCTGCCGATCCTGCGCAGCGCCCGCGCCTATGGCGTCGCCCACCTGCTGGCGGTGCTGCAGCCCGATAGCCGGGGTGCGCTCAAGGACACCGAGGAATTCGCCGCGGTGGACGGCTACCGCGAACTGGTGGCCGGGCTCTAACCCGGCGGGAGCGCCCATGGACATCAAGCAGCTCAAGTTCCTCGTCGCCCTCGACGAGACCCACCACTTCGGCCAGGCCGCCGCGCGCTGCCACGTCACCCAGCCCACCCTGTCCATGCGACTGCGCAGCCTGGAAGAGGAGCTGGGCCTGGAACTGGTGCAGCGCGGGCAGCGCTTCGAAGGCTTCACCGATGCCGGCCAGCGCGTGCTCGCCTGGGCGCGCACCCTGCTCGCCGCCCATGACGGCCTGCACGCCGAGGCGGCCGCCTGCCGCGGCCACCTGGTCGGCACCCTGCGCCTGGGCGTGGTGCCCCTGGCCGGCTACGACCCCATGCGCCTGGTCCAGGCCTTCGCCGGGCAGCATCCCGACCTGCGCTTCCAGTTGTTCGCCCTCAGTTCCGAGCAGATCCTCGAGCGCCTGGCACGCAACCAGCTCGACCTCGGCCTCTCCTACCTCGACCGCCTCGATCGCGAACACTTCGACAGCCTGGAAGTCGCCGACACCCGCATGGGCCTGCTGCACGACCGCCGCCACTTCGCCTTCGACGCCCCGCAACTGACCTGGGAGGCCCTCGCCGGCCTGCCCCTGGGCCTGCTCTCGGCCGGCATGCACTTCCGCCAATCGATCGACCACGGCTTCCGCAGCCGGGGCCTGGCGCCGCAGCCGCGCCTGGAGACCGACGCCGTGCACCAGTTGCTGCAGGCGGTCAACGTCGGCCTGTGCTGCGCCATCATGCCGCTCGCCAGCGGCCTCGACGAACTCACCGAACACCTCGCGCTGCTGCCCATCGAGCACGCCCACACCTTGGCCCCGCTGGGGCTCATCCAGCGCCGCGGCCAACCCCGCTCCGCACTGGCGGATGCCTGCTTCGAAGAGGCCCGCCGGCTGTTTTTTCCCAGCCTGATAGACGCTGTCGATCACAGTATCGGCAATAGCGATTAGACGGACCCCGCCACCAGCGCCTAGGCTGCCTGTGTCAATCCGTCGCAGGGGCGCCACCCGTGCCACGCCAGCTATCCACCTCCCCTCTCAACGACACCGAGCCCGTGACCCAGGCGCGGGGCTATGCCTATGCCGAACTGGGCGGTGCCGCTGCGTCCGGCGAGGGCCTACTGGCCGAGGAGTGCGCTCTGGCCATCGCCTACAACGGCATCAGCCACGCGGTGATGATGGTCTCGCCCGCCGATCTGGAAGACTTCCTCGTCGGCTTCAGCCTCAGCGCCGGCATCGTCGACTCGATCGATGACATCTATGACAGCCGCCTCGGTGGCTGCGACGACGCGCGCCAGGCCGAGGTGGAAATCGCCAACCGCGCCTTCTGGGCCCTGAAGGACCAGCGCCGCCAACTGGCCGGCACCACCGGCTGCGGCCTCTGCGGCGTCGAAGCCCTGGAACAGGCGCTTCCCGCGCTCAAGGTCCTGCAACCGCAACCGCTGCCCCCGGCGGAGCACCTGGCCGACCTGCGCCAGCGCATCGCCGCCAAGCAGGACCTGGCCCGCCGCAGCGGCGCCCTGCATGCCGCGCTCTTCGTCGACGCCGCAGGCGAACTGGTGCTGTGCCGCGAAGACATCGGCCGCCACAACGCTCTCGACAAGCTCATCGGCGCCGTCCTGCGGCAGAAGCTCGACCCACGCGCCGGTTTCGCCGTAGTCACCAGCCGCTGCAGCCTCGAACTTATCCACAAGGCGGTGCGTGCCGGCCTCGGCACCCTGGTCAGCCTCTCGGCCCCCACTGCGCTCACCGTGCAATGGGCGCGTCGGCACAACCTGAACCTGATCCACCTGCCCCATCACAGCGCGCCCCGGGTCTACAGCCCGGCGCCATGAACAGAAGAAGTACAGCCATGAGCCTGCAACCCGTGCATCCCCGCTACAAACCCTACAACGGCGCCGCCGCCGGCTGGGGCGCGCTGAAGAGCGTCGCGCACTTCTGGCTGGACAGTAAGCAGCCGTTCAAGAACCTGCGCGCCCTGCTCAAGACCAACCAGAACGGCGGCTTCGACTGCCCCGGCTGCGCCTGGGGCGACTCCCCCGAAGACGGCCGCATCAAGTTCTGCGAGAACGGCGCCAAGGCGGTGAACTGGGAAGCCACCAAGCGCCGGGTCGACGCCGCCTTCTTCGCCCGCTACAGCGTCAGCCAGCTGCGCGAGCAGAGCGACTACTGGCTCGAATACCAGGGCCGCCTCACCCAGCCGATGCGCTACGACCGCGCCAGCGACCGCTACCTGCCCACCAGCTGGGACGACGCCTTCGCCCTGATCGCCAGCCACCTCAAGCGCCTGCCCGACCCGAACCAGGCCGAGTTCTACACCTCCGGCCGCGCCAGCAACGAAGCCGCCTACCTCTACCAGCTGTTCGTCCGCGCCTACGGCACCAACAACTTCCCCGACTGCTCGAACATGTGCCACGAGGCCAGCGGCGTCGCCCTGGGCCAAAGCGTCGGCGTCGGCAAGGGCAGCGTCACCTTCGCCGACTTCGAGCATGCCGACGCCATCTTCGTCCTCGGCCAGAACCCCGGCACCAACCACCCGCGCATGCTCGAACCGCTGCGCGAGGCGGTGAAGCGCGGCGCCCAGGTGGTCGCCTTCAACCCGCTCAAGGAGCGCGGCCTGGAGCGCTTCCAGCATCCCCAGCACGCCCTGGAGATGCTCACCAACGGCTCCGCCCCGCTGAACACCGCATTCTTCCGCCCGGCCCTGGGCGGCGACATGGCCGCCATGCGCGGCATCGCCAAGTTCCTCCTGCAGTGGGAGCGCGAGGCCCAGGCCGCAGGCCAGCCGGCGGTGTTCGACCACACCTTCATCGCCGAGCACACCGACGGCGTCGACGCCTACCTGGCCGAACTGGACGCCACCGACTGGGAACACATCGAGCGCCAGTCCGGCCTCACCCTCGCCGAAGTCGAGCAGGTCGCGCGCATGTATCGCCGCGCCGAGCGGGTCATCATCTGCTGGGCCATGGGCATCACCCAGCACCACCACTCGGTGCCGACCATCCAGGAAATCGTCAACCTGCAACTGCTGCGCGGCAACCTCGGCCGCCCCGGCGCCGGCCTGTGCCCGGTGCGTGGCCACAGCAACGTGCAGGGCGACCGCACCATGGGCATCAACGACCGCCCGCCGGTGGCCCTGCTCGACGCGCTGGAGAAGCGCTTCCAGTTCAAGGTGCCCCGCGAGAACGGCCACAACACCGTGGAAGCCATCAACGCCATGCTCGACGGCCAGGCCCGCGTCTTCATCGGCCTCGGCGGCAACTTCGCCCAGGCCACGCCGGACAGCCCGCGCACCCACCAGGCGCTGATGAACTGCGAGCTCACCGTGCAGATCAGCACCAAGCTCAACCGCAGCCACCTCACCGTCGGCCGCGACGCGCTGATCCTGCCCTGCCTCGGCCGCACCGACATCGACCACCAGGCCCACGGCCCGCAGGCGGTGACGGTGGAAGACTCCTTCAGCATGATCCACGCCTCCAACGGCCAGCTGGAGCCGCTGTCCCGCGAGATGCGCTCGGAGCCGGCCATCGTCGCCGGCATCGCCAAGGCCACCCTGGGCAACCACCCGGTGGACTGGGACGCGATGATCGCCAACTACGACCGCATCCGTGACCTGATCGCCGATACCATCCCCGGCTTCGCCGACTTCAACCAGCGCGTGCAACACCCGGGCGGCTTCTATCTGGGCAACAGCGCCGGCGCCCGCATCTGGAAGACCGCCAGCGGCCGCGCCAACTTCAAGGCCAACCCGCTGCCGGAAACCCTGATCCACGAACGCATCCGCGCCAGCGGCCTCAAGCCCGACC
The DNA here is from genome assembly GCF_028198105.1 of Pseudomonas sp. TUM22785. Lineage (NCBI taxonomy): Bacteria > Pseudomonadati > Pseudomonadota > Gammaproteobacteria > Pseudomonadales > Pseudomonadaceae > Pseudomonas > Pseudomonas sp. TUM22785. Next base: position 6,589,248 of record NZ_CP116239.1, read on the forward strand.
TGATCCTGCAGACCCTGCGCTCCCACGACCAGTACAACACCACCATCTACGGCCTCGACGACCGCTACCGTGGCGTACGCGGCCAGCGCGAGGTGGTGTTCGCCAACGAAGCCGACATCCAGCGCCTGGGCTACCAGAGCGGGCAGAAAGTGGACTTGGTCTCGCTCTGGGACGACGGCATCGAACGCAAGGTGGAAGGCTTCACCCTGCTGGCCTTCGACATCCCGGCCGGCCAGGCCGCCGCTTACTACCCGGAAACCAACCCCCTGGTGCCCCTGGACAGCTTCGGCGTCGGCAGCCACACGCCCACCTCCAAGTTCATCGCCATACGCATCCAGGCAGCGCAGGAAAGCGGGCGCATCCTCTGACGGATCGCTGCCCATCACACCCTAAGGGAGCACGGAGCCTCCCGTAGGGTGTGCCGCGCGCACTTACTCCCTCCCCGCTCGCACACAGGTGCAGGTACGCGCAGGTCGCACCGATCACACGCATCGAAGGGCCAGGAAAAAAGCGGAATCACCCCCACTGAAGGGGTGCAGGAACAAGGCGCAATGCCATCAGGAAAGGGCCCGAAAAAGGCCCGAAACGCGGTTCTGGAATAGGGCTCTGACATCGCCAAAACAGTCAAAGTTCTCCAGCAAAAACAATTATTTAGAGAATGTGAAAAACCCTGTGCAATTCGTCGGGAGGCGCTTGTACGGGGCCGTTCCGCTGGCAACTATCGCCTCGTCCAAACAACAGAGGCTCTCCTCTCCATGAAGCAATCCTCGATCCTCCTTCTGTCTTTCTGCCTCGTCAGTGGCGGCGCCTTCGCCGGCGGCACCACCGAAGCCGGGGTGGGTGGCGCGCTGGGCGGGGTACTGGGCGCGGCCGTCGGTCAGTCCATCGGTGGCAACACCGGCGCGGCCATCGGTGCCGGCGTCGGCGGTGCAGCGGGTAGCGCAGTCGGCGCCGACCGACGCAACCGCACCGAAGCGGCCCTCGGCGGCGCACTGGGCGCGGCGGGCGGCAACGTCATCGGCCGCCAGGTCGGTGGCAACACCGGCAGCCTGATCGGCGCAGCGGCCGGCGGTGGCGCCGGTGGCGCACTGGGCAACTACATGGGCAACGAGAGCCGTCGCGACGACGACCGCGATGATCGTCGCTACTACGACCGCCGTGGCGATCGCCACGAGCATGGCCGTGGCCACGGCTGGGGCCACCGCAAGCACAAGCACCGCCACCACCACGACTGGGATGACTGATCGCGACCGTTAGTCGCCAATCCCGGTCGATCGGCCCCCCTCACAGAACTCCCGTCACATTCACAGCCTCTTAATCTTCGAGGGCCATCTGCAGTGCAGGTGGCCCTCGTGACCTTGCCTGGAGAAACACCCGATGCGCCTCACTCTTCCCGCCCTGGCCCTGAGCCTGCTCGCGACCCAAGCCGTGGTCGCCGGCGAAACCACCAAGAACGCCCTCGGCGGCGGTCTCGGCGGTGCGCTGGGCAACGTCGTCGGCCAATCCATCGGTGGCAGCACCGGTGCGGCCATCGGTGCCGGCCTCGGCGGCGCAGCCGGTGGCGCCATCACCGCGCGTGACGGCAACAAGACCGGCGCCGCGCTGGGCGGTGGCCTGGGTGCCGCCGGGGGTTCGGTGGTGGGCAACAAGCTCGGCGGCAACACCGGAGCCGCCATCGGCGCGGGCCTTGGTGGTGCGGCAGGCGGCGCCATCGCCAGCGAGCTGAACAAGGACAGCGGCAGCAAGAAGCACCGCAAGCACAGGCACCGCGATTGAGCATCATGGAGCCACACACCCAGCCTCCGCACTGCACGCTGCGGGGGCCGGTGCTGCCGGTGGCTTACCAGAATCCCCTGCCCCACCTGCAGCGCTGGCTGCGTGGCGACGCCCAGCGCCTGTTGGCGCTGCGCTGCGTCGCCAGCCTGGGCCTGCGCGACGCCTGGCTGGCCGCCGGCTTCGTCCGCAACCTCGCCTGGGACCGCCTGCACGGCTACCGCGACGCCACGCCGCTGGCCGATCTCGACCTGATCCACTTCAACCCCGATGACCTCGACCCCGAAGCCGACCTGCGCATCGAGCAGGCCCTGCGGCGCATGGCCGGGCACCTGCCCTGGTCGGTGAAGAACCAGGCGCGCATGCACCTGCGTAACGGCGACGACCCCTACCGCGACAGCCGCGACGCCATGAGCCACTGGCCGGAGGTACAGACCGCCATCGGCGTGCGCCTGCGCCCGGGTGGCGGCATCGAGATCGCCACCCCTTTCGTGCAGTCCGGGCTGCTCGACCTGCGCATCACCCCCAACCCGCTGCACCCGCGTCAGGCGGTCTTCGCCGAACGCCTGCAGGCCAAGGATTGGCTGCAACGCTGGCCGCGCCTGCAAGTCGATACCGCGCCCCTGGGTTGCCTGCTGCTCACCAGCCACTTCGACGAGGCCTGAAGGCGCGCGTCCCTGCGCGCCCTTTCCGTCAGGCCGAGCGCCTGCCCAACTGTTCACGCAGCGCCATCGCCAGCGGCTCCGGACGCAACTCCACGCGGCGGTACTCGCGCCCGTCCGGCGTACGCATCAGCCAGCCGGCATCCACCATTTCCCGGCGCAACAGCACGTGGTCGCCCAGGCTCGCGACCTCACGGATATGCCCGTCCACCTCGCGCTCGCTCATCGCGGTACGGGGCGGCAGGGCCATCCAGGTCATCCACAGGCAGGGGCGTCGGTGGCTGTGCTTGCCGGGCCAGGTGCGCAGGCGGCCCTGCTGGTCGAAGTACCGCAGCAGGCGGCGCACCAGCACGTAGTCCACCGCAACGTCGGCCGGCGGCTGGCTCAGTTGTCGTTCGGCCATCTGGCTCGCACGCAGCGCCTGGAAGCTGCGAAACCCCCGGGCGCGGGCCAGCAGGTTGAGCATCTCCACATGGCCGGGCGGCCGTTCGCGCTCCTCCAGCTGGCGGACCAGCGAGCGGGCGAGCGCAGACATGTCATCGGTAGCGAAAGGGATAAGCGTCTTGGACACAGTTCGTTCCTCGTGTGTGCCAAGTCCTCGGAAGAGGATGTCGGGGGTCGCCGGGTTCCGACGCGGCACGGGGACGAGTGTCGGTCGAGGGTGAGCCTGGGGCTCGTGGCAGGTTTAGCTGCCCGAATGGGCACCGGTGACGCCTGGGTGAACTGCCGACCGCGAGCCAGAATAGCGCCGGGTGTCGTGATGCTCAACAGTCAGCGGGCGAAGCGTCTGAGAAGACTGTAATCTTCCGTCATTACTCTGCTGGCGCATGCACGCCGGTCGCCGTGGACACGCCATGGGTTTCATCCGCTACGCCATAGCTTTGCTCTGCCTCCCCACCCTGCTCCCGGTTGCCTTCGCCGGGCAGCAATTGCGCGTCTGCCAGCAAAGCCCCGTCACCTACGCCTACCGCATCGAACTGGCCAACCTCATCCTCGCCCGCACCGCCGAGCGCTACGGCGAAGCCAGCATCGTCACCAGCCAGGCGCCAGACCCGTCCCAGGAGCGTTGCCTGGCCATGCTCAAGGCCGGCCAGGTGGACCTCGCCTACGTCCCGCCGAACCGCGAGCGCCTCGCCGACTTCCGCATGCTGCCGGTCGACATGCACCAGGGCCTGCTCGGCTACCGCGTGCTGATCATCCGCAAGGATCGCCAGGCCGATTTCGCCGGCGTCAAAGACCTCGACGGCCTGCGCCGCCTCACCGGCGGCTTCGGCAGCCAGTGGAGCGACTTCCCGCTCTTCGCCCGCAACCAGCTGCCGGTGCTGGGCATGGCCAACCCCGGCAACCTGCTGCCGATGCTCGAGCAACGTCGCTTCGACTACTTCCACCGCGGCCTCAGCGAAGCCTGGGCCGAAGTGGAGGCCAACCGCGCCGCGCTGCCGGACCTGACGGTGGAACAGCACCTGGCGCTGAAATACCCCATGCCGGTGTACTTCACCTTCGCCAAAGGCAATCAGCTGCTGGTGAAGCGCTTCACCGAGGGTTTCGAGCAGATACGCGCGGACGGCTCGTTCCAGGCGCTGTTCCTGCGCCATCACGGCTACCTGATCGACAAGGCGAAGATGCCCGGGCGGCTGGTCATCGAACTGGAGTCCGACTTGCCGGGGCAGTTCCCAAACAGCGGCGACGGGTTCGCTGAACCCGCCACCGCCGGAAAGGACGGCGTCGCACCCTGAGGTACGCGCCGGAGGAGATCAGCCGAGGCTCGTTTCGGCCGGCTGGTCGACATCACCGCTGGCCATGCAGGCCGCTGCAGTGAAGAGCACGTCGGTGGAGGAGTTCAGCGCGGTTTCGGCGGCGTCCTGGAGGATGCCGATGATGAAGCCCACCGCCACCACCTGCATCGCCACCTCGCTGGGGATGCCGAACAGGCTGCACGCCAGCGGGATCAGCAGCAGCGAACCACCGGCCACACCCGAGGCGCCACAGGCGCAGATGGACGCCACCAGGCTGAGCAGGATGGCCGTGGGGATGTCCACCGCGATGCCCAGGGTCTTCACCGCCGCCAGGGCCAGCACGGTGATGGTGATCGCCGCACCGGCCATGTTGATGGTCGCGCCCAGGGGGATGGACACCGAATAGGTGTCTTCGTGCAGGCCGAGCTTCTTCGACAGTTCCAGGTTCACCGGAATGTTGGCCGCCGAGCTGCGGGTAAAGAAGGCGGTGATGCCGCTCTCGCGCAGGCAGGTCAGCACCAGCGGGTAGGGGTTGCGGCGGATCTTCCAGAACACGATCAGCGGGTTCACCACGAAGGCCACGAACAGCATGCAGCCCAGCAGTACCGCCAGCAGGTGGGCGTAGTCGGCCAGCACCTTGAGGCCGTTCTCCGCCAGGGTCGAGGCCACCAGGCCGAAGATGCCCAGCGGGGCGAAGGCGATCACCACGCGCACGATCAGCGACACGCCGTGGGACAGGTCGCTGAACACCGCGCGGGTGGTCTCGCTGCCCTGGCGGATGGCGATGCCCAGGCCCACGGCCCAGACCAGGATGCCGATGAAGTTGGCCTGCATCAGCGCCGTCACCGGGTTGGCCACTGCGCTCCCCAGCAGGCTCAGCAGCACCTCGGAAATATTGCCGGGCGGCGCCAGGTCATTGGCCGCCGCGCTCAGGTGCAGGGTCGAGGGGAACAGGCTGGAAGCCAGCACCGCCACCACCGCCGCCGAGAAGGTGCCGATCAGGTAAAGGAACAGGATCGGGCGGATATGGGTGCGCTCGCCCGGCTTGTGGTTGCCGATGGCGGCGATCACCAGGACGAACACCAGTACCGGCGCCACAGCCTTCAGCGCAGCGACGAAGAGCTTGCCGAGCAGGCCCACGGCCTGGGCCGCCGCCGGCAGGAACACCGCCAGCAGGACACCGGCCACCAGGCCGATAAGGATGCGCGTGACCAGGCTGGTGCCTTTCACGCGCTGGAACATGGAGCGTTTTTCAGACGTCATGGCAGATTCACTGAACAGGGGCCGCAAGCACGGCCGATACCCAAGATGCCCCGTCGCGCCACCCTGGCCCGGCAGGATGGAAGAAGCACCAGGCCGCAAGGTCTCTGCCCTGCAGTCAGTGGAAGCGCAACGGATTTGCCGCGCATTCTGCGGGCAGAAGCCCATTTAGGGTAGAGCGACCGGTCAGCGCACCCCGCCAATGTCGCCATTCCGGTCGTTCGGAGTCGATCTGGTGAAAAACCCGGCAGGCAGGATGCAGCGGGATACCCCGCTGCCCGAAGCCATCCGAGAGGGGCTCACCGTAGGATGGGTAGAGCGAAGCGAAACCCATGCGGTAGCCGGCGAATCCGGATCGATGGGTTTCGTACCTCGCGGAACGCCACCCGACCCATCCTACGAAATGACGAGCCGTAGCCCGGGCTTCAGCCCGGGAATGGCCATGCCGGCACTGCGATCAGCCCGCGACCACCAGCTCCGCCAGGGCGGCGCGCAGGCGTTCGGGGATGGGCACGGGGCGGTTGCTGGTGCGGTCGACGAAGACGTGGACGAAGCGGCCAGCGGCGCAAGCTTCGTCTTCGCCGGCCTTGAAGATGGCCAGTTCGTATTGCACCGAGCTGTTGCCCAGCTTGCCGACGCGCAGGCCCACCTCGACGCGCTCGGGGAAGGCGATGGAGGCGAAGTAGTCGCAGGAGGAGCTGACCACGAAGCCGACGATCTCGCCGTCGTGGATGTCCAGGCCGCCCACTTCGATCAGGTAGGTATTCACCGCGCTGTCGAAGAAGCCGTAGTAGACGACGTTGTTCACGTGGCCGTAGACATCGTTGTCGTGCCAGCGGGTGGTGATCGGCTGGAAGTGGCGGTAGTCGCTGCGCAGGTGCTGAGGCTGGCTCATGGAGGTCCTTTCAATAGGCGGCTTGGTAGATCGCGAGGGCATCGCGCTCGCTGACTTCGCGCGGATTATTCACCAGCAGGCGCTGTTGCAACATGGCGTCGCTGGCCAGCTGCGGCAGCATCGCCTCGGCGACGCCGGCATCGCGCAGGCGCGTGGGCAGGCCGCTGCGCTCGCTGAAGTCGGCCAGCTCGAAGATCAGTTGCTCGGTGAGGTGCAGGGCATTGCCCGGCTGCAGCTTGCGGCCCAGCACCAGGGGCGCCAGCTCGGCATAGAGCGGCGCGGCAACCTCGGCGTTGAAGCCGAGCACATGGGGCAGCACCAGCGCATTCGAGAGGCCATGGGGGATGTGGTAGTGCCCGCCCAGGGGATAGGCCAGGGCGTGCACCGCCGCCACCGGGGCGTTGGCGAAGGCCTGGCCGGCCAGGCAGGCGCCCAGCAGCATGGCCTGGCGCGCCTCGCGGTTGCGGCCGTTGTGCACCGCCTCGTCGAGGTTGGCGCAGAGCAGGCGCAGGGCCTCGCGGCCGAGCAGGTCGGACATGGGGTTCTTCTTGTGCCGGCTGGTGTAGGACTCGATGGCGTGGACCATCGCGTCGATGCCGGTGGCGGCGGTCACCGCAGCGGGCAGGCCGAGGGTGAGGTCGGCGTCGAGCACTGCCAGGTCCGGCAGCAGCAGCGGCGAAACCACGCCCATCTTGGTGGTCTCGCCGGTGGTGATGATGGCGATCTGGGTGACTTCCGAGCCGGTGCCGGCGGTGGTCGGCACCTGGATCAGCGGCAGGCGCCGGCCCCGGGCGTTGCCGACGCCGTAGATGTCCTTGAGCGCCTGCTTGCAGTCGGGGTGGGCCAGCAGCGCCACCAGCTTGGCCACGTCCATGGAGCTGCCGCCGCCGAAGCCGATCACCAGTTCGGCGCGCAAGGCCTGCGCCTGTTCCACGGCCTGCAGCACCACCGCCTCGGGCGGGTCGGCCTGCACCTGGTCGAAGATCTCCACCGCCACGCCGGCGGCGGCGAAACCCGGGAGGATCGGGTCGAGCATGTTCAGCCGGGTGATGCCCGGGTCGGTGACGATCAGCACGCGATGGGCATCGCGCTCGCGGCACAGCTCGGCCAGGCGGAGGGCGGAGCCGGATTCGCAGAGGATCTGCGCGGTGGTGGCGAAGCTGAAGGGCTGCATGGGGTGGCCTCTTGTTGTTGTGCTGTCGGGTTTGGCTGAGCGGGTGCTGCACAGGCGGGGGGACGGCGCTGACCGCCCTCCCCGCCGGTTGGACTCCATCAGAACGCGAAATGCGCCTCCGGCAGGGCCATCAGGCAGTCCGCGCCGCCCAGCAGCGACTCGCGGTGGCCACTGGCGCGGGGCAGCAGTCGGCGCACGTAGAAGCGCGCGCTGTGCAGCTTGGCCTGGTAGAAGTCCGCCTCGCCGGTGCCGCCGTCCAGGGCGTCCTGGGCGCGGGCGGCGGCCTGCAACCAGAGCCCGGCCAACAACACATAGGCCGAGTACTGGAGGAAGTCCACCGAGCAGGCGCCGATTTCCTGCGGATCATGGCGCGCGCGGTCGAGCACGGTGGCGGTGAGGTCACGCCATTCCTTGAGGCGCGCCAGCACGGCGCCGGCCAGTTCCGCCAGCTCGGCGCGGCCGGCCTGGGCCTCGGTCATGGCGGCCAGTTCGTCCTGCAGGGCGTACAGCTCGGCGCCGCCGTCGCCCATCAGCTTGCGGCGGATCAGGTCGAGGGCCTGGATGCCGTTGGTGCCCTCGTAGATCTGGGTGATGCGGCTGTCGCGCATCAGCTGCTCCATGCCCCATTCGCGGATGTAGCCGTGGCCGCCATACACCTGCACGCCGAGGCTGGCCACTTCCTGGCCCATGTCGGTGAAGAAGGATTTGACGATGGGGATCAGCAGCGCCGCGCGCTTGCCGGCGGCCTTGCGCGCCGCTGCATCGGGGTGGCCGTGCTCCAGGTCCAGCTGGCGCCCGCAGTAGGCGGCGAGCAGGCGACTGCCTTCCACCAGGGTCTTCTGGGTCAGCAGCATGCGCCGCACATCGGGGTGGTGGATGATCGGGTCGGCGGCCTTGTCCGGCTCGGCCGGGCCGGTCAGGGCGCGGGATTGCAGGCGCTCGCGGGCATAGGAAAGCGCCCCCTGGAAGGCGCGCTCGGCGATGCCCAGGCCTTGCAGGCCGACCTGGAAGCGCGCGTCGTTCATCATGGTGAACATGCAGGCCAGGCCCTGGTTGGCTTCGCCGATCAGCCAGCCGGTGGCCCCGTCGAAGTTCATCACGCAGGTGGCCGCGCCCTTGATGCCCATCTTGTGCTCGATGGCGCCGCAGGACAGGGCGTTGCGCGCACCCGGCGTGCCATCGGCGTTGGCGATGAACTTGGGCACCAGCAGCAGCGAGATGCCCTTCACCCCGGCCGGGGCATCGGGCAGGCGCGCCAGGACCAGGTGGACGATGTTGTCCGAGAAGTCCTGCTCGCCACCGCTGATGAAGATCTTGCTGCCGCTGACCTTGTAGCTGCCGTCCGCCTGGGGTTCGGCGCGGGTGCGCAGCAGGGCCAGGTCGGTACCGGCCTGGGGCTCGGTGAGGCACATGGTGCCGGTCCAGGTGCCGCCGACCATCTTGTCCAGGTAGGCCTGCTTGAGCGCCTCGCTGCCGTGCTTGTAGAGCGCCAGCACGGCGCCTTCGGTGAGGCCGGAATAGACGCGGAAGGACAGGCTGGCGGCCATCAGCATCTCGTGGAAGCTGGCGGCGACCATCTGCGGGAAGCCCTGGCCGCCATGCTCCACCGGGCCGGTCATGCTGGCCCAGCCGTTGTCGCAGTACTGCCTGTAGGCCTCGCGGAAGCCCGTGGGGGTGGTCACGGCGCCACCTTCGAGGGTCACGCCCTCTTCGTCGCTGGAGCGGTTCAGCGGGGCGATGACCTCGCCGGCGTAGCGCGCGCCTTCTTCCAGCACGCCGTCGATCAGCTCGCGGTCCAGGCCATTGCCCAGCAGTTCGCAGTGGCCGGCGACATCGAAGACTTCATGGAGCACGAAACGCATGTCGCGCAGGGGGGCGGTGTAGCTCATCTCAGGCTTCCTCTTGGCAATCGGCGAAGCGGCGGCCTTCGGCAGCCAGGCGCTGGATCAGGGCAGCGGGCTGCCAGTGCAGGCCGTGGCGGCCGGCGAGGTATTCCAGGCGCTCGCGGATGACCTCCAGGCCCTGGCCATCGGCCCAGCTCATGGGGCCGCCCTTGTCGGCGGGGAAGCCGTAGCCGTTGAGGTAGACGGTGTCGATATCGTCACTGGAGGCGGCGATGCCCTCTTCGAGGATCTTCGCGCCCTCGTTGACCAGGGCCAGCAGGCAGCGCTCGAGGATCTCTTCCTGGCCGATGCTGCGGCGCTCGAAGCCGAGCTGCTCGGACACCTGCAGCACCAGCGCGTCCACTTCCGGGTCGTGCTCGGCCTGGCGGCTGCCTTCGGCGTAGCGGTAGTAGCCCATGCGCGACTTCTGGCCGAAGCGGCCGAGGGCGCAGAGGCGGTTGTCCACCTGCACCGCCGGGTCGTCCTGGCCCTTGCCGGCCAATTCGCGGGCACGCCACTCCAGGTCGATGCCGACCACGTCGTACATGCGGAACGGGCCCATGGCGAAACCGAAGCCCTGCAGGGCGGCGTCCACCTGATGGGGGTAGGCGCCTTCGAGCAGCATCATCCGCGCCTCGCGCACATAGGTGCTGAGCATGCGGTTGCCGATGAAGCCGTCGCAGTTGCCGGCGATGACACTGACCTTGCCCATGCGCTGGCCCAGCACTAACGCGGCGTCGAGCACCGGCTTGGCGGTCTTGGCGCCACGCACGATCTCCAGCAGCTTCATGATGTGCGCGGGACTGAAGAAGTGCAGGCCGAGCACCTGCTCCGGGCGCGCGGTGACGGCGGCGATGGCGTCGATATCCAGCGCCGAGGTGTTGCTGGCGAGGATCGCCGACGGCTTCAGCCGGGCGTCCAGCTCGCGGAAGATCTGCTGCTTGAGTTCGAGGTTCTCGTACACCGCCTCGATCACCAGGTCGACATCGGCCAGGGCGTCGTAGTCGGTCACCTGGGTGATGCAGGCACGACGCGCGGCCGCCTGGGCCTCGTCGATGCGCCCCTGGCGCACATTGTGGGCGTAGGTGTCGGCGACCACGCCCAGCGCCTGCACCAGCATCTGCGGGTTGTTGTCCAGCCACAGCACCTGCACGCCGGCGTTGGCCAGGCTCATGACGATGCCCCGGCCCATGGTGCCGGCACCGATCACGGCGGCTTGTCGAATGTCGTTGGGGCTCTGGGTCATCGCATCGTCCTCTTGTTGTTCTGACAGGGCGCAGGCCTGCGCACGGGGAAACGAAAATCGCCAGACACCTTAAGGAAGCCGGTACTATTTTTGAAATTTAGTCTTGTGATAGGTCGTATTTCCACGGTGAATATCTCCACGTTCGATCTCAACCTGTTGCGCGTGCTCGACGCCCTGCTGCGTGAACGCAATGTCTCCCGCGCCGCCGAGCGCCTGTCCCTCAGCCAGCCAGCGGTGAGCAACGCCCTCAACCGCCTGCGCGAGCTGCTCGGCGACCCGCTACTGGTACGTGTGGGCCGCAGCATGCAGCCCACCCCTCGGGCGCTGGCCCTGGAGGCACCGATCCGCACCGCCCTGGCGCAGATCGAGCAGAGCCTTTCCGCCGGCGAGGCCTTCGACCCGGCGAGCAGCCGCCAGCGCTTCAGCATCGCCGTGACCGACTACGTGGAGCTGATCTGCATGACCCGCCTGCTGGAACGCCTCGCGGTGCTGGCGCCGGGGGTGCAGATCGCCATCAGCCACCTCAGCCCCAGCCTCCCCGCCGAAGCGCTGGACAAGGGCGAGCTGGACCTGGTGCTCGGCCGCTTCCAGAGCATTCCGCCACGCTTCGCCAGCCGCCGCTGGATGAGCGAAACCCTGCGCCTCACCGCCCGCCGTGATCACCCGCTGCTGCGCGGTGAGCCGGACCTGGAAAACTTCCTCAGGCTACGCCACCTCTGGGTCCATGGCGGCCAGACCAAAGGCATGGTCGACCTGTGGCTCGCCGAGCGCGGCCTGACGCGGCAGATCCTCTACACCACACCGAACTACCTGCAGGCGGCGCACATCGTCGCCGGCAGTGACCTGGTGGCGGTGCTGCCCACACAACTGGCCCAGTACTTCGCCCGCCTGCTGCCGCTGGAGCTGCACGAACTGCCCTTTGCCGTGGGGCCCTTCCACCTGGATGTGGTCAGCGTGCAGGCGCGGGAACGGGACGCGGCGCTGCAGTGGCTGATCGGGCAGATCCTCGAATTGGGCGAACCCGGCTGAGGGCCTACCGACGAACGGTTGCCAGGGCCTTTTCCGCACGTCCGTACCACCTTGCCGATTCACTTCCGCCACGCTGATCGCCGGCAGCCCCCATGAGCCGGGCGATGCAGGCGCGACGGGACGCTCCAGAGCGAAGCGGCGGGACAGGCGCAGGGGAGAAAAGTGCTAGACGATCGAGTCACCAGCCTTATGCGGGATCGGCCTAAAAGAAGGGTTTGCCCCGCCGTAGACTGAAACTCCCAGGCCAAAAAACCAGGGAGAACCCAATGGCTATCGCAATCACACCCTTAGGCCCGACGCCTTTTTTCAACGACACGCCGCTTACGCGGACCAATGACGCACTGGCGGTCAACGCCCAGCCCGGCGTGACCTCCGCCAACGCCATCGACACCCGTAACGAGCGGGCGCGTATCGCCCGTGAGGAAGCCCAGCAGCAGTTTGAAGAGAACCAGCAGCTGGCCCGGGAACGGGCGCAGGACCTGCGGGAAGAGCAGGCCCAGCAGCTCCGTGAGAACGCCGCCGAGACTGCCCGTCTGCAGCAGCAACAGCTCCAGCAGCAGCGGATCGCCGACTACGTCGAAGCCCAGCAGACCGATGACCTGAATCCCAACAACCCGCTGTCCGGGGACTTTATCGCCCGTCAGCGTCTGCAGCTGGACGGTAACCAGCAGGCCTTCACCCAGCCCGACCTGGGGCTGGTGACGCCGAGGCTGGCCAACCAGGCCATCTCCACCTACCAGGCCGTGCAGCAGCCCAGCTTCACCGACCGGGCCCTGGTGGCCTGACGAGGCGGTAGGCAGGCCATGGCCCGTGCCGGGTACGGGCCGTGGTGGATCCCTGGGCTGAAGCCCAGGCTACAGATCGAGCTGACGGCTGACCCAGTCGCGCACCTGCGCGTAGGGATAGTCCTCCAGCGCCGCGAAGCCCGGCAGGTTGCGGGCCTTCAAGCGGGTGAAGATCGGCGTGGCGATACCGCAGAGGAAGCGGGTGAGGCTCTCCGCCCCCACATCGCAGCCGTCGTATTCGTGCTGGCGCTGGCGGAAACCGCTGCAAAGCGCGGCAAAATCCTTCCCCTCCAGCGCGGGAAGCGCCGCCGGCTCGGGCAAGCGCGCCACCTGGCCCCGGCACACCGAACAGTGGCCGCACCGGGCGGGTGCCTGGTGGTCACCGAAGTAGGCGGCCAGGCGCTGGCTGAGGCAGCTGTCGCTGGCGAACAGCGCCAGCATGGCGTTGATGCGGCCGATCTCGCTGGCTTCCTGGCGCTTGAAGTAACCGTGCAGTTCGTCCGCCAGCGAGTCGGTGTCCCAGTCGCTGCGCAGCAAGGCGTAGACCTCGGTCATCTGCTTGCTTTCCAGCTCGATCCAGCCGCGCTCCTGAAAGAAATCCAGGGCCTTCACCACCCGTGCGCGCTCGGCCTGGTGCTCGTTATAGAGCCGGTCGAAATCCACCGTGCTCCAGGTGCGCGCCCGTTGCGAGGTGCTCACCAGCGCCTCGACGAACTGGCGCCGCTCGCCCTCGAACTTGGCCACCAGCGCCTCGGGCTCCACCAGGTACTTGAAGCGGTACTCGGCGAAGTAGGCGAACAGCGGCGCAATGATGCCGCGCAGCTCCAGCTGCACCAGCAGGGTCTTCAACGGCAGCTGGCGGATGTTGCTCTGGTCGGACAGGGCATTGAGGGTCAGCTCCCAGCGCCCACCCTCCCCGGCTGCGCCCTTGAGCTCCTGCAGCACACGGAGGATGCCGTTGCGCTCCGGCGTGTCGCCGTAGACGAAGTTCTCCAGCACGCTGAGGCCGTCGCGGTTGGCCAGCACCAGGCATTCCGAGCGTTGGCCGTCGCGCCCGGCACGGCCGATTTCCTGGCTGTAGTTCTCCACTGACTTGGGCAGGTCGTAGTGCACCAGGTTGCGCACGTCGCTCTTGTCGATGCCCATGCCGAAGGCGATGGTGGCGACGATCATGTCCACCTGCCCGGCCATGAAGCGCCGCTGCAGCGCCTCGCGCGCCTCATGGCCCATACCGGCGTGGTAGGCGGCGGCGGAAAGGCCGCTGCGCACCAGCGCCTCGGCCACCTGCTCAGCGGTTTTCTGCAGGGTCACGTAGACGATGCCCGGCTGGCCCTTGCGCGGCACCAGCCACTGCACCAGGCGCTGCATGCGCGCCGGGCCGGCCACTGCCTCGACGGCGAGGTCGAGGTTGCTGCGGTAGAAGCCGGTGGTGACTACGTCCTCGTCGGCAATGGCGAACTTGGCCTGCATGTCGGCGATCACCGCCGGCGTCGCCGTGGCGGTCAGCAGCAGCGCCTGGGGAATGCCGAACTGGCGCTGGTAGTCCGGCAGCTTCAGGTAGTCGGGGCGGAAGTTGTGGCCCCACTCGGAAATGCAGTGGGCCTCGTCCACCACCAGCAGGGAAATCGGCACCTGCTGGATGAAGCCACGGAAGCGCTCGTTCTTCAGGCGCTCCACCGAAATCATCAGGATCTTCAGCTCACCCGAACGCGCCCGCGCCATGACGGCGGCGGCTTCCTCGCGGCTCTGCGCGGAGTCGATGCTGGCGGCGGCGATGCCGTGGCGATGGAGGAAGGCCAGCTGGTCCTGCATCAATGCCAGCAGCGGCGAGACCACCAGGGTCAGGTGCGGCAGGTGCAGGGCCGATAGCTGGTAGCACAGCGACTTGCCGGAACCGGTGGGGAAGATCGCCGCCGTCGAGCGGCCGGCCAGCACCGAGCGGATGGCCGCTTCCTGGCCGGGGCGGAAGGCGTCGTAGCCGAAGGTGGCGGCGAGGGTGTTGCGAGGCATGGCTTCACTCCATCGAAAGGGGCCGTCGATCATGGCCAGAAGCGCAACGCAGCAGCGCCGCGACAGTGCAGGGCGTTGGCCTGTATGCCCGTAGGATGGCGTAGAGCGCAGCGAAACCATCATCGCCCGCTCCTGGCATCGCGGCCCGGTTCAGGCACCGCCGGTGGATGGGAAAAGCGCCATCCACCCTACGCCACCCTCGACTCCGAGCACCCGGAATTCCCGGGGCGACCAATGAAAAAGCCGCCCGGAGGCGGCTTCTTCTACAACGGGCTCGCTTACAGCTGCGGGCCGGCGTTGCGGATGGCGTCGGAGACGTCGAACTTCTTGAAGTTCTCGATGAACTTCTCGGCCAGGCCCTTGGCGGCTTCGTCGTAGGCAGCCTTGTCAGCCCAGGTGTTGCGCGGGTTGAGCAGGTTGGTCTCGACGCCCGGAACGGCCTTCGGCACGTCCAGGTTGATCAGCGGCAGGTGCTCGGTTTCGGCACCGATCAGAGCGCCGCTCTGGATGGCCGCGATCACGCCACGGGTGGTCGGGATGTTGAAGCGCTTGCCAACACCGTAGCCACCACCGGTCCAGCCGGTATTGACCAGGTACACCTTGGAGCCGAAGCCCTTGATGCGCTTGATCAGCAGCTCGGCGTACTCGCCAGCCGGGCGCGGGAAGAACGGCGCGCCGAAGCAGGTGGAGAAGGTCGACTTGATGCCGCCGCCGGAACCCATCTCGGTGGAACCCACCAGGGCGGTGTAGCCGGACAGGAAGTGGTAGGCCGCCTGCTCGTTGTTGAGGATCGACACGGGCGGCAGTACGCCGGTCAGGTCGCAAGTCAGGAAGATCACCGCGTTCGGCTCGCCGGCACGGTTGGCCTCGACGCGCTTCTCAACCAGCTCCAGCGGGTAGGCCGCGCGGGAGTTCTGGGTCAGGCTGTCGTCGCTGTAGTCGGGCAGGCGGGTTTCCGGGTTGAGCACGACGTTTTCCAGAACGGCGCCGAACTGGATGGCTTTCCAGATCACCGGCTCGTTCTTCGCGGACAGGTCGATGCACTTGGCGTAGCAGCCGCCTTCGATGTTGAACACGGTGCCCACGCCCCAGCCGTGCTCGTCGTCACCGATCAGGTAACGGCTTTCATCAGCGGACAGGGTGGTCTTGCCGGTGCCGGACAGGCCGAAGAACAGGGTGGTGTCGCCGTCTTCGCCGACGTTGGCGGCGCAGTGCATCGGCAGCACGTCTTTTTCCGGCAGCAGGAAGTTCTGCACGGAGAACATGGCTTTCTTCATTTCACCGGCGTAGCGCATGCCGGCGATCAGCACTTTCTTGGCAGCGAAGTTGAGGATCACGCAGCCATCGGAATTGGTGCCATCACGCTCCGGTTCGCAAACGAAGTTCGGGGCATTGATGATCTGCCATTCCTGGCGGGCCTGCGGGTTGTACTGTTCCGGGTTGATGAACAGGCAACGGCCGAACAGGTTGTGCCAGGCGGTTTCGGTGGTCATCTTGACCGCCAGGTAATGCTCGGGATCGGAACCGACGTGAACGTGGGAAACGAAACGCTCGCGCTCGGTCACATAGGCTTCGACGCGGGTCCACAGGGCATCGAACTTGTCGGCCGGGAACGGACGGTTGATGGCGCCCCAGGCGATCTTGGAGTCGGTGCTCGGCTCCTGAACGATGAAGCGGTCAGCCGGAGAACGGCCGGTGCGGTGACCGGTCCTAACTACCAGCGAACCGTTGGCGGCCAGCTCACCCTCGCCACGGCGGATGGCCTCTTCGACCAGTTGCGCGGCGCTGATATCGGTGTACACGGCGGTATTGGCTTGCGTCATGTGGTTCCCCGTCGGCGAGAGGCCGAGTCCTCCAATCAAATATGTAGTGGGCTATGCGACCCGCTACAGCGAAAAAAGTGCGCCGGATTATGCCAGAGGAACTATGGCTTAGGCGAGATGACTGGACGTAAGGCAGACGATACGGGCGTTTCAGTCAGACCGGGCACCCGGCAGCGCGACTCAGGTACGCGCTCGACCGACGAATGGATAGCTGGAAATGACCATTTCGAATATCCGGGTCACGAGCGGAACGACAAGCGCCAAGACGAGGCCAGACGGGCGCTGGCGGAGATATCCACAGGCCCGGGGGGCGCTACGGCACACTACAAATTGGTAGGAAACTTATTAGTTTGGCCAGATAGCTGGAAGCCTGAAGCTGGAAGCTTGAAGAAAGAGCAGAGCAGCCTCCAACTTCTAGCTTCCGGCTTCCAGCTTCCGATCAGTGCTTTGTGCTAGACGGCGCCGCGCTGCCGCCGCCGGCGAACAGCTGGGCCACGTCGGCGGCGTCGAAGCTGTAGCGCTGGTTGCAGAACTGGCAGTCGATCACCACCGTGCCGCCGTTCTCTTCCAGCAGGGCGTCGGCGTCAGCGTGACCGAGGCTGACCAGGGCGTTGGCCGAGCGCTGGCGCGAGCAGCTGCAGCGGAAGCTGATGGCGAGGGGGTCGAACAGGCGCACCTGCTCCTCGTGGTAGAGGCGGTGCAGCACGGTTTCGTTGTCCAGGCTCAGCAGTTCCTCAGCGGTGAGGGTGTCGGCCAGGGCGGTGAGGTGCTGCCAGCTGGCGGCACGGGCTTCCGGGTCCTTGAGGCGGTCGGCCGGCAGGGCCTGGAGCAGCATGCCCCGGGCGTTGCGGCCATCGGCGTTGAGCCAGAAGCGGGTCGGCAGCTGTTCGGAGTTGGCGAAGTAGGCCGAGAGGCTTTCCGCCAGGTTGGCGCCTTCCAGGCTGACGATGCCCTGGTAGCGCTGGCCCTGCTTGGGATCCACGGTGAGGGTCAGCACGCCTTCGGGCATCAGCTCGTGCAGGCCGGCACCGGCCACCACCTGGTCGGCGTGGTAGCGGGCGATGCCGCGCAGTTCGCGGTCGCTGGAGCATTCCACCATCAGCAGCGGCACGGCGCCGGAAGAGCGCGCCTGGAGCACCAGCAGGCCGTCGAACTTCAGCGTGCCCACCAGCAGCGAGGCGGCGGCGAGCATTTCGCCGAGCAGCTGCGCCACCGGCTCCGGGTAGGGGTGCTTGGCCAGCACGTGGGCGTAGCTCTCGCCGAGGGAGGCCATTTCGCCGCGCACGTCGGTATCGTCGAAAAGGAAGCGCTGGGTGTTATCGGACATGACGGACTCGCTGCGTCTGGGGGCCTGCTCGGCCGAAAGGCTGGCGATTTTAGGTGCAAACCCCCGAGGCGACCAAGCGCCGGTTGTCTACCGGCCCCATGGCGGATCAATCGTCGACAAAGTCACCGGCGCCGCCGCGTAGGTAGTGGATCTGCCGGCGCTGCTTCTTGGTCGGCCGGCCTTCAGTCTGCACGCCCAGGGCGCCGGCCTTGCGCATGGCGGCCGCCTCTTCGCGGCGGCGCACGCTGTCGGCGGTCTCCTCATAGAGGGTCTGCGCCTCGGGCGCGCCACGGCGCACCACGGACAGCGCGCGGACCACCACCGTGCGCTCGTCGAAGCCGGTGCGGATCACGTACTCGTCACCGATGCGCGGCTCCTTGCCCGGCTTGCAGCGGTCGCCCCGGTGGTGGACCTTGCCGCCGTCGATGGCTTCCTTGGCCAGGGCGCGGGTCTTGTAGAAGCGCGCCGCCCACAGCCATTTGTCGAGGCGTACCTTGTCGTCGTCTTTGTCGCTCATGCCACGGTTTCCATGCTGGCAGGCTGCACTGGCTCGCAACCTGAAAATTTGCGTCCCGGGCGCACGCCGGGCCGGATGCAGTTGTCACAAGGGGCAACTAGAATGCCGACAACTTTAGCGGAAAGCCTGCATTGAAGACTTTCGACCAACTCTCCGTGATCGGCCTGCGTGAATGGATAGCCCTGCCGGAACTCGGCATGGTCGGCCTGCGCGCCAAGATCGACACCGGGGCCAGCACCTCCACCCTGCATGCCAGCGACATCGTGCCCTTCGAGCGCGACGGCGAGCGCTGGGTGCGCTTCACCGCGCACCTCGGCACGCTGGTGCAGCGGCGTCACCGCTGCGAGGCGCAGGTGGTGTCGGTGAAGACCATCAAAAGCTCCAACGGCCAGGCCCAGAGCCGCTACGTGATCAGCACCACGGTCGCCCTGGGCGATCGCGCCTGGCCGATCGAGTTCACCCTGGCCTGCCGCAAGACCATGCGCTATCGCGTGCTGATCGGTTCCAAAGCCCTGGTGGACGGCCAACTGGTGGTCAACCCGGCCCTTAGCTACGTACAGGACAAGCCGACCCTACCGGCCTTCGACTCCCTTCCAGGTGCCCAATGAGAATTGCCGTTCTGTCGCGCAACCCGCGTCTGTATTCGACCCGTCGCCTGGTGGAAGCCGGCCAGCAGCGCGGGCATGAGATCCAGGTGATCGACACCCTGCGTGCGTACATGAACATCGCCAGCCACAAGCCGCAGATCCACTACCGCGGCCAGCCCCTGGAAGGCTTCGATGCGGTGATCCCGCGCATCGGCGCCTCGGTGACCTTCTACGGCTGCGCCGTGCTGCGCCAGTTCGAGATGATGGGCGTGTTCCCGCTCAACGAATCGGTGGCCATCAGCCGCTCGCGGGACAAGCTGCGCTCCCTGCAACTGCTCTCGCGCAAGGGCATCGGCCTGCCGGTGACCGGCTTCGCCCACTCCCCCGACGACATCCCCGACCTGATCCGCATGGTCAACGGCGCCCCGCTGGTGATCAAGGTGCTGGAAGGCACCCAGGGCATAGGCGTGGTGCTGTGCGAGACGGAAAAGGCGGCGGAATCGGTGATCGAGGCCTTCATGGGCCTGAAGCAGAACATCATGGTGCAGGAATACATACGCGAGGCCGGCGGCGCCGACATCCGCTGCTTCGTGGTGGGCGACAAGGTCATCGCCTCGATGAAGCGCCAGGCCAAGCCGGGCGAGTTCCGCTCCAACCTGCACCGTGGCGGCAGCGCCAGCCTGATCAAGATCACCCCGGAAGAACGCATGACCGCCATCCGTGCCGCCAAGGTCATGGGCCTGTCGGTGGCCGGCGTCGACATCCTGCGCTCCAACCACGGCCCGCTGGTGATGGAGGTGAACTCCTCCCCCGGCCTGGAAGGCATCGAAGTGACCACCGGCAAGGACGTTGCCGGGATCATCATCGAGCACCTGGAAAAACACGCCGGCCCCAATATGACCCGTACCAAGGGCAAGGGCTGAGCCCGCCCTCGCTCCCCCGACGGGGCGATGGGCTTCCGTAGGGTGGGTAGAGCTCGGCGAAACCCACGCGGTGGAGGTGCCGGGAATCCGGTAGTCATGCCCAGCACCGCAGGGGTCGCACCCAGCACATCCCGCCATACGCCGAGCCCATCCAGCGCCCACACAAAAGCCGCCGGGTTTCACCCGACCTACGGATGCATCAAGGAAGTCGTTGTGCTGAAAAAGGCTCCGCCCCCGGCCGGGAGCGGAGCCGCACCCATCAATGGGTGGTGGTTTCGCCGGCCGCTTTCTTCGCCAGGTAGTGGGCGAACAGCTGGTTGGCGTTGCCCAGGGAGATCAGGTGGGCGTAGATCCAGCCGAGGAAGCCGGATTTGTGCAGGTCCAGCACCTTGTCGTCGGAAAGGGCCAGGAAGCGCTCCTCGTCCACCGCCAGGAAGTCGCTGAGCACGAAGCTCTCGCCATTGCTGTGGCTGAGCTTGAGGCTGCGGGTGGAGAGCAGTTCCAGTTCGTTGAGCTTGTCGACGAAGCGGCGGGTGCGCTCCATCTCGGTGGTGAAGTTCTGCAGGAACTGGATCATCTCTTCGAGGAAGGGGCTGTTCTGGCCCTCTTCGTCGAACAGCTCGCGGCCCTCTTCCTCGTTCCAGCCCGAGTAGGCGGCGTCGAAGCAGACGGTGAAGTTCTCCGCACTGTCCTGGGCCAGGACGAAGGGATAGCGACGCACGAAGGCCGGGATGTAGCAGTTTTCCTGCCACAGGTTGTTGGCGTCGACGTAGCCGTTGTGGCCGGCCTTAAGGCCCAGCAGCGCGATGGGGACGGCCTGGGCACCCTCGCCGATGAACACGATCGGGTAGTGGCGCGACGCCTGGAAGAACTCCAGGCCCGCCAGGGGCACCAGGTGGGTGCTGGAAGCGAATTCGCTGTTCTGGAGGCTGGCGAGTTTCAGCGAGCGGTGCTCCTCGCGGTTCAGCGCCTTGATTTCCTTGTACAGCAGCAGCGTGGTCATTACGTGGGTCTCCTGAGAAAAACGATTAACGGATGACGATCTGCGCCAGGACCTGTCCGCTGTCCTGATCGGGCACCACATCCTTGAGGGTATTGGCCGCCACCAGGCTGATGCTCAGGTGGCGACCCCAGCTGAAGTTAAGACCAGCGCCGACGCTTTGCAGGTCGACATCGGCGGTGCCCAGCTCCATGGCACGACCGTAGTCGAAGAATACGAACGGCTGCCACCGTTCATCGATATTCCAGTACGCCTCCAGGTTCAGGGTCATGCCCTGGGGCGAGGCGATCACGCCCGGATCGTAGCCGCGCACGCTGCTGATGCCACCGAACTGGTAGAGCAGCGTGGAGGGTAGCGTCTCGGTGTCGCTGGCGTACTGCCAGCCGAAGCGGCCCACCAGTTGGAAGCGCTCGCCGAGGTCGCGGCTGGCGTAGGCGTTGCCGTTGAGCAGCTGGTAGCTGCCGCTTTCGCCGTTCACCTGGTTGTCGGTGTTGGCCTGGCGCAGGCGCTGTTCGTAGCGCAGGTACCAGGGCGCGGCGCGGTATTCCACCTGGCCCTTGAGCACCACTTCGTCGGCGCTAGTCTCGCTCAGGGTCAGGCCTTCGATGGTGGTTTCCGAGTTCTGGTTGCTGTAGCCGATGCCGCCCAGCAGCTGCCAGTGCTCGTCGACCCAGTAGGGGTGGTCGTAGCCCAGGCCGTAGGTCTGCGAATCACCCTCGATGTTCAGCGCCGCCAGCGGGCCGGTCTGAATTTCCAGGGTGTTGGCGCCGGCCTCGACGTAGACCACGCCGTTGTAGCGGTTCACCGGGCGGCTGTAGCGCAGGCTGCCGTATTGCGAACCGTCGGTGGCCGCCACCACGGCACTCAGGGCGTCGGCCACGCCGGTGGGCGAGAACCAAGTCAGGCTGCCGCCGTACTGCTCGCGGCCGGTGCCTTCGTTGCCGTAGTTGTTGAGGAACAGGCTCCACTGCAGCGGGTCCGGCTCGAAGGCCTGGAGGTCGACACGGGTGGTGCCGAAGCTCTGCCCAGGCGCCAGGCTGGCGCTGACCTGCGGGCCCGGTGTGGTGGCGTTGAAGCGCTGGATCGAGGTCATCAGCGCGGTGCTGTCGAGGGTCTGGCCCTTGCTCACCGCCAGGCGGTCCTCGTAGAAGGCTTCGTCCACGCTGCGCCGGTCCTGCCAGGCCATGCCGTCGACCTTGGCCTCCACCAGCACCACCTTGAGCACGCCGTCGTCCAGGTTCTGCGGGGCGATGATGGCCCGCGCGGTGAGCTGGCCCTGCTCTTCGTAATGGGCATTGACCTCGCGCAGCAGCGCGTTGAGGTCGGCGAAGCTGATGGGCCGGCCCACGTAGTTGCGGGCGATGCCTTCCAGGGTCTCCTTGGCCAGGAACACCGAGGCGTTGAAGCTCACCCCGCGCAGCTCGAAGCGCTCGCCCTGGGATTGCAGCACCTGCTCCTCGGGCGCCTCGCCACGCAGGGCGGGCACCTCGACGCGCCTGGCGCGCTCGTCTTCCGTACGCTGGCGCTGGATGCGCTCGATCTGCTCGCGCTGCAGGCTCGGGTCCACCTGCCCGGGAATGCCTGCCGGCGGCAGGGTCGCCGCCTGGGCGCCACCGGCCAGGAGCAGCGCCAGGATCAGCGGCTGCCGGGAGTAAACGCGGAACCCGTGGCCCGCCTTGTTCAGAGAGACCACTTGGTTACCTCGTCCTTATCGTCCTGCTCGCTGTGCTGGCTGAACTGCGGTTGCGGCTCGTCGTCCAGGTTCATCACGGTGTTGACGCCGCCGGCATTGAACTTCGGCAACGGCGCGGCGCTCGGCGGTACCGGCACCGCGTTGTGGATCACCGACTCCAGGCGCTTCTGCACCAGGCCGTTGGACAAGTGCTGCTCGCTGTAGCGGGCGGCACTGATGCCCTGGTAGAGCACGCCGGTGTCGGGTGCGTTCTCGGCATGGGTTTCGCTGAAGTTGGTCACCAGCACCTGGTGGGTGGTCTTGCGGTGCACCACGTAGGCGCTGGTGTTGCTCACCAGGCCGTCCTGCTTCAGCTGGAAGGCCTTGTCCAGCTCGTAGAGCTGCACGTCGGCCAGCGGCTGGTAGGCCGGGGTCAGGTTGTCCATCAGCACGGCGGCCTGGGCGGTGTACAGCTTGAGCAGGTCGACGCCTTCGGCATCCTTGATGTCCACGCGCTGGCCGGTGGTGGTCAGGGTGCTGTCCACCGCGTAGAGGCGCGGCATCAGGATATCGGCGGCATCCAGCACGCTGACGAAACGCTTGGCATAGCGGTCGCCGGCGCCTTCCACCCACAGGTTCAGCTGGCCGCTGCCGGTGTGGCGCCCGTACAGCTCCATGTCGACGCCGTGCAGGTCGGCGGACTGGCCGATGGCGGCATTGGCGACACGCACCAGGTTGCCGGACCACAGGCTCAGCTTCGGCGCGGTGGCGCTGTCCAGGTAGATGCCCGCATCGCTGGCCACGCCGTTGCGCCAGCCCGCCTTGACCACCGCGCCCTGGTCGGCGCTGAGCACGCGGCCACGGGTGTCGGTGTAGCTGTCCAGCAGCGCCTGGCCCTGGGCCAACAGACGGTCGAAGAAGATGCTGTCGTCGGCGTGCCAGTGCTGGTAGCCGCCGCTCTGGCTGGTGCCGCTGACGCGGATCAGGCCACGGGCCAGCAGGTCGATATCGCCGCTGGCGGCCATGGCGTCCAGGCGCAGGCTGTGGCCCTCGGCCTCGATATCACCGGCCGCCACACGGATCAGCGGGCTGGTGATGTCGTTGCCGGCCTTGAGGAGCACATTGCCGGTGAGCAGGTTGCCGTCGAGGTCCAGGCCGGTGGTGACGATGCCGCCACCGACCTTGATGCTGTCGGCCGCCTGCCAGTTCTGGTAACCGCCGCTCCGGCTGGTGCCAGTGACGTCGATCAGGCCGCGGGCGACCAGGTCGACCACGCCGCTGGTGGTCATGTCGCCCAGTTTCAGGCTGTGGCCTTCGACATCGAGGTTGCCGGCGGCGACGCTGATCAGCGGGGTGACGATGTCGCCCGAGGCGCTCAGCACCACGTCGCCGGCCAGCACTTCGCCGTTGTAGGGCACGGCGGTGGAGATGATGCCGCCGCCCACCTTGAGGTCGCCGTCGCGGGCGGTGAGGACGATCTTGCCGCCGCCGGTGACGGTCTCGTCGATGTTGATCGACTTGCCCGACTCGATGCTGATGTGACGGCCCGCGGTGACGCCCTTCAGGTCCACCTTGCCGGCGATCAGGAAGGTCAGGTCGCGGCCCGCTTCGGCGTAGCCGCTCACGTCCAGGTCACCACCGACGCCGACCACCAGGTCGCGCCCGGCCTTCAGCGAGTAGGTGCCGCCGAACTTCACGGTGGGCATCGACAGGTCGCCGTTGGCGATGATCGAGACGTCGCGCCTGGCTTCCACCAGCAGGCCGGTGATATCGCCATTGCCATCGGCCAGCAGGCCGGTGCTCTGCAGGAACACGTCCTCGTCGAGGCTCTGCACCTTGCCGAAGAACAGGTTGCGGCCCTTGAGGCTGACCAGCTTGTTGGCCACGGCGTTGCCACCGAACACATCGCCATCGGTCTCGACGGTGATGTTCTCGTCCGAACCCAGGTGCACCGGGATCAGCACGGTGGGGTCGTTCGGGTCGGCCAGCTTGCCGAAGCGGATGGTGCCCAGGGAGCCGGCCACGGTCTTCAGGCTGAGATCGCCGCCGGCAATGCCGGTGAAGATCGTCAGGTTGCCGTTGGTCAGCGCGGTGAGGGTGGTGGCAGCGCTGACAGTGCCCAGGTCGGCACTGCCGGAGACCAGGTCCACGTCCTTGAGGCGGCTGTACAGCTCGTCGGCGGCGAACAGCTTCGCGGCCTTGAGCGACAGGCGGCCGGTGGTGCTGTCCAGGCTGACGAGGTCGGCGCTGCCGACATCGAAGCGGGCATCGCCATTGACCACGGCCTTGCCACCGGTCCAGTCGCCGGGGCCGGTGACGTCCAGCGTGCCGCCGATGGCCAGCTCGTTGTACTTCAGGGCGGTGCCGGCCAGGCCGGTGTGGGTCAGTTCGGCGTTGCCGCTGGCCTTGGCCAGGCCAAGGCCCAGGCCGCCCTTGACCTTGAGGTCGAGGTCGCCGGTGACGTCCAGCGTGCCGATGGCCGAGCCGCTGCCCAGCACCAGGTCGGCGTTGCCGCCGGAGGTGAGCGAGGTCGCCTTGAGGTCGCCGCTGAGGCCGATATCGCTGGTGCCGGTGACCTTGGCGGTGCCGAGGATGGCATCGGTGCCGCGCAGCTTCAGGGTGCTGCGACCGGTCAGCTCGTCCAGGGTCAGGGCGTGCTTCAGGTTCAGGTCCACCAGGCCGGTGATGTCGGCCTTGGCCACATGGCTGCTGCCCAGGGCGGAGGTGCCGCCCACCAGGCCCCAGCTGCCGCCGGCCTTGAGCGAATCCATGTCGAGGTTGCCGGCGACGGTCTGCTTGGCGTTGCCGGTGACCTCCACAGCGCCGATGTCGGCGCTGGCGGCGTTCATGTCCCAACCCGACTTGCCGGTGAGGCTGTCGAGGTCGAGGTTGCCGCTGAGGGTCATGCCCACCTGACCCTGGGCATCGATGCTGCCGATGTCGGCGCTGGTGCCGGTGAGGGTCACGGCGTTGCCGGCGATCAGCTCATCCAGCTTCAGCGCATGCTTCAGGTCGAGATCGACGATGCCGATGACGTCGGCCTTCTTCACCAGGCTGCTGTCCAGGCCGGTGGTGCCGCCGTTCAGGGTCCAGCTGCCACTGGCGGTGAGCGAGTCCATCTCCAGCGCGCCGGCGATGGTCTGCACGACGTTGCCGGTGATGCCGGCGGTGTCGATATAGGCGCTGCCCGCCTTCAGTTGCCAGCCGGCCTTGCCGGTCAGGCTGTCCAGCTCCAGCTGGCCGCTGAGGTTCATGTCCACCAGGCCATCGGCGGTGAGGCTGCCGATATCGGCGCGGGTGCCGTCGAGGTTGAAGGTGCCCTTGCCCACCAGGCTGCCCAGGGTCAGGGCGCCGGTCAGGTCGAGGTCGGTGGCGCCGTCGATGCCGGCGCGGGTGACGTCGGCCTTGACTGCCTTGAGGTTCCAGTGGCCGCCCGCGTCCAGTTGGCCCAGCAGCAGGTCGCCGCCCAGGGTCATGTCGACGTTGCCGTCGATAGCCGCGCTGCCGATGTTGGCGCTGGCCGCCTTCAGGCTCCACAGGCCATTGCTGGCGTTGACGGTGGTGGCCGAGAAGGAGCCGCCGATGTCCACCAGCAGGTCGCCCTGCTCGCTGCTCAGCTCGCCCAGGGCCAGGCTCATGCCGGCGCCGGAGGCGTCGACGGCGTTGCGCGCCTTGAGGGTGCCGATATCCAGCGCGCCGGTGCCGACCAGCTTGGCCTTGCCCTGCTCGCTCTGCACCTTGGCCAGCGTGACGTTACCCAGGGTGTTGAGCAGCAGGTCACCCTGGCTGACCAGGTGACCGGAGGTGACGCCACCGACCAGGTCGAGGAACAGCTTGCCCTTGGCGTCGACCTGCACGTCCTTGCCCGCGACCTTGGCGTGGCGGGTGCTCAGGCCGATGTCGCCGAGGGTGCTGGCGAGTGCCACGTTGTCGGCGCTCCACAGCACGCCGTTGGCGTTGCCCTGCAGGGTGCCGGCTTCGATGTCCAGGTCCTTGGCGCTCAGGGCGCCGAGGCTGGCGAGGTTGGCGATGGAGGCGTCCAGGGTGCCGCTGGCGGTGACCTGCTTGCCGGCGTCCATGGTCCAGTCGTGGCTGATGTCCATCAGCGCCGAGCCCAGGGTCCAGTCGCCGCTCTGCACCAGGTTGTTGACCTGGGCGATGCTCAGCAGGCCGTCGACATCGGCCAGGCGCAGGCGCAGCGTGCCCTTGGCCGGGTTGGCGCCCTGCATGGCACCGATATAGGCGTCGCCGCCCACGTCGAGGTCGATCTCGTCGGTCTGGCTGTTGAGCTGCACGCGGTGGCTGGCGTCGCCGACGTTGCCGCCGACCTTGAGCAGGATGTCGCCGCCGGCCAGCAGGTGCTCGCCGTAGAGGCCGACGCCGCTCAGGTTGCCGCCGACGTTGAGGGTCAGCGGGCCGTTGCCGGTGGTCAGGCGCTGGATGCTGAGGTTGCCGGCCTGGGTCAGGTTGATGGCCTTGGCCGCACGGGCGGTGAGCTCGCCGGTGACGTCGATGTTGAGGCTGGCCTTGCCGCCGATGGAGCCACCGGAGGATTCCAGCACCACGTCGCTGCCGCGTACCACCACCGCACTGCCACGGGCGCTCTCGATGTTGCCATCGGTCTTGATGCGCACGGTGTCGCCCTGGACGTTGTAGATGTTCAGGTCCTGAGTGCCGCCCAGGTAGACGTCGCTGCTGGCGGTGACGTTGATGTTGCCCGAGGCGACGATGTTGATGTCGTCGCGCTGGACGATGCGCAGCTTGTTGGGGTTGCTGGCGTCGTCGACGTAGATGTCGTCCAGCTCGGCGCCACCGAGGGCCGCGAGCTGCGCCGGGGTGAGGTTGGCCACGCCCTGGTTGAGGTCGACGGTGACGTCGTTGGCCAGCACCTTGCCGACGCGCTTGGCGTCGAGGGTGATGTTGGCGCCCTGGATATTGACCTTCTCGATCTTCACCTGGGTGTCGGTGCCACGGTTCACCAGTGCCGAGGACAGCGAGTAGCGCAGCTGCTCCTCGCTCCACTTGGCGGTCTTGTCCAGGGCGTTCTGGTCCTGGGTGGACAGCGCGTACTGGTAATTGACGTCGTAGGCGGCGCCGCCGAACTGCTCGTGCAGGGCCAGGTAGTCGGCTTCGGCACGGGCCTGCTCGGTGGCGATCTGCGCGTCGCTCAGGCCCAGGCCCTTGAGCTGGGCCACCTGGGCCTGGCTGAAGGCCACCTGCTCCAGGTCGAAGACCTGGCCGTCGCGCAGCTGCCAGTAGCGTGCGTAGCTGGCCTGGCCGGCCTTGAGCATCTGCGCCTTCTGTTCGGCCAGGGCGGCATCGGCTTCGGCGCCGGTGAGGCCCATTTCGGTCCACAGGGCGCGTAGCTTGGCCAGGTCGCGTTCGTCGTAGGAGAGCGAGGTGTTGCCATCCAGCAGGTCGCCGTTGGCCACCTTCAGGTGCACGTCGCCACCGGTGATCACCTGGTCCACCGACAGGTCGCCGCTCACCTCGTTGAGGAACACGCCACCCACGGACTGGGCGTTGAGGCTGGGGGCCGAGCTGGTGATGGCGCCGTTGTCGGTGTTGGTGTCGATGTTCACCAGGGCCCCGGCGGCACCGATGGCGCCGTGGGTGGAGGTCAGGCTGATGCCATGGCCGCGCAACACCGCGCCGTTGGCGGTGGTGATGTTGCCCTGGGCCTTGAGGCTGAGGTTGCCGGCCAGCGCCTCCAGGCGGCTGATGTTCAAGCCGCCGTTGATGCCAGCGATGGTGATGTCACCCTTCAGCGACTTGGCCGACAGCAGGTTGCCCACCTGCACGCGCAGGGCCTGGGCGCTGCTGCCGATGCCGGTGCCGGCGTCCAGGGTCAGGTTCTTCGCCTGCACCACCGCGCCGGTGGCGCTCTGGGTCAGGGAGCCGCTGGTGTTGATCTTGGTGTCGCCGTTCTGGTTGAACAGCGAGCCCAGCAGCACCACGTTGCCTTTCGAGTTGACGTCGATCAGGCCGCTGTCGTTGCCGATGAAGCCGATGTTGATGGCCTTGTCCGCCGCCACGGTGTGGCGGGTGATTTCCTTCTCGCCCTGGACCTCGACGATTTTCATCCAGCTGCGCTTGACCTGGCACCAGATGAACTTCTTCGCGCAGCTGGTCCAGCGAGTGGTTTCGCTATTGGCGTCGCCGGTCTTGGCAGTCTCGGTCTCTTCCTTGATCACCCCACCGGCCGGGCCACCGATGGTGCCCATGTACTCGGCACCATCGATCACGCGCTCAGCCGAGCTGACCTTGACCGGAGTCCCCCAAATGGTGCCATCACCGACACCAAAGGCGCCCCAGAGGCTGTCCTTGTAGTAGGTCGTGGTGGTGGTGACGGTGCTGTCCTTGCCGGTGAGCCAGACGTAGGAGCGACCGCTTACGGGGTTGTAGGTGGTGGTGCGGCCATCGCCGATGCGCACGTTGGCCTGGGTCAGCACATCCTTGCTGTTCCCCTGGCGCAGCATGATGTTGTACAGGCCGCTGGCGGTGTTGAAATCGCGGGTGTAGATGGACGACCAGACGTACTCGTTGCCCGCGCCGTCGCGGCGCAGGTCGTTGATGCGCAGGGTGCCTTCGGTGCCGCTGCCCAGGTCGATCTGGTTGAGGCCGATCTGGTAGTTGCTGGTGTTCTTCACCTGCACCTGGCTGTAGCCGTCCAGCACGTTCAGTTGGCCGTTGCCGGTGCTCATGATGTAGCCGGTGAGCTCCATGTAGCCGCCGGCCACGTCCACCGAGTCGAGCACGATGCTGCGGGTGGCGAAGTCGTAGCCGTAGCCCAGCTCGCCGGTACGCAGGTTGCGCGCCTTGAGCTGCAGGAAGGACGGGCCCCGCTTCGCGTCATAGGCCGCCTGGCCGGCGGCGATGATGGCGTCCAGCGCGGTGCTGGCGTCGATGGTGGCGGTCCAGAAGGGCACACCGCTCTGCACCAGGCCGTTGATGTTCAGGTACTGGGCGCTGATCACCACGTTGTTGCCCGCCACCACGCCGGAGCCGGCGGCCGGGCCGGTCAGGCTGGTGCCGTTGTTGTTGGTGGACGGGTCGCCGCCGATGTGGAAGAACGGGTCGGCGGAGTTGAGCACGAAGTCGCGCCCGGCGGTGATGGCCAGCGTCTTGCCGCGGATGTCGGAGTTGGCGTAGATGCTGCCGTACTCGGCCTTGACCGTGACCAGGCCGCGCTGGTTGAAGATGCGCCCGGCGATGAAGATGTCAGGTGCCGGCGCGCGCAGGCCGTCCTGGCCGACGACGCCTTTGGACGGGTCGTAGTTGTTGAGCACGGTGATGACCGGGTCCGGCGAGTTGCCCGAGACGGTGATCGCCGAGAAGTTCGCCTGGCCCTTGTAGCCGGTGGCGTTGGCGCTGTTGATGGCCGACGCGCTGCTCAGCGAAGCATCGTTGAACAGCAGCTGGCCGCCTTCGCGGTAGGGCACTTCCAGGCCGAGGATGCGCAGGAAGGCCGAGCTGTCGTTGGTCACGGTAATGGCCGCGTCGCCCGGGGCGTTGAGCTTGCCGCTGCCAACCAGGGCATCGCCGGTGACGAAGACGTTGCCCGGCTTGGCCAGGATCGGGTCCAGCTCGAAGATCCAGACACCCAACTCCTCCGCCAGGCTGACGCCACCGGCGGTGCTGCCGCCCATCTCGGTGTAGAGCTTGTCCAGCGCCTTGCGCAACACGGTCTGCTCGGCAGTCAAGGCGGTACGCACGGGGGCGGACAGGCCGTAGTCGGTGAGCTGCTTGTCCAGCTCGGCCAGGCGCTTGGTGATGAACTCCGAGTAGGTCCCTTCCACCAGGCGGTAACTGATGTTGGTGTCGCTGGTGGTCACCTTCGGCTTCACCACCAGGGTGTCGCTGTCGGTGATGGTCATCGCGGCGATCTCGGCCAGGGTCTTCTTCACCCCGTTGACCCAGTACTCCAGGCCCTCGATGTGCACCGAGCGCTTGTTGTAGTAGCCGGAATTCAGGGCGCCATCGACCTTCACCACGCTGGTGGAGGTGTTGGTGGCGCTGCCGGATTCGATCTCCACCGACAGGCCTAGCACGCTCAGGGCCTCGGTGTAGAGGTCCTTGGCCACGCCCTTGCCCAGCAGGTTGCCGTAGCCCTTGTCGGCGTAGGCGTAGATGTCGCCGACGCTGTTCACCTGGGCGCCGCTGGCGACATTGATGTCGCTGATGCGCACATAGGCGGCATCGGCGTTGGGCTTGGTGGAAACCGGGAAGGCGGTGTTGTTCCACAGGTCGGTGCGCGCGGTCAGGGTCGCCTGGCTGGACTTGCCGGCGGCGCTGCGGCCGGCGTACAGGCGGATGTCGCCATAGCCCAGCAGGGTGGAGTTCTTGGCGATGTCGACGTCGTAGTCGGCGATGACCTTGGCCAGGGTCGAGCCCTGGGCGGCACCGGCCAGGCCCCAGGTCTTGGCGGTGACGGCGGTGTCGATCAGGTAGTCGCCGCTGCCGCTGAGGACGATGTCGCCGATGCTCGACAGGTCGGCGCTCTCGCCGATGGCGACGCCGGCCTTGCTCTGCTTGACGTTGACCTGGGACTTGGCCAGGGCGATGGAGATGGCGCCGCCGCTGTCCAGGCGCACCTTGTCGTAGGCGGTGACCTGGTTGTAGGCGCTGATCAGCAGGTTGACCGGCACGCGGAAGTCGCCGATCAGGTGCAGGTAGGCACTGGCACCCACCAGGGCGTTGGTGTTCAGCGACAGGGTGGAGACGCTCTGCGCCGCCGCCGCGTCGACCACGCCGCCGGAGCCGGAGCGCACGTTGTAGTCGCTGCTCTGGGCCTTGGTCACCAGGGCCTTGGCGCTCTGCTCGTAGGCGTAGGTTTCCAGGCGCGAGCCACCGGCCAGCTCACTGGTGGTGGTCAGGCTCAGGTCGTTCTGCGCATGGGCGCCGCTGGCGCCGACCAGGGAGGCGTTGACGCTGTCGACGAAGGCGTTGAACACGGACTGGTGCAGGGCCGCCAGCTCGACGGCCTTGAATAGCGCGTTGCGGTTGCTGCTGTCATCGGCGCCACGGGCATAGAGCTTGGCCTTGGTGGTGCCGGTGTCGCCGGTGATGGCCACCGAGGCGGCGCCGCTGACCAGGCCGCCCTGGCCGGCAGTGGCGCGGGCCAGGTTGTCGACCACGGCGGTGGCGCCGACTTTCAGGGTGCCCGAGGCACCGGCGAAGCGGCCGCCCACCAGGGCCTGGGTCGAGGTGGTGGAGGTGGCCTTGGCGACGCTGGCACCCAGGGTCAGCAAGCCGGCGGCATAGCCTTCGACGCTGGCGCGCTGGCGCACGTCGGTAGCGGCCTGGAAGCTCCAGGTGCCGTCGTTGGAAAGGCCGGTGAACAGGCTGCTGTCGGCGCTTTCCAGCAGCGCGGTGCTGCCGTTGCGCGCGGTGGCGACCACCGCGTTGGCCGACAGGCCGATACCGCCGCTGACGCCGAGGCCCTTGATGTTCAGGGTGTCGTTGTCGCCGTTGCGGGTGATCTGCGCAGCCAGGCTGGCGCTCTTCGCCTTCAGCTGGCTGTTGGCCGCCAGGCTCAGGCGCGCGGTGGCGTCGGCGATGGCATCGATCACCGTGGCACCGGCGCTGAAGGCGCCGCCCAGGGCGACGCCGAGGCTTTCCGCCTTGACCTGCGGGGTGGCGCGGGCGCTGAGGTTGATGGCGTTGCCGGCCAGCAGCTTGGCGCCGTCGCCGACGTCGAGGGTGGCGCTGCTGGCGTCACGGGCCACCAGCACGCTGGCGTTGAGGCCGACGGCCAGGCCGCCGGCAGCGCCCTGGGCCTTGAGGGCCACCGGGCCCTGGGAGGCGCTGCCGAGGGTGATGTCGCTGCCGGTGAGGGTCGCGCCCGGGGACACCAGCAGGGAGACCTGGCTGTCGTGCTGGGCGACGCCCAGCACCAGGCCGGCGGCGGCGCCACCGGCGGCGGCCACGCCCAGGGCCTGCACGTCGAGGCCCTGGCTGTCGCTGGCCTGGCCTTTCAGCTCGCCTGTGGTGGTGACGGTGCCACCCAGGGTGGTGCCCACCAGGTTGTTCATCACCGCCACGCCGACGGCGGCACCGAGGCCGACGCCCAGGCCGGCGGTGCCGGCGATGGCTTGTACGTTGACCGCAGTCTTGTCGTCCAGGCCCAGGGCCGCGGACTTCAGGTCGAGGCTGGCGGCCTTGAGGCTGCCACCGATGATCTCCGCCGCTACGCGGGCGTTGGACAGGGTGTAGGCGATGCCGACACCGAAGGCGGTGCCACCGGCCATGACGCTGCCGGCGAGGTTGCTGGAATACAGCTTGTCGGTGGCGGCGATGGTGGCCGCGCCATTGGCGTCCACGCTGCTGCCGCTGACCCGGGCGACGGTTTCCTGCTTGTAGGCGGTGTTGGTCTTGAGGCGGTCCTTGACCTTGGCGCTGGTGGTGGCCTGGTCGAGGCGCGTGGTCTCGTCGGTGGTGCGGGTGTTGCTCACCACCGCACGCTCGCCGCTGGTGTCGAGGCTCTGGTAGGTCAGCGCGGTGTTGCTGCGGGTGGCGCTCTTGTCCACCAGGGACAGGGTGCCGTTGCCGCCGTTGTCCAGTTCGTCCAGCGGGTTGCTGCCCTGCTGGGTGAGCGTGCCGGAGCCCAGCAGCAGCAGGCCGATGCTGCCGCCCAGGGCGGAGCTGCCGGCGAGGCCGCCGGTGACGCTGATCAGGCGCGCGTCCACTTCGCGCAGGGCATCGATCTTCAGCGCGCCACTGAGCCAGGCGATGCTGTCGTTGAGTTGCGCACGGGTGGCGCTGTTGGCCACCAGCACATCGGCGGTGGCGCCATAGGCGGAGCCGCCGAGGGCCACGGAGCCGCCGGTGAGCTTGGCGTCGAGACGGTCCTTGGCGGTGATGCTCAGGCTGCCCGCGCGGGCGGCGCTGCTGCCGAATTCACTGCGGCTGGCGCCGGCCTCGGTGGTGTTCTCCAGCATCACCACGCTGATCGAGCCCGCCGCGCCGGTACCGCCGCCGACTGTGCTGACCGACTGGCTGGAGACGCTGGTGGTGCTCTGGGCGTCGATGCCGATGGCACCGCTGGTGGTGACCTTGGTAGTCCCGGTGCCCGTGCCGGTGGCGGCATCGCCGACCCAGGCACGCACGGTGGAGAGGTTGCTGGCATAGGCCACGCCAGCACCCAGGGCACCGGCACCGCCTGCGCCCACATAAAGGTTGGGCGACAGGCGATTGACCGCCGAGGAGGCGACCTTGAGGCTGCCCACGTTGAGGCTGCTGGCCTTCTCGATCAGCGCCTGGGTGCTGCCCTTGAGGTTGAGCACGCTGGTGGTGGCGGCCACGCCGGTGATGCCGCCACCGATGGTGGTGAGCACACTGCTGGCGGCCTGGGTGGAATTGGCGCGTACCGATGTCTCGCCCTTGCTGGCGAGGGTGACGTTGCTCAGGCGCGCCTTGACGTCGCGGCTGAACACCGCGGTGTCGACGTTGGCGGCCACGGAGGTGATGCCCACGCCCGCGGCGATGCCCACTAGGCCGCCCAGGCCGAAGGCATGGCTGGAGGCGCCGACGCTGACCTGCTGGGCCGCGTTGGCACTGGCGTTGCCGCCGTCCTGGTTGATCTTGGCGTCTTCGATATAGGCCTGGGTGGAACCCGAGACCAGGCCGGTGTTGCTGAGCAGGGTGACGGCAGCGCTGGCGATCGGCTCGACGCTGATGGCCGCGGCGGCGCTGAGCTGGCCCAGCTGCTGCAGGGAGCTGGCACGTACGGCCAGGCCGTGCACGGTCTCGCGGCCGGTGCGCAGGTCGGCCACCGGGTTGAACTGCTTGGGATCGGTCCAGGCGCCGACGTCCGGCGCGTTTTCCAGCACGCCGTTGTCCACCGACAGGCCGTTGCTGCCGTTGCCCCGGGCGTCGACCTTGGTGGCCGTGCCGGTGATGGCGGCGGTGGTGGTGTTTTCCAGCTGGTTGACCGTGACCAGGCCCGAGACCGCGGCGTTGCCGCCCCCGGCGACCACGGCGGCGTAGGACTGCACCACGTCACGGCTGGAAGCGAGCACGCCGACGTCCTCGTCGGCCTTGACCAGGGCGCCGCCGCTGATCAGCGACTTCACCGCAGTGGTCAGCAGGTTGCTGGCGACACCGGCGGAGACCGTCACCGCGCCGGAAACACCAGCGGAGATGGACGCCGAGCGGATGCGCGCATCGGAATCCGCCTGCACCAGCAGTTGCTTGAGCGACCAGGCACTGGCGTCACGGTTACCCGAGAGGCGTGCTTCGATCTGGTTGCCGATGCGGTTGATGGCCGTGGCCACGCCCACCGCCACCGAGCCCGCGCCCACGGCGCCACCGGCCAGGGAGTTGATGCTGGAGTCGTCCTTGGCGCTGATGTTGAGGTTGCTGGCGCTGCCCTTGCTGTTATCGATGGCCGCAGTGGTCACCGCGTTGATGCTGTTGGTGGTGTTGGAGAACACCGCTGCGCCGGTGCCGGCCCCGGCGCCGCTGAGGGCCAGGGTGTTGATCACGCCGGTGGTCAGCGCGGAAACGTCGATGCGGGTGAAGGCGGCATTGCCGTCCATGGACAGGCTGCTGTTCTCCACCAGCGCCTTGCGCACCTGGCTGATTTCGCTGACGGCCACGGCACCGGCGCCCGCGCCGGTACCCGAGCCCTGCACGTTACCGGCGAAGGTATCGATGGTGGCGCTGCCGTCGACCACCTTCACGTCGATGGTTTCGGCACCGGTGACAGTGGCACCACTGAGGGTGGCCAGGTCCTGGCCCTTGACCAGGTTCACCGCCACCGAGGCACCGACCGCGGCATTGCCGCCGACGCCGCCACCGGCCGCCGCCGAACGCACGGCCAGCTTGCCCTTGGCCTGGACGTCGAGGTCCTTGTCGAGGGTCAGGGTGGCGTTGCTGATGCGCGCCTCGCGCAATTGGGTGATCAGGCTGTTGGCATCGGCCGCGCCGACCGAGACGCCCACGCTGACGCCGGCCGTGAGGGCCAGGGCGTTGATCTCGCGATCCCCCTCGACGCGCACGTCCAGGGAGCCGACGTCGATGCTGCCGCCGGAGATGGTCGCGCGGTCGGTGCCCTTGAGCACGCTGGTGGTGACCGCGCCATTGAGGGCGACCTTGTCGGCCGCGCCGGCGGTAGCGGCGATGGTGTCGATGACCTGGTTGGCACCGCTGCGCACCTGGGCGTTCTGGAAGCCCGTGATGGTGGAGCTGACGATCTGCGCGGTGCGATCGGCATTGATCACGTTGGTGGCCACCGAGGCACCGAAGGAGCCGGTGCCGCCGAAGCTGACGGAGCCGGCCAGGGAGCCGATCTTCAGGCCGTTGGTGCTGCTGGCGGTGACGTCGACATCGCCCGTGCCGGTGAGGGTCACGCTGCTGTCCTCGATGCTCGCGTAATCCTTGCCCTGGATGACGTTGTTGACCGAGGAGATGTTGATGCCGGCCTTGCTCGAACCGGCCACGCCAGCGGCGATGCCGTAGATCTCGCCATCCAGGGCGCTGACCACGTTGAGGTCGCCGGAGAGGTTGACCGTGCTGTCCTTGAGCGAAGCGCTGCGGGTGCCGCTGAGTTCGTTCACGGCCACGGCGGCACCGGCGCCGACGTTGCCGCTGGACAGCGAGAAGTTGCCCGCCAGGGCCCAGATGCTGGCGCCCATGCCCGGCTGCGCCGAGAGCACGTCCAGGGCCGTGGCCGTGAGGGTGCTGTGGCTGATCAGCGCGTCGGCGCTGCCGGCGATGCTGTTGTAGGTGAAGGAGCCGGTGTAGGCGCCCTGCCCCGAGGAAAGGGCACCGGCCACGGCGGCCGTGCGGATCTTGCTCTCCTGGGCGGCGATGACCTCGGCCTTGCCGGTGAGCGTCGGGTTGGCGTACTCGAGGCGCGCCTCGACGTCCTGGTCGATGTCGCTGAGGGCGATCGCCAGGCCCAGGGCGTTCTTGCTCGCCGCGCCGATGGCGCCGGCCAGGGAGTAGTAGCCGCCGGCCTTCTGCGCCGACAGCGACAGGCTACCGGCCTTGAGGGTCAGCGGAGCAGCGGCGGTGCCGAGGATCTGCGCCTTGACCGTGCCACGGTCGACCACGGCGGTGCCGGAGCCCACCAGGACGTCGGCCTTGCTGCCGGCGACGCCCACAGCCAGGGCCAGGGTCTCGGTGGCGTTGTAGGCCTCGACGTTCAGCGCGCCCGTCAGGTCGGTGGTGACGTTGGCCAGGCTGGCCAGGTAGTCGCTGCCGGCATAGATGAAGCCGAGGGCTGCGCCACCCGAGCTCTTCTGGCCGACCGCGACGCTGCCGGCGATGCCGAGGATGGCTTCGCCCGAAATCTTGCCGTCGAACAGCGAATGGCTGGTGCTGGCGCCATCGGCGCCGGCGACGTCGGCGTCCAGGGAAACATCGCCCAGGGCGTCCTGGGAACCCAGGTCGAGCTTGTCCAGGGTGCCGTCGGCGGCACTGTCGAACAGGCCGTCGAGGTCGGAACGGCTGGAGACGCTGCGCGCCTCGACATTGACCGTGCCGCCGGTGAGGCTGGAGGTGCGCAGGGTGCCGCCGCTCGGGGTGTAGCCGTCGACGCTGGCCTTGACCTGGTTGTCCATGTAGGCGCCGAAGAAGGAGCCGGTGGCGGCTTCCCCGGTGCCGCCGGCGACGCCCACGCCCACGGAGGCGAGCAGGGTCTGCATGGCGCTGTAGGCGCCGACATCGAGTGTGGCGAAGTTGCTGGCGGTGCTGCCCAGCCAGGCCGCGTTGACGGTATTGGCGAAGTAGCCGAGGGTCAGCGCGCCGCCGTTGGCGCTGCCGGCGCTGCCCTTCATGCCGGCGAAGGCACCGCCGCCCAGCAGGGCGCGGGATCGGTCGTAGGCCGCCACCTGGATGGCGCCCGGCGCGGTGGAGCGGCCCTTGACGGTGCTGTTCTGCACCTGGGCCCGGGTGATGTTGCCGAACTGGCCATAGGACGCGGACAGGGCCACCGCCGTGTTGGACTGGGAGCCGGCAGAGCTCATTGCCAGGCCAAGGCCCATGGCGACCTGGTCGCCATCGCTGAGGGCCAGGACCTTGAGGCTGTCGTTGTCATTGAGGGTGACACCGCTCATCAGGGCGTTGGTTTCGTTGAGCACCTGGTTGCCGGCGATGGCGCCGGTCAGCGCCGAGCTGCTCTGGGATTTCTGCACCTCGCCGGCCTTGGTGGTGTTGG
Organism: Pseudomonas sp. TUM22785; assembly: GCF_028198105.1. Lineage (NCBI taxonomy): Bacteria > Pseudomonadati > Pseudomonadota > Gammaproteobacteria > Pseudomonadales > Pseudomonadaceae > Pseudomonas > Pseudomonas sp. TUM22785. The sequence goes on from NZ_CP116239.1 coordinate 6,626,713, forward strand.
CCCAGGTCAGGGCACCGCCGCCGGAGACGCTGAACTGGTGCGTCTGGTTCAGCGCCAGCAGCGAGACCTTGCTGCCCGTCTTGGTCGGGTCACGCGGGTCGAGGACGATGTCGCCGAGCTGCGCGCGGGTCTTCTGCCGCGAGACGTTGAAGCTCGCCGAGCCCACCAGCGCCAGGGTCGACTTGGGCAGGTCGCCGGTGCGGTTCGGGTTGTCGCTGGTGAGGCTGTTGAGCTTGTTCTTGTAGTACTCGTACTCGGTCTTGAGCTTGCCCAGGCCGGCCAGCAGTGCATCGCTGAAGGTGGAGGCGAGGCTTTCCGCGCCACCAGAGGCGCTCTGCCCGGTGTCCTTGTCCTCTTGCAGCTCGCGCTGGGACTTGGTGGCCGCCGCCGCAGCGGAGAAGGCCCCGCTCTGGCCACTGGAGGTGGCCGAGACGCTGAGGTCGTCGACCTTCCAGGTCGAGGTGATGGCGGAGGTGGTGCCGGCGCCGCTGAGGCCGCGCCAGGCTCGGTTGTCGCCGATCAGTGCCTGGATGTCGCTGTCCACCTGGTTGACAGCAATGGCCACGCCGACGCCGGTGGTGCCGCCGGAATAGGCCAGCGAGCCCGCTGCGCTCCACAGGCCCAGCTCGTGCTTGGCGTCTATGTCGACGCTGCCGGCGGTGATGGTGGCGCGGTTGTTGATGGAGGCGTTGACGGTGGTGTCCAGCAGGCTGACCACGATGGTGCCGCTGCCGGCGGCGCTGGCGCCCTTGCCCGCCGAGGGGGCGAGCGCGATGAACAGGTCCTTTTCCTTGGCACTGACGTCCAGCCCGGAGGTGGTGACCCGGGTCGATGCGCCGATGCCGGCCACGGCCTTGCCTTCGTGCAGGGTGACGTTGAGCCCGCCACCGACGGCGTCGCCCTTCTCCGCGCCGACCAGGCCGCCGTAGTTGCCGGCGATGGACAGGCGCTCGATGCGGTTCTCGCCGAGCACGGACACGGGCGCCGCCCAGTTGTTGGCGCCGGCGGCCAGTGCACTGCTGCCCCAGTTGTTGCTCTGCAGGACCCAGGTGTTGAGGACCTTGCCGTCCTTGTCCAGGTCGCGCCACAGCTCGCTGGTCCAGGCCAGCTCGCCGGTGGCGGTCAGCGAACTGTTGTCGCCGACCCAGGCGGTGGCATCGACATCGGTGCGCATCACCGAGATGGCGCCGGCCAGGCCCAGCTTGTCGGCCTGGCCCAGGGCGTTGGCGTACTGGCTGGGCAGGTTGCTGATGTCGCCGTAGAGGGAAGAGAGGTTCTTCAGGGTGCGATAGACGTCGGCCAGGGAGCTGTAGTTATCCAGTTCGCTGGCGTCGAACATGCCGAGATCGGTGATCGGAATCTCGTTCTTCGCGCCGACGCCGATGTGCGCGGCCTTGACGGTGACGTTGTCGCCGATCAGCGCGCGGGTGCCCTGGTCGAGCTGGCTGTAGACCACCGCCACGCTGGCCGACTTGGCCGCGGTGTCCTTCTCCTTGACCGACGAGTTGACGGTGCTGGAGGCCTGGTTGTTGAGGCTGGCCTGGTGCTGCAGGGCCTGCACGCTGACGTTGCCGCCGACATTGGCGCTCAGCGCGGTGCCGTCCTGGCTGCCCAGCAGGGCTTCAGCCTGGTGGTCGGCCAGGGTGATGGTCACCGCCGAGCCGACGCGCAGCTTGCTGCCGTTGGTGGGCTTCTTCTCGTCGAGGGCGAGCTCCAGCAGGTCGGTCAGCTTGGGGGTGATGAAGCTGATGGACGGCTCGGTGACCTTGCTGAAGAGGAAGTCCGAGAAGCCCTTGCCGGCCTGGACGGTGGACTTGTTGAGCTGGTGGTAGACCAGGTCCAGGGCGCTGATGTTGAGGTTCGCGCCCTGGGTCAGGTCGGCGCTGAAGCGCGCGCGGGTGTCGCTGTTGAACAGCGCCAGGGCGATGGCCGGGCCACCACTGGCGCCGAGGCCGTTGGCCTCGAACCTGACCTCGTTGGTCAGGTCCTGCTCGGCCACCGCGCGTACGCTGATGTCGCCGCCGCTCTGGCGCACGCCCTGGCCGTTGTAGGTGCCGACCTTGATCACGGCGCCCTTGTCGACGGTGACCAGGGTGTCGACATCGGTGCGCGCCATGCCGAAGGCGAAGCCCATGGTCTTCCACGCATTGCCGCCGGAGTCGGTGCTGTTCTCCGCCTTGGTGTCGAGGTGGAGGATGTTCTCGCTGATCGCTTCCAGCTTGAGGTCGCCGCCGGCGGTGAGCTTGGCACCGCTGGCCACCTCCACCGAGGTGGTGCCTTCGAGGCTGCCGTAGGTCACGCCCAGGCCGAAGGGGATCAGGCTGTCGACGCCGAGGATCTCGCCTTTGATGTGGCTTTCCACCTGGCGCAGGCTGCTGGCGGTGACGCTGAGGTCCTTGCTGGCGTTGAGCTCGGCGCTGGCGCCGATCTTCACCGTGGCATCGGAGTGGGCGATGGAGATGCCGACGAAGTCCTGCAAGGCGATCAGCTCGCTGAAGTTGCCCGGGTCGGCTGCCAGCTTGGTCTTGAAGTCGGCGCGGCTGTACTGGTTGAGCGACTCGTAGAGTTCACCGAAGGCGGTGATGTTGTCCAGGCTCAGCAGGCTGCTGGCCCAGAGCGGCTTGATGACGGTCTTGCTCTGCGCATCGATGACGATGTCGCGGCCCTTGATCAGGCCGTTGGCGGTGATGCTGGCGTTGGCACTGGCCCAGCCGGCCAGCTGCTGGTCGGTGGCCAGGGCCTGCACGGTGACGGTGCCGGCCTTGGTGCCATCGGTGGCATGGCTGGCGTCCAGGGTGGAGCCGCTGTCCAGGGCAATGGTGGCGCTGCCGGCACTGCCGGCGAAGATCGCCTTGGGCTTGGTGGGCAGGTCGTCGAGGTCGGCCGGGGTGGTGTTGCCGTCGCCGCAGAAGGTGCAGCTGATGTCGCTCAGGGCCTGCAGGGTGATGTTGCCAGCGCGGCCGGCGCCACTGGCCGAAGCGTTGACCTGGGCGTTGTTGGCGACGTTGATGTGCGGCGCCTCGATGATGACGTTGCCCGCGTTCTTGCCGGCGCTGCCGGTGGTGACGATGCGCGCGCCGCTCTTCAGGTCGACGTTGTTGCCGGCGGCGATCTGCACCTTGCCGCCGGAGTCGTCGGCCATCAGCGCGGCCACTTCACCGCTGACCTCGACGCCGCTGCTGCCGACGATCTTCACCGAGCCATCGGCCTGGGCCAGGCCGGTGCCGATGCTCACGTTATTCAGGTTCACCGTGTTCTTGAACACGGTTTCGGCGGCGCTGGTGCCGGCCTGCAGCGAGGCGCCGGAGGCAACGATGGCGGAGGCGGCGAAGAGGTTGATCGAGCCGACGGCGTTGACCTTGCCCTGGATCTTCACCTCGCCGGTGCTGGAGCCGTTGTACTGGCCGCTTTCGAGGTCGCTGACCGCGGCAATCGTCTGGGCCTCGCTGCCCTGGTGGGCGATGGTGGCCAGGTTCTGCATCTGCGCGGCGCTGGGGGTGGTGACGGTGAGGCTGCCGACGTTGACCACGCCCTGGGCGCCGACCACCAGGCCGTGGGGGTCGGCGAAGATCACGTTGCCGCCGATCTTGCCGTCCTTGAGGCCGTTCAGCGTGCCGTTGATCTCGGCCTTGGCGTTGTGCACCAGGTTGACCAGGTTCTGCGCGTTGGCGGGCACGTGCAGGTTCACCGTGTTGCCCTGGGCCACCTTGAAGTCGCCGAAGGAGTTGAAACCGGTGCCGCCGCGCACCGTGGCCGTGGTGATGTCGGTCACCGTGGAGCTGGTCGGGTTGATGGTGGTCGCGGTGGTCATCCCGCTGACGCCACCGCCAAAGCTGCCGCCATGCAGGGTGATGGTGTTGCTGTCCGCCGCCCAGGCCGGTACCACACCGAGGCTGGCCAGCAGCGCTGCGGTGATGCGGTTGGGTTGGAAGCGCTGCCCGTGGGTGGAGCCTGCGAAGGCACGGGAGGAAGTACGCTTGACCGTCATGGGGAGGACCTCACTGTCGCAATGGTTTTTTCCAGCGACAGGTATTGTCCCCGCCCGAATCAAGGCGGAACTAGACGTGGCCGTTCATGCTTGTGAACAACGGTTGACAGCCGTCAGGCGGTCGGCGCCATCAGTTTGACATCTCAGCCTCGGACGCCAGCTTGTAACCCTTGCCGTAGACGGTCTGGATCAGCTGCGGACGGTTCGAATTGAGCTCCAGCTTGCGCCGCAAACGGGCCACCAGGGTGTCCACGGTGCGCAGGTCGCCGGCATCGTCGGCGTCGACTCCGGAGCGCAGGCAGGCGAGCAGGTCATGGCGGCTGACGGCCTTGCCGCGACGCTCGATAAGGCCGATCAGCAGGGCGAACTCGCCGGCGGTGAGGCTGACGTCGGCACCCTGCTCGTCGGCGATGCGGCGGCGCAGCAGGTCGACCCGGTACGGGCCCAGGCACAGGTCCTGGCTGGGTTTGTCGCCGATGCCGCGGCGGCGCAGCAGGCTGCGGATCTGCGCCAGCAGCACGCGCAGGTTCACCGGCTTGGTGATGTAGCAGTCGGCACCGGTCTCCAGGCCCGCCACGCGGTCGAAGTCGTCGTCGCGCACGGTCACCAGGATGATGCCGATCTCCGGGTTCTTGCTGCGCAGCTGGGCCGCCACGCTGAGCCCGTCGATGTCCGGCAGGCCGATATCGAGGATCACCGCCGCCGGCTGGTGGCGGTCGTACAGGCGCAGGCACTCGAGGCCCGAGGCGGTTTCCAGCACCTCATAGCCGGCATTGGCCAGATACAGCGAGACCATCTCGCGGATCTCCGGCGCATCTTCGACGACTAAGAGTTTTTCCATTGCGATCCGAGGGCTCGTTGTAGTTATGGATGCAGATTGCAGGGCGAAAGCGGACGTTCCACCCGTTTCAGGGAGGCGCAGTTTTATCGCTGTGCATCTCCTCGCGCAACAAGCGGCGATGTTCGTCCAGCACGCCAAGTAGCGCGCGCAGCTCTATCTCGCCCCTTTGCGCCGCCTGGGTGCGATTGGCCAGGCCGTGCAGGCCGAAGTTGGCCGCGCTGCCCTGCAAACGGTGAAGCAAGGCCGAGCGGCGCGGGCCCGCCGGCTGGTCGAGCAGCTCGATCACGCCGCTGCGCACCTCGTCGAGGGAGCCGATGAAGGACGGCAGCAGGCGGTCGAACAGGTCGGTGCCCAGCCATTGGCGCAATTGCTCGAAGCGCGGGGCGGCGAGGCTGCGTTCGTCGCCTTCAGCCAGCTCCGCGGAGGACGGCGCGAACATGTCTTCGCCGCTGAGCAGGCGCTGCAATTCGTGGCGCTGCAGGGGCTTGGCCAGCACCCCGTCGAGGCCCGCCTGCAGGCAGGCCTGGCGGTCGAGGTCGGTGGCGTTGGCGGTGAGCGCGACCATCAGCGGGCCGACGTCGCCCTGCCCTTCGCGGATCAGCCGGCTGGCCTGCAGGCCGTCCATGTCCGGCAGGCGCATGTCCATCAGCACCAGGTCGTACTCGTGTTCGCGGCACGCGGCGATGGCGTCACGGCCGTCGCCGGCGCTGTCCACCAGGCAGCCCCAGGAGAGCAGCAGTTCGCTGGTCACCTCGCGGCTCACCGGCACGTCTTCCACCAGCAGCACGTAGAGGCCGTCCAGGGGCACGTCGAGGCTGCGGCTGGCGGGGCCCTGGCCACGCAGGGTCGGCCAGGGCAGCGCCAGGCGAAAGCAGGAGCCCACGCCGGGCGTGCTTTGCAGACCGATCTCGCCCGCCATCAGCTGCATCAGGCGCTGGACGATGTACAGGCCGAGGCCGACGCCGGGCAGCGCGCTGTGCTGCTCCAGGCGGGTGAAGGCGTTGAACACCTGGGCCTGCAAGGCTTCGGGAATGCCCAGGCCGGTATCGGTGATGGTGATCACCACGCCCTCGCCCAGGGCGCTGTGCTGCAGGCGCACGTCGATGCCGCCGCGCTCGGTGAACTTGATGGCGTTGCCCAGCAGGTTGTAGAGCACCTGGCGCACGCCCACCGGGCTGCCTTCCACCCAGCAGCGCTCGCCCAACTCCAGTTGCAGGGTCAGCTCCAGGCCCTTGGCAGAGGCCTGCAGGCGCATCACCTCGACGCATTCGGCGGCCAGGGTGCCGAAGTCGAAGAGCACCCGGCGCGGCAGCTCCACCGATTCGCTGCGGGCCAGGGCGAGCAGGCCGTCGAGCACGTCGGTGAGCCCGCGCGAGGCGTCCTGCACGGTGTCCAGGCGACGGCGCATGGGCGCGGGCAGGTCGTCGCGATCCAGCAGCAGGGCGATGTGGCCCTGGATGGCCACCAGCGGGGTGCGCAGTTCGTGGCTGAGGGTGGCGAGCAGTTCTTCGGTCTGCCGGGCATCGCGCAGTGCCTGGTCGCGGGCCTGTTCCAGGGCTTGCTGGGCACAGACTTCGCGGTCGATGTCCTCGACCACGCCGAGCCAGTAGAGCGGCCGCCCCTTGCGGTCGAGGATGCAGCGCGCCCGCAGCGACACCCACAGCCATTCACCGCCGGCCCGCAACAGGCGCAGGCTGCAGTGCAGCTCGCCATCGCCACGGCGGGCCCGGCGCAGCTCGGCGAACAGCCGGCCGCGCTCCTGCGGGTGGGCCAGGGCCGGCAGCGCCGCCGTCCCCAGCGAGTGGGGCTCGTAGCCGAGCAGGGTCCAGCAGCGCGCGGTGCCTTCCAGGCGCCGGGTGGCCAGGTCGAGCTTCCAGTGGCCGATATCGCCGCCCTGCACGCCCTGCTCGGCGAGGCGCTGGCGGGTGACATCTTCGAAGGTGGCGACCCAGCCGCCGTCGGCCAGGGCGCGGCGGCGCACCGCGACGATCAGGCGGTTGCCCAGGGCCAGGTCGTCCTGGGCGCGCAGGGGCTGGTCCAGGGGCGGCAGCAGTGCCAGGCACTCCTCGGCACTCAGGGCCAGCTCGGCACGCCCAAGGCAGCGCAGCAGCTGGGCGCGGTCGATGGCTTCGCCGGAGACACCGAACAGGCGGCGGAAGCGCTGGTTGATCGCCAGCAGGTTGCCCTGGCCGTCCACCGAGAGCAGCGCCGCGTCCATGTGTTCCAGGGTGCGGTCGAGCAGGTCGCGGTTCTTGCGCAGCACCTCGGTGCGCTGCTCCACGCGCAACTCCAGGGACACGTTGAGGCGTTGCAGGCGGTCGGACAGCTCGACGTTGTGGCGCAGCGCCGCGAGCATGCGCTGGCCCAGCACCACGCCGTGGGACAGCAGCAGCGCCAGCACGCCGAGGGGGAATACGCTGATGGTGACCACGCCCTCGGTGTAGAGCAGCACGTCGTTGCACACCGCCGCGGTGACCAGGAGCATGCCCAGGAGGATCGCCCAGGCGCCGTCGCGACCATGGCGCACCGCGCGCACCACCACGCTGAGAAAGAACAGGCAGGAGCCGACCACCAGCAGCGCCACCGGCTCGCGGGTGGCGGTGAACAGCGCTGGCGGCGCCAGCAGCACCAGCAGGCCGATGAGTGCGGCGACCGCCAGCAGCAGGCGGGTGACCCGGCGGCTGGATTCCTGGGGGAACAGGCGGCGCAGCAGCAGGGCGTAGATCGCCGGGTAGAGCCCCTGGCAGATGTACTTGATGTGGTAGATAAGGCTGGTGGGCAGCTCCAGGTTATCCATCAGCCCGCTGTTGGCGGCGGCGCTCAGGGCCGCCAGCACCAGCATCATGCTGAAGGGGCCGCCGAGCAGTTGGCGGTCGTTCCAACTGCCCAGCAGCATCAGGTACAGCGCCATGAGGATGCAGCCGCCCAGGGTGAACAGCTGCACGCCCCGGGCCACGGCGGCGCGGTGTTCGAGGTAGTGGCGCGCGCCCGCCAGGATCGGCATGTCGATGCCGCCCTCGCGGTGGAAGTGGTTGGACAGCTCGATGCGCACCAGCACGCTGTCGGCGCCGGGCGGCAGGGGCACCAGCAGCGGGGCGATGCGCGGATGTTCCTGGGCGGCGTCACCGACCGTGCCGACACCGGCCACCAGCTCGCCGTCTATCCACACCCGCCCGGCCGATTTCAGCGCGTCGATGTACAGCGCCAGGGGCTCGTCGGTGGTGGGCAGGCGCAGCTCGGTGCTCAGCTCGATCTCGCCAAAGCCCACCTCGCCCCACCAGCGCGGAGTGCCGTCGTGCCAGGTGAAGGGCAGCTCGACCCGGGACGGCGGGCGCACCCCGCCGCGCCAGGTGAGCAGCCAGTCGCCAGCCATGATCTCCATCGGCTGCGCCTCCGGGGACCATTCGCGCAGGTCGATGCCCGCCGGGTAGGCGGCGCTGGCCGGGGCCGGCCCGCCCACCCAGAGCAACAGGGTGCACAGCAGCCAGCCCGCAAGGCGGTACAGGGAGACGGGACTCAAGGGGCGCGCTGCCGCAGCCAGTCGAGGAAGGCCGCCTCATCCAGCGGCGGGCTGAAGTGGTAGCCCTGGCCGAGGGCGCAGCCCAGGGCGCGCAGGCTGTGGTACTGGCCCCGGGCTTCGATGCCTTCGGCCACGCATTCCAGGCCGAGGTTGTGGCCGATGGCGAGGATGGTGTCCACCAGCGCGGCGTCGCTGCCCGCCAGCTCCAGGCCTTCGACGAAGCTGCGGTCGATCTTCAGGCGGTCCAGGGGTAGGCGCTTGAGGTAGGTGAGCGAGGAATAGCCGGTGCCGAAGTCGTCGATGGCGAAGCGCACGCCCAGGCGCTTGAGCGCCTGCATGGCGGCGATGCACTGCTCGACGTCTTCCAGCAGGCTGCCTTCGGTGATTTCCAGCTCCAGGCGCTGGGCCGGCACGCCGTGGCGCTGCAGGCAGTCGCTGACCCGGGCGACGAAATCACCCTGGCGCAGGTCGCGAGGGCTGACGTTGATCGCCATCACCAGCTCGGGCCACTGCGGCAGCCACTGGGCCAGGCTGGCGCAGGCGCGGTCGAGCACCCAGTCGCTGAGTTCGAGGATCAGCCCGGTCTCTTCGGCCAGGGCGATGAACTGGCTCGGCGGCACCACGCCCCGGGTGGGGTTGCGCCAGCGCAGCAGGGCCTCGGCGCCCACCACGCGCTCGTCGGCGAGGGACAGCTGCGGCTGGAATTCGAGGAACAGCTGGCCCCGGGCGACGGCCTGGCGCAGCTCGCTTTGCAGCTGCAGGCGCTGGTCGATGGCGGCCTGCATGGCCGGGGCGAAGAAGTGCAGCGCGTTGCGGCCGCCCTGCTTGGCCCGGTACATGGCGGTGTCGGCCTGCTTGAGGACGTCGGCCGCACCCTGGCGCTCGAAGGGGTGCAGGGCGATGCCGATGCTGGCGCTGACCGACAGCTCGTGCTCGCCGATGCGGTAGCTGCCGTGCAGGCTGTGGAGCAGCTTGGTGCCCACTTCGGCGGCGTATTCGGCGGTCTGTTCGGGGCTGTCGGCCAGAGCTTCGAGCAGCACCACGAATTCGTCGCCGCCCAGGCGCGCCAGGGTGTCTTCGGCCCGCAGGCAGCTGGCCAGGCGCGCGGTGACTTCACGCAGCAGGGCATCGCCCACCGGATGGCCAAGGCTGTCGTTGACGGTCTTGAAGTGGTCCAGGTCGATGAACAGCAGCGAGCCGTAGCGGCCTTCGCGCACTTCTCGGGCCATGGCGTGCTGCAGGCGGTCGAGGAGCAGGCGGCGGTTGGGCAACCCGGTGAGTTCGTCGCTGTAGGCCAGGCGTTCGATCTCGCGCTGGTAGCGCTGGCGCTCGGAAATGTCGGTGATGCTCAGGCGGATCAACGGCGCGCCGCCACCCGGCAAGCGCACCAGGCGCACTTCGCAGGGGCGCACGCGGCCGGCGACATCGCGCATCAGCCACTCGAACACCGGCGCCTCGCCGGCCAGCGCGGCCTGGGCGTAGGCGTGCCCGACATCCCGCGAGGGGCGGCCATCGGCCTGCAGCAGCGGGCTGAAGCTGGTGGGCATGCGCCCCATCAGCTCCTCGCGGGGCAGGCCGTAGAGGCGTGCGGCGTTTTCGTTGGCTTCGGTGATGCCGCGCTCGACGTCGAACACCAGGATCGCCTCGGGGGCGTGCTCCACCAGGATGCGGTAGCGCGCCTCGGCCTCGCGGCGGGCGCTGACGTCTTCCACCAGGGCCAGCAGCGCATGGAGACGGCCGTCGGCGTCCCGCACGGCGCGGACGTTGATGCGGGTGTAGATGACGCTCTCGTCGGGCCGCAGGAAGCGCTTGTCCAGCTCGTAGCCGTCGCGCTGGCCGCTGCGCACCTGGTGCAGCAGGGCCAGCTCGGCGCCACGGTCGTCGGGGTGGGTGATGCTCAGCCAGTCGGCGCCCTGGAGCATTTCGCGGGAGCGGCCGAGGATGCTGCACAGCTTGAAGTTGACCTCTTCCCAGCAGTGCTCGGGCGAGCACAGGGCCATGCCGATCAGCGGCGCCTCGAAGAACAGGTGCAGGCGCTCGTCGCGCTCACGCTGGCGGCGCTCGGCGCGCTTCAGCTCGGTGAGGTCCTGGACCGCGCCGTAGATGCGGATCACCTGCTCGCCGTCGTGCTCGGCCAGGCCCTTGAGGCGCACCCAGCGGTAGATGCTCTTGGCGGTGACGATGCGCAGTTCGATGTCGAAGGGGTCGGCGGTGCGCAGCACATGGTCGAGGGTGGCCTGGGCGCGGGCGCGGCTGTCCTCGTCGAAGTAGTTCATCGCCTGTTCCAGGTTGGGCGCGCCGCCCACGGGGTCCAGGTCGTAGATGCGGAAGGTGCCTTCGCTCCAGAACATCTGCTCGCCGGGCAGCTCCAGCACCCAGCCGCCGATGTCGGCGATGGCTTCGGTCTGGCTCAGCAGGTGGGTCTGGCGCAGCAGTTCCTCGCGGCGCACGCCCAACTCCTCGGCGAGCATCTCGCGGCGGCTGACGTCGTGCTGCAGGGCGACGAAGTGGCTGATGCCATGGTCGTCGTGCATCGGCGCCAGGGTCACTTCGTTCCAGAACAGGCTGCCGTCCTTGCGGTAGTTGCGCAGCACCACCTGACAGGGCTCGCCGCGCCGGATGGCGGCCAGCAGGCGCGGCAGGTCGGGCTGGTTGCGGTCATGGCCGACCAGGAAGCGGCAGTTGCGCCCGAGCACTTCCTTGCGGCTGTAGCCGGTGATGCGCTGGAAGGCCGGGTTGCAGTAGGTCAGGGGAAAATCAGGCTGGCGCGCGTCGACGATGATCACCCCCAGCGGGCTGGCTTCCAGGGCCAGGCTATTCAGCGCCAGGGCTTGCTGCATCTCGTTGCGGCGGCGCAGCTCCAGGCGCAGGTCGCTGAGGGAGCGGCCCACCAGCAGGGTGGAGACCATCAGCAGCAGCACGCTGAGGTGCAGTTCGATGCGCTGCGGCTCCAGCCACTGCGGCGCCTCGCCCAGCTCGCGGAGGATCGGCAGGGCGAGCACGGTGGCGGTGGTCAGGCCGGCGCCGCACAGGGCGCCGGGGAAGCCCCAGACCAGCGCCAGGCTGAGCATCACCAGGCCGATCAGCGGCAGGGTCAGCAGCAGCGGCATCACCGCGATGGCCAGCGGCAGGGCGATACACAACACCAGCAGCACCGGCCAGGGCGGCAGCCTGAGCATCGATTCGGGCAGCCGCGAGTAAGTGCCCAGGGCGCAGCGCCGACGGCGCAACCAGGGCGTCAGGTAGGTGAGCAGCGGCAGGGCGATGACCAGGGTGGTGAGACTGTCGCCCAGCCACATCAGCAGGCTGGCGGTGCCCCAGGCTTCGGGCTTGATCACCCCGGTGAGCAGAAGACTGCCCTGCACCCCGGTGGACACCAGGGTCACCGGCACCAGCACGCCGAGCAGCATGAAGCGCAGCAGGCTGGAGAAATCCGCCAGGGCGACATCGAAGCGCGACGACCGCAGGAGCAGCCAGCCGACGGCGATGCTGAGGGTTTCGGGCAGGGCGTAGAAGGGCGCGAGGCGCCAGTCCAGCCCCCACAGCGGCGCGCTCAGCGCGGCATTGAGAAAGACCGCGAGCAATACCCGGGGGCCCCACCACAGGCAACCCACCAGGCCCAGGGAAAATGGCAGGTACCAGAGCGCCACGCCGCCGGAAACCTGAGTGCCCAGGGAGAGCCAGGTGGCGATGTGCAGCAACGGGAGTGACGACCACCAGGTCCAGTTGGGCAAGCGGGCTTGAGCGGCGGGCATTGTGACCTCATGTCTACGCGCGCTAGAGGATAGTCCAGGGCGCCTAGAGTACGTGGGTCAAGGCAAAGTGACACTATACAAACGCAAGCGCCGACCGCCGCCTGACGGAAGGCGCGGCCGGCGGCGCGGAGGCCCCGGCACAGGCGGCCGGGGCGCGGTGATCAGGCGGCGTCGCGGGGCAGCAGCAGGCCGATGGGCAGGCACACGCGGGCTTCAAGGCCGCCGCCGGAGCGGTTGCGCAACTCGACGCTACCGCCGTGCAGCGCGGCGATGCGCTTGACGATGGCCAGGCCCAGGCCGGTGCCCTTGCCGCCACGGGCGCGGTCGCCGCGGATGAAGGGGTTGAAGATGTCGCCCAGCTCCGCCGGGTCGATGCCCTGGCCGCGGTCGAGGACACTGAGGACGATATAGGGCGCGGTGTGATCACCCGCCACGAACGCCGCCACTTCGACGCCGTTGCCGCCATATCGCAGCGCGTTCTCGATCAGGTTCACCAGCAGGCGCTTGATCGACACGCGCCGCAGCGGGAACGGCGGCAGCGGTTCCAGGCACAGGCGCACGCGCTCCTCGTGCTGGTTGTAGGGCGCCACCACCTCGCGCACCAGCTCGCCCAGGTCGAGCTCTTCCTGGCGCTCGTCGCGGCCGTCGCGAATGAAGGCGAGGAACTGGTCGAGGATGGCGTCCATGTCCTCGATGTCGCGGACCATGTCTTCGGTCAGCTCGCTGTCGCTGCTCATCAGCTCCAGGGACAGGCGCAGGCGCGTCAGCGGCGTGCGCAGGTCGTGGGAAACCCCGGCCAGCATCAGTTCGCGCTCGCGGGCGGCCTGTTCGACGTCCTCGGCCATCTGGTTGAAGGCGCGGTAGACCTCGGTCATCTCGCTGGGGGTGTCGCTCACCGGCAGGCGCACGCTGCGGCCCTGGCCGAGCTGGCGGGCGGCGAACACCAGGCGCTTGAGCGGGGCGTTGAGCTGGCGCACGAAGATCCAGGCGGCGGCGGTGGACAGCAGGCCGATGCCGAGGAACCAGCCGAGCACGCTCCAGATGCGCTGCCCCCGCAAGGGGTGTGGATACAGCGGGATGCGCACCCAGTCCGGGCCCAGCGCCGGGGCCTGGACCCAGAGCGCCGGCGGGCTCTTGGCGCGCAGGCGCACCTCGGTTTCGGGGCCGAGCTCGGTCTGCATCTGCCGCTCGAAGATTTCGCTGTAGGGCCAGTGCTGCTCGCTGGGCGGCACGGCGTCGCGGGTCACCCGCTTGAGGCCGGCGGCCTTGGCCAGGTCGTCCCGCTCGGACTCGCTGGCCGCCCAGTAGGCGCGCAGGGTCAGGGCCGCGCCGTGGCTGTACTGGCGGTCCACGAGGACGTCCTCGTTCATCATCAGGTAGACCAGGGTCAGGGCCTTGGAAAACAGCACGACGATGAGCACCAGCCAGAGGGTGCGGGAGAAGAAACTCTGCGGGAACCAGTACGGCGCTTTCATCGGGTTTTCCGGGCAGGAGGCTCAGACGCCTAGACACAGCAGTGCCGCGCCCGGGGATACGGGCGCGGCGGGGTGGGTCACTTGTTGCCGTCGGGCACGAACACGTAGCCGACGCCCCAGACGGTCTGGATATAGCGGGGCTTGGACGGGTCGGGCTCGATCAGCCGGCGCAGGCGGGAGATCTGCACGTCAATGGAGCGCTCCAGGGCGTCCCATTCGCGGCCACGGGCCAGGTTCATCAGCTTGTCGCGGGTCAGCGGCTCGCGGGCGTGCTGGACCAGGGCCTTGAGCACGGCGAACTCGCCGGTGGTGAGCATGTGCACGTCCTCGCCCCTCTTCAGCTCGCGGGTGGCCAGGGACAGCTCGTACTCGCCGAAGCTCACGCTCTCGTCGGCAGCGGCGGGAGCGCCGGGCACCTGGGGTGCCTGGCGGCGCAGCACGGCCTTGATCCGCGCCAGCAGCTCGCGCGGGTTGAACGGCTTGGCCAGGTAGTCGTCGGCACCCAGTTCCAGGCCCTGGATACGGCTGGACTCGTCGCCCTTGGCGGTGAGCATGATGATCGGCACCTGGTTGTTCGATGCGCGCAGGCGGCGGCAGGCGGACAGGCCGTCCTCGCCGGGCAGCATCAGGTCCAGGACCACGAGGTTGAACAGCTCGCGGGCCAGCAGGCGGTCCATCTGTTCGACGTTTTCCACCGCGCGCACGCGGTAGCCCTGCTCCTCGAAAAAGCGCTCGAGCAAACGACGCAGACGCGCGTCGTCGTCGACGATCAGGATCTTTTCGCCCTCGGCATTGGGGATGCTGCTCATGTTCTCTCCTGGTTTCTCAAGCGCGGCATTATTACTCAGCGCCGGTGTCGCGCGGCTCGACCATTGTTAGCAGATTTTTCCCCGAACGGTGCCCTGGCCAACGCAACGGGGTGTTTATAATGCGCCGCTTGTTTCCCGGCCGAGGCCAGGCCCGGCCGGTCTTTCGTTGGTCATCAGGTGTGTCTTTTTCATATGGAAAGCATCAACAACCGAATCGCTGAAGAGCTGGGCGTGCGCCCGCAACAAGTCGCCGCTGCCGTTGCCCTGCTCGATGAAGGCTCCACCGTTCCCTTCATCGCCCGCTACCGCAAGGAAGTCACCGGCAGCCTGGACGACACCCAGCTGCGCAACCTGGAAGAGCGCCTGCGCTACCTGCGCGAGCTGGAGGACCGCCGTGGCGCGATCCTCTCCAGCATCGAGGAACAGGGCAAGCTGACCCCGGAACTGGCCCGCGAAATCAAGCTGGCCGACACCAAGACCCGCCTCGAAGACCTTTACCTGCCGTACAAGCAGAAGCGCCGCACCAAGGGCCAGATCGCCCTGGAAGCCGGCCTCGGCGAGCTGGCCGACGCGCTCTTCGCCGACCCGACCCTGGCGCCGGAAACCGAAGCCGCACGCTTCATCGATGCCGAAAAGGGCTTCGCCGACACCAAGGCGGTGCTCGAAGGCGCCAAGTACATCCTCATGGAGCGCTTCGCCGAAGACGCCACCCTGCTGGCCAGCCTGCGCAGCTTCCTCAAGGACAACGCCACCCTCACTGCCCGCCTGGTGGCCGGCAAGGAACAGGAAGGCGCCAAGTTCAGCGACTACTTCGAGCACGACGAGGCCCTCAAGGGCGCGCCGTCGCACCGCGCCCTGGCGATCTTCCGTGGCCGCAACGAGGGCGTGCTCAGCGTCGCCCTGAAGGTCGGCGACGAGCTGCCGGGCACCATGCACCCCTGCGAAGTGATGATCGGCGAGCGCTTCGGCGTGAAGGACCAGGCCCGCGCCGCCGACAAATGGCTGGGCGAGGTGGTGCGCTGGACCTGGAAGGTCAAGCTCTACACCCACCTGGAAACCGACCTGCTGGGCGAACTGCGCGAAGGCGCGGAGACCGAGGCGATCAACGTCTTCGCCCGCAACCTGCACGACCTGCTGCTGGCCGCCCCGGCCGGCCCGCGCGCCACCCTGGGCCTGGACCCGGGCCTGCGCACCGGCTGCAAGGTCGCGGTGGTCGACGCCACCGGCAAGCTGCTGGAAACCGCCACCGTCTACCCCCACGTGCCGCACAACAAGTGGGATGACACCCTGGCCACCCTGGCCAAGCTCTGCGCCAAGCACGGCGTGGACCTGATCGCCATCGGCAACGGCACCGCCAGCCGCGAGACCGACAAGCTGGCCGGCGAGCTGATCAGCAAGATGCCGGGCCTGAAGATGACCAAGATCATGGTCAGCGAAGCTGGCGCCTCGGTGTACTCGGCCTCGGAACTGGCCGCCAAGGAATTCCCCGACCTGGACGTGTCCCTGCGGGGCGCCGTGTCCATCGCCCGCCGCCTGCAGGACCCCCTGGCCGAGCTGGTGAAGATCGAGCCCAAGTCCATCGGCGTCGGCCAGTACCAGCACGACGTGTCCCAGCTGCAGCTGGCGCGCAGCCTGGACGCGGTGGTGGAAGACTGCGTGAACGCCGTGGGCGTGGACGTGAACACCGCCTCCGCCGCCCTGCTGGCGCGCATCTCCGGCCTCAACGCGACCCTGGCGCAGAACATCGTCGCCCACCGCGACGCCAACGGCGCCTTCAAGACCCGCGAGGAGCTGAAGAACGTCAGCCGCCTGGGCGAGAAGACCTACGTGCTGGCCGCCGGCTTCCTCCGCGTGATGAACGGCGACAACCCGCTGGACGCCTCCGCGGTGCACCCGGAAACCTACCCGCTGGTGCAGCGTATCGCCGCCGACACCGGCCGCGACATCCGCTCGCTGATCGGCGATTCGGGCTTCCTCAAGCGCCTCGACCCGGCCACGTTCACCGACGAGACCTTCGGCCTGCCCACCGTCACCGACATCCTCAAGGAACTGGACAAGCCCGGCCGCGACCCGCGTCCCGAGTTCAAGACCGCCGAGTTCCAGGAAGGCGTCGAGAGCCTCAAGGACCTCAAGCCCGGCATGGTGCTGGAAGGCGTGGTGACCAACGTCACCAACTTCGGCGCCTTCGTCGACATCGGCGTCCATCAGGACGGCCTGGTGCACATCTCCGCGCTGTCGGAGAAGTTCGTCAAGGACCCGTACGAAGTGGTCAAGGCCGGCGACATCGTCAAGGTCAAGGTCATGGAAGTGGACATCCCGCGTAACCGCGTCGGCCTGTCCATGCGCATGAGCGACACCCCCGGCGAGAAGGTCGATGGCCCGCGCGGCGGCGGTCGTCCCCAGGGCGGCCAGCGTGCGGATCGCGGCGCACCGCGCCAGCAGCAACAGGCGGCGCCGACGAACAACGCCATGGCCTCGCTGTTCGCCAACGCCAAGCAGATCAAGAAGAAGTGAGCTGAGATGGAAATCTCCGACCTGCACACCGCCAGCGCCTACAGCAAGCTGCTGGGCATCGAACCGGTCAGCCTGGGCGACGGCGTCGCCGAGGCGCGCCTGACGATGGGCGAGCACCTGCGCAATCGCGGCCAGGTGATGCACGGCGGAGCCATCTTCTCGCTGCTCGATATCGCCATGGGCCTGGCCTGCACCAGCGTCCATGGTTTCGAGCGGCGCAGCGCCACCATCGAATGCAAGATCAACTACATCCGTCCCGTGGCCGAGGGTGACATCCTCTGCCGCGCGCGGGTGGTGCACGCCGGCTCGCGGACCCTGGTGGTCGAAGCCGATGTGCTGCAGGGCGACAAGCTGGTCGCTAAAGGGCAAGGCACCTTCGCCCAGCTGTAAGCGCCAGGACGGCGAGGCTCTATTCTGGACAAAGCGACAACGCAGTCATGTCCGCCCCTTGTAGACCGACCAGTCCACCCTCATATTGGGGCGACTGTCCCTGGGACCCACAGGATTCCAAATTGAGCGACCTTCTCTCCCGCCGCCTGGCATTGCTGGGCGAGCGTGCCCACCTGTCCCTGCTGACCCAGTGCCTGCACGGTATCGAACGCGAATGCCTGCGCGTCGAAGACAACGGCCAGTTGGCCCTGACGCCGCACCCGGTGGCCGTCGGTTCGGCCCTGACCAACCCGCAGATCACCACCGACTATTCCGAGTCGCTGCTGGAGTTCATCACCCCCACCGAGCACGACCCGGCCGACACCCTGGCGGACCTGGAGAAGATCCATCGCTTCACCTACCAGAAGCTCGACGGCGAGCTGCTGTGGAGCGCCTCGATGCCCGGCCGCCTGCCCAGCGAGGAGATCATCCCGATCGCCCGCTACGGCACCTCGCCCATCGGCCGCCTGAAGTACGTCTACCGCCGCGGCCTGGCCGTGCGCTACGGCAAGACCATGCAGTGCATCGCCGGCATCCACTACAACTTCTCCCTGCCCGAAGCCCTGTGGCCCCTGCTCAAGGAAGCCGAAGGCGACGAGCATAGCGACCGCGACTTCCAGTCGGCGCGCTACATCGCGATGATCCGCAACTTCCGCCGCTACAGCTGGTTGCTGATGTACCTGTTCGGCGCGGCGCCGGCGCTGGACCAGAACTTCCTCCGTGGCCGCCCCCACGACCTCGACCGCCTCGACGCCGACACCCTGTTCCTGCCCTGGGCCACCAGCCTGCGCATGAGCGACCTGGGCTACCAGAACAACGCCCAGTCCGGCCTCACGCCCTGCTACAACAACCTCGACAGCTACCTGTCGAGCCTGCGCCAGGCGGTGTCCACGCCCTACCCGCCCTATGCCGAGATCGGCACCAAGCGCGACGGCGAATGGGTGCAGCTGAACACCAACGTGATCCAGATCGAGAACGAGTACTACTCGTCGATCCGCCCGAAGCGCGTCACCTACACCGGCGAGCGCCCGATCCAGGCACTGATGGCCCGTGGCGTGCAGTACGTCGAAGTGCGCTGCCTGGACATCAACCCCTTCCTGCCCCTGGGCATCGACCTGGAAGAGTCGCGCTTCCTCGACGCCTTCCTGCTGTTCTGCGCCCTGCAGGACAGCCCGCCCCTGGCCGGCGGCGAATGCCGCGACTGCACCGACAACTTCCAGCGCGTGGTCAAGGAAGGTCGCCGCCCCGGCCTGCACCTGCAGCGCAACGGCCAGGAAATCGGCCTCCAGGAATGGACTGGCGAGCTGCTCGACCAGATCGCCCGCACCGCCGACCTGCTGGACCGCGCCCAGGGTGGCCAGGCCCACGCCGAAGCCCTCGCGGCCCAACGCCCCAAGGTCGCCGACGCCAACCTCACGCCCTCGGCCCGGGTCCTGGCCGAACTGCGCGAGCGCGGCGAGAGCTTCAGCGAGTTCGCCCTGCGCTACAGCCAGCAGCACGCCGAGTACTTCCGCGCCGAGACCCTGGCCCCGGACGACCAGGAACGCCTGGAAACCATGGCGCGCGAATCCCTGGAGGAACAGGCACGCCTGGAAGCCGAGCCCGATGTCGACTTCGACACCTTCGTCGCCGCCTACCAGGCCAGCATCCTCGGCTTGCTGAGCAACTGACACGGTCCCTGCCGTTCCCGGGCTGAAGCCCGGGCTACGGTAGGTTGGCGCCGAGCGCAGCGAGGCCCAACGGTGCTAGCCGCCACCCCGCTCGTTGCGGCTTCGTACCTCAGCCCAACCTACGGATTGCAGCGGCGCCGGAACCACCCGCGAACCCACGCGCCCTCAAAAGGCGCGGCCTGTCACAAAACCGACAAGCTGGGGCTCCAACTGGGACAGGCGGCCACCCGCGCCGGAAAACCGGCAGCTAGCATGAGCACATATCCAGAGCCTGCGAGCTTTGCCCATGGCGCCCCCAGACGCCCATCCCGAAGACAGCCAGCAATGGAGCCTGGAAAGCCTCAACAAGGCTTACCAACAAGGCTACATGGCGGGCCTCACCGGCCAGACCATCAACCAGCAGCCCTACCCCGCCGAAGTGCTCGCCGCGGCCTGGGAAGCCGGTTGGGACGACGGCCACGACCAGTACGAGCTGCAGCGTCCCTCGCGGATCGCCTGAATCAGTCCTCGCGAAAAGCCGCGTCCAGCGGAACCCGATAACCCGTCGCCAGCCGGTTGGTCTCATTGGCCATGCCGATCACCGCCTGCAGTTCGCCGAACATTTCCTCGGTCATCCCCGCCTTGCGCGCCGCCGCCGTGTGCGAGCCGATGCAGTAGGCGCAATTGTTGGTGACGCTGACGGCCACGTAGAGCAGCTCCTTGGTCAGCGAGTCCAGCGCGCCGGGGGCCATCACCTGCTTCAGGCTCTCCCAGGTGCGACGCAGGTTGTCCGGGTGCTGGGCCAGGGCCTTCCAGAAGTTGTTCACCTGGTCGACCTTGCGCGTGGCCATGATGTCGTCATAGACGGCGCGTACTTCCGGACTGGCATGTTCATATTCGATCAAGTGCTTAGACGACATCGCGTTTCCCCTTCTAAGTTATGAGACAGCCAGTATAGGCAGCCCGCCCGTACCGGCCCGATCCCAACCAAGGAGAAGGTCACGCATGTCGATACGCACCCTGGGCCGCCTGGCCCTCACCGCCTCGCTGTCCCTGCCGCTGCTGGCCCAGGCCGCGCAACCCGGCCTCTGGGACACCTACGCCACGCTCAAAACCAAGACCTGGGTCGACCTGACCCACGCCTACGACGAGCAGGTGCCGCACTGGAAGGGCTTCGAGAACGCCCAGCGCAAGACGCTCTACACCGTAGACAAGGACGGCTTCCAGGTGGACCTCTACACCCACGTCGGCCAGTGGGGCACCCATGTCGACCCGCCGGTGCACTTCCACAAGGGCCTGCGCGGCATCGACCAGATCGACGTGAAGGAACAGCTGCTGCCGCTGGTGGTGCTGGACATCCACCAGCAGGCGGCGAAGAACCCCGACTACGTGCTGACCCTGGCCGACGTGAAGGCCTGGGAGGCCGAGCACGGGCCGGTGCCGGAAGGCGCCTTCGTGGCCCTGCGCAGCGATTGGTCCAAGCGCTGGCCGAGCCAGGAAAAGATCCAGAACGCCGACGCCCAGGGCGTGGCCCACTACCCGGGCTGGAGCAAGGAGGCGCTGGTGTACCTCTACGAGACGCGCAAGATCACCGCCTCCGGCCACGAGACCACGGACACCGACCCCGGCATCGCCACCAGCAAGGACGACTACTCGCTGGAGTCCTACATCCTCGGCAAGGACCACTACCAGATCGAGCTGCTGGCTAACCTGGACCAGGTGCCGGAAGCCGGCGCGCTGGTGGTGGTGAGCTTCCCGAAGATCGCCCGGGGCACCGGCTTCCCGGCGCGGGTGTTCGCGATATTGCCCTGATGGGGTGAGGGGAACTCCCCCTGTGGGAGCGGCTTCAGCCGCGATGGGCCCGGCTCGGTGCCGGGCCCTTTCGCGAGTCCACTGGAAGAGGGGCCTAGGAGCGGGCAGCCGTCGCTCACTCCAGACGTAGGGTGTGCTGCGCGCACCTGGAGCTCGCCGGAAGCACCGTGCGAAGGTGCGCACGGCACACCCTACGGCACGCGCCCTCAGTTCTGTAGGAGCGGCCTCAGAGCGCCTTTTCGAAGATCTTCGAATTGCGCTGGTAGTTGTAGAGCGAGGCGCGCGCCGCCGGCAGGCTTTCCACGCCGCTGGGCTGGAAGCCGCGCTCGCGGAACCAGTGGGCGGTGCGGGTGGTGAGCACGAAGAGGGTCTTCAGGCCCAGGGCGCGAGCGCGGTCCTCGATGCGTTCCAGCAGCTCGTCACCACGGCCGCCGTGGCGGTATTCCGGGTTCACCGCCAGGCACGCCAGCTCGCCGGCCTCGGAGTCGGCGATGGGATAGAGCGCCGCGCAGGCGATGATGTGGCCGTCGCGCTCGACGATGCTGAACTGGCCGATCTCGCGCTCCAGCACCTCGCGGGAACGGCGCACCAGGATGCCCTGGTCCTCCAGCGGGGTGATCAGGTCGATCAGCCCGCCGACGTCCTCGATGGTGGCTTCGCGCAGGGATTCGAACTGCTCCTGGTCCACCAGGGTGCCGCCACCGTCGCGGGTGAACAGCTCGGTGAGCAGGGAGCCGTCCTCGGCGTAGCTGACCATGTGGCTGCGCTTGACCCCGCTGCGGCAGGCCTGGGCGGCGGCGTCCAGCAGCTCGGCCTGGTAGCTGTTGCCCAGGCGCACGAGGTGGCTGGGCACCTGCTGCGGGCGCAGTTCGCGCACCAGCTTGCCGGCTTCGTCGATCAGCCCGCGTTCGCTGCCGAACAGCACCAGCTTGTCCGCGCCCAGGTCGATGGCGGCGCGGGTGGCGACGTCTTCGCAGGCGAGGTTGAAGATTTCCCCCGTGGGCGAGTAGCCCAGGGGCGAGAGCAGCACGATGGAGCGCTCGTCCAGCTGGCGGCCGACGCCCTTGCGGTCGATGCGGCGCACTTCACCGGTGTGGTGGTAGTCGACGCCATCGACCACGCCAATGGGCCGCGCGGTGACGAAGTTGCCGCCGGTCACACGCAGGCGCGAGCCCTGCATGGGCGAGGCGGCGATGTCCATGGACAGGCGCGCCTCGATGGCGATGCGCAGCTGGCCCACGGCGTCGATCACGCACTCCAGGGTGGGGCCGTCGGTGATGCGCAGGTCGCGGTGGAAGTGCGGGGTGAGCCCGCGCGCGGCCAGGCGCGCCTCGATTTGCGGGCGCGAGCCGTGCACCAGCACCAGGCGCACCCCCAGGCTGTGCAGCAGCACCAGGTCGTGGACGATGTTGCCGAAATTCGGATGGGCGACACCCTCGCCGGGCAGCATCACCACGAAGGTGCAGTCCCGGTGGGCGTTGATATAGGGCGATGCGTGGCGCAGCCAGTTGACGTAGTCGTGCATGGATTCCGTGAGCCTGTGGACGTTGGCGAAATGAGCGGTGCTACTCCGGAGACGGAGTCGGGGGCGTCGCGTTTATCGTCGTCGCAGGAACATCAACGGATTCCCTCCACATCAGGCCTTGTCGGCGGGGTTCAGGCAGTAGTGCTGGATGAGCTGGCGCAACAGCGCCACGGTAGGTTCGATGCGTGACAGTTCGAGGTGTTCATCGGGCTGGTGGGCGCAGGCGATGTCGCCGGGGCCGAGCACCAGGGTCTCGCAACCAAGCTGCTGAAGATACGGGGCTTCGGTGCCGAAGGCCACCGCTTCTGCGGCATGCCCGGTAAGACGTTCGGCCAGGCGCACCAGATCACTTCCGGCGGGCTCCTCGAAGGGCGGCACGGCGGGGAACAGCGGTTGGTAGTCGATGGCCACGCCATGGCGCTCGGCGAGCGGCGCCAGGCGCTGGCGGATGGCCGCGCGGAGCATCTCCGGCTCCATGCCCGGCAGCGGGCGCAGGTCGAACTCCAGGCTGCACTGGCCGCAGATGCGGTTGGGGTTGTCGCCACCGTGGATGCAGCCGAGGTTGAGGGTGAGCTGGGGCACGTTGAACAGCGGGTTGTTGAACGTGCGCTGCCACTCGCCACGCAGGACCACCAGCGCGGCGATGCTCTCGTGCATCGCCTCCAGGGCGCTGCGGCCCAGGCTCGGGTCGGAGGAGTGGCCGCTCTGCCCGAGGATGTCGATGCGCTCCATCATCACGCCCTTGTGCAGGCGGATCGGCTTCAGCCCGGTGGGCTCGCCGATCACCGCGGCGCGGCCCAGCGGCTGCCCGGCGGCGGCCAGGGCACGGGCGCCGGACATCGAGCTTTCCTCGTCGCAGGTGGCCAGCACGATCAGCGGGCGGCGGAACGGCTGGTCGCGCAAGGCGCGCACGGCCTCGATCACCAGGGGGAAGAAGCCCTTCATGTCGCAGCTGCCCAGGCCGTACCAGCGGTCATCGGCCTCGGCGAGCCGCAGTGGGTCGCTCTTCCACAGCGCGGCGTCGAAGGGCACGGTGTCGCTGTGGCCCGCCAGCACCAGGCCGCCGGGGCCGCTGCCCAGGGTGGCCAGCAGGTTGGCCTTGCCGGGCGCCACCTGCTGCACCTCGCAACGGAAGCCGAGCTCGCCCAGCCAGGTCGCCAGCAGGTCGATCACCGCCTGGTTGGACTGGTCCCAGCCGGGCTGGGTGCAACTCACCGAAGGCGCGGCGATCAGCGCGGCGAACTGGCTCTTCAGGTCTGGAACGGGCATCGGCTTTCTCCACGGACGAAGGCTCATCATAGGGACAACGCCCCGGCGGCGAAACCGCCCGGCAGGGCGCCTCGGCCTCCTGTAGACTTCACGGCCTCGGCAGCCATCCCGTGCTGCGATTGATAAAACTCCGGCCATGCAAAAAGAAACCGAAATCAAGCTCCGCGCCAGCCGCGAGACCCTCGAAGCCCTCCGTGACCACCCGCTGCTGAAGAAGCGCAACAAGAGCGGCTGGGAGAAACGCGAGCTCTTCAACCAGTACTACGACACCCCCGAGCGGGATCTGTCCCGGGCCAAGGTCGCCCTGCGCCTGCGTCGCGACGGCGACCAGTTCATCCAGACCCTCAAGAGCCGTGGCCAGAGCGTGGCCGGGCTGTCCGAGCGCAACGAATGGGACTGGTACCTGCCCAAGGCCAAGCTCGACCCGAAGAAGCTCGGTGACGACTGCTGGCCGGCCAGCCTCGCCGACCTGGACAAGAAGACCCTGGCGCCGATCTTCACCACCGACTTCGTCCGCGAGCGCGCCGAGATCGCCTGGGGCCGCGGCAAGGCCAAGGTCGTGGTCGAAGCCGCGCTGGACCTGGGCAAGGTCATCGCCGGCAAGGCCGAGGAAGAAATCTGCGAGCTGGAGCTGGAACTGCGCCAGGGCGAACCCGAGGCGCTGCTGGAGCTGGCCCGCGAACTGGCCGCCGACCTGCCCCTGATGCCCTGCGACATCAGCAAGGCCGAGCGTGGCTACCGCCTGTTCGACGCCAACAGCTACAGCGTCGCCCTGCCGGCCCCGGCGCTGGACGCCGAGATGCCCCTGGACGACGCCATCGCCGCCATCGCCTGGCACCTGCTCGGCAGCAGCCAGCGCCTGGCCGAGCAATACCGATTCAACGGCCACTGGAAGCTGCTCGGCGAATGGCTGCAACAGCTGATCGACCTGCGCGCCCTGCTCGGCAGCCTCGGCCAGGCCGCGCCGCGTGCCAGCAGCCACGGCCTGCGCGAAGCCCTGGACGCCCTGATCGGTGACTGGCGCCCGCGCCTGGCCGCCGGCCAGGACGACGAAGCCGCGCGCCAGGCGGCGCCGCAGCAATTCGCCGATGAACTGGCCGGCACCCGCTGGGGCCTGTTCTCCCTCGACGCCTCCAGCTGGCTGCTGGCCCGCTCCTGGGCCGTCGGCCGCAACGACCGTGGCAACCGCCAGGGCAAGGCCGCGCTGGGCAAGTGGCTGCCGCGCCTGCTGGGCGACGAAGCCCGCGACCTGCAGCTGGACCGCTACAAGCGCCAGCCCGAGGACCTCGCCGAGCAGCTGCCGCGCATCGAGCGCCTGCTGGTCTGGCTGCGCCTGGCCCGCAGCGTGCTGCTGGAGATCCCCGAGACCGACCGCTGCTACGGCGAACTGAACAAGCTGGCCGAACTGGCCGGCCGGCCGATCGACGAGGAGGCCCTCGAAGCCCGCGTCAGCCAGGCCCACCAGGTGCTGACGCTCAAGAGCTGGAAGCAGCTCCTCAAGTGATGCGACCCGGCACCGCGCGCCCGCGCGGTGCCGACGAGGAACCCACGCGATGTTCAAGCAAAGCTTCAGATCCCTGCTCGGCACCTGGCTGACCGGCCTGCTGGCCCTCTTGCCCCTGGTGCTGACCCTGGCACTGCTGGCCTGGATCGTCAGCCTGCTCAACCGCCTGGTGGGCCCCTCGACGCTGATCGGCCAACTGCTCGCCGCCCTCGGCCAGCCGTTCGCCAGCAGCCCGGTCCTGGCCTGGTTCGTCGGCACCCTGGTGCTGCTGGCCAGCCTCTATCCCCTCGGCCTCGCCGTGCAACTGGGCCTGCGCCGCCCGCTGGCCTGGCTGTTCGACCAGACCCTGCGGCGCACCCCGCTGATCGGCAATGTCTACAACATCGCCGACCGCTTCGTCGGCATGCTCGACAAGGAAAAGAACGCCGACATCACCACCATGCAGCCGGTCTGGTGCTTCTTCGGTGGCGACGGCGCGGCGGTGCTCGCCCTGCAACCGAGCTCCGCGCCTATCGAACTGGAAGGCCGGCCCTACTGCGCCATCCTGGTGCCCACCGCGCCCATCCCGGTGGGGGGCGGCCTGCTCTACGTACCGGTGGAATGGGTGCGCCCGGCCGATATGGGGGTCGATGCGCTGACCAGCATCTATGTCTCCATGGGCCTGACACCACCCCCCGCCGCCACGCCGCCCGACGCCTCGCGGACCTGATCCGCCGACGCGCTTGGCCAAGGCGCGGCCGCGCTGGTTACAATGCGCGCCCCGCTCTTCATTCGTCTGTCCGAGAGAGTCCGCCATGGTTTTCAAAGTGTTCGTAGATGGTCAGGAAGGCACCACCGGCCTCCGTTTGCTCGACTACCTGTCCGGCCGTGCCGATGTCGAGCTGCTGCGCATCGCCGATGACAAGCGCAAGGACTCGCAAGAGCGCGCACGCTTCCTCAATGCCGCCGACGTCGCCTTCCTCTGCCTGCCCGACGTCGCCTCGCGCGAGGCGGTGTCCCTGGTGACCAACCCGAACACCTGCATCATCGACGCCAGCACCGCCTTCCGCACCGACGACAGCTGGGCCTACGGCCTGCCGGAACTGGCCGCCGGCCAGCGCGAGAAGATCCGCACCAGCAAGCGCATCGCCGTGCCCGGCTGCCACGCCAGCGCCTTCATCCTCGCCGTGCGCCCGCTGATCGACGCCGGCCTGCTGCCCGCCGACTACCCGCTCTCCGCCTTCTCCCTCACCGGCTACAGCGGCGGCGGCAAGGGAATGATCGCCGAGTACGAAGCCGGCAACGACGCCAGGCTGATGAGCCCGCGTCCCTACGCCCTGGGCCTGGAGCACAAGCACCTGCCGGAAATGCGCGTGCAGGGCCGCCTGGCCCAGGCACCGGTGTTCAACCCCATCGTCGGCCCCTTCCTCAAGGGCCTGGCCGTGACCGTGCCGCTCTACACCGAGCGCCTGGCACGCAAGGCCAGCGCCGCCGAGATCGTCGAGATCTACCGCCAGCACTACGCCGGCGAGCAGTTCGTTCGGGTGATGCCGGCCGGTGACGAAGGCAACCTCGACGGCGGCTTCTTCGACGTCCAGGGCTGCAACGACACCAACCGCGTCGACCTCTTCGTCTTCGGCTCCGCCGAGCGCCTGAACCTGGTCGCGCGACTGGACAACCTCGGCAAGGGCGCCGCCGGCGCCGCCGTGCAGTGCATGAACGTGAACATCGGCGCCGACGAGGCCACCGGCCTCAACGCCTGATCCGCACCACCCTGGAAAAGCCCCGCCGATGCGGGGCTTTTTCGTTTCCGCGGGATAAGCCGGCGGGTTTCACCCGCCCTACGACAGCCAGCGCATCGGCATGCTCCTGTAGGGGCGAATTCATTCGCCCAAGGACTTCCAGCAGGCCTGAGCCCATATGACCGGTAGGAGCGAATTCATTCGCGAAAGGGCCGCGCAGCGGCCCCCAGGGGCTACCCGGCAAGGAGCGGCAGCCTATCGGCTGCCATCGCGAATGAATTCGCTCCCACAGATACCGTTGCTCCCTCCGCTTTTCTCTTAACCCCCCACCGGCAAACGGGTGGTCGACTTGATCTCCGACAGCGCGACGATGGAATTGACCTCCTGGATGCCCGGCACCAGCGACAGCTTCTCGAAGAAGAAGCGCTCGTAGGCCTCGATGTCCTTGGTGACGATGCGCAGCATGAAATCCACCGCGCCCATCAGCACGTGGCATTCCAGCACCTCGGGGAAGCCCTGCATGGCTTCGGCGAACTCGGTGAGGTTGGAGCGGCCGTGGGCGTTGAGCTTCACCTGGGCGAAGATCTGCGCGTTGAGGCCGATCTTGCGCCGGTCCAGCAACGTCACCTGGCGGCGGATCACCCCCTCCTCCTTGAGCCGCTGGATGCGCCGCCAGCAGGGTGACTGCGACAGGCCGATGCGCTCGGCGATCTCGGCGGTGGCGATGCCGGCGTCCTCCTGCAGCAGCTCGAGGATGCGGCGATCGTACGGATCGAGTTCGATAGGCATGAAAAACCCCAATAACTGGATATCGGGGAAATTCTATTCCCCAATCAGCCGGAACGACCAATAAACAGGCAGAAATTCTCCCTCCGGCGCCCGGAAAATAGGCCATCGCCTCCGGAGCCACGCCACCATGCTCGATCTCGACGAATCGCCCCGCGTCACCCCGCCACTGCCCTTCCCCACAGCCCTCGCGCCGCGTGAGGATGTGTGGAGCAAGACGCACCTGCCCGGCCAGGCGCGCACGCTGAGCTTCACCATCCTCGCCGAGGCCGACGCGGACATCCTCAGCCGCCTGCTCGCCTACTTCGCCCAGCTGCAGTTGGTGCCGCAGTGGCTGGAGGCCACGCGCCAGGGCGACGACCTGCTGCTGCGACTGCGCCAGGACGGGCTGACCCTGCACCGCGCCGAGGTGATCGCGCAGAAAATGCGCTCCCTGGTCAGCGTGTTTTCGGTGGATGTGCAGCCTGCGGCATCCTGACCACGCCGTTCGGTGCACCCGATCACGCAATGCCCTTCGCCCCGAGGCGCCGATTCGGGCATCCTGTGCACCCTCCACGGAAGAGTGCGTTGGCTACTCTTCCCTGACCGGGATCGCGTGACCAAGGAGCCTGCATGTCCGCTTTTGCCTCAGCCGCCCAGGATCGCTGGCTGGACCTCAACGACCTCCTGCGGGAGCTGGTGAACCAGGGCCGGATCGCCCAGGACACCGCCGAGCAGTGCATGGCGATTCGCCGCAGCGCGGTGAACAACCAGCAGCACCCGCTGGAATTCCTCGCCAGCCAGCAGGTCGACGACCTCAAGCGCCCCGGCAAGAAGCTCGACCTCGAAGCCCTGACCGTCTGGCTCTCCGAGTACGCCGGCCAGCCCTACCTGCGCATCGACCCGCTGAAGATCGACGTCGCCGCGGTCACCCCGCTGATGTCCTACGCCTTCGCCCAGCGCCACAAGATCCTCGCCGTGGCCGCCGACAGCGAGAGCGTCACCATCGCCAGCGCCCAGCCCTTCGTGCACAGCTGGGAGGGCAACCTCACCCACGTGCTCAAGCGCCCGATCAAGCGCATCGTCGCCAACCCGGCAGACATCCAGCGCTTCACCGTGGAGTTCTACCGCCTGGCCAAGTCGGTCAGCGGCGCCAATGCCGTGGACCAGAAGATCAGCGGCGTCGGCAACTTCGAACAATTGCTGAAACTGGGGGCGAACGACCAGGAACCTGACGCCAACGACGCGCATATCGTCAACATCGTCGACTGGCTGTTCCAGTACGCCTACCAGCAGCGCGCCAGTGACATCCACATCGAGCCGCGCCGCGAACAGGGCACCGTGCGCTTCCGCATCGACGGCGTGCTGCACACCGTCTACCAGTTCCCGCCCCAGGTGACGATGGCCATCGTCAGCCGCCTGAAGAGCCTCGGCCGCATGAACGTGGCGGAGAAGCGCAAGCCCCAGGACGGCCGGGTCAAGACCAAGACCCCGGAAGGCGGCGAGGTGGAGCTGCGCCTGTCCACACTGCCCACCGCCTTCGGCGAGAAGATGGTGATGCGGATCTTCGACCCCGAGGTGCTGCTCAAGAGCTTCGACCAGCTGGGCTTCTCCCAGGACGACCTGAAGCGCTGGCAGAGCATGACCAACCAGCCCAACGGCATCATCCTGGTCACCGGCCCCACCGGCTCGGGCAAGACCACCACGCTCTACACCACGCTCAAGCAGCTGGCCACCAGCGAGGTGAACGTCTGCACCATCGAAGACCCCATCGAGATGATCGAGGGCGCCTTCAACCAGATGCAGGTGCAGCACAACATCGACCTGACCTTCGCCAGCGGCGTGCGCGCGCTGATGCGCCAGGACCCGGACATCATCATGGTCGGCGAGATCCGCGACCTGGAAACCGCCGAGATGGCCATCCAGGCGGCGCTCACCGGCCACCTGGTGCTCTCCACCCTGCACACCAACGACGCCCCCAGCGCCATCACCCGCCTGCTGGAACTGGGCGTGCCCTACTACCTGCTGCGCGCCACCCTGCTCGGGGTCATGGCCCAGCGCCTGGTGCGCACCCTGTGCCCGCACTGCAAGGCGCCCATCGAGCTGGAAGAAGAGGACTGGCAGAACCTCACACGCCCCTGGAGCGCACCGCTGCCCACCGGGGCGCACCGCGCCGTGGGCTGCCTGGAATGCCGCGACACCGGCTACCGGGGCCGCGCCGGGGTCTACGAGATCATGCTGCTGTCGGACTCGGTGAAGAGCTACATAACCGCCGATACCGATCTGGTCGGCCTGCGTCGCAACGCCTTCAAGGAAGGCATGCGCAGCCTGCGCCTGTCCGGCGCGCAGAAGGTCGCCGCCGGGCTCACCACGGTCGAGGAAGTGCTGCGGGTCACCCCGCAGAGCGAACAGAAGTAACCACCGCCGCCCGGCGCAGAATCCGGGCGGATAACCGAGAAAGGCCGCTGCCGGCACTCACCTACAGGGAACAGTCATGGGCATCACCACAGTCGTACTCCTCTTCGTCGCGCTCGCCGTGGCCATCGTATTCATGGGCTTCAAGGTCGTGCCGCAGGGCTACGAGTGGACGGTGGAGCGCTTCGGCCGCTACACCAACACCCTCAAGCCAGGCCTGAACATCATCGTCCCGGTGATGGACCGCATCGGCCGCAAGCTCAACGTCATGGAAGCCGTGCTGGACATCCCCCCGCAGGAAGCCATCAGCGCCGACAACGCCATCGTCGAGATCGACGCCGTGTGCTTCTTCCAGGTGATCAACGCGGCCCAGGCGGCCTATGAGGTGAACAACCTCGAGCACGCCATCCGCAACCTGGTGATGACCAACATCCGCACCGTGCTCGGCTCCATGGAGCTGGACGCCATGCTCAGCCAGCGCGACGCCATCAACGAGCGCCTGCTGCGCACCGTCGACGAGGCCACCGCGCCCTGGGGCATCAAGGTCACCCGTATCGAGATCAAGGACATCAGCCCGCCCGCCGACCTGGTGGAAGCCATGGCCAGCCAGATGAAGGCCGAGCGCCTCAAGCGCGCGCAGATCCTCGAGGCCGAAGGCTCCCGCTCCGCCGCCATCCTCACCGCCGAGGGCCACAAGCAGGCGGAAATTCTCCGCGCCGAGGGCGAGCGCGCCGCCGCCTTCCTCGAAGCCGAGGCCCGCGAACGCGCCGCCCAGGCCGAAGCCGAGGCGACCCGCGTGGTGTCCCAGGCCATCGCCAACGGCAACGTGCAGGCGGTGAACTACTTCGTCGCGCAGAAATACGTCGAGGCCCTGGGCAGCCTGGCCAGCGCCAACAACAGCAAGGTGATCCTCATGCCGCTGGAGGCCAGCCAGGTGATCGGCTCGGTGGGCGGCATCGGCGAGATCGTCAAAGCCACCTTCGGCGACAAGAAGGTCTGACCATGCTCGGCTACCTGCAGACCCTGTCCTTCTGGGACTGGCTGGCCCTGGGCACCCTGCTGCTGATCCTCGAAGTCTTCGGCGCCGGCGGCTACCTGCTGTGGATCGGCCTCGCCGCCGCCGCGGTGGGCGTGCTCACCTTCCTCGTGCCGGGCATCCCGTGGGAGGTGCAGTTCCTCCTCTTCGGCGTGCTCTCGGTGTGCACCGCCGTCTACTGGTGGCGCCGCCAGCGCAGCGCCGCCAAGCCCTCCGACCAGCCGGGGCTGAACCGCCGGGGCCAGGAATTCGTCGGCCGCCAGTTCGCCCTGCACCAGGCCATCGAAGGCGGGCGCGGCAAGATCAAGGCCGGCGACTCGGTGTGGCTGGTGGTCGGGCCCGACCTGCCCGTCGGCGCCCAGGTCCGCGTGATCGGCCAGGACGGTGTGCTGCTCAAGGTGGAACCGGTCAGCGCCAGTTGAACGAACGGGACGCATCGGTATTGCATGGGGCTCATGGCTAACGTCCAATAGCCGCCTCATGCCAAGGAGCCGTCCATGCCGCGTCCCGCCACCCCCCGCAAACCCCGCGCCAGCAGCCAGCTGCGCATCGCCGGGATTCTCGACGCCGCACGGGCGCTGCTGGCCGAGGAAGGCGTGGCCAACCTGTCGATCTACAGCGTGGCCGAGCGCGCGGACATGCCGCCCTCCTCCGTCTACCACTTCTTCGCCAGCGTGCCGGCCATCCTCGAAGGCCTCACCGCCGAGGTGCACGCCGCCTTCCGCGCCTGCCTGCAGGAGCCGGTGGAACACGGCCGCCTGGGCAGCTGGCGCGACCTCTCGCGCCTGGTGGAAGAGCGCATGCTGGCGATCTACGCCGACGACACCGCCGCGCGCCAACTGATCCTCGCCCAGCACGGCCTCACCGAAGTGACCCAGGCCGACCGCCAGCACGACATCGAGCTGGGCCGCCTGATGCACCGCCTGTTCGAGCGCCACTTCGAGCTGCCGGCGCTGCCGGATGACATCGACGTCTTCGCCCTGGCCATGGAGCTGGGTGATCGCGTCTATGCCCGTTCGGTGCAGCTGCACGGCGAGATCACCCCGCGCTTCGCCGAGGAAGGCATGCGCGTGTTCGATGCCTACCTCGGCCTCTACCTGCCGCCCTTCCTGCCCAAGCGGGCCGTCGGGCTTGCCGATACCCCCTGAAATCGCTCGATTTCTATCCGCTTTTAATTCGATAAACATCCGCTTTATTGGCGATAATTTTCTTTTTACCGATTTAAATCGCTTTTAAAGCAGATTTTTATCGATTATAAAGTCGCCATTCCCGGGCGACCTGCGCCCGTTCATCGACAGCAATCGTCCTGACGAGGTGTTTCCATGTCCCGCATCGTTACCGTCGCCGCCACCCAGATGGCCTGCTCCTGGGATCGCGCCGCGAACATCGCCAACGCCGAGAAACTGGTGCGCCAGGCGGCCGCCAGGGGGGCGCAGATCATCCTCATCCAGGAGCTGTTCGAAACCCCCTACTTCTGCCAGAAGCCCAACGCCGACTACCTGCTGCTGGCCACCGCCACCGAGGTCAACGCCGCCATCGCCCACTTCCAGAAAGTGGCCGCCGAGCTGCAGGTGGTGCTGCCCATCAGCTACTTCGAGCTGGCCGGGCGCGCGCGCTTCAACAGCATCGCCATCATCGACGCCGACGGCAGCAACCTCGGCGTGTACCGCAAGAGCCACATCCCGGACGGCCCCGGCTACCACGAGAAGTACTACTTCAACCCCGGCGACACCGGCTTCAAGGTGTGGAACACCCGCTACGCGCGCATCGGCGTCGGCATCTGCTGGGACCAGTGGTTCCCCGAGTGCGCCCGCAGCATG
This sequence comes from Pseudomonas sp. TUM22785, assembly GCF_028198105.1. Classification (NCBI taxonomy): domain Bacteria; kingdom Pseudomonadati; phylum Pseudomonadota; class Gammaproteobacteria; order Pseudomonadales; family Pseudomonadaceae; genus Pseudomonas; species Pseudomonas sp. TUM22785. The sequence continues at coordinate 6,659,560 of NZ_CP116239.1, forward strand.
GCGCTGCTGGGTGCCGAGGTGCTGTTCTACCCCACCGCCATCGGCAGCGAGCCCCATGACGCCAGCATCACCTCCCGCGACCATTGGCAGCGCGTGCAGCAGGGCCACGCAGGCGCTAACCTGATGCCTCTGGTGGCGTCGAACCGCATCGGCCGCGAAGAGCAGGACGGCTACGACATCACCTTCTACGGCTCCTCCTTCATCGCCGATCAGTTCGGTGCCAAGGTCGAGGAGCTGAACGAAACCGAGGAAGGCGTGCTGGTCCACAGCTTCGACCTCGACGCACTGGAACGTACCCGCAGCGCCTGGGGCACCTTCCGTGACCGTCGCCCGAACCTGTACGGCCCGCTGAAGACCCTGGACGGCTCCCTGGAGTCCTGACACCCCTTTCCAGTGGCCCCCGCCAGCGCGGGGCCCACTCAACAGCCACCGCAGCGCCTCTCGCCGGGCGACCACAGGTAACCCCCATGAAACCTCTGAACAGCACCCCCCGCGCCGATGGCTTCCGCATGCCGGCGGAATGGGAAACCCACAGCCGCACCTGGATGGTCTGGCCCGAGCGCCCGGACAACTGGCGCCTCGGCGGCAAACCCGCCCAGGCCGCCTTCAGCGCCGTGGCCCGCGCCATCGCCCGTTTCGAGCCGGTGACCGTCTGCGTCAGCGCCGGTCAGTACGAGAACGCCTGCCAGCGCCTGGACGAACCGAACATCCGCGTGGTGGAAATCACCACCGACGACGCCTGGGTACGGGATACCGGCCCCACCTTCGTCACCGACGACACCGGCGAAGTGCGCGGCGTGGACTGGGCCTTCAACGCCTGGGGCGGCTTCGACGGCGGCCTCTACTCGCCGTGGAACCGCGACGACCAGGTGGCCTCGAAGGTGCTGCGCATCGAAGGCTTCCAGGGCTACCGCACCGAAGGCTTCGTGCTGGAAGGCGGCTCCATCCACGTGGATGGCGAAGGCACCCTGATCACCACCGAGGAATGCCTGCTCAACCGCAACCGCAACCCGCACCTGGGCCGCGAGGAGATCGAGGCAGTGCTGCGCGACCACCTGGCGGTGGACAGCATCATCTGGCTGCCGGACGGCCTCTACAACGACGAGACCGACGGCCACGTCGACAACTTCTGCTGCTACGTGCGCCCGGGCGAAGTGCTGCTGGCCTGGACCGACGACCCCGCCAACCCCAACTACCCGCGCTGCCAGGCGGCGATGAAGGTGCTGGAGCAAGCCCGCGACGCCAAGGGCCGCCAGCTGGTGGTGCACAAGATGCCGATCCCCGGCCCGCTCTACGCCACGGACGAGGAATGCGCCGGCGTCGACCTGGTGGCCGGCACCCAGGAGCGCGACCCGTCGATCCGCCTGGCCGGCTCCTACGTCAACTTCCTCATCGTCAACGGCGGCATCGTCGCGCCCAAGTTCGACGACCCCAAGGACGCCGAAGCCGAAGCCATCCTCAAGCGCCTGTTCCCGCAGCACGAAGTGGTGATGGTCCCCGGCCGCGAAATCCTCCTCGGCGGCGGCAACATCCACTGCATCACCCAGCAACAGCCGGCGCCGCAGAAGCGCTGAGCCGAGCCCGGATGAACGAAGCCCCGCAAATGCGGGGCTTTTTCATTCCGACACAAGGCACCAGCTACCCGTAGGATGGGTAGAGGTACGAAACCCATCATCGGGCGTGCCCAGGACCGCATGGGTTTCGCTTCGCTCTACCCATCCTACGAACCACGCCTCTGTGGGAGGGAATTCATTCGCGAAGGATCGCGTAGCGATCCCGATACTGCCGGGCGGCCCTGCGGTCCGCATCGCGAATAAATTCGCTCCCACACGTGCCCCCAAACGAACGAGCCCCCGCATGCGCGGGGGCTCTTCATGTCGGCACAAGGCAGCTGACGCAACCTCATCCAGCGGATCACAGCTTGGCGATGGACACCTCGGTGGATTTCACGAAGGCGATCACTTCGGAGCCGATGCCCAGCTCCAGCTCGCGCACGGAACGGGTAGTGATCACCGAGGTGACGATGCCGGCGGCGGTCTGCACGTCGATTTCCGACAGCACCGGGCCTTCGATGATTTCCTTGATGGTGCCTTTGAACTGGTTGCGGACGTTGATGGCTTTGATGGTCATGGCGTTTTCTCCTGGGGTCGAAAAGCAGCTTCAAGTTGCAAGCTCCAAGCGGCAAGTCGGAGCGTCCTGCTCTTCCTTGCGGCTTGTGGCTTGCGCTTGCCGCTGAGGGTTAAAGCGCCCAACGCAACTGCGTGGGCAGGGGTGAAAAGGGTTCCGGCTCCGGTGGCGAGGCGGGTTGCGACAGCACCCGCTCCAGCACCTCGGCCTCCAGTGCCGCCAACCGCGCCGAACCACGGGCGCGGGGGCGGTGCAGGTCCACGGCGAGGTCGAGGCCGACTTCGCCGTCTTCGATCAGGATCACCCGGTCGGCGATGGCCACGGCCTCGCTGACGTCGTGGGTGACCAGCAGCACGGTGAAGCCGTGCTTCTGCCAGAGGCGTTCGATCAGTTGCTGCATCTCGATGCGGGTCAGCGCATCCAGCGCGCCCAGCGGTTCGTCCAGCAGCAGCAGGCGCGGTTCGTGGATCAGGGCACGGGCCAGGGCCACGCGCTGCTTCTGGCCACCGGACAGCGCCGCCGGCCATTCCTGGGCGCGGTCGGCCAGGCCCACGGCCTCAAGCGCTTCCAGGGCCTTGGGCCGCCAGTTGCCGGAGAGGCCGAGGCCGACGTTGTCGATCACCCGTTTCCACGGCAGCAGGCGGGCGTCCTGGAACATCAGGCGGGTGTCCTCGCGGGCGTCTTCCAGGGGCGCGGAGCCGGCCAGCAGTTCGCCACGGGTGGGCTTGTCCAGCCCGGCCAGCAGGCGCAGCAGGGTGCTCTTGCCGCACCCGCTGCGACCGACCACGGCGACGAACTGGCCGGCGGGGATCAGCAGGTCGATGTCCTTGAGCACTTCGCGCTCGCCGAACGACTTGCCGATGCTGCGGATCGCCAGCGGGATGCCGCGCTTCAGGCGCTGGGGCGTGGAGAGCGCGTTCATGCCGCACCTCCCTTGGCCTGGTAGGCCGGGTGCCAGCGCAGCCACAGGCGTTCGAGGCCACGGGCGGCGACGTCGGCCAGCTTGCCGAGCACCGCGTAGAGCAGGATCGCCAGCACCACGACATCGGTCTGCAGGAACTCGCGGGCGTTCATCGCCAGGTAGCCGATGCCGGAACTGGCCGAGATGGTCTCGGCGACGATCAGGGTCAGCCACATGAAGCCGAGGGCGAAGCGCACGCCCACCAGGATCGAGGGCAGCGCGCCGGGCAGGATCACCTGGCGGAACAGGCCGAAACCGGAGAGGCCATAGCTGCGCGCCATTTCCACCAGCGCCGGGTCGACGTTGCGGATGCCGTGGTAGGTGTTGAGGTAGATGGGGAACAGGGTGCCGAGGGCGACGAGGAAGATCTTCGCCGACTCATCGATGCCGAACCACAGGATCACCAGCGGGATCAGCGCCAGGTGCGGCACGTTGCGGATCATCTGCACCGAGCTGTCGAGCAGGCGCTCGCCCCATTTCGACAGGCCGGTGATGAAGCCCAGCAGCAGGCCGATACCGCCCCCGATGGCGAAGCCGATACCGGCGCGCCAGCCGCTGATGGCCAGGTGGGTCCAGATTTCACCGCTGGAGAGCAGGTGCCAGCCCGCCGTCACCACGGCGCTGGGCGCCGGCAGGATGCGGGTGGAGAGCAGGCCGGTTTCCACGGCGATCTGCCAGGCGGCCAGCAGCGTGAAGGGCAAGGCCCAGGGCGCCAGGCGCTGGAGGATGGATTGGACGTTCATCTGCGCATCCTCAGCTCTGGGAGACCTTGAGGCGACGCTCGGGCAGCGCCTCGTTGGCGACCATCTCGCCGAAGGGGCTGACGAAGGCCAGGCCGTCACCCGTCTGCGGGCGCGCCACGTCCAGGTGGGGGAACAGCAGTTCGGCCACGCGGTAGGACTCTTCCAGGTGCGGGTAGCCGGAGAAGATGAAGGTGTCGATGCCCAGGTCGGCGTATTCCTTGACCCGCGCCGCCACCGTGGGGCCATCGCCCACCAGCGCGGTGCCGGCACCGCCACGCACCAGGCCGACGCCGGCCCAGAGGTTGGGGCTGACTTCCAGCTGGTCGCGGCGGCCGTTGTGCAGGGCAGCCATGCGTTGCTGGCCGACGGAATCGAAACGGGCGAAGGCGGCCTGGGCCTTGGCGATGGTCTCGTCGTCGAGGTTGGCGATCAGGCGGTCGGCGGCGGCCCAGGCCTCTTCATTGGTCTCGCGCACGATCACGTGCAGGCGGATGCCGAAGCGCACGCTGCGGCCGAGCTTGGCGGCCTTCTCGCGCACCTGCTCGATCTTCTCCTTCACCGCGGCCGGCGGCTCGCCCCAGGTCAGGTACAGCTCGACCTGTTCGGCGGCCAGGTCCTGGGCAGCTTCGGAGGAACCGCCGAAATACAGCGGCGGGCGCGGCTGCTGCAGCGGCGGGTAGAACAGTTTGGCGCCCTTCACCTGGATGTGCTTGCCGTCGTAGTCGACGGTCTCGCCCTCCAGTACGCGGCGCCAGACGCGGGTGAACTCGACGGAAGCCTCGTAACGCTCTTCATGGTTCAGGTGCAGGCCGTCGGCGGCCAGCTCGTCCGGGTCGCCCCCGGTCACCAGGTTGAACAGGGCACGGCCACCGGAGAGGCGGTCGAGGGTGGCGGCCTGGCGTGCGGCGACGGTGGGCGAAATGATCCCCGGGCGCAGGGCCACGAGGAACTTCAGGCGCTGGGTCACGGGGATCAGCGAGGCAGCGACCAGCCAGGAATCCTCGCAGGAGCGGCCGGTGGGGATCAGCACACCGCCGAAACCGAGGCGGTCGGCGGCCTGGGCGATCTGCTGCAGGTAACCGTGATCGACAGCGCGGGCGCCCTCGGATGTGCCGAGGTAGTGGCCATCGCCGTGGGTAGGCAGGAACCAGAAGATGTTGAGGCTCATCGCAATAACTCCAGAGTGAGCGCGCCGGCGTGGCGTAGCCGCGCGATGATGGTTCGCTTACGGGTATCAGGACCTTCCCCGCGCCGTCCTGGCGCGGGGCAAGGCGCACATCACGGCTGCTGGGCGACCTTGGCGGGCGGCGTCCAGATCACGTCCTTGATGCTGAGTTTTTTCGGGATCAGCTTCAGGTCGGTGAAGGTGTCGGCGATCTTCTGCTGTGCGGCGACCACCTCCGGGGTGAGGAACTGCGCGCCGTAGCCCTGGCGCTTCACCGCGATGGCGGTGATGTCCTTGGGCAGGCCGAGCAGCGGCGCCACCTGTTCGGTGACGGTGTCCGGGTCGGCCTTGGAGTCCTCGCCCACCGCGCGCACTTCCTCCACCAGGGTGCTGATCACCTGCGGGTGCTGGGTCGCGTAGTCGCGGGTGGCCAGGTAGAACTGGTGGTTGTCCACCAGCTGGCTGCCGTTGCGCAGGGTGCGCGCCTGCAGTTGCTGCTCGGCGGCGGCCTGGAAGGGGTCCCAGATCACCCAGGCGTCGACGCTGCCACGCTCGAAGGCGGCGCGGGCATCGGCCGGGGGCAGGTACACGGGCTGGATGTCGCTGTACTTCAGGCCGGCATCTTCCAGGGCGCGGACCAGCAGGTAGTGCACGTTGGAGCCCTTGTTCAGGGCGACCTTCTTGCCGGCCAGTTCCTTGACCGACTGGATGGCCGAATCCTTCGGCACCAGGATCGCCTCGCTGGTGGGCGCCGGCGGCTCATAGGCGACGTAGAGCAGGTCGGCACCGGCGGCCTGGGCGAACACCGGCGGGGTCTCACCGGTGACGCCGAAGTCGATGGAGCCGACGTTGAGGCCTTCCAGCAGCTGCGGGCCACCGGGGAACTCGGTCCATTTCACCTCGATGCCCTGGTCGGCCAGGCGCTTCTCCAGCGAGCCCTTGGCCTTGAGCAGCACCAGGGTGCCGTATTTCTGGTAACCGATCCGCAAGGTCTCGGCCTGTGCCTGGGTGATGGCGCCGAAGGTGATGGCCGCTGCAAACAGGGCGACCAGGCTCCGACGCAAAGTGATGGTGCGCATGGCGCTCTCCTCGAACTCTGCTTTGGGTAGTGGTTGCGCCTGCTTGCCCGTTGGCGGGCGAGTAAGGCTTTGTTCTTGTCACCCCCGAGGGAGTGTCGTGTCGTCTTGCTCAGATGCTCCAGCGCGCATTGCGCAGGGCATCCGGGGCCAGGGGCCGCGGCCTTCTGGCCAGGGCCCGCTGGAACTGCTCCAGCGATTCATCCAGGCGCTGCTCCAGCGACGGGGCGAGCTGTATGCCTCCGTTCTGGCGCTCCACCTGGCTGTCGTCGGCGAAGATGCCGTGCAGCACTTCCTCGGCCTTGAGGGCCGTCAGAACGGGCCGCAGTGCGTAATCCACCGCCAGCATGTGGGCCTTGCTGCCACCGGTGGCGATGGGCAGCACGACCTTGTGTTCCAGGGCCCGCTCGGGCAACAGGTCGAGCAGGGTCTTCAGCGCTCCGGCGAAGGACGCCTTGTACACCGGCGTCGCCACCAGCAGCCCGTCGGCACGGCCGACCTGTTCGATCAGGTGCTGCACCTGCGGGCTGTCGAAGCGTGCGTGCAACAGGTCCTCGGCCGGGAAGTCCCGTACCGCGAAGCCCGCCAGTTCCACCCCATGCCGCTCCAGCCACTGGCGGGCGCGGGTCAGCAGGGCTGCCGAACGCGACTCCAGGCTGGGACTGCCGGAAAGGGTTACCACCAACATCGGGACTGTTCCTCTTCGATAAAAAACGGACCGGCGCACCGGTCCGAACCCTGCTCGTACATCCATTCGCCCGGGCCTGCTCGTGCAGGCCTGGGCGCCCGCATCAGCGGTTGGGCTGCGGGGTCAGGCGCAGGTAGGGCTTGACCGCCTTGTAGCCACGGGGGAAGCGTTGCTTGATTTCGTCCTCGTCCTTCAGCGAAGGCACGATCACCACGTCGTCGCCGTCCTGCCAGTTGGCGGGGGTGGCGACCTTGTGGCTGTCGGTGAGCTGCAGGGAGTCGATCACCCGCAGGATCTCGTTGAAGTTGCGCCCGGTGCTGGCCGGGTAGGTGATGATCAGGCGCACCTTCTTGTTCGGGTCGATGATGAACAGCGAACGCACGGTGAGGGTGTCGTTGGCGTTCGGGTGGATCAGGTCGTAGAGGCCGGAAACGGCGCGGTCGGCGTCGGCGATGATCGGGAAGTTGACCACGGTGTGCTGGGTCTCGTTGATGTCGTCGATCCACTTCAGGTGCGAGTCCACCGGGTCCACCGACAGGGCGATGGCCTTGACGCCACGGGCGGCGAATTCGTCCTTGAGCTTGGCGGTCAGGCCCAGCTCGGTGGTGCACACCGGGGTGAAGTCGGCGGGGTGCGAGAAGAGCACGCCCCAGCTGGCGCCCAGCCACTCGTGGAAACGGATGCGGCCTTCGCTGGATTCCTGTTCGAAGTCGGGGGCGATGTCGCCGAGTCTGATGCTCATCTGTGCAGCTCCTTGAGACTGAATTCGTCGTTCTGTGCGCCCACTATGCCCAGCCTCGAAGGAAATCAAAAAGAATAAATAACAATTTATTTATAACTTTAGGAGCTATATATCCCCGCCCACCCAAACACCCGGCCAGCACCTGTAGCAGGGGTCGGGCGGCGTTCCGCGAGGCACGAAACCCATCAATGCGGAGTGCCTTGCGACCGCATGGGTTTCGCTCCGCTCTACCCATCCTACGGGTGGCTGCCTGGGGCGCGGTTTAAGGCACGCAGCGCTTTCGTAGGATGGGTAGAGGTACGAAACCCATCATGGCGGAGTATCCGGCGACCGCATGGGTTTTGCGCCGCTCGCGGAACTCCGCCCGACCCATCCGACGAAAGCCGGAGCGACGCCCTTCTCCAAATCGCGCCCACAAAAAAGCCCCGCCTCCGCCAGGGGCGGAAGCGGGGCTCGGTGACGCTGCTTACAGCAGGGTCAGGGTGTAGCTCACGATCAGGCGGTTTTCGTCCTGGTCGCGGGTGGTGCCACCCACGTCGCTGCGGAAGGCAGCGTTACGCCAGGACAGGCCCAGGCCTTTCAGCGGGCCGTCCTGCAGGGTGTAGTCCAGGCGGAAGTCACGCTCCCACTCGCCCAGGTCGCCACCGGTGGCGTTGTCGATGCCGCTGCCCTTCAGGTAGGTAGCGATGGCCTTCAGGCCCGGCACGCCGGCCTTGGTGAAGTCGTAGCCGTATTCGGCCACCCAGGTGCGCTCGCCGGCGCTGAGGAACTTGCCGATCTGACGGTCGGTGATCAGGTACGCGGTACCACCGTCACCCTGGTTCAGGAAGGGGAAGGCGCTGTCGCCGGACACCTGCTGGTAGCCCAGGCTGGCGGCATGGCTGCCCAGGGTGTAGGTGAAGAAGCCGCTCCAGGTGCGGTTGTCCACTTCGCCACGCAGCGGATCGTTGCTGGCCCATTTGCCGGCACTGCGGTAACCCTGGCTACGGCCGGCAGCGCTGGAGTTCAGGCCGTCGGAGGTGCTGTAGAAGTAGCGCAGGTCGGACTTCAGGGAGCCCGGACCAACCGGCAGCACGTGGGTCAGGCCCAGGAAGTGCTGCTTGTAGAACTCGTCGAGGTTGCCGTAGTAGTACTGGGCAGTCAGGTCTTTGGTGACCTTGTAGTCAGCACCGGCGTAGTAGAACTTGTTCTCGAACTTGCCGGTCTGGGCGTTGTTGGCGCCACCGATGGACAGGCCACGGGCGTCGCTGGAGTTACGGCCCTTGGCGTGCTCGAGCTGGCCGCCGATCAGGGTCAGGCCGTCGATTTCGTTGGAGGTGACCTGGCCACCTTCGAAGGTCTGCGGCAGCAGGCGACCGTCGTTGAAGGTCACGACCGGCAGCTTGGGCTGCAGGGTGCCAAGGCGGCCTTCGGTCTTGGAGACGCGGACCTTGCCGGTCACGCCGATGCTGCCGAAATCGTCCACGGCACGGCCATCGCCTTCCGACGGGAACACGATGCCGCCGTAGTTATCGCTGCCGTTGTTGTAGTGGGTGCCCTTGCCGGAATCCAGGCGCACGCCCAGCAGGCCCAGCGCGTCGACGCCAAAGCCTACGGTGCCTTCGGTGTAGCCGGAGGTGTAGTTGAAGATGAAGCCTTGGCCCCACTCTTCCTGCTTGGACGGGTTATTGGTCCCTTCGCGGTTGTCCTGGTTGATGTAGAAGTTACGCAGGCCGAGGGTGGCCTTGCTGTCCTCGATGAAACCGCCTGCGACGGCCTGTTGGGCCAGCAGGCCGCCAGCGATGGCCAGGGCCAGGGTAGATTTGTTCATGCAATGCTCCAGTGGTGCGTGTTTCTAGGTTGTTCTGATGGGTGAGGCGGACAACGCTATATACACAAGTAAATAGCGAGGCGGTATGACCCGCCGGTCATAAATTTTCCGTAGCGCCTTGCCAGCAGGCCTGCCTCAGGTGGCGGCCAATCTAGGACAAGGGATTTAATTCTTAAAAAGAATTTATCGTCACGTTCTTGTAACTAAATCGCATAAATAAGCCGATAACCTCCCTCTGGCGGGGAGCTGCCCCTGGGAGAGGCGACTTCGGTTACTCGAAAGGGCGCGCAAATTACCGACTTTGGCCGTCTTGCGCCATCCCCAATGACGCAGCAGCGGACGGAATTCGCAGTCCCACACCTCTCCTGGCCTGTAAAGGCGCCGGCACCCTGACGGCCGCTCATAAACTAATAACCAAATAGTATTTATTGAGAGGTTTTTAGATCATTTAGATTTCGCTTCACCGGACCACCGGACACCCTGAGAAAACCCCGATTCCCGTCCCGTGGCCCGGCCTCCAAACCGGCCCGTCGCCTGTTTAGGAGCACCACCATGATCAGCTCTCTGTTCCCCCGTCGCCTGCTGGCGGCACTGACCCTCGGCGGCCTGGCCATCACCGCGCAGGCCGCGGACTTCACCGTCGCCTACCAGACCACCGTCGACCCGGCGAAGGTCGCCCAGGCCGATGGCGCCTATGAAAAGGCCAGCCACTCGAAGATCGACTGGCGCAAGTTCGATGGTGGCGCCGAAGTCATCACCGCCGTCGCCTCCGGTGACGTGCAGATCGGCTACGTCGGCTCCAGCCCCCTGGCAGCCGCCGCCACCCGCCAGCTGCCGATCCAGACCTTCCTCATCGCCACCCAGATCGGCGACGCCGAAGCCCTGGTCGCACGCAACGGCGCCGGCATCGCCAAGCCCGAGGACCTGATCGGCAAGAAGATCGCCGTGCCCTTCGTCTCCACCGGCCACTACAGCCTGCTGGCCGCGCTCAAGCACTGGAAGATCGACCCCAGCAAGGTGACCATCCTCAATCTCGCGCCGCCGGCCATCATCGCCGCCTGGCAGCGTGGCGACATCGACGCCACCTATGTATGGGACCCGGCCCTCGGCGTGGCCAAGTCCTCCGGCAAGGTGCTGATCAGCTCCGGCGAGCTGGGCAAGCTGGGCGCGCCCACCTTCGACGCCTGGATCGTGCGCAAGGACTTCGCCGAGAAGCACCCCGAAGTGGTCCGCGCCTTCGCCAAGGTCACCCTCGACGCCTACGCCGCCTACCGCAAGGACCCGCAAGCCTGGCTGGCCGACAAGGCCAACATCGACAAGGTGGTGAAGCTCTCCGGTGCCAAGGCCGAAGACATCCCGCTGCTGCTGCAGGGCAACGTCTTCCCGCTGGCCGCCGACCAGGCCACCGCCCTCGGCGCGCCGACCACCCAGGCCATCAACCAGACCGCCACCTTCCTCAAGGAGCAGGGCAAGGTCGAGGCAGTGCTGCCGGACTACGCCCCTTATGTAAGCAGCCAATACGTCACCAACTGATCGGCTGCGCGTCGGCGGGGCGTTGTTGAAAACGACCTTGGCTTGCTCACTTACAGACGTAAGCTCCGCAGCCCCGGTCGTTTTCGCCTAGCCCCGCTCTAGCTCGCTCGATCAGACACACTCAGAAGAGCGTCGAAGAAAATGGCCTTACTCCAGCTGGAGCGCATCAGCGCACAGTACCCCGGCACGGCCGAGCCGGTACTGACCGACATCTCCCTCAGCCTCGGGCCACAGCAACTGCTGGTCGCCCTGGGGCCTTCCGGCAGCGGCAAGACCACGCTGCTCAACCTCATCGCCGGCTTCGTGCCACCCAGCGACGGGCAGATCAGCCTCGACGGCAAGCCCGTGCAGGGCCCCTCCGCCGAGCGCGGCGTGGTGTTCCAGGACGACGCCCTGCTGCCCTGGCAGAACGTGCTCGGCAACGTCGCCTTCGGCCTCGAACTGGCCGGCGTCCCCCGCGCCCGGCGTGAAGCCAAGGCCCGCGAGATGCTCGCCCTGGTGGACCTCGCCGGCTTCGACACGCGGCAGATCTGGGAGCTCTCCGGGGGCCAGCGCCAGCGCGTCGGCATCGCCCGCGCCCTGGCCGCCGACCCGCGTGTGCTGCTGATGGACGAACCCTTCGGCGCACTGGATGCCTTCACCCGCGAACAGATGCAGGAGCTGCTGCTGCAGGTCTGGCAGCGTGCCGCCAAGCCGGTGTTCCTGATCACCCACGACATCGAGGAAGCGGTATTCCTCGCCACCGACCTGATCCTGCTGTCGCCCAACCCGGGGCGCATCAGCGAGCGCCTGAGCCTCGACTTCGGCCGCCGCTACGCCGCCGGTGAAAGCGCGCGGGCGATCAAGTCCGACCGGCGCTTCATCGAAACCCGCGAACATGTCCTCGCCCAGGTCTTCGCCGAACGGCAAAGGAGAAGTGCATGAGCAGCCTCGACCTGCCCCTGCTGGAAAAAGCAGCGGCGCCCGCACCGCGCCCCTGGCGCCTCTCCACCTTCGCCATCAGCAGCCTGACCCTCGCCGGCCTGCTGCTGGCCTGGTGGGCCGTCACCACCGCCGGCCTGGTGGAGCCGCTGTTCCTGCCCAGCCCCCAGGCGGTGCTGCGCAAGGGCTGGCTGCTGGCCACCCAGGGCTATATGGATTCCAGCCTCTGGGCGCACCTGCTGGCGAGCCTCGCGCGCATCGGCACCGCCCTGCTGGCCGCCGTGCTCACGGCCATCCCCCTGGGCATCGCCATCGGCCGCAACCGCGTGGCCCGGGGCATCTTCGACCCGCTGATCGAGTTCTACCGGCCGATCCCGCCGCTGGCCTACCTGCCGCTGATCGTCATCTGGTGCGGCATCGGCGAGCTGTCCAAGGTGCTGCTGATCTTCCTCGCCATCTTCGCGCCCATCGCCATCGCCACCGCCACCGGCGTGCGCAACGTCAACCCGGCGCGCCTGCGTGCCGCGCAGTCCCTCGGTGCCACCCAGGCGCAGCTGATCCGCCATGTGATCCTGCCCAGCGCCCTGCCGGACATTCTCACCGGCGTGCGCATCGGCCTCGGCGTCGGCTGGTCGACCCTGGTCGCCGCCGAGCTGGTGGCCGCCACCCAGGGCCTGGGCTTCATGGTGCAGTCGGCGGCGCAGTTCCTGGTCACCGACGTCGTGGTGCTCGGCATCCTCGTCATCGCCCTGGTCGCCTTCGCCCTGGAGCTCGGCCTGCGGGCCCTGCAGCGCAAGCTCGTGCCCTGGCACGGGCAGAACCACTGATTCGAGACAACCGCCATGAGCCTGCACATCACCCCCCTCAGCCCCGCCCTCGGCGCCCTTATCGGCGGCGTCGACCTGCGCGAGCCGCTGAGCACCGAACACCGCGACGGCATCGAAGCCGCCCTGCTCCAGCACCAGGTGCTGTTCTTCCGCGCCCAGCCCCTGGAACCCACCCAGCAGGCGCGTTTCGCCGCCCAGTTCGGCGACCTGCACATCCACCCGATCTACCCCAACATCCCCGAGCAGCCCGAAGTGCTGGTGCTCGACACCGCCGTCACCGACGTGCGCGACAACGCCCTCTGGCACACCGACGTCACCTTCATGGAAACCCCGGCCCTAGGCGCCGTGCTCAGCGCCAAGCTGCTGCCGGCGGTGGGTGGCGACACCCTCTGGGCCAGCAGCAGCGCCGCATTCGAGGTCCTCTCCGAGCCCCTGCAGCGGATGCTCGAAGGCCTCACCGCCACCCACGACCTGGCACGCTCCTTCCCCGAGGAACGCTTCAGCCTGACGGCGGACGAACGCGAGAAGCTGGAAGCGGCCAAGCGCAAGCACCCGCCGGTCAGCCACCCGGTGGTGCGCACCCACCCGGTCACCGGGCGCAAGGGCCTGTTCGTCAGCGAAGGCTTCACCACGCGCATCAACGAACTCTCCGCCGCCGAGAGCGACGCCCTGTTGCGCTTCCTCTTCGCCCACGCCACGCGCCCGGAATTCACCCTGCGCTGGCGCTGGCAGGAGAACGACGTGGCCTTCTGGGACAACCGCATCACCCAGCACTTCGCCGTCGACGACTACCGCCCCGCCCGCCGCGTGATGCACCGCGCCACCATCCTTGGCGACAAGCCGTTCTGACCCACACCATGACCGATCCCTGCACGTTCACGTCCGTTCCCTGCAACCAATGGCCGCACCCGCTGGTCTAGGCTTTCCCCTGCCGGCAGAATGCGCGCCGGCATACCTCTGGAGAGCCCCATGACGGACCGCGTCCCCGACCATCTCGACCTGCCCGAACTGACCCTGCGCGGGCTGGTCCTCGGCGCGCTGATCACCCTGGTGTTCACCGCCTCCAACGTCTACCTCGGCCTCAAGGTCGGGCTGACCTTCGCCTCGTCGATCCCCGCTGCGGTGATCTCCATGGCGGTGCTGCGCTACTTCAAGGGTTCGAACATCCTCGAAAACAACATGGTGCAGACCCAGGCCTCGGCGGCCGGCACCCTGAGCTCGATCATCTTCATCCTCCCCGGCCTGCTGATGATCGGCTACTGGGCGGGCTTCCCCTTCTGGCAGACGGCGGCCATCTGCGCCATCGGCGGCATCCTCGGCGTGCTCTACACCATCCCCCTGCGCCGGGTGATGGTGGTGCAGAGCGAACTGCCCTACCCCGAAGGCGTGGCGGCGGCGGAAATCCTCCGCGTCGGCAGCGACGACGAAGCCGCAACCGATGGCAAGCCGGCCACCCGTGACAAGAACGAGCCCGGCCTGCGTGACATCCTCGGTGGCGGCCTGGTGGCCGCGGCCTTCAGCCTGTGCAGCAGCGGCTTCAAGGTGCTGAGCGAAGGCATCAGCGTCTGGGCCACCGCCGGGCAGACGGCCTTCCGCTTCACCACCGGCTTCTCCTTCGCCCTGGTGGGCGCGGGCTACCTGATGGGCATCACCGCCGGCATCGCCATCCTCGTCGGCGTGCTCATCTGCTGGGGCGTCGCGGTGCCGCTGCTCACGGTCAACGCCACCCCGGCCGCCGGCCAGGCCATCAGCGAGCTGGCCACCCAGCTGTGGAGCTCCCAGGTGCGTTTCCTCGGCGCCGGCACCATCGGCATCGCCGCGCTCTGGACCCTGGCCACCCTGTTCAAACCCATGGCCCAGGGCGTGTGGACCTCGCTGCAGGCCGTGCGCGGCAAGGGCGAGATCAGCACCGAACGCACCGAGCGCGACATGTCGGCGCGGGCCATCCTGCTGCTGGCGGGCATCCTGCTGCTGGCCCTGTTCGGCGTGTTCGGCTTCTTCCTCCACGAGGCGGCGCCGGAACTCACCGGCCTCGGCTTCTGGGGCCTGGTGTCCGGCTGCGTGCTGTTCGCCTTCTTCTTCGGCTTCCTGATCGCCGCCGCCTGCGGCTACATGGCCGGCCTGGTGGGCTCCTCCAGCAGCCCGATCTCCGGCATCGGCATCATCGCGGTGATCCTCGTCTCGCTGCTGATCCTCGGCATGGGCAGCCTGGAATCCGGCCTGCTGCAACTGGCCGGCGGCAAGGTCGCCATCGCCCTGGCCCTGTTCACCACCGCCGTGGTGCTGGCCATCGCCGCCATCTCCAACGACAACCTGCAGGACCTGAAGACCGGCGACCTGGTGGGCGCCACGCCCTGGCGCCAGCAGGTTGCGCTGATCGTCGGCTGCCTGGCGGGCGCCCTGGTCATCCCGCCGGTGCTCGACCTGCTCTACAACGCCTACGGCTTCGCCGGCGCCCTGCCCCGTGAGGGCATGGACCCGCAGCAAGCCCTGGCCGCGCCCCAGGCGACCCTGCTCACGGCCATCGCCAGCGGCATTTTCAAGAACGCGCTGAACTGGAACATGATCCTCATCGGCGTGGTGCTCGGCGTCGCCCTGATCCTCGTCGACCTGGCCCTGCGCCGCACCAGCAAGGCCAGCCTGCCGGTGCTGGCGGTGGGCCTGGGCATCTACCTGCCGCCCACCATCGGCATGACCCTGGTGATCGGCGCCGCGCTGGGCTGGCTGATCGACAGCCGCCTGCAGAAGCGCGCCATCGCCGCCGGGCAGGACCCGGAGGCCTATGCCGAAGTCCCGCGTCGGCGCGGCGTGCTGCTGGCCTCGGGGCTGATCGTCGGCGAGAGCCTGATGGGCATCCTGCTCGCCGGGCTGATCGGCGGCAGCGGCGAGGACGCCCCGCTGGCCCTGGTGGGCGCGGGCTTCGCAAGCACCGCCGAGTGGCTGGGCCTAGTGGTATTCGTCATCGTCTGCGTAGGCTTCTGTCGTCATGTGCTGAGGTCGCAACGCAGTTCCTGAAACGCGTGTGAACCCTTTGGCAAACCTGTTCGTTCCCCCCTTTTTCGGGGGGAACTGTCGCTATGCTGGCTGCCTAATCGGAGTGAGAGCCAACATAGACAGGGCCCGTCAGCCATGAGTGCAGCCATCTACATAGTTCCTGAAAAGCCCCTCGCGGGCATCGATGACTTCGTCAACGGCAAAGCCGTGGCCAGCGTGGACGAGGTCGAGCTCGACGAGCTGTGCAAACGGCTCAAGGTGAAATCCCTCTGGGCGTTCGTCAGCCAGGACCCGGGCGACTTCGCCGACCTGCTGGAAGAAGGCGAGGCGCTGGACCTCAGCGACAGCCTGCCCGACGAGCAATGGTTCGCCGCCGAGGACGGCCTCAAGACCGTGCGTGCCCTGCAGGGCCACCTGGTCACCGAGCCACGCGCGCTGTCCAATTCCACCGACTTCCTCGAAGACCTGCAGGAATACGAGTGGGTGCTCAACGCCCTCGCCGAGCAGGAAATCCGCTGGCACTTCGAAGTGGATTTCTAAGCACCGGTGAATCGCTTCCGTAGGATGGGTAGAGAGGTACGAAACCCATCATTGCGGAGTGCCCGGCAACAGCATGGGTTTCGCTTCGCTCGCGGAACGCAGCCCGACCCATCCTACAAAGGCATCGCCTCACCGTAGTCCGTGGCCGCCAACCCCCGCAGCTTTCGTAGGATGGGTAGAGGTACGAAACCCATCATTGCGGAGTGCCCGGCAGCAGCATGGGTTTCGCTCCGCTCTACCCATCCTACGAAGGCATCGCCTCGCCGTAACCCTGAGCCGCCAACCCCCGCAGGTATTCCCAGGGATAGATCCCGCGCTCGTGCCCATCGCTGAACACCAGCTGCACGCCGTAGCCCTGTGGGTGGGTGGCGGTGAGGCGCACGGCCTCGTCCACCAGGGCGATGGCGCCACGCAGGCGCGCCGCCTTGCACTGCGAGCAGGGGCAGGCGCCGCGCAGGCGGGCGTGGCTGATGGCCTGCTGCTCGCCATCGCGCCATTCCAGGGTCAGGCGCCCTTCGCTGCGGGCATTGCGCAGGCCGGCGGGGGCGTCCATCAGGCCGCTCCTTGCAGTTGCACCAGGGCGATGCGCACCGCCTTGCGCACTTCCGGGTCGCCGTCGGCTTCCGCCGCGCGCAGGGCCGGCACGGCCCAGGTATCACCCAGCTCACCCAGGGCCAGCGCGGCTTCCTTGCGCAGGTTGGCGATGCCGTGCACCAGCAGCCCGGCGAGCCCCGGCCCGGCCGGGCGGTGGCGCAACCGGCCGAGGGCGCGGGCGGCGCGCAGGCGCACCTGCCAATAGGCGTCATCCAGGGCGGCGAGCAGGGCCGGGCCGGCGGCGTCCAGGCCCACCTTGCCGAGGGTGGTGGCGGCTTCTTCGCGCACCTGCCAGGCCTCGTCGGCCAGGGCCGCACGCAGCGCCGGCAGCACGCTGGCGTCGCTGGCCAGGCCCAGGGCGCCGGTGGCGGCGCGGCGGACGTCGGTGTCCGGGTCATCGCTGGCCAGGCGCGCCAGGGCCGGCAGTGCATCACTACGCTTGAGCCAGCCGAGGATGCCCACCGCCTCGCGGCGCACCCCGGCTTCGGCGTCGTCCAGGGCATACAGCGCCGGCGTGGCGGCGGCGTCCAGGCGCAGCTCGCGCAGGGCGCGCAGTGCACTGGCGCGGACGAAGGCGTCGGCATGGCGCACCCAGGGCAGGATCAGTTCCCCCGCTTCCGTGCTCTTCAGTTCGCTCAGGCTCTGCGCGGCGGCCAGGCGCACGGCTTCGTCGCCATCGGCCAGGGCGGCGCAGAGGGCCTGCACCACATCGGGCTCTTCCCAGGCTTCCAGCAGGCGCGCGGCCTCGGCGCGCACCTCGGCGGCGGCGTCGGCCACCAGGGCGTCGGTGAGCCAGGGCAGGCCTTCGGGGTCTTCCAGGTCGGCCAGCTCGATCAGGGCGATGCGGCGCACGCCGGCGTCCTCATCGGCGAGGCGCGGCAGCAGGTCGAGAATCTCGGGGTTGTCGGTTTCACGGTGGGTCATAGGGCGACTCGCAAGGGCGGGTGGTCGGTGGGCAGGCCGAGCGGGGTCAGGCGCGGCAGTTCGCGGCCTTCCTCGTGGCGCAGCAATTCCAGGCAGTGGCGCTTGAGGTGGGTGAAGCCGGGGCTGGTCAGCAGGCTGGCGCGGCGCGGCCGTGGGAAGTCGAGGTGCAGGTCCTCGATGAAGCGGCCGGGGCGCGGGCTCATCACCAGGATGCGGTCGGCGAGGAACAGCGCTTCGTCGATGTCGTGGGTGACGAACACCACCGTGGTGCGGATGCGCGTCCAGATATCCAGCAGCAGCTCCTGCATGCGCGAACGGGTCTGCGCGTCGAGGGCGCCGAAGGGCTCGTCCATCAGCAGCAGGCGCGGCCGGTTGATCAGCACGCGGGCGATCTCGGCGCGCTGCTGCATGCCGCCGGAGAGCTGCGCGGGCCAGCGCCCGGCGAAGTCGGCAAGGCCCACCAGGCCCAGGAGCTCGGCGGCCTGGCGACGCCGCTCGTGCTTGCCGATGCCCTGCATCTTCAGGCCGAAGGCGACGTTGTCGAGCACGCTGCGCCAAGGCAGCAGGGTGTGGTGCTGGAACACCATGCCGCGCTCCGGCGAGGGCCCGGCCACGGCGCGCCCGTCCACTTCCAGGGTGCCGGTACGCGGCCGCAGGTGCCCGGCCAGGGCGCCGAGCAAGGTGGACTTGCCGCAACCCGAGGGGCCGAGGATGCAGACGAACTCGCCGGGGGCGATGGAGAAGTCCACCGCCTGCACGGCATCGAAGGCCTGGGCGCCCTCGCCGAGGCGGATGGACAGCTGCCGGCCCTCGATGCGGCCGGATTCGACGACCTGTTCGAAGGCGCTCATCAGGCGTTCCTCCGCGTGCGGTACCAGGGCGTGGCGAGGCCGCCGAGGCGCTTCACCAGGCCGCTGCTGCCCATGCCCAGCAGGCCGATCAGCAGCATGCCGACGACGATGTCCGGGTAGTTCTGGATGGTGTAGGACTCCCAGGTGTAATAGCCGATGCCGAACTGCCCGGAAATCATCTCGGCGGTGACCAGGCAGAACCACGAGGTGCCCATGCCGATGGCCAGGCCGGTGACGATGCTCGGCGCGGCGCCGGGCAGGATCACCTCACGCAGGATGGCCAGGCGCCCGGCACCCAGGCTGCGCGCCGAGGCCACCAGGCGCGGGTCGACGCCTTCGACGCCGTGCACGGTGTTGAGCAGGATGGGGAACAGCGCGCCGGTGAAGGTGATGAACACCATCGACAGCTCCGAGGACGGGAACATCAGGATGGCCAGGGGAATCCAGGCCACCGCCGGGATCGGCCGCAGCACTTCCAGGGGCGGCAGCAGGCTGTATTCGGCCCAGCGCGAACGGCCGATGGCCAGGCCCAGCAGCACGCCGACGATGGCGGCGGCCAGGTAGCCGGCGAACACCCGCGCCAGGCTGCTGGAAAGGTGCGGCAGCAGCTTGCTGGAATGCACCAGCTGCCAGGCGGCCTCCAGCACCGCGCCGGGGGTGGGCACGTAGCTGAAGGTGATCAGCCCCAGGTCCAGCCGCGCCGTGGCCGCCAGCTGCCAGAACAGCAGGCAGGCGGCCAGGGAGGCGAAGCGCAGGGGCCAGCGAAAGAGGGATGTCATGGGCTTCTCCTGCAGGTTGGCGCCAAGCGGAGCGCGACCCAGCAGGGCCCCGCTCAGCACCGACCTACGTATTCAGCGGCTGGCCAGGGCCTGCTTCTGGTTGGCACGGGTGAAGTCCAGCGCGGTGCCGCCATTGGCCTGGGCGTAACGCTCGGCCTGGTCCTTGAGCAGGAAGGCGGAAAGCTCGCCCTTGTCGTTGCGCACGAACCAGGCCTGGTTGGCCAGCAGCTTGATGCCGCTGTCGGTGGCCTGGGCGTAGATGGCGCGGATGTCCTTGCCCTCCTGCTCCAGCTGCGCCAGGGCGGCCAGGGCCGCTTCCGGGGAGGCGTAGTGGCGCACCTTGTCTTCGCCGCGCACCCAGATCTGCGCCAGGCGCTTGAAGTCGGTGATCGGCTTACCGGTGGCGGCGTCCTTGGCCACCAGCGGCAGCGGGGCGTAGTTCTTCAGCGCCTTGTCGTAGTCCTGCCCGGCGTCCTTGAAGGCCGCGCGGATGAAGCGGTCATCGATGAAGGTGCCGGTGTCCAGGCCGCGGTCGGTCTTCTTCAGCAGCTTGAGGGTGTCGATGGAGGTGGCCACCGCCTGGCGGTATTCCGGCTTCCAGGTGAGGTCGCGGGTCTGCAGGCCGAGGGGGCCGTGGAACAGGTAGTTCACTTCGGCCTCGATGCCGGTGACCTTCTCGATCAGCTCGCTGTACTTCCCCGGCTCGGCGGCCAGCAGGCGGTCGGCCTCCAGGCTGGCGCGCAGGTAGGCGGTGACCACTTCCGGGTACTTCTCGGCGTAGGCGGCGTCCACCAGCGCGCCGTGGAAGGTCGGCGCCTCGGCCTGGGAGCCGTCGTAGATCTTCCGCGCGAAGCCACGGTTGGGGAACAGCTCGGCGAAGGGCACGAAGTCGGCGTGGGCCTCGATGCGGTTGCTGCGCAGGGCGGAGCCGGCGATCTCCGGCGGCTGGGCGATGATGCGCACGTCCTTCTCCGGGTCCCAGCCCTGGGCGGCGATGGCGCGCAGCAGCATGCCGTGGGCGGTGGAGGCGAAGGGCACGGAGATGGTCTTGCCCTTGAGCTCGGCGATGGACTGCACGCTGGATGAGGCCGGCACCACGATGCCGTTGCCGCTGCCCCGGGTGCTGCCCGAAAGCACGCTGATGAACAGGCTGCGCTTGCCGGCATCGAGGTGGGCGACGCCGTTGAAGGAGCCGGGGAAGTCGGCCATGGCGCCGAAATCCAGCTTGCCGGCGACCATCTCGTTGGTCAGCGGCGCGCCGCTGGTGAAGTTCTTCCACTCCACCTCGTAGTGGGCGTCCTTGTACGTGCCGTCGTGGGGCAGGTACTTCTCCAGCAGGCCCAGCTCGCGGATCAGCAAGCCGCCGGTGGCGCAGTTGATGGTGGTGTCCTGGGTGCCGATGGCGATGCGGATGGTCTCGGCGGAGGCGGACGCGGTGGTAACGGCCAGCGCGAGGCCGGCGATGGTTGCACGTAGGCTCATGGTTCCCCTCGAATCATTGGTCGGGTTGTCGTCTCCGCCACATCGTCGGTGGTGGGAAACGAGGGGTCTTGCAGGCAAGGCGTCCGGCGGCGGGCCGGATGGCGGGTGTCGTTCTTGTGGGTGAAACGGATCAGCGCAGCAGGTAGGGGATCTCCACCTTCACCGCGCCGGTCGGGCAATCCTTCTCACAGGGCATGCAGTACCAGCACTCGTCGAAGGCCATATAGGCCTTCTGGGTCGCCGGGTTGATGGCCAGCAGGTCCATCGGGCAGACCTCGACGCACACGGTGCAGCCCTTGTGGGCGATGCACTTGTCTTCGTCGACCGTCACCGGCGCGCTGCTGCGGAAGAAGATTTCCTGGGGTTGAAAGGCCATGTCACGGGTCCTTGGAGCCTTGGGGCTCTCTGTGTTCTTGGGATGTAGGTTGAATGAAAAGCGCGGATTACGCGGCTTCGGTCTTCACCCGCAGGCGGTCGTAGGCGCTTTGTTCTTCCGCATCCAGGGCGATCAGGTAGGGCTCCACCGGTTTCTTGAAGCTGGTCATGGCGCCGTCATCGCCCTTCTTCAGGTGGCAGTGGCAGAACCACTCGGCGTCGTTGCGCTCGGGGTGGTCGACGCGGTGGTGGTAGAGGCCCCAGCGGCTTTCCTCGCGGAACAGCGAGGCGCGGGCGGCCATCTCGGCGCAATCGCGGATCACGCTGACTTCCATGGCACGCATCAGCTCGTGGGGGTTGTTGGCCTTCATCTGCCCGAGGTCGCGTTCGATCTCGGCGAAGCGGGTCAGGCCGATCTCCATCTTCCTGGTCACCTTGGGCGGCTGCAGGTAGTCGTTGACCATGCGCCGCAGCTTGTACTCCACCTGGGCCGGCGGCAGGCCGTGCTCGCGGTTCAGCGGCGCGTAGACCCGCTCGCGCTCGCGCTCCACCTGGGCCGGGTCGACGGCGGCGAAATCACGCCCGGCCACGTAGTCGGCGGCGTTGATGCCGGCGAACCAGCCGTAGGTGAAGGCGCCGAGCATGTAGTTGTGCGGCACGGCGGCCATGTCGCCGGCGGCGTAGAGGCCCTTCACCGAAGTCTCGGCCTTCTCGTTGACCCACACGCCCGAGGCGGAGTGGCCGGAGCAGAAGCCGATCTCGGAGATGTGCATCTCCACCATCTGCTGGCGGTAGTCGGTGCCCCGGCCGGCGTGGAACTGGCCACGGCTGGGGCGCTCGTTGCTGTGGAGGATCTCCTCGATGGTCTGGATGGTTTCCTCGGCCAGGTGGTCCAGCTTGAGGAACACCGGGCCGTTGCCGCCTTCGAGCTCCTGGTGGAACTCCCACATCATCTGGCCGCTCCAGTAGTCGCACTCGATGAAGCGTTCACCCTTGTTGTTGGCCGTGTAGCCGCCCAGGGGGCCGGTGACGTAGGCACAGGCGGGGCCGTTGTAGTCCTTGATCAGCGGGTTGATCTGGAAGCACTCGAGGTTCGCCAGCTCCGCCCCGGCGTGGTAGGCCATGGCGTAGCCGTCGCCGGCATTGGTGGGGTTCTCGTAGGTGCCCATCAGGTAGCCCGAGGACGGCAGGCCCAGGCGCCCGGCGGCACCGCAGGCGAGGATCACCGCCTTGGCGCGGATCACCTGGAAGTCGCCGCTGCGGCAATCGAAGCCGAGCACGCCGCAGGCGGCACCCGCCTCATCCAGCAGCACGCGGGTGGTGACCAGGCGGTTGGTGATGTTCACCCGCGCACGCTTGAGCTGGCGGTAGAGCACCTTCTTGATGTCGTGGCCCTCGGGCATCGGCAGCACGTAGGCGCCCATGTGGTGGACCTTCTTCACCGCGTAGTCGCCGGTCTCGTCCTTCTCGAACTTCACCCCCCAGCGGTCCAGCTGCTCGATGGTCGCGAAGCTGTGGGTGGCGTAGGCGTAGACGGCGGCCTGGTTGACGATGCCGTCGTTGGCCACGGTGATTTCCTTGGTGTACTGCTCGGGCGTCGCGTGGCCGGGGATGATGGCGTTGTTCAGGCCGTCCATGCCCATGCTGATGGCGCCGCTGCGCTTGACGTTGGCCTTGTCCACCAGCAGCACGCGCAGCTCGCGGTTCTTCTCCTTGGCCTTGATCGCGGCCATGGGGCCGGCGGTGCCGCCGCCGATGACGACGATGTCGTATTCCTGCTCCAGGGTGTTCATGCCTGTGCTCCCTTCTGGCGGTCGATGCGCAGGCGGTACTGGAAGGCATCGCCGCGGTAGTAGAGGTGTTCGAAGTCCAGCGGCGCGCCATCGGCGGTGTGGGTCAGGCGCTCGATGCGCATGATCGGCGAGCCCTCCTCCACCTCCAGGGCCTGGGTCAGGTCGCTGTCGGCGAGCACGGCGTCGATGGCCAGGTCGGCGTGGCCCAGGGGAATGCCGCAGTCGTTCTCGAGGATGAGGAAGATGTCGCGGGTGACCAGGTCGGCCTTCTCCAGCTTCTCGCCCACCGCCAGGGGCAGCCAGGTGAGTTCCAGGGACACCGGCTCGCGGTTGATCAGGCGCACGCGCTTGATCTCGATCACCGGGCTGCCCTCCTCCACCTGCAGCCGCTCGGCCACCAGCGCACTGGCCGGCACCTGCTTGAAGCTGCGCAGGCGGTTGAGCACCTCGTAGCCCATCTGGGTCATGGACTCGGCCAGGCCCTGCAGGGTGGAGACGTTCTGGAAGGCCTTGGGCTTGGCGACGAAGGTGCCCTTGCCGTGGATCTTGAAGATCAGCCCTTCCTTCTGCAGGTCGCCCAGCGCCTGGCGCACGGTGATGCGGCTGACGTCGAAGGCCTTGCCCAGCTCGCTTTCCGAGGGCATGCGGCTGTGGGGTGGATAGGTGCCATCGAGGATGCGCCCGCGCAGCAGCTCCTTGAGCTGGCTGTAGAGGGGCACCGGGGAAAGGGGAAGCAGTTCGGCCATGTCGTTCGCTCGTGATCCTGACTTGTTATAACAAGTTATGGCGCGAGGATAGCGAGCATAAGGACCGCAGCGGAAATACCGTTATCGAATAAGAATAGAAGCCGGCCAACACGCTTTTTGTAGGGGCGACTTCAGTCGCCAAGCAGGCCGAAGGCCTGCCCTGCCTGGCTCCCAAGGGGCGGCTGTGCCGCCCTGGGCGAATGAATTCGCTCTGTCTGCGTTAGCTGTTGTGGTTTTAATGCAAGCGCTCAAGCACGGTGCTTTCCGGGCGCCCGAGGGTTTGTGCCACCTCCACCGCATGGGTTTCGCTCCGCTCTACCCATCCTACGAAAGTCCGTGCGCACCACGTGGTGATGCGCTGGACGAAGAAAGTTGGAGCAGCCGCCAACGCCCCTCCAGGAGGCCGAACGCAGTCGTTGCGCCGGGGGACGAGCGGCATGGATGCCGCGAGAGGCGCGCCAGGCCATGGACGGCCCATCGCGCCGGCCCCCAGAGCGGCGATGGAGTGAGGGAACCCCGGCGAAGCCGGGGCCGGATGATGGGGCAAGCGTTTTTGGTTCCTTTTTTGGCGACTGAAAAAAGGGACTCGCCCGGGGGGGCGAAACCAGAAACATCACCAGAGCTCGGCAATCAGCTGGGCTCAAATCCTCTAGCAACACTTAACGCACACAGAGCCAATGAATTCGCCCCTACAGGTTCGCGTTCCGCGCCTCGTCAGAGGCTATCCAGCGCCTGCACGAAGTCGGCGACGATGTCCGCCGCATCCTCGATGCCCACCGACACGCGGATGGTGCCGTCGTGGATGTCCAGCTCGGCCAGGGCATCCTGGGAGAGGGCGCGGTGGCTGGTCTTGCCGGGGTGGGTGATGCTGCTGGCGACACCGGCCAGGGACGGGGCGAAGGCGGTGTTGCGCAGGGCACGGATCAGGCCGTCCACCTCCGCCAGGCCGCCCTTGAGGGTGAAGGCGAGCATGCCCGAGGCACCATTGGGGAACAGCCGGCGGGCCAGTTCGAAGTCCGGGTGCGAGGGCAGGCCCGGATAAAACACCCGTGCCACCTTCGGGTGGGCCTCCAGCGCTTCGGCCAGGGCCTGGGCGTTGGCCGAGTGGGCTCCCATGCGCAGGGCCAGGGTCTTGGCGCCACGGAAGGTCAGCCAGGCCTCGAAGGGGCTGGCGCTGCCGCCGGCGTTGATCTGGAAGCGCCGCGCCTGGGCGACCCATTCGGCGTCACCGACGAGGATGCCGCCGGTGGCGTCGCTGTGGCCGTTGAGGTACTTGGTGGTGCTGTGCAGCACCAGGTCGGCACCGGCGGCCAGGGGGTTGTAGAGCGCCGGCGAGAGGAAGGTGTTGTCCACCAGCAGCTTCAGCCCGCGTGCCTTGGCCAGCCTGGCCAGGGCGGGGATGTCGCTGACCCGCACCAGCGGGTTGGACGCGGTCTCGGTGTAGATGATCCGCGTCGCCGGGGTGATGGCCGCTTCCACCGCCGCCAGGTCGTTGATCTCCACCAGGGTGGCGCTGATGCCGAAGCGCGCCAGCTCCTTCTCGATCAGGCTCTGGGTGGTGCCGTACAGCTCGCGGCTGGCGATCAGGTGGTCACCGGCACTCAACCGGCCCAGCAGCGCGGCGCTCACCGCGGCCATGCCGGAGGCGGAGAACAGCGCTGCCTCGCCACCTTCCAAGTCCCGCACCAGGTGCTCCAGGGCCGCCTGGTTGGGGTTGGCGATGCGCGTGTACATGTAGTTGTCGGGGTTGCCGGCGAGGAAGTCGTCCACCTGCTCCAGGTTGTCGTAGACGAACACCGAGGATTCGTAGATCGGCAGGCTCTTGGGCCGGGTGACCATCTTGCGGTCGACGTCGTTGCCGCTGTGCACCGCGCGGGTGGAAAGGCCGGGTTTGGATTCGGGCATGGGTGCCTCCGAGGAGTCGTGCGGGATGTAGGGGCGAATTCATTCGCCAAGGACCGCGCAGCGGTCCCAGGCCTTGCAGGGCGCGCCTGCGGCACGCATTCGCGGATGAATCCGCTCCCACGGGCCTGTCGCTCACCACAAAAAAGAACGCCGACGATAGTCGAGACTCGTCGGCGTGAGGAGAGGCGTGGACACAGGCGGTGCCCACACCATCGTGGCTCTGGGGTCGATCAGAAGGCCGGGACTACCGCGCCGGAGTACTTCTTCTCGATGAAGGCTTTGACTTCAGGGCTGGTCAGCGCGGCGGAGAGTTTCTGGATGGCGTCGCTGTCCTTGTTGTCCGGGCGGGCGACCAGGTAGTTCACGTAGGGCGAGGTGCGGTCTTCCAGCACCAGCGCGTCCTTGGACGGGTTGAGCTTGGCTTCCAGCGCGTAGTTGGTGTTGATCAGGGCCAGGTCGACCTGGTCCAGCACGCGCGGCAGCAGGGCCGCTTCCAGTTCCTTGAACTTGAAGTTGTGCGGGTTCTCGGCGATGTCCTTCGGGGTCGCCAGGGCGTTGCTCGGGTCCTTGAGTTTCAGCAGGCCGGATTTCTGCAGCAGGAGCAGGGCGCGGCCGCTGTTGCTGCCTTCGTTGGGGATGGCGATGGTGGCGCCGTCCGGCAGCTCCTTCAGGGATTTGTACTTGCTGGAGTAACCGCCGAAGGGCTCGACGTGCACGCCCTTGACGATGACCAGGTGGGTGCCCTTGCCGCTGTTGAAGTTGTCCAGGTAGGGCTTGGTCTGGAAGTAGTTGGCGTCCAGGTGCTTCTGGTCCACCTGCAGGTTGGGCTGCACGTAATCGGTGAAGACCTTCACTTCCAGATCCACGCCTTCCTTCGCCAGCTGCGGCTTGATCAGTTCGAGGATCTCGGCATGGGGCACCGGGGTGGCGGCGACGGTGAGTTTCTCGGCGGCGCTGGCCAGGGAGGCGGAAAGGGCGGCGGCCAGGGCGGTGAGGAGCAGGGTCTTCTTCATGATGGTCCTTGGTGTTGGCAGGCTCCGGCTGGATCATCAGCCGCGAGCGACGTGTCGGTTTCCCGGTCTGGGTGTAGCCGGGTTGGAAGCGACACTACGGCGAATTCTTATAACCAACAAATACCGTTTTATTATTCTCATATTCCATAATCACAGGTCTCACCAGGGCCGGCCGGTCGCCTGCGCACGCACTGGATGTCGCCTCTGAGAATTGCTCTCAAAGCTGTCGCTCACTAGAGTGATGCCCCAACTCCCGCAACACGAAGTCCCGCCATGATCACCGCCGCCCTCGCCCGCTTCCCCCGCCTCGAACTGGTCACCGCGCCCACCCCGCTGGAGAAGCTCGAACACCTCTCGCGCCGGGTCGGCCGCGACATCTGGGTCAAGCGCGACGACATCACCCCCTTCGCCCTCGGCGGCAACAAGGTGCGCAAGCTCGAATACCTGGCCCAGGATGCGCTGGCCCAGGGCGCGGACGTGCTGGTCACCGCCGGCGCCATCCAGTCCAACCACGTGCGCCAGACCGCCGCCCTCGCCGCGCGCCTGGGCCTGGGCTGCGTGGCGCTGCTGGAAAACCCCATCGGCACCGCCGACCGCAACTACCTGGAGAACGGCAACCGCCTGCTGCTGGACCTGTTCGGCACCGAGGTGCAGCTGGTGCCCAACCTCGACACCGCCGACCAGCTGCTGGCCGAGGCTGCCGAGCGCCTGCGCGGCGCTGGCCGCACCCCCTACGTGGTGCCCATCGGTGGCTCCAACGCCCTGGGCGCCCTGGGTTACGTACGCGCCGGCCTGGAGCTGGCCGAGCAGATAAAGGCGAGCGGCCTGCAGGGCGCCGCCGTGGTGCTGGCCTCCGGCAGCGCCGGCACCCACGCCGGCCTCGCCCTGGCCCTGGAACACGCCCTGCCCGGCACTCGGGTGGTGGGCGTCACGGTGTCGCGCCCCGATGCCACCCAGCGGCCCAAGGTGGAAGGGCTGCTGCAACGCACCGCCGACCTGCTGGGCGCCCCGCTGCCCGCGGCCCTGCGCGTGGAACTCTGGGACCAGTACTTCGCCCCGCGCTACGGCGAGCCCAATGCCGGCACCCTCGCCGCCATCCGCCAGGTCGCCTCCAGCGAAGGGCTGCTGCTCGATCCCGTCTACACTGGCAAGGCTTTCGCCGGCCTGCTCGATGGCCTGGAAAACGGCGCCTTCGAGGGGAATGGCCCGGTGATCTTCCTGCACACCGGCGGCTCGCCCGCGCTCTTCGCCTACCACCCCGCACAGGGGGCCTGAGCCTGAGCGCTGCTTATTCCCAGAATGACCGCAAACCAAACTTATTATTATTTTATTGAATAAAGCGACATCCCCAGAATTGCCACACTTTCGCCACCTGTCTCGTGAGGCTCACCCATGAAATTCGCAACCCTGCGTCGTCAATTCCTCATCGGCACCCTGGGCCTGGCCCTCGGCGCCAGCTTCATCGGCAACAGCGCCGTGGCCGGTGAACTGCTGCAGCAGATCAAGGACAAGGGCTCGGTCAAGGTCGGCCTGGAAGGCACCTACCCGCCCTTCAACTTCCAGGACGAGAGCGGCAAGCTCACCGGCTTCGAAGTCGAGTTCGCCGAAGCCCTGGCCAAGGAGCTGGGCGTGAAGGTCGACTTCCAGCCGAGCAAGTGGGACGGCATCCTCGCCGCCCTGGAATCCAAGCGCCTGGATCTGGTGATCAACCAGGTGACCATCTCCGACGAGCGCAAGAAGAAGTACGACTTCTCCACCCCCTACACCGTCTCCGGCATCCAGGCGCTAGTGCGCAAGGGCAACGAAGACAGCATCAAGAGCGCTGCCGACCTCGCCGGCAAGAAGGTCGGTGTCGGCCTGGGCACCAACTACGAGCAGTGGCTGAAGGAAAACGCGCCGAAGGCCGATATCCGCACCTACGACGACGACCCCACCAAGTTCCAGGACCTCAACGTCGGCCGCATCGACGCCATCCTGGTGGACCGCCTGGCCGCCTTCGAAATGGTCGAGAAGACCGGTGGCCGCCTGGCCGTGGCCGGCGCCCCCTTCTCCCGCCAGGAGTCCGGCATCGCCCTGCGCAAGGGTGACCCGGAACTGCTCGCCGCCATCGACAAGGCCATCGCCAAGCTGAAGGCCGATGGCACCCTCAAGGCGATCTCCGAGAAATGGTTCAAGGCTGACGTGACCCAATGATCGAAACCAGCCTGCAACTGGCGCTGGACTCCGCACCCTTCCTTCTCAAGGGTGCGGTCTACACGGTGGTACTGAGCCTCGGCGGCATGTTCTTCGGACTGCTGCTGGGCTTCCTCCTCGCGCTCGCCCGCCTCTACGGCTTCGCCCCCCTGCGCTGGGCCTCGCGCATCTACGTATCGTTCTTCCGCGGCACCCCGCTGCTGGTCCAGCTGTTCATGATCTATTACGGCCTGCCGCAACTGGGCATCCAGCTCGACCCGCTGCCCGCCGCACTGATCGGTTTCTCGCTGAACATGGCCGCCTACACCTCGGAGATCCTCCGCGCCGCCATCGCCTCCATCGATCGCGGGCAGTGGGAAGCCGCCGCCAGCATCGGCATGAGCCGCAGCCAGGCGCTGGTCCGCGCCATCCTCCCGCAGGCCGCGCGCACCGCCCTGCCGCCGCTGGGCAACAGCTTCATCTCCCTGGTCAAGGACACCGCGCTGGCCGCCACCATCCAGGTGCCGGAGCTGTTCCGCCAGGCGCAGCTGATCACCGCGCGCACCTTCGAGATCTTCACCATGTACCTGGCCGCCGCACTGATCTACTGGGTACTCGCCAGCGTGCTGTCGCACTTCCAGAGCCGCCTCGAAGCGCGGGTCAACCGCCATGAACAGGACACCTGATGATCACCGTCCGTAACCTGACCAAGTCCTTCAAGGAGCAGGTGGTGCTCAAGGGCATCGACCTGACCATCGAGCCGGGCGAGGTGGTGGCCATCATCGGCCCCAGCGGCTCGGGCAAGACCACCCTGCTGCGCTGCCTCAACCTGCTGGAAGAACCCAGCGGCGGCAGCATCCGCGTAGGTGACATCGAGATCGACGCCAGCAAGCCGCTGAAGCCCCAGCAGGCGCTGATCCGCCGGCTGCGCCAGCACGTGGGCTTCGTGTTCCAGAACTTCAACCTGTTCCCCCACCGCACCGCGCTGGAGAACATCACCGAAGGCCCGGTGGTGGTGAAGAAGGAACCCCGCGAGCGCGCCACCGAACGGGCCCGCGCCCTGCTGGCCAAGGTCGGCCTGGCGGGCAAGGAAGACGCCTACCCCAAGCGCCTCTCCGGCGGCCAGCAGCAACGGGTGGCCATCGCCCGCGCCCTGGCCATGGAACCCGACGTGATCCTCTTCGACGAACCCACCTCCGCCCTCGACCCCGAGCTGGTGGGCGAGGTGCTGGCGACCATCCGCGGCCTGGCCGAGGAGAAGCGCACCATGGTCATCGTCACCCACGAGATGAGCTTCGCCCGCGACGTGGCCAACCGCGCGATCTTCATCGACAAGGGCGTGATCGTCGAACAGGGTGACGCCAAGACCCTGTTCAGCGCGCCGAAGGAAGAACGCACCCGGCAATTCCTCGCCAAGTTCCTGGTGGGGTGATTCTCACCTTCGCAGGCGAAACCCTGTGGGAGCGAATTCATTCGCGATGGAGCGCAACGCGCTCCCGCCTTTTCACGGCACCGTGCTGGCAGGAAAAAGCGGCCCTTCGGGCCTTTCG
This sequence comes from Pseudomonas sp. TUM22785, assembly GCF_028198105.1. Lineage (NCBI taxonomy): Bacteria > Pseudomonadati > Pseudomonadota > Gammaproteobacteria > Pseudomonadales > Pseudomonadaceae > Pseudomonas > Pseudomonas sp. TUM22785. The sequence continues at coordinate 6,689,871 of NZ_CP116239.1, forward strand.
CGAATAAATTCGCTTGTATGTCCTAGGGTGGAACCTGTCGGGGGGCGGAGGGAGCGAAATCGCTTCTGCAAGCCAGACCGTGGGAGATTTCTCCCGCCCCTCACCTCACTGCAAGCGCCGATAAGGAATCCATCGGCTCAGGTCCGCCCCCGAGACCGACCATATCTGCAAGCCTGCGCCATCGTGAGCCCCCGACAGGTCATTCCATCTTGGCCCTGGGAGTTCGTCATGACAATGCAGAGCACCGTAATCGGTATCGATGTCGCCAAAGACAGTCTGAGTCTGTATCGAGCAGATCTGGAGCAGGCCAGAGAGCTCATCAATGAGCCGCACGCTATCGCCACCTGGCTCAAGAGCCTGCCTGCAGGTTGCAGCCTGGCCATCGAAGCCACCAACACCTACCACGTTGCCGTCGCCACGCTGGCGCACAAACGTGGCCACAGGGTCTACGTGATCGATGGTTACCGCCTGAGCAACTACCGCAAAGGCATCGGTGGCCGGGTCAAGAACGACCTGAGCGACGCCCGCCTGCTGGCCCGCTACCTGGCTCATGAACAGAAGCAGTTGCACCCCTGGGCGCCGCCGAGCCGCCTGTACCGCAAGCTGCAGGCCCTGTTGCACCGTCGCGCCACCCTGGTGCGAGTAACGACGGCTCTGCGCCTGAGCTTCGCCCAGGATCGCCAACTGGCGGAGGCATTGAAGCCCGTCCTGCAGCAGATGAAAGACCTGGAGCGGACACTCAACAGGGCGCTGCAATCCACGCTGAAAGAGGCCGGTTTGAGCGCGCAGGCACAACGTTGCCAGGAGATCGAAGGGGTTGGCCCGATCACCGCTGCTGCGCTGAACCTGGCCTTCCTGCGGGGTACCTTCCGCAGTAGCGATGCATTCATCGCCTTCCTCGGGCTGGATGTCCGGGTCAGGGAGTCGGGGCGCTACATCGGCCGGCGCAAGCTGACCAAGCAGGGGGATCCGGAGATACGACGGCTACTGCATAACGCCGCCATGGCCGCCAGTCGCACAGCCGCCTGGAAGGAACGCTATCAAGCTTATTTGCAGCGGGGTTTGAAGAAGACCGAGGCCCTAACGATCCTCGCCCGGAAACTGGCCAGAATCGCCTTTGCCCTGATGACCAGCCAACAGCCGTACCGACACCGGGACGCTACGGCTGGTTGACATAGAATCTCCCACCAGAAAGCCCGTTCCCTGCGGCATCGCTTGGTGGATGAAAAGAGCGTCATCCACCCTACACACCGATCAGCCACCGGCAATCCGTAACCACCCGTAGGGTGGTGTAGAGCGCAGCGAAACCCATCACAGCCCTCGCCCCCCTAAGGCCGCCACACCGCACTCCCGACATCCACCCGCCTGGGCAACAGCCGGTTCTCCAGGAACAGGTCCGCCGTGCGCTGCTGGGCGGCGGCGATTTCGTCGGTCACCGGGCCGATGGGCGAGGCCGGGCGGTGCTGGAAGCTGCGCTCGATCACCGCCGGGGGCAGGCCCATGAACTTCGCCAGCAGGGCGATGCTCGCCTCGCGGTCGTCGCGGGTCAGGGCTTCGGCGCGGGTGAGTTCCTCCAGCAGCGCGTGGATGAAGGCCGGGTCGCCCTCGGCGTAATCGCGCGCGGCCAGGTAGAAGGGCCCGGTCAGCCCCAGCCCCTCGCCGTTGGCCAGCAGGCGCGCGTGGCCTTCCAGCTCCATCGCCGAGTAGAAGGGGTCCCAGATCGCCCAGGCATCCGCGCTGCCCTGCTCGAAGGCGGCGCGGGCGTCGGCCGGGGTAAGGAACAGCGGCTGGATATCGGCCATGGACAGGCCCGCCGCCTTGAGCGCGCGCAGCAGCAGGTTGTGGGCGCTGGAGCCTTTCTGGAACGCCACCTTGCGCCCCTTGAGCTCGGCCACCGAGTGGATCGGGCTGCCCTCGGGCACCAGGATCACCTCGGCCTGGGGCTTGGGCGGCTCGGCGCCGACGTAGAGCAGGTCGGCGCCAGCGGCCTGGGCGAAGATCGGCGGGATGTCGCCGGTGGAGCCCACATCCAGGCTGCCGACATTGAGCGCCTCGAGCATCTGCGGGCCGGCGGGGAACTCGATCCATTGCACGCGGGTGCCGGGAAAACGCTGCTCCAGCAGGCCGTGCTCCTTGGCCAGCACCAGGCTGGCGGAGCCTTTCTGGTAACCGATGCGCAGGGTCGCGGGGTCGGCCAGGGCGCCTTGTGCCAGGGCCAGCAGCGCCAGCAACGCGGCGCCCAGTCGAAGTCGTTGCATGGTCAGTCCTGCCAGTCGGTGGAGGGTTTTTCCCAGAGGTTGATGCCGCCTTCCACGGCGTGGCGATCGATCTCCGCCAACTCCTCGGCGCTGAAGGCGAGGTTGTCGAGGGCGGCGACGTTCTCGACGATCTGCTCCGGGCGGCTGGCGCCGATCAGTGCCGAGGTCACCCGCGCGTCGCGCAGGGTCCAGGCCAGGGCCAACTGGGCCAGGCTCTGGCCACGGCGCTGGGCGATCTCGTTGAGCGCACGCACCCGGGCGATGTTGGCCTCGGACAGGTGCTCCGGGCGCAGCGAGGCGCCGCCGGGGCGGTTGACCCGCGCATCCTCCGGCACGCCGCCGAGGTACTTGCCGGTGAGCAGCCCTTGGGCCAGCGGGGTGAAGGCGATGACGCCGGTGCCGAGTTCCTCGGTGGTGGCCAGCAGGTCCTTCTCCACCCAGCGGTTGAGCAGGTTGTAGGCCGGCTGGTGGATCAGCAGCGGCACCTTCCATTCGCGCAGCAGGGCGGCGAGCTCGCGGGTCTTGCCCGCCGAGTAGGAGGAGATGCCCACGTACAGCGCCTTGCCCTGCTGCACCGCGCTGGCCAGGGCGCCGGCGGTTTCCTCCAGGGGCGTGTCCGGGTCGAAGCGGTGGGAGTAGAAGATATCCACATAGTCCAGGCCCAGGCGCGCGAGGCTCTGGTCGAGGCTGGAGAGCAGGTATTTGCGCGAGCTGCCGCCCTGGCCGTAGGGGCCTGGCCACATGTCCCAACCGGCCTTGGTGGAGATCACCAGCTCGTCGCGGTGGGCGCGGAAATCTTCCTGCAGCAGGCGGCCGAAGTTGATCTCGGCGCTGCCATAGGGCGGCCCGTAGTTGTTGGCCAGGTCGAAGTGGTTGATGCCCAGGTCGAAGGCGGTGCGCAACAGCGCGCGCTGGGTGTCGATGGGCGTGGCGTCGCCGAAGTTGTGCCACAGGCCCAGGGACAGGGCCGGCAGCACCAGCCCGCTGCGGCCGACGCGGCGATAGGGGATGCGTTCGTAGCGGTCGGGGGCGGCGATATAGGTCATAGGGGGCTCACTTGAGGTTGGCGGGGCCACGCGTGTGCGGGCCCCGGTGACTGTTCACGCAGGGCGTGCGAAGCGGTTCGCCGGCCGCGCCAGGCCGAGGTGTTCGCGCAAGGTGCTGCCTTCGTAATCGGTGCGGAACAGGCCGCGGTGCTGCAGCTCCGGCACCACCCGGGTGGCGAAGTCCTCGAGCCCGGCGGGCAGGTGCGGCACCAGCACGTTGAAGCCATCGGCGGCGCGGCCTTCGAACCAGGCCTGCAGCTCGTCGGCGATCTGCGCCGGGGTGCCGATCAGGCTGTGGTGGCCACGCCCCCCGGCGATGCGCCGGCCCAGCTGGGCCAGGGTGAGGTTCTCCTGCCCGGCGAGTTCGGTGAGCAGCTTCTGCCGGCTCTGCTGGCCGTCCTGGGTCAGCGGCAGCTCGGGCAGCGGGCCGTCCAGCGGGTATTCGGAGAGGTCGAAGTTGCCGAGCATGCGGCCCAGCAGGGCGACGCCGACGCGGGGGTCCACCAGTTCCTGGAACCGCTCGAACTTCTCCCTCGCCTCGGCCTCGCTGGCGCCGACCACGACAAAGGCACCGGGCATGATCTTCAGGTCGTCCTCGCGGCGGCCGTACTTCGCCAGGCGCCCCTTGAGATCGGCGTAGAAGGCCTGGGCCTTGGCCAGGGAGGTTTGCGCGGTGAACACCACGTCGGCGGTCTCGGCGGCCAGTTCGCGACCGGTCTCCGAGGAGCCGGCCTGCACCACCACCGGCCGGCCCTGGGGCGAGCGGGCGACGTTGAGCGGGCCTTGCACGCGGAAATGCTCACCCTGGTGGTCGAGCACGTGCAGCTTGGCCGGGTCGTAGTACTGGCCGCTGGCCTTGTCGCGGAGGAAGGCATCGTCTTCCCAGCTGTCCCACAGGCCGGTAACCACCTGGTGGAATTCCCGGGCGCGGGCGTAGCGCTCGGCGTGGCCCAGGTGGGCGTCGCGGTTGAAGTTGAGCGCCTCGGCGGCGGCGTCGGAGGTCACCAGGTTCCAGCCCGAACGGCCCCCGGAGATATGGTCCAGCGAGGCGAACTTGCGCGCCACGTGGTACGGCTCGTTGTAGCTGGTGGTGACGGTGCTCACCAGGCCGATGCGCTCGGTGACGGCGGCCAGGGCGCTGAGCAGGGTCAGCGGTTCGAAGTAGGTGGAGCGGGCCATCTGGCTGGCGATTTCGCCGGTGGGCGCGGCGACGCTGTCGGCGACGAACAGGGCGTCGAACTTCGCCGCCTCGGCAATGCGCGCCAGGTGCTTGTACTGGGCGAAATCGAGGGTGTCGGCGGGGACGTCCGGGTGGCGCCAGGCGGCGACGTGGTGCCCGGTGGCCATGAGGAATGCGCCCAGTCTGAGTGTGCGTTGCGATGCGGTCATGTCGGTTTTCCCTGGTGATGTCGTGGAGGTCCTGCCGGGCCCGTCTGGGCGAGCCTCGGCAGTCCGTTCACACAAGGCGGTTTGGGGGTCAGAAGTCCTTGCGCAGCTGCACGCCGAAGTAGCGTTCGTCATCGCGCGGCACCACGCGGTAGACGTAGCCGGTACCGGTGGCGAGCAGCGACGAATAGGACTTGTCGGCGAGGTTCTTGCCGAGCAGCGCGACGCGCCAGCCCTGGTTGTAGTCGGCCAGGGCGATGCTGGCGTTCCAGATGCCGTAGGCGCCCTGGATGGTGTCGGGGTTCTGGTCGAGGCTGTACTGCACCTTGTCCTGCCAGCTGTAGTCGGTGGCCAGTTCGATATCCAGGCCGTTGTCCAGCGGGATCACGTAGTCGGCACGCACGTAGCTCTTCCAGTCCGGGCTGAAGGGCAGCGGCGAGCCGTCGACGTTGCAGCTGGAGGCGGCGCCCGGCGGGCACTGGAAGCTGTCGATGCGCGCCTTGGTGTAGGCGATCGCGCCGGAAAGCTTGAGCTGACGGGTGGCCTGGAAGGCGTAGTCCAGCTCGACGCCCTGGGTCTTCACCGCGCCGGCGTTGATCAGGCGGGTGACCACGGTGCCGGCGACCAGGTCGGGGAAGTTGGCCTGGTAGTCGTCGTAGTCGGTGTGGAACACCGCCAGGTTGGCGGTGGCGCGGCCGTCCAGGGCGCTGGCCTTGAGGCCCACCTCGTAGGAGTCGGAGGTCTCCGGCTTGAGCGCGCCGGTGTCACGGGGCTGCATGTTGAAGAACACGTTGTAGGCCGGCCCCTTGTAGCCACGGGAGTAGGTGGCGTAGGCGGTGACGGCGTCGCTGAGGTCGTACTGCAGGCCGATGCGGCCGGACCAGCCGTCCTCGTCCACCGAGCCGCTGCTGGCGGTGGAAGGCTGCACGCCGGCCACGGCGGTGGGCGAGGTGGAAACCCGGCGGTGGTCGTACTCCAGCGCGTCGTGGGTCCAGCGCAAGCCGAAGATGCCGCGCAGGTCCTGGGTAAAGTTCAGGGTGCTCTCGCCGAACAGCGAGTAGCTGTCGCCGGTCACGCTGTAGTCGGCGCGACCGGTGTTGGGCACCGAACCGGTGATGGACAGGCGGCGGTAGGTTTCCTCCGCCTTGCTGTGCATGACGTAGGCACCGGCGACGTATTCGAGGAACTCGCCCTTGGGCGAGGCCAGGCGCAGCTCCTGGGAGTACTGGTTGTAATCCACCTCGCCCTTGTCGTGGGAGGCCGCCACCGGCAGGGTCGCCAGGCGGTCGCCGTCCTGGAACTGGGTGTTCTCCCAGCCGCGCCAGGCGCTGATGGAGGTCAGGGTGTAGTCGCCCAGCTGCCAGTCGAACTGGCCGGACAGGCCCTGGTTGACGTCGTCGACATAGGTGCGCTGGTCGTTGTTCAGCTTGCGCGAATCGCTGTCGGCGGTGACCGGCAGCAGGGCGCTGGCGAAACCGGCGTTGGTGACCTTGGTGATGGGGCCGGCGGCGATGTCGTCGCGGCTCTTCATGTAGTCGGCGATCAGGGTGAAGCGGAAGTCATCGTTGGGTTCGAACTCCAGCTTGCCGCGCGCGCCCTTGTGGTCGTAACCGTTGACGTCGTGGCCGTTGTGCACGTTCTCGACATTGCCGTCGTAGCCGCCCAGCAGGGTGGTCAGCGAGCCCTTGAGGCTGTCGCTGAGGCGCCCGCCGATGCCGAAGCGCAGGCGGTTCTCGTTGCCGCCGCCGAAGTGCGAGTAGTCGACGTAGCCGTGGGTCTCTTCCGGTGCCTCCTTGCTGACGATGTTGAGCACGCCGGCCGAGGCGTTCTTGCCGAACAGGGTGCCCTGGGGGCCGCGCAGCACTTCGATGCGCTCCAGGTCGAGCAGGTCCAGGGTGGCCTGGCCGGGGCGGCCGTAGACCACGCCGTCGACCACGGTGGCGACGGTGGGCTCGACGCCCGGCGAGGTGGAGATGGTGCCCACGCCGCGGATGAACAGCGAGGTGTCCTTGTTCGAGGCGCCGGCGCGGAAGTTCAGGGTCGGCACCTGGCTGACGATGCTGGAGACGCCGTTGCGGTTGTCGCGCTCCAGCTGCTCGCCCTCCACCACCGAGACGGCCACCGGCACCTTCTGCAGCGTCTCTTCGCGGCGGGTGGCGGTGACGGTCACGGTGTTCAGGGTCGGCGCGGCCTTCTGCCCGTCCTCGCTGGCGCCGGTGGTTTTCTCGGCGGCCCCGACGGCGCTCCCCAGCGCCGCCAGGAGGATGCCGATGGCCAGCGGGCTGCGGCGCCCGCCGTGGGTGTTGCGAAGGCCGCACGGTGCGGCCGGATGGTTATGGATGCTCATGCTCGTTTCACTGCCCTGCGGAGACCAGACGCGCCTGCTGCTTGCAGGCTCCTTGTGGGCTGTCGCGGTCTGGTCTCGCTCGTGCGAGTGGCAGCAAAAAGGCAGACAGCCGGTATTTGTTAGCGCTAACATCGCCAGTATCAGAGCGACGCCAATAGATCGTCAAATAATTAAAAATTACTTTTATATGCCTTTCAGGATGAACAATTCATGAGCAGCCCCCGCAAGCGCCGAGGCGCAGGACGCGTCACCCTCAGCGCCGTGGCCGAGCGCGTCGGCGTTTCCGCCATCACCGTGTCGCGCTACTTCAACCAGCCGGAGCAGGTCTCCGAGGAGCTGCGCGGGCGCATCGAAGCGGCGGTGGCCGAGCTGGGCTACGTGCCCAATCGGGTGGCCGGCGGGCTCGCCTCGGCGCGCGGGCGCATCGTCGGCATGGTCATCCCCAACATCTCTGGGCCGATCTTCGCCAACACCATCCAGGGCTTCAGCGACACCCTGGCGCGCCACGGCTACCAACTGCTGCTGGCCTCCAGCTACTTCTCCGAGGAACAGGAAGAGAGCGCCGTGCGCGCCTTCCTCGGCTGGTCGCCGGCGGCCCTGGTGGTGACCAGCCACTTCCACAGCCCCGGCACCGAGAAGATGCTCGCCGAGGCGGACATCCCGGTCGTCGAGGTCTGGGACTACCAGCCCGAGCGCGCGCCGATGCAGGTGGGCTTCCTCCACCGCGACGTGGGCGTCGCCGCCGCCTGCTACCTGCTGGACAAGGGCCACCGGCGCATCGCCTTCGTGCAGAACAGCGCCGCTGGCGACTTCAGCGCCCTGGACCGCCGCGACGGTTATGCCGACACCCTGCGCGAGGCCGGCCTCGAGCCCTGGGTCTTCGTGCCCAGCGGCGGCCTGGCGCCCTTCGAGGCCGGCAAGCAGGCCATGGAGGCGCTGATGAAGCGCTCGCCGCGGCCGGACGCGATCATCTTCGCCAACGACAACCTCGCCGCCGGTGGCCTGCTCGCCGCGCAACGGGCGGGCCTGGACCTGCCGGGGGACTGCGCGGTGATGGGCTTCGGCGACTACCCCTTCGCCGAGATGCTGCTGCCCAGCCTGACCACCATCCGCCCGCCGGCCCTGGAGATCGGCGAGCGCGCCGCCACCCGCGTGCTGCAGGCCCTCGGCGTGCTGCCGCTGGAGGGCGAGGTGGAACGCCTGAACCTGCTCGACTGTCAGGTCATTGCAAGGGAAAGCGCGTAGAATCCGCGCCCCTCGCAAAACGCCCCACCACCGGAAACACCATGAATCCAGGCACCCTCCTCTCCCTGCCGCTGCTGGCACTGGCCCTTGGCGGCTTCGTCGTCGGCAGCAGCGAATTCATCATCATGGGCCTGCTGCCCGAAGTGGCCCAGGACCTCTCCGTAAGCCTCTCCGACGCCGGCCTGCTGGTCAGCGCCTATGCCATGGGCGTGGTCATCGGCGCCCCCCTGCTCGGCCCGCTGCTGGGCCGCCTGCCACGTCGCCAGGCCCTGCTCTGGCTGATGGGCGCCTACGCCCTGGGCAACCTCGGCTGCGCCCTGGCACCGAACTACGAATGGCTGATGGCCGCGCGCATGTTCACCGCCTTCAGTCACGCCGGCTTCTTCGGCTGCGCCACCCTGCTGGCCGCCGAACTGGCACCGCCCCACCGCCGCGCCTCGGCCATGGCCCTGGTGCTCAGCGGACTGACCATCGCCAACGTCCTCGGCGTCCCGGCCGGTGCCTGGCTCGGCCAGGCCACCAGCTGGCGGGTGACCTTCATGGTGGTGGCGGCCCTGGGCTTCCTCACCCTGCTGGCGCAGTTCCTCTGGCTGCCGGCCACCGCCAAGCCACAACCCAGCGCCGCCGGTGCCTGGGACGGCATCTTCCGCCGGCCGGTGCTGCATGCGCTGGGGGTGTGCAGCCTGTCGTCGGTGGCGCTGTTCGGCGTGTTCACCTACATCAGCCCGCTGCTGCGTGATGTTTCCGGCTTCAGCCCCGAGCATGCCAACTTCGCCCTGCTGCTGTTCGGCATCGGCCTGACCCTCGGCAACCTGCTGGGCGGCCGCCTGGCGGACAAGGGCTTCCGCTTCGCCCTGCCCGGCGCCTTCGCGGTGAGCACCCTGTGCCTGCTGGGCCTGTTCGTCTTCGCCCAGGTGCCGGTGCTGGCCCTGGCCTGCCTGTTCCTCTGGGGCGTGGCCAGCTTCGCCATCTCCTCGCCGCTGCAGTTGCTGCTGGTGGAGCAGGCCGGCGAATCCGCCAGCCTCGCCGCCACCCTCAGCCACGCGGCCTTCAACCTCGGCAACGCCAGCGGCGCCTTCGTCGGCGGCCTGTGGCTGAGCACCGGGATGGGCCTGGCCAACCTGCCGCTGATGGGCGTGGGCGTGCTGGTTGCCACCCTGCTGGTATGCCTGCCCCTGCCGCGCCTGCGCGCCACCCGCGAGCGCCTCCAGGCGGCCGGGCAGATCCATTGACCCAGGCCCCGTGAGATGAAGCGCCCGTAGGGTGGGTCGCGCGTCTCCGATCCACCGTCCAGCCCCGAGCCGCGCCGCGCATCGGGGCGATGGGCGTTATGGCGGTTGGGAGGGTCCGCGGTACGGAACATCGGGAGCTGCGGTATCGGTCCGGGCGGGCTAGGCTCTGGCCTTTTCCCACGCGACAGGAGCACGGACATGGAAGCGGAACGCCAGGCCATCGAGGCTGTGGTACGGGATTACGTGGAAGGCATGGTGCGGGCGGACGCGACGCTGTTGCGCAGCGCCTTCCACCCCGACAGCCGCATCGTCGGGCACTTCGGCCCGGACCTGCAGTGGCTCTCGCCCGAAGCCTTCATCGCCGGCCTGCAGGCCAGGGGCCCGGTGGTGGCCGAGGGCGAAGCGCCGGTGTGGCGTCTGGAGTCCCTGGACCTCACCGGCGACACCGCCCTGGCCAAGGTCACCGACGTCTACGCCGGCCTGGACTTCACCGATTACCTCTCGCTGCTGAAGATCGACGGCCGCTGGCGCATCGTGCACAAGCTGTTCCACCTGCACGGCTAGGGCCTGCCTCCGGGGTGTCGATCCACCGCTTTACCCCGCCAGCACCTCGGCGAACAGCTGCCGCAGGTTATCCACATCGTTGGCGGCCAGTTGGCGCAGCTGCAGCGCGAGCTGTGCATAACTCGGCGCGGGCGGCAGGTTGAGGTGCTGCGGTAGCACCTCGTCGCCGTCGCTCACCAGCAGCGCGAAGTGCACGCTGTTCTCCAGCTCGCGGGTGTTGCCCGGCCAGGGGTAGCTCTCCAGCGCGGCCTGGGCGGCGGTGCTGATCAAGGGCAGCGGCAGGTCCAGGCGCTGGGCGTAGATGCCGAGGAAGTATTCGGCCAGGGGCAGGATGTCGTCCGGGCGCTCGCGCAGCGGCGGCAGCTCGACGCGGCCTTCATCCAGGTACTGGTACAGGCGCTCGTTGAACTTGCCGGCGGCCACCGCCTTGGCTAGGTCGATGCTGGTGGCGGCCACCAGGCGGGCGTCCACCGGGGTCGGCTGGGCAGCGCCGACGCGGATCACCTCGCGGCTTTCCAGGGCCGCCAGCAGCTTGGCCTGCAGGGGCAGCGGCAGGTCGCCGATCTCGTCGAGGTAGAGGGTGCCGCCGTTGGCCGAGCCGAACCAGCCGGCGCGGCTGCTGGCCGAGCCCGCATGGGCACCCGGGGCGTGGCCGAAGAGTTCGGCCTCGGCGTAGACCTTGCTGATGGCGCTGCAGCTCACCGCCACGAACAGCCCCGGGCGTTCGCTGCCCTTGTGGATCTGCCGCGCCAGCAACTCCTTGCCGGTGCCGGTCTCGCCCTGGATCAGCACCGGCACGGCGGCCGGTGCCAGTTGCTCCACCTCCTCGCGCAGGCGCCGCGAGCGGGCGTCGACGAACACCAGCGCGCGGGCGCGGATGCTCAGGGGGCTGCGGTCGGCATCGGCGAAGCTCAGCAGGGGCTGGCCGGTATGTTCCTGGGTCATGAACGAAATCTCCCGCCGGACCCTGGCTGCGAAGCAGCGGGCCCTGGCGTCACATTGAAAAATGAACCTGTTCGGGATCGAGCGAGCTGGAGAAGAACAAGGCGAAAACAGCCGGGGGCGCGAAGTTCACGAGCTGCAAATGGGCAAGCCGATCCTGGGCAGGTGCTCAGGCGCGCTTGCGGGTCAGTTGCTCGATGCGACCCTGCAGCCGGTAGAGGTAGGCGAACCCCTGTTCCCAGAGATGGTGGCCGGACTTCACATTGATATGCCCGGCACCGGCGAGGATGGCCGGCTCGGCGCCCCACTGGCGCGCCAACTCCAGCGCACGCGGGGTGCTGGCGGCATGGTCGTTGTCCGAGCCCACCAGCAGCGTGGGGAACGGCAGCGCGGTCCGGGGAATCGGGGCGAAGCCCTGCAGCGGTTCGGGGCAGCCGGGGCGCTCGACATCAGCCGGCGCAACCAGCAGTGCGCCGCGTACCCGGCGCAGCACGTCCGGGTCGGCCTGCCGGGCCCAGTGGGCGACGGTGACGCAGCCCAGGCTGTGGGCGATGAGGATCACCGGCGTGCGCTCGGCATCGATGGCGCGCTCCAGCGCCGCGACCCAGGCGTCCCGCTCGGGGAGGTCCCAATCGGCCTGCTCGACGCGGCTGGCGTTGGGCAGGGTGCGTTGCCAATGGCTCTGCCAATGCTCGTCTGGCGAGCCCTGCCATCCCGGCAGAATCAGGTAACGAATGGCCTGGCTGCGCATGGCGAGCCCTCCTTGCAATGTTTCGACGAGGAGGAGTCTAGGGGCTGCCCATATATCTGTTAAGGAATAAGAATTTATTTAATTATGCATTATTAGCTTATTCACTAAAGGTCCCATCGGGTTCGCGGGCGCGAACTTGTAGGATGAGGGCTTCGCTCAATCACCCGGACCGGGACGCGGTGCCATGCAGATCGACGACGAACTCACCCTGAAGAAGCTGCAGACCTTTCTCGCCTTCATGCGTAGCGGCAACCTCTCCCGCGCAGCGGCCGAGCTGAACACCAGCAACGTCAGCGTGCACCGCGCCATCCACTCCCTGGAGAGCGCCCTGCGCTGCCCGCTGTTCAAGCACGAGGGGCGCAACCTGACACCGCTGGAGAGTGCCTTCGTGCTGGAGGAGCGTGCGCAGAAGCTGGTGCAGGACGTGCTCGAGACGGTGCGCCTGACCCGTGAAGCGGCAGGCTTCTCGGCCGAGCGCTTCAAGCTCGGCTCGCTCTATTCGCTGACGGTGAAGACGGTGCCGCAGCTGATCATGGGGCTGAAGCTGCGGCGCAGCGAGCTGAACATCGACCTGATCCTCGGCTCCAACGTCGATCTTTTCTACAAGCTGAAGAACATGGAGCTGGACGCCATCCTGGTTTCCCTCGACGAGGGCGTGAGCGATGGCGATTGCGAGCAGCTGCCGCTGTTCTCCGACGACATCTTCCTCGCCGTGCCCACCGACTCGCCCTTCGCCGGCCAGCCCGAGGTGGACCTGGCGGACCTGGCCGACTCCACCTTCATCACCCTGACCCAGGGCTTCGCCACCCACCGCGACGGCGGCCGGGTGTTCCAGCAGGCGGGCTTCGAGCCGAAGGTGGCGATGCAGGTGAACGACATCTTCACCCTGCTCAGCATGGTCAGCTCCGGGGTCGGCTACGCCCTGCTGCCCGGGCGCATCGCCGCGGTGTACGAGAACCGCGTGAAGCTGATCCCGCTGCAGGCGCGCTACCGCCTGCAGCAGCACATAGGCGTGGTCTTCCTCAAGGCCAAGGAGCGCGACCCGAACCTGCTGGCGCTGCTGGCCGAATGCCGGATGTACAGCCTGGCGCGCGGGGGTTGAAGGCGGCGCCAGAGACGTAGCCCGGGCTTCAGCCCGGGAACGCCGAGCGCCCCCTTAGAGCATCACCCACTGCAGCACCGCCAGCAGCGGTAGAAGCACGGCGCAGGACCAGAGCAGGTAGCCGAAGAAGCTCGGCATCTTCACGCCGCGCTGCTCGGCGATGGCCTTGACCATGAAGTTCGGCGCGTTGCCGACGTAGGTCATGGCGCCCATGAACACCGAGCTCATGGAGATCGCCAGCAGGGTCTGTGGCAACTGCTCCATCATCACCTGAGCGTCGCCGGAGGCGAGGTTGAAGAACACCAGGTAGGTGGGTGCGTTGTCGAGGAAGCTGGACAGCACCCCGGTCATCCAGAAATACATGGTGTCCAGCGGTTGGCCATCGGCACCGGTAACGGCGGCGACCACCGCTGCCAGGTGCCCGTCGCGGCCGGCGCGAAGGATGGCGATCAGCGGGGTGAGGGTGATGAAGATGCCGGCGAACAGCTTGGCCACCTCGACTATCGGCCCCCAGTTGAATTCGTTGCCCTTGCGTGCCCAGTGCGGGGTCAGCCACAGCGACAGCCCCGCCAGGGCCAGCAGCAGGCCGTCGCGTACCAGGTTCTGCAGTTCCACGCGGGTGCCCAGCAGGTCGAAACCGATGCCCGGCTTCCACACCCCCGAGAGCAGCACCGCACCGACCACGCCGGCCAGCAGCAGGAAGTTGAACTGCCCATGCACATAAAGCGGCGCATCGGGGGTGGGGTCGGCGGGAGCCAGTTCGTCTTCGCGGCTGAAGAGGTAGCGATCGATCACGTAGAAGATCGCCAGCAACGGCAGCGCCATGGCCAGCACCGGTACGGCCATGTGCTTCAGGGTCCAGAAGAAGTCCACGCCCTTGAGGAAGCCGAGGAACAGCGGCGGGTCGCCCAGGGGTGTTAGACCGCCCCCGACGTTGGCCACCAGGAAGATGAAGAACACCACCACATGGGCGTTGTGCCGGCGGTTGTCGTTGGCGCGCAGCAGCGGGCGGATCAGCAGCATGGCCGCACCCGTAGTGCCCATCACCGAGGCCAGCAGCGTGCCCAGGGCCAGCAGCCGGGTGTTGAGCCCGGCCGAGCCGTGCAGGTTGCCCTGCACCAGGATGCCGCCGGAGATGGTGAACAGCGCCAGCAGCAGCACGATGAAGGGCAGGTACTCGCCGAACAGCACGTGCACGCCCATGGCCAGCGTCGCGTGGGCGCCGAAGCTGGCGACGAAGGGCACCAGGAACAGCAGCGTCCAGCCGGCAGTGATCTTGCCGAAATGGTGGTGCCAGAAGTCACTGGCGATGATCGGCAGCAGCGCGATGCTCAGCAGGATGCCGGCGAACGGCAGCGCCCAGAGCAGGCTCAGGCTGGCGCCGTCGACCTCGGCGGCCTGGGCGATGGCGGGTAGAAGCAGCAGGGGAATGAGCAGGCAGGCACGCAATGAAGGCATCGGAGGCAACCAGGCTGGGCGAGAGGAAAACGGCGCGGTGCTCCAGCGGGCCGCCGCACCCCGAAAGACGCGGGATGCTAAACCAAAGCGGCGCCCGACCCCAGCGCCGCTTGTAGGACAAGGCTTCAGCCCATCAGCCCACGCATGGCGAAGAACAGCACCGACGGGCCCATCAAACAGCCCAGCGCGGTGTAGAAGGCGGCGGTCAGGCAGCCATAGGGCACCAGCTTCGGGTCGGTGGCCGCCAGGCCGCCGGCCACGCCGCTGGAGGTGCCCATCAGGCCGCCAAAGATCACTGCGGTGCGCGGGTTGTTGAGGCCGATCAGCGGCGCTACGAAGGGCGTCGCCACCATCACCAGGATGGCCTTCACCAGGCCGGCGGCGATGGACAGCGCCATCACCTCGGAGCTGGCACCGATGGCCGCACCGGTGACCGGCCCGACTATGTAGGTGACCGCCCCGGCGCCGATGGTGGTGAGGCTGACCACGTCCGTGTAGCCGAAGGCCAGGGCCACGCCGACACCGGCGACGAAGGAAGTGCCGATGCCGACGAACAGCGAGATCACCCCGGAAACACCAGCGCGCTTGAGCTCCTCGATGTTCACCCCGAAGGCCGTGGCGACGATGGCGAAGTCGCGCAGCATGGCGCCCCCCAGCAGGCCGATGCCCGACAGCAGGGAGATGTCCACCAGGCCCTTCTGCCCACCGGTGACCACGCCACCCACATAGGACAGCACCAGGCCGAGGAAGATGGCGATGGCCGAGCCGTGCAGGCGCCCACGGGTGAGCTTGTCGGAGAGCCAGTAGGACAGCCACATGGTCACGCCGATCACCGCGAAGCCGCTGATCAGCCCGTAGCCGTTGATCACTTTCAACATGGATTCGTACATGGCGGTCACCGTTGCGCTTGGGTCAGGGGCTCAGCGGGGGCCGCCGAGGGCTTCTTTTGTCCGAGCCTGTCCAGCACCGGAACCATGGCGAAACCCAGCACCACCGCAGCGACGCCGGCGAGGATCGCCATCGGCCCGCCGGAGAGCGCGCCGAGCACGTTCTGCTGGGCGGCCATGGCGACCACGATGGGGATGTAGACCGCGCTCCAGAACTCCACGCCCTGTTCGGACTTGGCGCTCATCAGGCCGCGTTTGTTGAGGTAGCTGCCGATGAAGATCAGCAGCAGCATGGCGATGCCCACGCCGCCGACGTTGGCGGGGACACCGAGCAGTTTGCCCAGCAGCTCTCCGATGAGGAGGCCTGCCAGGGTGCACAGGGCGAGAAAGGCGACACCGTAGATGATCATTGTTGTTGTCCTCGGTTCTGTCGAAGTTGTTGTTCTTGTGCTTCGAAACGCGCGGGGGGGTCAGGGCGTTCGACCTACCTCCCGACGCAGCAGGGCGTCCAGCGTATCGCGGCGGGTGCCCTGGAAAGCGATCACCGTACCTTGGTCGAATACGCGCCGCACCAGGCCGCTGAGCACGGCACCGGGGGGCAGTTCGATGTGCAGGCGCACGCCGCGTTCGTAGGCGTTGCGCAGGGTGCCGTGCCAGTCGACGACGCGGCACATGTTGAAGGCGAGGTCGTCACGCAGGCGCTCGGGGTCGTGGATCGGCCGCGCCGTGGTGCCGCTGATGTAGCCGAGCTGCGGGCGATGCACCTGTACTTCGGCAAAGGCCGCAGCCAGCTCGCGGGCCGGTGCTTCCAGCAGCGCGCAATGGGACGGCACGCTGACCGCCAGGCGCTTCGCCAGGCCGGCGCCCAGGCCGCGGGCGCGCGCGGCGACGGCGGCCATGGCGGCGTCGCTGCCGGCGATCACCTGCTGGTTGTCGGCGTTGATATTGGCCAGGAACACCGGGCCTTCGGCCTCCGCGATCAGGCGTTCGAGGGTGCCCAGGTCGAGCCCGCCGATGGCGGTCATGCCGAAGCCCTGTGGATAAGCCTGCTGCATCAGCTCGCCGCGCAGGGCCACCAGGCGCAGGGCATCGGCGAATTCCAGGGCACCGGCGACCACCGCCGCCCCGTAGGCGCCGATGGACAGGCCGGCCACGTAATCCGGCGCCGGGCTTTCCTTCAGCAGCAGGCGGGCGCAGGCAACGCCGGTGATCAGCAGGCACAGCTGCACGGCGCGGGTGCCTTGCAGCGCCTCGGCCGAGTCCAGCGCCAGCACGTCTTCGCCCAGCGCTGCGCTGGCCTCGTCCAGGCAGGCACGTGCTTCGAGTGGCAGCTGGTGGAGCATGCCCACCTGCTGCGCGCCCTGGCCGGGGAAGGCGAAGAGGCTGCTCACGCCACGTGCTCCAGGGCCTGCCAGGGGTTATCCACAAGGCGCGCGCCCTCTGCGCACTTGAGCAGTACGCGGCGGGAATCGCCGGCCCATTCGCGCAGGGCGATGGCGCCGAACGGGGTTTCCAGTTGCAGGTCGATGCGGCAGCGGGCGCGTTCGAGCAGCGCCAGCAGCTCACGGGCACGCTGGCGTTCGAAGGGTTCGGGAGTGCGCAGCAGCAGGTCGAGGTCGCTTTCGCCATGCAGCACCGGCACGCCGGTGGCCAGCTCGAACCCGACGCCGCCGGTGGGGCCCCAGGCGAGGCCGGTGGCCTCCAGCACGGGGGCAACCTCCACCAGCGCGCGCAGCGCCGGCCAATGCCCGGCTGTACGCGGGCGCAGCTGTTCCGGGCTGATGCAGCGCTGGACGGCGGCAAGGGGCATCAGCGTGGCGAAGCGCTGTTCGCGGCTGGCGCCACGCACACCCACGGCGACCCGACCCGGCTCGCACAGGGCGCGGCGCACCACCACCGGCTGGCCGGCGGCGAGCACCTGCCGCGCCCAGGCCGGGGCCTCGGCGGGCAGCTGCTCCGGGGCGAGGCCCCAGAGAAGATCGTGAGGATGATTGGCCTTCATGGTCCGCTCCTGTGCGAGGGCCTTACCACTGCGCCCGCAGCATCGCCCGCACCTTCGCCGAGGCCGCGCGGTTCTCGGCGCCGAGGCGCCCGCGCAGGTCGGTGGTGGTGCCGATATCCGCCACCGCCCGCACCAGGCAATCGCGCACCCGGGCGACATCGGCGGCAGCGGGCTGCTCGACGTTATCCACAGCCAGGCGCTCCCAGAGCAGGCCGAGGGAGGCGTAGTTGTCGAGGTCGTAGGCCATGGGCGGGATGGTCGCGGCGAGGGCTTCGAGGTCGTCGACGCTGCGCAGGGTGATGCGCGCGGCGGCGGCCTTGCCCATGGCGTGGACCATCACCCCGGCGTCGTCCAGGGCGATCAGGCGCTGGGCCTGGTAGCCGTGGGCGAGGAAGGCGCCGGACATGGCCTTGCCCACCAACAGGCCGATCACCGGGTGCCCGGCGAGACGGGCGCGGGCATAGGCGTCCACTGCGCCGGCCAGGGCCTGGTGGATGCCCAGGGCCTCCTCGCGGCGGCCGTAGGCCTGGCTGGGTACGTCCACCACCGCCACCAGCACGCGCTTGGTGCCGCGCCCAGCGTCGGCTTCGATGGCGTCATCCACGGCCTTGGCCAGGCCCCAGCCTTCCAGCAGCCCCACCTCGCCGTTGCGGGCGCGGGGGAAGGGGTTGGCGGCATCCGCCACCACGGCGATGAAGCGCGCCGCGCGGCTGCCCACCTCGCCATCGATGACCTTCACCGAAGCCGGATAGCCGGCTTGTTCGCTGTCGCCTGCCAGGGCGTGCAGCCACTGCATTCCACGGCTCATTGCGGTTCTCCCGTGTAGAGGGCGCGCACGGCGGCGGCGTCCAGTTGTGCACAGTCATCGCCCAGGCGCGCCAGGCGTTCGAGGAACCAGGCATGCCGGCGGCTGCGGGGCAACGGCGGCTCGTCGCTGGTCAGCAGGCCGCCGAGGGCCTCGCGGATGGCGTCGATATCGTCGGCGACATAGCCATCCACCAGCTCGCTGGCCATGCGCTGCTCGCCACCGGTGAGGCTCCAGATGAAGGGCCGGTCGCGGGAGTCGTATTCCTCGATGCCGGCTTCCTGCTCGATCACCTGCGGGCCGTTGAGGCCCAGGCGCGCTTCGCGGGTCACCAGCAGGTGGCTGCACAGCCCGGCGGCGATGGACATGCCACCGAAGCAGCCCACCGGCCCGGCCACCAGGCCGACCACCGGCTGGTACTGGCGCAGCTCGACGATGGCGGCCTGGATCTCGGCGATGGCCGCCAGGCCCAGGTTGGCCTCCTGCAGGCGCACGCCGCCGGTTTCCAGCAGCAGCACGGCGCAGGTGGGAATGCCCTTGCGGTTGTCCTCGGCAGCCAGCTCCAGCAGGCCGGCGATCTTGGCGCCGCCCACCTCGCCCATGCTGCCGCCCTGGAAGGCGCCCTCGATGGCGGCGATCACCGCCGGCAGGCCATTGATGCTGCCCTTGGCCACCACCACGCCGTCGTCGGCCTGGGGCACGATGCCCTGGCGCGGCAGCCAGGGGGAGACCAGCCGTTCGAAGGGCCCCACCAGCTCGCGGAACGAGCCCGGGTCGAGCAATTCGCGGGCGCGCTGGCGGGCGCCCAGTTCGACGAAGCTGCGGGTGGCCAGCAGGCGTGCGTTGTCAGTCATGGGTCACCTCCTCCAGGGCCTGCTCCAGGCGCAGGCGCACCACGCCGGGGGTAGCGCCGAAATCGTGGATGTCGATGCACAGGGCCGGCAGCGACTGGCCGGCGAACATGCGCTCGAACAGGTGCCGCCAGCGGGCTTCGCTGCCGTTCACCGAGGTCACCACCTGGATCGACAACTTGCCGGCGAGGCCGGGCTCCAGCAGCACTTCCAGGTCGCCGGAGCCGACGCAGCCCACCAGCGCGCGGCCCCGGGCGGGTTGCCCGGCGGGGAATTCGAAAGACAGGGTTTCCATGGTCAGCTCCCGACTCGGTCGATGAACAAACAGGCGGCGAGCAGATCGGCCGCGCCGCCAGGCGAGGCATTGAGCCCCAGCAAACGGGTTTCCAGTTCGCGCAGCCGGCGACGCCCGTCGAGGCTGGCGCAGCCCCCGGCGTCGAGCACCGCGCGGGCGCCCCGCTGCATGGCGGCGAGCCCTTCCGGGCCGGCGCGCCAGAGCACGCAGGTGTCGGCCAGCTCGGCCATGATCGCCAGCAGCGCATCGAGCCGGGCGTTCTGCTCGCCGCTGCCGTGGGCGCGGCTGCGCTGCAGCTGCGGCAGGCCGTGCTGGCGCACGGCGGGGAAGCCCAGCTGGGCCTCCTCCCGCGCGCCCCGGGCGCCGTAGCGCTGGGCGACACGACTGCCGTGGCTGTCTTGCTGCGGCGCGGCGCGGTCGTCGATCAGGGCGATGCGCGCGGCACGGGTGGTGATGCCTGCGGCTTCGGCCTTGGCCGGTTCCAGTGCGACGGCGGCCACCAGCAGGCCGAGGGCCCAGATGGCACCGCGATGGGTGTTGACCCCGCCGGTGACGGCGAGCATGGCGGCCTCGCCTTCGCGGCCGATGCGGCCCAGTGCCTCGCGCAGCGGCTGGCCAACGTCGCCGAACGCCACCGCCGCCTCGGCCATGGCCTTGAAGGCCGGCCACAGCGACAGCGCCGAGGCGTGCATCAGGCCCAGGTGCAGGTCGCTGTGGGCGCCGCTGCCACGCCGGTCCACCAGCGCAGGCTTGGGCGAGAGGTCGGCTTCGTCGATCAGCGCATCGACGGCCTGGTCCGCCAGCCACTCGGCCAGGGGCAGCCCGGTACTTTTCGCGATCAGTGCGCTCATCACCAGCTCCTGAACTTGGCCGGGGGGGTGTAGAGGCCGCCGGACCAGTCCACCAGCTCGGCGATGCTCTTGGCGGCGAGCAGTTCGCGGGTCGCATCGGTGCGGCGGATACCAAGGTCCTCGGGCAGGGCGATCAGCCCTTCGCGGCGCATGCGCTCGGTGTCCTTGGGGTCGTGGCGCAGGCCGATGGCGGTGACCCCGGCGACGGCGGCGATCATGGCGCGACGCTCTTCCACCGTGCGCGCCTTGTACAGGTAGGCGATGCCTTCCTCGGTGAGCAGGTGGGTGACGTCGTCGCCGTAGATCATGATCGGCGCCAGGGGCATGCCGCTCTTCTTCGCCACATCGACGGCGTCCAGGGTCTCGACGAAGGTGGGTTTGCCGCCCTCCTGGAAGGTCTCGACCATCTGCACCACCAGCTTCTTGCCCCGCGCCAGCAGGGCCTCGGGTTCGGGGCGCATGTCCAGCCAGGCCGGGGTGGAATGGCGGCGGCCACGCGGGTCGTGGCCCATGTTCGGCGCGCCGCCGAAGCCCGCCAGGCGGCCCCGGGTGACGGTGGAGGAATGGCCGTCGCCATCCACCTGCAGGGTGGCACCGATGAACAGGTCCACCGCGTACTGCCCGGCCAGCTGGCACATCATGCGGTTGGAGCGCATGGAGCCGTCGCGGCCGGTGAAGAACACGTCCGGGCGCTGGGCGATGTAGCCCTCCATGCCCAGCTCGGTGCCGAAGCAGTGCACGCTTTCCACCCAGCCGGTCTCGATGGCGGGGATCAGCGTCGGGTGCGGGTTGAGCGTCCAGTTGCGGCAGATCTTGCCCTTCAGCCCCAGGGATTCGCCGTAGGTGGGCAGGATCAGCTCGATGGCGGCGGTGTTGAAGCCGATGCCGTGGTTGAGCGACTGGACCTTGTGTTTCTCGTAGATGCCGCGGATCGCCATCATCGCCATCAGCACGTGCACCGGCTTGATGTGGCGCGGGTCGCGGGTGAACAGCGGCTCGATGTAGAAGGGCTTGTCGGCCACCACCACGAAATCGACCCAGGAGGCGGGGATGTCCACGCGCGGCAGGTCGCCGACGTCGTCCACCAGCTCATTGACCTGGACGATGACGATGCCGTCGGAGAAGGCCGTGGGCTCCACCAGGGCGGGGGTGTCCTCGGTGCTGGGGCCGGTGTAGATGTTGCCGTGGCGGTCGGCCATGAAGCCGGCCACCAGCGCGACGTTGGGGATCAGGTCCACCAGCAGGCGCGAGTACAGCTCGATGTAGGTGTGGATGGCACCGACTTCCAGCAGGCCGTCTTCCAGCAGCTGGCTGATGCGCAGGCTCTGCGGGCCGGCGAAGGAGAAGTCGAGCTTGCGGGCGATGCCGCGTTCGAACAGGTCCAGGTGCTCGGCGCGGCTGACGCTGGGCATGATCATGTGCAGGTCGTGCAGGCGCCCGGGGTCGGCCTTGGCCAGGGAGCGGGAGAGGAAGTCCGCCTGCTTCTGGTTGTTGCCTTCGAGCACCACCCGGTCACCGGGGGCGATCAGCGCCTCCAGGGCGGCGACGATGCGCTCGCTGGGCAGCACCACGCCGTCGGCGAGGGATCGCACCTGGTCGAGGCGACGCTGCTTTTCCGCACGCCGACGCGACCATTGCGGCGGTGGGGAGATTGTCGTTGTCATTGGATGCTCCACGGGTTCCGCTGTCGTGGAGCGAACCTTAGGAGCGCGACCGGTGGGTCATCAATCAAGCCCGGGGACGGATCGTTACGGCGAAGTTAACGATCCGCTGCGGCACGCCTTGTTGTTGTGGGAGATTCTATGTCAACCAGCCGTAGCGTCCCGGTGTCGGTACGGCTGTTGGCTGGTCATCAGGGCAAAGGCGATTCTGGCCAGTTTCCGGGCGAGGATCGTTAGGGCCTCGGTCTTCTTCAAACCCCGCTGTAAATAAGCTTGATAGCGTTCCTTCCAGGCGGCTGTGCGACTGGCGGCCATGGCGGCGTTATGCAGTAGCCGTCGTATCTCCGGATCCCCCTGCTTGGTCAGCTTGCGCCGGCCGATGTAGCGCCCCGATTCCCTGACCCGGACATCCAGCCCGAGAAAGGCGATGAACGCATCGCTACTGCGGAAGGTGCCCCGCAGGAAGGCCAGGTTCAGCGCGGCAGCGGTGATCGGGCCAACCCCTTCGATCTCCTGGCAACGTTGTGCCTGCGCGCTCAAACCGGCCTCTTTCAGCGTGGATTGCAGCGCTGCGTTAAGCGTCCGCTCCAGGTCTTTCATCTGCTGCAGGACGGGCTTCAATGCCTCCGCCAATTGGCGATCCTGGGCGAAGCTCAGGCGCAGAGCCGTCGTTACTCGCACCAGGGTGGCGCGACGGTGCAACAGGGCCTGCAGCTTGCGGTACAGGCGGCTCGGCGGCGCCCAGGGGTGCAACTGCTTCTGTTCATGAGCCAGGTAGCGGGCCAGCAGACGGGCATCGCTCAGGTCGTTCTTGACCCGGCCACCGATGCCTTTGCGGTAGTTGCTCAGGCGGTAACCATCGATCACGTAGACCCTGTGGCCACGTTTGTGCGCCAGCGTGGCGACGGCAACGTGGTAGGTGTTGGTGGCTTCGATGGCCAGGCTGCAACCTGCAGGCAGGCTCTTGAGCCAGGTGGCGATAGCGTGCGGTTCATTGATGAGCTCTCTGGCTTGCTCCAGATCTGCTCGATACAGACTCAGACTGTCTTTGGCGACATCGATACCGATTACGGTGCTCTGCATTGTCATGACGAACTCCCAGGGCCAAGATGGAATGACCTGTCGGGGGCTCACGATGGCGCAGGCTTGCAGATATGGTCGGTCTCGGGGGCGGACCTGAGCCGATGGATTCCTTATCGGCGCTTGCAGTGAGGTGAGGGGCGGGAGAAATCTCCCACGGTCTGGCTTGCAGAAGCGATTTCGCTCCCTCCGCCCCCCGACAGGTTCCACCCTAGGACATACAAGCGGATTCATCCGCGATGGAGCGCAACGCGCTCCCGCCTTTTCACAGCACCTTGCATGCGGCGAGGTCGATCGGTACTCCGCTGGTGGACGTGAAGAGCGACGTCCACCCGCAGGCCTTCAACGTCTTGTGCTGCGGGTTCGGGATCGCCGTGTTGGGCCTCGCTGCGCTCGGCGCCAACCTACGGTCATGCACCGTGCTCGGTGTGATGCCGGTGGACCACGCTTCACCGGTCCACCATGCGGGGTCGACCGGGGCTTAGAACTCCAGGGTGCTGGAGAGCTGCACCAGGCGCGGGTCACCGACCGAGACGTTAAACTGGTTCACCGAGGAGCTGTAGTAGGTCTTGTCGAAGATGTTCTTCAGGTTCAGCTGCAGCTTGAGGCGCTTGTCGTTACCCAAGGGCGTCTCGTAGGCGGCGAAGGCGTCGGCGACCGCGTAGTGAGGCAGGTTGAAGCTGTTGGCGACATCGCCCTCACGGGAGCCGATGTAGCGACCACCAAAGCCTGCACGCAAACGATCACCCTCGAACACCTGGCCGAAGTCATAGACCGCCGAGAGCGAGCCACTGCGCTTGGCAACGTTCTGCAGTTCGTTGCCTTTGTAGAGCGGGTCCTTGGTCAGCTCCGCATCCAGCCACGCAAAGGTGCCGATCAGGCTGAGGTTGTCCGTGACCTGGCCGGTGACATCCAGCTCAATGCCACGTGAGCGGACTTCACCCACTGCTCGGTTGGAGCCATCGAGTTCGGTCACGGCGACGTTCTCCTTGACGATATCGAACAGCGCCAGGGTGCCGGTGATGCGGCCCGGCATATCCAGCTTGGCGCCGATCTCCCAGCTCTTGCCCTCCTCCGGAGCCATCGCGTTCACCGATCCGGTCCCGCTCAGCGGCGCAATGGTGGAATTCGGTTTAAAGGACTCGGTGTAGCCGCCGTAGAGGGACAGCTCGTCGGTCATCTTGTAGACCAGGCCAACACGGGGCACCCAGAGCTGACCGTCGATATCGGTGTTCTTGGTGAACGGACGGCCGCGACCTGCGAGCTGGTCGTAGAGCTGGTAGCGAGCACCGGCGATGAAGATCCACTGCTCGTTGAGGTGCACCGAGTCCTGGAAGAAGGCGGATTGGCTCACCACGCGATCGGTCTGGTCGCTGTCGCCGGCGGCCACCGTGGTGGGCACCGGCACCTGGCCATAGACCGGGTTCCAGGGGTTGAAGCTGAGACTGGTGGTCTGGCGGATCAGGTCCTCACGGTAGAACTTGCGGTACTCGTGGTCCACGCCCATCAACAGGTCATGCTGCATGCCGGCCAGTTGCACCTTGCCGTCCAGGTCGAAGGTGGCGAAATGCTCGGTGCTCACCGCGCCCCGGGTGCCATCCAGGCGACGCCTCAGCGTGCCGTTGGCGTTCTGGCTTTGCACCCGCGCCTGGTAGTCGTCGTAGGTGTCGCGGTTGTAGCTGTAGGCGAAGTGGGCTTTCCAGGCCTCGTTCAACTGGTGTTCGAGGTCGAGGATCATCAAGTCCGAGCGGCCCTCGGTGACGTTGTAGGGCTCGTCCAGGCGGCGGGTGGCCGGCACTGCCAGCGGCTTGCCGTTGATGAAGACCGTGCCGCGGTCGAAGGGCACCGAGTACTCGCGGTGCTCGAAGCTGAGATTCACCGTGGTGTCTTCGCCATACCAGGCGAAGGACGGGGCGAAGGTCTTGTCGCGGTTGTGACCGAAGTTGCGCCAGTAGTCGGCGTCGTCGTAGTCGGCGATCACCCGGTAGGCCAGGCCGGAATCCCCCAGGGGGCCGGTGACGTCGAGGGTGCCGCCGCTGCCGTTCTTGCCATCACCATAGGTGGAGGCGCGGCCGGTGATGGCGCTGTAGTCCTCCAGCAAGGGCTTCTTGCTGACCACGTTGATCACGCCGCCCGGGTCGAGGATGCCGTAGAGCATCGACGACGGGCCCTTGAGCACTTCCACGCGCTCGGCGGTGGCGGTGAAGTTGCGGCCCTGGATGGTGCGCATGCCGTCGCGCAGGATCGAGCCGTCGCGGTTGTCGCCGAAGCCGCGCTTCATCACCGCATCCTGGGTGCTGCCGAGGGTGTTGGCCTGGGTGATGCCACTGACGTTGGCCAGGGCGTCGTCGAGGTTCTGCGGCTGCTGGTCGAGCAGCGCCTGCTGGGGCACCACGGCCACCGCCTGGGGGATCTCCAGCAGCGGCGTTTCCGAGCGCATCAGGCGCGTGGTGGGTGGCGGCTGGTAGCTGGTGGCGACCAGCTGGCGGGAGTTGATGTTCACCGCATCGAGGTTCAGCGCGCCGTCGTTGGCGCGGGGCACCAGGGTGAGGGTGCCGGGGTTGACCTGTGCATAACCCAGCCCGCTGCCGGCCAGCAGCTGCGCCAGGGCCTGCTCGGCGCTCATGCGGCCGTTCACCGCCGGCGCCTGGACCTGGTAGGCGGCATCCTCGGTGTAGACCAGCGCCAGCCCGGTGACGCGGGTGAAGGCGGCCAGGGCCTGGGGCAGCGGCTGCGCGGCGATGGCGAACTCATGCACGCTGGCCAGCGCGGCGGCGGGCGCCTCGGCATCGGCGGCATGGGCCAGCGGCAGCCCGCCCACGTGGCCGAGGGCGAGCAATGCCGAAACCAGACCGAGGCGCTTGAATGCGCCGCCCTGCAACCGCGATGTCCTGTACTTCATGGGTATGACCTGCCCCCTGGCTGATGGGTTTCTTTGCGAATAAATCGCATTCCACCTCCTACACGGAGCCCGCGAGCGGATACCTCACCTGAAATTGAAAATAATTTTGAAAAAAATAAAACCGCCTGCCGGACAGCAGCTTTGTGTAGGGGCGAATTCATTGGCTCTGTCTGCATTAGCTGTTGTGGTTCTAAAACAAGGGCGTAAGCACGGTACTTCCCGGGCATTTATGACTCCCTGTCACGCCCACCGCGTGGGTTTCGCTTCGCTCTACGCCACCCTACGGAAACGGCTGTGCCCCGAGCGTGATGCGCACATCGATGAAAGCTCTGGCGAAGACGTTGGAGCAGCGGCCAAATGCCCCTTTCAGGAGGCCGAGCGCAATCGTCGTGTAAGGGGTTGAGCGACATGGATGTCGCGAGAGCCGCGATGGGCCAGGGATGGCCCTTCGCGGCGTGCCCCTGGAACGATGATGGAGCGAGGGAAGTCTGGCGAAGCCAGACCCGTATGCAGGGGCGAGCGCTTTTGGTTCCTTTTAAGGCGATTGTTAAAAGGGACTCGCCCGGGGGGCGAAACCAGAAGCACCAACAAAACTCGGCAATCAGCTGGGCTCAAATCCTCTAGCAACACTTAATTCATTCGCCAAGGGCAGCACAGCTGCCCCGCAGGGCTCCGTGTGGCAGGCCTTCGGCCTGATGGGCGAATGAATTCGCCCCTACAGAACAGGCACCAAACAGCTAGCGCAACACGATCAACCGGCCCAGCACCTCGTGCTGGCGGAAGCCGACCACGGCGCGCAGGGAGTCGAGGATGGCGTGGGGGTCGTTGCTGGGGAAGCTGCCGCTGATGCGTCGCGCGGCCAGCTCGTCGTCCAGCAGGACGATGCGCCCCGGGTAGTAGCGCGCCAGCTCAGCCAGCACATCGGCCAGGGGCGTCTTGTAGAAGGTCAGCCGCCCTTCCCGCCAGGACAGCTGCGCCTGGGCGTCCACCGTCCAGGTTTCACCGGCCTTGCCTTCGCCATAGACCAGCTGCTGGTTGGCGGCGAGCACGTCCTGGGGCTGGCCGGGCGCGGCGGTGACGCCCACCCTGCCCTGCTCCACCGTGACCCGCGCGCCGCCGTGGCGCAGCCGCACGCCGAAGCGGGTGCCGAGCACCCGGGCTTCGCCACCGGCTGCGTAGACCACGAACGGCACCTCGCCATGGCTGACCTGGAAGAAGGCCGCGCCGCGACGCAGTTCGACATGGCGTTCGTCCGCGCGCAGCTCGACGCTCACCGCGCTGTCGGCATCCAGGGTGATCACCGAGCCGTCGGCCAGTTCCACCGTGCGCACCTCACCGGGCGCGGACACGTAGTCGGCGCCCAGGTCCTGCAGCCAGTCGACGGGTTTCCAGCCGCCGCCCCAGACCACCAGCGCCAGGCTCGCGGCCATCGCCAGCAGGGCGCCCCAGCGCCGCCCACGAGCAGGCGGCACGGCCATGCGCTCCAGGTACTGGCGCAGGCGCGCGTCGTCCTCGGCGGCGATGGCATTGGTCGCGGGCCAGGTACGGCGCCACAGCTCCTGGGCCTGGGCGTAGGCCTCGATATGGGTGACATCGGCATAGAGCCAGCGCTCGAAGGCCTCGCGCTGGGCCGGCGAAGGCCGCCCCTGCATGCGCCCGATCCACAGCCAGGCCGCCTGCTCGACGGCATGCTGGCTGCTGGTGGCGGCGACGGGCCGCTGCTGATCGAGACTCATGGTTTCGCGCTCCCCGGCGAGATGGTGGCCGGCCTGTCCTGCAGGCTGGCCTTGCAGGCTTCCAAGGCACGCATCATATGTTTTTCCACGGCGGACTGGGAAAGCCCCATGGCGCGCGCGATGTCGCCATAGGTGCTGCCGTGGATGCGGTTGAGCAGGAAAATGTGGCGTGTGCGCTCGGGCAGCGAGCGCAAGGCCGCTTCAACGTGACGCAGGTCGTTGCCGGCCTCCAGCGCCGCTTCCGGGGGCGGCGCATCGTCCTGTTCGAGCAGCAGGCCGGCCTCGTTGCGGGTGCGCGCGCCTTCGCTGCGCATGTGGTCGATGGCCAGGTTGTGGGCGCTGCGCAGCAGGTAGGTGGCCAGGTCCTCCACCGGTGCCGCCGGGCGGCGCCAAAAGCGCAGGAACAGGTCCTGGACCAGGTCCGCCGCCGTGGCGCGGCAGCCTACGCGGCGGCTGACCAGTGCCTCCATCCGCTCCCGCTGGGCGAGGAACACGCGCAACAGATCCTCGCGCCGCGACGGATCGCCGGATGCGGGCGCATCCGGCGGCAGGTCGGCCGGTGAGGAGGTATCGGACATGGAGCGGCGCAGGCTTCGAGGAAGAGAGCGCGGATGATAATGCTTATCAAATAACAATTAACAGCGAGGCGACGATCGTATGCCCCCGGCCCCTGTGATGACCCGGGCCGGGGAGCGCTGGCAACCACCTCAACGAGGAGCCTGGCAGGCGTCCGGTTCCGGTACCAGGCTGATGTCGACACGGCGGTTGGCCGCGCGTCCGGCCTCGGTGGCGTTGTCGGCGATGGGTTGCCCCGAGCCATGGCCGCGCACGGCGAAGCAGTCGTCTGCCACATCCCCCATGTTCTTCATCCAGTCACGGACCGCTGCGGCCCGGGCCTGCGCCAGGGCGAGGTTGCGCAGCTCGTCGCCGGTGGCGTCGGTATGCCCGGTGATGACGATCAACCAGCCCGGTTGTGCCCTGACGTTGGCCAGGGCGTTGATCAGCACCTTGGTCGAGTCGGGCTTCAGCTCCGCGCTGCCGGACGCGAACAGCTGGAGGCTGTCCAGCCGAATCGGCTCGGTGGCGGCACGGGCCTCCCCCTGCAGGCGCTGCCAGTGGCCCCAGCCCACCACACCCGCCAACGCGGATGCGACGAGGCCAAGCAGCACGAGGGCGATACGCAGCCCACGCCCGGCCGGGCGCCGATCCAGGTAGACGACCGACGCCGCCTGCCCCTGCTCCGGCATGGAGATGAACAGGCGCATGGGCATTTCGGGTGCCAAGCCCTGGCGCTCGCGGGTCGTGCGGGGCGGTGGAGGCGCGTCGTCCTGCAAACGCCCGGCCAGTGTGGCGACCTGCTGGTTCAGTGCCCGCATCGCCGTCATCGCGGGGAGGCGCTGTCGCCCCAGAACGTCCTGCACCAGGGCCAGGTCCGCCTCAAGGCCGCGGATCAGCGGGGCGTCCTTCCCGCCGATGTCCAGCCCGCGCAACAGCGGCTGCAACTGGGTGAACAGCCAGGCGAGGATGTCCATCCGCTCCGTCGCATTTCGTGGCCACAAGCGATCCCAGGCACCGGCCAGCAGCTGGCTCAGCAAGGCCATGCCTTCGGCCGCGCCCGGCAACCCGTAGCGCTGGGCCAGCGCCAGGGCGAGGAAGGCGGCTATCTGCAGGTCGCTGCCGTTGTCACGGAGCAACTCCCGGCACCATTGCTCGACACTGCGCCAGTCGATATCCGGGCAGGCGGGGTGGTGCAACTTGGCCAGCTCCTCGTAGAGCGCCGCAAGGTCGCCGTGCTCGCGGGGATGCTCCCCCACACGGCCAACGAGTCCGTTCATGGTGTTCACTCCTGCATCGGGTCCTGTCTAGAGATAGTTCTGCCGCCTGAGGTGGCGGACCAGCACCTTGCCCGTCGGCGCCAGCGTGGTGCCGAAGGTGGCCTGCTCGCCGCTCCCGAGCCGTACATCGAGGCTGTATTCCAGGTGCCCCGGCTGCGTCTGGGGCAACAGGCGGACCTGCAGGTCCGCCAGCCGTGGTTCGTACTTGAGCAGGGTGTGGGTGAGTGCGCCGATCAGCCCGTGGGCGGCGGCCGGGAGCCCCTGGAGCACCTGGCCCATGTCCGGCAGGCCGTAGTCCGGCAGGTGGCTGAGCGAGCCGGCACGGCTGGCGAGGATGCGCTGGAGGTTGTCCAGCACCGAGAGGACGAGCTGGTCTTCCTCGCGCACCTGGTGCAGCTCCAGCTCGCCGGTGAAGTTCTGCAGCAAGGTTTCGTAGAGCGATGGGGCGTGCTCGGTCATCCGTCAGCCCTCGGGCAGCGGGCGCAGGGTCAGGCGGTTGTGGCCCAGCTCGATCACCCGCGGCTGGTCCGGGTCCAGTTCGTCGCGGGTGAGCAGCAGGCGCCAACTGTCGACGGCGGCGTCCGGCTGGCGGAACAGGGCGACCACCGCGACGACCTGGGCGGCCTCGTCCAACGGCACGCTGAGCTGCGCCCCCTCGTCGGGGTTGATCACCAGGCTGCGTTCATCCAGCAGGTCGGCGCCGAGCAGGTCGCGACTGTCATCCAGCAGGCGGTCATAGGACGCGCGCTGCAAGGCCTGGCCATCGCGCAGCGCGTAAACGCGCACCAGCGTCGGCACGGACAGTCCGGACATGTCGTTCGGGTCGGTGTTGATCGCGGCGCGGGCGCTGAAGTCCAGATGCAGGGTTTTCACCTGCTTGTAGAAGATCGACCTGGCGAACGCCGTCGAACCGTCGCCGACGCTCTGATACAGGCCACACCCCCCAAGCATCGCGGCCAGCATGGCGGGCAGCAGGGGCCTAGAAACGGTACGCAACATGCTGTGCCTCTCTGTGTTCGGGATTGTTCCGCAGGCCTCGATAGCGCCCCAGCGGAAGGCTGACCGTGCCCTGCTCGCCCACCCGCCCGCTGCTGCCCAGCCCCAGCAGGCCGGTCATGCCGAGCAGCAGCCCGGCCTGGCCCAGCGCCGGTCGTGGCAGGCAGCGGATCGGCAGGGACAGCTGCAGCCGCGCCGTGCAGCGCCAGCCGAGGTAGACCCGCAGGAGCACCAGCAGGTCGCTGTGCAGGCGCGCACCCGGCAACCAGCCCCGCGCCTCGTCCGGGTCGTCGGTGAACAGCGCGAGGTGCAGCTGGCTATTGGCATCACGCCCCAGCGGCCCCAGCGGCGTGCCCTGGGAAAGGCTCACCGGGAAGCGCGCCGACAGCCGTGCGGGCCGCTCCAGCACCACCTGCTGCGGCCAGTGCGGCGTGACGGTGACGCGGGTGTTGGGTGCCAGCAGCGTGACCAGTGCCGCCACGCCCTCGGCATTGCGGGTGGGCAGGCGCATGACGCTGAGCAGGGCGAGAAAGCGCGAGATCGGGGTCGCGACGTGCCCGGCAGTACCGGGAATGCCCAGGCCGATGAGCCCGAACAGGCACTGGGACGTGGCGTCGGCCCCGCCGGGTTCGAAGGTCGCGGGGTAGGAGTACTTGCGCCAGATGCGATAGAGCTGGGTGAAGACCCGGTGATTGAAGATGTCGAGGAAGGCGGCCAGGGCCTCATGCCCTTCGCGGCGCTGGGCGATGTCGTCCAGATAGGCGGTGGGCAGGGGCGAATCGACGCCGTACAGCCCCAGCAGGCGGGTGCGTACCGTGGCCGGCCCGGGCTGTTCCTCGTCGATCTCGATGGCCTTCAGCTCAGCGGCGGGGAAGCCCATGCCGGGGTCGGGGCGGAAGCGCACCGGGTCGTCCGACGGGCGTTCGGTAGCCCCCAGTGGGGGCTGCCCCGGGAGGGCCTGCTCCAGCAGCTGGCAGAAGCGGTAGAGGTTCGCTTCAGCGACGCGCCCCTCCAGGGCCTGCAGCAGGCCGCTGGCGTTCAGCCGGGAATACGCTGGCTGTGATTCTCGTTCCATCGCAGGCATTTTCCAGTGGGTTGCAGGATCAGCGTGAGCTGGTTGAACAGGTGCACATCGGCATAGAGGGCGAAGAAGCGGCTGAGCATCTCGCCGAACAGGCTGATGTCCCCTTCCCCGGAAAAGCCGTTGGCATCCAGCGTGATTTCGATATCGACCCCGCGCAGCAGGAAGCCCTTCTCGAAGCGCTGGATCAGGTGGTGGCGCACATCGACTATGGCTTCCAGGCGGCGACGGTTCAGCTCGCTCGCGGTCCAGTCGTAAAGGGCAAGGGTGCCGCGCAACACCTCGGCATTGCCCAGCATGGGCAGGAAGTTCGACCCCAGGTGGCTGAGCACGCGCCAGTGGAAGCGGTCGCGGCTGGGCGGATAGCAAGGCAAGGTCGGCGCGCACAGGTTGCGCACCCGCAAGCCGGCCTGGGTGGACTGCACCAGGGTGTCGAGCAGGGTGCTCTGCAATGCCTTGCGCGGCAGTTGGCCATTGGTGCCGGTGAGGCGCAGCGACAGGCTCTCGTCGGCGACCAGCCGATCGACGTCGAAGCCCTCGCCACCGAGGATCAGCCAGGTGTCGTGCAGCCCATTCGCGCCACGCTTGAGGCGGGTATGGAAGTAGCGCTCCGGGGCGTCGTCCCGCAGCATCCCGCCCTTGTGGCGGAAACTGGTGAAGGGGACATAGTCCTCGCGCTCGGCATTCTTCGACGCGGTGACCTGGTCCACCGAATAGATTTCCGTGTGCCCGTCCTGCAGGCGCATGGGGCGCAGCAGGTAGTCGCTCTGCAACGGGTCGAGGCGCAGCGGATCGGCTTCCAGCGCGAACAGGTTGATCACCGGCACCGCGTGCAGGCGGATATGCTCGGTGCGCGGCTGGAAATCATGGGGCCAACCCTCGGCCAGCACCACCTCCAGCTCGAACCAGGGCGCGCCCTCCGGCACCTCGAGCCGCTCCAGGCCATGCAAGGTCACGAACATGAACTTCTCGCGGAAGCTGAAGTACTCCAGCAACAACTGGTAGCCGCTGAAGGCACTGTCGCCCTTGGGCCAGAGCCGATCGGCCTCGCTAAAACCGCTGGCGGAGAAATGCCCGTGCAAGGGCATGCGTTCCGGTGTGCCGGGCAGGCGCACATAGAGGGCATGCACCTGACGGGTCAGGGCCAGGTGCAGCGCGCTGGCCACCGACGCTTCAGCGTTGAGGTACAGCGGCAGCCGGCTCAGGTCCACCTGCGGCCACTCGGTCAGCGCGCCACAGGCAAGGCGCAGGCGCAGCACAGGGCGCCCATCCGGCTCATGGGCCAGGCGCAACGAATCCACCGCCAACGGCTGCAGGGTCAGGTCCTGGGTGGTGGTGTAGCGGCAGCGGGTACGCTGCGGCCCCACCGGTTGCGACAACACTTCGAAGCCGCGCTCGACGCGTTCGCTGCGCTTCATCTGCTGCAGGTCGGGAGTGAGCTCGAGAATCGACAGCGACGGAATGGTCCGCAGGTAGTGGGGCCAGAGCAGGCTGACCAGGCCCTCGGTCAACTCGGGCAGGTCATCGTCGAGCTTCTCGCGCAGGCGCCCCATGAGGAAGGCGAAGCCCTCGAACAGGCGCTCGACATAGGGGTCGCGGGCCCCCGGCCGGTCCAGGTTGAGGTGCGCCGCCCGGTCGGGGAAGGCTTCGGCGAACTCCTGCCCGGCTTCGCGCAGGTAGCGCATTTCCGCGTCGAAATAACGCAGCGTCCGGTTCTCCATATCCACAAGCATGTTTCCTGTCTCGATCAAGGCTCAGTTGCACAGCACCGCCGCGCGGACCGGGTCGATGCTGACCAGCTCGGCCAGCAACGCCTCCTTGCGGCGCCCGAGGGCGGGTTTGTCCACGTCGGTGCGCTGGGATTTCAGGCGCAGCAGCTTGAGCAGGCGCGCCTGCACCTCGAAGGCGAGGTCGGGCTCCCACTCGGCCAGGGCCTGGCGTTGCACCGTGGCTGCCAGCTCCGCCAGCAGGTGAATGGCCAGGTCGGTCTTGCCACACTGCTCGGCGACCCGCGCCATCAGCAAGCGCAGCAACCAGCGCTGGCGACCGCTGTGAGGGCCTGGCCGCGCGCCGAGCCAGGCGATCGCGGCTTCGACGCCTTCACTGTCGGCCTGGGCCAAGGCCTTGCCTTCCAGCTCGAGGATGTCGGCGTCCATCGAGGCCGGAGCAGCGGGTGCGGGCAGCCATTGGGGCGACTGGTTGCCGCTGACATGCTGGGCGATCCAGTTGCGGGTGCCCTCGTCGGCGAACGGCGAGCCGTCGCTCCAGCGCAGGGACTCGAGGCCCGGCAAGCGGTCGAGGAGCATGCCCAGGTCGCGCTTGACGATATCGGCCCAGCCATCCTCGGGCGCCGCCTGCCGGCTCAACGCCTGGCAGAGGTACCACTGCAGGTCGAGCCAGAAGTGGTTC
This sequence comes from Pseudomonas sp. TUM22785, assembly GCF_028198105.1. Taxonomy (NCBI): domain Bacteria; kingdom Pseudomonadati; phylum Pseudomonadota; class Gammaproteobacteria; order Pseudomonadales; family Pseudomonadaceae; genus Pseudomonas; species Pseudomonas sp. TUM22785. The sequence goes on from NZ_CP116239.1 coordinate 6,723,593, forward strand.
ACCCCTTCGGCGTAGATGCGCTCGACCTGGTCGAGCAATTCGCTCCAGCTCTGCTGCAGGTGCAGCCGCTTCAGCTGCGCCCGGTATTCGCTGCGCGGGGGCGCGAGCCGGGGTGTTGCCGCTGCCCTCCGCCGGGGGCAGCTGGTGCACCGTGTCCCAGCGCAGGCTTTTCATCAGCCGGTGCGCCGCCAGCCAGCCCTGGGGTTGCTCGCGCAGGTAACCGGCCAGGCTGCGACCGCTGTCGAGCAGGTCGCGCCCGGACCTGATGGTGGCCATCGGCGCGGCAGCCTGCCGGCCCGCCTCGTGAGCCGCGCTGTTCTGCGGCACCAGCGCATCCACCCCGCCGGACTGCGCCAGGCGGCTCGACAGCGCGGCATAGAGCGCGCCCAGTGCCGGTCGCTGCTCCTCCGGCCAGGCCCGGAGCCCGTGGTCCAGCCAGGCCAGCGCGGCGACGGTGCGCTCCGCCTCGACCTTCACCACTTCGGGATAGCGCGCGAGGCCATCCAGCACCTTGGCGCTGGCCAGCCACTCCAGGGCCATGCGCCGGCTGGTGGCGCGGCTCGGCAGGATGTCGTCGGCGAAGCGCTCCAGCAGCGCGGCCAGCAGGTTGAGCCCATCGGCAAGGCCCGCTTCGCCGTCCCGCTGCATACGTGCCCAGAGGTAATAGGTCGCCACGCGCAGGTCCTTGCAGCGCCGCTTGAGCAGCACCTCAGCCAGCTGTACGACCAGTTCGGTGTCGGCCCCCGAGAGTTTGTTGACCTCATCGCGCATGCGTTGGAAGTCATCGTCATAGCCTGGGTCCTTGCCGACCGCCAGGTCCTTGCCGAGGGGCTGCAGCCAGGGCTCCCACTCCGGCGCCTGGCGGCGCGCCAGGACCAGGGCATCGCGCTGCCCCAGGCAATTGGCGATCAGTGCGGACAGGCTCATGGCAGGTCTCCGTAGTGCGCCAGCGGTAACGCGGCGCCACCGCCGTCGAGGAAAATCTGCGCCGGCAGCTTGAAACCACGCAGCTGCAGGAGCGCCAGGGGGCCGGCGCCCAGGTCGGTGCGCAGGTGCCAGGTCAGCCCCAGTCCATCGGGGGTTTCGAGCAGCAGCCGATAGCGGGTTTCGCTGTCGTCCAGCGGGGTGACCCGGGCCTGCTCCAGCAGGCGGATCAGCCCCCAGGTACCGGGGTAGTCACCCAGCAGCCGTTCGCCACTCTTGGCGTGGGTCCAGCTCAGCCGGGCGCCGGGGTGGTCGGCCATGCCGGGCCAGTCGAAACGCTGCCAGCGCTCCCGCTGGTTGAAGTACGCCAGGCGATTGCCGTCGAGGGTCAGGGTGGTCTGCACCAGGTCGCGCACCGGCTTGGCCCGCAACTCGAAACCGATGCCCATGCCGCCGTCGGTGTAGAGCACATCGGCCAGGGCCGTGAGCTGGTTGATCGCCTCCAGGAAGTCGGGATTGAAGCGCAGCCCCTGGCTGTGGGCGCTTTCGGGCACCCAGCGGTTGCCCTCCTTGCGCAGCACGCCGCCCAGTTGCCGGCTGAGAAACTGGTCGATGCGCCCGGTGTCGGAGCGGATCATCTGCCCGAGCATGGGCAGCGAGGCATCGGCTGCGCTCGCGGCGAAGGGGTAGCGGCCGCCGAAGGCGCCATTCCAGGGCCCGACTATGGCTCGCTGCCACTGGCCGTTGAGCCCGGCGGCAGAGGGCTGCAGGATGCGCTGCCACGCCTGTTCCAGCGGCTGGACGAATACCGCGCGGCCAAAGCCGCTCCACTCGCTGCCGAGGCTGGCGGCGATCAGGCTGCCATAGGAGCGGGTGTCGGTGAGGTCGATGCTGCGGCCCTGGAATACGGTCTGCGCCAGGGCCTGGACCCTGGCTTGGGGGTCCGGGGCGGCACTGACCTGCTGCAGCGTAAGGCGTACCCGGGTCACCCGGGTGAGGAAGGCGTGCAGGCTGAGGCTGTCGTCGCTGCCCGGCTGCTCGGCCGCCTTGCCGAGCAAGGCCAGCAACGGGCCGAAGCTTTCGTCCAGCGGGCTTTTCGGCAGCCCGGCCAATTGGTCGATGACCGGCGCCGGGTCCTGGCCGATGAGGTTCTGCGCTGACTGCAGCAGCGAGTCGCCCAGGGCCTTGGTACGGGTGCCGGCCTGGCCCTGGTAGGACAGGGTGTTGACCAGGGCGATGAGCGGCGACTGGCGCACGTCGGTCATCAACGTGAGCTGGTCGACGGCATCGGCAAGGCTGCCGGCTTCGTGCCAGCGCAAGCTGTTGAGAACGTCCAGCCAGGCCCGGCCGTATTCCTGGAAGTAACGCCCGACGAGGCGCTCGCGCAGCACCTCGGGGGTCAGCTCGGCGGCGATCTGGCTGCGGTCATCGCTGAGCACCCAGTCGATCTCCTCCCGACGCGCCGCGGCGATCTCCTCGATGGCCTTGCGCACCCCGCCCTCCCAAGCCTGGCGGGTGAAGACACCGGGCACTTCAGCGGCAGTGGAGAACAGCAGCTGCGCATCGGTATCACCCACCATCTGCTGCAGACCCAGAGCCGGGTACTGGTTGGCCACGGCGTCGAGCACCTGCTGATAGAGGGTCGACTCGCCATTGCGCTGGCCCAGCTGGCTGACCAGGAGCTGACGGGCCCGGGCGACCAGCCCCAGGTCGGGATTGATGCGCCAGCCGGGATGCGCACCCAGGTGCTCGGCATAGAAGCGCCAGAGGTTGGGGGCCACGTCCTGCCAGGTGCCCGCGTCGATCTCGGCCCGCGTCGGCCCAGCGGCGGCCAGCGCCTTGCCGAGGAATGCCGCATCGACATTCTCCGGGCGCGCCATCATCAGATAGGCCTTGAGCGGCTCGTAGGCATCGCGGGCACGGGCGGCGCGCTCCGGGCTGCCCGGCGCCAGGCTGAGCAGCGCGCGCAGCTGGCGCTCGAAGCCCGCCGCAGCGGGGTCACGGACCAGCCGGTTGTTGGCGGCCTCGTAACGTGGCCAGAGGGCCGCGAGTAGGCCATCGTTCCGGCTCAGGCCGAAACGCTGGTGCCAGGGCACGCCATGCCGTGCGCGATGGTCGAGGCGATCGAGTTCATGAACCAGTGCCTCGAGGGCGAGCAGTTGCTCGTCGCCCTCACGGGGTTGGTCCAGGGTGGCCAGGACGGCCTGCATCTCGGCGATCTGCGCGCGGTTGCCGGCGAAGGACACCAGCATCCCCACTCCGCAGATTGCGGCCAGGCCGAGAAGGGCGGTGCTGGCGGTACGCGACCAGGTCCAGCCATGCGGCCGGCCACCCGTACCTGCATCAGCCAAGATGCCGCGCCAGGTCGGGTGTGGCAGCCACTGGTGCTCCACGCTGCTCGCCGTGCCGGGCAGCGCGAGGCTGAACCACAGCCCGCGCGGCATCACCCCGGGGCTGCGTTGCAAGTGTTCCCAGACCCGCCGCCAGCGGGCGATGCCTTCGTTCCGCAGCCCTTGGGCCAGGCGCAGGAGGAAGTCATGGCGGTTGTCGGCCTGCATCCGGGCAAGGCCTTGCTCGCGCAACGGCTGTAGCAACTGGCCCAGATGGCTTTCCACCTGCGCCGGCGCTGCGCGAGAAGACAGCGTGCAACCCACTGCGGCATCGGTGGCCGGCTGCTCCCACTCGCTGCGGTGAACCTCCCAGAGGTGCAGCGGCGCCTGCCAACGCAACCGCCGCGCCATGTCCCGCAGCTGACGCTGGTAGCGGCCCAGGTAGTCAGGGTCGGCGGCTTGCTGCTCGCTGAGCGCCCAGACGATGCCATCCAGGGGACGCTGCGGACGAAGCCGGCGCCACTGCTCCAGCCACGTGGCAGCGGCGGCATCCTGGGCGGCACCGCCCCACAACAGCACCACGCCCTCACCTTCCAGCCACTGCTTTTCGGCCAGGCCGGGGGCGATGGCGACTACCTCATCAGGCTCGCCGATCACCAGTAGCAGGCGAGTACGGCGGCGCCAGAAGAAGCCGAGGTTGTGGCGCAGATATTGACGAGCTTCCTCCCCATTCACACCAAGAACGTCAGATTTTTGAGGCTCCGATAAGGCCTCGCCGGCATGATCCCGGCGATACAACGAATGTCCAAGATGCCAGCCTGCCACGCGATAACTTACCTCGGCGAGAAGCACCAACAAGGTGACAGCGGCTGCACTCCAAAGCCAGATGCTCTGCGCGGCACTACCAGCAATGATCCCCAGGAGGGAGGGCTTCCACCAGAGCAACAAAAGCAATCCAATGCCTGCGAACACGACAACCCAAAGCAACACTTTCATCCACAGCAATTTCATGAACATCTATCCCTGAAGATCGACAGCAATCGGTCGAATCGCCGTACACCACAGTCCTGGTGAACCTGTGCCATCCCCACAAAGGGTCAGCTGCGGACGGCCTTCCAGTTGAATCGCCTGGGCAGCTGCCGCAATCGCTAGCCAAGGTGCCGCCTTGCCACTGCGCCCAAGGATGGTGTCGAGATTGTGTTGGCCCTTTTGGGGCGTGGCTGGAACACCCAATCGCTCCAATGCCGTCCCAACATCAGCCTGGCGTTGATGATCAATACCCGACAGCCAGACTCCGTCGAGAGACCCAGGCCCAATCTGAGCCCAGTTCAGAGCCTGATGGATGGAGCTAACCAACCCATCGGTCGAGGGCTCACGCTCCTGTTCAGGACGATGCAAGTAGACATGAGGATGAGGGGAGACTCGCGATGGGCCACTACCGAACAGCATGCCCACCACTGCCTCGGTCGACTCTTCAACCACCCCGGGCGCTACTTGAAAAGCAATGATCATCAATAGCGCCTGATCGTTGGCGCGATGATCCAACCACTGATCAATCACTGCTAATCCGTTGCCCTCTGTCGCCTGCAATGCTCGCCGAATACCAGCCCCAGCCCACGCCTGCTTCCAAGCCTCCACAATTACCTTGTCCGATAGGCTGGTATTGACGTCCAGATGCAAAGCCAAGGGAAGGTCAGGCGGGAACGATGCCAAAACCTGAGACATGTCAGCGAAGACCTGCGACAAAAGCCGCTGCAGCACATCTACAGAACGCTCCATCTCACCAATCGGCAAACGGCTATGGCGCACCGCGCTCTCGCCTTGCCAAGACGCTTGTGCACGTAGAGCACTGACCTTGCCTTGCAGGGCCTTCAACTGCTGCGCACGTATGTCCTCAACTTGCTCATCGCGTAGAGCGGTATGCAAGCTGACAACCAGGACCTGCTGCGAACGTCGCCCCTGATTAACCTTGCTCAGTCGATCTTCCTCGCGAGCGGCATCCCATCCATCGGCAGCCCCCTTCTGCAAGGTGAACACCAGGGCCCGAAGCGCACCCAGCCCACACCAAGCCAGGAGAGGTAACCCGAGGGAGTGCCACCAAAAATATCCAGGCTCCTCTGTCATTGAGCTTTCAGCCAGCCAAAGAACCAGGCACACCCCCAGCACATCACAGATCAGCAGCAGCCCGAGCCACACCCAGAGGCGCGGTGGCGCAGGTTGCGGAGCTGGAGCGGGAATCTCATCCAGTCTGACCACCATGATCAGATAGCCTTTACATGCGGGAGAGACGACAAGAGAGAGCAACCACAAGCGCACCGGTGCCCATGGAAGGCCACCGGAAGTCCCGAATCACAGAAGTTCGGATTGCCTTCCACAATCACCGTTGGGCCATGGCCTGGAATCGGGCAGCTCACCGGATCGCCGACTCTGGCGACGCCGATACCATTGCAGATCATCTCAGCGGAGCCCGCCAGAACGGCCCCACCACCGGTGTTTTTATCGCCTAAGCGAATGACTCCACTCATTTTAAATCCTACTTAATCTAATACGCGAAAAGCGACTCACTTCATTACATAGCGTTAACAAGACAGTCTTCAGATAATGTAAGAACGACCACAAGAACTTCCACGCAATGGGGAAATACATCCACCCTAAACCACCAACGTAACTTGGGTCATAAATCGACAGCTCTTCCAAACATATGTAACTGCGACCCCACCCGAAAAGTACGCACCACCTATTTATCTAATGGAAGACACTTCACAACACTAGCGACATCTCTATACCCGCAGCCGGCTACTAGGCAAGCTCTCAAATCCACTCCATCGCGGCAACTGCTTAGCAAAGGATAAGGATGACCGCCACAAAATAACCCCAGAGCGTCCAGTGCAAATTAGACACCTCAAGGCAATCCCTTTTATGCGAAAAACTACTGGAGCAGACCTCATTTCTGAGCTCATCTCACCCTCATTAAACATGTCATGACCGGGCACAACACTCGCATGGTCATCGAGGAATATTTACCGCCCACCGAACTTATAATCTTTGCGAAAAACATATACCTCACTACCTACAATGGATTTTTATAGATATGCAAGAGCTACCCAGCTGAGCTGTACAATTTATAACCGAACCACCAATTCAGTCTCGGCCTGACATATATCTATATCCCCAGATCACCAATTACAGCTTCAGGGAAATTAATTATCGGCATATTTCATTAGCGCTACTTAAAGACACCGCCATAACTTAATCACCAACTCCCATACCCACAAGAAATCACAGCCAACTCATGCCCCCCTTGCCCACCACAACCCCAGTATCAGTGGTGGCATTCATCAAGCACTTACTTCTCCCCCTCATACGCCTGATTGCTTGTATGTCCAGAACCATCACAGCCTTAATAAAAATGCGCACACAACTAATTGAAAAATTGCCCAACCCTCTAACTCTCTGCTCAAAAAATCACTTACCACCTATTCTTTAACATAGCCTTCCCATCTAACCTAACAAGGGAGCCGACTTGCTCTTCCTTAGCACCACTTAAAAGTCTCCTCGTCCCTCCAGAGCCAATTACGACTCCAATCTCATACCTACCTTCAACTAGCCTCCAGCCTTGGAAAACAGTGTAACTAACTCCACGCCGATTGAATGACAAGGAGTAGTCCCCCATTGCATCGTTTGCCACACCTCCACCCCGTGAATAGCCTGAGAAATAAAAACCTCTCCAAGACTCACTATTCAGCTGCTCTGGATACTGCTCTTCAATATCCCCAGGCACACCAAGACGATAAACCAAATATCCTTGATTACGTCCTTCGCATAGAGAGACAAATTTTTCCGCATCAGCGACTTTAAATGAAAGCTGTATAACTTCATCACCCAAACACAATGAGGATGCCTTCACCTTATTAAAGGCCCCAAGCCCTACAAACAAAGCCAAAATCACAACCAATTTATAAAAAGCACTACTTATGATATTCATTATAATATCGCTCAATATTACTGGAATAATCAGGATTTATTAGCCGCCACCCAGCTCCATTATGCCCCTCAGCAATCAAATCAAAATTCTTCTCTCTAAGCCCACGAAGTAACGTGGAGTTTTTTTTGGCAAAACTCAGAAAAGCCTTTATATGCTCAGCGTCACCAAGAGACATCGCCATAGTGAAATCCTTGACACTTTCATATCCGGCACTCCTATAGTTGAACCCCATTATCTGAAATTTTCCCCACGAACAGGACTGTAACGCAGCATCCTGATCCAATTCATAGGCGCCAATAAGCCTGCTGTACTGGGCCCTTCCTGATGGCCCATAAACATCCCTATCAGACAGCACCGCCCCCGTGCCCACCTCTATGTACTGGCCATCAATTCTTCTTGCACGCTTATAAGGCGACCCATATATATCTACCCCAGCCATCTCAACAGACACATCTTTGGCAATTCTTTTAAACCAATGCCTTTCGAATAAAATGGACGGGATTATCTCGCCATCCACTACAACAAACGAAGACTTCGAGGACTCCTGCTTGGCGATAGCATAAATTAACCCCGGCTCACAGCCTAAGTCTTCTGCAGCTAATCTTATATCTCCATCGTTAATATCATGCCCCTTGTAAATCCCTAAGAAATCCAACTCAACGCTGCGCCCATTCAAGTTAATAATTGGATGTCTTTTTTCGCTCAAAAGCCCAATGATACTTATAGGATTTAAATGCCAAACCTGCCCATCGGTCGGCAGGGCCAAATTCGGTGCGACCGCGTGCCACCAACTCAAACTCTCAATCCGCTCTTTCTCCGCCAACCAGTTGATATGCGGAGCTAAACTTCGATGACCATAGAGATCATCCAGAACATCCCACTTACCCGGTCTCCAGTACCAGTCGCTTTCGCTATATATCGCCAGACGGGAAACGGATTGCGCTTGTGCCGGCAAGCGCAGGGCCTGCTGCAGCTGTTCGGCACTCATCACTTCACCAGGGTTAGGCCCTCGACCGATTAGATCGAACAGACGGTTTCGAATCGGGCCCCGATCTGAGAGATCGGCCAGTTGTGCGGCACGAGCACGATCTTTCTCACTGGGCAAAATGCCCTGCACTTTCAATGCGTAGGCTTGGCAGCTTTCCAGACTGTCGCCATTGAGAATTGCTGCATAGCCACTCCAATCCCAGGGGCTATGCCACTGAGCATTGTTGTCTTCGACCCGCACCCATCCCTTGAGCAGTAAGCCCTCGACGTCGTGCAGAAGGTCATCGAGACGATACCAAGTGCAACCGTCTTCACCGTTTCGCGCGGGAATGCGAAGGGTCTTCTCGGCCCCCAAACCATCGAGCTGCTGCTTCGGCAAGTGCAGTTCAGCAGCGCTGGTCGGCGTATCTACTCCAACGCTGGGGGGGCCAGCGACACTGAAGTACTCCTGATGCGGGACCACTGAGGTGCCTTGGGGTAGCGTCAGCCAAGTCCTTGAGCTGGCTGGCAGGTGTTTTGCCCAAGCACGACTAACGTCCATGAAGGCTTCTACATCTTCATGACTGAAGACCTCCAGGTGCAGCTGCTGTTGGGGTACTACATCCTCTAGATCCTGATAGTTACCAAGATGACCAATAAGCTCGCCCGCACGAATAGGAACCGGCTTATCCAGAACCAGTATCCGGTCCAGAGCATCAGGCTCACGCTCGCTCATCAGTGATGCGTAATGAAGATACTGGTTTACCCGCTCGAGCTTGCGAAACTGCCCCTCTCCACTGATGGTCACTTCGGTACCTTGCGGCAACTTGAAAAGCACTTCGAAGTTGCCGTTTGGCTCGGCACGAACGTTGAGCGTGCTGTTGTCCTGATTCAGCTGGACTCGATAGCTACCGGATGCATTCGGCCGAAGGTTGCTGAAGGCTACATAGCCACGCAGGCTCCCATCAGGATTCTGCAACGCCACAGGACCTGGGCTATCGATCCATTCGCGGAAATCCCCCTGGCCATTGATGGTCACGGCGGTCCCGTGTGGCAGCAGACCGATCACCTTGCCTCGGGTCGCTTGGTTCCTGACCCGTAGTCCTACAACACCGGGGCTACCCGCATGGGTATCGCGGACATTGGGATTAACCTGATAGCGGGCAGCCAAGGGCCAAAAGCCAGGGCGCGATAACTCCGGCGACTCGGCATACGGCTCCCAGTCCTGCAAGTGCATGTACAGGCTGAAAAATGTCAGGCTGGGCGGGGTATCGTCTACGCCGGAGATTTCCGGAGCCTGTAACCGGTGCCGCACCAAGACGAAGTTTCGCGAGAAAACTCGCTCTACTGGCTCGCCATCGAGATGGTAGGTAGTGCACGGCGACTGGGTATCTATGCGATATGCCACAACTTCGCCGTCGGCAAGGCAGCGCACATATGCCTGGTCCATCGTCCCGGCGGTACCCACATCGAAATGCACACCGAGGTGCCAGTAGCCGTTACGCCCTAATGGGTAATAGCCTCGTTCGGCCTTAGCTTGCTGTATCAGTTGCTGTAGCGCGTTCGCGCGGGAGCCAAAAGGGTGGCACCAATTCTGGACAGACGCCAGGTGAGCGCTGGAGGGGTCGGCCATCCAATGGCCGAGCAATGGCCTACATGTTGCCTGAGGCTCCGACTGGCGCCCGTCAGACCGAAGCTGCTCGTCCAACCATGTACTGGTTGTATCCATGATCTGTTGAACCAAGCTCCTGGTATCCATAGCGACTCCTTAATCAATGAGGGCGTTAACCGGAAAATGCAGCGTCGTCCTGATGCACCATTGCGGGCTCCACCAATGGCGGCATGACCGGCATCGCGGCTGGCTGCGAGGCGCCCCCTTGTCGGTTCACTCGTGCCTTGATAATGAACTCGCCGCTACCCAACTCGACTTCGCCCGGCGCCAGAGTGAGATAGCTACCCCCGCCGTTGAGAACGATCTTCTTCTTGGCGGTAATACGGATTTCATCCTCGGTGCTGGTGATCTCCAGGCCATGGCGTGCCATCAGCTCCAGGCGGTCGTTCTGCGCCTGGATCTGCACCGCGCCCTGGTTGGCGATGAGCTTCAGGCCGAGCTTGCGCACGAACAGGCTGACGCCCTCCCCCACCCCGATGAACAGCCGCCGCACCACACTCAAGGCGGCATCCCTGCCCGCGTTGGCGATGAGGTTCCGTTCCGCGGCCAGTTGCAGGTGGTGACCGCTGCTGAGGGCGATGCCCTTGGGCGCACTGAGCAGCAGGACGGATGACTTGATCTGCTCCAGGTCCTGCCTGAGCAGGTCGAGCTGCGCCTGCACATCGGCCGGCTCGGCATGGGCAAGCTGTGCGTGCTCGGAAAGCGTCTGCATCTCCTCACCGGCGCGTTGCAGCCGGGCGAGTGTGTCCTGCATGGCCAGCACCTGCCCCTGGGCGCGAGCCTGCTCATCGGCACTGATGTACAGCCCCCTACCCGCCCGTACGGCACCCCAGCCGTCGGTGCGCAGCTCGAAGCCTTCGCCGCGTTTCTGTCGCTGCCCGTCCACCAGGTGGCCGAGGTTGAGCTGGCTCTTGCCGCTGTGCTCGGTGCTGAGCTTGATGTGTTCCCGGCCACGGGTGTCGTCCAGGCGCAGCTTGTTGTTGGCAGGGGTGCGCAGGACGTTGCGCTTGTAGTTCTTCAGGGTGACCAGGTCGGGGTGCCGGCTGTCGTGCAGGGCGAAGGCGATGAAGCCACGGTCCGGGTCGCCATGCTCGAAGGCGATGCCGACCTCGGTGCCCTGGACCAGCGGCAGGTGCAGGCCGTAGGTGTCCCCGGCGTAGGGCCGCGCCAGGCGCAGCCACATGCTCTCCTGGCCGGCGGGCCAGGTGTCCTGGTCGAAGAGGAAGTTGACCTTGTAGCGGCCCTCCAGGTCGATGTGACTGTAGAGGTCGTCGGCCTGCGCGCTGGTGACGCGGGCCGGGAGGGTGCCGGCGATCACGGGCCTGGGCAGCAGCGGCGAACGGAAGCAGACGCTGTCGCTGTAGGGGATGGCGTCGAAGCGCGCCTCGAAGCTGCGGTCACGGGCGGCGGCGGTGACCAGGCGGGTGATCACGGCGCCGGGTGCGAAAGCGGCGGGCGCACCGCCCTCGACCTTGAGCACCTGGCCTGGCGCCAGGGCGGCGCTGCTGGTGGTACCGGCAAGGCGGGTCTGGCCGTTGAGGTAGCGCTCGTGGGCGAGGCGCGCATAGAAGTAGCCGCTTTCGCTCTGCAGGTCTTCGTCCTGGGCGTGAGGGTCGTCCAGCTCGATGTAGGGCTCGCCGTAGTGGTAGGCCTCGCCATAGGTGGTCGGGTCGCCGCGGGTCTGGTCGAGCTCGCCATCGAGGTAGGCAGCCGCATCACGCGGGGTGTAGGCCCGGATGCGCAGGCTGCTTTCCACCACGCCGTGGCTCGATTGCAGGTCCCAGGCGGAATCCTGCCCGCTGCTGCTGGTGCCGGATTGCGGGCGATAGGGCAGCTGCACGCCGAACCGGTAGTTGCGCTGGTCGTCGTGGAATTCGACGACGTCGATGTTCAGGCGCTCGTCGGCGGTGAAGCGGTACCAGATGCCCACCTCGGCTAACAGGCGCTGGATGAAGGCCAGGTCGCTTTCGCCGTATTGCATGACCTGTTCGCGCTTGGGGTAGTCGCGCTTGAGGTCGAAGAAGAAGTCCTGCCCGGCCCAGCGGTGGCGGTCGCTGCGCAGGATCTGCTCGACGATCTCGGGCACCGAGAGGTGCTGGTAGATGCGGTACTGCCGGCCACGCCCGAGCAGTGCCAGGCGGGGTTGCAGGGTGAGTTCGTAGCGGGCCTCGTCATTGGAGCCGGAAAGCCTGCGGAACCCCGTGACCACGCCGTGCAGGGTGCGCAGCGGCTGGGCCGGCGGGATGCTCATGCCCGCGAAGGGCACCGTCACGGGCGGCGGCAGGAGGCTGAAGCTGGCGCCCTGCCCCAGGAGTCGCTCGGCGGGCAGGTCAGGTTGGGTGGAGGTGAATTCCACCCGGTAGGCGAAGGGCTCGCTGAGCGCTTCCTCGCCCCGGAAGGCGAGGACGTCGAGCACGGCGTCGAGGTCGCGAACCCGCAGCCGGTGGCGGCTGTGATCGAAGAAGGTGCGGATTTCAGCGAGCATGCTCAAGCCTCCTCAGGTGACGGGTGCGGGTGTTCATGCGGGTCGGTGAAGTGCAGGGTGATGCCCTGCTCCTCGCTGTAGCCGAGGGTGACGCCGTGGCTGTGCTGCCGGGTGGCCTGGCGCTGCAGGAGCTGCTGGCTGAGTACCGGCAGGATCTGCTGGTCGAGGAGGCTGTCGATGTTGCGGGCGCCGGTGTCCGGTAGCAGGCAGGCGGCAGCCAGGGCATCGCTCAAGGCATCGTCGATGCGGCAGTCCAGCCCGTAGTGGCGGTGCAGGCGGCGGGCCACCTGGGCGAGCTTGAGCCCGACGATGCGCTTGAGCGAGTCGGCCAGCAGTGGGCGATAGATCAGGGTCTGGAAGCGCGCCAGCAATGCCGGCTGGAAGTGCTCACGCAGGGTCGGACGCAGCAGTTCCTGGAGCATGCCGTCAGTGGCTTCCGGCTGCTCCTGCAGGTAGGCCTGCAAGAGGTCGCCACCCAGGTTGGAGGTCATGAGGATGACGGTGTTGCGAAAGTCGATTTCGCGCCCTTCGCCATCGCGCATGAAGCCACGGTCGAAGACCTGGTAGAACAGGTTGAGCACGTCGCGATGGGCCTTTTCCACCTCGTCCAGCAGCACCACGCTGTAGGGGCGCTGGCGCACCGCTTCGGTGAGCACGCCCCCCTGGCCGTAGCCGACATAGCCCGGCGGCGAGCCCTTGAGCTGGCTGACGGTGTGGGCCTCCTGGTACTCGGAGAGGTTGAGGGTGATCAGCGACTTCTCACCGCCGAACAGGCTGTCGGCCAGTGCCAGTGCGGTTTCGGTCTTGCCTACGCCACTGCTGCCGACCAGCAGGAACACGCCCTGGGGCGCCTGGTCGCGGGTGAGCCCGGTGCGGGCCGCCCGCAAGCGCTGGGCCAGGGCGCCAAGGGCATGCGGCTGGCCGATGACCCGCTGGCCGAGATTCCGTTCGAGATCCAGCAGGCTGGCCTGTTCGTCCTTGAGCAGGCTGCCGAGGGGCACGCCCGTCCAGTCGGCGACGACCTCGGCGACATTGCGCGCGGTGACATCGAGGGACAGCAGAGGGCGCTCGCCCTGCGCCTCTTCCAGCTGCTGTTGCAGTGCAGCACAACGCCCCGCCTGCAACGGCTCCTCCTGCCGGGCATCGAGAAGCTGCCGGCTGAGTTCGAGTTCACGGCGGTACTGCTGCTCCAGCTCGCGGTGTTGCAGCAGCAGATTCGTGCGCTGTTCGGCGAGGGCGTCGAGCCGCTCGATGGGTGCCTGGGCACCGAGCCGGCCATCGGCCTCCAGCGCCTGGCACTCCAGCTCCAGCGCCGCCTGCCGGGCTTCGAGGCGCACCAGCGCCTGGGGCTCGCAGTCGAGGCTCATCCTGACCCGGGCACTGGCGGTATCCAGCAGGTCGACGGCCTTGTCGGGCAACTGGCGGCCCGAGAGGTAGCGGCGTGACAGGCTGACGGCGGCCTGCACCGCGGCGTCTTCGATGTGCACGCCGTGGTGGCTGGCGTAGCGGGCTTTGAGGCCACGCAGCATGAGGCAGGCGCTGGTGTCGTCCGGCTCATCGATCTTGACCATCTGAAAGCGTCGCTCCAGTGCGGCGTCCCGCTCGAAATACTGCTTGTACTCACTCCAGGTGGTGGCGGCGATTGTGCGCAGCTCGCCACGGGCGAGTGCGGGTTTGAGCAGGTTGGCGGCGTCGGCACCGCCGGCCTGGTTGCCGGCGCCGATGAGGGTGTGGGCTTCGTCGATGAACAGCAGGATCGGATACTCCGCATGCTGGACCGCATCGATGATCTGCTTGAGGCGCTGCTCGAACTCGCCCTTGACCCCCGCACCGGCCTGCAACAGGCCGAGGTCGAGGGTGCGCACGCTGACCGGCTTGAGGCTGTCGGGCACCTTGCCGTTGGCGATGCGCAGGGCCAGGCCTTCGACCAGTGCGGTCTTGCCGACGCCGGGCTCGCCCACGAGGATCGGGTTGTTCTTGCGCCGCCGACTGAGGATGTCGATGACCTGGCGGATCTCATCGTCGCGGCCGAACACAGGGTCGATATGCCCCTGCCTGGCCTGCGCGGTCAGGTCCTGGGTGAACCTGTCGAGCAATGCCTGCCGGGCGTCGCTGCCACCGCGGGTTGCGTGCGGCCCGGCGAGCCTGGCGGCTGCGGCCACCGGCTCGACCGCGTCGAGGTCGCCTTTAGGCTGCGCGTCCGGGCGCTCCTCGGAGTGCTGGTCGAGCAACGGCAGCAAGCGCTGCAACTGCGCTTCACCGAGGCTGAGCAATGGCCAGGCGGCCTCGCAGCCGAGCAAGCGGGGGGTTTCCTGCAGCGCACCGAGCAGGTGCAGCGAGCGCAGCCGATCGTTGTCATCGCCCAGGGATGCGCGCAACCAGGCATCCCTGATCAGCCGCCGAAGCTCTTCGCTGAGCTGCGGCTTGTCACGAACGCTGCGGGGCAGGCCGTCGAGGTGGTCGATCAGCCCCTGCCAGAGCGCATCGAGGTCCCACTCATAGCGCCGCGCGATCAGCGTGAGGTCGCCCTCCCCTTGCTCCAGCAACTTGAGCAGCCAGTGCTCGGGGGTGATCTGCCCGTGGCCGCGGCTCTGGCACAGCGAGGCGGCAGCGCCGAGTGCCCGGGCGCAGTAAGGGTTGAGGCGACGAAGCAGGCTGGCGGAGTTCTGGGCCATGGAGGTGCGTCCTTGTACGAAAGTCGTGGCGCTTGCGCGCCCGGTTTGGGTCGTGCCGGGTCGGGCACCCGCGAACGGCTGCCCGACCCGGCCCTACCCGACGTCAGGCGCTCTGACGTTCGTTCCAGGAGTCGGCATGGATGATGTTGCCGTCCTTGTAGGTCCAGGTGATCTTTTCGTAGCGCAGCTCAACCTGCTCGATGTGGTTGTGCTTCTCCTTGGAGGGGTCCTTCACGTCGTGCATCTTCGGCGCGACCTTCACCACCTTGACGTTCTCCAGCTTGGTGATGAAGTACTCGACTTCCTGGCCGGCGTCGTCGATGCGGTACCACTTGAACTCGGCGCTCTTGAGGGTCTGCCCGGTGGTCACCGCCTTGTACAGGTACGGACTGGAGGCATCGATTTCCTTGGTGAACAGGAACGGGGTGTGGACTCGGGTGCCGGTCAGCTTGCCGGTGTTGTTGTCGGTGGGGATGTAGAGGCTGTGGTCCTGGGCGACCACCTCGATGCTGCCTTCGCGCTTCTGTACGTCCACCGAGCCCTTGATGTCCGCACCACCATCGTCCTGCAGCCAGAGATAAACGGGAATTGCCATGTGAAGCTCCTTCTCAGAGGTTGGCAGCCGCCCGGTGCGGCTGCTCCTGGCCGCCCGATGCGGTGGCGGATAGCGCACAGGCCCCCACCTCCGGCACCAGGCGGATATCGACGCGCCGGTTCAAGGCACGCCCGATTTCGGTGTCATTGCTGGCGATCGGCCGACTGGCGCCGAAGCCCTGCACGGCGAAACAGCTGTCGGGGATATCGCCCATGCGCTGCATCCAGTCGCGCACGGCTGCGGCGCGGGCACTGGACAGCTGCAGGTTCTGCTCGGCGCTGCCGGTGGCGTCGGTGTGCCCGGCGATGACGATCAGCCAGCCGGGCTGGGCCTTGATGCCCACCAGCGCATTGATCAGCAGCCGGGTGGAGTCGGGCTTGAGGGTGGCGCTGCCCACGGCGAACAGTGACAGGCTATCCAGCCTCACGGGCTCGGGTACCTTGAACTCCGCCACGGGCAACTGTTGCGGCAGTCGGTAACCGCGGATCACGGCATGCAGTTCACGCCTCAGGCGCTCGCCCTGGTACAGGCCGAAGCCGAGCCAGATCGGCTCCCCCCTGCGGTAATAGCCATCCAGGCGAGCCGCATCGGCACGCAGTACCGCCATGGCCTCTTCACGCAACGCGAACTCGGGCTGGTTACGGTCCTGGGCAAGGGGAATGGCCAGGTAGCGCTGCAGGTCATCGCCGACCTGGCGCGCCAACCGCTGGTTGTGCCAGGCAGAGCCCATCAGGGCCAGCAGCGCTGCTGCAGTGAACACCCAGAGCGCCACGCTGGCTGCCCGCCAAAGCGGCGTAGTGCGCGCCTGCAACGACAGCAGCGGCAGCAGTGCGTCCGGCAGCGGCAGCAGCAGGCTCTTGGCGGGAGCGGGCTCGCCCGTCTCACGCAAGGCGGTGCGTTCGTGGACCCATTGCTGCCAGAGGTTGTCGGCGACACGACCGGGCAGCTCCGGAACCAGGGTGACCGCGCAGGCCAGGGGGGTGATAGCCGGGTCGTTGGAACCACGCCCGGCAAGGGGCGCAAGCACCTGCTGGCGCAGCCAGCCCGCCACGCTTTCCAGCACCACGGCGGTCTGCAGGCGATGCGCCGCACGCTCGAGGTCGCCAGCAGCCGCCTGCCAGTGGACGAAACGCGAGGATGCCCCCGCGAGCATGACCTCGGGCTGCCCGGCACCGGTCGCCCAGCAGAACCAGGGCTCGCCTTCCTGGCGGCCCTGCAGGTAGGTGACCTGGAGCACCGGCAGGCTGGCGCCATGGCGGCGCGCCTGCATCAACTGGTGGCGGAGGGTTCGCAGCTGCCCGTCCAGTTGCGCGGGGTCGGCGTGCCTGCCCGGGTTGATGACCATGAGGACGCCGAGCTGCGTGCTCCAATGCGGCCGGCGATCGAGGATGCTGCGGACCATCCCCGGCAGCCGCTCCAGGTTATCCACAGGCAGGTAGAAGGCCTGGCGCGTCATGCGTGGCAGCGACCTGCCGGCATCCGCCGGCTCGAACATCCCCGGCAGGCCGTCGCCGCAAACCAGCATGACCGGCTGGCGGAAGCTCGCCGCCGGCAGCCGCAGGTCGCTGCCGCCATCGAGCCGACGCCCGGCCCGGCGCCAGAGGACCAGGAGCACGCCCGCGCCGGCCAGCAGCGCAGCCGCGCGCCACCACCACGACAGGGGAAAGACCCACAGCAATGCCAGTGCCAGCAGGGCGGCCCATGCCTGGAGGCCGCGGGTCAGTGTCACGCCCATCGGCCGCCCCTCATGTCGGCACCGGCAGCAGCGCGGCGACCAGGCCGCCGAGCAATTGGTCCAGCGCCCACCAGGTGCCACCGACCAGCAGGACGGCGACGACGACCTGCACCAGCGGGCTGCGCAGCCAATGCAAGGCCGCTGCCGCGCGCCCTCCCGGAGTGCCGGAAACCAGCGTGTCGCGCATGACCAGCGGCTCGGTGCGTGCCGCCAGCGCCCTGATCAGCGCTTCCCGCTCCGGGTCCTGCAGGTCGCGGTAGCGCCCCTTGAACCCCAGCAGGAGGACACGCTGGTAGACGGTCAGGACCTCGGTAGCCGCCGCGGGATCACGCAGCGCCTCGCGCATGTCCTCGTAGAGGAAGTGGCCCGCCTGATGGCGGTTGAAGAACTTCACCTGCAGGGGATTGCTGGCCCAGTCGGCGTGGTCGTCGTCCCGGGTGCAGCCGAGCACCGTTTCGTCCAGCAGCGCGCACTGGGCGTAGCTGATGCAGTCGATGCTCCGCTGGTTCATGCCGGCGTCTTCCAGCGCCTGGCGCAGGGTCTCCACCTGTTCGGAACAGTGCCGCCACAGGGCCCGCCCGCCTTGTGGCGTCTTGCCCTCGCGCAGGGCCACGACCAGCAGGTAGCTGTCCTGCAGCAGGGCGTCGATATCGGGCGCCGCGGATGACCTTCTCGCGCTGTTCGGCTTCATGTGCGCAGCACCGCGAAGAGTTCGAGCCGCGCGTCGATCAGCGCGGCCGGGACGTAGAAGGCGCACACCCCCGCGGCGAGCATGGCGCGCCCCTTGGGATGGGTGAGGTCCAGCGCGAAGTACTGGTTTTCCAGGCGCAGCGGGATGGCGGCGGGCACGTGGTTGAGCGGCTGCAGCGGTACGCCGTCGAGGGCGGCGTTGACCAGGTGGTCGACGTCGTCCGGGGTGCCGACCTTGCACAGCCGCGGGAACTGGTCCTGCAGTTGCGCGACCGACAGGCGCGAACGTACGGAGAGGTAGAAGTCGGCGCCGTCCGGCTCGCGCAGGCGGGGATCACCGAGCGAGACCTGCCAGCGGTTGGCGGCGGTTTCCTGCAGCTCCAGCGCGATGACCCGCGACGGCAGGCTGGCTTCGAGCAGGGAGGAGATCATGCCGATCAGCGGTGGGAGCACCGCCTCCAGTTGCTCGTGACGGTAGGGCGGCACCCGTTCGATATCGTGCTCCAGCGAGAAGGTCGACAGGCTGCCCGCGAGCTTGGCCAGCTCCAGGTAGACCAGCTCGGGATGACGCGCGGGATGGGCGCGGAGGTCGGCCAGCACAGGCTGCCAGGTGTTGAGGGCATTGAGCAGCCAGAACAGCGAGACGTCGGCCACCGCGAAGTCGGCCATGCGCTGGTTGCTTTCACGGCGCATGCCCATCAGCCGCTGGCGCTTGGCGGCCAACTGGGTGAACAGGTTGTCCAGTTGCGCCAGCAGGCCGGCATGGGCACCGAAGCTCAGCAGGGGCGGCACGTAGCCTGGATCGACGGCCCAGACGCCCTGGGCGTCGCGCACCAGCCGCACGACCGGACAGGTGAGGTAGTCGCCGTTGTCATCACCGGCCAGGCGCAGGCTGAGCTGGTGCTCCATCACGCTGATGGATTGGCTTTCGTCGCCATAGAGATCCTGCACAGCTCGCCAGACCTGGCGGTAACGGGTGGGCCGGTCCTCGCGATGGTCGTCGAGCACGCAGTTGTTGCCGTTGCCCTGCTCCAGGGGCAGCGCCAGCAGCAGGGTCGCGCTCTGCTGGCCGGCGGGCAGCTCCAGCGCCTGCGGCAAGGGGTCAGAGCGGTCCGTGTCGATCAGCGTGCCATCCGGCATGCGCAGGTGCAGCCGGGTGGCCTTGAGCTTCCCGAGCTTCAGCGCATCCAGATCGAAGGCAACCGCGAGCACGCCCCAGGGGTGAACCAGAGCGAGCCGGGCGATGCATTCGTTGGTTCGCGCCTCCCAGCGCGCCTGCTGCTGGAACTGCTGCGGCGACAGAAGCGTCCCCGCAGCCCACAGGGGGCGGTCGATGTTCATGACGTCGTTTCCCTATGGCCGCTTCAGGCCTTGGCCTTGGGCATCTGCGAGACCAGGGACAGGTTGACGTCCATGCCTTCCACCTGGAAGTGCGGCACGGCGTACAACTTGACGCGGAAGAAGCCGGGGTTGTCGTCGATGTCCTCGACTATCACCTTCCCCTCGCGCAGCGGGTGCGAAGCCTGCAGGTCATCGCTCGGGTCGGTCATCTCGGTGACCAGGCCGCCGATCCACTTGTTGAGCTCCAGCTCCAGCAAGCGGCGGTCCTTGGTGGTGCCGATGTTTTCCCGCTGGATCAGCTTCAGGTAATGGGCGATGCGCGACAGCAGGAAGATGTACGGCAGGCGCGCGTTGATGCGGCTGTTGGCGGTGGCGTCGGCGGTGTCGTACAGCGCCGGCTTCTGCGCCGAGTTGGCGGAGAAGAAGCAGGCATAGTCGCGGTTCTTGTAGTACGACAGGGGGATGAAGCCGAGGTTGGCGAACTCGAACTCACGCGTCTCCGGGATCATCACCTCCGACGGGATCTTCACCTGGTTGCCGGTGCCCAGGTCATAGAGGTGGATCGGCAGGTCGGTCACCGCGCCACCCGACTGCGGGCCACGGATCTGCACGCACCAGCCGTTGCTGATGAAGCTCTTCACCATGTTGGCAGCGAAGGCGAACGAGGCGTTGGTCCACAGGTACCGGTTGTGATCAGGGCCCTTCACCTTTTCCACGTAGTTGAAGTTGCGTACGGGGATGGTGTCCGGGCCATAGGGCAGGCGCCCGAGGACGCGCGGCAGGGTGAGGCCGATATAGCGGGAGTCGTCGCTGTCGCGGAAGGACTTCCACTTGATGTATTCGGCCCGGTCGAAGTAGTTGCCGATGTCCTTGATGGCGGCGACTTCTTCCATCGACTCCTTGCCGAAGAAGGCCGGCCCGACGGCACCGATGAAGGGCATGTGCGCCGCTGCGGCGACCTTGGAGAGATTGCGCAGCAGGGCGATGTCCTGCGGGCCGGAGTCGAACTCGTAGTTGGAGATGGCCGCCGCGATCGGCTCACCGCCGGGGGTGTCGTATTCCTGGGTGTAGGTGTGGATGTAGAGGCCGCTCTGGGCGATTTCCGGCGCGTCCTCGAAGTCCTGCACCAGGTGGTCCTTGCTGATATCGAGCAGTTCGATGCGGACGTTCTGGCGGAAGTCGGTCTGGTCGATCAACGACTTGACGCCGCGCCAGGTGGATTCGACGCGCTGGAAATCCTCGTGATGCATGACCGCATCGAGCTGGCGGCTGATCTGCGCATCGAGGGAGGCGATGTGTTCGTCGAGCAGCGTCTTGTCCAGGCGCTCGACCTTCTGCGAGGACTGCTTGAGCAGATCGAGAAAGACGCTGACCGCCGCCGTGACGCGCTCGTCAGCCGAGGCTTCGGATAGCGCCTCGTTGTTCTGGAATGCGTCCAGGCCACTCAGCTCGCTGATGGGGCTGAGGTTGATCTTGCTGAACAGCGCCGCATAGACGCCCTGGTTTTCCTCGAATGCAGCAGCACCTCGAGGGGCCGTGGAGGTGTGTTCTACGGACATGGGGACCTTCCTGTGGTTATGCGGTGGCGTTAAGAGGCGTCTTGCGGAGCGAGCGCGGCGAGCTCCGTGCGCAATTCGTCGCTGAGGGCGTCGTCCTTGAGGATGCGTTCCAGCTCCTGGCGGAACGTGGCGTTGTCGAGGAGGTTCGACTTGAGGTCGCGCAGCAGATTGCGCATGGCGAGCAGCGCGCGCAGTTGGGGAATCTGGCGAGCCACCTGCTCGGGCTCGAAGTCCTTCATGCGCTGGAAGGCCAGCTCGACCGAGGTTTCCGAGTCGTCATCGGCCAGGGTGTTTTCCACCGCCAGCTTCAGGCGGGGGGCGAAGTCGGCGAGCACGCTGTCGAAGTTGTTGCGGTTGATGTTGACCTTGCTCCGCTCCGACAGCGGGCGCGCTTCACGACCGTTGCTGTAGTCGCCCAGCAGCAGCAGCTTGAGCGGCAGCTCCACCTTCTTCTGTGCGCCGCCGGTGTGCAGGTCGAGCTTGATGTTGACCCGTGCCTTGGGTACTTCGTTTTGGAAACTGTTCGATGCCATGACTACTCCAGGTGTTTCCCCGGGGGGAGTTCAGATGAGCGCTGTCGAGCAGGAATTCGTGGCCAAGGCCAGGCGGTTTTGCGGGCCGTCGGTTCGATCGAAGGGGGTGAATTCCATTTCGTACTCGTTGCTTGCTTGCAGGGGGAGCAACGGCAGAAGCGGCTGCTTCGGATGCACGTTGCTTCGGGGGCGTCGCCATGCTGGCGGGCCGGCGGTTATCTAGGCCGATAACCACAAGGCGGCGAAAGAGGAAAAGTCCGAGAGGGGCCGTGAACGGTCTGAAGCCGGCGGGGAGTGCTGTAGGAACTCAACCGTTATCGATTGGGCAGATGGGGACCGCAGCGGGCTGCCGCCCCCATAGGCACACAAAAAACCCGGAGCTGCTGCATGCAGTCCGGGCCAGCCCAGGCGGGCGTTGCAGGCTTTCGTGAGGCACGAAGGCCGTGGGATAAAAAGGCCACCTCCCCCCTGCCTGAAGGGAGGCGGCCAAAGCGCTCAGCGGGCGGTGATCACCGCCAGCTTGGTGATCCCGGCGCGCTCGATGGAGGCCATGGCCTTGGCCACCGCGCCGTAGTCAACCTTGTCGTCCGCCTGCAGCTGCACGCGCAGCTCCGAGTCCTTGGCCTTGGCGGCCTCCAGATTGCTTTGCAGCAGGTCGGGCTGGATCTCGTCCTTGTTGATGAACAGCTTGCCTTCACCGTCGATGCTCACCACCAGCGGGTCCTTCTGGTCCGGCGGGGCGACCGCTTCGGTCTTCGGCAGGTTGATCGGGATGGCGTTGGTGAGCAGGGGCGCGGTGACGATGAACACCACCAGCAGCACCAGCATCACGTCCACCAGCGGGGTGACGTTGATCTCGGAAAGAACCTCGTCGCTGTCCTGTGTGGAGAAGGCCATGTCAGGACGCCTCCTTCACTTTCTGCGCGGCGCCGTGCTTGCCGGCGCTCGGGGAGACGATGACCTTGAAGGCGCTCTTCTGGGCCAGGCTGTAGAAGTCGTGGGCGAAGTCGTCGAGGTCCGCGGCGGTGAGCTTGAGGCTGCGCAGGAAGTAGTTGTAGACCAGCACCGCGGGCACCGCGACGGCGATGCCGACGCCGGTGGCGACCAGGGCCGCGCCGATGGGGCCGGCCACGGTTTCCAGGCTGGCGGAGCCGGCCAGGCTGATGCCCTTGAGCGCTTCCATGATCCCCCACACGGTGCCGAACAGGCCGATGAAGGGCGAGGTGGAGCCGATGGAGGCGACCACCGCCAGGCCGGATTCCAGGGAGCGGCGCTCACGCTGGATCTGCTGGCGCAGGGCGCGTTCGAGGCGGTCCTGGTGGTTGATCGCCTGGCTCAGGTCGCCCGGCTGGCTGCCGTCGATCACCTGGATCGCGGCGAAGCCGGCCTGGGCCACGTGGGCGGCGGCGCCGTTGTTGCCCTGCACCAGGTCAGCGGCGCTGTCGAGGCTGGTGGCGCTCCAGAACAGCTTCTGGAACTTGCGGTCCTGGTGCTTGAGGCGGGCGAACTGGATGGCCTTGACCAGGGCCAGGCCCCAGGTGATGACCGAGAAGCCGATCAGCAGCCAGATGACCACGTGTTCGACCGATGCGAAGGGGTTGGTAAGCAAGTCCATGGGGCAATCCTCTGTGTTGCGCTAACGCGTGAATTCGGTCTGTGTTCAGTTCAATTTGAAGTCGATCGGGACGCTGACCCAGCCATCCAGCGCCTGGTCGCCGCGCTTGGAGGGCACGAAGGTCCAACGCTTGACGGCCTTGACCGCCGCTTCGTCCAGCAGGTCGCGCCCACTGGTTTTCTGGATCTGGATCTCGCTGGGCAAGCCGCTGGCCAGTACATGCACCCGCAGCAGCACCGTGCCTTCCCAACCGCGCCGCTGGGCGAAGGAGGGGTATTCCGGCGCCGGGTTGCGCAGGTAGCCGGCGTTGGCCGACGGCGGCGTGACCGGTGCCGGCGCGGGCGGAGCCGGGGGCGCGGGCGGGGCTTCGGCCTTGGGCGGTGCGGGCGGCGGCGGCTCGACCGGTTTCGGCGCGGGCTTGGGCACCGGCTTCGGGGGTTGCGGCTTGGGCTTGGGCACCGGTTTGGGCGGCGGCGGCTTGACGGCCAGTTCCTCCACCACCGGCGGTGGCGGCTCGATCACGGGCGGCGGCGGCTCCGGCGGTGGAGGTTCCACCACGGGCGGTGCCGGGGTGGTGAATTCGATGGTCATGGGCGGAATCTGCGGCGGCACTTCCGGCAGCGGCGGCGTGGACTTCTGGCTCGCCCAGTAGAGAACGCCGGTGTGCAGCACCAGGGCGAACACGCCGAGCAGCACCGCTTCGCGGCGCCCCAGTACACGCGAGCCCGGGCGCTGGAAGCGCCCGAGCCCCAGGGCATGCCGCAACGGCACACCGAGGTCGAGCACCTCACCGGGGCTGCGTACTTCACGCCACAGCACGTTGCCTGCGCTGTCGGCTTTGAGGACATTGCCCATCGGCAAGACTCCTGGATAAAAAAGTCCGGCCTGTGCACCGGACATTGAACGGGTTGCAGCCTCCGGGGCTGCATGAGGGCCGTCCCAGAGCGGTCGGCCACGGAGAGATGATTGGTTTTTGGACTTATCTCTTAAAGTAATTTTTAACGATTCATTAATTACTTTAAGGAATATAAATTTCTAACTGATTGATAAATAAGAATTTATAAATCGTGATGCTTGGAAGGCATTGAAAATATGCCTGCAAGGCATTGAAAGCGGCGGGATGGAGGCGGTGCTGCGCACAAACCCTTAGGTTGGCGCCGAGCGTAGCGAGGCCCAACACAGCGGCGTCGATTTCTTCGCGAGTGAATGCGCGCCCACGGGGTGGGGCTGGCGTGGCGGGAGGGTGAGCCCCGATGGCGGGCCATCGGGGCGGGGGATCAGAAGGGGCGGCTGCCGCTGAGGCTGATGCGCTTCATGCGGCGCTTTTCGGTGGCGGGGAAGCCGTTGCGGGCGTGGAGGACGGCCTGGTTGTCCCACCAGACGATGTCACCCGGCTGCCAGGCATGGGCGTAGTGGAAGCGCGGGTTCTCCAGGTGCTCGCGCAGCCGGCCGATCAGCGCCTTGCCGTATTCCGGGTCGGCGCCGGGGATTTCCACTTCGGTGTGCACGCCGAGGAACAGCAGGCGCTTGCCGCTTTCCGGGTGGGTGCGCACCAGCGGGTGCTCGGTGCCCTGGATGGCAGGGATGTCCGGGGTGCGGTAGGTGACGAAGCCGCCGTTGTAGCCACCGCTCTTGAGGCGGATGAAGGGGTTGTAGTTGATCAGCCGCAGCGGGTCGATCTCGCGGCGGGTGGCCTCATCCAGCGCGCTGTAGGCCAGGGCCAGGTTGGTGAAGCGGGTCTCGCCGCCCTTGGAGGGCACTTCCAGCGCGTAGAGGAAGGAGCCGGAGGACGGCGTCGGCGTCCAGTGGTGGTCGACGTGGGCGGGAATGGCGGTGTTGCCCAGCTCGCCATCCTCGGTGTTGGCCACCTTGACGATCTCCGGCGCCTTGCCGTCGGCACCGGAGGACAGCACCGGGATGTCCGCCGGCGGCTGGAACACCGCGCCGAAGTGGGTGGCGAAGGCCAGGTACTGGGCGTCGCCCAGGTGCTGGTCGCGGAACACCAGGATGTGGTGCTCACGCTGGGCCTGCTTGAGGGCCAGCACCTGCTCGGGGGTGATGCGGGTGGCGTCGAAGCCGCTGACCACCGCGCCCAGGGGCGCCGCCAGCGGGGTGATGGTGAAGGGCTGCTCGGGGTGGAGCGATGGGGCGGGCTCGTCGTGGCGCTGGGCGGCCAGGGTCATGGTGGTTCTCCTGATTCGGGGTGTTCGGTCAACGGGGCGCGGCGGGTGGCCGCGCCCCGGGCATTCGCAACCGGGCCTTCAGCCCTTCCGCGTGGTGCGGCTGAGCTGGCCATCGATGCCCACCGGCACTTCGCCGGCCAGGGTCACGCGGCGCACGATGCGCGGTTGGGTGTCGTAGTCGTCCACGGCGTAGTGCTGGGTGGAGCGGTTGTCCCAGATGGCCACGTCGCCCTGCTGCCAGCGCCAGCGCACGGTGTTTTCCAGGCGCGTCACGTGGCTTTGCAGCACGGCGAAGATGTGCGCCGAATCGGCCTGGGAGAGGCCCTTGATGCGTTTGACGAAGTGCCCCAGCAGCAGGCTGCGCTCGCCGCTGATGGGGTGCACGCGCACCACCGGGTGCTCGGTCTCGTAGACGGTGGAGGCGAACACCTTGCGGTATTCCTCGAGCTTCTCCACGGACACGCTGGGGCGCACGCCGGCGTAGTCGTACTCGTTGCTGTGCACGGCCCAGAGCGTGTCGGCCAGCGCGCGCAACGGCTCGGGCAGGTCGGCGTAGGCGCTGGCGGTGTTGGCCCAGACGGTGTCGCCGCCGGCAGCCGGGGCCACCACGCTGCGCAGGATCGAGGCCTTGGGGTAGGCGTCGACGAAGGTCACGTCGGTGTGCCAGGAGTTGGCCCGCTGGCCTTCGGCGCCGTCGAGCTGGAGCAGGTAGCGGGTGCCTTCGCGCACCGGCACTGTGGGGTGGGCGATGGGGTCGCCGAGAAGCTTGGCGAAGGCTTCCTGGCCCTGGTCGTCGAGGTGGGCCTGGCCGCGGAAGAACACGACCTTGTGCTGGACCAGGGCGGCCTGGATGGCCTCGACCGTGGCGGCGTCCAGGTCGCCGGAGAGGGTCACGCCGCGGATTTCGGCGCCGATGCGCCCGGCGATGGGGTGGATGTCCAGCTGGGTCTCGGGCTGCTGGGTGGCCAGTGCTGCGTTGCTCATGGTGCGGTCCTCGCGTTGGGGTGGGTGCTGCTGGGGGTCAGAAGTCGTAGCGCAGGGAGACGCCGGCGGTGCGCGGAGCGCCCACCGAGGCCGTGTAGGCGCCGTTCAGGTAGGCGAAGGCGCTGAGGTAGTAGTCGGTGTCGGTGGCGTTGCGCACCCAGATGGAGGCGTCCACCTGGCCGTCGCCCAGGTCACGGCGCACGCCGGCCGAGAGGTTGACCAGGCCGTAGCCGTCGATCTTCGAGAGGTCGGAGTTGTCCAGGGTGCCTTCGGCCTCGGAGCGGTACGAATAGCTGGCGGTGAGGTAGGGCTCGATGCGGTTCTCCAGCTGCCATTTGTATTCGCCGCTGAGGTTGGCGATCCATTTCGAGGCGCCGACCACGCGCTCGCCGGTGAGGTCGCAGGTGGCCGGGGCGCCGGGGGCGGTGCTCACCTCGCCGGGGCACGGGGCGTCCTTGAAGCTGAGGTAGGTGACGTCGTTGTAGGAGCCATTGAAGTTCAGGGTCAGGCCGCGCACGGGCAGCGCGGTGGCTTCGAACTCCAGGCCGCGCGAGCGCACGCTGCCGGCGTTGGCCAGCACCTGCACGACGTTGGTGGAGCCCGACGCCTGGTACAGGGTGGTGGCCTGGTAGCCGTGGATGCCGGTCCAGAACAGGTTGGCGTTGAGCAGCAGGCGACGGTCGAGCAGCGTGCTCTTGAAGCCCAGTTCGGCGTCGTTGGCGCGCTCCGGCCCGACCAGCAGCGAGTCGGCGCCGGCCACCGGGGCCGAGCCCACCGCCAGGTTCACCCCGCCGGATTTCTCGCCATGGGCCAGGGAGGCGTAGCCCAGCAAATCCTCGTCGAACTTGTAGGCCAGGCTCAGCAGGAAGGACGGCGCGGCGTTGTGCAGGCTGAGGTCGCCCGAGTCATAGGCGCCCAGTTGCGCTGCGCGGATGGCGGCGGCCTGGCCGGTGACGGCAGCGCCGCCCACGGGGGCGAAGCGCTTGATGTTGGCGTCCTTCTCTTCGTAGGTGCCGCGCAGGCCGGCGGTGAAGTCGAGGCGGTCGGTGAGGTGCCAGGTGCCCTGGGCGAACAGCGCGTAGCTGTCGGTCTCGATCTTGCCGTTGGCCTTGGTACTGACGTTGTTGATGGCGCCCAGATTGGCGCCGAGCAGGAACAGGTCGGCCTGGGAGCCGTAGTCGGTGAAGGTCTTGTTGCCCAGGTTCTGGTTGAACACATAGGCGCCGAGCACGTAGTCGAAGGCGCCGCCGGTGGGCGATGCCAGGCGGATCTCCTGGGAGAACTGGCGGTCGTGCACCTCCACACCGGTGTTGAGCAGCGCCGGCACGTTGAGGCTCTCGTCGTTGGCCGGGGTGAAGTGCCAGTAGCGGTAGGCGCTGATGGAGGTGAGCGTGTAGCCGCCGGCGAGGTTCCAGTTGGCCTCCACCGAGCTACCGCCCTGGTGCACGCTGACGCTCTGGCGGCCGTCGATGTTGACCTTCTTGTCGTCCGGGTCACGCACCGGTGATGCACCCACCAGGGCCGCGCGCTGCCAGTAACGCGCCGGCGCGCCGTAGACGACCATGGTGCCGGTGCTGGAATCCTCCTCGTTGTAGTCGTTGATCCAACGCAGGCTGAAGTCCTCGTTGGGCTCGAAGAGGAACTGCCCACGCACGCCCTGGCGCTCGCCGCCGTTGAGGTCATCGCCGTTGTGGATGTTCTTGATGAAGCCGTCGTCGCGGGTGCGGTAGGCCGACAGGCGCGCGGCGAGGGTTTCGGTGAGGGCGCCGTTGACCGTGCCCTTGGCCTGGAAGTAGCCGTCCTGGCCACCGGAGACCTCCACCGTGCGCTCGGGGCTGAAGGTGGGTGCGCGGGTGCTGATGTTGAGCACGCCGGCGGTGGTGTTCTTGCCGAACAGGGTGCCCTGGGGGCCACGCAGCAGTTCCAGCTGCTCGATGTCCAGCAGGTCAAACACCGCCATGCCCGGGCGGCCGAGGTAGACGTTGTCCAGGTAGACCCCGGCGCTGCCTTCGAGGCCATCGCTGGCCGGGTTGTTGCCGATGCCGCGCACCGCGACGCTGGACTGGCGCGCGTGGATGAAGGCGACGTTGACGCTGGGCAGCACCTGCTGGAGGTCCTGCACCTTGTACACGCGCTGGGTTTCCAGGGTGGCGCCGCTGAGGGTGGTGATGGGCGTGGGCACGTCCTGCACGTCTTCCTCGCGGCGGCGGGCGGTGACGGTGACCTTCTGCAGGGCGACATCCTTGTCCACGTGCTGCTCGGTGCCGTTGTCGGCGGCCCAGGCGCTCCCCGCGCCCAGGGCCAGCAGCAGGGTCAGTGCATAGTCCACGGCGGCCAGGCGCTGCAGGGCGAGCGGCCTGGCGAGGGACGAGGGAAAAGCGGTACGGCGGTGGCTCATGGGGCGGTCCTTGTTCGGGGCCCGGCTTTTTCCGGGCAGAGCGGGCCCGCATCGCACGCAGGGCGACGGTCGGGGCGGCGTGGGTTCGGGGGAGCGTCAGGTGGCGCGCAGGGCCACCGGGCTTAGGGTTCGGCTGTCAGCGACAGCGGCGCATGAGCGGCGCGAGGAGCCGGGTCATGGCGGAGACGGGAAGTCGGGCTGGCGTGGTCATCGGGTATCCCCCTTCGGGCTGGGCCATATACTTATTCCTTTTTAATCTTATTTATCTAAACAAGCTTCGTTGACGGAATAAGAGCCTGCATTTAAAACCAGCACCCATACGCGGGCAAATGCCTTCGACCTATATTTTCGATGCCGGTAAAGCATGATGGATCTGCGCCAACTCCGTTACTTCATCGCCCTGGTGGAACACCGCAGTTTCGTCCGTGCGGCCGATGCCATGGGCATCACCCAGCCGGCGTTCAGCCGCAGCATCCAGGGCCTGGAGCAGGCCTTCGGCTGCCAGCTGGTGGACCGGGGCAACAAGGACCTGCGCCCCACGCCGGAAGGCCAGGTGGTGCTGCAGCACGCCCTGCGCCTGGTGCAGGGCGCGAGCAACCTGACCCGCGAAATCAACCAGATGACCAAGCTCGATGCCGGCGAGCTGCACTTCGGCTGCGGGCCGGCACCGGCGGCCAAGCTGGTGCCCGACGCCCTGGCCGCCTTCATCAGCCGGCACCCGCGCATCACCACCCGCTTCGAGGTGAACAACTGGGAAACCCTGGGACGCCTGCTGGCCCGGGACGAGATCGAGTTCTTCATCGCCGACATCCGTCAGTTCGAGATCGACCCGAACTTCCAGACCCGCGAACTGACCCCGCGCAACGGCCGCTTCTTCTGCCGCCGGGGGCACCCGCTGCTGGCCAAGGAAAGCCTCTCCACCAACGACATGTTCGACTACCCGCTGGCCGCCACCCGGCTGCCGGCGGGCATCCGCAAGCTGCTGGCAGGCTTCAGCGGCAAGGCGGATTTCGACCTCAACCTGGAATGCGAGCACGTGCCGGCGCTGGTGCAGGTGGTGCGCCAGACCGACGCCGTGGGCGTGGGCATGCTGGAGACCCTGGCACCGTTGCTGGAAAGCGGTGAGCTGGCGCTGCTGAGCTTCCGCAACCTGCCGGAGAACCTGGAAAGCCTCTCCGCCCGTTGCGGCATCGTCACCCGCACCGGCTACCGACTCTCCCCCGCCGCGCGGGCGCTGATCGAGCTCATCGTCGAGCTGGACGGAATCGAAGCGGAAGAAGCGCGGCGCAGCGCCTAAGTCCGCCCGCCGGACCTCGGTCCATCAAGGGATGTGGGTGGACCACGCTTTATCGGTCCACCACGGGGGCTGTCGGACACTCCGCTGGTGGACGTAAAGAGCGACGTCCCCCCCTACGCAGCGGTCGGGCTTTTCGTGGGAGCGAATTCATTCGCGAATAGGGCCGGCACCGTTGTGTTGGGCCTCGCTGCGCTCGGCGCCAACCTACGAGGCACGGAGTTGCCGGAAGCTCCGCAGGTGGACGTGAAGAGCGACGTCCACCCCGCAGCGGTCGAGGTTTTCGTGGGAGCGAATTCATTGGCTCTGTGTGCGTTAGCTGTTGTGGTTTTAATGCAAGCGCTCAAGCACCGTGCTTTCCGGGCGCCCAAGGATTCGTGCCACCTCCACCGCATGGGTTTCGCTTCGCTCTACGCCATCCTACGAACGTGCGCTGGGTTACTGCGCACATCAATGTGAGGGTTCGAGCGAAGAAAGTTGGAGCAGCCGCCAACGCCCCTCCAGGAGGCCGAACGCAGTCGTTGCGCCGGGGGACGAGCGGCATGGATGCCGCGAGAGGCGCGCCAGGCCATGGATGGCCCATCGCGCCGGCCCCCAGAGCAACGATGGAGTGAGGGAACCCCGGCGAAGCCGGGGCCGGATGATGGGGCAAGCCCTTTTGGTTCCTTTTAAGGCGATTGTTAAAAGGGACTCGCCCGGGTGGGCGAAACCAGAAGTACCAACAAAACTCGGCAATCAGCTGGACAAAAATCTTCTAGAAACACTTAACGCAGACAGAGCCAATTCATTCGCGAACAGGGCCGGCACCCTGTATTGGGCGGCCTTAACGCGAGGCCTGTACCGGCTCTTTCAAGGCGGCGTCGAGGAAGCGCGGTTCGTTCCAGTCGGCCACCTTGAACGGCTTGCGGATCAGCCGTTGTTCGGCGGCGAAGTCGACGCCCTTCTGCAGACGGGCGAGGAAGTCGGCATCCAGCTGCGGGTCGAAGATAGTGTTGAAGCTTTCATCCTTGAGGTCGGTGCCGAGGATGCCCACCGGGTAGCTGGCCAGGCTGGACACCAGTTCGACGTAGGCCTGCTTGTTCTCATCGTCGCGCAGCCATTGCACCGCCTGCTGCTGGGCCTTGATCAGCCGTGCCGTCACTTCCGGGTAGTCGCGGACGAAGGCGCCGGTGCCCACCAGCACCGCCTGGGTGCTGCCGGCACCGCCCAGGTCGCGGGTGCTCAGGGGCAGTTCGGCGAGGCCCTTGTCGCGCAGGGCGATCAGCCCGGCCAGGCCCCAGGAGGCGTCCACCTGCTTGGCCGCCAGGGCCGCGTTGGCGGCGTTGAAGTCGAGGTTGATCACCTTGAAGTCGCGTTCGGAGAGGCCGCGGCTGGCCAGGGCGTTGGCGAAGGACAGCTGGTTGGCGGTGCCGCGGAACACCGCGACGCGCTTGCCCTTGAGGTCTTCCAGGGTCTTGATGCCCGAGCCGGGCACCACGCCCAGGTAGCTTTTCACCCCGCGCGCGGTGGCGCTGAGCAGCCGGGTATCCAGGCCGCTGGCCTTGCCGATGATGGCGGCCAGGTCGCCCAGGTAGGCGAAGTCCACCTGGCCGTTGGCGAGGGCCTCGTTGACCACCGGGCCCGCGCCCTTGAAGAACAGCCACTGGACCTTGATGCCGTCCTTGGCGAACTCCTGTTCGAGGATGTTCCGGCTGCGCAGCACGTCCACCACGCCCCCGCCGCTGTGCTGGCTGCCGGCACTGAGGTCGGGCACGGCGATGCGGATTTCCTTCGGCGCCTCGGCGGCCTGGGCCAGCAGCGGGGCGGCACCGAGCACGCCCGCCAGCACGGTTGGGGCGAACAGCCCGAGGACGCTGTTGATCAGGGTTTTCATGGGAGGCGCTCCTGCGCTGGGGGTCATGTGGCGGCTAGATAGGCACAGGGGCTATCGGCAATAAAATAATAAAAATTCATTTTTTGATAACCCGAATGCATAAATCAGGCGAGCCGCGCCCTGTGGGCCGCTATGCAGGGAATGCATAAAAAATATTCAACAAAGGCATTTGCCGCTGCCCCGGCCCTCCCCCACAAATGACGCTCTTATCCATAAATAAATGGATATCCGAATTTTATATTCCATACGGAAATAACATTAGAGCCCAAGCGCCGGGAGACCCGATGAGCAAGATCCAGACGCTGCCCGCCCTCCAGCCGGCCCCCCGCTTCACGTTGCCGACCCCGAGCCTGCACGGCTTCGCCTGGGCCCTGCCCTGGCTGCTGCCCCTCGGCCTGTTCCTGCTCTGGTGGGTGGCCTCGGAGCGGCTGTGGATGTCCGAGCAGATCCTCCCGGCACCGGCGGTGGTCTGGCAGAGCGCCCTGGAGTTCGGCTCCGGCGAGCTCTGGGGCCACCTGTGGATAAGTCTGCAGCGCCTGCTCTGGGGGCTGCTCGCCGGTGTCACCGGTGGCGTGCTGCTGGGCAGCTGGCTGGGGCTTTCGCGGCGGGCCGAGGCGCTGGTCTACCCGACCTTCGTGGCCCTGGCGCAGATTCCCACCCTGGCCTGGATCCCGCTGTTCATGCTGTTCTTCGGCATCGGCGAAACCCTCAAGCTGGTGGTGCTGATCAAGGCGGTGGTGGTGCCGGTAACCCTGCACGTGCTGGTGGGCGTGCGTGATGCCCAACCGCGCCTGCGCGAAGCCGCCGCGGTGCTGCGCCTGCCGCCGCACCTGCTGTTCTGGCGCCTGGTGCTGCCCGGCGCCCTGCCCGCCTTCATGGCCGGGCTGCGCCTGGCCCTGGCCACCGGCTGGACCTCGCTGCTGGCGGTGGAGCTGCTGGCCTCCAGCGAGGGCATCGGCTACCTGATGGTCTGGGGCCGCCAGCTGTTCATGCTCGACCTGGTGTTCGTCTGCATCCTGGTGATCGGCCTGGTGGGCGCGCTGATGGATCGCGGCATCAACCGTCTCGACGCCCTGCTGCTGTTCTGGCCCCACCCGGCCACCGGCCAGCAACCCCGGGGCCCGCGGCTGCAGGGCTGGCAACGTGTGCAGGCCGGGCTGCTGCCCCTGGCCATCGTCGCCCTGTGGCAGGCCACCGCCGGCTTCGGCTGGGTCGACGCCAATATCCTCGCCTCGCCGCTGGACGTGCTGCGCAACCTGCAGCAGGGCCTGGCCGACGGCAGCCTGCCCACGGCCATGGGCGCCAGCCTGAAACGGGCCCTGCTCGGGCTGCTGATCGGCGGCGCCTCCGGCCTGCTGCTGGGCTTGCTGCTGGGGCTTTCCACCCTGGCCGAGCGCCTGGCCGGGCCGAGTCTTTCGGCCCTGCGCCAGGTGGCGATCTTCGCCTGGGTGCCGCTGCTCACCGCCTGGTTCGGCCTGGGCGAGGCCGCCAAGCTGGCCTTCGTCAGCCTGGCGGCCTTCTTCCCCCTGTTCATCGCCACCCAGCGCGGCGTCGCCGGGCTTTCGCCGCAACTGGGCGAGGCCGCGCAGGTGCTGCGCCTGGGCCTGGGCAAGCGCCTGCGCCTGCTGGTGCTGCCGGGTGCCGCGCCGGCCATCTTCGCCGGCCTGCGCCTGTCGCTGATCTATGCCTGGCTGGGCACCATCGGCGCCGAATACTTCATGCCCTCGGACGGCGGCATCGCCAGCTACATGCTCGGCGCGCAGCAGCTGTTCCGCATGGACCAGGTGATGGCAGCCATGCTGCTGGTGGGCCTGGTCGGCGCCCTGCTGGGCACCCTCGGACAACGCATCGAAACCCGCGCCACGCGCTGGAGAACCGCATGAACGCCTTCAACCGCAGTGCCGCCGAAGCGGCCAACCAGCCCGTTTCCGCGCCGCCCACCCTGAGCTTCGCCGGGGTCGGCAAGGTGTTCCAGGTGGACGGCCAGCCCTTCCAGGCCATCGAGGACTTCAGCCTGGATGTCGAGGAGGGCGAGTTCATCGCCATCGTCGGCTCCAGCGGCTGCGGCAAGTCCACCCTGCTGCGCCTGCTGGTGGGGCTGGATACCGACTTCAGCGGCCGCATCGAAGTGGACGGCAAGCCGGTGCGCGGCATCGGCGGCGAACGCGGCATCGTGTTCCAGGAGCACCGCCTGTTCCCCTGGCTGACGGTCAGCCAGAACATCGGCCTGGGCCTGGTCAACGAACCCATCGAGCAGGGCGAGCGCGCCCGGCGCATCCACCAGTTCGTGCAGCTGGTGGGGTTGAGCGGCTTCGAGAGCGCCTACCCGCACCAACTGTCCGGCGGCATGGCCCAGCGCGTGGCCATCGCCCGGGGGCTGGTGGCGAGCCCGCGCATCCTGCTGCTGGACGAGCCCTTCGGCGCCCTCGACGCCCTCACCCGCCAGCAGATGCAGGACGAGCTGCTGGCCATCCGCAAACGCCAGCGCATCACCACCATCCTGGTCACCCACGACGCCGAGGAAGCCATCTACCTGGCCGACCGCGTGGTGGTGATGGCGCCACGCCCGGGGCGCATCAAGCAGGTGGTGGACATCGACCTGCCGCGCCCGCGCCAGCGCACCGGCCACGACTTCCACCGGGTGCGCGAAGCCCTGCTGCACCAGCTGACCGGCGAGGGTGACTACCAGCCGCCGGTGCCGCCGCGCGTCGCCGACCTGCCCCTCGAATTCATCGCCCTGTAGACCCTTTGGAGAACGCTGGATGAGCAAACGCCCCAACTTCCTGGTGATAGTCGCCGACGACCTGGGCTTCTCCGACCTCGGTGCCTTCGGCGGCGAGATCGCCACGCCGAACCTGGACCGCCTGGCCTTCGACGGCCTGCGCCTGACCGACTTCCACACCGCGCCCACCTGCTCGCCAACCCGCTCGATGCTGCTCACCGGCACCGACCACCATATCGCCGGCATCGGCACCATGGCCGAGGCGCTGACCCCGGAGCTGATCGGCAAGCCGGGCTACGAGGGTTACCTCAACGACCGCGTGGTGGCGCTGCCGGAACTGCTGCGCGAGGCCGGCTACCAGACGCTGATGTCCGGCAAGTGGCACCTGGGCCTGACCGCCGAGCGCGCGCCCCATGCGCGGGGCTTCGAGCGCTCCTTTTCGCTGCTGCCGGGTGCGGCCAACCACTACGGCTACGAGCCGCCCTACGACGCCAGCACGCCGGGCATCCTCAAGGCGACGCCGGCGCTGTACGTCGAGGATGACCGCTTCATCGACCAGCTGCCGGAGGGCTTCTATTCCTCCGATGCCTTCGGCGACAAGCTGATCCAGTACCTCAAGGAACGCGACCAGAGCCGGCCCTTCTTCGCCTACCTGCCCTTCTCCGCCCCGCACTGGCCGCTGCAGGCACCCGCCGAGGTTGTGGATAACTACCGCGGCCGCTACGACGCCGGCCCCGAGGCCCTGCGCCTGGAACGCCTGGAGAGGCTCAAGGCCCTGGACCTGGTGGCGCAGGATGTGGAGGCGCACCCGGTGCGCGCCATCAGCGCCGAGTGGGAGGCACTGAGCGACGAGGAACGCCAGGTGTCGGCGCGAACCATGGAGGTCTACGCGGCCATGGTGGAGCGCATGGACTGGAACATCGGCCGGGTGCTGGACTACCTGCGCCAGCAGGGGCTGGAGGACGACACCTTCATCCTCTTCATGTCCGACAACGGTGCCGAGGGCGCGCTGCTGGAGGCCTTCCCCAAGTTCGGCCCGAACCTGAAGAGCTTCCTCGACCAGCACTACGACAACAGCCTGGAGAACATCGGCCGCGCCAACTCCTATGTCTGGTACGGGCCGCGCTGGGCCCAGGCGGCCACCGCGCCGTCGCGCCTGTACAAGGCCTTCACCACCGAGGGCGGCATCCGCGTGCCGGCCCTGGTGCGTTATCCACAGCTGCAGCGGCAGAAGCAGGTCAGCCCGGTGTTTTCCACGGTGATGGACATCACCCCCACGGTGCTGGACCTGGCTGGCGTGCGCCACCCGGGCACCCGCTGGCAAGGCCGCGAGGTGGCGCCGGTGCGTGGGCGCTCCTGGCTGGGCTACCTCTCGGGCGAGACGCCCCAGGTGCATGACGAGAAAACGGTCACCGGCTGGGAGCTGTTCGGCATGCGCGCCATCCGCCAGGGTCACCTCAAGGCCGTATACCTCCCCGCGCCGGTGGGCCCGGAAACCTGGCAGCTCTATGACCTGGAAAAGGACCCGGGGGAAATCCACGACCTGGCCCAGGAACGGCCGGAAGCCCTGGCCGGGCTGATCGAGGCGTGGCAGCGCTATGTGGACGAGACCGGGGTGATCCTCAGCGAATCGCCGTTCCAGCCATAGGGTTGGGAGCGGCGCAGAGCCAGGATCGTAGGGTGGACCACGCTTTATCGGTCCACCAAGGGCGTTCACCCAGAGCACCGCCGGTGGACGTAAAGAGCGACGTCCACCCTACGAATGCAGCCCGGTGCGGTGGGCTGAAGGCTACACCGGGACGATGCGGTTCTTGCCGCTGCGCTTGGCGGTGTACATGGCTTCGTCGGCGCGGGCGTAGAGGTGTTCCAGGGTGTCGCCGGGGCGCAGGGTGGTCAGGCCCTGGCTAAGGGTGACGCTGAAGATCTGGCCGGCGGCACTGAACGACAGGCGCTGCACTTCGCGCTCCAGGCGCTCGGCGACCTGCAGGGCCTGGGCCGGGTCGCAGCCGGGGAATACGGCGGCGAATTCCTCGCCGCCAATGCGCCCGAAATGGTCGACCCGGCGCAGGGCGCCGGCGCCGCACTGGGCGATGCGCTGCAGCACCAGGTCTCCCACCTGGTGGCCGTAGGTGTCGTTGATCTTCTTGAAGTCATCGATATCCAGCAGCAGGAAGGCCAGGGGCCGTTCGTAGCGCTCGGCCACATCGAATTCGCGCTGGGCGCATTCGAAGAAGTGCCGGCGGTTGCTGGTGCCGGTCAGCACGTCGGTGGTGGCCAGGCGTTGCAGCTCGGCCTCCAGGGTCTTCTTCTCGGTGATGTCCTCGGCGATGCCCACCACCAGGGTGCTCTGCCCGGCCTGGCCCTGGCGGCTGACGAAGCATTTGTCGCTGAGCCAGCGCACCTGGCCGTCACCACGGATGATGCGGTACTCGCGCACTTCCACCGCGCCCTTGGTGAGCACCTCGGCAAAGCTGCGCGCGGCGTACTCGACGTCGTCGGGGTAGATGCAGTTGCGCCACTCGTTGAAGTCCACCATCAGCAGCTCGGCCGGGCGGCCGAACATGCGCTCGTAGTGGGGGCTGACGTAGATGATTTTCTGCGCGTCCCAGTCGAACGCCCAGAGCACGGCGTTGACGCTGCCCAGCAGGCTGTTGAACAGCAGTTCGCGTTCGCGCAGGCGTTCCACCTCGCCACGGCTGTGCAGCAGTGCCAGGGTCAGCTTTTCCAGCTCGCTGGGGGTTTCCTCGAAGTTTTCCATCCGGCCCATAGCCTGCCTTCGCGTATTCGGGTCACGTTACGCCCGCAACGAAGCGGCGGGCATGGGTGGCCGCGGTCAGGCATGACTCTGGTGACGAATGGCTGCAAAACGGTTGAACAGGCGGTGCAGAACGAACACCGCAAGCAGGGTGATGAAGACCGCAACGCAAACCGAACTGAGCCGATAGGCCAGGCTGAACATCATGTCGTGACTCGGCGTCAGGTATTGACCGAAAACAATCGCCAAAGTTGTCAGCGCGCCGAAGCCGATTCCCTGCGCCCCCTCCAATACGTGCACTCGGGCACAGAAAAAGGCGGCTATCCAGTACAGCGAGGCGACGAGCGGTAGCACGTCGTAGTGGTCGTAGAGCAGCAGTTGCAGCACCAGCCCGATGAGGCAGCCGAGCATGGTGCCGAGGGCGCGGATGCGCCCGGCGAAGCGGATGCCGTTCCAATGCATGGGGAACAGCACCAGGATCGAGGCGATCTGCGCGGACAGCGAATCCTTCAGGTCGAAGGTCTGGAAGAGGATGAACGACAGGGTGGCGATGCAGGCACCGAGCAGCGCTTCGTGGCGCTGGCTGGGCAGGTCCCTGGGAGCGGCGGCGCGGGGCTCGCGGGGTTCGGCGTCGGGGAAGAGGAAGAACATCAGCCAGGCGATCAGCACCGTGAGGCAGGCGGCCACCAGATTGCTGGCCACCAGGTCGTAGAGGTGGGTTTCGGGGTAGCTGGCGAAGTGCAGCTGCATGGAGAGGAACACGCAGCCCAGGGCGCCGAACATGAACAGCGGGCCGCGCGCCATGAGGCTGAAGCGCCAGAGGAAGGCGGCGAAGACCAGGGGCACGATGAGCATCGGGCGGTCGCCGAACAGCCCGTAGATGACCAGCGTCTCCAGGCTCACCAGCACCGCCTGGGCGAGGAACTGGCGGATCACATGGGCGTTGATGGTGGGCACCAGGCCCAGCAGCAGCATGGGGTAGACGCAGAAGAACGAGCCGTTATCCCAGCCCATCAGCTTGCACACGAACAGGCCGAGGGTGCCGCCGCAGGCCAGGCGCAGGCACTGGCGCAGGCCATTCTCGCTGAGGGCCGGGCGCGTCATCAGTAGATGTAGTGCAGCAGGCTGATGAGGTGGATCTGCACCCGGCCGAAGAAGGTGGCCAGGGGCGATTCGTGGGGGTAGAGCTGCACCGTGGCCTTGGCGCCGCTGGGCAGGGGCGCTTCCGGGGGCGCCTCCAGCAGCACGTGCAGGCGCTGGCGCTGGGCGTCGCGCACCCAGCGATCGGAAGTGGCGGGGGCGGCGAGGTCGCCGTTGGCGTCCAGCTGGCCTTCCTTGACGCCGGCGTCGATGGCGCTGACCCGCGCGGCGAAGATGCGCCCGGGCAGGGCGTCGAACACCACGCTGGCGCCATCGCCCAGGCCCACGTAGCGCAGGGCCTTCTCGCGGAAGTCGGCGCTGACGTCGGCCTCATCGGCCACCAGCGCGGCCACCGGGCTGCCGGCGGCGACGAAGGCACCCGGGGACAGCTGCAGGTTGCTCAGGGTGCCGGCGCGCTCGGCGCGGACTTCGCTGTACTGCAGCTGCAGGCGGGCCTGGTCGAGGGCGTTGCGGGCCTGGCGCAGGCGCAGGTTGTCGTCGCCCGCCGCACCGCGCTCGGCCGTCAACTGGTGAATGCGCGCGGTGGCGGCCACCACCTTGGCGCTGGCGGCGGCGCGCTGCGATTGGGTCTGTTCGAACAGCTGGCGGGAGACGTGCTGGCTGGCCACCAGCTTGCCGAGGCGCTCGGTCTCGCGCGCCAGCTCCTGGGCCGAGGCGTCGGCGGCGAGCTTGTCGGCACGGGCGGCGGCGAGGCTGGCATCGAGCTCGGCGTTGTCCTGGGCGGCCTGCTCCAGGGCCAGCTCGGCGGCGTTGACGGCAAGGCGGAAGGGCTCGGGGTCGAGGCGGAACAGCAGCTGCCCGGCCTGCACATGGGCGTTGTTGCCGACGACGATGTCCAGCACCTGGCCGCTGACCCGGGGCGCCAGGCGCAGCACCGGGCGCGTCAGCTGGGCTTGGGGGGTGATGGGCATCCACAGATCGGCCGCGAGGAAGTAGACGAACAGCAGCACGAAGGCCGCAATGGCGCTCCGCACCCGGCGGGCGAACCTTTGATCGGGGGTCATGGATACCTCGGAAGTACAGGGCGGACCGGTGTTGCCGCGGTGCCCGCGAACGGGGCGATGGGCGGTGATCCGGTAAAACGGCAAACAGCTCAGGGCTGGCAGTATATTTACCGGCGTTTCCTGGATAATCAGCGCCCTTCGAGAATCAGCCTTGCGCGAGGAGTAACAATGGACACCCTGAACAGCATGCGTGTGTTCGTTCGCGTCATCGAGACCGGCAGCTTCACCGCAGCGGCGCAGGCGCTGGACCTCTCCACCGCGCAGGTCTCGCGGCTGGTTTCCGAACTGGAGCAGCAGCTGCAGGCACGCCTGCTGCACCGCACCACCCGGCGCCTGGCGCTGACCGAGGTGGGCGAGCGCTACCTGCAGCGCAGCCGCTCCATCCTCAACGAAGTGGACCAGGCCGCCGCCGAGGCGCGTGGCGCACACCTCAAGCCCAGCGGCCGGCTGCGGGTGCACACCATGACCGGGCTCGGCCTGCAGCACCTCACCGGCCTGGTGGCGCGCTACACCGAGCTGTACCCGGAGGTGGTGGTCGACCTGACCCTGTCGCAGCGCAACCCCGACCCGCTGGAGGACGGCCAGGACGTGGTGCTGACCTTCGCCCGCGAGCTGCCGGATTCGCAGATGGTGGCGCAGTCCCTGGGGCAGATGTACAGCGTGGTCTGCGCATCACCGGGCTACCTGGAGAAGCACGGCGTACCCAAGGGCCCGGCGGACCTGCGCCATCACCGCTACCTGCGCCTGCTGGACCCGCTCTACCAGGACAACTGGGTGCTGCAGGGCACGGATGGCGAGTTCGACGTGCTGCCGGCGGAGGCCTTCCAGGTCAACGTCGCCGAATCCCTGGCCCGCGCCGCCCAGGCGGG
The DNA here is from genome assembly GCF_028198105.1 of Pseudomonas sp. TUM22785. Classification (NCBI taxonomy): domain Bacteria; kingdom Pseudomonadati; phylum Pseudomonadota; class Gammaproteobacteria; order Pseudomonadales; family Pseudomonadaceae; genus Pseudomonas; species Pseudomonas sp. TUM22785. The sequence continues at coordinate 6,763,941 of NZ_CP116239.1, forward strand.
CATGGGCTTCTGCCTGCTGCCCTCCTTCGTCGCCTGCCAGCCGCTGCGCGACGGCACGCTGTTGCGCCTGCTGCCGGAGCACCGACTGCGCGAGCGCAACATCTATGCGATTTACCCGTCACGGCGCTTTCTCGACGCCAAGATCAGGACCTGGGTGGACTTCCTCAAGGCCGAGCTGCCGCCGCTGTTCGCCCAGGACGACGCCGTGCTGGACGACCCGCGCCACTGGGCCGTGCGCACACAATTGTTGCGCTAGAAGCAATTGTGATTCACCTGGGCCGTGGTTTTTCGCCGCCGGCCCCCCGCCTAAGATGGCCTCGGTCTCCAGATGCATCCCGCCGAGGATCACACTATGCAACGCAATCTCTTTGTTACTGCCGCTTTCACCGCTTTCGCCCTGTCCTTCACCCAGTTCTCCTTCGCCGAAGAGTCGTCCGCCTTTGTTGCGCGAAATGCGCAGTATGAGCAGCGCGCCCAGGACGCCGCCCAGCAACAGGCCATCGCCAAGCAAGGCACCGAGCGCAAGGCCGAGTCCGGCCAGGACAGCTGATCGACCCGCTCCACCTCCTCCTTACCTCCTGACGTCGATGTGATTGCTCCTTTCGACGTCTTGTTCCAGCCGCCCTCCCCCGGGCGGTTTTTTTTGGCCGCGTTTCAGAACCAGGCGTGTGTGGGCGGTGCAGGGGGAGTGGGAGGGTAGGAGCGAATTCATTCGCGATGGAGTGTCCAGCCACACGCAGCAGGGGGACGGCGGTAAGTCTTTCGCGGCTGAAGCCGCTTCTACAGATGGCACGGGCCCAACCCCGCAGCGGTGGACCGGTGAAGCGGGGTCCACCCTACATCGCCTGGCAGCTCGTGCCCGCACGGACTTCCCCGCTGGGTAGGGTGGATAGCGCTCTTCTATCCACCAAGCGGACTCGCCCCACACACCAACACCTCGCCCCTCTCCCGGAGAAGCGAATTCATTCGCGAAGGGGCGGGCACGCATCGTTGGCCCTCGCGGGCTCGGCACCAACCTGCGGACACGCCCATGAAAAAGGCCGGCAATGGCCGGCCTTCTTCGGGGTCGTTGCGATCAGGCCATGGCGGCCGGGCGCAGCGAGTAGGTCTTGAGCTGCTCGGCGAAGTCGCGCAGGGACTGGATGCCGCTGGCCTCGGCCTCGTGCACCCACTGCTTCATGGCTTCGAGCATGTCGTGGCCGTTGGCGCTGGTCTTGACCCAGATGTGCTGCAGGGCGAGGCGCTTCTCGTAGATCACCTTCAGCGCCTGGCTCTGCTCCAGCATGGCGGCGATGCGCGCATGGTGGCGTTCGTCCAGCAGGCTGGTCTCGCGGGACAGCAGGCGCTTGGCGCGGCGGAACAGGTGGCGCACCGACTCGTCGGCCTTGGCCAGCTCCTGTTTCACCAGGGGCGCGATCACCAACTTGCGGTACTGCGCCATGATCTGGAACCGGTTGTTGAGGATGGCCATGGCGGTGTCCATGTCCAGGCTGCCCTTGCCTTCCACGCGGTGGGCGATGGGCGCCACGCGCTGCACCTTGGCCAGGCGCAGGAAGCTGAACAGCTTGATCCAGGCCCAGCCCAGGTCGAATTCCCACTTCTTCACCGACAGCTTGGCCGAGTTCGGGTAGGTGTGGTGGTTGTTGTGCAGCTCTTCGCCACCGATGAGGATGCCCCAGGGCACCAGGTTGGTGGCGGCGTCGCGGCATTCGAAGTTGCGGTAGCCGACGGCGTGGCCGAGGCCGTTGATGACGCCGGCGGCCCAGACCGGGATCCACATCATCTGCACCGCCCAGATGGTGATGCCGGCAACGCCGAACAGGGCGAGGTCGATGGCCGCCATCAGGAACACGCCACCCAGGGGGTAGCGGGAGTAGACATTGCGTTCGAGCCAGTCATCCGGGCAGTTCTTGCCGTAGATGCGCAGGGTCTCTTCGTTTTCGGCTTCCTCGCGGTACAGCTCCGCGCCGCGGCGCAGGACGGTACCCAGGCCCTTGATCACCGGGCTGTGCGGGTCGTCGACGGTTTCGCACTTGGCGTGGTGCTTACGGTGGATCGCGGTCCATTCGCGGGTGTTCATCGCGGTGGTCAGCCACAGCCAGAAGCGGAAGAAGTGCTTCAGCGCCGGGTGCAGTTCCAGGGAGCGATGGGCGGAATAGCGGTGCAGGTAGACCGTGACGCCGACGATGGTGATATGCGTCATCACCAGGGTGGCTGCCACCAGTTGCCACAGCGACAGATCGAGAAAACCGTTGTACCACATGGAGTGCGTAGCCTCGGGGGAAGGAAGGGCGAGGTTGTCGGACAAACACCGGCATTATCCCCATGAATTGTGAGAAAACCATCCTGTTCTTTAGATAAGAAAGAGATGAATCTCCATTCATCTATAATGCGAAACCGATCACATCTGGCATGGCCTCGACTCACCTATGAAACCCAAGCTCAGCGCCGTGAAACTGGTGCTGCCCTACTTCCTCCTCGCCAGCGCCTGGATACTCTTCAGCGACCATCTGCTGCCCTTGCTGAGCCCCGATGGCAGCCGCCTGGCGCTGCTGCAGTCGGCCAAGGGGCTGCTCTTCGTGGCGGTCACCAGCGGCCTGCTGTACCTGCTGGTGTGCCTGCACATGCGCCGCCTGCGCGCCTACCTGCAGGCCCGCCGCGAACAGGAGAGCAGCCTGCGCCAGGCCGCCGCGGTGTTCGACGCCACCCAGGAAGGGGTGCTGGTCACCGATGCCGAGCAGCGCATCGTCCACGTCAACCGTGCCTTCGCCCGCATCACCGGCTTCGAGGAGAGCGAGGTGCTGGGGCAGACCCCGGTGCTGTTCAAGTCCGGCCGCCACGACGAGGCCTTCTACCAGTCGATGTGGAACGCCCTGAAGAACCGCCATGCCTGGAGCGGCGAGGTGTGGAACCGCCGGCACAATGGCGAGGTGTACCCGCTGTGGCAGAACATCCGCGCCATCCACGACGAAGACGGCCTGCTCACCCATTACGTGGCGGTGTTCTCCGACGTCAGCGCCATCAAGCGCTCGCAGAACGAGCTGGACTACCTGGCCCACCACGACCCGCTGACCAACCTGCCCAACCGCCTGCTATTCACCGAGCGCGTCGAGCACGCCCTGGAGCGCGCCCGCCGGGAAGGCAGCGAGGGCACGGTGATCCTGCTGGACCTCGACCACTTCAAGCACATCAACGAAAGCCTCGGCCACAACCACGGCGACCTGCTGCTCAAGGCCGTGGGCGAGCGCCTGGCCACCCTGATGACCGGCGGCATGACCCTGGCACGCCTGGGCGGCGACGAGTTCGGCCTGCTCTGCGAGGGCTCCAGCCCGGAACAGGCGGCGGACCTCGCCGGGCGCATCCAGCAGTGCCTGGCCGCGCCCTTCCACCTGGCCGAGCAGAACCTGTTCATCAGCGCCAGCCTGGGCATCAGCCTGTTCCCGGGGGATGCCGAGAACGTCGAGCAGGTGCTGCGCAACACCGACTCGGCGCTGTTCAAGGCCAAGAGCGTGGGCCGCGAGACCTTTGCCTTCTATAGCCAGGAGCTGACCGAGCAGGCGCGCCAGCGCGTCGAGCTGGTCACCGCGCTGCGCCAGGGCCTGGAGCAGGACGAGCTGCGCCTGGTGTTCCAGCCCATCCACGACCTGGCCGATGGCCGCCTGATCGGCGTCGAGACCCTGGTGCGCTGGCAGCACCCGCAGCGCGGCCTGGTGCCGCCGGCGGAGTTCCTGCCGGTGGCCGAGGAAAGCGGCCTGATCGGCGCCATCGACGCCTGGGTGCTGGAGCGTGCCTGCCGGCAGATGCGCGACTGGACCGAGCGCGGCCTGCAGCTGTCGTTCATCGCGGTGAACGTGTCCTGCCGCCTGTTCAGCCGTGGCGAACTGGACACCCGCGTCGCCCGCGTGCTCGCCGACACCGGCCTGGAACCGGGGCGCCTGGAGCTGGAGATCACCGAGAGCGCGGTGATGGAGGACCCGGACACCGCCCTGGAGCTGCTCGACCGCCTGTGCAAGCTCGGCGTGCGCCTGGCCATCGACGATTTCGGCACCGGCTATTCGTCCCTGCAGCGCCTCAAGCGCCTGCCGGTGCACAAGCTGAAGATCGACCAAAGCTTCGTGCAGAACCTTCCCGACGACCGCGACGACATCGCCATCGCCAAGGCCGTTACCGCGCTGGGCCACAGCCTGGGCCTGGAGGTGCTGGCCGAAGGCATCGAGCACCAGCGCCAGGCCGACTTCCTCCGTGGCCTGGGTTGCGACCATGGCCAGGGCTACCTGTTCAGCCGCCCGCAGCCGGCCCAGCAGCTCGAGGAAGCCTGGCAGCTTTCCCCCTCGGGCGGCGCCACCCCGCAACAGATCAGCCTGCTCTGACCCCTTCTCTCCGGTGGGCCAACGCCCGCCGCGCGTCACTCCGCCCGGAGCGGGCGGACCTCTGGCCAGCAGGGCGCCGAGCGATTCGGCTCAATCTAACCATTGGTTATATAAAAATTCTTAAACAGTATTTTTAAGAATATTCATGCCCTGATTAAGATGCGCCCAAGCCACGCGAACCCCCTGTTCACCGACGCGGGCATCCCATCCAAGGAGCATGACCATGAGCGCAACACTCCGCAGCTTCGAAGGCCAGGACGAAGCCAGCATCCTGCGTGAAATCCAGAGTGCCCTGCACGGCCTGCGTTTCGGTGCCGTCGAGATCACCGTGCACAACGGCCAGGTGGTGCAGATCGAGCGCAAGGAAAAATTCCGCCTGCAACCGCCCGCCGGCAAGAACAGCTGACCCGAACACCCGACCGAGTCGCCGGAGGGGTCAACCCGATACGCGAACCGAGTCGACTGCGACGTGTGCCGTGAACGCCCGCCGCGCCTGAAACAACCTAGCCAACAGCATAAAAACTCAGAATTCAGGAGCTTCATCCATGTCGATTCGCCGCTTCGCCCTGGCCACCCTGGCCAGCGCCCTGCTCACCACCCTGGTCGCCGGCCCGGTCGCCGCCGCCACCGAACTGCTCAACGTCTCCTACGACCCGACCCGCGAGCTGTACCAGGAGTACAACGCCGCCTTCATCAAGCACTGGAAGGCCCAGGGCGGTGAAGACCTCAAGGTCCAGCAATCCCACGGCGGTTCCGGCAAGCAGGCCCGCGCGGTGATCGACGGCCTCAAGGCCGACGTGGTGACCCTGGCCCTGGCCGGCGACATCGACGAGCTGCAGAAACTCGGCAAGCTGATCCCCGAAAACTGGCAGACCCGCCTGCCGCAGAACAGCACCCCCTACACCTCGACCATCGTGTTCCTGGTGCGCAAGGGCAACCCCAAGGGCATCAAGGACTGGGGCGACCTGACCAAGGCCGGCGTGGAAGTCATCACCCCGAACCCGAAGACCTCCGGCGGCGCCCGCTGGAACTTCCTGGCCGCCTGGGCCTGGGCCAAGAAGCAGTACGGCAGCGACGCCAAGGCACAGGAATACGTACAGGCGCTGTACAAGCAGGTTCCGGTTCTCGACACTGGCGCCCGCGGTTCGACCATCACCTTCGTCAACAACAACATTGGCGACGTGCTGCTGGCCTGGGAAAATGAGGCCTTCCTGGCACTCAAGGAACAGGGCGGCGAGAACTTCGAAATCGTTGCGCCGAGCCTGTCGATCCTCGCCGAGCCGCCGGTTTCGGTGGTCGACAAGAACGTCGACAAGAAGGGCACCCGCAAGGTCGCCGAAGCCTACCTGCAGTACCTGTACAGCGAGGAAGGCCAGCGCATCGCCGCGAAGAACTTCTACCGCCCCCGTGACGAGAAGGTCGCCGCCGAGTTCGCCAAGCAGTTCCCGAAACTGGACCTGGTGACCGTCGACAAGGACTTCAACGGCTGGAAGGAAGCGCAACCGAAGTTCTTCAACGACGGCGGCATCTTCGACCAGATCTACCAGGCGCAATAAGCCGAAGCTGCAAGCTGCAAGCTGCAAGCTGCAAGCTGCAAGAAAATGGGTGGGGCGCAGGCCCCGCCCGGACAAGGGGAAGCGCGAGCTTCCCTTTGCCGTGCCCGGGCCGGTGATATTCCGGTGGCGGGCTTGAGCGTTCCAACGCAGAAAAAGGACAGATGATGTCTCGACGTATCTCCCCGGTCATACCCGGCTTCGGGCTGACTCTGGGGTACACCCTGGTGTATCTCAGCCTGTTGGTGCTGATTCCCCTGGGCGCCATGTTCCTCAAGACCTTCGACCTCACCTGGGTGCAGTTCTGGAACATCATCAGCGCACCCCGCGTACTCGCCGCACTCAAGCTCAGCTTCGGCACCGCGCTCGCCGCCGCCGTGCTCAACGGCCTGATCGGCACGCTGCTGGCGTGGGTCCTGGTGCGCTACGACTTCCCCGGCCGCAAGATCATCGACGCGATGATCGACTTGCCCTTCGCCCTGCCCACCGCCGTGGCCGGTATCGCGCTCACCGCGCTGTACGCGCCGGCCGGCCTGGTGGGCCAGTTCGCCACCGACCTGGGCTTCAAGATCGCCTACACCCCGCTGGGCATCACCCTGGCGCTGACCTTCGTCACCCTGCCCTTCGTGGTGCGCACGGTGCAGCCGGTGCTGGCCGACATCCCCCGCGAGGTGGAAGAGGCCGCCGCCTGCCTGGGCGCCAAGCCGCTGCAGGTGTTCCGCCACATCCTCCTGCCGGCGCTGCTGCCCGCCTGGCTGACCGGCTTCGCCCTGGCCTTCGCCCGCGGCGTGGGCGAGTACGGCTCGGTGATCTTCATCGCCGGCAACATGCCGATGAAGACCGAGATCCTGCCGCTGCTGATCATGGTCAAGCTGGACCAGTACGACTACACCGGCGCCACCGCCATCGGCGTGCTGATGCTGGTGGTCTCCTTCATCCTGCTGCTGCTGATCAACCTGCTGCAGCGCCGCATCGAAACCCCTTGAGGAGGCCCACGTCATGAGTAGTGCAACCCTGACCGCCGCCACCTCCGCCAACGCAGCCCGCCGTGGCAACCTGTGGGGCCGGCGCGCGCTGATCGCCGGCGCCTGGCTGGTGTTCGGCATCTTCCTGCTGCTGCCGCTGTACATCGTGCTCAGCGAAGCGCTGAAGCAGGGCTTCGGCACCTTCTTCACCGCCATCTTCGAGCCCGATGCCCTCGCCGCGCTGAAGCTGACGGTGATAGCCGTGGCCATCTCGGTGCCGCTGAACCTGGTGTTCGGCGTCGCCGCCGCCTGGTGCGTGAGCAAGTTCGAGTTCCGCGGCAAGAGCATCCTGGTCACCCTGATCGACCTGCCCTTCTCGGTCTCGCCGGTGATCGCCGGCCTGATCTACTTGCTGCTGTTCGGCGCCCAGGGCTACTTCGGCGAGTGGCTGTCGGACCGGGATATCCAGATCGTCTTCGCCCTGCCCGGCATCGTCCTGGCCACCGTCTTCGTCACCGTGCCCTTCGTCGCCCGTGAGCTGATCCCGCTGATGCAGGAACAGGGCACCCAGGAGGAAGAGGCCGCGCGCCTGCTCGGCGCCAACGGCTGGCAGATGTTCTGGCACGTGACCCTGCCCAACATCAAATGGGGCCTGATCTACGGCGTGGTGCTGTGCACCGCGCGCGCCATGGGCGAGTTCGGCGCGGTGTCGGTGGTTTCCGGCCACATCCGTGGCGTCACCAACACCCTGCCGCTGCACGTCGAGATTCTCTACAACGAGTACAACCACGTCGCTGCCTTCAGCGTCGCCAGCCTGCTGCTGATCCTCGCGCTGGTCATCCTGCTGCTCAAGCAGTGGAGCGAGGCCCGTTTGTCCCGTCTTAAATCCAGCGCTGATGAGGAGTGAGTCATGAGCATCGAAATCCGTAACGTCAGCAAGAACTTCAACGCCTTCAAGGCGCTCAACGACATCAACCTGGATATCCACAGCGGCGAGCTGGTGGCCCTGCTCGGCCCGTCCGGCTGCGGCAAGACCACCCTGCTGCGCATCATCGCCGGCCTGGAGACCCCGGACGCCGGCAACATCGTGTTCCACGGCGAGGACGTATCCCAGCACGACGTACGCGATCGCAACGTCGGCTTCGTGTTCCAGCACTACGCCCTGTTCCGCCACATGAGCGTGTTCGACAACGTCGCCTTCGGCCTGCGCATGAAGCCCAAGGGCGAACGCCCCAGCGAACCGGAGATCGCCGAGAAGGTCCACGAGCTGCTCAACATGGTGCAGCTGGACTGGCTTTCCGACCGCTACCCGGAGCAGCTCTCCGGCGGCCAGCGCCAGCGCATCGCCCTGGCCCGCGCCCTGGCGGTGAAGCCGAAGATCCTGCTGCTGGACGAACCCTTCGGCGCCCTCGACGCCAAGGTGCGCAAGGAGCTGCGCCGCTGGCTGGCGCGCCTGCACGAGGAGATCAACCTGACCTCCGTGTTCGTCACCCACGACCAGGAAGAAGCCATGGAAGTGGCCGACCGCATCGTGGTCATGAACAAGGGCGTGATCGAGCAGATCGGCTCCCCGGGCGAGGTCTACGAGAAGCCGGCGAGCCCCTTCGTTTACCACTTCCTCGGCGACTCCAACCGCCTGCAGCTGGGCGATGACCGCCATGTGCTGTTCCGCCCCCACGAAGTCTCGCTGTCCAAGGAGGCGGAGGAAGAACACCAGGCCGCCGAAGTGCGCGACATCCGCCCCCTCGGCGCCATCACCCGGGTGACCCTGAAGGTGGACGGCCAGGACGAGCTGATCGAAGCCGAAGTGGTCAAGGACCACGACAGCCTGGTCGGCCTCGCCCGTGGCGAAACCCTGTACTTCAAGCCCAAGGCCTGGCAGCCCGTCGCACACGGCTGATCGCCGTAACGCAACGACAAAGCCCCTCATCCGAGGGGCTTTTTCATGGGCGCAGATGTAGGTTGGGCCGAAGCATGAGGCCCAACGCAACGGACCCGACCCCGGCACCGTTGGGCCTCGCAAGCTCGGCGCCAACCTACGGCCCCGCCCTGCCAGCCCGACACATCTCCACCCGGCCAGACCCCGCCCTTTCGTGGGAGCGAATTCATTCGCGAAAAAGCAGGGTGCCCGAGTTATCCACAGACCGCTTCGGCGGAGCGCTTGAGCCCGAAGAACTGCAGTTCGGCGAACAGCACCACCGCCAGCGCCTGGGCGATCACGAAGGCCTGGCCCAGCAGGGTCGGCTGCACCCAGCCGCTGACCAGCAGCAGGAGGCTGTCCACCACCCAAACGGCGTTGACCGCGATCACCGCCCACACTGCGCGGCGGTCCAGGGTTTCGCGGCGGGCCAGCCACAGCAGCACGGCGCACCAGGGCAGCATCGACAGGCCGGCACCGGTGAGCAGCGCGGCGGGCAGCGCCAGCAGGGACGACAGCGGGCCGGCGCCCAGGGTCATCAACAGGCCGGCGGCACCGCTGACCAGGGCATCGAGTTGCAGGACGCGGCGCAGCAGGGGGGACGGTTGCACGGTGGTCATGGCGAATCTCCTCGGTGGGGGCGGCCCGGCGGTTGCCGGTGCCTGGGTCGCAGGATTCGCCGATCGGGGAAGCGCGTCGATTACCTGCCAGGTAATGGCCGGGATTCCCCCGCTCGACTATCGTCGCTGCCATGAACGCACCCACCCATCCCGTCGGCGCCCTGTTGCGCCAATGGCGCCAGCGGCGCCGCCTCAGCCAGCTCGACCTCGCTTGCGACGCGGAGATTTCCACCCGCCACCTGAGCTTCGTCGAAACCGGGCGTGCCCAGCCCAGCCGCGAGATGCTCCTGCACCTGGCCGAGCAGCTGGACATTCCCCTGCGCGAACGCAACCGCCTGCTGGCCGCCGCCGGCTATGCGCCGCTGTTCCCCCAGCGCACCCTGGACGACCCGGCCCTGGCCGGTGCGCGCCAGGCCATCGAGCAGCTGCTCAAGGCCCACGAGCCGAACCCGGCGCTGGCCATCGACCGCCAGTGGAACCTGCTGGCGGCCAACGGCGCGGTGATGGCGCTGATCGCCGGCGCGTCCCCTGCCCTGCTCGCCCCGCCGCTCAACGTGCTGCGCCTGACCCTGCACCCTGAAGGCCTGGCACCGCGCATCGTCAACTTCGGCCAGTGGCGCGCCCACCTGCTGGAGCGGCTGCTGCACGACATCGAGGTGAGCGGCGATGGGGAGCTGCAGGCCCTCTACGACGAACTCGCCGCCTACCCGGCACCGCCCGTGACCGACGCCCTGCCCGCCGACGGCGTGCTGGTGCCCCTGCAGCTGGATACGCCCCTGGGGGTGATCAGCTTCATCAGCACCATCACGGTGTTCGGCACCCCGGTGGACGTGACCCTGTCCGAGCTGGCCCTGGAGACCCTGTTCCCCGCCGACCCGGAGAGCGCCGAGCGGCTGCGGCGGATCCTCCGAATGGGATGATTTGTCGCCCGGCGGTCATAAATCACTCTTTCGGGTAATACCCTCCAGCCCCCGGCGCAGTAGGCTGGGCGCGCACCGATTGGTGCCCACACACCTCATCGCTTTGTCTGCTCACAACAACAACAAAAGGAGCACGCCGGGATGCTTTCAGACGCTCTAGCACGCGCTTTTATCGGATTGCTGCTCAGCCTGGTCGGGGCCGGGATGGCCCTCGCCGCCGAGCTCGCGCCCATCGACCAGGTACAGATTCACGCCTGCCGCGCCACCAGCAGCCTGCTGCTGTATCGCGGCGAAGGTTTCCAGGAAACCCACAAGACCCGCTTCGACGCCGACATCAAGGCGCTGGAGGCCGCGTTCCAGAGCGTGCCGCAGCCCAGCGACGGGTTCCGGCAGAAGTACCGCGCCCTTGTTACCCAGTTGCAGCAGGGTGTTTCCTACGGCCACAACGAGGATGACGTGCCCTGGCGCTTCCCCCAGGAACTGGCCAAATCCCTGCGTGAACTGCTCATCGCCGCCCGCTCCACCCCCGGCAACACCGCCGATGGCGAGCTGCCGGCCAAGGTGGAATACCTGGCGGTGCAGTACCTCAGCCGCGCCTACATCGGCACCTTCGAGATCGCCCGGGAAAGCAACGACACCTACATCGGCCAGGACGAACGCACCCTGCTGCCGGCCATCGATGCGCAGCTGCAGCCGATGGACAAGAACGACCCGGCGGTGGGCAAGCTGAAGACCCGCTGGAGCTTCCTCAAGACCGCCCTCAGCGATATGAACAGCCAGAGCAACACCCTGGTCAGCGCCTCCGGCCGGCCCTATGCACCCATGATGGTCGACCGCCACGCACGCTCGATGAGTGCGCAGTTGCTGACCAAGGGTGGCTGAGGGAAAGGGGTAGCGCGGGTTATCCACAGGGCGGAGCCAGGCTCAACACCGTAGCGGTGGACCGGTGAAGCGGGGTCCACCCTACAATCGTGCCCGCACGAGCTACCCCGCTGGGTAGGGTGGATAACGCTCTTTTATCCACCAGGCGGACTCGCCCCATACACCGAAGCCTCACCCCTCTCCCGTGAGCGAATTCATTCGCGATGGAGCGGCCGGCCACTCGCAGTCGAGAGCCGGCGGTGAGCCTTTCGCGGCTGAAGCCGCTCCCACAGGGGCGCGCATCACCTCAGGCGGTGGCTTTCTTCTCGCGGATGCAGGTCGGGCCGGCGCGGTGTTCGATGGCCTGCTCCACTTCCTTGCGCATGCCGAGCATGAAGGCCAGTTCGGCGACGACGAACAGCGGGCCGACCACCAGGCCCATGAGGTCGTCGACGAAGGCGGGCTTGCGGCCTTCGTAGTAGTGGCCGACAAACTGGATCACCCAGCCCACCACGAACAGGCCGAGGCCGGCGCTGAGCCACAGGGCGGTGGATTGCACCGCCAGCGCGGTGCCGACCCAGAGGCTGAGCCAGAGCAGCGCGGTCATCACCAGGCCGAAGCGCAGGTCGAGGCGAAAGTAGAAGACGGCAGAGGCCAGCGCCACCAGGGCTGCAGGAGATATCCACAGGCCGGCGACAACCATGCCCGGGCGCGACAGCAGCACGGCCACGGCGACCACTATCAGCGGGATGCCGATGAAGTGGCTGAAGATATTGCGCCGGTCACGGTGGTATTCGGCGTACTGGGAAAGATGGTCGACGAGGGTTTTCATTGTTATGTCCTCAGGTTGCAGGCAGTTGCGCCGATAATGGCGCCTGTACTGACCTATCCTCTGTCAGCTAGCCGACAAAGCCCATCGCCCGATGCCCGAACTTTCCGACTGCCGTACCCAATTGCTCACCGGCCACTGGTTCGCCGGCCTGCCCGCGCCCCTGCAGGATGCGCTGGTGGACCAGGCACGCCCGCTGAGCCTGGCCCCCGGCGAGTGCCTGTTCCGCCGGGGCGACCCGCCCTGCGGGCTCTATGCGGTGCTCGAAGGCGCGGTGCGCATCGGCGTGAGCGCGGAGAACGGCAAGGAGGCGTTGCTGATCCTGGAGGAGCCGCCCCACTGGTTCGGCGAGATCTGCCTGTTCGATGGCCAGCCACGCACCCATGACGCCTTCGCCGAAGGCCCGACGCAGCTGCTCAACGTGCCCCAGGCGGCCTTGCAGAAGATGCTGGAGGCGGAGCCGGCCTGGTGGCGCGAGCTCGCCCTGCTGATGAGCCAGAAACTGCGCCTGGCCTTTATCGCGCTGGAGGAGATGAGCCTGCTGCCGGCACCGCAACGCCTGGCACGGCGGCTGTTGATGATCGCCGAGGGCTACGGCGAGACCAGCGGCCAGCGCCGGGTCATCCACCTGGCCCAGGAACAGCTGGCACTGATGCTGGCGGTGTCGCGGCAGACCACCAACCAGATTCTCAAGGAGCTGGAAGCCCAGGGCGTGGTGCACCTGAACTATGGCGAGATCGAGATCCTCGACCTCACCGGCCTGCGCAAGGCCGCGCGGCTATAGCGGTTCAGGCCGGCCCGCGCAGGGCCTCGGCGAGCTGACGGCCCACCGTCACCGCCTCTTCCAGCTGCGCTTCCAGGCGCACCATCTCTTGCCGCCAGGCCTGCTGGCTTTCGTGCTGCAGCGCCCAGTGATCCGGCAAGGGCGCCAGCGCGTCGTGCAGCTGCACGCCCTGCTCGTCCAGCCCGTCCATCAGCCCGCCGAGGGGCTCCAGCGCGGCTACGCCTGCGGCCAGCCCGGCGTCCTGCCCGGCCAGGTGGGCCACGGCAGCGGCGGTCTGTTGCTGGATATCTTCGGCCATGCGCCCCACTTCCTCGGTGGCGCCGGCGGTGCGCGCGGCGAGGTTGCGCACCTCGTCGGCGACCACGGCGAAACCACGCCCGGCATCACCGGCGCGGGCGGCTTCGATGGCAGCGTTTAGCGCCAGTAGGTTGGTCTGGCTGGCGATGGACTGGATGCTCTGGGCGACCTTCTGGATCTCGCCGCTGCGCTCGGCCAGGGCCTGCACGCGCTCGCGGCCGGTGCCGCTCTCGGCGAGCAGCGCGGCGAAGGCCTGGCGGGCCGTGTCCAGATCGGCGCGGCCTTCGGCACCGGCCTGCTGCAACTGTGCGGCGAGCTGTTCGAGGCGATCGAGATCGGGCGGTACGACGCCCGCGTCATGGCGCTGCAGCCAGATGGCGCCCTCGTCCAGGCGCTGGCGCAGCAGGGTATCGAGTTGGGCGGCAATGCCTTGCAGACGCAACCGCTCGGCAGCATTGCGATCAGCCTGCACCGCCAGCTCCGCCAGGCGCGGGGCCTGGTCATCCAGGGGTTCGTCGCGGGGTTCTTCCGGCACCTTCCACGGGCCCAGCCAGGGCCACAGCGCCAGCACCAGGTAGGCGGGGATGCTCCAGGCGAGCGGCACCTGCCAGCGCGTATAGACCAGCATCAGCAGGGCCAGGCCCAGGGTGTGGAGCGCGACGGCATAGGGATGGCGGGCGTAGGCAGGACGCATGGGCTTCTCGGGGTGGTTCTTGTAATGGGGCAATTCTGGCGGCTCGGCTGGCGACTGGCCAGTTCTAGCGCACCAGGCTTTCTCGGTACTGACTCGGTGCCTGGCCGGTCCAGCGCTTGAAGGCACGGCTGAAGCTGCTGGTGTCGGCGAAACCGAGCAGGTAGGCGATTTCGCTGATGGAGCAGCGTGGGTCGCGCATGTGCACCAGCGCCAGGGCCTGGCGGGTGTCGCTGAGCAGTTGCTCGTAGCTGCTGCCCTCCTCCGCCAGGTGCCGTTGCAGGCTGCGCAGGCTCAGGTGCAGGGACTGGGCAATGCGCTCGGCCGACGGCTCGCCATTGGGCAGCTGGGCCTCCAGGCAGGCGCGCACCTTGCGCGCCCAGGTGGGCACCTGCAGCTGCTCCAGGGTGCGCTTGAGCACCGTTTCGTTGTGCTCGGCCAGCTCGGGGTTGGCGTCTTCCAGGCGGCGTTCGAAATCCGCGCGGGCGAATTCGATCAGGTCTTCCGGGGCGCCGAAGTGCAGCGGGCAGCGGAACACCTGGTGCCAGGGCGCGGGGTCGGCCGGCTGCGGGCGGCGCAGGTGCACGGCCAGGGGCGCATAGTCGCGGCCCAGGCGGTTGCGGCAGGTGCGCACGTAGATGGCGGCGAAGGCGTCTACGGCCTCGGGTGCCGGTGCGGGGCCCTCCTCGGGCACACGCAGGCGGAATTCGTAGCGCTCGCCGTGCAGGGTCAGCTGCAGGGCCAGGGCATCGCTGACCACCTGGTGGTAGCGCTCGATGCGCTCGAAGATCTCCCGCAGGCTGGCGCTGGCCACCAGCGCGTAGCCCAGGGCGTGGAAGGTGGTGGGGCTGAGGTAGCCGGAAATCTTCAGGCCCAGCGCCGGGTCACCGCTGGCCGTGACCGCCAGCTGCCACAGGCGCGTGGTGGCGGAGAGCGGGTAGCGCGCGTTGGGGTCGTCCATCAGCGCCGGGTCGAGGCCGGCCTGGCGGCAGAGGCCGTCGCTGTCGAGGCCGAGCGCATCCAGCTGCTTGCGCAGGGCTCGGGTCCAGCTGGCGAGGGTGGAGGGCTCGTCGCTCATGCAGGTTGGCGTATCCGGTCAACAGGTTGGCGTTCAAGGTCAGGCGTGGCGCGCACCGCCTCGGCAGAGTGGGCACACGACGAACAAGAGGATGTAAGCATGTCCCCGACGACCGCAAGCCCCGCAAAGCTGAATGATCAACAGCGATCAGCCCATATTCGTGAAGTGGTGATGGCCCATGGCGTGGAGCTGCGCCAGCGCTACCCGATCCTCAACCGCCAGGACCTGCTCGGCGCCAGCATCCTCGCCTTCGCCCTCGCCGGCATGGTCGGCTCGGCAGCGCTCTACCTGAACGGCACGATCGCCTGGTGGGCGTGCCTGCTGGTCAACGCTTTCCTCGCGTCGCTGACCCACGAGCTGGAGCACGACCTTATCCACAGCATGTACTTCCGCAAGCAGAAGGTGGCGCACAACCTGATGATGGCGCTGGTGTGGCTGGCGCGGCCGAGCACCATCAACCCCTGGGTGCGCCGCCACCTGCACCTGAACCACCACAAGGTTTCCGGCACCGAGACCGACCTGGAGGAGCGCGCCATCACCAACGGCGAGCCCTGGGGCCTGGCGCGGCTGCTGATGGTGGGCGACAACGTGATGTCCTCGCTGATCCGCATGCTTCGGGCCAAGAGCTGGGCGCACAAGAAGTTCATCCTGGTGCGCACACTGAAGGTCTATGCGCCGCTGGCGCTGATGAACTGGAGCGCCTGGTACGTCTTCCTCGGCTTCCACGCCATCAATGGCGTGAGCGCGCTGCTGGGTGCGCCGGTGGCCTGGTCGGAGACCACCCTGGCGGTGATGCAGGGCGTGGACATCGCGGTGGTGGTGCTGGTGGGCCCCAACGTGCTGCGCACCTTCTGCCTGCACTTCGTCAGCTCCAACATGCACTACTACGGCGACGTCGAGCTGGGCAACGTGATCCAGCAGACCCAGGTGCTCAACCCCTGGTGGCTGTGGCCGCTGCAGGCGTTCTGCTTCAACTTCGGCAGCACCCATGCGATCCACCACTTCGTGGTCAAGGAGCCCTTCTACATCCGCCAGATGACCGCCCCGGTGGCGCACAAGGTGATGCGTGAGATGGGCGTGCGCTTCAACGACATCGGCACCTTCGCCCGCGCCAACCGCTGGCAGGCGCAGCCGCAACCGGTGGCCGAGCGCGCACAGACCGCCTGACGCCTGCCGCGCGTCCCCGAACCCCACGCCCCAAACCTAAGATGGGCCGCCTCGCGGCCCTTCTGCGCCTACTATCGCCGCCATTCCGCCCACGACAGCGCCCCGAGGCCCCCACGGCCCGGCGGGCGTTGCGCCGCGGAAAATCCGCTCAATCGTGAAGAACAAGAGGTACCGGCATGAAAACCTGGATCTGTGTGGTCTGTGGCCTGATCTACGACGAAGCCAAGGGCTGGCCCGACGAGGGCATCGCCGCCGGCACCCCCTGGGCCGATGTGCCCGAGGACTGGATCTGCCCCGACTGTGGCGTGGGCAAGATGGATTTCGAGATGCAGGAAATCTGAGGCACGGCCTCAGTACTTCAGGCTCATGCGCAGGGCCAGGCCGTTGTCCCGCGACTCGGTGGCCCAGTCGCCCTCGTAGGCCATGCCCAGGCTCAGGGCCTGGTCCAGCTGCCAATCGAGCATCAGGCCGAGGTGGATGACGTCGCGGGCGAGCTGCGCCTCGCCGGCGCCGTCTTCATCCCCGAGCCGGCGATCGCCGCTGTTGCGCCGCCAGGCCGGGATCACCCGCGCCACCAGGCGCTGGTCGGGGCCGAGGGTCCAAGCGGTGGTGCCGCGCAGGCCGAAGGTGGCCTGCAGCAGCTCGTCCCGTTGTGACCCCACATCAGCCTGGTGCTCGCTGTCCTGGCGCAGCCAGGCGAGTTCGCTGAAGCCTTCGAGGCTGAAATCGCGGTAATCCAGTGAATAGCTCAGTTCGCCGAACAGCTGCCCGCCCCGGGCATCGGCGGCGGGCGCGTGGCCGTCCACCCGGTGGCTGTCCAGCAGCAGGCCGGTCTTGAAGCCGATCTGGTTGTAGAACTTGGTGCCGAGGTAGGCGCCGAGCTGGTAGCCGTCGAGGCGCGCATCGTCGCTGCCGGCCTCCAGTTCCGTGCGGGACAGCCCGGCCGTGGCGCCCAGCACCCAGTCGCCCACCCAGCGTTCACTGCCCAGGGCGATGCCGGCGACAGTCCGCTCGCGGCTCGGCGCCGCCCCCGGCCCGTCTGCGGAGCCGTGGCTGGCGTAGGTCCGCGCCCAGTAAGGCTGCTGCCCGTCTTCGGGTTCGCCCTCACGGAAGGAGAAACGCAGCTGCTGGATGCGGTCGAGCACCGCCTCACGGGTAAAGCCCGCGTCCTCCAGCAGCGTGGCACGGGTGGCCTGGTGCAGGTCGCCGGCGAATACCGAAGGGGCCAACAGCAGGCAGGTGAACAGGGACGCGCGCATGGGTTCTCCGAGGACGGGCGGCTGTGGATAACTCTAGCCGCGCCGCTCCAGCGCTTGCATCAACAAGGTGCGGCCGGCACTGAGCACCTCTTCCTGGCGCGATTCGCTGGCGAGCATGCGCGCGATCACCAGGGCGCCGACGCACTGGGAGATCACCGCCCAGGCCAGCTCGCCGTCTTCGAGTATCTCGGCCCAGGCCTGCTGCAGTTGCAGCATCCAGTGCTCGGCGGTCTCGCGCACCGGCAGGTCGGCGCGGGCGATCTCCGCGCCCAGGGCGGGAATCGCGCAGCCGCCTTCGGCGTTGTGAACATGGGCCATGCTCAGGTAGTGCTCGAGGCAACGCTGCAGGCGTGCCTGGTCGAAGCCTTCGCCCTGGGCGACCTGGCCGATCAGGCTGCGCGACAGCTCGCGCTCGACGATGGCGGTGAACAGGTCGTCCTTCGACGGGAAGTGGCTGTAGAAGGCGCCGCCGGTGAGGCCGATGGCCTTCATCAGGGCGTCCACGCCGGTGCTGGAGAAGCCGCCGGCCTTGGCGATGGCGCCGCTGCTTTCCAGCAGTTTCTGCCGGGTTTCTTCCTTGTGAGTGGGGGAATAGCGCATGTCGACCTCCATAAAACGCACTGCTTGACGCGGGTTGGACTGTAGCATAACGTCCGTTCAGCTAACGACCGTTTAGTTAAAGGTGACTGCCATGAATACCGAATCGAACAACAACAAGGTGGTGCTCGTGATCGGCGCCGGTGATGCCACCGGCGGCGCCATTGCCCGGCGTTTCGCCCGCGAGGGTTATATCGCCTGCGTGACTCGGCGCAGCGCAGACAAACTGCAACCGCTGGTGGACAGCATCCGCGCCGAAGGCGGCCAGGCCCACGGCTTTGCCTCCGATGCGCGCAAGGAAGAGGACGTGACCGCGCTGGTGGAGCAGATCGAGCGCGAGATCGGCCCCATCGAAGCCTTCGTCTTCAACATCGGCGCCAACGTGCCCTGCAGCATCCTCGACGAGACCGCGCGCAAGTATTTCAAGATCTGGGAGATGGCCTGCTTCTCCGGCTTCCTCACCGGCCAGGCGGTGGCGCGGCGCATGGTCACCCGTGGGCGCGGCACCCTCCTCTTCACCGGCGCCACGGCGGGCCTGCGCGGCGCGGCCAACTTCGCCGCCTTCGCCGGTGCCAAGCACGGCATCCGCGCGCTGGCGCAGAGCATGGCGCGCGAACTGGGGCCACGGAACATCCACGTCGCCCACGTGGTAGTGGACGGCGCCATCGACACCGACTTCATCCGCGACACCTTCCCCGACATCTACGCCCGCAAGGAGCAGGACGGCATCCTCGACCCGGAGCACATCGCCGAGAACTACTGGTTCCTGCATAGCCAGCCGCGAGATGCCTGGACATTTGAACTCGACCTCCGCCCCTGGATGGAACGCTGGTAGGTGTGCAGCCGACCGGCTGCGCGACGCTCAGGCGTTGTTGGCGATCTCGTGCGAAATGCTCATTGGCAGAAGCCAACTCCGCTTTCACCCGGGCTCGCCGCCTAGCCTGAACGTCGCTCGCGCGGTCTCACGAATTCGCTGACAAGAACGAGAAAAACCATGAGCAAGAACGTCGAATTCTTCTTCGATCTGGGCAGCCCGGCCAGTTACCTGGCCTGGACCCAGCTACCTGCCCTCTGTGCCCGCAAGGGCGCGACCCTGGTGTACCGGCCGATGCTGCTGGGCGGGGTGTTCCAGGCCACGGGCAATGCCTCGCCCAATGCGGTGCCGGTGAAGGGCCGCTACTCGATGATCGACCTGGACCGCCACGCGAAGCGCTATGGCGTGCCGCTGGTGTTCAACCCGCACTTTCCCATCAACACCCTGACGCTGATGCGCGGTGCCATCGGTGTACAGCTGCACCAGCCGGAGCGCTTCGAGGCCTACCTGGAGGCGATGTTCAAGGCGATGTGGCAGGAGCGGCGCAACCTGGGCGACCCGGCGATCCTCGGGGCGACCCTGGTGGAAGCCGGTTTCGATCCCCAGGCGCTGCTGGCGCTGGTGGGCGACCCGGCGGTGAAGGACGCACTGAAGGCGACCACCGAAGAGGCGGTCAAACGTGGCGTGTTCGGGGCACCGACCTGCTTCGTCGGCAGCGATATGTTCTTCGGCCAGGACCGCCTGGACTTCATCGAGGAAGCCCTGGGCTGAGCCTCAGGCCTGCAGCAGTCGCGCCGGCAGGCGCCGCAGCAGGTCGGGGTCGAGACGCAGCAGGCGTGCGGCGCGCTCTTCCAGCAGTTCGCCCACGTCCTGCCCCACGGGCAGGCGCAGCAGGCTGGCGCAAAGGTTCATCGCCAGCGCTTCACGGGAGAAGACCCCGGTACCCAGGCCGTAGAAGGCCGCCACCAGCTCGCGCAGGCCGAAGGGCAGGCGCCAGCGAATGCGCAGCGCGGAGCCGAAGCTGGCGGCGCGCTTGCGCAGGGTTTCCAGCAATTCCTCGTCGCTCAGCCCGCCACCGGCGTCCTGCCAATCCTGCAGGCTGCGCAGCAGGGCCAGTTCACCCATGTTGTGCAGCAGGCCGGCGGTGTAGCAGAGCTCGGCATCGAGATCGAGTTCGCTGGCCATCCAGTAGCCCAGCTCGGCGCTGCGCTGGGACGATTTCCAGGCGATCTCGGCCAATTCGGCCAGGCGCGGGTCATGCAGGTGGGCGTTGCGCTCCAGGGCCATGCCCAGCACCAGGTTGAGCACCCGGGTGACGCCCAGGCGGTGCAGGGCCTGGCCGAGGGTCTGGCAGGGCACGCCGAGGTGATGGGCCGCGCTGTTGGCGGCGGCGATCAGCTTGGCGGTGATCTGCGGGTCACGGGAGAAGACGTCGTCGAGGTCGCGCAGGTCGACATCGCTGGCCTGCAGGCACTGGCTGACGGCGTCGCGCACATCGCTGAGCAAGGGCGCGCCCTGCCCTTCCTCGCGCACGCTGTCGAGGTATTCCTTGAGGGTGCTGACCAGCAGCGAAGCGACCGCGCTGTGCGCCTTGTTCGCCCCCGGCAGCAGGCTGCCCAGGCGCTGGCGCAGGCCCTCGGCATTGAAGGGCTTGCCCAGGTAGGCGGCGGGCGCCAGGGGCAGTGCCGCGCGCACGCTGCTGGCATCGACCTTCTCGCTGATGAGGATGAAGGGCAGCACCGGCGTACGCGGATGGCGCCTGAGCTGGCGCAGCAGTTCCAGGCCGCCGCCGCCCTGCAACTCGCCGTCGGCGATCACCAGGTCGGGCAGGCGCCGCTTGCAGCGGGCCAGGGCGGCCTGGGTATCGGGCACGCGCACCACGCTGGCATCGCCACGTACATCCAGCACCAGTTGCGCGAGCAGGTCCGCCGTCCAGGGGTCGGCCTCGGCAATCAGGATTTCCGGGACCTTGGCGTGGGCGGGCATGTGAACCTCGAAGGGCAGCGCGATCCAGGGGCGTGGCCTGGAAGCCGGGAATGCGATGGAGTTGGCAAAAAGTGAGCGCGCAGTCTAAACCGCACCCCACGGACTGGATAGTGGCCTTTTGGGGGTATTGACCACTTGGATAGGAACGGCTTGACGCAAGGCAAAAAAAGGCCCGCCGAAGCGGGCCTCAAATACGCCTGGCTGGTGAGCCTCAGGCGAGTTCGTCGAAGCACTCGGCGACAATGGCCAAGCCTTTGTCGAGCTGTGCATCGGGAATGGTGACCGGCATCAGGAAGCGGATGACGTTGTAGTAGGTGCCGCAGGACAGCAGGATCAGGCCCTTGTCGCGCGCCTTGGCAACGATCTTGCCGACCAGCTCGGCGGCCGGTTTGCTCTCGTCGCCGCCTTCGAACAGTTCGATGGCAACCATGGAGCCGAGGCCACGGACGTCGCCGATGACCTTGTGCTTGGCAGCGATGTCACGCAGGCCGGCCTTCAGGCGTTCGCCCACGGCCTGGCTGCGCTCCAGCAGTTTCTCTTCGTCGAAGACCTTGAGCACGGCCAGGGCCGCGGCGCAGGCGATCGGGCTGCCGGCGTAGGTGCCGCCCAGGCCGCCGGGGGCGATGGCGTCCATGATCTCGGCCTTGCCGCACACGCCGGAGATGGGGAAGCCGCCGCCAACGGACTTGGCGAAGGTGGTCAGGTCCGGGATCACGCCCAGTTGCTCGGTGGCGAAGAAGGTGCCGGTACGGCCAGCGCCGGTCTGCACTTCGTCAGCGATCAGCAGGATGCCGTGCTGGTCGCACAGGGCGCGCAGGCGCTGCATGAAGGGCTTGGAGTTGACGTAGAAGCCGCCTTCACCCTGCACCGGCTCGATGATGATCGCGGCGATGTCCTGGGGCTGGGCGTCGTTCTTGAAGATGCGCTCGATGCTGGCGATGGAGTCGTCTTCGCTCACTCCGTGCAGCTCGCACGGGGCCAGGGCGCGGAACACGCCACCGGGCATCAGGCCCATGCCGGCGGAGTACGGAACCACCTTGCCAGTCAGCGACAGGGTCATCATGGTGCGGCCGTGGTAGGCGCCGGTGAAGGCGATCACGCCGGCGCGGCCGGTGGCGGCACGGGCGATCTTCACGGCGTTCTCGACGGCTTCGGAGCCGGAGGTGACCAGCAGGGTCTTCTTGGCGAAGTCACCCGGTACGCGCTTGGCGATCTCTTCGCAGAGCTCGATGTAGGGCTCGTAGGCCAGCACCTGGAAGCAGGTGTGGGACAGCTTGGTCAGCTGCTCCTGAACGGCGGCGACCACTTTCGGGTGCAGGTGGCCGGTGTTCAGCACGGCGATACCGCCGGCGAAGTCGATGTACTCGCGGCCTTCCACGTCCCAGACGGTGGCATTCTCGGCGCGCTCGGCGACGACCGGGTGGATCTGGCCCACGCCACGGGGAACAGCGGCGGCACGGCGTTGCAGGATGGATTCGTTGGTCTTGCTCATGGTTTCCTCACGGCCGCTCATCGGGCGGCGCAGCTTCAAGGATGAATGCCCCCGGCAGGTTGCAGCGCAGCATTCGATGATCGACTGCGCAGGCCTGTCGGAGGCTCGACGTGGTTCATGTGGTACCGCTGGGGCGCCGCGCGCTCTTTCGCGCCTTGCCCCGTCTTTACATCAAATTCAGATACCGCCGAGGCAGAGATACTTGATCTCCAGGTAGTCCTCGATGCCGTATTTGGAGCCTTCGCGACCCAGGCCCGAGGCCTTGATGCCGCCGAAGGGCGCCACTTCGTTGGAGATCAGGCCGGTGTTGATACCCACCATGCCGTACTCCAGGGCCTCGGCCACGCGGAACACGCGGCCCAGGTCACGGGCGTAGAAGTAGGACGCCAGGCCGAACTCGGTGTCGTTGGACATGGCGATGACTTCGGCCTCGTCCTTGAAACGGAACAGCGGGGCCAGCGGGCCGAAGGTTTCTTCCTTGGCCACGGCGGCGGTCTTCGGTACGTCGACCAGGATGGTCGGCTCGAAGAAGGTGCCGCCCAGGGCGTGGGGCTTGCCGCCGGACACGACCTTGGCGCCTTTGCTCACCGCGTCCTGGATGTGCTCCTGGACCTTGGCCACGGCCTTCTCGTCGATCAGCGGGCCGGTGGTGATGCCGTCTTCCAGGCCGTTGCCGATTTTCAGCTTGGCCACGGCCACTTTCAGCTTCTCGACGAAGGCGTCGTACACGCCGTCCTGCACGTACAGGCGGTTGGCGCAGACGCAGGTCTGGCCGTTGTTGCGGTACTTGGAGATCAGCGCGCCGTCGACGGCGGCGTCGAGGTCGGCGTCATCGAAGACGATGAAGGGCGCGTTGCCACCCAGCTCCAGGGACACCTTCTTGATGTCCTGGGCGCATTCGGCCATCAGCTGGCGGCCGATCTCGGTGGAGCCGGTGAAGGACAGCTTGCGCACGATGGGGTTGCTGGTCAGCTCGCTGCCCACTTCGCCGGCGCTGCCGGTCACCACGCTGAACACGCCTTTGGGGATGCCGGCGCGCTCGGCCAGCTCGGCCAGGGCCAGGGCGGAATACGGGGTCTGCGAGGCAGGCTTGAGCACCATGGTGCAACCGGCGGCCAGGGCCGGGCCGGCCTTGCGGGTGATCATCGCAGCGGGGAAGTTCCACGGGGTGATGGCCGCGGTCACGCCGATGGGCTGCTTGATGACGATCAGGCGCTTGTCCGGCTGGTGGCCGGGAATGACGTCGCCATAGATGCGCTTGGCTTCTTCGGCGAACCATTCGATGAAGGAGGCGGCGTAGGCGATCTCGCCCTTGGCTTCGGCCAGCGGCTTGCCTTGTTCGAGGGTCATCAGGCGACCGAGGTCGTCCTGGTTCTCGATCATCAGTTCGTACCAGCGGCGCAGCTTGTTGGCGCGTTCCTTGGCGGTCAGCGCACGCCAGGCCGGCAGGGCCTTGTCGGCCGCCTCGATGGCACGGCGGGTCTCGGCGGCGCCCATCTTCGGCACGGTACCGAGAATCTCCCCAGTGGCCGGGTTGTTGACCTTGATGGTCTGGCCGCTGTCAGCGTCCAGCCAGGCGCCGTCGATGTAGGCTTTCTGGCGGAACAGGGTGGCATCTTTCAATTGCATCGCTGTCTCCTTCACACCGGTTACAAGGAGCCGGGGGCACGTTGTTTTTGTTCGGCCAACACGGGATTGGCCAGGAGGGGGATTCGATTGGAACGGCCTGACTTGGCGTTTGCAAGGGGCGTTTGAAATCTCAAACGAATCCTAGGGCCAGAGGGGGTAAAGGGCAATAGCCTGTTCGATAAAACAGACGAAAACTGGAAATATTTGCGGGTTTTGCTGTGCAGAATCGAGCACGAGCGTCATTTTCGTTCGAAATCACGAACATTCGTGCCAGCGTGGACGCTGGCAGCCCTTGCAGGTATCATTGCGCGCCTCTTCAAGCATCCGTAGCTCAGCTGGATAGAGTACTGCCCTCCGAAGGCAGGGGTCGTGGGTTCGAATCCCGCCGGATGCGCCAGATCGATGTCCCGACCGTCCCATGACGGTCGCGGCACCCCGGAAAGCCCGCCTCGCGCGGGCTTTTTCGTTTCCGCCGTTCGGCGCGCGCATCGCGGCGCTCACGCGCGGCCCGGTTCGGTGCGGGTCTGCTCGCGCAGCAGTTCGAGGTAGCGCCTGGCCGCCAGCCCGAGCGGGCGGTTCTTCAGCCAGACGACATCAACCCACAACCGCATCTGGTTGGCCATGTCGGCAAAGGCGACGTGCTCCAGCGCACCGGATGCGATCAGCGGCTGCACCAGCGGCTGGGGCAGGTAGGCCCAGCCGATGCCCGCCTGCACCAGGCCCAGCGTGGCCAGGTAGCTGTCGGTCAGCCAGACCCTGTGGGACAGCACGATCTGCGGATCCGACGCCTTGGGGTCGCCAAGCGCGACGACGATCTGCCGGAGCTCGGCCAGGCGGGATTCGCTCAGCGGCGCCTGGCTGTAGCCGGGCGCCGCGACGGCCGCCAGCAACTGGCTTCCCGCCTCGACGAAGGCCTCGCGCTCATCGATCCCCGGGCGTTCGAACACCAGCGCCAGCTGCACGCTGCCTTCATGCAGCATGCGCGTGGCATCGGCCTGGGCAGCGGAGCGGACTTCGATCTCCAGCGTCGGGAACTCACGCGCCAGCGTCGACAGCGGCTGGCTCCAGGCGCCGCTCTGCAGCTCCGGCGCCATGGCCAGCACCAGCCGCGGCTCGAGCCCGGCATGCAGTTGCAGGGCATGCGCGTCCAGCAGGTTGAGCTGGCCCGCCGCCTGCCGCGCCTGGGGCTCCAGGGCCCGGGCCGCAGCCGTCGGCAGCGCGCGGCGGGAGGAGCGGTCGAACAGTTCCAGGTCCAGCTCGGCCTCCAGTTGGGAAATCGCCATGTTCACCGCCGACGGCACGCGCCCAAGGGCCCTGGCGGCCGCCGAGAACGAGCCGGCATCCAGCACGGCGAGGAAGACTTTCAGGGATTCGCTGGTAAAGGCCATGGTGTTGTCAGTTCTGCTGATAACGGTTGTCTTTTTCTATCAGCAAAACACTTCTAGCCTCCAGCGCAATACAGCCCCGGAGGAAAGAATCATGGAACCAGCAATGATGGGCCAGGTGGCCCTGGTCAGTGGAGCCGGCAGCGAATCAGGGATCGGCATGGCCATCGCACGCCGCCTGGGGCGTGCCGGCGCGAAGCTGATCGTCACCGCGAGCAGCGCGCGAATCGCCGACCGGGTGGCCGAGCTGCGAGCGGAAGGGTTCGACGCGCAGGGACAGGCAGCGGACCTCACCGACGAAGCCGCCGTGCACGCGCTGCTCACCTGGGCGCAGGCGCAGTGGGGGCGCATCGACATCCTGGTGAACAACGCCGGCATGGCGATGCAGGGCAGCCC
This sequence comes from Pseudomonas sp. TUM22785, assembly GCF_028198105.1. Classification (NCBI taxonomy): domain Bacteria; kingdom Pseudomonadati; phylum Pseudomonadota; class Gammaproteobacteria; order Pseudomonadales; family Pseudomonadaceae; genus Pseudomonas; species Pseudomonas sp. TUM22785. The sequence goes on from NZ_CP116239.1 coordinate 6,789,552, forward strand.
GGAACCCTTCGCCGAGGTGGCGGGCATGAGCCTGGAGATGTGGAACCTGTCGCTTGCGCGAAACCTCACCACCGCCTTCCTGCTGACCCGGGGCGTGCTGCCGGGCATGCGCGCCCGTCGCTACGGCCGCATCGTCAACATCAGCTCCACCACCGGAACCCGCGGCAGCAACCCGGGCGAGGCCGCCTACAGCGCGGCCAAGGCCGGGATGCTGGGGATGAACATGGGGCTGGCGCTGGAAGTGGCGCAGGAGGGCATCACCGTCAACTCGGTGGCCCCGGGGTGGATCGCCACCGGTTCGAGCACGCCCGAAGAACAGCACGCGGCGCAGTTCGTCCCCATCGGCCGGGCCGGCCGCCCCGAGGAGATCGCCGCGGCCGTGGCCTTCCTCGCCTCACCCGAGGCCAGCTACATCACCGGCGAAGTGCTGGTGGTCGACGGCGGCAACTGCCTCGTGGAAAACAAGGCGCCCTGAGCGCAGCCCTTAGCCATGCGAGAGAACAGCCCATGAATCCTGTAGTCCTGATCACCGGTGCCGCCGGCGGCGTCGGCCGCGCGTTGGTGGAACGCTTCATCCAGGGCGGCTGGCGCGTGTTCGCCACCGACCAGAACGTCCCCTCGCTCCAGGCCCTGGCCAGCGAACAGCCCCTGGCCGGCCACCTGGCCGTGGACATCCGCCAGCCCGGCGCCTGCCGCGAGGTGGTCGAGGCCGCCACCTCGGCGACGGGACGGCTGGATGCACTGGTGAACGCGGCGGGCGTGTGGCGTGAGGGGCCGGTCGAAGCCTGCTCGGAAGAGGATTTCGACCTGGTCCTGGACGTCAACCTGAAGGGCACCTTCTTCATGTGCGCGGCGGCCATTCCGGCGTTGCGCCAGAGCCGGGGAAGCATCGTCAACATCTCCAGCGACGCCGGCCGCCAGGGCAACCGCAACGCGGCCGCCTACTGCGCGAGCAAGGGCGGCGTCACGCTGCTGACCAAGACCCTGGCGCTGGACCTCGCGCCCGATGGCGTGCGCTGCAATGCGGTCTCCCCGGGCGACATCGAGACGCCGATGCTGAAGTTCCAGGCGGAGCGCTACGGCAACGGCGACCCACAGGGCTACTACCGCGAACTGCTGGCCAAGTACCCGCAAGGCGCCGACGCGCGCTTCATACAACCGGCCGAAGTGGCCGAGCTGGCCTACTTCCTCTGTCAGCCGGCAGCCGCCTCGATAACGGGCGCCGACATGGCCATCGACCGTGGGGTGTCGGCAGGGAACTGACCAGCCGACGCCACGAGCGTGCCCCGGTCACGCAGCGCCCGGAGCACCCCGTAACCGCGTCACAGCCGTTGTGTGCGCAACATCGAGTGGGGTGGCAGGAAGATCGTCAGCGGCTATGAATGCTCAGCTACGCGGCAATGGCAGTACGACGGCCCGACAGCCCACCGCGCCCTCTCGAAGGTAGAGAGTGGAACATGGCAAGCATGCCCAAACCATCATTGCTGATGGAGAGCAGGCTGAAGAGGCAGTTGTAAACCAGACGCTTACAAGTGCCTTCGATGGCAAGAGCTACCCGACGGGAGCCACCATCAGCCCCCCTGCCCCGCCACCATCAGCGTCAGCCGCGCATCCACCTTGCCGGTGGCCACCTTATCGAGGCTGGCTTCGGTGAGGGTCACGCCGCGTTTATCCAGTTCGGCCAGCCATTTCAGCATCGATTCGAACGAGGCCTGGGTCAGGGTGACCAGCAGGCCGCCGTTGCCTTCGTTGTCGAAGCGCTCCAGGGTCAGCCCCTGCTTCTGCGCGGTGCTGGTGACCAGGCCCTGGAGCTGCTCGGGGGCCAGCTCCACCTGGGCGCTGGCAGCCTGGCGGCGGGCCTGGCCGGCGTTGGCCTGAATGTAGCTGAACAGCGCCTGCTGCTGTTGCTGGTAGGCGCGGGCACGCTCGACCCGGGCGGCCACCGGCGACCAGACCGCCAGGTAGAACAGCGCCAGGGCGAGGAAACCGCCCAGCAGCTGCAGGGCCAGGCGATCACGCGGCGGCAGGTGCTGCCAGCGCTGCCACAGGGGGGATTGCTCCAGCCCTTCGCGCAGGCGCGTGCGGATGTCCGTCAGGGCGTTCATGCGCCACCTCCCAGTACCACGCGGGCAGTCACGCCCCCTTCTTCACGGCTGGCCGAACCCAGCTGCACGCTGAGGCCGGCCTTGACCAGGCGCTTGCGCAGCTTCTCCAGGTCGGCGAAATCCTTGGCACGGACCTGCAACGCCAGGTCGCCACGGGTCTGGCTGTAGTCGACGTTGGTCACCGTCAGCGCCGCCTGGGCTTCGGCTATGGCGCTGGAGGCCTGGTCCAGCAGGCTGATGAAGCCCCCCTGCGCGCGGGTGCCCTGGCTGAGGTGCTCGGCGAACTGGGCCTTGAGGTTGACGATGCGTTTGTCCTCGGGGAACAGCTGGCGATAGAGGGCGTGGCTGGATTCGACATAGGCATCGCCACTGCGCTCCAGCAGCCAGGCCTGCACCAGGTTGAAGGCCAGAAACAGCACCACGCTGACGCCTGCGAGAGCAGCGAGGGGGCGCCAGGCCGCCCAGGCGCGGCTTTCGGTACGCGGGGCGAACTCGCCCTGGGCCAGGTCGATGGCGCCTGCACGGCCGGCAGCCAGCAAGCGGTAGGGCTCGGCCTCTTCCCGTGGCTGGGTCTCGGGGGCGCACAGGGCACCGAGGGATGGCCAGTGGGCCAGGGGAAAGGCCAGGCGGGTGTCGCAGGCCCCACCCAGCAGCGCCCGCTCGCCGATCACCAGCAGCTGCTCGCCATCACGGGGCAGCAGGTCGGCGTCCACATGGATGGCGGCAACCTTGATGCCGAAGTCTTCCAGCTCTTCCAGCCACCCGGTCAATTGAGCGCGGCGCAGCACCAGCACCGGGTAGCGGCCATCGGCCAACTGGGCGCCCAGGGCCAGGTGGAACAGCTCGACATCCTCGGCGAGCATTTCCTCCACCGCATAGGGCAGCGCCTGGTGCATCAGCCGCGCCTTCTGCGTCGGCAGGCCCACCACGAAGGCACTGGCCATTTCCATGGGCAGCACCAGCGCCACCGGCCGCCCCTGGAGCAGCGCGGCGCATTCGGCCAGCGGCAGGCTGCGGCCCTCACCGGTCGCTTCCTGCCAGTGCACCTGGCAGGCGGGGCCGAGGACCGCCCCGCCGACGGGCGGGATGAATAGGCAATCCATGGTCATTCTTCCTGTGGTTCGAGGGGCGCCTGGGCCAGGTAGCCCGGCTGCCCGAGATCACGCTTGAGCACGCGGACCACGCCTTTCGGGTCGCGCTGCAGGGTGCTGAGCAATACCACCTTGCGCTCACCCAGGCGCACTTCGCTGCGCACCTGGAAATAGGCGCTGCCCACCCCCAGCCCCGCCGCGCGCACGCCGGTGCCGGCCATGGCCGGTTGGTCGAGGAAGGCGCGGATGTCCGGGTAGCCTTCACGCCCGCGCCCGCTGACCAGCGATTGGGCGGCGCCCGGGTCGAGGTTGTCGGCGAGGCAGGAGAGCACCAGTGGGCTGGCGGTGTTGACGTTGAGCGGCACCTTGGCCGGCAGCGTGGAGACCCAGGGCGCGAGCAGGCGGTAATCCTCCTCGCTCATGTCCAGCAGCAGGCGCAGTTCGGAGACGTCCTGCAGCTCGCGGCCGGCGGTGCGGTAAGGGGGTTGGGCCAGCAGGTACTGGTTGTCTTCGGCGCCGTATTCGCCGCTGGGCTCCTGGTCCTTGTCCAGCCAGTCCACCAGGCGGTCGGCATAGGGCTTCTCGATCTTCAGGCGCAGCAGCAGGCGGTTGAAGCGCTCGACGGAGAGCTTGTCCACCTTGTCGCCCTGCACCAGGCTGTTGAGGTTGAAGCGCCCGGCCAGGTCTTCGATGTGCACGCCGATCTCGCCCTGGTCGATGGGGAATACCGGCAGCGGGCGGGCCCAGTCCTCCAGGGGGTGGTCGATGGGTGCGCGCGGGTCGCTGCCCGGTTTCTTCAGGTCGCGCAGCAGCACCGACTGGCCCAGGGCCTCGCCGCCCAGGGCGTAGTGCCAGGCCTGCTGGATGGCGATGCGGTTGGCGGCGCCACGGATCGACAGCTGCTGGCGGAGGATGAGCCCCGCGCAGATGACGGTGACGATGGAGACCACCAGCAGCACGGTGACCAGGGCGACGCCCCGCTGGCGGGTCATGCGCCCTTCTCCTTGCCAGCGTCGGGCTTGGGTTCGGGCTCGGGGGTTGGCTTCTTGTCGTCGTCGGGCGTGGTGCCGCCTTCGCTGGGCTGTTCTTCCACGCCCATCTCCGGCAGCCGGTAGAGCCGGGTCAGCCCGCCGTAGTGGCGGTGCTCCAGCTTGAGTTCGACCGCCACCGGCAGGCGCCCACGGGCCTTGGCCGGGTCGGAGTCGCCCAGGCTCGGCGGCCACTGTTCCTGCCACTGGCCCTTGTCGTCGAGGTAGCGCAACTCCACCGAGCTGACGCCTTCGAGCACCTTCTGCACCCGGGGCGGGCTGTCCACCGCCTGGTCGAGCACGGACCAGTACACGCGCTCCAGGGTCGAGCCGGCCAGGCGCCAGCGCACCCGCTGCAACTGGGAGCGGGTGCTGCCCAGGGGGTTGCGCCAGCCGGCGCGGCTGAATTCGAGGGCGGCGGTGCCGTCGGTGGCACCCAGCTCGCCGACCAGGGCACCGCGTTCGTCGCCGTAGGCGTCGCGCACCACACGGGGCAGCGCCTGGCCCAGGTCACGGTCGATGGAGGCGAAGGCACGGCCCAGTTCGCGCAGGGATTTCTCATGCTCGCGGGTCACCTCGTCGGCCTTCATCACCGTTTCCAGCATGCGGTAGGTGCCGAGGCCGAGCAGGGCGAAGATGCCGATGGCGATCATCACTTCCAGCAGGGTGAAGCCGCGTTGCCGGCTCATCCACGCACCGCCAGGAAGCCGGTGAGGCTGAACACCGAGCGCTCCTTGATCGGCGCACTGGCGCCACGCTCGGGCTTGGGCGCCACCCAGACGGTGACGCGGCGCAGGCCCTTGTCGCTGGTGGCTTCGATCTCGCTGTGGGTTTCCCACTGGCGGCCGCCGTATTCCAGCACCTTGTCCTCGCGGCCTTCACCCGGGGTGGGCTGCTTGATCTGCAGTTCGGTGACGCGGTTGTCGGCGATCCAGCCGGCCAGGGTCTTGTCTTCCAGTTGCCCGGCGACGATCAGGCTGCGGCTGGCGGCAGTCAGCACCGAGGCGGCGACCGTGGCGAAGATGGCCAGGGCCACCAGCACCTCCAGCAAGGTGAAGCCACGGGCACGGCGCATGCTCATCGCTCCTTGGCCTGCTCGGCGCTGGGCAACTGGTAGCCATCGCTGGCCAGGGCGTAGGCGTTGCCATCGGCGCGGCGTTCTTCCAGGCGCAGGCTGAAGGGCGTGAGCTCGCCGCTGGAGAGGATCAGCACCTGGGGCACGGGCTTTTCCTTGCGCTTGTCCTTCTCCGGCTCGTCCTTGGCCAGGCCGGGGCGGCTTTCTTCCTTCACCTTGGGCTCGGGCAGCTTGAGGGCCTCCCCTTCCAGCTCCAGGCTCAGGCGCATCCAGGCGGCCGGGCGGCGTTCCGGGCGGGTGGCGTCATCGGCCCAGGTGCCGGAGGCGTTGTCGTAGGCCAGCACCCGATAGCTTTCGGCCGTCACCAGCAGTCCGTACTCGCGGCCGTCCAGCACCGCTTCGTCGGCCAGAATGGCGATGGTCGCGGCCAGGCGCTCGGCCTCGTCGCGCAGCTCGCGGCCGCTGCTGGCATTGCCGTTGGCGAGCACGGCCACGCTGACCAGGCAGCCGATGATCACCAGGACCACCAGCAGCTCGATCAGGGTGAAGCCGCGCTCGCGCTCCATCAGTTTTCCCAGTTACCGATGTCGGCATCGGCGTCGGTGCCGCCTTCCTTGCCGTCGGCGCCGAAGGAATACAGGTCGTAGGCGCCCTTGGTGCCGGGGGCCAGGTACTGGTAGGGGTTGCCCCAGGCATCCACCGGCAGGCGCTTGAGGTAGCCGTCCTTGTTCCAGTTCTTCGGCTGCGGGTTGCCGCTGGGCTTCTTCACCAGTGCTTCCAGGCCCTGCTGGGTGCTGGGGTAGGCGAAGTTGTCGAGCTTGTACATGTCCAGCGCGGCGCCGATGGCCTTGATGTCGCCCTTGGCGACCGTGACCTTGGCCTGGTCCGGGCGGTTCATCACCTGGGGCACCACCAGCGCGGCGAGGATGCCGAGGATGACGACCACCACCATGATTTCGATCAGGGTGAAGCCTGCTTGCGTACGGCCTGATTTCACGCGGTTACCCCACGAGCTGGTTGAGGGAAAGGATGGGCAGGAGGATAGCGAGGACGATGACCAGCACCACCGCGCCCATGAACACCAGCATGAAGGGCTCGAACAGCCCCACCAGCATGGCGATGCGGGCGGCCAGGTCGTTCTCCTGGTTACGCGCGGTGCGGGCCATCATCTGGTCCAGTTCCCCGGATTTTTCGCCGCTGGCGATCATGTGCAGCATCATCGCGGGGAACTCACCGCTCTGCTCCAGGGCGCGGGTCAGGCTGCTGCCTTCGCGCACCTTCTGCGCCGCCACTTCCACCTTGGCGCGGATGGCTCGGTTGGCCACCACCTGGGCGGCGATGCCCAGCGCCTCCACCAGGGGTACGCCGCTGCGGGCGAGAATCGCCAGGGTGGAAGCGAAACGCGCGGTGTCGGTAGCCCGCACCAGACGCCCCACCAGCGGGATGCGCAGCAGGATGATGTGGAAGCGCAGGCGCGCAGCGTCCCTGCGCAGCGACGCCTTGAGCGCGCTGATGCCGGCCACCGCCAGCAGCAGGATCAGCCAGCCCCAATGCTTGACCACCTCGCTGGTGGCGATCAGGCCACGGGTCAGAGCCGGTAGCTCCTGCCCGGTGTTGACGAAGACCTTGACCACGTCGGGCACCACGTAGCCCAGCAGGAAGCCGACGATGCCGAGGGAGGCGCACATCAGGATCACCGGGTAGAGCAGCGCGAGCTGGACCTTCTGCCGCGATTGCTGGCGTTGCTCGGTGTAGTCGGCCAACTGCTCCAGCACCGGGCCGAGGTGGCCGGCGTGCTCACCGGCGGCGACGGTGGCGCGGTACAGGTCGGGGAAGGCACTGGGGAATTCCTTGAGGGCACCGGCCAGGCTGTGGCCTTCCAGCACCTTGGAGCGCACCGCCAGCATCATGGCCTTGACCCGGCCACTCTCGCTTTGCGCGGCGACGGCGCCGAGCGCCTCCTCGATGGGCATGGCGGCCTGCACCAGGGTGGCCATCTGCCGGGTGAGCAGGGCCAGTTCCATGGCCGAGAGCCCGCGCTGGAAACTCCAACGGCTGCCCACCGATTCCTGGCGGGTGCGGGTGGGCTTCACGTCCAGCGGGGCGAGCTGGCGGTCGCGCAGCAGCTGGCGCACCTGGCGGGCGCTGTCGCCTTCCATCACGCCCTTCTTCTGCTGGCCCCGGCTGTCCAGGGCGATGTATTCGAAGGCGGCCATTTATTCTTCCCGGGTCACGCGCAGCACTTCTTCCACCGTGGTCACGCCTTCGAGGATCTTGCGCCGGCCGTCATCGCGGATGCTGGGGCCGCTGGTGCGGGCGTGACGGGTCATCTCCTGTTCGGAGGCGCCGTTGTGCACTAGGGTGCGCATGTGGTCGTCGAAGACCACCAGTTCGTAGATGCCGGTGCGGCTGCGGTAGCCAGACTGGTTGCATTCGGCGCAGCCCCGCGCGCGGTGGAGCGTCGGCGGCTGCGCCGAGTCGAGCCCCAGCACGTCGCACTCGGCGGCGTCCGCCTGGTAGGGCTCCTTGCAGTGGGAACAGAGCACGCGCACCAGGCGCTGGGCGAGCACGCCGAGCAGGGAGGACGACAGCAGGAAGGGCTCGACGCCCATGTCCACCAGGCGGGTGATGGCGCCGATGGCACTGTTGGTGTGCAGGGTGGACAGCACCAGGTGACCGGTGAGGGACGCCTGCACGGCGATCTCGGCGGTCTCGCGGTCGCGGATCTCGCCCACCATCACCACGTCCGGGTCCTGGCGGAGGATGGCGCGCAGGCCGCGGGCGAAGGTCATGTCGACCTTGGCGTTGACCTGGGTCTGGCCGATGCCTTCGAGGTTGTACTCGATGGGGTCTTCCACCGTGAGGATGTTGCGGGTGCCGTTGTTCAGCGTCACCAGGCTGGCGTAGAGGGTGGTGGTCTTGCCCGAGCCGGTGGGGCCGGTGACCAGCAGGATGCCGTGGGGCTTGCGCACGGTCTCCTCCATCTGCGAGCGGTCGCGGGCACTCATGCCCAGGTGCTGCAGGGTCAGGCGGCCGGCCTGTTTGTCCAGCAGGCGCAGCACCACGCGCTCGCCGTTGGCGGACGGCAGCGTGGAGACGCGGATGTCCACTTCACGCCCGGCCACACGCAGGGAAATACGGCCGTCCTGGGGCACGCGTTTTTCAGCGATATCCAGCTTGGCCATGACCTTGATCCGCGACACCAGCAGCGCCGCCAGCTCACGCCGGGGCTGCACCATCTCGCGGAGGATGCCGTCGATGCGGAAGCGCACCACGAGGCGCTTCTCGAAGGTCTCGACATGGATGTCGGAAGCGTTCTCCTTGATGGCCTCGCCGAGGATGGCGTTGATCAGGCGGATGATCGGCGCATCGTCCTCCTGTTCCATCAGGTCCTCGGTTTCCGGCACCCGTTCGGCCAGGCTGGCGAGGTCGAGCTCATCGCCCAGGCCCTCCACCATCTGCATGGCGGCCGAGGAGTCGTGTTGATAGGCGAGGCTCAGCGCGGCATCGAATGTCGCCGCGTCCAGCTCCTGGAACGCCAGGGGCCGCCCGACGAAACGCAACGCCTCCCCCACCGCCGCCAGGGCCGTGCCCGGCCGATACACCAGCCGCGCCCCATCCACCCCGAACTGGACCAGCACGCCGTGGCGCTTGGCATAGGCGAACGGCAACCGACGCAGGCTGACGGCCTCGGCTGGGGAGTCGACGGGATCAAGAGGGCTGGCGCTGGGCATCGCAGAATCCATTGCGTTGGAGGCCGACGGACAGCAGGCGGGGTCCCGGCCTGCTAAAGCCTTGAGCGCCACCGCAACCCGGACGGGGAGCGATGGCACGGTGCAATTAAATCACAGATGAAGTGCCCAGGAATGGGCGGCACAGCGAGGAATGTGGGGTGGTTCCTATGCAGGGAGGTGGCGCGACGAATGGCGCGCCTGCACAGGCTACAGGCCAACTGCACAACTGAATGTGCAGAGCCTAAAAGAATTCATGATGAATCCAGAAAAGTGCATTAGACGCGGGATAACACCAAGGAGAAGTGACGAGCAACACTCCATCAAAAATTAAAAATATTGATTCACGACCTCAGGGTAGTCCTGACACTTGAGAACACCCTTATCAAAAAAATAATGAAGACCACATCTATGCTCAATGCCGTCTTCAGTCACAACAACCTCACATTCATCCGCGTACAGAAACGCCGACAAATTTCTACAACCCTGACTGTAAAGTCGCCTCATGACTCGCTCTATAAGCTCAGGCCCTTCTGAACCTACCAAAATCAGCAACTCTAGGCTGCCGTCATCGAAAAGCCTTAAGCTTTCCAAAAAACCTATAAATCCAGATCTCCCTGCATCTAAGAACGTCGTCCAATTGCAGTTCGATACTCTGCATATCAGATCATCAGGAAAGTGGCAAAGCACCCTGCCGTCCGGCTCTAAAAAAGCTTCCAACCAAGGAGAGTCATCAGCCTTGAAAGACAGCTCAATATCGAACTGCATTAGCGCAGCCTCCTTTACGCGACGCTGAATACCGAGCATTCCATGAGACAGCGGATTGTGAGAACGCGAAGCAAGCCATTATCAATCACATGTCTGGCATGAATGAGAAACGTCAAGAGACAATCAGCAGGAGCTTTCAAGAAGAGAAATTATTCTATCCACCTGACCTCCAAGATTAAGGTGCCTTTTGTATTCCTTAACATGTTCCGCGAGTTGCAACAAACTCGTTCCTTTACTTGCATAAGCATCTGCACTCGCCCCTTTCTCTAAAAGAGCCCTAACAGCCTGCTCACTGCCTGCTGTGATGGCGCACCTCAGTGGAGTGTCAAACTCATTGGCCCCCATCACGTTGATATCCTGAGAAAGAGCAATGAGCTTAGGCACATACCTATTGCGCCCTTGCGAAATCAGGTGCAAAAGCCGGTGGTGCTCTCCCCAAGGCGCATCAACATCAATACCGTTAGCTACGAGCCGCTCAAAGAATTCGTCCGACTCTGAACCAGCCTCTCTATCATGAAGTTTCGTCAACGCAAATACGGGGGCATTATCTTCCGAGTCAGTCTGTACTGCAGCACCTTGATCCAGCAAATACATGATGGACTGATGGCAAGATGGAGTCCAAAGAGAGGCGAGCGTCTGATTCTCCACAGTTCCGTAGCGCTTGATTGCCAGTGTCGTATTGAGATAAGTCGGCATTCCAGCCTCAATGAGAGCACGGAGAATTTCAAGATTATTCGTCTCTATGGCTATCGCTATCGGATACCCATCGACGGTCCAAGGCTCCTTCAGGTCTTCCCCTGCAGCTATTAAATTCTGAACTCGTTCAGTATCTTGGCACCCACAGGCATCGGAAAGCTCCATATGAAAGCGCTTTATCTTTTTTACTATCTTCATAATCAGAACTCTCCAATAATCATAAAAATTTCATCTGGCACGGACGAAATGCGTTCACATCCGTGGAACTACAAAGCGAAAATGAACAGTTAGAGTTTATTGCATCATTAGACTGTTCGCCCATGCGGAGAAGCAACATTGTGATTGTGCGCAGCGTTACGGAGTGCGAGTGCTCCAAGTGATGATCGGATCAGTGAGTGATGCCTTGCTTCCCTCTGGGGATAACATACCGGATGTGCGGAAGTATCGGAGGTAACTCGGCAAGAAAGCCTGCTCGAATTCATTCGGAGCAATCGACGTGGTTACTTCGATATGGAATTGGCCATCAAACTCGCAGTCCAGAATTTCTTCCGACTCGTTGTAAGCCCCACTGCAGGACTCGCTGAGGAGCCTACCCAGCTCATAGGCAGCTGAACGTATGGCGCGGTTGGGGGACGTATCCTCGATGCGCAGCCTATAACCGTGCTTGCCCTTGACACTTGAGGCCGCCTGGCTCACTTCGACGACTGGACTCAGATCGAACTCAAGCAGTTCAGAAGTGAGCGGCTGGCCGGTTTTCCAAAGCAGAACCGCATTGTCCGAGAGCAGGACATCGCGCCTGAGGGTGACATAGTTGTAACCGCCAACGAAGCCGCCTTGGAAATTGATGACCCAAGGAGCCGACCAATTCAGCACCTGGACTTCGGATGCATCTTTCAGCGCCACTGATATCAGCACCTGACTCTCGCCATCGCGGTTGACGGCCACATACAGGTGCTGCTCGTCACACCAGAGGCGGACCTTGGCCTGGTCAATATCCAGAGGGGTGTCGAAAACATGCCGGGGCTCAAGCGTTGCCGATTCGCCGTCATAGTTCAGTTGCTTGATTCCCTGTGCATCTACCAAGTAGGTAAGGCCGGAAGCGGACTGCACGACACCGCACACAGCTTCACTGACACTGATGGTGGAGGTCAGTTGCTGCTTGCTGACATCGTAGATCTGGTAGTCAGACCCTAGGGCATGCTTGAACAGGGCAAAGAGCTCGGTAAAGAAAACCGGCTGCTGTCGACCAACCGATACGGTGATGGCCTGCAAATGGCTGAGCTTTTCACCCTGCAGCGAAAAGAGCTGCGAGGTTTTTTCTTTCGATAGAGCCACCCAAGTACTGGCGAAATATTCGTCTCCTATAATGAGTGGCAAGCGCCCCAACTCATTACCGCTCCAGTCATGAACTCCGTAAAATTCATTACCTTCAGCGTCTACGGACATCAGCATGCAATACGTTTCATTACCACCAACGAAGAGGTCACGGGTGTACCACTCTTTGCCACTGGTGATGACGGTGCTGCCAGTTTTCCTGTACACGTTGAACACCTCAGCTTTCGAGGTGGCAAAGCGCAAGTAGGTTGCGTCAGGCGGAATAAGCTTGACCCCCGCGGAGGAAACGAGTGCACCGGACTCTTCGGTGTTTATGGAAAGCCCTTGCGGAACGAACCGGAAAGAGGCGTTTCCAACGATATTGACTAGCAAAACTCGCTCCCACTTTCTCGATAGTTGTACTAAAGGATTGAGAGAACCGGTGTTGGCATCGTAAAGATCATTGCGCTGATCTTGCTTGGCGGAAATAATTCAGTGCAGCTAAACCATAGGTAACGAAACATTCGATGCAGGCGCCCGAATCTGGCATTGAAGCACAAGCCAATCTCAACCTTTTGTTTTTTTGAAAAACCAAGAGACTCCGCCCCCCCACATCCTCACACCCAATCAGTTCTCGATCAGTCAGAATATTTAAAGAACTGAATTGCGCCAGCATTACCCATCGGCTCCACGTAAACTCCTGAGCTTCCTATAAAAATGCCATTCCCAGGAAGCGCCAACTCTCTCTCCCACAATAACTCAAGTGTATCCGGATCTCGGATACACACATAATAATTCTCCTTAATCTGGCCCCTCTCCTCCACGGTATACATCCTCCCATCATCGAAAGCCAGATACCACTCAACGGTCTCAGGTAGGAAAGGCCCAGAGGTTGAGCCGTCGTTAATATTCAGCTTCCACAAGCCATTGCGAACGATAAAAAGGGTACCACTATACGCCGTGACTGCCCCTCCTTCCGTAGGATAGGGCACTCGTTTGCAAGACGAGCTAGTTAGGTCAATACAAGAAAAAAAAGTACTGTCCCGATTTTCATAGACTGCAAAATTCCCGGTAAATTTGGGAACTAGATAATCAATTGACTCTTGGATAGAGCATATGAGCTCAGGAAGCCCACCCGCATCGCTTAAGCGATAAAACTTGGAAATATCATCCGCAATTTTCCAGCCATATATTTTCCCGTCATGATGACGTGCGAACTGTATACCTAAATCTAGGATTTCATAGGTAAAATCCACCAGACTCAGTGAAATATACAAGCCCGGCGAACCTGATTCCGAGAGCTCGATTAGAACTCTATTGCCCTCAACTTCAATAGCATAGGGCCAGCTTGGTTCATCGAACGCTGGAATAGTTCGAAGATCAAAGCAGACAATACCGCTGCTTTTAGCGATAAGAAGCGGCCCAGCCAATATGTGTCTAGCCAGATAGACCCAGCGACTGCCATCACTTTGGTCCTCAACCACCCACTTCATAGCACCAGTTGAGGCATCCAGAGCACTGACGAATGAATGGGTCCTCTCATAGAGAATCGCAGCATAAACACTATCTTCATCTGCAGAAAATGTCTGGGCGATAACGTAGTAGCCCGGTGTAACTACCTTTTCACTTAAGTTTTTCTTACCACCAAAAATCAGTAAATCTCTACTCAAAGCTTTGAAATCCATCTGTTATACCCGCCGAAGTCAGTTAACAATTCTTTAAAACACAGCATTTCAACGAGAGAACTTCATCAAGTTCGCCGAGGTGGTTCCCGTCAACTTAAAGCCTTGACCAACACCACCACCCATACGGGAGCAATGGCACGGTGCAGATAAGTCATGGGCCGTAGGCGCATTGGTGGAACAGTGCACAGGAAATACGGCCGCTTGTTAGGAATTACAAAGCGGATACACATTGGTAATTTTCCGCGCAACGAGGTTGCTCAGCCACACGGCGAAGCAACCTCGCGATTGTGCGCAGCGTTACGAAGTGCGTGGGTTCCAAGTAATGATCGGATCAGCGAGCGACGCTTTGCTTCCTGCTGGGGATAGCCCACCGAATTTTCGGAAGTACTGGATATAAGCCGGCAGGAAAGCCTGCTCGAACTCACTCGGAGCAACAGGCGTCGCTATTTCGATATGAAATTGACCATCGAACTTGCGATCCAGAATTGTTTCAGACTCGTTATACGCCCCACTGCAGGACTCACCGATGACTCTTCCAAGCTCATAGGCAGCCGAACGTATGGCGCGGTTGCAGGACGAATCTTCGATCCGCAGCCTGTAACCGTGCTTACCCTTGGTACTCGAGGTTGCCTGGCTCACCTCGACGACTGGACTTAGATCGAAGTCAAGCAGTTCAGGGGAGAGTGGCTGACCGGTCTTCCAAAGCAGAACTGCGTTGTCCGAGAGCAGGACATCGCGCCTGAGGGTGACGTAGTTGTAACCGCCAACGAAGCCGCCATGGAAATTGATGACCCAAGGAGCGGACCAACTCAGCACTTGGACTTCGGCTATATCTTTCAGCTCCACTGAAATCAGCACCTGACTCTCGCCATCGCGGTTGACGGCCACATACAGGTGCTGCTCATCACACCAAAGGCGGACCTTGGCCTGGTCAATATCCAGAGGGGTGTCGAAAACATACCGGAGCTCAAGCGTTGCCGATTCGCCGTCATAGTTCAGTTGCTTGATTCCCTGCGCATCGACCAAGTAGGTAAGGCCGGAAGCGGACTGCACTACGCCGCACACAGCTTCACTGACACTGATGGTGGAGGTCAGTTGCCGCTTGCTGACATCGTAGATCTGGTAGTCAGATCCTGGGGCATGCTTGAACAGGGCAAAGCACTCGGTAAAGAAAATCGGCTGCTGTCGACCAACCGATACGGTGATGGCCTGCAAATGGCCGAGCTTCTCACCCTGTAGCGTAAAGAGCTGCGAGGTTTTTTCTTGCGACAGAGCCACCCAGGTGCTGGCGAAGTACCTGTCGCCCACAATGAACGGCAGACGACCTAACTCACTGCCGTCCCAGTCATAGACGCCATAAAATTTATTGCCTTCAGCGTCTACGGACCTGAGTACACAATACGCCTCATAGCCGCCGATGAAGAGGTCGCGGGTATGCCACTGTCTGCCATGAGCGATGACTGTGCAGCCATCCTCTTTGTACGAGTTGAACACCTCGACTCCCGAGGTGGCGAAGCGCAAATAGGTCGCCTTAGGTGGAACAAGCCTGACCTCCGTAGCGGAGACAATCGCACCAGACTCTTTAGTGTTTATAGAGAGCCCCTCGGTAGCGAGCCGGAATGAGGCGTTCCCAACGATATTAACTACCAACCTTTACTCCTCCCAAAATGATCCGCAAAGCTGCCTCCACCTCATCCTTCACTTCAGAATAATCATCCTTGCCAGCCTTCTTCGCTATGTACTCCTGAATATTGCCACCCTCTTTATTTATAGCTTTTATAGCTGCTTTTATGAGTTCATCTCGATTAATTCCCGTCGACGAGCCCTCTACAAATTCCCAGCGCACCTTCTTGCCAGCACCTTCGCCTGTCATATACCCCAATACATCTTTGAGCAGCTGACCCGGCGGCCCATCTTCGCCATTTTCCTTCTTGAAGACGTTCATGGCATTTGCGATATGAGTTTCACCTTTATTTTGAGTCCAGTATTTCGACTCGATAAAATATTCGTCTCCATTAATCTTTACATGCGCATCGTAATGGCGAGTACCACCTACTGTCTTCGTAGCCTTTTCAAAGGCCAGAACTTCCATATCCTTGCTTTTATCGATAAGACGCTTGATGACCTGCAAAGTACCTGCGCCACCCCGGGCAACGAATACCCTGTCGACCTCGACGCCATCTTTACGCGTTGCGGTAGTGCCCAGTTGCTCAAAAACCTTATTCATATCCGTGGCTGGACTCTTGGTGGCGAAGAGATGTTTCTCTATCTCACCAATGTCCTTCACGAACTCTCCCATGGTCCGGCCGTTAAAGCACAGCGGAGGGCTGCAAGGTGTCTGGCGGAAGGCCGCCAAGGCACTCTCTGAGCCTCGCGAATAGATGGCCATCAATGCGACCAATTCATCCGATTTGCCTGCCAGTTCAGCCAAAGGCGTCCCTTTCGCTGCTTCCAGCTCCTTGATTACCTTGGTAAACACTGCGCCCGCGTTTTTATCCGTACCGACTTTCTTTGCGCTCTCTTGCACTCTTGTCAACACGGCGAGAAGGTCGCTGGCCTTCCCCGCCACCGCTGCATGGGCCGGTCCAACGACAAAGCCAACCAGTGATTCAACGCCCGTTTCGAGAGCGCCTCGCTGTACAAATAGCCCTCCCTCTTCCGTCATCCAATAGGCGTAGACCGTCCATATTTCAAAATCTTCGGCCGTCTTGATCGCGCTAAAGATGAACTCTTTCAGGGCCGGTCCTTCGAAGGCCACCAGCGCCACTATCTGCAGCATCGGAATGACCTTCTTCAGCGCCTCGACTTTCTGGCCCGAGACACCGTTCAACACCTTCTTGTCCAGGTAGGTGACCAAGGTGCTGATCACGGTACTGCCCTTGAGGACCTTGGAAGCCGTCTTGCCACCGGCCAGGGCCGCGTCAACAGCAATGCCTGCACCGGTAAACTCGGCCAGGGTGCCGATGATCCCCAGCCCAGCGAACACATAGGTCGGGTAGTCGAATTTCTCCGTGTTATCGGTGTAGTAGTAATAGCTGTGGATAACGAAGTCGCGGATATCGCCCACCAGCAACATGCTGGCAACGAAGTCGCAGATGGTGGAGACCGCGTTGTCGGTAGAGCCGGTCACTACCCCATCCAGGCACTTGGCCAGGTAGATGGCAGTATTGCCCAGGGCGTTGATCTGGTTTTGCAAGCCGGTGATCAGCCCCAACTCGGCATAGGCAACAGTGGTCTGCCACACCCCCTTCGCAGTCTTGACTTTGATCTCGGCCTGACGAACCTTCTTCTGCAGTTCGCACTTGACTATGAAGTTCAGCAACGCTTCGGCGGCGTTGATGGTCGGGGTAACCGGTACCACCGCACAGGCATCCTCGCCATCGGCCACCGCCTGGGCGACCAGGATGCGGCTGATGGTGACGAGCAAGCCTTGGTTGGGGTTCTCTCGCAGTGCCAGCAGGTTGCTCAGGTTGGAACTGATGCGGAATCTCGCCTTGCCATCGCTACCGACCCGGGCGGAACCTTGTTCGCCACCGCCGCCGGCAATGGTCACAACAGGCGCCTGGGTCCAGTCGAACAAGCCAAAGCGGTTGATCGCACCCTTGAAGCCCTTGCCCACGACGGCGGCGTACTGGCCGGACGCTTTCTTCAGAGGGCCGCTCAGTGAGGCGGTGAATGTTTGGTCATCCACCTGCAGAATCAATTTCTGCGCCACCACATGGACCCCCATGCGGTGCCACTGCTCCTTGCTGACCGGCTGGCTGAGCAGCTCGACATCGGCATCCTGGGTCTGCGCGGTCACCTTTACCCGGCCGTCGCCCGTCAGTACCGCCTTCAGGCCACTGGCCGCGTAATCGAGCAGGTTCTTGCCGAAGGCCCCTTCATCGGGACGGAACGACAGGGTCGCCCCCACATCATCGGTACGCGCCAGCGCCTGGTCGTAGGGCACGCCGGCATAGCCGTCATCCGTGGTTATCTGGATGAAGCGGTCCTCGCGTCGCACCCCCTGGCCCTGGGGTGTGGCGTTGTGCAGCTTGATCTCTCGCTGGAACTCATCGTCCAGGAAGCGGCCATCGGCCGAAGGCCCATACAGCCCCCAGAACGCAGCAGGTAGCAAGTTCGGTGACAGGTAATCGCGCAGGTCGATCTCGACCTCTTCGCCCACTTCACCCTTGAGCACAATGTCGGTTTCAGCGTGCTGGCCGTCAGGCGATGAGCCGAAGCGGGAGGAAATCAGCAGCGGATTGGAAACCTCCAGATCATTGCTCAGCGCATCGACCTTGAGCGACATGGGGAACAGCTTGTCGTTGATGCGGGCAATCAGCTTGCCCTCGCCGACAAAGTTGCCGGCATCCAGGCTGGTGCGCACGCTGTTGTCACTGCCCAGGGTCAGCGTGCCGTTGGTGACAGCACCCCGCAGGGCGGTGACCTGAATCTGCACACCGGAAAGATCCGGTGTGTCGGACTCGGCATGAATGGTGACCGGAACATTGCCACCACGGGGAATTTCATCCGGGGCATCGACCACCAGCTTGATGTCATCCACGGTCAGCGTGCGTTCCTCCACCACATCGCCAACCTTGATGGAGTAGTTTTTCTCGCCCGCTTCCTTGTCACCCTTGAGGACCAACTGGACCTTGCCATTGACCGTCGCGGTATCGCCGCTGACCGCGATGTCCTCGCCCAGGATTTCCACCAACGTACCGTCGGCGACGGTATTGCCGAACTTGTCCTTGGCGAGAATATCGAGGGTGATCTTTCCCGCCCCCGAAATGGCCGTGCGACCCTGGGCGTTCGCCGTCACGGTATGGGGCTTGCCGGGTACGATCTCGAAAGTGGCGGTTTTCGGGTCGATGACATAGGGCTCGCTGAACTTCGCCGTCACCGTGGCGCGATTGCCAGCCTTTGTGGTCAGTTTCAGGGCATTGGCGAAGGTGCCCGTCATGTTGGTGTCCGAGGCCTTTTCCAACTGCCCGTTGCCGCTGACCGACCAGCTCAATGAATAGCGATGGGTGTTCTTGTCCTCGTTGGGGCGTAACACCACGGCACTCAAGCCCTGGGAAACCAACGCCGCATCGTCGGCGGAGACCTTGATCGTTTCTCCACCAGCCATGGGCACCGGCAACAGCACGATGTTATCGAACGCCCACTCCCACAAGATGTTGCTCACATCATTGTTGGCATACAGGCGGATGCTCATGAAGTCTTCCGGCTGCAGCGCCGACAGGTGATTGAGGTCGGTGAACTGAATGGTCTTGCTCGGCCCGTACTTGACCTTCACTTCCGACCCGCCCATCGCCAGTACCATCTCCCGCTCCCCCTTCATGTCGAAGGGGTCGAGCTGGGCGAACTGGCTTTGCAGCAGCGAGTAGAGGAAGTCGATGACCCTGTCGGAAGCGGTGATGGCGGCCTGGTTCAGATCGATCTTGGTACCGGCATCGCTGGCCAGTTCCTTGCGCTTGATCTGATCGACCGTCAGGTCATACAGGCTGAACTGCATCTCGGGCCGGTACTTCCATTCGTACCTGGGCTCCGGCTTCTTGAAAGTCTGCTGGGGAAACGACTTGACCGCCTTGCGATAGGCCTGGCGTGACAGCTCGCTGGCCTCTTCATCGTTGAGCGGCACCCTGACCGGCACATAGTGGGTCGGGCGGTACTTCAATACACCGCTGCCCGAGCCGTTGGAGGAGAAGTCCGGGTTGCGGTTTTCCGGCTGGCCGGTCACCTGCAGATACAGGTGCTGCTTGGCCAATATTTTCTCCGGCAGCTGGATCACCTGCACTTGCTGGCCCGGCTTGATCTTGAACTGCGAGAGGCTGTTGGCGCCTTCCGGTGCCAATTGATTGGCCGCGACGATTTTCGCCAGCCGACCGGTGAAGCCATAGTCCGCCAGTTCCTCCGGCAGGGCTCCCCCATCGGCATCCTGCCAATCGGTATAGATCGCGATGCTGATATCGGTGCCGAGCCCGGCACCTTCATTACCAATGAGCTGCTTCTTCAGCTCGCCCTTGGTCATGCCCTTTTCGATCTTGTTCTTGCGCTCGGCCCAGACCTTGAGGTTCGGCGGCGCCAGCTCGATGCGCTGATCGGCGAAGTTCAGCAGGTTGCCGCTGGCCACGGCGGACTCGAGCTTGACCTTGACGCTACCGATATAGCCGGTAGGGCGGTTGATGGCGATGATGCGCACCGTCTCGCCGGCCTTGAGGTGATTGGCCGCGCGCTTCTGGAACTCTTCCTTGAAACCGCCGGCGCTCTGCCACTTGCTGAAGGCCGCCTCGCCGGTGCGGCCAGCGATGGCGTAGTAGTTTTCCTTCGAGCCGCGCAGCTGGATGGTGTAGCGGAAGCTGCCGGTCTTCTCGTCGACACCTGAGTAGTTCTTGTACAGCTCGTCCTCGTGCAGCCCGCGCCGCTCGGCCACGAGCTGGCCGTTGGACTCGCGGAACACGTAGATGTCCGTGTCCTTCAGGTCGTCCTTGCTGATGCTCTCCAGAAGCCCGCGATCCTCGAAATCGGGGGCTATATCGATCAGCCTTGTGAAGTCGGGCTGCGCGGCCTCACCACCAGACGACTCCGCACTCGCACTGCTGGATAGATAAATCCCCTGCAGTTCGGCTTCTTCGAGCGTCGTCTTTTCGAAGACCTCTTTCGGCTTGCCATCTACCTGCTTGACGACCTTCTTGCCCGGTACGACCTGATCCGGCTTTTCATCACCGTCGAAGTCGTAACTCTGCTGGAGATAGTTGTCGCGCTTGCCGGTCTTGTCACTGTGGGCGGTCTTGTCGCCGAGCTTCACGCCGCCACCGAACTGCGCCGAGCCATCCAGCACCATCAGGTCGATGGGGAAATCCGCAGCCTGCTTCATCGGCGTTGCGATAGTAGCGACGATCGCTGCCGCCTCCAGGCTCCACAAGCCCAAGCCGTTGCAGGAGTCATAGTCCGGCCGGGTCAGGTAGTAGGGCATGTTGGAGCTGCCCCGGGGGTTGAAGCGCTTGTAGTAGAGCTCCAGGTAGGCCGGGGTGGTGTACTCGAAGAAGAACCCGGGGCAAGGCGGCAGGAAGTAGTTCATCTTGTACTTGCCGTCGTCGTCCGTCAGGGCATAGCCGCCGGTGACGTGGCTGCCCAGGGTGACGCCCACGCCCGGTAGCGGGCCGTAGATCTTGGCGTCGCGGTCGCGGGTGTTCTTGTCGTCGACCTTGCCGTCCTTGCCGAAGAAGCCGGCGCGAAAGCCGATGCTGTTGGTGCCCTGGTGGAGGATCTGCCCTTCCTTGGACAGCAGCAGCGCCTTGCTGCTGGAGGACGGGGTGACGTTGCTGTCGATGGGCATCTGCAACAGCAGCAGTTCATCGCCCTTGGTGCTGAAGCGTTCCTTCTCGCCGCGCACCAGCACGGTGAGGCTGCTGGGGCTCAGGCTGGGCTTGTCGATGGCCTTGCCATCCACCGTCTTGAAGGACTTGCCCCGGTAGGTGGCGGCGGTCATCACCTCGCCGTTCGGATAGCGCTCGCGGGCATCCTTGAGCCGTTGCAGGTAAGCGCGGTAGACGTCGCCGGACATCACCTGGGCCTGCTCCAGCGAGCCGGTGGCTTCGCCGATCTCGCGGGCTTCCTTGCCGTCGCTGCCGTATTCCACCCAGATGGGTTTGCCGTTGGGGCTGAGCACGATGGCGCGGGTGTAGACGGCCCCGAACTTGTAGTAGGTCTGCGGGACATAGATCCCGGGGATCAACCCGAAGCCGAAGAACGCCTGGGCCGTGGCGGTCCAGCCGGCCAGCAGTGCACCCAGGGCCAGGCCCAGCCATGCGCGACTGCGGCGTTTCGATTCGGAAGGCATGACCAACATATCCATCTGTCAGAGATTCCCTTGGCCGCCTCAGCGGCCCTTGTTCAAGCGATAGAGTTCGGCCTGCAGCTGGCGCAGGTTGAGCTCGCCGTCGGCATAGGCCTTGAGCGCAGGCTGCGCTTCGAGGCCCGCCAGGGCGAAGCCGAAGAGATCGAGGTTGTCCTGGGCCAGCCCCCCCTGGCTGCGGATGCGGCCGTTGCCGATCACGCCCACGCCCACGGGGACGATGCGCGCGGCCTGGCGATCCAGCCCCACCATCACCACGTAGGAGCCGTCCGGCGGCAGGTAGTCGAGGGTGTTGCCCAGGCGTAGGGCGGCGAGGTCGACGCCGATGGAGCCCTGGACGCTGACCCCGGCGGGTTGCAGCGCATACATCCAGTAGGGCATCGCCAGCGGTTCGACCGGGTACGGCAGCTCGCTGAACTGCAACATCTGCACATGCAGGTCACCCTCCTGGCGGCCATCGGGGAACTGCAGGCGCGCGCCACTGAGGTCGAGCTTGAGCTCGCCTTCCAGCAGGCTCAGCTGGCTGCCGCCCTTCACCGGCACGTAGGGCAGCGTGGTGTTGAGCTGCGCCAACTGCATCTGGCCGAAGTCGTTGCGCTGGCCGCCCTGGACGGTGACAGCGCGGCTGTCGGCGCCGTACCCGCGGTTGCCCGAACCCGGGTTGAGCAGCAGCCGGTACTGGCCACCGGGGATGGTCTGCTCGGCAGTGTCGCCGAAGCCGAAGTTGAAGGCGCCGTCACGGTTGGTGCGCACGCTGCGGTTCAGCTCTTCCAGGCGCACTTCGATGTTCGCCACCGGCTCCTGCAGCTGATCCAGCACCACGCCGGAGATGAAGGTCGGCAGTGCGCGGGTGCGATAGCGCAGGCGTTCCAGCTCCAGGCCGTCGTAGCGCACCTCCACCGACACCTCGGCGTCATAGGCCAGGTCCTTCTCCGGGTAGAAGGCGATCACCTGGCTGCCCGGCAGCTCGGAGAGGGCGCCGACCACGTTCTGATGGTCGAAGTCCACCCGCACCAGTTGGTAGCCCTGGGCCTTGAGCGCACTGGTGCCCAGGCCGTCGAGGTCGACGTAGGACATGCCGTGGGCAGTCTGGTGGACATCGAGTTCCAGCTTGGCGAGGTCGATGGCCTGGTTGAAGTAGAGGCTGATGAAGCCGTTGGGCTCGACGAAACGGGCATTGTTCGCCGGCTCGACGCGCTCCAGGGCCACCGGCACCTGTTGCGGGGTGACCAGGGTGATGCTCCGCGCGCTCTGCGCCACCACCTGGCCATTCGCGCCCTGGAGAACCGCCAGCAACTGGTACTGGCCGCTCTGCGGCGGGATCTGCAGCGTGGCGCTCTTCAGCGTGGTGTCGCCGGTCAGCGGGGCATCGGCGATCAGGTCGCCATTGGCCGCCAGCAGCATGGCCCGAGGCGCCAGCAGGCCACTGAGGTCCTCGATGCGCGCCGCCACCTGCAAGGAGACCGGTTCGCCCAGGTTGAGCAGTTCGGTGCCCTCGGTGGGGATGACCCAGCTGATGGCCGCCTGGGCCGAGAGCTCCAGGCTGTACTCGTGGCGCAGCTGGTTGCCGGCCTGGTCGCGGGCGTCCAGGGTCACGCTCACCGGCTGGCCGATGGGCAACGCGATGCGGCTGGCGAAGCGGAACTCGCCGGCCTGGGCGCCGGGCTCCAGGGTCACGTCGGTGCCGTTGATCTGGAAGCTCGACAGGTTGGTTTCGCGCAGGGTGCCCTTGAGGGGATAGGGCTGCTCGCTGACGCGGTTCTTCGCCGGCAGCTCCACCAGGGGCTGGTCGAGGGTGATCTGTGGCGGCACCTGGTCCAGCTTCCAGCTGAGGGTCTGGCGGGTCTCCTGGCCGCTGCGGTCGCGGGCCAGCAGTTCGACGGAGTAGCTGCTCTGCCCCACCGGTACGTTCAGTGCCTCTTTCAGGTCATGCAGCTGGGCGCCCGGCTCGCGCAGGGCCAGGTTGCGGCCACCGACGCTGATGCGCTCCAGGCCGGCCTCGGCGAATACCTGGCCACCGAGCATGAAGCCGTTGCCCGGCAGCAGGCTGCCATTGGCGGGCGAGAGGTTGTCGAAGCGCGGCGGCTTGAAGCTGGCCTGGGGCGGCTGGTAGGTCACCACCAGGCTGCGCTGGATGCTGCGTTGGTCCACCCAGGCCTGGATGGTCAGGGTGTTGGAGCCCGACTGCAGGGTGATGGGCGTGGATTGGAAGCCGAACAGCGTGACCTGGCCAGTGGCCGACAGGCTGGCCGGCACGCCGTTGACCAATACCTCCATGCGCTGGGCGGCCTTGTCGCTGCGCAGTTGGCCGCGCACCACCAGGTTGGCGTCCTTCACCGTGGCGCCCGGCAGCGGGTAGTCCACCGTCAGGGCGATGTCGCTGGCCAGCGGCTGGCGCTCCACCGTGCGCGCCAGGCTCGCCTGGTTACCGGCCTTGTCGAAGGCGGTCAGGGTCAGCCGGTTGGTGCCTTCCAGCACCGGTACGCTGGCGGTCCACTGGCTGCCTTGCAGGGTCACGGCGAAGCGGGTGCCGGGGAAGCGGTCGGAGGTGAACTCCAGGCGCGCCATGCCGGAAGCGCTGTCATTGGCGCTGCCGCGCAGGGTGACGCTGTCTTCGTTGACGCTGATGACCTCAGGGCCCTCGATGGCCACGACCGGCGGCTGGCGATCCGGGAAGCTGGTGGGGTCGTTCGGGTTGGTGCCGGCAGCCACTTCGTCGTCGTTGCTGACGCCATCGCCGTCGCGGTCCGGGTCCGAGTTGTCGCCGATCTTGTCGCCGTCGAGGTCGCTGCTCTCGGTGGGGTCATCCGGGAAGGCGTCCTGGGCATTGGGCACGCCGTCGCCGTCGCGGTCATCGTCCAGCGCATCCGGAATGCCGTCCTTGTCCAGGTCCGGCGGCGTGCTGTTCTTGTCGTTCGGGTCGAAGCCCAGCTGGGTTTCGTAGTCGTTGGAGATGCCGTCGCCATCGCGGTCGGTGTCGGCGTTGTCGCCGATCTTGTCACCGTCGAGGTCGCTGCTTTCCGTGGGGTCGTCCGGGAACGCGTCCTGGGCGTTGGGCACGCCGTCGCCATCACGATCGTCGTCCAGCGCATCCGGGATGCCGTCCTTGTCCAGGTCCGGCGGGGTGCTGGTCTTGTCATTCGGGTCGAAGCCCAGCTGGGTTTCGTAGTCGTTGGAGATGCCGTCGCCATCGCGATCCAGGTCGGCGTTGTCGCCGATCTTGTCGCCGTCGAGGTCGCTGCTCTCGGTGGGGTCGTCCGGGAAGACATCCTGGGCGTTGGGCACGCCGTCGCCGTCGCGGTCGTCGTCCAGCGCATCCGGGATGCCGTCCTTGTCCAGGTCCGGCGGCGTGCTGGTCTTGTCGTTGGGGTCGAAGCCCAACTGCGTTTCGTAGTCGTTGGAGATGCCGTCGCCATCGCGATCCAGGTCGGCGTTGTCGCCGATCTTGTCGCCGTCGAGGTCACTGCTCTCGGTGGGATCGTCCGGGAACGCGTCCTGGGCGTTGGGTACGCCGTCGCCATCGCGGTCGTCGTCCAGCGCATCCGGGATGCCGTCCTTATCGAGGTCCGGCGGCGTGCTGGTCTTGTCGTTCGGGTCGAAGCCCAGCTGGATCTCGATGTCGTTGGCAATACCGTCGCCGTCGCGATCCGGGTCGGTGTTGTCGCCGATCTTGTCGCCGTCGAGGTCGCTGCTCTCGGTGGGGTCATCCGGGAAAGCGTCCTGGGCGTTGGGCACACCGTCGCCGTCGCGGTCATCGTCCAGCGCATCCGGGATGCCGTCCTTGTCCAGGTCCGGCGGGGTGCTGTTCTTGTCGTTCGGGTCGAAGCCGAGCTGGATCTCGATGTCGTTGGCAATGCCGTCGCCATCGCGGTCGGTGTCGGCGTTATCGCCGATCTTGTCGCCGTCGAGGTCACTGCTCTCGGTGGGATCGTCCGGGAAGGCGTCGTCAGGGTTCAAAACACCATCGCCATCACGGTCGTTGTCCAGGGCGTCGGGGATGCCGTCCTTGTCCATATCCGGCGGCGTGCTGGTCTTGTCATTGGGGTCGAAGCCCAATTGGGTTTCGTAGTCGTTGGAGATGCCATCACCGTCGCGGTCGGTGTCGGCGTTGTCACCGATCTTGTCGCCGTCGAGATCGCTGCTCTCGGTGGGGTCGTCCGGGAACACGTCCTGGGCGTTGGGCACACCATCGCCGTCGCGGTCGTCGTCCAGCGCATCCGGGATGCCGTCCTTGTCCAGGTCCGGCGGGGTGCTGGTCTTGTCGTTGGGGTCGAAGCCCAACTGGGTTTCGTAGTCGTTGGAAATGCCGTCGCCATCGCGGTCGGTGTCGGCGTTGTCACCGATCTTGTCGCCGTCGAGGTCGCTGCTTTCAGCCGGGTCATCCGGGAAGGCGTCCTGGGCATTGGGTACGCCGTCGCCGTCGCGGTCATCGTCCAGAGCATCCGGGATGCCGTCCTTGTCCAGGTCCGGCGGCGTGCTGGTCTTGTCATTGGGATCGAAGCCCAGCTGGGTTTCGTAGTCGTTGGAGATGCCGTCGCCATCGCGGTCGGTGTCGGCGTTGTCGCCGATCTTGTCGCCGTCGAGGTCGCTGTTCTCGGTGGGATCGTCCGGGAACACGTCCTGGGCGTTGGGCACACCGTCGCCGTCACGGTCATCGTCCAGGGCATCCGGAATACCGTCCTTGTCCAGGTCCGGCGGCGTGCTGGTCTTGTCGTTCGGGTCGAAGCCCAACTGGGTTTCATAGTCGTTGGAGATGCCGTCGCCGTCGCGGTCGGTGTCGGCGTTGTCACCGATCTTGTCGCCGTCGAGGTCACTGCTCTCGGTGGGATCGTCCGGGAACGCGTCCTGGGCGTTGGGCACACCGTCACCGTCACGGTCGTCGTCCAGCGCATCCGGGATGCCGTCCTTGTCCAGGTCCGGCGGGGTGCTGGTCTTGTCGTTGGGGTCGAAGCCGAGTTGGATTTCGATGTCGTTGGCAACACCGTCACCGTCGCGGTCGGTGTCGGCGTTGTCACCGATCTTGTCGCCATCGAGGTCGCTGCTTTCCGTGGGGTCGTCCGGGAAGGCGTCCTTGTCGTTCTCTACACCGTCGCCATCGCGGTCGTAATCCAGCGCGTCGGGGATGCCGTCGCGGTCCATATCCGGCGGGGTGCTGTTCTTGTCGTTGGGGTCGAAGCCCAGTTGGGTTTCGTAGTCGTTGGAGATGCCGTCGCCATCGCGATCCAGGTCAGCGTTATCGCCGATCTTGTCGCCGTCGAGGTCGCTGCTTTCCTTGGGATCGTCCGGGAAGGCGTCCTGGGCGTTGGGCACGCCGTCACCATCGCGGTCATCGTCCAGGGCATCCGGAATGCCGTCCTTGTCCAGGTCCGGCGGTGTGCTGTTCTTGTCGTTGGGGTCGAAGCCCAGCTGGATTTCGATGTCGTTGGACACACCATCGCCATCGCGGTCGGTGTCGGCATTGTCGCCGATCTGATCGCCGTCGAGGTCGCTGCTTTCCTTGGGATCGTCCGGGAAGGCGTCCTGGGCGTTGGGTACGCCGTCACCATCGCGATCGTCGTCCAGGGCGTCCGGGATGCCGTCCTTGTCCATGTCCGGCGGGGTGCTGTTCTTGTCGTCCGGGTTGTAGCCGAGCTGGATCTCGTAATCGTTGGAGATGCCGTCGCCGTCGCGGTCCGGGTCGAGGTTGTCACCAATGCCGTCGCCATCCAGGTCGCAGAGCAGGCCGAAGTCGACCTTGCCCAGCGCGGCCAGGTCCTGGCGCGCCTGGGCCTGGGTTTCCAGGCTCAGGTTCGCCGCCACGGCGCCACCGGTGAGCTGGGAGGCGTACTGCTGGGTCAGGTTGCCACGGGCGTAGACGAAGCCGGCCACCGTGGTGTTGGAGCCCAGCACGACGTTGCCTTCGGCCAGCACCACCAGCTGCGAGGGGTCACGGGCCTGGCCGGAGGCCTCGGCATTGAGACGGGCCTGCCAGGGCAGTTCGAGATTCTGTGCCACGTGCAGCCGCACCGTGCCGGCACCGCGCGGGACGATGCGCGCCTCGCTGGCCAGGGTGAGTTTCTCGATCCAGTAGTCACCGGCGGACAGTTCCAGGGTGCCGCGGTAGCCCACTTCCAGCTCCCGCAGGCGATACGCGCCCGGCTTGGTGAAGCGTGCCGTGGCCATGCCGGCGACATTCAGCCGGCGCCACTCGGTGCGGCTGCCGTCCATCACCTGCGTGGCGCCGTAGCCCAGGTCCTGGTTGAAGCTGGAGCCGGTCTTGAGGAAGGCCGGCAGTTGCGGCACGGGGGCAGGCGTGTAGCTGGGCTGGCAATCCTGGGTGCCGCAGCTGCGGGCCAGGGAGGCGAAGCTGCTGTCGACCCGGCTCGCCGGCAGGTAGGCGGAAACGCCATCACGCAGCTGGGCGTTGAGCCCGAAGCTGATGCGGCCGCCAGCGGTATGGCTTTGCAGGCCCTTGGCGAAGGCCGCGGTGCACTGGCTCGGCTGGGTGGTGGGCGGCGTCACCTGGGGCACGCTCTGGCCATTGCGCGGGTCGCTGCCCGCCAGGCGCTCGGCTTCGTCGTCGTAGCCGTCGCCGTCGGTATCCTCATCGAACAGGTCGAGCACACCGTCGCCATCCAGGTCGCGGCGCTCGCTGCATTGGGTGTTCCAGCCCAGGGTGGCGATGGCGTCCATGCGCGTTTCGATGCGCGCGGCGGTGTCCACCACGGCGTTGCGGGCGTTGAGTCCGCCGCGCAGGCGCGAGGCGAAGGCCCCGCGGTAATCCCCTTCCACATAGGCCAGGGCGCCGACGGTGGCGGACGACTCCAGGCTCAGGTTGCCGCGAACGAAGAGCTGCAACGCTTCGGCGCTGCCCTCGCCGTTGACGCTGGCCTGGTAGGGCAGGTTCAGCGATGAGCCGAGCAGGACCCGGGCGTTGCCGCCGGTGACCAGCAGCTGGCTGTTGGAGGCCATGTCCAGCTGGCCGATCCAGTAGCGCCCGGGGGCCAGGGTGACCTTGGCGCCATAGCCGATGCTCAGGCGCTGGATGTAGTAGGCCTGGTGGCGGGCGTTGAAGGTCAGGGTGCCGCCGGCGTCGACGTTGACGGTGCGGTAGCGGTTGAGTTCGCCGCCGCCCGCTTCGCCCACGCCGAGATAGCCCAGGTTGAGGTCATGCTCGCCCTTGATGGCGGGCAGGGTCAGGCCGGCGAAGCCGGCGGCCTCCAGGCCGCTGGCCTGGCAGTCGCGGCTGCCGCAGCTGGGGGCGCCCCAGGGGTTCTGTACGCGGGGGGTGTCGATCAGTTGGCTAGGGTTGCCTTGCAGCGTGCCGCCCCACTGGAAGACGACGCCGCCGGCGCCATGGGTCTGCAGGCCACCGGTGAACAGGGCGCGACAGGACTCGGCCGCCTGCGCCAGGCCGCCACTGGTCAAAAGGAGCCATGCCAGCCCCGCCAGCAGCTGGCACCGCTTGCCCTGCCCCCCCAGCATCCCCATAGTTCGTCCGTCCACTGTTGTACAGGCTGCCCTGCCGTTTCCCTATGCCGGCACCTATCGGCCGGCTCTTCGCAATCGGCTCATCTAGCGCGAGCTGTATTGCACCTTCACCTGGCGCGTCGCCTCTTCACTCAGGCTTTTCACCGCCTGTTTGAGGGCCTGCGGCGCCAGTTTCTCGCGTATCTCGCCACTCACTTCCGACAGCGGCCTGGCCGGCAGGCGCTCCTCGGCGGTCACCCGCACCAGCAGCATCTGGCCGTCCACGTAGAGCGGCGCGATGCTGCCCGCCTGGGTGGGTTCCACCAGGCTGCGCAGGGGCTGCTCCAGCAGTTCGGGCTTGATGCGGTTGCTGCGGTATTCCAGCGGCTTGCCGGCGGCGCGCCAGGCGGCCACCCGCTTCTGCCAGTCGTTGCCCTGCACCTCGGCACCGCTGAGCAGTGCGATGAGTTCGGCGCGCTGGGTTTCATCCAGCTCCTGGTCGCTGGTGATGATTTCGAAGCTCTTTTCCACGCCGCCGCCGAATTCCTCGGGGTGGCGCTGGTAGTAGTCGGCCACCTGCTCGCTGGTCACCGGCTCCGGCGTGGCGTGCTGCTCCAGGTAGTGGCGCACCAGCAGTTCTTCGCGGTAGGCCTGGGCCTTGAGGTCCAGCTGGGCGCGCTCGCCGGCATCCAGTTCGCGCTCGGCGAGCAGGGCCATGGCGCGGCTGGCCACCAGGCTGTCGAGGATCTTGCGTTCCACTTCGTCGTTGGCGAACAGCGGTGCCGACTCGCCCAGGGTGCGCTCGACGGTCAGCTCCAGCTGGGCCCGGGTGATAGGGCTTTCGTCCACCGTGACCAGGGTCGCCGACGGCTCGACCGGTACCTGCGCCAGGGCCTCGGCACCGTCGTCGTCACGGCAGCCGGCCAGCAGCAGCGCCGCCAGCAGGCAACCCAGCGTCCACTCAACCCGCGGCACGGTCTTCGCCTTCCTTGGCGGCAGTGCCCTCGGCAGGGGCCGGGGGCGTCTTGCGATCGATCTTCGCCGCCTTGGCCAGGCGCTCCAGTTCGGCCTGCTTGGCCTCCTGGCGCAGGCGATAGCGGATGTCGCCACTGACCGCTTCGAACGGCTGCTTCACCACCTGCGGCCCTTCGATCACCTTGATCACGTGGAAGCCGAAGGGAGTGACCACGGGCTCGGACAGCTCGCCCGGCTTCATGGCGAATACCTTGCCGCTGAACGCCGGGTCGATGGCGCCTTCCTGCAGCCAGCCAAGGTCACCGCCCTGCTTGGCGGACAGCTGGTCCTCGGAGAAGGTGGCGGCCAGCGCGGTGAAGTCCTCGCCGGCGTTGATCCGCGACTGCACTTCCTGGGCCTTGCTCAGCAGGGCCTGGCGCTCGTTCTCGCTCATGCCGGGGTTGGTGCGCAGGAGGATATGGGCGACGTGCACCTTGCGCGCCTGGAACTGGTCGGGGTTGGTGGCGTAGAAGTTGCGCACCGCTTCGTCGGTCACCCGCTCGCGGAGGAACTCCTCGAAGTAGCGGCTGATCAGCATCTGCTTGCGGAACTCGGCCACCTCGGTCTCCACCTGCTCGGCGGGGAGCAGGCCCTGGGCTTCGATCTGGCCGGCCAGGCCTTCGCGCTCCAGGTACTCGTCCAGCTCGCGGCTGACCCATTCGGCGTTCTGCGCCGGAACCCGCTTGAACTTGAGGAAGGCGTCGAACTGCGCCTGGGTGACCGGCTTGCCGTTCACCTCGGCGATGGAATCGCTGGAGGAATCACAGCCCGCCAGGAGCAGGGCCAGGATCGAGGACGCCAAGGCGAGGCGTGGGAACTGCTTCATGGATCACCACCTTAATAAGGTCAAATTCCTTTTATCGCGGGTGCGATATACAGGTCGGCCACAAACAGGGGTGTGACTCGACTCACAAATCAGCTAGGAACGATATCAATTGGCCATTTCGGCTGGTTCTGGAAGCCTCGGAACTTCACCGAGATCGCCTTCACGCCGATCGGTACCTCGCCCAGGCGTTTCACCTGCCCGGTCTTCAGGTCGACGAAGCCGAGGCTGCGACGCACATTACCGTCCACTTCATCCTCCACCAGCAGCATGGCGCCGCCGGCCTGGGGCATGTCGTCCATGGAGAGGACCACGGGCTCGCTGCCGAAGCCATCGCCAAAGTTGAGCTCGGCCAGGGTGACCCAATCGCTCTTCGCATCCAGGCGGCTCAACTTGCAGCCGTTCAGCAGCAAAGGCTCGCCCTGCCAATGAGCCAGGCCGGCGCCACAGCGGAGATCTGTCGGGACCTGGGAGATTTCCTGCTCTTCGCTATCACCCCACTGGTTACGGCTCAACTGCCGCAGCACGAGCACATCCTGCGCAGCGCCATCGTCAGCCTCAATGGTTTCTGGCATGAGGTAATAGGTGCTGTTGCCCTGAGTATCGTCGAGGAGCTCCCCACGACGATTGCTCCAGATCTGTTCCTCCCAACGCTCCAAAGCCGGAAGCCCGTAGAGGTCGTATTGGAAGCCATCCGAGGTATCGAGTGAAGCCGTCCACAGTTGGCCGGTGTTCATCACGTCCAGGCTGCGATACCAGCCCCCGATCGCCTTAACCAACGTCATGTCCCCATCGAAACCACGTTGACTCAACACGCGGCTGGTCTCGACGCCATCCACGTCCTCCAACGCGAGGACATCAAATTCGGGAATAGATGTTGGGTCTGTGGGGTCGCTACCCAGCTGCACTTCGAGCGCGTCACTGAAGCGATCGTCATCGGTATCGGCTTTATCACTACGAGTACCGTGTTGAGACTCAGCGCTGTTGCACAACAGATCCAAATCATCGTCCTGGCAGGGAGTGAAGTTGACGATGCGCTCGCGATCACCTGCAGGAATACCCTGCAATGTGGTTTCGCCCAGCCCCTGCAACAGCGCTGCCATGCTCTGGGCTCCAGCCTCAAGGTTCTCCAACGCAAGGAAGGACATCACCAATCGATGGTCGTTGGCAGGGATCTCAAACCTGTAACCAATGCGCCAGCTGTAGTAGGCATCACTGAACAGTTCTTCGCTGTTAAGCGAACTGCGCCCCGCCTGATCGGCAAAGACATGCACCGTCGCTACCGGCCCCGGTACCAGACTTTCCCCCTGGTAGGTGCTCTTGCGCAGGCTGAGCCAACCATCCTCAGCCGACAGCGCATCATCCCCACTCGATGTCTGCTGCTGGTAACCCTGCCCCCAATAGTTCGGCTGTGAACGCAGCACGGGCGCAACCGTACGTGCCTGACTACTGATGTTGTAGAACCTGTCCAGCACCCGCACGTAGGAATGCCCGGATGCTGGCGCGTAGTACTCGCGGCTGACCAGCAAGCCACTGTCGATCGCTTTCAAAGGGCTACGCCAGATTGGCTCATCGCCAACACGGGTATAAACGCGACGCGGCGCCTCGAACTGACGAGAGATGGCAAGTGAACGGGCTGCTTCAACGCCATCGGTGCCATCAAAGCTCTCCAGTCTCAATGCGCTTTGCACACCAATAGTGTCCTGATTTCTACCCAGACGGAATGTCAGGCTGCCTTCGGATACCACGCTGACGCCAAGGCCGGACTCGGTCTCCATATAAAGGTCAGAGGCTTTTTCGGCTGCGGCGCGATCATCCGACGGATTCTCAGGGTCAGTTCCATCAACGAAGAGCTCGTCGCCATCACCACGGCCTGCACCATCACTGTCATATTTGCTGGGCGACAGCCCCATCTCCACTTCAAACCTGTCAGGCAGTCCATCACCGTCGCTGTCCAGCTCGCGTGGGTGAGTACCCTGACGGAACTCCTCGACGTTGCTCAGGCCATCCCCATCCTCATCACCATCGGGGCTCGTGCCCTCCATGTCATAGTCGATCTCGAACTTGTCCTCCATACCATCGCCATCGCTGTCGCGCTTATCTGGCAGGGTGTTATAGAGCTCGATCTCCTGATAGTCAGTAAGCCCATCACCATCGGTATCCACCTTCAGCGGGCTGGAATTGTTATCCAGCTCGACGCGATCGCCGACCCAATCGCCATCGGTGTCGTAGCGCGTCGGGTCCGTATGGTGGATACGGACTTCATCCGCATCCGGGACGTTGTCTCCATCCGTATCAGAGTTGAAAGGATCGGTGCCGAATTCCTGCTCTTCCAGATTGGTCAGGGTGTCGTCATCCCAATCCTCATCAGCAGCCAATGGGTTTGGCTCCAATGGGCTCGGGCCGTATACAAGCTCGAACCAGTCATTCAGGCGATCACCATCGGTATCCTTGTCATCCAGGCGGGTACCAAGCAGCGTCTCACGGATATCCGAGAGGCCATCACCATCGCTGTCCAGGTGGCCAGGCAGGCGGCCGACTTCCATCCGGTAGTTACCTTCGGCCGTGGGCACGTATGTGATGGTGTAACCGTTCAGGCCGAAGGTGCAGTAGCCGCCCTGTTCAATGGCGATATCCCGATAGACCTGCCGGCCGTTGACGTTGAGCAGCTGGACCTGGTCCTTGCCGTCATACCAGTTGCCATGGGCGAAGCGGGTAAGAGTACGCTGCCCGCAGTGCCAGCCGCTGTAGGGAAGCTTGTAGTAGCGATTCTCTATACGACCATCACGGTGGATTACGACCTGCACATCCACCAAGTTATCGTCTTCTACCCCTTTCCTGCGCCAGTCAGTCCACGTCAGGGTCACACGATCCTCAAGCATGGCCACATGGAAGGCCTGGCTGCCCGCGAAGTTCTCAACCAGATATTGAACCGGGATGTCCTGGATTTCCTCGCCGATCTCCACCTGTTGGTCACGGACACGGACCGTGAGCGCCTTGTCAGCGAAAGCAAAGCTCTCCGGCAGCTGCAGATAGAGCTCGGTGTCGTCATAACGCTGCCCCAAGTCACCGGTCATAGGCTCGACATAGGTGTCTTCACCGCCCAACGTGAGGTCATTGGACTCAAAAAGCCCATCTTGATACAGCTGCACGACCTGCTCTGCCCGTACTGGATAACCCAGAACCTCCTTCTCGGCCTTGATCACCCAACGGTCACTTTCGCGGCGATCAAGCCCTTCAAACAGGAATCGCCCGTCTTCACCGGTAGTGACGGTCAAGTCATCGCCCAAGAGACGTGCCAGGACGTTGGGCTCTTCACCGCCATTGCCCTGCTCCAGGTTTACCTGAACCCCAACCAGCGGAACACCCAGTTCGTTGACCACACGGCCGGCGATGCTGCTCGGCGGCACTGCCACCACGTCAAGCTCCAGGGTCTGGCGACCAACGTTGTGGTTGCTGTCGGTGGCGCGGACCTCGAAGCGCACGGTGCCCTCGCCCGGCAGGGTCAGCTGCTGCTGGTGCTGGCCGACGCCGTTGAACACGGCCTGCTGCTCGCCGTCCATGAGCAGTTCGACCTCGCCGACGATGCCGGCGTCCTGCACGTCGAAGGTCAGGGTGATCGGGTCGCCCGGGTAGAACGGGCCTTCGCTGTGGGCGATGCTCACGCTGGGCGCCTGGGTGTCCGGCACGCTCGGCTCGGGGTCGCGGCCATCGGGAATGCCGTCGCCATCGACGTCCGGGTTTTCCGGGTCGAGGCCCAGCGGAATCTCGTCGGCGTCCGGCAGGCCGTCGTTGTCGGAGTCCACCAGGTCGCTGAGGTTGACCAGGTCCTGGACCTCTTCCTGGGTCACGCCGACGTCTTCGAAGGTGGCCGACGCCAGTTCACGCAGCACACGCTCGGCTTCGGCACGGCTGTAGTTCTGCACGGCGTAGTGCATCAGCACCTGGCGGCTATGGGGCTTGAGCGTCAGGTTGTACGTCACCGCGTAATCGTCGCCACTGCGCATCACGAAGGTCGGGCGCACCTTGGCACTGGCGCTGCTGAACAGCAGGCCCACGGCCGGGTCGCCACCGCCATTGCTGCCGTCGTCGGTCAGCAGCCAGTTGTCGGCCGTGGTGAAGGCCTGGTCGCCGCTGGACGTAGCGATGGTGTAGGTGGAGCCATCGGAGCCGAGGTTGCCGTTGATCCGCACCGGGATGGTCAGTTCCTGGTCGCCGGTGTTCTCGATGCGCTCGATGAAGCGCGCGTAGCTGCCGCTCTCCGGTACGTAGATGCTGCGGCTGACCTTGAGTACGCCGTTGCCCATGGCCTGCGCAGGCAGCGTCACTTCGCGGCCGGCCAGGCGCAGCAGGCCCGTGCTGATGGAGGGGAAGCCCTGCTCGTTCACCGTCAGGTACTGGCCGCCGTCATAGGCGTCGCTGGTGCCGTCGTTGATCGTCCCGTTGCCCTGGATATCCCAGCGGTAGCCGTTGTTGAGGTTGTAGGCGAACCCGACGTTGCCCTCGTAGCTCAGCTCCGCGTCGGTGATGGGGTCACGGACCTGGCGAGGCAGGGCCTTGAGCACCAGCGGTTCGACGCGAACGTCTTCCGAGTCCACCGGCACCTGCGCCAGCACCTGGGCGAACATGGGTTGCTTGCCGAACAGCGCGGTGGCCTGGACCTTCAGCGCCGTGTCGGTGGTCAGCACCTGGAGCTGGTAGTGGCCCTGGGCGTCGGTGGTGGTCTCGATGCCTTTCACCCGTACCAGGGCGCCGGCGATGCCTTTGCCCAGCACGTCCTGCACGCGGCCGGAAACCTGCAGCTCGGGCACGGTGGCGACGGCCACGGTCAGGTCCGCGGTGCGTACGTTGCCGTTGCTGTCGGTGGCACGGACCTGCAGCAGGGTGCTGTCCTGGTTCGGCAGGATCACGGTGAAGGTCTGGGTGCCGCCGCTGGTGCGGGTCTCACGCAGCAGGCCGTCCTGCAGCAGCTCGACCTTGGCCACCAGGCCGTTGTCGCTGATCAGCGCGGTCACGTCCAGCGGCTGGCCGCCGTAGCGACGGGCCGGTTCCAGGGGCTGGAAGGTGACGTTGGGCGCGGTGGCGTCAGGCACCAGCGGCTCGCTGTCCTTGCCGTCCGGGATGCCGTCGTGGTCGCTGTCCGGGTTGGCCGGGTCGGTGCCCAGGCGCGCTTCGTCGGCGTCGCTCAGGCCGTCTTCGTCCTGGTCGTAGAAGGCGAAGAAGTTCACCACCTTGCCGGCCAGGGTCGGGTCGAGGTTGTCCAGGCCCAGGCCCTTGAGGCTGCGCAGGCGGGCGCCGGTCTGCATGGCGGCGTCGGCCGAGCCTTCCAGGGTGGAGAAGTGCATGACCACGCGGCGTTCGCCCGCCGGGATGCGCACCTGGTACTCCGCCAGCCATTGACGGCCGTTGCGGCTGACCAGGCTGGTGCCCTGGCGACGGTTGGCGTTGCCGCCCAGCACCTGCAGCAGCACCGGACGGGTCGGCGTGGCGGTGTCGCGCAGCGCCAGGTAGTCGTCGGCGGTGGTCAGCTGGTCGTCGCCACTGCTGGTGACGATGGCGGTCTGGGCGTCGTTGGCACCGTAGTAGGACTGCAGGCGCAGGGTGACCACCTGCTCGGTACCGCTCGGGTTGTCGAGGATCTCCAGGTAGCGGGCATAGGCACCACCCACGCTGGGCACCAGCACGCGGCGGCTGACCACCAGGTTGTCCATGCGGCGCCCTTCGTAGTGGTACTCACGGCCGTTGGCGCTGCTGGTGGCATGGTTGTAGGAGTAGCCATAGCGGTTGCCGTTGATGAACAGCAGGTTGGCCCAGTAGCTCGAGTCCACCGCAGCGCCCGTGGTGGAGCGCAGCTCGCCACCGTAATAGAAGTTCCAGTCGCGGTTGTTCTCGTCCTTGGCGGTGCGATAGCCATTGATGTTCGGACGATCGTCGCCGGCCACCTTGGGATCGGTGCCATCGACGAAGCGTTCGTTGATGTCGCGGCGGCCGCCGTTGTCGCCGTCGGCCTTGAGCGGGTCGCTCGGCGGCGTGCCCAGCACTTCCCAGCCGTCCAGCAGCTCGTCGCCGTCGGTGTCGACGTTGCGCGGCGAGGTGCCGGCCTGGAACTCGACCAGGTTGCTCAGGCCGTCGCCGTCGGTGTCGTCCTGAGCGCCGACGTTGAGCAGGTTGTTGTCCACCTCGTACTTGTCGGGCAGGCCGTCGTCGTCGCTGTCCGCCTTGAGCGGATCGGTACCGTGGTTGAAGAGCTCGGCGTAGTCGCTGAGGCCATCGCCATCGGTGTCAGCCAGGTCCGGACGGGTGCCACGCGCGACTTCATCGGCATCGAGGACGCGATCCAGGTCGGTGTCGCGGGTCAGCGGGCTGGAATGATGCACCAGCACCTCGGCACCGTCGGTGAGCCCGTCGCCGTCGGTATCGGCCACGCGCGGGTGGCTGCCGGCATCCTGCTCCTGCAGGTTGTTCAGGCCGTCGCCGTCGGTGTCTTCGACCGCTTCGCCGTTGGCGAGCTTGGCCGCGAAACCATAGCGCTGCTCGAAGCCGTCACGCAGGCCGTCACCGTCGCTGTCGGCCTTGAGCGGATCGAGGCCCAGCAGGTATTCGAGGGCATCGGCCAGGCCGTCGCCATCGCTGTCCGCCTGGGTGGTCCAGTTGACGATGCCGCGCTGCTCTTCGAGGGTCAGGTTCGGTTCCTGGACATCGCTATTGGCCAGTTGCTCCAGGGTGCTGCGCGCACGTTCGCGGCTGGCATCCTGCACCAGGTACTGCACCAGCACCTGACGGCTGCGCGGCGCCAGGGTGACCTGATAGTTGGCACGGTACTGGTTGCCGCTGAGCCAGGTGGAAACCGGGCGCAGGGGCGCATCCGTGCCTCCGATGACCACGCCGGCAGCGTACAGGCCACTGTCCGGGGCCACGTCGTCGGTCAGCAGGTAGCTGTCTTCCGGGTCGAAGCCGGCGTCACCGGACGAGGTCTGTACCACGGGGCGGGTCGCGTAGAAGTTGCCGTACACATAGAAGGGCACGGTCACCGGCTGGTCGCTGGGGTTCTCCAGCACGTTGATGAAGCGGGCGTAGTTCTGGTTCGCCGGCACATAAACCTTGCGGCTGACCATGACATTGCCGAGCTGCTTGGCCGGATAGATCAGCTCGCGGCCATCCAGACGGGTGCGATAGGTGTTGCTGTTGTAGTTGGTGCCATTGACGACGAGGTACTGGGCGCCGCTGAAGGTCCAGTTGGAGGCGTAGGTGCCGTTGTTGATACCGCCATAGGTGTTGAAGTCCCAACGGACGCTGTTGTTCACCTCGCGGTTATACGAGGTGCTCTCCTCGGCAGCAGCCACATGGCGCTCTTCGATCGGCTCGAACGCGGTACGGCCGTGAGCGGCCAGCACCAGGTCACCGATATCGGAACTGCTGCCACGGGCCAGCTCGAACACCTCGCTGGTGGCGGAGACCAGCTGGTTGCCGAAGCGTGCCTCGGCCTTGACCCGCGGCTCCAGCGCCAGGGTGGAGGCAGACAGGGTGAAGCGGCCCTGGCTATCGCTGGTGACGGTGGCCGAGGACGGCATCGGGCCGGTGCCATTGCTGAAGGCCACTTCGTCCACCAGGGTCCAGGGACCGTTGGCGCGGAAGCTGACACGGACGTAGCGGCTGTTGATGTTCAGCCCGGACAGAGTCAGTTGGGCATGGGCGTCGAGGGACATCCGATCGCGGTTGTTGGCATTGCTCGGGACGGTGTTCAGCGTGCCGACCGGCACCCAGTCGTTGCCCACTTTCTGCAGCACGTCGAAGGACGGCAGCACGTAGTCCGACAGGGTGTTCTGGGTCGCGCCGACCTTGAGGCTGGTCAGGCTGACCACACGGCCGAAGTCGAAGTCGACGTTCATGGTGCGGTCGCTCCAGCCCAGCCACTCGTAGGCACCGCCTGCGCCCAGGTCAGCGGCGTAGCCGGCCACACCCTGCTGGCCGTCGATCAGTTGACGGCCGTAGTCGTCGCCGTAGCAGTAGTGCCAGCAGCCCGTACCCTGGTCCAGGGTGTAGGAGACCGGCTTGATGCGAGCGGCTTCGTAACCGTCGATCAGGGTCACCTGGGCGCCTTCCACGGTTTGGCCGTTGGCGTCGAGCACGCGGCCGGTGACCTGGGTGCCGGCGTCGTCCACCAGGCTCAGGCGGCGCACGCCGCTGCGGCTTTCGTTGCCGTTGGTGTCGCGGGCGCTGGCTTCGATATCCAGTTGCGCGCCTACGGCCGGCACGCGGATCACATGCTGGTAGGGCGCGCGGTCGTAGGTGGCCACGGCCACGCCGTTGACATAGAAGGTCACGCTGGCCACGCGGCCATCGTCGCTGGCATCGGCACGCAGGCGCAGTTGCTGGCCGTGGGCCAGGCTGGCGCCGGCCGCCGGGGAGACCAGGCTCACGGTCGGTGCCTGGGTGTCCTTCTCGGTGGGCGCGCTGTCTTCGCCGTCGAGCAGGCCGTCCTTGTCCATGTCCGCGTCCAGCGGGTTCAGGCCACGGGCCACTTCCACGCCATCGGACAGGCCATCGCCGTCGGTGTCCGCCACCTTCGGATTGGTGAGGGTCTCCAGCAGCTCCTGCTTGTTGCTCAGGCCGTCATTGTCATAGTCCTGGCCGGCGTCCTGGGCGTTGCGCGGGTTGAGGATGTCGGCGTAGGGGCCCTTCAGCTCGATGAAGTCGGAGAGGCCATCGCCATCGGTGTCCGCCAGGTCCGGGCGGGTGCCGTAATTGTTGATCTCTTCGTAGTCCGGGATGCCGTCGTCGTCGCTGTCGGCCTTGCGCGGGTTGGCCTTGTACTGGACTTCCTGGGCGTCGAGCACGCGGTCGTAGTCGCCGTCCTCGCTCAGCGGGTCGCTGTTGTGCTGGTTGACCTCGGCGCCATCGGTCAGCCCGTCCTCGTCGCTGTCGACCTGACGCGGGTGAGTGCCCAGCTCCTGCTCGCGCAGGTTGCTCAGGCCGTCGCCGTCGCTGTCCAGGTTCTGCTCGCCCGCCACCAGCGGGTTGAAGCCGTACTTGACCTCGAAGCCGTCCAGCAGGCCGTCGCCATCGCGGTCGGCGATGAAGGCGCTGGTGCCGTTGGCGTATTCGTAGACGTCCTTGAGGCCGTCGTTGTCGCTGTCCTTGAGGGTCAGCTCGTGCATCATCACCAGGATGCCCGGGTGGTAGATGGTGAACAGCGGGTCGTTGTCGCCCGGGCGGCCCGACTCGGTCGGGGTGAAGCCGAAATAGACCTGGCCGGCGCCATAGGCATAGCGGATGGCGACCACGCGTTTTTCCGCACGGGTGCCGGTGAACATCAGCGGTGCGGTACCGGGCGCCAGCTTGTCCATCGGCATGTAGGCGTGGCCGGAATAGTTGGTGTTGCGATAGGGCCACCAGGAACCGACGCGGCTTTCACTGGCATCGGACCAGCGCAGCACCGGCGTCAGGCGGATCGAGCTGCCCGTCCACACCGACTCCGCAGGCTGGCCGGGCACATCCGCCAGCACGGCATTGGAGCTGGTGTTGTAGTTCTCGCTGAACAGCAGCGTGCCGCCGTTCTGGACGAAGGCGAAGACCTTGGCGCGGTTGCTGGAGTAGTTGCCGTTGCCGTAGTAGTCCCGCGAGCTGTCCACCATCAGCATGTCGACTTGCGACAGGTCGAAGCTGGCCAGGTTGCTCACCTGCACCGGCTCGTAGCCGGCACGCTCGATGATGAGCCGCTGCGAGGGCTGGCCGGCGTTGAAGCGGGCGTTGAAGTAGCCCACCCGCACCTTCGGCTGCTGCAAGGTGATGGTGCCGACGTCCGTGGTGCCGCCCCAGACCGGGTCGGTGGGTGCGGAGACGGCGGTCACCGCCTGGTTGCCCAGCAGGCCGCTGGCGATGACCGAGACCACGCCCGGTGCCACCGGCACGCGGGTGATGACGAAGCTGCCGTCGCCGCCGCTGACCGCGGTCTGGCCGCCGACATCGAGCTGGGCGCCCACCACCGGCTGGCCGTTGCTGTCGAGCACGCGGCCGATCACGGTGGTCAGCGGGTCCTGCACCAGGGCGAAGCTGTGTTCGCCACTGCTGCCGACGTTGTTGTTGGTGTCGGTGGCGATGATTTCCAGGCGCAGGCTGTCGGCGTCGCTCGGCAGGTTCAGGCTGTAGGTGAAGGGCGCGGCGTTGACCAGCGCGATCTGGGCACCGTTGAGGCGGAACGCCACCTTGGTGACCCGGCCGTTGTCCTGCAGGGTCGGCACCAGGGTCATGCGCAGGCCCTTGATCAGGGTCTGGCCGACCTTCGGATTGTCCAGGCCCACGCGGGGCGCCTGGGTGTCCTTGACCAGCGGCTCGGCGTCCTCGTCGTCGCGCAGGCCGTCACCGTCGGTGTCGGCCTTCAGCGGGTCGGTGCCCTTCTGGTCCACTTCGACGCCGTCCAGCAGGGTGTCGCCGTCGCTGTCCGGGTTGTTGATCAGGGTGCCCAGCTGCGCCTCACGGGCGTTGCTCAGGCCGTCGTTGTCCTTGTCGGCCTGGCCGTCGGCCGGGTCGCTGGGGTTCAGGCCCATCTGCAGTTCGAGCGGGTCGGGGATGCCGTCGCCGTCGGTGTCTTTCTTCAGCGGCGAGGACGCCGGGATGTTGCTGACCTCGGCACCGTCGGACAGGCCGTCTTCGTCGGTGTCGACCTTCAGCGGGTTGGTGTGGTGGGTGCGCACTTCCGCGCCGTCGGAGAGGCCGTCGCCGTCGGTATCGGCCACCCGCAGCTTGGTGCCCAGGGCGGCTTCTTCCAGGTTGCTCAGGCCGTCGCCGTCGAGGTCCTCGGCGCCGTCGTCGATGCCGTTGCCGTCGGAGTCGCGCAGCGCCGGGTCGAGGCCCTGGGTTTCCATTTCCAGCTTGTTGCTCAGGCCGTCACCGTCGAAGTCGCCGACCGGGTCGAAGACCTGCAGTTTCAGGGCGTTGCCCAGCACCACCGGCTTGACCGGCGTGCCCGGCAGGGTGCCGCTCAGGGTCAGGGGCAGCAAGGCGCCGTCGGCGATCGGATCATTGGCCGCACTGAAGAGGGCCGGAACGGTGAGGGTGCGGGTCGGACTGTAGTACCAATTGAAGCCCTGGCTGGTGCCAGCCAGCTCGGCGCGGCCGTTGGCGACGTTGTACCAGCTGATGTTGTCGGCCAGGGTCAGCGGGATCTGGATGCTCTGGCCGGCCAGGACCTTGAGTGGCCCGGCGACGCTGAACAGCGCATGGGGCGCGCACAGCTCGGCGCCCTGCTCGCGGACCTGGTCGTCGCGGGCGACGCCACGC
This sequence comes from Pseudomonas sp. TUM22785, assembly GCF_028198105.1. Classification (NCBI taxonomy): domain Bacteria; kingdom Pseudomonadati; phylum Pseudomonadota; class Gammaproteobacteria; order Pseudomonadales; family Pseudomonadaceae; genus Pseudomonas; species Pseudomonas sp. TUM22785. Next base: position 6,831,454 of record NZ_CP116239.1, read on the forward strand.
AGGCCGGAGCCGGTGGTGTCGTAGCGGTAGCAGCGGCCCAGCGCCAGGGCGGGCTGCGCGTCGAAGGTCAGGGTGCGGCCGTCGCTGCTGAGGGTGGCGCTGCCGCCACGGGCCGCGTTGCCTTCGAAGAACTTCAGGGCATCGCCGCTGGCCAGGCGCACCGGCTCGTCGAAGTCGAAGTAGGCGCGCAGCGCAGTGCCCTGGCGGGCCTCGATCAGGCCACGGATGACCTCCGGCGGCTGCACGGTGAAGCTGATGCGGAAGCGGCTGGTCAGGTCCAGGTTCGGCAGGGCCTGCACCGGGCCGGCCAGGCTGACGGTGACTTCTTCGAAGGTCTCGTCGCTGATGGCCATCCAGCCCTGGCCTGCGCTCAGTTGCACGGTGGTGCCACCGGCCTTGCCGTCCACCAGGGCGGAGCCGCTGGCCTGGACGTTGACCGCCAGGTTGGCGGGCTTGCCGTCGACCTGGGTGATGGGGTTGCCGAAGCGGTCCTGCAGCATCAGTTGCAGGCGCACGTCCTGCTTGATGCCACGGGTGAGCACCGCGCCGTCGTCCTGCACCCGGCCCTGGTCGTTGAGCAGGCGCAGGTGGCTGGCCACGGCCGGCAGCACGGTGAGGTCGAGGTTGCTGTAGCAGCAGTTGATGTTGCCGCGAGCGTCGTAGGTGTAGCGGATGCTGTTGCCATTGCTCGACAGCGGCAGGCTGAACTGGCCGGCCTTCTGGCCGACCTGCAGGTTCAGCCGCGCACGGCCGTCCTTCACGGTCACCTGCACCCGCTCCACGGTCTGGCCGTTGAGGGTGGTGCTGCCGATCTGGATGCCGGCGCCGGGCTGGGCGTGGTAGTCGGCGGCCGGCAGGGTCACCACCAGCAGGCTGCTCTGGTCGTCGGTGACCGGGTTGAGCACCAGGTCCTGGGACTGGATGTCCAGGGTCAGGGTCTCGCCCGCCGCCACCGGCGGCAGGTAGCTGAGCAGCAGGTTGCGGGTCGGGCCGGCGAGCAGGCCGAGGGCCTTCTCGGCGCGGGCCACCTGGGTGAATTGCGGCAGGTCCGCCCACAGCAGGTAGTCGCCCAGGCTGCGGTCGGCGTTGAAGGTCAGGCTGGCGTAGCCGCCGCTGTCGCTGGTGCTGGTGCCGAGGTTTTCCACATAGCCGTCGGCCAGGCGACGCAGGCGCCATTGCACCGGCTGCTCCGGCACCGGGCGCGCAGCGGCGTCGAGCACCTGCACGCGGTAGATCGGACGTTCCTGCACCCGCGCCTGGTCGGGGTTGTCGCTGCCCTGCACGGCCTTGAAGCGCAGCTGGTTCGGCGACTGGGTCAGGGCCACGGCGTATTCGCGGCTGAAGGTCTGCTGGCCGATGCGGTCGGTGAGTTCCACCTGCACGCGGAAGGCGTCGCCCGGCAGCGCAGCTTCGGGCATGCGCAGGTCACGGCTGTGGCCGTTCCAGTAGGCGCCATTGCCGCAACGGAAGTTGCCGCTGTCCTCGCGCAGGCAACTGAACAGCTCCTTGCGCTCGCTGCCCACCAGCTGCAGCACGCGCAGGCCCAGGCCGCCGGTGTCGTCCAGGGCGTTGAGGTTGTTCAGTTGCAGGGTGACCAGGCCACCGTAGACGCCACGGGCCGGCAGGCTTACCTGCAGGGCGGTGGCATCCGGCGCGCGGTCGCGGACCACGCGCAGGTTCTGCGCCGGGGACTCGCTGACCTGGCCGCGGCTGTCGGTCAGGCGCACCTTGAACGGCTGGTTGACGCTGCTGGCGACGCGCTCGGTGCGGCGGTCCTGGACGCTGAAGCTGCGGTTCAGGGTGATGCCGGTGACATCGTAGTGGTCGGTGAAGCCGTTCCACAGCAGGTCGACGCCCTTCAGGCCGACGTCGTCGCGAGCGGCCAGCTGGACGTCGAAGCGACCGCGTTCGATCACCTCGGCCGGCAGGTTCAGGGTGGTGACCTCGGGGAAGGCGTCGTCGATGACGGTGACGCGCAGATCGGCGCTGCTGACGTTGCCGGCGCGGTCACGCACCTCGACGTTGTAGACCTGCTCGCCAAGGCTGGTGGCGGCGTCCTGGTAGCTCAGCTGGTTCTGGCCGAAGGCCACCGCCACCACCTGGCCGTTGCGCATCAGCGTGGCCTTGTCGAGGGCGCCCTCCTCGTCCGCCATCTGTGCGGTGACGGTGAAGGGATAGCCGCGCACGGCACGGTTGTTGTCCTTGAACACCGCGCTGCCCTGGTAACCGAGGCTCACGGTGGGCGCCTTGGTGTCCTGGTGACGGTAGAAGCGCTTGGCCGCTGATTCGGCGCTGTTGCCGAACACGTCCACCGCGCGGGCCTTGAGGTACTGGCCGCTGAAGCTGGCGTCCAGGGCCAGGCTGGCCTGGTACGGCTGGGCGCTGCGCAGGGCGACGCGCTGCCAGGGTCCGTTGCTGCCGGCAGCGACCAGGAATTCCACCTGGGCCAGGGGCTGCTGGCTACCACTGACCTGGGCGCTGACGGTCAGCGGCAGGGGCAGCCAGGAATGTTCGTCGGCCACCAGGGCGATGCTGAAGGGGTTGGCCACGCCGTCGCCCGGCTCCAGGAACAGGTCGCGGGCAGTGCCCTGGCGGATCACGCCATAGGCGTCTTCCAGGCGCAGGCCCAGTTCCATGGACTGGCCACCCGGCAGGCTGGCGGGCAGGCGCAGCTGGGTCGCGCCAAGGCCCTGGCCGAGGGTGCCGGCCGGTTGGCCGTTGATGCTGAATTCGACGCCGCGCAGGCCGTCCTCGGCCAGGCCGAGGGTCAATGCCTGGGCCGCCTGCAGGTGGCTGCCGGCCAGGGGCTCGAGCAGCGAGGTGGTGCTGGCGCCGAGGCCATAGGGCAGCTCGTAGACCAGCACGCCCTGGCTGCCGAGGCCCACGGCCAGGCGGTTGTTTTCCACGGCCAGGGCACTGATGCGCTGGGCGAGCAGCAACTCGCCGTTGGCCATGGCCTGGCCGCTGGCCGGGTCCAGGGCCAGCAGGCGCACGCCCTGGGCCTGGGGTTGTTCGATCCACAGCAGGTTGCCACCCAGGTACAGCTGGCTGGCGCTGGCGCCGGCCAGCAGTTCGCTGCGCTGGCCGCTGCGCAGGTCGTAGCGCCAGGCACGCTCGGCGGAGATGTAGAACAGCGCGTCGCCGGTGAAGGCCAGTTGACGGACTTCGCCACCCAGCTGGGCGCTCAGTTCGCTGACCGGCTGGCGGGCATCGCTGCGCAGGTCCACCAGGAATACGCGGCCGCTCTCGCTGAGGGCGACGACACGGCTGCCGTGGGCCGACAGCTGGCGCAGGCTTTCCTGGGCGTTGACCAGCAGGCTGCGGCGGCTGGCCGGGTTGGTCAGGTTGTCCAGGGGGGCGATCTGCAGGCTGCCGCCGCTGGCCACCAGCAGTTGGCCACGGGCGATGGCCAGGTCGTTCACCGGGGTCTGGGCGAAGACGGTCTGGGCGGCCAGGCTGGAACGCGACAGCGCCACCACTTGCTGTTGCTGATCCTGGGCGAGGAACCACAGGTCACCGGCGCTGGCCACCTGGCTGGCGGCCTGGGTGAAGGCCTGGCTCGGGTAGAGGGTGGACTGCCAGCTGCCGGCGTCGTCCTGACGCAGCAGCTGGGCACCGAAGTTGTCGGCAGCGACCAGCACCTGGCCGTCACGCAGGCCCAGGTCCTCCACGCTGCCACGGGTCGGGGTGGCCAGGCTGCGGCTGTCGTGCAGCAGGTGGAAGCCGGCGCTACCGGCCTGCGGACGCAGCACCAGGCCTTCGCTGCCGCCCAGCCAGAGGCGGCCGCCGGTCCATTGGGCCGCGGCCACGGGCGCATTGCCCAGGCTCCAGTCGGCGATGCGCTGGCGGGTGGCCAGGTCGATCAGTTGCAGGCGGCCGTCGGCCAGTGCGAGCAATTGGCCCGGCAGGGCGAACAGGCGCTTGGCGGCAGCCCCCAGCTGCACGGAGGTGCCTTTCAGGGCGGCATCCAGGCGCCACAGGCGGCCGGCGGCGTCCGACACCTGCAGCTGGTCGCCGCTGCGAGCCATGGCCAGCAGGTTCTCGCCGCTGAAGCTGGCGATGACCTGGCCGCTGCTGGACAGGCGCAGGACCTGGCCGGCGGTGAGCACCAGGAAGCCGTCGTTGCGGGCCAGCAGTTGGCGGACCTCGGCGCCCAGGGTCTGGGTGCCGCTGGCCTTGAGCTGGCTGCCCAGGGCGTCGAACCAATAGAGGTCGCGACCGCTGGCGCCGAGGACGCGCTCGCCCTGCACCGCCAGGTGGTTGAGGGGCGCGGCCACGGCCAGGCTGCCGGCGCTGCGCAGGCCGTCCTGCGGGTCCAGCAGGGTCAGGCCGAAGCCCTTGATGCTCAGCAGCAGGTAGCGCTGCAGGTTGTCCATGGCGGCGATGGGGCCGTCGAGGCGCTGGCGCAGGCCCTGGGCGTCATGCAGTTCGGCGCCACGTGCCAGCCAGTAGCCGCCCACCTGGGGCAACATCAGGTCGAAGGGCAGGCGCGCGCTTTCGCTTTGCAGGTTCCAGGCGTCCACCACCGGCGCGCTCCAGCGCTGCTCCTGGCGGTTGCCCAGTTCGTCGTCGATCAGGGCGCGCACCCGCAGTTCGCGGATGCCCGCCGGCAGGCGCAGGCCGAGGCTGCCGGCGCCGCTGGCCAGCAGGCGGTCGTTCTGGTCCAGGGCTTCCAGGCTCATGCGGAAGCGCGTGGCGTCCACGCCGTTGAGGCTCAGGTCCACGCGGCTGCCGGCATACAGCAGGCTTGGCAGGCCGGCGAGTTGCGGCTGGGGCAGTTGCTGGGCCGGCGCGACGCGCAGGTTCAGTTGCTGTTCGCTGTAGTGGAAGTCACCGGCGAAATAGGCGCGAGCGCGCAGTACATAGCTTTCCTGCACGGCCACCTGGGGCAGGCGCAGGCTGAAGCGGCCCTGCTGGCCGGCGTCGAGGATGCGCTGCACGGACTGGCCGTTGAAGCTCAGCAGTTCGAGTTCCACCCAGGCGGGGACGTCGCCCACCTGGTAGGCCAGGGACAGGCTGGAGCCTTCGGCGAACACCTGGTTGTTGCCGGCGCCGCTCAGGGTGATGGCGCTGGTGGATTGGTTGGCCTTGGTGAACAGGCCGATCTCGCGGGTACCGGCGGCGTCCTGCCAGCCGTAGCGGGCTTCGCCGCTGGCCGGCAGGCCGATCCAGCTGAAGCGCTGGCGCAGGCCGTTGACGGCGGGTTGCGCCTGGCCTTCACGGGTCAGGCTGGCGCCCGCGCCTTCGCTGCCGGCGTTGAAGGCGGCGGCCAGGGGCAGGCGGGCACCGGCGACGAGCACCGCACCCTGGTCGGGCACGAGGTCGGCGGCGGCCACGGTGGCGGCGGGTACGGCCAGGTCCAGGCTCTGCTCACCGGCGTGGTCCTGCAGCACCAGGCGCAGGGTGGCCGGCGGGTTGGCCAGCAGCCAGGCACGGCCTTGGGGGAAGGCCTCGCCGAGGTAGGTGTCCAGTTCGCCCTGGTACCAGAAGGCCTGGGCGGCTAGGGGCTTGTCGGCGCCATCACGCAGGCTCAGGTCGGCCTGGCCGAGGGCGGTTTCGGCCGCGGCAGGCAGGCCGCCCACCAGCACGCCGAAGGGCAGGCGCACGGCCTTGGCGCCCAGGGTGACGGCCGGTGCGGCGGCTACCTTCAGCGGTTCGACCACCAGTTGCTGCACGCCGTCGCGCAGTTGCAGGGACACCAGGCGGCCAGCGGTGAAGGCCAGGTCCTGGCGTTCGCCCGCCAGGGCGCCCAGGCGCTCGCCGTCACGCCAGGCCTGCCAGCTGTCGCCGTGCAGGTCGTTGCTCACACGCAGCCAGGCCAGCTCGCCGTCGAAGCGGGCGCGTTGCACCTGGCCGTCCACGGCCAGCACGGTGGCATCGCCCAGGCGCCAGCCATCGGCATCCAGCAGCGGTTTGAAGCGGGTGGCTTCAGTGGCGGTCCAGGTCACCAGGCGCTCGCCGTCGAGGGCGAAGCCCAGGCGGCCCGGCAGGGCCAGGCTGGCACGGCGCACCAGTTGCGGCAGGCGGCTGTCATCCAGCTGCAGCCATTCCAGGCCCTTGTCGGTCAGCACCAGCAGGCGCTGGCCATCCAGCTGCACCTGGCGGATTTCGTCGGCGAGGCTCAGGCCCACCAGCTCGGCCATGGCGCCGCCGTCGACGGCGTAGCCGCCCAGTTGCTGGCCATGACGGACGAACAGCAGGTCGCCACTGCCACCCAGCAGGGTGCCGGCGATGGGTTGTTCCACGGCCGCCAGCCAGGCGTCGCCCTGCCAGCGCCAGAAGCGCAGGTAGTCCTGGCCATCGCGGCGGACCTGGGCCACCAGGCCGGTGCCGGTGAAGGCCAGCTGGCGGATGCGGCCGCTGTCACGGCTTTCCACCTGGCCACCGAGGGTGCGGATGCGGTAGCCGTCGCGCTGGGCGTTTTCGGCCCAGGCAGCGCCGTCCGCCAGGCCCGGCAGGCGGGTCAGGTGGCTGGCCTGGTAGCCGGTCTCGATGGCTTCGCGACGGCTTTCGGCTTGCAGGTAGCCCAGCTTGGTCAGGCTGCGTTCCAGTGCCTTCTCGTGGCCGGAGCGGTCACGCAGGGTGGCGGCCAGGCGCAGGCCGGTACCCTGAGTGAGGCTGTTCCAGACCTGGCGCTGGTCGCTGAAGGCCAGGCGCGCAGCAGCGCTGCCGGCATCGGCCGGGTCGAACAGGTCGAGGGTCGAATCGCGGCTGAAGTCGTTCATGCCCGCCGGCGGCGGCGCGTCGATCCACAGCTGGGTGCCTGCCAGCAGGGTGCTGGCCGGTTGCAGCAGCAGGCCCACGTCCTGGTCGATGCCGTTGTCGGCATGCAGGTTGAGGATGCGCTGGCTGCGCAGGGTCTGGCCCTGCCAGGTGGCTTCGAGGCGCAGCACCAGCACGCCATCGGCGGCGACCTGGGGCATGGGCACGGCCAGTTCCACCACCTCGTCGCCGTCGGCGGCGCGGGTCAGGGTACGGGCTGCCGGGTTGCCGGCATGTTGCGGGTTGCCGGCGATATCCAGGTTCAGGGTGGCCTGTTCCAGTTTGCGCATGCGCACCCGCACCGGGATGGTTTCGCCGGCCTGGACGTCGAGACCGTCGGCCGGAACCAGGAAGCTCAGCTCCGGCGCACCGGCACGGCTGTCGTAGGGCTGCAGGGTGACGCTGGCCGGCGCACTGGCCAGGCCGTTGAGGTCGATGGCGCGGGCCACCACGTGGATCGGTTGGGTGGCGTCGGCAGCGATCGGCAGGCGCAGGCGGCTCGGGTCGGCCAGGCGCTGGCAGGCCTGGGCGTCGGCGAAGGGATCGGCGCTGTGGCTGTCGACGCAGGCTTCGACACGGTCGATGCCGTAGCGGTCGTAGCTGCGCAGGATGATCTCGGTGATCTCGCCACGGGGCACGAACTCGCCGTCCAGCGGGGCGATGATGGACAGCTGCGGCGGGGTGCGATCCGGCTGCAGGTCGTAGCCCACCGGGAAGTAGCGGTAGCTTTCCTGGCCGGCCAGGCCGAAGCCCACGCGCAGTTCGGCAGTGATCGGGGTGGCCGTGGTCGGCGCGCCCGGCAGGTCACGCAGACGCGGGTGCGGCAGGCTCAGGCTGGCCAGGCCGCTGGCGCGGTCGAAGCTGGCGGCCTGGTAGCGGCCATCCAGCAGGCGTACTTCGGTGCTGCGTACCAGGTCCAGGTCGCCGCTGATGGCGAAGCGCAGCTCGGCCGGGGTGCTCTCTTCCACCGGCGTGGGCGCGGTGCTGAAGGAAGCCAGGGTCAGGTCCGGGGCGCTGATCTCGGCGTCGAAGCGGCGGTCGATGCTGTTGCGGCCGTCACTGGCGCGCAGCAGCAGGCTGAAGCCCTGGTACTCGCCGTTGAGGTCGAGGCTGAACTCGCCCTTCTGCACCGGTACCCAGTCGGTCTTCCAGGTCTGGCCGCCATCGGCGGACAGGCGATAGGCGAAGGCGATCTTGTCGGCGGCCAGCAGGTTGTCCTGGGCGCTGACCAGGAAGCCGTAGCGGCTGCCGGTTTTCAGGCGTACCGCCGGGCTCAGCGCGCGGCCGTCCTGCAGCTTGATCTGCAGCGAGTCGTAGCGCGGGGCCAGGCGGTCTTCGGCCTGGAACACGCCGTTGTAAGCGCCGGCCTTGATCAGCGCGTTGTCACGGGCGGGGTTGCCGGCGGCGTCGCGAATACCGGTGAGGGCGATCTGGTAGAGGGCGTTGGCCTCCAGCTGGGCGTCGGCGCGCAGGCGCAGCTCCAGGCGGTTGCCCTGGGTGATGAGCGGCTGGAAGCGGGCGCTGACGTCTTCGCTCGGCTGGGCGTGGGTCTCGTAGTCCTTGAACACCTTGGTGACGCTGACGCCCTGCACCTGCAGCGGTTCGTCGGCTTCCAGCACCAGCGGCTGGGACGCACCCAGGGCACTGATCAGGCGCACCAGCGGCGCGGTGTCGTCCACGGCGGTGAGCCACTGGGCCGGGGCGCTGTCGACGCGCTCGCCACTGGATTCGCGGAGGACGGAAACCTGGTACTGCCAGCCCGGCTGGCTGGCTGGGGTGACGAAGTTCAGACCGTCGTCGGCCAGGGTGAAGGCCACGCGGTTGCTGGCCGTGGGCTGGATGCCCTGGCCGGCCGGGTACCAATGCAGGCTGAGGCCTTCGGACAGGCCCTGGGCGGCGATGTGCACCTGGGTGCCACCGGCGTCGCTGACCACCTGGCCGGCGGCATGGGCGGACTGCACCGCGTCGATGGCCAGCGGGGTGACCACGGCCAGGGCGGTGGGCAGGGTGGCGCGTTCGTCGCCGTAGCGGGCCTGCAGGCTGTAGAGGCCGGCCTGTTCCATCTGCAGGCGGAAGCTCAGCTGGTCGCCGGCGGCGTTGGCGCGCAGCTGGCTGCGGCCGAGTACGCGGTCACCGACCTGGAGTTCGTCGATCAGTTGCAGCTGGCGACCCTGCAGCACGTAGTCGCGCGGCACGCCGCTGATGCTGCGGTTGGGTTGCAGGCTGTCCAGGCGGACCTGGGCGGCGCCGAAGAAGTCCACGGCATCCACCAGCCACGGCAGGTCGATGTGCACCTCGGCGCCTTGCAGCCAGTCCAGCGGCGCCTGGCTCAGTTGCAGGCGGTAGAGGCCGGCCGGCTGGAAACTCGGCTGCTGCACCAGGGCACGCAGTTCGCGGCCCAGCAGCTGGGATTCGCTGGCGATGCTGTCGCCGCTGGCCGAGGACAGCGCCAGGCGCGCCTCGCGCCAGGCGTATTCGGCACCGGCCACGCGCAGGCCCAGCGGCTCGTCGGCGGCGGCCAGGCTTTCCGGGGCCAGGCCCCAGGCGTTGTTCATCGGCACGCTGGCGTTGAAGTAGTTGCCGCCGTTGCTCCATTCCAGCAGGTCGCCGTGCAGCTCCAGCTGCCCCAGGGAGCCCACGGTGTCGCTGGCGACGGTGATCGCGGCCACTTCACGGGCCACCAGGCGGCGCTGGTCGTCCAGGTCGAGGTCGAGGACCTGCAGGCGGCCGTTGTCCAGCCAGGCCAGCAGTTCGCCCTGGCTGGCGAGCTTGGTGATGCGTGCGGGGATTTCCAGCTCGCCCAGCACCGGCTCGCCACGGCCGCGCAGCAGGGCGGCGCGTTGCAACACCTGCAGCCCGGAAGTGCCTTGCAGGTAGAGACGCGAGCCGTCGAGCCACAGGGACTTGGCGCCGGCCAGGCCGTGCACCTGGGTGGCCAGCAACTGGGCCGGGTCACGGACGTTGCGCACTTCCAGGCGGTCGCCGTAGAGCAGGTAGAGGGCGCGGCCATCCAGCGCCAGGTCCACCAGCGTGCCGTTGCCGAGGGTCAGCTCCTTGAGCTCCGGACCCTGGACCTGGCCATGGAATACCCGGTTGCCGGCCTTGACCAGCAGCAGGTCACCGGCGATGCGCACCTTGTCGTACTGGACCTGGCGGCTGTTGGCCAGGGCCGGCAGCGCCTGGGGCGAATAGAGGTTGGCCAGGTCGTAGACCTGCAGGCGGGTCTTGTCGCCCAGCACGGCGGCGTAGCGGTCGCCCAGGGCCAGGTCCACCACGTTGGCGGCGGCCTGCCACTTGGCCAGCAGTTGCGGGGTGCTGCCATCGCGCAGGCTGTAGAGCTGCACGTCGCGGCTGCTGCCGGTGAGCAGCAGGTCGCCCTGGCGGCGGAACTGCTGGACGCTTTGCAGCTGGCGGCGGGCCGGCAGTTCGATGCGCAGGCTGGCGTCGCTGGAAAGGTCGCCGGCGAAGCCCTGGTTGCTCACTTCCACCAGCAGTTGGCCGAGGCTGTTCTCCGGCACGGCGAAGCTGATGAGGTCGGCGCGCTCGAGGCGGGTGCTGGCGATCTGGCGACCGTTGACCCGGACCACGGTGGACTCGCCGAAACCACGGCCTTGCAGGCCGACGATCTCGCCGGCGTTGTAGATGAAGCGCTTGGCCTGGACGTTGAGGGTGCCGGTCAGGCGGTCGTAGAGGCCGGTCTGGTCGATACGCGGGTCGGCGACATAGGTCAGCGCGGCGCCCAGGAAGACTTCCTGGCCGCCCTGCTTCAGGCGCAGGCCCACCGGCAGGTTGCGGTCCGGCGAGGCCACCAGGCCCGGTACGCGGAAGCGCAGCTGATTGTCGTCGCGGTAGAGCACGTCCGCCGCCGGCACGCGCTGGCCACCCACTTCGATGTCCAGGGCTTCGGCGAAGTTGCGACCGCGCAGGGTGACTTCGGCACCGCCACGCCAGCTGGCCTGGCGCGGCGAGACGCTGTCGAGCGCCGGCTGTTGCTGGTCGTCGGCGATGAAGCCGAAGCGGTAGTCGTGGCCCAGGGTGCGGCCTTGCTGGTCACGCAGGGCGGCGCCCAGCTGGACCTGGTATTGCTTGCCGGCCTGCAGCGCCGCCGGGCGGATCACCAGGCGGCCGACGCCGACCTGGGCCACCTGGGCCGGGACCGGGGTGCCGCTGAGCAGCAGTTGCACCAGCTGGGTGCCCTGGTCGCGGAGCTGGGCGTTGTCCAGCAGGCGGTTGAATTGCACTTCGATGGCGCCGTCGCGTGGCAGGCGGCCGGAGGGCAGCGGCTGCTGGGACAGAATCGCGAGGTTCTGGTAGGCCAGGGTGTTGAGGCTGCCGCCCAGGTAGTTGGCGGAATCCAGGCTGGGCAGCGGGTTCTCGGCGGGCACGCCGTCCAGGTAGACGAAGGCGCTGCCGGCATACAGGGCCTGGCTGCCCAGGGACAGGCTGTTGACGTTGCCGAGCACGCTGAAGTAGTCGCGCAGGCCGATGCTGGCGCGGGCGTCGCCGTTGAGCCACGGCGAGATGTCGAACAGCTGCACGTCGCCCTGGCCGCCGGCCACGTATAGGGTCTGCCCGGCCAGTTGCAGTTGGCCGGCGAACAGATCGCCACGGCTGACCAGGTAGGTAAGTTTGAGGTCGGCCACCGGGGTGGCGTCGTCGCTGCGGTCCAGGTTGAACAGCTGCACGGTGGCGTTCTTGCCACTGGAGACCAGCAGGCGCTCAGGCGCCACCAGCAGGTCTTCGGGGACGAAGGGGTTGCCGGCCTGGTCGCGGGTGGCGACGCGGCGCACCACGCGGAATTCGCCGCTGGCCAGTTCCACTTCCACCAGCTGGCGCTGCTGCGGCAGGGTGGCCCAGAGGCTGGAGCCGGCCAGGCGCAGGCGACCGGGCACGCCGCCCAGCTGCTGCACGCTGATCAGGCCGAGGTCGGTGAGCTTGAGGTCCTGGCCGATGCGGTACTGGCGCACGCCGTCCTTGTAGCCGACGTAGAGCAGGTCGTCGCGGCTGGCCAGGGCGTTGATCTCGCCGGCCATGTCCAGTTCGGCGAGCTTCTCCGGCGCGGCCGGTAGGGTCAGGTCGAATTGCAGCAGCTTGCGGCCACCGGCGGCGAACAGCTGGCGATCGTTGATGGTCAGGTCGACGAAGCCACGGGGCGACAGGCCGTTGGCGGCTTCGTAGTGGTAGGACTTGGTCTGGCCGGCGAATTCACGGGTGACGATCACCGGGTGCACCGGGTCGCTGATGTCGGCCACCAGCAGGCGCGCGGCGTTGCTGGTCAGGGTGGCGACGCGGCCCTGGCTGTCGAGCTTGTCGAAGCTGCCGCCGGTGACGGCGTAGAGCAGCTGGCTCTCGGCGCCGTCGAGGCGGGCGATGGCGGAAACCGGGCTGGCCATTTCGGCCGGCAGGTTGACCGAGCCGGTGGGGATGCCGGTGTAGAAGTAGTCCACCGGCGAGTCACTCTGCTCACCCGGGAACAGCTGGCTGATGGCGCTGACCTTGGCCTTGCCGAAGCTGCCGGCGGGGGCGCGGACTTCGGCGCGGTTGCTGCTGAGGATCTTCAGGTCGCCGGCCAGGGCGCCGGCGAAGCGCACCTGCATGTAGTGGTTGAAGCCACGGCCGTGCAGGGTCACCAGGTTGCCGCCCTGGGGCGGGCCGGTCTGCGGTTGCAGGTCGTCGATCTCGATCTGCGGCAGCACGGTCATGGCGCCCTGGCGCAGGTAGGACAGGCGCTGGTCGATGCGCTCGACCTTGACCGCCAGGCTGGCGCTGATGCCGGCCAGTTGCAGGTCCGGTACGTCGACGCGCAGCTGGGTGTCGGTGACTTCCAGCACCTGCTGGGGCTGCAGGCGGGTTTCGCCCAGCCACACGGCGAGCTGGTCGGCGGCGATGCCGAAACCGCTGCCCTTGATCACGGCGACTTCGCCACCGGCGGCGTGGAAGTAATGCAGGCCGGCGACACCGGCGACTTCACGCTGGACCTGGGTGATCTGCGGACGGATGCCGGTGAGGCGCTCCAGTTGCAGCACGAAGGCCTGGCGCAGGGCGTGGCCGGCCAGGTCGGTGAGCGCGGTGCTCACTTCGATGCGCAGCGCGCCCTGGTAGTCGCCCTTGAAGGCGATCTGCACCTGGCCGCCGCGCAGGGTGTTGGTGCCGATCAGTTCGAAGGCGCCGGCCGGCAGTGGCTGGCCGCCCTCGCCCAGCACGCGGATGACCTGGCCCAGGTGCGCCGGGTCGGTGTTGATCAGGTTGTTGAAGGCGATCAGTACCGATTCGCCGCTGCCCAGCACGGCGCCGTTGCCCGGGGTGGCGGAGGCGACGGCGAGGTAGGGCGAGGTGTTGATCTGCACGCCCTTGCCGTTGCCCTGCATGACCTGCCCACCGACGCCGAGCAGTTCGCCGCCGGTCTTCTGGTTCTGCCAGTAGATGGTTTCGTACTGGCCCTGGGCGTTGGCTTCCAGCAGCAGGTAGGTGTCGCCGGTGCCGACGCTGATCAGGCCCTGCTGGACCTGCAGGGTCGGACGGCTGAGGGTGGCGTTGATGGAGTCGCCGGTGACGGTGCCGCGCTCGATGGCCTGGACGCGGTAGTCGAGCTTGTCGCCGAAGTCCTTGAAGGTGGCGAGGTGCAGCTGCTTGTCGCGCAGGAACAGCACGTACAGCTGGCCGTTGAGCCATTGCAGGTCCACCGGCGCACCCAGCAGGTCGGCGCGCAGGCTGCCGTCGAAGGGAATGCTCGGCAGCGGCGCCTGGGCGCCCAGTTCGTTGCGGCCCAGGGGCAGGAAGCGCACATAGCCGGTGCCCAGATCGTTGGCAGCGGCCACGGCCAAGGCGCCGCGCTCGCTTTCCACGGCCAGGTCGAGGGCGCGGTGGTTGGGCAGGGTCAGGCTGGAGACCAGCAGCGGGCGGCCGAGGTCGTTGATGTCCACCACGCGCACGCCGTCGCGGTCGTTGGCCAGGTACACCAGGCTGCCCAGGGTCTCCAGGCCCAGCACCGGCTGGTCGAGGCGCAGCTGGGACAGGCGGATCGGCCGTTCCCACAGCCCGATGTCGTAGATCTCCAGGCCGGCCGGCATCAGGAAGCGGTTGGAGCTGGTGGGCGCGGAGCCCGCCTTGACGCCGACGAACAGGGTGTCGCCCACCACCTGGGCAGCACCGATCTGCATCGGCGGGTAGTTCGGCAGCACGATGCCCAGGCCCTGCGGCAGGGTGTAGGACAGCGAGCCCACCTTGATTTCGCGGGTGCTGGCGCCGCTGGGGATGCGCAGGAAGACGTCGTATATATCCGGGTCGATGACGCCTGGGAGGATGAATGTGAACGCGCGCTGGGTCTCGACGTTGTCCTGCAGGTCGATGGCGGCGCGGCCGGGCTCTTCGACGATGGGGCTGCGGCCGGTGTAGATCTCGGTGGCGCCGTGGCGGGCACGCAGGACCACGCGGGTGCCCGGCAGCAGCACGTCGGCGGAGGCGTCGATGCTGACCAGGGTGCCGCCGGTCTTGCTCGCGGAATCCGGGCTGACGCGGTATTTGACCTGGTTCAGCGCCTGCTCGGCACCGATCACCAGGGCACCCAGGTAGTCCTCGCGCAGGCCGCCGTCGTCCAGGCGCAGGTGCCACTGGCCCGGGCCGAGGGGCAGCATGTCGAGGGCGTTCGGGGCGATTTCCAGGCGCTCGGCGCTGACCCATTGCAGGGCCACCGGGTATTGGTTGACGTAGCCTTTGACGGTGCTGGAGAAGCCGCTGCCGTTGATCACCACGCGGTCCTGGGCGCCACGGTGGAAGCGGGCGTTCTCCAGGTTGCGGATGCGCGGCTGGGTGGCACCGGCGGCGGCGACCTTGAAGTCCACCTGGTAGGGCGCCCACAGGCCGCTGCCACGCAGGTTGCGGGCGTCGCTCAGTTGCAGGCGCAGGGTGGCGCCGGCAGTGGGGGTGAAGCGCAGGGTGACGCGGGTCGCGGAGCGGCCATCGCCGCCCACGGCCTCGATGCTCGGGGCTGCCAGCACCTGCTCGCCGTTGCTGATGTCCAGCAGGCGCAGGGCGCCCGGGGCACGCAGGGATTCCAGGGTCACCGGCTCGTTGAAGCTGAGGCTCAGGGCCTGTTCGCTGGCCGGGATCACGCCACCCTGGGCGACGCTGGCATCGAGCACCAGGGCGCCGGGCAGTTCCAGCACGGTCAGGCCCTGCTTGCCGGAGCCGGCCACCAGGCGGTTGTTGAAGAGGTCCAGGGCTTCGATGCGCTCCTGGTTACCGGCGGAGACCACACGGGGTTGCAGGGGCTGGGCCAGGTCCAGCACCACCACGCCGCTTTCCGCCGAGACGAACAGCAGGTTGCCGGCCATGCGCAGTGAGACGCCACGACCGGCGACGGCTTGCAGTTGCTTGTCGAGGCTGAACAGGACGCGCTCTTCCGGCTCGTCGCGGTTGATGATTTCGATGCCGCGGCCGCCGACGGCGACCACCAGGTAGCGCCCGTAGACCAGCACGTCCTGCGGGTTGGCGGTGAAGCTGTAGGTGCGGGTCTGGCTCGGGTCGAACAGGTTGAGGCTGCGGATCTCGCCCTTGTCCATGTCGACGGCCTTGGCCAGGGATTCGTCCCAGCCCGGGCAGTTGACCCATTTGGCGCCCTGCACCAGACCGCCGCTGAGCAGCCAGCCGTTGTCGAGCTTGAGCAGGCCGGCGCCTTTCAGGCCGTCCGGCGCGGCGACCCGTACCGGGTCTTCGCCATCCTGATAGTTCAGTGCCGCCAGGCCGAGGCCGCTGGAGCCGCCGATCTTGAAGGCGCAGGTGTCGCTGTTCGGCGGGTCGACATCCACCGAGGCGGTGGCGGCGAACAGGCCGTCACCCTGCTTGACCAGGCGGCTGACGAGGCCGTCGAGTTTCTCTTCCTGGATCACCTGCAGGCCGTTCTGCTCGTCCAGGTTGAGGCGTGCCACGCCGCCATTGCCGCTGGCCACGTAGAGGCGTTTGCGCCAGGTGTTTTCTTCCCATTCACGGGTCGGGGCGATCTGCAGGGAATCGAGGCCGATGGTGAAGTCCTGGGCGGCCTGGCGATTGAGGACCTGCTGCTCTTCCTCGGTGGGCTCCATTTCGCCACTGGCGCCGAAGTCGTCCGACAGGCGCTCGTTGATGGCCATCGCCTGGAGCTTCAGGGACAGGCGCTGGGTGTCGCTGGGCAGGGCCGGCGAGCCGCCCACGAGCAGGGGCTTGGAGGCGTCCTGCACGGAGAAGGTGGCGGCGCGGTAGTTCTCCGGCAGCCAGCCGCCGGAAACGAGTTTCTGCGCGCCGTAGCCCTCGACCATGAGGCCGCCGTTGCTGATGGCGACGCCGGTGTCGCGGTCGATCCACAGGTCGCTGGGGAAGATCAGCGAGGGGTGCAGTTCCGCCAGCTTGCGCAGGCCGTAGCCGAAGCTGCGTTCGCCGTTGAGGCGCGCCTGGTTGCCGTAGCGGTCTTCGCCCAGCACTTCCACCTTGCCCGGGGCGCCACGGGGCGTGGTGACGCGCATGCGGCTGGTGGACAGCACCTGGACGCGGCCCACCGGCAGGCCGCCGAAGCGCACCTTGAGGCCGTCCATGACGCTGTTGCCCGGCTCGAAGCCATCACCGCTGATGGTGACGGTGGTGTCGCCGGTGATCGGGCCCCAGAGTGGCGCCAGGGCGTCGAAGCGGATCGGTGCATCCACCAGCAGCGCGCCTTCCAGCACCGCTTGCTGCCAGACGCCGTCGCGCAGCACGGTCAGGGTCAGGTTGTACTGGCCGGGACGCGGCATGGCCGGGACGCTGACCTTGAGCACCGCCGGGGCGGTGTCGCTGTCACGGGTGACGCCTTCGATCTGCAGGGCACGGTCGCCGAGGAACAGGCGCACCTGGGCCAGGTTGGCCGGGATGCCGCGGGCGCTGACGGTGATCAGGCTGGTGGCGTTCTGGGCGATGCGACGCGGCACCACGGCCTCGAGGCTGAGGGTGTCGTCGCGGGCGCCACGGTAGGTGAGGCCGACGCGCTGGTCCTGGGCCAGGCGCTGGAGCACCACGGTGTCGGTGGCGGACAGCGGCTTGACCGAGGCGATGCCGGCCTTGGCCAGCAGGGTGAGGCGGTCGCCGGCCTTGAGGCTGTCGGCGACGCTGGCGGCCAGGGTCAGGCGGGCGTCGTTGTTGAGGATCTGCACGATGGCCGGCAGGGTTTCGCCCTGGGGCCCGAGCACGCTGAACAGCGCGGCGTTGGCCGGGTACAGGTCGATGGCCTTGTTGAAGCGGGCGATGACCTGCAGGCTGCCGTCGACCTGGCGGTCGAGGATGCCGTTGCGCGGGTCGACGGTGTGCAGCTTGAGTACCACGTCCGGCACCACTTGCAGCACGCTGCCCTTGGCGTCGACACCACCGGCGTGGGCGGCGTATTCGCTGGCCACCACGCTTTCCACGGTGCCGCCCTCGGGGGCCTGCATGCTGCGGCTGGGTTGCGGACGCAGCGGGTCGGTGACGTCGATGCTGAGCACGCCCTTGTCGCCACGGGCGACGTAGAGGGTGTTGCCGTTGTAGTCGAGGTCGTAGACGTAGCCGATGTCGTTGACGCGGGCGACCACCTGCGGACGGTTGGGGTCCTGCAGGTCGACCACGGCGACGCCGCTGGCGCCGGCGGCCACGTAGGCATAGCGACCCTGCAGCACCACGCGGGTGCCCGGCAGGTCGAGGTGGCCGAGGCGCTGCAGGCCCTGGCCGCTGCTCTGGCCGTAGACCTGGAAGCCGCCACTGCCGTTTTCTTCCTTGGTCAGCAGGCGGTTGTTGGGGAAGTCGAAGGCGCCGCCGACGGTGACCAGCAGGCCGCTTTCGCCGGCCGCGGCGTCACGGGTGGCGACGTCGAGCATCGGCACGCGCGGGTCGGTGGGCAGGCTTTCCACCAGGTAGGTCTTGTTCGGCAGGAAGGCATCGACCACGCCCAGGCCTTCTTCGCCCATGGCCAGCAGCACCCGCGCATTGCGTACCCGCAGGCCGCGCACGGCGCTGGACGGCAGCTCCAGGGAGCCGATCAGGGTGGTGCGCGACGGATCGAGGCTGTCGAAGGCCACGGTGAACAGTTGCGCGGCGTCGGGCTTGCCGCCATTGAGGTGCACGGCGGTGACGTAGACGCGGTCGGAACCGCGCTCGAAGTAGGGTTCGACGCCCACGGCGATGTAGCCGGACGGCAGGCTGATGGAGGAGATGACGCGGTCGTCGCGGCCATCGCGGTTGCGGTCGATCAGGCGCAGCAGGTCGTCCGGGTTCAGCGGTTTCTGCGGGTCGGCGGTGTAGTTGCCGGCGTTGAGGTCGTAGACCAGCACGCCATTGCTGCCCTGGGCGGAGAACAGGTAGCTGCCGCTGGGGTCCAGCGCCAGGTCGTAGACCCGGCCCTTGTCGCGGATCTGCGACTGCGGCGGCTGCTGGAAGGTGAAGGACTGCGCCAGGGTGCCCTGTTGGCCGTTGGCCAGGCGGATGCGCACATCCACCGTGCCGATGGGGCCGGGCGGGGTGATGACTTCGAGGGTTTCGCCGTCGAGCACCTTGAACTGCTCGGCGAGGATGTCGCCGAAGCTGACGGTCATGGCGCCCAGTTCGCTGCGGAAGCCCTGACCCTTGATCAGCACGCGGGTGCCGCCGTTGAGGGAGCCCTGGGCCGGGGACAGCGAGCGCAGCAGCAGCGGTTCGACGAATTGCACGGCGCCGACGCGGGTGGCCTTGCTGCCGTTGCCGGCGACCACTTGCAGGCTGGCCGGGCCGGGCAGGCTGGAGGGCGCCTGGACGCGGTAACGGGCGCTGCCGTCGGGCAGGGATTCGGCAAGGGTGCCGGTGGCGGTCTGGCCGGAGACGGTGAACTGCGGCTGGCCGGTGACGCCGGACAGGTGCACGGTGATCTCGCCACCGCCGACGTCGAGCATGGCGGGACGGCTGTCGAGGATGGCCACCTGGGCACCGCCGGCCAGGCCGCTGCGGAAGTGGATGGCGTGTTCCATCAGGCCACGACTGCGGCGGCTGGCCAGGCCACCCTTGAGGATCAACTGGTGGCTGGCATTGGCCAGCAGCGCCTGTTCGGGCACCAGGGTGAGGGTACGCTGGTCGGTGCTGCGTTGCAGGGCGAAGGGCAGGCTGGTGGCCGGCTGGTCACCCTGGGCGTCACGCTGCAGCACCAGGAACTGGCGCAGCTGCTCGTCGCTCATGGCGGCGAGGGAGCGGGTGAAGCGCAGCTCCAGGGGGCTGTCCAGGGGCACGCCGTCGGCCTGGTCGCGGGGCGTGGAGCCCACCAGTTCCAGGGTTAGCAGGTCCACCAGGCCGAGGTGGGAGACTCTGCCAGCCGTGGCGTCGGCGCGCAGGGCGAAGCCGGCGATGCCCTGGTCGGTGATGACCAGCGGCTGGGTGCGCCAGGGCTTCTTGAGCAGGCCGTCGTATTCGTACTGATAATCGGCGGGGCGTACGCAATAAGGCAGGCTGAGGGCGTCCAGCAGGCCGATTTCCGCGGTGCGGCTGAAGTCGTAGAAGCCCAGGTAGGCCTGCAGGCCCTTCTCGCAGGAGGCGAGGTCGTCGCTGCCGGTGTAGGTCAGGTTGAGGCCGGCGGTGGCCTGGGCGGCGATGCCACGGCTTTCGCCCGGCACGCTGAAGCCGCTGGAGAGGTAGCGACCCTGCTCGCGGATGAAGGCCGGGCGGCTGGCGTCGTAGAGGTTGAGGCCGTTGCCGGTGACGAAGCGGCTGCCGTCGGCGGTGAGGCCGATGTAGCCACCCACGCGGGATTCGCCCAGCTGCGGCAGGGACGGACGCGACAGGTCGAAGACCACGCGGCTGGTGCCGTTGACCACGTGCAGGCTGTCGCCGATGACGGCGATGTCCTGGACGTTGCCCAGGGTCTGGGCGCGACCGTCGATGCTGGCCTGGGTGATGCGGCGGACCACGGTGGGGCGCAGCGGGTCGGCGACGCTGACCACGGCGATGCCTTCGCCGGTGGTGGCGATCAGCAGCAGCCCCTGGTGGGCGACGACCTTCTCCGGCACGGCCTGGGTGAAGGGCAGCGGCAGGCTGTAGCGGATGCCACGGTCCTTGCCCGGGGGCTGTTCGGTGAGGTCGTCGGGGTCACGGATTTCGCGGTCGTAGACCAACAGCAAGCTGCGGCTTTCGTATTCGGTGTCGATGTAGGGGAAGTCGTAGCCGCGACCCACCACATACAGCTGCTTGTCAGCCAGGGCCATGGCGCTGGGCTTCATGTCCTGGGGCAGGTTGTAGTAGCCCAGGCCATGGCGCGGCGCGGCTTCGCCGACCTTGGCCGGGTCGTATTTCACCAGGCTGATCCAGCCCGGGGCGTAGTAGTGCTCGAGCTGCTCGCGGCTGAACACCTGGTTGGGTCGGGGCGAGCCCTCGCCCAGTTCGCCACGGCCGAGCACATAGAACAGGTGCAGCTGGCTGTCGACGGCGAGGTCGACGATCTGGCCCGGCGGCAGCTTGAGCGGGTCCGGCACGTAGTCGGTGATGCCGCCCTTCTCCAGGGTTTCCAGGCGCTTGTCGATGTCCTTGGCGGTCATCGGCTTCTCGCTCTCGAGGCTGCGGTTCAACTCCAGGCGACCGTAGAACAGGGCATTGCGCTGGACGTAGTGGCGGCCCAGGTCGTCGTCCAGTTCGAGGTCGACGAAGCCGCGGTAGCCGTTGCCGTTTTCGTCGCGGAAGTCCGGCACCAGCAGGCTCATGCGTTCCGCGCTGTAGAGGCGCAGGTCGTCGGAGCCGACCTTGATGACCTTCTTCTCGGGGTTCGGCTCGCCGCTCTTGTAGGCGGTGAGCCGGAGGCCGGCGTGGAAGCCCTTGCCGACCAGGTCGACGCGGTCGTTCTTGCCGCTCTGGGCCACGCGCACCACGGCCGGGGCCAGGTGCGAGATGGACAGTTCGTCGACGAACACGAAGCCGCCGAGCACGGTGTCGGAGAGGCCGGCTTCGGTGTACAGGCTGACCGCTGCCGGGCCCGGGTAGTTGGGCACGGTGCGGGCGTAGAGGCTGATCACGCCGCTGGCGGCATCCACCACACGACGCTCGATCACCAGCGGTTCGCCACCCACCAGCAGGCGCGGCTGGTCGCCGAAGTTGAGGCCACGGACGATGAGTTCGGTACCGCCGCGCACGTCGCCGACATTGACGCAGGCACTGCGCTCGGCGCTTTCGCGGGTGCAGATGCTCTGGATATCCGGGTAGGCGGCATCGGCCGGCGCGGTGCTGAAGCTGAAGACGTAGTCGGACGCCAGCGGCTGGCCGGTGATGGGCGCCAGGCCCTGCTTGATGCGCACGTAGTAGCGCTGGCGCGGCTGCAGGCTCTGGCCGTCCTTGCGGGTGAGCTGGATGCGGCGCTTGGTGGTGTCGGTGCCACGGGCGGCGAAGGACAGGTCGAACAGGCCGGTGACGTCGCGGCCGATCTGGGCATCGCCTTCGAGCACCTGGACGAAGTCGGCCAGGCGGGTCTGCTCCGGCAGCACCGCCGACAGCTCGATGAGCATGGCCGGCAGCTGGGTGCTGACGTCGCTCTCGCCCACCTGCGGGTTGTGTTGCAGCACGGTGAGGGCCGGCAGGTCGATGCGGCCGATGCCGCCCTTGCCGGCGGCGACCTGGATGGCGCCACGGGCGAGGGTCACGCCACGGATGGCGAAGTTGTCGGTGGTGGCGTTGCGCTGGACCATGACCGGGACGCTGGCGTCCAGGCCGCTTTCACCGATGCGGGCCAGGTCGAGGATCTGCACCAGGCTCTGGGTGGGCTTGTCTTCCTGGTCGGAGAGCAGCTCGGTGACGTAGGCCAGGTTGCCGGAGACGTGCACGTCGTAGAGGCCGTCGGCGGCCTGGTCGGGACGGTGCGGCTTGATCTCCACCACCTGGACCAGGCGCGGCTGGTCGGGCTCGCTGATGTCGATGCGGGTCAGGCGGGCGCTGTCGCCGCTGCCGGCCATGTCGGTGACATAGAGCTGGTTGCCCACCAGGTGCAGGCGGTTGGCGACGCCGAGGGTGTCGATGCGCGCCACCTGGGGCATGGCCGGGGTGCTCAGGTCGGCCACCACCACGCCCTCTTCGGAGGCGGCGATGTAGGCGTAGTGGCCACGCACCTTGACGTCACGGGCGAAGCCGTTGGGCTTGATGTAGCCGACGTGGTAGGGCGCGGTCATGTTGGTGATGTCGATGACCTGCACGCCGCCGGCGCCGTTGGCCACCAGGGCCAGGTTGCCGCTGCGGGTGAGGCCGTAGACATCCGGGTAGGGCATGTCGACACGGCCCATCTTCAGGTAGGGCAGGCCGAACTGGCCGTCACCGTTGCGCTGGCCGAACAGCAGCAGCTCGCCGGCCTTGTTGTCCAGGTAGAGGGCGCCGGTGCCTTCGCTCGGGGTGTCGCCGCCGTGCCAGTCCTTGCGGATCTCTTCGCTGAATTGGCTGACGAACTGGCAGCCCGGGTCGTTCGACTGGCAGCTACCCGGGGCGGTGACGCCGGACTTGCCGGCGAGGACGATGTTCTCGTCGGTGACCAGCTCACCGATGGTGCCGGTGAAGATTTCGGCGGCGCCGTTGAGCAGCGGCGAGTAGGCGAAGTAGTCGCCCTTCTGGTTGCCCTGGGTTTCGTCCACGGCGTCCATGATGAAGATGCCGGTGCGGGGCTCGGAGAGGCCGCGCAGGGCGTCCTCCTTGCTCAGCAGGCCGAGGCCCTGTTCGACGCGCAGCGGGTCGACGCTGGCCCAGGCGGCGATCATTGCGCCGGTGCGGTCGAGGGCACGGTACTGGTCGATGGCGGTGTAGTGCACACCCTTGGCGGACGCCTGGGCACCGGCCTGGGGCGCGATGAAGCGGCGCTCGCTCAGCGGCCAGCCCACTTCGTGGTAGGTGTCGCGGGTGACGGTGTGGTTCGGCGTGACCACCTTGGTGAGCACGTGCAGGCGCTCGTTGCGCAGGCCGGTACGGCGCAGCACGTTGCCCTGGCTGATGTCGGCCCAGTAGATGAAGTAGTGCTTGTCGGGGTCGCTGACCGGCGTGGTGTCGCCCGGCTGGCGCTGGTCATCGCGGAACAGCGACAGCGGGTATTCGTCCGCCACCTTCCATTCGCCGGCGTCGTTCTGGTATTCGCGGCGCCAGAGCATGCTGACGCTCTGGATGGCGCCACCCATGTCTTCGATGGACACCACCGCCCGCAGGCTTTCGCCCATGGTCAGTACGTCCTTGTCGATCGGGTAGAGCACGCCCAGGCGCGGCACCACGGTGTCTTCCAGCTTGCCGACGCGGACCACCTGAGTTTCACCCGCCTGGCCCAGCGTGTCGTAGGCGATGGCCTGGACGGTGAAGCCCTGGACGCCCGCCGGTGCGGCGAGGCGCGCGCGGTAGACGTGGTCCTGGGCGTGGCTGCCGACCTGCTGGCCGTAGCTCTGCTCGGTGGTGGTGACCGGTACGCCGTTGACATAGAAGGTGACGTGGTCGATGCCTTCGGGGCCGAGGTCGTCGAAGGCTTCGACGAAGACTTCCAGGTCCTGGCCGTCGATCACCACCGAGTTGTCGTTGTCGGGCTTGACGATGCGCGCCTGCGGCGGCTTGTCGGCCTTGATCAGGATGCTGCCGGGCAGGTCGACCATGGCGGATTCGTAGCCATCGAGGTCACGGGCCTTGGCGCGGAAGCGCAGCACCTGGTCGACGCGGCCGGTGGGCACCTTGAACTGGAATTGGTAGGGCGCGGCGGAGTCTTCGCCCAGGGCCTGGTACTTGGGCGCCGAGCCGGCCGGGCCGATGGCGTAGTAGAGCGCGGCGCTGTCGACGCCGACTTCGGGGTCGCTGGCCTGGACCTGGACCACCACGCCGCGGCCTTCGGTGAGCTCGGTGACCTCGCCCATGGCGAAGCCGCGGGCATCCAGCAGCTTGATGGCGTTGATCTCCGGCGGCTGGTTGCGCAGCAGGTTGACCGGGATGATTTCCTTGGCTTCGTTGCCGGCAGGGTCACGGGCGGTGACCTGCAGCTGCATGGCGAGGGACTCGGGCAGCGTTTCGGTGCGCCCGAGGTAGTCGGCGATGCTGGCCACCGGCAGGCTGCCGATGAAGGGGCCGGTGAGCAGCAGGCGGTCGGAGACGCGCTCTTCGGGGGCGAAGGTGCCGTCGCCGTTGCGGTCGACATAGAGGCCCAGGCTCACGGAGCCGACCCTGACGTTGTCGCTGACTTCGAGCTGGTACGGCAGGTTGCGTTTCTCGGCGATGCTGGCGCCGGTGGCCAGCGGCAGCTTGACCAGCAGCTGCGGTGCCTTGTCGTCCTTCAGTACGCGCACCCGCACGGCTTGCGGCGTGGTGACGTTGCGGCCCTTGCCGTCGGCGCGGCGCTCCAGGGCGCTGGCGGTGAGGCTGAGGTCGGTACCGGCCTGGCCATAGGGCACTTCGATGAGGAATTCGTAGGGGAAGACCATGTCGGTGAGGCTGCGGTCGCCGCCCTTGAGGCCACCGATGTTGAGCACCACGCGGTCGATGCCGACGTCGTCCACGGCGTTGATTTCCACCAGCAGCAGCTGGCCTTCGGTGGTCTCGCTGTTGTTCAGCGGCGCGCCGACTACCACGCTGGGCAGCTGGTCACGGGTGACTTCCACGGTCAGGTGTTCTTCGGCGCGGTGGGCGTCCAGGTCGCCGTGGGCGACGCCGTAGGTGTCCACCGCTTCCAGGCTGAGCTGCACCTGGTTGGCCTGGGGGTTGTCCGGGTCGAAGGCCGGCATCGGCACGGAGAAGTTGTAGGGCGACTGGCGCAGGCGCATCTCGTAGGGCGCCTGGCCGTTGCCGTAGGTGGCGCGCAGGTGCACGTACTCGACGCCGACGTCGTCGAAGGCCTTGGCGTTGACGTACAGCGGGTTGCCTTCCACCACCTTTGCGCCGGGCACCGGCTCGACGACGTCGATCACCGGGCGGGCGTCGATGTTGATTGGGTAGCTGTTGGTGAGCACCGCGTTGTTGGCGGCGTCGAAGCCTTCCAGACGCACACGCACGCTGACCCGCTCGATCTGGTCGCTGCTCAGGCCGAAGGCGCGGACGATCTCGGCCAGGCGGTCGACGTGGATCAGCTGGCTGTATTCGGGGGTGTCGATGTCGACCGTGGTGACCGGCTCGTAGTCCTCGGAAGGAATGCCGTCGATGGTGCGCACCACGGTGAAGGGCTGCTCGCGGTCCTGGGCTTCGCCACGGACGCGCACCGAGTAGCCGCGCGAGAGCACCAGGCGGTTGACCTTGACGTTGTCGAAGGCCTGGTAGACCAGGGTGAAGTCGCTGTCTTCGATGGCGCCGAAGCCGAGGGTGGGACGCTTGAACAGCAGTTTCGGGCTGATGGTATCGGCCATCACCTTGATCGTGCGTTCGTAGAGCCCGACCGCACCGTCGGAGTCTTCGATCTGGGCGGTGAGCTTGAGGTCTTCGTTGTAGCGGACCAGGCCCTGGGGCACTTCCAGCACGAAGGTGCGCTGCATCGCATAGGGGCTGGTCTGGCGCCCGAAGTCGTCGGCCATGGAGGCGCTGTAACGGGCGTGGATGCTGTCGTGGATGCTGGCGAAGGCGGCGGTCACCACCTTGTCACCACCGGCTGCGCCGTCGGCGGCGGCGATCACCGGCAGCGGTACGCCGTTGGCGAAGACCTTGAGGCGGTCGGCGGTGATCTTGCGGTCGTCGGCGGCCACCAGGCCCACGCGGATGCGGAAGGTGCCGGCGGCGATTTCCTGGGTGTCACCCGGGGCGGTGATGCGCACCTCGGGGACCATGTTGGTCAGCGGGTGGACCAGGATGGTGCGGTCACTGACATGACCGTAGGTGTCGGTCAGTTCGATGCGGTATTCGGTGGGTTCGGTCTGGTCGAAGAGGATCTCGGCCTGGTCGAGCGCCTGCAGCGGCGGCGCGGTGGGGCAGTTGACCTGGAAGCCGCGTTCGTAGACCACGGCGGCGATGCTGCCGTCGCGCTTCAGACGCAGCACGCGGTAGGCGGCGAGGCCGGCGTCGTCGCGCAGGTCGGTGTCGAGGCGGAAGCGTTCCTGGGTGCGCACCCAGAACTCGCCGTAGTTGATGCGCGCCGGGTCGGTGAGGGCTTTTTCGTACTTGCCGTCGACCCAGTAGGAGTTGAAGCCGGTGAGGCTGAGCTGGGGCTTTTCGTTGGCCGCCAGGGGGTAGCGCAGGCTGTGCTCGGTGGTGCGGCCGCTCCAGTCCTCGGCCACCAGGGTGAGCTCGAGCTCGCCGCTGGAGAATTCGCGGGGCACCTGGTAGGGCAGTTGCAGGCCGGTCTGGCCGAGGATGACGCCGAGGTCGTGGACGGTACGGCCACGGTTTTCCAGCAGGCGCAGGCTCTTCAGGCCCAGGCTGTCGTCACCGAAGGTGGTCTTCAGGTCCAGCTGCTGCATGGGCACCACGACGCTGCCGGCCACCGGGCTGACGATGCGCGACTGGGGCGCCTGTTCGTCGACCCGCAGGGGCTGTTGCAGCAGGGTGCCGAGCACCAGGTCGCCACGTTCGTGGGAGAGACGGTCGGTGGCGTGGCCGATCAGGCTGAGGCTGTTGCTTTGCACCTCGGCGGGCACCGGCAGGAGCAGGTTGTAGCGGTCTTCCGCACGGTTCTGGGAGGCACTGCCACCCAGTTGCAGGAAGGCGGTCTGGGCGTTGCCGTCGAGGCCGTCCTGGAGCAGCAGGTTGAGGGCGTAGCGACCCGGTACACGGGTGCCGCCGTCGGTGCTGACATCCGCCAGGGCGGTTTCCAGTTGGGTGAACTGCAGCTCGCGGATGAAGGCCGGCGCGCCGCTACGGGGGCGCAGCACCAGGCGGGTGGCGTCGGGGCCGCCCAGGGCGGTGAGGTCGAGCAGGCCGTTGGCGGCCTGTACGTCACGCAGGGCCGGGCGTACCTGGCAGAGGCTGCGGGAGTATGTTTCCAGCTGCCAGGTGCTGGTCTGGTCGCCCACCTTGAGCAGGCGCGGCTGATAGAACTGGTCGCTGCCGGCGACGATCAGGCGACCGTCCTTGACCTGCAGGAAGGGTTTTTCGTTGAGCAGCAGGTTGCCCTGCCAGCCCTGGGCTTCGGGGTAGGCGATGCTGATCAGCGGGCTGTTCTGCTTGTTGATGGGCTCGACCTGGGTCAGGCCGCGCACATCACGGGCGCCGCCGAGGTCACGCAGGGAGCTGGCCAGCAGCAGGTAGCGGGCGGTGCTTTCCGGCACGCCATCATTGAAGTCGTCCTGCACCAGCAGGCTGCCGCGCAGGGGCATGCCGCGCTGCTGCTGGGCGGAGGGGGTGCTGTCCTTCCAGCTGAGCAGCGGCGCCATGTCGCGCTGGACCAGCAGGCGGCGGGTGACCTGGCTTTCGTTGCCGAGCAGGTCCTTGGCCTTGACCGCCAGGGTGAGGCCGATGGGCTCGGCCTGGGGACGGTAGCGTTCGATGTCGAGCTCGACGGTGGCGCCGTTCGCGGGCACCTCGACCTGCGGCAGGCTGAGGCCTTCGGCCTTGGTCAGCAGATCGTCGCGGCCCTGGTCGTCCAGCAGGCGCACTTCGTAGGAGGCGACGGCGGTGTCGTCCTGCAGGCTGATCTTCAGCTTGGTCTTCTGCCGCTCGAAGAGGCGCTCGATGGGCGACTGGATGTTGATCTGCGGGCCGGTCTCGTCGCCGAGGACCTTGATGTTGATGGCCGGGGAACGGGTTTCGTTGATGCCGCGGTCACGGGCACGCAGCACCAGCTGCAGCACCTTGCCGGCGTAACGGCGGGCGAGCTCGGGGGTGAGGCGCAGGCGGCCGTCGAAATCGGCGTAGAAGCGCTGGCCCACGAGGATGGCGCCGAGGGTGCCGGGGTTGGGCACCTTGACGGTTTCGACGCGGTCCTTGCGGCTGAACAGTTCCCAGGCGATGGCGTGTTCTTCGCGGGTGTCCGGGTCGATCAGCACCGGGTCGAGGCTGTCGACGTACTGGTTGTCGCCGGCACTGCCCTGGATCTGGAAGCTGGTGCCCGGGGGCAGGCTGAAGTCGCCTTCCGGCTTGCTCAGCTGCAGGGTCGGGGGCTCGGTGTCGTCGATGATTTCCAGTTCCAGCGAGGCTTCGCTGACCTGGTTGGCGCTGTCGTAGGCGCGCACCGCGATATCGGTATCGGCACCGGCCTTGTTGGGCACGCGCAGGGCAGCACCGACGTAGCCTTCCTTGGATTTGGCTATGTCAGCGCCGCTGACGGTCTTGAGCACCTGCACCTGGCCGCCCTGGCGCAGGATGAATTCGACGCGGTTCACTTCGCGGTCGTCGGTGACCAGGGCCTGGGCGGTGAAGGCTTCACCTTCGTAGAGGCGCGAACCGGGAGCCGGGGCGCGGACGCTGATCGTCGGCGGCAGGTCCTTGCTGATGGGGAAGCGCCAGAGGGTGGGCTGGGCGGCGTTGTCGTACTGGTCGGTACCACGCAGCTCGATCACCAGCTCTTGCTGGTCCGAGGGCACCTCCATCTGGAAGCTGTCTTCGAAGCTGGCGACCTGTTGTTTCTCGCCGAAGGTCTTGGCGTACAGCTCCTTGGTGCCGCTGTGGGCGCTGAAGGTGACCAGGCGGGTGTCGTCGACGCCACGCAGGCGGACCTGGATGCGGTTGCCGGCATAGAGCGGCGCGCCCTGGATCGGGGAGACCACGGCCAGGCGCGGGCCGAGGGTGTCGGCCATGACCTGCACGGGCAGTTCGCGGTCGTCGCCCTGCTGGCCGCCGTCGTCGATGGCGGCGACCTTCAGGCGCAGGGCGCGGTCCTGGTTGCCCAGGTTGAGGGGTTTGAGGTCCACCACCAGGCGATTGACGGTGTCCGGGCCGATGTTGAGGCCGGCCTGCTGGTCGAGGCGCTTGTGCCAGAGCGGGGCGCTGCCGCCTTCGGCCCAGAGGCTGGCTTCGAGGGCGTGCACGGCGCGGTCGTCGTGGGCGACCACGTCCACCTGCAGGCTGTCCTTGCTGTAGACCCGGCTCTGCACCGGGTTGAGGGCGCGGACTTCGGGCTTGGTGTCGTCGGCGATACCGATCAGCACCTTCACTTCGCTGTCGTTGCCGGCACCGTCGGTGGCCACGGCGCGAATCGGGTAGCGGTCGTAGCGCACGCCGTCGAGGTGCTTGAACTTGGGTGCGGCCACCACCTTGAGGGTGGAGAAGGCCTTGAGGGCACCGGGAATGGCTTGCACCGAGAGGCTGCCGTCGGCGCTGCTCAGGTGGTCGCTGGGGTTGCCGGTGAGGTAGAAGCCGACGCCTTCCTTCTTGGCGACGCCGTAGAGGTCCAGGCGCTCGACACCAACGTTGTCGTAGCCGGTGACCTTGAGCACGAAGGTGCTGTCTTCCACCACCGGGGCGAGGTCGTCGCCGGCATCGCTGACGGTGATGGAGGGGGACGCCAGGTTGATGACCGGGTCTTCCTCGTCCTTGCCCAGGGTAACGTTGACCGGGGCGCTGCGGGCCAGTTGGCCGGCGCTGTCGGTGACCTCCGCATGAATGGTCAGCGGGGTTTCCTTGTCGACGCCGGCCGGTGCCGGGTAGATCACCGCGAAGGGCGCCTTGAGGTCGGTGCCCACCAGCTTGCCGTTGACGTAGAAGTCGACCTGGCGCAGGCCGAGGTCGTCGGTGGCGTTGGCCCGCAGCTCGACCGGCTGGCCGGAGACCAGGTGTGCGCCTTCCACCGGGTGGCTGAGGGCGACGGTGGGGGCCTGGTCGCCCTTGACCGGGAGGGTCAGGGGCTCGGACAGGTTGGATTGCTGGTGCAGGTCGACCACGCGGGCGCGCAGTTCGAGGGTGCGGCCGAGCCAGTCCTGCTTGATCGGCAACTGGAAGCTGTGGCTGGTGCTGCGCAGGCCGAGCTTGGAGCCGTCGTAGTCGCGGTCCTGGTGGCGGTAGGACTGTACTTCTTCGCCGTTCACCAGCAGGAAGATGTCGGTGCCGCCTTCGAGGGTGTCGTCGGTGGCTTCGACCGTGACGCTGATGGTCTGGCCCACGGTGGCGATGCTGCCGGCCGCAGGCTGGGTGATGCGGGAGGTGGGCCGCTGGTTTTCCAGCACCCGCAGCAGGCGGGCCGGGGCGTCGACCACGGCGCCGTTCTGGGCGTGCACGCGGGCGGAGAGCGCCATGCTGGTTTCCCGCAGGGCGATCTCGGGAACCTGTAGCGTGACCTGCCAGACCTCGAACAGCTGCTTCTGCTTCGGGTCACTCTCCAGCGGGCGCTGCTCGAAGATGGGGAAGCGGGTTTCGCCGACCTTGCGGCCGTCGAGGAAGTATTCGACCTGGCTGATGCCGCTCTGGTATTCCACGTCCGGGAGCACGCCCAGGTTGACGCTGATGGCGGCGCGCAGCGGGCTGTTCTCCACCACGCGCTGGGCATCCACCGGGGATTCGAAGATGAAGTCGGGGGCCTTGGGATTGCTCTTGGCCACGACCTGCACCGCTCGCTCGGGGCTGCTCTGGCTTTTGCCGGTTTCATCGAAGGCGACGGCGCGTACGCGCAGGGTGCGGCCTTCCAGTTCCTGCTCGATGGGCAGGCTGAGGGCGTAGGGCGGGGACAGGCGACGGCCGACCATGCTGCCGTCGAGCCAGAATTCCACGCTCTTCACCCCGACGTCGTCGCTGGCGCTGGCCTGGAGCTCCAGTACCGAGCCGACGGCGATGCTGGCTTCGGGTTGCAGATCGACCGTGGGCGCGGCGTCCTGGGCGGCGACCGGCAGGTCGACACCGATATCCGGGTAACGCTGCAGGCGGGCATGCAGCTGCATGGGGCTCTGCTCGGGCACCTGGGCCCGGGCGCGCAGTTGCAGCTGGTCGTTGCTGTCGAGGATGCCTTCGCTGCCGTTGGGCAGTTGCAGCTCGACGGCGAGGCTGTCGGCCAGGGGCGATTCACTGCCATCGTCGAAGACCGCCAGCAGCGCCGGCAGCGATTGGTAGTCGTTGAGGCGCGGCAGGATCAGCGGCTGGCCGGCGGCCTGGCCTTCGAAGCGCAGGGCGGTGAGGCGGCGGCTGTAATCGACCTTCACCGGCAGGCTGACTTCCGGCAGGCCGGGGTAGCTCACATAAACAAAGACCGCCTCGGCGGCGGTCTCTTGCAATGGATAGACAACGCCTTCGGCGCTGACCCAGACCGCGTCCGGATTGGAAGAGCGGTAGCTGATGCCGTTGCCCAGGCCAGCCAGGGGGGTCGGCCCGCGGAATTCGAAATCGACCTCGGGAATCAGGCGGGCCGACTGCAGGGCATCGCTGAACACCAGGCGGTCGGGGTGCACGGCGATGGAGCGGGCGGCTTCTTCGACGCTGTCGCCGATGAAGCGGATGTCGGAGAAACTGCTCTGGTTGCCGGAGGCATCGACGGCGACGGCCTGGACCATGACCAGGGCG
Source organism: Pseudomonas sp. TUM22785 (assembly GCF_028198105.1). Classification (NCBI taxonomy): domain Bacteria; kingdom Pseudomonadati; phylum Pseudomonadota; class Gammaproteobacteria; order Pseudomonadales; family Pseudomonadaceae; genus Pseudomonas; species Pseudomonas sp. TUM22785. The sequence goes on from NZ_CP116239.1 coordinate 6,862,543, forward strand.
TTACGCGCCACTTCCTCGGCGCTGAGGGGAGCATCCAGGCGCTGGCGCAGGGTGTAGCGCTGCTGGCCATCCACCTTGGGGAAGACGCGGAGCGCTTCGGGCATGCGCAGGAAGGCCCGGCGCTCGGCCTGGCTGACCACGCCGCCGGCGGCGCGCAGATCGGACGCTCGCAGGCCGGTGAGGGAGAGGCTGAGGTAGCTGAGGTCGATGTCGTCCTGGGCGTCGAAGCTGGCGACCAGGTATTGGTTGCCGTCCTGGTTTTCGATGGCCAGCTGGGCGAGTTCCAGCTGCGGGGCGACGCTTTCCTGCTGGAAGGTTTCGCTGTAGTCCTGGATGCGGCCATCGGCGAAAACCACCTTGACGGCGGGCTGCAGGACGTCGGTGCCTTCGAGGCGGAAGCTGAAGGAGCAGGCGACGCTGGAATCGATGTCGCGGGCGGCGTCGGTAGGCAGGAAGCGCTTGCCGGTGGCGGGCACGCTGACTTCAGCGAGGTCGCGACAGTCGTCGATGGAGAGAACGTAGTCGGCGGCGTTGCCGGAAGAACCGAGGGCGGAGGCGGTGCGGATGTCTATTTCGGATGCAAAGGCTTCAGGGGCTGCCAGCGCGATAAGCGCAGCGAGCACCCGGCGAAACCCTGTATGGCGGCATCCTTGCAGCATCTTGGGGAAAGTTCCATTTACTTTGCTTATAAAGGCGTAGGACGTCGATAGCCTTAGCCTTTCCAATGGCAGAATGCTATACACGGAAAAATCTTATTTCAAGACAGATACAAATGCCGAACGGGCATAAACGGTGGGGAACGTGATCGACATCAAAGAACGCCATCATGTGCCACCACCCGTCCTGACCCGGCTTTGCACCCGTTAGGGCAACCGATAGTATTGCCGCGCCATTACAGGGAAGAGTCCATGGCCACCATCCTTCACACGCTGACCCGGCTCGCGGGCACTCGCTCAGTCAAGCTGTCGGCGCTCTCCCTGTGCTTCCTCCTCGTGCTCGCCGCCCTCGTGTGGCAAGGCCTGCAGCTTCGAGCTGCCCTGCAACCGCCAGTACTCGCGCCCACCGAGGCGAGCGAGCCCGGCCCGCAGGATGGCCCGACGCAACTCGGCAAAGGCCTGCTCGGTTTGTTCGGTTCCAGCGCCGATGCCGAATCCGTGGCCGCCGAGGCGCTGGAGAAGCTGCCTGAAAGCAACCTGGACCTGCAGGTTTCGGCGATTTTCTTCGTGGTCCCGGCCGAACAGAGCACGGCGATCCTGGAAGACGGTGATCGCACCCTCATTCTCAAGCCCGGGGAGGAAGTCCGCCCCGGCATTGCCGTGCAACGCATTGAGAGCCACCGGATCACGCTGAAGCGCAACGGCAAGCTGGAACAGATCACCTTCCGCGGCTATGGCGATATACCAGGGGCCAGTCCCGCGCCGGAAAGCCCGACGCCCATGCCCGTTGCCCAGAACATCGAACCGGTGACCGACACCCTGGCCAGCTCGCTGCCCGCCGTGGCGGAGCCGGTACCTGCGAGCCAGGGTGTGCCCACCGCTTATCAGCAATACATTCAGCGCAAACTCGCGCAGAACAAGTAGTCGAGTAATGGAAGTGTCCACCAGAGCCCCGTCGTGCCTATTGCTCAGCCTGTGCCTGCTCTTCCCCTTCACCCTTGCCCACGCCGATGAAAAACCGGTAGCGGCCGAGGCGCCTGCGGCGTCCAGCGATGTGAAGATCAACATGCAGGACACCAACATCCGCTCCTTCATCGAGTGGATCGCCAAGACGACCGGCAAGAACTTCATCATCGACCCACGGGTGACCGGCAAGGTGACGGTCATTTCCAACGAGTCGATGAAGCCGGAAGAGGCCTACCGGGTGTTTCTCTCGGTGCTGCAGGTACACGGCTTCTCCGCCATCGAGTCGGACAGCGCGGTGAAGGTGATTCCCGACGCGAACGCCAAGCAGAGCGGCGTGCCGCTGGTGGACGACGACAAGCTGAACGATGACCAGCAGGTGGTGCGGGTGATCCGCACGCAGCACGTGCCGGCGACGCAGTTGGTGAACATCCTGCGGCCTATGGTGCCGCAGGTGGGGCACCTGGCGGCGTACCCCGATAGCAATGCGCTGATCATTTCCGACCGGGCGTCGAACATCAGCCAGCTGCTGAAGCTGATCTCGGAGATCGACCGCGCCGGCCAGTTCGAGATCGATGTGATCCCGCTGAAGTTCGCCAATGCCAAGGAGCTGTCCAGCATGCTCGGTACCTTGGTGCCCCAGGGTGGCGGCGCCGAGGGTTCGAGCAAGATGAGCGTCTCGGTGGACGAGCGCACCAACAGCATCCTGATCTCAGGTGACCCGAGCAAACGCCAGCAGTTGCGCGATGTACTCGCCAACCTGGATCGCCCAGGGAACATCATCCGCGACACCCAGGTGATCTACCTGCATTACCTGAAGGCTTCGGAAGTCGCGCAGATCCTGCAGAACGTAGCCACCAGCCTGCAGAAGCAGGACAAGGATGTGGGCATCAGCGGGGCGGAGATTTCCATCCAGGCCAACGACACCACCAATGCCCTGGTGATCAGTGCGCCGCCGGCGATCATGAAGACCGTGGAAGGCGTGGTGCAGCGGCTGGACATCCGCCGCGCGCAGGTGCTGGTGGAGGCGGTGATCGTCGAGGTCTCGGACAGCAAGGTCAACGAACTGGGCGTGCAGTGGAAGACCTCGGATGGCGCCATCGGCGGTGACGGTTTCTACGGCGGCTTCAAGTCTTCGCTCAAGGGCAATACGGTCGATACCTTCCCCGGTGGCACGCCTCCCAAGCTGGATGCCGGGCTGAGCCTGGGCTTCTACAGCAACGGTTCGCTGAGGGCGCTGATTCGCACGCTGTCCACCGATGACTCGATGAACATCCTGTCGACGCCCAACCTGGTCACCCTCGACAACGAGGAAGGCAAGATCGTGGTCGGCCAGAACGTGCCCTTCGTTACCGGGAGCTCGACCAGCGCTTCGAACCCGTCCACCAACCCGTTCCAGACCATCGAGCGCCAGGACGTGGGTATCACCCTGAAGATCAAGCCGCAGATCAACGAGGGAGACTCGGTGACCCTGAACGTCTACCAGGAGATCTCCAGCGTCACCAACGACACCAGCGCGGCCGACATCGTGACCAACAAGCGCTCGGTGGAAACGCGGGTACTGATCAAGGACAACATGACCCTGGTGTTGGGCGGGCTCATCTCGGATGAGGTACGGGACTCGGGCGACAAGGTGCCCTTCCTCGGCAAGATCCCCATCATTGGCCAGCTGTTCCGCAGTGACCGCAAGGAAGTGAGCAAGAAGAACCTGATGGTGTTCATCAAGCCCACCATCATCAACGACTTCGAACACGCTGACCAACTGACTGAAGGCAAGTACAACTTCATCCGGGAACGCCAACTGCGCTACGCCGACCAGGACATCGCCAAGGGTGTGCCCACGCTGCCGGAACGCGTCAACAGCGCGGAGAAGGAGCTGAAGATCAAATCCGTACCACTACCGCCGCAGTAGCAGGGATTGACGGTTCATAAAGCCACCTGCGGGTGGCTTTTTGTTGGGCAGCCGTTGAGGCTCTTCGGCATGCCGAAGTGCCGGCGGGGGTATAAGGGCTTCGCGCAAGCGCATGGGAACCGAGCCTGGACCTGGGCGCGCCGGCAGCCAAGGCATGACATCCCCGGCCTGGAGAACCCCACCAGCGAAGTGCTCGCCAAGTGGATCTGGCAACAGCTCAAGCCGCTGCTTCCCGAGCTCAGCCGCGTGCGCATCCACGAGACCTGCACCAGTGGTTGCGAGTATCGGGGCGACTGACTCTTCTCCTGCGCAAATACAAAAGGCCACCCTCGGGTGGCCTTTTTGTTGTGTGCAGATCCTGTCGATTGCATCGCCTGTGAGCCGGGGCGTGGACCGGATGTAGCCCGGACTTCGGTCCGGGGGCTCTTCGGCTCAGCGGAAATAGCGGGATCGGCTGCAGCAAGGCTTATAGGCGTGGCAGTCCTTCGGGCTGCTTTGCGACTGAAGTCGCCCCTGCAAGTCGCCGTGGCAAGCCGTGCCATTGCACCTTGGCCGGAGCATAGTGCTGCCCCAAGCGGGTCTCGCGGACACTGCTACGTCGCTTGCCAACTTTTCTGCCGCGCAAAGTCAAACCCCCGACCTTCTTGCGAAGATCGGGGGTTTGGTATAGGTGCTTGACGATGACCTACTCTCACATGGAGAAACTCCACACTACCATCGGCGATGCATCGTTTCACTACTGAGTTCGGGATGGGATCAGGTGGTTCCAACGCTCTATGGTCGTCAAGCAATTCGGTTGGGGTATCGTCTAGGACGCGACCCCGAATGGGTATGTGATAAGGCTTTGCAAGTTCTGGCCAATTTTCGGCTAAGTCGACTTCACCTTATAACAACAATCGTCAGATTGTTTGGGTGTTATATGGTCAAGCCTCACGGGCAATTAGTATTGGTTAGCTCAACGCCTCACAGCGCTTACACACCCAACCTATCAACGTCGTAGTCTTCGACGGCCCTTCAGGGAGCTCAAGGCTCCAGTGAGATCTCATCTTGAGGCGAGTTTCCCGCTTAGATGCTTTCAGCGGTTATCTCTTCCGAACGTAGCTACCCGGCAATGCCACTGGCGTGACAACCGGAACACCAGAGGTTCGTCCACTCCGGTCCTCTCGTACTAGGAGCAGCCCCTCTCAAATCTCAAACGTCCACGGCAGATAGGGACCGAACTGTCTCACGACGTTCTAAACCCAGCTCGCGTACCACTTTAAATGGCGAACAGCCATACCCTTGGGACCGGCTTCAGCCCCAGGATGTGATGAGCCGACATCGAGGTGCCAAACACCGCCGTCGATATGAACTCTTGGGCGGTATCAGCCTGTTATCCCCGGAGTACCTTTTATCCGTTGAGCGATGGCCCTTCCATACAGAACCACCGGATCACTAAGACCTACTTTCGTACCTGCTCGACGTGTCTGTCTCGCAGTCAAGCGCGCTTTTGCCTTTATACTCTACGACCGATTTCCGACCGGTCTGAGCGCACCTTCGTACTCCTCCGTTACTCTTTAGGAGGAGACCGCCCCAGTCAAACTGCCCACCATACACTGTCCTCGATCCGGATAACGGACCAGAGTTAGAACCTCAAGCATGCCAGGGTGGTATTTCAAGGATGGCTCCACGCAGACTGGCGTCCACGCTTCAAAGCCTCCCACCTATCCTACACAAGCAGGCTCAAAGTCCAGTGCAAAGCTACAGTAAAGGTTCACGGGGTCTTTCCGTCTAGCCGCGGATACACTGCATCTTCACAGCGATTTCAATTTCACTGAGTCTCGGGTGGAGACAGCGCCGCCATCGTTACGCCATTCGTGCAGGTCGGAACTTACCCGACAAGGAATTTCGCTACCTTAGGACCGTTATAGTTACGGCCGCCGTTTACCGGGGCTTCGATCAAGAGCTTCGCTTGCGCTAACCCCATCAATTAACCTTCCGGCACCGGGCAGGCGTCACACCCTATACGTCCACTTTCGTGTTTGCAGAGTGCTGTGTTTTTAATAAACAGTCGCAGCGGCCTGGTATCTTCGACCGGCATGGGCTTACGGAGCAAGTCCTTCACCCTCACCGGCGCACCTTCTCCCGAAGTTACGGTGCCATTTTGCCTAGTTCCTTCACCCGAGTTCTCTCAAGCGCCTTGGTATTCTCTACCCAACCACCTGTGTCGGTTTGGGGTACGGTTCCTAGTTACCTGAAGCTTAGAAGCTTTTCCTGGAAGCATGGCATCAACCACTTCATCGTCTAAAAGACGACTCGTCATCAGTTCTCGGCATTAAGCGCCCGGATTTACCTAAGCACTCTGCCTACCACCTTAAACTTGGACAACCAACGCCAAGCTGGCCTAGCCTTCTCCGTCCCTCCATCGCAGTAACTAGAAGTACAGGAATATTAACCTGTTTCCCATCGACTACGCTCTTCAGCCTCGCCTTAGGGACCGACTAACCCTGCGTCGATTAACGTTGCGCAGGAACCCTTGGTCTTTCGGCGTGCGAGTTTTTCACTCGCATTGTCGTTACTCATGTCAGCATTCGCACTTCTGATACCTCCAGCAAGCTTCTCAACTCACCTTCACAGGCTTACAGAACGCTCCTCTACCGCATCACTTACGTGATACCCGTAGCTTCGGTGTATGGTTTGAGCCCCGTTACATCTTCCGCGCAGGCCGACTCGACTAGTGAGCTATTACGCTTTCTTTAAAGGGTGGCTGCTTCTAAGCCAACCTCCTAGCTGTCTAAGCCTTCCCACATCGTTTCCCACTTAACCATAACTTTGGGACCTTAGCTGACGGTCTGGGTTGTTTCCCTTTTCACGACGGACGTTAGCACCCGCCGTGTGTCTCCCATGCTCGGCACTTGTAGGTATTCGGAGTTTGCATCGGTTTGGTAAGTCGGGATGACCCCCTAGCCGAAACAGTGCTCTACCCCCTACAGTGATACATGAGGCGCTACCTAAATAGCTTTCGAGGAGAACCAGCTATCTCCGAGCTTGATTAGCCTTTCACTCCGATCCACAGGTCATCCGCTAACTTTTCAACGGTAGTCGGTTCGGTCCTCCAGTCAGTGTTACCTAACCTTCAACCTGCCCATGGATAGATCGCCCGGTTTCGGGTCTATTCCCAGCGACTAGACGCCCTATTAAGACTCGCTTTCGCTACGCCTCCCCTATTCGGTTAAGCTCGCCACTGAAAATAAGTCGCTGACCCATTATACAAAAGGTACGCAGTCACCCAACAAAGTGGGCTCCCACTGCTTGTACGCATACGGTTTCAGGTTCTATTTCACTCCCCTCTCCGGGGTTCTTTTCGCCTTTCCCTCACGGTACTGGTTCACTATCGGTCAGTCAGTAGTATTTAGCCTTGGAGGATGGTCCCCCCATATTCAGACAAGGTTTCTCGTGCCCCGTCCTACTCGATTTCATGACTAAGAGATTTTCGCGTACAGGGCTATCACCCACTATGGCCGCACTTTCCAGAGCGTTCCGCTAATCTCAAAGCCACTTAAGGGCTAGTCCCCGTTCGCTCGCCACTACTAAGGGAATCTCGGTTGATTTCTTTTCCTCAGGGTACTTAGATGTTTCAGTTCCCCTGGTTCGCCTCTTGCACCTATGTATTCAGTACAAGATAACCATCTTATGATGGCTGGGTTCCCCCATTCAGAGATCTCCGGATCAAAGTCTGTTTGCCGACTCCCCGAAGCTTATCGCAGGCTACCACGTCTTTCATCGCCTCTGACTGCCAAGGCATCCACCGTATGCGCTTCTTCACTTGACCATATAACCCCAAGCAATCTGGTTATTGTCTCTAACGTGAAGACGACATTCGCCGAAAATTCGCGCTTGAACTCGCAAATTTTACCTTGACTTGAATAATCACCAGTGAAAGAGATTATTCAGTCTACTTCTATCACATACCCAAATTTTTAAAGAACAGTTCTGGCGCAAAGACCAGAAATCAATGCCATTCTCAAGGCACTCATTTCTGAGCTTTCAGCGATTATTTAGAGTGGATGGTGGAGCCAAGGAGGATCGAACTCCTGACCTCCTGCGTGCAAAGCAGGCGCTCTCCCAGCTGAGCTATGGCCCCTCGAAGACCTGCCACGCCCATGACAATTGGTGGGTCTGGGCAGATTCGAACTGCCGACCTCACCCTTATCAGGGGTGCGCTCTAACCAACTGAGCTACAGACCCAATCGTCTTACTCTCGGGTCTAACAACCCAATCGCTTTTCGCAAGTGAATCAAGCAATTCGTGTGGGAGCTTATGAAGAAGCTGATGTCTTCGATTAAGGAGGTGATCCAGCCGCAGGTTCCCCTACGGCTACCTTGTTACGACTTCACCCCAGTCATGAATCACTCCGTGGTAACCGTCCCCCTTGCGGTTAGACTAGCTACTTCTGGAGCAACCCACTCCCATGGTGTGACGGGCGGTGTGTACAAGGCCCGGGAACGTATTCACCGTGACATTCTGATTCACGATTACTAGCGATTCCGACTTCACGCAGTCGAGTTGCAGACTGCGATCCGGACTACGATCGGTTTTATGGGATTAGCTCCACCTCGCGGTTTGGCAACCCTTTGTACCGACCATTGTAGCACGTGTGTAGCCCTGGCCGTAAGGGCCATGATGACTTGACGTCATCCCCACCTTCCTCCGGTTTGTCACCGGCAGTCTCCTTAGAGTGCCCACCATAACGTGCTGGTAACTAAGGACAAGGGTTGCGCTCGTTACGGGACTTAACCCAACATCTCACGACACGAGCTGACGACAGCCATGCAGCACCTGTGTCTGAGTTCCCGAAGGCACCAATCCATCTCTGGAAAGTTCTCAGCATGTCAAGGCCAGGTAAGGTTCTTCGCGTTGCTTCGAATTAAACCACATGCTCCACCGCTTGTGCGGGCCCCCGTCAATTCATTTGAGTTTTAACCTTGCGGCCGTACTCCCCAGGCGGTCGACTTATCGCGTTAGCTTCGCCACTAAGATCTCAAGGATCCCAACGGCTAGTCGACATCGTTTACGGCGTGGACTACCAGGGTATCTAATCCTGTTTGCTCCCCACGCTTTCGCACCTCAGTGTCAGTATCAGTCCAGGTGGTCGCCTTCGCCACTGGTGTTCCTTCCTATATCTACGCATTTCACCGCTACACAGGAAATTCCACCACCCTCTACCGTACTCTAGCTCAGTAGTTTTGGATGCAGTTCCCAGGTTGAGCCCGGGGCTTTCACATCCAACTTGCTGAACCACCTACGCGCGCTTTACGCCCAGTAATTCCGATTAACGCTTGCACCCTTCGTATTACCGCGGCTGCTGGCACGAAGTTAGCCGGTGCTTATTCTGTCGGTAACGTCAAAACAGCAAGGTATTAACTTACTGCCCTTCCTCCCAACTTAAAGTGCTTTACAATCCGAAGACCTTCTTCACACACGCGGCATGGCTGGATCAGGCTTTCGCCCATTGTCCAATATTCCCCACTGCTGCCTCCCGTAGGAGTCTGGACCGTGTCTCAGTTCCAGTGTGACTGATCATCCTCTCAGACCAGTTACGGATCGTCGCCTTGGTGAGCCTTTACCTCACCAACTAGCTAATCCGACCTAGGCTCATCTGATAGCGCAAGGCCCGAAGGTCCCCTGCTTTCTCCCGTAGGACGTATGCGGTATTAGCGTTCCTTTCGAAACGTTGTCCCCCACTACCAGGCAGATTCCTAGGCATTACTCACCCGTCCGCCGCTGAATCATGGAGCAAGCTCCACTCATCCGCTCGACTTGCATGTGTTAGGCCTGCCGCCAGCGTTCAATCTGAGCCATGATCAAACTCTTCAGTTCAATACTGCTTGGGTTTTGAGAAAACCCTAAACTTGGCTCAGCAATCGCAAATAAACTCTCGAATTCACGAGTGTTACTTGTGTTGCTGATAATCAGTCGACTACCAGTCTTACATCACAAGCACCCACACGAATTGCTTGATTCAAATTGTTAAAGAGCAATTTCGATTAAGTCTTTCGTCTCAACCGAGGCCGCGCATTCTACAGCAGCCTTTCTATCTGTCAAGCTGTTTTTCGAAGAATTTTTTCTTTCTACTCAACAACTTAGCGCTTCAGTTGACTTCGTCTTCTTCAGCGAGGGGCGCATTCTACATCACCCCGACACCGCGTCAAGTTGTTTTTTGAAAATTTCTTTTCGTTTCAACAACTTACTTGCTTCAGCGGAGCGTTCCGCTTCAGCGAGGCGCGCATTCTACATGAGCGAGGATGGGTGTAAACCCCCATTTTGAAAAAAGCTGAATCTTTTGTTCAAACGGTCAGGAATCACCCTTTCCCTCTCTATATAGGAAGGGTCAGATAACCTGCTTGTCGCGCAGCGTGGCGATAGCGCCGCCGTCCAGCCCCAGTACCCGCGCGAGCACTTCATCGGTGTGTTCGCCCAAGCGCGGCGGCGCGAGGCGGTATTCCACAGGGGTGTCGGACAACCGCAGCGGGCTCGCCACCTGGGCAACCAGCCCCGACAGCGCGTGCGGCAGCTCCACCTTCAAGCCACGGGCCAGCACCTGCGGATCCTCGAACACTGCCGCCAGGTCGTTGATCGGCCCACAGGGCACGCCAACCTCCTCCAGCGCCGCTACCCATTCGGCCGTGGTCTTGAACACAGTGGCCTGGCGGATCAGCGGGATCAGCTCGGCCCGGTTCGCCACCCGCGCCTTGTTGGAAGAAAAACGCGAGTCGTCAGCCCACTCCCGGTGGCCGGCTACCTCGCAGAACTTGCGGAACTGCCCATCGTTGCCGACGGTGAGGATGAAATCCCCGTCTGCGGTGGGGAAGTCCTGATACGGGACGATATTGGGGTGCGCATTCCCCAACCGGCGCGGTGCGTTGCCCGTGGTGAGGAAGTTCATCGCCTGGTTGGCCAGGCAGGCTACCTGCACGTCCAGCAGCGCCATGTCGATGTGCTGGCCACGCCCGGTCGTCTCCCGTGCTGTCAATGCAGCGAGGATGGCGACAGAGGAATACAGCCCGGTGAGGATATCGGTCAGCGCCACCCCCACTTTCACCGGCCCGGCGCCCTCCTCCACGTCCGAGCGCCCGGTCAGGCTCATCAGCCCGCCCAGCCCCTGGATCATGAAGTCGTAGCCCGCACGCTTGGCGTAAGGCCCGAACTGGCCGAAGCCGGTGATGGAGCAATAGATGAGACGCGGGTTGATCGCCTTCAGGGATTCATAGTCCAGCCCATAAGCAGCCAGTCCACCCACCTTGAAGTTCTCGATGAGGATGTCCGACTCCGCCGCCAGCTTGCGCACCAGCGCCTGCCCTTCGGCCTGGGTGAAGTCGATAGTCACCGATTGCTTGTTGCGGTTGGCAGAGAGGAAGTACGCAGCCTCGCTGGTGTCTCGGCCATCGGCGTCCTTCAGGTAGGGCGGCCCCCAGGAACGGGTGTCATCCCCCGCGCCCGGCCGTTCCACCTTGATCACCTCGGCGCCCAGGTCGGCGAGTATCTGCCCGGCCCAGGGGCCAGCCAGTACGCGGGAGAGATCGAGCACGCGGATATGCGAAAGGGCACCGGCCATGGAATCACCTGAAGAAGGAAGTAAAGGCAGGCACCACTCCCTCTATATATAGAAGGAGTGGCAGGCCATGGATCAGAAGAACGCCTGGATGCCGGTCTGCGCGCGGCCGAGGATCAGCGCGTGCACGTCATGGGTGCCCTCGTAGGTGTTCACCACTTCCAGGTTCACCAGGTGACGGGCAATGCCGAACTCGTCGGAGATGCCGTTGCCACCCAGCATGTCGCGGGCCAGGCGGGCGATGTCCAGCGCCTTGCCGCAGCTGTTGCGCTTCATGATGGAGGTGATCTCCACGGCGGCGGTGCCCTCGTCCTTCATGCGACCCAGGCGCAGGCAACCCTGCAGGGCCAGGGTGATCTCGGTCTGCATATCGGCCAGCTTCTTCTGGATCAGCTGGTTGGCGGCCAGCGGGCGACCGAACTGGTGGCGGTCCAGCACATATTGGCGCGCGGTGTGCCAGCAGAACTCGGCAGCGCCCAGGGCACCCCAGGAGATGCCATAGCGAGCGGAGTTCAGGCAGGTGAACGGCCCCTTCAGGCCACGCACCTCGGGGAAGATGTTCTCTTCCGGTACGAACACGTTATCCATCACGATCTCACCGGTGATGGACGCGCGCAGGCCCACCTTGCCGTGGATGGCCGGAGCGCTCAGGCCTTCCCAGCCCTTCTCCAGCACGAAGCCACGGATATCGCCGGCATCGTCCTTGCCCCACACCACGAAGACATCGGCGATCGGGCTGTTGGTGATCCACATCTTGCTGCCGCTGAGGCGATAGCCGCCATCCACCTTGCGCGCACGGGTGATCATCGAGCCCGGGTCGGAACCGTGATTCGGCTCGGTCAGGCCGAAGCAGCCGATCCACTCACCGCTGGCCAGCTTGGGCAGGTACTTCTGCTTCTGTGCTTCGCTGCCGAACTCGTTGATCGGCACCATCACCAGGGACGACTGCACGCTCATCATCGAGCGGTAGCCGGAATCGACACGCTCCACCTCGCGAGCGATCAGGCCGTAGCACACGTAGTTCAGGCCGCTGCCACCGTACGCCTCCGGGATGGTCGCGCCCAGCAGGCCGACATCACCCATCTCACGGAAGATCGCCGCGTCGGTCTTCTCATGGCGGAAGGCTTCCAGCACGCGAGGGGCCAGCTTGTCCTGGGCGAACTGCTCGGCGCTGTCGCGCACCATGCGCTCTTCTTCCGTCAGTTGCTGGTCCAGCATCAGCGGGTCGATCCAGTTGAAAGCAGCTTTGGCAGCCATGGAGGAATCCTCGGTAAGCGGTGGATGCGGAACGGGTCGCGCCCGTCTTGTCGTATGCATTCATCCTAGACAGTGCTGGGCGAGAGGGGCAAACGAGGATTTCGCACCCTCTTGTGCTAATTTCTCACTCCGAAACCGCCATGACCGCCATTTAAGCCGCTCAATTGTGAGGCAGAGGTACAGCATGCGTCGCAAGATCCCCAGCACCAGCGCCCTGATCGCCTTCGAGTCCGCCGCGCGGCACCAAAGCTTCACCAAGGCCGCCGAAGAACTGGCCCTCACCCAGAGCGCGGTCTGCCGGCAGATCGGCGGGCTGGAAGAATTCCTCGGCCTGGAGCTGTTCCGCCGCTCGCGCCGTGGCGTGAAGCTCACCGAAGCCGGCCTCGCCTACTCCCGGCGCATCGCCACCCAGCTGGATGCCGTGGAACGCGACACCCTCGCCGTGATGGGCCAGCAGGGCGCCATGGCCATCGAGCTGGCCGTGGTGCCCACCTTCGGCACCCAGTGGCTGGTCCCCCGGCTGGCCGATTTCCAGCGCCTGCACCCGGAAGTGACGGTCAACCTCACCAACCGTACCCGCCCCTTCCTCTTCGCCGACACCGCCTTCGACGCCGCGCTCTACTTCGGCGACGCCGACTGGTCCGGCACCGAATCCCACTTCCTCATGCACGAACTCTCGGTGCCGGTGTGCAGCCCGCGCCTGCTGGAAGGCCGCGAGCGGCTCAGCGCCAGCGAGATCGCCCGGCTGCCGCTGCTGCAGCAAACCACCCGCCCCTATGCGTGGCGCCAATGGTTCGGCTCCCTCGGCCTCAACGTCGCCCGCGACATGAGCGGCCCGCGCTACGAACTGTTCTCCATGCTCGCCCAGGCGGCCACCCACGAGATGGGCATCGCCCTCATCCCGCCCTTCCTGATCCAGCGCGAGCTGGCCGACGGCAGCCTGGTCACCGCCCTGGACCACAGCTTCCGCAGCGACAAGGCCTATTACCTGATCATCCCCGAGCGCAAGGTCGAGTCCGCCGCCCTCGGCGCCTTCCGCGACTGGCTGGTGGAAGCCGCGCGCCTCTATCGCCAGCAGGCCGGGCAGGACTGAGACGCCAGCCCCCGGCACTGTCACGCAAAGTAGCAGCGCACCCCGCCAGGTCATCCCACGCCGGCGCCCGCACCCTGAAAAGCCCCCGCAAAGCCCCGCCCGGGCGATGGCATCACCCACCCGGGTGATAGGCGAAATCGCCCGTTCAGGCAGTTATGGGCAGACTTTCGGCTGATTAGCATGAGGCCTCCTTCATCCTTCACTGGAGAGCCGCATGACAACAAGAACAATGCGCGGAATCTTCCGGCCGCACGCGCTGGCCGCCGCCGTGGCACTGGGGTGCACCGCCCCCGCCTTCGCCATCACCTTCAACATCGGGGAAATAGAAGCGCAGTTCGACTCGTCGCTGTCCGTCGGCGCGAGCTGGGGCACCCGCGCGCCGGACCCGGAATTCATCTCCGTCGCCAGCGGGGGCGAAGCGCTGTCGCGCACCTCCGATGACGGCCGCCTGAACTTCAAGAAGGGCGAAACCTTCTCGAAGATCTTCAAGGGCATCCACGACCTCGAGCTGAAGTACGGCGACACCGGCGTCTTCATCCGCGGCAAGTACTGGTACGACTTCGAGCTGAAGGACGAGCACCGCGAGTTCTACGACATCGACGACCACAACCGCAAAGAGGGCGCCAAATCCTCCGGCGCGCAGATCCTCGACGCCTTCATCTACCACAACTACAACCTGGGCGACCTGCCCGGCAGCGTGCGCGTGGGCAAGCAGGTGGTCAGCTGGGGCGAGAGCACCTTCATCGGCAACTCGATCAACAGCATCAACCCCATCGACGCCGCCGCCTTCCGCCGTCCCGGCGCCGAGATCAAGGAAGGCCTCATCCCGGTCAACATGATCTACCTGTCCCAGAGCCTGACCGACAGCCTCTCGCTGGAAGCCTTCTACCAGCTGGAATGGGACCAGACGGTGGCCGACAACTGCGGCACCTTCTTCTCCACCGCCGACGTGGTCGCCGATGGCTGCACCGACCGCCTGATCGTCAACGGCCCGGACCTGCCGCCCGGCGTCTCGCCCAACACCGGCGCCACCCTCTACATCCCCCGCGCCGGCGACAATGACGCCCGCGACAGCGGCCAGTTCGGCGTCGCCATGCGCTGGTTCGTCCCGGAGTTCAACGACACCGAGTTCGGCGCCTATGCGATGAACTACCACAGCCGTGGTCCGATCTTCAGCACCATCCGCACCACCACCCCGAGCCTGGCAGTGATCCCCGGCGCCCCGGGCGCCCGCTACTTCATCGAATACCCCGAGGACATCCGCCTCTACGGCGTCAGCTTCCAGACCAACATCGAAGGCACCTCGGTCGCCGGTGAGCTGAGCTTCCGCCCCAACATGCCGCTGCAGCTCAACAGCACCGACCTGTCCTTCGCCGCCCTGGCCGTGCCCTCCTCGCCGATCTTCGAAAGCGGCCACGGCAGCAACACCGCCGGCGCCATCCTCCACGGCTACGAGCGCAAGCCCGTCACCCAGGCCCAGGTCACCGCCACCCAGTTCGTCGACCAGGTCATGGGCGCCAGCCGCCTCACCCTGGTGGCCGAGGTCGGCTACAACCACATCGGCGGCCTCGACGACGACATGGGCGAACTGCGCTACGGCCGCGACCCCATCTACGGCCCCGGCCAGCTCTCCTCGGCAGCCACCTGCCTGGCGCTCACCGCCACCAGCCCGGCGCAACGCGAGTGCAACGACAAGGGCTTCTACACCAGCAGCTCCTGGGGCTACCGCGCCCGCGCCGCCCTGGACTACAGCAACGTCTTCGCCGGCATCAACCTCACCCCCAGCGTCGCCTGGTCCCATGACGTCGACGGCTACGGCCCCAACTTCAACGAAGGCAGCAAGGCCATCAGCCTCGGCCTCAACGCCGAATACCAGAACACCTACACCGCCAGCCTCAGCTACACCGACTTCTTCGGCGGCCACTACAACACCACCACTGACCGCGACTTCATCGCCCTCAGTTTCGGCCTGAACTTCTGATCAACGACCGCATAGGACTCGCACAATGAGAACCACAAGAATCCTGCAAGGCGGTGTGCTGGCCCTCAGCCTGCTGGCCGCCACCGTGATGGCCGCGGTATCGCCCGACGAAGCGGCCAAGCTCGGCACCAGCCTCACCCCGCTGGGCGCCGAGAAGGCCGGCAACGCTGACGGCAGCATCCCCGAGTGGACCGGTGGCCTGCCCAGGAACGCCGCGCCGATCGACGCCAATGGCTTCCTCGCCGACCCCTTCGCCAGCGAGAAGCCGCTGTTCACCATCACCGCCGCCAACGCCGCGCAGTACAAGGACAAGCTCTCCGAAGGCCAACTGGCGATGTTCAAGCGCTACCCCGAGACCTACAAGATCCCGGTCTACACCACCCACCGCACCGCCGCCGCGCCGGAGGCCATCTACGCCGCCGCCAAGCAGAGCGCGGTCAACACCCAGCCGGTGGATGGCGGCAACGGCCTCTCCAACTTCGCCGCCAGCCACTACTACGCCTTCCCCATTCCCAAGGACGGCGTCCAGGTGCTGTGGAACCACATCACCCGCTACCGCGGCGGCAACGCCCGGCGCCTCGTGGTGCAGGTCACCCCGCAAACCAACGGCTCCTTCTCCCCGGTGCAGTTCCAGGACGAAGTCGCCTTCCCCGGCGACATGACCGACCTCGACCAGGACAAGGCCGCCAACATCCTCCTCTACTTCAAGCAACGGGTACTCGCGCCCTCGCGCCTGGCGGGCAACGTACTGCTGGTCCACGAGACCATCGACCAGGTCAAGGAGCCGCGCCTGGCGTGGATCTACAACGCCGGCCAGCGCCGCGTGCGCCGCGCGCCCCAGGTCGCCTATGACGGCCCCGGCACCGCCGCCGACGGCATGCGCACCGCCGACAACTTCGACATGTTCTCCGGCGCGCCCGACCGCTACGACTGGAAGCTCATCGGCAAGAAGGAGATGTACATCCCCTACAACAGCTACAAGCTCGACTCCACCTCGCTCAAGTACAAGGACATCGTCCAGGCCGGCCACATCAACCAGGACCTGACCCGCTACGAGCTGCACCGCGTCTGGGAAGTCGAAGCCACCCTCAAGTCCGGCGAGCGGCACATCTACGCCAAGCGCCACATGTACATCGACGAAGACAGCTGGCAGGTGGCCCTGGTGGACCACTACGACGGTCGCGGCCAGCTCTGGCGCGTCGGCGAAGGCCATGCCGAGTACCACTATGGCCAGCAGGTTTCCGGCTACACCCTGGAAGCCCTGTACGACATCATCGCCGGCCGCTACATCGCCCTGGGCCTGAAGAACGAGGAGAAGCACGGCACCGAGTTCGGCTTCAAGGCCAGCGGCGCCGACTACACCCCGGCCGCCCTGCGCAACGCCGGCATCCGCTGATCCAACCAACGCTCCAACCGCTGCAAACGCGCCCCGGCCTGTCCGGGGCGCGTGCGTTCCGGGGTTGCGTTATGGCGCACAATCATTCCCGGCCATAGCGCTTCAACTGTGGCCGCCTTGGGTCTAGTCTCAATGACCACGGTTCATCCCATAACAACAACATCCGCGAGAACCGCCATGCCCCGCAGCAGCTCCGGCGTTCCGTCCGTTCGCGCCCCCCACCCCAGCATCCCGCGCCTGCCGCCGGCCCACGTGCCGCGCCCCCGGCTCACCGAACGCCTGCTCGCCGAACAGAGCCGCCTGCGCCTGCTCTGCGCCCCCGCCGGCTTCGGCAAGAGCGTGCTGTTCAGCGAGCTGCTGCTGGGCCTGCGTGACCCGGGCCAGGTGCTCTGGCTCAACCTCGCCGGCCAGGCGCTGCAACCCCAGCAACTGGTCGCGCAGATCGCCACCGCCCTGCAGCGCCCGGTGCCCGACCTGCCTGCGCCACTGGCCCTGCTGCAACTGCTGGACGGCGGCAACCAGCCCCTCTGGCTGGTGCTCGACGACTACCCCAGCCAGCCGCCCGCCGAACTCGACGCCTGCATCGACCAGCTCCTCGCCCGTGCCCTGCCCAACCTGCAGCTGCTGGTCAGCGCCCGCCAGCGGCCGGACTGGAACCTGCCGCGCCTGTTGCTGGCCGGCGAGCTGCAGGAGCTCGACGCCACCCAGCTCGCCCTCACACGTGACGAACTGGAGCGCCTGGTCGACCAGCTCGCCCCCCAGGCCAGCGAAGCCCAGCGCCAGGAGCTCTGGGAAGAAAGCGAAGGCTGGTGCGCCGGCACCCGCCTGCAACTGTCCAGCCGCAACCACCCCCACGCCGGCAACGCGGCAGCCACCACCCACTGCTGGCTCAAGGAATACCTCGACCACGAACTCCTCGCCCGCCTGGGTGAGGAAGAAGCCCGCTGCCTGTTCGCCCTGGTCCACCTGCCCAAGGTTTCCGCCGACCTGTGCCGCCAGCTGTGGGAAGAAAGCGACGGCGCCGACCTGTTCTCGCGCCTGCTCGCCCGCCAGGCCTTCTTCATGCCGCTGGACAACGACGGCCACTGGTACCGGGTACTCCCGGCCGTGGCCAAGGTCCTGCGCAACCGCATCTCCGCCACCGCCGCCGCGCACCTGCACCTGGCCGCCTGCCGGGTATTCATCGCCGCCGGCCAGGTGGAAGACGCCATCGAGCAAGCGCTCTGCGCCGGGCAACCGGAAGTCGCCGCCAACTACCTGGAGCACCTGGGCCAGGAATGGCTCACCGGCGAACAGCACCTCGCCCACCTGCTGGCCTGGCGCGGCCGCCTCCCCGCCCTGCTGCTGGAAAGCACGCCGCGCCTGCTCACCCTCAACGCCTGGGCCCTGCTGCTGGCCTGGCGCCTGGACGAAGCCGAGGACTGCATCCACAAGCTCGGCCGCTTCCTGCCCCAGGCCGACGCCCGCCGCAATCGCAAGCTGCTGGCCAACTGGCAGGCCCTGCACGGCGTGCTCGGCGCCCTGCGCGGCCGCCCCGGGCAGGACGCCACCCTGCACTGCCAGCAAGCCCTGGAGCACCTGCCCGAACGGGACTGGATGCCCATCCTGCTGTGCCACTCCGCCCTGGCCCGCATCGCCATGGCCAGCGGCCAACCCGACCTCGCCCCGGTGTGCCTGCACGACGCCCTGGAAATCGCCCGCCGCCAGGGCAGCCTGCTGTTCGAAACCCTGATCAACCTCGATCGCACCCGCCTGTTGCTGCTGCGCGGCGAATTCGCCCGCGCCCAGGGGCTGGTGACCCAGAGCTTCGCCCTGATCGGCCAGCGCAAGGCGGTGGACGGGCTGCTGCTCGGCCGCCTGCACCTGATCCAGGGCGAGCTGCACCTCATCCACGGCCGCCTCGACGAAGGCGAAGCCGAGCTGCGCATCGGCCTGGCACAAGCCCTGGAATGCGCCGATCCCTTCGCCCTGCACGGCTACCTCGGGCTGGCCGAGCTCTGCTCGCGGCGCGGCGAGTTCGACCAGGCCTTCGTCCACCTGCGCGATGCCGAGCGGGAGATGCATTGCCGCCAGGTCTGGCGGCTGTCCTTCAACGGCGTGCTCAGCCTGCAGAGCATGCGCGTGCTCGGCCGCCAGCAACGCTGGGATCGCGTCGAACCCGTGGGCCTGCGCGTCCAGCGCTACTTCGAAGGCGAAAGCCCCTGGATGCCACCCCTGGACTACCCCACCCTGCCGCTGCGCAACCTGCTCCTGCTGGCCCGTGTACACCTCGCGGAAGGTCGCGCCGAACAGGCCGAGGCCATGCTGCGCCCGCTGCTGCAGCGCTGCGAATTCCTCCAGTTCCGGCCGCTGGCCTGTGAAGTGGGCCTGGCCCTGGCCGAAGCGGCGCGCTGGCTCGGTCTCGAAGATGCCGCCAACCTGGAGCGCGATTCCCGGCAACAGGCCGCGAGCCTCGGCATGCAGGGCCTGCTGCAGGAATGGCCGGCCGCCGGCAGCGCTACCGGGCGCCCCGGCGTGGCGGGCGAGACCGACAACAGCAACCTGCTCAGCCAGCGCGAACGCTCGGTGCTGCAACTGCTCGCCGAAGGCTTCTCCAACCAGGAGATCGGCAGCTACCTGTTCATCTCGGTGAACACGGTGAAAACCCACACCAAGAAGATCAACAGCAAGCTCGGCGTGAAGCGCCGCACTCAAGCGGTGATGCGCGCCAAGAGCCTCGGCCTGCTGGTTTGAGGCCCACCCGCGACAATCCACCACAGGGCGCACCCGCCCTGCCTGTACATACCCCTCTGGAATGGGCCTTTCGAGAATATTTGACCCTGTAGTCAATTATTCATCAAAGCTACAGAAGCCCCGTTTTCCAGACACTTATGGCAACTATAAAAAACGCTGACTAACAGTCGCGCCGCCAATAACGGCAGGATGTCGCGGCCTCCCCAGTGGGTCCGGCATGGCCTGATGGACAGCCATTCATGTCAGGGATGTCATTTCCCGCCCACAGGGCCTCCGGATAGGCTTCGCAGCCAGTCCGGGCGGTGCTTTGAATCAAATGGCCGTTTCACCGGTCAATTGGTGACTTGTAGTTACTGCCGCGTTTAGCTTCAGAACTCCTTGAAGCACTCGCGGTTCGCCTGCAAAATGCCGCGCCCGCCGGTTCGCACCCTGTGCACCAGCGGTTTTGTGCTGATCCGCCCCCGCCAGAGCGCCAACGTAGTGCGCTGGTCAATCACAACGATCACGCAGGAGAATTTACGTGCACATCGGTGTTCCTCTCGAAACCCTGGCCGGTGAAACGCGGGTAGCCGCGACTCCCGAGACCATCAAGAAACTGATCGGCCAAGGCCATCAGGTCACCGTCCAGAGCGGTGCCGGCGTCAGCGCCAGCATCACCGACGCGGCCTATGAAGCCGTCGGCGCCACCATTGGCAGCGACGCCGCCGCCTTCGGAGCCGACCTGGTGCTGAAGGTCGTGGCCCCGTCCGACGCCGAACTGGCCCTCATGAAGGCCGGCACCGTGCTGGTCGGCATGCTCAACCCGTTCAGCAACGAGACCATCGCGCGCATGAATGCCCGCGGCATCACCGCCTTCGCCCTCGAAGCGGCGCCGCGCACCTCCCGCGCCCAGAGCCTCGATGTGCTGTCGTCCCAGGCCAACATCGCCGGCTACAAGTCCGTGCTGCTGGCCGCGCACCACTACCCGCGCTTCATGCCGATGCTGATGACCGCCGCCGGTACCGTTAAGGCCGCGCGCATCCTCATCCTCGGTGCCGGCGTCGCCGGTCTGCAGGCCATCGCCACGGCCAAGCGCCTGGGTGCGGTGATCGAGGCGTCCGACGTACGCCCCGCAGTGAAAGAGCAGATCGAATCCCTCGGCGCCAAGTTCGTCGACGTTCCCTTCGAGACCGACGAAGAGCGCGAATGCGCCCAGGGTGTTGGCGGTTACGCCCGCCCGATGCCGGCTTCGTGGATGGAGCGCCAGGCCAAGGCGGTGCACGAGCGCGCCAAGCAGGCCGACATCGTCATCACCACCGCACTGATCCCGGGCCGCAAGGCACCGACCCTGCTGCACGAAGCGACCGTCGCCGAAATGAAGCCGGGCTCCGTGGTCATCGACCTGGCAGCGGCCCAAGGCGGCAACTGCCCGCTGACCGAGGCCGAGCAGGTCGTGGTCAAGCACGGCGTCACCATCGTCGGCTACAGCAACCTCGCGGCCCTGGTGCCGGCGGACGCTTCGGCCCTCTATGCGCGCAACCTGCTGGACTTCCTCAAGCTGGTCCTCGACAAGGACGGCCAGTTCCACGTCAACCTCGAAGACGACATCGTCGCCGCGTGCCTGATGTGCCGCGACGGGCAAGTCGTCCGCACCAACGGCTAAGGGGCAGCGGACATGGATATGATTTCTGACGGCATCTACAACCTGATCATCTTCGTGCTGGCGATCTACGTCGGCTACCACGTGGTCTGGAACGTCACCCCCGCCCTGCACACCCCGCTGATGGCCGTGACCAACGCCATCTCGGCGATCGTGATCGTCGGCGCCATGCTGGCCGCCGCCCTCACCGTCACCCCGCTGGGCAAGGCGATGGGCACCCTGGCCGTGGCCCTGGCCGCAGTCAACGTCTTCGGTGGCTTCCTGGTCACCCGACGCATGCTGGAAATGTTCAAGAAGAAAGCGCCCAAGGCGTCGGCGGAGAAGCACTGACCATGAGCATGAACCTGATCACTGTTCTCTACCTCGTCGCCTCGGTGTGCTTCATCCAGGCACTCAAAGGCCTGTCGCACCCGACCACGTCCCGTCGCGGCAACCTGTTCGGCATGATCGGCATGGCCATCGCCGTGCTCACCACCATCGGCCTGATCTGGAAGCTGGGCGCCGAGCTGGCCACCCAGGGCATCGGCTACGTCATCGTCGGCCTGCTGGTCGGCGGCACCGCCGGCTCGATCATGGCCAAGCGCGTTGAAATGACCAAGATGCCGGAGCTGGTCGCCTTCATGCACAGCATGATCGGCCTGGCCGCCGTGTTCATCGCCATCGCCGCCGTCATCGAGCCGCAATCCCTGGGCATCGTTGCCGCCCTGGGTGATGCGATCCCGGCCGGTAACCGCCTGGAGCTGTTCCTCGGTGCAGCCATCGGCGCCATCACCTTCTCCGGCTCGGTGATCGCCTTCGGCAAGCTCTCGGGCAAGTACAAGTTCCGTCTGTTCCAAGGCGCACCGGTCCAGTTCAAGGGCCAGCACCTGGTCAACCTGGTGGTCGGCCTGGCCATCATCGGCCTGGGCCTGTACTTCACCCTCACCGGTGACATCCGTGCCTTCGCCCTGCTGGTGGCCCTGTCCTTCGTCATCGGCGTGCTGATCATCATCCCGATCGGCGGTGCCGACATGCCGGTCGTGGTGTCGATGCTCAACAGCTACTCGGGCTGGGCGGCGGCCGGTATCGGCTTCTCGCTGAACAACTCGATGCTGATCATCGCCGGCTCGCTGGTGGGTTCGTCCGGTGCAATCCTCTCGTACATCATGTGCAAGGCGATGAACCGCTCGTTCTTCAACGTCATCCTCGGTGGTTTCGGCGGTGCGGCAGAAGCGGTCGGCCCGGCTGGCGCCCAGGAAGCCCGCCCGGTGAAATCGGGTTCGAGCGACGACGCCGCCTTCCTGCTGACCAACGCCGACACCGTCATCATCGTCCCCGGCTACGGCCTGGCGGTGGCCCGTGCCCAGCACGCGCTGATGGAACTGGCTGAGAAGCTGACCCACCGCGGCGTGACCGTGAAGTACGCGATCCACCCGGTTGCCGGCCGTATGCCGGGCCACATGAACGTCCTGCTGGCCGAGGCCGAAGTGCCTTACGAGCAGGTGTTCGAGATGGAAGACATCAACTCCGAGTTCGGCCAGGCCGACGTGGTCCTGGTGCTCGGCGCCAACGACGTGGTCAACCCGGCTGCGAAGAACGATCCGAAGTCGCCGATCGCCGGCATGCCGATCCTCGAGGCCTACAAAGCCAAGACCGTGATCGTCAACAAGCGCTCGATGGCCAGCGGCTACGCCGGCCTGGACAACGAACTGTTCTACCTCGACAAGACCATGATGGTCTTCGGCGACGCCAAGAAAGTCATCGAAGACATGGTCAAGGCGGTCGACTGACCCCTGCCTCGCTCCACCGAAAACCCCGGCCTCGTGCCGGGGTTTTTCTTTTATGGGGGCTAGGGAACACAGGGCCACACCGTAGGATGGGTAGAGCGAAGCGAAACCCATCACCGAGCCACGCCGGATCGCGAATGAATTCGCTCCCACCCATGGCCGCACCCCGCTCGCGTCCTCTTATCCACCCCCGCTCTTCGACCTTGGTATAGAAGGCGTCGGCCTTCGGAGCCCCTAGACTGCGCGGCTCGTCTCCCCCGTTGTCCGAGGTTCCACCATGCACCCTGATCGCGTACGCCTGCCCTCGCTGCTGGGCAAGGTAATGAGTGCGGCCGATGCCGCGTCCCTCATCGAAGACGGCATGACCATCGGCATGAGCGGCTTCACCCGCGCCGGCGAAGCCAAGGCCGTGCCACGGGCACTGGCCGAGCGCGCCAAGCAGCAGCCTCTGCAGATCACCCTGATGACCGGGGCGAGCCTGGGCAACGACCTCGACAAGCAGCTCACCGAAGCCGGGGTGCTGGCCCGGCGCATGCCCTTCCAGGTGGACAGCACCCTGCGCAAGGCGATCAACGACGGCAGCGTCATGTTCATCGACCAGCACCTGTCGGAAACCGTCGAGCAGCTGCGCAACCACCAGCTCAAGCTGCCCGACATCGCCGTGATCGAAGCCGTGGCCATCACCGAGGAAGGCCACATCGTGCCCACCACCTCGGTGGGCAACTCGGCCAGCTTCGCCATCTTCGCCAAGCGGGTGATCGTCGAAATCAACCTGGCCCACGACACCAACCTCGAAGGCCTACACGACATCTATATCCCCACCTACCGGCCGACCCGCACGCCGATCCCGCTGACCCGCGTGGACGACCGCATCGGCGCCACGGCCATCCCCATCCCGCCGGAGAAGATCGCCGCCATCGTCTTCACCGAGCAGCCCGACTCGCTCTCCACCGTGCTGCCGCCGGATGCCGAAACCCAGGCCATCGCCGACCACCTGATCGCCTTCTTCGGCCGCGAGGTCGAGGCCGGGCGCCTGTCCAACAGCCTGGCGCCCCTGCAGGCCGGCATCGGCAGCATCGCCAACGCCGTGATGTGCGGGCTGATCGACTCACCCTTCCAGGACCTCAGCATGTACTCCGAGGTGCTGCAGGACTCCACCTTCGACCTGATCGACGCCGGCAAGCTCAGCTTCGCCTCCGGCAGCTCCATCACCCTCTCCGCGCGCCGCAACGCCGACGTCTTCGGCAACCTCGAGCGCTACAAGGACAAGCTCGTGCTGCGCCCGCAGGAGATCTCCAACCACCCCGAAGTGGTGCGCCGCCTGGGCATCATCGGCATCAACACCGCCCTGGAGTTCGACCTCTACGGCAACGTCAACTCCACCCACGTCGGCGGCACGAAGATGATGAACGGGATCGGCGGCTCGGGGGACTTCGCCCGCAACGCCCACCTGGCGATCTTCGTCACCAAGTCCATCGCCAAGGGCGGCGCCATCTCCAGCGTGGTGCCCATGGTCAGCCACGTGGACCACACCGAGCACGACGTCGACATCCTCGTCACCGAACAGGGCCTGGCCGACCTGCGCGGCCTGGCGCCCCGCGAGCGCGCCCGGGTGATCATCGACAACTGTGTGCACCCCGATTTCCGCGCCGCGCTGGGGGACTACTTCGAGCGCGCCTGCGCCAAGGGCGGCCACACACCCCACCTGCTGCGCGAAGCCATGGACTGGCACATCAACCTGGAAGAAACCGGGCGCATGCTCGCCAGCTGAGCACCGGTACAGCAGGCTTTTTACTGACATACAGGTCAAAAAACAGCTTGCGGTGAAAAGCCAACTGTACTGCTGACAAACCCTGCCGAAGTTCACTTCGGCAGTTAAAACTGCTGTTTCCAGTCATTTGCCGAGGGTTTCAACGGGACACCATTACAGCTGACCGAAATATTGCCAGCACAGTTAGTTAGCTTGCTCAGTACTACCCGTACAATTTCAATCAGCTGTGACTACATGGTCGTTTGTTCTGGACAGAAAATAGGCACCAGACAAACCCCTCTAGCCCCGCCACAAGCGGGAAGGAAGCGCCACCATGGAACGTACCCTCAGTTCCGACCTGATCTTCAACACCGAATCGACCGTCAAAGCCTCCTGGCCGCTGCGCGTCATCTCCACCCTGCTGATGTGGCAACGTCGTATCTCCAGCCGCCATCAGCTCGCGATGCTCGACTCCCGCCTGCTGGCCGACGCCGGCATCAGCGAGGCGCAGCGCGAACTGGAGCTGAACAAGCCCTTCTGGCGCTAAGCCCGAAGCGGCGCCAGCCGCACTGCAACACCTGACAGAACCCGCCGCAGAGGTATTGCCGGCGGGTTTCGTTTTTTCAGGGCCGCGAAAAGCGAACGGAACAGCCCGACGCAATAAGGCCGATACAGTTGCCGCCCCGCAACCACTGACCCAATACAATTGCGCCTTGCTGTCTCTGCCGCGCGGCGCACCCGCACGCCAATATGGTCTCCCATAACCCGAACCCGCCCTGGAGCGGGAAGGAAGACCGCCATGGAACGCAGCTTCGTTTCCCCTGCCCCCGCCGACTCCCCCCGGCAGCGCACCCCGCTGGCCATCCGCCTGTTCGCCCGCATCGCCGAGTGGCAGCGCAACCTGCGCACCCGCCATCAACTGGCACAGTTGAACGCACAACAGTTGGCGGATATCGGGCTCAGCGAGTGCGACCGCAGCCAGGAACTGGACAAGCCCTTCTGGCGCTAGGCAAGCAAGCCGTCGGGCACGGGGGCTTTTCGCCAGTACTGGAAGGGCCCCTGCCGCTTCGCTAGGCTTCACGCCATGGGGCGCCGCGCGTGCGGTGCCCTTCGTCCCGTACAGGAGTTATCCCCATGTCCCTTTCCCGCCTGCTTGGCGCGGCCACCCTGCTGGCCCTGGCCACCAGCGCCTCGGCCACCAGCTTCGTGGTCACCACTGATGCCGTCGTCGGTGCCGTCGGCGCCACCATGGATGCCACCTCGGATGTCACGTCCTCCCTGCGTGACGACAAGCTCGTGCTGGCCGCCCGCGACGACGCCGCCAGCTTCGTCGCCAGCTCCGGCGACATCCGTGGCGCACGCCTCGAAGCCGCCCTCGTGCACATCCGCAGCGCCCAGCCGCAGCTGCTGGCCAACGACCTGCAACTGGCCGAAGCCATCCTCGCCCTGTGACGCCCCTCCCGGCAGGCGCGCCCTGCGCCTGCCGGCCCCTGGCCCTGAACCCCGCATTCCGCTAGCCTTGGCGCCCGCCGTGCCCCGGGCCCGGCAGCCCCCTGCGCCGCTTCGCTCGGTTGGAACTGCGCCCGGGGTTTTTCGTCCAATGACCCGTACAGTTTTCACCTTCGGAGAGACCCCATGCGTCGCACGCTGATTGCCGCCGCCACCTCCCTCACCCTCGTTGCCGGCGCCGTCCAGGCACAGACCCTGGTTGCCACCAGCAATATCATCGTCCGCGCCTTCGGCCGCAGCATCGACTTCACCTCCGACACCACCACCTCGGTCCGCGACATGAAGGTGGTCCGCGAGGCCCGTGACGACGCCGCCAGTTTCGTCGCCAGCTCCGGCAACATCCGTGGCGTGCAGCTGGAAGCCGCCTTCAGCACCCTGCGCGAGCGCCTGCCGGAGGCCCGCGACGCCAGCGACGAAGCCCTGGCCCAAGCCATCCTCGCCCTCTGATCGCCAACTTGAGCGCACGCCTGCCCACTGTCCTGCGCTGGCTTTGCCTCGCGGGGATAGTGGCGAGCGCAACAGTTCGGGCCGACCTGCAACTGGACCTGAACAGTGACGGCCTGAGCGCGCCCCAGCGCCAGGCCAGCCAACAGTTGCTGGATGAAGCCCTCGCCGCCCTGCCGCCGAGCTTCATCCAGCGCCTCGACCGCCGCGTCGAGGTCACCTGGGCCGATGACCTGCCCGACAACGCCTACGGCCGCGCCACCCGTATCGACGCCCTCGGCCTCAACCGCGCCCTGCTGCCGGCCCTGGCCGATGGCAGCGCCGCCACCGAGAAAACCAACCGCCCCCACGGCACCGTGCGCCGCGAACTGCTGGCCACCGTGCTCCACGAACTCACCCACCTCTATGACCGCGCCCGCTGGCGCACCGCGGCCGAGCGCAGCCAGCAGTTCCGCTGCGGCCTGGCGGCCAGCAGCACCGGCCTGGTGGGCCAGCGTGGCGAATGCCGGGGACAGGTGGCGCGCCGCTTCAGCCTCAGCGACGACCCGCGCCTGCTCGACCTCGCCGGCTGGCCGCAACAGGTCGGTCGCCGGGGCGCACGCGAAGCGGAGAACCACCAGGCCGCGCGCAGCCCGGATCTCTACGAACTGAGCAACCCGCGCGAATTCGTCGCGGTGAACATGGAGTACTTCCTCCTCGACCCCGCCTTCGCCTGCCGCCGCCCGGCGCTGTACCGCTACCTGCGCCAGCACTTCGGCTGGGCCCCGGCGCAGCAGGCCGAGTGCGGCAAGGACCTGGCCTACCTCAACGCCGGGCGCGACTTCGGCCGCCAGCCCCTGGGCCGCCTCGACCCCGAGCGGGTCTATGAGGTGGATTACCTGTTCGCCGAGGCCAACGACAACTGGGTCAGCCGCTGGGGCCACAGCATGCTGCGCCTGGTCATCTGCGCCCCCGGCCGGCCCCGTGGACCCGACTGCCGCCTCGACCTCGACCAGCACCTGGTGCTGTCCTACCGCGCCTTCGTCGGCGACGTGCAGCTTTCCAGCTGGGACGGCCTCACCGGCGCCTACCCCTCGCGCCTGTTCGTGCTGCCGCTGTCCCAGGTGATCGACGAATACACCAAGGTGGAAATGCGCAGCCTCGCCTCGGTGCCGCTCAAGCTCGACCGCGAGCAGGTGGAGCAACTGGTGGAGCGCGCCGCCGAGATGCACTGGAGCTACGACGGCGACTACTGGTTCCTCTCCAACAATTGCGCGGTGGAAACCCTCAAGCTGCTACGCAGCGGCACCGACGACCCGCGCCTGAGCGACCTCGACAGCATCATGCCCAACGGCCTGCTGGCCCTGCTGGAAGGGCGCGGCGTAGCCGACCCGGAGCCGCTGCGCGACCCCAGGGAAGCCCTGCGTCTGGGCTACCGATTCGACTCCTTCCGCGACCGCTACCAGGCCATGTTCAGCATCGCCCGTGAACGCCTGAAGCTGCCGCAAGCCGACGTGGAAACCTGGCTCGACCTGCCCGGCGACCAGCGCCGCCCCTGGATCGCCAACGCCGACCTGCGCGCCAGCGCCGCCCTGCTGCTGCTGGAGCAGGCCGCCATGCGCAAGCAGATGCTGCTGGCCCAGGACGAGCTCAAGCGGCGCTACCTCGACAGCCGCGAGACGCTCGGCAACGCCGAGTTCTCCAAGGCCGGCGGCACCCTGGAGCAGATCCTCGCCAACAGCGGCTTCCTCAGCCGCCCGGCGGACATGCTCGAAGGTGGCTACGGCCTGCCCCAGACCAGCGAATGGCAGCGCCTGGAAGCCGAGAGCAGCAGCCGCCAGCTGAAGCTGCGTGGCCTCACCGATGATCTCGACCGAGAGCTGCACCAGCTCATCGACCCGCGCATCCTCGCCGAGCTGGACGCCGTGCAACTCAACCTCGACCAGCTCAGTGCCCACCTGCGCCAGCTGCACAAGGACGCCGGCGGCATCGAATTGCCCTGACGGCCTCGCCCTACAGATAGGCCGTAGGTCGGGTGCAACCCGACAACCCCGTGCATATTCGCGGGTTTCACCCGCCCTACTAGATGGCTGATGGCTCGGTCAGAGCGCCTCTTCCTGCTCTTCCGGCAGGCTCGGGTCCAGGTGCAGCCAGGGCAGGCGGCTGCGCACCCAGATGTGCCGGTCCGGCAGGGCCTGGGCCACGTCGTCCATCGTCGCGGTGGTCACATCCATGGTGTCCGGGGCCTGCTGGGTGAAGAGGCCGAGCAGGCAACCGCAGCCACCGCAGAAGTACCGCGAACAGCCGGGGGAGGAGTGGTATTCCGCCGGCTCGCCACGGGTCCAGGTGAAGGACGCCAGGGGCACGGTGATCCAGGTGGTGACGATGCCGCCGCTGGTGCGCCGGCAGTCCGAGCAGTGGCAGTGGGCGATATCGGTGAGCGGGGCGTCGAAGCGGTAGCGCAGCCGCCCACAATGGCAGCCGCCCATATGGACCTGGGTCATGGGTACATCCTCCTGTGCAGTGAGAAAACCTAGACGCTGAAATCCACCTCGGCCAATGGTCGGCTTGCGCGCGAGCGCAGCCTTGCACAAGATGGCCGCCTCTCCAACCGGACCACCGGACGTCGCTGTGATCCCATTGCTAGAGGCCCTCTGGCCCCTGTTCGCCCTGATAGTCGGCGGCTACGTGCTGCGCCTGGAGGGCTTCCCCGGCGATGCCTTCTGGCCTGCCGCCGAACGCCTCAACTACTTCATCCTCTTCCCCGCCCTGCTGTTCAGCAGCCTGGCCACGGCGCCGCTGGACAACCCCGCACTGCCGCGCCTGGCCCTGGCGGTACTGCTGGGCCTGGGCATTGCCTGGGCGGCCTTGCTAGTGACCAAGCGGGTGCTGGGCTGGCCGGCGGCGCGCTTCGGCGCCATCACCCAGGGCGTGCTGCGCTTCAACACCTACCTGGGGCTGGCGGCCATCGGCAGCCTGTTCGGCAAGGAGGGCCTGGCCATCGCCGCGCTGATGCTGGCGCTGATGGTGCCGACGGTGAACCTGCTGTCGGTGTGGTCGCTCACCGCCGAGCGCGGCGTCAGCTTCAAGGGCCTGCTGCTGCCGATCGCCAGGAACCCGCTGATCCTCGCCTGCCTCGCCGGCGCCGCTTACAACCTCGCCGGCTTCGGCCTGGGTGGCGGCATCGACCGCCTGCTCAACCTGTTCGCCGTGGCCAGCCTGCCCCTGGGCCTGCTCTGCGTCGGCGCGGCCCTGCAACCCCGCGAGCTGAGCGGCGAGCTGCCGGCCCTGGGCTGGAACTGCGCAGTGCGCCTGCTGGCCATGCCCGCCCTGGCCTTCTCCGTGGCGCGCCTGCTGGGCCTGCCGGCCATGGAGAGCAGCATCCTGGTGCTGTTCTTCGCCCTGCCCACCGCCCCCACCGCCTACGTGCTGACCCGCCAGCTGGGCGGCGACGGCCACCTGATGGCGGGGATCATCACGCTGCAGACGCTGCTGTCCGGAGCGACTCTGGTACTCGTACTGGCCCTGCTGCAGAGGGCAGCATGAACACCCGTTGGCGTTACGGGCTGCTGCCCTGCCTGGCGCTTCAGCCGGCCCTGGCTGCGCCAATTGAGGAACAGAACCCGTTCGTCCAGGGCGCCGTGTACGCCGGGGTCATCACCCTGTCGCCGTTTTTCACCCTCACCTTCAGCCTGCGCTCCATGGGCGGCGGCGAGCCCCGGTTGGTGCTGGTGCGCGACGATGCGGCGAGCTTTCTCGCCAGTGACGGGGCCATCCGTGGCGCCCAGCTGGAAAGCGCGCTGCAGGTGCTGCGCCAGCGCGAGGAGCTGGCACGGTACAGCGACCAGGAATTGGCCGAGGCGATACTCGCCCAACCGCTCTGAGCGCCGCCCGTCCGGAATTCGCCGCACGTTCACCGCCCGTTCGCTGCGAAAGCTGGCTGAAAGCTTCGCCCCTTAGCATCGCCCCACTGCCGGCAAAGACCGGCCGCCGGGCGCTGCATCCGCTCCGCCCGGCAACCCCGACAACAACAAGATGGGTGATTGCCATGCTCCGCTCCTGCCGCCTTCACGGCCTCGTTCCGCCTCCTCTCCGTACCCGACCCGCGCGCTGAACCCGCCCCGCCCTCGTCGCCCCTCGTCCGGAGATTCCCATGCTGACCTTCCTTGGCTTCGCCATGGTCATGACCTTCATGTACCTGATCATGACCAAGCGCCTGTCCGCGCTGATCGCGCTGATCATCGTCCCCATCGTCTTCGCCCTGCTCGGCGGCTTCGCGGCCGGCATCGGCCCGATGATGCTGGAGGGCATCGGCAAGCTCGCCCCCACCGGCGTGATGCTGATGTTCGCCATCCTCTACTTCGCCCTGATGATCGACTCCGGGCTGTTCGACCCCGCCGTGCGCGCCATCCTGCGGGTGGTCAAGGGCGACCCGCTGAAGGTCTCGGTGGGCACCGCCGCCCTGGCGCTGATCGTCTCTCTCGACGGTGACGGCGCCACCACCTACATGATCTGCGTGGCCGCCCTGCTGCCGCTCTACAGCCGCCTGGGCATGAGCCCGCTGATCATGGCGGGGCTGATCATCCTCGCCGGCGGCATCATGAACATGACCCCCTGGGGCGGCCCCACCGCCCGTGCCGCCAGCGCCCTGCACGTGGACCCGTCGGACATCTTCGTGCCGATGATCCCGGCCATGGTCGCCGGCGCCGTAGCGCTGTTCGCCCTGGCCTGGGTCTATGGCAAGCGTGAGCGGGCCCGCCTCGGCGTGCTGCAACTGCCGGACGAACAGATCAGCCACGACGAGATCAGCGTTTCCCAGTACCCGGAAGCGCGCCGGCCGAAACTGCTGTGGGTGAATGCGGCGCTGACGGCCACGCTGATGGTGACGCTGATCGCCGGCCTGCTGCCGCTGCCGGTGCTGTTCATGATCGCCTTCAGCATCGCCATGATCATCAACTACCCCTGTCTGCAGCAGCAGAAGGAGCGCGTCGCGGCCCATGCCGGCAACGTGCTGGCGGTGGTGGGGCTGATCTTCGCCGCGGGCATCTTCACCGGCATCCTCTCCGGCACCGGCATGGTGGAGGCGATGTCCAAGAGCCTGCTGGCGGTGATCCCGCCGTCCCTCGGGCCGTACATGGCGGTGATCACCGCGCTGGTGAGCATGCCCTTCACCTTCTTCATGTCCAACGACGCTTTTTATTACGGCGTGTTGCCGGTTCTCACCGAAGCGGCGGGCCATTACGGCATCAGCCCGGTGGAGATGGCGCGGGCCTCCATCGTAGGCCAGCCGGTGCACCTGCTCAGTCCGCTGGTGCCCTCCACCTACCTGCTGGTGGGTCTGGCGAAGATCGAATTCGGCGACCACCAGCGCTTCACATTGAAGTGGGCGGTGATGATCTGTCTGTGTATCCTGCTCGCCGCACTATTACTCGGCGTGTTCCCGCTGTTCGGTACACACTGAACCGCAGGCGACGCGCCCTCGCCGAAGCCGGAAATGCCCTCGCGCAGATTCCGGCTTCGTCGTGCTCCAACCCCCTGAACGCAGCAACGCACGAGGAAACCGCATCATGGAATGGCTGACCAGCCCGGAAATCTGGGTCGCCTTCTTCACCCTGACTGCCCTGGAGATCGTCCTGGGCATCGACAACATCATCATGATCGCCATCCTCGTGGGCCGCATGCCGCCGCACATGCAGGCACGCACCCGCTTCTTCGGCCTGGCGCTGGCGATGGTCACCCGCATCCTGCTGCTGCTGTCGATCACCTGGATCATGCGGCTCACCGCCGACCTGTTCCACGTCTTCGACCAGGGCATCTCGGGGCGCGACCTGATCCTGTTCTTCGGTGGCCTGTTCCTGTTGTGGAAGAGCAGCACCGAGATGTACCACAGCCTCGAAGGCGAGGATGAAACCGAGCAGCCGCAGGCCGGTGGCGCCGCGCGCAACTTCATCGGCACCATCATCCAGATCGCCATCATCGACATCGTGTTCTCCCTGGACTCGGTGATCACCGCCGTGGGCATGGTTTCCCACGTGCCGGTGATGGTCGCCGCCATCGTCGTCGCCGTGCTGGTGATGATGGCCGCCGCCGGCACCATCAGCGACTTCATCGACAAGCACCCGAGCCTGAAGATGCTGGCCCTGTCGTTCCTCGTGGTGGTCGGTACCGTGCTCATCGCCGAGTCGTTCGAAGTCCACGTGCCGAAGGGCTACGTCTACTTCGCCATGGCCTTCTCCCTGGCCGTGGAAGCCCTGAACATCCGCATGCGCACCGCGCGCAAGCGCAAGGAAGACCCGGTCAAGCTGCGCAAGGACATCCCCGGGGAATAAGCCCGGGCGTCATCGCCAGCTGAAATGAAGAACGGGGCCGAATGGCCCCGTTTTTCGTGGGTGGGTGGAAGACGGCTCACACCGGCTCGAAGCGCTCGCCTCGGAAGCAGCGCACCGGGTTGCCCCGTTCCACCCGGTGGTGGAACAGGCGCCGCTCGGCGCGCAGGGCGTCGTCGGCCTGTTCGGCGCGTTGTGCCAGGCGCTGGCCGATGAGGAGGATGGCCAGACGCTTGTTGGCGTGCTGGCTGCGCTCGCTCTGCACCTTGACGCTGATGCCGCTGGCCAGGTGGGTGGCGCGCACCGCCGAGTCGGTGGTGTTGACGTGCTGGCCGCCCGGGCCCGAGGAGCGCAGGGCTTCGAAGCGGATCTCGCCTTCCAGGCTGGCCGGTGGCGCGGCGAACCGCGCACCGCCGAAGAACCAGTTCTTGCGCCCGTGGTTGGGCCGGTAGGGACTGGGGCAGGTCCATTGCAGGGAGCCTTCCCAGTGCCCGGCCAGCTCGTCCGCACGCGCGCCGTCCAGGGCCAGGAGCACGGAGGCGAGCGTGCCGCGACGGGCGCCCTCCTCCCGCTCCAGCACCTGGGCCTGCACATCCAGCGTGGCGGCTTCGTCCAGCAGCCGGTGCAGCGCCTTGGCCACCGCCAGGGCGCATTCGTCCGGCCCCTGGGCCGCCGAGAGTTGCAGGAGGATCATCAGCAGCAGCCTCCCTTGGTCTTGTAGGTCAGCACCGGCTTGAGCCGCGCCAGCACCCGCACCAGACCGGCCTCGCGCAGGGCGCCGACTACCGAATCGATGGCCTTGTAGGCTTCCGGCGCTTCCTCGTAGATCAGCGCACGGTCGGCGCAGATCACCCGGCTGCCCAGGGCGGTGCGTTCCAGTTGCTCGACGCTGTAGCGCTTGGCGAGGCGGTCCTTGCACTCGCTGCGCATCCACTTGCGCCCAGCGCCGTGGGCCAGCGAGAGCAGGCTGCGCTCGTCGGCCACCGGTGCCACCAGGTAGCTGTAGTCGCCCCGGGAGCCGGGGATGACCATCACGCCCTGGTCCGCCGGCGTGGCGCCCTTGCGGTGCAGCCAGCCGTCGACGCCGCCGATGGCCGCGGCGGAGACGAGGTTGTGGTTCACGTCCAGCAGTTGCTCGCCGTCGGCACGCAGGCGTTCCAGCATGCGTCGGGCGATCAGTTGCCGGTTGGCCTCGGCGAAGCGCAGGGCGCCGTCGTGGCGGGCCAGGTAGTGCTCGGCATCGGCGCTGCCGGCTTCCAGGCCGGCGTGGCTGAAGCGGTCCACCTGCTCGCGCAGGATGGCTTCGCCCAGGCCACGGGAGCCGCTGTGCACCAGCAGGAGCAGGTGCTTGCGGTCGACGCCCAGGGCCGCCAGGGCCGCGTCGTCATAGGCTTCGTCGAGCTGCTGCAGCTCGGCGAAGTGGTTGCCGCCGCCGATGGTGCCCAGGGAACGCTCGTGCCCGCAGGACGGCAGGCCGAAGGCGGCGATCGCCTCCTGCCAGCTGTCGTCCAGCGGTGCGTCGAGGGAGCCCAGGCGCTTCTCCAGCTTGTCCAGGTGCAGCTTGGCGACCGGGATATCGGTGCGCCAGAAGGCCATGCCGCAGCCGATGTCGTTGCCCACCAGCGCCGGGTAGAAGCGGCCGCTGGAGAAGAACGCGGCGCCCACCGGGTAGCCGCGCCCCGGGTGCAGGTCCGGCATGCCGGCCACCCGTTGCATGCCCGGCAGGCGGGCGGTGGTTTCAAGTTGCTGGATCGCTTTTCCTTCGATCCAGGTGTCGTCCGCGGCGATCAGGGTGATGCCGTCGGACAAATTGCGAATGCAAGTGCCCATAGTCCAATCCAAATGGGTTGAAACGAAAAATGCTTGGATTTGGCAGGTCTGGGTCGGGCAGTGCGGAACCGTCGCGAAGAAGGACGGAAGAAGCGATTTAAGCCAGGCGCGACCTGCAAAGGGTGATCAGTGTTTGCATGATGGACCTCCTTTTGCTGTCGGTTGAGGGGAGAAGAAGGCGCGAATCCTAGGCCGATCCGCGCCGCTGCGCAATCCCCGTCATGCACGACTCATGATTGCCCGCACAAAGCCCGCAGGGCCGGGTCGCGCACCTGCAGCAGCTCGAACAGCCCCAGCGCCTGCAGCGCCGGCAGGGCGGCCAGCACCTCCAGTTCGGCGGCGGCGCGCTGCTGCGCCGGGGTGGCCGGGTCGCACCAGCACCGGGCGTTGATCAGGAAGGCGCCCACCGTGCCCTTGCGCACGCGGGTGCCGTTGAAGTCACGGTGGTCGAGATGGTCGGGGAGCAGGTCTTCGGCACGCATGGCGGTGTCCTCCTGTGGATGAGGGCCCATTCTGCGGCCGGGGACTTGGCTAAACTGCCTTATCCATGTCGATTGATAACGTGAAATTGCCAATGTCGCAGCCCCTGGTTTCACCCACTCTCGCCCAGGCAGACGGCGGCCCGCTGCTGGTCGCGGTGTGGCAGCACAGCCCCCTCGAACGCCAGACCGCCCTCCACTCCCACGCCCGTGGCCAGCTGCTCGGCGCTGGGCAGGGCCTGCTGTCGGTGACGGCGGCCGACAGCCATTGGGTGGTGCCGGCCACCCATGCGGTGTGGGTGCCGCCGGGTTGCGAGCATGCCCTGCGTTCCCACGGGCCCTTCGATGGCTGGAGCGTCTATGTGGCGCCGCAGGCGTGCCGGGAATTGCCGCAGACGCCCCGGATCATCGCCACCTCGGGCCTGCTGCGGGAGGCGGTGCGGCGTGCGACGGACTGGGGCGAGGGGCCGCTGGATGAGCGGCAGCTGCGCATCGCCGGGGTGATCCTCGACGAGCTGCAGGGCCTGCCGGAAGAACCCTTCGGCCTGCCGCTGCCGACGGACCCGCGCCTGCGGCGCATCTGCCAGGCACTGGCCGATGAGCTGGCGGACAACCGCAGCCTGGAGGCCTGGGCACAGTGGGCGGGGATGTCGTCCCGGACCCTGGCCCGGCGCTTCGTCGAGGAGACGGGCTTCGCCTTCGGCCAGTGGCGCCAGCGCGCACGCCTGCTGCGGGCCCTGGAGCGCCTGGCGGCGGGCGATGCGGTGACACGGGTGGCGCTGGAGCTGGGCTATGACAACGTCAGTGCGTTCATCGCCATGTTCCGGCGCCACTTCGGGGTGACGCCGGGTCGCTACTTCGCGCGCTAGTCGTCGCCGCCCACGGCGAAGTTGGGCAGGGAGTCCACCGGCTGGGCGAACTTGAAGGGGATGGATTCCAGCGCCAGGCCGACGTTGCGCTGGATGACGAAATGCAGGTGCGGGCCGGTACTGTTGCCGGTGTTGCCGGAACGGCCGATCTGCTCGCCGATGGCCACGCGCTGGCCTTCCTGGACCTTCACCGAGCCACGCATCAGGTGCAGGTAGACGCCCATGGTGCCGTCGTTGTGGAGGATGCGCACGAAGTTGCCGGAGGGGTTGTTGCCCCGGCCGCTCTGCTGGTTTTCGATCTTCACCACCATCCCTGGGCGGGCGGCGACGATGGGCGTGCCTTCAGGCATGGCCACGTCCTGTGCGTAGCGGCCCTTGGGGGTGAAGTGGCTGTACTGGCCGTTGGCGCCCTGGGTGAGGCGGAACGGGCCACCCAGCCAGGGCAGCGGGTAGTTGTAGAGCGAAGGCTGCTGCCGCGGGTCACCCAGGGCGTAGCGCAGGCGCGGCTTGTAGCGCATGGCCTTGCTGGCGTCGGCCGGGGCCAGGGTGGCGAGGCGGATCTTGCTGCGCGGTGGCAGCACCCAGCGGATGGGCTTGTCCGGCGCGCCCACGGCGTTGCTGACGTTGCTCAGGCTCAGCTCCACTTCCACCGGCGCGTAGAGGTCGTTGCGCACCAGCAGGGTTTCGCCGGCATCGTGCTTCTGGGTTTCCAGCTTCACCGAGAGGTCCAGGCGCTCGACCATGCGATCACGGAAAACGAACACCTGCGCGCCCGCGACGGCCTTGTCGGTGTAGGTGACCACGCCGTTGGCATCGGTGTACTTGTAGATGGTCAGCGCGCACGCCGGCAGGGCTGCCGCCAGCGAACCGCAGAGAAGAAGAATGCGCCCTAGCATGACTGCATGGATCTAGTGGTTATGGGTATCCCGGAGCTGGCAAGCCTAGCAGCGCCGCCGGCACCACGCGAGGCGCCGGCCGTCGGGCTGTGACGGGGTTGGCTCAGGCGCCGGGTACGAAATGTTTCTGCGCCGAGCCACGGGCGATCAGGCGCGAGAGGTAGTCGAGCTTCTGCGGGTCGCGGTCGACGAAGCGGAAAGTCAGCTGCAGCCACTCGCTGTCGGGCTTGGGCTCCAGGGCCGCCACCGAGTGCAGGTAGCCGTTGAGGCGCGCCACCTCGCCGCCTTCGCCCTGCTCCAGGTCGAGCACGGCGCTTTCCAGCACCTGGGGCAGCGGCTCGCCGCGCTTCACCACCAGATGGGCGTCCTTGAGGCTGATGGTTTTGATCACGCAGGAGAGCACGCCGCTGGGCAGGCGCAGCTGGGCCTGGCCACGACCACCCGGCGCCTGGCCGGCGGCCTTGGCCGACGGAGTGGGTGCAGCCGGTTTGGCCGCGGCCTTGGGTGCCGCGGCGGGCTTGACCACCTCGGCCTTGCCGCCGGTGAGGGCGGCCAGGGAATCATTGGCGAAGCCGCCGCTGCTGAGCATCTTCGGCGGCGCGCCGGCGGCCAGGGCTTCGAGCTTGCCGGCGCGGGCCAGCTGCTTCTTCACCTTGGTCACCAGCTGGTCGTTGGAGAAGGGTTTGCCGATGTAGTCGGAGACGCCGGCCTGGATGGCCTGCACCACGTTCTCCTTGTCGCCACGGCTGGTGACCATGACGAAGGGCGTGGTCTTCAGCGTGTCCTGGGAGCGGCACCAGGTGAGCAGCTCGAGGCCGGACATCTCCGGCATCTCCCAATCGCAGAGGATCAGGTCGACGGCCGAACGCGCCAGCATCTGCTGGGCCTTGCGCCCGTTGATCGCTTCTTCGATCTGGATGCCGGGGAAGTGATCGCGCAGCCCCTTCTTCACCAGATCGCGAATGAAGGACGCATCGTCCACTACCAGCACTGTCACCTTGCTCATCGACCACTCCTCAGAGAACGGGCGTAAGCATAGCCTCGGCTGATAGCGCTTTGCCAAACTGAATGCGACATCGCGCACCCTTTCGGGTGAAAGGTGGTTTCAGGGATGGTGCCGGGGCATTGAAAGGCACGGGTTTCGTGAGGCTCGCGGAGCACGAAGACGTCGCGCACTCCACCCTACGCGAGGCCGTGCCAATGAGCTGTGGTTGGGGCCCCGTCGGTGATGCACCCTACGACACGCATTCATCCTGTCGAGTGCTCAGTTCGAATCGCCATAGGCAGAGTCGATGATTCATGACCACCGTCCCAAGGACTTGGCTTCCCACGTTCAAATGAATCCGCGCCCACAAAGGTGAGGCATGGGGCGCCACCGAGCGGGCGACGCTTCGCGAGCAGAGCTCGCTCCTACGGTGGAGATGGAGCAGGCGGGGAAGGTGGTTGGGGCCACCCACGAAAACGCCCGGCATGGCCGGGCGTTTTCCTGAAGCGGGGCGGGTCAGCTGGCAGGGGTGTCGCCGCCCTTGTTGGCGGTGCCCTTCACTTCTTCCTGCATGCGCGCCAGGCCCATGTGGCGGACGTCGGTACCGCGCACCAGGTAGATCACCAGCTCGGCGATGTTGCGTGCGTGGTCGCCGATGCGCTCCAGGGAACGCAGGGCCCAGATGATGTTGAGCACGCGGCTGATGGCGCGCGGGTCTTCCATCATGTAGGTGACCAGCTCGCGCAGGGCGGTCTTGTACTCGCGGTCGATGGTCTTGTCGTACTGGGCCACGGACAGGGCCAGGTCGGCATCGAAGCGGGCGAAGGCGTCCAGCGACTCCTGCACCATGCGACGCACCTGGTCGCCGATGTGGCGGACTTCGACGTAGCC
Organism: Pseudomonas sp. TUM22785; assembly: GCF_028198105.1. NCBI lineage: Bacteria > Pseudomonadati > Pseudomonadota > Gammaproteobacteria > Pseudomonadales > Pseudomonadaceae > Pseudomonas > Pseudomonas sp. TUM22785. The sequence goes on from NZ_CP116239.1 coordinate 6,901,488, forward strand.
GCGCGGCGACACGCCTTCTTCGCAGAGCTGGATGGCGCGGCGGGCGATCTTCGAGGACTCGTCGCCAATGCGCTCCAGGTCGATCACCGACTTGGAGATGCTGATGATCAGGCGCAGGTCGGAGGCCGCCGGCTGGCGACGGGCGAGGATGCGTACGCACTCCTCGTCGATGTTGCGCTCCATCTGGTTGATCTGGTCGTCGATCTCGCGCACCTGCTGGGCCAGGCCCGAATCGGCGTCGATCAGCGCGGTGACGGCGTCGTTGACCTGTTTCTCCACCAGGCCGCCCATCGCCAGGAGGTGGCTGCGCACGTCCTCCAGTTCGGCGTTGAACTGCTGGGAGATGTGATGGGTGAGGCTGTCTTTGTCGATCATGTTCGCTCCGCGAAAGCTGGAAGCTTGAAGCCAGAAGCTTGAAGCCTGTTTATCGGTGCCCGTCGTCCAACCTCCAGCTTCAAGCTTCCCGCTTCAAGCTGGCGTTCATGCGACTAGCCATAGCGACCGGTGATGTAGTCCTCGGTCTGCTTCTTGGCCGGGTTGGTGAACAGGGTATCGGTATCGCCGAATTCGATCAGCTTGCCCATGTACATGAACGCCGTGTAGTCGGAGACGCGCGCGGCCTGCTGCATGTTGTGGGTGACGATGACGATGGTGTACTTGCTCTTCAGCTCGTAGATCAGCTCTTCCACCTTGAGGGTGGAGATCGGGTCCAGGGCCGAGCAGGGTTCGTCGAGCAGCAGCACTTCGGGTTCGACCGCGATGGTGCGGGCGATGACCAGACGCTGCTGCTGGCCGCCGGAGAGGCCGAGGGCGGATTCGTGCAGGCGGTCCTTGACCTCCTCCCACAGCGCCGCGCCCTTGAGGGCCCATTCAACGGCTTCGTCGAGCACGCGCTTCTTGTTGATGCCCTGGATGCGCAGGCCGTAGACGACGTTCTCGTAGATGCTCTTGGGGAAGGGGTTGGGCTTCTGGAACACCATGCCGACGCGGCGGCGCAGCTCGGCCACTTCCTCGCCCTTGCGGTAGATGTTGTTGCCGTCGAGGCGGATCTCGCCATCGACGCGGCAGCCATCCACCAGGTCGTTCATGCGGTTGAAGCAGCGCAGCAGCGTGGACTTGCCGCAGCCGGACGGACCGATGAAGGCGGTCACGCGCTGTTTCGGGATGTTCATCTGCACGTCGTACAGGGCCTGCTTCTCGCCGTAGTACAGGTTGAGGCCGGGCACTTCGAGGGCAACGGTTTCCTCGGCCAGGCTCAGGCTCTGCTTGCTGCGGCCGAGGGCGGAAATGTTGACGCCGTGGCTATGGCTTTCGTGTTGCATGATTTCACTCCGTTCGTAGCGCCTGGCTACAAGCTTCAAGTTTCAAGCGGAGCGGCGTGTGGCACGCCGCTCGGGGCTAACTCAGTTGTCCAGCGCCTTGTACTTCTCGCGCAGGTGGTTGCGGATGGCGACGGCCGAGAGGTTCAGCAGCGCGATCACCAGCACCAGCAGCAGCGCGGTGGCGTAGACCAGCGGGCGGGCGGCCTCTACGTTGGGGCTCTGGAAGCCGACGTCGTAGATGTGGAAGCCCAGGTGCATGATCTTCTGGTCGAGGTGCAGGTAGGGGTAGTTGCCATCCACCGGCAGGCTCGGGGCCAGCTTGACCACGCCCACCAGCATCAGCGGCGCCACTTCACCGGCGGCGCGGGCCACGGCGAGGATCAGGCCGGTCATCATGGCCGGGCTGGCCATCGGCAGGACGATCTTCCACAGAGTCTCGGCCTTGGTCGCGCCCAGGGCCAGGGAGCCCTCACGCACCGCACGGGGAATCCGCGCCAGGCCTTCCTCGGTGGCCACGATCACCACCGGCACCGCGAGGATGGCCAGGGTCAGCGAGGCCCAGAGCAGGCCCGGGGTGCCGAAGGTCGGCGCCGGGGCGGCTTCGGGGAAGAACAGGCGGTCGATGGAACCACCCAGCACGTAGACGAAGAAGCCCAGGCCGAACACGCCGTAGACGATGGCCGGGACGCCGGCCAGGTTGTTCACGGCGATGCGGATGATGCGGGTGAGCACGCCCTGCTTGGCGTACTCGCGCAGGTAGATGGCCGCCACCACGCCGAAGGGGGTGACGATCACGGCCATGATCAGGGTCATCATCACGGTGCCGAAGATGGCCGGGAAGATACCGCCTTCGGTGTTGGCCTCACGGGGGTCGTCCGCCAGGAACTCCCACAGCTTGGCGAAGTAGAAGCCGATCTTCTGGAACACACCCATGGCGTTGGGCTGGTAGGCATGCACGATCTTGCCCAGGGTGATTTCCTGCTCCTGGCCACCGGCTTCGCGAACCACCACGCTGTCGCGGTTGAAGGCTTCGTGCAAGCCGCCCAGCTGGGCTTCGAGGCCCTTGTAGCGGGCGTCCAGCTCGGCACGCGCGGCAGCCAGGTCGGCCTGGGCGGCGGCGTCCAGCTTGCCGTCCAGCTCCAGCTTGCGGCCATCCAGGCGCAGGCGTTCGAGGCCATGGTTGATGGCGCCGATGTCCTTCTTCTCCAGCTGGTAGAGCTGGGCGTAGAGGTCATCGACACGCTTCAGGCGCTTCTGCAGCTCGGCCATGGCGGCCTCGCCCTCGGCGACGACCTGGCCGTTCTCCTTGACGCTCACCAGGCGGCCGTAGAAGTTGCCCCACTCGCGGCGCTCCATGGCGATCAGCTCGGCGGGCTTCTTCTGGTCTTGCAACCATTCGCCCACCACCCAGGTGAAGTCGCTGCCGTAGACCTCGCGGTTGCCCACCTTGAGCAGCTCGCGGGTCATGAACTCGGGGCCTTCTTCGGGCACCGGCAGGCCGGCACCCTTGAGGCGCGCACGGGACACTTCCTCGATCTGCACCGCTTCGCCGATCAGCGCCTTGGGCGCCTGGCCCGGCACGCTGTACTGGGCTTCGATCAGGTCGGCCGGCCAGAAGTGGCCGAGACCGCGTACGGCGATCACCGACAGCAGGCCGATGGTCATGATGACGGCGATGGACACGGCGCCACCGCTCATCCACACACCTGGCGCGCCGCTCTTGAACCAGTATTTGAGGGAAACCTGTTTCACGGAATTCTCCACCTTAAAGCGAGGCGTATTTCTTGCGCAGGCGCTGACGGATCAGCTCTGCCAGGGTGTTCATCACGAAGGTGAACATCAGCAGCACCAGGGATGCGAGGAACAGCACGCGGTAGTGCGAGCCACCCACTTCGGATTCCGGCATTTCCACCGCGACGTTGGCTGCCAGGGTGCGCATGCCTTCGAAGATGTTCACTTCCATCACCGGGGTGTTGCCGGTGGCCATCAGCACGATCATGGTCTCGCCCACTGCACGGCCGAGGCCGATCATCAGCGCCGAGAAGATGCCCGGGCTGGCGGTGAGGATCACTACGCGGGTCAGGGTCTGCCAGGGCGTGGCGCCCAGGGCCAGGGAACCGTAGGTGAGGCTGCGCGGCACGCTGAAGATGGCGTCTTCGGCGATGGAGAAGATGTTCGGGATCACCGCGAAGCCCATGGCCAGGCCGACGATCAGGGCGTTGCGCTGGTCGTAGGTGATGCCCAGGTCATTGCTGATCCACAGGCGCATGTCGCCACCGAAGAACCAGGCTTCCAGCAGCGGGCTCATGCCCAGGGCGAACCAGCCCACCAGCAGCACCACGGGGATCAGGATCGCCGCTTCGAAACCGTCCGGCACGCGCAGGCGGATCGACTCCGGCAGGCGGCTCCAGAGGAAGCCGGCGAGCAGGATGCCGATGGGCGTCAGCAACAGCAGGCTGAAGATGCCCGGCAGGTGGCCTTCGACATAGGGCGCCAGGAACAGGCCGGCGAAGAAGCCGAGGATCACCGTCGGCAGCGCTTCCATCAGCTCGATCACCGGCTTCACCTTGCGACGCATGGTCGGGGCCATGAAGTACGCGGTGTAGATGGCGGCGGCGATGGCCAGCGGAGCGGCCAGCAGCATGGCGTAGAAGGCGGCCTTGAGGGTGCCGAAGGTCAGCGGTGCCAGGCTCAGCTTGGGTTCGAAATCAGTGTTGGCGGCGGTGGATTGCCAGACGTATTTGGGTGCGTCGTAGCTTTCGTACCAGACCTTGCCCCACAGCGCGCTCCAGGAGACTTCCGGGTGCGGGTTGCGCAGGCTGAAGGGCAGCAGCTGGCCGCCCTCCTCGACTATCACGCGATTGGCGCGGGGCGAGAAGGCCATCAGGCCGGCGCCGTCGGTGACCTGTTCGATCAGCAGGGTGCGCTCGGCGGTGCTGTGGAAGACGCCGAGCTTGCCGCTGGCATCCAGAGCCAGGAAGCCCTTGCGGCGCTCTTCGGGGGCGATCTGCACCACCGGTGCCTTGCCCAGCAGGAAGCTGCGGATGTGGGTCAGCCGGGCTTCGCCGTCGGCGCCACGGACCATGAACCACTGGCTCACGTCGCCCTTGGAGTCACCGATCATCAGCGAGATGCCGCCCAGCAGCAGGCCGCTGGCGGAGACTTCGCGATCGCCTTCCTCGAACAGCTTGTAACGGCCGTTGAGGCTCTTCTCGTGCAGGCTGAAGACGTCTACCTGGGCGCGGCCGTTGACCACGTAAAGCCATTGCAGGCGCGGGTCGACGTAGATCGCCTTGATCGGCTCGGTCATCTGCGGCAGGTCGATGGCGTTCTGCTCGACGGTGGTCTCGCCGGTCATCATGTTCTCTTCGCTGACCAGTTCCTGCACGTGCAGCTGGTTACCGGTGGAACCGGCCAGCAGAAGGGTCTCGTCGTTGTGGCTGACCGCCACATGCTCCAGGGCGCCGCCGGCCTGGTTCAGTACCAGGGGCTTGTCGCCGTAGGGGAAGTCGATCTGCGGGGTGATCACCCGTTTGTTGTCCGGGTAGGTCACCACGTAGCTGTGCTTGAACAGCAGCACCTTGCCGTTGCTCAGGCCCAGGGCCACCAGCGGGCTGCCGGGCTGGTCCTGGCCGATGGAGGCGACGCTGACGCCAGCCGGCAGGGGCAGTTGGCTGCGCTTGAGTTCGGCGCCGTCCTTGGTGGAGAAGAAGACCGCTTCACCCTTGTCGGAAACACGCATGCCGACCTGGTTCTGCTCCTCGATGGTCAGCAGCAGCGGCTTGCCGGCGTCCTGCTGAAGCCAGGCGGGGCTCTGCACCTTCTTCGCGGTCAGCTCGGCACCCTGGAACAGGGGCAGCACCACGTAGGCGAGGTAGAAGAAGATCAGGGTAATGGCCGCAAGAACGGCCAGGCCGCCCACCAGTACGTACCAGCGGGTCAGGTTGTCTTTCAACGCACGGATGCGGCGCTTACGCTGCAGCGCCGGCGTGTTGAAATCGATGCGCGCGGGGGGATTCGTCGAGGTCATGGGGGAACTGGCCAGATCATTCATGGGCACACCCTAAAGCCTTCGTATGACAGAAAGATTACAGCGAGGTGACGCAACGAGGCCCACCCTGGGCATGGTGCCGGGGGCGGGCCTCCATGGCGGGGGTCTCCCGCCATCGTCGCGTCCTTGCGGGGCGGTCTGCTAAGCGACCGCCCCTTCATCTGTCCTGGATTACAGGCCCAGATCCTTCAGTGCTTTTTCAGCGACCTTGGCCGGCAGCGGGATGTAGCCATCCTTCACCACGACCTGCTGGCCTTGTTGCGACAGGACCAGCTTCACGAACTCGGCTTCCAGCGGGGCCAGAGGCTTGTTCGGGGCCTTGTTGACGTAAACGTAGAGGAAGCGGGACAGCGGGTAGCTGCCGTTCAGGGCGTTCTGCTCGTTGTCTTCAACGAACTCGCCGCCTTCTTTCTTGGCCAGGGCCACGGTCTTCACGCTGGAAGTCTTGTAGCCGATGCCCGAGTAGCCGATGCCGTTGAGGGACTGGCTGATGGACTGGACGACGGAAGCCGAACCCGGCTGCTCGTTGACGTTGGCCTTGAAGTCGCCTTTGCACAGGGCTTCTTCCTTGAAGTAGCCGTAGGTGCCGGATACCGAGTTACGGCCGAACAGCTGAACCGGCTTGGCAGCCAGGTCACCGGTCACGCCCAGGTCGCCCCAGGTCTTGACGTCGCTCTTGCCACCGCACAGGCGGTTGGCGGAGAAGATGGCGTCAACCTGCTGCATGGTCAGGCCTTTGATGGGGTTGTCCTTGTGCACGAAGATCGCCAGGGCGTCGACGGCAACCGGAACGGCGGTCGGCTTGTAGCCGTACTTCTGTTCGAAGGCCTGCAGCTCGACGTCCTTCATCTTGCGGCTCATCGGGCCCAGGTTGGCGGTGCCTTCGGTCAGAGCCGGCGGCGCGGTGGAAGAACCGGCGGCCTGGATCTGGATGTTCACGTTCGGGTATTCACGCTTGTAGGCTTCAGCCCACAGAGTCATCAGGTTGGCCAGGGTGTCCGAACCAACGCTGGAGAGGTTGCCGGATACGCCAGTGGTCTTGGTGTAGGACGGGATGGACGGGTCGACAGCGGCAACCGCGCTGGCGGTCGCAACGCCGGCGGCGACGAAAGTCAGGGCCGCCATCAAACGCTTCAGTTTCATGCCTTGCTCCTAGCAAAGGATCGGGTTGGATGAATCGGGGGCCAGTATCTGCAGGCCGTATGAACACTCTATGAACCGAATATGACAATTGGATGAATGGCCATCATGGCTGTCCAACTCTGCATGAATGAGCCCGCACCCCTCAGGAGAACGCCCATGCACCCCCTACGACTGATGCCCCTGGCGGTCCTCGCCGCCGCCTGCTCGGCCTGTGGCGACAAGGCCAGCCTGGAGGTGAGCGACGGCACCGGCGCCAACCCGACGCTGCCGCCGCCGAACAAGACCCTGCTGCCCACGGTGAACGTGGCCCCGGCCAAGGGCTGGGCCGAAGATGGCCAGCCCACCGCCACCGCCGGTACCGAGGTGAAGGCCTTCGCCGCGGGCCTGGACCACCCGCGCTGGCTCTACCTGCTGCCCAATGGCGATGTGCTGGTGGCCGAGAGCAACGCCCCGGCTTCCGGTGATGGCTTCAGCCTCAAGGGCTGGATCGCCGGCAAGGTGATGGAGAAGGCCGGCGCCCGCACCCCCAGCGCCGACCGCATCACCCTGCTGCGCGACACCGACGGCGACGGCATGGCCGACCTCAAGACGCCCTTCCTGGAGAACCTCCACTCGCCCTTCGGCATGGCCCTGGTGGGTGGCGACTTCTATATCGCCAACGCCGACGCCCTGGTGCGCGTGCCCTACGAGGAAGGCCAGACGCGCATCGAGGCCACGCCGCAGAAGGTCACCGACCTGCCGGCGGGCATCAACCACCACTGGACCAAGAACGTCATCGCCAGCCGCGACGGCAGCAAGCTGTACGTCACCGTCGGCTCCAACAGCAACGTCGGCGAGAACGGCCTGGAGATGGAAGAAGGCCGCGCGGCGATCTGGGAAGTGGACCGCGCCAGCGGCACCAAGCGCCTGTTCGCCAGCGGCCTGCGCAACCCCAACGGCCTGGCCTGGGAGCCCGAGACCGGCACGCTGTGGACGGCGGTGAACGAACGCGACGAGATCGGCAGCGACCTGGTGCCCGACTACATCACCTCGGTGAAGGACGGCGGCTTCTACGGCTGGCCCTGGAGCTACTACGGCCAGCACGTCGACGAGCGTGTGCAGCCGGCCAACCCGGACAGGGTCGCCAAGGCCCTGGTGCCCGACTACGCCCTGGGCCCGCACACCGCGTCCCTCGGCATCGCCTTCGGCAAGGGTGGCGCACTGCCGGACTTCCAGAACGGCCTGTTCGTCGGCCAGCACGGCTCGTGGAACCGCAAACCGCACAGCGGCTACAAGGTGATCTTCGTGCCCTTCAAGGGCGGCAAGCCCAATGGCGAACCGGTGGACGTACTCACCGGCTTCCTCGACGAGGACGGCAACGCCCTGGGCCGCCCGGTGGACGTGATGCTCGACGCCCGCGGCGCCCTGCTGGTGACCGACGACGTCGGCAACAAGGTCTGGCGCGTGACCTCGACCGTCAAGTGAGCAAAAGCACCGTAGGATGGGTAGAGCTCCGCGAAACCCATCACTGCGGAGCTCCCCACTGGGATGGAGCCGATCAGCGCTTCTTGCCGATCAGGTACAGACCAATGAACACCGCCAACCCGCACAGGGCCGCCACGTAGTAAGCCGGGCCCAGCGGGTCCCACTTCATCAGCAGCGAGACGATCATCGGCGTCAGGCCGCCGAAGATGGCGTAGGCCAGGTTGTAGGAGAACGACAGGCCGGAGAAACGCACCACCGGCGGGAAGGCCTTGACCATCACATAGGGCACGGCACCGATGGTGCCGACGAACAGACCGGTCAGCGCGTAGAGCGGGAACAGCCAGTCCGGGTGCGCCTTGAGGCTGGTGTAGAAGGTCCAGGAGCTGGCTGCCAGCAGCAGCCCACCGACCAGGAAGGTACGGCCCGCGCCGAAGCGGTCGGCGATGGCGCCCGAAGCGATGCAGCCGACCGTCAGGCAGACGATGGCCAGGCTGTTGGCCTTGAGCGCCGTGGCCGCCGCGAAGCCGTAAACGGTCTGCAGCACGGTGGGGGTCATCAGGATGACGACCACGATGCCGGCCGACAGCACCCAGGTCAGCAGCATGCTGATGGCGATGGCACCCCGGTGCTCGCGCAGCACCGCCTTGAGCGGCACCTCCTCGGCCAGTGCCTTGCGCTGCTGCAGCTCTGCGAACACCGGCGTCTCGTGCAGCCAGCGGCGCAGGTAGACGGAGAACAGGCCGAACACGCCGCCCACCAGGAAGGGGATGCGCCAGGCCCACTCCTGCACCTCGGCCGGGGTATAGATGCTGTTGATCAGGGTCGCCATCAGCGAGCCCAGCAGGATGCCGAAGGTCAGGCCCGAGGTCAGGGTGCCGCAGGCGTAGCCGATGTGCCGTTCCGGCACGTGCTCGGCGACGAACACCCAGGCGCCGGGCACCTCGCCACCGATGGCCGCGCCCTGGATCACCCGCAGCAGCAGCAGGGCCAGGGGCGCCAGGATGCCGATCTGCTCGTAGGTGGGCAGCAGGCCCATGATCAGCGTCGGCACCGCCATCAGGAAGATGCTCAGGGTGAACATGCGCTTGCGCCCCAGCAGGTCGCCGAAGTGCGCCATGACGATGCCGCCCAGGGGCCGCGCCAGGTAACCGGCCGCGAAGATGCCGAAGGTCTGCATCTGGCGCAGCCATTCGGGCATCTCGGCGGGGAAGAACAGCTTGCCCACCACCGCCGCGAAGAACACGAAGATGATGAAGTCGTAGAACTCGAGGGCGCCGCCCAGGGCGGACAGGGACAGGGTCTTGTAGTCGCTGCGGGTCAGTGGCCGCGCGGGAGCCTCGGAGGCGAGAACGGTGGACATGGGTGATCTCTTGTCAGTGCAGGCAGGGCATGCCCCGCCGCTGCGTTGGCGGCGGGTCGGTCCGCAAAATAGCAAAAAGCCGCCGAGCGCACACAATCTCTGACGTATGGGTGGTCAAAAGCGAAACCCGGCGGTCGTCGCCCGTCGCGGCGAGCTATATACTGCGCGCTGTTGCGCGCGGGCGACATGCAGTGGGTCGGCGGGCGCAGGGGGAATTTTGCAGGGCACCTTGCCCTTCCCCGTCCATAGACGCCATCCAAAGCAGCACAGGGGCAGAGGCACCCCAGGCATGATCGAGATCGAAGAAGAAGAAAACCTGACTCCCCAAGGCGACCTGGCCTTGCAGATCACCGCACTTCCCCGCGAAACCAACGGCTTCGGCGACATCTACGGCGGCTGGCTGGTCTCGCAGATGGACCTCGCCGGCACCGCCATGGCCAACAAGGTCGCCGGGGGCCGCGTCGCCACCGTCGCCATCGACCGCATGGCGTTCCTCGTCCCGGTCGCCGTGGGCGCCCAGCTATCCTTCTATACCCAGGCACTGGAAATCGGCCGCAGCTCGATCCAGATGCTGGTCGAGGTATGGAGCGACGACCCGCTCTCCAGCGAATGGCGCAAGGTCACCGAGGCGGTCTTCGTCTTCGTCGCCATCGACGGCAGCGGTCGCACCCGCCCGGTTCCGCCGCGCCGCGGCTGAGCCCCGTCCCGAGGGGCGAGCGCACGCGCGAACGCCCCCTCCCCCGTTGATACCCTTCATGCATTCGCCGGTTTCGGGGGAACCCCGCCGGCCCGCCCCTGCCCAATGCAGACGGCAAGCAGCCAAAGGCCCAGGAGCACCCGGATGAACAGCGAAAGCAAGGTTCCGCAGATCGAGCGGATCGACATGGATCAACTGCCCTGCTGGCGCCTGCGCACCGCCGATGCGGAACTGCTGGTGGCACAGCAGGGCGCCCAGGTGCTCAGCTACCAGCGCAACGGCGAGGAGCCGCTGATCTGGCTCAGCGAGCAGGCGGCCTTCCAACGCGGCCAATCGGTGCGCGGCGGCGTGCCGGTGTGCTGGCCCTGGTTCGGTGACCTGCAGCGCAACCCCGAGGCGATCCAGGCCCACTACCAGGGCGATGGCGCAGCGCCGGCCCATGGCGGCGTACGCAGCCTCGACTGGGAACTGGAAGGGGTGGAAGCCCTGGATGGCATGGCACGCCTGGTGCTGTCCTGGGACAGCCGTCGCACACCACTGCCCGGCTGGAAGGGCGACGCCGAGCTGCGCCTGGAAATCCGCCTGGGCCAGCGCCTGCAACTGACCCTGGAAACCCGCAATCGCGGTGACGCGCCCCTGGCCCTGAGCCAGGCGCTGCACAGCTACTTCGCCGTCAGCGACATCCGCCAGGTGCGGGTGGAAGGCCTGGACGGCTGCGACTACATCGAAACCCTGGAAGGCTGGGAACGCCGCCAGCAGGTGGGCGAGGTGAGCTTCGGCGGCGAGACCGACCGCATCTACCTCGGCACCCCGGCACGCCTGGCCATCCGCGATGACGCCTGGCGCCGCCGGGTGCTGATCGAAGCCAGCGACTCGGCCTCGGCGGTGGTGTGGAACCCCTGGATCGACAAGGCCGCCCGCCTCTCCCAGTTCGCCGACGACGCCTGGCAGCGCATGCTCTGCATCGAAACCGCCCGGGTGCTCGACGACAGCCTGCTGCTGCAACCGGGCGCCCGCCACAGCATGGGCGTCAGCCTGTGGAGCGAAGCGCTTGGCGACTAAAGTCGCCCCTACCCAGGCTCGGACATGACCGCTGTGTAGGGTGGAGGTCGCTTTCTACCTCCACCAGGCGGAGCCAAACGCGGCACATTGCGATGCCGCGACTCGGCATTGGCGGGGCGCGCCGCCCGAACGCCGCCTTACTGGATATCCTCATCCTCCACGACCCGCACCTCGCCCGCATCCAGCGCGTAGGCGGCATCGGCCAGGTCGTTGCTGACCTGCTCCACCTTGAGGGTGCCGGTGACCCAGAGCGGGGTGTAGATATCGTCGAGGGCGATGCCCTTGGGGTAGCGCACCAGCACAATCTGGTTCGGCGGCGGCGGCGGTACGTGGATGCAGGCGCCCGGGTAGGGAACCAGGAAGAACAGCGTGCCGCGCCCCTTGGCGTCGGTCTCCAGCGGTACCGGGTAGCCGCCGATGCGGATCTTCTGGCCATTGAGCTTGGCCACCGTCTTCGCCGAATACATCACCGCCGGCAGGTCCTTGTCCTGCTGCTTGAGGCCGCCCTTGTTGTTGAAGGTGCCGTCCGCTTCCGGGGTGTCGTGGCTGATTTCCGGCATCTCCTCCAATGCCTTGCGGTCCTCGGCGGGCATCAATTCCAGCCAATCGGTTTCCGGCATGTCCAGCCGGGCATGGGCCAGGGTGCTGCACAGCAGCAGGGAGAGAAGCAGGGCACGGCGCATCGAAGAGGACTCACGTAAAGAAACAGGCGCCAAGACTAGCAGGCTGTTGAAAAACTGACTGCGTTGCCGCTGCGGCGCCCGCTTCCGGTTCCCAGCCCTCAGTCGTTCTTCTTGATCAGGCCGTAGATCACCAGCAGCACGATGGCGCCCACCACCGCACCGATGAAGCCCGCGCCTTCGCCAGCCTGGTAGATGCCCAGGGCCTGACCGCCATAGGTCGCGGCGACGGAGCCGCCGATGCCCAGGAGGATGGTCCAGATCCAGCCCATGCTGTCGTCGCCGGGTTTGAGGAAGCGCGCGACCAGACCGACGATCAGGCCGATGAAGATGGTTCCGATGAGCCCCATGGCATTTACTCCTGAATGAAAAAAAAAGGGCGTGTCCGTGGACACGCCCTTTTTCAGACTGAGCGCAGCGGCAGGGGTTCAGCCGGCGATCAGTGCCTCGACCGCGGCGATCTGCCGATCGAGGGTGGCGCGATCAGCGCAGCGCAGGGTGGCATGGCCGACCTTGCGCCCGGCCTTGAACGCCTTGCCGTAATGGTGCAGGTGACAGTCGGCGACGGCGATCACCTGGTCCACGGCCGGCACTTCGCCGATGAAGTTGAGCATGGCGCTCTCCCCCAGCTTGGCGGTGGAGCCCAGGGGCAGGCCGGCGATGGCACGCAGGTGGTTCTCGAACTGGCTGCACTCGGCGCCTTCGATGGTCCAGTGCCCGGAGTTGTGCACGCGCGGGGCGATTTCGTTGGCCTTCAGGCCGCCGTCCACCTCGAAGAACTCGAAGGCCAGCACGCCGACGTAGTCCAGCTTCTGCAGCACGCGGCCGACGTAATCCTCGGCCAGGGCCTGCAGCGGGTGGTCGGTGCTGGCGATGGACAGGCGCAGGATGCCGTTGTCGTGGGTGTTGTGCACCAGCGGGTAGAAGCGCGTCTCGCCGTCACGGGCACGCACCGCCACCAGGGACACTTCGCCGGTGAAGGGCACGAAGCCTTCGAGGATGCAGGGCACGCTGCCCAGCTCGGCGAAGGCGCCGGTCACGTCCTCGGGCTTGCGCAGGACCTTCTGGCCCTTGCCGTCATAGCCCAGGGTGCGGGTCTTCATCACCGCCGGCAGGCCGATGGCGGCCACGGCGGCGTCCAGGTCGGCCTGGGACTGGATGTCGGCGAACTCGGGGGTGGGGACGCCCAGCTCCTTGAACATCGACTTCTCGAACCAGCGGTCACGGGCGATGCGCAGGGCATCGGCCGAGGGATAGACCGGCACGAACTGGGAGAGGAAGGCCACGGTCTCGGCCGGCACGCTCTCGAACTCGAAGGTCACCAGGTCCACTTCATCGGCCAGTTGGCGCAGGTGGTCCTGGTCGCCGTAGTCGGCGCGGATGTGTTCACCAAGGGCCTGGGCGCATGCGTCCGGGGCCGGGTCGAGGAAGGCGAAGTCCATGCCCAGCGGGGTGCCCGCCAGGGCCATCATGCGGCCGAGCTGGCCGCCGCCGATCACGCCGATCTTCATCTGTCAGGCCTCACGCGGGTCCGGGTTGTCGAGCACCGAGCGGGTCTGCTCGTCGCGGAAGGCCTTCAGCGCCGCGTGGTACTGCGGGTGCTGGTGGCCGAGGATGCTAGCGGCCAGCAGGGCGGCATTCACCGCGCCGGCCTTGCCGATGGCCAGGGTGGCGACCGGGATGCCCGCCGGCATCTGCACGATGGAGAGCAGCGAGTCGACGCCCGAGAGCATGGACGACTGCACCGGCACGCCGAGCACCGGCAGGTGGGTCTTGGCCGCGCACATGCCCGGCAGGTGGGCGGCGCCGCCGGCACCGGCGATGATCACCTGGATGCCACGGGCCTCGGCCTCATCGGCGTACTGGAACAGCAGGTCCGGAGTGCGGTGCGCGGAAACCACCTTCACCTCGAAGGGGATGCCCAGCTTTTCCAGCATCTCGGCGGTGTGGCTGAGGGTGCTCCAATCGGATTTGGAGCCCATGATCACGCCTACCAGTGCGCTCATCGTCGTGCCTCATCAAGAGTCGAAAAACCAACAAGCCACGCATATGGCGTGGCTTGTCTGCGATGTGGGCCGGCGTGCGCTGCCGGCCGAAGGCCGCGCAGTATAACGCAAAGCCCGGCCTTGCCTACCGTCCGTCCAGCGGCTTGCCAAGGCGCCCGGAAATTGCCCTGGAGCAAGGGTCGGGCGGGCGTACGGGTGCACACTCCAGGCTCCTTTTTCAGGAGGTGCATGCCATGAACCAGACCATGAAAGCCGCCGTCGTCCATGCCTTCGGCGAACCGCTGCGGATCGAAGAGGTGAAGGTGCCGCTGCCCGGCCCCGGCCAGATCCTGGTGAAGATCGAAGCCTCGGGCGTCTGCCACACCGACCTGCACGCCGCCGAGGGCGACTGGCCGGTGAAGCCCGCCCTGCCCTTCATCCCCGGCCACGAAGGCGTCGGCTACGTGGCGGCGGTGGGCGCCGGGGTCACCCGGGTCAAGGAAGGCGACCGCGTCGGCGTGCCCTGGCTGTACACCGCCTGCGGCTGCTGCGAACACTGCCTGACCGGCTGGGAAACCCTCTGCGAGGGCCAGCAGAACACCGGCTACTCGGTGAACGGCGGCTATGCCGAGTACGTGCTCGCCGACCCCAACTACGTGGGCGTGCTGCCGAAGAACGTCGGCTTCGCCGAGATCGCGCCGATCCTCTGCGCGGGCGTCACCGTCTATAAAGGCCTCAAGGTCACCGGCGCGCGCCCCGGCCAGTGGGTGGCCATCTCCGGTATCGGCGGCCTGGGCCACGTGGCCGTGCAGTACGCCCGCGCCATGGGCCTGCACGTGGCGGCCATCGACGTCGACGACGCCAAGCTGGAACTGGCCCGCAAGCTCGGCGCCAGCCTCACGGTCAACGCCCGCAACGAGAACCCGGCCGAGGTGATCCAGCGCGACATCGGCGGCGCCCACGGCGTGTTGGTCACCGCGGTGTCCAACAGTGCCTTCGGCCAGGCCATCGGCATGGCCCGTCGCGGCGGCACCGTGGCCCTGGTCGGCCTGCCGCCGGGCGACTTCCCCACGCCGATCTTCGACGTGGTGCTCAAGGCCATCAGCATCACCGGCTCCATCGTCGGCACCCGTGCGGACCTGCAGGAAGCCCTGGATTTCGCCGGCGAAGGCCTGGTGCACTCCACCTTCAGCACCGACAGCCTGGACAACATCAACGCCATCCTCGACCGCATGCGCGCCGGGCAGATCGAAGGCCGCGTGGTCCTGCAGATGTAGCCCCGCCAACCGGCCCCGGCTCAGGCCGGGGTCGTCCCCTCGCTGCCCGCCCCGCCTTCCAGCTTGCGCCATAGCAGGCGGATCGCCGCCTTGCGCACCAGCGCGCAGCGGTACAGGCGGATTTCCAGCGGCACATGCCACTGCGACCCGCCACACACCGCCAGCTCACCCCGCGCCAGCTCCGCCTGGGCACTGAAGCGCGGCACCCAGGCCACGCCCATGCCCTGCAACGCCATGCTCTTGAGGCTGTCGGCCATGGCCGTCTCATAGACAGTGGTGGAGCGCAGCGCCCGCTGGCGCAGCAGCAGGTTCACCGAACGCCCGAGGAAGGCCCCGGCGGTGTAGGCCAGCAGCGGCACGCTCTGCCCGTTCTCCAGGCTGTAGAGCGGCTCGCCATTCGCGTCCACCGCGCACACCGGCAGCATCTCGGTGCTGCCCAGGTGCATGGAGGGGAAGATTTCCGGGTCCATTTGCAGGGAGGCGTCCGGATCATAGAACGCCAGGATCAGGTCGCAGCTGCCCTCGCGCAGGGAATGCACGGCATCACCGACGTTGGTGGCGATCAGGCGGCTGGCGATGTTCAAGCCCTCGCCGCGCAGCCGCGCGATCCACTGCGGGAAGAAGCCCAGCGCCAGGGAGTGGGCGGCGGCGAACTGCAGCACCTCGCCCTGCTGCCCTTCCAGGTGATGCAGGTGGCGCACCACCTCGCCCACCTGCTCGACCATGCTGCGCGCGGTGACCAGGAACAGCTGGCCCGACTCGGTGAGTTCTACCGGCGTGCGCGAACGGTTCACCAAGGTCAGCCCCAGGGTGGCCTCCAGGCTGCGGATGCGCCGGCTGAAGGCCGGCTGGGTGACGAAGCGCTTCTCCGCCGCCTGGGAAAAGCTGCGGGTGGCGGCCAGGGCGACGAAGTCCTCCAGCCATTTGGTTTCCAGGTTCATCTCGGCCCCCTTGCCCGATTTTGGTGCACACGCTTGCCGAACGAAGCGGGTCACGGCCACATTATGCCGTTTGTGCATGACCCAGCGGATAACAGCATTGGTCGACGAATGGCTGCAAGCTTAGTCTATTGGGCATCGCGGCACTGGCCGTGTCTTCCCTGAGATGTATTACATCATGTCCTCCGCTGCATCCTTTCGTGTAGAAAAAGACCTGCTCGGCACCCTCGAAGTCCCCGCTGATGCCTACTACGGCATCCAGACCCTGCGCGCCGTGCAGAACTTCCGCCTGTCGGGCGTGCCCCTGTCGCACTACCCGAAGCTGGTAATCGCCCTGGCGATGGTCAAGCAGGCCGCCGCCGATGCCAACAAGCAGCTGGGGCACCTCAACGCGGAAAAGCACGCCGCCATCAGCGAGGCCTGTGCCCGCCTGATCCGCGGTGATTTCCACGACCAGTTCGTGGTCGACATGATCCAGGGCGGCGCCGGCACCTCCACCAACATGAACGCCAACGAGGTGATCGCCAACATCGCCCTCGAGGCCATGGGCCGCAACAAGGGCGAGTATGCCTACCTGCACCCGAACAACGACGTGAACATGGCGCAGTCCACCAACGACGCCTACCCCACCGCCATCCGCCTGGGCCTGCTGCTCGGCCACGACGCGCTGCTGGCCAGCCTCGACAGCCTGATCCAGGCCGTCGCCGCCAAGGGCGAGGAGTTCTCGCACATCCTCAAGATGGGCCGTACCCAGCTGCAGGACGCCGTGCCCATGACCCTGGGCCAGGAATTCCACGCCTTCGCCACCACCCTGGGCGAAGACCTCGGCCGCCTGCGCAGCCTGGCGCCGGAACTGCTCACCGAAGTGAACCTCGGCGGCACCGCCATCGGCACCGGCATCAACGCCGACCCGGGCTACCAGCACCTGGCCGTCGAGCGCCTCGCCACCATCAGCGGCCAGCCGCTCAAGCCCGCCGCCGACCTGATCGAAGCCACCTCGGACATGGGCGCCTTCGTGCTCTTCTCCGGCATGCTCAAGCGCACCGCGGTCAAGCTGTCGAAGATCTGCAACGACCTGCGCCTGCTCTCCAGCGGCCCGCGTACCGGCATCAACGAGATCAACCTGCCGGCTCGCCAGCCGGGCAGCTCGATCATGCCCGGCAAGGTCAACCCGGTGATCCCGGAAGCGGTCAACCAGGTCGCCTTCGAAGTGATCGGCAACGACCTCGCCCTGACCCTGGCGGCCGAGGGCGGCCAGCTGCAGCTGAACGTGATGGAGCCGCTGATCGCCTACAAGATCTTCGACTCGATCCGCCTGCTGCAACGCGCCATGGACATGCTGCGCGAGCACTGCATCGTCGGCATCACCGCCAACGAAGCCCACTGCCGCGCACTGATGGAGAACTCCATCGGTCTGATCACCGCGCTGAACCCCTACATCGGCTACGAGAACTCCACCCGCATCGCCAAGGAAGCGCTGATCAGCGGCCGCGGCGTGCTGGAGCTGGTGCGCGAGGAGAAGCTGCTGGACGAGTCCATGCTCGCCGACATCCTCCGCCCGGAAAACATGATCGCCCCGCGCCTGGTGCCCCTGAAGGCCTGACGCGACACCTGACTCACCAGGAGGGGCCCTGCCCCTTCATCCTTCAAGGATGGCGCCAGCCATCCTTTTTTTTCGCCTGTGGAAAAGGGGTTATCCACAAGCCCTTTACTGGCACGGAGCCTCCCGGGACGTAGGGTGGATAACGCTCTTATTATCCACCGAGCGGAGCCGATCCCAGCACCTCTGCTCACCCCGTGGGAGCGAATTCATTCGCGATGGAGCCGCAGCCACCTGGGGCTATCCAGCGGGCTGCAAGCCTTTTCGCGGCTGAAGCCGCTCCCACAAGTGCCTCCCAACACCTGCCGGTTACAGCCTCCAGGCCTTGCGCAACGCCGCCAGGGCCTTGGCGATCTCCGCCTCTGGCACGGCGGCGAAGCCCAGCACCAGCCCGGCGCGGTTATCCACAGGCGGTTCCTCCCCTGGCAACCAGTAGCTGCTCAGGTTGTTCAACTCCACGCCGGCTCCTTCGGCCGCCGCGATCAGCTCGCGCTCGCGGGCGAGGCTGTCGACCCGCACGCACAGGTGCAGCCCGGCCTCCACCGCCGGCATCGGCGCGCAGCCGGGGATATCCACAGGCCAGCCGGCCAGCAGCGCGTCGCGTCGGCTGCGGGCGGCGGCGCGCATGCGGCGGATGTGCCGCTGGAAGTGCCCGGCGGCGATGAACTCGGCCATCACCGCCTGGGTGCCGATCTCCGAATGGCGCATGTCCAGGGCACGGCGCCGGGCGAAGGGCTCCACCAGGGCCGGCGGCAGCACCAGGTAGCCCAGGCGCAGCGCCGGGAAGGCGATCTTGCAGAAGGTGCCGACGTAGAGCACCCGACCCTGCCGGTCCAGCGCTGCCAGGGGGGCCAGGGGCGTGCCGCTGTAGCGGTACTCGCCGTCGTAGTCGTCCTCGACTATCCAGCCGTCGTGGCGCTCGGCCCAGTCCAGCAGCTCCAGGCGCCGCGCCAGACTCAGGGTCACCCCGGTGGGGTACTGGTGGGACGGCGTGACATAGGTGAGGCGGCAATCCCCGGCTCGCTCCAGGGCGGCGGTATCCAGCCCATCCGCGTCCACCGGGATGCCGGCGAGCTGCGCACCGGCCACGGAGAAGGCATGGCCGGCGGCGCGGTAGCCGGGGTTCTCGATGGCCACCCGGTCCCCCGGCTCCACCAGCAGTTGCGCGCAGAGGCTGATGGCCTGCTGGGCGCCACAGGTGACGATCACCTGCGCCGGGTCGCAGTGCAGCCCCCGGCCGTTGCGCAGATAGGCGGCGATCAGCTCGCGCAGCTGCCAGTCGCCGGCCGGGTCGCCATAGCCCAGGCGCGCGGGCGAAGGCTTGCGCCAGAAGCGCGCCGAGAGCCGCGCCCAGGTCTCGAAGGGGAACAGGTCGAAGGCCGGCACGCCCACGCGGAAGGCACGGGGTGGCCCGATCAGCGGCCGGCTCAGGTGATAGGTTTGCAGGCGCTGCAACGCCTCGCTCGTCGCGGCCTTGGCCTGCACGGCGGGCGCCGGCCTCGAGGCTGTGGATAACTCCGCCACATAGGTGCCATCGCCGATGCGGCCCTCCACGTAACCCTCGGCGTAGAGCTGGTCGAAGGCGCGGGTCACGGTATTGCGCGAGATGCCCAGCAAGGCCGCCAGGTCCCGGCTCGCCGGTAGCCGCGTGCCGCTTTGCAGGCGGCCATCGAGAATGCGTTCGCGCAGCCCCTCGTAGAGCTGGCGGGCCAGACCCTGGCGCGCATCGAGGCGGATGCCGGAAAGATCGACGGGGAGCGGCACGGCAATCGGCATGGATTGGCCCTATGGAAGTCGCAGGAAATGGCTCTTACAACGGACCAATATCCTGCCTAGGATGTTTCCATCACGCCAGGAGATTCGCCATGTACCTGCCCGCCTCCTTCCGCCAGGAAGACCTCGCCGAACTGCACCTGCAGATGCGCCAGAGCCGCCTGGCCACGCTGGTCTGCCAGGGCGCCGACGGCCTGGTGGCCAGCCACCTGCCGCTGCTGCTGGAAACCGGCGAAGGCGAGTACGGCACCCTCTATGGTCACTTCGCCAAGGCCAACCCGCAGTGGCGCGCGTTGGCCGACGGCGCCGAGGCGCTGGTGGTGTTCAACGGCCCGGACGCCTACGTCAGCCCCGCCTGGTACGCCGCCAAGGCCGAGCACGGCAAGGTGGTGCCGACCTGGAACTACATCGCCGTGCACGCCTACGGCCAGGCCGAGGTGTTCGACGACGCCGAGCGCCTGCTGCAGCTAGTCGGCCGCCTCAGCGACCAGCACGAAGCCGGGCGCCCGCAGCCCTGGGCGCTGAGCGATGCGCCGCGCGACTACATCGACGCCATGCTCCGCGCCATCGTCGGCTTCGCCCTGCCCATCCGCCGTATCGAAGGCAAATGGAAGCTCGGCCAGAACCGCAGCCAGGCCGACCAGGCCGGCGTACGCGAAGGCCTGGCCGGCAGCGCCGACGGGCGCGACCGCGAACTGGCCCAGCGCATGGCCCCCACTCTCTGAACCACCCTGAAAGGAAGCAGCATGCCCCTCGAAATCCGCCCGGTCAGCGCCGCCGACCACGCCGTCTGGCTGCCGCTGTGGCAGGGCTACCAGCGTTTCTACAAGACCGAGATCGCCGCCGAGACCACCGAGCAGACCTGGCAGCGCTTCCTCGATGGCGCCGAACCCATGCACGCCGCCCTCGCCTGGCAGGGCGACCGCGCCGTGGGCCTGGTGCACTTCATCAATCACCGCTCCTGCTGGACGGTGGGCGATTACTGCTACCTGCAGGACCTCTATGTGCAGGACGGCCTGCGCGGTGCCGGCGTCGGCCGCGCGCTGATCGAGCACGTCTACGCCCAGGCCCGGGCCGCCGGCGCCTCGCGGGTGCACTGGCTGACCCACGAAACCAACACCGACGCCATGCACCTGTATGACCGCATCGCCGATCGCTCCGGCTTCCTCCAGTACCGCAAGCTGCTCTGACCAGGAATCTTCCATGAACCACGAAGCACAACTCGACTGGCAACCCGTACCCGCCCCGGCCCGTGCGCCCCTCGACGGCCGCTTCGTGCGCCTGGAACCGGTGGACGCCAGCCGCCATGGCGACGACCTCTGGCCTGCGCTGCAAAGCCCGGACGGCGACCCTCGCCTGTGGGACTACCTTGGCTATGGCCCCTTCGCCGAGCGTGCGGCCTTCGATGCCTGGCTGAAGGGCAACCAGGCCAGCATCGACCCGCAGTTCTTCACCGTGATCGACCGCGCCAGCGGCCGCGCCGTGGGCCTGCTCAGCTACCTGCGCATCGCACCCAACGACGGCTGCATCGAGATCGGCCACATCGCCTTCGGCGCCCCCATGCAGCGCTCGCCCGCCTCCACCGAGGCGGTCTACCTGCTGGCGCGCCTGGCCATGAGCGAGCTCGGCTACCGCCGCCTGGAATGGAAGTGCAACGCCCTCAACGCCCGCTCCATGCGCGCCGCCGAGCGCCTGGGCTTCACCTATGAAGGGCTGTTCCGCCAGCACATGGTGGTCAAGGGCCGTAACCGCGACACCGCCTGGTTCTCCATCATCGACAGCGAATGGCCGGCGGTACGCGACGCCTTCGAGGGTTGGCTGGCTGTGGATAACTTCGATGGCCAAGGCCAGCAGAAGCGCCGCCTGGAAGACTTCAGGAAAGCCTGAAGGCGGCCCACGCCTCGTAGGATGGGTAGAGGTACGAAACCCATCATTGCGGAGCGCCCCATGACCGCATGGGTTTCGCTTCGCTCTACCCATCCTACGGACTGATGCATAAGGGTTTCGCTTCGCCCGGGGACACCGCCCCAGCCCCCTGTAAACGGGAGCCCATCAAGAAAAAGCTCCCTTATTCCGGTAACCCTTCTGTTACGAAACCGTAAGACTTCTTCCTTATAAACAGCGGCCAGCCAACAAGATCATTACAAAGGTTGCCGCCATGAACCGCACGCTGTCCCCGCTCGCCCGCTGCGTCGCCCTCGCCCTGACCGGCTTCTCCACCTTCGCCGGTGCCGCCACCGTCACCGTGAACACCGCCACCACCACCGGCCAGGTGCTCACCGGGGAAACCACCCTGCAGGTAGGCAGCTCCGGCAGCATCACCACCAGCGGCAAGAGCGTGGAGCTGAAGAACGCCACCAGCGGCGCCGGGGTGATCGTCGACAACAGCGGCCTGATCAAGTCCACCGGCGATCGCGGCCTCGACAGCTCGGGCAGCAACGCCTCGCGCACCTACCAGATCATCAACCGCGAAGGCGCCACCATCGACGCCTCCAAGCAGGGCATCCGCATCAGCGGCGACCTGGCCGGCACCCACGTGACCATCGACAACGCCGGCACCCTCATTTCCCAGACCGACCGCGCGATCATGCTCAAGGACCTCAAGACCAATGTGCAGATCGACATAACCAACCGCGCCACCGGCCTGATTCGCGGTGTGCGCGAAGACGCCATGCGCGTCGGCAACAACGCCACCATCACCAACTATGGCGAGATCAGCAGCGGCGACATGACCAACGCCGACGCCAAGTTCGACGGCATCGACTTCGACGCCTCCACCGGCGGCAAGGTGGAGAACCACGGCACCCTCTCCGGCGGCCGCCACGGCATCACCACCGATGTCGGCGCCGAGCTGATCAACTACGCGGGCGGCGTGGTCATCGGCCGCAACGGCTCGGGCTTCGGCTCCGACGGCAACGGCCGCGTCACCAACTACGGGCGCATCACCGGCGCCTACAACGGCCTGGTGCCGGACGGTGACGGCGATGGCGTGGACATCGACGGCGAGGGCTGGATCGACAACCACGGCATCATCGAAGGCACCGGTGCCGGCGGTTTCAAGGACGGCTCGGCCAACACCAGCGAAGGCATCGCCATGGGCGGCGGCACCATTTATAACCGCGCCGGCGCCAGCATCAGCGGCGCGGCCAACGCCATCCTCATCGACGACAGCGCCACCGGCGGCGCGCCCTATGCAACCTACCTGGAGAACTTCGGGCAGATCCTCGGCCTGGGCGGCGATGCGGTGCGCATCATCGGCGACAAGAACGACACCGTGATCAACGGTGGCCTGATCAGCAGCACCGGCGGCGTGGCCCTGGACCTGGGCGGCGGCGCCGACAGCCTGACCCTGCGCAGCGGCAGCCAGTTCGTCGGCCTGGTGGACGGCGGCGCCGGCCGCGACGTGCTGACCCTGGACGACGTCGACGGTGGCAGCTTCGGCAACAGCGCCAACGTCGAATGGCTGAAGGTCAGCGCCGGCCGCTGGACCCTGGATACGCAAGACTTCAGCGAAGGCGGCGAAGTGCTGGCCGGCGCCGAATTGATCAACCTTGGCCGCATCGGCGGCACCCTGGGTGTCGCTTCGGGCGCCACCTACGCCGGCGGCGGCCATGTGGATAACCTCAACCTGGCCGCCGGCTCCACCCTGGCCTTCGCCGTAGCCGCCGATGGCAGCCACAGCCCGCTGCTGGCCGACGGGCACGTCGCCCTCGATGGCGCCCGCCTGGACGTGCGCGCCAGCGCCGGCACCTACCCGAACACCAGCCACTACCAGGTGATCCAGGCCGCCGACGGCGTCAGCGGCCGCTTCGCCAGCGTCACCAGCAACTTCGCCTTCCTCACCCCGACCCTGCGCTACGAAGCCGACAGCGTGGAGCTGGACCTGACCCGCAACGACGTTGCCTTCGCCGACGTGGCCACCAACGGCAACGGCGCCAATGTCGCCAACAGCATCAGCGCCCAGGGCAGCCCGCAGCTGTACAACGCCCTGGTCACCCGCAGCACCAGCGAAGCCCGCGACGCGCTCAACCAGCTGGCTGCACCGAACAACGCCAGCCTCGTCGGCAGCACCCTGGGCAGCACCAGCCAGGTCAGCGGCGCCATGCTCGGCGCCCTGCAGTCCTTCAGCGGCGGCCTCGGCGGCAACCTGCGGAGTTCGCTGAACGTCGAAGACGGCCCGCTGCTGGCCGCCACCGGCGTGCCGGCGGATGCCCGCAACCTCAACGACCCGTCCGCCCGCGGCCGCCTCTGGGTCCAGGCCCTGGGCAGCCACGGCAACCTCGACGGCAGCCAGGGCGGCCACGACCTGGACAGCGATACCCGTGGCGCCGTGGTCGGCGCCGACTGGGCCATGGGCAGCGACTGGCGCCTGGGCGTGCTCGGCGGTTATTCGCGCACCGATCTGGAGGCCGGCAGCGGCTTCGAAGGCGATGTCGACAGCCTGCACCTGGGCGTCTACGGCCTGCGCCAGGACGGCCCGGTGGCCCTGCGCCTGGGTGCTGCCTACAGCCGCCACGACGGCGACAGCAAGCGCGATGTGGCCTTCGGCGGCTTCACCGACCACCTGCGCGGCCGCTATGACGCCGAAAGCTTCCAGGCCTTCACCGAGGTGGGTTACGCCATGGGCAGCGGCAACATCCAGGCCGAACCCTTCGCCGGCATCGGCTACCAGTACTACGCCCGCGACAGCTACGACGAGAAAGGCGGCGCCGCCGCCCTGCACGTGGACGACCAGGACCAGGGCAACCTCACCAGCACCTTCGGCGTGCGCATCGCCCGCCTCGACACCCTGGACAACGGCATGGCCTTCACCCCACGCCTCTCGGTGGCCTGGCGCCACGTCTACGGCAACGTCGACAGCAGCACCCGCCAGTCCTTCCTCAGCGGCGGCAGCGCCTTCAGCGTCGAAGGCAGCGCCCTGGACCGCAACAGCATGCTGCTGGATGCCGGCTTCGACATCGGCCTGAGCAGCACCCAGAGCGTCGGCCTCGGCTACAGCGGCGAGCTGGGCGGCAACGCGCAGAACCACGCCATCGTCGCCCAGTGGCAGATGGGGTTCTAAACGCAAAGGGGCCGCTACGCGACCCTTCGCGGCTGAAGCCGCTCCCGCGGGTGGCGCCAAGCGTCGCCCGCACTGTGGAGCATCCCGCTGGGTAGGGTGGATAACGCTCTTTTATCCACCGAGCGGAGCCCATCCCCGCACCACTGCTAACCCCGTGGGAGCGAATTCATTCGCGATGGAGTCAATCGCCACCTGCCACGCTGTTCGGGTGGCAGATTCTTCGCGGCTGAAGCCGCTCCCACAGGGGGGCACTGCGCACTGGCCGAGCAGGGAGGCATCCTGAAGTACCGCGACGGTGGACCGGTGAAGCGGGGTCCACCCTACGGTCGCCGGGTGCGGCGTGCCTAGGAATGCGACTCGAGCCCCTACAACCCGCGAAGCGCTTCCTTCAATAGGCGCGGCAGGCCCCCAGGGCCACGGTTTCCAGCAGGCGTTCCTTGCGCTGGCTTTCGCCGTCGAACTCGGCGATCGGGGGTTGGTGGCTGGCGGGGTTGGTGAAGGCGAGGCTGACCATCAGCTTGTAGGTCTGGTAGCGGTTGCGCACCGGGCGAGTGCCGGGGCAGTCGGGGAAGTTGCCGCTCTCGGTCACCAGCACTTCCTGGCAGTTTTCATCGTCCAGGTGCTTTTCATAGCGGTCGGTGCCGCTGCGGTAGGTCTTGCCGGCGCATTTGAGCCGGCGCACCGACTTGCTGCAGAACCCCGGCGCCGTGCAGCTCTCGCTGCTGTCGCGCTCCGCCCGGTCTTCCTTGGACTCGCGCCAGTAGGCGCGGATGTCGTAGCGCAGCCCGCTCTCCCGGCTGGCGAGGAAGAAGGAGCGGCCGGAATAGGCTTCCGACGGCACGCTGACGCTGAAGTCGCTGCGCTCGTTGTGCAGGCGCATGTCGGCGGACCACATGGGCTTCGGGTTGAACTCCAGCCCCATATGGCCCTGGCGCAGTTGCACCTCGTCGCTCAGTTGCAGGGGCTGGCTGTCGCGGGTGTAGAGGTAGCCCTGGCTGCTGAGGTTGTTGAGGCCGCTGCAGCCGGCCAGGGAAAGGCCCAGCAGGCCCATGAGCAGGGAGGTCGGCAGCGCGCGTCGAG
Source organism: Pseudomonas sp. TUM22785 (assembly GCF_028198105.1). Lineage (NCBI taxonomy): Bacteria > Pseudomonadati > Pseudomonadota > Gammaproteobacteria > Pseudomonadales > Pseudomonadaceae > Pseudomonas > Pseudomonas sp. TUM22785. The sequence goes on from NZ_CP116239.1 coordinate 6,926,982, forward strand.
TGCGGGCCGGTGGAACAGGAAGCATGGCGTTCATTCCTTGATCAGAAGATTGCAGTCCGTGGTCGAGATCGCGGCCGGGCCGCTCACTCGATCTCGAACAGCCCGTTCTTCAACGGCGCGACATCCAGGCGCTGGCGGATGTCGGCGTCGATGCGCGGGTCGTCGGGGCGGTAGAGCATCACCTGGCGGTAGGCGCTGACGCGGTTGATCTCCGGGCCCAGGTACTCCCACACCACGCGGGTGCAGGCGGGGTTGCGGCGGTCGCCGCTGGAGACGCCGGTTTTCAAACCGTTGAGGCGAGTGATGCGGCTTTTGAAGCTGGGGATGAGGATGGTCTGGCTCATCTCGTTGACGGTGAGCGACTCGTAGTCCATCAGGAACACCCGGTCCTGCAACTGGAAGGCGGCGCCCAGGTAGCGGCAGCGCACCCAGTCCTCGGCCTGCACGTCGGTGCTGCTGGAGCGCTCCTGGCGTTCCTGGCGCTCGAAGAGGAAGGTGCCGCGCTCCTCCCACAGGTGCACCAGGGACAGCAGGATGGTGCCGGGCACCGACATGCAGTTGGAGTATTCGAAGTAGTAGCCGCAGTAGCGCGACAGGTTGCCGGACTCCTCGCGCAGCGGGCGCAGCAGCTGCAACAACGGGTCGTCGCTGGGCACACTGCTGTCGTGGGGACGGCGAGCGCCGATCAGGCGAGCGAACGGCTCGGGCGGCATACCGAGTTCGTAGTCCTCGACGCCGAAGAAATCGCCTATACGCTTGAGGTTGTAAGCCGTGGGTACGCTCTGGCCGTTGAGGTACTTGTTGAACTGCGCCCGATTGATCGAAAGCTTGCGGCAAACCTCGGAGATAGAGCGGTAGTGGCTGCACAGCAACTTCAGGTTGGCACCTAGATTGTTCGACAAGTCCCGGCCCTCCAGTTGACGCGAGCGGCGCGATTATAGCGTCAACTCGCAACAAGTGGTTACAAGCTGCGAAATTGCCCCGGGCGGGCTGCTTCCTCAAACATGCCCACCCTCCAGGCGCAGTGACGTTCGTATCCACTGCCGCTCCGAACAACAACAAACTGGATCAGGTGAAACGCCATGCTCGATCTGCTCAATGACTTCCTCTGGGGCAAACTGCTGATCGTGGTCCTCGTGGGCCTCGGACTCTTCTTCACCCTTGCCTCCCGCTTCGTCCAGCTGCGCTACTTCGGCGACATGTTCCGCATCTTCGGCCAGGCGCTGCAGCGCAAGGAAGGCCAGCTCAGTTCGTTCCAGGCCCTGATGCTTTCCGTAGCCGGCCGTGTCGGCGCCGGCAACATCGCCGGCGTAGCCGTGGCCATCATGCTCGGCGGCCCCGGCGCGGTGTTCTGGATGTGGGTGGTGGCCCTGCTGGGCATGGCAACCAGCTACTTCGAGTGCTCCCTCGCGCAGCTGTACAAGCGCCGCGAAGCGGACGGCACCTACCGTGGCGGCCCGGCCTTCTACATCCTGCACGGCCTCGGCCAGCGCTGGCTGGCGGTGATCTTCTCGTTCCTGCTGCTGGTGACCTTCGGCTTCGGCTTCAACGCCGTGCAGTCCTTCACCGTGGCCACTTCGCTGCACGACACCTTCGGCCTGCCCACCTGGATCAGCGGCATCGCCCTGGTCGGCGTGATCGGGATGATCGTCTTCGGCGGCATCAAGCGCATCGCCAGCATGGCCGACGTGATGGTTCCGGTGATGGCCGGCGGCTACATCCTCATGGCCCTGGTGATCATCGGCATGAACCTGTCCGAGGTTCCCGCCACCCTGGCCCTGATCGTCAAGAGCGCCTTCGGCCTTGAGCCGGCCTTCGCCGGTGGCGTCGGTGCGGCCATCATCATGGGCGTCAAGCGCGGCCTGTTCTCCAACGAAGCCGGCCTGGGCAGCGCGCCCAACGTGGCTGCCGTCGCCGAGGTCAAGCACCCCGCTGCCCAGGGCATCGTGCAGTCCCTCAGCGTGTTCATCGACACCCTGCTGATCTGCACCAGCACCGCGCTGATCATCCTGCTCTCCGGCGTCTACCAGCCGGGCAGCGAAATGGCCGGCGTGGTCCTCACACAGGCGGCCCTGGCGGCCGAGGTGGGCGAGTGGGGCCGCATCTTCGTGAGCATGGCGCTGCTGCTCTTCGTCTTCACCACCCTGGTCTACAACTACTACCTGGGTGAGAACGCCCTGAGCTTCTTCAGCTCCAAGCGCGCCTTGCTGATCGTCTACCGCGCACTGGTCATGGCGCTGGTGCTGTGGGGCTCCATGCAGGACCTGTCCACCGTGTTCGGTTTCGCCGACGTCACCATGGGCCTGCTGGCCGTGGTCAACCTGGTGGCCATCACCCTGCTGTTCAAGGTCGGCATGCGCCTGATGCGTGACTACGACGCCCAGGTCAAGGCCGGCATCGACACCCCGGTGTTCGACGCCAGCAAGTTCGCCGACCTGGACCTGGACCATGCCGCCTGGCCGGTCGCCAAGGCGTCCGAGAGTGCGCCGCAGCAGGCCCCCGCCGGCCTGGCGGAAAGCCACCGCTAAGCGCTCTTTCGCGCGGCACCGGATGCCGCTTCTCCGCCCTGCGGGGAAGCGGCATCGTCGTATCAGGCAAAGGTTTTTCTGGTGGGATCGGCTCGCGATGGCAGCCTGATTCAGCGTTATGCTGGCCCACCGTTTTATTCCCGAGTGAGCAGGGCAAGGCATGAGCGCAGTCAACAACCTCTTCGTCCTCTATACCGGCGGCACCATCGGCATGCTGCAGACGGCCCAAGGCCTGGCCCCGGCCGGTGGCTTCGAGGCGCGCATGCGCGAGCACCTGGCCAGCAGCGGTGCGCCGGCGCCGCAATTCGCCTTCCACGAAATGCTGCCGCTGCTGGACAGCGCCAACATGACCCAGGCCCAGTGGCTGGCGATGCGCGACCGCATAGTCGACGCAGTGGTCGAAGGCGGCCACGACGCCGTGCTGCTGCTGCACGGCACCGACACCCTGGCCTACAGCGCCGCCGCCCTGAGCTTCCTGCTGCTGGGCCTCGGCGTGCCGGTGGTGCTCACCGGCGCCATGCTCCCGGCGGGCGCCGAAGGCAGCGATGCCTGGCCCAACCTGTGTGGCGCACTCGCGGCCCTGCAAACCGGCGTGGAGCCGGGCGTGCACCTGTATTTCAACGGCGAGCTGATGCATGGCGCGCGGGTGAGCAAGCTGCGCAGCGACGCCTTCGACGCCTTCACCGTGCTGCCACGCCAGCGCAGCGGCGAACGTGCCGACGTGCTGCCCGCCCTGCTCGGCTTCAACACCCGCCGCGCACCGGTGAACCTGGCGGTGCTGCCGCTGTTCCCCGGCCTGCAGGCGAACCATGTGCAGGCGCTGCTGGACTCCGGCGTGCAAGGTCTGTTGCTGGAGTGCTACGGCAGCGGCACCGGCCCGTCCGACAACGCCGAGCTGCTGGCTGTGCTCAAGGCCGCGCACCAGCGCGGCGTGGTGCTGGCCGCCATCAGCCAATGCCCGGCCGGGCATGTGGAATTCGGCGTCTACGCCGCCGGCAGCCAACTGGCGGCCAGCGGCCTGGTTTCGGCCGGCGGCATGACCCGCGAAGCCGCCCTGGCCAAGCTCTTCGCCCTGATCGGCGCCGGTCTCGCCCCCGCCGATGTCGAACGCTGGTTCGCCCTGGACCTGTGCGGCGAACGGGTAGCCTGACGAACCGCCAGGGACGCGCCGCGGCCCCAACCACCCCCCGCACGACCTAACCGGCGTGCGTAGGGTGGACCCCGCTTCACCGGTCCACCATTGCGGAGCTCCAGGCGACACCGCCGATGGATGAAAAAGGCGTCATCCACCCTACACACGGATGGGAGACCGAGACATGCGGATCACCGTCACCCTCGACGACACGCTCTACCAGCAGGCATTGGAAATGGCCGATCCGGATATGGAGAGGCCGATATCTTCCACGAAGTCTTCAGGACCTTCGTACGCGTCCAGGCAGGGAAACACCTCGCCGCCCTGGGGTCCAAGGCACCCGAAATGCAGGACGTGCCACGTCACCGTGAAGACGGAGCGTGACCATTAACGTTCCGGCGACACGACTCAGGTCACCTCACCCCGGATGTACTGTTCCAGGTGCTGGATCAGCGCGTCCTGTTCGGCGATGGCTTCCTTGACCAGGTCGCCGATGGACAGCAAGCCGACCAGTCGGCCGTCTTCCACCACCGGCAGGTGGCGCAGGTGGCGGTCGGTCATCAACGCCATGCACTCGCGGATGCTTTGCCGGCCATTCACCGTCAGCACCGCTTCGGTCATGAATTCGCGCACCGACGTGCCCACCGACGAACGCCCCTGCAGTACACCCCGGCGGGCGTAGTCACGCTCGCTGACGATGCCCACCAGGCGGCCCTCCTCGACCACCGGCAGGGCGCCGATATTGTGTTCGGCCAGCAGGCGCAGGGCATCGAGCATCGGCACTTCGGCGCCGACGGTGTGCACCTGCTGGAGCGGTTTGGCGTGGAGCATCTGGGCAACGGTCTTCATCGGTGAACCCCTTCGGTGATCGTGATTGGCGCCCAGCATGCCGTCGCCGGCCGGTGCCCGGCCAAACGGTGATTTGCATGGCGGCCATTGAAAGTTTTGTGGCCGAGACCTGGAAAAAGCGCAAAAAAAGGGGAGCCCGTGGGCTCCCCAGGGGACTGCTTGCTCGGGATCACTCGATCTCGATCAGGACCTCGCCCGGGTTGACCCGGTCGCCCTTGGCGATGTGGATGGCCTTGACGGTGCCGGCGATGGGCGCCTGCACTTCGGTTTCCATCTTCATGGCTTCGGTGATCAGCACGGCCTGGCCGGCCTTGACGCTGTCGCCTTCCTTGACCAGTACGTCGACGATGTTGCCCGGCATGGTGGTGCTGACGTCGCCCGGTGCGCTGGCGTGCTTGCGCTTGCTGCTGCTGCCGGCGACGAAGTCGTTGAGCGGCTCGAACACCACCTCTTCCGGCATGCCGTCGATGGACAGGTAGAAGTGGCGCTTGCCGTCGGTCTTCACGCCGACGCCGGTGATGTCCACGCGGTAGCTCTCGCCATGCACGTCGACCACGAACTCGGTGGGCACGCCTTCGCCGCCGACCGGGGCCGCACCCTGGCCGTTGGGGATGGGCAGCAGCTCCTCGGGCTTGAGGGTGCCGGCTTCACGCTCCTCGAGGAACTTGCGCCCGATGTCGGGGAACATGGCGAAGGTGAGGACGTCTTCCTCGCTCTTGGCCAGGGCGCCGATTTCCTTGCGCAGCTTGTCCAGTTCGGGCTTGAGCAGGTCGGCCGGGCGCACGTCGATGACGTCTTCGTTGCCGATGGCCTGGCGGCGCAGCTCTTCGTTGATCTGGCCCGGGGCCTTGCCGTAGCGGCCTTGCAGGTAGAGCTTCACCTCGTTGGTGATGGTCTTGTAGCGCTCGCCGGCCAGGACGTTGAAAAACGCCTGGGTGCCGACGATCTGCGAGGTCGGGGTGACCAGGGGCGGGAAGCCGAGGTCGGCGCGCACACGCGGGATCTCTTCCAGCACCTCGCCCATGCGGTTGAGGGCGCCCTGCTCCTTGAGCTGGTTGGCGAGGTTGGAAATCATCCCGCCCGGCACCTGGTTGACCTGCACGCGGGTGTCGACGCCGGTGAACTCGCTTTCGAACTGGTGGTACTTCTTGCGCACGGCGTGGAAGTACATGCCGATCTCCTGGATCAGCTCCAGATCCAGGCCGGTGTCGTAGGGCGTGTTGCGCAGGGCCGCGACCATGGATTCGGTGCCCGGGTGGCTGGTGCCCCAGGCCATGCTGGAGATGGCGGTGTCGATGCGGTCGGCGCCGTTCTCGATGGCCTTGAGCTGGCACATGCTGGCGACGCCGGCGGTGTCGTGGGAGTGGATCACCACGTCCAGCGGCAGGGCATCCTTCAGCGCCTTGACCAGCTCGCCGGTGGCGTAGGGGGTCAGCAGGCCGGCCATGTCCTTGATGGCGATGGAGTCGACGCCCATGGCGGCCATGGCCTTGCCCTGGGCCACGAAGGCATCGATGGTGTGCACCGGGCTGGTGGTGTAGGCGATGGTGCCCTGGGCATGCTTGCCGGCGGCCTTCACCGCCTCGATGGAGACGCGCAGGTTACGCACGTCGTTCATGGCGTCGAAGATGCGGAACACGTCGATGCCGTTGACCGCCGCCTTGGCCACGAAGGCCTTGACCACGTCGTCGCTGTAGTGGCGGTAGCCCAGCAGGTTCTGCCCGCGCAGGAGCATCTGCAGGCGAGTGTTGGGCAGCGCGGCCTTGAGCTTGCGCAGGCGCTCCCACGGGTCTTCCTTGAGGAAGCGCACGCAGGCGTCGAAGGTGGCGCCGCCCCAGACTTCCAGCGACCAATAGCCGACCTTGTCCAGCTTGTCGCAGATGGGAAGCATGTCTTCGGTGCGCATGCGGGTGGCCAACAGGGACTGGTGCGCGTCACGCAGGATGGTGTCGGTGACGCTGATCTTCTTGGTTTCGAGGGTCTTGCTCATGTTCTGCATCCTTCCCTTACAGGCCCGCGTGGGCGGCAATGGCGGTCGCGATGGCGATGGCCAGGTGCGACGGGTTGCGCTTGATCGAATACTGGGTCAGTTCCGGGTGGCTTTCGACGAAACTGGTGTTGAACTGGCCACTGCGGAATTCGGGATCGCGGAGGATCTCCTGGTAGTAGGCCGCGGTGGTCTTGACCCCTTGCACGCGCATGTCGTCCAGCGCGCGCAGGCCGCGGTCCAGCGCCTCTTCCCAGGTCAGCGCCCAGACGATCAGCTTCAGGCACATGGAGTCGTAGAAGGGCGGGATGGTGTAACCGGTGTAGATCGCCGTGTCGGTACGCACGCCGGGGCCGCCGGGGGCGTAGTAGCGGGTGATCTTGCCGAACGAGGGCAGGAAGTTGTTCTTCGGGTCCTCGGCATTGATGCGGAACTGCAGGGCGAAGCCGCGGTGGATGATGTCCTCCTGCTTCACCGAGAGCGGCAGGCCCGAGGCGATGCGGATCTGCTCGCGGACGATGTCGATGCCGGTGATTTCCTCGGTGATGGTGTGCTCCACCTGCACCCGGGTGTTCATCTCCATGAAGTACACCTCGCCCTCGGCGAGCAGGAACTCCACGGTGCCGGCGTTCTCGTAGCCCACCGCCTTGGCGGCGCGCACGGAGAGGTCGCCGATGTAGGCGCGCTGCTCGGGGGTGAGCTGCGGGCTGGGGGCGATCTCGATGAGCTTCTGGTTGCGGCGCTGGATCGAGCAGTCGCGCTCGAACAGGTGCACGGTGTTGCCGAAGCTGTCGGCCAGGACCTGGGCCTCGATGTGCTTCGGGTTGACGATGCATTTCTCCAGGAACACCTCGGCCGAGCCGAAGGCCTTGGTCGCCTCGGAGATGACCCGCGGGTAGGCCTGCTCCAGCTCGGCGCGCGAGTTGCAGCGGCGGATGCCACGGCCGCCACCGCCGGAAGTGGCCTTGAGCATCACCGGGTAGCCGATGCGCTCGCCCTCGCGCAGGGCCTCTTCGAGGTCCGCCACGTTGCCTTCGGTGCCCGGGGTGACCGGTACGCCGGCCTTGATCATGCTGCGGCGGGCTTCGGTCTTGTCGCCCATGCGGCGGATCACTTCCGCCGAGGGGCCGATGAAGCGGATGCCGCGCTCGGCGCAGATATCCGCCAGCTCGGCGTTCTCGGAGAGGAAGCCGTAGCCGGGGTGCAGGGCGTCGCAACCGGTTTCCACGGCCAGGTTCACCAGCTTGCGCGGGTTGAGGTAACCGGCCAGCGGGTCCTCGCCGATGCTGTGGGCCTCGTCGGCACGCTTGACGTGCAGGGCGTGGCGGTCGGCGTCGGAGTAGACGGCCACCGAGCGGATGCCCATCTCGGCGCAGGCACGCACGATTCGGACGGCGATCTCACCCCGGTTGGCGATGAGGATTTTCTTGATCACGAGCGTTCCCTCGACCAAGTGGGCAGGCGAACGGCGAGCCGTTCGGCGAGTGACCGCCGGTGCTGTAGCGGTGCGTGATTAACCTACGCCCAGCCCTGGGATAACCCAAATCAATAATTATTGGGGTATCCATTAGGAAAGCCTTATAGTCGCCGCCGCGACCCCACGTTTTCGAGGCCCTACCCTATGCGCAAGACCCTGCTGCGCATGACGCTGCGCCAGCTCCAGGTGTTCCGTGCCGTGTTCGAGACCCGCTCCTACAGCCGAGCGGCGGAGGAAATGGCATTGACCCAACCGGCCGTCAGTCTGCAGATCCGCCAGCTCGAAGAACTGGTGGGCCAGCCTCTGTTCGAGTACGTGGGCAAGAAGCTCTACCAGACCGACGCCGCCGAGGCGCTGTACGTGGCCAGCAGCGACATCTTCCAGCGCCTGGCCAGCCTCGACATGCAGCTTTCGGATCTGCAGGGCTCGCTGCAGGGCCAACTCAACCTGGCGGTGGAATCCAGCGCCAAGTACTTCGTGCCGCACCTGTTCGCCGCCTTCAAGCAGCAGCATCCGGACGTGAGCCTGCACCTGGCGGTGGTCAACCGCGCCCAGGTGATCAAGCGCCTGGCGGACAACCGCGACGACCTGGTGATCATGTCCCTGGTGCCCCAGGACATGGCCCTGGAATTCCTACCCTTCCTCAACAACCCGATCATCGCCGTGGCGCCACCGGATCACCCGCTGTGCCACGCGCGCAGCCTGACGCTGAAGGACCTGGAGCCCTTCCCGTTGCTGATCCGCGAGGCGGGCTCGGGCACCCGCAAGGCCTGCGAGGAATATTTCCAGCAGAAGCGCGCGCACTTCGCCCAGACCCAGGAAGTCGCCTCCCTGGATGCCCTGCGCGAATGCGTGGTGGCCGGCCTCGGCCTGGGGCTGCTGCCCCGCCATGCGGTCAGCCTGGAGCTGGCCACCGGCGTATTGCGCGAGCTGCCGGTGGAGGAGCTGCCGCTCTACCGCAGCTGGTGCGTGGTCCACGCCAAGGGCAAGCGGCTGTCACCGGTCGCCCAGGCGCTGATGGCCTTTATCCGCGAAGAACGCGCCCAGATCAGCACGCTTTCCCAGCGGTTCGACGGCGCTCTGCCGTTGACGACAACAGGTAGTTGATCGCGATCAGGTCGGGATAGTCGTTCAGCTCCGCCAGCAAGCGGCGCTGTTCGGCGCGGTCCTCGATGGCCCGGCGGAACTGCATCCGGCGCTGGTCTTCGAGTTTGCGCCGGGTCTTGCTGTCGATGGCCGGCTCGTCAAAACGCTGTGCATGGTGTCGAGGCATGTCAGGTCTCCCAGGACGAAGTGCGGGAGCACCAGCATCGGCCAGCGGCGTGACGCTTTGACGGCAGGGTCGTGAAGCTCCGATGACCGTCCTGCGACAGCCACCGGCCGTTCAGAACAGGGCGTCGAGCAGGCGGTACCAGGCGATCCCCGCACCCAGGTAGAGACGTTGCAGGCCGTGCAGCGGGATGCGCCGCAGCGGCGTGATCGGGAAGGGGAAATCCCCGCCCTGCCCCGCCAGGCGCGCGGCCATGTGCCGCCCCAGGCTGGTGGCCAGGGCGATGCCGCGACCGTTGTAGCCCAGCAGCATCGACAGCCCCGGCGCCGGCTCGTGGACGTGGGGCAGGAAGTCCTGGGTCAGCGCCACGCGCCCGCTCCAGCGGTATTCGATGGGCACCCCGGCGAGTTGTGGGAACAGCCCGGTGAGCGAGCGCTCCAGGTGCGCCCAGTCGCTGGCCTGGCGCGGCTCGGGGAAGGGACCGCGCCCACCCAGCAGCAGGCGGCCCTGGGCGTCCTGCTTGAAGTACAGCAACAGGCGCCGCGCATCCGAGCAGACCTCGCCCCCCGGCAGCACGCTATGGCGCAGGTGCGCGGGCAGCGGCTGGGTGGCGACGATGAAGCTGTTGGCGGCGATCAGCGTCTGCCGCAGGCCGGGCCAGAGATCATCGGTGTATCCGTTGCCGGCCAGCAGCACACGCTCGGCCCGCACCTGGGCACCGCCGGCTGTGGATAACACCCAGCCGCCCTCCTCGCGGCGCAGGCCGGTGACCCGGCTGTGACCATGGACCTTCGCACCGCGCTCGACAGCCGCACGCGCGAGCCCACGGGCGTAGCTCAGGGGCTGGACGCTGCCGGCGCGCGGGTCGACCCAGCCGCCGAGGTAATTGACGCTGCCGATGCGCCGGGCCACGGCCGACTTGTCCAGCAGCTCCACCTCGACGCCGCGCGCACGCCATTGCCCGGCGCGCTGCTCCAGGCCACGCATGGCCACAGGAGACGCGGCCGGCTGGATCCAGCCCTTGCGGGTGGCGTCGCAGTCGATGCCGAGCCGTTCGATCAGCGCGAACACCTCGTCGGCGGCGCCACCGGCGGCGGCGATCATCGCCTCGCCACGGGCTGCGCCGAACTTGGCGACCAGTTGCTCGGGGTCGAACTTGAGCCCGGGAATCACCTGCCCGCCGTTGCGCCCGGAGGCGCCCCAGCCCGGCTCGCCGGCATCCAGCACGCAGACGCGCACGCCCGCCTCGGCCAGGTGCAGGGCGGTGACCAGCCCGGTGTAGCCGGCGCCGACGATGGCGACATCGGCCTGGGTGCTCTCGCTCAAGGGCGGGGTGGCGACAGCGGGTTTGGCGGTGGCCGCCCAGAGCGAGGACGGCAGGGTGGGCACCAGGGGCGCATTCATGCCGGCACCTCGCCGCTGTTCAGCAGGCGCTTGAGGAAGTCCTGGGTGCGCGGGTGGCTCGGCGTGCTCAGCACCTCGCGGGCCGGGCCCTGTTCGACGATGCGGCCGCTGTGGAGGAAGCAGACCTTGTCCGCCACATCACGGGCGAAGCCCATCTCGTGGGTGACCACGATCATGGTCATGCCTTCATCGGCCAGGCGGCGCATCACCGCCAGCACCTCGCCCACCAGCTCGGGGTCGAGGGCGGAAGTGGGCTCGTCGAAGAGGATCGCCCGGGGCTTCATCGCCAGGGCGCGGGCGATGGCCACGCGCTGCTGCTGGCCGCCGGAGAGTTCGTCCGGGTAGGCGTTCATGCGGTGGGCGAGGCCGACCTTCTCCAGCAGCGCCTCGGCCTGGCGCCGGGCTTCGCGAGGGTCTTCCTTCTTCACGTAGATCGGCCCCTCCATCACGTTCTCCACAGCGGTGCGATGGGGGAACAGGTTGAAGCGCTGGAACACCATGGCCACCTGGGTGCGGATCTCATGGATGCTGTCGTGGTGCCGGTCCACCGCCTGGCCGCTGACCAGGATCTCGCCCCGATCATGGGTCTCCAGGCCGTTGATGCAGCGCAGCAGGGTGGATTTGCCCGAGCCCGAGGGGCCGATCAGGCAGACCACCTCGCCGCTCTCGATGTTCAGGTCGATGCCTTCGAGCACCGCCAGGCTGCCGAAGCTCTTGTGCAGCTGCTTGATCTCGATCATGGCTTGCTCCTCTTGCCGATTCGCGCTTCCAGCCGACGCAGGCCGTAGGACAGCGGCAGGCTCAGCGCCAGGTAGAGCAGCGCCACCAGGGTGTAGACGGTCATGTTCTCGAAGGTCGAGGAGGCGATCAGCTGGCCGGCGCGGGTCATCTCGGCCACCGTGATGGTGGAGACCAGCGAGGAGTCCTTGAGCATCATCACCAGGGTGTTGCCGTACGGCGGCAAGGCGATGCGGAAGGCCTGGGGCAGCACCACCCGGCGCATCACCATGGCGCCGCGCATGCCGAGGGATTCGGCCGCCTCGATCTGCCCCTGGTGGATGGCCTGGATGCCGGCGCGGAAGTTCTCCGCCTGGTACGCCGAGTAGGCGATGCCGAGGCCGATGACGCCGGCCTGGAAGGCGCTGAGCTGGATGCCGAAGTCCGGCAGCACGAAGTAGATGTAGAAGAGCTGCACGATGATCGGCAGGCCGCGGATGACGTTGACCACGCCGATGGCGAACAGCGAGATGGCGCGGACCTTCGACACCATCATCAGGGCGAAGACCAAGCCGATCACGGAGCTGAGCAGGAAGGACCCGGCCGTGACCTGCACGGTGACCACCGCCCCTTTCAGCAGAATGGGGAGGAAGTCCAGAGCGTTCTGGAGAAACATGGAGGCTACCCGTGGATGGGTTCAGGGAAAGGCCCGCCACGCCGGCGGGCCGCGAGCGCAGTCAGTCGAGCTTCCACTTCGCGATGATGCGGTCCAGCGAGCCATCGGCCTTGATCGCGGCGATGCCGGTGTTGACCCGTTCCAGGGTCGCGGCATCGCCCTTGCGCACGATCAGGCAGACATCGCCCATGATCACCGGCTGGTAGCCCTGCACCAGGCGCACCTTGTCCTGGGTGCCCTGGGCCAGTTGGTAGGCGAGGATCGGGCGGTCGGCGAAGCCAGCCTTGATCCGCCCCAGGGCCAGGTCGCGCATCAGGTCGGCGATGGAGTCGTAACCGCGCACCTCCTTGAAGATACCGCGCTTGTTCAGCTCGTCGATGAACACGGTGCCGACCTGGGCGCCGACCACCTCGCCCTCGAGGTCGTCCATGCGGGTATAGGCGGTGGCGTCGTCGGCGCGGACGATCAGCCCCTCGCCATAGCTGAACACCGGGTCGGAGTACTGCACCACCTTCTCCCGCGCGGGGGTGCGCAGCATGGCGGCGGAGATGACGTCGATCTTGTTCGCCGTCAGCGAAGGGATCAGCGCGGCAAAGGTGGTCTGCTGGATCTCCACCTCGAAGCCGCCGGCCTTGGCCACCGCCTGGGCGGCATCGACCATCATCCCCTGGATGCTCTGGCTCTTGACGTCGAGGAAGGTGAAAGGCACGCCGGTGGCGGTGGCGCCGACCCGGTAGCTCTCGGCGCTAGCGGCGAAGGGAGTGGCGAGGCCGGCGACGAGGGCGCAGGCGCAGGTGAGGGCACGAAGGCGAGGATGCATGGCAAGTCTCCCATTGGACGCTGTTTATTGTCGTTGTGCGCTATGGATAGCCCCTTCTGAATCGGCAGGGGGCGTTTTCCCGAATATAAACAATTTACAAGAATCGTAAAGAGATTTATAAATATCGAATATCGATATTCAAAGCAGCAGAAAACCCGCTGAAAGGACGCGACATGAGCGATAACAACAATTCACTGTTCAACCAGTCGCTGGAGAAAGGCCTGGCCGTGCTGCGTGCCTTCAACGCCCGGCAGCGCACCATGAACCTGGCCGAAGTGGCCGAGGCGGCGGGCATCAACAAGAGCTCGGCGCAGCGCATGATCCACACCCTCGAAGAGCTGGGCTACGTGCGCAAGCACCCGCAGACCAAGCGCTTCCAGCTCACGCCCCGGGTGATGGAGATCGGCTACAACTACCTGGCCGCCGACACCCTGGTGGACGTGGCCAACCCCTTCCTCGCCGAACTGGCGCAGATCACCGGGGAAACCACCAACCTCACCGAGCCCGACGGCCTGGAGATGGTCTACGTGGCGCGCTTCGTGGCGCCCAAGTTCATCCCTATCCACATGCCCATCGGCAGCCGCATCCCCATGTACTGCACCGGCTCCGGCCGCGCCTACCTGAGCGCCCTGGGCGACGACGAAGTGCATGCGGCGCTGGCGGCGAGCGAACTGAAGCGCCACACCCAGCAGACCCTGACCGGCCCGGAGGAAATCTTCGCGCAGATCGAGGCGACCCGGCGCAAGGGCTATGCAATCAACAACGAGGAGCTGTTCCTCGGCGACATGACCATCGCCGCGCCCATCCTCGGCAGCCAGGGCCAGCCGGTGGCCGCCGTGCACGTGGTGGCGCCGACCAGCCGCTGGAGCCTGGAGGAGGCGGAACGCAAGCTGGCGCCTGCGGTGATCGAGTGCGCGCGGGCGATCCGCACCTCGATCAGGACCCTCTGAGCGCCGCCTGGCGCTCGGGGCGGGGGAGGTCGATCAGTCTTCCATCACCTTGATCGACTTGGGCGACAGACGCAGGCTGCGCAAGCTGCGCTTCACGCTCTTGAGGTGGTTGACCAGGGTCGGGCCACGGGCCATGGCCACGCCCATCGCCAACACGTCGATCACCACCAGGTGGGCGATGCGCGAGGTCAGCGGGGTGTAGATCTCGGTGTCTTCCTGCACGTCGATGGCCAGGTTCACCGTGGCCAGGTCCGCCAGCGGCGTCTGGCTCGGGCACAGGGTGATCAGCGTGGCGCCGGCCTCGCGCACCAGGTTGGCGGTGATCAGCAGGTCCTTGGAGCGGCCGGACTGGGAAATGCAGATGGCCACGTCCGACGGCTTCAGCGTGACCGCCGACATCGCCTGCATGTGCGGGTCGGAATAGGCGGCGGCGGTGAGCAGCAGGCGGAAGAACTTGTGCTGTGCATCGGCAGCCACCGCGCCGGAAGCGCCGAAGCCGTAGAACTCCACGCGCTGGGCCTGGGCGCAGGCGGCGATGGCGCGCTGCAGGGCCTGGGGGTCGAGCTTCTCGCGCACGTCCATCAGGGTGTGCAGCGTGGTGTCGAAGATCTTCAGGCTGAAGTCGGCGACCGAGTCATCCTCGTGGATCGCGAACTGGCCGAAGCTGGCACCGGCGGCCAGGCTCTGCGCCAGCTTCAGCTTGAGATCCTGGAAGCCGCCACAACCGATGGCGCGACAGAAGCGCACGATGGTGGGCTCGCTGACCCCGACGCTCTGCGCCAGGTCGGCCATGGAGCTGTGCATGACTGCGGCGGGATCGAGCAGGACGTGGTCGGCGACTTTCAGTTCCGACTTGCGCAGCAGGTGGCGCGACTGGGCGATGTGTTGCAGCAGATTCACTGGGCAGGCTCTTCGAAGTGGGGGATACGCCGCAAGGCTCGATCAACTCGGGGTGGCAACTCGGTTATGATCGACGGCCGTCGGGCTGTAGTGACCTTGTAGTTATACTACATGACCCGCTTTTCCGCTCAGCTAAACCACGCAGGAGTGCACCCTTGACCCAGCCTTGTGACATGTTGGTCTTCGGCGGCACCGGCGACCTCGCCCTGCACAAATTGCTTCCGGCGCTCTACCACCTGCATCGCGACGGGCGCCTGCATCCGCAGCTGCGCATCCTCGCCATCGCCCGCAATCCGCTGGACGCACAGCAGTACCGCGCCCTCGCCGAACGCCATTGCCGCGCCCAGGTGGCCCGCGCCGATTTCACCAACGAGGCCTGGGCGGGGTTCGCCGCGCGCCTCGACTACTTCGTCATGGACGTTTCCCAGAGCGCCGACTTCGGCCGCCTGGCCCGCCACCTGGGCCCGGCCGATGACCGTGGCCGGGTCTACTACCTGGCCATCGCCCCGCGCCTGTTCGAGGACATCGCCCGCCACCTGCAGATCGCCGGCCTCGCCGGGCCCCAGGCGCGCATCGTGCTGGAGAAGCCCATCGGCCATTCGCTGGAATCGGCCCTGGCGATCAACGCCGCCATCGGCGCGGTGTTCGACGAGCGCCAGGTGTTCCGCATCGACCACTACCTGGGCAAGGAGACAGTGCAGAACCTCATGGCCCTGCGCTTCGCCAACGCCCTGTTCGAACCGGTGTGGCGCGCCGGGCACATCGACCACGTGCAGATCAGCGTCTGCGAGACCCTGGGCGTGGAGAACCGCGGCAGCTACTACGACCACGCCGGGGCCATGCGCGACATGGTGCAGAACCACCTGCTGCAGCTGCTCTGCCTGGTGGCCATGGAAGCGCCGGTGCGCTTCGACGCGGACGCGGTGCGTAACGAAAAGGTGAAGATCCTCGAAGCCCTCAAGCCCATCTCCGGGCTCGACGTACAGGACAAGACCGTGCGCGGCCAGTACGGCGCCGGCAAGATCGGCGGCCAGGAAGTGCCCGCCTACTACTTCGAGAAGAACGTCGACAACGACAGCGACACCGAGACCTTCGTCGCCGTGCAGGCCGAGATCGACAACTGGCGCTGGGCCGGCGTGCCCTTCTACCTGCGTACCGGCAAGCGCCTGGCGCGCAAGTACTCGGAGATCGTCATCCAGTTCAAGCCGGTGCCGCACCGCCTGTTCAACGGCGGCGAGGCCAACCGCCTGCTGATCCGCCTGCAGCCGGAAGAGCGCATCAGCCTGCAATTGATGGCCAAGAACCCCGGCAAGGGCATGCGCCTGGAACCGGTGGAGCTGGACCTCAACCTCGCCCAGGCCTTCACCCAGCGCCGCTGGGATGCCTACGAGCGCCTGCTGCTGGACGTGATCGAAGGCGACTCGACCCTGTTCATGCGCCGCGACGAAGTGGAAGCCGCCTGGCGCTGGGTCGACCCCATCCTCGAAGGCTGGCACGAGTACTACCAGAGCCCGCGCAACTACCCCGCCGGCTCCACCGGCCCCGAGCAGGCCCACAGCCTGCTGGAGCTGCAGGGCCGGGAGTGGAATGACTAAAGCGCCCTGCCCCGCCGATTCGTGAATAAATTCGCTCCCACAAAAAGCCAGACCGCTGGGTGGACGTCGCTCTTTACATCCACCGCCACCGATGACCCGTAGGACGGGTAGAGCACAGCGAAACCCATCATTGCGGATATCGGGCATTGCACCCCATCGCCCATGAATTCGCTGCCGGGCGTGACTCCGCCTGGTGGATAAAAGAGCGTTATCCACCCTTGTATCTCGACTAACTACCCCTTCAGGGGTAATAGTTCCCGACTGATCATCGGGGGAGGGGCTGGAAGTCGTGTCCACCCTTAGGCCCTGAGCCTGCGACGTAGATAGTGCTCCGCCCCTCCACACTCACTCGAACAGCCCGAACGGTATCTTGAGCCCAGAGCTCGCATTCACAAGGTTGGGCCGGGTGCAGTGATGATCGCATTTGGAACGATCAGGAGGAGCACACATGCCCAGTGTCATTGGTGTCGACATTGCGAAGCACACGTTCGATATCGCCACCCTGCAGGCGAACGGCAAGTACCGCACCAAGGCCAAGTTGGCCAACAGCGAGGCGGGCTTTCGCACGCTGCAGGAGTGGCTGAACAAGCACAGCGAGGCGGGTGCCTGGGTCGTGATGGAAGCCACCGGCATCCACCATGAAGCCCTGGCCGAATGGCTGCTGGAGCAGAACTATCGGGTCTGCGTCCTCAACCCAGCGCAAATCGCTCACTACGCCCGCAGTCAGCTGCAGCGCGTGAAAACTGACAAGGTCGACGCCAAGCTGATCGCCGAATACGGCGAGCGCCACCAAGACGAGCTACGGCCCTGGCAGCCTGAACCTCGCGCCATACGGCGCCTGAAAGCACTGATGCGGCGCCTGGCGGATCTGCAGGAAATCCAGCAGATGGAGAGCAATCGCCTGGAGGTGGCCGATACCAGCGTGCAGGAGTCGATCCGCTCAGTGTTGCGGCACATCGAGCAACAGATCGAGGAAACCCTCAAGGCGATCAACGACCACATCGACAATGACCCGGATCTGCGTGGCAAACGTGATCTATTGACCAGCATCGATGGCATCGCGGACAAGACAGCCGCCCTGATCCTGGCGGAGCTGGGCGACCCTCATCGCTTCACCAGCAGCCGCGCGATTACCGCCTTTGCCGGGCTCAACCCGCGTTTGCAGGAGTCTGGTAAGTACCGGGGGCAGACCCGCATTTCCAAGATGGGCTCATCGCGGCTGCGTGCTGGGCTGTACATGCCTGCCGTTTGCGCCCTGCAGCACAACGGGGCGATCAAAGCGATGAGAGAACGCCTCAGAGCCAAGGGCAAGACCGGCATGCAGATCATCTGCGCAGCGATGCGTAAGCTGCTGAACATCGCTTATGGCGTCTTGAAATCGGGCCAGCCGTACGACGTAAAACTGGCCCTTGCTCACTAGGGATCAAGACGGTATCTACGCAACGGGATGGTCCGTGCGGGTGGGAGCGGCTTCAGCCGCGAAAGACCCGCCGCCGGCTCGTGGCCCCGAGTGACGGGAAACTCCATCGCGAATGAATTCGCTCCTACGCCTTCACCCCCACCGAGACACCCATGGCCCGCGCCGTCATTGCTCCAGCGCAATACCCGTTCCGCGCGGCTTGCCTAGAATCCGCGGCTTTTCGCGCAACGAGCCCCGCCCATGTCCAGCCGCCAAGCCCCCGAACTGCTCTGCCCCGCCGGCACCCTCAAGGCCATGCGCCATGCCTTCGCCTACGGCGCCGATGCGGTGTACGCCGGGCAGCCGCGCTACAGCCTGCGGGTGCGCAACAACGAGTTCGACCACGCCACCCTGGCCGAAGGCATCGCCGAGGCCCACGCCCAGGGCAAGCGCTTCTACGTGGTGGTCAACATCGCCCCGCACAACGCCAAGCTGAAGACCTTCCTCAAGGACCTGGCGCCGGTGGTGGCGATGGCGCCGGACGCGCTGATCATGTCCGACCCGGGGCTGATCATGCTGGTGCGCGAGCACTTCCCGCAGATGGCGGTGCACCTCTCGGTGCAGGCCAACGCGGTGAACTGGGCCAGCGTGAAGTTCTGGCAGGCCCAGGGGCTGACCCGGGTGATCCTCTCCCGCGAGCTGTCGCTGGAGGAGATCGGCGAGATCCGCCGCGAAGTGCCGGAGATGGAGCTGGAGGTGTTCGTCCACGGCGCCCTGTGCATGGCCTACTCCGGCCGCTGCCTGCTCTCCGGCTACATCAACCACCGCGACCCCAACCAGGGCACCTGCACCAACGCCTGCCGCTGGCAGTACAAGGCCGGGGAAGCCCGCGAGGACGCGCTGGGCGATGTGGTGCACGCCTGCACGCCGCAGCCGACCCTGGGCGAAGGCGCGCCCAGCGAGCGCCTGTTCCTGCTGGAGGACGGCAGCCGCCCGGGCGAGTACATGCCCGCCTTCGAGGACGAGCACGGCACCTACATCATGAATTCCAAGGACCTGCGCGCCGTGCAGCACGTGGGGCGCCTGCTGGAGATGGGCGTGCACTCGATGAAGATCGAAGGCCGCACCAAGTCGCACTTCTACGTCGCACGCACCACCCAGGCCTACCGCCAGGCCATCGACGACGCCCTCGCCGGCCGGCCCTTCGAGCCGCGCCTGCTGGAGCGCCTGGATTCACTGGCCAACCGTGGCTACACCGAAGGCTTCCTGCGCCGCCACACCCACGACCACTATCAGAACTACGCGCACGGCAGCTCGCGGCCCTCGCGCCAGCAGTTCGTCGGCGAGCTGACCGGCGTGCGCCGGGGCGAGATGGCGGAAGTACGGGTGAAGAACCGCTTCGAGGTGGGCGACCGCCTGGAGCTGATGACCCCGACGGGCAACCTGGGCTTCATCCTCCACGGCCTGGAAGGCACCAACGGCGAGAGCCGCCAGGTGGCGCCCGGCGACGGCCACCTGCTCTATATCCCGCTGCCGGCGGACCTCGACCTGGAATACGCCCTGCTGCTGCGCGACCTGCCCGAGGCGGTCAGCGCCACAGCGCCGTCGCCTGCTCCTTGAGCAGCGCGGCGAACACCGGTGCTTCCACCGGCGGGCTGATCAGGTAGCCCTGGATCTCGTCGCAGCCCTGGCTCTTGAGGAAGTCCATCTGCCCCTGGGTTTCCACGCCCTCGGCCACCACCTTGAGCTCCAGGCCGTGGGCCATGGCGATGATCGCGCGGGTGATGGCGGCGTCCTCGCCCCCGGAGGAGAGGTCGCGGATGAAGGTCTGGTCGATCTTCACGTAGTCCACCGGGAAGCGCTTGAGGTAGCTCAGGGACGAGTAGCCGGTGCCGAAATCGTCGATGGCCAGCTTCACCCCCAGGTCGCGCAGCTGGCGGAAGGTGGCGATGACGTGCTCGACGTTCTCCAGCAGGTGGCTCTCGGTCAGCTCCAGCTCCAGCAGGCGCGGTGACAGGCCGGTCTCGTCCAGCACCTGGCGCACCAGGCTGGTGAGGTTGCCCTGGCGCAATTGGTGGCCGGAGAGGTTCACCGAGACGCGGATGTCCGCCAGCCCCTGGCGCTGCCACTCGCGGGCCTGCAGGCAGGCCTGGCGCAGCACGAACTCGCCGAGGGGGGCGATGAGCCCGGTCTCTTCGGCCAGGCCGATGAAGTCACCCGGCGGCACCAGGCCCAGTTGCGGATGGCGCCAGCGGACCAGCGCCTCGGCGGCGTTGAGGCTGTCGTCGGCCAGGCACAGCTTGGGCTGGTAGAAGACCTCCAACTGGCCTTCCTCGATGGCCTTGCGCAGCTGGGTTTCCATCTGCAGGCGCTCGAGGGTGCAGGCCTGGAGGTTGTCAGTGAAGAACTGGAAGGTGTTGCCGCCCAGGTGCTTGGCATGCTGCATGGCCATGTTGGCCTGGCTGATCAGCGTGGAGATCTCGCGGGCGTTGTCCGGCAGCAGGCTGATGCCCAGGGAGGCACTGACCACCAGTTCCTCGCCGCCCACCGTCATCGGCGTGCGCAGCTTGGTCAGCAGGCGACTGGCGGTGCGTGCCAGGCTGGAGAGGCTGCCGTAGGCGTCGAGGATCACCGCGAATTCGTCGCCGGAAAGCCGGGCGATGGTGTCCGCCTCGGGGGCCGCCTGGGCCAGGCGCCGGCTCATCTGCCGCAGCAGCTGGTCGGCCACTTCATGGCCGAGGCTGTCGTTGAGCACCTTGAAGCGGTCCAGGTCGATGTGCAGCAGGGCCAGGCTGCGGCCGCTCTGGCGCGCGCGCTGGCTGGCCTCGTGCAGGCGGTCCTTGAACAGGGTGCGGTTGGCCAGGCCGGTGAGCTCGTCGTAGTGCGAGAGGTAGCGCAGGCGCTCCTCGGCATCGCGGCGTGCGGAGAGGTCGGCGAAAAAGCCGACGATGTGGCTGGCGTTGCCCCGGGCATCACGCACCAGGTTGAGCTGCAGCCACTGCGGGTAGAGCTCGCCGTTCTTGCGGGTGTCCACCAGTTCGCCCTGCCAGCTGCCGCTCTGCTCCAGCTCCTGGCGGATCAGGTGGTACTGGCGGCGGCTCTCGCGGGTGCTGTTGACCTCCACCACCGTGTGGCCAAGCACCTCGTCGCGGCGGTAGCCGGTAACGTCGCTGAAGGCCTGGTTGACCGCCAGCAGGCGGTATTGCGGGTCGAGGATAACGATGCCCTCGCTGGCCGCCTCGAACACCATCGCCGAGAGGCGCTGCTGCTCCTCGGCCTGCTTGCGCTCGGTGACGTCGCGGCGGGTGCCGAGCATGCGCAGCACCTTGCCCTGCTCGTTGCGCTCCACCACCCGGCCACGGTCCTCGACCCAGAGCCAGCGGCCGTCGCTGTGGCGCACCCGGTAGTCGATGGCATAGCCGTCGCTGCGGCCCTTGAGGTGCTCCACCAGGGCACGGCGCAGCAGCGGCAGGTCGTCGGGGTGCAGGCGCGGCTTGAGGTCGCTGAGCACGCGGGTGACGTCGTCCATCTCGATGCCAAAGATTTCCTTCAGGTGCGAGTGATGGACTTCGTCTGTCTCCAGGTTCCAGTCCCACATCCCCAGCTCGCTGGCCTCCAGGGCCATGGCCAGGCGCGCCTCGCTCTTGACCAGGGCGTGGCTGGCGTCGGCCAGCTCCAGGGTGCGCTGGGCGACGCGGATTTCCAGATCGTTATGGGCCGCGCGCAGCTCGCGCTCGGCACGCCGGCGCTGCTCCACTTCCCGCGCCAGCTCGCTGTTGAGCCCTTCGGCGCGGACCTTGGCGTGTTCCAGGTTGTCGATCAGCGCCTGGTTGTGGAAGCGCTGCAGCAGGCTGCGCTGCACCAGGCGGTTGACCTGCCAGGCCACCACCATCAGCGCCGCCAGGAGGATCAGGCTGAGCAGCCCCCAGCCCCGCTGCAGCGGCTCGCCGCTGGCCAGCAGCCAGGACACGGTGGGCACCAGGCACGGCAGGGCGAAGGTGAGGAAGGCCTGCAGGCTGACGGCATAGGCGACGCTGGCGGAAAGGATGGCAGCGGCGATCAGGCCATAGACCAGCGCCTGCTGCAGAAAGGCGTCGCCCGGCACCAGGAAGATCACCGGCAGGGCCAGGGTCAGGCCGGAGGCGGCGGCGCCGAGGAGGAAGGTGCGGCGCCACTGGGGCTGGGCCTGGCGCGAGGGCAGCGCGGCCTTGAAGGCGGCCACCTGGGTCAGGCGCAGCACCGCCAGCAGCACCAGCCAGACCAGCCAGCCACCCAGCAGCAAGCCGTTGGCGGGCTCCCACAGCAGGTAGGCGCAGACCAGGCCGTTGAGCAGCATGAAGAGCGTGGGGGTTTGCGAGCCCTGATAGAGCAGGCGCGTGCGCTCCACGGCCAGATCCGTCGCGAAATGCTGGCTGATGGCGCGGCTGTCGTCGCCGTGCAGGTCGATTGGGGCTTCGTTGGGTGTCGCGGTCATAGGCGATTTTCTTGTAATGGTTGCCTAGGCGTCGGCGGAGCTTACCCGAGCAGAACGAGCTGCCAAAGCTTTATGTGCCCGGTTTTGACAGCGCGCCGCCTAACTTTCGGCGGGCCTTCGGGATGCAGCGCCCGCACCGTCTGGCTGACCATCCGGTCATCGGTTTGCCCTCGCCTGGGTCGGTCAATAGAATGCCGCGATGCATGACGATCTCTCTCTACTCCTGAACTCCCTGAACGACGCTCAACGCCAGGCCGTAGCGGCCTCGCTGGGGCGTCAATTGGTCCTCGCCGGCGCCGGCTCGGGCAAGACCCGCGTGCTCGTGCACCGCATCGCCTGGTTGATCCAGGTGGAGCACGCCTCGCCCCACTCGATCCTCTCGGTGACCTTCACCAACAAGGCCGCCGCCGAGATGCGCCACCGCATCGAGCAGCTGCTGGGCATCAACCCGGCGGGCATGTGGGTCGGCACCTTCCACGGCCTGGCCCATCGCCTGCTGCGTGCCCACTGGCAGGAAGCCGGCCTGGCCGAGAACTTCCAGATCCTCGACAGCGATGACCAGCAGCGCCTGGTCAAGCGGGTGATCCGCGAGCTGGGCCTGGACGAGCAGCGCTGGCCGGCACGCCAGGCGCAATGGTTCATCAACGGGCAGAAGGACGAGGGCCTGCGCCCGCAGCACATCCAGGCCGGCGGCGACCTGTTCCTCGGTACCATGCTGAAGATCTACGAAGCCTACGAGGCTGCCTGCGCCCGCGCCGGGGTCATCGACTTCTCCGAGCTGCTGCTGCGCGCCCTGGACCTGTGGCGCGACAAGCCGGGCCTGCTGGCCCACTACCAGCGCCGCTTCCGCCACATCCTGGTGGACGAGTTCCAGGACACCAACGCCGTGCAATACGCCTGGCTGCGCCTGCTCGCCCAGGGTGGCGACAGCCTCATGGTGGTGGGCGACGACGACCAGTCCATCTACGGCTGGCGCGGCGCCCGCATCGAGAACATCCAGCAGTTCTCCAGCGACTTCGCCGACGCCGAAACCATCCGCCTGGAGCAGAACTACCGCTCCACCGCCGGCATCCTCAAGGCCGCCAACGCCCTGATCGCCAACAACCAGGGGCGCCTGGGCAAGGAGCTGTGGACCGACGGCGAGGACGGCGAGCCCCTGGGCCTGTACGCCGCCTTCAACGAACACGACGAAGCCCGCTACGTGGTGGAAAGCATCGAAAGCGCGCTGAAGGACGGCATGGCGCGCAGCGAGATCGCCATCCTCTACCGCTCCAACGCCCAGTCGCGGGTGCTGGAAGAGGCCCTGCTGCGGGAGAAGATCCCCTACCGCATCTACGGCGGCCAGCGCTTCTTCGAGCGCGCCGAGATCAAGAACGCCATGGCCTACCTGCGCCTGCTCGACGGCCGTGGCAACGACGCCGCCCTGGAGCGGGTGATCAACGTCCCCGCCCGCGGCATCGGCGAGAAGACCGTGGAAAGTATCCGCGAATTCGCCCGCGCCCAGGACGTCTCCATGTGGGAGGCGATCCGCCTGCTGGTGGCCAACAAGGGCCTGCCGGGCCGCGCATCCGGCGCCCTGGCGGTGTTCATCGAGCTGATCGAGAACCTCGCCGCCAAGGTCCTGGAGATGCCCCTGCACCTGATGACTCAGACCGTCATCGAGCAGACCGGGCTGATCACCTACCACAAGGAAGAAAAAGGCGAGAAAGGCCAGGCCCGGGTGGAAAACCTGGAGGAACTGGTCAGCGCCGCCCGCGCCTTCGAGAACAACGAAGACGACGAGGAACTCACCCCGCTGCAGGCCTTCCTCAGCCACGCCTCGCTGGAGGCCGGTGACACCCAGGCCGACGCCTTCGAAGACAGCGTGCAACTGATGACCCTGCACAGCGCCAAGGGCCTGGAATTCCCCCTGGTGTTCCTGGTGGGCATGGAAGAAGGCCTGTTCCCCCACAAGATGAGCCTGGAGGAATCCGGCCGCCTGGAGGAGGAACGCCGCCTGGCCTATGTCGGCGTCACCCGCGCCATGCAGCGCCTGGTGCTGACCTACGCGGAAACCCGCCGCCTGTACGGCAGCGAGACCTACAACAAGGTGTCGCGCTTCGTCCGAGAAATCCCCCCGCAGCTGATCCGCGAAGTGCGCCTGAGCAACAGCGTCAGCCGCCCGGTGGCGGGCAGCAACCGCAGCACCGGTTCGATGTTCGCCGGCGCGGAAGTGCCGCAGACCGGCTTCAACCTCGGCCAGCGCGTGCAGCACTCGCTGTTCGGCGAGGGCACCATCCTCAACTTCGAAGGCTCCGGCGCCCAGGCCCGGGTCCAGGTGGCGTTCGAGAGCGAAGGCAGCAAATGGCTGATGCTCGCCTACGCCAAGCTCGAACCCCTCTGATGCCTTCCCAGGCCCCGTCGTCATGGTGGGGCCCGGCGCAGCGCCCCTTGGCAGTTATCCACAGGCACGGCAGGATGGCCGCTCCCATCCTCCTTGCGGAAACACGGACGTGCGCCTTCCCCTGCTGCTGCTCAGCCTGATCATCGCCACCAGCATCGAGGCCGCCCCCGGCTTCGAGGTGAAGCGCGACACCGACAGCTACCGCGACTGGAACACCGGGCAACGCCGCGAGCGCACCGAAACCTCCCTGCGCCTGGACGGCGGCACCCTGTCGATGAAGGCGCTCGCACAGCTGCTGGCGACCGACGGCAAGCCCATCTACCCGACCCTCTGGGACGCCCGCGTGAGCGGCCCCGACCAGGCGCTGATTCTCTTCAACCGTGGCAGCGGCCAGGACTTCGAGCTGGCCCGCCTGTACCGCAAGAACGGCGGCAAGCCGCAGGCCGAGGTGTTGCTGCGCGACCTGCCCTACAACTGGTTCAACGACGCCCGCCGCAAAGGCTGGGTGAGCGTGGGCGGCGCGGACCGCCTGTACCTGGTGCAACTGCAACCGCTGCGCATCGTCGATGCAGGCCCCGGCGCGCTGCTGGATGTGCGCGGCGACCTGGCCGTGCTCGCCGACCCGGGCTGGAACAAGCGCCCGCCGGCCTTCCGCGCGGTGGACATGCAGCGTGGCCGCGAGGTCGCCCGCCTGGAGCTGGACCCCGCCTGCTTCGTGCTGCCCGACTTCGAGTTCAGCCACCCGCTGATCTATTCCGGGCTGGGCTCCTCCACCCCCGAGCGCCTGCGCTTCCAGGACGGCCCCGCCTGGCTCGAGCACAACCTGGAACTGCTCACCGCCCCCAAGCCGGCCTTGCGTCTGCGCCCGACCCAGCAGCTGCCGCAACCCGACCCGGTGCGCTGGGGCGTGACCCTGCGCGAGGTGGACGCCGGCCCGCAACCGCGTACCCCGGAGTCCATGGGTGACGCCTCCAGCCCGGAAATCGAAGAGTTCGCCGACACCCTCGACCTGATCCCCGAGCAATGCCAGGCCAGCAACCCCAACCCGCCGCTGCGCGCCGGCCAGGAGCCCTACCCCAGCACCAGCGTGGCGACCGATGACCTGTGCCTGGGCGAGCTACTGAAGGGCGTGCCCGCCACCCTGCGCGAGCAACGCTGCGTGCTGCCGGCACGCACCCGCACCCTGGCCGGCAGCACGCAGTGGGCGCTGGAAGAGGTGCGCTACGGCTATCGCCCGGGCGGCAAGGGTACGGCCATCGAGCAGACGGTCTACCAACTGCGCCAGGGCACGACGGTGAACCGCTACATCGCCGGCAGCCGGGGCTTTGACGAGGCCCTCGCGATCCGCGAAGTACTGCCCACTGGCAAGGGCGAGGCCCTGCTGAAGACCCGTGGCGACGGCGCCTATGAATTGCTGCGGGCCTCGACCGACGCCGGCGGCAAGCTGCGCCTGGAGTACCTGGACACCCTGCCCTACCCCGCCAGCCCCTTCGACGCCAGCCGCGCGAGCTGGGTCTACCTGCGCAAGCCAGGGCTGCTGGTGCGCCTCGCTCCCTTCGCCTATGAGCAGGCCGGCGAGAGCCTGCTGGATATCCGCGGCGAAACCCTGCTGTACGCCTATGGCGACAGCGAGACAGACCGCCTCACCCTTGGCCAGCGAACCTTCGGCAGCGACCACGCCGACGACTCGCCCCTGCCGGGCCTGGTACTGAACGCCAAATGCCGCCGGGAGGACGACCCCTACTGGGAGTTCACCCTGCCACCGGTCAACGCGACGCTGGAGCAATCCGCCGCCTGGTTCGCCCGCCACTTCGACTACCAGCCCGGCGCCAAGGGCGCCATCCGTCTGCGCGCCGACCACCAACTGCGCGCCCGTCCGGGCTGTGCTGCACGGTAGGTTGTGGGCCGGGGTTCACCGTGGGAGCGGCTTCAGCCGCGAAGCGCTCGCCGAATAGCCTTCAGGGGGGCCGGTAGCACCATCGCGAATGAATTCGCTCCCACGGGAAGCACGCCGGCCCCGGCGGCATACGCCCGCAGCGCAGCCGTAAAAAATCCCGATACATTCTGCCGCTAGCCATCACGAACGCGACTGTGCAGCATGGCGCGCGTGGACCCTTAACCAAGAGATGCCTGTGATGCGCCGATTTCTCAGTATTGCCCTGGCCCTATGCGTCGGCCTGACGCTCAGCCTGGATGCCAACGCCAAGCGAATGGGCGGCGGCAAGACCTTCGGCTCCGCGCCGACCCACCAGACCCGCCAGCCGCAGCCCAATACCCCTGCCGCCACCCCGACCGCCCCCGGCCGTCAGCCCGCTGCAGCCAGTGGTGCTTCGCGCTGGCTCGGCCCGCTGGCCGGCCTCGCCGCCGGTGGCCTGCTCGCCTCCATGTTCATGGGTGACGGCTTCCAGGGCATGCAGATCTTCGACTTCCTGATCATCGCCCTGATCGCCTTCGTGATCTTCCGCTTCATCGCCGCCCGCAAGCGCCAGCAGCAGGGCCATCAGCCCGCCATGGCCGGCGGCCCGTTCCAGCGCGAAATGCCGCAACAGCAGCCGGCACCGATCTTCGGTGGCAGCGCCGCGCCGGCAGCGGTGGCCCAGCGTGCGTTCAACGCCCCGAGCTGGTTCAACGAAGAGCGCTTCATCGAAGCCGGCCGTGAGCACTTCCTGTCCCTGCAGCAGCATTGGGACGCGGCCGAGATGGACAAGATCGCCGAGTTCGTCACCCCGCAGATGCTCAGCTTCCTCAAGGAAGAGCGCGCCAGCCTGGGTGATGGCTTCCAGTCCACCTACATCGACAACCTGCAGGTGCAGCTGGACGGCATCGACGAACTGGCCGACAAGACCGTCGCCACCCTGACCTTCAACGGCGTGTCGAAGACCTCGCGCTTCGACCAGGGTGAAGTGTTCAGCGAAAGCTGGCGCATGGAGCGTGCCAACGGCGACGACCAGCCCTGGCTGGTGGCGGGCATCCGCCAGAACTGATCAGCGTTCGCGCAATGAAGAAACCCCGGGCATGCCCGGGGTTTTCTTTTGTGTGTTCGACCAGCCGCTGGGCTGATCGACATGTAGGGTGGATGACGATCTTCTCATCCACCAGGCGATGCCACAGGAAACACCCTGCATGGGCCACAGCAGGGACTGCTACGCGGTCCTTGGCGAATGAATTGGCTATGTCTGCGTTGAGTGTTGCTAGAGGATTTGAGTCCAGCTGATTGCTGAGTCCTGGTGATGTTTCTGGTTTCGCCCTCCCGGGCGAGTCCCTTTTCCAATCGTTGAAAAGGAACCAAAAAACTTGCCCCATCATCCGGCCCGACTGCGTCGTGTTCCCTCACTCCATCGCCGCTCTGGGGGCCGGCGCGATGGGCCGTCCATGGCCTGGCGCGCCTCTCGCGGCATCCATGCCGCTCGTCCCCCGGCGCAACGACTGCGTTCGGCCTCCTGGAGGGGCGTTGGCGGCTGCTCCAACTTTCTTAGTCCAGCGCATCACCACAGGTGCGCACAGGCTTTCGTAGGATGGTGTAGAGCGAAGCGAAACCCATGCGGTGGAGGTGGCACAAACCCTCAAGCGCCCGGAAAGTACCGTGCTTGAGCGCCTGCATTAAAACCACAACAGCTAACGCCGACAGAGCCAATGAATTCGCCCCTACAGGGTAATAGCCACCGGCGTCAGACCGTCGCCTTGCGCATGCCGATATGGGGGATGTCGTCCTCCAGGTAGACCTCGGTCACCGGCACGAAGCCGTAGCGCCCGTAGTACTTCTGCAGGTGCGCCTGGGCCGAGAGGTACACAGGCAGCCCCGGCCAGCGCCGCTGGCAGTCTTCCAGGGCGCGCTCCATCAGCTGGTGGCCCAGCCCGGTGCCGCGCGCCGCTTCGGCGATCACCACGCGGCCGATCACCACGTCGCCCTGGTTGCGCTGCGGGTCCAGCAGGCGCAGGTAGGCCACCAGCGCATCGCCGTCGCGGGCCATGAGGTGGCAGCTGTCGCCTACCAGGTCCAGACCGTCCACTTCCAGGTAGGGGCACTTCTGCTCGACGACGAAGACCTGGGTGCGCAGGGCGAGGATGTCGTAGAGCGCCTGCTTGTCGAGTTCGGTGTGATGGCTGCTGCTCCAGACGATCGGCATTGGGGGCTCCGTGGTGGTGAATGCGAAGGCGGCAGTATGCAATGCACCACCACCGGACGAGCGGTCCGCCTGCGGTTTTTTTCTTCCGGGTGCCAGCTACTGTATAAAGCGCATCCCAATGCACGAGGGCCTGTCGCCGTGGAAGAAGTCATCGAACAGCTGCGTGAACTCAACGAACCCGTCCCCGTCCCGCTGGAGCTGCCGGACGACGAGCTGCTGGTGGAGATCGAAGAGCAATTGCTGATCAACCTGCCCTTCGAGCTCCGCGAGTTCCTGCTCAAGGTCAGCGATGTGGTCTACGGCCGCCTGGAGCCGGTGACCGCGACCGACCCGCAATCCCACACCTACCTGCCGGAAGTGGCCTCGGTGGCCTGGGACCTGGGCGTGCCCCGCGACCTGGTGCCGATCTGCCAGGACGGCCGCGACTACTACGTGGTCGACCTGGAGGGCGAGGTGCTGCTCTGGTCCGGCGACGAGGGCGACATGACCGACGAGAGCTGGGACTCCGTCTGGCACTGGGCCCGCGACGTGTGGCTGGCGAGCTGAACCGCTAGCGGTGGTGATCCTGGCTCTGCTCCAGGGTCTCCATCAGCGCGATCTGCATGCGTGAATGCACGCGGATCAGCCAGCGCCACAGCAGCGCGATCACCCCGGCCGCCAGCAGCGCGATCAGCACCAGCAGCTCCAGGGTCGGCAGGATGCTCGCCGACAGCGCCATGAGCAGCAGCATGATCACCCCCAGCGACAGCGCCGGGATCACCTCGGCGATCACCTTGCGCACCCGCGCGGTATGGCGCCCGGCCTTCTCCGGGGTCACGCCCATTTCCGCCAGCAGCATCGACAGCGCCTTGAGCTTGCGGTACGCGGCGATCAGGAAGGGCAGCGACAGCAGCAGCGCGGCGCCCCAGACCAGGCCCTTCTGCAGGTTCGCCTGGCCCACCCAGTCGCTCAGGTAGCCAGCCAGGGTGCCGGCGAAATAGGCGCCGGAAAGGAAGATCGCCACCACCAGCGCGATGTTCACCCCCACCTGCAGGAGGATCTTGCGGATCATCCCCGCCAGCACCGCGCCCTGCCCCTGGGGCTGGATGCTGCGCAGCCAGTCGCCGTAGAGGTTGAACACCCGGGCGATGCGCGAAGGCACGATGCCGGCGAGCTTTTGCGACAGCGGGTCGGCGGAGCGGATCAGGTAGGGCGTGAGCAGCGTGGTGATAGCCGAGACCGCCACCGCCACGGGGTAGAGGAAGTCGCTGGTGACCTGCAGGGTCATGCCCAGCGCGGCGATGATGAAGGAGAACTCGCCGATCTGCGAAAGGCCCATGCCGACCCGCAGCGAGGTGCGCCCGTCATTGCCGGCGATGAAGGCGCCGATGCCGCAGGAGACCATCTTGCCCAGCACCACGGCGACGGTGATCACCGCGATGGGCCAGGCGTATTCCACCAGGATCGCCGGGTCGATCATCAGGCCGATGGCGACGAAGAAGATGGCGCTGAACATGTCGCGCACCGGCTCCACCAGCCGCTCGATCTGCGCCAGCTGGCGCGACTCGGCGATGATCGCGCCGATCAGGAAGGCGCCCAGCACCATGCTGTATTCCAGCTTCACCACCAGCAGGCAGAAGCCGAAGCACAGCCCCAGCACCGTCACCAGCAGCATCTCGTTGCTCTCGAACTTCGCCACGTAGGCCAGCAGGCGCGGCACCAGCAGGATGCCGATGACCAGCGCGACGACCATGAACAGGCTGAGCTTGCCCACCGTGGCGAACACCTGGCCGGTCTCTACCGAGCCGGACAGGGCGATGCCCGACAGCAGCGCGATGATGCCGATGCCGAGGATGTCCTCGACGATGAGCACGCCGAAGATCAGCTGGGCGAAGCGCTCGTTCTTCATCTTCAGGTCGCTGAGCGCCTTGATGATGATGGTGGTGGAGGAAATGGCCAGGATGGCGCCGAGGAACAGCGAATCCATGGTGCTCCAGCCGAAGAAGGCGCCGATCTCGTAGCCGATCCAGATCATCAGCACGATTTCCAGGAAGGCGGCGATGAAGGCCGTGGCGCCCACCTTGAACAGCTTGCGCAGGCTGAACTCCAGACCCAGGCAGAACATCAGGAAGATCACCCCCAGCTCGGCGAGGATCTTGATGGTCTCTTCTTCGTGGATCAGGGCGAAGGGCGGCGTGTGCGGGCCGATGAGGAAGCCGGCGATGATGTAGCCCAGCACCACCGGTTGCTTGAAGCGGTGGCAGAGGATGGTGACCAGGCCGGCCACCAGCATGATCACCGCCATGTCCTGGATGAAACTGATGGCATGCATGGCGCACCGGCTCCTTTTCGCTGGTCAGTGCGCTGGACAATGCCGCGCCCGGGGTTGCTCGCTTGGCTCCTTGGGAGCCCCTGTATGAATTAGGGAAGTTCCTAGTCAGAACTTTCGGCAGAGTAACACCGGGCATTGCAGCGTCTTTTTCGGCGAAACAAACCGAAACAGCTTTGCTCGTCAGCTGCCGTTCTTCGCCTGGGCGGTCTCCAGCTCCAGCAGGTTCATGAGGAAATTGCCGAAGTAGGTCATGTCCTGCTCGATGGCCGCCCGGGCGCCCTTGGCGTCGCCGGCGAGCACCGCCTTGAAGGCGTCCTCGTGGAAATCGTTGAGGCGCAGGGACAGGTCGGCCTCGGTGAACAGCTGGTTGAAGAAGGGGCCGACCTGCAGCCACAGCGACTCGATCATGCGCAGCAGCGTGGGGTTGGCGCAGGCGCGGTAGAGGGTCATGTGGAACAGGCTGTTGTCGTCCAGGTAACCCTGCACGTCACGCTGCTCCAGGGCGCGCTCCATGTTCTCGACGCAGCGTCGCAACTGCTCGATGTCCTCCGCGGTGAGCCGCGGCGTGGCGGTCTCCACGGCCAGCCCCTCGAGGGACAGGCGCACCAGGAAGATATGCTGGAAGCGCTCGCGGGTCATGATCGGCACCCGCAGGGAGCGCTGCGGCTCGCCTTCCAGGGCGCCTTCGGCCACCAGGCGCTGCAGCGCCGCACGCACCGGCATCGGGCTGGTGCCCCATTCGGCGGCGAGGTCGCGGATCTTGAGGCGCTCGCCGGGCTGGAAACGCCCCGCCAGCAAGCCTTCACGTATTCGTAGGTAAAGCTGTTCCTGCAGGTTATCGGCCATGGGTCACTCCTGGATGGCCGGTGGAGCCGGCAGCTGGGCGAGGGTAAGGCTGCAATTGCGCATGGGAATCTCCGGTGTGGGGCGGCTGCCCGCTTGTGGATAACCCGCCGGGCGCGCCGCGAAGGCGTGGCGCGTACCTGGGGACAAGGCCGATCGGCCTCCGCTCTGTGTGATCACAAAAGCAGTTCGATCATAAGCTTTTGCTGGAAACAGTCCAGCTATTGACATATCTGTGATCACAAAACAGGATGTGCGGAAATTCGAACGAGGTGTTCAAGCATGACCGCCAGTGGCATCGCAGAATCCGCCGTTGAAACCTTCGCCGCCGCCGAGCGTGCCCGTTTCATCGCCCACAATCCCAAATCCCTGGCGCTCGCCGAGCGCGCCCGCCAATCGCTGTTCGGCGGCGTGCCGATGCACTGGATGAGCGACTGGTCGACCCCCTGCCCGCTGTTCGTCGAGCGTGCCCAGGGCGCGCGCTTCCACGATGTCGACGGCCACGAGTACGTGGACTTCTGCCTGGGCGACACCGGCAGCATGTTCGGCCACTCCCCCGAACCCATCGCCCGCGCCATCGCCGAACAGGGCGCGCGCGGCCTGACCACCATGCTCCCGGGCGAAGACGCCGTGGTCGCCGGCGAGCTGCTGGCCGAGCGCTTCGGCCTGCCCTACTGGCAGGTGGCGACCACCGCCACCGACGCCAACCGCTTCGTCATCCGCTGGGTGCGCGCCATCACCGGGCGCAAGGTGCTGCTGGTGTTCGACGGCTGCTACCACGGCACCGTCGACGACGTTATGGTGCGCCACCGCGACGGCCGCACCGTGCACCGCAGCGGCCTGATCGGCCAGGCACGCAACCTGGCCAAGACCAGCCGCGCCGTGCCCTTCAACGATCTCGAGGCGCTGGAGCAGGCCCTGGCGCAGAACGACGTCGCCGCCGTGCTCTGCGAACCGGCGATGACCAACATCGGCATGGTCCTGCCCGATGCCGGCTACCTGGAGAAGCTCCGCGAGCTGACCCGCCGCCACGGCACCCTGCTGATCATCGACGAGACCCATACCATCTCCACCGGCCCCGGCGGCTGCACCCGCGCCTGGAACCTGCAGCCGGACTTCATCACCCTCGGCAAGCCCATCGCCGGCGGCGTGCCCTGCTCCGTCTATGGCTGCACCGCCGAAATGGCCCAGGCCATGAAGCTGGCCCGCAAGCACGCCAGCGAGCAATCCGGCGGCCACGGCCACAGCGGCATGGGCACCACCCTTTCGGCCAATGCCCTGGCCATGCACTGCATGCGCGCCAACCTGGAACAGGTGATGACCCCAGCCGCCTACGCCCACATGTTGCCCCTGGCGGCGCGCCTGGCCGAAGGCTTCCGTGGACTTATCCACAAGCACCGCCTGGCCTGGTCGGTGACCGAGCTGGGCGCCCGCTGCGAGTTCCAGTTCTGCGCCACCTCGCCACGCACCGGCGCCGAGGCCGAAGCGGCCTTCCACGACAGCCTGCAGATGGCCCTGCACCTCTACCTGATCAACCGGGGCATCCTCATCACCCCGTTCCACAACATGACCCTGTGCTGCCCGGCCACCACCGAAGCCGATGTCGACCGCCTGATCGCCACCCTCGACCAGGCCCTGGCCGAGCTGCTGGCCATCCCCGGCGCCCGCCTCTGACCGCGAGAACCCCCATGCGATTCGCCGAACCCCAGGAAGCCCGTGACTTCCTCGAACGCCACCCCGAGGTGCGCAGCATCGAGCTGATGCTGATCGACGCCAACGGCATCCCGCGCGGCAAGCTGCTGCACCGCGACGAGCTGCTGGCCATCTACGAGAACGGCCGTCCGCTGCCCAGCTCCATCCTCTCGCTGACCATCCAGGGCGAGGACGTGGAAGCCAGCGGCCTGGTCTGGGAAGTGGCCGACGCCGACTGCTGGACCTACCCGGTGCCCGGCTCCCTGGCCCTGCAGACCTGGCGCGCCACGCCCACCGCCCAGGTGCAGGTCAGCATGCACCCGACCCAGGGCCTGCCGGCCACCCCTGGCGACCCGCGCCATGTGCTGGCCCGCGCCATCGACCGGCTCAAGGCCGACGGCTACCACCCGGTGATGGCGGTGGAGCTGGAGTTCTACCTGCTGGACAAGCAGCGCGACGCCAACGGCCGCCCGCAACCGGCGCTGCAAGCCAATGGCGTGCGCCCGCAGGCGCCGCAGGTCTATGGCGTGTACGAGCTGGAGCAGCTGCAGCCCTTCCTCGACGACCTCTACGCCGCCTGCGAGGCCCAGGGCCTGCCGCTGCGCACCGCCATCTCCGAATACGCGCCGGGCCAGCTGGAACTGACCCTGGAGCACCGCTTCGATGCGTTGCAGGCCATCGACGAAGGCGTGCGCTACAAGCGCCTGGTCAAGGGCGTGGCCAACAAGCACGGGCTGGTGGCCTGCTTCATGGCCAAGCCCTTCGGCGACCTGGCCGGCAGCGGCATGCACCTGCACGTCAGCCTGGCGGATGAGGCGGGCAACAACCTGATGGCCAGCGAGGACCCCCACGGCACCCCGCTGCTGCGCCACGCCATCGGCGGGATGATGGCGACCCTCGACGACGCCCTGGCGATCTTCTGCCCCAACGCCAACTCCTACCGGCGCTTCCAGGCCAACAGCTACGCGCCGCTGGCCAAGAGCTGGGGGGTGAACAACCGCACCGTGTCCTTCCGCGTGCCCGGCGGCCCGGCCCAGAGCCGCCACGTCGAGCACCGCATCTGCGGCGCCGACGCCAACCCCTACCTGGCCGCCGCCGCGCTGCTGGCGGGTATCCATAAAGGCATCCGCGAACAGATCGACCCGGGCGAGGCCATCACCGGCAACGGCTACGAGCAGGCCCGCGAAACCCTGGCCACCGACTGGCTCACCGCCCTGCGCACCCTGGAGCGCTCGGCCTGGGCGAAGGAGGCACTCGGCGAAGACTTCCTCGACATCTTCCTCGCCATCAAATGGGAGGAATTCCGCCAGTTCGTCAGCGAGGTGGGCGAACAGGACTGGCGCTGGTACCTGACCCACGCCTGAGCCGAGGGGCTGTGGATAAGCGACTTGTCCACAGCCCCGCCTCCACCAACCGCAATCCGTAATTCGTCATTCGTCATTCGTAGGATGGGTAGAGCGGAGCGAAACCCATCAATTCCAAGTACCGGCATGGCTTCGGCGTCGGGCGGGCAGCATGGGTTTCGCGGGGCTCTACCCATCCTACGGGGCGGAGTGCGGCCGGGTGTTTATCCACAGGCGCTGTCGCTGTGCTCCGTCCCTGTCTCGCTGCGTCTACAGTTTCACTTCCCAGCCCCGAGACAGAGCCCCTCCATGGAACCCGGCAACGCGCAACTGACGATGACCGTCCTCATGACCCCGGACATGGCCAACTTCTCCGGCAACGTCCACGGCGGCACCCTGCTCAAGTACCTCGACGAAGTGGCCTACGCCTGCGCCAGCCGCTATGCCGGGCGCTACGTGGTGACCCTCTCCGTGGACCAGGTGGTGTTCCGCGAGCCGGTGCACGTGGGCGAGCTGGTGACCTTCCTCGCCTCGGTGAACTACACCGGCACCACCTCCATGGAGATCGGCATCAAGGTGGTCACCGAGAACATCCGCGAGCGCTCGGTGCGCCACACCAACAGCTGCTTCTTCACCATGGTGGCGCTGGACGACGACCGCAAGGTGGCCCCGGTGCCGCCCCGCCAGCCGCAGACCGCCGAGGAGAAGCGCCGTTTCGTCCAGGGCCAGCAACGCCGGCAGATCCGCCAGGAAATGGAGCGCCGCTACCGCGAACTGCGGGAGAACGGCAGCGAGCCCGCCGCTACATCCTGAAAAATAATCTGACGGACTTTTCATACAAACAACGTCAGCCAACGGGTAACCTGGCGCACGCGGCGGCAGCCGCGTTCGCCACGGGCCAGGCCCCGTGAACACCTTCGAACCTCTCCCCGCAGCGACGCGAGTCGCCGTTGCGGTCGGGTCGTTCCCTGCGTGCAAGGAGCCGCCGCATGCCCCACCACACACCGCTGATCGCCACCCTCTCCGCCGGCCTGGTGCTGGCCTTCCTGCTCGGCAGCCTGGCCAACCGCCTGCGCATCTCGCCGCTGGTGGGCTACCTGCTGGCCGGCGTGCTGGCCGGCCCCTTCACCCCGGGCTTCGTCGCCGACCAGGCGCTGTCCCAGGAAATCGCCGAGCTGGGGGTGATCCTGCTGATGTTCGGCGTGGGCCTGCACTTCTCCCTCAAGGACCTGATGTCGGTGAAGAACATCGCCATCCCCGGTGCCGTGGTGCAGATCGCCGTAGCCACCCTGCTGGGCATGGGCCTGGCCTGGGGCCTCGGCTGGCCCCTGGGCGGCGGCTTGGTGTTCGGTCTGGCGCTGTCGGTGGCGAGCACCGTGGTGCTGCTACGGGCCCTGGAGGAGCGCCAGTTGCTGGACACCCAGCGCGGCCGCATCGCCGTGGGCTGGCTGATCGTCGAAGACCTAGTGATGGTGCTGACCCTGGTGCTGCTGCCGGCGCTCTCCGGCATGCTCGGCGGCAAGGCTCACGGCGGCGGCGAGCTCAGCCTCGGCGTCGAGCTGCTGCTGACCCTGGGCAAGGTCACCGCCTTCGTCGTACTGATGCTGGTGGTGGGCCGCCGCCTGATTCCCTGGGTGCTGGCCAAGGTCGCCGGCACCGGCTCGCGGGAGCTGTTCACCCTCGCCGTGCTGGCCATCGCCATGGGCATCGCCTACGGCTCGGCGATCCTCTTCGACGTGTCCTTCGCCCTGGGCGCCTTCTTCGCCGGCATGGTGCTCAACGAATCGGAGCTGAGCCATGACGCCGCCGAGAAGACCCTGCCCCTGCGCGATGCCTTCGCGGTGCTGTTCTTCGTCTCGGTGGGCATGCTCTTCAACCCGCTGATCCTGATCCACGAACCGCTGCCGGTGCTGGCCACCTTCCTGGTGATCGTGCTCGGCAAATCGGTGGCGGCCTATGTGATCGTGCGCGCCTTCGGCCACCCCAAGAGCACCGCCCTGACCATCTCCGCCAGCCTGGCGCAGATCGGCGAATTCAGTTTCATCCTCATCGGCCTGGGGCTGGACCTGGAGCTGATGCCGCAGACCGGCCGCGACCTGTTGCTGGCTGGCGCCATCCTGTCGATCCTGGTCAACCCACTGCTGTTCATCGCCATCGGCCGCTGGCAGGCGCGCCAGGACCGCAAGGCGGCGGAGCTGCCCCCGGAGCAGGCGCCGGCCGAGGACGTGCCGCCCACCATCGAGGAGCACGACCACGCCATCCTCATCGGCTACGGCCGCGTCGGCCGCAAGATCGCCCTGCGTCTGCGCGAGGCCGGCACGCCGCTGGTGGTGATCGAGGACAGCCGTGCGGGGCTGGATGAACTGCGCGAGTCGGGCATCAGCGCGGTGCTGGGCAACGCGGCACGGCCCGAGGTGCTGGAACTGGCGCAGCTGGCGCGGGCGCGCTGGCTGCTGCTGGCGATCCCCAATGGCTTCGAGGCCGGGCAGATCGCCCAGCAGGCCCGCGCGGTGAACCCGCAGCTGACCATCATCGCCCGCGCCCACTTCGACGCCGAGGTGGAGCACCTGGAGCAGAACGGTGCGGATCTGGTGATCATGGGCGAGCGCGAGATCGCCCGCGCCATGATCAATCGCGTCGCCGACGACCAGGCCGCACCGGGCGCACCCGCAGCGGCCTGACGACGGCGGCGCGAGCCGTCACTCGGCGCCCTGGTGCGCGCCGTGGTCCATGTGCTCCATGTGCTGCATCTGCCCGTCGGCCTTGGCGGGCGCTTCCTTCTGTACGGCGATCTCCACCTGCAGGTCGCCGGCCTTCTCGAAGTGCAGGGTGAGCGGGAAGCGCTCGCCATCCTTCAGCGGCTGCTTCAGACCGAACAGCATCAGGTGGTAGCCCCCCTGCTCCAGGCGCACCTCGCCGCCGGCGGGGATGGCCAGGCCGCCCTGCACCTGCTGCATCTTCATCATGCCGTTGACGTGGGCGTGCTCGTGGATCTCGGCCTTGGCCGCGCGCGGGGTGTCGGCGCCCAGCAGGCGGTCCGGCGTGTCGCCGCCGTTGTGCACCACCAGGTAGGCCGCGCCGTTGGGCGAGACCGGCGGTACTTCCAGGGCCCAGGGGTGTTCGATGTGCAGCTTGCCCAGTTCGTACTCGTGGGCCTGGGCGAAGGGAACGAAGCCCACCAGGGCGATCAGGGTCAGCAGTGTCTTGCGCATGTTCAACTCCATCCATCGATAAGCAGATTGGGCGCCCGCCAGGCGAGCGCCGATGAAAACCCGTGGCGGCTTCAGCCCGCCATCACCCGGTCGCCGCCGAAGCGCGACAGCACCAGCCGGTCCAGGACCCAGACCAGCACCAGCGACAGGCCCACCAAGGGAAATGCCACCCCCAGCACCAGCATGATCACCACCGCACCGCGCCACAGGGGCAGGCCATGGGGCAGCGGCGGCACGCCGAGGCGGCCGCTGGGCCGGCGCTTCCACCAGAGCACCAGGCCGCTGACCGCGCTGAGCAGGATCATCAGGCACACGGCGAACATCAGCAGCTGGTTGGCCAGGCCGAAGAAGCGGCCCTCGTGCAGCATCACCCCCATCTCCACGCTCTTGGCCACCAGGCCATAGTCCTTCCAGCGCACATCGGCCAGCACCTTGCCGCTGTAGCGGTCGAGGTGCAAGGTCGCGTCCTGGCGCGGATCGGCGGCGAACACGGCGATGCTGAAGACGCCCGTGGGCGTGGTCGGCAGGGTGATGCCGTAGCCGGGCACCACGCCGCGCTCGCGGGCGGTGTCCACCACCTGCTGCAGCGGGATGCTCGGCACCTCGCTGGCCGGCGCCCTGTCGTGCCCGGCATGGGCGCGGTGGGCGGCGTGGGCGTCGGACTCCGGCAGCGGCGTGGTTTCCGCCGCCCAGGGCACGGTCTGGTCGCTGGCGCTGTTGAGGCTGCGCGCCAGCTCGCCGGACTTCGGCACCTCGTTCCACATGGCAGCGGGGAAGCGGTTCCACACATCGGCGAAGCTCGCGCCCCAGAAGCCGGTCCAGGTCATGCCGGTGAGCAGCATGAACAGCAGCAGCAGGCTGCCCCAGAAGCCGGTGACACCGTGCAGGTCGCGCCAGAACAGGCGCCCACGTGCGGACAGGCGCGGCCACAGCACACCGGCGCCGGAGCGCCCCCTTGGCCACCAGAGATAGAGCCCGGACACCACCAGGACGATGCCCCAGCCGGCAGCCAGTTCGATCAGCCGGTCGCCGACCGTGCCGATCATCAGCTCGCCGTGCAGGGCGCGGGTCGCCGCTTGCAGGTTCCAGAAGGCGTCCTGGGTGCCCAGCACCTTGCCGCTGTAGGGGTCGAGGAACAGGTTGAGGGTGCGGCCGCCGTCAGCGATGACGAACTGGGCGCTGTGCCCAGCATCCATCGGCGGCAGGTACTGGCTGACGCTGGCCTGTGGATAAGCCTCGCGCACCCGCTGCAACTGGGCGTCGGCGTCCAGCGCGTGGTGCCCGGGGGCGACCCGCAGCAGGTCGGCGTACATCAGCTCATCGAGCTGCGGCTTGAACAGGTAGATGCTGCCGGTGATGGATAGCAGGATCATGAAGGGAATGACGAAGAGGCCGGCATAGAAATGCCAGCGCCACGCCAGGTTGTAGAACGAAACAGCCGGTTTGCTCATGGTCGGGCTCGCCTGGAAAGCGCCTCTCTGGGGTCACGGGCAGCACGGTGGCTGGCGCAATGGAGGCTTGTCGTCAGCCGCCTCGCCCATAACGGGCGCAGGGGTGACGCGGTGTGTGGATCAGGCGAGGGAGGCAGGCGGCGCGCGGGAGCGGGAGCCGGGGAAGATGGCCGAGCCGGCGTGGCCCGAGGCGACTGGCACCAGGCGCGGCGCGCGGACGGCATCCAGCAGGGTGTAAGCGATCAGCGGGGCGGAGCTCAGCGCCGGGCAATTGAGCAGCAGGGTGCAGTAGCCGCACTTGGCCCAGGCCGCCTCGTGGCCGGCCTGGCCCGGCGCCTTTTGCGCGGTGCCTTGCTCGGCGGAACAGGCCAGCTCGCCCATCCAGTCCGGCACGCCCTGGCGATCCAGGCTACGCGCCTGGGACAGCAGCGGACCGGCGAACACCAGCAGCATGGCCAGAAGGCCAAGCCAGGCGCCGCTGCGGTTTGTCGTGTGTCGAGCCAAGGTGCCGTCCGGGACAGGGGATTGGAACGGGTGCAATGCTAGCCGCGCACCGCCATGGGTTGAAGCATAGCGGCTGAGTCACAAGGCCGCAGTGCGCGGCGGCAAATTCCCGTGGGGCCCGGTCAGCCCAGGCGCCGCGCCTCGAACTTCACCCGGGGGTGAACGAGGCGGTCCTGGGCGCGCACCAGCTCCAGTTCGTAGCTGCCACAGGCCTGGGTCTCCAGCAGCACTTCATGCACGGCGGCGGCACTGAATTCGAAGGCCTCGATCAGGTCGTTGCCCAGCAGCAGGCGCGCCAGGAACACCCCGGAGGTGAGGTCGCCCACGCCCACCGGTTGGCGCGGGAAGGCCAGCAGCGGGCGGCGCAGGTGCCAGGTGCCCTCGGCGCTGACCAGCAGCATTTCGAAGTCTTCGGCGGCGCGGCCGGGGTAGTCCAGGTGCTTGACCAGGACCGCCTTCGGCCCGCGCTCCAGCAGGGCCCGGGCCATGCCGACGCAATCCTCCAGGGAGGTGGGGCGGCGGCCGGCGAAGCTGTTCAGCTCCAACTGGTTTGGGCACAGCAGGTCGGCCACGGCGGCGGCCTCCTCGAGGAGGAAGGTGCTGACTTCCGGCGCCACGATGCAGCCCTTCTCCGGGTGGCCCATCACCGGGTCGCAGAGGTACAGCGCCCGTGGGTTGGCCTGCTTGATGCGCGCCACCACCTCGAGGATCTCGCGGCCCTGGGCGGCGCTGCCGAGGTAGCCCGAAAGCACGGCGTCGCAATTGCCCAGCTCGCCGATGGCGGCGATGCCCTCCACCAGCACCGGCACCTGGTTCGGCGGCAGCACCTCGCCCGTCCACTGCCCGTACTGGGTGTGGTTGGAGAACTGCACGGTGTTCAGCGGCCAGACATTGACCCCGAGGCGCTCCACGGGAAACACCGCGGCGCGGTTGCCGGCATGGCCGAAGACCACATGGGACTGGATGCTGAGGAGGTGGGGCGTTCGTGGCATTGAATAAACCCTGGTCTCGACGGGAAGAAAGGCGGCCTGACGTGCAACGACAGGTTCACTACCATAATGGCAAGATTCTCCCATCCTCCGCCGTCAGAGCCATCATGGAATCCCTGTATTTTTCGCCGATGCTGCTGGGACTCAACCTGATGCTCGCCAGTGCCGTGGCCTGTACCGGCCTGTGGTATTTCTCCCGCCCCTACCGTGGCCCGGGCTTCTGGATGGCCGGCGCCTGGCTGCTGATTCTCGGCATCTTCTCCTTCTTCGTCTTCGTCGCCACCGGCAACCGCCCGCTCAACGTCTTCGGCAACGCCACCCAGTTGGCAGGCGAGGCGGTGCTGATGCTCGGCGTGTTCCGTTTCCTCGATCGCCCGCTGCCCTGGTGGACGGTGCCGGTGAGCGCCGGCCTGATGGCCGCGGCCAACAGCTGGCACTGGTGGGTGGCGCCGCTGAACAGCGAGTTGCTGATCGCCATCTACGCCGGCATCGGCGGGCTGCTGCCGTTGCAGGCCGCCGGCGCCCTGTTGCGCCACCCGCGCGATGCGGAGCTGCGCGTCGTCTGCCGTTGCGTCGGCATCGTCCTGCTCGGCTATGCCCTGGTCACCCTGCTGCGCGGCGGCATCGCCGTGCACGATTGGCTCAACGCCATCGAGCATCCCGACGTCACCCGCTCCATGGCGTACCTGCTGCCGTACAACTTCGCCATTCCGCTCTGGGTCATCGCCCTGGTCGGCCTGGCGCTGATGACCATGCGCCGCATCCTCCTCGACAGCCAGCGCAACGCCCGCCAGGCGGAGGCCAGTGCCCAGCGCTTCGAACGCCTGATGAACGTCACCCGCTGCGGCATGCTGGTGCTGCAGGACGGGCGCATCCAGGACAGCAACCCGACGCTCGGCGCGCTCTTCGGCCAGTCCCGCGAAGGCCTGCTGCAGCAGACGCCCGAGCAGCTGTTCGTCGATGCCGAGCGCGCGCGCATCGGCCCGTTGCTCACCCAGGCCGACGGCACCCCCGCCGACGTCACCGCCCTGCGCCGCGATGGTTCGACCTTCCCGGCCGAGCTCTCGGTCACCCACCTCGATGGCGCCGGCCAGCAGTTGCTGGAAGTCCGTGATGTCAGCCATCGCAAGGCCCTGGAAGAGCGCCTGCGCCTGCAGGCCACCACCGACCCGCTGACCGGCGCCCTTAACCGCCGGGCCTTCTACGCCCGCGCCGAGCACGAGTTGCAGCGCGCGCGGCGCCAGGGCCAGACCTTGTGCCTGGCGATGCTCGACCTCGACCATTTCAAGCGCATCAACGATGCCCACGGCCACGGCAGCGGCGACCGGGTGCTCTGCGAATTCAGCAGGCTGTGCCAACACGAAGCCCGCAGTACTGACCTGTTCGCCCGCTTCGGTGGTGAGGAGTTCGTCTTCCTGCTGCCCGATACCACCCCCGACGCCGCCCGCAATT
This sequence comes from Pseudomonas sp. TUM22785, assembly GCF_028198105.1. Taxonomy (NCBI): domain Bacteria; kingdom Pseudomonadati; phylum Pseudomonadota; class Gammaproteobacteria; order Pseudomonadales; family Pseudomonadaceae; genus Pseudomonas; species Pseudomonas sp. TUM22785. Next base: position 6,969,467 of record NZ_CP116239.1, read on the forward strand.
TTCTCGAGCGCCTGCGCGAATCGGTGGAGCAATTGCGAGTGGATGCCAATGGCATTTCCCTGCGCGTGAGCGTCAGCATCGGCCTGGCCGCCAGCCCGCCGAACGCGGACCTGCACCTGCTGCAGGAGGCTGCCGATGCGGCGCTTTATCGCGCCAAGCAACATGGCCGCAACCGCGTCGAACTGGCCCTCTGAAATCGCTGCGGATGGGTTAAGCTTCTGGGTATTCCAGGGGAGTGATCATGATCAGTCTGGGCGATGTATTCCTGTTTATGCTCTTCGCCGCCGGTGCCGCCTGGCTCTGGCGTGGCCACGGCATTCGCGAGCGCGCACTGGCGCTGGTCAAGCAGCACTGCTCGCGTTTCGACATCGAACTGCTGGACGGCAACGTCGCCCTGCAGCGCCTCACCGTGGTCCGCGATGCCCGGGGCAACCGCCGCCTGGCACGCATCTACGGCTTCGAGTTCACCGTTACCGGCGAGCAGCGCCTCACCGGCACCATCCAGATGTTCGGCAGCCACGGCGGCCGCATCGAGCTGGATGCCCACCCCTTCGAGCCGCCAGCGGCCTCGGAAGGCAACGTCATCCAGATCAGCGACTGGCGACGCAGCCACCCGCGCCCGGATGAGCAACGCCACGTCGAATGAAGCGACGGTTGTCCACAGCGCAGCTGCTGTGGATAAGCCCCGCGCTCAAGTATCCTCGACCACCCTGTGGATAACCTGCTGCCACTGCTCGCGATTGGCATAGGTCATCGGTCGCCGTAGTAGCCGGCAGCGCCAGCGGAACCAGCGGCTGGCACGCCGCACCTGGTTACGTTGGCAATGCTCGAAAAGCCAATCGGGATCGAAGCCGCTCCACACCCCCGCCACGCTCCAGGCATTGAGCCAGAGCACCGGCGCCACTTCATGCAGGTAGATGGCTTCCAGCTCGGCTGGCGGCAGCGCGCTGGTGCGCAATGCGTCGGCGATGCGGCGCAGGTCGGCATCGTCCAGCTCGGTGTCCAGCCAAAGCTCGGACAGCGCCAGCCAGACCCGCTCCCGCGCCGCGTCGCTCATCGCTGCAGGAGGAAGCCGGCGGCACGCTCGGCGGCGGCTTCGGGGAATTCCTGCATGAAGCAGTGCCCGCCCTCCACCACCTGGGCGCCGACATGGGGGTTCAGCGCGCTGATGCGCGCCACCGAGCGGGCGACGAAGGGGTAGCTGTGCTGGCCGTGGAAGATCTGCGTTGGCGTGACGATGCGCGCCAGCGAGGGCCACAGGCGCTTGGGGCAGGAACTGAAGATCTCCGCCTCGCGGCTGGGCCGGCATTTCAGCTCGACGCCGCCGTCCACCGCCTTCAGCGCGTGCTCCACGTAGGCGCCCAGGGCGTCGTCCGTCCAGCCCTTGAAGATGCCGCGCCCATGCAGGGCGGCGAAGGCGGCGGGGCGATCCACCCAGTGGCTGCGCCGGGCCCGCGCGCGCTTGGCCATGGTGGTGCGGCGGTGCAGGCCGAGCACTTCGGAGAAGGCCATGACGCCGATCATCGCAGGGGTGAAGAGCACCGGGTCGAGCAGCACCGCACGCTGGAACAGCTCGGGGTGGCGCGCCAGCACCAGGCTGGTGAGCACGCCACCAAAGCTGTGGCCGAGGGCGAAACGGGGGACGTCGCCGAAGATGCCGCGCCCGGCCTCGAAGGCTTCCACCGCCAGTTCGGCGTTGCGGTTCCAGCCGAGGAAGCGCCCGCCGTGGTCGCTGTCGCCATGGCCCTGTACGTCGCAGAGCCAGAGGTCGAAGTGCTCGCTGAGGGCTTCCAGCATCGGCGAGTAGGCGCGGCCGCAGAAGCCGTTGCCATGGAGGAAGTGCAGCAGGGGCTTGCCGCTGGGCTGGCTGTGCCAGCCGCGCAAGGTGAAGCCGGCGGAACTCGGGTGGGACCAGGCGGACAACTGCATCGTAACGCACTCGAAATGAACTGCGCGCAGTTTATCCGCCGAGCCGCCTCCGGCGCAGCCGTTGCGTTCAGATGGCGGCGTGTTGGCGGATGAAGGCATCCAGCAAGCGGTTCAGCGCCTCGGGCTGGTCCAGGGGCGTGGCGTGCCCGGAGTCGGCGATCACCTCCAGCCGTGCGTTGCGCAACTGGCTGACGTAGGCCGCCTTGGCCGCCACCGGGGTGTAGTCGCGGTCGCCGCTGATCACCAGCAGCGGAGTGTTGGCCCGGCAGGCGCCCGCCAGCGCCGACCAGCCGGGGATGGCGCCCATGGCGTGCAGATAGGAGCGCCGGTCGTTGCCGGCGATGCGCGCCATCACCCGCTGGCGCAAGCCGGCCTGCTCCGGCTTGGGAAACAGCTTGCCGGCCAGCAGCCGCGCCATGCCGGCGGGGCCGAACAGGCGCACCAGGGTGAAACGCAGCGCCACCTGCCAGCGCACCTGCCAGCTGTCCACGGGGAAGTTCGGCGAGCTGTTGATAACCGCCGCCGCGCGCACCAGGTGCGGGTGCTCGGCGAGCAGCTGGAAGGTGATCATGCCGCCCATGGAGATGCCCACCAGGATGCAGGGCTCCAGGTCCATGGCGACGATGAACTCGGCCACGTCGGCGGCCAGCTCGGCCATGCTCACCGGCGCGCGCAGCGGTTCGCTGGCGCCGTGGCCGCGCAGGTCCAGGGCGTAGACGCGGAAGTGCCGGGACAGCGCCTCGACCTGGGGCTGCCAGTCTTCCAGGGAGGAACCCAGGCCGTGCACCAGCAGCACCGAGGCGCCCTCTCCCTGGCAGATATAGTTGAAACGTCCGCCCGACAAGTTGATCTGTTCCATGGTCGAGTTAATTCCCTTTTGAATAATCGATGGCCAATAAAAAGGCGCCGTTCCTTATTAAAAGGACCGATGAAAAGTTGGTGGATCGGATAACTTCCGAAGCGCCCGTAGAACAAGTTTCCGGTGTTTGCCTTTGCCCGCCCAAACCTCCTAGAATCGCCCAGCGCCGACTCGAGAAACCACCATGTACAGCATCGCCAGTCCGACCCAGGCACGCAGCAAGAAAGCCCTGGAGCGCTACCTCAACGTCGCCGCCGAACTGCTCGCCAACGACAGCTTCGAAGAAACCGGCATTTCCCAGATCGCCCAGCTCGCCGAGTCCTCGGTGGGCACCTTCTATCGCCTGCTCGGCGACAAGGACGTGCTGCTCTATACCGTCCACGAGCGCTTCGTCGAACAGAGCCGCGAGGCGGTGGACGGGGTCATCGCCAGCCTGGAGAACCTGCCGCTGCCCGCGCAGATCGAGGGCTTCATCGAGGGCGTGACACGCCTGTTCGATGGCAGCGAAGGCCTGCTCCGCGCCCTGATCCGGTGCAGCTCGATGGACGTCCAGTTCCGCGAGCGCTTCCACCAGCTCAACGCCTACATCGGCCAATCCTTCTGCCGCATCGTCCTCGCCCATGCGCAGGAACTCGGCCATCCGCAGCCGCAGCAGGCGGCCGACCTGACCGCCCACATGCTGCTCGCCAGCCTGAATTACCTGACCATGGTCGGCACCCTCGGTGTCACCCCCCGGGAAGTTGTGCCGGGGGAACTTTCCCGCCTCGTTTGCAAGTACCTGGAAATTCGCCGGGTTTAACGCCGGCTGTCCCGCCTTAATTGTGCCGGGGTGAAGTCGGACGCCTTCAGCGCTATATCGAATTCATCCGCCGGCTCTTCGTTGGACAATATGCCGATTACATAGCGGCCGCCGATCAGGTCATATACGGCGTCGCCCTTGGTCCATACCAGCGGCTGGTCGTAGAGGTTGATGGTGTAGGACTCGCCCACCCGCCAAAGCTGGTCGCGGTTGTCGTAGTGGTCCACCAGCAGCACCTGGTAGCTGTCCTCGTCGAAATAGAAGTCGCGCTGCTTGTACTGGTGGCGCTGCCCGTCCTTGAGGGTGGCGCGCACGTGCCACACGCGGTGCAGCTCGTAGCGCAACAGGTCGGGGTTCACGTGGCCGGCCTTGACGATGTCGGCGTACTTGCTGGTGCGCGAGGCGAAGCGGTAGCTGTTGTAGGGCACGTAGAGCTCTTCCTTGCCCACCAGCTTCCAGTCGTACTTGTCCGGCGCGCCGGAGAACATGTCGAAGTTGTCGGTGGTGCGCAGCCCCTCGGAGGCGGTGCCGGGGGAGTCGTAGGCGACGTTCGGCGTGCGCCGCACGCGGCGCTGGCCGGCGGCGTAGAGCCAGGCCAGGCGCGGTTCCTTCACCTGGTTGACGGTCTCGTGCACCAGCAGCTCGGTGCCTGCCAGGCGCGCCGGCGCCAGCACCGACTGGCGGAAGTAGAACAGCACGTTGCCGTTGTCCTTGCTGTAGTCGCCAGCGTTCTGGTTGAACAGGAACAGGTCTTCGATGCGGGTCATGAAGTAGTCGCCGCTGGCGTGGGGCACGGCCTGGGCGTAGTAGCGCTTGACGCTGTTGCCTCGGAAGCGCACCAGGTGGTTCCACAGCACCTCCAGCCCCGACTGCGGAATCGGGAACGGCGTGGCGACCTTGAAGTCGGCGATGCCGTTGCCGTTCTCGATCAGCTTCGCGTGGGTGGCGTTGTCCTTGATCGCGGCGTACACCGCCTCGGGATAGGAGGCCGAGCGGCGGGTCGGGTAGACCACCAGCTTCCAGCTGTCCGGGTAGCGCTTGAGCATGGCCAGCTGGCCGGGGCTGAGGTGGGCGCGGTACTGCTCGGCGTTCTTCGCATCGATGCTGAACAGCGGCTGGTCGGCGGCGAAGGGGTCCTTGTAGCCGAGGGTCTTGTCGTAGGCCGCAGCATCGCGGGCCAGGCCGCCGGTCCAGGCGGGGATGGTGCCGGCGGCGTTGCCGGCCTTCTCCGCGCCCAGCGGGGTCAGGTCGGCCCCCAGGCGCGCGGCCTGGTCGGCACCCACCTGGGCCTGGGCGAGCGGCGCGGCCAGCAGCAGGGCGGCGAGCAGGCTGCTGTGGATAAGTCCTGGTCTGTGCATGGCGTCGAATCCCTTCTCAGAAGCTGTACTTGATGTTGAAGCTGACGAAGTCACGGTCGCTGCGCTTGTTGGAGACACCGCCGCCGCTGTAGCCCACGTAGCGGGTGCCGACGGTGAGGGACTCCTTGTAGATGGCGTCGATGCCGGCGGACCAGCTCTGCGCCTCTTCGTCCAGGCCATTGGTGAGCTGGGGCGCGACGCCGTTGATGCTGTACTGGTAGCCGAAGGACGGCACCAGGTTCACCAGGTTGAGCACGTTGGTGTAGGTCAGCTGCAGGCTGGCCTGGGCGCCGGTGGCAGTGCTGGTGGCCTCGTAGTAGTCGACGTCGGATTCCAGGCCCTGCACGCGGCTGGCCACCAGCTCGGTGAACAGGGTCGCCGAGTCGGCGCCGAGCACCCCGGTGAAGTTGTAGATGGCGGCCAGCGACGCCTGGTACATGTCCTTCTCGCGGTAGCCGTCCAGGTGGGTGCCCACGGGCAGCCCATTGGGGTTGAACAGCGCGTCGGGCAGATACTCGTTGAGGCCGAGGGCGATGGGCGTGTCCGGGCGGTAGCTCAGCTCGCCGGCCAGCGACAGGCCGTTGAAGATGCTGTCGCCGCCGATGGAGGTGTTGAAGCTGATGCCGAACAGGTCGCGCTTCTCCAGGTACTCGGCGTAGTAGCGCGAGCTGCTGGCGTCGGGCACGGTGCCGACGACAGGCAGCGTGACCTGGCGGCCGACGGTGAGCCCGAGCATGGGCACCTGCATGTTGTAGCGCAGGTAGTAGAAGCCCAGCTCGGTGTCGTTCAGCTCCGGCACGTACCAGCGCAGCGCGAGGCCGTACTGGGCGGCGCCGTCGGCATCGATGTCCTGGGCGCGGGGGATGAAGGTGGTGGGCAGGTAGGCCTTGAGCAGGTTGTTCAGGCCGCCCGGTGCCAGGGCATCGGCATAGGCCTGGGCCATGGCCGGGTTGTCGAAGGCGCGGCCACCGGCGACGGCTTCCTGCAGCGGCGAGACGGACAGGTAGTTGCAGCCTTCGCCGATCACGTCGAGGGTCGAGTAGTAGGTGCCGCAGGGGTCGATCTTCGAGGCTTCCCAGGCCTTGCCCGGTTGCCAGTAGCCCTCGACGCTGAGGTTGTCGCGCAGCTCGAAGGAGGCGTAGGCCATGAAGGTGGGCATGTACGCCTCCTTCACTTCGGAGCCCGGCGCGCGCAGGGCGTTGATGTCCACCGGGTTCGTGGCGCCGATACCGTTCTGGTAGAACAGCCCCTCGCCCCAGTTGATCACCTGGCGCCCCAGCCGCGCGTTGAGGGCGCGGTCGTTGACCGTCCAGCTGCCGTAGACGAAGGCGTCCAGCAGGTCGGCGCTGGAGCCCGCTTCGTCGAGGCCGGCGTGGCTGATCTGACGGTGGCGGCGCTCGTCGTCCTTCAGCTCGAAGTCATAGAAGGCGCGGCCCCGGACGAACACGCCGAAGCGGTCCTGGTAGCGCAGGTCGAGTTCGGACACCGCCTTGACCACCTCGGAGAAGAGGTCGCCCCGGCGGAAGTTGAGGTCGCCGTCGTCGGAGTTGATCAGCCCGGCGTTGTCGCCGGTACCGCCGTTGGCGCGGGCGATCAGCTTGCTGTCCTGCCCCTCCACGCGGTAGCTGAGCCCGTAGGACAGGGTGGTATCGAGCGAGGTGGTCCAGTCTCCGTCTCCGGAGCGCACCTGAAACGCCTGTGCGCCACCCAGGGGCAACGCGCCGAGCAACGCCAGGCCGGCTGCTGCCAGGCCTCTTCCTTGATTTGCCACGATGGTCTCCAGCTGTTGTTTTTATCGGAATCGGAACATCGGTTCCGAAATAATCTAATCCTGCCCATTGCCGCTGACAAGACGCCGCTCGAATTATTTTTTATCCACAGGTGCGGCACCGGGCTGGCCATCGCCTAGCGGCGGCTCGTGAGCTGTGGGTAGACACTCTTAGGCCCCGCCGTCCGTCGCCTTTGCGCACCTGTCCACAGGCTCTGGAATGCTGCTCTCCCCCACCACACTGAACGAATTTCGATCAACCCTATTGACGGAATCGGAATTTCTGTTTCGATTTAAAAGCGGTCACACAACAACAAATAGGAGACCCGTCATGCCCCTTCGTACCCTGCTCTGCGGCCTGCTGCTGGCCGTCTGCCTGGGCCAGCACGCCCTGGCCGCTTCCCGCTGCAGCGAACGCCCCCGTACCCTGCTGCGCCCTGCCGAAGTCAGTTGTTCCTACCAGAGCACCTGGCTGGATTCGGGCCTGGTGGGCCAGCGCAAGATCATCTACCAGACGCCCCTGGGCACCCCGCCGGCCGGCGGCTGGCCGGTGGTGCTGATCTACCAGGGCTCGTTCTTCCCCCTCAACGACTTCAGCTACCACAGCAACCTGCCCTTCGGCGGCTACTACGAAGGCAAGCTGGTGCAGAACCTGCTGGACCACGGCTACGCGGTGATCGCCCCCAGCGCCCCGGCCGACCTGTTCTGGCAGACCAACATCCCCGGCCTCGCCCAAGCCTATGAGCTGAGCACCGACTACGACTTCCTCGGCAACGTGCTCGCCGCCATCGCCCGCGGCCATTTCGGCCCGCTCAACGCCCAGCGCCAGTACGCCACCGGCATCTCCAGCGGCGGCTACAACACCAGCCGCATGGCCGTGTCCTTCCCCGGCAAGTTCCGCGCCCTGGCGGTGCAATCCGGCTCCTACGCGACCTGCAGCGGGCCGCTCTGCGTGGTGCCCGACCAGCTCCCCGCCGACCACCCGCCGACGCTGTTCCTCCACGGTTTCGTCGACGCCGTGGTGCCCTGGTGGAGCATGGACCTCTACTACGACCGCCTGCTCCACCAGGGCATCGAGACCGCGCGCTACACCGAGCCCCTGGGCGGCCACGAGTGGTTCGCCGCCTCGCCGGCCAAGGTGCTCGCCTGGTTCAACGCCCACCCCTGATCCACCGCGGACGCAGCCCGGGCCGGGTCCATGCTATCGTCGCCGCCTGTCGCGACACCCGGACCCCGCCCGTGCTGCCCCGTTCCCTGCGCATCGCCCTGCTGACCCTGCTGCTGTTCGCCGGCCTGCTGCTGACGATGCACCTGGCCGGCCGCCACGCCGAGCGCCAGGCCCTGCGCGAGGAAGGCCAACAGGCCGGCGCCCAGCTGGGCCTCTACGCCGATGCATTGCGCACCCTGATCGACCGCTACCGGGCCCTGCCCGCCGTGCTAGCCCTCGACCCGGAACTGCGCGAGGCCCTGCAGCAACCGCTGTCACCCGAACTGCAGCAGCGCCTCAACCTCAAGCTGGAACGCATCAACGGCGCCGCCCACTCCTCCACCCTGGAGCTGATGCGCAGCGACGGCCTGGCCATCGCCGCCAGCAACTGGCGCCTGCCCACCAGCTACGTGGGCCACAACTACGGCTTCCGCCCCTACTTCCTGCAGACCCGCACCCACGGCACCGGGCGCTTCTACGCGGTGGGCGTGGTCAGCGGCATCCCCGGCTACTTCCTCTCCCACGCCATCCACGACGACACCGGCAACTTCCTCGGCGCCATCGTGGTGAAGCTGGAGTTCCCCGAGATCGAGCAGCAATGGCGCGAGCGCCCGGACACCATCCTGGTCAGCGACGCCAAGGGCATCGTCTTCATCGCCAACCAGCCGCAGTGGCGCTACCGCGAACTGGCGCCGATCGACGCCGCGCAACGCGCCGAACTGGCCGCCACCCGCCAGTACGACAAGAAGCCGCTGACGCCCCTGTTGCACCGCACCCTCGACGACTTCGGCGACGACAGCCGCCTGGTGCGCGTGCAGGGCCCCGATGGCGAGGCTGACTACCTGTGGGAATCCCTGGCGCTGCCCAGCGAAGGCTGGACCCTGCACCTGCTGCACCGCCCGCAGAACGCCGCCGGCAACGCCCGCGACGCCAGCCTGGCCGCCGGCGGGCTGTGGCTGGCGCTGTTCTTCCTCGCCCTGTTCCTGCACCAGCGCTGGCGCCTGGCGCGGCTGCGCCAGCAGAGCCACAACGAACTGGAGCGCCTGGTGGAACAGCGCACCGCCGCCCTGCGCACCGCCCAGGACGGCCTGGTACAGGCGGCCAAGCTGGCGGCCCTGGGGCAGATGTCCGCCGCCCTCGCCCACGAGATCAACCAGCCGCTCACCGCCCTGCACATGCACCTGGGCAGCCTGCGCCTGATGCTCGACAACGGCCAGCTGGAGCAGGCGCGCAACGCCCTCGGCCGCCACGACGAACTGCTGCAACGCATGGCCGCCCTCACCGGCCACCTGAAGACCTATGCCCGGCAGAGCCCCGGCGGCCTGCGCGAGAAGTTGGAGCTGGGCAGCGTGGTGGACAAGGCCCTGCAACTGCTGGCGCCGCGCCTGCGTGACGGCGCCGTGCACATCGAGCAGCACCCGCGCCCATTGGCCTGGGTGCAGGGCGATGCCATCCGCCTGGAGCAGGTGCTGGTCAACCTGCTGCGCAATGCCCTCGACGCGGTCGCCGGCCAGGCCGAGCCGCGCATCGACATCCGCCTGCAACGGGACGATGGCCACTGGTGCCTGGAGGTCGCCGACAACGGCGGCGGCATCCCCGAGGCCACCCTGGCCCAGGTGTTCGACCCCTTCTTCACCACCAAGCCGGTGGGCGAAGGGCTCGGCCTCGGCTTGGCGGTTTCCTATGCCATCGTCCATGAACTGGGGGGCCGGCTGAGCGCCGGTAACCGTGACGCCGGCGCGGTGTTCCGCCTGTGCCTGCCCATCTTTGATCCTGCCGAGGAGCAGCCATGACCCCGAACCTGATCTTCGTCGACGACGAGGCCGCGATCCGCGAAGCGGTGCGCGAGTGGCTGGAGCTCTCGGGCTTCACCGTGCGCCTCTGCGCCAGCGCCGCCGAATGCCTGGACGGGCTGGACGCCGACTTCGAGGGCGTGGTGATCAGCGACCTGCGCATGCCCGGCATGGACGGCATGGCCCTGCTGGAAGCGGTGCAGGCGCTGGACCGCGAGCTGCCCTTCCTGCTGGTCACCGGCCACGGCGACGTGCCCCAGGCGGTGGAAGCCATGCGCCTGGGCGCCTACGACTTCATCGAAAAACCCTTCACCCCCGAACGCCTGCTGGGCAGCCTGCGCCGGGCCCTGGAAAAGCGCCGCCTGACCCAGGAGAACCGCCGCCTGCGCCGCCAGGTGGACGACCGCACCCGCCTCGATGGGCAGTTGATGGGCTTCTCCCGCCCCATGGAACAGCTGCGCCGCCAGGTGCTGGACCTGGCGCAGACGCCGGTGAACATCCTCCTGCGCGGCGACACCGGCAGCGGCAAGGAACTGGTCGCCCGCTGCCTGCACGAGTTCGGCCCGCGTGCCGGCAAGCCCTTCGTGGCGCTGAACTGCGCGGCCATCCCGGAGAACCTGTTCGAGAGCGAGCTGTTCGGCCATGAGAGCGGCGCCTTCACCGGTGCCCAGGGCAAACGCATCGGCAAGCTGGAACATGCCGACGGCGGCACCCTGTTCCTCGACGAGATCGAGAGCATGCCCCTGGCCCAGCAGGTGAAGCTGCTGCGCGTGTTGCAGGAGCAGCAGCTGGAGCGCCTGGGCTCGAACCAGAGCATCCGCGTCGACCTGCGGGTGATCGCCGCCACCAAGCCGGACCTCAAGGAGGAGGTACGCGCCGGGCGCTTCCGCGAAGACCTGCTCTACCGCCTCAACGTCGCCGAGCTGCAACTGCCCGCCCTGCGCGAGCGCCGCGAAGACGTGCCGCTACTGTTCGAGCACTTCGCCGCCTTGGCCAGCGAACGCCTGGGCCGCCCCGTCCCGACCCTCACCCCCGCCGAGCTGGCCCACCTCCTGGCCCACGACTGGCCGGGCAACGTGCGCGAGCTGGTCAACGCCGCCGAGCGCCATGTGCTGGGGTTATCCACAGGCGGCCATGCAACCGACAACGCCGCGCCCTCCCTCGCCGAGCTGATGGAAACCTACGAGGCCCAATGCCTGCGCCAGGCCCTGGCCCGCAGCAAGGGCGACATCAAGGCGGTGATGGAGCTGCTGCAACTGCCCCGCCGCACCCTCAACGAAAAGATGCAACGCCACGGCCTGGCCCGGGGCGAGTTCCTGCCGGGTGATGAAGACTGAAAGCGGTCAAAAGCTGAGCACAGCCCTGAAAGCACCGTAGCGACTGGCATACAGAAAACTATCCACAGTCCGCTCACAGTTGGCTCCACAGACATTGTGGGCAACTGGGAATGAATGCGTTCGCCTGGGGATTTCTTCGCGAATGAATTCGCTCCTACAGGTGCTCGCCCGCCTGTGGGAGCGGTTTAAACCGCGAATGGGCGATACTGGTCGAAATATGAGCACAACCCTGAAAGCATTGCTGTGACTGGCACCAAGCAATTTATCCACAGCCAACCAACAGCTGGCTCCACAGACATTGTGAGCAACTGGGGATGAATCCATTCGCCTGGGGATTTCTTCACGAATGAATTCGCTCCTACGGGTGCTCGCCTGCCTGTGGGAGCGGTTTCAACTGCGAATAGGCGGCACTGGTCAAAGTCTGAGCACAACCCTGAAAGCACCGCTGTTACTGGCGCCAAGCGTTTTATCCACAGACAACCAACAGTTGGCTCCACAGACATTGTGGGCAACTGGGGATGAATCCGTTCGCCTGGGGATTTCTTCGCGAATAAATTCGCTCCCACGGGGACTCGCCCGCCTGTGGGAGCGGTTTCAACCGCGAATAGGTGGCACTGCTCAATATCTGAGCACAAGCTTTAAAGCAGCGCTGTTGCTGGCATACAGAAATATATCCACAGTCCGCTCACAGTTGGCTCCACAGACATTGTGAGCAACTGGGGATGAACTAGCTCGCCTGGGGATTTCTTCGCGAGTGAATTCACTCCCACGGGGGCTCGTCTGCCTGTGGGAACGGTTTCAACCGTGAACGGGTGGCACTGGTCGAAATCTGAGCACAAGCTTGAAAGCAGCGCTATGACTGGCCCTAAGCAATCTATCCACAGCCAACCAACAGTTGGCTCCACAGACATTGTGGGCAACTGGGGATTAATCCCTTCGCCTGGGGATTTCTTCGCGAATAAATTCACTCCCACGATGCTCGCCTGCCTGTGGGAGCGGTTTCAACCGCGAATAGGCGGCACTGGTCAAAGTCTGAGCACAAGCTTGAAAGCGGCGCTGTGACTGGGCCTAATCGATCTATCCACAGCCCGCCAACAGTTGGCTCCACAGCTATTGTGGGCAACTGAGGATGAATCCGTCTTCCTGGGGATTTCTTCGCGAATGAATTCGCTCCCACGGGTGCTTGTCTCCCTGTGGGAGCGGTTTCAACCGCGAATGGGCGGCACTGCTCAATATCTGAGCACACGCTTGAAAGCAGCGCTGTGACTGGTCCTAAGCGATCTATCCACAGCTCGCCAACAGTTGGTTCCACAGTAATTGTGGGCAATGCAGGGGCGATTTCATTCGCCCAGAAAAGTCATTGTGGATAGCTCGGTTGGGGCGGCGGCGCTGCGCACCGCTTGGCGAATCAATTCGCCCCTACCTGGCCATCAATGGATAGGCGAAATCCCGCTTATGACCCCTTCGCGATAAGCGCCAATCCGCGCATAAATGCCCTGTGCAATCCCTCCGAGCCTTCTATTCCGGCGCTTTGCGGCGCTGGCACAGCTCCTGCTATGTGCCCGCACCCCAAGCGCGGCGAGAGCCGTGCCTACAACAACAACTATGACTCGAGGAAACACGATGGAAAGCACCAGCACCCTGACTGCCTCAGCAGCACCCCGCACCACCTCGCAACGCATCAAATCCATTTTCAGCGGCTCGGTGGGCAACCTGGTCGAGTGGTACGACTGGTACGTCTACGCCGCCTTCTCGCTGTACTTCGCCAAGGCCTTCTTCCCCCAAGGCGACCTAACCGCCCAGCTCCTGAACACCGCCGCGATCTTCGCCGTGGGCTTCCTGATGCGCCCGATCGGCGGCTGGCTGATGGGCATCTACGCCGACCGCAAGGGCCGCAAAGCCGCCCTGCTGGCCTCGGTCCTGCTGATGTGCTTCGGCTCTCTGATCATCGCGCTGACCCCCAGCTATGAAACCATCGGCATCGCCGCGCCCATCCTGCTGGTGGTCGCCCGCCTGCTGCAGGGCCTGTCGGTCGGTGGCGAATACGGCACCTCGGCCACCTACCTGTCGGAGATGGCGACCAAGGAGCGTCGCGGCTTCTTCTCCAGCTTCCAGTACGTGACCCTGATCTCCGGCCAGCTCATCGCCCTGGCGGTGCTGATCATCCTCCAGCAGACCCTCACCACCGAGCAGCTGGAAAGCTGGGGCTGGCGCGTGCCCTTCTTCATCGGCGCCCTGTGCGCGGTCGTGGCGATGTTCCTGCGTCGCGGCATGGAAGAGACCGAGTCCTTCACCAAGAAGAAGGACAAGCCGAAGGAAAGCCTGCTGCGCACCCTGATGCGCCACCCCAAGGAAGTGTTCACCGTGATCGGCCTGACCATGGGCGGCACCCTGGCCTTCTACACCTACACCACCTACATGCAGAAATACCTGGTCAACACGGTCGGCATGAGCAAGAACGACTCGACCATGATCTCGGCCGCCACCCTGTTCCTGTTCATGCTGCTGCAGCCCCTGGTGGGCGCGCTCTCGGACAAGGTCGGCCGCCGTCCGATCCTGATCGCCTTTGGCGTGCTGGGCACCCTGTTCACCTACCCGATCCTCAGCACCCTGCACACCATCGATACCTGGTGGGGCGCGTTCTTCCTGATCATGGCGGCGCTGATCATCGTCAGCGGCTACACCTCGATCAACGCCGTGGTGAAGGCCGAGCTGTTCCCCACCGAGATCCGCGCCCTGGGCGTGGGCCTGCCCTATGCACTCACCGTGTCCATCTTCGGCGGCACCGCCGAGTACGTGGCGCTGTGGTTCAAGAGCATCGGCATGGAGAGCGGCTTCTACTGGTACGTAACCGCCTGCATCGCCTGCTCGCTGCTGGTGTACGTGTTCATGAAGGACACCCGCACCCACTCGCGGATGAACGACGATTGATCCCTTGAGCCCCCGTGGCTCTGGCTGCGCTAATCCGTAGCCGTTTTATTCCCGAAGACGGGCCCGTGAGGGCCCGTTTTTGTTTGTGCGGTCTGGGTTAAGTGTTGCTGGAGAATCTTGAGCCCAGCTGATTACCGAGCTTTGCTGACGCTTTTGGTTTCGCCCACCCGGGCGAGTCTCTTTCTTCAGTCGTCGGGATGCCGAACCACAAGAAAGAAACCAAAGAGGCTTGCCCCATCATCCGGCCCCGGCTTCGCCGGGGTTCCCTCACTCCATCGCCGCTCTGGGGGCCGGCGCGATGGGCCATCCATGGCCTGGCGCGCCTCTCGCGGCATCCATGCCGCTCGTCCCCCGGCGCAACGACTGCGTTCGGCCTCCTGGAGGGGCGTTGGCGGCTGCTCCAACTCCTTCGCCAGGTTTACAGATTGCGGTGCGCTTGAGGGCTTCCGTCGGAGCGACGGTACGGCTCAAGTCAGCCGACAGGCCTCGAATCCAGCCTTGAGCGCGTCCTCGTCCTGGGGCGTGGAGAAGATCAGCTCCAGCCGCGAGTCCTTGCGCCATTCGCTGGCCTGCCAGTGGAGCGGCGCGCCGTCCAGGGCGTTGCCGGAGAGCCAGCCGGCGTTGCTGTGGATAACCAGCTTGGCGCGACGCCAGCCGAGGCTCGCCAGCCACAGCTGCACGCGCATCAGCTCGAAGGTCTGCGAGGGGTGCCAGCGCCAGCCGATGGTCCAGCCATCCGCCGCATCCTGTGCCTGGACAATGGGCTGCCCGGGGTTTATCCACAGCGCGGGCGGAGCCGCCTGGCCAGCGGGCAGGGCCGGGTTATCCACAGCAGCGCCAGCCTTGGCGTCGAGCCCCGGCAGGTCGGCCAGGGGCAGGCGGCCCTGCACCGTCCAGCTCAGGGGCAGCGCCGGCAGTTGCTCGGCCACGCGCTGGCGGGTATCGGCATCAAGGTTCTCGGCCTTGTTCAGCACCAGCAGGCCGGCGCCTTCGAGGGCATCGCGCTGGCTGTCAGGCAGGGCATCGCCACGGGCCAGGGCGGCGGCGTCCAGCACCAGCAGGCTCGGCTGCAGGGCCAGCACGCCTTCCCAGGGCGACTCGCGCAGCTGGCGCATCAGCTCGGCGGGGTGGCCGAGGCCAGACGGTTCGATGAACAGCCGGTCCGGCCGGGCCTTGCGCAGCAGGCGACCGAGCCCGACCTGGAAGGGCGCGCCGTTGACGCAGCACAGGCAGCCACCGGCCACCTCGGCCAGGGCGATGCCGTCGTCGCCGGTTTCCAGCAACGCGGCGTCCAGGCCGACCAGGCCGAATTCATTAATCAGCACCGCCCAGCGCTCGTCGCTCGGGCGCTGCGCCAGGAGGTGGCGGATGAGGCTGGTCTTGCCGGCGCCCAGGGGGCCGGCCACCAGGTGAGTGGGGATATGGGCAAGCATCGCGCTATGGTGCTGCGTCACGGGCTCGGAATAAAGCCTCGTGCTAGAGTCGCGCCCATTAATTTCCCGAGGTCCTGCGTTCATGCGTCTCTGCCTACTGCCCCTGCTGCTGGTCCTGTCTGCCGATGCGCTGGCCGAGGCCTGCATCGTCCACAGCCAGAGCGACCAGCTCGATGTGAAGGTCTGCCAGCAGAACCGCAGCATCCCGCCGCAGCTGTTCCGCGACGGCTTCTGCAAGCCGCAGATGCCCGGGCAGAAGGTGGAGGTGAGCTACGCCGACCAGTGCCCGAGCGGCGCCTTCGGCGTGTGCAGCAACGCCCAGGTGAGCAACATCGCCTACCGCCAGGACATCCACTACTACGGCGTGGCCACCGACGCGCGCTACCTCAAGCCCTTCTGCGAGGGGCAGAGCAAGGGCACCTGGGAAAGCCCGTCGTCATCAGCCGGTAACAGCCCTGGTGTGCAATAGCCTTGGGTACCTCGCCCGTACCGGCCCAGCCGGTAGGGCCTCGGTGATACAGGGCCGCCTTCGGGTGGCCCTTTTTTTTCGCGCTGCAGAGCGCCTCGTCAGGCCAGCCAGTCCAGGGTCAGCAGCAGGCGCGCATCACCCGGCATGACGTCGGGTGACCTGTGGATAACCCCTCGCCCCTCGTTGCCCAGCCACTTTTCGCCCTTGAACAACGCCACATGACCCGGCGCCAGGGTCTGCCCGGCCGGCACGGCCTTCGGCTCGGCGGCGGGGTCGCCCAGGCGGCTGCGTTGCATCTGCCCTTCCTGCAGCCAGTGGCTGCCCACACCGGCATAGGTGGTGATCAGCCGCAGCGGTACATGGTCGACGTGGTAGCGCGGGCACATGGCGCGGTCCAGGCGGCGCAGGCGCAGGCCGATGCGCCGCGCATCCAGCAGGCAGGCGAAGGCGCGCACCAGCCAGGCGACGTCGGCGAGGAAGGCGGCATGTCCGTCGATGTCGGCGAAGCGCCGGGCCAGGCTGTCCAGGTCGAGGGTGGCTTCAGGGTCTGGCAGCTCCAGGGTCAGGGACTCGCTCAGCGGCTCCCCGAGCCCCAGCAGGCACTGGGCGTAGTCGCTGATGTGCAGGGGCAGGCGGCGCTCCCACACGGCGAGGTTGACCTCGTCGCGCAGCGCTTCGCTCAACACTGCCAGGTTGTCGCTGGTCGCCACCCGAGGTTGGGGGCGCAAGGCCAGGGCTTGCATCAGGCGGCCTCCCCGACCAGGCCGCCGAAGGGGTCGGGCAGGCGCGCCCAGCCCTCCACGCCCTGGGCCATCTCGGTGGCATCCAGCAGGCAGGCGTCCAGCTCGGCGTGCAGCCGCTCGAAGTCGATGCCCTGGCCGATGAACACCAGCTCCTGGCGGCAATCGCCCACCTCCGCATCCCAGTGCTTCATCACCGCGCCCAAGCCGTCTTCGTCCGTCGGCCACTGCTCGCGCGGCACGAAGCGCCACCAGCGCCCGGCATGCCCGTAGCGCATCAGGCCGCCGGCCTGGGACCAGCTGCCCGCCTCGCGCCACGCGCTGGCCAGCCAGAAGAAGCCCTTGGAGCGCAGCAGCCGGCCGTTGCTCCATTCACGATTGAGGAATGCGTGGAAGCGCTCGGGGTGGAAGGGCCGACGCGCCCGGTAGGCGGTGGAGGCGATGCCATAGGCCTCGGTTTCCGGCACGTGCTCGCCGCGCATCTCCTTGAGCCAGCCGGGGGCTTCGGCGGCACGATCGAAGTCGAAGCGGCCGGTGTCGAGAATCTTCTCCAGGGGCACCTGGCCCATGCTCATGGGCAGGATCTCGGCGTGGGTGTTGAGGCGCGCGAGGATGGCGGTCAGCTCCTCGCGCTCGGCCTGGCTGATGAGGTCGATCTTGCTGATGAGGATGACGTCGGCGAACTCCACCTGCTCGATCAGCAGGTCGGTGATGGAGCGCTCGTCTTGCTCACCCAGGGTTTCGCCACGGCTGGCGAGGCTTTGCGCTTCGTGGAAGTCACGCAGAAAGTTCACGCCGTCGACTACGGTGACCAGGGTGTCCAGCCGCGCCAGGTCGGACAGGCTCTGGCCCTGCTCGTCGCGGAAGGTGAAGGTCTCCGCCACCGGCAACGGTTCGGAGATGCCGGTGGATTCGATCAGCAGGTAGTCGAAGCGCCCTTCGCCGGCGAGGCGGCTGACCTCTTCCAGCAGGTCTTCGCGCAGGGTGCAGCAGATGCAGCCGTTGCTCATCTCCACCAGGCGCTCCTCGGCGCGGTTGAGGCTGACGTCGCGCTGCACCTCGCTGCCGTCGATGTTGATTTCGCTCATGTCGTTGACGATCACGGCGACGCGCAGGTTTTCGCGGTTCTTCAGCACGTGGTTGAGCAGGGTGCTCTTGCCGGCGCCGAGGAAGCCGGAAAGCAGGGTGACGGGGAGTCGGGCGGTCATGGGGTTCTCCGGTTCAGGCTGGGCGGCTCGGGTGGCCGCTCTGTGGGTTCTCAGGCTTCGCGCCGGTGGCGCTCGCGTTGTTCCTGGCGTTCCTTGGCTTCGATGCACAGTTCGGCGGTCGGGCGCAGCAGCAGGCGGCGCAGGCCGATGGGCTCGCCGGTCTCCAGGCACCAGCCGTATTCGCCACGGGCCAGGCGATCGAGGGCGCCGTCGATCTTGTCGAGCAGCTTCTTTTCCCGCTCCAGGCGGCGCAGCTGCCATTGGCGCTGCTCCTCGCGGCTGGCGATGTCGACGTCGTCGCTGGCCGGTTGCGCTTCGCGCAGCTCGTCGATTTCTTCGTCGATGCGGGCACGCAGGCCATCGCGTTCCGTCAGCAGTAGCAGGCGGAAGTAGGTCTGCTGGGCGTCGTCCATGTAGCGGTCGGCGGGCTGGTCGAGCAGTTCCTGCTCGCTGAAGGGAAGATCGGGCATGATGGTGTTCGCTTGATTTTCAAGTGTTATAACATAACATATTCAGTCGAATTCAAGCCCGGATCAACGATGAACATCCAGACCCTGCCCGACATGGCCATCCAGAACGCCCCCTGCCACGGCGCCCTCGACTGGGTGGGCATGGGGGATATCGCCCTGCCCCTTATCCTCTGCGGCCAACCGGTACAGGCGCGGGTGGATATAGGCGTCAGCCTCGACGATGCCAATGCGCGGGGCATCCATATGTCACGGCTGTACTTGGCGCTGGGTGAGGAGCTGGGCAACAGGCCGGCGACCCTGCCCGCGCTGCGCCAGCTGCTACAGCGCTGCCTGGACAGCCACGAAGGCCTTTCCCGCAGCGCCTCCCTGGAGCTGCGGGGCGAGCTGTTGCTGGAGCGCCCGGCGCTGGTAAGCGCGCTGTCCGGCCACAAGGCTTATCCTTTCGAGATCGCTGTACGCTTGGATCCATGGGGGTTTCACGTGGAACTGCAGGCAGAGGTGGGCTATTCATCCACCTGCCCCTGCTCCGCGGCACTGTCACGCCAGGCGACGCAGAATGCCTTCGCCCAGCACTTCGCCAAGCGCCTGGCGTCCTTCGAGGAGGTGCATGAGTGGCTGGGCAGCCAGGCGGGCATGCCGGCGACGCCCCACAGCCAGCGCAGCCAGGCGCACCTGCGTGTCCGTCTTACTGGCGATGAGCTGCCCCTGGTGGAGCTGCTGGACAGCGCCGAAGCAGCCCTGGGTACCGCCCTGCAGACGGCGGTCAAACGTGCCGACGAGCAGGCCTTCGCAATAGCCAATGGCCACAATCTGCTGTTCTGCGAGGATGCCGCCCGGCGCCTGGACCGGGCCCTGAAGGCCATGCCCTGGGTGGAGGCGCACTGGCTGCGCGTGGTCCATGGGGAAAGCCTGCACGCCCACGATGCGGTGGCCTGTGCCAGCTGGCGCTGGGCGCCCCAGCCGTGGCGCTAGCGGCTCAGACGGCGAAACGCGGCGCGCAAGCCGTCGAGGGTCTGCAGGGCCACTTCCCTGCCCTGCTCCAGCACCTGGCGCTTCCAGTCATCGGCATCCACATAGAAGGCATCGCGCATCTGCCGCTTGATGCGCGCGACCGTGGCGCCGTCCGCTTCGGGGTGGTTCTGCAGCCACTGTTCGGCGCGCAGGGCGCTGAGCACCCTCCAGCCCGGCAGGGTGCCGTATTCCAGGGTCAGCCCGGTCTATTCGGCCTGGGCACACTCTGCCATCACCGACATGTCGAGGGTGCCGTTGAGGTGCGCCGAGGTGGAGCTGCCGTCGAAGCTGTTGGTCAGCTCCGGTCCCCACCACTCGCGGGAACGCTGCATGTCCTGCTCGCGCTGCAGGCCCTTGTAGATGCGCTCACCGACGCCACGGGGGCCGAGCCCGGTGTGCAGGTCGATCCAGCCCAGGCGGCGGCACTGGCGACCGTGGTGCTGCAGGATCGCGCGCAGCGTGCGGTTGCTCCAGGTCGGCGCGTCACCGGCGAAGAACAGCCCACGCGGGTCGCCGTGCTGACCACGGGAGATGGCCGCCTGCAAGGCGGCGCGGCCGTGGCGCAGGGCGTAACCCATCAGGCCCAGGCTGCTGAGCAACGTCGGCGGGCAGCGCTCGGGTAGCAACAGCGGCACCACGGCGCGGTAGTCGGGGTTGTCCGGCAGTGGCTGCTCGAAGTCGACGAAGTTGCGGTTGAGATCGACGTTCTCCTTGGTCACCCGGCGCAGCCAGGAGAAGCCATAGGGGTTCATCGCGTGGATGTAGAGCACCGCCATGTCGGCGCCGCCGCTGCGCGCCATCCAGTCGTCGTCGCCCAGCAGGTCGAGCTGCACGCCCGAACCGCAGAAGCCCTCGACGCCGTGGCAGCCACTGCTGATCACCAGCAGGTTGGCGGCATCGGCGGGGCATGCCGGGCAACGTCGACGGCCAGTTGCTCGCCGTCGCGCCCGGGCAGCGGGTGGACATGGGACTCCAGCGCCAGGCCGCGTGCGGCGCACAGGGAGAGGAATTTCTCGCGAGCTTCGGCGTAGCTCTGGGAAAAGCAGGTCAGCGTCATGGGTTCAACTGTGGATATCGGCGCGTCGTGCAGGACACGCGCGGACGCCACCCGGCGCAGGCGGATAGCCCGCACGGGACGACGGCACGCGCCGCTGGAAATGGGAAGTAAGCCGGGGCGAATGGCCCCTGCACCCCGGCTGCCGATCAGGCGCACCGGGGTGCCGGTCGCGACCGGTCAGGCCGTGACGGTGATGCGGCCCAGGCTGCTGCCGCGTTCGCCGAAACGGACGTCCTCGATCTCGATGCGGGTGCCGAACTCGGCCGACAGGTCCCGCAAGCGCTCGAGGATGCGCCTGGCCTTGCCGCCGTTTTCCTCGGTGTCGAAGGCCAGGCGCGGGATACCACGCTCGGCGTCACGCCCGTCGTGACCTAATTCGATGGGGTGCAGCAGCATTTCCTTGAGGCAGCCCTTGGCGTCGAAGCGGCATTCGGCGACCAAGCTTTCGAACCAGATCGGCTCGGCGAAGATGCCCACCACGCGGCGCCATTCGAGGAACTCGGCAGGCGTCGACAGGCGCGGGTTGGTGATGCCCTTGGGCCCGACTATGGCTTCGGCGGCCATCCACTCCAGCTCTTCCCACTCGTCACGGGCGACCACCTGCTGGCTGTTGTCCATGAAGCAGAAGTTGCCCAGGGAGTAGAGCAGCGGCTTGCCCTTGTACAGTTCGATGCCGCGCAGCTGGTGCGGGCCATGGCCGCAGAGCATGTCGGCGCCGTTGTCCACCAGGGCGCGGACCAGGCCCGGCAGGTAGCTGGGCACTTCGGTGGTGAAGTTGTCCGGCTCGTGGGTGTGCTGGGCGACGAAGGTGAAGTCCGAGCTCTGCTTGGCCTGGCGCAGGTTGCGCAGGATTTCAGCCTGGTCGCGCTTGTCGCACTCGTGGTGGATGCGCAGCGAGCCCGGCGCGGCGTTGGGGTCGACGCGGTAGTGCAGCGCCATGCCCAGGTGCACGCTGTGCTCGCCGTGCATGGCCTTGAGCAGGTAGTGGTCCTGGAAGGCTTCCTGGTCATTGAGACGCTTGAGCACGGCGAAGTCCTCCGCCGAGACCAGACGATGGGGCGTGGTGCGCAGCGGGTTGAGCCCTGGTCGCGGCGGCACCACGCCGAGGCCGTCGCCCGCCGGCGAGTTGGCTTCGAAGGTGGTGGCGTAGGAAATCAGCGAGGCGCGCGCCTTGCCGGTGTTGACGAAGGCCGGGGCGCGGGCGGCGGCGAGGCTGGAACCGGTGCCGGCGTGGGCGATGCCGGCGTCGTCCAGCAGCTGGTCGGTCATGCGCATGCCGGCCACGCCCCAGTCCAGCGCGTGGTTGTTGGCCCGTGCCATGAGGTTGAAGCCCAGGCTGGCGAGGTCGGCCGGCGCGTCGGGGTCGCTGATCAGCCAGGCGAAGCCGGATTCAGCCTCGGGGTGGCCGTCGTAGCGCTCCAGGTCGATGGCCGAGCCTTCGTAGTTGCCCACCACCACGTCACCACGGCCGAGGATTTCCAGCAGCTCCGGCGACTTGCGCGCCAGCTTCTCGCGGATGACGTGGGTGATGATGATGTCGCCCACGGCGACCACACAGAAGCCGTCCTCGACGTCCGCCGCACGCCAGGTGGGGTGCAGTTCGAGGGTTTCGGGGCGCTGCTGGGGGGCTTTCACACGTTGATGCATGACGCGTATTCCTGACTTAGGCCTGGCACGGGGCCAGGGCGTTGACGGGGTCCTGGAACTGGGTGGCGATGGCGCGACGGCTGCGCTCGGGGTCGATCAGCGCCAGGCCGACCAGGGCGCTGGCGATGAGGGCCAGGCCGAACAGGCCGACGGTGAGTTCGAAACCCTGGAGGATGTCGCCGCCGCGCCAGGCAACGGCCTGGCCCACCAGGTGCGGGGCGAGCATGCCGGCGCTGGTCATCAGGCCGATATGGATGGCCAGCATGCTGCCGCGCTGCCGGGCCGGGGCGATGAAGGCGACGATGCTGTTGGCGAAGGCCGGCAGCAGGTTCACCAGGATGCCGCCCACCAAGCAGAGGCCGAGGGTGCCCACCAGGCCCTGCTCGCAGAAGCCCATGATTGCCATCGCCACGCCTGCCACCAGGCAGGCCAGGGTCGGTGGCGCGACCATCGCCAGGCGTACGCTGGCGCCGCGCTTGAGGGCGCGTTGCGACAGCCCGGAAACCAGCAAGTTGAGGAGGATCACGCCGAGGGTGGCGACCATCACCACGTAGCCCGATTGCATGGGGGCGAGGCCCAGGCCCTTCTGCAGGTAGACCGGCACCCAGCTGTAGATCAGCGCGGTGGGCAGGTAGCTGCAGAAGCCGGCCAGGGTGATGAAGACGAAAGTGCGGTTGAGCAGCAGGCGACGGTAGGGCGCGACGGCGCCGGAGCTGATCTCCCCTGCCTCGTCATGGCTGCCCTCGCGACCATAGGCGAGCCACAGCACCAGCCACACCAGGCCGGCACCGGCGAGGATCAGATAGCCCACGCGCCAGCCCAGGTGCTGGATCAGCAGCGGCAGCGACAGGGCGCCGGCGATGGCACCGAGCATGATCGCCACCTGGATCAACGCCGAGGGCAGCACCCGTTCGCGGGGCGCATACAACTTGAAGTAGGCGTGCTGGGTCACCGCGGTGCCCGGGCCGCAGCCGGCGCCGAGCAGCATGCGGCTGGCCACCAGGGCGAAGAAGCTGCTGCTGAGCGCGGTGAGCCGCTGGGCGAGCATCCACACCAGCGACATGCCGCCGAGTATCCAGCGGCTGGGCAGGCGGTTGGCGAGGAAGCCCACCAGCACGCCCGATACCGAGTAGAGGAAGAAGAAGGCGCTGCCGATGAAGCCGAACTGCTCCGGCGTCAGCTTCAGCTCGTCGATGATCTGCGGCCCGGCGAAGGCGAAGATGCTCTTGTCCAGCACGCTGATGACCATCACCGCCATCAGCAGCGCCACCATCAGGGGACGACGCGCGCTTTCGGATGCTTGCATGGAGCTGCCCTTGCTCGAACTGCGGAATGGCACGCAGGATGCCCCAGGCCGTCGCAGGCGGATAATCACCTCTGCGCATGCGTATCGGCTTTGGTTATGCTCCCGAAAACTCCCCTCATGAGGTGCCCAGCATGCGCACTCCATCTCGCCGGATGCCTGACTCGGAACCTGAGCGCCCCCCTGTCCTCCTCCGGTATCGGCTGTTCGCCAATACCGCCTCGGGCGGCATGTTGCTGGCCATCTGGCTAAAACCCATCCTGCTGATGGGCCTGGTGACATTGGCTTTCCTGGGTGTGGCCGAGCACTTCACCAGATCGCGCCATATCAAACGTCTGGCTGAGAAGCGGCGCGGGGAGTCCATCTGCCAGTTCGCCCGCACCTTCCCTCGGCGAGAAGTCAACACCTGGGTCATCCGCGCCGTGTACGAGGCACTGCACGACTATCTGGGGCGGCGCATTGCCCATACGAGCAGGCGATCATCTGCGAAAGGACCTGCGTGTGGATGGAGAGGACCTTTACCTCGACCTGCTCCGCCCCATCGCAGCGCGATGCGGCCGCTCCCTGAAGGCACCGGACTCAACCCCTGGTTCGGCAAGGTTCACCGCGTGCAGGATCTGGTGCGCTTCCTCGATCATCAGCCGCGGCTGGCCTCGGCCTGAGGATCACTTTCCCGGGCTATTCACTTCGTTCGACCGCGACGCATGGGGGCTCCTGTAGGCGTACACCAGCTCGTCGATCAGCGCCTTTGCCTCGCGGGTGACCAGTTCCTGGTCGCGGCCGACCAGGGAGATGTTCATCGGCGGCACCTGCTCCGCCAGGTCGAGCTCCTGGCCCAGCTTGATGACGTGGCCGAGGATGCGCCGCGACCAGTAGCTGACGGCATCGGTATTGAGCGCCAGCTCGGAGAAGAGCACCACCGAGGCGCATTCGATGATCCGCTGCGGCGGTGCCAGGCCGTAGGTTTCGAACATCCAGCCCACTCGCGACTGCTCCAGGGAATCCTGCAGCTGCCACTCCTCGTCCAGCAGTTCGGCGAGGGAGCGGGCGTTGCGTAGCGCATGGCCCTTGCGCACCGCCAGGACCGTGGGCTAGGCGTACAGCTCGGTCCAGTGGAAACCATCGGTGCTGCGGCTGGCCGGCAGCGAGGTGAGCACCACGTCCAGCAGCCCTTCACGCAGGCCCTCCATCAGCTTGGAGGGGCGCAGCTCGTGGATCTGCACCTGCACCTTGGGGTAGCGCTTGCGGTAGCGGTTGAGGCTGTTGATGAACTGCGCGCCGGGGGTGACCGGCGACACGCCGATGGAGATCTTGCCGTCCATCACGCCCTTGAGGGTGTCGATCTCCTCCCGCGCGCGGCGCACCTCTTCGAGGATCAACCGGGCGCGACGCACCAGGCGCTCACCGAAATCCGTGGCGGTAATGCCGCGGTTGGAGCGCACCAGCAACTGCACCCCGAGGTCGGCCTCAAGCTCCTTGATGCTCTTGGACAAGGCGGGTTGCGAGATGTGCAGCAGGCGCGAGGCCTCCTGGATGCTGCCGCTCTCGTAGATGGAAAGCAGCGCGCGGAGCTGGTGCAACTTCATGGGATACCGCTGTTCGGGTTCATCGGGCCGGACTGCGACGCAAGACTCATGCCTTGCGCACGAGCCCGAACTCTACTGCAAGCGCCCGGGGGAGACAGCGCTCTTCGGGATGAACGACGCTCCCGCGTGCCTAGAGTCAACGGAAATGCCATCTTTAAGCGAACGCTTAGTCCAACGACGATTTTTAGCGGGGCGGCAAAAGCGGCAAGCGACTTGTGCATGGGCTCAGCCACAATAACCCTGGATAATGCCGAGGCCATGGTTAAATACGCGAATAAAAATATCAATTCGACTGACGTAAAAATCCAAAACACACGAATTAATCTATTCAGAAAACCGACCCAAACTCGCTTAAAAGCACCATAAGAATATCGGAAATTACCTACCTTCATAGTTCTTATGTGGGAGTTAATTTTATGAGTCTTGAAAATCTTAAACTCATGCAATGACAAATAGAATCAAAAACCCAAGTTGTATCATAGAAATTTTCTTATCAAGCATTCACAACTTTACAACTCAATAGAAATAACGGAAAATATATTTTTATAAAACCATCACTTGCCACATAACAGCCATAAGTATGGAGCAATTAGCATGCAAGAAGGAAATTTAAATTTTTTTGTACACCCTAATGGGATTTGTGAAACTGAAAAAGTAGGAGCGAATACTAAAATCTGGGCTTTCGCCCACATATTACCTGGTGCACATATTGGTTCCAACTGCAATATATGCGATAACGTTTTTATCGAAAATGACGTAGTAGTTGGAGAACGAGTCACCATCAAGTGCGGCGTGCAATTATGGGACGGCATAGATATTAGCAATGATGTTTTTATCGGCCCAAACGCCACATTTACAAATGATCGATTCCCGAGAAGCAAAGAGTACCCAGAAAGCTTTCTTCGCACCACCGTTAAAGCCGGTGCCTCTATCGGCGCAAATGCCACTATCCTTCCCGGCCTAACAATAGGAGAGGGCTCAATGGTTGGGGCAGGTGCGGTAGTTACGAGATCCGTTCCGCCATTTGCAATAGTGGTTGGAAACCCAGCAAAAATTATTGGTTATACAAACTCTATTCAGACCACAGAAAATCACTCAAGCAATGCCTCAAACTCATGCCCAAACGTAGTAGAAACAAATGTAAAAGGAGTAACACTACACACATTCAAGGCCATTCCTGATCTTCGAGGAAGCCTCTCAGTTGGCGAGTTTGAGCGCGAAATACCATTTATTCCAAAGCGCTACTTTCTTGTCTATGACGTTCCCACTGCAGATACCAGAGGTGAACATGCGCACTATGAATGCCATCAATTTTTAATTGCGGTTAGAGGCAGCATTCGAGCAGTCGTTGACGATGGAACACATCGAGAAGAGATAACTCTAGACAAGCCTAACTTGGGGTTGTATTTACCGCCCAAAACTTGGGGCATCCAATATAAATATTCACCAGAAGCTATGCTACTTGTTTTTGCGTCAGATTATTATGATGCCAACGACTATATTAGAGATTACAGTGATTTTATAAAAATCACAAACCCCAAGTAACTCAATAAAAGCCATATAAGTAGAAGTCAAGCTGGATAGCAACTCCGATTTGACTTCTGTGTAGGTGGGGGCTAGTAATTTTAGCAGACCATATTTTAAAATTGCCCCCAAGCATTCCATTGCGTTGAGCCAATCATCCTCATTCCCATACTTATAAAATATAATATAAACGTTAGAATTTTGGCCCATATAAAGAACAAACGAATTTTAAATTTTCATTCCACAGTGACGGACTTGGCCAGGTTGCGCGGCTGGTCGACGTCGGTGCCCTTGAGCACGGCGACGTAGTAGGACAGCAGCTGCAACGGCAGGGTGTAGAGGATCGGTGCCAGGGCGTCGAGGATGTGCGGCATGGCCACCACGTGGGTGCCCTCGCCGTTGTCGATGCCGGCTTCGCGGTCGGCGAAGACCACCAGTTGGCCGCCACGGGCGCGCACTTCCTGCAGGTTGGATTTGAGCTTTTCCACCAGCTCGTTGTTGGGCGCGACGGTGACCACCGGCATGTCCGCATCCACCAGGGCCAGGGGGCCGTGCTTGAGCTCGCCGGCCGGGTAGGCCTCGGCGTGGATGTAAGAGATCTCCTTGAGCTTGAGCGCCCCTTCCATGGCCACCGGGTACTGGGCGCCACGGCCGAGGAACAGGGTGTGGTGCTTCTCGGCGAAGAGCTCGGCGACCTTCTCCACGGTCTTGTCCATGGCCAGGGCTTCGCCCAGGTGGGTCGGCAGGCGGCGCAGGGCTTCGACCAGGCGCGCTTCCTCGGCCTTGGCCAGGGTGCCGCGCACCTGGCCGAGGCTGAGGGTGAGCAGCAGCAGGGCTACCAGTTGGGTGGTGAAGGCCTTGGTGGAGGCGACGCCGATCTCGGGGCCGGCGAGGGTCAGCAAGGTGAGGTCGGACTCACGCACAAGGGAGCTGGTACCGACGTTGCAGATGGCCAGGCTAGCCAGGTAGCCACCGGCGCGGGCGTTGCGCAGGGCGGCCAGGGTGTCGGCGGTCTCACCGGACTGGGAGATGGTGACGAACAGGGTGTCGGGCTGCACCACGACCTTGCGGTAGCGGAACTCGCTGGCCACTTCCACCTGGCAGGGGATGCCGGCCAGCTCTTCGAGCCAGTAACGGGCGACCATGCCGGCGTGGTAGCTGGTGCCACAGGCGACGATCTGCACGTTGCGCACCTTGGCGAACAGCTCGGCGGCTTGCGGGCCGAAGGCCTGGACCAGCACGTGGTCGGAGCCCAGGCGGCCTTCCAGGGTGCGCTGCACGACCTTGGGCTGCTCGTGGATTTCCTTGAGCATGAAGTGGCGGTACTCGCCCTTGTCGGCAGCTTCGGCGCCTTCGTGGTACTGCACGGCCTCGCGTTGCACCGCGTTGCCCTGCTGGTCCCAGACCTGCACGCTGTCGCGGCGGATTTCGGCGATGTCGCCCTCCTCCAGGTACATGAAGCGGTCGGTGACCTGGCGCAGGGCCAGTTGGTCGGAGGCGAGGAAGTTCTCGCCCAGGCCGAGGCCGATCACCAGGGGGCTGCCGCTGCGGGCGGCCAGCAGGCGGTCGGGCTGGGCGCGGTTGATCACCGCCAGGCCGTAGGCGCCGTGCAGTTGCGGGACCACGGCCTTGAGGGCGGCGGCAAGGTCGCCGGCCTCGCCCAGGGTGTGGTGCAGCAGGTGGACGATGACTTCGGTGTCGGTGTCGGAGGTGAACACGTAGCCCTGGCCCTTGAGCTGGGCGCGCAGCGCTTCGTGGTTCTCGATGATGCCGTTGTGCACCAGGGCCAGGTCGCCGGAGAAGTGCGGGTGGGCGTTGTGCTCGGTGGGCGCGCCATGGGTGGCCCAGCGGGTGTGGGCGATGCCGAGGCGGCCGACCAGGGGCTGCTCGGCCAGGGCCTGTTCCAGCTCGCTGACCTTGCCGACGCGGCGGCGGCGCTGGAGCACGCCTTCGTTGTCCAGCACGGCGACGCCGGCGCTGTCGTAACCGCGGTATTCGAGACGCTTGAGGCCTTCCACGAGGATGGCGGTGATATTCCGTTCAGCCACTGCGCCGACGATGCCACACATAAGTTTTCTCCTCAGTTATCCACAGGCGCGCAGACCAGGGTGATGCCCCGCGCCTCTATCTGTTGGCGAGCGTCCTGGGGCAGGCGCTCGTCGGTGATCAGGGTATGGACGCTGCTCCAGGGCAGCTCCAGGTTGGGGATGCGCCGCCCGACCTTGTCGGCCTCGACCATGACGATCACCTCGCGGGCGACCTCGGCCATGACCCGCGACAGGCCCAGCAGTTCGTTGAAGGTGGTGGTGCCACGGGCCAGGTCGATGCCGTCGGCACCGATGAACAGCTGGTCGAAGTCGTAGGAGCGCAGGACCTGCTCGGCCACCTGGCCCTGGAAAGACTCGGAGTGCGGGTCCCAGGTGCCGCCGGTCATCAGCAGCACGGGTTCCTGTTCCAGGTCGCACAGGGCGGTGGCGACGTTCAGCGAGTTGGTCATCACCACCAGGCCGGGGCGGTGGCCCAGCTCGGGGATCAGCGCGGCGGTGGTGCTGCCGCTGTCGACGATGATCCGCGCATGTTCGCGGATACGATCAGCGGCGGCCCGGGCGATGGCCTGCTTGTAGCGGGAGACCGGCTGGCTGGCCTCGACCATGAACTCCTGGGGCACCGGCACGGCGCCGCCGTAGCGGCGCAGCAGCAGGCCGTTGGCCTCGAGGGCGGCGAGGTCCTTGCGGATGGTGACTTCCGAAGTGGCGAAACCCTTGGCGAGCGCGTCGACACTGACTTCGCCCTGCTCGGCCAGCAGGGCGAGGATGGCGTGGCGACGTTGCGGCGTATTGCGCTTCGACATGCTTAAGTTTCGATTCGAAAGAAAAAGTGTGCGAATCAAAACTCAACGAAGCTTTTGCGTCAAGACCGAAAACGACAAAAGGCGGCATAGGCCGCCTTTTGCAGTTATCCACAGGCTTATTGCTTCAGCTTCACCGGGCGTTTCCAGCCTTCGATGTTGCGCTGCTTGGCACGGCCGACCGCCAGGGCGTGGGCCGGTACGTCCTGGGTGATGGTGGAGCCGGCACCGGTGGTGGCGCCGTCGCCCAGGGTCACCGGGGCGACCAGGGCGCTGTTGGAGCCGATGAAGACGTCTTCGCCCATGACGGTGCGGAATTTGTTGGCGCCGTCGTAGTTGCAGGTGATGGTGCCGGCACCGATGTTGGTGCGCGCACCGATCTCGGCATCCCCCAGGTAGCTGAGGTGGCCGGCCTTGGCGCCCTCGCCGAGGACGGCGTTCTTGATCTCGACGAAGTTACCCACATGGGCCTTGGCGCCCAGTACAGCGCCCGGACGCAAGCGGGCGAACGGGCCGCAATCGGCGCCCTCACCCACTTCGGCGCCATCCAGGTGGCTGTTGGCCTTGACGATGGCGCCACGGCGCAGGGTGCTGTCCTTGATCACGCAGTTGGGGCCGATCTGGACGTTGTCTTCGATGACCACACGACCTTCGAGGATCACGTTGACGTCGATGAGCACGTCGCGGCCGACGGAGGCCTCGCCGCGCAGGTCGAAGCGCGCCGGGTCCAGCAGGGTGACGCCCTGGGCCATGAGACGGCGGGCGGCGCGCTTCTGGTAGTGGCGCTCGAGCTCGGAAAGCTGGATGCGGTCGTTGGCGCCCTGCACTTCCATGGCGTCCTGGGGCTGCTCGGTGGCGACCACCAGGCCATCGGCCACGGCCATGGCGATGACGTCGGTGAGGTAGTACTCGCCCTGGGCGTTGTTGTTGGAGAGGCGGCCCAGCCAGTCGGCCAGGCGCTTGCCCGGCACGGCGAGGATGCCGGTGTTGCCTTCACGGATGAGACGCTGCTCGGGGCTGGCGTCCTTGTGCTCGACGATGGCCTTCACCACGCCTTGCTGGTCACGCACGATGCGGCCGTAGCCGGTGGGGTCGTCCAGCTCGACGGTGAGCAGCGCGAGTTGCTCGGGGCCGACCTTCTGCAGCAGGCGCTCCAGGGTCTCCACTTCGATCAGCGGCACGTCGCCGTAGAGGATCAGCACGCGCTCGGCGCTGAGCAGCGGCAGGGCCTGGGCGACGGCGTGGCCGGTCCCCAGCTGCTCGGCCTGGATCACGAAACCGAGGTCATCCGCTGCCAGTCGTTCCTTCACCGTGTCGGCGCCATGGCCGATCACCACGTGGATGCCCTGGGGCTGCAGCTTGCGCGCACTGTCGATGACGTGGCCGAGCATGGCCTTGCCAGCGATGGGGTGGAGGACCTTGGGCAGGGCCGAACGCATGCGGGTGCCCTGGCCAGCGGCGAGGATGACGATATCGAGTGACATGGAGGGGAGCTTCCGAGCCTGTGGATAACCGGCACTGCCGGAAAAGAAAAAGGGTAGCCAAGGCTACCCTTTTACTCGCTTGCGATGAAGAGCGCGGGGTTAGCCGCCGAACTTCTTGCGGATCTGCTGGACGGTGCGCAGCTGGGCAGCAGCCTCGGCCAGGCGAGCAGCGGCGGAGGAGTAATCGAACTCCGCGCCCTTCTCGTTCAGAGCCTTTTCAGCAGCCCGCAGGGACTCCTGAGCAGCAGCTTCGTCCAGGTCGCCGGCACGCAGAACGGTGTCGGCCAGGACCTTCACCATGTTCGGCTGCACCTCGAGGAAACCACCGGAGATGTAGTACACCTCCTCCTCGCCACCCTGCTTCACCAAGCGGATCGGGCCCGGCTTGAGGTCGGTGATCAGCGGGGCGTGACCCGGCGCGATACCCAGATCGCCGAGGTTGCCGTGCGCAATCACCATCTCCACCAGACCGGAGAAGATCTCCGCTTCGGCGCTGACGATATCGCAATGGACAGTAATAGCCATACGCTTGCCTCACGTAAGCGCCCGTCGCCGGGCGCCCAGGGGGTTACAGTTTCTTCGCTTTCTCGATGGCTTCTTCGATGCCGCCGACCATGTAGAACGCCTGCTCGGGCAGGTGATCGTAGTCGCCGTTGAGGATGCCTTTGAAGCCAGCGATGGTGTCCTTCAGGGAGACGTACTTGCCGGGCGAACCGGTGAATACTTCAGCCACGAAGAACGGCTGGGACAGGAAGCGCTGGATCTTACGAGCGCGGGATACGAGCTGCTTGTCCGCTTCGGACAGTTCGTCCATACCCAGGATCGCGATGATGTCCTTCAGTTCCTTGTAACGCTGCAGAACGTACTGGACGCCGCGAGCGGTGTCGTAGTGGTCCTGACCGATCACCAGCGGGTCGAGCTGGCGAGAGGTGGAGTCCAGCGGGTCCACGGCCGGGTAGATACCCAGGGACGCGATGTCACGGGACAGAACGACGGTGGCGTCCAGGTGGGCGAAGGTGGTCGCCGGGGACGGGTCGGTCAGGTCGTCCGCAGGAACGTATACGGCCTGGATCGAGGTGATCGAACCGGTCTTGGTAGAGGTGATGCGCTCTTGCAGAACGCCCATTTCCTCAGCCAGGGTCGGCTGGTAACCCACCGCGGACGGCATACGACCCAGCAGCGCGGACACTTCGGTACCGGCCAGGGTGTAGCGGTAGATGTTGTCCACGAACAGCAGAACGTCACGGCCTTCGTCACGGAACTTCTCGGCCATGGTCAGGCCGGTCAGTGCAACGCGCAGACGGTTGCCCGGCGGCTCGTTCATCTGGCCGTATACCAGGGCCACTTTGTCCAGAACGTTGGAGTCCTTCATCTCGTGGTAGAAGTCGTTGCCCTCACGGGTACGCTCACCCACACCGGCGAACACGGAATAACCGCTGTGCTCGATGGCGATGTTACGGATCAGTTCCATCATGTTTACGGTCTTGCCGACACCGGCGCCACCGAACAGGCCGACCTTGCCGCCCTTGGCGAACGGGCAAACCAGGTCGATGACCTTGATACCGGTTTCCAGCAGCTCGTTGGAGCCAGCCTGCTCGGCATAGGACGGAGCAGCGCGGTGGATTTCCCACTGCTCTTCTTCGCCAATGGGGCCGGCTTCGTCGATCGGGTTGCCCAGCACGTCCATGATCCGGCCGAGGGTCGCTTTGCCCACCGGTACGGAGATGGCCTTGCCAGTGCTGGCGACGTCCAGGCCACGTTTCAGGCCTTCGGTCGAACCCATCGCAATGGTACGTACCACGCCGTCGCCCAGCTGCTGCTGAACTTCGAGGGTGGTTTCAGCGCCTTGAACTTTCAGCGCCTCGTAGACGTTCGGCACCTGGTCACGCGGGAATTCCACGTCGATGACGGCGCCGATGATTTGAACGATACGTCCGCTACTCATCATTTGGTCCTCTGAATATTTGAACCGTTCTTAAACCGCGGCAGCGCCGCCGACGATTTCCGAGATCTCTTGGGTGATCGCAGCCTGACGGGCCTTGTTGTAGACCAGCTGAAGTTCGCTGATCAGGTCACCGGCGTTGTCAGTGGCGTTCTTCATCGCGATCATCCGCGCCGCTTGTTCGGCTGCGTTGTTCTCGACGACCGCCTGGTACACCTGCGACTCCACGTAGCGCACCATCAGGCCGTCCAGCAGCTCTTTGGCGTCGGGTTCGTAGAGATAGTCCCAGTGGTGCTTGAGATCCTGGTCGGCATCTGCCACCAGCGGAACCAACTGCTCCACGGTGGGCTTCTGGGTCATGGTGTTGATGAACTTGTTGGAGACTACCGAGAGACGGTCGATACGACCTTCCAGGTAGGCATCCAGCATCACCTTGACGCTGCCGATCAGGTCGTTGATCGAAGGCTCTTCGCCGAGTTGGCTGATGGCTGCGACGACGTTGCCGCCGAAGTTGCGGAAGAATGCCGCACCCTTGCTGCCGATCACGCAGAGATCGATCTCCACGCCCTTCTCGCGGTTCGCCGACATGTCCTTGACCAGGGCCTTGAACAGGTTGGTGTTCAAGCCACCGCACAGACCACGGTCACTGCTCACCACGACATAACCGACGCGCTTGATTTCGCGCTCGATCATGAACGGGTGGCGGTATTCCGGGTTGGCGTTGGCCAGATGACCAATCACCTGACGGATACGCTCCGCATAGGGACGGCTGGCAGCCATGCGCATTTGAGCCCTGCGCATCTTGCTGACGGCCACCTTTTCCATGGCGCTGGTGATCTTTTGCGTGCTTTTGATGCTCGCAATCTTGCTGCGAATCTCTTTTGCGCCTGCCATTTGACACCTATCGGGTTAGCAAGCGGGCGTCTTGCGACGCCCGCTGCGGCTTACCAGGTTTGGGTGGCTTTGAACTTCTCGATACCGGCTTTGAGGCCAGCGTCGATTTCGTCGTTGAAGTCACCCTTCTCGTTGATCTTCGCCAGCAGAGCGGCGTGATCCCGGTTGAAGTAGGCAATCAGGGCCTGCTCGAAGGCGCCGACTTTGGCGACTTCGACGTCCTGCAGGAAGCCACGTTCGGCCGCGTACAGGCTCAGCGACATGTCAGCGATCGACATGGGCGCGTACTGCTTCTGCTTCATCAGCTCGGTAACGCGTTGACCGTGTTCCAGCTGCTTGCGGGTCGCTTCGTCCAGGTCAGAGGCGAACTGGGCGAAAGCCGCCAGTTCACGGTACTGGGCCAGGGCGGTACGGATGCCACCGGACAGCTTCTTGACGATCTTGGTCTGGGCTGCACCACCTACGCGGGATACCGAGATACCGGCGTTGACGGCCGGACGGATACCCGAGTTGAACATGGCGGATTCCAGGAAGATCTGACCGTCGGTGATGGAGATCACGTTGGTCGGAACGAACGCGGAAACGTCACCGGCCTGGGTTTCGATGATCGGCAGAGCGGTCAGGGAACCGGTCTTGCCAGTCACGGCGCCATTGGTGAACTTCTCGACGTACTCTTCGGAAACGCGGGAAGCGCGCTCCAGCAGACGGCTGTGGAGATAGAACACGTCGCCCGGGTAGGCTTCGCGGCCCGGCGGGCGGCGCAGCAGCAGGGAGATCTGGCGGTAGGCAACGGCTTGCTTGGACAGATCGTCATAAACGATCAGCGCGTCTTCGCCGCGGTCGCGGAAGTACTCGCCCATGGTGCAGCCGGCGTACGGTGCGATGAACTGCAGCGCAGCAGATTCGGAAGCCGAGGCAGCCACCACGATGGTGTTGGCCAGGGCGCCGTTCTCTTCCAGCTTGCGCACGACGTTGGCGATGGTCGATTGCTTCTGACCGATGGCAACGTAGACGCAGCGGATGCCGCTGTTCTTCTGGTTGATGATGGCGTCGACCGCGAGGGCGGTCTTGCCGATCTGACGGTCACCGATGATCAGCTCGCGCTGGCCACGGCCTACCGGGATCATGGCGTCGACGGACTTGTAGCCGGTCTGTACCGGCTGGTCGACCGACTTACGCCAGATCACGCCCGGCGCAACCTTCTCGACAGCGTCGGTAGCGACGTTGTTCAGAGGGCCTTTGCCGTCGATCGGGTTGCCCAGGGCATCGACCACGCGACCCAGAAGTTCCGGACCAACCGGTACTTCCAGGATGCGGCCGGTGCACTTGGCGCTCATGCCTTCGGCGAGGGTCAGGTAGCTACCCAGTACCACGGCACCCACGGAGTCTTGTTCCAGGTTCAGCGCCATACCATAGACGCCACCGGGGAACTCGATCATCTCGCCGTACATCGCGTCGGCCAGACCGTGAATACGCACGATACCGTCGGATACGCTGACGATGGTGCCTTCGTTACGGGCTTGGGAGGACACGTCGAGTTTCTCGATGCGCCCCTTGATGATTTCACTAATTTCGGACGGATTGAGTTGCTGCATTGCTCTGCTGCCCCTTCAAACTCAGGATTTCAACGCTTCGGCCAGTTTCGCGAGCTTGCCGCGAACCGAGCCATCGATAACCAGGTCGCCGGCACGGATGACGACGCCGCCTATCAGGCTGGCATCCTCCGCGGCGTGCAGGCGCACTTCCCGGCTGAGCCGTGCGCTGAGAACCTTGGCGAGTTTGTCTTGCTGTTCTGTGTTCAATGCAAAGGCACTGGTGACTTCCACGTCGATCGACTTCTCCTGCTCGGCCTTGTACAGCTCGAACAGTTCGGC
Source organism: Pseudomonas sp. TUM22785 (assembly GCF_028198105.1). Lineage (NCBI taxonomy): Bacteria > Pseudomonadati > Pseudomonadota > Gammaproteobacteria > Pseudomonadales > Pseudomonadaceae > Pseudomonas > Pseudomonas sp. TUM22785. Next base: position 7,004,938 of record NZ_CP116239.1, read on the forward strand.
GATTTCCGGCAGCAGCACGAGGCGGCTGTTCTCGGAGAGCACGTGGATGAAATTGCTTACCGATGCATCGAACTTCTCACCAACCACCTCGACAAAGGTGTTGGCTTTTTCTTCGCTCGTCAGACGCGGGGCTTTGAGCACCTGCTGCATGGTGGTGTCCTGGGACACCGCAGCGGCCAGGCCTAGCATGGCCGACCAGGCGGCCAGCTGCTGATGGGCCTGGGCGTACTCGAAAGCAGCCTTGGCGTAAGGTCGGGCCAGCGTGGTCAGTTCTGCCATGATCGCCCTCGCTTAGATTTCGGCGGCCAGTTTGTTAACCAGCTCCGCGTGCGCGTTTTGATCGATAGTGGCACCCAGGATCTTCTCGGCACCGCCGACGGCCAGGCTACCCAGTTGGGCGCGCAGCGCGTCTTTGACGCTGTTCAGTTCCTGTTCGATCTCGGCCTGAGCCTGCGCCTTGAGGCGCTCGCCTTCGACACGGGCCTGATCGCGAGCTTCGTCGACGATCTGGGTACCGCGTTTCTTGGCTTGCTCGATGATTTCAGCTGCCTGAGTCTTGGCTTCGCGCAGTTGCTGGGCCACTTTTTCGTGGGCCAGCTCCAGGTCACGAGCCGCGCGGTTGGCAGCGTCCAGGCCGTCGGCGATCTTCTTCTGACGGTCGCGCAGTGCCGTGATGACCGGAGGCCACACGAACTTCATGCAGAACAGTACAAAAATGAAGAACGCGACGGACTGGCCGATCAGGGTTGCATTAATGTTCACGCCAACACCTCGCTCGTTCGTTGTCAGTCCAATCCTCTAGAAAGAGGATTATTGGGCTACCTGAGCAATGAACGGGTTAGCGAAGGTGAAGAACAGAGCGATACCAACGCCGATCATGGTCACGGCGTCCAGCAGGCCGGCGACGATGAACATTTTGACCTGCAGCATCGGGACCATTTCCGGCTGGCGAGCGGCGCCTTCCAGGAACTTGCCACCCAGCAGACCGAAGCCGATAGCGGTACCCAGGGCACCCAGGCCAATCAGCAGAGCTACGGCGATCGCAGTGAGACCTACTACAGTTTCCATTTTTCCTCCCGACTTTATGTCGTGTTGGTTAAGGTTTAAGTGAAGCGGTAAAACGAAATCGTCTTCTTTCCAGCTGCCCTTTCGGGCGTTCCCGCGCGGGTTGGCGCGGGACCATCTCGAACCTCATCCCTCATCCGCCCTTCGGGCGCCTTCTCCCGAGGGAGAAGGACATCAGGGACGAGCTGCGTTCTTAATGGTTGTCTTCGTGCGCCATCGACAGGTAGACGATGGTCAGCATCATGAAGATGAAGGCCTGCAGGGTGATGATCAGGATGTGGAACACAGCCCACGCCCACTGCAGTGCGATACCCAGGCCGCTGAGCAGGATCATGCCGGCGCCGAACATCACGGCGATCAGGATGAACACCAGCTCGCCGGCGTACATGTTGCCGAACAGACGCAGGGCCAGGGAGATCGGCTTGGCCACCAGGGTCACGAACTCGAGCAGGAAGTTCACCGGGATCAGCAGGATCTGAACGAAGATGTTCTTGCTGCCGAAGGGGTGCAGGGTCAGCTCGCCGACGAAGCCGCCGATGCCCTTGACCTTGATGCTGTAGAAGATGATCAGCGCGAACACCGACAGGGCCATGCCCAGGGTAGCGTTCGGGTCGGTGGTCGGTACGGCACGGAAGAACAGATGCTCGTTACCGGTGATCTTCGCCGCCAGGACCGGAATCCAGTCGACCGGAACCAGGTCGATGGCGTTCATCAGGAAGATCCAGACGAAGATGGTCAGTGCCAGGGGGGCGATCAGCGGGTTACGGCCGTGGAAGGTGTCCTTCACGCTGCCGTCGACGAAGTCGACCATGACTTCGACCAGGTTCTGCAGGCCGCCGGGGATGCCGGAGGTGGCTTTGCGGGCCGCCATGCGGAACAGGATCACGAACAGCAGGCCTACGGCGATGGACCAGCCCAGGGTGTCCACGTGGAAAGCCCAGAAGCCCATTTCCTTGGCTTGCTCGGCGGTGTGGGCGAAGCCCCATTCGCCGGACGGCAGTTTACCGAAAGTCAGGTTTTGCAGGTGGTGCTGGATATAGCCCGAAGCGGTTTGCTCTGCCATGTTTGCCTCAAACGCCCTAAGGTTTCGAAAATCTTGTTCTCATTAACAGGGGAGCGAACCAGCTGACCGCCTGGGTCAGCAGGAAGACACCGAATACCGCCAGTGCTTCCAGGGGTTTCACGCCTGCGAACGTCAGTGCGAAGAGCACCGCCGTCAGAATCATCTTGCCCATCTCGCCGGCATAAAAAGACCGGACTATCGCCTGAGCCGCCCGCGCTCCACTGAAACGGAACGCCTTGTGGGCGAAATACAGATTCGGCACCCACGCGATCAGGCCGCCGCACAAACCAGAGTAACCAGCTACACCATCGCGCCATAGCCAAAGAACGACAGCGGCGATCAGCAACACGACCAGTTGGGCCAGCAGCACCGGGAATACCGGAAGGCGATGGAAGGGCAGGCGGTTTTGCATGCGTAGATCCATCGCAGCGGGTCCTCTGAGTCGGCGCCTCGAATCAATAACTTGGCATAGTTTGTGCCGACAAAATTGCGCGCAGAGTATAGGGGTGGAATACCCCCTATTCAACTGCCGGGTAGTGAATTCCGACCGCGCGCTACATGGTCAAATGTTTCAGCGAATGTGGGCCAGAACGCCTTGCAACTCGTCGAGGGAGTTGTAGCGGATGACCAGCTGACCTTTGCCTTTCTGGCCGTGTTTTATCTGCACCGGAGCGCCCAGCCGCTCAGCGAGGCGCTGTTCGAGGCGACTGATGTCCGGATCGGCCTTGACCGGTTCGACAGCTTTGTCCTTGCCGCTCAGCCATTGCCGCACCAGTGCCTCGGTTTGGCGCACGGTCAGGCCTCGTGCGACAACATGTCGCGCCCCTTCCACCTGCTGTTCGGCCGGCAGACCGAGCAGGGCACGGGCATGGCCCATCTCCAGATCCCCGTGGGAAAGCAGGGTCTTGATCTCCTCGGGGAGGGCGATCAGGCGCAGCAGGTTGGTGATGGTCACCCGCGATTTACCAACGGCCTCGGCGACCTGCTGCTGGGTCAGCTGGAACTCCTGCTGCAAGCGCTGCAGGGCGACGGCTTCCTCGATGGGATTGAGGTCTTCGCGCTGGATGTTCTCGATCAGCGCCATGGCGATGGCAGCTTCGTCGGGCACTTCGCGCACCAGGGCGGGGATCCGATCCAGGCCGGCCTGGTGGCTGGCACGCCAGCGACGTTCACCGGCGATGATCTCGAAGCGGCCACCGTCGATGGGGCGTACCACGATGGGTTGCATGACGCCCTGGGCACGGATCGACTGCGCCAGCTCTTCGAGGGCGGTCGGGTCCATGTCACGGCGGGGTTGGTATTTGCCACGCTGGATCAGTTCTAGGGGCAGGTTCTGCAGCTCGCGGGTGTCGGCCTTGGCGGCCTCCTCCTGCAGTACGGTCGCGGTGTTTCCGCCCAGCAGGGCGTCCAGGCCACGGCCCAGACCTCTTTTCTTCGCTGCCATGCGGTTTCCTTATGCAGTAGCGGTTTTGGCGTTCGCACGCTGGCGGCGAACCAGCTCGCCAGCCAGCGCCAGGTAGGCGAGGGCGCCACGGGATTGCTTGTCGTAGACCAGTGCCGGCATGCCGAAGCTGGGGGCCTCGGCGAGACGGACGTTACGCGGGATGACGGCGTCGTAGAGCTTGTCGCCGAAATGCTCCTTGAGCTGCGCGGTGACGTCGTTGGTGAGGCTGATGCGCGGGTCGTACATGGTGCGCAGCAGGCCTTCGATCTTCAGGCTCGGATTGAGCAGCTGGCCAATGCGCTGGATGCTGTTGACCAGGTCCGACAGCCCCTCCAGCGCGTAGTACTCGCACTGCATGGGGATGATCACGCCATCGGCGGCGACCAGGGCGTTGATGGTCAGCATGTTCAGCGACGGCGGGCAGTCGATGAGGATGTAGTCGTAGTTCTCGCGGATCGGCGCCAGCGCATAGCGCAGGCGGCTTTCCTTCATCTTCATTTCCAGCAGGGCGACTTCCGCGGCGGTGAGGTCGCGGTTGGCCGGCAGCAGCTGGTAGCCGCCGTGCTCGGAGAATTGCATGGCCTCGGCCAGGTCGCATTCGCCGATCAGTACGTCGTAGATGGAGTTTTCCAGGGCGTGCTTGTCGATGCCGCTGCCCATGGTGGCGTTGCCCTGGGGATCGAGGTCGATCAGCAGCACGCGGCGCTTGGTCGCAACCAGCGATGCCGCCAGGTTGATGCAGGTGGTGGTCTTGCCCACTCCACCTTTCTGGTTGGCGATCGCGAATACCTTAGCCATGGCTGCCTTTCCCCCTTATTCCGTGCGGCGCAGTATCAGCAGATGGCGTTGACCTTGGCAACCGGGAACCGCCAGGGCGTGCTCCGCGTCAAGACGGAAGTCCGCAGGCAGCGCAACCAGCTCATCAGTGGGGTGCAGACCCTTCATCGCCAGCCAGTGGGTTTCGCCATCGCCCAGGTGACGGGTCCAGTTGGCGAAATCTTCCAGCGAGCTGAAGGCACGGGAAATGATGCCGGCGAACGGGCGCTCAGGCTGCACGGCTTCGACCCGGCTGTGGATAACTTCGAGGTTGTCCAGCTTGAGCTCCAGCTTCACCTGGGTGAGGAAGCGGGTCTTCTTGCCGTTGGAGTCGAGCAGGGTGAAACGGCGTTCGGGGAACAGGATCGCCAGGGGAATGCCGGGCATGCCGCCACCGCTGCCGACATCGAGCCAGCTGTCGCCCAGTGCGGCCACATATGGCACCACGCTGAGGCTGTCGAGCAGGTGGCGCGAAACCATTTCGTCCGGGTCACGCACCGCGGTCAGGTTATAGGCCTTGTTCCACTTGATCAGCAATGCCAGGTAGCCGAGCAGTAGCTCGTGCTGCCGGGGGGAAAGTTCGACGGCGAGCTGCTGGGCGCCACGGGACAGTTCGTCGGCGTGGCGGGGGGTGACGTGCGACATCAGGCGCTCTGCTCCAGCTGGCGACCGGCGCCGCGTTTCTTCAGGTGGATCAGCAGCAGCGAAATGGCCGCCGGCGTAACGCCGGGGATGCGCGAAGCCTGGCCGAGGGTTTCCGGGCGGCCCTGGCCGAGCTTGTGCTGGATCTCCTTGGACAAGCCGGAGATGGTCGCGTAGTCGAGGTCGGCAGGCAGGCGCGTGTCTTCGCTGGCACGCAGGCGAGCGATCTCATCCTGCTGGCGGTCGATGTAGCCGGCGTACTTGGTCTTGATCTCCACCTGTTCGGCGACCTGCGGGTCTTCGGCGCCGTGGCCGGTCACTTCCACCAGGCCGACATAGTCGATCTCCGGGCGGCTGAGCAGGTTGAGCAGGTTGTATTCATGGGTCAGCGGCGTGCCGAAGCGCTCGGCGATGGCATCGCCCTGGGGCGTACCGGGACGCACCCAGGTGCTTTTCAGGCGTTGTTCTTCCAGGGCGATGCCTTCGCGCTTGGCTTCGAACGCCGCCCAGCGGCGATCATCCACCAGGCCGAGCTCGCGGCCTTTCTCAGTCAGGCGCAGATCGGCGTTGTCTTCCCGCAGGATCAGGCGGTACTCGGCACGCGAGGTGAACATGCGATACGGCTCCTGGGTGCCCAGGGTGATCAGGTCGTCGACCAGTACGCCGATATAGGCCTCATCGCGACGCGGACACCAGGCTTCCTTGCCCTGGGCGCGCAGCGCAGCGTTGGCGCCGGCGAGCAGGCCCTGGGCACCGGCTTCTTCATAACCGGTGGTGCCGTTGATCTGGCCGGCGAAGAACAGCCCGCCGATGACCTTGGTCTCCAGGCTGTACTTGAGGTCGCGCGGGTCGAAGTAGTCGTACTCGATGGCGTAGCCCGGACGCACGATGTGGGCGTTCTCCATGCCGCGGATGGAGCGGACGATGTCCAGCTGCACATCGAAGGGCAGCGAGGTGGAGATGCCGTTGGGGTACAGCTCGTGGGTGGTCAGGCCTTCCGGCTCGAGGAACACCTGGTGGCTGTCCTTGTCGGCGAAGCGGTGGATCTTGTCTTCGATGGACGGGCAGTAGCGCGGGCCGACGCCTTCGATCACACCGGAGTACATCGGCGAGCGATCGAGGTTGCTGGCGATGATCTCGTGGGTGCGCGCATTGGTGTGGGTGATCCAGCAGCTGACCTGGCGCGGGTGCTGTTCCTTGTTGCCAAGGAAGGACATCACCGGGATCGGCGTATCACCGGGCTGTTCGGTCATCACCGAAAAGTCCACCGAACGACCATCGATGCGCGGCGGGGTACCGGTCTTCAGTCGGCCGACACGCAGGGGCAGTTCGCGCATGCGCTTGGCCAGGGCGTTGGACGGCGGGTCGCCGGCACGGCCACCTGAATAATTCTGCAGCCCGATGTGGATAAGTCCGCCGAGGAAGGTACCGGTGGTCAGCACCACGGAATCCGCGTGGAAGCGAAGGCCCATCTGGGTCACAACGCCTTTCACCTGATCGTTTTCCACAATCAGGTCATCGCAGGCCTGCTGGAATATCCACAGGTTGGGTTGGTTCTCGAGGATCTCGCGGATGGCTGCCTTGTACAGCACGCGGTCGGCCTGGGCGCGGGTGGCGCGCACGGCCGGGCCCTTGCGGCTGTTGAGCACGCGGAACTGAATGCCGCCGAGGTCGGTGGCAGTCGCCATCGCGCCGCCGAGGGCGTCGATTTCCTTGACCAGGTGGCTTTTGCCGATGCCGCCGATAGCGGGGTTGCAGCTCATCTGGCCGAGCGTTTCGACGTTGTGCGTCAGCAGCAAGGTTTTCACCCCCATGCGCGCAGCTGCCAATGCCGCCTCGGTGCCGGCATGGCCGCCGCCGATAACGATCACGTCAAAACGGGAAGGGAAATCCACCACGCACCTCGTGCCTGTTCTGTAAATGGGGAAATAGGGAAGGCGGCAAGTATAGGGACTTCCCCCCTGTGAATGAAGTCTTTTGCACAAAAAATAGCCAACCGTTCGGTGTACTCCCCTTTTCGCCTGCCCACATCCTGTTCGACCGGCTTTGGCTTCCCGGGCTTCGGGGCTAATAAATAAGAAGAGAGAAAGAATTCTTATAGAGCTTGTTCATTGTTTATATGAATGGTGAACGGCTTTTTTGTGGATAAGTGCCTCAAGACCATAAAGGGCGCTGGCTGCAGAGAATGATAAGCCTGTGCTGAACCTGGCGGTTTCCTCCGGGTAAGCCGTGCACCCCCTGTGGATGGAATAGGTACTTATACACAGGGTGGTTATGCCCCCGGTTATCCTCAGGCTTATGGACGGGGTTCAGGGCTAGTTATCAACAGGGTTTATTTGCCTCTGGATAAGTCTGCGGGCATAAAAAAGCCACCCGAAGGTGGCTCGTTCCATCAGCGGAAAACCTCTACTTGCCGATGCAGAAGCTGGAGAAGATACGACCCAGCAGGTCGTCCGAACTGAAGGCACCGGTTATCTCCCCCAGCGCCTGTTGAGCATGGCGCAGGTCCTCCGCCAGCAGTTCACCCGCCCCGGCCAGGGTGAGCTGTGAGCGGCCGTGTTCCAGATGGCCACTGGCCTGGCGCAGGGCTTCCAGGTGGCGCCTGCGTGCACTGAAGCTGCTTTCGGCGGTCTGCTCGTAGCCCATGCAGGCCTTGAGGTGCTCGCGCAGCAGTTCGAGGCCCTCTCCCGAACGGGCGGAGAGATTCAGCGTGACGTGGCCATCGGCGCTGGTCTGCAGGTCGACGGCGTCGCCTGACAGGTCCGCCTTGTTGCGGATCAGGGTGACCTTGGCCGGGGCGGGACGGCTGTCGAGGAATTCGGGCCAGAGGGTGAAGGGGTCGGCGCTTTCCGCTGCCGTGGCGTCGACCACCAGGAGGACGCGGTCCGCTTCCTCGATGGCCTTGAGGGCGCGCTCCACGCCGATCTTTTCCACATGGTCGTCGGTATCCCTCAGGCCAGCGGTATCCACAACGTGCAGCGGCATGCCGTCGATGTGGATATGTTCGCGCAGTACATCCCGGGTGGTGCCCGCGATCTCGGTGACGATGGCGGCTTCACGGCCTGCCAGGGCGTTGAGCAGGCTGGATTTGCCGGCATTGGGCCGCCCGGCGATGACCACCGTCATGCCTTCACGCAGCAGCGCGCCCTGGCCGGCCTCACGCAAGACTGTGGATAAGTTTTCCCGAACCCCATCCAGCAGCCCGAGGACATGGCCATCGGCGAGGAAGTCGATTTCCTCCTCCGGGAAGTCGATGGCGGCTTCTACATAGATGCGCAGCTGGATGAGTCTTTCCGTGAGCCCTTGTACGCGACGGGAGAATTCACCCTGCAGGGAGCGCAGGGCGTTGCGCGCGGCCTGCTCGGAGCTGGCCTCGATCAGGTCGGCGATGGCTTCCGCCTGTGCCAGGTCGAGCTTGTCGTTGAGGAAGGCACGTTCGCTGAATTCGCCCGGGCGTGCCTGGCGTGCGCCCAGCTCCAGGCAGCGACGCAGCAGCAGGTCGAGGACCACGGGGCCGCCATGGCCTTGCAACTCGAGCACGTCCTCGCCTGTGAATGAGTTGGGGCCGGGGAAGTAAAGCGCCAGGCCTTCGTCCAGGGTGTCGCCGGCAGCATCTCGGAAGGGGCCGTAATGGGCATGGCGGGGTTTGAGCTGGCGACCGGCGATGGCCTGGGCAATACGCACTGCCTGGGGGCCGGAGACCCGGACGATGCCGACGCCACCACGGCCCTGGGCGGTGGCGACGGCGGCGATGGTTTCACGCACAGCGTTCATGGCTGGCTCCCGGAAGGTCACTGAATGGCGGATAGCAAGACGCCCCACTGAGGGGGCGTCTTGTTCAACGGATTACAGCGTGATTATCAGGCCGCTGCTTTCTTCGTCGCTGCTTCGATCTTGCGGGTAATGTACCACTGCTGGGCGATGGACAAGCAGTTGTTGACCACCCAGTAAACCACCAGGCCGGCAGGGAACCAGAGGAAGAAGAAGGTGAAGATGATCGGCATCAGCTTCAGCACCTTGGCCTGCATGGGATCCGGCGGCGTCGGGTTCAGCTGCTGCTGGATGAACATGGTGGCGCCCATGATGATCGGCAGGATGAAGAACGGATCCTTGATCGACAGGTCGGTGATCCAGAACATCCACGGGGCCTGGCGCATCTCGACGCTTTCCAGGAGTACCCAGTAGAGGGCGAGGAAGACCGGCATCTGCACCAGGATCGGCAGGCAGCCACCGAGCGGGTTGATCTTCTCCTTCTTGTACAGCTCCATCATCGCCTGGGACATCTTCTGGCGATCGTCACCGAACTGTTCCTTCAGCGCCTGCAGTTTCGGCGACACGGCGCGCATGCGGGCCATGGACTTGTAGCTGGCGGCCGAGAGGGGGAAGAAGGCGAGCTTGATCAGCACGGTCAGGGCGATGATCGACCAGCCCCAGTTGCCGAGGATGCTGTGGATATGTTGCAGCAGCCAGAAGATCGGCTGGGCGATGAACCACAGGAAGCCGTAGTCGACGGTCAGCTCCAGGCCCGGGGACAGTTCCTTCAGGTGATCCTGGACCTTCGGACCGGCATACAGGGTGGCCGAGGTTTCCGCCTGGGCACCGGCAGGTACTGCCAGGCTGGAGCCGACGAAGCCAACGATGTAGTTGCCTTTCGGATCCTTGCGGGTCTGGATGACGTTGGTCTGGCCCTTGTCGGCGACCCAGGCGGTGACGAAGTAGTGCTGCAGCCAGGCGACCCAGCCACCGCTCACGCTTTCCTTGAACCAGGCGTCAGGATTGCCTTCGCGGCGCTTCTCGTCCTGCTTGTCGATGTCCTTGGTGGAAATTTTCTTGTAGGGCTCGCTGGGGGTCCAGACGGCGGCGCCGAGGTAGGTCGAAACGCCAGTCGCGGTGCTGGAGGACGGGTCGGCGCTGCCGTCGCGCTTGAGCTGCGCGTACATGCTGCCGTTCCAGGCCTGGGCGCTCTGGTTATCGATGCGGTAGGCGACCTGCAGGTCGTACTTGCCGCGGGTCAGGGTGAAGCGCTTGATGTAGTTGACGCCGTTTTCGCTGAAGGTCAGCTCGACCACCAGCTGGTCCTGGCCGTCTTCCAGCTTGTACTGGCGCTGAGTGGCACTGTAGAGCGGGCGGCCGGTGGGGCGCGCATCGGGACCGTTGGTGCCGATCAGGCCGCTCTGGGCCTGGTACAGACGCTCGTTACCGTTGTCGAACAGCTGGAAGGGAACATCCGGGCGATCCTGGCGACGGGGGTACTTCGGCAGGGTCAGCTGGACGATGTCACCGCCGTTGGGGTCGATGGCCAGGTTGAGCACGTCGGTTTCGACGCGGATCAGCTCGTTGCTCGGCGCTACCTGAGCAGCGGCAGGTGCGCTGTGCTCGGTATTGTCGGCGGTCGGGACGTCGTCATTGGCGGCTTGCTGAGTCGGAGTCGCGGAGTCAGGCAGCGTCGCGGTGTTGGCGGCGGGTGCGCTGGCGGTCGGCAAGGCGGCCTGGCCGTAGTCCTGGTTCCATTGGAGAACCATCAGATAGGACACGATTGCCAGGGCGACGATCAGGATCGAGCGTTGAATATCCATGATTACTCGGCCATCGAAGAGGATTGGGAGGTTTTTACGGGCGGAACCGGATCGTAGCCGCCGGGATTCCAGGGATGACAGCGGCCCAGCCGACGCGCAGTCAGCCAGCCACCGCGCAGGAGACCATGGTTTTCGATGGCCTCCAGCGCGTAGCAGGAACAGCTGGGATAGAAGCGACAGTGACTGGCCATCAGCGGGCTGATGGCATAGCGGTAGAACTGGATCGGTACGAGGGCCAGTTTACGCATGGGGACTGTCGGCCACCCCTGATTCGGTCGGGGATTCAGGGCGAGGCCGGCTGCGGGCTAGACGCTTCCAGAGCTTTTCGAACTGATGCTTCAGTTCTGCGTTCTCCAGATCACCCAGGCCTTTTTTCGCCACGATCACAATGTCCCAGCCGGCCAGCAACTCGAGGTTGTGGCGGAAGGTTTCTCTGATCTGGCGTTTGAGGCGGTTGCGTTCGACTGAAAGCTTGACGCTCTTCTTGCCGATCACCAAGCCGAGGCGGGGATGATCCAGAGCGTTGTCGCGCGCGAGCAGCAGGACGTTCTTGCCGGGAACCTTGCCGGTTGGGGAGTCGAAGACTGCCTTGAATTGCCGGGGGACCAGCAGACGCTTCTCCCGGCCGAAGCCTCGACTCACCACCTGTTCCGGGTGAATCAGACAGTCAGACGCTTGCGGCCCTTGGCGCGGCGACGCGACAGGACTGCACGGCCGTTCTTGGTAGCCATGCGGGCACGGAAACCGTGAACACGAGCGCGCTTGATGGTGCTGGGTTGGAAAGTGCGTTTCATGATGCTTTACCTGGGTGATCACAACGGGCCGACGTGGCCCCCGTTTAAAGAGACCGGCGATTCTAGAGAAATGGCGCGTGCAGGTCAATTTCCAACCAACCTGTTCCGATCAAAAGAATAAGAAAGGAAGAAGTACTTAAGAAAGGCTTGTTTTGTTTATAACTCTTGGTGGCACCCAGTCCTGTGGAAAACTGCCTCTGAGCTGCGGTAGGCGAAGGCTTGACCAAAGGATAAGCCTGTCCGAAAGCGGTGCCCTGGCTGTGCGCGGTCTGGGGGCAAGCTGGGGATTAAAGTACGAGTTGCCCACAGGGCGGTTGTCCACCGTGTTCCGGGTGGGGTTGTCCAGAGGGTTATTGTGTGGTTATCCACAAACTTCCTGAGCGTTGCTCCTGAATTGGAGATATCCAATAACATCTTGATTTTCCTTGGTGAAACGCCGTTCTTCATGTGGATAACTTTGTCCACGGCAGCTACAATGACGCCTGTTTTTTCGCGTCGTACTCCTTTCCGTTTGGGGGATATCCGTGTCA